>CAWGIB010000001.1:0-83980 GCA_963822545.1 uncultured Acidobacteriaceae bacterium
AAGCACAGTAATGTGTGTAGCTTACCTGTACTAATCGCCCGTTCGGCTTGACCATAAAATTTACTCGGTGCAGTAACAGCCGTCAGCACTCAGTTATCTGCTTTCAGTTCGAATCTGTTCGAAAGCAATAACGTTCTCAGTCCGCGTCAGAAACTGGACGCCACTGACCACAAAGTACTGACGACTGGCGCCGACGAATAATATGCCAAGTAATTAAGCAGTTCCCAATCTATTCAGTTGTGAGGCTTCGTCCTCACGCTCTTTTACAAGCTTGCCGCCCATCGGCGGTAGTCACCTCAGTACAGGTTGCTGACGGATGACAGCTGATGGCTGACGGCTACAAGTTGTCGGTGATCTTACCGCGGGGGTTCCACCCGTTCCCATCCCGAACACGGAAGTTAAGCCCCGCTGGGCCGATGGTACTGCACGCGAAAGTGTGTGGGAGAGTAGGTAGTTGCCGGCATTAAATAAAGGCCAGTCTGAGAAATCAGATTGGCCTTTTCCTTTTTTCAATGAAGCAAAGACACGCCACTAACAACGAAGCCGACTTCATCGCGACGTGATGTGATCCTCAAACGCGACGCGCTCTCCGGTAGATGATAAACGAGAACGCGGATTGTCTTGCCATCCTCGCGCCAGACTAAGCGTGCGCTTCGGTTTCGGTTCATAATCGGACAGATTCGCGAATCATCGGATTGAAGATCGCGCAAAATCTGGTCGCATCGCCTGGTCCGCAAGTCTGACATTAACTCTTCGGCGACTTCTTCCGGCCGGCGATTTCGAAACGGATTCATGATCGCGAAGGCATGACCCTGTGGCACTTCCGGAGTTCCGTGCTGGTAGAGCATTGCCCGATCGCTTCTCGCCGCGGCAATTAGTAACCCACCGACTACCGCAGCGAGTATCAAGCACGAGATTGAACACCAGTAAATCAGAGGCCTTCGCATGACGGGCATTTTACTCCGACGGTTGATCCCTCGACTTCGCTCGGGATTTCGGCTGCGGACTCCCGTTTCGCTCACGCCCGCAATTCGCCTCAAGTTAATCCCCGCTGGGCCGATGGTGCTGCACGCGAAAGTGTGTTGGAGAGTAGGTAGTTGCCGGCATTAAATAAGGCCAGTCTGAGAAATCAGACTGGCCTTTTCCTTTGGCAACAATCATCTCTCACCGCAGCAAGGCTCGCGTTTGTTGAAGCCTCGCGGCGAGTTCTTGTTTTTGCTCCTGCACCGCCGCCGGATTTGGAATCAGCTTCGCCAATTCCGGCGGTGCATTCTTGATTGCCTCAGTCAGTATTGGCAGTTTGGACTGGTCCTTAAGAAAGTCGCCATAGGTTAAGGCGATATGGGAAAGAGCCTCGGAAATCCGCGGCTCGGCGGCATAGTGTGAAGTCAGTGCTTCGATATCCCTCCTTGCAGCGGTCGGCCAGTCTAGTCCGTTGCCCAATGCTGCTACCGCATTCTGCAACTGTGATCGCTGTGCCGCCGAAAGCTGTCCAATGCGTAGCGCGTCACCGACTGCGATCAGATGAGCGACGAGAAGATCTTTCGCGATGAGAGTTGCAAACAGAGAGCCGCCGTTGGCCAGGTCGCGCGAAAACCGCAAGCCGGCCGCGAGAGCGCGAATTGCTCCGTCCTTATCATCGTTATGATAGAGCTGGATTACATACAAGACATTCAGTCGTCCGAGCACTAAAGCCTTTCTCGCATAATCAACAGGGACGTCTTCTCCAAGACCGTAATCCAGGCCCCAATTACAGTTCGGCAACAACGTTCCCCGAGCCATGATCTCAAGCGCCGGAGTGTTCTTTTGAATCAAGTCCTTATACTTCGAGGGGTCGTACGGTCCCATCCGGTCAAGGATCGAGTTCAGTTCTTGAGCTTCCCGATCCGTTATCCCAGAATCTTGCAGCTGTGAGAATGCTGCCCAATAACGCAACGCTGCATTGTCAGCCAGCGACGCCGTCCGTTGACCAAATGCCGACCCAATGGTGATGAGGACGGCTACGATGATTGACCCCGTTTGATTGATGTGTCTCATAGTTTGATTTTCTCCTTCGCTAGCACCGCCAGCGCGCTTTGTTTGTCCTTGGGAACGGTTGAACGCTGGCGATGAAATGCCATCTTGTCCAGCGCCGCTTTATACGACGGCGCTGTCGCAAGTAGAGCGTTCGCATCGCGCATGGTTAGCGGCTGCATCGGCGTATTCACACTCACCGACTCGGAATTCAGGGACCTCTCGGAGCCGCGGCTATGGACTATGCGGAAACTAACCATGCCCAAAATGATCACGGCCGCAGCGCCAGCACTCCACATCCCGAGGGCCCAATGACTCGGGAATGCGCGCTCGCGTTTATTTATTGGAAGGGCATCGGGAACGAGCGGGCGAAATTGCTTCAAGAAGGTTTCGAATCGGTCATCATCTGGAGTCGGCACACGAGTTCTCCTTGGCTGACATTGAGTTCCGCAACTTTCCGAGCGCATATCGGTATCGCGAAGCGGCCGTATTCGAACTGACGCTCAGCAGATCACCAATCTGTGAGAATGTGAGCTCGCCCCAAATGTGCAGGATGACAATCTCTCTCTGATCATCGGGAAGAGTCGACAGGGCCCGCCTCAAATTCTCTTCTCTCATGACGTCTCTGTCGGGAGGACTAAACCAGGTTGAGTCTGTTTCAAGCGGCCCAAGGCGGTTCTGACAACTGCGCTCGTTGAGAATGGCATTGCGGATACAAGCAAACAGATAAGCTTTCTTGTCCTCCGCTCGACTAAGGTTCCCATTCTCAATCAATCTCAGGAAAACCTGATGAACAGTATCTTGAGCGCGGCTTCGCTCGCCCGTCATCGCCTGCGCAAAAAGCAGCAGCGCCGCGCCATGCTGGCGGTATAGCAACTCAATCTCGGCGAGACTTCCCTCAATTCGGTCCATGCTGCAGGTCCCAATAGTAAGACAATCGAACTCGCCAAATTTGTCTAAGAAAGTTTGCCGGATTCGCGTACCGAACACCGAAGTTAAGCCCCGCCGGCCGATGTTCTGCATGCGAAAAGATGTGGGAGAATAGGTCGCTTCCACTCCAGCGAGCCAGAACCGGGCTTACCGGGAGGCTGGGTTGCCGGCATCAATAATGGCCAAGTCCTGAAAACAGCGTGGCTTTTTCCGTCTTGCCCAAAAATTCGCCCGCTCCATTTTCGGTGAAACGGTCGTAGGTCCCAACGCTTCACAGGAGCGACGCGCCGCCTGAAGGCAAATTCTCTCGGAACTCAAACGGTCAGCAAAACAAAAAAGGGGGCGGACTCAGTGTCCGCCCCTTTTACTGTTCGCACTCCAACTCGCTATGCCGCTGCCTGCTCCTGGTACGCTGGCACGAACCCCTCTTCCACAAACGTCTCGAACGATGTCGGCGTTGTATTTGCCGCCGATCGCGGTTCGAGCGCCTTCATGTATCCGGAGTTCAGCGCTGCCGCCATATCCAGAATCAGCCCAACCATATTCGTCGACATTCCCATCTGCACCATGGCTCCGAGTAGTTGATTGTCCGGCGCCTGAATGTAACGCAGCGACGGCTTGCCGATCGCTTTGCCGATGGTGCCTGCAACTTCGGTGTAGTCAATATCGCGCTGCCCCAGAAGTTCCTGCGCGCGCTTGCCTTGAAACCCGCTTGAAAGCGCCTGGGCGGCCGCGGCTCCGATGTCGCGGGTCGCAATCATAGGAAGTTTAAGATCCGGACGCACCGGCCCCGCCAGGCTGCCAAGCATGCGAATCACGGCAGCTTGTGGCAGTGTGTTTTCCATGAAATACCCGGCGCGCAAGTGAAGAATGTTCGTGCCCTCAATGCTGTTGAGTTTCTGTTCGAAATTATAGAGACCGACCACAGGGCCGGTGCCGCTCGGTTTATCCGCTCCAATGCTGCTCAATGAGACGACGTTCTTGACTCCGGCATTCTCCACAGCCGCGGCAATGGCGTCGCTCACCCGATCCTGAAACGCTCGGAAGTCATTGCTGGTTGAGTTTGGTGGAAGCATCACGTAAGCCGACTCCACCCCTTTAAAGGCCTTTGCCAACGCGGGCCCATCCGTCATATCGCCCACAAAAATCTCCGCGCCTTCAGCGGCAAGACCTTGCAGGTGCTCCGCGTTTCTGCCTACGACACGAACCTCTTTCCCTTGTGAAAGAAGATTCTTCGCCACCACGTGGCCGGTGTTGCCACTCGCTCCAAGAACTACGTACATAAAACCTCCATGTAAGGTTTTGGATGTCGCGGTTCCCCAGGAAGGCTCATAAAGATGTCGGGCCGAAAATCAGAAAACAGGAAATAAGGAAATCAAGTAGTGCGCTCGCGAAAGGCACCACTCGCGGATTCCTGTCCGCTGTCATTGAACTGAAGAGTTCGGTGAATTGGGGAGTGCAGACGTCGCTCTTCCCATTCGATCAAGTAGACGTTGCGATGCGAACGCAGGAGATGATGTATTGACAGCACCTGTTCCCCACGAAAGCAGTTAGCAGACATTGAACTTGTGATGAAAGTACCCGGGTAACCTTTCTATAGGTTACTTTCAACGAGTGAGTGGACAAGCCCGAGACCTATAGATAAAGAGGTACATATCCTGCACTATCAATACATCTTTGCGCGCCCGACCTAGTCCTTCGGTACCCTGACAGCATAGGGCCCGCGCAACTAATCTTTCCCGTGGGGTTTCTACTCGCATGAACAACAAATTCGCTTCTTCGCTCTTCGTCCTCGCAGTGGGTGGAATGTTGCTTGCCGGTTCCGCCGCTGCGCAAACTTCAACCACTTCGGGCGCTGGCGCCGGCGTTGTCGATCCCGGCCATCCGCGCGTCAATGAGGTCAACCGCCGTGAAGAAAACCAGCAACAGCGCATCGCCAATGGCGTCGCGAACAACAAGTTGACTCCTCAACAAACCGCCAACCTCGAAAAACGCGAGGCAAGCGTGCAGAATCGTGAGCAGAAAGATATGGCGGCTCACAACGGCCATCTCACCAAGGCTGAACAGAAGGGCATCAATCGCCAGCAGAACCGAATCAGCAAGAGCATTTACAAGGACAAGCACTAGCCTGGAAACACTGGCAGTGAGCTAGCGCCAAAAAACTACAAAGACGCACGACAAGAACAAAAGATAGCCGCACCCATGATGCGGCTTTTCTTTTTTGTGGCATTGCCCTCGCCATAACCTCGCCAAACCTATCTCTCGGAACTTGTCACCGTGGCTGCGCGCTCAACAAGTCAACGAGAATAACGTCCGCCCGGCAATCGTTTGCTCCAAGATTCTTCCAGTTGATGCCCGAGTCATCTGCAGTAACTGAGTTGACCGTAAGGGAGTTCCAGTTCAGAGCCGTACCTTGATTGATCGGCGTCGTTCCAGAAAGAGTGCAACTACCCGCAGGCGTGCATCCCACGGCTTGAAAGATGTATCCATTGGAATTGTTGCCCGTCGGGTAAATCGTGTCGTTCAGATAAATGGGAGTACCAGGCTGCGACACGAAATCACCCCTCAATCCGTTGCAAGTAGCTGTCCCGTATTTCCAGTTGCAGGCTGCGAGACATTGGTCCACGTTCCCACCACGCTGCCACCGTTATATTCCGAGCAAGTTTGTCCTGACACCTGGCACGTAGACCAGTCCGGTTCCGCACACCCTGACGAAAGATTGCAACTCTGAAACGCCGCTCCCAGATTCTGAAAGTCAGAATGGTTGAAGTTATTTCCCTTGCAGCTTCCCGCAATGCACACTGGGTTGATGATGGCCTGACTCGCATTCGTAAAGGGTTTTGAATTAGTCGATGCCGTCCAATCTGGAGAGGTGCTTTTCCGCGTTCCCATCACGTCGCTCCCCCATGCATACAACGTTCCATCCTGTGAAATCATGCCCTGTTCGTTCTGGCCCCTGAAGTCCTGTACTTGATCCCGTTCCCCAGCTACGCGCGAGACGCCACTGGCACCACGTGCCGAACGTCGGCAAGATCCCTCCCTCGCAGGAACTGGCGCTCGTCGAAGCCATCGCCGTGACCTCGTTGTATCCCGCAGACGAACTTCCTGTCGAATTCGCCAGCAAGCTCCCGGGGTATCCCGACGGAAAGCCTACGCCGCAATTTCCTAAGCCCGTCCCCGTCCCGACACATCCTCTCCGACCGGGTGCCGGAACTGCCGTGTTTGCGAGAAAAACCGGCGTATTGTCCAAAGAAGTAGCCTGCCGCTCCGTGCCATGCTCATCCCATGGCGCGTTCGCGATGTTTGTGCTCCGCTGTTGTGACAACAGTTGAATCCCGGGGTTCGGATTGCCGATCGTATTCGATCCGGAGCCAGACCCATTCTCCAGGTTCCACACCGGCTCTTCATAATAGAGACCCTGCGTATAACCGCCCTTCCAAAGCAGTTTGTACCCGACCGTTTCGTGCCCCGCACCACCGCCATTCACCGCGTTCGATCCTGTCCAGTTCACCCACATTTGCAAAGGACGAACCAGTGTCGTCGCCACTTTCCAGATGAGTTTGTAGCACGAGTTTTCCTTGTACGATGTTCCGGACCCTCTACAACTCTCGTGATTCGCTTCCCAAGCGGTGCTTCCCGAGGGTGCACTCCCGCCCCCCGTTGGAGTGACGTTCAAGTAGGTCGAGTCCATCTGGATCCCGCCATCGTGAATGCCGCCCACATCCGTTAGCGTGCCCATGCCGGGGCTTGCCACCGTTTGGCAGTATCCAATCTGCCCTCCGTTGTTGGTCTGTCCCGGCATCACGTTACCAGTCGTCGAGTACGGTCCGCTCGTCCCGAACTGAAGCAGACAATGGTTGAACAGCGCTGCCACCTGGTCGGTGGTAAACGTTCCCGACGGATCCGTCGGCTGCGTAAGTGTTGGCGCTGCTGGCCAGTTCGGCCCTTCATTCGTTCCTCGGTAGATCAGCGCACTGCGCGTGTTCATGTGACTGCACCCGCGCTTCGGATTGAAGTAGACCACGTCGAAACCCGGACCCTGCCCGCCAATCTTATCGATATTCGTCCACTGCACCTGACCAGCCGCACACGGCACATTCACGCCCTGTGGACTCCCTCCATCTCCCGTGTTCGGATCGCAGATCGTGTCCCCCGTATTTGGCGCGTTATCCCACATTGGTTCTGTCGAGCTCGACGTCCCCGCCTGCGTCGCTTGAAATCCATCTTTCCCACTATTCCCGCTGGTGGGATAAATGAAAGAGTCGGGCGTCACATACGAAGTTGCCGCCAGCCAATTCGGCGCTCCACCCAACGAATATCCAACCGACCCATCATTCGCCGCCACAAAGCCGCCCGTCCATGGTGAGTTGCTGGTATATCCACCGTGCGCCGCATTCGGTAGTACGCTGCACGGAGCCGCGATCGTGCCGCCGCCCGTGGCATTCGGGTCGGCATAGTCCGCTGTGAAATTCACGTAGGGCGTTCGCCTGAATGTGCATCGCGTGCTCGCAAATCCCGATGGTGCAGTGCAACTCACCAGCAACTTATTCACCTGTACATTTGCCGCACCCGTGACCGAACCCATTCGCTCGTAGATCACGTGAGACTCTCCTGGCGTGCGGCTGAAGCTGAACGATCCCGCATTGTTCAGCAATGTGCAGCCCGTTCCAGAAACAGATTCGTCCGGACACGCCGCATCATTCCCCTGCACACCTGTCACGATGCCCGTCCAAACCACGCAAGCGCCCGACGCCGACGAAGGCGAACATCCCTTGGCCCGAATCAGTGGCACATTCAGCGCCACCAGCGCGTCTGCTCCCTGATTGTTCGCCATAATAAGGAGCGAATTATCCTGCGCAAACGGGTCCCACTCCCCAGATCCTTCGTGAAAAACTTGCGTCGGGCCCTGCCCAAGTCCTACCGTCGAAAATCCCCATTCGCCGCTCGACAACAAAACCTGGTAGCTACCGAAGTCAGGATCCACAATCGCAGTATTCGGAGGATCAATCGTCCCCGGCGTCTGGTACCAAGGCATCGGGTCGCCGGTCTGCCCCAGAAACGACATGCCGCTCCCATACTGCCCGGTCGTCGCCCCATTCAGGCAGTTCGTCTGATCGAAGGCATATCCCAGAACGCAGGGGTCAGTTCGCGCCGCATACGCGAGTGGTCCGCCGTTCTGCGCCTGCACAATCAAGGACGACAATCCGGACGACACTCCTCGCCCTGATGACACCGACTGACCGAGAGCCGCAAGGCACAGCAACAGCATCGCTATCAGTTTCTTCATAAGTATTCACTCCGCAAGCACTTCAATGCGCTGACTTCCAATGCACGTCCGTCTCGACGCCCCAGCGCGCCGCCGCACAACGCCGTTCGATATAATGTTTGTTTGTCTCCCGCCTTTCGGGCGGGTTTATGGAGAGGGAATCATGCCGACCGACGTAGTTATGCCCCAGATGGGGGAATCGATCTTCGAGGGAACGATTACCAAGTGGCTGAAAAAGCCCGGCGACAAAGTTCAGCGCGACGAGCCGCTCTTCGAGATCTCCACCGACAAGGTGGACGCCGAAATTCCCGCCCCCGCCAGTGGCGTGCTCCAGGAAATCAAGGTTGCCGAAGGGCAACACCGTCCAGGTCAACACTGTGGTCGGCGTAATCGGCGAAGGAAATGGCGCGTCCGCTCCCGCCTCAGCACCTGCCAAAGCAGCCGCAGCTCCCGCGCCTGCCGCCCCCGACCAGCCGCCAAACAAGAAGCTCCCGCAGCCTCCGCCGGCGCCAGCACCAGCCGCCGCGAGCTCATCCGACGAGGACGAAGACTCCGATGTCCGCTCATCACCACTCGTCCGCAAGCTCGCCCGCGAGCACAATGTCGATCTCGCGAAAGTCACCGGCACCGGCACCGGCGGCCGTATCACCAAGCAGGACGTCCTGGCAGTTTCGTTGAGCAGCGGCCCATCAGCCGCTCCGCAATCCGCCCCGCCCGCTCCTGCACAGCCGTCTGCTCCCGCGCCTCGCGCCAGCCTCGGCACCCGCGCCCGCCGTCATTCCCGGCGACCTCGTTCCCATGATCGCAACATGCGCAAGATCATCGCGCAGCGCATGATCGAATCGCGCCGCACCAGCGCTCACGTCCACTGCATGTTTGAAGTCGATATCACCCGCATCGTCAACCTGCGCAACAAGCTGAAAAACGGCTTCGAGCAGCGTCACGGCGCGCGTCTCACCTTCATGCCATTCTTCGTGCGCGCCGCCATCATCGCGCTGCAGCAATATCCCATCGTCAACGCCTCACTCGAAGGCGATAGCATCCGCTACCACAAGCACGTCAACGCCGGCATCGCCGTCGCACTCGATTGGGGACTCATCGTCCCGGTCCTGAAAAGAGCCGACGAACTCAACTTCCTCGGACTCCAGCGCGGCATCACCGATCTCGGTCGAGCGCTCGCGCACCAAGAAGCTCATGCCTGCCGACGTCGAAGGCGCCACCTTCACCATCACCAATCCAGGCCAGTTCGGCGCTGTGTTCGGTCTGCCCATCATCAACCAGCCCAACGTCGCCATCATGGGCATTGGAGGCATCACCAAGCAGCCCATGGTCGATCACCGACACCGACGGCAACGATTCCATCGCCATCCGCTCCGTCGTCCACCTCACGCTTGGATACGATCACCGCATCATTGATGGCGCTGTCGCCGATCAGTTCATGGCGCTAGTGAAAAAGACTCTCGAAAACTGGAGCGAAGAGGTCGGCTAGGACCTCAACGCTCCTGTTCCTTTACCACTTTGTTGTGACCCGCAGCCCTTCCAACTGCGCGAACGTCACCGGTGTCCCTTGCACGGCCAACAGCTTCGTAACCGCGCCCTCAATGTTTGCGATCACATCTGGCGCAACTCCGCCGATCTTCGCAGACGCGAGAATCGACTGAAGTAGCGACAGAATCAGGCTGATCAAAGTTGCTGCGCCCATCACAGTGCTCCTTTAATCTGAAGTGTCATTTCCGCAGCATTGGCAATTGCCGCCTGCAGCGCTGCCTGTGTTGATTTAACCGGTACGCATTTCGCGCTCGGGTCCGGCGGAGCCAGCGTAGCCGCCCATCCGCAATACGTTTCCACCGCAGTCAGCAACGCGTTTTCTCCGGACACTCCGCGATTGATTACCTGGCAGATCTCTTGCCCCGGATCTGCCGCGCAACTCGCCTGATATTTTGTTTGCGCAGCAATGATCGATCCGGATAGCGCCGCCGCGGTATCGCGCGCCTGGTTCTCAACGGGAGAGCAGGCCACCATCGGCAGTAGCGCAATCACAATCAGCAATGTAGTGAACATTCGCATCGCGTTAGTTCTCCTTTCCCACGAAAATCGACGGAAGGATCGCATGTAAAAACTGAGCCGCCGCATTCACCCACGCAAAGGCCATGGGATGTGCGGCAATAAAGCCCGGCGTAAACACTGCCGCGCCAATAGTTCCGGCAACTGTACAGACAAGGGGTCCGTAGCAAATGAGTGCGTTCATAATTCTCCCAATACTGTTCGCCGGCCCTATCCACCAGGGTCGTGCAGAACGATTCGTTTGTTTTTTTATTTCGGTAAAAGATGATCGTGCAGCGCAATCAATGCGCTGACCGCAAAGGCAATGCCCGCCGTCACCATGCGGTCCAGAAGATTTCGTCGGATGTCATTCCGCTCCAACACGGTGATGCGATCCTCGGCAAGCCGCATTCTCCCGGGCTGCCCGTCGCCCACAATCATGTCAACTTTCGCTTCAACTCGCCCTAACTTCTCGAGCACTTCGAGCTGAAAATTATTGTTCGTCTGGATTAAAAGTGGTGGCTGAATCCCTGTTGCGTAGCTGCCGTCTTGCTCTTGGAAGTTCATAGTGGACTGTCGACATGCAGCGCCGTCGAATAGCGCGAATATTTCGCAGGCGAACCGTTGTCATAACTCCGCAAAAAGTAATTTTGTGTTCGCCCATACCGCGGCAAGCTAAAAGTTTCCGTTGTAAAACGCCCCACGAGATTTCGATTGTTGTCCGCTCCCCACCCCGCGTCCGAGTAGCGTACTTCGATCCCGTTTCCAGCCGTAGGTGTCATGCCAGCGTCAATCGTCACCGTGGTCGATGTGATCGCGGTGATCTCCGCTCTCGTCAGATCTGGCAAATATGTGTTGCCCACCGCATTCACATCAAGTGCCGTCAGAATGCTGCTAAGTTGCACGGCGGCGGTTTCAAATCGAAGATCCAACGTTGGATCCCCAGCATCCGTGAATCGCAACGTGTAACGGAAGATTTCCCTGCTGATATCGACGGCCTCGATTTCAACATCACTCACAATCGCCAGAAAGGCCGCATCGCGCGATGGCGCATTGACGCCCAACCCATCACCCGGAAAAACATCTCGAGAATTTCCCGGCAGAAACTGGCTCCACGCCTGATACTGTCCGGCCCAGCCATACCCCGCATCGTCCAGCAGTGCGAGCGCGGCGGCTTCGCAATCCACCGATGTGCGTGCCGCAGGCGTCGCCACATGTCGCACGCTTCCCCGCACTCCATCGTCAGCGCCATTTTTCAGCGCGGCAATACTGGCCGGGTCGATAACCCGCGCCGTGGCATGCCCTCGACCTCGATACGTGACCTCCACTCCCGACGAAGGACAAGCGTAATAACTCCCAGGCGCATATCCCTGCGGCACAACATCATTCGCCTGACAACCCAGCAGAAATGCCACCATCTGCGTGTTCGACTTCAAACTCGCGCCTCCTTGCACCAACGCATCCGCAAGGTTCGCCACCTCATCCGGGCGAAGCTCATTCAAATGCCAGAAATATCCCACAGGACGTCCCCACAACGCGTTCTTGAACAGATCCTGCGCAACTCGATTCCGCATCTGCTGGTAACTCAGGTTCTGATAATTCGGCACCATTCCCTGGCTCAGGATGTTCAGTACGTCATATCCCGACGCCAGCGTGGTGCTCGCGCCGCAACACGGTTTCAAACTCGCCGTCCCGCGCACCCCCGCATACCCCAACCCCGCCGCAATACCTTCCGTCACCTGATCTTCATAACTTCCCGGCATCACATACACGCGAGCCGAAGGCAGTCCCGTGAAATTCAAATTCATCCACGCCTGCGCCCATCCCATCTCGACGGTTTCCATCTGTGTTTCGTCCAGATCGAGCACCTGCGCCCCGCTCTCAATATCCAAATCTGTAATATCCGCCAGCGAAATACTGCGCGCCGTGCTCTTGGCCAAGTCATCCAGGACCACCGCAAACACTTCCCGCTGTTGCAGCGTGTAAAGAATCCCGCCCAGCGTGTCGAGACCAGTCGGTGCCTCCCCCGGCGCCGCAGGCGTAAAGTCCCACAAGATGTCCGCCGCAGGGTCATCCGGACTCGTCGTAACCATCAAACACGCCAGCTTCCCGGTCCCGCACATGCCCTGCGAATGCGAGATAGTCAGCCTACACTCGTCGCCTTAGTCCCGATATACTGCAAACCTTCGAACGCATGACACGGAACCGGAAAAGGCCCGCCCGCCCCGCAACTACCCGCTGGAGGATCCCAATACTCATGCGAGATCGAGTGCGCATTAATATCCCACCCGGCATTAATCCACCCCTGTACCTCCGACGCAATCGACTGCGAGTAAGTCCCGCCCGTCACCACCGCCACCGACAGCGGAATCCCCTTACCAGCCAGCATCGGCATCAGCGAATTTATATACGTATCGCTATAAGCCACCAGCCCCGGGTCGTCATAGCTCACGGTCGTATACGCCGGCCACCTCCGCCACTCCCGCACCCACGGCGGAGTCTCGGCCCCCACATTGTGTAACCCCGCCGTCGGACCAGGCGTTCCGCTAGTGTCCACCGTCAGTGCCGTGGCCAAATTGTTTGCATAGAAATGACAGAAGTCATAACTAACCGCCCCCTGCACATTCTCGATGATTCCATAAGCCCGGTTCGCATACGCGCGGCAATTCTTGATCTCAAACGTGCATCCGCCACTCGCGCATCCGTCAAAACGGTAGCCCGCATAATTCATGTTCGCGTCGGTGTTATATAAGTGGATGTCCACGGGTATCCCGCTCGGATGAACATAAAATCCCACTGGCACCGCGCCATTCTCTACCTCACTGTTAGCAACCATGTTCGCCAGCCAGATATGGTCGCTCCCACCCTGCACCTGAGCTCCATAACTCGCGAACCAATCCACCAGTAAGTGCTGCGCCTTCACATACTGCGCTCCATTGAGGTTCACCATCGTTGTGGGAGACACAATCGGAACAACGCCACCGTAAAACTCCGCTGGCTTCACGCCTCCGCTACATCCGCTGCAATAGACGTACAGCAACTGCGAATTCGCATCGAAATACCAGTCCCGATCCTGCGCCAATCCGGAAATCCCGGAGCTCGCATTCCCCCAAACCGTTCCAAACCGCACGAAGCCCATGCTCGCCAGGGGCTGCGTAAGGCAACTGAACCGTATGGCCTGCGTCGGACAGGCCACACAATTGCCGCCATCATTAGCGCAGTTATCCCCGCCGCTGCCGTTGTTGTCGAACAGCGGCTTGCTTACCCAAACATTCCCTGAATAAACCGACCAGTAAGCGTCCGCGATCGGCAGATAGCCCGTCAGATGCGGCGGCTGCCCGTTACCAAAGCTATCAATGACGATAGGCGCACCCGCCGCTCCCGATGAAGTAAAAGAAAATCCGCTGTACCACGTGCAATCCCGCCGGAAATAAACGCCATCCCCCGGCCCAAACCCCGGGTTCGACGAGTGCAGCGTGACCGCCAACGGCGTCCGCCAAGGCTGCGTCGCCGTCCCCGAGTTGCCGTCCGACCCGTACTTACAATCCACGTAATAGCTCGAGGCACACGCCAGCCGCAGTCCTATTACGAATAGGAACAAGAATTGCTTTTTCATATTTGTATTGATAACCGCTAAGGTATTAATGCCCTGTGTAGCGCGTCGGCAGCCTCTGCTGTCTTCTTGTAGCGCCGGCGCCTCACCGGCGGCTTTTGCTGTTGCTCTTCAGTGGATCCCGAAACCGCGAACCCACGCCACCTCTAGTTCTGCATCTGATAAGTCACCACCGCCACAATCCCAGCCGGAGCCGTCGTGCATCCCGATCCACCAGTTGTGACTTTCACTCGCAGGAAGTGTCCAGACGGGACATTAGAACTCCCCGCAACCTGCCCATAGAAGTTAGATCCCGAGCTCATCGTGACTGAGAAGCTTCCAACCGCCGCATTAGCGGTCCCATCCCACAGCTGTATCGTCGGATAAGTCGTGCATCCCACCGGAGCCGTACTCGCCGCCAGATCGAATCCACTAATCGTCAAACCTGCCGGCAGAGTCCAGTTACAGTAACTAACTCCGCTAATCGTCGCCCCAGCCACCGGACAAGTCCACGGAATAAATATCTCGTTCTTGACGTACGCCGTCGTCGCCAGCTTGCCGCTGTTATCACCCGAGCCCTGGGTCGTTGCCGTCGTTCCATTCGGCAGCGCTGGAGTGCCGCTCAAATTCGCCGCTGTCCCCGTTGTGTTCGCCGCATTATTCGGAATGTCTCCGCTCTGCGCCACTACCGCGCCAGTCCGCCCAAACACGCTAGTCACTGCGCCGCCACTCGGCATACAGGACGCCCCGCTAGCCAACTGGCAATGAAATAGCGCATCCGACCTGACGCCCAGCGAGAAATCCATGCCCGTCGGAACCGTCGCCGCCATCCCCGTCCATTCTTTCCCGGACCACTGCGTTGGACTGTTACTCGTCTGATTTATATTTCCCGCGACATTCAGATTCCCGCTCACCGTCACGTTATTCAGGAACGTTGGACTGCCCGACCATCCCGCTGAACTCACCAACGTTCCATCCGGGTGCGTGACCACTCCTGTAAATGTTGGCGAAGCCAACGGTGCCGCCCCTGTCACTTGTCCGACCGAGTAGTCTCCGCTGTTTGCCAAGACCGCCCCACTTCGGCCGAACACCGAGGTGACCGCGCCCCCTGGTGCGCCGCCCGCCGGAGCCGCAAGACTTACCCGCACTCCGCCTCCCTCGATCCGTCCAATCACTTGCACGCCGGATGGCCGCGTCGTTGATCCCGTGTCGTGGCACTTACCCGCCTGCGTGGTGCTGGCGATTACATAGTCGCCCGCGACTGGACTGCTCCCGTCAAAGCTGCACGACGCAACTCCTGCCCAGGTGATTACAGCCCTGGTATTCGATCCCGACCCGGCCCCGCCACTTACAATGCCAACCACGCCATCCGCACTCGATGTCGCTGCCGTCTGTACTCCAGTTGCGGTGGAGTTATAAACAGCAAGCTGGTTCAGCGTCGTGCCGTTAGTAGTGTCATTTGCGAATTCGAAATCCTGCCGTCCAGACGCGTACATGTTGAACGATGTCTTCGCGAACACGCTCCGCATCGCCTGCCCCGAATCAGTTCCGATGTCGTAAGCATTATCCGGACTAGGCTTCAGTGTTCCATCCGAAGCAAAAAACCACTTGATGTTCGATCCAATATGAATCCCCAGACTCAGGGCGCTCCCGCTCGACGCGTCCTCGCTTCTTAGGACATTGTAGTTAGTGCCGCCAACCGTCTCTGACCCCAGCGAAATCCTGTCCCATACGCTCGTACTTGCATAGTTGGAATAAACTCGCAGATTTTGGGGCGTCGTCCCGTTCCTCTCCTCGAGGCTATCCGCCGGATCCCCGCTCGGATCGGAGTTAAACAGATTTGTCATTCCCAGTTGCACGACCTGGCCGCTATTTTCAATCATCCGTGGCGTGTGTGTCGCCGCGTCAAACCAGAACACGCCCCAGTTCGGAATGCCTGCCGGTTGTGCCGTCTCCGCCATCTGAATCACGTTCGGAGTCGTACAATTGGCATTTCCGTTGGCCGCAATCCCCGTGGCAAACGCGCCGCTGCATTGCGTCGGCGTCGCTGCCAGCGCCAGGGCCGTTCCCGCTTGTCCGCTGATATTCGAGCTCGTAAATGCGATCTGGTGATTCGTGCCACCGAGGTTCACGACAGGTAATCCTGCCGCTGTGTCCAATCCAATACCACCAACTGCCGGCACATATCCGCTCCCTTGTGGCAGCAGTAAGTTGCCATTCACAGCAACATTATTTGTAAATGTCTTTACTCCCGCGATTGTCTCGTTGCCAGTGTTGTGTACCACCGCCGAATCGGTCGCCGCTCCAGTAATCTGCGAGACCGTGTAGTCGCCTGCGTTCGCCACGACCACCCCAGTTCGCCCAAATACCGAACTGACTCCGCCGCCTCCGCCCCCCGAACCGCAAGCGCTCCCCGTGGATGAAATCACCCCCGACGCCACGTTCAGACACCCATTCGCCAGCCCCGAGATCGTGACGCTCTGATCAAACTTTGTTGAGACGTTGAACTCCTTCAGTGATGCCGTTAGCCTTTCCAGCCAGTTCGAATGTGTTCCATCGCCCACCGCCGCAATGTAATTCGTGATCGAAATGGGAGCGCCGAACGCCAGTTGTCCCAGGTTCAATCCCACCCCGGTTGGCGAGACATCCGTGCCGATCCAGGTATCGTTCGCCGCCGCCAGAGGTCTGTAGCCCCATGTGGACCGCGTCAACCCCGGCTGCGAATCGATCAACGTGATGATGTGATGAGGTTGCAGCGCAGCCGCGGGTGTGGTCGAGAAATTCAACCGCCCTTTTGTTACCTGCATGCCACCGCCTGCCGCCGCACCATCCGTCAGCAGGGTCGCGGTCTGGTTCGGCACCCCGTTATTCGCAGCGGTCATGCTCGAGTTACAGTCCGTGTAGCCCCCCGCCGATGCTACTCCCCAGTCCGTGCATTGATTGGCAACTTGTATGGGATTTCCCGTTAATCCGACGCCTACCACATTGCCAATCTCACTATCTACCGCAACACTCTTATTGACGGCGACGATACCTCCCGGCCAGAAAATAAGAGTCCCGATATAAGTGCCCTGCTGAATCGAGTAACTGGCTGTCACGGCGCTTCCGCTATCCGAGTAAGTGCAGACCAGGCCTGAACACTGCGCCACATTCGTCACAACCGAACCACAGGCCGTAGTCGATCCGCCCGCGCATCCACCTGCGTATGGATATGCCGTGCCCACCCCACCCGGCGTGGTCATTCGGATTACGTCGTACGTGATCACATCCGTGCCGTTCGCCACTCTCGGCCAACGAACTGGAATCGAATCGCTCCCGCTCGAGTTGTAGTTCAACACCTGCATCGGCGATGTCTGTGTTCCTGTCGTCTTGTCGTTTGCCACCACGAAGTAAGAGTAGGGAACTGAACCGCTGCCACCCGTGCCGAACCATCCCTGCGTCCCGCCACTACCCGTCACCGAGAAGTTCGCCGCACCACTCGATGTGCCCGCAATCAACCCTGCCACCCCGGTCCCGCCGAATGGCGATCGGGGAGGCGAAAGAGGGTTCATCGCCACCCCGCTCTCGGAATAGATGTTTTTCAGGTACGCGCCTTGGTAGTTCCCCGTCGAATTTGCCGAATACACTTGCCACGGTCCCGTCGCCTGCAAAACCGTGTTTTCCACATAAATTCCGTTTGAGTTGTAGACCGTCAGCCCATTCGAATAATTTGCCGTAATGGTCGAATCGCGCAGCGTGATGACTGGCGCCATCTGGCCCACCGATCCCTGATTCCCAGCCGAAAACACAAACGATCCTGTCCAGTTCGCGCTGCTGTTCAACGGAATCGCATTGTTATTGAAATGGTCGATCGTTGCGTTTTCGTCATCCCAGAAATCGAAAAAGTTATTGAATGCGCCGCCCTCTCCGACCTTGTCGTACGAAATGTCGGTCAGGTGTGTATTCATTGCGTTATCGAGCACCGCCTCGTACGCCAGGGCAACCACGCCTGGGGTCGTCTGCACAGCGATGTCGGTGCCCGAGTGCGAATACTTGAAGGTAGTCGAACTTGGAACCGCCGTCACAATCGCGTCGCCCCAGAATGCGTTATTGTCCGTGAACATGATCGTTACCATGTCACCGACTCTGAATCCATGCGGTGAGGCTGTCGTGATCGTCACTACCTGCCCGATTCGTTGTGTCTGCGTGATCGCCACTCCAGCAAACGCGGGGCTGCTCGAAAGGTTGGTCGGTGTCCGGAAGCTCACGCCGAGCACCGTGTTATTAGCGTAGTCATTCGAGTTCTTCAGATCGCCAATCTGCATGCATGGCCCTCGGCCATTGCAGTTCAACGACGCTCCATAACCACTTAACACCGACTGGTTCGTATGCAGGTAAATTGTGCCGGCAATGTTGTAAGTAGCGACAGAGTGTATGGGATACCCAGGTCCATTCGATGGAATCGTCACATTACACTGAGCATTCTTCCATGAAGTAGAGTCCGTCCCGCATGCTGCATTGAGCGTCTCTTGAATGCCGGATGACGCCGACCCAATCGTGTATCCCGAAGAATAGGAATTGAACGGAGTGAACGTGATCGTCCCCGATGCCGCCCCGCTTGTACACGCTCCCGCCGTTGTTGGCACATTGACTGCTTCACTGTTTCCTCCACCCGAGAGAAGCACCTGGTAGCCGGCGTTACTCGTCGTATCGATTCCCACCGGACACGGCGTAAGTGTCACCGTCGCCTGAGACCCGCTACTCAGCGATCCTGCGATGGTCTGCGACCAGTTCAGCGCCGTCGTCGCATAGCTGATTCCCGCCGGTGCGCCCCCGCCGCATGAACCCCATGTCGAGTTTCCATTTAGGCATGTATCCGAGGTCGCCACTCCCGACCCCAACTCCCCGGGCGGAACAACTCCCGTAACCAGATCCGCCTTCGCCGTTAGTCCGTTATCCACGTACTGCCGATTGGAAGCTTGGGCTGGCGATGTCGGTGGCCCCGCTAGATTCAAGGGGCCGGTCATGGTGTCTCCGGCCTTTGCGACGTAATCCCCCGCACCGACATTTTGTACCGCCGCGTCGACGTATCCCTTGTTTGCCGCGTCGCTGCTTCCCGCCGGCGCCGGAAGAGCTGGCGCCACCGCAAATTGTTTCGCCCCCGTAATCGTCTCGTTTCCTGCAAGGTGCACCACGCTCGAGTCGAGCGCTCGGGTCGTTACTGCCGTGTTCACGTAATCCTGTGTCGCGGCTATATTCCCCAATCCCGTTCCAGGAGTCGTTCTTATTGCTGCAATCGTTGTCGGTGAAGTCGTTGGCACCGACCAATACTCCGTTCTGACGGTCCCGTCGTCCAACTGAAAGACCGCCACGTAGTAAGTTCCCATCGGGCTTGCGCCTGCGTTCGGCGCCAACTGCGCGAGGAACGCTCCACCTTGCGCGACCTCTACACTCTGGTTGCCCGCAGTCACTGCATCACCTTGCGCCGTCTGAAACGACGGCCATGAGATAAGCACCGTTCCCGACGCAGCTTGGCCGTCCGCGCGATAAACCGTGTCGCTGATGGTCGTAAGCGACGGACCCTGGCCCACCATCTCGCTGGTCAATGTCAGCGCCACCAGCAAACTCAGGCAAATGGGAAACCTCCAACTCGCTGTTGTCGGAAAGCGCTTGCCGCTCGTCGCAAGGTATCTGCGCATGTCTTGTTCTCTCCTCAATCCTCGTGCTGGCCCGCCCGGCCCAATAAGAAAGCCGCTCTGTTGAGCGGCGGCGATGTCACGATCTCTTCCGGCTACGATCTGTACCGGTTCAATGCTCCAAAATAGTTTCTTCAAATCTCACGGTCTGCGCGCTGTGCGGCACCTTCCAGTCTCCATGTCAGGAAGCGTCGCACGCTCTCCACATACACATCCGCAAAATCCACCACCGGCCTTCTCGTCTCGATCAGCCGCATCGCCGCATCAATTTTCCAATCCATCGCGCACATTACCGCCAACGTCATCATCGGAGCCCGGTGCACGCCCGCGGCACAATGCACATAAACCCGTGCCTTGGGATCCTCCAGCGCTTCCAGCGCAAAATCCACGCCCCGTTTCAGGAGCTCTGGTGGTTTAGGCAGGAAATCATCGTCTGTCGGATTCCACAACACCTGCACCCCGTACGGTTCAGCCAACGGTCTGTCATCGAACTCAATTTGCATGTTTACGACGTGCGTCACGCCCGTCTGCGCCAGTTCCGCCATATTCTGCGCGTTCCAAATGCCGCCTCCCAGCGCGACTCGTTCTGTGACCCAGGTCATGTCCATGCGATGTTCTGGCCTTCTTGTAATCCTGAATTTAATCCTGAATTTGCGCCTTCTGATTTTACTTCACCTCGACTGATTAGCCCTTGTCCGCATGTTCCAGTCGTCCGCTATCCGCTAGTCAAGCTGCGCCTCGAGTGTTTGGTCGCCAGCATATAGGCAGCCTATCGCCGCAACAACCGCCAAAATTCCGATGAAATTTATCCAAAACGCTTTTCGGGAAGACACCCAACCAAAAAGAAAGGACGCGATCTGCTTCTCGCGCCCTTCCCGATGTCCTTAATTTTCTGACTCTTAAGTTTAGGATACCAAATTACCAGGGGGTACCCCGACAACTTCAGCAATTTTCTTTTCTCCATGCTGTGAGTTACTTACAACCATTCACCCTCCAAACTACACTTGACAAAACTAACCACAAACACCATTGACCAAAAGTCACACGTCCTAAGTGACCGGTTTATTGAGTTATACCTCTGGTAGGTTCGGGCAATCTCTCTAACAGACCACTGTTAAGCAAGATGAGTGAGAGTGTGTCGGTTGCTTCGTGCAAGAGTCTTTCTACAGTGCGATCACTACAATGTAGTAATCGAGATATTTCGACGATTGTGTACTCCTCAAGGATATACATCGCAATCAACTTCTTCTCCATCGTGTCGAGCTTATCGAGCATGCGCTCCATGTCGGCGACAAAGATCACGACGTCTTCGAAACTGCCCATGGAATAGGAAGTAACTCGGGAGCGGAAGAACTCCCGTCCCAGGAGCGATGGCACTCTGCCAACTTCCACCGATGCCCGCGCGTAGCGCTTCAGCAAAGCTCTGGTTCGAACACGGTAGGGCCACAGATCAAGCTCTTCTGCCACGAACATCACGGCAGGGGCCAGTTCAGATTGGGACGTGAAGTGCAAGCCTCCTTGCAATCGGGATTGGATATTCAACATGGATGCACCTCGGGTATCGCCACTCCTTGGAGGCATCCAACTTCGACCTCGCCGTTAACATTCATAATTTCCGGGCGCGGCCCTTTCACCATGCGGGGTTTCCGGGCCTTGCGGCGGGATCCATTATTGAGATCTCCTGCGAGATGCGGCCTTGCGGCCAAATGCAGGACACAGGATCCACAATGCACACCAGCAGTTGCCGTCGGGCGCAGGAATAGTCCTCCGCATCGTTCGCAATACTTCAGTTCCATTTGTGCTTCTGGGCTTTCGACATCGTTTATGAAGTTCATGATTGCCTTTCACTATGAGTTAGGCAGCAAATAAAAGAGCCCCGGTGCCGATTGCTCGGCTCCAGGGCTCGTTTCTCTTACGATGACCTGTTCAGCTATTTAGATGACAGGATTCTTCCTACAGCGCGGTGACCAGTTCCGAACCCATGTTTCGGAAATAACCCTCTTCGTATCCGGACTTTAATATTTGTCCATTCTGGACCACGATACATAAACGACCGGTGAAGTGGAGGACTCGTAACAGTCTTTCGATGGAGGCAGACAAAACTTCTGCCGATTTTACCTTGCGTCTGAACTCGACAAAGCCTTTGCCTTCGTCGTCGTGGCACTGTGCTTCTATCATGGCGGTAATACCTCAGATAAATAAGATTAATCGCTCGTACTGCATATGATCATCGATCCTAGGAGCGGCCTAAGTTATAAGTCAAGAACTTTTCATAATAACCGCAGTTATCTTCTGTGTGAGTTATAGCTTTTAGCTATACATGAAGGCGGCGAGTATACTTTTTGTTCATGAACTTTCAGAAACTTCAGGAAAATCTTCGCGTAAAGCTGTGGGAACGCATAAAAATCGGTGAGATAACCGGCTCAAGCCTCGCTGAACAGGCTGGCTTTAAACAGGCGCATATTTCCAACTTTCTGCACCGCAAACGTGGTCTCAGCGTGAAAGGATTGGACCGACTTTTGGAGGCTCAGCACCTTTCTGTCTTGGATCTTCTTGATCCGGTTGAGATTAGCAAGCATGCGCTAATTCTTCCTTCGAGCGATAGAGAATTTGACAACGTTGTCGTGACCGAACTCTCTATCGCCGCTACCCATGCGCAGATTATGAACATGCACGTCAAGGAAGTGCTGAAAGTGGCCAGGTCCTTCCTGCAGGACATCAAGGAAGAGCCAGAAAGCACTCGCCGCACATGGGAACGTTTCGTGGCCGTGAGAGCGAACGGACAGGATGCGATGAGCATGTACCCGCGCCTCAGACCTGGAGCGACCGTTCTTCTTGACCGTCACTACAACTCACCCAGCCCTTATCGCGCTGGAGAGAGAAATATCTATGCCATTCACACAAAACATGCGTCGACAATCCGGTATGTTGAGATATCGGGGAGCATTATGCTATTGCGGCCACATAACCGCTCTGTGCCGGTGCAAGTGGTGCCGATGAATGGAATGACGCCTGCCGACTACATCGTCGGGCGTGTCTGCCACGTTGGTAGCGAGGCATGAATCAGCAAGGGTTAGTTGCGAGAATAGTCACTAATCATCAGCCTAAGTCGCCGGGATAAGACGGCATACACAAGATATTCAGGATAGGCGGCCGAACCGGGTACTTATTCCCGGAGTCTCTATCCTCTTTCAAAAGCATGCTTCTCTTCCAGTTGTCGCAGCGCATCGGCACTCTCTTGCTCGAAACGGTTCCCCTCGCCCATGAGAGATGGCAACGCGGTAGCGTAACGACGAGTCAAGAGAGAACGACCCTGACTGCGCCAACGAGGCCGCAATCTCCACTACATGGTCGGGAGTTGTTTGCACGTAAAGCGCTTCTGTCGGATCCCCGAGCCAGACATCTCCGCCAACCAGTCGCGTCTGCCAATAGACTTTACTTTCGATGAGCCGGGCGAGTTCCTCATCGCTAGCTTTGCCGAATACCCACTGGCTGCGTTTGAAGTCGTAATGCCGGCTTGAAAATGGTAGCGGCACCAGCTTGGCGGACTTCACGAACTCAATCTGTTTGGTGTCGATATCTTTCCGAAGGGCGTTAATCACAGGTCCTTCGGTATCTTTCGGCTCTAGAGATGGCAGCACTTCACGAAGCGTGACAGAGAGGTTTACCGCGACCAAAGCCCGCAGATTTGCCGAATTCTCAAGTGTGATTTCAGCGTGTAGGACGTCAAAGTCTGCGCCCGAAGCTCGCGTGCCGAAAGGGCCAGTCAAATTTGAAACTGACCGGCAACCCAGTGCGCGTTACATAAATGGTCTTGGGTCCTGAGGACTGTATCGGAGTGCTCATAATGGATTTCGAAATAGTCGCAGCCTTATTTTAACCCGCGAAATCTTCCAGCGGGAGGAGGCCGCGCTTACTTCAGCCTTGCCAACTGCACTACGTTCCAGAGCGCCGCCGCGCTCAGCAATCCCCACATGCCTGCGCTGAACAAGGCTCCCCGGCGCGACTCCAGCAGATCCGCGATCACGCCCGCGACAAAGACGAACAAGAACGTCATCAAAGCCAGGTGAAACCCTTCGCCAGGAAAATCGGGCGAAGCGATCGGAAAGAATGAAAAACAGAGCCGCGATCAGTAGGGGCGCGGTGTTCCCGAAATAGCGGGCTCGCTTCCACGCGCCATAGACAATCAATGCCATTGGCAACAGCAACATGAGCGGCTGGCTCCCCGAGCTGATCATCTTCAAGATCTGCGAATAAGACGCGGGCATAGCGAAGGCATGCCACTTCACGTCAATCCATCGTGCATGCTGCAACGCTTGCCAGAAAAGCATGGGCTGGAATGAGTAGAACGCGAACAGAAGCATCATGCCGATTGCGACTGCTGCAAGCCAGATGGTGATCACCGCGCGCGGCCGTACCGGCGCAACCCATAGCATAAGAGGCAAAGCGACCAGCGCGAGAGCCGCCATCGAAAACTGCGTTCCCGCGGCCAGCGCCAGCGATAAGCCAAGCAACAGAATGCGCCGCCAATTCCAGAGAACGACTTCGCGCGGAGCATACAGAGTGTGCGCGACTGCAATAGCCGTGAAAATGATGCCGAACGCTCCCCACGTTCCACCCATCTCGCCGAAACTTTGCGCGCCCGCCGTGTGCATGATCATGGAAGGCGAAAAACAATAGAGCGAGAGGGCGATATATCCTCCCGCGTCGCCATAAAGGCGTCGTGCAACGTACCAGAGCGAGGCGCCGAGCATGAACCCAAAAAACAGGTATGGCATAGCCGCCCACATCTGCCCGAGCGAGGAGTCGGGAGGCAATGCACGCGGCTGGACCAAAACGGGGCCGCTGCGACCAGATAGTAAAACGGAGAGCGATCCTCGTCGAAACCGTCGCGTACCCGTAGATGGCCGGCGCGTGCGGCTGAAGCCACGCCAGTAGCGGTTTCGGCCTGCAATGCCCGCGGCGTTCCGGCGATCGGCCCACCTTTCCATTGTTCGAGCCCATCGTAGATGCAGAGCGCGTGATCGGAATCCGGCAGAATTCCATGCACGGTCTGTACCCGAATGAGCCATACGCACTGCAGCAGGTAAACGAGCAGGAGCGTGCCCGCGATGAATTGCGGGCTGCCAATCGAATCGGAATGGAGAATTCGGCGTATCACGGGCGGACCGAGTGTTTTACCATGTCGAGGACGAAGATGGATAGCAATCCTCAGCCAGCACCAACTTTGCAGCAGGATCCGACTCCTCAGGCGATCTCCCCGACGCCGAATTTTCCTGCGCATATCGATGCGCGACCTGCAACACCTCTCTCGCCGTTTGCGGAAATCTTTGTCGGTCCAAATGGACTTTATCCGGGTGCCCGCTGGGTGATTTACCTGGCGATGGCCTTTGTTTTTCTAGGCTTCTTCAATTCTCTCCTGAACGGCCTTCGTCCGCAGCAAGCACCGCTTTGGTGGTCGATGCTTTCCGAATTGCGTCTGATGCTGGCGGCCGTTCTTCCTGCGCTCGTGATGGCGCGTATCGAAGGAAGGTCGTTCGGCGATTTCGGCTTGCCCGGCAAAACACGCGTTCAGGCGTAACTTCTGGGTTGGCGCAATCTGGGGGATCGTGTCTCTTACGGTTTTGATGCTCATTCTGCGAGCGTGGGAGCTTTTTCGTTCGGATCGCTCGACCTCCACGGCGCGCGCATTTTGAAGTTCGGTTTCTATTACGCGCTATTTTTTCTGATTACTGCGTTCTTCGAAGACTTTCTCATGCGCGGCTATTCGCAGTGGGTACTTGCCCAGGGAATGCATTTTTGGCCCGCGGCAGCATTGCTGTCGGTTATCTTCGGAGCGCTGCACCTGCAAAATCCCGGCGAAGAAAAGGTCGGGATCGCGGCGGTAGTGTTCATCGGATTTTTTTTCTGCTTGACTCTGTGGCGCACCGGAAACTTGTGGTGGGCGGTCGGCTTCCACATGTCCTGGGATTGGGGTGAGAGCTACTTCTATTCGGTCCCCGATAGCGGAAGCGTATCGCCCGGCCATCTACTCAACTCTTCATTCCACGGAGCGGATTGGCTAACCGGGGGTGCGGTCGGACCGGAAGGCAGCTACTTAATATTTCCGCTGCTCGCCGTCGTATGGATTCTATTTGCACGCGTTTATCCGACCGTGAAGTATGAATACTCGCCATCTCAAGCTCACCACGTATAGTGCACCGTATAGCTCAGAACCTGCTCACCATCGGCCGCCACCGTGACAGGGAATTCCACGGTCTGCGAGTCTCGCTTCTTGAACTCCTGCGACTGGTCCGTCATTTTCCAGTTTGTCCAGCGATACAGGTGCTCGACTACGCGAACGTTCGCAGCTTCCTTCTTGTGGTTGCGGACGCGAATCTCGAACGTTTCGTCCATCCAATGGGCGCTTGAATCCACGCGATAATTCGTGCGTTTTCGTTCCCCGACGATGTCGAACGCGTTGCCGGTGTAGACGCGAATCATCTCGTCTTTGGGAGTGTGATCGATCGAATTCTCGCCGATGAATTGTAAGCTGCCGTCAGAATCCCGCCGGTAAAAGCGCAGACGCCCTTTGGGAAGCGCGATGCCAAGGTGGTTGGCCTCAGAGTTTTTCAATTCCTGCATGACCCAAACTTTCGGGTTCGAGGCAGTGCCGTAGCCGGGCTCATTGCGAATCTGCTCGCGGG
Organism: uncultured Acidobacteriaceae bacterium; assembly: GCA_963822545.1. GTDB lineage: Bacteria > Acidobacteriota > Terriglobia > Terriglobales > Acidobacteriaceae > Acidiflorens. Next base: position 26,206 of record CAWGIB010000001.1, read on the forward strand.
AATAGTAGGCATACTGGTCGGTCTGGGCGCCGTCGTAGATGTAGAGCCGCTGCGACTGGATGCCGGTGGCGCGCACAAACTCGACCTGCTTGGTTTCGTTGTCGCGTAAGGTAGCCGGCCGCTCCAGCGTATAGAGATGGAATTCGTCGAAGGATTTTTCGCGCACGACGGGCGCGGCAGCGGCCATGTCTGCTGCCTTGGCTTCCAGACGGTAGGCATTCGCACTTAACGGCCCCTGCAGTTTGCTGACGTCGCCCGCCATCAACTTGATGCGCGCATTCTCAAACGTCTTGCCGCTGTGGTTCTGCATGGTGATCCAGCCGACCAGGTCGAGCGAGTTCATGTTCGAATTTTTCCCGTCCGAAACGACGAGGTTGTAGTCCGATTGCCACGTCATGCCGCCCGAGACGTACGAGATCTCGGCATTGGAGTGTCCGGCCTGCGTGGTCGCGAGTTGCCAACTGAGCGTGGGCTTCAGGATCGAATCGCTTGAGAGCGCTGGGAAGAGCGGTTGCCCCGGAAGTCCGAACCGCAGCACGCCATCGATCTCAATGATGGGTTGTCCCATGCCGGCTTGCGGGTAGCCGTAGTTTTGCGGGTAAGCCGAACTCGGCACGTATCCGCTGCGAATAATCTTGCCATGAATCGTTTCGACTTTTTCGCCACGCTGCACGAGGAAGTCGATCGTCTTGCCCTCATAGAACGAGAGCAGCAGTTCCTGCGAGATGGGATCGTTGCGATAACTCTGCTCAAGGATCTGAATGGGCCGCCCGGTAAGGTCGCGGAGGATGACCGAATCTGGCTCGAGGTGCGAAGTGATGCCGGCAAAGTTCACGTGGTTGATGCCTGAGGTCAAATCGAGCGGAAGATATTCGCGGGCGACGAAGAAATTCTGGTTATAGATGGTAAGAGCTGGCGCGCTAGTGTTGTCCTGCGCGGCAGCAAAGAGCGTGAAGCTCAAAAGTGTGATGAGAAGTTTGTACACGGACGGTCCCCCTTCATCAGCCGGCAAGGGGGAGTCGCTGGCTTTCCTTGTCTGACGCGGCTTTTCGCGCCTCAAAGAAAGAACGAATCCGGGAAGGGAACTTGCGTTGGAAGGCGAACGTTCGCTCGGGAAACGAGTGGCACAGAGGTAATCGAGGGTAATCGCGAAGGTAAGCTCAGATGAAGCCAAAGAGCGCGGACAAGTGCCCGCGCCCTCCAGCCTTGTTAGATATCCAGGTTCTTCACATCGAGAGCGTTGTCTTCGATGAACTTGCGCCGCGCTTCCACGTCTTCGCCCATCAGGGTTGTGAAGATCGTCTCGCACTCCGCAATGTCTTCGAGTTTCACCGACAACAGAGTGCGGCGTTCGGGGTCCATGGTTGTCTCCCAAAGTTGCTCGGCCGTCATTTCGCCAAGACCCTTATAGCGCTGCACCGTGTATTCCTTGCGGCCTTCGTTCAACACGTAGTCGAACAGGTCGCGCGCGGTGTTTTTTTCGACCACCTCCGGTTCCTTGGCTCGGCGCGTAGGGGCTTTCGACTTCTTCTCGGCCTTCTGCGTCTCGGTCATCGAGGCTTCGCTGGCTTCCGGCTCTTCGCCTTCAACGCTAACTTCTTCTTCGGCGGCCTGCTTGCTCGTCTTCGGAACGCTTTCGATCATAAACGGAGGCTTTAGATATTCTTCAATCTGTTTGAACTTCGAGAGCAATTGCCGGCACTCCGGCGTGGAGGCAAGTTCCCAATTGATCGCGTGGTCGGCGCCCTGCGAGTTGACGAAATGAACTTCCCACAAATTGTGTTCTTCATCAAAGCGCGTCTCGACACTCTTGAGCTTCAGATCTTTCTGCAGTCTCTTAAGTTCTTTTTCGAGCTTCTCGATTTTCTTCGGCGGAGCTTTCTTGTCTCCTTCGAAGTCGGCACGCTTGGCGAGATCGAGCTTCGGCAAGAGTTCCGTGATCTCTTCTTCGCGTAGTCGCTTGTTCACCTTGTCGAGGAAGCCCAGGTATTCGTTCAGGACGGTGATGAACTTGGTAAGCGCTCCACCTTCTAACTTGGCGGCGCCTTCTCCGTAGCGAATGATCAGGCCTTCAGAGGCGCGCTTCACCATGACCTTCACGAACTCGCGCTCGTCCTTGATGTACTGGTGCGACTTACCCTTCTTGATGCCGAAGAGCGGGGGCTGCGCGATGTAGACGTTGTTGCGCTTGATCAGCTCCTGCATGTGGCGGAAGAAGAAAGTCAGCAGCAACGTGCGGATGTGCGAGCCGTCGACGTCGGCGTCGGTCATCAGGATGATCTTGCCGTAGCGGACCTTCGTGGGATCGAAATCTTCCTTCGAAATGCCAGTGCCGAGCGCGGTGATCATGGCACGAATTTCTTCGTGCGCCAGCATCTTGTCGTAACGCGCCTTCTCGACGTTGAGAATTTTTCCCTTCAGGGGAAGAATCGCCTGGAAACGGCGGTCGCGGCCTTGCTTAGCGGTTCCACCGGCGGACTCGCCTTCGACCAGAAACAGTTCGCAGCGGCTGGGATCTTTTTCGGAGCAGTCGGCCAATTTGCCGGGAAGCCCGCCACCATCCAGAGCGCCTTTGCGGCGCGTCAGATCGCGAGCCTTACGGGCCGCTTCGCGGGCGCGGGCCGCGTCAATGGCCTTGTTAATGACTTTGCGAGCGACGGTTGTGTTCTGCTCGAAGAAAGCGCCGAGCTTTTCGTTGACGACTGCCTGAACGATGCCGGCAATGTCGGAGTTCAACTTGCCTTTGGTTTGTCCTTCGAATTGCGGCTGCGGCAGCTTCACACTGATGACGGCCACGAGACCTTCGCGGACGTCGTCACCACTAAGATTTTCTTTTACGTCCTTGAACAGGCCCATCTGCTGGCCCGCGTAATTGATGGTGCGGGTGAGCGCGGTGCGGAAGCCGGAAAGGTGCGTGCCTCCGTCGACGGTGTTGATGTTGTTGGCAAAGCTGAAGACGGACTCCGAATACGCATCGTTGTACTGAAGCGCGATCTCAATGTGCAGCTGGTCTTTATCCGCTTCCATGTAGATCGGCTTGTCATGAAGCGTCTGCTTGCCGCGATTCAGGTGCTTGATAAATTCGGCAATGCCGCCGTTGTACTTGAACTCGGCGCGCTTGTGCTCCCCGGTCTTCGAGTCGGTGTTGCGCTCGTCGGTAAGCGTGATGACCAATCCCTTGTTCAGGAACGCGAGTTCGCGCAGGCGCTGGGAGAGCGTGTCGAAGTTGTACTCGACGGTGGTGGTGAAAATCGTTTTGTCGGGTACGAAATGAACTTTGGTGCCAGTCTTAGCTTTGGCAGCGCCGGCTTTCTTTAGCTTGCTGGTGGGTTCGCCCTTGGAATAGGTCTGCTCCCATGTAAAGCCGTCGCGCCAGATTTCGAGATCGAGTTCCTCGCTGAGCGCGTTGACGCAGCTCACACCGACGCCGTGCAATCCACCGGAGACCTTGTAAGAGTTACTGTCGAACTTGCCGCCCGCGTGCAGGGTGGTCATCACGACTTGCGCGGCAGGGAGGCACGTCGCCGTTTTCCAGCGTCATGTTGTCGACCGGGATGCCGCGACCGTTGTCGACGACCGTAATGGAGTTGTCGAGCGAGATGGTGACTTCGATCTTATCGGCGTATCCGGCAAGCGCTTCGTCGACCGAGTTATCGACGACTTCATACACGAGGTGATGCAAACCGAGTTCGCCGGTCGAGCCAATGTACATGGCGGGGCGCTTGCGGACGGCTTCCATACCGCCCAGCACTTTGATCGAGTCAGCGGTGTAATCTCCGTTGGGAGATTTGCCGTTTTTTAGTTTTGTTTCGGCGAGTTCTGCGTTCACTTCTTTTGTGGCCATGCGGCTCCGTTGAGAAGGCCGCGTCGGCGCGTGGCTGGACTAGCGCTTCCGGGGCGACTCGGGTGACTCAACTTATTGAAATTTAGGCTACTTAGGCGTCACCTAAGCTTTAATTATTTTACCACAGAAAAGGGTAATTCTGGGGGCCGAACCGCGAGCGTAAACCTCGCATTTTGTTGGTGTTGGCACGGACCTTTTGGGGCCGTTCGGGTGATTCCACAGCACGAGACCAATAACGTCATTTTCCCCGAAAAAAATTCCAAAATTCTATGATCTTGCCCACCGGATTTGGGACCACCAAAGTCCGATCGCGACGAGCGCCAGCAGGGACCAGCCGATCACTTTTAGAAACCACCAATCGTTCCCGAGAAAAATCGTTCCCGAGAAAAACGTGAGGAGGATTGCACATCCGCGACTGGGTTCACTTGGCCCCGCCGAAGTGAAGGCCGTCCATCAGTTCATCGATTTCATCTTCGCTGCTCCCAATGAACGTGAAAGAAACAACCTGCCCCTTGGCAAGAAGGACGAGGGTGGTCTGGTGCATGGTGATCGAGTCGGAGAGAGCCTTCGAGAAATCGGCGCGCACCAGTTCGCGAGAGTCGATGCTCATGAAGCCGGGCTCTCCTTCCGCCTTGAACCCTTTGGAGGTCGTGAGTTCGGTCAGAGGGCCCAGGTAGTCCTCGGCCTTCTTCAGCCCCGGATAGCTAGCCGCGCTCTCGGCTGCAATAACCACAGCGGAATTGACGTTGTCTCCAGTCGCATAGGGCGGGCGCTCGAAAACCGCGAGCAAAACATTTCCCTCGGCAGTTCCAGAAGATTTTTCGGAAGCTGGTTTGTCCTCCGCTGTCTTCTCCGGCGCATCCGTCTCGTGCATGTCTTTTGTTCGATCGACCCAGCCGTAAGGGATTTTGAAACGGAATCCGAAGACTGGATTGCGATACATCTGTTCGTTGGCGCCCGCCTTTGAAGGGGCCGAGGGTGCGGCAGGCTTATGGGATGTTTGCGATGCTGCAACTGACACAACTGCGAGCAATAGTGCGCACAAAAAACGGAAAGAATACATAGTTAGTGATCGATGGCGGACAGAGCCAACGTGAAATCAGTTTACATGGCTTATCCTGACAAGACTGTGAACGCGGCGCGCCTTTTTTACACCGACACCTACGAACTCCCGCTGCCGCCGGGGCACAGGTTCCCCATCGAAAAATATCGCATCCTGCGGGAGATGCTGGAAGCCGACGGCGACTTCTCGCTTCATCCGGCGCCGCTCGCCGACGTGGCGACGATCGAGCGAATACACGATCCGGAATACGTCCATGCATTTGTCGCGGGAACGCTTGGTGACGCGGCCATGCGGCGCATCGGATTTCCCTGGTCGGAAGGGCTGGTCAAGCGCACATTGGCATCAGTGGGCAGCACGCTGGCTCAGCCACCAGAGAAGCGCTCGATTGCCGATGGGGAGGAACATTGGCGGGCGGGACCCATCACGCCTTCCGCGCCGAGGGCTCAGGATTCTGCGTCTTCAACGACATTGCCATAGCAATTGCCTGGCTGCGGGCTGAGCGCGGGATCCGTCGCGCTGCCGTGGTGGATCTGGATGTGCACCAGGGCGACGGTACCGCGCAGATTTTTCAGCGACGATGAAAACGTACTCACTCTCTCCGTCCATTGCAAAAACAATTTTCCCCTTCGCAAGCAGAAGAGCCGCATCGATGTAGAACTGGACGCTGGGATCGCCGATGACGCCTACCTGAACGCGCTCGCAGAGGTCCTGCCGAAAGTCGTCGACTTTCGCCCAGAGGTTATTTTCTACCAATCAGGAGTCGACGGCCTGGCGGAAGATCGCCTTGGGAAACTGGCAGCTAACGCTCCCCGGATTGCGGGACCGCGACCAGCAGGTGATCGCTATGGCCGAGCAGAGCGGTGTTCCGCTGGTCATCACGTTGGGCGGGGGGTATGCAGAGCCGATTCGGCTGACCGCGGAAGCGCATGCCAACACATTTCGAACGGCGCGCGAATTCTTTTCCCGACACGATGAAAATGAACGCTAGTCTACCGAACCTCTGTACAATTTCGCCGTCGTCTCATTTTAGAAATCTATGGACATAATTCTTAACGAAAATGAAGTCCGCGTGCTCGGTGCGTTGATGGAAAAAGACGCCACCACGCCCGAGTACTATCCGATGTCGCTGAACGCGCTGGTGAACGCCTGCAATCAGAAATCGAATCGCGACCCGGTGATGCAACTGGAAGAAAATACCGTCCGCGATGCTCTCACGGGATTGCAAGACAACCGATTGGCAGGACCTGCCCGCGGCGCGGATAGCCGTGTAACCAAGTACGAACATCGCACGCAGGAAGTCTTCAATTTCACGCGTGCCGAATCTGCCGTTTTGTGCGTGTTGTTGCTGCGTGGCCCGCAGACGCCCGGCGAGTTGCGCGGACGCACGGAGCGCATGCACCATTTTGAAACTCTAGACGATGTGCAGTCGGCGTTACAGAAGTTGATGCAGCGCCAGCCTCCGCTCGCCAAGGTTCTACCGCGTCAGCCCGGAACCAAAGAGTCGCGCTACGTTCACTTGCTTTCCGGAGATGTCGTCAGTGCAGATGTCCCTCAGTCTCCGGCTTCAGCGCCCGCTCACAACTCGGAGGATGGGGTGCGGTTCGCACGATTGGAAGAAGAGGTCAGCGCACTGCGGCAAGAAGTAGCGGAGTTGAAGGAGCAGTTGGAGCGGTTTCGACGGCAGTTTGAATAATTGGCCCGTACCGCGCGAGGTCAAAAAAAGTAGCGCCGGCACCTTGCCGGCGGTTCCGAGGGCGACTCGCCCTCGAAAAGTCGTCAGCGCAACTTCTCATAGCGCCAACCTCGGCGGCGATTCGGAGAGGGAGGGTCTGGGGCGTGCACTCCGGCCCGCCCAGGTTTTCTCAGGCGAATTCCCACCGCCGGGCCACTCTCCTCGCAATGGCGAATAAAACGACCCCAATCCCAAGCAGAACCAAAACCTGCGGCCAAAGATGTGAAACAGGCTCGTCGCGCCAGAACACTTTGGTGAATCCATCGATGGCCCAGGCATTGATAGTGAGCAAGCCCGCCTTCTGCATCTTTTCTGGCATGAGGAAACGTGGAAACATGCTGCCCCCGATCGAAGACATGATCAGGATGACAAGCGTTGAGAGCGCACCCAATTGCGCCCGCGTCTTGCAGATACTGGCCAGCAGCAGCCCGAAAGCAGCCACAGCAAAAGCCGTGCAAACTCCCATGACGATAAAGCCCGGAATATGCGACCAGAAATCGAGTTTGAAGACGGCCCAGCCCCACAGGAACATCACCAGCAGTTGCGCGAAAGCGAGCACCGAGTTGTAGGACAACTTGCCCAGCATCAAGCCGGTCATGGTGACGCGCGAACTGAGCACCCGGTCAAGCGTTCCGCTCTCCGCCTCATCAAGCAACGCACCAGCCGCGCCGCTGGCCGTGAAGAGCAAAAACATTACGCCGATGGCAGCCGCATAAAACGAAACCATTGGATTGTTTTTGTTCTCGCCGACCACCGCGCGAGTCGTGACGGCGATAATGCCGCCGCCATTATTCGAACTCGCAGAATTCGTAGCAGCGCCGCTTTCTTCACGCTCTCGCAGCGACTGCAAGCTCGAGTCGATGCTAGCGCGCTGTTCTTTCGTTAGTCCCCCGGCAAATTGATCGAAATATCTCGAACCTTGTTCCGCCATCACATCGGGCATTGCCGTCATCGCAACTTTCTGAAGTAGCCCCGAAACCACCTGCGGAGCAATCATGTCGCTGCTGTCTTTAAGCAAGTTGAATCGTCGGGCGGCTGCCCGACGCCGGCGCAAACGAAATCGGATTCTCACCAAACCCCTGCGGGATGATTAGCGCGACCGGGGCTTTTCCCGCTTTGACCGCCGCTTCCGCGGTGGACGCTGTGTATTCCGGTTGCTCGGCGTCTTTAACGGGCGCAGGACGCGTTTTCACGCTCAACGAGCCCTCACCCTGCAGTCCCTTCACAAGTCGCTGCGATGCGCGGCTGTGATCTTCATCAACGACAATTACGCTGACCTTTGGGGTCGTATCTCGCCGTCCGCCAAAGATCACGGCGAAGATGCTGAAGAAGACAACCGGCAAAATAAAACTGAGCGCGAGCGCTCCCCGGTCCCGGCGAAGAGAGACGATCGCGGTTCGAACAATGGCGGAGATCATCATAGAAATCAGTCTCGCAACTCCCTTCCCGTTAAATGGAGGAAGACGGATTCGAGATTCGGCTTGCGCAACGATACGTCGACAAGTTCAAGCCCGGCTTTGGCGGAATCTTCGAGGAGGCCGGCAATCTCCGTCGGATGCTCAATCGTGAACTGGGCGGCGCCATCGACGGGCTGCCCGCCATGTTTTGTAACCCAGAGCGCGACACGATCATCTGCTCCCGCAAAACGGGCCAGCACCTGGCTACGCGATCCGAATGCATTGCGAACGAGCTCTGCGTTGGTGCCGAGCGCGATGATGCGTCCGTGATCGACGATGGCGACCCGGTCGCAGAGACGCTCCGCCTCTTCCATGTAGTGGGTGGTGTAAACGATCGACATGCCTTCGTCGCGCAACTTTTCGATCATTTCAAAAATGTGATTGCGCGATTGGGGGTCGACCCCCACTGTCGGCTCATCCATGAGCACGAGTTTCGGCTGATGGATGAGGCCGGCAGCCATATTGAGGCGGCGCTTCATTCCACCGGAAAGATTTTTCACGAGATCGTCTGCGCGGTCGGTAAGCGTCGACCAATCGAGGCAGCGTGCGATCGCCTGCGTCAGCGCCGAGCCGCTGAGCCCATGGTAACGACCGAAGGATTGCAGGTTCTCGCGGCAGGTGAGCCGCGGATAGAGCGCGATCTCTTGCGGAACCCATCCCAGCGCGTTACGCGCCGCCATGGAATCTGCTGGCTGCACCAAAGATTGTGATCGCGCCTGCGTCAGGAATGACGCGGCCGACGATGCTGCGAATCAGCGTGCTCTTGCCCGCGCCGTTCGGCCCGAGCAGCCCCAGGCACTCCGCGCTGCGCAACTCGAGCGTGAATCCGTCGACGGCGGTGAGCTTACCGAAACGCTTGACCAGGGCGTCAACACGTAACGGTGGCGACGAGGTGGAGACGGGGATTTCCGTGAGCGACAACGGGATCTCCTTCAAGGGGGTTTCACCATACTACATGGATACGACGTCGATCCGGCTTTGGTTCGACGTTTTCTCGCAGCCCCAGCTGAGCGGAATGAACTTTTCGCTTCCATTCTTCGTTCATTCCACTAGTCTTCAAGCGACTCTGAATGCGGAGGCAGGATTTTGAAGTTAACCATCCAGCAGGTCAGTAAACAGTACCGGGGCAATGTTTGGGCACTACGCGAGTTCAGTCTGGAATTGCGGCCGGGCGTGATTGGGCTGCTAGGGCCAAACGGAGCGGGCAAAACTACGCTCATGAGCATTCTCGCGACCATCACTCGCGCAACGCAGGGTCGCGTACTGTGGAATGATACCGACCTTGCGCAGAATCCAGACGCGATTCGCAGCGTGCTCGGCTACCTTCCGCAGGATTTCGGAGTCTATCCAAATCTGAATGCGGTTGAGTTCCTCGAGTATCTCGCTGCTGTGAAGGGACTCGACACGGCTACCTCCCGCCGCCGCATCGACGAGTTGCTGAGCCTGGTGAATCTGAACGACGTCCGGAAACGCCCATTGGGCGGATACTCTGGCGGCATGAAGCAGCGCATCGGAATCGCCCAGGCGCTGCTCAACGATCCGCAACTGCTTATCGTAGACGAACCGACCGCCGGTCTTGACCCGGAAGAGCGTGTGCGCTTTCGCAACCTGCTGTCAGAACTTTCCGGCGAGCGCGTCATCATCCTCTCGACGCACATCGTTTCCGACGTGGAAGCAACAGCAACGGATATCGCGCTGATTTCAAACGGCACGCTGGTGGCGCATGCGACACCGGAAGAACTGCTACGGCAGGTCGAAGGCAAAGTCTGGGAGGCGGTCGTTCCGAGCACGGAACTGCAAGCCATCAAGCAGCAGTACTTGATCAGTGGCGCAGCGCGGCGGACCGATGGCGTGCATGTGCGAATTCTGGCGCCGTCGGCTCCTTCCGGCGCGCAGCCGCTCGCCCCAACCCTCGAGGATGCATATTTGTTCTGTCTTAACGCGCGGCGCGTAGGCGCGGCCGCATGAAAGGATTGCGCGTTCTCTATCACCTGGTGCGGGCCGACTTTCTGGAGCGCGTGCGGCGTTACAACTTTCTCGTTACCCTCGCGGCGGCGACGTACCTCGGTTACTGCTGCGTGACGGGCAAGGTGCTCATCCGGCTCGACGAGTATCGCCGCGTCTACAACTCGGCCTGGCTTGGTTGCCTGATGACGCTCGTGGCCACGACGTTCCTAAGCTTAATCGGCTTCTACGTCGTGAAGAACACGATCCAGCGCGACCAGGAAACGCGTGTCGGTCAAATTCTTTCAACCACGCCGATCACGAAAAGTTTCTATACCGTCGCCAAGATGATCAGCAATTTTGCGGTGCTGGCGTCGATGGTCCTGGTCATGGCTGCGGCGGCCGTCCTGATGCAATGGCTGAAGGCGGAGGATCCGCATGTGCATCCGTGGGCGCTGCTCTCGCCGTTTATGCTATTCGCTCTGCCCGCGATGGCCTTCACGGGAGCGCTGGCCGTGCTTTTCGAGACGCTGCCAGGTCTGCGCGGGGGAATCGGCAACGTCGTTTACTTTTTTGTCTGGACCGCCCTTCTTGCAGCTCCGGTCAGTTCGCTCGATAGCGGTCGCACCAGCAACGCCCCTTATTTTGCCGACTTCTCGGGCGTCGTGTCCGTCATGAGTCAGATGCAGGAAGGCTTGCGCAAGATTGATCCGGAGTACAAGAACGGCGCGGCGCTGACGATCGGCGATACAGCTACAACCAAGAGATTTCTGTGGACCGGATTGCGTGGCACTCCGGCGCTGTATCTAAGCCGCTTGACGTGCCTGCTTGCCGCGATCCTCGTCGCGCTACTCGCGGCGGTTTTCTTTCATCGATTCGACCCTGCCCGGGAGTGGGCACTGTCGAAGAGGGTAAGCAGTCCGCCACCAACGGCGAATGGCGATGCGGCAGTGATCAGCATGCCCCCACCACAAGCGCCGGTACACCTTACCGCGTTGCCGCGCACAGCGCGCGTTCGCAGCAGCATGCCAGCTTTAGTCTGGGCGGAGTTGAAACTGATGCTGAAAGGCCACCGTTGGTGGTGGTACACGGTCGCAGCAGGACTCTTCATCGGCTGCGTGGCCTCGCCTCTCGATGCCTCGCGCGGAGGAGTCGCGATCGCCGCTCTGATCTGGCCCGTACTCATCTGGTCGCAGATGGGAACGCGGGAGGCGCGCTTCAATACCGCGTCGTTAATCTTCTCGTCCGAACGCTCACTCCTTAGACAGCTGCCAGCGGTATTGGTCGCCGGGGTTGTCGTCGCCGCCGTTACCAGCGGAGGCCTCGGAATTCGTTTGCTGATCGCTGGCGACCGCCAGGGCCTGCTGGCGTGGATCGCGTGCTGTCTATTTGTGCCGTCTATGGCATTAGCGCTCGGCATCTGGAGCGGCACAAGCAAGCTATTTGAGGCGGTGTATACCGTCTGGTGGTATGTCGGACCCGCCCATCACACACCGGGCCTCGATTTCCTCGGTACCACGCCAGAGTCTGCCCGAGCCCTGACTTATTTCTTGATGGCCATCGCCTTGATCGTGGCCTCCTACCTGGGGCGGCGCGCCAAATTCGCATACGCGTAGCCCCTTGCGGTCTCATGGTGGGCCAAACCCGAGCTTCCAGCGATCCCCGTAACAAAAATGGAACGAAGGGCGTAAGGGAATCACGGCCAAGTCGCTACTTCCGTAATGTACCTTTCGGGCGGTGAATAGACCTTTGGAAACCTTCTCACAGCCCAGAATGCCCGTCAGAATGGGGTTTCAAAGGAGTTCATCCCCCTGGGACTCATGACCACATCGATCGCTACCGCCCCCGCTCTGGCAGTCCACAGAAAATCGACCGCACGGGTCGCACTCTTTGATTTGCCCGAAAACTCCCATTCCTTGTTGACTGAGTGTTTCCGCCAATTCGGCATTGAGACGGTAACGATCGGACGTGACAGCGCCGAGCGTCTGAAAAGAGAAAAGTTTGAAGCGTGCGTTTTGCCGCTGGACCCATCGGCCGGCAGCATCATTGAATTGGCCCGGAGTTCGACTTCAAACAGCCGCATCATCATCTACGGGCTGGGCGGCTCAGCGCAGGACGCTATGCGCTACTCAAAATTGTGCATCAACGCCGTTTTTCACGAACCGCTGGAACGTTCGGCGGCGCTCAAACTCGTACTTTCCAGCCGCATGCTGGTCGTCCACGAGTTCCAGCGTTATGTGCGTGTTCCGGTGATGACGGAAGTAAAAATCACGATGGGCGACAATTCACGCTCAACCGCTACCAGCCAGGAGATCAGCGCGGGAGGAATGTCGCTCAAGAGTTCGCATCCACCCGAGCCTGGAACGGCGGTCGAAGTTTCATTTTCGTTGCTCACTCTGCCGCGGGTCTGGGTCCGGGGAACCGTGACCTGGAAGAAACCGAATAAGAGTTTTGGAATTCGCTTCGACTCGACCGATGAGCGGCGGCAGCGCCTGAAAGAGTGGCTTGTCGGCTATCTGGACGCTTAACCCATCAATCTCACGTCGCCCGCCGGGCTGGCTCGTTTCCTTGCAACGCTTCGAAGCCCGGCTACAATGTCTCGGTGAGTTCCACTCCTGTTACCGAGGCTGATCGGCCGATCGGTCTGAACCCGCGCCGCTTTTCGCTCCGACAACGCATTTCCCTTTGGTTGATCAGTTGGGCCGCTTATCTTGCGATCGCCCTGATTGGCCCCACCCTGCGCTATTCCATCTCATGGGAGGAACCGCCTTGGCCTCTGGATGCCACGTATGAAGCACCCGTGATCTATGCATTTTGGCATCGCGCGGTCTTTGCCGCCGCGTGGCTCTGGAGAAAAATCGGTATCGGTGTAATGGTGAGCCGGAGCTTTGACGGCGAATACATTGCACGCACCATTCAGAAATTTGGCTTCGTCCCGGTTCGCGGTTCAAGCAGTCGCGGCGGCAACTCGGCTCTTCTGGGATTGAAGCGGCGGCTGGGAGAAGGGAAGTCCGTAGCCTTCACGATTGATGGACCTCGAGGGCCGAAGTATGTCGCCAAGCCCGGCCCGGTTATGCTTTCGCGGACCAGCGCTTCGCCGGTGGCCGCATTCTACGTCGCTATCGACGATCCATGGGTTCTGAAAACCTGGGACGCCCTGATGATTCCCAAGCCGTTTTCGAAGGCGCTGGTGCGGGTTAGCGCCAAGATGCTCGTGCCCGCCGACGCCGACGACGTGCAGATGACGTACTTCCAGTCAGAATTCAGGCCGCCCTCGAGCGCGTAACAACCTTTGCCGAAGCGAATGTTGCCCACGTCGGATCGCCGGAATTCCCCCTGATCCGGGACAATCGCAAAGACGATCGCTAAGACAATCGCAAGATAATTACGACCCATGTCATCCTGAGCGAAGCGAAGGATCTATGCATCTTGCATCCATCACTGAACCCTACCTTCCCGCCGAGTCCGCCGCCACCCCACCGTTTGACTTGTCTACTCGCCCCCGGTAAATTTAGCGGGCTGCTGTCTTGCTCTTTCTCAAATTGGGTTCGCGCATGATCGTAGGCCGGTGTTATGCCGGAACTATGGGAAGCGGGTGCAAATCCCGCGCTGCCGCGCAACTGTAAGCGAGGACACTCGCGGCCATTCACTTGGAATCTTCTTTCATTCGAAAGGAATCCTGGGAAGAACGCCGCATCGTACGGGCTCAAAGTCGAGTCCTTACTCGTAAGCCAGGAGACCGGCGCGAACCATCACCAATCACCTTTTCGCGTGGAAAGGACATGGTATGCGCTTATCTCTTGCTGTTTTTCTTGGGCTGCTGCTGACGTCGGCCGCCTCCGCTGCTGATCTCAAAATCAAAGTTCTCGACCCTCAATCTGCCGCCGTCGCCGGCGCTGAAGTTTCGCTTGTGCGCCCCAGCGATCAAACAATCATCGCTACTCGAACTACCTCGGCCGAAGGTACTACCACGTTCCGGGACGAATCCGGACCATTGCAACTCAAGGTTCTAGCTCCTGGCTTCGCGGAAGAAAGAATTGATGTATCCACCCAATCAGAGATCACCATCAATCTTCGAGTAGCATCCGCTTCGGAAACTGTGATCGTAAGCGCTACTCGCACTCCTGTCCCTGGAGAAGCTGCCGGCGCCGATGCCGACTCTCTAAACCACCTGGAATTAACGACGCTGCAGCCAATCGCCACGTCCGATGCCCTCCGCGTTCTCCCCGGTGCTGTCATCAACACAGCGGGGCAGCGCGGCGGAATCGCATCTCTGTTCGTTCGCGGTGGCGCGTCCACTTACAACAAGGTGATCGTGGATGGCGTGGCCATCGACAATCCCGGACTGACATTTGACTTTGGCACCCTTCCGCTCACTGAAGCCGATCGCCTGGAATTCGTTCGCGGCGCGCAAAGCACTCTCTACGGCTCCGATGCCATGACCAGTCTGGTTCAAGTCTGGACTCGGACCGGCAGCACTCGCGTCCCAGAGGTCCGTCTCGCCGCTGACGGCGGCAACTTCGGAACTGCCAGCGGCAGTGCATCAGTTTCTGGAGTCTATCGTCACCTCGACTACAACACATTCGCGAGTCAGTTCAACACTAACGGTCAGGGCGTGAACGATGCCTATTCAAATTCTCTCCAGGGCGCAAACGTGGGCATGGCGATCACGGATAACGCTGCCCTGCGAGTGCGACTGCGCCATTCCAACAGCTACTCCGGCGTCCCCGGAGAGTGGAAGTTCAATGGCGAGCCGGTTCTCGCTCCAAATCCCAGCGAATGGTCACATCAGAACAACCTTCTCGGCAGCTTCGAATTCAGCGTCAATGCTCCCTCCGGCTGGCAGCATCGCCTCATTGCTTTCGATTCTCTCTACCGCTACACGGACACGAACTTGAACAGCAACCCTGCAAGTTACGATTACTTCCCGGACCGTTACGACAATCATGACAATCGCCTGGGATTGGAATATCAGGGTGATTACTCGGAGCGAACCTGGGCGCACACCACCTTCGGATATCGTCTTGAAAACGAAAACGGCTTCGTGAACGATCAGGATTTTCCGCCCGAAGCCGCCGGCCAACGTCTGGATCAGGAAGCTTACCTGCAACAGCAATTCACACTCGGCAGGCTCTCGGTAATCGCGGGCGGGCGTTTCATTCACAATAGCGCCTACGGCAATACCGGAGTGCCGCGCATTGCTTTGACTCTCCTCGCGGCACGTGGCGGAGAGCTGTTTTCCGGAACGCGTTTGCGGTTTTCCTACGCGACTGGATTCATGGAGCCCGCCCTCTACCAGGTGTTTGGCGAAGCAGGCTTTGGTTATGCTCCAAACCCAGGTCTCTTGCCCGAGCGCACGCGAGCCTTTGAAGCAGGATTCGAACAGAAATTTCTCGGCGGACGCTGGGCCCTCAATGCCACCTACTTCAACAACCTCTTCCACGATCAAATTGAAGCAATTCTGAATCCGACTGGCCAATACCAGTATTTCAACCTGGAACAATCTTTCGCCCATGGAGCGGAGTTCGAACTGCAAGGAAGGATCGCGTCGAAATTGTCATTAACGACGGCCTACACCTACACCTCCAGCGAGGTTCTCGACAATCCCAACTGCACACCGCCCAGTCCATTTTGCTTTCCTTTCAACCCCGGGGATGCGCTGATCCTCCGTCCCAAACATTCGGCGACAACCCTTCTGAGGTACCTCGGGACGAAATGGGGAGCAACTCTCGGAGGCAGTTTCGTGGGTCGTCGCACCGATTCCGATTTTGATGGGCTGGGCATTACTCATGCCGCCGGCTATGCGCGGATCGATCTTGGCGGCTGGTATGTCGTGAACTCACACATCACCGCGTACGCGAATGTTCAAAACGCATTCAACGACCACTACAACGAAGTCCTGGGATATCCCGCCCTAACCGCAAATTTTCGTGCAGGATTGCGCTTCCGGATCGGAGGAGACTAAAAGCTCGGACTACTGCCGGCTTCCGGCCGTCTCGCGCGGGTCATCATCCGCCTCGAGGTCAGCGGTCGCGGAAGGACGCCGTGCGGGAGCGGAATTCTTGTAACGGTGGCGTACTTCGTTCAATTTCTCGACTTCTTTCTCGCCGAGCGGTTGTGCCTGTCCAAGGAGGTGCGCGACCAGCGCGATCTTGGCAAAGTGCTCCACCGTTTCCATCTTCATGTAGGCGCTCTCAAGCGAGGAGCCGAATGTAACGACACCGTGATTCGCCATCAGGATCGCGTCATGGTTCGGAATGAGCGGCTCAAGAGCATCGGTCAACTCGGGAGTTCCAGGAGTACCGTAGCGCGCCAGCGGAATCGAACCAAGGCCGACCACCACCTCACATACCAGAGGCCGGTTCAAATCCAAGCCAGAGGCCGCAAAGCCGGTCGCCGTTGGCGGGTGCGCGTGCACAATGCCGCACACATCGGGGCGCAGGCGGTAAATCATCAGGTGCATCCCGATCTCGCTCGAAACCCTGCGCTTTCCCGCTATGCGCTTACCCTCCATGTCAACGATTACCATGTCGGAAGCGCGCATTCTGCCTTTACTGATGCAAGTGGGAGTCACCAGCAGACGATTGGCGTCCAGTCGCACGGACAGATTCCCGTCGGTTGCCGCCACGAACGAATTCGCGTGCAGCAATGCTCCGAATTGAACGATGGCAAGCCGGTGTCGACGGTCGCTGGACATGAAAAACCCTGCGCGGCCATGTTACAGCACGCCTCTGAGAGGTGACAACAATTGGTTGTGCGCTTTGTTACACTTTCCGTGCGATTCCCTCGCACATTCAGAAGGAGACCTCGTGGCCGATTCGCCGCAATCGTACGCCCATCACACTCGCTGGGACCCGCCATTTCACTTTTTTGTCTTGCCGGTCTTCCTGGTCGCCTTCATCGTGGCCATCGTTCATCTGGTCATGCACTTCAACCATCACCCTCTTCACGGAGTTTTGCTGGTTGTGCTGGCGCTTGCAGCGCTGCTTGCAGTCTTTAAAATCCGGCTCAATGCTCTCAAGGTGCAGGACCGCGTGATTCGCCTCGAAGAACGCTTGCGCCTGGCAGCCCTGTTGCCGGAACCTCTTCGCTCGCGCATTCCGGAACTCACCGTAGGCCAGCTTGTCGCTTTACGGTTCGCCTCCGACGGCGAATTGCCCGGCCTCGTGCAAAAGACACTCAACGAGAAACTTTCGAAAGACGACATCAAAAAGTCGATTCAGAACTGGTGCGCCGACGACTGGCGCGTGTGAGGCCAAGTCAGAAGAAGGAAGAAGTCATATTGCAGAAGTAGACTCAGCCCGTCCTGTTTGGGGGCAGGCATTGCCCGCCCAGCCCCGCGGCGGACTCGCGCGAGACAAGAGTCCCTCAAACCCTATAATTTCCCCAATGCTTGTTTCTGATTTCGACTACCACCTGCCGCCGGAAAGCATCGCGCAGGTTCCTCTGGCGGATCGCGCTGCCTCGCGCATGCTCCACCTTCGCCGGGCGCGCGTAGCTGAGATCGCGGAGCCAATGGCTTCGCCGGTCTGCCAAGACCGCTGGTTTCGTGAGTTCCCCGACCTTCTGCGGCCAGACGACTTGCTGGTTCTGAATAACACGCGAGTCTTTCCCGCCCGCCTCTACGCACGCCGAAGCGGCGAGCGCGCGCAGCCCGTAAGCTCGCAGAATCCTGCCGCCCGCGATTTTCTTCAAGGGTGCGTCGAGGTTCTTCTAACCCACCAACTCCGCAACGATCCCAATGAATGGGAGTGTCTGGTTCGGCCCGGCCGAAAAATCGGAATCGGAGAGAAGCTCCACTTTGGCGTTCCCCAGCCCGAAGAAGAGTCGGCCGATCACGCCTCGGGTGGCCATGCGGATCTCGAAGCCGAAGTGATTGCCCGGGCAACCTTTGGCGAACGAGTAATCCGCTTCTCGCCCGTGCCCGACTTCTTCGCGCGAATCGAACGTCTCGGACACATTCCGCTTCCCCCTACATCGACCGCGACGACCAGCCATCGGATCACGATCGCTACCAGACGGTCTACGCCAAGACCCGAGGCTCGGTCGCGGCGCCGACGGCCGGCCTGCACTTCACGCCCGAGATTCTGGAACGTATTCGCGCGCGTGGGATCGAAATTGCCGAGATCACGCTCCACGTTGGTCTCGGCACTTTTCAGCCAGTCCGCGTCGAGAAGGTGGAAGACCACAAACTCCACCGGGAGACCTACGAAATTTCCTCCGAAGCCGCCGCCGCGATCAATAGGGCGAAGAACGAGCGCCGCCGTATCGTCGCCGTCGGCACAACCACCGTTCGAACCCTCGAAGATGCCGCCGAACGAGCCTTCCGCGATCGAGCCGATCCGAATGCGACGGGGACGGTCCACGTAAAAGCCGGATTAGCCGAGGCGGAAGTCTTCCTCTACCCAGGTCGCACTTTCCAGCTTGAGATGCGCTGACCAACTTTCACCTTCCCCAGTCCACGCTGTTGATGCTCGTGTGTGCCCTCGGAGGCCAGGAAGCCGTCCTCCAGGCGTACCGGCATGCAGAGTTGGAGCGCAGGCTACCGCTTCTACTCGTCCTGGGGATTGCACTGTTCGTCGAATAAGGAATGTTCCGGACCGCGCCGCCCGAGACCGCTCGCCGCTCCGGTATACTCAATAACTTGCCGAGAACGTTATGAGCACACTTTCAGTACGTTTACGACTCCCGATCGATACGCTCGTAGCAAAGCTCCGGACGCTCCCCGCGTCGGCCTTTGACCAGATCGACCAGGTCCGGCAGCTCCTTGCCGAAATGCCCGTCGAAGAGGCTAGCCTCGCCCCTTATCTCACGTGGGATCGCCAGCATTACACCCGCAATCTGATCGACAAAACGCCCCTGTATGAGCTGATTGCCATCTGCTGGGACATCGGCCAATGCAGTTCCGTCCACAATCATCGCGATCAGAACTGCTGGATGGCGGCGCCGATCGGCAAATTGCTTGTCGAGACTTTCACCTCAAATTTCAGGATATTGAAGCCGGGACATGTAGTCTCGCCGCATCTAACACGGTGGAGTTGAGCGCCGCCGGCGAATCCTTCGCGGTTGATCCGCAGGAGCCCGTTCACAGAGTGGTGAATCCGCGGGAGGCGAACCAGCGTGCTGTTTCTTTGCATGTTTATTCGCGCCCCTTTGATACCTGCGTCGTGTATTCGCCCGAGCAGGGAACATGCGGCGATATCCAGCTTCACTACAATACAGTTTTCGGAAAACCAGTAGCGAGTGCGTCAGTTGTCAGTTATCAGCAAACAGTTGGCGATTGCATGCTTTGGAGCTCGACGTCAAGTCGCCCTTCGAGTGCTGAGAAGCGACAACTGAGAACTGACAACTGTTTCAAGGAGGAATCGTGAGGAAATGCCTGGGAGTTTTGGCTGGAGTTGTCGTTCTGTGCGTGATGTCGTGGGCACAGGACCAGCCAACGACTCCCGCACAAGCTCCAGCTTCGCCATCCACTTCAGCACCGCCCGCGGCTCCCGCGCCCTCTAAATCTCCGTCAGCGACCCTGCCGACAGCTCCCACTCCTCAGGAGTCAACTTCGGCGCCTGCGCGCAAGCGTCCGGCCGGTCCAGAATATCCCCGCCTCGAATGGTTCGGCGGATACTCCTATGCGCAAGCCGGTTTTTTCAATTCCGGACACTGGGCCGGTCTGAATGGATGGAATGCCTTCACGCTGAACGCCACCCATTGGTTTGGCTTGGTGGTCGACGGCAACGAGTATTTTGGGAATTCCAAGATCAATACTCTTACCTTTTTGCCGTTTCCTCCGTGCGAGCCGTTTTGTCCTCAGACCACTCCCACGTTTAATGTGAAGACGCGGCAATACAACATTCTTTTCGGTGGGCAATTCGCCTATCGAAAGCATTCGAGTTGGACGCCCTTCGGCGAAGTCATGTATGGGCATGGCGGCGTTCGCGGATCAGCGACTGCCGAGGGTTGGAAGAGGTGGAAGTCAGCTCAGGCCGGTCGCTATTGGCGGGCGGAGGTTTGGATCACAAAATCAACGAGCGTTTCGCATTGCGAATGAAGGCGGATTACCTGCAGTCGGCGACTGCTTTTTCCAGTCTGGCCGGAGAAAGCAGGACAATCTCAGTGCTCTCCATCGGCGTCGTAATCCGCAGCGTGCACAAGAAGAAACGCAGGCTCGAAGACGAGTCGCAGCCAGAACCGTAGGCTGTTCGACGAGGGCCCGCGAAGCGACGCACACGCACAGGGACGGCTCCGGCTGCGAATTGGATTCTTGTTTGAATCAGGTCCGCGTCTTACGAGCGGCGGAGCAAATCGCTGAAGGGTTCTACTTTTGAGCGCAGTTCGTCGGCGAAATCAGAGCCCTTTTCGACAGCGTCCTTGAATTTCCCTCGCGCTTCGTCGGACCAATCCGACACGGTGTCCACCGCGTCATCGTAAGACCGCCGAAGCTCTTTCCGGAACTGCCGTCCAGTCTTCGGAGCGAGCAACAAACCAACCGCGGCTCCTACTCCCAGCCCAATCAACAGGAAAGTGATTGCGGTGCCGGCCGTGCTTTGAGAACTCTCATATTTTCCAGTGCGCATAAAACCTCCAATCGATCTATTTTAGTCCTATTAGCTGTGACGCGACACCGGGCCGTCGGCTTTGAACCCCCTCGGCAGCGGCCCTAGCCCTACACTTCGTCAGGCCCTCTGTGTAGAATAAACAGTTGACCCCAGGTGCGGCCAGAAGCCTTTCGACCTGCCCCGCTGCCAAAATACCTGCAGACTGAAGGAGATGTAACCCAGCAATGTCGATTCCCGCGACCCAGCTACGTCCCGGCATGATCATTAAGCACAACAATGACCTGCATTCCGTGTTCAGCGTCGAGCATCGGACCCCCGGCAACCTTCGCGCGTTCATCCAGGCCAAGTTGCGCAATCTGCGTACCGGCGCCATGTTCGAGCACCGCTTCCGTTCCCCCGACCCCATCGAAAAGGTCAACGTTGACGAAGAAAACATGGAGTTCCTTTACAGCGATGGCGATGACTACTATTTCATGAACACCGAGAACTTCGAGCAGACTCATCTGACCCGCGACATTCTCGGAGACGCCGTGGAATATCTCACGCCGAATCTCCAGATTAAAGTTGAGTTCTTCGACGGAAAAGCAGTCGGCATCGAACTGCCGCAGACCGTCATCCTGACCGTGACCGAAGTCGAGCCCGGCCTCAAGAGCGCCACTGCCTCCAGCGTGACTAAGCCCGCGACGACCGAGACCGGCTTGATTGTCCAGGTCCCACCTTTCATCAATGAAGGCGAGAAAATTAAGGTAGACACCGCGGAAGGAACCTATTTGTCGCGAGCGTAACGAAAGTCAGAAGTGAGAAGTCAGATTGCAGAAGTGAAGTAATGCTCATTCGCAGACCTGGCTCCTCGATACTTGCTATAGCCATGACCTCTGCCGAAAAATCTGTGCGAGCCAGCCGTTTTGTGGTCCGCGGACGCGTGCAGGGCGTCGGCTTCCGCTGGTTCGTCGAGCGTGAAGCCCACATTCTGCAGATCGCCGGCTGGGTACGAAACAACTCCGACGCCACGGTAGAAGTCCTGGCGCAGGGAACAGCCGAGCAACTGGAGGGGCTGAAAGCACGTTTGCAGCAAGGCCCTCGCGCCGCGCGTGTGGACAATGTAGAAGTTTCCCAGGCCGAGCCTGTCCCCGGCATTACTTCATTCCAAGTTCGAGGAGCCTAGACGTTGACCCAGCCACCCGTGGATTGTGAAGCCCTGAAAACCCTTATTCGAGAGATTCCGGATTTCCCCAAAAAAGGCATTCTCTTTTACGACATCACCACCTTGCTGAAAGACAAGCTCGGCTTCGCGCGTCTGATCGACGGGCTCTCGGCCAACTACATCGGCAAAGAAATTGACCTGGTACTCGGCATGGAAGCTCGTGGCTTCATCTTTGGCCCTGCGCTGGCCTATCGTCTGAACGCCGGCTTTGTCCCGGTGCGCAAGCCGGGAAAGCTTCCCTCAGAAACCGCAAAAATCAGTTATGACCTCGAGTACGGCAGCACTTCGCTCGAGATCCACCGCGATGCGATCCAAAAGGGTCAGCGTGTTTTGATCGTCGATGACCTGCTAGCCACGGGTGGAACTGCAGCCGCCACGGTCGAACTCGCCAACGGCCTCGGCGCGCAGATTGCTGGATTGGCGTTCGTGGTCGAACTGGATTTTCTGAAGGGAAGGGAAAAGCTGGCAAAATATGACGTCTTTTCCCTGCTGCACTATAGCCAATGATCGCCAGCCGTCAGAGCGAACGTCCGGCCGAGTGGCTCGATTCTGTGTGCCTTGATGCCTTAGCGGGTGAAATGCTCGACGGCGCGAACTACAAACGCCCAAATTGTTACGCTAAGAAGCAATGATCCGGTGTACGAGAGAACTGCTATCCAATTTACCCTGGGTGGACATTGGGGCTCGTTCATCAACATGGGGGAGAACTCCATTTTGCACCATCCTCTGGAAGCAATTTGCGGGCCGCATCCAACTCACTGAAAGCACTTCCGCTATGCCACTCTGTACTCCGCCACTTGGGAATTTTTCCCCAGTGGTCGGGGGAATTTATACCACGCCGCACCGTTTATGGGCGCAACGAAATCAATTCCGATTATGTGATGATCTGGTCCCACTCGGGGTTGGCCTCCGAGGTTCTCCTAGGGAGTACAATCCGGCAATGAGGGGTCTGCTCCAACCGAATCTCAATCCCACTACCGAGCCGTCGGAATCAGGCTTTCGGCCGATTTTGATCGGCATTGTCATCGTCGCCGTCATTGTTGGAATCCTCACCCTGATTCTCCGCTCGCAGCAGAAACCGCCTGCCGCACCCTCGCCGTATGCCGCGAATATCAAGTTTTCGGATTTGAAGGCCAGTGCTGCGCAAAATTTTGCAGGCGCCACCGTCAGCTACCTCGACGGCACCATCACCAACGCCGGAAACCAAACCGTCATTCATGCCATGGTCCAGATCACGTTCAAAGACGATATGGGCCAGACCGCCCAGCGCGAAGAACTCCCCATCCACGTACTCCGCATTGGAGGCCCGTATGACGAAGCGGTCGATCTGAACGTATCCCCCCTTCTGCCGGGCCAAAGCAAGCCCTTTCGCCTGACCTTCGAAAACATCTCAAACCAGTGGAACCACGCGTATCCCGACATGCAGGTGACAGACGTAAACACCAAGTAAACAGTCAAAAGTCAGATTGCAGAAGTGAAGCTCCGAGCCGCGAGCTTCGACCGGTCTGGCTTGCCCACAGCTCATGGTTCATAGCTCGCGTTACTTCTTCAATTTGACTTCTGACTTCTTACTTCCGCTGCCATTTACAATCTCCCTGTGCCCGATACAAAACCATTCCGCCTTACGGAGTCCGTCAAAGCTGCCGGTTGAGCGTCCAAGCTGAGTCCGGCGGTGCTGGACACGGTGCTTGGGAAATTAGCCCGGCAACATGACCCCAATGTGCTAGTCGGCTTCGATCACGCCGACGACGCCGGAGTGTATCAACTAACGCCCGAAACCGCCCTAGTTCAAACCGTCGATTTTTTCACTCCCATCGTCGACGATCCCTATGTCTTCGGCCAGATTGCCGCCACCAATGCCCTCAGCGACGTTTACGCCATGGGTGGCAAGCCACTAACCTCGCTCGCGTTTGGTGTGTTTTCCGGATAAGGGTGATATCGAAATCCTCGAGCGCATCCTGGCTGGCGGTCTTTCGAAGATGATTGAAGCCGGATGCACAGTGGTCGGCGGCCACAGCATCCGGGACGAGGAAACAAAATTTGGATACGCCGTGACCGGGGTAGTTCATCCCAAGCGCGTGTTAGCCAATCAGGGCGCGCAACCCGGCGATCGACTCTTGTTCACCAAATCGCTGGGCACTGGAGTGATTTCCACCGCCATCAAGAAAGGCACAGCGCAGCAGAGTTGGATCGATGCAGCTGTGACGTCGATGACAACTCTCAACAAAACAGCAGCCGAAGTAATCGTAGCCGTTGCCACAACCCACGTAGGGACGGACGCCCCGGGTCGCTCGGCGAAGCAAAGCTCCGCTAGCGCAGCGCCGAAAGCCGAAAGCCTAATGCCGAAAGCCCTCTACACCGTTCATGCTCTGACCGACGTCACCGGCTTTGGCCTGATTGGCCACGCTCGTGAAATGGCCCTGGCATCGACTGTTGGCCTCATCCTCGATTCGAAAAAGATCCCTGCTCTCGAAGGCGCCCTCGAATGCATTCGCGCCGGCTACATACCCGGCGGACTTAAAGCAAACCGCGATTTCGCGGAATGCCACATGAGCTATGCCGCTGACGTACCGGATGACATTCGGACTCTGCTATTCGATCCCCAGACCGCCGGCGGTCTTTTGATCGCGGTCGCTCCTGAAAGCGCCAACACTTTGAAAGATGCTTTGCTGATGGCGGGGGTTCCCGCGGTCGACATTGGCGAGGTAACTCCGCCCGGCAAGCCGCTGATCGCGGTCCGATAACGCCGACTCGGTGATCGAAATTTTCCCAAGGGAATCCACGCATGGTTTTTTCGCATCTATAAACCCGCGTTCATGTTTTCAAGGTTGATATTTTTCAAGAATGAGCAGTGCAACCACCTCTTACCAGCTGATGCCCTTCTTTTCGAAAGGAATATTTCATGAAATCCCTTAAGCTCGGCCATTCTGATCTGCAGGTCTCCGCTCTTGGACTCGGCTGCATGGGCATGTCCGAGTTCTATTCCGGACGTGACGACCAGGAGTCGATTGCGACCATTCATCGCGCACTCGAGCTTGGCATCACTCTGCTCGATACCGCCGACGTCTACGGACCTCATACCAACGAAGAACTGGTCGGCCGAGCCATTAAAGGGAAGCGCGATCAAGTGATCCTGGCAACCAAGTTCGGGATCGTCCGCGATCCTTCCAATCCACAGATCCGCGGAGTGAACGGAAAACCCGACTATGTGAAGCAGGCGTGCGAGGCGAGCCTGCAGCGCCTCGGAGTCGACTACATCGATCTTTACTACCAACACCGCGTCGATCCCGACACGCCGATTGAAGAAACTGTTAGCGCCATGGCGGAATTGGTCAAAGAAGGCAAGGTGCGCTTTTTGGGGCTATCAGAGGCTGGACCGCAGACTCTGCACCGCGCCGTGGACGTGCATCCCATCACAGCACTGCAAACCGAGTATTCGCTCTGGACGCGCGACGCGGAAAGAGAAATTCTGCCCACCTGCCGCGAACTGGGCATCGGCTTCGTGGCGTACAGCCCCTTAGGTCGCGGATTTCTGACCGGCCAGTTCAAGAAGTTTGAAGACTTTCCCGCCGACGATTACCGCCGCTTCTCGCCTCGCTTCCAGGGAGAAAATTTCGACAAGAATCTCATCCTTGTGAAGAAAGTCCAGGACATAGCGGAAGAGAGAAAATGCAATCCAGCACAATTGGCGCTGGCGTGGGTGCTTGCGCAAGGCGGGGACATCGTGCCGATTCCGGGTACCAAGCGCCGCAAATATCTGGAGGAGAATGTTGGTGCGCTCGATGTCGAGCTCAGCACCGATGAACTACGCACGCTCAGCGAAGTGTTTCCGCTGGGGGCCGCCGCCGGAGACCGCTACCCCGAACACATGATGAACCTGGTCAACGCTTGACATCGAGGAGTGGAGAGACGGCCGCCTCGCCCGTCCTTCACACTCGGCGGTGCTACAGTCTGCTGAAAAACTCAATTTCGGGTGGCGCAGCGCTTTAGCGCTGCGATAAAGGCTTTCTTTTCTGCGAGGGCTTTAGCCCCTGAGGTACGTGCGTCGAGTTTTTCAGCAAAATTGTCTAGCCGCCAAGCATCTTGTTCACGTCAACATACGGCATGGCATCCGCCAGCGCGCTATAAGTTCCGGCAGTTTTCAACTCCTCGCATGCGCGCCGCAATAGACCCAGCGTCGCCCGCATAAAGCCAGACCCCACGCTCACGCGAGCAACCCCCAGCCTTTGAAGCTCTGCCACCGAAGGCGCTCCGGGTACCGCGAGAATGTTCAGAGGACACGCCACATCCTTGACCAATCGTGCGATGGTTTCGGCATCCTTGAGGCCCGGCGCGAATACGCAGTCGGCGCCAGCATCGCGGAATGCCACCAACCGTCGCACCGCTTCCGCATAGTCAGCGTCCGGATTGCCCCCGGGAAGCAGGTAAACATCGGTGCGTGCATTCAGTACGATTGGCGCGCGCAGTTGAGCAGCCGTCTCCCGCACTGCTTTGATTTTCTCCAGCGCGCGGTCGAGCGGCAGCAAAGGCTGATCGCGACGGTCGCTGGCATCTTCCAGGTTCATCCCAATGGCGCCCGCCTCGATCAGGTCGCGCGTAGTTTGCGCGGCATCTTCCGCTGACGTCCCATACCCGGCCTCGACGTCCGCGCTCACCGGCACCTTCACCGCTCGGACAATCCGGCTCACGCGCGCAATCATTTCTTCGCGCGAAATATGCTGGCCGTCCGCATACCCGAGCGAAAAGGCAATGCCGGCGGAGGTGGTGGCGATCGCCGGGAATCCCGCGTCTTCAAAAATGCGCGCGCTGACTACATCCCATGCGTTCGGCAACAGGAGCGGCGCCGGCCCACGATGCAGCAATCGGAACTGAACAGCTTTTTCTAGATGAAATTGCATGGTTGTCTTTCCTAAGAGAGAGGGGGACGTCTTTTTTGGTGGTGAACGCTGCTCTTCTTCTTGGCCGCCTGCTGGCGCATGCGCGCCACAAAACTGGGAACGTGTACCACCGCCCGCCCAACCGTTCCGCGGCCAATTTCTTGTGAGCCGTCGTCAGCGCTCACGCGCATCGTGTAAAACCGACCGTCAAACGACTCAAGCTCCGCGACAGCATGCACATGCATCCCGATCCCCGTCGCAGCCCGGTGTTCCACATTGATCGCAATCCCCACCGTAATTTCCCCTTCATCGCAGAAGGGCTGCAAGGCATGAAAACAAGCCGTCTCCATCAGGCGGATCATGTCCGGAGTCGAATAGACCGGGGGCAATTCCGGATGATGAGCCGCGAGCGTATGCCGACGCCCCACCGTTTCTTCAGCCTCGCCGGTAACACCGATCGGAATGTGTCTGGCCATAGTTCTTTCCAAAGAAAGTCTATCCCATCTTCGAGTTGTTACAATTGATCAGATCCCGCCTGTCGTGGGCCATTCAGATTTTGCAATGCAACCTTTCAATGAACATTTCGACCTCGTCGTAGTCGGCGCTGGTCATGCCGGATGCGAGGCCGCCATGGCTGCCGCACGCATGGGATTGAGAACTGCCCTCTACACGCTGAACGTCGATCTCATCGCGCAGATGTCGTGTAATCCCGCAATCGGCGGCATTGCCAAGGGCCATCTGGTGCGCGAAGTCGATGCCCTCGGCGGCATCATGGGCGAGATCACGGACGCGGTAGGCATTCAGTTCCGCCTGCTCAATACCTCGCGTGGTCCGGCCGTCTGGTCGCCGCGTGCCCAGTGCGACAAGCAGGCCTATCGCCTGAAAATGCGCGAAGTTCTCGAATCGCAGCCGAACCTTTCGATCAAGCAGGCAGAAGTGGCGGATGTGATCATTGAGCCGTCAGCCATCAGCCATCAGCCCTCAGCGCAATCCGAATCCGCTGACAACCGGGAACTAAGAACTGAGAACCGCATCACCGGCATCCTCCTCCGCGACGGCCGTCGTGTCTCCGCCGCTGCCGTCATCATCACTACCGGCACTTTCCTTAACGGCCTCATCCATTGTGGCGAACAACAATATCCTGCGGGCCGTTCCGGAGAGCCTGCCGCCGTTCTCCTCGGCGAATCGCTCAAGAAGCTCGGACTCCGCGGATGTCGTCTGAAAACCGGTACCCCACCACGCCTCGACGGCCGCACCATCGATTGGTCGAAGTTTGAAGTCCAGCCCGGCGACGCCGATCCCACTCCCTTCAGCTTTCGCACGAAGCGAGTGGCGCATCACGACAAACAGGTCCCGTGCTACATCGCTTTCACGACCGAAGAGACGCACCGCATCATCCGCGAAAACGTTCATCGTTCGCCGATGTACAGCGGCCAGATTCAATCCATTGGCCCGCGCTACTGTCCGTCGATCGAAGACAAAATCGTCAAGTTTCCCGACAAGCTGACGCATCAGCTTTTCCTCGAGCCCGAGGGCTTGAATACGCACGAGATCTACGTCAACGGCATGAGTACTTCACTCCCAATCGACGTCCAACTCGCGATTCTCAAATCGATTCCCGGACTCGAAAACGCCGAGATGATGCGTCCCGGCTACGCCATCGAGTACGACTCTATCGACCCAACCGAACTCAATCGCACGCTTGAGACCAAGAAGATTACCGGCCTTTTTCTCGCCGGCCAGATTAACGGGACATCCGGCTACGAAGAAGCTTCCTGCCAGGGCCTCATGGCCGGAATCAACGCCGCCCTCAAAGTGAAGAAAGAGCCGCCTCTCGTACTCGACCGCACCGAGGCGTACACGGCAATCCTGATCGACGATCTGATTTCGAAAGGGACAAACGAGCCTTACCGGATGTTCACTTCGCGTGCCGAGTTCCGCCTTCACCTGCGCATCGACAACGCCGATCGCCGCCTCACGCCGCATGGGCATCGCGTGGGTCTGATCTCCGAATCCGCCTGGGCCGACTTCCAGGCCAAGCAACGCCGCATGGAAGAGATGAAGCAGTTGCTGGAGAAGACGAAGTTGACCGGAGCGATGGTCGCCGAGATCGAATGCGCAGCCTTGGATACGGGCGACGGAGTGTCCACGCCGCTTAGCGTGTCCGCTGCTATCGGCCAGCCCCTGGCCCAATTTCTGAAGCGCCCGGAAAGCACCATCGAACAACTGGCACCCGCACTGCGAAAGATCACGCCAAGCTTTTTTGAAAGAGATGTCTCGGCGAACTCAGCGTCCTCTGCGGTTAGCGATTCTGGGACGGCCCCGGTGCGTCTCTCCTCTGAAATCCGCAATGAACTCAAGTCCATCGAAACGGAAATCAAGTACGCCGGCTATCTCGACCAGCAACAGCGAGCCATTGATCGTCTGAAAAAGTCGGAGCAGCGCCGCATTCCGGAATGGTTTGACTATCAATCCGTCAGCGGCCTCTCGCGCGAAATGCAGGAGAAACTCCACAAGGTGCAGCCTCAAACCATCGGGCAAGCATCGCGCATCCCCGGAGTCACGCCTGCCGCCGTGTCTCTGGTCAATGTCTACATCGAAATTCAATCTCGTCGACGAGATCAGGCCGCCGCGCTTTAATCCAAAGGTGATCGAACTGAAAAGTCCGAATAGAGATTCAATGCAAGAGTCTTAGACGGAGATCACCCGCTTACCTGGCAACCGCCTTTTCCAACGCTTCCCGCAGCTCTTCATACGACATCGCCCCCGGATGGTACATCGTTACCTTACCCGCGCGGTTCAGCACTACCAGCGTCGGAGTGGTGCTCGCGCCATAGGTAGTGAAGTTCGTCTTGCTCAAGGGCACCGGCATATCCAGCAGCTTCGAGTAATAACGCTGCCGGACGGCTTCAATGTAATCGCGCTCCTGCGCAGGCGCCGCGTCCGCGCCCTGCGCAGCATATCCGTAGAATTGTGTGGGGCCGATTACGACCAATCCCTGCGGAGCGAACTCCTGCCGCAACCTCACAATTACGGGCTCCTCCGCTTTACAGTCGACGCACCAGTGGGCCCAAAAGAAAAGTAGGACAGGCGACCCCTTCAGCGACGCCAGCGTTGGCGGTTTCGGTCCAAGATACTGTGCCGTCTGCAACGCAGGGGCTGGCCGCCCAACTAACGCCATCATGTTCAGGTTTTTTCGCAGCCGCGGTGCAATCGACGTGGTTCCGTAACGCACCAACGCCGTGCGCAAAAGGCGCTGTGCCTCCTCAGGATGGCCCTTTGCCACCATTCCCTGGGCCAGAACTTCGTAAGCGGCTCCTAGAGCAGTCGGCAGATGGTTGTCGGCGTCCAGTTTGCGCTTGGCTAGAAGTTGTTCGGAAAGGGTGCGGGTTTCAGTAGCGTAGGCCGTAGCCTGATCCCATTGCGACAGCGCCGCAGTTCCACGCGCGAGCCACGACAAGGCTTCGAGATATTCCGGCGTCACGCCGTGCTGATTTTTGTAGCCCTTAAGCTCGCCTTCCGCGGCCGAAAAAGATCGTTGCGCGACTGCGGATCGAATATCTCCAACCAGTTCGTTCTGGGCGCTTACGGACCCTACCAAAAGTAAAAGTGCGAAGACGAAGACCGATTTGACGATGGGAATACGCATACATCTGATGATGTATGAGCCTTCCGGAAGTTGCAAATCGAAACATGCCTGGAAATGGGCTTCGACTCAGGCAGCGTAACCGTAACCATCGTTGCGATGGATCGTTGAATCCATCAACTCAAGCGGTTCGGCAATGTGGAAGCGGATACCAGAAGTTCGCGAAAGTTGGTCGAGCACGGCCGTGGACGGGCTGACCAAATGTAATTCAATGTGATTGCGCTTGGCCCAGTTCTGCAGATAGGCCAGCATTCCCAGTCCGCCGCCTCCCAGCGATTCCACTTCTGCAAGATCGATCGCAATTTGCCGGGAACCTTCCTGTGCGACTACGAAGTCGCGAAATTTGAAGACGTCATCACTCTGTACAATTCGCCCCTTGCAAACCACCACTGCGATGTCATCGAACTTCTCGATATTGATGTCCAGCATGGGGAAGCCTCCAAAATTTCTCTCGCCACTTTTGATGCAAGGAGGGTGCCAAAATGTTATCGCCTATGTTTTCAGGTTGATACCGTAGGACGAGCAAGAATTTCGTGCATTTTCTGTCGTAGGCAAGCAATCTCTTCCTAGAGTCTGGGCCGTATCCAGGCCGCAGAAGTCCTGTAACCGTCGAAATCGGCCTCGCCAAAATTTTCTAGCCATTTATGGCCAAATATGTACAATTTAAGTGCGTTTGATCTTTGCGGCTGTCAGCAGTACCCCGCTCTAAAGCGTGACCTGCCTGCACTATCCTGCGAGTTCCAGCGCATACTTCAACAAAAGGAACACAGCACCATCATGGAAACAGGAACAGTAAAGTGGTTTAACGACGCCAAGGGCTACGGATTCATCAGCCGCCAGAATGGCGAAGACGTGTTTGTTCACTTCTCCGCTATCCAGGCCAATGGTTTCCGCAGTCTGCAAGAAGGTCAACAGGTTCAGTTCGACGTTGTAAAAGGCCCAAAAGGCTGGCAGGCAGAAAACGTTAAAGGCGTCTAGAACCGCTTCTACAATTCGCAGATGAAAGAAGGGCGGCCCAAAAGGCCGCTTTTCTTTTGATACCCCAAAAGCCAAGTTTCCCGAATCTAGGCGGTTTGTCCCAGATCCTGCTCCGCTTCAGCCACCGTTCCGAAGAACTTGAAGAAGTTCTCAACCCGGGTCACCTCGAGCGCATGCAGGATGCGCTGGTTCACGCCCACCAGACCCAGCTTGCGGCCATCTTTCTGTCGGCTGACATAGGCCCCAACCAACGCTCCAATTCCCGCCGAATCCGCCAGCGGAACCGCCGTAAAGTCCAGAATCAGCAAGCGTGAGCTGTCCGCCCGCACCTTCGATTGGAAACCAAACAGATTCTGCAACGTCAGAGGGCCTGACAGTTTTAGAACGCGGGTCCCTTCCTTCGCACCGGGACCGTCTTCGATCTGTAATGGTGAATCAGCCATGCATGGAATGTTAACGGCGAATGACAGTGGAAGTATTAAAACCATGTGAATTCTGGGATTACCGAGGGCACGATTGACGAAGGCCGAGGCAGAATCGTCCGGAGGGATGTAGGAAAGTTGGCGGGCGAGCCCTTTTTGAAAAGCGCTCGCCCGCCGCCTGCTACTTCACCGTGATGTTAACGGTGTTCGATGCAAGGCCGTTTGCCAGCAGCACTAACTTCGCTGGACCAGTCCCAACAAAGAACGGAAGGCTGAAATCCGTGCTCACGATCGCGCTTCCAGTCGCCACCCCCGACGTGAAGTTTTTCGTGGGCAGGTAATAAGTAAATCCGCCAATCTCTATCTTGACGATTGGGAAGTTAGTCGCACTTTGAGCGTCGTCGCCGTAAGCGGCACCTTGCGACAGACCGTTGAAGCGTGTTCCTTTCAGCGTATAGCTTCCACCCTGCGTGATGGTTTTGGGATAAGAAGTAATCTTGGGGAGCCACGCGCTCTTTGGACTGCCTGCCGGGAAATAGATCTCCACATCGGTCGAATTGTCGGTTAACAGAACATGCGAGTTCGGAAGCACCACCATCCGTCCATAGTAGGAAATATCATTCACGGCGTTTGGTGGACTGGGCACAGTAATAAAGCTCGTCCCGTTGAACTCGTAAAAATCACTGGGAGGAACGTTGCATGGATTGATGTTGGACGCCATCACCAGCACGTTTCCGTCAGGCAGGATGGCTGCAGGGCCGTCCGCTACACCGTCCTGACCCAAACCAGCGGAATTCGGTGGGAAGATGGGCCCTTTCGACCATTTGTTTTTCGCGACGTTATAGATCGCTGTAAGCCCGTTGGCTCCCGCAGCAAAAACAGTTCCGCCTGGACGAAGAACAGCAGGGCCGAGTTCCGGAACCTCATGCGGATTCCCGCAGTTGTACGCGAGAGGCTGCGGCGTGTTGCCCGCCGAAGTCCACTTCCCAGTTGTGTAATCGTAGAGTTCTGTATTTGAACCATTCTGGGTATCGATGGTGAGCACTTTCTTATTGGGAAGAAGGGTCCAGCCTTCCTCCGAGTTTGAATCAGCCTTTCCGGATCCTGTGGATGACCAAGTCAGGCTGCTGGCATCAAAGATGGCTTCTTTCGAACTGCAGCAATCTCCGAGCATGAACTTGCCGTTGGGTAAAATCACGGTCGGCGCATCTCCGATGTCCGCCCAGCCGCTTGGTGCCGCGACGAGAGATGAAAAGGTGCCCGAAATAGGATCAAACAACGACCCCTGGTTGGTTTCGCTCTGCGTTCCGAAGTTGTATTCCCCGCCTTCGATCAAGACTCGACCGTCGGGCAACACTGCCGAACCGAAAAACTCCGGAGCATATCCCGACGGCGTTGAGATTGGACCTGCCCAGAAGCCAGTCGTGTAGTTGCCTGAGGCGTCAGGCTGCAAAACATACCAATTCCCGGTGCCAGTGCCGCTAGGACCTGTGATTTCCTGTACGAGCACGTTGCCCACGGGCGTGAGTATCGCTTGGGCCGCTCCGCTCCCCGGAAATGGCGGTGCCGGTTCCCAATGTTGTGCGAAGCCCAAGCCGCTCGAAATGAGCAAAACGCATAAACCTATTCCGAATTTCTGAATTGTTTTGATTGTTTGCTTCCTTTTGAAAAGCCTCGTCTTCATAAAAGTTCTCCTCTTCGTGGTTTCAAATCACCTATTTGCGACTTAAGTAGCGATTCAAGACAGACGAGACTGGTACCCTCCCCGTCTTCCAAAAAGTGCCATCCCTTCGCCTCTGCATGGAGAAATGCCTGCTCCGGCAAACCCGCAACCACCGCCGCTTCCCCTTGGGTGATCAAATCCACCTCGGACCCACATTGGCGGCACCACGCCCGGTTCGACCGGTGCCGCCGAATGATCACCACACGTTCGGTTTCGACTGTGATTTCGGTTCGCTTTCGACGTCCCACGGCGCCCCACCAGGTCTTTGCCCAACCCCGGAATCGTGATAGATTGCTTGCCACGTTGGCTCAGGCCTTGCCGCGGAACGAGCGCATCCTGCCTTGAGCCGTCTTCAGAAGTCTTTAGGGAATTCTCAGAAATTTATTAGGCACGCATGAGTATCAAAGGGAAGCAGTTATATAAGTTCGGGCCCTTCCGAATTGACCCTGATCAGCGCGTGCTCCTACGCGAAAACCAGCCGGTCCCGCTCCAGTCGAAGGCCTTCGACGTCCTTCTCGCCCTCGTCCAGAACAGTGAAAAGGTTGTCCTCAAGGACGATCTGCTTAAGACGGTTTGGCCCGGGACGTTTGTGGAGGAGTCGAATCTTGCCCAAAACATCTTTGTGCTACGTAAACTGCTGGGTGACGAAATTGGCGAAAACCGCTACATCGTGACCGTCCCCAAACGTGGCTACCGCTTCGCGGAGAGAGTTCAGATTGTTGGCGAAGAAGAAGAAAGCCTGGTTGTTGAAAGCCACTCTCGCGCCCGCGTCATCGTGGATCAGACCATCCTCACCAACGGTCAGACCGAGACGATGGAAGCGCTGCTATTTCCGCAAAGGGAGCCTCTCACTCTGCCAGCTCGACCCGAGTCGCCAAGGTGGAATAACAGTAAGGTCGCAGCTCTCTTCTTAGCTGCCACAGTTTTTGGAGCGGCTCTGTTCTGGATTTTTTACCGCCCCACGGGAATTCCGAGAGCAGTTCGGTCGGCCCAACTTACCCATTCCGGCAGAGTTGAGCCTTTTGGCGGCGTCCTTACTGACGGACCTCGCGTTTTCTACACCGAGAGGGTCGGAGCAACGTGGCGCATCATGCAAGTCTCCGAGCAGGGCGGGGAGCCGGTGCCCATTAACACTTCTTTGGAGAACGTGGCTCTCTTCGATCTCGACCATCGCGGGGCCAGATTTCTGGCCAGCGTTCCCGGAGCGACCAACGCACCTGCTCCACTGTGGATCGTCCCGGCAGTCGGCGGGTCCGCACGGCGTGTCGGCGAGATCCTCGCCAGTAAGGCGATCTGGTCGCCAGATGGTCAAACCATCGTTTACGGCAATGATGGCGAACTCTATGCCGCCAGCGACGATGGCACCAAGTCGCGCAAGCTTTTGTCGGCCCTTGGCGCCATCGAATATTTGCGATGGTCGCCAGATGGCAAATACCTGAGTTTCACTGTCAGAGATTTGCGGACCGGCGTTAATTCTTTATGGGAGTCTGGCGCTGACGGTACCGATCCTCATCCGATCTCATTCGGCTGGCGTGCACCAGTAGCGCGTTGGGGCGAAGGTGAGAGTGCGGGTGTTTGGACGCCCGATGGAAAACACTTTATCTTCCGGTCCATCCGCGAAGGTGCTACCAGCCTCTGGGTCGTTCCGACCCTTCCCGGCAGCGAAGTCCGCAAAAGTGGCAAAGCACCCATGCAGTTCTACAGCACCCCTATCCATCTCAGCGAACCTAACGTGAGCCTCGATGGGAAGAAAGTTTTTTTGGTCAATCATGAAGACCGCCGCGAATTAATGCGCTACGACACGGCACGCAAGCAATTCATCCCGTACCTTGGCGGTCGACCATTGCGTATTTTGAACTTCTCCCGCGACGGACAGTGGGTCGCTTACAGAAATGATGCCGATAGCGCTTTGTGGCGTTCTCGCGCCGACGGCACGCTTCCCCTCCAGCTCACTTTGGCTCCGCGGCGTGCGCTCTATTCTTCATGGTCTCCCGACGGCAAGAAGATCGCTTTTGCATACGAAGGCGTGGGCGGCTTGTACGTGGTTCCCTTTGACGGCGGAAGCATTGAGCCCCTGGCGCCTGATAACGAAAATGATGGAAGTCAGCCAAGCTGGTCTCCCGATGGCAAGGCGATCCTTTTCACCCGCTGGACCCCGACGGCAACTGGCGCCATGCGCTCCGATGTTTTCCAAATTGACGTTGACACCAAAAAAATCCGCGCCCTCTCCGGGGGAGAAAATTTCGAGTGTCCGCAGTGGTCTCCGGACGGTCGCTACGTCGCCGCGTCCGACCGGAAGACCAAAAAATTGAAGCTCTTCGACGTCGCAACTCAGAAATGGTCGGAACTGGCGGACGGCCTGCCGTTTGGATGGGGGATCCGCTGGTCGACGGATTCAAAGTATGTTTTCTACCAGCACAATTGGGCGCCCGACCAACCGATTTTTCGTGTCCGCATCAGCGATCGAAAGATCGAGCAAGTTACAAGCTCCCGAGAAATACTGCGCGCCGACGTCCTCAGCTTCACCTTGACTGGCCTCACCCCCGACAACTCTCCCGTGGCTTCGATCATTCGCACGAATTCAGACGTT
The DNA here is from genome assembly GCA_963822545.1 of uncultured Acidobacteriaceae bacterium. Taxonomy (GTDB): domain Bacteria; phylum Acidobacteriota; class Terriglobia; order Terriglobales; family Acidobacteriaceae; genus Acidiflorens. The sequence continues at coordinate 62,239 of CAWGIB010000001.1, forward strand.
TTTGCCCTGGAAGTGGATCTTCCCTGAATTCTAGGTCCCTCTGCTACCCCGCTCGACGCGTACGCGTTCTCAGGAACGCCACCACAAACAGAATCCCGAATACGAGGTCAGCCCCGGCAAATACCAGGTCGCTGCGATGCAGGCGGTTTTGCATATAGAGCGTCGTCAGCGCCAGCGCATAGGAGAATTTTTCAAGAATCGCGGCAATGATGATCGGGCGAAACCGCACTGGGTCCGTCGCGATAATCATGAATGCGACCTGCCATGCCAGGGCTGCTCCGATGAACCCGTAATAAAAAGCGGGATGCGTAATCGGCGGCGGATCCTGGGTCCCGATGATGTTGAACATGAAATACAGCGGCGTCAGGACCAGCATTCCCCAAATGCTGGCAGCCCAGAAGATGATCTTCGCGAATTTCATGGAAGATAGTTTAGAGGAGTGGATGCCGTCGGAAGAACTTTTTCCCACGGGGACACAGAGACACAGAGGAAATCGAATGCCCTTTCTCGGTGTCTCTGTGCCTCTGTGGTGAGGATGTTTAGGACCCTATTCGCCGCCCACGGTGAGGCCATCAATGCGGATCGTCGGTGACGCCACGCTGCCGCGGAACTCGAGGTCGCTTCCGATCTCAGAGATATTCTTGAACATCTCTTTCAAGTTTCCGGCTACCGTAATTTCTTCGACCGGATAAGCCAATTCCCCATTAACGATCCAAAGCCCGGACGCTCCTCGCGAATAGTCACCCGTAACGAGGTTCGCACCGTGACCAAGAAACTCGGTGACGTAGAGGCCATCTTTGATTTCGCCGATGATCTGCCGCGGAGTTTTCTTGCCGGCCTGCAGAAAGTAGTTGCCGGGAGCAATGCCGGGAGTCCCGGCAAGCCCGCGAGCGGCGTTTCCAGTCGTTGCCAGATTAAGCTTCTTGGCTGTGTATGTGTTCAGAAGGTAAGACTTCAGAACCCCGTTTTCGATCACGACAGTACGACGCGTCGGAACACCTTCTCCATCAAAGGGCGTAGTTCCGAAGCCGCCAACGATCGTTCCATCGTCGATCACATTGACATTCGTGCCCGCGATTTCCTCGCCGAGTTTGCCGGCCAGGAATGAAGCTCCGCGATATACCGAGTCGCCATTCACGCCTTCGAAAATATGTTCGAGCATGGAGGCCGCAACCAGAGGATCGAGCACGACCGGAACATGCGCCGTCTTTACCTTGCGCGCGCCGAGGCGCCGAAGAGTACGTCTCGCCGCCTCTTTCCCCACCTGTTCCGCCGATTCCAGCTTTGCCAGGCTGCGCGCGACCGAGAACCAGTAATCGCGCTGCATGTGGCCCTGATCATCTTGTGCAATGGGAACCGCCGCGACCGAGCAATACGACCGGCGGTATTCCCCGAGGAATCCATGCGAGTTCGCCAGCACTTTGCGCCCGGTGGCCGCGTCGAACGACCCACCATCCGAATTTTTCAGACGCGGATCCGTATCAAGCGCCGCCTTTTCCGCACGCCGTGCGTACTCGATGCGCTCAGATCCGGGAAGAGAATAAACATCTTCATGATAGAGATCGAGCGAGCCGGAGAGTTTGCCCAAGCTAGCGGCTTCCGGAATTCCGCCGAATGGATCTTCAGATGTAATTTTGGCGAGTTCAAGCGCGGACTTGAGCATGCGCTCAATGCCGGCTGGAGAGAAGTCGCTGGAGTAAGTCGACGCGGCACGCTGTCCAAAAAACACGCGCACGCCGATCGCTCGCGAACCCGATTCCTTTAGAGTTTCAACCTGGCCGAGGCGCACAAGGGTCGAGAATTCATCGCCCTCTCGAGCGACACATTCGGCGGCCGATGCGCCAGAGTTCATGGCGCGCTTAACCACGTCCTGCGCGAGAGAGGCGAGGTCGGTTGCTTCGAGCTTGGTCGTGCTAGGTTCTAGAGTAGTTTTCATTTTATGAAAATATTGCAGAGGTCAGATTGCAGATTGCAGGAGTTCAATTGTGCAAATGCAAATGGCAGGCTGAGGGTCACTTCTGCAACCGGCAATCTAAACTTCTGCAATCGATCTTACTGCATGTATCCGCCCGGATCTTTCCTGGCAGTCCCGCCGACCGTCATGCGATCAATCTTTATAGTCGGAATACCGACTCCCACCGGTACAGCTTGTCCGTCCTTGCCGCAGGTGCCGACGCCCTCATCGAGCTTCAGATCATTGCCGACCATCGATACTCGCGTCAGAACGTCAGGGCCGTTCCCGATCAGCGTCGCGCCTTTAATCGGCGCCGTGATTTCGCCATTCTCAATCAAGTACGCTTCCGACGCTGAGAACACAAACTTGCCATTCGTGATATCGACTTGCCCGCCGCCGAAATTCACCGCGTAGATGCCTCTCTTAACCGACCGAATAATGTCTCCGGGGTCGTCCTGTCCCGCCAGCATGTAGGTATTGGTCATGCGCGGCATAGGAATGTGCTCGTAGCTTTCCCGCCGCCCGTTGCCAGTGTCGGCCAGTCCCATCAGCTTCGAAGAAAGCTTGTCGCTTAGGTAGCCCTTTAGAATTCCGTTTTCGATCAGGACCGTCTCCTGCGTCGGCTGTCCTTCATCGTCAACATTCAGCGAACCGCGGCGCCACGGCATGGTGCCGTTATCGACCACGGTGCACTTTTCGCTTGCGACGCGCTTGCCGATCAGCCCCGCGAACGCAGAGGTCTTCTTACGGTTGAAGTCCGCTTCCAAACCATGGCCCACCGCCTCGTGCAGTAAAACGCCGGGCCACCCCGGTCCGAGCACGACTTCCATATCTCCCGCCGGAGCTTCGCGGGCATCAAGCTGAAGAATCGCCTGCCGCGCCGCTTCCTTAGCAAAAAATTCAGGAGTCTTCTCTCCGAAGAAGAAGTCCAGCGCAACACGGCCTCCCCCACCGGATGTTCCGCGGCCGGAGCCGGTTTCCGTCTTGGCAATGCAAGAAACATTCATGCGCGCCAGCGGCTGCGAGTCTTCCGCGAAGGTTCCGTCGGACCCGACCACAAGAATGTTGCGGAGTTCGTCGGAATAGTTCGCGCGAACTTCCTTGATGCGAGGATCGAAGGATCGCGCAGTGTGATCCCCGCGCATTAGCAGGTCAACCTTGGCTTTGATCTCGGCGTCCACCGAAGGCAACGCGACCGGATACAGACTGCGCGCTGGCTTCTGCTGGAATCCCGTGACAGTCGTTTTGGCGGGCGCGCTCGCAATCAACGCAGCCGTCCGAGCCGCATGCAGAATGCGTTCGGGAGAAAGGTCATCGGTGTAGGCATAGCCGGTGCGTTCTCCGGAAACGACTCGAACTCCACATCCGGCGGAAATTCCCTGCGACGCCGACTTCACCATCGATTCGTCAACCATCAATGAGGTCGAAGTCAGGTACTCGAAATAGAGGTCGGCATAGTCGCCACCGGCCGAAAGCGCGGCTGCGAGGTAATGCTCAAGGTCTTGATTTTGAAGGCCGTAGTGCTCAAAGAAGAAATGCGATTGTTTGCTGGTCACCATATTTGGATGCCTTGATGCGAAAAACGACTCGGTAAGAACATTATCCCACGAGCAGCAGGCGCACCCGAAGCGGTGAATACGCTTTGAATTCAACACAGCTGCAACGTGCAGTCGTCACTGCTGAACTGGTGTGACCGGCGAACAATTGTGGTCATGACTCCCGACTCGCTCGCCAATATCCTCACGGAGTTCCTCGACGGCTCACGAGCAGCCGTCGTCGTCGAGGACGGCGCGATCGTCTTCGATCTGGCCGACGCGAAGTACTCAATTTCCGGCGAGTACGAAAAATGCCTGATGCACCTCTGGTCGAGCGAACGTAATATCGTTCGGCGCGTGCTGGATGCCGACTTGAAGGGCACGACCCTGCGCCTCCAGGTCCAGCGCATGGGGCAAAGCCGTCCGACGCGCCTGGACATCTGTCGCGACCGCGACCAGCGGACGCCCACGGCCCGTCGGGCCGCACGCCTCACTTATGAACCGAAATTGCGCCGGGCACTCGAGAAAAATTTTCCCGGCTGGACAGTTGTCCACCTGACAACCGGGATGAATCTCGAGGGCTCATTCGGTCCCGCCTACCTCCGCGGATGGATGCGCCAAGGCCAGCGCGCTCTGGCGATCGCAGGAGTGAACGATCAGGAGACGCAGGCCACCATCGATGGCGCCCTGACCTGCGGCATTCTGTGGCTCGAAAGATGCCGCATGGCTCAGCAAGATCGTCGCGTGGTCGAGGGTCTCGTGCTCGTTTTGCCAAAAGGCACTGCAACTCTGACCGCGCAGCGGGTAGCTCACCTGAATCCGGCATGCGCAAAGTGGCATTTGAACGAGTTTGATCAGCGGGAAGACGCGCTCGTTCGCATGGAGATCGCCGACCGCGGAAATCTCGCCACAAGGTTAGTTCGCGCCATAGATGACGGTCAGGCGCGCGAACGGTTCGCGTTCTCGATTGCTCACATCCGAAACATCTTGCCCGATACCGAGGTCGTCGCGCTCTCTCCGGCCGCAGTTTCCTTTCGCCGGTTCGGACTCGAATTCGCGCAAGCGCGCGTGGCCCATGACCCGCGAAACTTCGAAGCCGGCGAGGAAATTGTTTTCGGATTGGGACCAGAAGAGCGCGTTCTTGATCCGCGCAACGAAGCGCAGTTCGCCGATCTGGTGCGGCTCGCCGCAGCCGTGCGCCATAAAGATGGATCGAAAAACCATCCGTTATGGCGCATGCATCCCGAACGCTGGCTGGAAACGCTCGTAGGAGCAAACATCGAGGCTCTCGACGGCCGCCTGCAGTCCGGCTGTCTCTATCGCCAGGTTCCGGCGTTTTCGGCAGCCGACCGCGCGATGATCGACATCTTGGCGTCGACCCGCGAGGGCCGCCTCACGGTAATCGAACTCAAAGCCGACGAGGATATCCACCTGCCTCTACAAGCTCTGGATTATTGGTCGCGCGTGGCCTGGCACCAGAGCCGCAGCGAGTTTTTGAAGTTTGGATATTTTCCCGGCCGGGAGTTATCTGGCCAGAAGCCGCTGCTCTTGCTGGTTGCGCCAGCGCTGCGCGTCCATCCATCCACCGACACAATTCTGCGATACCTCTCACCCGAGATTGAATGGGAATTGCTTGGCATCGACGAGCATTGGAGAGAGCGGTTGCGCGTCGTATTCCGCAAGCGTGCCAGCGATTTGGCAAATCAGGCCGCGAATCAGTCAAATCAAAATCGCTCCCATCAGAAGAGCGCTTGAGTGGCGTTCAGATGCCTAAAGCTTTCCGCAGCATAACCAACTGCCCAATGTGGTAGGAATTATGGTCCGCCACGAGCAGCGCCTCCCGGAGAATTGTCTGTCCATCTCCCCATGGAATTTTCGCGTAGAGATTCGTTTTCGAATTGGCAACGAGTCGCTGGAAAGAGCCCAAATCCTTCTTCACCTCAGCCATGGAAGCTTTCCACGCCTTTTCATCCGCATGCGCCCCCGACTTTGGCCAATACCCCTCAGGCCACGGCGGAGACTTGTGCTTCGGATTGCGGCTGAATTCCAGAATGTCCCATTGCGCAATGCGAATGTGCTCGAGCAGCATCCATGCCGTGTGGGGAAAGTTGGCAACCTTCACAGCCGCAAGCTGCACAGGCCAATCGCCCATCGCGGCATCAAAATCGGCGTGCGCTTCTCCGCCCTTCAGCAACTTGAGGAGATGTTCGCGAACAGATTTGTCCACCATTGCCGCTGATTGATCAGCCGATGAGGACTTCGCCGCAGGGCGTTTCTTGTTGATCTTCCTTTTTGTATTTCTACTTGCCGTGCTCTTTTCTTCTTTGCCATGGTTCCTCACTGGTTGGTCTCCGTACGCCCTCGTTTTTCGCCGTCCTGCGAAAATTGTTTTTGTGGTGACGGGGCTTTGCCCCGTCTTGCCGACTATTCTATTGCGGTTCCGGGGAAGCACCCGTCGTAACCGCCTGAACCAGTTCCGGCGTCTCCCCTTTATAGACGCGTCCAATCCCCCGAACAACGCGCCGCATCGGCAATTCGCCCTTGCTGTCAGCAAAGAAAATTTCTCCCTTGCGGCTTCCGCGATAACACCAGCGCCTCAGAATCGCCAGATGCTCCATGCGTTCCGTCGCGTTCGAAGGTTGCCCGCAATGAAACTCGGCCAGCGCCGATTGGATGCGGGCTTCCATCGATTGCGTTTTGGTATGTTCTTTTTCGGAGATGGGGAAAATCAGCGGCCCTGCAATCGCCCCGTGATCCATCCGAAAGAGGGTGACGCTCTCCGCTCGCCGCCGATTGTTGCACGATCAGCGCATGCATCTGATCGAGGCGCTGCACCGCTTCCGGCATCTGTTGCAGAACGGGCGCCAATTTTTCAAGCCGTGTATGCAGGGCGGCGGCCTCTTCGAACGCCAGTGATTCCGATGAGCGATCGCGTTCAGCAGAAATTTGCCGCTTCAGCGATTCCCCGCGCGTGTCGAAAAAGTCTTCGACGCGCACAACCTCAGCTCGATACTCGTCGTCGGTGCAGCCCTTAAAACACGGCGCGAGGCACATCTTCATCTCTGAATAAACGCAGCCCGGAAATTTGGGATCGGGATGCAGATCGTCTACGCACCGGCGCATTTTGAAGAAATCGAGCGCGTCGTTCATGAATTTCTCGGCAGCTATGCGGGAAGGGAAGGGACCGTAGTAAATATTCTTGCCGCCTAGCCGCCCAAGACGCGTCGTAACCGAAGCCCGCGGGTATTCGTTTTCGAGATGCAATTTCACCAGCGGCGCAAAACGCAACCGCAGCCGCTTCTCATAAGTTTTGGGAAAGGCGGTGCGGAGAAGTTGATAGAGAAGAAATCCAGATTCAAAATCAGAACCGGTGAGCGAGTATTCAATGTAGCGGACACGATCGCGAAGGTTCAGGCGCCTGGACCGCTCTTCCGGAGGCGAGAGCATACGCTCCAGTCGCCGTCGGAGGTTGGCCGTCTTGGTCACATAAGGTTCGCTGGCCGGATCGGAACCGCGAAGCAGAAACACGGCAGGCGCAGCGGGAGCCGCAGCGAAGACTTCCGCATCCCGCTCCGGCAAAAACTCTATGCGCTCCATCAGCACAAGCCGATTGTAGAAGGAGAACAGGAAAGTCAGAAGTTAGAAGTCAGATTGCAGAAGTAAATTCGACTACCGTTGAGTTTATGCAGATATAACGACCTCGAACAAGGAAGACGGCGAAGATCATAGACAAAAGCAAGAAGCGTTGGCTTCACTTCTGCAATCTGACTTCTGACTTCTGACTTGCTCTACCCAAAGCTCGCGCTCTTGAACTTCTGCCGAAAATCCGGCCCTTCCATCTTCACGATGCGGCACATTTCACGCAGCCGCGACCGCATGCGCTCCCCGATCCGGTCGCCCAAAGTTTCCCGGCGGGTAGCCGCAAAAGCCGCCGTCCGTGGAGAAAATTCCGAACTCGTAGCCGCCGCCGCCTCGTCCGGAAAGTTCGTAGTGATAATCGTTGTGCGTCGCTCGTTATAGCGAGTGTTCAGAATAAGGCTCACGGTATCCCACACCCACTCGCTCGGCTTCACCGCACCTAGTTCATCAAGCGCCAGCACTTCCGCTTCAAACACGGGCCGCAGTACCTGGAGTTCCGTCGCCTGTACCGAATCGTTATAGGAATTCTGAATCTGTTTCAGCAGTTCGCGATAGTCGCAGAAGAGACAAGCCGCGCCGCGAGTAGTGATCAGCTCTTTCAAGATCCCCACCGCCAGATGCGTCTTGCCCGTACCAATCCCTCCTACCAGCAGCAAACCCTTGCCTTCCCGCGGGTCAAACTCCTGAACAAACCGCGCGGCAGTAATGTGCGCGAGTGACACTGAGCGATCTGCCCCTGGGAAATCGGTGGTGAAATTCGATAACTCGCAATGTTCGTAGCGTTTGGGAATGCGAGCCGCCGCGATGAGAGAGCCGGCGCGCGCACGCATCTGGCAATCGCAGCGAGTGACGCCGCGTTCCGCCGATCCGGAAACCGTCTTCCATCCTGAGCCCGCGCACAAAGGACAAACTTCAGCAACTGATTTCATAATTGTCTACTTAGACTGTGCACCGCCGTAGCCTTCGACCGCAACTCCAAAGCGACCTCTGCCTGTGTACTTCCTGTGGAGAGCAGGCATGGATTGTGGAGAAGCGGGGAAAAGCGAACGACCGAAAATGAGAGCCGAAGGCGCACCGATGTCCGTCGGGAAAACGACGTTGGTGGCATAGCGGGCTGCTTTCCTCGAACCTCGATCGGCAACTGGCACGTGTTTCCCATTGACATTCCACGTTTAGAGAGGAGAATGGCCATCGCCGGTGCTCGCGCCATTTGAGCCTCCTCCCGGCAAATGCGCGGGGACTGGACAGACTGGTATCAGGAGAAAGCATGAACAAAGCTGATCTGGTTGACCGGATCGCCGGAGCTTGCAGTATTTCCAAGGCGCAGGCGACGACCGCGATCGACACCACTGTCGATAGCATAACCTCCTCCCTTCGCAAAGGAGACCGGGTCGCATTAATTGGATTCGGCACGTTTTCCGTCTCGCAACGAAAGGCCCGCAATGGCCGCAACCCGCAGACGGGTGCCACAATCAAAATTGCTGCCCGCAGAGTCGCGAAATTTACTCCCGGTAACGAACTCAAGAAGGTAGTCAATAAAGGAAAATAAGGGCCAGATTTTTAGGATCACGAACGGCAGGGGGTCGGCCCTGCCGTTGTTTTTTTCTGCAGAAAGATTTGATAGGTTTGGTAGCTTTCGTCCCTGTCCACAATAACGGAAAGCCGATGCGACCGAAGATCCGAAAGCCGAAAGCCGAAAGCGGAAATCCTGAAAGCCGATAGGATGGCCGAAAGCCGACAAGCCGATGGCCCTGACCCTCCCTTGCTGAATCCTTTCTAACTCTTGTAGAATCTAACGATTGAATTGAGGCCATTAGGACAAGACCATGAAACCAGCAATCCATCCCAACTATCAGGAAATCAGGGTTCACTGCGCCTGCGGCAACGCGTTTGTGACCCGCTCAGCCCACAAGGGCGACATCAGCGTTGAAATCTGCGCGGCCTGCCATCCCTTCTTCACCGGCAAGCAAAAGCTGATGGACACCGCCGGACGCGTCGAACGCTTCCGCCGCAAATACGCGAAAAGCGATGCCGGCAAGGCCGAAGCGGCCAAAGCGGAGACGGCGAAGAAGTAGTCTCGCGCGGAAACATGCATTCTTGAAAGCCTCCCCTTGCGGGAGGCTTCATTTTTGGCGGCCCAGGCTAGGCCCACTGAGGGGCTTTCTTGTTTCTGCGGGTAACCCACAAACCGACAAAAAGGCCAAGGAGGATCAGCACGACACCTTCGGCCATGCTCTGCGCAAATAGTTGAATTGACGAACCTGTTTTTTCAACTGGTGCAAGGTAAACGGGAAAGTGGTCGACAACCCAACCCACAGTTTGCGTCAGCAATACCATCACTGGCTGCTCGATCGCAAAAAGAATAATCCATACACCCCAATGCAGCAGCCATGCAGCAAGTGCCGGGCCGGCGAACCTGATAGCAATTGGCTTGATGGCAAGGGTCATGTCAGTCTCAGTTATCCCGCTTGTTGTCCGGTTTGGGGCGATTCTGAACCCTCCGGGATTACCGGGGATTTCACCCCATAGAGCCATCGCGCGAGCATGTACGCCGATGCCAAGTACAGCAGCATTTTCACAAGCGTCGTGAGGATGGAATGTCCTAAGGACTCGTGATAACGGCCACCAAAAGACACGTGCCAATAGATCTGGCCAACCAGCAAAGTGACGAGAGCAATGATGGCGTCGGACACCAGAAGTGCCACCAGGATCGCCCCGATGTATTCGGTGAGCAGAATCTCGCGAATTTTATTCATAGGCGGTGAACAACGCGGATTGTCGCACATCTCGACAGGGGCTCGAAAGGACGTAAAATACAGATGTGCAGAAGTACTGGTACAAGTCGGAACCCGGCGCGGATGGGCGCGATGCGACTGCCGATCGCATTGTTCGCGTCACGGAACGAGTGCGCGCATTTCCCGAGTCCCTCCGCATCGGCGGAGTCGAAATCCGTCCCGCTACCGTCCTTGCTCCCATGGCGGGCGTCACCGACACAGTCTTTCGCCGCTTCATCAAGAATCTCGGCGGATGCGGCCTCATCATGACCGAGTTCACCTCGGCCGACGGCGTCCTGCGAAGCAACAAGGTGCGCGGCCGCTACCTCCATTTCTATGAAGACGAGCATCCGATCTCGGCACAACTGTTTGGCAGCAGCCCCGACATTCTGGCGGATGCGGCGCGCCTCGTCGAAGACCTCGGCTTTGATTTAGTGGACTTGAACCTCGGCTGCCCCGCCAAGAAAGTCGTGCGCTGCAACGGCGGCTCGGGATTGCTCCGCGACCTCCCTCTGATCCGCAAAATTTTCGAATCAGTGCGCGCCGCCGTGAAGATTCCATTCACCGTGAAGTTCCGCGCCGGTTGGAGCGACGAAGAAATCGTTTGCGTCGACCTCGCCCGCTTAGCCGAGGATTGCGGTTTGGGCGCAGTCGCTCTCCACGCGCGCACGCGCGAGCAGGGTTATAGCGGCACGGCGCGCTGGGAATGGATCGCGTCGGTCAAGCAGGCGGTAAAAATTCCCGTCATCGGCAATGGGGATATCCGCTCTCCCGAAGACGCATGCGCCATGGTCGCGCAAACGGGTTGCGATGCAGTCATGATCGGCCGCATGGCTCCCGCGAATCCGTGGATCTTCCGGCAGATCGAGCAGTACGCACACGTAGGGACGGCCGCCCATGTGGGGACTGGCGTCCCGCCCGTCCAAGTCGAGCGAAGCTCGACAGTGAAGCTCTATGACGAACCCACCGAGTCCGATCGCTACCAGATGATTCGCATCTATTTTCGAATGCTGCTGGAAGAAGAAGTCCAGGGAGCCGAAGGAAAGATGAAACAGTTCGCCTCCTGGTTCACTCACGGCGTTCCAGGCGGAGCAACGTTGCGAAAAGCAATTTACGACGCGAAGAGCGGCACGCAAATTCTGGCGAGCGTCGAGGAATTTTTCGAGCAAAGACTCGCGAGTCCTACCACCTAGATTCGATACTCACTTCGGTGGTTCTAATCTCAACCTTCCCCGTTCTCCCTTTTCGATATACCCCCACGGCGTTTTGTCGTCGTGCGTGAACACCGTCAGCCATCGCTCAGGAATCGCCTCCGCATAATACTTCTTGCGGCTCTCAATCGTGGTCAGGGGAAACAGATCAAACGCCATCACCCATGTCAGGTCCAGGTGCATGCTGGTGGGAATCAGATCGGAGATATAGCAAGCCTTCTTGCCGTTACTCTCCACCATCACAGCTTGCATGTGCGCCGTGTGCCCGGGGAAGATTTTCACCGATATACCGGGCACAATTTCGCGATCGCCTTCAATCAATTCCATCTGCCCGCTCTCAATCAACGGATCGTAGTTCGGACTCATGTAGCTAATGGCATCGCGCTCGAGTTGCAGACGCCCGTGCTCCCACTCTTTCTTTTGCGCGTAATATTTGGCTTTGGGAAAGGTCGGCACGATCTGCTCGCCGCGTCGCATTGTGTTCCACCCGCAATGGTCGAAATGCAGATGCGTGTTAATCACGACGTCGATGTCTTCCGGAGCGACGCCCACGGCGTGCAGGTTGTCGAGCAACTTCGCAGGCTGTTTGTAAATCTGCACCAGCTTTTCGGAAAGCTTGTTGCCAATCCCGGTCTCAACCAGAACGTTCTTATCTCCAGTGCGAATCAAAAGTGAATTCAGCCCGGCATCAAGCCGGTTCTGGTCGTCAGGCGTGGCCTTCTTCGACCACATGGGCTTCGGAACGACTCCAAAAAACGCACCCCCATCCAGGAAATAAGTGCCGTCAGAAACAACCGTAAGCTCGAAATCGCCAAGAGTAGTCCGATGCATAAAAAAACCAGTTTTTAGCCATCAGCCATTCCGCCATCAGTTCGAAACGAACATGGACAGCGTTCCATCGAAAGCCGAATTCTCCGCCGCGTCTGCAGGTTTTACCTGACGGCTGACGGCTGAAGGCTGACAGCTACTTAAGCTCCTTATTCCAGAAATCTTCCATCATATGAAACAACTGCGACCGCGTTTCCGGTCCCGAAATTCCATGCGTCTTGTTCGGGTACGCCATGAATCGGAACTGTTTTCCCGACTTAATCAGAGCATCCACCATCTGAATCGAGTTCTGGAAGTGCACGTTGTCATCGCTCGTGCCGTGAACCAGCAGCAATGAACCGTGCAACTTCCCGGCTGCGCTGAACGTCGTGTCGTCATATCCATGCGGGTTGTCTTTTACCAGCCCCATGTAGCGCTCCGTATAAGTGGAGTCGTAATCGCGTTGGTTGGTAATCGGAGCCACCGCGATGCCCGCCTTGAACCGATCAGAATGCGTCAATGAATAAAGCGTCATCGAGCCGCCGTTCGACCATCCCCAGATCGCGGTTCGTGCGCGATCCAGCTGCGGGTACTGCTCATAAAGCTGATCGAGCGCCGTTATCTGGTCTTTCAATTCGACTGCCCCGAATTGTCCGCGAATCGCCGCCGAGAATTTCCTTCCTCGATTCGGCGTTCCGCGATTGTCCACTGAAAAAATCGCAAACCCTTCCTTCGCGAGCATCTGGTGAAAAAGTCCGTTCGTCCCTCCCCACGCATTCTGTACGGTTTGGCCAGCTGGCCCGCCATAAATGTAAGTAATCAGCGGAATCTTCACGCTTGAACCGGCGTTGGACGGCAGGATCAGGTAGCCATAAAGAGTCGTGCCATCATCTGCCTTGAACTCAATTTGCTTCGGCGCGATGAAGTTGTAATCGGCAACGCTCCGCGCTTCCCATATCTTGTTGCATGTTCCGCCTGCGGCGCAGATCGAAATCCGTGGCGGGGCAAGCGTACTGGAATGCGTTTCCAGGTAATGCTTGCCGCTCTGGTCGAAGGTGGCCGTGTTGTTTCCCGGCTCAGCCGAAATGGCGCGGAGACCCGAGCCATCAAGCTTCACCGAAAATAGCTTCTCCTCCCGCGGATCATCTTTGTTCGCGGTGAAATATACCGTTCCCGAATCCTCGTCCGCGCCGTTGATGGCGAGTACCTCATACTCCCCACTCTCGAGCTGTTTCTCAAGCTTGGCGTCGGCCGCCAGCGGATCTCCTGAATTGAAGCTGTAAAGATAGATATGCGTGTGGCCATCTCGCCAGCTTGTCCATAGGAAGCGAGTGCCCGATTTCAAAATGCGAAAATCGTCATTCACATTCACCCACGCGTCCGGCTCCGACTCGGTCAACACCTTCCGCACTTTGCCCGATTTCGTGTTGATGAAGTAAAGATCAAGCGTGTCCTGCTTCCGGTTAAGGACTTCAGCCCATGCCCATTCTTCGCGGATCCAGCCAAACCGCGGAACATACGTGTCATCGTCATCGGTCAGCTTGATCCACTTTACCTTGCCCCCGCCATCGCTCCCCGCGACACCCAGGCGCACTACGGGGTTTGGATCGCCCGGCTGCGGATATTTTTCCTGCTCCACATGCGGATGAACCGGAAGCCAATCGGTAATCGGATAGGTAGGCACGCGGCTCTCGTCCATCTGAAGAAACAGAATCTCGTGCCCCTCGGGCGACCAGAAGAAGTTGCTGCGCACCGCCAGTTCTTCCGCGTACAGCCAGTCGACTTCTCCATTCAGGATGTCGTCTTCTTTGCTCTTGTCCCTATCCCGATCCTTATCCTTACTCTTCTCTTTTTCCTCGTTGAAACAGCGGGCGCTCGCCCTCTTCTCCCGAGACCGGATGTACATACAGATTATGTTTGCGCACATAGGCCAGGCGCTTGCCATCCGGAGAAAACTTGGGGTCCTCGCTTGGGTCGGGAGACGACGTGAGTTGCACGCCCGTCCCCGTGTCGAGGCTGAAATACCAGAGCTGCCCCTGCGCATCGAACAGCAAGTGCTTCGAGTCGGGCGACCATGAATATGCCGCAACGTGGTAGCGCGTCACCCGTTCCTTTTCCCGTTCGTCCTTGATTTGGATGTCGGAGGCGCCAGTTGCGATAGCTTCACTTCGCTGACCAGCACCTTCTTCTCGCCTGTCGCGGTGTCAACGTAATAAAGTTCACCGTGCTCTCCGGAGTCATCCCGCTGCACGAACGATAGCTTCGTGCCGTCCGGACTCCACTTGATCGTTTCCGGTGAGCGCCCCGTGATACCCGCGCTGCTGAAAATAGCTTCGATAGTAAGTTGCTTGGCTGGCGCCGGAGCCTGTGCACTCGCAATTGCGACAAGAAGACAGAGAAACGAAAGAGACGAAGAATTTGTTCACGTAAGCACTCGACATGAATTCCTATCCAGGACCTGCAAGGGTGAAACTCAAAAGTGTACAACGAGGATAACTAGGTGGGATCGGGAACCCCGATTTCTTTCATTTCCGAGCGGGTCGGATGGTTCCGTTCGTAGGCCGCGATCTCGGATTCATGCTGCATCGTAAGTCCGATATCGTCCAGTCCATTGAGCAGGCAGTGCCGTGAAAATTCGTCGACCGAGAAGCTGGCAGCAAAGCCACGCCCATCTTCGATTCGCAAAGTTTCAAGATCGACGGTCGCTTGGTACCCCTCAATCTGCTGCGCGTTTCGCATCAGTTCGGCTACCTGCTGTTCCGTAAGCCGCACGGTGAGCAGTCCATTCTTCAGGCTGTTATTGGCGAAGATGTCGGCAAAAGACGACGCAATCACAACTCGAAATCCGAAATCGGCCAGCGCCCAGACGGCATGTTCGCGCGAAGATCCGCACCCAAAATTTTTGCCCGCCACCAGTATCGTCGCACCCCGATACCGCGGATCATGCAGCACGAAGTCACTGATCTTCTGACCCTGCCCGGTAAAGCGCCAGTCGTTAAACAGAAATTGCCCGAATCCAGTTCGCTCGATGCGCTTCAAAAACTGTTTCGGAATAATCTGATCGGTATCAACATTCACCCGATCAAGCGGAGCGACGAGCCCAGTATGTTTTCGAAATGGTTGCATGAAATCTGCTCTGCTTTGTGATAGCGGGGCTTCGCCCCCGCTATGACGGGGCGAAGCCCCGTCACCACAGGATGCTACTGAAATCTCCACTTCCTTATATCCGTAAAATGTCCCTCAATCGCTGCCGCCGCCGCCATCATCGGACTGACCAGGTGCGTCCGTCCGCCGCGGCCCTGCCGTCCTTCAAAGTTGCGGTTGCTGGTCGACGCGCACCGCTCGCCGGGCTGCAAAATGTCCGGATTCATTCCCAGACACATCGAGCATCCTGATTCACGCCATTCAAAACCGGCGTCGACAAAAATGCGATCCAGCCCTTCCTGCTCGGCCGCGCGTTTAATGGTCTGCGATCCCGGCACAACCATCGCCCGCACCTTCGGATTCACCCGCCGCCCCTTCGCCACCCGCGCCGCCGCCCGTAAATCCTCAATCCGCGAATTCGTGCACGACCCGATAAATACGCGATCGACAGCAATCTGTTCAATCGGCATCCCCGGCTTCAGGTCCATGTAAGCCAGCGCCTGCTCGGCTGCCCGTCGGTCCGATTCCGCTCCGAAGCTCGCAATCTCCGGCACGCGCGCGTTCACCGCGACCACCATTCCCGGATTCGTCCCCCAAGTCACAAACGGCGCCAGCGAAGCAGCATCAATTTCAATAACGCGGTCATACTTCGCCCCAGCATCGCTCGCGAGTGTCCGCCAGTAAGCGACAGATGACTCCCATTCCTTGCCTTTCGGAGCGAACCGCCGTCCCTTGATGTATGCGAAAGTCGTGTCATCCGGCGCGATCAACCCCGCGCGCGCGCCAGCCTCGATGCTCATGTTGCAAAGCGTCATCCGCCCTTCCATTGACAACGCCCGCACCGCATCGCCAGCGTATTCGATCACATGTCCTGTGGCGCCATCGGTCCCCATCCGCCCAATGATTCCAAGCGCCAGATCCTTCGCGGTTACGCCTTCCGGTAGTTTTCCCCGCACCTCGATCTTCATCGACTTGGCTTTGTTTTGCGGAAGGCACTGCGTCGCCAGAACGTGCTCCACCTCTGACGTTCCAATCCCGAACGCAAGCGATCCGAAAGCCCCATGCGTCGACGTATGGCTATCCCCGCAAACGATCGTCATTCCCGGCAGCGTGATTCCCAACTCCGGACCAATCACGTGCACAATGCCCTGCTCCGCCGAATCCATATCGAAAAATGGAACGCCAAACTCGCGGCAATTTTTCTGCAGCGCTTCAATTTGCTTGGCAGCGATCGGGTCCGTAATCGGCAAGCCTCGCGGTGTGGTCGGAATGTTGTGATCCACCGTCGCCACGGTTCGCAGGGGCTGGCGAAGCCGCCGCCCGTTGGCTCGCAATCCATCAAAAGCCTGCGGAGAAGTCACTTCGTGCACAAGATGCAGATCGATATAGAGCAGCGCCGACCGCTCCGGCGGCGCAGCCACCACATGTGCGTCCCAAATCTTGTCGAATAAAGTGCGAGGCATGTTCAAACGTCACTACCCATCACCGAAAATTCGCAATGGACGCCGACCGTCATCGGTTCCACTCCGTCAAAGCTTTTTTTGTTAGCTGATCCCTAGTTTACAGAATTGCCAGCCATCCGATATCCCAGGTACGACAGTTACCTCAAATTTCGGGCTTTTCCAGCCATTTCGGGTATCATAAAGGAAAGACCCAATCGAGGATTTCACTGCATGATTAACGGCAAACGCATTGCCGTGGTATTGCCCGCCTACAACGCGGAAAAAACGCTCGAAGCCACCGTTCGGGAGCTCCCCGACCTGGTCGACGTCTGCATTCTCGTCGACGATCACAGCTCCGACCGCACCGTCGAGATCGCCCACAGGCTCGGACTTCAGTACTTTGTCCACGACCGCAATTACGGCTACGGACGCAACCAGCAGACCTGCTACCGTGAAGCTCTCGCGGCTGGCGCCGACGTCGTCATCATGGTCCATCCCGACTACCAGTACACACCCTTGCTCGTAACGGCCATGGCCAGCATGGTCGCCTACGAGATTTATGACGTCGTTCTAGGTTCCCGCATCATCGGCGGCACCGCCCTTCGCGGTGGCATGCCGATTTACAAGTACATCGCCAACCGGCTCCTGACCGCTTTCGAAAACATGTTCCTGCGCATCAAGCTCTCCGAATATCACACCGGATACCGCGCCTTCAGCCGCGAAGTCCTGACGCGCTTGCCGCTCGGCGAAAACAGCGACGACTTCGTCTTCGACAACCAGATGCTCGCCCAGTGTGTCTATTTCGGCTTCGACATTGGCGAAGTCTCTTGCCCGACGAAATATTTCGAAGAAGCTTCCTCCATCAACTTCCGCCGCAGCGTCCAATATGGCTTGGGAGTGTTGAAAACCACGATGCAATTCGCGTTGCAGCGCGCCGGCGTAATTCATACCCCAATCTTCGACACGAAAGGCAAGACTCTCGATGCGACTCCCACTGTTTATTACGAAAGCGGCGTCGCGGCGCGCATAGGCGGCTAGATCTACTTCCGGTTTTTCATTCTACCCGGCATACTTTGACCGCAGAATTCTCATACGGACAATCCAGTCCGGCGACTCCCGGTTGCTCGACTACCACCCAGTTCGCTCCGTATTTCTGACGCAGCCGCTCGAAATCCTGCTTCTTAAATTGCTTCCAGTTTTTCTGATCCTCGAACTGTTCGAGCCATTTGGTTGCGAGCGGAGGGAACGCCGAAGCGGCTCCCTTATCCTTGATAGCGTCGGCGAGCCTGCTGCGCTGGGCCCGAGCTCGGAACCCCGTTTCATCTTCGCCCGGCAGCTCCATATGGTAAGGATTCAGCGCAAACAAGGCATCCCGCGGAGTTTTTTCCCGAACCCACACAAAAGCTTGTGCCCATGAATTGCGCGGTTGCGCCCACGGCCATTCGATATGCGACGTTGCAGGGAAAATCTGCCGCTGCGCCCAGAACATTCCAGCACCGACCGGTATAAATAAAACCAGCCATCGCCAGATGCGCCCCTGAAGCAAGTCCTGACCCAGAAATCCGCCGCCAATCACGATCAATACCATGTAGGCGAGCGCCAGGCACCGCAAAGGCTCAAAGCGCGCAACAGCTTCGAAGCGAGGACTCACTGCCAGAACGACCGCAGCGATTACAGCCACCACAATGAACGGGACCATTGCGCGAGAAACCAGCTCAATATTCTTCATTCCGCGCCGGCGGGCCACTCGTGCAAACCACCAGAACAGCACCACGGGACCAATCAGCCCGAGCCATTCATACCACTCCCACCGCGTCACGAAAAAATACGGCTGCCGAAGCGCTACCTCGTGGTACGCCGGCGGAGCAGCATCAAGAATTTTAAACGGAAGCAGCACAGCAAAACCTGCAACTCGCGGGCGGTAACGCGGCAGCAGAAACACCCACCCGCAGAAAAGAATGGCAAAGCTCGACATCAACGGATGCACAAGTGCGGCAAACACCAGCCACAGTGCGGCCACGGCGTACTGTCGCCGCAGAGTTTCGGCAACGGCGAACATCGCCGCAAAAGCCGCCAGATTGCGCGGGTTCAAATACTGGTCAAAGATGTAAAGCGCAGTGCCCGCGACCGGCAGCGTAAGCAACGCCGCCATCAAACAAACCGCGGCCCAACGTGCCCTCGGACTTTCGAAAAGCGCTGAAGCCAGTTGCCACGTCGCCATCAGCAACAAAAACAACGAAAAAATATGCCACAGGAACACAGCCCACGGCACTGGCAAATGCGTCATCCGCACCGAACCGGCAATCAGATTTGGATAAAGCGTGTGCCCCGCATGCTCGCCAAAAAATTCCGCATTCGCGGGAAACAGGCTGGGATTCAGAATCTTCAAAACTCCCGGCAGGTAGATCTCGGAATCCTCGGCATAAGGATGGTAGCCATGAATGCCGAGAGCGAGCGCGCTCAGCAGCACGAGAGCCGCGACACGTTTAATGTTCAGAGCGAATCTCTCCCTCACTCAGCGCTTTCACTGGCGCCACAAATGCAAGCACCGCAAGAATCACGATCAGCGGATCGATCTGCCGCCGGTAATACACCTCTACATGCGTCACATAGAAAACCGACGGAAAGAAGAAAAGCACCAGCGCGAAGTAAGCCGCCCGAGGCCAATCCGCCCGCCAAAGTCTCCGCAATCCAATCAGCATCAAAATCGTCAGCCCCGTGCAGAGAAAAATATTCGGTGGATCGAACGGCTCCTCGGCGAGGTAACGTTTGTCAAAACTCCAGAACCCCGTCCACATATAAGCAAACCGTCGCACCGTAACCACCGCGAACCACTTCGGATGCGTGCGGATGAAATCCAACCCGCGCTGCTTCTCGCGCTGCATGTAGGCGATCTCGCCCATTTGCTTGAAGTCCCGCCACTCCGCGTCGTTGTGCCACGGCCCGATCCAGCTTGGACGCCAATGAAACGTGTCGCCGCTATTTCCCAGATGAATCTCCAGCCCCATCGTGTCCCGGAAAGGAATGAAATGTCCGAAAATTTCGTAGTTTCGAACGAACCACGGCGTCACCATCAGCAACAATCCCAGCACGCTCACGGCGACCGGTCCCACCCAGCGCAAACGCCTCCTGTACAAACACCACGCGCTGAAGCCGACAACGAAAGGCCACGCCGTCATCACCACCGGTTCCGTCAGAGCTGTAAAGCCCCAGAGCAGTCCGAACCCGCTCCAAAGCCACAGGCTCGGCGATTTCTCCATATCGAGCGCGATCAAAAAAAGAACGCTCAGCAGTAGCGTCGAAAGCCACATGCCCCAGATTCGCTCCACAGGAAAGTAGATTGCGTAAGGAAAGAATGCCCAGACCCATCCGGACCACAATCCCGCTCGCAATCCAAACAGCCTTTTCGCAAAATAGAAAATTGGCAGACAGTTCAGCGCAGAGATCAACGCCTGAAACGTCAGCAGCACGAGCGCCGAAGCCTTGCTGTAAATGCCAAACACCCGAAACACTCCCGCCACGAAATACGGATAAATCGGCGTCATCCACGCGCTCACGCCCGTATCTTCAAACAGCGGGCCACTCAGCCCGTGCTCCTGCACGATCGACCGCGCCAGCCGCCCATTTTCATACGCAAACCGCCAGTGGTCGCGTTCCGGGTTCAGTTGCTCCGTGTACAGAAAGCCCATCACCACCAATCGCAACGCCAGCGCCACCAGCACCATGCATAAAGGGCTGTGAAAGCAACGCACCAAAGCTCCACGAATGCTGCTCTTGCTGCTTGCCAGTCTCCAAAGCTTCGCTGATTTTCCTCTCTCGTTTCCTCTACTGCAATCAAGTGCTGGCACTGTCGACGAGTTTGAGATTCGCCCGCATCAGCGCCAAAACAAGTCAATGCGAAAGCCCGCTTCCGCACAAATAGCTTCCTAATCTCGCTAACTGAATAAAAGAGAATAACAGCGTCGCCGGACTCCACCTTCACAACGCCCGCTCGACCTTCCGCTTGCAGGGTCCCCCGTCTCTCCGTAGCATCTAAAGCTATAGATGCCAACCTTGGTTCAATCCAATGGGCGCACCCACCTTGCCCTCGGAGAAATTTTCAGCTTTGCCTACGATACCTTCTGCAGTAACAAGGTGCGCTTCGCCCTTACTGCTCTCGGCATGGTCATCGGAACCGCCTCGCTGATTCTCGTTACCACGATTGGACTAACCGGCAAGCAGTACCTCCTGAGCCAGATTCAGGCGATCGGTTCCAACTGGGTGTACGCCGAATATGAGAGCGACAGGGGCGCATGAATAACGTTACCGTTGACCAGTTGACCATCGACGACATGGAAGCCGTTCTCCATCAGGCCAGCGGCATCGCCTACGCCTCACCCGTATTTCCCCTGAACGAACGCGTGTCGGTCGGCGGTGGCAAAGAGCGCGATCTGCAAATCATGGGCGTCTACCCCGAATACGAACAGGTCCGCAACATCCTCGTCCTTACCGGCCGTTTTTTTGATAAGCAGGATTCCCAGGCTCACAACAAAGTTGGAGTCATCACCTCGAAGCCGCGGTGCAGTTATATGGCTCGGACCTGGCCGCACTCGGCAAAACTGTGAAATTGAGCGGCCTGCCTTTCACCATCATCGGAACCTTCCGCGAGCGCGTCGATACCTTCGGGCAGTCGGAGGTGACCGACAACACCATGCTCATCCCCTATTCCGTCATCCGATATTTCCAGGAAACACCGTACGTAAAGCAAATTTTCTTTTCGACCACGGATGCTTCGCTGGTGGTACCGGTGACCGCTGAAGTCCAGCGCGTCATCCAGTCCCGCCATCGCCCGGAATCCGTCTACAGCGTCCGCACCCTGTCCAACTGGTCTCCGTCGCCGATAATAATTGCCAGCGCCATGACCATGGTTCTGCTTGCCGTCTCATTGGTTGTTCTTCTCGTGAGCGGTATCGGAATCATGAACATCATGCTGGCCACCGTCAGCGCCCGCATTCGCGAGATCGGCATTCGCAAGGCGATGGGCGCCACCAATCGCGAGATCCGTTTTCAATTTCTCTCCGAAGCAATTCTCATCTCCCTCATCGGAGGCGTAATCGGCATCGTCATCGGTCTCGCCATTCCATTCTCCGTTCGCTACTTCACCGAATACCGCATCCCCATCTCAGGCCTCTCTGCCATCATCGCCATCGTTGTCTCCTCATTGGTCGGCATTTTATTCGGAACAATCCCCGCCTCC
>CAWGIB010000002.1:0-1601962 GCA_963822545.1 uncultured Acidobacteriaceae bacterium
TAAAGCTATTCGCTTCCGATACCGCTGTCAACCCGCTGAGATCACAGGATTTCCACCTGATTTCAACAGCTTGGTGAGCTTCGATCCAGATCACAACTGGAGAACTCTTTGCAGCGCGCTTGGAAACGCTCTCTCGCTCCAAGGCGGCCAAAAAGGCGCACGAGGAAACGGGAGACGACTCTAAAATGAAAGATCGCTTGGAGGTTCTGCTATGCGCGGAAACCCTTCAGGGAACATTGTCCCCGAATGCGAACCCCGGAAAAAGTTTGGGGTTAAATTGGAGGTCTTACGATATTGGATGCCACGAGCCGCTGCGAGGATTCAGCAAACAGCTCAGACACTCAGTCTCACTTGTCCTCGACTCGATCTTTTATACCAGAACACCCTAAGACGTGCAAGCGGAGAATCAAAAAAGTTACTTGAAGTGCACAGTGCTCATCCGAAGAGCCGTCTTTTCTTCGAAATTCCGCCGTTTCGCGCCGCAATCGTGAGGCTCAGGGCTGCGATCAGAACTCGACGAGGGCGATTCAGTCCTCCCACTTTCCCACGATCTCCAACGATTGCTGCGCTAGCTTTCAAAAAACTGTTTGATTTGCGCCCAAAATTTTCGAACGATGAGGTCGGTGCTCAGGTGGCCGCCCTTGCGCAACAACTTCAGCCGGGAGCCTGTTGTCTTCGCGAACTTCTTTACGCCGCGATACGGAATATAGGGATCATCTATCGCGTGAAACATCATGATCTTCGATCCGATAATTTTGTCGGCGTGGTGAGAGGGGTTATAGAACCGTCCATCGCGCAGCTTAGCCCAGTTTCGATCCGATAGACGATAGCCTTCACCGAAAGCCTCGCGGATGTAGGCCGCGTAGCTCGGATTCGATGTTTCCTTCTTTTGCTCGCCGGCGAGAATTGCCCAGTCAACCACCGGGCAATTCGCGATCACCTTATTCACGCGCTCATCCAGAGAGGACAGGATCGCGGCTGCGCCTCCGAAGCTTCCTCCGATTACATAGATCTCGTCTGGTTCGAAACGGAAGCGTTTGCCGAAAGCAAATTCGCGGAACTCTTTTTGGAGGCCACCGAGCACTTCGAGAATGTCCAAGTGTGGAGAGCGCTGCAAAAATTGTCCGCTGCTTTCCCACGCTCCGCGATACCGCGGGTAGAACACCCAATGACCTTTTGCGGCGAGAAATTCCGCCAGCGGTTGTTTACGCGGTATTGAGGGCATTCCGTCGCACAAAATAATCACGCGCTGCTTCCTTGTCGCTCGCGACGGAGGCAGAAATTCCGTGACGATGTCGCGCGCGAATCGAGTTCGAAACATGTATGGCATGAATCAGATTAAAAGATTGCAAGGGTTCAGGGTTTCAAAGTTTCAGGGTTTCAAGGCTTCGCGGTCGTTCGGTTGACACTCTGAGACCTTGAAACATTACACCTTACCCAGATTAATAGACCCCAAGATCCTTGGCCGAAACCCAATTTCCTGAGTACTCATGTGCGATCTGGTCAAGCAGATCCTGCTCCGGCAATTTCTCGAGTACCTGGTGATAGACCACGAGCAACTTAGGACGCGCCCGCTTCGCAATGTCCGCGAGTTCGGCCGGAGAGGTGTGGAAGGTTCGAAAATATTCCTTCCAATGTGGATCGTTTAATTCGTCGCCATGCGGGTTATAGACCTCGTGCAGGAGAACGTCGCAACCGTCACAAGCCTTCACGACTTCGTCGGTCGGGACGGTATCGCCGGAGATTACGATCTTTCGATCGCGGGTTTGGAACGTGTAGCCAAAGGCTTCTTTCCAGATTCCATGCTTGACGGGAAAAGCGGTGACAGTGAGGTTTTCGTCGCGATACACTACGCCCGGCCGAATCTCATGAACGTTTACTTTGAAGCCGGTAGCGTTTGCTTGCTCGAGTCCTCGGCGTCGGACTCGCACATCGTCAGACCACGCTTTCTCGATGTGCGAGGTCATGTTTTTCAGGCCGTGCGGGCCATAGGCTTCGAGTGGATCTTTCCTTCCCAGCACCCAGGGAGAAAAAATTAGATCCGGATATCCGAGCGTGTGGTCGGAATGCAAATGCGTAATGAAGACGATATTGAGTTCCTTCGCCTTGAGTGGCACGAATCCCTGCTTCTCAGCGGCGGCTGCTCGCCGCACTACCCCAGGACCGCAGTCGACCAAGTAGGCGCGATCGTTCACAATGATGGCAACCGCTGGCCCCCACCGCTCGGGATCGGCGCTGGGGTTTCCTGTTCCGAGCACAACCACCTTGGTTCCTGGAGTGGAAGCGCCAGTTGTCGCGGGAGCCTGAGGATCGGTGGAAGCCGCGGCGGTATTTCCCGTCCCAAGGGCGCAAGACAGCATAATGGACAGGCCGATTTTCACGGCAAAAGGCATTTGCTTCACAAGTGATTCTCCAAATTTATCCATTACATACCACGATCTGTTGCTCGTGCCTTGACATCGCTACCGAGACGTTACTAAACTTTTTCCCCACCGCGGTTCCAGCGGGACATCTTGGTTCCCGCAACCAGCACCCGTCTAGTCATTTCTCAGGAGGCTCCCCGTGTTAACTTCCCGTCGTCTATTGATCACCATCACCCTTCTCACGCTTTCGTCGACCTTAGCCTTCGCAGGACTGCGTATTGGGTCCTCCAATACCGCGACCGCCGATCCGCCGGTTCCCCATCCGAATACCCAGCCATGCAAGGTTGCGCTCTTCAATCACTACCGGTTTGCCGACTTCAATCCCAAGAGCTTTACTTATAACCCACCGGCGTGCGTAGGACCCTGGGCAAAGGTCATCCTGATAGCTGACTTCTCTGTCACCGCGGGGCGGCAGTTCGACCGGACCGCGAATATCTGGATTGGGCCGACCAACATCTACTTTGGAACAACCTCTGAGCCATCGCACAACGTCGCCCGTCACTGGCAAATTGAACGCGACCTGACGGATTACTCTTCCATCTTTACAACGTCCCAAGCCGGAACCGTCGATCTCGGCAATCTGGTGGACGGAACTTATACAGGGATTCTGTACGGATCCGCCAGTTTGCTGTTCTATCCGGTTCCACCGAAGCAGACGGCACCTGTAACCGCGGATGAGATCATCGGCTTTTCCGCGGGAGCCACGGGCGGGACGGTTGGTCTGGGGGATTCGTCGAGCCTGCTCGAGGAAACCCTCACCTTGCCGACAAATATTGAGCGCGTTTACTTCGACGTTTTTGCTCAGAGCCAGAACGCCGACGAATTCTGGTACACCTGCGTCCCGAACGACGTTGCGGGTGAACTTCAAAGTTGCAACAACACTGCATTCCGCGAGGGCGAAGTCACCATTGATGGCACTCCGGCCGGCGTAGCGCCCATCTATCCATGGATTTACACTGGCGGCATCGATCCTTATCTGTGGTTTCCGATCCCCGGGGTGCAGACTTTGAATTTCCTGCCGTACCGGGTTGACCTGACGCCGTTCGCCTCGATGCTTAACGATGGGCAGCCTCACACAGTCGCTCTCAGCGTCTACAACGCCAACAATTATTTCTCAGCCACCGCTTCCCTGCTTCTTTATCTTGACCACGGTTCGACGCAGGTAAGCGGAGGAGTCACGCAGAATACTCTCACTGGTCCTTCGCCGGTAATCACAGAGAATATTCATGTTGCGAAAAATGGCGACATTGGCGGCAGCGTGAAGACGAACGCAACTCACAACTTCCAGATCTCCGGATACGTCAACACTTCAAACGGCCCGGTGACAACGACGGTCGCGCAGAATATCACCTTCTCGAACCGCCAGCAATTTACGATCACGGGCTCGACTTACGTGCAAAACATCAACCAGAGCACTGTGATCGATTCCACTTACACTACCGTCAACTCGGCGGGAACGTATGTGAACAAGATCACCAAGAGCTGGCCGATGACGATGGACATCGGGTTGTTGTTCAATCCCGACGGCTCGGGAACGCAAACCACAACAGTCAATCAGAACTATGACAAGAACCAGGAAGCAACTCTCAACGGCAAAATCGTTTCGTTCAGCGAATTGCACGACGGTGTGACTCCGACTGACACGTTGGAATTCGCCGCCGGCTTCGTGATTACTGGAAATGAGAACCAGTCGAGCGCGCAAACCTATTATGACTACAGCATCAATGGATACTGCTACAGCCGGACCATTACGGCGGCAGCAAACGTCCTGACAGGCATCACGACGGGCGTCGGTTGTAATTAAATTCGCGGATCTAATTAGCCTCGGCTTTTACGGCCGAGGCTTTTTTTGTTGTGGGCCGACAGCAACCGGGGATGATGCGGTCTTCTTGAGCGCTAGTCATCAAATTGACGGCGCTCCTTTCCAAAACTAGAATCGGTTCACACATGCCTCTTTACGAATATCAATGCAAGAAGTGCGGCCACCGTCTTGAAAAGATTCAGAAGTTCTCCGATAAGCCCCTGAAGAAATGCCCTGAATGTGGAGGAGCTCTTGAGAAGCTCATTTCGGCTTCAACGGTACAATTCAAGGGCTCGGGCTGGTATGTGAGCGATTACGGGACAAAGAGCTCAGGACGGTCGGGATCTTCTTCTTCCTCCTCTGAGAGTGAGAGCAGCGCGAAGGAAACGAAAAACGCGAAGGAAGGCAAGGACACCAAGGAGTCCAAAGAGTCTAAGAAGGACGACAAGCCCAAGTCGGACTCGAGTTCCAAGAAAGCGAAGAAAGACTAACTGCGCTGGAGTGAGGTGAATTCCACTTCATGGGCCTCATTTCCTGGCAGGCAGTCGAATTCCAGCCGCGCACATCATTCGCCCAGTCACACCTTTCTCCGCGCGGAAACTGAAAAATAAATCTGGATGGCAGGCGGTACAGGAAGCGGTCGCGTCGATGTTCCTGGCAGGCACGCCGGCATCCTGCAACTGCATCCGGTTGGCTTCGACCAAATCAAGATAAAGCTGTACCGGCAACTCGCTATGTCCGGGAGCTCGGGCGGTTAGAAATAAAAGGGGATATTTTTCGCGCACCGGATCAGAGTCTTTGACCTCGCGAAACAATCGGGAGGCGTAGGCAAATTGCGACTCGAATTTCGTGCGCACTTCTTCTCCTACCTGGTAGCAGCACCCCTGCACTCCTGGCCCGATGGCGGCGACCAGATGCCTCGGGTCGCTGCCGAAATGTTTTTGCATTTCGCCGACACCCTTTTCGACGATGCGTTTGACCGTTCCGCGCCAGCCGGCATGAAAGATGCCAATGGCATGGCGTTTGGGGTCTGCGACGATCACCGGAAGACAATCGGCGGTCTGAATGGCTAACAAGAGGCCGGGTTTATCGGTAACGAGGCCATCTCCCACGAGTTGCTTCGCCGGAATCGCGCTGACCGGATGGATCAGGTCGGAGTGAATTTGACGGAGGGCAACCAGTTGCCAGGGCCTTCGTCTTCCCGGACCATCCAGTTGTTTGATAAATAGTGCGCGATTGCGCCCGACGGCCGAGGCTGAATCCTGAGCAGTAAACCCAAGATTCAACGCATTCCCGCCGTACATGCGAGAGACTCCCCCGAGGCGGGTGGAAAAGGCATGCACCAGCCAAGGGAGTGTTTCCAGCTTCCTGGAGTGCACAAGTTTAATTTTGTTCGGTGCGAAGACTTTGGTTCCCACTGTTCAATGATAACGGACACGGTCGGAGCACACGTTGATGCGACCGGGAGATTACTAACTTTGCGGCGTATGCCGCGTCCCGAGGCTATTTTGAGTCTCCGAACGACAATTCATCAAGCGACGTTAGTCACTGGTTAGTGGACCCCCTCCGGTATATACTGCGTGCGTACTATTAGGCTTAGTTCTATGCTTTGGAACGGAGCCTATTTCCATTCTTATTCAGCTCCGTAATAAAACGCCGGCACGGGGCATTCATCTCATCTGACCCTGGAGACCGACGCGGGGCGGGAGGCTTGTCACCTTCCCCGATGGAGGTATCGCTGTGGACGTCGTTCTTATACGGCTTTTGCTCATTCTGATTGTTGGCGTTATCTGCTTTTTTATTCATCCGTTTAACCTGCCCTCCAACTACGACGCTGTCGTGGGCGTATTGATCGGCTGCGGAATCGTTGTGTTCGAGTGGCGCCTGCGGATCATGAGCCTGAAGCGGCTGATTGGGTCTGCGATCGGCAGCGTACTCGGAATTTTCGGCGCTTATCTGTTCGCGCTGGTCATCCGCAATAGCATCTCTCCGAGTCCAACACAAAGCTTTTTGCAGATTATGGTCATGCTGATCATGGCCTATGTTGGACTGGCGGTCGGCGCGAACAAGGGCGACCTGCTGAACCTGTCGGCGCTTGGGGGAATCTTTGGCGGGGAAAAACAGGGAAAGAGGAGTTATAAGATTCTCGACACCAGCGTGATCATTGATGGGCGAATTGCGGATATAGCAGAGACGGGATTTCTGGACGGAATTCTGGTGATTCCGCAGTTTGTGCTTCGAGAGTTGCAGTTGGTTGCCGATTCGGCGGATTCTCTGAAGCGCAATCGTGGAAGGCGCGGTCTCGATATTCTGCAGCGTCTGCAAAAGACGGCGTCGCTCCAGATTCAGATCGTCGAAGATGACTTCCCTGCGGTTCGCGAAGTGGATATGAAACTGATTGAGCTGGCCAAAGTGTATGAGGGCAAAATCATCACCAATGATTTCAACCTCAATAAGGTGGCTCAGCTTCAGGGCGTGGCGGTGCTTAACATCAACGAACTGGCCAACTCGCTCAAGCCGATTGTGCTGCCCGGCGAAATCATGCGGGTATTCATCTTGAAAGAGGGGAAGGAATACAACCAGGGCGTCGCCTACCTTGACGACGGCACGATGGTTGTTGTCGACAATGCGCGCAAGATGATCGGCAAAACGATCGACATTTCGGTGACCTCTGTGCTGCAGACGACTGCCGGCAAGATGATCTTTGGAAAGTGGGACGAGCGGACTGGCGCGCGCCACGATTCGAAGAGCATCTCGACGGCACCGGTCACAGTGCCTACCGCTGCTGCCACACCGGCTCTGCCGGACACGACCAAGAAGACGGCCCCGCTCACGATTGACCGTGCGTTGGAGTAGGGCGAGGGCAAGAATTTCTGCTAGCTCCTGCCGCTCGCTTTGCGGTCCAGTTCGCTAACATTCGTCGCCGCCTGTACTATACTGATCGCCCCGATGAAGGTATTTGTCATCATTCCCGCCGCAGGTTTGGGCACGCGCATGGCATCGCCATCGGCCGCGCTCACGAAAAAAAGAGCTCCTACCAAGCAATTCAAGGAGCTTGGCGGCGTTCCGATCCTGGTCCACACGTTGCGGAAGTTCGTGGCTACTTCTGCCGTGTATGAGATCGTGGTCGCGTTGCGCAAGAGCGAGATCGCGGGCTTTCGGACACAGATCGAGAAGCAGTATCCGGAGATTCTGGATAAACGCTTACAGATCGTGGAAGGGGGAGAGCATCGGCAGGATTCCGTGGCGAATGCACTTGCGAAGCTCGCCGCCGATCCCGAGGACATTGTGCTGGTGCACGACGCGGTGCGTCCGTTCGTGACGCCCGAAATTATTTTGCATGTGATCGAGGCTGCGGAAAAGCATCGCGCAGCCATCGCGGGATGGCCTGCCGTGGATACCGTGAAACAGGTGGAACGGACCGCCGATGGCGCAGTAGTCAAAGCCACGATTCCACGGGCGAGCGTCGTCATGGCACAAACGCCGCAAGGTTTTCGCTTCAACATTCTGAAGAAAGCATTCGACGACGCGATCGCGGATGGGTTCCTCGGCACGGACGAGGCTTCGCTGATCGAGCGTGCAGGATTGCCTGTAGCAGTTGTGATGGGTTCACCTAAGAATATTAAGATCACCACCCTCGCCGACATGGAACTGGCGGAGTTTTATTTAAAGAGTGGATAGTGGTTAGTGGGTGGTGGTCCGCAAACGTACAGAACCGCCGAACACTGATTCCCGGGTACCGACCATCGATTGATGACCACAGATTTCAGTATGCCCCCTCAATTGCGCATCGGCTATGGATTTGATTCCCATGAGTTCAAGGCTGGAATTCCGCTGATCATTGGCGGTGTGAAGCTCGCGCATGATAAAGGACTCGGCGGACACTCCGATGGCGATGTTCTATTGCACGCCATCACTGACGCGCTGCTGGGAGCGATCGCCGGTCCCGACATTGGATCGTTGTTTCCTCCCTCGGACCCGCAATGGAAGGGCGCAGACTCAGCGGTGTTTTTGCGGGAAGCGTTGAAGCGCGTTGCCGACGCTGGGTACGAACTCCTCAATCTGGATTCGACGCTGATTCTTGCTGCTCCCAAGATTGGTCCGCACACTGCAGCACTGAGAAAACGTGTGGCCGAGCTTTGCGGGATTCCCGGCGATTGCGTCGGGATCAAGGCGAAGACCCCGGAAGGGTTGAATACCGAGGGCGCGGCGATTGCGCAGGTAGCGGTGCTGTTGCAGCGGACAGGCCATAGCAATCCTGAAAGGGCTACCTGTGGGCTTCGGACAGGGCGTGCTTCTTACGGGCCGCATCGATGAAGGCGCGGAAGATTGCTTGGGCAGACTCGGATACGTCTGGCCCATCGTTCACGGAACGTTCGGGATGCCATTGCACGGCCAACACGAAATGATTCGGGGGCCGTACCTTCGACAGCTTCGACGACGTCATCCAGCGGTGATCGAGCCACCACCCGCAACCCCTCTCCTTCGATGCTGACTGATTGATGGTGAGAAGAATTCACCGCGATTGGTTCTTCTCGCACCGCCGATGATCTCCGCCAATTTTGAGCTGGGATCGATTTCGACCGTGTGTGCATTCGCCACCGTTCGCCCTGCGCTGTGCCTGATCGTGCGATTCGATGTGCTGCAAAAGTGTTCCCGCACGAAAAACGTTCAGCGACTGGAGGCCGTAGCAGATGCCGAGTACGGGTTTGCGCTTCTGGTAGGCATCCGAGAGCAGTAGGCGGTCAACAGCATCGCGCTTTTCATCCGCATCAGCCGTCTTTTCATGGCGCGGAGCATTGTACTTTTTGGGGTCGACATCAGCTCGGCTGCCTGGCAGCAGAATGGCATCACAGGACTCAATCAGTTTCTTAACGTCAACAGGAGGAAGATGGAGATCGATGGGGACCGGATCCCCTCCAGCTCGCTTCACCGCATTTTCATACTGCGGGAATGCGCGCTCGGCATAATCAGAGTCTCCCGAATGAGGCATGGGTATGGCAATGCGTGGAGTGGGGCTTTTCAACGTCATACGCGACTTGCCTGAGCGATTCCGGCCAGCACCTTGTGTTGCCGGTAGTTCCGAATTTCGATCAACAGCGTAGCCACCAGCGTAATCGCTCCGACACCCAGAGCAGCAGGGAAAGCGATGTGCTTGTAGGCGTACATCAGATTGGGCGCCGTATGTCCGGTCTGGGCATGGACGACGGTTGCGAGGATGCTGACGAGGAGTACGACCGCGAACGAAAGAAGCGTCAGGAGAAACGTAAAGGCGAATACGCGGGCGGCGATGCCAGTCCAGCGAGGCCGGGTTGATTCCTGTTTCGACGGCATAACCTTAAATTACACCAGTTACGGGCTTTGCGGCTCTGTACCGATAGGCGAGCAGTGGATGCCGTTGTGCGCCATGCGTAAGTTACAATACGACCATGTCGCAAGCCGCATCGGCGATCACCCGCAGCCCCGCGGAGATCGTACAACTCAGTCCGGTTTCGCAAGCGCCGAATGGCATTTGCTATGCCCGCGCGGGCGAGATCACGATCACCGAAAATGATCTGGAACGGATGATTGCGGCAGTGCCAAAGGCGATCGCGGACTCTCTGACGCGCAAGGCTTACTACTTCGTGCCGCTCACAGTCAATCAGGGCGATGAAACTGTGATTGCAGACAGGTACGACGTCGTGCTCAGCGACAGCGCGGTTTGCCATCGCAACCTGAATATCGGGGATGCACAGTGCGTATTCATTTCAACGCGACTGATGGACGACAAGTTTTCAATCGCTTTTGAGTTCTATATCAACGTTGGTCACGCGCTGGTCGAGCGGGCTGGAGTTTCAGGGATTTTTGCCGACCTGGCCTGGCAGCAGGTGGAAGCTGGTGTTCGGGGCGAGACGTCACTCGACGCCTGGGAAGCACGCAAGCTGGCGACAGCGCATGGAGCCGATGCGGAGAAGTTCAAGAACGAATATCTTGCGGCCAGTTTCGCGGATGCGATTTCGATTTATCTTCTTTCGCTTTACCTGGACGTGGAT
The DNA here is from genome assembly GCA_963822545.1 of uncultured Acidobacteriaceae bacterium. Classification (GTDB taxonomy): domain Bacteria; phylum Acidobacteriota; class Terriglobia; order Terriglobales; family Acidobacteriaceae; genus Acidiflorens. The sequence continues at coordinate 10,257 of CAWGIB010000002.1, forward strand.
TATCACGATTTGCGGGAGCGCGACTATCCGCTGCTGGCCCCGCAACCGATGGCAGAACGGCTGCGCAAGATTGCCGAGATTTTCCCGCCGAATCCCGGATTTGAGTTCAATATCTACTACCGCCGTCGCGGGTAGTCCTTCGTCGTGACGCGCGCGGGCACCCGAACGGCCCTCGGTTCCGCAAATTCAAGGAATTTTTCTAGCGGCCGTATTTCTCGGAGAGCCAGCGGGTCATCTCGTCATGAAGCTGACGGTAGTCGGAATGGACGGTGCCGCGCAACGCGGCTTCGGTGAGGCTACCCTGAGATAGCTTTTCGAGGAGGCGCTGGATGTCTCCCATGCCGTAGCTGTCGCGAATATATTCGACGCCGGCCAGAGATTCCGCGTAAGCGGTGCTGGCCTCGGTGGCTGAGAAGTTCATGAAGCTTGCTTCGAGCATGTTGAAGGGGATTTCTGCTCCGGCGGCGAACAGTTGCGCGAGCGCATGCCCGTTGGAAGCGGTGGATTTTCCTTCTTCCATCTGAGCAATGCCCTCGTTCAACCACGTGGGACAGCGATTGCTCGACATCTGAGATACGAAGGAATGAGTCAGCTCATGCTTGAGGACACGCGCGAGTTCTGGGGTTATGCCTGTCACCCCGCTCACCGGAATTCGAAGCTTGCCGTCATTGATGGCACCGCTCCACGCAGGCGCGCGTGTCACATCGAAGAAAGCCTGCTGCGTGTAGAGAGTGATGGGGATGTTGTTGTGCGGCGAGTAGCCGAGGTCGCGGACCAGGTCGTCATAGTCGGCGTCGAGGGTAGCTAATAGATCGCGACGAAAACCTTCGGATGTGTCTTTGCCTTCGAAATGCAGGTTGAAGTGGCTACTCTCACGTTGCGAGAAATCGGACTCGGCTTTGGATTCCCGTTCGGCCCGTTCTACATATTGGGTGATTGTGGCGTCTGGACGAAGCGCAAGCGATTTTTTCCAAGCGCGGATTGCGTCGGGAGTGTGGTCACTAGCAAATTGAACAAATCCGAGCATCCCGAGCGCATCAGGTGAATCGGGCGATATCTTTGGCCGCATGTTCGGCATAAGGCAAGGCCTGGGACGCCATGCCGGTTCGCATCAGAGTGGCGGAGTAATAAATCAGTAAAGTCGGGTTGTCTGGCTGGAAACGAAGAGCAGATTCGTAGTAACGCTTGGCCTGCGGAAAGTTTCCATGATCTGATTCGTTCTTCCCAGCCAGGAAGTATCCGGTGGCCGCAAGATCAGCGTTGCCGGACTGTTCGAAGCTGGCGAGGGCATCGGAGTCAACCTTTCCATCATGAATGACTTTTTCGGCGACCTCGCTTGCGTGATCAAAGGTCGGTGTGGATGGAGCCAGTTCTGGAAGAGCAATCGGGGAATTCGAGCGACCAGGAGCGGCGCCTCCTGAATCGATACGATCCACCGACGATTTGGGTATGGCGTAAGTGTCCTCTCCCACGTCATACTCAACCCTACCTTTATTCTTGTCTTCGCGAACTTGATCGGCCCAGATGGTGCGTCCATTCTTAAGGTGGATTACGTCGGCGGGCGCTGAAAGCGCAGCCAGAAGCACTAGAATTGGGAAAAAGACTCGCACTTTCGTTGATTTTAGCAACGCTTGTCGAGAGGTCGTAGGTGACCAAGGTGCTGGGGTGACACGGTGTTAGTTCCCTTCCGGAGGCTCATTCCGTTCATAGGATGCCTGTTGGCTTCGGCCGCGTGGGCCGAGGGGCAGCCTTCAGATTGTCCGCAAAGTGCTAGTGATCTTTATGCTCGCATTCGAACTGTCGGACTTGATCCGGCGCGGGTCTATCGAATACGAGACGCTTCCCTTACCCGGCCAAGCCTCAGTTTGACCTTCGATGACGGGACCATTGCATTCACGGAGGATATTTGTGGCCGCATTACGGGGGCGTTTTTCGAGGGTGAAGGAGAGATCCTGCTCCGGCCTCCGAACCGTGCCGAGCGGGGATCGATGGCGCTCTTTACGGGAATGGCAATTCTCGAGGAGCAGTTTACGTCGGCATACTTGAGGTTCAATGATGACACGGCAGAGTTGCTGAGGGCGTCTCTCTCCCCAGGCGTTGACAGCGCGGAATTTGTAAAGGAATGGGGAGACTCTGCGCGACGCGGGGCGTCATTTGATGCGTTGCGGATGTTCGTGGACTTCAGCCATTTTCTGCCATCAGTTGCCAAGAATTTGTTGCCGGAAAAATTTCCCTCGCTGCTTCATGCACACCTTGTGGGCAGCAAACTGGGACCGTTTGAGGTTTTCTGGGATTCCTCTGCGCCCGAGCCCTTGTGGGCGGGGCAGGCACAGGGCGCCATGGGGGTGGAATTTTTCAATATCTGGACATCATTCGCACCCGCAGACGCGCCCGCGCCCGCTTCCAGAAACACCGATTTAACGATCACGTCTTACCGGATTCGGGCGTCGGTCCATCCTCCTACCCAGTTGCAGGCGACGACAGAGACCGAAATCAAAGTTCATAAAGGGGGACAGCGCACTTTGATCTTCGAGTTGTCTCGTTACTTAAAGGTCGACTCGATCGAGGCAGATGGACACCCCGTGGACTTCATCCAAAATCAGGCCATCGATGGAACACAACTCCAGCGACAGGGAAACGATCTGGTGGCCCTCGTATTCGCAAGCGAGCTCAAGAGCGGTCAGCAACTGAAACTCCGCTTCCATTATGGGGGAGATGTTTTGTCAGATGCGGGAAACGGACTTTTATACGTGGGGGCGCGTGGCTCGTGGTATCCGAATTTTGGGTTGAGCCCGGCAACGTTCGACATGGAATTTCACTATCCCGCGATCTGGACGCTGCTGGCCACTGGCAAGCAGACTTCGCATTCAGGTAATGAAAAGCAATCCGAAGGTGAAGTCCCGGGAGAGAAAGTCTCCCATTGGATTTCTGAGCATCCAATTCCGGTTGCGGGATTCAATCTTGGGAAGTACGTACGGGCTGAGGCCAGAGCTGGCAATGTCCAAGTCGAAGCATACGGGACCAAGGGGGTTGAGAAGTCATTCCCAAAGGCGCCGCAGCAGGTTGTAAGCTCTCCCCTCTTTGTGCCTCCTCGACATTCTGGTGCCCAACCGAATTTGCCCACAGTGGTCACTCCAGGGCCACCTTCTCCTGCGCGGGACGTCCAGGCAGTGGCTGACCGGGCAGCCCAAGCCATCACACACTTTTCGCAGTGGTTTGGTCCATATCCTTATAGCTCCCTCGCGTTCACACAAATGCCGGGCGATTTGAGCCAGGGCTGGCCGGGCCTGGTCTTTCTTTCGAGCTTCGCGTTTCTGAGTCCTCAGGAGCAGACGGAATTGCGAATGGACCCAGTGACGCGCGAACTGAACACACAGGTGCTCGTGCACGAGACGGCTCATCAGTGGTGGGGCGATCTTGTGATTTGGAAGAGCTACCGCGACCAGTGGCTCGCGGAAGGATTAGCAAACTATTCGTCGCTGCTGATTCTTGAGCAGCACAATCCGGGACAGTTCCGGCAAGTTCTCGAAAAATATCGTAACGATCTGGCGAGCAAGAACAAGGATGGCGAACTGCTGCGTGACGCGGGGCCGGTCACGTTGGGACCACGCTTGATCTCTTCACATTTTCCAGGAGGATACGACACCATCAGCTACGAGCGCGGGACATGGCTCTTCCACATGTTGCGTTCGATGCTGCAGGATGCCGAGGCGCGGATAAATTCCCATAAAGGGACGACGATCGCCGAGGAACCGTTCTTCCGCGCGTTGCGTAAAGCGCGGCAGCGCTATGCAGGGAAAAGCATGAGCACCGCGGAATTGATGCAGGTTTTCGAAGAAGAACTGCCCCGCTCACTTTGGTACGAGAATCATCACAAACTCGACTGGTTTGTGGAGGGATGGATCAATGGAACGGCGATGCCGGAACTCTCGACGCGTGACATCCGGGTGACGGATAAGGCGGGGTTGACGACAGTTTCGGGTGTTCTCGTACAAAAGGACGTGCCCGAGGACCTGGTTACGGCTGTTCCTGTTTACGCGGAGACAACCGGTAACACCCTGGTTTTTCTGGGCCAAGTGCTAGCGGATGGCGCGGAAACGTCGTTCCATTTCAGCGCACCCTCGAAAATCCGCAAGGTAGTAATCGATCCCAAGCAGACGATTCTGACTGCGCCGAAATAGATTCCTGCCATTAGGAACTTCCAAGTTGTGCGTCAAGCTTTGCACATTCCGAAGGGGTCATTCGATTGCATCAGAAGAGTGGTTCGGAAGATGTAAAGGAGCATGCCATGACTCTTCTGCCATGTACTTGTGGGAGCGGGCATCGTTCGCGGCGAACGGTTCTGTTGGTTGAAGACGAACCGTTTGTGCGGGAGGCGACACGTGGCATCCTAGAAAGCGCGGGATTTGAGGTGTTCCCTGCGGAGGACGCCGATGAAGCGATCAAGATTTACGAAGAGCAGCAGAGGCACATTGATCTGGTGATGACGGATATGGTGCTTCCCGGGCGTACCGGGCAGCAGTTGGGACAGGATTTGCGCGATCGTTCCCCGGAAATGAATGTGCTGATTACCTCTGGATATGGGAACGCGGAGTACACAATCGAAGAACCGGAGTCGCGCACTTACTTTTTGGCAAAACCTTATTCGCGGTGTGGGCTTGTTGAAAAGATCGAACAAATACTGGAAACGATGCCGTTGGGCTGTGCAGCTGGGCAGGCAGGTTAGGGGCGGCTTATTGCTGAGAGCTCATTGCTCACGCGGGGATGGGGAGAGTCCCCGCCGCTTGCGGGATGGCACTGAGGGGCTGCGGTCAGAAAGCCAGATGAATTCTCGCGCCGGGAGTTTTCGCTTACGGAGCGCTATGACCAGTACATTTAAGAACGCCGAGAAAGTCGGACCACGGACCCACGGCAAAACGGTACTGGTAGGCCATCACGCGGGATAGCTGGTGGAGATGGGAGAGATCGTGGGCGGCCCAAGTCGCCAGGAGCTCTGATAGCGTTACCGTTCCCAGGGCAGGATGGGTCCCTCGCCGGTTCAGGTCTGCGGGCTGCAATTTCAGCTCTCGAAGCGCAGTTAGATTCTCACTCCGCAAAAGGGAGAAATCATCCAGGAGTTGGTCCAAAGACTTTTCTTCATTTTCTTTGAATTGGGCCGTCCGGTCGAAGCGCTCAAAGGTTCGCGCCTCGCCGTGCTCTAGTATGATCCGTGCGCGCGGAATCCAGTCGGCGCGCTCGCCATGGACAAGGTGTCCCACGATATCGAAGGGGCTCCAACTATCAGCACCTTCGTTGCTTCGTATCCATTCTTCGGGCAGCCCTCGCAACAAAGCATTTAGGGTTGCGGGGGTGCGGGTGAGAACCGCAACGGCATCGGCCACCTTAAACTCGGTCAAGATCGGCATGCCTAGGTAGATGCGCTCGTTGCGTTCCGGACTCAGGAACTAAATCTTCCGATTAACAACGTCGCGTCTTTTTCCCGAATTGCATGCTTATCTTCAAAGCTAAGAATTCCAGGAGATACCTGAAGATTTCGAGAATCCAATGATTCCAGTGCAAGCTCTCGAACGGTATCTACTGCAGCTTCGTGAACTCTGCCTTGGCTTCTTTGAGGACAGGAATCTCAGGGTCGGCGTCTTTCCAAAGCGTGAGGAAATCTTTGTAGGCGCCAAGTGCTCGGACGCGGGCGGCATCGGCCTCCGCGCTTTGGGAGGTTCTCGCCTGCAGAGCGTTGGCTCGAGCCACTCCAAGATGCGCTAAAGCGCCAGTCCAGCAGTTCCAGACGATCCCGCTGTGATCAAGAACTTTCTGAAACTCCGCCGCGGCAGCATGGCCCTGACCATCGGCGAGATAAGCTTCACCTCGCAGGTATACGTGATAAAGGCAGGAAATATTGTTGATGAATGCGATTTGCCCCAGCTCGATGGGGGTCGCGGCCTGAAGAGTAGCCAGAGCGGAGGCGGACTTCTTTCGGTTCAGGGACTCCTGTCCGCGAATTGCTGGCAGCCAGAGCAACTGCATTTGGGTATCAAGAGGAAAACGATTTCCCAAGTCTTGAGCTAAAGAGTCAGCTTTGGCGGTGTCGCCCGCCATGGCAAAGGCGAGGGCTGTTTCGCTCGCGACTCCTTGACTCTCGGGAGAGAGTTTCAGGGCCTCTCCCGCTAGTCGTCGTGCCTCCGCGGCGTTGCCGTATGCAGCTTCGCGCTGCGCGGCGATCGCCTTCCAGATTGCGCCGCTTTCCTTGTTGTCGGCACGGATGGCGGAATCCACGGCTTGCTTTGAGAGCTCTCGCGCCTTGCGAAGATGGCCGCCATAGGCTTCGCTGTCGGATGAAAGCGCGAGTCCAAAATTTTCATATTCGGCTTTACTGGCATACCACTTCTGCTGTTCCTCCATCGCGGCCGAGTCTGATCCAATAAAGGCCAGCGCGTAGAGGGCAGTGTGCATATCGAAATCATCGAGATTTCGCGCGTGCGCTTCGTGAATGATTTCCTTCGCCTCGTCGAATCGCTGCTGGGCAAGCGTGGAGTTGGTGAGGCGCACGTAGCAACGCACGTAATCGGGGGGAAGTCGAGTTCCTGCCCGGGTGATCTCCGCCGCCTTCTGATATCGCCCTTGTTGATCGTACGTTACGCCCAACCCGCTGTATCCGGCGCTGTCACGTGGATAGCTTTCGATCTCTTCACGGTAGGTCTGGGCCGCTTTATCGAGTTCTCCAGTAACCCATGAGTAGTAGTCGGCGGTAATTGCGAGTCTTTCCCGTTCGCTGGCATGTTCCCGTAGCTGAAATGCTTTGGTGTAATATTCGCGCGCTCGGCCCAATTCCCCCAAGATCGAGTACCCGACGCCGACTCTGCTGTAGCCCATGGCGAATTTCGGATCGAGTTCGATCGCGTGCTGGAAATATGGCAGGGATTCGGCAGTGCCTTTCTCATTGCCTTTCTTTCTCCCAAGACTGTAAGCCTTCAGCGCATCGAGGGAAGACGTGGTTGCCTGTTCCAGCGGAACATCAAACTTCTGCACCGTGGCGAGCGATTCGCCAAGTTGGCCGCGCAGTTTGGACGCGGCTCCGCCCAACGCATCCAACACCTTCTCTTTTGAAGCCGCCGAGACCTGCTCTTGTGCCAGCATTTCTCCGGTCTGACAATTAACGGCTTTCAGGCCCATGACGTACTCGCTTCCCAGCGTTCCGATCGATCCCTCTAAATAGGCCTTGCTGCCCTGCCTCTGGCAGAGATCGCGCGCGATTTCAGGAGTGAGTTTGGTACTCGGGGTAAGAGTCATTTGCTGCAAGGTTTTCGCGACTTCGCTGTCGGAGAGCACATTCAGAAAGGGCGATTGCCGCAGCGAAACGCTGAGCGCTGTCTTCAGCGTATCGTCGAAGACGGTGTCGCCAGTGCTGTTTGCGAAGTCGCCGAGGACGATCGTGTCCTTTTCCGTGAGGTGACTGCTTCCCTGACGCATACGTTCGTAGAGGCCAGCCGCGACGAGCACCGCAACCACGAAAACGAGAATGGCGATTTTCCAAATCGCCGTTTTACTCGTCTGGCGACGACCTTCCCCAATCTCCTGCGCGCTCGGCACTTCGGCAGAATTGCGTCCGCTCTCGGTATCGCGCCGGAGACGCTGCAAGTCGGTTCGCATTTCGGAAGCATGCTGATAGCGCAGATCGCGGTCTTTCTCGAGAGCTTTCTGGATAATGCGTTCCAAGTCGGGCTGCACGTCAGGGTTAAGCCGGACCGGAGCAACGGGCGTTCGGTTCAAAATTGCATCAAAGATCGTAGCCGTGCTGTCACCGCGAAAAGGCAGTTGGCCGGTCGCCATTTCGTAAAGCACGGCTCCAAACGAAAACAAATCCGTTCGAGCGTCCAGCGGTTTTGCGCGGGCCTGCTCTGGTGACATATAGGCGACCGTCCCGAAAGCCGAGCCGGGACTTGTTAAATGCGCTTCAGCCGTAATTGTTGCAGTGTTTGCCGAGGCAATCTGGCCCGAGGAAGTTCCCCCGGGCGCAGTTTTCGCCAACCCAAAATCCAAAATTTTGGCGTGACCCCGTTTCGTAACGAAAATGTTGGCAGGCTTGATATCGCGATGGATGATGCCTTCCGAGTGTGCCGCATCAAGTGCGTCGGCAATCTCGATCGCGAGTCCGAGCAGGACGTCAAGATCGACCGGCCGGGCGGCAATGCGATGCTTCAGCGTTACTCCATCGAGAAATTCCATGGCAATGAAAGCTTTGCCATGCTGGTCGTCGATCTCGTAAATAGTGCAGATGTTCGGATGGTTAAGGGCGGAGGCAGACTTGGCTTCCCGTTGGAAGCGAGCAAGGGCCTGCGGATCGCTCGCCACCTTTTCCGGCAGGAATTTGAGGGCGACGAGCCGCTCGAGTTTGAGATCCTCGGCCTTGTAAACGACGCCCATCCCGCCACCGCCGAGTTTTTCGACTATGCGGTAGTGCGAGATGGTCTGACCGATCATTGGCGCGAATCTTACTTTGGGTGAATGGGCAGAGTCAACGCGGGCCCAGGTTGTCAGGCGGAAGATTCAGGGAAAGGGCGCAGCGAAAAAATACCAGTTTGCGAAGTTTACCTGGCGGCACCGGCGGATAGGGTTTGCGCGCCCAAGTTTCCCGCCAGCAGGGCTGTCATTGCGTGATCGTCGGCCGGACGAGAGAAAAAATAACCTTGTGCCATTTCGCAATCGAGCTGCTTGAGCAACGTTATATGCTCTTCGCGCTCGGTACCTTCGGCGACCACTTTCAAGCCCAGGTTATGAGCGAGCATGATGATGATTCGGACAATCTCCCGGCTTTCCGGATCGTTGTCCATGTTCGAAATGAACGCGCGATCGATCTTCAGGGTATCCACCGCAATTCGGCGCAGACGACTGAGCGACGAATATCCGGTCCCGAAATCGTCGATGCTAAGTCGAACACCAAGGGCCTTCAAATCCGCGAGAACGCGACTGGACTTTTCCGTATCGCCCATGGCGATGGTTTCGATGATTTCGAATTGCAAGCAGGCTGGATCGACACCGGTCTGCTCAAGGGACTTACGGATTTCGCTGACCAGGTCGGGTTGCGCGAACTCTTTAGAGGTTATATTTACGCTCAAGCTCAATGGCGGGTCGGAAGGAAATTCGGCTTGCCATGCGCGGAGTTGCAGACAGGCTTCTCGCAGCAACAGCCGATTCATGGGAATGATCAGCCCGATTTCCTCAGCCACGGCAATAAATTCGGCGGGCGCGAGAATGACATCCTTGCGCTTCCATCGCGTCAATGCCTCGAAACCTGTAATTTTGCCGGTCTGAATCGAGACAATCGGCTGATAGTAAACTCGAAATTCACTCTGATCGAGAGCCTTACGCAGGTCCGTTTCCAGTCGCAAGCGCTTGACGGCACTGGCATGCATGGCGGAATCCGACACTTCGCAGCACGCTTTACCTGCCTTCTTGGCGCGGTACATCGCTATGTCTGCATCGCGCACCAAATCTTCGGCACGCGTGTGGGGACTGGAACTGGAAGCGATCCCGATACTCGCGGAGATTACGATTTGTTCCTGGTTTATGAGAAACGGCGCGGCAAGTTCGGCCTGGAGTCGTTCGGCAACGCGCACGGCCGCCACGGGATCGCGGATATCGTCCAGGAGGATCGCAAATTCATCGCCCCCAAGTCTGGCCAACGTACCGTCATTTGTGTCCGACCCTCCGTTTATGCGTGGACGCGAAACCAGATCAGCGCGGCGGACGCAGCCAGTCAACCTTTCCCCGAGCTGAACAAGTAATTCATCTCCCGCCGTGTGGCCAAGACTGTCATTGATCACTTTGAATTCATCTACGTCAATCAGCAATACCGCAAATTTGTAATTCGGATGTCGCTTAGAGAGTGTGAGGGCATGCTGCACACGGTCCAGGTAGAGTGCGCGGTTCGGCAGTCCGGTCAGAACGTCGTGAAACGCGTTGTGAACGAGCATTTCTTCCGCTCGTTTTCGCTCTGTGATGTCGCGGTTCACAATTACTAGTTTGTCGGTTACGCCTTTTGTATTCTTAATCGCGCATGCGGTCGACTCGAGAGTGCGCCATGAACCATCTTTGTGACGTATGCGGTATTCAACTCGCTCTCCCTGCCCGCTCTGCCGCGCCTTCTCTGCGGCTAGCAATACCCGGGGTCGATCGTCGGGATGGACGAATTCGACTGAAGAAGTTGCCATGAGTTCTTCTGGAGAATAACCAAGGACTTTCTGATAAGCGGGACTGTTGTAAAGACGGTGGCCTTCGCTATCAACCAGCGCGATCATATCGGCTGCATTCTCGCTGATCAATTGGAAGAGTTGGTCTCGTTCCGCTAACTGCCGGCGAATACGCGCAAGTTGAAAGTGCTGATAGATTGCATATAAGTCGAAGAGTAAGACGAGCGCAGCCAGAGCACGGACCCACTCGCGAAGATCAAACCAGTAAGCAGTATCCGCTTCTCGATTGAACCAAGGGAACGTAAATGATACGACTCCCAAGGTTAGCGCCAAAGTCACTGCAACAGCGAATCCCCACAGCCACCATTCACGACCTTCTATCCGACGGATCTCCGTCGGAATCATTCCAGGGCTATTTCGATTGACCTCTTGGAATACCTGCTGGTCCATGCGTGCGGCCGTCCCCTTGAACTCTGGTTGATTTTAGCGTGAGGAAGAAAGTATCAAGAGTTACGAAAGTAGGCCGAAATAGTGCGGGTTGCGGGCAGTTCAACTTTTTCGATATCGACAACCGTTTACGTGACATTGGTGATGCGAGTATCTGGATTCGGACGGAAGGCTCGTTCTGCACTCTCAATTAAGAGCCTTCTCGTTAGGAGCCTCTTGAAGTGTTCAAATTACGGACAGTGTGCCCGAAAAGCAGGCAGCGATTTAGGCTAGCCGGAAGTGGAGATACAACCAGATATTCCCCACATTGTCTAAACCCTTTAGGTTCTATGGCTTCTTGCAAGTCAGGACCGGGAGGGGCTCGATGTGGTGGTTGGCTTACAAAGTGCATATATTTTAGCGATGGAAACAATGCAATCAACTCGGTCTGGTTGGCTACCTGGCACGGGAACTAACGTGAAGGGTCTCCTAGCCGTCAATGTGCTCCTCGTGAGCGGCGATACTCCAACCGTTGATTCGCTTTGCCACTCCATGCAGGAGATGGCGATGCACGTAAATGTGTGCTCAGACATCGACGCCGCTGTGGGGAAACTCTGCCACGCGAAGTTCGATGCAATCGTTGTCGATTTGAGGTACGGAGCAAAAGCATTAGAGTTCCTTAAAAAGCCCCGGCAAATGACCTCGCACAAAGGCGCCGTGGTTATGGCTCTTTTGAACAACAACACTGAGATGCCGAGCGCCTTCCGAACGGGCGCGAGTTTCACGATTGTCAGACCATTAAATCCTGCAATCGTCAACCGGACTCTGCGGGCTTCGTATCCACTGATGGTGCGGGAAATGAGGCGGTACTACCGCTGCCCTTTAGATGTAAAGGTTAATATCGCCTGCAGTGCGCGGCCTGATTTCTCGGCGAGCTCGGTGAATATCAGTGAGGGCGGCATGGCTCTGGTAAGTTCGATCCGGCCCGCCACTGGGGAAGAATTGGTTTTGAAATTGACTTTACCGGGCGCCGAGGGGCCGCTTGAATTGAACGCTGAGGTTTGCTGGTCTAACGATGCGGGACGCATCGGGCTGGAATTTATTGGAACACCTACAGCGACCTTGGCGGAGTTGCAGTCGTGGCTTTCGGATCGTTTGGAAGATCGTTTGTCGTGCTAAAGCTGTAGCCCTCCCCCAAAATCCTGACTTGCGGGCTTCCGCAATTCAAGCGCTAAGCACGATGTAACGAGGTGAGGTAGCGGGGGACGTTCGTCACCCCGCGCCCAACCAACCTACAAAACTCTTCCCCTGTTCTGTCCTGAAATTACGAGGTCTTGAGCGGAACTGTGATCGCTTGGAGCGGTTTTTTGGGATTTCGTAACAACCTGGACATTCTTCGTTACGGCCCATCCTCGATCGTTGATCCGCAGATTTGCGCTCACGTTTGGATGTGTTCCGTGAACGAGTTTTGTTCGACTCGATGAGAAGTGCGAATCAGCAACCACGCGATTCCCGTACTCGCAAGAGAGAGAGCGGCGCAGAGCCACATGACGATTCGAAATCCGAATACGAATGCCCCCTTAATGGATTCGTTGATCGCGGTTTTTGTCGTGGAATCGAGGTCGCCAGGGGCCTGCACGCCGGCGAGTTTGTTCGCGTTCGCCTGAATATCTCGAACAATGTTGGACGGCAGCTCCGTGCGAGACAGGCTGTCGTTCAAACGAAAACCGAATGCCTTCACCATGACAATTCCAAAGACTGCGACGGCAAGAACGCCGGCTACGCGGGCGACCGCATTGTTGATACCAGAGGCGGCACCTGCTCTGTCTTTGTCCACCGAATTCATCACGACCGTAGTGAGAGGAGCGACCGTGACCGCCATCCCGAACCCGAGAACAATCACCGGCGGGAGGAACTCCTTCCAATAACTGCTTCCAATTGAAGGCACGCTGAATAGAACGAAGCCTGAAGCGATGATGATAGGACCGATGATCAGCGGTACCCTTGGGCCGTAGCGAGCGACCAGTCCGCCAGACCAACTGGAGAGGAAGAACATAAGCAGGATGAAAGGCAGGATAGCCGCCCCGGTTGCGGTGGTGGAGTATCCCTGTACTTGTACAAGGTTCAAGGGGAGCAAGAAAAAGAAGATGCCGATGGCCGCGTACAGGAAAAGTGTAAGCAGATTGGCGCCTGTGAAGGTTGGCGACTTAAATAGCACGAGCGGCAGCGTCGGCGAGGTGACGTGAGCCTCTACCAAAACGAAGGCGATAAGACAACCCAGGCCGACGGTCAGACTGCCGAACACGATAGGGTTTCCCCACCCAATGGCTGGCGATTCGACGAAGCCGGTGACCAAACCTCCAAGTCCGGCAGTAACAAGAATCGCTCCTAACCAATCAACACGCCCAACGCTAGTGCGGGAAGTTTCCGGTATGCGCCAAAGCGAAATTGCGACTACCGCAACCGCAAGTGGAAGGTTAATAAAGAAGACCCAGCGCCAGGAAGCGTGTTCGACGAGCCAGCCGCCAAGTACTGGTCCGACCGCGGTGGTAATGGCGGTGAAACCGGACCAGGTACCGATCGCCTTGCCCCGGCTCTTCTCGTCAAATGAGCTGCTGATAATTGCGAGGCTCCCTGGCACGAGGAGAGCAGCTCCCACTCCCTGAACGCTCCTCGCAATGATCAGTTCGTTGATGCTCGACGCAAAACCACAAGCAGCAGAGGCGGCGGCAAAAATTGATACGCCCACCACATAGATACGACGACGGCCAAACCGATCGCCGAAAGAACCTCCTACAAGAATTAATGCGCCGAGAAAAAGTCCGTAAGAAGCGACCACCCATTGCAGGTCGTCCATCGATGCATGAAAGTCGGTTTGGAGTGCCGGCAGAGCGACATTGACGACTGTGCTATCGATGAAAGCCATGCTGGAACCGAGGATGGTGGCAGTGAGTATCCAGGGCTTTGCTTGCTCCAGACACGGAGCTGCGGCCCCATCAGATTCCATCGCTGCTTGATCGCAAGGCGCTCTCATCAAGGCAATGGATGCGGCTAGCATGCTTTCGGTTCACTCTTTGAGGAAAGATTCCGGAGATTGTCAATCTTGAGTGCTAGCGCAAGAGCCCTGCTGCCGGAGTACCCAACAAAACTGGGCTTCTACTTTTTGCACAAGTTCACGTGCTAACTCAAATCAAGGAGCTCCCGAGCCTAGGACTCTACCCAGCCTGTCCATTGACACCGCCTGAGAAAGTTCAGTCCCGCCCGTCTTGCCAAAATCTCATATTAGACTTAATCTAAATAGTTCATGGACGCCGAGGCAATTAAACGGTCCTTCGAGGGCAGCGGCCTGCGTTGCACTCCTCAGCGCTACGCCGTCATGGCATTACTGATGGGACATAACCGGCATCCCACGGCTGCAGAAATCTTCGAAGCTGTGAATCGCATGGATCCGCGATCTTCAAGGGCCACGACTTACAACAATCTGCGGGACTTGGTGCAAGCGGGTTTGGTGCGGGAAGTTGCCGTCGAGGGCCGCGCCGCGCGATTCGATGCGAAAGGGATGCGGCATCATCACTTCATCTGCGACCGCTGCGGCAACGTTGAGGACATAGAGTGGTACAAAGTCCCCAAACCTGGCTCGAACTCGCTCGGTAAGCGGATTCTTCGCGAATGCGAACTCATTGTACGGGGGCTTTGTACGAAGTGCGCCGGGCGTGCTCCCCGTTAAGTCTGGAGATGTATGGATACTTCGAGCAACAAATCAAGAAAGCGCGCTGCACCTAATTGTGCGAACCACAGTCTCGTGGATTCGTAGATCATCACAGTTTTGAACTAATTCAGAGGAAAAGATATGGAAAATCCAAAACATATGGAAAACACCCTTGCCTCATCATCGGGGACTGTTTCCCCGGAAGATCAGGCCAAGAACGAGTCAACTGAATCTAAGTGTCCCTTCAACCACGGAGCTTCCTCTGCCAGCAACCGCGATTGGTGGCCCAATCAGGTAAGCCTGAAAGTCCTGCACCAGCACTCCGACCTTTCTGATCCGCTGGGCAAGAAGTTCGAATACGCGAAGGAATTCAAGAGTCTTGATCTGAACGCGGTGATCAAAGACCTTAATGCCTTGATGACGGATTCGCAGGATTGGTGGCCAGCCGACTTCGGGCATTACGGAGGGCTTTTCATCCGCATGGCGTGGCATAGCGCCGGCACGTACCGCATTGGCGACGGCCGCGGCGGTGCCGGAGCGGGCCAACAGCGCTTCGCGCCGCTCAATAGCTGGCCTGACAACGTCAACCTCGACAAGGCGCGCCGGTTGCTGTGGCCGATCAAGCAGAAATACGGCCAGAAAATCTCGTGGGCCGACTTGATGATTCTCGCCGGCAACGTCGCCCTCGAGTCGATGGGCTTCAAGACGTTTGGTTTCGCTGGCGGGCGCGCGGATGTCTGGGAGCCCGAAGAGGAAATCTACTGGGGTCCCGAAGGCACGTGGCTGGCGGACGAGCGATACAGCGGCGATCGTGACCTGGCAAATCCGCTGGCTGCTGTACAGATGGGTTTGATTTACGTGAACCCGGAAGGCCCCAACGGAAAGCCCGATCCCATTGCGGCGGGCAAGGACATTCGCGAAACGTTCAAGCGGATGGCCATGAACGACGAAGAAACGGTCGCACTGATTGCCGGAGGGCATACCTTCGGGAAAACACACGGCGCTGCCGTCCCTGCTGACTACGTGGGCCCCGAGCCAGAAGGTGCCGACATCCAGGACCAGGGCTTCGGTTGGAAGAATAAGTTTGGTAAAGGTTTTGGTGCTGACACGATCGGCAGCGGCCTGGAAGTCATTTGGACCCAGACGCCCACCAAGTGGAGCAACAACTTCTTCACTAACCTGTTCAGCTACGAATGGGAGCTGACGAAGAGCCCGGCCGGCGCGCATCAGTGGACGCCGAAAAATGGCGCAGGCAAGGGGACGGTGCCGGATGCGCATGATCCCTCAAAGCGTCACGCGCCCTCCATGCTGACCACTGATCTCGCCTTGCGCTTCGACCCTGCTTACGAGAAGATTTCGCGGCGCTTCTACGAGCATCCCGATCAGTTCGCAGACGCGTTTGCCCGAGCGTGGTTCAAGCTGACCCATCGCGACATGGGCCCGATCGTGCGTTATCTCGGCCCGTTGGTTCCAAAGGAGCAACTGCCGTGGCAAGACCCCATCCCTGCTGTGAATCATCCGCTGGTGGACGAGCAGGACATTGCTGCACTGAAGGCGAAGATTCTCGGCGTCCGGCCTGATCTGTTTCGCAGTTGGTCTCGACGGCTTGGGCATCCGCTTCAACCTTCCGCGGCTCCGACAAACGCGGTGGAGCGAACGGCGCGCGCATTCGCCTCGTGCCGCAAAGGTTCTGGGAGGTTAACCAGCCGACGGAACTGGATAAGGTGCTAGCGAAGCTGGAAGCAATCCAGAGCGAATTCAACTCTTCTGCGTCTGGCGGCAAGAAAGTCTCTCTGGCTGACCTGATCGTTCTCGGTGGCGATGCGGCGATTGAGAAAGCTGCAAAGGCGGCCGGGTTTGACGTGAAAGTGCGCTTTACACCGGGTCGCATGGACGCGTCGCAGGAACAAACTGACGTCGAATCCTTCGAGCCGCTCGAACCGAAGGCCGATGGATTCCGCAATTACCTTCGTGGCAAGCAGCGCCTGTCAGCAGAAGAGATGTTGGTCGACAAGGCGCAACTTCTGCGGCTGACCGCGCCGGAAATGACGGTGCTTGTCGGCGGCCTACGCGTTCTCGGCGCAAACTACGGGAAGTCTAAGCACGGTGTCTTCACCAACAAGCCGGAGACGCTAACCAACGACTTCTTCGTCAACCTGCTCGATATGAGCACGCAATGGCAGCCGTCCGCGGAGTCCAATGGCTCGGGAACGGTGTACGAAGGGCGCGACCGCAAGACGAACCAGGTTAAGTGGACCGGCACCCGCGTCGACCTGATCTTCGGTTCGCACTCGCAACTGCGCGCGCTCGCGGAAGTCTATGCGAAGCTCAGACGCGAAGGAGAAGTTCGTGAAAGATTTCGTGGCGGCGTGGAGCAAGGTGATGGACCACGATCGCTTCGACCTCGCCTGATCTCTGCGGAAAAGAGAGCTACCCCGTTCTTGCTCTTTGGGTCGGCAAGAACGGGGTGGCACTCCATCAGCACAACCCATCCCCGGTCCGAAATGATCGCGCCCGTAGACCTCCAGTTCTGAAAGAAGAAACCGGCGAGCCTTCGCTTCCAACCCTGATAGCGACGGCACAATTGGCGTGCCTTTTGCCACGTTCTTGGTGTAATCCACTTCGGAGCGCGACTCGACTAGTCATCCTTCCTGGGCGGCAAGATCGGGAATTGGTGAATTACAATACATCCATTAATCCTTCGCTCGCAGTCTTACACACTGGAGAATAATGCTGGCGAAGGAAGGCGTACTGTTAACTATCTTCGAGGCTGCGTGCGGCTTTCGTCTCGCAACAGTCGCCGCACGTTGACCTCAACTCTTATGCACGTTAGCTTTTCTCGAGTCTTCCGTGGCATCTTCGCCGAGGCAGCGATGCTTTTGCTGCTAGTCGCGACCGGCGCCAGTCAGAATACGGCTCGGATCACGCTCGACCAGGCCATTGATCTCGCACTGGCCCATAACCATTCGCTCCAGGCCACGAGAACGCTGATTCTCCAGAATCAGGCTCAAGAGATCACGGCCAATCTTCGTCCCAATCCCACCCTTGGGATCGATACTCAGTTCGTCCCCATATTCAGTCCGCAGGATTTTTCTGTCGACAACTTAAACGTCACGCAGCAATTTGACGTCGGCATCGGCTACCTATTTGAACGGGGCCACAAACGGCAACGCCGTTTGCAGGCAGCCCGTGACACAACTGCCGTCACGCGAGCTCAGGTAGCAGACGCTGAACGTACGCTGGCATTTAATGTTGGCCAACAGTTTGTCAGTGTTCTGCTGGCGGAATCGACTCTCCAGTTTGCACTAGAGGATCTGAAAGGCTTTCAGCAAACAGTCGATATCAGCGAGATGCAACTCAAGGCCGGATACATTGGTGAAGGCGACTATCTAAAGATCAAGCTGCAGCTTCTTCAGTTCCAGACGGACGTCTCTTCCGCCCGGCTCGCGAAGGTCCAAGCTCTCGTCGGACTACGTGGGTTTCTCGGCTATAACGCGGTACCGGCGGACTACGACGTGGTGGGCGACCTCGAGTTTCGGACACTCAAGGGGAACCTCGAAGACTTGCAGGCACGGGCACTGCGCGAGCGGCCTGACTTCCGCGCCGCTGAGTTAGGAATCACCTCTGCACAAAGCCAGATCCTCCTCGCCAAAGCGAACGCGAAGGTCGACGTAACCGGCACGTACGATTTCACCCATGTTTCCGGGGAGAATACTGCATCCATCTTTGCAAATTTTGCCTTGCCCATCTTCGATCGGGGCCAGGGAGAGATCGCCCGCACCCGTTACGCGCTCACGCAGGCACAGGAGCAACAGCAATCGGCAAGCGACACGGTTCTCTCCGATGTCGCCAATGCCTATGAGGCGGTGCGGAGCAACGAGGAGGTTGTCCAGCTTTATACCTCCGGGTATCTCAAGCAGGCACAGGACTCGCGCGACATCAGTGAGTATGCTTACAAGCGGGGCGCCGCGAGTCTGCTGGATTATCTGGATGCGGAGCGTAGCTACCGATCAGTGCAACTCGCTTATCGGCAAGCACTGGCCGCCTATATGACGGCGCTGGAGCAACTGAAGCAAGCGGAAGGAACGAGGAGCCTGCCATGAGAAAGCAATCATGAGAAAGCCGGACAAGATGCACGCTGGCCATCGACGGCCGGCACTCGTCGCGGCGCTGGCGAGTCTGCTGCTTTTGGGCGGATGCCAGGGGTCAAGGTCCACGGCGCCGGCAGATACAACTAGCGTTAAGAACTCGGACAGTGCCGGACTGTTTAGCATCCCCCAAGAACAGATACCGCATGTGGAAGTGCTAACCGTCGCACCTGCAACGCTGACGCGGATGCTGCGCCTCACCGGGGCCGTAGCCTACAACGGTTTTAAGACAACGCCAGTTATCACACAGGTGAGCGGACCGGTCAGCAGGGTCGTTGTCGTTCCGGGTCAGAGAGTACAGCGGAGCGAGCCCATGCTGTACGTGGCCAGTCCTGACTATTCGCAACTTCGCACGAATTATCTAAAAGCCAAATCTGCCTACGCTCTCGCCCAATTGGCTTATGACCGCGCCAAAGACCTCTATCAGCACAAAGCCATTGCCCAGCAAGTTCTGGAACAGGCAGAGTCGGCGGAAGTGCAAGCGGGCGGTGATCTAGCAGCAGCGCAAGCGGCCTTGAAAGTAATGGGAATCACGGATCCGGATGCACTCGTGAAGGCTCCCCCTTCTTTCGAAGTTCCGGTAAGAGCGCCGATCAGCGGCCAAGTTGTCGAACAGGATGTTTCCGCCGGCCAGTTGATTCAGCCGGGCAGCACGCAATGCTTTCTGATTTCGGATACGACCACCGTGTGGGTGCTCGTGAATGTCTATCAGAAGGATTTGCCCTACGTGCATGTTGGAGATACGGTCACGATTCAGACGGACGCCTATCCCGATGTCTTCCACGGCCGCATTTCGTATGTCGCAGCGTCGCTCGATCCGAGCACGCGTACTTTACAGGCGCGTATCGAGACCAATAATCCGGGAGAAAAACTGAAGAAGGATATGTTCGTGGTTGCGAACGTGAATGCGGGCACGATTCCAAATGCTATTGCGCTTCCGGATGCAGCAGTGTTACGCGACAGCGAGAACCAACCCTTTGTTTACGCTGCCGTCTCTTCCAATCAGTTTGGCAGGCGCACAGTCACACTCGGAGACAGCCTCAATGGGCAGACGCAGATCACCAGCGGTTTGAAAGCCGGCGACAAGGTCGTCGGGAATGGCAGTTTGTTCCTGCAGTTTGCGAACTCATTGCAGCGCTAGATGCCCACAGAACGAGAAAGACTAGTGAAACCAAGGATAGCGGCCACCACCGAATGATCCATCGAATCGTCCAAGCGGCGTTGCGTCAGAAATTTCTGGTACTGATGCTGACCGCTTTCATCACGATCGGCGGCATCCTGTCGTTCCAACGGATGCCGGTGGACGCTTATCCTGACCTTGCGCCTCCGCAGGTTGAAATTATTTCTCAGTGGCCCGACCACGCGGCCGAAGAGGTGGAGCGGCTCGTCACTCTGCCTCTTGAACTGCAGATGAACGGCGTCCCCCACATGGCCGTAATGCGTTCGATCTCACTTTACGGCTTGTCCGATGTAATCCTTACTTTTGAAGAAAGCACCGACAGCTATTTTGCGCGGCAGATCGTATTTGAAAGGCTTGCGCAAGCGACACTGCCAACAGGAGTGACGCCCGGCTTGGCGCCGCTATTCAGCCCCAGCGGCCTCGTCTACCGCTATGTGCTGGAAAGTCCCGATCGCTCGCCTCAGGAATTGAAGACGATTGAGGATTGGGTAGTAGAGCGCGCCTATCGATCGGTGCATGGTGTCGCGGACGACTCGGGCTTTGGCGGGACAGTGATGCAGTACCAGGTGCTGCTCGATCCGGCGCGCATCTATGGATATCACCTGACTATTCCGCAAGTGGTGACAGCGCTCTCCGCCAATAATGCGAACGCTGGTGGCGGATTCTATTCACAGGGCGGACAGTTCTACTACGTGCGCGGTATCGGGTTGGTGAAGAATACCGACGACATTGGAAATATTGTGGTCGGCGCCAATAAAGGCGTGCCTATCCGAGTGAAGGATATCGGAGAGGTAACGATCGGGCATGCCCCTCGCTTGGGCGAATTCGGATTCCAAAAGAATGACGACGCGGTCGAGGGCGTCATTCTGATGCTGCGTGGGGAGCAGACGCAGAATGTACTGAAGGGAGTCGAGGCCAAGACAGACGAACTAAACCGGCAAATCCTACCGCC
This sequence comes from uncultured Acidobacteriaceae bacterium, assembly GCA_963822545.1. Classification (GTDB taxonomy): domain Bacteria; phylum Acidobacteriota; class Terriglobia; order Terriglobales; family Acidobacteriaceae; genus Acidiflorens. The sequence continues at coordinate 30,856 of CAWGIB010000002.1, forward strand.
GGACGTCAAAATTCATCCTTATTATGATCGCAGTGAACTTGTAGACCTTACGACCGAGACAGTAGAAGCAAACCTGCTCCGCGGCATGGTGCTCGTTTTGGTTGTGCTGATCTTCTTCCTGGTCAGTTTTCGGGCCGCGGTCATCGTTGCCCTGACGATTCCACTCTCTCTCCTATTTGCGTTCATCGTGCTCCACGCGCACGACGTGGCTGCGAATTTACTTTCCATCGGCGCGATCGATTTTGGAATTGTGATCGATGGCACAGTCGTGATGATCGAGAACATTTATCGCGAACTGGCACTGCGAGAGGGGCAGGAGTACAAACTCAACGACGTCATTCTTGCGGCCGCGAAGGATGTGGATCGTCCGATTTTCTATTCCGTGGCCGTCATCCTCGCCGGCTATCTGCCGATTTACGCGTTGACTGGACCTTCGGGCAAACTGTTCCACCCCATGGCTGAGACGATGGCCTTTGCTCTGGTCGGCGCCCTTATCCTGACCCTTACTTTGATACCGGTGCTCGCTTCCTACTGGTTCCGAAAGGGCGTGCATGAGAAGCCCAATCGCGCCTACGAATGGATGAAGCGTAAATACGCCGTACAGCTCGATTGGGCGCTCGACCGGCCGAAGACAACGGTTTTGATCGCATCCCTGATCTTCGGGGCGACGCTACTGCTCGTGCCTTTCATCGGTGGCGAATTCATGCCCCATCTCGATGAGGGCGCGCTCTGGGTTCGCGCCACGATGCCGTACACAATCTCTTTCGAAGAGGCCAGTAAAATCGCTCCTCAGATCCGCGACATCCTGATGTCGTATCCGCAGGTGACGGTCGTTGGATCCGAGTTAGGTCGTCCCGACGATGGGACCGATCCTACCGGCTTCTTTAACTGCGAGTTCTACGTGGGATTAAAGCCGTACAAAGATAAATCATGGACTGGCGATACCAGCGATAAGAAGCAGCTGATCGAATCGATCAACAAGAAGCTGACCGCTTTTCCTGGAGTCATCTTCAACTACACGCAACCCGCGGAAGATGCCGTTGATGAAGCACTCACCGGCCTCAAGAGTTCGCTGGCGGTCAAGATCTACGGCGAAGACTTGAATGTGCTGCAGGACAAGGCAATCCAGATCAAGAATACGCTCGCCAAGGTTCCCGGATTTACCGAGCTAACGGTAGTGCGCGAACTGGGTCAACCCAGCTTGCTCGTCGACGTCGATCGCAACAAGATTGCACGCTACGGAATCAATGTGGCTGACGTAGAGGCGGTGATTTCGGCGGCAGTTGGCGGACAGGCGGTGACGCAAGTTATTCAGGGCGAGAAGTTATTCGACCTCGTAGTCCGCATGCAACCTCAATTCCGAAGCAGCGCACATGAGATTGGGAATTTATTGGTGGGCACGCCCGATGGGCAGCAGATTCCGCTCAGTCAACTCGCCAACATTACTCAGGGAAACGGCGCATCCTTTATTTATCGCGAGAATAATTCGCGCTACATCGGGGTCCAGTACAGCATCGAGGGACGAGATTTGGAGCGCGCCGTGCAAGATGGGCAGTCCGCCGTAAAGAAAGCCGTGACGCTGCCACAGGGGTACACAATGTCATGGGGCGGCGAGTACAGTCAGTTTCTTGAGGCGAAGCAGCAGATGTATTTTATTGGACCGCTCGCGGTCGTTCTCATTTTCATGATTCTGTTTGCACTGTATGGAAACTTCAAATTCCCTGTCACCATCGCGCTTGGAGTTCTGATGACGGAACCGGTCGGAGCGCTGGTTGCGTTGAAACTCACGCACACACCGTTTAGCGTTTCCTCGGTGTTGGGCCTGCTGGCGTTGCTGGGTGTTTCGGTGGAAACCGCCGTAATTCTGGTTTCCTACATCAACAAGTTGCGGCAGGAAGGAATGGGTATCCGCGCCGCCACGCGGGAAGCCTCATTGCTTCGCCTCCGCCCCATCATGATGACAGCACTGGTCGCATGCCTGGGATTATTGCCCGCGGCGCTTTCCACCGGCATCGGATCCGATACCCAAAGACCCTTCGCCATCGTCATCGTTGCCGGCCTCATTTCCCGGCTCTTCATTGGGTTCTTCGTTAACCCAGTCCTATACGAGATGGTCGCCCGTGATGGGGATGTACTCCAGATTTGAAGAACAATGTCCGGACGCATGAACAACCATTTCGATTTTTACTAGGGTTACATCCGACTGCCCGCGCCGAATTATTGCAATTCAAATATCTGATCGGCCACCTGCTAGCCGAGGGCGTCCGAGTGCGGAGTCGCATTTGGCTATGGCTTTCACGACCGCGTCCAAGTCTGCGCGTTCATCGCTTTCCAATTCTCCGCGGTTTTTCTTGTCGGTCCACAGAGACTCGCTCTTCTCGTACCCGCTACGAGCTGCCAGCCAGTACTCGCGTGCCTTACTGCCGGACGTATGCGATTTCGTAGCCAGAGCGGAATAGGCATCCCCTATCCCGGAATAGGCCGATGCCAGTCCGGTGCGGCTGTAGCGGTCGCCCGCGGTGAACGGAGACATTGCTTCAAAGCTATTAATGGCTTCGCGAAAGAACTCCAAAGCGGAAGTTGGTTTGCCCAGCGCGACGAGAGAGTCAGCGATCCCATTGTCGCTAAAACCGAAGTTCGATTTCGCCAACGAGTTTTTGGGATCCGCTTCCAGCAATTCCAAAAATATCTGGTGTGCCTTCCGATACGCTTCCAGAGCTGCGGATGGATCGCCCTCATCTTTTCGGAGCGTGCCCAGGCGGTTGGTAGCTTCCGCGAGGAACTCACGGACCGTCGTGTTGTTCGCGGAAACTTGCGATACCTGTTCCAAAATGTCGACAGCCTTCGATTGCATTTGGATCGCTTGCGCCAGATCGCCCATCTGCTTCATCGAGTGAGCCATTCCCTCATAGTCGGCTGCCATGTGGGTATTCAAGGGCACATTTGTTCGATCTACTTGCAGTCCTGCTTCTCGAATCGAGGCTGCCTTGCGATAGTTCTCCAATGCTCCATTTGGATCCCCGGTTTGGCCGAGCAATCGAGCGGTGAAGTAATAGGTCCCAGCGAGGTTATCGACAGTCGCCGGATCATTTTTTCTGGCCGCCATTCGCTCAGTTATCGGCAATGCCTTGCGCACCGTCTCCAACGCTCCATTGAAATCGCCAGTCGCTCCCAACACGTTCGCGACACGGACATAATTCCGCGCCAACTCTCCCTGGAACTGCATGTCGTCCGGATTGGCGCTGGCCAGCGGTTCTCGAATGGCAAGCGCCTTGCGGTAGCTTTGCAGAGCGCCCGCGGTATCGCCTAGATTTGCGAAATAGGCGTTTCCCAACACGTCGCCAACTCTCTCGTAAGCTGTGGCCAGTTCCCTCTGCAGGGAAGTATCGCCTTTCGCCTGCTGTGCAAGGCTGTCCAGGTATTCCAGTGCGCGGCTGACGAGCAACTTGCGCGCGGGTGTGGAACCTGGCAGATCCCGGATGGAATCGTGAAGCTCAAAGATCAACGAGTTCGCCAATTTGCGGACGTCGTTGAAGCGTTGATCGGCCCGCTCTCGCTCGGCGCGGGCAATGTTGCCTTCGCGCAAAATCAGGCTGACTCCGACGATTAGCGCAACCAATGCCAGGCCGACTGCGATGACGCCTGCGCGATGACGTCGAACGAACTTCCCTGCCCGGTAGTTCCATGAGTCTTTCGCGGCAATGACTGGCAAACCGTCCAGATGGCGCCGGATATCCTCGGCGAATTGTTCCACCGATGCGTAGCGACGCTGCGGTTCCTTGCGGAGGGCCATCAAAAGAATATTGTCGATATCCCCTTGCAGTCTTCGGTGCAACCTTGTCGGCGATCCTTCGCGGACCCCGCCAAACGATTCCACAGTGCCCTTAGTATCGCTTTGCCCAGCAGCGTTGGGTTTGAGGACCGCCGTGCTCGGCCGCGGTGGCTCTGCCTCCACGATTGCGCGTGCTAACTCATGCGGGGTATCTGCGCCGGCCCGGTAGGGAGAACACCCGGTCAGCAATTGATAAAGCACGACGCCCAACGAGTACACGTCCGAGGTGGTAGTGATCGCTTCCCCGCGAATCTGCTCCGGGCTGGCGTATTCCGGAGTCATCGATTGCCCGAGCGTCGCTTGCACATCGCGGGCTGGATCAAGAATTTTTGCGATACCGAAATCCAGCAGTTTGGGCACCTCTTCTTTTGTCACCAAAACGTTGCCGGGTTTGAGGTCGCGATGAATGACCAGCCGCTGGTGCGCATATTGCACCGCCCCACAAACCTTGCGAAAGAGCTGTAGCCGTTGCGTGATCGAAAGGTTGTGTTGGTCGCAGTATTGATCGATCGGAACGCCCTCGAGCAACTCCATCACGAGGTAAGGAGTGCCAGCCTCGGTAGTGCCACCGTCCAGCAGCCGAGCGATGTTGGGATGGTCGAGCGAGGCCAATATCTGGCGCTCATGGCGAAAGCGTTCCAGCAGGAAGGCCGTCCCTAATCCAACCCGAACCAGCTTGATGGCAACCTGCTTGTCATATTGGCCGTCGGCGCGGGCTGCACGATAGACCTCGCCCATGCCCCCGTGCCCGAGCTGGCCCAGGATCTGGTAGACGCCGATACGACTGCCGACCCGAGTCGTTGAGGCTGGAACGGCGGCCCTGAGATCGACGGCAGATTCCTTCAGAAAATTGGTTCCGGCTTGCTCATGGGCGGTGAGCAGTGACTCAACCTCTTCTCGTAGCTCGTGGTCCTCAGCGCACGCACCCTCCAGGTATTCCGACCGTTTGGCTGGCTCCGTGAGAATCGCTTCGTCCACGATCTGCTTCACATGTTGCCACTTCTCCCGCTTCATGCCAGCGGTTCTCCCGTCATTGCACGGAACAACCATGCGCGGGCCGTGACCCAATCGCGCTTTACCGTAGCGGGAGAAATGCCGAGCACTTCGGCAGTATCTTCGATGGTGAGGCCGGCAAAGAAGCGTAGCTCGACAATTCGGCCCTGCTGCGCATCCAGTTCCGAAAGTTCGGCCAACGCATTGTCGAGAGCGACTACGTCCACCTCCGACTGATGCGGATAAGACATTGCATCATCCAGCGTCAGCGTAACCGCTTGGCCGCCGCGTTTGGCGGCGCCGCGGGCGCGGGCGTACTCCACCAAAATCTGGCGCATGACATGCGCTGCAATTCCAAAAAAGTGCGCTCGGTTCTGCCACTGGGGAGAATTCGGACCCGTCAGGCGTAGATAGGCCTCGTGGACAAGAGCTGTACTTTGCAAGGTGTGATCGGTGCGTTCCCGGCTCAAGTAATAATGCGCCAGACGCCGCAGTTCCTCGTAGACTAGCGGCATTAATTGCTCGAGCGCCTCGCGGTCCCCTCCCCGCCAGCGAACCAACAACTCCGTAACCGGACTCGAAGCCTCACGAGGCAAGCCTATACCGCCCCAAAGCGCCGGAGGAAAGCGCTGTTCGGCCGAAAGCTTAGCCTTTTCGGATTTCCCTGTCAATGATCTGAAAACACAGCGGTTATAGATTCGAGCTTGATCGCGAAAGGAATCTCAGAAATTAATTTCAGTTTGTTGGAGATGTGCAATTTTGACCAGCGTGGTCATCGCGAGTCGCTTACGATTGCTCCTTCTTAAGTACTGATAAGCATCCGGCACTATCGGAGGAGGGTCCTGCGAATGCTGATACCGACGTCCGCATCTTCGAGGGCCTCTCGAGTTATCCTTCTCCCGATCGTATGTCTTTTCGTCATCCTGGGCGCCCTCGCCTCGGGCCAGACTCGCCAGCAGGTAGTCGATAAGAGCGCTCAGCCCGCAAGCCCTCCGGCGTCAAATGCGGTCTCATCCGATGTATCCAAGTATGTAGGAGCGGAGACCTGCAAGACCTGCCACGAGGAAATCTATAACGACTGGGAAAAGACGCCGCACTGGAAGACCACGCTGAATAAAGCAGGCGGCCCTTCGAAGCAAGGTTGCGAGGGCTGTCATGGTCCCGGCGCGGACCACGTTGCAGGTGGCGGCGATAAAACGAAGATTTTCGTATTCGAAGGGCAGTCACGGCAGGAGACGAGCGCTCGCTGTCTGAACTGCCACGGCGAAAGCCATCAGCAGTCACATTTTCGTGAATCCGCACACGCCAGCAGCGATGTCGGTTGCCTCGACTGCCACTCTCCGCATCACGCCAAGGAAAAGCAGTACCTCCTAGTCGAGAGCCAGCCGCAGTTGTGCTACGGATGCCATACGTCTGCGAAGGCAGATTTTGCCAAACCCTATCACCATCGGGTCAATGAAGGTTTGGTGCAGTGTAATGACTGCCATAACCCGCATGGGACGGCGACGATTCGGCAGTTGCGAGCCCTGCCGAGCGGGGACGCAGTTTGCTACAAGTGCCACGTCGACAAGCAGGGCCCCTTCGTCTACGAGCATGTGCCGGTCAAGACCGAAGGCTGCAGTAGTTGCCACACTCCCCACGGTTCTACCAATCCGCGACTCCTGAAGGTGAGCCTGGTGAACATGCTCTGTCTGCAGTGCCATACCTTCCCGACTCAGGGGCCAAGCGGACCCGCGCACAACCAATCTGCGAAGTACCAGGCCTGCACCATGTGTCACAACCAGATTCATGGTTCCAACTTCAGCAATGTCTTTTTCAAGTGAGGTAGCACCCATGGCTTTGCCCAGAAAACTCGGCCTGCAATTGTCGCTCGTGTGGGGATGGGTGCCCTCGCCTGCCAAAGCCGAGCTTGCCTCGGCAACTACGCGTGCTCACAACACATCTCGGTTTACCATTGTTCTCATCATTCTCGTTTCCGGCCTGATAGTATCGTCAGCGGAATTCCTCTTCGCGCAATCTCCCGGCGCGGGCAAGACCTCGCCCACAGAACCAGAGGGCGTTACCAGCGGCGGCTACCTGATTCACCAGTCGGTTGAGGTCGGCTACCGCTCCACAGACACGAGCGGCAGTGGCGATATGTACGACACGTTGGTGAATTTGCAGACAGGGCCGCGTTTTCTCGACCAGACGCTTTCGATGCACTCAATGGACCACCAGGGTTTGCTGTTCGACGATTTTTACGTCAACAGCTCTGGCTGGGGCGGCGATCCCAATAACTACATGCGGCTTCGCGCCGGCAAGAATAAGTGGTACAACCTGCAGGGCAGTTTCCGTCGCGATCAGAGTTTCTCGGATTTTGATCTGCTGGCGAATCCGTTGAACCCTCCAAGTTCGACGCCATCGATTCCGGCGCTCAACTCACCCCACTTGTTCGATACGACGCGGCGCATGAGCGACATCGACCTTACCTTGCTTCCGCAGTCGCGGGTGAGTTTTCGCCTGGGGTATTCGCATAACAATATGACGGGGCCTTCGTTCAGCAGCGTCCACGAGGGCACGGACGCGCTGCTCCTCCAGGGCTGGAACACAACCATGAACTCGTTCCGATTCGGAGTGGACTTGAGGATCGCGCCGCGAACAGTCCTGAGCTTCGACCAGTTCCTCGATTACTACAAGGGAGATACGGATACGCAATTGGCCTCGTTCGCGCCTGCGCTGTTGCCCGCGCCGGGAGTAGGCTCGGTCGAATTGGGCCTGTCGATTGACACAGCCAACAAAGAGCCCTGTGCCGTGCCGAAAGGGTCGCCGAGCCTGGTTGTCAATGGCACGCTAACCAATGTCACTTGCAGCGCGTACTTCGGATATGCTCGCGATCAGCGGATTCGCACTTCCACTCCCACCGAGCGAGTCAGTTTGCGTGGCAATTACTTTCAGCGGTTAGATCTGGTGGGTTCTTTCGCTTATAGTTCCGCCAGCACGAACACACCATTAGATGAGTCCTTTAATGGTCTGCTTACGCGTACCAATACCCGAGCCTTCAGCGGCACCGGAGCGGCCAGTGCGAGACGAATTTCCAACGTGCTCGATTTCGAGGCTACCGTTCACTTGACCCAACATCTGCGCCTGATCGAGAAATTTTACTTGTGGGCCTACCGCATTCCTGAAAATGGTAATTTCACCGAAGTCGATAGCGTGTGTACCGGGGCATGCACCCTGCTGACTCCGCTGAGCGGTACTGCGCCAGCCACGACGAATACCCTCACCCTGTCGTCGTTCGACCAGACTTGGAAGAGAAACCAGACTGACTTGGCTTGGGACATCTCGAAGAAAGTTGGGGCCCGGGTTGGTTTTCGCTATGGTAATCGGGTCTTCAATCATTTCAATGATTACCAACCCGGAGACGAGGACCATTTCGCCGTTAACGAGTACACGGAACTGCTGGGGTTCTGGGCACGTCCGACCCATGGCTTGCGGTTGAATTTTGATCTGGAGCACACGAATTACGATAGTGTGGTCGTCCGTATGGCTCCGCGGAAGGAGTCACGGTACCGGTTCCAGACGACCTATACTCCGCGACCTTGGGCAGTCATCGGCGGGTCTATCAATATTCTGCAAGATGCCAATGCCGACGCATTCACCCAGTATGTTGGACACAATCAAAACTACGGAATCACTGCTTCACTCGTACCCCGCGAACGAGTGGGTGTCGATTTGGCATACAACTACAACAATGTGATACAGAATGCCCTGATCTGCTTCAATGACACACCGCCCGTTGGGGTAGTCCTCCCTTTTGTGAGCAATGCCGCCTCTTGCGCGGCTAACGACCCGGGGAACCCCCTGCTGGCCAACTCGTACTACACCAACCACACCAATTTCGGAATGGGCACGGTTAGGTTCAACCCCGTGAAACGATTGACGGCCAACCTGGGCTATAGCGTCACGAGCGTAAACGGCAGCACTCCGCAGTTCAACGTACTGCAGCCCCTCGGATCGTTGCAGTACAAGTACCAGCAGCCGGTCGCCAACCTGAGCGTGGATCTTGGGCATAGGCTCGCTTACAACATGGGATGGAATTATTACCAGTACAACGAGGGGTCGTTTGTCGGTCCGACGGCGCCTCGTTATTTTCACGCCAACACGTTGATTGAGGCCATTCGCTACTCATTCTGAGCCTGTGCGCGCCGTTGAGCAGATTTGTGAGCGTTGGACGCTCATCTGCGACCGAGTAAAGCGCGAGAAAGAGCAAAACTATCTAGATTTAGACATTATTTTTCGTGCGCCAAAGAAAGGAAAGAGTGACGACGCTCATGTGCCACGCACCCGCGGCAGATTCCGCCGCAATGGCCGGATTGGACTGGTCGTAGCAAAACTTGTACGAAGCACGAACCTCATTTCCGCCAGGAGCGTCCGCGGGCACACGAGTTGCACGATGAATGTCTGGGGGGGTTGGTTCGCCCCTCGTTAGCCGACCACTCGCGCAGAATCGCTTGACCCTACCCTACTCTTATTGCATCGGTTGGCCCGAGGCCAGCACCCCTTTGCCTGTGCCCCATGGATGGATTTCTGGTTTGAGCAAACCAGCTTTGACAATTGGATCGTCTTGAGTCAACTTAGCAGTCTGCTCTGCTCCTACCCGGAAAATGGCGACTCCCCGCAGATCGCCCTGATCGCTAAACGGAAACGGTCCGGCAATAGCCAGGTTTCCCTGATCTGTCATCAGATTGACGAAAGCGTGATGCTGCTTCATCACGTCCATGAACTCCGGCGCGTTTGGGTTCCAATGGTCGCCGCGCTTCATCAGGACAACCGTGTACTGCTCCAATCCGGAAGGCTCGGCAGGATCGTGAATGGCGCTCGGCTCGATGAGCCAGGGTCCATGAACCTCGGCCGATAGACGACCTGCTTTGATCGCAGGATCGCGGTTGGCCCACTCCTGTGCTTGTGCCGCCGAGTCTGCTTGGAACACAAAGATGCCACGCAGTGTCGTGTCATCCATGAAAGGCCCGGCAATCACGAGTCTGTGTTCGGCGCCCAGCTCGCGGATGTTAGCCATGTGTTCTTCCTGAAGCTTTTCACCCGCTTCTTTGCTCAGTTGCGGAGCGTTGGCGGGACGATTCAACAATACGAAGAAGTACTGGGCGGGCTTAGCATTAGGCTGGCTCTGGGCTTGCGCAAAAGCCGAACCTGCAGCCGGAACGTCGGCTTTGGCTTGGGCAGCTCGGATCTGGGGAATCAGAATGTCACGAACGTAGTGCCAGTATGCGACCAGTTGGAGAGCAGATTGTGCGTACTGGTCGGCGGCCTTCAAATCCGGCGTGGTTCGGTTCAGATTCGACCACGCGAGACTCATCAGCAGCTCGGGTTCTCCCCACGAGGGCTCCAGTGGATCAACAAAACCGACCTTCTGGTTACGGACCGCTTCCAGTCCTTTGTTGTAAATTTCAAACGCCTTGTCCTGACCGCCTCCCCGTTCTGGAGGCGACGACCAACGAATAGGGCCGAGCACCCAAAGGAGCCGAGGATTGTCCGGAGCTGTCGCCATGGCTTCTTTCAAGAGCGGACTCGATTGTTGGAGCAACTCCTGCATAAGGGTTGGGTCTTTCCTGTGCAAGAACATCAAGTAGCCCAGACAAGAGCCTGCTCCAATCTTAGGTTCTACGAATGCAGGGTCCCGGGCAATGGCGTCCTTGAAATCGGTGACGGCCTGCGTGAGGTCCGCTTCCAGATCAACTGGAATCGGGGATTCGTTGAATCCATTAATGGCTCTGCGCCACAACGCAAATCCGCGCCAGTAGAGTACCCGCGCTGCCAACTTGTTATCTTCTGGGATGGGCGTGAGCTCGTCGTGGAGGCGCTTCAAAGCTGGGCGGTCGCCTTCGTAGTCTGCCCTTTGAATCTGGGTGACGATTCGGATGATGGAATCGCGCGGAAGATCGAGGCTAGTCTTGTCGACGGGGTAAAGCTCGTTCGCGGCGCACAAGACGAATATGGTCAGAGCGAACAAAAAGGCTCTGCTGTTTCTCATGCACTCCTCCTTGTCATGCCGCGGAGCGACGGCCAGGGCGATTCTACATCAAGGGCTTCGGAGGATTGCCCAGGCGACGGCAAACCTGAAGAAATCCCAAGGCAAGGTTTGCCGACCACCCCGCCCAGAATCGTCGGGATCCTCTGCAATGGGATGCGTCGGCTATAATTTGCGCGCGCATGGCCCTTGCGGTGCCGGTTGGTCAATCGTCAAGCATTTATCAGGAGCAATCATGGGTCAAGATAGTTTTATTCCGGTTGCAACCAATACCAGGTCGCGAAACGACCTCGTCGAGCGCGGGTTCAGTCGTCAGCCGCTCAGGATTGATATAGACGTAGCTCGTTCGCTGGAAGCGTTGTCCCATGCCGCCTGGTCCGTTCCAAAGGACAGATACTACGATGGGGGCGATAGGTATCGTTCCTTAAATCGTGTCCGGGGCGAGATTGTTGAGGGCGGCGTAAATGTGTGGGTGAGCGACGATACTACGCCCTATGTGCAGCTGAAAAAATACAACACGACAATCGGCGGCCAGCCGCGAGAGTACGCTCCACTGCCCCCGGCGATCGCCGGTTCCATAGGCGTTCGCAAGATGATTGCTCACCATCTTCATTACCTGCCGCTGTCGATGGTCGGTACCAAGTATTTGGTCAACGTTCATCTAATAAGGTTCACGGCTGCGCCCGGCCGGCCGTGCGACACGAGTCCACCGGGCCTACATAAAGACGGGGAAAAGTACATCGCCACGCACCTGGTGGGCCGTTGCGGCGCCCAGGGTGGCGAAGTCGTCATAACCGACAATAACAAGGAGGAAATGGATCGCTTCACGATGCGCGAATCGGGTGAGTGTTACGTCTTCGACGATGATCGCATCTGGCATATGTTGACGCCAGTGGCCGTACTGGAAGGCAATCAGTACGCCTACCGTGACACGCTCGCATTCGATATGCTGCCAGAGGGCTGGGAACCCGCGAAGTGATCGGAGTCGGAGAGACTCGAACCTCGGCACCGGTAGTTGCCCGTACAACTGTCCAGGAAATTCAGCTTGTTCTCTACCGGTATCGAATCACTTCCGGTTAGCCGACGATTCGCCAGTCTGAGAACATCTATTTCTAGGCAATGGCATGTTTAGCCTGACCCGCCTGTCTAACTTCTGGTTTGCCGACCAATTAGGATTTGGCTGCTTTATCACAACAAGCGCGCTTACCAGGAGACAAACCTGTGTCTCCTTTTCAGTTCAGCCGCTTCAAGACGTAGGCGGTCCTGCCCTTGGTCGAAATCTCTACTCTACTGTCGGAGCCAACGATATAGCGCTGTGCTGTGGCAACGCTTGAATCGACCGGAATTGCGGATATCTTGGCCCCCGCCCACTGTGAGGGAAGAGTCCAATCAGCGGCGCCGCCATCGACCGAGTAGAGGACAATCTCTTTGTCACCAATTGGAATCACGCGGCGTTGACCATCGACGCTTCTAAAGTCATGGTCAACGACTGTCCATGAACCATCGTCAAGAACCGTGGAGACCGTACCGTCACTAAATCGAGCAATGTAATTGTTGCGAGGTACGGTGACCGTCTTTCCGTCTTTTTGCACCTGTTTCTCGCCCGCTTTCTCGGTTCCGAGCCAAATCAGGTCTTTCTTTAATAAATAGGATTGGGTGAGATTACCGAGATAGTACATGTCCGCGATCTCGGCTTCGGTGTACTTACTGAGATGCATACCACCGAGCTCGGTGGTCTCTCTGACCGAGTAGCCTAGATTCATGGACCAGCCCAACGCCTGTCCCACGCCTTCCTGAAATTTGCCGCCACCGTAGAGCTTTCCTTGCATCATCATGAGGTGGAAGGAATCGGAGATCACGAAGCGATGCTGCACGCCCTCAGCTTTTCCGTAGTAGCCGTCCACCGGTCCTTCCGTCAAAGGAACGATGCCGCGCTCCGTAAACCAATCCAGGATTTTGGCGCCGTAAACGGTCTCGGAGACAATGCCTATGTCTTCGCCAGGGCCGACACTAATGTCACAATTGCGGAACGTATCGAGGCGGATGCCTTCCGAAACCGGGACTGTATCCAGGAATGATTGGACACGCCGCTGAAAGTAGCCTGAGCGGAATTGTTTGGTATTGGAAATCCGGTAGTCCGGCGGCCCGCCCTCAAACTGGTAGGACCAGACGTAGGGCTTGCCTTCTCGATTGAATTGCAAAACACTCGGGTCAAACAGCGGGCTGGCAGGGTAAGCATCGTTGAGATTGATGTGATACTCGATGTTTGCGTTATATTCGGCCGCATCTTTTACCAGCTTTCGCAAGGCTGCGGCTCCGCCGGCACGTTCGTTGACTTGATTCAATGCCGGGTAGCCGGTGTCGTGACCCGAGAACTGCCATCCGACAAGAGTCACTCGCTGTTTGGCGTTGCCTGTCACCTTGGCGACCGCGCGTACTATTTCCAGGGTTTCTGCGAATGAAGCAATCGGCGGAGCATAGCCACCCGGTGGCTCTTTGACCGGCTTTACCCAATCGATAAAAACGATGTAGGTGAAAGTCTTCGGTTCGTAGGTATTGCTCGGCGTCCGCATATGGTCGCGATGCCACAGGGCAGCTTCCATCCAGTCGACAGCACCATCGTGATTGAGATCCTCGGTAAGCACTGCGATGCGCGACTGGAGTAGTGGCTGCACGTCGCCACCGATGCGGTAGTAGTAGGTGCCGAGCCACATTGCAAAATCAGTGCCCGGCCCCTCGCCGCCCAAGACTTGAGTCTTGAGTTTCCAGTAGGGGATATTGTCGGAGATGGTCGTTACTACTCCCGGCGCGTTGGCGGAAGCCCAGTTCGCGTCTTTCGGGTACTGTTCTCCATCGGCTTCGCTGATCTTCATGAAGTGGGCGGTCGACTGCCAGAGAAGATTCGAGTACGGCTCACTCCATTTTTGCCGCGTGTATTCGCCGCGATAGGCTTCACCCTTCCCGTCGGCTGCCGGGACCCGGACTAGATAGTGATAAGGAAACTCCAAAGTTTGCAGATGGAAAGCTTCGCCCTCCGACACTTTCGTCAATTCGAAAACAAGCTCGTTGCCTTCGATTGCAAACCGCCAGTCCAGCTCCAAGTCGAGAGATGGAACCTGCATCCCATACGTCACAGCCGAGGCCGTGGACTGGAGGCGGACTCTCAAGTCGCTAGCCGTGTACAGCTGTCCATTCAACTTGATGGTCGGGCGCGACGACTCCAATGCCGCCGGAAGGCTCTTTCCACTTGCCGTCTGATATTTGAGAACACGTGGAAAGTTTGCATCCAGTGTGACCGAAAGAGTGTCCGATCGGACCTCCAGCGATGCCGGTGATTGCGCCCAGAGATCCTTCGATCCCAAAGACAGCCCTAGAAGGACAGCGCCAGTGACTGCGATTCTACATACGGCAATCAACTTGGAAAGGACGGTATTTCGCATCGTGCCTGAATCCTCCTGCACGCTCAAAGCAAATGAATTTTGGTTGATTGGCCTCATCCGTCGGCAGGGTGGCGAGGCACATAAGGCTAGCCCATGTAATTTTCGTTGTCAACATTCATGTTGACAATAGCATAGGGCGTGCCTTTGGTATATCGTGCTTTATTGTGAGCGGGAGCGTGTGCCTGTTAACAGCAACTATTGGTAACAGTGAGCGACAAAGCAGAATTTCTTGTCCTACTGCGGCTTCGCGTACTCCGCCTTGGCTTTCTTCAGGGTGGGGATGTCGGGGTCGTGTCTTTCCAGAGCACACTGTCATATTGTTGCTGATTGCTAACTCTGATTTGATCGCATACACTCCGTTGGGCGTCAAACGAACGCTGACGGAGGTTCCGTGTTTCCTCCGGGCCGATACAGATGAGGTACAAACGATGAGCATGCAAAACCTGATCGTCGATGTGTCAGGCGCAACAAATTCTTTTCGAGCACCTAGGCCCCGCGTGTGGACGCGCGGGCTCTTCCTCCTAGCCGTCGGCGCTCCCTTGATGTTTTCTCCAGTACTTGCGCGCGGCCAGGCAGCGGGCGCGTCCTCGGACGCTCCGAGCGTGGTACAAACCGACGTCAAACTGGTGATCGGCGGTGAAACCGTCAAGAACAATTCCGTAGGCAGGCTTTCGATTGTCGGCAGTTCGCTGCACTTTGCCGCCGGTAAGAAGAAGGTGGAGGTGGAAGCCTCATCCATTCTCGACATCTCGACCAATGAAGATAACCGGCAGGATATTACCGGTGCGGCCCACCTCGCGACCATGGCCATCCCGTACGGGGGCGGACGGGTGTTGAGCTTGTTTTCACACAAGGTTGATGTTCTCACGGTGGAATTCAAGGACGGCAGCGGCGGCTATCATGGCACTGTTTTTGTGCTGGCTCAGGGCCAGGCCGCTCCGTTCAAGAAGCAGCTCGTTGCGATGGGCGCGAAAGCAAGCCTTCCCCTCGCAGAACCGTCACCAGCCAACAAATAGGAGGACAGAACATTGACACATCACGGTCGAACGGCAGTCTCAGTTGCTTTTCCCACCGTCCTCGCCTGCGCCCTCCTTTTGATTGTCGGCTCTCTCATCGGACAGCCGAGCTCAGGCGATTCCAAGAATGCACAGAAATTCTCTGCCTCTTCAATCCAAATCGAGCCCACGGATCCGGGCGATGTGCCCATGCCGCCGGAATTCCGCATGGCCATCTACGAAAACCTCATCGCGCAGATCGAGAAGACGGGCAAGTTCCAGCACGTTTATCGTAGCGGCGACAAGGATGCTGCCAGCGCGCCCGACCTCGTCACGCTGCACACCACGGCGCGGGCTTTCACCAGAGGCAGTCAGAGAAAGCGCGAAGTGACCACCGTCACCGGATCTACCTCAATGACCCTGAATGTCCAAATCACGGATCAGGCCGGGAAGGCGCTCGTGGATCGCGACGTCCAGGGTAAAGTGCGATTCCTGGGAGAAAACCTGCGCGCTACGTATGATTTCTCCAAGAAGGTGGCCAATATCGTTCGCGATACGTTCTAGTCCGTGGAGAAACAAGCGGGCCCGTTTGAGGCCTCATGAGCATTCCACTTGTCCCTGAACTTGCGGTTCGGCGAATAGTCGATAGCTGTTTAAAAATCGCCAGATCACTCATAGATCACTGCGCGGGGTTCTGAGTGTAATTGTTCTCAACAATATACTCAGATGCAGTCGATTTGGCTGCCTGCGATTCAAGCGCAAGTGGCTTTGCACAGAAAGAACCCTGCTCCAAGGTCCGGGATCTCCTCCAAGCCAGTTTCTGGCCAATCAAGAAACATCATCATTCGGTAGCGACAAGCGCGGTTTATCGTTAATTATGTGCTGAGACTTCCTAGAAGCCGACTTCTGGACCGTCGCAAGTCAGTCTTGGCCCATAAATCGTAACTCCGGGAATCGGCCAAGCCCGCTAGTAAATCAAACGCGGGCTCATAATTAAATCTGGCGGAGCACAAACTCAAGTGTTCGGCCATTGACCTTTAGTGAAAAACAAGTGAGTCGGGGAATGCTACGATCACGCTAGCCTGACTCAAGGGCCGAATGTGGAGGATCCAATGGCCGCGGATCATCGCCCGCTCGTCCTGTTAACGGGAGCGTCAGGCTACATCGGTGGGCGCCTACTCAAGGAGTTGGAGAAAGCGGGCTGGCCGGTTCGCTGCGTGGCTCGGCGACCTGATTTTCTCAGAGCAAAAGTGGCCGCTTCAACGGAAGTCATCAAAGCAGATTGTCTGGATCGCGGATCACTAGTGCCGGCGATGGCAGGAGTACAGACGGCGTATTACCTCGTTCACTCCATGGGGTCTTCGGGTAAGTTCGAACAGGAAGACCGCGAAGCCGCCCAAAATTTCGCCGACGTAGCGCGCGATTCTGGCGTACGACGAATCGTTTATCTGGGTGGCCTGGGGAACCAGGACCAAGCGCTGTCCGCTCATTTGCGAAGTCGTCACGAGGTTGCAGACATCCTGCGAAGCTCAGGGATCCCCACCATCGAATTTCGAGCATCCATCGTGATCGGTTCCGGCAGTCTTTCATTCGAAATGATTCGCGCGCTGGTACAGCGGTTGCCGGTTATGATCTGCCCACGCTGGGTTGCCGTCAAAGCCCAGCCGATCGCGGTCGAAGATGTGGTTGCGTACCTCATGGCGGCGCTCGGGTTGCCGGAGGAACAGTGCAGAGTTTTCGAAATCGGCGGCCCCGACCAAGTCAGCTACGGCCAGATCATGCAGGAGTATGCCCGGCAATGCGGCCTCCGCCGATGGATGATCCCGGTTCCGATCTTGACGCCTCACCTGTCAAGTTTGTGGTTGGGCTTAATCACACCTGTTTATGCCCGCATTGGCCGAAAGCTCATCGAGAGTATGCGCAACCCAACTCTGGTGCACGACCCCTCCGCTTTGACCGCCTTTGACATCAAGCCGAAAAGTTTGCGAGAAGCGATGGAGAGAGCCCTTCACCATGAAGACCAGGAATTTGCCCAGACTAGTTGGTGCGACGCTCTTTCCTCAGCGGGGAAGCGACAGTCATGGGGCGGGGCCAAGTTTGGCACCAGGCTCGTCGATTCTCGGACCGTGCAAGTATCGGTTCCCCCAGCGGCAGCTTTTGCTCCGATTCAGCGCATCGGGGGTTTGAATGGCTGGTACTTTGCCAATGTTCTCTGGTGGTTTCGAGGCGCAGTGGATCTCCTCGTTGGCGGCGTGGGACTGCGCCGGGGCCGCCGCGATCCTCACACACTGTGCGCGGGCGACGCTCTGGATTTCTGGCGAGTCGAAACCTTTGTGCCGGATCACGAACTCGGTCTGGTCGCTGAAATGAAAGTGCCGGGCCGCGCGTGGTTGCAGTTCGAAGTGGAAGCAAATAGCCGAGGCTCGGTCATTCGGCAGACCGCTATTTTTGATCCTGCCGGATTGGCGGGGCTCCTCTATTGGTACATGCTTTATCCGGTGCATCGCTGGATTTTCGGCGGCATGCTCAACGAGATTGCAGCTGTCGCGGGACGCAGGACGGACATTCCTTCCCTTGCGGCATGACGGTCAGTCTCCACAGAGTCAGCTTATAGGATTAACACCCGGGCCGTGAAGGTCAACCACAGAAGCGGTAGTTCGCGACCCGATTCGAGCCATCGAATACAAGCCCCAGTTTGTCGGTCAATAGAAACGGGCTGCGCGGAGATCACTCATAAAACTTCCCCCAAGCCGACTTCTGGCTCGGGATATCCCCGTTAGGGCGTGATCCTCGCGAAACAAGACACCCGGTGCCGAAGCCGTAAATTAACGGAGCCCCGTTCTCGAATCCAACCGTGCTCGCCACGCATCTCCTAGCCGGTAACATGCGAACTTCGGGGTTGGTCCCGAATCAACGGTTGACTACTATCGCTCCATCATAGGGCGCTCTCGCGCCCTCAGGCCCGATGGGGGGATATCCGCATGTAATCATCAATAGCCTCGACGTCGATAAGGGGATCGCGCTGCTTGAGGCTGGGCGGCTCGGCGAGTTGGCCGACTATCTCACCAGCGGTGTGGAGCTGCTAGTGCGCGCGGGTGCGGACTTACGCCGAGGCGCTCGGCCTGAGGTTTGCAAGACAGGCCGCCCTAATCACCGGTTGGCAACGCTTAGCGAGCTAGTGCGACGTCGTGCGGTAGATCACTTCATGACTGGGCAACAAAGCGCCGGCGACCACGCCGCCTGCGAAACCGACAGCCGCACCGATCCCAGCGAATGCGCCTCTACCGGCTGGTTGAATACATAAGAATTGCGAAGGCGAACATGGGTGGAATGTCGCTGCACCGATGCCAGCTCCCACACCGGCGCCGAACGCACTCCCGATGACGGCATTGCGCAAACGGTGTTTGTTTTCCATAAGCTTCACGCTGCGAACATCTCGTCTCTGTATCGTCTGCTCGCCTGCGGTATCTCGATACAAGATCGCCGCGTCGGAGACATTGACGAAAGCTCCCGAATGCTTCTTCGAGTTTCCGTCGACGATTCGAATCTTCTGTCCCGACTGCAGGGCGCTCAAATTCTCCCAGGAAGCTTGGCTGGTTTTGGCCCCCGAAGCGCAGGCTATTCCAACCACAAGAATTAGAAATAAAATCGTTCGCATAGGCTCCTTCCCCTCAATGCTTCGAGACAGTTAGGGGTGACAGACACCGAGATCCTTGCTTACCTCTGACGCCTTCCATCCCAGCGCCATATCGGAAGTCGTTTGCTTTGTTTTTTTGCCTTTCACCGTCATGCGATCACCCGCCTTAAGACCGGTGGTGTTGCCAGAAAGCAGGTAGATTTTCTTGTCCTTTTCGTCGGTAATAGTCATCCCGTTCCCGGCCGCTGCTATACACCCCGTGATGGCTCGCTTTTTCGAATAATGAACTGCTACAACGATCAAAATTACGACGCCTGCTGCCGCCCCGACGATGGGGCCCACTACCGGGCCGTTGTATCCAATCTTTCCCGACTGCGCAGCCATCGGCGTCGGGAGCGCCAAACCAAGGGCGAGAATCAGAACACCCGAAATGTACTTAATCGTCATATTGCTCTCCTTCATTGTGATATGCCCTGAGTTTGGCGCCCCAGACCGTTGACCTAAGTTTCCTAGTTGCTCCCCACAATCACACCGGCCTCAACGGCGGCGTGATCCGAGGGCCATAGTCCGTCATGCAGGCGGCTTCGCGGGTCCGCTCCAATCAGCAATGTTTCGAACGGACTTACTTTGCCGTGTGTCAGAACCAGGTCGATGCGCTGATAAAGCTCCGATTGCGGGTTGTTATCCGCTTCATCCTGGCAGCACGTCAAGCCCGCGAGACCCGGAAAAATCTCGGACCAGACGTCGCTATAGCCAGCGGATATGAAGTCCGAATAGGTGGGATCTTCCGGTGAGGGGAACGCCTGGGCATTTGAATCCATGGCGATGATCAGCGGCATTGAAGTGTTGGCCGGACCGGCACGCAGCTCATCACCCTGCAACTCCCGGACGGTCGGGTCGAAGGACTCAAGATGAGTGTTGATAAAAAGGAAAGAATTTCCGAAAAACTTCGCATTGACGGAAGCCCACGACCTGGGCAACGGCACTGGGCCTATCGGAGTCTGCAGGACGACTTCATTTACATATTGTCCGGTTTGAGGATTACTCCACTGGAATATCCATGAAGGAAGATCGGTGCGCGCGAGTGTGGCGTTATAGTCGTTGACGGAAACGCAAATGTAATTCGATGGGGGAATCAATCCGGGGGTGGGCGGGAATGCGTATTGCGTAACTTGTACGGCAACCTTGTAGTGACCGCCCTGTGCCGCCAAGTCACCGAGGAGCTCCTTCAACATGTCGTACTGGAGGGTCATGGTTCCGCATGTGCCCGCGACCGGGTCAAAGGTGCCCGTGTACCATTGGTCCACTTCCTGCAGGCTTAGTAGTTCCGGCTGAACCTCGAGGATTTGTCGTGCAACCGCTCGCATGCGTTCGGGCGGATTGGTGCCTTGGACCTGCGTTATTACTTGTCCAACACCGAGCAGGAATTCTTGCAGATTTTGGGTACCCACCACCTGCTCGAAGTCGGTCCCTTCATTCACGTTGTAGGTCATGACAGTGCCGATACCTGGGATATGCTGGGCTGCGGCAGGAGCGGCCATGACTGCCCAAAGCGCTGCGACGGAAGAGATCACTAATGTTGCTCGTGAAATGGTGCGTTTCATGTGAGTTCTCCTGGATTGAAGTTTGGAAAGCCGAGGATCGAATTAGTCCCAACCTATGGCTCTAGCTGCCCGAAATGCAGGCACCCCTTGGCCCGTTTTTCTGTCATCTCCACAGTTGCCTGACTCGCGAGGACCTTAGTTTCCATTGTGTTTGTGTTCTCGGGAATTAGTCGTCACGACATCTCCATCATGAGTAATGCAGATCGACTGCCGTTCCCTTGACCGTCGATGGTCCGCCGACGCGTATCATGGTGAGTCACCGAATTACACGACATTTGCGAGTGAGAACCTTGGCATGACTGTGCATCGAGAAACCCCTTCCGCCGAAGATCTGGCTCTTCTCTACCGGGTGTCGCGAGCACTTCTGAGGGAAGGCGAATATGGAGAACTTCTTTCCGGGCTTCTTGACACGCTGATTGAGGGACTCGGCGCCGATCGGGGATTCGTGGTGGTGCGCGAGGCGGGGGAGTTTCGAGCGACCGTAGCACGGAACTTTCGCAGTGAGGCGTTATCCCGAGCGGAGGAGGCAGTTAGCCGCTCGATCGCCCAGGCTGTGATGGAAAGCGGCAAAGCGGTCCTGATTGGCGACGCCGCCATGACTGAGCCCTATCGCAGGCAGCCGAGCATACAGCAACTCTCGCTTCGATCCCTTTTGTGCGCGCCGCTGGTGGCGAGCGATGAAGCGTTCGCGCTGATCTATCTGGAGAATCGCGAAGTCACCAATTGCTTTACCGAAAAGCAGCGCGACTTGCTCGATGAAGTTTGTGGCCTAGCTGCGCCGCGATTGCGCGCCGCGGTGGCAATGAGTCAGGCGCAGCGCCGGGCAGAGGCGCTCGAACACGCTCACGCGCAATCCGATGGAATATTGACGGCTGATCCCGAAATGGTGCGTGTGTTGCAGACCGTACACCAGATCGCAGCCACCGATCTGCCCGTTCTAATCGAGGGTGAAACCGGAACCGGCAAGGAATTGATTGCTCGAGCGGTTTATCGCCATAGCACTCGGGTCAAAGGACCTTTTATCGCCCTGAATTGCGCTGCAATTCCGGCAGCGTTAATTGGCTCTGAGTTGTTCGGCTTCGTACAAGGTGCATTCACGGGTGCGAATCGCGATCGCGTTGGTTTTATCGGCGCCGCCCATCGGGGCACGCTCTTTCTCGATGAGATCGGCGATCTTCCACTCGATTTGCAACCTCACCTGCTGCGCGTCCTGCAGTCGGGCGAGTTTACGCGCTTGGGCAACTCGCGAACGGAGCAGGTAGATGTTCGCTTCATCGCCGCGACGAATCGCGATCTGGAGAGTGAAGTGAAGGCGGGCAGATTCCGAGCCGACCTGTTTTTCCGCTTGTCCGCCGTTACCCTACGTTTGCCACCGTTGCGCGAACGCCCCCACGACATCCGGCTGCTGGCCGAACATTTTCTCCGAAGTGCGGCCGCACGCTACGGGCGGGCTGTGCCGCGGCTGGCGGAAGAATGTTTCTCGGCACTGACGGGCTACAGTTTTCCGGGAAACGTGCGGGAGCTGGAGAGTGAAATGTCCAGACTGGCCGTGCTGGCGTCCGCCGATACCCTATGCGGTGCCGAGTTACTCAATGACAGGATACGTAATCGTGGCAACGGCAAGCTAGGATCCCCGTCGGAGGCCGCTCCGGTCGCGCCGATGTCGTTGCATGAAATGGAAAAACAATTGATTGCGTCCGTGTTGCAACACACCGGAGGAAATCGAACGCGCGCCGCCGAGATTCTCGGGATCAGCCGCGAAGGGTTGCGGACCAAACTCCAGCGACTTCAAATTCCCGCGGATGCTGATTCCTAATTCGACATTTTATTTCTTCAATCCCAACCTCTCCAGAAGCGCCTTAAATCTGGGGTCACTGCGTAGCGGATCTGCCATCGGATCGGTGGGCAGATAAACCAGGAAATCGCAGCGCTCTTCGTAAGCCTTGTCGAGCCATGCGAATGCCTGATCTTTGTCGCCAAGACCTATATAAATGAGAGCAACATAGAGGCTCGGGACGTACTGACTTCGGCTTAGCTCCCGCAGCTGCGAAAGGATTTCGCGCGCTTGCCCCTGTTGCCCGGTAACAGCATAGAGGTGTCCAAGCAGTGAGAGGAGACAAGGGTCGGTCGGCGCAAAGGCCAGGATCGATTGGTAAGCCTGCTGCGCCTCTGGAAACTTTCCCATTTGTTCGAAGGCGCGGCCGATGTTGATGATGGCTACAGCGTAACGCGGGTCAATTGAGAGCGCCTGTTGATTGGGACCAACGCTGACTCCAAATTGCCGCGCCTCGTAGTACGCTTCCCCGAGAGCGGTATTGAGCAAAGGCGACTTAGGCTCAATCGAAAGGGCGCGTTTCCTCTCGACAATTGCCTGGTTCACATCGCCCATCGCGGTCAGGTAATACGCGTAATACTGATGAGCCGTGGCGTAGTCTGGACGCAGGGCCACAGCCTTGATGAATTCCCTTTCAGCCTCCGGGAAATTCCAGTCGTATACCAATGCGGAGTATCCCAACGAAACATGGGCCTCCGCCAGATCCGGATCTAATTCAAGCGCCTTGTGGGCGTTGGCCTTCGCCTTTAAGAACGCCTCGCTCGGTCGCAGGGCGGTATAAGGTGCGGTTCCAAGCAGCCCGTAACAGTCCGCCAGACCCGCGTAAGAAGGGGCATAGGAAGCGTCGTATCCGATTGCTTGTTGAAAGTAAGAGATCGCCGCATTCAGGCTTGACGTTGTCCGCAGGTTCCACTCAAACCTGCCTTGCAAGTAAGCTTCGTATGCTTGTGGATTCACTTGATGCGCGGGCTGTACATTCTTGGGGAGTGCGGCCAATACCTTGGACACGATGTCGTCCACAACCGGTGCCATGCCTGCCCCATCGGGATTAATTGCGTGCCGGTCACCCGCCACGCCAGTCTGATCCTGGCAAGACACGAGTTGATCGGTGATAACCATTTGACTACCGTCACGGTGAATTGCACCTGCCAGAATGAGAGTCGGTTTGCGGCTGGTGCAGACCTGCTCAAAACTGAGGTCAGAATCTGCAGTTGTCAGTTCGACTACACCTAGTTTTTGCGGGTGGAGTTCACTCATTCGAGTGAAAATCTCTTCCCGAACAATCTCAGCAAGACGGCGGGCATCGGGATCGCCACCAAGAGTCTTGAACGGTTGGATAGCCAGGATTTGCCTGGGAGGCGATATCCAGTCCTTGATAACCGGGATTGCGAGATACGCCCCGATTGCTGACGCGACCGCAGCCACCACGCCAATAACCAGTTTTGTCATCGGTGGCGAGGGACGGTTTGGAGTATTCAAAGTTGAATCCGAATCAGAAGTCCTCGACTCGGCAGGAGGATGAAGAACGTCGAGCCCGGGATCTCCCTGCAATCCCACGCGAGCCAGTATTTCCGGGAATCGTCTGTCCGCACGCAGTCCGTCGAATGCGGAACCGACCTTCAGATAGATCAACAATCCGTCGCGCTCGTCAACTGCCTTCCCCAACCAATGAAAAGCTTCATCGATATTGCCCAAGCTGGAGTACACAATGGCAAACGCCGACGATGGGACATACTGGCTTTTTGCGGCCGCGAACAATTCATTCAAAATCATGTTCGCTTCCTCAGTTCTGCCCGCTAACGCATATACCTGGCCTAGAAACCCTGACCAAAGGGGCCTAGCGCCCGCGATCGCCAATGCCTGATTGAATTCGGCGATCGCTTCATCAAATCTACCTTTTCGTCCAAACGTCAGCCCAAGGACCACATGAGAGAGCGGAAACTTGGCGTCTAGAGCGACGGTGTCACGAAGTTGCTCGATTGCCTCCTCATTCTGGCCCGAGGCATAGAGCAATAACCCAAGGCTAAAGTGCATCACAGGAGAGAAAGGGCTAAGTTGCCTCGCCATCTTTGCTTCCACGAAAGCTTCGTCGAAGCGCGCCTGAACTGCCAGGTAAACGGAATACCAAGCGTGCGCAACCGAGTAGCCGGGATTCAATTCGTTCGCTCGTTGAAACTCACGCTCCGCCCCCTCCCAGTCCCAATCAAAGCGAAACTTCACCATCGCCAGTGACAAGTGAGCTTCCGCAATCGAGTCATCAATACTCAAAGCCTTGAGAGCGGACGCCTTCGCTTTCTCCATCATCTCGGCGGGTGCTCTTAGGCCGTACTCTCCCGTTCCCATCAACAGAAAACAGTGCGCTAGCCCCGAGTGGGTGAGCGCGGATTGCGGATCGATTTCGAGGGCACGTTGGTAGTGCTCCACAGCTTTCCGGAAATCGCCGTCACTCACCTGGTTGTTCCAAAAATGCCGGCCCTTCAGGTAGAGATCGTACGCCAGGGGATTAATCACGCCGGATCGCTTGGTGGTACCGTCGATCGGGTTCATCGTCTCGAGAAGCGAAGGATGGAGGCCGGATCTGCTTCCCGAAGACGAAGAATGTCTATCCGATGAAGATTCACTTGAAGGGCTCAGCTTGGCGCGTATCTCGGTGGCGATGGCGGCTGCCACCTGCGACTGCAAGTTCAGGATGTCGCTCAGGTCCCGATCATAGCTTTCGGTCCAGAGATGCTGATCGGTGCGAGCCTCGATTAACTCAGCGGTGATGCGCACGCGATTACCATCACGGCGTACCGAACCTTCTACGATCGCGTCCACGCTCAATTCACGCGCGATCTGAGGGAGCGTCTTGGGAGCGTGCTTGTACTGCATGATCGAGGTGCGCGAAATGACGCGCAAGCCCCCGATTTTCGCAAGCGCCGTGATCAGCGACTCGGTCAACCCATCCGCAAAGTATTCCTGATCGGGAGCCCCCGAAAGATTCTCCAACGGCAAAACGGCAACCGATCGGATGATAGGCAGTTGGGCCCAAAGCGCGGCATGCGGCCGCGAAATGCGCCGACCGTCAGTCGGTTCAATTGCTTCCAGTGCAGCTCTTACTTCTCGGACGTGCTGGTAACGTTGAGCGACGTCCTTCCGCAGGCAGCGGTAGGCAATTTTCGAAAGCGACTCGGGCACGTGTTCGGGCAGCGGCGAGGGAGCATCATGCAAGATTGCGGAACCGAGCTCAAACATAGTGGCTCCGCCAAATGGCATTTGGCCACTGGCCATTTCGTACAGCAACACACCAAAGCTCCAGATGTCGCTGCGGGTATCGCTCGGACGATGTTTCAGCACTTCCGGAGGCCAATAAGGCGGCGTTCCTACGATTGCGTCTGAACTTTCCTTAGTATCCGGGTTCTGAAGGGACGTGGGAATCTCGCTACGACGTTGTATCTTCGAAAGGCCAAAGTCAAGTAACTTGATTTGCCCTTCTCGATTCACCATAACATTGCCACTCTTGAGGTCACGATGGATAACGTCATTCTCGTGAGCGTGACCAACCGCGTCGGCGATCTGGATCCCGTATTCGACGACGACACCGAAGGGAAGCCCGACATTAGCGGGTATAGCATTGGTAAGAACCTGTCCCTCGACAAACTCCATTACAATGCCGGCTTGGCCTGATTCTTCTATTACATCCTTGATCTTGCAGATATTGGCATGGTTTAGAGAGGATGCAATTTGGGCTTCGGTGAGGAGTTGGCGTCGAGCCGACTCGTCAGGAATGGTGTCTTCGCTAACCAGTTTGATAGCCACAACGCACGCGAGCGTGGGGTCCCAGGCGCGGTACACTACGCCCATGCCGCTAACGGCTACCAATTCCTGCAGTTGGTAACGGCCGAAAGTCCGAACCGGGGATGACACATCGCGAGACAATGCGGCAGATGTTAGATCGGCCCCACCAGCAAGTCAATCGAATCCGAAAGGGAGGTTGTCACGGCTTCAACATTAAGCGCGTAACAGGACGACAGTTCCGAAATCCCGAGGCTAAACGCCAATCCAAACGAGGCCACCCAGTTAGAAGCGCAACAAAACGATTCTCAGACATTAGGTTCCCAACGATCCGACTCTCCTCAAAGCGCACGACGATCGATTTCTGAATTCGCAGATAATTCGGCCAAAATGAACTTAATATGTCTCCACGGCACAAGAACCTGCTAATGGCCCGAATCTTCGTGAACTTCTGGCTCCCGTTCGCGATTAGGCCTCGTGAGGCTCGGCTGTGTAACCTGAATACTCAATACGATTTCTCTAAAATACGATCACCTCTAAGCGTTAGCGTACGCCTTTCAGCGGCTTGCCAATCGCGAGCAGGAAGATGGCACTCTTGCCCTTCGCGTGCGGAGAAAAGAAGTTAGTCACGTCATCGTCAAAGAAGGTCAGCCCAGTCGCACCCAGGCGCTGTGCATATGCAGCCAGGTACATCCTGCCTCCGATGGCGCCTGCCTCCAACTGGACCGCCCGATAGCCGCGATTCCCGTATCGCTCCAGAATGCGATTCAAATCGGCGAGAAAGAAGATGTCCACGCAGGCGTCGGCTGGCAGTTGCTGCTCCAGCCCAAGATGGTATGCGTCGGCGCGGAATGCTCCCTCCTTCAAAAGCTCTAGCGTGTTCAGCGCACGCCTAAAGAAGTAAGCGCCGGGTTTGAGACCCTCGACCGAATGCACGATCAGGTAAAGGTCGTTGAGTTGCGTGCCGGGAGGCTTAAGGAAGTCGGCCGGGAGACCTCGCGTGGCGCAGTCGAGAATGGTGGAGAGTTGTGCGAGCGTAATGGATGCCGTCTTATCGAACGTTCGGGTAGAACCGCGGCGCAGGATCACCTGCTCGATCGTGTCCTTCGGTTGTTCTTCTTCCGGCAAGCTGCTGCAATTGAACTTCCTCGCCCGCCCGAGCGGAAGAGGCAAGGACAAGTTGCTTCTCGCGCCACTCAGCTACTTCCTCTTCGGACTCAAGCGAAGAGGCAGTCGTGCATCTCAAACATGGCGGGATATTCGACCTCGCGCTGTGAAAGTGGGATCGTCTCCAGGCCAAGCGCCGGAGCTTCTGTCGGAGTTGGCAGCGAACTCTCCGATCTGTGCCCGATCGGTACGAGGCACAATGAAACCTCACGCCGCGTATCGAGATCAAGCAGGCGGTTAACCTCGGCGTCCACGAACCCGAGCACGATCTCGGCGGGCAGCCCCGAAGCCGCAGAAACGGCCAGCATATTTGCCAGCAGTGTGCCGTTGTCCCAACCGAAATGACGATAGGTGCGCGCCTGGTACTTCCAGGCATTCCGCCAGTATGTTCCGGTGCAGATGATCGTCGCGGGCGCGTGAGCCACCGCGGGTTCCATCGCCGTCGCCTGAGCCAGGTTTCCGCGAAAATCACCTTTTCGCAGAAGCCGTAGCGAAACATCCGCCGGATTGAAGTGATACACGCCGGCATCCAAGCCCGCGAGATCGCCGCTCACAACGTACAGTTCGATCTCGTAGAGGGCTCCGGTGCAGGCTGCAGCGCGAAAGTAGATTTCTCCGCCTTGAGATTGCACGCTGTTTGGTAATCCCCGCCGAGAAATAGAGGATGCGCGCCAGATCCTGAACATCAGGAACCGAATCGGCCCGCGACGAGGGCAATGGCTCTGAGATCGAGGAGAGCGCGGCCACCCCTGTTTGCGGCACGTCCCGCGGCAGCGGAAGCGGCTCTATGTTTGGATAGATTTTGAAAGGCTGCGGCCGATTCGCCCAGTCGAGGAAGTGAGGATTGTTACGAATACTCCAGTAGGAGTGCTTCGTGCCATCGTGATACTTCCAAGCCGCCTGGATGTCGCGGTTGTTCATCGGTTGCTACGTCAGACTAGCATCTG
The DNA here is from genome assembly GCA_963822545.1 of uncultured Acidobacteriaceae bacterium. GTDB lineage: Bacteria > Acidobacteriota > Terriglobia > Terriglobales > Acidobacteriaceae > Acidiflorens. The sequence goes on from CAWGIB010000002.1 coordinate 59,104, forward strand.
CCTGGCACCACGGGCACGACCCATGAAACTCGCGACCGCGGATTGTGCATTGGATGACGGACAAGCGACATCAGACACGCCGTACGCTTATTTTCCCGTTAGAAACTGATTCGACCCGGATGACGCCACCCGCAGCGTGGGACTGCCACCCAGTAGGGAGGTTGGTTGAGTCGCGTTTCTGATTGAGGCTAGACGCTTGCTTTCTACAGCCGAAAGATCTGAATTCCTGGTCAGTTAGGGGGCCAGCTTGAAGACCGAGCCCTCGTTTCCGCAGCAATTTGGAATACCCGTTACAGAAGTGTCGTTTTCATGGTGGCATCCTTCTTGTTTTTGTTATGCACTGGGTGCGGGGACTATATGCCGAAGCCGCGTCGCAGGGTTGCAGGATGGGCCAGTTGAGTCGCTGCTGGACCAAACTAGCGCCTCACAGAATGCGCGGGGCTTCCATTTTGAGTCGACGATGGCGATCCTGCAGGCTCGGAGGAGAAATAGCGCACCGTTACATCGTCTGAGATGTTCCGGACTCGACCGTTCCTCTCCGGCACTGGCTGTGGTGGGAGTTGAGGAAGAAAGTAGCGCACCGTCACGTCGTCTGAAAAGTACCGGACTTGGACGTTCCTGTCCGACGCCCGCAACTGCATGGTTCTAGAAGTCTTCATCAGATCCCGCTTTCCACCCAGCGCGGGTTGCGGCGTGGAGGTAAGGTTCGCCACAAATCGTTTCGCAAGTACGAAGGGTATCTCCTGATCCAGAGTATTTGATCCCTGCACCCCTAAAACCTCCGAGGGCGACGGGCGATCCATGAAGCCAATCCAGGAAGCTATTACTAGCACTGCAGCCACGCCCACCGTTTCCCATTGGCGCACGTTCAACCGAAAGCGCTTTGCTCGATTTAATGCTGCCCAGGCTGAGCGGGTGAGCGCCGGCGAATTACCGGCTCGCGCCATGAAGGTTCCGCGACGCTGGTAGATTGGACGGATTGCTGCTGGAGCCGTGAGCAACTGCGCGGGAAAAGCGTGGGCAACCGCGTGGGAAGACAGAGGGACGATAGCCCGTAGTCGCGTGCCAGGATCGGCGAAGGTTATTTCCAAGTCTCCCTTCAGTTCATTCAACCGTTCGCACATTCCGGACAGCCCGACGCCTGAATCCCGAACCGACTGACCCAATCGGCTCAACAGCTCCTCTGGTATGCCACGTCCGTAGTCTCTCACTTCGAGAATCACAGTGTCGGCTTCCCGCAGAAAGCGAACCTGTACCTCGGATGCTCCCGAGTGGCGATGAACGTTAGTTAGACTCTCCTGTAACACGCGGAAAAGCGCGATCTCAATCGAGTTGGGTAATCGTTCAGCCAGTGGCGCAAACTCGATCTGCACCCTCATTCCACTACGCCGGGCGAACCCGTCGACGAACCACTGCGCGGCGCTGGTGAAACCTACCTCGTCCAGCATTGGCGGATGGAGCAGGTAGGAGGTTGTGCGAATCTCCTGAAGGGCTTCATTGGCCAAAAGTGCTATGCCGGCTAGCTCCCCACTTATTACTTTGTCGTTCGTTACTTTTCTTTGCAGCACTTCGACGGAAAGTTTTAATGCTGCCAGGGTCTGTCCGCTACTGTCGTGCAGGTCACGAGCCACTCTTCGCCGCTCTTCGTCCTGCACTTTGAGAAGCCTCTGTGAAAGGTTCTGTAGTGATTCTGTGCGCTCCAGGACTAGCGATTCGAGTTGCGAACGGGATTGCCTGCAGGTCAGTTTGCTTTGATGTCTTGAAAGAGTCCACATGGGTCTACTTCCTCGGGGGAAGGTGGCAACACTGATCCAAGAACTGTCTCATCTGCGGGTTATTCAATACTGAGCAGAACTATACAGGTCGCTAAAATCCGTCTATCCAATATTGACCACATCGACAGGTGATGGCGGGGCAACTGGAACCCGTTGTGGTAATCAGATGGACAAAGAAAAGAGAAAGTTTTCTGGATCAATGTCTCGGATGGAAGCGTACCGATTGGCGGCCTGATTCTGGACGGCACGTGCAAACCTCTATGGCACCACCTATGGGAGGGTCGGGCAACGCCGGCGAGGAACACTCGGGAAGGATTATTGGAACCCAAAGTGGACCCTGGTTTCATCATCTGCGTCACGCCGCTTTTCGGGCGTGGGGGCTCGTTCTTCGCGTGGTGCGTGACTTTTTAAGAACTCCTGCCGCAGTTTTTCTCGATTTTGGAACCGCTTTATCTGAGGCTGGCAATTCCAGCTTGGGTTGTTTCGCAGTGCGATGATGGCCCTGATTCAATAACTGGATACGCGCGGTTTCTTCTTCTATTCGCACCTGAGCGTCTCTATCTTTTTGACGCTCGTCTTCTAAGTATGCCGGAATCGTTTTCGTTGTCATGGCTAGAGTGTGGCACAACTCTCCCCGTCCAAACTGTCCAATTTTGGTCACTGGTGACAAATTGATTTGTACATGGAGGTGACGTCAAGCATGCTCATGATTTCGTCTCCAACGCAAAAGTTTCGTCTAACAATTCGGGATTTCCCATTCTTTATCACTTAGACCGAATGGGCTCACTGATTGGAACGGAAGAAACAATAGATAGACCTTAACCATAGATCGCGGGGTTCAGACTGCGGCGCGGGACGTTCGTGGCGAACAGCGTGCCCAATGCAGATTTGCATTTCTCCAGTCGTGCGATCTTGAGAGGAAAAAACGCAACCTGCCGGGAAGTTTTGGATTCGAGGTCCAAATCGCCCGCAAAAGGCGGCCGGTTTCTAGTCCGCCGGAGAAGGTTATCCACTAACTGCGGCCGCTTTGCGGACCAAGAGATTGTAGCCTTTGGCTTTGCCTTCCTCCTGGATCGCGGCTAGGCGAGATCGGCCCTGTACTGTTTGTCCGGCTTTTATTTCGATTTCCGCCAAGGCAAACCGAGCATCGAGTTCCACGATGCCATACCCCCGTCGGTGCGACTCAGCGATGATGAGGGCTAACTCTTTGCGGGCCGCCAATCCAGCCCTGGAATGCGCTGACCTCTCATTGGTTGTCGCGATGCGGGAGGCGGTGATTGAGGTCCGCCAGCGCACGTCCGGATTCTGACTCTTGGCCCCGAGGCCCTGAGCGTGTTGCACAGCATCTTTCGCTGCAGCGTCTCTACCTTCCGCAAGCAGTGCGCGGGCGAGCATGCACCATCCCTGGGCTTCGTCGTCGTGGGCCTGTTGATGCCGGAAAACAGCGATGACTTGGCGAATCGCGGCTTCCTGTTCGACAGGAGAGCGGCCTTCCTCCAAAGACAAGTCTGCGAGTGCCGATTGAATCTCGGCAACGGCGAGCTTTTCACCGGAAGAGGTACGACTGGAAAGCACGCGCTCATAATTCTTGCGGGCACCTGAGAAATCACCCTCCAGCATCAGCACCCTGGCCAGACTTAGAGTCGCGTCTGCCACCCCACCGTGGTCGTCGCTATCCTGCCACGCGGCCAGGGACTGTTCGAAACTATGCTGGGCGCCTTTGATATCGCCCTGAAGTTCTAGTACGCTCCCGATGTTGTGGCGGGCTATGATCGCTCGGCCAAGATCCTCAGGGTCGGCCTTCATCGACTCCTCATAGAGATGAATTGCGCCAGGCAAATCCCCCTGGTCTACTCGGGCATCGGCTATGTTCCCGAGCGCCTTCGCCTCGCCTCTTTTATCGTCAAGGGTCCGAAAGACGCTCAGCGCTTCGCGTTCCGTTTTCTCGGCCGCGGCAGGGTCTCCCTGTTCCCGATACACCATCCCGAGATCCATCTCGATCGCGGCCACCGCAGTTTGGTTCCCGACCTTGCGAAAGATACTCAGTGCCTGCTGGAAGCGGCGGATGGATTCAGGGGCATCCGTTCCCATGATAATTACTCCCAACACGGCCAAGGCTTTGGCTTCATCGGCGTGGTCGCCGGCGGCTGCGCGGAGGGAGGCGGAGTCGCGGCATGCGGCAATTGCATCCTGCGTTTGCAAGAGATAGTAGCCGAATAAAGAACATTGCTTTTCCAGCGCTTCCGCCAGAATGAGCCGGGCCCCTTGCGCCCTCGCCTTCTGGACCGCATTTGCCAGGGGCGACTGCTGATGCTTGTAATCGCTCAAGGAATTCCATGCCTCGGCTTCCTTCAAGTCAATTCGCGGATCCTCCGAAATCGGCTGGGCAAGTCTCCTCAGGGACTCGACGGTGGAAAGAGCGTCATGCCCTTTGCTTCCTCGAATCTGTACGGTTGCCAACTTCAGTCCGTAGTCGATGTTATCGGGAAACAACTTATAGAGAGCTCGATAACTCTCAATCGCCTCTTCATATTCGTGATTGATCTCTCGGAAGCGGCCTTCGACCGCCAACTTTTCTTCGCGAGAGAGATTTGCAGAAAGGTCGTACGCTTTGCGGGATTCCTGTTGCGCGTTCTTGAGGTAACCTGACCGGAACCAGGCTTCGGCAAGGGCGGAGTGAGCCAGGGCAAACTTGGGGTCGGCGGTGACTGCTCTATGAAGAAGATCGCGAGCACCGAGCGCATCGAAGACGCGCAATCGGGCGAGCCCATCCGAATAAAGCCTGATCGCTATGGGGTTGGAAGGCAATGAGGCTCGAACGCTGAGGGTGTCCGCGGGAGACACGGATTCCACGCCCAGTTTTTCGCGCAGACTGGAACCGGCTTGCGACACTACATCGAATAGGTCGGCCTCGTTCCCGATCACAGCGACGTCCGAGACCGTTTCTCCAACAGCTGTGTCTTGGAGTCGAAGGTCGAGACGGATGCGGATAGCAGGTTTCTCGCCCAAAATGGTGTAAGAGCCCAGGACGATCAAATCGCTCCCCAGATTTTTTTTCAGCCGTGAGAGTGTGTCCCGTGAAAGGCTGTCGGTATCGACGAGAGGAAGTTCGAGTTTGGTTCGAGCGATGTCTTCTCCGGAAACCAGCCGCAGCTTTTCTCCGGCCACAAGTTCAGTGCTCAACATTTCCGCCAAAGCTGTCGAGAGCCAAGCCTCGTCGGCGCGCCCGGAAAGGTTGCGAAAACCGAGGACGGCAATGGAGCGCCGGGAAGAGGGCGAACCCGGGATGATACGAATCCCTTGCGCCGCCGTACGCGCGCCATGTCCTCTCCTCCAAACGGCAATTGCTATCACCGCAGCCGCAAGGACAACAATCGCCACTAGAGCAGGACGAAATCGACTTTTTCGAGCTGGCGACCTCCGCTCGGTCGTTTCTTCCGTGATGATGCTTGTCTGGATCGATTGTTTCTGAACTAAGATCCTGCCCGACGAGTCAGCGGCTTCCAGGGGCTCTTGGGATGCCACCGCTAAGCTTTCTTGGATTTCCACCTGCACCGGAGAAATGAACTGATAGCCTCGCCCCGGTAGAGTAGCTATGTAGTTATTGTCTCCCGGTTTTTCGGCCAGGGCGCGCCGCAACACTGAAATGCTTTGTGCCAAACTGTTCTCTTCTACCAACGTGTCTGGCCATACATTCTCCAGTAGTTCTTCTCGGCCTAACACTCTGCCGGGGTTCTGAACCAGATACAAAAGGACATCAAAAGCTCTCCGGTTAAGGCTAATAACCTCTTCACCCCGCCGCAGGGTGCGAGTCCGCGAGCTTATCGAAAATGCTCCGAACCGGAATATCCCCTCTGGTTTCATTTACTTATTCAGTTTCAGAAATTGTCACAATCTGTCAGAAGGCGTCACTAGCCTTTTTTTCGGTACTGCGGCAATATCCGCAACCGTGAATGGCCGATCCGCATGAACCGACTCTACCAATGGCTGGGAGGGCGGGCAAGAAGCTTATTTTCCGCCCGACCCGTGCAGGAAACCGGACGGACGGTGCGATCGGAAGTGACAGTACGAAGGGTAAACACGACCGTGGTGCTCGGGGCAGCAATGCTGCCGACCAATATCTGTCCGCTCTGCGGACAGATATTGGTCCCTGAGCAGGGGGAACAGGTTCTTTGTGTCAAGCAATGCCGTCCGAAAGGGTAGGGCCATTCACAAATGAACTTCAGACTGCCTTGGCAAGCCGTACGGGTCTCCGCGAAAACGTAATGAAGGAAGAGGGAGAAATCATGAAAAACTTGATGTCACGTTGCGCCGTCCTTTTGTTTTCCGCGCTCTTTGTAACCGCCGGGGGCTATAGCCAAACGGGATCGCTTCCTTCGACTGGAACAACAGATCGAACAACAGTTAGTAGTCCGCTGGAGTATAGGCTTCAGCAATTTCACCTGCCTCCTGAGCAACCATCCGCAACGGTTCAGCAAAGTCAACCTATCTCCGAAAGTACCGTACCGACGGGTCTCGCGTTTTTAACGCGAGCGCGGTCGAATTCGAAGGCTTTGTCCCATACGGAGCGTTCTCCGGGTGTGCCTGTCGCGGCGCAGAGATATGTCTTTGGCAGGTTGGATCTGCCAGTCGGCGATTCTCCGGGTGCGGTAGCTGTCGGGGCGTTTCAGACAGGCGGCCCGCTAAGTCTTGCGATTGCCAATAACGGGTCGGCGACAGTTTCGATACTTCTGGCAAATTCAGATGGAACCTACCAGCCAAAAGTGGATTACGCCGTCGGAGGCGAACCTACGGCAATCACCACTGGCGATTTTAACGGGGATGGGAACGTGGACCTCGCTGTCGCGAACTGGAGCTCTGCGACGATTTCCATTCTGCTGGGGAAAGGCGATGGCACGTTCAATCCGCAAGTGTCCTACTCGTGTCTCTCAAGCTGCTCTGACGTGGTCGTAGGTGACTTCAATCATGACGGCAAGCTTGACTTGGCAACAACGGCCTTTGGAGCGGACCAACTTGCCATTCTTCTGGGCAACGGCGACGGAACGTTCCAGTCCCCCATGGGCTATGCCGCGGGCGATGGTCCTTATTTCCTGATAGCCGGAGACTTCAACGGAGACGGCGTCCTGGACTTAGCCGCGACAAACGACTTTGGCAACTCTATCTCGGTTCTGCTTGGCAAAGGCGATGGCACGTTCCTGCCCCAGGTACAATATCCAACCGGCTACGTCGCCGAAGGGATTATCACCGGCGACTTTAACCATGACGGCAAACTTGACCTGGTCACGGAAAATTTCGGAGAAAACTCGATATCGATCCTGATGGGAAATGGGGATGGCACCTTTCAAGCCCATGTGGATTACGCTACCGGCAACGCCCCGAATTGGATCGTAATGGCAGACTTCAATGGAGATGGAAAATTGGATGTGGCCACAGCCGACACGGCAGGGAACACAGTTTCGGTGTTACTGGGCAAGGGCGACGGCACTTTTTCTCCGTTTAAGAGTTATGCGTCTGGAAGTGCGCCTTACGGTATGGCTGTCGTTGATCTGAATGGAGACGGCAGACTCGATATTGCTGTCGTTAATAGTGGGTCCAACACCGTTTCGGTGCTCGCAGGCATCGGGAGCGGGGCTTTTCAATCTTCTGCCACTTACCGCACAGGCCCAATCCCGGGAAATGTGATAGCGGCCGATTTTAACGGGGACGGAAAACTGGACCTGGCAACCGAAACCGAGGACAACACTGTCTCGGTGCTGATCAACAAGGGGAGCGGCAAATTTGCCGCGGCGGTGAATTATGCGGTTGGATACAGCCCCTTCACACTAGTTTCCGGAGATTTCAATGGCGATGGCAAGAATGACCTGGCTGTTTCGAACGTAGGCGAGAACTCGATCTCTGTACTGTTGGGCAACGGAAATGGAACTTTCCAAGTTCAGACCCAGTACCTCACCGGCATTGAGCCCTACGGTCTGGCTACGGCAGATTTCACCGGCGAGGGGAAACTGGATCTGGTGAGCAGTGATTACCCGAGTGGAAGTGCAGGAGTCTTATTGGGCAACGGCAACGGCACATTCCAGCCTTTCGTCAGCTATCTGGCCGGGGAGCATCCAGAAGATGTAGAAACGGGCGATTTCAACGGTGATGGCAAAGTCGACCTTGCCGTCACCGTCAACAATGGCGTATCGATATTGTTGGGGAATGGCGACGGGACTTTCCAGCCCCCTGTCGGTTACGCCACCGGCAACCTTCCGACCGGACTCGTGGTAGCGGATTTCAACCACGACGGAAAAGCTGATATTGCAATCGCCAACAGCAGTGACTACACCATTTCAATTTTGCTCGGCAATGGCGACGGTACTTTCCAGCCACAAGTGGTTTACTCCATCGGCAACTTGATCGAACTTATATCGGCTGGTGATTTCAACGGCGACGGCAATCTCGATCTCGCGGTTGCGACGCTCCCGTGTACAACCCGACCGTGTCCAGAGGGAAGCGTTTCCGTTTTGTTCGGCAATGGCGACGGCACTTTCCAGCCGCAAGCGGTCTATGGATTGTTCGGCCAGTTCCCATATGGGGCTGTTCCCGCCGATCTGAACGGCGACGGCGGCGTTGATCTGGCAGTGGCGAATAGTGGTAGTTCCGGATTTGACGGCGCGATTGCCGTGCAGCTCAACCTTCCAGTCATCTCTCTGTTTCCGAACTCGCTGAACTTTGGCGCGGAGAAAGTTGGCGTTAAAAGCAACGTACAAACCATCACCGTCGGCAATCCCAGCGGGACACCGATTACTATCAAGAAGCCAACCTTCACTGGCCCCGACGCAGCAGATTTCGCCGAAACCACTACGTGCCCGCTCTCTCCGCACACGCTGGCCCAAGGTGGGAACTGTTTCATCAGCGTAACGTTCACGCCCAAAGCCACCGGCGGACGCAGCGCCAATCTCAGCCTGAAGGACACGGTGCCGGGAAGCCCGCAGGCAATTCCGCTCGGCGGCACAGGAGACTAATCGTGATCCATTTCCCGTGAACCCACCGAAGTGAGCGGGATCTCCCGAGGTTTTTCCCGCTTGCCGTTCGCCGGCTGCTCTAGACCGAGAGTAGGGGTGAACGCCAAGTCTAATTGTGCCAGCTGGATCACAGAAAGCTGGCGGGTCGCACCGCGGCGTTCCACGACCAATACGCTGCGCCCGCGATTCGTACGTTGTTTCTTCGTAATTCCCTCGATTATCGTCGAATGGCCTTTTCGAGTTACGGTGACGTGGGCGGCTTCTCCCTCGAAATCGACTGCAATCAAATATTTGCCAGGAGAAAGACTTCCGCGGTTGCACTGCAACTTATAGGGCAACACAAATTTACCTTCATAGTGCATTTTGCCGTCTTGACTAGCGGCATGCGTTTTGGGTTGCGGCGTAGGCTCGGGCTCCCTTGTGTCGTAGTGATCGGGATCAATCTCAGCTTGAGCGTTGGCTCGAGGATTTCCAAGTCCAAGGAACGCTGCCAGACCGATAAGGCACGTTACCCACAGTGCTTTTTTCACAAGTCACCTCCTTGATTGACCCGTTCCAGTGGTTATGTCGAGAGTAAAGATTGTTGTTCCGTGTGCGGCTACCTTTGCGGAATTCCGAGTTTGCTGGGTTGCGCGATCTGATGAGCTCTCGGAGCTACTTTCGGCGCAACCGGTACGGGTGGAGGAACGGGAATCATGGGCGGAGTTCGCAACTGCGCAGGGGATGCGTCGCTGCGTTTCTGTATCGTCGGTCGAGAGTGGACGACCTTCTCGCTTCCTAGCGCTGGCGCCATGTAGCCGATGCGCGCCGTTTCGGGCGCCCCGACGAGTTCGGGATACAGGTAGTGACCGCGATCCGCAGGAACCTTTTCGGACTCGACGGGAATCCGGTGCGCGTTAGCGAATGCATCTTGGCGAATGCCCGTCACCTGCCAGGAAACCTCCACATTCGGTTTGTCAGTCTTGATGATGAACTGATGATTCGCGACCTTGCCTGCCACAATTGCCTGTGCGAATTGTCCGATCACTGTGAGCTGATAACGGAAATCGCGATTGAGTGTCTCGAACCATTCAGGCAACTCAACCGCTGCCTCGCCGCTTGCGCCCGTCGTGACGTTGCCGTTGTAAATGTTCATCATGTCGGGCGATTCGACGAAGGAGTGGTACAGATACTTATTCGCCGGGTCGAGCGGGTGGTCAATCTTGAACGACCCGCCGCCTTTCGAAAGCGTCCCAAGAATATCCACATTCCCGGCTGTGGCGATCAATTGGTCGACATTGCTGATGCGGAGGTGCACAGCGGCACCGCCGATGGCATTCATATAGGTGTGGCCGTTGGAACCCCCAATGAGGGTGTAGTTGTTACAGTTCGACATGCCGTCGTTATTTCCCAGTTGGAGGGCGATAAAGAACAAGCCATTGCCGCTGCATCCCGGGTCGCCAATGATCACGGGGATACCGACATCTGACATGTATGCGCGGAAAACCTCGTCTCCGACGGTCGTATCGCGGTTCTCAACCACTAACGTGGGAGCACCTGAGCTGGCGTCAACGAAATATCCGGAAACGTTATTGTCGGCAGTCGCAAGCACCGCTGCGGAGGAGGTACCCGCTGCGTCAGTGTCGCCCCAGACGCCCGCATTGCCCCCGAAACCGGCTCCCACGTTGCTAACGCCTCCTTGAATCCCCTGCACACCTGTGAACGGGCTCGTACCATAGACACCGGTGCCAGAAGTCGACGCGCTCTGACCGTAAACACCATGCGTCTTGCCCGAGGTGGCAGACGCATAGCCGTATACCCCATTACCAGCACTGGACGCGCTCTGACCGATAACACCATACGTAGTTCCCGTGCTGCCTGACGAATATCCCCCCACGCCCATGTTCGGGCTCGAACCATATACGCCAAAACCAGAAGTCGAAGCGTTCCCACCGTAAACACCAAACGTCGTGCCCGAGGTCGCATACGCGTCACCATATACGCCATAACCGGAACTCGACGCGCTCTGACCGATAACACCAAACGTAGATCCCGTGCTGGATAACTCATTTCCAAAAACGGCAGCGGCGGAATTACTAGTGCTGGTGGCGTAGATAGTGTCAGAACCCGAAGAGGCCGTGAGCGCGCCGTTCAACGTTTGGTTGTTTGAGAAGGTGTTGGCGGCCGCTAGTTGGGCGAATGCGCCCGGAGCCAGTCCGCCAAGTTCGTTCGAATTGTTCGCTGTCACGTTGGTCAGCGCAGCTCCGTTGCCGGAAAATGACGAGGCCGTAACGGTGCCGTTCACCGTCTGATTGTTTGAGAAGCTATTGGCTGCCGCCAAGAGCGGAACCTTGGAGGTATCCAGACTCAGCGCGGTGCTGCTGCCCAACGCCACCGAACCGCCACCCGTCAACGCCGTTCCCGCCGAGACCGTCAGCGACGGATTCGTCAGCATGCTGTTGGTAACGCCGGCGGTCGCGATGCTCAGCGTTCCCGAACTCGTGATCGGGCCCCCGGTCAAACCGGCGCCGCTGGCGACGCTCGTCACTGTTCCGGTGCCCGGAGAAGCGCATGCCCATGCACTGCCGCTCCATTGCAGGATTTGTTTCGCAGAGCACGTGTTAATCAGCGACAAGTTCAACGTGCCACTGTTGCCGCCTCCCATCAACCCACTGCCGGCGCCTGTGTTTATCCCCGCAATTCCGCCGCCCCCGCCACTTCCTGGCGTAAACACGATATCCAGCTCTGCGGCGTGGCTGGTCGTTGTGCTTTCCTTGCTATCGAAGGTCGCGTTCACCGGACTATTGCCTACCAGTGCAATGCCGTCATTGGCGGTTCCGCTCAGCCACGCTTGCACCGCCGTGGTGATGTCGATGAGGATGTATTGGTTCTTATCCGCTGTGATGAGCGGTACGCTGGCGGCGATGGTGGTTCCGAGCGCTGGAGCGTTGCTGGCATCGATCGTGTTCTCAGACCAGGTCCCGTTGACGTAGTCCACGTTGAAGCTGCCCGCGGTCGTCACCGAATTCACGTAAAGCTTCAGGGTTGCCTTGGTGATATCGGCGCCGGTGTAGCCGGAGGGGATCGACGACAGATTAAATTGAATGTAGCTCGTCTGCGAACTCTCAACATCAAGAAGAGTTTTTGCGCCGTAGTTAGTGGTCGGCATAGCTGTATTCGTGTAGGCATCGCCGCTTGGAGTAAGTTGCCCATCGGCGCTGCTCACCAGGCATATAACGCAAACGAAAAGAATCAGCAGTTGAGATCTTAAGTTTTTCATGACGCGCTCCTAATTATTTCTCTAGTGCCGCACGAACCCGCACCCCGCCCTCGATCAAACTGACAGTCGCTTGCCCTTGATCCGATCCGCTACTGCACCGCTTGAAAGGAAGTGATTCCGAAACTATCGAAGCCGCCGCCCTCGGCCAGAACAGCGATGAAGCTGATGTTGCTGAGGTCAGCCTGCGTTAGAGTGCCCCCACCCGCTCCGTTTTTAAAACCCGAGAATGGAAAAGATAGAGGGAAAGGATTGTTGTTAGGTGGCAGCACGATCTCGTAGTTCCAGTAGCCGCCCGTCTCCGGAAAAATGGTGATTACCACGAGCATTTCTTCGGAAGTGGCAACGCCCTGAAAGTTCAGTTGGAGGCCCGAGTATCCATCGAGGTTCAGTCCCAGAGGTGCCTCGGCGCCTGCGAGCGTATATCCGTAGCCAAGTTCGAGGTTCGCGCTGCAACCGAAGCCTGAGTCCACGACGAGACGCCCCTCGCCGACATCAAGCGTGCTCCATTGCCCATCGGGGTTAGGGGCGGCGCCAAAATACGTTTGACGAGCTTGGCCTAAGGGACTACTCGGCGGCAAAGCTGCATAATGTCGATCATGAACGTTGGGGTTTTTGACCCGTTTGACATAGGTGCCCGTCGTGAAGTCGTCAAGCGTGAGCGTCTGTGCCGATGCCCGAGCTGGAATCCACCCAAGAGCAATGATCGCGATCCAGAAGGCGTACTTTGATTGTTTCTTCATAGAAGATTCTCCTCTAATAAATGTGCAGTTACTCGATCTGGAAGCACTGTTGTTGTCCGATGAATCGTTGAGGGATCGATGCCTCAAGGACCGACAACGCCCGCCGAGCCCCGAGCGTAAGCTCCGGCTACGGTATTACGGTGAACATCTGATTGCTCTCAAGAGTTCCGCCCGGCGTCGTCACAGTTACGAATCCACTCTTCGCTCCATTCGGTACACGCGCGGTCAGGTATGTCTTTGAGACCACGTGGAAAGTAGCTGCCATGCCATTGAAAGAAACGGATGTGGTGCCGGTGAATCCCTGTCCTAGAACCTCAACCGTCTTTCCAATTTTTGCGGAACTGGTAACAAGCCGGACAAACGGCGAGAGGCCAGCGTTGAATGAGTAGAAAGTCCCGAGGTCATCGCTGCCGCCCCATGCACTGTCCCCATAAAAAGATCCATCCGTATGTTGCATCACCGGTGTCCCAGGGGCTCGAGCCGACGTACCATCGAAGCTGTACAAGGTGTTAAGACTTCCACCGCCTAGAGGAATGGAGTAAATCGTGCCAAAATTCGAGGTTCCCCCGTAGACCGTAGTCCCGTACAGAACTCCGTTCGTGCCCTGAACCAAAGCAGAGAACGGTTCTGCGCCGTCGGTATTGGGGTCGAAGTCGTGCAGATCAGTGAAAGTTCCAGACGGGCTCACTTCGAAGGCGATGCCGTCGACGTACTGCCCACCATTGACGGTTGTGCTATAAAAATTTCCGTCGCTGGCCTGCATCAATGGGGCATACGGTGCAGAGCCATGGGTTCCGTCGAAACTATGTAGCAGAGTAATCGCGCCGGCGGCTGTGATCTTGAAGATTGCACCCAAAGTTGGGTTGTTCCCCCCCTGCAGTGCTGTGCCGTAGAAGGTTCCATCGTTTCCTAGAACCAGTGGCGCAAGGGGCTGGCAGCCGTACGTTCCGTCGAAACTATAAAGAGACTTGAACGCGCCCCCAGCTGTAACGCGGTATACGGTGCCGCAGCCCGCGGATCCTCCTTCTTCGGTAGTTCCGTAGTAAGCGCCATCCGTGCCTTCGACCGGTGCCCCCCATGGGGCCGCGCCGTCGCTATTGTCGAACGCATGTAAAACTGTGAGCTTCCCTTTAGGAGTGATTTTGAAGACAGTCCCATAGTTCGAAGGACCGTTTTCAAACGTAGTACCGTAGAAGTTTCCGTCGGTGCCGAGGGTGAGCCCACTGGAAGGGAACGCGCCTGTTACTCCATCAAAGCTGTAAAGTACGCTGACTTGCCCTGCAGGAGTGATCTTGAAAACGGTTCCTGCATTGCTCGTCCCCCCGTCGTTGGAAGTGCTGTACAGGTTTCCATCACGACCCTGAACAATGAATCCAGGATAATTGGGGTGCGCCGGATCGCCACCGTGAGTTCCGAAGTTGTACAAGACCGTGACTTGTGCGCCGGCGTTCGAAGCAAGCATTAGCAAGCAAGCTAGTGCCAGGACGATCCCGGTCCACTGCGCACCGGTCATGGTTGTTTTTGCTGGTGTAGGTAAATTGACATTCAGCATAAGCATCATCGTGATCTCCTCATGGCGGACTTGCTGTTCCGCGTTTCGCACGCGACTTGTCCGGTCTGGACTAAGGCGCAAGGTGGAGTGCCGACGCCAGTGGCGAAGCTATTGAGGTAAACATGCCCACGCCAGAGACGGCCTTAACAGAATCGAGATCCAATTTCGCGCTATTGCATGACCCTTGTCAGATCAGCTTTCACGGCGTGAACTTCTGATTCTTTGCGACTGTTCGTTTTGAGCGACACTTGAATGGCTTTCACCTGCGAAATCAGCTGGGCGATCTGCTCTTGCTGGTGCTCGATGAGCGCCTGCTGTTCTTTCGTCGCCTCGATGAGCAGCGCGGTGAGGCGGCTGTAGTCCACGCTCTGAGCGTCGGCTCCGTTCTGGTCCCAGGTAACAACCTCGGGGACGACTGCCCCGACTTCTTCAGCAATGACTCCGACCTCGTGCTTGCCATTCGCCTTCAGTTCATAGGAGACGCCGCGCAGCTGTTCGATCTTTCCTAACGCGCCCTGTAGCGTTTCGATATTGGTCTTCCATCGACGTGAGCTGTAGACGTTCCAACCATCGCTCACGGCCGGACCTGCACCTTGCGCGATGGTGAAAACATTCGCGGGCGTGGCTGTGCCGATACCGACTTTGACATTCGCGCCGCTCCCCAGTGGGCCCCCGAGCACAAGGGAGTTGCTCTGGCTGACAACTGCGCCCGCGCCGATGGCGGTTGCGTAAGTCAGGTTCCCTGATTTGCTGTCCGGGCTGGCACCGTAGCCCAAGCCAGTGTTGTAACTGCCAGTGCCGTTGTAGTAGAGCGCACCGAAGCCGTTCGCCACATTATTGCCGCCCGTGGTGTTGAGTGCGAGCGCCTGTTCGCCGCTCGCGGTGTTGTTGTTGCCAATGGTGTTGTAGTTAAGCGCTCCATAGCCAATCGCGGTGTTCTTACTGCCTGTAGTGTTTTCTTCGAGGGCGGCTAGGCCACTCGCAGTATTGGCGATACCTGTCACGTTAAAGTAGAGCGCTTCAAAGCCGTTGGCGGTGTTGCCGACGCCTGTGGTGTTGCTGGCGAGCGCAGTCGCGCCATCGGCAGTGTTGAAGTTGCCCGTGCTATTGTTTTCAAGCGCGCCGAAGCCGCTGGCGGTGTTACTTCCTCCCGTACTGTTGAAGTAGAGGCTCTCGAAGCCATTAGCCGTGTTTCCGGCGCCAGTGGTGTTGCTGGCTAGTGCACCCGTACCGATGGCAATGTTGAAATTGCCCGTGCTGTCATTTCCGAGCGCGGCCCGGCCGATGGCGGTGTTACTTCCGCCTGTCATCGTGGAGTTGCCGGCGAAGCCGAGGAAGGCATTACTGTTTGCGGCGGAGCCATAAGCAAATGGAGTTCCTCCCAAACTGAAGCCGCTGGCCGCGTTGATCTCGCCATTCACGTCGAGCGCGGCCGCGGGCGAGGTTGTGCCAATGCCAATTCCCGTCGAACTCTGGAAGATATTGGAGTTTCCGAGCTTGGTTGTGCTCAGCCACAACGGAACGTAATCTGTTGTACCCCTGCCGCTCTGGTTCTGAACGACTTGGCTGTCTCGATGGGACTCGCCGTTTCTGCTCGACACCGGGCCTTGCGCCTCACTCCATAGACAGCAGGACAAGAGCAGCACCGCATACACAGCTACATGTAACTTTTTCATTTTGATTCTCCTGGGCGATTCTCCGGGGAAGCTTTTGCTGAAACCCGTTAACTGGGCCAAAAACATTTCATTCAGATAGGCGCAAACGGAGGGAGAGAACTATCATGCCGTCACATATAATCTCGACGGCGTCGATCTGAGTAAGCCCGCTTTTTGTCTATCCAAGTTCATAAACTGTTCTCACGAATCTATTTCTGTTTCGTGCCTCCTTAGACAGCCTTGCTTCCATGCGAAGCAGCTGCCGAAGGTGTGTACTCTTAGCGCGTGACCTAACCCTGGTCAATTGACTGACGCTGAATCCTTGCTGACTTCCCAAGCGATAGCTGCCGAAGGAGTTATTGAGTTCCGTGAACTGAGGTCTAGGGTAAAATCAAGTTTCCCTTGGTGAAGATCGATGGACCCGCTTACCAGTTCCAGCCGACGTGTTCGCTCCGGACTGTTCGAGATTGACTTCGGCTTAGGAGAAATTCGTAAAGAGGGTCGAAGAGTGCCTGTGCAGGAGCAGCCTTTTCGGGTGCTCGCATTCTTGCTGGAGCGTCCTGGTGAAGTCGTCACCCGTGAACAGTTGCAGGCAAGGTTGTGGCCGGCCGACACCTATGTTGGGTTTGATGAAGGTCTGAATACCGCCATCCGCAAACTACGGGTTTCCTTTGGAGACTCTGCGGAGAACCCCAGATTCATACAGACGGTTTCCCGTCGCGGCTATCGCTTTATTGCGCCTGTTTCCGAAGCCACTTCCGTAGATCCTCAACCTCCCGCCGTTGAGAATGTCACCGCTCCACAGACAGTTGGAGAGCTGCCCCATGCTCGGCCTTGGTGGACACGGAGGCCGGCGTGGGCGCTAGCCGCGGTTATCGTGATTGTCATTCTGTCTGCCCTTGTCTTTCTGACGCACCCGCACCGGTCCGCAAACCTCACTGGCCCACAGCGAGTAATGTTGGCGATCCTGCCCTTCCAAAATCTGAGCAACGGTCCGGAGCAGGAGTATTTCAGCGACGGCTTGACGGAAGAAACCATTGCAGACTTAGGGGAGCTTAACCCGGAGCGGCTCGGCGTCATCGCTCGGACTTCCGCGGCAGCATACAAACACACCGACAAGACAATCGCTCAAATCGGTCGCGAGCTGGGAGTTGATTACATCCTCGAAGGCAGCGTCCGACGGGAAGGTGAAAATGTTCGCATCACCGCTCAACTCATACGCGTTAGGGATCAGGCACATCTATGGGCGCATAACTATGACCGCGAAACCGGCGGACTTCTGGCGCTTCAAAACGAACTAGGCAGGGCTATTGCTCAACAAGTTCAAGTTAAGCTGACGACGCTTTATGGAGTTCGTTCGATCAACAGATACGCCCCAAATCCTGACGCCTATGAACTTTACCTGAAAGGCCGCTTCTACCTCAGGCAGAGGACCTTCGATGCTATGGATGAGAGCATCCAGTATTTTCAACGCTCGATTCAGAAAGATCCCGGCTTTGCGCTGGCCTACGCAGGGCTAGCGGATTCATATCTGGCGCGTGCAACTGGATCGCCACAAGAATTTGACCCCAAAGCTAAAGCAGCAGCCTCAAGAGCATTGGAACTCGATGACGACATCGCCGAGGCGCACGCCGCGCTGGGAGCCGAAGAAGCAGACTTTGAATACGATTGGCCAGCCGCTGAGCGGGAGTTTAAACGCGCGCTTGAGCTCAATCCGAACTTGGCCGATGCCCACTATCGGTACGCGTGGACTTATCTGACGCCGCTCGGAAAATCTGACGAGGCGATCTCCGAAATGAAGAAAGCACTGGAACTTGACCCCTTTTCCCGAATGGACAATACCGTCTTTGGGTTGATCTATTTCTATGCACGGAAATATGAGCAGGCTGAAGAACAATTTAAGAAGGCGATTGAGTTGAATCCTGATTTCTTTGTGACCTACTATCACCTCGCGTGGCTGTACTCGCAAAAGGGTCAGTATCTGGACGCCATCACCCAGTTTACTAAGGGGCGAATTTTGTCGAGTGACGACGGCGTCGTAAAGAGTGCGGCGGCTAGGGACGGCGCGCTCAAGAAGGCACTTGCGGCAAAGGGCGCCGCCGGTTTCTGGCAGCAACTCCTGCAATCGCGCGAGATTGGCGAGTTCGACACTCCGCAAGTTTATGCGCGGCTGGGAGACAAGGAAAAAGCGCTCAAGGGTCTGGAGCGCAACTATGAAGAACGAGCAACTCTCGGGACGCTCTTGAATGTCGATCCTGCTTTCGACTCACTGCATTCAGACCAGCGGTTCGACAATCTTGTTCGGCGCATGGGGCTGACTCCGAATGCCAAGGTCAATTAGAGGTGTCCGCGCTGGAGGCTTAAGGAAAAATGAGAGCAGGAAGCTATCCTGCTCTCCTCGTGACGCCTTCCATCTCATCTCGCTATTGAACGTTGATGTTGATTAAAGATCACTATCTCTGCCCGAGAAACGCGGCTCCGGATCGGCCGAAGCGCAATTGTTGCTGAAGCAACTTGCGGGCATCGCCACTGAGAATCCTCCGGCTGACCGCATCCTGCGAAGTGCCCTCACTGGTCGCCACCCCTCGGGTGGGGGTCGCGAGATAGGTGTGAATTTCGCCGGCGTTGGTAACACCCAGGCCAGTGATTTCTCCGCGGGAATTGATGGAGCAACCAGTCAATAGATATAGAGGAGTATCTCCCACGATTAAGGTATTGAGGTCGGTCATCAGGCCTTTGTCCCAAAGAAAAGCACGTGGGTTAAAGTTCGAGTCGAGAGACGCACCAACCGCCGAGCCGGCATCGTTAATACTGATGCTTACGCTCGCCACATCTCCGGACAGTGTGCCCAAATCCTGCATCCCGGCGCCCTTGGTCCAAAGAAAAGCGTGAAAAGTTGTATCTCCTGGCAGGTCCGAGTTGCCAACCACCTGGCCTTCGTTATTGACGTCGTAGGCGATGTTTCCGCCCGCCAATCCAGTTTGGCCGCCGAGGTTGCCGAGGTCAGTTGCCTTGCCGTTTTCCCACATCAAGGCATGAACGGGAACGAGGTTGTAGAGAAAATTTGTGTTGAAGGGTGCACAAGTGCCCGACCCGCCGACAACCTCTCCGTTGTTGTTGATTTGCTGGGCAACACCCTCCGCATCGCCCCCAAACGTAGGCAGTTTGTGAATAACTCCCTGCTCCCACACGACAGGTTTAAAGTGGAGAACTTGGGGAGCGGGGCAAGATGCGTCCAGCGTCGAGTTCTCCGCGAATCCTGCCACTTCTCCTCGGTTACTGATCGCCATCGCCACGCCGTTGTTGCCGCCGAGGGTCGGAAGCTGAATCATTCTCCCGTTCCGCCACAGAAAGGGTAGACATTTGAGGTGGGTGCCGAATCCGCAGAAATCTTCCCCGTTGGGATCCGGAGTCGCTGTCTCCGCTTCACCCACGGCTTGACCGCTCTCATCGTCACCAAACGCTATGCTGTTCGGCCCTCCGAGTCCGACGGTGCCGATATCCTTCATGCGTCCTTTGTGCCAGAGGACCGCATTTTGTGTTCCGCCGGGAAGGCTGGCCGAACCACTAACAATGCCGTTCCTGCTGATAAAAAAGGGCTGGCTGAATGCTCCGCCTCCCAATGTGCCGAGATCGCTGATGGTATAGAGGGTAGCCTTGGGCGTTTGGTCTTCCGTCGCCGAACGGACCTGCGCGACCACCCCAACCGGCATTGCCAGGGAGGTGAATAAACTCATTGTTGCAATCCACTTCAATAACGTCGGATTCATGTTGGTCTTCTCCTTGAACGCTGGGGCATTCATTTAGTGCCGAGTAACTTTCATCGCTCTCACCTAAATAGGCGCAAACGGCGGGTCGGACCTATCATGTGAAATTAACTTTTGTTGAAAGCATTCCGTTATGGGGTAAGATTCCGAGGCGTGAAGCGATGGAGAAACCAACCCTGCCGGGCGACGACGAGATTCAGACGCCTCCCATCGGCGAAGTTAGTGGACTCCTTCGCGCTTGGGGTGACGGAGACCGCGGCGCGCTCGACAAACTGGCCCCCATCGTCTATGACGAACTCCACCGTCTCGCACGCCACTACATGAGAGGCGAGCGGCCCGGCCATAGCCTCCAAACAAGTGCCCTGGTCAATGAGGCCTACATGCGCCTGGTGGATTACAAGGGCATGCAGTGGCAGAATCGCGCGCATTTTTTTGCGGTTTCGGCCCAGTTGATGCGGCGTATTCTGGTTGACCACGCGCGGCGCCACAACCTGAAACGTGGGGGTGGCGTGCAGCATATTTCCCTGGAAGAAATCGCCATAGTGGGCGGCGAACGGTCTGCGGACTTGGTCGCGCTCGATGAAGCGATGGACGCGCTCGCGTTGCTCGATCCCCGGAAGGTACAGGTCGTCGAAATGCGCTTCTTCGGCGGACTCAGCGTAGAAGAGACCGCTGAAGTACTCAAAGTGTCGTCCGTCACCGTTATGCGGGACTGGAGTACCGCCAGAGCTTGGCTTTACCGCGAACTGAATGGCGGGAAGACCGATGGACTCTGATCGCTGGAAAGAAGTCGATAGCCTGCTGCAGTCGGCGCTCGAGCGTCCGCCAGGCGAGCGCGACGCATTTTTGCGGAACGCATGTGCGACTGACGCGGCGCTGGAACGCGAAGTCCGCTCTCTGCTGGCGGCCCAAAAGCAGGCAGGAAACTTTCTGGAGAATCCCGCTATCGAGGCAGCCGCGCGGTCCCTTGCCCTCCGACAGAACAAAGACGGAGCCGCGCAGAAAACCAATGATTCCACAATCGGACGAACGATTTCACATTATCGAGTTATCGACAGAGTTGGCGGCGGCGGTATGGGCGTGGTGTACAAGGCTGAGGACATCAAGCTAGATCGTTTTGTCGCGCTTAAATTCCTGCCGGAAGATGTATCCAAAGACCCCCAAGCGCTCAGCCGATTCGCGCGCGAAGCCAAAGCTGCTTCCGCATTGAACCACCCGAACATTTGCACGATTTACGAAATTGACGATGAACACGGCGAAGTGTTCATTGCCATGGAATTTCTCGACGGCGTGACGCTAAAGCATCGCATTGCCGGGCGACCCCTCGAAACCGCGTTAATCCTGTCGCTGGGTGCCGACATCGCCGACGCCCTGGATGCGGCCCACGCGGCCGGCATTGTGCATCGCGACATCAAGCCTGCGAACATTTTTTTGACGAAACGAGGAAATGCAAAGGTTCTCGACTTCGGGCTGGCTAAGATCTTAGGCACGCCAGAGCGTTTCGAGACGAATGCCTCCACCCTGGAGGAGGCTCTCACCGGACCTGGCGCTGCCATGGGCACGATCTCATACATGTCGCCGGAGCAAGTTCGTGCCAAAGAATTGGACGCTCGAACCGACCTTTTCTCTTTCGGAGTGGTGCTCTACGAGATCGCGACGGGCGTGTTGCCATTCCAAGGCGAAAGCACAGGAGTGATTTTCGAAGCGATCCTGAACCGCGAACCCGTTCCGCCGGTTCAGCGTAATCCCGCAGTGGATCCGAACTTAGAACGGATCATCACTAAGTGTCTGGAAAAAGATCGCAACTTACGCTATCAGCATGCGTCGGACATCCGCACGGATTTGCAGAGGATGAGGAGGGACACCGATTCCGCCCGTTTTACATCAAGCGCGAAAACAAGGTTCGAAGCCACGACCGGAAAACGCTGGAAAATTATCATTCCCGTTGCTTTTGCTGTACTCGGGTTGTCAATTACCGGTTACTTATATCTTCATCGCGCACCAAAGCTCACAGACAAGGACACGATTATCCTCGCGGACTTCACGAATACAACGGGCGATCCTGTGTTTGACGGAACGCTGCGACAAGGGATGGCGATGCAGTTGGATCAGTCGCCCTTCCTGAGTCTCATCTCAGAACAGAGGATCTTCCACACGTTATCCCTGATGGGCCAAGCACCCGATACGCGCCTTACTCCGGAGATCGCTCGCGAAGTGTGTGAGCGAACTGCAGGCGCCGCCGTCCTGGATGGGTCGATCGCCAACCTCGGAAGCCAGTATGTCTTGGGCTTGCGCGCAAAGAACTGCCGTACAGGAGACATCCTCGATGAAGAGCAGGTAGAAGTAGCCAGAAAAGAAGACGTGTTGAATGCTCTGACGCAAATTGCAAGTAAGTTCAGAAGCCGAATCGGAGAATCGCTAGTCACCATCGAAAACCACGACACTCCTTTGGCGGAAGCTACGACGCCGTCACTGGAGGCCCTAAAAGCCTATACGATGGGCTGGAAAGTCGTCGCCTCGCCGGGTGGAGACGCTGCTATTCCTTTTTTCAAGCGGGCCGTCGAGATCGACCCCCAGTTCGCAATCGCTTACGCGTCACTCGCGCTAGTGTACGGGTCCATGGGCGAAACTGAAGCCGGTTCGGAGAATATACGGAAAGCCTACCAATTGCGGGAGCGTGTCAGCGATAACGAGAAGTTTTTTATCACCGCTTACTACGATGGGCGGGCAACAGGGAACCAGGAAAAAGCTCAGCAGACTTGTGAGGCGTGGGCACAAGCTTATCCCCGTGAGTGGAGGCCTCACTCGTTCGCGGCGGGCTTTATTTATCCCGTGCTCGGCGAGTATGAAAAGGCAGCCGAAGAGGCCCGCAAAACTATCGAACTCGCTCCAGACTTTGGCGTTGGTTATGCTCTACTTGGGTACAACTCGATTGCTCTTAACCGTTTTGGAGAGGCGGAAATCGCTGCACGGCGGGCCCTGGAACAAAAAATCGACGTACCTTTATTGGCCATTCTGCGATACGACGTTGCCTTTCTAAAAGGCGACAATGGAGGTATGCAGCGGGAGGTGGCTACGGCTCGAGGGAAATCGGGAGCGGAACAGCTCATTTCCGACCACCAAGCCTTCGCCTTCGCCTACACGGGTCACCTGCAAGAGGCCATTAAGATGTTACGCCGGGCAAGCGAATTGGCACAGCAGTCGGCTCATCCAGAAAAGGCAGCCGCATTTGAAACCCGAGCCGCGCTGTGGCAAGCCTTTTACGGGGATACCCCAGCTGCGAAGTCCACGGCATTGGCAGCTCTTGCGCTTGCCAGAAATCGTGAGGTGAAGTTTGGCGCGGCACTCGCTGAGGCTGTCGCGGGAAGTTCCTCGCAAGCTCAAGCGCTGATGAATGATCTGGAAAAGAACTACCCCGAAGATACCTCCGTTAAATTCAATTACCTTCCGTCCGTGCGTGCGTTTCTTGCCCTGAACCGTGGGGACCCCGCAAAGGCGATCGAAATTCTCCAAGTCGCCGTTCCCCATGAATTCGGACAGCCGCGTAGTTTTCAAACAAGTTACTTCGGAGCTCTCTATCCCATCTATGCGCGGGGACAGGCGTATTTGGCGACGCGTAAAGGCCCTGAGGCCGCTAGGGAATTTCAGAAAATTCTGGAGCACCCCGGCGTTATGGTTGGGGATCCCATCAGCGTATTGGCCCGTCTCCAAATGGGTCGAGCGTATGCAATACAAGGCGACAACCACAAAGCAAAAGCAGCCTACGAGCAGTTCCTTACTCTCTGGAAAGACGCCGATCCCGATATTCCTATCCTGAAGGAAGCCAAAGCAGAGTACGCGAAGTTGCAATAGAAACCGTTGATCACCATCTTTCGACCAGAATGACCGTCTATCTAGAAGTCATGTCTCGCAACAGACTTCAACGCATAAGAAAAACAAAAATTCATTTCACACGGAGCCTCGTACTCGGCCTGCAACGACGGACACGCCTTCAGGCCAAATGACGAAAACGCGTTTACTACTGCATCGCATACTCCACATTCACAGAGATGTTATTTCCCGATTGGCACCCGAGAACGCCGTCCGCCTGTTGGCCATAAAGTTGTAATTGAGCCCCAGCGGGAACCTGGTAGTTGAGCGTGCCTGAATCAATGTAGCCTTGGTTTGCGACGTCCAATTGTGTGATAACAACAGTGCTACCACTTACAAGGTATGTAAGCGTAATGTATTCGTCATAGACGTTACACAAGCTGTTTTGCCCGCTCCCAACCGATGCGGTAATGCGGGTGATGATTATTGGCTGGTCGGGAATGAAAAAGCCAGCTGGCTGAGGACTGGTAGAGAAACTTGCCACGGCACCATAGAAGCTCATTCGCGGGCTGTGACTCATAGGAAGGTCTCCGCCGATAACGAGGTTGCCGTTGACTGCTGCATTGCCACCCACGGTGACCGGCGCGCTACCGCCGCTTCTGAGATTGCCGGTGACCGCCACATCACCCTGGAAGTATCCGGCGTAGCCGCCGCCGCTGTTCTCGATGCCGACCACGCCAGAACCGGTCGCACTGGTTGAAGTTCCTGTGACTCCCGAGCCGGCGCCCGTTCCATTGACACCCGTGAAGCCCTGGCCCGAGACGCCCGACCCGCCTCCCGACAAATTCAGGCCGGTCACTCCCGCCCCACCCACGCTATTCGATTGGCCGAGCACACCGCTCGTGGTTCCTGACGTAGCGGACGCCAGGCCAAATACTCCTTGAACGGGTGAAGTGCCGGTCACACCAATTCCTGTCCCGGTCGCTGTTCCATAGACTCCTGTGCCGGTGGAAGATGAGGAGGACCCGGTAACACCGGTTGCGGCGCCGGTTCCATATAGACCTGTACCTGCCGAACTGGTCGCGGAGATGCCATTCCCGGTGCTCGTGTTGATTGTCTGCGTGCTGGTGAAGGTGTTGGTAGCTCCGAGTTGCGAGTAGCGAAGGTCGGTTGCGCTGGTGTTCAAATTCAGCGTGACCGTAGGGCCAGAGCCGCCGCCGGTCAGATCGGTTCCAGCGATCACGTTCGTGACGCCGCCACCACCGCCGCCGCAGCCGTTGCAGGTGCCGTTCACGTTCAGGGTGCCGTTCACGGTCAAAGTTGCCGGGACCGACGCGCTGCCGAAGTTCACGGTGGGTGGCGTGGACACCAGCCCTTCGACGTCCAGCGTGGCTTGCGGCGTGGCCGTACCGATCCCCACGTCGACCGCGTTTGCTCCCGTTCCGCCGAGCACCAGGGAGTTGCTCTTGCTGACCACGGCGTTGGCACCGATGGCGGTGGAGTTGGTAAGTCCGGGAGAGGCCGTATCGGACCCGGCGTTGTATCCCAATGCCGTGTTATTGCTGCCGGTAACGTTGTAGAAGAGCGCGAGTGTTCCGCTGGCAGTATTGGAACCTCCACTAGTGTTTTTGCCCAGAGCGTCAAATCCGGAGGCGGTATTGTCGTTTCCGAGCGTGTTGGCAAGCAAGGACTGTGCTCCGACGGCCGTGTTGCCGAATGAAACGAAGCCACCGGTTGAGCCCGTGCCGTTGACGTTCAGTGCCTGGGAACCGACAGCAGTATTTTCATCGCCGGGAGCCGCAGCGTTGACGGACTGCCCGGCAAATCCGAGGAATGTATTGTCGCCGGCCCCTGTTCCCGACTCATAGGCGAAGGGGTTGGTGGTGTTTCCGTTGAGATAGAGGGCGCCCGTGGCGATGAGCTTGAAAGCGGATACAGTCGTGCCCGTGATCGTCGTGCCGGATATGGTGCCAGCCGCGGCGATGTTTCCGTTCACATTCTGATTGCCGCTGAAGCTGTTGGCACCGTTCAATACCGGCACGACGTTGGTGTTGATGTTGACGATTGGGTTCTGGACCGTGCCTCCGATCGCGATGCCAGTGCCGGGCGAAACATTCAGAACGCCTGTATTGTTCAAGGTGACGGTGCCGCTCGTGCCGCCACCCGAAAGACCAGTTCCGGCGACCACGCCTGTAATTGTTCCTCCCCCACCGCCTCCGCCACCGCAGCCTGATCCGCAGGTCACGGTGCCAGTCACGTTGAGGTTGCCCGTGATCGAGGTGTTGCCATGAACGTCCAGCGTGGATTGGGGGGTGGCCGTGCCGATGCCGACGCTTGTGCTCTGGCAGTTATTCGAGGCGTTGCAGTTCCCTTGGTTCAGGGTGCTGCCTAATACCAGCGAATTGCTTTGTTCAACATCCGCAAACGCGCCGATCGCGGTAGCGTTGGAGAGATTATTGGCCTTTTGGGGGCCCGCGTCATAGCCAAACGCCGAGTTGTAGCTGCCCGTGAGATTTTGGGAAAGGGCGATTGCGCCGTTGGCTGTGTTGCTTGAGCCCGAAGTGTTATTTTCAAGGGCAACGTACCCCAAGGCAGTATTGGCTGCTCCCTGATTGTTGTTTTGCAAAGTGATGGAACCTATCGCGGTGTTGAAGCCCCCGCCATTCGGAGCCCATAATGCCATGGCTCCCCAGCCCACTGCGGTATTTTGAACGACTTCGCTAATGCCTCCAGGTGCCCAGACAAACGCCTGGGGCGTCCCATTCAGGGGTAGGTCGAAGCTGGTTGCGGCATTGACCACCCCGTTGACATCGAGCGTAGCCTGCGGCGTGGTCGTGCCGATGCCGACGTTGCCACTCGCGAACAAGTTCCCGGTGATCGTCTGATTGCCAGAGAATACGTTCGCGCCGATGGTGGCAAAGGAACTGGCTGCGGTCAGTGGCAAGAAGTTTGCCGAGGCATAATTCTCCGCCGTTGTCTCCGCCGTGGTGATGGCTGCGGTGAGGTCGGTTTGGAATGCCACGACGTTGTGGTCGGCGTTCAGCGTGACGGCGCCGCCGATAGTTACGGCATTCACGCCGTTAGTCCCGGTTACGCTCGTAATTCCGCCTCCACCGCCGTCGAAAGTTTGTCCCGCTCGCGAAACTGATAATTCCGTTCGGCGCGATGGACAGGCCGGTAGGCTGGGGTGTAGCGCCTGCGGCTCCGAAGAGCAAGTTGAGATTAGCTGACGGAGTGCCCCCGTCGACATTTGCTGCCTGCCAGCGGAAGGTCTGGTAGCTGGCAGTGGCGCCGTTCGAAGCCGATGCCGTCAGATCGAGTGGGCTCGAAGGCGATCCCGAAGTGGGCGAGGTTCCCGTGGATGGGAAGACCGCTCCGCCGCCCGCCGTAATCGTTCCGGATGCGCCCAAGTAAGTTGCGTTAAGACTTCCGAGCACGCTTTGACTGGCGGTGAACTGATTTTCCAGGCTGAGCAGAGGCACAACGTTGGGATCAATCGCCAGAGTCCCGCTGGTGGTGATGGGGCCGCCGATCAAGCCTGTGCCGCTTCCGACGCTTGTCACGGTGCCGGCGCCACCGCTCACCGTTGAACATGTCCAGCCGGAACCGTTGGAGGCGAGGACTTGTCCGTTGAGACAGGGAGTGAGGCTCAGATTAATGGTGCCCGAGGTCCCGCCGCCAGTGAGTCCGCTGCCGTTTGCAGTGGTGACTCCCGTGATCGTGCCGATTCCGCTGGCGAAGACAATGTCCAACTCGGGCGGATGGCTGGTCACGTTGTTCTCTTTGCTTTCGAAGCCGGCGTTGAACGTGCCATTGCCGACGAGGGCTATGCCGTTGTTGGACTCGGTTCCATTCAACCACGCCTGCACCGCGGGAGTGATATCGACAATGACGTAATCCTTGGCGTTCGTCAGGGCGATGTTTTCGCTCGTGGCGATGAATCCCCCGAGGGTGGGGGGATTGTTGAAGGTGATTGTCTTTTCCGCCCATGGACTCGTGACGTAGTCCACATTCAATGTGCCAGCCGTCGCCACGCTGTAGAGGTATAGCTTTAGCGAAGCTTTCGCGATATTGGAGCCGGTGTAACCGGCAGGGATCGTCGAAAGGTCAAACTGTATATAGGTCAGCTGCGTGGTATTGCGCACATAGAGATAACCATTACTGCCATAGTTCTGGGACGGAGCTAAACTGCTGGTGGAGGCATCAGCGCTTGGCGTAATCTGTGCATAAGCGCCAGTCAGGAAACAGAAAGTAGATAAAAACAACACTACCAACCCCGTTTTCAAGTTCGTCATGGCGCACCCCAGTTTGTGTCAGATCGCAAGCTTCCCAAACAATTTGGCTTTCGCATCCAGTTGCAGGGCCGATGTGGAAGGAGCGGCCCCACGGTTCGGGTGGGAGAACGTAGCACGGCACAGCTACGCTTCGTCAATTGGCGGGGCCGGAGAAGAGTCTGAGTTTCTTATGAGGATGCAACTGCTGGGTTATGTTCGATTTAGGTGTCGATTCTCGATGTGACAGGAATCTTTGCGACCGCAAGTAAATGACAAATTGCCAAGCATCCAGCGGCAGGATAGAATCGCTCGCCACGGCGCGGTGGCCTTCTCCCCATTCTTATCCGGCCGGCATGAGCGCCTGAAGGGCTTGTTGGGCAAGACTTTGTGGTGGCAGTTTAGCCGAAGTTATGGCAACGACCAGTCTCAATCACAACGGCGAAAGAACTTTCGGACCCTTCACCTTCGATCCCGATGGCGGGGAACTTTCCCGCGACGGGTATCGTGTCCGGCTTCAACCCCAACCTGCTCTGGTGCTGGCCATTCTCACCAACCAACCGGGAAAGCTCGTTCCTCGCGAAGAAATTTACCGCGTTATTTGGGGAGATGATACCCACGTCGATTTTGAACAGTCACTCAATTACTGCATCAGCCAAATTCGTGCCGCGTTGCGCGACGACGCGAACGATCCCAAGTATCTGGAAACGGTACCAAAGCGCGGCTATCGCTTTCTTGCGCCCGTAGAGATTTTGAGCGGAAACGGATCGGTGCCGATCGAAAAAGGAAAATCGTCAAGTCCGAGTGCCGGACCAACGGAGGTCATGACTGATGTAGTCCTGTCGAATACTGGGCGCAGTCGTCGCTGGAAATCTCTATTGTTGTCGGCAGTGGTGATCGCGGTCCTAGCCGGGGCCGCGGTCGTCAGGCTGAACCATCGCCGCCAGGCTCTACCGCTTCGCGCCACCGACTCAGTGCTGATTGCCGATTTTGAAAACCAGACCGGGGACCCACGTTTCGATGACGCGCTGCTGACTGCTTTCACGGTAACGGTCGGCCAGTCCCGCTTCGTGAACGTATTTCCGCGGAGCCGGATCGAATCAGTGATGAAGAGGATGGGGAGGTCAGGCACCGAGCGGGCGACAGTCCCGCTGGCGCGGGAAATTTGTACTCGTGAAAATATCCGCGGATTGATCGCTAGTACCATCACGCGCACCGGACAGGAATACGAGTTGACGGCGGAGTTGATCGATCCGGAAACGGGAGCGACGGTGCGTTCCTATAAAGAACGTTCCTACGGCGAAGATCACATCCTGGAAGCTCTTGATTCGATTGCCAGCCGCGTGCGTGCCGATCTGGGCGAATCGCTCAACGAAATCCATAAGGCGGACCAACCGCTACCTCAAGTGACGACCTCTTCTCTGACCGCACTGAAGGAATATGCCGAAGGGCGCTCGCTTTGGTCGCATACAAAATTCACTGATGCAGTGACGCTCTACAAGGCGGCGATTGAAATCGACCCTAGTTTCGCAATGGCACATGCAGCATTGGGACGGGCCTACAGCAGTTACATTTACTACCAGACCGATCTCGCACGAAAGGAGTATGAAAGAGCGCTGGCGCTTCCGTCGCGACTGACAGAACGCGAAAGAATGGTGATTGAGACGCACGAAGCACTTGATCTCGATCACGTCGAGGACGCAGACCGCCTTTATCGTACTTATCTGGCGACTTACCCGGAAGATTGGAGCATGCTGAGGGACTACGCTTCGTTGTTACGCCGGCACGGACGCCAGACAGAAGCAATCGAGCAACATAAGAAAATTCTCGCCATTGCGCCGGACGACGCCCACACCTGGATCGAAATGGCCACCGCTTATTCGAGTCTTGGAAATTCCGCCGCTGCCGTGCAAGCCTACGTGCACGCTTTTCAAATCGAACCGAGCTGGCTGACATCCGGAAACATCAACCGCGAGTATGGGCTGGCGCTGGTGGGCAACGGGGAAGAGCAAAAAGCGCTTTCAGTTTTTTCCAGTCTTTTGGAAAAACCGGACAAACGCGCGGATGGCCTGCGATCCCTGGCCTTGCTCGACCTTTTTCATGGCAAGTACTCAGACTCAAAAGTTCGCCTTCGGGAGGCACTGCAAGTTTACGAAAATAGCCATGATGTTTTCGCTGTGGCACGCACCCACTTTCTGATGGCAGTAGTAGCAGAAGGGCAAGGCGACAGGACTGTTCGTCTCAATCAACTTGACGCTTCGGTGGCGGACCTGAAGAATGTAGCGCCCAAAGTCGGTTGGGGTTCCATTGTCGGTTTGGAATATGCAAGGGCAGGCGCTTTGGCAAAATCCGAAACACTCCTCAAGTTCATTACCCCTTTGGTAGATGTTCATGATGCCGAGCAAGTCGGTTACCTGCATCTGCTGCGAGGCGCCATTGCGGAGGAGAAAGGGGAGACGAAGGCCGCCCTTTCGGAATTGTCACTTAGTACCGACCTGACCTGTGGCGCGTCCGTGAACGGTCTTGCTCTCGATGAACTAGCGCACGCTTACCAACGGTCGGGTGATCTGGATAACGCCATGGTTTGGTATGAGAAACTCGCCAGTCCGCTTGCCCCCTTGGCATTCTGGGAGCCACAGCAACGGTGGGCCTACGCTCGCTATCAATTGGCGGTGGACTATGAAAAGCGCGGACAGAAAGAGAAAGCGCGACAGACGCTCGCCACGCTATTGGATTTGTGGAAGAACGCAGACCCGGACCTCCCTCTGCGACAAGCAGCCTTCCAGTTGCAGACCCAACTCGCGCAATAGCCTCTTAGTCGTTGTTTGCCTGGACTGCACACGCGCAAAAAGTCGTAACGACTAGTGTCTGTCCCAGAATTTCTGGTCTCTTTGCCACTCTTCAATCTGCTCTTTAAGCTTCCATCTCTCTCGCTCCTTTATTTGGCGCTCTATCGCTTCCTGCTTCCCACGCTCGGCGCGAAGGCTTCGTTCCCGGCGGTCTCGGAGGAAAGCGCCAACAATCATGGAGATCATCTCCTCAAGTCGCCGCTTCTTTCCATCACGACCTTTCCAACCTCCCCACATATCGTGACCAACGCGGAACTCCAGCTCGCCTGAAGCTTTGTATTCGAACTCGGTTCTTGTCCAGACGGGTATTTCCCTCACCTCTCTACGACTGGTTTGACGGTATCTCTCGATGATCGAGAAAGGTACCCGATACCCAAATATCTGGGCGCTGGTCCGATGCTTGCCGGAAGTCTCCGTGACCTCAAACCCATTGTCGTCGAGTGCAAAAATGACAGCGTTGGCAATCGTCAAAGCCCGGCCCAGAGATTCCTTCGAAGTATGGATGTCGAGGCAAGGTCGATCCCAGGGGGATTGTGGAATCGGCGTATGCTTGAAGCGTGCCGAGCCGGTGTTGAAGCACCGACCCGACACTGACCACAGCTCCTGAATGAGAGAAGCCATGGCTCTCATTATTATCGCCGTTCCAGTGACCGTCGCAAATTCTCCATCAGGTTCCTGTGCTCAACCTTTAACGCAGGAGAAATTCAAAATGGAGAAGCAAAAGAAATTCACCAATGGCTCACCAACGTTGTGGATCAAATTTTCGGAACGAGGCGTCGCCCGGAGAGAGAGAGCCATTCGACGGACTATACGGTCGCCGAAAAACTGTTGAAGAAGCGGCTCGCCGAAATCGAGTGCGACGTTTACACGCCTCGCACTAACGTGCGAGTGGATGAGTTGGTTAAGGATGTCCTTCACGATTACGAGGAGCATCAATTCAAATCTATCGACTCTGTGCGTGACCGATGGAGACTGCACCTGTTCCCATTCTTCCGAAACAGAAGAGCGAGCGATGTGACGAATGACTTAGTTAGAAGGTACATCAAGCTCAGGACCGAGAAATCGCGATGCCAGCGACTATCAACAGGGAGTTGGCGGTTTTGAAGCGTGCTTTTAACTTGGCGCTGGAATCGACTCCGCCAAAAATGAAGATCGCGCCGCACATCCCGATGCTGACTGAGAACAATACTCGAACTGGATTTCTCACCGACGAAGAGTATTCGAAGTTGGCAGCGAAGTGCGCAAAGGAAGGACTATGGATGCGTGCGCTGCTTGCAGTGGCTTATAACTACGCTTGGCGGAAGGGCGAGTTGCTGGGCTTGCGTGTGCGACAGATTGATTTGCCAGCGCGCACGATCCGCTTAGAAGTCGGCACCACAAAAAACAAGAATGGGCGCTTAGCGAGGATGACTCAGGAAGTTTTGACTTTGATCACGGCTTGCGTTGTTGGCAAAGGGAAAGACGATTATGTTTTCACTCGCCAGCATGACGGTCCCGCAAACGCCTTAAAGAAGATCACACCCGTAAAGGATTTCCGGAAGGTCTGGGCGTCGGTGTGCGTCCGGGCCGGAGTTGGACGGTTCCTTTGCGTCGATTGCGTGGAACCGGTAGAACCGGGAAAGAAGTGCACTTGCGGCGGTCGCAAGCGAAGGTATAGTGGGCTCCTTGTCCACGACCTTTTTCGCACAGGCGCGCGGAATCTTCGGAGGCTCGGCCTGTCCGAAAGCGTAGCGATGAAGGTTGGCGGATGGAAGACAGAGAGCTTGTTCCGTCGGTACGACATCATCGACGAAGCTGACTTGACTGACGCAGCCAACAGGCTCGATCAGAAAGCTGCTCAGCTCGAAAAACAGTTCGGGCAGAATTTGGGCATAATCGCCGGGAACAGCACTAAGAACGATGCAGCGGCTAAGAATCGCCTCGCGGTTGCCGTCCTGTCTAACTAGTTTTCCTGTGAATGGGTTGGGTATACTGCTCTCATCCTACGGGCCCGTAGCTCAAGCGGATAGAGCATCGGATTTCTAATCCGAGGGTTGGGGGTTCGATTCCCTCCGGGCCTACCATCTCTCAGATTTCCTCCCTCGGCCCCCAGACGTGAATCGATTTGGGATATATCCGTTGCGCAGTCTGGAAAACCCCGGCACTCCGGATTCATTTCAACTTGACGGATATTCATATTTCTGCAATTATCGAACTATGAAAGTTTCTCGAGCGCAACAGAATGCCGAGCAAGTGGCGAAATATGCCGACATGTTTTCGGCTATGGGGACGGAGGCGCGGCTCCGGATCATGCAGATCCTTTTGTCCGCTCATCCCGTGGGTCTGGTCGTCAACGAGATCCAGGAAGAACTCGATATTCCAAGCTCCACCCTTTCTCATCATCTCGACAAGCTCAAGAACGAAGGCCTCGTTCAAGTACGGCGCCAAGGCACTTTTCTGCGCTACAGCGCGAATACGGAAGCGCTAAGCGAAATCTTGCGATTTCTTTATGCCGAGTGCTGCACGCGGAACCTTGCGATTAAGCCAGGCGAGATCGTTCCAATTTGTAAATAGGAGAGGTAGTCATGACAGACACTGACATGAAAGAAGTCGTAAAAGAAAAATATGGTCAGGCGGCGCTGAGAGTGAAAACAGGCGGGAGCAGTTGCTGCGGAGCTACAGCGGCGAGCGGACTTTCCTGCGACCCCATCACTTCGAATCTCTACGACGCGACTCAGACCGGGCAGCTTCCCGAGGAAGCAGTATTGGCCTCGCTGGGCTGCGGAAACCCGACAGCTCTTGCGCAGTTGAACGTCGGCGAAACTGTGCTCGATCTCGGCTCGGGCGGTGGCATCGACGTTCTTCTGTCGGCGCGGCGCGTGGGGCCTAAGGGAAAGGCGTATGGGCTCGACATGACCGACGAAATGCTGGTGCTTGCCAACGAAAACAAGCGGAAAGCTGGCGCTGAAAATGTCGAGTTCCTGAAGGGCGAAATCGAAAACATTCCCCTGCCCGGCAATTCCGTGGATGTGATTATTTCGAACTGCGTAATCAATCTCTCCGCAGACAAGGACCGTGTGCTGCGTGAGGCCTTCCGCGTTCTGAAACCTGGCGGCCGTTTCGCGGTTTCGGATGTGGTTACGCGCGGCGAGATAGCGCCCGAGGTTCGGAAGAGCGTTCTTCTGTGGGTTGGATGTATTGCTGGTGCGCTCGAAGAAAATGAATATCGATCCAAACTTACTTCCGCGGGCTTCGAAAACGTCGAGATCGAGCCTACGCGTATCTACAAGATTGAAGAGGCGCGCGAATTTCTAACATCGGCTGGCATCGATGCGGACGAGTTGGCTCCCCAGGTTGACGGAAAATTTCTGAGCGCTTTTGTGCGCGCCGTGAAACCTCGGGCAGGCATTGCGACGACACTGCAGCCGTGTTGTAGTCCTAGCTGCTGCAAATGAGTCGGTGTTCCCCGAAACGCACAAACCGTTAGATCAAAAAAGCCGGGAATCTGAATCTGATTCCCGGCCGAATTGGCTTGTTGTCACTTTATTTTCGCTTACAACCTTACGGCTTAACTTTATGCGCCGTTTTTGCACGTGCCTGACCGCCGGGCAAAGAGCAGGAGCCTGTGGAGGTCGTGACTGGAAACGGCACGGTGTAGAAGGTGTTTGACCCTACGGTGCCAGTGCCTGAATCGGTGAGAATACCGGCACACGCACTCTCTTCAATCGTGTTCCCGCTTACAGTGTTCAAGGTACCCGTGTTTCCGCACGACGCGTCCAAGTGAATGGCCGATTCAGCGCTGTTGAAGATCGAGTTTCCGGTGATTGTGTTTTTGTTCGTGCAGACGTCGATAGCCATCAAAGGTCGACGTGCCAAAGATTTTGTTGCCCGTAACGGAAACGCCGTCACCATAAGTTCCTGCCGTATCCGTGAACAGCGAGACAGCGACGTTGCTGTTCCCCAATATGTTGGCGGAGACCATGATTGCGCCGAATTCCTGGGAGTCGTAGAGCAAAATATCGGCCGAACTGTTCGAGGTTGGAGTATAGAAGTTGTCGATCACGGTGTTGCTCTTGATCGAGCCCGTAGCACCATTAAAGGCAAGCTCGATGCCGTTCTGCGCAATCACATCTGTCGGACCGTACCCCTGAACGTAGTTCCCGGTGGCGATCAAGTTGGCCCCGCTATACCGCGCCACGATTCCGTTCTTGTTGTAGTTGTGTACTGAACTATTTTCTACCGTCAAACTGGCGCTGCTTGAGTTCGTCGTCTCGACCATTATCCCTTGTCCCGATTGATCACCTGTTGGGACGTCGTTTGGTACCTCGTTACGCACGGCGACATTTTTCACTGTGCCCGATGCATCCTGATAACAAATGCCGCGAAGATCGTCGCTGGTATACTGATTGCCCTTGCCGTCCACCGTTAAGTTGCTGATCTTAACCGGACCAGACGTGTTCTGGACAAGCACCTGGGCGGCCACTGGCCCCCTCTGATCAGTCGTGTTCACAACCACGCCACCCGCCGGAGGAGAAATCACGACGGCATCCTGGCTGCCATCCGCACTTGGAATTCCTTCGAGTCGTGAGTCTTTTGTTGATTACGACCTGTTCCGGATAAGTGCCGGGGCAAATCTTAATCGTGCTTCCGGCAGGAACGGAATTAACCGCCAACTGAATGGTTGCGAAATTGATAAGAGTCGTGCAATTCGGAGTGCCGACAGATACCGTGGACGCCTGCGCAGCTTGCACAGCGAAAGACGCCGCCAAGGCTAAATTACGAACAGAGATGGACGCACAAGTTTGTTGCTTTGAATCATAATTTTCTCCTTACAGATTTTTATCATTCGGATTTGTGTTGCATGGCCCGGCGAAAAACAGGTTGGTTAGAGGTTGTTCAAGTGGAAATAAATTATTCTCTGACGATCGCGGTTCGCAGACGATTCACAAGAGGGCAGCCGTTAGTCAGCGAATAATGCCGTTCTAAGGAATTCTCCACAGGCAAAAGTCGGACAGCGGGAAACTGTCCTAATTAAAGCCTAGTGACGAATCAGATCGCGGCGCACACCGGGAGAGAAAAACCATGAGTAATTCAGCGAGTAAGTTATGAGGCGACTTTACTACGTTCGTTCCATAAGTCAAGCTGAATCGGTGTAATGTAGAATGCAACACAGCTCAGTGTTATGCGGTCACGCAATTACCCTTGTCTTACGTTGTCCAACTTTCGAAGGTGGCCACCGTAGGACATCCGAGCGACAAGCGGCGGGAAAGCTTCTTAATGCTAATAACTAACTCTTCTTCTTCGGCCTGATCGCTTCCCATTCCTTATTTGTAAGTTGACGGCCGAGGGCGGTGAATTCACCCGCGCCCTGCAACCACTCTCCTCCATCCATGGTGATGACTTCTCCGTTGATGAAGCCGGCAACCGTCGCTCACTAGAAATGCAGCGAGGTTGGCAAACTCTTCGAGCGTGCCGAAACGCCCCAGAGGATTGCGTCGTTTCGCCGCATCTTCCAGTTCGGGGCGTGGCAGCAAGCGGGAGAATGCTCCTTCGGTTGGGATCGGTCCCGGCGCTATAGCATTCATGCGGATTCCACGATCTCCCCACTCGACCGCGAGACTGCGTGTAAGAGCCTGGACTCCCGCTTTCGCGACGGCGGAGGGAACAACGTAAGCGGAGCCGGTCGTTGTGTAGGTAGTAGTAATGTTGAGCACAACAGCGGGGTGCTTCGCAGCGAGCCAGCGGCGGCCACAGGAGAGCGTGGCGTGAAGCGATCCCATGAGAACGATGCCGATGACAGATTGAAACGCGCCGAGAGAAAGATCTTCGGTACGCGCAAGAAAATTTCCAGCGGCATTATTCATGAGCACATCGAGCGGACCATCCTGCCAGATCACTCCGATCATTTCGTCCAAGGCTGCCGCGTCGCGGACGTCGCATCGACGCGCATGGATTCTTCCTCCAGTGCGATCGCGCAATTCCTTTTCGGTCGCGGCAAGAACTTCTTCACGGCGGCCGCAGATGTAAACCTCGGCGCCGAGTTCCATAAATCGTTGCGCAGCCGCCTTGCCGAGACCAGTGCCTCCGCCTGTAATAAGGATGCGCTTGTTGAGAAGAAGATCATTCCTGAACATGGCAGCGATTGTAAACCTGCGGAGGGTCGGCGGCGGTCGCTTCAGTCAGTGCTGTCTATCGGAGAGAGTTTCCCGGGTGAGTTTATCTAACGCCCATGTCGCATGCTCGGAGACCACAGCGTCTGGATCTTCGGCCAGCTTCTTGAGAGTCGGTAGGAACTTGCTGTCTCCGCTATTACCCATCGCGATCACCGCATTGCGACGCAGGCCGGAAAGTTTTGCGCGACGGATGGGCGATCCGCGAAAGATCGCACGGAATTCTTCCGGCAGCATTTCGGCTAACCAATCGAGGTTGGGATTCAGCATTCCATCGCGCGGCTGGAACTCTTCGACATTGGTAACGGGTGCTTTGCGATTCCAAGGACAGACATCCTGGCAGATATCGCAACCGAAAGACGTGACGGCCCATGCCGGGGCGAAGTTCGGTAGGAGATGTCTCCGCGCTTTTCGATCGTTAAATACGAGATACAAAGACGCGCATCGAGTTCGCCAGGCGCGACGATTGCCTGCGTCGGACATGCCGCGATGCAGCGCGTGCAGGTGCCGCATCTGTCGGGCGCGGGGAAATCAGGCGCCCAGGTTGGGGGTTGGTTCAAGCGAAGTAAGGATGACACCTAAGAACAGCCATGAACCGAGTTTCTGATTAATGACACAAGTATTCTTGCCGATCCATCCGACGCCCGCGTACTTAGCATAGACACGTTCGACCAGCGGACCGGTATCAACGTAGGCTCGAGTCTGAAGAGAGGAGCTCGGGCCGCCCGTATCGGACGCAATCATCTCATGGAGTTTCGCTTCGAGGTTCCGCAGTCTCCGCAAGACCGCGTCATGGTAATCTTCGTGGCCCCATGCATAGCGCGAAATCCAGCCTTGGGTCTGGTCTTCGCTCTGGGTTGAATACGGATGCGCGGTGTTGTAATTGATGGCGCATACGATGACACTTCGAGCCCACGGTGCAACGTTTGCCAGCTTCGCTCGTTTTAGATCTCCGGCTTCGGTCCGTGACTCCATGTACTTCATTTCGCCGTGCCGCCCGTCGTCGATCCAGGCGGGAAACACAAGCAGCTCGCCAAAATCCCTGACTGGAGCAATGCCGCAAAGGTCGAATCCCTCAGCCAGAGCCAATTGCTTGATGCGCGATCCGATGTCGGACATCGGCGGTATTTGGAGTGACGGATTCACGAGTTCCTGTTTCCCGACCTCAGCCTGCAACCTTCAGAAAAGGCTATCACTTCCGCGGGGCAGAGAGCGGAGCGGGGGTGTGAACACTAACTCGTGATTGCGGTCACATCCCAACGTCACACCCCCTTGTGACAATGAAACCGGCTTGAACTCGTGCCTCCGAGGAGTTCCCATGTTTAAAATCGTCGACGCCCAATTCATCGCCCAGGGCATCAAGCGCTTCGTCATCGAAGCGCCGCGTATTGCGCGCAAGCAGCGTCCGGGACAGTTTGTCATCATCCGAGTCAACGAAAGAGGCGAGCGAATCCCCCTCACCATCGAACGTTCCGATCCGGAAAAAGGCACGGTCAATCTCGTCGTGCAATCGATTGGCAAAACCACAAATCTGCTGAATTCCCTGGAGACTGGCGACAGTATTCTCGACATCGTAGGGCCGCTGGGCAAACCTTCCGAGATCGCAAACTTTGGCACAGTCGTTGTGATGGGTGGAGGCGTCGGAACGGCCATGGCGTATCCGACGGCGGCGGCGATGAAGCGCGCGGGCAATCGAGTTATCACAATTCTCGGCGGCCGCAATAAAGACCTCGTCCTTCTGGAGCGCGAAATGCGTGAGGTCAGCGACTCGGTGTTTGTAACAACGGACGATGGAAGCTACGGAGATAAAGGTCTGGTCACCGACAGGCTGCGGCAGTTGATCGAGAACGGAACACGTATCGACCAGGTGTTGGCGGTCGGTCCGATTCCGATGATGAGAGCTGTTGCCGAGATGACGCGCAAAGAGCGGATCCGCACGATGGTTAGCCTGAATCCCATCATGATCGACGGTACCGGGATGTGTGGCGGCTGCCGCGTGCTGGTTGAGGGAAAGAGCGAATTCGCGTGTGTCGATGGGCCGGAGTTCGATGCGCACCGCATCGATTTTGCGATTCTGGTACAGCGCAATGCGATGTATCGCGACGCCGAGAAGCAGTCGATGGAAAACTACAAACGCGAATGCGAATTCGAAAAGCGGAAAGCAACGGCTTCAAGCGAGGCTGAAGCCGCGTGTGCGCTGGAGGGAAAGTAAATGCCGACGACGCCGACCAAGTCGAACAACCCTGTGCCGAACAAAGAGCGCATCAAGATGCCGCGGCAGCATATGCCGGAACAGCCAGCGCTCGTGCGGGCTAAGCTCTTTACCGAAGTCAATCTTGGATACTCAGCGGAACTCGCGCGCCAGGAAGCACTGCGCTGCCTGGAGTGCGCAAAGCCAACATGCACGAGGGACTGTCCGGTTGGCGTTAAGGTTAAGGACTTCGTGCAATTGATCGTCGATGGCAATTACCTGGGAGCCGCCGCCAAGATTCGCGAGGACAATGTCCTGCCTGCAATTACCGGGCGCGTTTGTCCGCAAGAGGACCACTGTGAAGGCGCTTGCCTGCTTTGCAAGAGAGGCGAGTCGCTCGGCATCGGCTATCTGGAGCGCTTCGTTGCGGACTACGAGCAGCAACACTTCGACGTCAAGAACATTGTGAAGGCTCCGTCGACCGGGAAGAAAGTGGCAATCGTTGGCAGCGGCCCGTCTGGGCTTACGGCGGCGGGAGACCTGGTGCAGAAAGGCCATCAGGTACACGTCTTTGAGGCGCTCCACGAAATTGGTGGCGTTCTCGTGTATGGCATTCCGGAGTTCCGACTACCGAAGACAATCATTCGGCAGCAGGTCGATTTCATGCGGGCGATGGGCGTCGAGTTCGAAACCGATGTGGTTGTCGGGCGCACCGTCACGATTGACGAATTACTCGACGAAGAAGGGTACGACGCAGTGTTCATCGGCACCGGCGCTGGCTTGCCGCAATTCATGGGAATTCCAGGGGAGCACCTAAACGGCGTTTATTCGGCCAATGAATTTTTGACCCGTATCAATCTGATGCATGCCTATGAATTCCCCAGCTATGACGAGCCCATGGTGGACTTCCGGGGAAAGAATGTAGCGGTGATTGGCGGGGGAAACACGGCCCTCGATGGAATTCGCTCGGCGCTGCGCCTGGGAGCAGGCAACGCCTACGTGCTTTATCGCCGGAGCGAAGCCGAGATGCCGGCGCGCAAGGAAGAAGTGAAGCATGCGAAAGAGGAGGGCATCGAGTTCCAAGTGTTGACTGCCCCTCTGGAGTTTCTGGATGACGGTAAGGGATGGCTTGCGGGAGCGCGGTGCCAAAAGATGGAACTCAGGTGAACCCGACGCATCAGGACGGCGGCGTCCGGTTCCGATCGAAGGTTCTGAGTATGTCGTTCCTCTTTCGGTGGCGATCATTGCGATCGGGACGACCGCGAATCCGATTGTGCAAAGCACAACTCCCGGGCTGAACACGACCAAGAAGGGCTATATTCAGGCGGACGAGACGACGCAAAGAACGTCACGTAAAGGCGTGTTTGCAGGTGGCGACATCGTGACGGGCGGCGCTACCGTGATTCTGGCAATGGGAGCCGGACGCCGAGCCGCAGTTGGCATTCACGAGTATCTAATTTCCGGAGAATGGGCTCAATAAGAAGTCGCAATTCGGTCACATCGGTATGCGGCTTAGGGCTTGACGACCTCTTTTGAGCGGGGCTTTTTTGCTGAAACAACAAGGTGCTCGACCCGGTCCCGGCCGTTCGCCTTGGCGGAATATAAGGCTTTGTCGGCGCGCGACAGCAAGGCTTCCACTTCCTTCACGCCTGCGCACGCTGAGACTGCAACTCCCATGCTCATAGTAATAGTCTTGGTCACGTCCCTGGAGACGACGGGAGAGCTGGCAATCGTTTCGCGCAGTTCGTTGGCCCGCTGCATCGCGCAATCCAAATCGCATGCCGGCAGGACGAGAAGAAACTCCTCCCCTCCATAGCGGCCAACGCCATCGTAGGGACGGAGCTTAGAGTGCAAGCGACGCGCGATTTCGCGTAACGCCTCATCTCCGAAAAGATGGCCTTCGGAATCGTTCACCTTCTTGAAGTGGTCGATGTCGCTCAGAATGACGCTCAGGGGTTTGCGTTCTCTACGCGAGCGTTCCAGTTCCCTCTCGAGCATCGCAAAAATTTCACCGCGATTCAGCAAGCCGGTCAGCGAGTCGTGGGTTGCGGCTTCGCGCATGGACTCGCGAGCTGCTACCAATTCTTCCTGTAAATCAAGGATCCGCTTTCCGACTAGTAGCCGCGCTTTTAATTCGGCTTCGTCGAAAGGCTTTTTCAGATAGTCGTCCGCTCCCGCCTCAAGCGCGTCGAGCATGTTCTGTTGGCCTTCTTTGCTGGTGAGCAGCACGATGTACACGTACGAGTCAGGCAAGGCGGTGGCCCGGATACGCCGGCAAAGTTCAACGCCTTCAATATCGGGAAGAACCCAGTCGAGGAGAACGAGTTTCGGCCCCTTGGGCTGCTGCAACACGCGCCACGCTTCGGCTCCCGTTTCAGCCACGGTCACGCCAAATTCCCAACTCTTCAAATGGTCTCCGATCAGCTTCCGGTAGACCGCAGAATCATCGACTAGGAGGACTTGCATTCGTTTTGAACCTCGGGGCAGAGTGCTGTCCAAAATACGAATTCAGTGGTCTGCAACGGGACTGATCTAGCTGTTGGCTGCTCCATCATACGTCGAAATGCCGGCTAAGTAGAGTGGATAGAAGATACCTACCCTCCTTGCCGCACGTTGCGCGCCGCGCGGCTGACATCTTCACGGTTGGTCTGTGCCCATGCTAGACGGCCTTGTCATCTATTGGGCTACGTCCTGAACCTTACTCTTTCATTTCATCTTCGGCAGGTAAGTCGAAGTTAACAAGGTCTCCACGGAAGCCGTGGGTTTTCCATGCCCCGAATGCGATACCGACGGCCATCCAGATGGTGCCCGCAATTTTCGCGGGAGTGCTCAGGTTCAGCCAGAGCAGCAGGCAGATTACGAATCCCAGAACGGGCGGGAGGAGGTTGGTGAGTTTTTTCTCGGGTTGCCGGACATAATAGCGCACGAAGGCAGCGGCATTCACTCCCATGAAGGCGATGAGGGCGCCGAAGTTCAGCATCTCGGCTCCGAGGCCGTAGCTCATGACGAAAGCCCCGATCAGCGCCACGGCTCCCACAAACAGAACATTGTTGCGTGGCACACGGTGCTTCGCGTCCACAGCTCCAAAAAACGATTTAGGAAGCGCGTTGCTTCGTCCCATGCCGTAGAGCAAGCGGGCAGCGCCGATTTGCGAACCCATGCCGGAGCCAAAATTAGCTACTAGCAAGGTGAATCCGATGATGGCAAACATGGGCTTCCATGCTCGGCCTGCAACGTGTACGAAGGCGGTATCCACGTCGGGGAAGGGCTGCGAAGCCGGCCAGATCAACTGGGCAACGTAGACTTCAACGGCCGATAAAATACCGATCACCAGGCAAGTGAGAACTGTGGCGAACAGAATATTGCGCCGAGGATTCTCGGCTTCCTCAGAAAGCGTAGAGATCCCATCAAAACCAATGTAGGTGAGCACAGCAATCGAAGTGCCGCCCAGTACCGCCTTGGTGTTCCAGAGCGTCGGATCATAAAAAGGACGCGTGAAGAATCCGGCTTCGTCATGGGGATGGCCGAAAATATAGCGCGCAGCGACGACGAAGAAGATCGCGATTACAACGCCCATTCCGGCAGCCAGTGCGGAGTTTACGCGTGCTGACGTCTTGACGCCCTGAATGTTGAGGCCGGTAAATACGAGCGC
Source organism: uncultured Acidobacteriaceae bacterium (assembly GCA_963822545.1). Classification (GTDB taxonomy): domain Bacteria; phylum Acidobacteriota; class Terriglobia; order Terriglobales; family Acidobacteriaceae; genus Acidiflorens. Next base: position 101,778 of record CAWGIB010000002.1, read on the forward strand.
AAAGAAGATTGCCCAAATCCAATAAGGAATTCCGGGAGCGAAGACATGCGCCTGCTGGCTGCACCAGATCGTGCAGATAATCGGGTTGAGCATGTAGTCCATGACCATACTCCAACCGGTGACATATCCAAGGGCAGGATTGATTTCTTGTCCGACGTAAGTGAAGGCGGACCCGGCGCTCGGATAGGCGCGAGCCATCCGGCCGTAGCTGATCGCGGTGAACAGCATCGCGATCATCGCGATGAGAATCGTGGTGACAACGTGCCCGCGCCCCCGGTCGCTCAGCACTCCGAACACTGACATAGGCGCGACCGGTTGAATGACGATGATGCCGTAGAGAATCAGGTCCCAGAGCGTGAGAGATCGTCGAAGTCTGGGGGCACCAACGGCGGGATCGGCATTACTACTCATTGTGAAGAAGATTCCGTAGTATTTCTTCGATCAAACAGCGGAACGCTAAAGCAAACTTTCGTGGAAACGGCGCATCTGCGTTCACGAACGTATTTCTGCGCTCACGGGCTTCCCGTGTTCCACTGCGAAAGCTTTTCAAATGAAGCGCGGTCGCGAAACGCCTCGGTACCACCTTCCTGCGTCGTCGAAAATGCACCGGCCAAATTTGCAAAGGCCAGAGCGTCCTCAAGTGTAGCGCCTGCCAGAACCTTATGGATGAATCCCGGCATCGAAACTGTCACCTGCCCCGACATCGTCTGTAGGAGTGATCTTCGGAGGCATGAGGCTATACTGCTCGGCGCCCGACCGACAGATCGCCGCCGCAGATCCCCGCTTCACCACAACCACTTTGGCAAGTCCCGCGATGATGTTGAGAGCTTTCGACAAATCATCAGTGCGCGCAATCTTCTTCACTTCGCGATCGTTGGGGAGGAAAAAATCGACGTATTTGAGAACCCCGAGAAGGTCTTCGTCCCACTTGTTTTCCGGATCATCATTGGTGTCGAGTGAGGTCGAAAGGCCCGCTTCTTTCGCCTCGCGGAATATATCCACGATTCTCGGACGCAATGCACGATGGAGAAAATACGACGAGAGATGCAGATGCCGCGCCGAGCGCACATAATTCATGTCGATATCGGAATACTGCATCTCAAACATCGCTCCGGGATAAGTGAGAATGTAACGACGCTGCACTTGCGGCAACACGACCGTAAGGCCGGTAGGCGCGCCTCCGCCTCCCTGACTCACGTGGGCGACGTCGACTCCTGCCACTGCAAGCCGATCGAGGGCCATCTGTCCGAGAGCGTCGCCACCAGTTTTTGAAACGAAGCCAACCTTGGTGCCGAGCATCGATAAGTTGTGCGCGAAAATAGCCGAGGAACTGCCGAGCGTGACCGAGAGACCGCTGGCCAGCAGTTCTCGATCCAGTTCGAGAATTTTCGGTAAGCCGTATAAAATCAGGTCCAGATTCGTTTCGCCTACTACGCAAACATCCAGGTCCGACATATCTTCTCCGCTGGCACAAGTCTAATGAAGAGTAGATCGGCGTAAATGCCGCCTCACTCTTTTTTCTCTGCTACTTCTCTGGTAAGGCTTCGAGGTTCAGAACCTCGAATGGTCTCAAATTGAACGTATGTTTCTCGCCCGCAATTAAGGAGATTGCCTGCGCGTCGTGATCGTGGTGCCACGGACTGCGCGCTTGAAATCTTCTCGGTGCTCCGTCGGGCAATTCGAAAGCGTCGCCTACATCAATTCCAAGGCTCTTCGGTTTGTCACTTGGATTTCTGAGTGTAAGAATGGCCTTCCGTGCTGACCACGCAGCCCACCCATAGACTTCCAGTTTGTCTGGATCGCCTCCCACCCAATGAGTATCGACGAAAACGTCGGCGTTGTTGCGTGACCATTTCGCCCCTTCCGCCAGCGTATCCCAATCCTTCTCGGACAAGAGAGAGTGCGTGATGTACATCTCCTGCAACTGAGTGCCGCTACCGAAGTAGGAGTGGACCTCATTGGAAAAGTCTTTTTCTGGATCGGTGCCAAGATGCTCGGCGTGACGCGCGTAGATGAGACCGTGCAACATCAGCGAGTTCAGCGGGAAGAGCGGTCCCTGCTGCACAATGCCGCGATAGGTGGCGGCGTCACGATAGGTAATCCAGCGCTCGCGCCACGGTCCGACGCCTGCAAAACTGTGGTCGTCGTCGCCTCTCCAGATGGAATCGGCAAACTGTAACCAAAAAGGTGAAGGATAGGTTCCGGTGGTGAGATTGATGAAGATTCCCGGATCCGCCACGCGCCACTCGCTCATCAGGCTGATCGCTGCCTGGAAGTCACTGTCAAATTCACTTCCGGCAAGTACGCTGTTGACGTTGCCTGTGCCATCGATCTTGAACTGGTTGACGCCGTAGTCGCGAATAAACTTCAATGTCACTTCACGGAAGCGAGCAAAGTACCTGGGACCAGAAAGAACGAAGCCTCCCTCATTCGTTTCGAGTCCCTGCTGGCGACCATATTTCAAGCGCTCTTCCTTGGCGCCATCGTATCCACCCCAGGGTGAGAGCCACACGCCGGGTTTTGCGCCATATTTTGCTGCTGCGGCTGTGAGGGGAGCAAATCCCTGGGGGAATCCAGCGCCAAAACTCCAGAGCGTGTGTGGGTCGTCCCAACCGTCGTCGAAAAGAAAGGAATCGAGCTGGACCCCGCGTTTCTCAACTAGCTCGCTACCGAAAGAGTGAATGACGTCGAGGGCCGCCGCTTGATCGTACGGATTATTAAACCCAATGTCATACCACGAGTTGTAATGAAGAAAAGGACGATATGGACGAGCCCGCTCACGTTCCACGTAATTCAAGAAGCCGCGGCGCATTTGTCCGGGCGGAGATACACCGATCACTGACGAGTACGTAACCGCCTGTCCGGCTTTTAATGGCAATTCGCGGGCTATCGAACACGTGACGTGTCTCTGTTTCGCTTCACACGCGGAGAGTGGATGTTCAAAGCCAAAGAAGGCGTCGCCTACTGTCACTGGCGAACCTTTGACCGTGCCGACGACGCGGGCATCAGGCGCAGTGAAATCTAGAAGCTCAACGTGGCGAATCGGCAAGTCCCGGTTGAGGGCGCGAAAGGACAGCTCCTGCCTCAGGTAGTTGGAGCCGTCTCGTAAGATCGCATGCCAGGTGACGGATAGTTGGCCGGAGGGGTCTTCGAATCGCACCACTAATTGCTGGCCGGGAAGGTGCAGCGCGGATCGCGATGCTTTTGGATTGACAGCCAATCTCTCAATGAGCGGACCCTCTTTGATTTTCATTTCCGAGGAACGAAGGGTTTTGCCATCGTTGAGTTGGAGAACGAAGATGTCCGGTGACAGCGGGGTGCTCTTTTCATTTGAACGCCCCACCAGCGGACGGAGCGCCACTTCGGATGCGGCAATCTTGCCGTCGGCCAACGACCAGCGCACTGCAAGCAAGTCATTTTCGAGGACAATTTGGGATCCGTGGATGGTCCCTCGGGCCGCGCCAGGATTGACCCCGTACAGTAGCGAGGGTTGGCCCCAGCAAAAAACCGTGGGCGCGATCACCAGGCACAAACAGAGGAGGCCGAGTCGCCGCAGGGCGCTCGTGGGCCGAATACAATCCTTTCGCAGCCCAGCGGATTGTATTACAATTTGGCCCATAATCGAAGCAGTACGAAAGTTAGAGAAACATTGTATACAACAAAACGAAAGATTCCTATCGGAGAATCCTTGCTGGGGATGGGGCAGCTCCTGTGCCTGATAGCAAGGCATACTACAACCGTCTTCTTCTGGTGGTGGCAGGATTGGGCGGCTTGCTCTACGGTGTCGACCTCGGCATTATCGCCGGCGCGCTGCCTTATCTTGAGGCGACCTCGGGCCTCAACGCGGGCCAACTTTCGATTGTGGTAGCTGCGGTGCTGCTCGGAAGTGTGATTTCTACCTTATTCGCAGGACTGCTTGCTGACTGGATCGGCCGCAAGCCGTTGATGACCCTAAGCGGCGTTCTTTTTGTCGTGAGCATTCCGACAATCGCTCTGTCGCATGGCTATGGATCACTGTTTTCCGGCAGGTTGCTGCAGGGCATCAGTGCAGGTTTAATCGGCGTCGTAGTTCCTCTCTATCTCGCTGAATGCCTGGAGGCCTCGAGCCGCGGCAAAGGGACCGGCATCTTCCAGTGGCTGCTGACGTTCGGGATCGTAGTCGCCGCTTTGGTGGCAATGTTTTTCAGTTTCCGAGTTAGTCAGGTCGCGGGACTTGGCGACTCGGCGCGGCTTCTCGCCTTCAAAGATGCAGCGTGGCGCGGCATCTTCTGGGTGTCATTGCCTCCCGGCATAGTGTTCGTGATTGGAACGCTAATGGTCGCGGAATCTCCGCGGTGGCTGGCTCGTCACGGCAAAATGGATGCCGCGTATGCTGCGCTACTTCGCTCGCGAAAAATTGAGCAGGCCGATTTCGAACTCAAAGAAATGGAAGAAAACTCGGCGGCCTCGCAAGCCAAGACTGCTGGCGGCTCAGAGGGCCGGGAGTCCCTCGGCCGGCGCAAGTACGTAGTTCCGTTTGCGCTGGCGTGCATCATCCTCGCGTGTACGCAGGCCACGGGCGTCAACTCGATTATCGCCTACAACATTAATATTCTTTCGCAGAGCGGACTCTCGGATCTCGCGGCGCACTGGGGCTATGTGGCCTTTACGATCGTTAACTTTGTCATGACCTTCATCGGTGTGACGCTAGTGGACCGAAAGGGACGTAAATTTTTGCTGACTTTGGGAACAGCAGGGATCATGGCATCGCTTATTTTCACGGGCACACTTTTTCTCGGCTCGGAAAGGCAGGACGTGGATGTGAAAGGCGCGTTGCAGTCCATTGTCGGTCCTAATGAAGAACTAAAGTTGCTTTATAACGACGATATAGCAAGTGGGCTGCTAAATCGTTCTGTGGGTGACGGACGTACGACGTCCCCGACCTCGCTTGTAGTTATTTATTCGTATGGGGATTTCCGCGCCGCAACGAAGGTGGCGCGCTCTGACGACGCCGGAGCACAGCCGATTGAGATCAACCGCGAAAGTTGCGTGCCCTCCAACAAGATCATTGCGTTTTTTACAAACCCGTTCGCCAACCTTGACGCCTCGCGAACCGCTGCATTAAAAATCGAGAAAGCGCTGATTGGCCCCGTACCCAGCGCCGCTCACGGCTGGCTCGTTGCCGTGTCACTTTTTTTGTTCATGAGTTTTTACGCGGTCGGACCCGGTGTGTGCGTTTGGCTGGCACTGTCGGAGTTGATGCCGACTCGCATCCGTTCGAATGGCATGAGCATTGCGCTCGTCCTCAACCAGGCAGTCTCCACAACGATTGCAGCGATCTTCCTGCCTACGGTTGGGAAGCATGGATACTCGAGCATGTTCTTTGCCTTTGCGGGCTGCACAATGCTGTACTTCATCACGGCAACATGGTTCTTGCCAGAGACTAAGGGCAAAACGCTGGAAGAGATCGAAGCGTATTTTGATGGCGCGAGGCCCGCCGCTCCACTCGAAGCTCACACGGCCAGGAGGCGTGCATGACCAAGCCGCCACAAGATCCATTCGTAGCCATGGTGTCGGCGAAGGCGGAAGTGGATTTACGGCTCAGCGATTTCCAGCCTCGCTCTATGTTGGTCTCTCCCGCCCACGAAGTTCAGCGTGCGAAGTTTCCTGCTATCGATTACCACAACCATCTCGACGCGCAAGAGCCAGCCAAGGTTTTGCGCATTATGGATGAGTGCGGCATAGAGCGGGTCGTGAACATCACCATGCGGACCGGCAAAGATGGGCTGAAAATGATCGACAAGTTCCACAAAGCAGCTCCGGATCGTTTCTCGACCTATGGTTGGATGGACTGGAGCGATGTGCAATCGCCTGATTTTTTCAAGCGCGCGGTCAATCGACTCGAGGAACTAGTCGAGCACGGCGCGTGCGGGCTGAAGCTCTGGAAGGACCTTGGCACAACGGTCCGCGATAAGAATGGAGATCTACTACGGATCGACGACGATCGTCTTGGGCCGCTCTTTCGACAAGGCCGCCGAGTTGGGCGCGCCCATCATGTTTCACATTGCAGATCCTGACGCCTTTTTCCTTCCCATCGACAACCAGAACGAACGCTATGAAGAACTGGCGGCCCATCCCGAGTGGAGCTTTCACGGCTCGCATTTCAGCAAGCCAGAACTTCTCGCGCAACGCGATCGCGTATTTCCACGTCATCCCAAAACGACCTTCGTTGGAGCACACGTGGCCGAGCATCCCGAAGATCTGGCGTATGTAAGCCGGTTGCTGGATGCGAATCCAAATCTCCACGTAGATATCTCTGCGCGATGCGCGGAGTTGGGCCGCCAGCCATACACAGCTCGCGAGTTCTTTCTTAAGTATGCCGACCGCATCCTATTTGGAAGTGACCTGATTCCCGACGTGGCGATGTATCGTCTTTACTTCCGATTCCTGGAAACTCGTGACGAATATTTCGAGTATCCCTCGCACGCTTCGCGCCAGGGACGCTGGAATATTTACGGCTTGTTTCTTCCAGACAACGTTTTGCGACGCGTATATCGCGACAATGCGTTGCGCCTGTTGCGGTGAATTTATCGTTCGCTTTTTGTGGCACCTTACACTGGAGATCGAAATGACTGTTCAAGTTCTGGGCAATGATCGGCTTCCTCGCTTTGCTTACTTCATCCGGCATCCTTCTCCAGTGCTGCCGAAAAATCTGCCGACAATCCTCAGGATTCAAAGCGCGAATCTGAGAATTGAATTCGATCAGAACCTGCGCAGCCGCGTAGTCGCACGCTTCGATGGCAAGGACACGAACATCGGGCCATTTATTGTTTCTGAGAGCGTGATCGCGGATAACAAGAAATGGACCGACTTCCTCTTGGCTTCGCAGAAAACCGAAGCCGTCACCGATTCCTTCGGAAAAGGCGAACGCCTCGTGTTGACGGGGAAGTCAGGACCGCTAACCAAGGCCGTCACCGTCACGATCTACGACGACTTCCCAACCATGGCGTTCTTCAACGTCGAGTACACCAATTCCGGCACGAATAAGCTCGCAATCAAAAGTTGGACGAATAACGCATACACCTTCGATGTGCAGAGATCGAGTGATTCCAATGCGAAAGTGGATAGTTCGAAGGCACCGGGCAATCGTCCCGTACCTGCTTTCTGGTCCTACCAGAGCGGCTCTTATGAGAAGCGGCCAGACTGGATCGTGCCCGTTCGTGTCAACTTCGAACAGGAAAATTTCCTTGGCATGAATGCCAGCGACTACGGAGGTGGCACGCCGATCATCGACGTGTGGCGCAGAGATGTTGGCCTTGCTGTGGGACACGTCGAGACGCGTCCAAAGCTGGTTTCGCTGCCCGTCTCCATGCCAGATTCGACTCATGCGACACTCGCAGTGAAATCAAAGCACGCGACGTCGCTTGCCCCGGGAGAGAGTTTTCACACGTTCCGTACCTTCGTGGCCGTGCATCAGGGCGACTATTTCCGGACCTTGGTCGATTACCGGCGGTTCATGATGAAGCAGGGATTCCAAATGGCTTCGGCGCCGGATGATGCCTTCGGCGCAATCTGGTGTGCGTGGGGTTACGGACGATCGGTTCAACCCAAACAGGTTTATGACACGTTGCCGACTGTGAAGCGACTTGGTTTCACATGGGTGACGCTCGACGACGGATGGCAGAACAATGTCGGCGACTGGGCCCTCGATCCCAAGAAATTTCCCAATGGCGACGCCGACATGAAGGCTCTGGTCGATCGCATCCACCAGGAAGGGTTCCGCGCCCAGCTCTGGTGGTCTCCGCTCAGTGCTGTGCCGAATTCCGAACTGCTTAAGGACCATCCTGACTACGTGCTCGAGAATCGCGATGGTTCGAAGCGCAAAGTTTCCTGGTGGAACTCTTATTACCTCTGTCCCGCAGACAAGGATGTTGTCGAGTACCACAAGGCGCTCGTCCGAAAAATTCTTGTTGACTGGGGCTTCGATGGCCTGAAACTCGACGGCCAGCACATGAACGCGGCGCCCGCCTGCTATAACCCGGCACACCATCACGCCCGTCCGGAGGAATCGATCGAGGCCATGCCCGACTTCTTTCGTGAGATTTACGACACCGCGCAGGCCGTCAAGCCCGGAGCGCTAGTCGAGTTTTGCCCTTGCGGCACTGCGTATTCCTTCTTCACGATGCCTCACTTCAATATGTCGGTCGCCTCCGATCCCGAGAGTTCTTTCCAGGTGCGCTCAAAAGCGAAAACCCTGAAGGCGCTGATCGGAGACTCCATTCCCTACTTTGGCGACCATGTCGAATTGAGTGATGGAGCCGACGACTTTGCGTCGACGGTTGGCGTTGGTGGCGTAGTCGGTACGCAGTTCGTGTTGCCATCCCTCGTAAAGAAAAGAAGCAAGTTCGATTTGACTCCCGCGCAGGAAAAGAAGTTCGAGAAGTGGCTTCGCATCTATCGCGAAAAGATGCTTTCGCGCGGCCAATATCTCGGGCAACTCTACGACATCGGCTTCGACCTGCCTGAGACGCACGTGATCCGGAAGGATCAGACGATGTACTACGCATTTTTCGCCAAGCATTGGAAGGGTCCAGTCGAACTTCGCGGACTGGGTGATCGCAAATACAGCGTCGTTGATTATGTGAATGGCGCAAATCTTGGGACGGTTTCCGGGCACGATGCACGCCTGACGGTCGCGTTCGACAAACACCTGCTCCTCGAAGTGAAGCCTGAATAGTCCGTGGACAAACCGAGGGCGGACGGTATAAAAGAAGTCGACGCCTGAACTGACACGAATGACTGACCGAAAAGACACGCACGCAATTGAGGGAAACAGCCTGCTCAACGAGGAACGGCGTCGCGCCATCCTCGAGATGATGCAGCACGACGGCCGGGTTCTCGTCGTGGATCTGGCGAAGCGCTTTCGCACGTCACAGGTCACCATTCGCAAGGATCTCGAAATTCTCCACGTGCGAGGCCTGATTCAGCGTACACACGGCGGCGCTTTGCCCAACCGCGGAGGCGCTCTCGAAGATCCCACGCTACGCGAGAAAGAAAAGCTTCACCGCAAAGAAAAGCTTTCCGTAGCGGCGGCTGCTGCCAAGTTGGTTTCGGAAGGCCAGGTCGTGATACTTGATTCAGGCACCACGACTACCGAGATCGCCCGTGCGCTGCGCAATTTTCAAAACCTGACCATCGTGACAAATGCGGTGAATATCGCGGCGGAGCTCGCCAACTCGTCAGTTGAGGTCATCCTCACGGGCGGGACGGTTCGCAAGAATTCATTTTCCCTTGTTGGACCGATTGCGGAAGAAACGTTACGGCGACTAAGTGCGGATATCTTATTTCTGGGCGTGGATGGCTTCGACGTCCATCACGGACTCAGCACTCCCAACCTCCAGGAAGCAAAAGTTAATCGGGTGATGGTCGAAATTGCGAAACGGACTGTCGCCACGTGCGACTCAAGTAAGTTTGGTCGGCGGAGCCTCTCCCTCATCATCGAGCCTTCGGCGCTGCATCAGGTCATTACCGACCGTGGCATTCCCAAGGCAGACCTGCAAGCCCTGAAAAAAGCGGGTATAGAAGTCACTCTGGTTTAGGAATTTCCACCGGTATTCGGAATTGCTGTTTGCCGTTCGACGGGCTAGTAGATGTTGACATGCGACACGACGCGGCTAATCACGCCATTAGGACTCGGTCGATCAGGCTGCAAGCCGGCATTCAGGGAATGAAACAGTCCAAGCAACTGCGCCAGCATGACGTCGACCGGAGCACGATATTCATCGGCAAGGGCTGGAGGAGCATCCAGCGATAGGACGAAATCGGCCAGCGCGTTCACACCTTCATACGGCTGCGGCGTCACCACCACTGTCACCTTTCCCAGCCGTTTCACGCGAATCTCTTTCAGCAAGTCAATTTCGTAGCAGCGACGTTTTTCGTCACTCGACAAGAACGCGACGAAAAGCGTGTTCTCATCCACGGCCGACATCGGCCCATGCCGAAGTCCAAGCGCAGACTCGGAAAGCGTCTGCACCTTGCCCGCCGTCAATTCGAGCAATTTAAGCGCAGATTCGTTGGCCACCGCGGCGAGCGCTCCCGAGCCTACAAAGCATCCACGAGTACAACCCATCGCGGCGATTTCGGAGGCACACACGCTCGCGTTATCGAGAAAGCGGCTGCCTGTTTCACAAATGCCACGCAAGGTCTCTCCATACTTCTGCAAATCGGACAGGTGCGACAGGCATTGGCCAGCGACAACCATATTGGTGAAAGAACTCGTCATCGCCAAGCCTCGGTCGTTCACTTCCGGGTCAAGAATCAAGGCGAGCGTCTGCTCTTTATTCGAAGAACAAATCTGCGCCATTCTTCCGCTTTCGTTACAAGTAATCACCATATGGCGGATCTGCGGATAGTTCGCGAGCGCTTTCTCGAGAACCGCCACACCTTCTGGACTATCACCGGAACGAGAAAACGCGATCCAGAGATATTCCCTGCCTGGGGTGACCAAGCTCTCCATATTGGTAAGCAGGTCAGTACTTGGAACTGCCCACGCCTCGCAGTGCCAACGAGCCCGCAAAAGTGGCGCCAGAGTTCGACCTACATAATCCGATGTTCCCGCCCCCACCAAAAAAACCACGGGCGTCGATTGATCGCGACGCCTAATGCCGGATTTTTCCAAGAACTGGTTCAGCTCTGGCGCCTTCTCGACACACCTTTCATATGTGGATTGCCAGGTTTCGGGTTGCTGATAGATCTCGTGCGGCGTGTATTTCAAGCCGCGCGCTTCTTTCTCCTCTGCGCCTAGCCTCAGCAAAGACAGTAGCGAATTATTCCCGACTTTTTCCTTCATTTCCATCTTTCAATATCCGAAGACACATTGAGTCGAATCCCCGAGGCAGCTAGAAATAGAACTTCAGAGCAAGTTGAATCTGTCGCGGAGGCCGCGAAGCCTGGGCATAGCCAAACGGGCTCAGTGTGGGAGTTTGCGTCGTGTTGATGTTGTTGGGATCGAGTTCCAAAGCGACCGGCTCAGAACTGATCGCGCCCGACTGCTCGAAGAGATAATTCGTATGGTTGAGCAAGTTGAAAAACTCTGCGCGGAACTCAAAGTGCATCTCCTCTCGGAGAGGAACTTGTTTAACTAGCGACATGTCCCAAGTTTTGTAACCCGGGCCGGCAATGATATTCCGCCCGGCATTCCCAAATGTTCCGGCAACCAGATTGTGGGCGAATGCGCAGGTATTAAAGATCGTGCCTGGCACGCAAGGTCGCGCGTTTGGATTGCCTACCAGATTAGGACGCGAGCAGTAGAAGCCAACCGTGCCGCCGCAATCCGCGTTGGAGACAGGTTGGATGTCCGTCGCAGTGTAATAGTTTCCGGTGGCTGCGGAAACCACTCCGGCCATCTGCCAGTCCCCAATGAGACGATTTAAAACTCCGGTCGCATTTCCGCCAAAATATTTCCCGTGTCCAAAAGGTAACTCATAGGTATAACTGAAAACGAAACGGTGGCGTATGTCGAAGTCGGCATTTGCGTAGTTTTGGTTGGGGTAGCGCTGGTCCTGGAAATCTCCGTTGTTCACTGAGCCCAGGCTGGCGCTGGAGGCATTATCGAGCGCGTGCGAATAGGTGTAGGCTGCTTCAAATTGCAGTCCGTGAGTGAAGCGCTTTTCCAGTCGCGCCTGCAAAGAGTTGTAATTGGAAAAAGTGTTCGAGCGCAGGGTGGCAATGCCGGTGTCGAGCGCGGGATTACAAAACTCAGGCGTGTCAACGGTGCAAGAGCCGCCCACACCACCGGGCCAATTGCTGTTATTCGCAGGCCGGCGTGGCGCCATGGCTGCGGTCGAATCCGCGGTAGGCACTGCCTGGTTGCCGTTATAAAACCCGAACAGCTTCAACCCACGCGATCCGCCATAGGAAATCTCGAGCACAGTTTCTGAAGGGAGCTGGTACTCGAATCCCAAATGCCACTGCTGTGTGTAAGGAGTCACCAGATGCGGATCCAAAGTATAAAGGCTCGGGGTGTTGGGATCGCTCAGAGAGTTCGACGGGAAGCCGTTGGCAAGCACATTGAGACCAGGAATCGAGCAGTCCAGCGCCGGGCTTGCCGAAGCTGCACCACAATTAGTATTGAACACCTGCGAGGAAAAGAATGGAGGATTGAACCCCGGACTCGGATTGGAGAACGGGCCATTTTCCTGCCCGCCGTAGAAGATTCCATAGCCGGTTCGCAAAGCCAGTTTGCTACTGATCTGATAGGCCAATCCGATGCGGGGAGCAAAATTGTTGCGGTCTGGATTGATAAGCCCTCGCGATCCGGTGCTCTGAATTGGCAACTCGGTGGCGAGCGTGGGAGTGAGCTGTAAGGTTTGTCCGCGGGGCGCGATGAGGGACTGGGAAGCAAAATCAAAGGTCGCCTGCTTGTCGTCGGCTTCTTTAATCGTGCTGAAGAATTCGTAACGAAGGCCTACATTGAGCGTCAGCCGCGGTGTTACCTTCCAGTCGTCGAGCGCGTAGAACGCGTAAATTTGCCGGCGGTAGTCGATATTGTTAAGGCTGGTTATCTCGCCACCGTCGGGAATGCCGAGAAAGAATGTAGCGATCGATTCGCCGCCAGAGCCGGGAGACGCCGGATTATCCGTGAAGTCGCTGCCGAAACTCATCGAGCCGCGAGGCGCTGCCGGTTGGTAGATTGTGAATTGTTCAAAGCGCAATTCCCCGCCGAATTTGACGGCATGTCGTCCGCGCACCCAACTCAGGTTGTCGCCAAAAACGTAACTGTTCTGCTTTTCAATGGACGGGAGGTATCCGGAACTGCCGATCGCTTGTGTTCCATCGCTGAAACTGATCGAGGGGAGGCCGCCGATATCCGGGCCGAAAGGAACTCCCGGAAAGTCGAGTTGCTTGGACACGTCGGTGTTGTAGTTCAAGTTAAAGCGATGGGAATTCAGATGATTGAAGCCGAAACGGAATTCATTCACCAGATTTGAGCGGAAGGTATGAATCTCACTGGCCGCCAGCCCGCGTGCGGAATTCTGGCTGTAGCCGTCCTGAAAGCTACCGCCATCGAGCACGTTGCTAAACGGTGAAGGCAGAAAATCGCTGGAATCCCCATAACTAAAACGGACGAAGAAATTGTCTTTTTGACTGATCGTCTGGTCGATGCGGATGTCGAACTTATTATCTGTTTCGCTTCGTTTCGGATCGGAAAGAAACGCGTTATCGCCGAACAAGGGCGCATTGGGGGCAGGAAAGTACGCAGCCAAGCGCGCTGCGAGCGGATCAAAATTAGTCGGCGGGAAGATGTTGGTTGGCACCCCGCCCGATGTCCCGATTGGAACGCCGCAGAGCCCGTTGGGATTTCCGGCATAATTTTGCGCCTGCCGCGAGTCAAAAATCTCTCCTACATAGGTCAGGTTCCCGCTGCAGTCGAGCGCGTTCTGTCCCGTTGGGTTTCCATTCGAGTCAAGCGCAGGGGCGGGATTGTTTAACTGCAGTATGGAAGAGAAGTCTCCGTTGAGGATCTCCGCCTGGGTCGGAACACTGACGATTTGCGGCAGTCCCTGACGGATGCGCGTCCCTTCATAGTCCCCGAAAAAGAAAGTCTTATTCTTTACGATCGGACCGCCCAACGTGAAACCAAACTGGTTCTGCTTGTAAGGCTGCTGTCCGAAAATGTCGAAGGCGTTGATGGCGTCAAATTTTTCGTTCCGTATGAACTCGAAGACATCGCCGTGAAACCGATTGCTGCCAGACTTAATGACGGCATTCATGATCGCGCCGTTACCGCGTCCGAACTCGGCGCTGTAGGAATTCGTTTGCACTTTGAACTCGGCGATCGCGTCGACTGACGGCTGGATCACGTAGGCCGAACCGTTCAGCACGTCCCCAAGATTGGCGTTGTTGTCGATGCCATCAAGCTGAAAATTGTTTTGCAGCGAGCGAGCGCCATTCGCGCTAAAGCCGTAAGTAGTTTCTACGCGCGAACCCGGTTCCGCGGGAGCGATGCCCGCCCCCAGTAGGGCGAGTTGGGCGTAATTGCGTCCGTTCAATGGCAGCGCGTTAATACGGCGTTGGTCGACAACTTGTCCTAGTTCCGACGTTTCGGTTTCCAATTGCGTAGCTTGACCGGTGACCGTCACGGTCTCAGACACTGCCCCAGCCTGCAGCTTCACGTCCAAAGCAACGCGGTCCTGAATGTTCACTTCAATCGGACCGGCGAGCTCTTTCTTGAAGCCCGTTTTCTCGACGGTAACCGTATAGTGGCCGATTCGAAGCGGACTGGCGACATACTCCCCCGCTTCGTTGGTGGAAACGACAACTTGTGAACCGCGGTCGACATCGGTCACGGTAACTTTGGCAGCCGCTACAACCGCACCCGATTCATCGCGTACGACTCCAACAATAGCGCCAGCATCTTTCTGCGCCCAGGCCGAAGCAGCAATAGTGACAAACAGCGCGACGACCGCAATCCGAGTAATCCTGCGGGATCTCATCATGAGAACTCCTTGTGCTTTTTGGAAGCTGACGCCTTCCGGTCGAATGCCTTGAAATCCGTGTTTCGTTCGTATACCGTTTGACTGCGATTCATGTTTCGTTATATTACGTATTATAACGTTTACTTTCTTCCCGCACTGGCTGTCAAGGGAAAACTGGCAGGCGGCATGCCAAGGTGGTAATGCAAGTCTGGACGGAGGAACAACTACGTGCCTGATCAAGGTGTCACTGGTTCGGGAGGCAAGGTCGACCTTGCAACGAATGTAAACCCGCTCGATCCCGGCATCCGCTTTCAGAATGTGCTGTGGCGCAACGCGCAGACTGGTAGAGGCGGCGTCTATGCGGTCTGTTCTGCTCATCCCCAGGTCATCGATGCGGCAATCCGGCAAGCAATAGAAGATGATTCCATTCTTGACGTGGAATCCACATCCAGCCAGGTGAATCAGTTTGGCGGCTACACGGGACTTACTCCAGAACAGTTCGCGCACTTCGTAAAGTCCGCTGGGGAACGTGCTGGACTTCCAACTCATCGGATTCTGTTGGGCGGAGACCACCTCGGTCCCTTTCCATGGCGGACTGAAGCGGCTGATGCCGCGATGGAAAAAGCGCGTGAACTGGTGCGCAGCTGTGTCCGAGCTGGATATCAGAAAATTCATCTCGACCCGAGCATGCCCTGCGCCGACGATCGGGTTGCCGGCGGACGAGTTGGCCTCGATGAGCAGACGGTTGCCACCCGCGCCGCGATCTTGTGCGAGGCCGCCGAGAAAGCGGCGGACAAGTTGCACAATGTTGTTCCGCAACTTGTGTACGTTATCGGCACTGAAGTTCCGGCGCCAGGCGGAGAGGACGCAGATGCACATGGCCCGACGGTTACGGCAGCCGACGACGTCCATCGCACGCTGGAGATCTTCCATGCGGCATTTCAGAAACGAGGACTGGCCCCAGTATGGGAACGAGTGGTCGCGTTGGTGGTCCAGCCTGGAGTTGACTTTGGGTCGGAAACGATTTTCGACTACGACGCAACCCGGGCGCGACTTCTATCAACTGCGCTCTTAGTGCATCCGCGAATCGTCTATGAGGCTCATTCCACCGATTACCAGTCGCCGGCTGCTTTGTCGCAGATGATTCAAAACCATTTTGCAATCTTGAAAGTAGGCCCATGGCTAACCTACGCCTTTCGGGAAGCGGTTCTTGCGTTGAGCGGCATCGAGCGAGAACTCTTCAAAGCGAGCTCTCGGCACCGCCTCTCGCAAGTGCGGGAGACTCTCGAAGCTGCCATGCTGCGAAACCCAACGCACTGGCGTTCGTATTACCAAGGCGACGAAGAGCAAGTGCGACGGAATCTCATCTTCGGATACAGCGACCGCTGCCGCTACTACTGGCATGAAGCGTCGGTGCAGGAGGAACTGACTCGCCTCATGAACAATCTTGCATCCTCTCCAATTCCACTTCCCCTTATCAGTCAGTATCTGCCCGAAGAATACAAGGCGGTCCGCAGCGGACGAATTCAACCGATCGCAGAGCACCTGATTGACGAGCACATTCGGCAGGTGCTGCGAGGGTATGGGACCGCGTGTGGGAATGGCTAGCGAGACTGCCCGAGCGGCGCACAGGGTGAAGTAGTCGACAGGCTTGTTTGATCACCCCTACCCTAACCGCCGAACAGGGAGTCTTATTCAGAAGAACGCAGCGATACTTTGCGGCATTTCGGTAGCCTTGTGAATTGATCGCGGGACATCTGTGGCACAGTGTTCAAACAACATGGTCATCATGAAATTCGAAGGAGGAGGGGAGGCCTGGTAGCGGACGGTCAAGTCAACACGGCAACGATCACACTGTAAGATGGGCGCTACTGGAGGCGATTCTGATGAACAAGTGGGCTCGACGCTTCTTGTTGATTGCAGTCAATCTTGCGGTCCCCTTAGGTTCTCTGGCCCTTATGGAGTTTGCGGCGCGCAAAATCCAGGCACGCCGGTTAGGGATCGAGAGCCCTCTGCCGCCGACCAAGATGGACCGTTGGACGGCATGGCACAACACGCCCGGATACGATAGAACTGACATCCACCACAATGGCCAAGGGTTCCGTCACGACGGGGAAGTTGGTCTGGAGAAACCGCCGAACACGGTTCGCATCTTCTTGCTGGGAGGTTCAGCCGCGTACGGGCATGAGGGTGTATACCGGGATCTCGACCCCGAGTGGAGCCGTATCTACAATCGCGATCTCATCGATGTGTACCTGCAAAAGGTCCTCCAGGAGAAACATCCAGAGCGCAATTGGCAAGTAATCAATGCGGCCACGACTGAATTCCGGATGCATCAACACCTCGCCTTGATCCAATCTCAGTTACTGCTCTATCAACCAGACCTCATCATTTTCATGGACGGGCACAACGACATGAGCGGAATCATCGGCGCAACCACCGTTCCATACGATCCCTACGCGCGGACGCCACACGAAGAGGAGTTCTACAGTTCGGTATATCCGCATTCTTTGCATTCATGGTTCTTCATCAATGCAGCCTGGCTACGGCACAACAGCGTTCTGTTTGATCTGTTCCAACGGAAAGCTATAGCCAAGTCGCGCGATGAGACGTTCGGGGCGGTCGACCAAGGCAAACCAGTGCGCACACCCGTGCAACTGGAAGACTTGTCGCCAGCACTGCAAGAACGAGCCAGAGACAACCTGGCACAGGCCGGATATTATGTGCGCATGGTCGAGCGACTGCACCACGCTCTCGCGAATGAAGGTGTTGAATCGATGTTTTCGTTGCAACCGGAGTTGATTCTGAGCCCTAAGCCTCTCACTTCTGTGGAAGCAAAACTTGCAGAGCATGTGAAAGAAATCTCAGGCCCTTATGTCACCTATATGTACGAGCATCTTCGACCGCGGATTTCACAAGACATTACGGAATCGGCCGCGCGCAACCATTACGCCTATGTAGATCTTAACGATGTCTTTCGGGACGTAAAGGACAGGACATTCTCAGACTACTGCCATCTGCTTCCCATAGGTAACCAGCTGATTGCCCAGAAAATATATGATTCGATCTCGCCCGACCTGATCGCCAAGCTCCTATCGAAGACCCAGTCGCCTTCGAAGATCACCGCGGGAGGCCGTGGGAGCACACATCATAAAAACTATGATCAAGGCCCTAGTTCAATGCATGACGCGACTCACTTCACTCGGGCCTCGCGACTTACATCCATCGGACTCGGACTCTCGAACCAATGATTAAGCATTCGGAAGACCTCATTGGCAGCAATCTGGTTGCCCTTTACAGAGGGGTGGATCGGATCAGAAGGAATCATGCTGCTCCGTAAATAGAGTTCTTCGGGGCTATAGCTCCGGTAGGTTGGAAGCAGGTCTACTACAGGAACGCCCGCGGCTGCAATAAATTCCCTCAACCGTCGCTGTGGTTCGCCGGACAGCGCCTCGTCCCCCAAGCGCAAATGATATTTTTCCCGGTAAAATCGCAGCTCCGCCGGCGACAACTGCATCTGCATCGGGAAAATCACGACTGCAAGGCGGTAGCCGCGTTGCCGGCAGAATGCCATGATTTGCGACATCATATCGAAGCTCGATTCCCAAGCACGACTCTGGTATTCGGTCGGTGGAGTCAACGTTACAAAATTCAAGCCTCGAACTGCGTTGATATCGAGGATTTGCGAGCCATATAAGAAGGACTTGAGCCGTGCGTAGCAGAACGCGTACAAATGAGACCGTCGTAGCAAAAATTCACTGACCTTGTGTTGCCAAGGCAGGCGCTCACCGTGCCACGCTGCCCCAGTCTCCTCGATAGAGCCCTCTTCCGAATAAACAAGAATATCGTTCAATATCACATTCACCAGAATCGCGTCGGCGTTGAGGGCGCTCGCCTTCTGATTGAGGAAATGAAGATAATCGCTCAGGGAACCGCCCAGCGTACCGCCATTCAGTACCTCAAACCGTCTTCCGCCGGATTCTCCTTCATTCAGTCGCCTTTCCAAGACTTTGACGTAAGTATCTTCTTCCCGAACACCGTAGCCAAAAGTGACGGAATCACCGACGGCGAGGATACGAAAAGTCTGCGGCGGTTTGGGAGTGTTAATCTCACGTCCCCTCAGGCCGTCACTATTGATTGCGACCGGCACGCCAATGAAGTTCGCGTGGCTGTTAGGAATATTCTCTACAAAATGTGGAGCGGCGCTTTGAACCCGCCGAAATTGATGGCTGTCCCAAAACTCAAGGTCCTGCGGTTTAACGATGCGAATTCCGATTTCCAGCAGAAGGAGCGTGACAAGTACGCTACAGAAGGAGATTCCGAGTTTCGCCACGAAACGTCGCACGCATCGTTCCTAGGTTTTCAACGTTCGGAGTCACAATACGTCCGCATTGATTGGCTGTCAAAACAAAGCAACCGGTGACATCATCTTGCACTGTTGCTGCATAGTCTTGCGGGACAACCGAAATGCCGTTCGCCGTTGACTTGAGATTGGACGGATGCTAACATCCGCGCCACTTGGGCGGTATAGGGTTTTTTACCTGCCGAATTAGTGGCGCGTTCCAGCTAGACTGCGCTCGTGCGAAGGTCCACAATGCGCTTCTTCCATAGACTCGCTCAAAACCTGGGCGTGGTAGGCGAACTCTTTGCTTTCTGCGGACGCAATAAGCGCTGGTGGCTCTTGCCAATGCTGATCACCCTATCTCTATTTGGAACGCTAATCATTCTTGCTCAAAGCTCGGTAATAGGACCGTTTGTATACTCGCTTTTCTAGGATTCTTTCTTGCTCAAAATCATGTGGCAGCGGTGGAAGCGAATCTGGCAGAAGGTTGGAAACTTGCAGGCCCGTATTCTGCTAACGATCTTTTATGCAACCCTGATGCTCCCGTTTGGAGTCGCCGTGCGCTTATTCTTCGATCCGTTACGCGTTAAGCGTCGCCCGACCCGATGGCTGGATTACGCTTCCGAAGAGACCCGGGATTTGAACATGGCAAAAAGGCAATAAGCATGTTTATTCTGGGGATCTCCTGTTATTACCATGATGCCGCTTCCGTTCTGATGCACGACGGACAACTGGTCGCTGCAGCAGAAGAAGAACGTTTCTCGCGTATCAAGCACGACTATAGCTTTCCGAGGCACGCCATTCAGTTCTGCCTTGATCAAGGGGGAATTAAGAGTTCGGAGCTTTCTTACGTTGCTTTCTTTGAAAAACCATTCCGAAAATTAGATCGTATCCTGATGTCGACGTTGCAAACGTATCCGCAGTCATGCGGGGTATTCCGCGAATCCACGATCTCTTGGATTTCAGAGAAGCTCTGGATTACTACCACGCTCAATTCTGAGTTTGGCATTCCAAAGGAAAAGGTCCTTTTCTCACAACATCATCTTTCCCATGCCGCGAGCGCGTATCTGTGTTCGCCGTTTGATGAGGCCGCCATTCTCACCGTGGATGGAGTGGGCGAGTGGGCCACTGCAACGTACGGCGTGGGACGAGGTAACAATATCAATTTACTCAAGCAAGTCGAGTTCCCGCATTCGTTGGGGCTGCTCTACAGCGCTTTTACCGCTTTTCTCGGTTTTGAGGTGAACGAGGGCGAATACAAAGTGATGGGTATGGCTTCCTATGGGCAACCTCGCTACCTGGACAAGGTTTGGAAGCTTGTGCAGTCGAACTCAGACGGTTCATTTTCTCTGAATTTAGACTATTTTTCGTTCCACTATTCAACTTCCCGGACTTACAGCAGGAAATTCACCGACCTTTTCGGCGATCCGCGCTCCACGAATACATTGTTTTTCACGGAAGGGAGCGGCTTTCCCAGCTACTTCGGAACGGCCCCAGGAAACTACCTTGAACTCTGTAAACTGAACCAGCACTATGCGGATATCGCTGCCAGCATTCAGAAGGTGACCGAGGAATTACTTCTCAACATGGCCAACAATTTGCACAAGGAGACGGGCCTGAAGCGACTCTGTTTGGCTGGCGGAGTCGCCCTAAACAGCGTAGCGAATTCACGTCTGCTGAATGAAACAGCATTTGAAGAACTCTTTGTTCAGCCGTCTGCCGGCGACGGCGGGGGCGCTCTCGGCGCAGCTCTCTGGGCATACCATTCGGTGCTTGGCAAGCCGCGCGAATTCGTCATGGAGCATTCATATTGGGGTCGCTCGTACTCTAGTGGAGAAATTCGCCAAGTCCTTGATGACGGTGGTGTCACCTCCCGGCAATTCGAAGATGACGATGCCTTGTTGGATCAAGTGGTTGACCGTCTTATGAGTGGTAAGGTCGTCGGATGGTTTCAGGGCCGCTTCGAATGGGGCCCACGTGCGCTCGGTAACCGCAGTATCCTCGCGGACCCACGCAACCACGAGATGAAAGATATTGTGAATGCCAAAATCAAGTTTCGCGAGCCTTATCGCCCATTTGCCCCTTCCGTGCTGGCAGAGCAAACTGAGAAGTTTTTTGAGCTGCCAAATGCGACCAGGCATTTTCCGGCCCGCTATATGTTGTATGTCGTGCCTGTTAAGGCGGGGCAACAATCGGCCCTGCCTGCGATAACGCACGTTGACGGAACCGCCCGGCCGCAAATGGTCTTTCGCGACCAAAGCCCACGTTACTACAAGCTTATTGAGAGGTTCGACCAAGCGAGTGGGGTGCCGGTCGTCCTTAACACGTCGTTCAATCTTAGGGGTGAGCCGATTGTCGCGGGGCCGGCTGATGCGCTAAACACCTTTGCGAAAAGTGAAATGGATACCTTGGTGTTGGAAGATCTCTTGATTGACAAAGCCGGTTGCGCAATGCACTAGGGCCAAGCGATCCGCAAGGATCGCACTCGGAAATCTGTGCTAAGTATGGACTGTATTTGAAATCGCTATTGACAGGCGGATGAACCATGGCGAGAAACGAATCCACAATTCAAGCGCTAATGCGCTCGCCGCTGCGGCTGGGGCTTTGGATGCTTTCAGTCGCCATCGCCATTCAGGTATCTGTCTTCCTCTGGACGACAAAATTGCCGGGGCATCATTGGGTACTCCTCCGCCGTCTGCGACACGCTGGCCGGGCCCATCATCTGATTCTTGGTGCGGTTGTTCTTTTCGCGATTTGTGTCGCATGCGTTTATTTGCTTTCGCAGATGGTGTTAGTCAAGGCGCGAGTTTACAACGCGAAAGACCCTGTCATTTTTCGAGCCCGAGAGTTACGAGGTTTTATTGAGCAAGATAAGAATTCTGAGGCTTTAGCCCGCTTTGGGCTGCACCTCGATGACGTTCTGAAGGTGCACTACCCGGATTCGTTGTCCAAAGTGGTCGCTATCAGGCATTGGGTCAGGCTTCAACAATCCCAGGAGCGTAGTGTGTGGTTGCCGCCGGTCCGGGTCAATCACGAGGACCCGCATCAGCTTTTCAAAGAACAACAACAAGGGGTTCCAGGATCATGCAGGCGATTTTCCTACATATTGCTGGGGGCTCTGCTCAGTGCCGGGTTTCGGGCGCGCGTCATAGGTTTTGTGAGCACCTTGGACCGTCGCAAGGTACAAGAGCACGCTGCAGTCGAGGTGTGGTTGGAAGACCTAGGTCAGTGGGTGCTTCTAGATCCTACCTATGACACCGTAATCCTAGTCGACGGAGAGGTCGCGTCCGCAATTGAATTGCAGGAAGCAATTGCCGTGGGCGACCTCGGTCGAATTTCATTCGAAAGGAATGGCGGGACGCTCGCGCCTCATCCCAGAGCAGAATTTTATCAACGTTACTGCCGACATTTGTTCGTCGCGTTATCCAATGCTATTTTTGACGGCCATGCTGTCCGGATTGTAGGCCGGAACCGCATTCGGTTCATGCATTACAGCCGAGAGGCAGAATACCCGGAATTTCGTAAGCGATTGCTTCTTGGGGCGGGCAGTAGCGGCCTGTTCTTGAGTCTCGTGTTGTGGACTTGGTCAATTATTTCCCTGGTCCCGGAATAGTTGCTGATCTGACGCAGGTCGTAATGCCATGAAAGTCCTGTGGTTAAACTCGGGCTTCTTGCATCCCACCACTCGTGGCGGGCAGATTCGCACTCTGCAAATGCTGCGCTGGTTGCGAATGCGCCACGAGATTCACTACCTTGCTTTGCACGACGGATCTCCAGAAGCACTCGAACACAGTTCCGAATATTGCCTGAAAGCTTGGCCCGTACCGTTCGTTCGGGCAGGGCGCGAGTCAGTACGGTTCTGGGCGGAAACTTTCCGCGGAATGTTCTCTGTACTGCCGGTTGTCATCGCACGAAAACGATCGCGAATGGCGCGTACCTTGATCGAGGAATTGTTGCGCAAGGAACACTTCGATCTGGTGGTTTGCGACTTCCTGATACCTGCAATTAATCTTCCTCCCGGCCAGCCCTACGTTCTGTTTGAGCACAATGTCGAAACGACGATCTGGCGCCAGTATGCGGAGGCCGCAACCGATCCTGTCCAACGCCTCTTTTTTACCACCCAGGCGGAGCGCCTTTTGAAATTCGAGCGCGCTGTATGCCGGCGCGCAACTCATGTGATCGCGGTATCCGAGGAAGATGCTTCATCGCTTCGCGACCTGTGCGGTATCTCGAATGTTTCTGCAATCCCGACTGGCGTTGATGTTCTCTATTTTGCCCGTCCTCCCGCAACTACTCGCCCGAAAAACTCCGGATTGGTATTTGCCGGTTCGATGGATTGGATGCCGAACATCGAGGGCGTGCTTTGGTTTACTCGTGAGGTATTGCCCCTCATTCACCGGCGTCTTCCGAATTGCACCTTAACGATTGCGGGAAGTCGACCAACCGCGCCTGTACGCGCGCTTGCCGAGGATTGCTCATTTGTTCGCGTCACCGGTACGGTCAGTGACATTCGACCTTACCTTTGGGATGCCGCGGTCTCGGTGGTACCGATTCGTATTGCGAGCGGGACCAGGCTCAAAATCTATGAATCGTTGGCCGCAGGGGTCCCAGTCGTGTCCACTACCGTCGGCGCTCAAGGCTTGGAGGTCACGTCTCCCGACAACATACGGATCGCCGATACGCCGGAAGCCTTCGCAACAGCCTGTGTAGAGTTACTGTGCGACGCGCCGGAGCGCGCCCGCCAGGTTTCCGCCGGCAGCCTCCTGGTGCGCGCTTCTTTCTCTTGGGAAACGGTAGTAAACCGGTTTGAAGAGATTCTCGAGAATGCTGCTTTGGAACAACAAGGATATCTTTCTGCTGTCGAACGAGAGTTTCGCCACGGCTCGCCGGCTACGCTATAGGTGAGAGGCCGACCCGTTTGCTGAATCGGCAGGAATGCGCTCTCTACTTCTTGCGGGGTGGTTTGTATAACACCAAATGGCGGAAAAGATACGTGATCACATCAATTGTCTGCTCGAAAAAGCTGCTCCCGTGCTGGGGGGGCTGCGGTTCCAACGGCAGAAACAGATGCACTGGTTGTTTGTGGGGCTTAGTGTCGGCTGTGAACGGGGAACAGCAAGGATAGCTGAAGCTCGTCAGCCTTGTTGAATATAGATGAACTGGTGATCCTCCTTTTAACTGGGATAGAGAAGTATCCGAAAAAGCGCTTATCGAGTCGGCGGTTGCAAAGTTGCACGTTGCGGTCAGCAGGACGATCGCATATCGCGCTCTGAATCTGCGGTGAAACAAGCCGTGCCCCCTTCCCAAAATAATGAAAACCTGCCAACTGACTTGCCGCAACTTCCACGTCAAAGCAATACTAGAAAATATAGCCGGCGCCATGGCCAACGTGGTAGGAGACAAGGCTTGCCGGCGCACCTGCGACCACGGTGCTGCCGCTCATAGCCACAGAATAGCCCAAGCCATTTCCTACGTTGCCGTCCGACGCCGTGAGTTCGGCGGTCTCCGTCATACTTGCCCAGCCCGATTGCGGCATCACGAATACGTACACCGCACCCTGAGAAGCGTTGCCGCCGACCGTGGCTTTAGGAGCGCCAATCACCACCGTGCCGCCGCTGATCGATGCAGAAAAGCCAAAGAGGTTCTTGGCCGCACCATCCGAGGCGGTTAACGTGGCGGTCTGGGTCATGTTGGTCCAGCCGCCAGAGGGGCTGACGAAAACATATGCCACTCCCTGCTGCTTATTGCCCCCTACTGCAGTGTTAGACGCTCCAGCGACAATCGTGTTTCCATCAATAGCGACCGAGGACACTGGCGATTTGGCGTGGCCAGAATTCGTGAGCGTGGCGGTTTGGGTCATATTTGCCCAGCCGCCTGGTGGCTCAACGAAAACGTATGCTCCTCCAGGCCGCAGCGCTCCGGCGACAACCGTGTCTCCATTGACAGAGACGCCCCTGCCTAAACCGGTCGCTCCGTCGGAAGGAGTGAGCTTAGCGGTTTCGGTCATGGTAGCCCAGCCATTCGCGGGCTTGACAAAGACATACGCCGCTCCCAACGGAGCATAGGCGCTTGAGTGAGGCGCGCCTACTACTACCGTATTGCCGCTTACGGCCACTCTGAATCCGAAGAAGTCAAAAGCCGCTGGATCCGAAGGGGTGAGCTTGGCGGTCTCGGTCATATTTGCCCAGCCATTCGGCGGCATTACGAACACATATGCTGCGCCCGATGGATGAGGGGCCTGAACACAATGGGGCGAGCCGAGCACCACAGTGTCCCCGTCGATGGCGACCGAGAAGCCCCCATCGTCATCGGGTTTGCAGTCGGAAGCGTAGAGCTTGGCGGTTTCGGTTGAATTTGCCCAGCCGTTTGGTGGTTCCACGAAAACATACGCTGCACCGCATTCATCGATCGAAACTTTTCCTTTTTTGACGGCTGCGCCCGGCGCCCCGAGCACTACGGTGTTTCCGCTCACTCCAACAGACCAGCCCAATTGGTCCCAGATTTTTCCGTCGGATGCAGTCTCCTCGGCGAGTTGTACCCAAGGATCAATCACGATAGGGTATTGGGCGCCCGTTTCCGCAACTCTTATCAGCAATTGTTTGTTCTCCAATTCGAGCCACGCTTTCAGTTGGGTGCCTGCGGCGTCGTAGGCGACGAGCCCTCCATAGCGGAGACCCTGATGACTGGGAGTGGTCAAGGTCAAGCCTGCACTGTTCTCATCTAAACGGGCTACCAAATCTCCCGAAAGTTCCAGAGTGACTGTTAAGGGCAGGCCATTGGCATCGTCGGGGCGTTCACGAAATGTGAGGCCTTGCTCCAATCCGAGAGGGCCGTTCACGTACCATTCAGTCAACGGTCCGCGCTCGTATTCCACACGGTTGAGGTTCGCTTTCGGAAAGGCTGCTTTCACTGGTCTTAGGACCTTGCCATAACCGGATCCGCGTATTGCAAGTCCCCAGGAAGCTCTCCCGGTGTGCATGGCCACGCCCGCCGATGTGAAATTAACAACCAGCTTCTGAAGTGCATTCTCGAGTTGGAATCCCTTCCCTTTCGACTGCGCCTGGTAGTCGCGAAGGTCCCGTCCGATCGCAGCGGAAATGCTGGGCTGTGCCTCCTCGGGTAAACTCGACCGGTTCAGGGTGGACTGTCGCTCAATCCGGGCTTTCGTGATGGATGAGGCTGGATCAGAGATGACCGGGACAAGCCCTGACAACAGCGCAATAAACAATGCCAAGCGATAAATCATTTGCTCACACTCCCTTGAATTTGGGATTCAGAGTTTCTATGGAATCTGGAACTGACAACCGGCCGATGTAGAGTCTCGGCGATGCCATCACTGCCGGTTCGAATTTCTTGTTGCCTCGCATCATCTAATAGGTAGCCGACATTCGTTGGAGATCCTCTCGCATGCCACCGCTCCCGATATCCGTCCAATACCGGATGGAACGCAATTATTTCGGGATACTGTTGGACTGTCTCAAATTCAGGCTCCAGGGCTTCCTGTGATATGAGGACCCTTCCTCCCGTAGCGAGTTCATCGTCAATGGCGTTTTTCACACTCTGAACGGATTCCGGAGTCGCACCGCTTGTTTCATAGACGGACGTCAAACTGAGGACCCGCGTCTTTCCGTAGCGGAGCAGATAGGGTTTATATTTCCCGGACGTCCCAATCACAACTAGGTCGCCTGGGCGGGTGAATTCCAGTAGCGCCTTGACTTGGCAATAGTAGTAATCGTTCGCCTGGTCCCGCGTGAAACGAATCGTACCGAAATAGTTCACCAAAAAGCTCAGACCCACTGCGATTGCAAGAACGACTATGGAGCGAGGGCCTAGTTCATCGCAGGGAGGCTGGCTAGGGGCGAAGAAGACCAAGAAAATCAGCCACAGACATAATGTTGGAGCAATCCAGAATTTGGAGTTGACCGACATGTAGAAGAACGTGAACGTTCCATAAGTCAGAAACCACACAGCCAGAAGATAAACGAACCTCTTCTGGGTGATTGAAAATAATGTCCAATTCTGCAGCCGCCTCGCGAACTGATAAATAACGACAAGAAGTTGGGCGGCGACCAGGGCAACAAGCACGCTCGCGATCCCGCTACCCAGATTGCGCACCAAGAAAGCTTCATGGGCGAGATTGAAATCTGGAAGCATTTTCTGCACCCAATGGCGGGCGTTCGGGAGGGCGAACAGGAAGTGCGAGCCCACAAACGCCTGGCCGAGCCCGATGCATGCTTTGAGCACGGAAGACAGCGCTAGTGGAGCCCAGAATCGCGGGTAATGCACGTAGTCAGTCAGCCAACGGTATGCGCTCTGAACTGAGTGCGCGTTCCCGGCTACGAAGGTTGCCAATGTGTATGGAACAGCTGCGGTGGGAACAGCGAATAATAGATAACTGGCCGCTGATTTCGTCCACTTAATATCGCCGTCCCGATAGCGGAACCAACCCGTCAGAAACACGACGGTCGCGAACAAGACTGACATTTCAGCGAAAAGCACCGCCAAGCCATTCAAGAATCCCACTAGCGCAAATGTTTTTGCGTCCACATACTCGCCCGTCAGAAGGCTAAAAGACAGTAGGAGGAGAAAGAGCGGGATGATGTAGACCTCGACGGATGCGCTGTAATACCAGAAACCAAAAGAGAATGCGGGCAAGCCGGTTGCCAGGAGAGCACTGCCGCGGTTATATCCCACGCGAGTACGGAGGAGGCGATAGAAGACGCACAAACACAAAGCGCCAAATATTGCATCCAGCAGCGACACTAAAATGGCCGTGTCGGCCTGGAGACCCAAACGCCTCCAGAAGCCAACCCATATCCAGCCAAAGACGTTAAAGAGAAGATGATGCGGATGAAGGAGTTGTTTTCCGGAGTCGATTCGATTGATGTAATTCATGCTGTCGGTGGCAGTGGAAGGAACTCGGGAAATTGTCAGCGCGCAGACAGAGAAGTAGATGGCAAAAGGTATTGCTAATTCACTCCAATTCAGTGAGCGGGTTTTAGTCGTGCTTTCCACTGAGCTCCATCCGGTGAGATTCAGGCACGATTGGATCTCGGATATACGGGCGCATCTTGTTGTCCGCTCACCTGCACTCCGCGCCTTGCGCCTCCGCGTTTGATCCCGTTCCAAGTTCGAGAACACCAGAGCCTCGTGATGAGGAAGAACGCCTCCACTGCGATGGCCAAGCTCATCTTGGACTGGCCCTCGGTGCGGTCGACGAAGACGATCGGAACCTCGCTCCAGCGATATCCGTGCGCCCAGATTCGGTGTGTGAATTCGATTTGGAAACCATAACCATTCGACCGAAGGTGGTCGAGGTCAGCGACCTGAAGCAGCTTGGTCCTGAAGCACTTATAGCCGCTCGTCGGATCCGTGAAAGGGGCCCCGGTCAGGCGGCGTGCCATTGAGCAGCCGAAATAGCTGATCACCAACCGCCAGAACGGCCAGTTCACGATGCTCACGCCATTGAGATAACGCGAACCCACGACCAAGTCGCACTCCGAAACCTTGTCAAGAAAGTCCGGAAGATAGCGCGGGTCGTGACTAAGATCGGCGTCCATCTGCACGATCACGTCGTAGTTACTTACTTGCGCGAACCGGAAACCCTCCACATACGCGGTACCGAGTCCCAGCTTTGCGGGCCTCCGGATCAGGTGGATTCGTGGGTCGGTTTCAGCGAGGTTGCAGACCACGTCGGCCGAGCCATCGGGTGATCCATCGTCGACGACAAGAACTTCGAGAAGACGATCCGGTGTTTCGTATCGGAGGATGGCCGGAATCAGCGCGCTCAAGTTCCGGGCCTCGTTGTATGTCGGAGTGATCACCAGAATTTTCATACGGAGCCTCTACCTTGAGGATCGCCCGCACAGTTCTCATCGCCGAACCGGACCAGGCTCCGCCAGGTTGGGCGCCAGCTCCACATACTCTTGAGGAACATCAGACCAGCACTCAACATTGCTGCAGTCGCAATCACATGGATTCCCAAATAAGCCAGGACGCTTAAAGGGCCATGGACCCACCGACGGCTGGCCATCGTCCTGTACAGCGGCGCACTGGCCACGGCAAAAATGCCAACCGCAATCATCCCCGGCACCGCCCACAGCGGATGGAGCCACACGGCGAGCGGGCCCAAACCCAGAATGGCCCATGCGCAAGCCCAGATGATCCAGTGCTTGCGGCTTGTCCATCCTTCATCGTTGAGGGTGATCTTGCCACGCGATAGTAGAAGCAACGCCAAATCTCGGCTCTTGCGGAAGTAGGCGCGGCCGAGCCCAAGGAGCGTATACCGCGCAGCGTGATCAACCCTGGCATTCTTGAGGTGATGGGAAAGCAGACCGTTAGCTGCGAGTCGCCAGCCCAGTTCCATGTCCTCAAATGTTGCGCTTATGAAACTTGTATCGAAGCCGCCCATTTTCAGGAACAGGTCCTTCCTAATCGCGGCACAGTAAGAGTAGAAAACCGGAGTTTCCTCCCCAGTATCCTCAAGACTGAAACAAGACAGGGTGTGGTAAAGCAGGGTAGCGAAGTTGCAATCCATCGGCTCCGGATCATACGTCGCGAAGACCGCGGGCGAACTATCCAGCGCGTTCAGCAAGAGCCTCAATGTACCCGGACGGACGAAAACGTCTGCATCCACAAAAACCAATCGCTGTCCCTTGGCCGCTTGCGCGCCCAGGTTGCGGGCCGCAGCCGGACCAAGTCCTTTCCCGCAGCAGATCACTCTGCATGGGAACCTCGAGGCGATAGCGACCGTCGCATCGATTGAGCCGTCGTCGACGACAATCATCTCGAAGGCTCCGGCGTCTTCCGTGGCAAAGATGGCCTCCAAGCTGCGCTGCAAAGTGCGCTCCCCATTGCGAACGGGAACGATCACGCTCGCGTCAGGCCCCGTTCCCCGGACCCTACTCGGGTCGCTAGTGTGTGGCATTAGTAGATCCTCTTACAGCGGCGATACCTCTCGGACGTGGAGTCAGAATCCGGAGCATCGTCTTGAAAGGAGAACTCATCATCGCGGGAAAACTCTCACAATTCGTCCAACACTGGTGGCAAGCGGAACACGCTTTCTGCACGGAACGGGCCTCGGGCGTGTGGAGCAAGCGCAGCAAGTCGTAGCCGTTCTCTTGGGCCGTTCCCATGGGGTTATCCAGAAAGAGACAGCCAGACACCACTCCAGTCGGGCCAAGAGTGATGGTGGAGGCGCCTGCCGTGCATGGCACCGGCGCCGATCGCTCTTCCACGAAATACGACATCAGACGCATGTGAGACCACTGCAACAGGTCGCTCGGATTGCGCACCGAAAACCGCTTAGCCAACTGACCGAGGATTTCTGGAAGCGACGAACGTTGGGTAGTGACATCGTGGCCCTCGCCGCAGTTCTGATAGAGTTCGGCTTCCTGGGCGAAGGTCAGGATGTGCTCGCCTCCATGGCTGGCGCAGTAGCCCAAAAGCTCCGGAAGCTGGCGCAAATTGTGGTCGCTCACGGTGGACTGAAACGCCAAGCTCAGATTAGGGAGACGCTGCTTCATTTGCTGCATGCGGCGCCAGCACTCCTCGACGCCGTCGAAGTTCCCCGGAACTCCTCGAATGTCATCATGCAACTTCCCCACTCCATCAAGACTGAGGACTCCGACTACCTTTGCTCCAGAGCAATGGGCAGCAACTTTCTCAAGAGCACTCGTAGTTGGATTGGGTAGGATGGCATTCGTGTTGATAGTAATGAGGCCAAGATGAGGGCAGGCATCGTAGATGTCGTTGACTGTCTCGGCCATGTGAAGCTTGAGAGTGGGTTCGCCTCCGGTCACGGTAAGCCAGAGCAGGTGTTCGCCCAGCGAGCCGACGGTACGGCGGACCTCATCGCGTTGGATCTCGTCTTTCTGAGAGCCACCACTTGCCGGATAGATTTGCCAGATATTGCAGGTCTGACATCTGCTGTTGCAGTAGTGCGTAGTGTTCCAAAGCACCTTATAGGGGATCCCCGTGAAGCCGCACATCCGCCGCACCTTGTTGGCAACGAGTCGCCGAGCGAGATGGAAATAGAACCCCGACCTCATCCCTGGCTCCTGTTCGGGACAGAAGGTACAACCTGCGCGGATCCAGCATCACGCGGCGGCTTTTGCGATCTCCTGAGCCTTGAACGGTCCAACTTGAGCTTTGCCACCTCAGTCACCAGTTGGGGGTAGAGTCGCGGGTTGAAAAGGATGTTGGTGCTCATGAAGCATTCGTGAGTACAGAAGCACTTGTTTTCGATGATGTCTTTGGAAATCGCTCGTGCTTTTTGACCAAGCCACAGCTTCTTGAAATCGTAATCGAAGTCCCGCACGTTTCCGAGCTTGTCGTCGCGGAGTTCGCAAGCCATGACGTCTCCGTTACTCTTGATGACTCCCATCAGATTGGCGGCATAGCAGGGGATCTGAAACCGGTTTTCACGAAGCACTTTCAGCTGTATCTGGCGGCCAATGAGCTCTCGAGCGGTGATGAGATCGCTCATCGGATAGACCGCCTGCCCATGGTAGGCGCCTTCCTGGATCCCCCGCTCGAGCTTTGAGATGAACTCCTCAACTGCGCCAAGATTGATGTCTTTCTCCACGGGATCTCGTGGCTTACCGCGCACGATGCGCACTAGGATGTTGTAGGTCTTCAGCTCCTGCACAAAGTATCTGTAGATCTCGTCCAGTCTGTCCTGATTCGATTTTTGGATGGTCAGTTCGACGCAGACCTTAAAGTTGGAGTGGCGCTTTTCCACATCCTTGAGTCGCCAATAGGTCTCGGTGCACTTCTCAAAAAGACCTTTCTGGTTTCGGATCGTGTCGTGGTCGAGGCCTAAACCGTCGATTGAGATGTCGAGACCGAAATGGAGCTCCGGACAACGCGCCAGGATCTCTTCGACGCCCTCCACCACTCGATCGGGGAGCGAGCCATTGGTCGGCATGCCCACGTTTCGCAATCGACAATTCCGGTAGTACAGCTCGATAATCTGGGGCAAATCTTGCCGGAGGAACGGCTCGCCGCCAGTGGGGAGCAAAAAGAGCAGCTCGCCCATGCTGCGAGTCATGCGGTCAATCTCGTCAAGACTAAGCTCGTGAGGCTTTCGTCTAGGACCCTCCTCGTAAAAAAAGTCGAAACAATGACTGCAACGCAGATTGCAAACCTCTGTAACAAAATGAATGAGATAAACCGGCATCGCATTCTTTTTGAGGAATATTTTTCTGGCGTGCCGGACGGTCTCAAGTCCTTCCCGAAGGTCCATCGAATTGTCCTAACAATCCTGATATTTTGTTACGGCCAGCGTGCACCGGCCCGCATTAGTAAGTCATGAAGTAATGAAAATGCCTGAACGAATGGAACGGAGACAGGAGAGGGCCGTAAAAGTGAAGACAGTGCCGGAGCAAGGGGCCCTCCTAAATCAACCCGATAACTGCTTGCTTTAATGTCCTTCGGAACTTGAGGAAGAGTGCGGTTGACGAGAAACCCACTCCTGATCGGCACGAAGCTTACCCCGCAAGTCTTGAGAACGCAATACTTTTACGCACTTCACTGGGTGACAAATGTCAGGAAGCTGCAACAGTTTGCAATTCCAGTGCAGGCTGGGGTCCGCCTCGTCATACGGACCAGAGAATTTACAGCACGAGTTCCGCAATCAGGATTGCGCACCGCTTGCCTGGGACATGCAAGTCGATTATCGAGTCGTTGGGATCAGCGTCTTGACCGACCCGATGTGGAAGTAAGCCGCAAACGGCCTTCCCGATCAGCACGCGGCCAAATACCTCGCGCAAAGCGGGCCGAGGTGGGCACAATATTGGGCACAACCGAAATAGGAGAGGAGAGACGCTTTCTTGCACAAGGACCGTCGAGCCCGGGCAAAGTCAGAGCTGGACAAGCGGTTTGCACTGGTGCCGGGAGGGGGAGTCGAACCCCCAAGGGCCGAAGCCCGGCGGATTTTGAGTCCGCTGCGTCTGCCAGTTCCGCCATCCCGGCTTGCTGATTCGTTGTGCTCTAGCTTTGCGACCGATCTATTGCTGCTCGACCGGGCACCGAAGGTGGGACCTCACATTTTGCCTTCGGGCAGTGACAGTATCGCATAGCGCCCAAGCCGTCGCCAATCGGGTAGCATCAGCTGATCTGCGGCAGACAGCTTCCACTTTGCAATTAGAAGGGGCCCTTTGCAGGGCCCCGAAACCGGCTTGGGTATAAGTCATGCGATTTGGACGGAGGCATGTGCTTACACCCAAGATCCGGTTTACATTCATTCCAGATCGTGTCTCGCTCTCCGTCGCGCGTCGACTAGAGAGCGAAGCTGCGAGTTTAGTGACTTGATTGGAGTGCGTGGATGTTGCTGGCCACCACTACGGATTCGCCACCAATCATCAGTTGCATCGCAATGCGCTCAGCCTTGTAGTGATGAGTGCGGTGCAAGAAGTACGCGGTTCCCATTGCAGCGCCGAAGCCGATCGCAGATCCAACGGCTTCTCCGGCTGCGCCGCGCGTAACGAACGGACGCATCATCGGATTGGCTTCGCGAAAGCCCTGGTTCAAACCACGCTGAGTGGTGATTGCATCGGCAGCGACCAGGTTGGCAAGGATTCCGAAGCCTACCTTATTCTGCATGGTCCAGAAGGAATGGTTGACTGGCGCATCGGGCAGCGAGCCAGTTGCTTCGACCAAATTCTCGGCCTGCGCGGCCGCACAAAGAAGAAGAACCGAAATCAGCAGGTATTTCATTTAAAGCCTCCGTCCAGCTTGGGTGAATGAACCCAGCTTAGGGCCGAGAGACACGAACGTACATGGCCCAAAGAAGCGTCAGAGTAGCCGTGAGGTAACACGAAGGAGGCACCGCTGGTAATAGTTACCGTCCGGATTAGGCTCGAATGGGGCGTTATCGCGTCTTATTTTCTGTGTGAGCCGCGAGTCTCAACGGTTTGGCGAGGATGAGAGTGTGACTTCCGGTCCAAGTGAGTTATTGTTCGTTTTCCGTAACAAGTAATCCTCACTGGAACCTCCCTACGAGCGACACCCTACAATTCCGGAAGTTATGAGGAGGGGCGGGACTGTGCTCTTGAGTACCCCCTCAGCAGTCTCGCCACCACCTTTCAAACCGAAGCCCAGAAGCGGTCGTAGGGTTTAGTGCTCTGCCCTAAACCTCCCCAGAATCAGGTGGCGATGATCTTGGTTTGAACACTTGTGGCCATGTATGTGACCAGCAGGTATTGGTTGGCGATTCTGCTCGATGGCGTCAGGACATTTGGAAAGAGATTAGCGGCATTCAGCCGTACAAAAGCCAGCAGGCACCACAATTTCAAGCGCAGCGCCCGCTGGACGATCTCTGCACCAGCCGCAGCCACTTCAGGGTTTGTATGATAGCGAGCAGATTGGCCGACCTCAACCAGCCTATGGGCATTCCTGGACAGAGCCGCAACATACACCATCGCGGCCTGAATACGCGCCCGTTGTACGTCACGAAACTCGGAGGGCGAAAGTTCGACCCTCAGGTATTGGTCCTCTTCGGGATCGATCAGATTCTCAAAAGCATCCAGATCGACCGCCGTAAGCTGCCCCGCGGAGACCGGCTTATCGTGGTCGGAATAGCGCCTCCAACCCTCATAACCCAGGAAGGCGAAGAAAAACAGGACAAACAGAAACAAAATAATCACAGGGATCATAAGCGAGTTATCCTCCCCAAATCGGAGGGCCACTCTGGGGTCTTCAACAGTAAAGCATCGCCCTTGCCGGAATCACCTTTTTCTCGAGACCCCGAAAAGAAAAGCCAGATCAGGACTGCACCATGAAAACTCGCAAATTGCACAAAGTCGACCATCCTCGAACTCCGGGTGGGAACAAACTCCTTCATGAGATGCAAGAGCGGTTCAAGTCCAGCAACCAAACCCATTCCGATCGCAATTCCGAAAACTATGGGCGACATGCGGATGCCCAGGAAACGGTGCCAGAGAAAGACCAGAACCAGCAACCCGCATTGCGCGGTATTAAATGCCTCGATACTCACATAGTCTGGCAAGATCCGGAAGCCAAGAGTGCTGTAGTAGATCGATCCAATGAATACAGCCGAGAGCAGAATCAGAAATACAGTTACCCATTTCAACACGCCGGCAGCGGCCTTGCGCAAGTGTGCAGCCTGAAGCACCGGCGAATGGAACATTTCCTGAATGATTCCGAAGTGCAGAGCGATACTGCCGGCCCGGCCGAAAAGATCTGTTTTCGAATAAATCGAGGACGGCGTTTTCAGGAAGTACATCGTAAAAAGAACGGCAAACTGCAGGAACTCAAAGAGAAGGTAGGAAAAGAAGATTGGGAACTCTTTATGTCGTCCCTTCCGGAACATGAGGAACGCAACGACGAGGAGCAGCACATGCGGGGCAACCCAGAAGTAAAACCACAAGAAACTCTCAAGATCCATACGCATGAGTACTGCCGTCCGAGAAATGTATCACCCTGTCCGGCAGCACTCAAGCGTCGATTTTTCTCACTTCACCGAATTCGCAAACTCCAACCTTGGGTCCGCAGCTGGGAAACGGATTTCCGTCAGCGCGCAACGCGACGGGGAGGGCAGTCATGGTGGCCAAAACTAGAAGTAATAGAGTGATCTTTGCTTTCAAGGTATTCACGGGATATCCTCTCTGGAGTTAGGGTTAAGTTCAGTGGGCGTAGTCTCGTTGTAAAGGGCGCGTTTTAGTCCAATAAACTGAAGTGCGGCAGCTTTTCGGAAAACGTAGTGAAAAATTAAAAGGTGCGGGAATGGCACTGAAATCGGCTTACGACGACCTTCGGCAACGAACGTTGGGAAAAATTGAAGGACTGTGGGGAAAGCTCTATTACTTTGCCGACCGACGTTCACCGGAAGGCGGTTACGAGCATTGGGGATTTGAACGAGTGCATGGCACGGCGGCGGCCCAGGAGACGTTTGCCAGGGCCCATCAACTCGTGCTTGGCGATATTTTGCGGACTCGAATCAGCTTGCTCCAGAAGGATCTGGAACACTGCAGCCAGGCGGAAGGGATTAACCCAGCTTCTTACGTGTCGAAATTGAAGGAGAGTCAGAGCCGCCTGCTACCCTCAGACTGCCCGAAGATGACAAAGTTGCATCTGGTTTCTGTCCTGAAAACTCTCTCGATTCTTGAAACTCGGCCGCGATCAGATTCCCCAGACGCATCGCAACTCCCACAACTTGACCAATGACTTCGGCCTCCTGCGGGTGCTTGAGAATCCGAACGGGGGTGGCGGAGAGCGGATGGGGTTGCAATACCAGGGCGTTCAGCCGGAATGAGCACCAGCAGCAGGTGAATCCGTCGCGCGTTTCCACAAAGTAAATCGGCCGCTCATATTCCGAATGCCACTGCCGCTCGACCACTCTTCTTCTGGATTCGTCGACTTGCACGAATGAGCCAGGCTGCAGAATCGGATACATGGTGAAATCTTCGTTCCCGACGAATGCATAGGTGTAGTTCTGCGAAGACAGGTGGCTGAGCATGGAAAGCGGAACTGTGCCCCACTGTTGAACCATGCGACCGAGATCGGATGTTTCGCTAAGATCAAAGCCGGGATCCAGCTTCACCGGGATCCGACAAGTGGTGTTTTCACCCTCGAGCGCTGCGGTGTGCGATTTGGCGGGCTGCGAGAGGCCCCACTCCGCGCTTATACCATCGAGGTCAATGCCGTAAAGTTGTAGAAGGTTCCGCACGGGCCGGCGGTAAATCGCTGCGAGCGAATAGAACCGGTAGACGCTGGGAACAACTCCCTTCGTCTCAATGTCCGAAAGCCGACTGGGCGGGATCAGATACTCTTCGCTGCCATGCCGCTGCGAGATGAGCAGGCTGGCATTCTCGACGTCTCTCATCGTGAGACCGAGTCGATCGCGAATCTTTCGTAAATCGATACCCGCGGATAGCATCTCCACTCCCAAGCAAGCGGACGCTCATTTTACCCGATTCGCGGCGATCCATTGCGCCAACAAATGAATGGCTTCTCGGTTCCCCATGCAAAAAAGCCAAATCAACGCCCGCCGCGTATTGGCCCTTGTGCAAGCTTATACCAATTTTTCGCAGTTCGTTTCAATATGATTGTTCTGTTTTCGTAACAACGAAAGACCCGTGATTTAAAGGCTTTTCCTGTAGGCAGCGGATCAAGGCTCTTTCAGCTGTGGGCGGAAACCGAAGTACGGATTGCCGACAAGAATTCCGGAATTCGTAAATCTGAAGAAGAAATTTTACGTGCGAGAAAAACGTAGTTTCTTTGAAGAGAGAGATTATTGTGACCCGGCAAAGAATGGAGCGAGAGGGCTGGTGGCGAGCACGCTGCGAATCTGATCTCTTTGTTTCGGACTTAGCGCCGTGAACTGGAAGCCATACTCCGTTCCGACTTTTCTCGTGACTCGTGCCGGAATCAGCAATTCTTCATTCTTAAAGGGATCCTGAGCGTCACGATTTCTTCGAGAAAAAGTTCGGTTCCGACGAATGCGCCCAGTCCGTTCTCGCTCAGATCGCGCGCCCATCCCACAGTCACCCTTTTTTTCTTTTCACGCAACGTTTCAATTTTTACGCGTGCGTCAAATTCATGCCGGGGCAGAATTCTTTCCTGGCCAGTTGGATTCTTGTATTCTGCAATTCCCACAGAAACCACTCCTTATGCTCGTGACAACAAGTTAAGACAGAATTTCCCAACCTTCATCCTTCATCTTGTGATTCGTCCAGTGCTGCAATTCCTGAAAAAGAGACGGTTCGATAACAATAAACCGTAGTCCCGCTCTGCCGCCAACGTCTGCCCAGACCAACCGACCCTTCGCCTGCATCACGGTTTCGCTATCCGGTAAAAGGAAGCTGACATCGAGCACTCCCGCAAACCCAACGGGGTCGCACACGGCATCCAGCCCCATCCCGCCGGTGCTGAGGTTCACGGCCTGTACTTGAAGCTCTTTGCCGCTGGCATTTCTGAGAGTGACGGCCACGTTCACTTTCGCGCGGAAAAACTTTTGCTGCTCCTGACTGATTGTTCCGAGTGTGGGATTTCCATCGCCGGATGGTGCATCGATCCCGTATTCGCGAAGCTTGCGGCTTAGTGTGCGACGCGAGATACCGAGTTGTTCGGCTGCTTGCGCACGATGTCCGCCGGTCTGCTCCAGGGCCCGGATAATCATCTGCTCTTCCATATTTTCCAGATTGCCCTGCGGGAGGATTTTGCGTTCGGTTGCGACACCGCGTACGGTCTCACCGCTGGAGTTCCGCCATGACCTCGCTCGCCGTGATCGCTTTGTCCGGACTGCCCATGGCAAGCTTGGCGACCAGGTTGCGCAATTCGCGGATGTTGCCGGGCCACGCATGCGCCTGCAATGCCGCGAGCGCGTCCGAGGAGAATGTCTTATCTGACGCTTTGAGCGAAAGAAAGTACTGCGCCAGTTCGGTAATATCTTCCGGACGCTCTCGCAATGGCGGAACGCGCAACTGGAACTGGCTCAGGCGATGGAAGAGGTCTTTGCGAAAACGTCCCTCTTTCACCGCCAGTTCGAGATCCTGGTTGGTGGCCGCCACGACGCGTACATCTACCGTTATTTTCTGGTGCCCGCCTAGCCTGTAATAGGGCGCCCCGTCCAGCACTCGTAGCAACTTCACCTGCACTTGCGGTTGTAACTCTCCGATTTCATCAAGGAAGATTGTACTTTTGTCCGCGAGTTCAAATAGTCCGGGCTTCGAGGAGTCGGCGCCGCTGAAGGCGCCTTTTTCGAAACCGAACAGTTCACTCTCCACCAGTTGTTCGGGCAGAGCCGCGCAGTTTATGTCGACCAACGCCCGCTTGTGACGATAGGAAGATTCGTGAATCGTGCGCGCGACTAGTTCTTTGCCGGTTCCAGTTTCGCCAACCACCAACACGGTTTCGGTATGTCCGGCGACCCGGTCGACCATCCCCATGAACTTGTGCATCACAGGGCTGGCAATCAGGAACTCCGTTCCCTCTATGACGCGCCGGGCCAGAGTTGGGCTCGTTGTTTTTGGCCTGAGAGAGGGAGAGATCCGGACGATTTAATTTCCGGCATATCTACGGCAACTCCGACCATGCCGATCGGATTTGAACCGGCGTCCTGCACCAGCGTCAGGCGGAGGTGAACACAAAATTCTTCTCCGCCTTTGACCCAACCCCGCAGTTGCGCTTCGCTTCTACCTTTCTCGACAGCAGCAGGAACCACCAACTTTGTGAACAGCGCTTTACTCTCGGCTGAGAAGAGAACGGCGAGATTTTTCCCAATCAGATCTTTTGGCGCATGCCCGTAACGGCTCACAGACGAGTTACAGCTCGTGATCATGCCTTCCAGATCGGTGGTAAACACCGCATCCTGGATTAAGTCAGACTGAACACTCGGAATAGCGGGGGCAGGGCCAGCACCGGAGGAAACACCGACAATCTTTGGGGGCTTATTTATAGTCAAAGACACGAATTCCGGACACTCCCTGGCCGAGACTGCGAACCTTCGAACATCACACTACAGACGGTTGAGTCGCTGTCACTCGACGCCTCCACGATGCTGACACATCGGCCAAGCATCTGGAACTCTTTCACACGCTAGTACTCAAACCGAAGTAACAGGTCGTCATGTCTGCGCCAATCTGTCCGGATAAGCCAAATTGTCCCGTCGCGCCAGCGATAAAAAGTTCATTTGTCCCATGGTTTCAAGCACTTCTGCAACCGCACTATGGTGGGAGAGATGCACGTACATCGGTTGAGGGTAAAGCAACTCCATGAGATTGAAGGTCTGCCCCATATTTTTTGGTGATTGCGCTTGTGGCGGTCGCCGCCGCCAAGAATCCCAAACTCGCGCCCGACCTACCGAGCAGCGGAACACTGTCGACGTCATCGTGCAGTTCAACGCGCCACCGACCAAAGCGGATCACACGAATGTTGCGAAACATGGCGGTCAAGGGCGTTGCGGACCTTCCCTTGGTAAACGGTATGCGGGTGTTCGCTTCCCGTAAGCCAGGTGAGCCTTCTCGCTGCGAACCCGTCCGTAAAATTCATCTCGCCCAGATCGCGACCGTCCAACGGCCATCTCACAAATACGGCCCCAGCGATCAATGCTCCTTATGCCTGGGGACTCGGTCTCGATGGCAGCGGGATCGGCGTGGCCGTCATTGATAGCGGCATCGTCACCAGGCAATACAGCTCAGTCAAGAACACCGACTTCACGAAATTCCAAACAGGGTCGAGCCGGGTGGTGTATGCCCAGTCATGGGTCAATGATGGACTTGGCGACATGGACGGCTTCGGGCACGGTACGCACGTCGCCGGCATTATTGGTGGTAATGGCCGCAACTCGACAGGTCGCTGCCGATTTCCAGACTCTCAAAGGGATTGCACCTGAACGTCCAACTGATCAATCTGCGTGTGTTGGATAGCAACGGGATGGGAAGTGATAGCGCGGTGGTCGCCGCCATCCAAACCGCCATTCAATTAAAAAAGAAGTACAACATCCGCGTGATCAACCTGTCATTGGGACGCCCCGTTTTCGAAACCTATACCCTCGATCCCGCTCTGCTACGCGGTTGAAGCTGCATATCGCGCGGGCATCGTAGTGGTGGTCGCCGCGGGTAATGATGGGCGAGACAACTCGGCGGGAACGAATGGCTATGGCACGATCACTTCGCCGGGAAATGATCCTTACGTAATCACGGTCGGCGCCATGAAAGCGATGGGAACTCCCACGCGTTCTGACGACCTGATTGCCACTTATAGTTCAAAAGGCCCGACGGCCATCGACCATATCGCCAAGCCAGATCTGGTCGCTCCCGGAAATCAGGTTTCCTCGTTCATGGGGAACCCAAAGACGACGCTGGCGCTCACCTATCCACAGAACGCTCTTCCGACAAGCTTTTACATGACCGGGAGGAACTTCCGCAGCGTCGCCATACTTCACTCTGAGCGGCACCAGTATGGCAGCTCCGGCAGTCAGCGGGGCCGTGGCGCTTCTACTGCAGGCTCAACCGAATCTTTCTCCTGACCAAGTCAAGGCTCGTCTCATGAAGACGGCTTACAAGACGTTTCCGCTTTATAGCAGTTACACCGATCCCGTGACCGGCATTACCTATACCGACCAATACGACGTATTCACAGTAGGTGCGGGTTATCTGGATATCCAAGCTGCTCTTACCAGTACAGATCTGAGCAGCGGCGTTGCAACATCTCCAACCGTCCAATATGACCCGACAACGCAGGACGTCTACTTCGTGAAAAACAGCTTTGCGGTCTGGGGAGGCTCCTCGGACTGGAGCAGCTCAGCGGTTTGGGGAACAAATGCCTTCCTGGGAAGCCAATTCGCGGTTTGGGGAGGCTCTAACCCGTGGGCAAGCTTC
The DNA here is from genome assembly GCA_963822545.1 of uncultured Acidobacteriaceae bacterium. Taxonomy (GTDB): domain Bacteria; phylum Acidobacteriota; class Terriglobia; order Terriglobales; family Acidobacteriaceae; genus Acidiflorens. The sequence continues at coordinate 142,919 of CAWGIB010000002.1, forward strand.
GCCGTATGGGGCGGATCGGCGCCCTGGGGCAGCAACAGCGACGGCGGATTCTTCGCCGTATGGGGTGGCAGTTCGATCGTCACCGATAGCACGCCGAGCTCGGAAACTCTGGTCAATGGCGACAGATAATCTGGAATTGCGTGGCGGCTGCGCGCCGCCAGGCTTCCAATGGCCACCCACACACTTATTCTCATTACTTCGGTAAGTGTCAGCGTCAAAGCTGCTGCTCTACCATTCATAAAGGAGTAACAGTGCCTCCATCACTGCTGACCATGCCAAGGGACTGGAGCGGCGGGCCGTGGTTTGGATACAGGAATTTCGGACTCTGGGAACTCCTCGTTCTAGCGGAGCCTTAGCGCACGGAACGTGGGCGTTCAGTCACGCCGCGTACAGAGAACGAAAGCGGAAGGTTCGGTCCCATTGATGTCGAGACGGGCAACCTTATTTATCGCCACGACTGCCATACTTGGCATGTCGATCGTGGCCCATGCTCTTTGGCATTGGCATAGCGATGACTTGACCCGCTTTATCTGCTATCTCGTTATCGCCACGCTCGCATCCGGACTCAAGATCCGTTTGCCCGGCATCGATGGCACGATGTCGGTGAACTTCCTTTTCATCCTGCTGGGCATTCTCGAGATGAGTTTGCCGGAAACACTTCTCATCGGTTGCACCGCCAGCCTGGCGCAATGTGTGTGGTCCGCTCGCCGGAAGGCTGATCCGGCGAAGGTACTTTTCAACGTCTTCAGCATGATGGCCAATGCCATCGCAATTTCTTATTTCGCGTTTTCATCGGCTTGAGAAAGTCCTGGGCGAGAATACGCCTCTTCTGCTGGTTGTCACGGCGCTGCTCTTCTTTCTCGCGAATACCCTTCCTGTCTCCGTCATCATTTCTCTGACGGAAAGTAAATCTCCGCGGAAAGTCTGGGCCGAATGCTATTTCTGGTCTTTCCCCTACTATCTGGTGGGTGCCGCCGTAGTGTTCTTCGTGGAATTCATCAATAAACACACTGGCTGGCAGACCACGCTCATGATTCTGCCGGTGATTTATTGGGTGTATCGCTCTTATCGTCTTTATCTCGGGCGTCTTGAAGCGGAGAAGAAACAGGTCGAGACGGAAAAGCGTCACGCTGAAGATGTTGCACAACTTCATCTTCGAACCATTGAGGCTCTTGCCCTCGCCATTGAGGCGAAAGACCATACGACTCATAAACATTTGCAGCGCGTTCGCATCTACGCAATCGAGATTGCGAAAGAACTCGCGTTCGCTTCCGAGGAAATTGAAGCCCTTCGCGCTGCTGCGCTCCTGCACGATATTGGAAAGCTCGCCGTTCCCGAACACATCATCAACAAGCCCGGCCGACTGACGCCTGAAGAGTTCGAAAAGATGAAGATCCATCCCATCGTGGGCGCAGAAATCCTCCAGCGCGTCGCCTTTCCCTATCCGGTCGCCCCGATCGTTCGCTCACACCATGAACGATGGGATGGTTCGGGGTATCCTGACGGCCTCAAGGGTGAACAAATTCCGAGGGGAGCTCGGGTACTAGCGGCAGTCGATTGCCTCGACGCGCTCGCGTCCCACCGCCAATACCGCAACGCGCTACCGCTCGATGTTGCCATGAAGCAGGTGGCGGGCATGTCTGGCGTCTCCTTCGATCCAGCGGTAGTTGACGTCCTACTACGTCGTTACAAAGAGCTCGAGGCGATGGCACACTCGGGAGACAGTGATGAGCCAGGACTCTCCGTGCAGGTTCGCGTCGAAAGAGATGTGAAGCCCGCGACCGGCTACGAGCAATCCGGCCCGAGCGTTTTTCATAACGACACCGATTTCCTCTCGTCCATCGCTTCCGCACGGCAGGAAGCGCAGACGATGTTCGAACTCAGCCAGGATCTTGGTAACTCGCTCAGTCTTGGCGAGACGCTTTCTGTACTCTCGGTGCGGCTTCGAAAACTGGTTCCTTATGACTCGATGGCCGTCTTTCTGTTGCGGGACGGGCGGCTCATCCCTGAACTGGTCAGCGGCGATAACTTCCGCCTGCTTTCTTCGCTCAACATCAATCTGGGAGATGGCATTTGCGGCTGGGTTGCGGAAAATCGCAAACCCATCGTGAATGGCGATCCCTCTCTGGAAGCCGGGTACGTGACAGATCCGGAGAAGTTCATCACTCAACGTTCCGTTCTGGCTGTTCCACTGGAAGGCCTGAGCGGAGTTGTTGGTGTATTGGCACTCTATCGCTCGGAGCAGGACGCCTTCGCCGTCGACCATCTGCGTATCCTTCTCGCCATCAGTTCGAAGATCGGCCTCTCGATGGAGAACGCTCTCAAATATCAACAGGCGGAGGACTCGGCCACCACCGATTACCTCACCGGCCTGCCCAACGCTCGCTCGCTCTTCGTTCACTTATCTCGAGAACTCGCCCGCTGCCGGCGTACTGGAACTTCACTGGCCGTGATGGTCTGCGATCTCGACAATTTCAAGCAGATCAATGATCTCTATGGCCACCTTGAAGGCGATAATTTGCTTAAGGATTTTGCCGCTCGCCTGAATGAGATGTGTCGCGGCTACGATTACGTTGCCCGTATGGGCGGCGACGAATTTGTTGTGGTCGCTCCGGGATTGAAACAGGATGACAGTCCCGAAAAAGCGGCCCGCCTGAACGAACTCGCGATCGCGGCAGGAAACAAGATTGCCGGCAGAAATCTGGTGGCTCTCAGCGTAGGCACTGCGTTCTGTCCCCAGGATGGCTTCGATGTGGAGCGATTGCTCGCGGAAGCTGATCGCCGCATGTATTCCATGAAAAAGCTTCACCACGCTGATTCCGGACCCAATGCGGAGTTCCCTTCCTCGCGCTCGCGCGGCGCGAGTGTGAATTAGGTTGCCGCCCATGTTGATTCGCCGAGTTGCGCGCCACATCGTTTCGATCGCCGCCCTGGTTCTGCTCGGCGGACTGCTCTCTGCGACACTTGTGCGCCTTGCCCCTGGTTTCAACACGGATGAGCGCGAGCTCGATCCCGGCCTCAACGCCGAAAGCATTCGCGCCCTACGAGCGGAGCACGCCGGAGAGCAGAATGTTCTTCACTTTTATGGGACCTATCTACGTGGTGCCATTCACGGCGATCTCGGAACGTCTTACGCCCTCGGTCAACCCGTTGCCTCTCTTCTTCGGGAGCGCGGGCCTGTCACCTTGCGAGTTGCGGGCTTTGGCCTTCTGCTCGGATGGATACTCGCTTCGGTGCTGGCACTCACTGCGTGCCTATGGCAAAAACCGGTCTATGAGATTTTCGGCATGACCGTGAGTGGAGCATTTCTCTGTATCCCAGCAGCGGTCCTCGCCCTGGCCTCTGTGGTCTTCAATGCTCCCGGCTACCTTGCCATCGGACTCATCGTCTTCCCCAAGATTTACCGGTACTCCCGGAACCTGCTCGGCAAAACTTACGAACTGCCACACATTACAGCCGCTCGCGCTCGTGGGCTGGACGAGTTTCGCATTCTCGGCTTCCACGTTCTTCCGGTTGTCGGGCCGCAGCTCATCGCGCTCGCGGGCATCACCGTCAGCCTTGCGCTCGGCGCGAGTATTCCGGTCGAAGCTCTCTGCGGATTGCCTGGCATTGGCCAACTTGCATGGCAGGCCGCGCTCTCGCGAGATCTCCCCTTACTTGTGAACTTGACCGTTCTCGTTACGCTGGTAACCTTGCTCGCCAACTCCGGCGCCGATGTAATGATTCATACGTTGAATCCGCAAGGGGAATGAACGCTGCATGAAGGCAGCTCGTCTGTTGGCGTGTGTCATAGTCGTCGCCGTGTGCGCGCTCTCGCTCGGCGCAAACTGGCTCGCACCTGCCGGATACGCCCAGCAATTTCGTGAGGCGCCTGGCGCGCCCCCATCCCATCAACATCTTTTGGGCACTGACGAAGTGGGCCGCGATCGCTTTTCTCGCGTGCTTTACGGCACGCGAATCTCGCTGCTGCTCGCTCCTGCCGCCGCTCTCGTTTCAACCGCCCTTGCTGCTCTGGTTGGCGGCCTGGCTGGCTATCTCGGCGGAATCTGGCTCAAACTGGCGCGCGCTTTTACCGACCTCTTTCTCTCGCTGCCTTGGCTTTTTCTTCTCATCACCGTGCGTGCGCTCTTGCCACTGAATGTTTCGCCGCTCAACTCGGTGCTGATTACATTCCTCATTCTCGGTGCGCTCGGATGGGCCGCTTCGGCGCGCGTGCTCTCGACCAGTGCCGACGCACTGCGGAACTCCGATTTCATCTTGCAGGCGCGTGCTTCGGGACTTCACGGGCCACGCCTTTTCCTGATTCACGTTCTCCCGAACCTAAAACCGGTCCTCTACGCGCAGTTCTGGATTTCAATCCCCGTGTTCATCCTCAGCGAAGCAAACCTCGGCGTGCTCGGCTTAGGCGTTGCCGAGCCTCTGCCATCCTGGGGAAGTTTGTTACGCGAACTCGAAGGTCTGATTTCGTTCCGCGAGGAGCCGTGGCGCCTGGTTCCTTTGCTCTTGCTCATCGTTGTGCTCACGTCATTTCAATTGCTTTTATCGAACGAGGAGGTGACCGCATGATCGGCCGCCGCAAAATTTCTTTGTTGCTACTTTGCCTGATTGTTATTTCCACTGCCATCTTCGCGCAGTCTGGTGGCGAACTGCGCTTTTGTCTCCGCACAGAGCCCAAGACCTTCGACCCATTGCTCGTCGATGACGAAGCTTCGCTTTCGATCCGCTATCTCACCGGAGGCGGGTTGGTGCGTATCAACCGCCATACTCAGGCGCTCGAGCCCGAACTGGCTGAGTCCTGGAAAGTTTCGAAAGATGGCAAGCAAATCACGTTCAAACTCCGGTCCGGCGTTCATTTCTCTGATGGCACGCAGTTCGCGGCCGACGATGTTGCCTTTACGATGCAGCGGCTTATGGATCCGGCCCTCCACTCCTCCACCGGAGATGCTTTCCGCTCTGGCAGCGGCGCCGTAACCACCAAGGTGCTTGGCCAAAATCAAATTCTGATCGCTTTCCCCGCGCCCATCGTCGGGCTCGATCGCCTCTTCGATCAGGTCGCCATCATGTCCGCGCACTCGCCAAAAAAAGAGGGCGCCGTGCTCGGTCCTTTTATGGTCGCTGAATATAAAGCGGGATCGAGCGTGCGCCTCGAGCGCAACCCTTATTACTGGAAGAAAGATGCGCAGGGACGACGCCTGCCTTACCTCGATTCCATTCACCTCGACATTCAGGCGAATCGTGACGTCGAGATGCTGCGCTTCAAACGCGGCGAACTCGACCTTATCAACGTGCTCGACACAGACTATTTCGATCGCCTCGGCTCGGCGTCGCCTCAACTTGTGCATGATGCTGGTCCTTCGCTGGACTCCGATTTCATGTGGTTCAACCAGGTTCCGAGCGCTCCTATTCCGGAATACAAGCGCGCGTGGTTCCGTTCTACCAATTTCCGGCGTGCTATTTCTGAAGCCATCAATCGCGACGATCTGAGCCGCGTCGTTTACAACGGGCACGCACAGCCTGCCGTTGGGCCCGTTTCACCGGCCAACAAATTCTGGTTCAACAGCCACCTCAAAGCCGAGGCACACAATCCGGAAGCAGCGCTCCAACGTCTGAAGGCCGATGGGTTCCGCATGCAGGATGGAACGTTGATCGATAAAAGTGGCAATCCCGTCGAGTTCTCCATCGTCACGAACGCCGGCAACAAGCCGCGGGAACGCATGAGCGTTCTTATCCAGGAGGACCTTGGGAAAATTGGCATCAAAGTCAACCTTGTTCCACTCGACTTTCCCTCGCTTCTCGAACGCATCGGGCGGAAATTCAATTACGAGGCCGCCATGCTCGGCTTTCGCAACATCGATCTCGATCCGAACGGCCAGATGAACATCTGGCTCAGTTCGGCCGAGGATCACGCATGGAATCCGCAGCAGAAATCGCCCGAAACCGCATGGGAAGCTGAAATCGACAAGCTGATGCGCGTTCAAGCCTCGACCGAAGACCCTAAAAAACGCAAAGAGGCCTTCGATCGAGTGCAGGAAATCGTTTATGAACAGGCGCCGTTTATTTACCTGATCAACCAGAACGCACTTTCTGCGGTTTCGACCTCGGTAGCTGGAGCGAACCCCGGCATCCTGCATCCGCAAACGTTCTGGAACGCCGAACGGCTGACGCTGACTGGAACGGCAACCGCCCGGCGGTAGTATCGATGACAACCGCCGCCATTCCCGATCGCGACACACTGCTCTCCGCTAACGTAACGGTGCGCTATCCGGGCAAGCCACCGGTCCTGCGCAATTGTTCATTAGACATAGGACGGGGAGAAGTTCTCGGTCTTGTCGGCCAGAGCGGCTCCGGCAAAAGCACCCTCGCACTCGCCATTCTGGGATTGCTCGGTCGCCAGCGTGCCCACATCGAAGGCAACATTCACTTTCAGGGATCCGATCTCCTCGCCATGCGCGAGCGTGATCTGCGAGACCTACGCGGCCGCGCTCTCAGCCTCGTTCTACAGAGCCCGCTCGCATCGCTCAATCCCGCGCTGAAAATTCGCACACAACTTCAGGAAGCATGGCGCGCACATCGCGACCGCGCCGCTACCTCTGGCGATTGCGAATTTGCGATCCAACAAGCGCTAAAGAACGTAAGCCTGCCAGCCGATCCAGATTTTCTCCAGAAGCATGCGTCGCAACTCAGCGTGGGACAGGCGCAGCGCGTGCTAATAGCGATGGCGGTTCTGCATCGACCCGCGCTGTTAATCGCCGACGAAGCGACCAGCGCCCTCGACGTCATCACGCAGTCAGAAATCCTGCAATTATTTGCCTCGTTGAATCGCGATACCGGCATGTCGATTCTCTATATTTCGCATGATCTTCCGTCGGTCGCAGGAATCTGCCAGCGCATCGCCATTCTGAACGAAGGCGAAATCGTCGAATGCGGCCCGACCGCACAAATCTTCGCCGCTCCGGTTCATCCTTATACTCGCCGCCTGATGGCATCTCTGCCACAAATTCCGCAGCGACCCGAAGGTCTCTCGACAAAGGCACAGGGAGCTGCAGTTTAGATCGCAACGTCAGTTATTGTGGTATTAGCGTTTTGCGAGATACAGGTCCGCCACCCGTTCGGCAAACGCGGGCGCATCAAGCTCAGCGCGATTTGACAGGACAATCACCGTGAGATGGTCATCGGGAAAGCGCTGGATCGCATTTCGAAAGCCGACGGTTTCGCCGTAGTGCGCGTATCGCCGATGCCCGCGATACGGATCGAGAAACCATCCAAAACCGTAGAGCGGCGCCATGCTTCCAGAGACTTCCTGTAAAGGGCCGCCACTCGGCGTGTTGGCGGCAGTTAGCGAAGGCTGCATTTCCTGCGCACTCAGCAGCGTGTGTTTTTCGAGCGCACGGTCCCACTTTCCAAGATCATTGAGAGACGTGTAGACTCCGCCATCGCCGAGCGTTGCCGAAGTTGAACTCTGATCGGTTTCACGCCATCGGTCCTCGGTCATCGTGTTGCCGTAGGCGCGATTCTTAACTTCATTCCTACCTTTCTCGTATGCGATGGTGTTCGTCATCTCCAAGGGTTCAAAAATGCGCGTCCGCAGAAAATCGCCGAATCTCATCCCGGATCGCTTCTCCACGACCTGAGCGAGGAGCACATAGCCCGAGTTGCTATACGCCCAGTGCGTGCCCGGAACGAATCGGGTCGTGCTCTGCTGCCTCAGCAAGGCGAGCACCTCGGCATCACTGATTTGCGGAATCTTGTCATCGACAATCCCTGCATACTGCTTGGCCATGATGTCTTCGTAATCGATCAGGCCCGAGGTGTGGTTCAACATCTCACGGATCGTGACCGCCTTGCCATACGCTGGAAAATCGGGAAACACTTCGGTCAAGCGATCCTCATAGCGCAGCTTGCCATCATGCACGAGCAGCATCACCGCCATCGCCGTGAACTGTTTTGTGAGAGAAGCAAGACGGAAATTTGTCTCGGGTCCAATCTTCTGCGATGTGCCGAGTTTGGCTAGGCCGTAGCCTTTTTGGAAAATCGGTTTGCCGTCCTTAATTACCAGAACCGCACAACCGGGATCGCTCGGCCCAACAAAAGAGAAAGTTTGATCGATTGCCTTTTCTGGCGTTTGAGCGAACGCAGCAATCGAGGTCACGAGAAGAATTAGGGAGAGAGAGAAGTTAGAAAGACGAGCGGGACGACCCAAGAGCCGACCGAATTGGTCCGTCATGCGCAAAACGCCAAAGAGCTTCATGCCCCGGCGAGCTGTTCGACAACCTCGCCAAGTTCGGCAGCATGCCAGGCGTCAAAGCCGCCTGTAACATTCACGACGTTGCGATGCCCTTCGCGTTCCAGCAGGCTGCAAGCGATCATGCTGCGGTAACCGCTCTTGCAGTGGACGGCAAAGCTGCGCTTGGCATCAATCTTCGGCATTCCTTGAGGGAACGCGTCAAGCGCCCGCCACTCGGCGTCGGGAATGTGCCCCGCCTGGAATTCCCCTTCGCGACGCACATCAAGTACCGTCCAGCCGCCCTCTTTCAATTCCTCGCTCAGTTCTTGCACGGAAATCTGAGGAGTCTTTAGTAGAGACAATCCCGCTTGTTGCCACGCGGCGACGCCGCCCTCCAGATAGCCGCGAACCTTCTCAATCCCTACACGCGCCAGACGCAACCGTGCTTCATCGATCTGTGCGATGCCATTTGCAACCAGAACTGGATTCGAATGAATGCCGAGCACGCCTCCCGCCCATGATGCGAATTGTCCAGATAGCGCAATGTTGACCGAACCTGGCACATGTCCGGCAGCGAACTCGTCGCCAGATCGAACATCCAGCACCCACGCCTTCTGTTGCAACAACTCCTGCACCTCGGAAGGAGAAAGCGCTCCGAGTGCCGGCAACTCTTTCAGGGTGGGCGCACCCGAGCGATTGATCTGGGCATCTTCGAGAAAATAATTTGGTCGAGTCGGCAAATTCGTCGTCAGTTGCCGAACGAACTCCTCGCGACTCCCAATCTGCAACGCATAGTTCGTCAGTCGCTCGGTACCTATCGTGGATGACCTCTCAGCCCGCATGCTTCGTCCGCAGAGTGAACCTGCCCCGTGTGCGGGATAAACCATGACGGCATCAGGCAACTCCAGCAATTTCTGATGCAGGCTGTCGTAGAGCATTCCCGCGAGTTGTTGCGGCGTGTGATTTGGAGAAAGATCCGGACGTCCCACGTCGCCGATGAACAATGTGTCACCCGTCAGCACCGCCCATGGCTGCGAAGATCTTTCTTCATCGGTGATGACCAGGCAACAACTTTCGGGAGTGTGGCCGGGCGTCTCGAGAGCCCGCACGAGCACCTTTCCGACCTTCACTTCAAATCCGTTCCGAAGCGCTACATGAGGAAAATTCGCGCCGGCTTGCGCCCCGATATACATCTTCGCGCCCGTACGTTCTGCGAGTTCTTTGTGCCCGGAAACGAAATCGGCGTGCAGATGCGTTTCAAAAATGTGCCGGATTGTCAGCCCTTGCTCCTCGGCGGCCCTAAGGTAAATGTCTACGTCGCGTTGCGGATCGACGACCGCAGCTTCGCCCTCGGAGCCGATCATGTACGAAGCATGAGCCAGGCAAGTCAGATAAAACTGCTCGAAATACATTTCGCACTCCGGGCCCGAGCGGACGCAAGGCCGTGTCCAGATTACCTGTTTCCTCCCATCAGTCAAGCCGGGAGCTTCTCTGCAAGTGAAAGTTGAGACAGCAGTTTTTGCACGGAACCGGTTCGATCCGGCAAAAATGTATTGGTAATTTGCGAAGTGAAAACTAGGGGCACGGAGGACCGCCTTCACAACGATGGGTAGGCTACACGACGTATGGTCGGTGTTTCGGGGTCGATGGATAACCTCTTGAGAGCCCGGCAGTTAGTGGCGCACTGACAACGTACACCTTTTGTAACTTGGACGTGCAGACCCGTGCAGCATACAGTCATGGCACCGGAGTTCAGATTTTTTCGGCCCCCGACGTGCATCAAATTAGTAGTTAGTTCTATTGATGCGCCCGGCGCCTTCGAGCTTTGAGTGAAAGGGCAAATGCAGAGCATGACACGGTCCGCCAAACTCGACAGGCAAGTGTTCAACCTGCGAGCGATCGCATTTGCGCTATTGATTTGCCTGGCTATTCCGCTGAGCGCAGTTGCCCAGACTCAATATGGCATCACCGCCTCGGCCGTCGTTTCGGCCAATACTTCGGCTACGAATGAGAACACGCCCGACGATTCAGTCTTAACCATTCGCAAACGCGTCGATGAAGTGAATGTGCTGTTTATCGCCACTGATCGTCATGGCAAGTTCGTCCGAAATTTGAATCAGAATGACTTTTCGATCGTCGACGATCAGAAGCCCGTTCAATCCATAATCGACTTTCGCCGCGAGACCGATCTGCCGATCGAGATGGGCCTGCTCATGGACGTGAGTGGCTCCGTCCGAGGACGCTTTGGATTTGAGAAGGAAGCAGCTACCGGATTTCTCCAGCATATTATTCGCAAGGGTTACGACCGCGCCTTCATTGTGGGGTTCAATAAAGATAGCCACCTGACGCAGGATTTCACGGATAACGTTCCTGCTCTCGCTGCCGGGATTCAGAATCTAAACAATGGCGGAGGGACGGCGCTCTACGATGCTATCTATAAAGCCTGCAAAGAAAAACTCATGCACGGGCGCTCCGACCATCCCATCCGCAAGGCAATCGTTGTCGTCAGCGATGGTGAAGACAATCAGAGTGAAGTGACTCGCGCGCAGGCGATCGAAATGGCGCAGCGTGCCGAGGTTCTGATCTACGCAATCTCGACCGACGACAGCGGATTGATTCTGCGCGGCGACAAAGTTCTCGAAGACCTCGCTTCTGCAACTGGCGGACGCGCCTTCTTCCCTTTCAAGATGAAGGACATTACGCATTCCTTCGCCGCGATCGAAGACGAACTGCGCAGCCAGTACGACGTCTCCTACAAACCGTCGAATTTCGACGCCGATGGCCGCTTCCACTCCATCCAGATCACGGCCCTCAAAAAAGACCTTCAAGTGCGGGCGCGCCGCGGATACTACGCGCCTCGCCAATAATCCAGCCCCCTCTTCGCGGGCAAATATGGGATCCGCGAGAGCTATTCTTCAGCCCTATGAAGGCTTCGATTGCGAAGCGACCCGCTTTACGTGGAGTTTCGCGGAGTGCTGATTCGCCGAAACAGGTTTTATTTTCGTCTTGTTGGTGAGAGTAGCTTTTGTCTGGGCCGAGTGAACCGTTGCAGGTGTTCGGTCCGGCCCAAGGGTCAAACCATGAGGGGTCACATTCCTGCGCGTAAGGCCCGAGGAGAGAGCGTTGCGACCATCAGGCCAAGAAACATCGCGGTTCCTGCGAATATTCTCCGGAATCTGAAACTTTTCGATGAGTTCATTTTGTCGCCTCCAATGCAAGCGCGTTGCATGCTGGTCATATTGCAACTGTTCGCCAGAACAGTCCATGGAGGGCGACTGACTTGATATGAAGTGGTCTGAAGATTCGAATCCGATTGAGATGCGAGCGTCCACCCAAGTTTGAAGTGGCGTATGAAGTGGCGTATAACGACGCACAACTTCTCTCGTATCTTCCCTCGAACCAATGGTTACATTGCTCCGCGCCGTCCCTTGTGCTAACGTCGCCTTAAATCTGCATTGAGGTGGATTTTATGATCTTCGCATTCATTGGAATCATCGTTCTGTTAGGCATCTTCCTTATAGGGATGTACAACAGCCTCGTGCAACTCCGCGTCCGAGCCGACTCGGCCTGGTCGGATATCGATGTTCAACTGAAACGGCGCCACGATCTCATTCCCAATCTAGTCGAAACCGTGAAGGGGTATGCCGCCCACGAAAAGAGCACGTTCGAAGACATTGCCAAATTTCGCTCCATGGCGATGCAGGCGACTGGCCCCGTCGACAAAGCCGCAGCCGAAAATCAATTGACCGGCGCCCTCAAAAGCTTGTTTGCGGTCGCAGAAAATTATCCGCAACTTCAGGCTTCGCAGGAATTCACGCAGCTTGCAGAATTCGCTCAACCAGATTGAAGATGCGATCCAGAACGCGCGCCGTTACTACAACGCTGTCGTCCGCGATTTGAACACAAAGATTCAGTCGTTCCCGACCAATATTCTGGCGGGAATGTTCGGCTTTCAGCAGAGACAATTTTTCGAGGCCGACGCTGCCGATCGCGAACCTGTTGCCGTGAAATTCTAGGCATGCAGCAGCCGAAACTATTGCGCTCACTCCACAAGTCCGTCCTTTGTTTTAGCCGCCATGTGCCTTCTTGCCTCGGACTTTTTCTTCTTTGCATTGTGGGAATACTGCCGGCGGTGTCGGCCGCGCAGGCTCATAGCTGGCGCGTAGCCGATTTCAAGGATACGATCTCGAATCTCCGCGGATGGTTCTGCTCTCGTCAGCGAGAAGATTACAGTCGTGTTTTCCGGCACCTGGCACGGCATTCACCGCACGATTCCCGTCGAATATCCCGGACCAAACGGCACCAACTACACACTTTTCCTCAAAGTCCAGAGCGTGACCGACGATGCTGGCAACAAATTGAAATACGATTCCAGCAAGTCGGGCGCCGCTCGGGACCTGAAGATCTATATCCCCGACGCGACTGACGCAACCCGCGTCGTCAACATTGATTACCTGGTTCGCAACGGCATTCGATTCTTCGACGGGTACGACGAGTTCTACTGGAACATAACGGGCAATGATTGGCCGGTCCCTATCGACCACGCCTCCGCCTTCGTGATTTTGCCAGAGACCGCCGTGGAGGGTTTGCGTGCTCAAGCCTTTACTGGCGCCTACGGCTCCAAAGAGAGCACAGCGGATACTCAAGTGAATGGCGCCGACGTTCTGACGGAAACGATGCGACCGCTTCCGATGCGAGGCGGCCTGACGCTTGATATCTACATTCCGCCTGGAATTCTCAAATCTCCAAGCGCGTTCACGAAGTTCGGCTGGTTTATCGGCAGCAACCCAATTCTCTTTCTTCCTTTATTTACGTTGGTTGTGATAGGCGGGCTTTGGTATTCCGTCGGCCGCGATCCCGATCCCGGAATTTCCGTGGCTCCGCAATACGAGCCGCCGAAAGACATGACTCCGGCAGAGGCTGGCACGTTGCTGGATGATTCAATCCATCCTCGCGACATTACATCGACCATCGTTGATTTAGCGGTTCGAGGGTACATAAAGATCGAAGAGAAGGTCGACACGTTTCTCGTCTTCCATCACAAGGACTACGTTTTCCATCTTTTGAAAGCGAATACGGGCTGGGGACCCGAGCTCGCAGCGCACGAACGTGTGATGCTCGAAAACATTTTTGTCGGCGGGACCGAAACTCGTCTCTCCAGCTTGAAAAACCGCTTCTACACGGCGGTCCCTGTGATCCGCCAGGACATCATGTTGGCGCTGAAGAACAAAGGCATCTATACGCTCGACCCGGAATCAGCCAATGGATACAGCATCGTCGCCGCAGTCGTGATTGCCATTGTGACGGTTGGCGTGCAGGTTCTCGGATGGATCAACCTTTTCTCTTCGCCGTTGCTTGTGGTTGTGAGCGTTCTTGTTTCAGCCGTGATCTGGTGGCTTTTCGCGCGCCAGATGACTGCGAAAACTGTGTCGGGCGCGCGCATGCACGTGGCGGTCCTTGGGTTTCAGGAGTTCATGAACCGTGTCGATGCCGACCGGATCCAGCGCATGCCCCCAGACACTTTTGAAAAATTTCTTCCCTATGCGATGGCTCTGGGAGTCGAACACCACTGGGCGCAGGCGTTCGATGGCATCATTAAAGACCCGCCCTCTTGGTACGCGTCACCCAACGGCTATAACGGATTCAGCCCGCTTTTCTTTTCAAGCTCCATGCACAGCATGGCGACGGATATGAATCAAGTGTTCATCTCCTCGCCCCGCGCCAGTTCCGGTGGATCCGGCTTTAGCGGTGGTGGCGGCTTCTCTGGTGGAGGCTTTAGCGGCGGCGGCTTCGGCGGCGGCGGCGGCGGCGCTTTCTAGCATCAACATAGAGTTACTTTCGCAAGATTCACCGGTGGTGGTACCGAGTCCCGTGCTTCCATACCCTTTATCCTTGTGAGGCAAGTCACGAGCGCCGGTGCTTCCAATCACGGCACCGCGGTCGCGACGTCCGCATAATTGGCCTTGAAAGGTCCTGTGGACAGGTCTTTCTGTCCGGAGGTGCTTTGTGTCGAAATCCAGGCTCGAAATCGTGAACTTGCTGAAAAAAGAGCTCGCGTTTCTGGAGCGCGGCGGCTACGGCGGCACCATGCCGTGGAGACCGGTCTCCATGTTTCTTGATTCGCCCTCATGTCCGAACCGACTGGACGTCGAACGCAAGACTCCATGCTCGCAGTGCTGGTTATTTCAATTTGTTCCCGAAACTTTTCGGTTAGGAGATGGAGGCCTGCCACTTCATTCCGTTGAATCAGGATGGCGAATCCGTCCACAGCATGAGTCGTCAATACACGCCGGCAGAGGTGGAAGCGGCTCTGAAGATCTGGCTGGAAACCGAAATCCAGCACCTCCAATCGCTTGAAACGGCCGCGGGTAGTGCTTAGCCAGCTTTTGTGACCGCAACCCGATTGCCGCCTTCCATTCGCCTAAAAAACTCTCAGAGGTCCTAATGATTTCAAATTGCCTGAATCCCGATTGCGGGACTCCCTTCTCCCATGCCAGCGATGGACGATTTTTCTCCGTCGAAGTTCTCACCGCTAACGGATCATCAGGCCGCGTCGTGGAACAATATTGGCTTTGTGAATCGTGCAGCAGGGCAGTCAAAGTGGTTATTGAGAATGGTGCAATCGCCACAGTCCCGATCGACAGCGAATGCAAGAGCTTGGCAGGATAGTCGGCTTATTTTAGTTTGGCATCTGGGAAGGCACTTCGCGCCGGGCAGCGCGACACGCGACAGGAACCGGTTGCGGACTCCTACTTCTTCTCCGCCTGAGTGGGCGCGAGATCTTGCGGAAATCTTTTCAAGTTAACGTCACTGGCTTGCGACGACTTCTTGTCTCCATTGACTATGTTTTCGGTTAGCGTCCCATTGAGCACGTAATAGCTTTCATCGCCTGGATTCTTGCCCTCGCCCCGTTCGAACTCGCCGCGAAATTCGTATGACAGCCCGTGCACGGCCTCCGTCGTAAAGGTGAGTTGACTGCCCTCAAGCTTGGCCTGCTTGAAAAAGTGCTCGAGAAACTCACCTTCGTCGTTCTCGGTGTCGGCATAGCGTGAAACGAATCCGGTAACACGTCCCGCCTCCACTGAGATCTGAACGAATTCACCCTCCCGCAAAAAGCTGTACATACCTGAGTAGTCCGGAGATGCTTTTGAAATCCCGCCGTCATCCTGCTTCTGAGCGCAAAGCTGCATCCAGCTAAGCGATAGAAGACTCATGACCAGCAGACCACGCCATTTCATCCTGTGAATCGGCACGCGCACCTCTCGCAGTTCACTCCTCGGACATCTTAACCGACGCTGCCCAAATGCTTACCCGTCGCCGGTGGACAGCTACTTTTTCCCGTATAATTCTCGCAAAGCGCAGCCCGGTCTGAAAACTGCCCAAGGCCAAGCCTGCTGCCGCATCACATTTTTGGGGGTAAGTGAGATCCAGCATGGGACTTCCTGCGCGAAAATGGACCGAGCCCGCGGACGACCCCGAGCAGAAGGGTGCTGTCAGTTCCGGCAGGCACCAACCGTCCCTCTCCGCCCCACGGTCCGCTAGCAACGATTCGGATCTCTGGCACGATGTCTTCGTTTACCAACCGCTGCCTTGGAGCCGATTTCTGCAATCGGCTGTGCTCCACACGCGCGCTTTCGGATTGATCTGGGGACTTTCTATTTCTGTCCTTCGACAACAGAAGATTCTGGCGACTTCTACCTTCGACCGGTCGTAGGTGCTCACTTATTCTCCGGATGAATATCTGCCGCCACTCGATACCGGCGTCCCTGCTGCACCGAAAGCCCAGAATGGCGATCCGGCCTTCGCAAAGCAGCCTATCCTTTCTGTTCCACGCGAAGCTGACAATCATTCTCAGACCATCGTTGTTCCGCCGGACATTAAGCTCGACCACGACGTTCCGCTCCCCAACATCGTTGCCAACGGAGCGATCGTGCCAGTGGTCCCGATCGATGCCACACATTCGCTGTCCAGCCGCACAACCGCTCTCGATAATGCAGTGGTTGCTCCCGCACCCGATGCTGATTTCAAGCGCGATCGCTCGAATCGCTCGGCTTTCAAATCGGACATCATTCCTCCGCCACCAGATATGAGCCGCGATCATTCGCGTGCCTTTGCGGGACCCGAGACTGCGGTTGTCGAACCTCCACCGGAGTTAAAGACGCCGGCACGAGGGCACGTCAGTACGATCAACATCGGGCCGAGTGAAATCGTCGCCCCTGCTCCGCAACTGGCGATGTCGGAGCAACATACGGCGGGCGCCCGCGGCAGAAACAACAAGGACGCGTTGGGCGGCGGTGTTCAAGGGGTAGCGCCAGCACCAAGCGCATCGGCGGCCGGAGGTGGGTCACAAGGGCGCCTCACCGCACTTGGCATCAATCCAGTGACGCCGACAGGCCCGATCGCCGTGCCTGCCGGAAACCGCCGGGGATCATTTTCAGCCGGTCCGCAAGGCAAGCACGGCGCTTCGGGAACGCCTGATCTTGCTGGATCGAAATCCGCATCGAACGGCACAGGCGGCACAGCAAACACCGGTGATGGGTCCAAAGGACGCAGCGCAAGCAATTTGCCTCCGGGGCTTCGGGTGGGAGCGGGACCTGGTAAAACCGGAACCATCCAGCGGAACGGCAACTCGTCCGGCGGAGATGGCAATGGAGATGGTTCAAACGAGCGCGGGAAACAGCGAGCCTCACATCTGCGAATTCAAAATCCGCTGCGAATTCTGCCCAGCGCGCTGCATCCGCTGTTTCCGACGACAAAATCACTGACATTGACCGACAGGTTTTCGGCGACCGGCGACCCTACGCGATGACCCTCAACATGCCGAACCTGAATTCCACGGCTGGAAGCTGGGTCATTCGCTTCGCGGAACTGGCGCCCGATCAGAAGCAGGGCGCATTACTCGCCCCAGTAGCGACTGAGAAATCCGATCCAGGCTATCCTCTGGAACTGATTCGCACCAACGTTCACGGCATGGTGACGCTCTACGCCGTCATCCATTCCAACGGCCAAGTAGGCGAACATTCGGGTGCTTAACAGTCCCGATGACCGCTTGGATGCCTACGCTACCCGCGCGCTCTCCCGCTGGAAGTTTCTCCCCGCCGAGAAAGCAGGGAAAAGCTATCGCGATCGAGGCGGTGGTCATGATTCCGTTCAGCGTTCGCAGGTCTTTCTAGTTCAGGGAAATGGTGTTTACTGGCTGGCGGAAGCTGCTTTGTCACCCGGCAGGGCGGCATAAACGGCGGGATTAGCGCATACTTCGTAGTAGTACCGGTCCGTCCACTGCAAAATCGATAAGTCTCGAACATCAACCTGCGCGAGGCGGCTCTTCCTGATTACGATCTTGCGGAAAGCGCCATTCGTCATGGGCACAGTGCCCGAAAAGAATGCGCACTTCGGCATCGAGCCAGCGGTTCTTGGAGTTGGTTTTGCGAAGGTCCGGAACACACGGCGTCAGCGCAATCTCTTCCTGTAGTTTCCGGAATGCCGGTTCACTCAGGCAGATTCCCCCGACGTTATAACTTAGCCTCAGGTCTTCCAGACCGGCTTCCACTCCGGGGTCATCATGGTTGCTGGCGACCTCAAAGCGGTAGACCTGGAAAACGCCTGCCTCCTGCGCGAGTTTCTTGCGCACACGCTTACTACAAGAAGACAGACGGTCGCTCTCGTTGATGGCGTCGGAAATCATGATCTGGTGTTCGCCGTCCATCAAGTAGAGCGGAGCCGAGTCCTGAAAGGCAATCCCAAGTCCCACTTCCATCGACGGCAGCCCAGAGCGCTTGAGAAGTTCGTTGTACTCGCCGAGCAAGCTCGACGATCTCCCAAGCTAAAACGCATGTTCGGCCTACGCTCAACATCGCTTCGCCTTCGCGCTCCAGCAGCGCAACGATGATGGCGTCGCCTTCCAGAAACACTTTGGTCGCTCCATACTTGGCAAGAAGTTTGTTGATCGGCTCGTAGAAATTCAGGCTGAAGTATGAAGCGGCGTTCATGCTTTTTTCCATGAGCGAACGCGTCAAGCCGCGAAGAGTCGCGAATGTCTGCTTTCAGAATCACGTGATGCAGCACGCGATCCTCTGCCGGTTTCTGATCTTCCGGCGGGAGGAATTCGTAGAGCATGCCATTGAGGGCCGAAAGTTCCCGGACCTTCTCGTCACTCACCAGGTTGATGCTGTCGAAGCCCGCCGTAACCGCTTCCAATCCCCGTAAATCACGGTGGTAGCAGAACAAATCATGGAGAAGGCGCGCCGCAAACCGAGCTCGCTCCGATCCACGGCAGGAGGCAACACGGCCAATCGCCGAAAAGAACCGCTCGGCGTTCATCCGCCCTTCTGCCAGAATCTTCTCAACCCGCTCGGACTCTTCGCGGTCGATTAACGCATTCTTCAGTTGCTGCGGATTCACCTTCTCGCGAGTACTCGGCAAGCAGGGGCACGGTTTCATAGGAAGCGACTACGTGCTGGAGAACGCCTTCACGCTGCAGGTGACGCGTCCAAAGATCGAGGCGATCCTTCCGATTGCGATCTTCGGCAGTCGCATCTTCTCCATTCCCCGTTCCCACAAGCGCATTCGCGTTCTCTGGAACGTTGAGCGCCTGCTCCAGATGCTCATCCTCTACTCCGTCTCCATAACCGAGTTCACGCAGAAAACTCAGTGCGAACTGCCGCAACAGCGGGAAGCGGTCGTGATCGCGGTCGAAATTGCCGAACATGTAGTAATGTTCGGCGCACAGATAATCGTCACGGCCATCTTCGGTTAGGATCAACGGGTTCAGGAACAGCCGGTAAGAATCAACCGGCAATTCTCCAAGCAGCGACCGCCGCGTCCTCGCTAGCGTTTCTTTTTCGATTTCGCGCAGCAGTAGGAAGACTTCTTGCCCGGCTCGCCGAATGATGATCTTTTTCCCACTTGAAACGCCGACACTAATTCCTGCGTTTGGACCATCTTGTCATTGCGCAGCCCTTCGAGCGACTTCGATTTCATGCGGCACAGTTCCAGAATTCGCGAGAATTGCGCCTGCAATTCCGTCCGGATGAACTTCAACACCGCCAAACGCCCCAGCACATCAATCGAAGGATTGCCCTGCGCCTTCGCCCGCGTCAGGATTGCCTGATGGATCGAAAGCAGTACAGTCTTCAGGTCCGCAGGCCCGGTTTTAAGAGCCTTCGCGGCAGCCGACTTGAGGAGCCTGAATGAAATTTGTCCGCGCAGCCGCGGGCACGTCCATCTCGAGCAAGCTTTCCACTTCCCCAAAACGACAGATATAGCGCGAAAGATGGAATCGCAAGTCCTGAGTGATTCGATTAGCTAGCAAGACGTCGTAGCGGAGATTGTCGACGCCCAACTGAAGATCGCTGAACGCAAGCACCGGCTTGTAGTAGCGAAGATCTGGACGCGTCGGCGGTTCGGAAGTGCGTAACCGAAAAATGGGGAGTTTGGGCATCGATGCTTTTGTGATTCGGGAACTGCGCCAGCACTGTTCAGCTGCCGCCTCAGTCCTCGCAACTCGCTGAAAATGCGGCAGTAACCCAAGATTAGCATGGAGGATTGCCGCGCAAAAGTTACTGTAGTTTGACCACCGGATGTAGCTCAGCCGCATGGCTTTCCGCAAAAAGATGCGGGCCGTCACCTCAATCCTCGAGTGACGGCCAGCCTGCAACTCAGTATTATTCCCGCGACCGCGGGATCAGTTCTTCGACCCTCAACCAGCTCGAAAGTCGCGAACGTCGTCTCCCGGTAGAAAAATTGGAGGAAGCGGGGTTTGTTGTCCAGCGCCGACCTTGCGGTAGATATCCTCAACGTCGCGCTTTAGCCAGCCTACGCTCGACATTCCGATGGTTCCGTTTTGTTCGATCAGGAATAGGCTCGGGACATTCGTAATGCCAAATGCGTTTGATACCGCGTAGCCATTCGGGTCGTCGAGCAACGTTCTGAATGTAATCCCGTACTCCTTCAGAAACGCCCCGGTCTCGCTCTTGTTATTTTGAGAGATGCCTACAACCAAGATCTTTCTTGTCGCCATACGCTTTGTGGATCCGTTCCAGAAACGGAAACGTGTATTGACAGGTCGGACACGAAACTTTGAAAAATACCGCCAATACCGGACCGCGCTGGAGCGCCTCCTGCAGTGAGAAATTGCCGCCATCCAATCCAGGCAATAGAAAACTCAGGAGCTTTGTTCCGGCCGTCAATGCAGCCATGTCTTTCGGTCCTCCAAACAGTTGATTGAGCCACTTCATCAATAGAAATGCCTCGCTTTCTTAGATGACACCACTGGCGCTTAGGATTTTGCGTGTTAGCCCCGTCATAGGGATTTGCGAAATCTTGTCGATTGCAATCCATCTTCCAGCGCGCGCCCCGCAGTTCCGAATGGCACACGCCAGTCGCGAATTACATGAACGGTGTAATCAGTCACCGTGATCGAATGTCGAAACGTACGCCAGCAGGCTTCCCTCGCGGACGAATGCGGAATCTCTGCCCATTGCGGTAATTCCCACATGCCCGCCATGAGCGACAGCTTCTTCGGACGTTTCATCAGGCGCACCTCACCTTTACGCTGTTCCAACCCACACCATATCTGCCGCTTCTGCTGGCGGGAGACAGGTTTTGTTTGCCATCCCTCTCCTCGCGTTGCACACCATTCGCGAACCGGACAGATCAGACAGCGTGGTTCGCGCGGAAGGCAGATCGTCGCGCCCAACTCCATCATCGCCTGATTGAAATCGCCCGGTCGCGAAGTTGACAGCATCTCCTGTGCGCGTTGCCAACTCTGCCCCACCGTCAGGGTACGTCCGTTAATTCGTCGGAGTACCCGCTCCACGTTGCCGTCGACAACAGCAACCGGTTCACCGAAAGCGATACTCGCAACCGCCGCTGCCGTGTAACGCCCGATGCCTGACAATTCTTGCAACGCCTGAGGGCTTTCGGGAAAGTGGCCACCGTGTTGCTCTACAATTTCACGCGCGCACCGGTGCAGCATGCGGGCACGACGGTAGTATCCAAGTCCGCTCCACGCAGCGAGCACGTCGTCTTCTGATGCCGCGGCTAGGGCCGCAATAGTCGGAAAGCGCTCTAAAAATAGACGATAGTGCTCGAGTACCGCCGCTACTCGCGTCTGTTGCAACATGATTTCGGAAACCCAGATCGCGTAGGGGTCGCGAGTCCGACGCCAGGGAAGATCGCGGCGATGCTGGTCGTACCATCGAAGCAACTTCCGGCGAAAGCCATCGTGCCTTCCAACGCTAGCGGCGGCCATGGAAGTTGCGCAGTCTTCAAAGAACGCCGGGAAACTGAGCACGATGAAACTGGCTGCGATCCTGGCAACTGCGCCGGAATGGACCTTGCAAGGCTCATTGTCCTTGGCTAACGCTGTGCGCAATTGAGATCCATCCGCGCTTCTGCTGCTGCCACACTGTCATCATGTGCTGCGGTCCCGACGGGAGCGGTTGCGAACCGCCGGTGGTTCCATTCAAAGTGATGGTGTAAGTGACCACGATCGTGCTTCCGTTCATTTCGGTTTTCAAATCTCCGATCGAGTAGTCTTTCAGCTGCCACTGCTTGTACTGTGCAAGCGTCGCATCCCGATCGAGCGTTCCACTCGGTGTGGTTCCAACATAGTTCGACGCCATCGACCGATCCACTTCTACCCAATTGGCGGCCGCCACTTCTTTCCAGAAGACGCGCTCAAATCCCTCACCGCCCGTAGCTTCTGCCATCGCCCGCGCGGGATGCTCCCCGAAAAATGTGCAGGCCGGCACGAACATCAACTCACAGGTCAGAGCGAGCATCAAACTAGCAAGGATCGGCGCAGGTGTCCTGAATCTCATGGCGAGATTGTATCGCGACCGGGTGCGAACTCTGGCCGAGTGAGATTGCCGGAACAGATTCGCCCTGATTGACCGCCGAACGCTGGCCAACGATAATGAAATTGCTCGGCAACCGCGGCATACGCGTGAACTTCAATTTGTCTCGTCAGGATGGGTATGACCGAATTCGAACGCAAAGTGGAGGATGCTACGGCGCGGCTCAATCGCTCCGTGGCGAATATAGCGGATACGCTGGAGAAAGAAACCGCCGAACTTGTTACATATCTGAACGACGAAGTCGTGCCCGCCGTCCGCACTCATTCCTCGAAAGCATTGCGCAAAGCTTCGGGAAAGCTCGCCGCGTTCGCCGACTTTCTCGAAAAGCAAAAGGTTTCCTAGCGCTCTTGGCCATTCGACCCACGCTCTTGCCGATGCTTTTGTTTGCTTCCGTATTTTTCGTTGGATGCGGGCACAAACAAGCCAAAGTTGAAGTGCCGCCTCCTCCTTCCATTCCTGAGGATCAGCCTGCGCAGACCGCAAATGGTGCTGAAAACGGCAACGAAAGAACGAAGCTCCAAGTATAGCCAAGCCAATCTTTGAGCAGACTGGGATGGCGAGCTGGTATGGCGCGCCTTATCATAATCGCCGTGGATCAAACGGCGAGGTCTACAACATGAACGCTATGACGGCCGCGCACCTCACACTGCCGCTTGGATCGATTGTGCGTGTCACCAATGTTAAGACCGGACACTTTGCGACCGTGCGCATTACTGACCGCGGACCGTTCGTCGAAGGCCGCATTCTTGATCTTTCACTGGCCGCCGCAAAGGCGCTCGACGTGTATTTGCCGGGAACCGCAAAGGTTCGACTCGAAGTCCTCGAATGCCCCGCTCCTCTCGATGCCGGGGGCCGCTGGGCTGTGCAGATCGGTTCGTTCGCAAATCAGAAAGGCGCCGCCGAGTTGGCTGATCGTCTTCAACGCCGTTACCAGACTGCAAAAGTCTTGAAGTTTGCGAGCCCCACCGGGGATTGGTGGGTGCGGGTCCGTGTGCTCGATGACGATCGCCGCCGTGCCCAGGACGTGATCCAGGAAACGCAAATCGCGCAAGCGCCCGTGTTTCCTCGTTCGCCTCGATTGAGTTCATTAGATGCCTGGGCTCCGATTGGCTGTTAAGGAACAGGATGCTATTGTTATGTCTTAGGACTCGAATTGAACTTCGAGTTACTTGCCTGAGGACTGTGCTCTCGGGCAGGGAGAAAGCAAGTTATGTCCGATTGTCTTTTTTGCCGCATCATTAGCGGTGAAGTCCCTTCCAAAAAAGTTTACGAAGACGAATACACTTTTGCTTTTGAAGATCTCAACCCGCAAGGCCCTACTCACGTCCTCATCATCCCCAAAAAGCATATTGCCGGACTGAAGGAGTCAAAGCCCGAAGACGCTGAGATCGTCGGGCGTTGTCATCTGGCGGCCGCGAAAATTGCCCGCGAACGTTCCATTGAAGATGGTTACCGCACCGTGCTGAACGTTGGTCCCCGTGCCGGCCAATCCGTTTTTCACTTGCATGTTCACTTGATTGGTGGCCGGACTCTGCACTGGCCCCCGGGATAGCCCCAGGAAAATAATCGGACGGCGGCTTAAAGGACTCGACTTCCGTCGCTCGCTGGACTTGCTGTTCTACAATCGAGAGCATGGCAAATCTCACATTGGTGTACGGATTGCGCCTTCTACCCGCGGATGAAGTCGTCGAAGTTGGCGACGCTACCATAAAACTTAAAAATGGTCGCGAGGCCCACGTCACCATGCACGTTCTTGAAGGCGGCAAGGAAGAGATCGAGAAACAACTGAAGACCAGTCTTTCCGCTTTTTTCGATTTCTATCCCGAAATCTGAGCGCGCGTTGATTCCTGCTGTGGGGCGTCGCCATCAAATCTGGCAGCTTGGGAAAGCATGAGACTGATCTCTCTCGAACTCGAGAGCAAGCTTCGCGACAAGGGATTATGGCCTTCGACCCGCGTCGCATGGGCGTCGCTTTACGTGCTCGCGCTGGATCTGCTTCTTTTCGCTGTCCAGGCCGCCACCAGTCGGCTCAGCCCGCGAATTTCAAGCAGCCTCGAGAGCTGGATCATTTTCCTGAGTGTGCTCGCGATCGTCCTGCTCGTCATCGTTGCCTTCCGATGGCTGCGTTCGAACCTTCTCTGGCGTTTGCGCAACCGGCTCATCGTGACATACGTCTTCATTGGCGTGATTCCAGTATTTCTGCTGGTTGTGATCTCACTGATCTCTCTCTACCTTTTTGCCGGACAATTCGCCAGTTTCGTCATCACCTCCGATATCGCCACCCACTTGCACAGCATGGAGGCCTCGAATCGCGCGATCGCTCATTCACTGGTCACTCAGCTCGAGTCTCGAGAAAGAACGGACTGGAAAACTCGACTCGCGGATCGTTAGCCTCGCACGTCCTCGCCGGCCCGAATGGGTCCGTCGTCAGGTTTGCGTCTGGTATCACGACCAGCCTGAAGCAAATTGCACCGGTCCGGCGGAGTGCCACCTTTTGATTCTCCATCATTTGTTACTGGAGACTTTCGCGACATCGTGCGGGACCATGGCCAACTCTATCTCCGCGTTGCGACCGCTCCTACGACCGCGCCTGAATTGCTTCGCGTCATTACCAGCGAACCACTCGACAAGCATCTCATTGAGGAGATCGGCGGAGATCTCGGCGAAATTACCGTCTCTCCCGATCCCGGGACCTCCGCCCCGTTCCTTGCAATCGGCCAGGGCGCGCCGCCTGCTCCCCTAGACAACGGGCAACCTGGGCGCGCTTTTTCCGCTGGAGTCATTCCAGCTCGAGCCAGTTCTGTCGACCCGCAGATCGACTTTCCGGTCCCTTTGCAGGTGGTGGATTGGTCTACCGGAGAACGGCAGCGCGCTGGAGCTTTGGCGCGAGTTGCTACACGCCCCTCGGTCCTCTATGCGAGGCTTTTTGCCGCGCTTGGCGATTACGCCCGAGGCGTCGAGTACATCCTGTTTTCTATCGCTGCGATTTTCGCGATCATCGAAGTCAGTCGCGCTCTTCGTCGGCACAAAACTTACGCGCAGCATCACTTCATCCGTAGCGCATCTTTACGAGGCAACCACTCATGTGAATCGCGCGGACTTCAGCCACCGCATCACCGTTACTTCTACCGATCAACTCGCGACTCTCGCAAACTCATTCAACTCGATGACCGCCTCCATCGAAAGGCTGGTGCAGGAGCAGAAAGAAAAGCAGCGCCTGGAGAATGAACTGGCAATTGCGCAGGAGGTCCAGGCTCAGCTCTTCCCGAAAGAAATCTCGCAGCTCGAATCGCTGGAGGTCCATGGCTTCTGCCGGCCCGCCCGCACCGTAAGTGGCGATTACTATGACTTCCTGACGCTCAATTCCGAACGGATGATTCTGGCCGTCGGTGACATCAGCGGCAAGGGGATTTCAGCGGCACTTCTGATGGCGACCATTCACTCCGCGGTTCGTGCCTACAGCATCGAGGGTATTCCGCTGTTGCGTGAACCGGCACCCATCGGAGTTTTAGCTGGACGCGGCACCGTACTGGCGCGCGATCCGTCAGGAGCAGAAGTGTCGCCTGCCAATCTTATCGGTCTGCTCAATCATCAGCTCTACCAGAGCACACCCGACGCGAAATATGCCACCTTGTTCCTCGGAATTTATGATGGCCTCAATCGCCGCCTTACCTATTGCAATGGAGGCCACCTTCCTCCTGTCCTGATTTCTGAAGACGGGTCGGCGCAGCTTCTCACTTGCGGAGGCACCGTCGTCGGCCTTCTCGACAACATGGATTTCCCTGAAGCGACGGTGCAACTGCGGCGTGGTGACATTCTGGTTGCCTACAGCGACGGCGTGACTGAACCTGAAAATGATTATGGTGAGTTCGGCGAAGAGAGGTTGATCCAGCTCGTGCGCGACAATCGCCATTTGCCGCTGACCCGCATCACGGAAATTGTCACAGCGGCGGTAGACGACTGGATCGGCGACAACGAACAGCCTGACGACGTCACCCTGGTATTGGCCCGCAGCCCGCTAAGTTAGACCAGCCATGGGGTATTATTGCCTGCCATCCTCATCTTGCCGAACGCACAGAAGTTGGTGATCCAAATCACTGCCCGCGTCGGATAACAGACCTCTAATTCCAGACAGAGGCGCTAAAGCGTCTCCGCAGGGGGCCCGTATGTTGGAAGAGATGACTAAGGTAAAGTGTCCGGTTTGCGAAGGTGAGGGTGAACTGTCGCCGGCGACGATTGTTGAAAGATTTGTCAATCCTGCCTTGCGCGCTCGGCTCGATGCCAGAATCGAAGAGATTACTCAAATCTACAGCGCTGAACCTACGGCAACCAAGGCAAAGGTTCTGAATTTCCAGAAGGAAGTGCACAACTGGAATCCAGCCCTGCCGATATGGCGTCGGAGTCCCAAAGAATAGGACTCCGACACCGCAAGTCAGACTACGTGGCTATCGGCTGCCGCTCTTGACTTCATCGACGACACGATCCAGGTGGTAGACCTTCTGTAACCCCTCGAGCAGCGCGCGGCTATCCACCGCTACTGCTCGATTTTTCGGGGCATCGTAGCCGTAGTCGCCCCCCAGCGAAAAAATGTTCCCGTCGAAGATTAGCCCAATAACCTTGGCGTCTTTGTCGATGAGCGGGCTACCCGAGTTCCCGCCGATAATGTCGTTCGTTGTCGACAGGTTCATCGGCAGCGACAGATTCAGCGATGCCTTCGCACTTAGCCATGTTTCTGGGAGCTTATAAGGAGGCGCGCCCGTCGCCCGCTGGAACAACCCTCCCATGGTCGTATACGGCTGGACGAACTTGCCTTCAGCATTCTCAAAGCCCTTCACCGTGCCATAGCTAAGCCGTGGGGTAAAAGTAGCATCCGGATCGATGCTAGTTCCATACACCGCGAAGCGCGCCTTGGCTATTTTCTCCGCCGCACTTCGTGTGGGTGCATCGACTCGCGACTCGTAATCCTTACGAACCGCGAGAAGATCGTCGTTGATCGACGCCGCAAACTTGATCATCGGATCCGTCGAAGCCGCGATTGCGCTCTGTCCGCCCTTGTAAAGGTCCTCACGGACTTTGGGATCGTCGAGGTGCGTTCCTGTCACCAGTCGGTGCGCCAGTTGTTCGGGAGATTCATTCCCTAGCAGCTTGTGCACAAACGGATCATCAGCCCCAAGATCGCGACGTATGGTAGTGAACCCGAAGGTGAGATTGAGTTCTTCGAGATCCTTGTAAGTCGGGACCGGCGCCGTCAATTCCTGCTCCACATTGACTAGAGCCTGGTCCGTGAATTCGGGCAGTCGTTCGGTGTTCGGCTTCGTGCGTTCCGCCGCCGCCCGCACCAACGTCACCGCGGAACCTAGCAGCCCAGCGCTGAAAGCGCGACCACTCAGGCGCGAACGCCGAACGTAAAGCTGTTCACGCACGGTCTGCACTTTTGAGACATCGCCCCACGCGGACGCGTACTGCGCCAGTTTTGAGTCACGTCCAACCGCCGCGCGCAACTTTTCCTCGGCCTGATGCTTTTCACCCATAAACTGTGGATCCATCAGCGCCTGCTGTTCGCCGAAGAGCGCTTTATAAGTGTTTTCCACGAAAAACAGCTCTTCATTGGCCTCGCGTGCCTGCTCCGGTCCGCGGAGCACAAATTGCTCCAGTTCACCGCGATATTCCGCGATCGTCGGCAATGTCATTGGAAAATAATTGTCGCGTTCAAACTCCATTTGCGACATCGTCAATTCCCGGCTCGTCCCGCCAGGGTTTCCGGCCACAAATACCAAGTCGCCATCCTTCGACCCGTTGGCGCTCCATCGAAGGTAGTCGGTACTGACCGCCGGTTTGTCTCCTTCATAAGCCCGGAGCAGCCCGATATCGAAATCAAAACGCGGGAAATTGAAATTGTCCGGATCGCCCCCGAATTGCGCCGACGCAAACTCCGGAGCAAACACCAGCCGAACATCGTTGTACCGTTTGTAGCGGTAGAGATCGTAGACGCCACCCTTGTACAGCGAAACCAGATCACAACGGACGGTTGGATCCGATCCGCAACTTTTCTGCAGCTCCGCTCGTTTTGCATTGAGTGCCTTATTCGCATCATCCCCGGTTTTGCCGGCTGTCGCTGCCTGCACGTCCTTGGTCACATCGCGGATCTCCACCAATTGGTCCAGTTCAAAATCAGGGCACTTCCGTTCCTCAGCGGGCGTTTTCGCCGCGAAACCACTCTCAACCAAATTCTGCTGAGGCGTGGATATCTGCTCCACGCACTCGACCACGCAGTGATGATTCGTCATTACCAATCCCTGCGGAGAAATGAACGACGCCGAGCAACCGCCCGCAATTCGCAACGAGGAGAGCCGGACGTGATCAAGCCACGCCGGCGAGGGTGTGAAACCATACTTCGTCGCCACCGTCTTCGACGGAAAATTATCGAACGTCCACATTCCTTCATCGGCCTGCATTGCCGTCGTCAAAGCCAAGCACGCCACCAACAGAGGTGCGAGCAAAGTCCCGTGCTTCGATTGAATCTTTGTCATGATCACTTTCCTTTTTAGGATTTCGATTTCAGATTTCCAATGTCCGCAGGGAGTCGATTCCGCATCTGCGATTCCGAGCAAGTCAAGTCATAAGTCCAGCGACAATCATCATCCGGCGCGCGAACACTCGTCAAGGCTGACGCGCGGGAGACGTCGCAACATAACAGCTCAACAGTGCAATAAAAACGCGGGAAGGATCTCTCCCTCCCGCGTCATTGTTCTCTTTCCCAAGTCTACACAAGTCCCTGATCCAGCATCGAGTTCGCAACTTTCAGGAAGCCTGCGATGTTGGCTCCGTTCACATAGTTGCCAGGAGTGCCGTACTTCTCGGCCGCTTCCAGGCAGTTCTTGTGAATGGAGATCATGATCTTGTGCAAACGATCATCCACTTCTTCACGGGTCCACGAAAGCCGCATGCTGTTCTGCGACATTTCGAGCCCAGACGTTGCCACGCCGCCTGCATTCGCGGCCTTGGCCGGGCCGTACAGCACCTTCGCTTCCAGGAACAGCTTGGTCGCTTCCAGTGTGCTCGGCATGTTCGCGCCTTCGCTCACTACCTTCACGCCATTCTTAATGAGGTTCGCCGCGTCTTTCGCGTTGATCTCATTCTGCGTGGCGCTCGGGAACGCGCAATCAGCCTTGATGTTCCACAGCCAATTGTGGTCGAGCTTCCGGTCGATCGGGTTATACACGGCCTTCTTGAATTTCTCCGTGTACTCCTTGATGCGGCCGCGGCGGTTGTTCTTCAGGTCCATGACGAACGCGAGTTTGTCGCGGTCGATTCCATCAGCGTCATAGATCGCGCCATCGGAATCCGACAACGTCACCGGCTTCGCGCCCAGGTCGAGCAGTTTCTCAACCGTGTATTGCGAGACGTTGCCGCTGCCGGACACCAGGCATACCTTGCCTTCCAGCTTGTCTTTCTTCGTCTTCAGCATTTCCTGAGCAAAGTACACGCAGCCATAGCCGGTCGCTTCAGGACGAATCAGAGAGCCGCCCCATCCCAGACCCTTGCCTGTGAGCACGCCCGCGAATTCGTTCTTCAGCCGCTTGTACTGGCCAAACATAAATCCGATTTCGCGTCCGCCCACACCGATGTCGCCCGCGGGAACGTCCGTGTCTGGGCCAATGTGCCGGCACAGTTCGGTCATGAAGCTCTGGCAGAACCGCATTACTTCGCTGTCACTCTTGCCCTTTGGGTCGAAATCGCTTCCGCCCTTGCCGCCGCCCATGGGCAGCGTGGTGAGCGAGTTTTTGAACACCTGTTCGAACGCCAGGAACTTCAGGATGCCCAGGTTGACGGAAGGATGAAAACGCAGTCCACCCTTGTAGGGCCCGATCGCGCTATTCATTTCAATGCGGAACCCGCGATTGACTTGCACTTTCCCTTTGTCGTCAAACCATGGCACACGGAACATCAGAACTCTTTCCGGCTCCGTGATACGTTCCAGGATCTTTGCTTCCTGATATTCCGGGTGGCGCTCCAACACGAGTCGCAAAGACTCGAGCACTTCCAGTACGGCCTGGTGAAATTCTGGTTCGGCCGGGTTTTTTGCTTTGATAAGAGTGAGAATCTGACCAATATAGTCCGCCGCTGCATGCTTCTTGGGCGGTTCCATCACTGCAGTCATAGGCTTCCTCCGAGTTTTTTTAAGGACAGAACGGATTTTGTTCGTAGATATGGACCGTAGATCTTTAGACCTAGAACGCCGCTGGACATGCGGCCATACTTATTGAATGCCTGGAGGAGAGGCCCTGCCGTGATTCGTATCACCTGATTTCGTGATGCTCGGGCGGGAGGCGTGTGCGTTGAACACGGGAAACTCCACAAGACGTTACCGTTGCGGCCGTAGCAAGGTTACTTCTTGGGATTCCCTTTTACAACCGTGACCTTCGAGGTTACCTTCTGACCCTTCTCCATGCCTCCAACGATGAGTAGCCCGCGATGAGTGACCAGCAGCCCGCGGTGATCCATGGTTGGCTCGCGGAGTATTATCGTTGAGGGTCTCCCACTTCTCCGATTTCACGTCGAAAGCAAATGTAGTTGGAGAAGGCTCCGATGGCTGGCCGTTGTAGCCAACGCCGCTGTAGTTGTAGGGATTATCGGTTCCGCCAGAGAAGTAGATTTTGCCGCCCTTTTTTTCAAAGACCGCTCCCGCTGCAATTCGATAGTGTCCGATCCCAGGATGCTCCGGCAGTTTCGTCCAATTGATCTTCGTAACGTCACCCTTCGAGATCTTCCCCATCCAGCATTCAGTGGACGCCACGTACTTCGGCCCTTTGCCATCGGGATTCTTGTACGCGCCATCGACATAAACAATCGTGTCGCCCACGATTGTGCCTGCATGCCCGAACACCGGTGTACCCGCAAGCGGAGTTGCCTGCAGCCATTCGTCTCTTTCCGTGTCGTAGATCTGAACGTTGCGAACCGCTTCTGTCTTTGACCACCCGCCAATCAGGAAAATGTAGCGGTCATGATAGAGTCCCGCGACTGAGTCATCGACAGGAACCGGGATGTCCTTTCCTCTGTAATATCGATTTTCCGCCGGGACAAAAACGTTCAGGTCCGGAAGCGTCGTTTCGCCGCCCTGTCCGTCGACAACATATCCTCCAAAGATGAAGACCTGTTCGTGAAGAGCCACTGCTGACGCCGCAAGTCGGCCCGCAGTGCCCGGCACCGAGCGCTTCTCTGTCCATTGGCCCGTCGCCAGATTCAGTTCGTAAGTACTGTTTGTAGTCGCGTCCCATGACTTCTTGGCCCCGATTCCCATGAACGAGAAGACTTTGTCCCCGTGTTCGTCATGCGACATGGCAACCGCGTTGTTTGAGACTGGAACTGGAAGAGGGCTGAGCTTTGGTTGCGCCGCCTGCAGAGTACTTGCCAGCAATGTGCAGAACCACACGCGAGCTTTCGGGGATGGAAACTTCATTTCAGAGAAATGATATCAGCCGCCAAATTGGAGAGACCGTTGCCAGGCTGGTCCGATTAATCGAGAGCGCCTAGGGAAGCGATGGAAGATTAGAACCATGTTCGTTGCCGGTACGCCCGATATTCGTCGCCGAACTGTGCCTCAAGCACACTTGCCTCTTTCCGAGCGCGGATAATCTGCATTGGAATAATGGCGAGCAAAAACGCCAGCACATTCAACTTCCACAACATAACTGCGACTCCGATGATGAGAATCACGCCCGAAACATAAATAGGATTGCGAATGCGCGAATAAATGCCGCGCGTGACCAATGCAGTCGCCTTCGCCGCGACAGAAAACGACCGTCCGAGCGTGAAACGGGAAACGATCACTCCCACAAAGCCCACCAAACTAATCACCAGACCTAGCCAGCGGGTCAATCCGTGCGGTCCAGGGCCTGTCTTGAAGACTGCAGCCAGGCCACCAGCCCCACCACCAGGGGAAGCCAGACTCGCAAAATCGATCGGCGATCCATTGCCCCTAATTCCTCCTACTCCACGAATCCGCTACGCACGGCATGAATGAAATCCGTGAGCGCGGGTTCCATGCCAGCACGCCGCATCTGCGTCGCCATCTGCCCCCGATGATATGCCGAATGCATGATGACGTGCATGAGTACATCTTCCACACGGCTCGACCACTTCTCGCCCTTGCTGTTGCGGTATTCGAAATTCTTATCCAGTTCGTCATTTGAAATTTTGCCCAGATAAATTTTCCAAGCGGACGCCATCTTGTCCGCAAGTGCCTCGCACTGTTCGATTGTCGAATCAGGCCATACCGGCATACTCTGCTTCTCTTGCTGGATACGTTCTAACCATAACTTTTCCGCCGATAAAATGTGCGCGATTCGCTTGATGAGATCCGGCTCAAAATTGTCTCGGTAGCAGTTGAACCGCCCTTTCGAATTGCTCTCAAACACTCACGGTTCGCCCAGCGATCGTACGCAAACATCCGAAGAAAATCTGATCCATCCATCCCATCTCTCCCACTCTGCCGCTGGGCCGGATTGCGACCGCTATGGCAAAAAGTTACGATGGCTACGGCAACATGATAACGGCTTCGAAAGTATCGGGTTTGGTGAATAAAAGGATAATCAAGGCCGCATTTCGTTCACTCGCGCTCCTTATTATTGTTTTGTCTGCGCTTGTCCGTTCCGCGCTCGCTCAGACACCCGCGCAGATCCGACAGCAACTCTTGAACGCCATCGAGTCCCAACAATTCAAGGAAGCAGTGTTATTGGGCCAGCAGGCCGTTTCCCGGTGGCCGCGTGACCCTGAATTTCGTCATTATCTCGGAGTGGCGTATTTCAAAACTGGGGACTCCAAGCAGGCTCAGGACCAACTCGCCCGCGCGCGCGATCTCAACCCGAAGGATGCCGCCACTCGTTTCGATCTTGCGCTCGTGCTCCTGAGCCAGCAAAATTATCCAGCCGCAGCCGATGAACTCGAAGCCTCGACCAAGCTCAATCCGTCAAACCCACTCGCCCACGTCTTGTTCGGCCGCGCTTACTTGAATTCCAATCGCAGTGTTCAGGCAATCGACGAATTTAAGACTGCACTGAAAATGGATCCCGCTCTTCGCCTCGGACATTATCATCTTGGATTCGCCTACTCTAGCTTGGGCCGCAACGATGAAGCCATCGCCGAATATAAGGAGGAGTTGCGACGCTCTGGCGACTCACCCGCGCTACTCTACGAACTTGGCCGCTCGGTGCTTGAGAAAGGTCAATATGATGACGCGGTCACTTACCTGTTCCGTGCCACTCAACTCGACCCGTCTGATCACGACGCGTGGTACAACCTCGGCAAGGCGCAAGTTCTCGCCCAAAAATTCGCCCAAGCTGTAGATTCTCTGCGCAAAGCGATCGAACTCAATCCATCCGATGCCAGCCCTCATTACCAGTTGGCGCGCGCTTTCGAAAAACTCGGCAAAAACAATGACGCCCGTAGCGAGCGCGAGCGCTTCGCCGAACTCAAAAAGTCCCAACGCCCCAACGCAGGCATGGCGACCGGACGAGACCAGTAACCATGAACATTCTCCCGGCGATCCAATGGCCCCGTCCAACATTCGAACCTCAGCCGACTGAACGACTGTGTCCAGGCTCCGAATTCCCGACCGCTGAACAGCCGGGTCCCGGATCGCCAAAAGGTCCCGGCCGCCTGTTGCGCCGTGGAAGAGCGGCCCTTCAGGGCGTACATAGCTGTAGATTGACTCGAGCTTTGGCCGCCGCGGGCGCGGCCTGCGTGATCCTGTTCGCGTGGCTCGCTGCAGCACAAACCACTCACCCAGTCAGTCCGCATGCATCGGCCGACCAGAAGTCAACCGCCGCAAAAACTCCGTCCACAGCCCACCACTCTTCGTCGACGTCACCCACGCCGCCGGAATCGATTTCCACCTGAACTGCGGCAGCAAAGAAAAACTCTACATCGTCGAAACCCAATGCGGAGGCGCCGCCGCCTTCGACTACGACAACGACGGATGGATGGACATCCTTCTGATCGATGGTTCGACCATCGAAGATTACAAAGCCGGCAAATGCCATCCGCCGAGCCTTTACCACAACAATCACGACGGCACCTTCACCGACGTGTCTGCCAAGTCAGGTCTGAATTTCTGCGGCTGGGGATACGGCGTCGCCATCGGCGACTACGACAACGACGGATGGGAAGACGTCTACATCACTGGCTTCGATCATTCCGCGCTCTACCACAACAATCACGATGGCACTTTCACGGACGTCACCGCCAAAGCTGGCGTCGCCAACGCCGGTCGCTGGGGCACCAGCGCCGCTTTCGGCGACTACGACAACGACGGCAATCTCGACCTCTACATCGCCAACTACGTCGACATCGACATGAACAACCTCCCGCCTTTCGGCAGTCGGCCCTTTCTGTCAGTATCGCGGCATTCCCGTGAATTGCGGTCCCCGCGGGCTTAAAGGGCGCGCGCGATCGCCTCTACCACAACAATGGAGACGGCACCTTCACCGACGTCACTGAAAAGCTCGGCATCGATCCCGACGAGCTACTACGGCCTCGGCGTGTTGTGGCTCGACTACGACAAAGATGGCTGCCTCGATCTCTACGTCGCCAACGATTCTTCCCCGAGCCTGCTCTATCACAACAACTGCAAAGGTGGATTCACCGAAGTCGGCGTCGAAGCTGGCGTCGCTTACAGTGGCGATGGCCACGAGCAGGCTGGCATGGGCATCGACTCGGCCGACTACGATCGCGACGGCTGGCCCGACATCGTCAAGACCAATTTCTCCGACGACGCCA
Organism: uncultured Acidobacteriaceae bacterium; assembly: GCA_963822545.1. GTDB lineage: Bacteria > Acidobacteriota > Terriglobia > Terriglobales > Acidobacteriaceae > Acidiflorens. The sequence goes on from CAWGIB010000002.1 coordinate 177,779, forward strand.
ACAACCTCTACCACAACGATCACAATGGCGAGTTCACCGATGTCGCGGGTCCTGCAGGAATCGGAACAATCAGCAATCCTTATCTAGGATTCGGCGTGAAGTTTCTCGACTATGACAACGATGGCTGGCTCGAATCTTCATCGCCAATGGTCACGTGATCCCCAAGTTGAAGGACAGTCGTTTGGAGTCGGTTACGCGGAGCGCCCATTTCTTTTTCACAACCTTTAAAGACAACGGGAAAATTCGAAGAGGTCGGACAGAAGACGGGCAGCGCCCTCGCAAGAGATACGTCGGCCGCGCGGTTTTAACTGCTGCCTTCTGGAATCGCGGACGGCAGGACTTGCTCTTCACCAACCTGGACGGCTCGCCAGTACTGCTTCGTAACGAAGTTGCGGCGCCCGGTCATTGGCTCCGATCAAGACCATCGGGCAGCAAATCAAGTCGCGACGGATCGGAGCCAAGATCGAGGTCACAGCCGGGAGCCGAGATACGCGGAAGTACGCGCGGGAAGCAGCTTTGAGAGTTCGAGCGATCCGCGGGTTCATTTCGGACTAGGGCGGCGACGAGAGTCGATTCGATCGTCGTCCGCTGGCCGAGCGGGCAGGTAGAAAAAACCGGTCCCGGAGGCAGCGGATCAGGAAATTGTTGTTCAGGAAGGACGCGGAATCGTCAGAGGACCACCCGGAAGTCGACCGAAGTCGCGAAAGCCCCCCCCTCGCTCTCGACGATTCAAACTTTGATGCCCTTCCTTCGGTGAGTTCTCGGAACCAAGATCATAATCTACGATTCTGGTATGATTAGATAGCCTGTCTTTTCTTCTGTAAGTCATAGAACAAAACAAGAAAATCGTGGTGTAAGTAACTGAAAATCATTGGCCGATTTGTTTGTGCCCCCCAAGTGCCAGCGCTACCTCAAAAGCATTAGCTGTCCTCTTTAGCGAAAGTGTAAGCATGGGGGTGTCTTCGGTCATCATACGGTTTCGGTAAATAGTTTCAGCAAGACAGATCGGACAGAACTCCGAGGATCATGGATTTTGCACATCCGTTTGGACGCTGTTGAGGATTTCACGTGCCTAAGTCTCAAGTTGACATGAAGCTTCCCGGTTCAGAGTAATCAAGGTGCGAAAGGAGACAGTGCGACACGTACAACAAAAAATTCGCAATCAGTTCTAGGGGGTAGGTAGATGAGAAGACTGCAGTTTTGCCTCGTTGTATTTGCCGTGCTGGCTCTCACGGTCAGCGCATTCGCACAGGTCCAGAATGGTCAGTTCTCTGGTACCGTCACCGATCAGACCGGTGCCGCCATCGCGAACGCCAAGGTAACGGTCACCAGCACAGCGACCGACTTGAACCTTTCCGCGACCACCAATGCCAGCGGCAACTACACGGTAAAAGAGATTCCGCCCGGTCAGTACAAGCTCACGGTTGAGGCATCTGGATTCAAGACCTTCACCGACAACGGCGTGACGGCGAACGCCGGCACCATCGCACATATCGACGGGAAGCTAACGATCGGCAAGGCGTCCGAAGTGATCGAGGTTACTGGCGCAGCTTCTGCCGTCAACACGGAAGATCGAAACTGGCGACCACCGTCAGCTCGACGCAGATCAACAATCTGCCGTTCAACGGTCGCAACGTTTTCGATCTCATGCAGTTGAGCACGGGCGCCGTGAACGTGAACGGTGTTGACTTCGAAAGCGGCCACAGGACGGTCGTCAATGGCGTGCGCGAAGATTTCAACGGCTTTCTCATCAACGGCGTGTCGAACAAGGATTGAGCGGCGGCGAGTAAATGACCGATCCAGGATTCCGTCGAAGAGTTCCAGCAGTTGCCGTTAAACATGTCGGCCCAGTACGGAAACAGCGCCGGCAGCACGGTGAACCTGGTCACCAAGTCCGGCACCAACGCCTGGCACGGCAGCGGATGGGAGTACATCCGCAACAACGCTTCGATGCCAAGGAGTTTTTCGTCAATCAGGCCGGAAACCCGCAATCGCCCCTGCATTTCAATCAGTTCGGCTTGACGGTTGGCGGCCCGATCGTCAAAGACAAATTGTTCTTCTTCTTGGCTGCAGGGAGACCGATTCAGGACCCAAGGCACCCCGCAGGATTCTGCAGGAAACAGCCGACTGGCGAAAAGCCGTCATCGGCGCCAACGCTGGGCTAAATTCAGTGGCAGCGACTCTTTATAGCGACTTCGCTCCAGCCAACCCCGGTCAAGCCGGGCTGACGTCAGACGCTTACGTCACCAATCTCGCCCTGAACTAGGCCAACACTGCCCGACTAATGACTACACGCCATCTTTGTCCAAACTGGACGGGTCCGACATGCCGCTCACGCCGCTTGCGACTCAGAAGCTGGCCAATATTTTTGGCGTGACCGCCGCGGATCAGCTCAAATGGCGGCCGATGGTTGCACGAACATCCCTGCACAACAAAACGGGACCCTCCTTGGCGGCCGTGGGACCACATCCATTCAGGAGAGCAGCGTCGCCACCTTCGGTTCGCAGACGCAGACGTTGGGCAACCTGTTCAATGGCAACGAAGCCTCGCTCCGGTTGGACTACAACTGGAACAGCAACAACCGCTTCTACATCCAGTACAACTATGATCGTAACACGGATTCGTTTGGTCCCTGCAACGCGGCTTGCACTCGCGGTTTCAGCAATCCTCTTCGAGGATTGTTCCCGCAAGGTTCGTTGAGCTGCGTTCACACGTTCAGCCCAACGATTTTGAACGAGTTCCGGGCTGGTTACACGGACAACAACACCTTGATCACCGTCAACCACGGTGGCGTTCCGGCAGTTGGTTTCGCCGACGGAACTGCTGGTTTCGGTTCCTACAACGGCTACCCGCAGAGCTTCAAGGACAATATTTACACCTACTCTGACATGGTCTCGATCGGCCACGGAAACCACAACATGAAGGTGGGTGTGGACATCCGGCGCAACATCGAAAACAGCGAATTCAACGTCGGGCGTCCCTCCTATTACTTCTATGACCAGGTGGCTTCGCGGCGGACGCACCTTACCTTCAAGCGAATGGCGTTGATCCCGGAATCTGCAAGGCGCCATGCCCAGTGTCGTCCTATAACCCGAATCCGACTGCGGTCCTCAGCGACAACATGCGCCACTTCCGCAACATCGAATTCGGCGCATATTTCCAGGACGACTGGAAGGTTACCAAGCGCCTAACCCTGAACCTCGGATTCGCTATGACCTCTTCCAGCGCCACCACGAAGAAGCGAATGTTGCGACAACGTTCATCCTGGGTCCGAGCACGGCCAACCGGTTATCTTTGGCCCAGCACGGGCCGCCGCAAGAATCTATAACGCGAACGCTTGGGCGAAAAATCCGGGATGCAATGCGCCAGGGGCTCTTGGGCACCGATCTCGCCATTGGTGGGTTGCGGGCCGGGCGGTTTCGCACCCTCGGCTACTCGGCGCTGGGGACCACAACAACTTCGGACCGCGGGTTGGGTTTGCCTGGGATGTGTTTGGCGACGGCAAGACTTCGCTGCGCGGCGGTTTCGGTGTAGCCTACGAGGGCACGCTTCACAATCCGCTCTCGAACTCGCGCTGGAACCTCCCCTACTACTCCTTTGACGAAGCGATCGGTGGCGTCGGAATACCGGGAGCGGACATAGTGTATGGGCCGTCCACCTGCGCCACATCACTTGCCAACAGGTGACCAACGTGCCCGTGACCTCCACGGCTGCGGCACCAACCCCGGAAACCAGGGGCCTTGCCCACAAGCCCAAAATCGAGGCAACATCAACGGCTGGGATCCGACGAATCCAATCTGGCGAACTTGACCGGAATCGTGTTGCCGCAGGGCGTCCGAGATCCTTACGTCTACAACTTCTACTTGGACATTCAACGTGAGATCTTGCCCAAGACGGTTATTGACATGAAGTATGTCGGCACCGCGGGTCACAAGTTGTTCCGCGCTGAAGACATCAACCGCCAGCCGGGATCCCGTTGCCTTTCGGAACCACCACGGTCGATAATTCGGTAGGACGTTGTATGGAGTTGGCGGTGAACAGAATTATGGTCGTCTCAACGGAAAGTATCTCAAACTGCGTACATGGGAGAATTAGGTGAACTCCAACTACAGTTCGCTCCAGGGATCATTGAAACAGCAGATGAGTCGAGGGAGGGGTGTACAACGTCGATTACACCTACCGCCACTCGATCGACAACGGTTCGACTTGGCACGGCGGCGCCACCACCGCCAACGGCGCGGCTGGCGGCGAGGGCTTCACGGCAATCATAATGCGAGGTCTGGATCGAGGGAACTCGATCTATGACATTCGGCATCGACTGGTCGTCAACTACGTCTGGCAGTTGCCTCGACAGAATTTGAAGGGCGCAGCGGCGCGATCGCTGGCGGATGGAGTCTGAACGGCATCTGGTCGTTCCAGAGTGGTGCGCACTGGCAACCGTACACCTCGGGTCAACTCCTAACCTGATTGAAATGGGAACCATTGGCAATCCGGGAGGCCCGACAGCTTGTGTTCTTGCTGATATTCCGAACAATTGCGTCAACATTGGCGGCGACTTCAACCTAGACGGTGGAACCAACGACCGGCCGAACTCCACGGCATCCAGCGTCAAGCGGCGTAAGCCATGACAGCTGGGCCAACGGTTGGGGCAGAACGAGTCAACGTAAGCGGAAACGGAGTCAAGAGCTTCACCTATGCTTCTCCGGGTGTCACTTTCTCGGCGCCTTGCTTGGGCTGCACGGGCAATCTGGGCCGCAACAACTTCGTTGGGCCCGGCGCCTGGTTTGCTGACATGACCCTCTCCAAGACGTTCAAGATCACCGAACGTCTAAGCATGAAGTTCGACGCCAATGCATTCAACGTGTTCAACCGCACCAACTTCATTCTGGCAACCGCCGGCGGCGGAGCGCACAACAAGTACACCTCCGCTAACTTCGGTCAGGCGGCGGGTACTTTGAATCCTCGCGAATTGCAGTTCGGCGTGAAGTTTAACTTCTAGCCAACCTGCATTTCTTCAAGGGCTTGTTCCCAGTTCTCGGGAACAAGCCCTTTTCCTTTTGTGGTGGTACTCTTGTAGCAACGTGGGGTTGGGCCGTGGAAAGACTTTCCCGAACTCTGTGGTTGTCTGCGTTACTGATTTCCCTTCTTGTCGCCGGCCAGGTTTCTGCCCAGCAAAATCAAGTCGGGAAAATTATCGGCATCATTCACGTCATGAAGGGAGACTTCCCTCCCCACCCGGTTCTTATCTCTCTTGAAATGCGCGGCGCTCCGATTGCCAGTTCCTATTGCGATGATGAAGGCCGGTTTGGTTTCTATAATCTCCTCGCCAATGAGTACCGAGTCACCATCAATGACGATGAATACGAGCCGGTAAACGAGATATCCGACTTGAACCCGGATTTCTCCCCCACCAACATGGTGATGATCACGCTCGTCCCCAAGAAAAAAGACAAGAAGGATCCCCTCACTGGCCGAGTGGCAGGCAGCAATCCTTACCTCGTAGATCCCGCCGATTACTACCGGCAGTTCCCCAAGAAGACTGTTAAGGAATTTGAAAAGGGAGTGGAGGCAGAGCACAAGGGCAAAACCGATGAAGCCATCATGCATTACGAGAAGGCACTTTCGTACTCGCCCGAATTCTACCCGGCGCACAACAATCTCGGGTCGACGTATCTCGCTCGCCAAGATTTTACTCAGGCGCAATCCGAGTTTGAAGCTGCCATTCAAGCAAACAAAAACGATGCCCAAGCCCACTTCAATCTTGCCAACGTCCTGCTAACCACCAAACGCTACCCTGACGCTGAGCATGAAATTGACGAAGGATTGCAACGGCTTCCCGACTCTGCATTCGGAAAATTCCTGCAAGGCAGGCTCTATTCGCTCACCAACCGTCCGGAACTCGCCGAAAAGAGCCTCCAGAGCGCTCTACAACTCGACCCCAAAATGGCGCAAGCCTACCTGCAACTGGTTAATTTGTACCTGCAACAGAGACGCAACGACGACGCCGTTGTGCAACTCCAAACCTATCTCAAAGCTTTCCCCGACTCCCCATTCTCGCCCAAAGCGCGGGATCTGTTAACTCGCCTGCAGACTTCGGCAGACGCTGCGAAGAAGTAGCCTCGAGCATCTGTGTCGCGTGCGAATTCGCGATGATAAACTTCTTTTACCGATGCTTTTCCTGCGCGCGCTGCTTTGTGTTCTGCTGCTGGTAGCCAGCGCCGCCACTGCCGCCCAGACTCCGGCCATCCGACCGGCTCACGGCAAAGCTATTCCCACGAGCACGAGTCCCAACGTCATCCTCATCACAATTGACACCGCCCGCGCCGACCGCATGGGCTTCCTGGGTTCCGCTCGTGGTCTCACTCCCAACCTGGATGCGCTGGCCCGTCAGTCAGTAGCCTTCACTCACGCCTACTCGCAGGTACCGCTCACGACAGCCTCGCATGCCGTAATTCTGACTGGCACCTATCCTCAGTTCAACCAGGTGAACGACTTCGGCGTAGCACTCGCACCGGAACTTCCCTACGCTCCCGACATCCTTCGCGCGCGTGGATATCACACAGCAGCCTTCGTCGGCTCGCTCATCCTCGATCCTCAAGCCCGCTCCGCTCCCGGATTCGAGCGAGGATTCGACACCTACGATTCCGGCTTCCACCGCCGCCGGCCCGGCGAAGATCGCTATCAATCCATCGAGCGACGTGGGACCGAAGTTGTCTCCCACGCCCTCGCTTGGCTAACCCTGCATCCCAAGGCGCCGTTCTTTCTCTGGATCCATCTCTACGATCCGCACGATCCCTACGATCCCCCGGAGCCGTATAAGACGCGCTACGCTTCCGCCCCTTACGACGGAGAGATCGCTTACACCGATTTCGCTGTGGGCAAATTGCTTTCTCAACTGCGCATTCGCGGACTCTACCAAGGCAGCCTGATCGCCGTCATGTCCGATCATGGCGAGGCCTTAGGCGATCACGGCGAACTGACCCACGGAATTTTCCTCTACGACGAAACCATCCACGTACCGCTCCTCTTCAAACTTCCTGCTGGGCGCTCCGCAGGCAAACGCATCGAATCCCGTGCCCGTCTCGTTGATGTACTCCCCACGATCCTTGAGACTGCCGGAATCCCAGTTCCTTCGGCGGTGCAAGGAGAGTCTTTGCTCTCGCTAATAACTGCCAGCAGCGGCTCACTATCGGCTTCTAGCACGCGTTCCCCAGCAACGGTCGCCGGACCTGATGACAGTTCAAAGATCGTGACACCTGCCGACACCCGCCCCGCGCCCGATCGCCCCGCATACTCCGAGAGCGACTATCCACATCGCACCTTCGGTTGGAGCTCCCTGCACTCGCTTCGCACTGGCAAGTACTTGTTCGTCGAAGCTCCTCATCCGGAACTCTATGATCAAACGTCCGATCCGAAAGCCGAACACAATCTCGCCAGTTCCTCATCGGCCGTCACGAACACGTTGTCGTCGCAACTGACTGCCTTCCGCCAGCAGACTGCAACTTCCAAGGAGGCTCCCAAAGTGGTCACCGACCCGGAACTCCAGGAAAAGCTGGCCGCGCTCGGCTACGTCGCATCCGACACGACATCAGCGCCCATGCCCGGCGTAAAGGAGACGCTCGCCGACCCGAAGGACAGAATCGACGTCGTCAATCTGATGCATCGCGCAGAGATGCTCGCAGAAGGTCTTCACTATCAGGACGCAGTCCCTCTCCTTCAACAAGTCATCGTCAAGGAGCCCGGCCTCCCCATCGCCTACCTCCAGCTCGGCACCGCTTATACCCTTCTTGGCAACTACGACAAGGCAGTGCCCATTCTGCGTGAAGCCGTCGAGATGCGCCCTGATTTGATCATCCCGCGCTACCAACTGGGCACCGCTCTCTTCCAGACCGGAGAGCTGCCGGGTGCAATTGCGGAACTCGAAACCAGCATTGCCCGTTCCCCGCGCTGGCCCGAGCCGCGTTTCACCCTCGCAACGGCGTATGCCCGTTCCGATCGCCTGCCCGACGCCATCCGCGAATACCGCCAGGTGATCGAACTCCGGCCCAAGCATTACGCGGCTCACCTGCTCCTCGGCCGCGCACTCACTCTCTCCGGAAACCCCCAGGATTCGCTGGCACCACTCACCACAGCCGCTGAACTTCAGCCTGCGTCGCCCGAGCCCCACGCGTTTCTCGCCGACGCATATACCCAGCTGGGACGCGAAGCCGACGCCACTCGCGAACGCGCCGAAGCCCAGCGTCTTCGCGCCGCCAAACCCGCAGCCGCTAAGCCATAATCGGAACGATGAATTGAAAAGTCAGGGCTGATGATCGATCGGGGGTTAATGTTGACCTGGGACGTACGCGCAAAAGTGCGCATCCAGCTTGCATGCCGTCTGGTATTCCACCATCGCCGCTTTCGTCTCGTGCAATAACTGCTTCGCGAAGGCAAGATTGAGATGGGCTTCGGCCAGTTTCGGATCGAGCTTAATGGCATGCTCAAACTCTCGCACCGCTTTTGCTGGCCGGTTCGTATGGTTGTAACAAATCCCTAAGAAATTATGCAGGCGCGCATCCTCCAGTCCCAAGTTGATCGCTTTCTCTAGATGGGGCGCCCCCGCCGCATAATTTTTCTGCGCGAACAACAGCATTCCAAGCTCCCGCTGTCCCGCCGAAAAGTTGGGCTGGATGCTCACAGCTTTCTCGTATGCAGTTTGGGCCGCCGGCACATTCCCCTGGTCCAGCAAACCCTTTTGATACCACGCTCGGTAGTTCTGCGGGTTGCTCTGCAAAGCCTTGTCCAGCCAACTTCTTGCTTCGTCACTCTGGCCTAGCTTCGCCAGTGCCCGTGCCAGCGCCGTCATTGCGTTGTCAAAATTGGGATTTAAAACCAGGCACCGTTCCAGTTCCCCAGCCGCCTTTTCCCAGTTCTCACGCCTGAGGTCCGATTCGCCTAGCAAGAATGGAATGATATAAATTTGCGCGTCCTTTTCCTCGACACTTCGCAGCAGTGCCTCCGCCTCATCATCACGCTTCAACTGGAAAGCATCCTCAGCTTTCAAGATCGCGTTGAATTCCCACAGTTTGTCTTTGGGATCGGCAAGCCCCTTCTTCAGCGCCTCCGGTGAAACCGCAGCATGAAATCCAAAATAGCCAAGCGCTCGCAATTTATCCTGCGCTGCGGGATCTAGGTTTTCGGTAGCGGTTGCCTCCCGCGTAAAAGGATGGCGCGCAAGCACTGACTGCAGTTTTTCCCGCAGCACGGCCGACGTAGCCGGCTGCTCTGCAGCAATATTCCGAGTCTCGCCGGGATCGCTTGCCAGATCGTACAGCTCCGGCTTCGGAGCCTCGATAAAGTGAAAGCGCTCGCTCTCCATCGCGTGCAGAGGGCTCCATCCAAACGAGCTGAATGGATAGAAAGTCTCACTATAGGCAGGACTCTTCCCTTCCTGCTGATTGCTGAACAAAGATGGAGCTTGAAACTGTTGCTGGATCGAGTCCTTCACGCCAGCCAGTTGCAACAGCGTCGGAGCAACTGACGCGGTCTCCACCGGCTCCGCTTTCCTTCCGTCCGGAATGCCGCTTCCAGCAGGCGGCTTAACGATCAACGGCACATGCACGGTCGAGTTATAAACGAAAAATCCGTGCTCATCCTCTCCGTGCTCGCCAAGAGATTCCCCGTGATCGCTGAGCATCACAATCAATGATGAGTCATAAAGGTGATTTTGTTTCAACCACGAGATCAGGCTGCCCAGTTCGTGATCCGCATACGCGATCTCGCCGTCGTAAAGGTGTCCCTTGTACTCCGTGTGGTAGGGCTCGGGTGGATCGTAGGGGCTGTGTGGATCATAAAGATGCAGCCACAAAAAAAAAGGACGCCGCTGCGTCTTCTTCAACCATCCGATCGCATGCGCCACGCTCTCGCCTGCGCGCCGGTCCACCAGACCGGTTTCTTTCTCTTCAAACGTCTTCGCTGAAAAGGCATCGTCGTAAAACTCGAAGCCTCGCGCCAGTCCCCAACTCCGGTCGAGCACGAACGCGCTGACTACCGCTCCTGTCGCGTATCCCGCGCTCTGAAAGGCTTGTGCCACCGAACGAAACTGCTTACCCAGCGGCTCTCCGGTGAAATCCTGCACCCCGTTTTGAAAAGGGTAGGTCCCGGTCAGGATCACTGCATGTGACGGCCAGGTCAGTGGGACTTGCGAAATCGCGCGCTCGAATACGATGCCATCACGTGCGAGCCCATCCAACTCTGGTGTCTTCACACCCTTCGCGCCGTAACACCCAACGTGATCCGCGCGCAAAGTGTCGATCGTGATCAGCACTACGCTGGGCTTATGAATTCGTGTTTCGCCATTACGTTTCTGCGACCCTTGAGTTCCTTGGCCAAAAGCCGCCGTCACCGCCGTTATCGCCAGAACAACCAGAACCAATGGCGCAACCCGAGCAAACAGTGCAACCCGAGAAATTATCCTCCTGTCACCTTGAGCGCAGATTATTGCTCCTGAAGGGGGCGATAATCGGGTCGAAAGGCCCCTACCCCCTTCACTGCGGCCCCTGCTTCTGGGCCCGTTGTCTCTCCGACGCCGCCTCCGCCGTCATTCCCTTCGCATCCAGCGCCTTTGCCAGCGATTCATGCATCGCCGGCTCATCCGGAGCAAGTTCAGCTGCCTGCCGCAACTCCGCCAGCGCTTCGTCAACCTTGCCCTCGTAAAGCAGCGTTTCTCCGAGAGCGCGGCGTCCCCGCGCAAAGTCCGAATAGACAGTCACCGATTTCCGAAAGGCTTCCTCGGCCTGCGCCAGATCTCTCTTCTGTATAAATGCCACTCCCAGATTGAAGGCCGCCTCAAAATTCGTTCCATCCAACTGCAACGCCCTCTGTAAGTTGGCAATTGCAAGATCGTATTCCCCAGCATGCGCTTGTGCCATTCCGAGATTGAAGAACGCCAGCGAGTAGTCGGGGCTCAATTCCACCGTCTTCTGCAACTCCGCAGTGGCCTCTGTGTACATCTTCGAACGGTAATAATTCAGCCCCTGCAGGTAATGTGCTGGAATCAGGTTCGGATCCCCCTTGATCACGGTCTTCAACTTTTCGATCGATTCGTCGTAGTGGCCGTGCTGGCTTGCAGACATCGCATCAGAAAATAATTCATACGTCGCAATTCGATCTTTCGGATCCGGTAAGTCTCGGCTGCTGATCGTGGGATCGCTTCCGCCCGAAAATGCTGCATACCCTAGAGATTTCAATCGTTCCATGAGTGCCGGATCGAGCCCCGTCTTCTCTGCTAGTTCCTTGCCTGCGCTATAGTCGCGAATCATCGCGACCAACTGTGCGCGCATCTCGTCCGCCACCGCTTTCTTCTCGCCGAGCAGATTGTTCAGCTCTCCTGGATCTTTCGCGAGATCGTAAAGCTCCGGTCGCGGCGCATCAATAAAGTGATACTTCGCATTTTCCGCTCCTCGAAGCTCACTCCAATTGAAGTGGATCCTCGGCAGGAATGTCTCGCCGTAAATGCTGCGGTCCCGTTCGGCCGGTTGGTTATCGCCACCTCGAACCCGCGCCAGCAAGCTCTTTCCCTGCACTTCTGACGGAACATCTATTCCGGTTGCGCCTAAAACGGTCGGCATCAGGTCCACCAGAGAAACCGGATCCGAAACCGCCCGTCCCGCCGAGCCTCCAGGCACCCGTATGATCAGCGGCACGTGCATGGTCGCGTTGTATACAAAAAAGCCGTGGGTCTTCTCGCCGTGCTCCCCTAAACTTTCGCCATGGTCTCCCGTAAGGACGATGACGGTGTTCTGATAAAGGCCTTTCTCTTTCAAATACCGCAGCAGTCGCCCCACCTGCGCATCGGCAAAAGCAATTTCTCCGTCGTAAGGACGGCTTGCGTATTCCGTCCGGTACGGCTCAGGAGGGTTATAGGGAGCGTGGGGATCGTACAAATGCATCCACAGGAAGAATTTCTTCTGTGAATTCTTCCCCAGCCAATCGAGCGCTTGATCGGCCACAACATTTCCGGGGCGTTCCATCTCGTCCAGGTTCGACTCATTCAGGCGGCTGAAATCGAAGTGATCGTAATAAAAATCGAACCCCTGGTTGAGTCCGAACTTACCATCCAGCACCGCCGCCCCAATCACTGCTCCCGTTGCGTATCCCGCCTGCTTCAACACTGATGCCATCGTCGGCTGCGTCGGACTTAACTTGTTGGCGCTGAAGTCGTGCATCCCGCTGCGCATGGGATACGTTCCCGTCAGAATCGCGCTATGCGAGGGCAGTGTCACTGGAACGACGGCAAATGCCCGCTCGAAACGCGTTCCATCCGCCGCCAATCCGTCGATGTTCGGCGTCTTGATCTGCTTGTAACCGAAACAACCGACATGATCCGAGCGCAGCGTATCAATCGTGATCAGCACCACATTCACATTCGCCTTCGCACCTACACCCGCCTTGTCAGCCGCTTGCGAGGAAGAAGAGCTGGGCTGCGAAGAAGCTAGAATGTGGCGACGGGGCTCCGCCCCGTCAAAGCGGGGCGAAGACCCGCTACCACCACTCGACGGCAATGCCAGCAACGAGGGAGAGGACCCGGGTTGCGAGGGAGCTTGCGAGAACAGAGGCAATGCCCCGACCGCAATAACGAGAACAATTAGAAGCGCGCCACGCCGCCCCACAATCCATGGCGATGCGAAGAATGCCCCTATAAAGCAAGACCTTGGCATGAATAAGCCCAGTTTATCGCATACCGCGTACCGAAGCGCGACGTCCATTTCACCGCGGAGGCACAGAGTCAGAGAAGAGGTTTGGGTGTCTTGGTGCCTGTATAGTGAACCGTGAAACATTGAAACCTTAGAACCTTGAAACCTGCTTGTGGTCTTTCTCTGTGACTCTGTGTCTCTGTGGTGAATTAAAAACCATATCCCTTGTGATACGCTGACCCCTGATGAAACCGTTCACCGCTTTCCTGGCCCTTCCTCTCCTAATTGCTGCCGCAATGCCAAGTGGGGCGCAATCTTCGCCCTCAACTCCCCCCGCGAAGCCCGACGTATTCCTCATCACCATCGACACCCTTCGAGCCGACCACGTTGGCTGTTATGGCTACAAACAAGTTGAGACGCCGACGCTTGACGCACTTGCCACGGACGGCGTCCGCTTCTCTCAAGCCTTCACCCACAGCCCCATCACCAATACCTCGCACACCAGCATCCTGACCGGCCTCTTGCCGAGCGTACACGGGGTCACTGACTTCGGGGTTCCTCTCGCGCCCCAACATGTCACGTGGGCCGAACTTCTCAAGAAGCAGGGATATCAAACTGCGGCCTTCATTGGAGCGGTCATTCTGGACTCTAGTTCCCTCGCTCCTGGTCTGGATCGCGGCTTCGACTTCTACGACAACTTCCCGGCCAAGCCCGACACCAAGGAGCGTTGGGGCCGCGTCGAGCGTCGTGCCGCGACCGTCGTCGAGCACGCCCAAACCTGGCTCGGACAGCATCCGACCGGTCCACGTTTCGTATGGGTCCACCTCTTCGATCCCCATGATCCTTACGAGCCGCCACCGCCCTTCTCCGAGAAGTACGCGCAACACCTTTACGATGGAGAAATTGCCTACGCAGACTCCGCCCTCGCGCAATTCATCGCCACCCTTAAGAAATCGGGCGCCTATCAGAACGCCATCATCATTGTTTCCGGCGACCATGGCGAAGGGCTCGGCGAGCATGGAGAAGACACTCACGGACTTTTTCTCTACGACTCAACCCTCCACATCCCGCTCATCATCAAGTCTCCGGGCACAGCCCATCACGGCGCTGTCGTCGACTCCCTCGTCCGCACCACCGATATTCTTCCAACCGTTCTGTCCATGACCGGCACGCCAGCTCCGCCGGAACTGAATGGCGATTCACTCGTTCCTCTTATCAATGCTGAAAATCAGCCGGCCCGCTCCCTTTTCGGCGAAACCGATTACCCTCTCCGCTGGGGATGGGCTCCAATCCGCGCCGTCCGCGATGCCCACGCCAAATTAATCGATGCCCCGCGGCCAGAGCTCTACGACCTGCAAGCCGATCCGAAAGAGTTAAAGAATCTCTACTCCCCGCAGAGCGCGAACGCTCCGGCCACGCAAGCCGATCTGCAAGCTGAGATGGCCAAATGGAAGTCGAAACTCCCACCTGCACCAGCCGGTACCCAGTCAACGGCGAACCTTCCAGATCCCAAAGACAAGGTCGAAGTACAGAACCTTTTGCACAATTCCATGCTCGCGTCGGACGACGGGCGCACCGCAGAATCTCGCCAGTACCTAGAGAAGGCTGTGCAGCTCGATCCGGATTCGTCCACTGCTCTTCGTCAGTTGGGGGAACTTGAACTGGCCGCACAGGAATATCCAAAAGCTGCCGCCCACCTGAAGCATGCTCTCCAGTTGCGTAGCGACGATTCGACCGCCGCCTTCGAAGCCGGAGAAGCTCTCGAAAAGTCTGGTGATTATGCTGGCGCGCGCGATGCGCTCGAAACCAGCCTCAAGCTGTCGCCTGGCCAAACCAACGCACGTCTGCTGTTGGGCCGCGTTTATATCCAGTTGAAGGACGCTCATAATGCTGAAGACCAGTTCGAAGCGGCCTTATTAGTGGATTCCGACAACAGGGAAGGACGCTTGGGCCTCGCTGAAGCTCAAATCATGAAAGGCGAATTTGCAGCCGCCTTACCCGATCTCGAAACCCTTACCAAATCCGATCCCAACGACGCCGCCGCTTTCCGCCTTCTGGCGCGAGCCGAACACGGTCTCCACCGTGAACAAGACGCCAAGCGCGCCGAAGACAAAGCCGCCGCACTGGAAAAGAAATAAACACTGGGGACGGCAAGGCTCGAAGTCGACGGGACCAGAGTGCGTAAAACTAATCAATTCTTGCGGTTATCGGTTAATTATGTGCATTATTGTACGTACAATATCCACTTCATAATGTTCCACGTGGAACGTTCCACGATACAATTGCCTTCTACTTGAAATCCCAGACAGAAGCGCTGGCGAAAGCGGTGTTAAGGTATGCCTGAATTCATGGAGTTGCAGGGACGTCCACCTCGCCGCCGCCGGTTCTTTCTACTCGTTGCCCTCGTATTCCTTTTCATCTTCAGTGGCCGCACCGCCCTCGGATATTACGTCGATGCTCTTTGGTTCGGGTCGCTCGGGTACGGAGATGTGTTCCGAAAAACACTGAGCATTCGGTGGGCGGTTTTCGCGGCATCGTTAGCGCGTCCACATTTGTCATTCTGTATGGATGGTTTCTGGTTCTGCGGCGGGCATACCAACCTGATTTGCTGAGCGGTGGGATCATCTACATCGCGAGGCAGCCGGTGAAATTGCCGGTCGAGCGCATCCTGCGTCTCATCGCCCTGCGTTCGTCTCCCTGTTTATTGGTGTCGTCACCGGTGCCAGCATGATGGGGGCGTGGCCGACTTTCGCCCTCTATTGGTATGACCCGCGCGGCCACGGGCGGCGCTGTGGATCCGATCTTCGGCAAATCGATCAGCTTCTATCTATTCACGTCTGCCCGCATGGCAGTTCATCACGGATTGGCTGCTGACCCTGGCGGTGGTCGCCTGCGTCATCGCGTTTTTTTTCGTCTTTGTTACCGGCAGCACTCGAATCTTCTCGGGACGCCGGGGCGGATATATTTCACTGCCGTGGCGCGGGTTCTCCATTGCGTTTGGCTTTCTTCTTGTTGATTCTCGCGATGCGCGTGTATATCGGGCGGTTCGAGACGTTGTTCGAAGAGCACACGATTTTTAGCGGGGTGACCTACGCGGATGCGCATGTCACGCTCCCGGGCATGCTTGTGGTTTGTGCCGCGCTGATTCTGGGTGCCGGCATCGCAATGATCAATGTCGTCAGGTGCCGCGCGTGCGCTGGCTGATGGCCGCGGTCGCTCCAGCCGCGGCCTGCTATCTCGTCGTTCAAATATTTGCCTGGTACGTCAGCAGCTTTATCGTGAAGCCGAACGAATTGGTTCGCGAGCGACCTTACATCGCCTACAACATCGAACATGACTCGGCAGGCCTACGGATTGGACCGCCTGGCGCAGCGCGAATTTCCCGCCGAGACGACCGTCGAGGCGGCCGATCCAGCGAACAATCAGGCGACACTGCAAAACATCCGGCTGTGGGACTGGCGCGCATTGCAGGACACGCTGCGCCAGATTCAGGAAATTCGAACCTATTACGACTTTCCGGATATCGATATCGATCGCTATAAAATCAACGGCACAATGCGCCAGGTGATGCTCGCTGCGCGCGAACTGAACGTCGATAAGCTTCCGGAGAGCAGCCGAAACTGGATCAACGAGAAACTGATCTACACGCATGGCTATGGCATCACCATGAATCCTGTGAACGGGTTCACTCCGGAAGGATTGCCAACACTGATTCTGAGCAACATGCCGGTGCAGAGCACAGTGAACGAGCATTGACGTAACGCGGCCCGAGATCTATTTCGGCGAGCTCACCAACACCGATGTCTACGTGAAGACGCGACAACAGGAATTTAACTACCCGCAGGGCCAGAGCAACAGTCTGACGTCTTATGAGGGCAACGGCGGAATCGTTCTCGGCGGTTTCTTCGGCGCATCCTCATCGCTTTCGATCGGGGAGATCTGACAAAGCTGCCATTCAGTGATGATGTGAACCCGGAGAGCCGGCTGCTGATGCGTCGCAACATGCGCGATCGCGTGGCGGCACTCGCGCCATTTCTCACTTTCGATTTGGATCCATACATCGTCGTCGGTAACGACGGGCGGCTGTCGTGGATCATGGATGCGTTTACGACCTCAGACAGCTATCCCTACTCGCGCCACTATGCAGTCGGCAATGCGCTCGTCAACTACATGCGGAACAGCGTCAAGGTGGTGATCGACGCCTACGATGGCACCACGACGTTTTATGTGTTCGATCCGCAGGATCCGATCATCATGGCGTACCGCCAGATTTTTCCGGGTTTGTTCAAGGATGCGGCGGCGATGCCGCGGGATCGCTGCGTAAACATATGCGCTATCCCGAGTTATTGCTCAGGCTGCAGGCGTCTGTATACGGTCTCTATCACATGACGGATCCGCAGGTGTTTTATAACCGCGAGGATCTCTGGACGGTGGCTTCAGAAGTCGGGATGGACGAGTCGGTCAGCAAAGGACGCAGCCGATGGAGCCGAACTTTGTGCTGATGAAACTTCCGGGAGAAACGGCCGTCGAGTTCGTGGAGATTCTGCCGTTCACGCCGGCGAACCGTAACAATTTGATCGGCTGGATTGCAGGACGCAGCGACGGCGATAAATACGGTACATCAGTGGTCTACGACTTCCCGAAAACGAAGCTTGTCGACGGTCCTTTGCAGATCGAAGCACGAATCGATCAGAACGCGCAGCTTTCGGGGCAATTGACGTTGTGGAATCAGCAAGGATCGCACGTGCGCCGAGGGACGCTGCTGGTCATTCCGTGTGGGCACGCGTTGTTGTATGCGGAGCCGATTTATCTCCAGGCCGAGCGCAGTCCGATGCCGGAGTTGCGTCTGGTGGTGCTCGCGCTGCAAGACCGGCTCGCTTATGGACCGACGTTTGAGTCGGCGATGAGATCGCTGTTTAGCGGAGAGACCTCGTCACTCAGCGGCGCAACGCCACCCACAGAACCTGAACGAGCCGCATCGGCGCCGACAAGCGCGATCAAGACGCCAGCCGACATGAACGCTCTCATTACGGAGCGGCCAAAGATCTCGCCGACTACCAGCGACTTACCGCTGAAGGCAAACTCGGCGAGGCGGGACAGAAGCTAGAACAGTTAAAGCGCAAGCTCGACGAACTGAGCGCGCATCAAAAGTGATGGAGACCGGCTGAGCGCCCTCATCGCGCCGCGATTATAATCCTCGGCTATGAGAGCTTCCCGTCGTGCGCCTTTGTCTTTTGCACTCCTGCTCTGTATGGCTTCCACTTTGTACGCGCAGCCTGGCCCGCAACCGCCTGAGTTCGTCAAGCAGGGGCAACAGTTGATCCGCGACGGAAAACCGGACGAGGCGTTGGCTCTGTATCGCCAGACAGTGAAGGAAAATCCAGGTTCAGTCCCTGCGCTGATCGCGACTGGAAGCGTCCTCGACCTGATGGGCAAGAACGGGGAGGCACAAAAGTATTTTGCGATGGCCATCGTCGCGGCAGACTCGCTGGAGGGCAAGGCTTTCGCCAAACGAGCGATGGCAATCTCCTACGCTTTTGAGGGGAATTGCAAGGAAGCGGTTGAGTACGAGCAACAGGTATTCGACTTCGCCGGAAGCAAGAGAGATTTTTTTCAGCAGGGAGAAATTGCGGACGAAACCGGCCGAATTTGCCTCGACTCCGGCGACCTGGATGCCGCCGCCAAATGGTACAAGCTTGGCCATGACACCGGGCTCCAGGAGCCTGGCCTGAAGCCGGCTCAAAGAGATCTGTGGGACTTCCGGTGGGAGCATGCGCAAGGGCGCATCGCCGCTCGCCGCGGTGACAAGGCAGAGGCGCAGAAGCATGTAGCCGTCGCAAAAGCCATTCTCGACAAGGGCACCAATCACGAGCAGGAGTCATTCTTCCCCGTTCTTAAAGGTTACGTAGCCTTCTACACGGGGGACTACACCTTGGCGCTCAAAGAACTGATGGACGCAAATACAAAAGATCCGTTCATCCAGTGCCTGCTGGGTCAGACCTACGAGAAGTTGGGCGACAAAGACAAAGCGATGGAGCAATACCGCTTGGCTGTGCGGGCAGCATCACACAATCCGGCCGCGGCCTACGCCGTCCCCTTTTCACGAAAGAAGTTGTCGTAATCCGTTCTCAGCGCCGTTCAGTTCCCTCCCGCGGCAATTTGCTCTGCCTTAGGCTTCACGTCGAACTCCGGATGGGGTGCGCCCATCAACCATTTGTCGAACCACCCTACGATGTACTCGAGGCGCTCGGCCCGGTGCCAGGGCTCCCCGGAACGCGAGAGTTCATGAGTCTCGCGCGGGAAACATGACCATCGCGGTCGGGCGCTTCATGTACTTCAATGCACGAAATAACTGTTCGCCGCCGGAATCGGGCGGCGTCCGGTGAGTCGGACTCTCCGAGCACGAACAGCATTGGCGTATGAATGTTCTTCACGAACGTGATGGCTGACCGATTGGTGTAATCCTGCGGATCTTCGAAAGGAGGAGCTTTGAACCAGCGCGGCTGGAAGAGAGTGAAGTCTGCCGTGTACCACCACGAGGCCCAGTTGGAAATGTCGCGCTGCGAAACTGCCGCGGCAAAACGATCGGTGTGAGTAACGGTCCAGTCGGTCAAAACGCCGCCTCCGCTACCTCCGGTCACCCCGAGTTTTTTCTCGTCCACGTAACCGCGCTTCAGGAGTTCGTCCACTCCAATCATCAGATCGCGATAATCGTCGCCCGGGTAGTGATACTGGATGATGTTGGCGAAATCCTGCCCATAGCTGATCGAGCCACGCGGATTGACATAGAGAACCACGTATCCTTTCGCGGCCATCCATTGAAATTCATGGTCGAACACCCAGCCATACGCGGTGTGCGGTCCGCCATGGATGTTGATAATCATCGGATACTTCTTGTGCGAGTCGAAGTCAGGCGGCTTCTGTACCCATCCTTGAATATTCTTGCCATCGAAGCTCTTGTAGTTAATCTCTTCGGGAGCGGTGAGATTGAGCTGCCCCCAAAGCTTGCGATTGAAATCGGTGAGGCGCGTTTGACTGCCATCAGGCGCGACTGTAAATAAATCGCCAATCATGACGGGAGTCGAGATAAGCGCCACTATGGCATGAGCATCCGGCGTCATCGAGAAGTCGACGACGGCTTGATCGCCATGGGTAATTTCGGTCACCGCGCCAGACTGCGCATCGACCCGAATAATGGGCGTTCGGCCCTGTTTGGCAACAACGTCATAAAGCGAGCGGCCATCGGGCGACCAATGAAGTGTGGTTCCATTGCCGCCTCGTGGAGCGGCGTTGTCGCCGAATACCGCGTCACCCACATCGTAGTCGTAGTCCGCGGTCAGGGAGCGTGGCTGCGCATTGGGTGCCAGGTCCATCACCCAGAGATCCGGCTGCGTATAGGACCGCACGGGATGCGTTATGGACCCATGAAAAGCGACCCGGCGTCCATCCGGGCTAAGCGTCAGGTCACCAATGCCCATGGCAATGGTCGTCAGCTTTTCCGGAGTACCGCCTGTGGGGGAGATCGAGTAAATCTCGCTGCTCGGCGTTTCGTAATACGGTTCGTCGACGTGCGACGTCAGGAAGTAGATGCGCGAACCGTCGCTCGTCCACCGAATTTCATGTTCGGTGTAATCGCCACTGGTCAGTTGTACGGGCTTTGGCGCGTCGTCAAATGCCAAGGGAACATCGAGCACCCAGATGTGCGAATGCTCTTTGGGATCAAGAAAGCCTTCATCATTACTGCGATAAACAGCGCGGCTGATCACGTGTACATCGGATTCGTGCTCGTTCTCGGCCTCCGTCTTTCCAGCCTTCGCTTCGGACTTCTTCCGCGCAGCTTTCTCGATATCTTCCTTCGTTGTGGAGCTTGAGAAGGCGATCCGCTTCCCGTCGGGAGACCATACCGGCCCGCTCGCTCCTTTGGGTAGATCAGTGACAACGCGCGCTTCGCCGCCCTCCAATGAGAGCAGGGCAATTTGCGATGGCTTCGGTTTGCCCGACTCATCTTTGTCACCGCCCCGCACGAAAGCGATGCGCTTGCCATCGGGCGACCATCGCGGCTGGCCGTCATGCTTGCCGTTGGTCATGCGTATCGGCGACTCATTCCCTGTTGTGGAGACCGTCCAGATCGACGTTTCGTAGCCAGTCCGTTTCTCGTCCACGGTAACGCGAGTAAATGCAACGCGCCCACCATCCGGCGAAAGCTGCGGGTTCGCGACCCAGACAAAGTCAAAGATATCCTTCTCCGTGATCGAGCGCTTTGCTTGCTGGGCGGGAAGTTGAAGGGAAAGAAGACTGATTACAACGAGAGCGGGAAGGATCCAGGAAATACGAAGGGTCATGCGCATCCTCATGATTGCCGCCTCGGCGGCGAACTCGCCATTGTGCTATGAGGACCGAAATAGGTCAAACCTCTGGTAGCAGCCCAACTGCCACGCGTTCCGCCCCGGCTCTGCGCATCCGCAATGGCAATGCGCGCGATTTCGACCGGATTTCAATAGGGAGATCCAATGCAATCAGCTGCGCGACGTACCGCGTCGATGTCGGGCCAGTACAGTTTTCTCAGTAAAGACATGGGTAGGGCTCCAAGCTACGATCATGAGGGAATTAGGGACAAAAATTCGAGTTCTTCAACGAGGAGAGAGAATGAGTATTTGGACAATTCTATTCGTGGTGTTGCTAATCGCATGGATCGGCGGTTTCACTGTGTTTCACGTTGCCGGCGGACTAATCCACCTTTTGCTGGTTTTGGCTGTAATCTCGCTCATCCTGCATTTTGTGATGGGCCCCCGAGCCGCGTAAACGTTTAATTGGGGCGCCGCCAGAGCCTTCTGTTCGGAAGGAGCAGGCTGCGTCTCAATTTGCCATCTTGCCGTCGCCATGGCCTAACCAGCACCTTCCATCAAAACCCACGACCGCTTACGCTTTGTGCACTTGGAGGCTATAAGGTAAGCTGGTTATGGAGATTTGGTTCCGGTTGGGAGGTGATTGAGTTTGGCAGAAATTCGACTGCAAGAAGGTGAGTCACTGGAGAATGCCCTGCGCCGCTTTAAGCGTAAGGTCCAGACGGAAGACATCATTAAAGAAGTCAAACGTCACTCCTACTACCTGAAGCCGGGCGAGAGACGCCGTGTGAAGCAAGCATTGGCGCAAAAGCGAGCCCGCAAGAAGATTCGCAAAGAGCACGACTAGGTCCGCAGAAATTCGCGCAGACCGCAAGAAAATTGGCCGCTGCCTTCGGGTGGCGGCCATTCTATTTTCGGGATTGCCTCGCTGTTCCCTACCGAATCTCCTGAACCCCCTAATCCGCTTCGTAGGCCCAGATTTGCAAACGGGGGTTTGGTCAGGCCATCTCAGCACCATTTGGAGTCGCAACACTATCCATTCCCTTTGTCTTTTGCTAATCGCCGCCAGACAGAGTAAGCCGGGATGCCAAGGCAAACGATTTTTTTCGGCGCCTACCTCCTCTTTTTCTCGCTGGCGCTGAAAGATATCGGAATGCTAAGCCCTCGCGGCAACCCATGGCTGCGGATGATTCAGCTTTTCGGCTGGCTAGGGGTAATCGGTTCCCTGTTTGCAATCTATAGTACGTTGCGATCCTGGAAAGACTCGCAGCGCTGGCTGTGGACCCGGATCGCCGATACACTCATCGCCCTCAGCTGTATAGGCGTGATTTGGTTCGTATGGACCTGGAACATGCTCCATTGGAGTCTTAAGTACTGAAACCTGGTAGGGTGACGTGCGGCGCGCTCAGAAAACATGCGCCGCACTCCAACCCTCGCGTACCCGATCGCGTGCTTCAATCACAAAATCCAATCGCCAGGGACGTTCTCTAGTCAGTGTCCGGCGGATCTACCTCGAGGTTCTGGTTTTTCGTGAAGAAGTTCCCCGTCAGCGGGGCCGCGATCGTCTTGTACGCCGATGGTGCCTGTTGGAAATTGAAGAAGTCGTGGAGATCGTTGGTTGCGCGCGCGTCAGCAAAACCGAGACTGCCGAGGCCGAAAATTTCCTCGATCCCCTTTACGATGCTACCGAAATCGTACTCCATGTTGCTGATATACCCCGGCTTAGTCGAGTAGGCCGAAACGACTACTAGGGGGACGCGGAAGCCGAGTTGATAATCGTTTTGGTTCGCGCCCGTTTGGAAAATTGGTCGCACATGGTCGTACCAACCTCCCCAATCATCCCAGGTAATGAATATCGCGGTGTCCTTCCAGTAGCCGGTGCCGTCGTCGCAATTGGTGTTATTTCCTATGGCATTGACAATGGCCGCTACCCACGATGGCCCTTGGCCGCTGTTAATCGGATGGTCGGAATACTGTCCGGCTGGCGTTATCCAACTTACTTGCGATAGCTGGCAATTAGCGATGTCATTCAAGACATCAGGCGGGACTTGATCAACATACCCGTTTGATTCGCCTTTTACCCAGTCTGGCCCGGTGCACACGCCAGCCTGAGGTATCGAAATATTCGAAAGCGAGTTCGGGGCTACCCAGAGGCTGCTCTGCCCTTCGGCATAGTAAGTCCAGGTAATCTTCGGGTTGGGCTGACTAAACAGATAATCCATGGCGTTACGGGTAAAACATTCCGCAATCTCGTCGCCGGGAGTTTCTGTGCCAAATGGTGGTTTCGAGTTACCATTCGGCCTGATCAGCTGTACTGAGTTTCCTGATCCACAGCGATGGAGCTACCCGAGTTGCCTACGCGTTCTTCGGAGATACCGAGGGCATCGTCGGCAGCCGACGGGGCCGATGTAGCGCCAAAGAATTGTGATTGGCCGGATAACTCGGACCCTGGTTCGTCTGGAACATCCGGTTCGCCCATCCATACGTCGTCGCTAACGTGATATAGGGGTCGAGAAGGCCGCCTTTGCTCCCGTTACTGTTCGTGACCGGCGTGTTGTACACGTACATAAATTGGGAGTAGTTGTTAGCGGCTCAGGCACCAAAAATGTTAGCCCCACACCCTGCCGGAACGTTGCACTACGGTCTGCCGGTAGTTCCCTGATTGTTGAACTCGAAATTCCACCCGCTGATCGTCCCGTTGAGCCCGGTCCACCATGACTGTGATCCAGATCAGAACCCAGTGGCCAGTCCAACCGGGGTTAATGGGACTGTCTGGCGATCGGCGTTCACATAGGTAGAAACGATCTACGTATGTTCCTCCCGCTCCGGAGGCGCTGCGACCCGGCACATCGCCGTTCGCGGTGCATAATCCCTGGAAAAAATTGTCGGGCGTACGGTTCTCTTGAAAGATCACAACAACATGTTTGATGGGAGTGGCTCCATACTGGGCGTGAGCGGCAGTTGCCACGAGCGTGGCGGCGAGAAGCAACAAAACCCTACGGCTGGATTTCATAATGATTCTCCCTTTTACGGAATTGGCTGGCGAAGGAGGTGAACTGCCCTATGGACGGGCTTGCTGCACCTACTATCTCGATCGTCATAACCCAGTACTTGGCCGCGGGACTCGCAGTTTCAAAAAAAAGTTGCGCCGCCTGTGACATCACTTTCATAAATTCAAGGACCATGGGCAAGGCCTTCCGGCACCGGTTAGGACTGGTTCAGTTCTAGCCGACTTCGCCTTTTGCGGTGCCCCCAATATTCTGTTTGCGTGAAATAATGGGTGATGGGGTCGCTTTCCCCCAACGGAGAAAGTCCTGAGAAGATGCGAGTGACTCGCGAGCGTCCGAAACACCAAAGGCGTGATCGGTATTGACTTTGGAAGGACAAAGAGTTCAATCGCTATGCCCATCATTCTGATGAAGTGCAGCCAATTCGCGTACCTTGGCGATCTGACTGACTCGTATCGGTCGTTGCTTTACCTTCAGCAGGTGAAGGAAGGGGGCGGCAAGACCTTGAAGTCCTGGACCGTTCCGGAAGGCATCGAGCACTATCTTTTTGCGGACGCGAAGGGACGCTGATTCAGTCACTCAAATCGTTCCTGAACAGCCGCACTCTGCAGGCAAAGCAGTTTTCGGTCGCAGATACACACTTGAGGATCTGATCGCCAGGATGCTCGGGACTTCGAGAAAAGGCGGAAATCAGTTTCAGATCGACATCAGCTCGGCTGATAGGAAGGCCAGTTCATTTTCAAGGTACGGGAAGGGTCGAGGATGACAGTTGCCTCGAGGGTCGAATGAAGATGAATTTTGAACTGGCCGGATATGAGTCCGTGGTGTTCGAGATGGAACCGGTTGCCGCAGCTCACTATTACGAATCCTTACTTGATCACGACGAACTAATTCGAATTGGAGACTTTGGCGGCGGTACGAGTAAAAGCTTCTCTGATTGAGGGTTGGCCCGGGTATTCGTCGAAGAGGAAGGACTTCCGCTGTCATCGTGGGTAACTCGGGACTTGGCATAGCGGTGAAGGCTTCAGGCAAAGATCGTCAGGTACCTCGGTTAGTCAAGTCTGGGAAAGGGATCGCAATTGTGTCTATTAGTCAAGATCCTAAAGGTTTACCAACTGGGTTTACATCAAGCTGAGCGTTGGCATCATCTGTCGTATTAAGAGCGAAAAACGTGCTGGACATGTAAAAGGCGTTCACGCGAATCGCTTGAGCCAGAAAAATTGCAGCCCTCATTGACTTCATAAAAGAAGGCTTCAGATTCCATCTCCATCGCGCCGTGCAAAAAGTGAAGTGTGAGCCTGTCCAATGCGCCTATGACCACATTTCAGTTCTCAGATGGGTTTGTGGATCTCAAGCAGACGGTGGAGCGAGCATCCTTCGAGGAGTGGATCTCTGAGGAACTTGGACAGATCGCAGCCTGTGTCGAATCTCTCCTCAGTTCGTCTGGTGCATCCGAAAGACGTGGATATGGTATTCCTCACGGGTGGTTCTTCATTTGTTCCAGCGGTAAGGGAGATCTTCGAAGCGCGATTTGGAACGAAGCGAATCCGCGGCGGAAACGAATTTACGTCGGTAGCCCGTGGCCTGGCGCTGACAGCGATGGACTCCCGCAGATCCGCGTAGCCTTCTTCAAACCGACACTAGCGGACAAACCGCATCACCTCCGTGACCGGCGGCTCGTTTCCATTCTTCGAAGGTGCCACGTCATTTACCGGGTGGCATCGCCCTCCCCCGGCGCCAGAAACAAATTGCTCTCCAGCCCATGCTGCTTGGTGTAGAGATCGAAGTAGCGTCCCCGCAACGCGTAGAGCTCCTCATGAGTGCCGCGCTCGACAATCTGTCCGCGTTCGACCACCAGGATCTGATCCGCGCGCCGAATGGTCGAGAGACGGTGAGCGATCACAAAGGTAGTCCGGCCCTGCATCAGGTAGGAAAGGCCTTCCTGGATCATCTGCTCCGATTCGGAATCAAGGCTGGACGTGGCTTCGTCCAGAATCAGAATGCGAGGTTCAGCCAGAATGGCGCGTGCAATCGAAATTCGCTGCCGTTGCCCTCCCGATAGTTTCACGCCGCGCTCGCCGACAATGGTGTCGTACTTATTCGCGAAACTTTTCCGCAAATTCATCGACCCGGGCAATTCGGCACGCCTCGAATCACGGCTTCGTCGCTGGCGTCGGGCCGGAGAAGACCACATTCTCGCGGATCGTCCCATCGAATAGAAACGAATCCTGCAAAACAACGCCGAGCGGTGTGCGGTACGAATCGAGCCGCACCGTGCTCAAGATCGACGCCATCCACCAAAATCTTGCCTTGGGTAGGAACATAGAACGCAGAAATCAGTCCAATCGTCGTCGACTTGCCAGAGCCCGATGATCCCACCAATGCGGTGACCGTGCCCTGGGCAGCATGAAACGATGACGTCGTTCAGCACGGTGTGCGCGCCATCGTAGCTGAAGTTGACCGCTTCAAAATCTATGTTGCCCTCGATCGCGCGGCAGCGTGACGGTGCGTCGAGGATCGCTGTCTTCCGTAGCTTCTTTCAGGATTTCGTGGGTACGTTCCAGTCCAGCCAGCGCTTCTGTAATCTGCGTGCCGATCTGAACAATCTGCATGATTGGCGCGATGAGAAACCCCATAAACAAGGTGTAGGTAAAGAATCCGCCAATCGTCAACGATCCCGCCAAAATCTGCTTCGCGCCGATAAACATGATGACGGCACCCACCACGCCCAGCAGCACGCTTGCCGAAAGCCCCATGATGGAACTCGCGGTCAGCGTGCGCATGACGTTATCGAGCAGCCGCTTCACTCCAATCGAAAAGACCTTTTCCTCGCGATCCTCGGCGTGATAACCCTTT
Source organism: uncultured Acidobacteriaceae bacterium (assembly GCA_963822545.1). GTDB lineage: Bacteria > Acidobacteriota > Terriglobia > Terriglobales > Acidobacteriaceae > Acidiflorens. The sequence goes on from CAWGIB010000002.1 coordinate 204,662, forward strand.
ATGACTCGCACGCCCCCGAGGGATTCCGTCAAACGCCCAGTAACCTCGGCGTTGATTTTGCCGCGCTCGCGAAAGATCGGCCGGATTGTCTGAAATGCTTTTTTCAAGGCGAGCCCGAAACACAACAGGAACCCGAACGCCAGTACCGTCATCAGCGCGCTGATTCGGAACAAAACCACCAGAGCGATTCCGGCCGTGAGCAATCCGCCCGATAAGATCCACCAGTCCGGTACCAATCAGGTTGCGTACGCCCTCCACGTCGGTCATGATGCGCGACACCAACACACCGCTCTTGGTCGAATCATGAAACGCAATCGATAACCGTCCGATATGAGCTTGCACCTTCTGCCGAAGTTCGGCGATCAGGCGTTGGGCGGCCTTGGAGAGCAATTGCGTGAGTGAGAAAGAAGTAATTCCCTGAATGACAGTCGCCAGTAATACTCCAAGAACAAGCGGCTTGAGCAGTTGAACGTTGCGCTTGATGATGACGCTATCGATCAGATATCTGGTCAATAAGGCAATACCAAAGAGGCCACACGGTTAATCGCCATCAAAACAAAACCAACCGCCAGCAACCCGCGGCGCGGGCGGACGAGTTCCCACACCAGAGGCAGAATCGCATGCAGTTTAGGCCGCGAGGCTCCAACGCCGGCCTTCGAATGAGCAGTCGCCATCCTTGATTAGACACGCCCCTTCCAAGAGAGGTTCAATTTATAGGTAAGCCTTGCTCCGCATAGCGCGGCACGATTATTTCGCAGCGGCAAACACCCGCGAATGAAACTTCAACACCTCCCCGAGATGTTCTAGAAAATACTCGCCGCTGTGGGTGCCGGGATAAAGATGATATTCGTGTGGAATGTCCTCGGCCTGAAGTTGCTTGTGGAGTTCTTCGGCTCCCCGATCAAATCCAAAGTCATCCTTACTACCGCAGTTGAAATAGATGGACAACCCCGAAGCCCGTATCTTTGCCCGGTTTCGCTTCGCAAGAACAAAAGGACTGTTCTCGTTCCAGTGACGGGCATCAATAGGATTTCCAAATGCCGTTCCCAGTGGCCCGCTGTTGCCATGTTGCGGCAATTCCGTCATCAGAGCGGCACTTTGCGCGCTGACGGACGAGAATAGCTCGGGATGGGCAAAGGCAAACCGAAGCGCACCATAGCCGCCCATCGAAAACCCGCTAATGGCCCGAGCCGAACGCTCGCGGCGAATCGAATAATGCGACTCGATGTACGGAATGAACTCCTGAATAAAGAAATCGCTATAGCGCGCGCGCCCATCAGCGGAGTTGATGTAGAAGGTGCGTCTTCCTTCGGGCGTGACAATTAGGAAATCGGAAACCTGTCCTTTCTGCCGCAAGTCTTGGATCAGGTCCCATCCTCCGCCTTTGAACAAAGTTTGTTCGTTATCGCCGAGCCCGTGCAGAAAATAGAGGATTGCATAACGCTGCGGAGAACGGTTCGCGATTGCTGCGTCATAGCTGGGTGGCAACATAACGCAGTAATGGACATTCTCAGCGAGTATGTGACTTTGCAGTTGGTCGCAGTCGACACGGCCTTGCGCGGAACATTGCCGCACCAGAAGTGGAACCAGGAATAACGCGAGCCATCGAAGAGATCGGCACATCAGACGAGTTTACTCGTATCGCAGCGCCTGTACCGGATCGAGACGAGCAGCGCGAGAGCCGGGTAGAGTCCCGACAACAAACTGACAACCACGGAAAAAGCAATCCGCGCTAAGAACCAGCCACAGTGGAACGGACCAGATCTGCGCCGCCGGGAAATGCTGGCGTTCCAGATAAATGTTCATTCCGAAATTGATAAGGCGTCCGATCGCCCAAGCCAAGCGTCACTCCGACTCCGCCGCCGACCAGACCCATTGCGCCCGCCTCGGCGAAGAAAAGCCCGCGAACGTCCGCGTCGCTGGCGCCGATCGCCTTCATGATTCCGATTTCTCGGCGCCGCTCGAGGATCGCCATGACAAGTGTGTTCACGATGCCGATGGAAGCGACTGCCAAGGCGAGGCTTCCGAAGATCGCGAGAAACCCATCGAGCACCGCAAAAAACTGGCGCATGCTGCGGGCCGCATCGACGATGGAAAAAGCGCTGAAGCCCATTTTCTTGATGGCATCTTCCACCGCCGGAACCTGATTGGGATTCTGCACTCGAACGCTCAGTGATGTATAGCTGGGCGAGTCACTGGCCGAAGTGTCGCGCAGGTTGGACTGCATGATGTGGAGGTCTTGCGCAAGCTTGAGCGGCAGGAAAACGCGTGCCCGCGCCGTGCCGCGCAAGCTATCCGGATCGAGATCCGTCAATCCTACAATTTTCAATACTCGCTCGCGGGAGACGACGGAGTACGCCGCACTATCGCCAGCCCCAGCAGACGGGAAGAAGGGCCGAGGTGCGCTCGGCATAGCGCATCGTCACCTGCTTTCCCCAGAAGAGGCTTGGCCAACTCGGCAAGATTTGTGTTGTCCGTGCCCGGCTTGGGCGTGATGCCCAGCAACTCCTCGGCAAACGACTTCTGGAGGATGACTTCCGCGGCTGCATCCGAGGAGAAGAAACTGCCCTGCATGCCGTCGAAAGCGTCATTGTTATTCTTCGCGGAGAACGGGATGCCCGCCACCATCGTCAGGTGCGGCTTGTCATCGAAGCGCACGTCGGTAACGAACCGGATATCCGGATAGGCCTCGACCACGCCAGGGATTTCAGCGATCTTGATTCGCGCCGGTTCATCGAGCGACGGGCTGTCCGACGGGGGCGGTCCCTCCTCTCGCTGCTCGCGGAAGTTTCGCAGGTCGCGTCGAGAGGTGGCGACTACGGTGTCAAATAATCCCGACTTTTGCAGCCGCCGCGAAGCCAGTTGCTGCAGCCCAATCCCGAGCGACAGCATCGCGACCAGTGAGGCCACACCGACAGAGATACCGATCGTCGTCAGTGAATTGCGAAAGATGGACTCGCGAAGGTTGCGAACAGCAAGGTCGGCGACATCGTAAAGCTTCACCGTATTTCTCCTGCCGGCCTTGGCGCCTGCTTCGACTCCGGCAAGACCTTGGAGTCGTCATTGTTTGCTGTGTCGTCCACAAGTTTCCCATCCGCAAGATGCAACATCCGACCGGCATACTTCTCCGCGAGAGTCTGCTCGTGCGTCACCATCACCACGGTCATGCCCAGCGATTGATTAAAGCTGCGAATCAGATCCATGATCTCAGTGCCGGTGCGGCTGTCCAGATTACCTGTCGGTTCATCTGCCAGAAGCAGTTTTGGCCGGTTGATGAGCGCGCGCGCCAAAGACGCGCGCTGCTGTTCACCACCTGAGAGTTCCATCGGCCGGTGGGAAAGCCGTCCGCTTAGGCCCACGCGTTCCAACGACTGGCGTGCCAAGGCGGAACGCTCGCGGCGATCGACTTCGGCAAAACGCATCGGAAGCTCTACATTCTCAAGCAATGACATGCTCGGTATCAGGTTGAAGGACTGGAAAACCATGCCTACTGTGTGAAGTCGATACTTGGCCAACTCTTCCCGTGACAGCGCTGCCAGGTTGCTTCCATGAACAGCCACCGTCCCAGAGGTCGGGCGGTCAAGGCCTGCAACCAGATTCAACAGCGAAGACTTGCCCGATCCCGAGGCGCCTAACAAAGCCACAAACTCTCCAGCCTGAATGGAGATCGAAATTCCATCTACTGCGCGCACCAATGCCGCTCCCATTTGATAATGGCGGGAGACATTCTCGGTGCGGACTGCCAAGGAGGTGTGCACTGAAGCTCATTCTAATGGAGCCGGAAACGGAGAACACAATTCCCGGCCTTATTGGTTTTTTCGCAAATGCATGAAATGAGCAGAAGCGAATCAATTCCGGTTGGCTCTTCCGCCCTATTATTTGCCTTCGGTCTCATTCCACAGAAACGACAACTCGTCGGCGGTGTCGTTCACCTTTTGACGAATCGAGACGCCCGAACTGTGTCCGGCTTGCACTTCATAATGCAGCAGGATGGGCCGATCTCCGCCGCTTGCGGCTTGCATTTTTGCCGTCATCTTGCGTGCGTGCAGGGGATCGACGCGTGTGTCTGAATCTCCCGTGTTGAACATGATGGCCGGATACTTCGCTCCAGCCTTCACATTGTGGTAGGGCGAGTACTTGATGAGGTAGGCGAACTGGTTCGGATCGTCGGCCGAACCGTACTCGGTGGTCCACCAGCGTCCGACCAGAAAATTCTGGTAACGGAGCATGTCGAGCAACGGATATCCGCACCAGATGGCGCCGAAGAGGTCGGGATGCTGGGTCATGGCAGCGCCCATGAGAAGTCCTCCATTCGAGCGTCCTCGGATCGCTAACCGAGCCGGCGTAGTGTAGTGGTTGTCGACTAAATACTGCGCAGCAGCATAGAAATCGTCGAAGACATTTTGCTTACGCTCAAACATCCCAGCTTTATGCCAGTTCTCGCCGTATTCCCCTCCGCCCCGCAGATTGGGCTGCGCGTAGTAGCCGCCTTGCTCGATCCACCACGCATATTCCGGATTGAACTCGGGTTCCAGGCTGACGGTGAATCCTCCGTATGCCCACATGAGAACCGGAGCAGTCCCGTCACGCTTCAATCCCTTTTTTGAAGTGATGAACATTGGAATGCGCGTGCCGTCCTTCGAGGTATAGAACACCTGCTGAACCTCATACTTTTCGGAGTCGAACGGCACTTTCGGTTGCGCGAAGATCTCCGTCTTCCCCGTTGCGACATCGTAGTGGTAAAGCGTTCCCGGAATGATGAACGACTCAAAACTGTAGAAGCCGTTTTGCGAATTAGCGCGTCCGAACATGGGCGACGCCGAACCGATAGTAGGGTACGTCACGGTTCCAGTCTGCTTGCCGTCTAGCGTGTAAATGCGAGTCTGAGTGACTACGTCGTGCAAGCCGGTCACAAATAGCTTTCCGCCTACGACGAATGCGTAGGAGATTACGTCCTTCCCTTCGGGAACGATCGTCGTCCATTTCGACGGATCGGGATCGTTCATGTCCACCCGGACCACGCGATAGTTCGGAGCCTGATAGTCGGTGGAGATGTAAAGGCTATCCTCATAGTTGATCGGGTAAAACTCATTGTCGATCCCATGCACCATTGTGCGAATGGGCGAATCGGGCTGGCGAAGATCTTTGGCATACAGGTCCACGCGCTTCGCCGGCACTCCATGCGCGACGCTGATCAGAAGGTAGCGCCCGTTCTCCGTGACTCCACAAGAGATCAGGTCCATCGGGCCGAAGGTGTCGTCATGGAACTTCTTACCGAAGAGCAGCGAGTCAGCGGAGGTGGGACTGTTCAGGCGATGGTAGTACACGAACGAGCCTGACTCTTCGACCTTGGAATAGTAGAGGCCTTGCTTGTCGGGACTGAGGCTTACTCCGAAATAGCGGGCTTTGGGGAGAGTGTCCGGCAGCTCCTTGCGCGAGTTGAGATCAAGCAGGTGGATGCTGCGCTCATCGGCGCCGCCTTCCTGAATGCCATATACAAGTAGGGTGCCATCCTCCGAGATATCTTCGATGTGAACCGAAGTATTTTGGTCAGCGCTAAGCTTGGTGGCGTCGATCAGCCTCTCGTCCGTTCCATGAAGACCCTTCCGACTGTAGATCGAGGCCTGGTTCTCGTCGGGAAGACGTTTTGTAAAAAAGTAATTGCCCTGCCGCTCCTCCGGGTAGCCGAAATCCTCGACGTGTTCGAGCTCGGTGAGGCGCTTGACGATCTCGGGACGGCCCTTAACCTTGCTGAGATAGTCCTCCGTGTACTGCATCTGGGAATGGATCCAGGCACGAGTCTCGGGACTCTTGCCATCTTCCAGCCAGCGGTAAGGGTCGCTGATAGATTGGCCAGCGACGGCGTCGGTAACCGGCTTCGCTTCAGTGGGCGGAGGCGGTGGCAGCGTAATGCCGTTGCCCCCGTGAATTTGTGTTGGTTTATCGGCAGCCATTGCAGGTAATGCCAACGACAGAGTTGCGATCAGAGTTGCGATCGAAGAGCAGAGCAATAAGTCGCGACTTCTCCACATGCTGGGCAGGCCTCCGGGCCATTGGAATCAAGTTGTTATCCCAAGTTTTTCCGCGGAAGTTCGTGAACGATGGACAATATGGTAGGCCCGAATGGACTCGAACCATCGACCTCTTCCGTGTCAAGGAAGCGCTCTAACCAGACTGAGCTACGGGCCTACATGAGAACGGTTCTGAATTTAATTCTACGGGCAGCGGGCAATTCCGGCAACGCTTCGCTGTCGGCACCTGAGGTACCAGTAATCACAAGCAGATCACGGCCAACTAACCACAGCCACCTTCTTGGAGGAGGAGCGGGGTGACGCTCTATCGGCTTTTGCCACGCACCATTCTGCCTTGCTCGTGCTGTTGCCGGCAGGCAAAACGTGGTAAAACCAGAGCAATCGCCGTCCGGCCACTTTAACGGCCAGGGCATGATTTATCGTCCAAGTGAGGATCGGAAATGACTCTGCAAGCCAACACACTGGCGCCTCAAGAGGCAAACACATCAGTCGAAAAATCCGGGCGCAAATCATCAACACCTCGAGTTCTGGAGAACTTTATTGGCGGTCGCTGGACGCCGTCCCAAGCTTCCAGCCATCTCGATGTGACGAATCCAGCGAATGGGGAGGTGTTGGCACGAGTGCCTTTGTCGGTAGCTGCTGACGTGGAGGCTGCCGTGGCTGCGGCAGAGAACGCGCTGCCTGACTGGCGCGGGCGCTCGGTTGGAGAACGGGCCGAATTTATCTTCGCCTTGCGCGAGCGGTTCCGCCAGCATATCGACGAACTTGCGCAATCTGTCACTCGGGAAGGCGGCAAGGTTTTATCTGACGCTCGCGCCGAGATCACCCGTTCCATCGAAGTCGCTCGAGGTCGCCTGCGCGACTCCGATGACGATGCAAGGGCGAATTCTCGAAGGTGTGTCACGAGGCATCAATACCGAGACGATCCGGCAGCCCGTGGGAGTTTGCGCGGCGATCACTCCATTCAACTTTCCAGCCATGGTGCCGATGTGGTTCTTGCCGTTCGCGATCGCCTGCGGCAACACTTTTATTCTCAAGCCCTCGGAACAAGTTCCGCTTACATCGGAACTCGTCTGTCATATTCTGCAGGACATTGGCCTTCCCGCCGGAGTGGTTAACGTCGTCCACGGGGCGCATGATGTGGTCAATGCGATCCTCGACAATCCTGGCATCAATGCAGTTTCGTTCGTCGGGTCGGTCAACACGGCCAAGTACATTTACCGGCGCGCCGCAGAAAAAGGGAAGCGTGTGCAGGCGCTGGGCGGAGCGAAGAATTACATGGTCGTGATGCCTGATGCGGTGGTCGACAAGACCGTATCGAATATTCTGGGAAGCGCGTTCGGGAATGCGGGGCAGCGCTGCATGGCAGGCTCGGTGCTGGTAACGGTTGGATCTGCGCGTGATGCCATCATGCCCAAACTTAAAGAGGAAGCAGAAAAGCTTATCGCCGGAGATGGCACGGACCCGAAATCGAGTCTTGGTCCAGTCATTTCTAGCTCTTCATGCGACCGCATTCACGAGGCAATCGAATACGGAATCAAAGAGGGAGCAGAGTTGCTGGTCGATGGCCGTCGTCCCAAAGCAGTTCCGCAAGGCGGCAACTTCGTTGCCCCAACCATTCTGAATAATGTGAAGCCTGACATGCGCGCTGCGACCGACGAAATTTTCGGCCCCGTCCTGTCTGTGATGCACGTCAATACGCTCGACGAAGCGATTGCAGTGGTAAATAACGATCCGCGCGGCAACGGCACTTCAATCTTTACGGAAGACGGTGCCGCCGTGCGCGAATACAGCCGGCGCGTGGAAGTTGGCATGGTCGGTGTCAACATCGGCGTGGCCGCCTCGCCGGCCTATTTTCCGTTCTCAGGGTGGAAGGATTCGTTCTTTGGCGATCTGCACGTCCACGGCTGGGACGCCGTGGAGTTTTTCACTCGCAAAAAGACCATCACATCCAGGTATTTTTCTTCGGGAACTAGCGGCAAATTCTTCACTGAGCAAGGCGACAAGCATTGACGGGTCGTCTTTCACGCGACTGCCGCCACTACAAATACTTGAGCCAGCCATCGCTCCGACTTGCCTTGATCTCGGCGAAGCTCCGGCACGGAAAATAAAGCAGTAAGATCGTGATTCCCCAGATCAGGTAAAGAAGCGGGAGGCTCCAAACATACCCCTCCGGCGGTTCTGGATTTCCCATTGGATGGTTCGCGAACAGCCACGGGCTGACAAAGCCGAGCCGGACTTTCGATACCACAAGCGCAAGCGCATGGATCAAGGGGATATGAACGACGTAGAAGAAAAACGGCACGCGCCCGAAGACTGCAATTTGGCGAGCGACCGCGCCGCGAAAGCCCTCGAGCAGTGGGATTGCGGCGATTATCGGCCCCAGCGTCATCAATAGGAAATTGAGCGACGCCGGGTACTTACTCGTGTTCAGGAACGCAAGCCAGGCAGGCATCGGTGGCGCGCCGTTATGTCCCTGCGTCGCAGCGTGCCACGGGCGTGGATCGCCGTACAGGTTAAACCCCCGCAGCACGAGGAAAAGTCCCACCGCCGAGAGTCCAATCGCCAGGCAGAGCCGGTTTCTTTGCGCTGGATCCAAGACCAGTGCCTTGCCAAACGCGTACCCTGCCGCCATGACCCCAATCCATGGAATGATTGAGTACAGCACAATGACGTTCGGACCGTTGGGACCAAACTGGATCGGCCCGGCGAAGAACCCAACATAGAAAATTTTCCAGAGACCGGAGAAGCGGTTCTGGTCGAGCCCTTCCAGCAACGCTCCCATGTGTGTATCCATCAGGTTGTGGGCCGCGATGATCACCACGCCGATCGCTCCGATCCCCGCCACCGGCAGTTTCACCAAGCCGGCCATGAGGATCATGCAACACCCAATCACCCAGATGACGCCTGCCATCTCGTACTGCTTGAAGTCGAAATTGAAGGTCCATGCGACGCGCAGGAATGTGAGCTCCAGGAAAATGAGCCAGACACCACGGATGAGCAGGTGTCTTGACAGGTCAGCGTGCTTGCGGCCGTAGAAAAAGGCACTCGTTCCCGCCAGAAAGATAAACGCCGGCGCGCAGAAGTGGGTGATCCAACGGGTGAAGAAGACTGCCGGTGTGGGACCTCCCGGCGGAACACCGGAATAGACTCGAACATGATCGATGGCCATCAGGATCATTGCCGCGCCGCGAATAAGATCGATGGATGCGATGCGCGATTTCAAGGCGGCGCCGGCCGTGACCGCGGGGGAAGGAATAGTACCGGGCATAGATTACGACACTCTAAGTTTGAGGCTTATGTCTCGCAACTCGATTCGCGCCCATCCGGGAACAGCACTAGGGCTGCGTATACAGCGCTCGTTTAAGGAATTCACCGGCTCCAGCACGTCCGACGAACTTATTCGTTTCTACAACCACCCTTCCGCGCGATAATACCACCTCTGGCATTCCAGTGACCTCGATGCCTTCGAACATCGAGTAGTCCACGCGCATGTGGTGTGTCTTCACGCTGATTGTATGTTTCCGATTGGGATCGAAAATCACGAGGTCAGCATCGCAGCCGACCGCGATGGTTCCTTTGCGTGGATATAAGCCGAATAATTTCGCGGGCGTGGTGGAAACCAGTTCGACAAAGCGGTTAACGCTGAATCTTCCGGCGGCAACGCCTCCCGAAAAAATCAGACTCATGCGGTGCTCAACGCCCGGTCCTCCGTTCGGAATCTTTGTGAAATCATCTCGGCCAAGTTCTTTCTGCTCCTTGAAACAAAACGGACAATGGTCGGTGGAAACCACCTGAAGGTGGTCACGCTTCAGCCCGTTCCAAAGCTTCTCCTGGTGCCACTTTTCTCGAAGCGGCGGAGTAAAGACATACTTCGCAGCTTCGAACCCAGGCGCGTCCATGTTTTCCAGCGACAGATACAAATATTGCGGACAGGTCTCCGCGTAGACCGGAAGTCCTCGATCACGAGCCTCCCTTACTTTCTCAAGCGCATCATTGCAGCTCAAATGCACGATGTAGACCGGCGCTCCGGCCATCTCGGCCAGCGCGATCGCTCGCGATGTCGCCTCCGCTTCGGCCGTCGTCGGCCGCGTCAGCGCATGATATTTTGGCGCTTTCTTCCCTTCCGCCAACGCTTGCTGCACGATCACGTCGATCGCGCTCCCGTTCTCGGCATGCATGCACACGAGTCCGCCATTTTTGGCGGTCGCGCGAAATGCCTTAAAAATGCTCGCGTCATCGAGCATGAAAACGCCCGGATATGCCATGAACAATTTGAAACTCGTGACCCCTTCACGCACCAGGGCGTTCATCTCATCGAGTTGCGCGTCCGCAAGCTCAGTGATGATGCAGTGAAATGCATAGTCGCACACTGCTCGACCCGACGCTTTCTTCATCCATGCGTCGAATGCCGTTCTCAGTGTCTGCCCTTTGTACTGGATAGCGAAGTCGATCAGTGTCGTTGTTCCCCCGAAAGCTGCCGCTCGCGTGCCGGTCTCGAAATCATCGGCGCTGGTCGTACCTCCAAAGGGCATGTCGAGGTGCGTGTGCACATCGATCCCACCCGGCAGCACATACTTCCCTCCCGCATCGATGATTTTGGCCGCGTTTTCTCGGGGAAGGTTCTGGCCTAGAGCGGCAACTTTGCCGCCTTGAATCGCAACATCGCCTGCATACGTATCGGTCGCGGTTACGACGCGACCGTTAACGATGATGGTGTCGAAGCCCATGTGTGCGTCTCCTTCGTCGGCGAAGTACAGATAATATGCTAAACTCCCGCAACCAGCTCGCATATCAGCGGAGCGAATACTTTAACCGCAGAGTGCGCCGAGTTCGCGGAGAACTTGTTTTTCAACATCTGAGCGCTGGCCCCGAAGTGTTCGACCACCCGGCTGTGGATGCTCTGGTCTTACCTTCATATTATTTTCTCCGCGACCTCTGCGATATCTTGCGGTTAAAGACTCTTGGCGGCTGAGACACTGGCGGCCCATAGGAGATAGCATGCAGTTCGGAATTACCATCAAGCCTGACATGAGCGTGGAACGCATCGTCGCGCTCACGCGCCAGGCCGAAGCGTCCGGATTTGAATATGGATGGATCTTCGACTCCCATGTTCTCTGGCTTGAGCCCTATCCCATGCTCACGCTGATGGCCACAAATACCGAGAAGATGCGCCTCGGCACCTGCGTCACGAATCCCGCAACTCGCGACATTACCGTCACGTCAAGTCTCTTCGCCACTCTCAATCTTATTTCCGGGGGCCGCATGCAACTCGGCATCGGCCGAGGCGACAGCTCTCGCCGCGTGCTTGGCAAAAAGCCCGTCTCTCCCGCCGAGTTGGAGCAATCCGTAATTGCCTTTCGCAATTTAACGGGCGGTAAAGAAACTGAATACGAAGGAAGACCCGCCCGCCTCACCTGGGCCACCGGCGGCATTCCTCCAGTCTGGGTCGCCGGCTACGGACCGAAAGTTCTGGAGATGGCAGGCCGTGTTGCCGACGGAGTAATTCTGCAATTCGCAGATCCCGATCTGATTGCGTGGTGCGTGAGTTTTGTGAAGAAGGGCGCGGAGACGGCGGGTCGCGACTTCCGCAAGATTGAAATCATGGCGGCTGCGCCCGTTTGGATTTCGGATGACCTGAAAGTAGGCCGCGACCACGTTCGCTGGTTTCCTGCCTTGGTTTCAAACCACGTCGTGGATCTCGTTTCGCGTTACAAACCGGAAGAGCTTCCTTTCGCCCTCACGTCTTATATCCGCAACAAAGGACAGTACGATTACCTGCATCATTGTGAGGTTGACAGTAGCAACGCCGAGTTTGTCACCGACGAAGTCACGGACCGCTTCTGCCTCCTCGGACCGGCCGAAGCGCATATTCAAAAACTGCATGCGTTGGCACGCGCGGGAGTCACTCAATTCAATATTTATCTGATGTGCGGAGAAGAGGAGGGCACGCTGGAAAAGTATAAAAAGGAAGTGCTGCCAGCCTTCGGGAAGGCTCCTGGCAGCTAGACTCGAGTCGTTGGATGCGAAGGTGCTCGTTTACTTCACGATAACCTTGCCCATCAATTTTGCCTTGTTGAGGTTATTCTCGACTTGCAACGCAATCTCGCCCGCCGTGTCTGGCTGAAACTCGAAATCGTAGGTTTCACCCGAGACAATATGCAAAACCGCATCGGAAGGCTTCACTAGTCGCGTCGGGAGGTTGGCACCGTCCTTGGCGATGGCGCGCCACGTCACCGGATGCTCATTGTTGCCAAGCTGAAAATTGGCTCCAAGATTGGGCGCCATGTTGATCACGCGCAAGCGGTACTTAACTCCGCGACTGAACAACATCGGGCTTGGTTCTTCCGATCCATTGACGGTGATCCGAGTGGTAAGGAATTCGTTATCGCGCGCTCCGATGACCAAAATCCTGTCGCGTTCGGCGTCGTAAGATTCGCCCGGATCCAGCACGATCAGTCCACCGTACACACCTCCGGACAGTTGACTCGGATCGGCGGCGTGCGTGTGATAAATAAATGTGCCTGCGCGATTGGGAGTAAAGCGGGCGACGAAACTGGCACCCGGCTGAATAGCTGGCGTCACACGGTTGCCCGCGCCTCCTCCAACTACGCCGTCATAGTACGCGTCTAGTTCCAGGCCATGCCAGTGGATGGAGGTCGGTGTGCTGAGGTGGTTCACCACCGTGATTTCTGTCGGCACTCCGCGTGTCAACACAATCGTAGGACCTGCCGCCTTGTCTTCCGACGCCACCATCTTCTTTCCCTCGCGCAGCGAGCATGAGAACGTGGGCGTTTTGCCTCCCGCCGCATTCGGTTCGATAACGAGATCGATCTTCCGCGCCACGGTGGCCACGGCCTGTTCCGGTATTGACCGGGCTGATTTCACGTCGATCATTAGCACCAGTCCCGCCATGTCATTCATTCCAGTCATCTCTTCCGAATGTGCATGCACTGTATTCGCGGTTCCGGGCTCGCTCGATTGGAGTGCCGCTGCTCCCTTGAAAGCCGGTACCCGCGAATCGGAGGAGATATGGCCTTGGAGGTGGCAATGGAACAGCCAATGTCCCGCATGTTCGGGCGTCCATTCCATCATCATCGTGCTCCCAGGCAGGAGATTCTGGGTCACCACGGACTGGCGCTCACCATCCGCGTATGCTGTATCAGTCTCGAAAGTGCCTAAACTCAGCACCCGATAAAACGCACCGTGTAGGTGCATCGGATGTTCTCCTACGGTTGGGTTAATGACCCGCCAGCGGATATTTTCGCCCGACGTATATTCCAGTGGTTCCGTGTAGGGATAGGACTTCCCGTTGAGGGAAACGACTTCGACCACGGGATGAATAGCGTCAGCCGGAACGAACATTTGGTGGATCACGAATATACGGTCGGCAACGACGGGACCGGGAGGATCCACTATGAAGGCGCCGTTCAGATACGCATCAGCTCGCAAGGGCTGAACCACCGTGCGGAACTTACCCTTGAGAGGCTCCGTCGTCCGCGCCCAGTAGTAGTAAGTTCCTGGCGCGCCGGCAATAAAAGTGAACTCGCGGCTCTCGCCGGCGGGAATCTCGACGCCTATCGTCGCGTCGCCGGGACGCGTGTTCAACCCGTAGACCGTTGCTTTCATCGTCAGCTTATTGGTAACGTTCGCATGGACCGTCGTCCCTTCCGGCATACGAAGCAGCGGTCCAGGAATCTGCGTCGCGCGTTCAGCCTCACCGAATGCCTGCACAAAAAGCTGTGGCCCATCGTTCGCCTCGGGATGCCATGTCCCGCTGCGCAATTCGAGTTGCACCTTCAACACGCCGTTTGTAAGAATTCCCGCGATGTTTCGGTTCTGATTGGAAACGATCTCATTGACGGCGGGCGCTTGCGCAAATGTCAAAGCCGAAACAAGGCACACAACTGCCGTACATCCCACCAGACGATAATTTTGAAGCATTCTTCTCCCCGGCAGTGGCCTTCGTTATGGACGTCTGTACAAGGTTGTCAATTTATATCAATTTAGAAGTTAACCATGTGTTCAGCGAATCGTCGAACCAGGAATTGCAAGAGATTTCTCTAGCGCATTCCCTCTCCCCGAGTTTCTTCCAGCGCTCTCGTCGGTGACGAGTAACCGGCCGCTTTCATTAGCGCATAGTAAGCGACAAACGAAACCGCAAACCCTACGAACCAGGAATAGTCGTACAGGATGCGCAGGGCGGGCACGACCAACCCGATCAGCGCTGTGCCCGCACCAGCGAAAGAGTGCGCCTACGGCCCGCCAGTTGAAGCCCCGCGAATATTCATACACGCCTCCGCGCAGGTAAAGGTCGTCCACAATCAGGACCCGGCGCCGAATGATGAAGTAATCGCAGATCATAATGCCCGCCACCGGACCAAGAAACGCCGCATACCCGCCCAGCCATCCAAAGATAAAGGTGCTGTAGCTTGAAAGCAGCTTCCACGGCATGAGCACAATGCCCATCAGGCAGGTAATAATTCCGCCTGTGCGAAAGCTGATCTTGCGCGGCCAGAGATTCGAAAAATCATTCGCCGGCGAGACCACGTTCGCTCCAATGTTCACGTTCAACGTCGCAAGCAAAATCGCAACCAGCGAAATCACCACCGCCACCGGCGAATGAAAACGGCTTAGCAGTTGTACCGGGTCCCATATCGCCGTGCCGTAAATCACAACCGTCGCCGACGTCACTAAAATTCCAATCAGCGAATACAGCGTCATCGTGGTTGGAAGCGCGAGCGCCTGCCCAATTGCCTGTTGACGCTGGCTGCGAGCGAAACGCGTGAAGTCGGGAATATTAAGCGAGATCGTCGCCCAGAATCCAACTGTGCCGTTGAGCGCGGGAATCAGAAACTTCAGAAACTCGGGAAATGTCGTAAATCGCGATGGCGCCGACAGCATCGGCCCGAACCCGCCCGCCGCTCGGTAGGCCCAGACCAGCAGCAGCACTCCAACCGCCAGCAGTATCGGAGCGCTGATTCCTTGCAAGACGCGAATGTACTCTATGCCTCGCAGAATCACGGCCAGATTGATGAACCAGAACGCCATGAAACAAATGCCGGCACCATGAGGTACCTGTCGCCAGGCGGGTGCAAGCGACAACAGTGTGTTGATGGCTTCGCCCCCGATCCATGTTTGAATGCCGAACCATCCGCAGGCAACCAGTGCGCGTAAAATCGCCGCGAAGTTTGCGCCCAATACTCCAAACGACGATCGAGCCAGCACCGGAAATGGAACACCGTACTGCGCCCCCGGATGCGAATTTAGCAGCATCGGCACTAGCACAATCGTGTTTCCCAGAAACACGGTGATCACCGCCTGCTTCCAATTCATGCCGCCCTGGATCAGGCTCGCAGCCAGCATGTAGGTCAAAATGTTGACCGACATCGAAACCCAGAGCGCCGCGAAACTGTAGGTACCCCAAGTCCGCTGCTGACTGGTCGTGGGCGCGAGGTCTTTGTTGTAGAGCGGACTGGATTGGATTCGCTGGGATAGAGGCATGGAATTAAGAGCCGTCGTTACTAGTCCTCCCCTACGATACATAAACGCCGTGTCATCCTGAGCGGAGCGAAGGATCTATGAATTTTGCCGGCACCAGCAAGTTGCAGAGATCCCTCGCTGCGCTCAGGTTGACACGAAACAACGGCCTGCAAATCTTCAGCGAACTTCCCGAGCCAATCAAAGACGTCTAGTCCCCAGCTGCTGCTTTCCCACTCTGCGTCGTGATCGCCCCATATGTTTCCGGCCGCCGATCTCGATAAAACTGCCACACCCGGCGCACTTCCTCAATCATCCCCAGATCGACATCCGCGACCAGTACTTCATCTTTGTCGCGACTTGCCTGCGCGAAGATTTTTCCGCGCGGATTGCAGAAATAACTCTTACCGTAGAATTCGCCGATGTTCCATGGCTTCTCGCGTCCCACGCGATTAATGGCGCCCACGAAATAGCCGTTCGCGGCCGCGTGCGCCGGTTGCTCAAGTTCCCATAAATATTCTGAGAGTCCAGCGACCGTCGCGGAAGGATTAAAAACGATTTCGGCTCCGTTCAAGCCGAGCACCCGCGCACCCTCAGGAAAATGGCGGTCATAGCAGATGTAGACGCCGACCCGCGCAAACTTCGTTTCAAAGACAGGATAACCACCATCGCCCGGCGTAAAAGTAAAACTTCTCCCAGAATCCAGGATGCACGTGCGGAATGTGATGCTTGCGATACTTGCCTAGATATTTTCCGTCCGCATCAATCACCGCAGCCGTATTGAAGTACAGCCCAGGCATCTGCTCTTCATAGACAGGAACGACAATCACCATGTTGTGCTTGGCCGCAATTTTCTGCATGAGCTGCGTCGTCGGACCATCGGGAACACGCTCCGTCAGGTCGTACCAGCGCACATCTTGCTCCGCACAAAAATAAGGACCGTAAAAAAGTTCCTGGAGGCACAGAATCTTGACCTTCTTCTTCGCGGCCTGTTCGATCAACTTCAAATGCTTATCGATCATTGCCTTCTTGATCTCAGGCAAGGAGCGGTTGCTGCCAGCCGCATTGCTCGCCTGGATCAGGCCACAGCGCACGATTCGAGACATATCCGTACCTCCGGAAAACGCCAATATACCAGACCACTCGTGGCCGAAAATCTGAGGCTCGCCATTGCACCTCTTAGAAAACCAGAAAAGGAGACGTTCAGAACATAGAAAGGCCACAGGTCGTCAGGATGCATTAGCGCAGGGCGGAGTACAGCGCTTGCTTCCATCGCTGGTTATCGATCGTCCAGCAAACCTTTGACCGGCGCGCCCCACGAATAACAGGTTCCCACACCTGCGCATTGCGCTCGTCATCGGCAACGTTTAAACGATCGACCACCGTCATGCCGCGCGTCAACTCGCTCTGGGTTTCGACGTCGATATAGTGTTCACCCCAGTCCGTCCCGATCGTCGGATCAAGGGCGAGCGCCATCGCGACCGGATCAGGCAGGCAAATTCCGTCTTCCCCCGTCTGAATCTTTAGCGCCTTGCGCGCATGGCTGTTGCATTCGATCGCAAACTTTGCCACCGGTGTTTCAAACGATAAAACATGCGCGATATCTCGGTCATCCAGAATGGCGCCGCCACGACAAAAATGCCAGCCGACCATCTCGATTGGCATGCCGCTCCGCATCACAATCCGCGCCGCATCCGGGTCGACATAGACGTTGTACTCGGCAGCCGGAGTTATGTTCCCTTCACAGCAAGGCGCACCCCCCATGATCACGCAACGACCAACCTGCGATGCGATCTCGGGCTTTTTCGCCAACGCGAGAGCTACATTCGTGAGCGGCCCCAGGGTCACAAGCACAAGCCCAGGATTTGCCTCGATAAGTGCGATCAGTGCGTCGACGCCGTGCGTTTTTCCGCGGCTTGACGGGCAGCCGGATAGTGATGATCACCCAGCCCATCGCGGCCGTGAAACCACGTCGCGTTTTGATATGTCCGAAGTAGCGGTCTGTCGGCTCCCGTAAACACTGGGACTTTAGCCCCACATAGCTCGGCGGTGTAAAGCGCATTGCGCGTGGCTTGTTCAACCGGAACGTTGCCTGCCACACAGGTAATCCCGGCCACGTGCACATCGGGTGGATGCAACGCCATGATGAGCGCAACCGCGTCATCAGAAGCCGTATCGGTATCGATTAAAAAGGTCCTGGACACGCCGGATAGGATAGCAGGAGAGCGAGCGCAAGTTTCGCTCCCCTGATGCGCTCCCTGATTCTGGTCGAGAGCCGTGACCATCATCCCTCAAGCCTAGTGCTTGAACGAGATGTTAAGTCCGGTCGAAATCTGCAGGTCGTTCCTCTCAATTCGAGGATCGCCAACCGGCACACTCGGGGGATTGCTCACGAACGTATCCGTGATTGAGTTCTGCCAGCCCAACCAGCTATTGAGTTTCGTCACTGTTCCCAGGTTGAAGGTGAAGCGGTAAACGCGACATCTTCCGAAGTGTTGCCTGGAAGCGCAATGCGCGTAGAACTAATACCGGATAGATCACGAATCCCTGGGTAACAACTGTGCCCTTGCCAACCTTGTGCGTGAAGGCGTCTCCCAAGGTCAAGTTCGCCGAGCTATCAGAAGGCGAATAGAAGCACACCGGCTCGGTACCCGTCAGGCACCCAGGCGGAGGATTCGGGTTTGGTACACCTGAAAAACTTTCATGCGTGTAGTTCAACCCGGCAAGCAGATCCAGCGTAGTCCTGTCGTTCTTGATCGCGTGCAGCCCAGCACCGCCGCCCAGAATCGATCGCAGACTTAAATCCTGCAGAGAATTCGAAAAGAAATCGCCGCTTACAAATCCGAACACCTTGGGATTCAAGTCGTGATCGTATCGGGCTCCTCCGGCACTCGAGTCCGCCGTGGTCTGGTGGGGCACAACTTTGTCGTTAACCCCATAGACTGTAGTTTCATACAGCGTTAGCTTGTCGTGAAGCCCTGTCCGAATGCCGTTAAAGGCAACGTTCAGACTCTTGCTCTCGCTGTTTCCCGTGGTGACGGCAAAGCCGAGGTTCACCCCACCCGCCCAGCCTTCCATCAGTCCCGGATGCAGGCTTTTCTCATAGGCCGCCTGCTCGGCTGGACTTCGCATCATCGTGACAGATGCTTTCGGCGCTTCCACCGGCCCCGCCGTCTTCGTAGTAACAACCACATCGTCGCCGCGAGAAGTCACAGGACCAACCACAGTCCGACCGCCAAGACTCACGTTAAGATCGCCGGTCGAAGTCAGAGTCTGAATTGCGTCGAACTTCACAGTCACATCCCCCGCATATTCCGTCTTGATCACAAGCGATTTTCCGTCGGACTTGGTGATGGTTCCCGTCAGCCGGTCCCCATTCTTCAGCACGATCTGGTCGGCAAGAACTGGAATCGCCAAAAACAGCACAAGGCTTATCACGAATTGCTTATACACGGCACTTCTCCTGATGTTGTATGGACTGGACTTCAGCAAATTGGCAAGCGGATCGTCGCGGTTAGTACCGGCAAACTCTCTTCATATTCCGGTACAGCCTTGGTTTCTCATGCGTGGACCACACGCGAAGTTTGTCACGCCAGGCGCGAGTTTGGATTCACACTAATTGGAGTCGGATTTGTTGATCTCAAGTACTGGGATTACCGAGCGAATACTAAGGCACTGAAAACGCTTTTAGGCTTTGGTTTCGGGTTTTGTGTCGCTCTTATTGTCCGTCTTGTCTTCGGTTTTCGCCTCGGCCTTCGCTTCGCCGTCTTTCATCCCAGCCTTCAAAAGCGCGGATGCCTTCGCCCAGGCCCTTGCCCAGTTCCGGCAATTTCTTGGGACCAAACACCAGCAGCGCAATAAAGAAGATGATCAGCAGGTGCATGGGTTGAAACAAACCTTCAAACATAAGGCCTCCAGCCGGGCAGGCTGTCGTCACGACCCGGCAGCACTCGCACCTGTAAGTGTAGCGCAACTGATTGACGCGAGTCTCGCTCCTTGCCCTTCCGGCGCCGACGAACCCCCGAATTCCGGCCGTTTGGCCCGCCGGATAAGGCATCTGGTCATCTTTGCAAATTACTTCGGTGACCTATCCCAGGCACCTACGTTCAGACTATTTTGGACCCAAGGGTATCTCTCGCGCTGTGAGCGCCCAATTCCCGGAGGGCCGAGTGAAACGTGGTTTTATAACCTGGTTATTCCTTCTCTTGCTGGCAGGTTCCTTGCATGCAGAACAGACTCCTTCCGCCCCGCCCTGGACAACATCTTCTTCTGGCTGGCCGCTGGACACTCAAGTGCGCGCGTTCAACACCTGATCACGGACGTCAACTCTAGTCCTGCCCCCATCGGCCGCCTCACTCCAAATTGCATCCATGCTTTGCAAAAAGCCGGTGCCAGTACAGCACTGATTCAAGACCTCACCGCCCGGTCGGAAGACGCCGGAAAAGCAGCAAAAACTGCCCACGACAAGCCAACCGCCAGCTTTGGTTGTGGCGGCGCCGCCGCCGAACTTGCCGCCCTCGCCTACAGCAAGAATTTTAAGAATGCTGAGAACAAAGTCCGCGCCTTGCTTCACGACGATCCCGCGAATCCTTCTCTGCTGTTTGTGCTGGGGACGATCCTCGAGCGCCAGGAGCGTTTTGACGAGGCCGTCGATGTCCTCGGCGAATCGTTGCGCCTCAAGCCATCCTTCTCGGAGACGCATAGCCAACTTTCCTACGTCTTTTATCGCACCGGAGACTCCGACTACGCGCTCGCCGAAGCGCGAACCGCGCTCAGCATGGATCCCACAAACGCTGCCGCCTTTCGTTACCTCGGTCTCGCTCATTATGCCGATGGACATTACGAAGCCGCGTTGAACGCTTTCCAACACTCGCTCGAACTTGAACCCGAGAGCGCGGACGTTTATTTCGATATCGGGGTCACCCAGCGTGATAAAGGAGATCTGCGGCGCGCTGCCATCGCCTACCATCACGCCCTCTCCTTGCGTCCCGATTTCTGGCAGGCGCATACCAACCTGGGAGTTGTGCTGCGCGACCAAGGCAAGCTTGATGACGCAATCGCCGAATACCGGGTTGCCGTGCGTCTCAAACCCGACGAGGCCAGCGTCCGCAATAACCTCGGCAATACACTTTGCGACAAGGAAGACCTTGACAAGGCCATCGCCGAATTCAAGGAGCTGTATCGTCAGGTGCCGGATTGGGAGGGCGGACACAACTGTCTGGCTCGCGCGTATATGTCGAAGCGTGATTATCCTTCGGCGATCCGCGAATTGCAGGCGGCGATCGCAGTGAATACCCGGATGGTGGCGTTGCCGAACAGCGCGTTCTCGGACAGGCCCTTCTACTCTCCGGCAGGGATCAGGAGGCCGTCGAAGCACTGCGTAAGGCTGTGGCGCTTAATCCGAAATCGGCGTTAGCTCACCACTACCTGGGAACCGCGCTCGTCAACACGCAAAAATTCTCCGAAGCTGAATCTGAGTTCCGCGAAGCTTTGAACCTCGAGCCGAACGCCCAGAACCATTATTCTTTGGCAGCCTGTCTGATGGCTCTCAACCGTTTTGAGGAAGCGTTGGGCCAGCTTGAAATCGCTTCCCGGCTCGACCCCAATGAGAATCTTTACCGGGCTCGCATGCAGGAAGCCGCCCGCATGATCAGCACCACGAAGTAACCTGTCCTGCCGCGACTGGCGGCCTTTGCAGCACATGTACTGTCGTGCATAGCTCGGATGGGCCGAACAAAACTAGAATGACTCAGCGGCATCTTGCCGCTACTGGAATGGAACCATGCAAAGCACAGGCACGAAGCAGGCCCGAGAGAAAAGCACCGACAGTGCAGCTGCCGCAGCGCTAAGTACAGCCGCTGGTAGTTCACAACATCAACCGACCATCGCCGGTGTCGCCATGGACCATCGCATCATCGGCTACGGCCGGAGTCCGTGTGCCAACTGTCGTGCCTACTATCCGTCTGACATGGAGACTTGCCCGATTTGCAAATCGCATCAACGAGTAGCTGCCGCCGCTACGCCGTCGCTTCCGTCCGCCGCATCTTCTCGGGACGACGCAGCAAAAATGCTGAACGAGGAACGCGAGCGTCTCCGCGAGCTTAAATCGAAAATTTATGCGTCCCAACCGGCCGTGCCCGCCGCTACGTTTCGTTGCGCCTTAGATCAGAACCACACCGGAGACGTGGAACCAGCTGCAGTCTGTCACTCCTGCTATGGCGACATACGCCAGCAAGCCGATCGCATGGAGGCCGCTCTCCACATGGATACTAAGGAAGCGGCGAAGATTGTCTATGACGCAGTCTGGGCAGACACGTCTGATCCGAACAAGACATACCTCAACGCCGCCGCTGCCCTACTCTCTGAGTTGCGCAAGCGAGCTGGAATCGGACTTTTGCTCGGCGCAAATCAGCCTTACTCACACTAGGGGGGGGGGGGGGGGGGGGGGGGGGGGGGGGGGGGGGGGGGGGGGGGGGGGGGGGGGGGGGGGGGGGGGGGGGGGGGGGGGGGGGGGGGGGGGGGGGGGGGGGGGGGGGGGGGGAGGCTTTGTGACGACTCGCCAAGAAAGTTCCCCGGCTTTAGCCGCCGAGATCCGCAACACCGCTTCGGCTCAAAAAAAAAAAAAAAAAAAAAAAAAAAAAAAAAAAAAAAAAAAAAAAAAAAAAAAAAAAAAAAAAAAAAAAAAAAAAAAAAAAAAAAAAAAAAAAAAAAAAAAAAAAAAAAAAAAAAAAAAAAAAAAAAAAAAAAAAAAAAAAAAAAAAAAAAAAAAAAAAAAAAAAAAAAAAAAAAAAAAAAAAAAAAAAAAAAAAAAAAAAAAAAAAAAAAAAAAAAAAAAAAAAAAAAAAAAAAAAAAAAAAAAAAAAAAAAAAAAAAAAAAAAAAAAAAAAAAAAAAAAAAAAAAAAAAAAAAAAAAAAAAAAAAAAAAAAAAAAAAAAAAAAAAAAAAAAAAAAAAAAAAAAAAAAAAAAAAAAAAAAAAAAAAAAAAAAAAAAAAAAAAAAAAAAAAAAAGGGGGGGGGGGGGGGGGGGGGGGGGGGGGGGGGGGGGGGGGGGGGGGGGGGGGGGGGGGGGGGGGGGGGGGGGGGGGGGGGGGGGGGGGGGGGGGGGGGGGGGGGGGGGGGGGGGGGGGGGGGGGGGGGGGGGGGGGGGGGGGGGGGGGGGGGGGGGGGGGGGGGGGGGGGGGGGGATATGTACTCGCCTTTTACGACCACATACTTCTTGCCGGCATACAGCCGGTAGCCACCCTCCGCTTTTTCGAACTTCAAGAGAATAGGGTGCTTGACCTGATCATCATTCTGGCTGGCCACAGAGGTCACGTCCGTTCCAGCAACATTCATCACCAGAAATTTGCCGTCCTTGAAACCGAACCCATACGCTCCCGGCTCGACACTCGCACCCTCGAAGCTCAACGTCGTCTCCGTGATCAGAAATCCCTGGTATTTCTCAGCAATAGCGGTGGCATATCCGGAGGTATCGACCAGTCCAGCCGTGACAATTTTGCCACTCGAGGTCTTGAAGGATGACGAATTGCGCGTCTGCACAGAAGCGACCTGCCCCGCGAAGAAGAACGTGGTTGGAACAACTTTCTTCAATTGGTCGCCCGTTAGCACCTGGGCCAACATCGGGCCCGAGGCGAGAATTGGGACGATCATTGCGAAAAAGATCACTGACATCAGCTTGCGATTTCGTTTCATGAATACTCCTTTCCGAGGAATGAGCAACGGTGGAAATTGTAGGCGGGCATATTACCCCGTCCTGAGCATAGCGCAGTGATACATAAACAGCGATACAAGGAATAAGCTCTCAGCGAACCCTATTTTTCGATGAAGCGTAGTTTCCCAAAAGCTCAGGAACATGAAAGTTCGGCTCTGATGGTTCCGGGTTGGGCGCCACGCCGAGTAAAAGCGCGGCTCTCTCGGCCCCTCCACGCGGAACAGATTCACGTGCCAGATCGCTCTCGGATCGAACGACGCCGTCAGCGCCGACATCGGAATCGCCAGTTCCGCCGTCCACGTGCGCAGCTCGGGCTTCACAGATACCGACCTCCGTAGGCCGCTCTTCAGGTCGCTCCGGCCGTCGGGGAAAATATCGAGATCAACCCACATCCCGTTTGGACTGACCTCGACTTCCTTGTAGAAGCACGACCGGGATGGGTCCGGCTGCAGAAAAGCCTCAGCCACATCGCGATCCCAAAGAAAATCCCGCCGCCCATTCGCATCGGAATCATCAAACACGAACATCTCCCGGTACCGGCACAAAAATTTCAGATATAAGGTCGCCGCGGTCCAGAGAGCGCGCACTTCAGTCTGCCTTGCTGAGTCAGGGTTCTGTCCTCGCCAGTCCGCGCAAAAAACCACTGGCGCGGCCTGTGCCCAGTCGGCCGCCGGATGCTTCGCATCGAGCGAAATCTCCTGCCCGACGCGGCGCGCTAAGATTTCATCGACCGCCACTTCTGAATTTGACCGCAACATTCGGATAGCTCACGTGAAGAGACTGCCCTATGTTATCCCCATGGCAACCAATGCGATACTTTCTCTAGCAGCGACCGAATCAGAAATGGACCACCCACTTCATCAAAACCGAGCGAACTGAGCCGCTGGGAGGCCATCATGGCTCGGGACGGCTCACTTGATGGTAGGTTTGTTTTCGGAGTTTCGAGCACGGGAATTTTCTGCCGCCCATCGTGTCCCGCTCGCCGCCCGCGCCGTGAAAATGTGACCTTCTTACGATCACGCGACCGCGGCCGAACAGGCCGGCTATCGTGCCTGTCTGCGCTGCCGCCCCAAGGCAGTCGATGCCAACCCGCAATCCGCTTTGGTTCGGGCTATGAGCCGCTATATCGAGCAGCACATCGAAGACCGCCTAACGTTGAACTTGTTGGCCAAACATTTCCGTCTGAGCCCATTTCATCTCCAGCGGACGTTTAAGGCCGTGCTGGGCGTTTCGCCCAAGGCATACATGGACGCCTGCCGCCTCCGCCAGGTCAAGCAAAGCCTGCAATCGGGACACGACGTCACGACCGCCTTGTATGCCGCCGGATATGGCTCCAGCAGCCGCCTTTACGAGCGCACCGCTCGCAGCTTGGGATGACGCCCGAGAAATATCGCCGGGGCACTTGTCGCCGCCGTAGTCCGTTTCACCATTGCCCCGTCGCCGCTCGGTCGCATGCTGATCGCGGCCACCGACAAAGGCATCTGCTCCATCCAATTCGCCGATTCCGACAACGAGTTGCTGCAAGGCCTGATGCGTCAAGTTGTTACCCATCGCCGTGCGCCGCCAGCGATGACGCCACTTGGCTGAATGGAAAACGAGCCTTGCCCGCCTGGTGCAAAACAAGACCTCAGCCATCATTGCCGCTCGACATTGCGGGCGGCTGCAACAGCATAAAAATCCTGCAAGAGAGCCTTGGGCAAAAACAAACCGTGTCCTGTTGCGGCGGTCGCGAAGAAGGAATCAAAATGCGCCAGTTACCGGGCGGTGGAGCGCGCATGTTCATACCGACACAGTGGTTTTGTCGATGCGATCAGCGCGTTCTAAGCAAAAACAAGACCTCAACAATACCGCTGAAAAAATGAGAAAAGGAAAATTCCTGTAATCAAAAGGTAAAAACAGGCGGGAGGAGTGTCGCAACCCACTCTTGTGACTCTTCCTCGACGCGCTGTCCGTTATCGTAGGTAAGACCTTCGTTGTCTTCATTGCGCCATATCTTCGTACTTTTCTGCGCATTCTCGAGTGAGTTGAGTACCGATTGCTTCTCCGCGTCGGTGTTCCACGAGGTATTACTCTGAGTAGCAGCGATCAAGCGATCCACCCACGCCACAAAATAGGATGCGTCCGCGGGACTGTGCAGCGACGCCTCCTCGACGCTTATATAGATCGGGCTGGTCGTCGCGTAAGCATAAAAGTCCAGAATCGGATATTCCGCCTTGTTGGTGAACGCCCGCAGAACGCACCAGCCGCTGGTCTCGATGAAATCGTATCTTGGACGTGGGCTGAAGTGCGATCGCCCTCGAGAGTAAGTTCCCGGGCAACCTTCCCATTGCAGACGATTTGCAAATGGTCGACGGCACAATCGAAGCCAATTCTGCCGGAAAGCAACTTGCCTGCCCTGCTGCCTTGGCTGCCGTTGCGTATTTTGACTTCGCCGCCGATTCCTTTCCCTCCAAGCGTGAAGCGAAGGAGCGGCCCATTGGTTGCAAAAGTACGACCGGCTTTGATCGCTCCGAGCCATGGCTCAATCTCGAGCGACCCGGAGGGAACTTCAGCGTAGACACGGTTCAAACCGACAGGTCCACGCAGAGAAGCATAGTTCCCCATGAAGTCTGTTCCGGCCGCAGTCGGAAGACGGAAGCCGCAGTTCAACAGTTTGTACCAGACTTCCGCCGTCGATTTGTGGTCCGCAAAGCCGACAACCTCGATGTAGTCCACTTTGCCGAGCGCAACGTCGACCGGCAACTCGTAAGTAAGCGAAGCATCTTTGGCCGGATCCGGCACGCTCTCCAGCGGATGAACATATCCGACAAGAGCGCCTTGAGCATGCGCCATGTCTGCAACGTCTGCGTTCGCCGGATACAGGCTAGCGGCGGCCGTATTCGGATACGCCACATAACCAGGCAACAGCAAATTGTGAGTCAGATGCAGAAGGCCAAGGTGTCCCCAATAACTGGTGTGAAACTCTTGTCCATGGAACAGGAGTTGATCTTCCGTCGAAGCCGCGTCGAGCTTCGGAGAAAAGTACGCGATGTCTGGGATCCGCTGCTCTTTATTCACCACCAGGTTTTCAATGATGGTCAGATTCTCCGCGCTCGCTTGCTCCACCAGATGTTGCGGAGTATTGCGATATGTTCCGGCGTAATTCATGTGCACATGCACGTCTCCGCTCACCCAATGCGTCGTAGAGGATACATCCTTCGAAAGAGGCGTCAACTTAATCGTGAGCTTCGACGTCTCTCCAGCTTTTACGTTTACCTTGCGCTGTTCGAATCGATATTCGAATCCGCGCATGACCTCAACCGAAGTGTCACCGGTTGGAACGGTGACTTCCGACGTTCCCTTTGTGTCAAAGTAGTGTGCTTCGAAGGGCCGCTCCGACCGGTCAAAACTGTCGTCCGCATACATCCAGGCCGTGTCCGGCGCATAAGCAAGGCCATCGGAGCCCGTAAGGAACATACGCGCTACCATGGTTTTCCCCCGGAGTCCACGACCCGAACCGCCATTTTCCCAACCGGCTTGAGGTATTTACGCGCCTCCGCCACAACCTCAGTCTGCGCTCCGCCCGGAATCGTCTGCACCCACAACGACGTATTTCCGCCACGATTCGAGATAAATGCGATCTTCGTTCCGTCCGGCGACCAGCGCGGATTTATATTGTCGAAGGCGCCATAGGAAATCGGGAACGCATCGCCTCCATCCGAAGGCATTACCCAGAGCTGATGCCAGTTCTGTCCAAGGTACGAGGCATAGACCATGCGCTTGCCATCGGGAGAGAAATCCGGTCGTGCCTTCCAGTTGGTTTCTTCGTAATGGATTTCGTGCGCTTCGGCGCCAGGCTCCGCCTTCATCTTCCAGAATCCGCCCGTGCCATGAATATGCCCGCGGTTGGAAATGAACAGGATTTCCGAGCCATCCCGCGACCACACGGGACTGATCTCATGATCCACCTGGCTGTAGTAATAGCGTGGCAGCGAACTGACGTTCTCTGGAGTGAGTTGCCGCACATCCTTGAGTGAGCCCGTCTCAAATTGAGCGATAAAGATATGAAAATGCCCTTGATAAGAAGTCGAGACAAATGCCAGCCGCTTTCCGTCGGGAGAAAACCGCGGTTCGACATTCACCGCGCCACCCGAGGTCATCTGCTGCGTTCGCCCGCTTGTCAGGTCCACATGACCACAACTCCACCGCATCGTGAGCATAGCGGGTAAACACAATCCATCGGCCATCGCTCGACCAATCGGGCTGATAGTCATAAGCAGCATCGGCCGTCAGTTGCTCTGACTGGGCGGTATTTAAGTTGCTGACGCCATAACGATGCCTGCCATCGAGTAAACCAGACTTTTCGAATCCGGAGACCAGGCAGCCGCGCTCGGTCCGGTGGTGACCTGCGGCAGGTACATTTCCCGGAAGTAATAGGGATGAGGAAGGTCAATTTGTTTCAGAACAGGATCGCGTTGCGCAAGACAATTGACGCTTGACACCAGAATGAGCCACACCAGACGGTACATTGAATAGTTCTCCGACTAAATCTTAGGATTCCGATCTCGTTAATGAAGATATTCCGCGCTTCTTACGCTGCTGCCGGCGTGCGCCGCACCCACAACCAATTCAACACCGCCACAGCCACAGTAATCCCGAGGATCTTGGACTTGCTCAAATCCACCTGAAATGCCAATACGAAGCGTAATGAGTACTCCCAGCACCGCCCACAAAGGACCGAGCGGCAGACGGAGTCTTTACGCACGAGGTTGCTTCCGCCGCAATGCGATCAGCGCCGCACAAACCACTGCGTAATAAAAAAGGCGTGCCACGACCGACAACGTCACATTCCA
The DNA here is from genome assembly GCA_963822545.1 of uncultured Acidobacteriaceae bacterium. Classification (GTDB taxonomy): domain Bacteria; phylum Acidobacteriota; class Terriglobia; order Terriglobales; family Acidobacteriaceae; genus Acidiflorens. Next base: position 232,717 of record CAWGIB010000002.1, read on the forward strand.
TGCAAAACTCCCGATCAATGCCAATATCCAAACCGCGCTGGCGTAAATCAGAATTGAAAACCACGGAGTTCGAAATCTGGAACTCACCGCAGCAAAAATTCTTGGAAGGTCGCCATTCTCGGCGAGCGCAAAGGTTACACGCGGCATCCCAAGAAGCTTGGCGCTCAGGTATCCATAGACGGAAACGAGCGCTCCAATGGCAACTAGCGCGGCTCCACGGTTACCCATGGTCATGCGGGCCACATCGGCCAGCGGGCGGTCGCTGGTTGCGCCCGGTCCCAGAACGCCGACCACCACCCATTGAATCGACGCATAGATCGCTGTGCACCCTACAACTGTCACGAACAGAGCAAACGCCAGGTCACGCGCAGGATCTCTGGCTTCTCCGGAAGGAGCCAAAGCGGATTCGAAGCCCCCATAAGCAAAAATGAGCAGAAAGATGGCCTTCATCCACGCACCTGTCGGGTACGAAATTCCACCGGTCCACGGCGTCGGATGGAAAAGAGTCAGCGCAGCTCCAGCGGATACGACCATAAACAGCGGCAGGATTTTCGCCACCGTAAAAATGTTACTGACAACCGCTCCTTGCCGGGCGCCACGAGCATTAATGAGCGCCAGCAGCCACACCAACACGGTCAAGATTGTAAATCGTGGCCAAGGCTCTTTCGCCCGGGGCCAGAATTCCGCCAGATAAATGACAAATAAGTTGGCATTAGCCGCCGGCGCTGCGACTTGCGCCAGATAGAACGTCCAGCCCACCAGAATCCCTATGAGGCGCCCGAACGCGGTGCGGGCATACAGGTAAGGCCCTCCTGCCTCCGAGAACTGGCTCGAGACCTCCGCGAAACAGGCCATGATGATGGCCATCGCGGCGCCGGCAATCAGGACCGCCACAACACTCCTCTGCCCAAGATACGCCGCGACGGTCGATGGGAGGCCGAAAATACCGCTCCCGATTACCGAGTTCACGGCGAGTGCGGCTAAGCTCCAACGGCCGAGCGTCCGGACCAAGCCAGTTTGCGGCGAAGTCATTGCGAACCGTTTTATCACACGCTCCTTGACGATTGGATTAAACTTCTTTGCTGGCAGGGAATCCAAACCCCGCGCCCCGAGCGTATTCAAGTTGTGGCTGCTTCTATCTCTGATATTCGACAGTTGCTGCGCGTCAACATTCTGCCCAAAGCGCCGATGCAAGGCGCGTGTTCATTACGGGCGGAACCGGCTATCTCGGCAGCAACCTGATTCCTGTTCTGATTGAGCGCGGTCATAAGGTTCGGGCACTGATCCGTCCCGGGTCGCAAGGCTAACTGCCTGCGGAGTGCGAGGCCGTCTCCGGGAACGCGCTCGATGCGAACTACCTATCGCCACCTCATTCGCCCCTGCGACACATTTATCCACTTGGTGGGAGTGCCACATCCTTCGCCCAAAAAGGCTGCCGAATTCCGCGATGTGGACCTCGTTTCCGGATTGCAGGCCATTGGAGCAGTCGCTGAATTAAAATTCCGCACTTCATCTACTTGAGCGTGGCTCACCCGGCTCCAATGATGAAGGCCTATATCTCTGTGCGTGCCGAGTGCGAACAGGCGATTCAGGACCGACACCTAAATGCGACCATTTTGAGGCCCTGGTACGTGCTCGGGCCAGGGCACCGCTGGCCTTACGCGCTATTGCCCTTCTACAAAGCGCTGGAGTGGCTGCCGTTCACGCGTTCCGCCACCCTGCGCCTCGGGCTGGTTACTGTCCAGAACATGGTTTTGGCGCTGGTTCAGGCAGTCGAATCGCCGATCCACGGCACGCGAGTAATGGGTGTTCCGGAAATCCGTGCCGCCACTCTCACTCTGAATAGCGAACGCTCCCGCCAAACCGCGTGAAATGGCCTTCTCCGCGCCACTTTTGACCTAAGGTAACTTCAATTACCGAAGCTCATGGACACGGGGAATCTTTCCGCTTCCTCTCTGGGATGCGATCTTGATCAGGAAGGCTCAGGGTAGAAAGATGGAAAGGAACAGAATGGATCGCGATAACCGGGAAAGTATGGAAGAGATTCAGATGCGCGTTTTGCGCGTGACCGACGATCTTCGCATCATCCAAAGCGAACTCAACTGTGCCGCCATGCAGGCTCCTACGGATCCCGAACTACTGGAAGCCCTTTCCGAACCCGCTCAGATGGAATCGCTTCACGTCCTGAAATCGGTCCTCGACCAGATGCGTCACTTCCTGTGGTTCTACGTGCAAGTCGTGACCAGTGACTCTGAAATGGGAGAGAAGTTTCGGCAGACTTTGCGCAAGGAATCTCCGCCACAGGCCACCGAGCTCGACCAGCAATTTCAGAGCGCAACCGATGCAATCATGCTGCGCTATCTTGCCGACAACCGGTTTCGCAAGCCGAATTAACTAGTCGTGCATTTCTGACGCGGAACCTCCGAACGAGCAACGAACTTCTCCAATCTCGATATACTTTTTGAACACTCTCATTGATTGATAATGGCAGGCTGCGCCGTCACGCCCATCATTTGCGGCATACTCACGAAACCAAATCCCTGATCTTTGTACCGGCGAATCAGATTGTCGGTGGCAATGACAGTCTGTGCGCGGTCTGCGCCCAAGGCGCGGTGTCCACCATCGTGCAGAAGAACGATCCCACCTTCTAGGGCGTCGACCTGACGCACCACTTTTTTTTCGATCACTGAGGCAGGAGGCGCACTCCAGTCATACCCGGTAACGTTCCACATGATCGGCTCGAGTCCGAGCGCTCGCGCGATGCGCAGCGTTGCCGGACGCCTTCCTCCAAATGGCGGGCGAAAAAGCGCAGAGTGGACGCCAATCGTATCCTCCAGAACTTGATGGCAACCGCTCAGCTCAGCGCGCGTCCGGACCTGCGATTGGAAGGTTAGCAAGGGATGGGAAAAAGTGTGATTGCCGATGACGTGTCCTGCGGCGGCAACGGCGCGTGCGATCTCTGGTCGTTCACGGACATATCGACCAATCATGAAGAATGTGGCCGTGACATCGTGCTTGGCAAGTACCTCAAGCAAGTCCTGCGTGTGGCGATCATTCGGCCCGTCATCGTATGTGAGCGCGATCTGCTTGCCGGCTCGCGGCCCCGTCGCGAATGTCTGTCCGAACCATTGTCCGGTGGGAGCCATCGACTGGTAACCGACAGCCGTAGCGCCAGCGGCGGCAGCGATCCCGATGACAGCAGAAAGCATGGTGAAGATTCTAAATGCTCCCTCGTCGTTAGTCGTTGGCTAGACCTCGGTTGGCGACAAGGCCCAGGTAAAGTCCATGCAATCCACGATCGCGCGCAGCGAACGACAAATGACTATCGATGAACGCCAGCGATCGCAGTGTCCGTAATCCACAATTGCGCTCACGCCCGAAGCCATATATTCTGCTCTCGTCCTGCCATGGCCAAGCTTTTCGAACTTCCCCGATATATCGCGGTAGAAGGCCCAATTCGAGTCGGGAAGAGCACGCTTGCCCAAGTCCTGGGAGAGCGATTGGCCGCGCAACGAGTTACCGAGCCCGAAGACAACCCATTCCTGAAATCTTTTTACGAAGGTGAACCCGGCGCAGCCTTCCAAGCGCAGTTGGCGTTTTTGATTCGCCGCTTCGAGCAGTTACGTGCGCTTGACCTTGGGCCTCGTTCGAACAAAACCGTAGTTGCGGATTACATCTTCGAGAAGGACAAGCTGTTCGCTTGCCTGAACCTGAACGATCACGAGCTCGACACCTACAACCGCTATTTCAATTATTTTCGTGAGCAGATACCAACACCGGACCTCGTGATTTATCTCCAGGCTACGCCAGAGGTCCTCAAGAAGAGACTCAAGAAGAAAAATGCCACGGGTGAGAAATCGCTTAGCGAAGACTATTTAATGGAAGTGGTGAAGGCGTACGAACACTTCTTCTTTCCACTACACCCAATCGGATTTGCTGATCGTCAATACTAGCGAAATTGACTTCGTGGACCGCAATGAAGACCTGCAAGAACTCCTGAAGAAAGTCTCGGCCCCGATTAAAGGCACTCAATACTTCCTGCCGCTAGGAAGTGAAAACGCCGCGAGCGCCTAAGCATCTCAGTGCGCGCTTAAGACGAAGTTCACTTGAAATTGAGTTTCCACTTCCACCGGGCGTCCGTTGAGCAGGTAAGGCCGAAAGCGCCACTGTTTCACCGCGTCGATCGCGGATGCAGCCAATTCCGGCGGCCCCGAAACGAGCTGCAAATCTCCAACCGTACCGTCTTTGCTGACAATTGCATGCACTATCACCGAGCCTTGAATGTGCGCGACTCTGGCGCCGTCTGGATAGACGGGGGCTACCTTTCTAACCAAGAGTCCGGCAGCGACGCCCGTCGAGACGCGCACTCGCTTCGGAAACTTCACCGCGGGCGCAATAATCGGCAATACCCCGGACGGCTTTGGATTATCGTTATCGAGAACGAAATCGAAAGTTGCCAGCGTGGAGACGGCGGTTGCAACGCCATCCGCGATGACTGGCTTGAATTTCCATTTGTGAAGAGCTTCCACCGCGGCAGAAGCCAGCAAACTATCGCCCTTGATAACCTGAATATTTTCTACAGCGCCCGTTTCAGAAACCACGAATCGGGCCAACGTCTCGCCTTGTAGCTTCTTTTCGCGTGCTACCGCGGGATACGTCGCTGCTGAAGTTTCAACCGGCTCGAGCAAGTAGCTTGGTAATGATGGCTTCGCGGGAGGTGCCTGAGTTTGCCCGAAAACTACGCCTGGGTTGACCCAGATGAGGAACGCCATAACCTTCAGCACAAGATGCATGGCTCGAGATTGTAACCCATCATTCGAGGGCCATTTACCGTTAGTTCCTATTGAAGATAAAGGGCTTACGGTTTACTGAGTTCGCGGCGCGGCGCCGCATAGACCGAGACTTCTTTACGAGCTATAATCACCCTCGCGTCATCCAGTTAGGAAGGACGACGCGTACAGGCTCTATCCGCAACTGCGGAGGGGCACTGGAGGAAATCGTGAGTCTTACCCCGATCGGCGAACCTCGCCACAAGATCACCACTTCCACTCTCCGCGAAAAGAAGCTCGGTCGCGATCCCATTAGTTGCCTTACTGCCTACGACTACGCCACTGCGCGCTTGGTCGATGAAGCCGGTATTGACATTGTGCTAGTCGGCGACTCGCTCGCCATGACGATGCTGGGCTATGAGAACACTCTCTCTGTGACCGTCGACGAGATGCTGCACCACGTCCGTGCTGTTCGCCGAGGTGTCAAGGATGCGATGCTTGTCGCGGACATGCCTTACGGCTCGTACCACGCAACCGCTGAGGAGGCCATCCACAATGCTGCTCGGTTTGTGAAAGAAGGCGGCGCCGAAGCAGTCAAGATCGAAGGCGGCGAAAGGCGTGTCGACGTGATCCGGCGCGTCATCGACGCCGAGATCCCGGTGGCCGGACACATTGGCCTCACTCCACAATCCATCAACATGATGGGTGGCTACAAGGTGCAGGGCAAAACCCTGAACGCGATCGAGCAACTGATGCGCGATGCGATCGCGCTCGACCGTGCAGGCGTCGCGTGCATTTATCTCGAAGGCATTCCGCGCGAGGTAGCGGCGATGATTACCGCCGAAGTCGACACCCCGACAATCGGCATTGGCGCTGGACCGGATTGCGACGGCCAGGTACTCGTCTTCCACGACCTCGTGAACCTGACGTTTGGCCATGCGGCAAAGTTTGTCCGTCGCTATGGAGACGCTGCTGCGCTCATCTCACAATCCGTACTGGCGTTTAAGGCCGACGTTACGGCTCATCAGTTTCCAAATGACAGCGAGTCCTACCACCTGCCCAAGGAAACTCAACAGGCACTCGAAACTGTACTTCACCGCAAACGCGCGATGCGGTCATAATAGCGAGCGGAGAACAATTTCGTGAGGGATGTTGTTTCGCGAATCCGCATTTCCAGAGTGCCCGAGTCGTCTTTCACCTGCTGGACAATTAGCGCTGCCGCGCTCGTCTCTTTGTTGTTGTTGGCAGCGCTTGTTGCATGCTCTGAGACGCCAAGTTCGTCCACCGCCGCGACTGAAATGCGCAAGTCTTCGGATCTTAGTTTGATCCCGGACGCCGATCCTTCGAAATATCCAAAATTCGAAGATATGAGCGGCTGGAAGAACCCTTATTTTGTGGTCCGTGAAGACGGGATCGGCTTCGTCGACCTGCAGAACCGCGAAGTGCGCATTTTGAAACCCGAAGAAATTCCGGCCGAACTGGTTTCCCTTCCCTCCGACGCGTGGCCTTATGGACGCGTGGTGCTCATCGCCGAAGCGGTTCCTAAAACTCCAACCGACCAGACAAAGGCAGAGATTCGCAAGAATCGTGCACTTCTGGTCGGGACCTTGAAAGAACTCGACGTCCAGATTCGAGAGGCTCCGTGAAGGTGCGGAGCTTGTGAAGATCTGCAGAACAATTGCGGAGGTTCGCGCGGCCTGCCAGGAAGAACGCGCCCGACGAGGTCCGGCGGAGCCAGCGTCATCCCGACTCGGTCTTGTTCCTACCATGGGCGCGCTGCATGAAGGACACCTTTCTCTGGTACGCGCCGCGAAGGCGCAATGCGAGGTATTGGTTGTCTCTATCTTTGTGAATCCCACACAATTTGGTCCATCCGAGGATTTCGCCAAGTACCCTCGCTCGTTTGAAAGCGATTGCGCCGCGCTGGGAAAAGAGGGCGTCGACATCGTCTTCGCGCCGGGCGTCGAGGAGATGTATCCCAAGGGCGAAAGCACCTGGGTCACTGTCGAGGGTCTAAGCGAAAAACTAGATGGGCGATCGCGGCCAGGACATTTTCGCGGCGTTACGACAGTCGTGGCGAAACTCTTTCACATCATTCAGCCCGATGCGGCACTTTTTGGACAGAAGGATGCTGCCCAAGTTGCGATCATCCGGAGAATGGTGCGTGATCTGAATTTTCCTGTCGAGGTGGTGGTTTGTCCGATCATCCGGGAAGCGGACGGACTGGCTATGAGTTCGCGAAACGCCTACCTTAACCTTGAAGATCGACAGCGCGCGCTGGCGCTGCATCGTTCGCTTGAAACGGTGAAGGAAGCATTTCACGGCGGCGAAAGAGCGGCTGCTCGTTTGAGCGAGATTGGGAAGAACGTTATCGCACACGATCCACACATCCGGCTGGATTATTTTGAGGTTATCGATCCGGATGCGCTCGAACCCGTAGAACACATCAGGAAGGCCGCTCTGGTGGCGGTTGCAGCTTATGTTGGCTCCACTCGATTAATCGACAACCTTGTACTCGAACCTTAGCGTATCGCGGGCGCAGAAACGAACGGGTTGTTCGCAATCACATAACGCCAGTTGTGCTCTATTGACTTCTTAATGCCGACACGCGGACCCGCCTGCACCCGCAGGACGCGATATCCGTCATCGACAATCTGCAGATCGGAACGAGGGCTCACAAAACTCTTCCCGTTGTCGCGTTCGCGCGTAACGTCGAGAGCTTCGCACATGCGACCCGGACCTGAAGATATTTTCCTGAGGAGGAGACGAGTCTTGCTGTCGGCAATCTTGTCGAAATCAGAAACACACGAATCAGCAGGCAGCGTGATGCCTCTCGCGTTTGCCATTTCCGCAATGCCTTCGATTGGCTCGAGGGCTCGGAAGAGCACGCCTCCAGCAACTCCGTCGGGCAGGCATGAAACATTCAGGCAATAGTGGTTGCCGTAGATAAAATACACATACGCAAAACCGGGAGGTCCAAACAGAACGGAATTGCGCAAGGTCTTACCAACGGCTGAGTGAGCAGCGGCATCTCCCGAGCCTAGATAAGCTTCTGTTTCGACGATACGGCCTGCGAGCTTCTTCCTGCCAACTTTGCGTACCAGGACCTTGCCAAGCAAATCCCGTGCGACTCTCCGCGGATCGCGGTCGAAGAAAGCGGGCGAGAGAAGAATCGAACGACGAAGCATTTCGGTAATTTCAGTTGCAGGAGATCATTTACTCTTCGCTACGCAGTCTTCAAATATTCCAGTACTTGCTCGGCATGTCCTTCCGGTTTCACGTTAGTTGAAAATGTGCTGAATCTTTCCGTCACCGCCGATTACGAAGGTCGTTCGGGCGATCCCTTTCACGATTTTTCCATACATATTTTTGTCTTTGATCACGCCAAATGATTTCGCGATGGTCTTGTCAGGATCGGCCAGCAAGGTGTAAGGGAGGTCAAACTTATCCTGAAATTTCTTTTGCTTTTCGGAGCTGTCAGCTGAAATGCCGAGTACAACCGCTCCTGTTTTCTGAATCTGCTTGTATGCGTCGCGGAACCCGCACGCTTCTATCGTTCAGCCAGGAGTATCGGCTTTGGGATAGAAAAACAGGACAACTGTTTTGCCGGAAAAATCTTTTAAGGCAACCTCTTTGCCGTTCTCGTCCGTCGTACGGAATGCAGGGGCCTTATCATTGACTTCCATGGAATTTTCTCCTCGCCGAACATGGTTATATCGCATACGGCTGTTTGCCGTCATCTTTACGCTGGCAACGCCGCTGGTGATCAGCCTTCCGCTCGGGGAGCCGTTGCTGCACGCGCAAGGCCTGACGCAGCAGTACGGGCGCAGGCAGGCCGACAAGGGCCCACGCGCCCTGGGACTGGTTCAGATTTCGGAAACCGGCAAAGCACGCCTTATTCCCATCACTATCATGATGGACGGGAAGTTTTTCGATGCCGGCTCGTACAGAGGAACACCGGTGCCAATGGCACTCGATTTCGGGACCGTGTACGAAGGCTTTCATTCGGGCGTTTCGCAAGGGCTGTTCACCATCACACAACCAGGGCAGCTGAACCATACCTGGATCGCAGAAGGGACATGGCTGCGTGCGGGAGAACAGGCGCCGGAAAAAACCAAGAAATATTCCGCTCCAGTCATTGACGATGATTCGAAGGATGATCGGCCAGTGCTTCACCGGCATGCAGGGTCTGATAGCAAAGACAAAGACGACGAGAAACCTGCGACTCCTCCTGCCAGTCCTTCAACGAATAGTACAAATTCCACTGGTTCAAATACAACGAGTTCGACTACGACGAGTTCGATTCCGACAACCACAACTCCCGCTGGACACCCACGACTGGAGCACCGACGGCGTCCCAGACGACCCGCAAAAGACTGCTACGTCTTCCCCTGGAGATGCGCCTTCAGATTCCCCACGCCTGGGTCGAAAGACACCACGAAGGACGCTCCTAAGTCAGCACCACAAACGGCTCGCAACGATTCCGATCAGCCGCCTTCCGATCCGAACCGACCGGTTTTGCGCCGCGGGAAACCCGATCCGAATGCTCACCATGAGCCATTCGTAAATTTCGACGATCCTGCCGAGGCCGCGAAAGCCACGAAAGAGTACGCCGCTTCACAGCCCACTTTTCAGACGATCACAGCAATTTCTGACGCCGCTGGACCAGATCCTCGATCCTATGCCTACGACGTCAAGCCTGCGGAAGAGGCGATCTATCGAAACAAGATGCTGGATCTGGCGACCAAGCAGCTTCGGTTAAAGACAACGGCGCATCATCTGCTCCGACGGAGCAATCTGGCGGGAAAGCAAAGGGAGCAGTCCCGCAAAAGAAAACTTCGACGTCAAAACCAACAGGTCCGCAATTCGATCAACTAAGCCTGCACATTTTCGATCTCTCGAACTCAAATGAGCCGATCCTGGTGCTTTCGGCAAGAGCTCATCCTCCAGCAGCAGCGGAAACGGGACGATACCGGAGCCGCAGGAAATCACTCTGGTAGCTCGAACGAACCTTGAAGGTGAACTGGAGAAGCTGTTTTTCTCGCAGACCGATTCGAGGCATCTCGACGCAAGACCGAGGATGGAACTGATTGACGCAGTCGATGCGGACGGAGATGGCCGTGGCGAATTGCTGTTCCGCCAGACATCCGATGAGGGCAGCGCCTACGCGATATATCGAGTCACGGCTGACAAACTCTATCTGCTGTACGAGGGAGCGAGGTGACCTAGTGGGGATTGAAGGGGTACCCCCTCCCCCGGGGGGTGTCTATTGGATTCATGGAGTTAGCGGGAATTTCCCGCCAGGTCTTTGAGTAATCATGACTTAGAAGCAAAGTATTGCGGGCAAAGGACTTACCGTCCAGATTCCAGGATTCAAGTCGCGCCGGGTCTTCTCCTCGCGGTGTTTCACTTTTCAAAGGGCGAACCAACGAGCGCCTTTTGCGCTCTGAATTTATTTTGGGCGTTTCGCATGCTAAGTCAAGAATTTTTGGTATCCCAGTCAGCGCTCGCGAGTGGACGCGGAGTCCGCTGCTTGTGAGACTGTCGGCATGCGGTCTTCGTTACGCCCTCTGTGGTAGGAGTGGGTGTCAGCGTTTCGGTTGTTTCGCCCCTGCGGGGCTGACTGGTTCCCCGATGCGAACCCATGGCTTGCGCCGTGGGCTTTATTCTTTCGCCGCTTCGCGGCTTGGTTTGTGACCTGCTTTTCTGGCTGCCTTCGCCAGGGTTTGAGACATACGTTTTTCATTGCCTTCGCAGCCTGAGGCATGTCTCTGTCTTCGCAGCTTTTCGCGTGGGTTGGGCTTAGTGGTCCGGGGCTTAGTGGTCCAGGACTTAGTGATCGGAGTCCAGACTTTGAGTGGGATGCTTCCTAAAGATTTTTTTTGCTAGCATGGCGTAAGCAAATTTTGTGGGGTGGCCTATGAGATCGATTGTCCTGTCTATTGGTTTGGCTTCGGTGATTCTCGCTTGTTCTTTCTCGGCGTTTGCGGCTGACGGTAAGCAAGTGTACTTACAAGTCCGGCGACGAGACGGTCACCGGACTGCTTTATGCTCCGGCAGGCAAAGGACCGTTCCCGGCGCTTATTGTGATCCACGAATGGTGGGGGCTGAATGATTGGGTGAAGCAACAGGCGTCTAAGTTTGCCGACGAGGGCTACGTTGCGCTCGCCGTGGATCTGTATCGCGGCAAGGTGGCGGACAACCCGGATCTGGCGCATGAATTGATGCGAGGACTCCCAGAGGATCGGGCGGTTCGCGACCTGAAAGCTGCCTTCGATTTTCTTGGGGCACAGCCGAACGTGAAAAAAGACCGTATTGGATCGATTGGATGGTGCATGGGAGGCGGATATTCACTAGACACGGCGCTAGCCGAGCCCACATTGGCTGCGGCCGTGATTCACTACGGCCATCTGGCTACCGACCCGGAGCAGTTGAAGAAGATTCAGGCGCCGATTTCCGGGGTGTTCGGCGGACAGGATCGCGGCATCACTCCCGATGACGTGAAAAAGTTTCAGCAGCAGATGGAAAAACTGGGCAAGAAGATTGAAATCAAGATTTATCCCAATGCCGGCCACGCTTTTGAAAATCCTAATAACAAGCAGGGGTATCGACCTGAAGATGCGGCGGATGCCTGGCAGCGCACGATCACGTTTCTGGCCGCGACATTAAAAAAATAATGAAAATCGGCGAGATCATCCGAAACGCACGCTTGCAACAAGGCATAACTCTGGGGGACATGGAGAAGCGCACTGGCTTGCTTCGGGGTTACCTATCGCGCGTGAAAAATGGCCATACCATCCCGTCGCTCGAAGCGGTTGCCAAGATTGCGCACGCCATGGATTTGCCGGTTTCGCAGTTCTTTCCCAAAGGGAACAGCGGCGGCTTAGCACATCGCTGGGAAAACTGAGGTGTTCTTCCTCAGACAAATGCGCCCGAAGGAATAGTTGCAGAATTTCCATTCGTAATTTTTCCAGAACGAGTGTCTGCTATCCGAGTGAAATTATTGGGCAGGAATTTCCACTTGCCAGACGGTACTCTTCTGGTTACTATGCACGCATCTTTTTTTCAACTGTTGCCAGCTAGTTCTTATGAATATCGGCGAGACCATCCGAAACTATCGTTTGCAAAGAAGTATGTCTCAGGGCGACATTGAGAAGCGCACAGGCTTGCTTCGCTGCTACCTATCGCGCGTGGAAAATGGCCATACCATCCCTTCGCTCGACACGCTTGCCAAGATTGCGAGCGCCATGGATTTGCCGCTTTCGCAGTTCTTTTCCGATGGAAACAGCAATGGCAGCAAGGGGCTGCCACAGCTTTCCGAGGATGAGGTCCGGTTCCTTAGCCAAATGCGCCGTTACGCCGTCAATTTGAACGACAGCGACCGTAAGTTAGTGCTGGCGATGGTGAAGAAGATGGCGGCCAGCGCGAAATAGGCTTTGGTTTAGGCTTTAGGCTTTCGGCTTTCGGTCCCGCCTTCGGAAATTTCCCTCCTCCTTTTTCATGGCAGATTGCATTTGTCAGCGTTCTTTTGCACTTGCCCTGCCCATTCGGTCCTAGAGCCCAAAGCCCAGAGCCTAAGGCCATGGAACTTTCGTACTATGCCGGCCATGACCCGCAGGAACCTGCCCTCCTTGACAGCGTCACGCTAAGCTGTGGACTGGGGAATCTCTGTGACTGTTGACGAAGAATTGAATCTTCTCGACCAGCAGCTCCGGCGGCTGAAGATCGAATACGAGATTTTCTTCAATAATCCTGCCAAGCGGCCTCCCACCGACGTCGAGTGGAAGGTGCTCAGCCTGCTCCGCAAGTTCAGTGACGGAACACGCATCAACTTCGCGCAACGATTCCGCTACAACGAAATGGCGCAGCGGTATGCCATTCAAAGCGACCTCTGGCGCAAGAAAATGCGGATCCGCGAAGAGGGATACAGGCGACCTCAAGATGCGCTTCTATCAGTGCAGGGCGTGCGAGTCGCGGAGGAACACGAAAGCAAGCGGCCCGTTTACGGAGTGAGCCGAGACCACAAAGCTGGTGGGGATGAACCTTTCATGGTGCAGTGTTCTGATGCGCTACGGCCGAGCGCGACAAAGTCGAGTCGCTTTATAAAGCGCTAGCCGCAGCCAAGGCCAAGTCAGGTGAGGAAGTATCGGGCAGCTTCGATTCCTTTGCGGCGTTCGTCAAGAAGAAGACCACTGAAATTCGCAAGCAGCACAAGTGCGATGCGGTGGTTTATTCCGTTGAGATGCAGGATGGACAAGTAAAGTTAAAGGCGAAGGCGAAGAGCTGATGGAGCGGGCGGCTTTCGGCTCTCGGTTCTCGGCTCTCGGTTCTCAGTTCTCAGTTCTCAGTTCTCGGCTCTCAGTTCTCAGTGGAAATGGACGATCGTTCCTCGCAGTATCTAAAGGCAGAATCTTAGGAATCGCCTTACTTCGTCATATTCGTCCCGCCCCTTATTCTTTGAAGTTTTCTTGGCCAGCATATTCCACGAACATGGTTGGCTGACGACTCGTGCCGCCCGCTGACCTCTCTCTCTGCTGCTAGAATTCTTGTTCACTTTTATCTTCATCGAGGGCTGTCATCATGTCGAAAATTGGCCGTGCCATTTTGAGTGTTACGGATAAGACCGGGCTGGTCGATTTCGCCCGGAAATTGAACGGGCTGGGGGTGGAACTGGTTTCAACGGGCGGCACTGCCAAAGATCCTGCGCGATTCAGGCATTGCGGTGAAAGATATCTCGGAACTGACCGGCTTTCCGGAGATGCTGGATGGGCGGGTTAAGACGCTGCATCCGAAGGTGCATGGCGGGATTCTGCATCGCCGAGAAGATGCCGGCCATCGGGCAGCGGTCGCCGAGCATGGGATTCCAGCGGTCGATATGGTGGTGGTCAATCTCTACGCCTTTGAAAAGACGGCGGCGAAGCCTGGCGTTCATTTCGAGGAAGTGATCGAAAACATCGATATTGGCGGGCCATCGATGATTCGATCGGCAGCCAAGAATTTTCAGGATGTCGCCGTGGTGACTTCGCCCTCGGATTATGACTCCATTGCCGGGGAGATGGCGCGATCCGGCGGCGAATTGTCGAAAGAGACGAAATGGAGGCTGGCGCAAAAGGCTTTTGCGACGACGGCGGCATACGATTCGGCAATCGCATCGACGCTGGAACGGATTGATGGAAGTTTCCAGCTATCGTCACCTTCATCTTCGGCGGCGGAATTCCCGAGACAATCTGCGACTCGGGTTCAAGAAAGTGATGGACTTGCGCTATGGCGAGAACCCTCACCAGAAGGCCGCCATGTACGCGGACAATTCGGGCGTAGGGGTCGCGCATGCGGTGCAAGTGCAGGGCAAAGAGCTTTCGTATAACAACATCGTTGATTTGCAGGCGGCGTGGGATCTGGCGCAGGAATTTGATGAGACGGTTTGCGCGATCATCAAGCACACAAATCCGTGCGGAACAGCTACGGGAAAGACTTTGGCCGAGGCGTATCTGAGGGCGCTCGAATGCGATCCGGTCTCGGCGTTTGGCGGAGTGATTGGAGTGAATCGCCCCGTAGATGCCGCTACAGCGAATGAGATGGCGAAGCTTTTTCTGGAAGTGATCGCCGCGCCTTCGTTTGATCCGGCGGCGAGGGAAATATTTTCATCGAAGAAGAATTTGCGGCTGGTCGAGGTTCCCGCCGGAGAGCAGAAGTGGGTGCTGAAAAATGTCTCCGGGGGGATGCTTGTGCAGGATGCAGACCTTCGCAAGCTGTCTGAAACCGACCTTAAGGTAGTTACCAAGCGCGCGCCGACCGCCGAGGAAAAACGGGCTCTGATGTTTGCGTGGCAGGTTTGCAAGCACGTGAAGTCGAATGCGATTCTTTACGCTCGGGATGGCCAGACGGTCGGTGTTGGGCGCCGGGCAGATGAGCCGCGTCGATTCCTGCAAAATTGGAGCTATGAAGGCGCAGCTCCCCTGAAAGGCACGGTGGCTGCGTCCGACGCCTTTTTCCCCTTCCCGGATGGGGTGGAAGAGATTGCGAAGGCGGGGGCTACGGCGATTATTCAGCCTGGAGGGTCGGTGCGCGATCAAGAGGTAATTGAAGCCGCGGATCGGCTTGGGTTGGCGATGGTCTTTACTGGGGTGCGGCACTTCCGGCACTAGATCGCTAAAGGTCAATGCCCAAAGCTTTACTTTTCTTGACAATCGCGCCCTTGGTAGCAGCACTTCTGGCTTTTCAGACTGTTCTCGCTTTCTCACCGACGAAAGCACTCCAAGGGTAGAATAAGGAAATCCGAGGGCGAGCCCTTTGGCATCCAAGAAACAGGCGGTGCAATCCGCAGGACGGTTCATGAATAAACAGTTTTGGTCTGTAGTCGTTCTTTTTTCCGGGTCGGTATCTGGTGGCCCAGGGTGCTCCAACTACCGCTGCGGATAATCCGGCGAGTTCCCCGTCCGCGGGAACTCCGGCTGCAAGTTCTCCGACGAGCAATAAAACTAAAGTGGACCGTGCTGCCGCTTATTATCACTTCGCCCTCGCGCATATGTACGAGGAGCAAGTGGCGACGTATGGCCGGAGCGACCTGGCGAACAAAGCGATTGAAGAATATCGCGCCGCCATCGACGCGGATCCGACATCGGCATATCTGACCTCGGGCCTGGCGGAACTTTACGCGAAGACGGGACGCATACGCGACGCCGTGGTTGAGGCGCAGGACATCATCAAGCGCGATCCTGGCAATCTGGAAGCACGACGGCTGCTGGGAAGGATTTATCTGCGTTCGCTCGGCGATATGCAGGCCGGCAACGGGTCCGATAGCGTCCTGAAGCTGGCGATCGAACAGTACGAGCAGATTGTGCGCCTGCAGCCTGACAGCATGGACGACCATCTGCTGCTGGGACGGCTCTATCGCTTGAACAACGATTTGCAGAAGGCTGAGGCGGAATTCAAGACTGCGGTCAAGCTCCAACCGGACTCGGAAGAAGCGGTCACTACGCTGGCGTATCTGTACAACGAACTGGGCGATACGTCACGAGCGACGGAAGTGTTGAGTTCGGTGCCGAAGAACGGGCGCTCCGCAAAGCTGTACTCCGCGCTCGGTTATACCTACGAGCAACAGAAGCAATACAAAAACGCAATCGAAGCTTACCGGCACGCAATCGAACTTGACCGGGACAATCTGGATGCGATCCGCGGGCTCGCAGAAAATCTGCTGAACGATGGGCAGAGCGATGCCGCCCTCGAGCAGTACAAGGTGATTGCGGACGCGAATCCGGAAGACGCGCAAACTTACGTTCGGATCGCTGAGATTTATCGCAAGCAAGGGAAGTTCGATCTCGCTCTCGAAAATTTGAAGAAGGCCGAGTCGATGGTGCAGGACTCGATCGAAGTGCCGTATAACATCGCCTCGATTTACCAGGCAGAGGGGCGTTACGACGAAGCAGTTCCCATCATGCGGGATCTGCTGAAGAAAACTGAGAAGGCGGACGGGAGCTATTCGGGAAGCACCAAGAGCAACCGCGCGGTTTTCCTGGAGCGGCTGGGAACGATTTACCGGGACGAGGGCAACTATCTGTCTGCAAATGAGACTTTCCGCCAGATGATCGCGTTGGGCGGCGATGACAACATCGAACGCGGCTACCAGCAGGTTATCGATACTTGGCGTGAAGCCAAGGAATGGCAGAAAGCCACCGATGTGGCGAAGGAAGCCGTACAAAAACTTCCCAACAGCCGCGATTTAAAGATGGTGCTGGCGGCACAGCAGGCTGACATGGGCGATGGTGACGTCGCTCTGAAGAACGTCCGGGGGTTGTTGAAAGGCACCGCCGAAGATCGGCAGGTTTACATCACACTGGCACAGATGAATACGCGGTTGCGGCGCTTCCCCGACGCTGAGCAGGCGCTCGACAAGGCTGAGGAGCTCTCAACCAAGGATGACGACAAAGAATATGTGTGGTTCCTGCGAGGTTCGACCTACGAGCGCGAGAAGCGCTACGCGGATGCGGAGCAGCAGTTCAAGAAAGTACTAGCGAGCGATCCGCAGCATGCGTCGGCGCTGAACTATCTCGGCTACATGCTGGCTGATCAGAACCAGAAGCTTGAGGAAGCCGTCAAATACATCAAGGAAGCGGTCGATTTGGATCCGGCAAACGGTGCTTATCTCGACTCGTTGGGATGGGCCTATTTCCGCCTGGGAAAATACGATTTGGCGGAAGAGAATCTGCTGAAGGCTTCGCAAAAAATTAATACGGATCCAACGGTGCACGACCATCTTGGAGATCTATACCAGAAAACCGGCCGCCTCAAGCAGGCCGCAACCAACTGGGAGCGCGCTTTGACTGAGTGGAGCCGCACGATCGCAGCGGAAGTAGATCCGGCGGATGTGTCGCGGGTGCAGAAAAAACTTGATTCCGCCAAGATGAAACTGGCGCGCGAGGACAGCAGCAAGCAGTAATTTTCACCGCCGAGACGGAGAGATCGCCGAGAAAGGTCTTTCGGGTTTTCGGCTTTTGCGTAGGACGGAATCGCAAGAATAAATACCTCTCTCAGCGCCTCGGCGGTGAAAACCGTGACACCAAAACAAGAGCCCAGGAATTGCCGCCTTCAAACGCTGCTAAACTCTTTCCATGCTCGCCGACTACGCGGTCCACGTGGAACAGTCACGGGGACGCCGCCATCCCGAGCCCGCGCATCCTTACCGCAATGATTTCCAGCGCGATCGCGACAGGGTCGTTCATGCTCGCGCTTTTCGGCGTCTGGAAGCCAAAACGCAAGTTTTCACGCGGCGGTACTCCGACCACTTTCGCAACCGGCTGACGCACACGATCGAAGTTGCGCAGATTTCGCGAACCATCGCCGCCCAACTGGGATTGAATGCCGACCTGGTGGAGGCGTTGGCACTGGTGCACGACGTTGGGCATCCTCCGTTTGGTCATGCGGGCGAGAAGGCCCTCGACACCGCGATGCGCAAACATGGATTTTCTTTTGACCACAATCTGCACGCGCTCCGCATCGTGGAAGACTTCGAATTGCGCTATGCATCTTTTCGAGGGCTCAATCTGACGTTTGAAGTCCGCGAGGGGATCATCAAGCATTCGCATGATTACGACGCGAGCGAGCATCCGGAACTCGCCGAGTACATGCTGGACCAGCGTCCACCACTCGAAGCGCAGCTTATCGATCTGACGGATGAGATCGCTTACAACACCGCCGACCTGGACGATGGCTGTGAAGCTCACCTGCTGAATATTGGGCAGATTGCGGAGAGCGTGCAGATCTTTAATGAAAGTTATCTGCAGGTGCGGCGAGCTATATCCTGATGCTCCGGAGAAGCTGCAATTTAACGAAACGCTGAAGCGTGTGTTCGACCGGCTGGTAAGTGACTTGATCACAAACACTCGAACACGGGTCGTCGAAGCTGGGGTGCACTCGCTGGAAGCGATCCGGCGGCATCCCGAGAGGCTGGCAGCTTTTAGTCCCGACAGTCGAAGAGGGCCGGCGCCAGTTAAGGAATTTCTCATACGAGAACCTTTACTTCAGTCGGCGCTGGAAGGCGAGAAGGAAGATGCCGAGCGCATCGTAGGAGAACTTTTCGCGCACTGGATGGAGGAGCCTGAGGATTTGCCGCGAAACTACCGCGAAAAGACTGGGGAAGACTCGCTGCCACGCGTGATTTGCGACTACATCGCGGGCATGACAGACCCATTCATTTACCAGCAGTACGAGAAATATTGCGCATAGGCGATGGAGGATACGTATTTGAAAACCTCCTTAGTCGTAGTCCTGATTTTTTTCTGCGTCATAGTGCACGCCCAGGGGAAAGCTCCGGAGCGCAAAGTGGACGGAAATATCATTACTTCGGAGCGCGATCCCAAGGTGCGGATTGAACTGCCGAAATCTGTCCAGTATGCCGGGGCAGATCGTTGGGTACTGTACGACATCGCGGATTGCGAATTGCACGCGTTTGTTGAGGCCGACGCTTCCAAAAATGTTCAAGCGCTCTATTGGGTGCAATTTGAAGGCTATATTCCGAGCGAGCCGGAGTTGAACTACAAATACGATTCACCACGACACACAAAAATCGGCGACTTGGATTTCTTCGTTGACACGTGGGTTCGATCAAAAGAAGAGGATGTGACCCCTAGGTCGGACCGCGAACACATTGAAGGCCTCCTTCGCACGAAGGGTTACAGAATGCCCGATGGAATGATGTATGTCCGGCTCGTTCATCTGCTCGATGAGCACAAGCGCAGGGAACTTATGATCATCTACGGAGAAAATCTGTCATCAACCGGACTGACGGCAGTTCAACTGGGAGAAAAAGGAAAAGCGCACGATCAGTGGCCCGCCATAGAAAAAGGGTTGGTTGAAAGGGCGCGCCAAAAAATCGCCATCCAAGAAGCGGCGCATCCATAACCGGGTCGGTGCCGTCCCGGAGCGAACCCGCAATCATCACCTGCCCTGTAATGCGATAGACCTCTCCGCCCGAATCGTCGCTCAGGTACATCGATCCATCCGAGCCTAACTGCGGCTACCTACTGACTGCCGACCTGTCGTTCCGCCCACTTCGTCATCAAGGAGAAATACCCTTCTACGTACGTGTTCAGGAATGGCTCCTCTTTTTCCCCGCCGTTCCTCGCCCGGAACATCGAGTGCTCGGCGCCAGGCAACACCTTGTGCTCGAATTTCTTATTTCCGGCAACCTGCATCGCGTGTTCGAGGCGCGCCAGGTTTTCCCTCGGACTCGAATATGTTTCAAACTCTCCCTGTAGGTAGAGGACCGGGGCATGAACATTCTCCCAAGACTTTCCCGGATCCACTCCGCAACTCCAGAAATCCCACGCATGGCTCGTCTTCGAATCCGGAGGACCAATGTATGGGTCGGGCAGCCACAGTTTCCCTTGCGCGGCCTTCAAGGTGTTCTCGTACTCGTCCCAGTTGTCGCGCTTGCAGGCATAGTGAAACTTCACTTCCTGCAGGTGTACCGCAGCTTTGATGTCGCTCTCTGAGAACCCATCTGCTCGCAACTGCAACTCCGTTCGCTGGATCTCCTGCTGGTTGGTATTCACCACCGCGCCGGACACGTTGACGAAGAATGCCAAGCCCTCTGCCTTTGCCGCCACCAGCGGTTCGATAATTCCCCCCTGGCTGAGCCCCCATAGACCGATTCGTTTGGGGTCAACTTCCTTGCGGTTTCGCAGAAGGCGCACGGCGGAAGCGGCGTCGCCTGAGATCAGTTCCGGATCGTCAACCCGTTCTCCGCCGGACTTGCCGGTACCCCGTTTGTCGTAGCTGAGAACGATGAAACCGTTCCTCGCAAACTGGTCCGCCACGAAAGCCAGCGCGGCGTACTGTGCTCCCCGCGTTTGATAGTTGGAGCCGTGCAGGAGGACGACCGCCGGATGCGGTTTGGATCCTGGGGGAATTCGAAGGGTCCCCGAAAGCTTCGCCCCGGCATTTTCGAACTCGACGTCTTCGCGGCTGTATAGGTCTTTCCGGATGCCTACAAAATCTTGATTTGCGTCGCCCCGCACTTTTAACCGCATGGGCCTGCCTGTGCCACGCACGAACTCGAACCAAACCTTCGGGGGATACCATATATCCATGGTGGGACCGGTCCAGAACTCAGTTTCGGTCTTTGGCATGAGACGCCCGGATTGCCCGGTTCGCCGGTTTAGAAAACACAGGAAACTGTTTTCGCGCTCGATGACAAACGACTCTCCGGCAACTTCGTAATCTCCTGCGAGGGTGTCCAGATAGTCTTTCTCCAACGTTGCTGTCGGCGCGAGCGTGATCTTCCCTTCCTCATACGCGCCCTTAACGGTTCCGAGCAACGAATCCTTTTCCCATCGCAGATCAACGTGGAGCGGATCCGCCTCGCCTTGCAAGTCGAAACTCAGCTTGTCCTGACCGACCTGCAAGTTTCGAAGGTCTGCATAGTCCTCCCAGTCAAGCGTAGGGCGATTGTATGTCCCCTGCCATTTTTCGTTTTCTTTCTTCAGGCGCACGACCAGAAAAACGGAATGGCTAGCTGTGGTGTACTGGCCGACCCAACGGCCAGCGGGATTCTCAGCGGTGGGCTTGTCAAGGGGTTGCGAAAAGGACACGACGCATGCGAGTACTACTGAACCGATAACTAACAGCGGAGAGGTTCTTTCCATTCACGGGACCTCGGTGTGGCGTAGGTTGGACGCGAGTCCCGCACATAAGTAAGCTACCGTAACTTCATCTCAGATCTTCTCTGGCCTTGTTTCCGAGCTCTATTTCGACCATGTGACCCGATAAACCTTTCCGCCCGAATCATCGCTTAGGTACATCGAGCCGTCCGAGCCGAATGCAATCCCAACCGGACGGCCCATCCAGTGGCCTCTCTTGGTCTCTCCCGGAGCGAGCCATCCTGTTATGAAGTCTTGCGCTCCGCCGACAGGCTGGCCTTTATCGTCAAGTTTGATTCGTACAACTTTGTAGCCGGTGGGAACACTGCGATTCCATGAACCGTGAAAGGCGACAAAGATGCTGTTGCGGTATTCGGACGGGAAGGCCGAGCCCTCGTAGAACGCCAGGCCCAGCGGCGCGGAATGCGCCTGCATCTGGACTTTCGGCTCGATCACGCTCTGACAGCGGTTGTCGCCGGGTTTTGTGAACTGCGGGTCCGGAACACGATCACCGTAGCAATAGGGCCAGCCCGCATCGACGCCGCCTTGTCCAAGGTCATAGATAGTCTCGGGAGGCAGATCGTCGCCAAGCATGTCGCGGCCATTGACGGTAACCCAAACCGTGTCGGTTTTGGGATTTAATGCCAGCCCGACGGCATTGCGAAGACCTTTGGCGAAAATCTTCTGCCCGCTGCCGTCAGGATTAAATTCCATTACTGTTGCGCGACGGGGATCTTTCTCGATGCAGACATTGCAGCTTGAGCCGGCTGAGACGTACATCTTGCCGCCATGAAACAGCAGGGTGCGGGTCGAGTGGCCGCCGCGGCCGGGTAAATCTGTGACGAGCTTCGGATTGGTCGCATGCAGATTCGATTCGTCCCAGTCATAGCGGCGCACCTTGTCGTTTTCGGCGACATACAGTTTGCCTTCGTAGAAGGCGATCCCGTGCGGCTCGTTGAGTCCGGTGAGGACCTCTACGACGCGGTCGGCTTTGCCCGCGTGTTTTGAGTCGGGAAGAGCTACAACTTTGCCTTCACCCGACGCACTAACAAGCAGCACTCCGCCCGGAGTGAAAGTGAGCATGCGGGCGCTATCCACTTCGGCGAAGACACTCACCTGAAAGCCATCCGGCAATTTGAGTTGCTTCAGATCAAGCCGGGTCGCTTCGCTCCTTGCGCAACCTGTCAGCAAAGTTTGGAAGAGGAAGGCAACCAGTGCGACTCGAGCAAATGAAGTCATAATGATTGTTGATGATGTTCGCCCTGAGCAGGATGCCGGAGAGCAATGGATCCTGGCGTCATTTTGGTCGGAATTTTGGAAATGCTGGTGAAGTTTGTTTTCCATCAAACCCTTTGCACGCAGTTTTTATATCGAATTCGCCAAAATTACCGTTCACTGGCCCGTTTTCCTGGCGATGGCGCATTGTGATGTTTTTGAAACTAAACGACTTAGACGTCGAGAACCGGGGGTGGACGGTTTGGCATCCAAACTGTTTATAGAATAGCGGGCTGAATGCCTGCTCGGGTAGGAGTCAACCAGCGTCGGTTGGCGCCTCCTAGAGGATTTCCGGTTTCAATGACGCAATTAAAAAGCGCGCCGCAGGGCGGCTGACGCCACTCTTAAATTTGGAGGAGTTTCAATGAAGAAAAGTACTCTCCTAGGTCTGCTGTTGAGCGCGATTCTGGCCGTACCGCTTTTCGCGCAAGACAATTCCACTTCCCCCACCACTACCAACCCAAACTCGGCGCAGAGTACGACTCAGACCCAGTCTAGTTCGTCACAGACGACCGCGACCGGCAAAGAGCCGTTGCAGCCGGAAAGCCGCGAAGGGTTCTGGGGACGCGTGAATCCATTTGCCCGCAAGAAATATGTCGCCCGCCAGACGGAACCGATTCGTGGACGCGTGAATGAGCTCGATGAGCTGACGGCGTCTAACACGAAGGCAATTAAAGACACCGATGCGCGCGCCCAACAGGGAATTCAGATAGCGTCCGCAAAGGCCAATGAAGCCGACCAGCACGCAATTGACGCCGGCAACCGGGCACAGGCTGCCCAACAGACCGCTGACAAAGCGCACACGCGCTTGAACACAGTGGAGCAGGTGGTCACGAACATCGATCAGTATCAGCCGACCACCCAGACTGAAATTCTTTTCAAGCCCGGACAGACTGTACTGAGCAAGAACGCGAAGGCTGCTCTCGATGAAATGGCTACTCCGTTGAAGAGCCAGCGCGGCTATGTTGTCGAAGTACAGGGCTTCGCGTCAGGTCACGGACAGGTTGCGATCGCGAGTTCGCAGAAGATGGCGGAGTCGGTGGTCCGTTACCTGGTTCTGAATCATGACATTCCGGTTTATCGCATTTACCTCGTCGGCATGGGCAATGCACCAACTCCGGCAACGACGACGACTGAAGGCACTGCCAAGCCAAAACGCATCAATGGCGGCCGCGTAGAAATTAGCCTCCTGAAGAACAATCTGGAACAGCTAGCTTCGAGCGACACCACCACCAACGAACAACAGCAGAAGTAGATCCTCCCCCTGGAAGGAAAGGCCTCCCGTGAACGCGGGAGGCCTTTTCTTTGCGCCAATTTTTCCGAGCCTTAGGCGATTACTGATATCCGCGTGATGCTGCGTAGCGACGGCGTTCCCGCCTGCCGCATAATGGTCTCGAGTTCGCGGCGCAGGATGGTCAGTACGGCCTCGACCCCAGGTTGCTCCAAACGCTGCTAAGCCCCAGCCTTGGGGACGTCCGAAGCCAACTGCCGTTGCTCCGAGGGCAAGCGCTTTGAAAACATCCGTCCCTCGGCGGATGCCACCGTCGACCAGCACTGGAATTTTTCCCTTCACAGCCGCGACGACCTCCGGCAGGCAATCGATGGTCGGTCGCAGGCTCTCTTCGGCGCGTCCGCCATGGTTTGAAACCACGATCCCATCGACGCCGTGTTGGACCGCGAGTTCTGCATCCTCACGCGTGACGATACCTTTCAACAGCAGCTTCATCTTCGTGGAGTCTTTCAGCCGCTTGACGAAATCCCAGGTAAGACCCGAGGCGTAAAGGCGAGAAGCCTTGGCGATATCCAGTCCGTCGAACATCGGCTTACGGCTCACGTATGCGGCGAATCCAGTCTCGTGGCAATTGGAACAGTCTCGATCATCGATTCGGCGTCCGCGTGCAATCGTCTCGCGGTTGCTGTTTTCATGAAGGTCGACGGTGAAGACCAACGCGGGACTGCCGGCGGCCTCCGCACGCCTGATGATGGCGCGCGTAATGGTCCAATCGTTGGTCGGATACAGTTGTTGCCAAACCGGCGCGCCTCGCGCCGCGGTAACCTCCTCAACCGAAGAGCTGGCCACGGTCGACAGAATCTGAAGGTGATGCTTTTTCGCGGCCGCTCGAGCGACCGCCACCTCGCCTTCGGGATGGAAGGCTTTCATCGCGCTGACTGGGCACAAAAAGATGGGTGTCTCCCACTTCGTGCCGAACAGTTCAACCGAAGTGTCGAGTTTCTCAACGTCAATCAGTCGGCGGGCGCGGATTTGAATGTGCTGGTAGGCGTCATGGTTCAGCCTGACCGTCATATCGTCATCCACGCCTGTGGCAAGGTAGGCAAAGTGTGCCGGGGGAAGAGCCTTGCGAGCCAAGGGCTCGAAATCCATGACGTCGAGCGCCTGGTCGGCACTGGTAATGGATTCCGGCGTTACGGCCGCGCCGGTTGGTGCGGTGTCGCTGCCATTCGATCCAAATGCTTTCTGCAAGGAACTGCTCATCAAGAACGGGCTTGCCAGCGCAGGACTGAGGGCAAGGTAGCGAAGGAACTTTCGACGGCTGTCGGATAAATCTGACGTTATGCGCATGATTATTTTCAGTGGCGCGCTGCATAGCGTGACTCCGCAAGCTCTTGCCGGGCGCCGCGTGATTCTCTACTCCGGGACGTGAAGAGTCAAGCTGGGGCATGCTATTCTTCGCAAAGTCATTTTCTTGATCTCGCCGAGATTTGAATCATGGAACGTTTGAACCTATTTCGAACACCTTCTCCAGTCGGGCCGCTTTCGCTCATCGCCTCGGAAAAAGGGCTGGTGAGGCTTGAATTCGAAGGCCGGGTGATGAGGCTGGATACAAAGATTCAGCTTCGCGAGTGCAAAGAAGCGCTCGCCCCTTACCTGCGCGAGCTGGACGAATACTTTGCCGGGGAGCGGCGGGAGTTTTCCATGCCGCTGGATTTGCGCGGAACTTCGTTTCAACTTGCCTGTTGGCGGGCGCTGCTTGACATTCCTTACGGCGAGACTCGGAGCTACGCGGAAATCGCCCGCGCCATCGGTCACCCGCAAGCCTTTCGAGCAGTCGGCATGTCGAACAATCGGAATCCCATCGCCATCGTGGTTCCCTGTCATCGGGTGATCGCGTCCGGAGGGTCGTTGTGTGGTTACGGTGGGGGGCTGAATGTGAAGCGCATGTTGCTCGATCTCGAGCATGCGCACAGCCGGTGCTTGTCTTCCTCTGGGATTGGGCGCATAATCCGCCCACCATTCGGTGACGAAACCCGGGGAAAATTCAGTGCCGCTCAACATCGACTACTTCGTCACGGTACCGGTTCCAGTCGATGTAGCCTTCCGCGCCTTTCAGAATCTGGATCGCCTGCTCAAACGCGGAATCTACGAGGAAGCCACATGGGTCGAAGGTGCTCCATGGCAAGTCGGGAGCCGCATCCGTTATGTGCTGGTGAAACCTGTGCGCGCCACAATTTCAGCGGTCGTCACTGCGATCAGTCCGCCGCGCTCCATCGATTTGCTGGACCATGCGCTGGGTGTGACCGCCGAACAGCATGTCTCCTTCGGTCCTGATTTAAGAGGCGGAACGCGCATCCGCATGTCCATGGAACTAGTCGGGAAATCGACAGAACTTTCTGACAGCGATCTGGAGAAGACCGCCAACTTCGTGACCCGCGATGCGCTTGATACGGTAGTGGAATATTGCCGTAACTATCCTGAACAGCCCACACCTAAGATCTAGCCACGAATCTGCGTTCGCTTCCTGTACACTACCCGCCATATTCCGCAGCCGTTTCGCGCACTGCACATCGCATGGTGAGTGCTCCGCCTAAGAGTTCGGGTCCCGCGAACCACGCCATCCGCAAGGCTAGCCTTTTCTATTTCGTATTTGTCATGTTCTCCTATACGACCGGTGGGCCGTTCGGTTTGGAATCGATGGCATCGACCAGCGGCCCCGGCATTACATTGCTTTATCTCCTGTTCCTGCCGTTGGTCTGGTGCATCCCGGTATCACTCGTCTCCGCCGAACTGACCACCGCCATGCCCGTCGAAGGAGGTTTCTACCGCTGGAGTCGGGCGGCATTTGGCGACTTCTGGGGCTTTCTTGCCGGATGGTGGAACTGGTCGGCGTCGTTTCTACTTGGCGGCTCCTACGCGGTTCTGTTTACGGATTACCTTTCCAATTACTACTTCCCGCAGATCACTGGCTGGAAGCATTGGCTGGTTTCGTTTGCGCTTATCGCATTGATCATGTGGCTCAACATCCGCGGCATTCAGATGGTGGGCAAAGCGGCGACGGTTCTCGAAATTCTCATTTTCATTCCCGTGATTTTGTTGGTGGTCGATGGGACTTGCGAAGTGGCATCACAATCCCTTCGTTCCACTGGCGCCGCCGAACGGGCCGTTCCATCAAGTGTTTGGGGTCGGGCTCGCACTTGGACTGTGGCTGTACTCGGGTTACGAGCAACTCTCAACGGTCGCAGAAGAGGTCGAGAACCCGCAACGGAGCTATCCGCTGGCGCTGGCCTTGGTTGTCCCCCTCTCGATCGCGACCTACTTTTTACCAACCTTCGCTGCCCTGGCCGCGCTCGGGGATTGGCAGAACTGGACGGACGGATACTTCTCGACGGCTGCGCGACTGGTCGGTGGGCCGTGGCTGGGAAGCCTGATGACGATTGCAGCCATGATCTGCAATATCGCGCTGTTAAACAGCACTGTGTTGACCTCGACGCGCATGCCGTTCGCGATGGCCGAAGACGGCTATCTTCCGCCTTTTCTGACGCGCAAGCATTCGCGGTACGGGACGCCCTGGATTGCAATCATGATCTCGTCCGGCATCTATGCGTCGCTGGCGTTGCATACGCTCGGCCAGTTGATCAGCATCTATAACTGGCTGCGGGCTGCGACTACGTTGATGACGGTGGCAGCGGTCTGGGGCATGCGACGTAAATATCCGGATCTTCCACGAGCTTTTCGTGTTCCGGGCGGGCGACTCGGACTCGTCTACGTGATTGCGCTGCCGGTCCTGATGACTTATATCGCGCTGCGGTATAGCGATCCGATTGGATTGCGATGGGGACCGTGGGCCCTTGCCGTGGGTCCGGTGATGTACTTTGTGTTCAAATGGTTTGCAAAACGCGGTGTAAAAACTGCGGAGGGGTGAGATTCGCCGAACCCCGGAAGCGGTGGATTGAGGTTCTGTGCGACCAACCATTCAGGAATTGAGTCACGGAATTCGCGCTCGCGAAATCTCTCCCGCCGAGTTAACGCACCAGTGCCTCGCGAGAATCGAGAAACTCAATCCGACTCTGAATGCATTTATTACCGTGCTGGCGGAGCCAGCTTTGGAGCAGGCTCGCCGCGCCGAGCAGGAAATCTTTCGCGGCAAATATCGCGGTCCCTCTTCATGGCATTCCCATCGGACTAAAGGACATTCTCGATACTGCGGGTACGCGTACTACGGCTGCCAGTGCGTTGTTCAAAGATCGAGTTCCCAAAGAGGATGCTGAAGTCGTTCGAAGGCTACATAATGCCGGGGCGATTATTCTGGGAAAACAAAACCTGCACGAATTCGCGTACGGCGGCAGCTCACTGATCAGCTTCTACGGAGCGGTGCGAAACCCATGGAACACGGGGCGGCTTGCTGGCGGGTCTTCTGGCGGATCGGCGGCATCGGTAGCATGTGGCATGGGTTTCGCCGCGATTGGGACCGACACGGCTGGCTCCG
Organism: uncultured Acidobacteriaceae bacterium; assembly: GCA_963822545.1. Lineage (GTDB taxonomy): Bacteria > Acidobacteriota > Terriglobia > Terriglobales > Acidobacteriaceae > Acidiflorens. The sequence continues at coordinate 260,620 of CAWGIB010000002.1, forward strand.
TCCGGCTGCCAGCATCGTACTGCGGCGTGGTTGGACTCAAGTCGACTTACGGACGCGTGAGTGCCCGCGGTGTGATTCCCTTGTCTCCATCATTCGATCATGTGGGTCCGCTAACGAATTCGGTATGTGATGCAGGCTTGGTCTTACAAGTGTTGGCGAGCTATGACGAGGATTATCCTGCGAGCGCCGATATTCCAATCGTGGATTACACCTGCGACCTCGAACAGCCGCTACCGGCGTTGCGTATCGGCATTCCGCGAGCGTTCTTTTTCGAGGATCTCGATACGGAAGTTTCCGCCGCCATCGAAAAAGTAATTCAAATGTATCGCGAACTTGGGTGCGAAATTCGCGACGGCATCCAACTTGACGTCCCAACCGATCGCACGCTTTCAAGCGCGGAATCGTGGGCCTATCACAAAGAATTCGTTGCACGCTCGCCAGAGCTGTACCAACCTGCGACGCTCGCGCGGATCAGATCGGGAGAGAGTATCTCCGAGGACGACGCCCTTCGCGCCAAGCACGAGTTAGCGGTCAGCAGAGATGCGATCGGCAAGATTTTTGACGAAGTCGACATCTTGCTGACGCCGACGGTTCCGATTCCTCCACCTTCTATCGCGGACCTTCAGAAGAACCCGGAGAAGCTTCGGCCCACGGAGCTCATGATGCTGCGCAACACACGTCCATTCAATGTCTGGGGAATTCCGGCTATTTCGCTTCCGTGTGGATTTACGAAGGACGGAATGCCGATTGGACTGCAGTTAGCGGCGGCCACCATGGAAGGGGGGATTGCTCCTGCACGTCGCGCATGCTTACGAACAGGCAACGGAATGGCACAAGAGAACGCCGGAACTATGAGGTTGCTACAAACGGGTGGCGGTCGAACGGCTCAATTTGCGATCAAAGCAACATTCTTAATCTTTCGTCCAAGTCGCACCGTGATTGTCATGCCTGCCGCGGCCTTTAGAATCGGCGCAGACACTTTGACGCCGTCCACACTCACCGCACCTTCTTTGATCTTGCGATCTGCCTCGGTGGATGATCCAGCAAACCCTATCTTCACGAGAAGCTTCGCCAAACGCACACCATCGCCGTCGCGATTCGAAAATTCCGCAAACGACACCGAGACCGTCTCAACCTCTTCTGGCACCTGATCTTTCTGGAACTGCTTCGCCCAGTCTTCTGCGGCTTTGGTGGCTGCGTCGGCGGCATGAAAGTCAGCGACGATCGATCGGGCTAGCTCTTTCTTTAGAGTCATGGGGTGCGCTTTGCCAGTCGCTGCATCCGCTTTCATTTGCGAAATCTGCTCGGTGCGTACGTCTGTCAGCAGTTCGTAATAACGCCACATCATTTCATCCGAAATCGACATGATCTTGCCGTACATCTCGAGGGGAGGCTCGTGAATGCCAATTGCATTGCCGAGGGACTTCGACATCTTGTTGACGCCGTCGAGGCCTTCCAAAATCGGCGTGGTCAGGACCACCTGCGATTCCTGGCCGTAGGCGCGCTGCAACTCGCGACCCACCAGGAGATTGAATTTCTGGTCCGTTCCGCCTAATTCGACGTCCGCTTCGAGGGCAACCGAGTCGTAGCCCTGTGCCAGCGGATACAGCAGTTCGTGGACGGCAATCGGCTTCTCTTCGCGGAAGCGCTTGTGGAAGTCTTCGCGTTCGAGCATCTGCGAAACCGTGTACTTCGCACAGAGGCGGATGAAGTCTTCGGCGGTGAACTTGGAAAACCAGCGGCTGTTGAAATCGACGACCGTCTTTTCCGGGCTCAGGATTTTGAACACCTGCTGCTTGTAGGTTTCGGCATTCTGTTCAATCTGCTCGCGCGTGAGGGGCGGCCGAGTCGCGGAGCGGCCCGTCGGATCGCCGATCATTCCTGTGAAATCGCCAATCAGGAAGATGACCGTGTGACCGAGATCCTGAAAGTGTTTCAGCTTGCGCAGCAGGACGGTGTGGCCCAGATGCAGATCAGGGGCCGTGGGATCAAAACCGGCTTTGACGCGGATCGGCTTGCCCGTTTTGAGCGAGCGTTCCAGTTTCGCGCGCAGTTCGGATTCCTTGACGATCTCTGCCGCGCCTTTTTTGATGTAGGCCAGTTGTTCATCAAGCGGTGGAAAGTTAGCCATGCGATTTGATTATAGCGACCCTTCCGAATCGGCCATGGCTGGAACTTCGACTCGGGGATGACGCCGCAGGATTCTTCACCACAGAGGCACAGAGTCACCGAGAAAAACTCCATAATTATTGAATTTTCTCTGTGACTCTGTGCCTCTGTGGTGAAAACATCCTTAAGAAGCGGAGAGCCGGTAGAAGCTAAGGCTCGCATCGCCCTGCTGGAGTTTGCGAAACCGCCGCAACCGGCCAAACTCCTCTCTCGGATCGAAACGCTTCTCGTGTTCGGCGATGACGATACTCGACTCGCGCAGTACCTGTGATCCTGCCAGCGCGGTTAGGGTTTTCGCGTATTCGTCCTGCAGCCGGTAGGGAGGATCGAGAAACACGAAATCGGCGATGAGATGTGCGCCGTCCCACTGCCGAAGTGCTCTGGCGGTTTCGGACCTGGAGATCTGATAGCCATGCGTGATCCCTAAGGACATGAGGTTTGTCGCGATCAGCTTCGCTGCGTCCGGCGATGATTCCGCAAAATAGATCATTTTGGCCCCGCGGCTCAGCGCCTCGATGCCAACGGCGCCCGTTCCGGCGTACAGATCGAGCCACGTCGTTCCGGCCAAAGCCTCGGGATTGCCTCCACAGAGCACGTTAAACAGCGTCTCACGCAGCCGATCGGAGGTTGGGCGGATATCCATGCCGGGCAACGAGCGCAGTGGGCGGCTCCTGTATTGGCCTGCAATTACTCTCATATCAATTCAACCACTTTCTCATTCCGATCCCGCACTAAGCGACGGATCCGAAGGCCACGGCAAATGCAGATCCCTCGCCCCGCTCGGGATGACCATGCGTAAGAAAGTGCGTGGCGGCCAACGCTGTCCAGATCCTGCCTCCCAGGCGCTTGTACTTTCGATTGCAAATTCTGCAACTATCGGCAGGTCTTGGTGTTCTAACTAGATAGAATAACTGCAGGCATGTCCATGCGTAGCTGGTCCATCCCGGTCGGTCGCCTCTTTGGCATCGAAATCCGTATTCACCTGACTTTTCTGTTTCTTCTGGTGTTTGTGTGGAGTACCGCGTCACAGGACGCGAATACGGCGATGCGTGGTCTTGCCCTGGTTGGAATCGTCTTTGGCAGCGTTGTATTGCATGAACTTGGCCATGCCCTGGTCGCACGTGGATCGGGTATACCCGCAAAAGGCATCATTTTATTGCCGATCGGCGGCGTCACCGTTTTGGACGAAGTGCACTCCTTGCCTGACCCCGTGAATGCATGGAAGCGCGACATTCGCGTGGCCGTGGCGGGGCCGCTCGTCAATCTTTGCATTGCGGCAGTGTCTGCGCTGGTGATTGTCAGCGTGCTGCCGGGCTTCCCTCTGATGGCGAAGCCGCTCGTTCACTTGAGCGCTCTGTTGCGCAGCCTCGTCTGGGTGAACGTTTACCTCGGATTGTTCAATCTACTGCCCGCGTATCCGATGGATGGGGGCCGGGCACTACGCGCCGTGTTTTCGCGACGCGTGGATATGGTGCGCGCCACGCAGCGCGCGGTTCGGATCGGGCAGGTGTTTTCTACACTTTTCATGATGGTCGGGATTCTGATCTCCACGCGCCCCGATACGCGCTGGGACGGTTACTGGCTGATGATGATTGGGTGTTTCCTCTTTTTTGGCGCACAACTCGAGGAACGCTCGGCGATGTTTCAATCAGTCCTCCAGAGCGTTCGACTGGAAGAGGTGATGTTGACCGACTTTGCAACGCTCTCGCCCGCCGACACTTTGGAAGACGCGCTGGAAAAAGCTGTGCACACGCTGCAGGATGACTTTCCGGTGGTCCGCGGCAGTGACATGGTCGGAGTCATTTCGCGGCAAAAAATTCTTGACGCTCTACGCTCTGAAGGCAACGGCTATGTGCAAGCCGTAATGAACCGCATCTTCGAAGTGGCCGCAAAGCAGGAATCGCTCGCTTCCGCGTTCCGTAAGCTCTCAGCGCGAAACCTTAGCATTATTCCCGTCGTCGACGAACAGCATCTGATCGGGATTGTGACGCTGCAGAACCTGATGCATTCCATGGCCCTCCTCGCGGAAAGCCGCAAACTGCGGCGCGAGTCGCTCGACTCCTAACGTTCGCAAGCCGTCTTCCCCGTCTTACATCCCAGAAATCCGGCTACCGAGTGGGAACCTGGTAGAAGGTTTTCGAGGTATACTTCCCCCGCGAAACGCTAATTAAGCGCAGGGGAAGCTTCTTGGAGCCGGTACTCGCCAAAATCCAGCGGATCATTGTCATGGTGCTCGCGGGCCTGCTGGTCGTTGTCATTGTCTTGTCCACGGCCCATTTGGGTAAGTTGATCGGCGAAGAACTCTGGAAGCAGCCCAAGTTTCTTATTCCAGTAGAGGGCTTGATCGAGATCTTTGGATATTTCCTGCTGGTGCTGATCGGCGTCGAACTGCTGGAGACGCTAAGAGCGTACCTGAAGAAAGACGTGATTCACGTGCGGGTTGTTCTGGAAGTGGCGCTCATCGCGATGGCGCGGAAGGCGATCATCGAGGAACCGCACCTTGTTCCCCCACTCGAATTGTTCGCCGTGGCCGCCCTGATTCTGGCGCTGGGGATTGCCTTCTACTTCGAGCGTCAAACCAATAGCTAGGTGCCGAAAGCTATGAGCCCGATTTGCACGCATAGACTTCCTGCGCGGCACGCACGGCGCTTCCAAACTCAACTTTTTTGCCGGTGAGTTCCGCAATCACGTGTTCGAGCGCGCCGATCACACCAATGGTATCGAGGTAGTCGTAATAGCCGAGGTGGGCGATGCGGAAGAGTTGGCCCTTCAAATCTCCGCATTTCCATTGGCTACGACCGCGCCAAACTGTTCACGAAAGCGTTTGCAGATAGCGGTGGAATCAACCCCACCCGCAGGCGCGGCCACCGCAGTCAAAGCAGCTGCGGGAGAAGCCGTGGCGAACAGCTTGAGTCCCAACGCCTGCACTCCGGCGCGTGTCATGGCGGCACACATTTCGGCATTGCCGATCAGGACGTCGCGCCCGGCCGCCAAATTGCCATTTCCCATCTGTCGCACATAATCGAGCGCGGCAGCGAGTCCTGCAAAAAGCGCGGTCGCAGGCGTATAGGAAGTTTCAGCCTTGGCAGCAGCCTTTCTTTCTTTGCGTAGATCGAAGTAGTAGCGCGGAGTCTTCGCAATCTCCATGCGCTGCCACGCACGATCGCTGATTGCGCCATAGGCCAAGCCAGGCGGGATCATAAGCGCTTTCTGCGAGCCTCCAATGATGACGTCGACCCCCCACGCGTCGATATCGGAGATGCGTAGTGCCCAAGCCAGTGATCGCGTCGACAACTAACAGAGTGTCGGGCAAGGCATGTACCAATTTCGAGATGGCCTCAATATCGTGGCGCGCGCCGGTGGAGCTTTCAGTGGCCTGTACGTACACGCAGCGAATATCGGGCGTCAATTTTGCGCGAATCTGATCGGCAGTAAATGTTTCACCGTAGGGAGCAGTTACAGTTGCGGTGTCGCATCCGAAAGCCTTGGTCAACGCCACCCAGCGCTCGCCAAATTTGCCGGCTGTTAGAACCAGTACCTTATCGCCGGGCGAAGTCAGATTGGTAATCGAGGCTTCCATGAAGCCGGTTCCGGACGAGGTCAGCACCAGCACGTCATTTTTTGTGCCGATAAATTCCTTCAGATCGGACAACACGCGGGTAAAGAGCGCGCGAAAATCTGCCGTGCGATGGTGCATCCCATAGGAAGCCATCGCGGCCTGCGCGGACGGCAATAAAGGTGTCGGACCCGGAGTGAAAAGCCTGTTCTTTTTGAGCATGGATTTTTTGTCTTGGTGAACAGGATATTCGATGGCTTGTGACTTCGGGAAGAAAAGTCAGGAGGGCAAGTCAAAAGTCAGAGGTCAAATTGAAGAATTCACAGCCCTCGGCGCGAATCGTGTTGTCGAAGAGAAAGCGGCTCACTTCTGCAATCTGACTTCTTACTTCTGACTTAGTTCCTTCCGGTTCTATAATCTGCCCATGCCATTAATCGATCAGATTCAGAAAGACATTGTGACCGCCATGAAGGCGCGCGAAGAGCAGCGACTCTCAACGCTGCGCATGGTGAAGACAGCGCTGAAGAACCGGGAAATTGAAAAGATGGCGCCGCTCGACGACAAGGAATCGCAGCAGGTGCTGTCCACGCTGATCAAGCAGCGGAAGGACTCGGTCGAGCAGTTCACCAAGGGCGGACGTCAGGAGATGGCCGACAAGGAAGCCGCGGAGATCAAGATGATCGAGGTGTATCTGCCGAAAGCTGCGGGCGAAGAGGAGATCGTAGCCGGGGTGCGGGCAACGATCGCCGAGATGACGCCGCCTCCCGCGATGAAAGATATGGGAAACGTGATGAAAGCGGCCATGGCGCGATTTGCTGCAGCCGGGCTGCGCGTGGATGGGAAAATCGTGAGCGAAACAGTGAAGAAGGAACTGACTGGGAAATAAGCCCGCCAGTTCCTCTGCTTGTTTCGGCACGTGACTCTGATCTAGTTCACCGTGATGGTATAGGACGTTTTCTGAACAGTTCCGTCAAACCCACCTGCGAAGAAACTTACTTTGTGTGTGCCCGGAGTGAGCTTGAGGTTCACGTTTGCGAATCCTTCGTTCGCGAAAACTTCGTATGTCTCGCTGCGTTTCGTGCCATCGATCCACACCTCCATTTTGCGGACTGGATAGAACGAAGTCGCACTAAAAGCAAACTGAACCGGATTCGAAACGGTTTGGTTGGGCGTGGGCGAGCAAATGCTGATCGCGGACGGAGAAGCAGGGCGTCTGGCAGGTGCCGTTCGGCTTCGCCCGCGTATTCAGCAGAACGTCCGCGCTATTCGGATGCTCATTCTCCGTCTCCGAAACCAGCATCACATCCGGCTTGCCGTCGCGGTTGTAGTCGCCCACAAAAGACTGGGCGAAAGGCACCTCGCCGTGACCCCCATAGTACGTATCGATCGACTCGAAACCGAGTTGATTAAACGTTCCTGCAGCGGTTTGCAGCAGCGTGCTCTCTCCGATGTCGGAATTGTTTTTGAACGGAGATGCCGCATAGACAATGTCTTTCCGTCCATCGCCGTTGAAGTCTGCGAGCATCGGATTTAGGCCAATCGGTTGAGTTGCAGACAGGCTGCCGGGAACAAAGCTCGTCCGGTTGGCTTGGCCATAGAAAATCTCCATTGAATCGTAGTTGGCTGCGACGAGGTCGCTGGTGCCATCATTGTTCATGTCGGCTGCCGAAATTTCATAAAAGGTGTTGCTGGTGTCTACCTCTGACGCCGTGAAAAAACCTTGGCCCAGTCCGTAAAGTGCGGTGATCCTTACATCCGGCTCACCGGGGTTGACGGGGTCGCTTTCAGTGGTGCGCAACACCACATCGGCAAGGCCGTCCGCATTGAAATCGCCAAGGACCAGATCGAGTGGCGTCGTGTATTCGAAACCCGGGAGTCGAGCCGGAAGGTACGGGTTGTTGGTAAGTCACGGAATAATTGCCGAATCCGTGGCCATTATTCAGAAAAATTATGACTTCGAACGTGGCGCCTGTTCCTCCCGTCTCGTAAGCGAGCGCGAGGTCTTGCTTGCCGTCTCCGTTGAAGTCCGCAACCTGCGCCTGCGCGTATCCTGAGGGATTCGAAAACGCGAGCGTCTGATAGGAAGTAAATCCGCCTTTGCCATCGCCGTACGCGATGGCCAATGGCGCATAGAAAATCACATCGGCTTTGCCATCGCCGTTGAAGTCGCCGCTCGCAATGGGTATGCCAGTCGCGTTGCCGGGTAAAGTAACAGTTTGTGTGGCAAAGCTTCCCGGACCCGTAGAGAGCAGTTCGATAACTTGATTGCTCGATTGTCCGATGAAATCGGGGATACCGTCCCCATTCAAATCAACCTGGATCCCATGAGTGGTTTCGTCATAGGGAAAGTATTCGGGACTGAATTGTTGAGAAAGGCCCGTGAACGACAGAGCTAGCATTACAACAAACGCGAAAAGGCTGCTTCCGACGAGATGACGCATTTGGCAACTACTCCTTGTGGGGCGAAGTGCTCGGTTGGACGGGCAATCGGCCCTGCGGGTTGCCGCGATTGGTGAGGGCTCGCAAGCAGGAACGGGGTGTAGGTGGGTTTTGCTACAAGAAAATACTTAGAACGTCGAGGCGCCGAGTACCAGGGAAGGTCGAGGGGAAGAATCGCCAGCGAGAAGAGTAGCTTCCTGGCGTTACTTGCTCTGCTGCCATGCCCGGTACACTTCGCTCTTCCCGATGCCACGCTCTTTGGCGACTTTCTTCAGAGCTGCCTTTTCGTCGACCTGATCTTCGGACATCACCTGCCTGACGCGTTGCCCTACGGTAAGGCGCGGGCTCTCGGGGTTTATTTCCTGGCCTTCAAGTTTCCCGATCAGCAGCGTGATTTCGCCTTTGACATCGCCTCGGGTCTTGAGCTGATCGAGCACGTCAGCCGCCCGACCTCGCAGAAATTCTTCGTGCAGTTTCGTGACTTCGCGCGCGACGACAATGTGGCGGCTTTCTCCTAGAACATCAACAATGTCGGTCAGCGTTTCCAACAGTCGGTGGGGAGCCTCGTAGAACACTTGCGTCCGTGGCGACTCGCGCACGCTTTCCAGCAACTTCCGCCTCTGGCTCGATTTTGCGGGCAAGAAGCCGCTGAACCGGAAGGAATCTGTAGGCAGGCCGCTGGCGACAAGCGCCGCCAAGATATGCGGACGCGCCCGGAATCGGGACGACAGGCACATGATGGCGGATGGCAAGCGTGATCAGCCGAAAGCCGGGGTCGGAGATGCCGGGCATGCCGGCGTCGGTGACGAGCGCGATTTTGGCGCCGCCTTCGAGGTCGACGACCAGTTCGGCGGCCTTCGTCATCTCGTTATGTTCGTGGTAGCTGACGGTTCGGGTATGAATACCGTAGTGGGTGAGAAGTTTCTGGGTCTGGCGCGTGTCTTCGCAGGCAATCAAGTCGACTTCCTTGAGTACGCGGAGGGCGCGAAGGGTGATGTCTTCGAGATTGCCGATTGGCGTTGCGACCAGGTAAAGCGCTGAGCCTGGGCCGAGAGTTCCACGCTCTTCCGGGACTTCAACTTTCGTTTCTGTCCGCATAGCGCAAGTCTAGCAAGAAAACCCGCTCACCACAGAGACACAGAGTCACAGAGAAAAACTGGCACTTTCTCTATGGCTCTGTGTCTCTGTGGTGAAATCCGGATAGGACATTACGGACGCTGGGCATTCGTGAACCATTTTTATCAACTTTCATTATTCGCTTTTCATTCGCTTCGTGCTAAACTGACCGGAATCGTTGTGATAGCCAACACTTCTCGCTCCAGCCCGCGGGTGTAGGCTACGAGGGAATTTAAACCCGCGTTGCAGAACCAAAAATAATCAGGAGCAGCCATGATGGCGGACGAACGCAGCAAAGCAATTGAACTGGCGTTTTCTCAGATAGAAAAACAATTTGGTAAAGGTTCCATCATGCGGCTGGGATCGAAGGAAGCGATCGTTCCCATCGCCGTGATTTCGACGGGCGCGATCTCATTCGACGCGGCGCTGGGCGTCGGAGGCGTGCCACGCGGACGTGTGATTGAGATTTTCGGGCCGGAATCTTCCGGCAAGACGACCATCGCGTTGCAGGTGATCGCCGAGGCGCAGAAAACCGGCGGAATGGCGGCGTTCGTCGACGCCGAGCATGCGCTTGATCCGGCGTACGCGAAGAAACTTGGCGTCGACGTAGACAATCTGCTGGTTTCGCAGCCCGACTACGGCGAGCAGGCGCTCGAAATTACCGAAGCCCTCGTGCGCTCGAATGCAATCGACGTGCTGGTAGTGGATTCCGTGGCGGCGCTGGTGCCTAAGGCTGAACTCGACGGCGAAATGGGCGACAGCCACATGGGTCTGCAGGCGCGTCTGATGTCGCAAGCGCTGCGAAAGCTGACCGGAACGGTCTCGAAGTCGCGGACCTGCCTGATTTTCATCAACCAGATTCGCGAGAAGATCGGCGTGATGTTCGGCAATCCGGAGACGACCACGGGCGGCCGGGCTTTGAAATTTTATTCATCGGTCCGCATTGATATCCGCCGCATCGCCGCCATTAAAGAAGGCGACGTTGTGGTGGGTTCCCGCACCCGGGTTAAGGTCGTGAAGAACAAGGTAGCCGCGCCGTTCCGCGAGTCGGAATTTGACATTCTGTATGGCGAAGGAATTTCGCGCGAAGGCGATCTTCTTGATTTGGCCGTGAACAACAACATCATCGAAAAGTCCGGATCGTGGTTCAGCTACAAGACCGAGCGAATCGGACAAGGACGCGAGAATGCACGCGCTTTTCTGAAAGAAAATAAGGACACTTTGGCGAAGATCGATGCCGAAGTTCGGAAGGCGCTTGGATTGCAGCCCGCAGCCGTTCCTGCACGCGGCGGCGGCACAGGCAGCGGCTGCACCCGGGAGTGGCAAAGTGGCTACTATGCCAACTGCCGCGGCGGAATCGGCAAAGGTTCCGGCTGCTCGCCGATAAGCTACTCAAGAGTTGTTTTAATTACTGGACGGGCGGCCACGCCCGTCCTTTTTTTGCAAGCCAGTTGGCGCAATACAGCCGCGTATCCCGGGCCGCCGCGTCCGGATCGGGGAGCGGAGCACGTTCTTCTCTCCAACCTCAATCTGATTGCCATCCTCGTTTATGCCCGCATACAATCTAGGTTTCATACCGGCGAGGGCTTGTGAAGCGCATCAAGGCTGTCTATCCAGGGTCGTTCGATCCTCCAACTAACGGCCATCTTGACCTGATTGAGCGCGGGAGCAAGATTTTCGACGAACTCGTTGTCGCCATCCTGCGCAATCCTGAAAAAGACCCGCTCTTCAGCGTGACCGACCGGCGCCAGATGCTTGAGTCGATGACGGCAGGCTTCGACAATGTCTCGGTTGATACCTTTCATGGACTCACTGTCGATTATGCCCTGCGAGTGGAGGCGCGTGCGATTCTGCGCGGAATCCGCGCTATCAGCGATTACGAGTATGAACTGCAGATGGCCTTGATGAACCGCAAGTTGCAGCCCGGTCTGGAAACGGTGTTCATGATGCCGGCCGAAAAATATTCATATTTGAGTTCACGGCTGGTCCGCGAGGTAGCGCAGCTGGGCGGTAACATCGATTGTCTGGTTCCGGAGCTTGTCGCGCAGAAATTGCGTGAGAAAATGGATGTAGCGAACCGGTTCGACAATTCCAATGGGAACGCCCAAAGGGAGATGGCGTCAGCCGAACGCATGACAACAGAACGACTAGAGCAAGAAATATTAAACCCAGGAAAAGGAAATCATGAGCACAGCCTTCAGCGCCATGACCCGTCCCGTCCAACTGACGGAGCGCATTAACCGGATCGAACCTTCGGCCACCATGCTCGCGGTCGCGGAGGCAGAAAAGCTGCGGCAGGCGGGGATCGACGTGGTAGATGTGACGGCCGGGGAGCCGCACTTCACCACGCCTGAGCACATCAAAGAGGCGGCCATTGCAGCGATCCGCGGCAATTTTTCGCGCTACACGGCCGTGGGCGGAACGAACGAGCTCAAAGACGCGATCATCCAGCGCCACGCGACGGACTTCGGCTCGGCGTACAAACGGGAGGAAACCTGCGCGTCGGTAGGTGGCAAACACGGGCTGTTCAATGTGATTTCCGTGCTGGTCGACCATGGCGATGAGGTGATTCTTCCTGTGCCTTACTGGGTTTCGTTCAAGGACATGGTGCGCTACGCCGGCGGGAATTGCGTGCTGCTCGAGTCCGATGAGTCGCAGGGATTCCGGGTAACAGCGCAGATGGTGGCGCGCCTAATCACGCCCAAGACGAAGCTCATTATTTTCAATTCGCCCTCGAATCCATCAGGCGCCGTGATGAGTCCGGCGGATATGACGGAGGTCGTTCGCTTGGCGCACGAACGCGGCATCTGGGTCATCTCGGATGAGTGCTATGTCTATCTCAACTACACCGACAAAAATTTCTCGGTGGGATCGCTGAACGAATATCGCGACAGGTTCTTGGTCGTGGGCTCGCTCTCGAAGACTTACGCCATGACGGGATGGCGCCTCGGATACACGCTTGGACCCGCCTCTGTTGTGGGCGCCGTACAGAAACTGCAGAGCCAATCGACGTCCAATCCGACCTCGATCGTGCAGAAGGCGGCGGTAGCGGCGCTGTCGGGTTCACAGAAGGTGTGTCGAAGAGATGCGCGCGGACTACATCATTCTGAGGGATCACATCATTGCCGGACTGCGCGCGATTCCCGGCCTGACCTGCACGAATCCGGAGGGCGCGTTTTACGCCTATCCGAACGTTTCAGCATTCTTCGGCAAAAGCGGAATTACTTGCAGCGCTGACATCGCTCACGGGCTATTGCACAAAGCTCACGTAGCAACGGTGGCCGGTGAGGGCTTCGGCACAACCGAACATGTCCGGATCTCGTACGCAACGTCGATGGAAAACATCGATAAGGCACTCGACCGCATGCGGAAGTATTTTGCAGCGCTTTAGGACTGTGGCACGGGCGCCCTCGCCCGCGTTTGCTGCCTCCCGCTGTCATCGTCAATGACTCAACTTTATCCATTCCTGATATCCCCTGTCTTCGACCCGCGTCCATGGGGAACGATGAATCTCGCGCCGATTTATCCGAATCACAAATTCAACGAGCGAATTGGGGAGGCTTGGCTCACGGGCGATAAGTGCCAAGTGACGAACGGGACACTGGCGCAGAGAACGCTCGCCGACCTGAGCAAGGAGTTCGGAACTGCGCTTGTCGGCATCGCCGCTCGCGATCCGCATCGATTTCCGTTGCTGTTGAAGTTTTTGTTCCCGGAAGAAAAATTATCTGTACAGGTCCATCCTGACGATGCGACGGCACAGCGCTTTGGCGAGCCCTGGGGCAAAACTGAGTGCTGGTTTGTTGCCCACGCGCGTCCTGGATCGCAAATCGCGCTTGGGCTGAAACCGGATGTCACACGCGAGCAATTCGCGAAGGGAATCCACGAAAATCGAGCGGAAGAACTGCTCAACTGGATCAACGTGTATCAAGGGGAGATGATTTATGTTGCGGGCGGGACAGTGCATACTTTGGGGCCGGGCTCGGTGATTGTCGAGACGCAGCAGCAGTCTGATACCACTTACCGGCTTTATGACTACGGCCGGCCGCGACCCTTGCATCTTGAACGAGGGCTGGCGTCTGTAAAAGAAACGGTCGCGTCGGGAAAAGTGATCCGCCCGGCGCCGGTCGATATTGACGACGGGAAGAACCGGCTCTCCCCCATGATTGCAGCGCCGCATTTTGCCGTGGATTTGTTCGAGTTGAAACAACCTCACGAGTTTTCCACGCGCGACGGCTCCGGCAAAGACTCTGTACAGATTCTGGTCGCGATCGATGGGTGCGGCATGGTGGAGTCTCCGGGGAATGCGCCCGTCATGCTATCGAAGGGCGACGCCGTCGTGGTCCCGGCAAACGTGGGAGGATTTACGGTGCGTCCGCAATGGTCGATCGAGTTTTTGAAGTCCTACGTGCCTGGCGGGGACGTACCGGAACCTCGGACAAGGTTATGATGATTGCAGATTGCAGATTTTAGAATGCAGGAGTAAAAGCCGCCCGATTCGAGAACGTCGTGGAAACCCAGAGGTTTTCAATTCTGCAATCTGAAATCTACAATGTTTTTCGAATCTGACCCCTACCATCTACAATCTCACTCAGTGTCCAAGAACTCACATTTCTATCCCGTAATTTTGGCCGGAGGGCGAGGCACACGTTTTTGGCCTCTGAGCCGCAAACGCCGCGCCAAGCAGCTACTTGCGCTCGACGGTAAGCACACGATGATCCAGCAGACGGTGGCGCGGCTATTGCCGCTCGCTCCGGCACGGCGGTTCTGGATCATCACGAATGATGACCTTAAGCCAGCGATCAGCCGCCAACTTCCGAAACTCCCATCGCAGCAAATCGTCGCGGAACCAGTCGGACGAAATACCGCACCGGCCATCGGTCTGGCTGCCTTTCTATTACTGAGGCAGGATCCCGATGCTGTACTCGGGCTCTTTCCTTCCGACCACGTTATTGCGAAGCCAGATGAGTTTCGAGCGACATTGAACCAGGGGATTGCGATCGCAGAGGCGGGACAGAACATCGTGGTTCTCGGGATTCGTCCGACCCGTCCTGAGACTGGTTATGGATACATCGAGGCGGGAGCCTCCGACCGGGATGGCGCTTTGCGAGTACGCCGCTTTACCGAGAAGCCGGATTTGGCACGGGCACGCCAGTTCGTCGATGCAGGCAATTATTTCTGGAACAGCGGCATGTTTCTTTGGCGCGCCGATACTTTGGCAAACGCGTTGCGGGCGCACCTGCCGAAGACGGCCCGGGTATTAGAGAAGATTGCTGCGGCTTACGGAACACGCAAGTTTGCGGAAACTTTTCGCAAGTTATATCCGAAGTGCGAGAGCATCAGTATTGACTATGCGGTGCTGGAGCCGCAGTCGGCTAAAGGGGAAGAGCAATCGCGAGATTTTCTGTTTGCCTTCGAATTTTGGATGGAACGATCTTGGCTCGTGGACCGCATTGCATGAGCATCACGTGGCAAAGAGCAATCCCGAACATGGAAGCATGGTGAATGCCGCCGGCAGCTTTGCGCTGAACGCGAGAAATAATTATGTGCATGCTCCGGGAAAATTCGTGGCCGTCATTGGGGTGGAAAACCTCGTAATTGTCGAGACGGAGGACGCACTGCTGATCACGAGGCTAGACCAGTCTCAAGATGTAGGCAAAGTTGTGAAGCATCTGGATGAGAAGAAGCTGCATAAGCTGGTGTAATCATCGTTAGTCGTTCGTCGTTCGCTGACCTATGACTCTAAGCTAGGCTAGAGATTCGCGAGGTCGGAACATCCATAAACGAGGACGGAACATCGAATCCTATCGGAATGCCCGAAGGACGAGCTACTGACGACCAACGACGAACCCATGACTGAAATTAAATTTGGAACCGATGGATGGCGCGGCATCATTGCCGACGACTTTACCTTCGAAAATGTCCGACGCGTGGCCGGCGCGATTGCCTCCTACGTCTCAAAACATGAAGACGCAAAACGCGGTGTCATCATTGGATACGACACCCGGTTTGCCTCGGACCGTGCCGCCAAGGCGGTTGCGGAAGTAATCGCCGGCGCCGGGATAACAATCCTTCTCTCCAACGACTATTTACCCACGCCCGCAGTTTCTTACAACGTCAAGAAGTTAGGCGCTGCCGGCGGTGTGATGGTGACATCCAGCCATAATCCTTGGAACTGGAATGGGGTCAAATTCAAAGCCAAATTCGGCGGGTCGGCGACTCCCGCCATCATGAAGATCATCGAAAGCGAACTTGCCTCTGGCTCAGTACCGAATGGACCGTCAGCCAAGATCGAAAAGGTGGATCTGAAATCCGCCTACGTCGATGCCGTTTGCAAGTTCGCCGACATGAACGTTATCCGCGGCGCGAAGTTTAAATTTGCGATCGATTCCATGTACGGATCTGGCCGCGGTGTTCTTCCGGGCATTTTCGACAAAAATGAAATTCAATATGTCGCAATCCGGCAAGAGGTGAATCCTCTGTTCCCCGGGATTAATCCTGAGCCGATCCTCCCGCACGTTGCGCTGCTGCAAGAGGTTGTGGTCAAGGAAAAATGCCATGCCGGCCTCGTAACGGATGGCGATGCTGACCGCATCGGCGCTGTCGCGGAAGATGGCAGCTTTGTCGATTCCCACAAATGCTTCGCGGTTCTGTTGAACTGGCTGCTCGTTCGAAAGAAGTGGCCGGGGGCTGTGGTGCGCGCTTTCAACACGACGGGAATGCTCGACCGGATGGCTGCAAAGCACGGAAGAAAACTGATCGAAGTCTCAATCGGTTTTAAATACGCCGCCGACGTAATGATGGAGCAGGAAGTCCTGATCGCTGGCGAGGAATCTGGCGGCATTGGATACGGCCGCTTTCTTCCGGAACGCGACGGCGTTTTGAATGCGCTATTGCTCGCGAACGTGATGGCCGAAGAGGGAAAGCCACTCGGACAGTTGGTGGCGGATCTGCAACGCGAGTATGGCCCACATTATTACGGTCGGCGCGATCTGCACATTTCTGATGAGCTGAAGAATGGCGCCGTGCGTCGAGCGGCCGATCCTTCGATGACGAGGCTGGGTCCATACGCGGTCCTTCGCAAGGAAAACCTCGACGGCGTGAAGCTTTATCTGGATGCGCCCACGAATGGCAATGGGGCCGATCCGTGGGTGTTGTTCCGAGCCTCCGGAACGGAGCGCTTACTCCGGGTATATGTGGAAGCAGCCACTGCTGAGTTGGTCACGGAAATCCTGGAGGTTTCCGAGCGCTTTGTGAACCATGCCTAGCAGCCTACCTAACGGGCACCTCCTCCGAGCAAGAACATAATGGGACTGCCTTCAAACTACCGGGCAGCGTACCTTGGCGTCTGGCGGCAACCGGCAAACCAGCTAAAATAATGGGAACAGTCTGAGGTACATGAGCTCAACAGAAACAGTTCCGGTTTCCACCGATTCACCTGAGTCGAGGCGCTATAACCGTATAAAGCGGTGGATCGGCGTGGCCGACGTCTTGATCGGCTTTGGTCTGCTAGTGGCCATCCTGGCGACCGGGTGGACAGGAACTTTGCGCGATATCGCGCTGGGCGAGCACCACGGTGTTGCTCGCAACTACAGCATCGCGCTATTTCTATACCTGCTGATGCTGACGCTAATCAGCAAGGCGATCGGGTTGCCGCTCGAATACTACGGTTTTCGGTTAGAGCACCGATACCATCTTTCAAACCAAAGGTTGCGGTCCTGGCTGATTGACGAGTTCAAGGGTCTGCTGGTCGGACTCCTTTTGGCCACCGATTGCGGTGGAATTGATCTACTTTTTGCTTCGCCAGGTGCCGCAGTACTGGTGGCTGATTGCGTGGGCCGTTTTTATGGGACTGTTCGTCCTGCTCGCGCAACTCGCGCCTATTGTCCTGTTTCCCGATCTTCTACAAGTTTGAGCCGCTTGAGAACGAAGAACTGAAGCGCCGTTTAATTGTATTGAGCGAACGCGCGGGCACACGGGTGCGCGGCGTTTACAAGTGGCACCTTTCAGAAAAGAGCAAGAAGGCGAACGCGGCGCTCACTGGGCTTGGCGCGACTCGCCGCATCATCCTCGCGGACACTTTGCTTGATAACTATTCGGACGACGAAATTGAGGCGGTTCTCGCCCACGAACTGGGACACCATGTCCACCGGCACATTCTGAAGAGCATTTTCATGCAGGCCGGAATCACCCTGTTCGGATTTTGGCTGGCGAATCAGGTGCTTCAATACGCGGTGGAGCGGCGCAACATGTTCGAGACCATGTCCGATTTTGCGAACTTCCCGCTGCTGATCCTCGTCTCCACCGGTTTGTCGTTTCTGCTGATGCCAGCTTTGAACGCCTATTCACGCTTCAACGAGCGGCAGGCTGACCGTTATTGCTTTGAGTCGGTAGCGAGTGTGGAACCTTTTATTTCATCGATGAACAAACTCGCCGAACAGAACCTTTCCGAGAAAACGCCTTCGCGATGGGTCGAGTGGTTTCTTCATTCCCACCCGGCGATCACCAAACGGGTAGCTGCAGCCGAGAGTTGGGCTCACACGCACTAGTCCGCATTGCCACATTACAGAGTTGATACAGATCAGGAATCTTCGGCTAGAAAAATGCAGCCTTGAACTGGTTATGCCGCTGAAGAGCCTGTGTCATCAGGGTCTGGAATTCCGGTTCTTTGCGAAGGTTCTGTAGCAAGGGGTCGCGTACGAAGTACGGATAGCAGAAGAAGCCGCCATCGATGCTGTGGTGCAGCATGTGGAGCGCAGACTTCTTGTCTCCCAGGACGGCATAAGCCTGCGCCACTTTGTAAAGGCCTTCAGCATCGCTCACTCCCCTCTCCTGAATCTTGCTTTCGGTTTGCTTGCAGGAGCTTCACACCTTCCGCTTTTTGTGCCTGATCGAATAGCTGAGCGCTTTCCCGATCATGGCCGGAAGCAATGAAGAATCTCTTTCGTAAGCTCGGTCGAAATCCTGCGAAGCCTGATCAAGATTGTTCAGGTAGTATTCGCCAAAGCCCCGGTAGAAGAGGATATAAACCGAATCATTCACAGGCAGGCTTTGCAAAAATTTGTCGTACTCGCCGAGGTACAGGTAACTATTCATCGCCGAACTATTGATTTTGACTTGGGGATTATTCTGGCGAGCCTTTTCGCACTCTTCCAACGACTGCTGCAACATTCCGCCGAACCGGTAGGCATATCCGAGTTCCCAATGAGCTTCGGCGTTGTTGGGACTATCCCGTCAAGGCTGAGCGAAGTAATGGAACGCCCTGTTCGACTCTACCGGTATCGGTAAGAAGGTTGGCCATATAGATTCGCGGTTCCACCAAGCGCAGGATTGAGCGCTATCGCTTTTTCATATGCGGCTTGGGCCTTGCCGTAATGCTCGCGCCCACCGAACTGCAGCGACGCATTTGTCGTGTATGCGCGGCCGAGGTGCGCCCATGCCGGGGCATAGTTCGGCTCCAGTGCGGTCGATTTTTCCAGCATCTCGATGGCGGCGGAAAATTCGTTCAAGCGAATAGAAATCGATTCCGCGCAAATAATATTCATAGGCAGCATTACTGATTGGCTTTTCAGGTTTGAGGTTCGCCGCCTCCGTAGGAGACAGGTTCAGTTCCAGTTCTTTAATAATTTGCTGCGCCACGCTGGTCTTGAACGGTAAGAAGCTTGTCATACTTCATATCCAGGGACTCCCGCCACAGAATCTTGTCCGGGTTTCACATCGATCAATTGCGTCGTGATGCGAAGATCGTCCCCTTCTTTGATGAAGCTTCCCGTAAGCAAGGTATCCACATTCAAATCCGCCGCAACTTTTTTTGTATCGATTACCTGATTGCGATATTTGTCGACTGAAGACGAAGGCCGAATCGTAAGGGCATTCACATAGCCAAGCTTGGTGATGATTTCGTCGGCCAGCGAGAACCCAAAAAATCAGTTTCGGGTCCTGCTTGCAGATTCCGAAACGGCAGCACAGCCAGGCTCCGCGGGCTGCGCTGCGGTCGGTAGGACATTGGAACTCCGAAGCAAGAGGTAACCCAAGGATGCTGCAATCACGATTAAGAACGCGGCAACCCAAGCAAACGGCTTCCATCGGGAAAGGCCAGATCGAATGGGACCAGAGGCCACTCTTGCTGGAGTCCGCCAATCGGACGAAGTTTTCGATGCGGCCGCGCGAGAAGTTCCTGCCCGCGCCGATTCCTGGAGCTTCGACTGAAACTCAAATTCTTTTTTGAAATCCTGCAAGTCGATAAGCAGGTCCCGCACTGACTGGTAACGGGTCTCCCGATCCTTGCGTAACGCTTTGCTGATAATGCGCTCAACCTCGTAAGGAAGATCCGGAGCAAACTCGAGGGGCGGAGGAGGTTCTACCTTCAAAATCTCCGCGATCACATCGCTGGTTGTCGGACCTTCAAATGCCGGTCTGCCCGTGACGAGTTCGTACATCACCGAGCCCAGGCTGAAAATGTCACTCCGAGCATCCACATCCAGCCCCCGCGCCTGTTCGGGCGACATGTATTTGGCGGTGCCCATCACCACCCCAGGCTCGCTGACGGAAGACGTCAAAGTAGACGCGTTCAGGCGACTTGTATCTGCCGGCCTTTTTTCGGTGAGTTTGGCAATGCCAAAATCGAGGACCTTAACAATTCCATCCGTGCGGATAATTACATTCTCCGGTTTGATGTCGCGATGAACAATGCCGGAATTGTGCGCGGCCGAAAGAGCACTGGCCATCTGCGTGGCAATGTCAATTGATGCAGCCAGATCAAGGCGCCGAACGACGATCTTCTCGCGAAGCGTCATACCTTCAATAAATTCTGACGCGATGAAACGCACTTCTTCGGCCTGCCCGAACTCGTAAATCGTAAGAATATTAGGATGATTCAGCGCAGACGCGGCGAGCGCTTCTTGCTCAAAACGCCGCAGCCCACGTTCCTCGCGGGTGAGGTCAGGGGCAATCAATTTAAGCGCAACCTTGCGCCGGAGCCGCGTGTCCTCCGCGAGGTAAACCTCGCCCATCCCTCCGGAACCAAGCATGGAGATGATTTTGTAATGGCCCAGCCGAGTGTTGGGAGCCATCTTTTCGCGGCGATCATCCGCCATCACGCGGTGTGCCGCTTCCTGCACCGACTGGTGGAGAAGGTCTTCCGGCTTGCCGTCCGACGCGAGGAGGGTCTCAACTTGCCTGCGCAGTTCGCTGTCACCTGCGCATTTCTCGTCGAGAAACCTTGAGCGGCCTTCTGGCGCTGACTCGAGAGCTTCATAAAAAAGAGCCTCGATCTGCCGCCACCGGTCCGACGAGTAAGCCATCAAGACGGAATCCTACAACAACCTTCGCCAACTCATTGATGAAAGATTCTAGAAGCGCAGAACAGGCATTTCAGTGCGTTGTCCTACTTTGCGCCAGGATCTCTTCCACGCGGCGGACATCTTCTTCTGTATCGACGCCCACTGTGTCGAACGGCGTCTCTGCGACATGAATCTGGACTCCGTTCTGAAGAAAGCGCAGCTGCTCGAGCCGCTCGCTGCGTTCCAGGGAGGATTCGGGCCAACGCACGAAGCTGTCGAGCGCTTCTTTGCGGTAGCCATAAAACCCCAGGTGCTTGTAATAAGGCGGGAGCACGCCATCGCGATCGTGCGGGATGGCGGCGC
The DNA here is from genome assembly GCA_963822545.1 of uncultured Acidobacteriaceae bacterium. Taxonomy (GTDB): domain Bacteria; phylum Acidobacteriota; class Terriglobia; order Terriglobales; family Acidobacteriaceae; genus Acidiflorens. The sequence goes on from CAWGIB010000002.1 coordinate 281,542, forward strand.
GAGAAAAATAAAGCGCACGCCCTGCGTTGTCGGCGACGACCTTCACCGCGCTCGGATTGTGCACATCGACATCAGCCGCCGGCGTTTTGAGTGTTCCCACTGCAACTTCAGGATTGCGCATGAGCGCGATGAGGGTTTCTATGTGTTCGGGGCGAGTGAGGGGTTCGTCCCCTTGGACATTCAGATAGACGTCCGCCGGGATTGCCGAAGAAATCTCATGGACGCGCTCCGTCCCGGACCGATGTGCGCTGGACGTCATTCGTACGTGAAATCCTTGCTTCTGGCAAAAGTGCGAAATTTCTTCTGAATCCGTGGCGACCACGACTTCGTGAAGCGACGAAGATTGCTGCACGCCGTGATAAACCCTAGAGAGCAGCGGAATGCCAGCGATCTCTCGCAGCATCTTGCGGGGCAGCCGGGTCGAAGCCAGCCTTGCGGGAATCACGGCGACAACTTTCATGCGGTCAAGTGTCGCATGCAAATGGCCGCTTTAAAAGACTTGGGAGCGGCGAAAGAAGATAATCAGAAACATTCGCTACGTGCTTTTTGAATGCAGTTGCCGATCAGCTGACGCTGGGCTACTCTTTCCCGCCTACGACCTGCGCATGTCCCAGCGCGGCGACCAGCGATACTCCTCCGATAACATTGCCGAGCAGCGTGGGAACGAAGAATCGGAAGACATACGTGCCCAACGAAATGGAATTTGTGACGACGAGGTATAAGGCGGTCGTCGAACCGGCGATGATGTGATTAAAGCCACCGATGCCGATGAGATAAGTGAGGATGATGATGATGCTCACCTTGGCTGATTCCGCCGCAGGAAGGAGCCAAACCATCAGGGCAATCAGCCAGCCCGCAAAAACCGCGCGCATAATCACAATTCCGAAGCTTGCTCCCATATGTTCCTTGCCAATTTGCAGGAAACTGTCCTGCATGTGCGCGTCGAAAATGCCAGTCTTGGCAATGCATAACGCGAATAGGAACGTGCCCGTAAGGTTGGCGGCGAGCACGACTGCCCAAAGGCGCGTCACTCGCAACAACGTGCGCAAGTTCTTGTGCAACAGTAAGGGCAAGATGACCGTCAGGGTGTTTTCTGTGAACAGTTGTTGCCGCCCTAGAATCACGATGAGAAAGCCGACGCAGTAACCCGCTCGAGCGATGAGCGGGCGCCATTGGGTGTCGGGTAGATGGGACCTCAACAGCGCCTCGGCAACAAACGAAAAACCGAGCGACAGTCCGGCCGCCAGCGCCGACCAGGCCAGAGCCGCTGCCGGACGATCCATCTCGTCTTCGCCCTCGCGTCGAATCGTCTCATAGACGACATTCGCGCCAATTGCCAGCCTTTCTTCGACCTGCTTCAATTCTGTGCGGGTTGAGATCAAGGCATCGGTTAATTGGGGGTCTTTCCTGGGTTGGATCGGTTTTGTCTTCGTCGTCATTAAGGGTCCTGGATCTTTAAGGGGATGGCAAATTTCGCATGTCTTTCTGCGGCTCCGCGAAATCAGTCTCCTATCTGATACTCCTGATGGGGTTTTTGCCGTATGGAGGAAGAGAAATATTTCTCCCAGGTCTTGCGTATCGCTCTGAAAGAGCGTTATTCAGGTAGGGAAATTCCCTCTAGCTGACTACCGATTCGCCGCTCTGCAGCAGACGAGGCGATGCCCCGTTGCACACGCTTCGACCCACCGTTTACAATTTCATAGACGTTGTGACGGACGAAGTATCCTGATCATCGAGAGATGTAGCCGCGCCGCAGGCCAATCCAATATTGCTCTTCCATCCGAGAGCGGTATATTGCCCTTGCAATTCCCTGCAGCCGCTATTTCGTTTCCCTTTTAAGTAGTTTGCGCACCGTGGCGGTGTAGCTCAGGTGGTTAGAGCGACGGTCTCATAATCCGTAGGTCGTAGGTTCGAGTCCTACCGCCGCCACCAATTTCCCACCCGCATAAACATTGGCTAATTACCTTGGTGCCATTGTTTTGTGCTAATTCTGTGCTAGCGTGGGTTTATGACCCCGCTAATCACAATCTTTGTGCGGCATACGCCCGGTTGCAAGTACGCCGGGGACGAGTTTTGCAAGCGTTGCAATTGCCGTAAGCACTTCCGTTGGTCCAAAGGCGGGAAGCAATTCCGCAGAAAGGCCGGTACGCGGTCCTGGACAGAGGCAGAAGACAATAAGCGCCGTCTAGAGGCCCAGCTAGCCGGGGTACAGATTCCGGCATCCCTCAAGGCCAAGATGACGGTAGCGGACGCCGTAGACACCTTTATGGCGGCCAAGCGCAATGACGGCCTAGAACCCCCGACACTTCAAAAGCTCGCCAAGGTCACAGCTAGGATTCTCGACTTCTGTAACTCCGATGGCGTCTATGCGCTCGAAGCGGTCAACCTGACCCACGTCAGCACTTGGCCGTGGAATCGGTACTTTAAGACAACGCATTCCCTCACGATCAACCAACAGCGGGTTAAGAGCTTCTTTCGGTACTTCCACAACGGCGGGATACTAACGCACAACCCCGCCGCTTCGTGGAAGACGGTCAAGGGGAAGACCGCGCAAGTTTTGGGGTTCGAGCCTAAAGAGTTTGAGCACATCCTAAAGACGGCCGACCGGAGGATTCGGGCTCTCATCCTCGTAATGCGCTATGCCGGGCTTGCTATCATTGACGCCGCCACGCTAGAGAGGACGAACATTCGTGAGGACAACGGAGGGTACCGGATATATCTTTCCTCGCGTCAGAAGACATCGAAGCGCCACACGCTACAGGCAATTGATAACGCCATCCCCGCGAAGGTAGCTAAAGAGCTTCTAGCCGTGCTGAACGGGAACCCCCGCTATGTCTTCTGGCATGGCGGGAAGAGCGGCGAGGGGACGGACGCAGAGAAGCGCGAGGCCGTAAAACACTGGCAAAAGAAAATGCGCACGCTATTGGATGAGGCAGGATTCCCAACGGCTACGAGCCACAAGTTTAGGCACACGCTCGCTATTGAGATGATACGGGCCGGGGCGACCTTTGAAGACGTAGCAGCGGCCCTCGGGAACACGGTCGGCGTAGTCGCGAAATTCTACTCGCATGAATGGGTCAAGGTCCGACAGGGCAGAACCGACAAGGCGATAAAAGCGACGTGGAAGGCGCAATGAACAATCAAACCGTGATAGCAATGCTTCTTATTGTGGGCGGAACGCTTAATGCCCGTCTTGTGGGCCGTCTACGCCTACTTGACCGCCGATCTAGGACACCGGGCTAATCCCAATCCCAGGCCCTCGGTCCTCGGCGTATCCGATCACATCCGCGCATACATCAAGACGCGGACGGCCCCGAAGAAATAAAAAAGCCCCATGCGAACCTGCACGGGGCGGAAAGGGAATTCCAAACGATGGTTGGATGTTACGACCGACGCGCAAAAAAGACAGTTCGAAATCTGACAGCTATTGCAGTTTTTTCGCGGGCACAATGCCAAGCCGTCGTTCTTTCTCTTCCAAAAGGTCATTGAGTTCCTGAACGAGTTCTAGCAGTTTCTGCGGGTCTTGCTCCATTGTCACCTTTTGCGCCACTTCCATCCAACGCTCTTTTTTCTCGTCTTTCATTGTGGGTTCTCCGGGGAACGCGGAATTATACTCGCACGCCAAGTTGAAACTTGGTATGGAATCGGACGCTCCCAGACAACAAAAGGCCGCCCAATCCTCAGGAGCGAGCGGCCCTTAGTACCCCCTCATACAACGCAAAAATTATAGCGCTACCCAACCAAAGAAGGGTCAAGTTTTCGCGCGTCGTAGCCGATGACATCGAACGTTCTATGCAAGTGCGCGAATTCTTCCTCGGCGGCTTGCTCGGCTTCCTGTGCCGAAGGATAAGAGCCCAGGAAGTGCGAACCCTTCGCCTCGTACGAAAGAACCCAGACGGTTGGGCCGAGTATCCGGTTGAGCTTCGACATCTTTACAATTTTGCCGTCCAAAAATTTAAGCGAACTTTTCACGATGGCTGCCCTCCCAGGCTGAAACTACAATAGCCGGATTCTCTAATTCCTGTATAGGGCCCTAAAATAACATTCTTCCGGTTACGCATGTGCCTGCAAACACGACACTTGTTAAAGCTACCGCTTAAAGGGACCCTTGGGAACGTCTGACTATTGCACAAGCTATATGAGAACCGCTATACTGGGTCAATGGGATACCAACAAGAGTACGATAAAGCGGCGGCGGAGATGAAAGAAGCCTTACGGGATTTCCAAGCGGCAGAAGCCCGCGTACTGTCCTTACAACGTCGCATGGCCGCCCTACACGTCTTGATGTACGAAGGCAAGCCAGAATCGGAGCGGACACCGGCCGATGCCGAAATGGTAAAACCTTCCATGAAGGTGGTAGGCGCAACGAGCCGCCCCGCCGATCATTTGAAGCGAATATTTGCCCGAACCGATGGCCCATTAACGACCAAAGAACTGCGAGCCGAATTGCGGAAAGTGGGCTGCGACTTATCCAAGCAAGCGAACCCGTCCGGTACTATCGGTGCCGTCTGCGCCCGTCTTGTGGATCAAGGCGTCATCAAAGAGACAAAAAAAGACGGTCGCAAAGCATGGGAACGAGTTTTATATCACATGCTGTAACATTTGTGCTTGACACCGATACCCGGTGGCATTACATTCAATACAGCTTAAGGGGACACGATGAGTACCTCGCCAAAGTTTTTCTGTACCGGGTCATTGCGTGGACCAATGCTGCAAACGGCCGCCAATGTCTGTATCCGCATCCGCCAAGGTGTCGAACGTTGTTCAACGCCGCAAGCTAGAGCCGCGTACCTCGCCGCATCATTGGATGACATCCGCGAAGTGTATGCCGATAGTCCCGCGTTCGTGAGCGCCGTTTGTGACGGTACGATGTCGTACGTTGTTGAGCGCAAGCGATTGCTTGGGGAATGATTTGAGTTTTCCTGGGTCCGCCTCTGGGCGGCTAGCGGACCTAGCGAGTTACGGGCTTGGTCGGGTGGCATACAGTTAGGCCCGCGCCGGACTGAGATGTCTTAATCAGACCTTATCCGGCCCGTAAAATTTTGGCCCCGCCAATTGTGCCGTGTTGTGACGGACGCCTCAGCTCGGGGCCAAGGTCATACTGAGCTAGGCGAGATTCACACACCGGGACCTACATACCCGGTCATACCAGAAGAGTAGGCGGGGCCTTCGGTGCGCCCATATCTTGAAAACCGCCGATACGGATTGCGGCCCTACCCAGGGGGTGGGGCTGCATTCTTAAAGGGGAAAGGACAGACCAATGATTGTGGAATTTGCGGACACGCGGCCTCAGCGGGAATCCTCTGAGCGAGTGTCCCTAGAAATGCCCGAAGACATCGGCACGCGATTTCAGAATCACTTGAACCGTAAGGCGCTCGCGGAAACAGAACGCGGACGGAAAACGCGACAAGCTGAAATCGAAGCAACACTGTAAGACGGTAGCGCGTTTCCCCACCGGAAACGGTAAACCAAGAACGGTATCTTGGCGCGACTGACGCCGGGCCCCGCAGGCCCCAACAGCCCAACTGGCACCCTACACCGACCCCCGCCGGGTCTATTCCTTCGCGGTGCGAAGGCCGCCTAGAGTCCTGAAATTCTGCGACTCGGCACGAAACCCCAAATCAATCGCGGCTCAGCCGCAGAAGGATCATTATGTCACTACAATTACGTCAAGACCGCTTTGCCATCGTTCAGGAAATGCGGAACCTCGCCAACTCAACCAAACCCGCCGATGCCGCCCGCTGGAAAGAACTCGATGCGAAGCAAGAGGCATTGCGCGTTCAGATCGAAAACGATGAACGGACTAGCACGCTCGAAAAAGAGCTTGCCCAGGTTCGTAATGCTGAACGCCCCAATATCAGTTACCCAGGCAATGAGCGTGCGGCCAACCCGCAAGCCCAAGCCTTGGCAATCCGCTCAACCGATTCCTATAAGGCTGATTTTGAAACCTTCATTCGCACCGGCCGTATGTCCGCTGCGATGGAGGAAGCCCGCGCTCTAGGTGCCGCAAGTGGCGCTGACGGTGCGACCCTCGTTCCCCAGGGCTTCGAAGCGGAATTGATTGTCAAACTGAAAGCCTACGGTGGAATGACCCGTCTCTGCCGTCAAATTACGACCAGCACAGGCAACCCGCTCCCCTGGCCAAACCTGGATGACACGTCCAACATTGGGGAATGGTTGACCGAAGGGTCGGGCACCGGTTCGGCCGATCCGACGTTCAGCAACGTTACGCTGGGCGCGAATCTCTTGTCCTCAAAACAGGTCAAGGTTTCGGTGCAGTTAGAGCAAGACTCAGCTTTTGACATTACGGGCTTGCTGTCCGATGCGTTCGCCATCCGTCTGGGCCGTGCAAGCAACCTTGCTTACACGATTGGCGACGGTAGCGGCACCTACGGCACCATCACAGGGCTGATTAACGCTCTTGTGGCGGCCGGTGGACGAAACGTCCTCGCGGTTGGTGCGCACTCCAACAGTAATAACAGCGGCGACACGGACCTTAGTAGCATCGGGTCCGATGACTTGGTTAACCTCGTATCCAAGGTTGACCCCGCTTACCGTGACGGTTCGGCGTTCGCGGCGAACATGGGCACTTGGGATCAGTTGAAAAAGACCAAAGACGCGTATGGCCGCCCGATCTGGGCCGTAAGTCTGAACGTCGGCGTCAGTGATTCCTTGCTTGGCTACAAGTGGGACTTCAACCAGGACATGGCGGCCATTGGCGCGGGTAACATCTCCGTGGTCTTCGGCAACTTCCGCAACTATGTTGTGCGCAACGTCCTGGGCTTTACGTTCGTCCGCTTCAACGAGCTTTACATGACGAACTATCAGCGTGCGTATCAGGCATTCATGCGCACGGATGCGAAGCTCTTGCAAGACGGCCGCATTCTCGTACCTCATTCACCCACTGAGCTAGGCTCTGTTGGCTTCAAGGGGTCTGGAAACAGGCCCCTACTTTCTAATCGAGGACACTTATGTTAGTCGAACGGAGATTCGGAAACGCATCGGTAAAAGCAACCCGCGAAGGAACCACAGCCCAGGCACCATCAAAGATTGAAGGCTACGCGGCCGTCTTCAATGAAGAGTACGTCCTTTATGAAGATGACGGTTATAGGGTAATCGAAACCATCGCGCCTGGGGCATTCGCAGACGTAATGATGGATGACGTGCGTTGTCTTTTTAACGACGATGCAAACAACGTCCTAGGGCGTAGCGAAGCCGGAACGCTGAGGATGCAACAAACCTCGCGGGGACTCCGCTTCACAAACATCATGGATTTGAAAACGACCATCGGTGCGAATGTCTATCAGTTCGTAAAGCGTGGCGATGTCACGGGCTGTAGCTTCGCCTTCGTTGTCCAAGAATGCGAATGGTCCGAAGGTCAGCAAGCCGATGGACGCACGGTATTAACGCGGACCATTACGAAGCTCAAGAAGCTCTTTGACGTGGGCCCCGTCACATACCCCGCTTACGAGCAGACATCGGTGTCCGCGTGACTTGCAAAGAGCTAGCCCGAATAATCTCGCAACGCGTCTGTACCCGAGCGCTTGAAGAACCCGACCCCCTGGAATATTTCTGCCGGGCCATCGCGGAAATTCAAATACTAGAACGCTGTGCAGCATCGGGGCTTATACTGCCCGACAGAATAGAACATGAGCTATTGCAATACGGTCGCAAATTCGGGTTGCTCGTCCAGGGGATTGAACGGGAATGAAAACCACGAAGGCAGTCAAAACCGCGCGGGGTTGGGGCTCAGACGCCCGGCATGGTCATGCTAGCGGCGGAACGGTCACACCGGAGTGCCGGGCATACCACGCGGCGCGGAACCGCTGCGCTAATCCGAAGAACAAAAAATATGCGGACTACGGCGGCCGTGGAATAAGTTTCTATTTACCAGTTTCGAGCAGTTCATAGCCGAGGTAGGTCCGAAGCCGTCACATGCGCACAGCTTGGACCGCAGGAACAACGAAGGCCATTACGAGCCGGGTAATGTGCGGTGGGCAACGCGCGGCGAGCAAATCCGTAACCGGCGAAGGACGCACTCAGAGATAACGGCAAGTTTGTGGAAGGACCCAGCGTTCCGAAAACGGATGTTGGACGCGCGGAAAGCCGCGCGAGAAAAGAGAATATTGTGCCAACAGTAGGAACGTTGACGGTTGATTTGGTAGCAAACACGGCTTCCTTTAGCGGTGACCTAGGTAAAGCGTCGGGCGCGTTGGAACAGTTCGGCAAGAGCGCCGAAGACGCCGGGGAAAAGGTTGACTTCTCCATGACTGAATCGCGTCACGGTGTGCAGCTATTGGGGGAAGAGTTTGGGGTGCATCTCCCGCGCGGGATTACGTCCTTCATCGCTAGCCTGGGCCCGGTGGGCGCGGCGTTCGAGGCCGCCTTCCCGTTCCTCGCTATTGCCGTGGGCGCTACGTTGCTTATCGAGCACTTAGTTAAGCTCCATGAGCAAGCCGAGAAAACCGCCGAGGCGCAAGCCGCTTTCGGTACCAGCATTCAAAAGAGCTTCAACAGCCTTGAGGACAAGTTTATCGAGGCGGGGATTAAGGCCGACGAGCTTAACAAAGACCATCTCGGGGCGCTCGCGAAACAGATTGAGTTAATTGACCATCAAAGCCTTAAAGAGTTAGAGGGCCAATTCGATGCCGTAGACAAAGCGGCCGAGTCCGTTCTAACCAAACTTACCGCCCATTGGTATTCATTGAGCAAGGGTAGCGGCGGGGCCGCGCACGCCCTTTCCGAGTTTAAGACCGAATACGACGCACTATTAGCGGCCGGTAAGACCGACGAAGCGGCCGCCAAGCTCAAGAGCACGCTTGACATTGCTAAAGCCTACCTCGGGACCATGAAGGGGTCTGAGGGTAAATGGTTCGGGGACGCGGACCAACTAAAGAGCCAACAGATTCTAGTTGACACTCTACAAGCCCAGGTTGCGGCCGAACAGAAAATCTCGGACATCAAGGGCCAACAGAAAGCCAACGCGGCCGCTACGACGGATAACACCATAGGCGCGGAACAGGATAAAGAATTCCGACGCCAAGCCGAGGAAGCCAAGCAAGCCGCCGACGCGACCCAAAAGGCGTGGGACGAATCCTATAAGGAAGCCGTTAGCCGCCTTCAACAAACGGAGCGCGAGAAGATAGACGCCACGAAGCAAGGTAGCACGGAACGCCTCGCGGTTATTAACTCGGCCATCAAGGAAGAGCAATCGAAAGGGTTGCAAGATACCGGGTTCTACAAATCGCTGCTTACCGAGCGCGTAAACATTACGCGGCAAATGGGCGAGGAACAGGCGAAGATTGAGAAGGAACTAGCCGCCGAAACCCTAAAGCAAGCTAACGCTATGTCCACACTCAAAGCGGCCTCGGAAGACGAGGCAATTAAACATTCCCTCGCCATGCGGCAAACGACGGGACGCCAAGCCATGGATGCCGAGATTGCCGTAGCGCAAGAACGGGCCGCGAACGAGCAAAAGGATTTGGACCAAGCCATTGCCTCGCTCGATAAGCACGATTCTGACTACCTCGTTAAGCTCCAACAATTCGAGGACAAGAAGAAACAGGTTATTCAGAAGGCAGAGAACGATGTTACGAAGATTCGGGATGCGGCGGCCGAGAAACAATTCGCGGACATTAGCAAGGCCGAGGAAAAGATGTACGGCGCTATTGCCTCGAACGTCGCCAAGAGTCTTGTAGAGGGTAAGAACATGGCGAAGGGGTTCGAGGACCTAGGGAAGCAAATGCTTTCTACGGCCGCCGAGAACTTGATGCAAATGGAAACCATGGAGGGACGAAAGAAAATTATGGAAGCCGGTTCGGCCGCGCGGTCCGCGTTCAAGTGGGTTATGGAAGATGTCCCGTTCCCAGCTAACGCCGTTATGGCACCTATCGCGGCCGGGGCAGCGTTCGCGGGCGTCATGGCGTTCGAGGAAGGCGGCAAGGTCCCCGGCACCGGCCCGGTACCGTCCGTGAACCACGGCGGCGAGACGGTAGTTACTAAGGCGTTGACCGACCGCGTAGAGCAAGCCGAGGGACGCGGCAAAGGCCGAGGCATTACGAACCACATAACCATCGTGACCAAGGATGCCGATAGCTTCAAAGGTTCCAAGTCTCAGGTTGCGGGGAAGATCGCGCACGAACAAATGAAAGCACAACGGAGGAACCAATGATTTCGATTGGAGCACTATGTAGCGAGCGAAGCCGAGGGCCCCTGTACGGGTATTACCGGGCCCTTACCATTGACCACACTCTATGCGGGTCCTCGGACTCTAGCAATTTCCCCGTGCTGGTTAGTCTTACCGATGCCACATTGAAGAGCGTTGCGAACGGCGGACACGTCAACAATGCGAGCGGCTTTGATATTGCCTTCTCGTCGGACTCGGCCGGGCTTACGCTTATCCCGTTCGAGCTTGTGAACTACAACGCGGCAACCGGCGCTATTGAATTCTGGGTTTCCGTGGCTACGTTATCGCATACCACCGATACCGTCATCTACATGCAATACGGCGGAACCTCGATTACAGACCACTCCAACAAGGCGGGCGTCTGGGCCTCGGCGTACAAAGCCGTCTACCATTTGGGCGACGGTACGACGCTCAACCTAACGGACTCTTCGCAAAGCGGGAACAATCTAACCAACGTTGGCGGAACGGCGACCGGTGGTGCAAGTAGGCGGCGCGATAGATTTTTCTGCGACGTACGCGCACAACACGTCCACAACGGGATTGCCTACGGGTAGCTCTACGCCGGTCCTCGTTGAATGTTGGTTCAAGCTCGCTAACAACGGCGCTCAAGAATTCCTTGGCTTCGGAGATAACAGCGGTTCGGGAAAACGAGCGGCCATCTTTTACCAAGGTGGGAACGTCTTGTCCTTGGAATGGGGGACTACATCCAATACGGTGTCTTGGACCTATGACACGAATTGGCATCATGTCGTTCTCTACATCCCAAGCGGGTCAACGAACGCTAACCAAGCCTTGATGTACCTCGACGGCGTACTCCAAACTTTGAGCGCCGGGTCCGCTACGTTGAATTTATCGAGTGCAGAAATCGCCCTGGGCGGAATCCCCGGCGCTATCGGTGCGCTCGCGGTCTACGCGGCCGTGGATGAGGTCCGCATCGGTACCGTAACAATGACGGCGGATCAAGTTACGGCCGAGTATAACAACCAAAACGCGCCGGGGACGTTTATGTCTCTTGGGGGCGAGATAGCGAACTAAAGGACGCATTAGGATGCGATATGAGAGGCAGTTAGAAAATGTGGGGCCGTGATAGCCCTAATTACTAAGTCGCGCTCATATCGCATTTAAATCGAAGAAGCATGTTTTAGGACCATTGAAAACAAACGAGTTACAAAACGACATAAAAGGGGCCAATCATGTATGCACAAAGCGCGGGTTATTCGTGGTATCGGACCCGTACGGTTACGGTCAAGCTCAACACTGGCGAAACGATGACGGGCAGTCCCGTTGAACTACTCGGGGATCGGACACGGAGGAAACAAGGGGTTCACGATGTACGAACACATGGGATGTACTCTCGCCGCTGTGGCCCGCGCAGGAAAAATTGTTGAGGTTGAATGGGACGGAACACGCTACCGAGTAGTAAGTCAGTGCTGCTGTTCCGTTAGGACCCAGCTCAATTGCGAGCCGATTGGTAGCGTTCCCGTGGCGACTAACAAACCCTCAGTTCAGGACCAAGTGTTAGACGCTCTGCGCACAGCGCCGGACGGTATGACGGCTCGACAGATTAGCGAAGCCTTGGACTGTACTCGGCAATGGGTCTTCTCTGCCTTGGCCGGGTTGATGAAATCTAAACAGGTCAAAAAGGATGGATTCCTCTATCAAATCTCAGAAGGGTAGCCCGTGTGCCCTGTAAAGCGCCTTTACACTTGACTGTATATATATAAAAAAAAAAAAGAAAAACACTATAGAGGAGAATTGAAGAATAAGTAGGTCCATCTACATCAAAAGCAAGGACTTGAGTTTTGCTCAGATTAAATCCCAGGGACGTTTTCGGGGAGGGAATTATCAACGACATACGGGCAAAAATTACAGGGGACTTTACACCCTAGTTGACTGTAAAGTGCGACACTACGGGCGCTTTTGGTTCTACGTGTTTTCAACGAGATGCAGACGCGTGAGACGAACTCTGGATTTAATCGGTTGGGCGTAATGGTCGCAGAGGAGCTAGGAAGGCCGACACTGTTTTTAAAACGAAGGCCACCTAGGGGAATGCGGGTCTAAATCCCTTGTTTGCAATGACTTGAACAGCCGGACCCCGGAGATTTGCACATAAAATGCTTTAAAAAACAGATAGTGAGTAAGTAGTTAACAGTGATTGAGAAACTATTACTAGTTAGTTAAGGCATCATTCCGGCCTATTTAGACACCATTCAAGGGGAATTCAAATGACCCAAAAACCGACATTCACGATAGCCGAGGCCGCCGAACTCTTAGGACTCTCGCGCCCAGCTACGTCAAAGCTCTTTGAGGACGAGCCCGGCATCCTTATATTGTCCCGCCCTGAGAAGATGCACAAGCGCGGCTACCGCTCTATCCGCATCCCACGTGCTGTCCTTGAACGCGTGCTAAGTCGCATGTCGAAACACGGACAAATTGCGGTCAAATTCTGTAAGCGCGGGCCCCGCAAAATCCTGTGCTAATTTGTGCTAGCAATCCTTTCATCCCTTATTTTTGTGATTTCTGTGACAGTTAAGATTCAATAAGTTGTATTGTTTTCAACACTATAATAGGTTCGAGTCCTACCGCCGCCACCAGATATTCTGATATTTGAAAATCGGCATTGGTTCTCCAAGTCAAAATCTGCTGGGTTCTCCTGAAACAATAATTTCGTTTACAATTGCAGGGCCTGCTTCGTTTCAAAACCCAGCCGGGACGCGGCTTTTCCCCGCCTCTTGCTGACTCTCGAGGTATATACCATGAAACGAGCTCTCTCCCTCCGGATCGCTCTCTTTTCGGCCACCATTCTGCTGCTAACGCTCGCCTGCGTCCTGGTTCTGCGATATGAGACCGTGGCAAACGCGGCGCAGGCATTCAAGGGCGTGCTGACGTATCACAACGACAATATGAGAACGGGCCGGAATCAGAGCGAGACCACGCTCACGGTGAAGAATGTGAACTCGGGCACGTTTGGAAAGCTATTCGGCCTGAGTACCGATGGGCTAGTCGATGCGCAACCGCTATATGCGCCCAATCTCAGCGTCGCAGGAGCCAATCACAATGTTCTTTTTGTCGCCAGCGAACACGATACCGTCTATGCCTTTGACGCCGACACCGGAACGACTCTGTGGCAAAAAACCATGCTGCTGGGTGGCGAAGCTCCATCTGACGACCGCGGCTGCGGGCAAGTTACACCGGAAATCGGCGTGACTTCGACGCCGGTCATCGACCTTTCATCCGGCGCCCACGGAACCATTTACCTGGTCGCGATGAGCAAAGACTCCTCGGGCAACTACTACCAACGGGTTCATGCGCTGGATGTGACCACCGGCGCAGAGGAATTCGGCGGGCCAATCGCTGTAACAGCAAAATATCCTGGCACGGGGGATAACAGCCAGGGCGGCTACGTCATTTTTGATCCCAAGCAATACAAGGAACGAGCCGGCTTGCTGCTATTGAATCATGTGGTCTACACGTCGTGGTCCTCGCATTGCGACTTCCGTCCCTACACTGGATGGATCATCGGGTATAACGAATCGACCCTTGCGCAGACATCCATCTTGAACGTGACGCCCAACGGAAGCGAAGGAGCAATTTGGGGCGCTGGAGCGGGACCGGCAGCGGACTCCACCGGAAACATCTACTTTCTCGACGCCAACGGAACTTTTGATACCACTCTCAACGCTAATGGCTTCCCGGTGAACGGCGATTACGGAAACGCCATCACGAAGCTCTCTACCAAGAAGGGGCAACTGGCGGTCGCCGACTATTTCAACATGTACAACACCATAAGCGAGTCGGAGGCGGACGAAGACCTCGGATCAGGAGGCGCGCTGGTCATTCCGAATTTCAAGGATTCAAGCGGAGTCATGCACCAGCTCGTGGTGGGTGCGGGCAAGGATAAGAATATCTATCTGGCAAATCGCGACAACATGGGGAAATTCAATCCGAACAACAACAGTCAGATCTACCAGGAGATCACCGGCGCGCTTTCAGGCCAGGTGTTCTCAATGCCCGCATTTTCCAACAGCCGCATCTACTACGGTGCTGTGGGCGACGCAATCAAGGCCTTCGCCTTCAATTCAAGCGGATTGTTAAACACCACGCCACAATCCGCGACCGGCACGCATTTTGGTTATCCGGGAGCTACGCCCAGCATGTCCGGCAGTACGAAAACCAACTTGATCCTATGGGCGACGGAGAACTCTTCACCCGCAGTCCTGCACGCTTATAGTGCCAATAATCTTGCGGTGGAGTTATACAACTCAAACCAGGCAGCCGGCGGACGCGATCACTTTGGAAATGGAAATAAATTCATCACACCGACGATTGCGAACGGGAAGGTTTACGTAGCAACCCAGACAGGCGTGGGAGTCTTTGGCTTGCTTCCATAGAGGAAACAAGCATTCTGCCTACCTGAGAGTGTCGCTCCGGTAGAGTTGCCCGAGTTGGGTGCGATACACGAAGCTTATCCACCGCCCGTCAGGCGTGATGGAAACTGGAACACTCATCGGCCGCAGGCCTAACTGATCTCTAGGCGTGATCACCTGCCAAAGGTCGCGCTTGCCCGAGTCCACGTCAAGCTTAAAGATGTTTGCGCCGGTGGCAGTGCCAGCCTGGGTGAACACATGCTTCGAGTCGGCGGCCCAAGCCACCGGGAACTCCCCGGGCTGAAGGCTGGTCATCGCCTTGGCGGTGCCTGTGGGAATAGACACGATCACCCAGCCCGATTTTTGAAGAAGGGAAACTGAATTTCCATCGGGCGCAATCTCCGTCCACGGGGAAGCATCCGGCGAGATCATTTTGGGTGTTGAGCCGTTCAAATCCGTGACGTAAACACGTTCTGACTGGCCCTTCTCTGTACCCTGGAGCAAGATATGTTGTCCATCGGGAAACCATTTTGCCCAGAGAGGCTGAAATCCATCCCAATGGAGCGTTCGCGCTTGCCCCGCTCCGACGGGCACGATCTGCACCCGCTCGGCGGGATCACCCGGCAGAAGGATTAGAGCCCACTTTCCATCGGGCGTGATATCCGTGGCAAACCCGCCGCCCGCCAGGCGAACAGCGGGCGAGCCATCACTTTTGCGTACGTATACCGCATACTCGTTTCCAGACTGCTCCGATAAGTCCGTAAACAAGACCTGACTTCCATCGTGACTCAGACGCGGGCCGTAAGGAAACGAGAGCCAGTCGAGATCACGCTCTTTGGTCTGGCCATGTTCCGCTAACATCATCGATCCATGATTCTCCTCGCTGGAAACGAGGGCGCGCCCCGATGCCGCGATGTCGTGAATCCGAGTCGGCGCCGTACTGCACTGCACCGTTCGCTGCTTTCCGGATAAGGTAACCGCGCGAATACAAAACTGCTCCCCAGACTCCGCGGCCGAGAACCAGATTTCCGCTCCCGAGGGCGCCCACGCTAGTCCTTCTAACGATTCCCATCCAGTAGAGAGCGTGGTCGAATGACCCGAGCGGTCGAGCACGATAACTTCACCCCGATCATCCTGGTTTGGAGGGTGACGAAACAAGGCAACATGCTGTCCGTCAGGGGAAACTCTTGCATCACTAATCCAGTTCTCACTCTCGAGCAACACCTTGCCGACCGGATACTGGAGCCGAAACTTATTGTGATCCAGATCGATTACGGCCATTTCATTTCCGTCGGGCGACCAGTCAGCGTCATAGATATTTTCCAGTAGTTCGCGTGGCGCGCCTCCGCCCAAAGGCGAGACGGCGAGAGTGCCGAACCATTGATAGTGGGCGTAGTACGCCGGGTGCACTAGCACGGCCATCTGCCCTTGGCGCGAAATCGCCAACACGAGTGCACCGTTGAGTCCTGCGGGCGTTGAAGCCGGATAGTCTTCTCGGATCACGTAGGAGTCGGGCGCTCCCCCTTCGAGCCTGCCGCTGTAAACCACCGTTTTTCCGTCCGGCGTCAGGCGCGCTCGGAATACCTCCCCGCGATGGAAGGAGACCCGCGTAAACGTCGGCGGCGAAGGCGGTGCCGGGCGCAGGTACCACGTGATCGCCGCGCCCAATGCAAGGCCCAGGACGGCAGCGGCGGCGAATCCCATCCAACGTGGCTTTTCTGCAGCTACCGGTACGATAGCGTTCGCTGCTGACCTAGTTGTCGTTCCCGTCAATGCTTCGAGTGCAAACGCCAGATCCTTGGCAGACTGAAACCGCTGCTCGGGGTTTTTCTCCAGGCAACGGCGCACAATGCGCTCGAGGCCCGGCGAAACGGGATGCGCCATCTCACTGAGTTCCCGCGGATCCTCTTTCAGAATTGCCGTCATTGTCTCGGCGGCGGTGTCGCGACGAAAGGCGCGCTCACCGGAAACCATCTCGTACAGGACCGCCCCAAAGGCAAAAATGTCTGTCCGCGAATCGACGGCGGCGCCCCGCACCTGCTCCGGTGCCATGTAGCCAGCCGTCCCCATCACCATGCCTGCTTCAGTCGGCGAACTGGTCAGCGTCATTCCCGCGGAAGCCGCGTTCGTTGCAGAGCTTGTGGCCAGCTTGGCGAGGCCGAAATCCAGAATCTTTACGCGCCCTTCGCGGGTGACGAAGATATTTTCTGGTTTCAGGTCGCGATGGATGATGTTCTTTTCATGTGCGGCGGCGAGTCCTTGCGCAATCTGCACCGCGTAATCTGAGGCTTTTCGCGCTGAAAGCGCTCCGTGTTCCAACTCGCTGCGCAGGCTGTTGCCCTCGAGAAGTTCGGAGACGATAAACGGCGAACCCGCTTCGTCTCCGATATCGTGGATCGCCAGAATATTGGGATGATTCAGCGCAGCCACCGCGCGCGCCTCTTGTTCGAACCGCCGTAGCCGGTCGTTGTCGCTCGCAAACGAATGCGGCAAGACCTTCAGCGCGACTTCACGACCAAGTCGCGAATCGCGTGCCCGGTAGACCTCACCCATTCCACCCGCACCGAGTGGAGAAATGATTTCGTAAGGACCAAGTCTTGTGCCAGAGGCGAGCATCACTGTTGCGCGCCATTATAGCGTTCATGGAACAATTACGGCGGCACCATCGATCGCATCATTTTTGATAGCGGCCAGCGCTTCGTTCGCCTGATCGAGCGTAAACGTGGTGACCTTTGGCTGCAGTCGTATCTCGGCAGCGAGATTGAGGAAATCTCGGGCATCAACCCGAGTCATGTTGGCAACGCTGCGAATTTGCCGCTCTCCCCATAGCAGCCGGTCGTAATCGAACTGCGGCATGCGATCAAGGTGAATGGCGTTGATCGCCACAATGCCGGCCTTGCGCAGACTGCCAAGCGCGGCAACTACCACATCTCCGCTGGGAGCGAACGTAATCGCCCGGTCCAGTTCCTGCGGAGGCTTTTCCGTTTCAGATGCCACCCACTTCGCGCCAAGGGACTCCGCGAGCTTGCGATGGGACTTTCCCCGCGTTGAGACATAGACTTCGCAACCCCACGCTTTCAACACTGCGATGGCAAGGTGGGCGGAGGCACCAAAACCAAAGAGGCCCACGTTTTCTCCACGTTGCACGCCAGCCACCCGCAAGCTGCGGAATCCAATAATCCCGGCGCAAAGCAGGGGAGCAGCATGGAGAGGATCAAGGGCAGAAGGCAGCGGAAAGACAAAGTCGGAGCGAGCCGTGGCGAACTCGGCGTAGCCTCCGTCAACGCTATAGCCTGTAAATGTCGGAGCATCGCACAGGTTCTCGAGATCGCTTCGACAATAGCGGCAAACACCATCCGTGCCGCCGATCCAGGAGACGCCAACGCGCATTCCCATCGGAAGTGCCGGGATAGCTCCGCCAATAATTTCCCCCACGATCTGATGGCCCGGAACCAATGGAGAACGCAGCGAGGGGAGCTCGCCTTCGACAATATGCAAGTCGGTCCGGCAGACGCCGCACGCCAGCACCCGCAACAGGACTTGTCCTGCTCCGAGTTCGGGGTGGGGAAGTTCTTTAATGCAAAGCGGATGATCGGAAATCTTGCCAGCCGACACTAGCACCGCGGCTTTCATAGGAAACCTCGTGGTTCCATGGTAGGTCGCGGTTTGTGAAACGGGCAACGCAGCTACACTTCAAATTTCACTCTCGCAATCGGACGTTTCTAGACTCACTTTTCAATGAAGCTTCTAACTTCTGCTATCGCTCACCCGTGCTAATCTCAAATTCCCGTGCTCATACCCGCTTCCTATATTCCGGCTGTCTTCAGCCTGACCGCGGTCGGGGTTTGGGGAGCAAGCGACTTCCTTGGCGGAGTGGGAGCTCGACGGGCCAACGCTTTTCTGTTTACCTCTATCGTGCACGCGAGCGGTATGGTTCTGGCCGGGTTGCTCGCCTTCGCCATCCACTCCCGTTTCCCGGAAGGAAACAGTCTTCGCTGGGCGCTCGCTGCGGGTGCCGTCGGAGGCATCGCCCTTGCAGTTTTCTATCGCGCTCTTGCTGGCGGACAAATGGGACTCATTGCTCCTGTTGCGGCGGTTCTCGGTGCCGCCATCCCGACTATTGTCACTGCTTTCGCCGAAGGCCTTCCGGGGCGGAGACACATGTTCGGATTTTTGCTCGCCGGCGATTGGCGTCTGGCTTATCTCACGCAGTGAAGAGGGAAACACAATCGGTCAAACGGCCGGTCGCCCGAAAGGGTTGGGAATGGCTGTTCTCGCCGGATGTGGCTTCGCCGGCTTTTACCTATGCGTTCATCGAGCCGGGTGACGGCTCTGCCCTCTGGATCTCAGTTTGTTCCCGCTTTGCTTCCCTTCTCGTCACGCTTGCGTTCGTTATTCTCGGCCGGCAATTCCGCACCGTTCCCGGGCCTGTCCTTGCCATCGCGGTTATCTGCTGGCATTCTCGACATTACTGGGAGCGTGGTCTTCGTTCGGGCATCGCAACTTGGCCGTCTGGACGCTGCGGTCGTCCTGAGTTCTCTATATCCCGCCATCACTGTCATACTGGCTCGAATCTTTCTAAAAGAACATTTCAGTCGCTCCCGCACGGTTGGAATGCTGGCGGCTCTGGTAGCGGTCCCGATGATCGCTGGTTGAAGCATCGGAATCATGGCGTCCGTTCGCTGTCGGCTGTTAACCTTTTCCCGTGGCTCTTGTCGAAGTCCGTAATCTGAGTCAAAGTATTCGGTGTTGCCGAGTCGGCCTTCGCGAGTCCTCTGCTCGCTAATGGAGCAGGCGGAGTACGCGCTGTCGATGATGTGTCTCTCGACATTCAGCGCGGGCGAAACTTTGGGTCTGGTAGGCGAATCGGGTTCCGGGAAGAGTACCTTCGGGCGACTCATTCTCCGCCTGATCGAGCCCACCGCCGGTAACGTTAGCTTCGCCGGCACAGACGTCCTGAAAGCGAGCGGACCGGCGCTACGCGCTCTGCGCCGCGACATGCAAATCATCTTTCAGGATCCGTTCGGCTCGCTCGATCCGCGCTTTCGAGTGGAAGATGTTCTCGCAGAACCTCTGATCATTCATGAAAATCTCAGTCGCGAATTGCGCCGCCAGCGGGTAGCCCACTTGTTACGGGCCGTTGGGATGGACCAGTCAGCTCTGCCGCGCTATCCTCACGAATTCTCGGGCGGACAGCGACAGCGCATCGGTATCGCGCGCGCCTTGGCGCTGCACCCAAATTCATCGTCGCCGATGAACCGGTCTCCGCACTGGACGTAAGCGTAGGAGCGCAAATCGTGAACCTGCTGCAATCACTGCAGCGTGAGTTCGGACTGACTTACCTTTTCATCTCGCATTCCATGCCCGTTGTACGGTACCTCTCGACCCGCATCGCCGTGATGTATCGGGGAAAAATCGTCGAGATTGGAGAGACTGATGCAATTACCGAGCGGCCGCAGCACGCCTACACCGCCAGTTTCCTGAGGGCAACACCATCAATTGCCGAGGCGGGGAAATGGATTCCGGGACATCGCAAACCGTGTGATTCTTCGCAACGTTCTTGTCCTACTCCCGGACACCGACTAGAATTTCCACGCATAACTTTCCGGAGGTCGCATCATGGCTGCTGCGCCCGTATCGCCCACGTCCGTTCCCCAAGATCCGCCCCTTTCAGAGGCCACGCGGCTGATCGACACGTTCATTGCGCCGAAAAAGACTTTTACAGATTTGCGCAGGAGCGCAAGTTGGTGGGCGCCTTTTTTGATTTCGGCAATTGTGTCGGTGATCTTCGTTACCGTTGTCGATCAGAAGGTGGGCTTCCGCAAGGTTTGGGAAAATCAACTCCAAACGCAGCCCAAGCAGGCAGAGCGAATGGAAAGCATGCCCGCCGGGCAACGCGAAAATGTCATTCAGAAGCAGGTCGCGTTCACCAAAATCATCTCCTACGCCTTCCCCGTTTTGATGCTTATCTGGTATGTGATCGTGGCCGCGGTTCTGCTCGCAACACTCAAGTTTGCTGCCGGTGCCGAGGTTAAATTTAAAACTCTTCTTGCGCTGGTGGTTTACTCCAGCTTGCCGGGGATTCTTAAGGGGCTGTTGGGGATGCTATCGCTGCTTGCCGGGGTCAGCAGCGATTCCTTCACCTTTCAGAATCCAGTGGCCACAAACCCCGGCTATTTCATCGATCCAGTAACCCATCCTGTGCTCAATCGCTTGCTGACTTCGTTCGACATCTTTACGTTTTGGACTCTTGCACTCGCGGCGATCGGGATCACTTGCATCAGCAAAGTCAAATCCGGGACAGCGTTTGCGGTCGTTTTTGGCTGGTTCATAGTATTGGTGGCGATCGGCGTCGGCTTCAGCGCTGCATTTTCCTGAGTCTGCAGATTTACAATGGGCCCGCATAATGCATAGCGCAGACGTCGTCCTGATTGGCGGAGGCATTGTCGGCTCGAGCATTGCCTATCACCTTGTAGCCTCAGGCTGCAAAAACGTTCTCGTGATTGAGCGCGAGTCCGCGCAAGGCAAGGGATCGACCGGCAAGAGTATGGGTGGAGTGCGTGCTCAGTTCTCAACGCCCGTCAATATACAGATGTCGCTGTACTCCATTCCCTTCTACGCAAACTTTGAGGAGCGACCTCGGCTACCCGTGTGATTATCGCGCGCAGGGCTATCTCTTCTGTGCCACCAGCGATAAGCACCTAGCCTACCTGCGTGCGAATTATCAGAAGCAACTCGACATGGGACTGAAGAACGTGCGGCTCGTCACATCAGACGAGATTCGAACCATGTTCCCGCAAATGCGCGGAGACGACATCGTGGGTGGAAGCTTCTGCTCGACCGATGGCTTCGTCGATCCCTATAGCGCGATGATCGGTTTCATGACGTGGGCAAGCGAGCATGGGGCCACGCTCTGGAAAAACACGACGGTCAATTCAATTCAGCGCGGTCGCGGC
Source organism: uncultured Acidobacteriaceae bacterium (assembly GCA_963822545.1). Taxonomy (GTDB): domain Bacteria; phylum Acidobacteriota; class Terriglobia; order Terriglobales; family Acidobacteriaceae; genus Acidiflorens. Next base: position 303,051 of record CAWGIB010000002.1, read on the forward strand.
AGATCCGCCAGAAAGCAATGCCGGCTTCGAAATTGAAACCACCCGCGGAACCGTTTCATCCGGGAAAGTGGTCAATTGTGCAGGAGCGTGGGCTGCTGACGATCGCTCGCATGGTTGGCATCGACCTTCCCGTTGAACCACTACGCCGCATGCTTGTCCCCACAGAACCATTCGACGGAGTTCCCGCATACCGCACCAATGATCATCGATATGTCGACGGGCTTCCATTTTCGGCCGGAGAGCCGCGGATTCCTTCTCGCATGGAATGACCCTGAAGAAACTCCCGGCTACAAAACTGATTTCGAAACAAGCTTTATTGAAAAAATTCTGACTCGTGCGGCCGATCGTGTGCCAGTCTTTGAAAATGTGGCGGTCAATCCCAAGCGAGCATGGGCCGGGTTGTACGAGATGACGCCCGACCATCATCCGATTCTGGGCGAGTCTCCCGATGTGCCAGGCTTCTACTTCGCCAATGGCTTCAGCGGACACGGGGTGATGCACGCGCCCGCCACCGGAAAAATTCTGAGCGACCTGATACTTTCTGGGAAGACAGAGTTGATCGACGCATCCCTGTTGAACTTTGCGCGCTTCGCCGAAGGACGCACGATTCACGAGACGGCAGTCCTCTAATAAGCGACATCACGTCCGTTGAGATCGGAGGACTATTTCGCCAAAACGGTTTAACGAGTTGTCGTTCGAAGAACCGCGATACAAGCTCACTTTAGGTTTCAGAAATCAGCGTTAATCCGCGGAAAAGAAGTTTCGCTGGAAATATCTCTCGACCAGAATATGCCGACTGAACAGAACTATTGGTTGACGACCGTAGAGATGCCGAGTCCCCCGGCGCAATCGCTGCCACCAACGCGGATGTCGCAGTGATCGGCGCGGGTTTTACCGGACTTTCGGCGGCGTTAGCGTTGGCGAAACGCGGAGCCAAAGTTGTAGTGCTCGAGTCGGAGACGATTGGGTGGGGCGCAAGTTCGCGAAACGGGGGCATGGTTCTGCCCGGGCTTAAACTCGGCGTCAACAAGCTGATCTCCATGTACGGACGCGAACTGACGCACCGCATGTATGCGGCGTCCGTTGAAACTATCGGTACGGTTGAAAACATCATTCAAGAAGAGAATATTGCCTGTGACTTTGCACGCACCGGACACATCGAAGTGGCGTGTAAACAAGCTCATTTCGATGACTATGCGCGCCAGGTTGAGGTAATCGCGCGCGAGTTCAACCATGAACTCCGGGTCGTCTCTCGCAACGAATTGTCCAGCGAAATCGGTTCCGGCATTTATTACGGCGGTATGGTGGATGAATGTTCCGCCGGCCTCAATCCGGCCCGTTACGTTGCGGGACTCGCCGCGGCCGCCATGCGAAACGGCGCACAAATTGCGGAGCGCACAAAATTACTCGGCATCGATCGTGCTGCGAACAATGGCGCACAAAATTTTCGCCTTGCCACCTCTCGCGGCAACCTTCTCCGCTCGCAATGTCCTGGTAGGGACCAGCGGCTATACCGGACCCGCCACGCCTGCTCTGCGAAAGAAAATTATCCCCATTGGCTCGTACATTATTACGACCGAAGTACTGCCCGATACTCTTGCTCGCGAATTGAGCCCGCGTAATCGCCAGATTTACGATTCCAAAAACTATCTTCACTACTATCGGTTGACCCCGATAACCGCCTTCTTTTTGGCGGGCCGCGCGGCGTTCTTTCCAGAAACCGATCAGACGATCCGAAAAAGCGCAGAGATTCTGCGCGATCGAGATGGGCGAAGTTTATCCGCAATTGCGCAATACGAAAATCGATTACGTCTGGGGAGGCACGCTCGATTTCTGTTTCGACATCATGCCGCACGCCGGAAAATTGGAAGGCATTTATTTCGCGCTGGGATATGCGGGCCACGGCGTCGCGATGGCAACATGGCAAGGCCTAAAGATGGCGGAGTGGATTGCGGACGCAAAAACCGATAATCCATTCGCGGAGATTCCATTCCCCGGCGCGCCTCTCGGTTTTTACAATGGCAACCCATGGTTCCTTCCATTTGCAGGCGCGTACTATAAGGTTCTCGACTGGATTTCGTGAACCAGTTACGACTGAGAACAGACAACCAAGCCCGGATTCCTGGAGACAACACATGTCCCTCTTCGGCCTCATCGAATATGCCGACGCGACCCCCGAAGTGCGCGCCGTCTACGACGACATCATGGCGACGCGCAAAACCGACTGGATCAATAATTTTTGGAAAGCCATCGCACACGATCCCGCTACATTGAAGCGCACTTGGGAAAGCATCAAGCAGATCATGGCGCTGGGCGCGCTCGATCCGCTCACCAAGGAACTTGTCTACATTGCCGTGTCAGTCACGAACCAATGTGACTACTGCATTGCATCGCACACCGCCTCCGCGAAAAACAAAGGGATGACCGACGCTCAATTCAAGGAGTTGATGGCGGTCGTGGGCATGGCGAATGAAACAAACCGACTGTCGGCGGGATATCAGGTCGAAATCGATGATCGCTTCAGGCCGCAGCCGAACAAGAATGTGACGGGACAATCCCGTTGCACGGTTGGCGCATCTATTAGTTTTACGCGATTGAAAGCCCCGCGGATCGTCGAGTCCAGGCGGCGCAGGTAAGGGCCTCTTCCCGTTCCTCGTCTTGCCGCGAACGCGAACCGTCACGGAGTCCTATAATCAGCGTTGGAGAGGTGAAGGATATGGGCCAGATGACGATGATTCCAGTTGCAACCCACGGCTTTTATGTGGACGGAAAGTGGCTGGAAGAAGGTGATGTCGTCGAAATTCGCGCTCCCTTTGATGGCGCCCTGATTGCCCACGTATATCAGGGACGTCGCGAACACGCCGAGGCTGCGATCGCCGCTTCTGTAAAAGCCTTCGGGACTACGCGTCGCCTGCCTGCCTTTGAACGCCAGCGTGTTTTGCGGCGCATCGCGGATGGTATTCACGAGCGCCGAGATGAGTTTTCGCGGACCCTTGCCCAGGAAGCCGGCAAGCCAATCAAGAGCGCGCGCATGGAAGTGGATCGCGCCGTATTCACCTTCAACGTTGCCGCCGAAGAGACAGTTCGCGGCTATGGCGAATATTTGCCACTTGACTGGCAGCAGTCCACAGCAGGCCGTTGGGGCATCGTGAAGCGTTTTCCGCTCGGACCGATTGCCGGCATTACGCCATTTAATTTCCCATTGAACCTCGTCGCTCACAAAGTTGCACCCGCGATTGCCGCCGGCTGCTCAATGGTTCTGAAGCCCGCGCCGCAAACGCCTCTCTCCTCTCTTTTGCTGGCGGAAGTAATTCAGCAAGCGGGCTGGCCTGATGGCGGTTTCAATGTTGTTCTGCTCTCCAATGAAGATGCGGCCCTTCTTGTTACCGACGAACGAATCAAACTGATCAGTTTCACCGGCAGCGCCGCCGTGGGTTGGGCCATCAAGAACAATGCCGGAAAAAAGAAGGTCGCACTCGAACTCGGAGGCAATTCCGGCGTCATCGTGCACAGCGATGCCGATCTCGCTTACGCAGCGGGCCGTTGCATCACTGGCGGTTTCTCTTACGCCGGACAAGCCTGTATTTCCGTGCAGCGGATTTTGGTCGAGCAATCGGTTTGTGGAAAATTCATCGAGTTGCTTCTGGACGGAGTCAAGCAACTCAAAGTCGGCGACCCACTCGACGAGACGAGTGATCTCGGTCCGCTGATTCGCGAGAGTGACGCAATCCGCGCTTACGAATGGATACAAGAAGCGATTCGCGGCGGCGCACGCCTGCTCTGTGGAGGCAATCGCCACGGCTCATTACTCGAACCAACAGTCCTCACTGGCACCAAGCCGAATATGAAGGTAAATTGCCAGGAAATTTTTGCTCCCGTGGTGACGGTCGAGCCCTACCCTGACTTCGCCACTGCGCTGAAACAGATCAACAATTCTCCTTACGGGCTGCAGGCGGGTCTGTTTACGCGGGACGCGAAACTTATCTTCGACGCTTACAACGAACTGGAAGTAGGTGGCCTGATCGCAGGAGATGTTCCCACATTTCGCATCGATCACATGCCCTACGGCGGCGTGAAAGATTCGGGCCTCGGGCGCGAAGGACTGCGCGACGCCATTCAGGAAATGACGGAACCAAAACTTCTGGTCATGAATTTGCGGTGATGATGTCCTGTAGCGCACGCGCCAACGTCGTCGCTCTAAATGTGTAGCGTTGCGAGACGTATGTTTTTTTGTTGAAAAATTCAACGTAGTTTTCGTCTTACGAAAAAAGCGTAATCCATCCAAAGAAAAGCTTTCCTGATCTATTCCTAAACGCCACGTAACTGTTATACTCACCTGTTTCAGTGCCGTGCGTCACATGATTGCGTGACGTGATTCTCTCAACCTGATTAGCCGGGACGCTCGGTAAACGCCCGCGAAATACAAAACGCCATAATTCAATGCAGATATTTCCGCGCAGCACCAACGCGATGTCGAGAGCATCATTGTTCGGCGTCGTTTTTGTCGTGGCCGCCCTCTTCTGGGTCCTGCTGCAACTTCAGCGTTCGCCCTATATCACGTATGCGGGCGTGCGGAAATCTCAGCCTGTCCCTTTCAGTCATCAGCATCACGTAGCGGGCCTCGGCATTGATTGCCGCTACTGCCACACTTCTGTCGAAACTTCGAGTTTTGCCGGCATCCCGCCGACCAAAACCTGCATGAATTGCCACTCTCAAATCTGGACAAATGCCTCCATGCTTGAACCCGTGCGGACCAGTTACCGCACCGGTGAGTCGTTGCAATGGACGCGCGTGAACCAGTTACCCGATTACGTTTATTTCAGTCACAACATTCACGTCACCAAGGGTGTCGGCTGCAATGATTGCCATGGACCTGTGGACCGGATGCCTCTGATGTATCAGGAAGCGTCGCTCCAAATGGAGTGGTGCCTCAACTGCCATAGGGCTCCCGAGAACTTCCTGCGTCCGCGCGACCAGGTATTCAATATGCGCTACCAACAGCCTTCAAAATCTCTACCGGTGCAGATCGATGGCACCAGCTATACCGATCAAAATTCGTTGGGCTTAGCACTGGCTAAGAAATATCAGCTACGCACGGTACAGGACATTACCAGTTGCAGTACATGTCATCGGTAATCCGGTCCGATCGGTCGGATTATTGACGGCAACGTTTGGATGGAACGGGCGGCAATTCGCCAATTGCATTGTCGGAGTAGGGCCACTGGCCAATAAAGATGGAAGAAGCAACGCTCAAATCGAAACGCGAAGACGTTTGCCCCAGCAAGAAGCTTGACCTGGCGACCGTCCAGCAGCAACTCGCCGAGACCAAGGGGCCCGAGTACTGGCGCAGTCTCGAAGAACTCGCTGGGTCCGCAGAGTTCCAGGAGATGCTTCACCGCGAATTCCCGAAGGGCGCGTCGGAGTGGCTTGATTCGGTTTCCCGGCGCGGCTTCCTGCAACTGATGGGCGCTTCGCTCGCGATGGCTGGAATGACCGGTTGCACAAAATTGCCCATCGAGGAGATTGTTCCTTACGTTCGCCAGCCCGAACAAGTTATTCCCGGGCGCCCACTTTTCTATGCGACGGCATTCACTCTTAGCGGATACGCGCAGCCATTGCTCGTTGAAAGCCATCTCGGTCGCCCGACTAAGATCGAAGGCAACAACCTGCACCCGGCAAGCATAGGCGGTACCGACGTATACGCGCAAGCCTCTTTGCTGGGCATGTACGATCCCGATCGCGCTCAAGCCATCACTCATCTCGGCGACGTCGAATCGTGGTCTTCCTTCGTCAGCGGAATTCGAGGCTCGCTCATGGTTCAAAAGAGTTTGGGAGGCGCGGGCATGCGCGTCCTGACTCCGACCATTTCGCTCGCCGACGCTCAAAGAGCAGATGGGAGCCTTGCTGGCAATGTATCCGCAGGCGAAGTGGCATGTGTACGAACCGGTGAACCACGACAATGCTTTCGAAGGCGCAAAACTCGCTTTCGGGCAGCCGCTCGAGACGCGCTACGATTTCTCCAAAGCGAACGTGATAGTTTCGCTGGACGCCGACTTCTTGTATGCGGGCTTTCCCGGACACGTCCGATATGCGCGCGATTTTGCCAAGAAGCGCAATCCCGACACGGACATGAGTCGCATGTACGTGGTCGAGAGCATGCCGTCCTCGACCGGTGTCAAGGCCGACCACCGTCTGCCTCTGCGTTCTTCTGAGATCGAAAGATTTCGCGCAAACACTGGCATCCTCGGTCGTCGCAAATGGCGGCGGAGAGGCTTCGTCTGGGCGCGACCGCGAAATTTGCGGCAGCCGTCGCTGCTGATCTGCAGAGAAACAAAGGCGCCAGCATCATCATTGCCGGCGAACATCAGTCGCCTGCCGTGCACGCTTTGGCTCATGCCATGAATGCTGCGCTCGGCAATGTCGGCCAGACCGTAATCTATACCGATCCCGTGGATGCGAATCCGGTCAATCAGACGGAATCTCTGCGCGACCTCGTCTCCGACATGCGCGGGGGCAAGGTCGATTTGCTCGTCATCATGGGTGGCAATCCGGCTTATGATGCGCCCGCGGATCTCGGATTTGGCGAACTTCTGAAGAGTTCCAACGTCGCCGTTCGCGTCTACCTGGGCCTATACCAGAACGAGACCGCGCAATTCTGTCATTGGAACGTAAACGAGGCGCACTATCTGGAGTCCTGGAGCGATGCCCGCGCCTACGACGGGACGATCAGCCTCGTTCAGCCTCTGATTGCTCCTCTTTACATGGGCAAGAGCGCCCACGAGTTGATCTCTACTCTCTTGGGAGAGCCTGACGTTACCGGCTACGACATTATTCGCGGATACTGGCAGAAGCAGCGTAGTGGCGGAGACTTCGAGGCGTGGTGGCGCAAATCTCTGAATGATGGATTCATTGCAGGCTCGGCCTATCCGGCAAAGTCTGTCTCGGCGAAGTCCGGCTCCCTCCGCGGCGAACACTTCCGACGCCAGCAGCCTCGAGGTAAATTTCCGCCGCGATCCTTCCGTCTACGACGGGCAGTTCTCCAACAACGCCTGGCTGCAAGAGTTGCCGAAGCCAATGTCGAAGCTCACCTGGGACAACGCAGTCATGATCGGTCCCAAGATGGCCGAGCGCGAAGGCCTCAAATCCATGGACGTGGTCGCGATCGAACTTGGCGGACGCAAGATCGAAGGCCCGGTCTGGATCCAGGCAGGACACCCAGATCATTCGGTAACCGTACATCTAGGTTACGGGCGCCGCATTGCGGGACGTGCGGGCACGGGCGCTGGTTTTGACGCTTACGCTCTCCGCACCACGAACGCAATGTGGGTTGCAACTGGAGCGAAGCTCACCAAGACTGGTGGTTTCTTCCAACTCGCTTCGACCCAGGGCTATCAGACGATGGACACCGGCGATGGCGCCACTCGTCCCGTGGTTCGCCAAGCGACGCTCGAGGATTATCGCAAGGAGCCAAAGTTCGCCAAGGAAGATGAGCCGCCCGCAGCGCTTACGTTATATCCTGGCTTCGACTACAAGAAATCGCCCGATGCCTGGGGCATGACGATTGATCTCAACGCCTGCGTCGGTTGTAACAATTGCATCATCGCGTGCCAGTCGGAAAACAACATCGCCGTCGTCGGCAAAGAGCAGACCACCCGCGGCCGGCACATGCACTGGCTCCGCGTCGACACTTATTACCAAGGCGATCGGGACGATCCCAAAGCCTATTTCCAGCCCGTACCGTGCATGCAGTGTGAGAACGCTCCTTGCGAACTGGTTTGCCCGGTGGGCGCGACCGTGCACAGCAGCGAAGGCCTGAATGACATGGTCTACAACCGCTGCGTCGGTACCCGGTATTGCTCCAACAACTGTCCGTACAAGGTTCGGCGCTTCAATTTCCTGCTCTTCCAGGATTGGGATACGCCTCAGTACAAGGCGATGCGCAATCCGGATGTGAGTGTGCGCAGCCGCGGCGTCATGGAGAAGTGCACCTACTGCGTGCAGCGCATCACGCAGCACCGCATCGACGCGGAGACAGCGGCGGTACGCGAAAATCATGAGTTCAAGATTGAGGATGGCACGCTGCAAACGGCTTGCCAGCAGTCCTGCCCGGCGGATGCGATCGTGTTCGGCAACATCAATGATCCGAACAGCCGCGTTTCGAAGCTGAAGGCGCTTGACCGTAACTATGGCTTGTTGGCCGACTTGAATACCCGGCCCAGGACCACGTATCTCGCGGAAATTCGCAACCCGAACCCTGAACTGGAATCATAAGCGGAGCGCACCGAAGACATGGCAGATCATCTGGAACAAGACACAGTGGTGAAACGGGCTCCGGTCATCGAACCCGGGCACACGTTTGCCACCGTGACCGACAAGATCAGCGCAATCGTGCTGACCCGCCCGACGTCCATGGGATGGGTGGTCGGCTTCGGTGCCGGCTTCATGGTCACGATGATGTTGCTGTACGCGCTCGGTTACCTGTTCCTGAAAGGCACGGGCATCTGGGGCATCAACATCCCCATCGGGTGGGGATTCGCAATCGTCAACTTCGTCTGGTGGATCGGCATCGGCCACGCCGGTACCCTGATCTCCGCCATCCTTCTATTGCTGCGTCAGTCATGGCGTAACTCCATCAACCGCTTTGCGGAGGCGATGACGCTGTTCGCGGTGGCTTGCGCTGGTATCTTCCCGCTCGCCCACACCGGACGGCCGTGGCTTGCTTATTGGATGTTCCCGTATCCGAACACCATGAACTACTGGCCACAGTTCCGCAGCCCGCTCATCTGGGATGTGTTCGCGGTCTCGACCTATTTCACAGTCTCGCTCTTGTTCTGGTTCATCGGACTCATTCCCGACTTGGCGACCTTGCGTGACCGCGCTGAAAACAAATATGCGCAGATGATCTACGGACTGCTTGCCATGGGATGGCGCGGTTCCGCTCGCCACTGGGCGCGCTATGAATCGGCGTACCTGCTTCTGGCCGGACTCGCGACGCCGCTCGTGCTGTCGGTGCACACGGTAGTCAGCTTCGATTTCGCCGTCGGCATTGTTCCCGGGCTGGCATACCACGATCTTCCCGCCCTACTTTGTCGCGGGCGCTATTTACTCCGGCTTCGCCATGGTGCTGATGCTGGCGATTCCTATTCGCAAGATTTACGGTCTGGAAGACTTCATCACCGATCGCCATTTGCAGAATTCCGCCAAGGTCATGCTTGCCACCGGATGGATCGTTGCCTACGGCTACGCGGTCGAAGCCTTCATGGGCTGGTACGGCGGCAACCGCTACGACCAGACTCTGCTTTGGAATCGCCTGCACGGCCCGTACGCTTTCTGGTACTACATGCTGCTTGCGTGCAATCTTTTCATCCCGCAAGTGCTGTGGATCCGCAAGATGCGCACCAGCCCGGTTTGGCTCTTCCTGATCTCGTTTGTCATTCTCGTCGGCATGTGGCTGGAACGTTTCGTCATCATCGTCATCAGCCTGACCCGCGACTTCGTGCCATCGTCGTGGGGCATGTATTACCCGACGCGTTGGGACTTTATGACCTTCTTCGGCACCATTGGAATGTTCCTGACCGCCATGTTCCTGTTTGTACGCATTCTGCCGATGATCTCCATCTTTGAAATGCGCACACTCCTGCCGGAGGCGGAGGTGAAGCCAGAATGAAGACGCTTCCCATCTACGGCACGATGGCCGAGTTCGACTCCGCCCAGAATCTGGTGGATGCCGCACGCCGTACGCACGAAGCCGGCTATCGAAAGATCGACGCCTACAGTCCCTTCCCGGTCGAAGAACTGGCCGATGCGATTGGCTTCCACAAGAACAACGTGCCGCTCGTCACCCTGCTCGGAGCCATTACCGGCGGCCTCGGCGGCTACTTAATGCAGTATTGGATCGCGGTAATCAGCTACCCGGTCAATGTAGGTGGCCGTCCATATCATTCCTGGCCGTCGTTCATCATCGTCACCTTCGAGATGACGATTCTGTTCGGCGCGATCGCGGCCGTCTTCGGCATGCTGGCGCTGAATGGTCTGCCCATGCCTTACCATCCTGTCTTCAATGTTCCGCGCTTTGCGTTCGCCAGCAAAGACCGCTTCTTCCTGATCGTGTTCTCGAGCGATCCCAAGTATGACGCGAAGGGCACCCGGCAGTTCCTTGAGGGTCTTGCAGCCGCGCTCGATCTCGGAGGTCCCCAGCTAACTTATGCCGACTTTCCGAAAATTCTTTCCGCTGGTCCTACTGGCGGTAATGGGCACAACGGCATGCCGCCTCGACATGCACGTGCAGCCTCGCTATAACCCACTGGCGAAGAGCGACTTCTTTCCGGATCAGCGTGCTGCCCGTCCCCTCGTCGCAGGCACTGTAGCGCGCGGCGATGAGCGAGCTGATGCTTATTTCTTTACCGGGAAAATCGGCAACACTCCGGGCGACTACATGCCGTTTCCGGTGACCAAGGAAGTACTCGAACGAGGCCGGGAGCGTTTCAACGTCTACTGCTCGCCTTGCCACTCCCGTCTGGGCGATGGGAATGGATTCATTCCCTCGCGCGGCTTTCCGCGCAAGCCACCTTCGTATCACATTGAGCGGCTACAGAAGGCTCCTCTTGGTTATTTCTTCGATGTGATGACGAACGGCTATGGAATCATGCTCGATTATTCCGCACAGGTTTCGCCTCGCGACCGCTGGTGCATCGCTGCTTACATCCGGGCGCTGCAATTGAGTCAGAACGCAACCGCGGCCGATGTCCCGCAAGGTCAAAGCATTCCGTCGAAGGCTCCCGAGTTTATTGAACCGGGGTCCGGAGCAACGCTGCCGCAAGAGGTTCCAGGTAAATCCGGGAAGGGGGAGACTGAATGAGCGCCACGCCCCACGTTCCCCACACTCCCGCGCTCGATCTCGGACGCCACCGATCATCACGACCATTCGGAACCGTTCGCTTGTCATTGGCGGTGTGGCGACCATGGTTGCGCTCTTCATAGCCTTTACCAACCCGACCGTCTTCTTCCGCGGCTACCTCGTCTCCTACATGGATTGGCTTGGGATCTGCCTCGGATCGATGGTCATTGTGATGGTCCGTCACATGACTGGCGGGGGCTGGGGTACAGTCATTCGGCGAGTGCTGGGCGCGGCCATGCGCACGCTGCCGCTGCTCATCCTGCTGTTTATCCCGATGCTTTTTGCGGTGCGGCGCCTCTATCCCTGGGCAATGCCGCTGGAGTCGATTGCAAATCCTGCGATTCGCGAGCATCTGGAAAAACATGGGTTCATTTTGCACGATTACCTGAACTATCGCGGCTTCGTGATCCGCGCGGTGGTCTACTTCACGATCTGGTTCCTGCTGCAATATTTTCTTAGCAAGTTTTCGTTCGAGCATGATCATCCACCCTTCGCGGATCGCAGCGCGCGTTTCAAAATCGTCAGCGCACCCGGCATCATCCTTTACGCCCTGACGATTTCATTCGCGGTCATAGACTGGGTTATGTCACTTGACCCGAGCTGGATCTCGACCATCTATGGACTGCTCTTCGTGGCGGGCGAACTGGTCGCAGCCCTCGCCTTCGCCATCGTCATCGAGCGCATCCTCTTCAACTATGAGCCGATGAAGACCTTGCTCAAGCCCAAGTACGTTCACGACCATGGCAATTTCATGCTCGCCTTCATCATGGTCTGGGCCTACTTCTCGTTCTCGCAGTGGCTCATCATCTGGGCCGGGAACCTGCCGGAGGAAATCACCTGGTATTTCCGGCGACTGCATGGCGGATGGCAGTTGGTTGGCCTCTTCCTCGTCATCTTCCATTTCTTTGTTCCGTTCTTCATGCTGCTCTCGCGTTCGTTCAAACGCGATGTGACTCGTCTCGTCTGGCTGGCTTCGTGGATGCTCGTCGTGCGCTATATCGACTTGTTCTGGCATGTTGAGCCGAGCTTTTCCGAAGCATTCACCGTTACCGCTCGCCGATCTCGTGATTCCTTTCGCCATGGGTGGCATCTGGATCGCCTACTTCTGCCATAACCTCGGCCTCGCAGCCGCTGGTTCCCGCTTATGACGCGACCGCGCAGGATGTACTGGAGTCCGAGCATGAGTGACGAGATCAGAAAGCCGAGCCACGAGGTCAATGAAAATACCGGCTACGAGACGCAGGATCTCAGCGCCAAGGGCGTGATTTATTTCATGGTCGGCCTCGCGCTCGTCGTCGTTGTCATCTACTTCATCGTGTTCGGCATGTACCACTTCCTCGACACCTATGAAAAAGCGCACCAGATGCCCATGAGTCCCATGGCGACGCCCCAGGCCGACACCCGAATTATCACGCACGACGGACACCCAGGCTTTCCCGGAACCGCGTCTCGAAGAAAACGAGCGTACGCAACTTCGCCAGTTCATCGAGGATCAGGACAGCAAGCTCTCTACCTACAACTGGGTGGACAAAGATAAGGGGACTGTGCAGATTCCGATCGAACGCGCCATGGATTTGATCGTGCAGCACGGATTACCCGTTCGTCCGGGAAGCGCACAATCCGAGAACGCGTTCTTCGGAAAATCCAGATTCGGAAGTTACAAGCCCGGCGCAGACCTCCGCGCCCGCCAAAAAGCATACTCCCAAAGCGACGGCCGCCAAAGCCCGTCAGGGGAATTAACCGCTCCGGCCGGAACGCCGGAAGAGGATGTTTGCAGTGCCAGCAATAATGCAACGAAACATGAAGCAGTTTTCAAATTCGATTGCCGCAGCAGCTCTCGGTCTCGCACTCTTTGCGGGAGCCGGCATGGTCCCAAGGGATGAGTCAGGGCATTATGTCGCCGCCGGCCAACGTGCGGCCGCCCGGTTTGAAGAACGTCGGTATTCAGCAGAATCTGAACGAGCAGATTCCTCCGGATCTCGTTTTCACTGATGACCTCGGCCACCAGGTGAAACTCGGGGACTATTTTGGCAAGAAGCCGCTCATCCTGAATCTTCGTTTACTTCACATGTCCCATGCTTTGCGGAGAGGAACTCGCTGGGCTTGAAAGCGCTCTCCGGGTGCTGAAGTTCGATGTCGGGCAACGAGTTCGATGTCATCACCATCAGCTTTGATCCCAAGGACACGCCCGAAGGTGCCGCCAAGAAAAAAGAGCAGATCCTCCATCGTTACAAGCGCGCCGGAGCCGAGCAGGGTTGGCATTTCCTGGTGGGACAGCAGGATTCGATCAACGCCGTCGCCAAGGCCGCTGGTTTCCAGTACGAGTACGACCCCAAGACCGGACAGTTCGCGCACTCGACCGCCATCATGGTACTGACGCCGCAAGGCAAAATTGCTCAGTACTACTACGGTATCGAGTACCCGCCTAAAGATCTTCGCCTCGCGCTGGTCGACGCTTCGCAACAAAAGATCGGAACCGTCGTCGACGAACTCTTGCTTTACTGCTATCACTATGACCCGGAAAAAGGGAAGTACAGCGCCACCGATCATGCGCATTCTTGCGCATTGCTGGCGTGGCTACCATGCTGTGTCTGGGAATGCTTTTCTTTGTCATGATTCGCCGAGGTCCGGGGAGCGGCGGCCAAGGAGCGCTAAGAGTCAGCTAATTATGTTTTCACACATGCCATTCTGGCCGGAGGCCGCCTCCACTACCGCTGGACGGGTGGACGCTCTCTACATTTTCCTGGTACTGGTCTCTGCAATCATGACGGCGTTGATCTTCGCGACCTTGGCGTTTTTCGCCGTTAAGTTCCGCCGACGCCGCAACCGGATCCCGGAACAGATCGAGGGTTCCACGATTCTCGAAATCACCTGGTCCGTTATTCCCTTCGGTATATTCCTGGTTTTCTTCGTGTGGGGCGCTGTCATCTACTTCCAGGAACGTACTCCTCCGCAGGACGCAACCGAGGTCTACACCGTCGCCAAGCAGTGGATGTGGAAGTTTGAGCATGCTGGCGGACAGCGGGAGATCAACGAACTTCACGTGCCCGTAGGCCGCGACGTAAAGATGATCATGACCTCGCAGGATGTCATCCATAGCTTCTACGTCCCGGCGTTCCGCATCAAGCAGGACGTGCTACCCGGCCGTTACACGACCGCATGGTTCCATGCCACCAAGCCCGGAACCTATCACCTTTTCTGCGCCGAGTACTGCGGCACGGAGCATTCCGGCATGATCGGATGGGTCGTGGTCATGGATCCGCGCGATTACCAGGCTTGGATGACAACTGGCGGCGGCAATCAGACGTCTCGCTGAAACCGGGCTGAAGTTGTTCTCGGAATTTGGTTGCATCACGTGCCATCGCGCAGACACGCAGGGCACGCGGCCCGAACTTAGTCGGGTATCTATAACAAGCCGGTACTCCTCGAAGATGGCCGAACCGTTAACGCTGATGAGAATTACCTTCGCGAATCGATCCTCGAACCGGGAGCGAAAATCGTCAAAGGGTTCAAACCCGTCATGCCCACTTACCAGGGGCAGATGAGTGACGAACAACTTGAACGCGCTGGTTGCGTACGTGAAATCGCTGAATCAGGCGCAATCCGGAGCAGTCCGCCAACGCCGCTGGCATGGGCATGGCCACAACTGCTCCTTAATTTTTTTCATGGTATAGGTGACGAACATGGCTACGGCTGTTGCAGTAGATACCGGCGAACGCGAGAACTACCTGAATGCAGGCTATGGCATCAAGTCATGGCTGCTGACCGAAGGACCATAAGCGCATTGCCTTGCTCTACTTATTGTCGGTAACGTTCTTCTTCTTCATTGGGGGATTCTTCGCCCTCTCATCCGACTTGGAGTCGCTGACCCCATTGCCGGCGATCTCGTCCAATCCGACACCTATAACAAGCTCTTCACCATGCACGGTCAGGTGATGGTCTTCTTCTTCCTCATCCCTGCCGTTCCCGCGGTCTGGGCAACTTCCTCATTCCCATCTGATGATCGGCGCCAAGGACTTGGCTTTCCCGCGCATCAACCTGCTGAGCTGGTACCTTTACATCGTCGGCGGATTGCTGATGATCTATACGATCCTCGCGGGCGGCGTCGACACCGGTTGGACTTTCTACACCCCCCTCAGCACCGAGTTGCTAACACCAACGTCGTTACCGCGGCGCTTGCAGTTTTCGTTGCCGGTTTCTCGTCAATCCTTACTGGACTGAATTTCATCGTCACCATCCACCGCATGCGCGCGCCCGGGAATGACATGGAATCGCCTGCCGCTATTTGTTTGGGCGCACTACGCCACCAGCATCATCCAGGTGCTCGGGCACTCCGGTCGTCGCGATCACGATTGTGCTGGTTGCTCTTGAGCGCGTTGTTTCACCTCGGCGTTTTCAATCCGGCACTGGGCGGTGACCCGCTTCTCTTTCAGCACCTGTTCTGGTTCTACTCCCACCCGGCCGTTTACATCATGATTCTTGCCCGGCATGGGCATCGTCAGCGAATCGTGTGCTGCTTTTCGCGCAAGCGTATCTTCGGCTATAAAGCCATGGCGCTGGCCGTACTCGGCATCGCCGTTATTGGATTCCTGGTCTGGGCCCATCACATGTTCGTCGCGGGAATCTCGCTGTATGCGGCCCTGATCTTCTCGCTCTTGAGTTATTTCGTTGCCGTACCGTCGGCCGTAAAGGTCTTTAACTGGACCGCCACCATGTACAAGGGGTCGATCACCTACCAGACCCCGATGCTCTACGCCTTCGGCTTCATCGGTCTCTTCACCATTGGTGGACTCACGGGTTTGTTCCTCGCCTCGTCTCGGCATCGACGTCCACGTCACTGATACCTACTTCGTGATCGCCCACTTCCACTATGTAATGGTCGGCGGGATGGTGATCGCCTATCTCGCCGGAATGCATTTCTGGTGGCCCAAGATTTCCGGCCGCATGTATCCCGAGGGCTGGGGGAAACTTGCGGCGCTGATCGTCTTCATCGGCTTCAATCTCACCTTCTTCCCGCAGTTCATCCTGGGATACATGGGCATGCCGCGTCGCTATCACGCCTATCCTGCCGAGTTCCAGATTCTGAACGTGCTCTCTACCGCTGGCGCCAGTATTCTGGCGGTCGGCTATCTGCTTCCCATGGTGTACTTCACTTGGTCGTTACGCTACGGGAAGATCGCCCCAGCCAATCCGTGGAACGCTGCAGGGTTGGAGTGGCAGACGCCTTCGCCTCCGCCAACTTCTAATTTTGAAGACCAGCCAGTCGTGACATGGGAAGCCTACAACTATGACGAACTGGGCGAGATTCCAGAGCAGCAGGAGGTTCCCGTTGCCCACTAGCCAAGCGGCGCGGCCGATCTGCACGCCCATGAAAACCCGGCTCTTCTTCATCACTTCGCGACCGAAGGAGCAGCAGAAGAATGCCGCCAGCCTGGGCATGTGGCTCTTCCTCGCCCAGGAAGTCATGTTTTTCGGCGGCATGTTCTGCGCTTATCTCATCTATCGCTACAAATACTTTGGGGATTTCGGCGCCGCGAGCCAGACCCTCGATATCAAGTGGGGCGCCATCAATACCGCCGTTCTGATCTGCTCCAGCCTCACGGTCGTACTGGCCGTTCGCGCCGCGCAACTCGGTAAGCGCAAAGCGCTCGTCGGATGGCTCCTGCTCACGATCGTTCTAGGCGTCGCTTTCCTGGGAATCAAAGGCATCGAGTATGCCGAAAAGTTCGAGAAGCACCACGTTCCCGGGTCCTCATTTGCCTTCATCGGAACCGTGCCAAGCCATCCGGATCTCGCCGTGAACTCGCACCATGCGGAAATGTATTTCTCGCTCTATTTCGCCATGACCGGCATGCACGCGCTGCACATGATCATTGGTATCGGAATATTTCGGTACGCTCGCCTTCTTGGCCTGGCGCGGCAAATATTCGCGCCAATTATTTCACGCCCATTGAAAATGCAGGCTTGTATTGGCACTTTGTCGATATCGTCTGGATCTATCTTTTTCCATTGCTCTATTTGATCGACCGACATCGGTGACACACCATGAATGAAAAAGTCTTGCCCAGCACTCCTCAAAGCACGACGACACGCACGCGGAACATATCTCTTCGCTCGGTTCATCCGTTGCGATTTGGCTGACCCTTCTTGTTTTCACGGGACTCACCGTTGGAGCCGCTTTCGTGGATATGGGTCCCTTCAACACGATCGTCGCGCTGTGCATCGCCACTTTCAAGGCGATCCTCGTCGTGCTGTTCTTCATGCACGTAAAATACACGCACGAAAAACTCACCGGACTGGTCATCGTGAGCGCGATCTTCTTCCTGTTCATTCTGCTGGCCCTGAGCATGGCAGACTATGCCACCCGCCTTTGGACCTAAGGACGGAGGCACGGGCGCCTCGCCCGGGCGGAGTCAACTCTAGAAGGGGAATCGGCAAGTCCCGCAGGGATGCTGGTCCTCGTTCTCAAAGCGTGCCACCCCTGATAAATCCATTGCAAAGCCCGCTTGTCGGGATATAATCCACGGCAATGGCAACGGGGTCGGATGTCGCGAAAGCGCCGGGAATGGTCCCTGACGAACTCAAGATGGAGCCGCGTTCGAAGGGGCTGACGACCGCTCGCAAGAAGAAACCAAAAGAGTTAGCTGTGATTACCGAGTGCTGCACTGGCTGCGCAGGGTCTCCCGCCTGTGTGGAATACTGCCCCGTCGAAGATTGCATGTTCTGGGTCGAGGATCCGGATCATCCGCCATTCGGTCGCATCGAAGTCGATCCAATCCTCTGTATCGGCTGCAAGAAATGCGTCAGTAAGGGCCCTGAAGGCGCTTTTCTCGATGGCTGCCCATGGGACGCCATCGTGATGGTCGACATTGCCGAAGTCGAAAAAGAAGTCGGCCCAATGACGTACTAGCTCCACCCCAATGACCAGAAAAATCTCTCTTTCCCTTCTGACCGTTGCGGCGATGTTGAGCATGTCCTGCGAGAACAAGCCCAAAGGCCAGGTGCAGCGTTGCGTCGACCAAACCGGCCGAGTTGTCGGCGATGACTATTGCGACCATCAACAGGTCTCATCTCACTACGGAGTCTATCCTTACTATCGTTGGTACTGGGGCGGGCGTGGTTACGGCATCGGGGAGCAGGCCGGCGAAGGATCTTTCGAACCAGCAGTTGGCTTGCCGTCCTATCGCGTCAGTTCTCCCGAAGGCAGCGCGATTGTGCGTGGTGGCTTTGGACAGGGTTTCTCCAGCGGGGTAGGAAGCTGATGCGGCGAGTCGTCAGCACTCCACGCGATAACTGGCTCTCGACCGTTACCAAGCAGGGACTCACCTACAATCGCCTTCCCGACGGACGCGACTACTGGAACGAATCCGCTTACTACGAGCTCTCCAAAGCGGAAGCCAAGAGCCTGGAAGACGCCACCAACGAACTCCAGAATATGTGTCTGGCCGCCGGGCAGTTCGTCATCGACAACGCGCGTTATGGGGAGTTTGGGATTCCCGGCGATGCCACCGAACTGATCCGCAAGACATGGACGGCTGAGCCCCCGGCGCTTTATGGACGCATGGATCTGGCCTATAGCGGATCTGGTCCGCCGAAACTCCTGGAATACAATGCCGACACGCCAACCGCTCTGATCGAAGCCGCGGTCATCCAGTGGTTTTGGATGAAGGATAAATTCCCTCGAGGAACCGCCCAGTTCAATTCCATCCACGACAAGCTCATTTGGAAATGGAAGGACATCAAGCCCTACATGAAACAGCCAGTCTTCTTCGCGCACTGTGACCTCGAAGAGGACACGATGACAACCTGCTACCTACGGCAGACGGCTGAAGATGCGGGAATCGAGACGCGCGGACTGCTGATTGACCAGCTTGGCTGGGACATCCGCAAGCAGCAGTTTTCCGGACTGGACGGCGAAAGAGTAGAGACTGTCTTCAAACTTTACCCGTGGGAGATGATGGTCAAGGAGCCGTTCTGGAAGAACGTGATGCAATCCTACCCGGTTCCTATCTGGATTGAGCCGATCTGGAAGATGCTTTTCTCGAACAAAGCCCTATTGGCGATTCTTTGGGAAATGTATCCCGACCATCAATATCTTTTGCCCGCTTATCTGGATGAACCTCACGGAATGCTCGAATATGTGAAGAAACCGAAGCTCGGCCGCGAGGGCGCGAACGTCGGCATCTATAAAAGCGGCATTCTCCAAATGGAAACCGAAGGACGCTATGCCGACAACGGTTTCGTCTATCAGGCGCTGACCAACGCAACGCAATTCGGCTCAAGGACGGCGGTTGTCGGTTCCTGGCTGGTTGCGGACGCGGGCGCCTGCGGCATTGGCATCCGGGAGGCAGACTCTCCTATTACGGGCAATTACAGCCAATTTGTGCCGCATATTCTGGCAGGCTAAAACGCGGATGTCTCCACGCCGTCACCAAAAGCAGCCAAGGCGATTGTGGGGGCAGGCCTTACTGATTCGCTCTCTTCTGAATCGCGCGCTCCGTATCAAGAGCTTGTTGCCGGAGCCGCTCGGGAACTTCGGGCAATTCTCTCTGGTAGGGACGGATCGCGGGGAGATCATCCACTTGTCCGATCAGATATAGGGCACGCAGCGCTTCCCAAACTTGCTCTTCTCCGGGATCAACCGTCGCAACGATTCCTCCCGGCTTCACGCGGGCTCCGGTTGGCGCAGAAAGGATTCTGACGCGTCCGGTGATCGGAGAACGCAGCTCATGAATCTGCTGGCCATCTTCACTCTTCACTTTTGCAATCAGGCCGCCCTCATGCACCGCGGTGCCAACGCCCGCCGTGTCGACGACTTGGCCAGCCTCAGCAGCAGCGATCACGACAGGCTGTAACAGAGAAACGATCTGCGCTCTTCCAGAACTGTCGCCGAAACGCACAAGGGATAATGCTGCATTTCCGCGAACTACCATCGAAGGATCGTTGAGCATTTTCAAGAGCGCTTCGTGAAAGCCGGGGCCGGCCGTATCCTGGCCCATCACCCACGCATCGGTGCTGCGCACTTCTTCGCGTGTGTTCGACGAAAGCCGCACGAGATCGCCATACCATTGCGTCGCAGTCGCGTCGTGACGGCTCATGCGCTGTCCGAGTTGCACGATCGCGTGCTGGATGTGCCTCGGATGCGCGTTGTCGTTCAGATACTCCCGCATCTCTTTGTCCTTGAGAGCGCGTCCAAACCACGTGCTCCACCAGAACAGAAACGGCATCAGCACCAGCAACCAAGCCGTCAGGAAGAATAGCAACCGGTTGCGAGTCGACATCCGAGGACGCGCCTTAGCGGGCGCAGGAGCAGGGGTCGTGTCGAGAGGATCATCCGCCGTCATGATCGGGATTGGTTGGGTGGCCATTCGTTACAACATTGTCATCCCGAGCGAAGCGAGGGATATGCAGTTTGCTGTTTTTGTCGCCGGTCTAACTCTCTACTTCTTTCGGCTTCGTTTCTTTAACTTCGGAAGCGACCTTCACAGCCGGTTTAGGAGTTGCCGCCTGCACCGCCGCCTTCTTCTTGTGAAGAAAAGCAAGCGCGCCCTTGTCGCGCAACTCCCAATAAGCGTTCAGAAAAAAGACGCCGGAGAGCGTCAGCAGAATCAGGCTCATGAACAAGCCATCCACTGTACGAATCGTGCCAGTCACAATTGTCCAGGCAATGCCAAAAAGCGGCACTATGGCCAGGACAAGCGAAATCATCAGCATCATCGTCAGCAACCACCCTCCTCACGCCCAAAGCTGCGCTGTGTCTGCCTATTCCGACTTGAACGATGCGTCTACCGTCTTGCTGTCTTTCGCGGCGAGCGTCACCTTCTGCACTTGCGTTCCAAGTTTCTCCTGCACAAACGCAATCGTGTAATCGCCCGGCGGAAGTCCCTTAATTTCGAACTTTCCATCCGGCCCCGTGACTGCGAAGAACGGGCTCTTGACCACATTGACGTACATCTTCATCCAGGGATGCTGGTTGCACTTCACAGGCAGCATGATCTCTTCGCGCGCGAAATTCTTTTCCAACGCGGGCGCCTGTGGAGGCTGTGATTCGTTCCACTCGCGATTGTCCGATGGAGTTGGGTGAATATTGTGCGTGGTCGGATCGCTATTGACAATCTTGATCGTCTGTCCCGCCATCACACCGAGAACGTGAGGATGATATTTGCAGCCACTTTGGTCGATCGTAACGGGAGCGCTCGGAACGTCGAATGTCCGATTGCCCAAGCCATCTTTCACATAGACGAATACGTTGGCGAGCTTGCCGCCATCATCCACCACCGTTTCCGCCATGTTCATGCCCTTGCAGGCGGGATCCTGGCTCATATCGATCTTGGCCTGCTTGGGAGCTGTGCCCGCAAAACTGACGGTTCCGCTGACGCTGGCTGCAGTCGCCGGGTCAATCGGAGTTGCCGCCGGAGCGGGCGCAGCAGTAGTACTCGGAGCGGCAGAGGATTCTTCGTTCGACTTCTTGCTGCATCCCGTCAATAAAACAAGACCCAGAGATGTAATCGCTAACAGGGCCAGAAACACTACCCATATTTTCCGGTTCATGATTTCATGCACCTTTCGTCAATTTGGAATGAGATTTCAGCCACATTCTATGCCTACTGCCCGCCTCCGTGCTGTACTGACTCGCGGCTGAGCGGAACATTCTTCTTGCTGTTCGTACCCGACTGCTTCGCTGGAGAGCTTCCGTTGCTTGCCTGCTTGCGCCCCATCGCGCTGGCGACGCGCTTCTGCTCTTCTGGAGTGAGCTGCAAAATGTAATCCACCAGCAGACGTGTTTGGTCTTTGTCGTAGCCCTGAAACGAGGGTGGAGTCGGACCCGAAAATACCCAGTGATCGCCCTCGCGCTTGAACAGCCCCGAAGGCATCGAAGTGCCCGGAGCAATGGCTTGCGGGTCGATAATCCAGCGTTCCATCCAGTCGGGCTTCAGGCGCCCGCGCGCCAAAAGGAAATTGGGTGCCGTCGCATTCTTATCGTGCGCCGGGTCGCCGGTCGCATGGCACTTTAAACAAGGTGCTGCGGTACTTGAAAACAGGCTGCGCGCCATGTCCGTTTCCTTCGCCGTTAAAGTTGTGTCCGACTCAGGAATGTAGGGGAACGGTTGCCGCGACAGCGCCTCAAAGAAACGAACGAGTTTCCCAAGTTCGTTTTCTGAGAAGCTGAACGTCGGCATTCGCACCTGCAGATACGAGCGGACGCCGTTGCGGTTCGTATCCGTCTCGCTCAGCGAAGGATTCGAGAGGAAGCGCAGCAACCACTGCGGATCGACGCGAGCGCCTTCGGTAAGAAGCTTCGGCGGCAGTTGTTCCTGCGCATCCTGGTAATGCTTCATCCCCATCAATGCTGTTTGCTGCCCAGGGATAAATTGATGACATCCCATGCAGTTGTACTTCTTAACCACCCACCAGCCTTCCTGAATGTCGCGACGGTAATCGAGAGGGCGGTACTGGTACGAAGCAGGGAGCCCGCTCTCCTGGCTACCCATCAGGAACGTGGTCAGAGCGCGGATTTGCTCCGGTTGCAGATGCACGTTCGGCATGCGGAGCTTTTCCGTCTCGGACTTGATCTTTCCCTGATCCCAAACGTTCGGTTCCGCGAGCTTGTGCTCGAAGAATCCTAAATGCGAATACCACGGTCCTTTTGCCGGCCCCTCGGGAAGCCGCGCACGATCTTCCGGATCAGTGATTGGTTCGCCGCTTCCACGTTCGGCAACTTCCGTCAGAAGCGCGAAATCCAGGCGTTCGATCGGCTTGCTGCCTTCAAACGTCAGTTCAGTGCCGATTCTGCCTTCATCTTCAAGCCCAGAAATTTCATGGCATCCAGCACAGCCGAAATGACGAATCCACTTCTTGCCTTCATCTTTAAGCTTAGGATCATCCATGAAGGCGGCGTCGGCATAAGAACTCGGCTCTTTCTTCTTGAGCGTGACCAGGTAGGACGCGACGTCTCTCGCATCTTCATCGGAGAGCCGTAGGCTGGGCATCACGGTCATGTTCTGGACCTGCAGTTCATGCCCATCGTTTGGACACTTGCTGTGCTGCAGATCGAAAACAAAAGGCAGGCCCTTTTTCGCGTAGTCTTCGGGACCAATATCTTTTTTCTCGTACAGGCAATAAGGACGCGTGCGCTGCCGCGCATTATGTACCCAACGGACGAGGTAGTCGTAATTCGCTTTCTCGCCTTCACGAGTCAGGTTGGCGGCAAATGTTCCGCCAATCATCTGATCGCCCTCCTCGACGGAATGACAGCCGAGGCAGCCACGGGTCTCGAAAAGTTCCTTGCCGTGCCCGGAATTTCCAGGCTGTTGTTTGACGGGTTCGTCCGGCAGCCCGGATTGCCACAGATAGGCTGAGACGGCCTTGATCTGGTCGTCGCTCAGCCGGAAATTCGGCATGCGCGTGGTCGGTCGAAAATCCGTCGGCTTCTTCAGCCACACCGGAATCCAATTCTTGTTGAGCTTCAGCCGGACGTCCTTCAGGTTCGGCCCAACTTTCTTGACGTCCTGCAAAAGGCTCTTGGTCGTGCGATCAAGTTGCACGATCCGCAAATCCAGTTTGCTGTTCGCAACCTTGAGCGCGACTGCCTGATCGTTCAGACGATTCGCTTCCTGGTTCGTCTCCGCGGAATCGGCCTGCTTCATCAGGTATGCAGACTGCTTCAGGTTTTCTTTCTTCTCCGTCTCCATCTGCTTGATCTGTTGCGCGACGGAGTTGATATCTTCGGGCTCTTTGTCATAGCCCTCATAGCGATGGCAACCTATGCAGCCGCGCTGCCGGAAAAGATCCTTGCCTTCAGTCAGAGTCCAGCCCACGTCGCCGCTGACAAGCACCATGTCAGCAGCGTGGCATGTCTGGCAGCCGGCTTCGACGTTTGGCTTTGGAAACATCGGCCAGAGCCAATGCTCATAGTTGCCGTGCGCCTTTTCAACGCTGGTGGTCGCTCTGCCATTTCCCTGATGACAAGG
Source organism: uncultured Acidobacteriaceae bacterium (assembly GCA_963822545.1). GTDB lineage: Bacteria > Acidobacteriota > Terriglobia > Terriglobales > Acidobacteriaceae > Acidiflorens. The sequence continues at coordinate 326,919 of CAWGIB010000002.1, forward strand.
AGAGCAGCCGTACTTGTCGGGATCGTGGATCTTCAATAATTGAGGTTCAGGATGACTGGTAAAGGCTCGTGCATAGTCATCGGGCTTGCCGCCCTTCGGCGTCATCGATGCCGCCGTCAACTTCACGGGCTCGCGGATACCCATGTGGCAGGATTCACAGCGATCGACAATGTTCGCATCGGCCACGTTGATCTGCATGATCACCGGATCCCATGCCTCAGTCTTGTCTTGGAGTCCGCGAATCTGGGCCGGCGTCAGATTCACCATGTGCTCCGAGATGTAAGCATCGAGTTTCGCCTTACGCTCGCTAACTGGCTTGATCAAATCTCCCAACTCGGCGCTGAGCGCGCTGCGTTGAGATTTCAGATCATTGTAGGTCTCTTCAAGTTGTGGAAAGGTGTACTTTGCCTTGGTGCCATCCGGATATTCGACGACAGCGGTTTGCTGTTTGTACTTGTCCAAGTCTTTCAGCTTGCTCTGTTTCGAAGACTGGCTCGGAGTGGTCTCGATGTCGTAGGTCAACGCATTGACGTAGGCGCGACGATCCGTGAATACATTCTGAACCGCCATGATCTTCGCGCTTAGCGAGCGCAGTTGATCGTTAATCTCCTTCATCCGAGGCGTCGCCTGCTGGTTCGCCTGCTCGTAATCCTGCTTCAGTTTCAGGTAGTCGCCGTTGCTCTCAACTTCTTTTTCGGATTGAGCGGAGGTGGACCGGGCCGTCTTGAGAAACGCGGAGTAGCGTTCGACCCATTCGTGCTGGTAAGCCTTCCAGGGACGCTGTCCGAATGCCTCATCCCAAAACGCCCACAACAGAGACGCCATGAGCAGGACCATGCATACCACGTACCAGGTCGCGAGCGACTTCTGGACTAGCGGATCATTTTCGGGGACGGGCTTTTCGGGCACCACTTCCTCCTCAACGCTACGCGCCTACCGGTTCATCTAGACGTTGAACCAAGGCGTGATCCACACATACTTAATATGAAATAAAAGCCGAAGCATCATCTTGATCGGCAACGCAAACATGGTCAGCACGAAAAACATCATGAGCGAGTATTGCAACAGGCTCATGCGCTTGTAATCCTTCGGATTATTGCGGCGGAAAAAGCCGTGAAGAACGAGCCCCCCGACGGCATAGAATCCACCAACCACCACCAGCCCAAATATTCCCTTGATCCAATTGGAAGTAATTCCAAAGAGATCAGGCAGATCGCGATTCACTTCATAGATCAGGCGGTTGTGATCCCAAGTCTGCCCCGGCCAGAACCACTGCCATCCTGGACCGCGAATGAAGGTTCCGATAATGATCATCGCAACCCAAAGCACGATGAATCCGAACAGGAACGTGCCGATCGCGAACTTACGCTGCTTCCACGTGTAGTAGCCGCTGCCCAGCGGATTCGTGTCTATATAGGGAATGATCATCAATCCGATGATGATCAGCGTCGGCATCACGACGCCCGCAATCCACGGGTCGAAGTACACCAGCATTTCCTGCAGGCCCAGGAAGTACCAGGGCGCCTTCGCCGGATTCATGGTCAGGTTCGGATTTGCCGGCTCTTCCAGTGGCGCATTGAGCGTGATCGACCACACCATCAGAATGATGGTGACAATGATGGCGGCTAGAAATTCCACCCGCAGCAAAAATGGCCAAACGTGAATTTCTTTCTGCCAGCCCGGCTGGAACGGCCAGGTCTTGCGATGGTGAGTCTTGGAGAGCGCAGCGTCGCCTTCCAGTTGCGTAATCAGTTGATCATTCGCGTGCGCCTGTTTCCACGCGAGATAAATGTAGAAGCCGAGCAGGGGAATCAGACCAACGATCGGCACGTTGTCGGGCGCGGAGGCGATGTCCCACAATTGTCTCCAGTCCATACTATTTACGCGCCTCCTTCACTTCCGATTCGAGCACGACTGCGGCTGGACCCGAAATGCCACCGTCTTTCCGCACGCGCCAGAAGTGCACGATCATCAACACCGAGGCGACGATCGGGATGCCGATGCAATGCCAGATGTAGGAACGCAGGAGCGCGTTCGCGTCCACAATTGATCCGCCGAGCAATCCGAAACGCACATCGTTATAGGGAGTCATGCCGAGTTGAGGACCAAATGGACCTTCGTGTCCTAACCCTGGCGTCGCTCGCGCCATGTTCGTGCCGACCGTGACGGCCCAGAAACCAAGTTGATCGTCAGGCAGAAGGTAGCCCGTAAACGAAAGCAGCAACGTGAATACAAGCAGAAGCACTCCAATATTCCAGTTGAACTCGCGCGGCTTCTTGTAGGACCCGGTCAGAAATACGCGAAACATGTGCAGCCAAACAGCGATCACCATCAAGTGCGCAGCCCAGCGGTGCATGTTGCGCAACAGTTTGCCGAATGGCACGTCGTGTTCGAGATAGAGCACGTCGCGAAACGCTTGCACTTTCGTCGGATGGTAATAGAACATCAGCAGTGTTCCGGTGAACGTCAACACAATGAACAAGTAAAATGTGATGCCGCCCATTCCCCAGGTGTAGCTGTAGCGCACCGCGTCACGATTGATCTTTGCGGGATGAAGATGCAGGAAGACGTTGGAAAGCACGCCCAGAGCGCGATTACGTGGCGTGTCATCGTGCTTGTGCCGGAAGATGGAAGTGAAAACCTGAGTCTTGGTGGGGTCCTTGAGAAGGTCGACCTGTTCCTTCGCCTTGGCCGGTATATCGGTCTTTAGCGATTGCACATCCGCTTTGACCTCATTGGCCACCCGCTCGATGATGCCGGTTGACTTGCCGTTCTTTTCGTTCGGGTTGTTCTCTTCAGGCATTGTCTTCTCTTCTCTGTGGCCGCATGCTGGCGTAGTGATCGCCATGCGGCTCCGATTTCAAGTTGTGCTCATACTCACACGGGCAAGTAAGATCCTGGATCGTTGAACTTGCTCGGCTGACCTTTGGGCCACTGGTACAGCCGCGATGTATCCACAATAATTTGACCGTCAGGCGCGAGTTGTACGAATGCGCGATCCATCGGGCGCGGAGCGGGCCCTTCAAAGTTGACGCCTTCATCGTCATAGCCACTGCCGTGACACGGACACTTGAACTTGTTTTCGCTGGCCTTCCAGTCGGGAGTGCATCCCAGATGCGTGCAGCGCGCGTAAATGACGAAAAGGCGATCCGGCCGTCTGTCCACCCAGATGCGGTACTTCTGCTGCCACTTCGTGTCCACACCTAACCCGTAATCAGAGGGATAGCCGATTTTGAAAACAGTGGAGGGTTCAAAAAGAGTGCGCGGGAGGAAGAACCGGAAGAAAGCCAGGAACCATGCTGCGAGGAATGCGGTTACCGAAACCCATGCCAACCTGCGCCTTTGCTGGTTGACGGTGTTGTCTTCCGGGCCGACGGCTGCGACGCCTGCGGAAGCAGCGGCCTTGGAGGTTCCCACTGCAGTCGAGCCAACGTAGGGAGTGGCTGCACTCGGTTTCGCCGGGGGCGTCTTGGCCACGTCCGGGTTGTCTGCCATGCTCTCCTCCTGAAATTTCTTGTCCTAATTCAGTCTGCGGCCATAGAAAGCGCCGCCCGTCCCCTTTGGTTCTGGTCTTCTTCTTTTTCTTTCGCTTTAACGCTCGACTCACCGATTACCGCCAGCACCGATGCCGCCAGTGCTTTGATAAATGTTGGCGAGTCATTGAGACCCTGCGTCATCACGAAGCGTTCGATCCCAAGCTGTCTCGCCTCTTCTCTGGCGCAGTGATCAATCTCTCCCAAAGTCTCGACGTGATCCGAGACAAACGAAATGGGGATAACGCAAATTTCGCGGATGTGCTCTGCCGCTAAGGTTCGCAACGTCGTGTGCAATGATGGCTGCAACCAGCGGCTAGCGCCTACTTTACTCTGAAAGCAGAGACGATGGGCATTCTGCCACGCTCCTTGCTGCATCACGAGGGCAACCGTTTCCTCTATCTGTCGCTGGTAGGGGTCGCCTTTTTCAATCACCGATACCGGAACGCTGTGCGCGCTGAATACCAGCTCAACTCCTTGAGGATCAGGAAAATCCGCCAGCGCATTATTTATTTTTTCGACCAACGCGGCCAGATAGAACGGGTTGCGATAGAAAGTTGTAACGCAAGAAGTCGGAATCGTGTCTGTCCAATGCCTCTTCCACTCATTCAGGCTGCTGCCAGTAGTGGTACTCGAGTATTGCGGGTAAAGAGGCAACAACACGACCTCGTCCACTTCAGCGTCACGCAGTTCAGCAATCGCTGCGGTGGTAAACGGATGCCAATAGCGCATCGCGACGACGCAGCGGGCATCAATGCCATCACGCTCTAACTGTGCTTCGAGCGCTAACGCTTGCCGTTCCGTGAACTTGCGAATGGGAGAGCCGCCGCCAATCGCTGCATAATGCTGCGCGGCTTTTTTCGCGCGCGTGGTGGAGATTAATTTCGCCAGCGGACGTCGTCCAATGCGCGAAAACGGAAAGTCAATGATGTCGGGATCGCAGAAGAGGTTATAAAGGAAGGGTTCGACCGCGGCGAGCGAATCCGGTCCACCGAGTTGGAAAAGTACTACACCAACACGTTTCGAGATCCCCAACATTCCCCAGACCCCTGCCGAGTGCCCGCGATGTTACATAAAAACTGGCGCGTTCGTCAATCAATCTCTCGTGACAATCTTCGGGCGTTGAGAAAATTAACATGATCGTCTGTCAGGAATAATCCTCGCGGAAGTGGCTTGCACAAACCGCTTCGAGCTGTGATACACTTCGCCGCATTACGGGCCGTCGCATCGGTTCAACGTGCTCGCGCAATTCGGGGATAGCCGATTTACATAAACAGGCGTTAGGGGGTCTTGGTACATGGGCCTGATTCTTCTCTGTGTTATTTGGCTGATCACCTTAGCTAGTACCTACTTTTTCATCGCGAAAACATGGTGGCTTCCGCACGGCGCCTCTGCCGCAGCTGCAGGCATCGATCATCAGTTCGCGGTCACCTTTGTGATCATGGGCGTTGTATTCGTCGCCGCACAGATGGCGCTCGGATTCCTTGTCTGGAAATATCGCAACGAGGCTTCCAATAAGCCCGCAGGCTATTCCCACGGCAACACTAAGCTCGAAATCATTTGGACCACACTCACCATTATCTTGTTCGTAGGTTTGAACCTGATTGGCAGCCCGATCTGGGCTTCAGAACGATTTCGTCCGGCCGTCGCGGATGCGACTCGCGTTGAAGTCACGGGCATGCAATTCGCCTGGTACTTCCGCTATCCGGGTCCAGATGGAAAATTTGGCGTTACCAAGCCTGAGTTGGAAGATCCATCCTCAGGTGGCGAAGCTGCTCTCGGTCTCGACCCGAAAGATGCTGCGTCAAAAGATGACGTAGTCACCGGCATCATGGAAGTTCCCGTGGGACGCGAGGTGGAAGTTATCCTGCGCGCACATGATGTGATTCACAGTTTCTTTGTCCCTCAGATGCGCTTCAAACAAGACGCCGTACCCGGCCTGGCGATCCACATGCATTTCACGCCGACGGAGACCGGTAGCTACGAGATCGCTTGTGCGGAACTGTGCGGGCTCGGCCATTACAAGATGCACGGGATCCTGAAAGTGGTCAGCCAGAGTGAATTTGATCAGTGGATGGCAGCTCATGAGGCGGAGAAACAATAATGGTTGCTAACGAATCCCATCAACACGCGGCCCCTCAGGGCTTCATCCGGAAATATATCTTCAGTCTCGACCATAAAGTCATCGGCATCCAGTATTACTTTCTGGCGCTGAGTGCGGTTTTCGTCGGCATGTTCCTCTCGCTGCTGATGCGTATTCACCTCGTCTGGCCCGGCGTTTCTCTGCCTCTGATTGGTGAGATCAAGCCAGAAACCTATCTGGCGCTGCTCACGATGCACGGCACTATCATGGTGTTCTTCGTATTGACCACAGCGCCACAGGGCGGCTTCGGCAATTATTTTCTGCCCATACAAATCGGCGCGCCCGATATGGCGTTCCCTGTCCTGAACATGCTTTCGTTCTGGACGACGTTCGTTGCCTACATGGTGATGTTGGCCGCATTCTTTGTGGTTGGTGGCGCGCCACTGCACGGCTGGACCGGCTATGCTCCGCTGAGCGCGCTTCAATCTTCGGGTCCGGGTGAAGGTCTGGGCGCCGACCTTTGGATCACGAGTATCGCGATCTTCTGCATCGCTTCGCTGATGGGCGCTCTCAATTTCATTACTACGACCCTCGATATGCGTGCCAAAGGTATGACCCTGATGCGCATGCCTCTGACTTGCTGGTCGTGGTTCATTACCGCCATTCTCGGATTGTTGGCATTCGGTGTTCTGCTGTCGGCAGGCGTTCTCTTGCTGATGGACCGCAATCTTGGCACCAGCTTCTTCTTGCCGATCGGAACGATCAATGGCGTACTCACCGGACATAAAGGCGGTTCGCCCCTGCTCTGGCAGCATCTGTTCTGGTTCTTTGGTCACCCAGAGGTCTACATCGCGATCCTCCCGGGCATGGGCGTCGCCTCTCAACTCCTGTCGACCTTCGCGCGCAAACCAATTTTCGGATACAAGGCGATGGTGTACGCCATGCTCTCCATTGGCCTTCTCGGCTTCATGGTGTGGGGCCATCACATGTTCATGAGCGGCATGAGTCCTTACACGGCCTTCGCGTTCTCGATCATGACCATGGCGATTGGTGTGCCTTCGGCCATCAAGACATTTAATTGGCTGGGAACGTTATGGGGTGCCCGCATCCGTTTCTCCTCACCAATGCTGTTCGCCATCGGTTTCGTCTCTCTTTTCGTTTCCGGTGGACTGAGTGGACCGTTCCTGGCCCAGCCTGTACTCGACATCCAGCTGCATGACACCTACTTCGTGCCGGCTCACTTCCACCTGATCATGGGAGTGGCGGCCATCTTCGGGATCTTCGGCGCAACATATTACTGGTTCCCGAAGATGTTCGGCCGGATGATGAACGAGGGCATGGCGCGGTGGCACTTCTGGTTCTCGTTTATCGGAACGTACGCAATTTTCATGCCGATGCACTATCTCGGCATGGCGGGCCATCCGCGTCGCTATTCGCAAGGCACCGAACTCGCATATCTCAAACCGTTGCTGCCTCTGCAGAAGTTCATCACCTACGCGGCGATGATTACGATCGCGGGACAGTTGATTTTCCTCTTCAACTTCATCTGGAGCCTGCGCATCGGAAAGAAGGCAACGGATAATCCCTGGGAAGCGACCACTCTGGAATGGACTACCGCGACTCCGCCCCCTCACGACAATTTCGGCGGTCATACTCCAGTCGTACATAACGGTCCATACGAGTACAGCGTGCCCGGAGCGCCGCGTGATTACACGATGCAAACAGATCCGGCAACGGTAACGGCGCACTAGACATCTAGAAGTCATGGCCACCTTTACTCCAACAGTTCCGGCGCGTCGTCCCGTAACCTCCCGCGGTGATCGCGGCAATCTTCCCCCCATCACGGGCGGCGGAGACGATGGCCGTCCCGATCCTGGATTACCGGACTATGGCGCACGTCTACGTCGCGCTCGGCTTGGGCTGGCCATCGCTCTGACGCCGGTCTTGATGCTGTTTGTCTCATTCACTAGCGCCTACATCGTGCGCAAGGGCTTGCCGACTCTCGACCCCGGCACCAACACAGTCGTGCATGACTGGATCCCGGTTCCGCTGCCGAACCTTTTGTTTCTGATCAACACCATCGTGCTGGTTGCGAGCAGCGTGACAATCGAGTTTGCTCGGCGCCAGTTCGCTCGAAGAGTTGCCCTCGAACCACTCCAATCCATTCCTGGAGTCTCGGTTGGCACGGAAAAAGAATTCCCGTGGCTCGGCTCGACAATCGTGCTTGGATTTGGCTTCCTTGCCGGACAATGGCTGGCTTGGAGAGACTTGGCGTCGCGTGGCTTTTTCGTCGCCACCGGACCAAGCAGCTCTTTTGTTTATCTGCTGACGGGCGGACATGCGGTGCACTTGCTGGGTGGAGTTCTTGCCCTATTGATTGCCGGATCTATGGTGGTGTTGCACCGGCCGGTGGAATCGCGGCGCATCGTTGTCGACGTCACTGCCTGGTACTGGCATTTCATGGCGTTGCTTTGGATTTACATCCTGGCTTTGCTCGAGTACGCGCACTAGCCAGAATTAAGGAGACTGAACGCATGGCGGATGCTGTATTGGCCACCACGGTGCCAGATGTCTACGAGCCGTCACTTTTTGGCACGTATTCAAAGAAGATCGGGATGTGGCTGTTCCTGCTCTCCGACTCTTTGACCTTCGGTGCATTGCTCTATGCCTATAGTTACGGGCGCATCTCCATCCCAAACTGGCCGACGCCATTCCACTCCAGCAGCATCGTCAACGCTACCATCATGACGGCATTCCTGCTGACCAGTTCGCTCACCATGGTCCTCGCCGTCAGTGCTGCGGCTCGCGGGAAAGACAGTGAGCGCCGTCTCTGGTTGCTCGCCACCATGGCCTGCGGTATCGGGTTCATTATTCTCCATGGAAGGGAATGGACTCACCTTATCGCCGAAGGGCTGTCGCTGCCCATCTTTCCGGCTGTCCCCGGCCAGGAAACGGCCTCCGAATACGCGAGTGTTTCGAAAACAGTTCCGCAGTTTGCCGCCACTTTTTTTACCCTGACCGGCATGCACATGTTGCACGTCACGCTGGGAGTGGTCTATCTCGGCATCATCGCGTTGCGGAAGAAGTTCATCCCGATTCTTTTTGTGTGCTGGCTGGCCGCATGGCTTGGCACTCCGTCGTACAGTCCATTTCACTATGCGGCCCACGTGCTACTCGTTGCCGCGCTCGTCTGCAGCCTGATTTTGTGGCTCAAACCCAAGGTTTATGACGCGGCCGACGTTGAAGTCGCCGGCCTCTATTGGCACTTTGTCGACCTCGTGTGGATGTTCATCTTCCCCCTGGTCTACCTCATGTCCACCAAGATCATTTAGGAGAACTGTGGGATATGGAAGACGCTTCTCAGTTAGCAATTGAAGAACGCGTACGTCAGCAGCACACACACCACTCGCACACTCCATTCTTTGTGGTGTGGGGAGTGCTTCTAGTGCTCACTGCGATCGAGGTTTATCTCGGGTATCAGAACATGGAACCGAAGCGCATGCTCTCGATCCTGATGTGCCTGTCGATCGTCAAGGCTGCCCTGATCATCGGCTATTTCATGCACATGAAGTACGAAGTTTCGCGCATGAAATGGCTGACCATGACTTCGCTGGTCTTTTGCCTGGCGATGATGATGGTCTTCTTTCCTGACGCGTTTCGGATTCTCTATCTAGGAGTCCATTGAGACAGTTGATGAGAAGTTCGATGAAATGCACTCTCGACGAATGCAAGAGCATGTAGCAGGCTTAAGGACTTCCTCAGGCCCGCCGCCTTGTTGGTCTCGCTGCTCGCACTATGGACGGCACCCGCTTTTTCCCAGGCATGCGCCATGTGCTACAGCACAGCTGCAGCAACATCCAAAGACGGCCAACGAGCGATCACCCGCGGCGTAGTTATCCTGGTGGCTCCGCCTCTCGGAGTCATGACGCTGGGAGTAGGTCTAGCATTCCGATATGGCAGGAAACGCGACGAGGAACAGAATCGCGACTAACTTTTCTCGTGAGAGCTCACGAAGACCAGGCAAGACTATCTCAGTCCGCCTTTGGCAAATCAGCAGCGCCTGCATGCTTCCGTAGTGCCTGGAAGATCACCGCTCCGCTAATTCCGAAGCAAACCACCGCTCCGAACGCAAGCACATCCAACATCAGGGGTTCGATGTGCAAGTAATCTGCGCCGAGCGAGCACGCAGCGCATACCAGTCCTAGTACATTCAGCCAAAAAGGAGATTCAACGAGCGGCAGGTCGCGCCGAAAGCGAACTTGCAGAAGAAGCGCGGCGAGTCCAATGGCGGACACCACTACCAGCGCGACCGGACTTAGAAAAGCCGCCGGCCGCGTATAAATCACGACGAGTGCGAGCGCTAGAAGAAGCAGACCCGAGGCGATTACCGTCCATCGCCGGGCGATACTTCTGTCGGCAGTCGTCATCGCCGTCTCGTCCTGATTCTGCATAAAACTATTGTATCCTCGACCACCGACACACGACCCTACGCGATGCCGGGCATCCATTCAGCTTGGCTTTTCTGGCCGTGGGACATCGCATAGAGAACTAGTTCTACGCGGCTCGATATCCCGATCTTGTCGAAAATACGAAGAAGATATTTCTTGATGGTATGTTCGCTCAATCCCAGTTCCCCTGCAACTTCCCGATTGCTTAAGCCATCCGCAACAAGGGCGACCACTTGTTCTTCTCGCGGCGTCAGCAACGACCTGCCATTTACATTGACCACTCGCAGGGCTGGCACCTCGGACAATGCGTCGAGAACGTGATGCATCTGGCCGTTGTTGATCCACACCTCGCCGCGCGAAACGCAATGAATACACTTGCAGAGCATTTTGAAAGGGTCCCGCGCAAACAGAAAAATCCCCTTTGCGCCTGCCCGCAAGGCATTAATCACCAACTCGCGTTCATCACTCTCGGCGAGCAGTACGGTCGCCAGAGAGGGATAAGTAATGTGCAGCCAGCGCAGCAATCCCCAATCCGGCAAGTGATCGCCTGCGATCAGTGCCACATCAGCGCGATTGGCCACAAGGAAAGTTTGTAGAGCTGAAGTGCTGAGGGCGACTGCTGAAACCTGAAATTCGCGCCGACTTTTAAGAGCCCGCGTCAGCAACTGCGATTGAAGAGGTCCGGAATCGGCAACTAGAACCTGTACCGTTTTGACTTCCGCTGGAGGTACGGCGCTCGATGCTCTGTCGGCATGAATCGTTTTCACCGCACTATGATGCCCGAAAGTTTAGGGATCATCTGTAGGCTTCGTCACATTGGATTAGTGATGATTCGGAAGACAACACCTACTTAAGTAGACCTTCCAAGGTACTTCCGCTCATGTCAGCAGCACCGGCACTTCCACACAGCATTGCAGCCTGAAAAGCGTAAGAGCTCTGGTCAATCAGCGGTTTCGTGTCTTCATTCTTGCTCCAAGAGCCCGCTCTACCTCGGTAGACAGCACTTTCCAAGTCTTGTTGTTCTCGACCACCCAGCATACTTTCGTGCAAACAGCTCAAACGCCCGAGCTGATAGTTCGCCGTTCAGAGCAACGGTGAGAGCACGGAGATGAATGTAATAAGGAAACGCGTCGTTTTGGTGGCTGCTAGCCTGCTCAGCCTGCAGCTTGCGGTGGTCACGTTTGCCCAGGAAGGCATTCCGTCCCTGGCTTTGGGATCCGGGTCCTCTGCTCCGATTTGCGGTAAATCCGCAGATTTGGAGAGCTCGCAGAGCCCGGACCGGAGAGGAACGGAGCCTTTCGTGGGCGGCACGGCTACACAGCCCGGCAAAGCGGGTGGCATGGGAGATCCTGCATTCGGAGGGGAACGCCATCCGCTTTACCGGCTTTCCAAATCGGACGTCGTTGACATCACCTTCACTTTCTCTCCCGACTTCAACCAAACTTTGACAGTGCAACCCGATGGCTTCGTCTTCCTTAAGGGAGCCGGCACGATCACCGCCGAGGGTCTAACTCTGCCGCAGTTTCAGGGAGCTGTATGTGAGGCGTACAGCAGCTTTCTGCACCAACCCGAAATTACTGTCACCCTCAAGGAATTCGAAAAACCTTACTTTCTTGCGTCCGGAGAGGTGGCCAAGCCGGGCAAATATGAACTGCGCGCCGACCTCACAGTCAACGAGGCCATCGCGGTGGCTGGCGGATTCACACAGCAGGCTCGGCATTCTCAAGTGGTCCTCTTCCGACGCGTATCCGTGGATGTTGCGGAAGCACATCTGCTGGATTTGAAGAAGATGTTGGACTCCCGGGACTTGCGGGAAGACATGCACCTCCGGCCCGGAGACTTCATATTTGTTCCGCAAAGCCGGATTACAAAGATTCGCAAGTTTGTTCCAACCAATTCCATGAGTTGGTACATGAACCCCTTGCAGTTTTAGGAAAAAGGAGAGCCGCGCTCACTCCTCGCACTTCAATACCCCGGCGAGTTCCTCCAAGCCCGCCTAATGTGAGCACGCGCAAATAGAGCCATGACGTCTGGATCAACGGGAAGTTTTACGCTCGTTTCTCCGACGCCTCGCGACATCGCGGCCACCTTGTTCCGCCATTCGCGTCTGGTGCTCAGCACCTTTGGCATTGTGCTGCTGGCATCGATGTGTTTCATTCTCTTTTCTCCGAGATACGAGTCTCACTTCAGAGTTTTGCTTCGAAGGGGCCGGGTCGATCCCGCCGTGTCTGCCCAGCCCAGCAGCGTGATGGATTTTGTTCGTCCTGAAATCACCGAGGAAGAGCTGAATTCTGAAGTTGAACTTCTGCGCGACGAAGACTTGCTGAAGCAAGTTGTAATTGCCGCGAAATTAGTTCCGGCGGGACTGACAGATTCAGAGCGCGCAATCGAAATCGAGGACACTCTGCGGAAAGTTCAGCACCGGCTTGATATTGAGGGGATTAAGAAATCCAACCTTATCCTGGTCACCTACAAAGACTCCGACCCAGAACGCGCCGCCAGAATCCTGTCAGCGCTTTCGAACCGCTATATCCAGAAGCACACCGATCTCCAGCGGCCGCGCGGGCAGACGGAGTTCTTCGACCGTCAAACCGCGGATAGCGAAAAGCGCCTTCATCACTCGGAAGCACAACTCGTGAATTTCACTCGGGCGCGAGGCGTTATCTCCGCCGCGACGGAGCGCGATCTGACGCTGCAAAAGCTCGGGGAAGCGGACGCAGCCTACCGCCAGATTGATCAGGAACGAGTCGAGACCGAACACACGATCACGTCACTCTGCGAGCAATTGAAAACATTCCCCTCGCGTTCGGTCACACTCAAACGATGGGGAGACAACGAGCAACTCCTTGAAAAGCTGAAAACTCGACTCCTGGAACTTCAGATAAAGCGGACCGAACTCCTTACGCGGTTCGAACCGTCCTATCGGTTGGTGCTCGAGATCGATCAGCAGATCGACCAAGCAAGAACGGCCATTACCGCGGAAGCACTTTCGCCGCTCCGAGATGAAACTACCGACAAAGATCCGAACTATGAGTGGGCTCGGATGGAACTGGAAAAAGCCCAAGTACGGCTGGAAGGCCTGAAAGCCCGTCAATCAGAGGCTTCAGCGCAGGTCTCGAGATTGCGCACGGTTGCCCAGCAAATGCAGGAAAACTCGATCGACCAGCAGGACCTGATTCGTACCGCGAAAGCGGACGAAGATTCCTACCTGCTCTATCTCCATAAGCGCGAAGAAGCGCGCATTGGCGAGGCGCTAGATCAGCAGCGGATTCTCAACGTAGCCATTGTCGAGGACCCGGTCGCACCCGTTTTGCCGGTGCATTCCGCCCTCACCTATTTTGTAATTGCCTTCGCATTGTCGCTGGCGTTCAGCGTGGTCTCAGGCTTCATAGCCGAATACTTCGATTCGACCATTCGTACTCCGGATGAAGCATGCAAATTGCTGGAAGTGCCTTCGCTTGCGTGGTTACCTCCATCCGAATCTAAGGATCTCCGCACTCGAGATTTTGTCCGACCTCGGAGGGCAGTTCGATGAGCCCCTTAAGGGAACTTTTGACAACAACGCCATCAAAGCTGGACGAATGCGTTCCGTCGATTCGCCCAGGGGTTTGCGCTGAGAACCCAACTTTTTCCAATAATCCGATTCATGACGAACAGATCCGCGGCCTGATTCAGCAACTTTTCTTCAATCGCGAGCCAGGAGTAGTCAGGAGCGTGGGCTTCACTGCCGTGGACGAATCGACTAGAACAGAATCGTTATGCCTTGAAACGGCGACGGCATTAGCAGCACAGGGGTATGACATCGCTCTGATCGATGCGAATCCGGAGGGGATTCCGCTGCAACAATGGCTGGCAGTTGCGGATCCAATCCATACCAAAGCTCCTTTCCTGATCTCACGTCGCCTTTGGATCGTGCCCCGTCAATGCTGGTGGCCCGATGCTGAGTTCACGTCCTTGACAGAACAAAGCCTCGAACACCTTCGCGAGTACCTGGCGGAGTTCGATTTCTCAATCTTGCGGTGCGCTTCGGCCTCGTGGCTTACCTCGAAGATCGGCCAGAACTGCGATGGGCTGGTTTTGGTGCTGACCGCCAACAAAACGCGCCGCTTGGTCGCGGCTCAAATTACAGACGGCCTTATCAAAGCAAAAGTCCCGCTACTTGGCACCGTTCTGGTGGAGCGCAGTTTCCCGATTCCTCAAGGACTCTACAGGAGTTTATGAATTATGGGTGAATCGATCACGCACGAACATCTGGCGCATGCACCGTCCGTTGCGGCATCGCAGTATACCCGCATGATTCCGGGAGTTTCGGCCATCCCATTTTCACGCTCCGCAAGTACGACGGGCATCGGATCGAAAGATATCGGAGTCGTGACCAAAGAGAACGCTGGAAAGCCGATTCACTCCCGCTCTCTGACGCAACTTATCTTTCCCCACCCCATGGGCGATTCATTCAGCCTCTACTGCGATGTTATAGCCGATTCGATCTTTGTTATCTCGGGATGCGGTCTACAGACTCTGCTCTTTCCCAATTGGAGCTTGCAACTTTGCGATCTACCTTTGTTCGCGGCTCTTGTCACGCTGCTTGCTTTTAGCGAAGGAGCGTACAGGAAACCTCACGTTTTGCCGGCAGTTGAACTCATTCCACGTCTGGCAAGAGCAGTTCTGTTTTCCGCCACTCTCGTTTACTTTGCGGAACGGGACGTAATGCACGTGCGCTCTGTTCCCGCGGTTTGTTCGGTCGGCCTGAGCGCACTCTTGCTGGTCAGGCAGTTGCGCCAGTTTGCGCGAGAACACTCTAACCGTGACTCGGAATTGCGGAATGTCCTGATCGTTGGCGGAGGTCCCATCGCACGATCCATTGCTCGATCGCTCTCCAACGATCCGCTGGAGCGCTTCGTTGTGCAGGGCTTCCTCGACGATGATACGCCGCTTTCTGCGAAAGTACTCGGACGGATAGCCGATTTGGACTGGCTGGCGCGCGCCGAATTTGTCGACGAAATCATCCTCGCGATCCCCGGCGATTCTGAAAAGACTCGTGCCGCCACAGAAATCGCCTTTCGCAATCACCTCGACATCCGCGCCGTGCCCGATCTACCGCCAGGACTCTGGCCTGAGGCCGGAGTCGAACATATCGGAGACGTGCCTGTGATTACGGTTCATCGCGAACGAGTGCCCAACGCCGCTTTGTTTATGAAGCGTTTCTTGGATGTGGTTTGTAGCCTTGGGGCCCTTGCCTTGCTTGCACCTGTGATGGCCGTCGTGGCCTTCCTGATCCGCATGGACTCGCCAGGACCAATCTTCTATTCGGCGGAACGGACCGGCGCCAAAGGCCGCCGCTTCCTCTGCTACAAGTTCCGATCGATGGTCACGAACGCCGACGACATGAAAGATGAGCTTCGCTCCCAAAATCAACGGGAAGGACCTATCTTCAAGATCGTCGCTGATCCCAGAATCACCCGCATAGGACGGTTCATTCGCCGCTACAGTCTCGATGAACTACCGCAGCTATGGAATGTTCTACGAGGCGATATGAGTATGGTAGGTCCCCGTCCGCACCCGGTCGCCGAGGTCGACCATTACGAGTTGCACCATTACCGGCGCTTGGACGTTAAGCCGGGGATTACAGGTCTTTGGCAAATTACAGCGCGACATTCCTCGTCATTCGAGCTCAATATGCACCTCGATCTCACCTACATCGAGAACTGGGACCTGCTCCTTGACATGCGAATTCTGTTCAGCACGATTCGTGTCCTATTCGCACCAGAGGGGGCCTGACTCGCTGATGGGAAGCGCAGCCATAACCTGGGAACGTCGGGAAAACCGCCTCTGGCAGGGGGCGGCGCTCCTCTTTCGTCCGTTGCAACTCGCGATTATTAATCCCTCGCTGCTCTACATTGCGGCGATGACGGTCTTTCTGTTCCGGCCGCCCGACATTTTTTCTTATTACGCGGACCGTTTCGCATTCGGCGCCCTGGTTTTCTTTGTCGCGCTGCGCACTTTGGTCCTGCGCGACAAGGTTCCATTCTTCGCTGGACTCAGCTTTCCCATGATTGGCTTGGTGATTCTCGCGACGTTGCGGGCACTTCGAGAACCATTCGATCCCCAGGTCTGGAGCATCATCGCCAGCAAATTCATCGTTCCGTTTTGTTTGTTCCACATCGCGGTTCTCGTCTTCCGCGGACAAAAAGAGCGGAAGCATTTTGAAATCTTTGTTCTGTTTTCGCTTGCCTATTTGATATTCACGGCAATTGCTTTCCTAACCGGCTTTCATTCCCTCATCTTTCCGCGCTTCATCCTTGACGAAAGTCTCGGATTTCACGCCGATCGCGCTCGCGGTCCTTTCCTCCAGGCGGTGGCCAATGGCGTGTCTCTGAATCTGCTGGCGATACTTGCCTCCGTTCTTCCGGACAAGCGCACGCGCCTCGTCTCCCTTCTATGGTTCTTGATGCCTCTGGCCGTGTTGGCCACCATGACGCGCGCGGTGTGGATCTCATTCGCTATTTCTGTGGTTATGCTGGGGCTCCGATCAAAGCAGCACCGCTTGCGAACCGCGTGCGTTTTGCTGGTGGTGTGTGGTCTGCTGGTTGGGCTGACAGGCGGCCTGCACGATCATTCCCTTAAAAGTGCTCTCTGGGATCGCACAGAGGAGCGAGGTCCGGTCGATGCTCGAATGGCGGTTTACCACGCGGGATGGACGATGTTCCAGGAACGACCTCTAGCAGGGTGGTCCGCCGGTAGTATGTACGCTGAACTCGCCCGGCGTATGGAAGGCTACCACCTCCGCACCTTTTATGTTCACAACACCTACCTGGCCTTGCTCGTGGAGTTCGGCTTACCGGGTTTCCTTCTCTACGTAGTCCTCTTCATTAATTTGTTTGGCCTCGCTCGTCGCGGGCCGCCGCAGGAATCTGGCACTGTTGCCGCCTTGCGTGAAGCGTGGCCAGTGCTTCTTTGCGTCTACCTGTTCAATGCATTCTTCGTCGACATGGCGTACCAGTTCGTTATTGGCCTCCTTTTTACTTCGGCCGGAATGCTGTGCGCGCCCCAGGAGCTGTACCAAATGACGACGGTCGCATACATCGCCAATGAATTTCCCTCTCCAGTTGAACCTTATGTAATGGATGAGATTACAGAACTTCGCCGGCGCGGGATCAACGTAATTTGCTGCAGCGGCAAGCGGGTCGCCCCCGATGCGCTGGGCCTTGCCGAACGCGCTTTCTGGAAAGAAACACGATTTTTCCAGCCACTCACGGACGATGAACTCATGCGCGCTGCCGGACGACTCGCCTCCGACCGCCAGAATTTGTGGCAGTTTTTGCGTCCTCTCCTGCTTGACCCGGGCGCGTCGGTAAGCCGTCGAATTCGAACACTTGGACACACGCTGATCGGGGCGACAATGGCCGAGGAGTTAAGGCCGTTTAAGGTTCAGCACATTCACTGTCATCACGGATACTTTGCTTCCTGGATGGCGTTGGTCGCGGCCCGCCTGCTCGGAATTGGATACAGCTTCACGCTGCATGGCTCCGACTTGCTGCACCGCGCCGATCTCCTCGCCACGAAGTTACAGGCGTGCCGCTTCTGCTTCACGGTTTCCGATTTCAACCGGCAGTATATTCTGAATAACTACCCCTCCGTACCGGCAGACAGGGTTATCGTGCAACGTCTGGGAGTTGATCGTCTTCTTCCCTTGTCCGCGGATTCCCCTTGCAACACCGGCCAGCATGAACTGTTCTGCCTGCTTGCGGTCGGACGTCTGCACCGCGTTAAAGACTACGCATTCCTCATTCAGGCTTGTAGCGTTCTCCGCGACCAGGGATTTTACTTCCTCTGCAGGATCGCGGGCGAGGGGCCGGAGCGCGCATCCCTGGAACGCCAGATTCAGCACCTGGGGCTGCAAGGGCGCGTTCAATTGATCGGCCATGTGCCCCGCCAAAACCTCGTCACTTTCTACCGGCAGGCAGATCTGGTCGTAATGACCAGTAAGAGCGAGGGAATTCCAGTCGCATTAATGGAGGCGATGTCCCACGGTAAGTTGGTGCTCGCCCCTTCGATCACGGGTATTCCGGAACTCGTCCAACATCAGCAGACTGGTTTTCTTTACCAACCGGGTTCGATTCCCAGTTTCACCAATGCCGTCAATTGGATTTACGCCAATCGGGATTCATTGTCCGGCATACGGCAGGCGGCAGCAGCGCAGGTTACAGATTCCTATAATCGCCAGCGAAACTTGCGGGCGTTCGCTGAAGTTTTTCTGGCCCGAATTTCTCAGTCCGGCGGAGAGTATGCGCATCCTCTATTGCAACAAGTACGACTATCCGTTTAGCGGTACGGAGTGCTACCTATTCGACCTCATTCAACGGATGAACGCGCGCGGGCACGAAACCGCGCTGTTCAGCATGGACCATGGCAAACCATCTTCCTTCAAAGGACACGGCTATCGGGTCCCTTTCATAAATTTCAAGGACACTGAGGCCACCTTCTTTCACAAGCTGCGGATGGCGGCCCATGCCATTTATTCGCCCTCGGCGAAGCGCGCCATGCGCAACTGCATTCACTCCTTTGCGCCCGATCTCGCTCACGTCCGCAGCATCTATCACCACCTTTCACCTTCCATCCTTTGGGAACTGAAGCGTCAGCGAGTCCCAGTTCTCTATCACCTCAATGACTTCAAGATGCTATGTCCGGCATACAACTTCGTTTCGCAGGGCGAGACTTGCAATGCCTGCGAGGACAGCGCATTCCATCATGTGGTCACAAACGGCTGCTACCCAGGCAGCCGAGCCAGCGCCGTCGTACTCGCCGCGGAAGCATACTTCCACAAGTGGTTGCGGACGTACCAGTCTTGCGTGAACTTATTTCTGGCTCCAAGCCAATTCGTCCGCGACAAACTGATCTCTAGCGGAATACCCGCCGCACGTATCGAAGTACTTCCTCACTACCAGACTTTTCCAGCCGATAACGACCTCGCCGCCGACGCGGGTTACGTGCTCTACTTCGGCCGGCTTTCCGCGGAGAAAGGCGTGGACGATCTATTGCATGCGCTGGCTCGACGACCCCACATCCCTCTGGTCATCGCAGGCGACGGTCCTGAAAGGGAACGACTCGAAGCGCTAGCTGTGACATTGAACCTGAAGCGTGTGACCTTTACGGGAGTGCTGCTGGGCGAGGAATTAAGAAAACTGATTGCTGGCTGTAGCTTCACGGTCTTTCCGTCGCACGCGTACGAAACGCTAGGAAAGTCGATTCTGGAATCCTACGCGTATGCGCGCCCTGTAATCGCGTCAGACCTCGGGTCGCGCCGCGAATTCGTTGAACATGGCGTAACAGGCTTGCTTTATTCTCCGGGAGATCACAATCAACTCGCAGATGCAATCGCGATGCTCCTCGACCATTCCGATCAGGTCAAAGCAATGGGCGCAGCGGGGCGCGCGCGTATCAAAGCAAGACACGACCCGGAGCAGCATCTAGAAAAAATGATCGACATTTATTCGCGGCTTACCTCATCTGGCAAACTCCTTTCGTTCCCCATTCAGACAAGTCAATTGCACGCGCGCCATAGCGTTCGGGTCGCCTTCATCGGGGGGCGCGGTGTGGTTTCCAAGTACAGTGGCATCGAATCGTATTACGAACAAGCGGGCCATGAACTCGCTCGTCTGGGACATCAAGTTACAATTTATTGCCGAACCTATTTCACGCCTCCGATGGCGCTCCATAAGGGCATGCGTATTCGGCGGCTTCCCACTATTCGTTCGAAGCATCTTGAGACGTTTGTTCACACCTTGCTGAGCAGCCTGCATGCGATGGCGTCGGACTACGACGTCGTGCATTACCACTGCCTCGGGCCCGCCTTGTTTTCATTTTTGCCTCGGCTCGCCGGCAAGAAAACCGTCGTCACTGTGCAAGGTCTCGATTGGCAGCGCGGAAAATGGGGAAGAATTGCATCGCGAATTTTGCGCCTCGGAGAGGCAGCCGCCGTTGCCCTGCCCAATGCCACGATGGTCGTCTCCAAGACTTTACGGGAGTATTACGCTAGCAGGTATCAACGAGAAACGATTTATGTCCCCAATGGAGCTTCCGACGTGCCCCGTCGTTCACCTCGGGAACTACCCAAGTGGGGATTGGTTCCCGACAACTATGTTCTCTTCCTGGGGAGATTCTCGCCGGAGAAAAACTGCCATCTTCTGATCGAGGCTTTCGAAAATATCCCGAGCAGGATGAAACTCGTCCTCGCCGGAGGCTCCAGCCATTCAGATTCGTACGTTGAAAAGCTGCGAAGCCACGAATCGGACCTCATCCGTTTTTTGCCATGGGTATCGGGCAGCAATTTGGAGGAACTCCTATCGCATGCCGCCATTTTTGTTCTTCCCTCGGAACTTGAAGGCCTATCGCTAGCTCTGCTTGATGCGATGGCGGCCGGAGTCTGCGTTCTGACCAGCGATATCCCCGAAAACCGTGAGGTGGTTGACGGCGCCGGCTACACTTTCCGGCGCGGCGACCTCTCCGACCTTGAACACATGCTTGACCTGCTGATGCACAATCCTGAGCTTCGACGGCAGGCTGCCGCTCGCGGGCAGGAACGCATTCAAAACGAATATCGCTGGAGTAAGATTGCGACCTCGATCGAGAGGGTCTACCACCATGTACTCGGCTGGCATTCCATCACGCCAGCCCTTCATCGCGACAAAGAAATCTTAGTTGAGGCCCAACCGACACCCCTCTCCGCCAATAGTATGGATTGAAACTACGAGATCCCTCGAACGAGGGCTCCCGAGCCCGCCTCTTGCCAATCCATATCCTGCTGCAATGCGAGGCAAAGACTTTAGGGAGCGGTTTTGATTAGAATCGAAGCGCCGCCCCTATGGACCGAATCTGTTCGCGGCTACTCGGCATGGACGATACCATCCTGGTCACTGGCGGCGCTGGCTTCATTGGCTCGAATTTCATTCTCCAGTGGCTCGCCTCAGAGTCCGCCCGTGTAGTGAATCTCGATAAGCTGACTTACGCCGGCAATCTCAACAATCTCCGGTCGGTTCAGAATCACGCACGCTACCACTTTGAACGGATAGACATCCTCGATCGGGGATCGGTGCAGGCTTTACTGGCGCGCGAAAAACCACGAGCGATCGTTCATTTTGCCGCCGAAAGCCATGTAGACCGATCCATTCACGGACCGGATGATTTCGTTCGCACAAACGTCAACGGTACATTCGGCTTGCTGGAAGAAGCCCGCGCCTACTGGTCAGGCCTTCTAGGATCCGAGGCGGATTCCTTCCGTTTTTTACATGTCTCGACCGATGAAGTCTACGGTTCGCTGAGCCCAACGGATCCGGCCTTTCATGAAGCAACGCCATACGCGCCAAACAGCCCGTACTCAGCGTCCAAAGCAGCTTCCGACCACTTGGTCCGCGCCTACCATCACACCTACGGACTGCCTGTCTTGACAACGAATTGCTCCAACAATTACGGACCGCTGCAGTTCCCGGAAAAGCTGATTCCGCTGATGATCCTGAATGCGTGCCAGGGGAAACCTTTGCCGGTCTACGGCGACGGCAAGAATGTACGCGATTGGCTCTACGTCGAGGACCATTGCCGCGCCATTCGCACCGTTCTCGCCCACGGACGCAGCGGCGAGACCTACAACATCGGCGGCCAGAATGAAAAAAACAATCTGGAAATCGTCGGTGCGATATGTGTTTTGCTGGATCAACTTCGTCCCCAAGACACGGTCGTACCCCACGACCGCCTCATCACGTTCGTCAAGGACCGTCCCGGCCACGATCGCCGCTATGCCATGGACATTCGCAAGGTCGAGCGCGAACTCGACTGGCATCCGAAAGAAACTTTTGAAAGCGGCATTGAAAAGACGGTGCGCTGGTATCTTGAACATGACGACTGGGTGAAGGATGTAACTAGCGGCAGTTATCGACAGTGGATGGCGAAGCAGTACGCGACAGAACAATAAACAACGATGGAAATGAATAACTCAGACAAGCCAATGTACCGCGGCATCATTCTCGCGGGAGGATCGGGGACTCGTCTCTATCCAGTCACTCATGGCGTCGCCAAAAGCCTGCTTCCTGTTTACGACAAGCCGATGGTCTATTACCCGCTCTCGACGCTGATGTTGGCTGGCATTCGAGAGATTCTGCTGATTTCCACTCCTGACGATCTTCCGCGCTTTCAGCAGCTTCTTGGGGATGGTTCGCGCTTTGGCGTTCATCTGCAGTACAGGATGCAACCAAAGCCCGAGGGGATCGCACAGGCTTTCCTCATTGGCCGCGAGTTCATCGGCTCGAGCGGCTGTGCTCTGGTGCTCGGCGACAACATTTTCTACGGGCACGACCTGGTAAAGGATTTACGAGCGGCGGCTACCCAAGCTAAAGGAGCTCGTGTCTTTGCCTATCCAGTCCAAGATCCCGAGCGCTACGGAGTTGTTGAGTTCGACGCCCACGGGAAAGCGCTCAGCATCGAGGAAAAGCCGAAGCAGCCCAAATCCAGATACGCCGTCACGGGACTCTATTTTTATGATTCGAAGGTCGTCGAAATTGCGGCGAAACTCAAGCCTTCGGCGCGCGGGGAACTCGAGATTACCGATGTCAATCGAGCCTATCTCGAACGCAACGAACTGAATGTTTGTTTGATGGGGCGCGGCATGGCATGGCTCGACACCGGCACGCACGACGCTCTCATGGAGGCTTCTTTATTTATCCAGACGCTGGAGAAGCGGCAAGGCTTGATGGTCGCCTGTCCCGAAGAGATCGCATTCCGATCCGGATATATTACCGCCGCACAATTGCAGGCGCTGGCAGAACCGATGCGCAACAATGGCTACGGAGCCTATCTTCTTCAGTTGCTGAAAGATCGTGTCTTTTGACGCAAAAGAGGCGAATGAAGACGCCACTAACATCCAGATGAAAAAAATCTCCACCAGTCTCCCGGGAATTTTGCTGATCGAACCGCGCGTATTCGGCGACGAGCGGGGATTTTTTCTGGAAAGCTATAACCAGCGCACATTCTCTGAACTTGGCATCGGCGAAGCTTTCGTGCAGGACAATCATTCCTACTCCGAAAAGAACGTTGTCCGCGGATTGCATTACCAGCTTCAGCAGCCGCAAGGAAAGCTTGTGCGTGCGGTCGTGGGCGAGATTCTCGACGTGGCGGTCGACATTCGCCGTTCGTCGCCGACATTCGGTAAATGGGAAGCGTTCACTCTTTCGGATAAAACTAAGCGGATGCTGTGGGTCCCGCGTGGTTTCGCGCACGGATTTCGCGTGGTATCAGCCTGCGCCCACGTGCTCTATAAAACCACCGACTTCTACGCCCCCGAGCATGAACGCACCATTGCATGGAATGATCCGGCGCTCGATATCGACTGGCAACTCGACGGCGAGCCAATCGTCTCACCAAAAGACCAGCAGGGAATGACGTTTGAGCGGGCTGACAAGTTTGAATAGGATCAGTTCAAACGGAACTCGATGGTGATTGTCGTCTCCACTGGAACGGGACGACCTGACGACTGATACGGCTCGAACTTCCACAAACGCACTGCCTCTCCGGCAGCCTTCACCAGCAGATCATCTCCCGAAACCGCTTTCAATCGCTTGACACTGCCGTCTGGCGCGACCACGGCATCGAGTACCGCGAGACCTTCTTTGCCAGCCCGCCTTGATTCTTCGGGATACAGCGGCTCAACTCTCGATACGATTCGCATCGCCATGGTTTCGGGAGCGACGCGTAACGGCGCCTCCTCAGACGCCGCTCCAATCTCCAGTTCTCGCCACGTTCGTTGCCATTGCCACCATACGAGACTACCGAGTACGAGCATCGCAAGAATAAGAAAATTGAAATGCCTCCTGCGTAGCTTTATCTGTGGGCCTGACTTCGGGACAACCGCTTCTGGCGCAGCCTCAACCTTCGGCTCCGTCGCGTCTGTTTCACTCTGTGACAAAGCTCGACGGTATGCCCAATAGCGAATCATCTCTCGCTGTTCGATCGACAGCCCCACAAATTCAAAGCCGCATCGAAGCCGTCCCTGATAGCGAACCGACGCTCTCGCACGAACCGGCACGCCAACACTCGGCAATCGCAATTCCACTGCAACTTGCTGGCCGGTAGAAAGCTCTCCCGCCACCATTCCGCCCACCCCGCTTTCGCTCAAATCGGTGCAGCGGCCAGGCAAATTTTCGGGAACTCCAGATCGCAACACGATCACGTCGAGTACTGAGTTGATGGGGTGCCTGGGAGAACCGCGACGCGGACTTTTTTCCAACGCGAGCGATGGAGCTGCACTCATCCGGGGATTGCCTCCGAAGATCGAAATCTTTTCGTCCGGCTGGAATCTGTTGCGAAGCGGCGCCTTCAAAAACGTTAGCGAGAGTATAGCTGAAATGCGTCGATCAAATTCATCCAATTAGTTTCGACATTGGATTCTCTACGCTCTCATTTTCGAGAAATGCCTAGTCCAGATCACGCCAGTTCGGTCCAACTCCCAACTCGACGCGCAAAGGAACTTCAAGCTCATAAGCTGCTTCCATACGATCGCGCACAAGCGTTTTCATGCCATCCACTTCACCTTCGGGTACTTCGAAAACCAGTTCGTCATGAACCTGCAGTGTCATTTGGGATTTCAGTTTACGCTTTCTGATTTCCTCATCGATCCTTATCATTGCCAGCTTGATCAGATCGGCAGCCGTTCCTTGTAGCGGAGTATTTACGGCGGTCCGTTCCGCAAAGCCGCGCAGGTTCGAGTTCTTGCTGTTCATGTCGGGAATCGGGCGAATACGGCCGAACAGGGTCTTTACCTTTTGATCCCGCCGTGCTTGCTCGAGCGTGGCATCGATGAAGGCCCGCACTCCGGCGTATTTTACGAAATAGGCATCGATGAATTTTCTGGCCTCGCCCGGCTCGATATCCAGCTTCTGAGAAAGCCCGAAGGCCGACAAGCCATAGACGATACCGAAATTCACAACCTTCGCCATGCGCCTGTGGTCTGAAGTCACCATGAGCGGAGGGACTCCAAATACCTGCGACGCGGTCAGAGTGTGGATATCGTCCCCACGCCGGAATGCTTCGACCAGCAACTTGTCCTTTGAAAAGTGCGCGAGTAATCGCAGCTCAATCTGCGAATAATCCGCTGCCAGCAGGACATGCCCGGGCCGAGCGATGAACGCCGCCCGAATCTCACGTCCGAGTTCTGTGCGAATCGGGATATTCTGCAGGTTCGGATTGGTGGACGACAGCCTTCCCGTCGCCGTGCCTGTCTGCCCGAACGTTGTGTGAACGCGCCCGCTACCGCTTCGAATCAGCGCCGGCAAAGCATCGACATACGTTGATTTCAATTTCGTGAGCTGCCGGTATTCCAGGACCAGCCGCGGAACCTCGTGCTCTTCCGCAAGACCTTCCAGCACATCGACCGCTGTCGAGATCTTTTTTCCCTTCCCGTATTTCACCGGTATCGGCAGGCCGAGCTTGTTGAACAGAATGTCGCCCAACTGTTTCGGAGAATTAATATTGAACTCCGCGCAACAACGTTCATAAATATCGCGCGCCTTGGCGTCGGCTTCGCGCTGTAATTTCACCGACATCTCGCCAAGCACCGTCGGATCGATCTGCACGCCCGCCTCTTCCATTCGCGCCAGAACCGGCACAAGCGGAGCGTCGATTTCCTTGTACACGGAGGTTAATCCTTGAGTCTCAACCTCTTGTCGCAGGGCACTCGACAGTCGCCCAGTAATGTCGGCAGCTTCCGCCAGATTCCCGCTCAGCTTTAGATTCAGCCTTCGCAACGCAACCTCTGGGAGCGAATGCGACGAATAGGTCGGATCAAGCAGATAGGAATACAACATCGGATCGTGTAGTACTCCCATCGGCACGATCCCGAGCTGCGAAAAATGATGAAGCGCCGCCTTGGAGTCGTGCACAACCTTCGGCACTCCCCGATTCTCCAATAGCTCCTTGACGCGGGCGGCGAGCGCCTTATCTTCAAGCCATACCATCGCGCCTTCCCCCGGCGCTTTCGAAACAGCCATCTGCTTGCGCCAAGCTGCGCTCTCGTCTTCCTTGAGGTCAGCATCACCATCTGGCGCCTGCAGTGCCAGAAAGCCGCTTCCGATCGGCTCCGGCTCTGCTTCTTCCTCCTCTTCGGGCTTTGATGTTTGCTCGACCGGAATCGCCACCGCGAGAGCGGAATTGGGCGCCATCCCCCACAGATAATCTTCGAACTCCTCTTTCGTCCGGATGTCCCGGTAGTCACCCTCTTTCACCTCCACCACCGGCAATAATTCTTTCAATAACGAACTGAATTCAAGCTCGAAAAACAGAGCGCGCAACGCTTCAACATCAGGCTCGCCGACTTTCATCGCCGTAACGTCGAGATCGACAGCCACATCGGTGTCAATCGTCACAAGCTGCTTGCTGAGCAGAATGTTGTCACGGTTGTTCTGGAGCGACTCACGGTATGTTTTCTTCTCTACTTCCGCCGCACGATCTAACGCTTCTTCGACACTGCCGAAACGGCGAATGATATCGACTGAGCCTTTGTCACCGATTCCCGGCGCTCCCGGAATGTTGTCGATAGAATCTCCACGCAAGGCCATCACATCCACCACTCGCGATGGTGGCACACCCAGCAATTCTTCTACCTTGGAGGCATCGCAAATCAGATTGTCCTTCGGAGGATTCAAAACACAGACCTTGTCATTCACCAACTGGAGCATGTCCTTGTCGCTTGAAACGACGTATACCGAATACGATTCGTCTGCCGCTTTCCGCGCCAGCGTTCCGATGACGTCGTCCGCCTCGTAGCCTTCCAGCTGGAGAATCGGTATGCGATAGCCCTCCAGCGCCCGTCGGATATACGGCACCTGCTGGACTAAATCCGGTGGCATCTCCGACCGGTTCGCTTTGTATCCGCCATATTGCGATTCCTTGAAGGTTTGCGTCTTGATATCGAACTTCCGAATCGTCGTAATCGCTTCCGCTTGCTGGTTGCGGATTGTCGGCGCGCCCACATCGAATACGGCTGCTAGATACTCCGGGGAGAAGTCATCCCGCAGTTTGCGCAGCATGTTGACGAAAACGTAAATAGCGGCGGTCGGAAGGCCCGTCTTGGTCGACATCGGCCGTTGTCGCGCCATAGCGTGATAGGCGCGGAAGATGAACGACATCGTGTCGATCAGAAAGATGCGGCCTTTCCCCACGTCCGACACAAGTTGCGGCTTGGGGGTTGCCACTTCTGCCTTCTCGGCGGTCTCAGTCGGGACGTTCAGCGATGATTTCTTCTTGGGAGGCAATCTTCTTATTTTATCAGGCCATCAGCCCGCCGTTGAGCCACGCTCGGACTCGCTATCACCGCGAAATGACCAGTGCCAAGCCGTTCCCTCCCGCGTATGATATGGGGTTTCGTGTTCGCTGTCGCTCAAGCCGGAGGCTCCAGGCCGAGCGCTGGGATTGCATGCTTCCTTTCAAACTCGTATACAGCGACGACTACTTCCTGCCCATCGGATCTCACGTATTTCCCGCCGAAAAATATAAGCGGGTGCATGATTACCTGCTTTCCACGAGAGTTGCCGACGCATCCGATTTTCTTCCACCTCGCCCCGCGACCGACGAAGACATCCTCCTTGTGCACACCCCCCAATACGTGCACAAACTTAAGACCGGCACCCTGAGCGCGCGCGAGGAATTGGAAATGGAGGTGCCATATTCGCCCGAACTGGTCCGCGCCTTTTGGCTGGCGGCGGGCGGTTCCATGCTAGCGGCCGACTATGCCTTGAACGACGGTGTCGCTATCAACATCGGCGGCGGGTTCCATCACGCCTTTCCGGACCACGGCGAAGGCTTTTGTATGATCAACGATGTGGCCGTTGCGATTCGCCGCATGCAACGCGATGAGAAAATTCGCACCGCCATGACCATCGACTGCGACGTTCACCAGGGGAATGGAACGGCAGTCGTCTTTTCTCCCATACCAGTTCCATCCGTCCGCTTGCCGGCCACCGCCGCTCCTCTGAACGTTGCATGACCTCGCGCGAACTCGCAGATCGCCCACTGATGTCTTCACCATCTCATTGCATCAGGAGAACAATTATCCCGCCTTCAAACCGCCTTCATCGCTCGACATGAATCTGCCCGACGGTATGGGTGATTCGGAATACCTGGCATGCCTCGGGAATGCAGTCAGCTTGGGATTGGAGAAGTTTCGGCCTGACCTGATTTGCTATGTCGCCGGCGCCGATCCCTATCGGGACGATCAACTGGGCGGCTTGGCTCTCACAATTGAGGGCTTAAAACAAAGAGATTCACTGGTTTTCCGGCTCGCCAAGGCCGAAGGTATCCCAGTCATGGTGACGTTCGCAGGCGGCTACGCTCATAAACTGGAGGATACCGTCGCTATCCACTCGAATACTGTTGTTGCAGCAAAGGAGATTTACGGCGGTCGATAGCCGCCGGCTGAGGCGTTCATCCACTGGCGTCCAAAGGGCTCATCCAACAACCCATCTCTCCGGCTGCTAAAATAACTGTTTACGCCTATGTTCGAGAATCTACAGGAAAAATTACAACGCGCCTTCAAATCTCTTCGCGGACAAGCCGTCCTCACCGAAGAGAATATTGCTGAGGCGCTGAAACAGATTCGCC
Source organism: uncultured Acidobacteriaceae bacterium (assembly GCA_963822545.1). Taxonomy (GTDB): domain Bacteria; phylum Acidobacteriota; class Terriglobia; order Terriglobales; family Acidobacteriaceae; genus Acidiflorens. Next base: position 355,622 of record CAWGIB010000002.1, read on the forward strand.
TCGCCCTGCTTGAGGCGGACGTCAACTTCAAGGTCGTTAAGGACCTCATCGATCGCATCCAGGCGAAAGCAGTCGGCCAGGAGGTTTTGGCCGCGCTCTCACCTGGCGAACAGGTCATCAAGATCGTTCGCGACGAACTGGTCGAAACCCTCGGCAAAGACACCGCCAAGCTGAAGTTCGCTTCGCAACCTCCAACCGTCGTGCTAATGGCCGGCCTGCAAGGTTCCGGGAAGACCACGACTTCGGGCAAGCTCGCCAACTGGCTAAAGAATGGCGGACACCGTCCGCTGCTCGTTTCGGTTGACGTCTATCGGCCAGCGGCGCGCGAGCAATTAAAAGTAGTGGCGGCTGCAATCAAGGCCAATCTCTACGAAGGTGAGGTTGGCGAGGCGAACACCGCAACTGTCGAGCGCCTCGCCAAAGAGGCACGCAAGGAGGCCATCAATTCCGGTTGTGACGTGCTCATCGTCGATACCGCCGGCCGGCTCCACATCGATGACCAACTCATGGACGAGATGCAGTCGCTTAAGCGCCTGCTGAATCCGCAAGAGATTCTGTTCGTGGCCGATTCCATGACCGGCCAGGACGCGGTTAAGTCCGCAGACGAGTTTCACAAGAAGCTCACCCTGACCGGTGTTGTCCTCACCAAGATGGATGGCGATGCCCGCGGTGGCGCAGCACTCTCCATCCGACAAGTCACAGGCCAACCGATCAAGTTCATCGGCATCGGTGAAAAGTACGACGCGCTCGAACCCTTCCATCCCGACCGAATTGTCTCGCGCATCCTTGGGATGGGAGACATTCTCTCGCTCATCGAAAAAGCCGAGTCACAAATCGACAAGAAGAAGGCGCAGGAACTGGCTACCAAGGCCCTCTCCGGAGACGGATTTCTCGCTCGAAGACTTTCGCGACCAGTTGCGGCAGGTTCGCAAAATGGGATCGATGCAGAGCCTGATCGGGATGCTGCCCTCGATCGGCGCCTTCCAAGGTCTGCAAAAAGCAGCGGACAAGGTCGACGAAAAGCAGGTGAATCGAGTCGAGGCCATCATCAACTCGATGACCGGCTATGAGCGGAACCATCATGAAGCGATCAACGGTAGCCGTCGCAAGCGCATCGCGCGCGGTTCCGGCACAACGGTTCAAGAGGTAAACAACCTGCTCCGCCAGTACGCGCAGATGAGGAAGATGTTCAAGCAGATGGGCAAGCCTAGTTTCGCGCGGAGAATGGCGAGTATGAAGCTGCCGGGCATGTAGAAGGTCTTCGTCGTTAGTCGCTCTTCGTTTGCTACGGAGCGGTTCGGCGCACAATTGAAAAACGAACGATTTGTCGATCGACTCTTCGCTTAGCAAACCGGAGCGCTAGTCCCAGAGCTAAATTGAAACGCGGACTTGCCGAACGACCATCGACAAACGACCGACGTCTATGAAATGGCGCTCACTCCAGGAATCGGGTTCGTACGACGATACTCGGCCGTTGCGGCAGGTCTTTGCCGAGCGCAAAGAAACGATTGCCAAGTACGTTCCCGCTGACGTTCAGGCCGTGCATGCTCGCACAGTTGCATGGCTAAAAGGTCAGGACTTGGCTTCAAAGGCGCTCGCAGTGGGCGCGAAGGCTCCGGAGTTCGAACTTCCCGATCAAAATGGCAAACCAATTTCCTCCTCTAAACTGATGGCCTCAGGGAGACTTGTCATCTGCTTCATCCGCGGGCGCTGGTGTCCATTTTGCGTGGGGCAGATGGAAGCGATGAACTTTATTGCTCCCCAAATTGCGGCGGCAGGCGCAACGCTAGTCACAATTTCTCCGCAAACTGAGAAGCAGGCTTTCTTCATGCGCGATCAGCACAAGCTCAGCTTCCCTTTGTTAGCTGACGTCCACAACGAGGTCGCACGTCAGTATGGACTTGCTTACCGGGTGCCGGATGAGCAGCAAGGGCTGTATCGAAGCACGTTTGTGAATCTACCGTTTGTGAACGGTGATGCGAGTTGGGAACTGCCCATTCCTGCGACGTACATCGTTGATCCTTCCGGCACCATAACGTTTGCCTCGGTCAACGAAGACTACAGCGAGCGCCCCGAGCCGCTGGAAATTTTGAGTTTGCTCGAGCGCCAAGTATAGCGTTCGCTCCCCGAGATTAGACTACTTTTCATCGAGCCACTTCTGTGGATTCGCGATTGCAGCGGCAAGATCGCGCATGAATTCTGCCGCACGCGCGCCGTCAACGACGCGGTGGTCACTGGAGAGCGTCAACGTCACCATCGGCCGTACAGCGGGCTTGCCGTCGACAGCAACGACACGGTTCGAGATGCGCCCAATCGCCAGGATCGCGGCTTGCGGCGGCGTGATAATCGCTGTGAAAGCATCCACATCCAACATCCCAAGATTGCTGATCGTAAAGGTGCCGCCTGCCAAATCAGCGGTACGGAGTTTATTAGCCCGCGCACGATCCGCAAGATCGCGCCGCTGCGCCGCAATCACTCCAAGCGCAGCTTTATCAGCGTGAGCAATAACGGGAGCGACCACACCATCCTCGACCGCGACCGCGACACTAATATTAATGTCGGCATTCGTGCGAACAACATTTCCCGCCCAACTGGAGTTTATCTTCGGATGTTTCGTTAGCACCCGCGCAACCAGAGCTACAAACAGATCGGTGTGGGTTACTTTTACGTTGTTTGACTTCTCGATATCAGCAGCATATCGCTGTCGTGCGTCGTTCAGCGCGCTCGCATCCAATTCGCGAATGACGTAAAAATGTGGAACAGTCGTCCAACTCTGAGCCGTTCGCTCGGCCATCAGACGTGCAATCGGACTGCCGCCGTCTGCCCGAGTTGAGGAGGCAGGACCCGACGGAGTCTGTGTTGATTCCGCCGCTGCAAGGATGTCAGCCGCCAGGACTTCGCCATCTGCCCCAGATCCTCGGACCCTCCCGAGATCAACTCCTTTCTCTGCTGCAAGGCGCCGAGCCTTCGGCGAGATTCTAATCTCGCGCGCTGCCGTTTGCGGTGAGGCCGGCGTCGCGGCAGAAGGAGCCGGCGACGGGTGAGTCGCAGACTTCCTTCCCGACTCGACCAATACTTCTTCAGTCGGAACCGATTCGCCAGCTTTCACGATCCAGGCAATGGTGCGTCCCACCGGCACTTCGGCTCCAGCTTCCGCCTTCACGCCCGCTAGAACTCCGTCACCGGGCGACTCCACTTCCATGACCGCCTTATCAGTTTCGATCTCGAGGAGAGGTTCTCCCTTAGCGACGGTGTCACCTTCTTTTTTCAGCCAGGAAATGAGCTTTCCAGTTTCCTGAGCCATTTCGAGCGCGGGCATGACAACACTGATCGGCATAATTTGGAATTCCAGGCCACGACTAGCGGCCAACTGTGGATTCAAGACTTCATTCGAGATGACTGCGCTTAGATAATTCCCACAACCTAGTCGCCTACGCCGATACGTTCCTGGTGTGAACTTGCCTCAATCATTTCGCGCACACGCTTGCTGGGAGCAGCTTCATTCTCGCGGATTGCGGGAAGGGGACCATCCACCGTGAAATAATGTCGGCCGGCCACGAGGAGTTCTTCCGCCGGGAAACGTGTGATCACTTCGTGTCCTGTTTCGGTGACAACGATTTCTTCTTCAATGCGAGCCGCACTCCAGCCATCGGTGGATGGCCAGAATGTTTCGAGAGCAAACACCATGCCGGGCTTGATCTCGGTCGAGTGTTCCATGGAAACGAGTCGGCTGATCACAGGCTTTTCCCAAATCGCCAGGCCGATTCCGTGTCCATATTGCAGGGCAAATGCCGCCTCTTCATTCGGGAATCCGAATTCCTGCGCCTTGGGCCAAACCGAGGCAATCTCCGCCGTGGTTCGGCCAGGACGCACCAACTCGATCGCCGCATCCAGGTATTCTCGGCATCGCTTATACGCGTCGTTCATTGCGTGAGAGGCATAGCCGATAGTGAAGCACCGGTAATAGCAGGTCCTGTATCCCATGTAGGAGTGAAGGATGTCGTAATAGACGGGATCGCCGGGCCGCAACACGCGATCGGAGAAAACGTGCGGATGCGGATTGCAACGCTCGCCGGAGATTGCATTCACGGCTTCGACATATTCCGAACCTAGGTCATATAACACTTTGCTGACAAGCCCGACAGCCTGGTTCTCGCTCATGCCCGGCTTCATCGCCCGATATAGTTCATCGTAGGCGGCGTCCACCATCATGGCCGATGTATTCAGCAACGCGATTTCATCGCGCGTTTTGATGAGGCGCGCTTCCGACATGAGCGCTTGTCCATCGACAACTTTGATTCCCTCTTTTTGCAAAGCGAATAATACCGGGAGTTCGATAATGTCGATGCCCACCGGCTCTTTATGCAGGCCTCGCATCTCGAGCTCAATACGGATCTTCTTGGCAACGTCTTCGGCGCGCCCCATCTCCGGCGTCATCGCACCCCGCAGCACCGAAATACCGGGACGTGATCGTTCTCCCAGCCAGGGACAATGCAGTTGATGGTGCTTGGCGGCCGATCCAAAATCCCACAAAATCGGCTCATCATTCTGAGGAAGAAGGGTGAATCGATTCGCCTTGTCCTGCGCCCACGTTCCAATGTGCGTTGCCGTGATGTATCGCACATTGTTCATGTCAAAGCAAAGGAGAGAGCCCATCTCAGATTTGGCCAGAAGATCCTTCGTGCGCGCTAGCCGTTCGCGACGCAGGCGATCAAAGTCAACCCGATTTTCCCAATCTACCGCCATCGTTCCGTAAGTTGGCAGAGCCATAAATTCTCCTTTTCAAGAGAGGGCGAAAATCGAAGCTAAGTCAGCTTCTAACTTCGCACCCTTTGCTAGCGCCTGCACATCGTGCGCGCAGCCTCAAACAGTTGCTGCTCGGTGGGCACAGTCACATCTTCCAATGTCGGAGAAAACGGAATCGGAACATGCATGGCACCCATGCGCTTCACCGGCGCGTCCAAGTCGTAGAATGCTCCGGTAGCGATCACTGAGGCAAGTTCGGCAGTGACACCATATCGTTCATAGCCTTCGTCGAGAACGATAACCCGCGAAGTCTTTTTCGCAGATTCAATCAAGGTCTTCTCATCGAGCGGCCATAGCGTGCGCGGATCGACCACTTCAGCGCTGATCCCGACTTCTTCCAGCATCGTCGCTGCACCAAGCGCTACTTGCACCATACTGCTCGTGGCGACAAACGTAATGTCTTCTCCCACGCGCTTGATGTCCGCCACGCCGAGCGGCACGATGTAATCTTCCGCCGGCACATTTCCTTTCAGCTTGTACATCATCTTGTCTTCGAAAAACGCCACCGGGTTCTCATCACGAATGGCTGATTTCAGGAGCCCCTTGGCATCGTACGGAGTCGACGGCATCACAACCTTGAGACCAGGAACATGGCAGAACCACGCATGCAGCGATTGCGAATGTTGCGCCGCTGAGCGCCGGGTTGCGCCCAGCGTCGTGCGAAGGACCATGGGGACCTTCCACTTTCCGCCAGACATGTAGTGCACTTTCGCGGCCTGGTTGACCATCTGGTCCATGGTGAGCGTGATGAAGTCGCCAAACATGATGTCAACGACGGGACGCATCCCCGTCATCGCCGCCCCCACCGCCAGGCCAGTAAATCCAGCTTCTGAGATTGGCGTGTCGAGTACACGCTCCTTGCCGAATTCTTCCAACAGGCCGGAGAGCACTTTGAATGGCGTGCCGGCTTCAGCCACATCTTCGCCCATGATGCAAACTGTCGAATCCCGGCGCATCTCTTCAGCAAGCGCCTCGCGAATGGCCTGCGCAAAGGTCAACTCTCGCTCTGCGGTTTGGATCGCCTCAGGCATATACATCCTCCGTCACCTCATCGGGTGAGGGATACGGAGCTGCGACGGCAAAATCAACCGCTTTCTGCATCTCGGCTTCGAGCTCAGACTCGATCGCATCGAGCGCGGCCTTGTCGGTCACCTTCTGCTCAATCAACCATTTCGCCATGTTGATGATCGGATCCCGCTCGGTCTTCCACAACTGCTCTTCCTGCTTCGAACGATAGTATTCGCGATTGATGTCGCCGACGTGATGGCCGTGATAGCGGTATGTGTTGCACAACAAAAATGAAGGACCTCCGCCCGCGCGAGCACGCTTGACGAGCGCTTGTGCCTGATCGTAAACCTCGCGCACGTTTTGACCGTCGACCGCGGCCGCCTGCAGTCCGAACGAAGTCGCGCGAGTCAAAATATCTCCCGCCGTGGTCTCGGAAAAATGCGTGTATTCCGTGTACAGGTTGTTCTCACAAACGTAAATCACCGGGAGCTTGTAAAGTTCTGCGAGGTTCATGCATTCGTAGAGGACGCCCTGGCCGAGCGCACCTTCTCCGAAAGAAGCAGACGGAAACATGATTGCTCCCCAATCTTTTCGCGGAAAACGCCGCGCCCGTTGCGATGCCTGCGCTGCCGCAAACAATGGCATTCGCGCCCAGATTGCCGGTGGCCGGGTCCGCAATGTGCATCGATCCGCCCTTCCCTTTGCAATAGCCCGCCTTCTTGCCAAGCAATTCGGCAAACATCCGATCTGGTGATGCGCCCTTCGCCAGGCAATGGCCATGACCGCGGTGCGTGCTGGTGATGTAATCAGTGCGCTCCAAGGCCTCGCAGACTCCAACTGCGATCGCCTCCTCGCCGATATAGAGATGCGCCAGACCCGGCATCAGGGCGCGCGTGTAGAGATCGTTGACCTGTCCCTCAAACGCGCGGATGGCGACCATCTGGCGGTACATGCGAAGCCATCAGTTCTGACTTTTGCAGCATCTCTTTCGGGCTCGGCAACGGCGGTCATTTCTCAACTCCAGACATGCGTGCCAGTACATCGAACACTACCGCGAAATCCAGCTTCTCCCATCCCATTCCGCGCGCCGCAGTAAGGAACTCGTTACTGATTGCGGTTGTGGGAACGGGAACATTGAGTTTGCGGCCCAACTCCATCGCCAAAAGCATGTCTTTCTGCATCATGTTCACGTCGAACCACGCTTCCTCCGGCTGTTTCAGGACGAACGGACCACGGTACTGAATCATCGGCGAGGCCACCGCGCTATGAACAAGAACGTCGACGGCAACTTCCCGGGGAATGCCGCTCTTCTCCGCAAGCAGCACGCCTTCCGAGAAGGCGAGCATCTGGACTGCGAGACTTAGATTCACCGCAATCTTCATCGCCAGGGCGACGCCGTTATCTCCCACGTGTGTGACCTTCGGACCAATGTCCAGAAGCAGCGGCTTTGAGTCGTTCAAAAGTTTCGGCGCGCCCTCCCACCATCACCGAGAGCTTGCCTTGCTGAAGCGTGATGACGCTACCTGAGACTGGCGCGTCGATCATGTCCGCGCCCTTTTCACGAACTTTGGCGGCGAGTGCGCGACTCACTTCGGGACTCACCGTGCTCATGTCAATGTGGAATTTGCCCCGCGAAAGGCCGGCGAGCAATCCATCGGATCCATCAGTGACGGCCGCGAGCGCTGCAGCATTCGTGACCATCGTAAAGGTCACATCCGAGGCCAGGGCCACCGCCTTCGGAGAATCGGCAAACTTCATTCCCCGATCGATTAGCCATTGCGCCTTGGAGCGCGTCCTGTTGTAACCGGTAACCGTGTGCCCTTTTTCGAGCAACCGGGCTACCATGTTGCCGCCCATCACACCCAAACCGATAAATCCAAGTTTCGCCATCCGTTTATCTACCTTTCCACCGGCTCGCATCAGGACGTGGGCTTGGAACGAAAAATCCTTTTATTCGATGACGACGAATCTGTCAAGCACCTGCTTCAAATGAGCGCGCATAGTCTCTCGCGCTTTTTCCGGATCGCGCTTTTCAATGGCCGCAAGGATGCGCTTGTGATGGAATTGCCCGCGCTCCGGACCGCCATCCACGTTGAAAATGCGACTACGCTGCTCGCGCAACAGCCCGACAATCGAATCGAGCAACGAAAGTATCAGCGGATTCCCCACCGCCTCTGCCAGCGCCAGATGGAAGTCAAGGTCAGCCTCGACGTAAGCTTCCGGATCGTGCAGGTTGCGATCCATAATCGCCACCGCTTCGCGCATCGTGGAAAGTAACTGCTCCTCAATCCTTGGAGCTGCCAAAGCCGCAATCTCCGGTTCCAGCACCTGCCTCAATTCCGCCAGGTTTGCCGAACCTTCCTGCTGGTTGATTCGGATCATCAGATCAAGTGACTGCCGAATCGCTTGCGAGGTCCCATTCGTGATGAAAGTACCGCGGCCCGAGTAGGCCTCGACCAGTCCCTTCTCGCGCAGGGTCTTGACGGCTTCTCGAACCGCCGTGCGGCTCACGCCAAAACGCAGAGCCAAATCTCGCTCCGCCGGCAACTGATCGCCCGGCTTGAGTTGCCCGCTCAAAATCGACTCTTCGACTTGTTTGACAATCTGTTCGAAGAGCCGCGAAGTTCTCACGGTTCGATACACCGGTTTAGTCGACAACTTGTCTAGCTGATCATTCTCCATTCGCCCTCAAATCAGGGTCTAATAAGGCCAGAGGTCTAGTGGTCCAACCACTATACCATGTCGCCCCGTTGACCTCTTCTCTTTACTGAATCCAAACCGTTTTGGTGTTCACAAATTCGCGAATCCCATGCACGGAGAGTTCTCGCCCATGGCCGGAACTCTTCACCCCCCCGAAGGGTACGCGCGGGTCCGATGCCACCATTTTGTTGAGGAACACCATACCCGCCTCAAGCTCGTTAATAAATCTCTCTGTTTCGACAGGATCCTTCGTCCATGCGCTCGCCCCTAGGCCGAACCGACTGTCGTTTGCCAGCGCGATTGCTTCATCGATGTCTTTGACGCGGAAAAGCGAGGCCACCGGACCAAAGAATTCTTCCCTGTAAGCGGGCGAATCTTTGGGAATATCGGTAAGCACAGTCGGCGCATAAAAATTTCCCCTGCGGTTGAGCGGATGACCACCCGTGAGCACATGGGCGCCGGCTGCCACCGTTTTTTGTACGTCGGCATCAAGAGAGGTAACAGCCTCTGGGTTCGCCAGCGGTCCGAGTTGTGTGCTCTCGTCAAACGGGTCGCCAACACGCAACGCCTGCATGCGGCTGACAAACTTACGTTCAAATTCGTCAGCAATTTTTTCCGCCACGATGAACCGCTTTGCGGCAATGCAGGATTGCCCGTTGTTCTGAATGCGCGCTTCCACCGCGGTGCTTACCGCGTCATCGATGTCGGCGCTGGGCATCACTACGAATGGGTCGCTGCCTCCGAGTTCCAGTACCACTTTCTTAATCCGCTTCGCTGCAGAGACGCCCACCTGAATACCCGCCTGTTCACTACCGGTAAGCGTGGCTGCGGCGACCCGCCTGTCATTGAGGATTCCGTCCACTGGACCTGATCCGATCAGCAGCGTCTGAAACACACCTTCCTCAAACCCGGCCCGGTGCAGAATCTCTTCGATCTTCAAAGCACATTGAGGGACGTTCGAAGCATGTTTTAGAAGGCCCACATTCCCCGCCATCAATGCTGGCGCGGCAAAACGCATAACCTGCCAGAACGGAAAATTCCAGGGCATGATCGCCAGCACCGGCCCGATCGGCAGATATCGGACGAAACTGCGACGCGCGCCCGTATCGACCACTTCATCGGCAAGAAATTTTTCTGCGTGCTCTGCATAGTAGCGGCATCCTGCCGCGCACTTTTGCGCTTCCGCAACTGCCGCCTTCAAAGGCTTGCCCATCTCCAGGGTCATCAGGCGAGCACAGGCGTCTTTTTCTTTTTCAAGGATCTCTGCGGCGCGCATCATTTTGGCCGCCCGATCCGCAAACGTCGTCTTCCTATGTTTCTTGAATGCTTCGGCAGCTCGTTGCAGCTTGATCTCAATCTCGGACGCAGTCAGCGGCTCGAAGGTTTTCAGCACTTCTCCAGTCGCGGGGTTGGTGCTCGCAATTGCCATGTTGATCTGTTTCCTATACTCCTGAGGGCCGGCTCGATTCCGACCTTAAGTCAGAGGTCGAACTACGAGCTGTCTTGTGGTCGGACCACAATACTACTTGACGGGTGGGCCGCGTCAAGGCTATACCTTCGTTCTTCCGCGTTTGTTACAGGTCACGTGTTCGGTGAAAATGCTGCATCCTCGTTGGAGGTCGTAATGCACTCTCGCATGAAAGGCATCCGGGCGCTTCTCGTTCTGTGCCTGTTGGCCCTCCCGCTCCCTTTATTTTCTCAAACCACCACCGGCCGTATCATCGGAAACGTCCATGATCAGAGCGGCGCCGCCGTGGGTGGCGCGGCGATTACGATCACCGACGTCCAGCGCGGCACCGTGCGAACGGCTGTCGCAGATGATTCCGGCGGTTACGTCGTATCCAGCCTGCCGCCCGGTGTCTATTCAGTCCGGGCCGAAGCTAAAGGCTTCAAGAGCGTGGAACGCCCCGATATTCAGGTTGAGGTAGCGACCGACCTTACGGTTGAGTTTGCCCTTTCCCCGGGCGACGTCAAAGAAACGATCGTCGTCACCAGCGAAGTCCCCCTCGTTAATACTACTTCCTCCACGTTAGGCGGCACTCTCTCCAATAAGGAGATCAACGATCTCCCACTCAACGGACGAAACTACGAAAATCTGCTGCAGTTGCGCCCAGGTGTCGTGCGTTACCCCGGCGGCGGATTCTCGACGACTAGTGCCAACGGCCTGCGCGCTGAAGACAATGCCTACCTTATCGACGGATTGTTCAATAGCGAACCTTTCTCGGGTCAAAGCATTATCAATGGCGCCGGCATCGCGGGAGACTCGGCGACCATCCTGCCCGTAGACGCGATCCAGGAGTTCAACGTTCAGCAGAATCCTCCCGCCGAATACGGATGGAAGCCGGGCGCGATCATGAACGTTGGTTTGAAGTCAGGCACCAACAACCTTCACGGAACTGCATACGCATTCGGTCGTGATACACCACTCGACGCACGCAACTATTTCAATCCTGTTGGACAAGAGAAAAACCCGCGCAACCTCGAACAGTTCGGCGGAACGGCCGGCGGTGTGATCATCAAAGATAAGTTGTTCTTCTTTGGCGGGTATGAAGGACAGCGCTATACGGTCGGAAACACCGGCTCGCTGCAAACCTACAACACGGTTCCGCTGGGCACACTTCTCAACCCGGGCGATCCAGGTTACTGCCAATACACCCAAATTGGAGACTGTCTTAACAGCATCCCTGACGCGATCGCTAACGTGCACGCCGGTTTTGTCCAAGGGTTCATTCCGAACGATGTCAGCCCTACCAGCCTCAAGATCGCTGGGTGCACCTTTACACCTCCTAACACAGTGTCATGTGACGGCAGCGGCTTCCCGCTAAACCCCAGCACGACTGGCGGGAGTTCCATCAATTTCGGCCTGCCCAACACCGTGTCTGCCGACAACGCCATTGGAAAAGTCGACTACCACCTGAACGAGCGCAATACCTTCAGCAGCGACTATTTCTTCGGCAACAATTCCGGCACCGTTTCTGATGCCAGCCAGTTACAGACAAAATGGCTTACGCAAATCCACACGCGCGCGCAAGTTTTCGGTGAGAACTGGACTTATGTTCCGAGCGCCCGCTGGGTTAATGAGGCTCGCTTCGGCTACAACCGCCTGACCCAGCCGACCTTCACCAACGATCATTCCACCAACATCCAGAACGAATATGGTTTGAATACAGGAGTTACAAACCCTCTCTACGGCGGACTGCCCCGCATCAGCGTTTTCCCCTATTACATCTTTCCGCAGGAACTGGGAGGCTTCAACTGGCCCAAAGTCCAGGGGCCGGACACGCGCGTTCAATTCATCGATCACATCTCTTACATCCGCGGCAAGCACGCCATTAAGTTTGGTGGCGAGTTGCATCGCGACTCATTCAGCGGCGGCGCCTACGGAGGTTCGAGAGGCCGGTTCAAGTTCATTGGAGGCGCTTTCGATTCCGGAAACTCTTCCGGTCTGGAGGATTTCTTCGGCGGCGCGCCCACCAATGCCACGCTGCTGATCGGCGATCCCACTCGACATATTCACAACTGGGGTGTTGCGGGCTTCATCCAGGACGATTTTCGCGTTACCAGAAACGTAACGCTGAATTTCGGACTCAGGTATGAGGTCAATACGGTCATTAAGGAAGAGCACAATCTTCTCGGAAACTTCGACATCACCAAAGGATTGATTCAAGCGGGAGTGAACGGTGTCAGTGGTCCTTACAACCCGGACCGCAAAGACTTTGCTCCGCGCTTCGGCGTCGCCTGGGATCTGTTCGGAACCGGCCGCACTGTTTTGCGGGCTGGCGGTGGCATTATGTATGAAACCGTCAACTGGGAATCGTTCCTTGCTTTGAACAACTCGTTGGGACTGGCCACCGTTCCGACCGGAGCTCAGATTGACTCGGCCGGAGACACCTCCGGCGGCAACATCGCGACCTCTCTCGCTTCCTTCTCAGGGTCAAACCTGTTTTGGAATGGACCCGGACCGGTGTTCCCTGGCAACAATACTGTCAATTGCGATCCGGTCACGGGCAGCCCCTGCACAATTATGGGGATCGACCGCAATATCAAAACTCCCTATGTTTCCACTTGGACCGTAAACATCCAGCACTCCTTCGCACCGAATGTTGTGTTGGAAGTGGCGTATGTCGGAAATCATGGATCGCGTCTCGTCGGTATTCGCGATATCAATCAGGTTAATCCCGCTCTGGACAATGGCTCCGAGCAGTTCGGACGGCCGTTCACTTACAACTGCCCGGTAGCCGAAGGTGGAGCAGGCGCCGGTGGTCCTTGCTTCCCATATCTCGCTCAAGTCTTCCAGATGGGAAACATCTATCGCTCCAATTACGACGGCCTGCAAACGACATTGACGTCGCGGAATTATCACGGCCTGTCAATGCTCGCAGGCTACACGTGGTCTCATGCGCTCGATCAGGTGGGTGCCAACTGGGATTTCGGAGCTGGATTGGGTCTGCCCAGTGACAGCACGCATCCAGAGCGGGAGTACGCAAGCAGCGACTTCGACATCCGGCATCGCTTCACGTTCTCGATGACTTATCTTCTCCCGGGCAAGAAGAGCTTCGCGCAGTTACTCGAGGGATGGCAACTGAACTCGATCATCACTCTGCAAACCGGACAGCCCTTCGGCGTGATGGATGCGGGGACGGATGTCAGCCTATCCGGCGAAGCAAATGATCGTTGGAACTTCTTTGGAAATCCAAAGGACTTCACATCGACGCCGGTTGGAATTCCCTACTACGCGCCGGGAGATCCTAATATGCCTGCAGCCTGCACCTCGAATGCAGCAGCAACGGGAGCAACCGCATCTCTGAATGCCTTCGGTTGTTATGCGGCCGGCCAGTCTGTCATGATCCCGCCCGCTTTCGGCACGTTCGGCACGATGGGACGCAACATTTTCCGGGACACCGGATTCAAGAACGTCGATCTCTCGGTCGCGAAAAACTGGAAATTGGGTGACCGTCTCGCCGCCCAGTTCCGAGCCGAGTTCTTTAATCTCTTCAACCATCCCAATTTTGCTAACCCCTTCGGTGGGCAGAACGGTTTCGCACACAACGATCCATCAACCGGTTCGTTCGGTTGTGGCTGCGCTACACCTGACGTGGCAGCCGCCAACCCGGTCATTGGTTCCGGCGGTAGCCGTGCTGTGCAATTGGGTCTGAAACTAACTTTTTAACGCGAGCAGCGCTCCCCCGCCATGGGGCCGGGTTATATCCGGCCCCATATTGTTTGAAAGGAAACGTTTGTCGTGAAAACACTCGCCGGTCATCGCCGTCGCTTTCTCAATTTTGCATTGTTCTCATTTGTTATCGCGTTGTTTAGCACTTCTTCATTCGCACAGGATCTCGAAAAAAAGGAACGGACGATTGAAGAAATAAAAACCGAGGCCGTCCGCCGTGCTCAGGTCGGCCAGTATCCCCTCATTGGGCTTGACCCCAACGACATTCAAGAAGCCCTCACGTCAGTTCATACGAAAGACAAAGACGAATGGGCCGCCGCCTTCATGCGAGTCGCCGACCGCTACATGAACGAAGCAAAATCCCTCGAGCAGACGGATCCCAAGAAGGCCAATGCTGACTACATTCGCGCCTGGCGCCTTTATTCTTTTGGTCGCTGGCCCATTCCCGCCTCTCCCGGCAAACAGCGCTCCTATGAAAGAGCCATTGAAGCCTTCCTCGCTCACGCAAAGTTTTTTGATCCCCCACTCGAGGTCGTGAAGATTCCCTTCGAAGGGAAAGAGATCATCGGATACTTGCGTCTTCCGAAAAATGCGAACGGCCCAGTGCCCCTCGTCTTGGCGGTCAACGGATTGGATAGCCGCAAGGAGGACCTTGCAGAAAGCTTCAGCGCCATCTTGCCGTTCGGTGTCGGCTACCTCGCCGTCGATGGCCCCGGCACAGGACAAAATCCCATCAAAGTCAGTGAGAATGCGGAACGCGTTCTCTCCCGCGTGCTCGATTATGTTGCCTCCCGGCCAGAGATTGATAAGAACCGCGTCGCGATGCATGGCGTGAGTTGGGGAGCGTACTGGGCAACAAAAATGGCGATCGTAGAGCGCGCGCGTTTGAAAGGTGCGAGCGCACAGTCTCCGCCTACCGATAAGTTCTTCCAAAAAGATTTCTTGATGAATTCACTCATTGGAAATCGCGAGTACCTGTTCGATCAGGTTCCGGCCTTGATGGCAATCTTCGATAACGTGAAGACGTTGGATGAAATGGCGGAAGTTTTGCCCCGAATGTCACTCATCAAGCAGGGACTGCTCGGCAAGCCCATGGCTCCGATGCTCATTCTTGCCGGCACGCTCGATACACAGGTTCCCATCTCCGACATCTACCTGTTGCTCGACAAAGGTGACGTGCCCAAGACCGCATGGATCAATCCTCAGGGAGGCCACCTCGGCCGACAGGTCGGCGTCTGGCCCGACCCGCGCATCTTCAAAGAAGTCATCATCCCATGGCTGGTTCGCACGCTTGAACCAGAAGTCCAACCCGTCTCAGGAATTGGAAGCCACTAAACAGTGCCTGACCTCATCGCGAATGACGCTGCGGTACCGGGCACTGGTTCGCCTTCTCCGGTGAAAACGAAGCAGCCCTTCTATCGTGCGCTTTGGGTTCAGGTTCTGATCGCCATCGCGCTCGCCGATCGCTCTCGGCTACGTGAGCCCGTCGCGCGCGATTGCCATGAAGCCGCTAGGCGATGCGTTCATCCGGCTCATTTCGATGATCATCACGCTGGTCATCTTCTGCACGGTCGTCACGGGCATTGCCGGCATGGAAAACTTGAAGAAAGTTGGCCGTGTCGGCGGCATGGCTCTGATCTATTTCGAAGTAGTTTCAACCGTCGCATTGCTAATCGGGTTGGTGGTCGGAAACGTTGTCCATCCAGGCAGTTCATTTCACGCCGACCCTGCAAGCTTAGACACAAAGTCCGTCGCCGACTATGCTGGCCAGGCCAAAACACAGAATGTCACGGACTTCCTGCTCCACATCATTCCCACGACGATCGTCGACGCGTTCGCCAAAGGCGACATCCTCCAGGTCGTGTTCGTCGCCCTGCTCTTCGGCTTCGCACTTTCCATTGCCGGACCGCGCACCAAACCTCTGCTCGACGTCATCAACTCGCTCACCCACGCCGTTTTCGGAGTCATCAACATCCTCATGAAGTTCGCGCCGATCGGTGCTTTCGGCGCCATGGCATTTACCGTCGGCAAATATGGTCTGTCTTCCCTTGGGCCTCTGGTAAAACTCATTGGTACGTTCTGGCTCACCTCGATACTCTTCGTTGTCGTCGTCCTCGGAACAATCACTTGGATCGCGGGCTTCAACATTCTTCCGTTTCCTCGCCTACATCAAAGAAGAAATATTGCTGGTGCTGGCGGTTAGCTCTTCCGAAATCGCGATTCCAACCTTGATGGCCAAACTCGAAAAACTGGGTTGCTCAAAATCCCTGGTTGGATTGGTCGTGCCTACTGGCTTTACCTTCAACACGGACGGGACCAGTCTCTACATGACCATGGCCGCGCTCTTCGTCGCCCAGGCGACCGATACGCATTTGACGTTGACGCAACAACTCACGATCTTCGCCGTAGCGGTCCTTACTTCCAAGGGAGCAAGCGGCGTACAAGGCGCCTCCTTCATCGCTCTCGTCGGCACGTTGATGGTTGTTCCCTTCCATCCCTGTCGCCGGCATGGCGTTGATTCTAGGAATTGATCGCTTCCTCAGCATGTTCCGCGCGCTGGTCAACATGATCGGCAACGGTGTGGCAACGCTGGTACTCGCGCTGTGGGAAGGCGAGATTGACAAAACTACTCTGCGCCGAAACCTTGCTCGGTAGGATCGCCGCGAAATGCCGTCAACCTACTGCGATCAACTCTCCGTCTTGGATAATTGCGGATCGTGATGCGGTCGCAGGCTTAAATCCCACTGCCGCCATCGCGGCCTGCGCTTCGGGATTCCGCATAAAGACATCCCATACGAAACTTGTTCGATAGTTCTCGGCCATCACCGTCGTAATGCCTAGGTCGATGCCCAGTGCGTCTGGGTCATACCAATTTGTCAGAGGATTAAAAGCGTCCACAAAGCTGTAACGCTGCCATGCGCCGGGATAGACCGCTCGTATATTTCGCAAAAGCGCGATGCAATCTGCCGACACAAACGGAAGCGAGCCACCGGCGGCGCAGGGTACGATCGACCCGTCGATCGGCCCCATCGGAGGCGGTCCGCCCCATGCGACATATCCGTGGTTCTGCGAGTCCGACGCGGTGATCCCCCATCGATTGTTCGAATAATCAGCAAACTGTGTCGCTACTGAAAGGCAGTATGCCTTATGCGCTTGCGTCGCCGCTACGGAATTATTGAAGTAGTTCGCGTATGCATCCTGCTTATTCCTAAAATCAAACCACGCGTGCGAATACTGGTGAATGAACAATGGAGCGTTCCCGCTAATGTAGGTGTATCCCTCAAACGTAATGGTGGGACGGGCAAACGCATCCCATGAACTCGCGGGCACCGGGAATGTAGGCGAGCCGATTGCCAACAGATAAATCATCATCAGTTCGCTATACGTATCCCACCGGTAAGGCAGAAATCCGCCTTCCGGCGTCCATCCCAATGCGAACGTGGTACTGCCGTTCAGCATCCATTGCCAATTCACACGTTCATAAATCTGCGTCGCGAGTGTTTTGATCTGCGCATCCTGAAAATATTGCCGGCACGTCAGTATGCCGCACAACAAAATCGACGTGTCGATGGGAGACACTTCGGATCTCTTCACCCGTTCTCCCGTCTCCATATCCACAAAGTGATAGAAAAAGCCTTCGTGATGCGGGAGTTTGTTCCAGATGAAATTCAAGCGTGGTCCGCACCCTTTCCTGGATCGCCGCGATCGGCATGTATCCCCGTTGGGCCGCGATACAGAGCGCGGTCAGCCCGAAGCCCGTAGCGGCAATGCTCGAAATCGTACGAGCATCCTCTGCGCCCGGTCGCATAGGCTCGGTCCAGTACTTGGCCCGTCGTCGCGCTGGCGCGCTCCCAGAAAAATAAAAAGGCTGCCGCTTCCATTTGGTCGAGAAATTGGTCGTCCGAAGGCGGCGGAGGTAGGCGGCGGCGTGGTAGTCCGCACCCTCCCTTTGCCGCAGGAGGGTATAACCGCCATATTCAGCACGGGATAAGCGAGCGCGCCCTTTACGAGAAGCGAGAGCGCCTGGCGTCGGGTCAGCTTTTTTTTCGGGACGGGCCAGACGTCCATTCCGCTACTTTACCTCGATTACCGCCAAGCCGTGAGAGGGCAAAGTGAGCGTTAGTACACCATCCTTCAGATCCCGATGTTTCAGCAGGCGGAAGGCGAGCTGCCTGCCGCAAAGTTTCAGTTTGCGCCGGCGTCGGATACCGCGGCGATCCCATCGTTCATACGCAGCGTGCACATCCCCATGATCTTTGTCCGCCCGCGAGATCGAAGCATGCTTCGCCGATCCACCCTTGAATTTCAAAGTGACCGTCGTCGAAGCGCCCGCCTCTCCCGGAGGAGCGTAGTTCCAAACCGCCACCACGCGTGTGCCATCCCTCCGTCGGGTCGCAAGGGCAATATCAGAATTCACATCCAGACGCTCTTCACCAAGCTTATGCAGCAGCGTAAAGGCGGCAAGCGCCGGCTTGGGAATGCCATCTTCCGCGAGAAGCCCAAATCCGCCATAGAAAGGCTCCTTCACCACGCCCTGCTCCTCGAAAACATCCGAGAAGGTCCAGTACGACATCATGTCTACCAGTCCATCGCACTGGCGGATCGTGTCGGCGAGCCACGGTCCCATATAGTCCGCATCCGTCACCGACGGCTCATTCATGTAACTCGCGTTGAATTCACTCCACACAAGCGGAAGCTTCGGCTTTGCCGACGCCAGAATCTGCTCGTGAACTTTCTTCACGGCGCGGCACACCATCCGATCGCGCGGGATCTTCTCCGTAGTCCCGAAAACATCTTCTGACTTGTCGTTCCCATACACGTGCGACGAAACGAAATCGACCGGAACGTTGTTCTCGATGCAGTGCCGGATAAAAACGTCGGCCCATGCTGCCTGCGCTGTAGCCGGTCCGCCAACGCGCAGTCCCGGATCGACAGACTTAATGTCGCGGGCCGTGTGATCGTAGAGTTCAAAGTACGTCGCCTGCTTCGGATCGCCCGCCCAGAAATCCAGATTCGGTTCATTCCAGACTTCGAAATACCACTGCGACACTTCCTTGATCCCGTACCGCTGCACCAGGTGCCGCGTCAGTTGAACGATCATGTCGTCCCACTTCGCGTAATCCTTTGGCGGAGAAATATTCTGCTTGTACCAGAAAGCGTGCGGCGCATCCTTGGCCGCCAGCTTCTTCGGCATGAAACTCAATTCAACGAAGGGACGAACCCCGTTCGCCAGCAGTCCGTCATAAATCTGATCTACGTACGAGTAGTTGTAGATGGCATGACCCTGCGCGTCTTCGTCATACAAGCCAACTTCATCATGAAAAATTGCGTGAAAACGTACGTACTCGAAATTCGTGGCCTGCTTCACGGTGCGCAAGTCGTTCCGGTAGCTCTCGCGCAGAGAAAGCACAGCCCGCCCTGACCCAAACATCTCCTCCCAAAAATGCGGAAAGGGATGAGCAGGAGCCGAAGCATCAACAACAATCGTTTGCGAAGCGGCAGGCGCGGTCTGCGCCCACGCGGAATTACGGTGACTTCCCAACGACAACGAAAGAAAGCTGAAGACAATGAATCTGCAGCGGGCGCCCATGATGCTCCTCAAAAATAAAGGGCCGGGCGATGAACATGTTGCTCATCGCCCGGCCAAATTGCGATATCGAGAATTAGAAACTCAATCTGGCCTGAAATTCAATGACCCTGCCAGCCAGACCGCCCGACGTATGTCCAAATTGGCTGGAATTGACGATGTCAGTTTGCGCAGTAGCAGGAATCAGAGGCGAGAGGTTCAGGATATTAAATACATTGAAGAAATTGGCCCGTATTGCCAACTTCGACCCTTCACCCAAGAAGCCAGCGCGTGGTAACCCAAAATCCTTGCCGAAGGTCATATCCGCTGACGTGTAGCCGGGTCCGGTAAAGATATTGCGGCAACGGCACCCTGGCCCCCACGTCGAGACCGGCGGGGGAATGATTGCGGCTCCCGGAAAGCTCGCTGTGGGGTTCGGAAATACTCCATTGATCCATTGCTGTTTCGTGGGGCTTGAGATCACTCCTCCCGTATACTCGAACGGCAGGTCCGGGCAGTATCCGTCACCGTTTCGGTCTTGACTAGTGTTGCAACTTCCGATCAGTGCTGAAAATGGAAATCCCGAGTGTTTACTCAGGATTCCGCTCAACACCCAACCTCCAAGCGCTCCTCCCACGAAATCATGGCGGCCGTGAAAGAACGGCAATTCCCAGACCCCATTGGCCACGAAATTGTTTCGTATGTCGAAGTCGGAGTTCCCGCGGTCGATTGCCTGATTGCTGGGATCGGTCTGCTGATATCCAACCTCGTACGAGGCCGTATCGATCGCATGGCTCCAAGTGTAGTTCGCACCAAATTGGACACCATGCTTGAGACGACGATTCACACTGAATACGGCCGCGTCATAGCTTGCGTTCACATCGGGTAACGGAAAATAGAGATTGCTGAAACGATTATTCCCGGTCGGGTGCGGTGCCAAACAAGTCGGATTCCCTGAGCCGCAAGGTTGCCCGTTCGAACCAACGTTCTGGAAGTGATCGAGCGTACCGTCAAAAGTGTCTCCCGGCATAATGCGATTCAGATCGATGGTCCGCACCAATTTCCGTGCCCGGCTACCTTGGTAACCAAGTTTGACCACGAGATCATGAACAGGCTCAAGCTGAGCTTCATAGGAAAAGATGTAAACATAAGGGTTCGGCTCCTTGGGCAACGAACCGAAGAGAGAAACCTGGCTAGTTGAGGTGCAACCAGGCGATGAACAGAGCGCTCCGTCAGGAGCGACGCCGTTCGAAAACGCCGGATTGACAGGGTAACTTGTGGCGGATTTATTGGCCCCAAGCGCATAAAGTATGTTGGATCCCGGTGGCGCACCAACGATAGTTCCCGGATCAAAGTAGCAGCAAGCTGTCGCCATCGCAGAAAACGGAGTATCTTGCCGCACGTTTGAAAAAACGACGTCCGCATTGCGATTGAACACGACGCCAAACCCTCCTCGGAATACAACCTTGCCGTTATATTTTCCGGGGCTATAAGCGAAACCGACCCGTGGGCCAAAGCCGCGATGGTCTGGCTGATACAACTGGTTCCCATTCGCACACGCGGCAAGCGGCGCAACCGGCCCACAAACAGAACCATTGATAAATCCCTGTGACCCAAAAACGTAATTGCTTAATGTGCCGTGCGCCTCAGTTAGCGGGCTGAAATACTCCCATCGCAGCCCGAGGTTCAGCGTAAAGTCTGGCCGAACCTTCCAGTCGTCCTGAGCAAAAATAGCGTAATCCCCCGAATGGAAATAGCGTTGTCCGTTGACGGGGCCGCCATTAGGATTGACCTGCACCTGCTCGTAGAAGCAGCAAGCGTCATTTGCAAAATTCAACAACCCGCGGAACTGGTATTGAGGACGTTCCGCGCCTGGTTCGCTGTCGTTGTCTTGCATCCGGCTTGCCTGTACCCCAACCTTCAATGCATGCCGATTGCGGATCCAACTGTATGTGTCCGCCAACGCGAAGGTATTCTGTGCCAGAGCTCCGGGCGTGGTGCCACTTTGGCCGATCCCAAGGAAGCTGTCATTCGATCCAAACCCGCCAATATCAAAGTCGAAGAGCCGTATTTGCGGTATCCCGAAATCCGTGTTGCCCACTGGTTGAGTCTGATCAAAATCGTAACGTGTGAAGTTGATTCGTAATTCATTAAGCATCGTTGGGCTGATGACACGGGTCCATCCAACGGTGGACGCATAGTTGTTCGGTTTTATGACCAGATCCTGGATCGGTCTCTGTCCGCCATTGAAGTTATTCAAGCGAACAATGTATGTATTTGCAAAAAACTGATCTTTCCCCCTCGTATAGTCAACACGCCCGTTGTACTGGTTTCCACTGCTCGTGTTCGGGACCGCAAGATCAAAGACACCCCAGTCAGGTATTCCATCTGGCCCGTTGCCAGTCGCCGCAGGACCAGGCGAATACCACCTGCCAAGGCCGTATCCGGGTACTAGCGAACAGCAGTCGGTCTCCGACACCACTGATGAGATTCGTGGCTTGATGCCGGGGGTGCCGAATATCTGGGCGGCTAGACTGCCTGGATTCTGCGCGATGACATACTGCTCGAATTCCGGTGTTTCCAAAACTTGCGAACGAACCGGGGTTATGTTGTTAAGGCGCGATCCTTCATAAGAGAAGAAGAAGAACATTCGGTTTTTGATAATCGGCCCACCGAAACTCCCGGCAAAATCCCGATACTTCTGGTCCACTCGGTCCGGGCAGTGGCTGGCAAGAATTTTGAACTCGCTCGATGTTCCCGTTTCGCAGGTAATTTGGGAGATCGGTACGTTGGTTGGGCCATAATATTTATTGAACGCGTTAAGTCCTTTATCGTCGAACTGAATGTATGCGCTGCCATGCCAGAGGTTAGTGCCGCTTTTCGAAACGACTTTAACCTGCGCACCGGAATTACGCCCATCCTGCGCTTCATAACTTGCGGAGGAAACTGATATCTCCTGAATCGATTCCTGATTGGGAGTGACTACGGCAGCTCCGCCCCATTCCAAACTGTTTACACTGACACCGTCCAGCATGTAAGTGTTTTCCGAGACGCGCTGTCCGTTGGCAATCGCTTGTACCTGGTTCTCAGTCTGGAACACTTGGCTATTAGATCCACCGGGCCCCACCTGTTGGGGAATAGCCAAAGAATTCCCATTCCCCTGGCGAGCAGCATCTCCGAAAACGCCAGGAGTCAGTCGCAGCAAATCATAAGGATCTCTGCCATATTGCGGCAGGTTAACCACTTGCTGCGCCGTAATGGTTGCGTCTACGCTTGATGTTTCGCTCTCCAGTTGCGTGACATCACCGACAACGTTGACTGTTTGCTGTTCCTTCTCAGGTCTCACTGTCACGTCGAGACCTTTCACCACCTCTGCCTCAACCGGTACATCCGAATACGTCGCTTTCCGAAAGCCCGGTGTTTCGACATCAATCTTGTAGGCTCCCGGCGCGAGACCTGTCACTCTGTAAAAGCCCGAGTCCGTGCTTAAGGCACTCCGACTGACGCCGGTAGCCTGATTTGTGACGGTCACGTGTGCACCGGAAACCACAGCACCGCTCTCGTCTTGTACGGTTCCTTGCAAACCGGCGCCATACTGCGCCAGCGCGGGAACGGAAAGTATCGCGAGGATCGACATCAGCACCATCACAACGAACAGCAGACGGGAATGGCTCATGGGTAGTCTCCGAAACAGAATTGCAATCCTTAGTTACAAGAGCGCACGGTGTAGCCCAATGGGTTAGCCCAACGTATGCGGCCCACTAAATCAGTAGTAAAGTGATTTAGTAGCCCATACGGCTTGTACACCCGCCAGCGCGGCAGTGTCAAGGGTAAGCGGTTCCATCTCCAAAAGACCTCTTGCCGGATCATGTTCGCTGTGCAAGACTGCACGCGTGCCCGTGCACAAAAGAACCGTTCGGCGCTCCCATAAAGCGGACGGCCGGCCCCGACAAGTCACACTCAGAGTCCTCGCCGATCACCTGGGCCTGTCTCCGGCTACCGTTTCGCTGGTCTTGAACCGCGCGTCGGTTGCCGATTCCATCCCCCACTCGACCCAGGAACGGATCTTTGCTGCCGCCCGTGAATTCAATTACCGGCCGAGCTTTGCCGCTCGCCATGCGCGCACCCAACGCAGTTTCAACGTAGGTGTGCTTGTGCCTGAAGTCAGCGAAGGCTATGCGGCCCTCGTTATGAGCGGAATCGAAAGCCATCTTCTCAAAGAAGGTTATTTCTACCTCGTCGCAAGTCACCATCACCGCACCGACCTGGTCGAGGAATATCCCAAACTGCTCATGGGACGTTTTGTCGACGGCCTGATCGTCGTCGACACGCCGTGGCACCACGATCTCCCAGTTCCTGTCCTGACCGTTTCCGGTCACAACTCCGTTGACGGGGTTAGCAACATCCTTTTAGACCACGATCGCGCCGCGGAACTTGCCCTTCGCCATCTGCAGCAACTCGGCCACAAGCGAATCGCGTTTATCAAAGGACAGGAATTCAGTTCGGACACGGAAGCGCGGTGGAATTCGATCACTCAAGCCGCCAAGCAGCTCAATATCCGTCTCTATCCGAAGCTCACGGTTCAGTTGGAAGGCGAAATCGCTACCCCTCAACTGGGGTACCGCGTCACCAAACGACTCCTCGAGCGCAAGGAACGGTTCACAGCTTTATTCGCATTCAACGACATCTCAGCAATTGGAGCGATCCGAGCCCTCCGCGATGCCCGCCTCGAAGTGCCAAATGACGTCTCTGTAGTCGGCTTCGATGACATTCAGAGCGCCGCATTCCAAAATCCGCGTCTCACCACCATTCGCCAGCCTCTCAGGAAGATGGGCACGATCGCCGCTGAAACCCTGCTGCGTCGCATCGCGCGGCCAGACGATGACTCTTATCCCCGAGAGATTGTGGTAGAGCCCGAGTTAGTGATCCGCGAGTCTACGTCTCGCATAACCCACTGAGGTTGGCGAGTGACATACTTTTCCGACATCCCCGGCGCAATCTTTAGATATTCGTTTGATATCAAACCAACCTATTGCCTCTCAACCAGCAACTAAGGGATCGAAGATAGTTCTACGGAGAAAACACCATGCGCATTGGCTTTGCGGTTCGTTCCCTGCTGTTCGCGCTCGCGGTGCTGGCTTTTTCGTCGGCATCCTTCGGGCAAATCGGCGTGGCAGTATCGTTCGGCCCGCCGGCATTGCCTGTCTATGACCAGCCTCTTTGCCCCGGTGATGGATACCTGTGGACCCCGGGCTATTGGGCCTTTGATTACGACATTAACGACTACTACTGGGTTCCCGGGAACATGGGTTCTGGCTCCCGAAGTCGGCTTCCTCTGGACGCCTCCATACTGGGGTTGGGGAGACGGTGGATTTATGTTTTACGACGGCTATTGGGGACCAGAAATCGGTTTCTATGGCGGCATCAATTACGGATTCGGTTATTTCGGCGAAGGCTTTGTCGGCGGACGCTGGGATAACGGTCACTTCTTCTATAACCGCGCCGTACTCAACGTGAATGTCACAAACATCCACAACGTTTACGAAGAGAGAGTGAACATCAGCAATACAAATCACGTCAGCTACAACGGCGGCCAAGGGGGAATCAACTGCCCGTCCGACCGCACGCGAAGAAGCCGCCGCTCACCAAAGGCATGTGCCTCCGGTCTCAGCCCAACAACAGCATATGCAAGCGGCGCGCACCAACCCAGAACTCCGGGCATCCACCAATCATGGCCGTCCTTCAGTTGCAGCGACCGCGCGGCCTGGCGACTTCAAGTCTGCCGCAGTACCGGCCAAAGAAGCTGGAGGCACCTACACTCCTCACAGCAATGAGGGCCGCAACGCAGGAAACGCCGCCCGCGGTGAAAACACCCGAGCCGCAGAAAGCACCACAGGCCGGACTGTTGTCCATCCAAAGGATCTTCCGGCCGCAGAGCGTCCCGCCGCACCAAACACGGGAAATGCCAAGCAAGACAAGAAATATCAACAACAACAAGAAAAGCTGATGGCCCAGCAGAACAAAGAACGCGACAAGCTTCAGCAGCAACAGGAGAAAGAGCACCAGCAATTAGACAAACAGAAAGCGGACGAAGCAAAGAAACAGCAAGTCGAACAGCGGCATTCGCAACAGACTCAGCAACTGCAGGAACGGCACACGCAGCAGAGGCAGCAGATGCAGCAACGTCAACAGCCTGCTGCCCGTCCGTCCAAGCCACCTAAGGGCTAGCTCTTAGTTCTCACAATTTGAGGACTTCCAAAGCTATGGCGCGGCGCTCAGGGAATTGAAGTTCATCCCGGGCGTCGCGCTGTAGCCCGTCATCTCCAGATATCCGGTCCCCTGCAACGCCTCGCTGCCTCGCCTTCCGCGTGATATCAATCGCACCTTCCCAATAACTCGGGCCGATCTTACTGAACAACTCCTGAGTGACCAGGGGCGTCGTCACATCAAGTTCAAGCCCAAGCGCTGGAACCGCTACCTTCCAGTCGGACTCGGGTACGTTCCTCTGCTTTGCGGGCTCGTCCAGGTTCTCGACACCAGGCGTCATCTCGAAATCCTTCGAAGAAAGAAACGTGCTCTTGCCCCGCGCATCAACGTAAGTCCCCGATGAATACGGATCCACACTGCCATCCTTGTGACGCAGCCGGTAAAGCATCAATTCCGTATGGTCATTAAGCTGAAGGCTCAGCCAGTCCCATCCACTCTCGCTCGAATCCAGCGATTCGGTGAAGAACTCATGATCCATCCATGACATGCCCTGCACCTGATATGTCGTGCCATTGAGCTCAACCGATCCCGCGGTGAGCAAGCGCGTGAACGAAACGTAATGAGACGCATGTCCCTCGCCTCCGGCCTTTTGGCTGATTCCGTTTTGCCCATGAATGATCGGGGGCTTCTCTGTTTTCAAACTGAGCTCGATGGCAAAGCTTTCACCAATCCCGCGCAGTTGCTGCCCTTCACTCGTCTTGCCGAACCGTGATTCCCAATTTCCGTTCCAGATCAACCCAGTATCTTCATCGACGCCGGCGATGCCGGGACCGCCACGGTTGATTCGTTCGGCTTGATAAAACTTGTGTCCGCTGATGTCACTCAACGCCAGATGAGCCATATAAAGATCGTGAATGTGCCACGTCGATCGATTCTCATCACGAGCAATCCCCTGGCGGAAAAACGTCAATTCGAAGCCGAACCTGTGTCCATCGGCAGACTTCAAGTTGCCCGTGTAGTACCACCACTCAGTCTGGTAATCAGGATGATCGAAATGATCCCGCGGAAACTGGTATCGATAGCCCGGCAACGCAACCTTGTATTCCGCAGCCCATGTACTCGCAAACAGGCAGAGCACGATTAGCGCACGAAGCCTATTCCTCATGCACCACCTCGATCGGATTGAGTCGCTGCGCGACGCGAGCAGGATAGATTCCCGCCACCACCGTCGCCACGTAAACAACGCTCAGCGCGCCCACCAGAACGGCAACCGGCCAGTGGAATTGAATGGTCCATCCGAAGGATTGTTTATTGATCACGAAAATCAAAACGAGCGAAAGCAAGACCCCGAGCACCAGACCCGCAATATTCGCAAGAATTCCTATCAATCCCGCCTCGATCAAAATCAGCTTGCGGATCTGCGAAGTGGCTCCCCCAAGAAAGCGCAGCAGTCCGAACTCGCGCCGCCGGTCGATGACGATCGACATCAGCGCGCCCGCAATGCCCATGACTGCAACAACTACCGCAATCGCTTCGAGAGCATAGGTGATGGCGAATGTCTGGTCGAAAATGCGAATCGCCTCACGCCGGATTTCGCGATTCGAGAAAATCAGAACCTCCCTCCCTGCTGCCGCTTGCTTGATCTCGTTCCGCACCGTTTCAAGCGCCGCCCCCGGAGCAATGTACACAGCCAGATCGGAAGCTGCCGGATCAGGCAGGTAGCGCAGCATCGTCGCGCGGTCAACGATGATGTATCCCCGCTCGTTCGCGTAATCGTAGAAGACGTCGATAACCCGAAATGTTACGGTCTTTCCGGCGAGGGGCAGCACGATAACATCTCCGGCTTTGGCATGGTGTTTGTTGGCAAATGGTTCGCTGACAATGACAGCGTCTTTTCCCGAGACTTCCTTCAGAACCTCCGGCGCTCGCCGTCCCGACAGAAATCCCGACGACTCGTAAAAGCGAGACACCTCGGTCTCCGCCGATCCCAACGTAACCGGCAGGCCTTCGTATTCGATCTCGTACGCACGGAAGCGACTCACGCTCTCCACTCCCGGCAATTTTGCGATTCGATCAGTCAGGTCGAGAGAAATCGTCGGATGTCGATCGGCCGATGGATTACCGGCAGGCCGTAAGTAAAGATCGGCGGGAAGTTGGTTATCCATCCACGTGATCACCGTTTGCCGGAAGCTTCCCACCATAATGCCGACCGACGTCATCATCGCGATGGCAGTCGAGAGCGCGCCCACCAGCACCGACGTTCGCCGCAGTGATCCCGCAAGACTGCGCGACGCGAGCAAAGCTTCAACGCCCATGAATTTTTTCAACGTCGAGGACGCAATCGACGTCAGCCAGTAAACCAATGCAGGGATTGCGAGCGCCGAAGCCACCAGCAACAAAAGGGCAGACAGGTATCCGAAGATTGGCTTGCCGCTAATTGCCGGAACGCGAGCTGCGAGCGCGCCAGCCGCAGCGAGCACAATCGCAATAGCTGCATCGCGTGAACGATGCACTCGACTTGCGTACTCGCGTCGTCCCCGCGCCATCGCCTCCGTCGGAGACACCTGCGAAGCCTCATTCGCAGGAGCGAGCGCCGAGGCCACCGCAACTCCAATCCCAATCACCAATGACAAGATGACGGATTCAGGAGTCAACCTCAGCGGCCCGGGACGGCTCGAAATATAGAGCGCGTCCACTGTCGTTGCCAGAAGCCTCACCGCTCCCGTTGCCATCAACCTTCCCAGCGGTAGAGCAATAAGCGCTCCCACCAAACCGAATATCGCCGCTTCCGCCAGAAATGCCATCAGCACCGCAAGGCGGCTCGCGCCCAATGCCCGGACGGTCCCAATGTCTGCCCGTCTGCGGACGACCGAAACAGAGATCGTGTTGTAAATAAGGAACGCTCCGACCAGAAGGGCGACGTAGCTTAGGATGCGCAAGTTCCACCGAAATGCCGCCAACATGCGTCGGTTCGCAGCGGTCTGGTTGCCCTCCGCTTTCAGCTCGATTCCGCCCGGCACTTCCGCCCGTAACTTTTGCTGCCAGAAGTCAATACTTGGGAGATCCGGAACTTTCAGGAGAATACGGTCTACCCGCCCCGACTTGCCCGTTGCCTGCTGCGCAGCTGCGATATCCATCACAACAACATTTCCATTGACCTGCTCAGATACGGGAACAAAGCCGCGCACCACGTAATCCCGCTTCTGATCGTTGATCAGCAACGATATTTCTTCCCCAACAGCTTTGCCCAACGCCTGCGTTATCCAGATCGCGTCCTGATCGTTGATGTGCTGAAAGACACCACTACCCCGGCTGATGTCGAACTTCTCACTTTGCTGATTATTTGCCTCGGCGATGACGTCGATCCCAATCAGGGGAACCGTTTCACCCGTCGACGCCACAGTCGCGTAATCCTCGATTCGCGGGCTGATGCGGAACGGATAGGGCTCTCTCGCCAACTGCCCGACGATCTGCTCTGCCACACCGCCGGCTGCCGTGACCTCGAAATCGTTGTCACCCGCCAGTGTTTCCATCGATGAACGGAACGAACCGGCTGCCGCGTTGCCGGCGAGGTCGATTGCGAGCACCACGGACACACCCAAGGCCACCGCAAGAACGATGAGCAGAGAGCGAGCTCGTTCGCGCAGCACAGGCCGAACAATCAGGCGGAAGAAGAGTGTCAGGGAAGCCATTTCAGGCGCGCACGATCTCCTCGATCTGACCATCCCGCATCCGAACGATGGTGTCCACAATCGACGCTGACTCCGCACTGTGCGTGGCCATCAGAATCGTCGTCTTTTGTTCAGTGCAGATTTGCCGGAGCAGTTCAAGAATTGAATTTCCGGTTGCCGTGTCGAGATTTCCCGTTGGCTCATCGGCAAGAAGAATGTGCGGCGAATGTACCAACGCCCGCGCAATCGCAACGCGTTGCATCTGTCCGCCCGAGAGTTGGTGGGGCATGCGGTACGTTAGCTCTGCGAGTCCGACTGACGCGAGCCGTTCCAGAGCCAGGGGACGCGGATCCGGATGGCTCGCCAGCAGTAGGGGAAGTTCGACGTTTTCGACCACGCTGAGTGTCTGCAGCAACTGAAACGACTGGAAAATGAAACCTACCTTCTCCCGCCGCAGCTTTGTGAGCGCCGATTCGCTGAGCTGGTCAGTCGCTATACCATCGAGCAAAATATGCCCGCGAGTCGGAAAGTCCATGGCGCCGGCGAGGTTGAGCAAAGTCGACTTGCCGCACCCGCTGCGTCCCACAAGCGCTATGAACGTGCCCGCTACGACTTCAATCGACACATTATTGAGCGCCCGAACTGGCTCGCCATCGGTCGCGTAGTCCTTCGAGACCTGCTGCACCGACAAGAGGGGAGGAGCCTGATCGCTCGATCCTGAAGACGGTGTGGAGATTGTTTCGATGGAGACCATCCTTCTATGAAGATAGTCGATATTGGATGCGAGGGAAGCACGCCAGACTCTCAAAACCACGCCTCAAGAACGCTAAGCCCGCTTCGTTCCTATTTGGTTGGCCCTTGCCACAAGCCTCCCGCCCTTCTCCTGTCGTCGAGATTAATGGCAACGCATTAAGAAATTACGCATCAATTGATTGTGCCATCTCGAGCCCACGATCTTAGACCCCCTGAAGGTATCGCTACCCCCAATACTCAATCGATCCGCGACGTTCAATGGCCCGCCATTCAGGACTACGCAATCATCGGCGACTGCCGTTCTGCTGCATTAATCTCGCGCAATGGCTCGATCGACTGGCTCTGTTGGCCCCGGTTCGATAGTCCTTCGATCTTTGCGGCACTATTGGATCGCAATGTGGGCGGCTATTGGCGAATTCTGCCAACCACTCCCGTCGAGACCACCCGCAGGTACCTGCCGAACTCCAACGTTCTCGAAACTAATTTTTCAGGTCCCACTGGCAAAGCGACCCTGACCGACGCAATGCCTGGAGCATCCACCTTTCATCGCAGCGAATTCCTTCCCGACCACGAAATCATTCGCCGGGTCCAATGCACTGAGGGCGAACTCGAATTTGAGATCGAGTTCTTTCCTCGCGCCGACTACGGCAGGACGAAAGTCCGAATCCGTGAAATAGGCAAACTGGGGCTGCGCTTTTCCGGAGGAAAAGGTGCGTACTGGTTGAGAAGCAGCATCCCCATGTCAATCACCGACAATGGGGCTTACGCCCGAGTCGTATTGTGTGCGGGCGATAGTCTGAAATTTTCATTTTCGTATTCGGAAGAAGCGCCAGCTATTCTCCCTCCGCTTGACTCAACTTTAGACGACCGCATCGATCGCTCAATTGCCGCCTGGCAAGGATGGGCCGGCTGTGCGAATTACGACGGCGCTTACCGCAACGAAGTCGTTCGCAGCGCCCTCGCTCTCAAGCTGTTAAGCTACGCGCCCTCGGGCGCAATCATCGCGGCTCCCACCACTTCTCTCCCGGAGCGGATGGGCGACGGATTGAATTGGGACTATCGCTTCTGCTGGCTGCGCGACGCTTCCTTCACGATTCGTGCTTTGATTGAGCTGGACTACTGGGATGAGGCTGAAGATTTTCTGGAATGGATGCTACAGGCCACGCGGTTGACCCAGCCAAAGTTAAGGATCTTGTACACGCTTTACGGTGACAAAGCTCCCGTTGAACAAGAACTTAATCACTTGAGTGGATACCGCGGTTCCCGCCCCGTTCGCATCGGCAATGCCGCCCGCGACCAGCTCCAATTGGATGTTTACGGCGAGGTCATTGACGCGGCTGCGCAGTTCGCTTTTCATGGCGGCATCCTCAATCAAGATATGCAAAAAGCTTTGCTCGGTTTCGGAAACTACGTCGCCGAGAATTGGGAACAGCCGGATGAGGGTATCTGGGAGCCGCGATTCGGACGCCGCCATCACACCCACTCCCGCCTCCTATGTTGGACCGCGATGGACCGGCTCGTCCGTCTCTCAGAGCGCGACATGCTCCGCGGCTTCCCAGTTGAAAGCTATAAGAAGCAGGCCGACACAATTCGGCGCCAAATCGATCTGCGTGCCTGGAATGAAAAAATGCAGAGCTACGTCAGCGTGCTCGATAGTGATGAACTCGATGCCAGTCTGCTCTTGCTCGCCTGGTACGGCTTCGAAGAGGCTGAATCACCCCGTATGCGAAGTACATATAAAGCGATTCGCAAAAACCTCGGGACTTCAAACGGCTTGCTTTTCCGCTTCAGCACCTTATATCCGGAGGGAACGTTTGCCCTCTGCAGTTTTTGGGAAGCGGAGTATCTGGCTTTGGGCGGAGGCTCCCTCGATGAGGCAAAGGCGCTCTTCGCGCACCTGATGAAATTCGCAAACGACCTGGGTCTTTACGGCGAGGAAATCGATCCGCAAACCGGAGGCGCCCTGGGAAATTTCCCGCAAGCTTTCACGCATGTGGGCCTGATCGGCGCAGCCTTATCGATCCTCCAGCGAGAAAAAGGGGAACAGCAGCTGGCACATCGCCCTCCCACCGCCGAACCGCAATCTGCATCGGAGCCGCGCTCATGAACTGGCCGAGTTGGTTGCTCTCCGGCTTCCTCGCCACCTTAGCGTTGTCTACACTCTTGGCAACCACGCAAGGCTTGGGACTTACGCGCATGAACTTGCCCTACCTGATTGGAACGTTCTTTACACCCAAGCGCGAAAAGGCCCGGATCTATGGTTTCGTCATCCATCTGTTCAATGGATGGATCTTCTCCATCCTCTACGTTCTGATCTTTGAGACACGAC
The DNA here is from genome assembly GCA_963822545.1 of uncultured Acidobacteriaceae bacterium. Taxonomy (GTDB): domain Bacteria; phylum Acidobacteriota; class Terriglobia; order Terriglobales; family Acidobacteriaceae; genus Acidiflorens. Next base: position 387,835 of record CAWGIB010000002.1, read on the forward strand.
ACTTAGCTAATTGGTGGTTCGGCGCACTTCTCGGGCTGGCGCACGCCCTCTTCATATTGACCGTCGGAATGTCTCTCATGCCCGGCCTCCATCCTCGAATGGCCAGCGAACAACATGGTCCCAACGCCAACCGGCAACTGGAGCCACCCGGATTCATGGCCTTGAATTACGGAATTCAGACTCCGGTCTCCGTCTTCTTTGCACACGCCCTCTTCGGCGCAATCCTGGGCGCACTCTACGTGCTCGCCAGCTGAGATAAGGCTGAATTAAACCGGCAACGTCCCCGCTCGGTCCGTCATCTCAAGGCTAGCGACAGGAAACACAACGGAAGGCACTTTATGAAGCGTCGGGACTTTTTCAAATCTGTCGCAGTATGCGGTGCCACGAGCGCGCTGCCGGTAACTTTTGCCCAGCAAATGTCCGAATCAACGAAGGAGAACGGATCTATGACTCAGATTCCCATCACCACGAACGCTGGAATCCGGCAAGGCGATATGCTCTACCGCACCCTCGGGCGCACCGGCGAAAAAGTCTCTGCCATCGGTATGGGAGGATTCCACATCGGGCACCACGGCCTCACCGAGGACGAAAGCATTCGTCTCATCCGCTCCGCCATTGATCGCGGCATCACCTTCATGGATAACAGCTGGGACTACAACGAAGGCCAGAGCGAAATACGCATGGGAAAAGCCCTAAAGGACGGATACCGCCAGAAGGTATTTCTCATGACGAAGATCGACGGCCGCACCAAGGAAGTTGCCGCTCAACAGATCGACACATGTCTACAACGTCTTCAGACCGACCACATCGATCTCGTCCAGCATCACGAGGTAATCCGATTCGATGATCCGAACCGCATCTTCGCAAAGGGCGGAGCCCAGGAAGCCGTTCTCGAAGCCAGGAAAGCAGGCAAGATTCGCTACATTGGTTTCACCGGCCACAAGGATCCGCACATTCACATGTACATGTTGAAAGTGGCATCCGAGAATGGCTTCCACTTCGACACCGTCCAGATGCCGCTCAACGTCATGGACGCGCACTTTCGCAGCTTCGGCCAAATGGTTTTGCCAGAACTCGTCAAAGAAGAAATCGGTGTGCTCGGCATGAAGTCGATGGGAGACAGCGTCATCTTGAAGAGCAAGGTTGTCACTCCGATCGAATGCCTGCATTACGCCCTAAGCCTTCCAACTTCGGTCGTGATCACAGGCATCGACAAGCCCGAAATCCTCGATCAGGCATTTGAAGCCGTCAAAAATTTCAAGCCGCTGACTCGCGAACAGATGGCCAAACTCCTGTCAAAGACCAAGGAAGTTGCCCTTGCCGGAAAATACGAGTTGTTCAAAACCTCATCGCACTTCGACTCGACGGCAAAGAATCCTGACTGGCTGGGTGGAGACGTTCCCGATGTTGAGGCTCTCGCCCCGGCCGGGTAGGGTTTGGCTTACAAACATCAAGTTTGACTTCACCGCACAATGCCACAGAGAGATCTTAGAAATCGATTGGCCTGGTTTCTCGACGGCTAAACGCGATCGGCGCCCCCGATTTTAACCATCCTGTAACCTCTGCTGGCCCGTCCACGCTTGACCGAATCCGCCCCTTCCCCTATCGTGTTTGCATTAGTTCGGCCTTTGCCGGAGTCGCCACCTAGTCCGGGGCCAGAATTCCCGCCAATAGCATTTGGGGCTATACGGTTAAAAATTTAATCCTCAGGGAGCTATTTTTAATGAGTGCGAGCAGGTGTGCGCGAACGGCTGTTCTTAATATTCTGATTTTTGTTTTTGCCGGTCTGCAAATCGGATATTCCCAGGTTCCGGTTACCACCTGGCACTACGATAATGCGCACTCTGGCGCAAACACAAACGAAACGATTCTGACTCCTCAGAACGTGAACACCAATTCGTTCGGCAAACTCTTCACGCAGTCAGTGGATGACGCTGTGATCGGACAGGCTCTTTATCTTCCTCAAGTGACGATTCCGAAACAAGGGGTCCATAACGTTGTCTACGTTGCGACCATGAATGACAGCGTCTACGCCTTTGACGCCGACAACGCCTCGGGCAAGAATCACCAGCCGCTGTGGCAAACGAGTTTTCTATCGAAGGGTGTAACACCGGTGCCGATCTCGCTCCAGAAGTGTGGGGGAACGACGAGATGGAAGCAGGTAGGCATCGTTTCGACCCCAGTGATCGATCCTGCGTCGGGAACTCTCTATGTTTTGGCTAAGACGTACGAGCACGGCGCATCGTATGTGCACCGCTTGCACGCACTCGACGTCACGACGGGACTGGACAAACCCGGTAGTCCCGTTGTGATCAGCGCGAGCTATCAGTTGAACGGCGTCAACAACGTCTTCGCGGACATGATGCAGGTGAATCGCCCCGCGCTTCTGCTTCAAAATGGCTACCTCTACGTTGTCTTCGGGTCCAATGGCTGTCGCGGTGGGCAGGAGCAAGGCTGGGTTTTGTCTTACAACGCATCCACCCTTACGCCCGCAGGAGCATTTGACGACGAGCCTTCCTCCTCGGGAGCGGCTGTTTGGCAGCGAGGCGGTGGGTTATCCGCGGATAATTCGGGCAACGTTTATGGTGCGACCGCCGACGGTCCCTTTACCGCCGGCACGAATTTCGGAGAATCTGTTTTCAAACTCTCCCAGAATGGCAACTCCCTGCAATTGAGCGATTGGTTTACGCCCTACAACGTCGCTTACCTGAACAGCAACGATTTGGATATGAGTGAGCCTGTCCTCATACTGCCGGATCAGCCAGGCCCCTACCCTCACTTGGCTGCCGCAGTTGGGAAGGAAGGCACGATTTACATTTTGAACCGTGACAACATGGGACATTTTTGCAGCACCTGCACAAAAGGCGACACTCAGATTGTGCAGGAACTGCCGACCTTCGCTCCCGAAACCGGTTCCCTCATTTTCTGGAATAACACAATCTACTCTTCCGCAAACGGTTCCCCCATCGAAGCGATTCCGCTAGCCAGTGGAGTTTTAGGAGCCCCCATCGCGCAATCAAAAAAATCAGCCAGCGGACACTCGCCCATCATTTCGTCGAATGGCGCTACTTCCGGCGTGCTGTGGCAACTCAACGGTCAGAGTCTGACCGCTTACGATGCGCTCTCGCTCGTCAAACTGTATGCCAGTGGGCAAAACCCTGAAGATCGCGACATGCTTCCGCCCCTCCCGCACTTTGCGAACATCATGGTGACAAATGGAAAGCTGTATGTCGGCACCAACAACAGCTTGGTTGTTTACGGACTGCTGTAACACCTTCATCGAAAAGCATTCTTGATCGAAGGCGTTGCGCAACAATGATTTTCTATGCTGAACTGGCCGCCCGCCGCAGGCGGTCGTGAATTGCTTCCCATTCCGGAGCAACGGGCGGCAGGTCGACCGCAATCCAATCAAGCTTGCCTTCGTCGGCCTCGTGAAGCCGGCGGTACAAAGCAGCCGCATAGTCTGCTGCGGACGATGGCATCCTGATCGTTTCGACGTTGGCTCTTGAGGGCAGTTTCGTATGCTGTAAGTAAATTCCGCGGCCCTGTTTCGGCAACTCACCGTCCACAACAAGCAAGAGTGATGTGCGCGGGCTGTAATGGCGCGCGTGCATACCCGGCGCCGGATGCGAACCAGCGCCCGCATCGGACGCCACCCGAATCTCCTTGCCAATGACGGCCTCGAGTTCCTGTCTCGAGATGCCGCCAGGTCGCAATAAAACCGGCTCCGCCTCCACTAGCGACAAAACCGTGGATTCGATTCCCACCGTACAAGGGCCGCCATCCAGGATGTAATCAACGTCCCTTCCTAGACTCTGGCGAACATGTTCCGCTGTCGTAGGAGAAAGTTCCGTGAACCGGTTCGCGCTCGGAGCGGCAAGTGGAACTCCCGCTGCCCGAATCAAGTTCAGTGCCACGGGATGTGATGGCATCCGAATGCCAACCGTATTCAGACCAGCGGTGACCGCAAGCGGGATCGTGGCAGAGGCCCCTGCCAACGTGCCGTCAGTTCCCAACCGGCGAATCATCCCGGCCGCCTTGCCTTCTACCTGAACGGACTTTGAGCACCAGCGTCAACGGTCCCGGCCAGAATTTTTGCGCAAGCCTGTCGGTGGTTTCGGACCATTCCGCAACCAGCGATTGCGCCATTGCAACCGAGTCCACGTGCACGATCAGCGGACTGGTCGGTGGCCGTCGTTTGACTTCATAGATGCGAGCGACCGCCTCGCCAGCGAGAGCATTGGCACCCAGTCCATAGACAGTTTCTGTTGGAAAAGCGACCACTCGTCCCGCGCGCAGGAGGCGCGCCGCGTGCTGAATCTCGGCTTCTGAGGGCTGAGGCACAGGCCATTCTAGATTGCGACGCAGATTTCTGCGTAAGTAAATGCTTGCAGCGGAAAATGCAGTCAATAAAAAGCCGGGCATAACCCGGCTCAATCTCCAGTCCTAGCTAACAGCGGCACAAAGCACTCGTCGGTTATTTCTTTTTCTCGTCCTCTTCCACTACCAGGTTATTGTCCACCGAAAACACTCCAGACACGGAGTTGGCCTGAACCCCAGCGATCTGTTTGTCCATCGCCCGCGCCACCACTCCTTCTAGTTTGACGTGCCCGTTCTTCACAATGATGTGAATGGGAGGCACGGCTCGCATCTGGTACTGATTCAGAACTTCGTTGCCGTAGATGGCGCGATAAACATCGCGGCGGATTCGGTCGTCATTAAACGAAGTCGGCAGGACTTCGAGATTGTTCACGACCCGCGTGACACCTTCGATCTTCTTTACGACATTCTCTGCGTCACTCTTAAGCGTTGGGCGTGAGACCTCGCCTATAAGAGTCACCGTGCCATCGGGATCGACTTTGTACGACAGGGTGTCAAACACTCCGTAGAACGGAAGCATCACAAGTTCGTGACGGACTTCTCGGGTGATGCGATCAAGAGCTTTCTGATCGAGTGTCCCGGCCCCTTGCGACTGGTTCGAAGCTCCTGCCAACGAAACCATCGCGAGCGAAAGCAATGCTGACAGAACTAATTTCTTCATGGTTCTTAACCTCTTTTTCTTGCGATTTCCTAGCAGACGGGTTCCACCATCTCGCAACTGGTCAGACGCATAAAACAACAACTATGTTGCTTTGAAACGCGAGCCACGAGATTCCGGCCGGACCTGGCAGACTCCACCCCACGAACAAGCACAGGCGAGACGCAACCCCGACACCTCTCAACGCCTTGTTCCTCAATAACTTACGAGTCAAGGAGACGCGACGTTAGGCCTTCTTGGCTCTGCGGCGCTCGCGCAGTCCCTCGATCAACAGGTACAGCACGGGAATGAAGAACAAATTCAAAATCGTGCTCATGATCATGCCGCCAAACACCGTCGTTCCGACCGAGTGCCGGCCATTTTCCCCGGCGCCGCTCGCGACGACCAGGGGAACGACGCCCATGATGAAGGCCAACGACGTCATGAGGATCGGACGCAAACGGATGCGGGTTGCTTCTATAGCCGATTCAAGAATGGTCATGCCGCGTTCGCGGAGCTGCTCGGCGAATTCAACGATCAGGATGGCGTTCTTGGAGGCGAGACCAACCAGCATGACGAGGCCGACCTGACAGTAGACGTCGTTCTGTTGGCCGCGCAACCATTGCGCGCCCAGCGCACCGAGCAGGGCCATGGGAACTGCGAGCAGGATGATGAAAGGGAGCACAAAGCTTTCGTAGAGTGCCGCAAGCGTTAGATAGACCACGAGCGTTCCTAGACCGAAGAGAATGATCGTCGTCGAGCCCGAGGCTAACTCTTCCAGCGATATGCCCGACCATTCGTAGGTGTAGCCCTGCGGCAAGGTTGTGGCAGAGAGCTGCTGCATCGCGTTGATGGCTTGTCCCGAACTGAATCCAGGGGCGGCGGAGCCATTGATTTCCGATGAACGGAACAGGTTGTAGTGATTGATCACCTGCGGCGCGGGAGTCTGGGTAATGGTGACCAGATTCTGGAGCGGGACCATCGCGCCGGAATCGGAACGCGCGTAGTACTGGCCGATATCCTGCGGGTGCGAGCGGAATTGTTTGTCGGCCTGGACATAGACGCGATAGGACCGGTTATTGAAATCAAAATCGTTGACGTAGGACGAACCCATGTAGACGCTGAGGGTGTCGGTGATCTGGCCGAGCGGGATGTGCAAGCTCTTGGCCTTTTCGCGGTCGATGGTGACGACGTATTGCGGGTCGTTCGCGGTATAGGTGCTGAAGAGTCCAGTCACGTCTTTTTCGGGCCGCTTGGCGGCGGCACGAATCAGATCGTGAGTAGTTTTGTCGATGTCCTGCAAGGTATGACTGCCCTGATCGATCAGTTCGTATTGGAAGCCGCCAAACTGGCCGAGACCCTGGACGGCAGGCGGCTCGAAGGGGATCACGATGGCGCCGGAGATTCCGAAGAGCGGTCCGCGGAGGCGGTTTAAGATGGCAGCGGCCGTATGTTGTTCACCGTCACGCTTCCCGTAAGGTTGAAGAGGCAGGAAGACGAGACCGGCGTTGGGAGTGGCGCCGCCGAAGCTGAAGCCGGCGACCGAGAAGGTGCCTCGAACTTCAGGGATGTTTTTTGTGATGGCCGAAACCTGCCGGCCGATATCGCGGGTGTAATCCAGAGAAGCCCCGGATGGAGCCTGGATGGCGACGATGAGGTACCCCTGATCCTCAGTAGGCACGAAGCCTTGCGGCACCCGGCGGAAGACCAGGAAAGCAAGACCCAGACCGACGACGAAGAGAATCAGCGCGACGGCTTCAATCCGGAGGAAGGCGCGAAGAGCGCGTACGTAGACGTTGGTTACCGTGTTCATCACACGATCAACGAACTTCGCGAACCGGCCCTTTTCTCCGTGCAGGCGGCCAAGCAGCAGCGCTGCGAGAGCAGGTGCCAGGGTCAGCGCGTTGAAGGCAGAAATCGAGATCGAAAAAGCAATCGTCAAAGCGAACTGCCGGAACAGAATGCCCGTTGTACCCGGAAAGAATGCTACCGGCACAAAAACGGCCACCAGTACCAGCGAGGTGGCGATGACCGCACCGGTAACTTCACGCATCGCGTCGGAGGCAGCTTTGGCCGCACTAGGCTCGCCTTCTTGTAAGTGGCGCTCAATGTTTTCAATCACAACGATCACGTCGTCGACAACCAGGCCGGTAGCGAGCGTAATACCGAAGAGCGTCAGTGTGTTGATGGAAAAACCAAGTAGCTTAATGAAAGTAAACGTCCCGATGAGCGAAACTGGAGTGGCGATGAAGTGAATGATCGTCGTCCTCCAGTCGCCGAGGAAAACGAAGATCACCAGGATGACTAGTAGGATTGCAGAACCCACCGTAAAAACTACGTCGCGTATGGATTCGCTCACCGCGTCGGTGGTGTCGAAGGCGATTTCATACTTCATGCCCGGCGGAAAGCGCTTGGAGAGACGGTCGAGTTCCGCGACGCACTTTTGATGGACGTCGAGAGCGTTTGCAGTGGAGAGTTGGGTCACGGCGATTCCGACCGCATCGTGGCCGTTGTAATCGAGGTCGGTGCTATAGTCTTCGGCGCCAAGTTCGGAGTGACCGACGTCTTTGAGTCGAACCAGAGTTCCGTCGGGATTGCTCTTGAGAATGATTTCATCGAACTGATCGGCTTCCGAGAGGCGTCCAACCACGCGGACGCTCATCTGAAAAGTCTGTCCGGGTACAGCGGGCTGCGATCCTACGCTGCCTGCGGCCACTTCGACGTTCTGTTCCGAGAGGGCGTTGACGACATCGTCGGCGGTCAGGGAGCGGCCAGCGAGGCGCACGGGATCGAGCCAAAGACGCATGGAATACTTGCGCTCTCCGAAAATCAGAACGTCGGCCACTCCGGGAACGCGTTTGAGGTTGTCGCGGACATACACGTCGAGATAGTTGCTGATAAACAGCGTGGAGAAGCGATCGACCGGGTCGGAAAAGACGGCGCCGCCGAAGACGAAGTTCTGCGAGGTCTTGGCCACGGTAATGCCAATCTGCTTGACCGCTGCGGGTAAACGTCCCGAGGCGGTATTGACGCGGTTCTCGATGTCAACCGTGGCCAGGTCGGGATCGCGAGTGATATCGAACGTCGCCGTAACCGTGCTGACGCCATTGTTGGTGCTGGAGGAGGTGATGTACTTCATCCCCTCTGCGCCATTGATCTGCTGCTCGAGAGGGGTGGTGACAGCGGATTCGACGGTCTGCGAACTGGCTCCCGTGTAAACGGCAGTGACACCCACTTGCGGAGGAGCGAGCGTGGGGAACTGCGCGATCGGCAGCGTGGGAATGCTGACTGCGCCGGCGAGAATAATGAGCAGCGCGCAGACCGTCGAAAATACCGGGCGGTGAATAAAAAAGTCGACCATAAATGTGTGCTTGGCAGTTCGCTATTGCGTTGGTAAGACTGGTGACATCTAGGCTACGATCGATTTGCTACGAACTGCTTGTTTCTTGCGGGACCACCGGTACGCCATCAATCAAATACTGAGTTCCTGAAACCACGACTTTGTCGCCCGGCTTCACGCCCTCCAGCACCACATAATCATTCGCGACAATTTGGCCGATCTGAAGCGGCTTCTGATGTACCACGTAGCCCCCCTTTTGATCGGGCTCGGCAACAAATGCGAAATAAAGCCCCCCAATGCGCGACACGGCGATCACCGGCACCACCGGCCTTTGTTCCGTACCCCATACCACTCGTGCCCGAATGAACTGTGCGTTCCGCAAAGCGTCGTTCGAGTTTGCAATCTGGGCCTTGGCAAGCACGGTTTGCGTCGTGTTATCGACCTGCGGTGAGATGAACGTAATCCGGCTAGTCGCGAGTTGATTCCCATCCCCATCGACGATTTGAACCGGCAGATTCATCTTCAACTGACCCGACTTTTCGATGGGAACATAAATGTATGCTTCCAGACTTCCCTGCCTGTCGACGGTGGTAAGTTGCGTGGTCGTCACCACGCGGTCGCCAACCCGAACCGGCACATCTCCTACAATGCCCGCGCGTGGCGCGACAACCTTGTAGTAGTGCAATTGCACTTGCTGCTCATTCACCTGGGCGTCGAGCGAATGCAATTGCGACTGAGCAGAGTCTAGCGTCGCTTTCGCCTGATCAAGGTCCTGCTTGCTCACTACTCCCGCATTTGCCAGGCCGCTGACGCGCTCGTAATTTTGCTGAGCCCATTTCAGTTGGGCGAGTTGCGCGCTGCGCGCATCTTCCTGGCTTTTTACTGTCGCCTGCTGTTTGGCTGGATCGATCTGCATAAGCGGCGCGCCATCCGCCACCCGTTCACCCGAATGAACAAAAATCTGCGTGATGATGCCCTCCACCTGCGGCATCACAACTGCCGAGTCCCGCGACTTCAGCGTCGCTACATACTCAGTGGCGTCATTCACCTGCTCGAGCACTGCAGTCTTTACTTTCACCGGCATCGCCTGTGGTGCCGCGGCTTTGGCCGATTTGTCATTCCCGCAACCGGCCGTTAACAGTAGCCCGGCGAAAAGTGCAAGAGGCAGAAGGGCCACGGATATCTTTGCAAGAAAACGAGACATAGCTTTACTCGTAGATACCTTTCTCAATTTGACGGCTTTAAGGTTTGCACATTTTCCAACACATTTGCGAACGGCACGGCACTCTTCCGTGTTGGCCCCAAACCAACCCACATATTAGATCAATTAATAGATTCAGGTTCGGCGCCCAACGCTGCGAAGAATTTAATGCGCCCCCTCGAAGTGCCCGGGCGCCGCCGCCATGCAGTGTTATCCTAGGAACGCGTCGCCGCAAGCGCTTACGCCTTTTCGGCCCAATCCATCATGCCCGATCCAACGAATCCGAACCCAGAAACGCCTCAGTCCATGCCCGTTGAAGAGCCCACCGAGTCATTCCAGGCTCTCTTTTCCGAGTACGAAAAGACTCATGCCCGCAAACCTGAAGGGGGCGATCAGAGACGCGAAGGAACCGTCATCACGATCACCGCCGACTCTGTCATTCTGGACATCGGCTTCAAGAGTGAGGGCCTCCTCCCCCTCGCAGAGATGCACAACGCTCCCGTAAAGCCCGGCGACAAGTTACAAGTCACCGTCAAAGGACGCGATCCTGAAGGCTACTACGAACTCACTCGCGGAAAAGTGCAGCGGCCAACCGATTGGGCTTCGCTCCAAAAGGCCTTCGACGAAAAGGCGCCCATCGTTGGCAAAGTCACGGGCTTGATCAAAGGCGGGCTCACCGTCGATGTAGGTGTTCGCGCCTTCATGCCCGCTTCACGTACTGGCACGCGCGACGCCGCCGAAATGGCGAAACTCGTCGATCAGGAAATTCGCTGCCGCATCACCAAGATCGATGTGGAAGACGAAGACGTAGTCGTCGATCGCCGCGTCGTTGCTGAAGACGAAGAGACAGCTAACAAGCAGCGCCGCTATTCCGAACTCAAAGAAGGCGACACGGTACGAGGTGAAGTGCGGAGCCTGACAGACTACGGCGCGTTCGTCGACATCGGCGGCACCGACGCCTTGCTCCATGTCGGAGAAATTGCATGGCGGCGCGTCGAGAAGCCATCCGACGTGCTTTCCCAGGGGCAGCAGATTGAAGCCAAAATCATAAAGTTCGATGCCGACAAGAAGCGCATTTCGATCAGCATGAAGCAGCTTCAGCCGCATCCGTGGGATTCCGTCGCAGGCAAATACAATGCCGGCGACCGGGTACGCGGTCCCGTGACTCGCATCGCTGACTTCGGAGCGTTCGTTGAAATCGAGCCCGGCGTCGAAGGCCTGATTCACATTTCGGAAATGGCTTGGGGGAAAAAAGTCCGAAATCCCGGGGACATCGTCAAAGTGGGCGAGACCGTGGAAGCCGTGATTCTCGGAGTCAGTCTCGGCGAGCGGCGGATGTCATTGGGTTTGAAACAGGCTCTCGGCGACCCATGGGTTGGAGCGTCTGAAAAATTCGCCCCCGGCACCGTGATCGAAGGGCCAGTCACCAGCATTACGAAGTTCGGCGCCTTTGTCCAACTCGCCGAAGGCATCGAAGGCATGATTCACGTCAGCGAAATCAGCGCCGAAAAGCGAATCAATCACCCCCAGGATGTCCTGAAGACCGGCCAGACAGTGAAGGCGCAGATCCTTGCGCTCGACACCGAGAAGCGCATCATTCGTCTCAGCATGAAACAGTTAGTCCCCACCGGTCTCGATGAATATGTCGCGGAACACAAACAAGGGGACGTGGTCACCGGCCGCTTCCTCGAAATCAATGGTGGCCGCGCTCGCGTAGAACTGGGACAAGGCATCCAGGCCTATTGCCGGCTTCCCAAGGAGTCCGCCGACAAACCATCTCCGACAAACGTTGCCACTCAATCCACCGCCGGTTCGAAATCTTCCAAACCGGATCTCTCCTCTCTAGGCTCGATGCTTCAGGCGCGCTGGAAAAGCGGTGCTCCTTCCAACTCAGTCAAGCCGGAAGCCCTGCAGGCCGGACAGGTCCGTACCTTCCGCATCGCAAAGCTGGAACCTGAGACGAAGACGATCGAATTGGAACTGCAGTGATCCCCTGACACAACGTCATTAGTCGTCGATTGTTTGACTAATGTTTAGAAAACCAGGAAGCAGGGTGTGTGCTGCCCACTTCGATAACCCAAATGCTGAGGGACTAAGTCGATGGAGTCTCGCCAGCCCAAAAAAGCTGCCGCTCGCCTAACCAAACGATAACTGTGAGTGATAGACTGACCGCATGGCAAAGACACTGGTTAATACAGTCATCGATCAACTTCAAAGCGAACGTTCCCGGTTGGAAAACGAACTGCATCGCGTATCCGCGGCCCTTACTGCGTTCGGTAGGGTGTATATGGGGGGACGCAAAGGAAAGTCTGCTCCCGCACCTAAGTCGCGAACCATCTCCGCCGCCGGACGTAAGCGAATTGCCGCCGCTCAAAAGGCCCGCTGGGCCAAGGTTCGCGCGGCCAAGAAATCAAAGTCCAAGGCGTAGATAACTTAAACATTCCGTGCGCCCCCCGTCGACGCTAACTGACATGGGTCGACGAAATCTGTCAGGGCGTGCACGGGTCATTAGTTGGCCGCCGCTGCTACAGTTTCCTTCACAAATTGTGCGAATTGGTGCACATCATCTTCCGTCGTATCGAACGAGCACATCCATCGCACCACCGATTCTTCTTCGCTCCAGATATAGAAGAAGTACCGCTCCTGAATTTTGAAGATAGAGCTCCGCGGGATCTGCGCGAACACTCCATTCGCTTCCACCGGATACGCAATCTTAATCGCGCGGAATTCTTCTGATCTCCTGCTCCAGCAACTTAGCCATCCGGTTCGCGTGCTGCGCGTTTCGCTTCCACAGGTCATTCGTAAGCAACGCTTCCATCTGCACCGACATATAGCGCATCTTTGACGCCAGCTGCATCCCCTGCTTCCGCACGAACAAAAAGTCACGCGCCAGTTCTGGACGAAAGAACACCACCGCTTCCACGCCCATCAATCCGTTTTTCGTCCCGCCGAACGACAGCACATCCACGCCAAGGTCACGCGTAGCCTGCCGCAGCGTCAGTCCCAGAGCCACCACCGCATTCGAAATTCGCGCTCCATCCATATGCAGGAACATCTTCCGCTCATGCGCGAAGTTCGCCAGCGCCTTAACCTCCTGAGGCTTATAAATCGTGCCCATTTCAGTCGATTGCGTGATGGAAATTACGCGCGGCTGCACGTGATGCTGATCCCCTATCCCATGATAGGCATGCGTAACCGTGTCGACGGTCAGTTTCCCAGCCGGCGCCGCCAGCGGAATCAGCTTGCATCCCGTCATTCTTTCCGGAGCTCCGCATTCATCGGTGTAGATGTGCGACAACTCAGGGCAAAGCACCGCGTGGTAGGGACGCGCCAGCGCTTGCAGGCTCAGAACATTGGCCGCAGTTCCGTTGAAGACGAAGAATACTTCTACGTCCTCGCCAAAGTGTTCTCTAAATTTTCGGATCGCCGCTTCGGTATGCGGATCATCCCCATACCCCACGACGTGGTTTTGATTGGCGCGTCCGATCGCTTCCAGCACTTCTGGATGGACGACTGCATTATTGTCGCTGGCAAAGCTCCGGCTCGGCTTCGTCACGCGTTAACCGCCTCCGGCTGAGTCTTCCCCGCGAGCAGTTGTCGCAACACGTATTGCAGAATGCCGCCATTCGCGTAGTAGAGCGCTTCCTGCGGAGTGTCAATGCGCACGACCGCTTGAAATTCGCTCGTATTCCCGCCCTTCACCCGCACCGTGATTCTCCGCGCCGAAGCAAATTTCTCGACTACATCTCGAATACCGGCAATCTCGAACACTTCTTCGCCCGTGAATTTCAGCGACTCGGCATTTTCACCCGGCAGGAATTGCAGGGGCAGAATGCCCATGCCCACCAGGTTCGACCGGTGAATGCGCTCGTAACTCTCCGCGATCACTGCTCGAACACCAAGCAGCAGCGGACCCTTCGCGGCCCAGTCCCGCGACGATCCCGACCCATATTCCTTCCCCGCCAGAATCACCAGCGGAATATTCTCCGCGTGATATTTTTCCGACGCATCGAAAATCGACATCTCAGCGCCATCCGGCAGATGCCGCGTATATCCGCCCTCGGTATTCACCATCTTGTTGCGCAGTCGCACGTTCGCGAAAGTTCCACGCACCATCACTTCGTGATTTCCCCGCCGCGATCCGTAGGAATTGAAGTCCCCGGGCTGCACGCCATGCGCGATCAGGTATTTTCCTGCCGGGCTATCTTTTTTAATCGATCCCGCCGGAGAAATATGATCCGTTGTGACGCTGTCGCCTAACACCGCCAGCACGCGCGCACCCTGAATGTCTCCGACCGCCGACGGCTTCAACTTCATGCCTTCGAAATAAGGAGCCTTCCGGATATATGTCGAATTCTGTTCCCACGCATACGTTTCGCCCTTCGGAACCGGCAACCCGCGCCAGCGCTCGTCGCCCGAATAAACCTCTGCATAGCTCTTGCGGAACATCTCCGAAGTGATCGCGCCCGCCATCGACTGCTCCACTTCCTGTTGCGACGGCCAGATGTCGGCCAGATAAACCGGCTTGCCGTCTTTCCCTTTGCCGAGCGCATCCTTATGCATATCTACGTCGATCCGCCCAGCCAGCGCGAACCCCACCACCAGCGGCGGCGACATAAGATAATTCGCGCGAACCTCCGAATTGATTCGCCCTTCAAAGTTCCGGTTTCCCGACAGCACCGACGCGACCACCAGATCTTTTTCATCGATCGCCTGCGAGACTTCAGTCGGCAGCGGTCCCGAATTACCAATGCAAGTCGTGCAACCGTACCCGACCAGATGAAATTTCAGCTTTTCCAGATACGGCATTAGCCCCGCCGTCTCGAGATAATCCTTAACAACTTTCGATCCCGGCGCCAGCGACGTCTTCACCCACGGCGGCACCGACAGACCTTTCTCCACCGCTTTCTTCGCGACCAGCCCCGCCGCAATCAGCACCGAAGGATTCGACGTATTCGTACACGAAGTAATCGCCGCAATCACAACACTGCCATGCTTCAGCGCTTTGCGAACATCTTGCGTAACGTGCTCCTCGACCGTCGAGATCTTCCACTCCGACTGCCGCCGGATTACCGCCCTCACCCTCCCAACGCGCCGCCGGCGCGGCCGCGGAGGCAGTAGTTGCCGCCGACGTTTTCGCCGCCGTCTTCGGTTTGATCAGCGTGGGCAGTGCTTTCGCGAACGACTCTCCCGCCTGCGAGAGCAGCACGCGATCCTGAGGCCGCTTCGGCCCCGCCAGGCAAGGCTCAACCGTGGAGAGATCAAGGCTCAGCAGTTCCGAATATTCCGCCTCTGGAGTCCGCGCGTCATGGAACAATCCCTGCTCGCGTGCATAAGCCTCAACCAGAGCAATCTGCTCTTCGCCGCGGCCCGTCAGCCTCAAGTAGCGCAGGCTTTCCTTGTCGATCGGGAAAATACCGCACGTCGCCCCGTATTCAGGAGACATATTGGCGATCGTCGCGCGATCCGCAAGCGGAAGATCCTGCAACCCCGGTCCAAAATATTCGACGAACTTCCCGACCACCCCATGCTTACGCAGCATTTCTGTAATCGTCAGCACAAGATCAGTCGCGGTCGCGCCTTCACGTAAGCGCCCAGTAAGTTTCACTCCAACCACCAGTGGGATCAGCATCGACACCGGCTGCCCCAGCATCGCAGCCTCCGCTTCAATTCCGCCCACTCCCCAGCCCAGCACGCCCAGCCCGTTGATCATCGTGGTGTGCGAATCTGTGCCGACCAGCGTGTCTGGATATGCCGTCCTCTTCCCGCCTTCTTCATGCACGAAGACCACGCGCGCAAGATATTCCAGATTCACCTGGTGGACGATCCCTGTATCGGGAGGCACAATCGCCAGGTTGCGGAACCCGGTTTGTCCCCATCGCAAAAATGCGTAGCGCTCCTTGTTGCGCTGAAATTCGAGCAGCGCGTTCATGTCGAAAGCCCCCGCTGACCCGAACTCGTCCACCTGCACCGAATGGTCAATCACGAGTTCAGCAGGTTGCAGCGGGTTGATCAGCGTGGGATCACCGCCCAAAGTCTTCATCGCATCGCGCATTGCCGCCAGGTCAACCACCGCCGGAACGCCGGTGAAATCTTGCAGCAGCACGCGGCTCGGTGTGAATGCAATTTCTTTTTCCGGCTTCGAATTCTTGTTCCACGCGGCCAGCGCGCGAATCTCCTGCGGCGTCACATTGCGCCCATCTTCGGTGCGCAACAGGTTTTCCAACAAAATTCGCAGGGAGAATGGCAGATGCTTCGTCGAAATGCCCTGCTTATCAAGAGCGTCAATGCCGATACAGTTCGTATTCCTTGTTGCCGACTTTGAATATGGAACGGGCGCCAAAGCTGTTTGCGGACATGAATGCCTTCCTGATCTATGGATGACGCAGCCTAGTTATCGATCCTGATAAACGGAGACGAGATGCTGAACGCGGCGGTCGCCGCCTCGCAACCTTCTAGTTTATTACTTTGAGAACGGATTTGTAAGCGAATGGAATCCGCGAACATTCGCCTGTGAGCTGCGTCACACGTGTTCATTTCGCCTTTAGCAGCAGCACCGGCGCGCTGATATTGTGCCTCACCCGCGTCGCAGTCGCTCCCAGAAAGATGTCAGCCAGCAGCTTGTGTCCGTGAGTGCTCATCGCAACCAGGTCGCAGCCTTTTTGCTTAACCCATCGGATGATCTCGCTGGACGGCTCGCCAAATGCCAGCTCAGCCTGCGTTGGAATGCCCGCCGATTCGAGCTCCGCTTGCACTTTATGCAGGTACGCCGTGTCCTCCGAAATTTCAGGACTCACTGCATCAGGCCCGTAGGTCCGCGCTGCCCATCCGTCGGCGACATGCAGCAACACCAACCGGCTGTGCGCCAGTTTCGCGAGTTCCTTCACGTGCTCGATGATCGCCCGGTCAGACGACGTTCCATCCAACGTGACGAGGATTGTCTCGTACATAGATTCCGTCTAAGTCCGTTCTGCGGGTGCCCCAATTCTCGCGCTTTTCGAGAAGTGGGATTCCACAGCTCTCTCCCTCTCGGGATTTTCCAATCTTCAGACCAAGGATGTATCTTGCAATCTATCCACCTGCGATCACGTGCCACGCCGTGCGGATCGAATCCGGCAGGCCATAAACGTCCATGGCGGTGATCAGCATAGCACTCGCCCAACCAACCACCAGCAGGAACCACCCGTTTCGCCATTTGCCCATGCGCTTGCGTGAACTTGTAAATTGCAGCAAGGGAAACATCGCAAACGGCAATTGCAGCGCGAGCACAACTTGGCTCAACGTAAGCAGATCCGTCACGCTGCTGTTGCCTCGCACGCCAATCACTAAGACAGCGGGAACGATCGCGAGGGTGCGTGTAATCAGCCGCCGCACCCACGGCGTGATGCGCCAGTGCATGAAGCCTTCCATCACTACTTGCCCGGCGAGCGTGCCTGTAATCGTGCTGCTCTGCCCGCTGGCCAGCAGAGCAACGGCAAACACCGTGCTCGCCAGCCGCCGTACCCAGCAGTGGGGCCAGCGTCAGGTACGCAACTCGAATCCAGTCGCTATCGGCATTAAAGAGAACGACGTGCCCGCCCGCGACCGTCACGCTTTCTTTTCCAAAAAACACGGTCGCGGCGAGAACCAGAATCGCGGCATTTACAAAGAAAGCAACAGTAAGCGCGACCGTCGAGTCGATCGTATTGAACTGAATCGCGCGCCTGATCGACTGATCATCTTTCTGCAGTTGCCGGCTCTGCACCAGCGCCGAATGCAGGTAAAGATTGTGAGGCATCACCGTCGCCCCAATCATCCCGATCGCCAGGTAGAGCATCCCTGCATGACGAAGACTCGGAGTTATCAGGGCCCGTCCCATCTCGATGAAACTCGGCTGAGTCTCGGGAAGAACAAAAATCTCGATGAAATAGCACGCCGCAATCGTCATGATCAGACAGCAGAACCACCGCCTCGATCGTGCGCATTCCAAAGCTTTGCAGCCCCAGCAAAAGCAAAACATCCAGCGCGGTAATGATGACTGCCCAGAGAAGAGGGATGTGAAAGAGCAGGTTGAGCGCGACCGCGCTGCCCAAAACTTCCGCCAGGTCGCAGGCCCCTATCGCTACCTCGCTCATCAGCCAGTTCGGCCAACGTGTCCATTCCGGGTACCAGTCACGGCAGCATTGCGCGAGGTCTTTGCCCGTCACCACCCCCAGGCGTGCCGCAATGACCTGCATGAAAATTGCAATCAGGCTGGCGAGGCCGACCACCCAAAGCAGTCCATACTTGTACTGCGCGCCGCCCTGCAGATCGGTTCCCCAATTTCCGGGATCCATATAACCGACACTGACGAGAATCGCTGGGCCCACAAAGGCCCGCCATTGTTTCCAGAATCCTGCCTCGTGATGCGGGACCCGGATGGTGCTGTGCACTCCCTCCAAGGAGACATGCCTGACGAGGGGAACTTCGGAGGCAGCGGACGCGGTGGATGCACCCGTGGCAGCCACCGCCTTGCCGCGCATCCGTCCGTCATTCTTCGCCATGCTGCTCCGCACCATCTTCACGAGGCAATACCAGTGTACCCCGCCCACTTTTCATGAGGAGAGCGTCCACTGTTTTAAACATGCCTCGAGCGCCTGCCAACCTCTGCCCTCAATCCACACAGTACCTCCGTTTGACATGTGTACCTCTCGCCCCTAACCTTAAAACTCCAGAAAATGTCAGAAGGAATGAAAATCCTCGTCATCGGCAGTGGAGGCCGCGAGCACGCGCTTGTCTGGAAGCTCCGCCAGTCGCCTCGAGTCGGCATGATTTACTGCGCGCCCGGCAATGCAGGCATTGCCGAAGAGGCTGAATGCGTTCCGCTGGACGTAAAAAATCTTGACGCGATGGTCGCGCTCGCCAACCAACTCCAGCCCGATCTGACGGTGGTCGGCCCGGAACTGCCTCTCATGCTGGGAGTGGTCGATGAATTCACCCGCCGAGGCTGGCGAACATTTGGCCCCACTCAGGCGGCGTGCCAGCTCGAAACCAGCAAAAGCTTTGCCAAGGAATTTCTGCAACGCCACCACATTCCGACCGCGCATTATGCAATCTGCAATTCATCTGACGAAGTTCGCGAGGCGTTGCCCCACTTCTCCACCCCGATCGTCGTGAAGGCCGATGGCCTCGCCGCCGGTAAGGGCGTGGTCATCGCCACCACCAAGGACGAGGCTGCAACCGTCGCGAACGAAATGCTCAGCGGCCGCATGCTGGGTGACGCTGGAGCGCGCGTCGTTCTTGAGGAATTTCTCGAAGGCGACGAACTTTCATTCCTCGTCTTCAGTGACGGTGAACGCGTGGCCCCATTGGTCGCGGCGCAAGACCACAAGCGTGTCGGAGATGGTGACACCGGTCCCAATACAGGCGGCATGGGCGCTTACACCACGCCCGCGATTATGGACGACAAGATGCGTGACTGGCTCGTGACTCATATCGCGCGCCCAGTCGTCGCAGGCATGAAGGCCGAGGGCGCCGAATACAAGGGAGTGCTCTACTGCGGCCTAATGATGACCGCTCGCGGCCCAATGGTGCTGGAGTTCAATTGCCGTTTCGGCGATCCCGAGACGCAGCCCATCCTGATGCGCCTTGAAAGCGACCTGGTCGAAGCCATGGAAGCCTCGATCGACGGCCGCACCAGCGATGGCGATTTCAAATGGTCAAGCGATGCCGCGGTCTGCGTGGTGATGGCATCCGGCGGATACCCGGGATCATATGAATCGGGATTGCCGATCACAGGCCTCGCAGAGGCAGAACAGATCGAAGGGGTGAAAGTGTTTCATGCCGGCACCTCAAAGCGAGAGGAGGACTTTTCAACCGCAGGTGGACGTGTACTAGGCGTGACGTCCCGCGCCGCAGATTTACAGACTGCAGTGCACCGCGCCTACGAAGCCTGTGGCAAAATCAATTTCGAAGGTGCCAACTACAGAAAAGACATTGCCGGCAGAGCCCTAAAGAATCTTAGGAGATCTCAAAAGACTGAGTCATCCTGAGCGAAGCAAAGGATCTATGCAATGGCGCTAGAGACTAATTTATATTTTCGAATATACAGCCGGAAGCCGAGGGCCGAAAGCCTAAAGCCGAGAGCCTGCAGTAGAGAGGACAGATGAACAAGACACTAGTTTCAATCGTAATGGGCAGCGACTCCGACCTGGAGATCATGCGCGAGGCCGCCAAGGCCCTCGACGATTTTGGAATTGCTTACGAGATCGATGTCACTTCGGCACACCGCTCTCCTGACCGTACCGCCGATTACGCGCGCAAGGCCGCCGGACGCGGCATTCGCGTGATCATTGCCGGCGCAGGAGGCGCCGCGCACTTGGCCGGAGTGATTGCCGCACACACGACTCTCCCGGTAATCGGCGTGCCCATCCCATCCACGTCGCTGCAAGGCATGGATTCCCTCCTCGCGACCGTACAGATGCCGGCAGGAATTCCCGTCGCTACAGTCGCCATCGGCAAGCCCGGCGCCACCAACGCCGGAATTCTCGCCGCTCAAATTATCGGCGTAGCCGACGCCGCAATCGGCAAGAAGCTGGAAGCTCACAAAGAAAAGTTGGCGAAGGGCGTGGAAGAAAAATCAAAAAAGCTGCAAGCCTCACTAAGCTAATCGCAAATCAGCAGCATGGAGTGTGGCACACTTCCTTTAATTGTCATCCCTCACGAAGTGAGGGATCTGCAGTGTGCCGTGCGCATGAGAATCGTCTGGCACATGACGGCAGAGCCTGCGTTAGAGCTTCAGACCCTTTAAGTACTCTCTGAACTGCTCCCCAAATTCTTTTCGCTTCAGTGCAAACTCGACTGTCGCTTTCAGGAAACCCAGCTTGTCGCCGGTATCGTGACGGCGTCCTTCATAGACGCACGCATAGAGCTTCTCCCGCTTCAAAAGAGCTCGCAGACCATCGGTGAGTTGCAGTTCTCCGCCCGCGCCCGGCTTGATGTCTGAGAGCGTCTCAAAGACCGTTGGCGTCAGGATGTAGCGTCCGATCACCGCAAGATTGGAGGGCGCGTCAGCGAGCGCCGGCTTCTCCACCAGGTCTTCCACTTCATAAAGCTTGCCGCCCGAGCCTGGCACTTCCTTACCTTTAATCACCCCGTAAGACGAAATCGCCGGACCGTCCACGGGCTGAATGGCGATCACCGATTGCTGCTTCTCATTGAAGACCTGCATCAGTTGTTTGAGTACCGGGACCTTGGCGTCGATCACGTCGTCCGCGAGCAGGACCGCAAACGGCTCATCGCCAACCAATTCACGCGCGGTGAGGATGGCATGGCCAAGGCCCAGCGCCTCTTTCTGACGCACGTAAGCCACGTAGATCATGTCCGAGATCTGGCGCACGATCTGGAGCAGGTCGGTCTTACCCTTCTCCTCGAGCATCTTCTCGAGTTCGTAGCTGACGTCGAAGTGATCTTCAATGGCGCTCTTACCACGGCCAGTGATGATGATGATCTGGTCGCAACCAGCAGCCATCGCCTCTTCGACCCCGTACTGAATGATGGGCTTGTCGACGAGCGGAAGCATCTCTTTTGGTTGTGCTTTAGTGGCGGGAAGGAACCGGGTACCGAGGCCGGCGGCGGGGAAGACTGCCTTGCAGACGGTGCGAACCTGGCGGCGGTCAGTGAGAATGCGGCGATCTTGCTCGGGTATCATGGCCAGATCATTGTAAATGGTGGGGTTACGACCTAGGTATCAGGCGGAGCCTTAGATTGTTCCTGGCGGAACACAAGAACTGACATATGTTCCACGTGGAACCCTTGTCATATATTTGTATACGCATGTTTACGTATGTACATTGCGAGTATCTCATTTCGCGGCAATAGGTTCTGGGCCGAGAACAAGCCGCACAAATAAGAGTTTTGCGGCGGCAGTGTCGCCGCAAAACAATTCGCTTGCGGTTTCCCCATCACGGCGTCCCGATTCCGACTGCTTTCGCCGACGATGGCGCCGCATGACGCGGTTCCAGCCTACGGAACCGGAGCTTCCTGGACTTCCAGTTCTTCGAGGAGGTCGCGCAGGGTTTGGAGGATGCCCTCGGTGCTGGAGATCTTGATCGAGAACTTCAGGGTGCCGTCGGGGGTAAATTGCGTTTTCTGCTGCGAGGCTACGAAGCGGGCGAGCTTGCCGGGATCAATTGTGGCCTTCTGGCTGAACTTGATGTTGACCAGTTCGCGCTTGCGCTCAATCGCCGTGGCTCCCACTCGCAGGGCTTGAAGCTTCAGCAAAGCGTAAGCGAGTAGGTTTCGAACGGCGGCTGGAGGTTCTCCGTAGCGGTCAACGAGTTCGCTGCGCACATCTTTCAACTGTGCTTCGGTTTCAACGCCAGCGATGCGCTTGTACATGCGTAGGCGCTGGTTCTCTTCTTTCATGTAGTCGGACGGAATTCGGATATTGAGGCCGAGATTGAGCTGGATCTCGGTGGCTTCGACTCCGGATTCTCCCTTCATCTCTCGGACGGCACGCTCGAGCATCTGCGTGTAAAGCTCGAAGCCGATGGCCTCAATGTGGCCGCTCTGCTCGCCACCCAACAGATTTCCCGCCCCGCGCAACTCCAGGTCCAACGCAGCAATCTTAAAGCCAGCGCCCAAATCCGAAAATTCTTTCAGCGCCGCAAGACGACGACGCGCGATGGGCGTGAGTTCGATCTCCGCTGGCAATAGCAGGTATGCGTAAGCGCGACGATTCGATCGGCCTACGCGGCCGCGAAGCTGGTAGAGCTCGGAGAGGCCCATGCGGTCGGCACGATTGATGATGATGGTGTTACAGAGCGGAATATCGAGCCCATTTTCGATAATGGTGGTCGAAACAAGAATGTCAGCTTCGTGATGCATGAACTTGAGCATCACGGCTTCCAGTTCGCCTTCTCCCATTTGCCCGTGGCCGACCGTGATGCGGGCCTTGGGCACGAGCGATTGTAGTTTGGCGGCAATCTCCCAGATCGTATCGATGCGGTTATGCACGAAATAAATCTGGCCTCCGCGATCAAGTTCCTGCTCGATCGAGGATTGGATGAGCTTTTCATCCCAGTTCGCAACCACCGTCTGAATCGCCATGCGATCTTTGGGCGGCGTTTCGATCACACTCATATCGCGCAGTCCGACGAGTGACATATGCAATGTGCGCGGGATGGGCGTGGCCGACATGGTGAGCACGTCGACCTCGGTACGCATCTGCTTGATGCGTTCTTTGTGACGCACGCCGAAGCGCTGCTCTTCGTCGACGACAAGAAGGCCAAGATCAGAAAACTTCACATCCTTCGAAAGCAGCCGATGCGTGCCGATCAGCACATCGACTTTGCCGACTGCCACACGCTCCAGAATTTCCTTGATCTGCTTCGGCGTGCGAAAGCGGCTGATCATTTCGATCTTCACCGGGAAGGCGGCGAAGCGCTGCTTGAAAGTTTCCCAGTGCTGGAAGGCGAGAACGGTAGTGGGCGCGAGCACTGCGACCTGCTTGTTGTCGCTGATGGCCTTGAAAGCGGCGCGCATGGCTACTTCCGTTTTGCCGTAACCGACATCGCCGCAGAGCAGCCGATCCATCGGGAGCTGCGATTCCATATCGCGCTTCACGTCCGCGATGGCCTGGCCCTGATCTTCGGTCTCGTTGTATTCGAAGGCGTCTTCGAATTCCTTCATCCACTCCGTATCCGGCGGGTAGACGTGACCTTGCGCGGACTGACGCTGCGCATAGAGCTTGAGCAGTTCGTCCGTCATGTCTTTCATCGCCTTGCGGACGCGGGCTTTGGTTTTGTCCCACGCCTGCGTCCCGAGGTGATTCAGAACCGGTTTCGCCCCTTCGGAGGATCGGTACTTTTGAACGAGGTCGAGCCGCGTTAATGGGACATAGAGGCGAGCGGCGTCAGCATATTCGAGCAGCATGAATTCAGCCGTGCCGTCACCTTGGTTGATTTCTTTCAAGCCTTGATACTGGCCGATGCCGTGTTCTACGTGGACCACGTAGTCGCCGACTTGCAGGTCGCGGAAGTCGGAGAGGAAGGCCGAAACTTTCGATTTCTGACGTTGCGGGCGCGATGCCACGAGGTCGGACTCGTCGAACAGGTCGCGGGCTCCGAATACGGCGAGGTGCGCATCGGGAAGGATGAAGCCATCTGGGATATAGGCCTTCAGGAGCGTGGTGGTGAAAATTTCTCCTGCAAAGTAGGCGGTTTCGTCGGCGTAGCTTTCGCCCCCACGGGTGCGGCTTCCGAGGCGGTAGCTGGCGTTGTACTCGGTGAAAATGTCGGCGAGGCGCTCGACTTCTCCGGTGTTGGGCGCGGCGAGGATCACCCGACTGCCGCTTGTCGTTAGTTTCTGGACGGCTTCGGTCATCACGTTCATCGCTCCGTGGAAGCGCGGAGCGGGCTGGGTAAGGAAGGCGGCTTCGTCCGCGGCATTGCCGTCTCGTGTGATGGCCAGGTATTCGAAATCAGCGCCCCGAAGCGCCGCAGGTCATTTCGCGCCACGCTTCTGGAGTTAGGTAGAGGTCCTCAGGACGGACCAGGTTGCCGATTTCGCTGCGCTCGTGCGCCTCCGCGATACGAGTCCAGACCTTGTCAAGTTCCTGCGCGAGCGCTTCGGGTTCGTCGAGGATAACGCGTGCTTCCGGGAGCAGCGAAAAAATCGTGCGGTCGGCGCCGGCTACCGGGGCGTAGAACTCCCACCCAGGGAACACGCCTGCGCCGGAGTCACGAGCCGCCTGCTCGATCGCCTCACGCGAGCCTTCAATCCGCTTGCCGGAGAGACGCGCATTGATCGATCCGAGAAGCTCCTCGTTAATAGGAGTTTCCGTCAGCGGCAGCAGCACTACTTCATCGACCGGGTTCGAGGAGCGCTGGCTGGCTGGATCGAACTTGCGCATCGACTCGATTTCGTCGCCGAAAAACTCGACGCGCACAGGACGATCGGCCTCGGGCGAATAGACATCGAGAATGCCTCCGCGGGCGGCGTACTGGCCGGGCATTTCGACGACGTCCGTGGGCGTGTATCCGACGGTATTCAGATGCTGGAGAAGCTTTTCAACATCAAAGGTCTCGCCCCGGCGCAAAATGCGCGCGAGGTCGGCGTAGTACTCGGGCGAACGCAGGAGAATGGTCGTGGCCGTCACCGGCGAGATGACGACGGAGGCACGGCCGGTGGCGATCTTCCAGAGAGCGGTGGCGCGTTCTTCCTGAATTTCAGGATGCGGTGAGAGATTCTGAAACGGCAGCACGTCGCGCGCTGGAAGACTGACAATGGAGTCGGGATCGGTGGCCCCGGTGAGTTCGGCGAAGGCGGCCAACACGGGAAGCAGGTCTTCGGCGGCCCGATTGTCGGGCACGACCAGAATAAAAGGCCGCTCCAATCGACGCTGGAGCATCACGAGAATGAGGGCTTTGGCCGCCGGGGAGAGTCCAGTGACACGTATCCGCCCCGTGCTCTCGCGCAGATGGGAGGACGCACGCCGGAAGGCTGGAAGTTGTTCCACCTCCGCGAAAATTTCGCGGACAAACGGCAGGAGCATGCTTTTTTATTTTAGCAGTTGAGGGTCAGGCCGGGGTGATGCTGCCTTCGCCTGAGAGTACGGGCCGAAATCGATCGCATGTTGTACCAATTAAACTGTATCTGGTCATGATCGCCTTTCTAACCCTCGAAGTTCGCATTGAAGCGGCGCAATCGCTCAAAGACAAGCGGCAGGTGGTGCGCAGCCTGAAGGACCGGATGCGGGCGTCGTTCAATGTTTCGGTAGCGGAACTCGATCCCTCGAATCTGTGGAACCAGGCGACGATCGGGGCGGTCGCCGTTTCCCACTCGCGCGATTACCTGGATGGCCTGATGAAGAACGTCGAACGCGCGGCGATGCGGATCGCCAACAACCACGGCGCGGAGATCACCGACGCGTTTGTTGAGTTTTTCTAGATCAGGCTCTGGGCTTTAGGCTCTAGGCTCTCGGCTTCAACCGACGCCTTCCGCTTACTTCCGATATCCAAGCAAAGGCTTGAAACCATGAGCCGTGAGGCTAGAGCCGAAGCCGACAGTCGAACGGCGAAAAACCTGGAGCCCAGCGCCGAGCCAGCAGTCTGCAGTTAGCTTTTCTGCTATTCTGATGAGTTTTCCCCGGTCAGGTGCAGTGTGGAACGGCGTGGCGTCAAACATCATCGGCAGCGGTTGAGTGGTGCCATCCGCGAGGAGATCGAGACCATCCTCGAAGGCGAACTCGCCGATCCTCGCATCGGCCTCGCCAGCGTCAATATCGTTCTCATGGCGGACGACTCGCGCTCGGCGCGTGTGCTCGTTAACGTGCAAGGCGACGAGGCCGAAGCCGAACGCACATTGCAGGGCCTGAACGCCGCGAAGAATTACGTGCGCCACGCGCTCGCGGAACGGCTGCAGTTGCGGCGTCCTCCGGAATTATATTTTCAGATCGATCGTTCCGACCAAATCGAAAGCCGGGTCGATGAATTGCTCGCACGCGCAGAAAAACGCCGCAAGAAATAATTGTCAGCTTCGGCGGTCACGAAGGCTGGCACTTGAAGCCGCGGCAATGATAAATGGCTGACGCGAGCCAATCTCATCCGACCTGGAGCTGACGACTGCAGGCTGATGGCATCTTTATGCTCGACCAGGTCTTACAGGCGATTCGCGCGCGGAAGCGGTTTGTAGTGACCTCGCATGCGCGGCCGGACGGCGATGGCATCGGGTCGGCGCTCGCGTGCGGCCAGATCCTGCGTGTGATGGGCAAAGAGGCCGAGGTCGTGATGTACGACGGCATCCCTCGCATTTACCAGAACCTGCCATTCGCCGACCGTGCGGTGCAGGCAGACCGAGCGCCTACTAACGATGCCGTCATCATGCTCGAATGTGACGGCATCCGCCGCGCGCTACTCGAAGGGCTCGACCAATGTTTCCTCATCAACATCGACCACCACATGAGCGGCCGCAACTTCGGAAACATTAACTGGATCGATCCGACGGTGATGGCGACGGCAGAACTCGTCTACCGGCTCGCTCGTTTGGCATGCGTCCCGATCGATCGCGATATCGCAACTTGTCTCTACACCGCGCTGATGACGGATACGGGATCCTTCATGTTCGAAGGCACCAACGAGCATACGTTCACGGTGGCTCGTGAGTTGGTACTCGCGGGAGCCGATCCGGCAAAATGCGCGCGCCACATTTATTTTGGACACTCCACCGCCAAAATGCGTTTGCTGGGCGCGGCGCTCTCGCACCTGCATCGCGAAGGCCCTCTTGCCTGGATCTGGGTGACACAGGAACAGATGGAACGTTACGGCGCTCGCGAAGAAGATTGCGAGGGCCTGGTGAATTATGCTCTCTCCATGGGGGACGTGCAGGTGGCGATATTCTTCCGCGAGTTGCCCGACCATCGCTATCGCGTTAGCCTGCGCAGCAAGGGCGAGGTGAACGTTTCCTCAATTGCCGAACACTTTGGCGGCGGAGGGCACAAGTGTGCTAGCGGATTTTCGCTGGAAGGACCGCTTGCCGTTGCCGTCGGGCGAGTTGTCGATCGGCTGCGCACCGAACCCATGGTCTTGAACTCCAAAGCAAATTAAGCATCCCATCACTACACAGAGAAATTATGGACCTGACGCGCCAACTCATCTCTTTTGTCGGAGCACTCCTCATCCTGATCGCTTATGCCGGCCATCAATTGGGATGGATCAACGCCCGGCGTCCCGCCTACAACATATTGAACGCTGGGGGATCGGTGATCCTTTTCTGGATTGCGCTTCATCCCTTTCAAGTCGGATTCATCGTGCTCGAAGGCGTGTGGACCATCATCAGCCTGTGGGCGCTGACCAGGCCGCGAACGGCGTGACGGTTCTGACATTTTCGGCGGGACAACTCCGCAGTACATTTTCATTTATCTCTTTTGTCGTCGAAAAGCCAACAATAATCGAGGAAGAAGGACGTCTAACATTGAAGCGCCACGCATGAGCGAGCCCAACAACATTTCGAACTCCCGAACTCAAATTTTGCTGCTCGTGGCGTCCTGCGGGTTTCTCCTTTTCTACGGACTCGGTGCGTTCGGCCTGCTCGGCGCCGATGAGCCGCGTTACGCGCAAGTCGCGCGCGAGATGCTTGACCGCGGCGATTGGGTCACGCCCACTCTGAACGGCAAGCCGTGGCTGGAGAAGCCTCCTCTTTATTACTGGCAGGCGATGCTGGCCTATCGAGTGGCGCGCGGGTTAGCACCGGCTCGGGCGGAGAAAGCGGCGGGCGGCGTTACGCGTTTGCCTGACGCTTCGCTTGCGAGCGATGGCGTCAGCGAACAGACGGCGCGTTTTCCGGGAGCACTGGACGCCGCAATCATGGTCGTCGCCATCTATCTTTTTCTTCGCCGGATGCGTCCGGGAAGCGAGCTGGATGGAGCACTGATCGCGGTGAGTTGTGTAGGGGTGATTGGATTCGCGCACGCGGCCTCCACGGACATGCCGCTTGCCGCAACTTTCGCGATCGCGTCGATGACTTGGTTCGCGTGGTACGAAAGACGCCGGCGCCTCGATCTCGCGATCTTTTATGCAATGCTCGCGCTTGGAACGTTGGCCAAGGGTCCGGTGGCTCCGGCGCTGGCTGCAGTCATCGTCGGGCTATTCACGGCTGCGAAACGCGATTGGAGCAGTTTGCTGCGGACGCTCTGGATCCCGGGCATCGCGCTATTTTTTGTGATCGCGCTGCCTTGGTACGTGTTGGTTCAGATGCGGAATCCGGAGTTCTTTCGCGTCTTCATTCTCGAACATAATCTGGCGCGCTTCTCCTCGAACGTCTATCACCACCATCAGCCTTTCTGGTTTTACGTGCCGGTTATTCTGCTCGCGCTCTTGCCGTGGACACTGTGGCTGATCGCGTCGATCGTCGAACATGTAGGCGTGATCCGGCGGGAAGGCAGAGAAGCGTTTTCTCACCCCGACGACTCCTGGGCGCTCTTCCTGCTGATCTGGATGGTGATTCCGGTTTTGTTCTTCAGCGCATCGCAATCGAAGCTGCCCGGGTATATCCTGCCCGCGGTTCCGGCGGGCGCCCTGCTGGTGACGGAATATCTGGCCGCACGCCGCGAAAAGGAAAGCCGCATTTCGCTGCCGCTCGCGGCCGTCCATGGAATTTTTTGCGGAGCACTGATTTTTGCGGCCCTTACCACCGCGAAGATTATGCTGGCCATACCGCGGCATCTGCCGCTCGACAAGGGAACATTTATCGCCGCGGGAATTGCTGCGGTGGTGGCGCTCGGCATCGCAGCCTCGCTTCTGACGGGCTCCGGGACGCGCCTGCTGCGTTCCACCACGATGTTTGCCGTCGTGTTGAGCGTGGCTGCGGTGGTACGACTGGCAGCGCCGGCTATCGATTTCACACAATCGTCACGTCCGGTGGCGGAGGCAATTCAATCGTTTTCGCATGAGGCTGTCCCTGTCGCTCTGTATCACGTCAGCCGCGTACAAGAGTACGGCCTCGATTTTTATCTCAACCGTCCGACGCAAATCTATGACAATGGAGAAATCCCGGCCACGCCACACGTCGTGGTTGCTGCCCAAGGTGCGCAAACGGAAGTTGCCAAACTCGTGCCCGGGCGCACGGGTGTCATACTTGACCAGCATTCCGGCGCAGAAACTGGAGCTGTATTGGGTGAATTGAAGCAAGGCTTTAATGTTTCAAGGTTGGAAGGTTTCAAGGTTTCAATGGATGCATAGTTTCAGGGTTCCGGGCTGAGAGGTAAATCGGTGGCAACACGATAGCGACTTGAAACTTTGAAACCTTGCAACTTTGAAGCGTGGATCTCCAATGGAAATTCTCGATCTCCGACACTTCTCTTCCTCTGATTTCCGGCCGCTGCTGGAAGAAGAGATTGCCCTTTGGGGGAGCCTGCTGTCGTGGGACTACGCGGGCTCGGCCGAGATGATTCTGCGCTACATGGAAGCAAAGATTCTGCCTGGATACGCTGCGATCGAGCGCGGCAGCATTTACGGCTATTCGTTTTTTGTTTACGAGCAGAGCAAGGGCGTCATCGGAGACCTGTTCGTACGCGACGGGGGACGCACCGCAAATCGCCGCGAAGTGGAGGAACGCCTGCTCACGCACGTCATCGAAACCCTGCAGCAGTCTCCCGGCATTCATCGTGTGGAGGCACAACTGCTCGTGCACGATACCGGAGAAGTTGCCCGACCTTTTCTGTCGCAGGGTTTCAGTCGCCATCCACGCGTGTTTATGAATTTCGAACTTTCGAAGCACCCGCAAACCGCGCCCGCGCTTGCCCCGCAATTCGAAATCAGGCCGTGGGCTGAAGAGCACTACCAAGCCGCGGCCGCTCTGATTACGGCGGCGTATCGCGGACACGTGGATTCCGACATCAACGACCAATACCGCACGCTCACGGGCTCGCTGCGTTTTCTCAATAACATCGTGCGCTTCCCCGGATGCGGAACGTTCGACGCGAAGTCGTCGTTCGTCATACTGGAGCGCCGCACGCGCTCGCTGGTCGGACTGATCTTGTGTTCGCTGGTTCGATCCGACGTCGGTCACATTACGCAAGTCTGCGTGCTCCCCGAATACCGATCTGCCGGACTGGGCGTGGTTTTACTGGCGGCGACTACTCGCAGCCTTCGCGAGCGCCATTTCCGCGCCATTTCACTTACGGTGACGCAAGCGAACGATCGAGCAATCGCGCTCTATCATCGCATTGGTTT
Organism: uncultured Acidobacteriaceae bacterium; assembly: GCA_963822545.1. GTDB lineage: Bacteria > Acidobacteriota > Terriglobia > Terriglobales > Acidobacteriaceae > Acidiflorens. Next base: position 418,083 of record CAWGIB010000002.1, read on the forward strand.
TGAGTCGGCGCGGATATTCGATGCGTTTGTTTGGGAGGGATGAGAGAAGTTCTCTGTTCCCAGTTCTCAGCAAAACCTTCGTCTCACGTTGTCCTTGATTTCGGCCAAGTCGCCTTCCAGGGTTTTTCGCCGACCAGAAACACTTCGGCGACAAAGAAAGCCATTAATCTTGCGGCCTCTGGGAGAGCCATCTGGGCGGGTACTGCGCCGACGGCGGACGGCTGAACTGCCTCGAGAAGCCTAACGCATGCGCCTAAATGAAGTTGGGTTTTTCCAGAAGGGAACAGCACAACCCATCCGAGGCGAAATCCGATTAGTGGCCTATCACTGAGATTCCGCAAAACTGCCGAGTGTAGGAAATCGGAGACAATGTGAGTGGCGGAGGCAAGCGCAGCGGGGCATTTCGGCTGGGGGATCTCGACTAACGATGTTCCCTCGTCCATAGCTGACAGTTCTGATTCGGACTCAACCGGATATATCAGTGAAGTACGGGTGTAGCCGAGGCCGATACACACACCCACGCCCCGTTACGGTTCACCCAGGTGTCGACAAAGCGGTTCCGCCTCACATACGGTTTCCCGTTCTCTATGCCCTTGGCGCGAAAGACGCCTGTAGCGATCGCGACTCCAGCGATTACATGAACCGAGATTGATTCTGGCGTGACTTGTTCTTCGTCCGACGACTTCGAATCTCGGATGCTGGAGAGGAACACCCCCTTCGCCAGCAGGCTTCCGTCGTCATTCACCAGCACGATCCCGTCATCAAGAAGGGCATCGACGGCTTTTGTATCGCGCAACTTGAACGCCTGATTCCAGGCCTTCTCCATGGCGATAATCTTCGTGACCGTAGCGGCATCATTTTGAGCAAGCAGGGGTGAACCAACAGCGCACAGGAGCAGGAGTGGCCAGAAACGCTTCATACGATACCTCGCGAGCCAGATAAATGAGCCGACTCTTTCTTCACAACCGGCAATGTTATGTTTCTTGGAAAGTGGGGCCAGTATATATGTGAGGTCTTGTTTGCGGCAGAGTACTGAAGTTTGTCCGGAAAACACTATCTACGAATCAGCCACATAACCCAGCCGGCCACAAAGACGCCGCCCACAAACATGGCGAAGCAATACAGGCCATAGCGGACCTGTTCCCGAGTGGTGTTTTTCTGGGTGATTCCAAAGACAATGGACGTAAAGAGCGCGAAGACAACGGCGGCCGAGAAGTGCGACAAAGAGATGGTCACGGCTTTTTCCCCAGCGCAATGTGATGTGCATCGGCGGCGGCGATGAAGTTAAGCAGTCCGGCCACGATCAGGAAAGTCTTGCCATAATCGGCGGCAGCGTTGGCTGCCATGACGTTGCCCCAGTCCATAATGCGCGCCAGAAAATAAAGGGCGCCCGCTCCGACATCGCCGACGAAACCGAGGATGTCGAGAATATCGCCGCCGTTCGGCTTGTAGATCCGGCCATTCATGCCCAAGCCGATGGCGAACATCGCCGCCACCGATATAAAGAGGAGAAGACCGCGCACGTAACGTTTGAGCAGGATATGTCCCGCTCCCGGAATCAGCCACCCTACGATGGGGGCAACAACCGCCATCGTCGTAAGCGGATACTCCGGCGTGCTCGCCGTGGTTGGTTTTCCTGGCGTTGCTTTAGCCATTCAGATGATCACGATCTCTTTTTGAATTTTACCAGTGACCTCGGCGCTTCCGGGGCGCACGAGAACGTCAACCTCGAGTCGCACGCCGAATTCGGGCAGGTAAATGCCGGGTTCGATGGAGAAACAGGAGTTTGGCAGGATTCGGCGTTCGTCGTGGATTTCCAGATCGTCCATGTTCGCGCCGTTGGAGTGGACTTCGGTCCCAATCGAGTGGCCGGTACGGTGGATGAAATAGTCTCCATACTTCGCTTGCTTGATGTGGCCGCGTACCGCGTGATCGACCTGCCAACCGGAGATCGGCTTCTTCGCGGCAATAGCATCCTGAACAGTCTTCACTCCAAGATCACGAGCCTCGCTGACGATCTTGAAAATCTCACGCTGCCGGTCTGATGGAGCCTTGCCGACGAATCCAACCCAGGTGATGTCGTAGTAGACAGCGCCTGGCTTATTCTTTTTCGCCCACACATCGAGTAACACGAAGTCGCCTTCGCGAATGGGCACAGGGCGAGCGGCACTCGGCTCGTAGTGCGGGATTGCCGCTATTGGCGTTCACAGCGACGATGGGTGGATCGTCCGTCACCATGTTTTCGCGGGCGAACGCTTCCTTAAACCAGTTCTGAATTTCGTGTTCGTGTGTCCCGCCATTTCGAACTCGACGCCCGATTTCTTTAAACGCCTCGGCGGTGAGCGGGTCGATCACGTCGCGAGCTTCAAAATGCGTCTTGATCTGCTCGTCGGTCCAGGTCGCTTCGAACTGCGCGATCAGGTCGGCGGCGCTGACAATATTCTTGCCGAGGCCCCGGATCATGTCGGCAGTTCCAGCGTCAACCATTGAAATGGTGAAGACGATATTGTTGGGCGAGTATTGCATCGCGATATCGCGATGCGGAGCCAGTATCTGCTTCAGGCTGTCAAACAGCTCCTGCCACCCGGCGTACTGCTTTTTTGCGCCCGGAAGAGTATCCAGATGTCCCGCCTCAATCTTGTGGACAAGCTTGACGGGATCGCCTTTGGCCGGAATCAGGTAGTACCAGCGGCGCGTGACCATGAGCCCATCGGGCAGCCCCAGCACACGGTAGGAGATTGGATCCCGGTGATGATGGTCGTAAAAGAGCCAGGCGTCGATGTTGCGCTCAGCAAGAGCGCGTTGAATGGCCGAGAGGTCCATAGAAAGGGCTATTCTACACGACAGGATAGCGACTTCGGGCAGCCGGTTACGAGCAAATGGGTCGTCTCCGAGGCGTGGTGACCAGTCGATGACTAAGTCGACCTCCTTTGGCCGGAGCCATTCGGAATACGCTAGCATCATGTCCGCGCGCAGAACGAGGGACTGAGGGCTGTAACGAAATCGTACCTATCCGATGAGGAAAATCTTCTTCAATTCCGAAGGCTTGCGCGCGGGCTGGCGTTTGCTCATATTCGTTAGCATCTTCTTTGGTCTCGAATATCTCGCCAACTGGATTCTGCCCGTGATTTTCCACCCTAAAGAGCGGGCATTCCTTGATCCAATTGAATTCATTCTTAACGATCTGCAGGAATTGACGGAAGCGCTCATGGCCACCGCGATCATGGCTCGTTTGGAACACCGCCATTTTGCCGACTACGGCATTCCGGTGCGCAACGCCTTCGGTCGCGAGTATTGGGCCGGGATCGGTTGGGGCTTGGCTACAACATCACTCTTGCTTGGCTTGATTGCGGCCTTTGGTGGCTATCGTATCGTCGGGCTCGCAATTCGTGGGAATACACTCTGGTATTTTCTGGCGCTCTGGATCGTCGCCAACGTGCTCATTGGCATCTCCGAGGAAATTCAGTTTCGTGCCTACCTCTTGGCGACGCTTGCGGATGGGATCGGATTCTGGTGGGCTTCCATCCTGCTCTCAGTCGGTTTCGGCGCGATGCACTACTTCGCAAAACCTCATGAACGTTGGGAGGATTTCGCCGCCACTGGTCTGCTCGGCTTATTTATGTGCCTCACGCTTCGCCGCACAGGTTCGCTCGCCTTTGCCATTGGCTGGCATGCCGCCTTTGACTTCGCCAACCTTTTTCTATGGTCCGGGCAAAATGCAGGACAGTATGCGGTTGGCCATCTTCTCGAGACCCGATGGCCAGGTCCGCAGTGGCTGACGGGTGGACTGCTTGGTCCGGAAGCGAGCTGGATGATTTTCCCAGTGACGGCTCTACTTTTTGTAGTTTTCCACCGGCTATATCCGGAGAAGAGATTTCCCGCCCGATAGATTCCGCCATTAAGAGTCACGTGGCCCGACAAACATCACGAAGACACCGTGATTGCGATCACGCTGGATCTCTTGTTTTTGTGATAAAAAATACTGTAATGCCAACGAAAGCCTCTGGCAGTTCCAATTCGTCAAAATCTGGTGCAGCTTGCTGAGGGCACTGTTTATTGCGCTTTCCGAAAGCAAGTCACTGCGTGGAATCGCTGAACGCTCTAGCTTTGGCCAGCGCACTTCGGCGCGCTTTGTTGCCGGCACACAGGTTTCCGACGCCATTCGAGCCGCGGCTGCCGTCAACCAGTTTGGGGCGGGCGTATCCATCGACAACCTGGGCGAGAACGTCACCAATGTCGAGGAAGCCCGCTCGAGCGCCAAGCTCTACCACGACCTGCTAGACCAGATCGCTGCCAACAAGCTGAACGCCAACATCAGCCTGAAACTGACTCACATGGGCCTCGACGTCGACCCGAAGATGGCCTATGACATAGTGCGCAACCTGGTAGCAAAGGCCGTCAGCATGACGCCGAGGAATTTTGTTCGCGTCGATATGGAAGGGTCCGCTTACACCCAGCGGACGCTCGATTTTGTGCATGAATTGCACCGCGTGCCCGGGAATGCGGGCTATGTCGGTACGGTGATCCAGTCGTATATGCGCAGCGCCGAGGCTGATGTCGCAAAGCTTCTTGCCGACGGCATTCGCATACGGCTCTGCAAGGGCGCCTACAAGGAACCGGAAGCCCTTGCCTTCCAGAAGAAGTCCGAAGTGGACGCCAATTACGTAAAGCTGATGAAGATTCTAATGAAGAGCGGGATCTTCCACGGACTGGCCACGCACGACGAGGCCATCATCAACGAGGCAAAGGCGTTTGCCACCCGCGAGAACATTCCGCGCAATGCCTTTGAGTTCCAGATGCTGCACGGCATCCGTCGGGATCTGCAACAGTCGCTGGTGAAGGAAGGCTGGGGGATGCGGGTCTATATTCCGTTCGGTACCGAGTGGTATCCCTACCTGATGCGCCGGCTGGCAGAACGTCCAGCCAATGTCTTGTTCATCGCGAAGAACCTGTTGCGAAAGTAGGCGGCTGATCGCTCACGGCTGACCGCTTACAGCTCCCCGGCCTGCCATGCAGCACCGACTCCATGCCTGCCCAAGTCGCTATGGTCCCGAATCTGCCGAAGATAGTGCCCTGAGCGGTCGGCTGACAGCCATCAGCGGTTCCCGCAAGATTTTTCTTTTCTTGGCGAAGGGATCGGGCTACCGTTATCGTTTTAGGAGGTGGAAGCCAGCTTGGATTGGATTCACGCTTGCCCCCTCGGCGATGTGCTATCCAAACCGGTTAAAGGGTCCGTGGCTCGCTAAGAAATTAAGAGTGAGACTCCGGTTTCCATATAAATCCTCTGCGTCGTCACGGGGAAGGATGACGCGGAGGTTTTTTATTTTGTTGCTGGACCCCCACTCTTTGTCCTCAATCTAACTGCTTACAGCTGACCCTAATCTGGAGTTTTTCTTTCGTTACAAATTCCGAACATGTTGAGCAGGATCATTCCGTCCAAGTTGGGTAGGGGGAAGTTCGTCCGCTACTGAATGCCGCCCGGCGCTAGCGGTAGACGGGAGGCGCCGTCCAGAAGGTTGCGCTCCTGCGGCGAGAAATCTCGCTGGTAACGGTCGCTGTTCAAGAGACGCTCGCGCTGCCACGGAGTCAGGCCGCGCATGCCGCGAATCGCATTGTTAACGGCCTGCCGGCGCTCTGGCGGCAATTGGCGGAATTGCTGAAAGATCTGGTGTGCCTGCTGCTTTTGGCCCGGCGTCAGGTGCTCCCACGTCTCCATCCGGCCAAGCACACGCTCCTGCTGCTGTGGAGGCAGCTTCGAGAAATTCTGCAGCCTGTTCCGCAATTGCATCTGCTGTCGCGGCGGTAGCTTGCGAAATTGCGGATCACTCTCGAGCGCCCGGCGCTGCTGGGCCGGCGGCAGATCTTTGTAATTGCGCAGCCAGTTGCCCGCATGTCCTGGTTGATTGGGTCGATAATTTGGTGCGGGTTGGGTTGGCCGAGCCTGATTGTGCGGCGCCTGGTTGCGGGACGGTTGATTTTGTGGCGGTCCGCTGCGTGGAAACTGGTTGCGCGAGGGATACTGGTTCCCGCGTCCCTGGTTGCCTCCGCCGCTGCTATTGCGACTGCGGTCCGCTTGCTGCTGTTGTCTTGGAGACGACTGCTGTTGCCTCGGTGCTTGTTGCTGGGGAGGAAGCGGATTCGAATCAGCGAAGGCAAACGGGATCAGCACGAAGAGCGTCGCTATAGTGCGAGCGAGTTTTCGTTGTCCTGGCATCCTGATGCCCTTCTTTCCTGCCCCTTGCTTTTCAGACCCTGCGTTTACTGCTTACGGCGTTTCCGTAGCGTCGTCGTCCTGCACCTGCAATTGATCGAGCACGTCGAAATCGGCATACAATTCGTCGTTTTTCTCGAGCGCCTGCAGATCCCCCACCGCTGTTCCCGGTTGAATCGGCAAACTTAGCGATGGAGGCTTAGTCGCGATTGCATCCGTCTGCGTCAGGTACGAACGATTTGAAACTCCGATCGCGACCGTGAACAGAACTGCGGCCACCGACAAGGCCCACGCCGGACGCATGACTCGGCCGCTAAAAAGCGCGGAATACCACCGGGCCTGCGGACGTTCCGTTTCTTCACGCAAGCGCGCTTGCAGACGGGTATCGAAGTAGGGAGACGGCTCGGGAGCTTGCCACTCATCGAGCAACGCCATGGTTTTCTGAAAGTCGAGCAATTGGGCGGAACAGGCCTCACAAGACGCTAGATGTTTTTGAACCTCCGGCGTTACAGCTTCCATGCCAGCGGCCAGGTCCGGCAACAATTCGTGAATGTCTTTGCAATGCATAACTGCGTCTCTTACTTTCCCGAAACGAATTCTTTCAACTGTTCGCGCAACGTTTCGTAGGCGCGAAACAGCAATGACTTTGTTGCCGACTCGCTCAGTTTCATCACGGCGGCAATCTGTCGATAATCCATCTGCTGATATTTGTGCATCATCACCGCTAAACGCTGCCGCTCGGGCAGCGCGTTTACCTTCTCGCGAATGGCTGCGAGCCGCTCGCGCTTTAAGAGCTGTTCTTCGGCCGACAACGACGGGTCGGCTAGATCAGGAGTCGTACCTGTCTCCTGATCGGGTTCGTCCAGCCGCATCGTGTTTTCCGGACGCTCGTGACGAGTATCGCGGGCATGATTGACGGCCAGATTGGTCGCGATCCGGTATAGCCAAGTGCTGAATTTGGCGCTCGGCTCGTAGGTGGAACGCGACCGGTACACGCGCAGAAAAACCTCCTGCGCCAATTCTTCGGCGGTAGCCGGGTTGTGACAGAGCCGGTACATGAAGCCCACCAGCGGCCGGCGATACTTCTGGATCAGGTAGGTGAACGCGGATTCGTCGCCCGCCTTCACCCGCAGCATCACATCCGCGTCCGAGAAAGGCTCGCCGGAATTGGCCGGGACGGCGGCAGAGTTCGGCTGCGTCCTGGCAAAATTCAGCAGCCCCCGGTCCAGCGTCACGAGATCGGCTACGCTGCTCACACCTGTGGAAACCCCGTCCAGGTCAGAAAGTTGCGCATCCGACGATTGCTCTTTTTCGGGCGAACTGGTTTCCCCTGAATCACTTGCGGGACCGGAACCGGGGGTGTCAAAAGGGGCCATGAAGAGCGATCAGAAATGAGGCTATCGGGTGCCGCCGAACCGGTCAAGTGCCCGAAAATACGTCTTTTCGGGGTGTCTCTGGCCTGTCTCGAATCTATATCAGGCACTCCGTTCCTTTTAACTCACGCAGATTAGCGCCGCCCCCAACCAACCGCCAATTTGGACAACGCCCACTCTCCCAATGCGCGACGATGAACGTACAATAACCGAGTTGTTTCTTCTGCACGCCCGACTGAAAACGAGGCTGATGATATGCGAAGAGCACTTTCGGTAGCCGTTCCCTATACCCTTGCCATCCTGCTGACTTTGCCTTCTCTGTCTGTGAGCGCGGCGACGGATGACAGCGCCTGGCAGTCGGAAATCACCGCATGGAGGGCTAAGCGCGCCGCCAGTTTGCAGGCACCTGAGGGTTGGCTATCGCTCGTCGGACTCGACTGGTTACAGGAAGGCGACAACAGCTTCGGTTCCGGCGCCGATAATCGCATCCAGATCAACGCAAAGACCCCGGCTCATCTCGGAGTCGTGCATCTCGAAAAGGGCATGCTTCGATTGCTTGCTCCCGCCGGAGGATTTCCAAAGGAATTGTTGGTGGACGGCCACGCCGCGGCAGAGCAGTTGCTTGCAGCGGATGACTCCGATAAGTCCTCGAAACTCTCGATCGGCTCGGTGACCATCATCGTGATCAACCGTGACGGGCGTTTTGCCCTGAGAGTCAAGGATCTGCAGGCGCCCACCCGGCTTGGCTTCCATGGCCTGCACTGGTATCCGCCTAATACCGCCTATCGCGTGCACGCCCGATGGATTCCCTACAATCCGGCCAAGGTAATCGACATTCCGACCGTGCTCGGAACCACCACTCACCTCCCGGCTCCGGGAGCGGCTGAGTTCACCATCGACGGACAAACCGTTCGCCTCGAACCTGTCCTCGAAGATCCGAAATCCACCGAACTGTTCTTCATCATGCGGGATGCGACCAGCAAGACCACCACCTACGGAGCAGGCCGATTCCTCTATTCGGAATTTCCCGACCACGGACTCACACAGCCAGGAGAACTCTGGCTTGATTTCAATCGTCTGGTGAATCCCCCGTGCGCCTTTACCGCGTATGCAACGTGTCCGTTGCCACCGACACAGAACCGTCTGACGATTGCGATTCCGGCAGGCGAAGAGCGTTACCACGACTAGCCGATAGATCCCTTCTTGATCGTTGCCGATGGACCATTGCCGATGAAAGACACCGCTGGCTTGAAGCAAGCGCTCTTTGAGGACCGCGAGGCCGCGTTCTTCCGCCTTCGTGGCGGATTCCCCATCCCGCTGGCCGGAGCAACCTGGTGGGCCATCCTCGGTACGATGGGCTATCTCATACCTTCCCGCAATTTATGGATCTTTCTAGCCTTTGTAACCAGCGGCGCGATCTTTCCACTCGCCATGCTCTACTCGCGCCTATTTCGAATTGATTTCTTGCACGACAAGACGGCGGCAATGGACGTGCTGTTCCCGACGCTTGTTTCGATGCTTCTCTTCTGGCCAATCGCAATCTCGGCTTATTGGACATACCCGCAATTGGTACCTCTCGCGCTCGGCATCGGAATGTCAATTCACTGGCCCGTAATCGGTTGGATGTACGCCCGCACGACGATCTACACGATGCATGCCGTGGTGCGAGCCATCGCTTGCTTTGTTTTGTGGAACTGGTGGCCTTCCTCGCGCTTTACCGTTCTTCCCTACACCATCTCAGGCATTTATCTTGCGACAGTCTGCGTAATCTTATTCGCGTCTGCGCCCGTTAAGAGGAGAGCAGTACTTGAGGAATAGGATGGCGCGCGTTCCGGGGCAATCCAGGCTCCCGTGCGTACCTGCTACCCACAGATTCTCTCTGGTAGAGCACAGTCAGGACGACGAATAAATATCTTTGTATAATGAAAAACTTACCGCAGTCGTGGGCGCATAACTCAGCGGTAGAGTGCCATCCTCACACGGTGGAAGTCGTAGGTTCGAATCCTACTGCGCCCACCATCTTCACTTCGATAAATCCTCAATTCTCAGATTTCGCATTCTTCCACTCGAGTGATTGCGCATCGTCTCGCTGATTTTCGAGCACTGTCGAATCGGAATCCGCACAACACAGTCATGGTTTCTGACCAATAGCGGCGAGACAGCAACCTCTCGCCGACCTCAATTTGCGCTGAAGGAGGCGCAAGGGGCGTTCCTAGCTGGATGCTAGTTTGACTGCCGCAAAATGCTAAGATGCCCCGCATGGTGTTTCGCGCCAAGCAGAAGAGCGCTAAGAAGGGCGCAGGGAAGCCTGCCCGCTCCCGCGGTAAGGGCCTTCGCAAAACCAAGCATCGCGACGGCACTGAACTCGTCATTATTACGGGCATGAGTGGGTCGGGAAAGGCCTCAGCCCTGAAGGCCTTTGAAGATCTTGGCTATTACTGCGTCGACAATTTGCCCGTTGAATTGATCCCCCGTTTCGCCGAACTGGCTTTGCAGTCAGGCGAGATTCCCCGCACCGCCCTGGTCGTCGACGTCCGCGAGGGTCTCAACTCGAGAAATTGCCAGCGATTTTAAAGTCGGTGAAGCGGATGATCCCGACGCGCGTCATCTACCTCGAAGCGAGCGACCCTGTCCTGTTGCGCCGTTTCAGCGAGACCCGGCGGCCTCATCCTTTGGGAACACGCACCACGGTGCGGGCCTCCTTGACGGCGGAGCGGCGCCATCTGCGCATGATTCGATCCTTGGCGGACATGGTCATAGATACTTCGAAGTTCAATGTTCATGAACTCCGCGCCCACCTTACAGATCGATTCAAGGCAGCCTCGGGAACGCAGCAATCGATCCTTGTCTCATGCGTCAGCTTCGGCTTCAAGCATGGAGTGCCTGATGACGCGGATCTTGTGTTCGATGTGCGCTTCCTGCCCAATCCCCATTTCGTCCCTGAGTTCCGCCCTCTCACCGGGCGCGATCCGCGAGTCGCCAAATATATCCGCTCATTCCCGCAGACCAAGGAATTCATCAACCGGATTTCTGACCTGCTGGTCTATCTCCTGCCCCATTACATTCATGAGGGGAAAAGCTATCTGACGATCAGCTTTGGCTGTACCGGAGGCCAGCACCGCTCCGTAATGATCGCGGAAGATGTGGGAAAGCGACTGAGAGGCGCGGGCTACAAGGTGAAGGTCGTGCACCGAGATAGTCCTAAGTAGGGGCGTTAGGCTCTGGCTTAGGCCCACACCGCACGTTTGATCGTCAGCAGAGAATCGGAAGTTGGCGACGAAGTCCAGGAACCGAAGGCCCAAAGCCGAGAGCCTAAAGCCGAGCGCCCAAAGCCTAGAGCCTGCATTTAGAATTGATCATTACACGCATGGCAACGATTCCAGTGGCGGAGACGAGCGGCCCACAGCTTCCGGTAAAGCCCCGTCAAATGGCGCGCCTTCTTCGCTACCTGCTGCCTTACTCCGCGCCGTTCCTCGCTTCCGTCCTGCTCATGGCTCTGGTGGGATTGCTGGATGCGTTCCGGCGTCCTTCTTATCGGGCCGATTTTCGATCGCGTTTTGAATCCGGCATCGCAAGGCCGCAGTCTGCAGCTTTTCAAACTACCTGGCTCCGATCGCATCATCAGCCTGCAGCAGATCATTCCTTCACATTTCCAGAATCCCTGGACCGCCGTCGCCTTTGCTTTGGTGGCCTCGACCGTATTGAAAGGGATTTTCGATTACGCCGGCACCTACCTGGTGAATTACGCCGGCTTTGGCATGATCACCGACTTGCGGGACGATCTCTACAACGCGTTCCTGCGCAGTTCGGCTGCGTTCTTCACCAAACACACCACCGGCACGCTGCTCTCGACCATCATCAATGACATCGAACGCGTTCAGTACGCCATGTCGAGCGTGCTGGCGGAATTCCTGCAACAGTTTTTCACGTTTCTGTTTACCGCCGCCCTGGTCGTCGTTCTCGGTGGCAAGCTGGCCTGGGTGCTCCTGCTCTTCATTCCCATTATCTTTTTGTCGTCGCGGAAAATTGGCCGCCAGGTGCGCAGCAAGACTCGCGGCGGGCAGGATAAACTCGCCGAGATTCAGAACATTCTGCACGAGACCATCACCGGCAACCGCATCGTGAAAGCCTTCGCGATGGAGCACTGGGAGATGGAGCGTTTCCGCGTCGCAGCCCGTCGCCTGTTTCGCGCCAATCTCCGGCTGGTCGCAGCCTTTGCGATCAGTTCTCCTTTAATGGATATCTTGGGCTCGGTAGCGATCGCCCTTCTGCTGCTCATGGGCCGCGACCAGATCAATCACCACGTTTTCACCGCCGGAACTTTTCTCGCGTTTATCATCGCCGTCTTCAAACTGTACGACCCGGTCCGAAAGTTCGCGATTTTCAATAACAACTTTCAGCAGGCCATTGGCGCTTCGTCCGAGATATTCCGCTTCATGGACATTGAAGATGAGGTTCGCGAGAAGCAGGGCGCCAAACGGTTAGGGAAGTTTTCGAATTCCATCCGCTTCGTCGATGTCGCATTCTCCTACCACGCTGCCGACGATTCCCGCGACGTACTACATGGCATCAATCTGGACGTCAAAGCCGGCGAGGTGCTCGCGGTGGTCGGATCGAGCGGCGCCGGAAAAAGCACACTCGTCCATCTGATTCCACGCTTCTTTGACGTTTCCGCCGGCCAGATTCTAATTGACGATCACGATGTGCGCGATGTTACCCTCAGTTCGTTGCGTTCCCAGATCGGCATCGTCACCCAGGAAACCGTGCTCTTCAACGATACCTTGCGCAACAACATTGCCTATGGCCAGCCGCATGTCTCCGCCAAGCAGGTCGAGGACGCAGCTCGCGCCGCGCACGCGCATGAATTTATTTCCGCCTTGCCTGAGGGCTACAGCACGATGATCGGCGAGCGGGGAGTGCGTCTTTCGGGCGGCGAGCGCCAGCGCATCGCCATCGCGCGCGCGATCCTGAAGAATGCCCCTGTTCTGATTCTGGACGAAGCGACCTCGGCGCTCGACAGCGAATCGGAGTCGCTTGTGCAGGCGGCACTGCAAAATTTGATGACTGGGCGTACTGTGTTTGTGATCGCGCACCGGCTTTCGACCATTCGCCGCGCCGACCGCATCGTCGTTCTCGAAAATGGAACGATCAGCGATATTGGCGCGCATGACGAGTTGATTCAGAAACTGGGCACGTACCGGCGTCTCTACGAACTGCAGTTCGCCGAAGCGGAAACGCCAAGGCCGTGCGGCATTGGGCCGCAGTAGGACGGTTTCAAGGTACTAGTAGTTTAAGGTTTCAAGGGAATTCCCCGGCAAGCGAATGCACTTGGGCTCAAAGATTTTCACCCTGAGACCTTGCTACCTTGAAATTTGAAACCTGATTAATTTTTATGCCTCTTCGCTCCATGACGGGATACGCGCAAGTCCGAGGGCAGGTCAACGCCCGGCTTGCCTTCGCCCTCTCATTGAAGTCGGTCAATCATCGCTTCCTCGATCTTCACTTCCGCCTGCCTTCTGATACCGACGCTCTGGAAATGAAACTGCGCCGCCTGCTGAAAGACAAAATGGCGCGCGGCCATGTCGAAGTCACGCTCAGTCTGGACTACACGAACACGAATACCGTGGCACTCAACCGCCCGCTGATAGCCAGCTACATGGAGGCCTTTCGCGCCGCCTCCGCGGAATTCGGCATTAAAGGCGACCCCGATCTGAACGTCATGTTGCGTATGCCGGGCGCCATGGATTCAGGCAGCGAGCGATTCGGCGAAACTCTGGAGGACGCCGTCATGGCGTCCGTCGAGGAGGCTCTCTACCCGCTTAAACCAGATGCGCGAGGAAGAAGGTCGTGGCATCGAACGCGAGTTGCGCGAGCGCATGAAGCATCTCCGCGCCGCTGCCGGAGGCGTCGAAGGACATCGCAGCGCCATCCTTCGCGGTTACGCCGATCGCCTGCAATCCCGCATGCGCGAGATGCTTGGCTCCCAGTTCGATAAAGACCGCATTCTCCAGGAAGCCGCTCTCCTCGTCGATCGTAGTGACATTCAGGAAGAACTCGTCCGCCTCAACACGCACGTGGACCATTTTGTCGCCTTGCTCGATCAGGATGGCGAGGTCGGCAAGAAAATGGATTTCCTGTTGCAGGAGATGAACCGCGAGGCAAATACTCTGCTCTCCAAAACTTCGGGGCTGGCCGGTGAGGCATTGAAGATCACCGAAGCGGGCCTCATCATCAAGTCGGAAATCGAAAAGTCCCGGGAACAGGTGCAAAACCTGGAATGAGTATCGTCTACATTGTTTCGGCGCCATCGGGATCGGGGAAATCGACCCTCGTTAACGAGCTCTTCAAGATGGTGAATGACCTCGACTTTTCCATCTCCTACACCACGCGCCCGCCACGGGGCAGCGAGAAAAATGGCAAGGAATACTTCTTTGTATCGCAAGAGGAATTCGAGTCCATGATTGCGGCCGACGAGTTCCTCGAGTATGCCAACGTCTTCGGGAACTATTACGGTACGGCGCGTCGTTTTCTGCGCGAGAGCGAAAAACGCGGCCATGACCTGCTTCTCGATATCGATGTGCAAGGAGCGGCGCAGATTAAGCAGAAACTACCGGATGCGGTCCGCATCTTCATCCTGCCCCCCGACCGCGAAAAACTGGAGTGGCGGCTTCGTAACCGGGGACTCGATCCGGACCCTGTAATCCGTCGTCGGTTGGACACGGCCCGACGAGAGATTGAGAATTACTCGAAATACGACTATATATTAGTAAACAACTTGCTCGAACAATCCGCCGACGAGCTGAAGGCTATCGTGCTGGCCGAGCGGATCAGGTTGAGCGGGAAGCAGCCCACACCAGAAGAAGATCGGATTTTGGCCACCGCAAGAGCGTGCCGTCTGGAACAAGCACGCGAGCGAGTGCAACCTATTCTGGCCTCCTTCGGTGCGGTGCCGATCCGCAACTAGGGCCCGGCAATAAGAACGAAGCATCGCTAGATCGAGTCTTTAGGGGAGAATCTATGAAGTTGATCGAAGGCTTTGACAGCAACTATCGCTACATTCTGGTAGCGGCCCGGCGCGCCCGCCAACTGCAGGGCGGGGCTCCTCCAGTCATTGAAACCATTTCCCGTAAGCCTTGCCGCATCGCGCAGGATGAAATCAAGGCCGGCAAGGTGAAATGGCTGATCCCGGAATTGCCCAAACTGGCGGTCGATACGGCCAGCGAAACTCTCGGCAAAGCCTTCGGCGAGGACGCGTAGAAGCACCCGCGCGGCACATCCCGGACGTTCACTCCTCGCGGGAAAGCACTTCCCGCAACCTCTGGGCCTGCGCGGCATCTGATGAACTGGCGTCGGTCTCAGCCATCGCGCCCCTCATTTTCAGCTATGAAAATCGCCCTCGGCGTCTCCGGTGGCATCGCGGCCTACAAGTCGGCGGAGATCGTCCGCCTGCTGCAGGACCGCGGCATCCGCGTGCAGGTAGTCATGACCCGCGCCGCCCAGGAGTTCGTTCGTCCCCTCACCTTCGCTGCTCTCTCCGGGGAAAAGGTCATCACCGACCTTTTCGGCACGGACGAGTCGCAGGCCAATGTCGAATCGGCCATCGAGCACATTGCGATCGCGCAGGCGATCGACGCATTGCTCGTTGCTCCCGCAACCGCCGACGTGCTCGCGAAATTTGCACAAGGCATCGCGAACGACTTCCTCTCGACTCTCTACCTGGCAACCACCGCACCCGTCGTGTTGGCCCCGCGATGAACGTGAACATGTGGAATCATCGCTGCTACCCAGGCGAATTTGGAGATCCTGCGCAAGCGCGGCGTCCGCATCGTTGACCCAGGCAGCGGCTATCTTGCCTGCGGGATGACCGGGGCCGGACGTCTGGCCGAAAACGAAACGATCGTCGCCGCTCTGCTCGAAGCCCTCGGCGCGTCGCAAGATCTGGCCGGAGAGACTGTTCTGATCACCGCCGGCCCCACTCGCGAAAAGATTGATCCCGTACGTTACCTGACCAACCGCTCCAGCGGCCGCATGGGATATGCTTTGGCCGAAGCGGCGTTGCGGCGCGGTGCGCGGGTCCTGTTGGTCAGCGGGCCGACTTCCATCACTCCTCCTGGCGCGGCAGAGTTGACCCGTGTTGAAACTGCGGAAGAAATGCGTGACGCCGTTTTGAAGTTTCTTCCCCAGAGCACAGTTCTCATTAAGACAGCCGCCGTCGCCGACTTCCGTCCCAAGGCTGCGTCGGGACAGAAGATCAAGCGCAAGGGTCCGATGACTTTGGAATTGGAGCCTACCGCCGACATTCTCGCCGACGTGGCGCGACATAAAAACTCACATGGAACTTCCCCACAAATCATCATCGGGTTCGCCGCCGAGACCGATAACGTTCTGGAAAATGCCCGCAAGAAGCTGGCCTCGAAATCGCTCGACGCGATCGTTGCCAACGACGTTTCCCGGGAAGGCGTTGGCTTCGACTCCGACCGCAACGCCGTGACCATCATCACCCAGGAAGAAGTGGTCGAGGTTCCGGAAACCTCGAAGTGGGAAGTGGCGCAGCGTGTGCTCGACCAGGTAGTTGCGCTGCGTAAGCGCAGCCGCGTAAGAACAACCTAGGAGATCCCTTGCACAGCCTGATTAGTGTTCTCGTTGTCTTCGTGTTTTCTGGAGTGCTTCTTTCCCAACAAACTCCGGTGCCTGTCGAGCAAGAACCTCATCATCACGTCATTCTGAAAAATGATTCCGTCATGGTGATGCACGTTACGCTTTCGCCCGGAGAAAGCACTCTGTACCACACGCACTCTCACGACCGCGTTGCGATTGAGTTGTCGAACGCAACCATCACGCAGCAGAAGCCCAACGAAACAGAAGGCGCGCCCGAGATCACAAAGCCGGGCGATATTACGGCGCCGGCGACCGATTCTCCGTTCACGCATCGCGTGCACAATGTCGGCCCCGGCGTATTCGAGGTCCTGGACATCGAACTCCTCCAACGACCGAAACAGCCCGCCGGTACCGTGGCTGCCCCGATTGCGGCCGAAAATCCCAGCGCCCGAGTTTATAAATGGACTCTCGCCCCCGGCGCCGTATCCGCCATGCACACGCATGATCGTCCCTACCTGATTATCTCGGCGACACCGCTCGTACTAAAGATGACCGATCCCGAAGGCAAGTCGTTTTCGCACGAGGTGAAGGCCGGGGACATTCATTGGATCGATACCAAGGTGACGCACTCGCTGGCAAACGACGGAACAGCAGAAGGCCAGATCGTCGAAGTGGAGTTGAAGTAGGCCCTGTCTGATCCTCTGGTCCTGTCAAAATTTGCGCAGTCAAGAGATTTTCTCTGTGACTCTGTGTCTCTGTGGTGAAAGTTGTTATCCTTATCCGCAATGCCCCGCACGTTAGACCCTGAACTCCGACAAGCGCTCGCCGCACGCATCCGTTTTTACAACGAGATGGGGATTTACGATTTCTACCGGCAGTCGCCCAGCGAGCTTTGGGCGCTGCGGCAGTCACGGCAGCAGTCACCGAAATTCAGTCAGAATCCGGAGAAGAGATGAGTCCACGCAAGACCACGACAGCCGCGGTGCTTGAGAACGAAGATACCTTGAAGGTGATCACGGCGAAACCCGAGCAGCGCATTAGCGATCCCATCAAGGCACTCAAAATAATTCGCGAAGACCTCGGCGACTGTACGCGCTGCCCGTTTCACAAGCAGGGGCGCAAGCAGATCGTTTTCGGCGTCGGCAATCCGAAGCAGAGTTGCTATTCGTCGGCGAGGGCCCGGGCGCGGACGAAGACGAAAAAGGTGAGCCGTTCGTTGGCCGTGCCGGACAACTCCTCACCAACATGATCAAGGCGATGGGACTCTCACGGAAGAGGTGTACATCGCGAACATCGTGAAGTGCCGCCCACCCGCAAATCGCCAGCCCGAACGCGAGGAGAGCGAAACCTGTTCTCCTTTCTGATGCGGCAGATCGCGGCCATCAAGCCCAAAGTGATTGTGGCCTTGGCGCTACCGCAGCAAAGAAGCTGCTCGCGATGAGCGCTCCGATGACCGAACTACGCGGCCGCTTCTATGAATTCAGACCCGCCGGAGTCAAAGCAACGATCCCAACTGGAACGGCTGCAAGTTGGCGGTCACCTACCATCCCGCATTTCTGTTGCGCGATCCGAGACAGAAGGGCGAAGCGTGGAAAGATCTGCAAATGGTGATGAAAGAATTGGGCCTAAAAGCGCCGAAACCAGCCACGTAGGTAGGGCTCGCTTGGCATCAAAAGCACGACGTTCACCGTGCGTCGGCCAGTTCAATCCTATAAGCGATTTTACGAGGCCGAATTTTCTTGCCGATGCCGCTTGCTTCCGCTAGCCGTAGATCGTAATCGTTCTGCAGATTGAGCCAAAATTGCGCCGGCAGACCAAAGTACTTGCCCAAACGAATCGCAGTATCAGCACTGATCGACCGCTCTCCCCGAACAACTTCGTAGATGCCAGGAAAATTCAGCGCCTTCGCGAGTTCATAACCACTCACACCCATCGGTTCCATGAACTCGGACTTGAGAATTTCTCCCGGGTGAACCGCAAATACCTTTCGCGATTTGGCCATAGTCACTCCGCTTCAGTGATAGTCGACGATCTCGACATCAAAAGCATTTCCGTTCCGCCACACGAAACAAACACGATACTGATCGTTAATTCGAATACTGTGCTGCCCACTCCGGTTACCCCGAAGGCCTTCAAGTTGATTTCCCGGAGGCACTCTTAGGTTGTCGAGCGCGACTGCCGCATTCAGAATCGCGAGTTTCTTGAACGCTCTTAGCTGCAGACTCGACGGCAAGCGGCGACTCTTACCCGATAGCCACAATCTTTCGGTTTCCTTGTCCCGGAAACTCGCGATCATTTCAGGCGTATACTAACGCCATACGATACTACTGTAAGCGGCAGTAGTCACGTATAATATAGGATTTGGTCAGCTCCCACATGACCTTTTTCGCCGACGTAGCCCTTGCCGTTCCCCTCGATATGGCGTTCACTTACGCCATCCCTGCCGGCATGGAGCCAATCGTCGGCGGACGCGTCCTCGTCCCCTTTCGGCAACAGCGCATGTCGGGCATCGCCCTCGACCTGCATGATCGCGATCCGCAAGTAAACACCCCGGCGGTCAAAATAAAGAACGTCATCGAAGTTCTCGACCTCATTCCAGTTCTTGACGAGCAACTGCTCCAACTCGGGAAGTGGATCGCCGACTACTACCTCGCGCCTGTCGGCGAAGTCTTCCGCACCATGCTGCCGCTTTCGGCGGAGTTCAAGCGCAGCATCACCTACCGTATCACCGACCATGGGCAGATGGCGCTCCACCAGGCTGGCCTCACCGGATCTCCAGCTCGCTCGCAGCGCTCGCCAGAAGATCAATTCATCGAATTCCGCGTCCTTGATTATCTAGCGGAACGAGAAGGCGCTCGCGTTCAGGAATCGAGCCTGCGAAATGCAATGCGCGTCTCCAAAGCTTTGCTCGCGGGTATGGTGCGAAAGAAATGGATCGCACGCGAAGACGTTTCAGCGCCCCGCGACGCCGCGCGAACAATGAAAGTTGCCGTACTGTTGGGCAGCGAACCAGGCGCCCGTTTCACTGAAGAGGCAGGCGCCACTCCGCCGGATGGGCCGAACATCAAGAGTAGCGCCGGCGCCTCGCCGGCGGTTGCGGGGGCGCCCCGCCCCCGCTCCTCAAAGCTCAACGATAACCAACGCACCCTGATCGACACGCTAACCGCCGCCGGAGGACGCGTGGCGGTTGAAGTCCTCCACGATCTCGACGTCCCCCGCACCACTCTTGGCACGCTCGTGCGTCGAGGACTAATTGAATTGGTTGACGAGCCGCAGGATTTCACCGTCTCGACATTCAAGCCGCGCCCGTCGCCCTTCGAATTTGAATTCAGCGCAGCGCAAAAAGACGCGCTCGCGCAAATCCTCGCCGCCGTCGCCTCCCGCAAATTTACCGGCATGTTGCTCCACGGTGTCACCGGCTCCGGCAAAACCGCCGTCTATCTGGCAGCGATGCGCGAAGTGCTTGCACAAGGACGATCATCGATCCTTCTAGTTCCCGAGATCGGCCTCACCCCAGCCATGGCTGCGGACCTGATTCAAGTATTTGGCGACGAAGTCGCCATCTCCACTCCGGCCTCTCTGACGACGAGCGTGCCGAGCAGTGGCATCGCATCAAGCGCGGAGACGCTCGCGTAGTAGTCGGCACGCGCTCGGCCGTGTTCGCACCGGTCAGCGATCTGGCGCTCCTCATCGTCGACGAGGAGCAGGATTCCTCCTACAAGCAGGAAGAGACGCCGCGTTACCACGCCCGCGATGTTGCGGTAATGCGCGCCAAGATGGCTGGCGCTGTCGTCGTGCTCGGCTCGGCCACGCCCTCGCTCGAGTCGTATTACAACGCAAAGAAGCACAAGTACGCGCTGCTCGAACTCCCCGACCGCGTCGAGCAGCGCCCGCTTCCCGAAGTCGAAATCCTTGACATGCGCCAGGAATTCCAGGAAACCGGCAAGGAGCAGGTCATCTCGCGCAAGCTCGCCGAAGAAATTCGTGATCGGCTCGATAAAAAAGAGCAGGTCATGGTGCTGCTCAACCGCCGTGGATACTCGCCCGTCGCTCTCTGCCGCACCTGCGGCCAGACACTGCAATGCAAGAACTGCGCCGTCTCAATGACGCATCACAAGCGCGAGCAGAAAATGGAATGCCATTACTGCGGCTTCGTCGCGCCCGTCCCGAAGAAATGCGCGCAGTGCGGCAGCGAGTACGTTTATTTCGTCGGCACCGGATCCGAGAAACTGGAAGAGTTGCTTCACGGCATGTTCCCGCAAGCCCGCATCGGACGCCTCGATCGCGATACCGTTCGTGGCCGCGAAGACTTCGAGCGCGCTCTCAACGCACTCAATGAGGGCGAACTCGACATGCTGGTCGGAACCCAGATGATCGCCAAAGGCCACGACATCCACGGCGTCACGCTGGTCGGCGTCGTGGGGGCCGATATCGCGCTGGGCATGCCCGACTTCCGCGCCGCCGAACGCACCTTTCAACTTCTTACCCAGGTGGCGGGCCGCGCGGGACGCGGCAATTCACCGGGAAAAGTCGTGCTACAAACCTTTTTCCCTGATCACTATGCGGTACAATTTGCGGCCCGCCATGATTTTGCGGGCTTCTACGAAAAAGAACTGCAGTTCCGCAGCTGGATGCACTATCCGCCCTACAGCGCGATCGCCAACGTAATGATCCGCAGCGAAAAGTTGGACGACGCGCTCGCATGGTCGGGCCAGCTCGGACGCTGGTTCGAAAAAACGCGCCACGAAGGAGTGCGCGTGCTCGGCCCGGCAGCCTCGCCGATCACGCGCTTGAAGCGCGATTACCGCTACCACTTCATCCTGAAATCGCCCAGCCGCGAAAAAATGAACGCGCTTCTAGGGCGATGCTCGCCGAAACATCCGCCCGCAAAATTCCGCGCACGCAAATCATCGTGGACGTGGATGCCGTCTGGCTGATGTGAGAGCGACAAGCTCGGGCTGCGAGCGGCAAGCGGTCCCTGACTCTTCCCTATTTCTTCCGGCCGCAGCATGTGCCGGACGCCTTCCCGCAAGTCGTGGAAATCACGGCGCGCGCTATCGCGAAAACCTGGCCAGTTCTGTGCGGGATGCTGCGATAAACGGGCTCGCGTGAACGTTAAAATTAGAATTACCAGTCCGACATTGCAACGCCATCCCGCCGCCCCTGTACTCTTGGATAGCGCGGCACTCGCGGATGCCCACGGTCAGCGCCAACATCACTGCCCACAAATACCAGCCATGCCAAAAGTATTTTCCAAGAGGGATCAGCGCGATCACTGTGAAAACCGTGACCCACCGATGCAACCGCGGCGACAGAAAAAACAAGATGTGGCCGCCGTCGAGTTGTCCGCCGGGCAGCAGATTCAAGGCAGTCGCAAAAAACCCAACCCACGCAGCCGCCGCAATCGGATGCAGGGAGAAGTCCAGACAGCGGCGCACAAGATGCTTCACATGGGCTGCGAGTTGAAACACCAACGGGAGTCCGAGTTCTAAGTCAGCCGCCGTTGAACCTACAATCGGCCGCGACATCGATAGCCCTACAATTAACGCAATGCATGCGGGAATGAATCCAGCAATCGGCCCAGCGATCCCAATGTCAAAAAGCGCTGCCCGCGACGGAATCGGACTCTTGATCCGAATAAACGCACCCAACGTTCCAATCAAACTCGGAAAGGGCACAAAGAACGGCGGAGTCGCATAGACGCGGTAGTGGCGCGAGTAAAGATAGTGTCCCATTTCGTGCGCCAAGAGAATCAGCATCAATGTAAGAGAGAAAGGCATTCCAAGTAGCAGGTTGGCCGGATGTTCAATTGCCCACTGATCGGGAATACCGAAATCGTGTCCTCGTCCATCGAGAAAATCGGCCGTTGATGAAGGTAGTTGAATTCCATTCCCGCCCCCACGACCGTCGTGCTGAACATCGTCAACAGAAAAAATAAAACGTACAGCCACCAGCGCGGCTGAGGCCGCGAGATGACCCACACTTCTTGCGGAGGGTCGCTGGCAAGAACGGGAAACGTAGGCGTGGATTCAGACATGCGGTCTCTATGGAAGGATGCAGAAAGGTGGACCCACGACGGCCAAAATGCAGTCGAAGCCACGAACAAAACCCGCGTGGCCAAACCCAATCCGGCGCGCTCATCTCACGCGCAAGTCCAGGAGCCAGAGCGCCGGCGCTGCCTAGTCGATCGACTGCAACTCCTTGCCGGGCTTGAAGCGCACAGCCTTGCCAGGCGGGATCGAAACTTCCGCCCCGGTTCGCGGGTTGCGCCCGATGCCCGTTTTGCGCGGGCGCACGTTAAATACTCCAAAGCCGCGCAGTTCGATGCGATCGCCGGTCGCGAGCGCCTTCTTCATACTCTCAAACACGGTTTCGACGGCCAATTCCGCCTTCGTCTTGGTGATTCCGGTGCGGTTGACCACTTCGTTGATGATGTCCAGCTTAATCAAGGGTTGCCCCCATCTCACGAGGATTGGTGTTCCTCAAGTTATTGATGCTATGGAAGATAGGTTTCATTGTCAACCGGGGGACCATTCTCGTAATATGGCTGCACCAGCCAGGACATTTTGTAATTGGGTAATCGGGTAATTGTGTAATTTGAAACCCGATGCCGGCGGCCGCAACGACGGTTTTCAAAATTACTCAATAACAAAATTACCAAATTACACAATTCCCAAGGAGTTCCATGAGCATCAAGAGCGATCGCTGGATCCGCCGCATGGCGCAAGAACACGACATGATCAACCCTTACTCGGAAAAACAGGTCAGCCAGGGCGTGATTTCCTACGGCGTTTCGAGCTATGGATACGACCTGCGCGTCTCCGATGAGTTCAAAATTTTTACGAACGTCAACAGCACCATCGTCGACCCTAAGCATTTCGATGAACGCTCATTCGTGACCATCACCGCCGACGTGGCAATCATTCCACCCAACTCGTTTGCGCTCGCCCGCTCGGTCGAATACTTCAAGATCCCGCGCGACGTGCTGACAGTCTGTGTCGGCAAATCTACCTACGCCCGTTGCGGCATCATCGTCAACGTCACGCCCTTCGAGCCGGAGTGGGAAGGCTTCGTCACCCTGGAAATCTCGAACACGACACCCCTCCCCGCGAAAATTTATGCCAACGAAGGCCTCTGCCAGATCCTCTTCTTCCAGTCGGATGAAGTCTGCGAAACCAGCTACAAAGATCGCAAAGGAAAATACCAGTCGCAAAAGGGGATCGTGCTGCCGAAGCTCTAAGGGCGGGCTTTAGGCGCTAGGCTCCAGGCCCTAGCTTCAGGATGCGGAACGAACTGCTTCCGCGTTCATCTTCGCGAGGTGAGGGTCGTCTTCACCGACAAGGAGATGCAGGAGTTTCTCCTGAAACATGAGGAACTGCGATGGGAACGACGGAAATGTACGAGAAGGGTGTCGAGATTCTGAAAACCCGCGGTTGGCTCAAGGTTGGCAGTCATCCGCCCCAAGGCCACAATGTGGCGGGGTCCGAAAACCCAGAGCCGAAAGCCTAGAGCCTCCCTACCGCTTGATGCTCTCGCCCTCTTTGAACATGTACTTGATCGCCGGCTTGTAGATCATCAGATTGGGCGCTCCGCTGCGGTTCAGCTTGATGCAGCTCTTGTCGTACCACTCGATGTAGCCGTGGACCTCTTCGCCATCGCGCAGGACGACCACCATCGGGGTCTTCGACTGCATCTGCTTCTGGTAGTAAAAATTTTCGGCGTTGGTCTGTTCGGAAGGTGCCACTTTCTTGGCGGGAGAGGCCGCCCGCTCTCGCGGCTCTCTGCGCTCCGAAGAGCCGTGGTTCGGCCCGTGATTCGAGCCATGGTTGGAGCCATGGTTATGACCGTGATTGTTGTGCCCAAGGTCGGTGCGGCTCAGCGACGGACGGATCAGCTTCCGGTTCGCGAACCCCTCCTGATCGGAAATGGGTTCGGCTGGTATTGGGTCCAAGGTTTCTTTCATATGTCACCACCTGCGCACGGGGGCGGCAGAAAAATGCCACAACACTTAACTCTGTGAATGTGGGTGTTTAGGGAAAACGTACCCGTACGGTACCACAGGGTGGTTAGTCTGACAATGATTTGTGTCACTCGCGAGGGGTTTCGTAACAGCATTTGGTAACACACGATTCGGTCAGCCGCGCGTCTCCAGCGCAGTCGCAAAAGCATCGAGTGAGAGCGACCGTAGAAGGTTGCGCCGCATGCCGCGTTCGACCTCTCCAAGACCCTCGGCCGCCCGTTGGACCCAGGTAAAATCAGCCGATTCCGAGAGTTTTTTGAGTTCGCCCAGAATGTCGGTATTGCGCACCAGTTGCGGCGTTCCCGATTGCAGGCACATCAGGTCTTCCAGCAGCAGGTAGAAAGTCCGCAGCAAGCCTTCGATCTTCTGGCGGCCTTCAGCGCCCGGCCGGTAAGTCTCGGTCGTCTTGAACAGTTCACTGTGATCTCCACCGCCGAGCGCTGACTTCAGCATCGCCAGCGCATGGCTCCGTGAGGCGACGTACCCTTCAAGGTCAAACGATAAAGCCCGCCCAATGGCCCCCTCGCTCAGCCGAGCCACCAGCGCATGCTGTCGCGGATTCCAGTCCGGCCGAAGTTTGGTCAGGCGGCTTTCCAGTCCACGCGTAGCCAGCGGCGCAGAGCGTGAAAATCGCCGAACGCGAACGAATTGTCGGCAGCAGTTCCCCTGGATTGTCCGTCAGCAGAAAGATGGTCGCGAATTCAGGAGGCTCTTCCAGAATTTTCAGCAGCGAATTGGCCGCTTCTTTCATGAACGCCGAGCCGGTAAAGATGTAAACGCTCTCGCGCGCCTCCGCCGGACGATAGTAAATCCGCTGAATCACATGCCGGACCTGATCCACCTTGATCATCATCTGCGGCGGATCGGGCGGGATCACGAGCAGGTCGGGATGCGTCTGCACGAAAATCCGTGTCTCTTTCTTGTCCGTCTCACGCAGGTTCTCCCGCGCTTCCACCGCCTCCGCAAAGCGCGAATCCAGGTCAAGCGCCATCCCAATGCGCGTGCAGTTCGAGCAGCGTCCGCAAAAATCAGGCAGCCCCTCGGTAGTCGGACGCTCCAGGCAATTCATCGTCCGCGCCAGCATCAGAGCCAGCGTGTATTTGCCCGAACCGTGAGCGCCCGCCAGAATCACCGCATGCGGAAAGTGATCGCGCGCGAGCATCTCCCGCAGCCGCTGCACCACCTCCGCATTGCCAACGAAATCAGAAAACGACATAAGAGGGATTTCGTAATTTGGTAATTGGATAATTTTGTAATTGGGTAATTGAAATTCGACAATGACGGGGAGAATTTGAATTACCAATTACACAATTACTAAATTTCACAATTACCAATCGCTCTTCTAGATCTTCAATTTCTTGCGCACCAGTTCCATGATAGCTGCGTGCGTCTCGCCCGGCGTACCACGCGCATTCACTACATGCACCCGGTTCGGTTCGCGCTCTGAAATCGCCAGGTAGGCACTTCGCACTCGCCCGAAAAAAGCGCGGCTCTCCTGTTCAAATCGTCCCTCGTCTTTCTCAGGACGCGCTGCCTTGTGTTTGCGATTGCGCCGTCGCGCGCGCTCCACGCTGAACGCAACTTCGTTGTCCAGAAGAATCGTCATATCGGGCTGAAGCCACCGCACAAGATCTGGTGGAGGGTGAGCACCGGCTTCGTACCTAACTTTCGTCCGCCGCCCTGATAGGCCTCCGTCGAATCCGTAAAGCGATCGCAAAGAACCACGCGGCCTTCCGCCAGTGCAGGCAAAATCACTTCTTGAATATGCTGGGCTCGCGACGCAAACATCAGCGCCATTTCCGCCATCGGAGAAAGTCCCGCAGTTGTCGGGCGCAGCAGCACTTCTCGAATTCTCTCCCCGGTCGCGGTGCCTCCGGGCTCGCGCGTCACCGTAACAGAAATACCGCGGGCACGCAGTGCACGGGCGAGTTTCTCAGTCTGCGTACTCTTCCCGCTGCCGTCCAGCCCCTCAAACGTAATAAATTTTCCGCGCGCCACTTCGGGATGATAGCAGGATGAAGGTGCGCGTCGCCGCGATGTAGAAGGAACAACTTGGTTGACATGAACAGGCCAAGTTCACGTCCGGAATTAGAATATCGCGAAATTAAATGTCATCCTGAGCGAAGCGAAGGATCCATGCAATGGAGAGCTCCACAACTACAGCGCGATAGCCTCATCGCTAAGAATCTCAGCGTCGCTCAATATTTCCTCGGTCAGAGCCGCCTCCGGATCGCCCTCCATAAAACTCAGCACCCCTTGCGGAACGGGCGCGCTCCATACGGGCGCAAACGACTGCCGATGCAACGGAGAAGGACCACACTCGCGCAGCGCCGACAGATGCCTGGGTGTGCTGTAACCCTTATTGGACGCCAAACCATAGATCGGGAAGACGGGATCCCAGGTCGCGACCATGCGGTCCCGCTCAACCTTGGCGATGATCGATGCGGCGGCGATCGAGACGGAAAGCGCGTCTCCATGGATGATCGCCCGCTGTGGTACATCGTAATCGATCCGCATCGCGTCGATCAGAAGATGGTTCGCTGATGGCGTCAGTTGCTGGACCGCCTGCAACATCGCCAACCGCGATGCATGGTAGATGTTGATTTGATCGATGCGCGCCGCGTCAACCGCCGCAATCGACCAGGCAATCGCGCTCTCTCGAATCCGGATCGCCAGTTCTTCGCGCCGTTCTGCTGGCAGGAGCTTTGAGTCGCGCAGCCCGCGAATCCGTTGCGACGGGTCCAGAATTACCGCCGCGGCAACGACCGGACCAAAGAGCGAGCCGCGCCCTACTTCATCCACGCCGGCAACCAGCGTTGCTCCGCTTGCCCATGCCAGCTTTTCAAACTTGAGCGTGCAGCGCAGCTTTTTCAGAAGCCGGAGCTTGGCCGCGGACACCGAGATGCCTGCAGCTTCCGCTAGCTTCGCTAAGCTGCGCGCCTTCGATCTTGATTTTGCTTTTGCCACGGACGCTTTTCAGCATCTTCGCCGAGTTCTGCGCCGGAAACAAGCACAGACTTTTCCGCCGGTTGGCGCGCTGAGTAGGGAACGAAACATAGTTGATGCGCCAAAAAAGAAAAGGCGTACTGCAAGCAGCACGCCGATAGAGCTAACGACGCCCGGAGAGCGCCGTCGTGTGCACGGCGGACGAATCGTCGCCCGGCCGATCACCGTATGAATCTGTATTTAGCGCTCGACTTCTTTCAGTCGGGCGGCCTTGCCACGCAGATCGCGCAGATAATACAGCTTTGCGCGCCGCACTTTTCCCGACCGAAGCACATCAATCTTGTCGATAACCTTCGAGTCCACGGGGAAAATACGCTCCACGCCTTGCCCGAAACTCATCTTGCGGACGGTGAAACTCGGCTGTGCCCCGCGGCTGCGCGCAATGACCACACCTTCGAACGCCTGCAGGCGCTCTTTTTCGCCTTCGCGAATCTTGACCTGCACCCGGATCGTGTCGCCTGGTCCGAATGTCGGCAGATCCGTCCGCCGCGTCTTCGCCAGCAATTTTTCAATAATTTGATTTCGCATGACTTTTTCCTTCCCTGACTTCCAGCTTGAATTCTCTCTAGGCTCTCGCCTTAAATCTCAGCCTGGCTCTCGCTTTTAATGCGCGCCAGTAAATTCTTGTCTTCCTCGCTCAGCGTCACCTGCTCCAGCAAGTCCGGTCGGTTGCGCAGCGTCTTCGCCAATGCTGACTTCCGGCGCCACCGGCGAATCTCGTCGTGATTCCCGTTCACCAGCACTTCCGGAACCGCCATCCCGCGAAATTCCGCGGGCCGCGTGTAATGCGGATAATCCAGCAATCCGCCCGAACCGCAGGTCGAACAAGCCTGTCTGGCGTGGGCGCCCTCCCCCGCGACCTCCGCAGCACGCTCAACCGCAACCGGCGTCGTAAACGATTCCTGCCGCGTCGACTCCGCATTGCCGACCGCACCTGGAATCAGCCGCGTAACCGTATCGATGATCACCGCCGCACCCAGTTCGCCGCCACTCAGAACGTAGTCGCCGACCGAAATCTCCCGGTCGGCCAGATGGTCGCTGATGCGCTCATCCACGCCCTCATACCGGCCGCAGATCAACACCATCCGCTCCAGCCCTGAAAGTTCCGAGGCCAACTGCTGATCGAGCCGTTGTCCCTGCGCCGAAAGCAAAATCACCGACTGCTTCGACACCGCCGCTGCACTCGTCCGCGTTTCCCGCGGCTCAATTTCGCCCAGCGACTCCAGGCACTCAAAAATCGGTTCCGGCTTCAGCACCATGCCTTCGCCGCCGCCGAACGGCCGGTCATCCACGGTCCGGTGTTTGTCTTTCGTAAAATTCCGCAGATCGTGAATGCCTACTTCAACCAGCCCCGTTTCGCGTGCCCGCCGAACAATTCCATAATCCAGCGGCCCGCGAAAAAAATCAGGAAAGATCGTTAGAATATCGATCTTCATTTTCTAAGACCGGTCGCTACTGCCGGGCCCATTCACATCCAGCAACCCTTCCGGAAGCTGCATAAGTACCTGCTTGCGTTCCACGTCCACCTTCAGCAAATACGCTTCCGCGAACGGAATCTCGTAGGGCAGCTTTCCCGCGCCCTTCACAACCAACAACGGCGCCTCTCCTGCCCCAAACTGAACATCTTCAATAGGACCGATCTCGCGATCCCCATCAAACACCGTGCATCCGACCAGATCGCTCAGGTAAATCCAGCCCTGCTCAAGCGCCGCGCGTTCCGCCCGCGGAACCTGCAGCTCAGCACCTTTCAGCGCCTCTGCGTCCGTGATCGTATCCACACCTTCAAACTTCAGGACCAGCCAGCTCTTATGCGGCCACAGCTCCTGAATCTTCACCTGGCGACGCTCGCCATTCTTCAGCAGCGCCCACAGTTCCATGCCCTGCCGAAAACGGTCCGGAACATCGGTATGCAACTCAGCGGCAATTTCTCCGTGGCGTCCCTGTGTCTTGACTGCCAACGCCAGTGTCACCCACTCGCCGCTCGCATCCTGTGACGCTATTCGAGAATCTCCAGCGCGTAGCGCTTGTCGTTCTTCGTTCCCGCGGCCGCCAGCAGCGTGCGCAGCGCCCGCGCAATCCGGCCCGATCGTCCAATCACCTTGCCCATTTCTTCTTCCGCCACTTCGAGCTCGATCACGGTCTCATTGCCATCTTCATACTCGTCGATAAACACAGCATCCTTCTTATCGACCAGCGCTTTGGCGATGTGTTCGATCAAGGCGCGCGCATTGGCGGACTGCTCAGTCATTCATGGCTCCGGAAATACTCGATCCCGACGCTCAGCAAACGGCGCTGACACCGACTCCTTCATTCAAGTCTTGTCATTCCGAGCCGAGCAAGGATTCTGCAGTTGGGCGAAAGAGAAACTTAGGCAACCGGTGCAGGCGTCAAAGGCGCAGTCGCCGCTGGCGCAGGCATAGCCAGCAACTTCGTCACGCGTTCCGAGCACTGTGCCCCTTTCGAAACCCAGTGCGTAATGCGCTCCCGTTTCAAATCAAACGTCGCCGGATTCGTCCGCGGGTTATACGTGCCCACGACTTCCACCGGACGCCCATTGCGTGCCCGTTCCTTCTCAATCACAACTACTCGATAATACGGTTGTTTGCGCGCACCAAAGCGCGCCAGTCGGATCATTAACACTGACTTCGTTTCCTTTAATCCGGAAGAGTCCGGCAGGGTTGAGACAAACCATTATTATGCCGGACGTTAGCGGCAAGCGCAAGCGCTAGAGGAATGGGTAACCGGGGACAAAAAGAACAACTTGGATGGGGAGCTTAGCAAAGATCTGCCGCGAAAGGCGCCTAAACGAAAGCCGCCCACGCACCAACTCCCGAAAACTGAGAACGGGGAACTGGCAACTGGCTACCGAGTACTGCCTACGCTCGGCCCTTCTTAGCCGACGCCGCCTTCACCTTCACCGTCTCCCAAGGACGCTTCGGCCGATCCACCACCGCTTCATCACGATCCTTGATCCGGTCGTACTGGTAAGACTCGCTCGTCGTGCCGAGCGACTCATTATAAAGACTGGGAAGCCCGAGAGCCTCTTTCAATTCTTCGGCGAACTGGTGCAGCGCCTTCAAATGTTCCGCGGTCGCCGGCACTTCTGTCTTCGTTGTCTTCAGGAACTGCTGGTAGCCGCGGTTGATGAGCTTTGAAATCTCACTTCCGATCAGGTATCCAGGATAAGCAAAAATCTTCACGCCGCCGTCTTCCGTCTTCTGAATCGCGGCCGAGGAATTGTATTTCCGCAAAAAAACGCGGCCCGTCGTGCCGGGAGCCTCGATCAGATCAAACCCATGGTCGCGCAGCCACGCTACTGCGTCATCATATGTTCGTTCTTCCACCTTCGTCGCCATTCTGTAATCTCGTTTCTGTCTACGCCAACTTAGATGCCACCCGACCCTGCCACGGGTCCAGAGAATATTGCCGCGAGAATGATGGAACCAAACTATCCCAGCGGGAATCTAAGCTACGCAAGAAAGTAATGTCGTTTGTATAGATATACCCTTTTAAGTTTGCAGGCACATTACTGAGGTCACAAGGTCTTTACCTGAGACCATCCAAGCGCTAGCACCCATAGGACTATTTGCCAATGAGCGCAGCCAGTTCAAATCCCGCGCCGACGCCATTATCAACTTCGATCGAGTCGCAAACTCGCGCGGATGACATCGTCTTATCCCGCATCGGCAACACTCCGCTACTGCCGCTGAACGCCTTGACCTCCAGTCTTTCCAGCGTCGAATTACTGGGAAAGGCCGAGTGGTACAACCCGGGTGGATCCGTCAAAGATCGCGCCGCCGCCAACATCATCCGCGAAGCTCGCCGCACCGGACAACTCGCTCCCGGCAAAATTCTGCTCGATTCCACCAGTGGAAACACCGGCATCGCGTATGCCATGCTCGGCTCCGCTCTCGGTTTTCCTGTCACACTCTGCGTGCCTGAAAATGTTTCTCCCGAGCGAAAGCGGATTCTACAAGCTTACGGCGCGAATATCATCTTCACCGATCCTGGAGAAGGCTCCGACGGCGCCATCAAGATCGCGCGCCAGCTCGCGGAACGCCATCCTGATCTTTATTTCTACGCCGACCAGTACTCCAACGACGCCAACTGGCGCGCCCACTACCTGACCACCGCCAACGAAATCTGGCAGCAGACCGAAGGCCGAATCACGCACTTCGTCTCCATGCTCGGCACCACCGGAACTTTTGTCGGAACCACGCGCCGCCTGAAGGAATTGAATCCACATATCCATTGCATCTCGCTGCAGCCCGACTCCGCCTTCCACGGCATCGAAGGCGCCAAGCATCTGCCCTCCGCGATCGTGCCGCGCATCTACGATTCCTCGCTGGCCGATGACAATATAGAAATTTCTACGGAAGCTGCCCACTCCATGGCTCGCCGCCTCGCGCGCCAACACGGCTTACTCGTCGGAGTTTCCTCGGCCGCCGCAGTAGTCGGCAGCCTCGAAGTTGCCGATCGCCTCAAAAAGAATCAGCGCGCAGTGATCATCACCATCCTCTGCGACTCCGGCGACAAATATCTAAGCGAGAAATTTTGGACCGAAAAATAAATTGCAGATTTTAAAAGTCAGATTGCAGAAGTAGGAAACGGGTTTCAAGGTTTCAAAGTTGCAGCGTTGCAAGGTGCAACGCAAAAGTTGTCAAGCACTTCTGCGCCAGAACTTGAAACCCTGAAACCTTGAAACCTTCGCTTTTACTTCTGCAATCTGAAATCATCAATGTGCAATCTATGTTAAAGATCCCCAACCCCGTCCTCGCCGCTATCCGCACCACGGAGAGGAAACCTATCCCCACGAATGCTGCGGCGTGCTGCTCGGAAGTTTCGAAGGCGATGGCTCAAAAACTGTCACACGCTCTGCTCCTTGCGGCAACACGCGCGCTGATTCTCCCCAGAATCGCTATCACATCGATCCCAAGGAATTGATTCGCATCCAGCGCGAAGGCCGCGCCCGCGCCGAAGATATCGTCGGCTTTTACCACTCCCACCCGGACCATCCTGCCCAATGGTCGCCTACCGACTTAGCCGAGGCCCACTGGATCAACTGCTCCTACGTGATCACCAGCGTCGAAAACGGCAACGCCACAATAACGAATTCCTTTAACTCTCGGGAACCGGTGAAGGAAAACAAGCAACTCTTGCCGGAGGCTACCGAAGTAGTGTGAAAGCACGGTTAGAGCGGGCCCTTCTCCTGCCTCCGTATCGAAATAATCTCTGACGCCAGGCCTCATCAGGTAGACCAGCAGCAATCCCGCGATGACCACGCCGACCACGCCTTTCAGCCCTTCTCCGCGCACAAGGTTGACGATATCGCCCACAGCGTTGATCGCAATAATCGAAATCCCAAGCACCCATCCCCAAAATGCCCGCCCGGAACCAGTCCGATCGCCGTCACCGCCAGCACAAGCGAGAGCGCCACAAATAATAGGGCCGTTCCTCTCCCGAACGCCGCCAGCCCGCGTGGCCGCGTTGATTGAAGACCAGAGCGCGTCCAGAAACGTACCCGGCATTCCCAGCGTGACCGCCGCGTAGCCAGCCATGGCAGCGCCGAATACGAAGAATCCGCCCATCGCCAGGAAGCCCCTCGGGCGCTTCAGTTCCGGCAAAGTCGGCCCCTTTCTCTTGCCCGCCACTGAATCTCACACGCCTACCTCAGCATCTTTACTCTATGGCCCAGATCCAGATCCCGTCTCCGCTCCGCCAATACACGGCGAAGCAATCAACCATCAGCGTCCCCGCAAAAACCGTTGGCGACGCTCTCACCGGCCTGGTCTCCCAGCATCCCGACCTCAAGCGCCACCTCTACAGCGAGGAAGGGAAACTACGCGCCTTCGTCAACGTCTACGTCAACGATGAAGATATGCGCTACCTTCAGAAGGAAGCCACCGTCCTGAACGAAGGTGATACGATTTCAATCGTGCCGTCCATCGCGGGAGGCAGAACGATTTAGTAAGTTGGTAATTTGCAATTCTGAAATTGAGCCAAAAAGTCGGCACCAAATCCAATTACCAAATTACTCAATTACAAAATTACCCAATCTTTATGACAACTGAAACCCTATCCTCCCCGGCCGCCCTCTCCAACGACGAGATCCTGCGCTACTCGCGCCACCTGATCATGCCCGAGGTCGGCATGGAAGGGCAGCAGAAGCTGAAAGCCGCCAAGGTCCTTTGCATCGGCGCGGGCGGCCTCGGATCGCCGCTCGCCCTATATCTGACGGCCGCGGGCGTCGGCACGCTCGGCATCGTTGACTTCGACGTCGTCGACTACACCAACCTCCAGCGCCAGATCATTCATACCACCGCCGACGTGGGACGCAAGAAGCTCGACTCGGCCGCCGAAAAGCTCAAAGCCATCAATCCATTCCTCAATCTGCGGACCTTCGACACCAAACTCACCAGCGCCAACGCGCTCGAACTGTTTCGCGAGTTCGATATCGTCGCCGACGGCACCGACAATTTTCCTACCCGCTATCTCGTCAACGACGCCTGTGTTCTGACCGGCAAGCCCAATGTCTACGGATCGATCTTCCGCTTCGAAGGCCAGGCCAGCGTCTTCGCCACCGAAGACGGCCCCTGCTATCGCTGCCTCTATCCCGAACCGCCACCGCCCGGGCTCGTTCCCTCCTGCGCCGAAGGTGGAGTGCTCGGCATTCTCCCCGGCCTCGTCGGCGTCATCCAGGCAACGGAAACCATCAAGCTGATTCTGGGCGCGGGCGATTCGCTCGTCGGACGCCTGCTTGCTGGTCGACGCCCTCGGCATGAAATTCCGCGAACTCAAGCTGCGCAAGAATCCCGACTGCCCCGTTTGCGGAACGCACCCGACCATTAATAAACTGATCGACTATGAAGAATTTTGTGGAATCCGCGGAGCCGAGGCTCCCGCGCCGATGACCGATATGTCCGACATCACGGTAGAAGAGTTAAAGAAGAAGTTAGACGCCAAAGACGACGTCTTCATTCTCGACGTGCGCGAGCCGCACGAATATCAGATCTGCAACCTGAATGGATATCTCATTCCGCTCGGCGACTTGCCGAAGCGCGTAGGCGAACTCGACTCCAGCCGCGAAATCGTAGCCCACTGCAAAATGGGCGGACGCAGCGCCAAAGCCGTCGCCTTCCTCAAACAGTCAGGCTTCACCAAAGTCCGCAATCTG
Source organism: uncultured Acidobacteriaceae bacterium (assembly GCA_963822545.1). GTDB lineage: Bacteria > Acidobacteriota > Terriglobia > Terriglobales > Acidobacteriaceae > Acidiflorens. Next base: position 452,465 of record CAWGIB010000002.1, read on the forward strand.
ACCGGAGGCATAACCGCCTGGGCAGAAAAAATCGATCCCAAGATGCCGAAGTACTAAGGCGGCCGAAGTGCTGAGACGGCCGCTGGCATTAGCCGAGGCTTTCCCGGTGTCCGATTTTTGGAACGTGTGGTAACTGGAAAACGTTCGCACTTCACGATTCGGACTGACGCGATGCCAAGCCGCGGAGCGGCGTAAGAATAAAGCCCACGGCGCAAGCCGTGGGTTACAAGTAAGTAGTAATCAAGCCCCAGCCGGGGCGAAAGAAGTTCCCGTCTCAGCCATAAATCACATCATGCCCCGAATAATCTAACCCTCACTCTTGATTGACAATCAGATAGATGAGTAGATAATGGTGCGTTCCATTGGGCAAACTTACTTTCTTGAGGAGCGCATGTGCGATCTCTTGTTTCTCTAGTTATCCTTCCTTTATTTTGTGCACTCACCTTCGCCCAGACTGCAGCACCCCAAACTTCTTCCGCGCCAACGGCCCAGCAGCTCGCGCCGCAGGCGCAAAGTGCATCGACTGACTTCACATCAAAGAAAGGATTTGTGCTCGAAGACGAATCGCCGGTAAGACTTCGGCTAAATAGGACAGTATCTTCTGCGGAAGCGCACGTTGGCGACACCGTGGATTTTGAGACCTTGGATGACATCACCGTGAACGGAGTGCTCGTCATTCCCAAAGGAGGACTAGCCTTTGCGACGGTTACAGAGGCGCAAGCCAAGCGAAGAATGGCGCGCGGCGGAAAGCTGGATATCAATATCGACTACGTGAAGTTGGTAAGCGGCGACAGAGCTACCTTGAAAGCGGTTAGGGACGTCAAAGGCGGCGGCCACACAGGCGGAATGGTTGGCGGAATGGTCGCAACCAGCCTGGTTTTCTTTCCTGCCGCTCCCTTTTTTCTATTTATGCACGGCAAGGACATCAGTATTCCGAAAGGGACCGAGATCACCGCGTACGTCAATGGCGATGTGAAGATGGACATCGCGAAATTTCAGCCGGCCGTTCCGGTCAATTCCGTAGCGCAAGGTGCTGCCGCGAGTGCCAACGCAAAATTACAGCTGGAATCTGTTCCGTCAGGTGCTGATATCGAAGTCGATGGAAGCTTCGTCGGCAACACTCCCTCTGACCTCCAGTTAGCTGAAGGGGATCACTCCATCGTCGTAAAGAAATCTGGATTCAAGGTCTGGGAACGAAAGCTGAAATCCAGCTGCCGGAAGTAGCGTTCACATCGGTGCCGAACTGGAAAAAATCGAGACCCCCTAATCTACCCTTCATTGCCAATGTGGTGACCGGGCTCTACTCCGTCCTGGAGCGGCAAAGCCCCGCCTCCACATAACTTCATCACGCTTACAAGTGCCGCGCATCACAGACCCAATCCCCTCGTAAGCGAGAGAATCAGAACCCTGGGGCAGTTCCGAGGTGTGTCCACCATGTTTTGGACATCGCTCGAAATTGCCCCAAAACCATTTTTAGCCAAGGGTAGAGCTAAGTCTTTGACTAATAAATACTTTACTTGTAAGTCTTTTAGAATCAAAGACCATTCGCCTAAGTCTTTAAAAATAAAAGACCGGAAATTGGGAGGGGTGCCAGATCGCGGCCCGAACAGACCCTGAGCCTCTCTGACACTGAGCTCTCTGACACTGAACTTAGACAGCCCAATAGCCCTGAAATCGAATGCTCTTGCGGAACATGACTTGTAGGCTTTGTGGCCAAAAAAAAGGGAGCCTTTTGGGCCCCCATGATTCGGATTGTGAACTCGACTTACTTTGTGGAGCCTTCCGCCATCGCTGATCCGTCGCCCGCCCCAATCGAGAGCGCCGTCTTCTTGCCGGCGAAACGAACTTCCGATACCGCAGCTTTACCGCTGCTGTGATCGACAACCGCGGAATCATAAGAGGACGCCTTGTCCAGCTCAATCACCTTCGCCGAGGTCTTCGCGATCTCTTTCTTGCCCCGCAGGAAGCTCACTTCGACGTTCGATCCTGTACCTTCCCAGCGCAGTTGGTACTCGCCAGCAGGAAGCGACTGACCATTGACCTGTACAGCTTCTTCTACGTGCATCGTGCCCTTGTTGCTGGCGAATGCTCCGGTTGCAACCAGCATCAACGACGCGAGCAACAAACTCTTTACCAGATTGTCCAGTTTCATAGAATCTCCTACTCTCTGCCCGGTTAGGCCGGGACGCCGGGGCGGCTGGTTCAGAGTTGGCATTTCGAAGGCTTGCCTTTTTTGAGCAAAGTCCTACAATGCGCCTGTCAGGGTGACGCAAAAAGACGCGGGCCTCAAACTCGTTCTTTTTGCCGGACTCGGCTCGTCAGGGCCGCCAAACCATGCGCGAGCCGGTCCTGTCACCCTGCAAATTTTCTTGATCCTACGGTTGGGATTTCTTCTTCTTCCTCCCGTTCGTCTCAAGTACGAATCTCATCGAGAAGAAGTTCCCAGTTTCAAACATGGTGTTTGGACGAGCAGGAGAGAACTGCGTTAGCAACTTTCGTTGCTGTTGATCCCGTCACAACGCAGCAGTGTTTTGTGAAGGATGTATCTCGAAGCCAACTCGAGATAGCCGCGGATTTCGCGGCCTCGAAGCGAGATCAGAAAACGTCAGGAAATTTTCAATACGATCTTGCCGTAGTTCTTTCCTTCTTTGATCAGCGTGAAAGCATCGCGTGCTTGTTCGAGGAGAAACACCTTGCCAATTACAGGATTCAGCTTGCCCGCGTTGAGCCATTCCGAAAGCTGTTTCCACGCCGATTCCATGAGCGCACGATTTTGGCTGAGGTACGTAAGCCAGAGTCCATGAACGCTCGCGCCTTTCGTGTAAAGCAGTCGAGTATCAAGCACCGGAGGTTCTCCGGTCGCAGCGCCATAAACAATGACGCGTCCGAAATCGCGAAGACACTTCACGCTTTTCGCGACGTGTTCTCCACCGAGCATTTCAAAGACTGCATCGACGCCTTCGCCATTTGTCATCTCTTTAATGGCTTCGACATAATCTTTCTGTTTGTAATTAATGCCGTGCTGCAATCCCAGTTCGCGAACGCGAGCAAGTTTGTCTTCCGAAGAAGACGTTCCATACATCTCGACTCCGAGAATCTTCCCGATCTGCACCGCCGCAGTTCCAACTCCTCCCGCAACCGCATGAATAAGGACACGCGCGGGTTTGCCTTTCACTTGATTGTTCTCGATGAGTCCCGCTTTCCAGAACGCGAAGTAAGCGGTAAAAAAGTTGACGGGAAAAGCAGCGCCCTGTTCGGCACTCCATTTCTCCGGAACGGGCCACAATAGCGATCGATAAGCGGTCGTCTGCTCCGCGAACGCTGCCCATTGCGTGTATCCCATGACGCGACGCCCGTTCGGATCGATGCCGGAGAACTCGCGTCCAGCAATCAGCGGCGGTTTCGGCGTTCCCGCGTATCCACCTTGCGCGGTCATCAGATCCGCGAAGTTGAGTCCGCCCGCTTCCACCTTGATCAGCGCCTGGTCAGGACCAGGATGCGGTTCTGGAACCGTCTGCAATTCGAGGACTTCGGGTCCGCCAAAGCGAGGAATAACGAGAGCCTTCATGGGGAAAGTGTACAGAAGATTGCCGAAGTCAGAAGTCAGATTGCAGAAGTGAAATCCCTTTGCGCAGGCTGGCGAGATTTGTCCTCGAGTGGTCGTTACCATCTATGTCGTTACCATCTATAATGAAGTGAGTTTCCGACTTCCGCGGCCTTGGAGCATACTCTGGCTGCGGAAGCGAGGGTCGCTAGAAATCAGGTGATCCGAGGGTGCTGGCGGAAACGCCTGCGCCTCCCGTGCTTGGAAAGGAAACGCTCGCGAAGTTCGCTGCGTGTCTTTCCTTTCTGGCGTGGAACAAGTTTAGAGATCAGTTGTGGGTTGTTTGCCGCTGGTCGTTGGCCATTTCGGCCGTGATGATCACTTCGGGCAACCCAACGACAAAGGACTAACGACCGTTTCCCGTGCCACTGACAGACAATTTCGGACGCTCCATTCACGATCTGCGAATCTCAATCACGGATCGCTGCAACTACCGCTGCGTCTATTGCCGCACGGGCACGAACGGCGCAGCGTATGCGGAACTGCCGTTCGACGAATACCTGCGCATGGCGCGCATTCTGGTCGGCTTGGGTATTACGAAGATTCGCCTCACTGGCGGCGAACCGCTACTGCGCAACGGGATCATCGAGTTCGTCCGTGACCTTTCCAGACTTCGCACGGTTGAGGGCGAAAAGCCCGAAATCGCGCTGACTACGAACGGCCACTTACTGGCGGAGATTGCGCAGCCGCTCAAAGATGCTGGCTTGGATCGCGTTACTGTCAGCATGGATGCGGTCGATGCCGAGCGTTTTGCCCGAATCACGCGCGTGCCGAACGGATACGAAAGCGTGCTCGCCGGCGTGCGAGCATCAAGAAGCGCAGGGCTTGATCCGGTGAAGGTGAATTGCGTCCTGATGCGCGGCTTCAATGAAGACCAGATCGTTCCCTTCGGCAGGTTCGCGCGCGAAGAAGGAGTGGTGGTGCGGTTCATCGAGTTCATGCCACTCGAAGAAGATCGCGTGTGGACGCCGAATACGGTCGTGAGACTGGAAGAAATCGTCGAGCGCATGACTGAATACATGCCTCTGCTCGAGATTGAGCATGCACGCAGCGAAACGGCGCGACGTTACCGTTTTCCGGATGGAGTAGGAGAAATCGGAATCATTGCCCCCGTTTCTCATCCCTTTTGCGGACATTGCAGCCGCATTCGGATTACCTCTGACGGCAAGCTGAGGACATGTCTCTTTTCCGTCTGGGATCACGATCTTTACGAGCTGATGCGACGCGGCGCGTCGGATGACAAACTGGTCGACTTCATTTTGAAAGTAGTGGAAAAGAAAGAGGAGCGGCATCACATCGGCGAGCCAGGGTTCGTGCCTGCCTCTCGCACGATGGTTCATATCGGCGGCTAGATCCGTCCCAATGAAGCAATCGCCATTGATTTCCGGACCGCGAACTTACCTGTTCCTACTCATCCTGCTCGCAGCTTGTGGAGTATTTGTTTCCACTGCATGGGCTGCTGATCATCCGTCTTCGTTCCTTGGCTTCGACCGTAACGAATATCCCGGTGATGGCAATTTGAACGAACTTCATAAGACCTTTACTTATGCCGGCTATTGGCTGAATAACCCGCCAGGGACCAAGGTCAACACATGGTCAGGAAAGCGGGGCAAGCTGGAATCGGCTGGCTTTGGATTTTTAGTACTGTTCAACGGACGGCTCTATCGCGAACTTGGGAAGAATGCGGCAGCGCCTGGCAAATCTGACGGCGCTGCTGCCTTCGCAGCCGCAAAGCGCGAAGGATTTCCATCTCACGCAATTATTTTTCTCGATCAGGAAGAGGGAGGCCGAATGCTCCCCGAACAGAAAGCCTATCTTTTCGCGTGGGTGGATACGGTTAGCCAGTCCGGATTTCGGGCTGGTGTGTACTGTTCCGGAATGGCGGCCGTAGAGGAAGGTGGCGCCAGCGTTGTTACAGCGGAAGACATCCGTCAAGCGGCCGGAGATCGCGACATCTCTTATTGGGTGACAAATGATGCTTGTCCGCCGTCGCAGGGCTGCGTGGCGGACACTCACTCTCTGTCGCCTGCTGGAAGCGGAGTCGGATTCGCGGAGATATGGCAGTTTGCGCAATCTCCTCGACGCAAGGGAATCGCGGGAGCCTGCCGCGGTTACGATTCAGATGGGAACTGCTATGCGTCGAACTCCAACCTAAAGCTTCATCTCGATCTTAATGTCGCAAGTTCTGCCGATCCTTCGCATGGCAGAAGTCGCCGTTAGGCTGCGGCATCTTCTCATGGTTGAGGCGAGCAGCAAATAGGGTGAGTTGATTTTGAGAATAATGATGCTGGGCGCGAAGGAACCCTGATCTTAGTAGAAGGAGTCGTACTTAATTACTGCCCAGCCTGCATCCTTCTTTTCTTCAGTCACAGAGAACAGATCCTTGTAGGTCGCTTCCTGCGTCGCATCGGAGTATCGCTGTCCCTTGTAGTGCAGGATGATCAGCGGCGGCGCGTCTTCCCATTCCACCAGATTCCAGGAAATCAATGGATGCTGCTTTTCAGAATCGCAGATAAAGTCCGCACGCTTTTTTCGGTAGTCTTTTGTCCATCCGGCGAGGACCTTGCGACAATTGCCATCCCGCATTTGAGCGATGAAGGCGTTCGCGGTGCGTTCGACGGTACGGTCGCGCAACGGATTCATTGTGATGCTCACGGGCATGTTGGTAAGCGGGTCGCGTTCCTCGGACCGCGCCATCACCGGTGGCTGATTGCTGAGCCAGTGCAGATAGCCTAGGAAAGCCAGCACCAGCGCGCCGGCAATTCCAAGAGCAATCCCGAGATGAGTTCTCGAAGCCTGCATTAACAGGAAGTTTGTGGGAATCGGGAGCGAGACGCAAGATTACGATGGACACATCTTGGGGCTGCAAAAGATTGGAAGAAGCAGACTTACAGACCTTGACTCCGTCTTGGCGCACCCAAAGTGGGACGAACTTTGTAATCCCTGAAATGGCTCGCGGGTAGAGCAGTCCAGCAATCGAACGGGAGCCGACATTACAGCGTGCGCGGTTTGTAATTTCGGTGACGCGGGCGTATAGTTGGCAATGGAAACTGTTGTGTAGTAGTGTCAGCACTGTCGAAGCACACCAGTGGGCGAAAGCCCACTTTTTACTTGGTGGCCAGTTTAGTCGGCGGGACACAACTGTAAGCTGCTGAAAACATGAGTTTTGATAAAGAAAAGCTTCGCGAGATTGCGGAGCGGGTGGCGAGCTCGAGCGGACTCGAAGTGGTCGAAATCGAGTTTCTTGGTTCGGGAAAACACCGAATGCTCCGGGTTTTCATTGATCGTCCGGGAGCCGTGCCGTCCGCGCAGCATCCGGATGGTGTAACGCACGAAGATTGTTCGAGCTTTAGTCGGGAGTTTGGCACGATCGTCGACGTGGAAGATGCGGTCCCCGGCGGATCGTATGTCCTGGAAGTTTCGTCTCCCGGACTCGATCGCAAGCTGACGAAGCCTTCGGACTTTGAACGATTTCGCGGTCATCGCATGAAGTTGACGACGCGAGAGCCGGTCAATGACAACCGGCACTTTGAAGGGAAGCTGGAAAGCTTCGAGAACGGGAAGCTGTTGCTCGACTTGACTGAGGCGCGGCGGAAAATGCGTCCCAAAGACGGCGCAGCTTCGATAGAGATTGATTTGGCAAACGTCGAGAAGGCGAATTTGGTGCCTGAGATCTAGGTTGGGCTTTTGGCTCTGGGCTCTAGGAAGATCAAACTGGTTAGGGTCATTGGCCGAAAGCCGAAAGCCCAACGCCTAGAGCCGATTTTGGAATTCATATGGCAAGTGAGCTTTACAACATCATCGAGGGCGTCAGCCGGGAAAAAGGCATTGACCCGCAGATCGTAGTCAGCGCAGTCGAGGACGCGATTGTGGTCGCTACGCGCAAATACTACAAGACTCAGGAAAACCTCCGCGCGGTGCTCGATAAAGATTCCGGGAAGATCAACGCCTACGCGGTGAAATCGATTGTCGAGGGTCCCGAGCAGGTCGAGGATCCGAACCTTCAGGTGACGGTGGACCAGGCACGCAAGCTCGATCCGAGCGCGGAAGCCGGTGGCGAGTTGCTGATCCCGAAGGTGACAGAAGGCATTCTGGGCCGCATTGCCGCGCAACTGGCAAAGCAGGTCATCTTTCAGAAAGTCCGCGAGGCCGAGCGCGACACGGTTTACAACGAGTACATCGGGCACGTCAACGAGATCGTGAACGCGACCGTGAAGCGGATTGAGGGCCCGGATGTGATCGTCGATATCGGGAAAGCTGAAGCGCGAATGGGCCGCAAGGAACAATCGCGGCTGGAGTCTTTCGCGGTCGGTGAGCGGATTCGAGTTGTGATCGTCCGGGTGGAAAAAGCAGTCAAGGGTCCGGGCGTGGTGGTTTCACGTGCGGCGCCGGAGCTTGTGCAGCACCTGTTCCAGACGGAAGTACCGGAAATTTATGACGGCACGGTTGTGATCCGCGCAATTGCGCGTGAAGCCGGCGAGCGTACCAAGATCGCCGTCATGTCGAAAGACAAGGACGTGGATGCGGTAGGCGCTTGCGTCGGAATGAAGGGGATGCGCGTCCAATCAATTATCCGGGAGCTGCGCGGCGAAAAGATCGACATCATTGAATATCACGAAGATGCGGTGACGTTCGCTGAGAAGGCGTTGCAGCCGGCTAAGGTAAGCCGTGTGACGATCGTCGACAGCGCTGACAGGCACCTCGAAGTCGTGGTTGACGACACCCAACTTTCGCTCGCCATCGGGAAGAAAGGTCAGAACGTCCGGCTTGCAGCCAAGTTGCTTGGATGGAAGATCGACATCAAGAGTGAGGAAGAGAAGCGCCAGGAAGTGGAGCAGCAGATGTCGGCGCTCGTCACACAGACGGTCACACCTCTTGAAAACGTTACCGGACTGGGTGAGGGACTGGTCGAGAAGCTGAAAGAGGCAGGCGTAAATACGGTCGAATCATTGGCCGATATGACGCCGGAGCAACTGGAAGCGATCGAAGGAATTGGCCCGAAAACGGTGGAAAAAATCAGTATTGCGGTCAATAATTACTTCGCGAGCTTGGACGGCGGCGAGGCGGTAGCTGCCGCCGAGGCAGAGACCGCCGAGGAAGCTGTCACGGAAGCACCATCCGGCGAAGAAGTAGAGGTCTCGGAAGAGGGCACGAGCGAAGCGGAGATATTAAACGCTGACGCCCCACCCGCCGAGACTGGTGTGGCCGAAGAGACTGCTGCGGCCGAAGAAACAGAGCAACCACCGGCTGAAGAAAAAGAGCCACCAGCCGAAGAAGCTCCGGAAGACAAATAGAGCTGAACTGGAAATACGGCGAGTCCGACCTAATGTTCGGACCGAAAGCGCGAGGTTCGCCAACCTCGCAGTAAGAGACAGGGATTCCGTGAGGTTAGATATGCGAGCGTAGGTAACGAGCGTAGTGACTGCGGGACCGGAAAAGGAAAACGAGAGCGGATGAAGATTCGAATCAATGATCTGGCCCGTGAGCTGGAAGTCAAGAGTAGAGAGATTCTTGACGTGCTGACCACGGTGGGTGTTACCGAGAAGAAAACGCACTCGAGTTCTCTGGAAGAGCACGAAGCGGAACTGGTTCGCAAACACCTGCGTTCCCGCAGTGAGTCCGGATCGAGCGCCGCCCGATCCGCTCGGGCCGCCAGTCACGGCGAAGAAGAGATCAAAACCAAAATTGACCTTTCGCATATTTCCCGTCCGGGAGACGTGCTGCGCGCCATTACTCAGCAGAAAGAAGCAACGGAACATCCTCCGGCACGTCCGGTTGCAAAGCCACCGGTTGCGACCAAACCGCCAGTCTCGGCTCCGCCGGTTGAAGCGAAGGCAGAAGCTCCTGCGGCATCCGCTCCGCCAAAAGTTGCGCCCGAAGCGCCAGCGCCAAAATTGGTTACGCCGGCTTCGGTGGCCGCTCTCCGTCCGCCTGCAGTAGTCGTCATCCCGCCGAAAGCTCCCGCAGTTCCACTTGCACCTCCTGCTCCGCCCACGGCGACATCGCCGGCAGCAACGGTTACGGCTGCACCTCCGTCCGCGGTAGCAATTCCGCCGAGAGCGACGCCCCCAGCGCCTCCTGCTGTGAGTGCACCTCCACAGGCGCAAGGAATCCATCTTCAGAGTTCGCAGCAAAGCGCCCAGAGCCCGGCGGCAATACCGCCGAGGCCAGTCACTCCGGGACCACCTCCGCCGCGCATGATTATGCCGCAGACGGGGCCGCGTCCGGTGTACAAGGCACCTGTACTGCCTCCGGGAGCACCGCCACGACCAGTTCCAGGCCGCCCTGTGCCGGGGCAGCCGATCTTTCAGCGGACCGCGCGTCCGCAAGCTCCGGGAACCGCCCGTCCCCCGTTGCGTCCGGGCGAACGGCGTCCGATGCATCCGACTCGCGTAGCTCCGGCAGGAGCGCGTCCACTCGGCGTAGGCCCAGGCGCTGGAGCGATGCCGCCTCCGGGACCAACTCGTCCGGGAAGCAGGCCGGGAGCTCCGTCAAGACGTCCTGGACAACGATATGTACCGCGTGGTGTGAAGGAAGGCCCGATGAAGGGCTACACTCCTCCGCCGCGCATGATCATTAGTAACGAACCAGCGCCGATCACGCGCAACATCACCATCACCGAAGGAATCTCGGTGAAGGATCTGGCCGAAAAGCTAGGGATTCGTGCGAAAGATTTGATCGCGCGGCTGGTCGTACGCGGCGTGTTCGCCACCATCAACCAGACGCTCGATGCGGAACTCGCAAGCGAAATGGCGCGCTTCTTTGGAGCTGAGACCGAAGTCATCACGTTCGAAGAGCAGGCCGCAAAAGACACCACCGAAGCGACGGAGAGCAGCGAGGAAGGCGCGGAAGCAGTACCACGTCCGCCCGTCGTCACGATCATGGGCCACGTTGACCACGGCAAAACGACATTGCTCGACTCGATTCGTTCCACGGACGTTGCAGGCGGCGAAGCTGGCGGCATTACGCAGCACATCGGCGCTTACAAGGTTCGGATCGGCGATGCGACGTCTCCAGCTTATGGGCGCGAGATCGTGTTTCTCGACACGCCGGGTCACGAAGCCTTCACGCGCATGCGTTCGCGCGGCGCCAAAGCGACGGACATTGTTGTGCTGGTCACGGCTGCAGACGACGGCGTGATGCCGCAAACCATTGAAGCCATCGATCATGCCCACGCTGCCGAGGTGCCGATCATCGTTGCGGTGAACAAGATCGACAAACCCGATGCGATGCCCGATCGCGTGAAAAAGCAATTAGCAGATCGTGGATTGTTGCCAGAAGACTGGGGTGGCAAGACGGTTTTTGTCGATGTCTCAGCCAAAAAGAAAACGAATTTGAACCTGCTATTGGAAATGATTTGCCTGACGGCGGACCTGCAGGAATTAAAAGCAACTCCAGGACGAGCGGCGAGCGGGGTTGTGCTCGAAGCGAAACTCGATCGCGGACGCGGTCCGGTCTCTACGATTCTGGTGCAAAATGGCACACTCCATACGGGCGACAACTTCGTCGTCGGGAACGTCTACGGCAAGGTACGCGCCATGTTTGACGATCGTGGACAAGGGTTGCAGGAAGCTCCTCCTTCCACGCCGGTTGAGATCCTTGGGCTGGAAGGCTTGCCGCAGGCTGGTGACCAGTTTGTAGTGGTCACCGATCGCGAGAAAGCGCGCGACATCTCCGAGTACCGCGAGCAGAAAGCACGCGAAGCGGCTCTCGCCAAGAGTTCGCGTGTCTCGCTCGAAGGTCTAGCCGAACAGCTGAAGACAGCGGGCATCAAGGAACTGAACATCATTCTGAAAGCTGACGTGCAGGGCTCGGTCGAAGTGCTGGGCGATCTCCTTGGCCGACTGTCGAACGACAAAGTTCGTCTCAAGCTGTTGCGATCAGGAATTGGAGCCATTACTGAAACCGATGTGCTTCTGGCATCGGCTTCGAACGCGATCATCATCGGATTCAACGTGCGCCCGGAACGAAAGGCGCAAGAATTGGCCGACCAGGAAAAAGTCGACATCCGGTTGCACTCGATCATTTACGAGTTGCAGGATGAGATCAAGCGCGCTATGACGGGCCTGCTCGAACCGACTATCAAGGAAACCTACCTCGGTCGGGCCGAAGTGCAGGAAACATTCCGCATTCCGAAGGTTGGAACGATTGCTGGTTGCCGTGTCACCGATGGCGTCATCAAGCGCGATTCGGAAGTTCGCCTGCTTCGCGACAACGTGGTTGTGTTCAAGGGAAAAGTCGGCTCGCTGCGCCGCTTCAAGGACGATGCGTCCCAGGTGACCAGCGGCATGGAATGCGGCATCTCGATCGCGAACTACGGCGACATCAAGGTTGGAGACGTGATCGAGGCGTTCCTGACGGAGAGAATCGCGGCAGAAGGTATCGCGTAAACATCGCTTTCCGCAAAACCTTCACAAATCTCGGCGCTTCAGCCTCTTCCAAGCTGAAGCGCCGATTCTTTTTGAAGGCTAACCCATCAACATGCCGCCATTCACGTTGAGCACGTGTCCGGTTATGTAAGAAGACTCATCGGAGGCCAGAAAGCAGACTGCGCTGGCGACGTCTTCCGATTTCCCCACGCGCCCGAGGGGAATCATCTTCACCGCGCTCTCTTTCAATTCCTCGCTCAGGGTTGCGGTCATGTTGGTCTCAATGAAGCCCGGCGCGACCGCATTACATGTAATGTTTCTCGACGCAACCTCGCGGGCGATCGCCATGGTCAGGCCGATGAGTCCGGCTTTCGAAGCGGAGTAATTCGCCTGTCCAGCCTGCCCCATTTCTCCGAAGATGCTGGTGATATTGATGACCCTTCCCGAACGCTGCTTGAGCATGGAGGGGATAACATTCTGAATGCAGAGGTAGGCTGAGGTGAGATTGGTGTTGAGGACCAGGTCCCAATCCGCGCGCTTCATGCGCATGATGAGTTGGTCGCGGGTGATACCTGCATTGTTGACCAGGATGTCGATCTTGCCGAAGGCCGCGAGAACCGCTTTGATGGACGCCTTCACCTGGTCTTCTTCAGCAACATCCATCACGAAGGCCGCAGCTTTACCGCCGGCAGAGGTAATCTCTGCGACCAACTCGTCCAGTTTGGGCTGATTGCGGGCGGCCACTGCCACAGATGCGCCCTCGCGGGCCAGCGCCAGCGCACAGGCACGTCCGATGCCTTGTGACGCTCCGGTCACCAGCGCCACTTTTCCCTCAAGCTTCATGAACACTCCTTTGAACCGGGGATTATAAACGTCGAGAGAACGATGGACATAGCTTCGACTTCAATCTGCATCATGGCTCCTCGGCAAAACCCGCGTACGGGAACTTCGAAAGAAAAGACGTCCGGAAGTGGGAGAGACAGACTTGTTACAAAAATAGAACAAGCATCGTTGCTACGATCTCACCGGCAAGTTCTTAAGTATACCGATATAAGAGGCGCCGGTCGGTGTGGACCGAGCACAAATCGTGAGAGCACCAATCCCCGGGGGTGTGAATGGCCGAACGGAAACTGCCCAAGCTTCTCGCGATTGATAATGACTGGCATAGCCTCGAACAAATCAAAGACGCTCTTTCCGAACAACGGCTGGAAATCCTCACTGCCACCGACCATAAAACCGGCTTAGAAGAATTCAAGCGCGCTCGCCCGCAGATTGTCCTTCTCGACCTGTCGTTGCCCGGTACGGTGGGATTGGAGATGCTCGAATGGGTCCTGGCGACGGACCCGGGAGCGGAAGTCATACTTATGTCGCGCCACTATTCCACAGAGTCCGCAGTGGAAGCGATCCAGAAAGGTGCATGCGACTATTTCGACAAGCCTCTTAATCTAGAAAAACTGCGGGATCGGGTCGCGGGCCTGTTGTCGGAGGCCGAGCTTCGCCGCAATACGCTGGAACTCGACCTAAAACTTCTTGACGCCTGCAAATTCGAGGGAATCGTGGGCCACAGCCCCGTCATTCTGGAAGTGTTCGCGAAGATTCGACGGGTAGCGCCGCATTTTCGCAATGTGCTGGTGAGCGGCCCAACGGGCACTGGAAAAGAATTGGTCGCTAGAGCGCTGCAGCGACTTAGTCCGTTCGGGAGCGGGCCATTTGCGTTGTGCAATTGTTCCGCAATTGTGGAAACGCTGGTAGAGAGCGAGCTGTTTGGCTACGTTCGAGGCGCCTTTACAGGAGCGTCCCAAGACAAGATCGGCTTGTTTGAGTATGCGAACCGCGGCACCGTCTTTCTCGATGAGGTTGGTGAGTTGTCGCTGAGCGCGCAAGGCAAACTGCTACGCGTGCTGCAGAACAATGAGGTCCAAAGGGTTGGCGCGCCAGCCCCAAGAAAAGTGGACGTTCGCGTAATCGCCGCCACGAACCGGGACCTTCGCGCGCTCGTCAACCAGGGCCGCTTCCGAGAGGACCTGTACTACCGGTTGGCGATGGTGGAGATTGCAGTGCCCCCTTTGGTCGAGAGACGGGAAGACCTTGCACTGCTGACACGACACTTCATTGCGTTTTTTTCCGCGCAGTACAAGAAACCGGTTACAGGACTCACACGGCGGGCGCAAAAGCGCATGGCGACGTATTCCTGGCCAGGCAACGTCCGGGAACTCGAGAACGTTATCGGCAACGCGTGCATGATGGTGGAGGGAACGGTGATCGATATCGCCGATCTTCCGGAATCCCTGCGTCGATGGACTGGCGAAACGCTGGGGCCGGAAGCGGGGCTGATGCCTCTGCACGAAGCGCAAAGACGCCATGTAATGCACGTGCTGGCAAGAGTAGGCGGAAATAAATCACACGCCGCCGAAATACTTGGTATCTCTCGAACGACGATCTACGAATTGCTTTCCCAAAGAAAAGAAGCGACCGGCACCTGACAGTCGATGCTCGACATCAACTGTCGGTACCGGTCGCCTTGCAAGCCTTGATGCCTGCAAACTTTCCACGACGCCTGCCGTGTTATTACTTGCCCGGGTAAAGTACCCCGAGAACTTGGTTAGTGGTTGCCGGATTGTTCTTGGAGTTCATGAACACCCACAAGTTGCCGGTAGAGAGGTCATGAAAGACTGAGCACTGGTTCGTATTGCAAGAACCGCTATTGTTCCAAAATGTAATCGAGCCATTGCCCCCTACTGGTATTCCAGTGGAAAGCAGCGCCAAGTTTCCGACGACGGGCGAGAGATTGTAGTCACCGCTGGAGTTCGAACTGGCCTCCGTTATGACCTTGCCGGAGATTGATTCCCCAATCGTATAAGGGGACGTTGCATAGTTCCCATCCAAAGGCGGCGCGGAAGCAGCAGTAAAGGTTCCGCTTCCTCCGTTCCCATCCACAAACGTGCCGGTCATGGTCGATCCGCCGTTGGCCACTGTTCCAGTGAACGTGATGGGAGAGCCTTGGCTTCGGGCAAGCGTGCCAGTGACCTGGAGCTGTGATGTCACGTTCAGCGTCAACGAATAGCCACCCGCCTGGTATGCATAGCCGCCCATCGCGCCTGGATTGTTGAAATAAGCAGTGGAATTCAAAATGAAGAACTTGGTGTTACCACCGCTGTCCTTGTAAACACCGGCGTCACTCGTGCTCGAAATGTTCGATTCCAAATAGCCCACGTGGGTCGAGTCATACTGTGAAGAAAACTCCCAATTTCCGGTCGCCATGGTGCCGGGAGACTTTGGCGGGCCGCCGTCTTGAGGAGCGAGTGATTGGCAGCCACACAATCCACACACCGCTGAAATAATAATTGCGAGCATTAGGCGTTTCATTGAGTCGGTCTCCTTAACGTCTGTAGTCGAGCAAACTGCGCATTGAACGGCTATGTACGAACTGATTTTTGTGCCAGCGAAACTTGGGGGAGGATCCGGCCCGATTACTCACGAGCAGCGGCACCCTTGTATCAATGCAATCGCGAGGCCGTAACTCGCCATTCTGTATTAGGCGGAAATGGCTATGTTTCTAAGGGGTTTACGAGTCTGAGAAACTTAGCTCTGACTAGGGGGTGTTCAAAACCCGGAAAGTGTCGGAAATCCTGACAGTGGGCTCCGCAGGGCGAATCCGCGCATTGAACTTATGGAAGTGTAAGAAAATCGTCTTGTCACAATCGCTCGCAGATCAATTTTCAACGTGTCCAAGGAGACTTCCCTTGACACCAATTGCAGAATGTATCAATATTCATTCGTTTTAATAAACAATTTAATACCCGTCAGCGCGGGGAGGAAGGTGAGTGCGCGATGGTGAAAACACGATGATCGGTGGCGTGGATATTGGCGGCACCAAGATCGCCGTGGGAGTCGTTGATCCGTCTGGCCGCGTGCTCGCCAAAGACGAATGTCCTTCCGATGAGACAGGCGGTTTTGAGCGTGCCATTCACCGGGCGGCAACTCTTCTTCGCCAATGTGCCGAGCAGGCGCAGGTCAACCTGCATGGGATTGGAATCGGGAGTGCCGGGCCCCTGAATTCGATTACCGGCACTCTGGGTCGCGTCAATAATCTGCCCAGTTGGGCAGGCGGCAACCCGGTAGAAATGTTAGCGCAGGAGTTTGGAGTTACCGCGGCTCTAGAGAATGACGCTGATGCGGCAGCACTCGGGGAGCTCTACTGGGGCGCCGGAAAAGCGAAGTCGCGATTCCTTTACGTAACTGTCGGAACCGGAATTGGCGTAAGCGTGATTCTCGACGGCAAAGTCTATCGCGGCGTAGACGGCTGTCACCCGGAAATCGGCCACCATATCATCGACCCTTCTGGCCCGTTGTGTTCCTGTGGAGTGCACGGCTGCTGGGAAAGTCTGGCGGCGGGCCCAGCCATGATGAAGTGGTACTCCGAAAATGCTCCTGCAACTTCGACGAGCCGCTCGCTCAATGCTCATGCGCTTTGTATGCGCGCTCAGAATTCCGACGAATGGGCGCAACGGGCGGTCGATCGCGAGGCCCACTACCTTGGGCTCGGCCTTGCCAATCTCATTACCATATTTGCTCCAGAAGCGATTGTGCTCGGCGGAGGAGTGATGGAAAGTGCATCGCTGTTTCTTGACCGCATGCGGGAGGTCATTCGCCAGAATTGCACGCTTGTTCCCACCGACCAAGTGAAAATTGCGCTAACCTCTCTCGGCCCAGATGCGGGCCTGATCGGTGCTGCCCAGGTTTGGCATCATCGGTTCGAGCGGAGCAGAAGCGGAGTTCCGTCCTGAACTTTCAAGCGGGCATGTACATCACAGGAGAGCGACGAACACGTTCAGCGTTCAGTTCTGCCGCGAATCTTCTCGATCAAGTCTCAGCTGCTGCTTTTCGTAGCTTGTCTGCTCATTGTCCCGCCGGGCAAAGCAGACGACAAGCTAGCGATTTCTTCCCCCAAAACTTTGCTGAGCGAAAACTGGCGAATTCAGTCTTCGTGCGAGGTGAAGTCCTCTCCTATCGAAATCGCAACTGCTGGATTTTCAACGGCGGGTTGGCACAAAGCCAGTATGCCTTCCACCGTCGTTGCTGTACTCGTCGCCGACGGCACCTATCCTGATCCTTACTACGGAATGAACCTGAAGTCGTTTCCCGGAATGGACTATGCCTCCGACTCTTTTTTTGCCAAGCAATCGATGCCGGCTGACAGTCCATTCCGATGTTCCTGGTGGTTTCGAACAGAATTTGCGACTCCAGCGCAAACTGCGAAGCATGCGACCTGGCTGCATTTTGACGGAATCAATTACCGTGCCAACGTTTGGCTCAACGGGGCAAAAATCGCTGATGCAAACGACGTAGCCGGCATGATGCGCGCGTTCGACTTCGAGATCAGCAAACTTGTATCGACCGGCAAGCCGAATGCGCTCGCGGTGGAAGTCTTCGCTCCAGATAAGACAGATCTGGCAATGACGTGGGTCGATTGGAATCCGACCCCCCCGGACAAAGATATGGGCCTTTGGAAGGACGTTTACCTGACAACTGCAGGTGACGTCACCTTGCGCCACTCCTTTGTCAGTTCCCATCTTGACCACGACTACAAGACAGCTTCACTTACGGTCACCGCCGACCTTCGCAACGGTGCTTCGCGACCCTCAAACGGCCATTGTCGCGGCCGACATCGGCGACATTCATATCAGCCAGAGAGTGGACTTAGCAGCGTCTGAGTCAAGGAAAGTACTTTTCACGCCAGAAAAATATCCTGAACTCAAACTTGCCCACCCGCGCCTGTGGTGGCCTTACCAGATGGGCACGCCTGAACTCTATACGGCGCATCTGCGAGTCGAAATTGGCGGTCAGATCTCCGATTCCGCCAACGTGCGCTTCGGAATTCGGGAAGTTACCTCGGAACTGACTGCCAGAGGCTACCGCCTATTCAAGATCAATGGACGCAATTTGCTGATTCGCGGCGCGGCTTGGGCGCCCGATATGTTCCTCCGCTCGTCTCCTGAACGAACCGCCGCCGCGTTTGATTACGTGCGCGATATGCACTTGAATACAATTCGCCTCGAAGGACGCATGGAGCGCGACGAGTTCTTCGACTTGGCCGATCGCTTGGGCGTCCTCGTCATGCCGGGATGGACGTGCTGCGACTTCTGGGAACAGTGGGAGGAATGGACTCCGGAGACTTCAAAGATTGCCGCCGCCTCACTTTCCGATCAGGCAATGCGTCTGCGAACCCACCCCAGCGTTTTTGTATGGCTCTATGGAAGCGACAATCCTCCGCCAGCCAAAACTGAGACTTTGTACCTGCAAATTTTGAAGGAAGTGAATTGGCCTAATCCAGCCGTCTCCTCTGCATCGGGGACTGCCACCGTTGTCACTGGCGCCTCGGGGGTGAAGATGTCGGGACCGTACGACTATGTACCTCCTGACTATTGGCTCACTGACAAAGATGCTGGCGGAGCATTCGGATTCAACACCGAGACCAGTCCCGGCCCTGTCATTCCACCTCTGCCCAGCCTTAAGAAATTCATTCCTGCCGGGCATCTGTGGCCGATCGACGAGTATTGGAATTACCACGCAGGGCTAGAGCGCTTCACCGACATCAGTAAATTCCTGAATGGGATGAACCATCGCTACGGCCAACCGGCCAGCCTTGATGACTTCCTTCGCAAGTCCCAAGCGATGAATTATGAAGCCCAGCGCGCCATGTTCGAAGCGTACGGTCGCAACAAGTACGAGTCCACAGGAGTGATTCAATGGATGCTGAACAACGCGTGGCCTTCGATCATCTGGAATCTTTACGACTACTACCTTGTACCGTCGGGAGCGTATTTTGGTTCGAAGAAGGCGTGCGAACTGCTGCATGTGCAGTACTCCTACGACGACAATTCGGTTGCAGTAGTCAACGGCTATGATCACGCTCTGTCCGGAGTTCGCGTGAAGGCGACGCTTTACGACATCAACGCAAAACCGGTGGCATCCCAGAGCGAGACTCTCGATATCGCGTCCGACAGCAGCACGCGTGCCCTGGAACTTCAGTCTGTCACAGGTATCTCGCCAACTTATTTCCTTAAGCTTGAGGCGCAGGACTCTTCCGGCAAATTGCTAAGCGAGAACTTCTATTGGCTCTCGATCACTCGCGACAGACTTGACTCGGCCAAGAAGGAGGATACCGTCTACACTCCTCAGAGCGTGTATGCGGACTTGACCGGATTAAACTCCCTACTGCCAGCGAAGGTAGATGTTCACAGCTCGATGTCGAACGACGGCAGGGATCACAGAGTCCACGTTTCGATAGAAAATACCGGTACCGTTCTCGCTTTTATGGTGCATGTGCGCGTCGCCAAGCCAAAGCGCGATGAAGATGTCGTGCCAATCTTCTGGGATGACAACTACGTTTCGCTTTTGCCGGGAGAAAACCGTGAACTGAGTGCGAACTTCCGATCCGGAAACAAGGACGACGATCTTGTCCTTACCACGGATGGTTGGAACATTGCTGCAACTAGCCAACCACTCTCCGTCCGAGCACTCGTCGTCAAAGCACGGCAATGAACTGGTAAATATGATATGAATGCTTGGACTTTCGCGCTTCGACAACAGTTGAGGCTGCGACAGCGGAATCGCGGATGCCAGTTTGGCTGAAGTAGTGAATTTTTTCAGGAAACGAAGCACCCGCTCGATACTCCCGGGTAGGAGTTTCAGGTATGGTCACGATTCGTGATGTGGCGAAAGAGAGTGGGTTCTCCTCCACCACAGTTTCGATCGTCCTGAATAACGCTCCCCTCGCGCGCTACATACCGACCACGACCAAGAAGAAAATCGAAAGCACTGCCAAGAGGCTGGGCTATCGACCCTAACCTTTTTGCGCGCTCCCTGCGCAGCCGCCGCAGCCACACCGTCGGAGTCATGGTCTTCGACATGACCGACCCGTTCTGCACCCTCGTCTTGCGCGGCATCGAAAATTCGTTGTATCAGGCCTCGTATCTTCCGATCCTTACCGATGTGCATAACGAGCGCACCCGCTTCGAGCGCTACCTCGAAATGCTTTTGGACCGCCGTGTGGAAGGCTTGATCGTGCTCGCCAACTGGCTCTTCGTGAATATCGATGTTCTCGGCGATTTGGAAAAGAGCAACATTCCTACCGTCATGATCGGGCGCGGGTTGAAGAACGAATCGATCAGTTCGGTGATCGTCGATAACGAACTCGGCGGTTACACCGCCGTTGAACACCTGTACTCGCTCGGCCATCGCAAGATCGCATTCATCCGCGGCCCAAAAACGCTCACCGACAGCGCTCCCCGATGGAAAGGTGTTCGTACTTTTGCAAAAGAAAACGCCTTGGAACTGGATCCGCGCCTCGTGGTTGATCTTCCCGAATCGCGCGACCCTATTTCGAGCTTTGAAACTGGTTACAAGCTGACGGAGGAGATGCTCAAGGCGAAGCATCCTTTCACGGCGTTGATGGCTTTCGACGATATGACCGCTTTTGGGGCGATCCGTGCCCTGAACAAGGCAGGACACCGCGTACCGGAGCAGTGCTCGGTGATTGGTTTTGACGACGTCGCGGCCTCCAGTCTCTGCACTCCTCCACTCACTACCATTCGCCAACCCATGGAAGCAATGGGCGCCATGGCGGCAAGCATTGTATTAGAGGGAATTAACGCGACGCTGGAGAAGCGGAATCTGCCAGCCGTACATCGCAAACTGGCACCGGAACTGGCCTTCCGGGACTCCACTCGCCGTCCGGCGTAAACTCCCGGCCGCCCTTCCGTCCCATTTTTTGCTTGACTGGAAATGGCGAAAGGCACAATATTCATACGTTTTAATAAAACGATTCTTGCGATCGTCGTTTGAGGGATGCCCGCATGAAACGCCAGCTACTGACGTTGTGCTCCATTCTGAACTGCTCTATGCAGTCGCGAGAGCGCGCGACCGCCGGCACCCGTGCATGGCAGCTCCAGAGTTATTAAATAAGGCTGTTGCGATTGAGTTAGGAGGATGTTCATGAATAGCGTAGACGCACTCGTCAAGACAGCGCGGAATTTTCTTTCCCTTTCCATCCTCGTTCTCTGCACGGGGTCTATAGCGCTTGGCCAGGCTGGCAGGGGCAGCATCAGCGGCCTGATCTCCGATCCTTCGGGGGCGATCGTCCATGGCGCCGAAGTCACCGCACTCAACCATGCAACCGGAGTCGCGCTGCACACCGTTACAAGCACGGCCGGCGTATACAGTTTTGTGTCGCTGAACCCCGGCCTATATGTAGTCACGGCCACGCAAAAAGGTTTCGAAAGCGTTGCTCAGGACAATGTGTTGGTAACTGTGGACCAAGCGACCACCGTGAATATCGCGCTGCGAGTTGGCAGCGTGAGCGAGACGATTACGGTTTCGACGGCCCCCGAACTGGTGGATACCAGCAACTCCACCGTAGGACAGTTAATTGACTCAGCCGCCATCGATCGTGTTCCGTTGCTCACGCGCAACGTCTTTGATCTGGTTCAACTGAGCGCGGGCGTGACCCCGGCCAACGGATCGCCCAACTCCTCGACTTCGCAGCCGATCATCAACATCTCAAGTGGACGCCCGGGTATCGATGTCTCGTCTTACACCATTAACGGCGCCATCCAGGGATCCGTTTACTACATGGTGGACGGCAGCCCGCTGGGCGTTGCTGAGAACAATTTGGCGGCCATCCTTCCGGCAATGGAGATCCCGGAAGATGGCGTGGAGGAGTTTCGTGTGGAAACTCAGAACACTCCCGCCTCTTACCAGAGCGGCGGCGCGGGCGTCATCAGCCTCGTCACGAAATCCGGCGGCGACCAGTTCCATGGTGATGGGTTCGTGGTCCTTCGCCCAGATGTTCTTGCCGCCAACGAATACTTCAACAAGCAAGGCCAGTTGTTGGCCGGCACGCCCAACCAAGCCCCTGCCTTCCATCGCTACCAGGAAGGCGGCGCGATCGGTGGCCCGATCATTCACAAGAAGCTCTTTTTCTTTGCGGATTACGAAGCCACGCAAGAGAAGCTCTTTGATAATTCAAGCATCTTTACTGTTCCCACGACTGCGGAGGCGGCAGGCGATTTTTCAGCCGACGACTACACGATCTATAACCCGCTGGTTCCCGACAACCCGGACGGAACGCGGCAGGAATTTCCCGTTCACAACGTAATTACCAGTTACACGCCTCTCAATCCAACGGCCGTGGCGATGCTCTCGCATTTTCCAAAATGCAACTATCCCAATCCCAGCACTTGCGACTCGGCCACGGACCTACACCTGAACAACTTTCAGCGCCCAGGTCTGGATCCCATCACCGCGCAGAGATTTGACATTCGCATGGACTACAACAAAGGCGAGAATCATCTCATCTTTGGACGTTTCTCCTTTGACCGCCTGTCCAGTTCGGGGGTCAATGCCTTTAACAACGATTGGGATCCCTACTACGCCCAGAACATCACCAATGGTCGTAACTTCATCATTGGGTACGACTACACAATCAATCCCACGACAGTAATGCAGTTCCGCTATTCTTTTACGCGCCACTATGAAGATCAGGGAGGCGATCCTCAACAGAATGGCTTTGACATCACTACCTTGGGGTTTCCTGCTTCCCTGGCCGCGGCCCAGGCGTACAAAACCCTCCCCATCGCCTTCTTCAACGATTTAGCGGCCAGCAACGGCAACTCCAGCGGTGTTGGTGGCACCGCCAACTACAACACCTTCCTTTACGCCAGCATGAACCACGACTTCAGCGCCAGCCTCACGAAGGTAGTGGGCAAACACGAAATCAGCTTTGGCGCCGAGTACATGAAGAGATTCCTGAACGTGGGCCAGCCGCCGGCATCCTCCGGTTGGTACTATTTCGACACCTCCGCTACCGATCAACAAACCTCACCAGCCTCGGGCACAATCGTGGGCGGCAGTGACTTTGCTTCCTTCCTTCTGGGCATGGGTAGCATTCCGGGCAACGAATCGGTGAATTTTACGCAAGACCTTTTCTCTGCGGTAGCCAGCCCGTATTACGCGGCTTTCGTCGAGGACACCTTCCATGTCAGGCCGAACCTCACCATCACTGCTGGTCTGCGCTGGGACATCTTCGGCGGCAAAACGGAGCGTCATAACCGCCTGGAATATTTCGATCCGAATGCCGTGGGGACATCCGGCCCCGTGGGTACGTTTCCCGGGAGGCAGTTTCACCGGGGGTGAAGTATTCGTCAGCAGCGGCAACCGTTCTCCATTTACTACCAATCTGACTAACTTTGCTCCCCGGCTGGGGTTTGCGTGGCAGCCATTGCAGCACCTGGTCGTTCGCGGCGGCGCCGGCTATTACTATGGACCAAGCGCACAGATGGTCAGTGGTTCCCTGGAGAACAGCGATGGATACTCCACGAGCAATAATTGGAACGCTACCTGCGTGCAGGCCGACGGGAATACCACGATCAACAACCCGAGTTGCGTACCGGGCGGGGCGTCGAGTGTGACGGGCCCTTATTCGTTGAGCGATCCGTTCCCGGTGTCAATGGGAGCGGGTCTCCTTCCACCATCCCAATTGCAGCCGAACGGTCTGGCGACGAATCTCGGCGCGAATATAAGCACAATGTTGCATTCGCAGCGGACTGCGCTAACCTATAACTTCAATTTCGGTCTGGAGTACGAATTTCCACACCAGATCGTCGTCAGCGCCGCGTACGTGGGCAGCCGGGGACTCTTTCTTCCCATCCAGGAACTGGATTTGAACCAGCTTACTCTGGCCCAAATCAGTCAGATCGGTAGTAACCCGAACGCAACTGTTCAGGATTTCATAAATGCCGAGCCTTATCCCCAATTCAACACTGGCGCCATCAGCATCACGGGTCAAACCAACGGCGTGATGGTGCACGGCTTGCCCGCCGGAGATTCCGAGTACAGCTCCCTGCAGACGAAGGTGCAGAAGCGCTTGACCCACCACTTCACCACTTTGGCCTCGTTTACTTGGGGCAAGCTGATGACGGACGATGGCAACCCTCCTTTGGGCTTTATCGGTTCTCATGCCGGTTCGATTCAAGACTGGAGGGACATGAGGTACGAGCATTCCGTCAGCCCGCAGGATGTGAAGTATCAATTCACATGGCAGGCATCTTACGACTTGCCCGTCGGCAATGGCAGGGCGGTCAATCTGAATGGAGTATCGAATGCCATCCTGGGCAACTGGACAGTCGATGGGATTTTCTACGTCAGCAGCGGCATCCCCATTGCTTCCCCGGAAGTGGGAAATAATCAGTACCTCAATCAGCGCGCTGATATGACCTGTGATCCCAGCAGGGGCGCGCCGCATACGGCAACCCAGTGGTTCACAGCCGACTGCTTCGCAGTGCCTGTCAGCCAGTTCGCTCCGGGAAGTGCGCCCGCGTATCTTGACCGCGTCCGCACCATGGGAGCCAACAATTTGGACCTCACCTTCTCAAAGAACTTTAAACTGGGCGAAAAGCAGAATCTCCGCTTCGATATCTCTTCGTACAACATCGCCAATCGGCCGCAGTTTGCCCCGCCGAACGTGCCCTCAGCAAGTAGCGGGTGGACGGCGGATGCCGGTTTCGGCCAGATCACCGCAACCTCAAACACACCGCGTCAGTTCCAGTTTGGCGCGAGATATACATTCTGAGCAGATTGGCGTTTACACGACTGTCGCTTGGTAGCTGATAGATTCGGCCTTTTTCTTCTGGATGCAAAAGCGTATACGTATCCTGACCTCCAACCAGGTCAGGATTTTTTGTGTGGGCGTACGATGCCGAACAATAAAGTGTGATTGCCTCACGTCCTACTGCAATTGGTCGATTGCTTCTCACCTCGTTCCCGAATACGTTCAAATAGAAATCATTCATTGATGCGGTCTTTGACGCGAGGCCGACGACATTCTTAATCTCCCCCCTTCTGATGGAGCCGACACGAGACCCAAGACTGGCCAGCAAAGCTTCTCCGACTCTTCGCCATCATGGATTACGACTCTGAACGAACGCGCCGCCGAGAAGAACAACCAGGTCGCATAGCAAGCTGCGAAGGCTGGAAAATACCTCCTGTTTTCGCAGCGGTATATCTCTTCTAATTTCGACTTTTGGTCACACTCTCGGTTTGATTCCCCACCCAGCTTCTCCTACACGAAATACTGTATATGCCTTCCATTCATGATCCCGATACCATCTGCTGACGATTGGCGATCGGTAGTCGATCCGGCAGTCGAACATTTGGTCAATTAAGTACCATCAAGATTAAGAGCCACCAATCCCCTAAGTCGCCGAAACAGAAGTCTTTATACAAAATGGATTCTGGCAAAATTCTCATCGTAGATGATCATGATGTCGTGAGACGCGTGCTTCGTTCTCTCTTCTTTTCTCGCCCTGAGTGGACCATTTGTGGTGAAGCGGTCAACGGGCTCGAAGCGATCGAGAAGGCGAAGGCGCTCCGGCCCGACGTCATTGTGATGGACATCTCGATGCCCCGAATGAATGGGCTCGACGCCACGCGGATCATTCGAAAAGAAGTTCCAGACTGCAAAGTTGTCATCATCAGCCAGAACGATCCTTCCATCGCGCGCCGCGAAGCTGAGGAAGTCGAAGCCGCTGGATTCATCCCGAAGATTGATCTGCCTCAACAACTGGTGCCGCTCATTGCTAAATTGCTCGGTACGAAAGAGACAGGGAAAGCCGCGAGCACGAACGGCAAAACAGACTCATCGCCGGATTCACTGATGCCAGACTGGCTGGCCGGCGGCGGAATCATGGGGCGGATGATCCGCGAACATGATTGGACCAAGACTCCTCTCGGTCCGATCGACAAATGGCCGCAAAGTCTGAAAACCTCGATCAACTTGATCCTCAATTCGCAGCACCCCATGTGGATCGGTTGGGGGCCGGCCAGCTACTTTCATTTACAACGATGCATACATCCAGGTTCTGAGTCTGGCCAAACATCCCAAGGCTCTGGGAAAGCCGGCGGCAGAGGTGTGGGCTGAAATCTGGGACATTTGCGGCCCGCTGGCTGACAAAGTTTTCCAGAAAGGCGAGGCTTCCTTTGTTGATGAAGTCCGTCTTCTGATGAATCGCGGCGAATTCGTTGAAGAAACTTACTACTCGTTCTCCTACAGCCCGATTCGCGATGAGTCTGGAAAAGTTGCCGGACTTTTCTGCCCGTCCACGGAAGTGACACCCAAGGTTATTAACGCGCGACGGTTGCAAGCGCTTTCGGAATTGTCGGCTCATGCCCTCGTGCAAAAAACCGTGGAAGCTGCCTGCCAGTCGGCCATCGATATTCTCGGGAAAAATCCGGACGACGTCCCGTTTGCCTTGTTGTATCTGATCGATGATGAAGCAAAGAAAGCAAAGTTGGAGCAGATTTGCGGAGTACCGAAAGGCGCGCGCGACCTGGCTCCGGAGTTCGTTAATTTGGGCGACAAGGAAAACGAGGAATGTTGCTGGCCTCTCACGCAGGTTTCGCAGGAACAGCGTACACAACTGGTATCCGTGAAGGACATGGAGGGCCTTCCTCTCGGACTTGCGCAGCAACGCCTCACCGAGGCAATCGTTCTTCCCGTAACCACTCGCGGAGAAGAGCGCAGCGCGGGAGTCCTGATCGCAGGAATCAGCCCAAACCTCCGGCTCGATTCCGAATATCGCACATTTTTTGAGCTGGTCGCCGGGCAGATCGCCACTGCCATTCAGAATGCGCGCGCCTCAGAAGAAGAGAGAAAGCGCCTCGACGCCCTGGCAGAGATCGACCGCGCCAAGACTACGTTCTTCAGCAACGTGAGTCACGAATTCCGCACGCCGCTCACGCTCATGCTTGGTCCCGTAGAAGAACTGTTAGCGCGAAGCCATACGGATCTCGCTCCCGCCGCGAAGAGACAACTTGAACTCGTGAACCGCAACGGCTCCCGATTGCTTCGCCTGGTCAATACTCTCCTCGATTTTTCGCGCATTGAAGCCGGAAGAATGCAGGCTATCTATCAGCCTACGGATTTGGCTGCCTTCACCGTGGAACTTGCAAGCGTATTCCGATCGGCGACTGAACGCGCAGGGCTGACCTTGGAGATTGATTGTCCCAAGCTGGGCGAGCCGGTCTTTGTGGATCGCGGCATGTGGGAAAAGATTGTTCTCAATCTTCTCTCCAATGCCTTCAAGTTTACTTTTGAAGGCAAGATCGCGGTCTCACTGGCGCAGAGCAGGAGACAACGTCGAGTTGCGGGTTCGTGACACCGGTGTCGGAATTCCTGCCCACGAGATTCCTCGCCTGTTCGACCGTTTCCATCGCATCGAAAATACGCGAAGCCGGACTCACGAGGGCAGCGGTATTGGCCTGGCGCTCGTACAGGAGTTAGTGAAACTTCATGGCGGCTCGGTACGAGCGGAGAGCACCCCGGGAAAAGGCACCACCTTCGTTGTCTGCGTGCCGCGCGGAATGGCGCATCTGCCGGCCGACCGGATTGGCGGAACTCGTACCTTAGCTTCTACTGCCGTTGGCGCCGCGCCATTTGTTGAGGAGGCCTTGCGGTGGCTTCCGAATGCGGAGCAAGACCTGGACGAGGAAATTCTTCCAACCGATGAATTGCTTCCCGTTCCTTGTCCGCCGATCTCGGATGGAGATAGCGCTGCGGGGAACCGTCCCTACATTCTTGTTGCGGACGACAATGCTGACATGCGTCAGTATCTTGCCCGCCTGCTGGCCGAGCGTTACGAAGTGAAAGCGGTGGCCGATGGGGAATTGGCCTTGGTTTCGGTGCGGGAGCGATCTCCTGATCTGCTTCTGACCGACGTAATGATGCCGAATCTCGACGGATTTGGCGTGCTCAGTGAACTTCGATCCAAGCCCGAGACACGAACGATTCCGGTTATTATGCTCTCCGCGCGCGCTGGGGAAGAATCTCGCGTGGAAGGAATGGAACACGGCGCGGACGATTATCTGATCAAGCCCTTCAGCGCCCGCGAACTGCTGGCCCGGGTGCAAACACATTTGCAAATGGCTCGCCTGCGCAAGCAGAGCGAAGAGGCTTTGCGCCGCCGAACCGAACAGTTCGAAAGCCTGCTTAATGAAGCTCCGATGGGCGTTTACCTGATCGACGCAGACTTTCGGCTCCGCGCAGCCAATCCCACCGCCATGCAGCTTTTTGGCGATAACGCCAATTTGATCGGCAGCGATTTTGATGAATTAATGCACGCGATCCGGCCTAAAGCCTATGCCGACGAAATCGTTAAACGGTTCCGTCATACGCTCCGGACTGGCGAAGCTAGCTTATCTCCTGAGTGGCCGGTTCCGCGGCGGGACTCAGGATCGTTCGACTTCTTTGAGTGGCGTACCAACCGCATTCCGCTTCCGGAAGGCGGATACGGCGCGGTGTGCTACTTCCGCGATATTTCGCGGCAGGTTCAGGCTCGGCAAACTATCGTGGAGTCCGAAGGACGCTTGCGACTGGCCACCGACGCCGCTCAACTGGGCATTTGGCATTGGTATCCTGACGAAGACCGTGTTACATGGGAAAACGATCGTCCCTACGAGATTTTTGGCCGGACTCGCAAAGAGGGCCCCATTAGTGGTGCTGAGTTCCGAGCCAAATTTTGTCATCCGGATGACCTCGAGAATTTCGAAAAGGCGCTTCTACATTCCCTTCAAACGGGCTCTCGTCTTTTCCTGCCATGCCGCATCCAACGGCCCGATGGAAGTGATAGGTGGGTAGAATTTACCGCTCAAGTCGAGTATCGAACAGACGGCTCTCCCCTGCGACTGCTCGGCACTGTGCTCGACGTCACGGAACGCAAGCAAGCGGAAGAAACACTCAGGCAAAGCGAAGAGCGGTTGCGACTTGCACAAAAGGCGGGACATTCGGGAACGTGGGAATCAAATTTTGCCACAGGAGAGCTCATCTCATCGCCTGAACTGCGAGACGTCTTTGGCCTGGCGGAAGCTGTAAACACAGATCCGGAACAATTCCGAAGGCTGATCCACCCCGACGATCTTCCTTATCTCGATAAGATGCTGGCACATGCATCGGAAACGCACAGCGAGTACCACGTTGAGTTTCGCATCCGGCGGCCTGATGGTGCTGAGCGCTGGATCGAATCAACCGCACAGATTTTTTATGATGAAAACGAAAAACCGTTGCGCGTTATCGGTGTAAGTACCGACGTTACGGAGCGAAAACAAGCCGAACGTACGCTGCGCCAGCAGCGTCAGCGTTTCGATCTCGTCGCGCAGGCGGCCCAGGTCGGATTCTGGTTTTGCGATCTCCCATTCGACAAACTGGTCTGGGACGAGAACGTAAAAGAACACTTCTGGCTTCCCCCAGATGCTGAGGTCACGATCAACACCTTCTACGAGCGCATCCATCCGGACGACCGCGAGCGCACTCGCCAGGCTATCGCCGACTCGAATGCAAATGATGAACCGTATGACATCGAATACCGTACACTCTCGCCCGATGGCCGGCAGAAATGGATTCGGGCGATGGGACGAACGTTCTACGATGCAAAAGGCAATCCGAAAAGTTTCGACGGACTGACGCTCGACAATACTGAACGTAAGCGAGCCGAGGAGCGTGAACGGCAGATTACGGCAGAATCGGTTGCTGCGACTGCGAAGTTCCGCGCAGTTTTTGAGCAAACCCCTGTGTTCGCCGGAATCATGGCGGTGGACGGCACGATCATTGACGCGAACCAGTTATGTCTGGATGCGTGCGGTTACACGTCAGAACAGGTTTTGGGGAAGCCTTTCTGGGAAACGCCGTGGTGGCGACATTCTGAAGAGGTCCAATCCAAGATCAAGACCGCCACCTTTCAGGCCGCGCAGGGCGAAGCGTTCCGAGAAACGCTCTCTTATCACTGGGCGGACGGGACGGAACGACTGGTGGACTTCGCCGTCCACCCTATCTTTGACGATGCGAAGAACATCCTTTTCCTGCATCCGACCGGCGTTGATATCACCGATCTGAAGCGTGCCGAGGAGAATTACAGGATTTTGGCGGAAACACTCGATGCCGAGGTCCAACTGCGCACCAAGGAACTGGAGCAGCGAAACGCCGAGGTAGTTCTCCAGTCAGAGCAATTGAGAGATCTGTCCAGCCGTTTGTTGCAGGCGCAGGATGCGGAACGGCGTCACATCGCCCGCGAATTGCACGACAGTGCAGGCCAAACTCTAGCTGCTCTTGGAATGATCCTCTCGCAACTTTCCGAAGTTTCGTCGGGAGATATCGCGCTGGTCTCAAGCTGCGCGGAAGAATGCCAGCGACTGGTTCATCATTTGAGTCAGGAGATCAGAACGACATCCTACTTGTTGCATCCTCCCATGCTGGATGAGATTGGTCTTCCCGATGCTTTGAGTTGGTACATAAAAGGATTGGCAGAACGCAGCGGCCTCGATATCTCTCTCAATGTCCCTAAGGATTTTGGCCGACTGTCACGTGAGATGGAATTGGTCATGTTTCGGTTGGTGCAGGAAAGCCTGACAAACATCCACCGCCACAGCGGAAGCAAAAGCGCGGTGATCCGCCTGGTATGCCGGGACGAAAGCGTGGTTCTCGAGATTCAAGATGAGGGCCGCGGCATCACACCAGAAAGATTGGCGCAAATTCAGGCCCAAAGCTCCGGCGTCGGAATCAGAGGAATGCGGGAGCGCGTTCGCCAGCTTGAGGGACAAATGAATATCGAGTCGAACGGAAAAGGAACGAAGATTTCATTTGAATTTCCGCTTCGAAAAAGTCCCAACTTGAAAAACGAGAATGCCGAACAACTTGAGGCGACCGGCTAGAACTCCAGCACGCCCTTAATATCCCTCCCCCACCTCTTCTGGTGGAATCTTTATTTACGAACAATCCTCAAAAAGAGCGTTGCCGTGGCAAACTGTACGCCGTGAGGTAACGGGATGCGGCCACTCGTATTGATGGGGATCGTTATGGTATTAGCAGCAGGCGGAATAGGTAATGACGCGGGGGACGCAGCGCAGCGCGCGATCCGGCAGGTTATCGATGACCAGCAGGCGGCGTGGAACCGGCACGATCTCGATAGCTTCATGGCTGGCTACTGGAAGTCAGATGCCCTGACGTTTTTCTCTGGTGCCCACGAGGCTCACGGCTGGCAGGCGGCCCTTGATCGCTACAAGAAAAGCTACCAGAGCGCAGGACACGAAATGGGCAAGCTGGAGTTCTCAAACTTGCAAATCGAGATGCTCGGACCCGATGCGGCATTCGTCCGGGGGGAATTTCACCTGGCCATGTCGGATGGCAAAACGCCACACGGGTTATTTACGCTCGTCTTTAAGAAGTTTCCCGAAGGATGGAAGATCGTGCACGATCATTCGGCGGGAGAGTGAAGCTCATTAGACATATTAATTAGCCTCGCGTGGGGCATTCAATAAACCCCTGTGCCATCGGAGTATCGCAATCGACGCTACTTCTCTTTACGTTTTGTCCATTGTGTTTGTCGCCACGCTGATTCGCTCGGCATTTGGTTTTGGGGAAGCGCTCGTCGCTGTGCCGCTTCTTGCCTTCTGGCTGCCGCTCGGCGTGGCCGCACCGCTCGCGGTGCTGGTGTCGATTACCGTCGCTGGTATCGTCGTCGTACAGGACTGGGAGAAGATCCATTTGCACAGCACCGGATGGCTCGTGCTTTCCAGCCTTCCCGGCATTCCGATCGGCCTCCTTCTTTTAACGAGCAGTCACCAGAGAGTAGTGAAGGCCACGCTCGCAATGATTATCCTGATCTTCTCGGCCTACTCCTTGGTGGGTCGCACATTGCTGCAACTGCGACGTGACAGCCGGCCGTGGCTATTACTCTGCGGATTTTGCGCCGGTGTGTTGGGCGGAGCCTACGGAATGAACGGACCGCCGATCGTTATCTACGGTGCGATGCGGCGGTGGTCAGCGCAGCACTTCCGCGCGACTCTGCAAGGATATTTTCTCCCGGCGAGCATCCTCGGCATGGCTGGTTACTGGATGGCCGGACTTTGGACGGCAACCGTAACGCACTTCTATCTAATCTCATTGCCGGTCACGTTGGCGGGTGTATTCCTTGGCAGAGCTATCAATCACCGTCTTCACGGGGAAGAGTTTTTCAAGTATCTCTATCTCGGCTTGGCTGGCATCGGAGTGCTGTTGTTCGTTCAGGCGATAAAGTGACGAACGCGAAGAACCGAGCGAGGCTTTCGCCTCAATATGTCAGTGAGGCCATTTAGCGAGAATTGCTCCCATCGCGAGATAGCAGATGAGTTGGTATCCCGTGTTGATCAGGAATAGCTTGATAGGCTGCTTACTGAAGAGCGCGCCGGTAAGCTGCACTGTAGCCACGAAGCCGAGCCACATCGCAAATCCGATCTTCATCCCGTAGAGGATCGTATTAACGCTGCTGATATCGATTATTTTGGCAAGCACGATGGCGGATACCAGGCTCGCAATGAACGCGATGCTATAAGTTTTCCCCGCACCTTTCTGCATTTCTGCCAGCTTGGCCTTGTCGTTGGGATCATAGCCCATGAGGCGCATCCAGGGGGTCGCGAAAAGGATGGGCGAATACCAAAGAAATCCCAAAACCATAGTTGCGATAGCGGCGACAAACACGGCAACGAAATTAATGCCTGCAAAAGAGCCGGTTCCGATCACAGTTAGTTCCTCCTTGGGGAATGCGGAATGTTAACGGCCATCAAGGGACGGTGGGAAGCGGAAAATTCTGGATTGCCACTAGCGACTTGGGCGCACTTGAACTTTCGTTCCCTCCGGAAGCGTGCCACCAAAAAGTTCGATCACGCCGTTGCGAACCACACCTTCAAACTCCTGATTTGGCGCCGGAGCCCGCGACGCCGTCGCACCACTCGGGGCTTGAGGTGTGACACCTCCGCTGTGATCACCGGAGTTGGATTTCCTCGAAAATTCAGTTCTCACGTGCGGCTCGACCTCAGGCCGCGAGGTGCTTCGTCCGCGATCCATCGCCTCATTGGCGAGACGGTCGGCATCCTGATTATGTTCACGAAGAGCATGTCGGATTTCGATGTGCTCGATCTGAGCGGTCAGACGCTGTGCCTCGTCGTAAAGTTTGCGCAATTCCGGATGGCGGACCTTATAAACGCCCTTCATCTGGCGAACCATAAGCTCGGAATCGCTGATGATTTTGAGCGACGGTATCTGATGCGCGATGGCATAACGAAGGGCCGCGAGCAACCCGTTGTACTCGGCATAGTTGTTGGTTTGATGGCCGAGATATTGGCTGAGCTCGGCAACTTTTTTCCCCTGCGAATCGTGAATGACAAGGCCGTAGCCTGCAGGGCCGGGATTGCCCCGGGCTCCGCCGTCGACGTGGGCAGTGTGGGCGGAAGAATCCATGCAGAGAGTTTAATGGAAAAGTTCCCGATTGCCAGTTCCTGGTTCTGAATAACGAGTGAGAGCTGACTGCCCTACCGCCCTGTAGCCAAACGAGTCGCCAGCCTTGGCGGGAGGTTGGCGGCAAGAATTTTTTCTTGCGCTATGCGTAGGTTGTAGGGCACGCGATGAAAACTGACAATCCAGGCTTCGCTGTCGAACACCGCAAAGGCCGCGCGCCAGTCGCCATCGCGTGGCTGGCCCACCGAACCCGGATTGATGAGATACCGAAGGTCTTCGCGGAGAGGCCAGTCCGAAGACTCGGGCTGCCCGATCGTGCGGTATCCCGGACGATAGGATTCGCTGATTTCGCCCGCCAACGTGAATCCACCTTGCAGGTGAGTATGTCCAAAAAACGTAATCGGAATGGGATTGGTAATGAGTGGTTCGATCGCGTCTCGAATGCTGACCATGTATTCGTCTTCGTCAAGCGCGGAGCCGTGCACGAATTGAATCCCGGGAAGCTCGTCGATCTGGACAGGACCTTGCGGAAGCGAACGAAGCCAATTGAGATTAGCCGGGGTAAGCTGGTCGCGCGTCCAAAGCGTGGCAAGGCCCGCCACGGGATTGAAGTCTTCCAGATTCATCAGTCCGCAGACGGCCTTGTCGTGATTTCCACGGACGAAGACCTTGCCGATGGATTGGGCACGAGCGATCACCTCGTTGGGATTGCCGCCGTAGCCAACCGTGTCTCCCAGATTGACGACGAGGTCGTGGGGAGGAGCGG
The DNA here is from genome assembly GCA_963822545.1 of uncultured Acidobacteriaceae bacterium. GTDB lineage: Bacteria > Acidobacteriota > Terriglobia > Terriglobales > Acidobacteriaceae > Acidiflorens. The sequence continues at coordinate 486,523 of CAWGIB010000002.1, forward strand.
CTTCGAGGCAGGCGTCGAGCGCTTCAAGATTGCTGTGAATGTCGCTAAGAAGAAGGATACGCACGCAAAGGGAGGATTATAGCGGAAGAAGAGCTAGTCAGATTGCAGAAGTCAAATTGCAGAAGTGAACCCCTGACAGCCGAAGCTAGGAGTCGCGCTTCGGGTTCCGCGAGCTTCCGTTCCGGCAAAAAGTAAGACAAGGCAACGAAGGCGAAGATGAAGAATGAAATGCGAACGTCTACGAATGCGAGCGGAACGGATGCAAGATAGAGCGCTGCCGAAAACAGGTTCTTGAGCTGCGAGCGGTGATGATAAAGGGCCATATCTTCATTGTCGCGGTGGTGACGTGCGATCGCGGAGCGGAGGATGGCGAACGCCGATCCACAGAGGAACAGAACAACTCCATAGAGTGCGACTGCTCGCGAGTCTCGGTAATTGTTTCCCATATAAGCCGTAACGAAGGGGATCAAAGACATCCAGAAGAGCAGGTTGTTGTTCGACCACAGAAGACGCGCATCGGCGCGCTTAGCAGCGTGAATCAGATGATGATGGTTGACCCACATGATGGCGACAACCAAGAAGCTGAGGAGATAAGCGAGAAATTGCGGCGCGATACTGAGGAGCGAATTCAGCGTTGTGTCACGAGGAACCTTCATCTCGAGCACCATGATGGTGATGATGACCGCAATCACTCCGTCGCTGAAGGCTTCGAGGCGGTTGGTTCCCATTTGCACTCAATCTTTATCAGATTTCGGGGCGAGAGTTCGGCGTCTAGAGATGGATTTTTATCCCCCCTTGGTGCGGTCTTGTGGAATCAAGGACTTAGGGGTCGTTCCCGCCAGGTCTTTGAGTTTAAAGGAGTTATTTGTAAAGTATTTTAGAACCAATGAGTTGCAAATGAAATTCTCAGAGATAATCTCTTCACGCCTTGGGGACGAACGCGAATTAGTGACATCGAGCCGCCCGCGTTTGCCTGCGAGGAGCGTTCCGTCACAAAGGATCTCCACCCACTGGGCATGAACTGCTCGAGAGACGGCAAGAATCGTATTCAAATCATTGAGGAATAAATACTTTACTGGAAACATCGACTGAGAGTTTCACGGAAGCGACGATTAGGGAGGGCGGCTTAGCGGTTGGCGTGGTACAGGACTGGGCAGCGGACGAAGTGTCCGGGGGCGACTTCCAAGAGGGGTGGAAATTCCTGAGCGCAGGCTGGGATACGGTAGGTGCAACGCGGCTCGAAAGGGCATCCGGCGGGAAGCGCGGCGATCGGAGGAACAATTCCTTCGATTGTGGCTAAGGGTCGGGCGCGATCCGTAGCGAGTGTAGGAATCGCGCGCAAAAGTCCTTGCGTGTAGGGATGCACCGGATTGTCGAAGATGGCCGCCCGTGGAGCAAGTTCCACCAGATTTCCGGCATACATCACGGCGACGCGGTCGGCGACATGGGAGACAACCGCCAAGTCGTGCGAGATGAAGAGCATTGAGAGCGAGAACCTGTGGCGAAGATCATTGAGCAGGTCGAGGATCTGCTGCTGGATGGTGACGTCAAGCGCGGTGGTCGGTTCGTCGGCGATAAGCAGCTGCGGCCGGTTCACGATCGCCATGGCGATCATGATGCGCTGCCGCATGCCTCCGGAGAGTTGGTGCGGGTAGCTGCGGGCGCGGCGCTCGGGTTCGGGGATTGCGACCTCGCGCATGCCGTCGATAGCGCGGCGACCCGCCTCCGCCTTTGAGACATCATGATGGGCCAGCACCGCTTCGGCGATCTGGTCGCCGACGCGCATGACCGGGTTGAGCGCGGTCATCGGCTCTTGAAAAATCATGGCGATGCGTGAGCCGCGGAGATGGCGGAGTTGATCCGGCGGAACAGTCGTAAGGTTCTGTGGCTGGCCTTTGCCATTCTCGAGCGTGATGCTGCCCGAGATCGTGGCCGTCGGCGGCAGAAGGCCCATGATCGCTAGCGACGTGAGAGATTTTCCGGAGCCCGACTCGCCGACGAGGCCGAGAACTTCTCCGGAGGCGATGGAGAAACTGAGATCGCGGACGGCGGCAGGCGCGAGTTGGTTTTTGGCGGACGGGTGGACCGTGGGGAAGGCTATGGTCAGGTTCCGGACTTCGAGGAGCGGGGCCACGATGGGTATGGTAACAGTGGAGGATTGGAGGCTGACTTGCTTTCAGATATCAGGCCCGATTTTTGCTAGAAAAGCCGTTATGCGCGGACTAGAGCTCGCCTCCTAGATGATTGCTGGCTGTGTTCCCTCAGGGGCTAAAGCCCTGGAATGAAAATCGGTCAGGAACCGCAGCGCTGAAGCGCTGCGCCACCCAAAAACAAAATCACCGGTTACCAGAAAGGCTTAGTTCTTGCGCGTTTGTTCTCCGCAGGCTCTGAAGCGCTCGCCATCCCAGAACAGCCGTTATGAGCCGGACTAGAGCTCGCCTCCTAGATGATTGCTGGCTCTGTTCCCTCAGGGGCTAAAGCCCTGGAATGAAAACCGGTCAGGAACCGCAGCGCTGAAGCGCTGCGCCACCCAAAAACAAAATCACCGGTTACCAGAAAAGCTTAGTTCTTGCGCGTTTGTTCTCCGCAGGCTCTGAAGCGCTCGCCACCCCAGAACAGCCGTTATGCGCCGGACTAGAGCTCGCCTCCTAGATGATTGCTGGCTGTGTTCCCTCAGGGGCTAAAGCCCCGGAATGAAAACCGGTCAGGAACCGCAGCGCTGAAGCGCTGCGCCACCCAAAAACAAAATCACCGGTTACCAGAAAGGCTTAGTTCTTGCGCGTTTGTTCTCCGCAGGCTCTGAAGCGCTCGCCACCCCAGAACAGCCGTTATGCGCCGGACTAGAGCTCGCCTCCTAGATGATTGCTGGCTGTGTTCCCTCAGGGGCTAAAGCCCTGGAATGAAAACCGGTCAGGAACCGCAGCGCTGAAGCGCTGCGCCACCCAAAAACAAAATCACCGGTTACCAGAAAGGCTTGTTCTTGCGCGATTGTTCTCACAGGCTCTGAAGCGCTCGCCATCCCAGAGATATGCTCCTTTCGCCGCTTCGCGGCTGAACCTCACACTGAGGCTGCTTCACACCTCCCGCCACGCTCACGGTTATTCTGGGCAGTGTTCATGCGGTTGGGCTTGGGATTTGCACAATGAGGATTAGGACCGATTTCAAACTTCGGGAACGATGAAGTGCGCGGAGGGCGCGAAAAATGTGTTTGCGCGGCGCAATGGAAACGAGGGCGCTGAGCGACTGCACATTTCTTGCGACAGGCGGCTGTGAGGGAGCTGCACTTGATTGACAGACAGTGAGTTAGAAGCTCAAGAAATTAATTGACGATAAAAATAGGGATGGTAAAAACATAATCGTTCTTTGACACGTTCTGAAGTTTTTCCGGTTGGTGCAGCGTCCGGGGCTCAAGCGTAGTCACTCTGACAACCGCGAGGTGAGTTGGAGAGGGCGAGCAAGGGTCTATAGCAAAGCGCTGGTCGAGAAGAACAAGAGCTAATGTTGAAGGCAGGATAGAGTCCCGAGGCGTTGGACTGATTTATCCGGTTGGCGGTGAGCCCGGAGCCCGAGCAGGATCGCCGAGAGGAATACTCGCAAGAGAGCCTTTCGAGAGAGGTCAGCAAGGGTCTAAACGCGAGCTACTGGCCGAGAGGAATAAGTTCAACATCACCTCGGGATTCTCTATTTGTGTTTAGTTGGCTTTCGGCTCTAGGCTCGGCTCTGGTGCGACCGGTTTGGCGGTTCCTTCCCTTCCGGTTCCCATCCGTTTCTTTCTGAATTCCAATCTGTGCCTCATGATCGAGGACCTAAAGCCCAAAGCCCATCGCCGCTCTAATCCACATGTTCACCCTCCTCTACAAATCCCAGCTCCGGCGGTGGAAGTTTGTCACCCGGGCGCGCCCAGAAAACATAAAGAGTAGGAAGCATGACCAAGCTCACTACCAGTTCCACAATTAACCCTCCGACAATAACGATTGCGAACGGACGTTGCGAGTCGGAGCCGATGTCGTGAGACAGTGCGGCCGGCACCAGGCCCAGCGTTGCCACTAGCATCGTCATCATGATGGGACGGAGTCGCAATTCGGCTCCTTCACGAGCCGCCGTCCTGGGATCCATGCCGCGCGTGCGAAGTTGGTTGATGTATTCGACCATGATCACGCCGACTTCCACGGACACGCCCACTAACGCAAGAAAACCAAGTCCCGAGGAAACGGAAAAGTGAGTGCCGGTTGCCAGGAGCGATAGCACGCCTCCCAGCGGCGACAGGGCGACCACGGCGAAAATCAAAGCGACCCACTTCCACGAATCAAATGCCGAGTAAAGAATGAAGGCCATCAGAAGCAGGGTGATGGGCACGATAAAAGAGAGGCGGCGATTGGCGCGCTGCTGGCTCTCGTATTCTCCAGTCCAGTCCAGGTGGTAGCCCTCGGGGAACTTAACTTTCTGCCCAACCTGCTCGATCGCGTCGCGCACAGTGCTGCCCAGGTCGCGTCCGCGAACGGAATACTTGATCGCGATGTAGCGAGAGTTCCCTTCGCGATAAATCGTTGAGGCACCGTCCTCGAGTTTCACATCGCAGAGTTGACCGAGCGAGACCCGCTCGCCGGATGGGGCAAGGATGCGGATGCTCTCAATATCTTCGACAGTCTTGCGAAATGGCCCTTGATAGCGAACCGTCAGATCGTAGCGCTGTTCCCCGATGAGTATCTGCGTTACAGGCTTACCGCCGACTGCGGTCTCGACCGCATCCTGCACGTCGCTCACGTTGATGCCGTAACGATCGGCAGCCGCGCGGTTCACAACGAGGTTGACGTTGGGCTGTCCGCGCACCTGGAATGTCCCCAGATCGGCGACACCCGGAATTTTGGCCATTACGTCCTGCATCTCGTTGGCTTTTTGCTCGAGAGTCTTCAGATCGCTGCCAAAAAGTTTGACTGCGAGTTCCCCTTTTACTCCGCTGACAGCCTCTTCCACGTTGTCAGAAATCGGTTGCGAGAAATTCCAGTCCACTCCCGGAATCTGACCCAGCGCTTGATCCATGGCATCGATAAGCTTCTCCTTGGTCGGATATTCCGATCGCCATTCGGAACGCGGCAGCAGATCCACAAAGAACTCGGTGTTATAGAACCCGCTGGCATCGCTTCCATCGTCGGGCCGTCCAACCTGGCTGACGATCTGCTTCACCTCTGGAAATTGCGCGAGCAGGGCTCGACCGCGTCTGGTGACATCAATGCCCGCAGTAGGACCTGCGCTGGGAGCAAGAGTGCCACGAACCCAAATCGCTCCCTCGTCGAGATGCGGTAAAAATTCAGAACCCACCATACCTCCGAAGAGCAAGAAACACATTACAGCCAGGGCAGCGACGCCCAGACCGAGTGTGATTTTCATGTGATCGAAGCACCAGTCGAGGCGGCGGCGATACGCGTTCTGCATCAGGCGCATCATGGGATTGCGCCACTCTTTGATGTTGCCATCACGAAACACCAGATGGCAGAGGACGGGAGCGATGAGAAGCGCGAACAGCAAAGCACCGAGCAGCGCGAAGGCTACGGTCCAGGCCATTGGGCGGAAGAGGCGGCCTTCAACACGCTGCAAGGTGAAGATGGGCAGATAGGAAACAATGATGATGAGGCGCGCAAAGAAAACGGGCTTTTGTACTTCGTGGGCAGCCGCCGAAATCACTTCGAGGAAGGTTTTCTTGCCCTGCGAAAACTCGACGTGACGCATGATGTTTTCCACCATGACGACGGACCCGTCAACCACCATGCCGAAATCGAGAGCTCCCAGCGAAAGCAGGTTGGCGGGAATGTGGCTGAGGTCGAGCAGGATGGAGGCGAAGAGCAACGAAAACGGAATCGTGAAGGCGACGATCAGCGCTCCACGAGCGTTACCCAGGAAGAGAAAGAGAATCAGTGTTACGAGAATCAGGCCGTCCGTCAGATTGCGAAGTACGGTGTGCGTCGTGTAGTGGACAAGGTCGCTGCGATCGAGGTGCGGAACAAGCTTTACGCCCTGTGGCAGCAGTCCGTTATTGAGTTCGTTGATCTTGGCGTGCAGCGCGTCGAGCGTGGTGTCCGCTTCCGCACCTTTGCGTAGCAGGACGATTCCTTCGACGACATCGGGATCGTCAAGGTCCGTGCCATTCTCACAGCGAACTGTCTTGTCGACCTGCTTGGCAACTTCGCATCGAATCGTCTTGCCGAGTTGACCAAGCCGAATTTTCGGCGCTTGTGCGATGGTGGCAATGTCGCGCACACGGACTGGTGTTCCATTGACGGTCTTGATGACGGTAGCGCCGATGTCATCGGTCGTCTGCATGAGTCCAACCGCGCGCACATTGAGTGCCTGCTGGCCGCGCTCGATGAATCCGCCGCCAGCGTTGGTGTTGTTGTTGGTGAGCGCCTGCTCGACCTGGCCGAGCGACAACCCATAAGACACAAGCTTGCCGGGATCAAGCTGAACCTGATATTCGCGAGTGGGTCCGCCAAAGATGTTGATATCGACGATATTGGGAACGCTTTTGAGTTGATTGAGGACGAACCAGTCCGCAAGCGTTTTCAGTTCCATCACGTCGTAACGCGGATTGGTGCTTTTCAGCGTGAAGAACATGATCTGGCCGGTAGGACTGTAATCGGGGCCCAGATTGGCATTCACGTTCGTAGGCAGAGTGACCTGCTGCAGGCGGTCGAGAACCTCCTGGCGAGCGTTGAAGGTCGTAATCTCGTCGTCATAAATAATCGTGACGACGGAGAGTCCGGCAAGTGAGACGGAGCGCAGGTGCGTCTTGTGAGGCACGCCGTTGAGCGTGACCTCGAGCGGCACGGTGATCTGCTGTTCCACTTCTTCGGCTGCGTGTCCAGGCCACTGCGTAATGACTTGCGTATAAGTGTCGGCAACGTCTGGATAGGCTTCGATGGGCAAGTTATGAAATGAAACGATGCCCCAGAGGAAAAGTACGAGCGCGACGCTCAGGATGAAGATGCGATTACGCAGTGCAAAATCGATGAGAAGGCGAATCATTTGCCCTGCTCCGCAACCGCGCTCGAGAAAGCCAGCGCGTTGGCGATCAGTTCATCTCCAGCCTTGGCGCCTTGTTGAATCACCTGAAGGCCACCCGGGACGCCCATGGTTTGAACTTCGACGCGGCGAAAAGAATTCGCGGCCTCTTTGCGGAAGATCCAGTCTTTATCTTGCAGGCGCATGATGGCGGTCCCAGGTACCACCAGCCGCGCTGCAGATTTTCGCGAGCGGAAAGTAGCGACGGCAAACATGCCGGGCCTGAGGGATCCATCGCGATTGGGAAGCACGATGCGAACTTTGGCGGATCGCGTGTTGGGATCAAGCACACGCGAGACATCGCTGATGGTGCCTTTGAATACCCGGCCAGGAAAAGCATTCAAGCGAACTTCCGCAGGATCCCCAATGTGGACGCTCGCCGATATCGTTCTCGTAAACATCACACACCACCCAGACGCTTCCCAAGTCGGCGATCGTGAAAAGGTTGGGGGAATTATCCAGGCTCTTGATGCCTTCGAAACCGGCTACATTTTGCTCCACGATGGTTCCAGAAATGGGCGCACGCAGTTCGATCAAGGAACTGGGATGAGCGGGATCTCCGCCAATTACCCGGAGGCGGCTTTCAGCAGTCTTGAGATCGGTCTTGGCCTTGTCTTCGGTATCCTGCGCAACCTCCAAATCTTTTTGCGCGATTGCCCCGTGCGAGTAAAGAAGTTCAGCGCGTTCCAAGGCTTTGCGGGCCAACTGTTCATCAGCTCCGACGCTTTCTGGTAGTCGCCGAGTGCGCCGGCCAGATCGGGACTCGAGATGATCAGCAGCACTTGACCCTTCTTGACGCTGTCGCCGAGCCGGACCTTCAGATCGGCAACACGACCGGAACCCAAAGATGTCACGCGGATGGTTTTGTTGACGTCAGGCTGCACCGTCCCATTGGTATTCAATTCGGTGGGCAGGTCGCGGGTTTCAACCTTGACGGTTTGGAAGAGCTCGGGGTGGTCGACAGTAAAAATGTTGGGATCAACCACCACCTGCTGCTTCGTCGCTGCCGCCTTGTTTTCGTTGGAGCAGGCAAGGGTGGCGGCGAGCATGGCTGCGCAAAATGCGATGGCAGCCCAGCGGTAGGCGATGCGTACAAAAATCGGCGCGGGGGCTAGGAGGGACGCCTCCGCGCCGCAGGAGCCGGGCCTTTCGGCCGCGGCCCCCGAACTCGAAAAGAGCTTTGTTAACGATGTCATTGGATTACTTCCTGGCCGACGGCCATATTCAGTTGGGCGGCGGCGGTCAAGTACGAACCGACGAGATTGATGTAACTCAGTTGCACGCTGCGGTATTCGCTTTCCGAGTTCATGAAGTCGAGCAGCGACGCGCCACCGTGCTGGTAGGAAAAATAAACGGCATCGCGCACGCGAACCGACTGCTGCAGGTATTTCGCTTTGTAAGGGCGCAGCAGCGCGAGGGTGCTGGCCAAAGTAGCGTAGCCGGAATCCACGTCGCCCAGCACTTGCGTCTCGATGCCGGCGCGCAGCTTTTCAATTCGAGTGATATCCAGTTTCGTCCGAAGTTTTTCGCCCTGGTTCCGGTCGAAGATGCGCAAGGGAATGTTGACGCTGACTCCGACGGTTTCACGTGCAAATGGATTGTTGGTGGACGAGTTATGCGTCCACCAAGCCGCCAGAGTTGGATCCGTCGGAGCCATCAGCGATCGCGAGTTTGTGATCCGCTTGGGCTTTCTCTACCGACTGGATGGCAGCGCGCAGGTCGGGCCGCTTGTCCACAGCAATCTTGCGAAATTCGTCTAACGCCTCAAGTTGGTCGTTGAAGTCGTAAACTCCGGTGACATCGAACTGTTCGACGGCGGTGCGCTCGTTGAGCAAAGTGAGAAGCTGAATTTTCGCCGTGCGCAGGTTGACCTCCGCGGTTTGAAGATCTGATTCGTACTGCACGCGCTGCAATTCGAGACGGTCGAGATCGATCTGGGCGATGTCGCCTGCGCTGTAGCGGTCGCGGCTTACTTGAAGCACCCGGTCGTAGTACGCAAGGTTGTCCTTGGCCAGTTGGAGGACCGCCTTCGCCTGCAGAGACGAAACAAATGCGTTCCGGAGGTTGAGCAGCAAAGTCCTCTCCTGGTCGGCGTAATTTGACTGGGCGATCAACGTTCCTTTTTGAGCGCTTTCCAGACGCAACTGGCGCTTGTTTCTCCGCTCAACGAGATAGCTGATGCTGGGCGATTCAAACGTGCCTGCGAAAGGCTGCCAAACGCCATGGTTCGGAGCGATCTGGGTTCCATCTGCCGACAGACCCAAATTCGGATTGGGGCGGAGAAATGCGGTGATCTCCTGTGCGCGCGATTCGTCAATGCTCAGTTTGTCGGCCTGAAGAGTCAGATTGTTTTCCAGAAAGCGCTGGCGCACTTCCTCCCAGGTAAGAGCCTGCTGGGCTGAGGCTATGCTGGACAAATACGTCAGCAACGCGATCAGGATTAGATTGTGAAACTTGAACATCGTGTGCTCCATGCGCAATAGGGAGAGAGAATCCCAAATGCGCGTGTCCCGAAACTTCCAAGATTTACTGTCAGGGATGCAAATTACGCAGAAACGGAAGCGCAGGCGGGAGGAGCGCGCGGGGCGAGGTGAGTAGCGACGAAACTTGCTGGCGATTGAGTCGAAAACGAAACGACGTCAGCGATGCGTTCCAAACGGATTCTTGTGAAGCTGCAAGCCATGGGTACCAAAGCCTGCGGATTGGATTGGACCGAGGCAGTGGCATGGCCGTCATTGTGAAGCGAATGCTTCGACTCTTCCATTGCCTGCCCGAACGCATGCAAATCGTCGCTGACGGAAATTACGGGAAAGAGCAGGACAAGGGCGCAGCCAAGCGTGCAGACAAAGATGAGCGATCCACGAACAGAGCGGTTGGATGTCGTCCTGCGCTGCCAAAGCAGGTAGGAAGGCACCAACAAGGTAATCCAACAAAGATTAAGAAAAAGCTCCATGACGATGATTACTGAGGGGGATGCGTCCCACCCGACCTCTAAGCTGCGATGTTTCAAGATAATACTCGGGACCCAACCCAAGCAAGTAACGTGGGTACTTTACCCCAGCGACCTTCACGGCCCAGCGACGATCTGCAGAGGCTGTGGCGTTTGCAGGCGCTGTCGAAGGATACTGTTGCGCGCCGCGATCTCGGCAATCGCATCTGCATGGATCACGTACCCACCGGGAGGCAAGGTGTTGCCAAAGTCGACTTTCACGTTGGTGGCGCCCGCTTTGAGCGGGAAGTGCTGGTAGCCAATGGCGGTGGCCCGCCCGTTCTCGGCGACGGCCACAATCACGAGGGTCAGATCGTAGGTATCGTGCGACCCGTTCGACAGCTGAACGGAGCCGTCGATACGGTTGTCATGGACTTTGGGGGCGTCCAACCACTCGAGCAATAGGCTGGCGCTGACGGTGGCGTGGAAAGTCTTCTGAACGGGATGGCTTGGATGACTTCCATCGGCAAGGACGATAGTGATTTCAAGCGGACCGGCTTTGACCGGCCGTCCCGAAAGCACCCCATCGTGGCTAAACGCAATGCCGTCGGGCAGGGGCCCGTCGACCGTCCAAATGTACGGTGGAGCGCCGCCCTTAGCGTTCAGGCGATAATGGAAGTCCTCCCCCGCAGTAAGCGATGGGAGAGAGTCGTCGACGATGGTAAGCGGTCCTTGGGCGGCAGCCATGCCCAAAAAGCAAAACAGAATGGCAATCATCGCAACGCTCTTAGCCAAGACCACCCCCCACGTAGTTTGATTTTACGTCGGCCACAGCGTAAAAGAAGCTCAAGATGAATCTTCGTTGGCACATCGCAGTCTGGCTCCTGGTCGCGTCCCTTTGGAGTATGAACGCCACGGCGCAGGTTTCTTCCGCAAAAAAAGTTGATCATGAGCAGGAAGCCGCCGTCTTTGAACGGATCGTGAATCGTGCGCGCTTTGAAAATGACGGCACGGGCGTTGAAGAAACCGAGGCCGTTGTGCGAATCCAGAGCCAGGCGGGCGTTAAGGAGTTCGGACAGCTGGTTTTTGGCTATTCGTCGGCCACGGAGAAGTTGGAGATTGAGTATGTGCGGGTCCGCAAGCCGGATGGCCAGGTGGTAGTCACTCCGGAATCGACCGCCCAGGATTTCGCTCCCGATGTGCTGAGGGAAGCGCCGATGTATAGCGATTACCGGCAACGGCATATTTCGGTGGCGGCGCTGCGGCCAGGCGACACGCTGGAATATCACACCGTAACTCGGACCATCACGCCCTTAGCCGGCGCAAATTTCTGGTACCAGCACACTTTTCCGACGGGGGTAGTTGTTGATGAAGATCGATTGGAGATTAATGTTCCAAAGACGCGCGAAATCAAGCTGAAGACACCCAAGCGCGCGCCGGAAATTGAAGACAAAGGCGACCGGCGGATTTATACGTGGGTGATCAAAGGAATCGAGCCGGAACGCGATAAGGAAAGAGACGACGATGCGGATGTAGAGACTGGGCCCGATGTGCAACTGACGACCTTTACTGACTGGAAGCAGATCGCGCACTGGTATGCGAAATTGCAAGGCGAGCGCATGACGATTGATGAGAGCGTGCGCAAGCAGGCGGAGGAACTTACCAAAGGAGCGAAGACTCCGGAAGAAAAGGCGCGACGGCTGTACGACTTTGTCGCGCTTAATATCCGGTATGTAAGTATTTCGCTGGGCGTCGGGCGGTACCAACCCCATGCGGCGTCCGATATCCTGCAGAGCGGTTATGGTGATTGCAAAGACAAGCACACGTTGCTAGCGGCGATGCTGAAGGCTGTCGGCATTGAAAGTTATCCGGTGCTGATCGATAGCTCGCGCAATCTGGATGAAGACGAGCCTTCGCCCGCACAGTTTGACCATGTGATCACGTTGGCTCGAGTGGGCAATAGCCTGACGTGGCTGGATACGACGCAGGAGGTTACGCCCTATGGACTATTGCTGTATCAATTGCGAAATAAGGAAGCGATCGTCGCCTCCGACGATGCCGAGGGCGGAGTGCGCCGGACGCCAGCGGATTCGCCAATCACGACATTTGCGCACTTCCTGCTGACCGGCAAGTTCAGCGAATACGGTGCCCTGGATGCGACGCTCGAGTTCACGGCGCAAGGCGATCGCGACTGGCCGATGCGTGCCGGTTTTCGAGGCGTGCCACAGGCCCAATGGAACGAGTTCGCAAAAATTCTGTCATCGAGTTGGGGATTGCCGGGCGACGTAGACAATGTGCAGCTCGATCCGATTGAGGACACGTCAAAGCCTTTCCACCTGAAATATCATCTGCGCCAGGATCGTTATTTTGTGGTGCCGTCGGCGAACGTCGACTTCCGTCCCATCCCGCCCCTCGGGGTACCCGCGCCACATCCTACTGGCAAAAAAAAGGATCCGATCGATATCGGCCCCTCCGGTGACATGGATTACAAGGTGCGTCTTGAATTTCCTGCCAACTACACTGTCCACACGCCCGTGGCAGTAAAGATGACGCGCGAGTATGGCGAGTATTCCTCTACTTATTCGCTCAATAAGGGAGTTTTCGATGGCGAGCGTAAGTTGAGTCGTAAAGGTGAACGAATTGCCCGCGGCAAAGCGGTCAGATTATGAGTCATTCCGCAATGTGACGCGCAGCAATGATGACCAACTACTGTCCTGCACCATCCTTCCGCCATACTGGAAACAGAGCAAATAGCGCGGCAGCGAAGATGGAAGGCAGCCCCGCTGAACTGCATCGCGCCGGCGTGAAAGCGCTCCAAAGCAAAGATTATCGTGGCGCGATCGATCTTTTGAAGCGCGCGATGGATGGCGACGCGACGCTGAAAGATGGCTGGTACGAATTGGGGCTGGCGTACGCGGGAGCGAACGAACATACTGAGGCGATTGGCGCATTCCGCAAGCAGGTTGCGCTCGACCCGAATCAGAAGAACACAAACGGCGAACTGGCAACGGAACTCGAACAGACAGGGAAAACTGACGAAGCGATCGCAGCCTATCGCAAGCAGATCGAAATCGATCCATATCAGAAGGAGACTCATAAGAACTACGGCTTGTTGCTGGCGCGGCAAGGTAAGGATGCGGACGCGCGCACGGAACTGGAAGCTGCAGCCGCGATTCCCCCGGACGATCCCGAAACAAAACTGGCGCTGGCGCAGGTCTACACCAAGTTAGGCGAGAAGGCGAAGGCCCAGGAACTGATGAATGGCCTGACAGGCAGCGCGGGCGGAGATTCGGGAACCGACATTTTTGCGGCGGCCCTAAAGAGCAACATCGATCCCACGCAGACCGAGAACGATGCCCAGCAAGTGCTTTACGACATCGGCGGCCAATTTGATTCGGGGGAGTTTGACCGGTTGGGTCCATCCGCATTTTCAGCCATGAAACTGGTGGCGCTGGCGTGGGCGCGAACAGGATGGGCTAAATATTTGAAGGGCGAGAACCTGGCGGCGATGCAGTTTATGAATTCGGCTTGGCAGTTAAGCCAGTCGGGAACGGTGGCAAACCGATTGGGGCAGGCTCTCGAAAAACAGGGACAGACCGAGAAGGCGCGACACATGTACGCGCTGGCCATATCCGCGGGTGGAAACGACGTGCCGGATTCGCGTGAGCGGCTTGCGAAACTCCAACCCGATGAAAAAAGCGCGCAAAAAGAAATCGCCGAAGCTGCGGGCGAACTGGTGCAGCTCGCGCACCGTGAAGTTGCCCGAAGTTACGGCGAAATCGGGGTCGGCCCAGTTTAATCTTGTTTTTGACAGCTCTCCGCGTCCGGAGCGGGCGGAGTTTGTCGAAGGCGACGAGAACTTGCGTTCAGCTGGCGCCCAAATCCGCGAGAAAGATTTCCCGGTTCGTTTCCCCGACGCGTCATCGATCAAGATCGTTCGGCGCGGAAAGTTGAGCTGCGGCAGCTCGGGTTGCGCGATCGAGTTGCTGCCGATTGAGAAATAAGTTCATCTGCCTGCAATGATCCGGCGGAACGCCGGGCCTCGACGGTCTTGCGTCGTCTTCGATAAGCTATTGAGTCTTCCTTGGAGGTCCTGCAATGCGGGAGGCCGTAGACCGTTTGTGGCCGGAGATTCAGTGGATCAGCAATCCGAAGCTGCGCGAGCAGGTTACCCAGACATGGATCAAAGCGCTCGAGCGCAGTCCGCTCAAGCCGGACGATCTAAACCAGATTCCTTTCACCCTGCTGGTGCCGAACTGCCCCATCACATTCATGGAGCACAAGCGTTGCGTGGTTCACATTGCGCGCGATAGCGCGAAGGCCATGACCGGCTTCATGGGCCGGGCGCTCCCGATCGATGCGAACGTCGTGATTGCAGGAGCAATTTTGGCAGACGTGGGCAAATTGCTGGAGTACGAAATCGGACCAGATGGCAAGAGCCGCCAGAGCGAGCGCGGCGAGGCGTTGCGCCATCCGTTTACTGGAGTCGCGCTTGCAATGGAGTGTGGGGTGCCGGATGAAGTCTGCCACATCATCGCATCGCACGCGGCGGAAGGCGATCTGGTCAAGCGCACCACTGAGGCTTTTATCGTGCACCACGCCGACTTCATGGCATTCCTTCCATTCAAGAATCCCAGGAATGTGAAGGTGAAATGATGGGTGTGAGGTTCACCCTCTCGTCGACACAGCTCTTTCGACTCTCTTAGGGCACATGCCGAGCCGGAACCGTTCCCGGGGTGGACTTGGGCAACGTAACCTGTTTCGCTCTCTTATCGTTGAAATCCAAACCGAAGGTCGGATTGTCATAGGTCCCCGAGATGCGCACCGGAACAATTTCTCCCTGTTTGCGCTTCTTGAAAAACGGCTCCATCATCTTCAGGACGAGTGCCTTCCCTCCGGTGGTGGTATTGGAAATCTTCGAATCCACCTGCATTTCGCCGCGCAGATCGATTTTGTGACTGATGAGGCCGTAAGTTCCATGCAAAGTCGCCGCGGCTCCTGGAACGCCAAAAGAAAGACTCGTAAAGTTTCCCATACCGTTTTCAAGGTCGACCTGCCCTTTCAGGTCTGTTAACACCGTGGCCGGGGCCGACGATTCCTTTTCTCCGCGCGCTCCGGCGCTGAGCTTGTCCACTTCCTGCTGAGTCGAAGGATTGGAAAATTCGCCGCCCCCAATCCCGAATTTTCCGTGCAAAATTACTTTCCGCAGAAAGCGCTGCTCGCCGGATGGAATCGTGACCTTTGCCGTGAGCGTAACCGCTCCCGCCATGGGCGCGTTCTTTTGGTCGCTGAAGAGCCGTAATATATCTTCAATCCGGCCATTGCGAGTGCTGAACTCGATTAAGGCCACCCTCTTCTTACCCTCCGGTCGCGCGATGCTACCTTGAGCAACCACGTGTGTTTTCTCGAAGTAGGCGTCGACATGCTTGAGGAAGGTATCGCCATGAATTGCGTCAACGTAAGCACTGAACTCGGTTTTCAAATCAACCTGATTGCCACCGGATTGCACGTTGAAATCAGGGAACGTCGGTCTTACCAGCTATATCAATATGGCCCAGCGTACCGCTGAACTTTCCGCCGGAGGAAAGAGTGCCGCCAATGCCGTCCAAGCGTCCCAGGTCCGCGCGCTCAAACTTATATTCGCCTGAAACCGGAGTGCGCGAAGCGTCTTGTTGATCCCATACACCGAATTTTCCAGAAGCGGAAATCTCTCCCGACGGCAGAGGATTATGGAGACTCACTCTGTAGGTGAGGGGTTCTTTCCATCCCACATCGCGCAGATCAGCCTCGTGAATGTCGAATCGTAGAGGCTCGTCAGCGGGGTTGCGCGACGCGAACTCCAGAATTGCGTCGCGCGTTACGATCTGGCCGATCGTGATGGGAGACCGCGTCGTATGAAAAGCTGGACCGGTGCCAAAAGGGGGAACGGTAATGCGCATTTCTTCGGCAGTAATGCTCTTAAGATGCCGGGCCAGAATGCCCGCGTAAGTTCCCTGGAGCGTCAGCTTTTGTACGGTGATAACGGGTTTGACGTTCGAGTCGCGAGTGAAGATGACGCCTTCCAGGATAGCGCCGGGGTATGGAAAGTACGTACCGTGGAAAGCGCGGATCTGTACATGACTATCACCCGCCTGTTGAAGTTCCTGAATAATTGACTGCTCACGGAAGGGCCACCAAAAGGAAAGTGCCACAGCAACAATCAGAATGACGACGGCAATCAAAGAAAGAAATACGACGAGTCGGCGGGAGCCCGGTTTGCCGGAACGCTCGCGATTGGTCGATGGCGAAGAAGCCGTCAAGACGTCAGTCACGAGGGTTGGAGTGTCATCGCGTGAGTAGGGTTGCTCGATCGGCGCAGTGATTCTCCGGCGCAGTTCCGCTCGTTTCAGGATTCTAGGCCATCGCAACTTCTACTTGTTCCTCAGCCCAGCGCCGCTTTTGATTTCGCATCATTTCGTAGCACTCGCAGGAACTTTTCTGCAGCCTTGCGACGTTGATAATGTCTACTTTTCCTCGACTGTAGCGAATCAGGCCCGCCTTGTTCAGAATGCCGGCAGCGACGGTTACGCTGGAGCGGCGTGTTCCCAGCATCTGACCCAGCAATTCCTGGGTCAAAGGCAGTGAAGTGGAACCGACACGATCTGAGCACATCAACAACCATCGAGCCAGTCGCTGATCAACTTCATGGAGGCGGTTGCAGGCTGCGATCTGAGTGGCTTCCATCCCCATAATCTGCCCGAACTGTTGCAGCTTGCGCTCGAGCACGGGACACTGTCGAAGAAGCGTACTCAGCGTTTCGGAGTTCATGCGGAAAGCGGTGGCTTCGATTTGCACAATCGCTCGATTGGCGGCGCTTCGAAATCCAGCAACCAACGGCAGGCCTACAAAGCCCTCCTTGCCAACCAGTCCAACCTCCACTGATTTTCCGTCGTTCATCACGCTAAGGATGGAGATCATTCCGTGATTGCAGAAATAGGCGGACCTGAGCGTGTCGCCTGGTTCATGCAGCAGGTGATGCATATTCAACCGGACAAATTCCAGCTTCGGGAACACTGCTTCGGATTCGTTGGGTGGGAGGCTGAGCAGGATTTCATTGTGGATCTGATTGCCGTCCCCATCGGACAGCGGGCGTTTGTTGTTATTGTTGGTGGGCGGACGGGCAGCTTTGTTGATCATAAGGAACTCCTTGCGTTCGACGTAGATGTCTAGTTTTCGCAGGGAGCCGTGACCCCGAACGGGGTTTGGCGGGGACATGCTAGAGGAGACGTGTTTAGACTAGTCCTCTTGCGGGGTTTCGTCTGTACAATACTGCTCAGCCCTCAGTACGCTGAACGCCTTTCTTGTGATGGATTTCGCGCAATCAAGGAACAGTTAGCACGCTCCGATGAGCCAATGAAGGGGCACTGGGGGTCGAAATCTTTCCGGGTTCTTACCACTTTGGTTACGAAGCTTCGTTTCCCGCATTGACGGTCACCCAACCGATGTAAGCTCGTTCGAAACTCAGATCAAATCCAGGGAGCCGATCGCATGCGGAAAGGCGCTTTAAGCACCCCGTTTTGTGCCGTGTTGTTGTTGCTTTCTTTTTGTGCCGTGTCGTTCGCGCAAGATCCGACCAAGGTTGAACCGAGTCACTACCGGCTCGCTTTCGAAAATGAGTACGTGCAGGTTGTGAATGTCCATTACGGACCGCATGAAAAGTCCAGCCTGCACGCGCATCCTGGAGGCGTCGTCGTGGTGCTCACCGCCGGGCACCTCCGCTTCACGGATGAAAACGGCAAAACAAAAGATGTGTTCGCCCAGCCGGGAGATCCGCGATGGTTTCCACCCTTCAAGCACAAGGTTGAGAATCTTGGAGACACGGCATACAACGCGGTGTACATCGGCATCAAGGACCCACGACTGGCGAACCGCGCGGGCTTACAGGGTGACACTCCGGCGATGGATGAGCAGACGAAAGTGCTCATAGCCGAAGCGCTTCTGGCCGCGGCGAAGTAAGGGACCAACAATCACGTCTTCCCGGTATGTCGGTTTCCGCGCAGCCGAATTGCCCTGAGATGGCTTCAGTCGTGCATCAATGCGTCGCTGGCGTTGAGAACGCATTGGACAATCTGGGTTTCCCCCCCCGTCTGTCCCCGGGTTTCGCGGGTTTCATGCTGGGCAAGGGAAATGGGAGTACAATCATGCCGTTTTTAAAGTGAAAAGGAGGACCCGGCTTAAAGGTCAAGCGAGGGGGTCTCGCTCTTGTTCTCCTGATACTGTTTGGTCGCCATAAAAACCCAAGCGCAAGATGTCAACATGCTACCCAGTCTCAGTGGATGGGTTGCCGGCGGCATGCTCTATAAAGCCTGGACAGCGACGATAGGGCCAGAGATGAGAATCACTGGCTCGTGATCGATATCAATTCCCTGCGGTACGCAGAGCGCCATGGTCAAGCACTACGAAAGCGGGTCGCCGCTGAGAAACCATAAGCCGCCTCGGCGTTCTTTATTATCATTCATCGCCGTTCTCGGCCTACTGGCAGGCTGCAAGAATAATCCCGCTGAAACCGAGAAGACCATCTCTTCCAAGCAGCGCAATGACTCGATTCTGGTAGAGTCGCGGGAATCTCTCTACAACAACATTTATGTGTATCGCATGGGTACTTACTTCAGCATGACGTTTGGCCATAACCAGCGCCTCTATGAGGAGAGCCGGTACAACACGGCTGACGATCGTGAACTGCCGGAACCATATACGCAATTCTTGACGGTGAGTTTGATCTATCCGAATAAGATCGACTCGATTCTCGAAATCGGGACGGGTGGCGGCCGAACAGCGTGGTACCTGCATCGTTTCCTGCCAAATGTCCGAATCACCACCGTCGAACTCGATCCGGCTGTAGTCGATTTGTCACACAAGTATTTTGGAATCAAGGACGAGCCGAACTTCCGCGTGATTGTCCGCGATGGAAGAATGTTTCTCACGGACTCCAAGGACCGCTACGATGTAATCCTGATTGATGCTTATCGCGGGCCCTTCGTGCCCTTTCACTTGCTGACCAAGGAGTTCTATCAAATTGTTAAGAGCCGCCTCGCGCCAGGAGGGGTGATAGCTCAGAATATTGATCCAACGACGATACTTTTTGACTCAGCCGTGAAGACAGTGTACGCAGTTTTTCCGCAGACCGAGCTATACGATGTCCCGCGCGTTGCCAGGGGAGGCAGCATCGTTGCTATAGCCTATGACGGGAAGAGCTTTAGCAGTTCCGATCTTTCCCTTATGGCCTACAAACGTCAGTCTGCCTACGAACTGCGTTATGATCTCCGACAAATGCTGCCACATCGATCTCTGCTGCAGATGGCCGGAGCGTCTCTTGACGCGGTTAACCAAAACGGGATTTCAATGCGAATCGACGACAACGCCAAGATTTTGACCGATGATTTCGCGCCCGTCGAGTCACTAAAAGCGATAGCGCGGCACAACCAAAAATGGGGATTTCTGGGAGAACCTGCGACTCATTAGCTGGACGCACTGCGTCCTTCTTGATCTATGTGAACGCTTTTCTTGTCGGGGGCGTGCTCATGGGCTTCGAGATGCTCGGCAGCCGCTATTTGTTTCCCTATTTTGGGGGCGGGATCGGCAGTTGGGCTGGATTGATCTCGACGGTGCTGGTCGCGCTTACCATCGGCTATCTTGTCGGTGGTGCCATCGTTGACAAGTATCCCTCACCGCGAGTAATTGCCGTCAGCATTGCCGCGGCCGCGGTTTACTTAGCCTTGATCCCTTTGAATGCCGACCGCGTGATCTCCTCAATTCTTCGTTCAGTTGGGGACGGTCCCTTGGGCGTTCTACTCGCCTCAAGCGTGTTGCTGCTGTTTCCATTGTCGCTACTCGGTACTCTATCGCCCGTGGCCGTGAGACTTCTGATTCGTTCGACGAGCCAGACTGGCCGAGTGGCGGGCCTGGTCTACGGAGTTTCCACGATCGGCAATGTGTTTGGAACTCTATTCACGACTTTTACGCTCATCCCAACGATCGGCTCACGGTCGATTACCTATCTCTTTGCGGGGATTCTCGCGCTTTGTGCCGCGAGCTTGTTTCTGACGCCCGACGTGCCTACAACGTCGGGCTAGCCTGACGGCATAGCTGTTTCACCCCGGGATAGAAAATGTGGGGGGAAATGAGAGGACAGACGGAACGTACCCCACATTTACGTCTGTCACCTCATCTAACGTGCAAACCCTCGGAACCCGGGTTAATTTGTCAACCTGTCAAGGGCTGAGCGTAATTCCTCTGACTTGAAACCGAAGGGACCCGGTTTCGCCTTATAGGCGATACGCCCCCGGGCATCGATCAGGTACAGGCGATCGGGCCAGCCCGTGTAGGCCTGTTCGGTCGAGTTGCCGAATGCGTCGATCAACGCGGGAATCTGGATGCCGAGTTTGCGGACACACGCTCCCGCGACCATGGCGCGTTCTTCTTCGTCTTTGGGGCTGGCAAACACTACTTTGTCTTTGATATTGCTCTGCATCTGCCAGACATCGCTCGGATGCGCTTCGGTGATATACACAACCAGGAAGGTGACCTTGTTCCCGTATTGCTCGTAGAGTTTGTTGAGAGCGGGCACCTCCCGCCGGAAGGGGGGTCAGGTGTAACTGCCAAAGATCAGGACGACTGGACTCCCTTGCGCGGTCAAACTCGATAGCCGCACCGTGGCGCTCTTGTCGAGTCTCATCAGGTCGAAGTCTGGCGCAGGATCGCCCACATGCAAATGGCCGGCCCGGGCCTGCATCCATAGCGTCTCAAACGGAAGAACGAGAAATGCGACAGGGCCCGGAATTTTCGCCATAAACCGCGCAAATGTTTCCGGCGGTCGCCGCATAATCGCGTAAAGCGCGCTGCAGGAAAATATCCACAGCAGGGCGAACGTGAGTGCCGCGGCCAGTGCTCTTCTAACCAATGTGCGTTTTGCGATCAGGGTCTCTTCCCCAGACTTTTCTTGAAACCTGCCATTAACGTGCGGCGATTATAAGGAGGCGGGCTCATAAATCAATAATGCGAAAGAAGTAGGGCAGCGAAACACTTTTGGTCTCACCCCACTGCAGGTTTGACCCTTCTTTTCTTGCGCCTGTAAGATCAAGGATTCCATCTTCCGCCGGATGATCTGCCGGGCTTCGCTCGACCTGGATGGCCGAGAGCAGCCGTCCTTACGTGAGGACCAGGCGGCTGTCGCTACGCGAGGCTGGAGCTACACACAAGATGCCGCACGAACTGCCAAAAGCTTACGAACCGGGCGCGATTGAAAAGCGCTGGGCCGAGTATTGGGTCAACGAAAAACTGTTTCACGTGGAAACGCCGGCCCCCGGCGACACGCGGCCGGTCTTCACGTTGCTGCTCCCTCCTCCCAATGTAACGGGGCGTCTGCACATGGGGCACATGCTCAACCAGACGCAGATGGATATCCTCGTGCGCTGGCATCGCATGCGCGGGTTCATCACTCTCTGGCTGCCGGGCACGGATCACGCGGGCATCGCAACGCAGATGATGGTTGAGCGTCAACTGGCGAAAGAAGGCAAGAAGCGCCGCGACATGGGTCGCGAAAAGTTTGTAGAGCGCGTGTGGGAATGGAAGCGCGAGTACGGGGGCGCGATTCTCGACCAGATGAAGCGCCTGGGCGCGTCGGTCGATTGGGAGCGCGAATATTTCACGATGGACGAAAACCTGTCGCGCGCGGTGCGCGAGGTGTTTGTCCGGTTGTATGAAGAAGGACTGATCTATCGCGGGAAGTACATCGTGAACTGGTGCCCGCGCTGCGAGACGGCGATTTCGGACCTCGAAGTAAAGCACGAAGAGGTTGCGGGGAAGCTTTGGGAGATTCGGTATCCGGTGATTGGCACGAACGAGTTCATCACGGTGGCGACGACTCGGCCCGAGACGATGCTTGGCGATACTGCTGTGGCGGTGAATGCTGCCGACGAACGCTACACGCATCTGCATGGGAAGAGAGTTTTGCTGCCGCTGATGAAGCGGGAGATTCCGATCATCCTTGATGAGATTGCGAAGCCGGAGTTCGGTACGGGCGCGGTGAAGATTACCCCGGCGCACGATCCGAACGATTTTGAAGCCGGCAAACGGCACAACCTTCCGCAGATCGACATCATGGATCTGCACGCGCGCATGAATGAGAATGCCGGTCCTTATAAAGGACTGGATCGGTACGAGGCGCGCGCGGCCGTGCTAGCGGATTTGAAGGAACAGGGCTTCCTGGTCGCCGAGAAAGACTACACGGTGCCTTTGGGGAAGTGCGACCGCTGCGGGACCGTGGTTGAGCCGCGGCTTTCCGAGCAGTGGTTCGTGAAGATTGAGCCGCTGGCGAAGAAGGCGATTGCGGCAGTCGAGTCGGGCGAGATCACGATCACTCCGGAAAACTACAAGCAGATTTATTTGAACTGGATGTACAACATCCACGATTGGACGATCTCGCGCCAATTGTGGTGGGGACACCGGATTCCGGTGTGGCACTGCCGGGGTGGCCAGGAGAAAGATTGCGGCGAAGTGATTGTCGCGCGCGAGACCCCGACGTCGTGCCCGAAATGCGGCGGCGCGGAGCTTGAGCAGGATACGGACGTGCTCGACACGTGGTTTTCTTCGGGGCTGCTGCCTTTCACGACGCTGGGTTGGCCGGAGAAGACCCGGGATCTGGAAGTGTTTTATCCGACTACGCTTCTGATTACGGCGTACGAGATTCTGTTCTTCTGGGTGGCGCGCATGATCATGTTTGGCTGCCACTTCATGGAAGGGCATCATCAGGATCCGGCGATCAAGAAGGCTAGCGGATGGGGAGACAAGAAAGACGACAGCGTCCCGTTTCGTAACGTCTACATTCACGCGCTGGTGCGGGATGCCGAGCGGCAGAAGATGTCGAAGACGAAGGGGAACGTGCTCGATCCGCTGGACATCATCGAACGATTTGGAACCGACGCTACTCGCTTTACGCTGGCGGCGATGGCGGCTCCGGGAACAGATATTGCGTTCAGTGAGAGCCGGACGGATGGGTATCGGGCGTTCGCCAATAAGATCTGGAATGCGGCGCGGTTCATGTTTATGAATGTGGACCGGATCGCGCCCGACATGCGGCCCGCTGCGGCTGTTCTTGACGGGCAGAGCGCTCGCCTCTCCGCAAACGCGGGGGTGGCTGGGTTCACGGTCACGACTTTGGAGGATCGGTGGATTCTTTCGCGGTTCAATCGGGCCACGCGGGACGTGAACGAGTCGATTGAAACGTACCGGTTCCACGAGGCGGCGAACCGAATCTATGACTTCTTTTGGGGAGAGTTCTGCGATTGGTATATTGAGCTGGTAAAAGCGCGGCTCGCGGAAAGCGCGGATGCGGAAACGGCGCGGACGGCTTGTGCGAACCTGGTGAATCTGTTTGATTCGGCATTGCGGTTGCTGCATCCGGTGATGCCGTTTATTACCGAAGAAATCTGGCACGCCATGTATGCCGGCCAGCCGCCGCTCAAGTCGATTGCGCTCGCGGCGTATCCGGCAGCCGATGATCGCCAGGTGGATTTGGCAGCCGAAACGGAAATGGCGATTCTGCAGGATCTGATTGTGAGCGTGCGGACCCTGCGGGCCGAGTTGAAAGTTGAGCCAAAGGTCAAAGTGCCGATCGAGATTTTCGCGCCTGAGCCCGAGGTCCGGAAAATGTTGGAACAAAATCTGGGAGCGGTGCTGGCCGACCGCTCCGCGGGCGTGGAGAAGGTCATGTTCGTCGATGGATCGCTATCGAAGGCGGCTGGCGCTCGCAGTACGGCGCGATTCGACGTGCACGTCGTTTATGAGAAAAGGATTGATGTGGCAGCGGAACGCGAGCGCCTAAAAAAGGAACTTGAGAAAATAGAGAAAGAAACTGCAAACGGACAGAGGCAGTTATCGAACGAGCAGTTTTTGGCCAAAGCGCCGGCAAAGGTTGTCGAGGGATTGAAGGCGCGAGCGGAAGAGTTAAAAGTGCTGCGCGAGAAAACGTTGGCGCAGTTAAAAGAGTTAGAGTGACCGGGCGTGCGAGATAAGGCTTCGGGGTGTAGGGATCCTTCGACTGCACAACGCCATCCGCTTCGCGGACGACGTTGCTCCGCTCAGGATGACATCGTAAATAATTTGATCCTGTTGGACGAGAAGAAAACTATCCACTGACCACAGGCCACTGCTTTTTTATGGACTGGAATTCACGACGGATTACGGCGATCATCGAGAACGCGCTGAACGAAGACAAGGCCACGCGCGATGCGACCAGCTATGCCTGCATTGATCCCAACCAGCGGGCCGCAGCCACCATCATCGCGAAGCAGGAGTGCATTGTCGCGGGCTTGGGATGTATTCCGCGGATTCTCGACGCGTATGCCGCGCTCGATGGAGCTGTGACCTCGCATTATGAAGTAACGAGCCATCCGTCCATTTTTGACGGCGTGCGCGTGCATGCCGGGCAACCGGTCGCGGTGATTCGCCACAACGCGCGCGTGATTCTGTCGTGCGAACGCGTCATCCTGAATTTTCTGCAGCGGATGGCCGGGATTGCGACCACCACGCGCAAGTTTGTGGACGCGGTCTCAGGCACGCGAGTGCGCATCCTCGATACTCGGAAAACAGCGCCGGGATTGCGCGTCATCGACAAGTATGCGGTCCGCTGCGGCGGCGGGCAGAACCACCGACTCGATCTTTCGGATGGAGTGTTGATCAAGCACAACCACATCGCCCTGGCGGGTGGTTTGGTACCTGCATTGCAGCGTGCCATTCATAACCGGCGCGGCAATCAACCGATCGAGATCGAAGTGCGTTCGCTCGAAGAATTACAACAGGTATTGGAACAGGGCGCCGAAGCGATTTTGCTCGATAACGCGAGCGTCGAAGTTGTGCGCAAGGCGGTTGAGATCTGTTCGCTTCAGGGACGGCGCATCCCGCTGGAATGCGCGGGCGGCATCACTCTCGAGAATGTGCGCGCTTATGCCGAGACGGGAGTCGACTTCATTTCCGTGGGCGGCCTGACTCACTCGTTTGCTACCGCGGATATGAGCATGCGTGCGGTGCCGGCATAGCGATCTGTGAACCTTCACCCTGAAAATCGCCCAACCCGAAAATGCGCCTACAGTAAATCACCGACATGGGCACTTTCAGCCAGTGTGCAGGTTTCTGCATTTTTGCCCTTCCTTAGGGGGGTCCGGCTGGGCGCCTAACCGCCGGTTACGCACCGCTAAGCGTTTTGTTTGCAACATTTTCCAACGAAGGGAATTCATTCATCGGGCATTTACCATTTTGGTTCCGCAAATGCTGAATCCAGATGTAATGAAGAGGCCGTAACCTTGACTCACTTCACTCTCGACTTCTCATCCAGTCGTTTCTCCCCGGGAACGGCGCCAAATTAAGTTTCCTCTGATTCCCGCCAATTAGCCTCTTTGAAAAGGGTGGCCCCAAAAGGGGCCGCTTTTTTTGTTGGCTGCAGTCCTGTACACTCGCGTTTATCCCCGCACGAACAACTTATGAGACTTGCCAAAGCAGCCGCTGCCCTTTTTCTGCCCTTTTTCGTCTTTGTTTTCATCCTTGGGCCTGGAACTTTAAACGCCAGAACTGCCACACGGAAGGGCTCCGCCAAGAAGGATCAAAAGGCGCAAGCGAGCGCCCTCAAGACCGACTCTTCCGACGCAGTCCTCCTCGACACCATGGAAAAGGAGCTGCGGCGCGGGCAAACTGAACTCGGAAAGCTCGATCCTGCCCCTTACTTCACCAGCTATACCGTCACGGATGGGGAAACATTGGTGGTGATGGGCGCACAGGGCGGCGTTCTCACTGCGGTGCAAGATCACCGGCGCGTCGCCGACATCAGCATGAGGATCGGCAAGCCCTCTCTCGATAACACGCATGGCAGCGAGCGGAGCTCGGGCATTACGAGCGGCAACTTGCCGGTAAAAGATGATCCGGATGCAATCGCGCGGACGCTCTGGCGCTTGACCTACGAGGAGTATCGCAAGGCGAGCAAGGCTTTCACCAACGTCAAGACGAAGACCGCGGTTCGCGCCAAGGACGAGGACGAATCAGCCGACTTCTCGGTCGAAAAGCCATCTTCTTACATCGAGAAATCGCCGTCTGTGAGCTTGCCCGACCAGAAGGTATGGGAAGACCTGGCGCGCCGCTATTCGGCTGCCTTCCGGCGCTACGAGATACAAGAGTCTCTGGTCTATCTGTATGGCGGCAAGGACAAGACCTACCTCGTTTCGACCGAAGGCACGAAGGTGGTCACGACCGACGCAATTTTCCGCGTCATGATTCAAGGCGAGGTGCTGGCCGACGACGGCATGCAACTCGAGCGGGTAGAAACTTTTCAATATTCCGATGCCTCGAAGCTCCCATCGCAAGCCGAGATTGACGCGACCGTAAAAAAGATTGCGGATGACTTGAAGGCGCTACGCGTGGCTCCCCTGGCGGAACCATACAGCGGACCGGCTCTTCTTTCCGGACGCGCAGCAGCAGTTTTCTTTCATGAAGTGTTGGGGCATCGCATTGAAGGACAGCGCCAGCGAGGCCGCGAGGAAGGCCAGACATTCACCAAGAAGGTGAACGAGAAAATTCTGCCTGATTTTTTGAGCGTAGCCGACGATCCCACCATGCGTATGCTCGGCGGCACCGAACTTTCCGGTTATTACCGTTACGACGATGAAGGGATGCCGGCGTCGCGAGTCGAAGTGGTCAAGGATGGCGTGCTCAAGAACTTCCTGATGGGGCGCATGCCAGTAAAAAACTTTGACGACTCGAACGGCCACGGGCGCGGGCAGGCCGGGAAAATGCCGGTGGGCCGGCAGGGCAATCTGATTGTCACCTCGTCGAAAGCGGTGCCGGATGCCCAATTGCGCTCGCGCTTCGTCGATGAGATCAAGAAGCAGGGGAAGCCCTACGGACTGTACTTCGAAGACATTCAGGGAGGGTTCACTCTGACCACGCGTGACCTTCCGCAAGCCTTTCAAGTGTTGCCAGTGATGGTGTGGCGTGTGTATGCAGACGGACGTCCCGATGAACTGGTGCGCGGTGTCGATATTGTCGGCACGCCGCTGACAGTCCTCAACGAGATCGAAGCGACCGGCGACACGACCAGCGTCTTCAACGGTATCTGCGGAGCGGAATCGGGCAGCGTGCCGGTCTCGGCTGCCGCTCCGATGATCTTGTTCTCAGACATCGAGGTGCAGAAACGGAAATACGGGGACACGCGGCCTCCGATTCTTCCGCCTCCACCGGGTGCGAGTGAAAATGAAAAGGGAGGTGCGCGATGACGATTAAGCGGACGATCGCCTCTCGCCTGCAAAAACTGGTTGTCGCCACGGCAATTTGTGTGTTGACGCTGGCCGCGTTGGGCACCCTGGCATTTGCTGCGTCCAGCGACGACGTTGTACTCCGCGCACTCCAGGAAGAGATGGAGCGCTCGAAGGCCAAGCTGAAAATGGACAATGTGGCCGCGCCGTACTACATCGAGTATCGCGTCACCGAACTCGACGCCTACGACGCCAGTGCAGTTTTCGGAGCGTTGCGCACGCAACAGCGAGGGAGAGGGCGCTTCCTTCGCGTGGTCGTTCGCATTGGAGATTACAAGCAGGACAGCTATTTTGGAGCGGGCGAAGGTGCACTTGACCTGGTTCCGCTCGACAACGATCTTTATGCCATCCGGCACCGCGTGTGGCTGGCAACCGATCGCGCGTACAAAGCGGCGGGTGAAGCTCTATCAGCCAAGCAGGCCGCGCTGAAGCAATTGAAAGTGGATGAACCGGTTGATGATTTCGCCCGCACAACGCCGGTTCAATCCATTGAACCTCTCGCGCATCTGCCCGAAACAGGGTTCGAGCCCTGGCTTCAACTGCTTGAAGAATCCTCGGGTCAATATCGTTCTGACTCCAAGATTGAGCACTTTGAATCGGGACTGCGCTTCAAAGCCGAGAATCGTTATTTTGTGAATTCCGAAGGAACGGTCGCACGTTCGGGGAGCGTCAATTTTTCAGTCAGCATTTCCGGGTCAACCCAGGCTGCGGACGGCATGCTGGTTCAGCGCTCTCATTCGGAGGAAGCCAACAGCCTTGCGACTCTTCCCACGCGCGAGCAGTTCTTAAAGACCACGGCGCACATTCTGGACACATTGAAGGCGCTGCGCGATGCGCCGGTGATCGAGGAGGAATATCGCGGCCCCGTCCTTTTCTCAAATGACGCTGCCACCTCGGTCGTGACCGAACTGGTCGAACCCAACATTCTGGGAAAAAAGCCGCAGGTTGGAGCCAACGCCCGCACGACGGGGCGATGGTCCAGCAGCTACAAGACTCGCGTTCTGCCGGAATTCATCAATCTGTTTGACGATCCGACGATCTCGTCACTCGGGAGTCAGCCTCTTTTCGGCAAATATGAACTCGACGATGAAGGCGTGAAGGCGCAACGAGTCTCGCTCATCGAAAAGGGACAGCTAGTGTCGTACCTGATTGGGCGCGGGCCGATTCGCGATTTCCTGGTTTCGAATGGACACGGGCGGGCGGCGGCGACAAGCGGTCCGGAGCCTTGTCCGGGCAATCTCATCCTTCAGTCAACCGATCCGCGCCCTGAAGCCGAACTCAAGAAGAAACTGATTGAGCTCGCGCAGCAACGCGGCCTTCCGTACGGTTTATACGTTGAAACGATGGGCCCAAAGCTCGAACCGCGTCTGATCTACCGGGTGTACACAAAAGACGGGCATGAGGAACTGGTTCGCGGAGCTGTGTTCGGGGATCTCGACGTGCGTTCGCTGCGCGGCGATCTCATTGCGGTTGGAACGACTCCTTTCATGGAGAATCATCTGGAGTCGGCGCCGTTTACCATCGCAAGCCCGGCTTTTTTGTTCGACGAACTGCAGGTGAAGCGGACGCAGTCGAGCAAGCTCGAACTACCTGACTATCCGGCGCCTGCACTCAGCGAAGCGGGGCACTAGCGGAGGAGAAATCAGTGTTGCATAAACTTGCTGCCGTGAGAGCATGGCTCGCATGGGGATCGTAGCGATTAAGAGGGTTGCGCTAAAGGAGCACCACCTAAACCCCGGCCGCACCAAGCACATTCTTTCTGATAGCAATGGCGTGAGACCTCTCCCTCCCGTCATATCGCTGGCCATTACAAAATATGGCGATGACGCGGGGTATTACTTAATGCACATCTGCGACAACAATTTGGGAACCGATACGTGGCATGAGACTCTCCACGACGCGCTCCATCAGGCTGAGTGGGAGTTCGGCGTATTGCCTGAAGAGTGGGCGGACGTTCAAGAGCCGTTGTAAATTGATTTGAGCCAATGTGCCCCTCTTCCCCGAGTTGACGCTGTTCCCATACGCGCTTACCATATTTGTTTGACCTTGAGTGGGATGGAGCTGCTGTGACGGTGGCTCACGGCAGGCGCAATTATGGATAAGAAGAAGCTCGAAAGTTTTAAAAAACGGTTGGAGACGCGGCAGCAGGAGTTGCGGCAGATGGTGACCCGCAACCAGAAAGACGGGCGCGCCGCGGACGAAGAGGCTACCCAGGACGTCGCGGATCGGGCCGCCAGTTCCTATACAAAAGAGTTCCTGTTCAGCCAGAGCAATAATGACCGCCAATTGCTCAACATGGTGGAAGGGGCCCTCGCCCGTATCCGGGAAGGCAGCTTTGGCGAGTGCGTTTCCTGCGGCAAAGAGATCAATGCAAAACGGCTCGAGGCGGTCCCATGGACGCGCCATTGTATAGAGTGCCAGGAAAAGGCGGAGCAGGGGCTGCTCGAAGCCGCCCAGTAGCGGGTTTCGGCCATGCCATCGATGGCGTGGCCTTCAAGTCGCAATGCCCTTCTGATGGGCGTCGTCCCTTTGGGGTCGTGGTAATATCCCTACCCGGTTCCCAAAGTAACGTGGTACACGTGTCTCCCGTAGCGTTGACGCAACGATTTTTGCGATATTACCATCTGACAAGTGAGATTGGCTGGCTGACAGGGGTTTCTGGCCAAGGCTCATTCGGTATCTATCTGAATCTATGAGGGTTTCTCACCGGTATCCGGCGATCGTTGTGCTCGCGGGCTTAGCGGCGACCCTCGCCTGCCAGCATCCACAGAAGCAGTCCTTTTCGCCGCCGGCGAAAGCACAGGCTCCGGCACTCGTAGCGAGCGCGACTCCTTCCGGAAGTTCTCAGCAACAAGCAGCCACAACTTCGGATACAAATGCCAAGGCGCAGGCAGCAAAAGCGTTGGCCGTCGATCCAGTTGGCGACCTGATCGCTCGGGTCGAAAAGGAATACAAAGCCGGCGAGGATAACTATCGCGACGGGCACCTTGAAGCCGCCAAGCAAAATTTTGATTCGGCCTTCAACCAGTTGCTGGGCAGCGGCTTCGATCTTCAGTCTGATAACCGCCTCGAAACCGAGCTGAACCGCATTCTGGACGGCGTCAACAATCTTGAACTCGCAGCCCTTCAGCAGGGCGATGGGTTCGCTGAGCAGAAGTCAGAACCGGCGCCGATCGACGAGGCGAATGAATTAACTCCCGCCGTTGATCAAAACGTAAAGGCCAAGGCGGAAGCCGAAATCAAAGTGACGCATTCCGACCTTCCGTTGATGATGACCGACCAGGTCGCCGGCTATATCAACTATTTCTCGAACCGAGGTCGCGGCACGATTGAGCACGCGCTCGCCCGCTCCGGGCGGTACGAAGACATGATCCGCCGCACCCTGAAAGAAGAAGGCGTGCCGCAGGATCTGATTTACCTTGCGCAGGCCGAATCCGGCTTCCATCCGCTGGCAGTTTCGCGGGCGGGCGCTCGCGGCATGTGGCAGTTCATGGGCAGCCGCGCCAAGGGATACGGCTTGGAGCGCAGCTGGTGGCTCGATGACCGCCAGGATCCCGAGAAGGCGACTCGCGCTGCCGCTCATCACCTGAAAGATCTCTACAACGAGTTCGGTGACTGGTACCTCGCGATGGCCGCGTATAACTCGGGTCCGGGAACCGTGCAGAGCGCGGTGAAGCGAACGGGCTATGCCGATTTTTGGGAGCTCTACCGGCGCAATGTTCTGCCCAAGGAAACTCGGAATTACGTTCCCATCATTGTCGCCGTCACCATCATGGCGAAGAATCCGGATCAATACGGGCTCAGCTCGGTGGTGAAGGATAAGCCGATTCCGTACGATGCGGTGAAGATCAGCTATCCGATCGATCTGCGCCTCGTCGCGGAGTGCGTGGACGCGTCCGCCGCCGATTTGCAGGAACTTAATCCCAGCCTGCTGCGATTGACGACTCCAAAGGATCAACAATTTGAGCTGCATCTGCCCGCTGGCAGCGTCGATCGTTTCCAGACTGCCGTGGCATCGATCCCGGTCGACAAGCGGGTCTGGTGGCGATATCACAAGGTGCTGCCCGGTGAGACTCTCGCCTCGATTGCGCGGACCTATCACACGGCGCCCAAGTCGATTGCACTGGCCAATAGCCTGGATGAGGATGAACTCTCTCCCGACAGCCGCTTGATTATTCCGATTGCGCCGGGCAAGCAGAGCGATACCAGCACTTATTCGCGTGCGATCACGCGCTACAAGATTCGCAAGGGTGATACGGTCGAGTCGGTGGCTGAAAATTTTGGGGTCTCAGCAAAGATGATTCGCAGCTGGAACCGCCTCAAGGGCGAAAGTCTGGCAGGTAGAAAGATTCTGCTCGTGCACTTGCCGGTGACGGCTGCACCGAACGCCACGGGCGAGACACACACGGCTTCCAAACGGTCGTCTTCATCGTCGCACCGCTCAGCTACCAAGATGCCGCCCAGTTCCCAGCATCGTGCGACAACGCAAACGGCATCGGCCAGTCCGGTGGTTCGTCACAAGGTGAAGGCCGGCGAAACTTTGTATTCGATTGCGACCTCCTACAACACCACAGTGACGGCGCTACAGCACGACAACCGGAACGTTGCTACGCTGCGTCCGGGAATGATTCTGGTCGTCCGCGAAGTACGGTAAGGTCCAGCTCTCCTTAGACCCATCCAATCTGCCCCCTCGTACAAGACACCCTAAGACAAGCGCGTTCATGCCTTCCTAGTAAGAGCGCCAGCTACCTGTGACATTGGGCAGACGTCTTGCATTTGTGGTTCGGGTGACCCCAAAAAAGAAAGGCGCGACTTTGTAAAGAGTCACGCCCTCGGTTAAGTAAATTTACGAGCCTTACTTATGCCGCAGCTTCGATTGCCGCCGCGCCGAAGCTTTGGGGTGCACGAACATGAGCCGAGAGCGGAGCGCGCCCGGAGTTGGCGAGCCCTGCATTTCGAACATTCCCGCCGATACCTGTTTGTGTCGCCTTCGATCAAGCAGAGCAGTTGAGCTGTCCACTACGTAATACTCCAGGCTCAACCCGCCCAGTGGAGTCCCGAGCGTGGGCACCGAAATGGATCCGCGCCCGGTGGCAGGCGAATCCGGCGTGTAGGTCCCGGTCAATCGCAAGCCCGGAATCAGGCTGCCCTGGTCGTTTTCATCTAACACGCCTGTCAGATTGTTAGAGGTAGCGGTGGTTGCATCGACTTGGGCAATATCGTCGACCGAATATCCGCCGCCGAGGTCGAATCCGGAAAGGTTCAGGCCGTATCCGGTTGAGGTACCAGTGAGAATGCGGTCGCTGACTGGGCATACCCGATACCCTTGCGTGACGTTATTGGGATCTATTTCCAACATTAACAGGCCGCCGCTGGAAGGATAGATAACCCACTGAGGTCGCCGGAATGAAACCGCTGAGATTCACAATCACCCGGCCGCCGACCGAACCGCCCGAGGTGCCGATGCCGCTAAATGGAATTTGTCCCGAGGAAACGGTTCCACCCTCATTCAAGTCCTCGAGGCCGCTGGGGAAGTTACCCGTGCCGTCTGAGGTCATCAAGCCTCCCGCAGCGATGGGACCGGTCGCCCGGTACCGCCGACCATTGTGAACACCATATTCCCGTTGGGAATTGTCGCTCCAGTCTGACTAAAAGCGTCGCCGGCCAGAAACTCCGTAAAGTCTGTTTCAATGAATTTCAGATGCGTCGCATCGATCGGATAGAAGTCATAGGTCAGGGCGAAGCTGGTGGATGTGATCGAGATCGATCCGGGCGCGGTGCCGGAACCGAGAGTCGCCGTAGCAGTACTCAACGTCTGGCCGCCGTAAGGAAGGCCTGCATCATTCAGATCTTCCACTCCGGCAGTGATATTCCCGTTGCTATCGAGGGTGAACGACCCGTCTGCGGCAAAAGGATTGACGCTGGTGTCGACGCCCGAAAGGTTAAAGGCGTACGAACCTGCGAGTTGAGAGATGCTGGTCACAGGAGTCTGGAGGTCGAGAGTCCCGCTGCCTGTGCCGTTGCCGTCAAATTCCGAGATCAGTCCGTGAGCACTCACGGAGCCGCCCGACGTGAGCACAAACGCGTACACGAAAGTTGCCGACGGAACTCGTCGAGCTGCACCGTTCCGCGGCCGTCGCTGCCCACACTGTAGGAACCTGAGGTAATGGGCTGGGCAACAGGCTGTATGCCGCCGGAGTCAGCAACGTCCATCGTGCCGCCCGAAACGCCTCCTTTTCCATCTGCGACGAAAGCCCCGGCCGTTGTGATGAAGTTGTTGCTGGAATCCGCGCCCGACGTAGAGAAAACATAGGTCCCGGTTAAATTGCTATTGGTAAAGCCTTGAGGATTCGGTTTGGCCGTAGTGGAGGACCCGCAGCCCAGAATACTTACAAGGCTGGAGAGGAGGCAGAGCAAGAGGAAGCGGTTGCGCAGCAACATAGTTGTCTCCGTAACAAGGTCTGGGCTAAGGGTTGAGTAGGCAATGCTCAGCTTAGCACGATTGGATTGTCGGAATTTCCTGGCACACTTTCCTAATAAGATGCGCTAAACACCAGAGTTCTGAAAAAGTTTCTGTGCAGGATTCGCAACGGAAGCTAGACAGTCACGTGTTACCTCCCTTGCCGCCTAGCAAGCTTGGTTGTCTCAAATCGAAGGCCGCCGGTGATGAAGGCTCGACCTCCGGTGGACAAGGGGATGTGGTAAACAAATGCCCGATTCGGTATCCTAGTACGTACACATCAAGCTCCGCCGGCGTTCATCAGTCTTCCAGTTCATCTTCATTTTCTACGCGGCGTAACCAGTGTGTGCGACCCGGGGCGTCCCCACTCATTATGATTTTGGATTGTGTGGGGTAAGCTGCGGGGCGGCAGACCGCCGCGATTCTAAATGGAGATTGAAGTGACCCGAGGCAGAACTGCCGTAATCGTGGGAGCACAATGGGGCGACGAAGGCAAAGGCAAGATCGTCGACGTGCTCACTCAAACCTTCGAAATCGTGGCCCGCTATGCCGGCGGACACAATGCCGGACACACCGTCATCATTAACGGCAAGAAGTTCATCCTGCAGCTCGTGCCGGGCGGCATTCTGCGCCCCGAGTGCACGAGCGTGATCGGCAACGGCGTCGTCCTCGACCCTCTTGCCTTCCTGAATGAGGTGGCTTCTCTACGCAATGCCGGCGTAAAAGTCGAAGGCAATCTCTTTATTTCGGAACGCGCGCAGGTCATCCTGCCCTACCACCGCATGATGGAGCTCGGGTCTGAAAATGCTCCCGGCCGGGTGAAGATTGGAACGACTTCCCGGGGAATCGGTCCGACTTACGAAGACAAGATGGGACGCCGCGGGCTGCGCGTTGCCGACCTGCTCGACACCGAATTGCTCCGCACACATATCGAGAATGCCTGCCGCGAAAAGAACATGATCGCGCACGCGCTCTTCAATTCTGACCCGCTCGACGCCGACAAGATGTTCAAGGAGTATGCGGCCGCGGCGGAAAAGATCAGGCCATTCGCGCGTGATACCACGCTTTTTCTGAACCAGTCGTTGGCGCAAGGCAAGTCGATCGTGTTTGAAGGCGCGCAGGGAACGATGCTCGACATCGATCACGGCACGTACCCGTTCGTGACCTCTTCGAGTTCAACTTCCGGGGGAGCGGTAACCGGGACTGGCGTGCCTCCAACATCGATTGACACGGTCATCGGCATCACCAAGGCTTACTGCACGCGCGTGGGAGGCGGGCCATTCCCCACAGAACTGCTGGGCGCTGAAGGAGAAGATCTCCGCAAACGTGGAAATGAGTTTGGAGCGGTCACGGGAAGGCCGCGCCGCACGGGCTGGCTCGATTTGCCTCTTCTCCGCTACGCTGGCATGATTAACGGAATCTCTTGGCTGGTGGTTACCAAACTGGACGTGCTGGACCATTTGAAGGAGATCCCGGTTTGCGTGGCTTACAAGGTGGACGGCAAGGAAACCGAAGAGATACCGGCGCAGGCATCGGGCTACGAGAAGATCGAATGCATTTACCGGAACATGCCGGGCTGGGCTACACCGACGCAACAGATGAAGACGGTGGAAGAATTGCCCAAGGCGGCGCGCGACTATCTCTCCTTTGTTGAAAAGGAGACTGGAGCGCGAGTTGGAATGATCTCTACAGGACCGGACCGGGAGCAGACGATTCTGGTACCCGATTTCATCAAAGCCCTGGGATTGAAACGGTCTATGAATAGCTAGGTTGGGAATGTGGTGGGGGCGCGGGAAGACCGTGCTATTGGCAGTTCGATTAAATCGAACCCAGTTCAAATCTAAGAGGGATGGAGCGACGGATGGTAGTGCTGGCAGTCACCTGGATGGCAAAGACCGGACGCGAGGCTGAGGCGGCCGCAATCTTGGAAAAGCTTACAACCGAATCGCGCAAAGAGCCGGGCTGCGCCATGTATCAGGTGCACAAGCACAAGACCGATCCGCGCCGCTACTTCATCTACGAACAATATAAGGACGACGCCGCTCTCGAAGCGCACCGGACGTCGGCACATTTTCTGCAACTGGCAAAGAAAGACCTGGTCAAGGTGGCGGACCGCACTGAAGGACATTTGTTCGAACCGCTGGGATAGGTGCGTGTGACGCGGGCGCCCTCGCCCGCGTGAAGACTCCCGGAGAGCGAAAGCGAGACGCTCCGACTGCTGGCGCCAAAGTTTTAAGTCTGCTTGTCCGCCATTAGCACGCCACCCGAGGCGTAGCTTTCTTTTGACAATTCCACAAAAGTGACAACGATCGCTTCGCGGCGAGCGCCTGCTTCTTCCACCATCGCGTCGGTGATGCGGTTTGCGAGTTTCCGCTTCTGATCGGCGGTGCGGCCTTGCAGCATGGTGACTTGGACAAGAGGCATGAGTTCTCAGCTCCCAGTTCTCAGTTCTCAGAAAAAAATCCGGCCCTCAGCTGATTCATTGAGGACTGGGAACTGAGAACCGGGAACTGCTTTTATTGCGCCAGTTCGTACCCGGCGAAAAAGAAACTCAACTCGAAGCGAGCGGTGTCGTCCGCATCGGAGCCGTGAATCGCATTGTGCTCGATGTCGCTCGCCCACTTCTTGCGAATCGTTCCCTCTTCCGCGCTCGCAGGATTGGTTGCACCCATCAATTTGCGCAGGTCAGCGATGGCGTTTTCTTTTTCCAGCGCCAGCGCTACGATTGGGCCGCTCGACATGAACCGAGTCAGCGACACATAAAACGGACGGCTCGCGTGCACAGCGTAGAACTGCTCCGCCTGATGCTGGGAAATCTCAAGCATCTTCATGGCGAGAATGTGGAAGCCGTTCTTCTCGAACTGCTCGATGATGTCTCCGACAGCGTTTTTCTTGACCGCGTCGGGCTTGATGATGGTAAGCGTGCGTTGCAATGTTTTCATGAGGTCGTGGTTTGTCCTTGGTCGTTAGTTGTTGGCAAAAAAAATCCGCCTGAGAGTATTGCCGGAGGTAGGGGTCCTTCGACTCCGCGGGGTTCGCTACGCTCGCCCCACTCCGCTCAGGATGACATCTTGCATATGCACATGGGCTGACAAAGCGCGGAGCTACGCCCCTACCTTTGCGCCCAACGCCGCTGCCAGCGTCTCCCCAATGTCCGCCGGCGATTTCGCTACTTTCAGCCCAGCCTTTTCCATGGCGGCAATCTTCTCGGCGGCAGTGCCTTTGCCACCGGAAATGATAGCGCCGGCGTGCCCCATGCGGCGTCCCGGAGGCGCGGTCTGTCCGGCAATGAAGCCTACCACCGGCTTCTTCATGTGAGTCTTGATATATTCCGCAGCGGTCTCTTCGGCGTTGCCGCCGATCTCGCCGATCATGACAACCGCTTCCGTCTGCGGATCGCGGTTGAACAACTCTAGCGCGTCCACAAAGTTCGTACCAATGATGGGGTCGCCGCCAATGCCGATGGCCGTCGATTGTCCGATGCCGCGCTGGGTGAGTTGGTGGACCGCCTCGTAGGTCAGGGTGCCAGAGCGCGACACGATGCCGACGTTGCCTTCTTTATGAATGTGTCCTGGCATGATGCCAATCTTGCACTTGCCCGGAGAAATGATGCCCGGACAATTGGGCCCGATCAGGCGCGAGCGCCGGTCCTGCAGAAATTCCCAGGCACGCACCATATCGAGCGTTGGAATGCCTTCCGTGATGCAGACGATGAGTTCGATGTCGGCGTCGGCTGCTTCCATGATTGCGTCGGCGGCATACGGCGGCGGCACAAAAATGACGGTTGCGTTTGCTCCCGTCTTGTCGACCGCTTCCTGCACGGTATTGAAGATCGGCCAGCCTTCATGCGTCGTTCCGCCTTTGCCGGGCGTCACTCCACCGACAATCTGCGTGCCGTATGCGGCGCACGATTTCGCGTGGAATGTGCCTTCGCGTCCAGTCAGACCTTGCACAATCAATCGAGTTCTTTTATCAGCCAGGATTGCCATAATTACTCACTTTCAAAAAATCCGTCGTTCGCGGTTCGCCTAACCAGTAGCGCCGGCGCCCCGCCGGCGGTTGTGAGGGTGACCCGCCCTCACGCGGTAATCCCTACGCGCCCTTGGCCGCCGCTACCACTTTGTCCGCCGCATCTTTCATCGTGTCGGCGATCATGAAATTCAAGCCAGATTCTTTCAGGATCTTCCGGCCCTCTTCGACGTTGGTGCCTTCCAGCCTGAGCACAACCGGTAGTTTCATCTGCGTTTTCTTGGCAGCCTCGACCACGCCAGTGGCCAGCATATCCACTCGCAGAATCCCGCCAAAAATATTGATCAGCACGGCGCGTACATTCTTGTCGCTGAGCAGGATTTCAAACGCGTGCGCCACCTGTTCGGAGTTCGCGCCGCCGCCCACATCCAGGAAGTTGGCCGGCATACCGCCCGCATACTTGATGATGTCCATGGTCGCCATGGCCAGCCCCGCGCCATTGACCATGCAGCCCACGTTGCCATCGAGCTTGATGTAGTTCAAGTTGTATTTCGACGCTTCTACTTCGAGCGGATCTTCTTCGGTAACGTCGCGCAGTTCCTTCAAATCGGCGTGGCGGAAGAGCGCGTTGTCGTCGAAGGTTCAACTTTGCGTCGAGCGCGAAGAGACGACCGTCGGTGCAACTCACAAAAGGATTGATCTCGACCAGCGAAGCGTCCGTCTCAAGGAATGCGCGGTAAAGGCTCGTCAGGAACTGCACGGCGGAATTCACCTGCGAACCCTTCAATCCGAGTGAAAATGCAATCTTGCGGGCTTCGAAAGGCTCGAGTTCCATGCCCGGATCGACATACTGCTTCAAGATCGCCTCGGGACGCTCCGCGGCGACTTGCTCAATATCCATGCCACCCGCTGAGGAAGCCATGAAAACGGGCTTGCCCTCGCCGCGGTCGACGAGGATGCCGAGATAAAGCTCTTTCTCGATCGGCAATGTCTCTTCGATCAGCAGGCGATGCACGATTCTTCCTTCGGGGCCGGTCTGGTGGGTCACCAGATTCATGCCCAGAATTTTG
The DNA here is from genome assembly GCA_963822545.1 of uncultured Acidobacteriaceae bacterium. GTDB lineage: Bacteria > Acidobacteriota > Terriglobia > Terriglobales > Acidobacteriaceae > Acidiflorens. Next base: position 525,343 of record CAWGIB010000002.1, read on the forward strand.
CCGGCGAGCTCGCTCGCCTCGGCCAGGGACTTGGCGATCTTTACGCCGCCGCCCTTGCCACGTCCGCCCGCATGGATCTGGGCTTTCACGACAACGCCGGTTGCGCCGGCATCAAAGAGCTCTTTGGCCGCAGCCTCGGCTTCTTCGCGGGTCGTCGCCATCTTTCCGCGCGGAACTGCCACACCATACTTCTTCAGGATTGCTTTTGCTTGATACTCATGGATTTTCATAATGATTTCAAACCGTCGTTGTCGTTCAACGCCTGTTACTTCCTGAGCCGGCAACCGCCGTCGTGGACAATCGAGGGAATCTGCTTGCGGCCTTAACCAACGTGCAGCAAACTCCTGATTCTATAAGACGGACGCGTGATCGGCAAAGCGCGGCGACACAGCAGAGCGTGAGCCGTGTCACATGCGCACCGTACTGGAAAATTGCATCGCTCGAGAACCACAAGTCGTCTGATAAGTCACATGAAACTCATTTCGGTCAACGTAGCTAGACCGCGCCTGCTCTCGTGGAAGGGCGTCACCTTCAACACTGGAATCTTCAAGGCGCCCGTGTCCGGCAAGGTCATGCTCCACACGACAAACCTCGACGGCGACCGCCAGGCCGATCTCTCCGTACATGGAGGCCCCAACAAAGCGGTCTACGGCTATCCCTCTGAACACTATCCGTACTGGCAAAAGCAATTTCCCGGACTCGATCTTCCCTGGGGCGCCTTCGGAGAAAACTGGACGACGGAAGGCCTGCTGGAAGAAAACATTTCGATCGGGGACCGGTACCGCATCGGATCGGCGGTTGTTAGAGTGACAACGCCGCGCCTACCGTGCTTCAAACTGGCCGCCAAGTTTCAGCGGGACGACATGATTGAACGTTTCTTGAGTAGCGGCCGCTGCGGATATTACTTTGCTGTTATGGGAGAGGGCACAGTGAGCGCGGGAGACGAGTTCGAATTCCTTGGAGGCGAGATGCCGACCTTGAGTATCGGGGAGACTTTTAAAGCTTACACATCACTCGATCCCGATTTGCTGCAAAAGGCGGCTGCCGTGACGGCGCTGCCTGAGAGCTGGCGTGAACGTTTTCAAACCAGGCTTGAGTCGATCGAACGCAGCCGCGCGATTTGAAAGGAGTCTCCAACTGAGTTAGCTTGGAGGTTCCTGACATGATCCTCGACGCGCTGCACAGTCTCGCGAACCATCGCCAATCGCTCTCTCGCAAAGAGGCTCGGGCCGTTATGACCGAGGTCCTCACTGGACAGTGCACAGAGGCGCAGATTGGAGCGCTGCTGGTCGCGCTCCACATGAAGGGCGAAACCGTCGAAGAGATTGTCGGATTTGCGGAAGCAATCCGCGCGGCCGCCGAACCGCTCGATCTGCATGCAAAATCGGTGCTGGATGCGAGCGGCACGGAGCGCGATGCGCTGGTTGACACGTGCGGCACGGGCGGCGATACCAGCGGCACATTCAATATTTCAACGGCAACGGCTTTCGTCGTCGCTGGCGCCGGCGTGCGAGTCGCGAAGCACGGCAACCGCAGCGTGACCTCCAAATGCGGTTCAGCCGACGTGATGGAGGCCTTGGGCGTGAATATCAACTTGCCACCTGCGCGCATCTCCGATTGCCTGGAGCAGGTCGGCATCGCTTTTTTGTTTGCACCCGCCATGCACTCGGCGATGAAGTACGTGCAGCCCGCTCGCCGCGAGTTGCGGCTGCGGACGGTCTTCAATCTGCTTGGCCCGCTGACGAACCCCGCGCGCGCGACGTGCCAGGTAGTGGGCGTCTACTCGGCGACTCTGGTCGAGAAGTTGGCGGAAGCGCTCAGTATGTTAGGGCTTCATCGCGCGCTGGTCGTACATGGCGACGATGGACTGGACGAGGTCACGATTACGGGTCCCACGCGGATTGGCGAAGTTCGCGAAGGACAAGTGCATACCTACGAGGTCACGCCGGAAGAATTCGGGCTGCAGAGAGCGACGCTGGATGATATTTCTGGCGGTGATGCCACGCTCAACTCGAACTTGATTCGCGAAGTGCTGGATGGCAAGAAATCAGCGCGCCGCGATGTCGTCCTGCTGAATGCAGCGGCGGCATTAGTGGCCGCTGGCCGCGCCGATCATCTGCGCGATGGGGTGCCGTTAGCGGCGAAAGCCATCGACTCGGGCGCCGCTAAACAAAAATTGGCCTCCCTGGCGACATTCTCCAAATCCAGTTAAGCAAGATCGCTCTTCTTCTCTTCATCGCGCTGTAGTACAACCTCCGTGAAGCCCCGCGGGAGGATTTCGTGAAACATTCCTTATTTGCGATCGCTGTCATCGTAATGACGGCGTCACTCTGTGCACAGGACATCCAAGTGAATCGACAAAACAAGACAATCGCCGTAACAGCAGAGGAATCCACTACGGCAGACGCCGAAGTAGCGGTGCTCGAAATCGGATATCGCAACTACGGACTGACGCAGGACGCTGCTTTCAAGGAAAATATCCAGATGCAGACGTGATCACGAAGGCGCTCTTGGATGCCAAGGTTCCGAAGGCTAACATCGAAACTGAAAAGTTGCGGCTGGGCCGCGCTCAGATCGATGAGAAGTGGACTGTGGAAATGAAAAAAGAGCGGCAGTTCGAGGCAAGCCAGTCGTGGCATGTAACTGTTTCCGCTCTTGCTGCGCAAGCATTGGTCGATCTGGCAGTTAAGGCGGGGGTGAATGAAGTAGACGATGTGGAGTGGAATGTAGCGGATCCGGTAGCATTGCAGGCAAAAGCGGGCGGCGCCGCATTAGCGAAAGCCCGATCCATCGCTGATCAAATGGCAAAAGGACTGGGTACGAAATTGGGAGAACTCGTCTATGCGAGCAACCGGGCTCCGGTAGCGAAGATGTGGCGGGGAATGACACTGAATACGATGGAATCAAGCTTGGCTTCCATTGTGGACAAGCAACCGAAGCTAACCCTATTCCCACAACAGGTGAAGAGCGATGCCACTGTCTACGCGGTGTTTTCGATCGAGTAGCGCTCCGCGACGTCGCGCTAGTGGACTTCGACCTTCTCCATATACTCCGCCACCTGCACATTCCACCCCAACTCCTTCTTCATCAGATCGCGAAGGTGTGAGGAGGCGGCAGGCTCTCCGTGGACCAGGTAGGTCACAGCCGGCTTGCCTTTGAATGTGCGCAGCCATTCCAGCATTTCTGGCGGGTCGGCATGATCGCTGTATTGTTCGAGCGCAGCGACCTCCGCGCGGATCGGAATGAATTGTCCGAAAATCTTCACCTCCGATGCACCCGACTTGATGATGGCGCCGCGCGTCCCCGGCGCCTGGAATCCGATAAATAAGATGAGATTTTTCGGGTCTGGCAGTCGCTGCGCCAGATGATGCAAGATTCGTCCGCCGGTCGCCATGCCGCTCGACGAAACAATAATGGAAGGGAAATGGCTCTCGTTGATCTTCTTCGATTCGTCGGCGCTTTGGGCGAAGGTGAAGCCGGGCCACTCGACCGGCGAGCCATATTTCGCAATCAATTGCGCCGACTGCGGAGTGTATTCCTCCGAGTGCTTCAAATAAATTTCGACCGCCTTGATCGCCATCGGGCTGTCGCAATACACAGGTATCCGCGGAATCTGGCCCGACTCCATCATCTCTTTCAGAACGAAAAGAAATTTCTGGGTCCGCTCGACGGCAAAGGCGGGAACAATCACGCTTCCGCCTCTTTTGCTCGTATTGCGGATAAGGGCGGCGAGCTCGGGCCTCGGATCTGTCACTGGATGTTGGCGATTTCCATACGTCGATTCCATCACCAGTAGGTCAGCAGTCTCGCCTTCTTTCGGCCCGGAGTGGACGACCTTGCCGGGCGCAATTTCGCTATCGCGAACCCGCCCGACATCGCCCGTGAAGAGAAGGCGACGAGTATGCCCTTCGTTCGCGAGAGAAACCTCTGCCATGCATGATCCGAGAATGTGCGCGGCTCGCACGAAGCGAAACGAGAGTTCCGGGCTGAGCTGCGTGGTTTGTTCTACCGCGACCGGCTTGAAATATTGCAGACAATCCTGCGCTTCTTTCAACGTGTACAGCGGCAAGGCCGGGTCGTGTTTTGAAGCTTTTCTCTTGTTGTAGAACGCGGCGTCTTCTTCCTGAAGGTGTCCGGAATCGGGCAGCACCACGGAGCAAAGATCAATGGTCGGCGACGTAGCGTAGATCGGACCGCGGAAGCCTTCTTTGACGAGGCGCGGAATCCATCCGCAATGATCGAGGTGCGCGTGCGTCAGAATTACAGCATCAATATCGCGCGCCGGCATCGGAGTGTCCTGCCAGTTGCGCTCGCGCCATTCCTTCTGCCCCTGGAAGAGGCCACAATCGATGAGAACCCGCAAACCGCGCCCATTCGAGCCGCCGGCAGTGTTGATCAGATGCTTGGAGCCGGTAACTGTGCCGGCCGCGCCGAGAAACTGGATGTAGGGCAAAAGTCCTCCGGATCGGTTGAGAAGTCGGATTCCCGAAGTTAGATTGCAGACTGCAGAAGTCAGATTGCAGATTTTAAAAACGTAGTCCTTGGCTTTTACATTGGCTCTTTCTTCGGTTCTTACATCTGCAATCTGCAAGCTGACTTCTGCAGTGGCATTTCACTTTTGTTCTTCCGTTGGCCCGGTGATCTTGAATACGTTGTTCGTCAAATCGCTCTCCGGCACGCTGCCATCGTTCACTACAATTTCGATTGGCGCTGCTGGCAGTTCGACACGCAAGGTCGCAGTGCTCTTCCCGCGCACCTCCAACTTTCGCGAGACGTCGTCGCCCTCGCATCGCACCGTGAACGGAACCTCCGCGCCAACAGCGCCCAGATTTTCCAGCGTGACCGTGATCATCTGCACATCTTTATCCGTTTTCCACGGATGCACCGACTGCACACGAAAGTCCGGCAAGCCGCGATCGTGGTAAACCCAGTCGTCGAAGAACCATGCAAGATCGCGCTTCGCAGAGGCCTCGACCAATCCCTCTACATACTTCGGGTCTTTGTCTTCACTTGCGCGATATTTGCCAATCGCCGATTTCAGCGCGTCGTCTCCGACCAGGTCACGCAACATCCACCAGACGTAGGCGGCCTTGCTGCGATAGTAAATTTCGTCAAACGTAGTGGCCAGCGGCTGGCCGGCGTTGTTCGATGGAGCGGCCGCCACATCTTTTTCCGCATCCAGAAAAGCGGCTCGATGAATGCCAAGAAGATCAAGAGCAGCCTGCCGTCCACCCTGCTGTTCGCGATACACGGCCTCGCCAAAGTGAGCCAGCCCCTCGTACACCCACGGGCGAGGCGATGGCAGCGCAGAATGCACCAGCTCATGAACCAGGTTGATGCCGGCGAGTTTCGTGTCTTCTCCAGCCAACGACACCATCAACAACGTTCCACTTTCAAAGGGAGCGGCATTGGGATCGGCAAAATCGGCGATCGCGATTGGGGCAACCGGCTTGCCGAACCACCCGCTCACAAAAGTCATTGCCGGTCCTAGCGCGCTCGTGTATTTGCCAGTGCCCGCCTCGTGTCCACGCAGGCTGTAAAGCTTGAGAGGCGGCTGCGATTCCTCCGCGTACTCGCCTATGGCAAATGTCGGAGCAACCATGCCAAGCGGATCCCAGCCACACTCGGCTCGAACCTCGCGATTGCTCTCGGCGGCTCCGGACTTCTTCGTTTCGCCGCCGCAAAGAAGGATCGGTGTCGAATCCGCCGCTCCCGATTGCGCGATGAGCACGAGTTTGAACTCACTTCCGGCCTCGCGCGCCTTCCATCGGTCCGCCACCTCAAACAAACTGTTCCCTTCGGAAAAATCCGCCGACTCCGTTGTTACCGGATACCACGTAACGTAGCCCGCTCCTCGCACGGCGGTGAACGATACGCCAATGTGATCCCAACTCGTGTGCCGTGCGATCTCCGAAGGAACGCCTACCCGCGCCAGCCGAGTCGCATCCAAGGGGATCACGCCTTCGTAGCCGATCTCCAGTTCGACAGAATCCCTGGGACTGATCGCGGCGGGTAGCGTGACCACCGCTTCGGAGAGAGCGCCGGTGTGGTCGATATCAGAAGTAAAAGGTTGGGAGACAAACTGCACCGGCTTATCGTTCACGCGAATCGCGCGCCAGTCCAACGACGAAGAAATCTGCAGGGCAACGACTTTTTGAGGCTCCGGGGAATCGTTGCGCAACACGATCTTGCCACGCGCGCCCAGCCGCTGCTGCTCGGGCTCAAGGCGCACTTCCAAGTCGTACTTTGTGATGGTGAACGCCTCGCGGTTCAGCGCAGCCGCAGAAACACTGAGCGCGCAGATCAGGCCAACCCAGGTGAGCCGGAGAAGACTGAACTTCATACTTTCTTCGATGCGCCCAGACGCCTCTGGCGTACGACTTCATAGAGCACAACGCCCGCCGCCACCGACACATTCAGGGACGGCACCTGGCCGAGCATCGGAATCGAGACCAGGAAATCGCAGTGTTTGCGGACGAGGTCATGCACCCCCTTGCCTTCCGCCCCCAGCACGATCGCGCAATGCATCTTGTAGTCGACCTGGTCGTAGGTCTGCTCGCCGCGCTCGTCCAGGCCCACAATCCAAAGATCCTTCGCCTTCAAATCCTCCAGCGCGCGCGAAATATTGGTCACCTTCGCCACCGGCAGATGCTCGCTCGCGCCGGCGGAAACCTTCGCCACCGTGCCCGTCACCGCAGCCGACCGGCGCTCGGGGATCACCACGCCATCGGCCCCGGCTGCATCCGCCGTACGCAGAATCGCGCCCAGGTTATGCGGATCTTCGATGCCATCCAGCACGACTACCAGCGAATGCTCGCCGCGGCGGGACGCCACTAGGTCGTCAAGATCGCTATATTGTTTTGCCGAAGTTGCCGCCACCACGCCCTGGTGGGCAACGTTGCCGGCCAGTTCGTCGAGTTCCATGCGCGACAACACTCGCACCGGAACGCCAATCTTGCGGCATTCGTCGATCACCCGCTGCAACCGGATGTCCTTGCGTTCCTTGGCGACGGCGATCCACTCGAAAGCTTTTCCCCGCGCTTTCAGCCCTTCTACGACCGTATTGATTCCGTAAAGAATATTCACGTCGTTTAGTTTACAGGGAACGTGTGAGAGCGGGACTCCGCTCCGTTCAAGCGGGGCAGAGCCCCGCTTCCACACATTACAACCGGGTCGGGCATGGGCTAGACTGAAGGGTTTCGGAGGCCGCTGTGAACGCCGTCTACATTCTCTCCGCCGTACGCACTCCCATTGGCAAGTTTGGGGGATCGCTGGCATCCCTGACCGCCGCTGACATGGGGGCCTTGGCCGCAAAGGCGGCACTCGAACGCGCAACAATCGAACCTCCGCAAGTGGAAGAAGCGATATTTGGCAACGCCCGCCAGGCAGGAGGAGGCCCGAATCCCGCGCGACAAATCTCCATTCGCGCCGGAATCCCGCACACTGTCCCCGCCTACACCGTAAATAAAGCCTGCGCCTCGGGCATCAAGTCGATTGCCTTGGGTTACCAGGAAATCGCGATAGGCAATCTGGATTGCGTGCTGGCTGGCGGAACCGAATCCATGTCACGCGTCCCCTTTTATCTCGAGGGCGCTCGCTGGGGATACCGGCTCGGCAATCAGGAGGTCGTCGACGGCATGTATCGCGACGGCTTCTTCTGCCCGATGGCGAAAATGGTGATGGGAGAGACGGCAGAAGTTCTGGCCGAGCAATACAAAATTTCCCGCGAGGAACAGGACCGGTTCGCGCTCACCTCCCAGCAGCGTGCGGCCGCCGCGCAATCGGGCGGACGCTTCGACGCCGAAATCGCTCCCGTAACAATCGAGGGTCGCAAAGGCTCCGTGGTATTTGCGCGAGATGAACACCTGTTTCCAGATGCAACGATGGAAAAGATGGCCAAGCTAGCCCCGGTTTTCTCGAAGACGGGAACGATCACGGCGGCAAACTCTTCTGGGATCACCGATGGCGCGGCCGCCGTAGCCCTGGCAAGCGAACAATTCGTCCAGCAACACAATCTAAAGCCGCTCGCACAAATTCTTGCAGTGACCTCCGCAGGCGTCGATCCGCGGGTTATGGGCATTGGGCCGGTGCCAGCGATCCGCAAGATGGAGCAGAAACATGGCCTGAAGCTGTCGGATTTCGATCTCGTTGAATTGAACGAAGCGTTCGCGGCTCAAGTGCTGGCCTGCGATCGTGAACTGCAGTTCGACCGCGACAAGCTCAACGTCAATGGCGGAGCGATCGCTTTGGGACATCCAATCGGATGCACCGGAACGCGCATCACGGTGACGCTACTCCACGAAATGTTGCGAAGAAAAGCTCGTCGCGGCCTGGCGACCCTATGCGTGAGCGGAGGCATGGGCATGGCTCTGGCAATCGAAAACGTGAGTTGATCTGAGACGGTCTCTCATTTCGGTGGGTGAATTTTCGCTTGTGTGAATGTTCGATCTTCACCTAACGGTGCCGCCTTGCGCCCGCTTTCTGGCGGTCGTTATACTCACAGTGATAATCGCAGCTGGCAAATTTCTAACCAGCCGCTTGATACCGGCTTAAAAAGCCCTTTCCGACGCTTATGCCGCTTTCCGCAGTCATCGTCGACGACGAACAGCTGGCTCGTGATGAGCTTGCCTACTTACTCAAGAATATCGACGATGTTCATGTAGTCGCCCAGGGTAAGAACGGCCTCGAAGCAATCAGCCTGATCCGCGAACACAATCCCGACCTCGTCTTCCTCGACGTCCAAATGCCCGGACTCGATGGCTTTGGCGTCATCAAGAAGCTGCTCGACCGCAAAGTTCCCCTGCCCAAGATTGTTTTTGCAACGGCCTTCGATCAATACGCGGTCAAAGCCTTTGAGGTGAATGCGGTCGATTACATCCTGAAGCCGTTTGATAAAAAGCGAATCGCTCAGGCGATCGAAAAGGCTCGCGCCAAATTGGAAGCAGGCAGCTCTTCAGACGACAAGCTCGAAACTCTCGTCCGAATGCTGGAGTCGCAAAAGCCGACGACCGCCAAGATTCTTATCAAGGCTGCGGGACGCCTCTTCCTCGCCGATCCGAAAGACATTTGTTACGCGACGATTGATGATGGGGTGATCACGGTCGCAACCAGCGGACACTCGGGGCTGGAAGGCCAGTCCAACTGCCGCACTCTTGAAGAGCTATTCGAAAATCTTGACCCGGGCCTGTTCTGGCGCGCGCACCGCTCGTTCCTGGTAAACATCCAGCATATTCGCGAGGTCGTGCCGTGGTTCAAAAGCTCCTACCAGTTGCGCATGGACGATAAGAAGCAAACCGCAATTCCGGTAAGCCGCGCCCAAACCCGCCGCCTGCGGGAACTGTTCAACCTCTAAGAAATAAAAAAGGGCAGCCGCAATCGAAAATCGGCCGCCCAGGGGAGGGACTCTCTCATTAGTCTCTGGAAAATCTACGCAATCGCCTGCAGTGCCACCCGGTTCGGAATTACGAGTGTCGAACCTTCAATGCGAATCAACTCTTTCCGCTTCATCTCGCTCAACAGCCGAGTCACCGTCTCGCGCGAGGAACCAATCATCTGCGCGATCTCTTCGTGCGTAAATTCTGAATCGACTCGCAATTCGCGATTGTGGCGGCTGCGCGCGCAACCCACGATAAGAGCAGCCGTGCCAACTTTTCGGTCGAACTGCGAGCGAGCAACAGTTCGTGAACGTCGGCGAAGGTACCCGTCACCTCGCGTGCCAGCAATGAGGCACATGTAACCGCGATTCGATTGTCTTTCTCGAGCAGACGCATGAACGAGTCATGTTCGATGAAGTTGACCTGACAAAATCCCACAGTGGTAACTGTCATTGGAGAAGGCCGGCCCGAAATGATCGCGCTTAAACCCAGGACTACCCGGTTCCCGGCAATTTTCAGAATAACCGTTTTCCCATCGCGCGCCTCGATCGACAGCTTGGCTCGGCCCGAGCACAAGATGGAGACACCGCGAGGTACTTGCCCCTCTTTCAGCAGGGTCGCGTTTGCAGGATAAAAAGCAACATTGCCGAGAGCGTGGAAATCGCTCTCTAATACAGCCTGCGAATCACACAAGTCTCCCGAGCGGCGCAAGGTGCAGTTCTGGCATTCGTTTGGTGCAAGAAAGGGCCGCGGCAAACCCATCATGAACTCCTGAGAAACATAAATGATCGAGCTCGGGACTGTTATGCGAGGGGGAGCCGCACCGAGCGTAAATATAATGCACTTTAGCCGCCAATAGCCTTAAAGGATCAACCCGCTTCTTAGTGCACAAGTTACAGGTTGATTGTCGACTTATGGCTGGGGCACCTGTGCCGTCATTCCGGCGTAACTGACGGAGGTTAGGCAGGCATCACAAGTTCAATCCAGATAGTCGCTACGCGATATTCCCAGCTTCTGAAGCTTGTATTGCAACGTGCTACGCTTCAGTCCCAGCCGCGCCGCTGCACCCTCAGGCCCTGAAAGCACGCCTCGCATCTGCCGCAACACCCAGACAATATGATCGCGCTCTCGATCGCGTAACGTGGTGTCCGAGTCATTCGCACGTCTCGTAACTTCACGTCGCAATTCTGCCAACGGAGCCAGCAGACGGTTGTCATGCGAGAGGATGACCGAGCGCTCAATAAAATTCTCGAGCTCGCGGACATTCCCGGGCCAGCCCCAATTCATCATTGCCTCGACCGCCTCATCGGGAATGAAATCGATCCGTTTGTGCATCCGAGCAGCACATTTTTCTACAAAATGCCGCACCAGCAATGGAATGTCCTCACGCCTTTCCCGCAAGGAAGGCAGGTGCAACGGGAAAACGTGCAATCGGTAGAAAAGATCGCTGCGGAACTCTTTCTCTTCGACCGCACGAACCAGATCGCGATTACTGGCGGCAAGAAATCGGACGTCCACCCGGATCGTCTTCGTTCCGCCGAGCCGCTCAAATTGCTGATCCTGCAGCACCCGCAATAATTTCGGCTGTAACTCAAGAGGTATCTCGCCCACCTCGTCCAGCAGCAGGGTGCCTTTGTCAGCTAACTCAAGCCGGCCGACTTTTTGACTAACTGCCCCTGTAAAAGCTCCTTTTTCATGACCAAACAATTCGCTTTCCAACAGTCCTGTTGGAATGGCGGCGCAGTTCATCTTGATAAAACTGCGATCGCGCCGCGGACTCATCAGATGAATGGCCCGAGCAATGCGCTCTTTACCGGTCCCGGTTTCCCCGGTGATCAGAACGGTTGAGTCGGTGTTCGCCACAATCGCCGCATGTTCGAGCACCCGTTTCAAAAGGAGACTATTGCCAACGATGCCCTTTTGACTTTGGTCGCCTCGAATCTCAGCGCTGAAACCTGTGTTTATGGATGTCTTTGATTGGTGCGTGGCGTCCGGGCGCAACTCCGCGTCCGGATCGGTCGCAAATGCATTCATGCGCGCCGAGTCTGTGCCCTTTTGTTGGGCCCTTTCGTCTGGATGTGAGCAGTAGGGGGCAACGCGGCTTGCCAAAGCCGTGAGCTATCTAAGACGCGCAGGTGCCGGTTCCTTACATGGGAACCGGTCTGTTCTCCCGGTCGGGAGCCCCCTCAGACTGAGCGCTCGTTCGCCGCGAGACCTGACATCATCCCACGGGAAACTAACATCCTATCTACCATTTTTCGAACAAACAATCATTTTGTTACTAAAATCGAACTGAACATATGGCGCGTGGATGGGAAAGCAAATCCGTCGAACAACAGCAGGATGAAATGGGGAATCCTTCCAAGTCTTCCGGGCCGCGTCTTTCTCCTGTCGAAAAGGCGAACAACCGCAAGCGCGAAGGCCTTTTGCTGTCCCGCAAGCGACTGGTCCAGCAATTGGCGAACTCATCCCGCCCGCGGCATCGCCAGATGCTGGAGCAGTCAATCGCCGAGATCGACAACCAACTCTCTTCTTTTGATCCGCTTACAGGCCCTCCCGGTCCAAAATAAACGCCTTTCCCGTGCCTAGGCGGCCCCGAGCTGGCCCGGAACAGGTCCTTGGGATGATTCCAGGGTCCTAGACCATTCGTATGGCTCCCATAACCAAAACCTGAGACGCTTGCCGAGACCCGTGACGTATAATTTGAGTTGTCGATGAAAGCTCAAGTCTTCGTTTCGCTGAAAAAAAGCGTGCTCGACCCGCAAGGCAAGACCATCCATGGTGCCCTCACTAAGTTTGGCTATAAGGGCCTGGAGCAGGTGCGGCAGGGCAAGTATTTCGAAATTACTCTCAATGGCGGTATTTCCAAGTCCGAAGCAGAAGCGGAAGTGGAACGGATTGCGCGAGACGTTCTCACCAATCCAGTGATTGAAGAGTTTCGCTTCTCCGTTGAGGAGTGAGTTTAGAGATGACGCGGCACTGAACATGAGCCGCTGGTTCGCGTGACATCGCGTGAGCGATGCCGACAGTTCTTCGAAATCAGTTGTCCCCCGTAGGGATTTCCCGAATCATCCCCACTGATTCGTACGTCAAGGAGCAAACTCGCCAATGTGTGGCATCGTGGGATACGTCGGTAAAAAAGAAGTAGTCCCCGTCATCATCGAGGGACTAAGGAAGCTCGAGTATCGCGGCTATGACTCGGCCGGAATCGCTGTCTCCGGCAATGGACAAGGCCTTCAAATACGTCGCGCCGAAGGCAAACTGCGGAACCTCGAAGAGGTCATCCGCCTCAAGCCGCTCGAAGGCACCTACGGTATCGGTCATACCCGCTGGGCCACTCATGGACGTCCGACCGAGGAAAACGCGCACCCGCATCGCGATTGCACGGGCAAGATCGTCGTCGTGCATAACGGGATTGTCGAAAATTATCTTTCGCTGAAGAAGAAGCTGATCGGCGAGGGCCACAAGTTCACGACCGAGACCGACACGGAAATCATCGCTCATCTGATCGAGAAGCATTATTTTCAAAGCGGCAATGGCCATCGGCCACTGCTGGAAGACGCGGTGCGCAAGACCGTGAAGGAACTTACGGGCGTTTTTGCGCTCGTGGTCGTTTCGGTCGACGAGCCGAATAAGATCGTCGCCGCGCGCAATGGACCGCCGGTCGTCATCGGGCTTGGCAAAGACGAATATTTCGTGGCCAGTGACGTGCCAGCGCTACTCGATCACACGCGCGATCTCTTTTTTCTCGCCGATGGTGACCTCGCCATCCTCACGCAAGACGGGGTGCGCGTCACGGATTTTGATGGCAATCCTCTCGAGCGCAAATCCCAGCACATTAACTGGGACCCGATCATGGCGGAAAAGGGCGGCTTCAAACATTTCATGCTCAAGGAAATTTATGAGCAGCCGCGCACCGTGCAGGAGACGACGCTTGGCCGGGTCTCACAAGATACGGGCAAGATCTTTCTCGACGAAATGCATGTGAGCGAAGAAGAATTCAGGGCGATGAAGAAAATTAACATCGCGGCGTGCGGCACCAGTTGGCACGCTGGACTCGCCGGAAAATTCATGATCGAGACGCTGGCGCGCGTCCCTGTCGAAGTCGACTATGCCAGCGAGTGGCGCTATCGCGATCCCATCATCGATCCCGAGACGATCACACTACTGATTTCGCAATCCGGAGAAACGGCTGACACCATCGCCGCTCAACGCGAAGCCAAAGTAAAAGGATCGAAAACTCTCGCCATTTGCAATGTGGTGGGCTCTATGATCACGCGCGAAGCCGCCGGCACCGTCTATACTCACGCCGGTCCCGAGATTGGCGTCGCTTCCACCAAGGCATTTACCGGGCAACTTACCGCGCTTTATCTTTTTGCCCTGTATCTCGCGCAGGCTCGCGGGACGCTGACTCCCGAACAATCGAAAGCCGCTGTGCGCGAGCTGATGCTGATCCCCGGTAAGCTCGAACAGATTCTCACGCACGATGAAGCGTGCGACGAGTTAGCCAAGACGTATGTCCGCGCCCAGGATTTTCTGTTCCTCGGACGCGGCATTCACTACCCGATTGCCCTCGAAGGCGCGCTCAAGCTCAAGGAAATTTCCTACATCCACGCCGAAGGGTATCCCGCAGGGGAGATGAAACACGGGCCCAACGCTCTAATCGACGAAAACCTTCCGGTCGTCATCATCGCCACGCGCGACGTGAACAGTCCGCAGTCGATGATCCGCTATGAGAAGACGATGTCGAACCTGAAGGAAGTGAAGGCGCGGTCGGGCATCGTGATCGCTCTCGCCACCGAAGGTGACACCGAAATTACAGAGGATGCGGATCACGTTCTCTACGTACCGCCGGCTCCTGAAGAACTGTCTGCGATTCTCGAAATCGTTCCGCTGCAACTGCTCGCCTACCATATCGCGGTGCGCCGTGGTTGCGACGTGGATCAGCCGAGGAATCTGGCCAAATCGGTGACGGTCGAGTAGGCCGACTGGCGGCGCTCAGGGCACCTTGAGCGGTGCAACTACGCTCCCTATCCGGTTCCCCAGGGAATCCCGTACCACGAAGCGGACCGTGTACTCTCCCGGCGCCAGCTGAATTCCATTGTGGTAGGTCAGGCCATTGTGCTGGATCTGGTCCAGTCCATCTGACTTCAGATGAGTATCGATGCGCTGCGAAACTTCCCCGGCGATTTCGCCTTTGACATTTCTTGCCAATGCAGCGATATCGACAACCATGTGGTTCTGATCCGCCTCATCCACCGAAGCAAAGTTCGCCGGCATCACGAGTTCGAATTGCGCTTTTGTCTTGCCGGCAGCTTGACTATTACTTTGACCAGACCAGGAAATCGAAATCGGTATGCCAACGAAATCAAGCGGTGACGCAAGTGCGAGTTGTATTTCACTACGAGCGGATGTGGTCGACAGATCTTTGGAAAGAAAGAAGCCATTTCGAAAACGTGGGTGCATACCTTTTCTTTTGATCGCCACCGAGATCTGGTGCCACCCAGGCTTGGTAGAGATTCGGTTCACGTAATAGCCGAGCATGTAATAGCTGCTGTCATCCTGCGTGGCTTGCCGGAAGCTCTCAACCAGGTTGCTCCCCCCGAGAAAGGATTTTCCGCCGGTATTTTCCGCAAACAGCTGAAGCGTGCTGTCAGTATCCTGTCGTTTCCATTGCTCCTGAGCATTGGTATCGAACTGTGGATCGCCGAGGTCAGACGGACGTACTCCTCCACTCGACATTGACGAGCCCGAAGCCGCCGAACGCAAATCGACCGAGTAAATCGCGATCTGCGCGTCGTTCATGATTTTCCAGAGATTGTCGTAAACCGATCGCATCTCGTCGTGGTGAGAAAGTTCGCAGGGCGGGTCGCACTGGAATTCGGCGGGCTGGCTGATCGAGAACGGGAACCCGGAACTGGCCCAGATGAGCGCCTTTCGCCCCGGCAAGCCGTGAAAGGCCTTCGCGATTTGTTGCAACGCCTGCACCGTTAGGGAAGCCGCATCTTTCGTTTGCATCGAAGCTAACTGCGCCTCTGATTGCAGTTGATCCCTGATCATTTTGGTAAGTGCCGCACCTAACCCATCGCCTGCTGGGGGGTGCCCGGCATCCACTACCGATTCGTGGATCATGGGCGCAGTGTCCGCATTCACCTTGCGGACGCCTTCCGCCAGGAGCTTCGGGTCATCGGTAAAATCGTGAAGCATTTTCAGCCCGCCGCGTGTCAGCGCCAGAAGACACATCGGCTCGCCGGAAGCGGCTACTTCAGAAAGAAACTTCACGAGCTCGTTTCTGGCGTTCGCCTGGTCGGCGAAAGGAGTGTTCACGAAATCCAGCACGATAATGTTGAGGCGGCGATAACGGCTGCTCGCAGTATCAAAGTTGCTGAAGGTTCCGTGCTCCCCTTGCGAGCGGTGCAAGCCAGTCGAATCAGTTTTTACTTCCTCAAATATCGCGATTGGGTGAGGCTTCCCGTCCTGCTTCAGTTCAAACGCTTCTCTGGTTAGACCAGAAATGTGAGCTCCCGACTTATCGTGGACGATCGTCGGAATCAACACCAAGTCGGTTGTGGAGGTGAAAGTTGGGGTATTGGATTGCGCGGTCTGAGGCGTGACTGGTGCTGCTCCAAAAAACATGAGGCACGTTGCTACCAGACAAATCTGTCGACGATGCATACGCCAGCTCATCCCCAATAGGTCCAAAGTATATCGCGGACAGGGAACGGTAATTAAGGATCGGCCCATGCCAGCGACCAACCACCAACTTCGATCATCTAGATAACAGATGGCCCAATTCCACACATTATCGGCGGAGCTGGTGCGATCGGTTCCGCTCTCCGATTTCACCAGGCACCTTGAGCTCGAAGTAAAGGGAACACCGCGCTTCGGCTTTGTTCCCGGCCAATGGCTCTCCGTCAAGGCAACCACGCCCGACGGGGAAGAGATGACGCGGGCGTACTCGATCGCGTCGCCTCCCTCCGATGACAACCACATCGCCTTCTGTCTGAATCGTGTGGACGAGGGGTTTATGTCCAACCACCTTTGCGGTCTCGCGGGGGGTGCGGAGATAACGTTTCAGGGGCCGTTTGGGAATTTCATTTTGCATCCCCCGTTGCGCGACACGATTTTCATCGCTACAGGTACCGGCATCGCTCCTTTCCGGTCCATGCTGCAGTGGCTGCTTGCGGAACATGAACGTCATCTGGGCCGTGAATTCTGGCTGCTCTTCGGGGCCCGCACAGAGCAGGACCTTTACTATCGAGACGAATTCGAAAAGCTCGCCACTCTGCACAGCAACTTCCACTTCCTCCCGACATTGAGCCGCGCCGGCGCGGACTGGAAGGGACTGCGAGGATATGTGCAGGAACATGTTCCCAACGTCGTCGGAAGCCGTTCCGACATGCACGCCTACATCTGCGGTCTTGACAAAATGGTCAAGGCAAATCGTGAGCTGTTAAAAGGTCTTGGCTGGGATCGCACCGCGATCCGCTATGAAAAATACGATTAACGGTTTCGTACCTACCCTCCCTGCATCTCATCACTTCACCTTGGGCCCCGGCAGAAACAGCGGATTACAATAAGGCTTCACCAGGAGCCCGATCATGTACGTTGCCGACAGCCACCGTTATGACTCCATGCAATACCGTCGTTGCGGACGGAGCGGCATTATGCTTCCCGCCCTGTCGCTCGGGCTATGGCACAACTTCGGGGGCGTCGACGTTTTCGAAAACTCGCGAGCCATGCTGCGCCGTGCCTTCGATCTGGGCATCACCCACTTCGACTTGGCAAATAACTACGGCCCGCCTTACGGTTCGGCCGAAGAAAACTTCGGACAGATCTTCAAGAAAGATTTCCAACCTCACCGCGACGAACTGATCATCTCGACGAAGGCCGGATGGGATATGTGGCCGGGCCCATACGGAGATCTTGGCTCGCGCAAGTACCTGCTGGCAAGCCTCGATCAAAGCCTCAAACGCATGGGGTTAGACTACGTCGACATCTTCTACCATCACCGTCCCGACCCCGACACACCGATGGAAGAGTCACTGGGAGCTCTCGACACGGCGGTCCGCTCCGGCCGCGCGCTCTACGCCGGTATTTCAGCCTATGACGCGGAACAGACTGCCCAGGCCATCAAGATCATGCGAGAGCTTGGAACACCTTGCCTGATCCACCAGCCCAAGTACTCGATGTTCGTGCGTGATCCCGAACAGGGGCTACTGGATGTTCTGGGAAAAGAGGGCGTGGGATGCATTGTTTTCAGTCCGCTCGCGCAGGGCTTGCTGTCGGACCGGTATCTCAAGGGTATTCCGGCTGACTCGCGCGCCGCCCGGAATTTTTTCCTGAAAAAAAATGACGTCGGCGAACAAACCTTAGCGAAGGTTAGAGCACTCAATGAAGTAGCGCGCGAGCGCGGGCAGACACTTGCCGAAATGGCGGTGGCTTGGGTACTGCGCGATCCCCGGGTAACGAGCGCATTGGTGGGCACGAGTAAGGTTTCTCAGGTAGATGACAACGTTGCGGCTCTCAGGAACCTGAAATTTTCTCCTGAGGAGCTGCGGAAGATTGAGGATGTGCTGGCGGGCGAACCGCGGGCGTGAGATAAGTGGGGAGTGGAAAGTGAGATATGTTCCACGTGGAACGTTCCCGGGGAGCTTCTGTTAATATATTTGTGTATGTACAAGGTGTACTAAATGGCTCAACGCAAACGAGTTACTAAACGCGCAAAGAGTTCGGGCAAGGTCGCGCGACTGGACGCGCAAACTGGGCCGAAAAAGCGTACGGGATACTTACCCGAAGAGCTGGCGGGCATGTTCAAGCCGCTGAAAAAACCTGTGACGTTGCGGATCGATGCCGACGTTCTCGCTTGGTTTCAACGAGTTGGACGCGGCTACCAAACGCGCATCAACCAGACGTTACGCAGAGTAATGGTCGAGGAGCGCGGCAAGTCCAAACGGTAAGGCCGTCCGCCCCCTCAAGGCTATTTGGCTTGCGGCGCGCTCAGATATTTCTCCAGGGCGATCTCGAAGTACATCAGTTCGGTGCCCTTTGAGTCCCGCACCCCAGTCACATAGAAGTTCGCTCCCGCCAGGGGGTTCGAGATACCAGACACATCAAAAAATAGAAAGCCGCGGGCAGTCGCATGCGGTTCAACGGCGCGCGCTCCAAATTGTGCGCGATCAAGTTCGTCCATTGTTTTCTGACTTACTCCACCTTTCACTTTCTTGGTAGGGAGCGGGATGGGAAGCGGGTTGGGAGTATCGCTACGGGACGGGTGAGAAATCCGGCGCACGATGTCTTCGGTATCGGCGGGCGAAAGTTTGTTGCGGCTGACGGTGTTCAACTGCGCCTTGATGTCAGAAAGCGCAACCGGCTGATCTCCATCATTGGTGATTACAAAAAATACCGGCAGGAAATCATATTTCTTGAAGTCGACGGTAAAAATGGAAGCTTTGTATTCGACGTCGTAGGGATCGACCGCGACGGTAACCTTCTCCATCGTGTGCTCGTCGTGCGCTGGATAACTGCGCGCGGGATGCGCGTCGGGCATGACAAATTCCTTGGAAGCAATGGCAGCGACCGAGGCGAAGAGAAGGAATAGCAAAAAGCAGGCGGAATTACGGGCGCGCCGGCCCGATCCGCGAACAGATTTGTGCATACGTGATTATAAGATGCGGGCAACGGTGCCCGGTGCCGTCCGAAGAATGCAGGCCCGGCAGTTAGAATGGACTCGCTCATGTACGCGCTCTACAGTGCGCTGCTCGCGTTGTTGCTGGTAGTGACGCTACCTTACTGGCTGCTGCAGATGTTGCGGCATGGCAAGTACCGGGCCGGCCTGCGGCAACGATTTGGGGCGGTGCCCTCCCGGCTATTGGGTGGCGATCAGCGGCCTACGATCTGGGTGCATGCGGTGTCGGTGGGGGAAGTCGCCGCGTCGGTCGTGGTTGTCGAAGCGCTCCGGCAAGAGTTCCCGTCCCACCGCGTGCTGGTCTCGACAACCACCAGCACCGGGCAGAAGCTGGCGGCGAAAAAGTTCGGCGCAGAGAATGTTTTCTACTTTCCGCTCGACTTCACTTTCGCGTTGAAGCCATACCTTGATGCCCTGCGGCCGGAGTTGTGTGTGATCGCGGAAACGGAGTTCTGGCCCAATTTCTTGCGGCTGGCCAAGGCCGGTGGGGCGCACATCGCGGTAATCAACTGCCGTATTTCCGATCGGTCACTGCCGGGCTACAAGCGGTTGCGGTTTTGGCTTCCCAAAGTTCTGGCAAACGTGGACCTGTTTCTGGCGCAGACTGATGAAGATAGTCGACGGCTGGTTGCAATCGGCGCGGACGCAGCCAAGGTGAGAGTTGGCGGCAATTTGAAGTTCGACGTGGCTCCGCCACTGTTGCCAAAGATTGCGGCCAGCTTGCGCGCAGCTCTCGATGAGACCGGCGCCGGTCCGGTTCTCGTCTGTGGCAGCACACTTGAAGATGAAGAGCGGACGCTGCTCTCAGCATTTCATAATATTCTGGCAACGTATCCGAAGGCGGTGCTGGTCCTGGCGCCGCGGCATCCTGAACGCTTCTCGGAAGTTGCAGCGCTGGTGGAACAACTTGGCTTTCGCATGTGGCGACGTTCATTGTGGAGCGGTCAGGAGCTGGCGGGCACCGTTTTTCTCCTCGACAGCATTGGAGAGCTGGCAGCGCTTTATTCGCTGGCAACGATTGCTTTTGTGGGCGGGAGCCTGGTGCCACGCGGTGGACACAATATTCTGGAGCCTGCGATGTACGGCGTGCCCATCGTGACGGGCAATCACTATGAAAATTTCCGGGACATCGTGAACTACTTTATAAGCCGGCAAGCGGTGCGAGTGGTGGGGCTCGCGGAACTGCCGCTGGTTTTTATGGAGCTGATTGCGAATGACGAGGAGCGTGCGTTGCTTGGACGCAACGCTCTGGCGGCTCTGGAATCGCAACGCGGTGCGACGGAGAAAACCGTGCACGCACTGGCGGAGCTGATGGGATCACCGGCGATTCGACCTGTCGGCAAGGCCTCAGCATGAATCCTCTGACCGGGGTGTATGGCGCGGCCACAGCTTTCCGAAATACTTTGTACGATCACAATCTGCTCGCGAGCCGGCGGTTGGGGAAGCCCGTCGTAAGCGTGGGGAATATATCTGTTGGCGGGACCGGCAAGACTCCGTTTGTGATTGCGCTGGGCGAGTTGTTACAGGCACGCGGCATTCGGTTTGACGTTCTGTCTCGCGGATACCGCCGCAAGACTCGTGGTGTGCTGGTGGTGGAGCAAGATGGAGAAGCTTGCGATTTCGGGGATGAGCCTTTGCTGATCGCGCGGAGGCTGAACGTGCCGGTCGTAGTGGGAGAGAGCCGATACGATGCGGGACGCCTCGCCGAGAAACAGTTCGACACGCAACTGCATATTCTGGACGACGGCTTTCAGCACCGGGAACTGGCTCGCGATCTCGACATCGTGCTGCTGACTGGGAGCGAGTTCAACGACCGGCTCGTTCCCTCCGGACGATTGCGAGAGCCGCTGTCAGCGCTTGGCCGTGCGGACGTGGTTGTAGTTCCGGCGGATATGGCGATTGACCACGCGGCGTTGCGGGGTAAAGTCGTGTGGCGAATGAGACGGGAGATCGCCGTCGCAGAGGCTCCGAAATCTCCGATTGTGTTTTGCGGGATCGCGAGGCCCCAGCAGTTTTTTGCGCAGGTGCGCGCGCTTGGAGTTTCAACGGCCGCCGAGATTGCCTTCCGCGATCATTACGTCTACCGTCGTAGCGACCTGGAACGACTGGTGGCACAGGGCAAGAAACTTGGCGCGGACGGGTTTCTTACAACCGAAAAGGATGCCATCAACCTGGGGTCGCTGCGCTCCGAGATCGCGCCGCTTGCGACCGCGGTATTGAAGCTATCTCTCGACAATCCGGCTAGCGTGGTGGATACGGTTCTACAGAGAGTCAGCAAAGAGAAGGTCGGGCCGTGAGAGAATCTTGGGTTGCCCGTATCCTAGGTGCGGATCCTCTATTCGCACGTAGGATGACATGGGCCAAAGCTGATTCATGACAAAGAACGCCAAAGAAAACGACCGCCTGCGGAAGATTGTCGAGTCTTTCCCGAAAGTCACCGTCACGGTGCTTGCCGACCTGGTAGCGGATGAATTCGTATTCGGCGAGATCTCGCGCGTTTCGCGCGAAGCGCCGGTGCTGATTCTGCGCCATCGTGACCGAAAAATTGTGCCCGGCGGCGGCGCCAACGCGATCTATAACCTCGCCGACCTCGGCGTAAATGTTTTGCCAGTTGGCATCGTGGGCGACGATGAGGCTGGGAAGATTCTATTGCGAGCTTTCCGGCATAAGCGGATTCCAGTGAGTGGAGTTCTTAAGGACAAAAGTTATCCCACGGTGACGAAGACGCGCATTCTCGCGGGGTTCGCACATACTGCGGGGCAACAAGTGGTGCGACTGGATCGCGAGCCGGCCGAAGGGCCCAAATTCGCATCTACGCCGCGAGTTGGTGTTGGCCGCCCGCGAATATGGCCGGGCCTCCGATGCACTGCTGGTATCCGATTATGGTTATGGCGCGGCGACGCCGGCGCTCCTCAACGTGATTCGCGAGAAGCGTGGGCTGGAGAAAGTTCCGGTGATGCTCGACTCGCGGCATCGCATGATGGAGTTTAGGGGGGTCACGGCGGCCACTCCGAATGAGTCAGAGGTGGAAGAAGCGCTGGGAATCCGGATCGGCGATAACTGGGATCGCCTGTTGGCGGCGGGCGAGCAGATCGCAGGCGAGATGAATCTGGAGTCGCTGCTGATCACGCGTGGCAAAGATGGCATGGTGGCGTTTCCGCGCCGACATAAGGCGGTCGACATTCCGATCCACGGCAGCGATGAAGTCGCAGACGTAACGGGCGCTGGAGACACGGTGATCGCGGCCTTTACGGCTGCGCTGGCCGCGGGCGCGACTGCGGAAGAAGCAGCTCATCTGGCGAACTATGCCGGCGGGCTGGTCGTGATGAAACGTGGAACCGCTACGGTTACGCAGCAGGAATTGCTGGAGGCACTCGAAAAGTCGCCTCCAGTGACGCGAGAACACTAGCTGCTGGGAATGGAGTAAGCTCCGTTCCAGGCGAGCGTAGGGCTTGCCGCCCGATAACAGTCACCACGCAGATTCGATCGAGAGCATTGAAGAAACCAACCCATCCGAAGATCGTGTCCGCGAGAAGCGCTGCAACAACTCGCGGCGGACTGGCGGCGCGCCGGAGAGCGCGTGACGCTGGCGAACGGCTGCTTTGACGTGTTGCACGTGGGGCATATCCGGTACCTGCATGCGGCGCGAGAACTCGGCGGCAAGCTGGTGGTGGCCGTGAATAGCGATGATTCGGTACGAGCGTTGAAGGGAGAAGGAAGGCCGGTGATGCCCGCCGATGAGCGCGCAGAGATCCTCGCGGCGCTGGCGGATGTAGATGCCGTCGTTGTGTTTCCGGAAAAAGACGTGCGCGCGATCATTCGCGAAGTCCGCCCGGACTTCCATGCCAAGGGGACCGACTACACGGCGGAAAGTGTTCCCGAGCACGATGAAGTAGAAGCGTGCGGCGGCCGAGTGATGATCGTGGGCGATCCGAAAGATCACTCGGCGACTGAAATTATTCGTTCGCGGCTCGCGTCGCGCAAAGTATGAGGCGCGGATGACTGATTCCGCGTTGGAAGTCACGCCTCCACGGCTGGAAAGCATTTTGGTCGTGCGACTCAGCGCGATGGGAGACATCATTCACACCTTGCCCGCAGCGGCCGCGCTGCGCGAGGCTTTTCCGCACATCACTTTGGGATGGCTGATTGAAGAACGCTGGGCGGAATTGTTGTGCACGTTGCGCTATCCCCGGGCGGGGAGACGGTCCGCGGAACGGCCTTTGGTTGATCGCGTTCACGCTGTGAACCTGGGAGAGTGGCGCCGCGCGATGCTTTCCTTCAATACATGGCAACAGATGGCGACGGGATTGAGCCAGTTGCGGGGAGTGAAGTACGACGCCGTGATCGATTTCCAGGGAGCGGTGCGGTCAGCGCTGCTGGCGCGATGGTCGGGTGCTCCGGTGATTTATGGCGACGCGCAGCCGCGCGAGAATGCCGCGAGCATGTTCTATACGCGGCAATTGCAGTCGAACGGAAAGCACGTTGTGGAACAGGCGCTTGACTTGGCGCATGCAGTGATTGCGCGTTTCCCGGTTTCGAAACGTCGAGCGTCCGGCCCACCCGATTATTTTCCGGTGGATGCGGATGCGGAGAAAAAGATTTCTGCCTTGACCGCGGACATGGCGCGGTTCGCGATCCTGAACCCGGGTGCGGGATGGGGAGCAAAACAGTGGCCGGTCGAGCGTTACGGCGAGGTTGCGAGAGCGCTCGGCAAGGATGGGATCTGTTCACTGGTGAATCACGGTCCCGGAGAAGAGGAACTCGCAACGACTGTCGAGACGGTGAGCGAGGGGACGGCGCGCAAAATTTCCTGCTCCATTGCGGAGTTGATCGCGCTGATGCGGCGAGCAAGCTTGTTGATTGGCGGCGATACCGGGCCGATGCATCTGGCGGCGGCGTTGAAGATTCCGGTGGTGGCAATTTTTGGACCGACGAATCCGGCGCGCAACGGGCCTTTCGGGACGCGGTCGATTGTGCTCCGGAGCGCAAGCAGTATGACGGACCACTCACGGCGAAGAGAACCAGAGCAGGGTTTGCTCGAGATCACGCCGGAAGAAGTGGTAGCTGCGGCGCGGACTCTGCTGCGAGAGCCCTCGTGAGCGAAGTCCCACAAGTCGAATGGAAGGCAACGCACAGCCGCTGGTCGCTGGTCGCTCGACGTATTCGCATCCCGCTGGGATTTCTGGCGGCAATTTCGTTTGTCTGGCTGGCGCGTCCGACGAAGTCATCGTTGATTGCGGGAGCGCTGGTGATGATTCCCGGGCTGGTGCTGCGCGGCCTCGCCTCCGGACACGTACAAAAAGATAAGCAGCTCACGACCAGCGGTCCGTATGCCTACACGCGCAACCCGCTGTACCTGGGCTCATTGATGATGGCGGGCGGTTTTGCGATCGCGGCGCGGAGCTGGTGGGTCGTCGGCATCATGGCGTTAATGTTCGCGCTAATTTACGTTCCCGTGATCGCCGGCGAGGAACGATTCCTGCGCGCTGCTTTTCCTGATTATGCGGATTATGCGCGCCATGTGCCGCGCCTCTTTCCGCGGCTCACGCGTTACGGTAGCCAGCAAAGCGCTTACTCTTCGGCGCGCTACTGGAAGCATCGGGAATACGAGGCAAGCATCGGTTGTGCTGTTATGTTGGCCATCCTTATCGTGAAAATGCTGATCCGTTAGTGTGATAGTCTGCCGTGAGATTGAGCTTTCCCCAGGGTAGCCGGATTTGCTGATTCTTCCTCGAACCTATCGTTTCGTTTCCGGCGTGTTGCTGGCGATGTTTGCTGCCGCTTGGCGGATCTGTCGTACGGGCAGCAGGGCGCGACGACTGCATCCATCGGGCAAGCTCCGAAACAGGTTGTGCCTCCTCGCGCAAACTATCCCTTTCCCTGATGGTCAGAGCTATGTGTATTCGGCGGAGTGGCACCTGATCACGGCAGGGATGGGGGTCGTCCGAATGGACCCGGCGGGGAACGAGCGGAAAGTGACGGCCACGGCCGAGTCTCAGGGCGCAGTGAACGTGATTTTTCCGGTGCATGATCGTTTCGAGGCCCATTTTGATCCGCGGACGTTTTGCTCGGTTTCCATTTCCAAGCATAGCGAAGAGGGAGCGCACAAGCGCGAAACTTCGATTCACTTCGACTATGCGCGCAAGAAAAGCGTGCTCGATGAGAAAAATCTGAAGACGGGCGAGACGAAGAGAGTCGAAAACGATCTAGCCGGGATGTTCGACCGATGTGATCACGGGATTTTATTATCTGCAATCGCTGCCACTCCAGCTGGGAGCAACGTACGAGTTCCCGATCAGCGACGGGAAAACCGCGATGGTCAAGGCGGTCGTTGAGAAGCGGGAGCAGGTTAAGGTTCCAGCCGGAACATTTCAGGCGGTGCTGGTAACCGCGGAGGCTACATCGGGCTCGCTGCAATCGAAGGGAAAAGTTTGGGTGTGGTACTCGGACGATGCGAACCATACGCCCGTGCAGATGAGAGCGAAGCTGGGTTGGGGGACATTGCTGTTCCGGCTGCAGCGAATCGAAAAGTAAAGGGTGTGAATACTTGTTAAGAAACAGGCCCAGCGAATGGCTGGGCCTGTTTGCTGATTGACATTCACTTCTACCAGTCGAATCTTACATCCCCTTCATCACATACGAAGAGAAGTAGAGGAAGAAGTTGGATGGAGCCTGGAGCGCGGTGCCGGCCTTCTCGGCAGCTTTCATCTTCGCAAAGGACGTGATGCCGATGGTGCCAGCCTGATTTGGCCAATCGTTCTGACTGAGAACCAGCACAGGAATAACCTGCCACCAAATCGGCTTGAGGTTGATGTCCTGATTCAAGAGTACGTGACTGTGATTTGGGCTGGGCACAAAGACGTTGGCAGCTGGAGGCTGCAGGTATCCAAGTTCGACAAGGAGTTTGCCCAGGTCCAAACGGGAAGCGTGCATGGTGCAGGTACCCGGAGGAAGCCCGGGATCGGGGCACTGGGTGTACACGGCGGGTTTTGCTTTGAATCCTTCCGGGATGGCTCCGAAGAGTTGGATCAGGGTCTTGCCGAGGGCAGGTCCGCAAAGCGTTCCGGTGACTACGCTATCGACAGGAGATGGCATCATTCGGGTTCTGGTCGTTGTCGGTGGAGAACATCGGGACCAGCACATACACGGGCTCGGTTGTGGCCTCCGCGCTGCCGACTTGTCCTGGGGGGTTAATGGTGGGGTTGGTCGCTACCTGGCAAATCGGAATCTGAAACTCTCCCGGGTCGGATGCAGCCTTGATGTTGTTGAAGTTGAGGTCATCATTGGGTTGATCGACGCAATCGAAACTTTGGGTGTAGTTGAACTTCAGGACCTTGTTATCGCCATAGCCTTCCGTCTGGTTTGGCTTGAGGGCTTGAGCAAACAAGGTTCCCGTAATGAGGACGACGGCTGATGTCGTCATCAGTCGAGAGATTGCGGCTTTCATTTTCACTTCTTTTCCTCCGTGGCCTGTCGGCCGTTTCGTGGAGTACGGTGAAGGGATTGATCTGGATTGCGGTGGAGAAAAGTTTTTTGAGATTTCTCGTGGATCGATGCTCGGAGGGGTTTCGCAACGCAGGGTGGCTCGGGTAAATCAGGTAGACGCTCCTACGGGTAGGAAGCAAGAGACACCCCGAGCTTTTGGAGGTATTCGCTAATTTCTTCCGTGATCGATCTGCCGTGATCGATTCGAGCTTCACTTGAGAGCGACGACGCTTTGTCTCGCTTTGGCGAGTTCCGGACGAGTGGAGGTGGACCCCTCACAAGTTTTGACCAGCAAAGCGTAGTACTCGGTTGCGTCGGAGGCCTGACCCGCCATCTCGGCTGCGTGGGCGGCACCATAGACGCCATTGAAGCGTTTGGGATTGAACTTGAGGTCAATCTGGTACTCAGCGAGCGATTCCTTGGGGCGGCGCATATCAAGCAGCATGTCGGCAAGCATCTCGCGGGCTGGGGTGGAGGTTTGTTCGGGACCGACGGCATCCTCGTGATCGGCGATTTTGCGAAGGGAGGCGATTGCCTCTTCGTTTTTGCCCTCAGCATGGAGGAGCCATGCCTCGGCTTCCTTCTCTAATTGTTCTGCTGTCTTCGGCTTGGTAAGTTTTGTGCTGGTCGGCGTAATGTTTGTGAATAGCGTCAATTTCGGCCACATCTTTTTTTGCAGCCGCGACGTCTCCGGTGCGCGCGGACCCGATGGCTTTGGCCCAATACGTGTAGGCGCGATCGGACCGGACGGCGCAGCCGCGAACGACTTCAAGGTTGGCGGCTTCCGACCAGTGCTGAAGTTCGAGCGCGTACATCGCTGGAAGTTTCGACATGGCGAACGCATGCATGTCCTGGCCGGCCATCTGCATGGCCCGCATGCCTCTGACTTCTTCAATCACTTTCGCTGCATCAGCTTCGCGGCCACTTTGAAGGTAGGCATAGACCAGAAAATCCATGGCGTGGAACTGGTGACCTTCGCCTCCCATATGCATGGCGGCAGTTTTGCGGGTCGCGGCGATGGACGCGAGGTTCGACTGGATCGAGGCGGGCCAGTCTCCAACCCGGGCAAAGATGTGCGATGGCATGTGCAGCGCGTGCGGTGAATCTGGAGCAATCTGCGCGTAACGGCGCGCCGCCGGCAGGCCAAGCTGCGCCAGTTGAGGCTTGTCGTAGGTGTGGATCAGATAGTGCGCGATCCCTGGATGATCCGGTTCGATGGCGAACAGTTTTTCCAGGATTGCTGCGGCCTTCTTGCGGTTTGCAAAAGTGATGTCGCCGTCGGGCTCTGAAGCGATCAGGGAGAGCGCATAAAAGGCGGCCGCTTCATGGTCATCGGGATAGCGCTCGTACACCTTTTCCATGGCGGCGGAATAGGCTTCGGCGCGAGCCTGGTGGTCAAGCTTCGCGCTGTCAGAATAGAAAGCACGCGCGGCAGCGATGTAATCACGCTCGCGCGGCAGTCGACAGCTTCCAAGTTTTCCTTGCTGACTTTATCCAGTTCCTCGGAAGCGCGCTTGATGGTGGGGGCGTCTGGTCGATTCCACAACTGATGCCACAAACTCATCGCGACACCCCAGTGCGCCATCACACACTTTCGGGTCTTGCTTCGCCACTTCCAGAAAGCTTTTTTCGGCCTCTTCGTACCAGAAGGAGTGAAGCAGGGCGACGCCCTTCAGGAAAGTCTTCTGGGCTTCGGGAGAGCAGGAGATTGGAAAATGGACAGTGCCGAGTTGTTCAGCCGTAAGTTTTTCGTGATGGCCTTCGTCTGCGATTGCAAATCCAGAAAACGCGACGGCGATCCATATCATCCAAAGCAGCTTGCTCATCGGAACACCCCAGTCGGAGTTTAGTTTTCGGGGTTCGACAACGTCAAGACGGCGCGCGCGTAGCGATTAGTGCCGCAGTCGGTTGACGTCTGGTAGTTCGGGTGTAATCATTTCGAGGATTTTGGGAGTTCAGGGAAGTCGAAGTTGTTTATGCAAACAAAGAGCAGACTGCGCCAAGGATTTTGGACGCGACCGCTCTCACACTCGGAG
The DNA here is from genome assembly GCA_963822545.1 of uncultured Acidobacteriaceae bacterium. Taxonomy (GTDB): domain Bacteria; phylum Acidobacteriota; class Terriglobia; order Terriglobales; family Acidobacteriaceae; genus Acidiflorens. Next base: position 553,926 of record CAWGIB010000002.1, read on the forward strand.
GAGAAAAATGAAACGCCTTAGGAGAGAGCTTTCTTTGTGGACGGTAGTTTTTGGTCTGCTGTTGATAGTGGGCTTAGCGCCCGCGATTGCCAGTGCGCAGACGTCAACGACCGACACCACCAGCACCGACACCACTACGAAAAAGAAGACCAAGAAGAAAGCCAAGAAAGATACCACCGACACAACTGATGCAGCGGCTGCGGGCAGCACTGACAAGAGCGCCGACCAGACCGCGTCCACCACCAAGAAGTCAAAGAAGAAGAAGAAAACGGGCACTACTGACGCAGCGACGACCGGCGATAAAACGACTTCCGACAACCCGACGAGTGGAGATCAGACAGCGACAACGAAGAAATCGAAGAGCAAGAAAAAGAGCGCAACCGGTACATCGGGCGGCGAAATGTCGAACAGCGGCGGACAGATGTCGAACGACAAGACTGCCACTGATACATCCGCAACGAAAATCAAGAAAGCAGTGCCCGCCGATAATGGCGCATCGAAGAGCGATCAGGGTATGGCGGAACAGCCCGGGAAGACCAACGCGACGCCGTCCACCATGTCTCCTGCGCAAAAGAATCCGGGAAATGCAGCCACGGCGAAGAGTGGTGGCATGAAGACAGGAACTTCGACGGCTTCCAGCTCAGACATCACTTCGGCGAAATCCAGTGGCAAAGTCTGGGTGAACACGGAAAGTGGCGTTTACCACAAGAGCGGCCGGTGGTACGGGAAAACAAAAGAAGGAAAATTCATGACCGAGGATGAAGCGAAAGCGGCCGGATACAAAGCGGCGCAAAAAGAATAGGGCGTCATTCAGTAGCGGAACAAAATATTCAAGGAGGAATTATGCGAAAAAATCTGTTGGCAAGAGTTCTGGTGGTGATTTTTGCGTTGAGCTTGATCAGTGGAATGGCAGTCGCCCAGCCCGCCAAGTCTTCGACAAACGCCGGAGCGATGGCGTCCAGTGGCGATCTGGTGGACATCAACTCGGCAACGAAGGATCAATTGGACGCTCTACCTGGCATCGGAGCGGCCTATTCACAGAAGATCATCGATGGGCGTCCGTACAAAAAGAAGACCGACCTCGTGACGAAGAAAGTTCTTCCGCAAGCCACTTACAACAAGATTAAAGACAAGATCATCGCCAAACAGAAGTAAGCAAGACAGCTCAAACCTGAATCGCGAAATCCGCGTACGATCAGGATCGCTGGTGAATCCTTCGCATGCGGACTTCGCGCTTTCAGACAGAACTATCACGGTCAATTTTGGATCCGCGCGGTCTTAACTAAGGAGACGGTATGGGGCTACTCGATAATCTTGAAAACCAGGCAATGGGCAAAGTGATGGGAAGCGTAGGCGGATCGAATCCGGTGGTCGCAGGCCTGCTGCAGATGATTCAGAATCAGCCCGGAGGGCTGCCGGGGCTGGTGCAGTCTTTTCAGCAAAAAGGAATGGGAGGATTGATCTCCTCCTGGGTGAGCACAGGCCCAAATCCTCCGATCAGCCCTGATCAGGTCCATGAAGTGCTCGGCAGCGATCAGGTGAACGCACTGGCCGCCAAAGCGGGGATTTCTCCAGAGGCTGCAAAGGCCGCGATCGCACAGATTCTGCCCGGTCTGGTAGACAAGCTAACGCCGAACGGCGCGATTCCCGAACACAGTAACGTCATGGGAATGTTGGGCGGCCTTCTCCAGAATCTCGAAAAGGCGTCGTAATCGCGCGCCCACGCCGGAGCGCTCGCCATAACTGGGCAGGCTTCGCCTTTCCGAATGTTTCTGGTGTTAGAAGGAATGTGTTCGCACGTTGCCTTGGTTCGCGATGTAGAGCATAATCAAAGTGCTGCCGCCGCAGCCAGAGCAGTTTTTGCGTGAACCTTCCCAATTCCATCACGCTCACCCGCATCGCCGCCGTTCCGCTGCTGATCTGGATTCTCGTTACGCCCCGGCTCTCGAGCGAGCACGGGGAGCGGGAACTGCTCGCCTCCACGGTCTTCATCCTCGCGTCGATCACCGACGGGATTGATGGTTATCTCGCCCGTAAGCGCGGTCAAATCACGACGATGGGGATGCTGCTCGACCCTCTCGCCGACAAACTGCTGATCGCTGCCGCCTTCATTACTCTGGTGCAATTCAATCCTGCTTTGGTGCCTGCCTGGATGGCCGTAGTCATTATCGGGCGGGAGTTCCTGGTGAGTGGACTGCGCTCGATTGCGGCCTCCGAGGGCTTTACGATTCAGGCCAGCGAACTCGGTAAGTTCAAAATGCTGGTCCAGATCATCTCGGTGGTAGCTGTGATTTTGGCGCGCCGCTGGCACGACTGGCCGGTCGGAAGTACCTACATCTTCCCGGTTTACTGGATCGCGTGGCTGGCGATCTGGTTCATGGTCCTGCTGTCCCTGGTGTCCGCAGTCGACTACTTCGTCGCTTTCTGGTCGCGTATCAACCAGCACTCGGAGAAGCGGCGTCGAAGGCGGGCCTTCGTCCTCGCACGGCGAAGGAAACGCGATGTCCAGACTGTCTGAAGATCTGGCGGGGAACCTGGTGAATGCAAACCGGGAGTCGCCGGAATACCGCAATGCGGCAGACGAGTTCACCCGTTCCCAGACGTCACCTCCTCCTTCGCATAGCTCGTTCGGGGATCGCATCGGGATTGGCGGGCGAGCCGTTACCGGATTCGCCAACCGCGCTTTTATCGGTACTTACATCTCCTACTGGGTCGGCCGCACAGGCAGCATCGGTTTTTTGGCCAGGTCTGGTTGAACACCGGGGCGTGTTCACGACGCTTTACCTTGGCGGGCAATTGCGGGGATGCGTTGGGTATGCTTTGCCGATCCAACCGCTCTATCGGGCGGTCGGAGAGACGGCTCGCGCGGCGGCTTTCGAAGACACCCGATTCCGGCCGTTGACTCCTGAAGAAGCGCCGGAATTGAAGATTTCACTCAGCGTTCTTTCTCCCCTGTTTCCGATCGCGCCTGGAGAAGTCGAGGTGGGAAGGCATGGTCTGCTGATCTCCGATGGGATACGGCGCGGGTTGCTTTTACCGCAGGTTCCCGCCGAGCATGGCTGGGATCGCGAGACGTTCCTCGCGCAAACCTGTCGCAAGGCCGGACTGCCGGAAGACGCGTGGCAGAAATCGACGACCATCGAAGCTTTCACCGCTGAGGTATTTGGGGACGACGACGTTCCCGAATGATTCGGATCCAATCGAACTTGTTTCCTTCCCCTCAAATGGATTGCCTGACGCGGAGTTCCAGGTTGCGAATGGCACGTTCGTACCGTTGTCTTTTCCGCGGAATCGGATCAAGCTGGGGCTCAGTTGTTTCCCGTGGGGGGAGTATGGAACTTGCTGTCGTAGTAATCGCGCGTGATTGTGGCTGGCGCGCTGATTCCGGATCATTCAAAAATTGTGTTCTATCGCTGACACAAGGTCCTCGCAGCATCAGCACCAACCAAGAGCTTTGAATCCCAGACCGCGTCTCCAGACCAGGGCGCTCTTCGAATAATCTCGTCTACTTTCGGTAAAAACTCATTTCACCAAACACTTACGCGCTGGCCGTTCGGGCTGGTTCGTGCACCCAAAAAATAAGAGAGGAGATTTCTCTCCCCTCTGCCCAAACTTGCTGTTGAATTTTGAGCGCTACTCCTGCTGGTCGAGTTCGACCGTATCGCCGGCGTAGACATCTTCGAGAGCGAATACGACCATGGCGGAAGCTGAGGTCGGAGTGGTTCCGAGGATCACGACTTCGCCAACAGCGCGGCGCGGCAGATCCGCAACGTGGATATCCGGACCCTTGCCCCTGGTGAAGCGGCTCGCTTCGAATGTGGGCGAGCGCATCTGGGTATCTTCAGAAATCTGCGCCATGAACGATAGCGAGTCGACCGGATCATGCAGATCGGCGGAATAGGAACGCACGACTCGGAAATAGTCGCCGACCTTAACGCCCTGGTTGGCCCCTACGTTGAGGTAGAGTTTCATACCCGAACCGAGTACGGTGTCGAAATCCTTGCCCAATACGACTCGTCCAGTCAGCTTTCCGTTGGGTGGGGCAAAACGGTCAAAGTGCCCCGGAACGTGGAAGGTGACGGGAGGCTTCTCAACGAAGGGGACGGCAACGTCGCCAGGGTTGATGGGATCGCAGTTGAACTCCACCTGGGCAATCGCATGATGGTTGCGAGTGTCGAGAACACGAACCCGTCCGACTTCGCTGTAAGGATGGCCGATGGAGGCGAGCATCCTGCGCATGCCGGAGTAAATCTCATATTCGTTAACGTCGCGCAGCTCGCGAACGATGGAATAGAGCTGCCCGGCCTGGTAGCCAGTGCCGGCAAGATATACGATCTGGCCTAGTTCAAATTTTGTGGAACTGGGGGTCTGGAGGCCGCCATTGACATAATTGGCATCCGGAACCCGATCCTTGGAAATGAAGCCCGCACAGTAGATGTCAGCCTGGGTCGGCGTCTGGTAACGGACAAAAGGAACGCTCACAGTGCTCTCGACAATGCCGTTGGCATTGGGCGTGGCCGCCATGGTGGAGGTGACCACAGGTGCCGACTGGGCGCAAGCAATGCTCGCTGCCAGTAGCAATAACAGTCCTGTTTTCTTCATGTTATCTCCGACTCCCCGCCGTACCAAACTCGCTTTGGGCTTCTTCCGGCTATCCCTTTGGGAAGACAAGGGTTACAGCCAAAAAGTAGCAAGGGGCAAGCATCAGGGTCAAGGTTACGAGGGTATTAGAGACTGGGACTCCCAAAGTGTTTCGCAGCTACAGTTAATCCGCTGTTGCATCTAGGCTTACGCCCTTGTAATATCGCGCCGTCCAGCAATCTAAATGGCTTTGGCACTACCTACTACTCTCGCGCCGCGTTTCCTGCCTCAACGGCTGCCCAAGGTTTGTCTGGCGGTCAACGCCGATACAGCTGACGAAATGCTCGAAATCGCGGAGACCAGAGCCCGCGAAAATCCCTTTCTAGAGCTGCGCCTCGACTACATCAAGCAGCCCTTGTCGGCGATGACCAAGATCCGCCAATTCCTTGAAACCCACCAGTATGTGACGGCGGTTGCCACTTGCCGGCGTGCTGATAATGGAGGCCAGTTCAAAGGATCGCTCGCCGCGGAACTTGAGGTTCTGAACAAAGCGCATGCCGCGGGCTGCCAGATCGTTGACCTGGAAATGGAAAGTGCGCTGAAGACGAAGGCAGACGTGCTGGCTCGATTGCGGAGGAGCGCCGGCCTGATCGTGTCGTTCCACGATTTCCGGGCCACCCGCAATCTGGAAGCGACTCTGGAAAAAATGCTGCAGGTTCCTGCCGACTACTACAAGATCGTGAGCACTGCCACCACACTCTCTGACAACGTGACGATGATGAAGTTCCTGCAGACACAGGGCGACAAGAATGCGCTGATCGGACTGTGCATGGGAGAGCAGGGCATTATCAGCCGTGTGTTGAGCGTACGGGCCGGCAGCGTGTTTACGTTCGGGGCGGTAAGCGCAGAGACGAAGACTGCGCCCGGACAGATGAGCGCGCGCGATTTGCGGAACATCTATCGCATCGAACAAGTCGATGCGGCGACGCGAGTGTTTGGAGTGGCAGGCGATCCGATTGAGCATTCGCTATCGCCCGTCATCATGAACACCGCGCTGCGGCGCGAGAATGTGAATGGCGTCTACGTGGCCCTGCATGCAAAGACGCTGAAGGATTTGCTTTACTGCGTCCGAGAAATTCCGCTGCATGGGTTGAGCGTCACCATGCCTTACAAACAATCGATTGTGGAGCACCTGGATAACACCGATGCGCACACGGCGAAGATCGGAGCCTGTAACACGGTCGTGCGCGGACAGGACGGCAAGCTTTATGGGTTCAACACTGACATTGCCGGCGTGGTGCGTCCGCTCGAGCAGCGAATCACGATCGAGAATGCGAAAGTGCTGGTACTGGGGGCCGGCGGTGCGGCGCGCGCCGCGGTGTTTGGCCTGAAGGAGCGCGGCGCAGAGGTTTGGATATTGAATCGAACGGCCGCCAAGGGACAGAAGCTTGCCCGGCAGGCGAAGGCCCGCACCATCAAGCGTGCGGACCTGCGCAAAACGGCGTTCGATGTCATCGTCAACGCTACTCCAGTGGGGATGGGAAACACGAAAGACTGTCCGCTGAAGGAAGAAGAGATTCAGGCGAAGGTCGTGTTCGACATGGTCTACGATCCCGTCGAAACGCGATTGCTTCAGGTCGCGCGGGCAAAGGGAATCTCCGTGATTCCTGGGGTTGAGATGTTTGTCCACCAGGCGGCGCGACAGTTTGAGATATGGACCGGTAAGCCTGCTCCCGCAGGCGATATGCTGCGAGTGGTCACAATCGCTCTCCAGGAGCGAGCGAAAGAGCGCACCGCCAAGCCATCCAAGGCGTAGCCGGGCGGCCTTTCACCACTGAGTACACAGAGACACAGAGAAGTCCTTAATTCAAGATTCCGAAGACTTTGCGCAGACACCTCCGTCACGCTGCAAAAAAAAGATGGAAGTTTTCTCAGTGTCTCTGTGTCTCTGCGGTAGAAGCCGTTTGGCAACTATGACCAAGGGAAACATTCTGAATTAAGATTCCCGGGAGTTCAAGCGCCGGGTTTTGCGTCGTGCGCAAATTTCTTCCTACGGGAGAATTGCTGATGCTTTCTGATCGAAAGGACGCGAATGAGATCGAATGGCGATGCAAAATGAGACGAAAAGCGATGCAACACCAACATGAAAGGTTGCAAATGATACGGAACGGCAGTAATATCGCCTCAAGACGCGAGTTCAAGCGTCTATCTCGTCTCAAAAACAAACAACCAACCGTCTTCCAGGTAGGAGCAGCCCGCTTTTAACAAATCTAAAGGGGAGCCCAAGGCCCCGGTGCAATTCGGAGAGAATGCATGTCGTGGTACGCGTACTGCCTCACGGAACACCAGACCCTTGCTAATGGTGTCCGCGCCCGTCGTCCTTTCGTCCTAGATGGAATTCAAGGCGTAAACGCCGCTCCCGTGATGAGTTATCCGAGCGGCGATTTCGCGGTTATCGTCAGTGAATACGACCGCACGACCTCGAAACTGGATGAAAAATCGGTTCTGGAACATGCACGTGTTGTGAGCCAGAGCTTCCGTACAGCCACCGTTTTACCCTTCCGGTTTGGAACAATCTTTGACACAGAAGACGCGATCCGCCAGGCAGTCCGTTCGAACCGTCGAACCTTCTGCGAAAGCGTAGCGCGGCTGCGTGGTAAATCTGAAATGCGCATCAAGTTGACGGTGCGAGATGGTTCGTTACGCGGCAACATGGAAGAAATCGTTTTGCCGGACACAGTAGGTCGGGAGTATCTGGCGAAACTTCGCGAGAAAGCCTCGCGTGAGCGCGAGCGGCAGACTAAGGCCCGCGCCCTCTCCGTCCAGGTGCACAAGCTGTTCAATCCTCTCGAAGAAGAGGTAAGTTGTAAGCGAGTGGCCGCCGACGGAATGTTGCTCGACATCGCTCACCTGATCGACACCAAATCCATTGAAAAATATCAGAACCGCTATAGCACCGCCGCCAAGCAGTTGAAAAACTGCCAGATGGTGGTCAGCGGACCATGGCCGCCGTATCACTTCCTGCCAGAAAAGCTGCGGCAGGTAGCCGGCGACAGCTAGACCTGTTCAAGATAGGACAAAGGCTCCAAAGCCTTCGCTTTCGCGAGGGCTTTTTTCTTGCTCGGATTTCGCGCGTCCGATGGCGTGGCTGCTACCGGCCCGGGAGCCAGTACAAACTCTTTGTTAGAATAATGTCGAGAGAATGTCTGCTTCTTCCCAACTCGTCCAAATTGATCTGGGGCCTAGAATTCCGAGCCCCAAACCTTCATGGCTCAAGGCGAAGGCGCCTGTCGGCGATAACTTCCACGACCTGAAGAAACTGGCTCGCGGTCTTGGACTGCATACGGTTTGCGAATCGGCGCAGTGTCCGAACATTGGCGAATGCTGGAATCACAAAACCGCCACCTTCATGTTGCTGGGCGACATCTGCACGCGCCGGTGCGGCTTCTGTGCGGTGCCAAAGGGGCGTCCGGAGGCGATCGACTGGGATGAACCGCGTCGGGTAGCAGAGGCCGTGGCGACTCTTGGGTTGCGCCATGCCGTCGTTACCAGCGTCAATCGCGATGACGATAATGTTGGAGGCGCGAAGATTTTCGCCGAGACGATTCGCCAGATTCGCGAGCTCGTGCCCGGGTGCCGAGTCGAGGTGCTGATCCCCGACTTCCAGGGACTGGAAGAGCCGTTGCGGATCGTGCTTGAGGCAAAGCCTGATGTTCTAAATCACAATACTGAGACGGTTCCGCGACTCTATCGCGCGGTTCGCTCGGGAGCGCGTTACATTCGAACCTTGGATCTTCTGGCGAATGCGAAGAAATGGGATCCGTCGGCCGTCACCAAGAGCGGGGTGATGGTCGGGATAGGCGAGGAGACGGCCGAACTGATCGAGGTTTTCCGCGACCTCGGAGAGCGTGGAGTCGACATCCTAACGATTGGGCAATATCTACGGCCATCGAAAGATCATCTTCCGATGACGCGTTACTACACTCCGGCCGAATTCACCTTCCTCAAAGAAGAGGCCTTGAGATTCGGCTTCCGGCACGTTGAGTCAGGACCGCTGGTCCGGTCGAGTTACCACGCGCACGAGCAGTCGTTGGTTGTTAGTCCTTAGTCGGCAGTCGTTGGTCGTTCCCAATCCGCCATTCGCTATTCCTCGTCCCCTGTCTGTGGGAGTTCCAGTTCACAAGCACGAGATCGCTGCCGACCAACGACTATCGACCACCGACCTCCTCACCACACCTTGCAGGCATTCTGGTTCACCATTGGGGCATTCGCCTTGCAGTGATAGGCCTCGCGGAACTCCGGCATATTTGAAACCGTGCCGTTCACGCGATACTTTGACGGCGAATGCGGATCGATGGTGGTGAGCATCCGGGTGAGCGCATCGGTACGGCTTTGACACCAGACGTTGGCCCATCCCAGAAAGAAGCGTTGCTCGGCAGTGAGCCCATCAATAGGGGCAGGTTCTTTGCCGGCAAAGGTGCTGAGCATCGCCATGTAGGCGATCCTCATGCCTCCATTGTCAGCGGTGTTTTCGCCGAGCGTGAGTTTGCCGTTGAGCTTGATGTCGTCGACCGCCACGAAACTGCCGTACTGATCGCGCACGCAGGAGGTCCGTTCCTCGAATTGCTTTTTGTCGGTCGGCGTCCACCAGTCGCGCAAGTTTCCTGCCGCATCGAACTGGCTGCCTTCGTCGTCGAACCCGTGAGTCAGTTCGTGGCCAATGACCGCGCCGATGCCTCCAAAGTTCATGGCGTCGTCCGCCTGGTTGTCAAAAAAGGGCGGCTGCAGAATCCCGGCTGGGAAGGTGATGTTGTTCTGGTTCGCGTTGTAGCTGGCATTGATGGTCATCGGAGGATAGGGCCAGTCGCGTTTGTCGATCGCCTTCCCAATCTTGTTCAAGCGTCGTTCAAGATCGTGGCGGTTGGCGCGCTGCGAGTTGCCGAAAGCGTCTCCGCGACGGATTTCAAGGGTTGAATAGTCGCGCCATTTGTCGGGATACCCGATGCGGTTCGTGATCGCGGCAAGCTTCACGAGCGCCTGCTTCTTGGTGTCATCGCCCATCCATGGCAAGCTCTGGATGTCCTGCCCGAGCGACTTCTCAAGAGCCTGCACCATCATTAGCGTGCGTTCTTTTCCTTCCGCGCCGAAGGTTTGCTGCACGTAGATCTGGCCAACAGCTTCGCCAAGATCGTCATCTGCGAAGTCCACGCAGCGCTTCCAGCGGGGACGCAATTCTTTGGTTCCGACGAGAGTTTTGCTGAAGAAATCAAAATTTTCGTTGACGAACGCCGAAGGCAATACGGGAGCCATGGAAAGGACGACGTGCCAGCGCAGATAGGTTTTCCAGTCGTCGAGCGAGTGAGCGTCGAGTACGGATTTCATCTGCTTTACGAATTCCGGATCGACCACATTCAGCGAGTCGAATTTGGGTGCGCCCACGCCTTCAAAATAGAAGTTCCAATCGAAACCATTGTTGAGCGCGGCTAATTCCTGAGTCGAAAGCTTGTGATAAATCTTCTGCGGATCGCGGCGGGAGGTTTGATCAAGAGCGCCCTTAGCCAGGCCCGTTTCGATGTCCATGATGACCTTGGCTTCGGACGCCGCTTTGGCTTGGTCATCGCCGAGCAACTGGAACATCTTCTGCATGTGCGCCACATACTTTTCGCGCAGCTCGACCGACTTGGCATCGTCCTTCACGTAATACTCACGGTCGGGCAAGCCGAGGCCGCCCTGGTCAAGTTCTCCAATAACCTGGCTGGAATTCTTGAAATCGGAGCCTGATCCGAAACCGAAAAGTACGTCGGCGCCTTCTGAATGCAGCCGCACGATTTCCCTGGGCAAATCCTGCTTCGAATGCAAGGCAGCAATGCTTTGGAAGTCTGGGTCGAGCGGCTTCGTGCCGATTTTCTCGATGGCGCGCTCGTCCATGCAACTGGCGTAGTAATCGCCGATCTTCTGCTCGTTGGCGGTGCGGCCGGAACGATCGACTGCGGCCTTTTCGAGAATGTCGCGAACGATGTATTCCCCGCGCTCAGCAAGTTCGTTGAAGCGCCCCCAACTCGAACGGTCGGAAGGGATGGGATTGGCTGCCCTCCACTTGCTGCAGGCGAAGGCGTAGAAATCGTTGCAGGGATCGATATCTTTGTCGAGCATGTCAGGAGAGAAGCGGACTGCGGCAGTCTTTTTCGCGGCTTCCTGGCTGTTCTGGGACCATAGGCGCTGTGCTGTAAGGGCGGGTAAGAGTGTGGCAAGCGTGAGCAACAACTTCCAATTACGCATGAGGTGCCTCGGGATAAATTTTTAGACGAACGGATCGAGCAACTGCGCCAAGGCCAGAGGAATCCCCCTACAAACACACCACGGCACTGTATTGGACGGACAGGTATCGAATCGGTCAACCTGCCTTTGGCGACCTGAGTCGGAGTTTCACTTCGCCAAATTTAGAAAACTTTGACGTGGAACGTCAGGTACTTCTTGGGATTCTCGCGGATCGACTTTACAAGCTCCCGCGTCTCGACGAGCATCTGGTTGCTGTTGTTGTAGAGCGCGGGATCCTTAAACAGCATACCCACCGAACCTTCGCCCTTGTCCAGACGATCGGAAAGCGCCGCCAGATTGTTCATGGTCGTCTGCAGCTTGTTGGCGAAGTCCTGATCGTGAGTAAACTTGCCGAGGGCACCCTTGCCCGCGTTCATGTCGTCGGTCAACTGGCGCATGTTGGCGATCGTCTTGTTGGTGTTCTCGTAGAGTTCGGGATCTTTCAGAAGCTTCCCGGCGGAGCCTTTGCCGGCTTGCAGGTCGTCGATAATCAGGTTGACCTTATCGATCGCAGCGATGGCTTTCTTGTAAGCCTCGTCACTGGTTAACAGGGGGCCGATGGAGCCCTTGCCGCTCTGAATGTCGTCCATCAAGCCTTTGAACTCGCCGACGGTGGCATTCAGGCGATCATACAGACCGGGGTCGTAGATGACCTTGCCGATGGAGCCCTGTCCGCTTTCCACGAAGGCGAGGATGCGGTCGAGGCGCTTCAGCAGGGCATCCATGTTCTGGAGCGTGCCCTGGCTGGCGCGCACCACGTCCTGAACGTCAGGCTGATCGCGACCGGGAAGAGTGTCACCGTCCTGCGCTTCTAGCCCTTTTGCCAACGTACTGTCCACATCCACAAACGTTTCACCCAGAATGCCAGCCGTGGCCAGAGTGGTGATGGAATCCTTACGAAGGTCGAAGGAATACTTGGTATTCACCTTCAGGATGACTTCGACTGGAGTACTGGGCTTGCCAGGAACGATGCGGATGCTGGTCACGTTGCCAATGTCCACTCCCGCGAGCCGTACGGGAGCGCCAATACGTAAGCCGCCTGCGTTATCGAAGTAGGACCGCAGGGTGATCTTGTGAGTAAGCCATCCGCCGGTGCCACTCATCAGGAAAATCAGCACCATGAGAATGATGCTGGCCACCACGACGGTAACTCCGACGCGAAGCTGCGACCATTTAAGTTGCTTTTGGCTAGGCAAAGGGCATTAACCGAAAGAAGCATAATAGCAAAAGAGGCGGAATTTCAGGCTTGAGATTTTTTTAGGGGCTGGACCAGCAGAAAGCAGCGAAAAAAAGGCCCCCACCCCCCGCCTGATTTGGCGAGGAGGGGGAGCCTCTTTCAAAGCGCGATATACAGGGTTGGGCGCCGGTTAGCGGCCCGGTCCATGGTTCTCGCGACTGTTCGACTTCTGTTCCGGCTGCGTCCGCCGCTGGGCCTGTTGTGTGGGCTTAGACTGTTGCGGCTGTGAACGCTGCGCCCGCTGGGCCGGCTGCTGGCGGGCCTGTTCCTGCCGGGCCGCCTGATGTTGTTGCTGCTGCTGGCGAGCTTGCTCCTGACGAGCATTCTGTTTCTGTTGCTGTTGTTGGCGAGCCTGCTCCTGACGGGCAGTCTTCTGTTGCTGCTTTTGCCGTTCTTGCTCCTGGCGAGCATTCTGTTTTTGCTGCTGTTGCCGTTCTTGCTGTTGACGCTGTTGCTCTTGCCGGGCAGTCTGGCGCTGTTGCTGTTGCTGTCGTGCCTGCTCCTGACGGGCAGTCTGCTGTTGCTGCTTTTGTTCGGTTTTCGCTTGCTGCTGTTGCCGTTTTTGATCGGCGCGGGCTTGCGACGCCTGTTGGTGCGAGTTGTTGTGGGCTACGTCGCGATTCGCCTGCTCACGATTTGTTCGTTCGGCGTTTCGATCAGTAGCATTGCGTGCATTGTTGCGCTGCTCCGTGGTCCGATTTGCCTGACGCTGTTCCGTAGTCCGATTGGCGTTGCGCTGCTCCGATGCTCGGTTGTTTCCGACGTTGCGCTGTTCGTTTCCGCGAGACTCGCGGGCTTGCTTCGGCGAAACCTTGGGCGCCTGATAGGGTGCTCCTGCTGCGCGGGCCCGGACAACATTTCGACCATTGAATTCGCCAGGGCGAGCCGTGGCCGCGATGGCCGGGCGGCCGTGGTTCTGCGATGCGAACAAAGCGCGATTACGGCTGGCGGCGCGCTCCTGCTGCCTTTGACCGGCGAGCGCCTCACGATGCGGTTCGCGAGAGTAGCGCTCTTCTTCCGCAGTCGGGCGGGCGTTGATGCCGCCAGCGCCGCCGTTATAACTGACGCGCGAAGTGTTGCGCACGTCCACGCGACGTTCATAAACGTTCGTCACGCGGGTGACGTTGACGTTCATGACAGAGCGGTTATAGAAGAATGATCCGCCACGCCATTCGCCGCCGAAAAATCCGACGCCGGTGTAGCCGAAACCATAGTCAATACCGCCGTAGAAGCCAACGTGCGGGCCCCAATAGCCACCGTGCCAGCGGTAGAGACCCTCTTCCCATCCCCAATAGCCCGGGGTCCAAAGCATTCCGACAGGCGCGAGCACCCAGGTTCCGGGAACCCAGTAGTAGCCAGCATCGTCATCCCAAGCCCAATAGCCGGGAGTCCAAAGGTATCCGGGACCAGGACAGATCGGTTGTGAGTAAACCGGAATTGCGGGCGGGCCAAAATTCACCGATACTCCGACAGCGAGCTGGGCAAAGGCAGCCGCTGAAAAGGAGCACATCAATATTCCAATAATCAACCAGCGTATTTTGCGGTTCGTGTTCATAGGGTCCTCATTGTTCGTCGAAGTCACAAATGTAAACACGTGAGATGCGAGGTTGTTGCGATAGGAAGTGAGGCTTTTCGTGGTCAATCACTTAGAGAGAAGTGGGCTAGGGCATTCAGGGTAGTAGAGCTCAGAGTTTTCCGGAGAGATGCACGGTGATCTCAGGTGGAGCATGGATGTTGGGCAGTTTGTTTGATCGGGGTGCGAACGATGGCTATGAATGTTTTGCAATCATTTTCTGATACTCGCTTGGTGAGAGGCCGACGATGCTTTTGAAATCGTTGATGAGGTGCGCCTGATCGAAGTATCCGAGAACGAGCGCCACTTGGGACCAATCGAGTTTTGGGGATGAATTGGATTGCTCGATCAGCTCATGTAAACGGTAACGGCGAATCACCCACTTTGGACTGGCTCCGACATATTCACTGAATAAACGTTGCAGAGAGCGAATGCCCATGCCCGTTTTGAAGGCCAGATCTTCGACTGTCTTGATTTCGGGCTCCCGCAAAATTTGATCGACCAAACTTTCCGCGAGACGGCGCGATGGATCATCCTTCGGCATGCGCGCATGAAAGAAAGTATTGGCAGCTTGCACCTTGTTATTTTCGGCGCAAGAGGAGAGGGCAATTTCTTTAAGTGCGTCGAGATCTTTTCCGAAGATGCGACTGGCCGGGACAACGCGATCCGCCAGCTTGGAAACGGGGCCATTGAAGAACGCACGAAATCCTCCCGGGCGGAACTTCACTCCGAAGACATGCGACTTGCCTTCCAGAACGCGCGAAAATTTGTGGGTCTGCACACCGCAAACGATCACATCGCCATTTTCGAAAACCAGATGAACGTTGGGGTGAGGCAGGCTTTCGACAATTTGCGGTTCGCAGCCGCGCAGGTCCCAGTTGATGATCCAGTAATGCGCGATCCAGGGCACGAGATCAGCCGACGGACGACGGCGTGAGTGGCGCATTTTGCCGCCGGTGAGACGCGGCTTCAACATCCCGCGCGCCCGGCCAACTTCCGGATCGAATACTTCTTCGACCTGCGCCCCGGCCTTTTGTCGCGTTTTTCCAATCATAGAATTCGGTTTCAATTTACAGTCTGGCTGAGGATGACGACAATGAACAAACTTGTTGGGAAGATTTTAACCGGGTGGACGCGGATAGCTGCAGGCTCGTGCCTCGCATTGGTGAGTCTTGCATCCGCCCAGACGCAACCGATCGCTGCTCGTCAGGATCAGTCGGGCGCACCTCAACAGAATGCAGTCCAGAAAGGACCGGCAATGACGAAGCATGCCAGTGGGACCTTCGACGTAAAAGTGACTCCACAGAAACCCGACAACAAAGAAGCGGAAACCTCGAAGATCGGCAGGATGTCGCTCGACAAGCAGTTTCACGGCGATCTGGAGGCGACGAGCCAAGGCGAAATGCTGGCGGCCATGACAGAGGTCAAGGGCTCGGCCGGTTATGTCGCGATGGAAAGGGTGAACGGAAAGCTGCAAGATCGGGCCGGAACGTTTGTGCTGCAGCACAGCGGCACGATGACTCGCGGCGTGCCGCAGCTGAGTGTCACCGTTGTCCCCGACTCGGGCACCGGCGAGCTTGTGGGAATTGCTGGTGCACTGACAATCAAGATCGACGAGGGAAAACACTCTTACGAGTTCGACTACTCGCTGCCCGACACTCAATAGATTCGCCTGCTGGCCGCCGCGCAGTGCTTCCGGCAGAAGGGGCTAAGGCTTCTTATCCAGCGGGCGCATTCGAAAAGAGAAGTCATCCACTTTGTAGATCACCTGACCGGGGGATCCCGGAGTCGCGGTAGCTTTCCCTGCTCGGACGGCCTCAAAAGCTGTGATCAGGCGCGGAAGCACCGAGGGTGGAGTGACCGGGATGTTGTGGGCGCCCAGAACTGTTTTGATTTGCGCCTGCGATGCCAGGGCGGCGAGATGATGGATTGAGGCGTCATACGCGTCCAGATCAGTCTCGGGACGATAAAGCCAAATCGTTGCAGGATAGTAGGTGTCGCCGGTAAAGAGAAGGCCATTGGCGCGATCCAGAAGCGAGATGGCGTCGGGAGTATGCCCGGGAGTGGCGATGACGTCGAGAAAGCGGCCGCCGAGATCGATGTGATCTCCATCATGGATATACGAGGTAATTTTCCAGG
The DNA here is from genome assembly GCA_963822545.1 of uncultured Acidobacteriaceae bacterium. Taxonomy (GTDB): domain Bacteria; phylum Acidobacteriota; class Terriglobia; order Terriglobales; family Acidobacteriaceae; genus Acidiflorens. The sequence goes on from CAWGIB010000002.1 coordinate 569,774, forward strand.
GACGAGTCTCGTATTTTGCCGGATCGAATCCTTTTGGTAAGGTGCCGCAGATTTCGCTGGGCGCAATTTCGGCTTGCGCGTCATCGCGGGAGCCACGCGCGTTCTGGCGCGTGAAGTCTGTATCCATTCCGTAGACGGTTTCAAATTGCCGGTTATCGCCAACGTGATCGTTGTGAGTATGCGAGTTGAGTACCACAATCGGCAGGGGCGTCAGTTCGGATGTGACTTTCTTCAGGTCGCTGATGCCCATTCCGGTGTCGAATAGGGCGGCACGCTTCTCGCCGAGAATCAGGTAGCTGATCGTTTCTTCGGACTGGTGCGGCTCGTAGATCGCATAGACTCCGGTGGCTACTTTGTAGACTTCGAACCACGAGTCGGCGACTGTGACGCGTTGAAGAGTCTTATATTCCGGGCGCGGAAGGGGCCGGCACCATTCGGGGACAGGGGTTTGAGCAAGCAGCGAGGAAGCGAAGGCGACGAAAAGGACGGCGACACGCGCCGAAACGGGGGAATGCGGTCGGAAGCGCAATCGTGCGCGACTAACTTTCCAGGATGACATGGGCGAGAGCTTCCTCAGAGGTGTGGGTGATCGAAAGCGCGATATTCTTCGAGCCAAGTTTGGCCGCGATGGCAGCTGCCTGGCCGTGGAACTGGATGGTGGGACGCTGCCCTTTGGGACGTACGACCTCAATGTCGCGCCAGCGCACTCCGCGACTCCATCCCGTACCGAGAGCTTTCATGCCTGCTTCTTTGGCGGCGAAACGCGCAGCATAGCTTTCAAAGCGGGTGGCTTTGGCCTCGCAGTAGCGGATCTCACCCTCAGTAAAGATGCGGTGCAGAAACCTGTCTCCGTAGCGTTCGATGGATTGGCGGATGCGGGGAACTTCGGCGATGTCCACTCCGGTGCCGATGATCATGGAAACATGGTAATTGGCAATTGCGAATTTGTAATTTGTAAATGGCGACGCGAAGAGACCCTGGAACAACGAGGCGCTAGAAGAGTCGATCACCGCGGTAGATCATCTGGCCGTCGGTTAGCCGCGCTTCCGCAGTGAGTTTATGGGGACGAACGGGCTTCTCTGAATCGATATGCAGGACCTCGTGCCCATGCGCCAATAGCCAGTCTGAGACGATCATGCGGTGACAGCGGAAATAGACACGCTCGGCGCACATATAAGCGGTCGGCGATTGTTCCGCGAGCCGGATTAATTCCTTCATCGCCTCCTCAAATTCGGGAGTGAGCGTGTAGTCGGCGTAGTTGCGAAAACTGGTGTTTCGCAGAGCGGTGTGAGGCGAATCCTTTCGCGTGACTTTGCGATAGCCGCCCAAAGATTTCATCCAGACGTACTGAATGCCCCGTTTGGGCAGCTCTGTTTCCAGCGATTCGCGATTGAAATGCGGTAGCCGGCGCGACATGGGAAAAGCGCGGATGTCGACGAGCGTTTTAATCCCATGAGCCTGTAGCGCGGACACGAGGTCATCGAGGGTGCGGGTGGAATGTCCGATTGTGTAGAGCGTCGCCACTCGTCTACAGAGATGAGATAACGGACGCGACGGTTGCGTCCTGCTCTGGAAAGACGGTGCGCAGATCGATCAGAACACGGCCTTCTTCAACGCGCCCGATGATCGGCGGATCGGCTTCGCGCAGCCGCCCGTTGATTTCGTCGGCGCTGAGATTGTCGTGCGCGATTGCGATGAGTTTGGTCGGAAGGACTGCGCTTGGGGCGGCGCCTCCTCCGATGACAGACTCGCCGTCGATGAGTTCCAGCGCGAGGTTCGCGGATTTATTGGCAGAATCGCCGATCCGCGAAATGAGCTGTTCTGCACGCGCCGCAATCTCATCTTTCGGGAGCCGCATCATGCAGAGTGCGGGAATCGCGTCGTGGTCGCGCTTCACATACGCGAGCAGCGTGGCTTCGAGCGCTGCGTAGGTAAACTTGTCGACGCGCAGAGCACGGAACAAAGAGTTGGAGCGCATGCGGGCGACGAGATCGGCTCGCCCGCTGATGATTCCTGCCTGCGGCCCGCCCAGGAGCTTATCTCCACTGTAAGTGACGATATCGACTCCCGCGCGAAGACTATCAAGCACGCCCGGTTCGTTCGCGATCCCTAGGGAGCGGAGGTCGAAGAGCGCACCACTGCCTAGGTCTTCAAGGAGCGGGATGTTGCGGCGACGGGCCAGTTCGACAAGTTCCGAAAGCTCGGGCTGCTCTGTGAAACCGGCAATGGCGAAGTTGGAACGATGGACGCGAAGCAGCAGCCGGGTTCGGTCAGTGATGGCGCGTTCGTAGTCGGCAACCCGCGTGCGGTTGGTCGTGCCGACTTCGCGCAGTGTGGCCTGCGACTTCGACATGACATCGGGAATGCGGAACGAGCCACCGATTTCGACGAGTTCGCCCCGTGAGACGATTACCTCTCCCCCCTCGGCAAAGGAGTTGAGGGCCAGCAGCACAGCAGCGGCATTGTTGTTGACTACGATCGTCGAGATTGCAGGAGCACCATGATCGTCTTTGAGCAGGCTAATCCCACTCTCCACACGATTTGCGCTCAGAATCTTCTTGAACAGGCGATCCACGTGAACGTCGCGCTTCCCTCGATCACCCGTCGCGACATCAAACTCGAGGTTCGAATAGGCGGACGCCGTTTCCCGGATGTGATCGAGCGCAGCGTCGCCGATGGGTGCGCGTCCAAGATTGGTGTGGAGAATGACTCCGGTGGCGTTGATGACGGGACGCAGCGAATAGCTCAGCGACTGTCGAAGCTGCCGCTCGACGGCTTCCGTCAGGCCGGAAAGGGCGAGGTCGAGAGATTGTTCGTTTAAACGTCCGTCGGAAATTTCTTGGCGCAGGCGGGCAACAACGGCGCGGATGCTCTCGGCCACCGCTGTATGGCCTTCCTGCTCGACCAGCGCCTTGAGTGGCGTCATCTGGAGAAGCTCGTCGGTTGCAGGCAGCTTCTGAAAAAGCGCGGCTTTGGACGCAGTGGGCACTCGGGGCGATTATGCCATATCAGCTGCTATCAGCCGTCAGCAAGTCAAACCCGATCTATCTGACGGCTGATAGCCGATCGCTGCCGCTGAATTACAGAGTGTGCAAGTAGGCGAGCAGGTCCTTGACCTGCTGGTCGGTCATGACCTGGCCGAAGCCTTCCATCTTCGCGCGGCCGTACTTGACGATGTCGGTGATTCGGTCATCGTTAGCGGGAAGGCCGCTAAGCGGGAGGTACTGGTTCTTGAAGACTCCCTTCATGCTCGGCCCTTTTTTGCCGCGCGAGGAGTACGGTTCATGACAGCGATCGCAATAATTGTCATAAAGCTTTCTTCCCGAGGCCTGTTGAGCATTGAGTCCTAGTTCCGCGTCGGACTTGCGGCGCTCGACATCGCAACCAACGACTGCGAGAAAAAAGAACAACACTGCGAACACACGCAGAAACATAAGGCATTTCATGATGATGGTGACATCGCCTCTTAAGGGTCAAAGGTAGGATAATACGGTAAGTCATGAGCGTTGTGGTGAAACGCGTGTACGACCCACCCTCGTCGGGTGACGGGGTCCGCGTGCTGGTCGATCGCCTCTGGCCGCGCGGCCTGAAAAAAGAAGACGCGGCCGTCAAATTCTGGCTACGCGATCTGGCGCCATCGAATGAGCTGCGGCAATGGTTTCACTCCAATCTGGAGGCTTGGCCGATGTTCCGGAAACGCTACCTGAAAGAATTGGCAAATCCTAAGGCCGAAGCTGCCTTGGAAAAGTTGTACGGGCTCGCCGGGGAGAAGCGAAACGTGACGTTGTTGTACGCGTCACGAAATATTGAGTTGAATAACGCCACCGTGCTGAAAGAGCTGCTGGAGGGAAAGCCGAAGCCTCCTTCAAGCGTCGGACGCGCCGCTGCTGCCAGCGGACGGATCAGGAAAGCGAAGAGACAGTAGCAGTTCTCAGTCCTCAGTTCCCAGTTCTCAGTCAGCGATTTAGGCGTGCTCGCTGTTGGTTTGCTGTCGCCAATCGGGCATGACAGCTTGGTCTGAAGTTTTGACTTCCTTCTGGGAACTGAGAACCGGGAACTGAGAACTTTTATAATTCCCCAATCATGCCAAGTTCCGCCCTCGAAAAGAAGACCGAAGCTCTTCGCGAAAAAATCCGGCACCACGAGTACCGCTACTACGTGCTGGATGATCCTGAAGTCAGCGACGCGGAATTTGATGCGCTGATGAACGAGCTGAAGAAGCTCGAGGCGCAGCATCCTGAACTCATTACCCCTGACTCGCCCACCCAACGCGTAGGGGGCAAGCCGCGCGAAGGATTCGCCAAGTCGAAGCATTCCTCTCCCATGCTGTCGCTCGACAATGCCTACAGCGAAGAGGAGCTGCGCGACTGGGAGCGCCGCGTGCACGAACTGAGCGGACGCAACGACGTCGAATACATGTGCGAACTGAAACTGGACGGCATGTCTCTAGCCTTGCAATACGCGGGGGGCCAACTCGAACGCGGCATCACGCGCGGCGACGGAAGCGTCGGCGAGGATGTCACTTCGAACGTACGGACGGTACGATCAGTCCCACTGTCGGTTTCAAAAGATAAATTGAAGAAGGCCGGGATTCCCGCGGACTTCGAGGTGCGCGGCGAGATGCTGATGCCGATCGCGGCCTTTCGCAAATTGAATGAAGAAAGAGTTCAGCAGGGGTTAGCGACGTTCGCGAATCCGCGCAACTTTGCCGCCGGAACGGTGCGGCAACTGGAGCCGAGCATCACCGCGCAGCGCCGCATGGATTATTTCGCCTACATGCTGCTGAAAGATGGGCACACATTCTTTGATCGCCAGTCGAAAGCGATGGATGCGCTGGAGACGGCTGGATTCAAGGTCAATCCGAATCGCAAGCTGGCGATGAACCTCGAAGAGGTTTGGAAATTTATTCAGGGGTGGGAGGAGAAGAGGGAGTCGCTGCCTTACGAAATCGACGGCATCGTAGTGAAGGTCGATCGCACGGCCTTGCAGCGAGAGTTGGGCTTCACCGGGAAGGCTCCCCGGTGGGCGATTGCATATAAGTACGCGGCTCGCGGCGCCGTCACCAAGGTCGAAGACATCGTTCCACAAGTTGGCCGCACAGGAAAATTAACACCGGTCGCGTGGCTCACGCCAGTCCCGATCGGAGGAACCACCGTATCGCGCGCGACGCTGCACAACATGGATGAGATCGAACGCCTCGGCGTGAAGATCGGCGACTGGGTGGAGGTCGAGCGGGGCGGCGACGTGATTCCCAAGGTCGTCAAGGTTGTCGAAGACGGCGAGCATCCGCGGGGCCGTAAGAAATTCGAGATGCCCGAGCATTGTCCAGTGTGCGGCGGCAACGTCGTGCGTACGCCAGGCGAGGCGGACCACCGCTGCGTGAATGCCAACTGCCCGGCCAAATTGCAGGGAACGATTCTGCATTTCGCGTCGCGACACGTGATGGATATTGACGGCCTCGGGGAATCGCTGGTCAATCAACTTACCGAGCGCGGACTGGTCAAGAACGTCGCTGACTTGTACCGGCTGACCAAGGCCGACCTGCTTACGCTGGAACGGATCGGGGACAAGTCCGCGGAGAACGTGCTCGGAGAAATCGCCGAATCGAAGAAACTGCCACTGGAGCGCGTCATCTTCGGGCTGGGTATCCGTTTCGTGGGCGAGCGCACGGCGCAGTTTTTGGCGGAGCACTTCGGATCACTCGACGCGATCATGAATGCGACCGCCGAGCAACTGGAAGAGGTTGACGAGGTTGGTCCGCGGATTGCCGAGAGCATCGTCGAGTTTTTCGGCGACGAACACAATCGCAAACTGGTCGGCGACCTGCGCAAGGCGGGGCTGACATTCACTGGCCAGAAGAAGGAAAAAGGTACGAAGCTGGCGGGAAAAACGTTTGTGCTCACTGGCACGCTGGCTCGCCACACGCGCGATGAGGCCAAGAAGCTGATCGAAGACGCGGGTGGGCGCGTTTCAGGTTCGGTCAGTAAAAAAACGGATTACGTGGTAGCGGGAAACGACGCAGGATCGAAACTGGATAAGGCGCGCGAGTTGGAAGTCGAGGTGATCGGAGAAGATGAACTGGAAAAGCTGATTGGCTAAGAACAATGAGCGCGGTCAATTTACCGTTCTGTTCTTCCGGATCTCCGGTACTCCCATAGAAACCCGATCAAAAAGCAGGCAACAACAAACCCGACAAGGGAAACCGACGGTTGTTTGATAAGGCTGAGGGGATCCCACCCGATCGACATATTGTTCGCTGAGGCGCGGAACAGGTTATTGATCGCTAGTCCGATCAATACAAGAATGGGCGAGATCAAGGACGCCGCGACAACGACGAGCACTCCCGCCAACAGACATTTTCGATATCTCATAAGCAACTCACCGAAGTTCGCCCAACAGGACGGCCGAGAACGGCCGTCCTTACATGATTCGTTTTGGGCAGAAGGGGCTGCCTGTCGCGACCTTTATTTTTTGGCCGTCGGCGGAGTAATGCCATTCTGTCTTAAATACAGGGCTGCTTCCGCGTAATGATCGGCCCAGCTGCTGGCCAGGATGATGGCGAACCTTGCGCGCGAGAATTGCTGGCCGCCAAAACCTTCAATCATCTCACCAAGTTTCGAGTCATCCATTTTGCCTAGCGCATCCCCGCAGAAATCGAACGAGGCCTTGAGTGCGGCAACGAGCTTGTCTTTGCTGTCCGTCTCTTTCGCCTCTTCGACCTTGGGGGCCGGAACGGCGGCGGCTTTGCTACAGAAAGAGTCATTCGATTCAATCATGTGGGATACGAGGTGGCCAAACGTCATCTGGTCAGCCGAGGGCTTGAAGGAAAACTTGTCGGCAGGCATGGCCTCAACGGCGGCAATCGTATTTTTCTGTCGTCCGGTAAAGGTGTCGCGAAGCGCACTGCTCACAGGATTTTTCATTTGGGCGGTCGCGGCGAGCGCAATGAGTAGCATCAGAGCCAGAATCGATGGTGTTTTCTTCATTTTTAGAATCTCCTCACGGAGAGTAAGAATATCTCCCTTCGACAGATCGCGCCACTCGATCCTGAGCGTGAATTCAGAGCCGCGCGCTTACTACATTAATGAGGACGGCTGCGTACAGCGGTTCGTCGATAGCAGTGATGAGCGACGCAACGTAGGGTGAGGTTAAGCATAAAGAGCAATACGTTCAGCGCCGCCACCGTCGTCTGAGGAACAAATCAATCCATAAAGGAGTGGCAATGCAAGATAAAGTTCATGGCGGAGTTTCGGAAGATCGCATTACTGGAGCGATTGAGTCGCAGACTTCGAAGATCCCAAGCACCGGTTATCTGGTTGCGGCAGTTGGAGCGATGACCGCTTCGGCAATTCTCAAGATCGTCGGCAAAGACGAGTGGGCCCTGTTCGTCGGCCAGTGGCCGGCTGCATTTATGTTGATGGGCGTTTATAACAAACTGGTCAAGCAGCACGGATCTGACGCGTACAGCAAGGGCGAATACGAAAGAGCGGCTGCCTAGCATCGTCTGCTAACCAGTTGTGTCTTTGAGGCTTGTCGCGCGGCCGGAAAGAGGCCCACCGGGGCCACTCGGTCGCGCGGCGATCACTCCCGCTTCTGCGCTATCCTAGTGATCATGCACTCGCATGCAGGGCACAGTCATTCGCACGGAACGGGGCGGGTTCTAAAAATCTCGCTCGGCGTGACTGCCCTGTATATCGCGCTTCTTGTGGTCGCCGGCATTCGCGCGCACTCCCTCGCCTTGCTCTCGGAAGCTGGGCACAATCTTTCAGACTTTCTAGCATTGCTGTTGTCGCTGGTGGCTGTTTACCTGGAGGGCCGCCCGCCCAGCGCTACGAAAACCTATGGCTACCGCCGCGCCGGAGTGCTCGCGGCTCTGGTCAACTCTGCATCGCTCGTGGTCGTGTCGTTCTTCATCTTCTATGAAGCCTTCCGGCGAATGCAGCACCCTGAGCATGTACACGCCGGGTTGATGATTTGGGTAGCCGCAGCGGGCGTGGTGATGAACGGGGCAATCGCGCTTTTGCTCTGGCGGTCGAGCCAGGATGTCAACGTCCGCAGCGCGCTGCTGCACGAAGTGGGAGACACGGTCTCAACAGCAGCCGTGATTATCGGCGGCTGGGCGATTCTATGGACGGGACAGTATTGGATCGATTCGGCGCTGTCTTTTGGCATCGGCACGCTGATCTTGTGGTCGAGTTTCGGCATCTTGCGCGAGACACTGAACATCCTGCTCGAAGGCACGCCGCGCGGCATGAACCTCGAGGAAGTCGAGTCCGTTGTACGAACGATTGCCGGCGTCAGCGACGTGCATGACTTGCACGTGTGGAGCATTGGCTCGGAAAATCATGCGCTCAGCGCGCACGTGAAGATCACGGATATGCCGATTTCCGAGAGCGACTCTATTCTGCGCGACATCAAGGAAAAGCTTGGCCGGAGCTTTGGCATCCACCACACGACGATTCAGCTGGAACACGTTGTTTGCGAAACGGCGCATGCTTGCGTGATCGCGGTGCGCGAGGAAGCCGTAGGCGAACACGTTCATTCCGAGCATGAGCATCGCGGACACAGCCACTGAGTTTCCTGAGAACGAGTCTCTCGCGCAATTCTGGAGCTTACATGAATCGATCGAACGCGTTGATCTGCGGAATTGTGGTATTAACGTGTGCAACGGTGCTGGCTCAGCATCGGGGATCGCAAGGTCCCAGTGGGCCTAGTTCGGGCAAGACCTCCAGCTCCGATGACCTGCATGACTTTAAGCGCGCGGTTGCACTCCAGGCTTCGCCAGATCAGGTGAGCCAGTTCAAGCAACTGACAACGAGCACTCAAGCCGCCAGGAAAGCTACGCAAGAACTTCTGCAGCTTTCCGCAAAGACAGGTAATCCCGATCTATCTCATAGCGCCGACAACCTGCCCAGCGCGGTGGAAGATGTCCAAACGGACAACGAGAAATTCTTGCGAACATTTACCAAGGTGCAACAGTCGGAATTGAAAAAGATTACGAAGAAACTCGAGAAGGCGAATTCGGAAATGTCGAAAGAGAGCAAAGCTCTCGGCCCGGCAGCCTCAAAGTCAGACGGCAAACAGATTGCGAGTGTCGCGGAAAGGCTGGACAAAGCCCTTGGCGATTTCGCGGCTGCGCAGGATGCTCTCGCAAACGAGATGGGGATTCCGCAAGAGACAACTTCTCAATAAAGGGAAGTTTGAGTTACACGCCACTCAGTCATTGATCGGCTGGCTGCTTGTCGGCGTGCTGCCCTTCAAAAATCTCCTGCACAGTTTGGATCGTGTCCGCATCCTCGGCTGGCTTATCGGGTCGCAGCCTGACGATGCGAGGGAAACGTAGAGCGTAGCCGCTGGCGTGGCGAGTCGACCGCATCATGTTGTTGAAAGCCACCTCCACAACGAACGCCGGCTCGACTTCCAGCCTTAGCCCTTGCTCGCTGATGGTGTGCGCGAGGAACCATTTGGTCATTTCGGCAATTTCGGCGTCCGTAAGGCCAGAATAAGCCTTGCCGATGTTCACGAGCCGGTCGCCATCCCAGACAGCGAAGGTGTAGTCGCTGAGGACGCCGATCCGCTTGCCGTGTCCGTACTCGACCGCGGTGACTACGACGTCGAGAGTGGCCAGTTCTCGTTTCATTTTGAGCCACGATTTGCCGCGACGTCCGGGCGTGTAGAAAGAGCTCAGGTCTTTGACCATTAGTCCTTCGTTGCCTCGGGCTCGGGCGGCCACGAAGAGGGCTTCAAGATCATCCGGTGTACTCGCGGTTGCTACCGGGGCGCGGAGCACTGGGGCCGGGGGACACTCTGCAGCGAAACCAAAGAGAGTCTGTGCGGCTTTGGACTGCGAGGCCGAGTTTCGGGCTGAAGAATGAACGAGGGCCGCGGTATCTTCCTGCGAGTAAGAGGCATCGAGGGACCCGATGATGCGATCAAGAATTTTGGCGCGTTCGCTGAGCGGACGCTCGAGAAGCAATTCTCCATCGGCATAAAGAACGTCGAAGACGAGGTAGGCGACTGGAACTTGGTGCATCAGTTTGGAGCTTACTTTTTTCCGGCCGAGGCGCTGTTGCAGGGCGCTGAACGGCAAGGCGCGCCCAGAGGAGGACCAGGCTACGATCTCCCCATCGAGGATTACATCTTCTGAAATTGCGGTAAGCGCTGGCGGCAGTTCCGGGAAAGACTCTGTGATCTGATCACGAGTGCGGGAGAAGAAACGAACCTCGCCGTTTCCGACGTGTGCCTGCGCGCGGATGCCGTCATATTTGTCTTCGACTGCCGCGCCGTCGAAGAAGCTCAATGCTTTCTCGGTAGATTCAACCGGACTGGCGAGCATGAAATCGATGGGGTGGAAGAGACGCATCTGAGCGTCCGAAAGTTTTCCCAGAGAAGCAAGCGCCAGTGTTTCTCCCAGATCCCCAAGCAGCATGTTCGCGCGCTTCACTTGATCGAGGGAAACCTCGAATGCGCGCGCGATTGCCTCTTCGACCAGACTTTCTTTGAGGCCGATGCGCAAATCGCCGCTGATGATCTTGACGATGTATTTAGCTTCGAGCGGCGTAGCACGATTCAGAAGCTCGCGAAGCAAGTTGCCTTTTGCCTCGGGACCGCGCGCGGCGGCAATCTGTGTAAAGACCTCTTGCACATCTATTAGGGAAAGAACCGATTCCGTTTTCGCGGGGAGCGCTTCGGCTGCGACCGAGCCGGCGTCGCCGTGGCGGCGGTAAATTCCGGTAAGCTCGTCTTGCGACCGCCCGGAGAGCTCCGCGATGGCGCGCCAGAGTTGCGCGCCGCCCACCTGCAAAGTCGTCTCAACGTAATTGGCGAATGGCCGTCCGGACAGAAAAATGGCAGCAATGGCCGCCTCCTCCACCGTCAATGACTTCAAGTAAGCCGCTACCAGGGCCGTCTTGGCCAGTTTGCTGCTTGTGGCCGCAATCGAGTCGGCGGTATGGGCGAAGGAAAGCATGCAATCGAATCTTAGGTTGGATGAGAATCCGAGCTAGGAAGGTGCACCCTGAGATCTGAGCCCGAAGAGCCCGTCGCACGCCTGCGACTCTGCCTCGTAAGCTATTGAGAAATCGATGGATACCGCATATTGTGTCACGCAGATTCGGGTGCTTTGTGATACTCTAGTCAGAGGAGTCGTCCCACCCCTAAGCGACATCCAATCCCTATGCGACGTTGGCGGCAAATCCTGCGGTTTTTGGCGGCTGTGCAACTGCTTCCCGCTCTTGAGAGCGGCGAAGAAACCACTCTTGTCGGCGGCCAGGCGGTCCTTGAGGGCGTAATGATGCGCTCGCCCCACGCGTGGGGCATTGCGGTCCGCAAGCCCTCTGGCGAGATCGTAACGCACAGTGAGCCGCTGGAGCGCCCATCAGAACAACATAAGTGGATGGGATGGCCGGTCGTGCGTGGGGTAATGACACTTGGGCACGCCATGACGCTAGGATTCCGCGCGCTGAAATTTTCGGCGAACGCGGCCCTGGAAGAAATTTCGGTTAGCGATTCGTCCAGCAAAGATTCTGGAGCGAAAGAGCCGACCAAGAAGATGGAAATCACAGGCTGGATGGCCGGAGTGAACATGGCTTTCTCGATCGCCTTTTTCATCTTCATGTACAAGTATCTGCCACTCTTGGCGACTACCGAACTGAAGCGGGTCAACCCGGTATTCGGGCAGCAGTTCGTGTTCAACTTTGTCGATGGACTGATTCGTATTGCGATGTTCCTGTTGTTCGTCTGGGGCGTTTCGCTTTGGAAGGATATCCGGCGCGTTTACCAGTACCACGGCGCGGAACACAAAACGGTATTCGCGTTCGAGAATGGCGATCCGCTCGAGACCGCGGCGGTGCAGAAATATTCCACCTTCCATCCGCGTTGCGGCACTAGTTTTCTGATGACGGTGATGATCATCTCGATGGTCGTTTACATGTTCATCCCGGTGACAACCTTCTGGGCGCGCTTTGCCGAACGCATCGTGCTGCTCCCGGTGATTGCCGGAGTTTCTTACGAAATCATCCGCTTCGCCGCCAAGCACCGTGGCTCACTGTTCGCGGTAATGACCGCTCCGGGACTGTGGCTGCAACGAATCACGACGCAGCCTCCGGACGACGGCGAAGTCGAGTGCGCAATCGTTGCGCTCGACGAAGCAATGAAGCTGGAAAAGCAACACGGCGGCGAGTTGGTGATTGCCTAGCTGCGCCCACCGCGCATGGTTTTCAGTTCCCAGTTCTCGGTTCTTAGTAAAACCCCTACAATAGGATCCTTGAGAACGAGTGCGGAACTGATTTCTGCGCGCCTGTCATGGTTGTATGATTTTTTCTGAGAACTGGGAACTGAGAACTGAATGTTCGAACGTCTAGACCAAATCGAAGCTCGCTACGAGGAGTTGACCAACGCCCTCGCCTCGCCGGACATCACCAATGACTCGGCGAAGTACCAGAAGACTGCCAAGGCGCATAGCGAAATCACTCCCGTGGTCGAGAAGTATCGCGAGTTCAAGGATCTGAGACACGGGATCGCCGAGAGCAAGGCGTTGCTGGCCGATGAAACCGACGCCGAGATGCGCGCTTATGCCGAAGAAGAACTGGCGAAGCTGGAAGCGCGCGTGGGCGGAGTCGAAGAAGACCTGAAGGTGCTCCTGCTGCCGAAAGATCCCAACGACGAGAAGAACGTCATCCTGGAAATTCGCGCGGGCACGGGCGGGGACGAAGCAACGCTTTTCGTCGCGGAAGTCTTCCGGATGTACAACCGCTACGCGGAGACGCAGAAGTGGAAGGTCGAAGTGCTCTCTACTTCTGAGTCCGGGATTGGCGGTTTGAAAGAAGTGATTGCGCTGATCGAAGGCGACCGCGTCTATTCCCGGTTGAAATACGAAAGCGGCGTACACCGTGTGCAGCGCGTTCCAGCCACCGAACAGCAGGGACGAGTACACACTTCGGCCATCACGGTTGCGGTGCTGCCCGAAGCCGAGGACGTGGACGTCAAGATCGAAGCCAAGGACCTGCGCATTGACACGTTCTGTTCATCCGGTCCGGGCGGGCAGTCCGTCAACACCACATATTCGGCGGTTCGCATCACGCACATTCCGACCAACACGGTGGTGAGTTGCCAGGACGAAAAATCGCAGATTAAGAACCGCGAAAAGGGAATGCGCGTCTTGCGCTCGCGGCTCTACGAAGTTGAAATGCAGAAACAGCAGGACGCCTTGGCGAAGGAGCGGCGGCAGATGGTCGGCTCGGGCGACCGCTCAGAGAAAATTCGCACCTATAACTTCCCGCAGAATCGCCTGACGGACCACCGCATCGGCTTCACGATCCATCAGCTCGAGCAGGTGATGGATGGGAAAATCCAGCCACTGATCGACGCGCTGATCACCCACTTCCAGGCGGAAAAGTTGAAGCAGGAAACGACCAGCGTTGTGTGAGGCAAGTTAGAAGTCAGAAGTCAAATTGAAGAAGTGAAATCGTCGTTCGCTTTTCGCGCTGCGCAGATTGCTCCTCCCTCTGGGATCGCTCCCGCTATCATGTAGTTTACGGACACTTCTGCAATTTGACTTCTGCCTTTTGACTTGCCTTTCGTGTTGAAATAGACATCGTGCAACTGCGACCGACGTTGAACGCGGCAGTGGAGCGACTGACGTCAGCTAACGTCCCTTCTCCGCGAATGAACGCGGAGCTCCTCATCATGTTTGCGCTTGATTGCGATCGGGCGTATCTCTACGCGCATCCTGAGCGGGAATTGACTGCTGATGAAACGCAGCGTTATGACGACGCGCTGGCTCGGCGAGCTACGGGCGTGCCGGCCCAGTACATCACCGGCCATCAGGAATTCTGGGGGATGGATTTGATCGTGTCGCCCGCGGTGCTGATTCCGCGCCCCGAGACGGAGCATTTGATCGAGGCTGTGCTTGACCTGATTCCTTCTGCGTTCCTGCACGAGCAAAATCAAAGTCAACGGCCGCGGACAGGAATGTCCGCGCCACACGGTCTCCCCTCCACACCGTTCCGCATCGTGGACGTTGGCACAGGTTCTGGTGCGATCGCTCTCGCCCTGGCAAAGGAATTTCCGGCCGCTGAGATTCATGCCACCGATATTTCCTCAGCGGCGCTGGAGGTCGCGCGTGCCAACGCGGGCCGCCATGAACTTGCCGCGCGAATCCAGTTTCACGAGACTGACTTACTGACCGGCCTCGGATCGGAGAGGTTCGATTTCGTGATTTCGAATCCTCCTTATGTGGGAGAGTCGGAAAAGGATTCGGTGCAGCTCGAGGTTCGCAAGTTCGAGCCGCATAATGCCGTATTTGCAGGGCCGAGCGGCCTCGAAATCATAGAACGGCTCATCCCCCAAGCGCACGACGCGCTCGTGCCCGAAGGCTGGCTGGTGCTTGAAATGAGCGGGACGATAGCGGACAGTGTGAGGGCTCTACTCGCAGGTTGGGATCAAATCTCAATACGAAAAGACTTGCAGGGGATTGCGCGAGTCGCCGTCGCAAGAAAAGCCGCGAAGGGCTAGATTTCTCCCTGCCCTTCACGCTCCCATGCGGCGCAGCGTCCCCCAACGCCACGCCGCCGAGAAGTCAATCGCTCCGGACCGCAGGCTCTCAGAACCGCCCTCTTCCGGAACTAGAAAGTTACCCGCACGCCCAATTGGGCGGCAAAGGGAATGCCGACAGTGGTGCCCGGGCCAAAGAAGTCTCCCAACCCGCCGGCCGGGATCTCTAGCTGTTTGAGGCTGGTGACCGGTATGTACAGAGCTGGGGTGCAGCCTGGATCGCCGCAAAGATCTGTCACGTTGCCGCCGGTTTTCTGGTCCGGGGGAATCGGCAACAAGTCGATGGCACCGACGAAGTTGGCTCCCGGATTATTGCGGTTAAAGAGGTTGAAAAATTCCGCGAATGGATAAATCCCTAACCGCTCGTTGACCTTGATCGGCCGCGAAACGCGGATATCCATCTGGATGTATGGCGTTCCACGAAACGCGTCGAGCGGGGTGGGGTTGCCGTTCACTGAGATGCGGGTATTTTGTTCGTTGGTGATGGTGAAGGGCCGTGCACTTTCGGCCTGAAAGAGCGCAGTCACTTCGAAGCCGCCCGGAATGTGCGCAGTCCCAGCGAACACGAAACGGTTTTTAACATCTTCTCCCGATGGACCGTAGTCGCCGCGAGCGAAGGCATTGTAAGGATCGCAGACGCCATTCACATAGTCGAAGAGTTCGCCCAGGGCGCATCCCCAGGTCTTGGCGCTCGACAAAGTGTAATGAGCGGTCAGATCGAATCGCTTGGCAACATTGCCCTGCACCCGCAGCATGAGGGCGTTGTAGCTGGAGCGGTTGTCGGACTTGTAGATATCGACGTCGGGAAAGGAATAGCCCCGATACCCGTGCTGCCCATCCTCATACGTGTAGTCCGCGCTCGCAATCCAATGTTCGTTCAATGCCTGCTGGATCCCGGCAGTCGCATGTAACGCATAAGGCGTTTTGTAATTGGGATCGATAAGGGCCGGGGGCGCCGACGCCGGGTTCGCGATGGAGCCATTGTTCACGGCTTGGAACGCTGGGGCCCAGCCGCCTTGGGCGAGGTCGTTGTAGTACATTCCAAAGCCAGCGCGAATCACCGTCTTCTCCCTGCTGCCAGGGGAGTATGCGATCCCAATGCGGGGAGCAAATTGCTTGTGGTCATCGTGCGGAGCACCAGCCGGGATTCCCGCGTCAAGCGTTAGAAATGGCAACGAAGGGTTTGCCAGTTGACTGCGTCCGGAAGCGGTGAACAGGCCAAACGTCGTCTGGTACCGCAGGCCATAGTTCACCGTAAGGTGCGATGAGACACGCCAGGAATCTTGCGCGTACAACGCCAGGCGTTGCACGTTCTGTGCAAAGCTGCCATCCGCCGCCGGAATCGTTGACTGCCCAGCCGCCAGATCTGCCGAGAACTGAGCTGGGTCGCCCAGGTAATCAATCGGGTTGTTCGGGAATGACACCAGGGTTTCCTGGTTTCCTGGGAACGCTCCGCTAAGTACTGGCTCGTGAATGAAGTTGATGCCGAACTTCGTAGCGTGCCGTCCGGCAACGTGGCTCAGGTCATAGCGGAACTGATATTTCTCCTGGTTTCGTAGCGATGGAAACGTTGTGATCGGAGTGGCGAACAGGTTGTCGCCAAACGTCTCGAAGCCGGAGACCGTCAGCGTCGTCGAACTGAACGGAAAGGCGAGCGCGAAGCCCAATTGAGAATTGCGCGTCTGGGTCAGATGGAGTTCGCTGGCGTCGAAAACGAAGCTCCCGAGCCAGCTCGGGCTGAAGGTGTACTGGTTGCTGATGACAGTGTTGAAATAGTTGTTATGGGTGGTGAGTCCGGTGGAAGGCAGCGTGGCTTGCGCTACGAGCGCGTTACGGGTCAGGTAGCTGTCGGCAGAGGTGCGCAGGAACCATTGCGACTTTGGAGATTGCGCCCAATCGAAACGCACCGAGCCGAGATAGTCGCGGAAAGGAACAGGAACATTTGCAGGAACCCCGATCGACGTCACCGTCGTGCCGTTTACATCGATCAAATCCTCGGATGCCAACTGCGCAAGAGCATTGAACTGGGCTGTGTTGTCAGGACTGTAGTTAATGCTGGCATTCTCATGCACGTATTCGAACGAAGAGAACAGCCATACCTTGTTTTTCACAATTGGGCCGCCAAGGGTGGCAACATAATTCTGACGGGAGAAAGGCTGCTTGGGTTCGGGTGCCGGATTCTCGATCGGGAAGCGTGCGTTGAGCGCAGAGGCACGTCCATAGAAGGACCCGGAGCCGTGCCATTCGTTGGTTCCGCTCTTGGTGGTAATCACAACGGAACCTGCCGTCGTACCACCCGTATCGGCGTCCTGGTTGGCAGTGCGGAAATCAAATTCCTGAATGACATCGGGCGAAAAGTTCTGCAGAAAGCCGCCGATCCAGTCGTCCGAGTTATCGCCGCCATCCACTGAGAGTTCGTTGTTAAGGCCCGAACTTCCACCTGTTGAAACGGCGGTGATGCGTGCCTTGGTCGGATCGGAAGGTTCAACGGGCTCGGTTCCAGGCACAAGATAGGCAATGTTCGCGAAACTGCGAGCGGCCAGCGGCAGCGTTTCAAGGTCGTGGCTCGTGACGATTCCCTGGTGCACGGCGCTGGCGGTGTCGATCGGTTCGGTCGTGATCGAAGAAACGGCTCCCTGCACGCTGACACTCTCGCGGCCGCTCTCTGGCTTGAGGGTGATGGAAAGGTCGCGCACCACGCTGACCGCCACTTCCACGTCGGCCTCGGCTTGGGCAAATCCCTTGGCGGTAGCGACCATGTGATAACGGCCGGGCATCAGCCCTTCCATTCGGAATTCACCGCGACTGTCTGCGACGGCTTCGCGCCGGAATGACGACCCAACCACCTGGACGGCGACTTGAGCGCCCGCGACGCGCGCTGCACTAGCGTCCTGTACCTCACCGCGAAGAGAGCCGTTGGGGTTCTGGGCGGCGAGGCTTAGGGTCAAACAAAAGAACCCGACGGTGAGGACTGCGACTCTCGTGCAGGAATGGCGCACCACTGAAAATGACGGCGTCATCTATGGCCTTTCGTTGAAGACAAAGAAATTGCCGCTGTACTGGGATACCGGGGGATTCGCTTGCAGCAGCCGAGCAGACTGGCTCCACGTCAGATTAGCCGGGTGCGAGGAAGTACTACCAGCGCTAGTCGATGTCCGACTTAAAAAGAAGGGGGCAGGACTGGCATGCGCGAGGGTCGATTCTGCGAAGGGGTGGGGTGAAGTGCTAGCGAACCAGCCATTCGGTTACTTCATGGGTCAAGGTCAAAGCGGGACCGTAGCTCACAAAGGCGCAGAACAAAGCCACCGCCACAGGCGGTATGGCAATCCAGTGGGGAACCGGGCGTAGTCGCGCTGTTCCGCTGTCCTCCCAGGCCAGGAGTCGAGCGACGCGAGCGCTGATGGATCCGGTGACGAAGCCGACTGTACAGGCGGGAGCGACGCTGATTGGAACCAGACGCGACAGCTTTACCAATGCCGATGCAAGGTCGATGGCATCGTTGACGTTTGAAACGGCAGCGTCATCCGCCGCCAACTCCGCGGCTTGCGACCATGACGACTCGAGCTTCGCCATCCCTGGGAACGGCGAGAACCGGAAAACAAGTTTCTTCAAGTTATCGCAGGACCGGATATGCGCGAGTTCATGCTTGAGCGCGACCTCGAGTTCGTCGTGCGTTAGCAGGTCGATGGTGGAATCGGAGACCAATACGCGCGGCTTACGCATGCCGATCAGCGTGAGCGGTGGTGTTTCGCGCCCGGCGCGGAAAGTGACTGTCTTCGCAACCGTGTCCATGGGACGAGCGCCTTCGAGCCACCGCGCTACGATTCGCGACGTCCGCGTCTGCGCAATGATTACCCGATAGCAGCCATATGCGATAAGCAGGAGCGCTCCAAGGCCAAGCGCAAGCGGAAGGGTCCCCATGCCTTCATTCGCCGAGCGCGGCTCCAGAATCTGGAAGGAAGGAACAACGAAAACTCCGGTGATGATGATGGAGATGACCAGCGGCAAAATCCGCAAAAGAAAGAGGAGGTCGGCAACACTTTGTTCGGCGGCGTGCAGCCACTTGAGCCAGCGCCAGGATACGGCGACCAGAGCAGAGAGACAGCAATAAACAAGGACGAAGAATGTGAGCGAAACGGCGATGCCGCGCAACGCAAACATCAGGATCGCTCCTTCGGCTGCGGCTCCCGCGTACTGATTTCACCGGCCTTGAGTTCGCGGCGTTTGCGTTCGATCAAGCGCTGAAGTTCGTCGAGCAATTGTTCGTCGTGGGCGCTAAGCGCTTCCACCAGATACGAGAGCGGTAACGAGGATGTGTCGCCTGAGCCCAGCAGTTGCCGAATGCCATCCAGCGCCGCGCCGCGCTGCAACTCTTCAGAACTAAGTCTTGGGGTGTAACGGAACGCACGGCCTTCGGAGACGCGGTCAAGCATGCCTTTCTTGTAGAGCCGGTCCATGGTGGTCATGACCGTGGTGTAGGCTTGATGGATCTTGCCATCCACAAGAATTTCCCGGACAGTGGCATCGCCCCGCGACCATAGTTCTCGCAGCAACTGCTGCTCAAATGGGCCGAGCTGAGGCGTGGAAGCCGATCCGAAAATTGAAAACGTCTTTGTCATCGATGATGTGTGCGTTACCGGGCGAGGGGGCTTCGTCCAACGGCAAAAATGAGAATACCATTCACAGCCGCTTCGTGCACTGTCGAAATAACTCAAGAGCGCTGAATCCCGAGGAGGAGCGAAAAGGTTTGCACACCACGTCGCAATCAGGGATTGTGCTCAGACGAGCCGTACCGCTGTCCTAATTCGTAGCCCCAGCCGGAAGTATCTCTTCGACATCAATTTTAGTGGGATATTTTCCGGTGTAGCAGGCAGAGCAATATGTGGTTTTCTCGCCGTCGGCACAGGCTTTTTTCAAGCCCTCCAGAGAGAGGTAGGAGAGCGAATCGGCATCGATGAATTTGCGGATCTCTTCGACGCTCTTATTGGCTGCGATCAATTCTTTCTTGGAGGGCGTATCGACCCCATAGAAACACGGCGAGATCGTCGGAGGGCAAGAAATCCGCATGTGCACTTCTTTCGCCCCGGCATGACGGATCATGCGTACGATCTTGCGGCTGGTGGTGCCGCGGACAATCGAATCGTCCACCAGGATGACCCGCTTGCCTTCGAGCAGGCCATGGACCGCGTTGAGCTTCAGCTTCACACCAAAGTCGCGCACGGACTGCTGTGGTTCGATGAACGTCCTGCCAATGTAATGATTGCGAATGAGCCCAAGCCGAAATGGAATGCCGCTTTCCGCAGCGTATCCGATGGCTGCGGTGTTGCCAGAATCGGGAACCGGGACGACGACATCGGCGTCCACCGGGGCTTCGCGAGCCAATTGCCGTCCCATGTTGTCGCGGCTCTGATCGACGGAACGCCCAAACACGAGGCTGTCAGGACGTGAGAAATAAACGTGCTCAAAGATGCAGCTCGATAGAGCAGGCGACGGTGAATAAAAGCGGGAACTGATTCCCTCCGGACCGACGATGACGAGTTCGCCCGGCTTCACATCGCGTTCGTAAACCGCCCCAATCAAATCAAAGGCGCAGGTTTCGGAAGCAAATACAACCGTGTCTTTTTTCTCGCCGGTCAAAGCGGGAATGCGGCCCATCGCTAGAGGTCGAAAGCCTCTCGGATCCCGGGCGGCAAAAATGCGATCGCGGCTGATCATGACCAGCGAAAACGCGCCTTCCACGCGGCGTAGCGCATCGGCGATGGCGTCGGGAAGAGTTTGCTCACGGGAAAGCGCGATTAGATGAACCAGCACCTCGGTGTCGCTGTTGGTCTGGAAGATCGACCCTTGGCCTTCCAGTTTGCGGCGAATCTCAAGCGCGTTGACGAGGTTCCCATTGTGCGCGATACCGATGGTGCCCTTGTTGGATTGCACCATGATGGGCTGTGCGTTCAACAGCGCCGAGTCGCCCGCGGTGGAATACCGCGTGTGCCCGATGGCCAGAATGCCGCGCAGCGAAGCCAGCACGTCCTCGCTGAAAATATCGGCAACGAGGCCCATCGACTTGTGCTGGCGCAACTGCTCGCCATTCGAAGTCACAATGCCGGCTGATTCCTGTCCTCGATGTTGCAGCGCATGCAGCCCGAGATAGGCGAGCTTTTCAGCCTCAGGATGCGCGTGGATTGCAACTACCCCGCATTCATCGCGAAATTTGTCAGAAGTTGGCATTGGCGTTAGTCGCTCGTCGTTCGGTGTTCGTCGTTCGCTCATGCTGGCTAGACTACGGTTGACTCTGTGCGCAGCGCCTTTTCAAGCGCGCCTTCGTATGCGTCTCGCAATTCTGCAATGTTTGCTGAGATTACCCGCTGGCCATCGATTGAAATCTCAATCCGGTCAGAGCCGGTTTGGCCAAGCACATCTGCTGAAACCCCGAATTCTTCCGCTACTTGTTTGATTCGGCCAAGGTGCGCGGGGTCGCAGCTTAAAATCACCCGGCTGGCGTCTTCTCCGAAAAGGCGAAATTCGGGTGGAAGTCCTTGCCCTGTAAAGTTCACAGTTATGCCAACTTGGGCGGGCAGAGCGGCTTCTACGAGGGCGACGGCCAGTCCGCCGTCCGCGCAGTCGTGAACCGATTCGACCAAGCCGTCCTGTATCAGCGTTATGAGCGCACGCTGCAGAACGGCTTCTTTTTCGATGTCGAGTTGCGGGGGATATCCCCACACTGCTCCGAGAATTTCCTTCGCATATTCGGACGATCCAAACTCTGATTGAGCGTCGACCGCATCTCCAGGATCGATCTTCGCGCGCAGCAGGACTATCTTTCGTCCGGAGTTCGTGGGACCGAGCGGCGCGAAATGCATCTTCGCGGCTTTATGAACATCTTCAAGAAAGCCGACGATTCCGATGACCGGCGTGGGATAGATCCCCTCTCCTAAGGTCTCATTGTAGAAACTGACGTTCCCGCCGGTGATGGGCGTGTCCAGTTCTTCGCAAGCCTTTGTGATCCCATCAATCACCTGGGAGAACTGCCACATGATGTTCGGCTTTTCCGGATTCCCAAAATTCAGGCAATTGGTCGCGCCAATCGGAGTCGCTCCGCTGCAAGCTACTTTGCGCGCGGCCTCGGCAACGGCATGCATCGCGCCCAGGCGCGGGTCGAGATAGCACCAGCGGCCATTGCCATCGAGCGCCATGGCCAAGCCACGCTTCGAACCCTTGATGCGAATGACGCCCGCATCGCCGGAGCCCGGCGCGTCAACAGTATTCGTTTGCACCATGTGATCGTACTGCTGCCACACCCAACGCTTCGAGCAAACATTTGGACTCGCCAGCAGGCGCTTCAATTGGGGAGTGAAATCGCCAGCAGGCGCGAGGCTGATATGTTCCGGCATATCGCGCTTGACCGGAGGTTCCCAGCGCGCCAGTGGCCGCTTGTACACCGGCGCATCATCGGTGAGAGCGGCGTTGGGAATTTCCGCAACTACCTGGCCGTGCTCCAGCACGCGCATCTTGGCATCGCTTGTAACTCGCCCGACTTCGACTGCGTCGAGTCCCCATTTCTGGAAGACCCGGAAGACCTCGTCTTCGCGCCCCTTCTGAGCCACGAGCAGCATTCGCTCTTGCGATTCACTCAGCATGATTTCGTACGGAGTCATGCCGGTTTCGCGTTGCGGAACAAGATCCAGTTCAATCTCGATGCCGGTACCTCCGCGTGCGCCCATCTCGCAGGTCGAGCACGTCAGACCGGCGGCGCCCATATCCTGGATTCCGATGATGGCGCCGGTTTGCATGGCCTCGAGGCAGGCTTCGAGCAGGAGCTTTTCGAGGAACGGATCTCCAACCTGCACATTTGGCCGCTTGGCCTCGGAACCTTCGCTGAATTCTTCGCTCGCCATGGTCGCGCCATGGATGCCATCGCGGCCCGTCTTGGAGCCAACATAAATGACCGGATTTCCTTCTCCCGCAGCCCGTGCGTAAAAAATCTGATCGCGCTTTACAAGCCCCAGCGCGAACGCATTCACCAGCGGATTGCCCGAGTAGCAGGGCTCAAACTTCACCTCGCCGCCGAGGTTCGGCACGCCAAAGCAGTTCCCGTAGGAGGCAACGCCGCTGACCACGCCTTCCATCACGGAATGATTCTTGTGAATCTCGGCTTGAGTGGCGCGAGCGCCCTCGCCCGTGTCGGCCGCCTTGATCGGCCCGAAGCGTAGCGAGTCCATGATCGCAACCGGCCGCGCTCCCATGGTGAAAATGTCGCGCAGAATCCCGCCAACCCCGGTTGCCGCGCCTTGAAACGGTTCGATAAATGACGGGTGGTTATGCGATTCGATTTTGAAGGCACAGGCCCAGCCATCGCCAATGTCGACGATGCCAGCGTTCTCTCCAGGACCCTGGACGACCAGTTTGCTGCGGGTCGGTAGGCGTTTCAGGTGAACGCGAGAGGATTTGTAGGAGCAGTGCTCGCTCCACATCACGCTGAAAATTCCAAGCTCGGTAATACTGGGTTCGCGCCCGCCCAGTAATTGCCGAATTTTCTCGAATTCATCGGGAGTGAGGCCGTGTTCCCGGATCATCTCGGGTGTAATGGAAGCTATCGCGGAGGTCGTCATGACGGGGAAGTTCTATTGTCGCATTTTGACAAGGTTTTTACATGTGAAACATCGCAACTCACCGGATCACAAAAATTTGTCGACGCGACAATAAAATCTTATGGGCCAGCCCCAAGCAAAGAGCAGTTGACCAGCCCATTTACGCCGCAAAGCTATACTGTTCCCGCATGAAGTCGGTCATCGTAGGCACCGCGGGTCACATCGATCACGGAAAGACCTCGCTCGTGAAGGCCTTGACCGGCATCGATGCTGACCGCCTAGAAGAAGAAAAGCGGCGCGGCATCACCATCGATATCGGGTTCGCCCACCTGGAACTGCCGGCACCCAGCGGAGAGAAGCTTCGGCTGGGCTTTGTGGACGTCCCGGGCCACGAGCGCTTCGTCCGCAACATGCTGGCCGGCATCGGCGGCATTGACCTTGTAGTCCTCGTGATCGCCGCCGACGAAGGCATCAAGCCGCAAACTCGCGAACATTTTGATATCTGCCGCCTTCTGGCCGTTCGCCGCGGCATGACTGTACTGACCAAGTCCGATGCGGTAGACGCCGAAACGCTCGAAGTGGTGCGCCTGGAGGTCGCCGACTTTCTTCGCGGATCGTTCCTCGATCCCTCGCACGCTCCGATTGTTGCGGCTAGTTCATTGACGAGGACGGGCCTCGACGATGTAAAGGCGACGCTTGCACGAATTGCGTCTGAGGCGACGGCAAAAGATTCGAGCGCCCTCGCCCGCCTTCCGGTCGATCGCGTTTTCACGATGAAGGGTTTTGGAACCGTTGTCACGGGAACGCTCGTCGCCGGAACGATTCGGAAAGACGAGGAACTGGAATTATTTCCCTCCGGCAATCGATTGCGCGTCCGGGGAGTGCAGGTTCATGGCTCAACCTCCGATACTGCGATTGCGGGGCAGCGCACAGCCTTGAACCTCGCGGGCGTTTCGACCGAGGACATAGGCCGCGGCATGACGTTAGCCACTGCGGGCATTTTTCGTCCGACGAGCCGAATCGATGCCCAGCTTTCGCTGCTCGCCTCGGCCAAGCCTCTGAAAGATGGCGCGCGCGTGCACTTTCATGCCTACACCATGGAGACCATCGCCGAAGTTCGATTGCTTGGAACGAAGCAATTGAAGCCGGGGGAGCGGTCGTTTGCGCAGTTGAGATTTCCCGAGCCGGCGCTTTTGCTGCCCGGAGATCGTTTCATCGTGCGCCAGTTTTCGCCCGTGGTGACCATCGGAGGCGGAATCGTACTGGACGCGTTCCCTTCGACAAGAAAGCGGCGCGTCGAGGATGCCGTCACGTTCCTCAATACCATGCTGGAAGGATCTCCCGAGCAGCAACTCATGGCGCGTGTGGCTCGCACTGGGCCAGTAGGATTGGACCTTGCTGCCGCTTCGGCGGAGATGAACATACGACGAGAGCAGGCAGAGAAGATGGCCGCGCGAGCTGGACTGGTGCGCTGCGAGGAAGTGTTCATTTCACCTCCGGCGTTCGCCAAGGCGACCGCGGATGTAATTCAGGCTGTCAAAAAGTTCCACGATGCCAATCCTCTAGTTGCGGGCATGAGCAAAGAAGAGGCGCGCGACCGCACCAGGCTTGGGACGGAAGTTTTTTCGTGCGTGGTAGGCCGGGCAACAGCCGAGAAAAAGCTGGAGGTCGCAGGGAAGCTCGTTCGCATGCCGGGCTGCGGCGTGGTAATGAAGGACGAAGAATCGGAATCGAAGACGACGATCGAAGAAGTCTTTCGTTCTGCCGGACTCAAGGTCCCGTCCCTGAAAGAGGTTCTAGCGGGCTTAAAGGTGGACAAAATCCGCGCGCAGAAAATCGTAACTCTTCTTCTGCGCGACAAAGTGCTCATCAAAATTTCTGAGGAACTCGTTTTCCATCAGGCCGCATTGGCCGACCTTCGCCAGAAATTGGCCGCCCTCAAAACCACGACGCCCAAGATTGATGTCGGAAAGTTCAAGGAACTGACCAGCATCAGCCGCAAGTATGCAATTCCGCTTCTCGAATATCTCGACCGCGAACGCGTGACCCGTCGAGTTGGGGACGAACGAGTGATTCTCTAATCACAACACCAAAGTACGTTCACCTCATAGAATAAGAGCACCATGAAAACCTTTCTGCCAGTTGTGCTGGTTGCGGCTTTTATCCTGTCGGGCTGCAACAAGCCGCCGTCTACGAAAACCGCATCCGCCGCGAACCCAAGCGATCCGGTCGAAATAAAGTTGGCGGAACTTGCGGGTACCGACACCGCGTCCTGCGGCCATCTGAAATCGCAAGCCACCAACGAGATGGAAGCTGCCAGCAAGTGCGCCATACAGTCGTCGGAACAGAAGCGGCCTTTCTACGTCCTCTATGACCTTCCGGGAATGAGCGTTGCAGTCGCGGGCAACTCCGAAGGAAAGCTCTACGCGGTGCAAACGCAGGCAGGGGGAGCAGGCCTTGTGAGCGGAGCGTGCCCGGATCAACTACGCATCGCTCCGAGCGGACGCGTCACGTGCTACGCCCCAGGCACGTTCCCAATGGGAGCGGGGGCGGGCTCGCACAACAGCATGTCGATGCCGCCCGCAATGGGCTCGAACCCGCATAAGGGGGCAGGCGCTCCGACGGACCAGCCCAATCCTCACCAGCCTCAGGAGCAGAAACCGCCGTCAAAGTTGTAGGGAGTG
This sequence comes from uncultured Acidobacteriaceae bacterium, assembly GCA_963822545.1. Taxonomy (GTDB): domain Bacteria; phylum Acidobacteriota; class Terriglobia; order Terriglobales; family Acidobacteriaceae; genus Acidiflorens. The sequence continues at coordinate 595,596 of CAWGIB010000002.1, forward strand.
TGTTTTCGCGCTCACGGGAGAGCGGTCCATCGTCAAGGGCCGACATACCTAATTAATTCGGAGAAGCATAAGGTTGGAGTCACCTAAAAAAGTTCGCGTCATCGGCGCCGGCTTGGCCGGATCGGAAGCGGCGTGGCAGTGTGCCCTTCGCGGCGTTCCTGTCGAATTGTTCGAAATGCGCCCGCTACGCGCGACCCCGGCGCACCAGACCGGCGATTTTGCGGAACTGGTTTGCTCGAACTCCCTGAAGTCCGACAGCGAAAATACGGCGCCCTGGTTGTTGAAAGAAGAGATGAGGCGGGCGGGATCGCGGCTGCTCGAAATCGCGCGCGCGACGGCTGTTCCGGCCGGTCACGCGCTGGCCGTGGATCGGGCCGTATTTTCTGCAAAGGTCACCGAGGCAATCTCGCTTGAGCCGCTGATCACAATTCGTCGCGAGGAAGTTGCGCGGATCGAAGACGACTGTATAACCGTGATCGCGACGGGGCCACTGACGTCAGACGCTCTCGCCCAGGAGGTTGCGCGGTTGAGTTCTTCCGGAGGAGTTGGCCAACTCTACTTCTACGATTCCATCAGCCCTATCGTCGAAGCCGACTCTATTGACATGGGCAAGGTGTATCTGGCTGCCCGCTATGACAAAGGCTCGGCCGACTACATTAACTGTCCCATGTCGAAGGAGGAGTATGACGTTTTCTACGACGCGCTGATCGCCGCGCATGCGGTGGAGCAGAAAGACTGGGAGAATCTGAATTATTTCGAAAGCTGCCTCCCGATCGAAGAGATTGCGCGCCGAGGACGCGATACGTTGCGTTTCGGTCCGATGAAGCCCGTGGGACTGATCGATCCCCGCTCTGGCAAGCGACCTTATGCCGTCGTGCAGTTGCGACAGGAAAATCTGCGTGCCGATTCCTATAACCTTGTTGGATTTCAAAATCACCTCAAGTTCGGCGAACAGGCGCGCGTGCTGAGCCTGATCCCCGGACTCGAACACGCGCGTTTCCTCCGTTACGGCCAAATTCATCGCAACACGTATATCAATGCGCCTAGCCTACTGACACCCACTTTGCAAATGAAGACCCACCCACATGTTCTGTTCGCGGGACAAATCTGCGGCGTTGAAGGCTATGTCGAATCGATTGCCACTGGCCTGATGGCAGGGGTTAACGCCGCGAGCCTTGCGAGCGGCACTGTTCCCGTGCCGCCTCCGCGAGCCAGCGCGTTTGGTTCGCTCGTCCACTACATCACTCAGGCCGACAGCAAGAACTTTCAGCCCGCCAACATCACGTTCGACCTGCTGCCCCCGCTCGAAACCCGCGTGCGCGACCGCAAGGAGCGTCATCGCCTGCAATGTGAACTTGCCCTACAGCAATTTCAGTACTGGCTGCAAAATGCGTCGTTTCAATCCGCCCCTACAGAGAAATAGCCAGAGTTCATCTCACCCGGTGCCCGTTACATAGCGCTTCTCTAGGGGAACAAACCACCCCAATTTCGCGTACATCCCTTCAGGAGCGAAACCCCGCTTTCATTTGGCCGGGAGCCGCGTCGAATTCTCAGATGTCATTTCGCGATCTTATGCAGGACGTGTTTCGGACGCTGTGGGCGCACCGCATCCGCACGCTGCTCACGATGTTTGGCATTGCCTGGGGAGTCGTCTCGATCGTCCTGATGGTCGCTGCCGGGGAAGGCCTTCGAGTCGGTCAGGCGAAGCAAGCTGAAACCCTGGGCCGCGACCTCCTGATCGTGTTTCATGGCCGCACCAGTCTGCAAGCCGGTGGCGCACGCGCTGGCCGCCTCGTGCACTGGGTCGATTCCGATCTTCCCTATCTTCACGATGAAGCCACCGATTGCCAGTACGCACTCCCGGAACTAGAGCAGCAAACCGTACGCTCGCACACTGCGTTCAACGCTGCCGCATTCACCGTCACCGGATCGACGCCGGAGTTCGCCGAGATTCGTAGCCTCGGTGTCGGAGAAGGCCGTTTCTATGACGCGGACGATCTCGCGGAAGCCCGCCGTGTCGCTTTCCTCGGTTCGGATGCGAAAAAGCAACTCTTCGGCAGCCGCCCCGCACTCGGACAGTTTGTTTATCTCAATGACATCCCGTTCACCGTCATCGGAGTCATGTCATCCAAGAAGCAGGATTCCAGCTATGACGGTTGGGACATCAATAAAATTTTCATTCCCTTTTCTGTGATGCGCCGCGACTTTCCCGACAGGCCTCCCGGAACTCCGGAAACTTTCGACCAGTTGCTCGTCGTTCCACTCTCACTTGAGCACCACGAAGCATGTAAGGGAGAGATTCGCCGCGTGCTCGGAAGACTCCACGGCTTCGATCCAAGCGATAAAGAAGCTTGTCCGATTTGGGATACGGTTCAGGAAGCCAAGGCCTTCCGATCCATGACCGATGGCATGAAGTATTTCCTCGGCGCAGTCGGCATCGTGACGCTCCTGTTGGGCGGGCTCGGCGTCATGAATGTGATGCTCGTCGCGGTACGCGAGCGCACTCGTGAGATCGGAGTGCGCAAGGCAATCGGCGCGCCTTCGCACAGCATTCTCTGGCAATTCTTCCTGGAAGCGCTGATGGTCGCGCTCATCAGCGGCGGAATCGGACTGCTGATCGCGTTTGGCCTATGCGCTCTCGTCGATCTCTTGCCCATGCCTGACTTTTTCGCGGGACTGCTGCCGACGTGGCAGACTGGCGCGCTCGCCTTTGCCGTTCTTGGAACGATTGCCATTCTCTCGGCGCTCTATCCGGCACGTCGCGCCGCCGCTATCGATCCCATCGAAGCCCTGCGCTACGAGGCGGGTGGCTAGCATGATGATGTATCAAATTCTCAACGAGGCCTGGACCGCATTGCGGCGTAACCGCACTCGCAGCGCGCTCACTATGCTCGGCATCGTTTGGGGGATCGCCACCGTCACGCTGTTGATCGCCTATGGCGGCAGCTTTCGCGAAATTCTCGTCGGTGGCTTCAACGCGTTCGGCAAAGGCGCTGTCATCGGGTGGCCGCAGCAAACCAGCGAACAGCCCGGTGGACAACGCGCCGGCAAAAAAGTCGTGCTCGAGCAAGCCGATCTCGACATGATCAAAGAAACCGCGAACTTTGTGCGCCACGCCTGTCTTGAAACTGTGCGGCGTCCCGGCATCGCCTATGGCGACCGCATGGCCGGAACGTCGCCTGTGCGCGGCGTCTGCCCGGAATATGGCGACATGCGCAACGAAGTGCCTTCCGAGGGCCGGTGGATCAACTCCATCGACGAACTGGAACGCCGCCGCGTCATCTTTCTCGGCGCCCGCGTTCGTGAACAACTGTTTGCCGGACGTCCCGCCGTCGGTGAAACAGTTCTCGTCAAGGGCGTGCGCTTCACCGTCATCGGCACGATGGATCGGAAGATCCAACTCAGCAATTATTTTTCGAGCGACGACGAGTCGACGTGGATCCCTTACTCCGCAGCCGGTGACCTTTGGAATACGAAGTACGGCGATGTCATCGTCTTTGAGCCAATCGCACCGCAATTCGAAGCGCGCGCCGAGGCGCAGGTACTCGCCGCCATCGCAACCCGCCAGCAGTTCTCCCCGACCGACAAGAAAGCGTTGCAGATGTTTGGCCGCGAAGAATTTCGCCCGGTGATCAACGGCATCACCATCGGCTTGCAGGTGCTGCTGATCTTCATCGGCATTCTTACTTTAGGCATCGGGGGCGTAGGCGTGATGAACATTATGCTTGTCTCGGTCGACGAGCGCATCCGCGAAATTGGTTTGCGGCGCGCCCTCGGGGCACGCAAGTGGCAAATCAAAGCGCAGTTTCTCGCCGAGACACTGCTCATCATGCTTCTCGGAGGATTAATTGGAATCGCCGTCTCGTACATCGTAGCTCTCGCCGTGGGGACCCTACCGCTCATGGGGCCTCTGTTCGAAGACGATTCCGGCAAAGCCGATATCCACCTGCGAATTTCTTTCTTCACGGTGATGATCTCAACGCTGGTCCTGTTTTTCATTGGTGTGCTGAGCGCGGTGATTCCCGCATCCAGAGCAGCGAACCTCGATCCCGTCGAAGCGTTGCGTTACGAGTAGGAAGCTAACCTGCACAGCAGGATACGAAGCGAAAGCCGAAAGCCCAGAACCGAAAGCCCAGAGCCGAGAGCCAGCCTTTTCGTTGACGCGCTCTTCCTAAACGCGATACCTTGGCCCGACGAGGTAATTCTTGCCAGTCTCCGCCGTCGATTGCGTTCAGCCCGCGATTACTCACACCCGCGAACAACTCTTCCGGCCGTTTCGCTTTGGCCAGTGGTCGCGCCTCGCGCTGGTTGGAATTCTGGCCGCGGAACTCCACGCCGGCGGATGCAATTTCAGCGGCTTCAATGTGCCATGGTCGGCTCCGCAGCGCAGGACTCACGGGATGTTCGTCGCCGCGACTCCTTTCCCGCATCTCGATCCTTCTCATTTCGATCCCTCGCGCATCGCGCAGTTTGCCGGACTGATCATCGCGATCATCCTGCTGATGGTGGTTTTGTTTTTCATTTTTCTTTATATCAACAGTGTCTTCCGTTTCATCCTCTTCGACTCTGTTTTGAAAAAGCACTGCTCGATCGGGGACGGATGGCAACGCTGGCACCGGACAGGCCGTAAATATTTCCTGTGGCAAATCGTCCTGATGATTGCGCAAGGTTTGTTTCTGGGAGTTTTGATCGGGGTTCCACTGGCCATGGCGGCCGCGCTCGGTTGGTTCCGGGACGTCAGCCATCACATTGGCCGCACAATATTTGGAGTGATTGTGTTGCTCGGGCTGCTCCTGGTCTTTTTTCTGGTACTTTCAGCAGTCCAACTTCTCGCCAAGGATTTCCTCGTGCCCATCATGGCTCTCGAGGAACTCGACTTCGCTGACGGATGGAACCGGCTCGCCGCAATCATTCGCCCCGAGCCCGGGAAGTTCGTCATCTATCTACTGCTGAAAATTGTGCTGGCGCTCGCGGCTGCGATCGTCTTCAGCATCATCGCGGTCATTCCAACGCTGTTCATTGTTCTCCCCGCCATCCTCGCGGCGTTTGCAGCTCACGCCGCCGGACTGGGATGGAACGTCGCCACCGCGAGCCTCGCCGTCATCACGGGCACCATTCTGGTGCTGATCTTGATCTGCCTATCGCGCTCGTCAGCGTTCCGGCTACGGTCTTCTTCCCTGCATTTTCAATTTATTTCTTCGCCTCGCGATACCCCAGGCTCGATGCGATTATGAATCCGCCGCCTGCCCCCGTGATTCTGCCCGTTGTAGAGGCCGCTCTGCCGCCGCCCGAGCCGCCTCCGCTCCCGCCCACCCCGGAGCCAATCGGCTAGTCAGATGTCTAGAGAAATTTGCCGTTGATTTTTTATGCTGCGATAACGCTATGCGGGAAAGCGCCGGCCCGCGACACTGAGAGCAACCCGTGCGTGAAGTCCATTTTTCAGATTCACTTAACTTTCCGCCCTCGTCCCCAACTGAACCGGCGTCCCACAATGCATTTCACGATCAGGTGATCGCTGGAGTCCGTGACATCGACACCCACTCCGAAATTGAACTCCCAATCCGGAGAAAGATTCAGATCGATCGCGGGAAATATCTGGTGTGACTGTTGGACGGTCGGATCAAACGACGGAATGATTGGCCCAATTGACCCGTAATACTCAACTCCGCCGGCGATCTTCTTCGTGAAGTCGTAACTGATTTTCACGTTCGGAGAAAATCCCCACCCCTTGTCCACATTCAATCCGTGCAGTGCCCGTTCAAACGCCGGATTAAACGCGAAATACCACCCGCCTAATTTCTTATCGATGATGGGCCGAAGTTCGTAATCCCAGCTGTCTTCTGCAAACCGTCGCCGCTGGTAGCCAATCTCCTGCGACAGACTGACGCCCACCGGCCAATGCCACGACTCGGGCGCGGAAACTCGCGGCCGAATATGATCGCCCACCCACTGCCACCCGCCGTCCGACTGGATACTCGAGAAAACGTAGAAGCCAACTTCGAACCAATTCGTGATGCCTTGCGTAAGTTCAAGCGTCTCATGCTCGGCGTGATTCGAAGGCAGCACTCCGTTGACTACCTTTTTCTCTCCATCCACAGTGAAGTTCGAATGAATTTCAACCATGGTCGTCTTGGCCGGCACCGTGTCGGACGAGTACACCTGAATTTCGTAGTTATCCTGCGCAGACGCATGGCGGGCACCCATAAAGGCGATGATGATTAGCCACGACGCAAGAACAGAAAATTTCGTCATCTTCATTAGCAATGTAAACCGGAATCGCAATCTCCGCCCTCAGAAATGACAAAAAACGTCATCAGTAATTAGAGCGCGGGGAACCAGCCAAGGTCCAAGGGTGTCAAATCCCATCAGACACGCGCGTGCCTGAGAGGAGATGTACCGATGGCATTCTCAGGCGGTGGTCCCAACTCGCCCCAAATGAACGTCACGCCGTTGATCGACGTTCTCTTGGTGCTGATCATTATTTTCATGGTGGTTGTTATCGAACAACGGCCAACGGGATTGAACGCGGAAATTCCGCAGCCTGCGCCCGTGGCGGCTAATATCCCTCCACCTGATCGGACAATCGTAATCCGCGTCCATCGCGGCAAGTCCGACGAACATCCGGATGTCATGGTGAATGACGAATCGGTCGAGTGGAATCGCTTGCACGTTCGGCTGCAGGATATCTTCGCGATCCGAGTAGAACGAATCGCATTCATCGAAGCCGACGACGATACCGACTTTCAGGATGTCGCCGATGTAATCGCACTCGCCCGCACTGCGGGAGTCGACCGCGTGGGGTTGCTGACGGAAGACGGGAAACACAAGCCGATGACGGGCTAGAGTGTCCATCACCCTTCAGTGGGTGTGGTTGCGGATAACAGACGAGGAGCAGAATGAGACCAGAAAGAGAAGGGTTTTCGGAATCTAGTAGCCGGTAGCAAATCCGCCGAGCTGCGCCATCGTTACGCGCAGATACTTATATGGATTCACCGGCGTGTCATTGATGCGGACTTCGTAATGAAGATGCGGGCCCGTCGAGCGTCCACTTAGTCCTACGTAGCCAATCACGTCGCCACGATGAATATGCTGACCTGCCGTGACGGCGAAGCTGCCAAGGTGGCCATACCGAGTTGATATGCCATGCCCGTGGTCAACCATGACTGCCCTTCCATAGCCGCCCAGGAAATCGGCGAACGTCACGTACCCATCGGCCGGCGCAATGACAGACGCCCCGAGAACTGCGGAAATATCAACACCAGAGTGGAACGCGCCTTCTCCATTGAAGGGATCAACCCGCTCTCCAAAACTTCCGGTGATCAGGCCTTCAACCGGCCAAAGGTTGGGAGCAGAGTTCGCACGCACCCAATCCGCAGTGGTCGAGTTCCGCGTAAGCCCCATGGAGATGCCGACGCTTGCCGCGCCGGTGAGTGCCGTATTCCTCAGCGCGTACAACTGATCCAGTGAGGAATCGACTTGCTCTTTCTGAATCTGTTCGGTCGAGGCAGCGACCATTGCCGGGCTGGACTTCAAGCCGTAAAGGGCAGAAACTTCGCTGGCCAGTGAGCCCAACGACGCGACCTGGATATCCCGTTCCTTCGCGACCTGCTCAAGCCGGCTATACCGATCCTTGAGCTGCGCGTCTTCCGTCCTAAGTTCGTTGTAATGAGAAATCTTCTGCAGCATGCGGGCATAGGAACTGACGATGCCCGTAAGGCTCAAGGCGCCGATCGCAGCCCCCGCGAGCAGAACGTACAGGTATTGGACGGGAATGGAGATTTTGCGAAGCTGCCCAGCTTCGTCTCGCGCCACGAAAAAGATGTAAAAACGTTTACGCAATATCCTCATCCACCGATCGAAATGGCATTTCCTTCGCTTCGGAAACCTGCCAGAGCTGGAACAGTCGCGCTCGGGCTCGGAATCCTGATTCCCACAGCCGCTCAGAAGCGGCTGAAAGTAGCTTCCCCTACGGAACCAGGCAAGCCAAAACCAAAATGGCGGCAACCGATTAAGGCTGCGGCATTTAGTTCGGCCAAAGGTGTTTGTTAACGGCGTGTCAACCGTAACAAACCTGATTCCCCCTTGTCAACGACCTACGGCCCTCCGAATTGGTTACCGAGGGTGCATACGGACCCTGCCTGTTTGGACATTACCTTGGCCAAATCTCGCGCCCTGGGCTGCATTTCCGGAGGCCAGCCTCCGTTTCTGCAGGTCAGATGCACCACCGCGTTATAGTGATGCCATGCCCGACAGCGAGCTGAAACTCATCAGCCGGATCCGGCGAATGGCAGGAAAATCGTCCTCAGTAGTTTGTGGTATAGGCGACGACGCAGCCGTCCTGCGCCTGCCTCGCGGCCACGATGTGCTCGTAACTACCGATTTTTCCATCGAAAAAGTGCATTTCCGACTCGAGTGGCACGGTGCTAACGTGGTTGGCTGGCGCTGCCTCACCCGCGGGCTCAGCGACATTGCTGCCATGGGAGGCGAGCCCCAGGCCGCGTTTCTGTCGCTGGCGGTCGCCCGCGATGTCTCCCAGAAGTGGGTGAATGAGTTCTTCAAAGGCCTGCTCAAGCTGGCTAAGCAATATAACGTCCCCCTAGCCGGCGGCGACACGGCACAGGCGGCAGCGGGCATCCAGGCCGACATCGTGGTGGTGGGGTCGGTGCCCAAAGGCAAGGCCGTCCTACGGTCGGGTGCCAAGCCTGGGCAGCAGATCTACGTGACGGGCCACCTCGGGGGTTCCGCTATGGCGCTGTCACGCATCCGAAAAGGCGCACCGATGGGATCGGAATATGCGGCCCACTTTCGCCCAATCCCGCGCGTCGCTGTAGGGCGCTGGCTGCGAGAGCACAAGATTTCCAGCGCGATGATCGACGTAAGCGACGGGCTCTCGACCGACCTCCAGCACATCTGCGAAGAGAGCCGCCTAGGGGCCGAAATCAACGTGGAAGCGATCCCACGCGCCCAGTGCGGTCAGGGAGGCAGGCGAACGGTAGACCTGAATTTCGCCCTCCACGGTGGCGACGATTACGAACTCCTCTTCACCTCATCGCGACCAGCACCAGAAGAAGTAGAAGGCGTACCGATCACACGGATTGGCCAGACGACCCGTTCGCCCGGCATGCACCTGGTGGACGCAAGCGGCAAAAAGACCGTGTTGAAGCCGGGCGGTTGGGAACACTTCCAAGGCGATGTGTGAATCCTTCCCCACAACCAGCGCGTGACTTTGGTTACATGCCCATTGTGACCATCTGAACTAGAGTTAGGCCATGCGGAGAATCTTGTTGGCACTGGCGTTCGGTCTGGTTGCGGTCTGTGGTGCGGTGGCACAAGCGCCGGCAGCCGCTCAGAAGAAGATTGATAACGATTTCGTGCAGCAGCAGTTCGGCATGGAATTCACGTTGTTGCCCGAAGTGGGCGCAGCGTTCGGCGATCTCGACGGTGATGGGATCGAAGACATCGCCATCGCCGCACGTTGCAAGAATCCCATGGTTGACCAGGCGGAACACAACTACACCGTGATCGATCCCTACAACGCATTTTTCGGATATGGAAACCCAGCAATTACGACGACATTCTCGGCAGGAGATCCGGCCGATCGCGGCCTGGTCGTGTTGATCATTCATGGAACAGGGCCCGATGGTTGGCGCGCCGCCAAGCCCAAAGCAAAATTCGTCGTGATCAACTTGCCGTTCAAAGCCATCTCTGTCAGAAAGCTTCAATTGAACAAAAAGAAGACGGTCGAGGCCATCTATGTGCAGGAAACTGGCGAACTCGGTGAAAGTTCAGCAGTCTTCTTCGATGGCAAGAAGTTTCGTTACGTGCCTATGGGCGGCGAGATGGATTAAGGTCGCCAGTCAGCTCCTTAGGCAAACATGCAATCTATCCCGCAAGAGTAATTCCCGTCTCAAGATTTGCCGCGGAGTGTAGTACTCTCACTTTTCTGATTGACCCATCAATTGAAATACCGCGTTCTAGAAAAGCGGCTGGCAGTCTGCCGCGCGCCCGCAGGAACTCCGATCCCCGCGTGGGCCTCTGAGGCGCAATTTTTCTGCGTGCTGAGCACGCCTGACGAGCTGTCGATTGTGTGTCCTGAGCACAATCTTCTCGAGGAGAGAAATGGGTGGCTAGTGGAAGGCGGATGGGTCGCCTTGAAATTGGAGGGGCCGTTTCCGTTTTCGCTCACCGGCGTGCTAGCGTCGTTTCTCGACCCGCTGGCCAAAGCCGGAATTCCGATCTTCGCGCTTTCAACATTTGACACCGACTATGTGCTGATCAAGCAGGAAACCCTTCCCCGAGCATTGCCAGCTCTTCGCCAAGCCGGACACGTGCAATCCGACGGTTAAGAGGTAATGCTCTTAGCAGCTTCCATTTGACCTGCGGGCTAGGGCGGGCAAAATTGTTAAAGGAATGGGCTCTCTCGGCTCAAGGGCGCCCACGATAATGAGATAATTAAGTAGTTACCAAATATGGCGAATGCAACACTGATTTTACGTCGCAAATTCAAGGCGGCGGAGCGGAATGTCCATGGTTTGTGGCAGATTCTGAAGGCGGTCGCGTCGACCGACCATCCTCTGCTCGCCCACCTGATCCCGATCCGGCGCTGCAATTTGGCCTGCACCTACTGCAACGAGTTTGACGATTTTTCGAAGCCGGTGCCTACCGACCTGATGTTGCGTCGGGTGGACAAGCTCGCCGAACTGGGCACTTCGGTGGTCACCATCAGCGGCGGCGAACCTCTGCTGCATCCCGACCTGGATGCCATCATTCACCGCATGCGCGAGCGGCGAGTGGTCTCGGGCCTGATCACCAACGGCTACCTGCTCACGCCTGACCGGATTCAGAAGCTGAATCGCGCTGGTCTCGAATGGCTGCAGATCTCGATCGACAATGTGAATCCCGACGAGGTTTCGAAGAAGAGCCTGAAGGTGCTCGACCGCAAGTTGCAGAACCTCGCCGAGCACGCCGAGTTTCACGTCAACATCAACTCAGTGGTCGGCGGCGGGGTGAGCAATCCGCAGGATGCGCTGACCATCGGCAAACGCGCGCTCGAACTAGGCTTCAGTTCGACCGTCGGCATTATTCACGACGGCTCCGGACAGCTGCAGCCGCTGGCGGACGACGAACGGCGTGTCTACCACGAAATGAAGAGTCTCGAGAAACGCAGCTTCACGCGCGTGAATGCGTTTCAGGACAACATCGCTCTAGGCCGCCCAAACCAGTGGCGCTGCCGTGCCGGTGGACGCTACTTGTATATCTGTGAGGACGGCCTCGTGCATTACTGCTCCCAGCAGCGCGGTTACCCCGCGATTCCGCTGGAAAAGTACACCATCAGTGATCTGCGCCGCGAGTTCAATACCGAGAAGTCCTGCGCTCCCCATTGCACTGTCTCGTGCGTCCATCAGGTATCGATCCTGGACGCATGGCGCGCCCCCCAGACGCCTGCTCCGTTATCCGCGAACGGATTAGTGCAGATTAAGTAAGGCAGCCTTCAGCCATCAGCGCTCAGCCATCAGTTCTCACCTAAACCAGTAGCTTTCGAGGGTTCGCAGTTAGCGTAAGCAGTGAGCGGTTACCCGTACCTGAGGGCTGATGGCTGAGAGCTGACAGCTGCTCTTAGAACGTTGTCGCCACCGAGAAGCGGAATGTCTTACGCGGTTCGAGCAGGGTATACGACGATCCCAAACTGTCCCGTGTCGTCAGGTAGGTATAGTTGCCGGCCCCGTTGTTCGGGAACATGCTGCGCGTAATCGAGATGGGCGGACTTGCGCTTCCATCGAGTCGCATGGCGTTGTAAGCGTAATAAACGCGGAACGGCGCGTTGATGATCGGCAGCATGACCTGCAACTCGAGTCCTGTGGACATGCGCGGCACCCAGTTGGTACCCGGAACCGCATGCAGGTCGGGTGAAAATGGAATGTTAACTCCGCCCGCGCAAGCGTAAGCGACGGTGTGAACCGGACATCCAAACAAAGTGTTGTTGAGGTTGAGCAACTGAGTCTGGTTAATCTGCAACTGGGATGACCGCAAGATCGCGTTGGTTCCCATATCCACGAAGGGAGCCAGCGCCACCGGGCCGGCAATCGTGATGCGGTATTCGATATTGCCATTCAAGGCAAAGTCGCCGCCCGGTGTCACGAGCTGTTCGTACGGGACTGGAATCGACCAGCAGTTCGCGACGCACGCTCCGTTGGGGCCGACCTGCACTGGGAAATTTGGGTTGGAGGGGACAAAACTACCATCAGGATTGCGAAGAGCAACACTCTGAACGCTTGGCAGGTAGGCGATCGGAGAAACGGTGCGGACATCAAAGCCGCGCAGATCGTTTTCGCCACCGAGATAGGAGCGCTCAAATGGCGGAGCTACCACGCCGTCATATCCCGTAATAAACGATCCCTGAATGTTGTAGCCGATCGCGTTGCGTCGCTTCTGGACCGGGAAAAACTGCTTGTACTGCACGATCGGGCGGATCGTGTGTACCGTGCCGCCGATGCCGGCGAACTCTCCGCCTATGAATAAACTCTTGCCTTTGTGAGGCGCGTAGGCGGCGTCGAGAGTATTCATGGTGAAGCTTGGAGTGATCTTGCTCGTGACGATTCCGTTCAGCGCGTTTGGACCGGTAATGCCGCTGAAATTGAGGTTATCGAACAGCAGTTTTGACGCGGAACTCACGGCAACCAATGACGATCGGTCGAGCGAGTAACTGATACCAAAGCGCTTGAAGGAACGGCGCAGCGGATAGCTGAAGCTAAGGCTGAAGCCCGTGCTCGACTGCGAATAGTTCTGCAGGTTGTTGGTATAGGCCGAGCTGAGGTTCAGGTTCTGGCCGGTGAGAATTGCATATTGCCGCGCCTGGTCGTAACTGGTCTTGCGGGTATAAACGTTGAACCCTGCCTGGATCGGACGATCAAACAGATAAGGCTCTGTGAACCCGAACACCAGGTCACGCTGGTAGTTTCCAAGGCTGGCTTGCACTGAAAGCGTTTCGCCCAATCCGAGGAAATTGTTCGTGCTGTAGTTGATGCCGACAAAGGCGCCCGCCAGTCCGCTGACGCCGCCTTGCAATCCAATACTGTTCTTGCCTTTTTCGTGTACCTTGAGCGTCAGATCGACGGTGCCGTTCTTTTCGTCGAGGTGGCGCTCGGTGGTGTTAGGGTCGTCTGGTTTGAGCTGGTCGAAATAGCCGAGTTGGTTCAGTCGCAGAAGGCTGAGCTCCCAGTACCGCGAGTTGTAGATCTGGCCTTCTTCCAGCGCAATTTCGCGGCGGATTACTTTATCGCGAGTTGTTGTGTTACCCTGAGAATTCGATGCGGCGCACGTAAAACTGCTTGCCCTCGTCGACGTCGATCGAAAGATCGACCGTCTTCTTTTCGTCGTCGAACTTGGTGTCTGGCACCGAAGTGAAGTTGATGTATCCGGCCTCGCCGTAAGCCTTACGCAGGTTTTCCAGACCCTTTGCGACTTTTTCGCGGCTGAAAATATCGCCGTCCTTCATCGGGAAAAGGCTGCGCAGCGCTTTCTCATTCCGAATGGCCTTGTTGTTCTTGAAGGTGATCGCACCCAAGCGGTAACGAGCGCCTTCTACGATGGGCATCGTGATGTCGACCGATTTGCCCTGTCCAGCCTGAATGAACGGAACGTGGAAGCCGGTGTGGCCGGTGTCATGGATCTCGGTCTTCGGGTCGTCAACCAGAACCTTGAAATAGCCGCGGTTCTGAAATTCCGCGCGGACGCGTTCCGTATCCTCTTCTAGCTTGGTCGCGTCGTAAGTCTTGGCAAAAATGTTTTCGAGGAAAATCGAGTGCGGGATGCCGATCGGCTTCAGATTTTTCATGGACGCGCGCAGCGTCCGGTCATTGATGTGGCGATTTCCCCGGAAACGAATCTTCCCAACCTTTACCTTGGGACCCTCTTTGACAACGAAGGTGATGCCGACCGCTGCCGGCGGAATGGGACGCACTTCGGTACGGATGGTGGCGAACTGGCGGCCATGCTCGGCCAGTAGATCTTTAACTACGACTTCGGCTTTCTTGACCTTGGTGGGATCGTACTGGCTCTCGACCGAGAGTGATACCTTGCGTTCTTTGAAACGGTCAAGAACGTCGCTGGTCGAAACGGCATTCAGGCCGGCGTAGTTGATCTCGCGGATGGTCGGCCGTTCCTTCAAATAAATGTGCAGAATCCAGCCCTTCTCGCTCTGCTCGCGCTCAAACCGGATGTCTTCGAAGTACCCCGTATTCCAGAGAGCGTTGAAGTCGCGCTCCAGAGCCGCCACATCGTAGACATCGCCAATCTTGGTAAAAATGCGGGCTTTGACCGTTTCTGCTGGGATGCGCCGGTTGCCATGAACCTGAATGCCGACGATCAGGTCCTGCTGCCCGAATGACGCCGCGCCGAAGAAAATCACCAGGAAGACAGCAATATGGAGGCGAATCCCCGCTCTTTGCAGCAAAGAGAATGGAGAGCGGCGTGGGCCACGATGGAAAGACCGCTGGTAGCCGGAACGCGGGGCGCACGCAGGGATAGCCTGATGACGGCGATGAATTGCAACTACCTCGAAAAACTAGAGTTAGGAAAACGGTAATTATACGGTAGAGAGTGAGAACCGTCCAAGGTGTGATGCAGGGATTGCTCCCCAAGTCACGCCTTAAAAAGCTCTACTTCAACACAGACGGAATAGAACGTCGCCGCGTTGCCCATGTCGGCAAGTTTTTCTGAGGTCAGGGCATTGATGTTGCCGTCGTCCACTCCAAATCGAGCCCAATCGAGACGGGCCGCGACCACTCCAGCAGAAACGGCACCATCCACTCTCGCCTGCAAGACAATCTCGCCGCGCGAATTGAAGGCTCGGACCCGGTCTCCATCGCGAACACCGCGCGCTTTAGCGTCATTGGGATGCATTTCAAGCATGCCGATCCACGGCTCCATCTTTCGAACGGAAGGCACATTGGAAAATGTCGAGTTCAAATGATTGTCGGGCTTGCGTGCCAGCAGTTCGAGCGGGAACTTCGCCGCCTGCTTGCCATGCCTCGATTCCTCTGGAGGAGTGAAGGCAACCACCGGATCGAGGCCTCTCTGTTTCAGCGCTTCGTTATAGAACTCAGCTTTGCCGGATGGCGTCGGAAAATTTCCATGCGCGAACGGCAGGAATGGCGCAGCGTCGATACCGAAGTCTGCATCTTCACCGAAGCCTGCAACGTTCGGCTTCGTATCAGAGCATCGCTGCAGCGATGCCGCTACGCCGTCATCCTGAATCGCCCCTTTAGGGGCTGCTGCGCCAAACTTCAACCGAATCCAATGTTCCCGCTCCAACCGCTCGCGCGTGATTCCTTTCAGCCACGGGTTCGGCGCATCCAGCGCGCGATCGATCATGGAGTCGACGCTCTCGCGGAAGCACTCGTCCTGCAAGCCCATGCGCTCAGCCAACGCGCGGAACAGCTCCACATTGGAGCGGCATTCTCCTACCGGCTCCATCGCCTGCTCGGAGACCTGGAGATAGTAGTGGCCATACGCGGTCTGCAGATCTTTATGCTCAAAGAAGGTCGTCGCAGGCAGAACGATATCGGCGTAGTCGGTCGTGTCCGTAAAAAATTGTTCGTGCACAACAGTGAAGAGGTCGGGCCGCTTCAGTCCACGCACTACTTCGTTGTGATTGGGACAGACAGCCGCGGGATTTGAGTTGTAGACAAACAGCGCGCGGATGGGAGGGGAGTCGAGAGTATTCAGCGCGGTTCCGAGCTGGACCATATTAACGATGCGCGCCGGGCGCCCCAGCGCTTTCTGCATGAGTTCCGGCATTTCCAGCGCCGCGCGATTCAAACCGAATGAACCGCTCAGCGACATCTGAAGTCCGCCGCCCAGTTCCTTCCACGATCCGATCAGGCAGGGCAGCATGGTGACGGCGCGCGTCGCCATCCCTCCTCCTTCGGAGCGCTGGATCCCATAGTTGAGGCGAATGACTGACGGGCGTTCCGTCGCGTATTCGCGCGCCAGTTTGCGAACGTCATCGGCAGCGATGCCCGTCCAATGAGCGACTGTCTCAGGAGGATATTGCTGCGCACGTGCCTTCAGATCGTCGAAGCCAAGGGTGTAGCGCGAAACGTAATCGGCGTCGAAAAGATTTTCGTTGATGATGACGTGCATCATGCCGAGAGCGAGCGCCGCATCCGTCCCGGGATTGATTGGCAAATGCCAGTCGGCGCATTGCGCGGTACGCGTTCGATAGGGATCGATCACCACCAGCTTCGCGCCCTTGCGCCGCGCTTCTTCGATGAATGGCCAGAGATGAACATTGTTGCCGTGAATGTTCGATCCCCAGGCGATGATGTAGCGCGAGTGCGCGAACTGCTCCGGCTCCGTGCCCAGCTTGATGCCAAGAACGGATTTCAATCCCTCTTCGCCGGCGGTCGAACAAATCGTGCGTTCCAGTTGCGAAGCGCCGAGCCGATGAAAGAACCGCCGGTCCATGGATGCGCCATTGAGCGCGCCCAGCGTTCCTCCATAGGAATAAGGAAGGATGGCTTCAGGGCCACTTTCGGAAATTACGGTTTTGAAGCGGCTGGTAATTTCGTCGAGAGCTTCGTCCCAGGAGATGCGCTCGAAAGCAGTTTGCGCGGCGCTGGCCCCTGCCGCTCCTGTCGGCCCTTTCGGTCGGACGCGTCGCATGGGATAGAGCACGCGGTCCGGCGAGTACACGCGGTCGAGGTACTTCGCAACTTTCGCACAGAGAAATCCCTGGGTCACCGGATGCTCGGGATCGCCTTGAATTTTGTGGCGCGCCCATCCTCGATGGTGATCAGAACACTGCATGCGTCAGGACAATCGTGCGGGCAGGCAGCATGGACGACCGACTTCATCCTTGCATTATAGTTTGGCCACGAACTCTCGGCAGGCCGTTGGCCGAACGGCAAATCGGGCGGCTTCTACGCGAATCAGAACGCCCGTCCACCCTGCCCTTTGGGCCAAAATTCCATGGAACATCCGAGTACCAGCCTGGCGCAGCTGTCCGGTGGTATGGTGCAGTGTATTGGCACTCGACTTTCCCCCTTGGAGTTCTCGATGCGAACCAGCCTTTTCTGTCTCCTGATCATTCTTTGTTTGCCGGCCACATTACTGGCGCAAAACTGCAGCGGCATGTCTCTCGGAATTGGGGCCGCGCTAAATGGGTTTGTCCCGTTTCCATCTGACAATCTCTGGAACGAGAACATCGCCAGTGCGCCCGTCGATCCGAATTCGAATGCGATCATCAGTTTCATTGGCGGGAACGTAACGCTGCATCCTGATTTTGGGGCGGGGCTCTATGGAGGCCAGTCGATCGGGATTCCGTACATCGTTGTGAGCGGGCAGGCGCCGGTCAAGATTGCTTACAAAGCGTATGGCAGTGAGAGCGATCCCGGACCCATGCCGGTTCCGGCAAATGCGCCGATCGAAGGCTATCCGAAACCAGGCAATGGAGACCGGCACGTGCTGGTGCTTGATCGCGACAACTGCTGGCTCTACGAGTTGTACAACTCGCATCTGCTCAAGAATGGAAACTGGAACGCAGACTCGGGTGCAATTTGGAATTTATTGGCCGATGAAACGCGGCCCTACACCTGGACTTCGGCGGACGCCGCCGGTTTGCCGATCTTTCCCGGCCTCGCGCGCTACGACGAAGTCGCTGCCGGGGCCATCCACCATGCGCTCCGCTTCACGTTGCAGTACAGCCAGTCCGCATTCACTCCTCCGGCAAGCCATTGGGCGGCCAACTCAACCAGCCCTTACGCTGCGCCCATGGGCATGCGTCTGCGGCTGAAGTCGAGTTATGACATCTCCGGATTTCCGCCGCAATCCAAGGTGATTCTGCAGGCGCTCCAGCAGTACGGCATGATCATGGCCGACAACGGCAGTTCGATGTACATCAGCGGCGCGCCTGACGAACGCTGGTCGAACGATGACCTCGGTGCTCTCAAGAGCGTGCCAGCATCGGCGTTTGAGGTGTTGCTGATTGATCCGCTTTACACGCAAAACAATATTCCGCAGGGATCGAATCCAACCATTGCGAGTTTCACGGCCAATCCGCAGACCGTTTCCCCCGGGCAAGCGGTCACATTGAGTTGGAACGTTTCGAACGCCGAGTACAACATCGTGACGCCGCAAGCGGGTGTGGAGGCAGGAACGTCAGTCACGATCGTGCCGGCAAAGACGACTGTTTACACGCTGTCGTCGACGAATCAGTACGGGCGGACTACGGCCCAGGTAAAGGTAACGGTGAAGTAATCCGTAGTCTTGAACTCCACCTTGCGAACAATCTTTGGCGAAGGCCACGTATCGGAAATTGAGGGTTTCCGAGTCGAGGATTTGAATGCAATGGCAATTTAACGTCAACTATGCCGTTTGGTAAGCTGACAACACGCACCGCGGATCCAGAAGTGACGTGGAGAAAAGGCCTATGTCCAAAGGTGGCCGCCCGTTGGTCGTGCTGTGCACGACAGGTATACTCGCGATCGCTGCATCCCTCAGTTTCGCCCAAAATACAGAGCAGGGTGCGGATTTGTCGGTGGACAGCGACCACCATTCCACGCGGAAGGAAGCGCTCCTAGACAGAAACACCGTGACGCCAGCAGGTGAAACCACCTGGCCGACCAAAGGCTGGCCAACCGCCAGCCCTGCGAGTGTTGGGGTGAATGAGCAGGCTCTCCTCCTGCTCGATAAAGACCTGGCCTCGGGGAAATATTCGCAGATGTGGGACAGCTTTGCGGTCTTCCGCTGTGGCAAGAAGGTTTTCGAGCACACCTACCCTCACGACTACGCAAAAATCTATGGCAAGGAAGCGGGGGAGCGTGGGCCGTACAACGAACGCCTGACGGGACGCTACAACTATTTCGATCCATACTGGCACCCTTATTATCACGGCACCGATCTGCATACCATGCAATCGGTCAGCAAGACGGTGACTGCGACGATCATCGGCGCAGCCATCCAACGCGGCGACTTCAAAGCCGGTCTGGATACGCCAGTATTGAAATACTTCGATCCATCCAAGGTGAAGAACGTGGACGACCGCAAGCACCGCATGACCTTGCGTGACCTCTTGACCATGTCTTCGGGTCTCGATTGGAACGACGACGGCTTCGACACCGGTGATCCGCAAAACGACACAAGCTTGATGGAAGCCAGTGACGACTGGGTGCAATACACGATCGACAAGCCGATGGCCGCGGAACCCGGCAAGGCCTGGAACTACAGCAGCGGCGCTACGGAACTCCTCGCCCATATCTTTCAGAAAGAGACCGGTCAGGACATCGACGACTACGGCCAGAAATATCTGTTCGCTCCGCTGGGAATCCGGCATGAATGGAAGCGCACGTATCTCGGAGTTGTGGACACCGAAGGCGGCTTGTATCTGAACGGTAGCGATCTGGCGAAGATTGGTTATTTGTATCTAAACGATGGCGTGTGGGACAGCCAGCGGATCCTCTCTACTGAATGGGTGAAAGAATCTCTGACGCCCTACTTCCAGACCGACGAACCGCAGATTGCCGGTAACAAGGTCGTCGGCTACGTAACGTTTAACTATGGCTTCAAGTGGTGGTTATACAAACTGCCGGATGCCTCAGAGTACGTCTGGATGGCCCGAGGTTTCGGCGGGCAGCATCTTGAAGTGTTCCCACAAGAGAATCTGATTGTGACGCTTACGGCTTGGGACTTTCTCCCCAGTTCGACGGGTACAGATCCTATCCCGTCTGTCTTTTTAGCTCTCGTGAAGACCAAAACTTGCCCGAGCGGCGCCCACTAGATGCTCGCCACCAGATAAATTTGTAATGATCATATTGTCCCCTTGCTTGTTCGAATGGTTGGCAAAAACAGGCAATTGCACTCATTGATTACTTGTGAGCGGTAAGAGTAGCCCAGATTGCGGGATCCTCGGTCCCAAGAACCCACGAACAAAAACCCTGCAACTTGTAGTCGCTTACTAACTTCAGACGTTCCTGGAATCCACGCCGGTCGGTGTAGAAAACCCACTCACGATTGTCATCGTTGTAGAAATAAAACCAGGCCACCCGATCGGCCGCGTCCCACTCCAGATGTGGATGATAGGCCGCAACATATCCGTCGATTTCCTGCTGTCCGACGTATTCCGCATTAGGATTCGGTTTCTCCTCCTTGCCCGGATCACCTGCAAACCAGTGGTACCCATACAGCGGAATGCCCAGCGACAACTTTTCCTTCGGCACGCTTTGAAGCGCGTACTCCAACTGCTGTAGCGTCCACGGATAACCCGCAACCGGCCCGGGTTGCGTCCAGCGTGTGTTCTGATCGTAGGTCATCAAGCAGATCAAGTCGGCGACCTTCGCTAGCGCCTTAAGATCATATGCACCGCGCCAATTGGCATAGATCCAGCGAGCATACGCATTCTTTCCCGCCGCCCCCGGAGCGTTCGGAACGGTCGCGATCGTCAGCTGCCAATTATTCTTGTGAAGAGCAACTGCTGTCTCCGCAACCAGATCCGAGAGCAGGTCGCGGTCGGTCCACTGGATATTCTCGAAGTCGATTTGAAATCCGCTGTATCCATTTTTCTTGCACTCGCCGACGATGGCGTCGATGAAGGCCTTGCCGGCCGCTGGAGTTGTCAAAAGCTTGTGCAGATCCGCTTGCACCATGGAGGCCACAATTGGCATCACAGGTACGTGGTGCTGCGCCGCGGTTTGCAAAACATACGGATTCGGTCCACCCCACACAAGTCCATTGCCATCGACGCTATACCAGGCCGGCACAAGAATGTCGATCTTGTCCGCGTGTTCGGCGAACGATTTCACCGAGTTCGGGTTTTCTGTCATGTAGAACAGCGCCTTCGGCTGAGCCACTGCGATGACCCCGCTAACGAAAAGAAAAAGAATTACATGCTTCATTCGAGAACTCCTGCTTCAGTTTCTTGAAATAGACGCGGCTTGCTCGAGTCAGGCATAACAACTCTCAATTTGGAGAATCTTCTTTCGAGACGTTCCATCATACTCATCGCCCCGGACACGGCATGGTCTCTTGTGTGTTCAAGGAGTGTAACGGCGATTTTGCAATAATCAGCTTAGCGACTCAGTTTTTCTTCGCGAGGTAATAGGTGTTCTTCCCGCTATCAGCGTGCACGTCGACCAAAGTGAAGGCGTGATCGGCGAGGATACGCCGGTAATTCTGCACGCTGTAGGAGAAGTACCGAAACGTCACGCCGTTCATCTTGCCCAGTCTGCCATCAAAGCCGTCGACGTCCCCGGATGTGAAGAGAAACGGCGCTCCGACCTTAACGATGCGCGAGATATTCGCAATTGCCCTAAGCGCGTCCTGGGGATCGAGGTGGAACATGACTCCCCACGCAACCGCAGCATCGAACATGCAATCGGCGAATGGGCAAGACTGAACAATACCCCTGACCGCGAATGCTTCGGGGCAATTGTGCCTGAAAGTTGCCAGCATCGCACTCGAACTATCCAGGCCGATGACTCGGTGCCCACTGCTCAGTAACGCACGAGTAATGGGTAGACCGTTGCCACAACCAATATCGAGAACAAGCGATCCGCGTGGGATGGAAGACGCTAGAGTGGTGGTTTCGGGAACGCCTGTCTGACGGTCGCGTTCCGATGCATACCACTCCGCGATGAGGTCGTACTCCCGCACGTTGAACCTTCTCCTCGTATACGCCTTTGAGCGCAGATTGTCGAAAACACGGAATTAAACCGACTACGACGCCTCGGCTGCGGGTCAATGAGTGTAATAGAAATTTTGCAACAGTTGAGTGATATTCTCCTTAGCTGCTCGAGCATTATGACTGCCGCGACTAGATCGGTCTTGAAGGCGTTTCTACGCGCAGGCTCTTGGCTGTCGTTAGGAATCGCTGCCCTCGCCTTCTGGGTAGGAGGACAGTCCATCAGCGAGTTTGCGAAACTTGACCGGATTTTGGCTGAGTTCTTGGGGCTAATGATTGCGGTTGCGGCTGGGATAATGGTTACGTGTTGAAGACGAGTGCGGATGACATAGACGGCCACAAGACCCGCGCAGTCAATGAGTGTAATAGGGATTTTTCGCCAACTAGCTTGCACACCTGCAAATATTCAGGCGCGGAAGTTGCTAGTGAAGGACCTTGAACTTCATGTTGCTGGTCAATTTACCGGCTGCCGTCGTTACCGTGACATATCCAGTTTTGGCGTTCGCAGGAACTACCGCGGTCAGATACGTATCTGAAACCACGGTGTAGGCTGCGTCAACGTCGTGGAAAGCGACTGCTGTAGTTGTCTCAAACCCCTGTCCGAGGATTTGGACAGTTCCATTCACCTTGCCCAACCTGGAGAGCAACGAGACAAACGGTTTCAATCCCGCGTCAATGCTAAACACTGTGCCTTCGTCATTCGTCCCGCCGTACCAAGTCGTTCCGTAGAGAATTCCGTTCGTGGCTTGCAATAGGGTACCCGTTGGTTCGCTCCCATCAGTACAGTTGGCTTGCCCGCAGAAGTTATAAACAGTATTGAAAGCGCCACTGGGAGCGATCTTGAAAACTGTGCCTTCAAGGTTGATTCCTCCGTACAGGGCTGTTCCATATAAATTACCGTCATTGGCCTGCACCAATCCCCCTTCCGGAGCGATGCCATCACTGCCAACGAAAGCATGCAGGACGGTGAATTCTCCTTTCGCACTAATCTTGAAGACTGTCCCGTCATTCTTGTCGGTTCCGGCAGAGGCTGTTCCGTAAAAGTTACCGTCGCTGGCCTGGACAAGTCCCGCGATGATGTTGGAACCGTCAGTGCCATTGAACGTATGAAGCGTACGCAGCTTACCTCTGGCAGTGATCTTAAATATCGTGCCGTACGTGGTCCCGAAAAAAGCCCCGTTCGATAATTGGACCAAGCTTGAGTTGGGATAGCCGCCGTCTGCACAGCCTGGCTGGGAACAGAAGCTGTAGAGCGTTGTCAATGTGCCGTCCGGCGTTATTTTGAACAGGGTGCCGGCATTCGTTCCGTTGGTGCCTCCATTTTGCGTGGTGCCATAAAAATTACCGTCGATGGCCTGTATCAGCGCAGCATCGGGTTGAGCGCCATCCGCGCAAGTGGGGCCGTTGTTACAAAAAGTGTGGAGAGTTGTAAGGGTGCCGTCAGGAGTAATTTTGAAAACCGTTCCGGCATAGTGGGATCCGCCCCCCGCTTCCGTAGTTCCGTAAAAGTTGCCATCTGTGCCCAAAACCAGCCCGGCTGTAGGATATGCCCCGTCATTGAAACCTCCGAAACTGTGCACGACCGAAAGCTTTCCGCTCGGCGTGATCTTGAAGATTTCTCCATAGGGGCCGTTAGCGCCGCCGACCGTGGTTGTGCCATAGAAATTTCCGTCCGTGCCCTGAACCAGAGACGCGAGATACGGTCTGGCCCCATCGGAATAGTCGAAACTAAACTGGGAGGTGAAAGTCTGCGCAGTCGAGGGGCTCACGGTTAGGCAACACATCGCAACAGAGATCAATAGCACTACCGATAGGCTGGAGCACTTCATGGCGGAAGGATTCCGATCTGCAGATGCGAGCACCTACGGTGCGGCACAACTGCCATATACGACAGCAGGCATTGTCGTTTCACGAGGTACTGGTGTCAACATGCAATCTCTTGCAAAACCCTTGAGCATCCCTCTCGATCGCCCACATAGTGATACTCGCCAGATAGCCGCTATTCCTCCCAGGGCCTTGGGTAGAACAATTTTCAAAGTCACTGCGGACGCACCAAAAATTAGCTGACGGGGTCAGTGAGTGAAACGGGGATGTTACGCCAATGACCGCTGATGTAAAATCCGCCGTGAGCCTTGAACGTGAATGATATTCTCGAGTGAAATCTATTGCGCTTACGGCTGATAAATCTGCGCGTTGTTGTAGACGGCACCTTGAAACGCCACACCACTGTTGCTGCCGCCGAAGCAGTACAGCAATTTGTTATAAACGGCGGAGCCCGGAGCGATGACGCCTTGCGGCATGGAAGCCTGCATCGTCCACTTGTTCTTCGATGCCTTGAACGATTGAGTGTTACTCGTCCCCGTGCCCCCCGAGACATAAAGCTGCCCGCTGATCGCGCCCGTGCAGGACGCGTTCGTCGACGTGAGCTCCCGCGCGAAGGACTTCCAGGAATTCGTCAACACGGCGTAGCCTTCGTTGTCTCCGTTGTTCCCAGACGAGGTGAACCCGCCCGCCGCCACAATCGTGGACCCGAGCACCCCTACAGAGACCTCAGACTTACCCACAAGCATCGGGGCCTCTTCCGTCCAGCTATTGGTCGCGGGATTGTAGCTTTCAACGGTATTCAGCCGGATGGAGCCACTGCCATTCCCGCCGATGACGTAGACGATGTTCTTGTAGACCGCGGCGGCGGCGCTGTCTCTTGCCGTGGGCATCGCTGTTTTCGAAGACCAGGCGTTGGTCTTTGGGTTGTACGCCCACACCGCATTGGTCACTGTGTTTCCGTCGTTGCTTCCGCCAAAGATGTACAAAATGCCTTTCACCACGGCGACCGCTCCATCCATGGTCGTTGTCGGGACGGGCGCGCCTGTGCTCCAGGTGTTGGCCACCGGGTCATAGATCTGGTTGTCGCTCACGACCGCGGTATTGGTCACCCCACCAACCACGTAAATCTTGGTCTTGATCGCACCAGCCATCGGGTATTGCAGAGCCACCGGCAGTGGCGCGCCGCTCGTCCACGTGTTGTGAGTAACCTCAGGCTTTTGCGCCTCCATTAGCGAAGTCGCGCCAAGGAACAAAAACGATGCCACCATCAATCGAAATGCAGTTTTCATGGTTTTCCCCATTACGAAGATTTTGATTGCCCCGAACCGCCCTCCTAAGAGGCGCCCAATGTGCTCTGAAATGCGGGCTGTGGTCAATGTTCTGGCCGTGATGCGTTCGTGCAGTCAATGTGACGCGCTAAGAAGTTTATTTACAGTACAATACGCAAAGTTGTTGTTTGCGAATGAGGCTCGGTGGGAATGATAATTCTTTTAATTTTGAGATTCGCATCGATTGCTGTTGAAAACAGAAAATTACACTCACCCCCCCTTGCAGAGGTCAATGAGCGCTCTGGCGATTTTTCAACAACCAGGACCGGCCGGCCCACGTCCCGAAAACCGAGAGGCGTGGCACCTGGCTCAGGATGGCAAATTATTTAGCAACCCAGCCAGTGTTGCCTGTACCGGACTCTTTCACATACAGAGTGGTATTGGCGCCACCATCTAAACGCAGGTAGAGACCTCCAACTACGGAAGTGACCACACCCTCTGGACTTCCATTGCCAGCAGAGATCAGCGGTCCAGCATCACCCCCCAAATTGATGGAGCCCAAAGCATTGCGATCTAGCGGATCATCTTCATGGATCGCCCAGGAGTTGGGATTACGCCCACCCGGGTTGCCCTGATTCTGAGAGGCAATGCGGATACCGTTGCGAGACGCGACGCTCCCGGTTCCGGCTCCCAAGCGCGGACCTTCGATGTTCAAACCCCAACTGGTCTCGATGGTGCCGGACTGCGGACCGCGGAATCCGGTCGTGCCAATATTGAGACCGACGGCCAATGTCACGTTGTAGGTTGCCGTGTTCACTCCGTCTCCCAGCAGGGTCTCCGTGTAAACGCCAATGACGGATGCGATGGTCTGCGTCTGACCGGGATTGACTACCGAGGTGTTAAATACTTCAAGACTCGCCGCGTTCCCAATCGTCGTCGGGCTGAGCAATTTCGTGTAGACACTCAGACCAATGAGGTACGCCCCAGATTGATCCTGCGTGTTAGATGGATCATCTGAAATCCCGATCGTCATTCCGTTAAAGCCGAAATTGCTGGCAACGGTGCTCGAGGGCATGTAATTGCGCGAGATGACAAACCCATCTTCCGCGTTCGTCGCGTTGGACGCAGTTGTGGAGTTGTCCACGAAAGCCATCGTTGCCATGGTTCCGATCGTGTGGGTTTCAATCTTGGCAAGAGTACTCGTTGCTAGCTGAATACGAGGCACACTGGCCGCATTGGGAGGAATTTCGGTTTCCCGCGGCCCGATCTTTACCACTCCTGCTGAAGAAAGCTCGAAATTTGCGCTGCCGCCAAAGTTACCGCGACCCGCGTTGTATTGAACTGAAGTTGTGGGGCCACCGGGCGCTCCGCTCACAGTTCCTTCCTCCAGCGTGCCCTTCTCTTCCTGCACCGCGGCTGGCGCAAGGCCGGGTGCATCATGTGCCCCGATCAAAGACACACCTCCTGCAAGTGCACCTTTCAGCAAGCCTCTCCTGCTTGTTCCCGACATGTTGGTTCTCCTTTTCGAGACATCAGTTGCTGTGCGCCCTGATAGCTTGTAACCAAATACGACGCTGAAGACCCTTATTGGGAGGGAAGTGGAGTAAGGTTTTTGTCCTCTTTTGACGCACCCTGCATCAGCGCAACGATCATTGCAAACAGATGATTCCGGCTCTCAACTCTCACTCCTGCACGGGTGATGTAGCGAATCACGATGTCCACACCTGTTCCCGCCGGCCTCAAATTGACCGACGGCATGGAACTGAACTGTGGCGAGCCTTCTTCGTGCGTCACTCTCTTCCATTCCGCCTCTGCCATTTTTGCGTCTGCTTCCGTTGTCTTCACCGTCGCGTCGTAAATTCCTTTAATAAGAGGATGAAGACTCACGCCGGAAGGAACAGTTACTCTGATCTCATCCCACATCCACTGCCCTGCGGTGGAGAAGTTGAAATACTTGCCGCGTATGGCATAGCCGTTCAAGAACGAGACTCGTCTGCCTGTCGGATGACCATTGGCGGTCCAGTTTCCTGTCTCCAGTAGCCAGGTACGAAACAGGCCCAGTTCTACCACTTCGCCGCCAACACCATCGATCTCGACCCAATCCCTGATCCTGACTCCGCTCGGTCCCATCAGAACAAACCAACCGCAGAATGCCAGGATGAAATCCTGAAAGACCACGGTCAGTCCTGCGGTTGCCAGACCCAGAATCGTCGGCATCTGCTGTGGCACACCGAAAATTGTCAGCAGGATCAGTAAGAGGCCGATCAGTTGCGTTCCCAAATTCAGAACCGTTTTCAACGTCTGCTTCTGCCGAGCATCGTGAACCACTTTCTCCAATGCCAGTTGAAGCGCCCAGGCCGCCAGGATCACCAACATGCAGATTGCCGCAATCAAGGCCAAAGACCGCAATATCAGGTGAACGATGATCCTTCGCTGTATTTCGACTTGTTCAGTCCATCGCCCGTAGAGCGCTGCAAGTTGTCGCTGCGCCCCCAGACGATCGTTGAGGATGCTCTCGATGGTTTGCTGGGCGCCGATCTGTCGCAACCGGTCGATTCGTTCGGCACTTGATTCTCCAGCGGCTTTATTGCCGAGCCTGGCGACTTCTGCCTTCAGTCCTGCTTGGTCACTGGTCAGCGCGGCCACGTCGGCCAGCGCCAGTTGCTGCGCCTGCGCAATCAGTTGCTTCCTATCCCTCAGCGATCTCCATATTGATATCTGCTGCGCCAACGTGTGGTACAGTTCAGCGGTTGCGACCGCAGTTTGTCCATCATCCGTGGAGGTACGATCCCTGTACTGCTTCATGGCGGCTTCGCGCGCGGCCAGTTCCTGTTGAAGGGTGATTCGCTGATCTCCGCTTTCGCGGTTAAGGTCTTCGATCGAATCGGCCAACTCGCTTTGGTCAAGGTCAAGTTGCGCCTTCGCAATCTCCATATCGCTGCTGTCGGAGGCTGCGGCCGCTGATTTCGCAGCTGCGCCTGCACTCAGTGAGGCGATGCGCGCCTGGTCGTTTCTAATGGTCTCCTGAAGTTCGTTGACCCGCTGCTGCAATGCCAGCGCTTTACCGCTCAGATTTGGCTTTTGAAGGCTGGCCTGCCGCAGTGACTGTGAGAACGCCTGATCGACTTCATGATCCGCGAGCCGCTCCGCTTCGCGGGCAAGTTCCCGCTCCTCCGCCGATTGCGCCAAGGCCGCCAGAGTTGCCGCTGTCTGCCACGGCCGCTGATCCACAACTCCGCGTGCTACGTAGGCTCCCGTCCACTTCCCCTTCCTTGCTTGCAAAAACGGAAGGTGTGTCATCACCCCGCGAGTCAGAAATGCTCCGGCCAGCGTGACGGCCAGGACAATCAGCATGATTGCGACAATCCCCATCCGGGCCCGATTCATGCGTCCACCTTTCGCTTAAACCCCTGATTGACTCTATCGCAAACCGAGAACAAGTTTGACGTTCAATCGCCGGAGGCAAGCCATCGAACAGATAAGATCACGGCCAGGAGATAACCGGTCGAAACCAAGAAGGCTCGCCACGGAGAAGTCTTATTGTTCCAAATCATCTGGGTCGAGACGGGGGTTTGCCGCATGCCCGTTGGGGTGAATTAGAAATGCGCGCGGCGGGAGAGACGCAGCGAGCCGCATCGCTG
Source organism: uncultured Acidobacteriaceae bacterium (assembly GCA_963822545.1). GTDB lineage: Bacteria > Acidobacteriota > Terriglobia > Terriglobales > Acidobacteriaceae > Acidiflorens. The sequence continues at coordinate 624,005 of CAWGIB010000002.1, forward strand.
ACACGCGGGCAGGAATACCCGCTTCACACAAGAATGCCCACGCCACACGGGATTATTTGAATTCCAGAACTTCTTTTTCTTTGGTCTTGCTCATCTCTTCCATCTTCTTGATTTCGTCGTCGGTGAGCTTCTGGATTTCGTCGAGCGAGCGCTTCTCGTCGTCCTCGGTGATCTTCTTGTCTTTCATCGCCTTCTTGATGGCGTCGTTGCCATCGCGGCGGATGTTGCGGATGGCGGTGCGATGCTCTTCGAGAATGCGGTGAAGATGCTTGACCATTTCCTTGCGGCGTTCTTCGGTAAGCGCGGGAATTGGAACACGGATGAGTTTGCCGTCGTTCATCGGATTGAGCCCGAGATCGCCGCCGCGAATGGCCTTTTCGATCGAGCCCAGCGACGAAGGATCAAACGGTGTAACGGTGATCATCTGCGGTTCTGGCGCATGGATGGTGGCGATCTGATTGAGCGGCATCTGCGAGCCGTAATAGTCGACCGAAACGGTGTCGAGCATGTGGACGTTGGCGCGGCCGGTGCGAGTGGCTGCCATCTCGCGGCGGAAATCTTCCACCGCCTTCTCCATGCGAGTCTTCAGTTGTATGTACGTCTCTTTCAGGGCAGGATTCGCCGCCATCGACGCTTGTGCCATTTCGCTTCGCTCCGGGAACAAGGGTGCAAACGGATGATTATAAACCGAACTTCAGCTCCACGGATTCACGCGGATTTTCGCGGATGGGTTCGAATCTTTTAATGACAGGATCCGCCAAAAACAAAGATCCGCGTAGATCATCGTACATCCGCGGAAAGGAAGTTAAGCGCTGACTAGCGAGCCGATTTTCTCTCCGAGAACTACTTTACGAAGGTTGCCATGCTCGTTGAGGTTGAAGATGATGATGGGAAGGTTGTTGTCCTTGCAAAGTGAAATGGCGGTGGAGTCCATCACTTTGAGGCCCTGCCGGAGAACATCCATGTAGGTGATGTGCGAGAACTTTTTCGCGTCTTTCACCTTCATGGGGTCGGCGTCGTAGATGCCATCGACTTTGGTGCCCTTCAGAATGGCCTCGGCCTTGATTTCCATGGCGCGGAGCGATGCAGCGGTGTCAGTCGAAAAATACGGATTGCCGGTGCCGCCGGCGAAGATTACGACGCGGCGTTTTTCGAGATGGCGCATGGCACGGCGGCGGATGAAAGGCTCGGCCACCTGATTCATTTCGATAGCGGACATCACACGCGTATAGACGTGCTGCTTTTCGAGAGCATCCTGAAGAGCTAGAGCGTTGATCACTGTGGCGAGCATGCCCATGTGATCGGCCGAGACGCGATCCATGTCCTTGGCCTGGTCGGCGACTCCGCGGAAAAAGTTACCGCCTCCCACCACGATGGCAATCTGGACGCCCAGATTGTGTATCTCCGCAATTTCTCCGGCGATGGAGTGGATGTGAGCGGTGTCGACGCCGAAACCCTGATCGGCGGCCAGAGCTTCGCCCGAGAGCTTCAGAAGAATCCGTTTGAAGACGGGTGCGGGAGTCGACATGGAACCTTTCGAGTTCAAAGTTCAAGATTTCAAAGTTGCAAGGTTTCAGAGTTTCAAGGTTTCAATCGGAATGTCTTTGGAAACTCTGAAACCTCTGAAACTTTGAAACCTTGGGTCTCTTGAAACTTTAACTCAAAAGGGGCGCCGAAGCGCCCCTTAATCGTTACTTCGCAGCCGGTGCGGCCGCCTCGCCCTCACCCTCATCGGGTTTGGTGCTGACGAACGCGATCGTCGCGCCCACGTCCCCCACTTTAAAGCGGGCAAAACGCCGGACGGCGATATTCTCACCCAGCTTGCCGACCTTGGTGGCAATCAACTGCGCGATGCTGACGGTCTGGTCCTTGATGAAAGGCTGCTCGAGGAGGCAAACCTCTTCGTAGAACTTTTCCATCTTGCCAGCCAACATCTTTTCGATAATGTTTGCGGGCTTGCCGGTGGCGGCGGCCTGCGCGCGATAGATGTCTTTTTCGCGATCAATATCTTGCGGCGTGACGTCTTCCTTGCGGACAAACTTCGGATCGCTGGCTGCGATGTGCATGGCGATATCGTGCACCAGTTCCTTGAAGTCTTCCGTGCGCGCGACGAAATCGCTCTCGCAATTTACTTCGACCAGGACGCCGATCTTGCCGCCCGCGTGAATGTAGCTGGCAACCGATCCTTCGCTGGTGGCGCGGGTCGCTTTCTTGGCGGCCACGGAAACACCCTTCTTGCGCAACAGGACAACCGCTTCCTCGAGATCGCCTTTCGCCTCGGTCAATGCCTGCTTGCAGTCCATCATGGGCGCTCCGGTCTTTTCGCGGAGCTCTTTTACTTGGGAAGCAGAAATATTTGCCATAGTCGTACTCATAAGAACCCTCATGTTTCAAAGTTTCAGAGTTTCAAGGGAGAAAAAATCAGAAGGCCAATCAATGATTGAAACCTTGAAACTTTGTAACCTTGAAACTTGCCGTTAAAAAACTAAACCCGCGCACAGTCGGGCTGCGCGGGTCAGACCTTCCTCAGGGGCTACAGCCCCGTCTCAAGCGACGTCTAACGCGGGCCTGAAGGCCCCGCTCTTCCACGGGCTAGCTAGAACCGTCCATATAGCACGGTCTAGATTAGGACCGACGCGTTTCAGCCTATCGGCCGCTCTTCTACTGTCGCTAGGAGCGGCGTGTCTCAGCTTGAAGTTCGTCCACATCCTCGATGATGGCAGCGGGACGTTTCCGTGTGCCGGCACCCAGGACGTCTTCCATGCGGATGTCTTCGCCCTCGGGAGCAACTGCAGCAGCGGCAACGCCTTCCGCCGGAGCTTCAACACCCTCTACCGCTTCGGTAGCAGTTTCCGCCGGCGCTTCAGTACTCGCAACCGCCTGGATGTCGGCCATCTGCTTATCGCTGATCGCATTGACGCCTTCGGCAATCGACTCCGAAATCTTCGACGTGAAGAGACGGATCGCGCGCAGTGCGTCGTCATTGCCGGGAATTACATAATCCACTTCGCTCGGATCGCAGTTCGTATCGACGACCGCAACCACGGGAATTCCAAGCTTGCGTGCTTCGCGCACCGCAATCTGCTCTTTGTTCGAGTCGATCACGAAGATCGCATCCGGCAGCCGCGTCATGTTCTTGATGCCGGCAAGGTTTGCCTGCAGGTGCTTGCGTTCGCGCTCCAGCTTGATGACTTCTTTTTTCGGCAGCAGGTCGTAGCGGCCATCGGTGGCCATCTCGTCCAGCTCTTTCAGACGCTTCACCGATTTCTGTACCGTAATCCAGTTGGTGAGCAATCCGCCCAGCCAACGCTGGTTCACGTAGTACATCGAGCAACGCTGCGCCTCTTCGGCAATGGCATCCTGTGCCTGCCGCTTGGTGCCGACGAACAGGATGATCCGGCCCTCAGCGGCCAGGTCTTGTACAAATTTCGACGCCTCTTTGAACATCTTGAGGGTCTTCTGCAGATCGATGATGTAGATACCGTTGCGTTCGCCGAAGATATATTCCTTCATCCGCGGGTTCCAACGCTTGGTCTGATGCCCGAAGTGAACGCCCGCTTCGAGCAACTCTTTCATGGTGATGTTAGCCAATTAACCTCCTTATTGGGTCTACATCAGGAACTCAAGGTTTCAGAGTTTCAATGTTCACGAAACTTTGAAACCTGCTTTCCCGATTGCCATTCCCGTCCACCCCATCTCTTCGAGGTGGGGGATGAATTGAACACCTAAATCAGCAGTCGCGTCAGCGATCAGCCGTCAGCTAAAAGCAGAACACCTAAAATCCGTCGTTCGTCGTTCGTCTTTAGTCGTTCGCAAACGACTGACGACCGACGACCATCGACTATCGCTTCGAGAACTGGAAGCGCTTGCGTGCGCCTTTTTGCCCGTACTTCTTGCGCTCTTTGGCGCGGGGGTCACGAGTGACCATGCCTTCCGCTTTGAGCTTCTTGCGCAGTTCCGCGTTGAACAGCATCAAGGCGCGCGTAATGCCAAGGCGGACTGCGTCGGCCTGGCCGGCAACGCCGCCGCCGTTGACGCGGGCGAGCACGTTGAAGCTGGCCCCTGTGTCCGTCGAAACCAAGGGAGACTTCGCACTCACGCGCTGCGATGGCGTCACAAAATATTCGTCGAACGCCTTGCCGTTGACCTTGAATTCGCCGCTGCCGGGACGAAGAAAAACTCGCGCGATCGCCGATTTGCGTCGCCCTGTTCCGTAATATTGAACTGTATCTGCCATGTAAGCTTTCAGCACTCAGCCATCAGCCGTTCAGGCTGATGCATGTGCTCTTTGACCTTTCAAGAATTTCTTTGGTGCCGATCGTGAGACCTGACACCCGAGACGTATGTCTGAAATCTCTAACGCGAAATCTTCTACGCGAAAACTTTTGCTTCGGGCTTCTGTGCCTGGTGCGGGTGCTTATCGCCCTTGTACACCTGAAGCTTGGTGAACATCTGTTTGCCCATTTTGTTCTTGGGCAGCATGCGCGATACAGCCTGCTCGATAATCAGTTCAGGCTTCCGCACGATGCGCTTTTTCAGATCTTCCGATCGCAGGCCACCCGGATATCCGGTATAGCGGTGGTAGACCTTCTGATCGGCCTTCATTCCAGTGATCTTGATTTGTTCGGCATTGATGACGATCACGTGATCGCCGGTGTCGATGAACGGTGTGTACTGCGGATTTTCTTTGCCGATCAGAATGCGGGCTACGCGCGAAGCGAGGCGGCCGAGCGGCTGCCCGGCGGCATCCACCACAAACCACTTACGCGCAATATCCCCCTCTTTCGGGAAATAGGTTGACATCGGAACTCTCCCAGAAAATTAAAAGAACGCTATGAAGACTGCTGAGTGCCCTGATCTATCTAAGAAAAACAATCCACGCAGAACGCGCGCTAGGTGTTCCGGGCGGGCAGCCGCAGGACTTCCAAAGATCACTAGAATAGCGTAGCCCCGGCGACGTTGTCAACGAAGAGGTTTAGCGGCAACGGGTTACGAAGGGCGACTTTCAGCTTTCAGCCCTCAGCCGTCAGGAAAACCCGCTGTCTGCCGCGAGCAAATGCCTTGACTGAGGGCTGATTGCTGGCGGCTGACGCTGGCAGCGGCTATTTCCGTCTACTACTTTCAAACACTTTTCATACAGTGACAGCAGGTGGTCTGCGTACTCATCGGGTTTGGTGGCGGCGCCGCCGCCCTGGAACCCTACGCCAGCTCCGCCGCTGGTTCTTCCGTAGCTCGTCGTCATGGCAATAAATTTCATCAGATCCAGTGCGATGTCTTCGTTGCGGCGATTGCCGAGAGAAAGGCCAGGCAATTCCATAAATTACAACTCCTCATTGGTAAGTGTTAAATCAGGCAAATGCCAGCCGAGCCAGCGCCTCGCCGCGATGATAGCAGAATGGGTACATAACACGGCTCCCCTCCATGCGTTACAGAAAACACAGTATGGACGCCTTGCAACAGGCGTCGAGAAAATAAGCATTGCTTCTTGAATCGATAGTTTTTGGTAATCGAAAGCTGGATTTTTCGCGACCGAAAATGACATTAAAAACTTCATCCCAAGGCTCCGAAAGAGAATGACACACTCAACCGCAACCCCCGCGAACGCAACGCCCGTTACGGACACGGCTCGCTGCGGCACCGGATGCCCCGGGTTGGACGATGTGATCGGGGCCGGTTACCCGCGGGGACACTTCTATCTTTTGGAAGGCGAACCGGGCACGGGCAAGACGACTCTCGCCTTGCAGTTCATGGCCGACGGCTTGAAGAACGGTGAGAAGGTGCTCTACATCACCCTCTCGGAATCGCCAGCCGACCTGAGGGCAGTCGCGCGATCGCATGGCATCCAACTGGAAGGCATTGAGTTCGTCGAGTTGAGACCTTCGGATCAGGATCTTCGGCCGGAAGGGCAATACACCGTGTTTCATCCTTCCGAAATCGAACTAAGCGACCGGCTGCAGACGATCGTGAATGAAGTCGATCGCATTCAGCCGGATCGGCTGGTGATCGACGCGCTCTCGGAAGTTCGCATGCTCGCGAAAGACCCGTTGCGATACCGGCGTCAGGTGCTGGCATTGCGTGAATCAACTCCGGGAAACTGCACTACGCTGCTGCTTGATGACCGAAGCAGCCGACACTCCGAACTTGAGTTGCATAGCATCGTCCACGGTGTATTGGTTCTCAGCAAAGTGAACCGTGAATACGGCAAGACGCGCCGCCGGATTGAAGTACCAAAACTTCGCGGGTGCGCGTATCGCGAGGGATACCACGACTACATCATTCGGACGGGCGGGCTTCGCGTGTTTCCGCGGCTGATTGCAGCCGAACACGAAAATGACGAGATGGAAGGCGGCGCGGCGAAGAGTGGCATCGACCAGCTTGACACTCTGGTGGGAGGCGGCCTCGACCGCGGTACCAGTACATTGCTGATCGGTCCGGCCGGTTGCGGAAAAACCACCATAGCTCTTCGTTGGCTGATTTCGGCCGCCGAGCGCGGGGAAACAGCCGGCGCCTTCATTTTCGAGGAAACGCTCGACACGCTGATGCGACGCGCCAAAGGGCTTGGGATGGACCTAAAGCCTCATGTCGCTTCGGGCCAGATCAAAATCGATCACCTGGATCCTGCCGAAATGGCGCCCGGAGAATTCATCGACAAAGTACGCCGGTGCGTCGATGAAGACAACGCGCGCGTCATCGTGATCGATAGTCTCAACGGATTTTTGCAATCGATGCCGGGCGAGCAATATCTCGCTCTGCACCTGCACGAACTGCTGACCTATCTGAATCACAAGGGAGTCGTCACTCTGCTCGTGTTGGCGCAGGCGGGGCTGCGTTGGTCAAATGCAAACTCCCGCGGATGTCAGCTACCTGGCGGACAATATTCTCGTCCTGCGATATTTCGAAGCCAAGGGGGAAGTGAAGCAAGCGATCTCAATGATCAAGAAGAGGAGCGGGCCGCACGAGCACACCATTCGCGAACTGCGACTTGGCCCCGAACAAATTCGGGTGGGAGAGCCGCTCACGGATTTCCATGGAGTGCTGAGCGGAATTCCGACGGTTTTGGGTCACAGCAACGGGGGCGGACTGAAGGCCAATGAATAGTCCCATCGCCCGCATCATGGATGTGCTGGTTGTGGCGCCATTCGGGAAAGATTCCGCGTTGATCAGCAGCGTCCTCTGCGAGTCGGGGGTTCCGGCACGTATCGTCGCCGGGATCAAGGATCTGATCGTGGCCATTCCGGATGCAGGGGCGGCCATCATTGCGGAAGAAGCGCTGAACGACGAAGTGATCGAGCAACTCGCGAAGAAGTTGGAAGCGCAGCCGCCCTGGTCGGACTTTCCGAATATCGTTCTTACGGGCGGAGGACTTAGCACTGCGGCAACCGAACTCGCCGTGCGTTCTCATGCGCGCTTGGGAAACGTGACACTGCTCGAGCGTCCGTTGCGCCCCGCCACCATGATCAGCGTGGTTCGCAGCGCTGTGGCAGCGAGGCGCCGACAGTACGAAATTCGCGATCATCTGTACGAAAGAAAGCTCGCAGAAGAGGCTCTACGCAGCGCCCGCGACGCTTTGGAAGGTATTGTTGAAGACCGTACTGCGGCCTTGCGCCGTCTTTCCGCGCAGTTGCTGCGCGTGCAGGATGAGGAGCGCCGCCGGTTCGCGCGCGAATTGCATGACAGCCTCGGTCAATACCTTGCCGCCATCAAGATGAACCTTGATGTGCTGGCACTGACGCACGAAAGCGACGGAGAGGCGTTCGACGAAGTTCAGCAGCTTCTCGACCGGTCGATTGCCGAAACGCGCACGCTGTCGCACCTGTTGCATCCGCCATCCCTCGACACGGCTGGTTTTGCGTCCGCGGCCACCTGGTACGTGGAGGGATTCGCAAAACGGAGCGGGATCAAAGCATCTTTGAAGATCCCGGAAAAATTGAACCGCCTTTCCGAGAGCGTTGAAACAGCGCTGTTCCGGATCATGCAGGAAGCGCTGACGAACGTTCATCGCCATTCTGGAAGTCGCGAGGTTGAGATAACCCTGTCAACCACCGACACAATCGCGACTCTCACAATCGCGGATTTTGGAAAGGGTATTGCGCAAGAAGTACTCGACGGCTTCTCCCACTCAGGAACGAATGTTGGGGTCGGACTGGCGGGAATACGGGAGCGAGCCAAAGAACTGGGAGGGACTTTAACTATACATTCGGGAGATCGAGGGACCGTGTTGACCGTTTCGCTGCCGGTTTCCGGCAATGCAGAGAATGTGTTCGCTGCTGACCCGACCTCGCAAATTTATTCTTCTTTTGCCAGCTGATTAAATTCGCAACATGATTTTTGAGTGCTGGTAAAACTCTTCGGAATGCCTTGGAATCAAAGAATCAGCACATTAATATTTTGGGGAGTGCAGGTGACGGGTAGGGTCCTGATAGTAGATGACATGGAGATGATTCGGCATGTGCTTTGCCGGCTCTTTAAGACCGCGGGAGGGTTCGAGGTTTGTGGGGAAGCTTCGAACGGGTATGAGGCAATCGAGTCAGCCAAGACTCTGAACCCTGACCTGATCGTGTTAGATCTCTGTATGCCGGGGATGAACGGGCTGGAAACCGCCCGCATGTTGAAGAGTCTGAATCTTCACTCGCGGACCATTCTTTACAGTCTGAATGCCGAAGATACGGTCGCAAAGGAAGCGTTTGCGGCTGGGGTTGCAGCGGTCGTTTCCAAGGCCGAAGGAATTAAGACTCTGATCTCCAAAGCCCGGACGGTTCTGGGTCACGGAGAGAACGATTCAACGCCCCGCCGTGGTCTATCGGCGTCAAGCCACCGGCCCTGATTCGAATCAACCTTCTTCTTCGTCGCCTATCCTACCTCGGCCAGCCCGTAACTCAGGGACCAGCGAGCGCGCATGTGCCGCAGCGCGAGATCAATTTCTGACTTTGAAATTTCAGGATTTGGTCCCGCAACTACAAACGCCGCTTCGCGCTTGGCTGCTTCCAGAAGTTCGCGGTCGCGAATCAGGTTGGCGACGCGGAAGCTCGGGATGCCGGCTTGCTTTGTGCCGAAGAAATCTCCGGGGCCGCGCAGCTCAAGATCGAGCTCCGCGATCTTGAAGCCGTCATTCGTTTTCACCATGGCGTCGAGACGCCGCTGGCCCTCTTCGGAAACTTTGCCGCCATGCATGAGCACGCAATACGATTTTGCTGCGCCGCGCCCAATGCGCCCGCGCAACTGATGAAGCTGTGCCAGTCCAAAGCGGTCGGCATGCTCGATCACCATCACGGTGGCGTTCGCAACATCGACGCCGACTTCGATGACCGTGGTGGCGACCAGTATCTCGATCTTGCCCTGCTGAAAATCGCGCATGACGGATTCTTTCTTGTCGGAATCGAGGCGCCCATGCAGCAGGCCCACGTGCAAGCTCGGAAAGATCTTTTCGCGAAGCTGGCGGTACATCTGCTCGGCGGCCTTCAGTTCGCGTTCTTCGTTTTCTTCGATCACCGGGATAAACGACATAGGCTTGATGCCCCGCTGCGATCTCTTTGCGGACGAATTCCCAGACGTCGGCGGCGCGCTCATCTGCGACGGCTCTGGTGACAATCGGCGTCCGGCCGGGTGGCAGCTCGTCGAGCACGGAAACATCCAGGTCGCCGTAGAAAGTGAGTGCGAGTGTGCGCGGGATCGGGGTGGCAGTCATGACGAGCACGTCGGGCTCGACATATTGCGAATGGACCGAGTTGCATTGGGATCGCCGCCCTCGGCTGCCCACGCCAAACGAAGCTCGGCTCCTAACCCGTCCCCCGCCGGAGTTGCGACGGTCCCTCCACCACCACCCACTTTTTTCATCAGCTTCAACCGCTGCATTACTCCGAAGCGGTGTTGCTCGTCGACAATAACCAGGCCCAGCTTTTCGAATTCCACCCGATCCTGAATGAGCGCGTGTGTCCCGATTACGAGCTGCGCATTTCCTTGTGCAATATGACGGCGAACCAGGCGCTTGCGATCCTGTTCGAGGGAGCCGGTCAGCAGCACAATGCGATATCCGGCTTTCTCAAGAATCTGCCGCGCGGAGAAATAATGTTGTTGCGCGAGAATTTCGGTCGGCGCCATGAACGCGACCTGGTAGCCGTTCTCGATGGCGATGATGGCCGCCTCGAAGGCGACTATGGTCTTGCCCGATCCCACATCGCCTTGCAGCAAGCGCCGCATGGGATAGGTCGTCTGCATGTCGGTTGCGATTTCCTTCAGCACGCGCTTCTGCGCGACCGTCGGATGGAAGGGCAGTATCTTCTTAAGAGCCTGGCGAACCCGGTCGTCGAGCTGGAAGGCGATTCCGGTTTGCGCCTTCTGTTCCCGGCGTTTTAGTTCGAGTCCCAGCTCAATGAAAAACAGTTCGTCGAAGATCATGCGTATGTGGGCCGGGGTTCGCGAGGACTGCAGATCAGAAAAACTTTCCCCGGCTTCCGGCCAATGAACCTGCCACAACGATACACGCGGCGAAACCAATCCAAGGTGCGAACGCACGGCCGCGGGGATCGGATCGGGTTGATCGGGGTTCAGGTTCTCCAGTGCCGAGCGAATGATGCGCCGGAACCACCGTCGGCGTCAGCTTCCCCTGCCCGGTCGATTCATAGATAGGAACGATGCGCCCGATTTCCAGTGAGGCGGCGGCCTTCTTTTCGGCCTCGTCAGCTCCGCCTTCTTCGTTGATGTCTCCCAAGATTTCGAATTGCGGCTGCACAATTTGCAGGCGCCCGTCGCGGTCGGCTTCAACCTTGCCGTAAAGCGCAATCATCTGTCCCGGCTGGAAGCGGTCTTGCAGGTAGGTGGCGTTGAACCACAGGCATTTCAACTTGCTGCGGCCGTCGCCAACGGTAAGCTGGAATATCGGCATCCGGCGGGTACGGAAAAGGCCCGAATTGCGTACCTCGGCAATCACCGTGGCCATTTCCCCAGCACGAAGTTCGGCCACCGAACGAGGGTTCAGGCGGTCTTCATAGCGAAAAGGGAGGTAGTGGAGCAGGTCGTCGACGGTCTTAATGCCCTTGGCGCCCAGCACCTCGGCCAGCCGCGGACCAATTCCTTTCAGAAACTGCACTGGTGTGGACAATTCCAGCATCTCAAGGGATGTTAGCAGGCCGGACTATTTCAAGCTGCGGGAAGCAACCCTGTTGTCGGAGAGCTGGTTCAAACGGTATTTTGAGCGCGAGATTTAAGGTTGGGAGGTTGAGTTGGCGCGCACTGCGACTACTACGAACAGCTTAAAGAACTTTCTCGACGCCTTGGCCGCGGTGCTCGTCGGCAATGCGATTTACTTCCTACTCATGCCGCACCTTCCGCCTGGAATGCGCCACTCCCTGTTCAAGGAGGACTTCGGGCTGCTGCTGGACTTCGTGATCTGCACAATTATCTTTATCGGCGTGAAGATTATCCGCCGGTAGTGTTTTGCGGGGAACCGGGCCGAGCGACCGAAGGGTTTTGATAATCCTCTCATCGTGATTCTGAGTGTGTCGTCGTAAACTCATTCGTCAGGATAAACCTTCCATGCTGAAGCCCCGCGCCTGTATTTCCGAACTCCATCCTTATCATTCGCCCATCGTGAGCCGCGCTGGGCTTTGTCTCGACCTGAACGAAAACGCGACTGGATGTTCGCCCCGGGTACTAGCTCGCCTTCGCGCTCTCACCGCTGAAGAGGTATCGCGGTATCCGGCACGCGAGGAGGGTGAGCACCTGGTCGCAGATTTCCTCGGAATTCCTGTCGAGCAGACCTTGCTCACCAATGGGATGGACGACGGGTTGGCACAGCTCTTCATGGCCTATTTGGCGCCGGGTGACGAATTGCTTTTCGCCGACCCGACGTTCGTGATGTATCCCATGCTCGGACAGGCATGTGGCGCCAAGATTGTGCGGGTACGGTCGGGCGAAGATCTGAAACTTCCCGTCGCGAAGATTCTCGAACGCATATCCCCTAAGACGCGCCTGATCACCGTCGCAAACCCCAACAATCCAACGGGGCTGATCGCTTCTCGCAACGATCTGCTGCGGATTGTGACGGCAGCGCCAGACGCGGCGGTCCTGATCGACGAGGCCTACTTCGAATTCTGCGGCGAATCTCTGATTGCGGACCTTGCCCGCCATCCCAACCTTTTTGTCGCTCGTACTTTTTCGAAAGCGTATGGTCTCGCGGGCATCCGGCTCGGCGTACTAACTGGCGCCGCCGAGCAGATTGGCTTCATACGAAGGTTTTGCCCTCCGTTCAACGTCAATGCTGCTTCGATGGCGTGCATCGAAGAAGCGCTCGCTGATCAGGCCTTCGTGCGGGAGTCAGTGAGGCAAGCGCGGCAGGCATGCCGCGCGATCGAAAATCTATGCGCGGAACTGTCGCTGCGGCGCTTCCCGAGTTCGGCAAACTTCGTGCTTGTTCGGATTTGCGAGCCAGGTGCTCAAGAGAAAGATGCAAAGAAGATTGCCTCGGCATTTGCGGAAGCGATGCAACGCCGCGGTGTTGTGGTCCGTGATACCTCCGGAAATCCTGGTTGCGAAGGATGCGTGCGTATCACCGCCGGCACGGAAGCGCAAATGAATCAGGTTGTGCAGGCGATGCGGGAGTCAGTTGACGAGATTCGACACCACACCCAAAGAACTGAGTAGATCCAGGTAGATTCTTCGTCGCTTCCGAAGTCGTACAATAGCTGCGAGCGGATCTGTTGAGCGCGTCCAGTACGGAAGGCAGATCCGAGCCCTAGACCTATTTGGGGCGACGTTCTTCGACTTCAAATATTGACTACGAAATATTCTCCTATCACGACATGACACTCATTTTTCGTAAGCCACTTCCCAACGTTGAGCACCCTGAAATGCCGGCCGACGTGGTGATTGTGGGCGGCGGTCCGGCCGGTATGGCTTGTGCGCTGCGCCTCTCGCAACTGATCGACGAGCACAACGCGCAACATCCCGATGCGCAGCTTTCGAAAGAAAATATTTACGTGCTGGAAAAAGCGCGTGAAGCGGGACAGCATTGCCTGTCTGGCGCCCTGCTCGACCCGCGCTCGATGAAGGAGTTGTTGCCCGGGTTCGAAAAAGAAGCGCCGCTCGACGCCAAGGTAAACAAAGAAGGCGTCTACTTTCTCACCCGCACGGGACACTACAAACTTCCGATTACGCCTCCGCCGCTTCGCGATCACGGCAACTACGTCATCTCGATCAACCGGTTCGTGAAGTGGCTGGCAAGCAAAGTTGAAGAGGCGGGCATCACCGTTTTCACAGGATTCGCAGGCTCGGAATTGCTTTACGACGGCGATCGAGTCGCCGGAGTACAGACCGACGACAAAGGCGTGGACAAGCAGAACCAGCCGAAGTCAAATTTCGAGCCGGGGTACGACATCAAGGCAAAGGTCGTGATCCTCGCCGAAGGGCCGCGCGGTTCGCTCACCAAGCAGCTGATCGAAAAGTTTGATCTGATGAAGGACCGTAACCCGCAGACGTACGGCGTCGGAATCAAAGAGCTATGGGAAGTGCCATCCGGAAGAATTCAGCCCGGCGAAGTCATCTACACCATGGGATATCCGCTGACCACGAAAGAATATGGCGGAGCCTGGATTTACGGTTCCAAAGACAATGTCGTCTCGCTTGGCTTCGTCACCGGGCTCGATTACGAAGACCCGCGCCTCGATCCGCAGCATGTGCTGCAGACCTTCAAGCAGCATCCTTTTGTTGCGAAGCTTCTGGAGGGCGGCAAAATGATTCGCTATGGAGCGAAGTCGCTGCCCTACGGCGGGTGGTGGTCGATTCCTCCGCTGGCGGGCGACGGATGGATGGTAATCGGAGATTCGGCCGGCTTCCTGAATTCAGCGCGCCTGAAGGGCATTCACCTCGCAATCAAGAGCGGGATGCTTGCGGCCGAGACGGCCTTCGCAGCGCTTGTGAAAAACGACTCTTCAAAAGCCACGCTGGCGCAGTTTCAGCAGCGCGTCGAAACAAGTTGGATGAAGGAAGAACTCTGGCCGGTACGAAACTTCCATCAGGGGTTCGAAAAGGGGTTGGTCGCGGGCATGTTTAATACAGGCCTGCAGACAATTCTTCGGTGGCGGCCCATACAACCGCGTACTCCTCTCACCCGGGCTATAAGAAGATGAAGCCTGTTGCGGCTCTTCCCGCCAATGGAGGCAAGGAAGCCGACCTGATCGGTCCCGCCAAGGGCGATGGCAAGCGCACCTTCGACAAACTTACCGACCTGTATCACTCAGGCACACGGCATGAAGAAGACCAGCCCGCACATCTGATCATCGACGATACCAACATTTGCAATGAACGATGTGTGAAAGAATTCGGCAGCCCCTGCCAGAATTTCTGCCCCGCGAACGTTTATGAAATGCTTGAGGATTCGTCCGCGCCGAACGGCAAGCGCATCAGCTTGAATCCGTCCAATTGCGTGCATTGCAAGACCTGCGATATTCAGGATCCTTACCAGATCATCACGTGGGTTCCGCCGGAAGGCGGAGGCGGTCCGAATTACGACGGGATGTAATGAGCGAGCAACGTCGTTTGCTGCTCGCCCAGCCTGGCGATATATTTGATTAGGCTTCAAAATTTATGTTTACAGACTTCATAGCCACCGACCGATGGACCAAGAAAAATGTCCATGTCCTCTATCAAGCATTGGTCGTGGCCATCGCGACCCGGCACGCCGATGCCGTGGATATCAAGTTCCTGGTGGACGGCCGCCCGGTATGGGTCGCGCTGCCGCATCCGGCCTGGGTTGAATACAACAACAGGTCTGGCCAGATGATTACTGACGGTCTCGCGAAAGAGATCGCCGGGCATTTCCTAAAGACGGCCCTGGAATCGGGCGAAGGCTTGGGACGCGAGATGTACTCGCTTACCGTTGCCGAAACTCTTAAGCATCTGGACGCCATCGCCGCCGAACTTGATACACCTGTCGATAGCCGCGCCATAATCGGCTGCCGAACGCGATCTTTTGGCGATACGGGGCTGGTACTGACCAACCGTCCGGCTGGCAGGCTGCAACCTATCCCCTCTTTCTTTCGTCACAATGACTTGTGATCTTTGATACATTGCGGTCGGCTGCAAATCACGATAATCATTCGGCGCTCCTTTCGGTGTGGTACGAACGGAAGGGGAAGCCTGGCACGCTTGAGTACTGGAAAGGCCCCCGAAAATGATGGACAATAATGCTCTTGTCCCTGGGGCAGGGCAGAATCTCTTCGTTTGCCACACGCGTGTCTGCCCCCGAACAGCCGGCGCCTGGCGGGTTCGCAGCAGAGGGTTATCTGCTTCCCTCTTAAGAGAAAGGAATTTATGGCCACTCATATCTTGGACACGGAAACTGTCGCGGATTTGAACGGCGGTACAAAGCACAAAAATCTGGTGGCATGGGTCGAGGAAGTAGCTCAACTCTGCAAACCCGACCGAGTTCATTGGTGTGACGGCTCCGACGACGAATACCAGGCGATGATTCGGCTAATGGTTTTGGCCGGCACGGCGATTCCTCTCAGCGAAGAAAAGCGGCCCAACAGCATTCTCGTACGTTCCAGCCCAGCTGACGTAGCTCGCGTGGAAGAGCGAACCTTTATTTGCGCCCGCACCAGGGATGAAGCGGGTCCAACCAATAATTGGGAAGAGCCGGCCAAGATGAAGGCCAAGCTGTCGCAACTCTATGCGGGCTGCATGATGGGTCGAACGATGTACGTGATCCCCTACAGCATGGGACCGATCGGATCGCCGATCGCCAATATCGGCGTTGAGGTTACGGACTCTCCTTACGTGGTGGCCAATATGCACATCATGGCTCGCGTCGGGACGCGCGTCCTCGAAGTTCTCGGTTCGAACGGCGAATTTGTTCGCGGTCTTCATTCCGTCGGCGCTCCGCTTGGACCTAACCGATCAGGACGCAGCGTGGCCGAACAACGCGCAGGAAAAATACATCTGTCATTTTCCCGAGACTCGCGAAATATGGTCGTACGGCTCGGGCTACGGCGGGAATGCGCTGCTCGGCAAGAAATGCCACGCGTTGCGCATCGCATCGGTTCAGGCGCGCGATGAAGGATGGATGGCGGAACACATGCTCATCCTCAAGATGACCAGCCCGAAGGGCACCGTGAAATACATTACGGGCGCATTTCCCTTCCGCTTGCGGCAAAACAAATCTGGCCATGCTGATTCCGTCCATCAAGGGATGGAAGGTTGAGACTATCGGCGACGACATCGCATGGATGAAGTTTGGCGCCGACGGCCGCCTCTATGCCATCAATCCCGAGCACGGTTTCTTTGGCGTCGCTCCGGGAACGAGCATGAAGTCCAACAAGAATGCCATGCTCACGGTCGCCAAGAATTCCATCTTTACAAATTGCGCGATCACGCCAGATCGTGACATCTGGTGGGAAGGCATGACGGAAGAGAAGCCCGCCGAAGTGCTCGACTGGCTCCGCCGACCGTGGACTCCGCACTCCCGCCGCAAGGCAGCTCATCCGAATGCCGATTCACCACCCCCGCATCGCAGTGCCCGGTCATCGCCCCTGAGTGGGAAGATCCCCAGGGCGTGCCGATTGACGCGATCCTTTTCGGGGGCGCCGCGCCGGCGTTGTTCCACTTGTAACTGAATCTTTCAACTGGCAGCACGGCACGTTTCTCGGCGCCACCGCCAGCAGCGAGACGACCGCGGCAGCTTCCGGACAGGTCGGCCAGTTGCGGCGCGATCCAATGGCGATGCTCCCATTCTGCGGATACAACATGGGAGATTACTTCGCCCACTATCTCAGAATCGGGGAGCGCGAAGGCGCAAAGCTCCCGAAGATTTATTACGTGAACTGGTTCCGCACGGATGAAGATGGGAAATTTCTCTGGCCCGGCTATGGAGACAACAGCCGCGTGCTGAAATGGGTATTCGAACGCTGCGAAGGGACCGCGCACGCGGTCGAAACAGCGATCGGGATGCTTCCCCAGCCCTCTGATCTCGATACCGAGGGTATGAAAATCCGCGAAGAAGATGTGTGGAAGCTGCTCAGCGTCGATATCGATGGCTGGCTGGCGGAAATTCCGCTCATCCGCGAACACTTTGCCAAGTTCGGCCCTCACCTTCCTGAAGCCCTTAGCCGCGAGGTTGACGAACTCGACCAGCGCTTGCGGAGAAGCATCACGCAGGTGGGCAAGATGAGCCGCTTCGCCAAGGTCAGCAAACTCGGCAAGAAAACCGACGACTAGGCTGACCTCGGAACAAAGACTTAAAGGCCCGGGAGCGTGCTCCCGGGCCTTTGTCGTTTGTTGGATTCTTGGGTTGGGTGCACCAATAATTAATGTTGCAATAGCAACATACTTGTGTTGCAATAGCAACATGGAGGGGGGAAAGCCATGAACCAGACCTTGGACGCGATCTTTCAAAGGCGAGCGGTGAAGACCTTTGAACCCGTAGAAATTTCCGAAGAGCTGCGCGAGCAAATTCTCAATGCAGCCCGCCATGCCCCCTCAAGCTTTAACAGCCAACCTTACAAGTTTTATTGGGTGGGATCTGTTCCCCGAAAGGCCACCGTCGCGAAACTATGCCTCGGACAGAAGCCCGCGGAAACCGCCTCCGCACTGGTTGTGGCGGTTGCAGACCTGGGATCGCTCTCTGCCACGGCCCAAGGCCAGATCGAGTGGATGCGCCGGAGCAACTTCGCCGAAGGGAAAATTCGCGGCTTCGAGCGGAATGCAAAGATCGGCCGGATCCTGTTCATGCCTGGGCCATTCGGAATGTTTGCTGCGATCAAACGGGCGCTCTTCCGGCTGCTAAATCTGCGGATGGTAGTCGGGATGCCACCGCTGTCCCGGCAGGACTTGTTCAAATGGGCGACAAAGAGTACATCGTTGGCTTGCCAGAATCTGATGATCGCTGCCGAAGCGCTCGGCATGAACACGTGTCCAATGGAAGGCTTCGATGGCCGCCGGCTCTCTCAATATCTGGGGTTATCCAGCCGGCACCACGAGATTGTAATGGTGATTGCCATCGGGAAAAAATCGCGCGCCCATAATGAGCCACCGCAGTGGCGAAGACCTCTCGATGCAACGGTGACCGTCCTATGAACATCCTCCCTGGGAAAGAGATTCCCGCTGACATTCTGAAAGACTCGGTACTGGCCCATATTGCAGCGGCGTATTTCTCGGTGGGAAAGAGACTGGAGCGAAAAACGCAGTGCTCGGCGACACGTGGCTTTATCCTCTCGACGTTGCGCGGGGGAACAGCGCTGAATTCGAATCAGATCGCCACGCTCCTGGATTTCGACCGGACCGTCGTGCACCGGTCGATCAAGTCACTGGTCAAGGAAGGACTCGTGTCGGAGCACAGGGCAAAATCGGGCAGAGCAATTCTGGTCCAGCTGACGGCCAAAGGAAGGAAGTACCGAGAACGGCTAATCGAAGCTCGGGAGACCGCCGATGAGAGTCTCCGACGGCAAATGTCCTCGGAGGAGCGCGAGACACTTATTCGGCTTTTGAAGGTAGTCGCGGAATGTGACTTCTGAAGATGGTTCGCCTGGGCTCATACCGGCAAGGCAAGTTGACCTAAACATGCAATTGCGCCCAGCTACCCTCGCTCGCGTCTTCCACCAGTACAATCAACCCATGTTCGCCCGTAAAGTGCGAGTCCAGTATCAGCAGGATGGGCAGCTGCACCTCTGTCCGCTCAAGTGGTTGGACAATTTCAGCATGCGGAACTTCACCAACGCATCTGTCTTTGACGACACGCTGCCGGTGGCCGATGGATGCCTGGAAATCGGAACGAATGTCCCGCTCGATGAACTGCGAGAGGCAATGGAAGACTGGTTTCGCCGCAAAAGCTACTTGCCGAAGCACGCCACATTAGTAGTAACGGAAGACAAGCCCTGACTGAGCTTTTATTCGCCGCGACCCATTAGCGTCGATTTTTCCATCTTGAGAAGCCGCGCAAACAGTCGGACGATCATCCCGTCAAAGCGCGTTCCCGTCAGTTTCTCCAGTTCCGCAATTGCCTGCTCGTGCGTCTTGGACGGCGCGAACGAGCGGTCACTCATCATGTTGACGTAGGTGTCAACGACGGCCAGGATGCGGCCGAAGAGCGGAATGCTTTCTCCACGCAAGCCGAACGGATATCCGCTGCCATCGAACGCTTCGTGATGCGCCAAGACCGCCTGCGCCACGCTATCCACCTGTGGAATGGCGCGCAGAACTTCCACACCGAGTTGCGGATGGGTCCTGACCACTGCCAATTCCTCTTCGCTCAGCGGCCCTGACTTGTTGAGGATGCGCTCGTTGATAAACAGTTTGCCGACGTCATGCACGGCTCCTGCAAAGACCGCGTCCGTCACGTCTTGAGGAGGAAGGTTCAGTCCTCGCGCGATGATCCCGGCATAATGTCCACACTGCTCACCATGCCCTGAGGCATTGGGCTCACGCAATTCCGCCGCCTGGGCCAATGCTTCAATGGCCTCGCGAAGGGCGGCGGTATCGCCTTCGTCCGCGCTACCACACATCTTGTGCAGCGTGCTTACCAGTTCTTCCAGATGCTCTGCCCCGTTGTGCTCACGCTGCAGGAAGCCTTCGATATACGAAGAGATGAGCTGCCGCTGAACAGCCGATCCCTCGCGAAATGGTTCGGAGGTTGAAACCTGGTTCCCGCCCGCATGCTTGGCGACATACATTCCGGCATCGGCCACGCGAATCAGGTCTTCAATGGCGAACCCATGCACCGGGAAGCTGGCCACGCCGAAGCTTCCAGTAATCCTGTGTTCTTCGAGCATCGGATCGGTTGCCAGCCAGAGCCGCAGACGTTCGGCCAAAACCTGCGCCTGGTCGATGCCAGTCTCGGGCATGAGAATGATGAATTCGTCTCCGCCATAGCGGGCGACCACGTTCGACTGGCGGCATTTCTGTTCGAGCAAGCGCCCAACCCGCGCCAGCACCAGGTCGCCTTCGAGGTGGCCGAGCGAGTCATTCACTTCCTTGAATTTATCCAGATCGATCAGCACCACCGAGAATGGCCGCCCCGAGCGCGATGCGCGCTTCCACTCGGAACTGAGCGCTTCCCAGAAAAAGCGCCGCGTTTTGATTCCGGTCAGCCCGTCGGTAATCGACTGCTGCTGCAGTTTCTGGAAGACAAAGGAATTGTGCAGTGCAGTGGCCAGCAAATCAGCGAGTGTGTTCAAAATCAACACATCCTGGGGAGCGAACGCATTCTCGTCCCTGCTCTCGACATTCAGCACTCCCAGCAGGGTTTCGCCGTAGGTAATTGGAAGGCAGAGTACCGCCCGCGATTCCGGCAGCACACCGGCTAACTGTCCCGGGCCGGCATTTTGTACGAGCGCGCTCACGCCAGTGCGCGCAACTTTGCCGAGCACCCCGGCTCCAAGAGCAATCCGGCGGCCCAGCGTCTGCGACGTCGATCCCGCCTCGGCCTTGATCTCGATATCCTTGGTGGCGTAATCCATGATGCCGATGCCAATGTGGTCGTAGTGGAAGTTCTTCTGGATCTCGCGCACGATGTCGATCATCATCTGCTCGGCATCTTCGCTCGAGATCGCCATCTTCGAAATGCTGTTCAGGAACGCGAGGTGCCGCGCACGCCTCTGTTCTTCCGTGAAGAGCCGGGCATTTTCGATCGCCACTCCGAGCTGTCCGGCAGCGGTCTGCATTACTTCCAGATCTCTCTTCTCGAAGCGGAACTCACGTTCCACTGAAAGGGCAGCCATTACGCCCGCAGGCCTGCCACCAAGGAAAATCGGCACTGCGCAGAACGAGCGCGCCGGCCGCGGCGGAACAAAATCAGCTCCCAGTTTGGTGCGCACCCGCTCCAGATCGGATTCAATCAGCAACGGCTGACCTGTCCGCAGCACATGCTCCGTCAGTCCGTTGCCCATCTTACGAAAGCGCTTCGGCAACACCTTGCCTTCTTCGGTCTCGAGCTCGAAGCAGATTTTGTCTTCTTCCTGAAAGGCGATATAGAAATTCGTGGTGTCGAAAATCTGGCCCAGTTCTGTTTGCACTGTGCGCAGCACTTCGTCCTGGTTCAGGTGAGAGCTGATCGCCTGCCCAATTTCAGTGAGCAGCTCGTATTCTTTCGTCCGGCGCTGCGCCTCATGCATCACCACGTAATTTTCAAGGGTGAGCGCGATCTGCAATGCGAGTCCGATCAGCAACCGCAGATTCGATGAGCCAAACATCCGCCGCTCGGCGTGCGGAAACAGGATCACGCCGAAGTTGTGCTCGCGCGTCTGCAGGCTTACCGCCATCAGGTCGGTGATGCCTTCGGAAACAAGAGTCTGCTTGAAGTTTTCGAAACGTCCGCCAGAAAGAGCGGGCAGCGGCTCTTCCAGCTCCGGAAGATTTCTAAACGTCACAACTCCGCCACGCCGGTACGCGAGCTCTGAAATGTACTCGCCTGCGTGACTTTTCTGCATCTTCTCCAGAAACCCCGCGGAGAAGCCCTTCTGCACCGAGGGAACCGTGCCCCGCCATTGTTCCGAGATGAGGACAACGGCGCGGCGCGAAATCAGAGGTGCGACCAGCCGGTCGACGAAGGCCTGCAAGCTCGGAACGAGATCGGCCGCAGAGAGCAACCGGCGAGGATCAATGCCGAGCGTCGAGAAGGCCAGCGCATTTTCCTGCACTGCGTTGCGCTCGTTCTCAAACAGCACCATGACCATCGCAATGGCCAGCAGCATTTGCGGAATCGGCGCCAGGAAACCGCCCAGTTGCCCCGCTGTTTCGAGGAACGACTGGCGGAATTGGCCCACTCCCATCAGCGCTCCCCACAACGCAAGAGAGAATGCGAGTGCGCGGAAGGCTACGGAGTTTCTGCGGAAAGCGTATCGGTAGTAGAAAAAGGAACCATAGAGCAGAATCGCCGCCAGTCCCACTTCCAGGCGAAGGTACACCGGCACAGTGCCGAGGTTTTCATCGAATGTGCCCCCGGCCATATGCGCGCGCAGGCCGATGTAGGTCAGGAGAATTCCGCCGACCATCAGGGCAACGTCATACCATTTCACCTGAAACTGTTCCTTCATCAACCGCGTCGACACGAAGATGCATGTCGCCATCATCACGAGCAGAAGAGAACTAACGAAGAACAGCGCGCCCGAGGGACCTTCAAAATGAATGATGGCCTCGACCGCGTAATGCAATGTGTAGGCGGCCCAAGCCAGTTGCCAGGCCCGGAAATAGCTATGACGGTTCTGTTCGTATAGGTACGTGAAGACGAGCAGCACCAGAAGAGCGACCGCTCCTGGAATCACCGCCAAACCTGTGGCAAGGCTATTCATCCGTTCCCCGAGAGCTTAATCTTCTGCCTGGATGGGACCTCTGGTAAAGGTTATCGTGGCATGCCAGACAGTTAGAAACAACAGCTGTCTTCTGACAAGGTCCGACCTGGGCATTAGCTTGTCCATCAGTATCTTCTTCTAGGATGCGAGCCCGCTACTTTCCTGTTTGCTAATGAATTACCTTGGTAACCAAAGGTAACCCGGCCTCACTGAAGCAATAGTCCGGGACTTGTATACTCCGGGAAACATGGACATTCACCATTATCTGACTAGCACGATGCAGCGGTGGGGCTCAGACAGCATGCTGGTGCGTGCGGCTCTGCGCTATTCGTCCCGTGGTGTGCGCCTGCATTTTTGCAACGGCCAAATCGACGTCGTGCGGGACCGGGCGGTGATCCGCCTGGCTGCTCGCCATTTGGCTTATGTGCCCGATGTGGCGCACAATTTTGATCGTTATTTCACCCAGGTCGAACCGATTGAGGACGGCGATCGAATGTTGGTCGACTTTTCCCAGCCACGCCTGCATCGCTATCGCGGCTCGGGACTTCAGTTCGAGTTTACTTCGCTGGTTGAAGAAATCGACGCCCTGGACGGCTATTTCCGCTGGTATACGCCGCAGCCGGGCGATACCGTCTTCGACATCGGCGCCTACTGCGGTGCCTCGGTCTATCGGCTGTCGACCCTGGTCGGGACAACCGGCAAGGTGGTCGCCTTTGAACCTGACCCGCTTAATTTTCAGCTGCTCGAACGCAATCTGGCGCGTCACGATGTCAGCAATGTGGTTAGCGTGGCGGCGGCCGTGGCCGATTACACGGGAACTGCAGCGTTCTTTGCCGAAGGCGCGTTAGGGTCAACGATTACGACGCACAGCTCGCGTGGGTCGGCTAGCGAAAAGGTCGAGGTTGCTACCCTCACACTGGCCGATGCTTGTGAGCGCTACGGCACGCCGAGTTTTGCCAAGGTGGACATCGAGGGAGCCGAGATCGCCATGCTGGAATCCGCCCGGTCTTTCCTCAAAGAACATCCGATCCATTTCGCGCTCGATACTAATCACAACGTCGGGAAAGGACTGACGGCACCGGCTGTTGAGGATGTGTTTCGATCCATTGGCTACCGGACTGAATCCAGCGACAGCAGCGGTTGCATGACGACCTGGGCATCGCCCTCCTGACACACTCGGTTCGCTTCGGCCTTGGGTCAGAGCGACCTATCCAATCCGCTATACTCAAAAGTTATGCTTCGTGTTCGATTTGCTCCGTCTCCCACCGGTTTTCTGCACGTCGGCAGCGCCCGTACCTTCATTTTTAACTGGCTCTACGCCCGCCACAATGGAGGCACGATGGTTCTCCGCCTCGACGATACGGACGTCGAGCGCAATACCGATGCGAGCGTCAATTCGATTTTCGACGGCCTACGCTGGCTCGATCTCGGCTGGGACGAAGAATACAAGCAATCCGAGCGACTGGCGCTGCACCGCCAGGTCGCCGACGCCATCTTCCAAAAAGGATTGGCCTATCGCGACTTCACCCCTGCGCACACGGGGGACAGCGAGAAATCGGGTGCCAACCAGACCTGGCTTTTCAATCCTGGCATGCGGGAACTGTCACGTGCCGAAAGCGATCGCCGCGCCGCTTCGGGCGAGACTTTTGCGCTCCGCTTCCGCGTTCCGCGTGGATTGGGAGAGCAGGTTCGCTTCGCGGATTCGGTCTATGGCGAGCAAACAAAGGCAGCCGACGACATCGAAGACTTCGCGCTCTTGCGCAGCGACGGCATGCCCACCTATCACCTCGCTTCCTGCGCCGACGATATCGACCTGAAAATCAGCCACATCATTCGCGGACAGGACCATCTTTCGAACACCTACAAGCATGTGCTGATCTTTCAGGCCGCACAAAATGCCGGAGCGTCGATACCGCAGTTCGCGCATTTGCCGCTGCTGGTCGCGCCCGATGGATCGAAGCTTTCCAAGCGGAAACATGGGCCGGTCGTCAGCGTCACAACCTATCGCGACGCGGGATTTCTCTCCTTTGCCTTCATCAATTTTCTGTGCCTGCTGGGCTGGTCGCCGAAAAACGATCGCGAGCAGATGTCCATCGCGGAGTTGACCGAAGCCTTTACCCTTGAGGGGATTAACCGCGCCAACGCGGTAGTAAATTTCAAAGAACCGGCCACGACGCCCGAGGAGACGTTCGATCCCAAAGCCGTCTGGCTGAATGCCGAGCACCTCCGCGCTCTTCCGATCGACGATTTGAGCGCGCGCCTGCTGCCGATCGTTCACGAAGCCGGATATCAGGTGACTTCAGAAAAGATGCTGGCGATCACGCCGCTCATTCGCGAGCGCATCAAGCTGCTGCGCGATGTGCTTACGGCGGCTGACTTCTTTTTTGTGGATCAATTACCACCCTACGATACTTCGGAGCTGATTCCGCAGAAGGGCGACCTTGCGATGGCTCTGAAGGCCCTTACCCGGGCCCGCGAGATTCTGCCTAACTACCGAGTTCGCACATGATCCGCTAGACCAGGCCCTGCGCGCCTGCGGCCCAGGAACTCGGCCTGAAAGCCGGCCAGATGTTTCAGCCGATCCGAGTAGCGGTCTGCGGGCGCAAGAACGCGCCGCCGCTATTTGAAACGCTGCAGGTGCTGGGGCGTGAGACGACTCTGAAGAGAATCGAGCAGGCGATCCAGAAAATACAGTAGGGCGCGCAGGGTGGATTCGCAGCTATTTCTGTTCCTGAAATCCGGCGGCCTTTTGGCGGGCGCTGTCGGCTTCTTTTTTCATTCCCTTGGCCTCATACACGGCGGCCAGCAAATTCTCGTTGTCCGGATCGTCCCCGACCTGCCTTTGCTTCAGCAAAGACGCAATCGCATCGTCGTATCGGTTCAAGCGGGCCTGAATCACTCCCATGTCGTAATACACGCCCTGGTACAGCGAATCGATGTCGGCTGCCCTCTTATATTCGTCGAGCGCTTCCGTATTCCGATGTTCGTCGGAAAAGGCCCCAGCCAACCCCGCATGTCCGTCCGCGCTATTCGGATTAATTTTCAGGAGCTGAGTGAAAGCTTCTTCGGCCTGCGCCGGTTGCTTCTCCTCCAGATAAATCAGCCCGAGTTGGTAATAGGCCGTTTCATTCTTCGGACTCAAGACGATCACCCGCTTCAGCTCGGTTACTGCACTCGGAAAGTCGCGCTTGACGATATAGGCTCGCGCCAAAGCCTGGTGAGTGGGCACGAAATCGGGCCTTTGCTTCGCTGACTTTTGCAATTCCTTGATAGCCTGGTCCGCATTACCGGCCGTAAGGTGCGCAACGCCGTTTTGTCCGTGAACCAGATAAGCTCGCGATCGTCCAAGCCAGACGCCGCAACCAAGCACGATCACAGCTCCGACCAGCAATACCGCGACTCGCCGGAGAATATCTTCGTGCACCGGAGCGATCTTTGCGATCAACGCTCCAAGGATCAATCCCATGACCAGGCCGCCGATGTGCGCGGCATTATCCGTGCGGGCGATCACCGCCCCAAAAAACAGGTTGTAACCAACAAACACAAGGATGCTGCGCAGCATGCCGCTCAGGGCAGCCCGGGGCAACGAGAACTCACCCAGGTAAAACGACGCGATCAGTGCGCCCGCAATCCCGAAAATTGCTCCCGACGCGCCTACGCTCAGTACACCCGGATTCCACGCGATACTTGCCAGGCTTGAACCGATCCCAGTGATCAGGTAGACCACCGCAAACGTCCAGTGCCCATAGACCGACTCCGCCAATCTCCCGAGGTCCCACAGGCACCACATATTGAACGCGATGTGCAACAGGCTGCCATGAAGGAAGACGCAGGTTAGCAGCCGCCACCATTGCCCGCTGACGGTGAGCGGTCCAAAATTAGCTCCCCAATCCACGAGCGCCTGTCCCGGAGGATTGCTCAGCATCGCGCCGCCGATGGACAGAACCATGCCAAGAAAGACGGCGACATTGATCCCAAAAATCGCCTGCGTCACGATCATCGAACTGGATTGGGACCGCTGCCAGGGGGCAACCTCCACGCGCTGAAATGGAATGTCCTCGCCTCGCTGTGCAGCTTCGTGCTGCTTACACCACGGGCATATTTTCTTGCCGAAGGTTAAGCCCGGCATTTGTCGCCCGCACCGTTCGCACTGCGCCATAAGACATATAGAATAGCAAGAGCATGAGTGCGACCAATTCACCGCCGTCTGAGGTCGATCCGAATCCTCCCGCCGAGCCTCGCCCCTCGAATTTCATCCGCGATGCGATGATCGAGGATCTGAAGACCAAGAAGTATGGCGACGCCGTAATCCAGACCCGCTTCCCTCCTGAGCCGAACGGTTACCTGCACATCGGCCACGCCAAGGCCATCTGCCTCGACTTCGGACTTGCCGACGAATTCGGCGGCAAGACTAACCTGCGCTTCGACGATACCAACCCGGAAAAAGAAGAGCAGGAGTACGTCGACTCCATCATGAAAGACGTGCGCTGGCTGGGCTTCGAATGGGAGCGCCTCTGCTACGCCTCCGATTACTTCGACCAGCTTTACGAATGGGCGATCAAGCTGATTAAAGACGGCAAGGCTTACGTCGACGATCTAAGCGCCGAGGAAATCCGCCAGCATCGTGGGACGTTGACTGAGCCGGGGAGGCCCAGCCCCTATCGCAATCGCTCCGTGGACGAGAATCTCGATCTGTTCGAACGCATGCGTAAAGGCGAGTTCCCTGACGGGTCGCGGGTGTTGCGCGCCAAAATCGACATGGCGTCGCCAAACCTCAACATGCGCGATCCAGTCATGTACCGCATCCTGCACGCCGAGCATCACCGCACCGGCAACAAGTGGTGCATCTATCCGATGTATGACTACGCCCACGGACAGTCGGATTCGATCGAGCGCGTAACGCACTCGATGTGTACGCTCGAGTTCGAAGATCATCGTCCGCTTTACAACTGGTTCATCCAGCAGCTGGGGATTTTCCCTTCACAGCAATACGAGTTCGATCGCCTCAGCCTGACTTACACGCTGCTCAGCAAGCGCAAGCTGCTGAAACTGGTGCAGGAAAAGCTGGTCAACGGATGGGACGACCCGCGGATGCCCACGCTTTCCGGCATTCGCCGCCGCGGCTACACGCCCGAAGCGATCCGAAATTTCACCGGCGCCATTGGAGTATCCAAGACTAACGGCACGATCGAACTCGCGATGCTCGAACACTTCGTGCGCGAGGACCTGAACAAGCGCGCTCCCCGCGTCATGGCCGTCCTTCGTCCGCTGAAGGTAGTGATTGATAACTATCCCGATGGCCAGAGCGAAGAGGTCGAAGCCATCAACAATCCCGAAGATGAGAGCGCCGGGAAGCGGAAGGTTCCGTTCTCAAAGGTCCTCTACATTGAGCAAGACGATTTTCGCGAAGAGCCGCCTAAGAAGTATTACCGCCTCTCGCCCGGCACCGAAGTTCGACTGCGTTACGGTTATTTCATCACCGCGAAGAGCGTGGTTAAGAACGAGAAGGGCGAAGTGGTTGAGGTGCATTGCACGTACGATCCAGCAACGCGCGGTGGGAACGCGCCCGATGGCCGCAAGGTGAAATCCACCATTCACTGGGTTTCCGCCGCGCATGCTGTCGAAGCCGAGGTTCGCATTTACGACAAGCTCTTCACCAAAGAAGATCCGAACCAGGTTGCCGAGGGCCAGGAATTTACGGCCAATCTGAATCCCGAGTCGCTGGAAGTAATCTCGAACGCGAAGCTTGAGCCGTCACTCGCCCAGGCTCCGGTCGAAACTCGCTACCAGTTCGAGCGCCTGGGATACTTCTGCGTCGATCCCGATTCGAAAGCGGGCCGCCCAGTCTTCAACCGCACGGTGGCGCTGAAAGATACATGGGCGAAGATCGAGAAACGCGCGGGAACGTAGGCCGTTTTCTCTCGATTCTTGGCACTTCTCAATTAATGGGACTGTTCAAATTTCAGGAATTGCGGTTCCACCCAAATTGTTTCGAGGTAAGGGGACTTTCCAACAACGTGCCCGAGGTCAAGTTGCGCGAGTTGGTATCCCAGTCCTTCCACCGTTTTTACTCCAGCGACGAAGAAGGTCTTTCCCAGGCATTTTTCAAACAATCCGCGAGTCTGCAATTGCTCGTCGTGCGGGAGCCCAGGCGGGATTCCGATGAGTTTGACTTTGTCGCCGGTCTTCACTACCAAGCTCCTGAGATCTCTAACTTACCTCTTCAGCGTTCGAATGTATTTCACGAGCTCGTTAATCTGATCTCTCGAGAGCTTGCCACCGTACGCCGGCATCTTGCCTTTGCCCTTGTGGATAATGGTGGACAGTTCATCGTCCGATTGCTTCTGCGCGTCGGCTGAACCAAGGTCGCGAACGCGCAAATTTTGGCCGAGCTTTGTTTCGCCTGCTCCTCTTGCACCGTGGCAGGGAGCGCATCTGACCTTAAAATCCGCTCCACCATCGGCCATTCCATAAGCCGAGAAAATGAGTGACAGCATGAATAGCGCAAAACACCTCGTGGTCTTCAAAAACGGGCTCCTAGCAAAAATAAGCGGCCCTCTTCGCGGGCCGCTTTTCCTCTAAAACGATATCAAATCTACTTCTTCAACGTTCTGATCCACTTCACCAAGTCGCTGATCTGATCCTTGGAAAGCGTGCCTTCGTAAGCCTTCATGGGCGGCTTTCCCTTCGTGATAGCCTCGGTAAGCTCCGCGTCTGACATCTTTTGCACATCAGCCGAGCCGAAATCCTTTGTCTTCATCGCGGCTTTGCCTTCGCCGTTTGCACCGTGGCACATCGCGCACTTCGCTTTGTAGTCCGCTCCCGCATCCGCGAACGAGTACGTCGAGAAAATCAATGCCAGCGCCGCTACTGCCAAAATCACCCTAAGAATCGTCTTCATCAGTTCCATCCTCCTTAATAAGTAAGTGATAAGCGCCCGTTGGTTTGAGCGCGACAGCCTTTGCTGTGGAGATGCCACTAACGGAGTGAGCCTACCGTTAGGAACATTTTCGGCTGCAAAGGTTGGCGGGAGCGACAATATCACAAAACAAGCAAGTTACCCATCCTTTTCCGGACAGGCGCCTCATCGTCGTCAGAGCATTCAAAACCTTTCTGGCAAAGACGGAGAGTGTCTCTCTGCGAATCTCGGCGTCTCGGCGGTAATAAAAATGTTGGCGCTCATTCCCTCTCTCTTCCGTGCCAAAACCCCACAATCGGCGTGATATCTCGCAGGAAGAACGCAACACCGCGGTGTTGCGAAAGACAACAACCGCAATTTAACCGCTTGATTTCAGTTGCTTAGACATCCGATCTCTCCGGCCAAAGTTTGGCCCCTGCGATGCCTTATACATAGCGAAATCCTCGGGGAGCGTGTGTCGTGGAACCGACTTTAGTGGTGGTCGGCCTCAATCATCGAACGGCTGCAGTCGAGGTTCGCGAGCGTTTCTGGATGAGCGGATGTCGCCAGGCCCAGGTTCTCTCCATGCTCTCTCAAGGAGAGGGCATCGACGAAGTGATCGTCTTCTCCACCTGCAACCGTACCGAATTCGTGGTGTGGGGGGATCCGACGCTGGCCGTCAACTCCATCCTCCGCCTGCTGACCGCCGAATACGATCTCAAGATTCAGGAATGGAACAGCTTCTACCGCCTGCTTGACGAACAAGCCCTCACCCACTCTTTCCGCGTCAGCTGCGGCCTTGACTCGATGTGTATCGGCGAAGAACAGGTGGCGCGCAAGGTCGCCTTGGCGTGGCAACAGGCGCGTAACGCAGGTAGTACCGGCCGCTACCTCGATACCATCCTGCGAAAAGCCCTATCCGTTCGCAGGCGCGTCCGGAAGGAAGCAGCTCCAGGCTCTCACTTTCTCTCAGCGCCCTACGCCGCTGTTCAACTCGCCGAGCGCATCTTTGGATCGCTGGCCACCCGGAACGTTGCAATCCTGGGCGCGGGACGCATGAGCCAGATTGCAGCCCATGCGCTTCTTACTCGCGGAGCGCAAGATGTCTGCATCATCAATCGCACCAACTTCGCCGCCCGCGAGTTAGTGGAAAGATTGAATACCGGGAAGGAGACATTCCACTCCTGCGCATTCGACGATCGATGGGGTCCCCTGGCGAAAGCCGATCTTGTGATCAGCGCCACCTCGACTCCGCAATTCATTTTCACGGCCCAGGACATGAAGCGTCTGGCCACAGAACGCAAGGGCCGAAAATTGGTGTTCCTCGATCTCGCTATGCCACGCGACATCGAACCCGCCGTGCGTGAATTCGAAAATGTTCTGCTCTACGATCTCGAGGATCTGGAGCGCGCTGTCGAGCCTCCGATCGCAAAAAGAGCGGGCGAACCCGAGGCGGAAGCTATCGTACAGTCGGAAGTGCAAGGGTTCAGAAAGCGGCTGATCGCGGGAGGCGCAGGACCCGAGTTAACTGCACTTCGTCTTCGCCTCGATGAGATTTGCCGGCAAGAACTCGAATCATTCCGGCTCGAGCAGGGCCCTTTCCCGAAGGATCAGGATCGCCTGATCGCTGCCGTGAGCACGCGAATCACCCACAAGATCGCCGGATCGCTGGCGAAGGAATTGAAATCGGCGCCCGATGCACGAGCCCATCGACGGGTGACGGCGGGGATTTAGGAGCGCTTTAGGCTCTCGGCTTTGGGGCTGTGGATCTCGACTCCTGGTGCCTGTTCTCGCCTTCTTCAACTTGACTGCTTCAGGGCCTCCCTGAACTTCGCGATCATTCCGTTTAACATTCTGGCAACGTCATCGGCTTTTTCGCTCAACGTTCGACGATGGTTGGTCGCTAGGTATCCTAGCGACTCCGCAATTTCGAGTTGTGTTTGCATCTCATAGATCGATCCTCTTGCGCAGCTCAGGAACCGTAGCAGATCTTTGTCCGATGACCGTCCCTTACCCTCCGCGATATTGCTAGGCACGGAAACCGCCGCGCGACGAAGTTGAGATGAGAGCCCATACCCCTCGTCGGTCGGAAATTTCCTCGTGGCTTGATAGACAGCCGTCGTAAGCTCCATCGCGCTTCGCCAAACGCGAAGATCCTGATAACTCCCGCCCATAGCAACCCGCCTCCAAGGAAAGGGTAGAACGCGGTCCTCGTAATAAAGTGATGGGCAGCACCGACAAATTGTGACGATTTGAAAATCGCTGGAACGCGGGTTAAAAAGAATCGGCCCCGCAACAGGAATGCAGGGCCGAAAGCCTAAAGCCGAGAGCCGAAAGCCGAAAGCCGACTTACCAATACAACTTCAGCGCAAATTGAAACTGCCGCGGATCATACGCTGCGGTTGCCTGGCCGGCGTTGGTCATGAGCGGGCTCACGGCCGACACGTTGTATACGTTCGCGATGTTGAAAACATCCATCATCAGATCCATGCTGAACCGCTCTCCGAAACTGACGCGCTTGGCGACGCGTATGTCGTTGAACACCGTCCACGGAGTAACTCCCGCATTGCGGCCCAGGTTGCCGTCCAGCGAAGCCAGGGTTCCATTGAAGTTGGTCAGGAAGCATGGCTCCTGGAAGAAGCCGGTCCGCGAATATTTCGACGCTACCGGCGCATACCCGCATGCATTCGTTGGAGTTCCCGAGGGCACAACATTCGGCCGTCCGGTCAGCGATGACAGCTGGAAGTTATCGTCGCCGCTGGTGATGATGTTAAACGGACGCCCCGAACCGAACTCGATCAGCGGCGCAATGGTCCAGTTGCTGAAGAATTTGCTCGTGAATCCCGCACCGCCCAGTTTGCCACTCTGGTAAACGCCGTTGAACACGAAGCGATGCCGCTGGTCAAACAGCGAAGTCGAGCGGTCAGCGCTTGGGAAGAAGCTGTCTTGCGGCGTCAATGTCGATTGCAAGTCGGTCGAATCGTCGATCGCATGCGACCAGGTGTAAGACGCCTGGAACTCATAGTGATTGCTGAACCGCTTTCGCAAGTTGGCAGTCAGGCCGTTATAGTTCGAGGTGCCGTTCGAGAAGTTTGCATCCATGTCGCCAAAGGGCACGCATCCATTGAAGGTCGCAGGATCGCAAGTTGCATTGAAGCCTTGGCTCCCGAGGCTGCTGACGATGGACTGCGCAAGTTGTACGCACGCTCCGGCGCCAATCTCGTTATAGAAAGCCGCAAACGACGGGTTCAGGCCGCCCCGGCGGAAGAAGTTCATCAGCGGAGCACTTACCCACGGTCCAAGAGACCCGACTCCACAAGGCACCAATCCAGTACCTACGGTGAGGGGACTAGTTGGAGTTTGCCCCGCGGCCACCGCCGCATTGTAGTTACTTACCAATAAATCTCCGCGAATTGTATTGGCATTGATCGGCCGGTTCAGGTGGCGTCCGCCGTTGAAGTTATAAGCCATGCTGAATGCGTAGCCCGAGCCCAGATCCTTCTCGATCGTCAGGTTCGCCTGCTGCGAGTACGCGTATACAAAATTCTTTCCCTGCGGATATCCGAACGGCTGGAAGGCGAGCGGAAGAAAGCTCGAGGGATTCAAGTAATTCTGATTGAGGAAGATCGAACTGTTGGGCGAAGTCACGCCGCAGGTTGGATCGCCGGTAGCGCAAGAAAAACGCTGTTGGTTTGGCGAGTAATTCAGCAACGCCAACGCCGCGCTGCTGGTTGCCGGAGAACACGGCGAAGCCAAAGATCCATTCGCCGCCGGGACAAGCCCTTGGAATATCTCGACCGCATTCAGATTGCCCGGATTTCCGGCGCCCGCGCAAACGCTTCCGGGTCCGAACGCCAGCTGTCCGCTGGAGGAACCATCGGACGCATCGCCTAGGAAGTACAGGCCTAGCAAAGGATGATCGTAGAAAATTCCGTACGATGCCCGCACCACGGTCTTGCCGTCGCCCTTTGGATCCCATGCGACTCCAAAGCGGGGCTGCACATTGTTTTTGTCCGTCTGGATTCCTTTTTGCAATCCAAGAACGTTGTACGCCGGAAGAGCCAGACCTTGCGGCGGCTTGAATTTCGGAGCGACCTCAACGTCATACCGGACGCCGTAATTCACAGTAAGGTTGTGCCGCACGCGCCAGCTGTCCTGCCAGAAAAAGCCGATTGGAATGTTGTGGAACGTATCCGTCGGACTTCCCAGTCCCTGGATGAAGTCCTGCGGAATTCCTGCTCCGTACGCTTGTACCGACGGATAGACCAGGCAAGCCCGCGGGCAATCCAAGGTTGGTCGACGAGAGACTGCCGAAGTCGTAGACACCGCCGTAATTCACGGTGAAAGTTGCGGTCAGAGGCAGATAGTTGAAGTCGCCGCCAAACTTTGTGTCATGTTTTCCCATCGTCCAGGAGAAGTTATCCATGAACTGATATCTCTGCTCAACTCGTTTGATGTAGGAATACGGTTCCCGTCCGAAATAGGCGATACCCGGGATGTTAATCGCCGGATCCGATCCGCCAGGAATCGCCGTGTTGTAGAAATACTCCAGTCCCCGCCGCGCATACTGGAAGCGGAATTCATTCACTTTGTTATTTCCAAGGGTCCATGTATCCTGCGCCACTCCGGTCACATCGCGGTAGGTTTGACGCGAAGTTCGCGAGTAGGAGTTCTGGCCGAAGGGTTGATCCTGTCCGCTTACTTCAAGTCCTGTCTGAGTGCTCGGGCTGACATTGGCACGCAGTGTCAGGCGATTGCTGTTGTTGATGTTGTGATCGATGCGGAATGAATAAAGGCTCGTGCCTTCAAACACAGGGAAATTCCCCTGCTGCAACGAGAGGCTCTGAAAGGACGCGGGCGCGTTACTTGGACCAAAGATCGCGGTTGCGGGACAAAACGCCGGTGTACAACTCGTGGGGAAGCCCGCAAAGCTTGAGAGCGCTCCACCCGTAGCTCCCTGCACGAGCGCTGTGGGCCACGCTGCGTTGATCGCCTGCCCTGAAGACGCGCCCAGAAGCACGACGTAATTCTCAAGATTTCCGAGACCAATCCCGCCCACTTCCACGGGCGTCAATCCAGCCAGAAAGGCTGCCTGCTCTGGAGTCGCCTGAATGGTGCCGAAGGGAAGTGGGACTAATCCGCCCGCGGTCCCGGCCGTGTCAAACGGCGTCAGGCCAAAATTCCCTTGCCCGATGCTCGAAAATCCGGTCTCATGCCGGCGCGTCACTTCATACGAGAAGAAGTAATAGGTCTTATCTTTCTTAATCGGACCACCGAAGGCTGTCCCGGCCTGCACTCGCGTATATGCCGGATCGGAAGTCGTGCTGAACGGATTCACGGCCTGAAAATTCCGGTTCCGCAAGTATCCGAATACATCGCCGTGAAAGTCGTTTGATCCCGACCTCGTAATAATGTTGACCACGCCCCCTGACGCCCGGCCATATTCCGCCGCGTAACTGTTGGTGATGATCTGGAACTCCTGAACCGCCTCCTGCGACACGGTGGATCGCACGCCGTTCACCGAGTTGTCGGTCGCGTCGGCTCCATCGACGTTGACCAGGTTCGAGCGCGCGCGCTGCCCGCTGATGTTCAGGCCTGACGTCGGAGCCGCTCCGGTATTCGGAGCGTTGTCTCGCACTACCTGCGAATCGGTCAGAGTGAAGTTGATGTAATTACGGCCGTTGATGGGCAGGTTCTCGATCCGCCGCTCGCCGATCGTGTCGGTCGTTGAACTCCGCGATGTTTCCACCATCTCCACCTGCGAACTTACCTCGACGACTTCCCGGCCCGTCGCCACGGAAAGTCCGACTGGCAGTTCCACCAGTCCGCCGACCGTGATCGTCACATCGGCAGCTTCCACTCGCGCGAATCCCGCCGCGTCGACCGTCACCGAATACGTCCCCGGCGCCAGTTGCCGCACGCTGTATCCACCTTGCCCGTCGCCGCTACCCGCGCGCTCAAGACCTTTTGCGACGTCTCGTGCCGTCACCGTTGCGTTCGCGACCGCATTGCCCTTCGGATCTTTCACCGTTACGTGCAGGTCTCCCGTGGCTGCGCCCTGAGCAAATATAAATTGCGGGACCAACAGACAAACTGCGACCACAACAAACAACCGTAAGCTTGCTCTCATAGGGCTCCTGGAAATCTCCGCGTTCGGAACGCAGACGGAATCAAAGTGCGCGCTTTTTGGCGATCGGCTAGCACGGTACTGCACGTTGTAAATGATTTGATTACCGCTGATATGTACATCAGAGAAGCCTGTCTGCGCAAGCGATAAGGTGGATTACCGCTCCTGAGGCTCTGTGGGTATCCGCCGAGAATACGCGCCCGGACGGATATTCGGTGTTTCAATTTTCATCAGTGCAATGTGGAGTCCGATTTCGAGACTCGGAGACACAATGAACAATGATCGACGCCACGCTGCAAGCCTATATACTTTTCAAGCCAGCATGATGGATGTCTTCAATGCAATCCAGGACAACACAATTCGACGCTGTGCAGACCGGGAAACAAACCCAAACAATGACCGGCGACCTTGCGCGCGTGCTTGTCTGCTCGCCGCGAAATGCCGGCTGGGATCGTCCCGACAAGGCTGCAGCCTGGCGCGATCTCGGATTCCATCACCCTGTAGATTTTCCGGTCGCGCAGGCGCAGCATGATCGTCTCTGCCAGATGCTCGCCGACGCGGGAGCGGAAGTCATCGAACTGGCATCCTCGGACGACCTCACGCTCGACGCCGTTTACACGCACGACGCTTCGCTCGCAGCCAGTGATGGGCTGATCCTGATGAATCCGGGGAAGCGCAGTCGTTTCCCCGAGACGCGGCGGCACCGCGAACAGTGCGCGAAGGCTGGCATTGCGACGCTGGGTCAAATCCGGGATCCCGGCGTGTCGGAAGCGGGGGATATCGTCTGGCTCGATCCGCAGACCTTGCTGGTCGGCAACGGCTATCGCACGAACGCAGCAGGCATCGATCAACTGCGCGCGATACTGGCGTCGCGGGGAGTCGAGGTTCTATCTGCGCCGCTCCCGTACGGACCGGGTCCCTCGGCGTGCCTTCACCTGATGTCGCTGATGAGCGTGCTCGATGCGAAGACGATCCTCGTCGATCTCTCCTGGCTGGCGGTGGAAACCGTGGAACTACTGCGCGCCCGGAATTTCCGCCTCATCGAAATCGACGATTCAGAACGCGATTCGCTGGCCTGCAACGTTCTGTCGTTGGGTAGCAATCGGCTGATCGCGTTGGAAGAAAATACGAATACGAACCAGCGCCTGCGGGATTCCGGCTTTGACGTCCAAACTTTTTCGGGCTCCGAACTGTGCCTCAATGGTTCAGGAGGCCCAACATGCCTAACGCGCCCGCTGCAAAGAAGGTAGAGCTCTCGGCTCCGCTTGTGGAACAGGCTTAGGGTTACCTGACGGCTGACCCGCCGACGGCTGATGGCTGACAGTTAGATCGGCGTGCTTCCTTTGAACAACCAGATCAAATCAATAATCAGAATGATCACCACCATCAGCTCCAGCACGAAGGCGCGGCTCTGGTGGAATTGGTCGATCATGAAGCGGTAGAGTTCTTCGGCGGTGTGGACTTTCTGGTTGACCAGGTCTTTGTAGTCGGTGACGCCGATTTTCGACGCTGCAACCTTGTAGAGTCTGGCGGAGAACATGTCGCTGAGGAACTTGATGGCGTTGTCGGCGCGTTCGGTGAGTTCATCCACGTCGAGCAGCACGGTGTGCAGCCGCGTAGCGCGTTTCGCCGTGCGCCAGCGCGCCCAGATGCCTGAGCCGTGGTCCATGAATTCGTAGACGCTTTGCAGTTCGCGGGTCAACAGTTCGTCATAGTGGCGGAACTCGAGGAGCTGCGAGTTGGCGTATTCGAGCAGTTGAATCGCAGTTTCGGCGCCAGTCTGGTTGTCGTAGATAAACGCGCCATTCCAGCCGATCACAACCAGATCGCTCGGATAATACGAAATCTTCGATTGCAGAATTTCCTGACGCTCGCCGTCAGAGAGCGGGACGGTTTCACCGCGCACGATTTGCGCGATGCGACCGCCTTCGGCCGCGAGCAAGTCGGTCGCCGATGGATTTCCAGCGGCCTCGCGGACGTGGAAGACGAAGTAATCTTCGGTGAGCCATTCCTCGTAAGGCTTGACGAGCGCCGGGCGCGCGCGCTCGAGTTTCTGCTTGACGATCTTCTGCGCGAAACTGGTGAAGTCGGTGTCCCAAACCCAGCGGCCGGCCAGGCGCACCAGGCGCTCCCAGTCTCCTGAAAAAGGCAGCTCAAAGACCACGCTGAGAACGCCATAGTCGTAATACTTGATCTGCGCGTCAAGACGCTCGCCGCTTTCGAGGATCAGTGGTTCGACCGGCTCGACCACCGGAGGACGCTGGTAGCGAACGTATCCGGGAGCCGGATGCTTGAAACTCGCTTCCTGGCGTCGGGCTCCAAAGATATCGCGCAGGTCGTCGAGGCGTATCTCCTCGCAGACATCGAACTGAATCAGAACGAGGACCGAGCCTTGCAGTGTTTTGTCTACCGACAGCGCCGGGGATTTGGTCGGCGACGGAGCCAACAGGGTGCTCTTTTCAGTTTCCATAAGCTCAGCTTTCTTACCGAGGAAGGGCAATGAGGGCCCAAAGCCTCAGGCCAGAACGGGTCGCAGGATGGCGAGGCGACCTTGTCTATTGTCCCAGAAAAGGGGCGGGATGGGCATAGTGGGAGTTAAGTAGTGTGTTTATAGTTGGATAGCGGACATCACTCCGAGTCGTTGGGACGTTCCCTATTCCGTGCCAGCGCGAATAGCAGCGCGGCACCTGCAGCAATTCCGGCTATCGCCAGCCCCGTGCGCTTCATCGACTTTTGAATGGCTGCTTCGTGCGGACGGACCCATGCGTCTTCTGGATAATGGCGCGGCGCGGAGTCGAACAGTGGCAAGCCTTCGGGGGTTTCGGTGGCTTCGCGCAGAGCCATCTGGAGGACTTCGGCGAGGTGCAGCGCGTGTCTGTCGGTCTCCTGCGCGATCTGCTCGCGGCAACTGAAACCGTCCGCGACGATGAGCCAGTCGGTCGGCGCCTGCCGGACGGCGGGAAGAAGTTCGAGTTCGCCGATCGCGCGCGAGACGTCGTACTTGTCTTTCTCAAACCCAAAAGCTCCAGCCATGCCGCAACATCCGGGAGCAGGCGCGGTAAAGTCGACGCCCATCCGCCGGAGAACAGATTCCTCAGCCGTCATCTTCATAAGAGCCTTCTGGTGGCAATGCCCATGGATGAGCGCTTGGCGCGCGAGCTTTGGAATCGGAAAGTCTTCGGCGCGCTGCTCGAGAAACTCGCTCAGCAAAAAGACCTGGCTGGAGAGGGCGCGGGCTCGTTGGTCCTTGGGGAACAGGTTGAGGAGTTCGTCGCGGAAAACGCTGGCGCAACTGGGCTCGAGAACGACGATCGGTGTTCCCGCTTCGATCTCGGGCAGCAACTCGTCCATGATTTGGAGCAAGAGGCTTTTGGCGCGGTCGAGCATGCCGACGTCATAGAGGGGACGTCCGCAACAGAGGTGCGCGCGCGGGACGGTCACGTCGAACCCGGCGGCTTCGAGGACCTCGGCGGCGGCTTTCGCGGTCGAAGGAAGAAAGTGGTTATTGAAGGTGTCGGCCCAAAGCAGAACGCTATTGGTATTCGCTCGACCTGACGGCCGAGGGCGGCCGTCTCTACGTGACTCCTGCTGTTGCAGCCACCATTGCTGGAAGGTCTCAACTGCCAGCGGCGGAATGCGGCGCTGGGAGGGGATTCCGGCGATCATCTTATTCAGGTCGCGCAGGAAGGGAAGCTGCGTGTTCAAGTTCACAAGGCCCGGGACGTGTGACGCCACCTGCGCCAAGACGTCGAGGTTCCCCAGTCCGAGCATCTTCAGCGGACGCGAATTCGCCTCATAATAATGTGAGAGAAACTCAGCCTTGTACGTGGCGACGTCCACGCCCACCGGACAATCACTCTTGCAGCCCTTACAGGCAAGACAAAGATCGAGCGACTCTTTGACGGCTTCATTCTTCCAGCCATCTTTAATGACTTCGCCCTTGGCCATCTCCCACAGCAGGTGAGCGCGTCCGCGCGTCGAATGTTCTTCTTCGCGCGTCACGCGATAACTCGGACACATGACTCCGCCTGCTTCACGACGGCACTTGCCGACTCCAACGCAGCGCAAGGTCGCCGATGCGAGGCTGCCGTGGTCGTCGGGAAACTTGAAGTGGGTCATCGGCTCCCAGGGATCGTAGTCAGGTCCGAGGCGCAAGTTCTCATCAAGTCGGTACGGACTGATGAGCTTGCCGGGGTTCATCTTCCAGTCTGGATCCCAGAGCGACTTGAACTCGCCGAAGGCCTGCATGAGTTCCGGCCCAAACATTTTGGGAAGCAGTTCGCCGCGGGCCTGGCCGTCTCCATGCTCGCCTGAAAGCGAGCCACCGTAGCGGACGACGAGATCGGCAGCCTCTTCCATGAACTGGCGGAACTTGCGCACACCCTCGGTGGATTCGAGATCGTAATCCATGCGGGTGTGCACGCAGGCGTGGCCGAAGTGACCGTAGAAGGCGCCTTCATAGTGGAAGTCCTGCATCAGTTTGCGCAGGTCGCGCAGATAGGCGCCGAGTTTTTCGGGGGCGACGGCGGAATCCTCGAAGCCTTCCCATCGCAGAGGTTCGCCGGGAACGTGGGAGGTTACGCCCAGGCTTGACTCGCGAACGTCCCAGATGCGGCGGGTCTGGCGTGGGTCTGTGAAGAGGCGCATGTCAGGTGCCGGCGTAACGCGGTCGAGCGCCTGCATCAGTTTTCGCGCTTTCGCTTCGGCCTCAGCGGCGGTGTTTGCCCCGAATTCAACCATCAGCCATCCACAACCTTCGGGAAGAAGCGCCAGGCCTTCGAGGTTGACCTTTTTCTGGCGGCTCGCGTTGACCATGATGTCGTCGAAGCCTTCGAGGCCGATTGGACCGTGCTCCATGATCTCGGGAACATGGTCGGCACATACGAAGACATCCGGCCATCCGATCACCAGAAGAGCGCGAGCGGGCGGGCTTTCAACCAGGCGGCAAGTAGCTTCGAGAACCGTGACGCATGTGCCTTCGGAGCCGACGAGCGCCCGCGCGACATGAAAGCCACTTTCTGGAAGCAGGTGGTTCAGGTTGTATCCGGAGACGCGGCGCGGGATATTCGGAAACTGGCGCCGCACCTGATCGCCATATCGGTACCGGCGAGTTGCTTGAGTCCCAGATAGATTTGGGCGCGGCGTCCACCTTCGCCGACGATACAGTCAAACTCTTCCTGGCTGGTGGCGCCGACGTGCATGCGCTGGCCGTCATAAGTAAGAATGTCGAGCGACTCGATGTTGTCGTCGGTTTTGCCGGCCATGATCGAGTGCACGCCGCAGGAGTTGTTGCCGATCATGCCGCCAAGCGTGCAGCGGTCGTGAGTTGCGGGATCGGGCGCGAAGGTCAGGTGATGCTTTTCGGCCTCGCCGCGCAGACTATCGAGCACCACGCCGGGCTGCACGCGAGCGATGCGTCGCTCGGGATCGATTTCGAGGATGCTTGCCATGTACTTCGAAAAATCGAGAATGATGGCAGAGTTACAGCATTGTCCAGCAAGCGAGGTGCCGCCGCCGCGGGCGAGAAGCGGAGCGTGATGCTCGCGGCAGAGAGCGACAGTGGCGAGGACATCTTCTTTATCGCGCGGAATCACGACGCCAATCGGGACCTGCCGGTAGTTCGATCCGTCGGTTGCGTAAAGGGCGCGGCTGCCGGAATCAAAACGAATTTCGCCGCGAAGATGGCGGCGAAGCGCGGCCTCAAGCGCGAGGGCGTCCAGATGAGTGGGTGGCGCAGCAACTTCAGGCATAAGAGTAAAAAGCATTATTCGAGGTAGCGCTAGTTAGCGCAAGGAGATTGCACGACTAGATTGCCGATTTCAAAAGTTGGTTCCACAAGCCGGATGGCGAGGTCAAGCTCGATTGCGGAGGGCAGAACTTCGCACAAACGAGTTCAGCCAGACATCAGCTAGAGAGCCGTGGCCATCAAAAACTTTTGTTTCGCGCACGCGGATGGGAGTACCATGCTTCTGCTTGGATCGGGACGGGCGCTCGATCGACTTTTGTGAGGTCGAGTTCAATTCTGGAATGCGTTTACCGGGGTTTATGAAAATCACAGACACGATCGAATCGTTGATGCGGAGCAAGCAGACTAACCGGGTCTTCTCCGTGGCCCCCGACCAATCCGTCTATGAGGCGATTGAGAAGATGGCCGAGGAGGGCGTCGGCGCACTGCTGGTGTTATCCGATGACAAACTGGTTGGCATCGTTTCCGAACGCGATTACGCTCGGAAAGTCATCCTCAAAGGACACTCTTCCAAAGAAACCGTGGTGAGCGCCATCATGACAACCCCGGTCGTCTTCGTCACTCCCAAGAACACGGTCGACGAGTGTATGTCGATCATGACGCACCGACGCTTCCGGCATCTTCCGGTCGTCGAAAATGAGAGGCCGGTGGGCGTCGTATCGATTGGCGACCTGGTGCGCTGGACCATTTCCGGCCAAGCCCAAGCAATTGAAGAGCTTGAGGGGTATATCAGCGGGCGGTACCCGGGCTAAGTTCGAAATTCCTTCCCACGGATTTACGCTGATTCTCACGGATTCTTCTCCGGCTTT
Organism: uncultured Acidobacteriaceae bacterium; assembly: GCA_963822545.1. Lineage (GTDB taxonomy): Bacteria > Acidobacteriota > Terriglobia > Terriglobales > Acidobacteriaceae > Acidiflorens. The sequence goes on from CAWGIB010000002.1 coordinate 665,859, forward strand.
CATCGCGAAGCTTGGTCATCTCCGATTCCTATAACTGTTCCAGATTCTCGTTTTTGACGCGGTTGCGGTATGCAATTCCCCCTTTCTTTCATCTATATCCGCACATTTACGCACGCTAAGGCCATCCAACCTAAGAATTTGATCCGTGAAAATCCGCAAAATCCGCGGCAAGGCTGTAGGTTTTTGTCGGGTTCCCTACGAAAATGTTGAAAAAATTTACAATTCACCCCTTCCTTTCCGGAGTACACTTCCTTCGTCGTGCCCGTAGTGGGGTAGTGGGGTCACGGGCCAGAGGTTGCTTTTCGCGGACACGTCAGACTCGTACGTTCAGGAGCCTTGCATGGATTTGGCCACTGGGGAGAAGTCTGCGAATCAGAGTACGGTTCACGAGGTTCAACACGAAGACCGCAATACCTGGATCTTCACCGGCTACGCGATCTGTGGGATCGTGTTTTTCGGTGTCCTGGCTTATTACACATCGATGTACTTTGCCAGCTAGTTTTCGAAACAAAGTTTCCGAAACTAGGAAATCGGTATAACGGAATCGCGAACTAACGGGAAGCGGCTTTTCCCGTTCGTGAAACCAACGGACTAAGTTATGGACGGCCGGCGCCCGCCGGACGTCTTCAAGGTTGAAGTGTCTCTGTGTTGCGATTCCGCGCCGCCTTAAATATATCTGTAGGTTGTTGAGCCCGGCGCCTTCGGACACAAGCTCCTATTACAATGCGGCTATGCGGATCACCTTACTTGGGGCGTCGGGAATGCTTGGCCAGGATTTGGTGAAGGCATTCGACGGCGCCGTGGTAGCCGCTCCCTCTTCAAAGGAGGCGGATATCCGTGACCAGGTTCGCATCGCGCAGGTTGTCCGCGATGCAAAGCCGGACTGGATCGTCCTTTCCGCCGCTTACACGGATGTGGATGGCTGCGAGACCAATCACGATCTCGCCTTCGCCGTGAATTGCGAAGGAGCAGTTCATGTTGCGAATGCGGCGCGCGCCGTTGGGTCGCGGCTGATGTTTCTGAGCACCGATTATGTGTTCGATGGCAGCAAGAGTTCGCCATACGAAGCTGTCGATCCGCGCAATCCCATCAACGTGTATGGCGAGACCAAGGCCCGCGCCGAAGAACGATTGCTTGAGGTCTTGCCGAATGTATGCATCGTCCGCACTTCATGGCTGTTCGGTCACGGCGGTAAATGTTTTCCCGCCACGATCCTGAAACTCGCCGCCTCGCGTCCTGAGATTTCCGTGGTCAACGATCAACGTGGCTCTCCCACCTTCACTCGCGATCTTTCCTCTGTCCTCGTTCAGCTCTGCGAAAAGAACGCGCGCGGTATCGTGCACGCCACCAACTCCGGCAGTTGCACCTGGTACGACTTCGCCAAGGAAATCGTCCAGTCTGCGGGATTGCAGACTGTCGTCAAGCCTGTCACGTCCGCCGAGTTCCCACGGCCCGCCCGTAGACCTCACAACTCGGTGCTCTCTCCAAACAGTTTGGAGGGGTACGGAATCCGAATGCCGGAGTGGCAGGATGCACTGCTGCGTTACCTTGAAACACGACCCTAGATTCCCCCAGAACGCCCGTTGCTGGCTCAGTTGCCGTGGACGAGGTCGCCTGCTAGACTGCCGGGTAAGTTTGCAGTTTCAAAATCATCACGCCTCACCTTCCAGTAGAGCGCAGGCGTCTGATGAGGAGGTCCTTTGTGAAACTTTCCCGCGCATCGCGTTTTTTCCTTCTCGCAACCGCATTGGTTTCGTTTCAAGCTGGCGCGCAGAGTTTGCCGGCCATTGCCCACCACGTTTCCGCAAGAATGCCAGTACAGTCGGAGAGCCGCGAGCTGTCTGCAGACCGCCCGATGGTCACGCCGACCTTGGAAGCCCAGCCGGCTTTGCAGCCGGAAGGAAATACCTGGACGCTCCTCGCGTCAATACCGGGCGCGGTGATTCACGACATTTCATTTCCCACGACCAAGATCGGCTTTGCTGCCGCGGAGGGCGGCCAAGTCTGGAAGACGGCCGATGGTGGCAACACCTGGACGGAGGTCTTGAATCTCGGCTACCCGTACTACTTTTATGGCGTTACGGCCTTGAACTCCAAGGATGTGGTGGCGTCGGGATTCTATGATTCATCAACCTTCTATGGTCTTATCCGCTGGAGCCATGACGGCGGCAAAACCTGGGGCAATGACGTCATTGTCAGCAATACTGGTTGGGTGCAGCGCGTGCGTTTTGTGAAGAAGGTCAACGGTCTGATCATGGACCTGATCGGCGGCCAGCAGAATCTGGCCGAGTACACCACCGATGGCGGAGCGACTGCTTCCGATTGGACTTCTGTTGTCTCCGATCCGAGCGGCGCATGGTTCCAGCCTGAATTCAGCTTCCTTCCCAATCTCCATGCACGCGCTTCCGGCATCGATTTTTGTACCAGCCTCAATGGCGGAGCATCCTGGAGTTGCGGTCCGAGCGTCGATTCCGTTTTTGATGGAACCACTTTCTTCCTCAATGACAAACGCGGCTGGGTAGGCGGCGGTGAAATTTCTCCTAACGTTGAAGGATGGGTTCACGTCACGACCAACGGCGGCAAGACCTGGAGCGGGCGGACACTGGATGGTCCGTGGCCGATCCGCGAAATTCTGTTCCTCAACTCGACGACTGGTTGGGCCGCAGGTGGAAACGTCTACAGCGGCGTGGGCGGAATGTATTTCACCAGCGATGGCGGCCTAACCTGGTCCGTGGACGCGACCACCGGTTCCGAAATGGGCGCCTGCGATAAAAGGCATTCCAAAACTGGCTATCAGGTCTGGTGCGCGGGATTTGATTCCTCCTTTACTGGCCACATTTACACCACGCACGTGAACTAGGGCGGAGAGAACCACAAGAACGGCCGCAGTCTTGCTTGAGGTCACCTCGAAGACCTGACGTCGCACCCTGCGATCACCATCCTCACGACGTGTGTTTGATCCCCAAGGTGAGGCGCACCTTAAAGCCCCTTTGGTTTATCCTTCTTCTTTGTTCGTGGGGGCTCTTCCTTGAAAATGAAATTCGAAACGTGGGCTGTTCGTCTTCTTCTCATCTTCAGTTCTGTTGCCGCAATCTCGCTGGCCGATTCGCCTGTCTCCGCACAAACCTATGACCCCTCCATGTACCAGGAGATGCGCTGGCGCATGATCGGTCCGTTTCGCGGCGGGCGCACCGTGTCGATTTCAGGAATTCCCGGCCATCAAAATGTTTTTTACATGGCGCCGAACAATGGCGGCGTCTGGAAGTCCACGGACTTCGGTCGCACCTGGCAGCCGATCTTCGACGACCAGCCCACCGGCTCGATTGGCGCGCTTGCGGTTGCGCCGTCCAATCCCGACATTATTTATGTCGGAAGCGGCGAAGGCTTGCGTCGCCCTGATCTCTCGGTCGGCGATGGCATGTACAAATCGACCGACGGCGGACGCACCTGGCAGCATCTCGGCTTGCGTGACGCGCAGCAGATCGCATCCATCATCGTCGATCCCAAGGATCCCAATCGCCTGTTCGTAGCGGCCCAGGGACATCCCTACGGTCCCAATCCCGAGCGCGGAATCTTCCGCTCGCTCGACGGCGGCCAGAGCTGGCAAAAGGTTCTCTACAAAGACGAAAACGTCGGAGGCATGGATCTCGCTTTCGATCCGCGTAATCCACAGATCGTCTATGCCAGCATGTGGGCCTCACGGCGTCCGCCTTGGACCACCGGAGGCGGCTACACCGGCAACGGCAGCGGCCTTTTTAAATCCACCGATGGCGGAGACACTTGGCGGCAACTCACCAAGGGACTTCCCGGCGAGGCAGAAGGCATTGGCCGCATCGGCCAGACCGTTGCTCCCAGCGACCCGAACCGCATGTATGCCTGGGTAAATGCCCGAAAAGGCGGGGGTATCTACCGCTCTGACGACGCCGGCGAAAGCTGGCAGATGGTCAATGACGAAGATCGCATCTGGGGACGCGGCGACGACTTCGGATGTGTACGCGTCGATCCCACGAATAAAGATGTCATCTACGTGGCCAACACCTCGACCTACAAGTCAACCGACGCCGGCAAGACTTTCACGGCCATCAAAGGCGCTCCGGGCGGCGACGACTATCACACCATCTGGATCAATCCCGAAAATCCCGAGATCATCGCGCTCGCCGTCGATCAGGGCGCGACCATCAGCGTCAACGGCGGCCACACCTGGAGCTCCTGGTATAACCAGCCGACCGCGCAGTTCTATCACGTGATCACCGACAACCAGTTTCCCTACTGGGTCTACGGCGCGCAGCAGGAGAGCGGTTCGGTCGGCACCGCCAGCCGCAGCGACTTCGGCGGAATTACTTTTCGCGACTGGACGACCCTCGGCGTCGAAGAGTATGGCTACGTTGCGCCTGATCCGCTGCATCCCAACCTGATTTATGGCGGCAAGGGAACCGTTTTCGATCGCAACACCGGACAGACCCGCGACGTCGCGCCGGTAGTGCTTCGCACGGGAAAGTATCGCTACAACCGCACGGCCCCAATGATCTTCTCGACCGCCGATCCGCACGTGCTTTATCTCGGGTCGAACGTGTTGTTTGCCACCCGGGACGGTGGCAATAGCTGGGAGACGATCAGTCCCGACCTGACCCGCGAAGATCCCGGCGTTCCGCCCAGCCTCGGGCCTTTCGTCGAAGCCGATCCCGCCAAGGGCAAGCACCGCGGCGTGATTTACTCCATCGCTCCATCGCCGAAAGACGCGAAGCTGATCTGGATTGGCACTGACGATGGCTTGATTCAGGTGACAAACGATGGCGGCAAGAATTGGAAGAATGTCACGCCTTCGGAACTGACGCCCTGGAGCAAGCTGGCCCAGATGGACGCATCACATTTCGATGCCGCGTCAGTTTATGCGGCCGTCAATCGCTTCCGGCTCGACGACCTGCATCCTTATATCTATCGTACGCACGATGGCGGCAAGACCTGGCAGAAAATTGTCAGCGGCCTGCCCGACAATGAACCGGTCAATACTGTACGCGAAGATCCGGAACGCAAAGGCTTGCTCTTCGCCGGAACCGAGCGCTCCGTCTACGTTTCATGGGATGACGGCGATCATTGGCAATCGCTGAAGCTCAACCTGCCCGCAACTTCGATTCGCGATCTCGTCGTCCACAACGACGATATCGTGGTCGGAACGCACGGGCGTTCATTCTGGATTCTCGACGACATTACGACGCTGCGCCAGTTCGACGCGAAAGTTGCCGGGGCTCCTGCCCATTTGTTCACGCCGCAGCTCACCTACCGCATCCGCCGCAACAACAATCCCGATACGCCTCTGCCTCCGGAAGAGCCGGCGGGTCAGAATCCTCCGGATGGCGCGATTATCGACTACTGGCTGAAATCGAGCGCGTCAGGTCCAGTGACTCTCGAGATTCTCGATCCTCGCGGCGAGGTGGTGCGACGCTTTTCGAGTACCGACAAGCCTGAGGTCGTAAACCCGAAAGACTTCAACGTTCCGATGTATTGGGTGCGACCCGCGAGAACGGTTTCTGCGGCCGCGGGCCTGCACCGTTTTGTATGGGACATGACCTATCCAACGCCCGACGTGCTCAGCCGTGATTACCCAATCTCTGCCATCGTCCACGACACGCCGCTCTATCCGCAGGGCGCAACCACTCTGCCTGGCAAGTACACGGTCAAGCTGATCGCCGAAGGCAAGACTGTCACACAGCCGCTTGAAATCCGCATGGACCCGCGCGTAAAAACGTCGCCAGAGGATCTGCGCCGCCAGTTCGAACTCGACCGGAAGGTTGCGGACGATCTCCATCGCGATTTCGAAGCGCTGCAGCAGGCGCGCAGCTTGCGGGCGCAGTTGAAACCGCTCAAGGGAGATCAGTATGCAAACAGCGCAGCCAGTAACTCAGCGCAATCGGCGATCGCGAAGTCGGCGAGCGATCTCGACTCAAAAGCCGCAACGATCGCGGGCGGCGAAGGAGGCTATGGCGCGCGCTTCTTGAGCACTCCGGAAGGCCGCAGCCTGGCTCGCCTGAACGCCGGCTTCGCTTCCATCATCAGCGCTCTCGATAGCGCCGACGCTGCGCCCACCACGCAGGAAGTCGCTACGGTGGCAGAACTGGAAAAAGCCCTCGCCGAACAATTAGCCGCATGGAACGAGATCAAAACGAAAGACCTGCCAAACCTGAATGAACAATTAAAGAAAGCAGGTCTGCCGGTAGTCGATCTGCAAAAGTCGATTCCGGTCGGCGCCGATTCAGGCGAGACGCAGGACCGAGACTAGAACGTATCTCATAATGATTTGGGAAGGGCACGGCATTAGATGGTGCGGAAAAACTCGACGTTGCGCTTGCTTTTGGGTGGCGCAGCGCTTCAGCCCTCAATTTCCCGCCTTTGGGTGGCGGCAGCGCTTTAGCGCTGCGATAACTGCCTTTTTTGAATACGGCTTCAGCCGCTGAGGTCACAACTCTCGCTCAAGATCGACTTTTTCCCAGAACGACTTGTTAGGATTGCCCGCATGAAAAAAGCAAAGTCCCCCGCAAGTAAATCGAGCAAAAAAACCTCAGCCGCTCCGGAAACTTTCGACGGATATTTCGCCAAGGTGGCCGAGCCCGCCCGACCCCTGCTGACCAAGATGCGCGATGTAATCCGCTCCGTAGTTCCCAAAGAAACGGCCGAGACCATCAGCTACAGAATTCCCACCTTCAAGTACAAAGGCTCTCTAGTCGCCATCGCCGCATTCAAAGAACATTGCAGCCTCTTCCCCATGGGTTCAAGCGCATTAGTCCCATTCAAAGACGAACTCAAGGACTACCATGTAACAAAAGGCACCCTCCGCTTCCCTCTCGACAAACCTCTACCCACCCCGCTCCTGAAGAAAATCGTAAAAGCAAGAATCGCCCAGAACGACGCCAAGAATCATAGCTAACCGCCTTCGGCTCGCCACCTTAATCCAAAAGGGAATCCCGAGGGTGGCTCCACTCATCGCGTCCTTTGCGATGGGCGGGATGCGGCCGGTGTTCTTAGTTATTGCGAGTTCATTGCAATGTGACGTCAGTCTCTTTTCATCACGAACACCCGTACCGAACATCACAGACATCCAACTCGCCCAGCGAGATAATCGAAATCTGATTGGGGCAGCCCAGCGTGTACCCGTCCTCAAGGACGGGCCTCGAAGCTGCCCCAAAACCATTTCAGAGCTCTTTGATAACCGTAAGTTATTATTCTGGAATACTTTGCCCATAAGTACCTTGAAACCAAAGACCTGGCGGGAAATTCCCGCTAAGCCATTGATTCTTAAAGACCACCCCGGGGGAGGGGTACCCGTATCTTCGAAATAAGTAAAGGGGTGCCGAGCAGATCTAAAGCGGGAATTCTCCTCTTACGAACTCCATTGCGTCGTCGCTCGTGGAGACGCGCCCTTCCAATTGCGCGTCTTCCACGGCCGCCAAAATCTCTTTGAAGCGTGGACCCGGCTCATATCCCGCAGCGATCAGATCGCTTCCGGTCACGAGCGGCTTCGGGCGAATCGTTTCCGCCGGCATGGATTGCCTCTGCTCGATCGCATAGTTGTAGGCATCAAGCAGGCCATGGCTCGAGAGACAATCGATGCGATGCAACTCAAGATGCTCGTCGAATGCTGGCAGGCGGAAAAATCTCTTCAGCGTGGATTGCTTCATGCGCTGCACGTCCCCAAAGCGCATGTGATTTTCTACAAGCGCGAGAATCTGATCGGTCTCGTCGTTGGAGAAGCGCAGGCGGCGGCAGATTTCGGCGGCCATCTTCACTCCGACTTCCACGTGGCTATCGAAGCGAATGCGATCAGGCGCAACGCGAAATGTCGGAGGCTTCCCAACATCGTGCAACAGCGCTCCCCAGGCGAGTGTCTTCGAGACGCCAGCGGGCAGTTTGTCGAGCAGAAGCAATGTGTGCACAAAGACGTCGCCCTCGGGATGATATTGCGGGGGCTGCTCGACGCCTTTCATGGCCGAAATTTCGGGCAGCACTTCGCGCAGCAAGCCGCTCTCGTCAAGCAACTGGAATGCGCGCTGCGCGTGGCCTTCGGTAAGCATCTTGGTCAATTCTTCGCGGACGCGCTCGTTTGAGACCTGGCGGATTTGCGGCGCAAGCTTCTGGATCGCAGCCATAGTGGCGGGATCGATCGTGTAATCGAAGCGCGCCGCGAAACGCAAACCACGCAGCATGCGCAGTTTGTCTTCGGAAAACCGGCGCTCGGGCTCGCCAATGGCGCGGATGATACCTGCCTTGAGGTCGGTACGGCCACCAACGAAGTCGAGAATGCCGTTCGTCTTCGGATCGGCGACCAGCGGGTCGAGCAACATGCCATTGATGGTGAAATCGCGGCGCTGCACATCTTCGCGCGGATCTTTCGTGAAGCGGACTTCGTCAGGATGGCGTCCATCGGAATAGCCGACATCGGAACGGAAGGTCGCGACTTCGACAGCGTGACGATGATGGACCGGAGTGGATGCCGCTTCGGCGGCAACGTCGGGTGCCGCAGGCTTTGGGTCCGGAACCAGCACGACTCCGAACTGCTCGCCCACCGCAAGCGTCCGCGGGAAAATCTGCATGACCTCGCGGGGAGTCGCATCGGTGGCGACGTCGTAGTCGGCAGGTTCGCGTTCGAGAAGCAGATCGCGCACGCATCCGCCATTGAAATACGCCTGATGGCCCCGCGCGCGCAGGGTGCGAACGATGTCAATGGCGTGTTCTTTGGCGTCCCGCAAAAGCTCCGATCTCCTTCATTTAGACTAGCAGTTGCGGGAAGTCGCACGGGACAAAAAGCCTTCCGCAGCAGTAGAAACAGAGAACGCAGAGGAAGATCATGCGGTGATCTCAGGGTTCGAATTCCTCTGTGCCTCCGTGTCTCTGTGGTGAATATGTTCTTGCATTCGAAGTCGCCCATGCCAAACGCTACCATCCTCGGGATTGAAAGCTCCTGCGACGAGACAGGAGCGGCGGTGGTTCGCGGGGGTGCGCAAATTTTATCGAACGTTGTTGCTTCGCAGATCGCCACTCACGCTCCTTATGGAGGAGTTGTTCCAGAACTGGCGTCGCGCGAGCATCTGCGGGCGATTGTCCCCGTCGTCCGGCAAGCCCTCGCCGAGGCTGGAGAAACTTACGAATCGGTTGACGCGATTGCCGTCACACAGGGGCCAGGCTTGGCAGGCGCTCTGCTTGTAGGCATCAGCTTTGCGAAGGCGCTTTCGTTCGCGCTCGGCAAGCCCCTGATCGCGGTCAACCATCTTGAGGGACACGTTCACGCTGTGCTTCTAGAGCAACGGCAGAGTGACAATTCCGAACTGGATTTTCCGGTGCTCGCACTGGTCGTCTCAGGCGGGCACACGCATCTTTATCTTGCGCAGGTCGAAGAGAATCTCTGGTCGTATCAGAACATCGGGCACACACGAGATGATGCAGCGGGAGAGGCATTCGACAAAGTTGCAAAGTTGCTGGCCCTTGGATATCCGGGAGGTCCGATTATCGACCGCCTCGCGCCGCATGGAGATCCACACGCGGTAAAGTTTCAGATCGCGCAGATCAAGCATCGCGACCGCAATGACACGTCGAAGCCCAGCCCGGGTGAGGTGCTGCGGCCGCATTTCGATTTTTCCTATAGCGGAATTAAGACCGCAGTCTTGCGCTACGTCGAAACGCAGCAAATGGGGGTGTCGAGCGAGGCCCGACGACGGGCGATCGCCGAAATGACCGCGAAGAACTCTGCACCGCCAACTCTTGAGGACTATCTTCGCCTGTGCGACCGGCAAACGCTCAATCTGGTGGCATCGTTTCAGCGCGCCATGGTGAATGATCTGGTCACGAAGACGCTCGCCGCCGCTCGCGAATATGACGTGCGCACGTTGTTCGTAAGCGGTGGAGTTGCGGCCAACAAGGAACTGCGCGCTACCTTCCAGCGAGAGGCTGAAATGCAGGGCCTGCCCGTTTTCTTTCCTTCTCGCGGACTATCCACCGACAACGCGGCGATGATTGCAGCCGCCGCGTTCCCGAAATTTGTGCGTAGCGAGTTCGTCGCCATGGATTTCTCGGCCGAAGCCGGCCTCGCTCTGCGCTAGGCATCCCTTCTGGCCCCAACCTCCCTTGTTACGAAACTGTTACATTTCCCAGCTACAATGGTGGCCGTGAAACCGACGATCTTTGTAGTGGAAGATGACCCGGACATCTCCAGGCTCGTACGCCATCATCTGGAGACCGGAGGATTTAACGTTCGGCTTTATTCGACGGGCAACGTGGTCGTCACCGACGCGGAACGGCAACGGCCAGCGCTGTTCTTGCTCGACATCATGGTGCCCGGAAAAGACGGCTTGGAATTGTGCCGGCAGATCCGGCAGTCCGTCTCGCTCGCCTCGGTTCCGGTCATCTTTCTGACAGCAAAAAGTGGCGAAGCCGACCGCATTCTGGGACTCGAACTCGGGGCCGACGACTATATTCCGAAGCCGTTCAGTCCGCGGGAACTGGTGGCGCGGGTGAAAGCCGTGATGCGGCGCTTCGAGCGCCCGCTTCCGCCTTTGCCGACCAAGATCGACGAGGTCCACATCGATCCGGCCGCGATGACTTTAACCGTCCGCGGCAAGCAGGTCGCAACCACGGCCACCGAATTCCGGTTGCTCGACTACTTCATGCGTCACGCTGGCCGCGTTTTCACTCGCGACCAGTTGCTCGATTCGGTCTGGCGCGATACCGCCTACGTCACCCCCCGGTCGGTGGATGTCTATGTCCGGCGCATCCGGGAAAAAATCGAACCTGATCCGGAAAATCCGCGCTATCTGAAAACCGTGCGGGGAGCCGGATACCGCTTCGAGGTCCCGCATTGAGAAGTCGCATCTTCGTCAAGTTAATGGTCGTCTTCCTGCTGGTGATTGCGGTCACCGCGCTCATCTTGCAATGGACGGTGCGCGATGTTTGGGAGCACACCCTTCACGAGCAAATCGAACGCGACCTCAAGCAGAAAACACAGATGTTTGCCTACCGCGTGGAGGCGGACCGGCTGCATAGCCTGGCCGATATCACCTCGCAGGAAGGGCAGGCGGCCGGGGCCCGTGCCACGGTGATCGATCCGACGGGTAAGGTGCTGGCTGATTCCGAGGCAGAGCCCAACACCATGGAGAACCATGGGCAGCGCAAGGAGTTCGTCGCGGCGCTCGGTGGACAGATGGGGGTCGACGAACGCAAGAGTCGCACTCTCGGAGTGCCTTTCCTGTATGTCGCCGCCCCGGTCTCGGGAGGCGCCGTTCGTCTGGCCTATCCCCTACCCGAGATCGAGATCACGGATCGTCCTTTAGGAACAGCCCTGTTCTGGGGATCGCTCACCGCGTTTCTTGTCGCGCTCATTATCGCCGCCGCTGCCTCGCAATACCTGGGTTGGCGTTTGCGAAGAATCGTAAATTTTGCCGACCGAGTGGCTGGCGGAGATCTCACGGCCCGAATCGCGTCCACCTCATCCGATGAAGTCGGCCAGGTCGCAGCCGCGCTCGACCGGACGGCGCGCTGGGTGGAAGAAAGCTTTGCCCGCGTGCAAACGAGCCAACATGAACTGGAAACTCTTCTCAACAGCATGCAGGACGCCGTGATCGCGATCGGTGCCGATGGCCGGGTGCAGTGGGCCAATCGCGGCATGGATCGCCTGCTTCGGCGCCCGCCCCGTCTCAACGCGCCCTTAATTGACAGCGTTCGCGATCCAGATTTTCTGGCGGCAATTCAAGAGGCCGCCCGCGACCATGTGGTGACCAGCGCGCGCTCCAACACCATTACGGCCGGACGCACTTTCGATGTCACCGCTGCGCCCATGCCCGGAGGCGGCGCCGTCGCCGTGCTTCGCGACTTGACCGAAACCGAGCGCATGGAAAAGACGCGTCGCGATTTTATTGCCAACGTCTCACACGAGCTGCGCACGCCGCTCACTTCCATCCAGGGATACACGGAAACCTTGCTCGACAATCCTCTTGCCGACAATCATGTTCGCGATTTTCTGGAAATCATCCGTAAGAACGCGGCACGCATGGCGCGCCTCACCGAGGATCTACTGACCCTGGCGCGCGTCGAATCGGGCGAGCAGAGGTTTGACATCCAGCGCGTCAGCACAGAGGAATTGCTCCAGGACGCGCTCGAAAATTTCCGCGGAGTCGCTGGACCGTATGGAGTCGACTTGACGGTCGAAAACAGCGCTCCCGATGCGCACGTGAGCGCTGACCGGGAAGCCATCCACCAGATATTTTCGAACCTCATCGAGAACGCCTTGAAGTATGCGGCTTCGGGGAAAAAGGTAATCCTGGGAGCGCGACGGGTGGGGGCGGGAACGGCGCTCAGCGAATCATCCTCAAGCCCATCCTCGGGCGCGGCCAGCGGCAGCATTGAATTTTATGTCCGCGACTTCGGGCCCGGCATCTCGTCCGAACATCTGCCGCGTCTTTTCGAGCGCTTCTACCGCGTCGATAAAGCTCGCTCGCGCGAGTCTGGAGGCACCGGCCTGGGCCTCGCCATCGCGAAACACATTATTTTTGCGCACCGGGGAACGATCCGAGCGGAAAGCGAACTGAATCACGGTTCCACTTTCCTGTTTATCCTGCCCGGGGCCGAGCAGGCTTAGCTGATTCGCGGCCGACTAACTTTCGTCGGCAACTGGATTGCGCAACGTGCCGATACCCGCAATCGAAACCTCAACCACATCTCCAGCGACGACCGGGCCAACTCCTTGCGGAGTGCCCGTGGCGATCAGGTCGCCGGGATTGAGCGTCATCACGCTGGCTATGTAGCGGAGAATTACGTCCAGCGGGAAGATGAAGTCGCTGGTGTTGCCCGACTGCCGCACCTCGCCGTTCACGCGTGTCTCAACCCCTACGCCTGCCCACGGATCGATCGCGCCATCGCCATCTTTCCCGTCACTGACCAGAGGTCCAACCGGGCAAAAAGTATCGAAGCCCTTCGCCCGCGTCCACTGTCCATCCTTGTTTTGTAGGTCGCGCGCCGTAAAATCATCGACGCAGGTATAGCCAAGAATGTACGGCTTCACGTCTTCGTCATCGCGCAAGTGGCGGCATTTGCGTCCGATCACCACGCCCAACTCACCTTCATAGTCGGTACGAGCGGAGATTTTCGGCCGCAGGATGGTCGCTCCCGGAGCAAGCAGCGAACTGGGCGGTTTAAGAAAAATCAATGGCTCAACCGGAATGTCGTGCCCAAGTTCTTTGGCATGCTCGCGATAGTTACGTCCAACGCACACGATTTTCGAGGGCTCTACCGGCGCGAGCAAGGCCGCTTCGGAGAGTGAAATACGATCGGTGCGGCGACTGGGAAGCGCTTCCACGTCCCCATCACTCGAATGCGGAGGCTGGAGCAAAAGGCGGGTAATCTGTTCGCTGCCCGCAAACGACTCGACCAAGCCGTAATGCTTCTGTTCACCCAGTTGAAAGCGGCAATATTTCATCGTGTCTATATAAACACGAGAAATCGAAGACGGATCAAAATTCTTGCCGTCGCCTGACCGTGCTTTCGTCACCCGCCTTTACGCCGTTTGACGCTCTTCCTCCCTGCTCCGTATAATTCGTGAGTCCACCCCCAATCAAGGAACAGTGGGTGATCACCACGCCCGCAATTTGGCGTGAAGAGCAGGCGTCGTTCGCGTCTGCGTGCTCGGTGTGCAGGTCTGGTCGACCCGGATGTGATCAGTAAGCAGTGCCAGCGAGCTGGAATTATCAACGTTCCCGAAAAATCCGAAGGAGTTCAAAGCATCCAATGATCAGCAAGTTTGCGCGCATCACGGCCGTCATGTTCGGCCTTTCTCTTTTCGCTCTCGGCCAGGCAGATCAGCCCGCCGCCACTCAACCTGCGGCGAATCCGCCGAATGCTCCCTCGGCTGCCGCCGCTGCCAAGAACACCGGCACCAAAATCGGCACCATCAATATCGAGCAGGCAATTTTCGCCTCCAATGAGGGACAGCGACGAATTCCAGGAGCTCACCAAAAAGTTCGAGCCCAAGCAGACCGAACTGAAGGGCAAGGCAGATGAGGTCGACAGCCTCAAGAAGCAACTCAGCGCGCAGCAGGACAAGCTGAACGACGACTCGCGCGAAAAACTCGTCAAGCAGATTGAGACCAAGCAGAAGGCTCTCGAGCGTTCGTCCCAGGATGCGCAGGAGGACTACCAGAACCAGCAGGGTGAGATCGGAAACAAGATCCTTACCAAGATGGCGCCGGTGATCCAGAAGTATGTTACTGACAACGGCTATGGACTTCTGCTGGACACGTCGCAAGCGTGGCCGCGAGGAAACGTGATCGTTTCGGGGCCTTCGATGGACATCACGCAAGCGGTCGTTGAAGCGTACAACACGATTTCCGGCGTAGCGGCGCCCGCAGCGGGCACAACTCCTGCGAAGCCGGCCCCGAAGAGACTGGTACGAAGCCAGCCGCCAAACCTGCGACTACGACTCCGCCGAAACAGTAGCGACACCGCGGGAACCGCTGTTGTTCCCGAATTCGTTCTTCATAAGGACTGCGTGAAAGCGCGGTCCTTTTTTTTGCTCGTTTGAAGTGCGCGCTTCGTTCCTGTGGATCAAATTCCGCCGCACAGGTGTCTGTATTCGCAACGGGCCCGTCCGGAGGAAATTATGTTCAGCGCACTCGAAAACACCTGGGACCAGTCTGCCCGTCGTCGATGGACCACGCTCGCATCGTTCAGCATGCAAGCGCTGGCAGTGAGCTTGCTGTTGGCGATTCCGTTGTTGTGGGTGCAAGGCCCGCCGCAATTGCACTGGTTTGACTCTCGCATTCTTGTGCCACCGTCCGCGCCTGCCCCCGCTCCGCCGGGAGGACATCGCACGATGCGCCAATCGAACGCGAGCGGAGAACAATTCTTTCAGCCGCCGACAATTCCGCGGCAAATTGCGAGTATCGACGACGGCAGCGGCGCCCTGCCTTCCGCCCCAGATATCGGCACCCTGGGAGTCGAAGGAGGTACCGGACGTCGGGGGCCCGGAGTGATCGGGTCGCTCGGAGATCAGATGGCGATCGCGCCTCCTCCGACGCCGGTGCACACGCACCCACCTCGCATCTCGCACTGGGCCGAAGGAAATCTCGTACATCGCGTTCAGCCAAACTACCCGCCACTCGCGCGGCAGGCGCGCATTGAAGGTCCGGTCCAGTTGCGAGCGATCATCAGCCGTACGGGTACCATCGAAAACCTCGCGCTGCTGTCGGGACATCCCATGCTGTCTCCGGCGGCGATCGAAGCAGTGACGCAATGGCGCTACAGGCCGTACCTGCTGAATGGCGAACCAATCGAGGTCGAGACGGAGATTACGGTGAACTTCGTGCTATCCGCGAATTAGCTGGCTTTCTTGAAGGTTAAGGCCACCACAGAGTCACAGAGAAACCCTAGATGCGGCTTTTCTATTCAGTGGTGACCCGAGTAAGGCGTGAGAACGTTTACCGCGTCGTCCAGAGGTCGATTCAATTAACGTTTTTTCTCTGTGCCTCTGTGGTGAGCGCCTTTCCCAGACATTACCGAAGTCCCTTAGCGAAACGTGTTCGACACCATGCAGCAACTCGTCGCTCGCTATAATTCTCATAGTGAATGCCCCACGTCTCGACCGATTAGTCCTGCCCGATCGTCGCTCGCTCGCCCTGGACGGCCGCACGTGGGCAGAGGTCTCGCTCGTCACGCTGCGCGAAAATTTCCGCGTCGTGCAGGAGCATGTTGGTCCGAATGTTTCGATCTGCGGAGTCGTGAAGGCTGACGGTTACGGCCACGGAGCGACCGAATGCGCGCTCGCGCTCGAGGCAGAAGGCGCACCTTGGCTCGGCGTGACCGACGCCGCCGAAGGACGTGCCCTGCGCAGCGCCGGCATCTGGACCCGCATCCTTCTGATGACCGGAATTTGGAAGGGCGAGGAAGACAGCATCGTCGCTCACAATCTCACGCCCACAATTTGGGAGAGCTGGCACATCGATCGCCTGGAAAAAGCTGCGCGAAAGCAACAGGCCGTTTTGCCCGTCCACCTAAAAGTTGATACGGGTATGAATCGCCTGGGCGTTTGCCCGGAAGCCCTGCCGAAACTTTGCGATCAGCTTGCTGCCGCTGAGCATCTGCGCCTCGAAGGCGTGAGCACGCACTTCGCCTCGGCTGAGGTGCTGGACGCGGAAGATGCTCCGCGCCAAATGAAACTCTTTGAGGACGCGCTGAAAATCCTCGCCGAACGCGGACTCCATCCGCCGCTGATTCACATGAGCAATTCGGCGGCAGTGCACGCGCGTCCGGAGACTTGGAAAACGATGGTGCGTCCGGGAATTCTTCTGTATGGATATTCACTCCCAACAACGCGCGGCGGACAAACCGTCCCACCGTCCGAAGAAACTACTCTGCCGCTTCGTCCCGTGCTCTCGTGGAAGACCAGAGTTCTTACCGTGAAGGACGTCGCCGCAGGGCAAGCCGTCGGATACATGGGAACTTACATCACGAAAGAGCGTAGCCGCATTGCGGTGCTGCCGGTTGGTTATGCGGATGGCTATCCGCGCCTGCTCTCGAATCGCGCCCGCGTAATCGTTCGCGGAGAATACGCCCCAGTAGTCGGCCGCGTTTCGATGGACCTCACAATGGTCGACGTTGGCCACATTCCGGGCGTCACCGTCGGAGACGAAGTGACTTTGATTGGTTCGACCGGCGCAGGTTCAGCCGGAACAAAGACCGTCGATGCCGTGGAACTCGCGCGCCTCTGTGAAAGCGTTCCGTACGAAATTCTGTGCGGAATTTCCCAAAGAGTGCCAAGGGTCTACAGCTGACAGCCGTCAGCGGTCAGCCATCAGCTTTCCTTCGCCATTCCCCAACGTAACGTCTCTTTGATTCGCCCCACACTTGAATTTGTCATCCCGAGCGCAGCGAGGGATCTGCAGTTCGTCCGGAATGCGGGCACTTTGACTCACTACTCGTCGATCGAGATTACTAACTGCTCAATGCCGCCTCACTCCCACTCGCTGCAGCAGTGAATGCGCCAGCCCCTGTGTTTGCTATGCTCAAATGAGATGCGATCACGTTATGGCCAATGGATGCACGATTGGGAGACACGACTTACGTCCGTGGATAACAACCGTGTCGTCCGCCCGATGGAGTGGGGATTGGAGTGGACTGAGAATTGGCCGGGGCGAAACGGCGGGCCCGAAGGGCGAGTCACCGCGCGAGTTGACCGAATACTTCGCGCGCTTCAACGATCGCATCATCGAGAACAGCGACGAGTTTTATTCGTATGACACGCCGCAGGATTTCCGCCTCGAGCGCCGCGAGGTACAGGTCTTCAGCACCCGCGAGGTTCCCGATCCCAAGCTGGAAGAAAATGTGCGCGGCACCTACGCCGATTTTTGCGCTTCACGTCGCCCGTCGAAAGTCCGTATCACCGAAAATAATCTGGTGAATGCTCGCTGGTTTCCCGCGCGCGGACGCCGCGCCGTGGTCGTGCTTCCGCATTGGAACGCCGATGGACTGGCCTACAACAGTCTGTGCCGCGTTTTGAATTGGCTAGGAATCGCTGTGTTGCGGCTCAGCATGCCGTATCACGACATTCGTAGGCCGGCGGGAGTTCACCGCGCTGACTACGCTGTCTCTGCCAACATCGGTCGCACGATCGACTCCGTGCGTCAGGGAGTCACCGACATTCGGTCCTGCTTCGACTGGCTGGAATCGCAAGGCTACAGCCGCCTCGGAATTGTCGGTACCAGCCTGGGTTCGTGCTACGCGTTCATTACCACCGCGCACGATCCGCGTATCCGCGTCGCGGCCTTCAACCACGCGTCCACCTATTTTGCCGATGTGGTCTGGCACGGACAATCGACCCGCCACATCCGCGAAGGCCTCGAACAAGGAATCGATTTTCCGGATCTGCGAAACGTATTCCGCGCGGTCAGCCCGATGGTCTACTTCGAAAAGTTCTCGCGCTGGCCGCGGAAATCGCTCATCATTTACGCGAAGTACGACCTCACTTTCTTGCCGGAGTTCTCGCGGCAAGTAGTCGCCGAGTTCGCGAACCATCATCTCGACCACAAAGTGGTAGTTCTCCCTTGCGGACACTATTCGATGGGCGAGTTCCCCTACAACTACATGGATGGATGGCAGCTCGCAAGTTTTCTGCGTAGCGCCTTCGAAACCGCGGATTAGGGCAAGCCCACCAGAACGTTTTCCCGGGCCGATCTCGAGCACGCTGGTTACCCCCCTTTTGCCATCCGCCGCCAGATTGCATATGCCGGGATACCCAGACAAACGATTCCCAGGCCGACAACTGAGCGGCCAGGTTGCGTAACAACCGTATTGGCGACTAGCAGCATCGCTGATGCGATAAAAACAATTGGCGTGAACGGGTAGCCGGGTACTCGATATGGGCGGTTCGCGTCGGGAGCGCGCTTACGATAAACAAAAATACTCGCTGCCGCGATCGCGTAAAAAATCCAACCGATAAAAACCACGTACGTCAACAGTTGTTCGAACGTCCCGCTTGACGCCAACACCGCGGACCATATTGCCGCACTGATCACAGCGAAGGCCGGCGTTCCGAATCGAGGATGTACTTCGGCTAGCCGTTTGAAGAACACGCCGTCCCTTGCCATCGCGTAGAAGACCCTCGGCGCCGTGAGGATAATTGAATTCGCCGCACTGAAAATAGAGATGAGAATCGTCAATCCGACGAGTTTCGCCAGTCTCGGTCCCATGACCTCGGCAACTGAGGTGATAGCCACCCGGTTCGAGTTTGCCACCCCTTCGGGGCCGATGGCGGCAAGATAACCCAGATTGGCGAATAGGTAGATTCCTATTAAAGCGGCCGAACCTATCAGGAAAGAACGGGGAAAATCGCGCTGCGGATTGACGCTCTCGCCTGCGCTAAACGTGGCGTACTGCCAGCCTTCATAAGCCCATAAAACACTAATCATGGCCAGGCCGAAGCCGGCCAGAAGCGACCCTGTATGACTGGTAGAGCCCGCAAGACGGCGGGAGAGCACCGGATTCTTTCCAAACCAAAGCAGAATGGCACTCATCGCAACAATCGCCGCAACCTTCACCGCGGTTGTGATGTTCTGCAAGTCTGCGCTCTGGCGCGTTCCCCGAACATTCACCACCGCAATCGCAACAATCATCAGCACAGAGACTGCTTTTGCAATCCAAGGAGAGAGCGAAATAAATTCCGAGAGGTAGTTACTGAAGGCAACGGCCAGCGTGGCGACCGATCCGGAACTGATCACGAAGAACAATGTCCAGCCGTACAGGAAGGCCAGAAGCGGGCCAAAGGTGTCCCGAATGAAAACGTACAGCCCGCCAGCCTCGGGCCGCAGGGCCGCCAATTCTCCGTAAGTGAGCGCTCCCAGGAGGGACAAAACACCGCCAGTCAGCCACACCATCATCGCCACTCCGACGGAGTTGCCCACCGGACGTAGCACCGATCCAGGAACGAGAAAGATTCCTGATCCAATCACCGTGCCGATGATTAGCAGTACGAGGTCGCGCATCCGAAGAATGCGCGGGAGCTGAGTCTTCGGTTGCAATGCAACGGATCCGTTCCCGGCGAAACGCTGGGGAGCGTGGACGGTCGGAGCTATCTTGGGCGGCATCATGTAGCTCCCTATGGGTCTGCAATGCGGGTTGGCAAAGCCGCCCAGAAGTTATCGGTTCGTCAGTACTTGAGACTCCAGTGAAGCATGTTCCAGGTAAAGATAAACCAGACCACTCCCACACAGCTGAGAGCGATGACGACTTCGAAGATCCGGCCCCACAGCCAACGCTGCGAGTCCTGCCATGATCGCATTGCGTTATAGACTGCAACCAGCGTACCGATCACACCTAACCAACCAATAATCTGAATGAGCCTCAACAATGGATTACTGCGAGGACTCAGCATTCCTATATCTTTTAGCGCCATCGAAAAGAAAATCAGGTAGGCGCTGAAGAACATGACGTAAGCCACACAACAGAGTCGTACTAGCAGCCGATGCCGTTTCTGCTTCGGTGTAAGAGTGAGTGGTTTGCCATAGTGTTTGCGGATCAGCGCCCCTACCGGCCAGAACAACAGCGTGAGCAGAATTATCGACAGGGAGACGATGATCAAAGGCAACTGGAAGGCGCTGTTCAGATACCATGGCGACTTCTGAAAGACCATGAACGGGAAGTCGATGACTGCCACGAGATTCCCGGAGCTGTCGCGCTTGAATCCAAGGCGGTCTTGTCCGTCGACGTTTTGGAACATCAGCGGGCCGATCTCGTGGAATTTTTTGGGTTGCCCATTGAAATCCTTCAGATCGCTTGCGCTGATCGTTCCATCGCTGTTGCTATATATCTTCGCCTGGCCGGCAACGTTGAGCACCTTCAAAATTGTAGTGTCGGCGCGACGGCTCACGATGTAGTGCCCGGCGACTTCTTGCGCATCCTGCGCGGCGTTCGCGTATGGAGGAGCATTTGGAATCTGGTAGGGAAAATAACGGTCGAGAAAGGCGAACCACACTTCTTCGCGGGTGCTGACTTCACCCTTGCCGGCGCTGTTGTAGGAGATGAAGAAACCGACCTGCGCATCCGGAACCAGGTGGAGGTCACTATGAAAGTTCTCGGTGTCGCCGCCATGCCCGATAATACGGTGACCGTTGCGAGTTTCTTCGTAGAAGCCGAGAGCCATCGCGTTCATCCCAGGCAGGTTTTCGAACTGGCGCGCATGCATCAGTCGCGCCGTCTCCGGCTTGAGGATTTGCGCCCCGTCGAATTGGCCGTCCTGTAAGTGGGTCATCATGAAACGAGTCATGTCCATCGCGCTAACCGACGAACTTCCCGCGGGAAATGCCTCGACAAATTCAAAACCCTTCGCAGGTTGCGAGGCCAGGCTGTATCCTTTCGACATCAACGGCAGCAAGGATGGGGGGAGGGGCTGTCGAAATGTCGAATGTGCCATGCTCAACGGCTTGAGTATGTGCTCATCGATATAGTCATTGAAATCCTGGCCGGAGACGCGCTGCACTATGTACCCAGCCACGGTCGTTGCATAATTCGAATATGCTGGCGTCGTTCCCGGCGGATAGATTCGTTCCGGCAGATGTTCTTTCACGTAGGTACCAAGGGGTTTCAAGTCCTTGGCGTCAGGGACAAAAAGTTCCTCTGCAGTTTCCTCGAATCCCGCCGTATGAGTCATGATGTTACGCAGCGTAATTGGCTGGGGAAAAGTCGCAGGAATCTTGAAGTCGAGGTAGTCATTGACGTCGCGATCCAGGTCCAACTTGCCTTGTTCCACTAATTGCATGATCGCGGTCCACGTGAACAACTTTGAAATCGAGCCCGGCCGGAACAACGTGTTGTCAGCGGTGACGGGGATCTTCTTCTCCACGTCAGCGTAGCCGTATCCCTTGGCGAAGATCACCTTGCCGTCTTTGACAACCGAAATTACGGCTCCCGCGAGATCTTCTCTCGCTAACTGCTGGGGCATGATGCCATCGAGAAAGGCGGTAACATCGTCCGCGGTCATCTCATGTGTGCCGGCAGGCGCCGCAGGCACGTTGGCGGGCTTCGTTTCGGCTTTGGGCATCGCGGGCTTTGGCCCCTGCGCGAACACGCCGACCACAAGAATAGAGAGAAGCACAATCAAGAACATCTGGCGGCACAGAGTGGATGAAATACCCCGGATTGTGCTGCGTGACCTCATAATCTTTGTCCTCGGTTTCCTTTTGGACGCCATGGGATGTGGAACGCAAATCTCGGTCCGAACCGATCGAAAATTCATCCGTTAGTCCTCCCCGGAATTAGAAAATCAGCTTGAGCGCGAATTGAATTAGTCTCGGATTTACGCTCGTCGCAGTGATCTGTCCAAAAGTAGGATCGGGGATGAACGCCCCCGAAACTGCCGTTCCCGCGCTCAGGTTATTGGGATTTGCAAATTGCGGTGTATTGAATATGTTAAAAAATTCCGCCCGAAAATCCAGGCCAAAGCGCTCACTGAGTCGAGTGTGTTTCATCGCCACCATGTCAAAGTTGGCTTGGTCTGGTCCCCGCACGGTACCCACCCCGATATTCCCGAATGCCGTTCCACCATCCGAAGTAATCACCGGTGGACTTGTGATACATGCGGCATTTAGAAAATTGTCCAGACGGTGCGTGACCGATCCGGACGTAGCTAACTGTTGATTTGTGCAGCCGGCCACGAGCTCTGGCCGGTCCTGAAAGGGTCCATTCATTCCGAATGCGTTCGTGAAATTGTCAGAAGTGATGGTCATGAACTGGCCCGCCTGAATCGTTGTGACGCCTGCGACCGACCACCCCGCCATGATCCTACCTTTCAATGATGTTTTATTAGCAGGTCCCGGCAACTCGTAAAGATAGCTCACGACAAATCGCTGCGGACGAACGAACCCGTCTGGACCATACCGCGACCGCGGATTGTTCTGATCGCCGACCAGCAAGCCACCATTGGGTCCCGTGCTATAGCCAGTATCTGAGGTGAGTGATCGCGCCCAGGTATAGGAGGCGAGAAACTGCAAACCGTGAGCAAAGCGCTTTTTCAGGCTGACGTTCATCCCGCTGTACCACGATGAACCCTCAGAGTCGATGATGGTGGCACTCGACGGCAAGAAACCTTCGATCGGCACTCGCAAAGGGATATTCGCTAATGTGTTGCTGGTCTCTCCTCGAATCGGGTTGGATGGACTTGCAGAGAGTGCCTGGTTGAACGCTCTCTGCTCCACCAGATGAGTGCCCCGCGATCCTTCGTAGCCGATCTCCAGCACAAGATCCCTACGAAGCTGGGTTTCCAGATTCAGGCTGTATTCCTGAACGATCGGGGGACGGAAGTCTGCTGAGAACGTCGTCGGCGTGAATGCGGAGGTTGGAGAATAGGCCGGAAAGTATGGAAACTGGGCTTGTCCAGCCGGGAAGGGGTCGCTGAAGGGCACAAAGATTTGAGTCTGAATTAGCCCGTATGGAGGCGCCGCGAGTAGCTGTAAGAAGGGTTGACCAGTCGTCCTCGTGTAAAAGAGACCATAGCCTCCTCGCAGCACGACTCTGTCAGTGTTTGGAAGTTGCCATGCGAATCCTAATCGGGGAGCCCAAGCATTCTGCCCCGTGCCATTAATCGCCGCGTCGTTCTGCGCTCGAACGACGCCCGCGGGCGGCGTGCCATGAAAGTTTGATGCGACCACATAGCCTTGAATTGTTCCGGCTGCTGGAGGATTAGGGTCCGCAAGGGCGGTGTTGAAGATGGACGCTCGACCACTCGCGTCTCCGATCACACTCTGGCGCTCATATCGGAATCCGAGATTCAAGGTGAGGCGGGAGGTCAACTTAAGGTCGTCCTGGGCAAAAGCGGCAGCATTCCACGCGCGCCATGCACGGTACGTTTGGCCAACCAGATCCTCGGATTCGAGCACATTGCCCAGCAGAAAGTCAGCAACGTCTGGAAACGCCGACAAGCCAAGGAAATGAAAGCCGTCAAGATTGATTTGTTGGCGAGATAGGTCGCCTCCAAACCGAAACGAATGACGCCCGCGAACATACGAGACCGTATCGTCAAGGTTGTAGTTGTTCTGGACAACGTTGACTCCCTGGCCATTTCCGCCAAGGTCAAATTGTCCAAGAATCCCAATGCCAGGGTACTGGTTGTCGAAGCCTTGCGCATTGACGCCGATTGCCGAATAGGTAAAAGGTACTAATCCGGATTGTCCTTGTACCTGCACCTGCGGTTCGGTCTGTTGCAGCAAGTTGTTCAAGCGGTTGTAGGCAACAACAAGCTCATTCAACAGATGCGAGTTGAACGTGTACGTATGGGTGATGGAGAGATTGCGGAACGAAGTGTTAACAGGCTGGTCGAAACCCGGCAACATGGGCGCGAAGCTGAAAGGGAAGGTCGCGTTCTGAGCGCCGTCATCGAAGAAGAAGCGGCCGGAAAACTTGCTCTTCTCACTTTGTACGTAGTCCACGTCGGTCACAAACTGATCGGCGTTATAGGTGCACTTCCGAGTGAGCGAGGACTGCCCGGTGGCCGTGTTCTGAGGCGCTGGAATCAGGTAATTTCCACCGGCCACCGTGAGATTGAGGAGGCTGATGGTCTGCGGGGCGATGTTGGAGCCATCCGCCGCGATCACTTGTCCGGTAAGTGGGCTGACTAATCCCTGGAAAGCCGCTCCCAGCGTTGCTTGCGAACGATCAGGAAGACCTGCCAGTTGAGGAGGAGTGTTAAACGTGCTCAGGCATGCAGCGGTTGAATCCAATCCGTTGATTTGTCGTGTTCCCTGGTAAGACCCGAAAAGGAATAACTTGTTTTTCACAAGCGGCGCGCCCAGCGTAAATCCAAACTGATTTTGCTTGAGCGATGCCCGAGGCTGGCCATGCAGGTTCAAAAAGAAATCGTTTGCGTTGAAGATGTCATTTCGTACGAACTCGAAAACGGTACCGTGGATTTCATTCGTTCCACTTTTCGTTAGTAGGTTTACATTCGCGCCTGCATTGCGTCCATAAGTGGCGTCGTACTGTCCGGTTTGAACTTTGAATTCCTGGATTGCGTCCGGGTTGGGCACTGGAACGCCGCCACTGAACTGGCCGGCGGCCATCAGGTCATTCACCTGTGCTCCATTCATCTGATAGTTGTTGTCGTTGGTTGCGCCTCCGTGAGAGGAGAAACCACCTTCAGTGGAACTCTGACTTGAATTTCCGCGCCCGAGATCTGAGGCGTTGTTCACATCGGCGACGACACCCGGTGAAAGGCCAATAATCTGGGTATAATTCCGATTCACTAAAGGCAATTCACGAACTTCCTGTCCGTCCGTTACATTGCCCAGCGCCGCGTCTTCGGTCTTGAGCAGTTCCCCAGACGTTTCAACCTCTACCACCTCGGTCGGAGTTCCCACGTTGAGGGTAAGGCGCAAATCTTGCTTTTCAGTGACGAAGACCTGGATACCGGTTTCTTCCAGCGTCTTGAAACCTTTACTGGAGACCTCCACTTTGTAGGTTCCTGGCAATAGCAAGGAAGCGAGAAAAGTTCCGCCACTTTGAGTGGTCAGAACCCGAATTTCGCCGGTCATCTGATTGGTGACCTTTACGGACGCTCCGGCGAGGACCGCACCGCTAGGATCTCTCACCGTTCCGCCGATGGCACCGGTCGATGCCGTCTGTGCGTGCATGCCGGCGGTCAATATAAGAACGGTGATCAAGGACAAAACGAAGGGAAATTGTGCAAGTCCGTGACCATCAGTTTCAAGTCGGCTCATAGTTTTTTCGCTTGCCGTTGCTTTCATCCGTTCCTCCATTTAGCGTTTATCGCTCGCGCAGGCTGTCTTAGTTCCGTTTCGGAAATCACTCAACGCGATGCGCTAACCGCCGCTTAAATCTGGTTGGGCAGAAACTGAATCATTTTTCTTTCTGTTTTTTCGGCCAGTATGTTCAGTGGTCTCAGGCTTATACCAACGTGATCGTGAATCCTGATCCTTCCGTCGCAACAACGATAGTGAGCGTTCAGGGCTAAGGTGAGCGCAGGCAACGAAGAGTGCATCGATCGCACAGAGTGGTGCGACGTAGGATCCATGGAATGAAGGGTTCGCGATGGATGCAATCCAGAAGAAATCGCAAAACTGGGCGATGGGAGTTTTGTCGCTGTCGGTAATACCGAAGGTGGGCACACCATTCTGCCGTGCATGGACAACGGCGTCGACCGTTGCCTGCAAGCAACGACCGAAGCTGATGGCAATCAGGAAATCTTGCGGGCCGAGCAAGCTTATGTTCTGCTGCAGGTTGCCCGTTGAACCAAGGGGTGCGGAAGCGTTGTAGCCGAGCGAAACCAGTCCATATGACAATAAGTAGGAAAGGCCCGCCGCGAAATCTACACCTACCACCACGATTCGCCGTGCGCGATTGAGCCGCTTCGCGACCTGGACCACCTGTTCGGCGTCCAGAGACGAACGCAGCGCCTGGAGGTTGTGCAACTCCATTTCTAAACTGTGGTCCACATGGTCGGCAATGCTGCGCTTTTCCCGGGCAGCCGACTTCATCAGCGTATAGGGAGTAATTCGGCTGATGAAATGTGCGCGCAAGTCGGCGACGAACTCGGCATAGCGCTTGTATCCAAGGGTCTGGACGCTGCGCACGATGGTCGCCTTGTCCACTTCATAACGTTTCGCCAAGGCGCGCGAGGAGAGGAAGTGGTTGTCTTCTGCGTTGTCGAGAATTTGCTCAAGCAGGCGTCGCCTACTTTCGTTCAGTGCAGGCTGAGCATGCGTCAATCGCTGTTCGAGAGCCGTAATCCAAGGCTTGCGATCAAGGACATTTCCATTGGAATGACTTGCTACTGAATCCTGCTTGACCTTTGGCGGCATCTCTCGAACTCAAAGCCTCTTTTACGTGGCCAACACAATTACACCGAATGGTGCATCATGTCAACACGAATCACCATCTGGTGCATTTTCTCTTGACAGGCATTTAGCACGAGTTCTACAAATGGTGATCCGTGTTGCGCCCAAGCGTTGCACTTACTCTGGCCGGCGGAGATCTATGAAGATTGAAAGTGTCACGCTGCGCGAACTCCGGATGCGCCTGAAAGCACCATTCGAAACGAGTTTTGGCGTAACCCAGGATAGGCGCATCCTGCTGGTCGAAATCCTCGCCGACGGCGTCAGCGGATGCGGAGAAATCACTACTCTCGAAACTCCTTCCTACAATTCTGAAACTACCGATACCGCGTGGAATATTGTTTCCGACTTCATTGCGCCAATCGTGGTGGGTCGAAATTTATCGGCCGCTTCCGATTTGCCGCCTCTGCTCGAGCAAATCCGCGGGCATCACATGGCCAAGTCCGGCGTTGAAAATGCGCTTTGGGATATCGAATCGCAGCAGAGGTCAATGCCCCTGTGGCAACTGCTGGGCGGCACGCGGGCGGAAATCGCCTGTGGCGTCTCTCTTGGAATTCGCGAAAACCCTCAATCTCTGATCAATAAAGTCGAAGAAGAACTCAGTTGTGGATACCAGCGCATCAAGCTCAAGATCAAGCCAGGCAAGGACGTGGACTTCATCGCGGCGGTTCGAAAGAAATTCCCTGGCATTCTCCTCTCTGTCGATGCCAATTCCGCGTACCGGCTGGAGGATGCGGATCATTTACGCGAGTTTGACCAGTTTGACCTGTTGATGATCGAGCAGCCGCTGGAATGGGACGACATCTACTCTCATGCGCGCTTGCAACCCAAACTTCGGACTGCTATTTGCCTGGACGAGTGCATTAACAACGATCGGCACGCCATTGGCGCTATCGAATCCGGGGCTTGCAAAATCGTAAACATCAAGTTGGGAAGGGTGGGCGGCCATACCAGCGCTCGCGAGGTACACAATGCCTGCCGCGACCGCGAAGTTCCAATATGGTGTGGAGGGATGTTGGAATCCGGCGTTGGGCGCTGCCACAATATTGCGATGTCCACTTTGGCTGGATTCACGCTTCCGGGCGACGTCTCCGCCAGCCAGCGCTACTGGACTCAAGACATCATCGAGCCGGAAGTCGCGGTTCGTCCCAATGGTACGATTCCCGCTCCCAGCGGTTCCGGGTTGGGTTACCAGCTGAACCACGAATTGATAAAGCGGTTGACGGTCCGCACCAGAACGTGGCAAGACAGCGTGCGGACAAGCGCCTGACCTCAGCAGACTTGCAAGAGAAAGATGTTCGAACTCGGATCGAGGTGTCGATTGGTGAAAATACTGCGTTGGTCAATTGCAGTTCTCTCGGTTTTTGTTTGCTGGTCGTCGAGTGAAGTTTTCTCGCAAGTAACAGCGACATTACCGGAACGTATCCAGGTCATTATGTCCCGGCCGGAGTTCACGCATTCCACCTTCGGAATCGCCTTTTACTCCCTCGATAGCGGGAAGATGCTTTACCAGTTCAACGCAGACAAGTTGATGGTGCCCGGGTCTACGACCAAACTGCTGACAGAAGGTTCAGTGCTCGAGTTGCTGGGTGGGGATTATCGCTTCCACACGCGCGTGTACCGTACCGCGCCTGTACAGAAAAATGGGACGCTCGACGGAGACATCGTCATCGTTGCGAGCGGAGATCCAAACCTCTCGGGCCGCATCCGGCCTGACGGCACGCTGGCGTACGAGAACATGGACCATTCTTATGGTGGCCCCGACAGCAAGGGACTTGGTGATTCTCTCGCTGTGATCCGAGAGCTTGCGCAGCAGATAGCGGATAAGGGAATCAAGCGGGTGAAGGGAAGAGTGCTAGTGGACGTGAGCCTTTTCCCTGAGGGCGATCGGGAACTCGGGACGAACGTGGTCGTCTCCCCCATAGTCGTCAACGACAATCTCATCGATGTAATCGCGACCGCCGGGGACAGGGAGGGAGTTCCGGTCAACTTGCAGGTTTCTCCACAGACCGGATATGTGCAGATCATCAATCAAGCGACGACTGGCAATGCTGACTCGACGCCGAGCCTCAATTACACCGCAGAGAAGCTCAATCCCGATGGAACCCGCAGCGTGACGCTGACAGGCACACTGCCCCCAGGGAAAGGCGCCGGCATGATGGCGTATTCGGTCCCTGAGCCTAGCCGTTTTGCGGCCACAGTTCTTGCGGAGGCGCTCAAGCAGAAAGGAGTCGAGATTTCGGTTATTCCAAGTGGTGCGGTCCCAGACTTCAAAGCGATAGAAGTGCACTACAAACCAGAAAACCTGATTGCCGAGCATACATCGCTGCCCTTGAAGGAAGACGTAAGAATCACTTTGAAATTAAGTCAGAATCTGCATGCGACCATGGGACCCTTTCTTCTGGGCGCATTGGTCGCGCACAAGGACAAGGAGATCGATCAGGCCGGATTCAATCTGGAACACGATTTCCTGAAAAACGCGAACCTCGACTTAACCGCAGCGTCGCAAAGTGACGGTGCCGGAGGCAACGCTTTTTTCACGCCGAACTTTATGGTTCACTACCTCGCTTTCATGTCCACGCAGAAGGATTTCGCGGACTTCCACCGCGGGTTGCCAATCCTCGGACGCGATGGGACGCTCTTCAAAATTCAAGTGAACTCGCCGGCAGCCGGTCACGTGCAAGCCAAAACCGGTACCTACGATGTTTACGACGCGCTCAATAAGAATCTGATGGTTACAGGTAAAGGCCTGGCCGGCTACATCCAGACAGTGGGCGGACAACAACTGGCATTCGCTGCTTACATCAATATGGTATCGGCACCGATGGACGAGCCAGAGGCCGTACAGAAAATTGCCGGAGAGGCGCTGGGCGAAATTGCGGCCGCCGCCTATGACGCTCCTCTCAATTTGGCCGGCGCTGCCGTCGCCGATGCCCCCTATGACGTACTCATCCGAAACGGCAAGATCATTGACGGCTCCGGAAACCCCTGGGTTTCCGGTGACATCGCAATTCGTGGCGATCGAATTGTCAAGATCGGCAAACTTGAGAACACCGCGGCGAAGCGGGTCATCGATGCCTCTGGACTAGTCGTGTCGCCAGGATTCATCGATATGCTGGGCCAGTCGGAGTTGGCCTTGCTGATTGACAACCGATCCCTGAGCAAGCTTTCGCAGGGAATCACTTCGGAGATCACTGGCGAGGGGGGCTCGGCTGCTCCGCAAAACGCCCTCACCTTGTCCCAACTCCAGCCCGGCTTGGACCAATATCATTTGAAGGTCGATTGGTCGACCTTAACCGAATACTTTGCGCGGCTGGAAAAAACGGGCACCCCACTTAACATTGGAACCTATGTCGGCGCGGCACAGGTTCGCGAAGCAGTGTTAGGAGATGTGGATCGCGCTCCCACGCCTGACGAACTGGCGAAAATGAAAGAGCTTGTTGCGCAAGCGATGCAGCAAGGAGCCTTCGGTGTTTCAACCGCTCTCATCTATCCCCCTGGACACTACGCTAAGACTGACGAACTGATCGAGTTGGCAAAGACGTCCTCGCAATACGGAGGCATCTATGCCACTCACATGCGCAGCGAAGGGCAGAGCGAGGTGGCAGCAATTGAAGAAACCCTCCGGATTGGCCGTGAAGCGCATTTACCGGTTGAGATCTTTCACCTGAAAGTGATTGGCAAGCCGCGCTGGGGGTCGATGCCGAAAATCGTTGCGATGATCCAGAGCGCGCGTGACACCGGCCAAGACATTTCTGCCGATATGTATCCTTATATTGCGGGCGGAACAGCGCTTGCCTCAAGCTTGCCACCATGGGTGGCCGACGGTGGTACCGAAAAGCTGCTGGAGCGGCTGAAAGATCCCGCGACGCGCGCCAGGATCAAGCAGGAAATGGCGACTGAACACGCCAACTGGGAGAACCTTTATCTCGGAAGTGGCGGCGCCGCGGGAGTACTCGTTTCGGGCATTATGAACCCTGATTGGAAGAAGTACGACGGCCAGACGCTGGCCAAAATCGCCAGCGCCCAAAAGAAAGCGCCGTTGGATACTCTCTTCGACTTGGTCCTGGCAGATAAAGCCCAGACGGGAGCGATTTACTTCATCGCAAGTGAAGATGACCTGCGTTACGGCCTGAAACAGCCGTGGACCAAGATAGGTCTCGATGCTGGCGAGTTATCACTCGACGGTCCCCTGTATGAGCCGCACTCGCATCCCCGCGCTTTCGGATCGATGCCCCGGCTGCTCGGCCATTACGTCCGCGACGAGCATCTGCTTCCCTTGGAGCAGGCGATCCGCAAGATTACCTCTCTGCCGGCGCAGCGCGAACGACTGCGGGATCGAGGATTACTAAAGGAGAACTACTTCGCCGACATCACGATCTTTGATCCGGCGACGATCCAGGACAAAGCGACCTACGAAAATCCGACACAGCTTTCGGAAGGCGTGAAGTATGTATTCGTTAACGGTCAACTTGAGTACGAGGGGGGCCGCCTTACGGAAACAAAAGCGGGCAGAGTCCTGCATGGACCAGGATGGACCGGAACCCAGAACTGATGCTGAAGCCACTTTACCTGCAACGCAGTCCTGTAGAGTGTGCGCTATGCGCTCCGCTAGAACAAAAGGCAGAAAGGGCACATGCCAGTACGAATACGCATTTCACGTCAGCGCAAACAATCGCACGGGATGCGCTATCGAGGGTCCCGCAGCGCCGGTAATTGTTCGAATAGCACGATTTCGGAACTATTCGGCAATGGAAGGTGGAGTAGGAGTCCATTTTTTATCAGCTCGCTTCCCGCCATAACTTGATCGGGAGCGGAATGGTCGCGGAATCGCACTTGGTAACTGGCGGCCGGATCAAGGCCGCGAAGAATGAAGGTGTGTGATATTTCGGAAGCGTTCGAGCCGTGAAACGCGAAAACTGCGCCGCGGCCAGCATGTGGATCAAAGTATTCGAAGCCATCCCAATGCTCGCCATCCGGACGTTCCGAAATATGGTAAAGATCACCCTCGCGAATGAGCGGTCGAATCTCAGCCTTATACAACTGGATCTCTTCTTTGGCAGCCGCGTGTTGCTCCTTGTCCCACGACGTGGTGTCTATCATGATGCTGAGCCAACCCATCATTCCGCTTCTCAGCATGTAACGGAAGTTCTCGATTCTTGAGGTCGGCCAGCGCTCCACATAAGTTTCCAGCATCGCTGCGGGCAGCACGAAGCTGGTGTCGTAGAAAGCACGCCGATTGGAAAGCGGATCGTAGGTATCCGTAATGGAAAAATAGTCGCCGTGAGCCGCACTGCCGAAGTCGACCATTCGGCCTCCGTCGTTACAAATCTCAAGCAGCAGGCCCCGATTTTTCTGGCGCAAGCTCGTTTGAATTTCGTAATAAGCGCGAACGGCGCGGTAGCTCACATCGGTAGAGTTCGAACTCTGAACGAACAGGAAACCGGCGTCTCGATACGTGGACTCGTTGAGAGGATCAGGTGGCGCGTGGAGATGGTCGGGCGAGGCACATCCCTTGGCGACCAGGTAGCCGTCGTGCTCCAGCATGTCGAGTTTATTATCGGCAACAATGCGCTGCGTTTCTCGCAGAGCCCACGTTCTTGCGCCCGGCTCGCCAAGATCGATAGGATGCCCTTTAAATTCTTCGGGCTTCCAATTCGCGGGCAATTGGCTGGTCAACCATCTTTGAACTTCAGGATCGTGAACGTTCAAGGCTCCAACAGCTGTATCGGTGCCGGCCTGCGTCCAGTCAACCCACAGGCCGAATTTCAACCCATTCGCGTGCGCCTCATCGGCAACTGCTTGCAGTCCATGTGGGAACTTCGTGGGGTCCGGCTGCCAGTCGCCGACGCCACGGAACCATCCTGCATCCAGATGAAACATCTCGAAACCCAATGCAGCGGCATCCCGGATCATACGCTGGGCAATTTGTTCATTAACATTCATGCCGCCGCCCCAACTGTTGTTCACTGTGAGAGGGTAGTGGGGATCTTGCCAGGTGGTGGGGTTCGTGAGAACTTCTCGAACCCACCGGCGCAGCACATTCGCCGTCTGGTCGGGCCCGCCAGTCGTGGCTCCGAGAAAGATCGGCGGAGTTTCAAAACTTTCGCCAGGTCTTAGCCGAGTGCGAAACGGGCCGGGATTTGGATTGAGACCCACTTCTCCTCGCAGTGAATTGGATTTTCGAACCAGAGTGAGGTGCGTACGGCCGCTGAATTCAATTCCCACATACCATCCGGATCGCGCACCTTCCGGACGTTCAACCAGAAAGTATGGAATGATTTCTCGCGGCTCGCCGGGACGTGGCTGGGCATACGTGCTTGACGTGCCCTCCCACGAATAATCAGCGCCGACAACTGCCACGTGAGTCCCAACTGCCGACGGCGTGTCTGCACCTTTTTCTACGTAAAATTGCTCGAATGCATCCCGCGAGCTGACTTGCAAATCGAAAACGAAGCTGTTCTGCAACGGCAGCCACACCTCGCTCGAATCCCTATTTTCAATCTGTACGGAATGCTCGATGGGACCGTGGGCCGACCGGACCTGCCATTCCCAAGAGAGACGTAAGCGCGGCGCAGCGGAATCATAGACGAAGCGAACTTTCTTTTTACCGGCAAAACTCTCGGCAACGTTCAGTTTCCAATCCAGTCTGTGGGAAGCCCCCTGGATTTCTACGCTTGGGATGAGAGTTTCGGCAGTGGTGTTTTTCCATTCGTCCAGAGCGTTGCGGATCGAGGAAAGTTTAGGAGCATTCGCACCCGCTTCAAAATGAAGCCGGGTGTCGGCGGTCGTCAGCGTCCCCGATAATTGAGCATCCGCCGCATGAAGCGACATCAACCCCACCAACATGACGCAAAACTTGAAGATACGCGGCATGCACTAATCCGATTTCCCGCGATCTAAGTTGAGCACAACCTGGCCATGAAGGGGCGTAATCTCTTTACTCTGTGCCGGCGCGTTCTCGATGGTGACTCGATACAAAGATGGTGAGGCTTTTACAATCCTGCCGCCGCGCGCGTCCTTAATAACCCAGGGCGTGCCTACCTCAAACCCAGACTCTTCCCGAGGGAAGTAGTCGAAGGCCACCTTATAAGCGTCACCGTCCAAGTGCACCCCGGTAATTTTCAGCACATTGCTCGACTCTCCGACCATGGGCTGAGGTCGATCAGCAACGATGGATATGCCGCCCGTAAACCGAATCACCAACGTGGAACTTCCATGCGCTAACGTGACGTCCGCGCGTGCATGTTCATCCTGCGTATGGTGCTCAGCGGTCACCGGCGTGGCTCGCCCGTCCAAACGCGCATCCTGCACCTTTGCCCCGAGCGGTATCTCGGGATCGAACACTATCTCAACCGGGGCTCCATCATTTTGCATTTCGAGGCGAACCTCTCCGGGCGACTGGACAATTTTCGCTGAGATCCTCGACTTTCCTGCCCATAGATTTCGGATGGACACCGAAGCCCAATTCACTGGGAGATGAGGGGCAATCGCCAGTCGGTTTAAAGCGCCATCAACTTCAATCCCGAGCAGCCCACGCACGGCCGACGTTAGAAACTCAGCAGAGGACCACGTCTGCTCTGGCACTGACTCAACTTCTTCATGGTAGTAATTCCCAGCCAGAACCTCATGCATGTGCCCCAAAGAATCCAAAGAACTCCAATTCACGAGCGCGCCCCACACAGGCCAAGCCGAGGCGGGACGATGCCCCGACCAAAGTTCCCGGGCTGTACGAGCGGTATGGGTTGCCCATACGCTTCCTCGCGAATAGGAATCCGGATCATAGTTTTCCGCGCTTGCCGCGGTCGAACGCGTGCCCCAATCGGTTTGGAAATCTGCGGAGACAACGTGGTCGAGCAGCGACTCCAGCTTTTCTTCGGGCAGCAAAGGCGTGTCATTCACTCGGACAGATCCGAGACCTTTTCCTGCCACCGGCTTACCAGAACGGGTGTAGGCCGAAATCCAGGCATGGCTTTGGTCGTCCCAATATCGTTGGACGATTGCCCGCCTTGCTTGTGCGCTCTGCATCTCCGCTTTCTCTGTCGCTTGCGTGAGGCCATTGGCTCGCGCGAGAGTCGCAAAGGAGTGTGCCGCCTCCGCCCAGCTTACAGAGAGAGCCAATTCATCGCTGAGCGCGTCTTGTTCCCATCCTCCCTCCTTGCCGTTGGGAATGCGAGGTAAGCTATCGCGGGAATCAATGAGCCCGGTGCAATACTCAAACGCCGATTGAATCGGGTGCCAGTTGCTCTTGACGAAGTCGGTGTCAGCAGTGATGGACAAGTAACTGGCGACCGAATTGAGGAAGTCGAACGTCAAATCGACGTGCACGAACTTGTAAGGATACTTGTCCCAATCGAGAAGGGCAGCGCTTTGAGACATTTCATGCCAGATCATTCCCGTCTTACGATCCTGAAATTTCAGAATGAAGTCGAGTTCCTGGCGTGCTCGCTCATATTGCCCTGACGCAAGAAGCGCCTGGATGGCAACCATGCCATCGCCCGCGAAAAACCAATCGTATTGCGGACGCCGAGCCTTCCGGGACGGCCCATATCCGGCAACAATCCCACAGCCCAAATCAGGATTGCAGACCCACGACTGATCAACTGCGATTTCGGACCAGTCCAGCGCTCGATTGATGTCGGCCTCCGGGGTTTCTATGCGCAACACGTCACTCATCAATTCCGTATAGTGGGCAATGCTGGCTTTCTCTAGCGCAGCTTCATTTTGACCCAAACGGCTTGCAACTTCGCCGGCATCTTTTCCCTGGTCAGCCGCCGCGATAATCACACGTGCAGAGTGATCGGCTTTTTCGGGACGGATGGTAAATCCAACTCCCGCTTCTCTTCCCACATACTGCCCGACATTCGGCGTCTCATCATGCGCAACAATCTCCGGCGATTCGATGATCCGCGGCGAAGCGGTGCGTCAGTTCCGAAAGCACATAGCCAGAAGCCTTCGAACTCCAAGCCGTTTCCTGTCCACCAATCGATGCCGGCCACATCAGATCCAGAACCGGGATGAAATGGACATCGATGTCGAGTGGCCGGGCACTCTCGACTTCGTACTCGATGATCACTCCACGCTCATCAAGCGGAACGAAAAGCTTCTCCCGTACAACAAAGTCCGGCCCGGCATAAATCCGTGTAATGGCTGAAGGCGTATAAATGATTCGTCGCAGGACGCTTTCGCCGTCGATTATCGTAGTCGTGTCTTGTGGGCGGAAAGCGATCCTATAAGAGCGCACAAGCTGTAACGGATAGGCCCAAACTTCCAGCCCTTCGCTCGAACCCCCGGTTGGCTGAGAATAACCAAAAATGGCAGCGCGGCGTCCGTGGACGGAAACAAATCGCCGCGGTCCGGTTGAGTCCGTACTCCACGCCAGGCGGCCGAGATCATTGAGGGAAGTTCCATTGTTCTGCGCTGGTACCGGCGAGGAGCAGACCACAAGCACACCCAGCAAAATGACCAAGCGTCCAAGGCGCGTACTTTGTTTTCTATGAGACAGTGTGCCCACCATTCTCAAGTTACATTTAGATATGTTGAATAGTTTTCCTGATCAATTGCCATATATGGAAGCAACCGAAGAGAACCAGATCGAGCCTTTGCCTGCCACTCCTGCTTCGCTGTCTGCCGCGCGGCTAACAGTTCAGTCCGGGTTAGCGCTGGCAGCGCAACGTCGGTGCGAATCGGGAACAGGACGAGCGGCCCGGATAACAGCGCCACAGTCTCCGGATGTTTAGATTCAATCGGCTGCAAGCGCATTTTTCGTGGTAAGTGAAGTTCGATGCGATCGCCCTCGCCCCACATACGGGAAACTGTGAAAAAGGTCCCGGGTTCCACGCCACCGGCCCAACGCTTTCCATTGACCTCGATCCGCGATTCCCCCGCCCATTCAGGAATCCGCAGATTCACTGAAAATGCTCTTGGTTGCGAAATTGCGATGGCAATCGAGATCAAATCTTCAAACGGATACTCTCCGCTCTGCGTCAGCGAAATCTTTGCTCCGTCCTCGACCCAGCGCAGCTTCGACGGCACGTAGAGATTCACGAAAATGCCGTGCCGGTCGCGAAAGTAGGTGTTGATGCGATAGTCGGCCGCAACCTGCGGCAACGTGCCCGAACAACAGGGGAAACGATGGTTGGAATAAGCTTTGCGCCCATCGAAATTGTAATCGGCGTAGTAAAAGGCTCGGCCGTCGGTTTGCATGGGCTTGGCACCGAGTACGGTGTTATACATCACCCGTTCCATGCTGTCGCCGTAACGCGAATCGCCAGTTACGCGCAGCAAATAGCGCGTCAACTTGAAGTGCGCGTAAGAACCGCAGGGAGTTTCAAAACTGTTGTGAGTCTTAGTGAGGCTTCCTTTCACATCGTCGCTATCCGGGGAGCGCAACATTTCGTCTGGCCCCCA
The DNA here is from genome assembly GCA_963822545.1 of uncultured Acidobacteriaceae bacterium. Lineage (GTDB taxonomy): Bacteria > Acidobacteriota > Terriglobia > Terriglobales > Acidobacteriaceae > Acidiflorens. The sequence continues at coordinate 702,638 of CAWGIB010000002.1, forward strand.
ACCCCCGGTAGCAAAACTCTGTGCTTCGAGCATGGCAAAGCCGTTCACGGCTGCTCGAAGATGCTTCTCGCTGCCTAATGTCAGATAGGCTTGCATCGCAGAGCATAGCGAGTTCACATAGCTGTAGGCGTGTTTCCCTGCCAACACGTTTTCGCCCCGCGCCAAAGGATCGAACCATGTCTTATCGTCCAGATATTGAATTCCAATTTCACGATAGCGATTGCCCGCTCCTCGCTGGTATGCAAGAAAGAGGTTCTCGGGATTGGTATACGATTCGTCCCACCGGAAAGACTGGTCTTTACCCGGTCGCCACTCCAGCTCGCGGTCGATCGCTTTTCCAGGCAAATGTGGCAAGGCCGCTTTGGTCGTGCGTTCCAGGATGTCCAATGCATCCCGGTCGCCGATGAATTGATAAGAATCGATCAACCCCAGCAGTAACTTGTCGTAACAGTACGCGGGGAAGCGGTTCTTATCATAAAACTTTTCGGAAATGGTTTGCGCGTACAGCCGGTTTAGACGCTTTACTTTCGCGCTGGTTTCTTCGGAGCCCGTGATCACGTAATAGCGAGCCAGCGCTGATATCCATTGACCAAAAGTAGCTCCCGGCGCGAAACCGGCGTCATCTTTGTGCCAATCGTAATTCGGGTCGTAGTTATACCATCCGCCTAAGTCTTCTCCGGGAGCGGACTGCTCCGCCATTTGACGGAAGGGCCTTAGCAGACTGTCCTCGCTCAGACTCATCAATACATCGTGGGTATTTTTTAACTGGGCTTCATGGATCTGACTGTCGAGAGTGACGTCGCGGTATCCGAACTCAGCTAACGGCGATGGAAGGGGACGGCTTTGGGCAGCTGGGAAAGGACAGTTTATTCTACGAAACGAAACCGCTCCAGCGGCTCCCGTCGCAGCCCTGAGGAATTTGCGGCGCGACATTGGTGCGGGAACTTTCATGACCGTCTGCCAACCGCAATTCACCGGCAAATTTCAGATCATATCATCGGTTCAGCAAGGCGATTGCGCGCACGCGAGATCTCAATACGTCGCGGCAAAAGCAGTTTCACAATTTCTTCGCGTAGTAAATCCTACTGACGGCTGCGTACGGCTACCAACTCGGCTCCGAGTGGAACCCCACGTGTTACTTTGACACGCAAAAGCGCTTCGAAGGGCTTCACTTCGCTCCCTGGCTGCACACCGAGCCGGTGAAGCAACTCCTCCAACGATTCTTTTGCGCAAACAAACTCGACGGCCGCTTGAGTGCCGATCGTAGTCGTGCCGGCCAAGATCAATACGTGCCGGTTCGGGTTCAGACCGGGGAGCAGCGCAACAATCGCGTAATCCTCGTTAAGGGGCTGAGTCGAATCCGTAGGGTAGAAGACCGTTGGTTGGCCGCGCTCCGGGTGAACATTGACGATGCCCAAGTCTCCCTTATGCGGGCTGGAATCCAATCGCTTGAAAATAAATTCCTGGCTGCCGGGAAAATCCAGCAAGCTCAGGTTCTCCGCAGGGGAGCCCACAAAGATAAGGTCATTCTTCTTTGCATCATCCAAGGTGAACAGGCTTCCTCGCTTCACCTCAATGGGATGATTAAGTTGACCGAAAACTTTGTCGAGTTCGTGGACCGCGAGGACCTCGCCCACTCCCGTGTAGTGATCCAAAATCAGGCCGCCAGAATCATGCGCCGGATTCAGGTAGCGCATGCCTGTCTCCGGACGACCGACAAAAGCGGCGTTGCTGAAGACTACCCAGGGCGCATCGGGCGTCGATACGAACTGATGCCAAAATGTTCGTAAGACAGGGAACACATTTGGGGCGGGTACAGCTGCCGCGGACCGCGCCGAACTGAGCGAAACGGAGAGCATCGCGACCGCCGCCAATGCAATTACCAGTGCGATGGCCAGTCCCGGGATCAACCAAGCGGAGACACCGTACTTCTGTCTTGTTGGCGTTTCTGTTTGGGAAGCGGCACTTGCCGTTGAATCGTGAACCAGCGCAGGTCGGGCTGCATTCGCGGAATCCCGGTGATGGAAACTAAGGCCGTAAACCCCGTTGGGCATTTCTACAACTATGGGATCATCCGCTCCCTCGTGATGGTAGTACTCGAGAAGCTTTAGGCGCAGCCGCCCCACCTGCACTCGAATTGCTGAATCGACCTGAGGATCAAAATCTTGTGGTCGTCCGAAAACTTCGGTCGCAATTTGATATTCCTTCAGCGCGACGCCGGGATGCGTGATCGCGTAGTCCGCCAGATATCGAAGAAGTTTGCAAAGCGATTCGGCCTTACGAAGACTATGACTGTGGGCAATCTTCTCAATCTGGCTAACGTATAAATCCTTGAGCTCGGGCTGGAGTTGTGTGACAGCCATGTAACATTCGCAACGACGACCGCGCCTATCTCTGAGATAAGGCGGAACATCCTCTTCAATGAGTACTGCTGTGACGTGTAACTGACCAACTGATACTTCTAACCGAAATCAACTAGGCAGAGCATCCGACGTTGCGGACTGCCACAGCGTTTGATGCATTCCGCCTCGACAACGGAAACAGTTTTGATGCTACTCCTCCTGATAATGCGGGCGCAACAAAGCCCCCAACGCTTTCCACCCTAGACTTCCATTTTTCATAGCGAATAGGTGCTCCAGCTCCAGATCGATCAACTACGCCAAAGCACAACCTGACCAATGATCCACCGGGAGAAGCAATATGAGCGTGAACAGGGTGACTTGTGAGTGGACTCGACCTTCCAACGTTTTGCTGGTGAATCAGATGTGTTCCTGGACAGCATTCGCTCTGTTCGTCGTGTGCTTCCTGGCCAGTGGCCACCCCGCGTCGGCGCAGGCCGTATACGGGTCCATTTTTGGAACTGTCACAGACTCGAGCGGCGCCGTCGTTCCGAACGCGACCGTGACCGTCTCCGATGTTACTAAGGGGACATCAGTCAGCGTCCAGAGCGACGCAAACGGCGACTACCGGGTTCAGCACCTGATCCCGGACACCTATACCGTTACGGCCGAGGCATCCGGTTTCGGAAAGACCAAGACCGAGGGCGTCGTGGTTTATGCCGACACAGCCCCAAAGGTCGACTTCAACCTGGCCATTGGTTCGGTAAGCAACGAAGTGAATGTATCCGCAGAGGCTCCTTTGCTCCAGACTGAGCATACGGACGTAAACACCATTCTCAACGAGCGCGCCGTCGAAACCCTCCCGAACCTCAATCGAAACTTCACAGCCTTCGAATTACTGACGCCGGGGACAACCTATATCGGTTGGGGCGTTGACGAATCGCAGAACCCGCAGCGCAGCCAGCAGATTGAAGTCAATGGGCAACTCCCCTTCGCTACCGGTTATGAACTCGATGGCACAGATAACCAGGATCCCGTCATCGGCATCGCCGTGATCAATCCGAATCTCGATGCCGTCTCGGAAATGAAGGTCACTTCCCAAAACTACGACGCAGAGTTCGGCAAGGCTGTGGCCGGATTGGTTACCGCTCAGACAAAGTCGGGCAGCAACAACCTCCACGGATCAGCATTTGAATTCTGGCGGTCCCAGGCGTTACAGGCGAGCGATCCATTCTCCCAATTCCAGCGCAATCCGGTCACTGGAAAGTACATTCCCACCAACGATCACAATCAATTCGGCGGATCGCTCGGTGGAGCAATCATCAAGAACAAGCTGTTCTTCTTCGGCGATTACCAGGGCCTGCGCGAAAAGAGCGGAGTGTCGGGAATATTTAACGTTCCGACTGCTACTGCAGCGCAACACCTGCATTGCCGCGGTCGGCAACCCGGCTTTGAACTGCGATCTCAGTGAATATCTCGCGGGGAACAACAATAACAACGTTAACGTTCAACTGTACGATCCCAATACCGGCGACGCATCTGGCAATGGGCGAAATGCGTTTGTTAACAATCAGATCCCGGGAGACCGACTCTCAGCTCCGGCAATTAACTTGCTGACGCTCATCCCTGCCCCGAATACCGGTTCTGCCAATCAACTGTTCAACAATTACGCCGCTTCCGGGACCGGATCCTTCCACAACAATCAGTTTGACGTCCGAATCGATAATCAGTTTTCCGACAAATTGCACTTGATGGGTCGCTATACGTTCTTCAATTCGTCGCTGAACGGCGGTTCCGTATTTGGAGCGGCCGGTGGCTCCGGCTTCGGCACCAACGGATTTGCCGGCACCGATACCAGTCAAGACCACAGTCTCACGGTAGGCGGCGACTACACCCTTTCCCCAAAGTGGCTTACCGACTTCCGTTTCGGCTGGTTCCGGTTCCACTTCAACGAACTCGAGCCGGGATACAACCAACCGCTGGGAGCGAATTTGGGCATTCCGGGCGTGAATACCGGAGACATCGCGCTGAACGGAGGTTTGCCTGCATTTACGCTTGACCAATCCTCAGGCGGCACATTTGCCCAGTATGGAGTCAATACGGCTCCCTTCCTTCAAAACGAGAATTCCTATCAAATCAACAACAACTGGTCGCACAGCGTCGGCCGTCACAATATCAAGTTCGGCGTCGATATTCGTCGCGCTACCGAATATGCGGTCGGCTTGGACAACAACAACTTCCGTTCCGGCAACTTCCACTTCCCCTCCACCATCACCGGTGCCAGCGGAGCGAATAGTTCCCCGGGAGAAGCTATTGCTACGCTCCTCCTTGGCGATGTAGGCGCCTTCCAGCGCACTCAGACTGCAAATACCAGCGCAGCCAGCCATCAGTGGCGTGCTTTTTATTACGGCCAGGACCAGTGGCGAGTTACCAACAACGTGACACTGAGCTACGGATTGCGCTGGGAATGGTACTTCCCCGAAGCAGCGGACGGAAAAGGTCAAGGCGGCCTGCTGAACCTGGATACAGGCAACGTGGATATCGCGGGCTACGGACCGTACAACGACTCCCTGAATGTGAAGATGAGCTGGACCAAATTTGCACCACGCGTCGGAATCGCATGGCAGGCTCGGCCGAACACCGTTGTTCGAACAGGCTATGGACGCGTCTACGGCCAAGGCTGGTCCGGGAACACATTTGGCGAAGTGCTTTCCTTCACCTACCCGATTCAGGTTTCACAAAACTTGAATCCTGCCAGTCCCTACGTGACATCGTTTTACCCCGATGGGGTCACTCCGGTCACTCTAACCAATGGGCCACCCTCGTTCACATTTGCCCCAATACCTTCCAACGGTCAGTTCCCACTTCCAAACGGCGTTGGGGTTCCCACTCGTCCCCAGGAAGTGCGATTGCCCACTCTGGACGCATGGAATCTTGCCATCCAGCAGGAAATCACGAAGAGCCTGGCCCTCCAGATCGCCTATGTCGGAAGCCATGGCATTCACAACATGTTCGATTCGTCGAACCAGTTTGATCCCAACCAGGCGACGCTTAACGGCTTCGGCGTAATCAATCCCTTGACCGGGCAGCCGTATACATATAACGATCGCCAACCTTACAACAACGGTCTGGCGCAATCGCTCTTCGGCGTAACTTATGGCCATCCTTTCGGATGGACCCAGAGTCTACGCTACAACGCCAACCAGGCGACCAGTAGCTACAACGCTCTCCAGGTCAAATTGGAAAAACGATTCAGCCATGGCGTCCAGTTCCTGTCTCACTACACCTGGTCCCGCGCCATGTCACACGAGTCTTACTATTTCGCGATTGACAAGAGGGTTGGCTACGGAGCGAGTTACTACAACCGTCCTCAGGCATTCGTCTTAGCCGGTAACTGGGATCTGCCATTCGGCAAAGGCAAATCGTTTGGCGGCAATTCGTCGCGTGCTGTTGATTACTTGATCGGCGGGTTTGCACTCAACGGCACTTTGACCGTAGAAGGCGGCCTGCCCTACACTCCTGGTTACCAGTCCTGCAGCTCAGACAACGATCTTGGCATCTGCCGGCCTAACGGCAATGGCTCGGATTTCCATCTGGGCGCCGGCAAGTTTAACTTCGACCCCAATCTGGGACCGAATGTTCCGTACTTTACGCCTTCACCCTACGTACTTGGCGGTAACAATTGCGGGCCGGGCGGATCTGCGGGACCGTGTCCGACATCTTTCGGTCCGTACGTTCGACCCGCCGCTGGCACGTTCGGGAATATCTATCGTGACTCGCTGTACGGTCCCGGACTGGTCAATACGGATCTTTCCGTGGCTAAGAAGTTTCCGATCCGCGAGGGCATGGCGGCATCATTCCGCGCTGATGCATTCAATCTCTTCAACAAGGCGAACCTCGGACAGCCCAACAGTTGCGTCGATTGCGGAGGCACATCGGGTCTGATTACCAGTACGATCGGATCCCAGGATGGAACGTCCATGCGTCGACTGCAGTTCTCAGTACGGTTTGAATTTTAGAGGGAGGAACCAATCTGCAGTGAGATTATCCCCGCTTGGGAATGAGGCGTCGTAAGTGGACTCGGCTCGGCTTGGATTCTTGCTATCGTAACCAAGGAGGTTGGCATGCAGGAATCCTGGCCAGCACGCACGCGCCGCTTCATTGACTTTTGCCGTCCGTCGCTGTGCGTCGCGTTATGGCTCGTTTTGCTGTGTGCCGCTCCGTCTCTATCCCAAAGTCAACACGCCACCAGCAACGCCCACCTTGACGACATTCTTAACTACATTCACTCCGGTTGGGACTCGTTGACCCGCTCAACAAATCTCTGCGGCGCTGTCGCTGACAGTAAACTGTCAGTTGCGCCCGTCCTGTATCTTCCCGCCGACTTACCTGAGCCTCCGGAGTTGGGTCAGTTACGACATGACTGCAAGGTGACGATTGCCCATCTGCCGACGATTATCAGAAGCCCGGGCACCACGGATGTCGAGTCTATCCAGCCGCCCGGCTTGTTGTATCTAGAGAATAAGTATGTCGTGCCCGGCGGCCGTTTTAATGAAATGTACGGCTGGGATAGTTACTTCATCATCCGCGGGTTGTTACGAGATGGCCGAGTAGAACTCGCTCGCGGCATGGTAGAGAACTTCTTCTTTGAAATTGAACATTATGGTGCAGTGCTAAACGCCAACCGCACCTATTACCTTACGCGATCGCAACCCCCTTTTCTGAGCTCCATGGTTATGGCTGTGCATCAGGCGCAAGCCGCCACAGGTAAGGACGACCGGCGATGGCTGGAAAACGCGTACGACTATGTAAAACGAGATCACGCGATGTGGACTCGATCACCCCACCTCGCAGGAAGCACCGGCCTTTCTCGCTATTATGACTTTGGAGAAGGCCCTGCCCCCGAAAGCCTGCAGGACGAAAAAGACCTTTACCGCCAGGTCGCTTCCTATTTCTTAATTCATCCCAGTCAGCCTCCCTATATTTCAGACGGTGCGCAATTGTCCACGGGAACATCTTCGGGGGCGGATTATTCTGTGGAGGTGTGTTCAGGAAAGGACCCGCGAGATTGCGAGCCTCCTCATTTGATCAAATTGAAGGCGGATTACTACAAGGGCGACCGTTCTATGCGCGAGTCCGGATTCGATATCTCCTTCCGATTTGGTCCTTATGGCGCGGCGTCTCACCACTACGCACCGGTTTGCTTGAATAGTCTTCTTTACAAGACTGAGCGGGACTTGGAAGAGATGGGCAGGCTGCTTGGAAGACAAGACGATGTCGCCATCTGGCAAAGGTTGGCGGATGCCAGGCGGCAGTCGATGCAGAAATATCTTTGGGATGGGGAACGGGGTTTGTTTTTTGATTACAATTTCGAAACTGCGGAACGCTCTACTTATCGTTACGCGACCACTTTCTACCCACTGTGGGCGGGAGTCGCGACTGATGCCCAAGCCCGTGCCGTAGTCAGCAACTTGGCGATATTCGAGAGGCCCGGCGGCCTTGCGACCAGTGTGCAGGAGTCGCAAGGGCAGTGGGATTACCCGTTTGGATGGGCTCCACTGCAATTGCTCGCGATCGAGGGCATGCGGCGCTACGGTCACCGCGACGAGGCCGACCGGGTTGCCACGGAGTTTCTTTCGACCGTGCTCGAGAACTTCGAACGCGATAAGACGATCCGCGAAAAGTACAATGTGGTGACCCGATCTTCAGAGACAAACGTGAAGGCTGGATACGCCGCCAATGTCGTCGGGTTCGGCTGGACGAATGCCGCGTTCATCGAGCTTTTGGATGCACTGCCGCCTGACAAAAGGACTCAAGTGGCCGCAGCAGCTCGTCCCGCAGATCTCTCCCGCCCTTAATCCGTCGGCCGATATACAAGGAGAATGAATGAATCGCATCCAGGCAACGGCCTTGCTTCTGATCCTCGCGCTGCAGCATCCCGTTGCAGTCGTTCGGTCAGGCGGCGGACGAACCTCCCGCCCTTCCGACGTTCTCCTTTGAAAGCAAGGTGCCGCTCAAGATCGTCAATGAGGCCGTGCCTACGAAACCCTTCACCGTGGTAGGTCCGCGCGGTGCCCTTCTCGGACAGCAAAACGGCATCTGTGAAGGTTGGATCTTCCCTTGGAAGGTCTTCAGCCATCTCCACATGACGGCCGAAATGCAGAACTACTCCGTTCCCATCGACGTCAACGAGTACGCCGCCATGGTCGAAACCCATCCCGATCACACCACGATTACTTTTGCGCACGCAAACTTTACGATCCGGGAAGTGCTTTTCGCGCCTCATCATGCCCCGGAAGGGTCAGGCGTTCTTGCGTTCTTTCAAATCGAAGCTATTCGTCCCATGACGCTCACGATTGACTTTACTCCTGAGATGAAGCGCATGTGGCCCGCATCATCGGACGATTACTCGTCCGCCGAATGGGTGAAAACTCCGTGGGGCGGTTTTTATGTGTTACACCAGAGTTTCCCGGATCAGGCAGCAGCGCTTGAAATCCCCGGAGCCGAGCCCGGCATCGTGCCTCCCTATCAGGAGCGGGCTAAGACCTATCCGGCACAATTCGTTTTACATTTCGATCCGGCGCGTGATGCGAACAAACTCTTCCCCTTGCTGCTTACGACCGCCGACACCGCTGCCCAAGCAAATAGCGCATCCCTGGCAGCGGCCTTGACCAACCTCGGACGTTCCTTTCAATCGTTGTTCGAGGAAAATGCGGCTTACTACAACAAATTCCTTTCCGAGCGCCTTGCAGTCGAAACTCCCGACCGGCAATTCGACGAGGCATTTAGGTGGGCTGAGGTTGCGATCGATCAATTAAAAGTGCAGGTTACCCCCGGCCATCAGGAAACCGCGCTGGTCGCTGGTTTTGACGGATCTGGAGATTCTGCGAGACCTGGATTTGGCTGGTTTTTCGGCCGCGATTCCTTGTGGACACTCTACGCCGTGAACTCCTACGGCGACTTCCAGATGACGCGAGACCAACTTGAGTTTTTACTACGCCGTCAAACGCCAGAGGGGCAGATCATCCACGAATGGTCGCAGACTGCTGGAATTGTCGATTGGAAGAGCCTCCCATACGAATTAGCTTCCTCCGACGCAACTCCTCTCTTACTCATGGCCGCCAATGACTATCTTAAGATCAGCGGCGATACAGCATTCCTCAGAACCCATTGGGAGGGCCTCGAAAAAGCCTGGCACTTTGAACTCTCCCACGACTCGGACGGCGACGGAATTTACGAAAATATTGCCGGCTCAGGATGGGTCGAATCCTGGCCACCCGGCATGCCGCATCAGGAAATCTACCTCGCCGCTCTCGATCAACAGGCCAGTCGAGGTTTTGCCAACATCGCGAAGGCCACAGGACATCCCGATGTTGCGCAAGAGGCAACCGCGCGCGCCGATCATATTGCCCAGCAAATTGAAAAAGAATATCTTCCCGCAGGCCAATCCTTCTATGCCTTCAGCCGCGATGCGGACGGTACCCTCGACACGTCTCCAACCATCTATCCGGCGGTCGCCGCTTGGGACGGTAGCTTCAACTTGCAGCATTCCAGCGAAATGCTGAATCGGTGGGCTTCGACGGAGTTTTCAACTGACTGGGGAACTCGCGACCTGAGCCCCAGCGTGAGCTTTTACGACCCGATCAGCTACCACCAAGGCACAGTTTGGCCCTTGTTTACAGGCTGGGTGGCACTTTCGGAATATCGCAACGGGAGAGCGCTCAGTGGCTTTGCCCACTTGATGCAAAACGCCGACCTAACCTGGGCCCAGGATCCCGGCGCCGTAACAGAACTGCTCTCGGGAGAGTTTTATCGATGGCTCGGTCGCAGTACCTCTCATCAGCTATGGTCTTCTGCCATGGTTGTAACTCCGGCCGTGCGCGGATTATTTGGATTGGAATGGGACTCGTCCACCAACACGCTCACAGTTACTCCGAGCCTACCCGCTAACTGGAACGAAGCGACGCTGCACAACGTGCCTTTTGGGCAATCGCATGTTGGTCTTGAATTGAGAAGAAATGGGCCGATGTTATCCGCCCATCTAACCGGCGACGGCTCACAGTCCATCAAACTACAATCGCGAACTCCGAACGCAGCGACCAAGAATGGAGTTCTGCTCATTCCTCTGCCAGCCGCAGAGGTTGGTATTGGACACGGGTTGCCTTATCCGGGAGCCGTTACCGCACAACTGAAAGTCCTTGATCAGGAGGGCTCTGCGCGGTCCTTGCACCTGCGATTGGCGGCGCCTGCGAACACTCAACAAACATTATTCCTTCGTTTAAACGATCCTAAGATTCGTCCGCGAATCGACGGAGGAGAACTGTTGGAAAAATCAAGTCAGATTCGCGTTCAGTTTCCAGCAGGCAGTGGATATGTAGAAAAGACCGTCACGCTCTCTTGGTAGTCGAGCGTTCAACTCTCATTTTCCCGGTGCCGGCAGGGAACGAATTTTCCTGATTCCCTTGGATTCATCGATTTCGTAAATTGCGTCCCCGGCGACATCACGGAACTCCTGGTTGATGCCGCTGGGCCATGTAACTTCAACTTTGCCAATCGTCGGCGCGTCTCCCAAGCCGAAGTGCAACCGGAGGTCGTTCGTCGAATTGTAGCTTCCCCCACCCCGTACCTCGTCAATTTGCGTCATCTTTGGCGTGGAAATAGTCACCCGAGCCCCGATTCCCGATCGATTGCTCTTTGTCCCAGCTAAACGAAATAAAACTCGGTGGTTTGAATTGTGAGTTTCGTTGATGAACAGAGACGGCGGCTTGCCTGCGTTGAAGATGACTACATCAAGGTTGCCGTCGTTATTCACATCTCCAAAGGCGGTACCGCGCCTCGATTCGAGAGGTCCGTGGTTCAGTCCCGAACTCTCCGACACATCGAAAAATGTCCGATCGCCTTGGTTGCGAAACAGCTGTACCGGCTCGCGGTATTTGCTCTCGTTTTCTAGCCGGTCCATCAGCGACGAGAAGTTGCCATTCGCAATCAGGATGTCAGGCCACCCGTCGTTGTCAAAGTCTCCGAATCCGGTTCCCCATTTGATGGGTGCGGTTGTCGGCTGCGCAAGCTTCGCCTGAGAGGCCACGTCTGTGAAATCCGTTCCATTGTTCCAATACAGACTCGCTGGTTGCCGGCTGTAGCGTGTGGTTAGCAGATCAAGCTTGCCATCACGATCAAAGTCGCCAAAGTCTGCCGCCATATTGCCGAAGACTTCGCCATGCGGCCCGAGCGCTGTCCCTGACAGAATTCCGACTTCCTCAAAAGTGCCATCATGCAGGTTATGAAACAGAAGATTTGGTCCCGAATCGTTCGTCACGAAAAGGTCAGGCCAGTGATCGTTGTCATAATCGCCCCACACGACCCCCATTCCATGCAGTTTTCGCGGATTACTCACGCCGGCCTTTACGGATACTTCTTCAAATGTGCCGTCGCCTCGATTGTGGAATAGCATGTCAGTCTCGCCTTCCATCTCTCCAGGCATCTCGAGGATCACGGACCGGTATCCCTGTGCATGAGGGTCCGGCGCCGGCAGATGGTGAAGATCTGTATGTACGTAGCGGGCCACAAAGAGATCGAGATTTCCGTCACGGTCATAGTCGGCCCACGCTGCGCCTGTGCTGAAACCGCTGCCGGCAACCCCCGCTTTCTGAGTGACGTCCTCGAACCGGCACCCTCCCAAGTTGTGATAAAGCACATTGTGACCGATAGCCCGGTCACATACAGGTCTGGCAGTCCATCATTGTCGTAGTCTCCGATCGCAACTCCCATGCCCCAACCCCGGGTCGTGAGTCCAGCTTTGCTGGTCTGGTCGGTGAAATGAACCGAAGGCGAGCTGCCGTCCTGAACGTAGAGCGTGACCATTAAGTCGCCGCCACGGAGATATCGGTCGATGGTGGAGTCATTCACTACGACAATGTCGAGTTTGCCATCGTTGTTGCAATCGATCAGGCCCACCCCGCCTCCCCCCATGGTTTCGACAAGATATCTACGCTCGTCCGTCGAGTGAGGAGTTGTCGTGAGTCCCGCTCGGGCTCCTACATCATGAAAGCTAATGGATGAAGGCGACTCAACTCGAGCAGCCTTTGCGGACTGACTTTGAGATGGATGTGATTTTTTGTTCGCTGAATTACTAGATGATTGTGAAACGATCTGCCCTGCCGCAGCGGCCGGGTATGCGAGCACGGCCCCGATGAGCAGACCAATCAAACGTCCGCACAAGATTCGACCAGAGGAAATACGAATCCGCAATCGCAGTGACACTCCTACTTGGATTCTTTGACCGTTACAATCCGATCGGCCGCAACATTCTTAAGTGTCTGCACGATGCCCGAAGGCCATCGAATCTCCACCTCATCTGCAACCTTGGCCCCGGCTAACCCGAAATGGACCGGGCCGGCGCTTGAGGAAGCATATCCCGAAGCCGTGGTCATGTGATTGAATTGCGTGACTGCTCCCGCCGTCACTTTGATTCGGGCGCCAATCCCGTCGCGATTGCTCTTCGTCCCTTGGAGTGCAATCTCCAGCCAGTGATTATTGGTCGGCGAATCATTCATCCAAATCTCTGCAGGAGCGCTAAGAGCAGTCACCACCAGATCCAACTTGCCATCATGGTTGAGGTCACCAACCGCCGCGCCCCGGTGTCGCTGCCGCGGCACAGCCGCGAAACCCGCCTCCTCTGTAAGCGCGCGCCACTTCGCGTTCCCCACATTGCGGAAGACCGTATTCGGTTGGCTAACCTGAAGGCGGCTGCTCATGTTCGGCGACGATACGTCTCCCCGGCTTACAAAAATATCCTTCCACCCGTCATTATCGAAGTCCGCAATGTTCACGCTGTAGCCGGACATCGGAGTGCTCAATGCGGTCATCCCGCTGCTCGACGTTACTTCCGTGAATGTGCCTTTACCGGTGTTCAGGAACACGGGAAACGTCTCATTCGCCAGCGCAGCGATCACAATGTCCGGGTATCCGTCATTATTAATGTCTCGAAAATCGACGCCCATCCCGGAGATCAGATTTCCATGCTCCGGCAGCGCGACATTCGCATCGAACGCTACTTCCTCGAATCGGCCTTCCCCCTTGTTATGAAACAGAAAATTGAGAAGCTTGTCGTTGGCAACGAAGATATCGGGCAATCCATCGCCATCGTAATCGGCGACTGCCACGCCCATCGCTTTGCCAGGATGCGCTCGAATGCCAGAGGTCGCCGATACATCCGCAAAAGTGCCGTCACCCTTGTTCAGAAAAAGTTGGCTCGGCGATTCTTTATAAAATTTTGGATGGCAATATTCGGGCTTACCGTTAAATTTGCAGTCCGGTTCGTTTGCGATGTCCCATCGCAGATAATTCGCAACAAAAAGGTCGAGCAGCCCATCATTATTAACATCCACCCAGGCCGCCCCCACTGACCACAAAGGACCAAACTCCTCGTCGGCCTTTCTGAGCCCTGCCTTCTCGGTCACATCGGTAAATGTCCCGTCGCCGTTATTGTGATAAAGAGTGTTACGGTACACTCCCGCCACAAAAATATCTTCGTACCCGTCATTGTCGTAATCTCCTATGGCGACGCCAATGTCATATCCCGATCCCTTGAGCCCGGCTTTTTCGGTTACATCGGTAAATGTTCCATCTCCATTGTTGTGAAAAAGACGGTTCCAGTACTTGGGCGAGTCTTTTTTTAATGAGGTAATGTCTGCACCGTTGGTGAAAAAAATATCCGGGTTTCCATCGCGATCGTAATCGAATACCGCGACTCCGCCAGCCATCGTTTCAGGAGCGTGCTTCTGCGGCGTTTCAGAACTGTCCAACGAGAACGGAATCGCGTGGTAGGAAAAATGTATCGGCGAAGAGTTCGACTGCTGGGAGACAACGCGTTTTGAACTCACACAAATCATCACACCGAGGAACACGAATACAGCAACCTTATTTCCGATGTGTCTGCCTGTGCAGAATTTCATTTCTGGCTTGGATTCCTTCTGTTGGCGTGGTGATCGATCTTTTATTGCGCGGGCTGCAACTTTGGCTCACCCGCTGCCAGAATCTTAGATGCCATGTCGATCTCTCTCTTAGCGTCTTCATTTCGTCCCAGGCTTTTGTAGGCCTGTCCCAGGAGCGTGTGCGTCAGATAATTTCCGGGATCCATCTTTTCGGCGTGTTGCAGATATAAGAGCGAGGTCTGAGGATCATCCCTGCGCAATAGTACCTTCCCCATCTGGATAAACGGCCCGGTGCTCGACTTGTCCAGAGCGATCGCTTTCGAGAGAGATTCCTGGGCCTGCTGAAATTTCCCCTGCCGCGTGTAAACATCCCCTAAACGGTCATACACCGCACCATCAGTTGGATTAATCGTCCGCTCTGCTTCGAACTCCCGTAAGGCTTGATCCGCGTCTGACTTGGACAAGAAGTACTCCCCCATCAGGAAGTGCGCCAGCGGAAGATTCGGGCTCAGCTCAATCGCTTTCTTTGCGGCCTCCGCGGCATTTTCCGGAAAATTCAACTGCATGAGCATCTTTCCCAACAACAGATAAGAAGGACCTGAATTGGGAGCGATGCCGAATTGTGCGGCGAATGCCGTTCGCGCATCGTCGAAGCGCTGCACGTTCACGTAACAGAGCCCGAGAACGTAGTTGGCATCCGCGTTCGCGTTCGGTGTCCATTGTCGAACTCGTTCAAGGAACGGGATCGCATCCGACGGCCTGCCCAGGCGGTAGAAAGTCAGCCCCCGCATTTGCACGGATTCCATGTCGCCCGGGTTTTCGGCGATTGCGTCCGCAAACGCTTTGTCGGCGAGTTGCAATTTGCCGGCGCGATAGTACGCAATGCCCAATTCGTGGTGAATGCCCTTCGGAGGGTTCGCGCTTGCAGCTAACTTCTCCAACATCTCAATCGCAGCCTGGGCATCACCGTGCTCCAGCTTTTGGTGTGCGGCCTTCAGAGATTCGTCCACAGGCGCACCTGGTCCATTCTTTGAATCTGCACCTGCCTGCGATGTCTCCAGTCCGCTATGGCTGGCCGCGGAACACAGAGCCAATGCCGACTGCCCGTCACCCACTGTCAGCCCTATTAAAATCAGAATGGAAAACGTCTTCACGGCAGTAATTTTATCAATCCAAGCGGAATACACGATCTTGCGATCCCCGTCGATAATTGCAGAAAGCTCTCTACGCCAGGAGTTGTTCATTTTTGGGGCAATGAAGTTGTCGCGCGGAGCGGAAGCCCGCCGCCGAAATCATGAGCGTAGCCGAGAACCCAATCTACTGAGCGCAGTCGAAAGACCGCGCAATCTAAAGCGGATCGAAAGATGGCAGCCGGACCTGTAAGCCGAATTCTGTCTGCCTTGCGACAGGACGATCATTCCTCTGGGCCACGCATTACTGCGGGGCTCAAGCGACCTACCCGGAGGTTGTGGCGCGCCGAGCCGGCACGCGATCCGCCGAAGCAGATCTCCCTCCCTATTTGGTCTTGCTCCGTGTGGGGTTTGCCCTGCCCGCTGCATTACTGCCGCGGCGGTGCGCTCTTACCGCACCTTTTCACCCTTACCTGAACCTTGCGGCCCGGGCGGTATGTTTTCTGTGGCACTTTCCGTCCAACCAGCTTAAACCGGCCGTCCCGGACGTTATCCGGCACACTGCTCTGCGGAGTTCGGACTTTCCTCTGCCTTGCGACAGCGATCGTCCGGTCCGGCTGCCAACCAGTTCATTATAGTGCAGAGGTTATGAGCGACAGCACAGGGTTTAGAGCAGCCCCTTCGCCCGGATCCATGCGCGACCCTTACACTGGCTCTTTGGGCGCGAGAGCGAATGTGTAGATCAGCAGCGCCACCCCAATCAGTAGCGGGATGACCCCGCTCAGATAGACCGGTTCATCGCGCACTAGCCCATGCAGAAGCACCATGACGCCGATGCCGACCACGGCTGTGATCAATCCGCCCAGCTTCATGCCTTCCATGCGCCGTTTTGTGACTACATTATTCTGTTCGCGCAGCAGTTCGATCGCCGCCCGTGCGCCTTCTCCGGAACTTTCCGCAATCTTTTTCAGCGTCTCGTTCCGGTAGTACTCTTCCCTCTCCTTGCGCCTCGCATCGGACCAGCTCGCGACGGACAGAAAAGAGAACAGGGCGATACTTCCTATGACGGGTATGGCCACGGCTACGACCCCGATGGCATTGCTGTCCACTGCGAATGTCATTGTCAGCTCCTTGAAGTTCTCTGCTTTCGGGGAGTAGGACTGGCGCTCATCGGTTCCGGTTGCACTTTTTTCGTCCTCGGCCCATTTTTAAATAATGCAACCGCCGGCGTTAGCCGTGTGTCGTACTGTTGAGCGAAGGTGTTTGAGGCGGACCCCAGAGTGAGCCCTAGCGACGATCAAAGCGCGGTGGAAAAGGTTCTGGCAGGCGACGTCTCCGCTTTCGAGGAGATCGTAAGGCGCTGGCAGGGGCCTCTCATCAACCTGGCCTACCGTTTCTGCCGCGATCGCGGCCGCGCAGAGGAAATGGCCCAAGAAGCGTTCCTCCGCGCATTCCGTGCGCTTAGCCAGTGGCGCAAGGATGCCGTGTTCTCCACATGGCTCTTTGCGCTGGCGACGAACCTCTACCGCTCGGAACTGCGTCGGATTCCGGCTGGGACGCTGTCCATCGATGACGTCCGCGAACCGGCAGATCCCCGCGCCTCTGACGGGGGGCTCGAAGACTACGACCGTGATGCAGCCGTACGGCGAGCGGTCCTGGCCCTGCCATCAAAATATCGCGAAGCTTTGACGTTATTTTATTTTCACGAAATGGATGTTCCCGCCGCGGCGCGCAGCCTCGGTCTGCCTGAAGGCACGGTCAAAGCAAGATTGTTTCGGGGCCGGGAAATCCTGCGCAGCAAACTTCCAAAAACGCTGGCGATACCGCGGCTGAAGGAGGCGTAATGCCTGAGAAGAACTTGATGCCCGAAGGAAACACGATGAACGACGCCGAGATCGATCCTATTCTTTCCGGTCAGGATGAAATCCTCCCATCCGCCGGTTTTGTTGCCTGCGTCATGGATGCTGTCCGGCGCGAGGCCGCAGTCCCGCCGCCGATCCCGTTCCCATGGAAGCGGGCTTTGCCCGGTCTGGCTCTCGCCCTGGTCGTCATGGCCTTGGTGGCCGTTGGGGGAGTTTTTGCAGTCACCCACGGTCTGGGCGGATCGACTGCTCCGCAGGTAGCTGCGACCACCTCATGGAGCGCGACGCAAGGGATGCAGGGAAAACTCAATTCCGCAGCCGCCTGGACCGCTATCGCTCTTCTCCTCACGCTTATAACGATGAAGTTTTCCATGCGGTTGGCGGCTGGCAGAACCTAGACAGCGGCGTCCGGTCGCCATAATTTCCGTACATAACAGTCGCGGCCTGTGATTACACTTTCGAACGCCTCCGTGCGATGTCCTGCTAAACTCAAGGCCGGGGGTTCAGCAAGCTTTTTCCTCCCCAAAAGCTTAGAGCCCGTACCCGAGCGCCCTGTTCCATGCACATCTCCGAAGCCATCAAGATCGCCTTTCTGTCTCTTTGGGCGAATAAGTTGCGATCCGCGCTCACTCTGCTCGGTGTCGTCATCGGCGTCGGGGCCGTGATTGCCGTGATGACCTTCGTGAACGGGCTCAACGCCTACGTCGGAGAGAAGATTTTCAATCTCGGCGCCGACGTCTTCATCATCTTTAAGGTCTCTCCCGCCGTCACCAACGTCGACCACTACATCGAAGGCCAAAAGCGTAAAGACCTGACCATGGACGACTTTCGCGCCGTGCAGGAGGGCTGCAAGCTATGCGCCTACGTGGGAGCCTACGCGCGCAACAATAGCGGCCATTTGAAATACGCGGAGCAGTCTCTCAACGACACCATCGTTCAGGGAATGACTCCGGCGGTGGCGATCACGCAGGATGCCGACATCGACACCGGTCGCATGCTGAACGAATCGGACGTGGAGAATGACTCGCCTGTCGTCGTAGTGGGCACCGACATCGTTGACAACCTGATGCCCGGCGTCGATCCCCTCGGAAAAGAGATTCGCATTGACGGTTGGTCCTACCGCATCATCGGCGTCGGCAAGAAAAAGGGAAGCACGCTTGGTCAGAGCCTCGATAACTGGGTATTCATGCCGCTCTCGTCCTGGTTCAAGCAGTATGGCGTCTACAACTCCAACATGCGCATCTCGGCCAAAGCGGTCGGAACCGGTCCCACGCTGGAGGCTGCCATGGATGAGGCCCGCGTGATCGTTCGAGCACGTCGGCATGACCCGGCTGGTGGTGCCGATTCGTTCGACATGGAGAATAACAGCAGCCTGCTGAGCATCTGGTCGAACCTGACCGGAACATTTTTTGTCGCCATGATCGGCATCGCCGCAATTGCGCTGATTGTTGGCGGCATCGTGATCATGAACATCATGCTGGTATCGGTGACCGAACGCACCCGGGAAATCGGGGTTCGAAAAGCAATGGGCGCGCGGCGGGCGGATGTGCTGAATCAGTTTCTGGTTGAGGCCTGCATGCTTAGCCTCCTCGGCGGCGCAATTGGCGTTGTTCTCGGAATTACGATTGCAAAAACCGTTACTCTGCTTGTCGGCATGCCCTCGGCAGTTCCGACGTGGTCTATCTGGGCAGGCCTCATTGTGGCCCTGAGCATTGGCGTTTTCTTCGGCGTGTACCCGGCACGCAAAGCAGCCATGCTTGATCCGATCGCGGCATTACGATTTGAAACTTAAACAGAGATTTTCTCGGCGCCCCTGCGTCTCGGCGATGAAAAGGCTTTGAACTGAAATGGTCGGCAGAAGCGAATTCGGCGAAATTATCACGATGGCGCTCGACACCCTCCGCGGCAACAAGATGCGGTCCGGGCTGACGGTGCTCGGCATCGTCATCGGTGTCGCTGTCGTAATTGGCATCTCGTCGATCGTGCGGGGATTGAATGACAACGTCAGTGGCATGATCAGCAGCATGGGCTCCAATATCGTCTTCGCCTTCCACATGCCAATTACGTTCGGACGTCCGACCGAAGAATTGCGTACCCGCAAGGAATTGACCTTCGACGATGCCGAGGCCATGAAAGACCTTCCTCATGTGAAGGCCGTCACCGCCGGTGTTCGCTACGTCGAGCCGCAGTTTGGTACTGGAACATTCACGGTCAAGTACGGTGACCGCAAGGCGAAGCAGACGATTCTCGAGGGCGACACCGCGTCGGCGAAAGATGTTTTCGACCTCGATCTGAAGTCGGGCCGCTGGTTCAGCGAGGTCGATGACGAGCGCCGCGCCTCCGTCATCATCCTCGGCGCGGACACCGTCGACGAACTCTTCGGCACTTCCGATCCTCTTGGCAAGGAAATTAATATCGAAGGGCAGCTCTTCGAAGTAATCGGAGAGGTCAACAAAGTTAAGAGCGCATTCGGCGGCGGCAAGAATCCCGACGATAACAAAGTCTATTTCCCGCTGGCCACGCTGCGAAAGCTGCATCCCGAACTCAAACAGCATTTCATCAGCGTGAAAGCAACTTCGCACGTCGATATGCCCAAGGCCGTGGACGAGATGCGCGAACTGCTGCGGCGCCGCAGGCGCGTGCCTCCCGACAAGCCGGATAATTTTTCCGTCTTCACGCAGGATTCGCTCTCCGATGTCTGGGGCCAGATCTCCGGCGCGATTTTCATTTTCATGTTCGCCGTTTCCAGCGTCGCACTGATCGTGGGCGGCGTGGGCGTGATGAACATCATGCTAGTCTCCGTGACCGAACGCACGCGCGAGATCGGAGTGCGCAAAGCGATGGGGGCGCGCCGAGGCGACATCCTTCTTCAATTCACGCTCGAGGCGATCACGCTTACCGCGATCGGAGGCGTGTTGGGTGTGCTCCTCGGCGCAATCATCACCTACACCATCCGCCTGGTATGGGATTCGCTGCCCGCAACCATGTCAATTTTCTGGGCCAGCTTCGGCTTCCTCTCTGCCGCCGCGGAAGGACTGCTCTTCGGCATCTATCCCGCATGGAAAGCTGCGAATCTCGACCCAATCGAATCTCTGCGTTACGAATAGCCGACACGTGAATCAGGTCCGACCTCAAGCTTCACAAGGCTTCTCAATCTTGTAACCGACTTTATCGGATCAAATTCGGAATCCACTCACGGCGCATCTCAAATTCACATCCGAAACTCATAGCCGCTATGATTGAGACGCATGCCGCGGAGCGGCGTAAGATTACAGCCCACGGCGCAAGCCGTGGGTACGGTCGCGACAGACACAAGCCCCAGCGGGGCGAAAGAAAATTATCCGGATGCACCTAACGGCACGAACGCTGCTGGAAACGCTCACCGCGCTGGGAACGCTCGCCTCGTTATCGTTCTACTTCCTCGCTGCCTGCGGAATCTTGAGTTTCCGCAAGCAAAACACCCGAAGGCCCGCCAGCATCCCTCCGCCCGTCTCGATTCTCAAACCACTCAAGGGCGTCGATCCGGAAATCTGGCAGAGCTTTTCCAGCCATTGCGAACAAGACTATGGGCAATTCGAAATCATCTTCGGCGTCAGTGACGCGAATGATCCCGCCTGCGATGTCGTGCGCAAACTCCAGGCAAACTTTCCTGCGCGCACCATCAAACTGACCGTCTGCGATCGCGTTCTGGGAACGAATATCAAAGTAAGCAATCTGGCACAGATGTTGCCTCACGCGAGTTATGAACTTTTGCTGGTGAACGACAGCGACATTCGCGTGTCGCCCGATTACCTGGAGCAAGTCGTCGCGCCGCTCGGCGACCAAAGTGTTGGGCTCGTAACCTGCCTTTATCGCGCGGAACCTGCGCAAACGCTCGGCTCGCGACTTGAAGCTCTCAGCATCAGCACCGACTTCGCGCCCGGCGTATTAACCGCAAGATTCCTCGAAAAAGGATTGCACTTCGGACTGGGCTCCACGTTGGCTTTTCGCCGCCGCGACCTTGCTTCCATTGGAGGCTTCGAAGCTTTCGTGGATTATCTCGCCGACGACTACGAACTCGGCCGCCGTCTGTCGGCCAATGGAAAGCGAGTCGAACTCAGCGCCGCGACCGTCTCCACATTTCTGCCGCCTTACACGCTGCGACAGTTCTGGCAACATCAGTTGCGCTGGTCGCGAACCATTCGGGACGCTCGCCGTTGGGGCTACGTGGGGCTCATATTTACTTTTGGCGTCCCCTGGGCACTCGCCGCGCTGGTAGCGTCTTCCGGGGCAACTTGGGCCTGGATATTATTCACCGTCACAATAGTTGCGCGCTTAGCAGTCGGCCTCGGCACCGCTCTCACGGTGCTCGGCGACCGTGCCGCTGTTAGAAATATTTTTCTTCTGCCGTTGCGGGATCTGATCGCTCCATTCATCTGGGCTGGGGGCTTAATGGGCAACCGCATTCACTGGCGAGGCGAGGATTTCCATTTGGAAGAGGGCCGCCTGAAGCCAATCCCGCAGAAACGCTAGCGGGAAACAAAGAATCCCCAGTCAAAAGATTCCTCTGTGTCTCTGTGGTGAATCAGATCTACCGCGCATTCGGCGCGTTGGAATAAATCGTCTTCCCGCCCCGCGTGGCAATTACATAACTCTTCAATCCGCGGAGAACCGGCGGATCTTCCTGATCGGTCCAGAGAAAAACCCGACGCGTGCCGCTCCACATCTCTGCAAACGAAGCCTGCGTCTCCCAGACTCGCGGCGCGTCGGGGAACTGTGCCCCATACCACATGTTTCCGCCGGGCGTGTGTAAACTGCGCAGCGGAAATCCACCATAGAAATTCAGAGTGGAAGCGTTTTCGTACAGTCCCGTCGCCACCACTTGGTCACCCGGCTGGTATTGCGCTCGAATTGCCATCGCCAGGTCTTTGGACGAAATAATGGGCGAGAATATTCCGAAGGCAATCCGCACGCACGCCAGAACCACTACCATCATCAGGACCAGCGCACCATTGCCCGCATTAGGCCGTCCCGCACGGCGGAACATCCAATTCGCAAGCGAACCTACTAAAAATGCCGCCGAGAAGAGGAGTAGAGGGAAGCGGAACGCTCCCATCGCTTGCGGAGTCAGATCAAGAAAGTGTCCGAATGAGAGCGCGTAATCTTGCGGATTCTTCCTAAGCAGATCCGAAAGATCGGTTCCCGGCGCAGGTGTCTTCGAGAAAAATAACAGCGCAAACCCGGCCGCCGCGATGACAACACCCACGACCAGCAAGACCATCGAGGAGATTCGACCAGCCCGCCGTTCGCGGCTGCCCGCGGGTGACGCGCTCTCGCGCTGGAGCCACCCTCCAACCAGCAACGCCATTCCCGGTATGGCGGGGATTGTGTAATACTCCTGCCGCGTCGAGAAGCTGAAGAAACCAACAATCACCACATTCCACAAGAAGAACAGCAGGTAGGCGCGTTGCCGCCGCGTCATCTGCGAACGGAACTCACGCCAGCGCCGCGGCACCTCCAGCAACGATTGCGGGAGAAACACCGTCCACGGAATCAGCCACAAAACCAGCAGCGCCCAGAAAAGCAGGAGGGGAACCGTGTCGTAATCACGCGGAACGCGTTTGTTCAGGAATCGCAGGAAGTGTTCGTTGACAAAATAGAACCAGAGAAACCCGCGCACATGGCCCTGCGCCGGATTGCGCATTTCCGCCAGGATGTGCCACGGTGCCGCGATCGCAAGAAAAACCAGGCTGCTCGAAAGCAGGCGTAATTTGAGCAGGTGACGCAGATTTCCCGTCAGCAGCAGGTAAAGCCCGATGGCACCCGGGAAGACCAGTCCAATCAGCCCTTTGGTCAGGACGTTCAGCGCGCACACGGCGGCGAGTCCCCAACAAATTGCGCGCGAAGGTTTTGGCTGCTCAAGCGACTCGAGAAACAGCCAGTACGTCAGCGTCAGCCAAAGTCCAACCAGCACGTCGGGAATCAAAAACCGAGTGAACAAAAAAGGACCAAGCGCCGTCGCCAGCACTAGCGCCGATTTGATTCCTCCGTCGTTGCCGAAGGCCCACCGCCCCAACCCGTACGTCGCGAGTATCATCGCGAGCACACCAATCATCAGCGGCAACCGCGTGCTCCATTCGCTAATGCCAAACACCGTGTAACTGGCCGCCACGCTCCAATACATCAGCGGAGCTTTTTCCAGATACCGTATGCCGTTCACATAGAGCGTGACCCAGTCATGGCGTTGCATCATTTCGCGCGCGGCCTCGGCATGCACCGTGTCGGCATCGTCGAGCAATCCAGGGTGGCCTAGCCCGACAACATAAATCGTGAGCCACAACGCAATCAGCACCAGCGCAGAGATCCGCCAATCCGCAAGCGCGCGACTCGGCCGGCTCGCTGTCTCAGTTGGCATTGCTTCTTCCTTGACGGATCGGGAATCTCATTCGGGACGTTTCATCATACTGAAGTTCGGCGGCGGGAGTTCGCACGGGCAGCCGGCTATTCAACGACGTCGGCATCCAGCACGCGTTCCTGCTCCAAGTAATGGGAGACGGCGTACTGCGCCAGAAGCGGCGTCTGCAGCACGATTTCAGCGCCGATCCATTCACCCTTCGCGTGAGGCGCGCTGGCCGGGTGATGACACGCGGGCCCGCTTCCGAACGCCGGTCCGAAGGCGGCGCTTTGAATCTGATCGAACTGCTTGAGTTCGCGCCAGGCCGCGTCACCCACGGTCCCAGCAACATCAATTTTTAGCCGGACTAATGACATTCTTTCGCTTGAGCTTCTTCGATATTATGCCAGCCCGCGTCGCTAATCTGCCGCCACCGATTTCGCAACCCGCGCGCCAGCCACTTCGCGATAAATTTCCAGGATTCTCGATACCGAAGTCATCCACGAGAATCGTTGCGCCTGCTCGTAGCCGCGCTGTTTCATCTTCTGGCGTACCTCGCCATCCATCAGGGCCCGCTGCAAAGCGCGCTGGATCTCAAATACGTTCTCAGGATTCACGAGCAGCGCCGCATTGCCGACCACCTCCGGCAAACTCGAAGTATTCGAGGTTACCACCGGCGTTCCGTGTGCCATCGCCTCGAGCGGCGGGAGCCCGAAGCCTTCGTAGAGCGATGGAAACACAAAAATCTTTGCCTCGTCATAGAAAATGCGAAGCACTTCAATTGGCACGAACCCTAGAAAGCGCACATCGTTCTGCACGCCGCCGCTCACCACAGTCCGCCGCAATCGCGGATGGCTCGAAAGGTCGTCGCCAATAATAATCAGCTTTAGATCGCCGTACTGCCCTTCCTTCGCCAACTCACTCTTCAGAGCGGAAAACGCTTCAATGATCCGCACCACGTTTTTATGCGGACGAATCGCGCCCGCGTACAGAAGAAACGGATAATTCACCTGGTAGCGTTGCGCAATCAGCTCGCGGTCAGCCTGGCTGGCATGACCATGCAGAAAGCGCTCGTCAATCGCGTTGTACACCACTTCAATGTGATCGTCGGGAACGGCCAGCAATTTATGAATTTCGTTCTTCGTGAACTGTGAAACAGCCATCACGCGCGCGGCTCCGCGCAGCACACGGCGCGTCAGGTAAAAATGCAGGCTGCGCCGCAGCGCCGACAAGTTGCGCGACCCGTACATGTGCTCCAGCAAATCGTGAACCGTGAGCACATACGGACACCGAAGGCCGCGCGGCGCCCAGTAAAGATTCGGGATATGCACGACATCGCAATCCAGCCGGCGGATGATTGCCCGGAACTCGATATTGCCCTTGAGGGTATTGTCGGCAGCCGCAAGCGGAACGGTCTTGAAATTTGGCGGAAGCGGACCGCACTCCACGACCTTTTCCGGCGACCCAATCAGACAATATTCGCTGTCACGATCCAACTGCGCCAGCGTCCGCACGACATTGCGGAGGTAGGTGCCAATTCCGAATTCCGTCATGCGACGGATGTCGATGGCAACTTTCACGAGAAGGATTTAAACATAGGAATCGCAGACCGACACAGGAAATTAAGCCCGGACTTCGGCCTGTGCCTGTGCGCGCCGCTCGGCATACAGCGGAAACTCTTCCGCCAGCCCCAGCACCTGCTTCCGAATCTTCCCCAGCGCCGCCGCGTCCGTCCGATGGTTCAGCGCCTCGGCAATCCACCGTCCGACCTGGCGCATCTCCCCTTCTTTCATTCCGCGCGTTGTCAGCGCCGGGGTGCCAATCCGAATCCCGCTCGGCTTCATCGGAGGATTGGTATCGAATGGAATGGCGTTCTTATTGACCGTGATCGCCGCCTCGCCCAAAGCTTTCTCAGCCTCGCTGCCCAACATGCCTTTTGCGAATACGTCGACCAGCATCAAGTGAGTATCGGTGCCGCCCGAAATAATGCGGAACCCTTCCCCCGCAAGGGTTTCGGCGAGCACCTTCGCATTGGTCACAATCTGCCGCGCGTACTCCTTGAAGCTCGGTTGCGACGCTTCGAGAAAGCACACGGCCTTGGCCGCCATGATGTGAACCAGCGGCCCGCCCTGCATTCCCGGGAAAACCGTCTTATCGATCGCTGCCGCAAATTCCTGCTTGCTCAAGATCATTCCCGACCGCGGTCCGCGCAGCGTTTTATGCGTAGTCGAAGTCACGATCTGCGCGTGTGGCACCGGCGAAGGATGCGCGCCACCCGCCACCAATCCCGCGAAGTGCGCCATGTCGACGAGGAAAAGCGCTCCGACCTTATCCGCAATCTGCCTCATGCGCGCAAAATCAATAATTCTCGGATACGCGCTGCCTCCGCCAATGATCAGCTTGGGATGCTCGCGCTCTGCGATCTTTTCGAGATCGTCGTAATCGATCGTTTCCGTTTCCTTCGTCACTCCGTAAGGAACGATCTTGTAGGTCTTGCCGGAAAAATTCAGGTGATGCCCGTGCGTCAAATGCCCGCCATGGGCCAGGTTCAGGCCGAGAATAGTGTCGCCGGGCTGCAGGATTGCCGCATACGCCGCCTGGTTCGCCTGCGACCCCGAGTGCGGTTGCACATTGGCATTTTCGGCCCCGAATAATTTCTTCACACGCTCCCGCGCCAGTTCCTCCACTACATCGGTGAATTCGCAGCCACCGTAGTAGCGCTTGCCGGGATAGCCTTCCGCGTACTTGTTCGTAAAGACCGATCCGGCGGCCTCCAGTACGGCTTCGCTCACGAAATTCTCGGAGGCAATCAGCTCCAGCCCTTCATGCTGGCGGCGCGCTTCGTTATCAATAGCAGACGCAATCTGCGGATCAACTTCGGAAAGAGGACGGTACATGGCAGTGTTTTTCATGACAATTTACCTGTTTCTGATTGTAACTCGCCATCGCAATTTCGACCGTTAGCGCTGCACTTTGGGGTCAAAGCAACACAGCTTGAGGACTCAGATAGACTGGGGAAACAGGCATGCCCGCCGCGAACGACAGCGCGACCAGAAATTCGAAAGCAGGACTATGCACTAATTGCCAGCATGCCCGCACAATCGAATCCGATCGCGGCTCTATCTTTTATCTGTGTGAGCTGTCCTTCGAAGACCCGCGCTTCGCAAAGTACCCGCGCCTGCCAGTATTAGCCTGCAGCGGATACAAACCGAAATAAAAAGCCTGAGCGGTAAGCCATTCGCCGATAGCCGTTCGCGGTTGGTAGGGGTAAGCAGTCGGCGGTTAGCTGATGGCTGACGGCTATTTTCAGAATTCCAGCGTCACCAAATGCGCTCCTTGCCTGGAAATATTCGTAACCGTATGGGTCTGGTTTCCTGTCATCCACTTGACGTCGCCCGCTTTTAATTTTTCGGGTATCGGGCCCACCCCTTCAACATCGCTCCGCAAATCAAGATCACTCAGCGCGACTACCAGATACGGGCCATCATGATGATGGCTGGGAACGACCGCGCCGGGGTCAAGCGTGATGTCCGATACGCGCACGCCATCTTTCACAAATAGAATTTTGTTCCGGCCGCCTCCCGTGAAAGCCTTCTCTCCGCTGTCTTGCGGCCAGCGCGATGGAACCTGCCGCCCTTTTTCATCCTGCAGCAGCTCAATCGTCACATTGCGGAAAGATTGATCCCCAAGGTCCTTTACGATGTGGGCGAAATTTCCAGCCACAAAGCGCGTCTCGCCGTCGCCAAACTGTGGATCCACCGGCGGTTTCCCCTGCACCTCATTCGAAATATGAGCAGCGGCTAGCATCGAAAATATGTAATCGTGCCGGTGCCAGTGCAGCAGCGTCGAGTGATTCGGCGGAATCTCGACCCTGAACGCACGGACGTATTCGTTTTCAAACACAAGGTGATGCGAAGGCTCTGAGGTAATCTCAACCTCAGTTTGTGCAGCCAGCAGCGGAAGCGTCAGCAAGCAGAGCAGGAGAAAGCGTCTCATGGCGCGGAATTGTAGCACTGTTCCCCCTCGATGGAACGGTCTTAGTTCGGCGGCTGGACAGAAAGATACGGCGCCAATTCAGGCCGAGTAGATGACGGCCCCGCCCACGATCGTCGCGACCACCTTCCCCGTCAGCTGCCATCCATCAAACGGCGTGTTCCTGGATTTCGAATGAGACTTCGCCGCGTCGAAAGTCCATTTTTTCTTGGGATCGAAGACTGTCACATCCGCGAAAGAACCTGCAACCAGCGAGCCCCGGCCGCGCAGATCGAAGCAACGAGCCGGCCCCGCCGTAAATAATTCGACAATCCGCTGGATCGGGATCCGCTTCCCCGCATGCAGCCGCGTGATGGCCAGCCCGAGCGCTGTTTCCAATCCGGTAATGCCGAAGGCCGCCCGCTCGAACTCCATCTCCTTCTCGTGCGCCGCATGGGGAGCATGATCGGTCGCAATCGCATCCACCGAACCGTCGGCCAGCGCCACCAGAATGGCCTCAAGGTCGGCTGCCGAGCGCAGTGGCGGATTCATCTTATAGTTGCTGTCATAATCCCGCATGTCCTCGTCTGTCAGCGCGAAGTGATGCGGCGTAACCTCAAAGGTAATACGAGCTCTGGCCCTCTTGCCGCGCCGGACGGCCTTGAGCGCATCCGCTGTCGAAAGATGCGCAACGTGCAATCGGGCGTTCGGGATCGTCATCGCCAATTGCACGTCCCGCTCAACAACCGAAGCTTCCGCGGCCGACGTCATGCCGCGCAGCCCCAATCGAAAGGAGCGCGCCCCCGAGTGCATCGAGCAGCCTTCCGTCACGCGAGTATCCTCGGCGTGCTGCACGACCGGAAAATTCAGTTCGCCGCCCAGAATCAGCGCCTCGCGCATGATGTTATCTTCAAGAATTGGTTTTCCGTCATCGGTAACGGCAACCGCCCCCGCGGTCTGCAGGGCGCTGAAATCCGTGAGCACAGCGCCTTTGCTGGCTTTGGTCGCCGCTGCAATCGCAAAGACATTGACTACAGCACCGCGCTCCGGCTGGCCAAGCCACTTCACCAACTCAGGCGAGTCAAGAACGGGAAGGGTGTTAGGCATCGTGCAGACCGAAGTAAAGCCGCCAGCCGCAGCCGCCGCGGTTCCAGTCGCGATCGTCTCTTTATATCCCTGACCTGGTTCGCGCAGGTGCACGTGCAGGTCGATGAAGCCGGGCGCCACGACCAGTCCCCGCGCATCGAACTTCTCGTCAGCGTGGCCCTTTATCTTTTTAGGAGCAGCAACCTCCGCCACCCGCCCATTCTTCAGCAGGATATCCATCGCCGCATCGATGCGAGCCATCGGATCGATCAGATGGCCGCCATGGATCAGCAAACTCGATTTGTCCTGCGCTTTCATACTTCCGCCAAATTCTCCGCCGCGGATTCACACGGATTTCCGCGGATCTTTTTTCTTTCATTATCAAATACGAGCCGCCGAAATTGCGGAGATGGGCCGAAATTCAGCAGCAGCCCAACCTCGATCTCCGTCGCCCGGAGATAATTTAATAGCTGTTTTTCCCAAGCCGGCTCGATGGCACGACCGACTTTCAGTTCGACGATAACTTTGTTCTCGACTAAAAGATCAGCTCGAAAATCCCCAACCTGATGCCCCCGAAACCAAACCGGCACGACAATCTGCCGCTGAAAAAATATTCCGTGCTCGGCAAGCGCGATCCCCAAAGCCTGCTCGTAAACTGACTCAAGAAACCCATGCCCCAGTTCGTTGTGAACCTCGTAAAAAATGCCAATAATCGCCCGAGTAAGCTCCGAGTGAATTAATCCGCGAGAATCAGCGGAAATCCGCGGAAGAGAAGTTGACTTCATCGCATCTTCCCCATAGCCCGCGCCAGAATCGCCATCCGCGTAGGCACGCCGTTCCGCACTTCTTCCAGAATCCGTGCCTGCGCTCCGTCTGCCACTTCGCTCGTCAACTCCAGCCCGCGAATGATCGGCCCGGGATGCATCACGATAGCATCCTTCTTTACCATCTTCAGCCGGGCCGGCGTCATCTGGTAGCGCGCAATGTACTCCGGCAAATCGATCTTCAATCCCGACAGCCGTTCCTTCTGCACACGCAGCAACATCACCACATCGGTTCCGCGCAGCGCATCCTCAATGTGCCGCGTGACGCGCACCCCCGGAGCAAGCGTCGTGGCAATATCTGGCACCAGTTCCGCTGGACCGCAAAGAATAATCTTCACACCGAACTTTGAAAGCAAATGACACGCGGAGCGCGCCACCCGGCTGTGGAAGATATCTCCCACAATGGCGACCTGCAGTCCCTTAAAACTTTTCTTGTTGCGCAGGATCGTATACGCATCAAGCAATGCCTGCGAAGGGTGCTCGTGCAATCCATCCCCCGCGTTAATGACCGGGACGTCAATGTGCTGCGCCATCACATACGGCGCGCCCGCGTTCGGATGGCGGATGACAATCACGTCCGCGCCTACCGCCCGCACCGTGTATCCCGTATCGAGCAACGACTCGCCCTTTTCAATGCTCGATCCAATTGCCTGAATCAATACCGTATGCGCGCCCAGCGTTTTGGCGGCAATTTCGAACGAACTGCGCGTCCGCGTGGAGGCCTCGTAAAAAAGAAGCAGCACGCGCTTTCCCTTCAGCAAGGGGCGCGGCCGGTCCGGGTTCATCCGGCGGGCAAACTTCAAAATTCTCAGGATCTCGGCTGCTTCCAGGTGCTCGATTCCGAGCAGTGATCCGCGGGCTGCATTCATAATCAAGCTATTGCTTTTCCATCAGCAGAACTTTCTCCGCGTCATCCACCTCGCGAAGTTTCACTTCGATAATCTGATTCTCGGTGGTCTGCACGGTGCGGCCAATAAAAGCAGCCTCAACCGGCAGCTCGCGGTGTCCGCGATCAATCAGGACGCATAACTGCAGCCGTTTCGGCCGGCCTTCGCGGAAGAGCGCATCCATCGCGGCCCGTGTCGTGCGGCCTGTATACAACACGTCATCCACCAGCACCACCGATTTCCCTGCGACCGGAATGCCAATCTCGGTTTTCTGCACTACCGGCCTCGCATCGCGAGTCCGATCGTCCAGCGACAGGTCGTCCCGGTACAGCGTGATGTCCAAGGTCCCCACGGGCACCGGCTTCTTCTCGATGCGCTGGATAATCCTTGCCAGTCGCTCGGCCAGGGGAACCCCGCGGCGCCGGATTCCGACTAGCGCGAGGTCTTCGCTCCCATTATTTTTTTCCAGAATCTCATGCGCCAACCGGATCAGCGTGCGCTCCACCTCCGAGGCGGACATGAGTTGAGCTTTTTGAACAATCTCCATGGGGCGTTCTACCACCTGCGCAGTCATAAACGCTGCATCATACGCGTGCGGATTAGCCAGAGCAAGGAGCCACCGCACACCGCCAATATCTACCAAAATCAGCGAGGATCGGCCGGGCCACAGCTAGTTCTCGTCTTTGCCTTTGTCGATCGCGTGCCCAAACGCGAGCACGTTTCCATCCGGAGCCAGCACCAGCAACTCGCGTTGTCCATAGACCTTGTCCATTGGGCCGTGCACATCGCCTTTCGGCAAAGTATCGAGCTTCGGCTTCAGCTCTGCGTAAAGCTGGTCCACATCGTGAACATCGATGTAATACGCGAAGCGACGATTGCCCGGAGGCGCCCCGTCAGGGCCATGCTGCTCCCGCAGGCGGAAGCCAACCATCTCACGATGCACATACGCGTAGTCTTCGAACTGAAGAAGAGTTTTAAATCCCAGAATGTCATTGAAGAAAATCAGCGCCTCCTTCAGGTCCTGAACATGAATGAAGGGCGTAACCTGAATGAAATTTTCCACGGCTGATCCTCACTCGCCTCGGGGTACTAGCACAAGCCAGCGGCCTTGGATGAACCATTCCCCCCGCGGAACGCTTCACGCAGATGGATGTTACAGCCGCGTCTTCGGCCGAAAGACCTTCGCCCCCACCGCTCCACCCAGCGCCGCCAGCGCCACCGTAAAAAGCATTCCGAAGAAAAACGTCAGGGCCAGCCCGGCCGGGCTGACCAGATTTTGAATGCTGGCATGGATTACCGGATCGGCAGTGTCGTATCCGACTGCCTGCGCAATCTTCGTGATTTGCTCGATGTATTCCTGCTGGGCGTGCATCGAGAAGATTCGAATCACCAGCACAATGGAGTTAATCGCAAACGAGACCACCCCGGCAGCCGCTCCCACGCGCGCTCCGACACGGGTCGTCGCCGCCGCTCCTTTGGTGCGGCCATAAAAAAATACCCCCAGCGATCCCGTCAGTACGATTCCCAGCACCGGTATCATTTCAATGAAAACGCCCAGAAATCCCGCCTTCAGCGCCGACCGGACCGCAATGCTCCGGTCAAACAGGCTGGGCTGGATCACCGTCGTTCGATCGAACGTGCGATCCAACCCGCGATCGAAACTTGTGTTCTGAGAGAGAGAGAATGTCGGCTGATCCGCCGCGTCGATTACGGCTGCGGGATTTTCCGCGGGCGGAGTTGTGAACTCAACGTGGATTTGCGGCGCGCGGCACTGCGGACAAAAGGGCCGCCCGTCTTCAACCAATGCGCCGCACTTTTCGCAGGGATGATCCACTACATCGAAGCTAGCGCAGAACAAAGCAGAGAGCAAGAGATCGGGCCGCCGTTGGTTCCATGGCCCGATCGCTCTGAATCATTAGATCGTGTTGTCCGAACCCGTGTGCATGCGCACATAAACCAGCGCAAATTTCGAACCCTTGCTGCTCGACTTCACAGCAACAATATGCTGGTTTCCTTCGGTGCCAACCTTCAATTCAAGCCCATCACCGTTGCCGCTCTTATCGCAAGTTACCGGCCGGTCGAGATCTTTTTTGTTATCGCTATTCACGTGTGCATCGCTCGTGTACGAGCCACGGCATTGGATCGGTTTGCCGTACTTCTGCAGTTCTTTGTCGTAATAGGCGGTGATCTTGTCGGGCGCATCATCTGACAGAAATTCCGCCGCCACTACCTTCAACTGGAAGCCCGGAAGCGACAAATTCACGTTCGCGCTCTTCTCGTCGTCGCTGTTTTCCTTCGGAGCAGGCTTGGCCCCCGGATACACGCTCAGCCCTGCATCACGGATGTCGGCCCGCTCGCTCACGTGCAGATCGCCCACCGGCGACTTGATGTCCACGTGCTTCGATCCCTCCGTCTTGTCATCCTTGTTCACATCAATGCTGCAGGCAGGCAGCGCGCAAAGGGCCATAAACAGCGCGCCCAGCGACAACGTAGCAACCGTCTTTCGGCCGCGAGCTAAACTTTGATTGCAGTGATTATTGAACATGGGCAGAACCTCCTGATGCCGGCCGGACGGGGCGTTCCAGTCCCTCGCCTCGGGATGCGACGCCCGGTATGGAAACGGGCAGGTGACCGCCAATCGGAATCTCGCCGAAAAGCGCCTTGACCGCAGCATTCTCCGACACGCTTACATTGGAGAACGCGCAAACATAATTCTGGATCGCTGGAAAATCCTGAATCAGGTACGGATTCCCCATCGCCAGCACAACTGTCTTGCTTGCCGCGCCATCGAGGATCGAATTCAGCAAGCCCGCATTGGCATCGTCCATCGACACAGAATTCTTCAACCCTCCAGTCGAACGGATGGCCCTTCCCGCTGTCGGGATTACGTAGACCGCAACAATCACATGCTCGGCCGCTTCCACCGCTTCCATGATCGTCGCCTTCATTCCCGCCGCCGACCGCGCGTCCACATAAATGATGCGTGCGTCCGGCACCCGCGCCAGGATCTGACGTTCCAGCATGCGTCCTGATTCAGTACGCATGTCATCCGGGAAAATCAGCGCAACAAAACGGTTGCCCGCCTCTGTCACTGACTGATACGGAAGCGGTGCCTCCTGAGTTCCCTTCGCTTCCAAAGGAATGACCTGCCCGTTATCCCGTACCAGCGTAATCGCTTCGTCTGCAATGCGTTGGCCGACTGCCAGGTTTTCGGGCTTCCCTACCTCATTTGCCAGACGATTCAAATCCACGAGCCGCGCCTTGTGCAGCCCGAACGACGCCTTCAGCTCCAGAATCTTCCGCACCGAGTAATCCAGTCGGTCGCGGCTGATCTCCCCACGCTGTACCGCCTGCAGCACCGACCTGTAGCTCGCGTCCAGGTCGGCGGGGATAATCAGCAGATCATTCCCAGCCTCAAAGGCCTCAGTTGCGGCCCGCCCACCGTCTTTGCCATAAAGACGCGTTAGTCCTGCCATGTCGAGGGCGTCTGTCACCACGATTCCCTTGAACCCCATCTCTTCTTTGAGAAGTCCGTCCACGATCTTCTTCGAAGTCGTCGCCACCCGGTTGTGTTCCGCATCGAGCGCGGGAACCGTCACGTGCGCAACCATCACCGCATCGACTCCCGCTTCGATCGCTCGCCGGAAAGGAGGCAGTTCGACCGCATCGAGGCGAGCACGATCGCCACTCACCTGGGCGATCCCAAGATGCGAATCCGCTGTCGTGTCGCCATGCCCCGGAAAGTGTTTGGCGGTGGTCAACATGGCGCCTTCGTGGGCTCCGCGAATATAGGCCGCCACAAAATCACCCACCTGTCCCGGATCGCTACCGAACGAACGCGTATTAATAATGGGATTCGCGGGGTTCGAATTCACGTCGGCATCCGGAAAGAAGTTCCAGTGCACTCCGATCGCCCGGGCCTCAAGTGCCGTGATACGTCCAAACTCCTCGGCATTCTCCGGCTTGCCCGTCGCCCCAAAGGCCATGGCGTGCGGAAAAACCGTCGTCCCATTCAACCTCATCGAGACGCCGCGCTCAAAATCCGCGGCAAAAATCAGCGGCAGTTTTGAGGTCTTCTGCAGCCGGTTCAGCAACTCCGCCGCCACATAAGGCTGGCTCTTCAGAAGCACGGGACCGTCCACCGGCACCGTCATCCCAACCGCTCCAATGTGATACTTGCGAACCCGGTCGCGCAGCTGCACCCAATTCAAATCGGCTTCGTTCATGAATTGCACCTTCGCCCAGATCATGAACAGCTGGCCGACCTTCTCTTCCGTGGACATCTTGCGCAGTGTCTTGTCCACCCACTTCCGCCCGTCCTTATCGAGATGGACGGCCCCTGCGCGCTGGACACGCTGGATGGACTTGTCTTTCGGGAAGCTGCCCACCGCGCTGAAAATGACGGCAGCCAGCAACAGATGTCGGAACATGCAGTTGACGATAGCAAATTTAGCGCTCGCTATCGATTACCGGTCGTGCACTCACTGAAGGGCAAGAAACAAGAAGGTTGGAGTCCCTTCGGTTGGTCGGAAATGCGGATGCCCCTCAAGTGTCGTTACCGAAGACCGCCATTTGAACAAGCCGGCGTTTTCGGCTTGCCGAGCCTCTACCCCAGTATTCCCATCCTCTTGCCCACCCGCCCCAGCACCTCAAGCGCCTGCTGCAACTCTTCCTTCGTATGCGTCGCCGTCATAATCGTCCGGATTCGCGCCTTGCCTTCCGGCACGGTAGGAAATGCGATGCCCGTTCCGAGCACGCCTTCCTTGAATAGTTCGCGCGAGAACTCCATGGTCAAGCGCCCGTCCCCAATAATGATGGGAGTAATCGGTGTCTCGCTTGCGGGAGTAGTCTGACCGCCAATATTGAACCCCAGCAGCCCCAGCTCTTTTTTCCAGAAGCGCGTGTTCTCCCAAAGCTGCTCCATCCACTGCGGCTCCTGTTCCAGAACGTCGAACGCCGCAATACAAGTCGCCGCCACGGACGGCGGATGCGACGTCGAAAACAGAAATGGCCGCGCCCGATGATAGAGAAAGTCGATCAGGTCGCGCGTGCCACACACATATCCGCCCAACGCGCCAATCGCCTTCGACAGAGGTTCCCACCTGGATATCCACCGCCCGTGCATGCCAAAGTGATCAATCGTGCCGCGCCCGTTGCGCCCGAGCACGCCCGATGCGTGCGCGTCATCGACCATCATGATCGCCCCGTATTTCGCCGCGAGCTCGCACAGACCCAGGCAGCGCCCCGATGTCGCCATCCATGGAAAAAACTCCGTCCGTGATCAGCAGCTTGTGGCCCGGGCTGATCCTTCACGCTCGCCAGTTGCTGCTCGGCATGCGCCACATCTTTGTGGTTGAAGACCAGAATCTTCGCCCGCGACAGCCGCGCCCCGTCGATGATCGAAGCGTGATTCAACTGGTCTGAGATGATGAAATCTTCCTTCCCAAGAAACGCAGACACCGTTCCCGCATTCGCCGTAAACCCCGACTGGAACACGACGCACGCTTCCACACCCTTGAAGCGCGCAATCTTCTCCTCCAACTCCATGTGGATCTTCATCGTCCCGGCGATGGTCCGAACCGCGCCCGATCCGACGCCATATTTCCGCGTCGCCTCAAGCGCAGCCTCGCGAAGCTTGGGATGCGTCGTCAGCCCCAGATAATTATTCGAAGCGAGGTTGATGACTTTCTTCCCATCGAACGTGCACACCGCTGCCTGTTCGTCATCCAGCACGCGCAATTTGAAATGCGTGCCCTTCGCCTTGAGCTCGTTAATCTGGTCAGTAAGAAATGAGAGCGGATTCGTTCGAGTTGTTGCCGTTGCCATGAGAACTTCTTTCCCGCGGATAACCACGGATCACGCAGATTTACGATAGTCCAGTTTAATACCACGATGAGGCACCATAGAAGTCTCGAAAAATCCAACAGCTTACGGAAACCAATTCGAACGCGTGCAGCGCAGAAGAAGCTCGCCGTATGCACACCAAACTGTCGAGCGTAGACAGCAGAGCGAATATCGAACGTTTTAGCGGCTGGAATATCCTGAGAAGTGTCGCCACTCGTCAAAAGTGTTGCCGGCAGCACAGGCAATAGCGCTTATTAACCTGTCAGTGAGTGTAATGGAGATGTTTCGTCAATTATGGTTGAGACACGACGGAGGCTCCATCCTGCCCTTCCGCTTCCAAGCCGATGGCTTCGATAAATGTGGCCATGTCAGCGGCTATTTCTTCCGCGCTCTCTGGCCCAGCGATTCGGTCAATCATCACAATGGGCAAAGGTGGTCCGACGCGCAGGTCGAACGCGATTGACTCCACCCCGCCATTGCTTCCAAAGAACATGAAGGCTGGAAACTGTTCGACGCTTTCTGAATCGTGACAAAGCGCGATACAGTCCTCGACAGAGTAGAGTTGAAAAAACAAAGGGGGCAACGCCAGAGGCCCCTCTCCTCCGTTGCTGAAACGCAAGAGTTCGACATATTCTGCTGGCAAATCCGCTCTCGCCTTCGATTCTAAAAGTGCCGGGTGCCCCACTCATCGCGCATTTTGCGATGAGTGGGTTTCCACAAAAGCATCCAGCTTAGAATCTTCACACCGCACCGGGCCCAACTGTCGTAACCAGGCAATAGCACTCATTGACCATGAGTCAGCCTCCAAGCCAGCTCATCCCATGCCTCACGCAACTTAGTCCCGAGAAACGATTACATTGATCCACGACCACCCACAACCGCACGACTACTTCTTCGCCTGCCCCAGCGCCGCCACCGTCCCTTTCGTCGCCCGCAAATAATCCGCCGGCGCAATCAGAATCTGCAGTCCCCGCATCCCCGCCGAAATCGAGATCACGTCAAACAACTCCACCGTCTCATCTACAAAAACCGGAAACTCCCGCTTCGCTGCCAAAGCCGTCACCCCGCCGCGAATGTATCCGGTGAGCCCTTGCAGTTCCTTCACCGCCACAAGCTGGACATTCTTCTCCCCCGCAGCCACGGCCAGCGCCTTCAAATCCAATTCCTGGTCTCCGGGAATCACCGCCATCACCGGCCCATTTCGATCCCCGCGCGCCAGCAGCGTTTTGAAAACCTGCTCCGCCGGCATGCCGATCTTCGCCGCCACCGT
Source organism: uncultured Acidobacteriaceae bacterium (assembly GCA_963822545.1). Taxonomy (GTDB): domain Bacteria; phylum Acidobacteriota; class Terriglobia; order Terriglobales; family Acidobacteriaceae; genus Acidiflorens. The sequence goes on from CAWGIB010000002.1 coordinate 740,158, forward strand.
CTCCGCAGCCAGATCCTCTGGATCGACTTCATACGCCCGCAACTCGTACTGAATCCCCATCTGATCCAGCAGCCGCGCCGCATTCGTCTTGGAAATCGACTCTTTCGCCATAACTCATTGAATCATAAAGACCTTATCTATAAGTCCTTATTTCTCAAAGACCTGGCGACAATTGCTTCCAAGTCTCTGATTCTAAAAGACCGCCCTCAGGGGAGTCTCCACACCATCCAACCGAACTTCCTCCGATCTACTCTTGGTCCCAAGACGAAACTCAGCTTGATATGGTTGCAACCGCACCAATCATGCAAGAATCGGAGTCAGGCTAAACTGTCTTCAAGGAAACCCAACATGCGTCTACTTCTCCACTGGATTCTAAGCGCGACTGCCCTTTGGATCGTCGCCCATTTTGTTCCCGGCATTTATGTCAGCGGCCCGAAGGCAGCCTTGATCGCCGCACTGGTCATCGGCCTGATTAACGCCACTCTCGGGGCGATCCTGAAAATTCTTACGTTCCCTCTTACCATCCTCACCCTCGGCCTGTTCTGGTTCGTGATCAACGCGCTCATGCTCGAACTCGCCGCCTCGTTCGTTGACGGATTCCAGGTTCGTGGCTTCGTCCCTGCGCTGATTGGAGCCGTCCTGATGAGCCTCGTCAGCTCGGTTCTGCAATGGATTGTCATGCCGCGCAGAGAGCAGTAGACCTTAGCGATTCAATGAGGCGGGAATGGGTCACAGTGATCAACTGAGGCAGTGAAGCGGCGATTTCAAGCGGCGAGGCGCCTCGTGCCTATCAATCGCGGTCTATGATTGGCGGAACCCTCAACGCTCATTCGTTGGCAGCTCTGCGTGTTGGCTTCAGACATCGCGCGAAGATAGCCGAGATCTCAGGAATCTGCTCTTCCTTCAGCCGAATCGCGCTGCCCAACTTCTTCAATGCGGCGTTCAGCGCGACCGGATCGCCGCCGGTCAACTCCACAACCTTCTGCCACTCGCGCGCCACCGGAATCCGCTCATCGGTCTCCGCGTCTTCGCAAAACTGGTCGGCTGCTTCCGGAGCCGTCCCGTACTCATCCGCCACGTCTTCGTGAAAGTATCCGCGCAGGAACGTGTGCAGCGCCGAAAAGTTCTCTGCCGTCATCTCTACCTTCGGATTGGGTTCATGCGGTTTCATCAGCGACACTCCGGATAAGAAGTCAGAACATAATAGTCGCGCGGCCCACCATACTTTAGAACCACAACCGCATGCGTGCAGGGCCGCGACTGGTGCTCCCCGCGATTCATCGTCCGCCCGATCGCCTCATCGCCATCGTAATCCAGCACGAGGTTCGGATGCCGTCCCGGACGGCTCAGCCACTCCTGAATCCGGTCCTGCGATTTCGCAATCGCCGCACCGACCACATGCTCTGCCGTGCTGCGGTCCGTATACGTCGACGCGCCGGTAATATTCTCTTCGCGCTCCAGTCGCCGGCGTAGATCCTGTTCGCTCTGCCCCACATGCTTCCGGAGAATATGGCCGCCTGCTCGCTCGTCCTGGCTGAGGTCCCGCACCGGACCGCGATTCAGACGGCTCTCTTCGTGCGTTACCGTACCAGGAACCGCTCCACCTGGAGCCATCGAGCTCGCACCGCTGGGCGCGCCACTCGGCTGGCAACCAATTAGCACCACTAGAGCAGCGCCAAGCCCCAGGCTCAGTACGATTCCGACAAATCGCCGTCCCCGGCTTCTCTCAAATCTCTTTGCCACTCTTGAGGGCCCCAAACCCTTCGCCCGCCATCCACGGGTAAAGATTCGGGAATTGTGCTACTAAACAGGGTGTGCGGGCAAGTCTACTCGACTATCTCGACGATTTTGAACGCTGGGGCGATCAGCCGGCCTACGTTTTCCCTCGCGGCTACCGGCAGGAGCGTTGGTCCTACCGCCGCGTTCTTCGCGTCGCCTACCAGTTTGCCCGGGAACTTGCCGGACGCAACGTCGCTAAAGGCGACGCCGTTCTTCTCTGGAGCCCCAACTGTGCCGAGTGGGTCGCCGCTTTCCTCGGATCCGCCATCTCTGGAGTGCTCGCCGTTCCTGTCGACGACGCTTCCAGTCCCGATTTCGCCCAACGCATCAGCCAGCAGGTTCGCACCAGGCTGGTCCTGTGCCCGCGCGAGCGCGCTCCGCTTTTCGAACAAGCCAACATCTCCACAATCGATCCCGCCGAGTTTGAAACCGCGGTCGGGCGTCACTCCGCCGGGCCGTTTCGTCCGGTTGCAATTCAACCCTCCGATCCGCTGGAGATCGTCTTCACCTCGGGCACCACGGCTGAGCCCAAGGGAGTCGTGCTCAGTCACGCCAACGTCGCCGCCAACCTCGCTCCTATCGCAGCCGAGATCCCGAAGTATCTCAAGTACGAGCGCTTCGTTCATCCTCTGCGTTTCCTGAACCTGCTGCCGCTCAGCCACGTCTTCGGACAGTTCCTCGGCATCTTCATTCCTCCGCTTATTGGCGCAACCATGATCTTCGAAGACACCTTCAATCCCTCCGAAATTATTTCCACCATTCGCCGCGAACGCATCTCGGTCCTCGTGGCCGTACCCCGCCTCGTCGATTCACTCAAACAGAAATTGGAACGTGATCTGGAGGAAAGCGGCCGCAGCAAGTCGTTCACCGCCGACTACGCGAGCACAGAGAAGCAGCACTTCCTCCGCCGCTGGTGGACCTTTCGCGATATCCGCCGTCGTTTCGGATGGAAATTTCTCGCCATCATCAGTGGCGGCGCCGCGCTCGACCGCGACACCGAAGAATTCTGGCATCGCCTCGGCTATGCCGTCGTCCAGGGTTACGGCCTTACCGAGACTACTTCACTCATTAGCCTCAATCATCCGTTTCACACCAGCCGCGGCTCAATCGGCAAAGTTTTGCCGGGACGCGAAATTCGTCTCGCCGAAGATGGCGAAATTCTCGTGCGCGGCTCAGGAGTCGCCAGCGGTTACTGGAATGGTCGCGAACTTGTCGCCGTCACGGGCCCGCCTGCCGGTGAAGGCGAAAGCGAAACAAGCGAAGACGGCTGGTACCGCACCGGCGACCTCGGCGAACTCGACCAGCAAGGCAATCTATTTTTCAAGGGACGCAAGAAAGAAGTCATCGTCACTCCCGCGGGGATGAACGTCTTTCCCGAGGATTTGGAAGCAGCACTGCGAGCCCAACCCGAGGTCCGCGACGCAGCCGTCGTCGGCATCGACCGTGGAGGCAATGCCGAACCTTGTGCGGTCGTAATTCTCAACCAGCAAAACGCCGATCCGAAGCCGGCCATCGAACGCGCTAACCAAACTCTCGCCGAATATCAAAAGATGCGGCAGTGGTTTGTCTGGCCCGAGGAAGATTTTCCTCGCACGTCTACCGGCAAGCCACGGCGCAAAGTGATTCGTGATGCGGTCGTCGAACACATGACTGGCCCCGCCCAATCACAATTGAATTCCACATCCAGCCCGCTCTCCGAATTATTGTCGCGAGTCACTGGACGAACTGTCCCAAGTGTTTCACCCGATGCCGATCTGGATCGCGACCTTGGCCTAAGTTCGCTCGAACGCGTCGAGCTCCTAGGAGCTCTTGAGGATCGCTACCAACTCGACCTGAGCGAGACCAAATTCGCCAGCGCAACCACCGTCGCCGACATCGACCGCCTGCTGCGCACCGGCCGCGACCAGGCAGGCGCTCGCCACGCGTTCCACTATCCGCGCTGGACTTTGAAGCCTCCCGCCACATGGGCACGTCTGGCAGCGCATTACCTGCTCGCCCGCCCTGCGGTCTTCTTACTCGGACGGCCACGCGTCATCGGCCGCGAAAATCTCCTCGGGGCTCGCGGGCCGCTCCTCGTCATCTCGAATCACATCAGCGATGTCGATCTTGGCTTTATCAAAACCGTGCTGCCGGCGCGCATCCGCCACAAACTCGTCACCGCAACAGGCGGCGAGGCCCTCGAAGCTCTGCGGTCGCCCTCTCCCAGTCGAGGATGGATCCTTCGCGGCTACGATCGCCTCAAATGGGCGCTGGGAGTGACACTCCTCAACTTGTTTCCGCTGCCCAGTCAGTCAGGTTTTCGCAAGAGCTTTGCCTACGCAGGAGAAGCCGTTGACCGAGGCTACAGCGTGCTCGTCTTTCCCGAAGGCCGTCACACCCAGGATGGCCGCCTTCTTCCATTCCGGACCGGCATCGGCCTGCTCGCCAATAATCTCCACATTCCGGTCTTGCCCATGCGAATCGATGGCCTATTTGAAATCAAGCGCGACCGGTAAGAGGATTGCCCCGCCAGGAAAGATTCACGTGCACATTGGCAAACCAGTGCAGTTTGCGCCCGACACGAATCCCGAAGAAATTGCCCGCACCCTGCAAGAAATCGTCGAGAAGCTTTAGCACACGCAGCAGCTCAGCGGCGCTATTCCCGTCCCACGCCCAGCGCGTCCGCCACTCGGTTAATGTAGTTGAACCACGACGCAATCAGCGTGATCTGCAGAATCGCCTGATCATCAAAGCCCGCTGCCCGCAACCGCTCGTGATCCTCTTTCCGTACCTGGGTTGCGTCCTTCGTCAGCGTGACCACGTAGTCGAGCATGATGCGCTCCTTCGGGGTCACGGGCGCGGTCTTATAGTCGCGCTCCAACGCCGCCACCAGCTCTTTATCCAGCGTGACGCGACGCAGAAACTCTGCGTGCGACTCGATTCAATACACACACCGGTTCGTGACCGAGACCACGGTGGCGATCATCTCGTGTTGCCGCCGTTCCAGCGGCAGCTCGGGAGACATCAGGGCCCCGAACGTCGCGAATGCATGATGCAGCGCCTCCGGAATCAGGGAATGCGAGGCCACAATCTGCGAACCTCCGCCCTCCGACGGATGGATCGGCACCGCATATTCCTGCGGATACAGCGCCTTCTGGCCCTCCATGGCCTTGCGTAATTCTTCGCTACCTTCAGGAAGCGGAATCGTCCGAATCCAAGTCATAGTTTGAGTCCCCCAAGGGCAGGATGGCGCCAGCCGCCGTGTTGTGAAACCCTACCGAAAGCCCCTACATTTTGCCAATAGTCAGAAAACGCTAGCCGCTGGTCGCTGGTACCATAGAGGCAGGAAGGGCAAACATTCGCGTGTGACGTAGCTCACCGCCTGCCGGGGTACCAAAAGCTACTGTCTCTGCCATTGGTCGCGATCTGTTTTTTCGCCCCGACTATCATCTTCAGGAGCGCTGGTTATGCCGCAAGAAACCGTAACGATCACCGACAACCGCACCGGACAGAGCTATACCCTCCCCGTTGAGAATGGCACCATCCGCGCCATGGATCTCCGGAAGATCAAGACCAGCCCTGACGATTTCGGGCTCATGACCTATGACCCGGCATTCATGAATACGGCTTCCTGCAAGAGCTCCATCACCTACATCGATGGCGATCGCGGAATCCTGCGCTACCGCGGCTATCCCATCGAAGTGCTGGCCGAGCATTGCACTTTTCTGGAAGTCAGCTACCTGCTCCTCTTCGGCGAGTTGCCCACCGAAGCCCAGCTCAAGGATTGGGTCAACGAGATCACGCACCACACCATGATCCATGAGAGCACGAAGAAATTCATGGAAGGCTTCCGTTACGATGCTCACCCCATGGCCATGTTCGTGAGCACGGTTGCCGCGCTTTCCGGCGTCTATCCAGATTCCCGCAACGTGCACGATCCCGCCAACCGGCTTCATCAGATCAAGCGCATCATCGGAAAAGTTCCGTCCATCGCCGCCATGTCGTACCGGCACAATGTCGGATTCCCGTATGTCTATCCCGACAACGACCTCACCTATCCCGAAAATTTCTTGAACATGCTCTTCAAGATGGTCGAGCCCAAGTACGTTGCCAACCCGGTCATCGCCCGCGCCCTCGACATCCTCTTCATCCTGCACGCCGACCACGAGCAGAACTGCAGCACCAACGCCATGCGCGCCGTGGGCAGCTCGCAAAGCGATCCTTATCTCGCCACGGCCTCAGCCGCGGCAGCTCTCTCTGGTCCCCTACACGGCGGCGCCAACGAAGAAGTGCTGCGCATGCTCGACGAGATCGGATCCAAAGACAACGTGCCCGCCTACATCAAGAAAATCAAGGAAGGCAAAGGCAAGTTGATGGGCTTCGGCCATCGCATCTATAAGAATTACGATCCGCGCGCCAAAATCATTAAGTGGACCGCCGACCGCGTGTTCGAGGTCACGGGTCACAATCCCAAGCTCGAAATCGCGCTCGAACTGGAACGCATTGCCCTGCAGGACGACTACTTCGTCTCCCGCAAACTCTATCCCAACGTCGACTTCTACTCCGGCATCATGTACCAGGCGATGGGTTTCCGACCGGAGATGTTCACGGTCCTCTTCGCCATCCCGCGTACCTGCGGCTGGCTGTCGCAGTGGCAGGAAATGCTGAACGATCCCGAGCAGAAGATCGCCCGCCCACGTCAGGTATGGATCGGCCACGAAACCAGGGACTTCATTCCCATGGAAAAGCGCGGCACAGCACCGCTAGCCATGAAGTAATCGCTGGCGACTATCAATTGGCGACCACCGGAGCTGATCCAGTGGTCGTTTTATTTTTAGGGAATTTGGCCTCGGCTGGGACTAGAAGCGCGGTTTAGAACTTGGAAGTGAGCTTCCGGCTAGTGCAGCCACAAAGCCGCGGCCACCAGATAACCTACCTGCACGGCTGCCAAACCAATCCACACCCGCTGCCGGATCCGCGATCGCCGGATGTCCCTCAACAAATCAGCCGACGTTAGTTCGGCGACCGGAACAGGCGTAGCTTCAACCGGCACGGCTGGCTTTAAGTTCAGTGGCCGTACTTCCTCCACCGCTTTTGGTTTGTCGGGATAGAACACCTTCGGTGTGTCCACGACCTCGGACCACATCGGCAACAGGATCCACGATTTGGGAATGATATCGAGCACCGGCTTCGCCGTAAGTTGCAGATTCGGCTGTGTCTCGGGAGCGACTGTGTCCGCCAGATTCCGCAGCAACGAACCAAACCAGAAGTGGCTCAGCTGATCCGTAATCAATTCGCCTACGTCAACCGGTTGCGATTCAAGCTCAAGCGGCGGCAAGGTCTCCGGCGAAAGTACGTCCCCGATGTTGCTGAATACGGTCCGAAACCAGGGCAGGCTAAGCCGGTCGCCCAACATGAGCCCAAGGCTAATCGGTCTCGACGTCAGTTGAAGGGGCGGCAGCTTGGCCGGGGCTAGCGTATCCCGCAGATTCCCAACCAGCGAGCGCCAAAGCGGCTGCGTCAGGCTGGCGGGCGGAAGAAGATCTAATGGGATTTCAGGTAGTTCCGTCCCAGACTGGGGGTCTTGATACCACGCTTCGGCTAGGTTCGAGCGGTACGCCATAGGGTCAATTCGTGAGGCTGGGCGGCTGTCGTGCCACCCCACATTCTCTCCATCCTAGATGGCCCAGCCGCTCCTGTCACGCCCCTTTACGCAGCTTTACGCGCAATATCCCGGCAAAAGACGTAGAAAGCCGCAGTTCGCACCCCGAAGGTAGCGCCGACACCTTGCCGGCGGTTTCGAGGGCGACTCGCCTCGGCACCACCACCACAACTTCCCGCGAATCCACACCGAATACCCCCAAAGGTCCAATTACTGCCGTAATTAGCGGGCTCCCATGAGCGTTGAATACCATGAAACGTATCCTCAAACGGTCATTGGGAAGGCACTGTATGCGGGAGAAGGGCACCTCAGCAGCAGATCCGGTGCAACTGCTGCGGGTGAAAACTCTGGAGGAAGCGCTTCGCGGCAAATCGCCGGGAAATCACCATTCCTCTGAGACAACCGTGGACCATACCCCACCCCTTACCGCGGATTCCGAGAACCTTCTACCTGTCGAAAAGGCTTATTTCGAGCAGATAATCCAGAACGCTCCCGAAGCCATCAGCATTGTCGATAAAGAGCACCGCATCCTCCGCATTAATGGCGAGTTCACCCGCCTGTTCGGTTTCACGCCCGCCGAAGCGACCGGGAAAACTCTTGACCGCCTGATCGTTCCGCCGGACCGCTACGCCGAAACCGCCTGGATCCGCCAAAGCATCGAGGACGGAAAGAAACTTGCGCTTGAGACCCGGCGCCAGAAAAAAGATGGTGCGCTCGTCGAGGTCCTGGTTTCGACTGCGCCCGTCATCCTCGAGGGTCAAGCCATCGGCGCCTACGCCTCCTATCGCGACATCGCCGACCAGAAACGCGCCGAAGACTTGAATGCCGCGCTCTACGCCATCGCAGCCAGAAGCCAGTGCGCCGAAGACCTCCAGCAGTTTTACGCGGCCATCCATAACATCGTTGGTCAGTTGATGTACGCCCGCAACTTCTACATTGCGATCTACGATCCGCAGTCTCAGCTTTTGAGCTTTCCGTATTTTGTTGACGAAGAGGATCCCACTCCCGAACCGAAGCGCCTCGGGCGCGGCCTGACCGAATACGTCCTGCGCAGCGGCGAACCACTGCTCGCGACTCCGACAGTCTTCGAAGAACTGGTCAAGCGCAATGAAGTCGAACTCATCGGCGCGCCCTCGCTCGATTGGCTGGGCGTTCCTCTCAAAAGCGGCACCGCCACACTCGGAGTGCTTGTCGTCCAGAGCTATAACGAAAAAATCCGCTTCGGTGAGCGCGATCGCGAGATCCTCAAATTTGTTTCTCAGCAGCTGGCTACGGCCATCGAACACAAGCGCTACGAAGAAGCGCTCCGGCTTTCGGAATCGCGCTACCGATCCCTCATCCTGAGTGCCGTCTTCGGAATTTATCGCTGCACGCAGAGCGGAAGATTTCTCGACGTCAACCCCGCTCTCATCGCCATGCTCGGCTACGGATCGGTGGAAGAGGTCCTGACTTTAAACGCCCGTCGCGATGTTTACGTCAATCCACAGGAGATCGACCGCCTCACCGAGGAATACCAGCGTGCAGGCAGCCTCAACGGCGTTGAAGTTCAGTGGAAACACAAACTCGGCCACCTGATCACCGTTCGTCTGAGCGGACGCGCCGCCAGCATCGCGGATGAAACCGAAGACGTGCTTGAGCTGATCGCAGAAGACATCACCGAGCGCCGTCAACTGGAAGAACAATTTCGCCAGGCGCAAAAAATGGAAGCTGTCGGTCGCCTCGCCGGAGGCGTCGCGCACGACTTCAATAACCTGCTCATGGTGATCAACGGCTACACCGAGGTTCTCCTCGAGAAGCTCGAACCGGCCGGCGACATGCACCAGAAAGTGCAGTCCATTCAGCAAGCCGCCGATCGTGCCGCCACCCTGACGCGCCAGTTACTCGCCTTCAGTCGCAAGCAGGTGCTCGAGCTCAAAGTGATCGACGTCAACAAAGTTATCGGAGACATGGAACGCCTGCTTCGCCCGCTGATCGGAGAAAACATCGAACTGCTCACACGCTTGTCCAGCGAGGCCGGTCGAACCCGCGCCGACGCCGGACAGCTCGAGCAGGTCATCATGAATCTGGTCGTGAATGCCCGCGACTCCATGCCCTCCGGCGGCAAAATCACCATCCAGAGTTCAAGCGTTACCGTGCGTCACAACGTCGGTGAGCACCGTTTCATCCAGCCCGGCCGCTACTCCGTGGTCGCCGTCGCTGATACCGGGCACGGCATGGACAAGGAAACACAGTCCCGCATCTTCGAACCGTTTTTTACGACCAAGGAAAAAGGCAAGGGCACCGGCCTTGGCCTCTCCACCGTGTACGGCATCGTCAAACAAAGTAACGGATACGTCTTCGCCGACAGCCACACCGGCACCGGAACAACCTTCTTTGTCTACCTGCCGCGCGTCGAGGATACGGTTGAGGAACTTCCCGTCGCAACGCAGGAAAATGAAAAGGGAGGATCGGAGACAGTTCTCCTCGTCGAAGACGAAGAGTCAGTGCGCGAACTAGTTCGCGTCACACTGGCTTCCCGTGGCTACAACGTTCTCGAAGCCGACAATGGCGAATCCGGACTCCGTCTCGCCGAAGAAACCAAGGGCCCGATCGACATCCTCGTCACCGACGTAGTCATGCCCGGCATTGGTGGTCGCGAGCTAGCCAAAAAACTCCTCGCGATTCGTCCCGGCATCAGCGTCCTCTATCTCTCGGGCTATACCGAAGATGCCATCGTCACCCAGGGAGCGCTTACTCCCGGCACCGCTTTCCTGCAGAAGCCTTTCACGCTGCAAAATCTGGCTAAGAAAGTCCGCGAAGTATTACGAGCGCGGCCGAATTCCAAATCCGCCTCCACTTCCAGCTAGAGACCCAAGGTTTCAAGGTTTCAAAGTTGCAAGGTTTCACAATCTCAAGGAGATGTGTGCGGAGTCTAAGCTGCAAATCGAACGGTGTCCTTGAACCTTGCACGCTTGAAACATTGAAACTTTGAAACCTGGCATCTAATGCGCCGCAATTCGCGGCAGCACTGCCCGCAACAGCGAAATAAACTGACTCATCACTCGCCGGCCCACTTCCAGAACCTCTTCATGAACGAGCGGCTTGTCCAGTATCCCCGCCGCCATGTTCGTAACACATGAAATCGCCAGAATCTCCATGCCCATGTGTCGCGCGACAATCGCCTCTGGAACTGTCGACATCCCGACTAAATCCGCGCCAATTGTTCGTAGATAACGGATCTCCGCCGGAGTCTCATAGCTCGGACCAGCCAGCGCCACATATACGCCTTCATTCGCCCGGATCGAGAGCTTCTTCGCCTCTTCGAGAGCGATCTCGCGGTAACGCCTCGAATACGTGTAGCTCATATCAGGAAATCGTAGCCCGAACCGTTCATCGTTGGCCCCAGTCAGAGGATTTTGCCCCTGCAAATTAATATGATCGCGCAGCATCACCAGCGCCCCCTGACCATATTCGACATTGATGCCGCCCGCGGCATTCGTTAGAATCAAAGCGCCGATCCCCATACGCCCAAGAACGCGTGTAGGAAATCCCACCTCGGTCGCCGAATAACCTTCATAAAGATGTGCCCGCCCTTGCATCACCGCAACCGGCACGTCGCCCGATTTCCCGATCACGAGTTGCCCGGCATGCCCGATTGCCGTCGAACGCGGAAACGAAGGAATCTCTCCATACGGAATCCGAACCGCATCGTGCAAATCCTCTGCAAACGATCCCAGCCCCGAACCCAGCACCAGCCCAATTTTCGGCCGCAACTCAGTTCGCGAAAGAACAAAAGCAGCCGCAGATTCAGCGTGAGCAAAAATGTCAGTCGCCATAAAATTCCTCGTCATCACGAACGAAGCACAATAAATTGAATTGTCATCCTGAGCGGAGCGAAGGATCTATGCAGTGACCCCTGCACGATTCATGTGTCGGCTTCGTCGCAGCCGCCCTTCAAAAGAACTTCAAAATCTCTTTTCAAACTCCGCAAACGCCCTCTCCAGCCGCCACTCCACCGTCGCGCGTTCGCTGCCAGCAAGAAACGTCTCGCACTTTTCTCCCGGATGCGCCCCAAACCCTTTCTCGCCCGCGCATGCGCCCGTCCGGCGTGTAAAGCTGCCGTCAACCCATAAATCCTGTCCCGCGATGAAGCTATGCTCCAAACTCGCTCGCGCCATCTTCTTCAACTCGCGATATGACAAGTCATACGTCTCAACTGCCCGCAGATATTCATGCGTCATATCCGTCCGCGAAACGCCCTCGTCATCCGTCGCAAGCGCAACCGGAACCCCGTATTTCATATAAATCGGCAGCGGATGCTGCGCCCCACTCACTCCCAGGATTGTGTCATTCGACGTCAGACAAATCTCCACCAGAACATTCTTCTTCGCCATCTCCTTCAATAGCCCAACGGGATCGTTCTCGCTCATCACCGCCGCGCCGTGCCCAATCCGCTCTGCCCCCGCACGCTCCACCGACTCGCGAATATGAAATCGCAATCCTTCCGGAGGAACCAGTCCCATCGCCAGCTCATCCGCATGCAGCGACACATGCGTCGCCGGATAAAACTTATGCAGCGCCTCAATGATCCTCATATGCAGATCGAAATCATGCATCGGAACGTAATTGTCCTCGGGCATCACCAGGTTGAAGCCTACAAATCGCGCGTCCGCCTTGCTCAATTCAAATCCCAATAGGATCTGCGCAAACACCTGCTCCTTCGGCAAACCACGCAGCACCTGATACAAATGGCGCACCGTTACCTCGCACCCCGCGCCCGCCTGCGCCGTTGCGCAATGCATCACTTCTTTCTCTCGGGCCTCGTCGGCATCGGCCTGCGCCCGCACCCCTGCGACAATGTCCCTCATACCTCCCGCCAGCAGTTCCTCGCGGAACTTCTCGAAATCGTCGTTCCACCCAGTCTTTGTCCCGAGACTCCCCGCGAGCCCGCCGCTCATCGTCTGCATCACTTCGACGTATTGCAGATGGTCCGCCGCCGCCCGACTGGCCACCTCGGCCAGAGCTTCTCCTGCATGCTTATCAATTGCCGGACCAAATTTCTCGAACGTCGCAAAGAAGTGATCGTGGCCGGACTCTTCTTCCCGATGCCAGTTGCGCATCGACCACGCATCCACTAACTGGTCATAGAGAATCTGGTCCTGATAGGCACACCGTATCGACGGCTTGGGCTTGTACGGTTCACACGAATCGCACGCCGCCCGGATCAGCTTCGAAGTGCTCCGATCCACGCACAGCGCGTTCTCCGAAGCCCAGTCAATCATGCTCTCCGCATAAATCGCGCCGCTCAGGTGGATGTGCAGGTCCCCGCCCTTGGGCATCTGCTGCAAGAACGCAAGCAGTAACCCTGGCCGATAGCGTACCGACTTCATGTACCGGGCGGTCTTCTCCTCCTGCGTCTGCGCCCCGCACACCGCCGAAATCATCCACACCACCGCCACCAATCGCAAAACGCGCATCAGGAAACAACCTCCCATCGGGAATCCCAGATTGTAATCGACTCGAGGGCTGCGCCAGTCTCGAGAACCCGACCGCTCTCGAGGCCGCAACCCATCGCGAGCACGGCACCCAAGGCCTCTCCCAAATGTGACCCTGAGCGAAGCGAAGGATCTATGCACCCTCCCGGACGTCGAACTAACACCGAATTCCGTCCGCACAAACTTACAGGCCGTCCAAGTGTTGTATCTTGCCGGCGCTCCAAATCCCGCCACCCTCGCGCATTCTCACCAGATTTGCACAACCCGGAGACCTTGCGCACCAACCGATTGTGTATAAAAACTCTCCTAATCACCGCATGAAAACTGGCGAACTGCACGCCTCAAAATCCAATTGCACAACTTTCGCATCACCCGCCTGTGGAGCCCGTGCACTCGATTGACTCGCAACCACTTACAATCGCGTGAATTTCATTGACGATAAAAACAGGCGTGGTAAAACCATAATCGTTCTTTGACACGTTCTGAAGTTTTCCCGGTTGGTGCAAGGTCCGGGGCTCAAGCGAAGTCACTCAGACAACCGAAAGGTAAGTTTGAGAGGGCCAGCAAGGGTCTATAGCTGAGCGCTGGTTGAGGCGAACAGGAACATTATGTCGAAGGCAAGATAGAGTCCCGAGGCGTTGAACTGATTTATCCGGTTGGCGGTGAGCCCGGAGCCCAAGCAAGATCGGCTTATGATGACCCGCAAGGGAATCACGAGAATAAGGTCAGCAAGGGTCTAAACGCGAGCTACTGGCCGAGACGAATAAGTTCAACATAACCTCGGGACTCTTTATTTTCGTACGAGCGACGGGTCCCTCGAAAGGTGCGATTCCGAGTGCGGGCCTGCATTTTTCGCTAAGGTGCGGAGTTTCAACGTACCTGTGTGTTTCTACCCTTCCTCTTCTCTTCCTTAAGGAACGCTGAAAATCCGGTTGCTAATTAGAGTGCCGCCCGGTGTGGTGACTCTCACATAACCCGTGCCTGCCCCCTTAGGCACGACTGCGGTTAAGAAGGTATCCGAGATGACTTTGTGCTTCGCGGAAACTCCGTTGAACGAAACCGTCGTCGCGCCCGTCAATCCTTGGCCGAGGATCTCGATCTTTGTACCACTCCTGCCGGAGAAAGGCTGGAGGCTGACGAATGGTGCAAGACCTGCGTTGAGGCTATAGACGGTGCCGATTCCCTGGGAACCGCCGAACATCGCCGTGCCATAGAACAGCCCATTTGTGTTTTGCACGATACCGATTGGGTTTTTCCCGTCAGCCGCACTGAAGTTGTGGAGTGTTTGGAACGTTCCAGCGGGCGTTATGTCAAATAGCGTGCCCAACCCATTTGCACCGCCGTAAGTCGCTGCACCATAGAAGTTGCCATCGCTGCCCAGGGCGAGAGTGGCTGTGGGACCTGAACCATCATTTCCGTCAAAATCATGCAAGGTAGTAAGGGTACCGGCCGGCGTTATTTGAAAAATCGTTCCCTTACCGTATGCTCCGCCCCCACCGGTCGAGCCATAAAAGTTACCATCGTTGCCCAGCAGCAGGCCGGCAGTCGGACCGTCACCTAAGGGAACATCAAAATTCGTGAGGGTGGTGAAAGCCCCGCTCGGAGTAATCTTGAAGGCAGTACCGCCCCCGTTGTTGCCTCCACTCCAAGTCGTGCCGTAGAAATTGCCGTCGGTTCCGAGAGCAAGTCCGGCAATAGGGTATTCGCCGTCGCTAAGATCGAAAGCGTGCAGCGTCGTCAGTGTTCCGGTTGGGGTGATTTGAAATACAGTGCCATAGCCGTTCGCACCGCCCTCGCGGGTCGTTCCGTAATAATTGCCATCGTTGCCCTGAACCAGCCCTGCTTGCGGTTGGCTGCCGTCGGCCCCGGAAAACGTGTAGAGGGTCATGACCTTGCCCTTCGCGTTCATCTTGTAAACGGTGCCGTCTTCATTCGCGCCCCCCACATAGGAGGTGCTGTAGAAACTCCCGTTGGTTCCTAAAAGCATCCATGCGGTTGGGTTTCTCCCATCTTTGTCGCGGAAGCTGTGTAGCAGTGTGAACGTACCCTGTGGATCAAGCCTGAAGATAACCCCCTGGTCCGTGGCGCCTCCCTCGTACGTCGTTCCGCAGAGGTTCCCGTCCCTGCCTTGTACAATCGGATCGTATGGATAGGCTCCATTTGTCGTGCCGAAGTTCAGCAAAACATTGAAGGTCTGGGAATTAGCCGTGAAGCTCGCACAGACGATGAAAGCAATGAATAGAACGAGCGCTCTGTGCCTACGGTCAACTCTTGGGCTGATAATCATCACATCCCCCGATTAGGTTGGAATGTCGATCGGCGCTTCGACACGGGACCGATCGAACGACGCAACACAATGTCCCGAAAAACAGAAACTAGAAACCACGGCATAAAGAAAAATCACAGCGGTATATTCCCATGCTTCTTCGGCGGATTCTTATCCCGCTTCGTCTCCAGCATCTCCAGCGCCTGAATCAATTTCTTCCGCGTCTCCCTCGGTTGGATGACTGCGTCCAGAAATCCACGGTCCGCCGCAATATAAGGATTCGCAAATCGCTCGCGAAACTCTTCAATCTTCGCCTGCCGCAACTGTTCGCGCTCTGAGCCGGTGCCGCCATTCTTCGCAGCATCGAGTTCGCGCTTGTATACGATATCGACCGCGCCCTCCGGGCCCATCACCGCGATCTCTGCGCTCGGCCAGGCGTAGTTCACATCCGTGCGAATGTGCTTCGACGCCATCACGCAATACGCGCCACCATATGCCTTGCGCGTAATCACGGTCACCTTCGGCACCGTCGCTTCCGCAAACGCAAACAGCAGCTTCGCCCCGTGCTTGATGATCCCGCCATATTCCTGCTGCGTTCCCGGCAAAAATCCTGGCACATCTTCAAACGTCACCAGCGGAATGTTGAAGCAATCGCAGAACCGCACGAAGCGCGCGCCTTTCACCGACGCATTGATATCCAGCGTCCCCGCCAGCATCGCCGGCTGGTTCGCCACAATGCCCACTGGCTTTCCCATTCAGCCGCGCAAATCCAACCACAATATTCTTCGCGTAGTGCTCGTGAATCTCGAAGAAATATCCGTCGTCGACCACCGTATGAATCACATCCTTCATGTCATACGGCATGTTCGACTGCTCTGGAATCAGCGTGTCGAGCTTCTCGTCCATCCGGTCGATCGGGTCGGTGCAAGGCTTGCGCGGCGGATCCTCCAGATTGTTCGATGGCATAAAACTCAACAGCTCGCGCACCATCGACAGGCATTCCGCATCGTCGCGGCACAGAAAATGCGCGACGCCCGAAGTTTCATTGTGCGTGTGCGCCCCGCCCAGCTGGTCTTTCGTCACCTCTTCATGCGTGACCGTTTTGATCACGTCCGGCCCCGTGATGAACATGTAGGAAGTCTGGTCCACCATCAAAATGAAATCGGTGATCGCCGGAGAGTACACCGCGCCGCCCGCGCACGGTCCCATGATGGCCGAAATCTGCGGCACCACGCCGCTATAGATCGTGTTGCGCAGAAAAATATCCGCGTACCCCGCCAGCGACATCACGCCTTCCTGAATGCGCGCCCCGCCTGAATCATTCAGCCCGATGACTGGAGCTCCCATCTTCGCGGCCAGGTCCATGATCTTGACGATCTTCGCGGCATTCGTTTCCGAGAGCGATCCGCCGAACACCGTGAAATCCTGCGCGAACAGATAAACCAGCCGCCCTTCCACCCGCCCATATCCCGTGATGAAGCCGTCGCCGTAGATCTTCTGCTCCTCCATCCCGAAGTCGTGGCAGCGGTGAGTCACCAGCTTGTCGGTCTCCTCGAACGTGCCCTCGTCGAGTAGAAATTCAATGCGCTCTCGCGCCGACATCTTGCCTTCTTTATGCTGACGTTCGCGGCGCTTCTCGCCTCCGCCCTCTTCCGCCAGGCGGTCGCGCTTCTTCAGTTCGTCAATCTTCTGTTGGAGCTTCATAGCGAGCCATTATAGGCGAGCAGAAAAACACATGCGTGTGACGAACTCACAACCGAAAGTGACGTGCAGACAATGAATCTATGTACTCGTCGCCAGCAAATGAACAGTCACAGCGATCCGCACAATAGAGAGAGGAAGAGGGAAGGAAGGTGTAAGCGATTAGGGTCGGGCCACCGCGGCATCCAACAAATTCAAAAACTCAACCTTCTTCTCCGGCCGCCAGAAACGAAGCCTCAAACGAATTCCGCGCCAGCTCCCGCAGATGATCGTCCGAGAAATTGAAGGTCTGCTGCACCAGCTCATATTCATCTACCAGCGACGTGCGAAACATCGCCGGATCATCCGAGTTCACCGTCAGCATCAATCCTTCATCAAAATAGCGCCGCACCGGATGCTGCGATATTTCCGCGCACGCCCCTGTCCGCAGATTGCTGGTCACGCAAATTTCGATCGGGATTTGTCGCCGCGCCAGTTCCTCCACCAGTTCCGGATCCTGAGATGCCGTCAACCCATGCCCAATGCGCTCTGCCTTCAAGTTGAGCGCGCCCCAAATCGATTCCGGACCCGCCACTTCCCCCGCATGTGCCGTCAAATGAAGTCCGTGTTCCGCCGCCCGGCTATACACCTCATGAAACAGATCGGGAGGCCCTTTCACCTCGTCGCCGCCGATCCCGAAGGCCACAACATTTCGGTCGCGAAATTGGATGGCCAGATCCAGCACATTCTGCGCCTTGTCCGCCCCAAACTGCCGGATCGCGTCAAAAATCCACAACAGAGAAACTCCAAAATCGGCCTCGCCGCGCTGACGGCCGCGTTCGAGTCCTTCAAACAGTGCCGCGAAATCCTGCTTGCGCCAAAGGCACACGCCCACGGAAACCGTCACTTCGGCATGCAAAACATTTTGCGCTTTCAGCCGCTCCATCAGCCGATAGGTGATCAGTTCGTAGTCCTCAGGGGCGCGCAGGTGCCCGGTAACATCCTTGAACGCCACCAGAAATCCCGCGAAATCCACGAAGGCATAAAGTTGCTCGACCTCCGCTAGGGTCGCGCCTTCCATGCCATGCCGCTGGCGCAGCTCAAGCAAAGTAGCCGGCTCGATCGAGCCTTCAAGATGCAAGTGGAGTTCTGCTTTGGGTAACGCAGTGATGAACGACCGGGACGAGGCGCTGGGGCCCATACGGGAATTGTAGATCACTCGCGCGCCGGATTCACCACCTACTCGCGCGCCGCGCCTTTCGCAAACTCGCTGTGATGTCGGCTGTAGAAAATGTAGATTACTAGGCCCAAGACGAGCCAAATTACAAATCGCAGCCACGTAATGACGGTGAGGCCAGTCATCAAGCCTCCGCACAGGACCACTGAGATGAGCGGGAACCACGGGACAAGCGGAACGCGGAAGGCGCGCCGTCGATCCGGTTGCCTGCGGCGAAGAATGATCACGCCCAGCGAGACCAGCACGAATGCGAAGAGCGTTCCAATGTTCGCGAGGTCAGCAGCGTCTCCGATATCGACCAGGCCCGCTGGAATTCCAACCGCGAAGCACGCGATCCACGTCGACCAGTGCGGCGTCTTATATTTCGGGTGCACCGCGGAAAACAGTTTCGGCAGCAACCCGTCGCGCGACATCGCGTACCAGATACGCGCCTGTCCATATTGAAATACCAGCAGCGACGAGATCATTCCCGTCAGCGCACCGATCACAATCACCGAACGGAAAAACGGATGCACTCCCAGATACTTCATCGCATACGCGACCGGAGCCTCGGCGGCTTCTCCGGAAACAAATGTCGTGTACTTCATCATGCCGAGCAGTACCACCGCAACGCCGACGTACAGCAGCGTGCAAACGATCAGCGACATGATGATGCCGAATGGCAGATCTTTCTGCGGATTGCGAGATTCCTCGGCAGCGGTCGACACCGAATCGAACCCGATGTATGTGAAGAAGACGATCGCGCCGCCGGTCACAATTCCCGCAAAGCCGGAGGGCGCAAACGGCGTCCAGTTTGCCGGCTTCACGAGCATGCCGCCAACTACCAGGAAAGTAAGAATGGCGCCAATCTTGACCGCGACCATAATGTTATTGGTCTCGGCTGACTCCTTCACCCCGCGTACCAGCAGCAACGTAAGAATGAAGACGATCAGAAATCCCGGAAGATTGAAGTATGCCCCCGTCCATTGCCCCGACGCCCAAACTGGGCTCGCCCACTTGTCGGGCAAGATCACGCCGAAAGCCGCAAATTGCGCTTTCGTGTAACCCGCAAAGCCCACCGCGACGGCGATGTTACTCACCACGTATTCCAGAATCAGGTCCCAGCCGATAATCCATGCAAAGATCTCGCCGAGCGTCGCGTACGAATAGGTGTACGCGCTGCCCGCAATCGGAATCATCGAAGCGAGTTCCGCGTAGCACAAGCCCGCAAAGCTGCACGCAATCGCTACCAGGAAAAATGAAATGGCAATGGAAGGCCCGGCCGGAGGACGCCCGTGCATCAGCGCTCCCGCTGAACTGCCTGTACGCAAGAAATTCACGACGAGATCGAGCACTTGGGCGTGCAGGATCGATGGAGCCTGGAAGTACTCGCCAGCCGCCGCCGTACCCGTGAGGACGAAAATCCCCGAGCCAATAATGGCGCCGATGCCGAGCGCAGTCAGCGACCAGGGCCCGAGCGTCTTGCTAAGCCTCGACTCCGGGTTTTCCGAATCCGAGATCAGCTTATCGATCGACTTGCAGCAGAGAAGCTGGCTGTCGGATTGTCGGGTGACACCGTTGACAGTGGAGGGCAAAGGAATCTCCTGCGCGTGTCCTGGACACCGCAGGCAAAGTCACCCGGGCAATCTGACACGCGCGCCTTCAAAATTTCAGCGGCAACGCGATTTCCGCCGTTGCCGCTGCCTGGATCATGAACTTACCGTTTGGCCTGTCCGCGAACCATCTTCTTTACTTTGCTCTTCTTCGAACCGCGCGCGTAATCGCGGGGCTTCTTCGGCTTTTCCGCCTTCATCTTCTTGCGGGAAGCCCGCTTGGTTTTCTTGCGCTCATCTTTCGCTAGCTTCTTGGTATTTGCCATGAATGTTTTTTTCTCTTCTCGTTTTCGTAATTTGGCAATCGAGTAACTTTGTAATCCGCCCTCGCCAAAAGGACTAAATTACAAAATTACCCGATTACAAAATTACCAAATGTCGTCTATGCCTTTTCCAGCTGCGCGTACTTCTCCACCAATTTCTTCAAACCGAAGCGAGGGAATTGTACCGTAATCTTAGCGTCTTCCCCATCTCCTTCGCGCCGGTAAACCGTTCCCTCCCCATATTTCGGATGCTTCACCTTCTGCCCGGGACGGAATCCGCGCTTGCCCGTTGGCTCCTCCACCGGCAATTTGGGACGGCTGAACTTCTTCCCGCGCGACGCAAAAAACTCCGCGATATTGTCGATCGAGTTATAGCTTTCGAGCGGACGAGCAGGCTTCTGCTTCACGCGTCCCGGATCCCAACTGGCACTCTGATCCTCATCCTCATACGAATAATGCGTGCCCTCAGACTCGTACCGCCGCTCGTGTGGCGCGGACGTCCTGTCCGCGCTGCCCCCGAAGCCGAACCCGATCTCCCTCGCCAAGCCCCCGCATCAGACGCAGCCCGCCGCCGTGATCCACCCAACTCCTCCACCAGCGCCATCGGCACTTCTTCCAGAAAACGCGACGGCACGCTAGCCTCGGGCATGTCCGTGCCATACCGTCGCCTGTAGACGGCCCGGGAAAGAACGAGCGTGTCCATAGCCCGCGTCATTCCCACATAACAAAGCCGCCGCTCTTCCTCGATCTGGTCCGGCTCAATTAACGTCCGCGAATGCGGAAACAATCCTTCTTCCATGCCCGCCAGCACCACCAGCGGAAACTCCAATCCCTTCGCCGCATGCAGCGTCATCAGCGTGATCTGGGCATGCTCGTCATACTGATCGGCATCGCTGACCAGCGCCGCATGATCCAGAAACTGATCCAGCGTCTCACCGCGATCACGCGAATCCATCGCCGCATTGACCAGTTCCCGCAAGTTCTCAATTCGCGAGAAGGCCTCGGGAGTATCTTCATCCTCAAGCTGCTTGATGTACCCAGTACGATCAATCAGAAATTTAAGCAACTCAGCTGTATTCGCAGCCTCTCCCGGTGCTCGAAATCCCTCGACCGATTCGTCCCCCTCCGCGCTACCAGAGCTGTCACCCTCGTCTCTGCTCCCGTCGTCAGCAGCCCCCTCGACCGTAGCGCCGGCGACTCCCCGGCTGTCCGGCGGGCGCCCGCGCCCGCCGTCCCCCTCCTCCGCATCCGGCTCATCAGCCCCAAAATCAAAACTAAAATTAGCCGGATCAAAATCAGTCTCCTCCTCCCGAGCCTGTATGGGTACGGCTTTTGTTGGGACGGGCGTCCCGCCCGTCCAAGCGGCGCGAAGCCCCGCAGCGCTCTCCTCGGAACCACCTCGAGCTCCCTCCGCCACCCGCTCCACAAACGTCCCCGCCAGCATCGCCCTGCCATCCTCGATCAGATCCCAAAAGCTCTTCAGCGCCGCCAGCGCCCGCGCCGGCAACAGCTGCCGATTAATAGCCTCCCCCACCGCCCCCCAAAGCGACAGCCCAGTCTCCAGCGCCAGCCGCTCAATAATCTCAATCGTCGTCTTCCCGATACCCCGCACCGGAGTGTTAATCACCCGCATCAGCGAAACCGAATCATCCGGATTCAAAACCACCTTCAGATACGAGATCATGTCCTTGATCTCGGCCCGCTCGTAGAACGAAAATCCGCCCACCACGTGATACTTCAGCTGGTAGCGCCGCATCGCCTCTTCAAATAATCGCGACTGTGAATTTGTTCTATAAAGCACCGCCGCCCGCGCCACATCGCCGCTCTCCCCAGCCTGCCGCACGTAGCGGTTGATCGTATCGGCCGCGAACAGCGCTTCATTCTCGCCATCAGGAGCTTCGTAGTACCCAATCTTTGCGCCACCCTGCCGCGCCGTCCACAATGTTTTCCCTTTGCGCCGGATGTTATTCGCCACCACCGCCGAGGCCGCTCCCAAGATGTTCTGTGTCGAACGATAGTTCTGCTCCAGCCGCACAATCTTCGCCTCGGGAAAATCCCGCTCGAACTCCAAAATGTTCCGTATGTCCGCCCCGCGCCACGAATAGATCGACTGGTCCTCATCGCCGACCGCGCACACGTTGTGCCGCTCGCCCGCCAGCAGTCGCATCAACTCGTACTGCGGACGGTTCGTATCCTGATATTCATCAATCAGCAGATACTGAAATCTACGGTTGTAATACTCCCGCACTGCCGCCACGGACTTCAGCAACCGCGCCGCTTCCAGCAGCAGGTCGTCGAAGTCCATCGCATTCGCCTTCAACAACTCCTTGCGATACTCCTCGTAAATATGCGCGACGCGCTCCGTCTTCGGATCCCCCGACTGCAGGTAAACCTCCTGCGGATCGAGCATGTGATTCTTCGCCCACGAAATTCGCGACAGCACAGTCCGCGGCGTCAGTTCCTTATCGTCGAGCCCCAGCCTGCGCATGATCCCCTTCACCACCGACTGCTGGTCGCTCTCGTCGTAGATCACAAAGTTCTTGGTCAGCCCAATCGGAGGCTGCCCCGGCACCGACGACGGTATCCGCATCGCCTCAATATCCCGCCGCAACACCCGCACGCAAAAAGAATGAAACGTTGAGATCACGGGCTTCGCAATGCTCAGTCCTCCGACAAGCTTCTCCACCCGCTCGGCCATCTCGGCCGCAGCCTTGTTCGTGAAGGTCATCGCCAGAATCGACTCCGGCATCGCGCCCATCTTTTCGATCAGATACGCGATCCGGTAAGTAATGACGCGCGTCTTCCCGCTACCAGCCCCGGCCAGAATCAGCACCGGCCCTTCGGTAGTCTCAACCGCCTCGCGTTGTTGTGGATTTAACTCGTCCAGAAACGACAAAAAAAATGGCTCCAAAATACCCTAATTGAATTTTACTTTAGATCACTCACGACCGCGCGCGCTCCGTTCCCGCCCAGGAAAGCGCTGTATAATCAAGAATTGCGCTCATGAAGAAAAGCACACTAGTAGCAGACGGCTCTAATCCAGCCGCCGAAACACCCGCGCCCCGTCGAATCCGTTCCACCACCGTCCTCTCCGTCCGCCGCGACAACAAGGTCGTGATGGCTGGAGACGGTCAGGTCACTCTCGGCGAGTCTGTCATCAAGCATGGCGCGCGCAAAATTCGCCGACTCTATCAGGACAAAATCCTTGCCGGATTTGCCGGCTCAACCGCCGATGCATTCACGCTCTTCAGCCGCTTCGAAGCGAAACTCGAGCAGTATCACGGCAACGTTGGACGCTCGGCCGTCGAACTCGCCAAAGACTGGCGCACCGACAAATTCCTGCGCCATCTCGAAGCTCTGCTGCTTGTCTCCGACAAGGACCAGACCTTCCTGCTCAGCGGACAAGGCGACGTCATCGAGCCCGACAGCGGCATCGCCGCCATCGGCTCCGGAGGCCCGTTTGCCCAAGCCGCCGCGCAGGCCCTGGCCGATCACACGAAACTTTCTGCCCGCGAAATCGCCGAAGAATCAATGAAGATTGCCGGCCGCATGTGCATCTATACAAATGACAAGATCACGATTGAGGAGCTTTAAAGAGTTCTCAGTTCCCGGTTCTCAGTTGAGAATCGGATGGTTCTTCGATTTTCCTGAGAACCGAGAACTGAGAACCGAGAACTGATTATGGCAATTTATTTACCCGGTACTGCTGAAGAAGAACAAGTAACTCTCGACGAGCTGACCCCGCGCGAAATCGTGGCCGAACTCGACAAGTACGTCGTCGGCCAAAAAGATGCCAAGCGCGCCGTCGCTATCGCCCTGCGCAATCGCATGCGCCGCCAGAAGCTTGCGCCGGAGCTCGCCGAAGAAGTCATTCCCAAGAACATCATCATGATCGGCCCCACCGGCGTGGGCAAAACTGAAATCGCCCGCCGCTTAGCGAAACTGGCCAACTCTCCTTTCCTGAAAGTCGAAGCGTCAAAGTTTACCGAAGTCGGCTACGTAGGGCGCGACGTCGAATCGATGATTCGCGACCTCGTCGAGATCGCTATCGAAATGATCCGCGAGGAGCGCCTCGAAGACGTCGCCGACAAGGCCGAACTCAACGCCGAAGAGCGCCTGCTCGATATCCTGCTTCCGCCCAACCCGCCACGCACCGACACCCCTTCCCCCTCGGGAGGAGTTGTCATCGATGGCAGCACCGGCATGACCGAATCGTCCAGCCGCACTCGCGAAAAACTTCGCCAGCAATTGCGCGAAGGGAAGCTTGACGACCGCACCGTCGAAATCGAAACCCGCGAGCGCAATTTCCCGTCCTTCGAAATCATCTCCAACCAGGGCGTCGAAGAGATGGACGTCAACCTGAAGGACATGCTGCCCAACATCTTCGGACAGCGCACCAAGAAGCGGAAAATGAAGGTCAACGAGGCCTTCGAATACCTGATTCAGGAAGAAGAGCAGCGCCTGATCGACATGGAGCAGGTCACGCGCACTGCTATCGATCGCGTGGAAAATTCCGGCATCATCTTTCTCGACGAAATCGACAAGATTGCCGGACGCGAAAGCGGCCATGGGCCTGACGTTTCGCGCGAAGGCGTGCAGCGCGACATCCTTCCCATCGTCGAAGGCACAACCGTCAACACGCGCTACGGCATGGTTCGCACCGATCACATCCTCTTCGTAGCCGCCGGCGCATTCCACGTCTCGAAGCCCAGCGACCTCATCCCCGAACTGCAGGGCCGTTTCCCGATTCGCGTGGAACTCCAATCGCTCACCATGGAAGACTTCATTCGCATCCTCACCGAGCCGAAGTCGTCGCTCACCAAGCAGTACATGGCCCTGCTCGAAACCGAGGGCGTTAAGCTGGAGTTCACCCCCGATGCCCTCGAAGAAATTGCCCGCTTCGCCTTCCGCGTGAACGAAGGAACCGAAAACATCGGAGCCCGCCGCCTCCACACCATCATGGAGCGGGTCCTCGACGAAATCAGCTTCGAAGCTCCCGAAAAGAAAGGTCAGCAGTTCAACATCGACGCAGCCTACGTCCAAAAAATGCTAAGCGAGATCGTAAAAGACCAGGATTTGTCGCGCTACATCCTGTAAAAAAACGAGGGCACGGGCGCCCCGCTCGCGCCAGCACATAACGCAGGGATGACGCCCGGAAGAAGTAAATGTTTCTCTGTGGCTGTGCCTCTGTGGTTGGGTTTTAGTGGACACAAAGAGCGTTTCTCGACCCCGTCCTCTGATACCCTTCTTCTTTCCGCATGTGCCCACCTCAGACAAAATTCAGCGCACTGATGGGACTCTGCCTGCTCCTGGTCGGTTGCGCTCAGACCGGGGCGCCGCTGCCTCCGTCGCTCGAACTTCCCAAGCCTCCCTCCGACCTTCGCGCCCTTCGCAAGGGAAACTCGGTCACTCTCACCTGGAGCGAGCCGACTCTAACCACCGACCGCCAGAGTGTCCGCTATCTCGGTCCAACCCGAATTTGCCGCAGTGTCGAGACCGACATGACCACATGCGGCACTCCCGTCCAGACCGTGCCTCCGCCGCCTGCCGCAAGCAACCCTGCGCCCAAAACTTCGCAGAAATCTGCCCGCAAGCTCGCCCCTTTTGAGACGTACACCGACACGCTCCCCGCCAATCTTCAGAGTGACGATCCAAACTCTGAAGTCACTTACGCCGTCGAAGTGATGAACCGCAACGCCCGCGGCGCAGGTGTGTCGAACCGCGTCCACGTGCCCGCGATCGTGACCATTCCCGCTCCCGCTGATCTCACAGCCGAACTCACCGGGGACGGAGTCGTCCTCAAGTGGACCAGCGCTGGCGAACCTCCCGCGAAACCCGGCGTCCAATATCGCTACCGCATTTACCGCCGCAATGAAAACACGGCGCGTTCAGACCAGACTCCGAAGGCCCCAGGCAAGCTGGACACAACTGAAGATAAAGATAGAAACAAAGATCACGGAATTGGTGTTCCGAAAAGTAAGAACCGCAACAACGAGGGGATCGCTGCCGAAGTTCCCATCGGTCCAGCCGGACCAACCCATTTGCTCGACTCGATCGAATGGGAACGCACCTACCAGTACCGAATCACCGCTGTAACGATCTTGAGCCGCCCCGGCAGCGAGGTCCAAGTCGAGGGCGATGATAGTCCGAACGTCCGCGTAGTCGCACACGACATCTTCCCGCCCTCCACCCCTTACGGACTCGGCGCCGTTTATTCCGGCGAGGGCCAGAAACCCTTTATCGATCTGATCTGGGCTCCAGTAACGAGTGCAGACCTGGCCGGATACAACATCTACCGCACCGAATCCGGTCACGCCCAAGGTGATCAAGCGGCAGTGAAATTGAATTCCGAACTGGTGAACGCTCCGGCCTACCGCGATACAGCGGTCGCTCCCGGCAAAACCTACGCCTACTCCATCTCAGCCGTAGATGTACGCGGCAACGAAAGTCCCCGCTCTGAACTCGCGACTGAGACCGTGCCCGCGCCCTGACATAAGATGAACGAAACCGACAACACCGCGGGCCGGAGGAAAACTAATCCGCATTCTGCACTGCCTTCTGCAACATCCCAACCCTCTTCTTCGCGGGCGTCGTCGTAATCACAATCACACTTACCAACACTAACAACGTCCCCAGCAACGTGCGCGGCCCAACCGACTCCCCACCGAAAAAATATCCCACGCCCACCGCCACCACCGGATTCACATACGCATACGTCCCAACCTTCGTGGGAGATTCGTAATGCAGAAGCCATACGTACGCCGTGAATCCCACGATCGATCCCGCCACGATCAAATACACCAACGCCCCCCACGCTGCGGGCGATACGGACTGCAGATGAAATCCGCGAAACTCTCCCAACGCGGATGACGCCAGAAATAGCGCCGCACCCCCGGTCAACATCTGCGCCGCGGAACTCATCGGCTTCGCTGCCGGCAATGGCAATTTCCGCATCAGCACCGACGCCAGCGACCAGCTGATCGATGCGATCACCAGCGCCACCGCTCCTCGCGTGTCAATCGGAGCCTCGTTCAACCCAATCGTTCGACTCACCAGCACGGCCACACCACCAATTCCAATGATCGAAGCGAACACCAGCCGCATCGTGAATCTTTGCGTTTTCAGAAAGATAATTTCAGAGAGTGTCATGAAGACCGGAATCGTCGCCATCATGACCGCCGCGATTCCCGAAGGAACGCGCTTTTCCGCCCAGAAAAGCAGGCCGTAGTCGCACACAAAAATCATGAAACCCACAATCGCAGCCGATCCCCACTCTCGGGCCGTGGGCGAGACCGTCCCCTTCGCCTTCATCCACAGGTACAAAATAATTCCCGCCGCCGAGAACCGCATCGCCGCAAACAGCAACGGCGGCACTTCCCTCACGCCCACACGTATATAGAGAAACGTCGATCCCCAGACAAAATAGATGATGGAGAACGCCAACAGTATTTGCCACGTAGCCGGACGTTTTGTCGCATTCATAAACTAGTGCATCCCAACCGCAAATCTTCTGACTGTCGGCGCCGAGCGCGAGCGCTGATACTACCAATCTTCAATAGATCGCAGTGCACGACTCAACGACGCATCTTTCCCCATCAAAAATGTTTATGAATTCGAAACATTAGATTTATGGCTCCGACCAGAACACAACCAAAGGGTGCCCCACATCTGGCGCCTTTCCAGATGTGGGAACCACAGGGTGAGGGTTTCGAGGGCTGAATAAGAACCCACCTTGCGAACGATGTCTCGCAACTTCCTGATTCTGAGACTGACTAAGTTGCGAAGGACGAAAGGCAAACAGCGAACGGCGCGACGAAAGACGAAGGCTCCAACGCCCGTTCCACGATTTACAATCTGTGCTCGTCGCCAATGGACACCGCGCGCATCGCAGCCCTTCTCAAGCCATATCTCGACCGTGAATTATCAGCACTCCAACTTCAGGATATATCGACGTATATCGATCTATTGTTGAAATGGAACGCACGCATCAATCTAACCGCGATCCGCAATCCCGAAGAGATCGTCACCCGCCATTTCGGCGAATCGCTCTTCCTGGCCCGCCACGTATTCCCCGAAACTCCCCCGGACATTTTCCGCGTCATCGACCTCGGCTCCGGATCCGGCTTCCCGGGCCTGCCCCTGAAAATCTGGACTCCCCAAATCCATCTGACTCTGGTGGAATCGAATCAGAAGAAAGCAACCTTCCTCCGCGAAGTCTCCCGCGCCCTTACATTGACCAACGTAAATGTATACGCCGACCGAGCCGAAACCCTGCTAGTTCCCAGAAATTCGGTAACCATCAAGGAAGTATCCCCAACTCTCGAAAGAGCACCAGTTCGGGAAAGATCGCCAATTCTCCCGAGGTCGCAAACGACCTCAGTCGACTTGGTCACCTTTCGAGCAATAGAAAGATTCGGCGAGATTCTCCCTTTAGCTGCCGCTCTGATTTCCCCGTCTGGTCGCCTGGCAGTGTTGATCGGATCCTCCCAGATCTCCAAGCTGAATAGCTTCCCGAACCTCGCTTGGGAAAGCCACCTGATCCCCAATTCCGAAAGTCGAATCCTAGCCATTGGAACCAATCAAGTAAAAAGTGGGAGATAATTGTCAACTTTTGCCAACTAACTTACGAATATCCGTCTAATAAATATCACAAGTGGTATTTATTTGCGTTCCGTCTCAACATGATACGAACTGGGTCTACGATTCAATATGTTCCACGTGGAACACTATCCAAAAGCTGAATTTGACCAGTGTTCCGCGCGGAACAATTATCTCCTTCCTAAGTGGCATCCATTGAAGTGTTCCACGTGGAACATCGAGGTTTTGGCACCGGGGACAGATGTTCCGCATGGAACATTATTGGCAATTCCCATCGAAAATCCTCTCCCTGAGAGTAGTGTTCCATGTGGAACACCTATGGGTTTGCACTGAAGTTGGGCATTGCTTTCACAGCCTGAGAAGACTTATTCTGACCGGCATCCGCAGGAAATCATAAAATATGGGACGCATCATTGCTGTCGCCAACCAGAAAGGTGGGGTCGGCAAGACTACGACCGCCATTAATCTAGCCGCCTCGCTCGCCGCCGCCGAGGTCAATACACTCCTCGTCGATTGCGATCCCCAGTCCAATACCAGCAGCGGTCTCGGCCTGGTCAAGGATCCGGAACGGATCAGCATCTACGATGTCCTCATGGGTTCGGCCTCTGCAGAAGAGGCGCTCCAACTGACGGAACTCGAACAGCTCTGGCTGATTCCCTCGCATAAGAACTTGATTGGAGCCAACGTTGAGCTGGTCAATGCTGAACGGCGAGAGTACCGATTGAGAGATGCACTCGAGCCTCTTCGGGAACGGTTCCAGTTCATCGTGCTTGATTGTCCTCCTGCCCTGGACCTCCTGACCCTCAACGCTCTGGTTGCCGCCGAAGGGATCCTTATTCCAATGCAGGCAGAATATTTTGCGCTTGAAGGAGTGTCTGAGTTACTCGACACGATCGAGAGGATTCGAGCGGCCTTGAACCCGGCGCTGGAGGTCGACGGGGTGGTACTCACGATGTTCGATGAGCGGACGAACCTGGCGCAGCAGGTGGCCGAGGAGTTGAAGAAGTATTTTGGGGAAAAGCTCCTCACGACCACCATCCCTCGGAACATACGGTTGGCTGAAGCGCCTAGCCATGGGAAGCCGGCGCTGGTGTATGACGTACGGTCGAGGGGGGCTGAGAGTTATATACGGCTGGCTAAGGAGATACTGGATCGGCAGGTTGCGGAGGCGTCGCGCTCGGCTTCAGGACCGGAGGCGGCCTAGATCGATCTATATAAATATTTATGTATATCGATATACAAGCGGCGCTCACGGCTCGGGGTCGGCGATACACGGTTAGCAGTCGGCGATACACGGCTCGGGGTCGGCGGTGCATGGATTTTGATTGGAGGAAAGCGGATGGCTGGGACTTCTAATGTGGTGGCGAAGAGTGGGGTGGAGAAAATTCATGAGAAGGTCGCGGAGAAGCGGCGGGCGCTTGGTCGTGGCTTGGAGTCGTTGCTGCCTGGCCCGCGGGTGGTGAAGCCAGCTCCCGAGGCGGCGGGAACAGATACGAAACTCCAGCGAACAGAGTCGACATCGGGCGCAGCTGAACACGCCAGTTCTCAGGGGTCGCCTTTGTCCGTATCGTCTTCTGCTCCGGCGGAGGGATCGGCCGCTGCGACAACAACTGCGACTGCATCCACGCCGACGCCTGCATCCGCGACTAGGTCGGGTTCAGCGCCGGCATTAGCGCCTGCCGCGGGATCGGCAGGTTCATCTTCCTTCTCTGCTGCTACCTCTTCGTCTTCACCCGATTCTTCTTTCTCGCCGTCTTCTTCATCTCCTTCTTCTGTGTCTCCATCGGCCTCGGATGCGGTGGCGATTGATTCTTCGGTGGGGAGCGGCGCGACACGGGCGTCGATCGCCTCGCCGGCAACAGTGGATCTGGAAGCTTCGGCGGAAGGGATTTCACCGGGAGGCAGCGTGGGTGCGCAGGCCACGGAGGTGATTCGTCTGGAGATTGCGCGGATTGACGACAATCCGTACCAGACGCGAATGTTCTTCGATGAAAAGGCGCTGATGGAACTGGCGCAGTCGATCCGGGTGCAGGGAGTGTTGCAGCCGATCGTGGTTCGTCCCGGAGAGAAAGGATATTTCAAGCTCATTCTGGGAGAGCGGCGGTTGCGAGCGGCGCGACTGGCGGGGATGGAAGCGATTCCGGCAATCATCAAGCGCGTTTCGGAACAGCAAGCTGCCGAAATGACGGTGGTGGAAAACCTGCAGCGACAGGATTTGAATTGTGTAGATCAGGCGGCGGCCTTCGCAAACCTGAGCACGCAGTTCAAGCTGACACAGGAGCAAATAGGAGCGCGGGTCGGGCTATCGCGAGAGACGGTTTCGAATTACATGCGGTTGCTGACATTGTCGGATGGAATTATTGGAGCGTTGCAAAAGGGAACGCTGTCATACAGCCACGCGCGAGCGTTGTTGATGGTGCAGGACACGGCGCACCGGTGGACGCTGGCGAAGAGGGTGATGGAAGAGAAGATGTCGGTAGCGAGGCTGGAAGCTCTGGTGCAGGGGATGGAGTTTCCGCGGGAATCAAAAGAGGCGAAAGAGGGCGGGGCACGATGGGTGGATCCGAATGTGAAGGCGGCGCAGCGGTCACTCGAAGAAGTGCTGGGAATGAGGGTGCGGATTCGGGATCGACAGGGGCGCGGGCGGATTCTGATTGATTATTCGACGCTGGAAGATTTTGATCGGGTGGTGAAGATGCTGAAAGGGCGGTAGGCTTTCGGCTCTCGGCTTTAGGCTATGGGCTTTCGGCTATGGGCTTTCGGCTCTGGGCTTCGGCTTTCAGCTCTCGGACTTCGCGGCGGGGTGCGAGGAGGGATCGAAGGCGCCCACTCAATCGCAAAGAACGCGATTGAGTGGGGCACCCTGGGCTGAAAATAAAGTTGAAAATCGTGTCGGGTCGATTTTCGGGAAAAGCGTAATTATTGGTTCGATGGTTGCTTCCAGTAATGATGGCTCTCTGCGCGTGGTGCTGGAGAATCATTGCGTTAGAGATCACGCTGTGGTGGGTGCATTGAAAAGGAACGGGTTACATCGACGGCTTGAGAAATAAGGAGTTAGAAGTCTTGAATGGTGGTACCCCCCGGTTCGTCCCGATTGAAAAATCAAGTCCCCCGAAAATCGGGTTCATGAATGTAATCCTCAACATCCGTACTCGATCCGAAACTGGCTTGGGCGGCCACGCGGCAACAGTCAAGGCGTCCTAGAAATGAATTGATGCAAAAGAAAAAGGTTCTGGCATTGGCTGCGACGCTGCTGGTGGTGGCAGGCGCGGTGGTGTGGCATTACACGGGACAGCGGGATGAACCGCTGAAACCGCAAGAGCAGGTCATCGGCGAGATCAATTCCGAATTGCAGGCACTTACGGCAAAAGGATTTGCGGGCACGGTCTTGCTGGCGCAGGACAGAAAGGTTCTGCTGCATCGTGGATTTGGGATCGCCGAGCGCTCGACGGGGCGAGCGGTAACAACCGAAACGGGGTTCGACATTGGCTCGCTTGTGAAGCCATTTACAGCCGCTGCCATATTGAAGTTGGAAGGCCAGGGCAAGTTACGTCGCTCAGATCCGATCACGAACTTCTTTTCCAATGTCCCACTCGACAAGGCACAAATCACAGTGCAAGAGTTGTTGACGCATACCTCGGGATTGCCTGACATCGTCGATGCCGAATCGAAAGAGATCGAATACACGCCGAATTTCGACTACGAACCGGTCGCGCGCGATGAAATCGTGCGGCGCGCGTTGCATACGAAACTGGTGAATACACCTGGGACAAAATCGGAGTACTCAAATCTTGGGTACAGCCTTCTGGGCGTGATTATTGAACTGGCCTCCGGTGCGCCATACGAACAGTTTGTTCGGGAGGCGATTTTTCAGCCCGCGGGGATGACGCGCACCGGGTACCGCGATCCGGATTGGAAGACATCTGAGCTTGCGGTGGGATATTCCAAAGGACAAGCGTGGGGAACTCCACTGGATCACCCGTGGCGGGCGGACGGGCCGTCGTGGAACCTGAGAGGCAACGGCGGAATGTTGTCGACGGCCGAAGACCTTTATAAATGGATTGAAGCACTTGACGAGGACAAGGTTCTCTCGCCGACCGAGAAAGAGGCGTTCTTTGCGTTAAATGTGCACGCCAACCAGAGGGGCACTCGCACGATGGGAGTTGCGGGGAGTAATGAGATTTTCGACGCCTGCTATTTATGGTATGTGGACGAGCATCGAGTGCTGGTGATGTTGACCAATTCGGATAAGTATCGAGCGGAAAAGATGATCCCCGACCTGGCGAAGAAAATGAGGAGCATACGGATGGTCGCAACATCCGATCACAATCATTGACCCCGTACGGAGAGCCCAATCATGCGCAAAGTGCGCAACCTACACGGGCACAACTTACATGGCTGCACATGGAGCCCGGAAGAACTGCAGCGTCCAGTTAGTTTGGATTTGGGGCGGACATGAAAGGCCGAGCTTGGCTTATACGGGAGACAACAGCACGGATTGTTCAACCGCGAGATCGCGGCAGGCGCGGCGAATGAGTTCATGCTCCGACTCTGAGTTGACAAACTCGAAGCCGTAGCGAAAGGCGCTCCTCTGGCGGACGGTCGCAAGAATGGTGACGGGTCCAGACGAAAGCGTGAAGTTCAACTCTACGAGTTCGCCGAGAGGAACCTCCAGCCGGAGCATGGCGGCGATGCCGGATTCGCTAATATCCAGAATGCTGCCCTTCAGGAGTCCGCACGCCCGGGAAGACACGGTAATGTCACCCTCAATTTTGTATCGAGGCTGGCGACGAGCGTCGACCAAGGCCTGAAACCGGAGCTCAGCGAGTAGATTCTGGCCGTCCATTTCGATCCTCTCTGATTCGATATGAACCACTGCTACGTTCCCGGGGCGTGACTAATTCCGAAAAGCAACCGCATCTCCGACTGGGCCGGCCAGACGGCGTAACCTGATCGCTCCACTTCCTCAGTGTTACTAATCGACTGAAGGTTTTAGCTTGATCGTCGTACGCGAATCAATAGCAATGGCAATTGGAACCTATTTAGGAGTGCTGGAGCCGCCAGGACCTACTACGCCGCGATGGCGGAACAAGGGTCAGTGGGCATGCCATATTTGCACATGACCCGGAGAAATCGGCAAGGGACGGCCATGCGCAACAGCGGCGTGCGTATTCATAGCTCTGGCCGCTTGGGTGCGGCAGCTACCGTTCTGGCTGCTAAATTCCCGCGTCGTCACAGAATGTTTACAAAGGGGACAGGTGAAACTCGAAAAGCCGTGCATCGTTTTGATGATGTAATGTCTCACAATTTGATTGTAGTCCCATCTGTCGGCATGGTTCCGAACTAAAGTTACCCTCCCTTCCCAGGAGACTGCGGAACGACTCGTTCTGGTTAAAAGTGTGACCTCAGTGGCTAAAGCCGAAGTCACACCAAGGCAGTTATCGCAGCGCTGAAGCGCTGCGCCACCCAACATCACGTGCAACACTGGGTTTCTATCAGGCGCAACATCGGATTTTTTCTACAGCCTATATAAGAGGACTGTGCAGTATTGAACAGGCGAACTTTACATGTGCGAGTAGACTAAGAGCGGTTGAGTATGACTATAGTTCGTCGCAAGGCGCTGTTATGCGCATATCATGTACCTCATGGCATACTCCTGTAAACATTTGCGAGATGAAGAAGATTACCGGCTCTTTGAGGTCTACGAAGCATCTTGCGCCAAGGAACATGCTGCCGCGGCCAACTTATTAGTGCAGCATCATAGCTTGTCGAATCCGTCATACGTAATGTTGCTCGACGACTTACGGGCTATCCGAACCAAATGCAATGCAGACATGCTCGCAATCGTGGCGCATCATGACAAGAAGATGCGAGATCTCATCACGGTGCACTGAAGCAAGAAGAACGGCGTCACCTTATATTTGACGTTCAGGCCATGCATCACACTCTATTTACGCGAAAGGTGCGTTCCCCTCATGTACAAACTCAGCAAGGAAGACGGCGGAGTTGTTCTACTTTGTCACGATTGTTCGCATGTTGAACGTGTTGACTCGTTCAAGGAGAGTCTGGGCAGTCGTCGCACGCAAGCAGCGCGGGCGATGCAGAATCACTCGAGCGAGAAACACGGCTCGGGATCAATTCTCAGGTCCGTTCTTAAGAAGCCCGCAGTTTTAGGGCAAGCGTGACAGAGTAAGACGGCGCCACGCATGCCGACAATGGCAGCGGCCATCCATAAAAGCAGCTACCACTTTCCACAACGACTCCGACTATTTCTACCAATTGAGCGACTGCTCATAGGATACCCGGAGATAACCATGCTTCCGGGCAGCCACAGGTAGGTGCCGATGATGCCACCACCGTAACAGTTAGTGTCCGGTTATTGCACAACCGACGGACGACATGTTGTGGTACGGTCACACCTGTCGGCAGGATAGAAAGGACTATTCGTGACGGATATAAAGAATCTAATAGAGCTTGGCCTCGCAGAACTTCGAGAGCAATCCGATCAATGCTTGCCAGAAGTGGCAGAGAATCGTGCGCCGAATAGCTTCCTGGCCAAGGTGCAACCCCTACGCCTTCTTCGCCAGACGAACGATCCTAGTCATCAGCAACAGAAATCTGTTCCCAATGTTGCTCCCGTCAAGGACGACTTCGTAGGGCAAAGTAACTTCATTGATAGCAGCGATATTATCGACCAGCTCGAGATGGTCGACTACTTTATCCCAAAGCGCCGATTTCCAACTGATACGTAGAGTCTTGCAGCGGGGGGCAACGACCGAGACGTTCGGATTTCGTAACAGACACAACTGAACCATTCAAGTGTTCAATATTGATCAGTTCCAAGTAATACTTTGTAGCATCATGAGACAGTCGACGGAGATACGTCGCGGTCAGCCGCTTGTGGAGTCGAACAGAAAGCCTATCTGGAAAGGTTGCCGACTTTCTGCAAGCAGCTGCGACGGCCGCGGAAACAACGGCGGCTTACACCGGTAGTATCGGTCGAATCCATCTTAAGCCCTCCCCCAAAGGGCACTAAACAAAATCTATGGCTACTGAAATCACCATGAGTGAGGGATCGCCCGTGGAAGACTGTGTAAAGGTTGAACTCGCCTTGGAACAGACTTCGGAGGCGCTGCGTGCCTCGGAAGCTCGATACCGCAGATTGTTTGAAACGGCTCACGATGGAATCCTGCTCCTGGAAGCCGAGTCTGGAGTGATCATCGACGTCAACCCGTTTTTGGTCAATCTGCTGGACTATACGCGAGACGAATTTGTAGGCAAACAACTTTGGGATCTCAGCCCCTTCAAGCAAATTCACGAATCGAAGAAAGCGTTCCAAGAGTTGCAGGACGAACAATATATCCGGTACGACAATCTCCCTCTTGAGACGAGGAGCGGGCAAAAGGTGAACGTTGAGTTCGTCAGCAACGTGTACCGAGCGAATGGCGCGAGTGTAATCCAGTGCAACATCCGTGATATGACCGGGCGCAATCGGACGGAAGAAGCGCTCCGATTAAGTGAAGAGAGGTTGAGGCAGGCGCAACGTGTGGCCGGCATGGGTGTCTTTCAGGTTGAATTGCAGTCGGGGAAGGTGACGTGGTCTCCGCGAATGTGCGAGATTTTTGGCCTTGCTTCCGACGCGCCGGAGGCCAGCTACCAGGACGAGAGCCGCTTCACCTACCCGGAGGACCGGCCGCTAGTTGAAGAGCAATCAGCTCTGCGGCTCGCGGGAAAACCGTTTCATCTGGACTACCGCATCCTTCGCCCGAGCGGCGAGGTTCGCTGGGTGG
The DNA here is from genome assembly GCA_963822545.1 of uncultured Acidobacteriaceae bacterium. Lineage (GTDB taxonomy): Bacteria > Acidobacteriota > Terriglobia > Terriglobales > Acidobacteriaceae > Acidiflorens. The sequence continues at coordinate 776,478 of CAWGIB010000002.1, forward strand.
AAGTCTCCGGCGAAGGAGTATCGGACCATGAGGGGCGGTACGTTCGCTATCTGGGAGTGTGTCGAGATATCACGGAGCGCAAACAGGCAGAGGCAACCCTGCGGGAATACGAGCGAGTGGTTGAAGGCCTGGACGAGATGATCCTGGTGGTGGACCGGGAATACCGGTACGTGATCGCCAACCGCGCGTTTCTGAATTACCGACAGTTGGAACGATCACAGGTCATCGGACATCTGGTCGAAGAAGTGGTGGATCGAGAAGTCTTCTCGTTGCTAATCAGAGAAAAGATGGACGAATGTTTCAATGGCACGACCGTCCATTACGAGATGAAATACAAGTTTCCTAACCTGGGGGAGAGAGACCTACTCGCGGCGTACTTCCCGATCCACGGTCCGGCTGGTATCGATCGGATCGCGTGTATTTTGCAGGACGTCACGGGGACGCGGCAACTGGAGGCTCAGTTTCTTCAAGCGCAGAAGATGGAAGCGGTAGGGCGTTTGGCGGGCGGGGTTGCGCATGATTTTAACAACATACTGGGCGTCATAATCGGCTACAGCGACATCTCGCTCGGTTTACTGGCCGCGGAACATCCGGTGAACAAGCACTTGCTGCAAATCAATAAAGCGTCGCAACGGGCGGTATTGCTGACGCGGCAGCTGCTGGCATTCAGCCGCCAGCAGGTTATTTTCCCAAAGATCCTGGATTTGAACATAGTGGTAGATAACGTAACCAGTATGCTGCTGCGAGTGGTGGGCGAGGACGTTGCGATAGAGTTCCGACCGGGCACTCCAAGTGGCTGCATTAAGGCCGACCCTGGTCAGATTGAACAAGTCCTGATGAATTTGATCGTAAACGCGCGGGATGCGATGCCGACCGGAGGAGCGATCATTATCGAGACGGGGCTTACGGGACTCGACGAGCAGTACGTTTCCCGGCATCCAGGTTCCCACGCTGGAGAACAGGTGGTGTTGACGGTCAGTGACACGGGTTGTGGTATGGACGAAAGCACCAAGTCGAAAATCTTCGAACCTTTCTTCACCACCAAGGCGGTCGGGAAGGGAACGGGTTTGGGACTGTCAACCGTGTATGGAATTGTGAAGCAGAGCGGGGGCTACGTTGCTGTGGAGAGCGAAGTCGGCAAGGGCACAACGTTTAAAATATTTTTTCCAAGAGTCGCTGCCATCGCGGAGGATTTTGTGTTTCCTTATGATCTACCGGAGGCTCCGCGAGGATCGCAGACGATCTTGGTGGTTGAAGACAACAAAGCCCTGCGCGAACTGGCGATACGGCTTCTGGCAGATGCGGGGTACCGAGTGATCGAAGCGAGAAATGCGGAAGACGCACTCGGGATCCTGGAGACTCATCAACTCGAGATTGATTTGCTGTTCACGGATGTCATCATGCCGGGAAAAACAGGGGTTCAGCTCCTGGCGCAGGCCAAGCTGATCAATCCTAAGCTGCGAGTACTATTGATGTCGGGGTATCCAGGCGATCTGTTTGATTTACATGGCGAATTAATTCCTGAAGGCTCGTTTCTGGAGAAGCCTTTTAATAGAAGATCGCTGCTCAGAAAAGTTTACTCGGTCCTGCAAAGCGAAGCGACACGCAGTAATTAAGCAACAAGCGGGCTCGAGTGGGTCACCCTGGAAGCAGAATCGCGCTTGTTGCGCTGCTAGTTCTCCCGTTGTTTTCCTCCGCGCGTTCCAACCTCCCAGACTCAACGCTCCAGTGCGGCAGCCGTTGACGAACCGATACAGGTTTTAGTTGGGCTGGGCTGCGAGTAGCGCCAAGACGAGTGAGTCCCCGAGATCATTCCAGGTGGGAGTTGAAACCTTCGGAAGTGGGCTCCTGGCGCTCGTGAGCTGCGCTTATAATCTCGGCGAGGTGTTTTCAGTGATCATTGGGAGAGTGTCAGGCAGATTGTTCGGTGGGTTGCTTCTTGTTGCCTTCTTCGCGCTTACTCCATGCTATGCGGTTGGGCAAACTGCACCGGCTGGATTTGATGGAGTTGAAAAGTGGCGAAGTTCGCTGGGGGCGGCGGATATGACTTCGCTGAAGAGTTTGTACTCGACTGCTCCCCCAGCGAAGTTCATCCCTAAAGGTCAAAAGCCGCAGCCTGACATTTCTCCCGAGACCGATTTCTGGCAAAAGCTGGTGTCTTCCGGCATGAGTGACTTTGAAGTAAATCAGCTTGAACAAGGGGACAAGCCAGGGCTGCATCTGGTGACGCTGGCGGTTTCGATGAAGATGAAAACGGCGGATGGTACGCGGAGCCGGTATGTGACGGAGCAGCAAGCGTGGCAACAGCAGGGTGATAAGTGGCGGATTGTCCTGGCGGCACATTCTGACGTGGTGAAAATGCCTCCGGCTCTGAAGCAAAATCCGAATCTGTATAACAAGGACGCGGATGCGAAGGTTGAGATTGAGGAAGCGGTGGCGAAGGCGAAGAAAGATCATCAGCGCGTGATCCTCGTGTTCGGCGCGAACTGGTGCTACGACTGTCACGTGCTGGACCAGGCATTTCATCAGACGGACGTGGCTTCTGTGTTGCAAAAGCGTTTCCAGGTTGTTCATGTGGATATCGGCGAGGACGGCAAGAAGAACAGAAGCGTGGCGGCGGAGTACGAAGTTCCGCTCGAAAAAGGGATTCCGGCACTGGCCGTTCTGGACTCGGATGGCAAGCTGCTGTATTCGCAGAAGAATGGGGAGTGGGAGTCGGCGCGGTCGATGGATCCGGACGATATCATTGCGTTTCTGGAGCGGTGGAAGCCGTGAGGTAGGACGCGCTGTCTCTGAATCAAGCAGGCGTGGCCAACGTTTTGACAATTGGAGCCGTACGTAGGCGCCCACCTGGCACCCGGCTGGGCGGGCAGGAATGCCCGCCACCACACAGGCACAGGCGCCGCCCCGTGGCCGTTCTGGGGGATTGACAAATAATGCTGCATCGATATTCTTGAGGCACGCTCCACGTTGTGTTTGAAAACTGGCTTGCGATTGGACGCCAGTCCCCTTCCCGGAAAACTGTTTTAGGTCGGCTATTCAAGCGAAAGTCGGCAGTTCATGCGAAAGTCGTTTGTTTTCAGCCGGAAGTAGCTTTTGACCCTGGCAGGCGTAACTTCGTTCGGGCTATGGCATGCGGCCTTCGGTTGGAAATGGATTTGCTCCCAAATTGAAGTACTGAAGCCATTGGAGTGGAGAGACTCTGCGCCCGATGTCTGCAAGTGATAGATAACGCGGCCAATCGGCGGGTGCGGGTGGAATGGGACCCGCGATATCGGGAAAGATTTAGGCGACTTGAGGAAAGCTCACGTATGAAAAAGATTGCATGCCTGGTGGGATGGGTGATGTTGGCGGCTGGCGTAAGCGCGGCGCTGACTACGACCACGACTCAGATTTCGTCCTCGCTGAACCCGTCAACCTACGGCCAATCCGTAACGTTTACCGCGACTGTAACCTCCAGCCAAGGCGCACCGCCCAATGGAGAAACGATTACATTCCTACAAGGAACGACGACATTGGGAACGGGACCGCTGAGCGGCGGATCGGCAACGTTCACGACTTCTTCGTTGACGGGCGGGACGGACCAGATCAAGGCGTCGTATCCGGGCGATGGGACTTTTGGGAGCAGCAAGTCGAGCCCGGTCGCGCAGGTGGTGAATCTGGCGACGACGACGACAACCTTGACTTCGTCGCCAAATCCTTCAAGCGCTGGGCAGACAGTCGTGCTGACGGCGAACGTCACGGGACAAGTCGGCGGAACGCTGATTACGGGAAACGTCGCTTTTTATAACGGGAGCACGAAGCTGGGAAGCGCAACGCTCAATGGAGCAGGCGTCGCCACTTTCAAGACGGCGAAGCTGGGAGTAGGCACGGATTCGGTGACGGCGATTTACAACGGCAGCAAGATGTACGCCAAGAGCACGTCGAACGTGGTGAGCCAGGTGGTGGGCAACGGACAGTTCATCGATTCGACGATGACGTGGAACGGGATCACGCGCTACTACGAAGTTTATGTGCCGGTAACGGTGACGGCGAATCCGGCGATGCTGATCATGCTGCACGGAACGCAGAACAAGCCCGATCCGGAGCAGATCATTACGCTGAACTGGGGCTGGCAGAATATTGCGGATGCGAACGGGTTCATTCTGGTGAAACCGGCGTCCACGTACAACTCGAAGTCGGGTCAGTGGAACTGGGATGCGTATTACATGGACTCGGCATTTCAGCAGCCGCCAGACGATCCGGGATTTCTGCGGCAGCTGATTGGGAACCTGACGACGCAATACAACGTGAATCCGAAGCAGGTTTTTGTGGCAGGATTCTCGTCGGGCGCGCAGATGGCACACCGGGTAGCGGTGGAATTGTCGGACCTGGTGGCGGCCGTGGTGATTGGGTCAGGAACGATTGTGGGGCAACTCGATCCGCCTCCGATCACGATGCCGGGGCCGGCGGTAGCGCCGGTTTCCATCCAGGAGTGGCATGGAACGGCGGATACAACGATTCCACCGTGTAACAACGGAACGACGGGGTACTCGGGAATCGCGTTTTACCTGGCGACGGTGGACGATTCGTTCAACTACTGGACGCAGCAGAACGGCTGCACATCGTTCCAGAATCAGCAGCCGCTGTGCAAGAACGAGGCTCCCAACCAAGGCACGACGGGGAACGATGCGACCGGTTGCGTGGGCAACACCGAGGTGCAGTTTATTTGGGAGGAAGGGCTGGGTCACGCCTGGGTGAATACGTCGGATGGGGCGCGGTGGCAGTTTTTGTCGACGCATCCGAAAGAGTAGTGGGCCAGGCGACTCACAACTTTGCGGACCACTCATTAACGCGTTTTGCGAATGAGCTGGGGGCTTCATCACACTGAGCGCACAGACACATCGGACGGGCAGAAATGCCCGCCTCCACACAAGCGCAACTCACACAGGCATGCATGGAACCGAGGAGAGCCGCAGGCAGCGCCCACTCATTCACAAAGTACGCGAATGAGTGGGGCAGCCGCACCCGGCTCTTGAACATCCGTAACCTGCCCAAAGGGCGGAATCCGCATCAGAATGAGGACAATGCGGATTCAGCTGAAACCCCTAATTCCGGCGTTGCTTTTCGGAGTTGGCCTGTGTAGCCTCGTGGGCGCAAGAGGCGCCCCGGCAAAGCCCGACTTCGAGCACCGTTCGCGCAGGGGCGAATCGAAATTTCGCGCGAAAGATCGATCGGACTTTGAGTGCAGACGATCGCCTGTCAGTGATTGCGGCGGCGCTCGACTCGAGAGTGCGGGTCTATTCCGAGCGGGACTGTTCGCACCTGGTGCATGGTATCTACGAACGATCGGGCTTTGACTACAACTACGCTAGTTCCTCCGATCTGTATGAAGGAGCCGAAGGGTTCCAGCGGGTGGCGGTTCCTGAGCCGGGCGATCTGGTGGTATGGCGCGGACACGCGGGAATCGTAATCAGACCATCGCATCACGTTTTCTTCAGCTTCCTACGTGGCGGGCCGGGGATTGATGACTACGAGAGTTCCTATTGGACCCGCCGAGGACGGCCTCGCTTTTATCGCTACATCAAGGATGATGGGCACACGAAATCTGCCCGTTTACGGTAGTGATTCGGCGGCCCTTAATCGCAGTCGAGGCTTCGCTGCGCTCAGGATGACAGGGCGGGGAGGCGTTTTTGGGCCGGCCCGTATTGGGCGATTAGCTGTGCGTCCAGTTGTGCTCGATCTTCGGCGGAGTCTGCAAGGTTTGCATTACCACGCAATACTGTTCCGTTTTCGCTTGTAAGGCGGTGAGTTGGTCTTTGGTGGCCTGCGGGGCGCGGACGTCGAAGATTACTCTGATGGCCTGAAATCCTACGGGCGCCTCTTTCGATAGTCCCAGAGTTCCCGACAGGTCAAGATCGCCTTCGACCGTGACATCAATGCCTTCGGTGGGGATGCCCATGGCGGCGGCTACCATTTGGCAGGTGATTTGAGCGCAGGCGGCGAGCGCGCCCAGAAGCAGGTCTCCAGAGCAGGCTCCCGTGCCCGATCCGCCCACGCCCTGATGGGCTTGCGCATTGTAGATGGCGCGGCCCAAGTCGATCGAGCAGGAGATGGGGGCGTCCGTCTGACTGCCGCGCGCGGTCAGCGTGATGCGGGAACTAGACGGGTCTTGGCGGTAACGGTCTTTGAGGGGGCGCTGCAGCGATCGAACATCCATGAATTCTCTCCTACGATCTGGGGTATTATAAGCGCACTCAGGGGCGCTGCTGCGGAGTTGGGCGTGGCGGCGAGTGAAAATTCGAAGCAGATCACGCAGCGGCTAGCACTCATTTTGGCAGAGCGATCGCTGCGACAGCGATGTCCATGAACCCTCCGGAAACTCCGCCAACCACGCCGTCCTCTTTGTCTCCTGGGACGCGCTTCGGCAGCTACGAAATCGGCCCGCGATTGGGCGCCGGCGGCATGGGCGAAGTTTATCGGGCCAAAGACACCCGCCTAGAACGCGAAGTTGCCATCAAGACTCTTTCTGTGGAGCGATGTTCTCAACCGGACGCTTTGTCGCGCTTTGAACAGGAAGCGCGGTCGGCTTGCGCGCTCAACCATCCGAACATCGTCACAATTTATGAACTCGGGCAGGTGAATGGGACTCGCTACATCTCCATGGAGTTGGTGATTGGGGAGACGGTCCGAGAAATGTTGGGCGCGGGGCCGATTCCATTCCGCAAAGCCGTGGCGATTGCGGCGCAGATTGCCGACGCTCTCGCGAAAGCGCATGCAGCCGGAATCGTTCATCGCGATTTGAAGCCTGAGAATCTGATGGTTTCTGGCGACGCTACCGCGAAGATTCTGGATTTTGGGCTGGCGAAACTGCTGGCGGCTGACCAGGCGCGTGGTTCGGATGCTTCGACCAACATCACGGAGCATGGAACGGTGATGGGCACGGTCGGTTACATGTCACCGGAGCAGGCCACGGGCGGCGTGGTTGATTTTCGTTCGGACCAGTTTTCTTTCGGATCGGTTCTGTACGAGATGGTCACGGGATTTCCAACCTTCCGGAAAAAGACTTATGCGGAGACCATGGCAGCGATTCTTCGGGATGAGCCAGAACGTCTCGGTTCGAGAATGCCGCAAGCTCCGCCGCCTTTTATATGGATCGTGGAGCGCTGCCTGGCGAAAGATCCGAAGGAGCGCTATGCCTCCACGCAGGATTTGGCGCGCGACCTGGCGGCGGTGCGCGACCGACTGGCCGAGACGTCCACGCGGCCTTCGGAGACTCGTCCCGACAACCTGCCGGTGCAACGCACCGCATTCATCGGGCGCGAACACGAAGCGGCGGCGCTGCGCCAGCTTTTGACTCGTGGCGACGTGCAACTCGTGACGCTCACCGGTCCGGGCGGCATCGGGAAGACTCGACTCGCTCTAAAGGTGGCGGCCGATGTAGGCAAAGAGTTTCCGGGAGGAGTTTGTTTTGTCGCGCTTTCGGGGGTGAGCGATCGCGCTTTGATCGCCTCTACGATTGCGCAAGCGTTGGGGGTGCGCGAAACGGGGAACCAGTCGCCGCAAGAAAGCTTGAAAGAGTACATGAGCGGACTGGATCAGCCGATGCTTCTGTTGCTCGATAACTTCGAGCACCTAGTGTCCGCTGCGCCAATGATCACTCAGTTGCTCACGACCGGCCCGAAACTCAAGGTCGCGGTCACAAGCCAGGCGCCGCTTCACGTTTATGGCGAACATGAATTTCCTGTGCCGCCGCTTGCGCTGCCCGATCTGAAGTCGGTTCCGTCCCTGGAAGTGCTTTCGCGTCTTCCAGCGGTGGCGCTTTTTGTGGAACGCGCTCGGGCAGTGAAGCGGGAATTTGCGCTCACCAAGGAAAATGCATCGGCAGTGGCGGCCATCTGCGCTCGCTTGGATGGCTTGCCCCTAGCGATCGAACTGGCGGCTGCGCGAATCAAGCTGCTTCCGCCGACCGCGATGCTGGCCCGTCTAGAAAGCCGTCTGAATTTGTTGACCGGCGGCGCTTGCGACCTGCCGACGCGGCAACAAACTCTTCGCAGCACAGTGGATTGGAGTCATGGCTTGCTCAATGCGGCCGAACAGACTCTGTTGCGGAGACTTTCCGTGTTTGCCGGCGGCTGTACGCTGGAGGGCGTGGAAGCGGTGTGCGATACCAAGGGCGACCTGGGCCTCGACATACTCGACGGCATGGCTTCCATGGTGGACAAGAGTCTTGCGCAGCAAGTGGAACGAGACGACGGGGAAACGCGATTCGTGATGCTCTCGACCATCCGCGAGTATGCTCTGGAACGTCTGGGCGAGAGCAACGATGAAGCTGCGACTCGCCGCGCGCATGCTGCCTACTACCTTGTACTTGCCGAGGAAGGTGCCGAGGATGTGCTCGCACATCCTGAATGGCTGGACCGATTTGACCTGGAGCACGATAACTTCCGTCTGGCGCTGAATTATCTGATCAAAACTGGGGATGCCGAGTGGGGCCTTCGACTGGGTGCCGCTCTGTTTCACTTCTGGGAGACGCGAGAGTATCTGGCTGAGGGCCGAGATGCGATCACACGAGTGCTGGCTCTGGAAGGAACAGCGAATCAGCCGAAGTTGCGGGCTCGCTTACTGTTCGCCGCCGCCGTTCTAGCTGGGGAACAGGGTGATTACGCCTCGGCCCGGCAACGATTCGAAGATAGTCTTGAGATCTGCCTCGAACTCAACGACAATCGCGGAGTCGCGGTCGCACTCAACGCGCTGGCCGTCAACGCCCGCGATCGTGGCGAACTTCCCCAGGCATGCTTGTTATTCGAACGCTGTGTGGCGATATGGAAGGACCTGGGCGACTCCGGGGACATCGCCCGCGCGCTCAGCAACCTCGCCAACGTAACCAAGTTACAAGGCGAATATGCGCGAGCGTCTTCAATTTACGACGAGTGCCTGACGATGTTCCGCCAAGCCGGCGATGGCGCTGGTGTCGCCTGGACATTGAATTACCAGGGCGACGTCGCGCGCGAAAAGGCGAACTTGGTCGCGGCCCGCTCATTTTGCGAACAGAGTCTGGCAGCATTTCGCGAACTGCGGGACGGCTGGGGAATTGCGAGCGCGCTCTCGGATTTAGCGAGTCTAAGCTGCGATCAGGGGAACGACGCCGAAGCGCGCCGTCTTTATGGGGAAAGCATCCGGATGTTCCAGGAGTTGGGTTACAAACGCGGCATCGCGCGAGTGCTCGAATGTCTGGCTGCGAGTGCGGCGGCGCAATCGAACGCGCGGCAATCGCTGCATCTGGCTGGAGCTGCAGCCGCACTACGGCAACGATTGGGCGCGCCGCTTACGCCGAGCGAACAAGCAAGATTGGAGAAGGCTTTGGACTTCGCGCGCCGGACACTTGGCAATGCTGCAGGTCTGGCGGCGTGGATGGAAGGCTGGACGATGCCGATCGAGCAAGCGATTCGGGAGGCGCTGGGCGGAGAGGTGGAACCTGGCGTTCGGAATCGGAGCTCCGCTTAAGTCAGTCCGCGGTGTTGGGATCGATCAGGCGCCGCACAGCCGAGACGCGATTCGCAGGAAAGCCTCCGCGGCGGGCGTGATCACGAACCGTTTCCTCGTCTGGAGCCAGGTACACGCAATAGAACTTATCGCCGGTGACGTAGCTGTGGAGCCACTTGATTTCCGGTCCCATTTCCTTCAGCGCGCCTATGGATCTTTTGGCGATCGCCTGCAGTTCGGCATCCGATAAATTACCTGCGCCCGGGATCTCGCGTTCGATCACAAATTGGGGCATATCTACCTCACGGAAATGGTAGCAGAAGTTGCTTGGCGAGTGCAGGGTGGGGTGTCGTGCGATGGCGTGAGAAATTTTGCACTTTCCTGACACGCTATGCGGGGCAGAACGCGTAACGAGGCCAGGTGAGTGCGGGATCCCCAACGTCGATCGCACTTGCGGGAGCTTAGTGCCCGATTGGTAAGCCAGCCTCGCACCGACAATCGTCTGGATTCCAGTAATAAAATCTTTTGCACTGCTGCACCACGCATTTCGGCGGCGGAACGAAAACTGCGACCGAATCGGAAGCAGATGCTCCGTTGTAACTACCCGAGATTGTCACCTGGTTGGGTCCGCCAGCGTACTGATTTGTGATTGAAAATTTAGTCGAATACTGGCCCGGGAGAATTGTGACGGTACCCGAGCTCGGCACTGCGATGGTAGCGGGAGCACTGGATGACAAAGTCACAACCGCACCGGGGGGCGGGGCGGGGGCATTAATCCCAACGGTAACATCTGCGGTCTGACCTACCGTCAGTGCGGTTGCATTGATTGAGATCGTCAGCGGGGGCGAGGCAGGAACTGTAACCGAACTGGTAAGAGATGTCCCGTCATAGCTGGCGGTTAATGTGACGTTTTGATTTGTTGGGGACGGGTTGAGACTGACTGGGGTGATGGCTGACAGCTGGGTTGGTGCGATAGTCGCGGTTGCGGCGACAGTGACCAGGCTCGGGTTGTCGCTGCTAAGAGTGACAGATGCGCCATCCGCAGGCGCATTCCCGTCCAGGCCGACAATGGCCTGAACACCAGAGTAGGTGATAGGGGTCTCGAAACGGACGAGCTTCGGTTTGGCGGTGTAAGTGAAAACAGCGCCAGGAGACGGGGCACTTGCGGCACCGAAGGCGGTAGCAACTACATCGACATCTCCGGGATTGAGCGCCGGAGGGGTGAGTAGAGTGCACCAAGTGAATTCGCACTGGGGCACCGTCCGCGCAGCGCCGAAGAATAGCGTCATCACCGGATTGAGCGAAAACATCAGACCATCAAACTGCGGGAACCCACTGCCGCTCACGGTGACATACGTACCCCCGGTAATCGGGCCGCTCGCAGGAGTAACGCTCGTGATTTGCGGGCCATCGTAAGTGAACAGATCAGCAGATGCCGTCGAGCTCGCGACGCCGGCTGTGTTGGCGATGACATCTACCGACGAAGCAAAGGTGGACGCCGGGCTATAGACCGAGCACTGCATAGTGGAGCATTGGCTTACAGAGGCCTCAGCGTTGCCAAAGAAGAAACGGGAATTTGGCGCGAAGCAGCTGCCGCTGACGGTGACCTGGGTACCTCCAGCTATCGATCCATCGGTCGGGCTAACGCCGCTAACCATCGGGGCCACGGAGAGAAGATCGGTGCGGTAGGGCGGAAACGCGGTCCGCTGGGTAGAGCTGCCGGTAGGAGTGTAGACCACTAACTCATAGACGCCCCCTGGAACCGTGCTGGGCAAAGTAGCGGTCATAAGGCTGGGTGAACTCACTGTAAAACTAGCGGCAGGGACGCTTAAAAACTGGGTTTCAAGCTGCACTTTTGAAACACCCCGGAAATTTGCTCCTGCGATGGTGACGGTGCCCGCGGATCCGCATTGCGTCCGTTCGGGAGTAAGTGAAGTAACGATGGGTGGGCCGGGAGGGATCGCCTCGACGAAGACGTTGATGCCTCCAGGCGCGGAGACTCCCGGCGGCGGTGTAGCCGAAGCCCAAGCAACATAAACACGATCGCGAGTACAAGTATTTCCGTTGTAGTCGCCGAACTTAGGTTCGCAACCCATACAAGGGGGCTTAGCCAATTTTTGTGAATCCGGAGTTATGGAGACGTTAACGTCAACGCCCGCAGCTGTTCCTGACGTGCTGTTAAAAAAATAGTTTGTCAGAGAATCGTCGATTGCGTTTGCGGCGCGGCGATCGTACCAGCTCACGTTGGCATTGTTAGATCCGGCACAGACCCATGGCATGAACCGATGGCCGGTGGGGACGCTGTTGGCAATCGTCGTGTCAGGCCACGTCAAGCCTCCATCGCGAGAGTGACGAACTACGATGTTGTCGTTTCCGTTTCCAGTTTTGTCCGCATAGGCGACGAAAACACTCCTGGGGAAATCCATGGAGACAGCGGGCTGCGGACTAGAGGTGATCGCGGAGTTGCATCGATCGGGTTCTATGCCGGAGATGGGGCAATCGACACCCGAGTAGGGGGTAATCAGAACGGGAAACCCTGGTTGTGGAGTGAACCCGTTTGTACACGAACTGAACTTGTGGATCATCAGGTTGGAGTTCTGGACGAACGTGACATAAACAAAGCCATCGGGACCAACGGTTACACGGCCTACATCACCCGAGCCGATCGCTGTTCGATGTCCCCAGGTGGCTGCGTTATCGGATGAGCATGAGATAGCGGGATTGACAAAGCCCAGAGCCAAGTCGACGCAGGCTATGCTGCCAAAACCGATTCCGGAAAACTGTCTCCACACCATGTAGAGTTGATCGCCTGTGGGCGCCGAATTCTTGGTGTCGGCCGCCATTTGCGGCTGATCTGGCAAGCAAGTAAACCCGGAAGGTGGGCACAATGCGGCATTCCCTGCAAAGCTAAAGAAAGCCCCATTCTTCAGGCGATTTATATCTACCTGATCGGCGCATCCCGCCGACGTTAAGTTGACCGCGCCGAGATAGAATTGGCCGCTGGCCCCGGTGGCAAGCGTTGGATCGCTAAATAGTTCTTGATCGAGTTGGCTCGCCCTAAAACTATTTCCGTAGTCAGTTGAGAAAGAAACGCCTTGATTCGCGCTAAAGGTCATACCGTTCGACGCTACGACGACGTTCTTGCCATCTGCAGAAGCCGTAATCTGAATTTCACTCCAATTAGGGCCAGTTGAGGTTTCCACTCCGGCCACGGGACGGGGCAGAATGCGGTCGGCGAGCGTACCTTTGGGTAGTGGCGACCCGACCGGCAAATCGGCGATCGGCCCACTCCGGAGTAGCTCAGCTTGCAAGTTCTCGATCTGATGCTGTGTGGGCTCGGAATTCGAGTTAGCAGGGCAGGAGATCGTCCGCACCAAGGCAAAGATTGGAGCCGTGGCCTCAACGGTTGCCCCCGGTTGCAGCCTCGCTTCGAAGCGAATGAGCAGATCTGCCTGCGCGATTGCGATTGTGACTGCCTGCACCAGGGGAGCTTCGGGCATTGGTTTTTTTGTAACCCTGTCGCCGACGAGGCCGAGGCGGGCCTGGTACTGCCTTTCCATTGCGGGCCAACCGCAGATGTCGAGGAAGGTGCGCTTCCCGGCGGTCTCCTGCGCCACCTGCGAAAGCCGGTTGACGGCTTCCGCTTCGCTCCTGCGCTTCTCGGTAGTTACCTGAATCAACCCCGACTGCTTACGCGGAAGTTGGGCGCGAAGTTCTTGCAGTCCATCCATGGATACCGGAACGGTTGTGAAGGAGCGAGGTAGAACCAATCGCACGCCGGGTGCGATCTCAAGCTCACGCGCAGAAACCGTCTTGTCCTGAGGCGAAGGTTGCGCAGACACGACGGAAAGCAGCAGGAGGAGCGTCATCCCGACTCTGTTGAAAAACCTCATCATGGCACCTCGATCTTGTAGTGATCGGGCCCGGGGAAGCCCGCTTGCTATAACGCTGGGAAAGATCCGACTGCACATCATCTTCAGCGTGAAATTCCTTTTATGGCTGGGGGCTGGTTTTGCTCGCTTGATGCATACTCAAGATCCGGATATTGATAAACCTCGTAATGTCGTATTTCTTTGTCGCTTGTTGGTTGAACGAGTTGAAGCGCTTCGCTGCCGGAGATCGCCTGCCCTCTTTGCAACGCGTTCCGGAAACTTGCCCCTCATCTTGTGACACGTAAGAACCGCCCGAACTGGCTCATCGGCGCCCGAAAAAAGAGGAGGGAAAAAGTTAGAGAGAGAGAAGACTGGCACCGCCGCTGCGGCGGTTATATCCAAGAATCGCCTTCACACTCACGCCCAGGGTTCTGAGTAACCCCCTGTTAGGAACAGTGAGTTTGAATAAACGCTTGTTCTGACATACATTCAGGTCGCGGAGCAAATGTACATGTCGCGATTCACAGCCTTCATCAGAAAACCAATTTTCATTTTCGCCGTCGTAATGCCAGTCGTTCTCATCGCAGAATTCGTGCTTCTCGAAGGGGTTGTCGGGATCACGCTTCCCCGGGATCGCGGGTCAGCCGTGTCGAGCTACGAGATTCGGGAAAGAGGCAAAGAAGTACATTTCATCACGCGGAACAAACGGTTCAGCATCGTAGACCTTTGGAGTAAGCACGGGTCTGCCGTAGAAGCGCTTGTCTTGCGTGAATCGTTTGTGACTGATAAGCAGGAGGGAATCGAAGGCGATCAATCAAGGGTCACGGTCGAGGCTCTTCACGGCAAAGCTGTTCGATGGAGTTTCGAGGAGGCGGGCGAGAGCGGACAACCGCTAGGTCAAATCTATGAGGTGACGAAGCTCGGCTGTTGCGGGGCTCCGAGAACGTACACGTACTTCTCGTTGCGGGACGGCCGCAAACTCCGCAGCACTCATACAGAGTTGAATGCAGAGGAATTCGCTGCGCTTGAGAAGTCGCTTTACGATTAGATTGCGTACACCGCGATGGTTGAGCGTCGTGGCCTATTTAGTTTTTTCCCAGATAATTTTCCAGCGGGCGACTGAGGGGTCGTCTTTCTCGACATTGCTTAGGATGAGGCGTCCGCCTTCAAAGACGAAGGGCCGGACCTGGCGCGATCCCACGTATCCGGGATCGGTGGCCACTTCGGGGAGATGAATGATTTGCTTTAGCTTGGCGTCGATCTCGTAGCGGCCACAGTAAGCGAATGTGCCGTCGGCGGCAGCAACCTTTTCCTCAGGCGTGGTATGGACTGGATCGGCCCATTTTGGCCGGTCGGGATTCACAAGGTTGGCGCACATGTAGCCGTCGCGCTGGTACATGAGGAAGCCCTTACCGTGGGGTCCAAAGGCAGGAAAGGGACGAGTGGTGCCGTCTTTCATGATGTCCACTGCGGAAACGAGCTTCCATGTGCCGACGATTTGATCGCGAATTTCGGACTCAGTTTGACTGAAGGCCGAGGAGGCGCAAAGCAGCAGTGCGAACAGAAGCAAGGCGAAGGTTTTCATGATGGATTATTTCTCCGGATCGATCACGTTTGGGCGATGAGGCACAGAAGCGTATCACGTTTTCGTTCAGAATAAAGATGCGTGGTTGGAGCTTTGCACAAGGTCACGACGCTGAATTACGAACGGCACTGCGGATTTTATACCCTAGAAAGGGCATGGCAGTCATAAGGACGGGCGCACGAGGCAGCAATTAAGGAGCGTAACATCGCGATGCTTCATGATTGCCCGTCATCGCGGACTAGTTTAGCCTTTGGAAGCGAAAGGCAGGAGCAATGGCAGACAACAAAACCAAGCCCACCAAACTTAGCGTGGCGACCTTTATTGATGCCCTGACGGACCCGGCCAGGCGTTCCGATGCCAAGGCACTGATCAAGTTGATGCAAAATGCGGCGGGAGAAAAGCCGCAAATGTGGGGACCATCCATCGTTGGCTTCGACAGCTACCATTACAAATACGAGAGCGGACGGGAAGGCGATATGCCGGTGATCGCTTTCTCGCCTCGTAAGGCCGCAACTGTTCTGTATGGGTTGATTGGGCACAGCGAGGCTAAGGCGCTACTTGCAAGACTTGGGAAGCATTCGACCGGGAAGGGCTGCCTTTACATCAAGAAGCTCGCCGACGTGGATCAACAAATATTGGAGACACTGATCGTCCAAGCTCTGGCTGCCAAGCGCACGAGCGCGAACCTGTAAGGCGGGTGAGGGTTATCGCCTGATCTCAATCGGTGGCCAGGCTCAGAGGCAAGGGATGCGCGGGATCCTGCCGAAGATGGACTACCACGCGAGCATCGCAATCCTAAGCAAGCATTATCGAGCACTGTGAGTCAATGCAGGATGAGCGACAAAGGGGTTTGAGGTCCGTCGTACGAGTGCTAGAGGAAAATTAAAGTGGAACTACCCATCCCTATCGATTGTGTCGTGCCGGCAGACAGACTATCCATTAGTAAGCCTCGCAAAAACTAATTCACCGGGGACTATGCACGGATCGATATTTGAAAGGGAGAACTCATGTACCACCACATAAAAAAATTGATGTACACCGTAAACGTTGGCACGCCGGATCCTCGATTCGGCAACATGCTACTCGAACAGTTTGGGGGA
This sequence comes from uncultured Acidobacteriaceae bacterium, assembly GCA_963822545.1. Classification (GTDB taxonomy): domain Bacteria; phylum Acidobacteriota; class Terriglobia; order Terriglobales; family Acidobacteriaceae; genus Acidiflorens. The sequence goes on from CAWGIB010000002.1 coordinate 792,500, forward strand.
GCGAACGGCGAACTCGCGGCCGCGATGCAGTATTCAATCCAAGGGCTGAATTGCGAAGATCCGGATCGCAAGGACATGTTGATGGACATCGGCACTGAGGAACTGAGCCACCTGGAGGTCGTCGGGACTCTCGCGCGTATGCACCTTAAGCCGATGAAGAAAGATCGTGACGCGGGAGAGGCTGATCCGCTGATTGCGATCGCCGGTGGAGGCGGCGTCGGCTTGTTCAACTCGATGGGCGACGCGTGGACAGCCGACTACCTGAAGATTACTGGCGAATTGGATGTGGATCTGAGAAGCAACATTGCCGCGGAAGCGCGCGCCAAGATTGTGTATGAGCGCTTAATCAACTTCTGCGACGATCCGGGATCGAAGGACGCACTTCAATTCCTGATGACGCGAGAGATCACACACATGAAGGCGTTCACGGCTGCACTTGAGAGCATGGGGAAAGCACCGTTTTCGATTGGGAAAATACCGCCGACTCCTGTGCTGGTTGATCAGTATTTCAACGATTCGACTGGAGAGGGAGATGAAGGCGAGACGGACGCACGCGGTCCGTGGAACCAAGGTGGGGATTGGCAAATTGTCGAGGTTCCCGAATTGAAAGAAGGCGTGGAAAATCTTGAATCGTCGAACGGGAAGGATTCGGGTCGCGCGAAGAAACCGCGCGTAAGTTCGACGGAATCGAAGACGCGGAAGTCAGCATAAGGAATGGAACGACGGGTCCCGTCTGTAGGCGGGGCCCGGTTTTCTTTGCCTTCAAGAAACCTGTCTCCATGGTTGGTGAATAGGGATCTTCGTCGGCTACTCGATTCCGAGGTAGACTCAGATACTCAGAATTGATATGACCTTCCTGCCGAAAAACGGCGATGTGGATCTAGAACGGCGCATCCGACGTGATCTGGCGTTTCTCTTCGAAGAGCACGGAGCAACGGTTAGTGCAAATACTCTCGAAGGTTTCGGAAATTCGGAGATCATGGTTATAGCAGGCAACTTGGAATTCAAATTCGCGAAAAATGAACGAGATCAAGAGTTTCAGATTGTCGTCGCTCCGCGTAACGGTCATGGAGTATGGGAACTGTTACACGTCGCTCTCGCAGCAAGCACAGGCGAAGATGCTGCCACTCTGACCGTTCCCATCTCATATGATGACGATCCCGCCATGCTGTCTTACATTGGTTTCACCACCCTAGCTGCGAAGCTGAAGCCCCGGTTCGAACGCTTGAATCGCGCATTTGCTCCAGAGAGTTATCCGGCCACGCATTCCCGAATGGTTCAAATTGAGCGAGCTGTGCATCCGCGGTAGAGCGGTTTGAACGGAGTCTTCCCGCAACCCGCTAGGCGGGGGTGGACGATGAGGGTGGTGCGTCTGGAGCTTGCGGCTTGGCGCCTTTGATTAGCAGCCACAACATGAAAACAATCTCGCCGATGATGGCAGGCTGGCAGTAGCGATCCACCTTACTCTGGTATTGAGGCAGCAGAGTACTGGTGAGGCTCAGGATCACCCAGGCGAAGCCGGCGAGGCAGAGCCAAACGCCCAGGAACCGAGGCAGGAATCGCGATTTGTAGACCAGGAGCCCGAGAGGGAAAAGCCAAAGTCCCCAGAATATTTCGGCGAGGACAAATCCGCGACCATGCAGATGGAGGAAAAGCATGGCGAGCGCATCGCGCTGAGGCTTATCAAACATGGACAAGAAATCTGCGCCGCGCACGAGAGCGAGGGCGGCAAAAGAGTTGAGCTCATTCAGGAATGCGATCGGGATCGAAACCACAATCAAGATCACCATCAGCAACGCGTGCCGCCGGTTTACTCCTTTTAGTAAGTCGTAAAGAGCGAGGGCGACAAAAATAAAAGCAGCCTGGCCGATGAGTGCGCCCGCAATGCCAAGGCGAAAGAGCATTTCGGAGGCGGTGATGTTGCTGGCCGTGGCGGATGCGTTGCCGTAGACGATCAGCTTGCCAGGAACGTAGCCCATGGCGAAGAAGCCAATGATGGAGACGAGTACATACAACAAGCCGGCGCGTCGACCTGGGTTGGCGGCAGAATTCATCAGGGGCCTCGAGGTGGAAGTGTAGCGGAGATGCGGCGGACCTCGGGGCAGGAATGCGGTAAATTTGCGCAGTGTGACTGCAGCGGCTAAAAGCCGGGACTGGAGAGGAGGCCGAAACCGCAGCGGTGGACCGCTGCGCCAACCAAAATCGACATCCCGACCGCGGTGAGCCGCTGCGCCCCTCTCGCCTGCGGCCGGGGTTGTGGAGGAGTAGGGATCCTTCGACTCCGCGGGCGCTCGCTTCGCTCGCGTCCGCTACGCTCAGGATGACAGAGACAATGTGAAGAATCGGAATGCATGGTTTTGTACAGGATGGCTACGCGGACCGGAATGTTCGGGGCCAACTCCGCTTACCGGGCAGGGCGAGGCACGCGGGTGGGGTCCGATTACGGATGCTCAGTCGGGGGAACTCTTTTCGTAACAAGTGGGAAGCGGTACTCAAAGTTGGCTGATTATTTGGATTGGGGATCGTCATCGCGAGCCGTGAAGTGGGATGAGTGGGATCACGTAGTTTGTTTGCCGGTCTTCGATAGTTTCTAATCCAGGGGAATCTGCCGAGTAACAAGTGGGAACGGGCCAGGGTTTCCTGAAGGCTTTTGGGGGCTCTCGAACCGTTTTGGGCAGCAAGGCGAGCATACGTCGAGCTGCGGTCGGCTGGACGGTTGAGGTGGCCGTCCCTGCGTAAACCGGAATTTCCTCAGATATTTTTTGCGGGGTGTCGATTTCGGGGTGGGCCATTCGTCTATAGGACAAGAAGCTAGAAACGAAGCAGTGGGAATCAAGCGGTGCTCTTGGCACCAGTGCTCGGACACCAAGGCTTTCAAGCAAAACAACGGAAATCATACAAAGGAGAAACGAGATGGAAACGAAACCTACGCACGAACAGGGGCAGACACATTTGCAGATCTTTGAGATGAGGCGGGAGGCACGGCTCCGGCAGGCTCGGGATTGGTTTTTCAAGAACTACTTCGCAAACACTTTTGAGGAGGCGATGAAGCTGGCGCCGATGGGAACGGAGAATGGCGCGTCTGCGTCAATGGTGGCGAGCTATTGGGAGCAGGCGTGCGCGTTCCTCAATTATGGGCTGCTGCATGACGACCTTTTCTTCGAGACCAGTGGCGAGTTCTATGGAGTGTGGACGCGGCTGAAGCCGGCTGTTCCCGAGTTCCGGAAGCAGTTTGTTTATAACGGGTACCTCGAGAATATGGAGAAGGCGGCGCAACGGTATGAAGTGTGGATTGAGAAGCGGTCGCCGGGACATCTCGCGGCGATGGGCGAGTTCATGAAGAAGATGACGTCGGAGTTGAAGAAGGCGGCATAGGTGGGGGTAGTGGGGGGCGCGGTGGTACCTCAGCGGCTAAAGCCACCGTCACAATGAGGGCTTATCGCAGCGGTAAACCGCTGCGCCACCCAAAACCGACGACCTTTAGTGATAAACGGTGCGCCACACAAAGGAGATGATCTAGCCTAGGCGAAGATGTGGAGGATGTAGGGGTCCTTCGACTCCGCGGATGCTCGCTTCGCTCACGTCCGCTGCGCTCAGGATGACAGAGAGGTGTGGTGACTCATCGTACGTGCAGCGTTTGCGCGGACAGGAATGTCCGCGCCACACGAGCATTTGTGGGCGCAGTGATATTCAGAGGCTGAGGGGAATCCATCGGATAACGAGTGGGGGATTCGGGCTTGGGGTACGTTGAATGATTTCAATTTTGGCAGAATGCCATTGATTTTGTGGATTGATTGCTTGAGAGTGGACTTCAAGTGGGACGTGGGACAAGTTATATTCATGCGGTTGGTGGGGAATCAGATTTGTAACAAGTGGGAGAATTTCGGCGCCGAAAGATCAAAAGGCGGCTGTGCTGAGGTCGCAAGAATCTGACAAGGTTAAAAGGATAACGAGGTTTAAAAGGATAAAAGGAGAGGGCGATGAGTGGAGTTCGGGTGCTGGTGGGGACTCGGAAGGGTGCGTTTGTTTTGAGTTCGGATGGGAAGCGGGAGAAGTGGGAGGTGAGCGGACCGCACTTTGCCGGGTGGGAGATTTATCACATGAAGGGATCGCCGGTGGATCCGAACCGGATTTACGTGTCCCAGACGAGCGGGTGGTTTGGGCAGGTCATCCAGCGCTCCGATGATGGGGGAAAGACGTGGCACCAGCCCGGAACTCCGATGGCGATGCCGGAGCCGGGCGTGATGCCGAAGGCGGAGAGCAACAAGTTTGTGTACGACACTTCGGCCGAAACTGGGAAGCCCCTGACGACGCACCAGTTTTATGACGGGACGCAGCATCCGTGGGAATTCAAGCGGGTGTGGCACATGGAGCCTTCGCTGACGGAGGCGGATACGGTGTATGCGGGGATCGAGGATGCGGCGCTGTTCCGGTCGACCGATGGCGGTCAGAATTGGAAAGAGTTGCCGGGATTGCGCGGACATGGGACCGGTCCGAAGTGGCAGCCGGGGGCGGGCGGGATGTGTTTGCACACGATCATTCTTGACCCCTCGAACCCGAAGAGAATTTATATCGCGATTTCGGCGGCGGGTGCGTTTCGCTCCGATGATGGAGGCGAGACCTGGAAGCCGATTAATAAAGGACTGTATTCGAAATACATTCCGAATCCGACCGCAGAGGTTGGGCATTGCGTCCATCATGTGGCGATGAATCCGAAGCGTCCGGGGGTGCTGTTCATGCAGAAGCATTGGGACGTGATGCGGTCGGACGACTCGGGAGATTCGTGGCAGAAGATCAGCGGAAATCTGCCGACGGATTTCGGATTTGTGATTGACGTGCACGCACATGAGCCGGAGACGATTTACGTGGTGCCGATCAAGAGCGATTCGGAGCACTACGTTCATGAGGGGAAGTTGCGCGTGTTCCGGAGCCGGTCGGGCGGAAATGAATGGGAGGCGCTGACGAAGGGGCTGCCGCAGAAGGATTGCTACGTGAACGTGCTGCGGGACGCGATGGCGGTGGATACTCTCGACAAGTGCGGCGTGTATTTTGGGACGACCGGCGGACAGGTATATGCGTCGGCGGACGCGGGAGAGAGTTGGAATCCGATTGTGCGGGATCTGCCGGGGGTGCTGTCGGTGGAGGTGCAGACGTTGTAGATCTCGTCCTCGGTCGCTGGTCGTTTGTAAACCACGTCGTTGGTCGTTCGCGACCGGCTCTCGGCTTTCGGCTTTCGGCTTTGGGCTTTAGGCTCTCGACGTTCGGGGCTTGTTGCTATCCGCGCGTTCGGCTTTCAACCTTTGGAGTTTGGATTTTGAGTGGCGGTAAGAAAATTCGGGTTGTGCTTCCTTATCATCTGCGAACGCTGGCTGGGATTGGGGCTGAGGCGGAGATTGCGGTGGACGGAACGGTCACGACGCGGGCTGTACTCGACGCGCTTGAGGAGCGGTATCCGATGCTGCGCGGCACGATTCGGGAGCATGGGACTTTGCAGCGGCGGGCGTTCTTGCGGTTCTTTGCATGCGAGGAAGATTTGTCGCACGAGTCTCCGGATGCTCCGCTGCCGGATGCGGTGGCGTCGGGAGCGGAACCGTTTGTGGTGCTTGGGGCGATTGCAGGGGGATAGCTTTTAGGCTCTGGGCTTTGGGCATTCGGCTTCGCCGTCTGCTGAGAAAGTTTTCTTGCCGGACAGTTCCCCTAGGGGCTGGAAGCCGCTGTTGATTGGGCGCGTTTTACGGCACGGTTGAAGAGAGTGCGGACAAAGATCTTCCGGCGCGAGAGTTGCCACCTCAGCGGCTGAAGCCGGGTTCAGGACAAGACAGTTATCGCAGCGCTGAAGCGCTGCGCCACCCAAAACCGGGATATTGAGGGGCTAAAGCGCCTGCGCCACCCAAAAGCAAGTGCAATATCCGAGTTTTTCGCGGCCTGGAACTCGTGCGCTTCCCGTTCGTGCCCAATTCCGGAGCCTTTCAGCAAACTGTTGAATCATCGCCTCTCGACCCCGATGTTCAGCTACCAGGGGTGAAGCGCACATTAGTGAGTGAAGTCGCGAGCTGGCGCTTCAGCCATCAGGTGAACCGGTTTTGCTGACGGCTGATGGCTGACGGCTCTATTGAATCGCGTCGCTGGGCTCGTTGTTGCCGTCTGCGAGGTTCGCGAAGCGGGTTGAGTTGTGAAGGAAGGCCAGGTGGAAGCGGCCGATTGGGCCGTTGCGCTGCTTGGCCATGATGATTTCGGCTTTGCCTTTCAGCTCCAGATCGTCGGGCTTATAAATTTCTTCGCGAAAGATGAACATGACTACGTCGGCGTCCTGCTCGATGGAGCCAGACTCGCGGAGGTCGGAGAGTTGCGGGCGATGATCGCCGCCGCGGCTTTCGGGAGCGCGGCTTAACTGCGAGAGCGCGATCACGGGAACGCCTAGTTCCTTGGCGATGGCTTTCAGTCCGCGCGAGATTGAAGAAACTTCCTGCGTACGGTTTTCGAAACGCTTGCTGCCTCCTGACATGAGTTGGAGGTAGTCGACGACGAGGAGGTCAAGGTGTCCCTGGGATTGTTTGAGGCGGCGAGCCTTGGCGCGCATTTCGCTTAACGAGATGCCGGGCGTGTCATCGATGAAGATGGGAGCGTTGGCAAGTTCTTCCATGGCGCGCACAACTTTTTTCATGTCGTCGGCCCAGAGCGATCCGGTGCGCATTTTGTGGGCGTCGACGATGGCGCGGGAGCAGAGCAGGCGCTGAAGTAAAGCTTCGCTGGACATTTCCAGGGAGAAGATGCCGACGGTTTTGCCGTCGTCGATGGCGGCGTTTTCGGCGATGTTCATCGCGAAGGATGTTTTGCCCATGGAAGGGCGGGCGGCGAGGATGACGAGATCGGCTTTCTGAAAGCCGCTGGTCATTTCATCGAGCTCTGTGTAGTGGGTGGCGAGGCCGGTGATGCGCTGGCCGCGCTGGAGAAGGGCGTCGACGGAGCCGAAGGAGTTGCGGACGATGTCCTGAATGCCCTGAAATCCTTTGCCGATGCGCTTTTCGGAGAGCGCGAAGACGGCGGCTTCGGCGTCGTTGAGGATGTCATCGGCGGGATCGGCCTGTTCGCTGGCTTTGGCGATGGCGGAGTTGGCGACACCGATCAGTCCGCGAAGGATGGCTTTGTCGCGAACGATGCGGACGTAGTGCTCGATGCTGGGGCGGTCGGGAACTCCATCGAGAAGGCTGGAGATATAGGCGACGTCGCCGACGGCCTGGAGGTCCTTTTTCTGTTCGAGTTCTTCGACGAGGGTGATGGTGTCGATGGGCCGGGAGGATTCGGCGAGGTCCATCATGCGCGAGTAAATGCGGCGGTGGGCGTCGATGGAAAAGTCGTCGGCGCGGAGATGTTCGGCCGCGTCATTGAAGGCGTGGTTGTCGAGGAGGATGGCGCCGAGGATGGAGCGCTCGGCCTCGATATTCGCCGGCATACGTCCGATGGTGGTGTCGATGGTGGCCACGATGTTGAGGTGAGTGCGCATCGTAATTTGTTCCAGCCTGTGGAAGTATGCGAAGTGAGTCGGAAAACCCGTCCTAAATTAATTTTTTTCGGCGCGCGAAGTGCGTGAGCGAAACGGCGCCGTAAAAGTGTCGCCGCTGTGGTGCAATTCCAATTTGCGCAGTATGGCACAAGGCGAATAAAAAGCAAACATTAAATTCGGCTTTGGGCTCTCGGCTTTAGGCTCTAGGCTTTCGGCCCACCGACTCTTTCGGCGCGTTGAATTTGGACTGGACCGGCTGGTCAGGCCATTTTTCGGAGGGCCATAGGATCTACAGGGGTTTCTGGGGTGAGGATTGGCAATCTGCTGTATCGACCGGAGGCGGGATCCGGGCGAGGATACAAAAGTCGAATCGTGTGAGTTTTTGGTTTGTTGATCAATCTCAGGAACAGGGGAGAGTGAATGAGCCTTATCTTCGAGAACTCGGGAAATGCCGCGGCTGGTTATGGGGTGGGACAGGTTCCGTCGTCCGGGATGACAATTTCGGGTAGGACAAGTGCCGAAGGCCTGGGTGAGCAGGTGAAGGGGAATCCGGAATTCAGTCGCTGGTGGCGGCGCTGGATGTCGCGAGTGCAGCGAGTTGGCCGGTCGAACCGGGGGAGGCGTACGCGCTCGATCGAGGTTCCCGCTACGGAAGGCAAAGCGGGCGCGGAATTCATTCGGTATCTGAAGAGTTTTTAAGCGAGATTTGTTCATCGCGAAAGTTCTTAGGGAATAGAGTTTCGGGAGAGACCCAGAAATGGAAAGTTCGTTTGAGTTGCGGGTGCCGAGTGATCCGTTAGCGCCGCCGGAACCGTTTCCGGCGCCGGAGCCGGTGCCCATGCCCGGACGGGAGCCATCGCCAGATGGTCCGGACAATCCGGATGTGCCGATACCGGGGCCCGATCCGATCGGACCTAGTCAGATCTAGTTCGCTGTGAGCCGTCAGCCCTCAGTTAACAGCTCACAGCCGACGGCTGACTGCAGCCGGAACACCCTTCGATTGCCCTGTTAGAATCGAAGTGCTCCCATGGAAGCGTCCCGCATACGAAATTTTGCGATTATTGCCCATATTGACCATGGGAAATCCACGCTTGCGGACCGGTTGCTGGAGCTAACCGGATCGCTGGCGATGCGCGAGATGCAGGAGCAGGTGCTCGACTCGATGGACCTGGAGCGCGAGCGCGGAATCACCATCAAAGCCCACGCCGTCCGCATGGTTTACCCGGCGCAGGATGGGCAAGACCTACCAACTCAACCTCATCGATACGCCGGGGCACGTCGATTTTTCCTATGAGGTCTCGCGGTCACTGGCAGCTTGCGAGGGCGCGCTGCTGATTGTGGATGCGTCGCAGGGCGTGGAGGCGCAGACGCTGGCGAACTCTTACCTGGCGATCAATCACGGACTGGAGATTATTCCGGTCATCAACAAGATTGATTTGCAGAGCGCGGACATTCCGCGAACGAAAGAGATGATCGAGAGCGCGGTGGGGCTGGATGCGACCGATGCGCTGCTGATCAGCGCGAAGACCGGGCAGGGTGTGCCGGAGGTGCTGGAAGCGATTGTGAAGAGGATTCCGCCGCCAAAAGGGTCGCCGGACCGGCCTTTGCAGGCGTTGCTGTTTGATTCTTGGTTCGATCCCTACCGCGGAGTGGTCGTACTGGCACGTGTCTTTGAGGGCACGCTGAAGGTTGGACAGAAAATTCGACTGTGGTGGAACGGCCGTGTGTTCCAGGTGGAGGCACTCGGCGTGCTTACGCCCAAGGCGGTCGTGATCGACGAACTGGTGGCAGGGGAAGTTGGATTCATCATCGCGAATATCAAGAATGTGGCGGACACCAAGATCGGCGACACGATTACGGATGATGAGCGTCCGGCGATCGAGCCTTTGCCGGGATTTGAAGAGATCAAGCCGATGGTGTTTGCCGGCTTGTACACGGTAGACGCGCACGAGCACACGCAGTTGCGCGAGGCGCTGGAGAAGTTGAAGCTGAATGACTCGTCGTTCTTCTTTGAGCCGGAGAGTTCGGTGGCGCTGGGATTCGGCTTCCGGTGCGGCTTTCTGGGCCTGTTGCACATGGAGATTATTCAGGAGCGGCTGGAGCGCGAGTACAACCTTGACCTGATTACGACGGCTCCGGGTGTGCGGTACCTGATTCATAAGACCGATGGAGAAGTGATTGAGGTGGACAATCCTTCGCGTTGGCCGGACACGAGCGAGATTGCGAAGGTGGAAGAGCCGGTGATCCTGGCGGTGATTCTGACGAACGAGGAATATGTCGGCGGGATTTTGAAGCTGGTGGAAGAGAAGCGCGGCAAGCAGAAGAGCTTCGAGTATGTGAGTTCGTCGCGGGTCATGCTGCAGTATGAGTTGCCGCTGAATGAGATCGTGCTGGATTTTTATGACCGGCTGAAGTCGGTGTCGCGCGGGTACGCTTCTCTGGACTATCACCTGTCGGGGACGTGGGACTCGCCGATGGCGAAGCTCGACATCATGGTGGCGGGTGAGCCGGTGGACGCGCTTTCGACGATCATTCATCGCGACTTTGCGTATGAACGCGGGCGAGCGCTGGCGGCGAAAATGAAGGAGTTGATTCCGCGGCAGATGTTCGAGGTTGCAATTCAGGCCGCGATTGGGGCAAAGATTATTGCGCGAGAGACGGTGCCTGCGATCCGCAAGAACGTGCTGGCGAAGTGCTACGGTGGCGACATCTCGCGAAAACGGAAGCTACTCGAGAAGCAGAAAGAAGGAAAGAAGAGGATGAAGCGGATCGGGCGCGTGGATATTCCGCAGGAAGCGTTTTTGGCGGTGCTGAAGGTGGGGGAAAGCTAGGCAAAGTCGGAAGTTAGAAGTCAGATTGCAGAAGTTTGGGCGGTGATGGTTTTAACAGTAAGTGATTTTCCCGCTTTGCAATTCTGGCTTTCATCCGGATTACAAACTAAACGGCCAAGCGTTTCTAGCCGGAAACCAAACTGAACGCAAGAATATCGGGCCCGCTTTGGAAGCTGATGGTTTGCTTCTCTTGCGGGCCCGATTTTTTCTTGCTTTGATCGAAGAACTCCAACGTTTCCTTACTTGGCCGAAGAAGCTTAGTGGCAACTTCGGTCTTGGGTTACTGGGCGGCGAACAGGTCTGACATGGCTGCTGTGTTCGAATCGCAGGCGTGGTTCAAGCAGGGAATGCCGAAGCCTCCTTCGAGCGAACGCAATAGTGAGAAGCTCACGTAGAACTGGCTGCTGGTGGTGCCGTGAACGCCGTAGTTTGTATCGACGACGGTCATGACCTGGTTGATGATGGGTTGGACTGAGTAATCGTTTTCATCCCAGGTGAGAACGATCGCGTTGTGTCCCTTGCTCCAGAGCGGGGAGCTGTGGATGGCGTTCACGATTTTCTCGACGACCTGATCGCCGAGGATAATGAGCGCGGGGTTGAGTCCCGATTGCTTGCCGTCGTCGTTGGGATCGAAGGCGCAGAAGGCGGTGCCATTGCCACGGCCATGCTGGTCGTTGCACTGGTTGGGGACGATGAATGAGAAGTTCGGCGAATCTCCCGAGGCGAGATCGCCCCAGAGGCCCCCGGCTCCGTCAAAGGCGAACATCTGCGCGTAGCTCACGAGCGGGTCAGCGCCTGCCTGCACGTTGCGGAAATAGGCGAACGGGTTGTGCTTGACGGCGTAGAGCTGCACGATGTCAGAGCTGGTGAGAGGCGGATTCAGCTGCGGCTTGATCTTGGTGAAGTCGGTCAGGTTGGTGAAATTGCCGTCGCTGTAGTCGATCTTGTCAGGGCTCCCGAGCGGGAGACTTTCCTGATAGCTCTTCCAGGTGAGTCCGGCGGTGGCGAGTTGGTCGGCGATGGTGATGCCGAGGGTGGTAGAGACGGCGGGATACGCCAGTTTGCCGTCGATGTTGATTTCGCAGGGCGGGCCGGTGACTTCGTTGGTGCAATCAAGAACCGGGGTGGCGGCATCGGTGCCGGAGCCGTGGATCGGGCAGATCGGCGGGCTGGGCGGATTGTCAGTATCGGCGACTCCGGTTTGAAGGTTGGTCTGGCAGGAGCCGTTGTGCCAGTCGGGCGCGTTGTCGCTGAGGACTCCGAAATTCGATCCGCCGACTACTTCGAGATAGTTTGTGAGGCTGGGATGGGCAACGGCGAAGTAGTTGGTAGCGAGATTGTTGGCTTGGGCGTAGCTGTTAATGAACTTTGCGTTGGGGTTGTGAAGGATTTCCTTGTAACCATGATTTTCCATCATGATGACGAAAACATGGTCGAGATGCGGGATGCCTTTTGGGACGGCACCTTCTTGCGCGAACATGGGGGCTGCAATCGCTGCTGAGAGGGTAAGAGCCAAAGTAAATTTTTTCATGTGATCTCCTGGAAGTTTGAAAGGAACGATCATCGAAGTGGCGGATGCGGATGTGAGTCGACAAAGTGTGCCACAGACAGACGGTGAATTCGGTAGTCACCCCGACAGTCATTCCAAGTACATTGTGGGTAAGTTAAGTGGCAAATGTTACAAACCCCTTACGGTCAAGTTAAGATTTCATGAATTTGGGGCAGTATGGGGCGCCTTAGAGCCTTTGGGACTCAAGTTCTGGTTGTCGCGGGGCGCAGTTTATCGGACAAAACACGAGCTGCGGGTGCAGCTTCAGGCGGGCGGAAGGCATCGATACAGAAACAGGATCATCTACTGGACCGCCTTATGAGTCTCAACAAATTTGTATTGGAAGATCCTATGGGTAGAGAACGGCGGCGGCGGCAGTTTCTTAAAACTGCGGCGGGAGCGGTGGGAGCGGCGATGCTGTTGCCGCGCGGCGGCTGGGCGCGCGAGTTGAATGCTGAGCTGACTTCTCTCGATCAGCAAGAGTCAGAGGGTGTTTGGGCTGGACCCGCGGATTACTCTTTGCGGATTAAGGCTGCGCCAGTCGAGATCGCGCCCAAGAAGATCATTTCTACAATCACTTACAACGGCCAGTTTCCGGGACCGCTGCTGCGGTTTAAAGAAGGGGAGAGGATGACGGTGGAGATCTTCAATGAAACGGATTCCCCGGAGCAGTTGCACTGGCATGGCCAGAAAATACCGGTGGATGTGGATGGGGCGGCGGAGGAAGGGACTCCATTTATACCAGCACATGGGAAGCGGAGGATTACGTTTATTCCGGGGCCGGCCGGTTTGCGCTTCTATCACACCCACGACCGGGCGGGCGCGAATCTGGCCGCCGGGCAATACAGTGGGCAGGTGGGGCCGGTTTACATCGAGCCTCGCAACAATGCGGGCGGGTACGATCGCGAAGTTTTTCTGGTGCTGAAGGAATTCGAGCCGACGTTCAGCCGCGGCGGAGACATGGCGCAGAATTTTCTTCCTCCCGTCAAAGTGAAAGAGCTTGAGGAGCAGGGAGAGCAAGCGATGAAGGCGTCGCTGGCGAAGGGGATGCCCCACGGGTACGAGGTGGGTTACGGATCATTCACCATCAATGGAAAGATGTTGGGACACGGTGAGCCGATCCGCGTGAAGCGGGGCGAGCGCGTTCTGTTTCATGTGTTGAATGGAAGCGCGACGGAAATTCGCAGCCTGGCGTTGCCGGGACATAGGTTTCAGGTAGTGGCGCTGGATGGAAACCCGGTGCCGAATGCGGCGCGCGTGCCGGTGCTGTGGCTGGGAACGGCGGAACGGATTTCCGCGATCGTCGAGATGAACAAGCCGGGCGTATGGGTCATGGGCGACATGGACGATGACGACCGGCAGCATGGGATGGGGATCGTGGTGGAATACGCGGGACAGAATGGGAAGGCGCAGTGGGTGAAGCAGGTGTCGGAAAAGTGGGATTATTCGCGCTTCGGAAAGGCTGCAGCACAACTTCATTCAGGCACCGAGGAGGCTCCGCCTGACGAAATATTCGACATGAAGTTTGAGAAAGATAATGCGGCGGAGGAAGGGTTCAATCGCTGGACGATCAACGGCGTCGCATATCCGATGACCGGGGCGATCGCGCCCGCTTCGTTCCACGTGAAGCAAGGAAAGCGATACCGGATTCGCATGCGGAATGCCAGTGATGATATCCATCCGATTCATCTGCACCGGCACTCGTTCGAGCTGACCAAGATCGGAGGAAAGGCAACGTCAGGCATTTTTAAGGATGTGGTTATGGTCGGTGGCTACCAGGAGGTAGAGGTTGACTTTGTCGCCGATAACCCCGGGCTTACGCTATTCCACTGCCATCAGCAATTGCACATGGATTTCGGGTTCATGGCGCTGTTTGACTATGTGTAAACCGCGGCGATTTGTTCTTTCATGGGCGCTTACTGCTGCGCGGTGCCTAGGACCAGGGTAGTGTTGTCAGTTTCGATGAGCAGTAGTTCCTTACCGCCATTCACAACAACAAAATCAAAATTTGTGACGGGAAAGCCGGAGGGCGTAATCTGCGCACTGCCCCGGCAGTCGGAACCTTCGGTGTAAGTGCCAGTGACTGGAACGGTGGAGATGGTGCCTCCCACGCTTAGAGTTTCGGTACCGGAAATACTGCCCAGTCCGTTCAGCTTCACCTGTCCAGAGATTGCCTCGATCTGCGAGGTTGAGAAAAGAAATCCGAGGAAGTTGGTGGCCAAAGTCGCCTTCTTTCCCGTGAGTCCGCAGGTGACGGTTCCTTGCGCTAAGCCAAAGCCCGGCTGGGCAAAGCCATTGTCAGACTGAATCATCTGGAAGCCGTGGTGGGCATCGTCAAGTGTGATGTTGAAGTGGGCGTTGGAGGTATCCTCGGTGGCAAACGTCATGGTGCCTGTGCAGTTGGCGGCGATTGAATAGGTGCCATCGAAGCTTCCCCTGGAGATGGTGCCGTTGGAACTCATCGTCCAAACACCGCTGAGGTCCCCCTTGCCATCGGAAGTGATCTGGCCGACGACGGCGGTAATCGTCGAGCCACCTCCGGGCCTACCGTGGTAGTAGCCGTAAACGCCGGAAAAGGTCGCATTGGAGCAAACTGCCGACGCCGGCCGGACCGCGATCATGGAAGTAGCGACTAGAACAGCCACAGTTATCGTTTGAAAACGCATTTTGGATTCCTCCAGATTCCAGGCTCGGTAGAAGCCGAGCAAGATGTGTACCGCGAGGGGACCGGGAGCTTGGTTGAGGAGCATGCGCCCACCCCGAGGGCTTGTCAAGCGGAGCTGGTGCTGAAGTCTGAATGATGGCGGGCGCCTAGGAAAATCGCATAAATCCATGCTGCATTTGCGCGTACAGGCTTTGCCGTATGTGCAAATCCCAAAAGATGTGACGAAAGTGCTGATTTAGCAGGGGTTTGCTAACCGGAGTATCAATTTCTGTTAACCAACTTAGAACCAAAGTGTTAGGGCCGGTCTGGACCGTGCGAAGGGGGCCGCACATGGACAGTCCGGAAGGTTGGCTGGCGGACGGTCCCTCTCATCCACAACATTTTCCACAGGGCGATGGTGTCCCAGGGTTGCAGGGGAATCGCTCTACTGGAACGGACTTTCAGGGCATTCTTGACTGATTTATTTGGGGTCGGAGCCCAGGCGCAGGACGTTGCCGTCGGGGTCTTCGATGTGGACTTCCAGAGCCCACGGGAAGTTGGTCGGGGGCATGCGGATGGCGACTCCTTGGGCGATGAGCTGCTGGTGAAGTTTCTCGGCATCTTCTACACCGATCCAGACCCAGGCGGCGCCTCGGCCCTGATCCTGGCGACAGAGGTAGAGAGCGGCGCGATCGCGGGAAACGCTGGTGAAGTCGTCCGTGCCCCAGTGAACATTCTTGAAGCCGAGTTTGCTTATGTAGAAGTCGAGGGCGGTCTGCATGTTTTCGACGCGAAGGATGGGTTGAGAACCTTCGAAGTGGACGGGGGAGTCGGGCATGATTTCTCCGGTGGAGATGATAACGCGAGGTTGGGAGCAAGTTCAAAAGTTGTCGGAAGTCGTTGCGGGGGTAGGGGTCCTTCGACTTCGTGGCTGCTGCGCTTCGCGCGGCAGCCACTTCGCTCAGGATGACAGCTCGGAAGGAGGGGGTACGCGTGACGTTTCAGAAGTGGCGGGTTCGATCGGATGACAGGGACCGGAGTTTCACGTCTAAGCGGTGGGAGGACAAATACGCATGAGACAGATTGTTGCTTTCCTTATTTTGTCGGTGGCGGTTCATGGATACGGGCAAGATCAGAAAAAACCGGCAACGCTCCGAAGCGTTCTGCTGGATCAACTGCGGAGCACGCACAATCAGAAAGATTGGTTTGTGGATGCCAATACGGCGGTGGCCGGCCTCAGTGCGGAACAGGCTCGTTGGACCGATGGCAAGGGGAATCACTCCGTGGGGCAGCTTACTTACCATTTGATTTACTGGGACGCGCGGAACCTGGCCAAGTTCAAAGGCGAAACGCTCGCGAAATTCAGCGGCGACAATGACGAGACGTTCAACCAATTCGATGCGAAGAACTGGGCGGAGACGGTGCGGCAACTGGACCAGGTCATGACGGAGTGGGAGAAGGCCGTCGAGGGTGCTGACGATAAGAAGCTCGAGGAGTGGGCCCCGATCATCTCACGCATTGCGACCCACAATGCCTACCATATCGGGGAGATTGTTTTTGTGCGGAAGGAGCAGGGATCGTGGGACTCCTCGAAAGGGGTCAAGTAGGCACGGTCGGGATGATCGGGCAGTTGCCTTTTGCTTATTGTGGCCGAGGGCGAGGCGCCCTCCGAACCGCCGGCGGGGCGCCGGCGCTACGGTCGTGGTCCGCGGACGCGTCAACAAATCTGCGCTACGGTCGTGGTCTGCAGAGCTGTCACAACACTCAAACATGTTTAGGGGACTACGCCTAGTTCGGTGTAGAGCTCTTTCGGATAGTAGAGGACTCCGTCTTTTACCACGACGGTGGTCTTTCTTATGTCGCTGATGTTTTTGGTGGGGTCGCCGTCGACGAGGGTGAGGTCGGCGAGTTTGCCTGCGGTGATCGAGCCTAGGTCTTTATCCATGCTCATGATTTTGGCGGCGTTGAGGGTTGCGTTCTGGAGAACGACGGCGGGGGGGATGCCTGCCTTGACGTCGAGTTCGAGTTCGCGGTGGAGGGAGAATCCGGCCATGTTATCGGTGCCGTCTTCGATGCCGAGGCCGCTGCGGTAAAGGAGGCCGGTGAGGTCGAGCATCTTGGCAAAGGATTTTTTGTAAATGTCGGGGTCCAATCCGGCGGGCGGAGTCATTCCGGCGGTGAGGAGGCCGCGGCGAATTTGTGCGGGAAGGCGATTGGCGACGCTTTTGTAGCCGGGAGAGATCTCTCCGACGCGGGCCATGTACTGGTCTTCAAAGACGCTGAGGGTGAGATCGAGCTTGGTGTGGTGGTCCTGCAAAAGCTTGATGAAGGACTGGACTTGGGGCGAGGTGAGGTCGAGGCCGGCGGCGACTTCTCCGGGCTTGGTGAGACGGGCGATGGTGTTGGTGTTTTTGATTTCGGGGAAGAAGTTCAGGACGAGAAAGTTGATGTGCTGGATCTCGTCATAGCCGAGCCTGACACATTGGTCGGCGGTCATTTCGGCGGGAATGTGTCCGCTGACGCGGAGGCCGTTCTTGTGAGCTTCGTCGATGATGGCGGGGACGAGTTCCGGCTTGACCGAGCTGTAGATTTTGATTTGCACGTAGCCGAGACGTTTGTAGTTGTCGACGGCGGCTCGGGCTTCGGCTTCGGTGGAGACGAGAACTTTGGTGGGACCTTGGTAGGGCCCGGGGCCGTCGATGATGCCGGCGAGGACGATGCGGGTGCCGATTTCTTTTCCGTCGGCGATGCGCTGGCGGCGGGCGAGGAGAGAGTCGGTGTCATTGGCGAGATCGCGGACGGTGGTGACTCCGGCGGCGAGGTTGAGGAGGCCGTCGTTATCGCCGACGTGGGCGTGCATGTCCCAGAGGCCGGGGAGGAGGGTTTTGTTGGTGGCGTCGATGATCCGCGGAGGCTTATCGGAAGAGTCCCCGATCATCCCGGGCACGCCGGTTCCGATGGCGAGGATGCGATCGCCCCGAATGAGCACATTCCGGTCAGGGAGGAGTTGGCCGTTCGTAGAGTCAAAAACATTGACATGGCTAAAGATGATGACTTCGTTGGCCAACGCGTGATGCGCGAGCTTTGCGGCCAAATCTGCGGAGCGGGATTGCTTTACTTTGTCCTGCGCGGCCATGAGGGGCTTGGCGGCGGATTCCCAGCCTTCGGGGATGATGGAGGCCCAGTCGTCGACGGAGGCGAAAAATTTTGGGTGATCTTTGTCAGAGTCGTCGAGCCAGAAGTAGGTTGGACTGAAGTCGAGCCCGTTGGCGGAGTAGAGTCCGACGTGCTTTTTCTGCGAGCCCGACTCGATGTCGAGATCACTCAGACGCTGGACGCGAACTTCGCCTTCGGGGAGAAGTGCGATCTTGCCTCCATTGTGGAGGGCGGCGGCGGCGAGAAGGCCTAGCTCAGCGGGGGATCCATTGAGAGCGGAGTAGAAGCCGGGACCCGAGATTTGCTTGGAGCCTTGTTCGGCGGTGTTCTTCCAGGATGCTTTGCCTGAGGCGATTGAGAAAGTTTCGTCGACGGGTGACTTCAAGTAGTCGTTGCCCTTGACGGTTTCTTCGATGGGAATGCCGGTCGGATCGAGTTTCAGGATGGAGGTGGTTTTGGGTCCGCGGCCGCGGTCGTTGAACTGGAAGAACATGTGGAGGGTACCGTCGGAGGCGGTCCAGACAGCTTGCTGGCCAGCGGGATTGTTCATGATGATGACGGAAAAATGTTCAGCGCTGGCGGGAATGTCGGCGGGAAGCGGCGGGACGGGCGAGGCCGAAGGCGGCGCGGATTGCGACCAGAGAACGGAAGCGAATAGACAGGATAGAAGGATGACGGAACGGAATTGCTTGTGCATGCATACCCTTTCTTGATGCTTGGCTTTCGGCTCTCGGCTTTCGGCTTTAGGCTCTTCGGTGTTCGCTGTCAGTTGTTAGTTCTCCGTTCCCTGTCCTTCAGTTCCTTTTAGTTTCGGCAAAACGGCCTCGATTTCGCGGCAGGGAATCTGTCGTATCCAGTCAATGGGTAAGTTGGCATCGGGATGCGACCCGTATTCTACACCGCACGGCTTGGCCAATTGCCGACCCGCCGACGCGTGGAGGAGGGGCGACAGTGGCGACTCGCTGGAATCACTTCCGGGGCTTGAATAGTGGCGATACAATGTGGCCGTGCCTCCTCCCGTCTCAAAATCACCCGCTGACGAAAAGCACGAGCATCACCATGCCGTGTATGCCGCCGAGACGAGCGGCCTGCTGATCATTGCGTTCCTGCTGCTGGTACTGAGCCTGATCCGCTACTGGCCCTACATTCCCTGGAGCGCCCGCTAAATTTGCCGGAGAGAAGTTTGGAGAGAGCGCCGCTACTGGTGGTCGTGCTCGGGCCGACGGCGAGCGGGAAGACTGCGCTGGCGCTGGCGATCGCTCGGCGATTTGGCGGGGAGATCGTCAACTGCGATTCGGTGGCAATGTATCGCGAGTTCGAGATCGGCACGGCCAAGCCAACGAAGGCGGAGCGGGCGGAGGTGCCGCACCATCTTGTGGACTCGGTCAATCCACTGGCCGATGTGACGGCGGGGGAGTATGCGCGGCAGGCTCGGCAAATTCTGAAAGAGATTGTGCAGCGCGGGCGGTTGCCGATTGTCAGTGGAGGGACTGGGCTCTATTTGCGAGCGCTGCTGGAGGGGCTATTTGCGGGGCCGCAGAGGTCGGAGCCGTTGCGGGAGCGATTGCGAGGGCGAGTGGAAAAGCATGGGGCGGAATATCTGCACCGGATTCTGGGGCGACTGGATCGGGCGGCGGCGGAGCGCATTCATGCGAATGATGTTCCGAAGATGATTCGGGCGATTGAGGTGTGCCTCGGGTCGCGCCAGCCGATGACCGAATTGTGGCAGGAGGGACGCGAACCGCTGAGCGGGTTTCGGATTTTGCGGTTGGGATTGAATCCGGAGCGGGAGGCGCTTTATTCGCGGATCAATGAACGCGCGGTGAAGATGTTTGATGAGGGATTGATTGCGGAGACGGAAGCGCTGCTGGCGAAGTATGGTGCGCAGGCTCGGCCGCTGGCGTCGCTCGGATACAAGCAGGTGATGCAGTTTTTGCGCGGGGAATTGAATTCCGAATCGGTGGTGAAGGCGGCGCAGCAGGCGCACCGCAATTATGCGAAACGGCAGATGACGTGGTTCCGGAGGGAACCGGAGGTGAGTTGGTTGGATGGGTTTGGAGATGAGGAGGGAGTCCAGGTTGCGGCCATGAGTGAGATCGACAGTCACGGGATTGGCTAGAGTTTCGAGGTTTCAGAGTTTCATCGTTTCGCGTGGTGGACTCATTGGTGTGGCGCTCTTAGAATGGACCGGAGTATTGGGCGGACTCGAAGCGTTGTTTTTGTTTAGTAGTACCTGATTCGTCTGGTAATACCTGACGCTTGCGACACGATTGGTACGTGAACTTATTTTTGACGAGGTGAAAATGAGCGGTTACTGCAATCTTACTTTCAAATCTGAAGTCGTCCGGAAGATGGGGCGTGTCGTGGTGGTGGCGGCGTTTGTACTGTCTTTCATGTCGTTGACGGGCGCGGCCTACGGGCAGGGGCGGCCATCGCCAGGCGCAGCGAGTGGCAAAAGTGCTGGAGAAGATGCGGCGAAGGGTGGAGATGCGGCGCGCGGTAAGTACCTGGTGCAGGCGGTGGCGATGTGCGGACAATGCCACACTCCTCGAGACGGGAGCGGGAACCTGGATATGAGCCGGTGGTTGCAGGGGGCGTCGGTTCCGTTTGCGCCGTCGGTAGCGAATACGAATTGGCCGCTGGTGGCGCCGAGAATTGGAGGGAATCCTCCGGCGAGCGATGCCGATATGGTGAAGCTGCTGACGACCGGCATTTGGACAAATGGACAGCCGTTGCGTTTTCCGATGATGCCGTTCCGGATGAGCGCGCAAGATGCGAAGGCGGTGGTGGCGTATCTAAAGACGGTGGGGGCGCAGGAGTAGGGGGCAGGTTGTTGAGGTTGAAAACAGTCTAACCATTCATTTCATTCGAGTTTGCTCGGAGCGGGCGTCTCTGTTGGCGAAGTCCCAAAGAGACGAGCGTTCCACTCGGAAGGAGTATGTTCGTAGAAGTACGAAACTTGGGAATGGATAATGCCAATGTTATAGCCGCGAATCACGACGACTTTGAGTGAGTCGTGCTCATTTACTGTCGAGTCGTGCTCAATGACGAGTTTTGCAACCAGGTCCGCAACGGGCTGCTTCTCCGCCCAACCTTCCGTGACTTTGTGCGTCAGGCTTTCCGCAAATGGGTGGCTGTCAGCTGACTTACCAGCCCAGTAAACACTGATCACAAGAATCTTCTTTCTCTCACCATCGCTGGAGTGTGTTTTCATGTCCTGCGCCCCAGCCGCTTGCACGCCTTCCATACCTTCGACAACCCGGACATCCTCAAGCAAATGGGGAAAAGGTCCCCATTGAGCGAGCTTATTACTCAGAACACCTGTGCCGCCGAAACTGACGATCAATAAAGCAGTGATAATTACCCAATGAAATCGCCAAGTCGGCTCGATTCTCAGAGCACCATCTTTGTCGGCGTCCGCCACATAACTTCCAGCTGCGAGATCATGGATCGCTTGTCTTGTGTGTTTGTTGAAGACGACGAGATAGATCGAAGTCCCGCCGACTCCGAGTACGACGACCGACACTAAGATCGAAATCGCCCAAGGCGTTCGCGTCGTTGGAAGCAATACCTCGTTGAGGAAGTACGGGACACCGAAAACTACATACCGAACGACAGCCTTCCAAAATGAAATCGTGCAGCCATTCTTATCCACCACCTGAACGTGCATCAGGCGCTTTCCGAGTGTCTGACCATTTCCGATGGTGCTATTCAGGATTGCAAAGTAAGGAAGAGCTAACCAGAAACCGACGAGTGGGCCCCATGAACCTAGATTCGAGAATGCTTCAAAAAAGGACAGCCCGAGAACGAAACCCGCTAACCCCAGAACCACTCCATCGACGACAAATGCAAGGATCCGCCGCCAGAGCGCACCGACCCCGCGGTCCGGCGCAAGCGTCTCCGATGGTAAAGGAGATTCTCCAACAATCGGCGGAGACAAAATGCTCAAGAAGTCACACCTTGCTAGCGCGATTCAGGCGGTTTGCGAATTGCGGTTGAATTCTTACAGAAGACGTTCTGTGCTGCAACAGAACATTTCGTTGATGAAATCACATTTTTTTCGCGCGAACTGTTACTTGCTTACCAACCCTACGCCTGGCGGGTGATGCGAATTACTTCTTCCATGTCGCGGAGGTATTGTTCCAGGGCGCGGCGGCCGGTGGCGGTCAGGCGGTATTCGGTTCGGGGAATGCGTCCGGCGAAAGATTTTTTGCAGGAGATGTAACCTGCTTCTTCGAGTTTGCGGGCGTGGACGCTGAGGTTGCCATCGGTCGTCTTGAGAATGCGTTTGAGGTCGTTGAAGGCGAGGGAGTCATTGCCGGCGAGGGCGCTGATGATTCCAAGGCGCGCGCGCTCGTGGATGAGGCGGTCGAGTTCCGGGATGTCGCCGGGGGCGCGACGCTTGTTTGCGGAAGACGAGGTCTCCGGGCGCTGGTCGGACAGGAATGTCTCGCCCTACACGAGCAGGTCGAGATGTTTGAAGTTTAGCCACCGTGCCTCCGGGCAATCCAAGTACCGAAAATGATATGGCAGACGCCGAATCCGGCGGCCATGGCCCAGTTTCCAATTGTGAGCGGGAAATGAGCGGGCGAGAAATAGGGCAGAAACAAGGTTGCCGCGCCGAGCGCCATAAAACAGATGCCCATGACGGGCACGATTGAAACCGAGAAAGCTCCGCCGGTGATCACGCCGCAGCCGTAGAGGAGCAACCAAGTGCCGGGAAGTGCGTGACCGAGATCGGCGCGCATCAAGGGGATGGTAAGGAGCGCGGCAGCGACGATGGGAGGCGCGAAGCTCAAGGCGACTTTGCGTCCGGGGCCGCTGGTCCAGGGCAATCCGGCGCGAGCGGCCTTCATCTGGATGGCGACGAGCGACAGGCTGCTGGCGACGACGGCTTCGGTGATCCAGATCTGGAGCCAGACGAAGTCGAAGGCGTGACGAGCGGCAAGCCAGGCGGCGGGGAGCGCAGTGCATCCGATAAGGACCATTCCCCAGCCGGGGACGGCAGTGAAGATGGAGGAGCGCTCCATGGTCTGGCGGATGAAGTGGAGGTCGGCGGCGGCGAGATGGTCCTCGGGGAGAGATTCGGCGGGTTGGTCGGAGACGAAATGTTGGCCGTGGTGAACACGCGAGCGGAATCGGCGCGGGCGGTGCGGGGGCATAGGTTGAAAATAGATGGTGGGCGCGGGTGTGTCAAGTGCTTTGCGGTGCAGAGTATAGCGCAATGATGAGAACCCTCGGGGGCTAAAGCCCCATTCTTATTTCATTGGTTACGCGGCCCCTTCGACAAGCTCAGGGCAGGCTCTGAAGGGCCGCACTTCCACGGCGGTGCGCACAGTTTTCTAGACTTTCAGCGAAAGCGCGTTGCGATCCGCGGTCGTGGTTCCCACATTTCGAAAATCGCGAAATGTGGGGCACCACCTCGGAATAGGCGGTGCGGGCAGTTTGTAGAGCTGCTGGTACCCTCAGCGGCTAAAGCCTTGCCGAGATGCAATTTATCGCAGCGATAAATCGCTGCGCCACCCAAAGTCGAAGTCGAGACTGAGGCTCTGGGCCGGGAGTTTGCCAGAGTTGGAATGTGAAATATCCCTTGGTTGTGGTCAGCCGAGGTTGATAGCGGTTAGCGGGCGGCGGGGGCGTCTTGGACTATGGCTTCTACGATTCCGTCGATTGTTTCGGTCACGCGTTTTGCGGGGAGGTTCAGGTTGTTGGAGAGGATGGAGAAGATGACGGTTTGTCCGGAGTCGGTGGTGGCGAAGCCGGAGAGAGCTTTGACGCCTCCGAGAGAACCGGTTTTCGCGAGAACGCGTTTTTGGAGACGAGGAGCGGTCAGGCGCTCGGAGAGAGAGCCATCGATTCCGGCAACGGGGAAGGTCGACTTGTAGGCGACGCCCCAAGGCTGCAAGGAGGAGTAGCGTAGCAACTGCACGATGGCGTGCGGCGTAACCAGATTTTGGCGAGAGAGGCCTGAGCCGTCGTAGAAGACGTATTGATCGTTTGTGATTCCGGCCGTAGTCAGAAATCCGCGGAGAACTTCGAGGCCACCTTCGATGGTGCCGGCGGTGCCGCGTTCGCGGCCGAGAAGACGCAGCAGGATTTCCGCATGAAGATTCTGACTTACCTTATTCACCACACGCACATCATCGACAAGCGGTTTGGATTCGTAACTCGCAAGGACGAGAGGCTGATCGCTCTTGAAGGGACGCGCGGAACCTTCGCTGCCTCCACGTGATGGAGCGACCGCAATCGCGGTAAAGGTGGAGAGGTTGGCGAGTTCGGTATGGTGCGTGCGCTGGTGTCCGTAGATGACTACGCCGCGTTTTTCGAGCAGCTGGCGGAAAAGGCCGGCAGCGAACTCGGCGGGATCTTCGATGGCAAGTGCTTCGGTTGCGCCGGCATCATCAAGCGGAAGGTCGCCCCACAAGGTAAGCGTGGTCGATCCAGGGTCCCGATTGATAGAGAATTTGCGGGCGGTTCCGGCGGGAGTGGTTACGATGCGGTTGTCGAGCCGGTAGTAGCTCGCGAAAGGCTTGATGCTGACGAAAGCTTTTTCGCCCGCGCGATCGGCAGGAAGGATGTTGACGAAGACAACGTTGTCATTGATGGTAAGCGCGGAGACCGGCGCGCCATCACCCCAGAGGAGGTCGTCCTGGCTCCAACCTTCCCCGTAACGCTCGAAGGCGAAGTAGGAGTCGTCGGCGACGATGTCGCCGTCGATGTATCTGACCCCTTTGGTGACGAGCGCATCGGCGAGTGCTTCGAGGGCCTGAATGGGATCGTCATTGCGCTGGGTGCGGAGATCGTAAGGAAGTTCGCGGCCCGACAGGTTGGGATCGCCGCGGCCAACCAGGACCAGGTCTCCATTGAGGCGGCCGTAGCGGTCGAGGGTGCCGACGGTTTCGACAGTCGTTTTGAATTTGTATTCAGGCCCGATCAAAGCGAGCGCGGCAGCGGTGGTAAAGAGCTTGGTGTTCGATGCCGGCGTGAACAGCTTTTCGGCGTTTTGCGTGTACATCGCTTCGCCGGTGGCAAGCGAGACGACTTCAATTCCCCAGAATCCGTGAGCGAGGTCGGGGGAATTGAGGAGAGCGGAGATGCGCTCTTGGAGAGGAGTGATGGATGCGGTTGCGGGATTTGGCTTCGCTGGTACTGGAGCCGCAAAAACCGGCGTGACGATGAGCGCAATCGTAAGGAGCAGACGCGCAAGTGATCGCCGTCGAGGCATTTTGTAAATTGTAGCATCCGCTACAAACGGTACTAAGTCACATAGGGCCACGCACCATAAGGGTCACGAGCCGAACTTATGCTGTGCGGCAAGGGGATAGTTCACTAGAATAACGGCACAATGAGGGCGATTTTTCAGTGGAATGTGGGGACGCGCGTTCTGGAACTTGGACGCCGCACGTTGATCATGGGCATCGTGAATGTGACGCCCGATTCGTTTTCCGACGGCGGGCAGCACATCGACGCAGCGAAGGCGGTCGCGTATGCCGAACAGCTGCTGGATGAGGGCGCATCGATCATCGATGTGGGTGGAGAGTCAACGCGGCCGGGAGTGGGCGTGGGTGCAGCGGAGACTAAGGAGGGCACGGCATCCGAAGGTTCGTCAGTTTCGGGATCGGCGGTTTCGGAAGAGGAAGAACGGCGGCGGGTGCTGCCGGTGATCCGCGATCTGAAGCGCCGCAGGCCGGACGCGGTAGTGAGCGTGGACACCTATAAGGCGAACGTCGCCCGAGCGGCGGTCGAGCTTGGGGCCGAGGTGGTGAACGATGTCAGCGGATTCCGGTGGGACGGGAAGATGGCGAAGACGTTGGCGGAGTTGAAGGTCGGAGCGGTGCTGATGCATAGCCGAGGGAAGCCTGAGGAGTGGAAGAAGTTGCCGCCGATTGGCGATCCCGTGCTGCTGGTGAAACGGGATTTGAGGCAATGGGCGGAGGCGGCGACGCTGGCGGGCATCAAGCGCGACCGGCTTGTCTTGGATCCCGGCTTCGGATTCGGAAAGCGGTATGAAGAGAATTATCCGATGATCGCGCACTTTGGCGAACTGCAGCAGATGGGGTTCCCGCTGCTGGCGGGAGTTTCGCGGAAATCATTTATTGGACGGGCCCTGGCGCGCGACGGCAAGGATGCGGCGATCGATGAGCGAATCTATGGAACCCTGGCAGCAGAGGCGGCCTTGATATTGAAGGGTGTGCATATTATCCGGACTCACGATGTGCGATTCGCGGTGCAGGCGGCACGCATGGTGGATGCGGTGGTGGCGAGCGGGGGGTAGGGCCTAAGTCAGAAGTTAGAAGTCAGATTGAAGAACTGAATTGCAGATTGCAGAAGTCAGATTGCAGAAGTAAAGCAAGTCAGGTTGCAAGGTTTCAAGGTTGCAAAGTTTCGAGGTTGAAGGCGCGCGGTAACAACTGAAATTATCGGACCGCTGAGAAAGCGGTGGCGGAGCTCAGACTTTGGAAGTTTGCAACTTGAAACCTTGCGACGTCGAAACCTTATGACTTTGAAACCTGGTGGTTAGGCTGGGGCGGAGGCGGCTACTGCTGTGCTTGTTTTCAGGGCCGGGAGGCGGATTTCGAAGGCTGCTCCGCCTTCGGGACGATTGAAGCAGGAAATTTGTCCCTTGTGATCCTGCACTACTCCGTAAGTCGCGCTTAGTCCCAAGCCGGTGCCTTTGCCGACTGGCTTGGTGGTGTAGAAGGGGTCAAAGACGCGTTCGGGATTTCGCAGGCCGGGACCGCTGTCAGCGAACTGGACGATCACTTCTTCTTCGTCGCGCCAAACGGAAATCTGGAGACGTCCGCCACCAATTTCCTGCAATGCGTCGACGGCGTTCTCGACGATCTGGACAAACGCTTGCAGAAGCTGGTTGGAGTTGCCGAGGACTCGGGGTACGGGGTCGCGGCTTTCTACCGTAAGACTGATGTTGCGGTTCTCGAGTTTGAATCCCTCCATTTGAACCGCGCGCTGCAGAAGAGCCTTGAGTTCGAGAGGGGACTTCTCTCCCGGAGTCTGCTGGGCAAAGCTGAGGAGATCGCTGACCAGTTCACGGGTGCGCCGGGCCTGCTGTCCGATCTTCTGCGCGTTGGCGAGTTGTTCGATGGTGAGGTTGCTGCTGGAGGCCAACGCTTCAGAGCTGTTCAGGATGGCGGACAACGGATATTCGAGTTCATTGGCAGCGAGAGCGACAAGTTCTCCGAGCGAAGCCAGCTTGGCTTGTTGCACGGCGCGACCCTGAAGCCGTTCGAGATTGTCGAAACTCTGGCGCGAGCGACTCAGCAGGTACACGAGACGCTGATCGAGCAAGTACTGCTTCAAGAATAAAAAGAATGCCAGGATCGCTACGCCGCCCATGGCTACAACGAAACGAAACCGCCGAAGATGAGGAGCGTCCTGGCTCATGAACAAGGCGGCAAATCCCAGGACTGGAAGCGAAAGCAGAGCCAGTTGAGCCATCACGGAAGCGACAGCACGACGAGCGCGCACGACTCGAGGCATGACCTGGGTTTCGTTGAGCGATCGGCGTCCTACGATGGCTACGCCAAGAAAACCGAGGAGTGCAGCGAAGAAAGGCACATCGAAAAGGCCTCCGGTGTGGTACTTGCCGCGTGCGATTGCCGCATTCATAGCCTCGGAAGCCAAGGTGTAAACGAAGCTGGCGATGAAGATGCTGCGATAGAGATTGCGCCACGATCCGGTGGTAGAGAAATACGCGGACCCGAAGACGCCAATCAGCATGGTTCCTTCCACCAGATAGAGAATGTCCCAGTGCAAGGTATAGGCCGGAACGTTGGTGAAGATGTACTGATCGGGAAAGACGAAGTAGGCGTAAATCACGATCCACCAGACCACCAGGATGAGGACGTTCAGGGCGGTGGTGAGCATTCCGTCGTTCTGATCGGCGTCATGAGGGCGGATGGTAACGGCGGCCATCATCGGAACGACGTGGAGGAAGAGTACGATGTCGCCGGCGAACGGATCGGGCATCGGCTTTTGAGCGATGACTTCAAACCAGGTCCAGCAACATTGGTTGAAGAGCCACATGGCGAAGCTGGTGGCGAGCAGGGCCCAGAAAAGGCGGGTATGGCCGCGGCTGTCGAGAGCGTTTCGTACGGAAAGACCAAAGGTAGCGGCGAGGACGAAGAGCGGGACGAGATCTCCCATAGCAACGCGGAAATGGGCGCTCGTGAAAACCATGGGAGCCAGTGCAAAAGCGAGGAGCAGGCAAATCCCATAGACCATCAACGAATTGGAGCGCAGCGAGACCACGTCTCCTAATAATAGGTGGTACAAGGGAATCTGTTGAGATCACGGAGGTTACCGGTGGTTACCGAGGTAACCATAGGGTTGGCGAGGTTTCAGCATTCCGGGGGACGTTTCTCTCGCCCCATACCGCATTTTTTCGTTGAGGCTCTCCGACGACCTACAGCGCCGCCGTCTTCTCCGCAATCAACTTCTTAACCTTCTCCACGAATTCCCCAGCCGCCATGTCCTCCGTCTTCTCTTTCCCGCGCGTCCGGACATTGACCCTGCCCGCTTCCGCTTCCTTGTCCCCCATCACCAGCAGGAACGGTATCTTCTGCATGGCGTGCTCGCGGATCTTGGCATTCATCTTCTCGTTGCGCGCATCCACTTCGACACGCACCCCGACCGCCTTGAGCTGGTCCGCAACCTTCTGCGCATACGCCACATGCCGCTCGGCAATCGGAATCATGGCGACCTGAACCGGCGACAGCCAAACCGGGAACGCCCCGGCATAGTGCTCGATCAGCACGCCAAAAAAGCGCTCCACCGATCCATAGAGCGCGCGATGCACCATCACCGGCTGCTTACGGGTTCCATCCTCAGCGACATATTCGAGATCAAACCTCTGTGGAAGGTTGAAGTCAAACTGCACGGTCGAGAGCTGCCACAAGCGTCCAATCGCATCCACCAGCTTGATATCGATCTTCGGACCGTAGAACGCAGCCTCGCCGGGAATCGTCTTGTACTCGATATTCAGTTCCTTGAGAACCTTTTCGAGCGAGTGGGTGGCGTGGGTCCATTGCTCTTCGCTGCCGACAAAGTTCTTGCGATCACTCGGATCCCAAGTCGAAAGCTCGGTCTGGAATTTATCGAATCCGAAATCCCTGAGCACATCGCGCGCAAACTCCACGCAGTCTGCAATTTCTTTCTCGATCTGCTCGGGAGTACAAAAGATGTGCGCATCGTCCTGCGTGAACCCGCGCACCCGCAACAAGCCGTGCATCACGCCCGAACGCTCATAGCGATACACCGTTCCGAGTTCGCCCAGGCGAACCGGCAAATCGCGATAGGAGCGCAACGAATCCTTGTAGATCAGAATATGTCCCGGGCAGTTCATCGGCTTCAGCCGATATTCGGCGTCATCGAGCTCCATCGCGTCGAACATGTTCTGCGCGTAATAGCCCTCGTGTCCCGACGTCTGCCATAACTGTTTGCGCATCACGTGCGGCGTGTATACCAGCGAATAGCCGCGCTTCACGTACTGCTCGCGCATCCAGTCTTCCATCTCTTTGCGGATGATGCCGCCCTTCGGATGCCAGAAGATCAGGCCCGGCCCAGCCAGCTCCTGAATCGAGAACAGGTCGAGCTGCTTGCCGAGGACGCGATGGTCGCGCTTCTTGGCCTCCTCGATGCTGTTCATGTAAGCATCAAGGTCCTTCTTGGAGAAAAACGAAGTCCCGTAAATCCGCTGCAGTTGGGGATTCTTCTCGTCGCCGAGCCAGTATGCGCCCGCAATATTCAGCAGCTTGAACGCCTTGATCTTCCCGGTGGAAGGCAGGTGGGGACCGCGGCAGAAATCCAGAAACTTGCCCGTCTTATAGATCGAAATCTTTTCATCAGGCTTGGTGAACTGCTCGATGAAATGGCACTTCATGAAATCGCCTTCGCCCTTGAATCGCTCCAGTCCTTCCGTTCGCGGAACAAACTCGCGCGCATAGGGCAAGTCCTGCTGCACCAGCTCCTGCATCTTCTTTTCGATTTTTTCGAGGTCTTCGGGCGTGAACGGCGTCTCGCGATAGAAGTCGTAGAAGAATCCGTTCTCAGTCGCCGGACCGTGGCCGAGCTTCGTCTCCGGGAAAAGTTCGAGCACCGCCGCGGCCATCAAGTGCGCAGACGAATGCCGGTAAACCTCCAGCGCCTCGGGATCGCGGTCGGTAAGAATTCGGAGGTCGGTATCCTTGTCGAGCGGCCGGGTCAGATCGATCAGATTTCCATTCGTCTTCGCGGCCAAAGCCGCATCCGCCAGCCGCGGGCTGATCGACTTGGCGATATCAAGGGCGGTGGTGCCCTGAGGAACTTCCTTAGCGCTGCCATCAGGCAGCTTCACATGAATGCTGTCAGACATAGATAAGCCTTCTATTCCGTTGAGTCTTTAAAGTCTAAGGGAGAGAAAACTGAGGGTCAAACCGAAGACTCACGTGGCGACGACCGCCGTCGGCCGTCCAGCGAGCGAAAGCCCGCTAACTTGTTCGCGGCGCCGCGTGCAGCGCCTCAATGCTAGCCTTCACCCGCGCCGATACCGCCTCCACGTCCGCCATCTTCATTCCGGCGGTCGAGATCACTTCCCCGACCCGCATCTCGAGCGGCTGACACTTGATGTGATAAGTATTCATCGGCAGCAGATCAAAGGTCCCCACCAGTGCAATCGGAACGATATCCGCCTGCGCCTTGATCGCCAGGAAAAACGCGCCCGGCAGAAACGGCAGAATATTTCCATCTTGCGTGCGCCCGCCTTCCGGAAAGATGACCAACGGCATTCCCTTGCGCAAGCTCTTCAAGGCGGATTTGATCGCGCCCACCGATTGCGACGGATTCTGCTGGTTGATGCAAACCTGCCCCGACCGCCGCAGATGCCACCCTACAAATGGATACGCCAGCAACTCACTCTTGAAAATAATGCGGAACTGGAATGGCAGATAAACGTAAAGAACCGGAATATCCATTGCCGACGCATGCGTGACCGCAAACACCCGCGCACTTGAGCCCTCGACGCCAGGCGCCAGAGCGGCAACGTTCCCGGTGACGGTCACCGGAGAAAAAATCGTCTTCATGATCAGCCACGACCAGAAGCTCGCGAGTTTGTGTTGCATTCGGCCGTCGCGATCAAAAAACGAAACCGCCAGCGAAACCGTGCCCAGCACCAGGGTGTAGGCCCAGATGAGCGGATCAATAAAGAAGTAGGACCGCAGACGGCTGCCCCATCCATGCCTTAAAGGATTTCTGACCGCACCCGATGCCCGGGCACGTGTCGGGAGGGCCTCGCCGGGCCGTCCATCCGAGCGAAGCTCGGGCTCGATCTTATCGGGCTCAACGGTAGTAGTGATCTTGTTCAATTCAGCGTCCAAAACAACGACAGGCAAAAACTAGAACACTACAACAGACCTTTAGATGCGCAAGTCTTCCGGAAGTACTCCCATGTACCCGCTCTGGGTAAGCGACGGAACCAGGAATTGCTCCCCTCGCCCATTGTCTCAGCGACTCCGAAGGTACTGCTAAATGGTTAGGCCCAAAGCTTCCATAGCCTCTCCAACAATGTAGATCGAGCCGGAAACGACAACGATCCCGTCCGGGGCCACCACCCGCCCTGCTTGCTCCAGTGCCGCCGGAACGCCGTCCGCTTGTTCGATGTCGCCACCCACCCGTCGCGCCGCCTCCCGAATCTCGGCAGCGCTCGCCGCCCTGGGATTATTCGCGTGCGTCACGATGACATGTTCTGCAATCGGAAACAGGATTTCGGCCATCTCGGACATGGCCTTATCGCGCAGAACGCCAAACACCAACGTGATCGGCCGGTCTTCATACGCCGCCGAAAGCGTCGACCGCAACGCCCAAGCCCCTG
Source organism: uncultured Acidobacteriaceae bacterium (assembly GCA_963822545.1). GTDB lineage: Bacteria > Acidobacteriota > Terriglobia > Terriglobales > Acidobacteriaceae > Acidiflorens. The sequence goes on from CAWGIB010000002.1 coordinate 824,048, forward strand.
CCGGATTGTGTGCCACATCGAACACATACTCCGGTCTTCCCGCCAGAGCCGCAGCCACTTGAAACCGCCCCGGCCAATGGGTCTCACGGATCCCACGCTCGATCGATGCGGCCGTAATTCCCGAGAAGCTCTGATCCCGTAGCTCGACCGCGGCTGCAATTGCCAGAGCCAGATTCCGCAACTGGTGCCGCCCCATCAAAGGCGAATCGACCAGGATCTTCTGACCCAGCACATCTAACGAATACTGCTGTCTCAACCCCGCGTGGTGGTGCTGCTCACTGCCCACCGCGCACTGCCCACTGCGTTCCAGGTACTGAGAACTTCCCGGCGATACCGGCGGCACATACGGCACGGCATTCACGCCACGAGCTCCGGCATCCAAAATCGCATTGCCGATCACATCGTTCGCCTCGGCGAGTTGCGGCAGCGTCACTACCACGCCACCCGGGCGGATGATCCCTGCCTTCTCGCGCGCAATCTCCGCAACCGTTTCACCCAGAAATTTCTGGTGATCGAGCGAAACGTCGGTGATGACGCTGACCTTTGGCTCGACAACGTTCGTCGCATCCAGCCGCCCGCCCATTCCGACTTCAAGGACAACAATATCCGGACGGCTGCGCGCAAAATATTCGAATGCCATCGCCGTCAGCATCTCGAAAAAGCTCGGATGCCACGGCAGGTCGCCTTCCCCCACCAGCCGCTCCGCGGTTCGTCCAACAACGTCGTGCAGGAGCGCAAAATCGCCGTCCGAAATCGCCGCTCCATTCAGACGAATCCGTTCATTGATGCGGACAAGATGCGGCGAAGTGTAGAGGCCCGTCTTCAGTCCTGATGCTTGCAGAATCGCTGCCAGCGTCGCAGCTGTCGACCCCTTCCCATTCGTCCCGGCAATCAGAACACTCGGAAAATTTCTTTCAGGATGTCCCAGCGCCGCCAGCAGCACGCGCATATGCGCCAAGTCGAACTTGTGCCCCGGCGTCTGGGTCAGTTCGTGACCCAACGCGTACATCTGCGCAACTGCGGTTTCGTAAGACAAAGGCAGCCCTCAGCTGTCAGCCATCAGTTTCGAGCATGAAAGGCCGACATACTATAGACACGCAATGAATCGTGCCGGATGCACATTGAATGGCGGAAGCAGACAGGTTGACGGGCCGAGAAAAAGGCCGCCGCCAAGGTCCTTTAGCTGGCGGCTGACGACTGATGGCTGACGGCTGAAGCCATAAAATCCAGCGCCCGCGAGATATAGGGCTTCAACTCCCGGCGAGCCACGACTGCATCGAGCATCCCGTGCTCCAGCAGAAATTCCGACCGCTGAAAACCTGGCGGCAGCTTCTGCCTTATCGTTTGCTCGATCACGCGCGGCCCGGCAAACCCGATCAGCGCGCCCGGTTCGGCAATATTCAGATCGCCCAGCATCGCAAACGATGCCGTCACACCGCCTGTCGTCGGATCGGTCAAAACTGAAACGTACGGAACCTTCGCCTCGTCTAGCCGCGCCAGCGCAGCCGAAATCTTCGCCAGCTGCATCAGGCTGATCGCGCCTTCCATCATGCGCGCACCGCCCGAAGCAGACACAATAATGATTGGCGTCCGGGTCTCGGTGGCCTTCTCAATCGCGCGCGTGATGGCCTCACCCACCACCGCTCCCATGCTTCCGCCAATAAACGAATACTCCATGGAGCTGACAATGACCGCCCGCCCGTTCAATTTCCCTTTGGCATTGAGGATGGCATCCTTCAGGCCGGTGTCGGACTTGGCCTGCTTCAGCCGCGAAGAGTACGGCTTCAAATCCACAAACTTCAGCGGATCAGTCGAGACCAGGTTGCTGTCAAAAATTTCGTATTGATTTTCGTCCAGAAGTTGCGCCAGCCGCGTCCGCGCGTCGATCCGGAAATGCTTGTCACACTTCGGACAGACGTTGAGATTCTCCTCCAGATCTTTCTTCCAGATAATCTGCCGGCAGCCGTCACACTTAACCCAAAGCCCCTCGGTGCGGACCCTCTTCTCACCCGCAGCATCGATTTCGCCGGATTGTCGCTTAAACCAAGTCATAAGAATTTGGTAGTTGGGTAATTTGGAAATTGTGTAATTTCAGACCTCCCTTGCAGAACGTAGGCCTCCGCTTTAGGGTTTTCAAATTACCCAATTACTCAATTACAAAATTACCCAATCTTCAGTATTCGATCCCTCTCTGCGCCATCACTCCTTTCTCATACGCATGTTTCACTTGCCGCATCTCCGTCACCGTATCGGCAATCTCAACGATCGTCGGATGCGCGTTCCGTCCGGTCAAGATGACGTGTACCATCTCCGGTCGCTTTTGCAATGACTCCGCCACCTTGGCGGGGTCCAGCATACCGTAGCTGATGGCGTAATTGATCTCGTCGAGCACCACCAGGTCCCACTCGCCCGATTGAATCGCCTGGTCCGCTTCCGCCCAAGCCTCTTCTACCATGCGGACGTCCTCCGGGTCGGGTTTCTCGGCGCCCACCTTCACAAATCCGCGACCCATCTGCTTCATGACGAACTTGTCGCCAAATGCCTTCACCGCATCGAGCTCCCCGTAGTGCCAGGAACCCTTAAGAAACTGCAGCATCAGCACCCGCATCCCCTGTCCAACCGCCCGCAGAGCCGTCCCCATGGCCGCGGTCGTCTTTCCCTTGCCCGGGCCGGTGTTCACGATGATAAGACCGCGTCGCAGATCCGACATTCAGGACAATCCGACCATAAAACAACTCGGCGCGCGGCCCTCGCGTCCAGAACGATTGCGCATCAAGGCCGAATACTACAATTGTACCCGCAGGCCGCTCCCAGCCTCTATGGCCGCTCCTTCGCGGCGATCCAGTCCATGGTCACGGCGGCAACGTCCAACGTTCACAGTCGCCAGCTGTGATTTCTTTTTTCGCCTCCCCAGTGCAACTTCTGAAATACTTGCGCCGAGGGAAATCTCTCATGAAGTTATTGCCGACTCCTGCTCTTCATTGTTCTCTTCTGCTTTGTCGCCGGCGCTTGTTCGAGCGCCAGCGGCGCAGTCCTCCACCAGCTCCGACTCCACCACCGCTACTCCTCCGGCAACATCGCAACCCGCCGCCACGTCCTCTTCCCAGGACACTATCCTCGAATACTCGCCGCCGCCCGCCGAATATGCTCGGGCCAAGGCCTATTCGAAAGCCCACTACCGCCATTTCTTCATCACGTCGCTTTACGGATTTCTTGTCCTCCTCGTCCTGTTGCGATGGCGCGTGGCCGCCCGTTTTCGCGATCTGGCCGAACGCACATCCTCGCGCCGCCTCGTTCAACTCATCATCTTTGCTCCACTTATCCTCCTCACCATTGCCCTCCTCGGCTTGCCCAGCGACGCGTGGGATGAATCCCTCCAGCGCGCCTACGGACTTTCCGTACAGAAATGGCCGGCGTGGTTTACCGACTGGATCACTACCCAACTCGTCATGACCATCGTGGGAATCATCCTGGTCGGAATCCTCTACGCTGCCCTCCGTCGCAGCCCACGCCGCTGGTGGTTTTACTTTTGGCTCGGATCCATTCCGATTTTGCTATTGTTCTTTTCGCGCAGCCTCTGATCGTCGATCCCCTCTTCTACACTTTCAAACCGTTAGCGGGAGCGCAGCCTGTCCTGCTCTCCGAAATGCAAAAAGTCACGCATCGCGGCGGCATCGAAATTCCCCCCGACCGCATGTTCGTGATGAATGCCAGCTCCAAGCAAACAGGCCTCAACGCCTATGTCACCGGGTACGGGGCCTCCAAGCGTGTCGTCGTGTGGGATAACACCATCGCCAAAGCCACCGTCCCCGAAACCCTCTTCGTCTTCGGACACGAGATGGGCCACTACGTGCTCCTCCACATCCCGAAGGAACTCGCCATCACCGAAGCGATTATTTTGTTTCTGCTCTACCTGGGCTACCGCCTGTCGCACTGGATGCTCGCTCGCTGGGGAACGCAGTGGGGAATCCGATCTCTCGACGACTGGGCGTCATTCCCCGCATTATTCTTTCTGATTGGAGTTCTCGCGTTTCTTGCGACCCCGGCCTTCAACGCCCTGAGCCGCCACTTCGAACACGAAGCCGATCGCTACGGCATCGAAGTGACCCACGGAATCGTTCCGAACCCCAACCAGGTCGCCGCCCACTACTTCGAAAAGAGTGGAGAAATGAACTTAGCCGATCCCGACCCAAGCGAGTGGGACAAAGCCTGGTTCTTCGACCACCCCACTAGGAAAGAGCGCGTCCATTTCGTAGCCACCTACAACCCATGGGCGGAAGGCAAAGAACCGGAATACGTGAAGTGAGGGAAAACTGAGAGAGTTGGCCAAAAGAGGAATATGAAAGGAAACTGATGGCTGAAAGCTGACAGCTATTTCAAAGCATCCGGCTGCAAATTGTAGAAGTAATAAAACCGCAGCCCCAGAATCTGCCCGGGAAATTCCTTCGGCAGCGGCGGAAAAGGAGTCGACGCCGTAATACTTCCCCACGCGGCGCGGTCGAGCGGTACGTCACCTGACGATGTATGCAACGTCATGTTGCTGACCTTGCCGTCCTTCTGAATCACAAACTCAATCGAAAGCTTTCCCTGCTTTAAAATCGGCGGATAAACCGACGGCGGCATCAGGTTATACCAGTTCGCTTTCACCACCTGCACGACGCGCGTAAGATACGGTCCAAAATCCACGCCCATCGTGTCCGTCAGAATTTCAGCCTGATCGAGCGCCTTCGCTCCGCCATGGGACTGCCCTAAACCGTAATCGCCCGATTCACCGCCACCATAGCGCCCACGGTTTGCGGCCGCGCCCTTCAGAGCCTGTTCAATCGCCGACCCCGCGGTCATCGGAACATTGAAGTTCGGTTGCGGCCGGTTTCCGCCCTGTATGGGCGTTCGCAGTTGGGCCGTCTGGTCGCTCTGCCGCGGCGGAGCCAGTCCCTCACTCGGCTGCGTATTTTGTTGCGGCTGCTGTGGCTGCGGAGGCGCCTGAACCTGCGCGCTCTGCTGCGGCTGCTGGGGCGCCGGAGTCGGTTGCTGGCCGCTCGGCCCTGGACGTCCCTGCCGTGCGCTCTGCAAAATCTTCTTCAACTCATTGCGATCAATCTGCGGAGTCTTGCTGGTAGCGATCCGGTCTTTATCGGAAAGAATCTTCGCATCCGGACGACGCGTCAACTTCTGTTCATCCGGCGGCAACTCCAGAAAAGTTGCGTCCTTCTGCCGGTCCGCGTCGGGTCGTATCTCGAGTGCCACCGTGCGATGCGGCAATAAGTTGGCAAGCCTGTCGGTGTTCCACAAAAGAATCACGACCAACAAGTGGAGAACGACCGAAAGCCACAGCGCCTCGCGTTTCCGCGCGCGCGAAAGATCGTCCTGAAGCTGGATTAAGAGATGAGGAACATCATCCGGATTAAATCGCCGGTAGGCGGTTTCCCAATGCTGGGCTTCCGAGAGCTCGCGATGTTCCGGTGGGTCACTGATCGGAGACGAGGGATCGCGAGACGGAATTTGGGTGACTGGCATCAGGCAGCGCTATAACCTTAGAGCGGCGGGCAAGCCCCTAAGTTGCGTAATCTGCTGCGTAAAGTTACGTAAACTGTGGGAATTGCGACCTTTGAGTACTATTGTCGCATCTTTTTGGCGTCGTGAGTGAGTACCTGAGTAATGTCGCATGCCAAGAAATTCCTGTCCGCGACTCTGCCAGGCGGGCGATCCGTCCCTTCTCCGGAATGACAACAAACACCGTCCAAGCGCTGGGTCACCAATAGCGTTCCGGGTGCATCACAATCTGGTAGTCGGATAGTTCCGCGCTCTGACAAACCACAAAATTTGGAGATCTGGCCCATGTTTCATCTGGGGACGTGCCGCATTCCAGCATCTTTTCATGTCGGGAACTCGGCCCCTGTTTTCCGGAGCTGGAGCGCCGTCTGCGCAGTTCTATTCGTCGGAATCGCTCTGCTCATAAGCCCCCGAGCAACTCTCGCCCAGCGCCACGGCGGAGGTGGGGGCGGTGGCGCGCCCGGCGAGCCTGGCCGCTCCTCGTCCGTCATTTGCATTTACGACTGCAGCAATCGGCAGGGCCTCAACTCCGAAGATAGTCTCAAGAACTTTCGCCGTTTTCTTGCCGTGCAAGCGACCGCCGAGCAGAGCGCAGCCTTCAATAAGATCGCCCAGTACACTCAGGCGGCCAGCGACCAGCTAAAGAACTTCCGCGAGTCGCAGCAAAAGGTCGCCGCCTCGTTGGCGCAGACAGATTCTGGATTGGCTGATCGTCAAGCCGCTCTTGATCAGGCGATGGAAAGAGTTCGAGCCGGCAACGAGAACTTTCTGAGTTCCTTTTCGGAGGCGCAAAAGACCGGTTTGAAGGAAATCACTACCAGATTAGCCAAAGTAGATTCCGAACTCGAAAAAGAAATTAAGACGCTGGACCAGCTTTTCCGCGCGGCCAACGCCGATCGCACGCAGATCTTTAACCTAGTTGCGGGGGTCGATAAGGAACTCGCAAACTTTCAAGATGAGCAGCTTGAGCTTGGAAGAGAAATGGGCATTCTTGTCGATTCCGATATCAACGACCTCGTCTTCAACCTTCCGATCGTCACGAACTCGTTCACAGTCGCCGATCAGACGGTCTCCATACCGTCCTCGGCCTTCCTCTCCCGGACCTCGACGGAAAACAGCCGGGACCTCTTTCACATCAAGATTGCCGCTGATCTTTTCGACGTTCAGCAGAGCATAACGGAGATCCTGCGTTCCCGGCTCAACCGCTCTCCTGTCTGTGGGGAACGCATTGAAGTTCAGCGGGCGTGGCTGGTTCCTGTGATCCCCGCGACACTCGTGACCGCTCAAGTGCACTACGAGCGCTGGATTTGTCCGCTTGCTTCAGTTCGTGGGATTACGGGCCAGCCCGACTCCAGGCTACTGGCCACCAGCGACGGCACCATCGAAGTCAAGCTGACTCCCTCGCTTGCACCCGATACCGGCATCGTTCTCGCGCCCGAAATTACTCATGTCAACGCTGACGGATTTCTTCGCGACTCGCTTCGTTCAGGAGACCTGGGCCTTGCCCTACGCGATCAGATCGCCGCCTTGATCCTTTCCGTCCTGAAACAAGCTGCGGATCTCAAAACTATTCTCCCGCCAGTCGCGCAGCAGTCTGCCGCTATCCAGAAAGCAGAGTTCCAGGCTACTGGCGATCAGATGTACCTACTCCTCGAAGGCCAGATCCATTTCTCCGATGCGCAGACCCAACAGTTCGCCGACCAGTTAAAGGAGCGCCTGTCGGTGCGAAAATCCACATCACCCTAACGTCAGTCGTGGATGCGGGACACCTAAACTCCAACCCGCCCCGCATGCCGCCCAATCTCCTCGAGAATCGCCAGACCAAGAGACAGGGCTCGACGTCCATCCTCCAATGCCACCACCGGCCGGGTCCGCGATCGCACCGCCTCCAGAAACGCTTTGATCTCCGCCAGCAAAGGCTCTTCCGCCACGATCGCCGGCTTGCCAACCTGAATCTGCGGATTTACCGTCGGTTTCCCCGCGCCTCGGTCTCCCACCGAGAACACCAACACGTCCTGACGCCCATAATCGATCGAAATATATTGTCCCGGCTGAAAGAATCGCAGCTTCCGCACCCGCTCGGTCGAAACCCGGCTCGCCGTAAAATTCGCCACGCATCCCGAATCAAACTCGACCCGCACGTTTGCGATATCCACTTTGCCCGACAAAATCGGCAGCCCCACTGCGCGAATTTCTTTGACCTCTGACTTCACAAAGGTCAGCACGACATCCAGATCGTGGATCATCAGATCGAGCACCACATCGACATCCAGGGCGCGTGGAGAAAACTCGCTCAGCCGGTGCACCTCGAAAAACATAGGTTTGTTGATTAGCGGCAGAGTCGCGCGCACCGCCGGATTGAATCTCTCCAAATGCCCCACCTGCGCGACTCGACCATGCGTTTCCGCCACTCGCACGAGTTCATCCGCCTCGGCGAGAGTTGCGGCCAGCGGCTTTTCAATCAGCACATCCACGCCCGCTTTCATCAGCGCGCGTGCCGCTTTCAAATGCAGCACGGTCGGCACCGCGACCGATGCCGCCTGCACCTCGCTATGCGTCGTGAGCATTTGCTCGACCGAACCAAACGATTTACATCCGAATTCGCGCGCCACCGCATCGGCGCGAGCGGTTTCCGGATCGACCACTCCCACCAGCCGCACGCCTCCTGTCTGCTGTAGAGCGTGATACACCCGCGCGTGGTTGCGCCCGAAAGCCCCCACACCAATCACTGCAACATTGATTGAGGATTGCTGAGTCAGATGAGTGCTCCGAAATTGAAAAACGTTATTGTCGCAGTTCAACTTCGGATAACACAACAAGCGCGTACGACGCAGTGGCGGCCGCCCTCGGCCGTCAAAGCACGGCCGAGTCTGCTCCAGCCCTTACATCTTCTTGAGCAATGCGATCTGTCCCGCATGATAAGCCGCGTGCTGCGCCAGGCCGTGAAGCATGTAAGCAAAGTTATAGTGCGCGCCTTCTTTCCCGGGCACCTGCTCCGCCAGGCGCGGCTCCGGAAACTTTGAAACCTCGTCGATGAGTTCGTCATGCATGCGCCGCACCTGCTCTATGGTCCGTTGCCATGATGCCTCGCTTGAATCCTTCACCGGAGGAAAGTTCGCCTCCCCGGTCAGAGCCACTACCGCCCCCGTCATCCGCCGCCGCGCCGCCCCATCCCAAGCCGAAATATGCAGCACCAGTTCCCAAATGCTGTGAGCACTCTTGATAGGCCTGGCTGCTGCCTGCGCCGCCGTTATGTCACGCAGAATTTCCATCAGCGAATCGCCGTGCCAAGCCTCTCCATAAAAAGCACGGCGCAATTCATCGGCAATTTGCAAACTTTCAGTCATCATTTTGAAATCCTTCTTTTGTTTATACATGCTTACCGGGTATGGATGTATAATGAACAGGTGATCGTCAGCTTTGCGGACGCGTCGACAGAAGACATCTATCACGGACAGGACTCCCGGGCAGCTCGCAAGTTGCCCCGCGCAATTTGGAGCAGGATACAACAGAAGCTCGACATGATGAACGCCTCCACCTCACTTGAAGACTTGCGGGTTCCTCCGGCTAACCGGCTGGAAAAGCTCAAGGGAGACCTTGCAGGCTTCTACAGCATCCGTGTGAACCAGCAGTATCGATTGGTATTCAAGTTTACAAATGGTAACTGCGAACAGGTTCGCTGCACCGACTATCACTGAGACTGAGAAGATCCGGCTGGAAGCGGGATAGGGGGAATGTTAAGGTCCTTTTGGACCTACCAGGAGAACAGAAAAGATGCTGCCAAATTTTCGCATTGCGACTCATCCAGGTACGATTCTGCAGGAGGAATTCCTGCGTCCCCGCCGTTTGACGCAAGCCACACTGGCGCGTGCGCTCCAGATTCCTCTCAATCGGATCAATGAAATGGTACGCGGCAAGCGCGGCGTCACTCCCGAGTCGGCGCTCTTGTTGGCGGAGTACTTCGGGAACTCGCCGGAGTTTTGGATGAATCTGCAGTCCGCGCACGATCTCTCGCGTGCCCGGCAGCGTCTTCAGAAAAAGCCGGCGCAGGTCAGCAAGAAATCGGACAATCGTCGAACGCATGCGCAGGGCGCTGATTGACACAGACCGCAAATCCTTAGCTCCCAACAACGCAGATGCCGATATGGTCCGCCGCACTGATCGTACCGTTCCCATCCAGCAGCAAGCACCGCCCCGCATCGATCGCCAAACAACTCGCCGCCGCCCGCTTCATCGCCTCGATCGTCGCCAGACCAATCACCGGAACGTCAAACCGCATATCCTGATTCGGCTTCGCAATCTTCACCACCGTCAGCGCCCGATTCAACGTCGAAGCCTCGCCCTCAACCGACCGCATCAATTCCCCGGCGCGAGCAATTGTCGCATCCGTTCCTTCCATCGCCTCTACCGCCACGCAAGCCGTTTCCGCAATCACCACGGTTTGCCCTATGTCATATTCCGCCAGCCGGCGCGCCACCGTCCGCCCGTACTCGATATTTTTCAGTTCCTGTTCGGTCGGAGCCCGCTTCGTCAGCACGCCTGACTTCGCCAGCAACGGCTCCAGCAGCGACGTGGAATTCTCCAGCATGATCCCCTCATCTGCCAGAACCTTCGCGACCGCCCCGAGCAAGGAATCCGTATTCCGCGTACCCAGCGACAGGAGCAATTTCGCCAGCCGCCAGTCTGGCTTGATCGCTGAGAAAATCTGCTTGTGCTTGACCTGCCCGGCCATGACCGCGCGCGTCACTCCCTCGCGCTTGAACGTCTCAATCAATTTTGAAAGCTCTCCGAGTGAGAGCCAGTGAACCGAAGCTGCCCCCTTCGATTCAATCTCAGGAAACGCCTCTTCGCGAATCGCCGCGACCACCACCTCGAAACCCTGCGCCCGAGCCGCATCCAGCACCAGAAAAGGAAAAGTCCCGTTGCCAGCAATAAGGCCCAGTTTCATAAGCACCGCTGACGACTGCCCACTGTTACTTAATCACTCCACGTTCGGAAGATTCGACGAACTCGATCAGAGCGTCCACATCTTCCCCTCGATCCGCTTCGCCCTTCAGCTTCTCAATCGCCTGCGAGGTATTCAGCTTCGACGCCAACAACACCCGATAGGCATGATGAAGTTTCCGAATCCGATCCTTATCGAATCCCCGCCGCTCCAGTCCCACCGCGTTCAGACCGTAAGCATGCGTCCCGCGCTCCGCCGAGGTTTTCGAGAACGGCAGCACATCGCGAGTAATGGTTGTTCCGCCGCCAATAAAAGCGTACGCCCCGATCCGCACAAAATGATGCACCGGACAAAGCGCACCCACCGTCGCCCAATCTTCCACGGTCACATGGCCGCCGAGCGTCGCGGCGTTCGCCATAATAATGTGATCGCCGACATGGCAATCGTGCGCGATGTGCGTATAAGCCATGATCAGATTGTGACTGCCCACGCGCGTCACGCCCGTGCCCTTTGTCGTCGCCCGATTGATGGTCACGTATTCGCGAATCTCGTTGTGGTCGCCAATCTCCAGCCGCGTCGGCTCGCCTTTATAGGAAATATCCTGCGGTGCCATTCCGATCGAGGAAAAAGGATAGAACCGGTTCCCAGCGCCGATACGCGTCGGCCCCTCGATCGCTACGTGGGAAATAAGCCGGCACCCTTCGCCCATCTCGACTTCGGGCCCGATCACACAATAAGGACCAATCGAACACGAAGGATGCACTTTGCTTTTGGGATCGATAACCGCCGTTGGATGAATAGGCATTTTTTACCAGTGGTCAGTGGTTGGTGGTCAGTCGGCAGTAAACATCGCTACTCATGAGTTGGAATGTCCTCGGTGGGAAGTTGGTCGCCAGTACAAATCCGTCAGAGCGTTTCATCCTGAGCGAAGCGAAGGATCTCTGCAGCCTTGTCGATCTTCTAAGCAGCCGGCTCGCGCTGCGCACTGAACACTGCCCACCGCTCACTATTCCGATCCCTCGCTGGACCCGGCTTTCATCACACGCGGAACCAGCCGGCAAGTCACCGTTGCCTCGGCCGCAACTTTCCCATCGACGTAAGCTTTGCCTTGCAGTCGTGCCGCGGTTCTGCGCCACGCGCCCACTTCCACCTCAATTCGCAACTGATCGCCCGGCACCACCGGACGCCGGAAGCGCGCCTTCTCAATGCCCGTAAACACCATCAGCAGCTCATCGCGGTTCGGCACCTCGGTCAGCAAGAGCAATCCACCCGCCTGCGCAATCGCCTCCACAATCAGCACGCCCGGCATAATCGGCTTGTCCGGAAAGTGTCCTTGGAAAAAAGGTTCGGTAATCGTGACATTCTTCAGTGCCACGATCTTCTTCATGCGCACCAGTTCCAGCACCCGGTCGATCAGCAAAAAGGGAAACCGGTGCGGCAGAATCTTGAGAATGTCCCCAATATCCATCGCCGATTTCTCGACCGGCAATTGCCCCTCAGTTGTTTCCGTCGAGTTGTTCGTGTCAGTCATGTCGTTCAAGCCGAAGATTATACTTTAGCGCGCGCTCCATCCAGAACCCGCCGTCGCTCGCACGCGGGCATTGCCCTCAACAGCAGTGCCTGAGATGCCTTTTTGGATGATTGGGTGACCTTCTCAGCGTAGCGCCGTCGCGGGCGTGGATCCCGTCCAGCGAACCTGATTAAAGAAACCAGCGATTGATTTGTCGCCTATGTCCCAAAGACGGTAGGCGCCAGGCATGCCCCATAGTCGGAGTGGAAAAAATACATCGCGGCTGAAAGTCGGCGCTCCAATTGGACGGTGCCACGCTCAAGATAGACGCCCAACAATCCAAACCCCATGCTCGCCATCTGCACTGCCGGCAACTTCTGACCGGACAAATCCCGTACCACTCCGGCTTTTTGCGAACCGGCAAGCTGCGGATCCGTTTTATGGCAATCGCTCGAGTTCTCCGGGAAATCGACATAAAGGGTCACCCCGAGCAGCCTTACCAGATCACGGAACGCCGTTCGCGAGTGGGTATTGCATGCATCTGCGGCGTTCGCCTCCGCCGGATCAAGTGCAAAGCGCACCGCTGGCGTGTCCAGCGAAAGGAGCAAAGGATTGAAGTTCGGACCAACGTCAGGCGCTCCTGCCAGTGAGAACCCAGCCTTGCTGCTGACTCTGTACAGCAGCGCAACCGACGTCACATAGTTTTGTTGGGTCGAAGCATCGGGAGGATACGTACTCCCAACCCGGCTCTCATGGCGAGTTTCAGCGCGATAAGCCTCGGGCTTCGGAAGCCGGATCGCATAGCGCTCCATCTTGTCATCGAGAACCCGTTGAACATTTTTCGGTTCAATGCTCGCGCGTAGAAAACTCTTATCGGCATCAAGAGCTCCCGCCGCACCGTGAGCCGGGACTGAGAGATCGTAGATGCCCGCGTCCAACGTGGTACCCGCGGGCGTAACGGCCAACAGCCGATGACTTTTTGTTTTGGGAGCAACGGCAAGCACGCTGTTCGCGTCTTTCGGATCAGGAACGATCGCCCACGGCCCCTCAAAAATTACGTAAACGTCGGTCGCAGTAGTTCTGGGCCCAGGAGGCTTCTCCCCTTGCTCGCAGGCAATTAGAAAAAGTGTTGCCAATGCTGCGCAGGCAAGCGCAACCAGATAATTTAGGGAGTATCCCGGATTCCGCATTGCAATCTCCTTTTATGGTTATCGTTAGGGCCGTCCGTACGCCGAGAATGCCGACCAGTAATAGGGATGCGAGGTTCGTGGGTCCGCCATCATGCTCCTCGAAGTTTCTCGAACTGCTTCCGAGATCAGTTCTCCAGCGAGCGCACTGCGATAAAAGGTTTCGATGTACTTGCGGGTTTCGGCGGAGTCGACGGGCCACCGGCTGGCCACGACATGCGGAACTCCTCCGCGCTCCAGACCTTCCGCAATACTGCTGAAGCCGCGCCCGTCATCATTCCCGAACTGCGTGTTGCAAGTTGAGAGGACGGCCAGTTGCAAATTATGCAGTCCAAGATGACGCAATCGGTCACCGTCCAGAAATGCAGCTCCGCTTTTGTCGGAGCTAGCCGCAGCAAGCATCAAAGCCGCGCCCGTCGTTCTCGCCATCGAATGACCCGTGTAATGAAAAACCGTGGCGGAAGGCAGCTCCTTCTCGACCGTGCGCAACGTCGCGTCCGCTCCCTTGAAAACAGCAGGCGAACGAAAATTCCGCGCCACTGCATCCGCCTCGGCGGCCACATCGGGCAGAGGAATCAGCCCTTCCGCCTGTGAAGACGCTGTACTGCCCACGACGAGTGCGTGCAGGTCCTTCGAAATAGAAATACTCGGCTTCAGCGAAGCATCCATGCCTTGCCCCAGCGAATGCACAATTGGAGCACGCTCGATCAGATAGTGTCCGTTGGAATCCAGCAGCGCTTCAAAAGGAACTTGCGTCAGCCAACCGTTGGTCTCGATGACGAGCCCCCTATCAGGATCGAGCCTCTGCTCCACTGGAGATATCAGCGCCGCATACAGGCTCTGCGAATCTCGTCGCAGCGCGCTGACTTCTGATTTCGAATCGGACGCAAGATCGTAAAAACGGGCAGCCAATTCCTGCAGATCCTGATTTGATTGCGGAAACCATTGTGCCGTGACGCCACGATTATCAAACTCCCAGATCGCGAGACCGTCCGGCAGCGTCCCATACGCGATCACCGTCTGACCTGAAAGCAGCGGCAGCCTGGATGCCAGCCATTTGGGGTCCGGCGTTGCGCCCTCGGTCCTGAAACCACCCTTCTGGCCCGATCGCGCCGGAGCAGACAGATACCATTCAAAAAACTCCAGCGACCTCTCCGAATGGCCCTGCACTAATTCTGCCTCTGCCATTCCCAGATACAGCGGAGACGCCTCTTTGGTCCACTTCACTCTATCTGCTTCCGAATTCAAAGATTGCAGCCGTTGTTCCGCCAACTCAAGCGCGGGCTGGAATGCCTGCTCGGCTTGCACCGCGTTGTGGCTCCGCAATTGCAACCCACCCAACGTCGCGTAGAACATCCCTTCAAAAAATTTGTCGGGACGGATCTGAACTTGATTTTGAATGCGCGTAAGCCGCTCAAGTCCCGACTCGTATTGGCCGAGTTCGGCTTCGAGTTGCGCAGTCAGAATTTCATTCTCAAAAAGAAAGTTGCGGCTGGCATCGTTCCGTGGCGCGCTCATTGACAGCTGGGTTGCTTGCGCAAATTCAGCCTCGGCGACTTGCGGCTCGTGCGCGGCCGCAGCCGCGCGAGCCGCGAACTCATGTGCCCACGCGCGCGCTAGTAGATCGTTACCTGAATCGGCCAGTACTGTGCCCTCCCGCCACACTGCCATCACATAATGCGGCTCGGTTGCCACTAATTCCCTGACCGTACCCACCAGGTTGTAAAGACTGTATCCTCGGAGTTGGGGTATCTGCCCCGACCAATAACTATTCAGACCGGCCGCAACCGACTTTAATCCTGCTCTCAGGTCGCCGTTGCGCACCTGGTCATCGGCGACGAAAAATAACGCCCGCAAATAGAGTTCTGGATAGTTGCTTTGCCGCGCGCGCTCCATGGCGCTGCGACTCAGGCGTTCATCTGTTCCCCAGTCTTCTTCTTCCAACAACGAACACACGGCTTTTTCCAGCTGCAGCTGTATCTGCAGCCAGGCGTAAGGAGTCTGTTCCGCCTCCGCTGATGTTGCAACCGCTTCCCGGCCGCACTCAGCGTTCTGACGCGTGAGTTGGGCTGTAAGAGTCAGCTCAAAACGCGAGCGCAGAACTCCCGCCGTATTTCCAGCCGCAGAAAATAATTGCTGGGATATGCGCGCCTGCTGACGCGCGGTTTCATACTCGCCCGATCGATTGCCTTGAAATGCCTTTCCCAGTGCAGCAACCGCGCTCGGGAAAGTAGGATTCGAAGAGCCGCTCAGCACATCGGTGAGCCAGCGGTCGTTATGTTTCCGAAGGGTTAGATCCGCCAAAAAAAAAAGCGCCTGCCGGGCCTTCAGATCCGCGGCCGCCCCGCCTTCAGGATAGGCAAGTGCCAGCCACGATCGGACCGCCGCATCCAGATATTGCTCCACGCGCTGGTCCACATCGAGTTCCAATTTGGCAGCGTCCGCGCCGCCATTGGCAAAACTCGCAATCTTTTCGGGCGATAAAAGCGGTTGTGCTCCGCTCTCGTGCTCTTTCAATTTCGCCCGTACGGCTTCGGCCCTGTTTCTCGCCTCTTCCGCCCACTCCGAACGACCATCCAGCTTCAGATAGTGTTCCCAATCGTCGAGAGCTTGCCGGTAAAGGAACTGGTGCTCGGCAACGATAGCGCGATTGAAGAGCGCGATTGTGTTTTCAGGCTGAAGCACCAGCACCTTGCTGAAATTTTCATAGGCCGCGCCGAAATCTTCCTGCCGGTCTTCCGATTGTCCGCGTTGAAAGTGCGCCGTTCCTAAATCCGCCAACAGATCAGGGGAGCGCGGCTGAAGTTCAAGAGCACGTTCCAGCGATTCCACCGCCGCATCGTACTTCCCTTCCAGCATGTTCGCGCGCGCCGCAGCCTGCAACCACGCAGGATCATCGGGATGGGCCGCCAGTTGGCTCGCGATCAGCGCTTCCGCTTTCAAAAGCGCTGGCGGACGCGCAACAAATGACGACGCCGGCCCTCGCTGCACGCGCAGCGGCGCATATTCAGCCCCCGGGATTCGCAACTCCAACGTGCGTTGATTGGTGTAGGCCCGCGCCAGCAGCCGGTTTGCCGAACCTGCGGTTCTGCGATCGCTGGAAACTCGCCACCCCACCAGGGCCGCAACCATAATGATGGCGACGACCGCCGACGCTAGCTTTGGCCCTGAAATCCCTGGCGCCAGGTAAGCCTGCCACCACCTTGGACGGTTCCGGCCAGCTTGCGGATCGCCCGTGATTCGATGTGCTAGCCTCTGTTGCCATTCCGCCCTCGAACTGTCCAGGCTCGCAATCTGCTTCCGCTCCGACTCGGTAAGCTCATCATTCGCGTCAACTAAGGCCCCAATGGCAGAGCGCAGTCGCGGCCCGCAGTATTCGCATCGGCTGGCGTGTCCAATCCAGGCCAATGCCTGGTCCGGCTCGGCTTCTCCGCTCGCAACTTCATCCCAAATGTCCTCACTAGGACAATCGCCCTGCTGTGGCGACTCGGCAGCCGCTGACTGCATACCGCGGATGTGGCTCTCAGCCCTGACAAGCCCTTCAAATTGCTCGCGGCAAATAGCACAAACTGCAAAATGAGGATGTACTGACTCGCAATCACCTAAGGGCTTGACCCTGGCGGCTTCCAAAAGCCTTGCCATCTCTGGCATCTCAAGATGCTGGTCTGACTGATCTAACAAAATACCGTCTCCAATTAGCTAGAACGATTTTGAGGGTCTAAAGTCTTCATTTCTTGCCCTCTTCGGCTAAGTAGTTTTGTATCTGCACTATTAAACGTAGAAGGACGCTCTCTACCCCCTCGGTAGTAAGGCCGATGGCAGGCAAAGCCGCAATCTCGCTGGCCGTCAGCCCTCGCTGGTGGCGCAGCCAGAAGATCATTTGTTTTCTCTTTTGATCTTTCCCTGCCGCAACCTTCATTAGTATGTGGTCAATCTCCTGAAGTTGAAGGGTTTGGAGGATCACGGCATCCCCGTCCGAACCCGTGGTGCGCAGGTCGATGAGGGAGTTATCGTCGATCGTTTCGGTCTGATTCGCGCCCCGTTTTCCCGCCAGCGCCGACTTGAAATAGTCGTGCACCACGTTGGCGGCGATTACCTTCAGGAAACCGAAAATTGCGTCTTCGTGCCGTGGTTGAAACGACCTTAGGATGCGGCAGTCGTTTTCGCAGAGTTTCAGGTAAGTGTCCTGGGTCAGGTCGTCGAGCAACTGGGAGGATGGTTCGCCGAATGGGCGGGCTGTTCGCAATACCGTGGCGGCAATCACAGGCTGAAACCGCCCGATAAATTCTTTCCACGCCTCGACATCTCCCGAGGCAGCGCACTTCCTTACTATTTCAGACGAAGTCAACTGCGACAAACGGATCAATAATCCACCGCCGCGCGGATTTTACACCTAGTTTGTCCACGCAGGAATCAAAAGTGTCGGTTAGAAGCGGCCCGCGCCCCACTTTGGAGGGACGAGGCTAGTATCTTGCTCTAGGCCAATAGCTTCGAGGCGTCCTTGGCGAAGTAAGTAAGAATCATCCCTGCACCCGCTCGCCGGATGCTGATCAGGGACTCCATCATTACGCGATCCCGGTCGATCCACTGGTTGCGCGCCGCCGCCTCGATCATCGCGTACTCGCCCGATACCTGATAGGCAGCCAACGGCAGGTCGAATCGTTCGCGGGCAGCAGCAATTACATCCAGATACGGCATTGCCGGCTTGACCATGATCATGTCCGCGCCCTCTTCGACGTCGAGCGCGATCTCCATCATTGCCTCGCGAAAGTTTGCCGGATCCATCTGGTAGGAACGCCGGTCTCCAAATTGAGGAGTGGAGTCGGCAGCCTCCCGGAAAGGCCCATAAAAGCCCGACGCAAATTTCGCGGCATAGG
This sequence comes from uncultured Acidobacteriaceae bacterium, assembly GCA_963822545.1. Taxonomy (GTDB): domain Bacteria; phylum Acidobacteriota; class Terriglobia; order Terriglobales; family Acidobacteriaceae; genus Acidiflorens. The sequence continues at coordinate 842,120 of CAWGIB010000002.1, forward strand.
CCAGAATTGGAGTGTTTTCGTGCCCGGCCTTATCCAGCGCCGCCCGAATCGCCCCCACGCGGCCGTCCATCATGTCCGAAGGCGCAATGACATCGACCCCAGCTCGCGCCAGCGACACTGACGTGCGCGCCAGAAGTTCCAGGCTGGCATCGTTTACGATCTCGTACTCCGTTGTCACCGGAGGCGCTGCGGCCGCGGCGCCCAGCGATTGCGGCTCCGCCTTCACAATTCCGCAATGCCCGTGTGACATGTATTCGCACAAGCAAACATCGCCCATCACGACCACGTCGCGAACCTCACTCTTGATCGCCCGCGCCGCTTGCTGCACGATGCCATCCTCAGCCCACGCGCCCGTGGCTACTTCATCCTTCTTCTCTGGCAGACCGAACAGAATTACCGACGGAACTCCAAGGGCGCGCGCCTCGCGCACCTCTTTCACTGCTTCATCCACCGACAGATTAAAGACGCCCGGCATCGATCGCACTTCCTTGCGGATGCCCCGGCCGGGACACACGAAAAGAGGATAGATAAATGCTTCCGGAGTAAGCCGGGTCTCCCGGACCATCGAACGCAAAGTCTCGGTCCGTCGCAAACGCCGTGGACGGTTGATGGGGAATGCCATACGCCGAATTCTAGCAGCCAGTGGCCACCCTGCCACGGTTCCTTTAATCACATTCGATTGTGATCTGGATCACCACCCCGCCGTCAGGCTATCGCGAGGACTTCGCGTCCAGGAGCCAACGGCAATCAAATAGCGAAGAACGGCTGCACCGAGGAAATCCGCAAATTCAAAACGGCCCACTACTTAAGGGCGCCTTTCCTTGAGGCCTCCGAAGGCGTGTGTTAGCATCGATAATTTCGCAGGCGATGCCGCGTTGGCCTGTACCCAGCTCTCTTCTAGTAGGGCCCACCCGGAGTCATTCACCTTTAGGATTGCGCATCAGCCTGCGAATTGCGGGGCTTTGCTCCGCTGGACGGCCGAGGGCGACCGTCTCTACGTGATCTTTGAAGGAGACAACCCGTGAAAGTTTATGAAGGAGCCAATCTCCGGAACCTTGCCTTGATCGGGCATGGGCATGCCGGAAAAACCACCCTGGTATCGGCCATGCTCCAAACGAGCGGTGCCACGCAGCGATTTGGGCACGTGGACGACGGCACCGCGACCACTGATTACGACGAGGAAGAAATCGCCCGGAAGATGTCGATTTCGACGGGCCTGGCTTGCGTGGAGTGGGGAAAGACGAAGATCAACCTGCTGGATACGCCCGGCTTCAACATGTTTGTGCATGAGGCGAAGATGGTGCTGCCCGTGGTGGACGCGGCGTTGGTGGTGGTGGACGGGGTTGCGGGCGTTGAAGTGGTGACGCAGCGGGTTTGGGGATACTGCGACGAGATCAATTTGCCGCGCATGATCGTGGTGAACCGCATGGACCGCGAGCGCTCGGACGCGACGCGCGTGCTGGAATCGCTTGACGAATGCTTTTGGGCGGGCGGTTACGCCGCTGCAGCTTCCGATTGGGAGCGAGAAGAATCTTTCCGGGATCGTCGACCTGGTTCGCATGAAGGCCTACACATACGAGATGGGCGGGAACGGCAAGGGGAAGGAAGGACCGATTCCGGCGAGCGTGGCGGAGGCGGCGAAGGAAGCGCACGAGCGGCTGGTGGAGCTGGTCGCGGAAGGCAAAGATGAGTTGATGGAAGAGTACTTCGAGAAGGGCACGATTCCGGAAGAAGATCTTGTTCCGGCGCTGCATGAGGCGATTCGCGAAGACAAGCTGTTCCCGGTGCTGTTTACTTCTGGCCTCGGCAATATTGGCGTGGACGAGTTGATGGACTTCATCGTCGATTACACGCCGGCGGCTACCGAGCATCATCAGATTACGGGCGAGCCTCTGGGTGGGAACGGGGAGCCTCCGGTTCGCAAGGGCGTGGATACGGAACCGGCGTCGGTCTATGTGTTCAAGACCGTGTCAGATGCATTCTCGGGACGCATTTCTTACTTCAAAGTTTTCTCGGGCATTCTAAAGAACGACGCTACTTTGCAGAATTTCAATCGCAATACGCAGGAAAAGTTTGCGCACATTTCGGTGATGCAAGGAAAGACAGCGATTCCCATCCAGGAGTTGCATGCGGGCGATATTGGTGCGGTCGCCAAGTTGCGCGAGACGCTGACGGGCGACACGCTGGGCGATAAGAATGCGCCGATCCAGTATCCGCATGTGAAGCTGCCGGAGCCGGCGATCACGTTTGCGATCGAACCGAAATCGCGGGCTGACGAAGACAAGCTGGGCGCGGGGCTGCACAAGTTGATGGAAGAAGATCCGATGCTGCGCTTCTTCCGCGATGCGCAGACCAAGGAATTTTTGATCGCTGGAACTGGACAGCAACACATTGAAGTTGTCGTTTCGAAGATGAAAAAGCGCTACCACGCGGAAGTGGTGTTGAAGGCGCCGAAGGTTCCGTACCGGGAAACGATCCGCGGGAAGGCTGACGTGCAAGGCCGTCACAAGAAGCAGACGGGCGGGCACGGTCAGTATGGCGATTGCAAGATCAAGATGGAGCCGCTGCCGCGCGAGAGCGAGGTCGAGTTCGAATTCGTGAACGACATTTTCGGCGGCGCGATTCCGAAGAATTACATTCCGGCAGTGGAGAAGGGGATCAAGGATGCGGCGGCGCGAGGGTTTCTGGCCGGCTTTCCGGTGGTGAATTTCCGCGTGATTCTGTATGACGGGTCGTACCATGACGTTGATTCGAATGACCTGTCGTTCCAAATGGCGGGGCGCATCGCATTCAAGAAGGCGATGGAGTCGGCCAAGCCGACGCTGCTGGAGCCGATCATGAATGTTGAGATCACGATTCCGGACGAGTTCGCGGGCACGATCATGGGCGACCTGAATAGCCGGCGCGGGCGCATTCAAGGCATGGACAACAAAGCCGGCAACACGATTGTGAAGGCCGAGGCGCCGATGGCGGAGATGCTGACGTATGGCGCGGACCTGACTTCAATGACGCAAGGGCGCGGGAGCTTCTCGATGGAGATGCATCACTATGATGTGGTGCCGGCGCAACTGCAGGAGAAGATCGTGGAGAAGGCGAAGGCGGCGCGAGGCGACGTGAAAGAAGAGGAAGAGTAAGGGTCCGCGAAATCTCTTCTCGAAGGAAATCGTTCCCTAGCCGCCCGTTCTGGCGTACCATTTCAGGTTCCATAAAGGAGGCACCATGATCTGGCGGAATTCCCCGTCGCTTCGATCCCTATCCGCCTCACTGGTAGTTTCCCTGCTTGCGAGTTTGCCGGTTATGGCCCAGGAAAATAAAAGCGTGGTGCTGGAGCTGGACCACGTATCGGTCTGCGGATCGAATCTGGACGGGCTACGAAAGTCGTTTGCGGATGTTGGACTGGCGTCCGACTTTGGAGGTCCGCACGATAACGGCGTGACCCAAATGGCTGGCATCGGCTTTGATGACGGCACCTACATTGAATTGATCGCTCCCGTAAAACCGGGCGAGACGACGGGTTCGAAGTGGGCGAAGTTCATGACAGAGGATGCGGTCACGTGCGCGTGGGCGGTGGGCACGAACGTACTGCTGCAGGAAGTGGAACGTTTAAAGAAGATTGGGATTCCGGTTACGCCTCCGGAGCGGGGCAGCCGCAAGAGGCCGGATGGGATGTCGGTGGAATGGATGATCTCGGATGTCGGATCCGCAACGCCGGGCGCGGTGCAACCATTCGTGATCGAAGATCAGACGCCGCGAGCCTGGCGGGTGCAGCCTTCAGCCAGTGTGCAGGGAGCGCCGGTTGGGGGAATTGAAAATGTGATTATCGGCGTGACGAACCTCGACGCTGGAATCGCGCTGTTCCGCAAGGCGTACGGCTGGGCTTCGCCTCTCACGGAAACGCAGAAGGATTTCGGAAAGATGGCGTACTTCCCCGGGGAGCCTGTGATTCTGGCTGCGCCTGCGGGCGGAGGTTGGCTGGCGGAACGGCTGGCGAAGTTCGGGGAATCTCCTGTAGCGATTTTGCTGAGCGCGCGCGATTTTCCGGGGGCGGTGAAAAAGTACAAACTGTCAGGGACGAAGACGTTGTTCGGGCAGAAGGTGGCGTGGTTTGATCCGGGAAAGTTAAAGGGCGTGCACGTGGGAGTGATTGGGCAGTAGGAAGGATCCGTAACGCTGATACGTCCCTGGAAATCTGATCGTTGTCCCGTGCCCGGCGGGCGAGCCTTAAAAAGTTGCTGTGGCGGAGATTGTTGAGTGGGTAGGGGTCCTTCGACTTCGTGGCTGCTGTGCTTCGCGCGGCGGCCACTTCGCTCAGGATGACAAGGATCTGAAGTGCGCAACTTTGTTGAAAACTTCGTTTGATTGACGGCCGAGGGCGGCCATCGCTCGACTTCGTTGACTTCTGCTAACATCGGCTTCGGTGGCATCTCCTAAAGAAAATTTCGCGTTGAAAGACCGGCTGGTTTCGGCTGCGCCGGTTGAGGATGATTCGTCGTTTGAGCTGAAGCTGCGGCCGCAGCGGCTGGTTGAGTTCATTGGCCAGGACAAGGTTAAGGAGAATCTGGACGTCGCGATTCAGGCGGCGAAGTCACGCGGCGAGGCGCTGGATCATGTGCTGCTGTACGGGCCTCCGGGGCTGGGAAAGACTACGCTTGCCAACATCATTGCCAACGAACTTGGCGCCGCTTTTCAGCAGACTTCCGGGCCGACGTTGCAGATCAAGGGCGACCTGACGGCTATTCTCACGAACCTGCGCGATCGGCAGGTGCTGTTCATCGACGAAGTGCACCGGTTGCAGCCGGCGCTGGAAGAGATCCTGTATTCCGCGTTGGAGGATTACAAGCTGGACATCATGATTGGGCAGGGGCCGTCGGCGCGCACGCACACGATGGATGTAAAGCCGTTTACGTTTATCGGGGCTACGACCCGAGCTGGGTTATTGTCAGCGCCGCTTCGCTCGCGGTTCGGGCTTCTGCTTCGGCTGGAGTTCTACACCAATGACGACCTGAGAATCATTCTGGAGCGCTCGGCTGAAATTTTGGGTGTGAAGATCGACCGGGCGGGAGCGGTTGAAATTGCGGGACGGTCGCGCGGGACTCCCCGGATTGCGAACCGGCTGCTGCGGCGCGTGCGGGATTATGCGCAGGTGCGCGCGGGCGGAAACATTGATTTGCCGACGGCGCAGGCTGCGCTCTCGATGCTGGAGGTCGATAAGCACGGCTTCGACGAGGTGGATCGCAAGCTGCTCTTGACCATCATCGAAAAATACCAGGGGGGGCCGGTGGGCGTGAGCACTCTGGCGGCGTCGTTGGCGGAAGAGCCGGATGCGATTGAGGAAATCTATGAGCCGTTTCTGATTCAGATCGGTTTCTTGAACCGGACGCCGCGAGGGCGGGTTGCAACACAGCTGGCCTACGAACATTTTGGAATCACGCCGAACCGGCGGCAGAGTTCACTGTTCTAAGGCAGGATCAAACACGCGGTGCGGGTGTTAATTCGGACATCCGGGTACCATGGAATTTCGGTTCAATCGATTCGAAGTCGACATGGGAGGAATATGCGCGACGTAATCTCGACTGATGGGGCTCCAAAAGCGATTGGGCCTTACTCGCAGGCGATTCGAGCGGCTGGCTTACTCTTTACTTCGGGGCAGGTCGCTATCGATCCGGCGACGCAGCAGGTTATTGAAGGTGACGTCAAGGCGCAGACTGACCGCGTGCTCAAGAACCTTGCTGCGATCCTGAAGGAGTCCGGGAGCAGCCTGGAGAAGGTGTTGCGCTGCACGGTGTTCCTCAAGAGCATGGGAGACTTCGCCGCGATGAACGAGGTGTATGGGCGGTATTTCACGCAGGCTCCGCCGGCGCGGTCTACGGTCGAGGTGGCGCGGCTGCCTAAGGACGTGCTGGTCGAGATTGATGTGATTGCTTTGGCGTGAGGATTTTTGCTTTCGGCGGTTTTTATCAGTACGGAGATAGAAGAAATAGTGATTCACACAAATCTGGTAAGGAGAAACGCAATGAAAATTCTGGTTCTTGCCGTTATTTTGTTAGGGATCGCCGGGGTGGTTGCGGCTCAGACGGCTTCCAGCAAAAAGGCGGCACCGAAGGCGGCTGCATCCGGGCCGACGAAAGTTACGGGCGAACCCACCAAGACGGCGAGTGGTCTTGAATATTGGGACATCAAGGTTGGAACGGGCGCGGTTGCTGTAACCGGACACCACGTCGACGTTCATTACACGGGCTGGCTCACGGATGGAAAGAAGTTCGATAGCTCGGTGGGCGGGAAGCCGTTCGACTTCATGCTCGGCGCAGGACAGGTGATCAAGGGATGGGATGAAGGGGTAGCCGGAATGAAGGTTGGTGGAAAGCGGCAGTTGCGCATCCCTCCGGAGTTGGCGTATGGAGCGAGAGGGTATCCGGGGGCGATTCCGCCGAACGCGACGCTGGTTTTCGATGTGCAGCTGGTGGACGCGAAGTAGACGATCCGTTCGCGGTTGAGAGCCGGGTTAAGTCAAGAGTCAGAAGTCAAATTGAAGAAGTGAACCGCAATCGCCCTTCGGGCGCAGAGGGTTTTGCTTCTGCAATTTTACTTCTGACTTTTGACTGTTGGGGCTTGCTACGCCTTAACGACTTTGCCGCTGCGCAGGCACGAAGTGCAGACGCGGATATGCTTGGTCGAAGCGCCTACCTTGGCATGCACGGGGCGCAGGTTGACGTTCCAGCGACGTTTACTGACGTTGTGGGCGTGGCTGATGGTATTTCCGAACTGCGGCCCCTTGCCGCAGATATCACAAACTCGGGCCATAACTGTAAGGATCCTTCCAGGCTGTTGCCGAAAACGTTTATTTTACAGGAATTGGCCCACTTTTGCTAGATGGCGGTGTCAATCGGGTCGTGACTTCGTGGATCCGCAAACCGTTTCAATGCCCTTGGAACTCTTCGGGGTGCAGTCCGGATTGGTCTTCCATCCTCAACACCGACATCGCAGGGTTCTTCATTGAATACCGTACTGCGACGTTCTGGCCCTTCCAGCGGGCTGCAATGGCGTCTGCACCCCCTTCACTTCGGGACTCAACCTGAAACTGTCCAGAGTAAAAATCATCTTCCACTCGGTAGGAGTAGGAAACATCCGTGAGCCAGGATCCAGAGTTCTCAAAACAAGAGGCGTACTCTATCTTTCCGTGGGTCACTGGCCAATACCGTGCACTGCGTTTTCGAAGCCAAAGAGCAATTGCAGTTCCTGCCGCAATCGCGAATGCAATCGCGTCTCGTCCCATTGCGATCCAGGTAATGGGATTGTGGCCCCTCAAAGTCACGCCGCCTTACTCATCACCGGTTGGGCGCAGAACGCGCAACGACGGGCGTCGATTGGGATTTCGCTTAGGCATTCAGGGCACTTTTTGGTGGTTGGATCGGCGGGTGCCGGAGCCTTACGAGTGCGCGCAATGAGAGCGTTGATCGGCGTCACGACGAAGAAGTAGACGGCGGCTGCGACCAGAACGAAGCTGATTACCGCTGTGATGAACTCGCCGACCGGGAACACGGTTCCACGAACTGTGAAGGCGAGGCCGGCGAACTGGTCCGGCTTGCCAACCAGCAGGGCGATGAGAGGGTTGATGAAGTCCTTGACGAGGGCGGTGACCACTGTGCCGAATGCGGCGCCGATGACTACGCCGACTGCCAGATCGACAACGTTTCCGCGGAGAACGAACTGTTTGAATCCGGAAAGCATTTAAAGTCTCCTCATTTTTGGAATGGGCGCAAATTTAAATTGAGAACGGGCTCTGGTCAAGGGCATTTGGGGTATTAGTTGGGTATTGGCTGGCGTCTTTGGTGGACAGGCCGAGGGCGAGGTGCCCTCGGAACCGCCGGCGGGACGCCGACGCTACGATCATTGGTGGATTTCGGGCGCCCCTCGCGCTTCCTCAGATCCGCATGGGCATGACGATGTAGCGGTACTTGTAGTCTTCAGCTTCGGCGGGGCGGAGTTGGCCGGCGGACTGGGCGTCTTTGAGTTCGAGTTTGACTTCGCCGGATCCGATGGCCTTGATGAAGTCGAGCAGGTACTGGGCGTTGAAGCCGATGGCCATGGTATCGCCGTCGTAGGCGACTTCGATGGAATCTTCGGACTCTCCGGTTTCCGTGGACGAGGCGGAAAGCTTCAGTTCGCCTTTTTCGAGCTTGAGGCGGACGGCGCGGGAGCGTTCGTCGGCGAATTGGGCTACGCGGGAGATGGCTGCGCCGAGTTCATCGCCCTGGACCAGGATTGACTTGGTGATGTCTTTGGGAAGAACGGCTTCGTAGTTCGGGAATTGTCCCGTAAGTTGGCGCGAGGTGAGAAGGCGCGGGCCGACCCGGAAGAAGAGGGTGGATTCGTCTTTGGCGAAGTCGATGGTCTCAACGTCGGAATCGAGCAGTGACTTGAGTTCATCCATCGCCTTTTTGGGAATCAGCGTCTTCATCTCGCCTGAGACGCCTTCGAACTTTTCTCCGGAGCGCTCGATGTGGGCGAGGCGGTGACCGTCGGTTGCGACCATAGTGATCGACTCAGGTTTCAGCACCATGAGAGCGCCGTTCAACGTGTAGCGCGATTCTTCGCTGGCGATGGCAAATGCGGTTTTTGCAATCATGGAGCGCAGAACCGGAGCGGAAATCTTGATGGCTCCGGCAGAGGGAAATACTGGGAGGCCGGGAAAATTGGAACGGGCCATACCGACCATCTTGGTGTTGGAGCGACCGCAGCGAATGCTGACCCAATGATTTTCAAGCAGGCGGATGGTGATGTCGGCGTCGGGAAGCAATCGTACGTAGTCGTAAAGTTTGCGGGCGGGGATGGTGCAGGCACCTTCTTTTTTGACTTTGGCGGTGCAGGATGTCCGCAGACTGAGATCGAGATCAGTAGCGGTGAGCATCAGTTTGTCACCAGCAGCTTCGAAAAGATAGTTGGAAAGAATCGGGATGGTGGTTTTGCGCTCGACCACGCCCTGGGTGGCCGTCAGTTCGCGAAGTAGTTCAAACCTGCTGACTGTGATTTCCATAGTCGTCGTGGCAATGGCAGGGGCGACTTCAACCGGCATATTAGGATCTCCCGACTGTACTTCTGTTCTTTTCTTATATCAAATGCAAAAGCAATAAAACCAGTAGTAACCGTAGGTGAGGCGGAGAAGTGGAAATCCGGTCCATTTGCCGTAGGCTCAGGGTGTTCCACCGATAACCCTGATGTGAAGAATCGCACCCGGTCGCCGCGCGAGCTGCGTAAACTGAGTACCATCCGGCGGATTTACATCCGGTCTCGCACAGCTTCCACAGGCATTCCACTGCAAGCTTGACGGAAGACTAGTCAGGACGGTGGAAATTGAGTTCAAGACCGCCATCTACGCGCCCAATTGCTCAGTTAATTTATTGAGCAGCCTGTTCAAATCCTTGTCCGTCTTGCGAAGGTTTTCAATCTTTTCGACCGAATGGAGAACGGTGGTGTGGTGCTTGCCGCCAAACTGGCGTCCGATTTCCGGCAAAGACGCTTCGGTCAGGTGCTTGGCCAGGTACATGGCAATCTGGCGCGGGTAGACGATGGAGCGCGAATTGTTCTTCGACTTGATTTCCACCAAGCGCAGGCCGAACTGTTCGGCCACAGCCTTCTGAATGGATTCAATCGTCACCTTGCGCGCTTGCGAGTCGATGAAGTTCTTCAGCACCTGCTGGGTGTAGACGGAGCGTGATCTCGGCGCCGATGAGCGAGGAATGGGCGACGAGGCGGATCAGCGCACCTTCGAGTTCGCGGACGTTTGAACGGATGTTCTGGGCGATATAAAGGGCGACGTCTTGTGGCAGCGTGACGCGCTCCTGCTCGGCCTTCTTTTGAAGGATGGCAACTTTCGTTTCCAGATCGGGGGGCTGGATGTCGGCGATCAAACCCCACTCGAAACGGCTGCGCAGACGGTCTTCGAATTCCGCCAGTTCCTTGGGAGGACGATCACTGGCGATGACGATCTGCTTCATCGATTCGTGGAGCGCGTTGAAGGTATGGAAAAACTCTTCCTGAGTGCGCTCTTTCTGGGCGAGGAACTGGATGTCGTCGACGAGCAAAACGTCCACGGTACGAAATTTGTCGCGGAAGCTGATCATCTTGTCGTAGCGCAACGAGTTGATCATCTCGTTGGTGAATTTCTCGCTCGACACGTAGCAGATGGCGGCCTGGGGTGAACGGCGCTTGACCTCGTGGCCGATGGCTTGCATCAGGTGGGTTTTGCCCATTCCAACGCCGCCATACAGGAATAGCGGGTTGTAGGCTTTGGAAGGCCGCTCGGCGACTGCTTGGCAGGCTGCGTGGGCGAACTGGTTGCCGCTGCCGATGACGAAAGCGTCGAAGGTGTAGCGAGGATTGAGCTGGGCAGCGCTGTCCCAATCGAAACGCGCTTGCGAAGGGGCGGTTGCGGGCAAGGAGTCTTGCTGCTGAGAAGTGGAACCAAAAGCAGAGAGGCCACCGTTGTGACGGATCGGGGTGTTCGAAGGATCGTCTTCGGCGGTCACGAACTTCACATCGTTGTAGCCGAGGCCGAGATTGTCGACCGCTTCCTGGATCAGGTCGGCGTACTTGTCTCCGACGTGACGAAATTCAGCAGTGGGGACACGAACGAAAAGCACTCCATCGCTGATGTGGCTATAGCGGGTGGGCTTCAACCAGGTGTCGTAGGAATGGCGATTAATTTTCTTCTCCAGCGCGTCAAGAACGCGCGCCCAAGGATTCGGAATGATTGCGGAACCAGTAGCAGACATTTTTTTTATGAATACCAAAAGCCCGGCAACAGGAACCGGGAATTCAATCTGTGAATATGGGTCTTCAGTTTTACAGCGGATCTGTTGCTGTTTTCGAGTACGAGTTGCCGGTGAATTTCTTTACGGGACGAACGGCATACTAGCACAAAAAAAAACGCTGTGTCCGTGTCGCGCAACAAAAATATTTTTTGCAAACGTAAGTTGCATCGCGATTTTTTTGCGCTGTCAAGTGTCGAGAAACTAACTGTCGCGCAAAGGGTGCAATGAGAAAAAATGCCGGACAGCTTACTGCCAGACCGCTTAGTGCTTAGAGATGGAGGTTTAGCGTGAAAACATCAAGTGAACGCGATTCACGGACGATTATGAATGGGGTCGCCGCTCTGTTCTTGCGGTGGTCTTGTAATTTCCCGGATAGACGACGACGGAGCGGCGGCCGCCTTCGCCATCGCTTTCGGTGCGCAAGTCTTTTTCTTCGCGCAAAGCAAGATGGACGATACGACGTTCGCGCGATGACATTGGACCGAAGCGGTAGGGATCGCCGGTGCGCCGGACTTTTTCTGCCGCGGTGCGCGCCGCGAGCTGTAATTCGTCGATGCGAAGGGCGCGAAAATTCTTGCAGTCGAACCAGATCTTTTCGTGCTCGTTGCCTTGCAGGTGCAGGACCTCGGAGGCAAGCAGCTCAAAAGAGCGCAGCAGTTCGCCGCCACGATCAAGAAGGAGAGTGGAATCGGGCCCAGCGAACTCGACGAGGATCTCGGGATGCTCCCATTCGCGATTCTGGGCGATGGGCGGATCGACGGTGATGCGGTACTTCAACTTGAAGGCACCGTTGGTGATAACGGTTTGCAGGAATTCGCCAATTTGTTTGGCGGCGGCGACTTTATCGGTGATTGGCATAATAGCTTTCAGCCATCAGCGCTCAGCCATCAGCAAAGAACCACTCGCGCTGACGGCCAACGGCTGACCGCTATTTTTCTTTCTTCCTTGCGCGTTTTTCCATCATCTCGCGCATTTCGCGGCCGAGCGAGGTGCGATTCATGACGGACTGCTGCACGATGCCGATCAATTGTCCGGCGGACCAGTATAGGCCAAGACCAGCAGGCAGGTTCCAACTGATGACGCCCATCATGCCGGGCATCATGACATTCATCATTTTTTGCTGTGACGGATCCATTCCAGCCTGCGGTGTCATGCGCTGCATGAAGAACATGGTGATGACGATCGCAACAGGCAGGATATGAAGCGGGTCAGGTGACGCAAGGTCTTGAATCCAAAGCCAGTGCGCGTGGCGCAAATCGATGGCTACGCCAAGCATGCGGTAATAGGCGAACAGGAATGGCATTTGGATCAGCAGAGGCAAACAACCTCCGGCTGGATTGACGCCTTCCTTCTTATATAGAGCGGAGATTTCGGTGTTCATGTCAGCCTTCCGCGGATCGCGCAGGCTGTATTTCTTATATTTCTCTTGAATCGACTTGATCTGAGGGGCGACGCGCTGCATTTTCAGCATTGACTTCATCTGAGACAGACGCAACGGCAGCAACGCAAGGTTAATGACCAGCGTTTGCAGCAGGATGGCCCAACCCCAATTGTGAACGATGTGGTTATAGGTCCACTTGAGCCAGAGGAAGAGGGGGCGAGCGATCAGGCCAAGCCAACCGAAGTCGACGATGGCGCGCAAATCAGCTTCGGCGCCGGAGATGCTGGGACCGGTACGGACTCGAGATCGGAAAGTGATTTCGGTCCGACGTAAAGACGTTCGACGGTGGGGCCGCGCAGGCTGCCGACAGCGGTGCCGAGCACGTCGACCTTATCCAGTTCGTGCTTGGAGGGGTCTGAGCCGTAGCGCGGAATTTCGATCTGGTTGCGCAGCGTGACCAGTGCGGAGGTCGGCGGATCCTGGGGAATGAACGCGGCCGAGAAATATTGATCGGAAACTCCGGCCCAATTGAACGGGCCTTGAATAGTGGCGGCGCCGCTGATTTTCTTGATCGCCAGGTGCTCGACCTTGCTGTCGTACTGGTAGGCAATCTGTCCGGCGGCGTAGGAGGGGGCGGTTAATTCGCCTCCGAAGCCCGAGGGCCACATCGGCAACGCGCTGACAATAGAGCCATTGACCTGGACTGAAGTCTGCACACCGACAACATAGCTGCGATCGAAGCTGAACGTCTTGTGGACGGAGACGTTCGCATCGGAATATTCAAAGGTGATTTCGGCGGGCGCGGTCGAACCGGTGCTGGTCGCAACGTAGAGGGCGGAATTCAACTTGTTGCGAAGGCCCTCGTCGTAGCTCCACAGGGAGAGGGGGAAGCCGTACTTGCCGGCAGCGGCGCGGTTCACGAGATCGAGCGGATTGCCCTTGTCATCATCCCACTTCTTAAGGACCCAGGATTTGACTTGGCTCCGCGATTCGTGAACACGATGCGGTACAGATCGTTTTCGATGACAGTTTCGGATTCGCTGGTGGCCTGTTTGCCCGCAGGAATGCGGTTTTCGAAGTTGCGGTGGAGGCTGAAACTTGCGGCGTCGATCCGGCAGGCATGGCAACGGCTTGCTGTGCCTGGTTGGGCGCCGGAGCCGGCTCGGATTTTTGCTGGGTTGCCGGCGGTTGCGGCAGATATTTCTTCAAGAGCGGCTGAAAGAGCATGATGACCAGAAAGGTCAGCGCAAAGACGAGGAGCAGTCTGCGCTCCATGCCGGGTTCTTGTTGAGGATTCTGGAAATCTGCCAAATCAGTAGCTCGCCGTTGATCGTTGATCGTTGGTCGTTCGCGCCGCGTGGAAGTGCTCGGCCCACTCAGCTGGCAGAGTCTTGCCAGCTTTCACTACCGGGTCATAACCACCTTTAACAAAAGGATGGCACCGCAGAAGACGCCATGCCGCCATCATTCCGCCGCGAAAGGCACCGTAGCGCTCGATTGCCTCGAGGGCGTACTCGGAACATGTGGGCACATAGCGGCAAGATGGTGGAAGCATTGGGGAAATCCACCGCTGGTAGAGCCTCACTATAAGAAGCGCTAAAAACTTCATTTTTCCGACAGCCTTGATAACTTTATTTTTCTGCCAGCTTTCTGGCGATCACGGTAAAAGCGCGGCCTACTTCTTCCACGACAAGGGTAAATTCCAAAGTCAAGATCGACTTTTTCGGGTTGATCACGACATCGACCTCATTCTGCAAACTCGAACGGCAAAGCCGCACTGCCTCGCGCAGGCGACGCTTGATGCGATTACGCTGGACCGCACCGCCGAGGACACGGCCGACAGTAAAGCCCACGCGCGCCCCGCCCTGTACCTGCGGCAAGAAAAACACCGTCATATGGGCGGAGAAATGACGCCGCCCCTGCTTGTAAACCCGATCGAAGTCGGAATGTTTCAGCAAGCGCGCCGTGCGGGGGAAGGGTGATCCCTTGCGCGGTGCGGGCTGCTCTTCACTCCCGCTGGGAGCGCTGGCGCTCACAATTTCACAATCCTGCACAAATGACGGCCCTTGCCACCCTGGTGGGAAACTAGTCGCGGAAACCCGGCGCCACGGAAACACGCTTGCGCCCTTTGGCCCGGCGGCGCGAGAGCACAGCGGCCCCGCTCTTGGTCTTCATGCGAGTCCGGAACCCGTGCTTCTTCGAGCGCTTGCGCTTGTTGGGTTGAAATGTACGTTTCGGCATCGAAAATCCCTTGCTCCTGATTGAATCAACTGGCTTAAGGCAAACGGTAAGTATAAATGACGGTATGGGCAGGCGGCAAACGGGTAGGATGTGGCGACGGGAAAAACGGTTCCACCCCCAGCGGGCAAAGTGGGATGCTAGTCGGTGATCGCTCATACCTCAATCAATGAGTAACCGCCATTTACGACAACTCATGATGACGTGTCTTTTGTCGCTAAGCTCAACGGAAGAATGATGGAGCCCTTCACGTTTATCTCATGAGGAGGAACGTTCGTATACTTCAGAATGAAGGTTGCCTGTTATTTCTGACACCTGTGGAGTTTGAAAATTGTCCTTAGCGTTTTTCCCTTTCCAATACCTCAAGTCGAAGTTGGGCCAGGCGATAAGAAGAAGTCGGAATTTGGGCTGCCTGCTCCGGCTTTTTGATGTGGTTGTAGTCCGCAATTGCGGCCTCGCGCTCACCATACTGCTCCGCGATGCGACCAAAGCCGTACCAATAGTCGTCCTCTGGCTCGTCAAGATTTTGGGAGTCCATGCCTTGAATCAAAACTTCATGGGCCTCCTTGGTCTTGCCGAGTTCGGCGTAAACGCAAGCTAGCGTGTTCAGGATGTTTGCTGAATTGCCGCTCAGTTGGGCCGCTTTGAGTGCGTTCTCCAGGTCGGCTGGCTGCGTGTTGCCTGTGTAGAGTGAATTCCAGGAAGAGCTGTTCATGTCCTGAGGATCGGATTGACCGGAGTCAATGATCTTTTCCCACCAGGCTTGAGCCTTCCTATAATCCCCCTGCGCCGCGGCGCTCCGGGCCAAACTCCGTAACGCCTCAAGATCGCCAGGGATTCGTTTTAGCCGGTCTTCAGCGAGCGCATCGGCTTCGTCAAAGCGGCGAAGAGCCCGGAGATTAAACCCTTGGTAACCAAATAGGGACTCGGATTCGGGATGCTGCTTGGCGAGGGCGGTTCTGACAGCAAAACTCTTCTCGTAGTTCTCGAGCAAGTCATAACTGTGGGCCAAGACAAGCATGATGTTAGCTCTCTCTGCGTCGCTCCCGGGAGCCTTAAGGGCATTTTCGAGTATGGCAACTCCCGTCGACACAGTCGCATAATGACTTGAAAGGATTGCTGCGGCGGCAACTTTCATCGAGGCGGCGTCGGCGTCCTGGCCTTTTGTCCAAAACCGGGGGAAGAGGCGACCTGCAAGAGGGTCATCACCGTTGTCAATATGTTGGTCCTCACGAAGCCAATCGAGAAGTACTCGACCTCCGGCGAGATCGTTGGCAGCAACTCGATCGAGAATCTCCAGACCGATGCCCTCGTTGCGCCAAAAGCCCAGCACCTTGTAGTGTCCGTCTTCCTTCACGATGTAACGCGAGTTCTTGTATTTGGCGGAGGGCCAGAGTGTTACTTTGTACCCGATTGCATCACTACCCTGCACCTTTGGCTGGGCGCGGGTGATGGAGATATCAAGCCCTACATCCGCGAAATGTCCGTCGCGAGCTTTCTCAATCACTGCGCCTTTTGCATCGTGGACCATCGAATTCAGCGCTTGCGGGATCGCGAATGCCTTGGCGCCATTACGACTGGCAATCGAACGCAGTTGATCAATGGTGACGGCGGGGTCTGACGCGATGAGTTCCACGCGGATTGCAACGTCTGCTGGATTGTCCGAGAGTTGAAGTTGCTCGCGGGGGACGGTCTTGCGGTATAAGGACGCATAGGCGATGGTGTCGGACGCATCACTCCCGGATGCACCTGCCTCTTCAAGATCAGCCCCAACAGAATACTTGCGAATATTGATTAGCATTTGTCCCGCTGAGGCAGCGGTTTGTTTGAACTGGTCTTCCTGCGCTGTGCGTTGCCTTGCCTTGGCGAGCGCGGCCTGCGACCCCTTGAGGGCCGCCTCACATGCAACGATGAGAGGAAGTGGCTGGGGGTTGAGTGTCTCTGCGGCCTGTTGCGCCTCAGCAAATTGTCCGTCATAAAACAGATCAAAAGAGACGTTGTCTTGCATGCCCCACTCCACAAGCTTTTCGTGCTTCAACTTGCCATACTCTGCTAGTGCATCCTTGAGCCTTGCACCCGGGCCGCGGCGCAGCCCCCAACGATTGAATTCGAGCAGGACGGCGAGATTGGCAATGCTAGCTTGGTCGTCGGGATCAAGAGCGATGGCGATGCGAAAAGCAGCTTCAGCGCCGACATAATCGCTCCCGGGGCGAAACTTGCGCCCTACCGAATCGTATTCGAGGATGTCTGCGAGAGTCTTGTTCGCTAGAGCTGACTTCGGCTCCAGTTCGACGGCCACCTTCGCTTCGGATCGCGCTGGCTCCCCAAGTCCGGCAGCTAGCAACGCCTGAGACAGTTGGAGATGGTGGACCGCTTCTTTGG
Organism: uncultured Acidobacteriaceae bacterium; assembly: GCA_963822545.1. Lineage (GTDB taxonomy): Bacteria > Acidobacteriota > Terriglobia > Terriglobales > Acidobacteriaceae > Acidiflorens. The sequence goes on from CAWGIB010000002.1 coordinate 858,932, forward strand.
GATGGAGAGCGATCAGGTCGTGGTAAGACGCTAAAGCCTCTCGCACTTTCCCTTGGTTGAGTAACGTTTGCCCAATCGGCTCGAAGTAGAGCACGATCGGCTCACCTTCCAAGAGTTGCACGATTTTGTCGCGCAGTTCGTGCGCTTCTGCAACCGTCAATCTGCGCTTCACGGTATCGAAGCGAATCGTGGCGTGAACGATCCGATCCTTGTCTACAGAAAACTCCTCACTGAATTTGCACGGCCCGAGTGCGATATCCACGGCGCGTGGCAGCGGTTTTGGCTGGAACCCCTGCGGTGGCACGATGGAATAACGCCACTCGGTGACGAACGCTTCCGGAAGCTGGTAATCTGCCGTCCGTTCCTTCTTCGCTTTCTTAGCGGGCTTGTCAGTCTCAGGGTCGCTTTCCTTTTCCCGCTGTCGCAAGTTCGCGGGCAGCCGGTCGAACAAACTCTCCAGTCGAATCGCCGCTACAGCGGCGTCGAGCTCAGTCGAACCGCGGCGTGCCCGATCGCTCTCAAGTATCAATTCAAACGGCTTGAAAAGGTCACGCGCGTCGGAGCGGTCAAGACGGTCGAGTTTCTCCGCCAGATATTGCACCTTGACGTAATTTTCCAGCTCTTCGTTGGCTTTTTTGTTTTCCTTATCACCATAGGATCGCCGGTAAGACGATTCGGTGCTTCCATGCGGCTGCGATGTCTCAATGATACGAGCGGGGCCGTTTTCCGCGAGGTACACTTCTCGCTTCTCAACCAGTGCGTTATAGGCAGACGAGGACACTGGCGTGGTAACCAACGTTGAGTCCGTGGGGCGCGTGATCAGCGCATATCGTCCCTGATCGGAGCGGGGCAAGTCGCCCACCCGGGCATAGTCGTCAGTGGCGTCGATCCAGAGATCGGGGCCACCCGGCACATAGACGATAGCGTGATCAAACATGCCCATGCCCGGAAGCTCGCGCGAAATCTCTTCCCGGCTCCCAGCATTGAGGAGAGCAACGTAGGCGGGGATACCAGCGGCACGGAGCATTGCTACCAGCAGCGCAGCTTTGTCCTTACAGTCTCCGTATTTGCGAGTCAACGTTTCAGTCGGTGAACGCGGAACGATTGTCGCATCCCCAAACTCGAGACCTGTGTAGCGCACTTCCCTGTCCACGTATTGCAGGATCGCCTCCGCTTTATCCTCGCGTGATCGCCTGGCACCCACAATCTGGAGGACTTGCGATTTCAGATTGCTTCCTGCCAATTGGGAATCAACGATCTTCCCGTATTCTTCGGCGATGCGCTTCCAGGAATCTCCGGTGGAAAACGTTACGCTGGCATACGCTGAGACATCATTGGGCAACTCTGGGTCAATTTCTTCGACCGCATCGATTGGTCCGTTTTCGAATTCAATTCGCACGCGCCCGGCGTCCTCAGTTCTCTGCGTTTTGAGGCCGGGCAGCAGTCGCACGTCGTAGCGAAGGGAGAGGGTCGCGGGTGCGTCCAGGACAAGCTTGGTGTGCTCAATCGGAACCGAGCCCGCGAAGTAGAACCGCTCTACAGTACCAGCGCCAAAAAGAGGTGCACTTTCTTTTAAGACCTCCTCTTCCTCAACGAGCGCGCCTGGTGTAATTGCTGGCAGGGGGGCCCTCAATACCCTCCAGTTGCTGAAAATATTGTCATGGGTCTCCTCGGCATGAGTGTCGGCGATTGTGTTGGAATCCAATGTGTGGATAGAGCTATCGGGACTGATAACTCGTGCCCGGAGAGAGGGTCGTTCTTCGTGCCACGGCGCCCAATTTGTCGAAATCGACGTCCAGCTCGAAGCGCCTTTCTGTGTGAGGATTTTATAAAGCGTATATCGAGTGCGAACCGCCTTCCCCTCAGCATTGAAAACGACGGTTTCTTCATCCTCAACGAAAATTACGTCGGCGCCAGGTGGAGGAGAGACTTGCGACGCGCGCTTATACAAGGCTGCCGCGTTAGGAGAAAAACGAGTCTCCTCGACTTCGTTGCTTCTGGCTCCGTAAGCTGAAGCGAGCAAGACAAAAACCAGCCACAGCTTGGATAATAGCCCTAGTGCAGAACGGCCGAATGTAAAGAACAAGTGGTACCACCTCGGTTAATTTTAACTTAGCCGAAATAGAAACAAAGCAGTACTTGTGACTAGTACCGATGTTCGCGAATCACAAAAGATTGCTCTTTGACACCCATTAAGCCGAATGAGTTAATTGAAATTCATCGGCTTCGTATGTCATTTTGAAGGATGGCTTCCACTACTGAGTCGCTTCGAATGATTACGGGAGCGCGATTAAAGGCGTGCTACCCCTCTTTCGGGAACGCAAGCTAGGCAAACCGGGGGTTCAGCCGTTTTTCCCGTCGCCACCCTACCCGGCAAACGGGAAAGGGGAGCACCACCTTGCAACCGGGGCCGTCTCTTCTGGCTATACTCCACTGATGAAGATGAGTGGTTTTGACTTTACTACCACTGACTGGACCCAAGTATCGTCCACGAAGCATGCCGGGAAGACGGGTTTTGCGCTGTGGCGAACGCTGAATTTCGGGGAGATCAGGGTTCGGATGGTCGAATATTCGAAGGGATACACGGCCGATCACTGGTGCGCGAAGGGGCATGTCATTCTTTGCCTGGAAGGGGAGTTGGTAACCGAGTTAGCGGATGGCAGGCGGTTCGCGCTGAAGGCCGGGGAGAGTTATCAGACGGCTGATGGGGATCCGGGACACAGATCTTCGACCAAGGCGGGAGCGCGGCTTTTTATCGTGGATTAGTGCCAGTCGGGCGGGCCGGGCAACTTTCTGATGAATCTTGATGACACGATTGTGGCGATTGCGACTCCGCCCGGACGGGGCGGGATCGGAGTGGTGCGGTTGGCGGGATCTAGCGCCGTGGCGATTGCGGAGCCGATGTTGCGGCTGAGGCATTGGTTGGAGCCAGGTCGAGCGGTGTTTGGGGAACTGGTCGAACCCGCCGCGGATCAGGTGAAGAGGGCTGCTTCTCCGAAGGGCGGGGAAGCTCGCGTCGACGAGGTCGTGGTCACGTATTTTCAGAAGCCCCATTCTTATACGACGGACGACATCGTCGAGATATCGGCACACGGGTCGCCGGTGGTGCTGCGGCACATTGTTGAACTCGCGCTTGGTGCGGGAGCACGGCTGGCCGAGCCCGGCGAATTCACGATGCGCGCTTTCCTCAACGGGCGATTGGATCTGACGCAGGCCGAAGCGGTTCGGGATCTGATCGACTCGCAGACTCTTTTTCAAGCCAAGGTCGCGGCTCAGCAGCTAGAGGGCGCTCTTTCGAAGCGTTTGAAGCCGATCAAGCAGAGGCTGGTCGAACTGATTGCATTGCTGGAAGCGGGAATTGACTTTGCTGAGGATGACATTTCGGTTGCGCCCGACGCGGCGATTCTGGCTCGTATCGCGGAAGTTCGTGCGCCACTGGAACAGTTGGTGGCGAGTTTCGCATACGGAAAGTTGGTTCACGAAGGGCTGACGCTCGCGATTGTGGGCCGTCCGAACGTGGGGAAATCAAGTTTGTTCAACCGGCTGGTGGAGCGGGATCGAGCGATCGTCACTTCGCAGCCCGGAACGACGCGGGACATTGTCAGTGAAACCGTTGCCATCGGTGGAATTCCTGTGCAATTGGTGGACACGGCGGGTATCCGGCAGGCGCTCGATGAAGCGGAGAGTATTGGCATCAAGAAATCGATGGAAGCGCTATCGGAGGCTGATCTGGTGCTGGTTGTGCTTGATTCGACACAGCCGATCGATGAGGGCGATCGGAATTTGTTGGGGCAAGTCGACGGACGTCCGGCGATTGTGGTGGAGAACAAGTGCGATCTCAGGAGTTCCCAGTTCCCGGTTCTCAGTTCTCAATTACAACGAGTGGAAACCTCTGCGCTTACCGGGCAAGGGATTGCGGAGTTGCGGGCGGCGATTTTGCGGCACGTTGGAGGAGAGTCGGGCATGCAAATCGAGACTGGATTTCTTACGAACGTGCGGCACCAAAAGCTCGCCACCGATGCGATTGCGGGGTTGGACGCTGCGACCAATGCTGTCGCCGTCCATGTTCCGCACGAGATGCTTCTTCTGGATCTTTACAACGCGCTTCGGCCGCTCGACGAAGTGACAGGAGCGACGACAAGCGATGACGTCCTCAACTTGATCTTCAGTACGTTCTGCATCGGAAAATAAATTCGAAGCAGGTTACATGGAACTGATTTTGTAATAGCGCCGGAGGTCGGGGGCTGAGTTTACAGCGAGAGCGACTACTGCCAGCAATGCTACCGTCCAAAATATTTTGGATTTCATTGGTTTACCTCGTAGGAATTGTTTGCCAATTCTGTAACGCTTTCATCTGAAATTCGGGCTAGCAGCCTGTCGATCAGGTGGAGTGCTTCCGGAATTGCGTTTGCGACTGCGGGAGACAGGCCCATGCGACCTTCTTCGCCGCCGCAATCTTCAGGCTCACAGCCGAGCAGATAGATGTTGGAGGGGAGCTCCCCCATCGAGACTGCTAATCGGAGGACCTTTCACGGGATCCATGTTATGGGCGTCAATTTGTGGCTGCCCGGAGTCTGGCGCCGTGAGAGCGGTGAGGTCGGGCTCAAAAATGTATAGAGTGCCGGGCGTTTCGGCGCGAGGAAGGGCGTCGATCAGGATTACAGCCCGCCATGGATCGAGCAGTGCGTAGGCAAGGTCGAGGCCACGAATGCCGAAGTCTATGACGCGAACTTTCGGCGGCAGGGTGCGGGCCGATAATTCGCGCGACACTTCACATCCGAAGGCGTCGTCGCCCAGGAAGATGTTTCCGATGCCGGCGATGAGGATTTGGTCATTCATGCGGGCTCTCCGGCGCTATCGGTAATTCCAAGGGCTCGACTTCCTGCGGGGAAAAGAAAAAGCGGTGTCCAGGCTGGCGCATCATCCCGAAATCTTTTCCGGGATCGTCATCGAGCACGACGGCGAGATGGACCACATCGTCAAAGTCCTGTTCAATCGATTCGACGATGGCGACTTGGCCTTTGAGCGCCATATCCATAATGTCGGCGGTTTTTTGCGGCCAGAGACGGACCTTACTTCCCTTTCGGATTTCGACGCCGAAGACTTGAACGCTTTGGGGCGGAGATTTTTCGGCGAGAGGATCCCAATTGGAGTTCATGGGCGCTCCTCGTCCGCGTCTACTTCCTCCGTCTTTACTGCGAGGCGACGCATGCTGCGGATCGCGCCGTGAACTTTCATCAGGTGCTCCTGCGGAAGTGATTCGGTACGCTCGAGGATCTGGCGGGCGCGGTCGTCATTGCGCATTTCGCGCTTCTCTTCGTCGGTCAGGGTGAGCACGCGGAGAGCGAGCATCTCGTCCATTTCTGTAGCGTCAAAGAAGTCACCCGCGCTCTCCGGCGCGACCTGCGGGTAGTCATAAAGGATGATGGGTGAGCACAGCATCATGGAACGCTGGTCTTGCTCGCCGACCAGAACAGGAAAGATGCCCTGATTCTTGCAGGAAGTCGCGGCGGAGCGGAACTCGTCAGGCGGATCAAGAAGAGAAATAAATTCTGCGTTTTCGATGGCGATCAGAAGATGGGCCGAGGTGAAGGATTGGAGCAGGGCACGATTTCGGTCGGGGATTTCATGGGAGGGTGAAAGATTCGACAGCTCGAGATGGAGCTTGTAGCCGTTCGAAAGGGGAGTGGCGGAGATGTTGAGCTTGCCGAAAAGTCGCTTGGCTGCGTCATCCCCGCTTTTCGCGGGGATAGAGAAATCGAGAGCGACGTCATGGGAAGACGCGCTCGCGAGCGACAGGCCATTGAAGTCATGCGAGCGCTCAATGCCATGTTGCCAGTCTCCGTTGGAGTTCTGGCCGTCGGCTTTGGCCGCAGGATCCACGAGCTGTAAAAAGCGAATGCGAATGGTAAGGCGGGCGTCCGAGTCGGCTTTGACAAGGCACTCGGTGGTGAGGCGGAAGGCCTCGGCTGGGCGTTGTGCCTCGGCGTAAGTTTGCGGATACAGGGTTCCGAAATTCCAGCGCTGGCGGTTTTTGGTCGACGACGCGCGGTAGGGATAAAGAATGTATCCCTCATAGAGAACGGCGTTGGCGATTTTTTCGACGGCTGCGAAGTTCACGCTTTCACCTCATTCGTCGAAATATCGTCGGGCAGAAGCTTTTCAAGGACGCGCTCGAAGGTTGGGATGCCATGCGTTACTTTGTAACGGTAGAGCCGCTCGAAGGCATCACGCTGCAACGACAGCCACGCTGAGTTGGGATAATGGGCGTCCATCATCGTCTTCCAGACGTCGATGGGCATGCGGAAATTCGCCTCGCGGTCCCATGGAAGCTGGGTGGCTTGGAGGAATCCCGATTCGTCGGCGTAAAAGACGGTGCCGCTAAACAACACACACAGAGGAATGTCGCCGGTCTGGAGCGCGTGAAAATATTTGGTGGTGGCGACGTTGAAATCGAACGTGCAGGGCAGCTGAATGTCGACGAGCGTGCTGCCGGAAAACGCGGGAACGGAGACGCTGGTGTTCATCCAAAGAAGAGTTTTGACCGTCTTGCCCCAGCGCGAGGGTTCGCCAAAGAGATCATGCAGTTGGGATTGTTCCCCGGGCTGATAACGCCGTCGCGTGGGTTCGATTTGGACCTGACAGCGCAGCGAGATGGTGTGTATCGCCTCGTCTGGAAGACGATTTGTAATACGCAGCTTGAGCGCGATCAGGGGGATTGCAGCGTGAGAGACAGCCTCAGCGGCTTCGATTTGGAAGCTGAGATCAGGCACGCAAGGCCTCCCTCTGACCGGAGCGCGATCGAAGCTGGGCGAAGAACTCACGCATTTCTTTCCACACCTCGGTGCCTCCGGACAAGCCGCGCCAATGGGTACGGATGAGGCCGACAAGGCGATAGCATTCATCGATGGGCACGATGTAGTAGTCCTTCGCAGCGCCCATGCGGTTTACGAGGAGGGCTTCGACGTCGGGTTCCAAGGACTGGAGTTTTGGATTGTGAGAAACAATTTCGGTCCAGGATTCGAGACTGAGCAGTGACTCGGTTGCGCCAGCGGGGCTGGGATACATAGCGACCACCCGCGCCGCCGCACTATCGCGATAAAAGAACGCGAGATTAATGGGAAGCATCAACGATTCCCACTCGAGATCGGAAATTTGAAAATCGGGGAGCGAGCGGGGTCGACGCGGAACGCGCTTGTACCGGGCATTTCCGTGGTCGCTGAAGAGTACGGAGCAAGCCTCGCAGGAGCACAGGATGTTTCTCGTCGAGCGTTCGAGCAAGTGGGCATGCTCCGGCGGAACTTCGGCGCTACACAACTCGCAGCGCTCCACGGGGGCGCGCTTGCGAGAGAACTTGCGCAGAACGGCAAACGCGTTCTGGAAGTCGGCCGTTTTTTCCGGAGTATCGTTCATGAAGAGCGCTGCTACGCAGGCGGCATATTGGGCATGCGCGGATCAATGGGTCTACGCTTATCAGCGTTGACGCTGGTCGAATCGCGCGCGGTTCGAGTTTTGCCCTCGCGGCCCGGCTCTTTTTGGGTACGAACCCATGCTTCTCCACGGTGAGTTCCGGGTGTATGCGACGGACTGTCGGGAGTCGTGTGCTGGCGCACCATAAGAATTTCTCCTATCTAAATGTTTTTCTATCTCAGCACTACCAACTGAGAGGTATTGATCGATTCAGAAGCAGGTTCGGCGATGATCTCGGTGACGTCTGGGGCCGCATCCACCACCGCTTGCTCCACGGTAGTTTTAAGCGTTTGAGCGGACGAGCCACAGGTTCCACAGCCACCCTTGAGGCGGAGACGAAGGACACCATCTTCCAAGCTGACGAGTTCCACATCGCCACCGTGGGATTGCAGATATGGCCGGACGCTATCGAGAGCGCCAAGCACGCGGGTCCGAACGTCGTCGGGGTGGAGGTTGTGCAGAAGGAGCAAGCCGGAGACAAGATCGTCCTGAAGCAGGCTACGACGTACTCCTTCCGCATGAGGATCCTCAGAGACAAGGTCGAGAATGCGGCCGATGCCGGCGCCATGCAGCTCCATGATGGACTGCATCAACTGAAAGGCAGCGGCGTGGATGGCGGGATCCGATGCCTCCTCGAGCGTTCGTACCAGCTGCTCGATTTCTTCCGTCCGCGCCTGGAATTCCCGTTTCTCTGTCATCAAGGATCCTCTCACTTGAGGTTCGTCACTTAGTTCTCTTCACTTGCGCTGGTCACTTATTGCTGGCCACGCCGAACATCGGCGAATGGCGGGTTTCGAGCACTTTCCCATTGCCAAGGTACATGTGCACACCACAAGGCAGACAGGGATCGAAACTGCGTACTGCCCGCATGATGTCGATGCCCTTGAACTTGTCGGGACCGTTCTCTTCAAAGATCGGCGTGTTCTGCACCGCGTCTTCGTAAGGACCGGGAGTTCCATAGATATCGCGCGGATTGGCGTTCCATGGAGTCGGGGGATAGGGATGGTAGTTCGCGATCTTGCCGTCACGAATGACGACGTGATGCGAAAGCACGCCACGCACGGCTTCGTGGAAGCCGCAGCCGATGGCCTCTTCCGGAACAGTGAAGTCCGACCACGTTTTGGTGCGGCCCGCGTACAACTCTGCGAGAGCCTTCTCGACGAAATGCAGAGCGGTAGCGGCAGCGTATGCCTGGAAATAAGTGCGAGCGCGATCACGCTCGATGGCGTTGCTCCACTTTGGAATCTTCCATTCAAACTCCGCTTCGGGGAGCATGGCAGTTTTGGGAAGATTGATTTTGACGCTGTTGCCGGTTGCCTGAACGTAGCCGATGTCCACCAAGCCCGAGAGAGCGGTGGACCATAGGCGCGCGATGGGGCCGCCGCCGGTATCGAGCGCGAGATGATCGCCGGTGCGCTGGTCGAGCCAGCGCGGTGACATCACCCACGTGTAGTTGCCGTTGAAGTCGCGCTTCTGCGGGCGGGGGAGAGTTGTCTGGTTCCAGGGATGGCGGCGATCGATCTTATTGCCGAGAGGATCGGTCTTCACGAACGTTTCTGAATCCTGCCAGTCGTCGTAATACGAACTGCCCAGCAGAATTCGCATGTTCACGTTGATATCGACAAGGCTGTTGGTGACGAGTTTGCCATCGACCACGACGCCGGGCGTGACGAACATGGAGCGGCCCCACTCCGCCATGTTGCGATAGGTGTAGTCGCAATTGTCGGGATCGTTGTAGGAGCCCCAGCAGCCGAGCAGGATGCGGCGCTGGCCGACTTTTTCGTAGCCGGGCAAAGCTTCATAGAAGAAGTCGAATAGATCGTCGTGCAGGGGCACGACCTTCTTCATGAATTCGACGTACTTCATCAGCCGCACCAGGTAGTCGGTGAAGAGCTGGATGGTCGCAACCGTCCCCGTTCCACCCGGATACAAAGTTGATGGATGCACGTGACGGCCTTCCATCAGACAGAACATTTCACGCGTCATGCGGCTCATGGCGAGCGTCTCGCGATAGAACTCGCCAGTGAACGGGTTCAGCGCGCGCATGATATCGGCGATGGTACGGAAGCCATGTTTCTCGGCGTTGGGACAGGCTTTGCCCTGGGCTTTGTCCCAAACGCCGGGATTGGTTTCCTTCACCATTTGCTCGCAGAAGTCCACGCCGACCAGGTTGTCCTGAAAAATGTTGTGGTCGAACATGTACTCGGCGGCTTCACCGAGGTTGATAATCCACTCGCCGAGGGCAGGTGGCTTGACGCCGAAAGCCATGTTCTGCGCATAGACCGCGCAGGTAGCGTGATTGTCACCGCAAATTCCGCAGATGCGGCTGGTGATGAAATGGGAGTCGCGCGGATCCTTGCCCTTCATGAAAATGCTATATCCGCGAAAGATGGAGGACGTGCTGTAGCACTCCGCTACTTGACGATTTTCGAAATCAATTTTGGTGAAGATGCCGAGGCTCCCGACGATGCGGGTGATGGGATCCCAGTTCATTTCCACTAGTTTTCGTTTTTCGGAAGTGGTCTCCGGCCGAATCTGAGTTGTTGTTCCCATGACAAATAATCCTTTCGCTAGTGGGTTGAGGGACGATAGCCGGTGGTGAGAGCCGCGCCGCGATGGCGCCACTTAGGCTCTTTGTTGGCGGTTGTGTTGGTGATGCTGCGCAGAGTGCGGATCAATTTGCCGTACTTGCCGACGCCAAAAGTAGACAGGCGCGCACCGGGCGGCTCATCCATGAAAGGCATGAACTTGTCGGGGAAGCCAGGCATGGTACATCCGATGCAGATACCGCCGACATTCGGACAACCGCCAATGCCGCGCATCCAACCGCGCTTCGTGACGTTGCAGTTCACGACCGGACCCCAGCAGCCAACTTTCACGAGGCACTTGGGAGAACCGTATTCGAGAGCGAAGTCGCCTTGCTCGTAGTAGCCGGCGCGATCGCAGCCTTCGTGAACAGTCTTGCCGAATAACCAGGTGGGACGAAGTTGATCGTCGAGCGGAATCATGGGAGCCAGGCCTGCAACTTCGTAGAGGAGGTAGAGCACGGTCTCCATGAAATTGTCGGGCTGCACCGGACAACCGGGAACGTTGACGATGGGGAGACCGGCTTTGGAGCGCCACCCCCATCCGAGATAGTCGGCCAGACCCATACATCCGGTGGGATTGCCGGCCATGGCGTGGATGCCGCCATATGTGGCGCAAGTGCCGGCGCCGATGACCGCGAGTGCTTTGGGCGCGAGCCGATCGATCCAGTCGCAGGTGAGGATGGGCTGCTTGGTGATGGGGTCCGTGCCCATTGCTGCCCAATAGCCTTCTTTCTTGATGCGCTCGTTCGGTATTGAACCTTCGACGACGAGGACGAAGGGATCAAGCTTTCCTTCTTCAGCCTGGTAGAAAAACTTCATGAAGTCGTCGCCGTTTTCGTAAGCGAGAACCGGATTGTGGAGGTGCACTTTGGGCAAGCCGGGAATCGCTCCGAGTAATACGTCTTCTATGCTGGGCTGCTCGGCGGCGGTGACGGAAACGGAGTCGCCATCACAGCTCAGACCGGCCGTGATCCACAAGATGTGGACTTCTTTGACTGGGGAAGTGCGCGGCACTTTGCTGATGGGTGTAGGGTTTGCGGGCATTGGGGATCTCCTGTAATTACCGTCTGTAGGAAATTTTTTGAAAAAGCGGAAGTATGCGCAGCTCTCATGTGGCCAGGAGTGAAGCATGCAAGCTGGGATCTAGTGGAAGATTGTTGGGGGTGCGTCCGGGGAACGAACAGAAGTGGAACTTTAACTATTTCGCGATGAGCACATTTGTAGCGAATTCGTATCAAAACGACGGAGGTGGGGAAGGGATATTGCAAGGTCTGCCCCAAATCTCAGAAAGCGAAACCGAGTCTATACCTCCTCGAAGACGGCGAACGAACTAAACGGGAAAATACAGCATCATTTCATGCAGTGTAGGGGTTTTACTGTAGACGAATACTGATGCATGGTTGGGTCTCGAAGTGATTCATTCGCTCCACGCAATCGCAGTCGGGTCAGACCCCTTGAGGAGTTCGTAACTCAAAGAGGCTGGATTCTAGCAAAGTGACAATCTCTTCCAACCCGGCGCCAGTTTTTGAAGAAACTTCGAAGATGCGCATACCGGGGCGGACGCTTTGGATATTCCTGCGAGCTGCCTGAAGATCGAATTCGGCGGCGGCGGCCATATCCATCTTGGTGATGATGGCCACATCGGCGGTGTTGAAGATGGTTGGGTACTTCAAAGGCTTGTCTTCGCCTTCGGTTGCGGACAGAAGCACGAAGCGCTCGGCTTCCCCCAGGTCATAACTGGAAGGGCAAACAAGATTTCCCACGTTCTCGATGAAGAGGAAATCGAGGTCGCGCAACTCCCAGCCTTCTAAAGCTTTCTGGATCATCTGCGCATCGAGGTGGCAAATGGTTCCCGTGGTGATCTGGCGAACCTGCGAGGTGGCGCGTTGCAGGCGAGCGGCATCGTTGTCGGTCGCCAAGTCGCCAACTAGCGCGGCGACGCGATGATTCTTGCTGAGGCGTGCAAGGAGTTTTTCGAGGAAAGTCGTCTTGCCCGAACCGGGGCTCGAAACGAAGCTCGCGACAAATACGCCGGCTTCCAGAAACTGCTCGCGCAAAGTTCGGGCCAACAGATCGTTTTGCTTGAGTACTTTTTCGCGAACTTCGACCATGCGCGTCATCAGGTAATCTCCAAGGCGGTAATTTCCAACTCCCGGCCGCTGCGAATTTCGTACGCGAGAGACTGGCACTCAGGACAGTAAAGCTGTTGCTGGGACGGCAGGGCGCGCTCGGCGTTGCAGGTTGGGCAGAAAATCACAATCGGCACCTGCTCGATGACCAATCGCGATCCTTGGAGTGGCGTTCCTTCGCAGGCGATGCCGTAGGAAAACTCCAGTGCATCCTTGTCAACTCCAGAAAAAGCGCCCAGTTTCAAGTACACGGTTTCAACATGGGCATTCCCTTCTTTCTTTGCCGTCTCGAGGACGCCGTCGATCATGCTGAGCGCGATGGACAGTTCATGCATAGGTCATGCACAGATTGCTTCGGATTTTTGAAAAATTCGAATTTCGCGACTAACAAATTCTGGGTAACTGTTCACCGAACATCAGATCAAGAACTCGGGTACCGCCGATCGCGGTTCTCATGAGCACCATACCCGGATGATCGGACACGATCTCTCCTATGATGGCTGTTGTTTTGCCGAGCGGGTGGTGCCGCATGCGATGGAGAATGTCTTCTGCTGCGTCCGCGGCGACTACCGCCAGCAGCTTGCCCTCATTTGCCACGTAAAGAGGGTCGAGCCCGAGGATTTCGCAGGCACCGCGGACACTGTCGCGAATGGGAACCGTGTCTTCCACGAGATTCATGCCGGTTTTGGAGCGAACTGCAATCTCGTTGAGAGTGGTGGCGACGCCGCCGCGGGTAGGGTCGCGCAGACAGTGGATGTTGCCTGCGCCCGCCTCCAACATGGCGGATACCAGCCCGTTCAGCGGGGCGCAGTCACTTTCGATTTCGCCTTCGAACTCCAAATTTTCGCGGCGCGACATGATGGCCATGCCGTGATCGCCAACATAGCCGCTGACCAGAATTTTGTCGCCGGGTTGAGCGCGATCGGCGGAAATGTTTACTGGGCCTTCGACCAGGCCGATGCCAGTTGTCGTGATGAACACCTTGTCGCCTTTTCCGCGATTGACGACTTTCGTGTCTCCTGTGACCAGCTGAACCCCGGCGGCTTGGGCGGCGGTGCGCATGGAATCTACGATCCGTTGGAGATCGTCGGCGGGCAGGCCTTCCTCCAGGATGAAGGCGGCCGCCAGATAGAGAGGCTTGGCGCCGCACATCGCGAGATCATTGACGGTCCCGTTGATGGCGAGGGTTCCGATATCGCCGCCCGGGAAAAAGATTGGAGTCACCACGAAGGAGTCGGTCGTGAATGCGAGGCGGGAACCATTGATGTGCAGGACGGCCTGATCGTCGAGCTTGTCGAGAATCGGATTGGCGAATGCCGGAAGGAAAACCTTTTCGATCAGTTCCGCCGTGAGTTTGCCGCCGCTGCCGTGACCGAGGACGATGTTCTTGTGCTCGAAAATCGGCACCGGGCAGGAACCAAATCCGGTCGCAGGCTTATCGCTCACAGTTGGAGGGCTCGCGGAGTCGCCGACTTTCATGCGGCACCGCCGGGCGATATTGAAACTAGCCGCCCATCTTCCTGTTTCAGGTGCCGACCGTAAGTGTAATAAGCGGCGCAAGCGCCCTCGGCTGAAACCATGGTCGCACCCAACGGATGTTGCGGATCGCAGGCGGTTCCGAACGCCGGACAGTCGTGCGGCTTCTTGATGCCGCGAAGGATTTCGCCGCTGATGCAGATCGCGGGTTCGCGCGTATCGATACTTTGTACATCGAAGAGTTTTTCCGCGTCGTGGGCGGCGAATTCCGGACGCAACCGGTAACCACTGCCCGGGATCGTTCCAACTCCGCGCCAGTTGCGGTCACTTACCTCAAAGACGTTCGAGACGAGCTTTTGAGCTGCCCGGTTACCATCGCGATCCAGAATTCGGGAGTATTGGTTTTCGACTTCGGCGCGTCCTGTTTCGAGCTGGCGAATCGTCATCAGAGTTCCGTGAAGGATGTCGAGCGGCTCAAACCCTGAAATGACGATGGGGACTTTGTATTTTTCGCTGATGGGTTCGTACTCGCTGTATCCCATCACGGCGCACACATGGCCGGGGCCGAGGAAGCCCTGCACGCGGTTTCGGGGGACTGCAGGATTGCCTCCAGCGCGGGTGGTACGAGCACATGGGAGACAAGCAGGGAAACATTGTTCTGTTTCGACTCACGAGCCTGCCATGCGAGCATCGCGTTGGCGGGAGCGGTGGTTTCAAATCCGATGGCAAAGAATACGACTTGCTTATCAGGGTTGGCCCGAGCAATCTTCATGCAGTCGAGCGGTGAATAAACGACGCGCACGTCTCCGCCTTGCGACTTGATGGTGAAGAGGTCGCCGTCTGAGCCGGGCACGCGCAGCATGTCGCCAAAGGAGCAGAAAATCACGTTCGGTTGCCGGGCGATCGCATGCGCCTTGTCGATCATGTCGAGAGGGGTGACGCAGACCGGGCATCCGGGACCGTGCACAAGCTCGACGCCCTTGGGCAGCAAGTAATCGATTCCATGCTTCACAATCGAGTGAGTTTGGCCGCCACAGACTTCCATGATCACCCATGGCTTGGTTTGAATTCGATGAGTTCGTCAACTAGCTTCGTGCTACCTCTCCATCGCGATATTCATCCAGATATTTCATGACAGGTCTCCGTCATCGTCGCGAGCTCTCACCTCATTGACTATCGGGGCTTCGAGTTCTGTCAGTTCATCCAATTCCTTGAGGAGTTGATAGGTGCGCTGCGCTTCTTCTTCATCGACCCGGCTGATGGCGAAGCCGACATAAACCAGGACGTAATCGCCGACTTTAGTTTCGGGAACGTAGGCGAGACAGGCTTCGCGCACGATGCCGCCAAACTGCACTTCGCCATCCGCATGCCGGCTTGCTCGTAATCGCTGAGAACCTTCCCGGGAATCGCCAGACACATATCAGCCTCCGCGCTGCAGAAGTTCGTCGGCAATGGCTGCCTGCGCTACTGAGATGCCCCCTTCACTAAAAGGGGCATTCGCCGATCGAAAAAGTTTCCCTCCGGATCCGAGAACAGGTCGTAGTCCATCCGAAAAGTCAGGATTCCCAATCGCCTTGCAGGTCAACTTATACGCGACAACGGAACTGGCTTGGCTGCCATGGGACGAGGGTGAAGTCGGGCGAAAGCCTGATCTTGCAAGAGATGAAGGGCGCTCCCGTTGGGCTCGAGCAAGATCTGAAACTCAATTCCCCACTCTAGACCCGGAGTATAGCACTCTACTTGCGACCGCAGGTGAGCTTGCCGGGCTGGCAATTCAGTGCCTTAAATACCAAGTGACTCCGAGCGCGTGCAACCGAATGCTGTCGTTCGCCTCGATGCTCTCAGGTTGCAAAACGATCTGTCGGGCATAGCGGACAACGGAATTAACCTCGCTACACCAGGGATCGTGGCGAATGATTTCTCCGCACTCTTTGCAAGCCGATTCGGCGTTGTAAACGTTGCTGTGATACCACTTAGGTGAATTAGCTGTAATCACGGGAACTCCCATTTCCACCGCATTGCCAATGAAAAGCAGGCTGTGAAGCCGTCCTGACTCAGGGTGTATCAAGACGCTGCCTCGGGATGTGAGCAAAATCACAGTCCGAAGTGACGTTCGTTACCAAACGGATGAGATGGCGGCGGAGCCGCGGCCGGCGGCGATTGCGTTTGTTCCAGCCTGGGCATTATTATGGTGGTCTATGAAGAGACTTCTCGCAGTCTCAACACTTCTTCTTTTATTGCTGTCTGATTCTTCCCGTTTTCGCGCAGGCGCCTTCCGCCCGTTAATGATCTGTATAAGCCGACGCT
The DNA here is from genome assembly GCA_963822545.1 of uncultured Acidobacteriaceae bacterium. Taxonomy (GTDB): domain Bacteria; phylum Acidobacteriota; class Terriglobia; order Terriglobales; family Acidobacteriaceae; genus Acidiflorens. The sequence continues at coordinate 874,902 of CAWGIB010000002.1, forward strand.
GGACCGGTTGCATTCGCTGGTCATCATGCCCTTGCCCGACTGGCGATTTCATGCGGATATGCCGCATCCGGAAGACGCTGCCCTAAACGATGCCGAGTGGCAGGCCGTCAAAGTACATGAAGAGTGGACTACGGGGCCACGGGTGGTGCGCCGGTGGATTGAGATACCAGAAAAGATCAATGGCTACGCGACTCAAGGCGCGCGGGTGGACTTGAATTTGAAGATTCGCAGTGATGATGCCTTGATGATGACTGTGTTTTCGAACGGAGGGATTGTCTACCGCGGGAACGAGGACATGGAGGAGCCGATTCCGCTCACCACAAACGCGCAGCCGGGTCAGAAGTTTCTGGTTGCGGTTCGGATCAATTGTTCTTCCGCAAACACGGGAATCTTTGAGAGCGAACTAACGATTCGTCCTTCGGCGGGACGGCCGGATCCGTCGATGCTTCGCATGGGGATTCTTTCGGCGCAGCCAGTGATCGGAGCCTATGAGGATGGCAAAGCAGACCGGGTTCAGAAGCTCGATGCGGCGGTGAAGGCGATTGATTTTCGTCGCTGGAGCGCGGTGACCAAGCCAGCTTTGATCGATCGTTGAGCGATGCCCAAGCAAAACTAGCCGTGCTCAAGCCATGGCTGCAGCAATTCAAAATTCATGCGGTTGGGAACTCGCACATTGATATGGCGTGGCTGTGGCCATGGACTGAAACGGTCGAGGTGGTCCGCAATACGTTTCAGAGCGTGCTCGATCTAATGCGCGAGTATCCCGACTTCACGTTCACCATGTCGTCAGCCCGGACCTATGAATGGATTGAAGAAAAGTATCCGGAGATGTTCAAGCAGATTTCGGAGCGCGTTCGGGAAGGGCGATGGGAAGTGATTGGCGGGATGTGGGTGGAGCCGGACTTGAATATGCCGGATGGCGAATCTTTGACGCGGCAAATTCTTGTCGGCAAGCGTTATTTTCAGGGCCATTTTGGCGTGGATGTGAAGATTGGATGGAATCCTGATTCCTTTGGATACAACGCACAGGGGCCGCAGATCTATAAGAAGTCGGGGATGGATTATTTCGTCGCGCGGAAGCTGCTGTGGGCCCACGAATTCACTACTTTCCCTTACAAGCTGTTCTGGTGGCAGGCGCCGGATGGCAGCCGTCTGCTGACTTATTTCCCGCACGACTATGCAGGGGGAATTGAGGGGCCGGGCATGGCAAAAGACCTGTCGGTTTGGGCGCCTTCGATTTACGGTCCAACGGTCAAAGATTCGCCAGAAATCGTGCGCCTTTATGGCGTTGGCGACCATGGCGGCGGGCCGACACGCGTGATGCTGGATAGTGCGCGGGCGCTTAGCTCTCCGGATGTTGTGTATCCGAAGTTTGAGCTGGGTACAGCGACGGCCTTCTTTAAAGAGCTCGACAAGAAACTTCCAGACCTTAAGGTGCCCACCTGGAACGGTGAACTCTATTTTCAATATCACCGGGGCGTATTTACGACGCAGGCGGAGACGAAGCAGAGGATCCGGCGCAGCGAAGAGGTGATGTTGAACGCCGAGAAGTTTGCGTCACTGGCCCTGCTGGACGGGCGCGCGTATCCGCAGGAGCAGATGAATCGCGCGTGGAAGCGGCTGTTGTTTGATGATTTTCACGACATCATGCCAGGATCGGGTATTGGCGTGAATTATCTGGATGCGCGCCGCAATCTGGAAGACGTGCGCCTGGCGGGCGACAGAATTCGCGGAAGATTCGCTGAAAGAGATACTTGGGCAAGTGAATACCATGGGAGGCAATGCCTTGGGCGAAGGCGTGCCGCTGATGGTGACCGATCCTCTCGCGTGGCCGCGATCAGAAGTCATCGAGGTGAAGGCACAACTGCGGACCCCGGCGCGGCATATTCTGGTGACCGATGCGACGGGGAAAGTGGCCGAATCGCAATTGCTAGAGATCGACTCGCAAACGCATCGAGCCCGGTTTCTTGTTCGCGCCAGTGCGCCATCACTTGGATACAAAACGTATTTTGTGCGCGGAACCACGAACGATGCGGCGGGACACTCTTCTCTGAAAGCGACACGCGAGAGTCTGGAGAACGACCTGGTGCGGGTAAAGATCGATTCGCGTACTGGATGCATGACCAGCTTGTTCGACAAGCGGGCTAATCAGGAATCGCTTTCGCCTTCTGAAACCGATACGGGCGGCCCTACCGACAAGATCTGCGGCAACCTGCTTCAGACATTTGTGGATAAGCCGGAGAAATGGGATGCATGGAACATTGACGCGGACTTTGAGAAACAACATTGGGATCTCACGCAGGCAGATGAAGTGAAGCTGCTGGAAAACGGGCCGCTGCGCGCGGTCATTCGCATTAAGAAGCATTTTCAGAATTCCACGTTTATTCAGGATGTGACGCTTTACCCGGATAGTCCGCGCGTCGACGTAAACATGCAGGTTGAGTGGCACGAGAAACATATTCTTCTCAAGGTGGCGTTTCTTCAACGCTGCACAGCGAAAAGCGACATATGAAATTCCCTACGGTTCGGTGGAGCGGCCGACTACGCGCAACACTCCGGCGGAAAAGGCTCAGTTTGAAGTTCCGGGAATGCGCTGGGCCGATATCTCGGACGACAAGCATGGCTTCAGCCTGCTGAACAATTCGAAATATGGCTATGACGCGAAGGGGAACGTGCTGCGACTTTGGCTTGCTGCGATCACCCGAATGGCCGGATCCGCACGCTGATGAAGGCCATCACGAATTTACATATTCGGTCTATCCGCACGCGGGGAATTGGCGGCAGGCGCTGACGGTACGACAGGGATATGAGTTGAACTACCAGATGCTCTCGATGCAAATTGAGAAACATGAGGGTGCGTTGCCGCCCGAGCATTCGTCGGTGGAGGTGAAGTCCGATAACGTTGTGTTGACCGCTGTAAAGAAGGCCGAGGACGATGACTCGCTCATTTTCAGGTTCTACGAATGGGCAGGCAAGGAGACGGATATTGAGGATCTCCAGTTTTTACCAGGGGCGAAGAGCGCGCAGGATGCAGACCTGATGGAGCGGCCGATCGGGGCGCTGCCTGTAAAGTCAGGCGTGGTGGTTGTGCATACCAAACCTTATGAAATCAAAACTGTGAAAGTAGTTTTTGCCCATCCGCCAATTGCGCGCGCGGTCGAAAATGCCAAGTGATTACCTGATAGGGTTCGCGCAGACTCGACTCCAAGGGATGCGCGATCCATGATCAGGATAAGCCGATCCCCAGTCAACAAAGCCTAAGCCATTCCTTTTCAGACTATCTTAAGGTTCGCGTGAGAACCTCAGTCTGGTGGTCCCCATTCTTAATCGGGGAGTCCTTGTGACAGGAGGTTTGTATGGCGTTGATTGCTCGGGACGGAACGGGCATCGGTCTGCGCGCGCGCGCGTCATTTCGCTAGCCAAGGCATGGCGTTGTGCCTGCTAATTGTCCTGGCGGGTATTTCCAAGTCGGCTAACGCTCAATCGACCCAGACGTCGGTTGCCGGACCTCCCACAGGAACCGCTCCTCTTGTGATTACCCTGCAAGATGCACTCAAACGGGCGCAAGCGAACGACGCGCAATTCCGTTCCGCGATCACGGACCTCGGTGTGGCACATCAGGATGTCGTACAAAGCCGGGCCGGACTGCTGCCGAATGTCAGCTACAACATGGAATTCATCTACACACAGGGTAATGGCGATGTGAATGGCAATCCGGTTCCTGTTCGCTACATCGCCAACAATGGAGTGCATGAGTACATTGCACAAGGCGACGTGCATCAGGCACTTTCGCCGGGGATGTTCGCGCAACATGGAGCGGTGAAAGCCGCGGAGGCAATCGCCCGCGCGAAGGCGGAGATCGCAACGCGTGGGTTACTGGTCACGGTTGTTCAAGCCTATGAAGGCTACGTCGTTGCGCAAAGAAAGTATGCGACCGCGCAGAAGGCGTCCAGCGAGGCGGATCATTTCCTCGATGTGAGCCAGAAATTACAAAACGGTGGAGAAGTGGCGAACTCTGATGTGATTAAGGCAAAGATTCAGGCGCAACAGCAGCAGCGCAATCTTCAGGACGCGTTGCTTGCCATGAACAAGAGCCGCTTGGATCTCGCCGTGATCATTTTTCCCGATTTCAATGAGAACTTTACGGTGGTGGATGATCTTCGTTTGCCCGATCCGCTGCCGCCCTACACCGAGGTGCAGGCTGTTGGGACGAAGAATAATCCTGCGATCAATGCCGCGCTTGCTGCTTTGCGCCAAAGCGACCAGCAAGTGAAGGTGGCGTGGACGGGAATGCTTCCGACGGTTGGCATCGACTACTTTTACGGAATTGATGCAAATCAGCTTGCCGTGCGGTCTCCTAACGGTTTCCGTAACCTGGGATATGCCGCCACAGCCACCCTGCAGTTACCGATTTGGAATTGGGGATCGAGCTACAGCAAGGTGAAGCAGGCAGATCTGCGGCGGCAGCAGGCTCACGTTGAGCTGAGCGCCGCGCAGCGTGAACTGCTGGCAAATTTGCGGTCTTCCTATGAGGAAGCGGAAACGTCCCGGTCGGAGCTTGAGTCTTTAGGGCAGTCGGCCGAACTCGCCTCCGACAGTTTACGACTGACGACGCTTCGGTATCAGGCAGGCGAATCGACCGTCCTTGAAGTGGTGGACGCGCAGAACACTTTGACTCAGGCGCGCAATGCATTCGATGACGGTCAGATTCGATTTCGGGTCGCGCTTGCCCACCTTCAGACTCTGACAGGAAGCTTCTAGCCATGAACGACGGGAATTGCTATCAATCGAATTGCGATCGGACTGCAGTCCGAAAACAAATTCGGACCAAACTCCAATGACGAATGAACATAGACTTTTCAGGGCAGTGCTGACATTGCTGCTTGCTGCAGCGCCCGTTTGTTTAATGGTCGCCTGCTCAAAAACAGAAAAAGAGCCCGAGCCGGTTGTGGCAGTGCAAGTGACGCAGGCGCAGCGAGGCGAGATCCAGCAGGTCGTCAGCATTGAAGGCGTGCTCTTTCCCAAAGATCAAGCGGCGCTGACGCCCAAAATCTCAGCTCCAGTAAGAGCGTTTTACGTGAATCGCGGCAGCCGAGTCCACAAGGGGCAACTGCTCGCGGTATTGGAAAACCGCGACCTCGCGGCGGCTGAGGTCGAAAACAAGGGCGCTCTCGAGCAGGCGCAGGGGGCCTACGGAATTGAGACATCCTCTGCACTTCCTGAAGAGTGGCAGAAAGCTCAGTACGATCTCGAAGCGGCGAAGCAAGCCTACGAGGCCGAACAGAAGGTATATGAAAGCCGCCAGAATCTCTACCAGCAGGGAGCGTTGCCTCGAAAAGACTTTGACCAGGCTGCGGTGGCGGTGATCCAGGCAAAGGCGCAGTACGAGATCGCACAGAAACATTTGGCGGCACTCGAGGCTGCTGGGAAAAAAGATCAGCTGAAATCAGCTAAGGGGCAGTTGGCCGCGGCGCAGGGCAAATACGAAGGCGCCGCCGCTCAACTTTCTTATTCAGAGATCCACAGTCCAATCAACGGCGTTATTACGGAGCGTCCCCTGTATCCCGGCGAGATGGCACCTGCGGGAACGCCGCTGCTGGTTGTGATGGACACGTCGTCAGTGATTGCGAAAGTGCATATCCCCCAGGCTGCGGCGGCGGTGGTCAAGCGGGGCGACGAGGCGACGCTGACGGCTCCGGGCGATGTCAAGATCACGGGGAAGGTGACGGTGGTGAGCCCGGCGCTCGACCAGAACAGCACTACGGTCGAGGTTTGGGTTGAAGCCGCGAATCCGAAAGGCGTGCTGCGACCGGGCACAACGGTAAACGTGGAGATGGCGGCGCGAGCGGTGAAAGACGCGATTATTGTGCCTGCTGAATGCTTGCTGAAGACGCCGGAGGGAGAGAACGTGGTGATGGTCGCAGGCAGTGACGGGCTCGCGCACCAGACGCCGGTGGAAATCGGAATTCGCGAAGACGATCATGTGCAGATCACCAAAGGTTTGAATGGCGGCGAAAATGTGATCGTTCGCGGAGCCTACGGCATTCCGGATAAAACGAAAGTGACGACGTCGGCATGGACACCACCGAGCGAAGGCGGTGCCAAGAGCGAAGGCAAGGCTGACGACAAAGACGATAAGAAGGACGACAAGGCTGACGACAAAGACGGCGCCAAGGGTAAGAACTAATGATGAACGTTCCCTGGCGAGCGTGGCTGAAACGGATGCGCGCGCATGACCCTGGCGGCAATGCCTATTGGTACACGCGCTACTCGAAGCCGGTAATTTTTCTCATCATCATTCTTGCGCTCGCGGGCATATATCTCGCGACGACCATTCCGGTTTCTGTTTTCCCTCACAGACTTCCCCGCGCATTATCGTCGGCGTCGATAACGGCGTCATGCCGATCGACCAGATGAGGTCACCGTGACGCAGCCGATCGAAGAGGCGCTCAATAGCGTACCCGGCCTCAGCACGTACGCTCCACCACCAGTCGGGGATCGGCGGAGATCGACCTGTTTTTCGATGGGACAGCGACATGTTCCAGACGCTGCAAGATGTGAACGCCGCCATCTCGCGCGTGCAGGGAACTTCCTCCACGGCGACGATCGAAGCTCACCGCCTGATTTGCCGGCTTTCCCGATTCTCGGCTACAGCCTAACGTCCGACACAGTGCCGCAGACCAATTGTGGGAAATGGCGACCTACGAAATGAAGCCGCGTCTCAACCGCCTCGACGGCGTCTCCAGCGTTGTGCAAGGCGGGCAGGTGCCCGAATTCCAGATCACGCCGGATCCGGCGCGGCTGCTGCCAACCGGCGTCACTGTTCGCGGGAATGCTCGAAGCCGTGCGTCGCACGAATCTGATCGATTCCCCGGGACTTCTCGAGCCGCAACATCAACTCTTTCTCGGGCTGGTCAACGGGCAGGTGAGAACGCCGGAAAGATCGGCGATATCGGTGATCAAGAATACCAAGCGGGTATTCCGGTGCGGATTGGCGACGTTGCGACCGTCGCACCGAGCGTAAAGCCCGTATATACCGTCGTCACCGCAACGGCAAGCCCGCGGTTCTGTGAACATCGACCGCCAGCCCGACGGCAACACAGTGGAAGTAGCGAACGAAGTACGATCAAATCGAGAGCATCCGCAAGACGCTGCCGCCGGGCGTGCAGATTGAGCCGTTCTACGACCAGTCGATCATCGTCGGCGAGTCGATCAAGAGCGTGCGCGATGCCATCCTGATCGGGCTGATTCTAGCGTCCATCATCTGGTGGTTTTCCTGCGCGACTGGGGAACGTCTCTGGTCGCGGGTGCTGGTCATTCCGGTAACCGTGCTGGTCACGTTCATCGTGCTGAAAATGCTGGGCCAGACTTTCAACCTGATGACGCTCGGCGGTCTCGCGGCCGCGGTGGGACTGGTGATCGATGACGCGATCGTGGTCGTCGAAAACATCGTGCTGCATCGCGACGCGGGGCAGGGCCGCGGCTGAAGCCATTCGCAGCGCGCTGCAAGGAAATCACGATGCCACTGATCGGATCGACGATCACTCCGATCGTCGTTTTCCTTCCGCTGATCGTGATCACGGGTGACCGCAGTTTTCTTTCGCGCGCTGGCGGTGACCATCAGCGTCTCGCTTGCTGACTTCGCTCGCGCTCGCGCTAACGTGGACGCCCGCGCATGAGCCAATACTTCATTAAGGGACGCCGCGAGGAGCAAGGCATGAGCGACGACGGATGCTAATGCGGCTCAAGCCTTATGCCATCCAGTGAATATCAAAGTGAGCTCCCGAGCTGAGAGCGAGCCATGAAATTATTGGCCGCGGAGGAAGAGCATCTCAGCGGATTCTTCGTGCGATGGTGAACTTCCACGAGCGCTGGTTGCGCGTGACTCAACGCCCGTTGCTCGTCCTGTTCAGCGCTATTCTGATCGTTGCCTCCTACTTCTGCTACAGCTTTCTGGGTCCGACCTGTTCCCGGAGATGGACGAAGGCGGATTCGTGCTGGACTACCTCACGCCGCCGGACAGCTCACTGCAGGAAACCAACCGCATGATCAGCCATGTGGAGCAAATCTAGCGAGCGGTGCCGGAAGTCGAAAGCACCTCGCGCCGCACCGGCTCGCAGTTGGGACTGGCTCGCCGGTGACCGAAGCCAATCGCGGCGACATCCTGGTCAAGTTGAAGGACAAGCGGGAGCCGCGGCATCGACGAAATCATCGAAGACGTCCGCGCCGAAGGTCAAGCAACAGGAACCCGCGCTGGAAGTTGAATTCGTGCAGGTGCTGCAGGACATGATCGGCGACTTGACCAGCGAGCCGGAACCGGTGCAGATCAAGCTGTTCTCGCACGATCCGACGCTATCGAGACGTGGGCGCCAAAGATAGCCGAGATGCGATCGGCAAGGTCAACGGCGTCGTCGACGTGCTGAACGGCATTGAGAACACGATCAGCGGGCCCGCAGTGAATTTTCAAGTGGATCCGAGCGGTAGCGGCGCGCGCGGGATTTACCCCCGAAGAAGTTGCCGCTCGATGCGGCGGCGATGCTGGAGGGCGAGCCGGCGGCGACGCCCGTGATCTCGAATGACCGTCCTTATACGGTGCGGGTGCGCTTTCCTGCCGGAAATCGCGTTTCGCTCGAAGCGATGCGCAATACGTTGCTGATCAGCAGCAGCGGCCATACCGCGACGCTGGGAGCGCTGGCGACATTAGCCGAGAACTGCCTGGGCAGAACGGAAATTCGCCGCGAGAATCTGCAGCGCGACGTGTCGGTCACAGCGCGTCTGGAAGGGCTCGACCTGGGCAGCGGAATTGGCGCGTGCAGAAGGCGGTTGACGATCTTGCATATGCCGGCAAGCATTCGCGTCGAATACGGCGGCACCTACCAGGAGCAGCAGAAATCGTTCCACGATCTGGTGTCGGTGCTGATGCTCGCGATCGTGCTGGTGTTTATCGTGCTGCTGTTTGAGTTCGGATCGTTCGCCGCGCCGCTGGCGATTCTGGCTTCGGCGATGCTCTCGACGTCCGGCGTCTTTATTCGCACTGCTGATTACGCGGACGACGTTCAACGTGTCGTCGTTCATGGGCATGATCATGGTGATCGGCATCGTGGCGAAGAACGGCATTCTGCTGCTCGATGCGGATCAGAAATTCCGCAGCGATGGGATCGTCCGCGAGAAGACGCGATGCTGCAAGCGGGACGCCGACGGTTGCGGCCCATTGTGATGACGGCGCTGGCGACAATTGCCGGAATGTTGCCGCTGGCGTTCGCATCGGTGCAGGATCGCAGATGCTGCAACCGCTGGCCATCGCGGTCATCGGCGGGATTATGATTTCGATGGTGCTGTCGCTGATCATCACTCCGGCCGTCCACTACTACCTCAGCCATGAGAAGAACGAGGCGGCTGAATCGCCGGTTGTTTCGTAGCCAAGGCTTCTCATTGCGATGAGCCTTCACGGCGACGAGGGCGAGGCGCCCTCGAAACCGCCGGCAAGGTGCCGGCGCTACGCTTCATGCCATCAACGGGTTCTGGACGGGCACCGGGATGCAGGGCAGTTCGACATGAAAAGCTGAGCCTTTTCCGGGTTCGCTTTCGACTCGAATCGTTCCACCGTGTTGCTGCACGATCCATTGCGCGATAGAGAGGCCGAGTCCGGCGCCTTGGGCCTCGCGGCTTCTGACCTTATCGACGCGATAAAAACGCTCGAAAATTTTCTCCTGCTCTTCCTGGGCAATTCCAACTCCGCTGTCGCGCACAGTGATGATCGCTTTGTCGTCTTTCTGTTCGAGCGACAATTCCACTGTGCCGGGAGCAACGGTGAACTTGAATGCATTGTCCAGCAGAATATTGAGGACCCGCCGGAGCGCAGTTTCGTCGGCTACCACAAACAACTCGCCTGACTCGAGTTGATCGCGGAATTCCAAATTGCACATCGTTGCCACCGGACGCCACCCATCCGCGACGTCCCGTAACGCGTCCCGCACATTCAGTGGATGCATCTTGAGCGATTCGCTGCCAGAGTCAGCTCGCGCCAGCGTCAGCAGCTCTTCGATCAAGCCGGTGGTTCGCTCGGCCTCGCGCAGGATATGTTGTAACGACTCCTGGTATTGAGCGCTATCGCGCGAGCGGCGGAGGGCCAGTTCCGCTTCGGTTCGAATCAGAGAGATGGGCGTGCGGAGTTCATGTGAGGCGTCAGCAGTGAACTGGGTCACGCGACGGAACGAGGCCTCGATTCGATCGAGCATTTCGTTCAATGTGTTGGAGAGCCGCTCGAGTTCGTCTCCGGTGTGCAATTTAACGAGGCGACTGTCGAGGTTCGTACCGCTGATCTGGCGAGCCGTGCCAACGATCGCATCGACTGGGGCAAGCGCCCGGCGACTCAGCCAGTACCCGCCAGTTGCCGCAACCAGCAGGGCGAGCGGCGCAAACATCAGCAGATAATTTTGGAACGCGGAAAGTGTGTCCACCAGATCATCATTTTCCATTCCGGTTTGAGCGCAATAAGTGCGGCCATTGATAGCGAAGCGCGAGGTTGCAAAGCGGAGGGGCTTTCCGGCAACCCTGCGGTCCTGGAAGGAAGATTGCCCAATATGATCGGGCTCTACCGGCGGAAGCGGATGCGCCCTCATGAACTTTGACTGATAGATCCAATTTCCATTCCCGGCGTAGATCTGCAGGTAGTCTCCGGCATGATCGGTAAAGGCCTCGGCTGATAGTTGCCGAAGATCGGCATCGGAGGTGCCTGGCTTCTGGGCGTCGAAGAACTTCTGCAGGTCCTCGACCTGGCTTTCCAAATTGTCGTCCGAGACATCGTAGAGTTTATGGCGGAGCAGCAGCCACATGCCGATGCCGAAGACAAATTGGGCTAACGCAAAAATCGCCAGATACCAAACAGTGAGGCGAACGCCGATGGAGAGTTTTCTCATGCGTTGCCGTCCCCGCGGATCATGTATCCGACGCCCCGAACGGTATGAATCAACTTCGGTTTGGATGGCGCATCGATCTTATTGCGCAGCAGGTGCATGAAAGCGTCCAGTGTATTTTCCTCGATCTCGCGGTCGAAACCCCACACCGCCTCGATCAACGATCGGCGAGGAACCACATGGCCCGGACGATACATGAGCCGTTCGAGCAAACTGTACTCCGTTCGGGTGAGATCGATCTTCACAGCGCCACGGGAAACTTCACGACTGGCTGGATCGAGAATGAGGTCGCCAACCTTCAAACTCGATTGGGCCGATGCCATGGAGCGGCGTTGGACGGCACGCAACCGCGCCAAGAGTTCCTCGAACGAAAAGGGCTTGGTCATGTAATCGTCGACGCCGGCGTCCAGGCCACGAACGATGTCGGGAACGGAGTCTCGGGCTGTGAGCATCAGCACGGGAGTCCGAATTTTGTCCGCGCGGAGGCGTTTTGCTACCTCGTAGCCGCTTAGTTTTGGCATCATCGCGTCGAGAATAATGACGTCAAATTCGTACGATTTGGCCAGCGCGAGCCCGTCGGCCCCGTCGTAGGTGCAGACGGCGGTATGGCCTTCCTCGGACAGGCCCTTGCGCAGCAAATGGGCCATCTGGGTTTCGTCTTCTACGATCAGGAGCTTCATTTTGCGCTCAGCTTGCTATTCGGCCTCAACCGTTGGGTGCCTGCAAAATTAAGGACTTAGAGGCAAGTTTAAAACGTCGGAGGCTCCGAATGGGCAGAATTGTTGTCGGGGCGATCCGCACTTCGACAGCAGGCCTTTTTGCAGGCGGTAGCCGGGTGGCCCGGTCGGGAAGTCCTGGTTACGCCTGGTTCCCATAGCCCGAACCGCGGCCCTCGATTCCCGCATCAAAACGTCTATAATGATGGTAAGTTTCTCGAAAAGAGCCCATCTTTTTCCGGAAAAGTGAAATCAAATCATGTCGACGAAGTTAAAGGTAACAATTCTTGTAAGCTCGCTGGCTATTCTGGTCTTCACCTTTGCGGGCAGTTTCGTTAGTGTCCGCGCCTCTTCCAACGACGGCGCATATCGCCAGCTCTCGGTGTACAGCGAAGTTCTCTCTCGCATCCGCAGCGAATATGTTGAAGAGCCTAATATTTCTGGCGTGACTGAGGGCGCGCTGCACGGATTGCTGGAATCGCTGGATGCGAACTCCAGCTATTTGTCGGCCGCAGAATATAAGCACTACAAGTCCATGAAGACCGAGGGCAAGGCGGATATTGGGGCGGCGGTTTCCAAGCGCTTCGGCTACGCCGATGTGGTGGCGGTGATACCTGGTGGTCCGGCGGATAAAGCCGGCATCGAGAACTCCGACATTCTGGAATCGATCGAGGGGAAAAGCACGCACGACATGTCGCTGGCGGAGATTCACAGCGTCCTGATGGGAGAAGCCGGGTCCACGGTCACGGTGGCGGTCGTTCGTCCGCGCAAGGCAGAGCCACAGAAAATCGTGATCACGCGCGACGTGGTGAAGATCCCGCCGGTGGAAGACAAGATGCTTGCCGACAACGTTGGATACGTCAAAGTCGATGCGTTCCCGGATGGCAAGTCGCAAGAGGTGGCAGGGAAGATTCGCAATCTGCAGAAACAGGGAGCGAAGAAGATTGTCCTGGATTTGCGCAACTCAGCGAGTGGCGAGGAGTCTGAGGGGATTGCCACCGCGAATTTGTTCCTGGATCACGGGACAATTACTTATTTGCAGGGGCAGAAATTTCCGCGGCAGGCATTTAACGCCGATCCCGCAAAGGACATCACGAAGCTTCCGGTCGCCGTTCTAGTGAATCGCGGTACCGCGGGACCGGCTGAAATTGTGGCAGCTGCGATTTTGGAGAATGCTCGTGGCGACGTTGTCGGAGATAAGACCTTTGGAGACGGGTCGATCCAGAAGACGATTGAGATGCGCGACAACTCTGGAGCGCTGATTCTTTCGATTGCGAAGTATTATTCGCCGGGAGGCAAGGCGATCCAGGATGCAGCCGTGACACCGAATGTAATGATTGCCGACACCGATGACGATGCTGGACTTCCCGATGAAGACCAGTCAACCACGCCAGACAAGCCAGCGAAACCAAAGAACACGCAGGATGAGCAGTTGAACAAGGCGCTGCAAGTTTTGAAGAACAGGGAAAGCAAGGGGTAGAAGAGAAGAGTTGCAGAGTTTCAAGGTTTGAGTCGCCCGCTTTGGCGGGCGATTTTTTTGTGCCTTTGGCGAGAGTCTTGCCGCGCAACCGGCAAGTTGTCACCTTGACCTTGAAACTCTGCAACCTTGAAACCATCTCTTTTGCGCTATCCTGAAAACAACTTCAGATGAAACTCATCTACAAACATCCTCCACCGGTCGAAATTGCCGGACGGAAGGTGGTCGGGCTTGTTTTCTTCGGATTGCTGGGCCTGCTCGCGGCTGCCGTGGGCGCGACTGTCGGGTTGCTGCTCGTTTATTCAACGGATCTTCCGCAAGTCGAAGAACTGGAACGGTATCGTCCCAACTCCGTCACCGAACTCTACGACGGCCAAGGGCGCGTGATTGGCACATTTGCCTTGCAGAGGCGCGTCATTGCCAGCTATGAAGATTATCCCCCGGTGTTGCGGGAGGCGTTGGTCTCGATCGAGGATAAGAATTTTTACCGGCATGCCGGCATCAATATCTGGCGCATTGTCGGTGCCGCGTATCGCGACATCGAGTCCGGCGGCAAAGTGCAGGGAGCATCGACGCTCACCATGCAACTTGCGCGCAATCTTTTTCTTTCTCCGGACCGATCCTTTTATCGCAAAGTGCAGGAGGCGCTGCTCGCGATTCAAATTGAGCGACGCTTCACCAAGCCGCAAATTTTCACGCTCTATGCGAACCAGATTTTTTTAGGGCATGGGAACTACGGCTACGAAGCTGCGTCGGAATATTTTTTCAGCAAGCACGCGCGGCAACTCACCCTGGAAGAGGCCGCTCTTTTGGCAGGACTTCCAAAAGCGCCGCAATATTACTCTCCCATCAACCATCCTGACCGCGCGTTGAGGCGGCGCAACCTTGTGATCAACGCCATGCTTGAGGATGGCAAGATCACAGCCGCGCAAGCCGCCGAGGCGAAGAGTAAATCGATTGTGCTCAAGCTGCAAAAAGATCCGAACACGCTGGCGCCACATTTTGTCGAAGAAATTCGGCGTTACCTGGAATCGAAATATGGAAGTGACCAGGTACATGAAGGCGGCTTGCGTGTTTACACCTCGCTCGACATGGACTTGCAGCGGACTGCTCGGCAGGCTGTTCTAGATGGGCTTGCTACCTATGAGCGCCGTCACGGGTGGCACGGCAAACTCGTGAACGTCATTGCGCAAGGACAGGCGATTGATAAATATGTCGACCCCGATTGGGACGAAGAGGCCGACGCCGGTGGCTACATTCACGCGCTGGTTACTCAGGTTTCGGCGGTTTCAGCGACGGTTCATTTCGGACAGCGGTCAGCGCTTCTGGGACCTTCGGATGTTGCCTGGACCCAGGCGAATCGAAAGAGCAAGCCGAAACTCGACGATATTCTTCAACTTGGCGATGTTGTGTACGTGAGGGTGCAGTCGCTCGACCCGGGCGGGAAGGCGCACGTGAGCCTTGAACAGGATTCGGGCGCGCAGGGAGCGCTGGTGGCGATCGACAATGCGACGGGAGAAATCAAAGCCATGATTGGTGGCCGCGACTTTAACGTTTCGAAATTCAATCGCGCGACGCAGGCGTTGCGGCAGGTCGGATCGTCTTTCAAGCCTTATGTCTATACGGCGGTGATCGACCAGGGTGGAAGCCCCGACGATACAATTCTGGACGCACCAGTAACCTTTCAAACGGCCTCAGGCCCGTATACGCCGCATAATTACGACAACAAATTTGAAGGGACGATTACTTTGCGCCGTGCGCTCGCGCAGTCGAGAAACATTCCCGCCCTCAAACTAGCCGACAAGGTCGGCATTAAAACTGTGATCGACTACGCACATCGTATGGGCGTCACCGAAAACATTCCTGCTTACTTGCCGATCGCGCTCGGCTCGGCGGAGATTACGCCGCTCGAGCAGACGTCGGCTTTCAGCGTCTTTCCGAATGACGGGCTGCGAGTCGCTCCGCGCTACATTAACAAGGTGACGGATTACGAAGGCCGCATTCTCGAAGAAGACTTTTCCGATGCAAAAGATGCGATCAGTTCTCGGACTGCACGCATCATGACCTCCATGCTGCACGAAGTGGTGCTGCATGGCACCGCGGTCGCCGCTGCCAAGATGCCTTTTCCGCTAGCCGGAAAGACGGGGACTACGAATGACTTCACGGACGCCTGGTTTGTGGGGTTTTCACCCACGATCACCTGCAGTGTGTGGATCGGATATGATGAGAAGAAATCTCTGGGCGATAAAGAAACGGGAGCCCGCGCTGCTTTGCCGATTTGGATGCAGTTCATGAATGTGGCTCTTGCCGGAAAAGACCCAGGAGAATTCTTACCGCCAAGCGGGATGCCGACCTCCGCTGTAGCGCATAAAGTGGACACTCCGGACGTGGCGCCTGGCGACGGCGAGACGCACTAGTCTCTATAGAGACGTATACATCGTCTTAATCGCACCTCGATTACTATGTGGACCTGATGGACAGTCCTAAGCGGAATCTTCGCGTCACGAAATGGTTGGGGACAGTTCCAGTAGCGGCGACGTGTGCCCATTGTGAGCAGGAGTTCAAAGTTTCCCTAAGTGGGATGAAGCAAGTTTTGGAAGCCCAGAAAAGTCTCCAGCGGCAATTCACCGAGCACAAATGCGCGGTGCGCGACCGTGACAAGACAACTTAGTCGAATCGGATTTTCACCGTCATCATTCAACCATCTTTTTGAGTGTGAGAGCGTTACGAGGAGCGTAGCCTGCCTGATCGTTATCAAAGTAAATGTAAACGGCCTTCAAGTTCCTCGCCCACGCTTTGACCTGCCGAGCCCACTCCTGAAGCCGCTCGTCACGATAGCTTCCCTGATACTTGCCCGCAGCCGGACCATGCAAACGGACGTAGGTGAAGTCAGCGGTCAAAGACATCGGCGAATGATAGCCGGCCAGTTCGTAGATGCAGAACGCTGCATTGAAGCGGTTCAAAACGGCATTCACCTCGGGTGTAATCCATGACAAGTCGCGACATTCGAACGCGTATCGCAGATCGCGGGGCAGAACCGTCAGCAGATTATCAAGTCGCTCAACATTCACCCGCCAGTGGGGCGGGAGTTGGAAAAGAATTGGGCCAAGCTTTCTGCCCAATCGTGCCGCGCGAGGCAGCAGATTGTCGAGGGCATTCTCGGGATCTTTCAGCTTTTTGTTGTGCGTCAAGAAGCGGCTCGCTTTGACCGCGAACACAAAGTTCGACGGCGTCGCTTCTCGCCAGTCGTCGAACGCCTCTGATGTAGGCAGCCGGTAAAAACTGTTGTTCAATTCCACGGTATCAAAGTGGCGGACATACCACTCCAGCATTTTGCTGCCGGGAGTTTTTGCGGGGTAGAACGGTCCCTTCCAGTGCGCGTAGTGAAATCCGGAGGTGCCGATGCGAATGTCACAGTTCACGTCGCACCGGATGTCGACTCGGATTCAATGCCACATACAATAGAGAAACGCATCGCCGCATAGTTAGGGGCGATTCGACACCTGGGCGTTCTTGTTTTCGTGGTGCCCGAAATCCAGACCAAAATGTGGCTCTGATCGCGTGCCTGTGATCTTGAACGGGACTTCCGTGCCGGCGCCATTCTTACGAAAAAACGGATCTACCGGCTTTAGCAGGATCGACTTCCACCCCGTCATAGTTCGGGATAGAGTCGCGTCCAGGCTCGCTTTTCCGTGAAAGTCGAAGGTATTTCCATCGAGGCCGTACACTCCCGTCATATCTACCGTTGTGCCCGGAACCTGGAAGTGCAACGCGGAAAAAGAGAGAACGCCATTCTGCAAATTGAACACGCCTCTCATGTCTGATTGGACTTCCTCGTCCATGCTCGCTGTTGCAAGTTTCGCCTTACCTTGACTGCGCAAGCTCAATTCATCGATTTTCCTTTGGACTTTGTCGTTTGTAAAGTGAGCGGCAAATAACTCGAAGTTTCCCGTTAGTCGCATCCGATTGGCAATGTCCGCTGTGCCGGGAACGAGCAAGAACTTAGTCTTAGACCGTATCGAACCGGTCATGATCGGGGGATCGGTTCGAATACCCATGCGGAGCAGGTCTTCAATTCGGGCGTGGTTGATCCATACATCGAGAGCAATCTGATGTCCTTTGACTCCCTTGGCGCGGATCACGGACCCCTTGGCCACAAATGAAGAATCCAAGATCTTTGCCTTTACGGGCTGCAGATAGGTGTTCCCGCTGGTTCCATCGACGATCGCATGGAATTCAGTGTGTAGAGGTACCTGGTGTCCGCTCACCGACAGGCGAAAATCAGGAGTATCCGTTTCCCCTTCAACGACAATACTCCCCAAATTCCCAGCATACTGGCCGGTTGAGGAAAGGGTTCCTCCCAGTCCTTTGATTGTTCCGAGGTCGGCATTGGTAAATGAATAATTGCCTTTTACAGGGGTGTCGCGCGGGCGATCGGCCTGCCACGGTCCAAAGGTGCCGATGGATGAAATGATTCCCACCGGTTTTGGATTTACGAGCTCTGCCCGGAAGCGAAGCGGCTGTCCCGCTCCTATGTCTTCCATCTTCAATTTGCCAATGCTAAATTCCAGTGGAAGCTTGTCCGGCCGGGATGTATTGATGATGAGTTGCGCATCCTCGCTCAAGAACTCATCTACATAAATCTTTACCTTGCCATTTTCCGGGCGGATGTTGCCCATCTGCTGCCGGTCGCCCGCAGGCGGAATATTCAGTACCAATCCTTTGAGCTTCACGGTATGAACATGCATGGGCGAGCGAAGAAGGTCGAGCAATCCAGTCTGAAAATTAAATTCTTCAATTCCGATCAGTGGCTGAATTCCGGGCTGGTGAGTGTTCGGGTCATCGTTCCCGTAGATTCTGAGGCCTTCCCCTGACACTGACAGATTTCCGTCGACCCATACGTGGAAGGTCGCCATCTCAACCTTCCCCTTGAATCGGGTTGTCAATGTCTCGATGATGCGGGCACGAAGAATGGGCTCTGCGCGAGATCTCAAGAAATGAATGCTGTAGGCAACGAGTGCGATAAAAAGTAAAGCGAGGGCTCCCATCCATCGCCATGAAATGCCAGTTGATCGAGGCGCGAGCCCCACTTGATGGTCATGCTTCGGATTCGCGGCGCTCGACATGCGGCACCAACGGGCGACAACAGCGATCGCCACTCTTGAGAGGGAAAAAATCTCCGGTAGGAATGGAGCGGTGACTGACCTGACGTCGTTCCGCTTCGGTCGAGTCTTAGCCAGGGAAACGACAAAAACCTGGGCCGCGCCCCATTCCACCGAACCTAAGACGAGCCCGACGCTGCGAAGCGTCGCATGGCTGCGTCATGAAATAGAATAAGGAGGATAGCGTGAAGTTACACGCGACCCATCAAAGCCAAGACCAGGACGATGACTAGGATCAGGCCCAAGCCGCCGCTGGGATAGTAGCCCCATCCGGAGCTGTATGGCCAAGTGGGTAACGCGCCGATCAGAAGCAACACCAAAACGATGAGCAGAATGGTTGACATGAAGCAAGCTCCATTGTTCTAGAAGTCACCGGGCGACGCGAAGCCGGGTGCTCGATTTATGCTGGGCTAACGTACCTTATCGCGCTCCCCAGACAGGTCAATGGAGAACACACCTCATTCCATCTTCCATTGACTCGATTGGAGGGTACACGGTGATCGCTCCATTCAATATCGGGTGAAATCTGTACACCTATGGTTTTCATTTACCCAGACATCCGGTGATGCGCACCTAGTAGATACAAACGAAAAGCGGCCGAACTTATTTGAAAGTTCGACCGCCCTTATGGGGAAGATAACTAGAGCCCTACCTAACGATTACATGCCTTCGGCCTGGTGCGAGTACTTCTTCACGGTTGACAGGAAGCCATCGGCGCCGCTCGGTGGCGGCACTTTGCCTCGCAGAATGTCCGAGAAGGGCACCATCTTGCCATAGAGCAACCGGGTGGAGTCCTTGTCCTGAGTGAGCGCGGCGCCGCTCAAATCGATGCCGGCAAAAATACCACGAGCGCGTGAGTACGTCAGAACCTCCGCCTTCATCTTCCAGTCGGTGTCGGCACCCAGCATCGCGGCCGACCGGGCCCGCTGCAGCCGAAGCCTCCGCGCCTAACTTGAACTTGCTGGCGAGAAGATGTTCCATGCCCCTGATCATTCGTAACGATCATGACCAAGTCGACCGCCTGACCACCGAGTTGCAAACCCCAGCTCCCACCAGTAATTGTGATCGGTGCCGGTGCGCTCCAGCCATGAGCTGTGCGGCAGGTTGCTACACCTTTGCCGTGATTGCCGCCAAAGCCAACCGCAATCTTGACCATGGAGGGAATGACAGCAATGCATTTTGCGTCGCTCATGATCTTGTCGGGGATCGCCTTGTCGGGCGTGCCCATGATTTCATTCAAAACAGTCGAGGCATTCTCGATGCGTTTTTGGATATCGGATTCGTCTTTATCGTCTTTGGCCCAAGCCGCACTCGCCAACATAAGGATGACTGCGCTAAAAGCCAAAAAGAAAGTTGCTTTTCTGACGTTGATGGATTTCACTGAGGACCTCATTTCTGCGTCCGCGAAGGGCGGAATTTCTGGGAATTCGAGATTTCATGTCCTACGCTTACAACTGTAGTCGCCCCAACGTAGATTCTTCTATACCGCTAATCTTGTAGGCGTGCTTGGAACATCCTCTAGTAATTAGAAGCTCATTAAGCGGCGTTCGATTGTGCCCACCTTGCCGCCTCTGCCATTGTTATTGGCATTTGTGATACTTCCCGCATCTCAGTCGCTGCCCATGCGTCGGAATGCGCTTTGACCTCAGCCTTCGGGCGGACCACCCGCAACTTGTCGGTCGAGAGGTCACGATTCCGGACGAGCAACTCACGGATTCTCTGACGTGCCTTGTGCAATTGGGATTTCGAATTTCCTACAGAGCAACCCAGGAACTTTGCGATTTCGCGATGCTCGTACCCGGCCACTTCGTGCAACAGGAAGATCTTCCTGTAGCCATTGGGCAGCTCGGCGAGCGCACGATTCAGAGCCACTCGATCAACGCATCCCGCTAAGCGCACGTCGGTGCTTGGAAATTCGCGAGGAGCCGGGGTGCCGTTTTGTTCGTTAGCATTCGGCTTCTCGACGGAAACGGTCGCGAGGGACTTCTTCCGAAAATGCATCAGCACAGTATTGACGGTCACCCGGTAAAGCCAGGTTGATAAAGCGGAATCGGCTCTGAAAGCCGACAGCTTACGAAACACGTGCAGGAAGGCTTCTTGCGTCAGGTCTTCCGCTTCCGCAGTGTTTCGTGTCATGCGTAGGCAAAGTGCATAAACCCGGGTCTTGTGTTTTTGAAACAGAGCACCAAACGCTTCTGGGTCGCCTTCTTGTGCGCGACGAATAATGTCAGCCTCTACAACGGCCGGAACGGGGGAATCGGTAGGCACTCTGTTCTCCTTTTTTGACCGCCTAAGCGCGGATCCTGCTTCTGATGAGCACGTACTCACCACATATCGGAGACTAGATGTGCATGTCGACTTGGTCTATCCGGTTCACTATGTACGGGCAGTGTCTCGCTTGCTGTACCGTTCACTTAGAGAAAAGACTGCTCTCCATACAGAGCCTTATTCATGTAATTGCAGAAGGGATGTGATTGGCGCGGGGAGGCCTGGAGCTATCCTCGGCATCGATCTCTCCTCGTACGAAGCCTAACCCATCAAGCAGGAGGCCGTTGAGTCAGCGTTCGGCGTCCTGCTTCTCGCCTTCCTAGATCGCGAGATATGTCCCTTACGTTGCGTCACAGCTCCAGGCTGCCGCGATCAATGCAAACGTCCAGAAAAAAGCCACGACGAGTTGTGTCGTGGCTTCCACATCTTTGGAGCGGGATGAAATTACGATGCGCGGCGCTTATTACCCTGGTCAGCCTCGTTCTGGTCTTCGTTGTGAGTCGAGCCGGGTTGGCGCGATGGATCCTTCTTGTTCATGTCTTGTTGGTTGCCGCCGGTCTGGGACTGGTTCCACTTATCCGAGCTGCCGGAGCCGCTCGTTCCCTGCCCGGACTGGCCCTGGCGACCCTGCTGCGATGGATCCTGGGTCTGACGATTTTGTCCCTGCTGCCCTTGCCCCTGTTGTCCTTGTCCCTGCTGTCCTTGCTGTCCTTGCTGCTTGTTGGGTTCGTTTCCCATGAGAATCACTCCTTGATCAATGTCAACACGAAGCACAGATCCTGCAAATTTGTGCCTCGCTGGTTAGGTGCATGCATCCAGCAAGGGGTTGGGCGGAACAATCCCAACCTATGCTGCCCTACTACACTAAGTGGTCCGCTTTCCGGCGATCATGACGCCAGCTCCTACAACGACCAGTAAGACACTGATTGCTGGTGACACTCGTTCGCTATGCTTTGTAGCAATCCCTACGTGGGCATCGCCAGCTCTTACGCTATGGTGCTCAGAATGCGGAACGGGGATCACAAAAGAAACGATCCCCACAATAAGCACTACCAATCCAATTGCGAGTAACGCCTTCATCGGATTACCTCAATAGTGTGGTTACAGTTATTAGCCAGCTCTCCGGAGATTACCGTAGCCAGAATCATCCTTTGTCACGGTTTCGGAGGGCGAGCTCGCTTCCGAAGTCGCAGAGATGTCCTTTGCCCCAGTTCGCTCCAGGATGTCCTTTGCGCGCTTTTTCCAGTCTGAGTCGCTGCAATGAACCGATAGGAGGATGCCGCCGTCTTTCACAGCGCCTTCATACCGCTTGGCTTCATATTCCGGGATACCCATTCCGATCAATGCGCCGGTAAGTCCCCCAACGGCTCCACCAACGCCGACACCGGCCAATGCAGCCATGATTGGACCAGCCGCGATAAATGGCCCAAGTCCCGGGATGGCCAACGAACCAATGCCTACCAGCCAGCCTAGAGTTCCGCCTATAACAGCGCCGGTTCCCGCACCAGCGGTTGCGCCTTCGGGTGCCTTCGTGCCTTTCTCATGGGCAAAATCTTTTGATCCCGTGCCTTCCGGAAACAACACGGAGATGTCGTTACTGTTGAATCCCTCTGTTCGCAATGCCTCGACGCCGTTCTCTACCGACGCATAAGCCGGATAAATACCAAATACTGCTGTCTTACTTGCCATTCATAGTCTCCTTTGGAATGCAATTCTTGCTATCTATATGAGCTGAGATCGTGACCTACAAGCTCCGTCACTTCTTAGGTTGGACTTCTATATTATTCCCTACCTTATTAGCGCCTGCCACTTCAGCTGCTTTCGATTCGATTGCTTTCTTTTCTTCGTCTGACCGGACCGGACCTTTTAATGTGACCTCACCATTCTGAGTAATGACTTTGACATTGTGGGCATAGCTAGACATCGACTTATCCTCAGCGATTGACCGTCGGATCTGCTTGGTGATCTCGACATCAGACCGGCCATTCTTCTGTTGGTCGGCTGTCGGATCGCCACTCCGGTCCCGCTGGTTGATGCGGGTGTTATCCGCTTGGCCCGACATCAGTTGGGGGGCAGAGTCTTGTCCAAGCATGAAACTTGTAAGCCCTAAAATAAGTAAACCGCAGATACTTTTACTGTTCATTCAGCGTGACCTCTCTATCCGTAAGGCAGGAATGTCTCGTTCAGCCTTCACAATATAGGTTCAGCTCCTCCGGCCGTATCAGGCGCTCGCCCTACTTCGAAACCTATTTAGCGGTACAAGCGGCCAAAGGGTTAGATACCCTACCTACGGATGTGAGATGGAGTACCTGAATCTCTGTATCTCATAGAGAATGCACTGGAAGCTGGTGAATAGACGAAGTTAAGAAGCGCTCGTTCTGCCCAATCTTTGCATCTTAAGTGCCGTGCATAATAAAGCGACGTTTGGAGAAAGCATTTTGGAAGGTGGGCAGAGCGGTTTAGCCCTGCCTGGGGAGCGCACGAACTTTGAAGGGCGACCGATCCATAACAAGATCCTTCTGTCTCTTCCTGATTTAGATTTTCAGTTGCTGCGACCATTGCTGTTTTTTGAATACCTTCCCAGTCATATGAGTCTCCACGAGCCCGGCGAGAAGTTGGAGTTCGTTCACTTTCCGAGCGCGGGGCTGGTGTCGATTGTGGTTGTTACACGCGAAGGCAAAACAGTTGAGGTTGGCGTCGTGGGAAATGAAGGCGTAGTCGGGACGCCGGCCCTTGTGGGTCTGATTCGCTATCCACACCGCGCCGTTGTTCAGATCGCTGGCGATGGATTCAAGATCCGCGTGGATGCGATGCGAAACGCGTTGACCTCAAGTCCGTTCCTACAAAACGTGTCCAGCCGCCACGCGGTTATCCAAGGGATGCAGGCTGCCCAGTCCGCGGCTTGCAACCGGTTGCATCCCATCGAGCAGCGTTTGGCTCGCTGGCTACTAATGATGCAGGACCGGATTGATAACAGCTACCTGTCAATTACGCATGATTTCCTCGCGACAATGCTTGGAACCGATCGCCCAAGCGTCAGCCTGGCAGCGGCATTGCTCCAGCGAAAAGGAACCATTGAATACACCCGGGGCGCCGTTAAGATTGTGAATCGTAAGGCGCTGGAAGAGGCGACATGCGAGTGTTATCAGGTTATGCAGCAATTTAACGGCTTGATGGGCATCAAGTAGGAGAAACACCGTAAGGCGTGGCCGTTTTTCAACTACTGCGTAAACCCGATGGAAGATCGTTGGGGAAAGGGTAACCTGAAGCTGTCTACAAATTTAGGAGGGCGTTATGCTTTATTGGGCAGCAGTTTTTTTGGTAATCGCACTCATCGCCGCTTTTCTGGGTTTTGCTGGCGTAGCGACCGCTGCGGCGGGTATCGCAAAGATTCTCTTTTATGTCTTTCTGATCATCTTCCTAGTGACTCTTGTCATGGGCCTTGGAAGACGCGGTACCAGGATCTAAGCTCTCCTTAGACCATAGTCAGGCGCTCCTTAAGGGAGCGCCTTTTTTGATGGGACCAAGACTCTACTAACTTAGCGGAAACGTCGACTACCAAATCCCTTTATCGTTTCCCGTGATACTGTGGGCAACCAGAGCTGATATCGCGAGAGGCGGCAGGAGGGGGAGCCGAACAAGCGCACGAACGTCCCTGTGCAAGCCGGCCTGCAGGAGTTGCAACGAGTACAAACTGACTGCTGTTGCCATTGACACTCGCAAGTACCCATTTCTGAATTGAACCGTCGCTTCCGGAGTTTGCGCCGCTTTCTTGACATCTTCCGGCAAGGTGACAGTTCCACCATAAGATTGAATGTAATTTTGGACAAGGCACAGATAGGTCGCCACTCCCGGCCAGATGCTGGCAGAATTGGCAGCTCTCTTCAATTCAGCAAAATTTACAGCTCCGCTCTGCAATAAAGACGCGGTATCAATCATGTCGCACAAACGGAAGTAGAAGTGCCGGTACACTCTTTGCAAACTTGAGATGACGATCCGCTCTTCCGGTGCGGGAACCCTGAACTCATAGCCTCCAACTTCTCTTGTGATGCCGCGCTGGATCACTCTCCGCGCGAGATCCGCGTGCTCCCCCGTTTGCCCAAGATATTGAATGTGAATCTCGACCAGCTCCGGCAGGCCAGGCACGCTGAAGTTCCACTTGTTTGCGAGGCGATCTCCCCAGCTGCGCTCCACAGGCTGCGCATTCAATTCCTCGCGCATCACCCGTTCGACCTGTTGATGATCCGTTGTTGTGTACAGGTCCAAGTCGGAACCGAGGTCGGGCCAATGATCCAGAGATTTAATTACGGCGACTTCGCAGCCGCGACGCTGCAAGACACTGCAAATCGAGTGAAGAAAACCGACTGCGCGCTCGATACGAAGTTTTTCCTCGGAGAGGGCAGCCTCGCATCGGTCAGCAATTGTTTGTTCATTTTCCCGAACCGCGGTCATCTGCAGAGTGCTCAGTGCCCGAACTATTACGTGATGTGTATTTGCAAGTTCCACAAAGTTATTCAGTTGTTCGGGCGTCAGGCTCGCGGTGTAGCGCAAAGCAAGCTGTGCGTGCTCCAAGTTTGGGTTTTTTTGTTGGGAGCTGGGGTATTGTTCAGGGACCACAAGCCATGAAAGCGTCTTCATATCTTGTGCTTGGCGCGAGTTGTCCTTCATCTTCACCTCTTCCAGAGTCATTCTTCGATGCAGGGAACAACGCTCGCTTTGTCAGAATTCCCTTGCTCGTGAGCTTTTATTTTCTGGAGGGTACAGCAAACACCGTAATGACCTGACGAGCGTTCCAGCTTAGGGTAATGGGATGGCAATCGCTACGGTCGACGACTGCGTTCAGCGGATGGAGAACTTCTCGCTGCTGCAGAGTCGCCTCGAATTAGCCATTTGTGCCTCTGACCAACCAACTTTTCGCAGTCGCCATCGAAGTTAAGCATCAAGGAGTGTATAGCGTGCCACTGAGTGCAATTTTATTAACTGGCAAACGATCTTTTAGCCCGACTGTGGGCGAGTCTGCCGGCCGTCAACCAGAGGATGCGGGCCCCACTTCATTCGCCTGCGTCGAGGTTTTCGGTCAATCCATTCTCGAGAGAACCATCCTTCGATTGCAGCAAGCCGGCGTCCGAAATATTTCCGTGGTAGGGTCGTCGATGTGTGTCGAGTTCGTTGCAGCGAAAAACGTTGCGGTGACGATTGCTGCGCAGCCCGAAGACTGTTGGCCTACGGTGCACCGCCTCTTTCAGAACTATGTGCAGCGCGGAGCAGATACCGTTCTGATCGCCGATTTGGGTGCGTACGCGGAATTCGACGTCGCGAAGGCTTTGCAGTTCCACCTCGCGAAACGCCAGGCTGTCACTCCGCTTCATGATGATCACACGAGTTTGTCATATTGGTTTGTCGATGCTTCCCAGGCGATGCCAAGTCGTGCGCTTGCATTTCCCCCTGACGAAACTCGGATGGCGGAAAGCCCTGTACCCTATCTGGTAGATGGATACGTAAACCAATTGGCGGATGCTCATGATTTTCGCCGCTTGGTGGTCGATGTCTTTTTCGGGCGAACCTCGATCATTCCTTCAGGTCGAGAGATCAAACCTGGGATATGGGTTGACAAAGGCGCGCGGGTTCACAAGAGCGTCAGGCTGGTAGGACCCGTGTACATTGGCCGCAATACGAGGGTGCAGCCGGGAGCTGTGATCAGTCGATGCACGAGTCTTGAGCGGAATTGCAGCGTTGGTCAAAGCTCCTTGATCGTGAATTCCTCGATCCTGCCGCACACGATTGTCGGCAGCGGTCTGGACATTTGTGCGGCCGTGGTCGATGGCAGCGATTTCATCCATTTGCACCAGAACGTGACGGTGCACATTGAAGATCCATACCTGGTGTCCAGTGCCGTATCGCGGCCGCTTCAACTTCCGGCCTACCTTCCTCAATACGAGGGAGTCGATCGGAGTACCGATCAGCTGGAGGTGGAGTATTCGCAATATTTGTCACGGGCGGCTGGCCGCTTGCTCGAAGTCTTTAAGGGTCAAGTATGACAACGGGGAAACCGGTAGTTGTGAAGCATCTCCCGGAGAACCTCGGGGCCCAGCAATGTCAGGCGTTTTTTCGGGAGCTGCAGCCGGCACTCGAGACGGACCGGCCCCGCTTGGTTTTCGATTTCAGGAACGTCCGGCAACTTGACAGCGCCGGAGTGGAGTTCCTGCTGCGGTGCATGGAAGAAGCGATGAAACGGAACGGTGATCTAAAACTCTCGTCCGTTTCTCCTCAGCTGGCAGTGATTCTCGAGATGACGAGAGTGGATCGACTGTTCGAGATTTTCGACAACTCGACGGATGCGGTAGAGAGCTTTCATCGCTTTTCGGCCAGTGCCTGGGAGCCAATGGCACCCGCGCGGTCGAATGCGAAGAGTAATGGCAAGGGCCACTGACATAGCGGAAAGCTCGCTCCTGGAGAATTCATGAAACCCAAGAATGGTTTGCAGGTCCAAGTGATCGCGCCGGGGTTGATACTCGCCCTGTTGATGAATCCGCTAGTTTATGCGATGGCGCAGGAGCCTGCCTCTCCCCGGGTCGATGTCCAAACCGAGCAGTCGCAAGCTCCAGCTTCAACCCCCGATCCTTCAGTCTCCGCGGGCCAGCAATTGCCTGACAGTCCAGGAGCGGCGCAGAATCAGGCCCCCGTTCCCCCTATGCCTCCGCAATCGGGATCGCAAACGCAAGGTGAGTCGCAACTCCAACTGAAGGAACCGGTGGGAACTGCAGCAGCTGAAACTGTGCCCACAACGGGCGTCGCTGCTTCGCGTCCAGCTGGGGCCGCGCTTGCTCCCGCAAAACAGCGCCGGGTTCGAACGATTCTTATTCGAATGGGCGCCGTAATCGGCGTGAGCGCTGCCGTCGGCGTTACGATGGCCCTTTCGCAAGCCAGCCCAAGCCGTCCGCCTGGCGCTCACTGAAGTCAATGGATCCTGCCTCAGTACAACCGAACCGCGACGCCGCGTCTCGCTCTCAAGCCGTTCTTGTAAGTTTTTCGGGAATTGATGGCGCAGGTAAGACCACTCAGATCAACAATCTTATCTCCTGGATCGAGCAAGCGGGCCTTCGTGTTCGGGTAGTGGCGTTTTGGGACGATGTCGCCACTCTCAGGCGTCTCAGGGAAAATACTGGGCATGCATTGTTCAAAGGAGAAAAAGGTATCGGCTCTCCCGACAAGCCAGTGAACCGCCGAGATAAAAATGTTCAATCCTGGTATATGGTGCCGATTCGGATCGGCTTGGCCGCGCTGGATGCTCTTGGTTTAATGCGCGTAATAGCGGGGATTCGCAAAAGGGATGACGCTGACGTCGTTATCTTCGACCGCTATCTCTACGATCAAGTTGCAAATCTGGATGTCAAAAAGAACATTGCGGGCACCTATGTGCGACTTCTGCTCAAACTGATTCCTCATCCTGACGTCGCTTACCTGCTGGATGCCAGACCCAGAGCTCGCGCGGGCGCGCAAGCCTGAATACCCTTGGATTTTCTCGTGGCGAACCGGGAGCGCTATCTGGCCATCAGTAAAATGGCCGGCATGAAGGTGATTCATGCCGGCTCTCCCGAGGAGGTTCGAAGCAGCGTGTTTAGTTGAATTTTCCGATGAAGCTGGCCCCCACACGGCAACGGGACCTGCGCTCCCCATCCTCGACTGGATGAGGTGAGGTTGAACCTGTCGACAGTACGAACGGAGTGCGGGCTTTGACTCGAGTTCCCATCTTCCTGATAGTTAGACCGAGACGCCATACCAGTTCCCACACTGAGAAGTGCGGATAGTACCAGTCGAGGACCTTGGTGCTGCCATTGAAGGTGATGGAATGGTATTAGGAGTTGGTTATCCGAGGTGCGCTGAACCTGGAGAGTCAGGTGGTTCCCACCGTTGTTCACCGGGTTGCAGGGCACTCCGGTGTGGATCCAGTGCGAGTGAACATTGTCCCAGATGTCGAACTGGTGACCGTTCCCGATGTTGCACTGATGACCCCAGGTGAATCCCATCCCGTTGAAGTATTGATTGATATCGAACTCCAGATCCTGGGGAAGTTGGAGGCTGGATCCGTAGAATTCAATGTCATAGGTAAAGTAATGGAGGTTCGGAATAATCTTGTGATCCGAGTCCGGCATGCCTTGCGACGAGTACGTTCCGATAAGAGGGTTCGTCCACAGTACGTCGGCGTAAGGGCGCGTCCCCCCGATTGAATACTTGGTTGAGTTTCCGCTGAGCGACGGGGAACTGATGTGCTGGTTGATGGAACTCAGGTAACGCCCGGGCCGCACTGCGAGCAAATGTCGTAGTTCGGCGGATATTCGCCGTATGCCTTCCACCCGCCGCTCGCTTGCAGGTTGCTGAAAGTATTTCCACCACCGCCGCCTCCGCCGCCCGTGACCGTAATTTTTACGGATGTGTAGGCCGCGCCACCGCAGTGGTCCCATTCTTCGACCACTGAGTTGTAGGTGCCGGGAGACAAAGCTGATACTCGTATTCAGTTTTGATCCCTGTACTACATACATGAGGTTGTTGTTGACGTAGATACCCATGGAAGCCACGCCTTGGCCGCACGTCGTAGTCGCGGTCGCCACGTAGTTCACAGGACTTCCCGACGAGCCGCCATTGGCTGGAGCCGTGACCGTAACACCGCTTTGATTGGTTACAGTGATGTCGACGGGGGTATAACTTGCTCCCCCGCAGTAGTCCCATTCTTCAACCACCGTGTGATGGCCTCCGGAACTCATGCTCACGTTAGTGTCAAGAGTGCTTCCGTTGACGACGTACTCCAGTTGGTTATCGACGTAGACACCCATGGATGCAACGCCCTTCGAACAACCTGTGCTGGAGGTAGCCTTGTAATTCACGGGGGAACTGACTGTCCCACCATTACTGGGAGTGCTGACTGAAACGGTTGCGAAAGAAGGAATTGATAGGATTGCGATACTTGCAAAAAGAATGCGGATCGGTTGGGACCAGGTTATCGCTACTTTACTCCCTGTAAGGAAATTGATTAGGGTTCCAGGACCGCTATACCAACGCAGTTCTCAGCACATGGACGGTCGGCCAAAACACGTTGGAGCACAAACAGTTGCCGAGGTTGCTAGAACGTTTGTGCGAGTAGCGAGACAGTAATACCGTTTTCTCCTAACTGCAAACTCAGAAGTTCACAATTTCGTCGTGTATCCAACACAAAACAAATGGCTCTCGGGGGTGAGATCGATTCCGCCGGCACGATACCTTCGACCGCCTACCAACCTAAAAAAGTCGGTCGGGACGACCGGTTGCCGCCACCAAATCGACACCAAAATGCGTGTGCCAGAGTGGCTGTTTTCATGCGGAGACCGAACCTAAATCCCGCGATGGGCAAGGCTGGACAACATATGAACATCGCGTGCCATCCAAGTTTTGCTCTGGGAAGTCTTCATGGAGAGTGCGCGCCGTGTCTGGAACTCGTCTGTCTCTGTTGATTGTTTGCTTTCTGGCTTTTTGCGTTGCCATCGGGTGTCGTGGGTTGGCGTTGAGCCCCGTTGAAAATGTAATTCAACTTACGCGTTACGACCACCGGAAGCGGCTTGGGAACCGTTACCAGTAGTCCGGGAGGTATTAATTGTCCGGGCACTTGCACGGCATGTTTTCCCAGCGGAACTCAGGTAACGCTTACCGCCACCCAAAACGGTTTTCCAGGATGGGGCGGGGCGTGTAGCGGTAGTTCGCTGACATGCACCATCACGCTGAGTTCAAACCAGAACGTGAGTGCTTCTTTCGCTCAGCAGAATGCTTACTCGATCACGGTAACAACCACCGCAACCGCTCCGGCGACGGGAACCGTAACGAGTTCTCCGGCAGGCATCAGTTGCCCAGGGACGTGCAGCGCAAATTTCTCAACTGGCAGCCAAGTGAACGCTCACTGAAGCTCCCGGAGCACACTCGTCTGAGGCTGCGTCCGCATTCGGCGGTTGGAGCTGGGCGTGTACGGGTACTACCGCAACTTGTACGGTGACGATAAGCGGGGCTCAAAGCGTCACGGCTGACGCTCAATCCCGCCATTAATCACATCATTTTCATGGCACAGGATACTTATCGCTTCGAACACTGCATTCGTGAGCTGCGGCAATATTGGGCGAACAACGGAATTCCAGACCAGTCCGACGATGGATCGCCGGGTTTGGTCTGGAGCAGCAGCCGTGTTCGCCGCCACTGCTCGGTTTCGGCGCCTACAAATCCCGGCTGCGATCCGGCATTTCCCGCCGCCTGCCGATTGCACCATCGATTCCGACAGCTCCTAAATAACTTCTTCGAGACGGTTTCTACCTGTGTGAAGAAAACCCGAGTCCATCGTGGAATGAAAGCCACGCGGACTTCAACCGGGCAAGTCCGGAGTCGGGCACTGCGCTGCTCGATGGCTATGTCTGGACAGCGGGCCACGATGCTCGAGCCCTGGGTGTTCGACGACGTCGACGGCATCCGGGCCATTAAAAGCGATTACACAAGCGATCACTTGCCGTTCATACTGTTTCCAGGGCGCCCAACTTTGGCACTTCCGACGCCTGGCATTCGCCGGATAGGTTGCGAACCGCAACCGAACCGCCTCTACATTCTGGCGGCGACATCCGCGGGACATGCGTATGCGCCGGCACTCACGTTGTCGAATCTGACTATTTTTGACCTGCTTCAGGCCGCCGGTATCAGCTGGAAGGTTGATGTGACGGATTTGTCGCGCGCTGCAAAGCCGGTGTAGGATTCCGCCTCGAATTTCTTCACTACCGCCTCCAAGTACCCGAACAACATCGTCCCGGGTGACGATTTCTTGAGCGACCTCAATAATGGCACTTTGCCAGCCGTCTCCTACATAGAGCCTGGCTACAACGCTGGCTTGGACGAACATCCCGGTGTGGACGATGGAGTTCCGGGTGCGAACATTCAGCTCGGAGCAAGGTATGTTTTGAGCTCATGACTGCCCTGATGAACAGCTCCTCATGGAAGGACTCCGGCATTCATCTTTACGTATGACGAGTTTGGCGGCTTTGACTATCCAGACGTGGCACCGCAACCCACGGTCAGTCCTGACGGTATTAAGCTGATTGATCTGATGCCCGGCGACATTCTGCAACAAGGGTACAACCTAATCAAGCTGCCGAGAAGCACTCCGACTTACACGGGCTATCGCGTGCCTATGATCGTCGTCTCTCCCTACAGCAAGAAGAACTACGTCTCTGCACACGTTTGCGGATACTACAGCGTGGCTCAAACTGGTGGAGACGCGCTTTGGTATACCGAACTTGACAGCACGCGATGCAGCGCAGTTTGACATGACGGAGTTCTTTTTATTTCGTCAACGTTCCCTGGGGCAACTCCGCCGACGAACATTCCGGTGCAGCCAACCAACGGACAGCGGTGTTACGTGAACAAGCTGCCAAAAAAGCGCTGGTGGGCATATTCACGAAGCCCGCGGCTCGCGCCGTGGGCTTTTTCTTTGGAGGAAAGTGAGCGTTCTGGCTGTTCTGGGAGTTGAGGGCAATTCTTTGCTTGTCTATCCCCCTCCAGCGGTCTTTTTCAAGTCAAAGACTTAGGCCGGTAAATATATACTTGACACACGCGAACAAACATCGTATATTCTTTCCATGCAGCCACGCACCTTACAAGAAGCCATTGTTTACTTCTCCATCCGCAACGAGCCTTTGACTATGCCGTTTCGCTTCGCTGGCCTGATGGCAAGGCGTCTTGCCCCCGCTGTGATTCCGACAAGGTTATTTCATCAAGACGCGCAAGCTGTGGCTCTGCCGCTTGGCTGGAATCGCCAGTTGACGTTCAAAGTTAATACGATCTTTGAGGATTCCGCGCTTGGCATGGATAAACTGATGACGGCGCTTTGGATGCTGGTCAACTGCAAGAATGGGGAGCATTTCCAGCATGGAGATTCACCGCGCTCTGGGAGTTACGCAGAAGTTGGCAACGGCTTTAAATGGCTTCAGCGCCTTCGTGAAGCTCTGCACAACCGTTCGTTTGGCTTTACGCGCAAGATGGGCGGACCCGGAACGGAACTGGAAGCGGACGAGACTTACATCGGCGGAGTCACCAAAGAATATGACAAGGACCGCAAGGCGCGGCTCTGGAAGAGGGCCGGATGCATGGCGGTAAGACTGCCGTCCAAGGAATTTTTGACCGTGAAGCGCGGCAAGTTCGCGCTCATGTGGTTCCCGACGTAAAGCGCGAGACTTTGCAAACGCAGTCTGAACAGCGCTCAAGTACGGCTCTACGATCTACACGGATTGCGCCATCGGTTATGACTTGCTTCAGCTCCCGGCGCTTTGTGCATGACGGGCCAAAGTGCACACGAATAGCCTTGAGAATTTCTGGTCGCTCTTGAAGCGCTACGTTTGTGCAAACTGACGTGGCTGTAGGCGCCTTTTCATCTAACTCGCTATCTGGACCAACAAGTATTCCGTTTCAACAATCGTGCGACTAAGAACAACCCGCTGAATGACGCTGATCGCTTCGCTCTTGCAATGGGCCAAATTCTTGCCGGCCGTCGCCTCACCTATGCCGACTTGCATAGGGGAGCAACGAATCGCCGTCACTTACCGACAGGGGCGGGAAACGCAAGTCCCCTTTGAAGTCCCGTCGAAGGTTTCGGCTTCTTCGTTCGAGAAGGTCGGGAAACCTTCTTCTTCACGGCCTGCGCAGCTTTCTCTTTGGGAGCTTTGAATACGCGTCCATGCCCTGTTCAAGTCTCAAGAGCCTTCTGATCTTTGTGGGTACTCATACTTAGACATGATGCGCTCAATCCTTCATCGTTCCAGCTAGCGTCCACAAGTGCGTGCGAATTTTAATTATTTGATCGGGATGGCACTGATAATCACCGCCTGCACTATCAATCGAAATTGTTAAAGGTCAAATCTGACATTCCTGATCACGATTTCATCGCGAATGGTTGCTACTCGCGCAGCAAATCTCGAATCTAATCCGCTGAAAAGCTTCGTCTGCCCACGGTGTCTCGTGAAAACTCTGCTGATGTACTCTGCATGATCCTCGTTCGCACCCTGCTCCTCTGTTGGGTCCGGTCCATGCTCGTCCAATAACTTCCCCAGCTCGTCGAGACACAGTGAGAGAGTCCTTGAGTGAATGTTGGGGTGGACATCTGGGCCATTGGCCCAACAACAGGGACGCCACCAATCAGGATGGAGGGAATCTTCGCCTCAATTTCTTTAAATCTTTTCTCGTCACGAAAAAGCTGTGGTACAGATAGCCCTATGCTCGACGGCAAAAGAGATCATTCCTGCTGACGTTTACCAAAGCCAATGGGGTAATCGTTAACGACAAGTGCAACCCCCACAGGTCTGCTGGTTTAATTCCAAGCCATTGCACAATGCATGCCTACCCTCCAGCAGCACCAAGGACCGCAGCGACAAAATTAAGAAGCGTCCGATCAACGCCGTAGATTGTGCAGGAAAGTGCGACGTGTGTCGAGACAATTCTCCCCCTAGGCCGATATTTTCGCAGGTCTTTGAGAAATAAGGAGTTAGATGTAAAGTATTCATAACGTGGTTAACCCAATTTCCCCTAAGTTTGAAGCAGAGTTGGCCTTTTTAACCCGCATTGATTCCAGGAACTGTCGATCGCGTTCCGGAAAATTATACTAATAACACTGCTCTTCGTCTTGAATAGGTGGCACCAAAGGAGATACCATGTCCCTCTGCGGAGTCGGCCTATGATCCTCGGAAGAGTCAGCGGAGCGGCAACTCGTCTACTGGCAGCGAATCAAGTAGTCCTTTACTTCTAGAAACCGGAAGATGCTTTGCTTTTCACTATGAAGGTTATCCTGCTCATGTCAGCGGAGGGGCAGGTCAACGGCAGCAAGGCAGCCTTCTGATCGTGAAGGAGATTTGCAAAGCCAGTCGAATTACGACGGAGGCCCCATGGAACATCACGTGAAGAACGGCAAAATTACAATGCTTCGAAAAGCTGTGCTCCAAATCGGCGTCCCAGCGCTACTCAGGTTCATTGCATGGAACGGTTATCTTGCCGTCAACCATTTAAATCGGGTACAGACAATCGCTGCGCTCACATTTTAAAGCTCCGCGATTTTAGGCCGAACTCGAGGTCGTTTTCGTAAAGATGTGGTCGATATGGAAACAGGCTCAGCGCGGTTTCCTGCTAACGGGGGATCCCGCTTACTTGCAACCCTACACGGATGCGAAGGGCAGGATCGATAAGGAATTTCGCCAGTCTTCGTGCAGGACTTTCCAATCGGATGCAGCGCGAGCAAATCGCTCGAGTCGGGGCTGGAGTCTTTGGCCAAAGCAAAACAGGTTGAGATGGAAAGCTCAATCAATTTACGCCAAAAGGGATATCGCCTCCGCTCATTCAAGCTCGTCGATACAAATGAAGGCAAGGACTACGTAATGGACGAGATTCGGGCCATCTCGTCTACACTGGCCACTGCCGAGAACGCCAATTTCGCGAGATTCGACACAGAGAGAACTGCCGAACTGAAGCGAGTATTGTCGGTAACGGTCATCACCAACTCCGTATTGTTCGTGCTGGCGGTATGTCTGTTCTCACTCACTGGCCAACATGGAGACACTGCCCTGAGGAGAAGCCTGCTCGGAGCAGAGATGCCCTAGCGCTGCGGGATTTGCAGCTGGAAGAGCTTATGTCTGCACTTTCAGGTCAAGCTCGTTCCAGCATCACTGCCATCAATACTAACTCCCAATTTGCTGCTAAATAATTATGGAGGATTTCTTCCACCACAAGGGCACGAATATGCCGAGCAGATGAACGAAGCAGCTACCCATATGGAAGTCACGGAGGTAAAGATTGGGTGGGCAGTGTGCTATCCGAGGTTGTAATGGAAGGGCAGCTTAGTGGGACAGCTACAAGAGTTTTTGGTGGTGCTGTGAGATCCCAAGTCCTCCCGCACAACTTTCTGAGACTCGATCAAGGGAGCTTGTTGAGATAGCAGGGATGTCCGGTGTTTGGGGCGGGAGGACGGGCGGCGTCAGCCAAGGTGGATTTTGGAAGTCGAAAAACTCACTCATATCCATTTGGGCCGCGTCGCGTTTCGTGAGCGGGGCTAATCCGAAACGGCTCTCGATCATCTTCAGGATTGCGGAACAACCTGCTTACTGTATGTGAGACATAATTTTTCTTAGTGAACGGGAGACCACGATCAAGGGCACGCGGTAGCTGGTGTACTTGAACTTGCAGGTCGGCCCGGTGGTTCCGTTCTTACAGATATCGCCTTTCAGGAATCCTCTCAGGCTGGATCGCGTCCGGAAGAACCGTCTTCTGCGGTGAAACGTGCTCAAATAAGCCACCGGGCTCTACAGCAGGTCAGGATGAAGGCCGAGTCCTTCCACGAACTGCTGGTCATCAAAGAATTAATAATGGAGGCGACGTAAGCGGCTCCAGGTTGAATCTCACTCGGAATCGAATCTGAAGTGCTGGGATGCTCGTCCAAGCCGGCATCGCTCGCAGTTTGATTTGCGCGACTTGCGGGAGCGTTCCATTCGCCAGGTCATTATCGAAATCGGAATTGGGGATGCCGATCGTCTCAATATTGTTTGGATAGTTCTGCGGGATAGATTGACCCCATAGAAAATATTTTACGTAGCTTGTCTGTAGCAGGCAGGCAGCAGTATAGGGAGGTCCGGTGCAACCGGTGTTGTCGGATTCACGTAAATTTTCCAACTGATATTGGCGGCCTTGGAGTTCCTGAAAAATTGTCGGCGCGGTGAGAGGCTCACTGTCTCTTTTGTCTGTCCCGGGGAGGGTAGACCGTTCCTCTGGAGGTCGCGGCAATCAGATATTCACGATTGGGATGAGTGCGGCTCATCACGGGGCTGAACCAGCGGTCGGAAGTCGCGAAGTTCGAGGCCATGAAATAGTAGTAATTGAGGTCGCTGCCGTTGTGGTAGCCCATCGCTCGGATGCCGTCTGTGTCGAAATAATTAAGTGCACGCGCATCGTGGGCCGCGGTGTAAACGAACCCGTTCAACAAGGCAGGGAACAGGCCAGTTGGATCATTGAGTGCCCAATCTACTTGATCTTCATTCCAGGACGGGCTTGTGTTCTCGGTGCACTGCGTCAGTACTTTGAAGGAAGCGATGTTTGGACTATTGCTATCGATTGTGCAATCGCTGGGCGGCGGAAACCCAGGATCGCATCCCGGCAATCGGTTTGGCGGAGGAGAATAGAGTGGAGGAATACCTGAGGTCGGATTTGAATTGAGGCAAGCCGTCGACGTATTGGTCAAAATATCCATTTTGCGCCCAGTACTCGCGCAACGAGCCAAAATAATGGTCGAATGACCGGTTCTCCTGGGCGAGGAAGATGATGTGATTGATTGGATTCACTGCCTGCGGCGAAGCATGGGGCGCTGGTTGGGCATGGGCTGCTAGCGTGGGCAGTGCGAGCGTGCAGAGGCAGCGGCCTAAAGAATAGCGAAATTTTTTTTACTGGTAAAAATACAGTCATCAAATTTTGCTCTTAAGTTTGTTTCCTTGCTTATTTTTGGTCCTGGGTTGAGGACGCGGCATTTACGGTCACGGAGCGAGCTTCGTAACGGCTGCCAACGAAGCTTGCTTCCACGCTGACGTCAGCTCCTTCTTGAATGTCGCGAGTGAGCTTGCGGTTGGTGGAATCGACATGGACTTCGTAACTGATGTTATCGCGCGGATCTTCGATGACAAGCAGTCCGCGATGGAGATCGAGATGGGCGACGCGCCCGGCAAATACTGAGTGAGCGCCGGGGGCCGCAAGAACAGAGAAACTTCCCGCACCATAGCCTCACGTTCGGCGCCGGGGAAGAACTCAAGTTTCACAAGGGCGCCAGGCTGTAGATCGGCAACCGTACCGGGCTGGTCTCCACGCTTGATCACGGCATTGGGCGCGAGATGCATCTTGACGGGTCGTGGGAGACAGGGTGTCGCGTAAAGTCAGCTCTCCGCGAGAGGGATCGAAGCCAAGAAGTTGACCGTTCCCTTGGCCGCTGGGATGTGTCCTGTATGACACCAATATTGCGTGCGAAAACGTCTTTCCCGTCGAGAGTCGTGTCGACGTAAGCGCGCTCGCCGTTCTTCAGTTCGTCGAGCGTACCTTCTTTGCCCTGCCGAAAGACGTGAGTTCTTTCATCGGAAAGAGAACTGCGGTGTCCTATCCGCCTGAAACACATCCAAGATGAGGCGATCGCGAACCAGGCTCGAAAATGCGAATCGACCTCCCAAGGAGCGCGGCTCTTCCCTTGGGCTGCGGGGGAAGATCTGCCAAAGGGCGCGATGCTTGGATCGTTGAGAGGAATTGTGCTCGAGGTGGTGTTGGGGCTTATGCACCGGTTCAAGGAAAGGAGGTCAAGGGGCGGCTGGAGGCGCCACCTGGGCGAATACGAAGTCTCCGAAAAATGCTACAGCAGCCAAAAGACGAGTTCAAGTACACCTCCACCTGAGCAGCCATTTGGATGCTCGAAAACAGGGTTCCGGTGGCCCAGAAAAGGTCGGGTAAATCGGTAAGGAACGGGCAGCATCTGGGGTGCGGCAGGCATCGAAGTATTCGCGAGATTTTTGTGAGGGTATAAACGATGCCTGTCTGGAAGAGAATTCAGTTTGCTGCGTGCCTGACTGCCGTGATCAGCCTTTCCGCGTTGGCACACGCGAAAGACCTGAAGATCAACATTCCGAAGCGCAGCCAGTTGATGCCCGTGCAGCGCCTGAACCGCGAGGGAGTGGAAGCGGTCAACAAGCATCAGTTCAACAAGGCGAAGGCTGTCGTTTATAAGGCGTACTTGTACGATCCAGGAGATCCATTCACGTTGAACAACCTCGGCTACATCGCGAGCTGGATGGGCAGGTCAACGAGCGCAGACTTTTTACTCAATGTCGGTTTCCGAGCCCACCGAGGCGCGGATCGATCAGGCCAGTTCCAAGAAGTTAAAAGGTGAATCTTTGGAAGCGGCGATTGGAACGGTTCACGATGTCCCCATGCAGGTGAACCGCTCGAACGTGAGAGCGGTCGGGCTGTTGGCCGAAGGCCGCGTACGGGAAGCCGATAAGCTTTTGCAGCAAACCCTGGCTCTCGATCCGAGGAACGCTTTTACATTGAACAATATGGGAGTAGCACGGGAGGCGGAGGAGGAGAATACAACGAAGCTTCGAGGTATTACCTTTCGGCCGCCGCCGCTCACAATGAAGAACCAGTAGTCGTGCACCATGAACCGGTCATGGAGAGGGAAACCGCTGAGTCAGATGGCTCAGTCGAGCGCCGCGCGACTGCGCAAGCGCATGAGAGACCTGACGAGCGACGATGCCCAAGTGGCGCTACTCAATCTCCGCGGTGTTTCGGCACTCAATCGTAACGACTGGCGGACGGCGCAGGAGGATTTCGCAAAGGCGTACAAGCTTGCTCCCGATAACGCTTTCTCACTGAACAACCAGGGCTATGTCGCGGAGATGAATGGGGACATAGAAAGCGCGCAGGACTTTTACCGGCAGGCTCGCAGTGCAGGAGGAGCAAGTACTCGAGTGGGCATAGCTTCGCGTCCTGGAGCGGAGGGTATGAGACTTGCGGCTGTTGCGGATGAAAGCGATGGACAGGTTTCCAATGTAATAAAAGCGAAGAACGAAGCGCGGCACCGGCAGAATCGAGGGCTCATTCAGCTGAAACGCCGCGACGGAACGCCAGTTCCGTCTAACCCGTCGCCGACAGAGCAAACTCCACCGCAGCCGTAACTCTTAATATAAGGTTTTGGATATCTTCTCCGGCTGATCATCTACAAAGCGAATTCCTTGTTTAAGTCGGCCGGGTATCCTACCCATCGCGGAATCGAAAGTAGCATTCACGTTTGAAATATTGCCTCCCTACAGGGATCACTGTAGTTTGCAGACATAAGTTTTTGCAGAAATGCAGCGCCCCATGTGAAACCGCTTTCCTCCCAGGAAACGGGGACGCCGGGTTCCCCGGAGGTCAATTTTGCAATCCAAGAATTCCGTAGCGAACCGTTCGTTGGTGGACGGATCTAACTGGGAGCGCATTCATAACTTCTTATCTTCATTGCCCTTGTTATTTGTGGTGATACTTGGTATTGGCGTAGTGGTGGCGCAGGCAGAAGTTACGGCTGAAACGCTGCAATCGCCGGGGCTCTCGCAAAGCGGCACTACGAATTTGAGTTCGCCCATTCACGTGCAGGCGACAGCTGAGGATCTCGATCCGATTACGGGATATGTGGTGTATGTCGACAACCAGAACGTCTATCGAAATTTCAGTACGACTACGGACGCATGGATCACGCTTCCCGCGGGAGCGCACACGTTGTATGTGAAAGCATGGGATGCGCAGAGCAATCTGAGCACGGCTACCTATCAAATCAACGTCACGGGATTTTCCGCCCCGACGCCGCCGGTTAATGCGATGCGGATCTCAGGCATCGATAACAACCAGTGGACGGTGGATAACAATCCTGGGGTCGGCGGAAAGTGCAACAGCGGCAGTCTGGGAAGTTTTCTTAGCGCGTCTGATCCGAATACGCAGAATGCTTCCGAAAACGGACTACACTTCGTGCTGAACAGCGAGTGCGCTTACGACGATAGCCTGTTCTACTGGAAGTACAACGACAATCCAACGCAGATTTCCGAACAAACCAATTTCTTGTGGGACTTCTGGTTCTATATTCCGAATAAAACGGAAACAAACGCGGTGCAGGCGTTTGAGTTTGACCTGTTTCAAGCCGTTCCGTTTTCCGATGGCGTGCGCGAGTTTATGTTCGGGTCACAGTGCAACTACCAATTAATGAGTGGGACTTCTGGCTGCCATCGAAGTACAATCTGACATGGGTGCATTCGGGGATCCCATGCCGCTTTGCGACTGGAAAATGGCATCATGCCACGTACTTCCTGGAGCGGGTAACATCCAGCGGGTACCAGGAGATTCCTGAAACATTCGGGCCGACAACCGATAAGAATACTTCGTTGCGATTTGGCACGCTTACGATCGACGGCCAGACGGCGTATTTAGGCGGAGTGTCGTGGTCGACGATCACCAAACCGGCGTGGGGGACGGTGCTGGCAAGTGCAGCACCAGTTGGACTCTACGGTTCCGGGCGTGGTGCTGGACGAGTATTCAGATCGGGAGTCTCTGACAACCTGGTAAGAACGTAGTCGAGAACATAGCGGGTAAAGCGAAGGAAGTGGCGCCGGTTCAGGGAGCCACTTCCTCATCTTCATTTTCGGTCGACAATATAGGTCGTGACTGCGAGGAAGCATTGGGGGGAAGTCCGTGGAGCGCGGATCGCAAAGAACCGCGACGGCGGCTCAAACGAGCGAACCGGTTGCTGGCGGAAGAACCGAAGTTCTGCTTACGCCTTCCGAGTTCAAACCAGCGAAGATAGTGACGGACAACGTGGGGCATCGTCATGCGGATGGCTGCGGAAAAGTTTTGTTCAGCAGCGCGTCGCTGATCCTGCGGTGATTCGAGTAGTCCAATCAACT
Source organism: uncultured Acidobacteriaceae bacterium (assembly GCA_963822545.1). Taxonomy (GTDB): domain Bacteria; phylum Acidobacteriota; class Terriglobia; order Terriglobales; family Acidobacteriaceae; genus Acidiflorens. The sequence continues at coordinate 915,936 of CAWGIB010000002.1, forward strand.
GCGCTGCGAGATCCACGGGATCGCCGGTCTTGTAGAAACTGATCGACATGTCTTCATCGGCGGCCATATCGCGGAAATCGCCGAGGTGAGCGGGAACGATGGGCACGCCGTACTCGCAGGCCTGATGGGCGGGGCCGCTCGAGCCGGTGGCTGAATCGTAGGGAAGCACGACGATGCTGGCGCTTCTGAAAAGATCGGGCACAGCCTCTTCGGGAACATAACCGCGGAATTCGATGCGAGGATTGGCTCCATACTTGTCGCGGATGGACTCCCAGTAGCCGGGCATCGTGTGATGATTGGCTCCGCCGATGATGAGGCGGGCGTTGGGCACTCTTCGCAGAACCGCCGGGAAAGCTTCCATCAGAGTTTCCAGGTGTTTGTATGTGCCCCAGTGGCCGATCGCAAGAAGCCGCTGGTCGGGATTTCCGCGCAAGGAAAAATCGGGCGGGCTGGGACAGGCTGCGAACGTACCGTGCGTTCCGAGGAGGACATTCTGAGCGGTATTTCTTGCTGAGGGTACGCCGATATCCGGAGAGCAAAACGGAAATGGAATTGGCGCTCAGGAGCATACGGGTGGCGAGGTTGCTTCCGAGGCGATAGAGCCTTCCTGCTTAACCCCTGCGTCACCGAAGTCGACATGTTCCAAAATGTGATGCAGAGTTACGTGGGTGAAGTAACCCATGGCGCGCATCAGAGCCGGAGTGCACAAACCAGCAAAGGCGTCGATTGGGTGGTCGGGCGTCGCAAAGGAAGAGTAGACGAGGTTGAACCAGACGACGTCGGGCTTCGCTTGATGCACAGCTCTTGCGATTTGAAGTGGGGTGAGGATTGTATTGGTATCCCAGCAGCGGACAACGTGGTAGCCCTCAAGTTCAGATTGTTGATCGGCGCTGATCGGTTTGCCGTTCTCATCGGTGCTCCACTCGTAGGAAGTGAGCTTGTCCCCAAGAATCGTGAGATTGACGAGAGGGTTGCGTTGAAGTTCGCGCGCGAGGTGAAAGCCGTATTCGTTCAGCTGACGGCCGCTCGGAGGAAAAGCAGTAACAAGACAAATTTTCATTCGGCCCAATTCTTGGTTCTAAAAAATGCTGAGCTGGATATATGGCCGGAACTGCTGATTGTTTCCGGCTGAAAGATTAAAGAAGCTTTGCTGTTGTAATCCAGCGGAGAAACGAATGGGATAGCGGAGGGCAAGTTCATGTCCATTCTCTTCAAACTTTCGGCTGATCGGCAAGGCATAGGAAACAGCAAAGCCGCTTTGGACCGCGTCGAAGCGTGGAACCCATGTTTCGTGAGTAGGCGGCGTTGACCTGGAAGCTCCAGTTGCTGCGGGCGGGGTTATACTCCACGCTGCCGGCTGGAATTAATGCCTGGGCAACAGCGAAGAACGCCTGCTCGACGCGCCAAGAGCGCAGATATTTGCCGACCGCGCGGACATGGATGCTGTCTCCAAAGGTATGTTCAAGTCCCCCGTAGGTAGAGGTGTAGTAGAACTCGCGAATGATTGGGTTGAACTGTTCGTCGCGCGCCCCCCATCCAAAATGAAAGCGGTTTCGGCCCAGGGCCGGCCAACGCGGAATTCGAGTGACCCGGCGAATCATGGGAATGTTGATGACTGAGCGTAAAAGGATCCGCTTCCCAACGGGCGAACCCACGCACGGACACCCAGTTGAAGAATGAGCTCGTCTGCATGTAGACGAATTGGCGGAAGAGGTTCTGGTTCATGTCGTGCGGGTCTTCGTTGTCACGGCGAACGGTTTGCTGAATGCCGGTGCTGAAATTGAAGACGTTGTCACCGAGACGGAACGAGGGATTTATAGCGAAATTAAAGGAATAATCCCAGGTGTCGCGGTTGACGATGGAATTGGCGCTAGGCAGGGAGATGGTACCGGGCGCGTTGCGGGCCTGGAAGAATCCGCCAGCGTCGGGCATGCCTTGAATGTGCAGGTGGTATGCCTCGGTCCACTGGTTTTGAAACGAGGAGCGCGGGGAGGCAAGGTGCCGGCACCCGCGAAAGCGAGTTGGGCGTCAAGGGCGTAGACGGTCGTGTCTTCGAAGATGGGAGAGAGCGAGTAGTCAGAAAGAAAGCTCACCGTGTGATTGATGCGGAGGCCTTCGTCGGCACCCGCCCGTAACATCTCGGTATCGGCAGCGAGATTTTTACCGGCAGCTTCGGCGGCCTGGGCAAAGGCGGTAAGAGCTTGCGCGTTCTGGCGGCGCTGGCGATAGGCACTGGCTCGAGCAATCAGATATTGATAGCTCGGCTCCTCGCTTCCCAACCCCTGGCTGACGAGATTGAGCTGTGCTTCCGCTCTCGGCGTATCGCCCAAAGCGAGATAGGTATTGGCCAAGCCGATGCGGACGTCAGTTTCAGGTGCGCCTGCGGCGAGCGCGCGCTGGAAGTACGTCTGGGCCAGTTGGTAATCGTGCATACCGAGGAAAACGTCGGCCGCTCGCAACAACTCGAGGGCGGTCGGGGCGCGGTGCGACCGGCGGCGGCTTCCATCAATGCGAGCGTAACCTGCCGGCGAGTGTCGTCAGTCTCGCCCTTGGCGATCATTAATTTCGCAATCGCGAGGCGTACTTCGACACGGTCGCTATCGGGGGCGGAGAGTGCGCGCTCGAATCGAGCCAATGCGGCCTTCTCCTCTCCGAGGATGCTGAGCGCCTCTCCGGTTGAGATATAGACGCTGCTCGGACCTTCCTTCTCTGCAAGCTGGATGTACTGCATGGTGCGGTTGCGATCACCAAGCTGCGCATAGCCACGCGCCAGTTGTGCGTACATCAAGCCATGGGGGGGGCTAACTTCTCAGCCGTTTGGAGTTCGTTGACCGCGTCCTGAAATTCGTGCTCGTCATAGAGTGTGTTGGCGAGCGCGATGTGGAGGTTTGCATCGTTAGGAGAACTCTTGATCGCGATGCGATATTCCGCAGCGGCTCGTTTCAACATTCCCTGATCGCCATAGGCGGTGGCGCGAATCAGGTGAAGCGCCGTCGAGTCGCCGAGTTCTTTTTCGGCAAGCTTGGCATTTTCGAGTGCTGGCCGCGGACGATGCATGTCGAGGTCGGCATAGGCCAAGCCAAGGTGAGCCTCTCCATTCTTCGGCTCAATCCTCAGCGCGACATTGAAATCATCGGCTGCGGCAGGTCCTTTGCGACGGTCATGCAGGACGAATCCGCGATTCACATAGGCAGTGGCAACTGCAGGGCCACGATCGATGGCGCGTGTGAATGCCGCCTGCGCCTGGTCGAGATCGCCGTTGTGTTTGTAGACGTAACCCTCAAGCAGCGGCAGATCCGGTTCCTTGGGAAGAATCTGTTCGTACTGGGTCGCGAGCTGCAAGAGATCATCGTATTTTTCCAGGTGCAGCAAGTCGTAGCCCAGATAAACGACCACGTCGCGGTCGTGGGGGAGCTTCTTGATCGCTTCCCGTCCCACATCGGCGGATTCCTGGTACTTCCCAGTCCAGGACAGGTAGCGCTCTGTTTCGCGCATGACGAGCGGATCCTGCTGCATTTCGGCCGAAGCCCGGGCTAACCATTCTCCTGCCAGGTTGAATTGGTGGGCCTCGATGGCGGCGTTCATGCCACCGGCAATGATGAGGCTGTTTCGCGGAGCAAGCTCATGAGCTCTTTGATACTCGGCATCTGCCTTGGCGAAGTCGTGGCGGGACGTATACAAATCGCCGAGGGAAAGATGGGCAACATAAAACTTGGGATGAGCGGTGGCGAGACGCTGGAGGTATTTCTCCGCTTCTTTGTCGTGTCCGAGTCCTCGGGATACGGAGCCGAGCGAAGTAAGAGCCAGCTCGTTGTCGGCATCCATCGCAAGAATTTTCTTGTACAGCTCGACTGCCTCTTCGCCCTTCCCCATTTTGACGAGCAAATCACCGTTCAGTTGGAGAGCGTTAGGATCTTTGGGGTCGAGCGCCAAAGCTTCGTGTACGTCTTGCAACGCACCGTCGTTATCACCGGCGTACAACTTGATCTGGGCGCGCAGGCGGAGGAAATCCTCGCGATTCTTACCGGCCGGATTCATTTGACCAATTTGTGACTGAGCAATCGCCAGCTCGTTTTTAGCGGAAGCCTCATTCTGTAAACGGTCATAGATCTGAACGAGATTCAAATGAAGCTGGATGGGATAGAGCAGTCCCTCAGGGGGAGCCTCGGGCAGACTGGCGATGGCGGTGGCGTATTCTTTGGCCGCATCCTCATTGCGTTCTTCCAGCTTTGCAATTTCACCGAGGATTGCATGCAGACGATAGTGTTTCGCATCGAGTTTTTGGGCACGGTCGAGAAAGGTTTTAGCGGCCTCAATTTCTCCCGTACTCATATCAGCTTGAGCGGCTGACAACTGCAGGTTCACATCGCCGGGAGCGGCATTGGCGGCCTGAACATAGAGCTTTGCAGCTTCCTCGCGCCGTCCCGCGAGTTGGTAGGTGAAGGCGAGCTCCGCTTTAATGGAGGGCGTGGGATTTTGAATCGACTTTAGAGCCGCGATGGCAGCAGAGTAATTTCCGGTCTCGCGATAAAACGCCGAGAGGGCGCGCATCACTTCGGGATTTCCCGGCGAACGGTGTTTTGCCAATTCCAGGTAACGCTCGGCTTCCTTGAATTGGTTGAGCCGCTCGTGGGTGAGCGCGAGCAACAGTTCCGAGCGCGCTTCAGGACGTTGTTGCTCGGCCCGTTGCAAAGACTTGAGCGATGCCTCGTAGTCACCGGACTGGAGTTGGATTTCGCCCAGCAACTGCATGTCGCCGACGCGGCGGGGATCGGCGGCGAGAACACGGACGAGTATCTTTTCCGCATCGTCCCTACGACCCATGCGTGCGTAGGTCTGAGCTAGACCGGACTGTCCTTCGAGAGAAGAAGGATTGATGCGAAGACCGTGGTCGTAGGCGTCAATAGAGACTTGGGTTTTGCCTGCGAGTCGGGCTACATAGCCGAGCAGGAACCACAATTGGGAGTCGCCGGGAGCGCCCTGCACTGCGCGCTGTGCATAGTCGACAGCCTCGTTGTACTTACCGCTCTTGAGTGCAGCTTCAGCGGCGCGAGCCAGGCGTGCGTTCTGGATATTCGATCCCCAACCAAGCGATTTCTGACCAGACTGCGGCTGCGCATTTTTTTGCGGCTGATTGCCCTTGCCGTTGTCCTTTTGTTGCTGATCTTGCGGTTGCTGATCCGGAGTTCCCGAATTCACTTTGTAGGTTTGGGCGAGACTCGCCCCGCACGTTGCGAAAACAAGCGACAGCGCCGTTACGGCTTTGAAATATGAGATTCGGGAATTCAATCTGCCTCCGCCACAGTTCTGGCTGAGATTGCGATACTTCGATTCGGAACCCCCTCCAGATGTTGGCTGAGCGACCATAACCGGTTGTCCTGCCAAAGCATGGTGGATCGCGGTGAAGCGAAGCAACCAAGCTGCGCAAAGCGCACTCCAAGGTGCTGACCGGAGGAACCTGTGCAGAGGGTTGAGTACATCGATCGTGCCGCTCGTCCAATTCCACTCAGCCTGACCTTTCTTGTGGCTTTTCTGATTCACGCGCCTCTGATGCTGATGAAGCTTCCTTTGAGGTCGTACGACACGAATTTCCACATTTTTTTTGCGTCGCATTACGCGCAGCACTGGTTTGATCCATGGAACCCGAAGTGGTATGCCGGTTTTTCGCAGACAACGTATCCTCCTCTGCCTCAGCAGTGGATCGCCGTGGTTTCCCGTTTGACCGGGTTGGACATGGGCTACATGCTCGTGCAGTTCATCGGGATATTGCTGCTGGCGCTCGGCGTTTACCGGTTCTCTTTATTGTGGGTGGATCGCCGCGCCGCCTCGTACGCAGCGTTGGCCAGCGTATTGCTGGGCTCCGAAACTTTTCTGGTGTATTCGGCTGGACAGTTGGGAACAACTTTTGCCGCGCCGCTGTACCTGAACGCTCTGCCGTACATTTACGAATGGGTTCGAGGGAACAACTGGCGATCGCTGCTTAAAGGGGTCGCTTTGGCAACGGCGGCGGCAGCAGCCCACCACGCGACACTTCTGTTCGGATCATTTCTGTTTGCGCTGCCAGTACTGGCACTGGCGATCTACGATCTTCGTCAGAGTCACCGGTCGGTTGGAAGCGGGTTCATCTTCAGGACAATCTTCGTGACCGCTTTGGTCGGAACGATGATTGCGGTAGTGCTTCTGCCATTCTGGATTGCTCTTATCAAGTATCCGGTCACGCAGGTTCCAATTCCGCATCCCAGCCGCGCAAACTATTTTCTGAGTCCCGAGTTTGGGATCAACTATTTTCTCGTCCCGTATGGCGCCCTGGTTCTGCTGTTCCCGTTTATTTTTCTGCGTGGCTCTTCTACACCCCGTCTTCGGCCACTCTTGATCGGCTTCTGGGTGGCGATGCTACTGGGGCTGGGTGCAACTACTCCGATCTCGAGGCTGCTGCTGGGGCGCGCTTATGAAGTTTTGACGATGGAGCGTTTTACCTACTGGGCTACGTTGCTTGCTGTGCCATTTGTGGGTCTATTTGTGGAGAAGTTGATCGATAAAGCCCGTTGGCGTTCGCTAGCAGCGGTCGTCGTCGCAGGTGGATTGACTTGCGCAGCGGCAGTGGGTTGGGGCGAGTACAGGCCCGCCGAGGCGGAATCGTTTCAGGTTGATTCGGTTGCGACATGGTTGAATCGCGACGGACATGACCGGTACCGATACGTAACTCTCGGTTTCGGCAATAAGATCGCGCGTTTGGCGGTACTAACAGATGCGAGCAGTGTGGACGGCGAATGGAACTCCGGACGTCTGCTACCGGAATTGACTGAACACGGCGCAGGCGCGTTGACGAGCTCAAAGTATTTCGGGAAGTCGGGCATCGATGCGTTGAGCGCGGTGCTGCAACATGCCGATCGATACGGCTTGAAATGGGTGTTCGTTCGGGATCCTTATTACGAACCACTGCTTGTCTTTTCGGGCTGGAGGCGGGTGGACGATCTGCAGGATCACACGATCGCGGTTTGGGGGAAGGATGATGTCCCGCCCGCTACGCCGATCGATTCGCCGCAGCGCCCTGAGCGATGGGAGGGGATCCTGTGGGGCATTTTGCCGATTGGAAGCAGCATTCTGGCGATGGGGCTAGTTCTGATTCCGAACCGGCGGAGGGAAGAAGAGAAAATCGTCCCACCGTCCGAAATTGAGGAGGAGCGGCGCGATCTGGTGATGGGGAGATCGATTTCATGAGTGTGGATGAGGGGAACGCGGGGTCTCGCAACAAAGGTACGCTCCTTGCCGTGGTGCTTGCGGTCGCCACGTTGGTTTTCGTTGTTATGGGATTAATGTGGCCAAACCAATCTGGATCCGGAGTAGCGGAACCGCACGCGAGATTCATGGTGTCGGCTTCGTCTCCGCAGGCTGCGGTGGACAATCTGCTGCAGCAGATTGCGCGACGGGATTGGCATTCTGCTTATGAACTGCTCGGCAATAAAGGCGAGTTCAGCGAATCGGACTTCATGCGTGATTTGACGGGCTCTTATGGCAGCCTGCGAAGCTATGCGTCGCTGAATCAGTTTGACACGCAATCGCTACGGTCGACGTCTGACCAGGCACAGATCAGAGCTCATATGCTGTGGGCGTCCGTTGTCGGAAGTTTCGAAGACACGCGCGACTTGAAGGTTCTGAAAAATGGCAACCGATGGCAAGTCTCGTGGCCCCTCGTAAAAGAAGCACGGGTGCCTCCGCAGGTGATCCCAGTGAATTACCTGCGATGGGATGTGATTTATCGAGGGTCGGCGGATGACTGGGGAGCGCAGGATGTTGAGGCTCCTCATGTACGAATTGTTGCCATGCATCCGGTGGATCGTGCGGGCGAGGTCATCATCATGGGAGAAGTTCTCAATGAAGATGTCGTGCCGGCGTTTGTAACTGTGAAAGCGAGTTTGCTGGACGGGAAGGGCGCAGCGATTGCGACTGAGGACAGCTTCGACAAGATGTCGCACATCCTCCTGCCCAAGCAGGTAACTCCGTTCCGAATTGACTTCCGCAACGTCCGAATGTCGCAGGTTGATAGCGTTCGCATGCAGCCGTCATCGAACCTGGTACCTGCGTCAGCCGACCCGGTGATCGGGATTGAATCCCAGAAGCTCAATCCCGTCCCGGACTCTTCTCTAACTGGGCAACTAGTGAATCAAAGTGGACAGGTGGTAAACGTCGCGCACGTCATCGCCACTTTCTATGACGGAAGCGGGCAGATTGTTTGGGTCGCGGACCAGTACCCAAGCCGCGCGTTGCTGCCGCAGACGCCGGTTCCGTTCACAATTTCGCTTCCTGCCGATGTGTCGGCGAAGGCCAAAACTTACCGCACCATAGCGACGAGCTACATCTCGAGCCGGCCACAATGAAGCCGGGGATCCCATTTTTGTGTGCGGTCATGGTGCTGATGATACAGGCGGCAGTGGCCCAGTCATCCGAATCGGAATTACGGTTTCCCAAAACTGTCGAGGCAGGTACGCAGTTCTCCGTGCCTACCAGCGGTTCCGGTGAAGGCACTTTATATATCGTCGGACCGGGCGACGCGATTCAGCGCAAGGTCAAGCTGGGCGACCCCATTCCATTTGGCGTCGATGACTTGCACAATGCTGGCCAATATATTGCGGTGCTGACGACGGGATCTTCGGCGCAAACGACGCAATTCGCGGTGGTTGCTTCACGAAAGCCCTCCTCTGTGAGTTTCCTGGCGAAGCCGTCGCGGCTACCCGTCAACCTGTCGAATGGGATCAGCGGCGTCGCCTACATCTTTGATGTATTCGGCAATCTGATCCTTCAACCACAGGAAGTTGCATTCAAGTTGTCGGATGCGAGTGGTGACACGCAATCACGCTCGGCGACCAGCCAGAATGGCGCCGCATGGGTAAAGATGAATTCCGCAGCCAAGGCCGGCCCGGCACGCTTCGAGGCCACTTTGGTAGGCGTCCACGAAGACCGGGTCATTCAGCAGGTTCCCGGTGAACCTTGCGCAATACGGATGTCGGCCCACCCCTCCAAGGGAGAAAGGGTGGCGCTGCAGACCGAACCAGTTCGCGACTGCAATGGAAACCCGGTTCCGGACGGGACGATTGTCACCTTCACGGAAAATTATGCCGGCCATCAATCCACGGTGGATGTGCCGCTGAAGCGGGGCGTGGCGCAAACCGAGCTTCCGGCGCAGCAGGGAGCGGTAATCTCCGCGGCCGCAGGAGTTGTGTTAGGCAACGAGATTCGCTGGAGTGGCCGATGACGACGCGACGGCTTTTGACAGCATTCCTGATGGGCGGTGCACTGCTTGCTACGTTGTTTCTTTCGGCGGATACACAGCCAAACGTCCGCGTCGCGCCCATGGATTCAGTGGGCCCACGGCCGGTGGAGGCGCAGACGCAGTCGTCCGTGGTTCGAGACTACCTTCTGGCATGGAAAACGATGGATACGGCGATGACGGAGAATCGGCCCGACTTGCTCGAGGGATATTTCGTCGGGCAGGCGAAAGAGAAGCTGGCGGATACGATTCGCGAACAGAAAAACATTGGCATCCGCACAAGCTACCAACCGAAGTCGCATGACATCAAAGTTGTGTTTTATTCGCCAGAAGGCTTATCCATCCAGCTTTTGGACGACGTCGAGTATGACGTGGATGTGAGAAAAGAAGACCAGTCGTTGGGATCGCAGCACTTTCATGGACGGTACGTTGCGGTGCTGAGTCCGACGGAATCGAAGTGGAAGGTACGGATTTTACAAGGTGAAACGCCATGACGTTAATGGCAAAGACGGTAAGAGCTGGTGCAACAAACTTACTCCCCCATTAATTATCGGCCGCCCAGGAGCCCACGCATGATCTCGGTTGTCATTCCCATCTACAACGAAGAGGAAATCATCCATCTGCTTCACAGCGCCGTCAGCAGCGCGATGAACGAAATTGACGACAGCTGGGAAGTCGTGTACGTCAATGACGGATCGAAGGATTCCTCGCTGGAGTTGCTACGGCAGTTGCAATCCGAAGATCCGCATGTGGTGGTTGTCGAGTTGTCGCGTAACTGGGGACATATGGGAGCGCTCAACGCTGGCCTGCAAACGGCGCGTGGGGATGCCATTGTTCTGATGGATGGCGACCTTCAGGATCCACCTGACGTGGTTCCGAAGATGGTTGCAGCCTGGCGAGATGGAGCACAGGTGGTGACGGCCGTACGAAGGAGCCGGCAGGAGAGCCGCAAAGCACTCGCGCTACTCTTTCCGTTGTTCTATCGGGTGCTGGGCGCGATCTCTGACTATCCGATCCCGCTTAACGCCGGGATTTTTGGGCTGCTTGACCGGCAGGTTCTTGACTCGCTGAACAATCTGCGCGAAGGGAACCGGTATCTTCCCGGCTTGCGCGCCTGGGTTGGGTACCGCAATGCGATTATCTATTACGACCGGCAAGACCGCGTTGGCGGCGATGGCAAGCTCAGCTTCGTCAGCCGCATCAAGTATGCGATGGATGCCATCTGCAGCTTCAGCTACAAGCCTTTGCGGATGACGTTCGTTCTGGCGGGAGCTTCTTTTCTGGCGGCGTTCGGATTCGGCGTGGCCGCTGCTGTTTCGCGGAGTAATGGAATGTTCTATAGCCTGTTCGCGACCATCTTCCTGATGAGCAGCATCCCCCTGCTTTGCCTTGGAATAATGGGGGAGTATCTGGGTAGAGTCTATGACGAGGTGAGGGCACGCCCGCTGTCGATTATTAACCGCGTGTATCAGGCCGACCAGATGTATGGCGCGAATAGTGGGCATTCGGAGGAGCCGGTCGAGGTCCGGGGACGCGAGCGGATGTATCCAGCCGCTTAAGAAAGAGAATGCTTCTTATCGGGAAGGCATCGAGCCAGATTCACATTTTGCTGAGCCGCGCTCGATCGCGGTTCCCTCTTCGTAGTCGTTCCAGGTAGCGACCACCAAAAATGGCAGAGGATCGTCAGCCGGGTAATACTCGGACGGAATTTTCATGGTCGATGCGAGGGTTTGTCCGCAGCGCTGAGACATGAAACGGTTCAGACTCCACGAGGCCTTTCTGTCATCGAACCCTGCCCAAGCCGCGCCGACGGCGATCTTGTCGGGATATTTCGTGCGCATCGTCTGGTAGAAATCACGCAGGTAGTCCTCGCCCCAGTTGCTGCCGTCCGGCGGCCCAGCCTTTCTTGCCCGGATTTACCCAGGCATAGAAGCCGTCAAAGGCGGCGGCGTAGGGAGTCTGGCGGTATTCGTAAATCAGCAAGGGAGGAGAACTCCATTTATTTGTTTCTTCGCGCACCCGGTTCCAGTCGGTGTGGGCACCCTTGGGAAAGATGAAGATTACCGGCCGGCCCTGATAGGTGAGATAGGCGCGGCTGCCCGTGGCATCGGCCGAAAGATATTTCTGGTGGAACGTATCGAATGAAACAAGAGCGTCATCGGTCGCTTCTTCGGTTTCCTTCTCTGTCTCGTCGTACATCATGGCGACGTTGAAGTTTTGTTCGGCGGCAATCGATTGCAGCAAGGAGTAGCTTTTGTCGATGAAGGGTTCGCGATCGCCATACCAATCGACTACGAAACCAGTGATCCCCAGACTCTTGGCCTGTTCGATCTGCTTTTTGAGAGTGAGCGGGTCTTGCGACGAGTACCCGACGTTAATGTGCTGTGGGTGTCCAAACCAAGGCTCGTAGACGGCGAGCACCTTGGTCGGACTGCCATTCCTGGCATGAGCAGCGGCATGGAAGGTGCCACGCATACTGTTGTGGTTACACCCGTCAAAAGCCAGCAAAACCAAGGCGGCAAAGGTTATGGGTAGACGAAAGACCATCGCGTAAGTGAATTAGAGGCTCGACACGCATCCAAGGTTGCAGGCAAATGTGTGATTTCCGACGAGGCGGCAAAGCAGCGATAAGGGCTTGGTCCGCATCTTAACATCACTTCATTGAGAGTGTTCGCTCCCCCGAAGCGAACCGACTCAACGTTGCGCCACTTGGGGGTTGGAGCCGAACGTGCCGTCTAGCGTGATCGAACGGGTCAGTGTGAAATCAAGAACTCCCCGCGAAAGGGTCTTAAGCGGAAGTGCGGTTTTGCTGACGGGCTTAGGCCTGGTCACTGTGATCAACTTCGCCTATAACCTCGCCGTCGCCCGGTTCCTGGGACCCATCGCATTCGGTCACACAACCGCCGTATACACGCTGCTGATTTTGATCTCGTCGGTGACGCTTTCCTTCCAGATTTTAACCGCCAAAATCGTAGCGCAACGCGGGTCAGCTGAGGCGCAGAGTCTCGTTTACCAGGGATTTCACCGGTGGGGGTGGGTCGCCAGCATTGTGGTTAGTTTGACCCTTGTGTTGTTCCGCGATGCGATCACGGGCTATCTAAATCTTCCCGATCCGATGCTGATCGTTCTGCTTGCTCTTGGTACCACGTTTTATGTTCCGCTGGGCGCGCGCCGGGGATACATGCAGGGTGTTTGTAACTTCCGGCATCTGGCGAGCAATCTGGTGCTGGAAGGCCTAACCCGGTTGTGCGGATCACTTCTGATGATCGGGCTCGGGCAAGGGGTAAAGGGTGTAATCGCGGCGAACGCATGTGCAGTCGTTGTAGCGTATTTTCTCGCGAGGCCGAAGGTCGCGGCGACGACGGGCCAGAGCTTCCGAAGTCACGGTGGACTTTCGCGAGAGCCTGCAGGCGGCTGTCTTCTTTGCAGGACAGGTGGTCATCAACAATTGCGACATTGTCGTCGTTAAGCATTTCTTTCCGCCCGAAGCCGCGGGCGTCTATGCAGCGGTGGCCATGGTCGGGCGGGTAGTGTTCGCTTTTTCATGGGCCATTGTCAGCAGCATGTTCCCCATCGCCGCTGAAAGCCACAGCCGCAAGCAGGACGATCACGGGGTTCTCGGTATGTCGATGCTGATGGTGTGCGGCATCTGCATGGCTTTCGTGGTCGGGCTAAGGGTTGCTCCCGGGGCGATCTGGACGCATCTGTTTGGACCGCAATTCGGGACGGTTACAGGGAGTAACTTTCGCTACCTTCTGGTGCTCTATGCGTTGTCTGCAGGAATTTACAGTCTGAGCGTGGTGCTGATTTCTTATGAGATGTCACGCAAGATTGCCAATACGGGCTGGGTGCAACTGTTAGTTGGAGGATTTGTGATAGCCGGCATTTATGTTTTCCACTCGTCGCTGGCGCAAGTCATCTGGGTGCAGGTGGCAATGATGGGGATTCTGGTCCTGTGTGTTGCGATCCCCTTCCTTATCACTCTTATCACGGGAGAGGGCGATGACAAGAAAATCGTCGTTCCCGGATCAGTTCGCATATTGGGGCGAGTACCCGAGGATGAAGTGATCGCCGAATTCCTGAAGAATGATTTTCATTCTCCGGTTTTTGAGCAGTATCAGGCTGCGCTTCATGACCTGGTGACTACTCCCGATCTTCAGAATGCCGGACAGAACAAGGTGCGGCGCGCCCTCTTTAATATTCGACACCGGGCTCTTTGGAAGGAGCTTCCCAAAGACACACAATGGTTCGAAGCCGAGATCGAGATGAAAGATCTGGCGCGCATTCGGGTGTTTCCGCGGGCACAATGGCGAAAGTTTGCATTTGGAAGTTTTGGATTGACGCAAGTCGCGCCACGAATTCTCGATGAACGCTACCGGGATCGCGCGAGTGCGGCGTTTCTGGAGAAAATCGACGATCTCCGTGATCACTTGAGGCAAGAGGACGTTGGAGGAGCTGTACTTCTGATCGGACAGAGTGAAGCGGGACCATTCACGATTTTGGATGGGAACCACCGGCTGGTTGCGGCGTCGCTGACTTCGCCGCGTGCGCTGGAAAGATTTCGGTTCCTTTGCGGTCTGTCGCCCAAAATGGCCCAATGCTGCTGGTACCGAACCAACGTTGCGACACTAACGCGGTACGGAACGAACATGGTGCGGCACTTTGGAAACGACCCGGAAAAAGAATTGCACAGGTTGTTACATACAACCGGAAGTAGCGATGTGCCCGCAGCCTGAAGGGGAGACACTCGTCGAATTCCTATCTAGAGTTCGTCCCAAAAACGACGGATAAAGGCGTCGCCAACCTAGAGGATTGCTTCGTGAACCTTACGAGGCTTGATTTGCGGAATCCGCCTCGTTTGAAAATCGTGCCTGCGGGAAAGTGCGGTCCATTGCTTGAATAATTTGTTTCACAAGGCGAGTTAGTTTGGCCGCGTCTTGCTCGACGGCCGCGGCCGCGCAGAGCTCGCGCCAGTTCGTACTTTCGCATCTATCCATCGCTGCGCCTCCCGTCTTTGACAGCTTTTACCAAAGCAAATCAGGTGCCGAACGCTAAGTCGTTCACACTACATAAGAAGACCTTGAGAGTTGCAGTGTAAAAAGTTCTCCCTTGGGGCGAAAACCACCGGACGACCACTAAGTGGTGGTGATCCGGCTTCTAGAGCTTTAACCCGATGTTCGGACGGGGGCATAAACAATAAAGTCGGAAATGAATTTATTCAACGAACGAAGGAGGGCGAAATGGATCAAACCCAAATGAATGAGAAAAGTTGCTCAATCTGCAATCAGCGGTTTAAGACCGATCGCGAACTCCAGGAACATCAGCAGTCGATGCACGAACATGATAGGGGTGGGACAGGATCGGGTCGGGCCGGTGATTCGTCTGCTCACCGCAACGAGAAGGATGAACGGGCAGCCTAGAAATTCTCGAACGCAGTCAAATAGCGAAGCAACGAAGAGATTAAGAAAGGGAGGCTTTAAATGAATAAGGATCGCGTAGAAGGCAAAATGAAGGATGTGGCGGGGCGGGTAGAACGTCAAGCCGGGGAGTGGGCTGACGATCCCAAGATGCAAGTCAAAGGCGCCGCCAAGCAGGCCGAAGGGAAAGTTCAAAACGCGCTTGGCAAAGCGGAAGACGCTACCAAGAAAGCCGTTAAGAACGCACAAGACAACGCACAGGACAATGAAGACGTGGAATTGCGGGAAGAACGTGCCCGCGCAAAGGGGTAATCCTACAAGGCGGAGGTTGAGTTAACCGACTCAGCCTCCGCCCGCATTTGATTGGGGGATCAGGTTTTCTCTGTATTGTTTATGAGGTCGGGTAAAGGCTAGGTTAGAGGTAAGACATGTGAGAGTGGGGAAAGAGACATTGATCCGTATCCTGTTAGCGGACGATAATCCGGCGGTTCGGCGGTACCTTCGAGGACTGCTTGAGCAGCAGGAAGGTTGGCGAGTTTGTGATGAAGCCAGCGACGGGGCAGAGGCTGTACGGCGGTTTGAACATGGGCATCATGACCTGATCGTGCTCGATTTCCAGATGCCGGAGATGAATGGATTGGAAGCAGCCCGGCAGATTATTCGTGAGTCTCCAGACACCCCCATCCTAATGGTGACCTTGTACCTGTCAAAGCAGCTTTCAGTGGAAGCGCAAAAAGCGGGGATCAAGGGAACATGCCCGAAAACTCACATAAGTTGTGTGGTTGACGCGGTTTCCGCCTTGTTGCGAGAAGAAACCTATTTTCCCAACTAGCACAGGTTTAAACCCAGACTGACTACAGCGTTCACTGTATTCGGCAATCCCCGACACTCTGTTACCGTGAACTCGTTCACGGTGTCGCACTCCTGATGAGTACAGCAAATTTTGTGAATTCTGAGGTTGTCGCCCGCCCATTTCACGCGAGTGGGCAGCATGACCCTGCTCATCAGTCGGGCCACGTGGTCCAGTTTTACTCGAATGATGCATTCCTCGTAGAGAGTTTGAGTCGCTTCTTCGGACCTGAACTTCGAGCGGGAGGAAGCGCGATCGTCATAGCAACAGAAGCACACCGGCTAGGCCTAGTACAGCAGCTTAATAGCGAGGGACTGGATGTTGCTACATCCATCACCCGAGGACGATTCGTTGCTCTGGATGCAGAAGAGACCCTGGCCAAGTTCATGGTTGACGGACTACCCGATGAGCAGCGATTCGAGGAGACGGTAGGGGCCGTTTTGGGCCGGCTTGCGAATGCCGGGACGGGCGAGCGCCCTAATATTGCCGCCTTTGGTGAGATGGTTGCGATCCTATGGGAGCAGGGCAACGGCGAAGCCGCGGCTCGCCTGGAAGAACTGTGGAATGGGTTGGCGAGAACCTACAGCTTCCATTTGAGGTGCGCTTATCCTATGCGGCATTTCGATCGCCAAGAGTATGGCGCCTCGTTCGAGAAAATCTGCGCGGTTCACAGCGGCGTGATTCCCGAAGAAGACTATTCGTCGCTGGGCAATGACGATGATCGCGATCGGACGATTGCGAGCTTGCAGCAGAAGGCGCACTCCCTGGCAAGGGAGGTCGCCGAGCGAAAAAGAGTTGAAGATGAATTGAAGCAGAATAAGGCGGATCTCGAATCGCTAGTCGAACAGAGAACCGCGGCATTGCGAAAACTATCGGCGCGGCTTTTGACCCAGCAGGATTCGGAGCGCCGCCGCATCGCGCGTGAATTGCATGATTGCCTTGGCCAGCATCTGATCGGTCTCAAGCTAAACGTAGAGTTGCTACGAACATTGCCGGAGAAGAAAGAACTTTGGGTCGAGTCGGAAGAGTTGATGCAGCAATGTCTGGGTGAAGTGAGAGCACTTTCGTATCTTCTGCATCCGCCTACGATGGATGCCGCTGGACTCGTCTCAGCGGCGCAATGGTTTATCGAAGGATTCGGCCAACACAGCGGTATCAAGACTACGTTTATCGCTCCCGAAAACTTAGGTCGTCTGCCGGAGGAGGTCGAGTTGACGCTCTTCCGCGCGCTTCAGGAAGGACTGACCAATACGCATCGTCATTCCGAAGGAACGGCTGCGGAGGTAGTGATTAACCGAACGGGCGGGTCAGTCGTTTTGGTGGTTAAGGATAATGGACGCGGCGTCAAACAGGAAGTGCTGGAGCGCTTCAAGCAAAGCGGAACCGGCCTGGGCGTCGGTCTTACCGGTATCGGGGAACGGGCGCGGGATTTGGGCGGCAGCTTCCAACTGGATTCGGATTCGAGCGGTACAACGGTTCGAGTAGGGATTCCGGTCAGCTTGACCGCAAGTTGATGGTTACGACAAGTAAACCTGCGGCTTTAGCCAGGGATGGTTGGGGCAGGTGGAAAAAGGAGCAGAGGCGAACGAGTCGAATATAGAGACGAGTCTCCTTTGAAAGCCCCGAACTTGGAAAGCCCTATGGGAATTCGGATTTTAGTGGTTGATGACCATCCGGTTGTACGGCGTGGCCTAAGGAATTTGCTGGGTTCGCAGCCGGGCTTGGAGGTCATTGACGAAGCGGCCGATGGCATAGAAGCCGTGGAAAAGTCGGGCCAGTTGAAACCGGATCTCGTCGTGCTGGACCTCAGTATGCCGAGGATGGGCGGTCTGGAGGCGTGCCGGCTAATACGGCAGACGGTTCCAGAGAGCGAGGTTCTGATTGTGACGCAACATGATTCGCAGCAGATGATGCGCGAGGCAGGTGCGGCAGGGGCCAGGGGGTACGTTGTGAAATCGAATATCGGTCGAGATTTGCTGAAAGCGGTCGTGGCGACAAGTGAACATAAGCCGTTTGGTTTGTAGACAACTCCGCGAAGAAGCGCTTGCGGGTAGCATCAATGATGAAGTGCCAGTAACAACTGGGATGTACACTATCGGTCTCTCGGAGGTTAGCCATGAAGTTGCGGATTTTGGTAGCGGACGATCATGAAGTAGTGCGACGCGGGTTGTGCACGCTTCTGCAAGCCCACGAGGGTTGGGAAATCTGTGGCGAAGCCATCGACGGGCGCGATGCGGTTGAGAAAGCGAAAGCTCTGAAGCCGGACGTCGTGATCCTGGATGTGGGCATGCCGAACCTTAACGGCCTGGCGGCGACGCGGCAACTGTTGCAGCACGATGCCGGGTACAAGATCATCGTTCTTACAATCACGGATGCGGATCAAGTGATTCGCGAGGCTCTGGACGCTGGCGCAAGAGGGTTCGTGCTGAAGTCGGATGCAGCCCGCGACCTGGTGTCGGCGGTGGAAGCGCTGCAGCGTAATCGAATGTTCTTCACGCCGAGGGTCAACGAGATGGTGTTGGCCGGGTTCCTGGATAAAGGACACAACGGATCCAAGAACGAAGTACCGAGCATGCCCAAGCTGACGGCTCGGGAGCACGAGGTCATTCAACTTCTTGCCGAGGGAAAGAGCTCGAAGGAAGTAGCGTGCGTGTTGAACCTGAGCACCAAAACGGCCGAAACGCATCGCAGCAACATCATGCGGAAACTGGGATTCCACTCGATCCGGGATCTGGTGGTGTATGCGATCCAGAACAACATCATTCAAGTGCAGACGTCTCAGGTCACGCCGACCGAGACGTCTGTCTCGTCTTAATTCGCAGGGGAATTGTTGATTTAGTTGGCGCGGGACGCGCTCGTCCCCACCATTCGGAGGTAGATTAAGACCGTTGGTTGGAATCGGGAAAAGAAGGAAGTCCCCCGGGATTGGTTCCCAGGGGAATCTAGTTAGACAGGTCGTCTGCCCTGGATGATCCTGATTAGAATCATCACAATCGCTACTACCAGCAGGATGTGGATGAATCCACCCAGCGTGTAAGAGCTGACCAGCCCTAAAGCCCAAAGGATCAGAAGTATTACTGCGATGGTCCACAGCATAAATCGCCTCCAGAGTCTTAATTGTGGCCGGGCAGATTAGCCGTTGGTTCCGGTAGCCGTAAAATCATCGTCTTCTGACGAGAATTGTTTTCGGACCTTATCTCCGAAAACCTGGACCTTGTCGGCGATCGCGGTACGAGTTTCTTCCCCTGAAGCGGGGGCGAAAATCAAACCGATCCCGACGCCGATTCCAATGCCGGCCGCCAGGCTGACAAGATTTCCGACGATCTGGCTGTCTTCGCCGCGGATGACTCTTGACGCTCTAGCGACGCGATCCGACGCAGTGTTGTACTTGTCCTGCGCCATGTCGCGAAGATCGTCGAGATTGTCGGCCGCGCGGCTGCGAATCTTCCGGGTCGACTCTTCGGATTGTTCGAGCACGTACATGGTCGCGCCTAACAACAACTTCAAAAACTTATCCATAGACTCCTAGCCTCCGTGATGTGTGGCGAAAATCGCCTTAACTGTTGACGCCTTGTTAGATGGCGCTTCTGCGACCGGACACGAGGTTGAAAATGAGCGTAATAACCGCGAGTACGAGCAGGATGTGGATGAACCCACCGAGGGTGTAAGACGTAACCAATCCGAGGAACCACAAAACGAGCAGAACTACGAATAGTGTCCAAAGCATAGGGGGACTCCTTTTCTTATGCAGTATTCCTGCTACCGCTTTGGAGCATAGCACCTGCAGTTCGGGCAGGTATCGGGTCGATACTGTAGGGAATAGGCAGAGTATTTGTATCGCTGCGACATAAGTCCATCAATTTTGAGAAAGGATGTAATTCGCAGCGAGAGCGTTGAATGAGGAAAGGTGCTTGTCCAGGATGCTCGGCGGCCAGTGCAATTCCGTGGCGATAATGTCGGCGACTACCGGAGCGACTGCGACGGCTACGCGTGCATTCAAGAATAGGGCGCGGGTGCGGCGCGCCAGCACGTCTTCCACTGTGCGAGCGAGTTCGTTGCGGACGGCCCATACGACTTCGGCTCGGAGATAGGGTAGTGACGCATGCAAGAGCTCGCCGAGCTGACCATCGGCTTGAATCAGTCGTCGGATTTCTTCCGCGTCGGATCCATATATCGCAAGGGAGGAGAGCGATTGCGGGTCCCCGGCAGACCCGTGAATGCGCAAGCCGGTGTAAGGCAGGGATGCTGTTGCAGGACTCATACGACAGCCTGATCGACGCAGTCTTCTGCCATATGCCGATATGTCGTCCATTTCCCTCCCATCACGCTAATCAAATCAGATTGATCCAGATGAATGACATGGTCACGGGAAAGTGAGGCGGTCGTTGATTTGCTATTCGCGCGAACCAGCGGTCGAATGCCCGCGAACACACTTAATACATCCTCTCGGGTGGGCCGCTTTGCCAGATAGTCACCGGCAGTAGCTAGGATAAAGTCGATCTCTTCTTCGCGCGCCACTGGTTCGAGTGGTGCGTGATCGATTGGAGTATCAGTCGTCCCTACCAACGTATGGCTATGCCATGGAATTGCGAATAGCACACGTCCATCGCGTGTGCTTGGGACCATGATCGGCTTTCGCACGCAAGGAAAGAACCGGGAGTACCAATGAATGCCCTGGCTGGGAAGGATCATTGCCGGTGGCACGTCGGATCACTATCGACGTACATTATCGCTGAAGGGGCCAGTAGCATTAATCACGACTTTGGCGAGCGCGTGAATCTGATCGCCTGTCTCGGCATTACGCGCAATCACGCCATTCGATTTTGCCACCTTCGTTTTTCGTCAGACCAATCACTTCAACATAGTTCAGGAGGATAGCGCCTTGTTCGTAGGCTGTTACCACCATGTGAATCAAGAGGCGGGCGTCGTCAAATTGCCCGTCATAGTAGACCGTTCCGCTGCGCAGACCTTCCGGTTTTAAGAGTGGGAAGTCGCTGCAGCATCTCATCGCGCGAAAGAGTGCGCGAAGTTCCGAGTCCATATTTGCCGGCGAGCAACTGATAGAGCTTCAGTCCCAATCCATAAAAGGGCGCTTCCCACCAATCGTAGTTAGGAACAATGAACGGGATTTCCCGAACAATATGGGGCGCATTTTGCAACAACAGGCCGCGCTCTCTGAGGGCATCTTTTACTAAGCCGATGTTGCCTTGCCCAAGGTACCGGACACCACCATGCGCGAGTTTCGTACTGCGGCTCGAGGTGCCCTTGCCGAAGTCATGTTGTTCGAGCAGCAGGACATCGTATCCACGAGAAGCTGCGTCAATGGCGACTCCAACGCCGGTTGCCCCTCCACCGACGATGATCATGTCCCAAGGCGTGGGATGGGAGTTGGCGCGATCCCACATCTCATCGCGATTCATGATCCATTCTCTCTCTTGCATCGTTTAACGCAAAGTGGGTATAGAAGGACACGCGGCACGAAGACTAGGCTGCCGGCCTGATGAAGCGGCTCACGGGCCTGGATATATCAATGGATATACAGTTCAGGCTCCAGAGTGTCTATCTCAGAGGCAGTAGTGTTACGGGAACCTGAGAGTCTACTTATAGTCCGAAGACAGGCGCGGGGCGCGGGGTTCAGCATAAGGAGGATCGCTGTAACATGCTAGGAACAGGCATCTTAGTAAATGATCGTCTATAAAAACAGCGGTGGACTCTGTTGAGGATGTGCTTTAGTAACTCAATGGTAACCACGCGGAGCTGGCACGACAGTGGAATATACGCGGGGCGCAGATGTGGCATCTTATAGTCAGAGCTGGATGTGGGGTTTGCGGCCTCGGCAAACCAGGAACGTGGGGTTCCGTGAAGAGACTGGGGAAGGTCATCCGTTCGGTGCAGGCGTTCGGCCGGGAGCTATCTCGCCCAAGCACGGAAATCAAACCCGCTCCATCCATTGGAATTGCGCTCGGCGGCGGTTTCGCGCGTGGCATCGCCCATGTCGGCGTTCTTAAAGTTCTCGAGGAAGAAGGCATTCCGGTGCGTTTTATTGCCGGTACAAGTGTGGGCGCTCTGATCGGTGCCGCGTATTGCAGCGGTCTCACCATCGCAGAACTGGAAGAGGTCGCATACAAAGTTCGCTTCGCAAGTTTCGCGCGCTGGACGCTTTCTCGATTTGGTTTTGCCACGAATCACCGCATGATCTCGTTCCTGACAAGAATCTTAAAGGCGAAAACGTTTGAAGATCTGCGAATTCCGCTGGGCGTAACAGCGACGGAGTTCAGCAATGGGGAAGGGGCCGTGTTTCGTACCGGACCACTCATTGGTCCGGTGCGTGCGAGTTGCGCATATCCGGGAATGTTTTTGCCGGTGAACATTGACGGCCGTTGGTTTGTCGATGGAATGCTGGCACATCCAGTGCCTGCCCTGCCGGTGCGCCAAATGGGTGCCGACCGGGTCATAGCGGTCCATCTGAAAGGCCAATGGTCAAGCCAGAGTGCTCCGCGGCATTTGTTTGATGTGATCGGGCAATCATTTGCGATTGCGCAGGATCGGATGAGCGATCGTTGGCGTAGCGCAGCGGATCTTGTGATCGAGCCGGACGTCGCCGGTTTCGAGTATGACGACTTCCGCCGTGCGGGAGAGCTTCTTCGAGTTGGAGAGGTGGCGATGCGCCAAGCGATGCCCGAGGTTCGCAAATGGCTTGCGACGCCTGTGGAGAAACCGGCTAGTCTATTTCGCACGACAATCCCGACCCCTGCAGCGATGCCGGCCGATTAATTTCTTAGTGGCTTGCAGGCCGGGTACCGTCCAGTGTGAAATAAAAGGTTGCGCCCTTTTCCACCACACCCTCAGCCCATATCTCTCCTCCATGACGGCGCACGATTCTTTGTACGGTCGCGAGTCCGACACCATTGCCAGGGAATTCCGCCATAGGGTGTAGGCGTTGAAATGGCTGGAAAAGGCGGTCAGCAGATCGTGGGTCAAATCCCGCTCCATCGTCACGGACGAAATAGATTCGCTTTCCATCTTTATTCCTTGAAGAAAAGTGGATTCTCGCCGTGGGATGGAGCGAGGTGTACTTCCAGGAATTGCGGAGCAGGTTTTCCATCACAATCCGCAAAAGGCGAGGGTCTCCTTCAACCGGACTGACATCATCGATATCAAAGTGGACGCGCCGATCGGGCTCGCTTTGGCATAATTCCTCAGCGATGGAGCGTGCCATTGCCGAGAGGTCGACCGGTTCACGCTGCATCGCGCTGCTGGTTACTCGTGACAAATTCAGGAGATCATCAACAAGTTGCATCATGCGTCTGCCTGAACTCTTAATGTGCTCGATCAGTTCCTTACCTTTGTTGTCGAGCTTCCCGCCATACTCCTTGAGCAGGACGTACGTGAAGCCGTTCAGGGCGTCAATTGGGCCTCGCAAATCGTGGGAGACTGAGTAGGAAAAGGTTTCGAGTTCGCGATTCGTGGCGACCAATTCGCGCGTGCGTTCGGTGACGCGGTTTTCCAATTCGTCGTGTGCGTCCCGAACTTCTTTATCACGCAATTGGATTTGCGTAAGCATCTCGTTGAAGGCATCGACCAGCAAAGCAATCTCATCGTTTTCGCTGGTCGGAGTAGCACGTACAGAATAGTTTTTCTCTTGCGAAATGGTGCGAGCGACTTCGGCGAGTTCGACAATCGGCAAAGCTACCCTTCGTTTAAATAATGAAGAGACGATGAGAGCCGCGCCCAAACTGAGAAGTAGTACGACAAGAGTGATGAGGGCGTACCGCTTCAACCGCCTGTCAAGTTCCGTGAGGTCGGAGCGAATATAGACGAATCCCACCGGTTGACCTTGCAAACTGATCGAACGCACTAACACGAGACGGGTGGTTCCCAAACGATAGGCTTCCGTTTGACCGGGCGGAAGCATCGGGATGCTCTGAATTGCGTCGGCACCCTCACGCGTGTAGGTGGCAAAGGGCTTTTTGTCTAGCGTGAGAATGCCTGCTGACTCGACATTGGGTGAACTTTTAAGCGCGGTAAGGGTATTGGTTGCTGACTGCGGATCGTTGAACACGAGCGCTGAAACACTATTGGAACCGACGATCTGTGCTTGAACTGAAAGGGCATGCACCAAACCCTGTCGAAACGTAAATTGGTCGTACGCAAAAAAGGCAAGGCAGGCGAGTAACAGGGCGGTGGCACTGACCAACAAATTCATCATGGTCAACTTCTTCGAGATTGAGTCGCGGCGGATCGTCATTTGCGGACCTCCGCGCCCTCGCCAGTCCCAATTACTTTGACGGCGACTTTGAGCAGTTCGGAACTGACTGTTAAGCCAGCATCGTGCAAGGGGGCGACGTTGACTTCAAACCGGATCTTGTCGCCCTGGTTCAGGAACTCAATCATGCCGCCACGCGCAGCGAAACCGGGAATATCGCTCACCGTGAGTGCAGGCAAGTGCCGCACGGCTGCGAGAATTTGTTTGAGGCGAAATTCTTCGTAGGTGGTCACAAAAAGAATTCCGCATGTCCCAATCTCTTGCGTGCCTGCGATGTTCTTGACGACGATGGCTTTGCCGGCGATCGTTTCGCCGGCGACGATCGAACTCAGTGCGCTCCCGAAAGGGTTTTTTCCCAGGACACAAACTGAAAAGGAATCTTCGCCCTCAATACTGTTTCCCTGCCAGCGGACGAACTTGCTGAAGTTATACAGATATGCGGCTTTAACCTGGGCTTCAGTCGGGGACGATTGCTGTGGGAAGCAATCTGTTGGAGAAATCAAACAGGAAAAAAGGCACACCATGACGCAGAGCGTCAGCCTCGCGGGATGAACGCCGAACTTTCGATTGAGCTGAGGCTTGGCAAGTGTTCGCATTCTGCCTAACAAGAACAAGGTTAATATCACCTCTTAAAGGTGATCTCTGCGTAGGCGCTCCGCTTAATCTGGACAATCGGGCCCGGTTCGCCATTGAATTCAGCATGATGAGGCTGCATGAGGTTTTGCCCGACAACCGAGAGGCGAAAGTTCTTGGTCATGTTCCATCCAAAAGAGACATCGCCAGTCGAGTACGCCTTCACATTCTGTGACGCCAGCGCGCTCACATACCGGTAAATCAGGTCGACGGTTAAGGCTTTCGGAAGATCGAAGCCAGATTGCACGGAAACCTGATGCTGCGGGCTGGAACCTTGAATTCCGGAACTTGATCCGATATCGAGAGAGCCAGTACCTCTCCTAATGTGCATCTCAAGGAAAGAGTAGGAGCCCCGCAGTCGCCAAAAATTGGTTACGTTCCATTCCGGCGCAATCTCGATTCCTTCTGTCGTTCCGACCAAGCCATTGCCGAACTGTGCAGGGAGGAGATAGTGCGGAGGCCCGGGATCGGTTTCAAGGAAAATTCCACCAGTAATATCTTCGCTGAATAAATTTCCGTAGTGATTATAAAAAGACGCGATGTCGACATAGAGACGATTCCCGAGCAAACGGCGATAGCCTACTTCGGTGCCGTTGAGCTCTTCGGGATGGAAATTTCGGTTTGCATTGAAACGCGCAAACAACGGCAACCCTTGTATGAAAGAGCCGGTGAACCCAAGTAGATTAAATTCACGCTCGGCCGAGGATGGAGTCCGCACCGAATGTGTAAACGCAGCCCACAAGGATTGCGTGGAGGTAGGCGTGTAGAGCAAACGGACGCTCGGTTCCAGTGCCACGTCAGTGTAGTTGGTGTTGAGGATTTTCGTACCCAAAGAGAGCGAAAGACGCTGGTCGACCAGCGAAATTTCATCCTGGAAGAAGGCGGTAAGCAGGCGATCGGTGCTGTGGTCGGGCTGAAAGGTAAGTCCGGAAACGATTACAGGCTGGCGGCCTCTACTGAAGCGCGCACCCAGTCCCCAAGTTACCTCTTGTCGCCATGGAAGATGGAGATGGTGCAGAAAGTCTACGTCGAATGTGTCTCGAATATCGGCGAAATTCGGCTCATAGCGGTTTGTGCGGTCATAATAAAACTGCAATTGGACGTCTTCGTCTTCCCCCAAAGTTCGTTTCCATCGCCCGAGAACGTTCCCGCCAGAGAGAACGGCGTCGCGATCGATGGTCTGGGAATAGGGTGGGGCGTAGGTGGTTGCTGTAACACTCTCTCCAGCACGTTCATCGTACATGTCGCCCTGAAGCGTGAAACCGTCCTTCTGGCTCTTGGCCCAATCCATTCGGAAGCCGCCCTGAACGGAACGCCAATCATCGAAGTTGAGGCCGTCCGTGTGGTATTGCGCGGAACGATTGAACCCTTTGGCATAGGCGCGGTAGTCTAACTTCCCGCTGCTTCCGCCGTAACGGGAAGCGAAGAAGCCTTGTTCTACATTTCCACCGCCGGCTGAAACCAGCGTCCCGTGAGTGTCGGCGGCGCTTTTGGTAATGATGTTGATGACGCCGTTCACCGCGTTCGGTCCCCAGATGGTGCCGCCCGGGCCGCGAATGACTTCGATACGGTCAACGTCTTCCAGCACCGTGTCTTGGACTTCCCAATAAGTACCTGCGAGAAGAGTTGTGTACACGGTGCGGCCGTCAATAAGAACCAGGACCGAGCGAGAGAGGCGACTGCCGAATCCCCTGATCCCGATCGACCACTTGCTGCTGTCGATGCGAGCAGCTTCCACTCCGGGGGCGAGGCGCAAGGCTTCGGGAATAGTTGTCACGCCAGAACGAATGATCGCGTCGTGGGTGATTACATAAATAGCGGCGGCTGTCTTCCAGACGGTCTCGGGTTCTTTGGTGGTGGTGGTGACTTCTATGTTGCCCAACTGCTCGAGACTTAGTTGTTTCAAGGTAGACGTCTGTTCGTTCGCTTCAGTGTCTGCAAGGCAAGGCACGCTCCACAGGAAGAAGAAGGTGCAGAGGAGGAGCGCCGACCACAAACGCGCCGGGATTGATCGACCTGAGATTCTCATCAGCGAAGTGTGCTCCTCTAACCTTTAAGAACGGCGGTCCCCCATTCAGGCAGAGGGCATACGAGAGTTCTTCTGCTGGATCAACTTCTCAAGCTCTTCGAGGAGCAATTCCACATCTCTTTTTTGGAGCCAGGCGTCGACAACACCGATGGTTTCGTCAGGCAATGAAGCGAAGCCGGACAGGACCATGATAGGAACTTCGGGATGTAACGACTTCATCTCGCTGGCAACCGACAACCCCTTCATGCCGGGCATCCAGTAATCAAGAACGACGGCGTCCACTTTCTCGGTGCGAAACACGTCGAGGGCTTCCGTACCATTCCGAGCCGAAAAAACCCTGAGTCCGACTGACTCAAATAGCATTTTTCGTGCGGTACGTTCGTTATCGTCGTCATCGGCGCAAAGGACCGTTTTTCCGGCCAATCCATCTTCTGACTCGCCGCGGGAAGTACCGAGTGTCTTTGTGATAGTCGACAACAGAACCTCCACGTCTTGGCCCTTCTGGACATAAGCATCGACAGTCTGGAGCATGCGATCGGGCAAACGAACTGCGGACATGGCTATGACTGGAAGAGAGGGAAATTCCGACTTGAGACTTTCGGCGACGACATCGCCGTTCATGCCAGGCATGATGTAATCGAGCAGCACCAGGTCGATCTTGGTGCCATGCGACACGATGTCGAGGCCGTCCCGCCCGCTGGGAGCGGTTAGGACGGTGTAGCCCGATCCTTCCAAGACTCGTCGTCTCAGTTCCAAGGTGGGACGGTCATCATCAATGCACAGAATCGTTGTCACTGTATAAGAGTCGCCAAACTGAGGGAGGGCGAAGTGGAGTGTTGCAAGTGCTCAGGCAGGAAACAATACAGTCAATTCCTGATTACTATTTAGTTAACGAGTTGGCACTCTAGCTTGGGCATTTGCCGTTGCCGTTTGGCTTTGGCAGCAGAATAGGCTTTTGGGGATGCTTACCGTCCTGCGCGATCAGTAAATTCTCGGCAAAGGGCCACTGTTTGTCTACCCACTGTTCTTCGCAGCGAAAGCCGGCTTCCCGAGCTGTTTGAAATATCCCTGTCGCGGAATATTTGTGACTGCTTTCAGTCCAGATCGTTTCTCCCTTTCGGAATTCGACGACGATCTCGGCGGAAGGGATAGCGACTGTTTGTCGCCTTTCGGAGCGCAGGTGCATTTCCACGCTCCGGGCCTCGCCATTGATTTTTGCCATATGAGTGAACTGACGCAGATCAAAGTCTGCGCCGAGCTGGCGATTTATTCTGGACAGGAGATTCAAGTTGAAAGCGGCCGTCACCCCCAGTTCATCGTCGTAGGCCGCAAGTAGTTGTTCGCGCGGTTTTTCGAGATCGGTTCCCAGTAGAAGCGAATCGCCCGGTTGAAGAATCTGGCGCACTTGCTTCAGGAAGTCCAGACCAGCCGGACGATCAAAGTTGCCAATTGTGCTGCCGAGGAACAAAACCAGTAGATGCTGGCCCGGCTTACGGAATCCAGCGATCTCTCTCAAGCCATCAAGGTATTCGCGCTCAAAACCAAGGATGCTGATGGCATCTATATCTCTCAGTTCGCGTTCACACATCAGGAGAGCTGAACGAGAGATTTCAACCGGGTAATAGGACGTGTGCTGGCGGCGGGCTAGTGCTTCGAGAAGCCAACGAGTTTTCTTGCCGCTCCCACTGCCGAGTTCAGCCACGGCAACCGGGCCGGGGATCCGATCCACGATCTCGTCAGCATGCAACCGCAACAACCTCTCGTCGGCCCGTGTAAGTCCGTATTCCGGCAAATGGCATATCACTTCAAACAATGCAGAACCGACATCGTCATAGAGATACTTAGAGGGCAGTTCCTTCTGACCAGGGCGGCTAAGTCCGAGCCGCACGTCATCCGCGAAATCGTAGGTTGCATTGGGCGTAACCGCGGGAACAATCATCAGAGACTCCTTTGATTTAATTCGTCCCTCACCGGTTCACGCAGCGAAAGCCGGCGTACACGTACTGGTAGTGCGGTTGAAACCAGTTGCGGAATGTGGGGCGTAGCATGCACGCGGCGGTGCGCGCTGAGCCACCTTTCATGACGAAGTGCCTGCCATCAAAGAAGTCCGCGGAGTACCCGCGGTAAAACGGAAATGGCGCGAAACCGGGAAAAGGTGCGAACTTGCTGGAGGTCCATTCCCATCCGTTGCCGAGCATGTCGTGAACGCCATACGCGCTGTGCCCTTGCGGAAAGGCGTTTACAGGGGTTGGATTCCAGTGATTAAAATCGAAATTACCAAGACTGGAATCCGGAGCGGTTCGGCCCCACGGATAATATCTTTCAAGATTGTCAGATGTGCCGTAGGCGGCTCGATGCCACTGTTCTTCCGTCGGAAGCGTCTTACCCACCCATCGCGCGTAGGCCATGGCTTCCGCATGACTCGCATAGACCGGCCAATCAAGAGGCAATGGAACGTCTTCGAACATCGTGCGGAAGAGCCATTCGTTTCCTGCTTTTCTCCAGAATGCAGGATAAGAGATGTTCCTAGTCGCCTTCCAATGCCAATCGTCGTCGCTCCACAACGAGCGAGTGTCGTATCCGCCGGCATTCAAGAAATCCAAGTACAAACGGTTGGTAACTTTGTACTGGTCGATCTCGAATGCAGGAACTTGCGCCGTATGCAGTTCATACTCGTTGTCCCAGCCAAATGCCTCACTGTTACGAGCGAGGCCTAACGTAGCGGCGCCTGCCGGAATCGCGAGCATGCGGTGCGTAACGGCCGGCGTGACGATAACTTTGTCGAGATTCTGGGGAACCTTGCAATCGAGCGGCAGCTGGTGAAACATGTAGGCCAGCGTTTCCACGTGCATCAGCCTGTGTTCGACCGACACATTCAGCAATTGGTTGAGAGAGAACCCGTCCCTGACTGCACTGCCACCATCAAGAATTCCGCTGTCCAACTTTTCATCAAGGACAGCACGAATACTGGAAACGTAGTCGCGAACGCTCTCAATTGGAGGCCAGTCCGAGGGCTGGTCGGAAGGCAGCCCACCGTCGACGGGGTCAATACCGAAGGCAAACAAACGATCGAATGTGGGATGGAAGTTTTGCTCCCCGAGACTCTCGTGTAGCAGATTCCAGTCAAATGCTTCAAGGTGGCCGACGTAGAAGATGATTCGATGGCGTTCGGGAATGGGACGATCGTATAAGGAATCAGGGCGCACGATGTCGAAGAGCGCATCGCTGCGCCTCCGGGCGTCCGCTAGTCGATTTAAGAGATTTTGTCGGGTAGCAACATCGTTCTGCGCGATGAGCATTCGAGAGTCTCCGAAGGAACGTCAGAGAGAATGTCGCAAATCGAAAGCTGGCTAGCGTCGAACCCCATCGCCAAAGGCGTGGCACGCTGAGCGGACAAACCCCCACCAATGCCTGACTTAGATGTAAACCGCCGGGCAGAGGTCGCAGCGATAAATGTCTTTTTATTGGTGCTGCGGAAGACGTTTAGACGGCCGAAATAGGCCGAAATTCGCCGGGCAACCCGAATTCACAAAATTGGGTCAGGTTTTGTTCGCCATTAGCTTCTCGATGCGGATCGGTAATTCCCGAACCCGTATTCCACTGGCGTGATACGTGGCCGAGGCGATGGCCGAGGCATATCCGGTCAGACCCATCTCTCCGATACCACGTGCGCCATATTCATTCATGATCGTATCCGGATAGTCGAGGAGCACGCATTCAATGTCAGGGACGTCGGCATTCACGGCGACCAGATAATCCGCAAAATTGTTGTTAACAGGATGGGCGTTGAAAGAGTTGTAGACAGTTTCTTCAAACAAGGCCATTCCGATGCCCATCGTGACGGATCCCTGGATTTGATTGCGTCCGGTCTTCTGGTTGATGATGCGGCCACCATCGATGACAGAAACCCAGCGTGTAACGCGCAGGCGCACGATTTCAGGGTCGAAGGTCACTTCACAAAAATGTGCGCCGAAAGAGTGCGTGGAATACTTTTCCTGTTCCGGAGTCGAGTTGGTTTTCGCCGTTCCATCCAGCCCCTCGAGCTTGGCTGTCTTTAGGATGTCTTGAAAAGGAACTCCGCTCTCAGGCGGCTTGTCTTGCGACTGGATCCTCCCGTTCGTCAGTTTCAGCGTTTTGGGATCCGTGTTCTGATAGGGCGAATTGGGCGTTTGGGACGCCGCCTTCAACACGGCCTGAACTGCATTTTCGGTTGCCTTAATGATTGCCGGGGTGACGGTAGCCGTTGCCGAAGAGCCTCCCGAAGTAGGTCCTGGTGGCAGAGAACTGTCCCCGAGAACGACGTGGATCTTGTCGAGAGGCCGTCTGTCTTATCCGATACGATTTGAGCGAAGATAGTATAAGTCCCTGTTCCAAATTAGGAACCGAGTCATGTTCGCGTGTGAGATGTGCTTCGCCTTGCTGACGTTGTATCGGGTCCCAAAGGTCGTCCCCAGAAAGGGGAGCAGGTTCCGCTGATTGCCGAACGTACGGAAACGCACATCTCGAGTCATTGAAGCGTACAGACGAGACTATAGAAAAGGATTAGGTTAAAAAGTCTCATTTAACGTGATTTCGCCCCCTTAGGTCTGGGCGCCGTCCCTGCGAATAAGACCTTCGTGTCTTTCCTGATCGCTATGGCCCAGATGACGACCCGTTTGCCAATGAATCGCCCGCAAAAACTAGTCTCCCCTGATGTGGATGGGCATCGCGTCCACAATGAGATTCTGCTCAATCTGTCATCCGATGAGAGCAGGCTAGTTTTCCCGAGGCTCGAATTCCTCCGGCTAAAACCGCATCACTTGTTGCATGAGGTTGGGGACAGTTTGAAGTCTGCTTATTTCTGCAACACTGGAATTGTTTCGATACTCAATGTGTTTTCAGATGGCGAGTTTGTTGAAGTCGGGTTGGTAGGCAAAGAAGGTTTTGTTGGCCTTCCTTTAGTCGCTGGTTTCCATAGCGCAGCATCCCGGGCAGTGGTGCAAGTAGAGTCCACAGTTTTTCGAATCGAAGCTTCTGCGTTAATCACGATTATGGAGCAGTGTCCGACACTAAAGCGCAGACTGGATCAGTTTTCGCAAATGGCAACCGTGCAAGTAACGCAGATCGCCGCTTGCAACCGGCTTCATGGAGTGGATCAACGCCTTGGTCGATGGCTTTTAATGTGCGCAGATCGTGTCGGGCCGACAAGGCTACCCTTGACGCAGGAGTTGCTAGCGCAGATGCTGGGCACTCGCCGCTCCAGCGTTACAGTGGCGGCCGGAGCATTGCAGAAAGCTGGACTGATTCGCTACAGCCGCGGGAATCTGGATATTCTTGACCGGAGAAAACTCGAAGATAGCGCGTGCGAATGTTATCGGCTGATGCAGCGGCAGATCACATACTGGCAGGAAGCGTCGCGGTAAGGCGGCATCGGGTCACGATGTTTCAGCCAGTACAGCTTTTGCTGTAGGGATCATTCCACTCTTCGCTGCCCATCCCCTCAAGTGCATCCAGAAAAGCATCCGTCAAACCGTTTCACCCCTTTTGCAATCGAACTGGGAATATCCGAAAGGAGATACCCCGAATGAAATACAGTTTGATTGCAATCCTTGTGCTGAGCGGAGTTGCTTTGGCACAGGAACCCAATACTTCCCAACCCGCTGGTACTTCGCCAGCTCCCAATACTTCACAAACCCCGAGCGCAGCTCCGGCAGATCAACAAAGCCCGGCACCTACGCAGGCCACGGCGCCTGCCCAAGGACAGGCGGCGACCCCTCGCATCGCAGCGGGCAGTGTGATTCCCGTGCAGCTTACCAAGACAATTGACGCTAAGAAGATGAAGACTGGAGACCCAGTTGAGGCGAGAGTGACCCAAGACCTCAAGTCTGGCACGGGCAAAACCCTGATGTTGAAGGACACAAAAGTAGTCGGCCATGTTGTCGAAGACCAGGCTCGCAGTAAGGAGCAAAAAGAATCCCATGTTGCGATTGCCTTTGACCGGGTGGTGGAGAAAAACGGCGGGGACACACCGTTGCCGATGTCGATACAGGCGATCATCTCTCCAACTGCGTTAGGCGGCGGCACGAACTCAAACGCAAGCAGCGACAATGCGCCCGCACCGTCCTCATCCAGCGGGATGCCGGCCGGTAACGCCGGAGGTCGTTCGACTGGTGCTGGCGGCAGCATGCCGAGCCAACCTGCCTCGAATCCAACCGCAGGGAGTGATGCCCCTGGCAACCAGCAGGGCAACGCAAATGCGCATCAGCCAATCACCGGCAATACTCAGGGAGTGGTAGGGATTTCCGATCTAAAATTGACGCCTGCTCCTAACGCCTCGCAGGGTTCGCTCGTCAGCTCAGACAAAAACAATGTGAAGCTGGAGAGCGGCACATTCATGCTTTTGCGGGTGGCTCAGTAGATCTGTGGTGCCAAACAAAAAAGCCCAGCCGTAAGGCTGGGCCTTTTACATCAGGTATTGCGCACATTTTAGTGCGACATGGCCCCGCCGCCACTTTGGCAAGTCTTGGAAATATGTTTGACCGAACTGACCTGAAGTGATTTCGACCCGGCCATGGTATCGGTGCCACTTCCGTTGCCAGTAGCAGCGCTCGATGAGGCAGTGCTGCCAGTGATTTTTACTTCGTGACCAACGTGCTCGCTCAACTTTGCAGTGTCACCTGTCAGGCGATAGCTGTTGCCGTCTTTATCGGTCAGAGTGTAATTTCCATCGGACCCGCCGAGACAGCCCTGCACAGAGGTATTGCCACTGGAAGTCGGAGTCATTTCAGTCTGGCCGGAACCCATATCGTTGGGATTGGTATGACCTGCATTGCTGGGACTGGCAGTGGACTGCCCATTGTCAGAGGGAGTGGTTTGGGTTGCGCTGGGGCTGGTTTGGCTCGGCGAGGTCTGACTTTCGTTCTGGGCCATTGCCCAGGACGCGCCTAAAAGGAGCACAGACAAGAGTACTAGATGTCGCATCTGGAACCTCCATTTTTAAGTTAGGGTGTTTCCTCCGCAGCCAGACGTCGGTTACACCGGTTAGTTTCAATCCGCACAAACTGCACTGGGGACCACGTGGCAACAGCAGCCATCGGCGACGATCCAGGCGCGCAAAACTTGTCAGGCCGCCAAATTCCCTGCTGACAAAAGTCGGAAAGCATTGGGAACGCCAGGCTCGTGCAAACGGTAAATCAATCCCAGCGGGCAAGCTTTGCAGCTTCGAAACTTGCTTCCTTCGACGTACAACTCACGCTCAATTAACATGTGTGGAGTGGAATGCAGGACCTTATAAACACCTGACGTAGGAACCACATCCCCTGACCTGAACGTGTTTGGCCATCGCATGGCGGGTTCTCCTCGCACAGTGTCCCCCAGGGTAGGGGCCCCTTCAATACAGTTATTAACGGAGACCTAGGCCAGATTTACCCTGTAGTCCTTAGGGACGCCGATGGTGGCTGACGAGGGTCCCGTACGGCTTCGAACCAGGTTCTTGCTGGCTGGTGCTGTGGAATTCGTATCACCGTTCACAGCTGGGATGCCCACAGTCACAGGCAATTTCCACCTCGTCGGATCCGGCGTCCTTACAGAATTCGCTGCAATATTTTTCTCCGGAGGGAGCTATACACAAGCAAGGTGGATGAGCGCATTTACTCGTTTTTGAGTCGGCCATGATTTTTTCTCCATTTCATGAATTCAATTTTCGACAACTCTATTCGTGGTCGGCGGCGCGTTTGTGACAGACGAACTTGTGAAGGAAGGAGCCAACACTGCTAGGTAGTCCAAGGTCCGGTAAGCGCAACGACCAGGACCACAAATAGGGACAGCAAGATCACGACACTACTTCCCAATAGGACGATTTCGCTGAGAAGGTCTGCTTTTAATACATCTTCTTGCCGCATGACTTCTTCTTTTCGCATGTTCGACTCCTAGAAGTTGACACAGCTAACAGCGCATACTTAGAGGCAATAAATCTCTTCGGGACTGCCACATACCAGAAGAATGCTATCCACCTAAGGTTTTCTGCGCGTCAAGCTACCGTCGACCGCACGCCGCTTCGTCTGCATTCAAGCCGCTCGTTTTCCTTGGGTTACTGGCGAGCGGCGAGCGAATACTTCTCTCATCGCAGTTAGAACTCGGTCATACGATCCAAGCATCTGGTATTGCCTTGGTTCGTGTGTCCACCAAAGCATGCGCAGTTTGACACTGCCTGCATCGGGGGCGTTCACGTCCATCACGAAAACTTCGGGCGGGGGGGCCGCCAGCACTCCAGAGACAGTTTCCACTGCCGATAGAAGCGAGGCTTTCAGTTCGTTCAGGTCCTCGACATTCGTAAGCGTTAAGTCATATTCCCAACGACGGCTGTTCAAAGCGGTGTTGACGATTACGGAATGCGTGAACAAATCCGCATTGGGAATAACGACGCGACGTTCGTCGTACGTCTTGATGATGGTCGCGCGAGCCTGAATCTCCTCGACAGTTCCCTCGAAATTGTCGAGTTTGATTTCATCGCCAACCCGGAAAGGTTCGGCCCACAGCAACAACAACCCGGCGAGAAAATTCTGCAGGATGTTCTGAAACGCGAATCCAATTGCGACACCACCAATCCCGAGAACCTTAATGAGGTCTGCAGCCTGGAAGGACGGAGCAATAATCGAGAAAGCGACGAGCAGGCCTAAAAGAATCGTCGCTCCTCCGGTTAGGCGAGCGAAAACGACTCCCAGGTTCTGGCGCTGTTTCGGTGCGCTTTTCCGGACGAGCCGATCGATGACCAGGCTAAGAAAATAAAACAGGACAAAAACAACGAATCCAACCGCGACGGCCGGCAGCCGGTCGATAAACTTCTCGACCAGGTGCTGCTCGGCCTGCCAAAACTTTTCTACAGTGGAGTTCATCCTTGACGCATCATCGAAGCGGCTAGATCGGTATTATGCGGCTTCGTTGAGCGGCTCCCAAGCGAGGTTGAGAGGTACAGCAGACTCAGCGGTTTCCGCAACCTGGGCTGCGATCGCCTTCGGCGCGGCTTCGGCGCGTTCCATGCCGAGCAACTCTCTCATGCGAGTCTTTGCTTTGTGGAGCTGCGACTTGGAGTTGCCGACCGAGCACCGGAGTAGACGGGCTATCTCGTGGTGCTCATATCCCTTCACTTCGTGCAGGACAAAAATCGTACGATAGCCCGCGGGAAGCTCCTTCATGGCACGGGTCAGGGCGATTCGGTCAACGGAACCAGAAAGGCGGTCGTCCAGCTTGCCTTGTTCGCGCTTGATCGTGCCATCTGGCTGATCGAGCGGTTGGTCCAGAGAAACGGGACGCAGACCTTTTTTGCGCATGTGCATGAGGACGGTATTTACTGCCACCCGGTAGAGCCAGGTCGACAGGGCGGAGTCTCCGCGAAAAGTTGCGAGCTTACGAAACGCCTGAAGGAATGCATCCTGAGTCAGGTCCTCGGCCTCGGCAGTATTGCTGGTCATGCGCAGGCAGAGAGAATAAATTTTTGTTTTATGAGCGTTAAACAGTGACGCAAAAGCGTCCGGATCGCCCTCTTGGGCTCTCCTTACAAGATCCATATCAGCCTTATAACGGTCAATGGAGTTCGTGTCGTTTTTCACTTGGAGCTCCTTTCAGTGCATCGCGTGGGTTCGATTCCTAACGCCCACGCAATGCGACAATAGGGCGTAGCGCTCGGACGGTCCATCCAGTGATCCCGGTAGCCCATGTAGTTCCGCGCTGTAATTTCCGACAAAAATGGCTAAGTGGCTGCATTTCAATCGCAGAGTAGGAAGGGCACGCTTTTAGGGAGGAACAAAGTAGTGAGAATGGCGAGGAGCAAGTGCTGATAAGCCTCCTGAGGCTCATCGGCACTTGCCCGAAGGGTGGGTATCTGTGGAAACAACTCGATACTGGGGCGAGGATAAGCAAAGTGGAGCGATCCAACAATCCTGCCAACCCTGTAGATGACGCTGTTAGTATCCGTAGCCCGAACTACTCGAATGGGATTGCAAACATTTCGAATGAGAATTAAAAACAATCGCGAGTTTTTGGGGCGGTCGGGTTAGTGGGGCGCGAAGATGATTTCGTCCGGTGATAGGCCAGACATCCTCGGCAAATACAGGCTTGGGGGTATAGACCACCAGACAAGGCCCGGATTAGCGTAAGGGGTTGAAACGCCGTAACTTCGCCAAGAGGCACCCTTTATGAACCGCATAGTGCAAAATATTTGTTTGTTTCTGGCATTCGCCTCGACAATCGCGGCCGCCGATTCAATGCAACTCAGGAACGGACGCCACCTCCAGGGGAAATACATCGGCGGTACTTCATCGCTTGTTGGTTTCATGAGTTCGGGTGCGATCGAGTATTTTTCGACCTCAGACGTTCTTGCGCTAATGTTCGATAACTCTGAGTCACCGCTGAACGATCTCCAGCCCAATCACATGAATGGCGATTCGTGGCAAGCACCCCAAACTCGCAGTATGAGTCTGCGGCCTCGCAAGAACACTTGGCATTCGCAGCGGCAAGCCAGATCAGTGAGCTTCATCGCTACGACACTCATCGACTAGGCGCTGCTCCCCCTCGGGAACAACCTTATCTCAAGCTTAAAACGATGGCCTCACAACGTGGACGATGTTATTGCGGACGGCATAAAGAACGAGATCGCTGACCGAGTGAAGGTTGAGTTTCCGCATAATATTGGCCCGGTGCGTTTCGGCAGTTTTGATACTCAGACCGAGGGCGTCTGCGACTTCCCGTGAACTTTTTCCTTCTGCCAAAAGCTGCACAATTTCGCGTTCCCGAGGCGTCAAGCGACTGCGGGTGGGTTCTTCGGGAGGCGCTTCCGGGGCATTTCTGCGGAGATAGCCCTCGAGCACCATCGAGGCGACCTTCGGAGTGAAATAGATCTTGTTATTCCGCAAGGCTTCGACCGCAGTGACCAGATCGCGGGCTGCGTCAGACTTGAGAAGAAAGCCACGGGCGCCGGCGTTGAGCACTTCCTGCACCAGCTGATCAGAATCGTGCAAAGTAAGAATGAGGATGCGGATCTGGGGCTTCGCTTTAACGATCTGGCGAGTCGCCTCAAGACCGTTCAGGTTTGGCATTCCGACGTCGAGTATTACGACGTCAGGATTCAGCTTGACTGCTTTTTCGACTGCGTCGCGCCCATCTGTCGCTTCTCCGCAAATCTCCCACCCGGGTTGATTTTGTAGAAGCGCAGAAAGACCGCGTCTGACAACCTCATGATCGTCGGCCAAAAGAATTCGAAACGCCATGGCGCTCCTTCCCGAGAATATCGCCCCCTGAAGAGGGATTGGCAATCGGCCCCTGAAGCACACACGCGCTGGCTGCGCCAGAGCTGAAACGACGATAGGTCGGGCTGGAGCAAAACAGAATACCGATGATCCTGTAGGATCCCCGACAAAGCCATCCCCCAACCACTGCTGGTGATGTTTAGCTAAATATCTCAGAAGCGGGAGGTCGTTCAGTGTTTATGTTCTAAGGGCTACAGGGTTACCCCTATGTACTCTCCCCAACCTTCGACTGTACAAGAAAAATAGGGAGCGAAGCGCCCATTTGGAGCGTTTTGTTGATTTTTCCCCGAAAGAGATCGGTTAGGGATGTCCAACTTTAGAATTCTGATCGCCGATGACCATGAGATAGTCCGCCAGGGAATCCGCGCGTTGATCGAATCCCACCAAGGGTGGGAGGTGTGTGCTGAAGCTGTAGACGGAAGAGACGCCGTTCAAAAAGTCCAGGAAGTTAAGCCCGATCTGGTTGCGCTTGATATCGGCATGCCCGTTCTGAATGGCTTAGAGGCGGCCCGGGAGATCCTGCAAGAAAACCCGAAAGCTAAAATTCTGTTCCTGACGATATATGACACCGATCAAGCCGCCAAAATGGCCATACAGATTGGTGCCAAGGGGCTAATTCTCAAGTCGGATGCTGCCCGAGAGTTAATTGGGGCGATCGAGGTTATCCAACGGAACTCGAATTATTTCAGTCCGCAAGTGAACCATGCTGGCATCGGGTCCGATCTTCGCGGCAGCCGCCGTTCATTGGAAAAAGAGACGTTAACTCCCCGCGAAAGCCAGGTCATCAAGCTTCTCGCGGAGGGAAAGAGCACCAAGGATGTTGCTTCGATCCTGCAACTAAGTGTAAAGACCGCAGAGACACACCGGAGCAATATCATGGGCAAGCTGGGTCTGCATTCTGTTAGTGAACTAGTGCTTTACGCTGTGCGAAACAACATTGTCCAGGCGGTAAACCCCCATGATTCCCCATCGGAGACGCCGGCTCCTGATGAGCCCAGCGCTATGCCTGATCCGCACGCGGCGTAAACCCATGAACGGCCTGACCTCAGCCGCTAGCGGTTGGAGTCAAGATGGAAGCCGCGGTGAGAAATCGCGGCAATTCTTTTAAACCACTTGCTTTTGCCTCGCGATCGGCGAAGGCCATCAAGTCCGCTTCGCGAAGACTTGAAAGAGGCTTTCGTTCGTAGGAAGACAGCAGTTCTTCGATTCTCTGGCGCGCGCGAGCGAGGATGCCCGGCGAGTTTCCATCCATACTTGGAAATCCACGATCGATGACTGTGGAGGGAAAATGCTGTTCCTGACGAAAGAGCGTGCGAGTCTCCCGCAATTTGAGGAAGTCTCCGCTGAATCCTGCCTGCGCAATCATATCCGTGGCGAGCGGGTCGGTGCGAGGTTGGACGCCCTCGATCAAGCGTTGCGCGGACGCAATTGCCTCGGCATCGATCACCAGCTTTTCGATGCTGTGGCAAGCTAGAAAATCGAGCATGCCCGCCCCCGAGATCATATTGATACCCGCCAGAGCTCCGAGTAGTGCTGACATTCCGCTTTC
The DNA here is from genome assembly GCA_963822545.1 of uncultured Acidobacteriaceae bacterium. GTDB lineage: Bacteria > Acidobacteriota > Terriglobia > Terriglobales > Acidobacteriaceae > Acidiflorens. The sequence goes on from CAWGIB010000002.1 coordinate 955,230, forward strand.
CATTTCGGCTTGCGCGTCGATCAAACTACCGTCTCCCGCGACCATGTAAGCATGGGTCGGAAGCCCAAGATATTTTCCTACCTCCGCGCAACCGACATCGAGCATGGCGGTTTCAATGGCTCCCATGGGAGCTTTCCCCGTACGCATGTCAAAGATTGCGGGCGCGCCTCCCCAAACGATCGGTGCTCCGGGCTGCGCCAATTGATGGATGGTGATTCCGCTAATGCATTCAGCGGCATGCTGCACAATGGAGCCCGCCAGGGTAACAGGAGCCGTTGCCCCTGAAAGCGGCATGCTTACAATCTCCGCTGGAATCCCCGCGCGTGCGAGGTCGACCATATTCTGTGAGGCGAACTCTGACCAATTCAGAGGAGGCGAAGGACAAACATCGAATATTGCCCTCGGCTTCAATCGCAGGGTTTCGGAACCGCCGCTTTCAATTGTGAGCAGTTCAATCATCGTGTGCAAACTGGAAGCGGAGAAAGCTCCTGTGACCACCGGCTTTTCCGAATACCAAAGGACGAGCAGGAGGCGATACCAGTCGCCGATTTCCGGCGGAACGTTATTGCACACCATCGCCGTGGACTGGGCAGAAAATTGAGGCAGCATTTCAGCCACTTGCACGAGTCGGACGAGATCTGTAGATTGCGCCGGACGGGCTTGCTGAGTTTCCGAGTCGAGGATATTCAAGCACGAGGATCCTGGATCAAAGTGGACGGTGTTCCCTCCGTATCGCACTGAAGCACGGCCGTTGCGGTCATAGAGATAAAATTCCCGCGGTACTGACTTGAGGGCGGCGCGCGCGGTTGTCTCCGGGATGTGAGCGACGCCATCCCGAACCTTCACGCCAGAATCGCGTAACAACTCCACGACATAAGGTGCGACCCGCACTCCGGGGTTCTCGATTAGCTGGAAGGCCTCACCGAGAATGCGCTCAATGAGCGCGCCGTCGAGCAGTTGGAATTTCGGCGTCATGCCGGCTCCGTTGTCAGGCTCGCCGGTTTTTTGGCCATCAGCTCGCGGGCTAAGGCGACCGCGCTCATTGCATCTTTCGCATAACCGTCTGCGCCGATCTCTTCTGCCCAGCGTTTTGTCACCGGCGCCCCGCCCACCATCACCATGACGCGAGAGCGCAGTCCCGCTTTTTCCAGCGCTTCGATCACGCCCCTCTGGTTACGCATGGTTGTAGTTAGGAGGGCTGATACGCCCACGATGTCTGCGCTGAGTTCCCGGGCTTTGGAAGCGAAGATCTCGCCGGCCACATCGACGCCCAGGTCGTGGACGCGGAAGCCGTGTGCAGTCAGCAAGGTGCCGACCAGAATCTTTCCGATTTCGTGGATGTCTCCCTGGGTGGTGCCCAGCAGAACGATTCCTGCCATCGGGCGTTGCGCGCCTAGTCTCTTGAGCTCTGGTTCGAGAACTGCCATTGCTCCGCGCATCGCCTCCGTGGAGGCCATCATGTCGGGCAGAAACATCTGGCCCCGTGCAAACTGTTCGCCGACATCGTGCATGCCAGGGACATAGCCGTTATTAATCGCGTCCAACGGGGAAATACCAGCGGCGATAGCGTCTTCCGCCAGTCCGAGAGCCGTGCTGGGCGCGCCGTCAACGACGCTCTGCCGCATGGAAGGAAAAGGGTTTTCCTGCATAGAACCTCTTTGCCATGCTCAGTCGCCGGACAGACAAGCGTCTGTGATCCATATCACAGGGCTGAGCCAAAGGAATAATGGTGTAGTCAATGAGGCTGAAGAAATGTATAATCTAACTAACTGGTTAATTAAAGATGGCAAATGTGGCCACACATAAGAGGGCGCGCCGGAAAGTAGTCCGTAGTTCTCGATATGGCACGCGCGGGAGGCCGGAGGAGAGCCGGGCGGCGATCCTCAGAGCGGCGGTAGACGAGTTTGCGGAACACGGTATCGCCGGAGCTCGTACCGATGCCATCGCGCGCGCCGCGCACGTCAATAAAGCACTCCTCTATTACTACTTCAAGGACAAGGACGCGCTTTACGAGGCGGTGCTGGATCACGTCTTCAGTGGATTGCGTGACCGCGTCATGCCCGTGCTTGAAAGCGCGCTTGGGCCACGCGAAAAGATCATGGAATACGTAGCACGCTATTTTGACTATATTGCCGCAAATCCCCGCTTTCCACGGGTCGTGCAGGCGGAATGGATGCGGATGGCATCGAAGGGCAATCCGCAGATGGTTCGCATTGCCCGGGAGTATTTCTCCCCGATCTATCGACGAGTCGCGGCACTTTTGCGAGAGGGCGCCGAAGCAGGAGAGTTTCGCGACGTTAATCCCATGGACTTTCTTCCCACGCTGGTCGGGATCATCATTTTTTATTTCGGCGCGGCTCCGGCGATGAAAACGCTGTTGAATGTCAATCCGCTTTCGAAAGAACGACTCCGAGAACGGCGGGAATTCGTTCTGGATTTCATTTCGCTGGCGCTATTCAAAAAAGGCGACCGGAAGGGCAGGAGATTGGAATGAACGCTAGAAGTAAAATCTTAGTTTTGCTGGGAATCATCTTTGCGATCTCCACTGCTTACTATTTCTTCTCGACTCCCCGCGGGAGCGACCTTGTGTTGGTTGGCACGGTGGATGCGAACCAGATTGTCGTGAGCCCGCAGATTCAGGGGCGGATTCTGAAGCTTTTGGTGGATGAAGGATCGCAGGTCAAGCAGGGAGACCTGATTGCTGTTCTCGATCCAGCGGAATTGGAAGCGGAGGAGCGGGCCGCGACGGCAACGATTGCTAGTCTTCGATCGCAGGTGAGTGCAAGCCAATACACGCAGCGATCCACCAAGGGTTCGACGACGAGCGACGTGGCAAATTCGCAAGCCAGGTTGCAATCCGCGCGCGCGCAAATGGCACAGGCGGAAGCGATGCTCACGAGGATCGAAAGTGACAGCCGCCGGACAATCGGATTGGCCGACGCGGGCGTTGCTTCCGAACAAGAAAAAGTGCAGGCACAGATGAACCTGAAGGCTCAGGAGGCGAGTGTGCGGTCACTGAAGGAACAGGTGTCGGCTGCACAGGCCGATCTCGATTCGGCAGTGGCTCGCACGAACCAGGCGACGGCAGCCGCGAGCACCGTCGCCTCCACGCGAGCGCAGACGGAAAACGCCGCTGCGCAACTGCGGGAAGCAGAAGTGCGGTTGAGTTACACGAAGATTTACGCGCCGGTGACAGGAACGGTGCTGGTTCGCGCGGCACGCGAAGGTGAGGTCGTGAATTCGGGGCAGGCGATTGTGACGATCGTTGACTTCAGCGACACGTGGGTACGCGCGGCGATTCCGGAGACGGACGCGGACCACATTGGTTTCACCGACACACTGACAATACGGCTGCCGGGCGGGACGGAACTGCCTGGCAAAGTTTTCTACAAAGCTGCGGAGGCTGATTTTGCGACGCAGCGCGACGTAGGCCGAAGAAAGCGGGACATCCGTACCCTAGTGTTGAAGGTGAGACTCGACAATCCTAAGGGGGCCTATGTCCCCGGAATGACGGCGGAAGTATTGGTGCCGGACTCATTGCTAAAGAAAAGTTCAGACTCTAAGAGCGCACAAGCCGCGGGGAAACCGTGAACGAGAAAGTGAACCGTGCTGACCAGAAAGATCCGGAAGGCCTGAGTGTATCTACCTCAGAGCTCAGTTTGCGCGGTGAGATTCCGGCAAATGCTCCGAATGCAATCGAGGTCGAACACATCGTCAAGAAGTATGGCGACTTCACAGCAGTCGACGATGTCTCGTTCACGGTCAAAGAAGGAGAAATCTTCGGTCTGCTGGGTCCGAACGGCGCAGGGAAATCCACGCTGATTCGCATGATGACGACGCTCATTCCGATCACGTCAGGATCCGCGACAGTTGCTGGACACAATGTCAGCAAAGATCCAGATGCGGCGCGCCGGACGATTGGCGTCATCCCACAAGCGCTGACCAGCGATCTTGATCTGACAGTCGAAGAAAATATGTCGATCTACGCGAAGCTCTACGACGTACCGCCGAAACGGCGCAAGGAAGCGATCGACGAGCTTTTGGAGACGGTGGATCTGACAAAGTGGCGTAGCGCACAGACCAAAACACTGTCCGGCGGAATGCGGCGGCGATTAGAGATTGCCCGCGGACTGGTGCATAGTCCCAAGATTTTCTTTCTCGACGAGCCGACGACCGGGCTTGACCCGGTTTCGCGTGTAGCGGTATGGGAAATGCTGACGAACATCAAATCAAAACGCAAATTGACGGTCTTGATTACGACGCACTACATGGATGAGGCCGACCGGTTGTGCAATCGGATTGCGATTGTCGATCACGGCAAGTTAGTGGCGCTGGATACGCCAGAAGCGCTAAAAGCCACGGTTCCCGGCTCGACCGTGATCGAGGTACAGTTCGAGCATCCTCCGGCGGATTGGGAGGAGCGCCTTCGAGGCTTGCCGGGAGTGACTTCTGTCCAGAATGAAAGCGCCGGAATGTTTCGTGTACTGAGCGCAAATGGCTCGGGCACGACAACGGACCTGGTTGAAATGGCGGTAGTCGTCGGTGTGCCGCTCAAGACGCTCACGGTACAAAACACGACGCTGGACGATGTATTTGTCCACTATACCGGCCGCGCCCTGCGCGACGAACTCGTGAAAGCGTATTCATTCGTGATGCCGCAGCGTCCCGGGATGCAACCATGAACCGCACGCTGGCCATTATCGAGCGCGAGATGCGCAAGTTTTTTCGATCCCCGACCCTGATGATGGTGTCGATGATTTTTCCGCTGGTGCAGTTGATTGTGCTGGGCAATGCGTTTGGCGGGAAGATTCGCGATGCAAAGATGGGTGTGGTCGATGAAGATCACGGCACACAGGCGATCCGGATCAAGGAAGCGTTTGACTCGGTGCGAGCGACGTCGAGGACGTTCGTTACCATACCGTATAGCGATGAAGTGAAGGCGCGGGAAGATGTGCGCAACGGCAAGATTCAAGGAGCGGTGATCATTCCGGCCCAATATTCGAAGATGGTGTACGAGAAGAACCATCCTCGGATCGCCTTGATAGTCGATAACAGCGACAACTTCATGAGTTCAACAATGGAGGAAAGCCTTACCGCGCTCACCAACGCGCTCAATGAGCCGGACATCTCACCACGGCTCTTGCAGCAGACTGCGCTCGATGTGGTGGAACTGTACCCTTACATTGAATACATGAAGTATCTGCTGCCGGGATCGATTGCCCTCGCGATGTTTGTGTCTGCAATGATTGGCGGTGGAATGTTGTACATCGATGATAAGGCGCGAGGTGTTCACGAAGGATATCTCGTAACGCCGATCACGAAAGCGGAGCTGGTATTCGGCTTGAACGGGGCGGGAGCGATCAAGGGTATCCTGACCGGCGTGGTGATCACGATGATCGGCTCTCTACTGGCCGGTGTGGGGACAATATTCCACCTGGGAACGATTGTGGGTTTGTTTTTAATGGTTGTCGTAACGGCTTCGGCGTTTAACAGCATGATGTTTCTGCTCATGGTGCGAGTCGAAGATCCGCTGGTGCCCCGGGCGATCTTCGGCATTCTAAATACATTGCTCTTCTTCCCGAGTGGATCAATTTATCCGGTACAGGCCTTCCCCGCATGGCTGCGGGCGATCGCAGTTGTGGATCCATTTACCTACGCGGTGCACGGCTTCAAGTCGCTGCTTCTGAAGGAGACGGGGTTGGCAGCAGTCATGCCCGATGTCTTGTATCTCTCGATTTTTGCGGTGATCACACTTGGCTTGGCCGTGCCTCTGTTCAAGCGAACCCTCTAGCGCTGAATATCTCTTTCAAAAACGTTCAGTATGGCATCGCTTTCATTCCCTTCCGTGACTCCCGCTGGTCGGCACCTGTAATCGCCGGCACAGATGGCTTCGGCGACAAGCCAAAGTACAACGATGGTGTCTGGACAGGCTTGGAGTGCATGCAAAACACCAGATTCGTGAAAACTGATCTGCTCTTGAGTCGCAGCCAGATAAAGTCTCCAAGCCGACTCAGGCGAATGTCTTCCGGGGCGAGACGGGTCAGGTAGCTTGAGGTGATCCTGGCCATTTCGTTGAGATCGCGCGTCCAGAACTCGACATCGCGCGGGCGGCTCAGCTGCCGCATCGATTCAAGCTGCCGAGCCATTTGTCTTCGACCGGCCACACAAGGCTGGGTGCGGCAGCTGAGAATTTGTTCAATGGCGTAAAGCGCTCCGTGATCAACGCGCTCTCCGAAGGCGACATAAAGAGTGTTGGTCGACGCGACATAGTTAATGGGCAGCATCTGAAATGCTTCGAGGACGGAAAGAGGAATGTTCCCTGATACAACTGCCGCCGATGGATAGAACGAGGAAGCGACCGGACATCCCCATTGCAAGGCGAGCGCGTTGGTTACATCCTGCTCGCTGGCGAACCCGAGTTTTACAAGCCAATCTCCGATGTTTCCGTACCGCGCACGCCGCTGCGCCTCGAGCGCAGCTCGAACTTCGAGGTGGGTGACTTTGCCACGGGCGACCATCAAAAGACCAAGTGGAATTCGATTCGGAGGTTGCACGCGCGGAGTCAGGGCACTCAGGCGCGCAAGTCGTCCCACGAGCGCTGTTTCCAGACACTGCGGCCCGCAATAGAAGGCGCCATGCAGATACGATCCGGCATTGCGGTGCCGTAATCGTTGCCAGAGTGTTTTTGGTCCGGAGCAAGAAGCCAGGGCGCAAGCGGTGGCCGTCGTAGCGTCAAGGTGAAGACGTCGGATCCAAACGGCCGACCAGTGGAGTGACTTGAAAAAGTCCGACATGGAATGAGTCCTTTGTGGCTCTTGTGTATTCGTTTACGTTCTCTTACACGATCTGAACTGAAGTCGGCGACGGATCGACTACGGAAGTGACGCGCAGTCCGTAATTCCCGTCGATTACGACCACTTCGCCGCGCGCAATGATGCGCCCGTCGAGGATCAGATCAACGGGAGAATCCAAAGTGTCTTCGAGTTCAACTACCATTCCGGAGCTGAGGGCAAGCACGTCGCGCAACGCCATGCGACGAATGCCAAAACGCAATTTAACCGTTAGCCCGACATCGAGGAGGCGACGACATCCGGTTGCATGTAAATCAGGTGCACCCGACTGGGAAGCCTCGGAAGGCGATGACATAGGCTTGCCATCGGAATTCTGAGGCGAGTCCTCGGAAGAGGATGCGGAAGAACTGGCGGCACGCGCCTCAGCGGCCGCCGCGAGGGCCGGACTGATTCTAAGCTCGATGGCGAGTTTATCGGTTGAGGCGCCGCTTGCTCGAAATGACGCGACAGCATCCGAAGAGGAGAACCATGGCGGAGCAGCACTTGAGACCTGGAAGCGCAATTCGCCGGCGTTGCCAAGTGTGGTCGCGGCCAGTCCAGCGATTTGGCGCAAGAGCTCTTCCAGCGCCTCGCGCTCTTCATTCGTGATTGCCACAGGTGCGTTCGAGGTGTCTGCTGATGGGTCTGTGACCACGGGGCTTTGCAGAAACTTTCGGGCTAAGTGGATTCCCGAGGACACGGGCAAGCGGAGAGCCAGCTCTCCGGAGATCGTTCCCGCCGCGACGATTGTGAAGAGCAGATCAGATTCGGTGTTTACGAGCGGCTCGTCCGCCGGCTCGAAATGAAAGGTTTGTCCCGAAATCTGAGAAACAACATCTTCCGCGCTTTTCTTCCACGCGTTGAACCAGGATTGGAGTCGGGGCCGAGCCGGGTTTTCGCTCATGGCGCACCTGCGGGTGAGTCAGTTTGTGGTTCGAGCGCAAGTACCCGTGCAGCACGACGCGAGTCAACTCGGACTGGGACAGCGGAGCATAGTGGTATTTTGCCAATTTCGAGGACGGCGGGAATGGAAGCGCTCCGGCGAAACGGCAGGATTGTGCCCGGTTCGAGTCCGGAGAGATCTTCGATAGCAACTTCAAGATCCGGCATCGCCAGGTCGACCGAGAAAAGAGAATCGAGTAGCTTTTGCTGGATCCGGCGGCGACTTTCAATCGAATTGTGGGGGCGCTGGTAACTGCTGTCAGCTGAAATCTTGCGCAGAAGGGCGTTTGAAACCAGGGCGGGAACAGCCAGGTTGAGGGTACCCCGAGACTCGGCAATCCTGATTTCGAAGCTCAGGCAGAGATTTTTTTCGTCAGGCGACATCAGACGGCGCGCTTGCGACACTTTCTGACAAGCGCCAAAAGTAAATTCGAGATTGATGGCCTGCCAGCTGGTCTGAAGGTCCCGGCAGATAATACGAACGACGCCTTCGAGAACTTGTTCCTCGATCTCGGTGAGATCGCGTGTCAGGTCTCCCGGCTTTCCCTCACCACCTAGCATGATGTCGATGATCGGGAACGCCGTTGCGAGATCAAATTGCAATATCGCCGCCGCTCCAAATGGCGAAAGCGGACAGGTCGCAAGGTAAGTTTTCTCCGGTACGCGCTGCAGGAACTCCCGATAAGTGAGATGCTCGGCGGAGACCAGGCTACATTCGAACACTACCCTCAAAAAGCCAGGCGTATCGACATTCGCAATGTTCGTGGTGAGAATCTGGTGCCGGAATGCGGCCTCGTCGAGGATGCGTTCCAGTCCGCGCATCAGCGGCGTCTCAATTGCTGGCATACGGACTCCTGTAGTTGCTGCGCGGGGGCAATCCGAACTCGCGGACTTTGTTGCGCACCGTCCGCAAGCTGACTCCAAGCAATTCGGCCGCGCGGGCGCGATTTCCGCCGGTTGCGTCAAGCGTCATCGAAAACAGTTGACGTTCCATTTCACTGAGCGAAAGCCCGGCCTTCCACACAGGTGTGCGGGCACGGTTGGGGAGCGAGGAAGTTTCCATGCTCGAATGCTTCCACGCCGATCTCGCTGCTTGACGATAATGCAATCGTGCGCCGTATGAAGTTCGCTAACTCGCGTACATTTCCGGGCCAGACCTGTTCTTCGAGACGCGCAATCAACTCATCTGTGAGATGGATCTTTACTCCCGGCGGGCTATACAGACGCGCGAAATGGCGGGCCAGTTCCCCGACGTCGTCCGTGCGTTGCCGCAACGGGGCCACGCTGATTGGAATGACGTTGAGGCGATAGTAAAGATCGGCGCGAAATAGACCCTCGGAGATGGCCGCTTCAAGCGGTCGGTTGGTGGTCGAGATCACTCGTATGTCTACCCGCACGGTTTGGTTTGACCCGAGCCGGACAACTTCGCGCTCTTGCAGAACGCGCAGTAATTTCGGCTGAAGAGCGAGCGGCATCTCCCCCACCTCATCCAGCAGCAAAGTGCCTCCACCCGCCATCTCGAACTTACCGGCCCGCGCGCTTACCGCTCCGGTGAAAGCTCCCCGAGCATGTCCGAACAGTTCGCTTTCGAGGAGAGTTTCAGGAAAGCCAGCGCAGTTGACCGCGACAAATGGTCCGGCTTTGCGTGCGCTCAGACGATGGATGAGACGAGCAACGAGTTCCTTTCCGGTCCCGCTCTCAGCTTCAATCAGAACATCGGCATCAGTTAAGGCCGCCTGCCGAGCGCGCGCCAGAGTCTGTTGCCACGAGGAAGACTGACCGACCAGTGCTTCGTTCTCTTTCGGCTCGATCCATTGCAGGCGATCCAGACCGGCGTAGAACCTGCTCAACGGTCGATTCCAGCTTCTCAAACGACACAGGTTTAACGAGATAGTCGCACGCTCCATCCCGCATCGCTTTGACTGCGTCGGGCACGCAGGCATACGCGGTTAGAAGTATTACAGGAGTGGGGGGAAACGAGGCTTGCACCTTCCGCATGAGTTCGAAGCCGTCGCAACCCGGCATGCGCACATCCGTAATCACCAGAGAATGAATTCCCGGGCGGAACTTTGCCATTGCGGCCGCTCCATCGATTGCCAAGTCGACCTGCCAGTCCTGTCGGAGAAAGCGCGCCTCCAGCGCAGCCCGCATTCCGGCATCGTCGTCGGCAATCAGCAGTCGTCTCATTCGTGCGCACCATCGATGTCGGCCGTGACTTGAGTCTTCCAATGCGGATAGGTGCGCGGGGAGAAATTGTTGGCAACCGGAGCCGAAAAGTGGTGCCGTGGCCCAGACGGCTTTCGACAGCGATCGTTCCACCATGTTCTTCGACAATACGGCGGCAGACCGCCAGACCGAGCCCGGAACTGCCAGGCCGCGTACTGAATCCAGCCTCGAAAATGCGCGGCAGGTGTTCCTCGGGGATGCCGGGCCCGCAATCTCGCACCTCGATCCTCACGCCATCAGTTCCGTCCTCGATGCCGCGAATCGAAAGCCAGCCACCTCCGGGCATCGCCCTGAATGCGTTGAGTGCCAAATTAAGCAGTACCTGCTCGATCAGATGCCGGTCTGCTTGAATCGAGACATCCGCCAATCCGTTGATGATCTGAATCTCGACGCCGGACTGATGCGCCAGGGGCATCAGAAAGTCATAGGCCCAGCCAAGCAGTTCTCCGACATCCATCTGCGCGCGTTCCGCCGGAGGTTCATTGTGCAGGTCGAGCACGTTGTTAACGGTCGAAGACAGAGTGCGCAATCCCGCCTGCACATGTTCAATCCAGCGGCGGCTTTCGCCCTCGAGATTCGCTTCGGCGAGCAGCCCGGCAAACAATTCCAGACTTCCGAGCGGATTCCGGATCTCATGAGCGAGGAGCGCCGACATTTCGACGAGCGCCTGCTGGCGGCGAAGCTTTTCCGAGTCTCGCTCTATCTGCTTCGCGGCGCTGATGTCGCGCACGATGAACACGGAACTCGCCCCTTCTCCTGGAGGTTCCAGCCATGCGTGACGGACGGCAACCCAAATCGTAGGCGCCGGTTTCGCAGGATCTCCCTCTCGGAGAGGTCAGCGAGGTGGGGAGCTCAAGTTCGCATTCTTCTCCACACTGTCGCGCTCTTTCAAGTGCAGCGATCAGTAACGGGGACAACTCGTCAACCCTCTCGAATGTTCTCCCGAGCAGGCGAGTTGCTTCAGGATTCAGGGCGGAAATGCGCGTACGCTCTTCAATAACGAGGATCCCGCAGGGCAGGCTTTCCAGAATCAGCCGCAGGCGTTCCCGAATGCGGTGATTCTCTTCCAGACTGCTCGTCAGATTACGATTGGTGACCTCAAGTTCGTGACGTAGCTGGCTGACTTGACCTTGCAATTGACCATACGTGCGCTCAAGTGAGCCTGCCGCCTCCGTGAATGACCGGAAAGCGCGTGCCAATGGAAGATCTGCATCGCGGACAGGATTGTGCGGTGATGGAAGAGAGGTGGACATGCAATGTTTCATTTGCAAGAGCGATGCCAGCCCGGCACAAATTGCCTTAGGAAACTCTTATGCGAAGAACACGGGAAGGTGTCCTATTGAGCAGGGGAGTTTCCACAGCACCCGTTATCGGCGAGCATCAGGTGTGAAGGAAGGATGTATCGCTGACCATCGGCTAGTATCAACGCGCGTTCGATCACGTTCTGCAATTCCCGAATATTGCCAGGCCAACTGTGCGACTCCAGCAAAGACCGGGCACGAGTCCGACAAGACGGAGGCAGGAGGGAGAAATCGTAAACTTCTCCAGGAAGCATGTAATGCTAGTGCCATGATATCTTCTGGCCGCTCCCGCAGCGGAGGAATGCTCAGCGGAAAAGCTGACGAGACGGTAGTAGAGGTCTTCGCGGAATTTTCCTTCGCGAACCAGTTCTGCGCAAATCAACATTAGTGGCCGAAACGATCCGTGCATCGACGCGCACAACTTGCGAACTCCCGAGCCGCTGCAGCTCTTTCTGCTCCAGAAAGCGCAGGAGTTTTGGCTGCAGGCTCAGGGGCATCTCGCCTGATTTCGTCAAGAAACAGGGTGCCCAGATGCGCGGCTTGGATCCGGCCAGCGTATGACTGCAGGGCTCCTGTGAAAGCGCCTCGCGAATATCCAAAAAGCTCCGCTTCAAGGAGGGTTTCTGGAATGGCAGCGCAATTCACAACAGCAAATGTGCGACTGGCTCGGGGGCTCAACTGATGTAGGGCTCTGGCAACGAGTTCCTTTCCGCTGCCAGTTGGTCCGGTGATAAGTACGGATGTGTCACGTGGGGCTACTAGTCCCGCCATACGGAACAAAGGCTGCATGGAGTTCGCGCGCCCGATCATGCCAGGTAAGGCCGAAACCGATGGAAAAGTGGCAGATTGAGGGATTGACTCCTCGGAACGGCGGTGTTGGGGGTGATCCTCTTGGCTGCTGCTCGTCTTTTCCCGCCCATAGTCGTATGCTGCACCGTCAGCTCGAGTCCGTGGTGTGTCCGAGATTGGCGGCTGCATTTCGCTTCCCGATGAGGTTTCGCTTTCGCTGTCGCCATCAAGCAGAACGACCTCAACTTTCGGGTAACGCTGGCGCACAGTTTTGCTCAGTTCCTCGGCATCCAGATCAGGAAGCTTTCGATCGAGAAATAGAACTTGCCACGGGCCCTTTTCGAGGTGGCTCAGAGCTTCTGCACCTCCACTAGTCTGTTCGACCAAGCGCGCGCGAGGCTGAAGGCTTTCAAGAACCCGCTGGCGCACAATGCTGCTTGGACTCGCTACCAGCACTTGTTCCGCAGAATAAGTAGGCATGGGAAAAGTTGTCATGTTGCTGATTTGAAGCGCAGGGGGTTAAAACGAGATTAGTTGAACATGAGAAGAATCTAAGAAAGGGAAACCATCGTTTGCCGTAACGCGCAGTTTTTTCTTTACAGCCTGGAGCGGGTGTGTGGTGGACGCCTTCCGCTCGTCGACAGGGTGGAACCGGGGAAACGGCGCACGTGAAACTACTTTTCGACGAAGACTAGCTCGCCGTTTTCTATCTTCAGGTCCTTGACGTTGTTCGGCAGCTTGAGTTGATCGCGTTGCTCAGCCAGTTTTTTCTGGAGCACGTCGTTAACCAGAGATGCCGGAACGGAGAGGTCGCCTACTTTGACTTCGGTGGCATCGAAAGTGGCGTATCCATCTTTGGCGCCGAGATGTCCAGCAAGCGTCAGGTATACGTCTCTCCCAGCAATCTGGGTCAGAAACTGCCCTCGCACGAGGTCGCCGTCCATGGAAACCTGGTAGTCCTTTATGTTAGGAACTGGTCCCGGGAATTCTGTTGAGACTCCCGCGGCTGGAGATGTTGTAGTTCCGTCGGAGGATGGCGGGACCGAAGGCGATTCCGAAGCTGCGTTCGGCAACGCCCCAGCAACCTGTGCCAACGCCGCATTTACTTCGGCGGAGTTCATACGAACTTCGCTCTCCCTTCGCCGTTCGTTTTGGGCTGTTCCAGGCGGTTAAGTTTCTCTTGAAATGATTGGGCATTCAATGCCGCTGCAGCGGGGGGCACAGGCGTCGTTATGGGTGATGGCCTGCGCAGCACGAGCACGAGCGTAAATATCGAGATTGCCAAGGTTGCGAAACTGATGATCCGTTGGAGTTTCAGAAGGCACCTCCGCCCACTCTATGGTATGCACATCCGGAGAGGGGTCTTAGATCACGGAGGTGAGGGAACCTGCGGGCGCCACAACGAACAAGATTGGCATAATTAGTCGCAAAGAACAAAGGCCCTATTCGACGATGGCCAGCACATCACCTGCATTGACGGTTGCTCCAGCGGTAGCCACAATTTTCTTGACTATCCCTTTTTTGGATGACTTGATCTCATTCTGCATTTTCATCGCTTCCACTACGACAATGCCTTGGCCCGCTTCCACCTCAGCTTGTTCTTCGACCAACAGGCGAACGACACGTCCAGGCATAGGAGCCAGAATCTTCCGTGGTCCTTTGTCGTCCCCAGTCGCTCCCTTTCGAGAGCGAAGGGACCGCGGGTCGCGTAGTTCGACCGCAAAGCGAGCGCTGCCAACCCACATATGGAGGTCGGTGGCCGTCTGCTCCCGCTTAACTTCGTAAGCGTGGCCATCGACCAGCAGAGACAAGACATCGCGACGCGGAAGCACCGCGTCTACATGCACTTCTTGGCCGTCGAGTCGGCACTTCCAGCCAGCCTCAAGTTTTTCGAGCTCGAGCCGATGCGGCTTGCCGCCTACCATAACCTCATAGACCATATGGTTTAGCGCAGCGCCTCCGCGCGTCCTTTCTCTTTCCACTTCGAAGTCGGCGCCACATCGAACGTCTTGCCGTCTTTGGCAGTGGTCGCGGTCGGTTCGAGTACGGCGAACATTCCTGCGGCGATTGCAGCAATGCGCGGTTCCGGTGCGCGGGCCGGGATATGGGGATCGGGGCTCGCGAGCAACCGGTCCAGAAAGCTGGTATCCAGTTTCCCGGCTTGGAAGTCGGCGTCCCGCAATATCCGTTGGAACAGCGAAATGTTCGTCTTTATGCCGGCTACGAAATATTCATACAGAGCTCGCTCAAGCCGCATGATTGCTTGCCGGCGGTCTGTTCCGTAGCCAATTAGCTTGGCGAGCAGGGGGTCATAATCGATCGGAACGTTCCACCCTTCATACATTCCGCTATCGCGACGAATACCCGGCCCCGAGGGCGCCAGCAAAAGTGTGATCTTGCCAGGGCTGGGAAAATAATTGTTATCCGGGTCTTCAGCATAGATCCGACACTCGATGGCATGTCCCCGAAGAGTGACATCCGATTGTGTGAACGACAGTTTTTCTCCATTGGCAATTCGGATCTGAAGGTGAACCAGGTCAAGCCCGGTCGTTAATTCAGTCACCGGATGCTCTACCTGCAGCCGCGTATTCATTTCAAGAAAGTAAAAGTTCTTCTGCTGATCGACGAGGAATTCGACAGTGCCGGCATTGGTGTACTTCGCTGCTTGCGCCACCTTCACGGCAACGTCGCCCATTCGCCCTCGCATGTCAGGATCGACAATCGGCGATGGGGCCTCCTCAAGAACCTTCTGATGGCGCCGCTGGATCGAACACTCGCGTTCTCCTAGCCAGACTGTGTTCCCATGCTCATCCGCCAAAATCTGCATCTCGATATGACGAGGATTGACGATGGCCTTTTCGATATAGACTTCGCTGTCGCCGAACGAACGTTGTGCCTCACTCTGGGCGGATTCAAGTGCCGAGCGTAGTTCCTGCCGCGAGTGGACCAATCGCATGCCCTTGCCGCCGCCGCCGGCCGCCGCCTTCAACATGACGGGATATCCGATTCGTTCGGCAACTTCTTCGCCCTCGGCAGCGGAAGAAAGGCCACGGGAGGTTCCGGGTACGAACGGGATCCCCGCCTTCTCCATTTGCTGGCGAGCGCTGGTTTTCGACCCCATTAAATTCATCGACTCTGGGGTTGGGCCAATAAATTTGATGCCCGCATCGGCGCAGGCTTGAGCAAACTTCGCATTTTCTGACAGGAACCCGTAGCCAGGATGGATGGCTTCAGCTTTCGCCCTGAGAGCGACGTCGAGAATCTTGTCCGCCCTCAAGTAGGATTCAGAGGCGGGCGCGGGACCAATCGGATATGCTTCGTCGGCCTTCCGCACGTGAAGTGAGGCGCGGTCAACCTCGGAATAGACGGCGACGGTCGAAATGCCCATTTCGCGGCACGCGCGAATGACTCGTACGGCAATTTCTCCGCGATTGGCGATCAGGATTTTCTTGAACATTTAGGGTCGCCCACACTGAGCCGCACTTGATTCTACCTGCGGAGCGAACGTGATGGCATGCGTCAAATCACAAGCGGTTGTGACCCACGATAGGCCCCAGCGTTGGGGCTGAAACTGAGGCGACCGCCAACCACCAAAAAGTCCACACAAAAGGAATAGCCAGTACCGAGTGGCTGTTTTCCGCCGACTGAGTACTGGCTATTGGATACCGGCGACTTTTACTTGTTCTGATCCATCACGATGCCACCGGTGCCAGGCTGTTTTTCAGCCTTGGCTTTCTTGGTAGCCATCGTTTTATCCACCCACTCATCGGCCGTTTTAAGGTCGGCCGCTCGGGCAGCGGGATCGGTGCACTGAATGTCACCGCGCTCGCGATACATAAGGTTCATGTAAGCCATCGCGTCGTCGTAGTCCGGACGAAGTTGGAGCGCCTTGTTCAGATTGTCGATGCCTTCCTGGACGTTGGCGGTGTTCTTGTCTTTCACGGCGGCACAGACTTTCTTGTCCTTTGCTGGAAGCGAATCCTCGGGCTTCATTCCCAATTTCGCGCGCTCTTCCTGGCGGGGAATGTAGGTCTGCGTCCAGTCGATCACTGCCACCGAGTAATAGGGCTCGGGATCATTCGGATCAATCTCCGACGCCTTCTTGTAAAACTCCTTGGCCAGATCGAACTTCTTCATCTGCAAGTAGAGGTACGCGATTCCCTTGACGCTGTTGATGTTCTTGGGATCTTTATCCAGCACCAGTTTGTATTGATCGATCGCCTGCTCAGCATATTTATTGTTGTCAGGTGTATCGGCCCCAGGAATGTATTGCTGGGCAAACGCCGTTGCCAGATACAGTCGCGCGTTGATCAGTGTCGGATCGAGCGCGACCGCCTGTTGGAAGTGATCGATCGCCTGTTCGTACTTAGCGTTCTTGTAGGCCTGGACACCTTTATTGAGATGGTCGCGCGCCTGAAGTTTGGCGCATCCTGTCCCGGCAAGCAGGACCAAAGCGGCGGCAAAAGCCACGAGCAGCCTTTGAGTAGTTTTCATTGCTTTATAAATCTCCTTGCAGCGGAGTAAACGAGTATCAACGAGGGGGGTGCGAAGGCGCGTGACGAATGCACGCGCCCGGGCAGCAGCTC
The DNA here is from genome assembly GCA_963822545.1 of uncultured Acidobacteriaceae bacterium. Taxonomy (GTDB): domain Bacteria; phylum Acidobacteriota; class Terriglobia; order Terriglobales; family Acidobacteriaceae; genus Acidiflorens. The sequence continues at coordinate 971,904 of CAWGIB010000002.1, forward strand.
TCGACGGATTATTCTAACCACCCGCTTCGATTTTGGCAGTGATGAGACCAACTTTATCGACGCCCGCGGAGTGCGCGATGTCGATTACGTTGGCTACGTCGGCGAACGGAACATTATCGTCACCCTTGACGAACATCACTTTTTCGGCGCGTGTTTTAAAGATGTCTTCGAGGCGGCCCTGCAGTGTTTCCCACGTCGCGTCATCCTGGTTGATCTTGAGGCCAGGAGGATTTCCCGCACCGTGATCGATCAGTTGCACAACGATGGTTCGATCTGGCGTAGGTGGCTGCTGTTTCTGATTGGGTGGGGGTGGCTGCGGAACCAGCGCGTCCAGACCTTTGGGTGTGAGTGGTGTGATCACCATAAAGATGATCAGCAGCACCAGCAGAACGTCGATGAGCGGTGTGACGTTAATGTTTGCGCTTTGACCCCCGCTCGGGCCGACTGCCATTCCCATAACTTTCTCCTCGGTTACCGCTATTGCCCGCCGGTAGGTGTAGTTGATCCCGGCGGCGGAGCCACAGTTCCAGCCTTCTTTTGATCGGTCAGCAGGCCAAGTTGGTCCACGCCAGCGGCGCGAACGTTATCGACGACCTCGACCACCGACCCGAATTTCGCACGCGCATCGGCCTTAATAAAGACGCGCTTGTCAGTACGGCTCGAAAGCCGGTCCTTGATCTTCTGCGTCAGATCAGCAACGTTAATCGGATCCGTGCCAAAAAAGACCTTGCCGTCGCGCATCACGGCCACAAGTAGCGCGTCTTCCTTGTCAGCATCCGGCATCTGCGCCGGATTGTTTACCTTAGCCATATCCACGGTGACGCCGTGCTGCAACATGGGCGTAACGACCATGAAGATAATCAGCAGCACCAGCATCACGTCCACCATGGGCGTGACGTTGATATCGGAATTGACCTTCGCGCCTTCGTTTCGTTTTGCTAATGACATGAATTCCTTCTCCTGCGGATACTTCCTATTCCCAGCCCGTCAGCGGTGAGGAGGAGCGGGCGCCGAGTTGAAATCGGCGCCCTGCCAGCAACTCAGAATGCAGCCCGCGTGGGCCCGGTGCCTAACTTAGGACCGGCGCATGCTGCGGCGCTTCAGGAAATAGTCGATCAGTTCGCTTGAAGAGTTATCCATCTCCACGTCGAACGCTTCGACCCGCCCAGTCAGGTAGTTAAACATCATGACGGCCGGAATTGCGACGAACAACCCGACTGCCGTGGTCACGAGAGCTTCAGAAATACCGCCCGCGACTGCCGCCAGACCGGTTGCCTTTTCCTTCGCGATGCCGTTAAACGCGTTCAAAATACCGACCACCGTTCCGAACAGTCCCACGAAGGGAGCGGTGGAACCAATCGTCGCCAAGCCGCCGAGTCCGCGCTTCAGTTCCGCGTGCACGATTGCTTCGGTACGCTCCAAGGCGCGCTTCGAAGCTTCGATGGTCTCGCCAGGGATCTCGCCCGGGCTGTCCTGGTGCGCCTTGAATTCCATCAAACCGGCGGTGACAACCTTCGCCAGATGGCTCTTCTTGTTGCGTTCCGCGACCTTGATGGCCTCGTCAATCTTTCCTTCACGCAACGCTCCGGCCACAGCGGGAGCAAACGAGCGGGATTGATTCCGGGCCGCATTGAATGCCATCCAACGGTCGATCATCACACCGATCGACCATCCTGACATGATGAAGAGAACAATAACCACGACCTTCGCCAAGATACCCATCTGTTTCCAGAGCGAAATCGGGTCCCAGCCGACTGAACTCTCCTGAAAGAGCCAAGCGGCGCCAAGATGCAGATTGCTGAGTGCGATTGCTGCCAGGTTCACGACCATGAGTTGCTTTTCCTCCTCGAAACTTGTTAGGCCCGCGCGCTTTGTAATCAGACCCGCTTGCCACTCGTATGGATTAGACCGTCATTCACGGACAATCCGCTATTTTCGGAGCTCGCGCGCCGAACTGCAAATGCTGCAGACCCCGCCCGTGCCCGGTTAGAAGCTGGGCTTGATCCTTAGTGTTGCATCCTAAAAAGAAATCAAGTCGGCAAGGGACGCATCATGGGGCAGAAAGCAACCCTATTCTCCGGTCCCAAGACGCGTGAGAAGGATGCAATCCCCTAGCCTAAAGTGCAAAGCAAGCCCGAACTCGAACTACAACCGCCCGACCTATGCGAGGTCTAGCTTCCGGACAAGCTGAAATTGACTTCCACCTGGGTTTCCACCGCGACCGGCTCGCCATTGAGCAGATACGGCTTATAGCGCCATTGTTTGACGGCCTCGATTGCTGCCGGAGCAAGCATGGCGTGCCCGCTGATTAACTGCAAATTCTGAATTGTGCCTTCTTTGCTGATTTCCGCCTGCAGAATGACCTTGCCCTGAATACGCGCCTGGCGCGCCAGGGGCGGATAGTTCGGTGTAACTTTCTTGATCAGCAGACCGGACGACACACCGGTGGAAACGCGAACCCGCTGTGGGGTCGCGACTTTCGGAACCGCTACCGGCTGCGAGCTCAAAATTCCGCCCATCACGCCGCCCGTCGAACCTCCGGGGATTCCGCCCGGGACGCCGCCCGGGACGCCACCAGCTCCCATATCCGGCGGAGCTTCTTCTTCCTTAATCATCTGTACCTTCTGTGGAATCTTGGTGGGTGTGCGCAACTGCCCATTCACCACTTCGCTCTGGATTTTCACGACCTTCACGGGCGCAGCCGCGGGGGGTGGTGGAGGAGGCGGAGGTGGTGGAGGAGCCACCAGGAAGGTCATCAATTGCTGCTTCGGCAGCGCATCGGTGTAGATCAATGGAATCAGAATGAGGACCCCGATGAGCCCGACTTGCAGAACAAAAGAGAGGATTGTGGTACTTAACCGTTTGGTTCTCAGCTTGTTGCCGGACTCAATAAGACTGTCTTCAAACATAGGCTTCTCCTACACAGGACCCTACGAAATCTTAGACACCGAACGCACTCGTCTTGCTCCCGGCCTTTTGATTCCCTGTCTCTCCGGACAGGTTGCTGATTCTACGCTGCTTGTGCAAATTAAACCTTAACTTTGACCTTTTCTTTTGGCTGGCTCGGAGTCACACCCGTCCGAACCGGCATGGCAATGGGCTTCTGCCCCCGCCCAGTACGCCATTCCTGGTAGGCGACGAGAATCGGGGCCGCAATTGCAATCGACGAATACGTCCCGATCAGAATTCCAATCGACCAAAGCGAGGCTGAAATTATGGAGAACCTCGCCGCCGAAAACAAACAGAGCAAGCACGGTAAGGAATGTCAAGCCTGCTGTCAAGATGGTTCGGCTTAATGTCTGATTAATACTCTTGTTGACGATGTCCGCCAGCCTCTCCCGCCGGAGCAGTTTGATGTTTTCGCGGATGCGGTCGAAAACGACGATCGTGTCGTTATTGGAGTATCCAATCAGGGTCAAAATCGCGGCGATCACAGTCAAAGAGATTTCGCGATCAAGAAGCGAGAAGAAGCCCACCGTGATCAATGTGTCATGGAATACGGTCAGAACTGCTGCTACGCCGTAGATCCACTCGAAACGCAAAGCAAGATAGATGAGCATGCCGCCGAGCGAATACAGCGTGGCATAGATCGCCTGAGTCCGGAGTTGCTTTCCGACCTGCGGGCCGACGATTTCTACGTTGCGGATGCCAAAGTCAGAGAGGAAGAAGCCTTCCTTGAGCGAGTCCGCCACCGCCGGGTCGACCGTCCCTTTCAGATCATCGATCGAGCTGAGCACCCCGCCCTTTGTCTTGTCTCTATAGTCGACGATCGCCTGCGCGATTGCCGTATAACGGGGGTTTGCATCAGTTCCCAGATGCAGGGGATCCTTGTCTAAAAGATATCTCAAAATTCCCAGCGAACTGGCATTGTTGAGATCCTGCTTCCCGCTATTCGCGCTGCTGACGCTGCCTTCAAGCGCTTGAATAATTTGCGTCTTACCCTTGTCCAACGCTTGTTCGCTTGTCTCCTGGATATCGAGCTGAATCAGTACTTCGTTATTGGACACCTGCCCGTAACGCTGCACGCGGGCATTCTTAAGCCCCGCGCGATCAATGTCGTTATGAATGGCAGAGGGGTCGGGCGTGTGCGAGTACTTCACGTAAACGAGCGTTCCGCCGCGGAAATCGACGCCCAGAGGAATTCCATGCCAGAAGGCCATCGAAAGGAGTCCGGCCACGCTGAACACGAGCGAAAAGACGAGGAAGTACCACTTCTTCCCAAGAAAGTCGATATTTGTATTTCGAAAGAATTCCATAAGAACCCAGGTTTCCCGGTTTCATAGTTTCAAGGTTTCAAAGTCAAAACGAACCCGACCTTAATCCCTGAAACATTGCAACCTTGAAACTTTGAAACCTCCTAAATGCTTAATGCTTCTCCGCGCTGTTTCCTGCTCAGAATCCAATCAAAAATCACGCGTGACACAAATACCGCCGTAAACAGGTTGGCGGCGAGACCGAAAACCAGGGTAGTGGCAAATCCTTTTACCGGCCCTGTTCCAAAGATAAAGAGAATCGCGGCGGAAACAATCGTTGTGACGTGAGTGTCAACGATGGTGATCCAGGCATGACTGAATCCCTGTTCCACTGCTGAGGCCGGAGTTTTCCCGTTCCGCAGTTCCTCGCGAATACGCTCGAAAATCAGCACGTTCGAATCAACGCCCATGCCGACCGTCAGAATCACACCGGCAATCCCCGGAAGCGTAAGCACCGCACCAAAATACCCCATGAACCCAAGCAGAATGACCAGGTTCAAAATCAGCGCGATATCCGCGTTGACGCCCGCCCAGCGGTAATAAACCAGCATGAACGCGAGCACCGCAATCATGCCCACAACCGCAGCCTGCACGCCGGAACGGATTGAATCGGCACCGAGCGACGGCCCAACCGTCCGTTCTTCCAGATACTTGATGCCCGCCGGCAGGGCGCCCGAACGCAGCGTCATTGCCAGGTCTTGCGACTGCTGGTCCGTAAACTTGCCATTGATCATGACCGTGTCATGGATCGGCTCTTTAATTACGGCTACTTCCTGGACTTTGTTGTCGAGGACAATTGCTAAGTTGTCGCCCACATGGGCCGACGTAAACGAATAAAACTTACGACCGCCGTCGCCCGTCAGGATGAACCGAACCGCCGGCTGTCCATTTTCATCGCGGGTCGGTTCGGCATTCCGCAGATCACGGCCCGTCACCGCCGACGCTCGAGAAATCAAATACCAGCTTTCACCACTCTCGCTGTCGCGCGAAGCTGTGATGTTCTTGCCCGGCAGCAGAACCGCGTCCGGAGGGAGCACGCCTCCCTTATCTTGCAGCGCAGCTTGCTCACTCGAGTACGGTCCACCCACCGATTGCTTAATCTCTAGCATCGCCGTGGACTGCATGATTTCCTTCACGCGCGCTGGATCATCCACACCCGGAAGCTGAACAAGAATCTGGTATTGCCCCAGTCCATGCTCCTGAATAACCGGCTCGCTTACGCCGAGAGAGTCAATTCGGTTGCGAATTGTCTCAATGGCCTGCGATACGGCGCGGTTCTTCAAGTCTGCCAGATTCTGCGGTTTCATCGAGACCGTAAAGGAATTTTCCGCTCCGGAAGACGCGTCGTAATCCGGCAAGCGGTCGGTGACGATGTTCTTGAAATCGCTCGTTTGATCCGGCGAAACACCTTTCACCACGATCATCTCTGGATGGTTCACAGGATCGGGTTTCTGGATGTCAGCGTAATTGATCTTGCGCGAACGCATGTCTTCTTTCAACCGCGCGATCGCGTTGTCAGAGTCGACGTTGACGGCATCATTGACCTGCACCTGGAGGATCAGGTGTGTGCCGCCGCGGAGGTCAAGGCCAAGGTGAATGCGGTCCGTGATCGAAGCAAGAATGCCCTTGCCCGACCAATCTTTCGGAATGCCGAAGATTCCGGCGAGAAAGAAAACCAGGATTCCGACGATGACCAGCAGCTTCCAAGTAAGGTTCTTATTCATGAAAACAGTCTTTCCCAACCAAAATATTTATTCCCAATCATCCTGGGCGAAGCGAGTGTCGCTCAGGCACTCGAAGAAGCCCTAAACCAGCCGCATCCCCACTTTGAGCCCGTAGTTCGACCCGTGACCTATTTGAGCTCTTCTGCTGTTGCCACCGACACCACCGAAGCCCGGCTGACTTCGAGCTTTAGATTGTCTGGCGGAACGCGCAAAATCACGGCGTCGTCCTTCAGGCTCATAATGGTCCCGCGCAGGCCGCCGGTGGTTACAATTTTGTCTCCGGTTTTCAACTCGCTCAGCATCGCCTGCCATTTTTTCTGCTTTCGCTGTTGCGGCAAAATCAAAAGAAAGTAAAAGATGGCAAAAATGAACAGCAGCGGCGCCAGTCCAAGCAGCCCGGAACCCCCTGAAAACTGCAACCAGAGCGCCATTCTCCCACTTATTCCGGCAAGAATCACATTTGCACCCAAGTCAATCCCCTGGAACACGCTATCCGGATCAAAACTGTGCAGTCGCAAGCGTTCGCGTGAGTTGCCGGGTGAATGTCCGGCAGAAATTTGCTGCTCTCGTGCTGCACTTCGGGAATTATTTTTCTCTTCTGGCCGCGAACCTTTAGGCCATTGGCCGCTCCACTGAGGCTGGAACCGGCCGTACCGGACCTCTTAAGTCAATCAGGACTGCACAACAAGAAGACGCACCTTATCCCCAAGTTAAATAGAATGCCGGACGCCTAGCCGGGTGTCAAGGACGGCGAGCCCCAATCCGCCGAATTTGAGCGGTCCTCCGCGCGTTCCTCTCCCGGCACCGCACCCACTTTCACGCATGCTAGAATCGGAGTGTGAAACTGGCCAACGATGCTTCCTGACGTCGCAAAACTACTCGAACTGCAAGGGGCGGATCAGGAGATCCGCAAACTGCAGGAGGAGATCGCCGAGCTTCCCAAGCGGATTGCGGTGATCGAACAGAAGCTCGCTGGAACTAAAGCCCACCTGGAAAAAGCGCGCGCCGCCGCCAAAGCCGACGAGTCCAACCGCAAGAAATTCGAATCCGCGATTCAAGATCTGCAAGGCAAAATTTCCAAGTATCGCGACCAGTCCCTGGCCGTCAAAACGAACGACCAGTACAAGGCTCTGCTACAGGAGATTCAGTTTGCCGAGGGCGAGATCCGCATTAATGAAGACCGCATTCTTGAGGTCATGGTCAACGTCGATGCGCGCGATAAAGATGTAAAGGCGGCCGAGGCCAAACTGAAGGCTGAGACTGCTGAAATCGAAAAAGAAAAAGAAGATGCGCGGCGCGTCACAGCCGAAGATCAGAAGAAGTTGACCGAGTGGAACACCAAGCGCGATGCGCTCCGCACCGAGATATCTGAGGATATTCTTCGTCACTACGAACGCGTGATGAAATTCCGCCGAACCGGTCTGGCCGAAGTGATCGGACAGAAGTGCATGGGCTGCCAGGTCATGTTGCGCCCTCAGATTTATAACGAGGTTCGGATCGGCGACAAGGTCGTCGTTTGTGATTCCTGCCAACGAATCTTCTATTATGACCCGGCACGCGATGTGACTCCGGAAGAGTCTGCGGGACAGACGAAGAAGCGTCCCCGTCCCAAGTCAGACTCGCCCCAGGCCTGGTTCTACCGCCCGGATTACGGCGAGGAAGGCGAAGTCTTTCTCGTCTTCACGAATAAGGACGGGAATTCCACTCGCCGCACATACGAGATGCACACTGGACGCCAGGTCGGCGGCGTCCTGCAGCGCGAAGGCAATTACCGGCAGGCATTCCCGGAAGATCTGACTGACAGCGCTCTTCGGCTCAACGGACACTGGGACGAATCGGAAATCGACGAAGAGTGGGGAACTGAAATTCCGTCTAACGTCCTCGACGCCCTCCTCAAAGATCTGTTGGCGATTCAACGCGAGCATCGCTCTGGCCACAAAGATCACGCCGCCTCACCCTCGGCGCATTCAGCAGCACGCTGACTCCTCATCATCTTCATAATCTTCAACTCCCTAGTTTTCTTTCTTGATAGTTGAAACAGTCGTTTCAATTATGCTATGTTCCTTCCAAGGCAGGCGAACTCGTTGGGGTTGCCTGGAAAGGAAATTCTGGAATGTTCGCCATATTGAAGGGAATTGGCGCCCTGGTGGTGGCGCTCGTCGTGTGGTTTGTGGTTGCCACGGCCGTCCATCGGCTGATCTGCGCGGTATGGCCGGCATATGCCGTCGCCACCCCACTCCTCAACTTCACCTTGCCAATGAAAATAGCGCGCCTTTCGCTGGGTGCGGTCAGTACACTCATCGCCGCCGCTGCTGCTCGCCGCATGAGCGCTGCCGCTTGGGTGCCCGTCCTCCTCGGCTGTGCTTTGCTCGCTCTGTTTCTGCCCGAGCACTACCGGCTATGGAATCGCTTTCCGGTGTGGTATCACCTGACGTTCCTCGGCTCGCTGATCCCGCTAGCACTTTTGGGAACTCGCCTCTCGCGCATGAAGCAAACCTAGGCTTTTGCGACATGTCCAGGACCGCAAACGAAGAACGCCCCGGCGAACTGCTTGATCGGATCGTCGCCTACATAGCAAAGCATGGGGTGGCAGAACTTTCGCTGCGCCCGTTGGCCAAGGCAGTCAGATCAAGTCCGCGAGTGCTCCTTTACTACTTCGGATCGAAGGAGCACTTGGTCGCTCAAGCAATCAAACGTTTGCGCGAACGGCAGCGGGCAACCTTCGGCAAGATGCGCGAGGCTCGCTACGAGAAGCCTTCCGACGCTTGCCGCGCGATCTGGAAGCAGATGAGCGCGCCCGAGTCGCTGGCCGCTTTTCGGCTTTCGCTCGAGACCTTTGCCATGGCTCTGCGCCATCCAGAGAACTACGGCGATTTTCTCAGTAGTTCGGTCGAAGACTGGCTGCAGTTTTTGTCGGAGCCCCTGGTGCGCAAAGGCGTTTCTGAATCCGAAGCGCGCGCATTTGCCACGGTCGTGATCGCGGGGTTTCGCGGTTTCTTGCTCGACTATTGCGCTTCGCACGACCGAGAGCGAGTGGACCAAGGGGTCGAGATGTGGCTCAGGACCCTGAATACAATTGCTCGGATACCGGAGGACTTGCATGGCAATTAAACGTCACGCTGCCATTGGCTTCATTTTCGTCACCATCATGCTCGACATGCTGGCCTTCGGCATTGCTGCTCCCACACTGCCCAAATTGATCTCTGATTTCCTTCACGGGGATCCGGCGCGTGCTTCGGAATATCTCGGATTCTTCGTCACTACATTTGCATTCATGCAGTTCTTTTTCTCGCCGGTGCTGGGACTTAATCTCCGACCGCTTTGGACGGCGACCTGTCGTGCTGCTCTCGAACTTCGGACTCGCTCTTGACTACGTGATCATGGCGCTCGCGCCTTCGCTCCGCTGGTTATTTCTGGGGCGCGTTCTGGCTGGTCTGAGCGCCTCCAGCATTCCGACTGCGACTGCCTATATCAGCGATGTTACTCCGCCGGAGAAACGTTCCAAGGCGTTCGGTCTGCTGGGTGGAGCGTTTGGTGTTGGCTTTGTGGTGGGTCCAGCAATTGGCGGGTGGCTGGGCATGCACAACCCGCGTCTTCCTTTCTGGGTGGCAGGTGCCGCTAGTCTCTTGAATGCGTGCTACGGTCTTGTTTCTGCTTCCGGAGTCGCTTCCGATTGAGAAGCGGCAGACCACGCTCCGCTGGAAGAACGCCAATCCGATTGGCGCGCTCAAACTCTTGCGCTCCCATACGGAGTTGATGGGTCTCGCGACCGTTAATTTTCTGGGCTACATCGCCCACGAGATTTATTTGACCGTGTGGATTCTCTACGCGATGTACAGGTTCGCCTGGGACCAGCGCATGGTCGGCGTTGGTTTAGCGGTCGTCGGAATTTGTTCGATCCTCTGTTCTACGCTACTCGTTGGCCCGGTGGTGGCGTGGCTCGGCGAGCGGCGTTCGTTGTTAAGTGGCTTGTTCTTCGCGGCGCTTGGGGTTCGCGATGTATGGCTGGGCAGGATCGACCACTATGTTCTTGGTGGCAATCGGAGTGAACTCGCTCTGGTCGCTGGCGAGTCCAACTTCGCAGTCGCTTATGACGCAGCGTGTTTCCGCCTCGGAGCAAGGAGAGCTACAGGGCGCGATCGGTTCATTGCGCGGCATCGCCATGATCATTGGGCCGCAGATGTTTTCGTGGACCTTCGCCTACTTCATCGCGCCCGAGCATCACATGCCCAGCGCTCCGTGGTATCTGGCGGCGGTGTTGCTGCTGGCGTCGGCCGTAGTGGCCTGGTTGGTGGCCAAAGAGAATAGGACTGACAAGAATGCGGTTGGCGGATTGGCAGCCGTGGATGTTGAGATCAGTTAGAGGAGTGCTTCGAGATGCGATTGACTGGAGGGGCGTCTCGCAGGGGCTAAAGCCCATGGCGATTCGGGGCGACTTACGCGGCCCTGAAGCGCCGCTCTTCCACGGCGCTTTAGCGATGGGGGTCTTCGGCGATACGCGAATTCCGTGCGGCATTCTGAGGTATGATGTCCGGCGTGAGGTGATCCCTTGGCTGGTGATCCGGTTACCCCTTCGCGTCGTTCATTCCTGAGCCTTTCCGCTGCCGCTTCCGCCGCGCTCGCGCTGCGCGTTATGACCGAACCAATGCTGGCTCGCGCCGCCCGCCGCCAACATCTGCCCAGCGACGGGGTGATGATTGATGCCAACGAGAATCCTCTCGGTCCTTGTGCCGCTGCACGCGAGGCCATTGTGGCCATCGCCCCACAAGGCGGGCGTTACTCAGACTGGCTCACCGACGATCTCGTCAAACAGTATGCAGAACTCGAAGGCGTGAAGCCCGAGTACCTGCGCGTCTACGCGGGATCAAGCGAACCCTTGCATCATGCAGTCGCCGCTTTCACATCCGCTCAGCGCAGCTACGTGACTGCGGATCCGGGTTACGAAGCTGGAATGATCGCGTCGAACGCTCTGAACGTGCGCGTTATCAAAGTTCCGCTGGCGAAGGACTACTCCCACGATGTTCGCGGTATGATCTCGGCCGGTCCCGATGCGGGCGTCTTCTACATCTGCAATCCCAACAATCCCACCGGATCGGTCACTAGCCATTCCGATATTGAGTATCTCGTCGACCACAAACCCAAGGATTCGATTGTCATGGTCGATGAGGCCTACATCCATTTCTCAGACTCTGACTCGGCCATGGATCTCGTCAAGGCCGACAAGGATGTTGTAGTTCTGCGCACGTTCTCGAAAATCTATGGGATGGCCGGCCTGCGCTGCGGAGCCGTGTTCGCCAAGCCTGCACTGATGGAGAAGATCGAAAATTACGGCGGATGGAACTTCATGCCCATTACCGCGCTGGTCGCGGCGTCGGCGAGTTTGAAAGATGCGCAGCTTGTGCCGGAGCGTAAACGCGTCAACGCTGATATTCGTGGCAGCGTCTTTGCGTGGCTTGACCACAATGGATATTCCTACGTTCCGTCGCACTCCAACTGCTTCATGCTCGATACCAAGCGGGCGGGTAAAGAGGTAATCGAGGCGATGGCGAAGCAGAACGTTCACATCGGACGAATCTGGCCGGTTTGGCCGACTTATGTTCGCATTACGGTTGGGACCGCGCCGGAGATGGATCAGTTCCAGAGCGCTTTGAAAAAAGTGATGACGGGTGCGGTAACGGCGAGCGCGTGGCCTGCGTCGCCAAAGCGCAGAGGACGTCAAGGCGAAATGCCAGTTCGTGCCTAGTGAGTTTGCGTCGCGACGGCCGCACTCGGTATCCAGCAGAGCAAGGCTCCGCTGGTTTCGTGATTTTCCGGGCAGGCGATCTAGGATGGCGGCAGCGATTCACCGCTGCATTAACCGCCGCTGAAGGGCTGGCATTAGCCCCTAAGGCCGCCAGCGTATAACATCGGCTCATGCCGAAAACTTCCCCCGAATCCAAATCCATTCATCAAGCTTTCCGCACGTGGTGCGGCCCGCATCAAGTCCGGGCACCCTTGGGTTTACCGCTCCGACATCGCTACAGCGGATGGCGTGGCCCCTGGTGCGATGGTTCGCGTCGCCGATGAGCGCGGAAAATTCCTCGGCACTGCGCTCTATAGTTCCTCCTCGCAGATCGCGATTCGCACGATCTCGCCTACCTCGGTTATCGATCTTCCTGCTCTTGTAGCCGAGCGGATTCGAGCCGCCATCAGTTACCGCACGAATCTTGTCTCTGATACCGACGCCTACCGCGTGGTCTTCAGCGAAGGAGACTTCCTTCCTGGCCTGATCATTGATCGCTACAACGACGTTGTCTCCGTCCAGATCCTGACCCAGGCCATGGATGCCGAATCCGTTCGTGGCGCCGTCATAGAGACATTGGTCGAAGAACTGAAACCTGCGGGAATCATCGAGCGCGTCGATCCCCGAATTCGTGATCTCGAACAACTTCCGGCACGTCCCTCTGGGTTGCTTTGGGGCAAGAAAACTTCGACCACTATCACGATGAATGGTCTTCCGGAGAACGGCGTTCGTTTTCACTATGAAGGACTTGAAGGACAGAAAACCGGTGGCTTTCTCGATCAGCGAGAAAACTATGCCGCCGCCGCAAAGTACGCCCATGGTAAGGCTCTCGACGTCTTCTGTTATCAGGGAGGGTTTGCGCTTCACCTCGCTCAGAGAATGCTCGAGCGTCACCGGAGTCGACAGCTCGCGTCCCGCCCTCGAAATGGCCGACAAGAATGCGGCACTCAATGGCCAAGAGATTGAATGGATCGAAGCTAATGCTTTCGACCTGTTGCGGGACTATGCAGGACGAGGCCGAGAGGCAGATCATAAATACGACACCGTCATTCTTGATCCGCCGGCGTTCGCCAAGACGAAACGCGATCTCGACAAGGCGCGCAGCGGATATAAGGAACTCAACCTGCGAGCTATCAAAATGCTGGGGCCTGGCGGAATCTTCGTCACCTGTTCTTGCTCCTTTCACGTAAGCGCGGCCGACTTCCTGGAAGTAGTCGCTGATGCCGCCCGTGATGCTCATAAATTCCTGCGGCTGCTGGAGAGTCGCGGTCAAGCGAAAGACCATCCTGTCTTGCTCAATGTGCCTGAAACCAGCTACTTAAAGTGCTTGATTTTCAACGTAAGCAATTGAAAATAATGATACATAAATTATATTGACAACGATACACTCATATTTTATTATTTGCTCACGCTAATGAAAGCGCAAGGGAGCAATTGGTGCTCTCATCAGACTTCCAAGTAGGAGAATTTCAGTTATGACCATGATTACCCGTTGGGATCCGTTCCGTGAGTTCGTCACTCTTCAAGACCGCATGAACCGCTCTGTTCCGCGACACGCAAGGACAGGAAGAAGCGCTGACCACGACGACGTTCGCGCCGCCGGTTGACGTCTACGAAGATGAGCACAACATCACGCTCAAGATCGAAGTGCCTGGAATCGACGAGAAGGATATTGATGTCCGCATCGAGAACAACACGCTGACCGTTCACGGTGAGCGCAAGTTCGAGAAGGAAGAGAAAGAAGAGAACTATCGTCGCGTGGAGCGCCAGTATGGCAGCTTTACCCGGACCTTCACTTTGCCTACCACCGTGGATGCGGAGCAGGTCCAGGCGGACTACGACAAGGGCGTGTTAAAGATCAAGTTGGCCAAGAAAGCCGAAGCCAAGCCGAAACAGATCAAGGTAAACGTTGGCGGCGGGAAGACGCTCGAGAGCAAACAGCCAAAGACCACTGGCCAAGCCGCGTAAACAAAACTTTGTCGGACTGGGTTAGAACCCGACACCATGCAAGTTGATCGGCGGGAGGAGCATCTAGCCCCTCCCGTTTTGTTTTGCAATTTAGCAATCGGGTAGTTTGAAAAGTACCCCGGACAATGGGTGCGAAATTAGACAATTACCCGATTACAAAATTACAAAATCCAGCTACGCTTTTAAGTAGCGCAAGGAGTAACCCATGGCTATTCGCTGGGACAAATTCACAGTTAAAGCGCAAGAGGCAGTGCAGCGAGCGAACGAAATCGCATCCGAGAACGGTAACCCAGAGTTGTTGCCCGTGCACCTGCTCGCCGCGTTGCTCGAAGATAAAGAAGGAATTGTTGTGCCCGTGCTCGAAAAAATTGGCATGGGGCCGCAGGCCGTCCTCGGCGAGGTGTACCAGGAGATCGAAAAGCTGCCCAAAATCTCCGGCAGCGGCGCGCACCAGGCGACCATGTCGTCGCAGGTGAATGAGCTTCTGGAGAAGTCATTCAAAGAAGCCGATTCGTTCAAGGACGAGTATGTTTCGACCGAGCACCTGCTGCTGGGAATCACCGGTCTGAAGCGCGACCCCGCGCAGGAGGTCTTGGCGCGGCACGGCGCTTCGCACGAAGCCATCCTCAAGGCGCTGACGGCTGTCCGAGGATCGCAGCGAATCACCGACCAGAATCCCGAAGGCAAATACCAGGCACTCGAACGCTACGCCCGCGATCTCACGGAACTCGCGCGCCGCGGCAAACTCGACCCGGTCATCGGACGCGATGAGGAAATTCGTCGCGTTGTCCAAGTACTTTCACGCCGGACAAAAAATAATCCTGTGCTGATCGGCGAACCCGGAGTGGGCAAGACGGCCATTGTTGAAGGGCTTGCGCAGCGTATCGTCTCCGGCGACGTGCCGGAGGTCTTGAAGAATAAACGCGTCGTCTCTCTCGATTTGGGAGCAATGCTCGCTGGTGCGAAATATCGCGGAGAGTTTGAGGACCGGCTAAAGGCTGTGCTCAAGGAAATCGAAGACGCGCAGGGGAAGATTGTCCTCTTTATTGACGAGCTGCACACACTGGTCGGCGCGGGCGCGTCCGAGGGCGCGATCGATGCCTCGAACATGTTGAAGCCGGCGCTTGCACGTGGTGAACTTCGTGCCATCGGCGCAACCACGCTCAACGAATATCGCAAATACATTGAAAAAGATGCAGCACTCGAGCGCCGCTTCCAACCCGTCCTCGTTGGCGAGCCGAATGTTGAGGACACGATCGCTATCCTGCGCGGGTTGAAAGAGAAGTATGAAGTGCATCACGGCGTGCGGATTAAAGATTCGGCGATCGTAGCTGCCGCAACGCTGTCCCATCGCTACATCTCGGACCGATTCCTGCCAGATAAAGCCATCGACCTGATCGATGAGGCCGCCGCATCGTTACGCATGCAGATCGATTCCATGCCAACCGAGATTGATCAACTCGAGCGCCGCGCCACGCAACTCGAAATTGAGAAGCAAGCGCTGAAGAAAGAAGACGACAGGAACTCCCGCGAGCGGCTCGCGCTCGTGGAGAAGGAACTGGCCGACATTCGCGAGGAGTCGAACGCGCTCAAGGCCAAGTGGAAACAGGAAAAAGACCTGATCGCGAAAGCACGCGCGCTGAAGGAAAAGCTCGAGCAGCTCAAAGTGGAAGAACAGACTGAAGAGCGCAAGGGCAACCTGGAGCGCGTGGCGCAGATCCGCTACGGCCTGATTCGCCAGACCGAGGAAGAACTTGCGAAGGTCACAAAGCAGATCGAGGGCAAGGGTGGGCAGCGCATGCTGAAGGAAGAAGTCGATGAGGAGGATGTGGCCCGCATCGTCTCCAAGTGGACGGGAATTCCCGTCTCGAAGATGCTCGAAGGCGAAGTCAAGAAGCTCATCACCATGGAAGATCGACTGCGGATGCGAGTTGTGGGTCAGGACGAGGCTCTCGAACGGGTCGCGAATGCGATTCGCCGGTCACGAGCGGGCCTGAGCGATCCCAAACGCCCGATTGGCTCTTTCATCTTCCTGGGGCCGACCGGTGTTGGCAAGACGGAACTGGCGCGTGCTCTGGCTGAATTCATGTTTGACGACGAGCGCGCTCTGATTCGCATCGACATGTCGGAGTACATGGAGAAGCATGCCGTTTCGCGGCTAATCGGCGCACCTCCGGGATATGTCGGATACGAGGAGGGGGGACAGCTCACAGAGCAAGTGCGGCGCCATCCGTACGCGGTCGTGCTCTTCGACGAAATCGAAAAGGCGCATCCTGACGTGTTTAACGTCCTATTGCAGATCATGGATGATGGGCGCCTGACCGATGGCAAAGGGCGCAAGGTCGATTTCAAGAACACCGTGATCATCATGACGTCGAATCTTGGTTCGACCTACCTGCAGTCGGAAAACGTTCGCTCCGAAGAGGCGTTTGAGCGGGCCTCGAAGCAGGTGCTCGAGACCTTGCATAGTCACTTCAAGCCAGAGTTCCTGAACCGTGTGGATGACATCATCATCTTCCGTCCGTTGGGCAAGGAGCAACTCGTGAAGATCGTCGAGCTGCGGCTTGAAGACCTCCGGCGCTTGCTGGCCGATCGCAAGATTTCACTCGAACTGACCGATGCGGCAAAAGAACTGCTCTTCACGGAGGGCTACGATCCGAACTTCGGTGCGCGACCGCTAAAGCGGGCAATTCAGAAGCTGATACAGGATCCGCTGGCGCTCAAGATACTGGACGGCGAGGTCCAGCATGGCGATCACGTCATCGTGGACGCGGACAAGAAGACAGGCAAGATGGTCTTCAAGGTGAGCGAGCGGGTGGGAGAGTCGGCGCCGGCGAAAAAATAAGAATCGGACAACGGGCAGTCCCTGAACCTCACTTACGTGGGAAGCACAGGAGGTGAGGTTCGGGGATTTGAAGCAGGTCGAAAAGTGCGGGGAAATAGAAAAGACCGCGACATTGGTTACGCTCCAGCCGCCAACTCCTGCGAGGGAGTCAACTACTTGGATGCGTGCACCGTCGCGGTCCTTGATGCGATCACTGCTTTCGCAGTACCAAACCCCGGCGTTTCCTCGCAGATTCGTCGGTTTTTTCGGGTCTGGTCGTCTAGCGGGTCGCCCCGCCTTCCGAATCACTCAGCCTACTTCGGACTGGCTACGATTTATTGAAGCCAACCCTTTCAGCCGTCGACGTCACCTAAGATAGCGCGTTTGAAAAAGATGTCAACGCCCGTTATTGGTGCAATTGAAATTTATTGTGAGATGACTTTGATTCTCCAAACATATTGTCAGACAAGGCTTTCAAGATGGAGGGAGGACATTCTGTAATGCTCAAGATTCGAATGCCTGTGGAAATCTATTTACAAGTCGTACACAACTCGATGGGAAAATGTCTTGACGCCATCCATGTGCTTCACGCATGGTGCAACTAGATGGGTACCAGCCTGGGCCAATTCGTCGCCTACGTGGACGGGAGCTCTCATGGAAGTCCGGGTCCATCCGGGATCGGGGTCATTTTTGAGGATGACTGCGGTGAAAGAACGAAAATCTCAAAGTGGATCGGCTGGCAAGATAATAATGTGGCTGAGTATGTTGCGCTCATGGAGGCGCTGCAATGCGCCGTTGCCCGGAAGGCAAAGTCCCTCTGCGTTTATTCAGACTCGGATGTAGTCGTGCGTCAAATGAGCGGCGAATATTCGTGTCGCAGCGAGCGGCTATATTCACTCCACTGGATCTGCAGCAAACTGGCGCGCAGCCTCGAATTTGCCATCAAACGAATTCCTCGGGAAAACAACACAGAAGCCAATGATCTTGCCAACACAGCCGCCCGGCTGTGTCGAAATCCCAGCGACATCTAGGTCGACTCCACTCCCCTAACCAAACCCGTCTTAACAATTCTCCGCAGTCAGTTCTAGCGTTGTTCGCTTATATAATTTGCGTTTGCATTCCCCCACCACTTTAGCTGGTAGCGACGCGCCGGGAGGCCACTTGAAAGTTTTGCTGCTCGAGAACATTAGCGGTGTTGCGGCGTCGCAGTTTGAGGAAGCCGGTTTTGAGGTGGAGTCGTTATCGGGCGCGCTCGACGAACCGGAGCTAATCCAGAAAATTCGCGGATCTTCTATTCTCGGTGCTCGCTCAAAGACCCGCATCTCAGCCGCCGTGTTCGACGCCGCTCCTGAACTAGTCGCGGTGGGGGCGTTCTGCATTGGGGTCGACAAAATAGATCGCGCCGCCTCAAGCGAGCGCGGCATTGCGGTCTTCAACGATCCGCACTCGAACAGCCGGTCCGTTGCCGAACTGGTGATGGGCGAGATCATTCTCTTGCTGCGGCGTACTTTCGAAGCCAGCACGAAACTGCATGATGGCGTTTGGAACAAATCCTCCGCCGGATCGCACGAAGTTCGTGGGCAGACGCTGGGGATTGTGGGATACGGCAAAATTGGATCCCAGGTTTCAGATCTCGCGGAAGCGATGGGCATGCGAGTGGTGTTCCACGATTTGGCGCACGTGCTGGCCCGCGGGAATGCGCGCGCGGTCAGCTTTCGAGAATTGCTGCAAACGTCGGATGTAATTACGCTGCATGTCGATGGGAAGCCGCAGAACCAGAATCTCTTTGGCGAAGAAGAATTCGCCGCGATGAAAGATGGCGCTTGTCTGATCAACTTAAGCCGCGGATTTGTAGTGGAACATGGAGCGCTCGCCAGACATTTGAAGAGCGGAAAGCTCGCCGGAGCCGCGATCGACGTTTTCCCTCAAGAACCTGAATCCGGGGGAAGTTTCGCTAGCCCGCTGCGCGGCCTGTCCAATGTAATCCTTACGCCACACGTTGGCGGCAGCACCGAAGAGGCGCAGCAAAATATCGGACAGTATGTTTCCGCCAAGATGATCGATTACTTTCAAAGCGGCAATTCAGTCATGAGCATCAATCTCCCGCAGTGCCATCTGGACTATGAAACCGGATCGCATCGCTTGCTGCACATCCATCACAACGTCCCGGGAATTCTGCGTGCCATCAACGACATACTCGCTGACCGGGAAATCAACATTGAGCGGCAGGTACTTGATACCCGAGGCAATCTAGGGTACGCGATCTATGACATCAATCGCGCCTGCGATGAGGAATTGCTCGCAAAATTGAGGAGCGTTCCTCACACAATTCGCGTGCGGGTTCCCGGAAAACAGTAGCTTCTTAACGCCTGCGTTCTTTCGGTCTTGAGATTCGGTACGGTGGAGGGTAAGTGTCTTCGAGCGAAAATTTCGATCTCATTGTGATCGGGTGTGGTCCGGCGGGTGAAAAGGCTGGCGCGCAAGCGGCCTATTTTGGCAAACGCGTCGCCGTAATTGAGGGCTCCGAGTATGTAGGCGGAAGTTGCATCAACACCGGGACCGTCCCCAGCAAGACACTTCGTGAGTCCGCGCTGTATTTTTCTGGCCTCAAGCAACGAGGACTCTACGGCATTGACTATTCCCTCAAAGAGAATCTCACCGTCCACGATTTCATGCACCACGAGCGAGAAGTCGTTGAGATGGAGCGCAAGCGCATCTTGAAGAACCTCGTTCTTCATCACATCGAACTCGTAAAGGGACGAGCTTCCTTCGAAGATGACCATACTGTGTCCGTTTCCAGTCCCGATGGCAGACGTCATCTGCGCGGTGAGGTGATTCTTGTCTGTACCGGAAGTAAGCCGCATCGTCCGCCAGACATGGTTTTTGACGATGTGCGAATTTTTGACTCCGACACGTTCTTGCGGATGGATCACATTCCACAAAGCCTCGCGGTGATCGGTGGCGGCGTGATTGGCTGCGAGTATGCGTCAATCTTCGTCGCGCTTGGTGTCGAGGTAACGCTGGTAGATGGGCGGGACCGCTTGCTTCCATTTCTCGATGCCGAGATTTCCGAAAGGCTTCGCGTGCGCCTTGCGGCACTGGGAATGAACTTCTGGTTCAACGAGCGGCCCGCAAAGGTTCAGGCGATGGAGTCTGGGGTCCAGCTCGTGATGAAAAGCGGAAAGACACTGCATGCGGAATCAGTGTTGTTTGCGGCAGGCCGTCGCGCCGCAGTGGACGGGTTATCTCTGCAAAATGCGGGGCTATCAGTCAACGATCACGGATATTTATCTGTCGACGAGAACTATCGCACTATCGTGCCGCATATCTACGCGGCGGGCGATGTCATAGGGTTTCCGGCACTCGCTTCAACTTCGATGGAGCAGGGGCGCGTAGCCGTCTGCCATGCCTTTGGTTTTCAATACAAGCAGCGGATCCCGTCGATGTTGCCGATGGGCATCTACACGATTCCTGAGATATCTGCGGCCGGCGAGACAGAGGAATCCTGCAAAGAGAAGAAGATCGACTATTGTGTCGGCCGTGCACTCTACGCGAACAACGCCCGCGGCCACATCATCGGCGACACCGCTGGCATGCTGAAACTGGTATTTGCGCGGGCGGATAAAAAACTCCTCGGGGTCAGCATCATCGGCGAGAGCGCTACCGAGCTGATTCATATCGGCATGATGGTTCTCGACCACGGCCTCACCATCGACGAGTTTATTGAACAGGTTTTTAACTATCCCACGCTGAGCGAGACGTATAAATACGCTGCCTATGAAGGGCTAGGGAATCTAACCGGTCACAAAATGCGCGAGGGATAGTCTGTTGTGCAAAGAACGATGTTGGACGGATCACTTCGTTGGATTTCGCGGGAACTTCAGGTAGGGCAGGCGCACGTTTTCGATCACGACCTGATCGGCTCTGATATTAGCCGGTGCCTGAAAATCGGGGATTGCGCACGGACCACCGAACCCACAAGCACCGTTCACTGCTCCCGCAGTGACAAAGTCGTCCTCATCGACTCCATCTCCGCTAACCCCAAGCCCGCCGACAAGCGAGCCATTTCGGTAAAGGGGTAAGCTTCCCGGGAAGAAGACGATTCCACTCATGTTGTTGGTGTTGGGCGTTCCAGGATCGGATCCCTGAGTACAAGGATTCGCGGTGTCGTATAGATACAACGGAAAAAAAGGTCCTGGTCCGGAGCCGTCAATTCCGGGCGGAAACAGCGGTTGTGCTCCGAAACTGATGGTGCGATTGGTGACTGCGGTGCCCGCCGGAATGCCGGGCAAATCCCGCACGCCTGTGGTGCTGAACCAGAGGACATTGCGTGCCTTGGAAGCCGCCACGTCAGCGCTGAAGACGGTTCCATCAGGCATGCGGTAAAGGCCCAAAAGCGTCCCGTCAAGATCCGATACTGCAATTGTCATCCTGGTCGCAGAGTCGGGTGGAAGTCGAATAACCGCGCGCGTTATTTTCGCCGTCGCCACGCCATTCATAATAATTTCGTCGACATCGTTTGCCGATAACGCGGATCCCGCATTTGGGCCGACCAGATATCCGTCGGGCGGAAGCCCGCCGCCGATCGCCGGCACGATGTATGAACCCGCGAATGTTCCCGGCGACGTGCCCGGTGGCTGCGTCGTCTGATTGACGAAGGGCAATGCAACTCCGCCGACGATTACGACTCCCGGGGGCGGGAACTGGGATGGGTTGGGCAGAAATCCAGAGTTACTCGCGCCCGAGTAGGCTGCAAATTCGGAATTTTCCGGAGTGGTGCTGACCACGCCTACTCCGCCTACCTCTCCCCCGTTGAACAGGGGCACTCCCCCTGGATTAACCGCGGACGGCTGGCTGTCATTGGTATCCGCTTTGCCGGTGATGATACCGAGGCCCGGCGAGGTGCCGTTGATCAATCCCGAAGGATTCAACGCTTGTCCAGGTAGGAAATTGTTGCTCAGGGTACATCCGCGGTTGGTGTTTTCGATTCCATACAAATCAGCATTGGCAGTGCCCGGAACTCCGGGAGGAAAATGAATACCGCTGATGAATCGCACTGTACGTGATGAGAGCGGCGCCATGTCATTGCTGAAGAAGGCTGCTGTCCGCGCTAACGCTACGGCCAGTTCATCGGCCGGTTCGTGCTTGGCCGAAATTTCCGGGTCCCGTTGCGGGTGCGTTCGGTGTTTCGAAAATGGCCAGGATTTTCCCGGTACGATCTACGACCGCGACCACCATGTCCGCATTTACTGAGGTGACTGCATTCTGCACAACAGTCATTACGTCTGCAGCGGTCAGCGGAACCTCCGCCGGCGGGGGCCCAGAGCTTGGAGATGTCGACCCGCTTCCACACGAAAGGAAAAGCGCTATCGAGACAAGAAGCGAGACGCCTAAAACGGCAAGAAAATCTTGTCTCTTCCTGGTCTTTTCAATTTGCCCTTGGCTCACGCACCCTCGCCATTCAAAATTGGTACGGCTTCAATCCCCAGGTCCGGGGTATATATAATCACGCGTCGTATTTGCGTGGGTATTCCGCGTTCAACTGAGCTGCAGATTATTTTGCGTTGTCTAGTATGACCAGACACAAGGCAATGTCAAGCAATGCTTGCTACTGAATAATGCATGTGATAGGAGTTATCCCCCGCCGCATTCGGGATCTAAGAAGTGACTGCAGTTTTGGCGATGACGAGGACTCTTGCACGCAGGTCGTTGTTCATGAAAGCAGGGCCTCCGCTAGCCTTGTCTATGTGCTTGGCTGCGTGGCCGGCTTTGCTCAGGGCGCAGGAGACTCCCCCAGTACAGCGCGTTCCTGGCCATGCACTGACAAACGTTTCGTCCTTGCAAGGCACGATCAGCAATTCCCAAACAAAGCTGGGTATTCCGGGAGTTGAGATCAGTCTGCTTCGCGACGGGAAGGTGATCGTTGAACAGAGGACTAACGCGGAGGGTATCTTCCGCTTTATCGGGGTGCCACCGGGAATCTATGAGCTCAAGGCCAGCAGGGAAGGCTTCCGCGACATAGACCTGCCGAGCCTCCAGATCAAAGGTCCGGGAATACAAGATCTGTCTCTTGATCCGGTCGAGGGCGCGACCATGCCGACAAAAGGGCCATCTGGCATCCCTGGGGCGAGGTCGTCGCCGTCCGCACCACCAACTGCGCTGGGAGCGCCTTATCCTGGCGTGCTGACCAAAACAGGGCGAACGCCAGAGGAGGCTTCGCCTGGCCCCTTGGGAATAGCTCCGGAGCAAATGCCACCAGAGTCTGCAAACTTCGCCAAGAATCCCGATCGGTGGGATGCTCCAATGCCGACTTGGGATCGATACGGCAAAGGCGGAGAATTTCCCTATACCAAAGGCCACTGGTACGACCCGTTCAACCGCAGCCGCATCAAGGGCGACCAACCGATCTTCGGACAGAAGTGGTTTTTCAACTTTACTGGTACCAGCCTCACAGGCCTCGATGTCCGCCGCCTGCCGGTTCCCAGCGGTGTTTCCCAAGAACAAGGCGGCGGCCCTGCTTTCTTCGGCCGGGGCGAACAGAGTTTCGTGTCGCAAAGTTTCCGGCTCTCTTTCGATCTTTTTGAAGGCGACACCAGTTTCCGGCCCGTTGATTTCCGCTTTCGTCTTACCCCCGAATTCAACCTGAATTTCCTGCAGACTCGCGAACGCGGACTTGTCAACGTCGACGTGCGTCGCGGAACCAACCGATTTGATACCCACGCCGGCCTGCAAGAAGGATTTGTCGAAGCCAAGGTCCATGACTTGAGTCCGAACTTCGATTTCGTTTCTGTTCGAGCGGGTATCCAGCAGTTTGTTAGCGATTTCCGCGGGTTTATTTTCGCTGAAGAGCAGCCCGGTGTGCGGATTTTCGGAAACCTGCACTCCAACCGCATCAATTACAACCTGGCTTGGTTCTATTTTCTGGAGAAGAACACCAACAGCGGGCTGAATAGTTTCCATTCCCGTCATCAACAGGTTTACATAGGAAATATCTACATCCAGGATTTTATTGCCAAGGGTTACACCACGGAATTCAGCTTCCACTACAACCGCGATGATCCCTCAATTCACTTTGACGATAATGGGTTTCTGGTCCGCCCGGCTCCCATCGGCTTGGTGGTAAATAACGGTATCCTCCAACACGGCATTCACGCCTACTACCTGGGTTGGACGAGCAATGGCCACATCGGCCGCCTGAACGTCAGTCACGCGTTTTATCAAGCATTGGGGCACGATACCCTCAACCCTATTGCCGGACGAAGAGTGGACATCAACGGGAGGATGGGTGCACTCGAGTTATCCGTAGATAAGGACTGGATGCGCTTCCGGTCATCATTCTTCTATGCATCCGGCGATCCAAGCAACGTGAACTCTGCTTTGGACAAGGGCCGCGATTCGGCCGCGCACGGCTTCGACACGATCGTAGACGAAACGAACTTTGCCGGGGGAGCCTTCAGCTTCTTCGCCCAGCAAGGCATCCGCCTGACGAGCACCGGCGTAGCTCTTACCAATCCCGGAAGCCTGCTGGTAAGCTTGCGCAGTAATAAAGAAGAGGGCCAGGCGAATTTCGTAAATCCAGGCATCTACATTTTTAATGCAGGTGCTGATTTCAATGTCACGCCCAAGCTGCGTGCTTTTGCAAATGCCAACTACCTGCGCTTTGACCGCACCGAGCCCTTGCAAATACTGCTTTTCCAGCGCGGCATTCGGCACAGCATTGGGACGGACACGGGGATTGGTCTGAAATATCGGCCCCCGTTGACCGAGAATGTTGTTATCACCGCGGGAGTGTCGAACCTATGTCCGGGTGTCGGGTTTGAGGACATCTTCAACCGGCGGGTGTTAATCTCCGGCTTTACAACCATACGACTGACGTTCTGAATTACGCTATGCGGCTTCCTTCTGGACGACAACTGGGACAGATCCTGTTAGGGACAGCGATCATCTGCTTTGTATGCGCGGTGTTTATTCCTCCCAGTGGAAAAGCCGCGTCTGGGGCAACCGCAAAGTCGTCTTCGCAAGAAGGTACGGAACAGCGCTCGCGTGGCCTCGGAGATTCCCTCGAGGAAGCGCAGCAGCGATCAGCCGGATGTGTAAGTTGCCACCATCCGATGGACAGCGCAACCATGCACACGACGGGAACCGTGCGTTTGGGATGTACCGACTGTCACGGTGGGAATCCTGAGATCACGCTGCCCCCTGGCGCGGCGCCTGAGTCATCGCAATACTCCGAGTTAACTAAACAAGCTCACCCGCGACCTCGCTTTGCAGAGAGTGCTCGCTCCTCTGCCAATTCAGTCCGCTCTTACACAAACTGGTTGCAAGAAGATGCCGAGTACATCAAGTTTGTGAACCCCGGCGATTTGCGCGTAGCCGCGGAGACCTGCGGACGATCCGGATGCCATGCTCCGGAAGTTCAGCGTGTGCGCACCAGCATGATGACGCATGGGGCGATGCTATGGGGCGCCGCGCTTTACAACAATGGCGCGCTGCCTCTGAAGAACCCAATTTTCGGCGAGAGCTATGCGCGTGATGGCGCACCGCAGCGATTGCAGACATTTCCGCCGCCCACTCCGGAAGAAACACGCACCAAGGGCATTCTTCCTTATCTTGAACCCATCCAGCGATGGGAGGTGTCTCAGCCTGGCAATGTGCTCCGTGTGTTTGAACGTGGCGGCGAAAAGAAACCGGAGGTCGGCGTTCCAAGTCTGGAAGAGGATCCAGGAAAGCCAGACGTGAAACTCGGCGAGCGTGGTTTTGGCACCTTGTTGCGCACCGACCCTACCGTTCTTGGTCTGCAGAAAACGCGTTTGCTTGATCCATTGTTGTCATTTCCCGGAACCAACGATCAACCCGGAGATTACCGCGCCAGCGGATGCAGCGCTTGCCACGTCATCTATGCGAATGATCGCTCGCCGGAACACTCGGCACACTATGCGGCGCAGGGCAACTTGGGGCAGACCGCAACCACCGACGTGACTATTCCAAAGAATGAGTCTGGACATCCGATCAAGCACGAGTTCACACGTTCCATTCCATCCAGTCAGTGCATCGTCTGCCACATTCATCCCGGCACCAACATGGTTGCAACCTACCTTGGATACACATGGTGGGATAACGAAGTTGATGGCGACAAAATGTATCCGAGGTTCCAACGGCGGCCCAGTTCGAAGGAACAGCAATCGATCCAGATGCGCAACCCTGAACGCACTGCGATTCGAGGCAATTGGTCTGACGTGAATTTTCTAGAAAAGACGGGGACGCCAGAGTTCAACAAGGACTTGCAGAACACGCAGTTCGCGGACTTCCACAGCCACGGCTGGATTTTTCGGGCAGTGTTCAAGCATGACCGCAAAGGAAATTTGCTCGACGCCAACGACAAACAGGTACCCTTCGATGATCCCGACAAATTTAAGAAGGCCGTCCACCTGAAAGACATCCATCTCGAAAAAGGCATGCATTGCATCGATTGCCACTTCGAGCAGGACAATCACGGTACCGGAAAGCTGTATGGAGAGACGCGTAACGCCATTGAAGTAGATTGCGTCGATTGTCATGGCACGATCGAAAAGCGAGCGGCGCTGCACACATCAGGGATTGCGGCTCCCTCTGGAGGCACCGCACTGGACGGCCTTCGCACCCCATGGGGCGCGCGCCGTTTCTATTGGGACGGCGATCGGTTATTTCAACGATCCATGGTTGAGAAAGACCAACAGTGGGAAGTGGTGCAGGTCATCGACTCCATCACTCCCGGAAATTCGCACTACAGCGAGAAATCGCGCCTCGCCAAGACGATCCAGAAAGACGGCGTCACTTGGGGGAGCGCGAATGCGGATTCCTCTCAGCTGGCGCACCAAAACAGTCGCATGACCTGCTACGCCTGTCACACCTCGTGGGCGCCCACTTGCTATGGATGCCATCTTTCGATGTCGGCGAATCAGAAGATGCCCATGCTCCACAACGAGGGACTCACGACTCGTAATTGGACCTCGTACAATTTCCAGGTTCTCCGCGACGACGTTTACAGCCTGGCGATCGATGGCACCGTCACTGGACACCGTATTGCTCCGGTGCGCTCGGCATGCGCTGTGCTGGTTAGTTCCCAGAACAACGATCGCGATTGGATCTATTACCAGCAGCAGACTGTTTCTGCGGAAGGTTTCAGCGGTCAGGCCTTCAGTACATTCGTTCCTCACACGGTTCGAGCTACTGAAACCAAGGGTTGCACAGACTGTCACGTCTCGAAGGCCGGTGACAACAACGCCTGGTTAACTCAGTTGCTCCTGCTGGGAACGAATTTCATGAACTTCATGGGCCGGTACATTTATGTGGCGACTGGTACCCATGGATACGAGGCGGTCGCTGTTACCGAACATGATGAGCCTCCAGCGGTCATCGGCAGCGATCTACAAAAACTCTCCTATCCCGACGACTACGCGCGGCATGCGAAAAACAGGTTTGAGTTGAAGGAGTCTCACGGACATCCCGGTTCGAATGTTCTGGATGTTCAGGCTCGTGGCGAATATTTATACGCGGCGATGGGGAAGGGTGGGCTGCGCGTTTACGACATTGCCAACGTCGACGATAAGGACATTTCTCAGCGCACAATTACGGCGCCGGTCTCGCCCCTCGGTCAGCGATTCTATGTCCCTACAAAATTTGCGATGGCCGTCGCGACTCCTACTACGTTAGGCGTGGACCCGTTACGTACGCATCGTCCCGAAAACGAAGAGCAGTCAATTCACCTGATCTACGGTTTTCTCTACGTGGCTGACAGAGAAGAAGGGCTGGTCGTCATAGGCGACCCTAATCTGAAAGGGAAGAGTCCCGGCGTCGGCACGCTGCTTGACGGCGATCCCCGCAATAACTTTCTCAAACGCGCTTTGGCTTTCAATCCGAACGGAGCCCTAAGGGGTGCCCGAAGAATCGCCATAGTAGGAACCTATGCCTACATCTTGTGTGATGCCGGTTTGGCCGTAGTGAGTCTTGACGACCCCCTCAAACCCACACTTGTCTCGCAGGTCGGGGCGCCTATTCTGATCGAGCCCCGAGGAATCGCAGTTCAGTTCCGCTACGCCTTTGTTGTCGATCGTGCGGGAGTGAAGGTCCTGGATATAACTCATCTCGACAACCCGGTTCCAGTCGAGGGAGCGTCGGTTCCACTGGAAGACGCCCGCAATATCTATGTGGCTCGCACCTACGCATATGTTGCTGCAGGCAAGCAAGGCTTAGCGGTAGTGGACATTGAGCATCCGGCGCAGCCTAAGCTGGATCAGCTGTTCAACGCCGGCGGAGCCATGAACGATGTAAATGACGTAAAACTTGGGATGGTCTCGGCAGAGTTGTTCGCCTACGTGGCTGATGGCAAGAATGGGTTGCGAGTGCTTCAAATGTTCTCTCCCGCCGATAACCCAAATTTCTCCGGGTTCAGCCCACGCCCGACTCCTAAGTTGATTGCCACCCGCCGCACGCACGGGCCTGCGCTGGCCATCTCCAAGGGGATCGATCGTGATCGCGGCGTGGACGAGAGCGGCAATCAGGTCGCAGTTTTAGGACGGCGCGGTGCGCGCCCATTCAACCAGCAAGAGATGCAGCGCATGTATTTGCGCAATGGCCAACTCTACACTGTTACGGACAATCCACCAGGTACTGCTCATTGAAACCTTCGGCTTCCAAGTTCTCCGAACCTTTCGGCGGAGTCGGGAGACGGCTCCATCCCTACTTTGGCCTGGCCGCTCGCAGTTGCTGGATTGTGAATCTTCCCTTGGTAGGTCGTTCCTTAGTCCAATCGTGATAGGAGTGACATTCCGAGCAACGTCCGTTGGCAGCATCGTGGTGCAGCCCGTCAGACTCGTGACAATTCCGGCAAGATGCAATTCCCGGTAGAAGTATGTCGGAGGTTGCGCGGCTCTCCGGAGCATTTCCGTGACACGCTGTGCAGGTTAAAAGGCGGTGGGAATTGTGGTTGAACTCAGCATGCAAAAACCACCGCGGCGGGATCGATGACTTCGCTACGATCGGCAGTGGTTCCTGCCGTCCACTTTCTTCTGTCCGGTTTTCAAGAATGGTGTGACATAGCCTGCAGCCTTTGTTGAATAACAATCGATCAGCCAACGTGACTTGTTGATCGATCCATTCTTGGCGGTTATGCGGCACAGGCAGTTGAAGTTTCTTCTGGCTTGGCAAGAGGCGTTCCGGAGCGATCGCTTCCGAGAGAGCTCCCGGATGAGATGCGAAATAGTCACCGTATTTCTGGACCAGGAACGCCTGCACAACTTCCGGCTTGTCATGCGGTGCCGGTTGATCGAAACGCTTGTCGAACTGCAAGTCTTTCACATGACATCCTGCACACTGGTTCACATAGAAAATGGGCGACATGTAATCCTGCGATCGTGAGTGCTTCAGATCCGCGCTCAACGAAGCAGGAATTTCGGGCGATGTTGTTTGCACCGCAGCCTTAGGACTTGCGGTGGACATGGCTTGGGGGCCAGCATACGGCCATGCTTCAGTCACCGAACTCACACGATGGCAGTCATGACAATCCATTTGCACGGAGCCAGTCGGGCCTGCGAGATTGGGGTGCAGGTGCGCGTAGTGGTTCAGATTGATCTGGCCAGGATCATACGAACCTTGGCGCATCGCTGCAAACTCAGGATGCTGTGTGTCGAAGTTCTCCACCGCGCGCACATATTGCGGACTGCCATTCCGAGTCGACAAGTTCGCATGACACCGGGTGCAGCCGGTGTCTTCTGTGCTCGCCAAGCGAATTGCGCCGCCATGTTCGATGTGGCAAAAACTGCAACTAACCGTCGACGTCACCTTGTCGGGATGATGTGGGGGAGCGTCGTGGCATTTCGAACAGGCGTCATCGGTGACCTTCGCCCGGAAAAAGCCCAAAGTTGTCGTATGGCAGACTTCACATTTCTTGCCAAGTACGGCGTGCGCCGCTGACAATGGCCCGCTGCTGTAGATTTTTTGGCTGTTTGCTCGTTGCGCGGCGAACCAGATTGCAGCAATTAAAGGAACGAGGATCGAAAGCCAGAGTCGCCAACTGCGAAAGGGATGGGCTTTCTTGAAATATTGCAGGTCCATCCGCTTGGCGAGATTTTTAGTAGTGCGTACACGGCGCGCCATCTTTTTTCCTCAGTAGCGCAACGCCATCACGGCGTGCACGGCGCCCAGTAGCAACAAAGCGTAGGAAGCAGGGATGTGCACGAGCAGCCAGCCGTGCAAGATGCGATGATATTGCGCCTGCTGATCGAGTTCGCGTTTCTCTTCGCAAATATTTTCCAGATCATCGACCGACGGATGAACGCTTGGTGGCAAAAGCAGGCGTAACTGCTGAAACACGGCGTGCGATTTTTGCCGATCGGCCAGTACCATGCCCCTGGACCCGCTCTCCGAAATATAAGGCTGCATATCTCGCCGAAAGAATTCCTTAAGTTCGACGCCTGCACCTTCGTCCACCTGCAGACCCGATGCTACTGTGAGCCCTCCTACCGTTCCTGCGCTTGCCGACGCGGCCCGCTGTTGCTCGGTGGCTTGCGACATATTTCCTTGAAGGGTCGACGATGCCTCTTCGATCAGGACCTCTGCCTCGGTGATCAACTGCGAACGCACGCGCCCAATCTGTTCGTAAATAGTCTCCATCGGGATTCTCTGCGTCGTGAGCCGCGGCATGAAATGCTGCAATACCGCTCCGAATATCCCGCTCACTATAACGACCACAAATAGCCACATGAGACCTTTCGTCAGCCCGACACCAAAGCGAAATCCCGAATGGAAAAGAATTAGGGGAAAACTGATGAGGCCCAGCCAGAGATGGCCGCGCATCCACGCCTGTGCGCGGCCGATCCGCCAGATCGGAACCTTCTTGCGCGCTCCCAGCAGCCCAGCGAAAAGCATGAATGCGGAAGCAACGATTCCATAAGTCAACCCAGTCGCCAGTTCCCCCATTCGCGCCCTGCGGGGCGCTGCGACTGTACGGGACATAAAGTGCAGCAGCGACCAGCAGTCCTGCCAGGCTGCCGATGAACCACTTCTGATGTGTCTCATCAATCCGCAATGATCACTCTCGGTGCATTCTTATTTCCGTGACTTCGGTTGTTGGAGCAGGCCGCCGAAGAACTCAAGCGGGTTCACGCGGTGTGCCGCATCATGCGGGCAAGCATAGACGCAACTCGGCTCTTCCTGATTCAGGCACAGATCGCAGGACGTCGCCTTCATCTTTACGCTGGCCACCCTTCTTCCCGGATACGAAGGGTCATCCAATTCGACGGGGAAGGGATGCATATTGATATTGCCGTACGGGCAGCCATTGGCGCACTGGCCACAACCAATACACCAATCTTCAATGATCACTTCCAGTGAGTTGCGTCGCCGAATCGAACCGACCGGACACCCAACCATGCAGAGTGGATCCCGGCACTGGCGACACGACGTTGCAACCAGATACCGGTCGAAGCGAAGTCCTTCGCGGATCAGGCGGCTCACCCCATCGTGAGCATCGGCGCAGGCGCGTACACACTGATCGCAACGAGTACAGCGGTCCAGGTCGAGAAGGAGAAGACTCTGCGCCTCCATCAGTCCTTGATTCAGAAATTGGTCGACTGGAACGTCGGCCACTTGAACGACTCGTTGCCGGTTTTGCTCGGCATGTTCGGCGGCTTGCGCTTCCAGTTTGCGCCGGATTTCCGGGAACCGATCGAGCATCAACTGGAAGTCTTTTCCCGGGATGCGAACTACTTCTACGTGATCGAGTGCCGTGCACGTGGCCATTCGCGGAGTACCGGTGAGAAAAGCCATTTCGCCAAAATATGAGCCTCGAGCCAAGTAAGCCAGAACCATATCTCCGCCCGGCCGATGCTGGGATACTTTCACAAATCCAAGGCGCACAAGGTAAAAGCTATCGGCAACTTCGCCCTGAGTGCAGATGATCTGCCCCGGCTGAAAGCGCAACAGTTCGACATGCTCCCGCAAATGGTCGACGAAGTCCGCCGTTAACGGCGCCAGCACCGGAACGCTGCGCAAGTGGGAATCCAGAGCTCGCTTCTTGTAAGTGCGATCAAGTTGTTCGCGGAAGTTCTTGTTGCGCTGCATGATGTCGAGTACATTGCGCAGCATCTCGAGCATCGTGCAATCAGTTTTTGCCCGCACCGTGGCCGATCGCGGGTAATAACTCATGCAAGTCATCTCCCCGAACAACTCGCCTGGGCCGAGTTCGGCGATCGGGCTCTCGTACGGAAGATCCACGGAAGCATCGATAGGAATGTAAGCTTGCGTGCTTTCTTCTTTGCGTTCATCCTCCTCGCGGGGCGCGAGCAGGCTCTTCAGTTTGCTGAGGAATCCGCGCGCACCGCCTTCGGTTCTGACGTGGGCAATTGGGCTGGCGAGGTAGACCTCCGCGATTCCGTCAAGAGTATAAAAAGCGGTCGCGCCGAACTCCCCCTCTCGACAAATGACTTCGCCCGCTTTGAAGTGCCTCTGCACAATTGCGTTTTGATTCAGTTTCAGGAAGGTTCCCGAAACGTTTTCGAAAACGGGCAGGCCAACAAGAAAATCGGGATCGACAGTATCGCCCTCCATGTGACTTTTGACGACGCTCCGATTTGTTAAAGCTCCCGTGGGGCAAGAAACCATGCATTCGCCGCAGGAAACGCATGAAGATTCGCCCATCGGCAAATTGTTATCGAAAGCGATGCCTGCCTGATATCCCTTTCCCCGCCGCGCCAACACCCAGTTGTTGCGGACATCGTCACAGCCGCGAATACACCGGTCACAAAGGATGCATGCATCGTGATCCACCTGAATCGCTACCGAGGAATCATCGTGACCGCGCGGAGTTGTTCGGCTTGGGAACCTCGGCTTATCGATTCCGGCTTGGGACGCGAGCCGCTCCAATTCGCAATCGCCGGAATGTTGCTGGCGCGTGCATGGAGAAGGATGGTCCGACATCAACAGTTCGACAAGAGTGTTGCGAACCCCCAACACCGCATCAGTGTTGGTTTTGACAGTCATTCCCTGTTCTGCCTGACGAATACATGACGCGGCGTAGACTCTCTGGCCGACATCGACCACGCATACGCGGCACACGCCCACCGGATTCTCATTCTGCTGGTGGCAAAGGGTGGGGATGGAAATGCCAAGACCACGGGCAGCATCAAAAATAGTTGTACCCTGCGGAACGGATGCGGGACGTGCCGTCGATGGTCAGTTGTACGTTATTTGTGGACATCGCTTTGCCCGCCACTACATCGGGACTCATGGCTCTCTCAAGACTGACTGAAACAGACTCCGCCCGGACAGCGGCGCTGAGTAATGTGCTCTTCAACCGTTCCGGGAAAATGTTTCAATACCGAAGCGATCGGCACCGGCACTACCTGCCCAAGCCCACAAATCGATGCCTGCCGCATGGCTGTTGAAAGTTCGCTCAGAAGCTGCAAATCCTGATCGGAACTTTGCCCTGCGGTCCAACCCTTGAGCATTTCAACCAACTTTTGTGAACCTACTCGGCACGGAACGCATTTACCGCACGACTCGTTCCGGTAAAAGCGAGTGGCATTGAGTGCCATGTCCAGCATGCATCTGCCTTCCGCGCAAACCACGATGGCCCCCGATCCCACCATCGATCCGGCGGCCGCCACGGCATTCCAGTCCAAAGGAAGGTTCGACATGGAAGCGGGCAAGAATCCGGACGATGGTCCCGAGGGTGCAAATCCGAGGAGTTTCCCTCCACCCGAGATACCGGCGGCGTTTTCGTAGATGAGCTCGCCATAGGTTGTGCCCATCGGAACCTCAAAAATACCGGGACGATTCACATCGCCGCTGACGCCCACGAACTTCATTCCTACCGATCCATTCTTGCCCTGGGCCTTATACCAATCGGCGCCGCGAGCCAGAACCACAGTCGCTAAGCAAAAAGTCTCAACATTGTTGATCACGGTAGGTCGGTTCCAAAGACCCTGGTTAACAGGGAAGGGTGGTTTGTTGCGCGGTTCGGCGCGCTTGCCTTCAATAGCCTCAAGTAGCGCGCTTTCTTCTCCACAAATGTAGCCGCCTGGGCTTACAAAAATCTCGAGATCGAATGCCATATTGCTTCCCAGGATTCGAGCTCCCAACAGACCTTGTGCGTAGCAGCGATCGATTTCTTTCTGGAGAATTTCTTTCGGGTGCTCGTATTCGTGCCGGATGTAGAGGATGCCTGTGCGCGCTCCCGTCACCAGGCCGGCGGTGATCATGCCTTCGATCACCAGATATGGAACGTTCTCCATGATGCCGCGGTCCTTTATAGTGCCCGGCTCGCTCTCATCGGCATTACACACGATGTACTTTGGAGACCCCGCCGCATTCCGCACCAGTTCCCATTTGCTGGAGGTCGGAAAGCCGGCTCCGCCCATGCCACGCAAGCCAGCCGATTTGAGGTCCGCAATAATTTGCTGCCAATTTCCAGTTTCCACGAGGCGTCGCACAACCGCATATTGGCCCGATCCCTGGTACGGATCCGAGATGACTTCCACTCTTTCTGAATGTGCTACTGCGGGTAGAGATCTACCTGCGAGAGCATCTTGTGCCATCGTTACCGCATCCCGGGCGTTCACTGCACCGTAAATGTTGTCATTCACCATCATTGCGGGTGCTTGGTCACACCTGCCAAGGCAAGAAACGTCACGAAGGCTGACTTCGTTCGGATCCGTGCCTTGAAATGCGGAGTCCAGAGCGGCCCTCACCTTGTCGCCTCCACGAAGGTGGCAGCTCATGTCGGCGCAGACGCGCACGTCCACTTTGGGCGGCGGGCTCAAATGAAAGTGCGGATAAAAACTTGCCACTGCATGGATTTGACTGACGGGAACGTTAATCTTTGTGGCAAGCGTCTTCAACTGCTCGGCAGGCAGGTAGCCGAAATCGCGTTGTATTGCCCTTAGTTCTTCAAACACGACTCCAGACACCCCGAATAACTCGCAGAGATAAATCTTCGTTAGAGCTGCAGGAGCGAAAATGCTATAGCAAAACGCACCCGCAGTCTAGGTATGACTTCACGATATCTCGCACATTAGCATGGATGACGAGGCCGTTCTGTTTCCATTGATTTTTTGGCCATTTCGTCGTATAAACAACGCCCCGCCAGAATTTCGTTCCGCAACTGGTGATGAATCACGAGGCATTACAACACGCGCCGGATGAGAAGATAGCGAAATGCGAAAGCCACTGCTAGCGGTTATCTCATCGCTGGTCTTGCTGGTCGTTGTGGCCCATCCGCAGAACTCTGCCCCGTACGATCAGAAAACCGTGGCAGCCGGTAAGTACAACGGCCCTGGTGGATGCGCGGCCAGCAGTTGCCATGGCAGTGTGCAGCCGAAGGCCACTACGCGCATTTTTCAGAATGAGTATTCGATCTGGATCGCACAAGACACTCATGCCCGCGCTTTCTCGGTGCTCAGGAACAGCGTTTCCGAACGTATCGGCACGATCCTGAATATCGGACCGCCATCGCAAGCTCCAAAATGCCTCGCGTGTCACGCGCTGTACGTCTCGCCTGACCAACAGGCGCAAACCTTCGAGCTTATCGACGGAGTGAGTTGCGAAAGCTGTCACGGGCCGGCATCCGGGTGGCTGGGTTCACACACCACAAAGAATTGGCCTCACGAAAAGTCCGTGCAACTGGGCATGTATGACACTCGCAACCTCGAAAAGCGCAGCGTCAAATGTCTTACCTGCCATCTTGGGACAGCGGACAAATTTGTCGACCACCAAATGATCGCCGCCGGCCACCCGGACCTTACCTTTGAGCTGGACTTTTTTTCGGCCGTCATGCCGCGGCACTGGAAGACGCCGGAGCAAGATAAGCCGTGGCGACAGGTACAGGCTTGGGGCGTTGGAGAAGCGGTTCAACTTCGTGAGTCCCTCAATCGACTGGCTCGGCGTTCAAATGACCCAGCCTGGCCTGAATATTCTGAACTCGAGTGCTTCGCATGCCATCACAGCCTGACAAGGCCAGAAGACAGCTGGCGCCAGAAGCGTGGCTACGCTGGACGCCCCCCGGGCAATCCGCCGTGGAACAAGGCTCGCGTGGTTGTATTCAGCGATCTAATTCAGGAGATCAGCCCTGAGACCGGTAAGCAACTGGACGATTCCGTTGCGCAGCTGGCAACTCTGATCAATCAGATGAATTATGGGAAGCGCGAACAAATCGCGGCTGCGGCGACGCGTGCCTCCTCGCTCGCCGACCAACTATTGCGTGAAGTTGACGCGCAGGCTTACGACTCAGCGATGACGATGCGGCTTATGCGGCGCATCGCACACGATGGCACTCCCATTTCGAATGAGGGTGAACGTTCGGCGGAACAGGCTGCTATGACTCTGGACTCGCTCTTCAGAGCCTATAACCAGAACGAAAAACCGGCCAACGAAACTGAAGTGCGCGCCGCGATTAGTGGACTGTTTGCGCTCGTTCAGGATCAATCGGGCTATTCTGCGCCTCGCTTTGCCGCTCAAATGCAAAAGGTTAGTGACGTCCTGGGCCGATAGCGGGCAACACTGGCTGCTAACTTTCCCGCAATTCGAAAGCATGCGCCTGGTAAGGTTCCAGCTTCACATACAGCCCATTGGTTACCAGGTCCGCACGCTTCCAACTGTATTCTTTTCCATCCAACAAGTCGCAGAACAGGCAAATTTCCGCGGTGTCTGTGGTGGAGAGAACTTGCTGAACGAAGCCCTGCGCTGTTTGCCCGCGAAGATTTACGACAATCAGTTTGCTATCGGTTTGGAAGCGCCAGCGATAAGCGATGAGGCCCTGGAACGTTTCGTCTCCAGCAGCCCGCACTTCAAGAAGCTGCCACTCACCAGCGTGAAAGATGCCTTGATCAGAGAGACGAAGGCAGCGTTCATATAGTTCCCGAATTTGTTGGTCCACCTTCTCCGACCGAGCCCTTCCTAGCGGCATCGGCACAAAAGTCTTCGCCCCGCTCAGTTGGCCATGATGGTAAAAACGCATCCCGGGCAGTGTCGAAAGCAGCGTAGCCACAGAGGCAATCTTTTCGCGGGAAAAGGTTGCTGCAGCCCGCGGCTCATCGTGATTCTCCAGGAAGCGCGCCAATTTGGTTTGGTACCCCAGATCAGCGGTCAGGTGGGCACGCACTTCTCCGACCGACCCCTCCCGCAGGCGGTCATACAAGCGCTTATCGTACGTAAATTGGAATCCCATCTGCTGCATCGTCCATTCCATATCCCAGTAAACTTCCGCCAGCCAGACGAAATCCGGCATTGCCACAATGGTTTCGACCCAGAACTCGGTGGTCGGCATTGGCCAAGATTTAAGGAATGATCCCCATGTTCGCCCAAATATTTCATTCGTGACGAGCATAGCCATGTCGCACCTGACGCCGTCACAATATTGCGCGATGTTTTTTAGAACCTCCATCATGCCTTTGCGGCAATCGGCATTGAAATAGTTGAGCTGCGCGACATCAGCCCACGGCGCAAAATACGGATCTCGCCCGCGAGCGATGAAAAGATTCTCATCGTTCTCTCTCTCAACCAGATAGAACGCCGCAGGATCATGCCGAAAATCCTCTTCACTGCCAAGGATGTATCGCTCCGGGTAGTCAGCTATCCAGGGATGGTCGAAACCGGTGTGGTTGGGAACGAAATCAAGGATTAATCCCATCCCTCGCCGGCGGAGTTGATCATGTACTGCCATCAAGCCTTCGGCAGTGGTGATTCGTGGATCGGGGATGTAGTTTTGAATCGAAAATGGTGACCCGACTACGTCTGCCGTGCTCCAGTTCGGCAGGGCGGCATCGAAAGCACTGAAATTCTTCGGATCATTCCTGAAAAGTTGCCGGCCGATTATGCTTCGGTGCCAAATTCCCATCAAGTAAACAAGGTCGAATCCCAAATCTGCCAGGCGATCCCATTCTTCTTCGGGCACGTCCTGCAGATTCAGATGGCGTCCCTCTCGAGATGAAAGTTCTTCCACCCACACCCAGGTGTTGATCTCATACAAATGAGGATGAGATCGATAGGAAAATTTTGACGAGGAGGACCGACGAGCGCCGGGTGTCACGTTGAACAGCCCCTTCCGACAATCTTGGAAAGTGTACTCGCCGTCCAATAAACCCGCCAATTGTCCCGCAGGTGTTGGTCTCAACCAGTTAGTCTTGGAAAAGTTGGCGAACCTCTGCGCCGGAATTCAGCTACAATTTCGCACTCACGGGTAGGAGTTGATGTCAGTTCTTTTCCAGCGG
The DNA here is from genome assembly GCA_963822545.1 of uncultured Acidobacteriaceae bacterium. Taxonomy (GTDB): domain Bacteria; phylum Acidobacteriota; class Terriglobia; order Terriglobales; family Acidobacteriaceae; genus Acidiflorens. Next base: position 1,009,697 of record CAWGIB010000002.1, read on the forward strand.
GGCCGGGAGGACAATTGGTCGATCGCAAGAACGCCGTAAGGTCTCCTGAGACGACCAGTGCTGCTGCCACGAGGGAGCATGCCCGCTTAGCCGAACCATTCTCCGGCGCAGTCCCACCGTGGCGAAAATGGGGACCGTACGTCAGCGACCGCTCATGGGGAACCGTGCGGGAAGATTACAGTGCTGACGGGAATGCGTGGGACTTCCTTCCTCACGATCACGCGCGCAGCAAAGCCTACCGTTGGGGAGAGGACGGCATTGCTGGACTCTGTGACCGGTATCAACTGTTGGTGTTTGCCCCAGCATTCTGGAACGGCCGCGATCCGATTCTCAAGGAGCGCATGTTTGGCCTCTCCTGCAACGAAGGAAATCACGGCGAAGATGCAAAGGAATACTGGTTCCACCTGGACAACACTCCCACGCATAGCTACATGCGAATGCTCTACAAATATCCGCAGAGCGAATTTCCTTATGAGGAATTGATCGAGCAAGGTCGGGTGCGCGGAGCCGATCCTGAGTTCGAATTGCTGGATTCGGGCATTTTCGATAGCGACCGCTATTTCGATATTTTTATTGAGTACGCTAAAGAATCGCCAGAAGACATTTGTATCCGCATAGAAGCTTTCAACCGCGGCCCTGATGCGGCAGAGCTCCACATCTTGCCCAGTTTTTGGTTTCGAAACACGTGGAGTTGGACCGATCCATCCAGCGGTCAACCTACCATTCGAGTGGGCGGCGCGCCCGGGCAGGAACACTTCACGATGGTGGCCGACGATTCTACCGCCAAACCACTGGAGAACATCCAACTTCAATATGCTCTCGGCCAACGCTATTTGTATGGACCCCCCGGCGCCGACTTGCTGTTCACTGGTAATGAGACCAACGTCTCCCGCCTTTACGGTCCGTCCGCAACTAATCGTTCTCCGTATGTGAAAGATGCATTTCATCGCTACGTGGTGAATGGCGAGAAGTGCATAAATCCGAATCAGATTGGGACGAAAGCTGGCGCGCACTACCGCCGGCAGGTGCCAAGCGGCAGTTCGACGGTCTTACGGTTACGCCTAACCAATAAGCAGGTGGCCGATCCGCTCGACGACGTGGACAAGGTGATCGATAAGAGGAAGGTAGAAGCCGACGAATTCTACGAAGCCGTCCATCCTCCCCGAGCGACAGAAGAGGAAAAGCTCATTCAGCGGCGGGCTTTCGCCGGCATGTTGTGGAGTAAACAGATTTATCTCTTTGACGTGGAGCGCTGGCTGGAAGGCGACAGTATTTCTCCGCCCGCTGGCCATAAGAAAACTCGCAACGTCCATTGGCGTCATCTGAATTCGATGCGAGTGCTCACCATTCCCGATAAATGGGAATTCCCATGGTTCGCCGCATGGGACCTCGCGTTTCAATGCACCACTCTGTCGCTGGTGGACCCGGAATTCGCCAAGGAAAATCTGTTGGCGATGCTCTTTGAGCAATTCCAGCATCCCAACGGGCAAATTCCCGCCTACGAATGGGAATTCTCTGACCTCAACCCTCCAGTCCATGCTTGGGCGGTCTGGCGCGTCTATCAAAATGAAAAGGTACGGACCGGTAAAGGAGACACCTCTTTTCTCGAAAAGTGCCTGCATAAATTGCTCATGAATTTTGCATGGTGGGTGAACCGCGTCGACAGTACCGGAAATAATGTGTTCGAAGGCGGCTTCCTGGGGTTGGACAACATCACGGTCGTAGACCGCAGCGAAAAACTTCCTGGAGGAGCGATTCTCGAGCAGTCGGATGCGACCGGCTGGATGGGATTCTTCTGTCTCTACCTGATGCGTGCATCGCTCGAACTGGCTAACTTCGATAAGGCCTACGAGTTGTTGGCGACGAAATTTTTTGAGCATTTCATCTACGTCGGCGCAGCCATGAAGAAGATGGGCGGCAGGGACTACCAGCTCTGGGACGAGAAGGATGGTTTCTTTTACGACGTTCTTCGTCTGCCCAACGGAGAGTTCAACAAATTCCGGCTGCGTTCCATGGTTGGACTGATCCCGCTATTTGCGGTTGAGGTAATCGCGCGGGAAGATTTAGACCCTCATCCTGAATTCCTCGCGAACGTGGAATGGTTCATAAAAAATCGTCCCGACTTGGTGGGAAACGCGTGCTACTCGGTTGAGGGCGAACGCTACGTGCTGTCGATCGCGGACTCCGGCCAATTCGCCCGGATCTTAAATTACGTTTGGGACCCAAACGAATTCCTTGCGCCATATGGAATTCGCAGTCTGTCGAAATATCACGAACAGCATCCATTCAGCTTTGGGGGAGAATGTGTCGGTTATGAACCCGGCGAATCCAGGGTAAGAATTAAGGGCGGGAATTCCAACTGGCGTGGACCACTGTGGTTTCCGACGACTTATCTTCTAATTCGTTCCCTCACGAAGTTCGGCCGCGCACTGGGACCTGACTTCACGGTTAACGACACCCGCCAGCCACGGTCAGCCGATTACGCCGGTTGCCATGGCGTCGGAAATTGCCGACCGCATGATCGGGCTATTTCGCAAAGATGAGCAGGGACATCGACCTTGTTTCGGTCCGTACCGTAAATTCAAGGAAGATCCCCACTGGCGCGATTACTTGCTCTTCAACGAGTACTACCATGGAGAGACGGGGCAGGGCCTGGGAGCCAGCCATCAGACGGGCTGGACCGGTATGGTCGCGAATCTGATTGATGAGTGGCGACGTTGATGCTCCGCAAACAGTACCCCTATCGAAGCCGCGAGGTTGGCACAGCGCTAACTGCCAGCTATTTCGATTTCATCACGTAGACTCCATCCCAGTCCGGCAGTGGCGCCTCTTCCATAAATTCAAGGCAGCGCTGCAACAGCACTTGTGTGGGACCGTCATCCGGATATTCAGCCAGCAACTCGCCAAATTTTTCGGCTGCCTCGAGCCAATTCTGGTCTCGGTACACTTTGAGCGCAGCGTTGTACTGTCTGAGCAGTGAAGCATAGGCTGGTTGTTCAGAAATCGGAGCCAGCAACTCGTAAATCACCACCGGCTGTTTTTTCCCTTTTACCCGGATCCGGTCGACTTCGCGCCCTACAAATTCATGCGCCACGTCTGAGAAGGTGCTCTCGCTGATGATGATGCGACTGCGGTATTGCTTCGTCATTCCCTCCAAGCGCGAAGCCAGGTTGACGTTGTCTCCCATCACAGTCCATGCCAGACGCTTGTCAGAGCCCATGTTGCCGACATTCACAGGACCCGTGTTTAACCCGATGCCGATTGCGATCGGACGACGTCCCTGCTGCAACCACCGGAGGTTAAGTTGTTCCAGTGCTTCAACCATTTCCAACGCACAGCGACACGCACACAATGCATGATCTTGCTGCGGATAGGGTGAACCCCAGAACGCCATGATCGCATCGCCGATATATTTGTCGAGCGTACCCAAGTTGCGAAACAGGATGTCGGTCATCGCCGAGAGGTACTGGTTCAGCAAATGGACGAGATCGTCCGGGGTCAGCCCTTCGGAGAGCGAGGTGAAATCGCGGATGTCGCTGAACATCACCGTCAGATTCTGGACCTCGCCACCCGGCCGAATGTATTTTTCGGGGTTTTTCTCAATCAGGCCGATCACGCCGGGCGAAAGGTATTGAGAAAATGTCTTGCGGATTTTCCGTTTCTCGCGCTCCTCATGAAACACGCGAAAGCTCGTGATTGAGGCATACGAGGCCAATAGCGTGACGGCCGGCACAACGAAGCTATACCAGCGTCCCAGGTGCACGAATCCGAAATAGACGAACCACACGAACGCACCGAGTGCTGTCAGAGCAGTGAGAGTCGCAGTAAGAGGACGCGAGTGGCCAAACCAGAGTCCCAACCCAACGCCAAAAAAAACGATGAAGCCAACGTCGACCATCTCTTCGCTGAACCCACGTACCAGAAAAGTCCGTTCGGGCTCGGAGTTGTGCAGGAGATTATCGAGGATATTGGCATGCACTTCGACTCCCATGTACCCCGAGCCCTGCTTCTCAAACGGAGTGTTCCGCAAATCGCCGATGCCAAGAGCAGTGCCGCCAACCAATACGATCTTGCCGCGAAAGGCATCGGCCGGAACCGACCCCTTGAGAACATCCGCCATCGAGTAATGCGGGTAAGAGTGGTAAGGCCCAACGTAATTAATCAGCGCGGTAGCGTTATGCCACGGATGGAGTTCGTGCGTGCCAAACTGTATGCGCTCGATACCGTCTGCCGCGATGTAAGCTGCGATTTGCTGATCTGGAATGTTTTCGTATTGCCGCAGAACCTGCAAGGCCAGCGAGGGAAAGAAATCCTGATCCTGGTATCGAATCACAAACAGGGCACGACGGAGAGTGCCATCAGCATCTGGAGCTATATTGAAAAAGCCAAAAGACGCCGCGGCTTCCGCTAGTTTCGGATAATTGGCCTCCACCCCGGCAGCCACTGGCCCTCCGCCTTCAATCCACGCGCGGCCAAGATCGAAATCACGGCTACCTGATTTAACCTTCAGTACCTGCGGGAATGCCTTCGGCCCACGCAATATTGAAATAGGCCTCAGCAAGTTTTGGATCGGTGAATTTGGAACGCTCGGTACTAAGAAAAAGATGGCCAAGAATGACATTGCCGGCGTCTTTAAGAGCGGCCGCAAATTGGGCATCAACATCAGACTCTTGTTGTAGCTGCTGAATCGATTGCTGAAGGTTCGCAGGCGCATGGGGCCCGATCTCGGTTCGCAAGCGCGCCAGAACATCCAGCGCCTCGCTGCTGGCCGCGGTGGGAAATGTTACATCGAAGCCGATGGCGCGCGCCCCGCCTGATTTAGGTTGCGCACGAGCAACGCATAATTACTTCGCGGCAGGGGGTAGGATCCAATGGTCTGCAGCGTCTTGTCGTCAATTCCAACAATGACGATACGAGGGTCCGGAGCGCGCTTTCCGCGCATGGCAAACCGAAGATCGAGGGTGCGCTGCTCGATATCCTGAAGGAACAGAAAACCGGCACGCTGATTGCCACCGATTCCGCAATAGGCGAAGAGAGCCAGTCCCACGGCAGTAGCCGCGAATGCAATGGCGGCATGGGTCCGCCGCGAAATCCATCTGGCTATACTTTTAATGCTCATTCGCATTCTCGCGAATGATCAACATCCATTCGGACCGCAACGAGACTTTGGCGCGGGGATTGTTATCTGTTTTCGCAATCCAAACGCCTAAACCCCAGCCGACGGCGCCCGCGACGATTGCTACATAACGAAGCGCATGTGAGTGGGGAACCTTGCCAGCGCGTACCGGTTGATCGGGAACGTTCGTATCCTGCAGGCCCGCTTGCGCCAGTTCAGGCGGAGTCGAACTTGCCTGGAAACCTCCAGGCGAGAACATCCAGCCCAATAACGACCATCTGGCCGGCGGTAAGGGTCACGGTGTTGGTCGAGCCTGCAGATGCGTTGTCGCTCTTAATGACCTTTGCTCCACCGGCAGGCGTGACTGCCACAGTACCGACATAGCAAATTACTGTGGTCCGACCATTCAAGAAGCTGACTAGGAAGTCGGTGCCAATAACGCCAATGACCGCATTCGGAGTCCTGACTTCGTACTTGCCGTTTGGCTTGGTGATCTTGACTACCTGATTGCGCAGCTTTCCATAGTTGACTTCAATCAATGTTTGCTGCGATACAGCATCGTGCTGCACTACTTTGAGTTCGCTGTTTGAGCCGATGCTGAGGATGGAACCATCGGTAAGACCGGCACGCAAACGTCCCTGAGCGTCGGTCTTCAGCAGGTCATTCCACTGCAGGCCATCTTTGACTTTTACTGGTTGCGCGTTTCGTGAAGCCGCTGGTATCAGAGCCTTGACCTCTCCAGCAACTTGATCATCGGCGGGCGCTGCGAACAACGGCGAAGCGGCTAGCGACAAAGACAGTAAGCTCGACAGCAGTGATTTGAGCACGGCGATCCTCCGATGGTATTTATGTTGCGGGAGACTTGCAGTGGATTGTCCCAGAAATAGGTAGGAACTCAAAAGTACCTAAGTCGTGCCTTCCAAGTCACATGGCTGCCGCCGAGCCTCGACCGATCCCACTTGGCCACAAGCTGTTACCCTCCCCGTAAGCGTTGTTCGTAAAGCCTGTAACCCGCTATTTTTCATTGACTTGGTGATACTCCCGCAGTAACATCCAGGACCGATAGATCAGTCGCATTCCCCCACCTACGTCTAATAAAAGATCCGCAACAAGGATTGAACGTGCTGCTTCGTCTCGGGGAACCTACGCCTCGCCCGAAGCATCTACGGTTGAGGGTAGACTTTTGAACGCGGTTCGCAGCAGATCCTCGTGATCGAATAGAATTTTGGTACGAAATTATTTCTATGGGCCCATCTCTCTTGATCTGCACAATAGGACTCCGTCGATTCAGCGTGTTGGTTTTCACGTCGATCCTTGCTTTAGGCTGCGTGCTTGTGTCTAGCAAGCCGGGGCTTGCGCAGTCTGTTCCCGACGTAACACCCGCGATGTCTCCCGTCATTGTGATTGGTTTCCTTGGAGGTTTTGTCAAACACGACAACCTTGTGCACAGCGAGGTGCAGCTTGCGGCGCGACTACGCAAGGCTTACCCCACAGGCGTCGAAGTGGAGACCTTCGAGAGCTATCGGGGAAAAGCCGCCGGCCAGAAAATCTTGAGCTTGCTCGACTCCGACCACGATGGAACTCTAACCAGCGAAGAGAAGCAAAAAAGCCGCATCATCATCTATGGGCATAGCTGGGGCGGGTCGCAGGCGGTCGCTCTGGCACGTAGACTCGCCAGGGATGGCATCCCAGTGCTGCTCACTATCCAAGTGGACAGTGTCTCCAAGATTCACCGAAACGATTCGGTGATCCCGGCGAATGTGGCGCAGGCTGCAAATTTCTATCAATCGAATGGATTCCTCCACGGCCAATCCAAAATTCGCGCTGCCGATCCCGCCCGCACGAAAATCATTGGAAATTTTCGCTTGGACTACAAAGGCCGCCCGTATCACTGCGACCAATATCCCTGGTACGATCGCGTGCTCGTAAAAGCTCACACCCAAATTGAATGTGATGCCGATGTCTGGAAACAAGCAGAGTCTCTGATACTTGCGAACCTAGCTGCCCAGCAGGAGGCGCGAGCGTCTCGATGACACGGGGCCGGCGGGCAAGAACTTAGAACTTCACGCGTACTCTTTGTGCACTTTATTTGACCGCCGCCGGTCGCTCGATTGCTGCGCCGCGCGATGCAATATTCGGAATTGTCACGGGTAAGTGGCCGCGAATCGGAATCTCTCCGAAGATCGCTTTTACTGCGCTGAGTTCCGAGATGGTGGCATTTGAAAAAGTGCAAAGATAATTTTCAACGCTGGGGAAGTCCTTTGCCAGATACGGATTCCCTACAGCCACAACGATCGTTTTTTGCTTGGACTGATCGAGAATCTGCTGCATCAGCGCGCCGGTCGGATCGGAAGAATTCATTTCATTGGTAAATGTCCTGGCTCCGGGAATGGGCGCCGCGTAAACCGCGACAATAACCTTTTCCGCTTCTCGCGTGGCGTTCAGAATCTCCGCCGTAGCCGCACTCGCAATCGTTGGATCAACATAGAACACACGCGCGTCAGGAATACGCAAACGAAGCTCGCGCTCCAATACACGCCCCGATTCCAACCGTACGTCGTCGGAGACAATGACCAGGACAACGCGGTTGCGAACCGGCTCAGGAAGCTGATAAGTGAACTGCGAAGCGGGCGGTCTATTCGCAGCCAGTGGCAGGACTTTTCCGTTCTCGCGAACGAGCGTGATCGCGTCGTCGGAGATGCGCTGGCTCAATGTCGAACTCTCCGGGGCGCCAACAACTTCGTCAATCGCGTTGATATTGGCCAGTCTTGCCTGCTGCAAGCCAAGATCAGCCTTGGCCTCAAGGATCTTGCGCACGGATGTGTCGAGCCGATCTTTTGAAATCTCTCCCGAATGCACAGCATCAAGAATGGCGTGGTACGAAGCGTCAAGGTTGGGAGGAATTAGCAGAACGTCATTACCGGCTTTAAATGCATCGACCGCAGCGCGTCCGACGTTGGCAGCGTAGAGACGCGTGAGTCCAGCCATATCCATTGCGTCGGTAATCACGATTCCACGAAAGCCGAGCTTTTGCTGCAGCAGTTGCGTCACAATCATCGGGGACGTCGTCGCCACTTTATTGGCATCCGCCTCAATGGCTGGCACCGTGACATGCGCAACCATCACCGCATCCACGCCGGCCTCGATTGCCTGGCGAAAAGGAGGCAGTTCAACTGAATCCAAATGCCGCTGATTGCCACTGACTTGGGCTACGCCTAAGTGAGAATCCGTCGCCGTATCGCCGTGTCCAGGAAAATGTTTGGCGGTCACGAGCATTCCCCCCGAGTGGGCACCACGAATATAGGCTGCCACCATTTCACCCACCTGCTGCGGATCCTCGCCGAAAGAGCGCGTGTTGATAATCGGGTTTGCAGGATTGGAATTGACATCGGCATCCGGGAAAAAATTCCAATGAACGCCAATCGCGCGAGCTTCCTCCGCGGTGATCTTTCCGAAACGCTCTGCGTACGCAACGCTACCCGCGGCGCCGAAGGCCATGGCGTTCGGAAAGTCCGTTGCTCCCTTCAGTCGCGAGGATAAGCCGCTTTCAAAATCAGCGGCGATCAGCAATGGCAGTTTCGACTGCTGTTGCAGTCGATTCAACAGGACAGCGGCTTCGTAAGGCTGTGTTTTGAATAAAAATGGACCTTCGACCGGCACTGACATCGCGAAAGATCCAACGTGATAGCGAGCAAGCTCCTCCGAAAGCTTCTTGTACTCGGGACTGTTGGCATTCAGGAATTGGGCGCGCACCCAGATCATGAAGAGCTGCCCCACCTTCTCTTCGACGGTCATCTTGTGCAAGGTACGGTCTACCCACTTCTTGTCGCCGCTGCCAGTGGAGAATGGGCCCGCGTGGGTATATCGGTCTTTCGCGGCAGAAGGGGCCATCAGAAGGGACATTGCAATCGCGAGAAAATAAGCGAATCGCATGTTCAAGACTCAGCTGGCTCCGAGGCCCAGCCTTTTCGAAGGTTGGAACGCAAAAGCAGCGCGCACACGACCGAGCCGGTGGCCAGACCAAGTCCCTGCGCTTGCGCCCCCAATACGAAACGCCCTATGCCGAAGAGAGCGAGGTAGACCATGGCGCAACCGAGGATCCATGAAGCGAGATTGCGACCAAGATCGACCGTCGGCGTAACGTCTGAAACAAGAGCAGCAACCGGCCGCCACCCGCGAACATCCGGCCGCACCTTCTTATAGAACTCGATCAGCTTCGGTTGTGGCTCGGGGCGGGTGAGCAGGGTCACGACGACCCAGACCAGCGTGGTCACGGCGGTGGTTGTTACTGCGGTCTTCGCGAAGAGCACCGGGCCGGTGCCAGAGAATGGCGACAGCCAGCGGAGTGCGAGCGAAGACACCAAGGCCGTTGCCATAGCAGAGATTTCACTCCACGCGTTGATGCGCCACCAGTACCAGCGAAGCAGATACACGCCGCCTGTACCGGCTCCCGCTTCGAGCACAAACTCCCAGCCCGAGCGGATGGACGAAAGTTGCATGGAGACGTAGGCGGAGACGACGACTAGCAGCACCGTTGCAACGCGTGACATCGAGACATAGTGCGCATCTGTCGCGTTGGTCTTTAGGAAGCGCCGGTAAAAATCGGAAACCAGGTACGACGCTCCCCAATTTAACTGTGTGGCATAGGTCGACATGAACGCGGCCATGAATCCAGCGACCACCACACCGCGCAACGCCGCCGGAACATGCTGGCTCACGATCAGCATGTAACCGGATTCCGGATGCTGCAGGTTTGGATAAAGCACAATCGCAGCCAGGGCGGTAAGAATCCAAGGCCAGGGACGGATGGCGTAGTGCGCGATATTGAACCACAGGACCGAGAGTAGTCCATTGCGTTCGTCACGCGCGCTGAAGATGCGCTGCGCAATGTATCCACCCCCGCCTGGTTCTGCGCCCGGATACCAGAATGCCCACCACTGCAGGCCAAGGTAGACGACAAATGTCAACGCTGGCAGAGTCCAGAGCGCTTCGGTCGTCCAGGGGCGTGAAAAATCGGGGAAGAACGCCGTTGCATCGGCGGAGCCGGGCGTGGCTAAGCGCGCAGCGGCGAGTTTATCGAGCATTGCATGCATGCCGCCACAAGCAGCGACCGCGTACCACGCGACCGCAATCACAATCGACATCTTCAGTGCGAACTGGAACAGATCCGTCCACAAGACTCCCCAAAGCCCGCCGAGAGCGACATAGAGTCCGGTAAATGGGATGAGGAAGAACACGCAAATGGCGAGCGCTTTTTGATCGGTGACGCCGAGGGTCGCTGCGACGATTGTCGTCATTGCCTTCGTCACCCATCCCAGAATGAGGCAATTCATCAGCAGGCCCAGATAGAGCGCACGGAAGCCGCGAAGAAAAGCGGCCGGCTTCCCTGTGTAGCGCATCTCGGCGAACTGCACGTCTGTCAATAGTCCCGAGCGCCGCCACAGCCGCGCGAACAGGAAGACAGTCATCATGCCGGAGAGCAGGAAACTCCACCAGATCCAGTTGCCGGCTACTCCTTGTGCGTAGACGAGACCCGTCACGACCAGCGGAGTGTCGGCGGCAAACGTAGTGGCGACCATCGATGTGCCGGCGAGCCACCACGAGACATTGCGCCCAGAGACGAAGTAGTCGTCGACACTTTTGCCCGACCGAGAACGGAAATAGAGCCCCAAGAGCAGCGTGATTAGAAGGTAGGCGATGACCGCAGACCAATCGGCAAGCGTAAAGTTCATGAGTAGTCGCCCTGCGAAACGTGGAATGCGAAAATGCGAAAATTTTCTGCCTGCGCCTGCGTTAGCGCAATCGGCGGATAAACAGCGAGTGCCGTTCCGACCGGTAAAAGCCAATCACGTAGATCACAGGCTTGGTCTTGGATGAATAAATGACCTGCCGCATCCGAAGGAGCGGTGCACCAGCGCGCAAATTCAAGAGATGACTGACGCGGCCTTCTGCCACCGTCGCATCCACCTCTTCATCGGCATAGGCAAGCTGAACGTCGAAATCATGCTCCAGTGTGGCGAACAAAGAAACGCGCGATAGGGGGGCGTCAACCAGCGCAGCAAAATCGTCGGCGGGAAGGTAGCAGGTTTCCAGGGCGAAGGGTTCGTCTGCGGTGTGGCGAACACGCTCGATCTTCACCATCCGGCTGGTAGCGGCGAGTCCCAGACGGGCGGCGACCTCCGGCTCATCTTCAATAATCTTGGCAACGATGACCTTCGAGTTGGGAGTCAGGCCACGGCTTCCCATCTGCTCGGTGTAACTCATCAATCTGTTGAAATGGATTCGGGGCGGGGCTACGAACGTGCCGGCACCAGGACGACGTTCGACAATGCCTTCGCGCTCCAATCCCGCCAAAGCGTGGCGCGCTGTCATCAGGCTAACTCCATGAACGCGCGCGAGTTCGCGCTCGGAGCTCACCGAATCCCCGGGCTTCAGTTGCTTCGCCTCAATGCGCTGGCGGACCGCATTCTGGATCTTCTGATAGGCGGGCAATCCGTTGCGGCGGCTTTGAGCCATAAAAATATCCTAAATGCGAAAGAGTGCGGAAGTGCTTGGGCTCACTCTGTGCTATATAGCTGAAGATTACTTGGATGTAAAGGGATGTTTTCGGGGAAGTTGAAAAGAAGAACGTTGCACTTCTCAACGACGCTATATAGCTTTCGCCTCGACGATCCGGTGATGTCCGACCCCGCTGCCATCGTCTATCGCTGCGGATTCAGTGCAAAACCTGTGGAAATCTGATTTCTTGTAGAACGCAAGTCAAGCTTCTATCGACTCCGCCCGTTCGAGGGTTGGCACCTTCGGGATGGCGGTATATAGCGCCCTACCTATAGCACCGGCCAATTTTTCGTTCATTTAAATTTTCCGCTTGACGGTCGATCAACCTTGTGCTATATAGCATACGGCATCGACATTTTAGTAGGAAAGCACTAGGCGGAGGTTCTGTGATGAAAAGTACGAGACTATTCACCGCATTGCTGATCGTGACGGCAATCCTGACAACTGCGGCATGGAGCCAGGAAGTGACCGCCAACATCGTTGGTACCGATCACCGACTCCAGTGGAGCCGCAATCACAGGCGCCGACGTGGTCGCCACCGACACCGCAGCGGGGTACGGTTTGGCCGGCCAAGACCAACGCCTCCGGCGAATACAATCTGTTGCGCCTTCCGATCGGGACCTATACGGTCAAAGTCACAGCTTCAGGTTTTCAATCTGTATCGCACGCACCCTTCACGCTCGAGCTTAACCAAACTGCGCGCGTTGACGTGCAGATGAATGTGGGAACGATCGCGACGGCGGTGGAGGTGATCAGTTCGGCTCCGTTGCTGCAAACGGAGACCACGGAAGTCAGCACAGTGATCGATGCGAATACAAACGTGAGTCTGCCCCTGGCTTCGCGAAATTATCTGCAATTAACACTTTTGGCTCCCGGAGTAACCAACGTTGATCCGGATGGAATGCGGCAGGCCAATAACATGCTCAATTCCGGACGCCCTTACATCAATGGCAATCGCGAGCAGGCGAACGAGTATCTGATGGATGGCATTCTCAACAGCGAAGACAAGAACAACGAGACGGGATATCAACCCTCTCCTGATGCAATCCAGGAATTCAATCTCATCACTCAAAATGCTTCGGCAGAGTTCGGGAATTATCAGGGCGGGGTGGTGAGCGTTGCCACCAAGTCTGGCACCAATAATTTTCACGGAGGTGTGTATGAGTTCCTGCGCAACGATGCGCTGGACGCCCATGAAGCCTCTGATGGATGGACCCAAGGCATCGATGTATGCGGCGCACAGGGAGCTGTTTGCGTGGGTAATTCGGTTCCCGGATTCAGCACGTCGGGCGTGACCAACAAGGCAAAGTTAAGGTACAACCAATTCGGTGGCACCTTCGGCGGCCCGATCATCAAGAACAAGCTGTTTTTCTTCGCCGATTATCAAGGCCAGCGCCAGTCCCAGTCGGGTACAACGGGGGCTCAGGTTCTAACTGCCAGCGCCCGCGGTGGAGACTTCGGGCAGCTCTGCACCGGTTGGGGAGGATCATTCGTCGCTGGGATATGCAGCGGAACGACAGGGGTACCTCCAGGTGTAGTGACCCAGCTCGTTTGTCCATCTACTTGCCCAAACGGCCAACCTGCGGGCACATCAATTCCCAATAACAATCTAGCTGCCTATGGATATACGCTCGACCCAGTTGCGGCGGCCTTGTTCTCCGCTTCCAAATATTATCCCCTCCCCACACTCGACACGCTCAATACGAATAACCTTTTTTATCAAAGCGGAAACAATCTCAACAACAACCAGGGCGATTTGAAAATTGACTATAACGCCTCTCAAAACGACCATGTGTTCGGTCGCTGGTCGCAGATGGATCTAAACCAACCAACCTTCACCGGCTGTGTTTTCTGCAACAACGGCGCCACGGAAGGCAGCGATGAACCGGTCCGAAACGCTGTCGTAAACTGGACGCATACGTTCCGCGCTACCTTGCTGAATGAAGCTCGTTTGGGTTTCAACGCCGTCCGATTTAATCAGACCACTACTCCGACTTCTTCCTTGGGGGACATCAGCCAGCAACTCGGTATTTTCGGGCGGTAACGCTCAGGCTCCTGGCTTGGTGGAATTGGATATCACGGGTAATAACGGCGGAGCATCCGGTCTTGGGCTTCGCAATCTTGTCCAGGTATTCCACTCTACCCAAGGCCAGTTCGAAGATAACCTCATCTATACGCGCGGTCGACATCAGATCAAGACTGGTTTTCAGTTCATACGTCAGCGCCAGGACTACATTTATCCGGGAAACAACGGGGCGCTGGGTTATTTCGGTTATACCAACTTGACGGGATCGGGCCTCGCCGATTTCTGGTTGGGGAGCATTGCGGGAGGAGCAGGCTCCCAGCGTGATACCGGGAGCCAACTGAGCTCTCCAGCCAAACTACGGGGCAACGTATTCGCCGGGTTCGTGCAGGATAGCTGGCGCGCGACTTCTACTCTTACCGTAAATCTCGGTCTGCGTTTCGAAGACCACACACCGCTGTATGAAACTACCGGCCAGGAGGTTAATTTCGGTCTCTACACCGGAACCATCTATACACAGAATGGCGTTGACGGAACAACGCGATTCAGCAACAAGGCCCTCTACAACAACTATCTGGGGATCGGCGATTGGGAGCCAAGGATTGGTCTTGCATGGGCGCCCGCGTCGCAGGGCGGCAAGATGGTTTTCCGCGCCGGGTTCGGCATCTCTTCCTTCATGGAAGGCGGCGGCGGCAACGAAGAGCTCACGCAGAACCAGCCGTTCGGCTTTCTTCAGCAGCAAGGAACCTCAGGTATAGGGACTCTGGAGTCCATTGGGTTTGGGTCCACCACGGGCGTCGCATGCGGTGGTGTCATCAATCAGGCATGTTACGCGGGAAATCGCATTCGGGTCTTTGACCAGAATTTCAGACCCGCATCGGTCACTCAATGGAACTTGACGTTCCAGCAACAGCTCACCAACTCTCTGACTTTCCAAGTCGGTTATGTCGGCCAGCGCGGAGCGCACCTGCTCAATTTCGAGGACATCGCGCAATCCGTCCCCCTGAATGCGGCCGGAAAAGTCGCGGGCAGAGGCGAACAGATTGTGACTCGCGAACCCGGGCCATTCCTCGGCGGAGGCACGCCCGGCTCTCTTTACCTTCTGGACAACCCGCAATTCAACGACCCAAATTGCGGCCAAGCTGGTTTTCCGGCATGTGGCAAAGCGGCGCTCGCAGGAACCAACATGTCCAACTCCGATCAAAAATACAATGCCCTTCAGGCCGTGCTGCAAAAGCGGATGAGCAACGGGTTGGAAGCACAAGTCTCCTATACTTACTCGAAGTGCATGAGCAACTCGCCGGGCTACTTCGGCACCGGTTGGGGCAGCGTCGGTGCGACCAGTTCGGGCGGGCAGCCCGGCTGGGAAAATATCTACAATCCGCGGTCTGGATTGGGGTCCGTGCTACTATGACCAAACCCACATCCTAACCAGTTACGTTACCTATGCCCTGCCGCTTGGACGCGGCAAGCAGTTTGGCCACGACTTGAATCCCGCGCTGAATGCCGTACTCGGCAACTGGGAGATCGGGGGGATCGTCACACTGCACAGCGGAAACGCTCTAACCCTGAACAACTTCGGTGGCTGGGGCGTGGGTGGCAACTCAGATAATACCAATGGCGTCGGGCCCTAGACCCTGGCGAATCTCCCGGACTGCAATGGCCCCGTCAACATTGTGAATCAAACCGTGTTGGCGAATGGTGGGCGCCTGGTTACATTCAATACTTGGAAAATTCCATTTCCAGTTCCACTCAGCCCGCCGCCGCAAACACGTTCGGAACCTGCGGTGTAGGAAACGTTCGGGGTCCAGCCTATGCCAACGTCGACCTAAGTTTGCACAAAGGTTTCATGTTTACCGAAAGGTCACAAACTCGAATTCAGATTCGAAGCGCTCAACGCGTTCAATCATCCGGTATGGGATTTTTCAGGCGGACCCGCGAACGGCTCATTTGATCCGGGCACGTGGTCGGTCGTAAACGGCGTTCCCCAGACCACTAACCCTACTTTCGGGAAAATCACCGGTTCTCAAGGAGCACGAATACTCCAGTTCGCTTTGAAGTTCTCCTTCTAGCGCAGCTGGGTTCCACATTCATCACGGCACGCGCTTACGGGCGCGTGCCTTTTGTTTGTGAAAACAGACGGGTGAAAGGGTGAGTTCGCGCGGTGACTCTGCCAGCATATAATCGCCCAATGCGTACTTCTGTGAGGGGCGGCGGCCTCTTCCTGTCTTCTCTTTGGCTAGTCGCGTTGGCGGGCTTTGCCTACGGCCAAGGTGCCGCGAAGCGAGCTACAGTTCCCGCTGGCGGAGAAACGCAGCACTGCCTTAGAACTGGCCGAGTCCGGGCATTGCGACCAGGCTCTTCCGTTATTAAAGAAAGCCATTCATCAAACCACCAGCAAGGACATTAAAAAGCGCATCGGCCTCGACGGCATCCACTGCGCCATGACGCACAATCAACCCTATGAGTCGCTCGACTTCCTTGCTGTCCTAAGTCGTGAATTCCCTCGGGATCCCGAAGTACTGTATGCGGCCACCCACGCCTACTCCGACCTCTCGCTCCGCACCTCGCAGGACTTGGCGAACGAAGCGCCCTTCTCGTTCCAGGTTCACGAATTAAACGCAGAGGCGCTCGAACTTCAGCACAAGTGGGACGAGGCAGCCGCGGAATACCGGAAGATCCTGGAAATTAATCCGAGCCTGCCCGGTGTCCACGCGCGGTTGGGTCGAGCGTTGCTGTCAAAGCAGCAACCGTCTCCGGCGGAGGTGGAACAGGCAAAGAAGAATTTTCAGGAAGAACTTGAGATCGATCCCAGAAATGCCGTCGCCGAATTTGTTCTCGGGCAGTTGGCGGCCGACGCCAGCGATTTTGCCGGCGCAGTCCAGCATTTTTCGCGCGCGACCAAACTCGACGTCTCATTCATGGAGGCCTATTTGGGTCTCGGAACCGCTTTCAATTCCGAGAAGCAGTTCACCGACGCAATCCCGCCGCTTGAGGCCTACGAGAAGATGGCGCCCGACAGCCCAACGGGGCACTATCAACTGGCGATCGCTTATGCTGGCGCCGGACGCCGCGCCGATTCGAACCGCGAGGCTAACCTGCAACGACAATCCTCGGAGGCGCTGGAATCGGTGAAGCGCAGGGCCGCCACGGCGATGGAAGATCAAAACCAAAAGCAGTCGGGGAACACGCCGCCGGAGCAGAAATAACAATGTTGTGGCGTCCCGCGCAGTGCAGGAGAAGAGATTTCCTGCGCACCATGGCGGGAGCCTTAGCTTTTCCCGCCGTACGCAGATTCGCACCGGCAACCGAAACGAAAATTTATCCCTTCGCTGAAGTACCTCCTTCCGCGAGCGGCATTACCTGGACCCATACCTCTGGCAGTTCGCCGGAAAAATATCTGCCGGAATCTACGGGTGCAGGATGCGCCTTTCTCGATTACGACAATGACGGATGGATGGACATCTACCTGGTCAACAGCGGTCCGTGTGACTTCTACACGCCGCCGCATCCCCTCCGCAACGCCCTTTATCGCAACAACCGAGACGGCACATTCACCGATGTCACCGAAAAGGCAGGCGTTGCTGGTGGAGGCTACGGAATGGGCGCCGCGGTCGGCGACTACAACGGGGATGGATTTCCCGATCTTTATGTGACGCAATACGGGCGCAGCATTCTCTACCGGAATAATGGTGACGGCACCTTCACCGACGTCACGGAGAAGGCGGGCGTCGCTGCCCCCGGATGGGCCTCGAGCGCCGTCTGGTTTGATTACGACAATGACGGCAAACTCGACCTCTTCGTGTGCCGCTTCGTCGATTTCAGCAAGGCGAAAAACCACAGGTGCGGAGCTCCCAACCTACCCGCGCTGGCCGGTATGAACGAATATTGTTATCCGCGCATCTATACGCCGATGCCGAGCTGGCTCTTCCACAACAACGGCGACGGCACCTTTACCGATGTCAGCCAAAAGATGGGGATCACTGACAATCCAGGCAAGTCCTGGGGAGTGGTAGCAACGGACATTAACAACGATGGCTGGCTGGACCTGTTTGTCGCCAATGACACCACGGCAAACTTCCTGTTTATGAATCGCCAGGGCAAGCGATTTGAAGAAGTCGGCTTCACTTCCGGTGTTGCCTACGGCGAAGGCGGAAAAGCCCGTTCCGGCATGGGCGTCGATTCAGCAGATTTCGACCAGGACGGCTGGATGGACCTGTTTGTCACTAACCTGAACCACGAGTTCTATGGCTTCTATAAAAACAAACACGACGAGACCTTTGACGACATTGCTGGTCCAGCGAGCGTCGCGAACGCGACCCGGCTCATGAGCGGTTGGGGCGTCAAATTTTTTGACTATGACAACGATGGGAATCTGGATCTTTTCATTGCGAATGGGCACCCTGACGACCTGATCGAAAAAATTTATGACAGCGTTACCTACCGGGAGCCGCTGCTGCTTTTTCACAACACTGCCGGCACCTTAAGAAATGTCAGCCAGGAAAGCGGCCCCGCGTTCACTCGTCCGCTGTCAGCGCGAGGCTTGGCTCTTGGAGACTTCGATAACGATGGCGCGGTCGATGTGCTCATCTCAAACAATGACTCCGGGCCTGTCTTGCTGAGGAATAGCGCGGCCGCGGGCAGCCACTGGCTGGGGCTGAAGCTGACCGGGAAGAAATGCAATCCCGATGCAGTGGGAGCTCGCATCCGATGGCAAGCCGGCAGCATCAAGCGGAGCATGATGAAGGTGGGTGGCGGGGGCTACCTCTCATCGCACGATCCGCGCGTCGTACTCGGAATCGGAGGAAATGAAAAATTTGACTGGATGGAGATCCAGTGGCCCGGACCTAGCACACTGGTCCAGCGTTTTACCGATTTGCCGCTCAACCGCTATGTCTCAATCGTAGAAGGCGACGATAAGTGGAGATGAGTTGAACCGCCGTTAGGAAGCGCTTGCCGCCAGCGCCTCATAAGCGGCACCCAGCACCGGCGCGTCTTCGTTCAGCACCACGTAGATGGGTATCCGCGCCAACTCGCGGCTGAGTTTCGATTTGTCGCTGAACACCCTGACAAACGTCCCGTCCTTCATCTTGGGCAATATCTTTAAAGCAATTCCGCCCGCCACATAGACCCCGCCGAACGGCAGCACTCGCAACGCCATATTTCCCGCTTCCGCCGCATAAGCCTCGGTCCACATCTGCAGAGTCTCGACACAAGCGGGGCAACTTCCTTCCAGAGCTTGATGCGTAATTCGAACCGCAGCATCAACCGATGGGTCGTCAAAAAACGCGTGCTGCACTCCTGGAAAGATAATCTGATGAATAGCGCGAAAGCCGCGACCGGAAACAATTTCCTCACAGGAGACGCGCGGCATGCGGTGTCGCAACGACTGTATGAGCAGCATCTCTCGCTCATTGCGTGGCGCGAAATCAGTCAGACTTGCCTCGGAAGGGAAAATCCGGTAGTGGGCTCCATCCCAGAAAAGCAGAGCCTCTCCAAGTCCGGTTCCGGCGGCAATCAGAGCTTTGGGAGCGCGGTCTTTTGGAACCGCATCGTTCAGCGCGAGCAGGTCATCATTTGACAGATGCGGGAGACTCGCGGCTGCAGCCACGAGGTCGTTGAAGAGCAGCGTCCTGCTTGGCTCGATCCCCAGAGCCATTGCTACCGAGGCTGCATCAACGACCCATGGCAGGTTGTTTGTCACCACCCGGCCATCGATCACCGCACCGGCGCAAGCAAACGACGCCATCTTGAGATCGTCAATTGCGATTTGTTCTTCGCGTGCGCGTTTAAGAACGCTCTGGATCAGATCGACAACGCTTGAAAAGTCTTTCGTTCCGACTCGCGAACGAAAGACCGGTTTGAGAGTCGAACCTTCAGTGGAGAACAATATGAGAGTCGTTTTGGTGCCCCCAATGTCTCCCGCGAGCAACATAAGAGCCTCTTCCCAAGAGGGTGCCTAAGTATATAGTCGGCGACCAGGAGCTACATGGAAAAACAGAAAATGTCATACGTACGGATTCCCATATGGTGAACGGCCTGTCGTCACTCCGTTGTTACTAAACGCACGTTGCGCTCTTTGAAATCGTTGGTACACTTTCTAGTCACGTTGCTTAGCTCGCAGTCCACGGGATGGAACAGCGATTGCTTATTGCTTTCTTTCTCACGAGGGTCTGGAGTGTTGCAAAAATCAAAGGGACGCAGTCTCTCTTCATTTAGATTCGCGGCGACGTCTGACTTTCGGCGCCTCGCGCCTCCGGACGTCAAAATTCTATTTTTGGCGTTCGTATTCTCGTGCTGGCCTGCTGCCGCCCAAATTTCCCCTGGGCCGCTGGCCCGGGCTCACCAATCTCTTAACGGTTCAAGCAACTGCACAACCTGTCACAAGCTTTCCGCTGGAAAACCAACTTTCAAGTGTCTGGAATGTCATACCGAGATCGCGACGCGCATCGCGGCACACCGCGGCCTCCATGCCACCTACAATCTTGAATCCAGCTCAAGCCAAGGTTGCGTGCGCTGCCACTCCGACCACAACGGAGAGGATTTTCCGATCGTCAAATGGAATCCCAACGCTTTTGATCACAAGCAAACTGGCTATGCGCTCGAGGCCAAACATGCGGGCTTGACCTGTAATCGCTGCCATTCCGCGGAACACATTGTGCCCTCCGATCGCTCGCTCATCAAGGTTAAGGATCTCAACAAGACTTTCCTCGGCATTCCGCAAACATGCGCTACGTGTCACAAAGATCCGCACCAAGGACGGTTGGGCGCGAATTGTCAGCAATGCCACAATTTCGCCGACTGGAAAGCGGTCAGCACCATCAAGGATTTCGACCACTCGAAGACGCGCTATCCTCTGACGGGGCTTCACGCCCAAGTCACTTGTCAAAAATGCCATACGCTGGACACGGAGGGTAAACCGCGATACGCAGGGATTCCCTTTGGCCAGTGCGCCGACTGCCACGCTGATGTTCATCACGGCAGCTTCAAGCAGACCTGCCAGTCGTGTCACACGACAGCGGGTTGGAAGAAGATCTCGACTCCGGGCCTCAGCCAAAGTTTCGACCACTCAAAGACGAAATATCCGTTGCTCGGAAAGCACACGCAGGTAGAGTGCGTCGAGTGCCACGCTCGGGGTGATTTCAAGAAAGCTGTCGCCTTCGATAAATGCATAGATTGCCACAAGCCTGATCCGCACGGAGGACAATTCGCAAAGCGATCGGACGGCGGAGAGTGCGCATCTTGCCATACCGTCGAAGGCTTCAAACCCGCGAAGTTTGGGGTTAAGGAACACGTGGCAACCGCCTATCCGCTGCAAGGCGGACACGCGCGCTTGGAGTGCGCGCAGTGTCACATTCCGAAGGGAAAAGACACACTCTATAAAGTCAAGTTCAAGCTCTGTACCGACTGTCACAGCGATCGTCACGCCGGCCAGTTTGCTGCCCCGCCCTACTTGAACCAATGCGAGAAGTGCCACACGCTTGACGGATACCGGCCGTCCACCTTCTCCCTGGCTCGGCATAAGCAGACACGCTTCCTGCTGACAGGAGGACACATGGCCGTTCCGTGCGGCGAGTGTCACAAGGAATCAACGCAACTGGCCGAGAAGCCGATAGCCGTCTATCACTGGAAGGAACTGGATTGCACTTCATGCCACGCTGATCCGCACAAAGGACAGTTCCAAGAGCGCATGCGCCAGGCAATGCTGGATGGTAAACCTGCCGGGTGCGAAGCTTGCCACTCCACCAAGTCGTGGAAGGAATTGTCCCGCTTCGATCACTCCAAAACTATGTTCCCGTTAATCGGTGCGCACCGTGCTACGGCATGCATCGATTGCCACAAGCCATCCAACCTGGAAACGAAATTAATGAACGTGGATTTCAAGGCCGCGCCGACCAAGTGTGAAGAGTGCCATCAAGATATCCACGGCAAGCAGTTCGCCAAGAATGGAAATACGAGTTGCGCTGACTGCCACAACAGCACGAAGTGGAAGCCAGCACTTTTCGATCATGACAAGCGAACCCCTTTCTCCTTACAAGGCGCCCACCAGAGGACTCGGTGCGAACAATGCCACAAGCTCATCCAGACGGTGGATGGAAAACAGGTGCTGTTCTACAAACCTACCCCCAAGGAATGCGCCGTTTGCCACGGCCCGGCGATGAAGACAAAAGGTTGAGTTGTTGCAAAATTCAACCGTAAAAGCGCCGCACTAGCCTGTAGAACTTACACCACACAAAAGTACATGCACTTCTGTGTGGTCAAGCGCAGTGTGCGGATGGCCCTTCTGAACACCCGGACTTCTGTAATTTTCCCTACATTGTCCAAACTACTAACTTAAAGGACGCAAGATTGCATGGGGTGAGTCCACATCGGTTTGTCGCTCTGCCCAACATAGCGGTCAGGTGGTGCATGTCTGCGGATGTCCGTGGGAGTGGAATCCGCATGCTGTCCGATTCGACTGGTTGCAGCGATGAAAATTCACTTGGCCATAGTCATACTCGTGACACTGTGCAGGGTAACCTTCGCGCAAAACCCGTCTGCCAACAGTCGCAGTCCGCACGGTCCGTTGAATGTCGCCTGTCAAAACTGCCATACGGCGATGGGTTGGAAGCCGATTCGGTCCAAACCGGAATTCGATCACAATCAGACCAAATTCCCTCTGCGCGGGATGCACGAGTCAGTAACTTGCAACCAATGCCATATCAAACCCGTCTTTTCCAATACCGGAACCCGGTGTGCCGATTGCCATGCCGACATTCACAAGCGCCAGTTGGGAGCGAATTGCGAACAATGCCACAGCGTCAAGGGATGGAACGTACAAATCACGCAGATTAGACAGCACCAGAACCGGTTTCCTCTGCTGGGCGCGCACGCGGCAGTAGATTGCGCCGCCTGTCACAAGAGCGAGGCAGTCAGCCAGTACGTCACCATGTCGACGGATTGCTACAGTTGCCATGCGGCCGAGTATCGCGCGACTACAAATCCCAATCACCTTGCCGATGGGTTCTCGACTTCGTGCCAACAATGCCACGGCTTCGACAACTGGCTCAACGCAAAGTTCGACCACTCTACGACCGGTTTTCCACTAACCGGTTCGCACGCCGTGCCCCCACGCCAGTGCGCCGACTGCCATGTCAACAACAACTACAACCTGACCCAGACCACTTGCGTATCTTGCCACCTGAAGGACTTCAACGGAGCAACAAATCCGAACCACGTGCAGTTGGGCTTCGCCCAAACCTGCGAGTCGTGCCATAACACAACCGCCTGGCAGCCGGCGAATTTCGACCACTCAAAAACGGCGTTTCCATTGACGGACTGCACACGGTTCCACCGCGGCAATGCGCTGACTGCCACGTCAACAACAACTACAACATCACAAACACGACATGCGTCTCCTGCCACCTGAAGGACTACCAGGGCACGACGAATCCCAATCACGTGCAGCAGAATTTCCCGCAAACGTGTGACATGTGCCACACCACGAGCGGGTGGTCGCCGGCGAGTTTCGACCATTCGAAAACTGGATTCCCTCTAACTGGTTTACACACGGTGCCGCCGCGCCAGTGCAGCGATTGCCACGTCAATAACAACTACAACATCACCGACACGACGTGCGTTTCGTGCCACCTCAAGGACTACCAGGGCACGACCAATCCCAATCACGTGCAGCAAAACTTCCCGCAAACCTGCGAGATGTGCCACACCACCAGCGGATGGTCGCCTGCAAGCTTCGACCACTCCAAGTCCGGCTTCCCCCTGACTGGCATGCACACCGTGCCCCCACGCCAGTGCACAGATTGTCATGTCAATAACAACTACAACATCACCAATACCAGTTGCGTAAGCTGTCATCAGAACGATTACAACAACGCGAAATCGCCGGTCGATCACATCGGTGCACACTTCCCGACGACGTGCGAGCAGTGCCACGACACGGGCAATTGGATGGACGGCGTTTTCAATCACTCGGCAACCGGCTGGACGCTGACCGGATCGCATACCGTTCCGCCGCGAGCCTGTACGGACTGCCACGTCAATAACAACTACAACATCACCAATACCAGTTGTGTGAGTTGCCACCAGAACGATTACAACAACGCGAAGTCACCGGTCGATCACATTGGGGCGCACTTTCCTACGACGTGCGAACTATGCCATGACACGGTCAATTGGATGGACGGCGTTTTCAATCACTCGGCAACCGGCTGGACGCTGACCGGATCGCATACCGTTCCGCCGCGGCCTGCACGGACTGCCACGTCAATAACAACTACAACATCACCAATACCAGTTGTGTGAGTTGCCACCAGAACGATTACAACAACGCGAAGTCACCGGTCGATCACATCGCGGCGAAGTTCCCCACCACCTGCGAGATGTGCCATGACACCGTGAACTGGATGGACGGCACATTCAACCACACACAAACCGGCTGGACGCTGACCGGCATGCATACTGTTCCTCCACGGGCTTGCACCGATTGCCACGTCAATAACAACTACAACATCAGCACCACCCTTTGCTATTCGTGCCACGCGGCTGACTACAACGGGACAACGAACCCAAACCACGCCGCCGCGCATTTCCCGACGACGTGCGAAACCTGTCACGACACCACGACTTGGCTGGACGCCAAGTTTAACCACACCTGGTGGGACATGAATCACGGCGGGGCCGGCGGTGTGTGCTCGACGTGCCATACCAATCCCAACGATTATTCAGTTTTTACTTGCACGAATTGTCACACCAAGACCAAGACGGATCAGGACCACCAGGGCGTTAGCGGATATGTCTACAACAGTGTGAATTGCTACCAGTGCCACAAGAACGGCGGCGGTGGCGGATAGGAGCGATTCTTGAGGAGCGCGCGGGCAGCCAGGCAGTAGAACTTCAAGTTAGGCAGCGAGCGGAGCACCTGAGAGTGTCCAAAAATGAAGGTAATACGCGCACAGCTCGGCCTTTGGCTGCTCGGGTCTGCCTTTATGGTAGCTCAAACGCTTGCGCCTGCGAACGTTCAGAAGCTTCAGATCGTGAATGCGGGGGTCGATGTTCGCATCGAACTTACTCTCAGCACATCGATAAAACCCTCGGTCGTCATTGCCACCAACCCCGACCGCCTGGTTCTCGAGCTTCCGAATACTTCCAGTGATGGCAAGCAGAAGCACCTGGCAGTTCACAGCCGGGGAATTCGCGGAGTCCGCATCGGATTGCATCAAGCCGACCCACCCGTCACGCACCTGGTTGTCGATCTCGATGCCAGCGCTCCGTATCGGCTCCTGACCGAAGGGAACCGGATCACGCTCGTCATTTCGCCCGTCTCGGTTTCTGCTTCCAACCATAGGCCTCCCGCTCGAGCGGTTTCGGGAGGGCTGGTCAGCATTTTCCGGTCGGGTGCCAAGTCGGGCGCCTCGAGTTCTCGGTCCGCCGACTCGGTAGATCCGTCTGGTGCATCGTCAGCAAATTCGCCTCCATCTGTAACCACTCCGAACTCCACGCAGACCGGAACTTCAGATCCCAACGGATCTTCGACCACTGTGGATGGAGCGACGGCGCCGCAGCCCGAGCAGATTCGCACCGCCGCTCCCGGCAGCAGTTTCCCCGCTGCGTCGACTTCGACTACGCAGCCAACAACGGCCGCAGAAGCCGAGGCCGGTGACTCACAGGCCGCGCCGGCCGTCGAAGAAAACCAGGAGAGTCCAAGCCTGAAGTCGCCACCAAAGCGCCTACACTGCAAACTGCTTCTTCTACCAGCACCGACCAAACCTTGCTGACGCTTCAGGCCGCCGACCCAAGTCTGCGAACGGTTTTTCGAGTGAAGTATGTAGCGGATGGGGTGGTCTATCTCGATGGTGGAAGTAGTGCCGGTTGGGCGAAGGAATGAAGTTGGAAGTCCTCGACAGCAACCTGCCCGTGCAGCAGGGTACAATGGTCGACTCTCCGACGCGCGAGTGATCTCAGAAGTGCAGATCACTGCGGTTGCTGAAACCTCTTCGGTCGCCGACATTCATGAGCCCAAGCGGCCGGTAAAGGTCGGTGACTTGGCGTATCTCTCGGCGGCGATATCCAGGCGTTGATTCAACAGAGGACACTGAGCGCGACGCGCAAATATCCAGCGGTGGTGACATTCACTCATGACGACGCATGGATGAAGAAGCCCACGACGAAGTCCCGCGGCCTCCGTTGCCATCGGTCAACCGAGCCCGTGGAATGTTTGGCTTTGATTACATGGACAACCATGAGCAGTGGGAGCACGTCCATGACGAACTCCAATGTCGGCTTCTTCGACACGGATGGATATCACCCGCATTGGTGGAACCTATTGGAACGTTCGCGGATATTGGCGCGGTCGCCTCACGTCGGAGCATCGTCCAACCCAGCCCACCTTGCAGGATCTTAATTAACCGCACCTATCACCTGAACGTGACCTACGAGAACCCTGATTCGCGCCTGGTGGCTGGATTTGGCAGGCTTTATTTGCCGTGGGCTCCGAGTCTCGACACGATCGATGGCGGCTACTTCGGAGTGCGCGGTGCGGTCACGGCAGCACATTCGGGATATTTGCCGGCTCCACTCCGGACCCCACCTCCTGGAGCTACAACCCCGACGGGAAAATTGCGGGCGCATTCGTCAATTTTGAGGGTGGCAGCTACGACGACACGCACTACACGAGCACATCAGGCGTCGGGGCTGAACGCGATGCAGTGGCACATTACGCGTCCCTTTGTTTTTTTCGAGAATCCAGATTTCCTATAAGCGTTTTATCTCGATCTATGACTCGTTGCAGGCGGACAGCCCCAGCGGAAATCCGGCGGTCGCAGCACCAGGTGCCGGGCCTAAGCCGCAATTTCCTGACGATTCGCATTCAGCCTCATCCCAGACTTGAATTCGACGTAAATCACACCTACTTCCGCGATATTCCGACGTTTGATCCTCAGTTGGTCGGCACGGGATTGCTGGACAAGTATCTCTTTCAAGGTTTCAGCGTTGGCGCGCGAGTTGAAGTAGTAAAAAGGTCTGGGTATACACCGATATCGGGCAGAGCAACCGTACGGGAGATTCGCAAGTTCATTGAACCAGGCATTCGGCCTGACCTTCGCCCGAATCCCATGGGTGGACATGAGAGCCGATGTGCATTATTCGCGATTCAACAGTTCGTTTGGGAGCGGCTCGTACCGGGCACTATCAGCTGGCACGGAACGTCAGCGAAGCATTTCAACTTCAGATGCTGTTGGGAGACGAATCTTTCAGCTCAGGCTTTACCAATAACACGAGTTCGCGTTCATCAATGCGACTGCCGAAAACATTCATTGGGCGCTCATTATTTTCTGCAAGGCGGATTCACCGTCGATCGCGGAAGCATGAATTACAACCAAATGGATGTTCACGATGGGCTACCGTTTCGATTCGAGGTCCAAGCGTCAATGAAGCTAATTAATATTCCGGAAACGTGCCTGGCAAGTACCTGGGCTAGCCATCGTTTGCTCATTGACGTCCAGTGTCGGCCTTCGCCGGCGAACGTGCCCGGGAGCGAGTTACTAACCAAGGGTGCAGGATCAGGTTGCCGCTTATGTGTCGAACAGTTTTCAGAAGTGAAGTGCACCGAGCATGTGAAGCAGCAGAAGCTAAAGCCGAACAGCAAAGTTGAGTTGGAACATGATTCGACCTACGACTATTTGGTGATTCTTACCGACTCTGGCGGAGACGTCAGCCTGGATGAGTCGCGGCTGGCCGTCGGAGAAGGGAAGGCCGATCACAAGAACCGGCCTCTGCTTGTCAGCAACGGTTTCGCCACACTGTTTCTGATCTTCCATCCCTACTATGCAGAGAGTTTTGCCTTCACGCCGGGCGAACTTGAAGTCGTCAATGGTCACTCGTTTCAGAAAGTTTCTTTTCAACATTTACATGGAACCCGATCTCCTGCCGCGCTCTCGTTGCGTGGGCGGGAATATCCTCTGGAAATTTCTGGAACGGCGTGGATTGACCCGGAGACCGCCACCATCGCGAAGATCGTGACGTCGGTCGGAAGTTCCATGGAGGATGTCGGGCTCAAGGTACTGCGGTCGGAGATCATCTATTCCCCAGTCGTGTTTCACGATCCGCAGGCAACCTATTGGTTCCCGTCTCAAGCGACGGTTGAGGTCGAGACCCAGCGACAGCACTGGCTCAACACGCATGTGTTCACCGATTACAAGAGATTTGCCGTCAGCACAGAGGAGAAAGTAGCAAGCAAATGAGCGCAAACGCAGCAGTAGCCACCGCCAGCATATCAACCAGTGGAAACGAGGAGCGCGGGCACCGCCTTCGGCTCATGACCGGATACGTGATCGCGATCGCGCTGACAGTGGCGATCGCCGTTTATGGCGCGAACTACTACACGCTTTCGCAGGCCGACCGGCCGTTCTCGCCAAAACATGCGCTCTTGAAGCCGAGTGGCGGGCTCGGACTCAAGATGGGGTTCCTGGGCGTGGCGATGTTTTTCAGCATTTTCCTTTATCCGCTCCGCAAACGGTGGGGCTGGCTGGGACGGCAGGGAAGTTCGAAGCACTGGCTTGATTTCCATGTGCTTCTGGGCTTGTGGGCTCCCTTCGTGATTGCCTTTCACTCATCGTTCAAATTCCGAGGGTTCGCCGGGATGGCTTTCTGGATCATGCTGGCCGTGTCGCTGAGCGGGATCATTGGCCGGTATTT
Source organism: uncultured Acidobacteriaceae bacterium (assembly GCA_963822545.1). Classification (GTDB taxonomy): domain Bacteria; phylum Acidobacteriota; class Terriglobia; order Terriglobales; family Acidobacteriaceae; genus Acidiflorens. The sequence continues at coordinate 1,038,085 of CAWGIB010000002.1, forward strand.
GTACGCTCAGATTCCACGCAGTCTGACAACCGCCGAGGTCTCCCGCCGCGAGCTGCAAGACCGTCAGGAGACGCTTTCTGTCCAGCTCAAACAACAAAAGCTTCTGCCTGAATCAGATCTGCGATCGTTGCTGCGCCTGCCCAGCGTGGAAAGAGTTCAGAAGCTGCCGATGCTGGTTGCGCTCGTGATGATGATGATCTTTGACGTGATGCGCATGTTCGGCGTCGCCAAGCTGAGGCGCCACGCGTTGGGCTGGAAAGAGCGTTTCTTGACGCTTAGCGGCTTTTTGCCGACGAAGCACCGCGAACTGGAGCACGCCATCAGTATGGCGCGCGAAGAGGCCGCTACCGCGAAGCGCATTCTGTTTCTCGAACGCGCGCAACAGGTGTTCCATCTGTGGCATGTTGTGCATAAACCTTTCAGCTACACATTCGCAATGCTGGCGCTCCTCCACATAGGGGTGGTCATCGCCATGGGCTATTTCTAAAGGACGTATGGATTCACTGATCGCGATAGTAGTGGCGGGCCTGCTGACTGCCGTTTTTCTGCGGGGCTACCTCAAGGGATTGAAGGATCGCGACGCGCGCGCTCGCGCGGCCGCGGAGAAGGGCAAGCTGTTTTCCGAAGGACCAAAATCCCAGCATCCGCACATTGATACGGTGCAGTGCATCGGGTGCGGGACCTGCACGACGGTTTGTCCCGAGGGCGACGTGTTGGCCATGGTCGGAGCCAAGGCAGCGATCGTGAACGGCTACAAATGCATTGGGCATAGCCTGTGCGCGGAGGCCTGTCCGGTCGGCGCGATCACCATGGTGATGGCTAGCCCCAGCATGGGAGCGGACATGCCTTATCTCACTCCCGAGTACGAAACGACGATTAAGAATTTGTTTTTGGTGGGCGAGTTAGGAGGCCTGGCGCTGATCAAGAATGCGGTCAATCAGGGTCGCTCTTGCATCGATACCATCGCCGCCCGGAAAGGCGCATCGGGTGCGACAGGAGACACTGAGATCTTCGATGTGCTCATCGTCGGAGCGGGTCCGGCGGGCATCAGTGCTTCGCTGCGGGCCATTGAACAGAAGCTCAATTACATCACGCTCGAACAGGATGAAGTAGGCGGCACGGTCGCGAAATATCCCCGTCAGAAACTCGTGATGACAAGCCCGGTGGAATTCCCGATGTATGGCAAGTTCAAGAAGACGGAACTGTCAAAAGAGAACCTGTTGGCTTTCTGGGACATGGTGCTTAACAGGGCGGATTTTAATGTCCGCACGGGAGAGAAAGTGGAAGGCATTGCGAGATCGGAAAATGGCATCTTCACTGTCACGACCGCTCACAACCAGTACCACACCCGGGCGGTGATCCTCGCACTGGGGCGAACCGGAACTCCGCGGAAGCTGGGAGTGAAGGGCGAAGATCTAGGGAAGGTGATGTACCGGTTGATTGAGGCTGACCATTACGTGAACAAGAAAATCCTGGTGGTCGGTGGAGGTGACAGCGCGATCGAGGCAGCGATGGGGCTGGCTTGCCAGAGCGGCAATAAAGTTACCATCTCGTACCGGCAGGAGCAGTTCAGCCGGATCAAAGAGCGCAATGCGAAGCGAATCGAAGAGTTCATTCAATCCAAGAAACTCACTGTTCTTTTTAAATCGAAACCGGTGGAGTTCAAACCGGAGTCCGTGGTCGTAGACGTCAACGGCGAGATACAGGAGATTCCGAACGATTTTGTATGGATATTCGCCGGGGGCACTCCGCCGTACGATTTTCTGAAGAAGATTGGCGTAGGTTTCGGAATGAAAGACATGACACAGGAAGCGGGAAGCGAGGCAAAAGTATTGACGGCGGCGGCAAGCCAAAGTTAGATGCTCCCCTGACCCATTACAAATGTCGGTCCAACCGTATGTAGAATTCACTCATAGGCAATCCCGGGGTGATTCCAGGCCGAGATGTTGGGAGGAGATCGCGATTGATCGCCTCCCGCGACAGTGGAACTTCTAGTCTGCAGCCGCACTCTGTGCTGAACTCTTTCCAAGCTGGAACGCCCATCAGATGTGGCTCCTGGCGGCAGCCGCAGCTCCAGCCGCGCCTTGCGACCAGTTCTTATGGTGGCCCCCCGGATTGAACCGTTCCTCTTCGCACGGGCCTGCCACTTCTGCCCCGGTGCACAACCAAGAACCTTTTTGAGGCGCGCGGCTGTTACCCGGACGACAGTTAGGCCACTCTCAGCTGCCGCGAGTTCCTGACTATTGCCTCTCCTTTTTATTGATTCGACGGAAGACTTGAACCGACCCGACGACGATCCTAGGAGCGCGATGGTCGAGCCTCGGTTCTTGCCTTCGCCGTCGAATATGACCACAAGACGTTGCAGGAGTTCTCCCAGATCGTCTCCGGATCGCGTCTGGAATTGAATCGCCTTGATCGACTTGATCACGAAAGTCCCGCCCGAGCCTGCGGTTTGCGCGATGACGACTGCGTCCTTGGTGGGGCTCACTCCGAAGATTATTCGCGGACTCTGGCGGAACTGCAGAGTAGGGTACAGTCACGTCCCTTTCGGCAGTTTGCGTTGACCATTCTAGATGAGTTGCTGTACCGGGTTAAGCTGATCCCGGACAGGGCGTAGTTGGTGATAGGGCGATTTTGCGCCAATCATCCTGAAACCGTGACCAGAATGGAGCGTTCTAGCTAAAGGGAGATGGACGTACAATCGTGCCGCTCCTCAGTCAAAAAGGAGATCCCCGGTTAGCATGAATATCTGAGACCGGACAATGAACCCAAGCTGCAATTGCGAGGCATGGCTGGTGTCATCACCACATTGGTATTCCCACCCAAACGCGGCGTCCCGATGAGATTTACGTGCGCTTTACCTGCCAAGCCGGTCTTCCCACCCCGTAGTTAAGCTCATTTTTGAAGATTGTGACGTTGCGCACAATCAAGTGTGAGCTGCAACACAGCCACTAGGTTCATGCCTACTTGACAATCACCCAAATTGGTTTGGGGTATAGGCATTTGGATTTTTAGCGCGTTGCGGAGATGACTTATGCGTACGAGGAATTTTGCGGCGTGGCTGTTCATCATGGCCTTGGGTCTGTTGTTGGTTCCCAGCAGCCATGCGATTCCAGCCTTTTCCAGGCAATATGGCACATCGTGCACAACCTGCCACATCGATTTCCCAAAACTCAACGACTTCGGCAAAGCCTTCAAGGACGCGGGCTTTAAATTTCCCAAGAACGACGAAGACTTCATTAAGGTCCCGCCCGTCATGTTGGGAGCTCCGGCACAAAAGGAGATGTTTCCGCATGTCATTTGGCCGGGCACGATTCCAGGAATGCCGCAAATTGGCTTGCGGTTCAACACGTTCTTTCAGGTCTATTCAAAGAACGCGAACAATTTCAACGACGGAACGCTTGGACCAAACATTCCGCGCACTGATTTCCAGCCCGGCCTCTTCAGCATCTTCACGGCCGGCAACTTTGGCGACGGCATCGCGTTTTGGGTGGACGACGATTTCAGCGTAGGCGGTTCAAACGCTGCAGGCGGACTTGGGGACGGGTACCTCAAGTTTGTGAACATCGGCCGACTGTTAAAGTTTCCGACGGATGCACTCAGTTTGCGCGTAGGGCAGTTCGAAATAGACCTTCCTTTTAGCCAGGCGCGCACCTGGAACCTTAGCGGATGGGACATTTACGACCAGGCAAACTTTGGTGCCTCCAACGGACTGGGGCCAGGCGTAAATAACAGCTTCGCGTTTTCGGCGCCAGGCCGAGGAGTGGAATTAAGCGGTGGCCATAATTATGGCGGCTATCACTACTCGCTGGCAATTCTCAATCAGAACACAAGTGGAACGACAGCTGCCGGACCCAATGTGAGTCCAGAGGTTGGAATCTTTTCGGACTCGAATTTCAAAGACATCTATGGCCGGTTCCAATATCGCTTTAACCTTGAGAAGGATGCGACAAGCCGAAATGACATTCAGGCAGCCGGGGCAAGCGGACCTCGCGACCATACTTATCTGCAACTCGGGACTTTTTACTTCTACGGACGCTCGGTACAGCGACTGAATGGTGAAAGCGGCGTGCTCACAGCCCGCGAACCTTTCTACCGGACAGGCGGCGACTTCAGCTTCAATTACCGCACCTTCAACTTGTTTGGCCTCTACATGTACGGACACGACAAGGACCTTGAAGAGAACAGCGCTGGAACGGGCTTCATAACAGGCGGCCCCGCACATTTCAACGGTGGTTTCCTCGAAGCCGATTACCTGGCGTTGCCATGGCTGATGACAATCATGCGCTATGACCGCGTGCAGTCGCAGGCAGACTTACTGCTCGCGGAGAATGGCGGATCCGGCAGTTACTTCTCGCCAGCCAGCGCTACCCGCAATCGAATCACTCCGGGCGTACAGTTCCTGATCCACGCCAACATCAAGGCATCCATGGAGTACCAGTGGCGGCCGCAGCAAAGAATCTACGATGGATTGGGCAACGCTCTTTCCAATCCTTTCCGGACAAACCAGGCAATTGCTGGACTTGAGTGGGTGTACTAGCCACTCGCGGATCGATCACTAACGAGGAATTTTCAACAACGAATTAGAAGGAGGAATCATGAAGTGTAAAGTCATCGCAATTCTTGTGGTCATCGTAGCGCTAAATCTGGCAGCCAGTGCAGGTAGCATCAGCGGAAAAGTCTCCGGAGTCAGCGGCGAGTCCGTCGTTTATGTGGACACGATCGCGGGCAAGACGTTTCCTGCTCCAACCGAGCGTCCGGTAATCGATCAAAAGGGATTGTTGTTCCAGCCACACATCAACATCGTGCTCGTCGGGACGACCGTTGACTTCCTAAATAGCGACAAGGTGGCGCACAACGTGTTCTGGCCTTCTTTGGTGCAGGGCTCCAAGAAATTGCCCGGCAAGAACCTCGGCACCTGGCCGACTGGCGAGAAGCGACCTTACAAATTTGATCAGCCGGGCGTTGCGGCACTCCTCTGCAACGTTCATCCAGAGATGGAAGGCTATGTTGTGGTCGTGCCGACTCCCTACTACGCAAAAACCGACAAGTCCGGTGACTACAAGATCGAGAACATTCCCGATGGACAGTACAACGTAGTGGCTTGGCACGAAGGCGCCAAGAACTCGACCAAGGCGGTCACAGTGGCGGGCAACACCAAGGCCGATTTATCGGTAAGCAAGTAAGAAGAAGTCGCCTCCTTGGGAAGCGGCGTGAAATTCCGTTTCCCCATCTTTTCAACCTCTATTTTTATTGAGGTTTCGGTCGAGGCCATCATGCTGAAGCGCTTTCTAGACAAGTGGGTGGACGAGGACTGGCTGAATACCAACTTCCCCTGCATGATGGCTTGCCCGGCGCACACCAACGCCGGAAGGTACGTCGGACTGATCGCCGAAGGACGGTTCGAAGAGGCGTACAAATATGCGCGCGGGCCAAACCCACTGGCAAGCATTTGTGGGCGCGTATGCGCGCATCCTTGCGAAACGGCGTGCCGGCGCGGCGAGATCGACAAGCCCATCTCAATTCGCGCGCTGAAGCGTTTTCTTACGGAGCGCTACGGTCCGGAATCCAAACACCACATCGATGTAAATGCAAACGCTGTCAAGTCCAAGCTCCCGTTCAAGGTGGCGATAGTCGGCGGGGGCCCGGTGGGATTATCAGCCGCGCATGACCTCGCACTGATGGGATATTCCGTCACGATTTTCGAAGCAGCACCGGTCGCGGGTGGGATGCTTTATCTCGGCATTCCCGAATATCGTTTGCCCCGCGACGTGGTAGAAGCTCAGGTACGCGAGATTCTCGGGACCGGCGACATCACGCTGAAACTTAATCATCGCGCGGGACGAGACTTCCAGATTGCAGAACTCCGGCAACAGGGATTCGACGCGATTTTGCTCGCGATTGGGGCGCATCGTAGCCGCGATCTGACGATTCCAGGCGTCGATCTCGACGGCGTCCATCGCGGCGTGGATTTTCTGCTCAACGTCAACCTGGGATACAAGTTCACGATTGGGCGCAACGTGCTCGTCATCGGCGGCGGGAACGTCGCGATGGATGTTGCACGCTCGGCCGCACGGGAGGTTTTGAAACAACATGCTCCGGGGGTAGAGGAGTTGGCGCCATCCCAAGACAACGTGACAGCTGTCGCCACTAAGGAAATGGTGGACATCTCGCTGTCTGCGCTGCGTATGGGCGCGCAGGAAGTGCACGTCGTTTGTCTGGAAAACCGCGGAGAGATGCCAGCGGCTCTCGAAGAGATTGAAGAGGCTGAGATGGAAGGCGTCATTCTGCATCCCGGATTCGGACCGAAGCGGTTCATCGGCGCAGATGGCAAGGTGACTGCGCTCGAGGTCGTGAAGACGAAATCAGTGTTCGATGAACAGCGCCGCTTCAAACCGGTCTTTTACGAAAACAGCGAGTCTCAGATCGAATGCGACACAGTCATCATGGCCATCGGCCAGACGACCAACCTGGACTTCCTGCACGTGGACGACGGCGTTGAAGTTTCTCCGCGCGGGCTCATCAACGTAAATCCACATACACTCATGACTTCCGCAGGGGGAATTTTTGCCGGTGGCGATTGCGTATTCGGACCGCGGTTGATCATCGACAGTGTCGGGGACGGCAAACGAGCCGCGGTGGGGATCGACGAGTATCTGCGCGGCGAGACGCATCCGGAGCCGATCATCGAAGTCACCGAACTCAAGCGGCACGCGATGCCGGAAGAATTCATGGAACTGGTGCGGCAGCCGATCCCGATGCTGCCGATCGACCGCCGAACCGGCATGACCGAGGTCGAGGAAGTTTACGACGAAGTCTCCGCGGTCACCGAGGCCCAGCGCTGCCTGCACTGCTGGGTCAATACGGTTTTTGAGGGTTACGCCGACGATGCTTCACTGTGCATTTTGTGCGGAGGGTGCGTCGATGTTTGCCCCGAGAATTGCCTGGAACTCGTGACGCTGGGCCGCGTGCAGTTCACTGCGGAAACGCTCGAGCATCTTTCAGTGAACCGTGCCCTCTATGAGGCAGAACTCCCGGACATGGCGCCCGAAGAACTGGCGCAAGGCGTAGGTTCGGTGATGCTGAAAGATGAGACCCGATGCATCCGTTGCGGGCTGTGCGCGGCGCGATGTCCGGTGAACACTATCACCATGGAGTCTTACAACTTGCTGGCGGCCGAGCCGACTGGCTTAATTTCAATCGAGGCGATCGATTCCCGCTTGCGCGCGCAACCGGCGGGGGCAGCGAAATAACCATGGCAGAAGAAAACAAAGAGAGACTTCAAGGCCCGGCGAACGCGGGGATTGACCGCCGGGAGTTTTTCGTGCGCATCGGTCTGGGATCGATGGGCATCGCAGCCGCGGGTACGGCTGTTTTCGGCTACCAGTTTCTTTCGCCGAATGTTTTGTATGAGCCGTCGCCGGTCGTCAACATGGGAAAGCCCGAAAGCTATCAGCCGGATTCGGTCACGCTCGACGTGGATGCGCGCATCTTTGTGATCCACGCTAAAGAAGGATTCTTCGCGCTTAACGCGGTGTGCACGCATCTCGGCTGCCTGACGGCGTGGAAGCCGGATAGCGGCAGGATAGAGTGCCCGTGCCATGGAAGTAAATTCGCTGTTTTTCAACCAGTTGGCAAGACGCCTGGAGAAAAAGTAGAGGGACCCGCGCCGAAGCCCCTTCCTTGGCTCAAGATGTCGCTGAGCGAGGAGGGTGAACTGATTGTCGATCGCGGCGAAGAGATTCGGCCGCAGACGTTCGTGAGGGTTTAAAGAATGAGCACAACTTTCAATCGATACTTCGACGAGTTGCGCGAATCGCGGGTGTGGCAATCGGTGTTTCGCGGGGGCACGGGCAAGAGCACGCTGCGCAACTCGATGGCGATCCAGCGCAATGTGTTTCTGCACATGCTTCCGACAAAGGTGCGGACACGAATGCTCGAGTTCAACGCTACCTGGTATCTGGGCACGCTAACACTTGGCACCTTCGGAATACTCGTCATCACTGGCATTTTGCTGATGCTCTATTACCATCCCTCGGCTCCGCAGGCTTATGCCGACACCAAGGATCTGCAGTTCGTGGTTTCCTCCGGACAATTTCTTCGCAACTTGCACCGCTGGTCGGCACACGCCATGGTCTTCCTCGTATTCGCGCACATGTTCCGTGTGTTTTATAGGGGAGCGTATCGCCCGCCGCGCGAATTCAACTGGGTGATCGGCGTCGTTCTACTCTTGATGACGCTGCTGTTGAGCTACACAGGCTACCTGCTCCCGTGGGATCAGTTGGCCTACTGGGCGATCACGGTTGGATCGAATATTGCATCGGCGGTACCGATCATGGGGGGCAAGGTTCGATTCCTCATGCTTGGCGGACACTTCGTGAATGCCAATGCGCTGCTTCGCTTTTATGTGCTGCACTGCATGATCCTGCCGCTAACAACGTTGTTTTTCGTCGCAATCCACTTCTGGAGGATTCGCAAGGACGGCGGGTTGTATGCGCGGCACAGCGAGCCGGACGTTGTGATGACGGCGGTACCAGCGAGGCCACCACTATGAGCGGCTCCAAAGATTTCATCGCCGGGGTGGGTTCGGACGCGCGCAAAAATCCAGTTCGCGTTGCCTTTGTTACGCGACGTACTTCGGCACTGGTCAGGGCGGTCGATGAAACACGAGTGCAGGCATTCCCCGAGGTACTATTTCGAGCGGCGATCGCCGTCGAGGTGCTGGCCAGCATCCTAGTGCTCATCTCGCTGTTCTTCAATGCTCCATTAGAAGGGTTGGCCGATGCTTCGCACACGCCAAATCCCGCAAAAGCGCCTTGGTATTTTCTGGGACTGCAAGAATTGCTGCACTACTTTCCCCCGGTAGTTGCCGGAGTGCTGGTGCCCACGCTGGTGGTGCTTGCGCTGATTGTCATTCCGTATTTCAACATCAACATCGAGGCGGCGGGTGTCTTCACCAAAGACCGCCGGAAGCGGCTGAGAATTTTCTGGGTCGTATCGGCTGCTTTTTGTATTTTCCTACTCGCCTTCGATGTAATTGTCGCCCTGGTCCCGACGATGATCACGGTTGCGCTTATGGCGGTTGCGGCCGGATCTTCCGAGAAATCGGAGTTGCAATTCCGGCGCTCACTTGCCGCCAAGCCTCTTTCATTCTGGATTATGAGTTGGTTTTTATTCGAACTGGCGGTGCTGACGACGGTCGGTACCCTTTTCCGCGGACCGGGATGGGCCTGGGTCTGGCCCTGGAGGAGCTAGTTGAAATTCTCCGAGCTTCTCAAGAAAATTCGTCAGAAACTGTTTGGTGATGCGGTCGCGACGTTCGCCTGGATGAGCGTGGTGCTGCTCGCCTTGCTGGCCATCGCGCCTGCCAAGGATTTCTTTGCGGATTGGCATATCTACCAGCGGGGATATGAGCGGCTGATTTCCAAGCGCAGCGATGCGGTCACGTTGCGGCGTCACTTTGAACCGGGTATTCAGCAGATCTGGCTGCCAGAGATGGGCGTGGTCGATCGTTGCACCACATGTCACACGGCGCTGAAAGAGGCGAGCCTGGCGGATGTGAAGATTCAGCCGTACCGGTATCATCCAGCGATTCCTCACAAGCCGGAGGAAATGGGTTGCTCTGTCTGCCATCGCGGACAAGGCACCGCAACATCGGTCGAAGATGCGCACAAGAGCACGCTGGCTTGGGAAGAACCGTTGTTGCCCGCAAAATATCTGGAGTCTTCCTGCGGCCAGTGTCACCAGCAGGACCTGAAAGGCACTCCGCAATTGAACCTTGGCCGCAAGATGCTGAGTTCGTATGGCTGCGTTCATTGCCACACAATCAAGCGGCCTGACGGCACAGTGATCGCCGGAACCGATGATCCGCCATCGCTGGCTCATGTTGCGGACAAGACCAGTCGCGAATGGATCTTTGCGTGGCTAAAGGACCCGCAAACCTACTCGACGACCGCGACCATGCCGAACTTCAAGTTGAGCGATGACGATGCGCGCGATATTTCAGCATTTCTGATTTCTTCCAGTACGCCATCTTCGCTGAAGGTAGTACAGGCTTCTCTCGATCAGGCAAAGAAATTGAAAGACGATACCGTGCTGCAGACCAAAGCAGCGAGCCTCTACGGCGAGTCGTTCTGTGCTTCGTGTCACGCGGTGCAGAACGCCGCGGGAAACCTGGTGGGCGGCAATGTTGGTCCCGAACTGACAAAGATTGGAACGAAGGCAAAGCCCGAGTGGCTGCAGGCTTGGGTGCGCAATCCGCATGATTACGATCCGGCAACGGGCATGCCGCATTACCGGTTCAACGATCAGGAGGTTGGGCTGCTGACGGGATTCCTGATGGGCAAGGCGGATGCGTATCTGCTCGCCAACGTACATCTGGAGGCGCCAACCCCAGATCAGATCGCGCACGGCAAGCGGCTAGTAACCGATTATGGCTGTGCGGCCTGTCACGAGATCAATGGTCTCAAGCATCCCGAAAACTTCGCGCCGGAACTTACGAAGATCGGTTCAAAGCCAGTAAATCAACTAGCCTTCGCTCCCGGCGTGCAACATACGCTTTACGACTACCTTGGCGCTAAGATCAAGCAGCCCCGCGCGTTTGGGTCAGGACTGAAGATGCCGCAGTTCACGTTCACTCCAACGCAGGTTGACGCGCTGGTGAACGCGCTGCTCTCCCACAATGAACGCGCGCTGACAATACCGCCTGCAAAAACCGTTCCGGCGCTTCCTCCCTCGCACTATGAACCAGCGGGGAAAGCTGGTCAGTTGATCAGCGATTTGAATTGCTTCTCCTGCCACGCCATCAACGGGCGCGGTGGCGATATGGCTCCTGACCTTACGTGGGAGGGAAGTTCGGTGCAACGCGAATGGCTGGTGCAGTTTTTCCGCAATCCCAATACCCTACGCCCCGCACTGATTCGCCGCATGCCGAAGTTCAATCTGACAGACGGGGAGATCACCACCCTGACCGACTACATTCTGACTGTTTATCAGTCGCCCAAGGTCGATCGCGATTCAATGCCGCTAGTAGGGTTTGCTCCCGTGCAGGTCGAGCAGGGAAAGCAACTTTACTACTCGAAGTACGGATGCCAAGCGTGCCATATTATCGACACGAAACAGGACAAGGGTTATATCGGACCGACGCTGACACACGTGGGTTCACGCCTGACATCAGCATGGGTCTACGCATGGATGAAGGATCCCGCCGCATTACGGCCAGGTACGCAAGAGCCGAAGCGCAACATGAGCGACGAGGACGCCCGGGCCCTAACAGCATTCCTCATGAGTCAAAAGGGCAGCGAACAACAGGAGGCGAAAAAGCGATGAAGCGCACCGGTTGCTTCTTAATTCTTCTGGTCGTCATCGCTTCAGCAGGCTGCTCTCGTCGATCCAGCGCAAACTATTCGCAGCCGGAGCCCTCCACCTACGGTGTTGCGATCGGCGAGTCGAGCGGCGGAAAGCAAACGACTGCCGTGGGAACGCAGCTCCCGCAGCCTGTAGTCCTTCAAGTCAACGATGAGCAGGGGAACGCGGTGACGGGCGCGCTCGTCGTACTTCGCGCACCGAATGGTGTCTCCCTCGACCCATCCGCTGGGCTCACCGATCCAAGCGGGCAATTCACATCGAATGTAACGCTGGGCACAGTTCCAGGGCGTTACCGGCTCACTGCGAGCACAACAACAAAGGCTGGCAAGAATGTCGATCTCAAGTTAGAAGAAATTGGCCTCGGCTACCAGGAAATGCTCGGCAGTCAGCTGAACGATCAATATTGCGCGCGCTGCCACAACCAGGAATCGTCGCCCGAGCGCGTCTCCAACTATGACAACCTGGAAACCAAGCCTCACCCATTCACAGAGGGCGACACGCTCAACAAGATGAGCGATGCTGACCTGAATGCCATCATCTCGCACGGCGGTCCGGCGTTAAACAAGTCACCGCTCATGGCTCCCTACGGATATACTTTGTCGAAATCCGAAATTCAGGCGCTCATCGCTTACATTCGAATGGTTTCTGATCCTCCCTATGGAGCTCCCGGGATTGTTTACTCGCAAAAGTAATTGGTTCCCGACCGTTTCTTGGGTTCTGGGCTTCGTCGCCGGCATCGGAAGTCTTGCATCCGGCCAAGCACTTACCCCGGCTGAAATCAAGAGTCCGCAAATGCGTGAATTGCAGGAGAAGTACTTTCAGGAACTGCAAGCCGTGGGCGCGAGAATTCACGGACACATCTTTCCTTATCCCTTTTACTTCAGCCGCGTTCTGGATCTGGAGCGGGCGCAGCAGGAAAGGGCGGACCAGCGCTCACTCCGTTTTGACAATTATGGCGGAATGACGGTGATTGAACTGACGGGCAACTATTTCGGGGCCTACTCGACGGAACTGGTCAACAAGAGTCATCGTGCGGTGCGCACATTTCAGGACGTGATGCTGCCTATTCTCGAGCTCACCGTTCCGGCCTTCAAAGACAATCCGGACGTCGAAGGCTTCGCGATGGAGATATCCCATCACATCCGAGCCAAGAGCATGGGCCAGAATGTGGAGCGGCCGGAAAACCTGGTGTTGGCATTATCGAAAGACGCAGCGCTACGGCTGGTAAGCGCGAAGGATGAGAACGATCGACAAGCCGCGCTTCTCGATGGCCGGTTTTATTTCAATGGCGAACCGTTCGTGCTCTACCTGAGCGATCAGGCTGCGCAGGAAGCCGCAAAACAGTTAGATCATGCTGGCGCGAGTGAGTCGCCGAAAAATGGAAGCAAAGCGACGTCTGACGTGGGGTCTTTATCTAGGGCAACCTCAACTCGTTCGAATGTGCCCACGGTTCCACCACGGGACACTTCTCCGGAAGCTCTGGCAAAAATTCAGGCGGCAGACCAGAAGATGATCGACCTTGTCGCGACGGAACTTGATCCGCAGGCGCACTTTGTTTCCTATGCGCCGCCCGCCATCATTGCTTTTAGAAAAGGTGCGTATCTCGAATTTTCCGTGGCTACCGCCTTGCCCCTCACATCCAATGGAAGCCGTTACAAAATGGCTGCACTGGCGTTCGATAACCACATCGCGCATCTCCTACGTCCGATGATGACTTATTTCAAGGGAGATCTCGACTTCGACGGCATCGCCATCAGCACGACGATTCACCAGGCGGATAAACCCGCAGACACACAAGGGAACGAAGCGGTCGAATTCTTCTTCCCCGCCAACGCTCTCCGTTGCTATGAGGCTTACGATTGCACCGGACAGCAGTTGATCGATGAAGGATCGGTTCTAATCAATGGGGAGCGAGTCAGTCTCAATTTGCAGACGGCAGAATCAGGAGATCGATAATACCTTCGCTTTAGAACAGGCGATCTAGGTCGATTTGTTCCCAAACTTCCCGAAATTGGGAACAGGAACAACACGGCGGCAGCGAACTAAACCAAATAATGAAAGCTCAGCCCGCAAATTCAGCCCAAAGAGATTGCTGCCGTGCCGTAGAGTCGAACTGCGAACCAAGAGCGCGGCAGAGGGGAGGGCGGCCAGGCGCAAGAAGTAAGGAGAGATCCACACCCGGTAAAGAGCCTTGTCCTGATTCCTACCTATATATAAGGAGAGCCAAAAGGGGGTATAAGACAGGCTCCTCGTTCCCGTAACCATTCCTCTGTTTCCAGTGATCCCTTCCACCTGGGTAATCAGCCCGGGGAACAAACAACCGGAGCCTTCCTCTTCCAGATGTCCACCACGTTCCAGCTGTCCACCATGTTCCAGCTATCCACCATGTACTCTCCTGCTTCCTAGCCCAGTAAATCCCGGCACTGCGAGTGATTTGCGAAGTCATCGCACCGCCTAATCGTGTGTCCGATAAGAAGATCGATCTGTGCCATGCGGGGCGAGCCGGAAGTTGCTGCAATGGAATGCCTTGATCGTCGCCGGGGAACTCCAGTGAGACTGTTCTTGGATGGTGGGAAGAAAAACGGCAGGGGTAGAAGCCCAGGGTAAATGCCTACTGCGATCGCAAAAAGGAGAAGAACCGGCCCTCTACTCGCGATCGACATGACGCCAAAGCCGTACTACTCTTCGATGCACATCTCCTGGATGCCGTAGCGGGCGTCTTCCCAGTTCTACCGTGCGGATCTTCCTTCACGACCAACGCGCCCAGGTTCTGGCTGTTGAACACGAGGATATCCGTCGAGCGCGAGGCCGGGTCGAACCGGGCAAACGGGCTGACGAGGATGCGGAAGGGCAGGCAAGCGGGGCACGTCACAAACTACGTCTCAACCGTGAAACGGCTGTAGATGCCTCGAGGGTCGCAACTCCAACAAAAGATTGGTCGGCCCTAGGAGACGATTTTCGAACTTTCCCTGCTGGTGGCAGGCGGCTCTGAATCTATTTTTCAGCAGTTTACCGCCTGAACCTTGCTTCCCTCAGAAGTCAATGAGTGTAATCGGGATTTATCGCTAATTAGCTTCACCTATGCCTCTCGCAAGGAGCTTCCCTGCGCCCCCGGAGCTGAGGTTTTGGCTTTCGCGCTACTCGTGAAACATTCACGGCGCAAAGGTTTCGGCGCCGACGGCGATGTTAGTGTTCGCCAGGAACTGGTACTCGGGTCCGAAGTAGCCGAGGTTGTACCCATCCGGGGCGTACTGAATGTTGCCAAAATTAGTACCGCCCGAACCGAAATTTATCGTGATATATCCTCGCTCGTCGGAGCTCATGGAGCTTACCTTGGCACCTAGGCCCCACTCTCCGGCATTTGTGACGGTTAGGTCGCTCTTCCGCACGCGGAGGGCGTATTTGGTCTGATTGGTTGCGATGAAGAGAAATTTGTCGTTACCGACCATCGAACAGATTGCGGAGCCGCCACCGGTTAGCTTCAGGGGAACAGTGGTTAGGAGCGTAACAGTTGACGCGCCGGGATCGTTGACGATGATGGTCTCCTTATACACGTAAAGGGTGACGCCGGTTCCATGATGGCGACCTTCGGTGTCGACGACATAGATAGCGTGCGTAATCGTGCTGCCGTCAACCACCGATGGATTGCCTTCGATTAGCGCGTCCGCCTTGCCAAAACGCCCGAGATTGCCAGAGGCAAAGCAGCCGGACGAGTTGAAATTCCGACCACAGAGGGTCCACCCCAGGTACTCATACGGGGGAGGGGCAGTATAGGAAGTGTAGAACCCGTAGGGCTCTTGTGCCTTGAGAAGTATGGGAGACAGGACTAATGCTAACAACGTCATTAACATCGAGAGCCGGGGGCTGCGAAGTAGCGACATTTGGATCTCTCCTCTCCTCGATACGCGACTCTGATGCAACTTTGTTCGAAAATGTTGGAGAGCTTGCTAGTCGGCCATGGGGGGAAACCGACGGGGAGAACGGAGGGCGCCTTCGCGGCCGATGTGCCGCTTCAGCACGAGGACGGGAGGATTGTGAGTGTAATCGGGATTTTTCGCTAGCTGACGAATGGAAACCGAGGAATATACTTTTCGTCGTGAGGGACAGTGCCCGAATTCGTATCAAGGACGCCTTGACCGAGATGCGATTTGTCTGGCTGGGCTTCGATGGCGACGACTGCTTTAATGACTTCCATATCGAGGTAACTGGCGAGTCTGGCACTCAGCAATTCTGCTTCGGTGCCTGTGCCGTGCACGGTCTCAAAAAACTCAGCAAGTTCTTTCGGGATGGTACCCAAGGGGAGGTAAACCTCGGATTCCGACATCCAGACATCCGCGACTGCGATATTTTCCGCTTTGACGGTGAGTATCGGATTGTCGTGCGCTTCGAGGGCTGCGGTCTTTCAAAGAGTATTGCGTAAGGAAGCCCTCTATCCAACTTGAGGACGAGTTCTGGGCTGAGTACTGAGTGAAATGGCGATTTAACGCCAACTACCCGCAGTGGATTAAGCGTGCCTCCGGCTCATTGAACGGGCGTATGATTTCGGTGTCGATGAGGCGATACGTTCCCAACTTGATTTCCGCTGCGCTTCTGGTTGCTGCTGTTCTGATGTACCTGCACCAGGAAGAGAGTTCGGTGGTAGCTCTGTCCTGCGCGAATCGCCGCGTTTGTCATATTGGCAAGGACTTTGATTTTGAGATGGTATAGAGCCAGAACGCAGAAGTAGTCCGTTGTGAGTGCGTGGGCACGCGGTAAACTAGCGGCAAATGGGCACCGTCGCAGACCCTTGGAAACTCTTTCGCTTTCTAAAGCGAGTTGGCCTCGTTTCCGTCCTTTTCCTATTTCTGGTATTTGCCGCCGCTGCGTCTGGACAGGTTGACATGCGCTCACAAGATTGCGGTTGTAGTTATTGGCTGGATGCTGTTTGGGATCATCATGCTGATCCTCACGCACGAAGTGAGGTGCCCGTGTTGCCGACAGCGGTTCTATGCCAAAGGAGCAGAGTTCTGGCAAATGACCAAGACGTGCCTTCACTGTGGACAGTTAAAGTATGCCGATGTGAGCGTCGCCCTCAAAACCCGGCAGCAAAGGTAGATGAGTGTAATCGAGATTTTTCACCAACTACAACAACCTACGCCCACACCATTGCTCAAGCCTGGAAATCGGGTCGCAAATTCGAAACTCCCCAACCCCAAGGGCGTGGCCAGTGTGGTCCAGCCACTAATAGCCACCTTCCCTTTGTCATGCGGAAGAAGAAACTGAAATGACACATGCGTCACCGTCCGTGCGAAGGTTTACGGACTGAATCTCATTGCCTTGGTCGCTTTCGGTGCCGTCATCGCCAGAAACAGTGAGGCGGTAGCCAAAGTCGCCGTGTTCGGAGACTGAGATCAGATAGGCTCAGGCATCGCACCACAGACTTCGACTGCTAGAACCTTGCTTGCTTGGGACGCGACGGAATTTCCACCACCTTGCCGTATTGAGACCTCGGGATTGCGTTGCCATGGTGACCGCTGCCTGCGCTTCGTCCGTTGGGGTCAACAAGTCCTAATTCGATATTCACGAACGAATCGTGGCGAGGGGACGATACTGAAACGCTCAGGAACGGCTCGTGGAAGCAAGAATAGCTAAGTGATCGGGATAGTCAATCCCCATGTGGTCGTGGAACAAGCGGCTACTAGCATCAATAGAAGGCAGAGTTGCAGCAACCCCAATCGACTCATGAGGGCTGATTATAAGGCGATATTGTGTACTACACGCACCGTTGTTAACAGGCAATAGCACTCATTGACCATCAGTCAGCTCTCAAGCCGGGGTTCTGAGTGTAATCGGGATTTATCGCCAATCGACTTGGTGATACCATTTTTACGCCCCGGCAAGTGAACCTCGATGCAGCGTGTTTGCCTATGTTCGCTTGTATTTCTCTCCATCGGCGTGCCTCTTGCCGCCACTTTGGCATATCCGATCTGCGGTACTGATGTGGTCATCGTGCAGGGTCGAGTCGCACACGCTCCTCGGAGCGCCGTCGTCCGCGTACAGCTTGTCTACCCAAAACATCAGTATGGCGAATCAGCCGATGTCACTGTAGAGAACGGAAAATTCACACTCCAGATTCCATTCTTGACGCAAAGCCACGCTCCAGTGCTCATGGGCAATCTCGGTGAGAAATGCGACCGAAAACCCACAGAAGTGATCGTGAAGCTGATGAATGGCGATCTGAGTCAGGAATTTGATCGCGTATCATTGGATTTCAAAGAAGACTTTGAAATGGCAGACCCAACCGCGTTCGTTCCTCGCTCCAACATTGTGTTGAGCGATCTCACTAGCTCCGTTTCGAATCGACAAAGCGACCTCTTTTCGACATTGACGTAATCAGGCAATAGCACCAACTGACGGGGGCGGGGTCGTACTTGGTGCTATGGGGATGTTACAACTCTTGAGAAGAGCCGCTTCCCGCGTCGCGGCGCTGGCCAAACTAAAGAGTTCCTATGATTGAACGCTGTGCTCGGAACTCCAGTATGAGAGCCAGTCTGAACATGGCCTGTCCAAAAGTTCGTTTCCAACTGGGCCCGTGCGGGGTAGGTCGCAAATTCGCCGTGGTACTCCGCTATTTTTCGGATCAGGAAAAAGATCGTGAATGCGATGTCGGGAAAGTATTGGCAAGAAAGCGGGACAAGCGTAATGGAAACGGGTAGAACTGTGCGCCGCGAAACAATGAAAGTTCGTAGCCGCCTGGGAAGCAGGCGTTCAAAAACGCGAGCGTGTCGGCTCTGGAAAATGGCCTCACATGGGCCGAGCAAATCTTGTGCTGGGTGGGAGCGGCCTCCCCAATTACAGTAGGAAGCGATGGCGCACGAGGAGCAAACATGAGGCAAACCGACGTATAGGAGCAGGTTCTGCTCGACTTTAAAGAGAACGTGATACCTCGCGAAGTATCGAGAAAATCTCTCTTGGTGTGCTCAAGGACTTGGTTGGCAATAATGAGGCTTCAGCCCGACCATCGTCAATAGGCAGGCGATCACGCTCAATATTAGCTATGTAATTTTTGTCAGCTCTTCCCGACGAGGGCTTCTTGCGGCGTATGCTCTTCCACCTTCTATGGCTATGAGTGTGGCCAGGGGACGAAGCGTCTGAGATCTCTAAATCTCTTCCCAGCCAGCTCCTAAATCAGCGACAACCTTCAGAATCGTAGGTCGCGCACAATTTCTTCTACGATGCGGGGCCCAAATGTTTTACCCTGATCAGTAAACCGGCCCAGCGGATGCGAACCGCCTGAACTGCTGAATAAAGACTGAGCTTTCGCAGTAGTGCTCATGGGGCGAGTGTTAACCGGAATTCCTCTGGCGGTCAAGAGTGTCTCAATCATTATACAAACTCTCCCGACTAAGCATCCAGTTTCATGGGGCAGTTTACCCCGCAGTACAGCTACCTTCCAATCAATCGACGAAAAGAGGCACATAACACCCATTCGGCGCCGGCCGCGGATGACTGGCATAACTGCCGATGCTACTGACGCTACAACAAACACCTCGCCATCATCGCGACGAGCTCCGGAGCATCCGGCGTCGGGCGTCGAAAATCCATCCGTCGGGTCGTTCTTTTGGCGATATGAAAATACAAATAGACCCACGCTACCCATGTGAGGTACGCAGTACTCCAATAAAGCCCAGCACGAGTGGGCTGAGATTCATATTGCACGCATTAGGCGCCTAGATGGTTGACGTTAACAGCCAAACATCAATGATGGCGTTCAAAGACAATAAAAGACTATACCTGGCCCGCCCCACACCTGCGCCCCACTCCGATGCTGCGGACTGGAGGCCGCCAACATGGGAAACCGAAAGTGAAACTGAACGACCGCAAGATAGCACTGCGACTGCCCGATCCACCACTCAAAGACTGCGGTTCTCCACAGTCTCACGTCGCCCAGCTCGCGCCGCGTCTACGAGTATGCCGATCCACCAGTTCATCGCGCGGTACTGTTCGGCCCCCCGCCCAGCCTTCAACCGCATTGTCGTCGTGCGCTACCGGATGCACCTTGAATTCAAGGCTGGCCGCCAACACAATGAACCGGCAACTTGCGGCAGTGCGCAGACTGGCCCACGAGGCCGCCGATGCCGGGTAGCTGAGTCCAGACCTGGCAGCGGGAATCAGTCGCGTGAAAGGCGCAAGCAACTCGGGCAACGATCGGGAAACTGGTTCAGCATTGAGCAAAGCTCGAAGTACTAAGCCGCGGCGAGGCCACCGGATACGGCTAAACGCGACTCCGCCATGCTCGCGCTCCTGTTCCGTTCCGGCCTAGCCGATCCGAGCTGCTCGGCCGAAAGATCAGCGATGTGCAGACGAGGCAGGGGCACTGGGCTGTCGTGGATTTGATTGGCAAGGGCGGACACATTCGCACCGTGCCGATGCCCGCATGGGCGAAGCAGGGATCGGACGATTGGACGACCGCTGCCGGATCACGGACGGGATAGTTTTCGACGGGTCAGCCGCACTTGTAAGGTGTGGGGCGACGAATACGCAGAACGTTGTCTGGTACGTGGTGAAGAGCTGCTGCGAGAAAGCTGGGCTACAACGGATCGCGCCGCATGATCTGCGGCGCACCTGCGCGAAGCTGTGCCATTCGAGCGGCGGCGAGCTAGAGCAGATTCAATTCTTGCTGGGCCATGCGTCAGTTCAGACTACAAACGATCCCTCGGCTTGCGAGCAAAACCTGGGGCACCCGGTGAACGACCGTTTCAGTCTTGGAACGGTCGCCCTCGCCGCGTGACCGGCCTACTCGGTGCTATTGCCTGTTAACGACAGTTACTGTCTTTAGATCGCTCATCGGCTACCTTTCGAGTGCCGGGAATCACTGGGAAAATTGGCCGCGGGACCTCAGGTGAAAGACGGCTACCAGATTGGCTTGCCATCAGTGCCGGTGGGCGAAGGAAGCAACGAGCGGCCCGTTCTCACATCCACCACGAAATGCATCTCGCTGGAAATGGAATTCGTGGGATCGTATCCCGTGCCTTCAATGGTGTCGCTCGTCGCTTGAGGATCTTTAGTTCATCCCAGCAGACCCGCGGACTGCGCCAAGCAAGGCCATTGATGCCATAAGCTGCCAATCTGGTGAAATCCGAGAAAACAAGAAGCCGGTGGGTGGGAAGCGGGCGGACATCGAGCACCGGAACTATTGGAACTTGTTCCCAGACCGCAGGCTCGTCAGCTTTCACGATGTACGCTGCGCCGTTGGAGACAACGCACGTGCGATTCGGGTCGAGTGTGCCGCGGACGCACGAGAAGGCGGGCGGCGACGAATAACCGCACTCAAAGACACCGATCCACAATTGCCGGCTTCGGGAGTGATCTTCAGCCACAGACCGTTGTGCTCCGGTCTTGTCTTCGGCGGTGGAATGTAAATTACCAGGGAAAGGTAGGATTTCCGTTCCCGGAAGTTCGCCGAATTCTTCGACCGCATACAAATGAGGGAACGCCAAGTCAACATCGAGCATCTGCATTTCCATGGCTAATAGCTTCGTGCATGGTGGCATACGTACTTCTCAGTTGGCGTAACATCCCAATAGCACCAACTACGCCCACGGCCCGTTAGTTTTGAAATCGCCTTGAAGGCGTCCAGCGCTGCATTCGGAGTGAATGGTCGGATAGACTTATCCCATGAACGACGCCAAAGGGGGAGTCGCTCCACCGCCCGATCACAGTGAAAGAACGCGCCCTGATTGATTGGTTGCTGCGGCACGGCAATCCCGGTTCGGAGCAGTTTCTTGAACAGCTGGATTCTCTTGTCGTGGTTTGGAAGTGCTCATGTGGATGTCCAACAGTAGACTTCGCAGACGAGGGGAGGCCGGTGCCTCACGAAGCCAAGCATATCATTGCCGATTATTTGGCTACTGTGGATGGAGAGGACGTCGGCATCATGCTCTTCCAAAGAGGAGGTCGTCTCAGTTCACTTGAGGTTTACTCTCAGGCTGGTAGCGACAAGAGTTTTGGTCTTCCTGAGATCGAAACCATTTATTCGTACGAAGAGTTGGCTGAACGCCAAAGGAAGCGAACCCCCTGAACTAACGACACTTCGTGAAACATCGCCCTTACACTCATTGGCCCACTAACCGGGATTCTGCGGCAATGCCCTGAATTCAATCGTTACGGTTTCGGCGCTTGATTGCCTCGCCGCTGAATCACCATTTTTGAGGGGCAGGGGGTTCAGGTCACCTTGTACAAGAAGTATCCGACCAAAAAAACACCACCGATAAAATACGCGGCGACCTCCCCCCAAAATACTCTCGGTTGTTTTTCGCGGAGACCCAGCCACTAAAACAACCCAAACTTTGCCCGTAAATGCAAAAAACGCAGCTCCAGAAATAAAGATGACGCCGACTGTCAAGAAAACATTCGGCGGTCTTAGAAGTGACGAATCAGGCATGAATAACGCCTCCATTTCCTCCTGGCTCTCATGAGAGGTTACACGGGAGTGCCATTCTGGGTGGTAGTTGGCGAAATATCTCTATTACACTCACAACCTTCTCCTGGCAGGGTTCTGAGTGCTATGGCCTGATTTCGAATACACTCAACCCGAAAACTCAAGATGGGGTAAACTCCCGCAATGCCACGCATGAGTTTTTCCACATTCGCGTCGTGCGTTGTGTTCTGTGCCTTAGGCATGTTTACGGTCGCCCAGACAGCCGAAACCGCTGACATAAAAACTATCGCTTCGGCTGGACATCTTAACGGATCATCTGAATACGAGAACGCCTACTTTGGTGTAACAGTTCGGTTACCCGAACCCAATCCCCATCTTGTTCTCAACAGTCTTATTGCAGAGAATCGAGCGATTCTCCTAGAGGCTGTAAATGCTCAGGGCAACATACAGCAACGGCATAGTTTTGCGATTGTTGTTTATTCCGCTTACTTTTCGGGGCACCCAGTATGACGGAGGAGTTTGTCCGAGGCGTGTGTCAGCAACTCGAAAGCGAAGGGCTTCGGCCGGTCCGATCGGAAATTCCTATCTTGCTCGCTGGCCAGAGATTCATTGAGTCAGACCTCAAGAAGGAATCCAAGGATGAAAGCTATTACAAAGCCGTCATTTTCACCAGAATGAAAGGTTACATGTTCCGTTTTTGGATGGAAGCAGCGAACGAAGAACAACTCGCCAAGGCGACGAATCTAAAAGGCCGCGTGACGTTTCGATGATTCCATCGATCTTCTCGGCTACGGGTCAATGAGGTCATTGCCTGATTACGTCAATGCCGAAGAGATGTCGCTTTGTCGATCCGAAACGGAGCTAGTGAATATCGCTCAACACAAGGTTGGAGCGAGGAACGAACGCGGTTGGGTCTGCCATTTTAAAGTCTTCTTTGAAATCCAACGACACGCGATCAAATTCTTGACTCAGATCGCCATTCATCAGCTTCACGATCACTTCTGTGGGTTTTCGGTCGCATTTCTCACCGAGATTGCCCATGAGCACTGGAGCGTGGCTTTGCGTCAAGAATGGAATCTGGAGTGTGAATTTCCGTTCTCTACAGTGACATCGGCTGATTCTCCGTACTGGTGCCTTGAGTAGACAAGCTGTACGCGAACGACGCGCTCCGAGGAGCGTGTGCAACTCTACCCTGCACGATGACCACATCAGTACCGCAGATCGAATATGCCAAAGTGGCGGCAAGAGGCACGCCGATGGAGAGAACTACAAGCGAACATGAGCGAACACGGTGCATCGAAGTTTCACTTGCCGGGACGTAAAAATGGTATCACCAAGTCAATTGACGGAAAATCCCCATATCACCAACTACGCCCCGTCTAGGGTCAATGAGTGATAATGCCTGATTTCAACAGTTACCCGCTACAATCCATGCCAAGGTGAACAAATGGACTCCCTGCGCGAGGCACTCGGTGCAGACTTGGGTCAACTAGCTAAACTCCTGCACAAGCACGGCCATTCGGGTCAAGCCGCTGTTGTAGACGAGATTGTGTCTTCGCTCGGAACCTCGACCCCTGACTACAAAGGTTTGGCGAGTATCGATATGTGGGGAGGCTCGGGAGCGGTATGGGAGGTGTGCTTTTTCTCATCTGCGAGTCCCGAGTACCTCGCCGACGAGAGAAGCTTCCGGAAGGCGATTATCCGAATTGCTGCGACCATGGATCAAATGAAAATTGGAACCGACCGTTCTCGTTTCATAGCGAAGACGTTCCAAGAGTGGATCGACCGTGGTTCTTAAGCACGCTCGGCGCAGAGCCGAACGACTCGTTGAACCCGTTGTGAGTGAAATTGCCTGTTAACATCACCTGTCACCGGTCCATGGTGGACGACCTATGCGTGGCATTCTTGTGCTTGCAGTACTCACGATAAAGAGTAGCTATTCCCAGAATGTGGAACTTGCTGTTTCGGACGCAGACGACGTTCCTGACACGGTTCAGTGGTGGCTCGGTGGTGGAGGTTGTTGGAGATTACGCACATACGCAATCGACCATGACATACATTCCTACAAGATTGGCAAGTCGTCGCAAACTGCGCTCGAGCTCGCCCAAACAAACAATCAAAAGAATTTTGGCGATATCATCAAAGCGCATCACGTGATCCATTTCGCGGATTGTGCTGATCCGTCTGAGCTGGCCGCTGAATTTGGACGTATAGGTTTGTGCCCGAGCTTGGAAATCAGTCCTGGCCGATTCGCCTTCTGGAAGCCGGATGACGCAGTTTATTCGACCAAATCTACGCCTGAAGCAAGCGACCACAGTTAGGGTCTCTTCTTCGGCCGCCCGATACTAAGTCAGTTGTTGTTAAATCTCTATATCACCAACTACGCCCAGTCCGGGTCAATGAGCGCTATTGCCTGTTAACAACAACAATCCGGTCGGATACCCCTATCTGATGTTCACGACGCGGAGGAGCTTCGACGGCTTCCCCGAGCCGAAATTTCAGCCATTCTTGCCTTCACGAACTGTCCAGTGCTCTTCTTCGTAAAACATCATTTGCACAGCGTGCGTAGGAGTCCGCCTACAATACTCGGCTAGTTTGTCGATAATACGTTGCTGTGCCGACGTATCCGTTACACCATTCACGCCGACACTGTTGTAATAGGCCAGGAACACACCGCGTCTCTCTACCACGCAGCCAAGCGCGGGCCGACCGGGCCGCCATTTGGATTCCGGGATTACGTTGGAACTAGCGGCGGCTTGTTCAAGGCCGGGGCACTCCCCTAAGCGGTCAGCGCCTGTCTGTATGAACTGCATACCGAAAGCGAAAAGGGTGTACAGAATAGTCAGCGGAAACACATATGCAAACGCGTACAGAAGCAACCGCCGATTAGCTCGACTTCCCATCGCCCCGCCAACCGTCAAGACAACGCCAGTCAGTGACAGTAAGACACATAGAGGTGGATAGAAGAGGTCAGCCCACGACACCGCGTAACCTGATTCTCCCAAATCTTAAGGATGTTGTGCCGTTCCAGCAGATAGTTCATCATCAATCCGCCTGCGAACAGCAGAACTCCAATGATTATTGTCCGCCTCTTCGTTTGAGCCTCCCGCTACGTTATGGACATTGAATCATATACTTGCCCCGAGAGGTTGAAGGCCGAGTCGATAACTGTCGAAACATCGCCATATCACCAACTACGACCCGCTACGGGTCAATCAGTGATAATGCCTGTTTTCGCCAGTCACTGCCTCAGTGCATAATTCAAGCGGGTGGATTGGCATGTACATCGTCGCGGTTTTTCTCTTCCTCGCTCCAATAATCTTAGTTGTCGCTGGCTCGAGTCGCGCACTCCGGCATGCCGATGCCTCACAGTCGAACTGGCGAACAACGTGCAACGACTTCCTTGCTCGTCGGCAGCATCGCCGTAGCAGCGGGCTTGGCAACCATGGTTGCGTGGCTCCACGTCGGTGGGAACCCACACGGCATGGGAACGCCGCCCAAGTTTGGCAAATCCTCGACCGCGTGTTTTGGTGCACGCTGCTAGCGAGTCTTGTTTTGGCAATTATTGGGAAAGGGAGAGGCCGATTCTTCGTTTTCGGAGCGGCGGTCGCTGCTGTGCTTGCAGGTTTTGCCGTAATTGTGTTGAACATCGACTAACCTCAGCCCATGGTGGGCTTGGGTCAGTTGGCGAAAAATCCCCATATCACCAACTACGCCCGTTCGGGTCAATGAGTGCAATTGCCTGTTCTCGCCAGTTGATGATTTAAGCTGTAGCAGCGGGAAATTTTGCAACGTATTGCAGGGACGGGGACAAAGTATTGACCGAGCATACAGCGGAAAAGCGTACCGACTATACCGGAGTCATTATTGGGCTCATTCTGTTGCCCGTGTTCCTTTTGTTCATGCACTTGGACAAGGAAGACATGGGGCGGTCGGTTTGTGTTTGTTTGGGCATGATTATGCTTGCAATCAGAATCCGTTGGGATTTGAGAAAACGCGTTTGGTTCTGGGGGACATTCGTCTTGGTGCTTGTGCTTCATATCCCCTTGTTTCTTCTCGTTAAATGGCCGCACGGATGGCTTCCTGCTGCTGGTCTGCTGCTATAGGAGTGGTAGATTGCCTGCTCATCTTGGGAGTTGTTCGAGTCGTAGAGAAAATCGTCCTGAAGACTGCTCCCCTTGTTTGAAAGGGCATTGACCACATAACTGTTGAAACATCCCGATTACACTCATTGTTCTGCGATCCCTAAGGCTCCCTGAAGATATCATTGAGCATCCGCTCAAACGCCTTGCGACGGCGCTGAAAATCTCGTTCAAAAGCAGACAGGGAACGATATTGCCGTCCACGAGGATCGAGAATCCGCCACAATTCATGTTGAGTTGGTAACTGTATACCAGCGTGTTCCATTAAAAACAATTGATAAAAATACAGGCGTTGCATCTCTCGGGTGGATAGCTTCGGCATAAATATCTGTGCTCTGGCCAGTTGCTTCATGAACGCGTGATCGTTTTGAAGTTGCGCCTTTTTGATCAAATTCTCGGTGCAACGGTCATGCAGGAACAGCTTATCAACCTTTATGAGATCCAATGCTGCTTGTCGATCCCCCTTAGCTGCGCGTGCTATCAGATACAAAGGGTGAGCTTCGTGCAAGCTCAGGCAAACAACCAAGGCACGATTCGCACGCAGTATCTTTAGAGACTCTTCGAAAGACGCCAAGCCTGACAGTGCCGGAAGCCCGTCTGGAATGTTCGCAACATCTTTCACTTTAAGGGCGTGCCGTTTGAACTGAGAATCGAATTCCCGCCGGTTCTTGCGGTATAGAGACTCCAACTCTTGGCTTGCTCGAGAATCCTTGACTTCCTGCAACTTTGCTAGCCTAGCTCTTGTTTGTGTCGGGTCTGATTCTGGGCCAGCAATCGTTGCCATCCACTTTGTCAATGATGACACGCTTGGTGCGCTCGAACTTCCGTCCATTTTGTGGCTGGCGTCGTCCGCCGTAACGCCGTGCAATTGAAGAATCCACGATGAAAGATCGCCTCTCACCGTCAGCGGCATTCGCACTTCCTCCCTGAGAGACCGGAGGGAACTCAACAGTATTGCCCGTAAGGTGCGGCTTCTTCGTGCTCTGAGGCGACAGTTTTTAGGCGCGTACTTGTCGGGTCTTGTGACGGACTTGGGTTCACACTTTTCATGGTTAGGCAAAGTGCATTTGTGAATGGTAATTCCAAGAGTCGGAAGAGGCCATCACTTATATGGTCGGGAATGCCTCTACATGAATAGCACAACAGCTACATGACAAATGAGAACGACAATACGGGCAAGCGGGGTGCGGTCCGAAACAATTCCGGGGTGCCGGTTGACCACTCCGGTCCGGGGCTGAGAGTAGGGCCAACAACTCCAGCAACAGCCGACCGAAAGTCGGAGGCTTGCCCGCCAGGTTGTGGAGGTGTTGATCTTGGGGTTGATCTTGATCTTGGGGTTGATTTTGATCTTGGGGTTGGGGCTGATAGCTCTCAGCGTAAAAGTGGGCGAGAGTCTGAGAGCGGAGCTCTCAGCGGCGCGAGCGAAGCGAGCGACGTGCTGCGGAGTGAAGCGACGCAGCATTCTTCTTCACTTGTCTTAAATCAGAGTAATCGTTACGAGGTTGTAAGCAAAGAGCTACAGGCACTAGGGCGATGTAAGCATTGTGGGGCACGAACGCTTCGCGGCTATGCGCTTGACGGTCGATCGGAAAAGTTGATTCGGCTCAACTGCAAGACATGGGCTTGCGCGTATTGCGGGCCGCGCAAAGCATGGCGCTACAAGCAGGCGATTCGCGCTATCGCAGAGCGTCTTTCACTCACGCGATTTCTGACGCTCACGCTCGATCCCTCGAGGATTGAGGGCGACCCAGTTCGGTATTTGCGGCGCGTGTTCAACAAGTTTCGTGTCTCGCTGCTTCGCAAGTTCAAATGCACGGTCAACTACATCGCAATCCTTGAGTTTCACAAGAGCGGCATTCCCCATCTGCACGTCCTCGTTGATCGCTTCATTTTGCAGCAATGGATTTCAGAAGCGTGGAGTGCTATCGGCGGCGGCGGAATCGTTGACATTCGGTTCGTTGACGTTCATCGCATCTCCCACTATCTGGCGAAGTATTTGACAAAAGAACTGTTGATGTCAGCCCCGCTCCGTTCGCGGCGCGTCACCGCGTCGCGGTCCATCCACTTGCTCGAAAAAACTGCGAGTGACACAACCTGGGTAATGGATAGCCGCAGCATCTTCCATCTGTTTTCTATCTTCGGAAGCGTTGCTCAGGAGGTTCAGGTGGATTGCGACGGTTTTCTTTTCTCATTTTCAGTTCCTGTCGGAGTGGATACCCCGCCGTGGCGCAAACAGCAGTTGTTCATAACGTTAACGTTAGTGAGGACTCGAAATGGCTGCTTTGCCGTGCTTCTTGTGTGGTAATCAACTCGATCAAAGGATGTCAAAGAACGGTAAGCCGTACTTTGTCTGCGATCAGTGTGGTACGCAATTCTTCGTTCGACGTAAGCAAGGCATCGAGAAACTAGCGTACTTGTTTCGCACGATGCGCGAACACAATCTCGCATTGCGTCATCACGGGCAGAGACTCTTTGAGATCAGCGCGACTCTGAACGAACTATCTGAGGTCGGTCGCGAGTTTGAAAAGCTCGATGACTCGATCAGCATCTTTTCGAAAAGCAAGAGAGAGAGAAACAGCGAGCGCTGACGATTCTAAGAAAACACATGCAGAAACTTCTCAACGATCTAGAGAAGCTTACTCGGTGATGTGTGCGCACGCCTGCCAAATCATCGTGTGACGTGAAGGGCTCACAAGACCAGATGACTGCGGACGGGGACACGATAAAGAACGCGCCAGCTCTGGCCGTCGCATCCGCTGAGATGGATCAGAAGTCGATTTCGGAACTCATCAGGTTTTTCAAATTGCTCGACAAATGGGACCACGAGGTGACAAATGGAAAAGTCGTGTAGCAACTGTTCGCAGCAAGCACAGGTTTCTGTCAACCTGATCATTTCAAGTCTAGGTGGGAGGCGCATTCAAAAGACGACTCGCGCTGTGCTGTTCTGCCTGTTTCGACGAACTCGCTGAGCGTCTCTGCTCAGACGCACTGTCGCAAGCTGTTAACAACGTGTTAACAGTGCTAAAAGATCGCTTGAACACGCGCTCGACAGCGGAAACGACTGCTTGCGACTGATCGCGAGTCGCTGCTCTCGCAAGCTGCTGATCGGGTTGCAACTAAACATCTTGTATTGCCAATGGATCCCGCTACCATGGATGCCCCACGGAGGGTGACAGATGATCGCAGCGTTTTCGTATGCCCGAGTTTCAAGTCGCGAGCAAGAGCGTGAAGGGTACTCCATTCCAGCGCAACGTAAGCTCCTGGCCGAATATGCTCGCACTCGCGGCTTTTCTATCAAGCGTGAGTTTGTCGATATCGAATCAGCGAAAAACCCCGGTCGCAAAGAATTCACGCACATGCTACGGCTGCTCGAAACCGACAGCGCTTGCCGCATCGTGCTCGTCGAGAAAACAGATCGTCTGTACCGCAACCGAACGGACGCGCTCGCGTTCGAGACACTGATCGAAAAGCGCGGAATCGAGATTCATCTCGTCAAAGAGGGTCGGGTTATTGGGAAAGAATCGCGCTCCCAGGACAAGTTTATGCATGACATCCACGTGGCCGTGGCAAAGCACTACGTGGAGAACTTGAAGGAAGAAGTCAAAAAGGGAATGCGCGAGAAAGCGGAAGAGGGCATATATCCTGGTCGGGCTCCCATCGGCTACCGCAACAACTCGCTGACGCGCTCGATTGACGTGGACCCGGAGCGAGCGCCGATGGTGCGACGCATCTTCGAACTGTACGCGAGTGGTGAGCACTCACTTATAACGTTGCGCAAGACCGTGCTGAACGAAGTTGGCCTTCGGCTCTCTCGCTCGTATTTCGACAAGATTCTCAAGAATCGTTTTTACCTGGGATATTTTCTCTGGCAGGGCGTCGAGTACAAGGGCACGCATGAGCCTCTAATCCCCGGCGACTTGTTCAACCGGGTCCAAGATGTGTTCGCGAGACGGAACAAACCGAAACATCGGAAGCACGCCTTTGCATTTGCAGGATTGCTCAAGTGCGCATATGACGGCTGCACGGTCACCGCAGAGTTGCAAAAGAGCAAGTACGTTTATTACCGCTGCTCGCATGGACGCGGCAAGTGTTCGCTGCCGTATATGCGCGAACAAGAGGTCTCGGATCGCATGGGCGAACTGCTAAAAGACATTTACGTGCCAGAAACAGTCGCGCATACCATTGTGGACTCGTTGCAGTCTGACAGCGCTCATGTGGAAGCGGAGCAGCAAAAACGTGTCAAAGCAATTGAACAGCGGATTGCGGCGCTACGCGCTCGTATGGATCAGATGTATGAGGACAAGCTGGATGGCAAGGTCGATGGGGAGTTCTGGACGCGCAAGACGAACGACTGCCGGGAGCAAGAGCGCAAGCTGGAAGCCGACCTGTCGAGTCTAAGGATGCAGGTTCCAGCGGAAAACGCTCTGACCGTCAAAAGGATTTTTGAACTCGCGAACAAGGCGCATTTTCTGTACCTTACGAGGAATTCGACGGATCGCGGTCAATTGCTGAAATCAGTGCTTTTGAACTGCGACACGGACGGCGTAAGTTTCGCGCCTACATACAGAAAGCCCTTCGATCTGATCTTTGCACGTGCGAAAAATGAAGATTGGTCGGGGAGAGAGGATTTGAACCTCCGACCCCCTGGTCCCGAACCAGAGTTCAGACCTTATTGAAGTTTGTAGAATTTTGTTTATTCCAAGTGGTTGCTGTTGAACGTGTTGCGCCTGCCTTTTGAATCGTGTTGAATTCTGTTGAAGTCGTGTGTTTTCGCAGCTACAAAATCGTCTACAGTCGTCTAGTCGAATAAAAGGCTACTTGCCGAGCGTAACTATGAAAGTATGACGCCTGAGTAGCAGACTTTCTACGAAGCTACGAAGCCACTCTTCGCAGAAGCCACTCTTCGCAAACCTCAAGGCTCCCCTTCCCTTGGTCTCGCAGATTTCATGGATGCGACCCAGGGGCTAATCCTGGATGATTTTTTTTGAGGCTTTCTTTCGACCTGCGCGTCGCTTTGAGACCGCCTCTTTTGCGCCAGCGATGGTAGTAGTTTTGTAGACCTTTCCCTTAGTTTTGCAGACCTTTCGCTTCGCCATAGTTTTGAAATATAGTGCTACGAAGAAGTGTTCGACACCATACAGTTCGTCTCGGAGAAAGAATTAGGAACAGGAGACGCAGCTGCTTTCCAATCTTGTCCAGAAGATGCGAGGGCGTCTGTATAAGGTTAGCGAGTTTCACTGACTGGAGCAAGGACGGCGTTCTCAATTGCGACTCTTTGCGCTTCGACAAAGTTGCTAATCTTTGCACCGGACAGCCGTCAGCCGTCACCCGATGGGTGGTGGGAATCACGATTGAGGAGACAATCGGGGCGTTGCGACAACGCTGCAGGATTGGGATGTACTCCGAGCCCTGGCAGTGCTCTCGGAATCTCAGCCGACGTTTGGTGTGACAATCTAGTGGATTAGCGGTGAATTTTGTAGGGTCGCAAGCATCAGCGCTCGGTCGAGCAGCGGATCTCGCAGTGCCACATAGTCCTCGAAGGTGTACGGCACAATGTAGTCTGGATCCAGTGAAGCCAGGCGCATCGGGAAGAAAAACATTGTCCAGAAGCAGCCACGTTCGCGCCAGCATGAGTGCGTGTAGTCGTGCAGCCCAGTGGCGAACCCAATGTCCAACTTCGAGTGTAAGTGTCAGAGCAACACACGGTTGACAGATTGAATCCGCATCAAGCACGACTCCGCGGTGGGCAAATACTATCAGTTAGCTCATAATTCAGGCAGAACTGTCGGCAGTCACCGAAACGTGATCTCTTGGAGTTCTAAAAACCGATCGCGAAGGCCCGAAAGACTTAGAGAAGCAGAGAAGCGCCACGCTTGCTAACTATTCAGTTCGAGTGCAGCGAACTGTAGCACTCTTCGCCTGACGAAGATTGGGCTCTTTTTGCCTGCAAAAATGGAATCGATTCCTTTCATCAGGAGGCTATACAGTAAGCCAGCTTTTGCGGCTACCATATACAGAGTATTTACGGACTGACGAGGGGAAGTGCATTGTGCTACTGGGACTATCCGGATCGGCCATCCTCGCCAGTTGAGTCTTTGCCCTTCCTTCTATTTCCTCAATGCAGAACGTGCGGTCGGTCTCGTACGCAGAGGCTAGCACTAATCTTGAAACGAAAGCAGGAGATCATGGAAAACAAGGTACGTGGTGGAGTCGCAGAAGATCGCATCACCGGAGCCATCGAATCGCAGACCTCGCGAATTCCGAGCTCGGGATATTTAGCCGCAGCATTTGGAGCCATTGCAGCCTCAGCCATATTGAAGATGGTTGGCAAGGACGATTGGGCGCTTTTCGTGGGACAGTGGCCTGCGGCATTCATGCTGATGGGTGTCTACAACAAAATGGTTAAGCAGCACGGTTCAGATGCGTATAGCCGAGCCGCGTGACGACAGCGGCCGCATTCGACTTAAGGAAGCAGTCGGCTACTTGCTTGCCCAAAGCATCGGCGCAACAGCCGCAGTCGTTCTTTTATTGCCTCGGGCGGTCCGACCGGATGTAGCGCGGTGGTGGGCGGGCTGGCCGCAACTGCGTGCGCGCACCAATGCGAGTGCCGACGCCAGTCACTTCGATGCTTTCCTTGCTTGAGTTACTTGCAAACATCGAACGATCTTCCAGTCGCTAAATCCCGGGTGGCTTGTGGGTGGGGAGGAGATAAACGGAGTTGAAGCCGTTGAGAAGGGAGTCTGCGGTTATCCTGATCAGTCAGAATGATCCGATAATCGTAGCTAGGCAAGCGGCGGAAAGCGGAGCGAGCGGATATTTCGCCAAGGTCGATCTCGCTCCTAATTTGGTGACCGTTATGAACAGAGTGGTTGAGCGTCAAAGTTCCGAGAAGCGGATGTCGTCAGGGGTGACGACGGAGTCTTCATTAGGCCATAACTTCCGCGTGCCTCTGGAGTCGGTGATTAGTACGCCCGAGCTGAAAAAACGCCCATCGCGATCGCCGGACTACCAAGCAGAGAGCCGCGCGCTATCGGCGCTTGCTCAGGAGATGGCCAATTCGCCCCAGAACGTATTGCAAAAGCTCGTCGATGTCGCGCTGGAACTTACTCGGGGTCAGTCGGCGGGGGTCAGCATTCTTGAAGAGGAAAAAGGACGACAAATTTTCAGGTGGCACGCTGTAGCCGGGCAATGGGCCGGGTATCTTGGCGGCACAATGTTGCGCGATGCCAGCCCCTGTGGCACGGTGTTAGATCGAAATGACAGCCTCCTTCTATTTCACCCTGAGCGGTATTATCCGATCCCCTCTACGATCACACCGCCTATTGTCGAAGTGTTGCTCATTCCATTCCACGTCGCTGACAAACCGATAGGAACGATTTGGGCTATCGCTCATGATGAGAGCCTAAAGTTTGACGCTGAGGATGAGCGAATCATGCGTTCCCTGGGCAAATTCGCTTCCGCGGCATATCAAACGTTGAAGCGGGTTGAGGCCTTGAAGATAGAAGTTGCGGAGCACCGAGAAACGGAAGCGGCCCTCAGAAAGAGCGAATCAAACCTTCGTGATTTTCTTGAGAATGCAACCATTGGCATGCACTGGGTGGGGCACGATGGCAGAATTCTTTGGGCCAATCGGAGCGAACTGAATCTTCTCGGCTACACGGCGGAGGAGTATGTCGGCCAGCATATCTCGGAATTTCACGTGGATGCGCCCGTGATTGAGGACATTCTCCAGCGCTTGGGCGGAGGAGAAGTGTTGCGCGAGTACGAGGCCCGGCTGCGGTGCAAGGACGGCTCAGTTCGCCACGTGGTCATCGATTCGAGTGCGCTATTCGAGGACGGAAAGTTCGTACATACCCGGTGCTTCACCCGTGATATCAGCGATCGCAAGAAAGTGGAAGACCAATTGCGCGAGAGCGAGCGACGCTTGCGCGAGATGATTGACCTGCTTCCCGCCGCTATTTATACGACGGATGCCGAAGGCCGTCTCACGCACTTCAATCCGGCCGCTGTCGAATTCTCCGGTCGTGTGCCCCAGCTAGGTACCGACCAGTGGTGTGTTAGTTGGAAGATGTTCCTGCCAGATGGAACCCCTTTGCCGCACGACCAGTGCCCGATGGCGGTCGTGCTCAAGGAGGGCCGCGTCATTGACGGTGCGGAATGCATCGCCGAGAGACCCGACGGCAAGCGTGTTTGGTTCACGCCCTACCCTAGGCCCTTGCACGATGGCGAAGGCAGGATCGTCGGCGGCATGAACATGCTGTTGGACATCACCGAAAGAAAGGCAGCCGAGCGAGCCACCGGGCTATTGGCTGCGATCGTCGATTCATCGGATGAAGCGATCATCAGCATGAATCTCGATAGCATTATCACCAGTTGGAATCGAAGTGCAGAGCGGTTGTTCGGCCACAAAGCGG
The DNA here is from genome assembly GCA_963822545.1 of uncultured Acidobacteriaceae bacterium. Taxonomy (GTDB): domain Bacteria; phylum Acidobacteriota; class Terriglobia; order Terriglobales; family Acidobacteriaceae; genus Acidiflorens. The sequence continues at coordinate 1,072,428 of CAWGIB010000002.1, forward strand.
AAGAAGCCATCGGGCGGAACGTAGCTCTAATCATCCCGCCGGACCATCGGGAGGAGGAAACCACGATTCTCGACCGCCTCAAACGGGGAGAGCACATCGAGCACTTCGAGACCGTCCGGGTTCGCAAAGACGGCTCGACGTTCGATGTATTGCTTACAGTTTCGCCAGTGACGGACCCCGCAGGGCATATTATCGGGGCATCCAGAATGCCGCGAGACATCACTCAACGAAAGGAGGTGGAGCGAACCACCGGTTTGCTGGCTGCGATCGTGGACAGCTCTGATGATGCGATCATCAGTAAGAGTCTTGAGGGCGTGATCAGTAGCTGGAACAAAGGTGCGGAGCGGATGTTCGGATACACTGCTGACGAGGCGATTGGGCAACTTATCACTCTAATCATTCCGCCGGGCCGCCGGCAGGAAGAGGCAATGATTCTTGAGCGGCTCAAACGGGGCGAGCGCGTCGACCATTTCGAAACTGTGCGCGTGCGCAAAGATGGCACGCCACTCGATATCTCACTGACAATTTCACCGGTGAGAGATGGCGAAGGCCGAGTAATCGGAGCCTCGAAAGTGGCGCGGGACGTCACTGAGCAAAAGCGGGCCGAGCAAGCGTTGCGAGAAAGTAAGGAGCGGCTCCGTTCGCTTGCGGATGGGCTTGAAACCGAAGTGCGCCTCCGGACCCGGGAACTGGAGCGACGAAACGCGGAAGTGCTGGACCAGTCGGAGCAACTACGTGACCTTTCAAACCGGCTCTTGCGATCCCAGGACGACGAACGCAGACGCATCGCGCGGGAACTCCATGACAGTGCAGGCCAAATTCTAACGGCCCTGGGCATGAGGCTTGGTAACATCGGTCAGGGTGTAAGACATGATCCACAGCTTGCCGAAGGGGTGCAAGACAGCCGGGAACTTGTTCAGCAGCTGAGCAAAGAGATACGGACAACGTCCTATCTGCTGCATCCTCCTCTGCTTGACGAGAATGGTTTGCCCGAAGCGATTCGTTGGTACGTACAAGGTCTGGAGGGGCGCAGCGATCTGAAGATCGAGCTGTGCATCTCCGACACCTTTGGCAGACTTCCCTGCGAAGTGGAAATGGCGCTGTTTCGTATTGTGCAGGAATGTCTTACCAATATTCATCGCCATTCCGGCAGCAAGAAGGCGATAATACGGATTGTGCGCAAGGCAGAGATTGTATCCCTGGATATTCAGGACGAAGGCAAGGGAATACCGGCAGAAAAATTGGTTAGTATTCAGGGGCAGAACGCAGGCGTGGGAATTGCGGGAATACGCGAGCGGGTCCGCCACCTGAGAGGAACTGTGAACATTCAATCGAACCCCTCAGGTACGACGATCTCGGTCACGTTGCCGGTTCCCATGGATGTTGTTTCCCAACCTGAGAGCATGGTTTCATAAACTAGAACTGCGGGATGAGCTTCTTCGCGGAGGTCGGCGTTATGCGTATTCTCATCGCCGATGATAGTAGCGTTGTTCGTCGTGGTGTGTGTGGAATTTTGTCCGCTGAGAAGGATTTGGAAGTCTGCGGAGAAGCCAGGGATGGACCGGAGGCACTGCAGAAAGCTCGGGAACTTTTGCCCGACCTGATCCTGCTCGATATAAGTATGCCAGGGATGAATGGGCTGGAAGCGGCGCGACTTCTCCGGAACGAAGTATGCCAGGCAAAGATTTTAGTGATTAGTCAGCATGACCCAACTCAGCTGCTGCCCAGCGTCATAGCAGCAGGCGCGGACGGTTGCATAGACAAAGGTCGTCTTTGCGAAGATTTGGTGGCGAGTATCAGGAAAATCAAGTGCGCCTGAAGCCGAAACGAAAGATGGGCTTCAGGCACAAATGTTCGCAATTACCGCTCCTGAATTGTCAGTTGATCTTCCACTTCACGATCACCCGCATATAGTTTTGCAATCCGAACTGCCTTGTCGCGATCGTCAGGGGTGGGAACCGATCCAGCGAGTTTCACGCTTTTCTCGGTCAAAGTGACTTGAATATCTTTGCTTTCCAAACCCGGCTCTGTTTTGAGCTTTTCCTCGATTGCGGTCTTGGCTTCTAGGGACCCCGAGCTCTCCGGACGACCGTCAAGAGGGGATGTCGGAGTCCGGCGATTTGGGGTCTCGGCAACGCTCGCCTCCGCTCCATACTTTTTGACCGTCGCCATAAATCTTTGGGACCCTTCCGGCGCTTTCACCTGCCCCTTAAGTATGCGAGCCGAGGGGATCATGCGACCGTACAAAATGCGCGTTCCGTCTTTGTCTTGGGTGATCGATGCACCGTTTACAGTCACTCCCGCAAATGCGCCACGAGCGCGAGAATAGGTCAGTACTTCGGCACGCATCCTCCAGTCAGTCTCGCCTTGAACGTGGCGCCCCACGGGGCCGGCGGCGGCCGAAGCGTCGGCTCCAATCTTAAACTTGCTGGAAAGCATTCGTTCCATTCCGTGGTCGTTCATAATCAGCATGACCACATCCACTGCTTCTCCGCCAATTTGCAGTCCCCAGCTGCCTCCGATTACCGAAAACGGTGCCGGTGCGCTCCATCCCGAGCTAGTCCGGCACGTAGCTAGTTCTGTTCCGTGCCGACCTCTGAAGATAAAGCCGATTTTGACCATGGATGGTATGACCGCAACACACTTCGCGGAGTCGAGAAGCACTTCGGGAATCCCCTTGTTTGGCGTCCCCATGATTTCATCCAGAACGGTGGCAGCGGCATCCATCCGTTTCACTTGTTCCGATGGTTCTTCTTCTGCATTCGCGACCGTGTTCGCCATCACGCTCAAGGTGAGAACCACTAGCATCGCTATCGCATGTTTGGCGCGCACGGTGTCACCGGCCTGAACATTTACAGTTTAATCGTAGCCGTGATTGGCTAGGTCCTGGTGTTGGTGATCTACCACGCGGTCAAAGGAAGCGCGAAACAGACTTAGCGAAGGCCGCGGTTCCTTTATCCTAACCACAGCCGCCAGGAAGGGTTGGGTAGCTAGAGCAATCAAGAAAACGGGTCCACGATCGGGTACAACTCGGTTTCGGACATGGCAAGTAGGTTTCTGAATGTCGACGGCGGCTTCTCGGCCATCTGAAGTCGGCGGTTGGGATCAATATCTACATGGATCAGAGAAGCACTATGAGCTATGCGATTGTCGGATTCGGCAAAATAGGCCAGCTGGGAAGTCGGCTTCTAGGAAGGTCACGGCATTGACCTACGGCCACAACCCTTGGAGGAGCTTATGCGCAAAGGTTTACTCCTTGTCTTACTTGTTCCTGTGTTCGTGCTGGCGCAGAAGACAAGAATGCAAGACGGGCAACAGCCGATGCCTTCCGTGAATTCCGACGTGTCGGGACGGTGGGTGGTCACCGAAGACGCTTATGGGATTCCGATCAACCTTCCTTTGGAGCTGGAGGAGAAGGGAGACAAGCTTACTGGCAGTCTTGACGGAGATAAGCTAGAAGGAACCTTTCAGGGTAATTCCATCCGTTTTCAGGCCAAAGATGAGCAAGGCAACACAACGGACTGCCAAGCTACAGTCCAGAACGGAGCTATGTCCGGCACCCTCATCGTTACCGAAGTTGAGGACGGAACGCATCCTTCCACAAATCAGTTCACGGCGAAAATCGTTCCACAGCGTCGCGCCGGGGCACCGCAACGGCACGAATTTATCCCGACAGCTTTCTATCGCCAGTTTTCCGCAGCGAATCGACCGGTGTTGACGGTCTCACCGAATGACACGATTCACACCAGCACTGTAGACGCCGGAGGCACGGACGAAAAAGGCGTCAAGCGAGTTCTGGGTGGAAACCCGGAAACTGGTCCTTTCTATATTGAGACGGCTGAGCCGGGAGACACACTCGTGGTGCATTTGACCCGCGTGCGTCTAAATCGCGATTGGGCGATGAGCGACGACGGGGTGGTTGACCGTGCACTGAACAGCGATCTGGCGGTGAAAATGAAGGACGGATGGAAGCAGGTGCGCTGGCATCTGGACACCGAGCGAGGCGTCGCGGTTCCTCAGAAGCCCACGGAACACTTGGCGAACTACTCGGTGCCGCTAAAGCCAATGCTAGGATGCATTGCTGTTGCGCCCTTTTCGGCACAAGCCGCTCCCGGAACAGGCGACTCCGGTCGCTGGGGCGGAAACATGGACTTCAATGAAATCGCGGAAGGGGCAACCGTGTTCCTGCCAGTGAACGTGCCTGGTGCTCTCCTTTATGTTGGCGACGGCCACGCGGCTCAGGGGGATGGCGAACTAAACGGCAATGCGCTGGAAACCTCGATGGATGTGGAATTCGTTGTCGATGTGATCCCAAAGAAGCAAATTATGGGTCCGAGGGTAGAGTCAGCGACTCACATCATGGCGATGGGGCTAGGTGGCTCGCTCGACGATGCATTCCGCGCTGCAACCGCTGGCATGGCGCAGTGGCTGATTGACGAATACAAGTTAACTCCCTCCGAAGTAGCACAAGTGTTGGGCACGTCGGCGGAGTACAAGGTGAGCGAGGTTGCTGACCGCAACGCCGGGATTATCCTCAAGATTAATAAAGAGCGACTGAAGGGATTAGTGGCGGCGAGGTAATTGGAGATTTGTACGTTCTCCCCAAGGGGCTGGCGTGAAATATGACCAGTCAGTCAATGAGTGTAATCGGGAGTGGGTGTTGAAAAAGTCACGTCGATTAGCGGGATGAGATTCAGCGGAAGCATGTTAGAAGAAAGCATTCGCCCATGCTCTGTTGGATTCTCATCGTCGGAGGCCTGCTGATCATGATGGGGCAACACGACCGCTCCGAAGCGCTGTTCTATTACTTCCGCCTGGAAGATCAGGTTCCTGAGACCCATCTGCTGCGGCTGATCGAAAAGCACATCAGCTTTGCCTTTGTGCGGGAGAAACTGAAAGACAGCTACAGCGAAACGGGCCGTCCTTCCATTGATCCCGAACTTCTGCTGCGCATCCTGCTGATCGGCTATCTGTACGGCATCACCAGCGAGCGCAAGCTGGTGGAGGAACTGCGCATGCATCTGGCGTGGCGCTGGTTCACCGGTCTGGGGTTCGATCAGGAGATTCCGCATCACTCCACGTTCTCGAAGAACCGGCACGGGCGGTTTCAGGAATCGAAGCTGTTCGAGCAGTTGTTTGAGCAGATCGTGCGGCAGTGTGTGGAAGTGGGACTGGTGCAGGGGAAGCACCTGTCGGTCGATGGCAGCTTCGTGGAGGCGAATGCGGCGAAGGAGAGCCGCATTCCGCGCGAGCAGTTAGCGGAAGCGGCCCAAGTGAACCACACCGTGCGCCAGTATCTGCGGGAAGTGGAAGAGCAGAATCCGGTGGAGGAGCCGGTGCATGAGCAGGATCAGGTGTCGACCACCGATCCCGATTCTACCTACGCCACCAAGGGCGGCACGCCGGCGCGGCTGGGATACTACGACAACTATCTGGTGGACAACCACAGCTGCGTGATCGTGGGAGTGCAAGCGACGGCAGCGCGCATGAGTCAGGAGACCGTGGCCGCGCAAGACATGCTCACCCGTTTCACGCAATGGCAAGGACGAGAGCCGGAATCGGTGGCGGCCGACACGACCTACGGGAACGGGGAGTTCTTGCAATGGCTGGCGGATCGGAGCATCACTCCCTACATGCGAACCCGCGACAGTATCCACCGAAAGAGGAGTCCGTTCTTCGGTCCCGAGCGTTTCACCTACGAACCGGAACACAATCGCTATATCTGTCCTGCTGGCCAGTTCCTGAACTACGGCGGCCGCAGTTTATCGCAATCGCGCCTTCAACTACATCGGGACACGCAAAAAGTGTGGCCCGTGCCCGCTCCGAGCCACAATGCACCAGTGCTGCCTTCCGGGGTCTTATCATCCACCAGAACGAACCCGCCCGACAACGTGCGCGGGAGTTGGTCAACACGCCAGAGTTCGCCAAAGCCCAGCGGCAAAGAAAGAAGGTGGAAGCCCTGTTCGCGGAACTGAAGAATCAGATCGGACTGCGTCGCTTGCGCCTGCGGAGAATGAAGTTCGTGCGGGAGCAGTTCTTCCTGGCAGCGGCGGCCCAGAACATCAAGCGGCTGGTGCGGTTCCTCAGCCAACCGACAACACCGGCTATGGCGGCCACCACTTAGCCGAAGTGAAAGGAGAAACACTCAGCAGTCGCCCACTCGTAGCCGAACCGATATTCTGTTTGACTGACTTTTTCAACACCCACGGGATTTAACGACAGTTGACGAACATCTTTCTCATCTCACCTCTAAACCATACGTCGGTGAGTTTGAAGAAGGCATTATCGGCTTCAGCAACAGATTCACGGTTGCGGTTTCCATTGAAACCATCTTCGATAGCAAGGGTTTCGATGTCCTTCAGTAGGGAATGCAGTTCAACATAAATATTGAACAAGTCTGCTGGTTGCTGGAACTATAGGAAAAACAAAAATCATTTTCTAAAGTCCGTCGGTAGACCAGCATATTTCCGCCGCCCATAGGCATTGCTCAAAGCTTTATGAGAACTCCTTGACAGCAGCTCATTTAAAACCAGGTGCTCGGGAGGAAAGGCGTCATGCTGGAGTTGCTGGAGAGGTAGGGTGTAGGTTCGCATTGTGGCAACACGATTACACTGGATTCCGGGAATTCCGAAGGGACAGCGGCGGGAATACCACGCAGGGATTCGGAATCTATCCCAGAACCGGGCGCTCGCGTCGTACCCAGACCATCGTTCGACCGCAGCTGTCGACGAGGGGATCCACCCCGAAATATCTCTTCAGAGAATCCTGCCAGCTTAAGCGTTGGGGACGAGGTTTTAGGCAGCGGCCGAGCCGTGCGAACAAGGCCGCGTGCATTCGCCCTCGTGCGCGTGGCGACAGAAGTCCATAGTAGCGAACGGAGTGGCGGTACCAGTCTGGCACGTGCGACGCCAAAAGTCGCACAAAGTCCGAGAGTTAACATCGCGTAGGGACGAGACTTCCTGCTTTTGTGTCCTTTGCCACAAACACAACTTCCCGATCCGTGACTTCCAAGAGACGCCAACTCGCGAGCGGCGGGCGGCGAACGTATCGTGCTGCATAGCGTAGGAAATGCGATTTCGACGAAATACTATCTATAAATATGATCCACTGAGGATGTCGTTCGTACGCCATGGTAAGCACTCTGTTGAGATCTTGGGCAACCAGATCGGACTTAAGAATGTCGGCTTTGAGCGCGCCCCGGAGGTGAGTGATCACCGCGTATCGCCACATCCGCATAAGTGCGCCCTTGTGCAACTTAATCCGCGGAATCCAACGACCCTCAGAGTTTGAAAGGCCTCCAGCTGAGATCAGGATATGCAGGTGAGCATTGAATTTCAGGTCACCGCCGAACGTGTGGGGCACGACGATGACGAGCACGTTAATGCCATACTTCATGTTTATCCATTGCTGAATAACGTCAGCGCCAAGTGCTGGCAGGTCGTGAAGTAGATGGCGATTCCTCTTGAAGATGCCCCAAAGCTCTCTGGGCATCGTAAAGACGATGCCTGTATATGGAATGTCAGGAAGGACTACCTCCTGGTATTCCAGCCACAGAAGTGTAGCCCGATACCCGCAACTGGCGCAGAATCGCCATTTGCATCGGTGCTAACAACGTGTCTCCTCAGTGCCCGAGGAATATACTTCGCATCCCAAAGCCGGTGTCCCGCAATCGCCCACCTTTATAAAATTCCTACGTACTGCCATGCGAGTCTCAGGTCGATCCCACAGGTCTCGTGAGGACAGAAGTTTTTTCATCAAGTTTTGTTTTCCCATTTTGCTCCTTCAACTCCTCCGGCAAGCAGAGTCTCAATTTACTTTCCGGCGGCGCTACTCTTGCGGGGCAAACTCCTCATGCCAATAGCGGAAGTCACCTTCTTCTTCAACCCATCGCCGAACGACCAGGCCTTCTGCAACGAGCACGTCCGCCCAGAAACAGTCAGGACGAATCTGGCAATCACCAACCAGCCAGTGATCATAGTAAGTCACTGATTCGGTCCAAAGCTCCGCTCGAATCATTCGTTCGCAAATCGTCGCAATGAAGGCTCTGGACATTCGGGTAAATTCTTCCAGTCGCGTCGTGTCCGGCCCCAAGAAGATTGCCGAGAGCAAGACGAGTGCTGCCTTGTAGGAATCAGTCTCCTCTGCCCCCTTCAAACTGGGATCGATCTCCAAAAGCGTTTCCTTTATGAACTCCAGGCTTGTAGTCGTCATTTTGGACCTCCGTCATTTCGTTTTGAGCACTCAAGAAATTTCGTAACGTTCCTGCGCACTGCTGAGTGAATCCCAGGTCGATCCCAGACACCACGGGATGCCGTGGATTGTCCTCGTCAAGTTTTCGTTTGCCATTTTGTTGCTCCAACGATCTCAGTGTGCGAAATGCGTCCTTGGTGAAATATGCAATATTTCCTGGCGCATCAATTTCGGCTACGAAGATCGAATTTAACGCCGGGAACCCATTCGGAACGAATGGCTTCAAAAGACTTGCCAAATTCCATGGAGTTAGTTGGCTCGGCGCGAGTCTCGCCACATGTTTCTGGATGAGTCGGCGACTTGTCTGATTGATACCCTTGCGACTAGAATCGCTTGCCAACCCCGCCACGAATACCAATAGCGGAGTAGCACAAAAGGTGATCGAAATCAGATATGCGACCCTCCAGCTTGATTTCGAATACATGAGGAATGTAGTAATTATGAACTCACACGTTGAGTACGATGGAGGTCCAGTGAAGTTGGAGAACGTTTATTTCGTCAACTGTACGTTCGCCGTGACATCAACGAGTCCTGGAAGGGACTTCAACTCGAACTTCTTGGCGCAAGCACCCATGAATTACCGATTTCCGGGGACATAACCATACTGATTCATCCGACGAATGTCCCGCGAAAGCATCGGCCTACTATCTAGTGAGTACCACTTGAACGCTCTTGTGATTTGGAGTGTGGGCAGTATCTAGTAGTCAGCCTAGTCTCCCTCCTCGCCCGAACACCCGATGCGCTAATAAATCCTGCTTATTTTGTACTTTGGTAATCAAGAGGGCGGAATCGTTTTCTAATCAGGGAAGGGGAAAATCTACGGTCAGCGGTGGGACAATCGCCACAAATGCCACGCGCTAGCTGAGTCGATTCCACAAATCGCAAGGGTGATCGTCATCTGACCAAACGTCCAGGAGTAGAATCCCTACTCACAAAGGGTGAACCTGGAAGCCAGAAGTGGCATCATACGGCGCGACTGTAGAGGTTGACTAGCATGGCGACGCAACCCGATCCGCAACTGCGGAAGACTGGAATCGGAGTAGTGGGCGACGTACCGTGGGGAGCTCACTTCTTCATGTTTTACGATACCAAGGAAGACCTTCTCGATACACTCGTCCCCTACTTCAAGACCGGACTGGAAAACGGCGAAGCCTGTCTCTGGCTAGTGTCTGACCCGCTGACGCAAGAAGAAGCGCGGGATACGCTGGGTGAAGCCACGCCGGAATTTGAGCAATATTTCGCGGAAGGTCGCATCGAAATCGCGGACGAGCGCCCATTCTATTTCTCTGGCAATGATTTGGATTTGCAGCGGGCAATTCGGATCTGGGCCGAAAAAACGAATTTCGCACTGAAACGCGGATACGCTGGATTGCGATTGAGCGCCAACACTGCGTGGCTGGGGAGCAAACAGTGGAAAGCATTTTCGGAATATGAAAGCGAAGTAACCCGTTCCATCAACCGTTGGCGAATGATGGCTTTATGCACTTATCCGCTGGCTGGAAGCACGGCTGCGGATATTTTCGACGTAACTCAAACCCACCAATTTGCAATCGTCCGAAGAAATAGAAGTTGGGAGGTAGTGGAAACACCTGAGCTAAAAAAGGCCAAATCAGAGATCAACAAGCTGAACGATGAACTTGAAGGTTGCGTCGCTGAGAGGACCCTTCAGCTTGAAACAGTGAACCAGGAGCTAAGAAACGAAATTGCTGAGCGTCAGCGAGCGGAACAGAACGTGCGCCGAAGCGAAGATCATCTTCGGCTGGTCATTGACACAATTCCGCAGCAGATCTGGAGTGGCCCGGCCGATGGCTCGCTGGATTTCTGCAACGCGCAATGGCTCTCCTATATGGGTCTCACACAGGAAGAGGCGCGAGATAAGGGTTGGCAGGTAATGTTACATCCCGATGACCGGGAGCGGGTGCTGACAGCCTGGGCGGATTCCGTTGCCGAGGGTACACCGTATGAGCAAGAAGAGCGTCATCGTCGATCCGACGGACAGTATCGCTGGTTTCTATCGCGTGGCTTGCCGCTGAAAGATCCGGAGGGACACATCACAAGATGGTACGGTACGAATACCGATATTGAGGAGCGAAGGCATGCTGAGGAGGCTCTATTTGACGCACAGGACAATTTGGCGCGAGTGAGCCGCGTGCAAGCGATGGCGGAGCTGGCGGCAGCCATAGGCCATGAGATTAATCAGCCCCTCGCCGCAATTGTAACGAATGCGAGCTTCTCTTTGCGGCAGCTATCGAGTTCGCTCCCGGATCTCGATGAATTGCGTATAGCAATTGCGGAAATTGTGGATGACAGCACCCGCGCGAGTTCGGTCGTCTCGCGGATTCGAGGCTTGCTGGTGAACAGAACACCCGGCAGGACCCCACTCGACATCAACGAGGTCATCAGAGACGTAGCCGCTATCCTGCGCAACGAACTGAACCGAAACCGGGTCTCATTGGTAACCAAACTTGCGACCGATTTGCCACCCGTGCCGGGCGACGAGGTGCAGTTGCAGCAAGTATTGATCAACCTAGTGATGAATGCCATTGAGGCCATGCGAACTTCCACGCAACCATCACGGAGGCTGCTGATTCGGTCGATAAGGGAGACGGGTGAGGTCTTGGTCCAGATTCAAGATTCTGGCCCAGGGATCAAACCCGAGGAGACCGACCACATCTTTGAGCCGTTCTTTACCACCAAAGCGGAAGGCACGGGTATGGGACTCTCCATCTGCAATTCCATAGTCGAATCCCACGGTGGTCGACTGTGGACCGTACCCAACTCTTCCGGGGCGCTGTTTCAATTCACCCTGCCCATCAGTGATGCCAGTGCTTTATGACCGAGCCAAAATCCATCGTTTTCGTGGTCGATGATGATACCTCGGTGCGGCGTGCGATCAAGCGTCTCATCGAATCGGTGGGTCTGCAGGTGGAATCCTTTGGGTCTGCCCATGAATTCAGGGCAAGCAAGCTTCCGAATGTGCCTAGTTGCCTCGTCCTCGACGTTAGATTGCCAGGAATCAGCGGGCTCGACTTCCAGTGCCAACTAGCCGAAGCCAATGTTCAGATTCCGATCGTTTTCATCTCGGCGCACGGCGACGTCCCGATGACGGTAAGGGCTATGAAAGCGGGAGCCGTCGAGTTCCTCACCAAGCCATTCCGCGACCAGGACCTTCTGGATGCAATTCAGTCGGCGCTGGAAAAGGATCGGGCCAGACGCCAAGAAGAAGAGCATATCGCAATGCTTCGCGAACGGTTCGAATCGCTGAGTCCCCGAGAGCGTGAAGTCGTCGGCATGGTCGTATCAGGCATGCTCAACAAGCAGATTGCTGCGCAGATTGGAACTGCGGAAAACACAGTGAAGGTTCACCGCAGCCGTGCAATGGAGAAGATGCAGGCAAAGTCTCTGGCCGACTTGGTAAAGATGATCCAGAGACTTCGGGTTTTCCCCTCGATAAACTAAAGCAGTATATGCGTAGTCCTTTCTGGTACTCCACATTTGCCAACGCCGACAATCTGTTCCTTCCCAATTGGTGCATCCTCAACATTGTGACAAAGCTCCAAGTTAACGGAGCACTGTGCCAATAACGAATTCTCGGGATGGTGAGAGCTAAATTTGGAATGGCAGTCTAAAGAGCAATTGCAATTGTTGCTCGACTCCACTGCGGAGGCGATTTATACAGTTGACGTTGATGGAACTTGTACTTTCTGCAATGCTGCGTGTCTTCGACTGTTGGGTTACCGTCACCAATTGGAACTACTCGGAAAGAACATGCACGCGCTGATGCATCACACCCGCCCGTTGGGGCATGCTTACCCCGAGGAAGAATGCAAGATCTTTCAAGCTTTCTGGCAGGGTAAAGAGGCGCATGTAGCCGACGAAGTCTTTTGGCGCGCGGACGGAACTGACTTCCCCGCTGAGTATTGGTCTTATCCCGTGCGGGACAACAGCCGGATCGTAGGCAGCGTCGTTACTTTTTTCGATATTACTCACCGCAGAATCTCCGAGGAGGCTCTGAGGCGATCAGAATCAGAGTATCGATCCATTGTCGAGAACGCGCCATACGGTATATATCGAGCTGACCAGAATGGCCGCGTTACAATGTCGAACCCAGCATTGGTCGAGATGTTGGGCTACCAGTCTCAAGAGGAGCTATTGAGACTCAACGTGGCTACCGACATGTTCTTGGATCCAGCCGAACGCCACCGTGCAATCGCTCTTTACGAAGCGGAAGGTCCCGTTGCACGTTACGAAACCACATGGAATCGCAAAGATGGTAAGAGGATCACGGTAAGACTTGCAGGCCGGAAACTGGAACGGGAGCGAGAAGGCCCGTGCGGGTTCGAAGTCTTTGTCGAGGACATCACTGAACGGCGCTCCTTGCGAAAGCAGTTTGAACATGTGCAAAAGCTGGAAGCAGTTGGCCGCCTAGCAAGTGGTGTAGCCCATGATTTTAACAACCTGCTCATGATTATCAGCGGATACGCACAGCTTTTGGACGAGTCGTCGGCTGACCCAAAGAAGGTAGTTGAATATGGCGCCCAGATCCAAGATGCGAGTTCCAAAGCTACAAGGTTGACTAGCCAACTCTTGTCCTTTAGCCAAAGACAAGTGCTCGGACAGACTGTCCTCGATCTTAACGGCGTAGTAAATGATCTGGCGAAAATGTTGCCCCGTTTGCTGGGGGAAGATGTCGAAACAGTGATTGAACTCGATCCAGAAGTCGGCACAGTTCGGGCTGATCGAGGTCAGATTGAGCAAGTCATCATGAACTTAGCCGTGAACGCAAGGGATGCCATGCCACAAGGTGGTCGCCTCGCCATTGCGACCAGTAACGTAGTACTCGACGCCTCTTACTACCAGGGAGTCGTGGTCCCGCCGGGGCAGTACATTTTGTTGACGGTTGGCGATTCCGGCACCGGCATGGACACCGAGACGCAAGCACATATCTTTGAACCATTCTTTACGACCAAAGAGGCAGGTGGAGGCACGGGCTTGGGTCTAGCGACGGTTTACGGAATTGTAAAGCAGAGTCAGGGATTTATCTGGGTGTACAGCAAACCGGGCAAAGGCAGCATTTTCAAGATCTATCTCCCCCGTTTGGACGCTGCAGCAGATTTCGATGAGAGCCTTCTACCCGCCCCGGTGCCATCTGGAGGGACAGAGACAGTTCTCTTGGTGGAAGATGAAGCCGCCCTTCGCAATGTATGCCGGGCGTACTTGGAATCGAAGGGTTACACCGTGTTGGAGGCCGGTAATACGAAAGAGGCGATGAAGATATTCCGGAGCTATGAGCGTGAGATTCATGTGCTAATCACCGACATCGTGATGCCGGGCTCGGGAGGGTTGGAACTGGCCAAATCTGCACTGGAACTGCGGCCAGCGCTTTCCGTACTTCTTACGTCCGGATACCCAGACCGCCTGTTAGAGCGGCAAGACATCCGCCTAGGAAAATTCTTGCAAAAACCATTTAGTTTCGACGCACTTGCTCGTACAGTCAGGTCGCTATTAGACAAAAGTCGAGAAATCCTTCTAATCGAGGACAGCAAATTCATGCGAATCGCAGTTCAAAGAGCGCTTACCGGAGCGGGATATACCGTTCACACCGCCAACAACGGCGAGGATGGTCTACGGGCAGCGCGCGAAACCCTACCGGATCTGATTGTCTTGGACCTTGTTTTGCCGACAATCTCAGGTCTCGACCTAATCAAAGAGCTGAACAGAAATACCATCACAAAAAGCATCCCCGTGATCGTCCTCGCGGCTCTTTCAGAACCAAGAAAGGAAGACGCATTGAGGAATGGTGCCAGGGCGTGCGTAGAAAAGTCAGAAAAACTACTCGAAAACAATTCTGCAGCTTTGATTCACACCGTGGTACAGATCATCGGCCAGACGAGTGCACGAAGACGGTAAGGAATACAGCAGAGCCCGCGGCCGGGGCATCAGTCAAGTGTACTCCTCAACGATGTCCTACCTGCGGCGGTCACAGTATCCGCAGTGCCACCACACGATGAATTCATAAGGATCAACAGGCCAGCACGGCTCCTGCTTCCCATAGAACTTTTCCAAAGTGTTTAGCAGGCCGGCAATCTTAGTCTTAGCTTTTCGCATAGAAGCATCAGATTCTAATTGTGCATCAAGACAAGCAACTTCCGCCCCGGTCCCGGATAATGAGTGTAATAGAGATTTATCAACAGTTAACAAGGCGGGTCGAATCCTGACCAAGAAACTCGAAGTCCCCGTTCCTCATCCGTAGTAACCGACACTTTTGTCATTGTGAGAACGCTGCAGAATTGGGATGTACCCCAAGCGTTGGGAATGCGCTCGGCATGTTCGCCGACGTTTGGTGAGTAACACATTAAGGGTGGATTTGCGGTGAATTTTGCGGGGGTTGCTTCGCAAGCATCAGCGCTCGGTCGAGCAGCGGATCTCGCGGTGCCACATAGTCGTCGAAGGTGTACGGCACAATGCAGTTTGGATCCAGTGAGGCCAGGCGCATCGGGAAGAAAAACATTGTCCAGAAGCAGCCACGTTCGCGCCAGCATGAGCGCGTGTAGTCGAATATTGCCTGGTGCTAGGGGGCTTGCGGATGCCCAATATGGACGGCATTCAGACATAACTCGTTGCCCCCCAAAGCGAGCAACAGGGAAGACTAATAGGCTTTTGAGTCAGTGAGCAATGTTGCTCAGACGTCGCAAACCTCTGGGTGGGAGAATGCTCGAATCGGTATCTGGCCTCACCCACGAAATGAGGAACTCCATAATGAGGAACTCCATGTGGATACTCTCCAAATGCTCGCAAACCCGACCCTCTCGGGCTGATCTTGAATCTCTGCTTGTTGAACGCACGCTTGCGCTTGAGAAACTTTCCCAGCGTCTTCTCAAACTGCAGGACGAGGAACGACGCAAAATAGCGCGGGATTTGCACGACGTCACCGGACAGACACTGGCTGCGCTCAAAATGGCGGTGAGCGAATTGGGGCGCAGGCTGGAGCAAAATTTAAACACCACGATCGTGCTGAACGAAATCGATTCGCTGGCCGAGCAGGCACTGCAGGAGATTCGCACGACGTCATACCTGCTGCATCCGCCATTGCTCGACGAAATGGGTTTCAGCGCGGCGGCGGAGTGGTACGTGGAAGGCTTCGCAAAGCGGAGCGGAATTAACGCCAAACTGAACTTCGAGACGGACAGCAAGCGCTTGCCCATCGAGGTGGAAACCGCGCTGTTCCGCGTTTTGCAAGAGAGCTTAACCAACGTTCATCGGTACTCGGGATCTTCGGAAGTCGACATTCGCTTTCAGCGCGTTGAGGAAACTGCCGTGCTTGAAATCGCGGATCGCGGACGCGGAATTCCCGCGGAGCTGTTGAAACAGATCGAGGGCGGATGTGCTGGGACTGGGGTTGGTCTGTCCGGAATGCGCGAGCGACTACGCGAGCTGAACGGCAAACTGGAAATCAATTCCAACGGATTCGGAACGAGTCTGCGAGCTGTCGTTCCGCTCTTCGTAAGAGATCAGCCGGCGTCGCGCTTGGAATATTTGCCGCCCCCTCGTTCTGAAGATGCCTATTCATCGGCTAGTGTGGCGGCCTGATGGTGGAGCGACGGCACCGCGAGAGTTTCGCTCCATCAGCTCCGTACTGGATTGTGGGACGCGATAGAGTCTGCGAGATGCCAATCGGTGCGAACAAGAATTTCACCAACAAAGGAAGAGGGTGAAGAACCAGAAGCTTTTCCCCACCCGCTTCCTTTGATATTTGTAAACTAAAAGTGGTCGATCAAGACCGGCGACGATATTATCGGCATCGCGTCAATCTAGCGCTGGAGCTGAGAAGCGAACATTCTGGGGTGCCGATGAGAGTGTCGGCCACCGATGTTTGCGGGAATGGGTGTTACCTGCAGATCATGGCTACGGCGCCGATCGGAACAAAGTTTCTCATAAGCTTTTGTTTCGAGGACAGGCGGATTACCTGCGATTCTAAGGTGCGAACGAGCGACCTCGGTCTCGGTATGGCATTGAGTTTACAGGGCTTGGGGAGGAGTTAAAGATTCAGCCTCAAGAATGGCTGAATGGCTGTGAGTCAAATTTACTGAAGACGGCTAGGACTTAACATAAGGAAATTGCCCACAGACTCCGAGTACGATGAGGCAGAATTCCCATTTTGACGATTTCTACATTTGCTTTATTGCTAGGGATGTCAATCCACAAGCAGCTGCTTGATTCGTTCATGGTTGCAAAGTTTGTGCGGCAGGTGTGCATTATCGGGTGGAGTCGCCGTACGTGCCAATGCCCAGCCCTGCGGAGGTCGAACTGGCAAGTGCGGTTTGCTAAAAGAGCGAGACGGACGAAATTTCGACTCTAGTGATCATTCCAGTTTGCCATCTCCGAGTCAGTTTGGTCCGACGCCCGAGTGATGATCGGCAGCAGAAGTTCTTCGCTCCTTCCCCTGGCTGGGATGAATCGATTTTGTTTTTGCATTCATGTCAGCTTCTTTACGTTGGCTGCTTGCAGCCCTTTCGCTCCCTGAACAATTTCAAAGTCAACCTTGTCGCCTTCTTGCAAGCTCTTGTAGCCTTCTGTAGCGATTGCGCTGTAGTGAATGAACACATCCGACCCATCTTCGCGATCAAGGAAACCATAACCCTTTGCATTATTGAACCACTTGACGGTGCCCTTGATCCGTTCCACTGTTCCGCTTCCCCGTTGGGATCGAAGTGCCCGAAGACGGGTCATCGGACTGAATTTCGATGCCGAAGACGCAATGCGATCGCGGGTCTATACTACGCACCCCAACCCTCTTTGTTGCCAAGAATGCCAGCAGGTCGGCAACCCTAATTCCGGAATCGAGAGGCGAGATCATTTCCTCCGGAGATACACCGATCTGCTGACCGAATCGCACAAGTTTTTCGACAGCACGTTGCAAAGTAATCGCGTCCGCTTTCCCCGCCATATCCCGTCGTGTTTGGACTCGTCGTTGTTCTATCGGTTCTCGGGTTCGTGCATTGATTTCGAGCATTGCGTATAGAGGATCATCTCCGAACGTCTCTTGCTGGCAATTGGCAGTCATGCTCTTCCATCTCCGCACGGGCATCTTCCAGACTCCTGTGGTCAGAAGTCCGACCGCACACAACGCAGAACCACTCCTGCGTATAGGGATTCCAACGAAGTTCTCTGTGCTTCACCTGGGTTCGTGGCTCCTGAAGTGACATTGGACCAGACTTTTCTATTCCATCGCCAGCCGCGGAAAGAATCGGGTGGATACTGTAGAGGGGAGTTTGTTCCATAAGGTTTGCGGCCCTGCGGTGATCTATCGGACGGGAAAACAGATATCCCTGGCCCAGGTCGCAACCGACTTCGACCAGAAAATCCAATTGTTCTTTGGTCTCAATTCCTTCGGCAATCACTTGCAAATGTAAAGTGTGAGCCAGCATGACAATAAGGCGGATGATCTCGCAGTCTTCGCTATTTCCTTCCCCAATTCGAGCAACGAACGAGCGGTCGACCTTCAGAGAGTCCGCGGGGAATTGACGTAGACGACTGAGAGAGGAATAACCTGTGCCGAAATCATCGATGCTGATGCGGACTCCTAGGTGTTTCAGTGCGGAAAGAATCATGTACGCCTTCTTCGGGTCGTTCATCGCGATTGATTCTGTTACTTCCAGCTGAAGGCTATGCTGGGTGATTCCGCAATCTTCACATACGTTATCGATTTCCTTTGGCAGACCTGTGTTATTTAATTGCTTGGCGGAGACATTAACCGTAAGCGTTAACGGAGTTTCTGAAGAAGGCTGTTGCGCATGCCAGGCGCACATCGCACGGCAGCTTTCTCTCAGTACCCAGTTGTCGATGGCGTTGAATCAGTCCGGTTTGCTCCGCCACCGGAATGAAGCTGTCGGGCAGTAGCAAGCCATCTTGTGGATGGTTCCAACGCACGAGTGCTTCAAATCCCATGATTTCTTCGGTTTGAAGTCGCACGATGGGCTGGTAATAGACTTCCAGTTCATGCCGATCCAGAGCTTTACGTAAGTCCGTCTCCACCTTAAGGCGTTTGACCGCTTGCGTATGCATCGCACCGTCAAAAATCTCACATCGTCCTTTGCCCAGAGCTTTTGCCCGATACATGGTTGTGCCGGCATCGCGCAGCATGTCCGCAGCGCTGTTATGAGACGTCATGCTCACAGAAATTCCGATACTTGCCGAAGGGAAGAATTCGTGTCCGCTCAACATGACTTGGAACAGAAAGTTCTGTCTGAATCCGGTTCGCCACACGCAGGGCATCGCCTGGATGATCGATACCGCCTGCGAGAATCGTAAATTCGTCGCCTCCGAGCCGGGCTAATGCGCCAGAGTGGCTCTCGAAGGCACTGACAGAATCTGTTCTGGCATTACGCGATACCGTATCGTCAAACCGAAGGGACCTGCCGAGTCGGCGGGCGATTACAACGATGATCTGGTCTCCGACATCGTGACCCATGGGGTCATTGATGGACTTGAATGCGTCGATGTCGACAAAAAGAACAGCGAACTTGTAGTTGGGAGCTTTTCTTGCGCGATCAAACGCACGTTGCAGACATTCGATGAACGAATGGCGATTGGGCAAATCAGTCAGCGAGTCGCGAGTTACGCTGTGTTGAAGCTTCTGTTCGACTTCTTTACGGTCGGTGATGTCGCGATTCACTATGACAAACTTGTCGATTTCATTGTTCTGATTGCGAATTGGGCTGGCCGTCGACTCCGGGATTCGCCAACCGCCGTTCTTGGGGCGCACTCGGTATCCCATTCTCCGCCCGGTCCCGGACCGGCGTGCTTCCTCGGCTGCGCTCATTACTCGTTCTCGGTCTTCGACATGGATTTGTTCGAAGGCCCACGAGCCTTTCAATTCTTCCGGCGAATAGCCCAGATTCGTTTCGTAGGTACGGACTGTTATAAAGGCGGTTGCCATCGATGTCGACGCGCGCGATCATGTCGGCCACGTGCGCTGTGATCAGCTCGAGCAATTCCTCTCGCTCACTCGATCGGCGGTGCACCCGTCGGCATGCAACGTGTCTGAGAAGGACAAGAATTGCCATCAATGACACTAGCTCAGCTATGGCATACTTCGGCTGTTTGAAACTAGCTAATAGTTTGAGACCGAGCGGAACGTGCCGAACGGCCGCTGCACGGGTTAACGACACGTTGCAATTACTACTGCCGGAATCTGCGCCAAAGTCAATTGTCGCGAAGATCCCACCTGCAGGACGAACTCACGTAATTCTTTTCTGCGAATCAATCATTCCCCTTTTCGTTACTCAACGAAACTTATCTGGCGAGTAGAACTTGCGAAGGAGGAAATACCAACGCGCCGCAGAAAATCATCAAGAGGCCGCAACCAGGTTTAGATTGGGGCTTTCCGACAGTAAAGGCAATGGCATCGTGGCTTCTTTGCTCCTCCCCAGTAACAATGGAACGGTGACGATAGAAACCTCGCCACCTGCCCGGTAGGCCGCTTGAAGCTTAAAAAGCAAGTTTGATGTTATGATTGATCGGTCTGCGAAAAGGAAAACTGAGGCCTGAATATTAGTGATCCTTGAAAAAAAGCAGTGAAAGCTAAAAGGGCATGGTTGGGTGCACGCCCTGCGTCGAGTGCCCTAAACAGTGCGCAAGTTCTGACTATATTCAGGGGAAGCTTAATGGGAGATCGACTTTGGAAAAGTCGTAACGATTAAAGTGCCACACTGATTAGAGATAATGTCGAGATTCCCGCCAAATTGTCTTGTTCTTTCCCTCATTCCTCGAATACCAACGCCGGTACCGGCCGACCTTAACTGATCCAGCTTTTCAGTGCAAATTCCCTTACCTTGGTCCTCCACTTCGATCCGAATGCTCTCCGCCGAGGCCAGCACTCGCACTGCCGCGGTCTTACTTCCCGAATGACGATGGACGTTGGTCAGGCATTCTTGGACGACACGGAAAATCGCCAATTCCCGTTCCGGAGGCAGCCGGCCAATCTCGGAAGAGATTTTCAGATTGATCTTCATACCGGCACGTTCCGCGAGACCATCGACGTACCAGGTAAGAGCGGACGTCAGCCCTACTTCATCTAGCAGAGGCGGATGGAGAAGATGTGAAATCGTTCGAATTTCAGAGCTGATTTCAGAAATCCAGCGCGCATTCTCCGACACCGCGGTGATTGCGCGAGGGGTAAGCTTCGTGGACTCGGCCTGAATCAAGGCTTGGTTCATGTTCATAGCCGCTAGCATTTGACCCACACTGTCGTGCAACTCGCGCGCCAGTCGCCTGCGCTCCTCGTCACGAAGGCTCAGCAGTTGCGACGTGAGTTCCCTAAGATCGTCTTCGGCACGTTTCCTCTCCAGCACTTCGGACTCTAGCGCTGCTGTTCGCTTTTTAACTTCTGCTTCGAGCTCTCTTCTGGCCAGCAACAAATCGACCTCATAGCGGATGCGGTCTGTCGCATCAAAAAAGGCACTATGGATCAAAGTCGGGCTGCTGCCTTGGCCTTCCTGTTTGGAAGAATTAACCAAAACCGACAACGGTTCCCGTCCCTTGCAAACGAGATCCAGGGCAACTTCCTTGATGAATCCCTGCATGTCGAGCAACGGGGCAAATTGCGTTTCGTAGAAGATCTTTCCAGGCACAGTCAACAAATCTTGCAGCCGTTTCGTTGACACGAGCTCCTCGCGCCCGTAACCGGTCCAGTCGAGAAGGGTCCTATTCACTTTCACGATGGTCCCGTCGCGAAGCGTCGAGAGGTAACCGCAGGGCGCGGTTTCGTACATCTCTTGTGTATTCTCGTCGACCGGGTGTGTGTGTATTCTTGCGAACGGCATAGCACTACGTCCCCAAATATTGTTTCATGGCAAATGTCGTCTCCTCGGGGGCGCTCAGATGAGGGCAGTGACCCGTCGCTTGCATCAACACGAAAGAACTGTTCTCCAAATGATCGTGAACATAGTGTCCTACGGATAGCGGGGCAATCGAATCCTCGGAGCACTGCAGAATAAGCGAAGGCGTCGACACTTGAGGTAGATCCGCGCGATTGTCTGAGAAAAATGTCACGTGAGCAAAATGTTTGGCTATCTCGGGATCGGTGCGGCAGAAACTATTAACCAGTTCCGTTGAAAGCTCGGGACGTTCGGGGTTCCCCATAATGACTGGTGCCATTGCGGCCGACCAGCCCAAGTAGTTGCGGTCCAGAAAATCCAACAGACCGTCGATATCGCTTTTGCTGAAGCCGCCATGGTAATCGCCATCATTCAGGTAGCATGGTGAAGGCCCAACAAGGATCAGCCTGTCGAATCGGTCTGGCTCACGGATGGCAGCAAGCATGCCGATCATGGCGCTAACCGAATGGCCAACAAACACGGCATGGGTCAAATTCAGCTCGGCGCAAATCTCTAAGACATCCGAGGCATATCCTTCCAACGTGGAGTATTTGTCGCAGTCGAACGCGCTGAGATCTGAGTTCCCAGCGCCGACATGGTCAAAAAGTACTATTTTGTAGTCCTTTTGAAATGCCGGGACGACAAGCCTCCACATATTTTGATCGCAGCCGTACCCATGAGCAAAAACGAGGGGCTGAATGCCCTCGCCTGAGATCTTCACGTTATTTCTTGTCAGGACGGACACTTTGGGAACTGCGCGCAGAACCTCGTTATCCGTTGAGTATTCCGGTACGAAGGATCCCGCGCTAATTGGGGGTGCTAAACTTCCAAAAAACAAACACTGTACAAGATTTTGAGATTGTTCGCTGCCTGGGCGGACTGCCACGGAGGGACTCCGTCTCAATCAGGCAACCGCTTGGACACGCGGGTTGCATCGCGCCAGGCGACGATTATCAGTGACACATGACCACTGCGCCCCTCAATCATGCGCCTATTACCAAGTGGCATCAATACAGTAAACAACGTACAGACTGGCAAACGGCATTTAAAGACATTCTCTATACGGTCTAAATCTCGAAGTGATTAGATTTGAATAAACCTTATCGCTTATCGGTACAGTCGCCGGAAGCAGGAGTCGGACACTGCCACTAATTCTGGAAGTGACACCCTCGCCAAGGAACGCTGTGAACGTACGATTGTCACCCAGGAAACAATCGACAGGACATGCCCAGACCGCTGCCCAGCCTAGCGGGTCTGACGCATCGATATTCGCCAACTATTAAGAAATCGTAGGTGCAAATATTAGTTTGAATGGTCGTAGACCTTATAAAGCCAATCCGAGGCATCTTCGATAAACACCCTTGAAGGAAGTTCGGAGAGGGCACTCTTCACACAGCGGTTTGCAAAGGCTCAGTCCGTTCTTCCGAGGGTTTTGTTTTGGGAATTGGGATCGTCACGAATATATGCGTTCCAGAACTCCCGGACTCGATATTCATCGTGCCCTCGAACTGACGCAGCCTTTCTTGCATTCCTCTGATTCCGACTCCTGAGCGCCCCGACCGAATCTCAGCTAAACGTTCTGTCGAGATACCTTTGCCTTCGTCCCGGATGTCTAAAGTGATTTGGCTCGACTCTCGTGCGATTCGGATCAAAGCCGTCTTGCTGTGGGAATGTCGATGGACGTTCGTCAAGCATTCCTGCACCAAACGGAAGATGACCAGTTCCAAATCTCGCGGCAATCTCCCAAAATCGTCCGTGATCTCTAAACGAATGTCCAAGTCGCTGCGTTCGCGAAGTCCGTCCACGTACCAGTTGATGGCAGAAGACAGACCATTTTCATCCAGCAGCGGGGGGTGCAACAAGTACGAAGCCGTGCGTATTTCACGGTGAAGTAGTTGAACCGTCTCGTGAATGTTTTCGACGTCAGTCGCAATTTCGGGCGAACGTCGGCCAGTCTTCTGAGCAAGCTGGGCGAGGCTCATAGCAAGCACTGTTAAGGTCTGACCTGCGCTATCATGCAACTCGCGCGCGATACGACGCCGCTCCTCATCCTGAATTTTCATCAGCTGCAAGCTTACGTCAGCGCGCCGAGCCTTCTCCGCCGCCTCTTTTTGTTCATGAATGTCTAGACATCCGCCTACATACCCTTCAAAAGTTCCGTCTGCCGCGTAACGAGGGGTGCCGTGGTCAATAATCCAACGGTATTCGCCGGTGTGATGTCGCAGCCGGTACTCCATCTCAAATGGCTGACGAGCATCGAAGTTCTTGACATAGATCTGCAGACAGCGATCAAAGTCTTCGGGATGGACATTCTCGGCCCAGCCATTCCCGGCTTCCTGCTCCAGCGTGCGGCCGACGAAAGCCAACCACCCTTTGTTGAAGTAATAACAAAGCTTGTCTAGTCCCGCCATCCACACCATTATTGGCGAGCCATCCGTGACTGCGCGGTAGCGCTGTTCGCTTTCGCGCAAAGCGAGCTCCGCCCGCTTGCGTTCCGTGACGTCGTGTGTGATCGCCAGCTGCACGAGGCGGCCATCCGGATTGTGCAACGGCGCGGCATGTGTCTCCATGTGATGCCGCCTGCCGTTCAGCCCGATCATGTCGAACTCTAGTGCGCCTTTGTTACCGCGGCAGATGCGTTCGTTGAAGGCTCGGAACTTCTCTCGGTCTTCAGGAGCAATCAAATCATAGATACTCTTGCCGACTACCGTTTCCGCGAGCTCTGCCCCGACCATGGCCAGGCCTGCTGAGTTCATGTGCTGCAAAGTACCATCGGGAGCGACCACTTTTACACACTCGGGTGTGGTTTCGACTATTGCGCGGAAACGCTCCTCGCTGTCGCGCAAAGCCCGCTCGATTCGCTTCAGATGGGTTATATCGCGCGCCACATTGGAAGCGCCAATCACTCGCCCTGCGGAATTTTTGACGGGCGAGATGGTCAGGGAGAGATCGAACGTGCTGCCGTCTTTACGACAGCGGATCGTTTGAAAATGGTCGATTCTCTCTCCCTGTCGCAACCGTGCGAGGATGTTCTTTTCCTCGTCCCAGCGATCCTCGGGAACGATGAGAGTAATGTGTTTTCCGACTGCCTCCTGGGCGGTATAGCCGAACATGTGCGCTGCACTCTTATTCCAGCTTTGGATGATGCCATCGAGGTTCTTGCTGATGATGGCGTCGTCGGAGGAAGCAACTATGGCGGCTAAGTGGGCCGTCGCCTCTTCCGCCTGTTTGCGTTCGGTAATATCCAGCAGCATGTTAATGCCGCCAATAATTCTGCCCTGGCTATCCCTGATCGGAGTGGGATATGGAATAAACCACCGGCGGGTTCCGTCAGGCCGTTCTGCAATGGCCTCGACTCCTTCGATGATGCGGCCTTCCTTCAAGGCGAGGGCCATCGGACATTCATCATGTGGCATTGGCCGGCCATCTGGGTAGTAAAGCTTCCAACTGACACACCACCGATCCGTCCCGAGTTCTGGCGTTCTGCCGGAAAATTCGACCGCCGCGGGATTGAAGTGAGTTAATCGCCCTTCCGCATCCGTGGTATAGATGGCCGCTGGTAGAGCATCAATCATCTCCCGGAAGCGCCGTTCACTTTCGCGCACTGCCAATTCCGCTTTTCGCTGGGCCGTAACATCGGTATTGGTTCCAAACCAGCGGGTTACGGCGCCATTCTCGTCCTTTACAGGGATGGACCCTGGTTAAAAAATCCCGAAACACGCCATCGGCTCCGCGTAGTGGAAACACCATTTCAAACGGTTCGCCCTTTGCGATCGAGTGCTTCCATCCCTCGAGAACTTTCGGCAGAACCTCGGGGTCATGTACCGTTTGCCAGCCCCACCCTTCCATTTGTTCAGGAGTGGTGCCGGTGTAGTCGTACCAGCGCTGGTTGTACCAAAAGATGTAGCCGTCGGACTCTGCCATCCACACCAGTTGAGGGATTGACTCCGCCAGCGTGCGGAACTGCTGCTCACGCCTTTCGATCTCTTGCCTCGCCAGCACTTGCTCTGTGACGTCATTCGCGTGAATTAAAACTCCCTCGACCTGTCCGGCAGCATCCCGCATGGGCTGATATATGAAGTCGAAATAGGTGTCCTCGGCCTGGCCGTCGGCACCTCGATTCAGAATCACCTTTCTAGCCGTGCCAATGTAAGGAACCCCGGTTTTATAAACCCCATCGAGTAATTCAAGTAGACCTTGACCTTCGAGTTCGGGGAACGCTTCGCGCACCGTTTTACCAACAAAATCTTCGGCTCGTTTGCGTCCCGTCAGCTTCACGTAGTCGAGATTGACAAATGTAAAGCGGTGCCCGGGACCACTGAGGAAGCCGATCGCGGCTGGCGCTTGCATAAACAGGTCATGCAAACGGCTCCGCTCGGACTCAGCTGCCGATCTGAGCTTGCGTTCCACCAACTCTGCTTCCGTTCGCAAGAGAGCTGCTTCCAGCGCCACCGCAGCTTGGTTCGCCGCTACAGATAGTAGTAAGGCCTCCCCTTCATTTGGGAACGCAGAGTTCGCACAGCCGACGACGATGAAACCATCCGTCCCCCGAGATGCCGATAGGTTGCATTGCGACCCTTAACGAGCTCGGCCATGTGGAACCGGTAAGCGTGTCAATGTGCAGGCTAGCTGTCACAGGGTGCGGCCACAGGCGTCTGACCTCATCGCTAAATCCAGGATGCCGAGGACTACGAACCACCTCGATCGTTCTTGGTGACTGCAGACAGATGTATACCGCGTCAGCTCGTAAGGTATGCAGAAGGACATCGGCGGCACTTTCGACAATCTGCTCTCGGTCGCGTCCCACCCACCCCGCAGGCGTCGTGGCTAAGGCCACAAGATCGCGAAGCAGGCGCCGCAGTTCCCGGATTTCCTTCTCACCGTTTTCCATCTCGTTTATGCTGCCGTCGGGCGCGAGCCATAGGCTCCACGTTCCCGTAGTTCCGCCAGGAACTCCGCTGGGGGCACGAAGAACGGGTTCTTCTGGAGTACGCCTCCAAGGATCACCATCGGGTGCGTCCTCAGAATATCCATTGCAATGCCGGCGCCAAACTTGGCGCAGTCATAGGTTCATATAACTGGGTCTTTGTACTTGGGCAAGATGAAATTCAGCCGCGTTTCGTATTCAACCAGATCATTGACGCCTGGGAAGTCTTCGAGCGCCCAGTCCATATGGGCAACAAGCCGGGTAAGCGGAAAGCCCTCTCTAGGCCCTCCAGACAGAACTTCTTCGATGAGGGACAACATACGGTCTTGATCAAAATGACCGTCGCGCAAATAAGCATCTTGCCAGCGTTTCACGACCAACTGTCCCCGCTGACCCGCCGCTTCAGTTTCGATTCCTGCCTCTCGCAAGCGGCGAAAATGGTCTTCCATGGTGCGCGGATCCACGATGTGAAAAGCCTTCTCCCCACGTTCGATTCCTTCGCGAATGAATGGGAGGAGTACCCGGTACTCTTCATCCGAGGAGTGAAAGAAAGCGCAGATGTGACGCTCGGTTCCGAGCGTCGCGTTAGCAAAATGGATCGACTGCTCGCTCATTGCCATCAGTTGTCTCCTATACCGCGCGTCTGTTCGTTGCCGACAGAGATCAGTTCAGTGATGCTGCCTACTGGTTTTGGTTCCAGACGTATAGGTACTTGTCGTCAGTAGCGGTCGCAACGTTACGACCCCCTTTGCGGGTTGCGCGATTCAACGCTGCACGAACCCTTTCCTTGCCTTCCGCCAGTTCAGCCAAGGGCACCTTGAGTGCAACGCCCTCTTTTAGTTGATCGAGATCAGCGAGAATTTTGGTGACGATCTGTTTGTGCTTGCCACTTCGACCTTGCGGGACATCCTTTTGCGACATCGTTTTGAAATTCATGGCTCGCAGGCTCATGATCAACTCCTTGCGTTTGACCCACGCGTAAACGTAACGTCTCGTAATCGTAATTTCAAGGTTGCAGTGCGTCAAGAGAAATTAAATGCAGCCACGATAGGCACCTGCTACGAGCACTTGCCCTAAAACCGATCCCGGACCAAATCTCGTTGTTCCAATGGCTTGTCGGCGTCTGAGTGAAAATCCGTTTCCCTAACAATATGACCCGTACAACCTCGCGCCTGCTACTTTTGAAAGATCAGAAGAGGGAGTAACCGCTATGCAGAACTCCAAGACACATTTCGACCAGATTCCGGTAGAGCTTGTGAAGAAGATTGCCAAGAAGGACGTTACCGATGACAAGGGACGGAAACGACGGTGCGGAAACAACAATTCAAACCAGCGAGTTGAAGCCGTATCGCTTGCCTTCGTTGAGGAAAAACGGAAAGGGCGTCTAACCAAGCAACTCTCAAAAAGAACCGATCCGCAGTATGGAATGCACGAGCCAGCCCGATTTCGCCCGACGCCTGACGAGTAAATTCTCAGGCAGCCAGTCCTCGGAATGGCAGCTCGGGTAACTTCCGTTTGGTCGTCTATGCGATGCAGATTTTATTTGCTGCTGGTATGTTGTAGCGACGATTGGCAGAGCATCGGCGGTTATGTAGCCTGCGTATACGATCTCACTTCACTGTCGGAACAAGTGAATCGGTCGCAGGTAACAAACCCACAGCCCGGTTCTTCCCGGCCCTCTTAGCCTCTGCAAGGGCACGATCGGCGAAATTGAGGACTTTTTCGTAATTGATCATTTCGGGATGTTCGGAAAGCCATGGAAATGCAGCCCAGCCAATCGAGCAGGTTCTCCAAATCGATTCATCCGGATTTGCAAGCGCGAAAGGAGTATCGCTGACCGCAGCGAGCACTCGCGCGCTGACGGTTTGAGCCTCCCCGCGATCCGTATAACGCGACAGAATTAAAAATTCTTCACCGCCCCATCGCACCAAAACATCCGAGTGCCGGATGGCCGAGCTGATCCTGCGTGCCATTTCTACCAGCACTCTGTCACCAACATCGTGTCCATAGTGGTCATTTACTTCTTTGAAATTGTCCGCGTCAATCAGGTAAAAGACTAAGTCTCGCGTTCGTTGATCACGATTGTCCGCATATGACCGCAACACATGGTCGACGTCTCCTTCGATAGTTTCCAGGAAGTATCGGCGGTTGCGGAGCCCGGTCAAAGGATCAGTCAGAGAAGCTTCCTGCAGCACGTTATTGGTACGCTTCAATTCCTCATTCAAGCGGTAATGCTTGAAAAAGATGAGAAACACCATCGCGAACATTGTGCCGAGCGTTACTAATACACGAAAACGCACAACTGAAGCAGGAGTGTCGTGGCCCAAGAGAGCGGAGCCAGCCATTACCGGCAGCGACAACACCGCGACCATGGCGAGCGTTGTTATCCAGGAAGCGTAGGTTTCATCTGCGGGGGTTTCTGTCGTGGGCGAAACTCCTTGTCCGGCCAGGGCAACTCCGGTGAACGCCGCAAACGATGCTGAATAGGGAAGGTCATACCAGCTACCCGTGTAATACACTCCTTGGTTGAGTTCGCGATTCAGGAGGTAGAACGCCAAGCTGTTAAATAACACCGCTCCAAGAAAATAGCCGTAAAACTTCCTCCACGGCCCTGAGGCTTGGTACCACAACACTACCAAAACAAATGCAAGCACGAGCGCCTCTCCCGCATTAAGCAAATCGTAGTTTCTATCGTAGTGCGCCAGATCACGAGAGATGTATTGCCAGCAAATCACGTAGAACACGTAAAGATAAAGCCACCACAACAGTAGAAGCGAAAAATCCAGGGCGCCCAATCGAGCACTGCGCACCGATGGCTGAAGATGCGGCCGAAGCAATAGGCTAGCTAAGATTGGAACACCCGAAATGAATAAGAGCGCATCGGCGGAAAACATCACCGGCATCTTTTTCTGCAGTACAAGATCGAAGACAATCCATAGCAGCTGGTCCGTCAGCCAGAGTCCCCACCCAGTGGCTTGAAGTATCCAAAACATGCGCATCCGCCCCTTGCTTGATATACCGTTCAAGCTGGTGACCATCAGCACGGAAAGCATCATGAGAGCGCAGATAATGTCGCTAAAAGCGGCCCGAACAAAACCGCGCGGGAGTAGAGCGAACGCCACCGCCTGCACCGCCGTGAGCACGACGAGCGTGCGGATCCAGATTTTTGACAGGTGAGGCAATTCTGGTGGCACCGTACGATTCTAAAACTGCGCAATCGACTCTCGTAGGTTACGGAAGTTACGTTTCTCTAGCCTCCACGCCCAGCCCGTTCCTGCTAATCGCAGGACGTGCGCACCGTTAGCGTCACGGGACCGGAATCTGCGAAATGTGGATGTGCGCATCGTACCGTCGTGGAGCATCTCACTGCGCCATGAGGGATAGGCCAAGGATGAGACCTACGAAACTATTGGCTTTCAAAGAACTAAGAAGCAACCTTTGAGAGCTTGTGCTCGGCCGGGACGGGGCGGGGTGGGATTCCGCGGTATGAGAGAACGGCTTCGGCAGCTCGGAGGTGCGTTGGAGATACAATCCGACGGGAGTGGAACGGTGGTCACCGCGACTCTACTGGTAACTGGTCCTGAGAATGTTAGCTCCAAGAATCAAAAGGGACCGCTTTCGAACAACCGCGGTAAAGATCTGTCATTCGCCGAAGATACTTGAGTGGACTGTATATCGAGGGGCGGACAGCGTCTGGTATTGAGTAACGTGGTTTTCA
Source organism: uncultured Acidobacteriaceae bacterium (assembly GCA_963822545.1). GTDB lineage: Bacteria > Acidobacteriota > Terriglobia > Terriglobales > Acidobacteriaceae > Acidiflorens. The sequence goes on from CAWGIB010000002.1 coordinate 1,102,201, forward strand.
TTTTCGCGCTAGTGGACAAGAGGCCCACAATACGCATTCTGGCGGTAGATGACCACGACACCGTTCGCCGATTGATATGTTCCGTCCTTCATGGCCAACGATGAGGAGCTCTCTGTAGCCGGCATGGGGGGATGACCGCCAACGCCGTCAGTGACCCCACTCCGGGATGCGTCTGCAAACGCTACGCCGCCGGACATCTTGTGTTTGAATTTTCACTGTCCGGCGTAACAACATGGCATGTAACTATGTGAACCCCCCATCAGTCTAAACGATTCAATTGCTAAATACTGGCAGACACGGCGAATTCCCCAACACTCTCGGCTTGTCTGCGATTCGAGTTAACAAGTTCATGAACGGCCTCTGAAGGCACAGGTCTGGAAAAGAAATATCCCTGGCCGGCGTCACAACCAATTGACTTCAGCTTTTCGAGTTGAACGAGGGTCTCGATCCCTTCAGCCACAACTTGCAATCTTAAATTGTGGCCGAGCTTCACAACAGTACTCACAATGGCATCACTTCCGCGCTCTGTTTGCATGGCCGCTACGAAGGACTGATCTATTTTCAACGTGTCGACGGGAAATCGCTGCAGATAACTGAGTGAAGAATATCCGGTGCCAAAGTCATCGATGCTGAGCCTTATTCCCATGGCATGTAACTGCGACATCGTTTTTTCCGTGCTCGGGGCATCGTTCATTGTCACGCTTTCCGTTAACTCAATCTTCACGCACTCGGGTGGAATGGCACTTATCTCAAGCGCATCCTTTACATGTCCAATAAAGGCTGGATGGCAAAAATGTCGAGCGCTGACATTGAGGCTTACATATAGGCGCGGCTCGCCGGGATGCTGTCGATGCCAGGACACCGCCTCTAGACAACCAGTCGTCAGAACCCAACTGCTGATCGGCACTATCAGGCCAGATTGCTCGGCGATCGGGATGAAGACACAGGGTGACACTAGCTCCGAATTCGCCGGTTGCCATCTTAGCAGTGCCTCGAACCCTTCGATTAGTCCCGTTCGAATGGTGACGATCGGCTGATAGTGAAGTTTCAGTTCGTTGTTCTGGAGAGCTCGACGCAACCGCCCTTCCAGTTGGAGTTGATCCATGACCTGCTCGTGCATAGCAGCGTCAAACAATTCACTGCGTCCCTTGCCTTTGGACTTCGCGCGATACATGGCGATGTCGGCATTCTGTACGAGCTTTTCTGCAGATGTGTCTTTCGAAGTCAGGGCGATGCCGATTGAGACCCCTTTGCTTACCTCCTGGCCCGTCAGCAGGAACGGGGCGGCAGCTGCCGCGTGAATACGCTGAGCCACTCGAATGGCATCGCTGGGGTCGCTGATATCCTCCAGAAGCACAGTAAATTCGTCGCCCTCCATCCTAGCGACCGTACCGTCACTACGCATACATGACTTGAGCCGATTGCCAACCTCGACAATTAATTCGTCGCCAGTAGCGTGGCCCAGGCAGTCATTGACGACCTTAAAATCATCGACGTCCACGAAGAGAACAGCAGCCGACTGCTGCCCATGGCGGCGTATCCGATCAATCAGAGTCTCCAGCCGGTCCAGAAAAACCGCGCGATTGGGCAGGCCAGTGAGTTGGTCGTGGCTGGCAGTAAACAATAGTCGTTCCTCGGCCTTTTTTCGCTCCGTTATCTCCCGCGCATTGAGTACGAGCCCCTTGATGTTTTCGACTTTCAGAAGGTTCCGGATGGCGCACTCGAAGTACAGCCATCCTTTGTCGGAGTGTTGCAGTCGAATCTCAAAAGCTCCGCTTTCACCTTCGACAACGCCCATCGCGCTTCTTAGCTTCGGAACATCGTCGGGATGCACCCGATCAGACAGATTCTGTCCTGCAAGAGTGTCGGTTCGAACCGCAAGCACCGTCTCAATCGACGGCGTTATGTAAGTGATGACTCCCGCAATATCGGTAATACAAACAATGTCATTCGATTTTTCCGTTAGCGCCCTGAAGCGCTTCTCACTCTGTTCAAGAACCGCTTGCTTGGCCAACACCAACTGCTTTTGACGTTGCCCGCGCAGGAACGAGAAGACAATAAAGGCTGCTGCCAGAAGTCCAGCGATTCCGCGCTCGATCTGACACCTGGTGGTAGCACTCTGAGCCAACTTATTGGCATCGTCACTCGATTCACGTATCAGGTGCTGAAGCTCGTCGAATTGTGGACTGATTTCCTGGAAATCCACCCGCTGGGCTTCGTCGAAATTACCTGATCGGATGAGTTGTAACTGATGGTCGGCGACCTGAATGAAATTGTTGGTGGCCGAGTCGAATTGCTCGACAAGTGTGTCGTGGCTCTGCAGCCGCACGAGTTGATTCGTTGAACTCAACTCATGCTTGGCCGCTGATAATCGCGATTCTGATTCAGGGGTTATTTCTCGAGCAGCAATGGCCAGCCAATCAAGAGCGCGAACTTCCTGCACTCGGATTTCAAGGCGGTTCAGGGTAGTCTGAGTTTCGCGAATCCGGTCGGCAGAAAACTCGTCCCGAATTGAGAGCCCTGACGCGGCGGCGATTGCTATCGTGAAAAGCAGACCCCACACGAGCGCCGGAACCTTGGGGGATCCCATTTGCATGTCAACGACTATACTCATGTGCGCCCGAGCAACTTTGCATTCTTCACTTCAGCGAGTAGCCCTCTTCTCCGGGTTTGTGGCCTTCCACCTTGACTACCTTCATTCCAGCCTTCACGTCCTGAAGAGTGACGAGGGCGATCGCACCGGCATACACGGAGATGGCCTCTTTCTGCATGCCGTTTGAGAAGAGAGCGACTGGCTCCGATTGCGCCTCGCCACGAAACACCTTGGCGGTCCAATACTGCTTGAACTGACTCTCCGACATGCCCAACACGTTCAAGAGCACGATTCGCTCGCGTGCTCCGGGAGCACGAATGAACAGTTTGATGGGCAATCCGCCTGCCCATGAACGCTTTTCTCCCGAGAGGATCTTGCGAAGTTCGGTTCCGCTCAGATTCCCCACCGGATTCTTGTCATTCACCACAACTGCCACATCGGTAGTCTGCGCCGCGGCCACGGGAATGGTGGCATGTCCTACGATCCAGATCGCAACGAGAACGATCGCGAGTCTTGTGTGCATGGTTGACATTTTCAAAAGGTGAACGCCATCTGAAAGTGGAGTCCGTTCAGATCTGGCTGACCTTTCCGCACAATGTGATCCAACTGCGTTTTGAACGCTATGTTGTCGTTGAACTCGTAACGAGCGCCAAACGAAGGGCCATACCGGAGAGCGATGTCTTCGAGCAAACTATTTGGATTGGCATTGATGTACTGGTAACGAAAAAAAGGACGAACCCGGCCAAATTGCTTCGAGACTTGCGAATAGAAAGCCGGCATGTCGTACACGATCGGGCTCGTCTCGAGGTCATACCGGATGAGAAAGCCTTCGTTCAGGAACTCTACTCCGTGCCCGGTATAGACGACATGTACGTTTCCGATCGTCTGTCCTAGTCGCAGGCTCGTTCCCCGTGAGGTATCGCTGACCCGGTCGTGGTAAATCGAGCCACCCACCTGGAGTCCAGGAAGGGAGCTTGGTCGCGCAAACAGCCCGAAATTGATGTGGTTGCCGTTGTTCTCATCATCGACCGATCTGCCATTAAGATCGAGGGCGGACCGTGTCGCTCGATCCATACTCGGCAATGTAATTCAGCCCCAACTTCCCGGACGGTATTTCCCCTGTGACGGACACGCCTACAGCTTGCGTAGGCAGTGGACCGCCATCGTTCGCAAATTCCATAATCAATGGCCGGTCTGCCGCCGTCTGCAGCCAGCTGCCACTGTGAAACGCGGTGTTGTAATAGCCGATTGCGGTTTGATAACGCCCGAATGACATCTTCAAATGATCGTTGTAGTCGTACTTGAGGAGCACACGTTCCAGATCTACGCCAAACTTCTGCGCATCCTGTTCTCCGAAGACAATTTCCGCAAGCACGCTCGCCTTGTCGTTGATACGCGAAGTAAGTAATAGATCGAAATCGCCGGTGTAAAAGTTCCCGTGTGATCCCGGTACAAAACCGTACGTTCCTAATTCGGGAGTTCTCTGGTTGAGAACCTTGTAGTCCACTTCTCCAAACCCTCGCCATTGAATGCCGTGCAGTTCGTGGAGTTCCTGGGGGAGAGACTCCGGATCGACGTTACTAGGTTCCTGTGCTTCTGGCAGAGGCGCGCCGATTGTTGGGGCAGCAGCCCTCGGATTTTGGTTGGCAGTGGATTGTTGCTGCGACTCGAGGATCGTCACCTTCTCCTCGAGTTGCTTTACCTGCTGAACAAGTTGCTGAATAAGTTCACGTTCAGACGGGGCAGTATCCTGCGCATGGCCCACAGCCGTGATAAGTAGCAGCAGCGTGGCAGCTTTGCTGTGGAACATACTTTTTGCCTACTTTCGGTGTTCATTGAAGATGATGATCCAATTGGTGGCGGAATGTTCTGAGGTGATGATGTAGTGCTGGCGTTCTTGGGAAACGCCTTCTCCGACAGATTCCATTGTTTCGACTATTTCGAGTGATCGCGAGCGGAATCACAACGAAGGTCTTACTTCGGTAATGAGGGAATGAAGGCGACTTTTCGAACTGTTCATCCGCAGACCTATCGCGCCTACCCCAGGTTGGGCAACCACCTTCTGCAGTTCTGAATGCTTGGCTACTTGCGCCTTGACACGACTAAACTGAGCAATTGTCCACAGGATTTCGGCGCGCCGGAGCGGCGCTGTCGTCCGTCCGTCAAACTTTGTGTCGCACACACTCCTGCTGTAACCCCCGGTGGTCGACTCGCAATACGGCCTGCCTTACTTCTTTCAGATCTATCAGTTCCAATCTTCCAGTTTGAAAGCAATTGCGTACTGTAGACGTTTTTGTAACTGTGAAAGCATGTGGCTGAAGTCGAGAACTTCAATATCCATGCGGATAGGGCCGGGCCAAGCACCTGGGCCCGAGAATCAAGTGGGTCGGTTCATAGGACTGGATGTCGGAATTAAGTATCTTAAAACAAATGGAGATTGTGGCCTCTGCGTAGTATGGTTCCAACCTCCGGAGGATTCCCATGATTAACCTACAAACCGGCGCGTGGCGTGGAATAGCGGAGCAAGTAATCGCGGAGCCGGACCCAACAAAGCTTATGGCACTCGTTGAGCAGCTTTGCAAAGAAATGAATCGGGAAGATTCCGATAGAAGCCCCATTTAGGCTTCTTTGATTCTTGGTCAGACACATCGCCTTGAAGATGTTCTTATCGCACACCGGAGGTCACACTCCCAATGCAGATCATCACTACCCTATAGGGAAGCACTCATTTCCCGTTGCCACCTCCTCTTGCAGAAGAACGGTCAAGATACCTGTCATTCTCAAAAAGCTACCCGGCGACCCCATCCCCGAATGTCCCCGTCTAGAGATGAGGCGAGGGCCCTTCAGGAGGTTGCAATCAATCGGGCAATTCTAATTAGTCGCTATCCGGTTCTGCAGGATATGCGGGGAAACAGCCCAAGGCAGCTGTCGGGTTGTAAAAGCAGCTCGTTGGATACTTCGCACTCGTAATCGGTATGAATGGGTTCACCACATTGAAATTGAAGAAATCGTGGAGCGAATAGCTGGGCGCGCCGACAGTCCCTAGATCCTGTACAAACGTATCGGCATACTGCCAACTGGAGTCCTCGCTGATCGGACCAAGATGGTTCCCCGCGCTCCCGAAGACGTACTCGATGAAGTTGAGGATACTGCCGAAGTCGTGGCAGTAAGACGTACCCACGCAAGCAGGTGGGTAGACATTTCTCCCGGAAATGTAATGCGGCGTCGCAAATGCGGAAATGACCAGCAGCGGCACGCGGAAACCGTAGACGTAATAGGTTCCGTTCGCGGTCCCGGAATAACCTCCTAATCCACCATTCCCAACGCTCATGGCTGTGATTGGATTCGTGTCTTCGTAGAAGCCTCCCCAATCGTCCCACGTCACCAAAACAACCGTGTTGCTCCAATAACCGCATTGGACTGCCAGGCGATTTCCATTGTTGTCATAGCCGCCAACCGCATTGACGATGGCCGAGACCCAGGATGGGCCGCCGTCGTGCCCTTGTTTGCCCGGATGATCGGACCAATTACCGTCTGGAATCACCCAGCTCACCGCGGGAAGATTGCAACTCGAGCCGGATACGCTTGGAGTTGCGCCCAGGTCCGCAATAATCTGGAGGTCGTTGACTACTTTAGGGGTCGTCGTGAAGTCCGGCCCCAGGCAAGTGTTAGGATCGTCGAAGTTCGGCAAGCAAATATGCTCGATCGCATTCGGCGCGGTCCAGAGTGAATCAAAAGGAACCTTGTCCTCGGTGCTTCCATTGGCGTAGTACTTCCAGCTAATCGAGCTTCCATCTAGCACATCCGACAATGTCCTGTGGTCGTAGCAAGGGAATCCGGCCGTGTTATAGGGAGGTGGAACGTTCGGGGTGTATCCAGGCGATAGATTGCCATTGTTGGGATTGACCTCCTGTACAACGGAGCCTGCGCTAGCTATGCACCCGTTACCATTTCCGCCATTGTTATCTGCAGCGAACCACTTGTAATATGCGTTTTTCGGCGACGTTGGAGCAGACGTCCCCGAAAAGAGAAATTGATGAGCGGGAAAACTGGGTCCCTGGTTGGTCTGGAACATGTAATTGGCGTAACCCCACTTCGCTGCCATGTCGTAGTACGGCTGTACCAGTACGTGCCCTGTGCTGTCCGCAGCGGTTGTCACGTAGGTGTAACCCGTGCAATACGTCTGGCTGCCGGACGGTGGACATGTCAGCGCGCTCACCTGACTGGCGCACGTGGGCGCAATGCCGGATTCAAGACCGGCATGCACATCGCAATCGCCATCCATTGCGCCGCCAGCCACTACATTATTATCCCAGGCAGATTCCCAGGACGTGTGGCTGTGTGAATTGTCGAAGCAGGCATCCAATCGGAATGGCGATAGTGTGATGGACGTACCATGGCAACTACCCGTCGCCTGCAGATGCGCACCAGCGGCCGCCAACGCGCTATCCCCGCCAAACAAATTGTCGATGGTCCGATTTTCCTGAACGATCACGATCACGTGCTGGATCTGTGGAATGTTTGTTTGGGCAACCGCAAACGCTGAGAGAAACATCACGGACAACAAACCAAATAGTTTTCGCAAGACAACCTCCAATGTTGTTTACAGAATTAGGGTAAGGATGGAGACACTCGGTTGGGAGACAGAGATTTTGAAGGAAGTACCGCGGAAAAAGGTGAAGAAAGAGAACACTCGGAAGCTGGGGAAAGGCATGCCCGTAATCTCCAAATAGGCTAACTTGCGAAGTGGGTACGCGGCGGAATTGGGAAGCCTTCTTATACTCGGCAAACTTACATTCAGCTTTGGTTTATTTTGTTATTTACGAAAAAGGAAAAGTCACAGACGTACCTTCCCGCCTTTCGCAGGGTCAGGCTCGAATTGAGAGCCGCAGGAGTGTGCTATGAATGGCTTGTCTGGCCGGCCGACTGGCACTCGCGAGACATCAGCGGTTTGAGGACGAACAAAGAGAACTTGCAGACTCGCGATATCTTGAGTTCGGATTTCGTAACAGCAATTTTCTCGAGCGCGGTCCTTTTCGACAAACTTCTTCAGTGAGCTTTGTAACGATTGTTCACTCCCGCCAAGTTCCTCCTCGCATTTTTGCCACGGGGGCAGAGTGGTGCCGGAACTTACAATATGGCCGCACTGCCTTTCTGGACGAGAAGCCCCAAAATCTCTGTCAGACCACCTGGTGTAACCCCGGGTGGTCGGTCATAGGAGCGTACGAATGGGGCGCGTCTACACCGATTAGGTTGCCGAATTTACTCATCAGCCTGAGCCGAGGCTTTCTACTCATCGGTCAGCGCCACGATCGCTGACAATGTCTTCCATCTTTAAGGCAGCCGTTGATTGGGGCCGAACCCACGAACACACGGACTCCGCCGATGGGCGATCTCGGACGAAGGACAGCGCGAGATTTACTTGGAACAGGCTGAACAATAACCGCCGATTTCCAACCGCGATACTACAATGCGAAAGCGGCAATCCTTCTCAACCTGTCCCTTTAACTTATCGAAGATGTCGCTGACGAACTCCGAGATCTTGCCGCAACGTAAACAGGCCATGTGGATATGATCCCGGTTTAACTTGCGCTCATAGTAGTGCCCCTCGCCGTTGATATGCATCAGGTCGAGTTCGTCGATCAGTCCGTGCCGCTTGAGCAGTCGCAGTGTTCGATATACGGTGCTGCGATCAACGCTGGAGTCCACCTTTTGCGCCCTGCGCAACAGTTGGGCCGCGTCCAGGTGTTTGGTGGCCGTTTCCATGACGTGCAGAATGGCGCGGCGCTGTTGAGTCATTCGTATTCCCCTCTCAACAAAATGAGATTGCAACCGACCCGGCATTTCCGTTTGCGGCAGGGGCATAAAGAGAACTCTTTGGTGTCGCAAGTGGTCGCAACCACGTTGCAACGGAATCTTTAGAAAGCTATTGACGGTATGACAACAACTGCTCGATCATTTGTGAATGTATCCTAGATGCGACTCAGTTGCAACTGACATTTACCGCAGAGTTCGGTTGCTACATCGCAAGTCGGAATATATCGTCACCATACTCTTGGGACCGTCACACAGACCTCACTTCAAACGATTGTTTGGGGGTTCGGTCCTGACGATTGTTGTGATGACGATCCTGATCTTGACGTGCCATGCGCAGGAGAGCCCGTACATCATCACTTACGATCACTATTTAGAAGAGCCCGGCAACTTGGAGGTGGAATACTTTTCGACATTCGGTTCGCAGCAACATGGGAACGACTTTCTCTCGTTCTGGGCGGAATTCGAGTATGGAGCGACGGCATGGTGGACGACTGAGCTCTATGTAGACGGTCAAGAAACTTTCAATGACGGCGTACTGTTTACAGGGTTTCGCTGGGAGAATCGAATTCGACTACTCCAACGAGAGCACTTTATCAACCCCGTCATTTACCTCGAATATGAGCAAACCAGCGCTGCTGACAAGCTCTTGAAAGAAGTGGAAGGTCATGATGTTGAATCGGACTACGCTGTGCCTAATGGCCTCGCGCGGCAGGAAGACAATCATGAATTGGAACTCAAATTGTTGCTTTCGAAAACGTTCAAAGGTTGGAACGTGGCGGAGAATACTCTCGCCGGGAAAAATCTGACCGGCGGGCACCCGTGGGAGTTTGGTTATGCCATGGGGGCAAGTCGCCCGCTCGCTCTGACCGCTTCCTCAAAACAGTGCAATTTCTGCGCCGAGAATTTCGTCGCAGGATTAGAGATGTACGGCGGTCTTGGCGACCGCTACAGCTTCGGCCTACACGACACTTCTCAGTACTTGGCACCCGTGGTCGCATGGAACTTGCCCTCCGACTGGACGCTACGATTGTCGCCCGGCTTTGGATTGAATGATCAGAGCCATCGTTTTCTGCTTCGGTGGGGTGTATCGCGAGAGTTCTCCGGATTCGGCGCAACGATTAGCCATCTTTTTGGAGGTCCAAGAAAATGACTGGGAAAAGAGGTCGTTTCGCAACCTCGACTGCTCTGTTTCTATTCGCTACGCCGTTCCTCGCCGCGCAGAATGAAAACTCTGTTCACTCGAGAAGCGCTGATATTGTCTATGCCGAGCTTGCCAAAGTCCCGAAGAAAGCCATGGCTCGCCACAATCCAATGGAAAATAATCCCGACGCTGTAGCCGCCGGAGCAAAGCTATTTCATTTGCACTGTGCCGAGTGTCACGGCGACATGGCAGAAGGGGGAAGGAAAGCTCCGAGCTTGCTTGCTACTCCAGTCCAGCTGGCAACGCCGGGGACGCTCTTCTGGATCCTGACCAACGGGGTAGTGCGTCGCGGAATGCCTGTATGGTCAAAGCTCCCAGAACCGCAGCGCTGGCAGCTCGTGAGTTATGTGAAGTCGTTGTCTTTGGAACCAAAATCCCGTCCCTGACCCCCAAATCATCCGCCTTTGACGAATCTCCAAGACTATTCTTGAGGCTCTTTCGTAACGTTCGGTAACTCCACTGCGGGTATCTAGTCGAAGAGCCCCGGCGAGGGTGACACTGAGGAGTCCGATGCAGAGGAGGTTACTTATATGGAACGTCAGAACTTCAACTTGAGGGAGGAATTGCAAAGAGTCCTTGACGGCAAGAAGAGCAAGGTTAGCGAGATCACTCTGCTTCGGTGCGCAGCAGAAATGTTGCTCGCAAAAAAAGCGAAATTTCAGCCCTGAGGCTTGCCAGTTCCACGACCAGGTTTTGCGCAGGCTTTCATTGGAGAATGTGGGACTTCGGAGCGAAGCGATCGATGCGATGACCGCAATCGACGAAGTCCCACGGACCGTTAGCAGCTCGGACCGATAACGGTGCCGAGCCAACGTAATCGAATTTCACTCGAATTGCAATCCGTGAGAAATTGCATCCAAGAGGTTGTCACGGTTCACAACTACTGAAGATAGTAGAAACGTAGTATTTGTTTTTTGTTGAAAGTCCCGGTTCGCCTGTGTTCCAATAACCTCCACGTCCCCTGACGCCACTGGCGTCCTCCTATGAGAAATCCTACCGAGTCTATGTCCGTTGCCCTATTGTGCCTTCGACGCATCGGAGTTTCCTTCAGACTAATGAGGACTTTGCTTGTGCTAGTGTTTTACATCTCCACGGTTCTTACCGGGAACGCACCGGCGCAAGACTATCTCGTCACAAACGACGACTCCTTTACTAATGGTGTGTCGTTCTACACCATCGGTTCCGGTGGCGCGCTTACCTTCGCGATGGAAGTTCCGGGGCCCGGGCTCGGCATTGGTGGCGGCTTATTCGGGATGTCCCGAGTAGTGGCTGTCGATAGCGGTAATACCCAGTGCATCTTCGCCGCCGAAGCTTTTACGAATGACGTGTTCTGGATTGAGGCCGGCTCCGGGTTCGCCGGGGGATCGGTCACCGGCTCACCTTCTGATGACGGCTCCGCTAACGGTATCGGCCTCGCAGCGAACCCACAATACGTTTACGCCAGTTTCAGTACGTCGAGTACGATTGCTACTTTTCAGGTTCAGAGTGGTTGTGCGCTCGCTTTTGTAAGTGACGTTGCCGTCGGCGGCCTGAACGGCGGAGTGATCGATGGTATGGCTGTTCATGGCAACATGCTGATTGCATCCTATGCTGACGGTTCAATTGAGTCCTTTACGATCGCCTCCGGACCGCCTGCGTCGAATGGCGACAAGCAAAATTCAACCGCCTCAATAGGTGGTAATACCTATCCGAACGGAATCGATGTGACTCAGGATGGCCATTTCGCCATTTTTGGAGACACTTCCACCTCCGATGTCGTCGAGGTGTCCGACATTTCATCGGGGAGGTTGACTTCGACTGTCGCCTATCAAACCCATTCGGGAATCAGTTCGAGCAATGTACTACTAAGCCCTGATCAAACGATCCTCTATATCAGCAACACGCAAGGTGACGTAGTTACCGCGGCGTTCTTTAACAAAAACACGGGAGCCATTTCTCGAGGATGTACTTCAGGCAGGTTGAAGAGTTACGTCCATGCGTGGTCTTATCTCGGCAGCATGGTATTGCAGCAAATTACCGGCAACGGCGGGGGCGTTTTCGTAGCAGAGTTCGGTGCTCCTTCATACATCGCGGCCCTGAACCTGAGCGTGGAGGGTTCGAAGTGTACGTTGAAGGAAGCCGCAGGTTCCCCCACCCTAGACAGTTATAGCCGCGGATTGCTTTCCATCGGCAGATTTCCTCCGCGTTCAAATTAGGGGGCACCAAATTAGAAGTTGAGAATCGTTTGAGGCGGGTTAGTCGACTATGAGCATTGGGCGAGTTGCAAAATATCTGATCTTTACGGCCATCGTAGGTATCTTTTCAATCGTCTCATTCGCACAATGCCCCTCACGCCCAGTATCCGGTACGCTGGTGAAGGATCCCTACACCATCAGGTCCCAGGACGGCACGCTGCAAGCTGATTTGTCTCTGGGCAAGTCTGTCGACGAGCAGGGTTACACCCATTACTGCTATCAATACCAGGCCCCCAAGAGTGTAGTCGAGGCGCCCACGCTCCGCCTCAATCCCGGGGACACGCTGCAACTCAATTTGGCCGACATTGTCCAAGACAAAGAGGCTTCGACAATGCGAATGCACCACGCCGCCGCGGGTCCAGTCTGTGGTGACGGCGGTATGGCAACGGTCAGCTCGACCAATCTGCATTTTCATGGAATGCCGATTCCCCCCACCTGCCACCAGGACGACGTTATCGATACGCTGATCCAACCGGGTGCCCCAGCCTTCAATTTCAACATTAAGGTTCCAGCGGATACACCGCCCGGTCTTTACTGGTATCACCCGCACGTGCATGGCTTCACCGAATTTCAGGTCAATGGTGGAGCTGCTGGCGCTCTCATCGTGAACGGCATGGAGAAAGTACGGCCCGAGGTAAAGGGCTTAAAAGAGCGTGTGTTTATTGTCCGCCAACAATATCTCGTGCCGTGGATTCCGGGGCCTTATCAGTTAAGCCTCAATTATCAGGTGTCGCTTTTCCCGGAGGGCCCTGCTCCTTTCATCAACATGAAGCCCGGCGAGCGCCAGTTTTGGCGCGTGGCCAACGCCACTCTTCAGGATTTTATGCCGCTTCAGATACTGATCAACGGTAAGCCCGAGAAGCTGGAACTCATCGCGCTCGATGGCTACCCGCTGGCGCAGCCGCGAAGAGTCGAGACCATCCTCATTCCGCCCGCTGGTCGAGCAGAGTTTATCGTGACCGGTCCGCCCGCTGGCGGCTTCGGACAGTTCAGCATCGGCCCGTACGACACCGGCCCGACCGGCAACCCCGATCTCTCGGCACTGCTGGCGGTTATCACGCCGGTTGCTGGCAATCTTCCGGACGATTCTCCATCGATTTCTTCCGACGGAACATCCGGTGCTACTGCGCCCAGGTTAAAGTGGTCCGACCTCGGGGACGTAAAGGTAACCGCCGAGCGCAAACTTTTTTTCTCCGAGGAATTCGGAGGCACCAACGGTCCTATTCAGTTCTACATCACCGTCAACGGGCAACAGCAAAAAGTGTTTGAACCTGACGAGAAGCCAGTGATTAAGACGAAGATTGGCGCGATTGAGGACTGGACGATCGAAAACCGTGCGCTCGAGACGCACGCTTTTCACATTCACCAAATCCATTTCAAGTTAATGGAAGTGGATGGCAAGCGCGTTCCAGATACAGACATGCTCGATACCGTCACCATTCCCTATTGGAGCGGGACGGGCCCTTATCACAGCGTCAAGCTTCGTATGGACTTTCGTGACCCTGCCGTCGCCGGCACATTCTTATTCCATTGCCACATCCTCCTCCATGAGGATTTGGGCATGATGCATAAGATTCAAGTGGACCCGTAAATCGAGAATTCAACTCCAGGAGGCGTGAATGACGATGCAAATTGCAAGAAGATCTTCGGTCATGATTTCCGCCGTCTTAATATTCGTCGCGGGATGCCTCTTCGGAATCCATCTTCCCTCAGCGAAAATCGTCCACGCTGCCACGTCGGCCGAGGGTAATGTCCCCAAATCATACGGACGCCTCGTCGCCGCAATCGCCGATCGAATCGGTACCGGGCTTGTCTTCGAAGACAAGGATGGTGTCATCCGCTTCGTCAGCATCAGCGGAATGAAAGAAGGGCAACTCAACCGCTACGATCAAACTCCGACGCATGGCGGCATTCCGAAATCGTATGGTCATCTCATGGCGGCGGTGGTAAATGGAAAAGGCACCGGGTTGGTGTTTGAGAGTGCCGACGGCGTAATTCGCTTCGTGACCATCACTGGTGAGATGGAAGGCGAGTTAAAGCGCGAGTAAGATTTGTAATCTAACCTTAGTCCGGACTCGGCTTGTCATTTTTCGTCAGATCGATAGGGCGATTGCCGCATCCCTCCAATGCCGACACCGACCGCAGTGGGCCCTTAACCCGGCACAAATTTTCCGTCGAAGCATATTGGACCAATCACTCTTAGCAAAGAAACGTCCCGCCTCGCGCGCCTCAGAATGGCGAAAATATATTCGTAAGTGCTTCCTGCTAGGGTGTTGCCGCGCAATTTCGGCCGCCATCGCAGGATCGACATTGCCTTCCGTTGGACGAAATCTTCTTGCTAGTTGCCAAGAATCCGAGGGCGTCTCATGCGGGATGACCTAACTGTCCTGGTTTGACGAACTCAACCCGATGTTTCCAGCTTTCCAATTGTTGCCAACGCCCTCTACGGTCCACTTTTACTCCACACGTTCATTGAGTTCACCAATCAGTGCTTAGGAATTGTTCTCGGTCCTATTCGGTCACCTGTTGTAACCCCAGGTGGTCGGTCATAGGAGCGTACGAATTGAGCGTCTTATATCAGTCAGTTGCGTCGCTATGATGGAAGGTGCTTAGGTACTGTAGACGATTTTGTGCCTGTAAAAGCCTCGAAGATCAATAGGATTCCACGAGTTTCAACAAGGAGAGGTTATTGCGTTGTTGGATCTAAAGGAGTTCCAGGACGGGAAAATGCGGTCGAGCACCTGGTCCCGAACCAGATTAGAGCGTATTGAAATCTGTGGAATTCTGGGACTTCCAAGTGATTGCTGTTGAATCAGTTGCAGCCTCCTTATAGAAGTCTGTTGATTTCTATTGAAGTCCTGTGCTTTCGCAGCTACAAAATCGTCTACATTACGTGTGTCGATTTTATGCTCTGGTTCGCAGCCCATTTCCGACTCATTAGGATGCCGCAGAAGGTTTGACTTTGACGACCGACAACGACACGCAGGGTAGATGCCCCCCGCTTTTTTTCGTCCCGCACTCATGACATTTGCTCAGGGTCTCGCAACGTAATCCCCAAAATTATTGATAGGGAAATTACAGTCACCACGCAACGTCAGATCCTCGTTGCCGTACATGCAGAACACTGTGACGTAATGGCCGGTTGCTCGATTTTGGTAATAGGCGAACGATTTGTAATAAAAGACCAATCCTATGTATAGGCTCGATGAACCGCCGTGAATACGCTCCAGTTGGTCCTGGGTAAGACTGAAGTCACTGTAAATTGTGAGGGGAAACTTCGTTTTTGCAGGAACGATATCCCGAGTCTTCATAGGCTTATCGTTTTCGATCTGATTGCTGAGATAATCACTGATTTTTGCCACAGCCGAAGGGTCCGGTCCGACGGTTGCTGCTTGAGTCGACAACTTCACCGAGTAGTAAAACTTGAGATCCTTGGCGTCCAATATGCCGTAATTGGTCAGATTAACCTCGATTTGCACGGGCTGGCCCGCTCTAAGAGCATGGACTGTATACGAATGTTCACCCTTGATATCGGGGCGCCCGAGGACGCCCTTAATGTCATCAACGGTTTTGCTGAGCTGGCCGTTAATGACGTTCAAAATGTCAGACGTCTGTTTCCCAAGCGAAGTTTCTTTTTCAATGACTTTGTTCTCAGCATCTTGTTGGAGTCGGCTCTCGTCCTGCACCGTTTTCG
The DNA here is from genome assembly GCA_963822545.1 of uncultured Acidobacteriaceae bacterium. Lineage (GTDB taxonomy): Bacteria > Acidobacteriota > Terriglobia > Terriglobales > Acidobacteriaceae > Acidiflorens. The sequence goes on from CAWGIB010000002.1 coordinate 1,117,740, forward strand.
TTATGTCTTTACGAATGTCAGTAGCAGTTTTCTTGAGCGTCCGGGTGTCACTCGCATCCTTCATCCAATCTCCAAAAAACTGAACCGTTGGAGCAAGCAGGATCACGGACAGAAGTATGCCTCCCCAACGTGTCAATTGGTATTGTGCTAAAGGGAGATCCTGCCACCACCCACCGAGCGGTTTTGTTCTCTTTCGAAAGGCACCATCCGTTAAGAGCGCGGCAAGTCCCGCGAGAGCACTGGCTAGTGCACCAGCGGCGCGAATCAACCGTAACCCAAGATCGCTCCAATGATTCATAACAGCAGAAATGGTCCCGATTGCATTATCAGTGAGAGCCGCGGATTTGAACTAACTTGACCTTTCCTACGATGCCACAGCGCGCGAAAGACTAGCACATCGACTGATATACATCAACACGAGAACTGATTTGACAAGCGAAAGACATTCCATACCCGCAAGAAAGGTTATTGCGGGGACTAGGCGGCAGTGTGGCGACGACAATGCAAGGACGCTATCGTGAGTAACTGAGCACACTAGGCGGTGCGAGGGGACCTAGCCAGTTCCCCTCTCACTGCGGCCAAAACGAGTCCTGGCTCCAAGAATAGATTGATAAGAATGTGCGAAGTGATGCACGGAGAGACAACCATTGAAGCGATAGAGAACATCTTGAATTACCTAGTAGCCAAACACAGTGCAGATTCGAAAGCCCGCATGTCTCCGAAGGCGATTCGTAGAGTGCATCGTGTAAGAAAGTGAGGCAAAATCGCAGCAGCACTCCTGTTGCGAAATCGGGCGAAGTGGGGTACAGTTTGAGACCCCTTCCGCTTGGAGATTTCACAAATCACATGAAGAGCACTGCGCTGGTCGTGTTTCTCACTCTCGCAACGCTTACAGCGGCACAAACCAAAGCAAAAGCTATACCGAAGTCCAGAACAATCTCGCATTACATGCAGCAGATCGGCCTACTGTATGTCGAGACTGACAATGACCTCAACGATGCGGAATATGTAGTTGGGGAGGACCGTAACGAAGCGCGAATTGAATCCCTCAAAAAGTCTTTAGATCACATCGAGCGGAGCACGCGCATCGAGGTCAAGGACGGTACTCCGGACTCGGTTTTCCTCGATGACCTTGTGCACTTGAGAACTAAGCGAGAAATGTGGGCCGTAGCGAGTGCTTCTCATGTTGACGTACCACAAAGTCTCAAGAATGCTGTGCACGCTTGCAAAGCTGAAGCAGACGACGCCATCGACACCGGGCAGATGGACACTGACCTCCACTACCAGTGCATCGAATTCAAACCTGAGTAGATGCTCTTTCGCCACAGTCTCAATGCTTGAAAGTGTGACAAATGCTCAGCACGTTATTAATGACATAGATGCTGATGTTTTTGGCTTGGAGCGGCGACACCAAGTATTCCCTCAATTTGGTCGTTGTATAGTCCGGTAATCCCGTTCAGTATACCCTCTTGCGGACGTAGGATTGTGGCGTTATTCAGCAACAACGATGTAAGTCATGAAAGTACGCTAATGGCCCAAAAAGTAGTTGGCCTTCTCATTTGTGCTTGACACCGCTTTCTAAGTCGTCTAAATTTTGGGGAAAATAAATTAACCTCGCGGTTCTGGTTCTCTGAGGGGGCGACCCAGCGAGCCGTGGGAAGGTGGGCCTCTGATTCGCTCTAAGTTAAGTGTGAGTCTATCTCTGCGTTTTGCAGCTCCAGCGGTCGTTATTACCGGAACACCGCCGGGTTCTTACCAACTTCACTTCGGAACTTCACTAAAGACTCGTTCGCAGTCACCATACATTCGGCATGTAGTCGAAGCGTAATGGAAGCGAGACAGTATCTGTCTCACTTCGGAGGATCGATATGAACAAATCCAGTGTTTATAAACTGCTGCTAGCGGCTTCGATTGTTTTAACCACTTTCTCCTTCGCCCAATCAAATCAAAATGGTGACAACGCCGGACTGCACAACTCTACCAACCAACTCAGCGCATACGACAACATTGATCTAAGTTCGCTCTACCTCGGATTCAGCGTCCCTATCGCAACTTTGGACGGTGTACCTGCTCTTCCCATGTCGTATGCCCTTTTTGCGGAGCCGAACTTGAGTCCAGGCTGGAGCCCGATGACCAATTATCCAATCTCGGGTGCTACACAGTCTTACCTAGAAAGTTACAACGTCGTCACGCCAATAGCGTGGGCTTCCGGTGTCAGCTTTTCGTGGGGCGAATTGACGGGCGCACCAAACTATCTAAATCAAACTTGCCCTAACAGCGGTGCCAGCAATAATGTGGCTCTTGCAAATATACCGGTAAACTGGGTTTTTAGGGATCAATCGGGGACGTCCCACCCGTTCGCGAATGCCCCCTCCATTTTCTGTTTGGGGGATAGCTTTGTAACCACAGCAACCGACAATTCGGGGTACGAATTGGCGGCCAATGTGTGGTTCGATTATGCGTATAGCCCTAACGCTCAGCTCGTTTGCGTTGTGACCGATGGAAAGGGAGATACGTTCGGCTTCAGTCCCATAGGTTGTTTTCCCAGCGAGCCTAATTCCGTGACAGATGGATACTGGAATCCTTTTAATACTCTTCAGGTGGGTAGCGGCACAGCCGTCAATTCCAATAGCGTCGTTCAGAACGAGGCCCCTCCGGCTTTTAATACCTCTACGCTAATCTTTCAAGGAGGGACGACCGTAACAGGTCTTGCAAGCGCTAATAACAACTATTTACGAAACACAGCGGTAATTTCAGAACAGGGACCTTATTTTGGGAACTTTAATGCATATCAATACAACATGTGGTCGACAGCGCTTGTCTCGCCTAGCGCTAACAATGGTGTCATGACGGAATCTTATATCGGGGCGGATGGGACGGCAAAAACCACGACAATTTCGTTCATACCGTTTGCTGAAGTAGTGCTTAATTATCCGACTAAGACGTATACACAAAGCGGTTATGTCCCGGTTACAGTAAATGATTGTGTGATTCCGCAAGGCATCATGTCTGAGAATTTGGGCCGAGGGTTTGCAGGGGCATTCCCCGTTGGAACAAGTGTATGGGCGCTACCGGGTCAGGGTACAGTTGTTGGCGATCCGGCTGCCGCGGGTAATGTTCCTCCCACGCTTCCCAACACCTTTAGTGACATACTACCTATCAAAATCACTCAAGCTGACGGGTCAATCTTTAATATCTCATACGAGGCCACTCAAACTCCTGCGTCGATCTCTGGCACAATGCCCGTGACGGTCTCTTCGGGTACCGTCACGATAACGCTTCCAAGTGCGCTTCCTACATGGGGTCTAATCCAAGGCTCCACGCCGTGTGGTACGGTTATCTGTTACACAGTTCCGTTCCAAATTAGCGGATTAACCAACCCTCAATTGACTGCCCTCAATGGGAAGTGGGTTACTACTGCTACGTACCTAAATTCGCCTACCTATAGTGTTACATTCTCGATGCAAATCCCGAATTCAGGTGGGACCGGAGTAGTCCCCTACCTCGGTAACGCCTCCGCCAGTGATACTGTCATGCTCACAATTCCTTCCCCGGTCACCGGACGAATTTCTTCTATTAGTCTCCCAACCGGAGGAACTATTTCGTATACATATAGCGGTGGTACAAACGGTACCGGCGTCTGGTGTCAAGATGGAAGCTATGCAAAAGTGACTCGTGTCTCTGATGTGACAACGACATTTTCACATACGCCACAAACTGGGAAGAGATTTAGCCCTAGGTACGTAACCGTAAATAATTCGACGTCGTCGCGTTTGACCGTCGATGCATTTATTCCCGAACTTGGATACATGACCACCCCTCCCTTCGCCACAGGGGACACGGTCACTTTCGCAGGCTTTGGGGCTGCCCAGCCGCAAACCGCGATGCTTGGGCAAACTTATCTGAATGATTTTTCCATCTTGAATGGCATGTCATTGAACGTCTCTAGCATCGCCATGATGTGCCCGCCCGCAGGAGCTAGGTGCAATCAATCCGGAGCCCTCGCACCCGTCGCATGGACGTATCACGTTACGATGAATGTCCCGCCGCTGTCCCCCTCCACTGTGATCTCCGTTCAATCATGCCCGGCACCTCAGCAATCGTACAATTGTGTGGTTGTAACTGCACCGAATTCTTTTCATCAAACTGACAAAATTGCCATGTCAGGATCAAATTGCAGTTACTTAAATACGCAGGGCGGAATGCCGCAAGGGGCCGCCCCAACCTCATCTCAGTTTACTATCTTCATCGCCCACAATAATTGCACCAGCGGTCCGGATGCGAACTTGGCTGCGCTACCGGTTCGCGGTCAGACCTTTAACAACGGAATTAGTTGGGCGTATATTCCGGTTTCCCAGGGAGTGATGTATAGCGGAGATCAGAGCAGCACGACGATCGTAACTGATGCCATAGGAAATCAAACTGTCTACACCTTTGTTGGCACGCTGACGACTCAACGCAAAGTGTGGCAAGGATCTGCGACTACCGGCACGTTACTTCTCTCAGAGGTTTATTGCTACAATGGAGCTGTACTTCCTTGTGCTGATCCCGCGATTCCAATTGTCGCAGCCATTTCAGAGAAAGACATATATAGTTATATACCCGGAATATCTGTGCCAGCCTTGCACTCGTATTTTTACAATTCACTTGGAAAAATATACGATGAACGTGCCTATGATTTTGGTGTAGGAACTTTTCAACAAGGAACTCAATATCCCTATCAACCGCTCCCTGCTGTTGAAGTCGCAACGACCTATGGTAGCTACGATTACGGGAATGTTGGCTGCGATGCACTGAGTAGCCCGATCACTTTCTTTACTGAATCATCTGGGCAAATTTATCTTGCATCTTTGACCTATAGCGATAACAATCTGACCTGTAGAATAGAGATCTCCGGCTCAACGTCGACTGCAGTTACACCGCAATTGTATAGCGCTAAGCGTTTTACGTACAGTAGCTTGGTGCAACCCATCGAGCAGGACGAAAGCATCTTTCCCGCGGGCGCAGCAACGGATGCAACCCTTCTTAGTTTCCCTGTGGTGTCGACCTTTTTCTCTATTGATCCCATTTCACAAGAGATGACGGCCCAGATCCAACCTAGTGGCCTCGAGATTATGTTCTCGAACACCTTATGCAATAACACATTGCCCGGCACGGTTACCTTAAATCGAGCCCATGGTGGAAGCCAGATATCTACTCACTCGTCAACTTATGACTGTAATACTGGCGTAAAATTGAATCAAACCGACGAAAATGGCAACTTGTGGAAATCGTTCTATAGCGATCCGTTCGGCCGAGTATCAGCCATACGAGATCCAATGTATTCACAAACCTATACGAGTCAATTAAATTATACTTACACGAACAATTCGACCGACAAAAAGATGGTGTTCAATAACGGATCGTCGACAAATGATGTTATTACCACTATCGATGCGTGGGGAAGAAAAGTGTTAGCGCAGACACTTTCTAATTCTTCGTCTACGCCATATAGCACGATTCAAACTGGGTATGATGTCAATCAAGGATTTATTACTTCAAGCACCGTTCCCTTCGCAGCCGCTGCTGGGCAAAGTTCATCGGGATCTCCCCCGGCTACACGGGTAACTTATGATGCCACTGGTAGAGTTAAAACCATTAATAGTCCTGCTGGTGGAGTTACAACTTACACTTATTCGGCAAATGATGTGCTTATAACAGCATCTCCAGCACCCATTGGCGAAAACGTAAAGGAGCGACAACTCGAGACGGATGGATTGGGGAGGGTCGTATCAATATGCGACGTTAGTACGACACTAATGGGGTCATCAACATGTGGACAAACGGTTTCTCAAGCTGGATTCTTAACACTAATCAACTATGATCCTGCCGGTCACGTGACTGAGGTGATCCAGAATGCGGGATCCGGCGTTGTGTCCAACGTAACAGTAAATGCCGACAAAAGTCTTACGATAACCTGTAATTGTTCATTCTTGCAGCCAGGGGCCTCGGGACAGCGGGTGACCTTCCACAACATGAGCGCAGCGACGTTCCTCAACGGCGCAACAGTAACAACTACCTCGGCGGTATTTGCCACTAACTTCACTGCAACGTGGATGTTGAGTCAACCGCTTACCGCTGCTTCTTACCCGGAAATGACGGGAGAAGCCTACGGGGCTGCCATAAACAGCAGTGGGCAAGTCCTTTCGGAATCTCGCACAAACACGTACGACAGCGCTGATCGGATTCTGACGGAGACAAGTCCGGAAAGTGGGACAGTTGCGTATGTTTACGACCAGGACCCCACCGGAGCCTGCGCTGGTTGGTTCCCCGGCTCATTAATTCGGGCTACGGACAATTCGGGCCAGATCAGCTGTTTCCAGTACGACGGACTGGGTCGGATCACACAGGTTTATTACCCGAATGCTCCTGTGCAGGCACAGCGTCAGTTTGTTTACGATAGCAGTCCGAATACTGCGTTCGTTTGCCCAACTGGGAAAAATACAAAAGGAATGTTGGCTGAAGCTACAACCGCCAATGCGGCGCAAAATGCCTGGACAGGAACTCCCAACACAGGCTCAATTCAGGCGGCCCCCATAGCGAATATTACAGGCTCCCAGGTTTCGGACTTTGGCGGCGGTAAGGAGTTCCGACTTTATGGAGCCAATTCATTTTCACCGAGTGCGTCTAATCTCGTCACCTTTGTGGGCTTGACAAAAGCTTCAGCTCTGAACACAAAAACGTACTTTATTGACAATGTATATGATCCCCCTACATCCACCCACTTTTCCGTATTCGGACCAGGTCCCGTTAGCACGTGGAGTGAAACCGCAGACACTGGATTCGTAACGGGGCCAGTTGGCGAAACTAATGGGCAGAATATCCCCATCGGAGGGATAGCGGTTTCGTCGGTACAAACTAGCTTGGGTTCACTTTCATTGACCACTGGTCCGATGGCTTATTACCCGGGTGCCTGCATTAACCAAGGAGTTTATTCTCTGTGCGCCGTTTCGACCACAAGCGCGCCAATACTATCTGGGATGGTGTTCCAAGGGGGCGGTACGGTCTCAATTGGCTCCTCGTTCGTGGGGACATTTAGCGGTGAGGTAAGCTGGACCGCGGTATCCGGTAATATGGTCCTCTCTGGGCCCGTCGTATCTTCCACCGGCCAGCAAGGTTGGTTGAGCGTTACGACCCCCTACTCCGGAGTATGGAGCGGGCAAAGCAGTGTTTCCGTAGCTGCTGGATCGTTCGGTTCACTCCAGACTGATTGGGGTGCTTGCTATTCTCCTCGTTACGACGTGACCGACGTATATGAGCAGACGCCTCACTCAGGAGGGTATATTCACACGTCTGTGTCGTATTATGAAAACGGGCTTCCGGAAACTCTGTCAGGTCTCCCGAACCTACCTACGTTCTCATACGGTCTAAATGCTCAAGGCGACCTTACATCGGTGGCTGCGTCCTCGGGCACCAATCCTGTCACCAATGTGGTATACAACATCGCCGAAGAGACGACGGAAATCGATTTAGGAGGGGGGGATACGTCGGTATTCACATATGACGCGTACTTCCGCCCTAAAACATTTCAGCATAACGTGGGACTTACGAATGTAAGTGGGACCTATACATTTTCGCCAAATGGATCACTGAAACAACTAACATTTCTCGATAAGTCTAACAACCCACAAATCTGTAGCTATGCTTATGACGACCTGTTTCGATTAACCCAGGCGCACTGTGGTCAATCAATTTGGTTCCAGGATTTCTCGTACGATGTGTTCGGAAATATTACAAAAACGGTTCCACAGGGCGATACGGGTCAGGCTTTCAATCCCGGCTATCAAGTAGGAACCAATTTCTACCAAACTAACGGACAATACGCTTATGACGCCAAAGGGAATCTCACTCAAGATGGCACGAATGCTTATATCTGGAATGCTGCCTCAAAGCTCGTAGCCACAAATGCTATGGGTTTGACCTTGGACTCATTTAACCGGCCAGTCGAGAGTCTCGGCCCGCAACTTCTCTACCAATCTACACAGATACAAACCTCGCCTTGGCTTAGTAACTCGACAACTGGACTAGACCCCACGGTGACGGGCAATGCTACTAGTGCTCCGGATGGCACGACCACCGCGACAAAGATCGTGTTCCAGTCCGCTAGCGGTAACGGTAGCAACTGGTCGGGATGGGAGCAGGGGAGCGTTGCGGTTCCCACGGCTTCCTTGGGTGCAGCCGCACTAGCGGGGCATATATATACGTTCTCCGTGTTTTTGAAGGCAGATGCTGCAACTTCGATTTCGCTCATCTTAGAGAGTAATGGACATGGGTTCAACAACACTCAAGTGGCTAATGTGACAACATCATGGCAGCGATACTCTGTTAGTTATACGATGCCGGCAAATATGGATGGTGACACACAGATTAATGTCCATCTGCGTAACTATGGGGTATCGGTAATTACCTTGTACGCGTGGGGAGCGCAAGTCGAAGGAAATTCTTCTGCCTCACCGCTCCAAGTATCTCCATTCATACAATATGCATATGCGCCAACTGGGGAATTATATGGAAAGCTATCTAACGGCTCAACTCTATTACAGGGTTTCGTTTCTATTCCGGCCGGGACTGCTGTTTATGCAAGCAATGGAACATTGGATCATTTCCGCCGTAACGACTTCGCTGCCAATGGACGTGTCTCTTCGACGCCGGCAAAAAGCCTGGTGGGACAATCTATGTTTGCGCCTTTCGGTGAGACATTTAACTTAGTCGGATCTCCTGACGGGTCGTTTGCCGGGATGAGCCAGGACGTTTTGGGCGTCGGGCCGGTTTCTACAACATTTGCGCGACCGTACAACTCAACCCATGGGCGTTGGTTAAGTCCCGACCCTATTTTAGGAAATCCTGGCGTTCCGTTATCGTTGAATCGGTACGTTTATGCGAAAAACCAACCCCTTGAAAGGAATGATCCGCTTGGAACGCAAGATGATGGGTGTTCGAGTTCCAATGTTGACGTTTGTGCTTATTTGTATACCGATGCATATGACTATAGCGACTATTTCGACTACTTTTACGCCTATAACTGTGCGGGTTGCGATGCACCAGCAGTCGTCGGCGGGGGCTCCGATTTGACTATTCTTCCTTCCACGGTCGCTGCAACAACGTACTCGACCGCATGGTATGGATATCCCACTATTATGATCGATGACGATGAACCCGCGCCAGCTTTCAGACAACCTAACAACTTGGGCGAGTCGATTGCGAGTCAACGTTTAGAGACTGCCTCAAACCTAAGCATGGCCATAATAACCGGATACACGATCGGGCTTACCGGTGGGCTTGGAGCAGAGGGAGGGATAGAAGTTACACGGATTAATCCCGTAGGCCCACTTCAGCCGGCGACCGCCGATATACAGTCGTGGCTTTCGTTTAGGGGTTCAAATCCTGAAAGTATTATGGACGCTACTCCTGATTCGTCGTTTATTACCAAGACGATGGGGTCGGTTGACAAAGCGATGCAATCGCGCGGATCAGGAACGGTAGACGCGGGAGCCAGGACGATTCTTTACCGGGCAACGCGCTTTGGAAGGGACTTTCAGGTGGGAAGTAGCATCTTGACCGGACCAGGGGCGAGGTCGTTTGCTCAGTTGTACAGCACCGAAGGGTCAATCGACGCATATTCAGTTCCTACATGGGAATTGGAGAGCCGGTACGGAGCGATTGGAACAACGGGTCGCTACTCGTACACGAACCTGAGCGGGCTGGCCAATAGTCCGGGGGCTTGGGAGATAAAAGTTCAGTCTTTGGAGGAGCTCAACTGGATTAAGCAGTATAAAGTTCCTTAATTTGTATCCTGACTACAGATCAGAATTCACAGAGTCAGATGGGCAAGAAAGTTGATACCATGATAAGGAATGCAACATTCTATTGGCTACGTCAGAAAAATTGCGAGCGACAGTCGATTTTTCCGGGGTGCGGCCATAATCTGACTCAATTCGAGATGATGATTAGGCAGTTCACCCAAACATTAAGGTTGAAACCCTAACGACTTTTAGTGCTGGAGTCAAACGTTGTTTTGGGTGAATCGCCGCAGAAGGTACGTTCCAGCAGGGGAAACATCAAGTGGGCGGAACAAAAGACAAACCGAACGACATCGATTACTCCAAAGTTGCGAACCCGGTCCAAACCCCTGGTACGGAGAGTTCCACTTTCTCCACGGCACATGTGGAAGCCCTTTCTACCTTTGAGAGAACCTGCGATATCGTGCTTGAGGCGTTCGGAAATGCTTTGGCGTTGAAAGACGCAGAAACGGCAGCTCACTCCAGAAGGACCACTGCATTCAGCATTGCGCTTGCTCGCAACATGTATCTACCAACTGAAGAGGTCAAGAGTATCGCTCGTGCAGCATTTCTGCATGACATAGGAAAACTAGCGGTTCCGGACGTTATCCTTCGCAAACCGTCCGTCCTAACAGCAGAAGAAATCGCTTTCATCCGGCAGAGTGTGGTGGCAGGTTACGAGACGATCAAGAAGGTACCTTTCCTTGCCGACGCAGCTGAGATCGTCTTTGCGCATCAGGAATGGCATGATGGAAACGGCTATCCCCGTGGTTTAACAGGAAAGCAGATACCGATAGGAGCGAGAATAGTGGCGCTTGCAAACGCCTTGGATGCGATGACATCCGACCGTCCTTATCGTTTGGCCCAGACCTTCGAGTGGGCTTCACGAGAGATCGTACAGTGCTCCGGTCGCCAATTCGATCCGAGCGTGGTCGAGAAGTTTGCGTCAATCCCTATCCGGACGTGGGATGAGATCAGAAATGATGTGGAGATGTCGAGCACCGAGGGCGGTCTAATGGCTAGACATGCCACCCGGGATAAATCGCATGGGCACGAGACCCCTGATGCCGGCTTAGATCTTGGAGTCTCCGAGGCTGATTTAGTTATGGAGAATGCCACTCCGACGCGTTACGCGTTTCCCACAGAAGCGACCAATCAGATGGAAGGTGGGCACGAAATTGAATTGCCAGATCATTGCGGAGTGACTGGGTTGCTTTTCCCCAGCTCCTTCTTATCCCGGCACCGAAATCTAATCGGAAATCTAGACGGCAAACGAATTGCGATTCTAGTTCTTGACGTGGACAACATGGCTGTGTTTAACCAAATTTTTGGAGTCGAAACTGGGGATCAGATGTTGCGAGAAATTGGAAAAGTTCTCACGAAGCATGTGAATGAAAATTGCTACAGGGCAGGTGGGGATGAGTTCGTCGTCGTTGCTCAGAACATATCCAAGTCTAAGGCCATCATCTTAGCGGAAAGCATTCGAGCAGATATAGAAGGCCTGGAGTACAACCGGCGACAGGCTGACTTCAGGCTCAGCGTAAGCATAGGTGTGGCGGTTTCACCACAAGACGGTGATAATGCCGAAGGGCTATTCCGATCCGCCGAGGTGGAGTTGCAAAGCGCCAAGCAAACACAGCTACGTAGACTTATCTCTTAGGATCCGATATTGTAGATTCCACGTGGCTAAAGCGAACCAATGGCGAACGCGAGCAATGCGATTCCCCCTAGGCCTAGAAAAGATGCTTGGTAGCCGAGATGCGGAATCAATACCCCACCGATTGTCGTGCTGACGGCTGCCCCAATGCCAACCATGGTCGCAAGTGATCCCGCAGCCACATTGAAACGCCCCGCATGTGTAACGCTCTCGCCCCGGACCTATGTTCGGGGTTTTTTTCAGTCTAAGTCACCGTATTTTCCAAAGAGTACCCTCCTTCGACTCGACTGTCGTGCTGCACGATAGGAGCTTTGGTCCCGTTGTTTATGATCCGAAGTGACTCGGATACCGGTCGACCAAACAACCCGCGCCAACGGAAAAATCGGGCAACAACGCAGTCTCAGTCCTTATGCCCAAATCGACTTTGGCCTTGTGCCCTGTACCTAATCAAGTCATTCATTTCTTCCGGGTATTCAATGAGGGAGAAATAATCCCGTAGAGGTTGGGGCTTGCAAATCTGACCGCACAACCCAATCTCCCAAGGAACCTAAACACACCCGAATCGGCCTAAAGGGTTCCAAAGTTAATCACCGCAGAGCAATCACGCCAAAGGTTTGAGAATAGGATTCATTGCTGTAGACGTTTTTGCAGTTGTGAAAGCCGCACACGTCTACACATTTCAACGACCTTCAATAGGTGGCATTGTTCGCGCTATTGAGTCAAAGGGAATTCTATTTGGGGCAGAACGGGTGCTTATTGAAATTTGTAGAATTCTGTTGTTTCCAAGTGATTGATATTGAATGCGTTGCGCGAGGCTTTCGAAGGCTGTTGAATTTTGTTGAAGTCGCGTGCTCCTGTAGCTACGAAATCGTCTACAGATAGTGCTGCGCAAGGGATTGCCCGAGGAGCTAACAGCTAGGGCGAGACAGCTAAATGTCGTAATGCCTCTCTCGCGTGGCTGTCATTTGGATCAAGCTTCAGTGCGGCACGATAGTCGGCAATCACAAAATCCCGCTCACCCTTCTTTTCATGAGCCCAGGCTCTGTTGGTGTAAGCAAAGTTATCCGGGCTATCTGTATGGCTCTCGTGTAGTCGGCGATGGCCTCATCGTATGGATAAGAATGCCATCAATATGAACTTAAGATTGAGAAATCCTCAGGCAACTCCGCAACACCAGGATCGGCTCGGCACAATAGGGTGGCGAACTTTGCATAGCAAACGACCTATAACAATCGTGCCTCAGGCCAATGCGCAGGAGGAGAAACGAGTGTATAGGCTGATCCCTGGTCAGCGTATCCAATCTTTGTGGCGCAACTGCAATCAGCACGCTTCTCCATCTCAACCGGGACATAGCCAAGGTTGTCAGCCAAGAGATCGAATTGAAAGAAAGTGGCAGGCGCATGGAACTTTCCAGTGAGCCACCCCATGCCATACGTGGAGGCAAGCGCTGCGGCAAGCGTCGTCAGATGCCCGACCGTATGGAGGACAGGTGGATTCAGCCAATATTGGTCTGCATCGTCGCCGCGTTCTGCAGCTTCTTTCGCTTCCTTCTTGCGCGCTGCCCGTTCCTCGTTGGACATGAGTTCAATGCTCAGCTGCCGATGGTCAACCCGACGGCGGCAGTAAACACAAGGCAATCCCGGTGAGTACATCGCAAACTGCCCCACTTCGGCGCGAACCTTTCCGCTCTCGCTTTCTAATTGAACGCCGATATCGATGACGGGCAAAAGGTACCTGAACGCTAAGTCGCTTAGTCCGACCCTGCCATGGGCCGTATCGGTGCAACAAAAAGCCAGGTCCGACGCGACGGTATAGTCCCGCGGTAACGACTGCACTATGTTTCCGACAATCGGAACAACCACGGCATTTGGATTAATGGAATGGATCAGGTCCCGAACGATTTCCACTTTGTACCGCTTCGCTGCAGAGGTCACGTCAGCGTAGCTTGATCCGTGCAATCGTTCCAGGTTGGAATCCTCGAATCGGTCGTGATCGATGAGTACAAAATGTTGTACGCCTGCCCTCGCCAGGACGTGGGCGACGACAGAGCCGGTTCCGCCGCAACCCACGATCGTCACGGAGGAGTCGCGAAGTCGTTCGCGGGCCTCGCTTCCATAGACTTGTTCCAACCGTTCCGTTACCGTGGCACGGGTCGATCGCGGAGCTGGACCCAGTCGTCGTATCGAATCCTTGCCGACGACAATGATTCTCGTAACCTGGAACTCCTGCCCACCAGCGATGCCCCTTCCCGAAAAGACCAACGTGCCATCCTTCCTGCGAGCAACAATCAAGCTGCAATAGCAGCTGGATTGGGTGAAGCCTTGAAAATAATCGGCGTAGTACGCATCCATGTCATCGTCCAGGTCGCTTGGCAATGGGCGGTAATCTTCCGGATGGGAATGAACGACGCCGATGCATAATGGACTTTTTTCCACAGTCAATGCGGCCCTCACAGAATATTGCGGGGCGAACTGCACGATCGGAACGGCAGGATTGAGATCGCCTTCGGCGGCCGTGATCAAGTCTGCCGCTGTGAGGACGAGTACATCGTTGGTTCGCCGGAAGCCGAACGTCAAAAACGTCGCCCATTCTTTTCGCGGATAACGCGAAAAGACGACTGTTTTCAATCGTTCAAATAAATCGTCCGTCATGCGGAGTTGCGCTTCATTCGTTAGCGTCGTATCGAAAGCCATGAGAGAACCTCGTCAACATATGTATGGAGTCCATGTCTCGTCGGGTCCCAGCCTGGCGCTCCCCCGCCGTTGTGCGGGTGGTAACTCACGCGTTGCCACCTTCGCCCATCGACATCAAGAAATGCTCCTTCCGGCTGGCCCTTCACCACATTCAACAATGGCGAGCCGGAAGGAAGATAAGCATGGTCGAGCGTTGCGCCCGGATACCCACCGGGCACGACGACCATGACATCCGTAGAGTCGATGAGCCCAAGGGATGACGGCAGGCCGTAATAGATGACAGCGTCAGGATTTTCGTAAAGCTTCGCCTGGCTGCCATCCTGCGATATCAATTCGAGCTCGCGCGTTATTCGATCCCGCACTTCGCTAGTCATGGCCACCTTCAACCTTCTTACGCGTTACAAGGAAATGCTCGTCATTGTGGATGTGAATCGTCCCGCTCAGCGGCGGACCCGCTTTGCCGTCGTGTTCCTGCTGAACAACTGCGGTATCAGCCGTGAGCCCAACCAACTCGGCGATCTCGTTGACCGTCATTTCAGGCTTCACGCCGTCGGCCTCAGTCTTCTTCTTCCGGTTTACGAAAATAGTCAGCCCGTGTTTCTTGTGCTCTTGCTCGTGTTCTGTCATGGAAATTCCTCCAATTGATTTGCGCCCTCGGTCGCGACTTTTTCGCTCCGCTTAAATTCGGAGTGACAATCGAGGTACATCTCAAGTGTAAGCTACCGTTGGCTTACAGTCAAGCGCGCCCGGGGCTAAAGGTGGAGTTGGCTGTTCTGGGGGTACATCTCTTCCAGCCGAATCCGTGCTACGGCTGGGTTTACGTCGAAGATATCGGCAAGGAGCTTCGCAGCTTTCTCGTGCGAGGAAACTTCGAGTGTCTTGGTTCTCAACATCCCGGATTCGGAGAGGAGCGGGTCAAGTGCCGTCTGTACAAGGGAGCGCGGCAGGAGCAACGCCCCAATGGCGAGGTTTGCTTGAAACTCCCACCAGGAATAAGTACGCGCAGCTTTGCCCGTTGGGTCCGCCTCTCCGCGACATAATATCTTCGGTGCGTCGGGGTCGGTGAAATCACCGAAAAGCGATCCTTCGTCCCGCCCGAGCAGGAAGAGATGCGTATGCAATAATCCGTGCCCGGCTTCGTGCGCCAGGGTCGTACGGACGCGCCGAGCAGCCGCCACACTCCCCTCTTCATCGAGCGAGCGCGCGATGATCACGTCATGAACGCCTTTGGGACCAAAACGAGTCAGGCCAAGCAGCCCGTTGTCGAGATCTTCATATATCGGCGTAACGTTGAAATGCTTTTCAATAAGGCGGTCCATCCGGATCGGCTGAGGTGTCGAAGGGTACAAATTCACTCCGCGCAAGGCGTCTTCACAAATTCTCTCGACTTCCTGAGTGCTGTAATACGGACGCTCTCTGAACGGCCCCTTCGTAGGTCGGAGATTTTTCATGGCTTCTTGGGGATTTTTTTCTGCACGAACTTCATCAGATCATTGGCGCTAATCGTTCCATCAGCCATCTTGCGGAGCGCAAAGCCATAGACCGGATCAGAAGCGGCAAGGCGCTTGAGTTCTTCTATGGGAGGGCGTGAGTCGTGACGCTGCAATTCATCAACTCGCACCCCCAAGATATGAGCCATCTTCGCAAGAACCTTCTCAGAAGGAAAACGGCGCCCGAGTTCGACGTCTGAAACGAAGGGAGCAGATAAGTCACCTAGCTGCCTGGCAAATTCTCTCAATGACATGTCTTTTGCTTCTCTTAAATCCCGAATGTGCTGCCCGAGTGTTTTCATAGTCTCTTATGTGTAAGCTTATAACGCTAACAAGGGAGCGTCAAACACGTCTTGAGACGAGTGCCCCGCTAGGTTGCTTGTTCTGCCGTATTCGAGTCATACAGATACTTTTGGAACCCCACGAATAGTTCGCTTATCTCCTCTGGCTTGCCGAGGTTTGCGATTGCATCGGAGATGGAGTCGGAATACTTGAAGCGGAGCAAGGAGGTTAATTTTTCTTGATCGAGCTCGTCCACACCCTCCCCCACATAGTGAGCCAACACGAAATCCAAGAAAGCTTGTTGCTTGCTGTTGAATTGGGTGTTAATGACCACCTTCGCAAGGCGGGCACGTTCTTCGCGAGTGAGTCGCGGCAACGCGTAAGCAACATACGCGAGCACATCGAACAGGTCGCTCTTCTCGGCATCGATGATTCTTTGTATCGGCAAGAGCTGCTCGTGGCAGTAGGGCTCGTCCCTCTATAAGGCGTTGAGACTGTGCTCACTTCCCATGAGGTCGTAGGTCGTCCGGACTTTGTCGGTGCCCGCAGGATCAGACGTTACCTCGCTCAACACAGATCGGCCGAGGCCATCAAGTTGAGTGAGTCCTGTCAAGGAATTAGAACCATCAATCACCGAGTTAAACAGTTCAGTCTAAGCCGGGCGAGCGCCGCGTGCATCGCCAGATATCGGCAGCATCGCTCAACAGCGCCATATCAAATGTAATTGCAATTAGAACGGTCGCCGAGCCAGTCAGAAGAATGTCAAGGCGATCGAAACCACGGCCGAATGCACGCACGAGAAAGGGGATTCCCCAAAACGAGTAGACGCTGAAGCAAAGAGCTGTGATCCAGACAAGCACGTCCATCGCGCGTGACGAACGTCCGCTTAGAATTGTCCGACTTCGTCTTGTCCTCGCATCGATCAGAAGCGCCACATCACACCAGACGATCATCAGAATGGATACAACGGGAAGCGGAAATACAACCTGACCCAGCCCACCCAAATGATGAGCGGAACGCAGGTCACTGACGAACTCGGGAAGTATTCGGATCTCCATTTGAAGCAGCGTCACACTCAGATATGCGGCGCCAACCCACATCAGCCATCTTCCGCGACGAGGCGAATAAGATTCAGCGATCACCCCCAAAATTAAAGGGATCGTCAAAAGAAATCCCCCGCTCGCAGTAACCGTGGCAGCCACGGTGAAACAAACAGTTGCAATGGCCAGCCAGCGTATTCGATAACCAACCATCTCACCGTCCCGTCTTACAGATTCATCCATCAGCAACCCCTCCTATCACTTTGCAATGCAGACATTCGAGAATGACCCCATATTGCTAGTTCCATCTTTCGGCAGATAGATCCAAGGACCGGAGTTCGGACCGCCCGGCGTAGCGAATGTTAATAGCATGTTGGATTGTTTCTGGGAATTGACGATGAAGGCCTCTGAGTCTGGGAATTGATTGCCGTAGAGGCTTCCAGAGTAGCAGATCTGACCGGTGGTCTCCTTGTAGGTCATATCCAAGTTTGTTTTGATGTAAGGGGATAATGAATGAGGGGAAATGAGAGGATTCGAGCCAGTAAACCCCATCTCCACTGTGTCCGTGTGGTGAATTCAATATTCGGTACATTGTTCTGCCTCGGAGTGGTGGATACTCGCGTCGACATCACGATTGGTATAAGGTCGTAATACGACTACAAGGGCCTGGGACTCGAGGCTAGGGTTTTGTGCGATGGATAGGTTTTCGTGTGTTGACGTGACGATGCGTTGTTCGTGCCGAAAAAAGCACGGCCAGCACCGGCATGCACGCCTTCTGAGTCAACGTTCACAACAGGGAATCATCGAGTCGGCTTCCGTCCAGCTATGAATCACGCTTGCTAACAGAGCATCGCTACTCTTAAATTGTCAATCATAGATCCGCATGTGACTCTGTTCAGTGGCATGAGTCGCTCCCTAACCCTGAAACTGTCGGCCCTCCTCAACACACAGTCCTAGGCGATGTTTTGAGTTTTCTTATGCTTTGATCGTGTGGAGCTCGATAATGGTGTCACTTTCCACGTCAGTGGGAACTTGGTCTGGTGTCGCCTGCGATTCAAAAGAGGCACGGCAACTATCGTACGTTTAGGAGCGAACTTATGAATTACGCGACCCAAGATCGGAGCTCAATGTGGGTAATTGTCGCGCGAAAGGCCACTGCTGTTCTGGCATTGTCAACATTTGTCTTGGTCATCTGGTGCACGCCGGTGCGCGCCGAAACGTCAGTTGGTAAGCCATCACGACAGGTACTTAAAGGCCATCTTCGTCAAGAGGTCATAAGTGGGAAGGCAGCACGAGTGGGATTGCTTCCTCCCACCCAGCGTCTAAATCTTGTAATGATGTTGCCCCTACGCAACCAACGTGAACTCGCGAAATTGCTCACCGGCATCTATGACCCGTCCAGCCCCGATTACCGCCATTTCCTCTCGACTGCCCAATTCACGGAGAGATTTGGGCCCGCTGAGAAGGACTACCAAGCGGTGGTTGATTTCGCGAAAGCCAACGGTTTTACCGTGACTGATTTCCCTGCGAATCGCCTCATACTCGATATCAACGGTTCCGTAGCGCAAATTGAAAGCACCCTCCAGGTGAAGATGACGGTCTATCGGCATCCGACAGAGCCACGCACTTTTTACTCTCCGGATCGCGAGCCCACTCTTGACTTGCGGATCCCGGTGTCGCACATAGCCGGCCTAAACAACTTTTCCGTACCGCGTCCAATGATGGCGAAATCTGCAGTAGGCGATTCCGTCTACGGCAACGTTACGGGTTCGGGTCCGGGTGGCGCCTACCTTGGCAGTGACATGCGAGCAGCTTACTATGGCGGCACAACTCTCACCGGGAGCGGTCAATCCGTTGGCCTGTTCGAGTTTGACGGGTACAACCTCAGTGATGTGAACCTGACGTTCAACAATGCTGGCCAGGCTTATACCGTTCCCATCAACAACGTGCTACTCGATGGTGCTACAGGTACTCCCAGCGGCGATGACGCCGAGCAGGTTCTGGACATCGTGCAGGCGATTTCCATGGCTCCGGGTTTGAGTCAAGTCCGCGTCTACATCGCTCCGTTCAACGGCTCCGGAACATCTGATGTGGACATCTTGAATTCGATGGCAGCTGAGAATCTGGCCAAACAGCTCAGCTGTTCATGGCTATGGTCGCCAGAAGATCCATCATCGGACGACCCCATCTTTGAGGAATATGCCGCTCAAGGACAGAGTTTTTTTGTCGCTTCTGGAGACTACGGCGCCTACCTTCCGCCTGAAGCGGCTCCTTTCTACTATCCAGCCGAGGACGCGTTTGTGACGGCAGTGGGCGGGACTCACTTGAGCACAACTGGGCCTGGTGGGCGATGGGAGGCGGAGACGTCGTGGAATGACTCACCTTTCGATCTTTATGCCAGCGGTGGCGGCATATCTCCGGACTCCGTTCCGATTCCGAGTTGGCAGTTCGGTGCGGTGAATGCTTCGAACTCCGCTTCCACGACCTTGCGCAACATACCAGACGTCGCGATGGAAGCTGACACGGACAATTATCTATGCCATCTCGGCATATGTGGTGGAGGCTGGGGAGGTACTAGCTTCGCAGCCCCACGATGGGCTGGATTCCTCGCATTGGTGAATGAGGAAGCGACCGCAGCCGGTGAGTCGCCTGTGGGTTTTGTCAACCCTGCTTTTTATTCGGTTGGGCTCAGCTCGGGATACTCCAACGACTTTCACGACATCACCACTGGGAACAACGATATTACCGCCGGGGTCTCAGGTGGCTACAATGCGGTTTCTGGGTATGATCTCGTCACAGGCTGGGGGAGTCCGAACGGGCAGAGCCTAATCGACGCCTTGCCAGCTGCGGGATTCGCTCTCGCATCTTCACCTGCCAGTTTGACCGTCATCCAAGGTGGACCGGGCGGGTCTACGGCGATCACCTTGAATTCGGTTAACGGATTTTCTGGGAGTGTCAGCCTCGCAGCGTCCGGTCTTCCGCCCGGGGTCACCGCATCGTTCAGCCCGACTACAATAAGTGGAAACGGAACGAGCACGCTTAGCTTAACGGCAAGCAACTCGGTAACAGTCGGAAACGCCACAATCCTGGTGACCGCAACATTCGGCAACCAGAGTGCGACCACCTCCGTCGCGCTGTCGGTTAACTTCGCTTTTGGAATCAGTGCACCGTCGGCGAGTGTAGTTGCAGGCGATAGTGTGAACTCTACGATAACGATGGCGATGCAGCCTGGCTTCGCGGGTACCGTGGGCATGGGGATCAGCGGATTGCCGGCAGGAGCTACGGGAGTGTTTACTCCTGCATCCCTGAATGCTTCGGGGACCTCTACGCTCGCGCTTTCGACAACCAGCAATACGCAACCGGGGACTTATCCTTTAGTGGTTACAGGCTCGAGCGGCAGCCTCACGCAAACTATCAATTTAACGTTGGTCGTGGATGCTGTCGCGACTAGTTTTGTCATTGGCGCCTCCCCCGGTTCCGTCACGATAGCTCAAGCCGCTGGAAATAACATGGGGTCCACCATCGTCACGGTTACTAGCGAGAACAGCTTCAGTGCGCCTATTACATTGAACGCGACCTCTTTGCCGGCTGGGGTGATGGCGACGTTCTCGCTCAATCCCGTCGCGCCCATAGCGAACGGATCGGTAACTTCCACAATGACACTTTTCGAAATTGGCTGGCCCGCACCTTATGGCACTTTCCCGATTGTCGTATCTGGAAATTCCGGCTACCAGGTTGCGGCGACCAATGTCAGTCTCACTGTCAATCCACTTCTCTTTACGTTTGGCGGCGGTTTCGCGTCGGCAACCCTGGCGCAGGGTACCAGCGGAACAACTTCTGTATTTGCCAGCGGTGCCGCAGACTTCAGTTCTCCCGTTTCCCTGAGTACTAGCGGTCTCCCTGATGGAGTGACGGCAGTGTTCTCGCCGAATCCACTAATTCCCGTGTTCGGCTATGGCAGTTCAACACTGACCCTGAGCGCTTCCGCGACAGCGCCTACTGGTACTTTCCCGATAACGCTCGAAGCGGCATGCGGCACATTCAGTGCGAGCCTGCCAGAACAACTGACAGTCACTTCCTCTGGAGTCAGCATTGCCGCCGTTCCGGCTTCTTTCAACCTGACACAGAACGAGAACCTTACCGGTACGATCACGATCACCAGCCTAAACGGGTTTGGGTCGCCAATCTATTTTGATGGCGTCAATGGATTGCCGGATGGCATTGCTTGGCAGTTCAATCCTTCCTCAATAACTCCGCCTCCCAATGGGAGTTCGACGACAATCTTGACCCTCGTCGCCTCAGCGAATGCAACGACTGGTACCTTTCCAATTAACGTGATTTCTTCGACGTCTGGAGGCGGGCTCTTCACTTCCACGCCAATGTCCTTGACCGTAGGTGAAGCGGGCGAGCCCACCTACGTAACACTCTCATCCGCTTTCAATCGAGCGGGAATTTTCGCAGACGGGCTGGGAGACAGCAACAGCAGCGGATTGGACATGCAGGGCCACGTGTATTCCGCCAATCTTCTACGTTCGCTGCAAACCTGGAACGGAACGCCGTTCTTGATCGACACCACATCGTTTTCTTTTGATGTTGTGAGCGGGCTGGGGCAGACGATCTCGCTGCCGGCAGGCAGTTTCACGGCATTGCGCCTACTGGCTACCGGAGTGAATGGCAATCAGCCCTCGCAGGCGTTCACGATCGTTTATGCTGATGGAACCGCGACCACAATTACACAGAGCCTCAGCGACTGGCACAGTCCGCAGGGTTATCTGGGAGAATCGCAAGCCGCGGTGATGCCGTATCTGGACGTTGTTAGTACGGGTGGCAGAATGCTGACCACAACCTATGTTTACGGCTACTCCTTTCCGCTCGATCCTACAAGAATTGTCGCGAGCGTAATACTCCCGAACGACGAGAATGTCGAAGTGCTTGCGATGACCTTGCTTCCCGTGCCGACAACCACCACTATTACGTCTTCGGCGAACCCCTCAATTTATGAGCAGCCGGTGACCTTTACGGCCGGGGTCACCTCCGCTATCGGGGCTCCTCCCGACGGCGCGATCATCACTTTCATGAACAACCAAGCCACATTGGGAACGGCAACCCTGGGTGGAGGGTCGGCCGTCTTGTCAACGGCGGCACTACCAATCGGCACTTCGTCGATTACGGCACGTTTTGCGGGCGTTTTGGCCTTTGTCTCAAGCACCTCGCCCGTGTTGAACCAACTCGTCTCCCACGTACCAACGACAACGATGCTCAGTTCTTCGCTAAATCCTTCCGTTCATGGGCAAGCAGTGACCTTCACCGCAGCTGTTGTATCGGTCGAAGGTCTACCGCCGGATGGCGAAAGCCTCACCTTTATGAACGGCGCAGCTGCGCTGGCAACCGCCAGGATTAGTGGAGGCACGGCCAGCTTCATCACGTCAACCCTGCCTGTGGGCACAAATTTAATCTCGGCCGTCTACCAGGGTGACGGCATTTTCGGCTCGAGCACGTCGAACGTCGTAAGCCAGGTCGTCAACAAGAACACGGCCGTGAAGACGACAACCGTTATGTCCTTGTCGCCGAATCCATCCGTATACGGGCAGACTGTGCTCTTTACTGCCGTCACAACTTCGGCCATCGGTCCCCCACCAGATGGCGAGACCGTTGCATTCATGAAAGGTCGAACGCTATTGGGAACGGGAAGTCTGACTGGAGGGGCGACCCGCTTCTTGGACTCCACGCTGACGGTTGGTACAACGTCCGTTACTGCTGTCTACGGCGGCGACATAAACTTTCTCGGGAGCACGTCCAAGGCAGTAAGCCAGGCCGTTGGAAAGGCTACCACTACGATGACATTGACTTCTTCCCAGAACCCATCCAAAGCTGGGCAGCTTGTGACTTTTACAGCAGTCGTCATCCCGGAATTCAGCGGCACACCCACCGGAAAAGTGTCTTTTTACGATGGTACAACGCTCTTAAAGACTGTGACCCTGAATGGTGGGCTAGCATCATTGAAAACCGGACTCACCAAGGGTACGCACAACGTGAAGGCAACCTACAGCGGCAGCACCAACTTCACCACCAGTTCGTATTCGCTGACGCAAACTGTGAATTAAAAATAAGTTGTTTTGTGACTGTTCGCGAATACGACGCGGTTCTCCAGCCTTACGACGGTAGTCACCGTACAGTATCATTTGATGATCTCGAACACAGTTCCGCTGATGATCTCGAACACAGTTCCGCCAGCATTACTCGTTCGCCATTGGGGATGATGGAAACGAGGGAGAGCGGCCTTTTATTGACTGCGAGAGCTGCCGTCTTTCGGTTCGAGGCGTTTTTCCTTGCGTTCAAGAATATCGTTCAACTCACGAACTAAATTAATAAACTTTTCTTGATCCATTTCCACGTTGATTTGTTCAATCAGTTCCTTCACGCGGGCTTGCTCTTCCGGGGTCATAGGGCTCAGACACAATACCAGAACTTCACAGTGCTGTGGTCTGTTCGAGTGATAGCATTATTTCGTGGACTACGAATTTATATCACGCACCATGTCCCGTTTGCGGGCCGAATTGGATGAGATCGCAGCAGAGAACCGCTTGTATTTAGCCCAAAAGAGTCACAGGCACCACGAAGTACAGAGCCATCAAGACCGAATGAGCAGGGTCATGGAGATCAAACTGGAGCTTGAGCGATTAATGACCCGAAAAATCGCGTAATGCCGTTGCTCCTTCGGTGCGCAGCGGAAATGTTGGTTGCAAGAAAAGCGGAGTCACAATTTGAGCCCTGAGGCACTGCCTCTGCACTCGCCGCCGGCCCGGTCGCTCTTCTTCTAGACGTGAGGTTAGTTACTACCTTGCAGATCGGAAGTTGAAACTCTCTGGGATCGGACTGTACCTTGATTTTCAGCTCGCTCAATCAATTCCCGACGCATCGTAACCATCGTTCTCGCGGCAGGACGGCAAATCGTTCATTGTTTCGTTTTCAGGTCGTTGTAGTGTTACGAAATCCATACAACATCGGTTGAAATGTATTGACGACATAGCACCATCAGCCTAAATGTCGAAAGCCCGTTTGCTCAACACGTCGATTTTCTTCCTGTGCCCGTAAAGTATTCAATCGCAGCAACATCGCTCTCTGGTTGCTCTCGGACTTCTCACCAGAACAAACGAGTTTTTGCCTAGAAACTAACTCCCTCTGTCCTAGTTTCGAAAATGGAAGGGAATCGTTTCCCGCTCACGCCCCACCGAGGATATAAGTTTCAAACTACTCTGGTCACGAACGTCCCCTCAATCCTACGGAGGTTACGGCAATGCTCTCCCCCAGCTGTCGCGGAACGGTTGTATTTGCAATTTCCATTTTGATTATTGGTTTGATCGCGGTACCGGGAGCGCAGGCCAAAACGAATACAACGACTACCGTGACCTTCTCGCTGAACCCATCCGTATACGGCCAAGTCGTTACCTTCACTGCCACTGTTAAGCCCGTCAGTGGCACCGGCACGCCAACCGGCACAGTTACGTTCTTCGACGGAGTGAACCACACAACAAAAACACTTAGCGGCGGCAAGGCAACGGTAAATGCGACCGAGCCAGTGGGTACTCACTCCATCAACGCAGTCTATAACGGGGACGCCAACTACAACACCAGCACGTCTCCCACCGTCTTGCAGACCGTGAACAAGGCTACGACGACCACTGTTCTGACCTCCAGTCCAAATCCATCCACGTTCAATCAGCAAGTTACATTCGCGGCTACCGTCACCGGACAGTATGGCGGTTCAGTTACTGGCACCGTCGTTTTTGTCTTCGGTAGCACCCAGCTATGTTCTTCATCGGTCTCAAGCGGTATTGCGACTTGCTTGTATTCGGCTCTTCCTGTCGGGCCCGACACGGTATCTGCCACTTATGGTGGGGACAATAATAACTCCGGCAGCGCGGACAGCGAGGTTCAGACCGTCAACCGGATCCCTACTACGACTACTCTCACTTCGTCGCCAAATCCGTCCGGTTATCAGCAGCAGATCACCTTTACCGCGACGGTCAGTCCAAGCCCTGACGGCGGCGCCGTTACGTTCAACTATGGAGGTACGCCCCTGTGCAGCAACGTGAACGTTGTGAGTGGAGTCGCGACGTGCCAGTACTCCAATCTGCCAGTCGGCAATAATTCGATCACGGCTAGTTACAACGGCAACACGAACTATGCTCCCAGCACCTCGAACCCTCTTACGCAGGTAGTGAAGCCGGTTTTGCAATCGATCGTAGTCAGTCCACAGGGATTATCGGTTGCACTCGGCAGCTCTCCCCAGCAGTACACAGCCGAGGGCTATTACAACGACGGCTCGCAGCAGAACATCACGAGTTCGGTCACGTGGTCTTCGAGCAACACCGCGGTGGCGACTGTCAGCACGGGTGGAGCTGAGACTCCAGTTAGTGCCGGTACCACCAACATTACGGCCGCGCTCAACCCGATTCAAGGGATTAGCGGCCTGACCGTGGATGTTGCCAACACCTTTTTTGTCGCGCCTAACGGGAACGATAGCTGGTCGGGCACGATTTCAGCGCCAAACAATGGCGATGGACCGTTCGCCACGCCATCCCGCGCCCAATACGCCATCCAGCACGCATCGCGACCCGCGACGGTTTACTTGAGAGCAGGGACGTATTACCCGGCGCTCACGCCGGCTGTCGCGACGCCATATGTCACCAATCCCGGCACACTCGTTTTCGGATCTGCCGATTCTGGAACTTCTTCCGCCGCTCAGGTCACCTGGGCGGAATATCCCGCTGATATCAGCGTCGGCCCTGCGGTCATCAGCGGGGGAGTGCCGGCGAATGCCGATCCAAACTCCGGCCTTGGACTAAAGTTGACGTGGAACAATACCGGCAATTGGTACACAGCGAAGCTGCCGCAGTACCTGCCGATGAGCAATGGTCAGCCGAGCAATGTTCCGATGGAGCCATTCGAAAACCTCTACTACAACGGAGAACGTCGGCTGCGTTCCCGTCTTCACGACACGGGTACCAGCGCCAGCGGCGCCACGTACGGAGCTGGCTATTACATGAGTGCGAACAATACCTGCTCGGCAATCAGCGGCTGGTCGGGTGCGCAATTCGCCACGAATCTCGAGTCTTGCAATCTGGGAGCATTCCTGCGGGTGGAAGGCACTATCATACCGGGCAATGGCGTGACCTGCCCCAGTGCCTCGGATGGCAACGGAAATTCCAAATGTCTGGATCGCTTCTACTACACCCAGTCAACTGGAACCGGCGCGGATCTAATCGATAACTGGTCGAATCTGACCTCCACCACTTCGGTGCCGAACCAGCCGTGTACCGCTTCTACAGGGTATCCGCAGGGTGATGTCGAGCTCACGATGTTTGGAGCCTGGACAGTCGACGTCATCCGCGTCAACTGCGTCGATACGACAAATCACATCATCTACCTTGCTGGTCCGACAAAGGCGGGCGCCGGCACCAACTACAATTTTATGGGCCCAACGATCGGCCATCGCTTTGTGATTGAGAACAGCTACGATGCTTTCACGGCCGCCCAGGCCGCTAGCCAAGTTGGAATATGGTTCCTCGACCGCCATTTGGGTCCGGGAAACTGGGTGCTGAATTACATCGCTAACTCCAACTCCAATGAAAACCCAGCTAATGACACAGTCGTGATTCCGCAGTTGCCGCAGACTGGAGCTCAATTTCCCGCCGGCGGGCAGTTCCCGCAGATTTCCGGTGGCAGAAACCAGAATGACTACATCGGCGGCAGTTTGCTTTGGGCAACAGGCCTGCAATATGTCACGTTCAACGGCATCACCTTTGAAGCCGATAACTTCTATCCAAACTATGCGATATCCGCGAATAACTACCAAAGCGGATTCAACAACGACGTGAATGGCGAAATGCCGGTTCCACAAGCCATCGATTGCGAGAACTGCCAGTTCGTGACGTTCAATGGAGTGACGGCTCGGCACATGTCTGCGTCGGGACTGCTTGCCGCTGCGACCGCAACGACAACCTCGTGCTCAACCAATGCTGCCCCCACGACGTCTTCCTTCTGTGATCTGATCGAGAACTCGTCGTTCTACGACATCGGTGATAGCGGAATCCGGATCGGCCATTTTCCTCAGAGCAGCGACTCGACGGCCGTCGTGCAGGATGTCCTCGTTCAGAACAATCGGGTGCAAGGGTTCTCACGCGTGTTGGCGGATGGCGAAGGCATTACGCAGGCGAACGGTTTCTACAACCAGATCCTCAACAACACCGTTACCGACGGATACCACGCTGGCGTCTCGATCTGTTACGACTCGTGCGGCCACAACGCTGCGGGCACGAGCAAGGATGGGAATAATGTCGTAGTAAACAACAACCTCATCTCAAACCTTATGCAGGGCATCACATCCGATGGAGGCTCGCTCTACTTTAATGTCGGAGGATCCGTCGGTTCTGCAACCGGCGACCAGATTTATGGCAATGTTGTCTATGACACGACCGATTCCTACATCATTGACGTGCTCAACGGAACCAAAGTCGCAGGCTCCGGCTACGGGGGCGAAGGGATCTACCTCGACGCGCAAACCGCCTATGCCGATGTGGAAAACAATGTCGTATTCAACGTCGACGGAAATGCTGTGCATGTCACTCAGGGTTTGGCATCGCAGGGAGAGACCGCAAACTTGTTCCAGAATAATATTTTCGCTTTCGGTTATGGCGGCATGTTTACCCAAGACAGTCCCTGGGCGACGAACGGTTGTCCGGGGTCTGGTGGGCAGATACTTGAGGTGAAACTGATCGACAACCTGTTCGTTTTCGACATCCAGAGCGGCCAGGCTGAAAGTGGCAGAGCTCCGTTCAGCGCCATTCAGGGGTGCAAGGATTCATGCATCAGTTCAACCGGCGCAGCCTCTTATTCTGACTATCAATTTTTCCAGGGAAATGCATATTGGAGTTTTGTCGAGTCCTTCGGAACCGTGTCAGACGCTTTTTCAGTTTTGAAGAACCAAGGTGCAGGCGGTCTAAATAGCAAGAACTCTTGTCTGACTGGAAGCAGCAACATGCAGAACCTAACGTTTGACACGCCTCCCGATAGCTGGCAGACCGGGAATGTCCCAGTACCAATGGCGGAAGACTCGGGCGGAACTGCCGGCACCAATCCCCATGCCAACAACTCTAATTTCCCAACGTCCGGCACTTCCGCGAATGTGCCGTCAAACTTTACGATCAACAACGGGACTGGACTGGGCGGCTTCAACGCCACCAACACCAATGCAACTATCACGAACGCGGGAAGTTCGGTAGGAGCTCCGAGTACAACCTGTAGCACTGTCACACCCTCAGTCAATGTGTGCCCGACCTACCCAACATTTATATACGGGAGTGGGTCGCTCATATTCTGAAGACGAAACCACTCTAACTCGTCCGTCCCCAACTGGGGGTATTGAAGGCCAAGCTACTGAGTGTCAAGACGCACAATCGCCATGGAGGCACCCGTGGCCCAAACGACACAGCACTTGATTCGTGGACTGATGTCCTCAAAGAATTTACTCAACGCGCTCATAGGTCGACTAAGTCGCGATACAGAGCCCGGGGCTACTCATTAAATATTGTTAAGATTGTGTATTTCCGCTTGACACTCGAATTTGACGGACGGAGACTGGCGAAACGAACAGTCTCGGGACCGCTGCTCCCATATGAAGTTTATCTTTCGTCAGCCCAACGAATTCCAATTCGGGGTCGGAGGAACGTAATATGAAAAACACAGCCCGGAACCTAATGGTGCTGGTTCTACTCGGCACCGCGCTCGTTCACGCCCAGATATCGAGTTTTAAGAATGTGATCGTAATCTTCCAGGAAAATCGCACGCCCGATAATTTATTTCAAGGATTGTGCGCAACCCCTGGTGCTTGCAGCATCACGCCTACCGGAAAGCAGTACAACATTCAAACCAGCAACTGGCTGGACAAGACGTCTGCGACCGGGAAAATTCAACCTCTAACCATCACGCTGGCAAATACTTATGACTTGAGTCACGCACATTCGGCGTGGGTCGCGCAATGCGACAAGAACGCGGCTGGGACGTGTGTCATGGACGGAGCAGCTGGAGTAACCTGCACTCCTCAGAAGGGCACGAGCTGTCCTACCCAACCCCAGTTTAGGTACGCCGTCGGAGACCCGAACCATGTCCCGCCGTATTCTCTGCAACCTTATCTTGACCTGGCCACACAGTATGCGTTCGCAAACTATATGTTTCAAACAAACGAGGGGCCTAGCTTTCCGGCGCATCAGTTCATCTTCGGGGCAACGTCAGCCTACAATGCCTCGAACGATGCCATTGGTGTCTTCGCTTCCGAAAATATGAACCCACCGAAGATGGGCGCCGGGTGCATTGCCAACTCGGGTGTCACGGTAAAGCAGATCGACTCGACCGGGAACGAAAATAATCCTATGTATCCGCCGATATACCCTTGCTTCTTTCATCAAGCGCTCTCTGATCTGCTGGAAGCCAGATCGTTTACCTGGGAGTACTACGCGAAGGGGGCCGCATCCATTTGGACCGCTCCGAGTGCTCTCGAACATATCTGCGGAGTTGATGGCGGGGCGAGCGCCTGTCCCGGCACAGACTGGACCGAGCACGTGGACGCCACGAACCCAAGTGATGTGCTCACCGCGATACAAAACTGCACATTAGGCAAAGGCCAAGGTCAGCTGACGGCTGTGCCGCAGGTGACCTGGGTGACCCCCACCGGCCAGAATTCAGATCACGCTAGCAGTAACACCGGCGGCGGCCCGGCATGGGTGGCATCCATTGTGAATGCGATCGGAAACAGTTGGGCGAACAGTGGCAACAAGTGTGACTATTGGGGCGCCAACTCTCCTGGAAATGAAACGGCGATCATAATTGCCTGGGACGACTGGGGCGGATGGTATGACCATGAGCCTCCTACGGTGCTGCCTTCTCCTCAGGGGGGCTACCAGTATGGATTCCGAGTTCCAATGATTGTGGTGTCGGCGTACACGCCAGTACAAGTGGTCAACAACAAACGGCACGACTTTGGCAGTATCCTGCGGTTCATCGAACAGAATTATGGACTTGGCAACTTGGGTTTCGCAGATACGCGCTGCGATCCGAGTTGGGCTAATTGCCAGTTTGACAACCTGAGCGGCTTTTTCAATTACGCTCAGGCGGCTCGGACCTTCACCACGATTCAGGCCGCTCAAGGGGCGGAATATTTCATCCATGACAAGACGCCTCCGACCGATCCTGACGATGACTAAATTAGACGGGAGCCACGAATCGAACTAGCCCGAGTACGTGGCTTCCGGCTAAACTGTGTCGGCAAACGATGTCAGCTAACGGATGATGACTTCTACGATCTACAACGAGGACCGCGTGAAGTATGGGCAGGCCTGATTCTCAAAAACGTCTCGGATGAAGAATCGGCACGTAAAGGGCGAGCCGTTCAGAGGCACGACGCGATTTCTTTCGCTAGACCTTCCCATGCCATCAACTCACCGTAGTCATAGAACAAGAAGCCTTGGTGAAAACCTTGATGTCCCCGAATGTCGGCCCGACGATGAATGTTCTGGGGCCGCCAGCCGCGCACCCGATTCGCGGCTTGGCCCAACAGCAAGATAGCGTTTCTGTAATGTTCCCTATGTAACACCGAGTAACATTGTCAGCCATCTCGTTGTCAGTGCTTCTACTTCATGCTCGTAACCGTGTCACACACTCGAGAAACTTCACAAACAATAGCCGGCAGCATAGGTTGATCGCCGCTCGGTCTTCCCCAGCTCGGGGAAACCCTTAGGGAGATAACGGTATGAATTGCAATCGAGTGACTCGCCAACGCCTTCCGCTTTTGTTCCTATTTCTCATACTGTTCCTGGTTGTGGGAATACGCTCTGCTGTTTCGCAGGACTTCAAAAAGCAAGTCATTTATCAAATCGTCACGGATCGCTTTTACAATGGCGACACCAGTAACGACAATCCGCCGCAGAGTTCTGGCTTGTTCGACTCGACGAAAACGAACTGGCATCTCTATTGGGGTGGGGACTTGGCTGGAATCCAGCAGAAACTAAGTTATTTGCAGTCGCTCGGCGTTACCGCGATCTGGATTTCGCCGCCGGTCGACAATCTCAATTTGAACATTCCGGACAGCAACAACAATCCGACTGCTTCCTATCATGGATATGGAGCCAGGGACTTCATGCGTATTGAGGAACACTTTGGTGAAACCTCCAATGGCTGGACTGCGTTCGACAGTTTGGTCAGTGCGGCGCATGCGGATGGAATCAAGATTGTGGTTGATTTTGCGCCAAACCACTCCAATCCTGACAACGCGGGCGAATACGGATCTTTATATAACAACGGCACGTTCATGGCCGCCTGCAATAACGACTCAGGTGGCATCTTCCATCACAATCCCGATATCGGCAATTTCGATGACCGTTACCAGATCCAGTACTACACGCTTGAAGGTCTGTGTGACCTGAACCAGGAGAATTCGACCGTTGACTCCTGCTTGAAATCTGCAGTGCAACAACTCCAACAGCACGGGGTGGACGCGTTCCGTATTGATGCGGTTAAGCATGTCACATGGGGCTGGGAATACAGCATGTCGAATGCGGCATTTACCTATGGCGGCAGTTTCTTTTTCGGTGAGTGGTATCAGAATTGGGGAGATGCTCTCTATCACGACTCGTACAAGTTTGCGAACAAGAGCGGTATATCCGTGCTGGACTTCAATGTCAACCAGGCGGTTCGCGATGTGTTTGCCAGCAACAACAACTTTTCTGAGCTCGACAATGTGGTTAACTCTGAAGACTCGAGTTTCACCTGGCAGAATGACTTGGTAACCTTTGTCGACAGCCATGATGTTCCGCGTCTGCTCAGCGTCAACAACAACACCAATCGCCTGATTGAGGCCCAGTCATACGTACTGACGACGCGTGGAATTCCCGTCGTTTACTACGGGGATGAACAATACATCCACAACGACACGAGTGGTGGCGGCGATCCGTACAACCGAAACCAAATGAGCGCTTGGAACACATCCACGACGCTCTTTCAAGTCATTAATAAACTCGCGGGGCTACGAGGTGGAAGCAACGATGCGCTTGCCTACGGCTCGTATACTGAACGCTGGATCAACAATGACGTGTACATCTACGAGCGGAGGTTTTTCAATGATGTCGTATTGGTAGCGATCAACAAGAACGACACGACCGGCTACTCAATCTCGGGACTTAACTCGGCACTCCCCTCCGGAAATTATACTGATTATCTCGGCGGACTGATGAGCGGACCTTCAATCACAGTCACGAATGGGAGTGGTGGCAACAATCCAGTGACAGGGTTTACGATGCCGGCACACTCGGTGGCGATCTGGCAATCGACGAGTACGGCGAGCGCGCCTGAAGTCGGCTCCATCGGTCCGACCCTTGGGCAAGCCGGAATGAAAGTGACGATCGCCGGCAAAGGATTTGGCAC
Source organism: uncultured Acidobacteriaceae bacterium (assembly GCA_963822545.1). GTDB lineage: Bacteria > Acidobacteriota > Terriglobia > Terriglobales > Acidobacteriaceae > Acidiflorens. Next base: position 1,150,197 of record CAWGIB010000002.1, read on the forward strand.
TGGCACAGGATCGTTGCTGGTCGGTACCACGGCAGCAACGATCGATAGTTGGTCGAGCACCTCGGTGACATTCACGGTTCCGAACGTGGCGAATGGTGTCTATAGTGTCACACTCAAGAACTCGGCCGGTACAGCCGCGAATGCGATTCAGTTCACGGTTCTGACCGCAAAGCTGATTCCCGTCACCTTTACGGTCAACAATGCCACTCCGACAAATACTGGAGACTACATTTTCGTCACCGGGAGCACAATCGAATTGGGTAGTTGGGGGACGACGTGGGATACAGCGATCGGTCCGATGCTCGACCCAAATTATCCTAATTGGTTCTTGAACGTAGCGGTCCCGGCTGGCACAAACATACAGTTCAAGTTCATCAAGATTGCGGCGGACGGAACTGTAACATGGGAGAATGGAAGCAATCACTCCTACAACGTTCCATCGAGCGGGGAGGGTTTCGTCAACGTCAATTGGCAGTACTAACTGAAGAGGCTGAGAACTTGTTAGTCGATGATGAGGCAGGGCCGTCGAGGTCAACTCGGCAGGATGCCAAGTGAAGTTCTTCTCTGATCTGGGCGATAGTCCAACCGGGATACCACCTGAACATCGATTCGAACCGTTGTGTACAAACAAATCGGGATCGCCGGGGCTCTTGACGCCCTTCGATCCCGTTTGTAAACCACCAACCCACTCTGAATCCTTTCAGTCCAAAAAAGAGGCTGCGAACATTATTTCTTACCAGCCCGGACTCTTGCCCATCTTGCCCGCTGAGCTGCTGCAATTTTCCTGCGCCCCGCAGCTGACATCCCTCGTCTTTTGCCTTTTGCTCTTGTTTGATGCTGACCACTTACCCCACTGTCCAGAAGTCGCAGTACTTCATTGAGCTTTGTTATCTCAGCTCTGATTTCCTGTCGGATGCTTTCGAAACTCATCTGTGCCCCCTCGATTCGCAGTTGCGAACAGAGGCAAATGTAACACACGACAATATAGTTCCAGCCTCTCGAATTCGTTGCGGCAACCGCCGCGCTTGGACTTGTACACGGAATCGATAGGTTTCTTGGCCGCAACGGCTTTCGCGTGCACTTTGATTAGCTACGCGTTGAGCGTCAGTGAGCATGTAGGGCTCTGGACCGATATCAAAAGTACTTATCCACACTCACCGAGCCCCGAATTCCGCTACTTCAAAACCATCGACACGAAGGACCCCGCCGCACAAATTCCCGCGAGAAAACTGATCACCGCGAAGGAAAATGTTGTCTTGCGGACTCTACGCCACGTCTTCATTCTTCGATACCAATGACCGTCACTGTTTTCTTTTCGACGAATTGCAAGAGCCCAATTCGAATCGGCGGTTGCATCGGCCGCTACGCCAACCAAAGCGAAGGCGACGGTTAAGACAAGGCTCCCCAAAGCAAATTTCAGCACCTGCTGTTGATAGGAGGTAAGCGGTTGATGAGGTTCGCGAAGAGTCCCGAATGACAGTGCTGCGATGGTCCCAGTTGCCAGGGTCAACACGAGTCGAACCAGTTCTACGGCGGTGGTTCTCGCCCTGTCAAAGAGTTCTGAGTCAGGTCGCTGAGGAATATCAGTCGGAACATTCGCCTTGATAAACATACAACAGGCCCCTCTTTTCCCATCCAGAACAACTTGAAGGATGGAAGCGTACCATACCAAATGCAATTTTCAAGCAGCTTGACCGGAGCGACACCTGTCGAGATGAAACGTTCCTTTTCCCCGGTTCCCTCGTTTTCACCGTTCAATAGCACTTACGACAGAGTATGACACGAGGGCCGCACCCGCCCGCTGAAAGTAAAGTTCCCAAAATCTCTTGATCGTGTTCCATGCCTGCGGTGAAAGACCGGCTGTGGACGCTCCCTGGATATGAATTGTGTAGCCGTCCAGCGGCACCACAACCCCATTGGCTTTGGCTCGCTCCACCATTTGCTCTGGGCCGAGTCCCAATAGTGCTGGCATCGGAAACGCATGTGTTTCGTTGACCATGTCGGAAAAGATCCAAATGGTTTTCGATACCGACACCTTGTTCGATTCGAACAACGTTTTCATATGCCACAAGCCGCCTATGATGTCTGTCCCGGCAGCGACAGGCGACATCTCAGTAGATTTCGCCTCGAAACTTGTTGCGAGCTGTCGCCGCGCGCGATGGACATCGTCCGTAAATACGCCGTGCGCTTCCGGCGTCCGCCCTTTCAGAAGTGGATGGACACCGCCAAATGAATCCGTCGAGATGACGGACACCCAAACCCGGCTGTTCGCGGGCTCGGTTAGCAGGAGCCTCTTGCTTGAAAATAGATATTCGCGGAAGAGTTCGTTGGTCGTTCCGCCTTTTGAGATCGAGCCGCTGGTGTCTATCAAAATGCCTTCATATCGCTCTACGGCCTGTGCCGAGGCTTGGCGTGACGTGAATAATAACAATAAGGACGCGGCGAGGCCGAACGTCGTGAGGGCCCCATAGTAAGGAGGTCGGCGTCGGCGGAGTACGTTCTCCGCTCGCAAAATTCCAGCCATGCAGCGCACCTTGGCGATTTCAATTGAGGTGATCAGCTCCGATAGCGCTTTTTCAAGAAACAGAAGTTCTTTGCGTATTTTCTTTATCTCCCGCCAGGCGCCGTAGTCTTCATCGCTTCGAAGCCGCGCGAGTAGTCCGGCAAGGAAGCCGAGGATAAGGTCAGCCGCGACGAGCATAGTGAACATCGCGCCCCCTAGTGTCTGTCGTGCTGCCGATTCCGTTTCGGGCAATCTTTTCTCCGCGTCGTCGGATTTTCCGTTATTGTCGGCATCATCTACAAAGGAGGTCGTGTTGTCCTGCGCAGTCGCCTTATCGACGGCCACGCGTCGCGCTTGGCCCAGTTGCATGACGCCGACAAAGCACAGGGCGGCCGTCCCTAGAAGCAATGCAACTTGTAGAGCTTTGCTCGATGCAATGATTTTCTCGTATGCAAGATGGCCGATCGCCAGCGGAAGGGCCGTCGCACCCGTTGCGAGGAGTATGGTAACGAGGAGCCCGAAACCAAAAAGATAAAACAGCGTCACGTTTCCGGCGAGGCTTGCGATTCCGACCGAGACCCCAAGCGCCAGCAGCGTCTGATCGCCTGTGGACCGTACGAGCATGGCAGCATCATTCACCGGGATGGGCCGTTCATACAGTCGCACATGGAGCGCCCTGTCCCGGGTCCTGCACTCTTGAATATGAGAGACAGTTTCCGAAATGATCGGTTTCAATTCTTGCTCATATTCATGAATCCGAAGTGCGCAAATTTCCTTCGCGTTTTCTTGGTTCTCGCTTTCGAGCCGTGTATTATGTCCGATCTCCTCGAAATCAGCTTTGCTCTTGTTCTTAATCTCTTTCATGACTCGTTCCTTTCGAATTGCCATAACCGGCAATCCAGTTCTTAAGTTTTGAAATGACTGCCCGGGCGATCAGGGCGAGGGCGATGATTGACAGAAGCGCGAGTGCTGACCAGAAGAGGACAGCCTTGATCGACTTAAGCAAAGGCGCAACTACGCAGACCAGCGCTGTTTTCAGGAAACAGACCCCAACCAACATTCCAATCACGACGAATAGGAATCGTCCGACGCCACTTAACAATTGGTCGAGAGTGATCGCCCGAATCATGATGAGGATCCCAAGGACTACCAGTCCAAGAACGCACAGCATCGATATGCAGTCGATGATCATCTGGAGGCTCTTCCCTTCGTGTAGGCAACTGTCGCCCAATCGCTTGGGCCGGGAAATAACTACATCTCCAATCTCGCACGGTGTCTCTCGAGATCGGTAACAAAGGGTTATTCTTGAACCTCTGGTGGCCGCCAATAAAAAGGAGCGTGCCGAAATGGCAAGCTCCTAAGTACAAAGAACTAGGTGGCCTCGAGGACTTTCCGCGCCGCTTCGAGCTTTTCAAGCTGGCGTTTTGCCTGCTTGAATTCCTCTTCTTTCCTTGCGACGTCGTCCTTGATGCGGTTGATTTGGTCGAGCACAACTTCTACCGGTGTCTTCTTCTTCCAAGCCTTCCTACCGGTAGTGCTCGTCGTTGCAGCGGTTGTGGTTGAGGACCGGGACGAACCCGTGTCCGAGGACTTTTGTGCGGTCATTCGCTCCTCCTTACAAACTTCGGTTGTGGCTCAAGATGGGCCGAACGCGCTACGGTCTCGCGACACGCGCGGCAATCCTGTGCCTCTTCTGTTCGGTGCCGTCTCGTCTGGCTAAGCACGATGAACGAGCAATCCGGACGAAGATGAGTGGACCATTTGGCTATGTGGCTTTCAGCTTCTTCGGAAGTTTGGTTATGGGCTGCGATGGAATATTCGTTGCGGTTGCGGTCGTAGGAGACGACCATTTTCAGCGGTTGTTGATTGGTCACATTTCTTCCTCCTTATTGCCTATGTGAATTTTGTTGTGGGTGGGTTTCAGTTGACGCTGCGGGAATGGGATCTCGTCGCAAGCCCAGCGAGGCGCTTGGTGATGACGTCGATGTAGAGAATGATCTCGGGCGTGCCCTCAAAAGCGCCGATTGCGGCAAGGGGTTCGCCCGCGCGAAATCGTTCGATGACCTCGAGTAGTTTCTCCTGCGCTGCCAGCGCATGAAGCTCGCAGTCTGCCGAGAGCATCTGCATTAGCGCTTGGAGTGTCAGGGGCATTCGAACTGGTTGGTTCATCGTTTGTTTTACCTCCTTTCAGGTTTTCACGTTGCTGTTTGACCCATGCTTCGAGTTTGCGAATGGCATCGCGCTTCATCGGCAACTCGACGTGGACATAGATGGAGTGCACGTCCTCGCCCGAGGAATGACCCATCAGTGCTTTACGCACTTCCTGCAAGACGCCGGCTTCCATCAAGCGGCAGTTGAAGGCGTGCCGGAGATCGTGGAAACGGTAATAGCGAATTCCGGCGCGACGGATCGCCGCCTTCCATGCTGTTTTGATTTTGTGAATAGGCTGATCCTTGAAGGTAAAGATCAACCCTTCCGGTTTGTATTGCGAGTGGAGTAACTCGAGGAGGCGCCCGGTCAGCGGAACTTCGCGGGCTTCGCCCTCAGGTGTTTTCGAGTGGGTGACTGAGAGAAGGTGGCGGTTGAAGTCGATGTGCTCCCAGCGTTGGGTGAGAATCTCTCCTCGACGCATCCCCGTGTCGAGGGCGGCGATGATAATCGAACGTAAGTGTGGAGCTGACGAGGCGAGAAGCAACTCTTCTTCGGCCATCGAGAGCAAGAAACGTGGCTTCTTTCGTTCCCGCGTCATCCGCACGCGGCTCAAAGGATTCGTCGACAGTAGACCTTCATCAACGGCCCAGAAGAGCATGCTCCGCAGGGCTTCCAAGTCGCGATTCACGGTTGTGTCCGTGATCCGTTTTTCTGCATGGCGATACTTGCGATAAGCAACAGCCAGGTTCTTGGTGATCCTCCCGATTGGGGTCTCGCCGAAGAATGGCAAAAGCACTTTCAGGCGGTCGAGATGGTAAGGACGCACTTGCCCTTCAGCGAGGAAGCGCGCTGCCAGTTCGCCGAAGCTCATATCAGGCGCGAGTTGAGTCAAGCCTTGGCGCTTCAGGTTTAATTCGTCCTTGAACAGCTGTTCGATCTGTTCGGCTTGACGACGGTTGCCGGTCCCCGTCGACTTCGCATGGCGGAGGCCGTCGATGTAGACGTAGGCCCAGAAAACGTTCCCGCGTTTGAAGAGTGTCATCGGATCATGCCTCCTTTCTGTCGCTGTCTCTCAAGGACCCAGCAGACGATTTGGTTGTGAAAGAACAAGAGCTTTCCCGCAGGGGAGAGCCGAAAATGGGGAAGACCAAGAGGTAGGTACCGTTGTCGGATGGTCCACGCAGAGCACCCCAACATTCGGGCGACTTGGCGAATTGTCATCGGCTCGCCCAAGCGGTCGTTGGTCTCGTCTGCGCTCGTGGTCTGCGGGCAATGCCTAGGGTTCCTCTGCCCTAGGCCAGCGTCCGAGAGATCCAATGAATCCAATGGCTTAGCGCTTTGCGGCAGGGCGTACTTCAGCCTGTCTGAGTGCATTTTGTGCTCGGACCCGTTAGCGCTCATGCCTTCGCTCCTTCCGCATCAAGGCCCAATGGATGAGCTTGCGGAACCATTCGGGGAGCATGATCCAGAGAGCCCATATAATAAGGATAAGAATCGACAATCCAATCAGGCCGGCTTGGACCATCGGAGTCTTGAGAAGGGCTATCAAAACGGCAATCGAGACATAAACAAGCCCGATTCCGCCCAGAATCTTCACCAGAAATTCCAGAACACGCCACCAGAACGAAACCTTTGGCTGGGGAGTTGAAAGCTCACGAGTCCCGCATTGCGAGCAAACTTCTGCGTACCGGGGATTCACGTGCTGCCGCGGGCAAAGCTTCACGTTGTAGCTTCGCCCGCAAAACTGGCAGAACAGCGGTTCGCCTGTCGTGATCCGTCCGCATTGGTAGCAGTACTTCATGGTCTTTCCCGGAAAATTGGGTGAGGCTGATCGTCACGGGGACGAAGCCAAATCGACTGGTAGATGCCTTCACGGTTAATGGCTTCGAAATTCGAGAACCAGAAGATCTTTTCTGTGACCGGCGCGAGGACTTTGCGAATCGAGAGCATTCTGCCCGGCGAGTGCGCAATCACGAGAACCCGAAACCGTTTCGGCCCAAACCGGGATTCAAATGTTCCGGAGAGTGCCAACTGAAAATAGTTCCGAGCTTTCTCTTTCCAGACCTTCAGTCGTTCGTGTCCGAGATCGACTTCCAGGAAAGCCGCGATGGTTTCGGAAGGCGTAAGGAATTCAACATAGCCATCCGGAATGAGACGAAGACCCGGGCTGACCGGCTCTTGAAAAGTGACCCAGCGTTTGAATGTCACGGCCGGCATCGGCGGGACGCCGTATTTTAGGTCGCAGTACATTTCGTTGACAGCCAATTGATGCTGCACGAAGAAATCGCCGACAAGTGCTTGGTCCTGCTTCCTGCGGAACGCCCGATGGGGAACCGCTGCGACTCGCGCTCCCTTCTCTGTGAGTGAATACAGCGCTTTCGCACCGCCCGCTGTCGTGCCAATGAAGAACCGCCGCAGGAGGCCGGCTTCGACGAGCAAAAGAAGACGCGCGTTTACGCGGGTCGTCGAACCGAATTGAGCGACGACTTTCACCTGTTCGCGATCAACTACTCGCATCAACGCCAGCTCACGAAGCAGATGCAAATCGCGTTCCTGGAGCACCATGCGAGGACCATCACTCAAACTCATCGATTGCCTCATTTCCCGACTGCCGCACGACTTCGCGGCGCTTCGCAATATCGCGTTCGACATGCGCCCTGACTCGGCCACGCGTATATCGCACGCGATTCAAGAGGTCTGTGTAGTCGACGCGTATTGACTGGACGTCTGGAACTCGAAGCTCCATCCAGCGGTCGGCACCGCTCTTCAAAATGGCGTGCCGCTGATGGAGGTTCTTCAGACGCTCCGCAAGAGGCTTCCCGCCATCAAGAGCCTGGGCAACCTGGGTGGCGTCGGAGCTTGAAAGCTGGAAGAAGATGTGGGTTCCGGCCGAGAGGAGAGCTGCCCGCATCTCGGGTGGCAGCTGATCGAGAAATTGATTGGCCGACACGAACCCAGTGCCGGTCTTGCGTGCTTCCGAGAGCACCGTCTCTACTTCACTTGCTTGGGCAACGAAGTTCTGCACCTCGTCGCAATAGACGGTGAAGAGGGACTTTGTCACCCGCGTGAAGAGTGCATTCTTCACCATCGTGAAGATGAGGCTGCCGAGCGTGAGCGCCTGCGCACCTAGCTTGCCCTTTGCCAAGTTGACGATGATCCACGCACCCGAATCCATTGCCTCCCTGAACGAGAACGTCGAATGCTGTTGGCCCACGATGTGGCGGAACTTGGGATCGGCCGTGAACGCCGAAGTCTTGTTAAGGATCGGCTCGCGCATCGTCGCACGCATCGGTTCGCTCGCTTGGTCGTAGCGGGATTCGAAGTACGCGCGCACCTCGACGTTCTCGACTCTTCGGAGGCACGCTGCGCGGAATCCGCCATCGACGAGGAGCGGCGTGAGCTCGACCAGCGTGAGACCGTTTGCGGCGAGAACGAAAAGCGCATTCCGCAGGAGTTCATCGGTGCGTGCCCCAAAGTGATCAAGCGCCCAGTGTCTCTTCAGAATCTCTGCGACCTCCGCGATGCGAACAAAATCGGCTGTTTCCTGTTCGAGCGGATTCAGTCCGACCGACATGATGGGGTCGGCGGGATCGATCAAGATGAGCTTATCGCTCAGATGGTGTCGTTCTCGGCGCTCGCGAGCGTTGATGACCTGCATGAGAAACGGGGTGGCATCGCCATGCAGGTCGAAGTAGATGAATCCGCGATCCGCCTCGATGTCCTGCTGGCTCATGTGACGAAGCAGATAGCTCTTGCCACTTCCTGTCTTGCCGAGCACGACTGCGTGCCGCATCCGTTGCTGGGTGCTGAGCGTCACGCGACGACGCGCTACCTCACCATCCATCACTCTGAATCCGAGATCGAGGCTCCCTCCCTCGGACCGTGCTCCGCGTCGCCGTGCGCGCAGGCGGTTGAAGATCGCTGCTGTGAGTTTTTCGAGAAGCCGGAACATCGTGATTCAATTGTGTGGTACGGCCAGACGGAATTGGTAACAGAGCCGGTGATGAGCCCTCACCGTCCCGACAAGAAAAACCCAGGAGTCGGCTTGTATTACCGATCTCCTGGGTGGCGAGGCCGCCTAGGGAGGGTCCGAAAGTGAAGCGCGGCCTACGACTTGAGATTCATGATGAACACTTCGTTATAGCGGCGTCCGGCGGCTTTCTGCGACGTGTAATGGAGCTCCACGTCTTCGATCTGGAACCCCGCAAAAAGCTGCTCGTACCTCGGGTACATCGTTCAGCGACAGGATGAATTTTCCGCGGATCTTATGGAGCCGCGCGGCCAGCTCGCGAAAATCAGCCTCGCCGAAGTTGTAGCGATAGAGCTTCCTTCCCCAATACGGCGGATCAAGATAGAAAAGCGTCGTAGGACGGTCAAACCGCTGCAAGACCTCTCCGTACGGCGCGCATTCAATCTGCACCCGCTCTAGTCGTTTATGGGCATTTTCAATGAGCTGGGGAAGACCCGTCAGGTTGAAACTCGGCGGCTGGATCACGTTGCGGTGATACACAGGATTCCGGACCAGGCTCGCGAAGCAGTTACGCAAAAGATACAAGATATCGCGCAGCCCGCTGGATGTCGGTGAGGGTCGCCCGGTCCGTCGCTTTCAGCAGATCGAACCACTGACGGCTGACAAGAGCGAAACGGAAATACCGGAGCAGTTCTTCATAGTGTTGCTGGCAGACGCGGTAGAAATTCACGATCTCGCCGTCGAGGTCATTCAATACCTCGACCTTCGACGGCTCCTTGCGAAAAAACACTTGCGCGCCGCCCGCGAACGCCTCAACGTACGTCGTGTGTTCCGGAAATAATTCAATCACCCGCTTCGCAAGACGGTTCTTCCCACCTATGTACGACAGCGGTCCAGCCATTTCTGGGGTTTTCAACGACGGGCCTTCCCAATTAGACACTTCGGCGGAGGCCCACTTACCGAAGCGTGAAATAAGTTTAGCGGTTGGGTGAAGAAATAAAAGGCGCGGAAAGTTGCCTGCGATGCATGAGTGCAACCTTGCTTGCCAGGAAACGTTCTCTACCTTGACCAGGCTTGTGGCTAGAATAGAGTGAACGTATGACCATCGAAGAGCTGGCGATCATCTCGCAGCGCGATTACGAAAGCATTCGCAACGAGATGGCGACTCGATCAGAGCTGAAATCTCTAGAAAACGCGATTTTGCGTTCCATTGAAGGAATCCGCCTTCAGTGGTCGGTATATAACTCTCGTTGGAGCGCCGAGTTTGACCGGATTGGCGATCGCATCTCTGATATCGAAGGCCGTATGGATGTCTTTCACCCTCCCTAATGTGTGTTTCTCCGGTATCCGCAGGTTTATATACGACCTCCACGGACTCCGGTCTGGACCTACGCTTTCGCCAGGCTCGACTTGCGAAAAAAGACGTCCTCACTAGTATTAAGGATATCGGTCAAAATCACATCATCTAACCATATGGAAAACAACCAACCGCAGACCATAACAGAAGCAGAATGGAAGGAATTTGCGGCACTACCCGAGGTGCGCGAAGCGTGGGGCCTTGAAGACGACGCTGATCCGACGGAATTCGCAAGCATTGTTTATGGAGCCAGATTTCATTTCGTCTCTGGCGGCCCGGGATACGTGGGAGATATCTACATTCTCCAAGGAGATGCTCTCACTGAGGTCGGGCCGATGGTGTTCCGGCGAGATCACCAAGGACGCCTCATTGTCTGCTAGTAGACGCGACCGCCGCTGTTGGGCGGCGAAGCTATGTTTCGAATCTTATTTTTTCAATCCGCAGCGCCCTGCGGCACCGGAAGCGATCGTCTGGGATGGGTTCATACAATTGCAATGGATTCGCGACCTTTGACAACCCCATAATCCAGCGTAGGATTTGAAACAAGAGGATTGAACACAACACAATCTATGGAACATAAAGAACTTTTGAGTACGGCGAAAGATGAGCTTGACCGAATCCTCGGATTCTTTTCCCGAGTCGATGCCAAGGCGTCTGTGATCCTGGCGGTGGATACGGGAATGCTGGGTTTTCTTGCATCGCGAGTCCCGACGCTCTCTTCATTGTCATACTGGGAAATGGCAGTTGGCCTCGCAACAGTCGTCTTGCTTGGAATTAGTCTCTGGTTCTTGTACAAGCAGGCGTTTCCAAATCTCGAGGGAGGCGACGCATCACTAGTCTATTTTCGTGAGGTTGCTAAAAGAACCGAGGCGAAATTCATTGAAGAATTTTCCAAGCAGTCCTCTGTAGATCACGCCAATGACTTGCTTGGGCAGGCGTGGAGGAATTCCGTAATATTGAAAGAGAAATTCGATTACTTGCGGAAGGCGTTGATTCTCCTTGCGCTCGCAATTCCACCTTGGATGGCTTCGCTTTTGATATTTGCCTTTAAAACTGCGGCTGCTAAAACAACCGGACAACCATAGCATGGCTCTCCTAGACGACATCAATACTGAGGTAAATGCAATTCTCGCTCAACCTTGGGACGTTCGAGATGGGCAGGTGGTGCCAGAAACTGCAAGCGTTGGGCTGGCCGGGGGCGCGGTCAGGTTGCAGGCAACCATGTTGTACGCGGACTTAGCCGATTCAACACGGTTGGCGCTTCATGATCGAAGGATCGCGGCTCGTGTATTTAAGATGTTCCTGACATCTTCCGCCAGAGTAATTAGAAATCGCGGCGGATATATTCGAAGTTTCGATGGAGACCGGATTATGGCAGTCTTTATCGGAGATTCAAAAAATACGGCCGCCGCGAAGGCAGCCCTTAATCTTCACCATGTAGTCACCAATATTCTAAGACCAAAACTTCAAGCCAAATACGACGTTTACAAGAACGGCACGTTTACCTTGCAGCATTGTACCGGTGTCGATACAAGCGAGGTGCTGGTCGTTCGCGGTGGATTCCCAAACAATAATGATCTTGTGTGGGTTGGGAGCGCGCCGAATGTTGCAGCAAAGCTTAGCGGAATCCGGGACAATCCATACAATTCTTGGATCACCGAAAGCGTCTTCAACTCGCTGAATCAGGAAGTGAAGGTAGGCTCAAATGGAGAACCTATGTGGGAGCAACGGGTGAACGTCTCGGCCATCCCTGGCGGAACTGGCTATCGCTCTAGTTGGACGTGGGCTCCGTAAAACATTCCCCGGAGAAAGTACAACTTTAGACAATTATGAGCCAACTAGACGAGATAACTGATGCCATAGACAAAATCATTAGCACGCAATGGGATGAACGTGATGGGAATGTCGTACCGGAGTCAGAGGCTGTGGCACTTGATGATGGAGCAGTAAAGATCGAAGCAGCTTTTTTATATGCCGATCTAGCAGGATCGTCAACACTGGCGAGATTGTGTCCGTGGCAGACAACTGCCAAACTCATTCGGGCTTATCTCGATTGTTGCACTCGCTTAATTCGGTCCCATGGTGGCAAGATCAGGAGTTTTGACGGTGATCGTGTCATGGGAATCTTTAAGTCGACTAGAAAGATAAACGACGCAGTGGAGTGTGCAAGGCAAATTGATTGGGCGGTTCAGACGATCATCCGTCCGAAGTCAAAGGAAGGATTCAAGTCGATCCGAGATAATAATATAGTCATCAAACACTGCGTCGGCGTTGATGCGGGAAAAGCCATCGCGGTCCGAGCTGGCATCAGGAACAACAACGACTTAATTTGGATCGGTCGCGCACCCAGTTTTGCGGCCAAACTGTCAGATCGCCGTGAATATCCATACGAAGTCTATATTACGAAGGATTGCTACGATAAATTGTTGGATTCAAATAAATCCCCTGATGGTGAAAATATTTGGCACTATGAGGTCGTGGATTATGCAGGCGAAGAACACACGGTCTACTGCACGAAAATCCCGATGCCGATTTGAACACGCGTTACTGCGAACATATTTTCGCAGAGCTATTCCGTATGAATCCCGCCCACGAGCGATAAAGAACTTGCCGCAACGGCAAATCAGCCCACCTTTTCAGGTGAGCGGATTCCGTTAAGATAAATCATGAGAGTTATGCAGCAGTTTTCAGTTCTTGAGTCGGTGTTGCAGCCACGCGTGCATTGATTTCTGATCCATCAAACTGTTTGAGCAGTTTCTTCAGAAGTCGGTCCCAAGTTCGATGTACGTCCCGAGACGGGGCACCGTGTAGCATTTTGTGGCGATTCGTCAGCAATTGGACGCTTGGTTTCAGCGCTACGCTTACGTTTTTGTCGATCAGACTCAAGTTCGAGAAGAGATTTTTCACCAAATCGCGCTTTTCGTCGGGATTGGCATTTTCATACGCAAATGGCGCGTGTTTTGCGAGTTCGAGAAATCTTTCCAGTTGTCGGAGCGGTTTGCCATTTCCTGCTTCCAGTTCGCAGATCGTTTCGAGCATCACTTTCTCTTCGTGGAGCAAACTCGCCTTCCTTTCCTCAAAAAGCGGCTTTTCCAATATGCCGTCAATGAAAGCATCGGTGAGCCGGGCCAAGCGTGTCCGTGTGGCATCAACCCGAAGTCTTGCGCCCTGCAGCTCCTGCTCTCGATGCGTGTCTTGGAAGACTCGCGCACGCTCCACCCATGATTCAACGTATGCCAATTCTCCCTCGTCAAGCTTCAACGCGGCCACCTTGGGAGCCACTGCGCCTTCGACAATTTCTTCGCGCACCGTCTTCGTAGGACACTTCCGCGTCTGGCAGCGATAGTACACATGACCCTTCTGCAGTTCTCCGATCAGCGCGTACCCGCACCTCCCGCAGCGCAGAATTTTGCGAAAGGCAAAATTGTGTCGCACAACCCGCGTGACGGTCTTGCCGCGAAGAATAGATTGCACACGGTCAAAGAGAGATTTTGCGATCAGCGCCTGGTGGTTGCCAGAAAAGAGTTCTCCCGTGCGCCTAATGCGCACAAGCCCCATATAGAACGGGTTGTTGAGAACCGTACTCAATCCGGTCAAAGTGAGTGGTTTGCCGTAGCGGTTGCGGAGGCCCATTACCTTGCTCTCGGCGAGTAGCCGATGCAACGAATACCGGCCTGTCCCGTAAAGCTCGAAGACCTTCGCAATGAAGGGCGCGGTTATGGGGTCTGGTTCCTTGAGTTTCCCCTTGCCTCGGTCGAGATACCCAATAGGAGCGGGCAAGGGATAGAGTCCCTGTTTCAGTCGCCCGTAAAATCCTTTCTTTGTTTCTTCCCGCAGGTTGCGGATGTAATCAGCGGCAACGACGGCCTGGATGTCAGCGGAGAGCCTCCCTCCCCGCGTATTAAGGTCGAGACTCTCGTTCGCAAAATGGACTTCTATCCCGGAATCAATGAGTTCACCGAGATCTGCCCAGTCCTTGAGATTTCTTGCGCTCCGGTCAATCTTGTGAATCACGAGGCCCCGGACATTGCCCGAGCGGAGCCACCTCAGCACTTGCGCGAATACCGGCCGCCCCCGCTTCGCGGCGCTCTCCCGTTCTTCGAACCACTGCACGATGCTCAGCCCATACCGCTGGGCATACCTTTGAATCGCATCCGTCTGTTCCTGAAGAGACACTCCCTTCTCACCTTGTTTGGCCGTCGAAACGCGGATGTACCCGAAATATTGTTTTTCCATGTTCTTCAGTTTCTATTCGTGGGAATCGACCTTTCCTTTAATGCTACGGTTCCGCATGAGTTCGTCAATGAGGCCGGGACGCTCGCGTTCAATGCGCTCGTAGATGCACCATACAGTAGTGCAATAGCCCTCGATCGTTTCCTCAACCTCGTTCAATTGATCTTCAGCGAGGCCGGGGAACAGACGCGCGAGCGCGACTTTCTTGTTTTTGTTATCGCCTCCATCCATGTCTTGCATCTTCCCGCAGTCATCGATCTAGGGAAAGGTAGGCGAAGTTGTTCGCTTGAAAGGGTCCGAAATACTGCTATTGACGAAGAACAGTGGCGCAGCGGGAGTTGGAGCGCCCACTCAGTTCATGGTGAGAACAATCACACCCCGTGCTGGAACTCTTCGCCGGTCGGTCCCGATAGGGTCGATCGTGCAGGAATATCGCGAATTCAAATCTGATTCCTAGTAAACAGAGTATTAACTGGTTATCCCCACTCGGCGAGACATTCAGCTAGGTTTTCTCGGAAGAACTGAACACTTGGGTGTGGATAAGTCCGAAAATACCGTTCCTCTCTTGCGCGACGGGCAATTAGCGGCTCCTTTCGACGACCCTGCACACTTGGTACGCTTAGAAAAAGGTCGCAACTAACGTTCCTTGTCTAATATGGGAAATCGTAATCGATTAGTAAATTATGTGCGTTCACACCGCAAAAGAGCGGGCCTCAGCCAACGGGAACTCGCGCTGATCCTCGGTTACCGCAATGAAGGCGTGATCTCCAGACATGAATTATTTCGTTCCGTGCCCCCTTTACTGATGGCTCTTGGATACGAGGCGGTTTTCGGGGAATCCGTTTCCGATTTGTTTCCTGGCCTCAAGGAGACGGTTGAGGATGCTATCGAACAGAGTTTAGTGAAGTTTGAGAGTGCCCTTCTGAAACAAAAAGACCAAGTCAAAGGCAGCAGCCAATTGTCACTGATCACGCGCAAATTGGAGTGGCTCAATGAGCGACGCGAAATCTCTGGCAAACGATGAGTCGAGACGCGATCCGACCCTTATCACCGAATCGGTCTACTTGCAAGAGAGGTGTGGTTTGAATTCAATTCTTTGGCCGACCTTCCGTTGGCGTATAGACCGAATGGGGTCCGCCAATCTATTGGAAGGTCGGCCAAAGAATTGCAAATCCCGAATCGCGAAACACTAATGATGTCCGAGATAAATAGTACGCAATCCGCAACGCAGCTCTCATTCGAACGATATCTTGGACTTGACGTCCGTCCCAGGAGTTTGGGCTTTGTAGTGATCGAAAACGGGGTTGTGCTCGACTGCGGTATCAGAATGTGCGACCGCTCACAGTTTGACGACTGCCTGGGTCAGGGGTTCGATCGGATTCTGAAAATATACATTCCTTGTGCTGTGATTGTGCGAGGTGTTAGGGGCCTCGTTGGGGACCCCCGAAAGCGCAAAGTTGCGACTGCGATCAGACGAAGGGCAAAACAGCACGATATAGATGTATTCTCGATCAGTACGGCCACAATCCGGAGCTACTTTGGTCGTTACGGTGCAACGACGAAGTACCAAATTGCCCAAAGCGTCGCGATGTTGCTGCCGGAACTAGCGTGGAAGTTGCCCCGGAACCGCAAACCCTGGGAAAGCGAGCATTACAGAATGTCTATCTTCGACGCTGCTGCTGTAATAATCGCGCACATGGGGTTCGCTGGCCCGGCGTTTAACAAGCCCCGATCCCCGAAGTGAGGCACTTTGGCCACAAGGCGAGCGACCCTTGATTGCTATCGACCTCCGCTTGACAGGGTTCTTGCGCAGCCTAAAGTTAATGATATGATCCGCGAGGGCCCCGGTGATTCAACGTAGATCATCTATCTGTCATATGCCCGAAACGTCACATATTCACGTCAGGCCACTTGAGATTGGGGACTTTGCCTTTGTTCAGGATGTGGCATCGAAGCGACCGGACTTCACTGTTCCGCCGGTTTACGTTCTGTGGTTGATGCTTAGAATTAAAGGTGCGATTTGCCTTATTGCGGAACAAAGCAGCGAAGGACCGATCGCGTATTTACTTGCCGTGCCGGTCAATGGGCCTGGAGATTCCATATTCATATGGCAACTCGCCGCGTCCGACTGCAAAGACGCGGACAAAGCAACACTCGCAGTATTGACTGAATTTCGCGAAATTGTCTTTTCTCTTCCGCTAGACAATATTTTGTTTTCTAGCATCCCTAATTCCTCTGTTTATCGGTTAATTCGGCGATATGCTTGGAAGCTGGCTTCACTAGTGCCAGAGAGGCTGAACGCGCTTCCACCTGCCGTCAACGATAGCGAGAGTGAGTTCCTGTTGAAGTTGAAGAGTGTTCGCCGCTCTGGTAAGACTCAAATTCTTGGAGACCATAGGTCGCAAATGTAGGGTCCGAAAAACTCGTCACTGTAAGGTAAGAATTCTCACCTTTCAAGACGACATGTTGTAGTAAGAGATTGATTAACGGCACGCTTTGGTTGCTGGATTTCACGATGGAGCATTAATCGATAAAGTCTGACACGTAGCTCTTTCGGGAATGTATTCTTCGGTTTTCGCTGATTAATATATTGCTGTGTCGGCCGACAGCCGAATTCCGGCATGCCATAGAAAATCTTCATCTCATCGCCGGTTGTCAATCGCGTTGCAGATAACGGAGATAACTGAGTAGTCTGGCTCGAGAAGTACCATGCCAGTAATCTTTGGCGATCGCTCCGCGACTTGTCCATGTCTTAGCACGCGTCGACGGAGACCATTCTGGTCTAACTAAAGCACTTCTTATCGCCACAGCGTCTGCTGGAATGTTATCAATAGCTATCGCCTCAGCCCTGTCCTTTGCTCGTCGCCAGCACTTGGCAATTGTTTCATAATCTGCATCCGTCTTAGCCATGAACACAAATGCTGCTGCGAAGTTATGCCACTCGATTCCATAACTAAGAAGGCGAGTGTCCTCCGGTCGAACTTCTATCTTTAACTCTTCTTTGACGCCTCGCTCGACACATGCAAATAGATCGGAATCCGGAGCTGTTTCTCCGTTTGGGTCTCTCCTTAAGGCATTCTCCTCCAGGGAAACAGCCCAAGCTCCCGGATAGAATGGTATTTTATGGCCGCTCCTCGTATTCTTCCGCCTTCTGCAGAGTATGATCTTGTTGTCTGATGAAATGACAACTACGTGGCAGGCCACCGGACGATAGAGCCGGGAGTGACCTCCGGGCATGAGCTCTGCTTCGCATTTTGCCCTGAGCGTGGTTAACAGGGGGTCCGTCTGCAGGTGTTTGTGCAGCTCACTAAACGCGTATACATAGCGCCAATCGCCACCCTCCACAAAAATGATGAGTTTATGCTCCTCATCCCTTGTGCGGGATTCTGCATCGTAAAAGCTGAAGTATTCACGAATCGGCGCCGCCGCCTTGTACTTCTCCCTCAGCTCGCGAATGTATTGAGGCGGATCATATACCCCACTACACCTAAACTCGACTTCGTCGTGCACCCAACCGCGCTCATCGCTTTCCAGCTCGATGTAGTCGTCAAGATGATCCAGGGTTAAGCTCTCGCGCAGCAGGAAAGAGGTGATCTCGGGTCGTGTCCCATTTTCCAATTCTGGTCCATTCGGAGCGCGCTCGGATATCAATGCGTCCGTCGTGTCCAGTGCCGCTTTGTTTTGCGCACTCACGGTGACAAATCGGCCTTCGGTGTAGGCCCTCAGGCGGTACCCGATTTTGCGCCGGCTTTCCAGTAAAAACCGATCCTCCCCGAGCGTCTGTCTGATCTTGTAGACGGATTGAGTAACGTTCGCGGGTTCTACGATCGAATCTTTCCAAACCTCGGCTAAGAGGTCATCTATCGAAGTCCATTCGTTTAGGTTCTCTATCAGGTATTGGAATATCTTGAGTGGTTTTAATTCTAAGTTCACCTCTTCGTCATTCTCGTAAAGTACGTTCCTTCGGGTATCCACCCGAAAACGTCCATACCTGATGATGGCCCCCGTCGAATGGGGATTGTTTCTCTTAACGAACATTTGAGAATCTCTTTAGCCTCGCTTAAGGACTCCCATCTGCGATTGCCGTAGGTTTGTCGGATACTTCCTAGCCGTTGGTGACTACCGCCGACGACAGGAAGTGAAACAAAAAATTCCCCGAGCGGTGTTGAGACCGCCCAGGGGTCCCGCTAACGCGGGAGGTATCCATCACAGGAGCGTCTATGACGGACACCCGCCGTGTCATCACTGCTTTTCAGCGCAGTGCAACCAACAGGGATCAATTATCTGCGCAAGTCCCAAGGCCACAAAAGGTTAGCAAACCATTGGGCCTTGTCAAGGCCAATCCAAATTCCGGATCTGTCGTCTTGGTCGACAGCCCGAACGCGACAAAGACCGTTGATTCTGCATTTGGCTCGAACGCGCGGCCCGATTGGCAGGCAATCTTGCGAATCGGTAGTTCTCTCGGCAGTTCCGTTCGAGCCATTATGGCCGTGAATGACGGCCTACCAGAACATGTGATCAAGAATTTTCGGGGCATCGGCTATGCCGTACAGCTCAGTCATGCAAGGGATGTAGATGATCGTTTAGTTTCCCAAGCGATTCGGATGATTGACCGAGCCCAAGTGTTTGTAATTGTGTCGGGAGATGGCGGTTATTGCAGTCTCGTGACTACGCTTCGGCGGCTCGGCAAAAGGGTAATTGTCGTTGCGGTGGAAAAGCGATGCCATCCCGACTTGCGTGCCAAGGCTAATGAATTTTGTGCGCTCCCCATTCTTATGAAAACCGCTGGTTCTCGCTCCGAACGAAACAACGCCCGTGTGCGCGCGGAAACGGCAGACCCTGATGCCAGGTGGTCGCCAACAGGAGCCAGCGCAGCAGGACCGGTTTGAGGCAACGATGAGCGACACACCGACTTTGCGGGCTGGCCAGCACATCGACTCTATTAGCAGCCAGGATTTCTTCGGCTCACTGACGACCACAAGGTTGAAAATCCTCGTGGTTTGCGGAAAGACAAATGAAGCAGATCTGCTTCGCATAGCTATAGAGGATCTAAACCACAGGGTACTTACCTGCTCTACGGTGAATGAGGCAGCTAGATGGCTTCGCGAGTGGCAGCCCGATCTGCTTGTTACAGATGAATCGCTCGGGTCTGGAGAACTATATTCTGGCCTGCGCCTCGCCGAGCTTTGCAGACTAGGCGCTGAGAGCGGGCAAGGATATGGGTACACGCGAGCGCTGATCGTCGTACCTGACCCTGACTGGTCCCGAGTGAAGAATGCCCGGCAAACGGGTGCCCACGTTATCGTCAAAAATTTGGGACTCTTTCCAATTGTTCGCTATGTACAAACCATCGCAGATAACCTGACTACCGATCGGAATCTGGGCCCTGTTCTTTTCGGAATGCACCAATTGCGAGGTCAGGTTCCTGAACGTCTTTGCAAAAGGTGTAACTGGATCGGTGCGTCGGTGTCGTACGGCACTAGTCAGACCGACTTGGGCCTCACTCCCGTCCGATCCTCGCTCCTGAACGCTCTTTTTTTTCACAGGCGGGGACAGACAGCGGGTTCAATTGAAACTCTCGTAACCGAAACTCCATTCCTGAGATCCCTCCTGAAAGGTCGAAAGATGAGGGAGTCTGCGATCAAAATGGAAATTTGCAGACTCCGCGGGGACATTCAGGACGGCCTACAAAAGATCGGCGCTCCCTACGGCGGTCACCATTTCCTGCCCTACGTGGCACATAGCGTCGCAACCTACCAGTTGGCGGGGAATTGGCAACTCGCACACATCACTGAACCCCCAGCGGAGTAAGGGAGGGAGAATTGACGGGAGACTACCCGACCGGGATGTCGCGTCCACTCGGAACCCCAATTGAGGATCGAGTGCATGACAGGGATTCTGATGGTGGACCCTCAACCTGCGGTTCCGGCGCCACTGAAGATCACATAGCGAACATTCACATCCTCGATGAGCATCGTGGAATTGCCCATCGCTGCATGTGTGGGGACTATGTAGTGTCCGGAATGTTGATCGCCAGCTGCAAAATATGTTTGGAACTCGTAATGTCTCCCGATATTCAGGGAGTTGAGCCAATACCTTCTGGGAAATCGCTCCAAAACTCATTCATCGTAGGATTCCTTGTCACCGCCCAAAGGACCATCCCCAAAGGTAAGTGTTCCGATTGACAACTGCGGTCTGAGTGTGACGAAACCAACAACGCATAAACGAACAGCAGAGTACCGATCACAAATGGCTTCATGCACGCTCTCCTGTAGGACGGCACAATCAAGCAGTCGGAGCCTATCTCCTCAAGCATGTTCACTTTCCAGAGACTGATTGTGTATGGAGCAAACGATAGCGCCCGCACGTGGGGGATTTCAGGCTGAACTAACACCCTCTTCTATGGAGCGGCTTCGGAAACGTAGAGTTCGGCCGCACCGAGCAATCGGGAGATCGTGTTCGCATCTTCTGGAGTCAATGCGATAGCCGCCCATCCCGCGTTCGCATTGGTGCCGGAGGCAAGGATGAAGGCACCCTTGATGACGACGGTTCTTGAAGCTTGCTTGTCATCGGCGGCCTTGGGCGAGAGGTAGAGTGAGACAAGAACGGGCATGTCTTTCGCCTGGTAGGCAATACCTTTGATTGGCAACGAAAAGACCTGCCGTCCTTGGAGGGCTGCTGGAGAGACTGTGCCCGAACTCAGTTGGCTCGATCGAATAGTCGCGCCTGCGCTGATCGGTTCCATGGCATAGTGGCCCCAGACCTTTGAGACTTCACTGAGCGAGCCATCGATGGTCTTTACATTTCTCTTAACGATATCCTTGTCTGTAATTACGTGATATTTGGGAATACCTTCGGCGACGGTGAGCACGACCTGATCCGACTTGCCGTGGGGAAAGCTTTGGCGTGCGACGAAGACAAAAACCAAGACCAGCAAGGCGAAGAAGGAAAAGGTGAGGACATCAAAAGAAAACCGCCAGATTCCAACGAGAAGGTTATCACCATCTTTTATTAACTTGGTGGCTACTTGTTGAAGGGCTTGTTCGTTACTAGTCCCCAGAGTGTGAGCAACGGCGTCGATATTGCCATTGCTAAAATCTTGCCACACTCCATCGAGTTCACTGTTTCGCATAGGAAAGACTCCTTACAACAAGCGCATCCTGCTCTGCATGTTCGCGAACAGCTGCCGCCAGAGAAACTGCGACGGATGTGCGACAGACAAGAATCTATGCGTCTTTCTCGACTCGATCCGGAACGATGATCTCGCCTGGCGTTTCCGCGTCGTTGCGGTCGGGAACGATGGGTTCGCCAGGAAGATCGTTTTCGAATGCCCGGTCCGGCCGTCCGGGATGGCCACCACCTCGGTCCGGTCGTGCGGGGCTGGGAGCGACCCGTTCGGGTCTGACCTTGTTCTTCTCGGACACGATCGACGTGGTCTTCTTTACGCTGGGTGTTCGAACATCTGTGAACCTGTCCCATTTCATTATTGACCTCCTTCTGCGAATATGGGTACACGCATCAGATTGCACTTAAATTCCATCTGCTTTTTCGGTTCCAAAGTGCCTAAATTAAATTGCAAATTGCCGCTGATCGGCGGATTTGTGGTCGCATCATTTCGGCGAAGCGAGGCCGATCCCCAAACTAAGTCCCAGCCTTTCTTCGGCTTCAGCCGCAACACCAAATCGTCGGCTTTCCTAGTGTCGAGATTTGTAACTTGGCAAACTAGATTCAGAGTCGTACCGAGCAAGTTTTTCTTTGTTCCATAAACCACCTGTAGATCAATCCCAGGCCGATCGGCCTCGACCACTACCAATTCGTCTGAAACCGTGTCCTCGTAAGGCATGGGCGGCCGTGTCGGGGGGTCCTGATAAATGATTTGCTGGGAAATTTCTCTCCAGGTGTCGCGCTCGGACTGCCGCGAGACAAGCTTTTGAGAATAGCCAAGTTGCTTGAGCAACGCCCAGCGATAAAGGTCGAACGTGCCTTTTACCATCTCGCCCCAGGCCGCTGCCCGGCTGATTGAACTGCGATAAAAAAGCCAACTCGCCATCGCCAGACCGGCGACTTCCACGGCCCAAAATATGAACGTAAGGTCGTTGGCGAACGGCCGCTTGAACGCAAGTCCAATCACCAACAGAACAGCCGAGGTGATGGCGCTCAGAAAGGAGGCGTTGAGAAAAAAATCTAGCGATGTCTTAGCGTCGTCAATGCCGGTCAAATAGTCTTTTGACGCAACGGCAACGATTCGCGGCCACAGAGTTATGGCATCCATACCGTACTGAAGATACGGATATTCTTCGAATGCCTTGATAGCATTTCCCAGCCTGGTGGGAAGAATCTGGCTTCTGCTAGGGAGACCGGAGTGAGTCAGGGCCGACACTCGTGTGCGCCGCAGTTGAAGTTGCGCTACGAGATTCTTGTCGACCTGGTTCTTATTCAGGATATCGATCGCGGTCTTGATCCGATCGCGCAACTGCGTAGCGCGGTTCAGGCGCTTCTGAATCTGACCGATTCGCCATTTGCCAATTGCGGAACCTCTCCACGGATAACCTTCGTACAGACGAATGATTGGCGTGTTTAGGTTGTAGAGCAGCCCACTCAGCACAACTATGATTGCGGTTACGGTAATCGTGAACCATTGCTTGTCGAGGGTCTGAAGACCACTGACCAGCGGCACCGAGGTGGGAGTAATCGGCTGACCAAATACCAAGCCTAGAGTCACAAAGATGGCGACGGGCAGGACTGTTCCAAGGATCAGGTATTTTGTGAATTGTCCCGAAACCGCCGCAAGAATACCGGGCATTCAACCACCTCAAGGATAAGGTTCCAGCAAAAGTTTGGCGAACTCCGTGCCTCCCGTGACGCGGGCTTTTGGCAGGCAGCTGGCCTCAGCAGCCAATGTCACCCACACTGCGGACCACAAACCACCATACCGTTAATTATGCAGCAATTGAAGTTCGCCGATGCCATGTTCGTGGTGAAATGCATGGCATTCACTTTGAGAGGGAGGTGTTTTTCTTGCAAGAAGTTGTCTACCATCTCACGCAGTTGTGGATGTATTTCCCTCACCATGGGAAGGTGTTTGTTGATCTTGGCATCTTGATGTGTCGTGCGTTTACTTGGTGTTTTCTTTGTTCGTTTCGCGGGGGCTTCTTTCATTTTCTTGCTCCTGACGGATTTGGGTTTACGTTTATACGAGTTGTACCAATCTGGCTACCCTGCTTGTCAGCGAAGGTTAGATCTATGTTCGCCGCATCCTTTGTGGCCCATTTGGGAATCAACACTGCAATTGACTTCCCATCCTTCGCCACATTGATGTCCAGCTTCGTATCAGAAATGGTTACCTCACCGACGCCCGAAAGGGCTGTTCCCGTGAATGACACCCAGACAGCATCGTGCTGAGTTAAGGGAGCGCTTTGAGTCTTGTCCAGACTTGGTTTGGTCGTATCGCTGTCATCCTTCGGAACGCTCACAGGATAAGTACCTTGCCAGAGAAGTTCGTTTTTAGCCGCATCCCAATATGCCCGCTGCAGCAAAAGGATTTTCGGCGGGCATGACTTTGGCTTTGAGTCCCCCTGGGTGGGCACAGGTTTTGGAGCATGCGGCGCAGCCTGCTTGGGCCCCGCGGCGTGCCCCTGAGGAGGAGGAGGAACAGCCTTCGGCTTCGCGGTGGTTTCAGTGTCGGAGCAGGAGTAGGACTTACCAATACTGATACGCGCGAGATTGTCGCTGGGAGTAAGTGGACAAAACACGTTCGCGTTCTTCGGGGGCGAATCCGGGCATTTGTCGCTCATCTCGAGCGGTTTGTCATTCGCAACGAGAAGGCGCCAATTCTTGTTGCTGAAATTGTCTTTACCTGGTGGAACATAGGGGCCGTCTGCTTTTTGAAGCAGGTAGTCTACCCCTGCTCTCACTATCTGCAGTGTGTAAACCGAATTCGGGTCGTAAACAAGCTGAGACGCAGACATGCCTCTGCGAAAAGGAAACCTGAGCATTGCCACGCCGGAGAGTTTAGGCATCATTGCTTCAGGCGCTCTTCCAAAAACTCCTACACAATCTCCGGTCATCTGGAATCTGTTCATCTCCTCAGGCGTGAGCGGAGGAAACTGATAAGGTCCCGGGACAGGCGCACCGTTCAGAAAAAGGACGGGTTGACCAAACTTGTCGTCAATGAGGTCCGCCGGGCCAAGACATCCATGATTTTCGAATTCTGGGATGATTGTAAGATCCACATATCCGCCAACCGCGGCGGGTCTCCGAACCGCCTCGATGATGCTCAATTGTGTTTTGGCAGCGGGGGCCGCCAACTCGAGCGGGATCGCTGGACCATAGCGTCCAAGAATGGCAGCATCGGAAACCAAAGCCGACATATCGGTTGTGATATCAAGAGCCTGATCGGGAAGCAGACGCAATCCATCCTGAGAAGTTGCAAGGATCCTGTCTCCAATTACGATTTTCGTGTCGCTGTAAAGATTCTGGCCTTTCACCGCAATGACTGCCTGTTTATTTCCCACGGGACGCCAGGTCACCGAACGAACTGTCGGGCCGAGGGCATTGAGATACGAAGAGGTCAGCGGAACGGCTAAATCGTATCCGCTCACTTCAGTTTCGCCGCCCGGCGCGTAAGTGAGGCTGGTTCCCAAGGAGAGGACATGGCCAACCTTGGACCAGGGCCGGATCTCGTTGTCACTTGCGGTGGACAGCGAACCTGGATCGTACTTTCGCCAGTAGGCTTTTACGTCAACTGAGAAGTGCTCGGGTTTCCCGGATGAATCAGGCACATCTTCTTTGGGAAGAGAGACCACGGCAAACAATTGACGTGTACCTGGTGCAACCGATTTTCGTCCAAGCACAGGACGAAATGCCCATCCGAAGGTTATCTCGCCTGAGCGCGGGACAGACTGCCTTTGGAAGGAGATAGTGTCATTGTCGCGGAACATATAATACGTCTGTCCGCGTCGACGCTCTGAATATCCAACAGTTACCATTTTTATGACCGCTGACCCTCCAAAGGCGTTCGACTTCGAGTTCAGGGCCACGGAATTGTAGGTATGCTCCTGCGGTATGGCAGCGACGAGAGAAGGCTCCATGCCATCCGCATTGCATTCCTTCGCCTTCTTGCACCGCAATCTAATCTCGACTACCGCCGCCGCGTTCTCGGCATCACGCGGCGGATCTATCGTCACATTGAACCCAATCACAGCTTGAAGTCGCGGCTTCAACTCAGGGGTGAGCAATCGGTCCGAAAGCGACCGATCGAGCAGCATCTGGATATTAAAGATTTCGTAGGTGAGATCAACTTGCTCATTGAGCAGGTCCGAGGCACTCATGCCGTATTGAAGATTTGTCAGCGCCGACGGAGTCGAGATTACATCAGGCACGGTGGGAGCCGAAGGGGTTATTCCCGGAGTCGTTGTCGTCTGCTTCGTGGAATCGGTGGTGGTAGGAACAGTGGCGGGAAGCGTCAGGTTGCTGGTGGTGTCATGTTCATTCTGCAAAGAGGGGGTCCCAGGGCCCTGTATCGTAAAAGATCTTGATGTTTCCTGTATTCTCGATCCCTGCACAGTGCCAATCGCCTTTGACAGTGCAGTCTGATCGATAACATTGATTCCTGCCAGCTGGCCCTTCAGCCGCTCCAGCATAAGATTGAGAGTGCGATTGTCGAACGCTTTGGGTGCTCCTACGGCGATTCCCCGCGCCTTGATCTTCGTCTCGGCAGGCGGTTCAGTGGATGATGTCTGTGCCACGGCTGGCTCTGATTCCTGGGTAGGCACAGCCGACGGAGCCGGGACCGCAGGGACCTGAGTCGTTGCCGGTGGTTGCCCGGCTGCTCCAGGTTGCTGAGCTACAGCAGTTGCCTGCGTCTGCGGAGTGGCTTTTCGCGAGTCAGCAGCATAGCCGAATGAAAAGAGAAAAATGCAAACAAAAAAAAGACGAAGGCCGAGAGCGCGATGCATGATTACTCCGATACGCTGATGCGGGGCCCAGACGGCGACACACTGTATCACAGTTTCATCGCTCACAACGGTAAGTTCGCCGGGATTTACAAATTCCGTAATTTATCGCTGAGTTGCCACTTACTCAAGGCTTCGCTGGTGCTCTCATCTTGATTGCTTAGGGATCGTGGTCAGGCGTTCCGTCTTTGCCAGAATGTGGAATTCCAACGCCGCTCCTGACCGTACAACAGCTTGCGAGTTCTAAGATAGGCTTCGAAAACCCCGCGCGACCATCTCCCGTAAGCATTCAGATTTGCTTTCCCTCTTAGAGCATCTATCACCGCATCGCACGCTCTGGCCGCGGAGTCGATTGCCTTGAAAATGCCGAGTGATGACATAGGATCGAAGCTGCAAGTTGCATCTCCGACTGATATCCAGTCGCGTCCGACCGCCTCATTCACCCGGCTCGTTACCGCCGAGACGATTCTCGGCGATGCCAACGTGTCCAGACGGCCAATTCGAGCCGACGTGTGGACGGCTTTTTTCAGTTGGCTAGCAAAGTATCGGGGATCTTCTTTATGGCGGGCGGCATAAATATCAGCGTCGGTGAAATAGACAACGGCCGTGCGTCCCTTCAGAAGCAAGCTCGAATAGAACCATCCATCATCGACAGTTTCTACAAGCGGGTATGTGTGATTGCAGCCACTCTCGAAATGTGCGACTGCGCCGATCAGACGATCAAGAATCATTCTCGGGTTCCGAATGGGAATACGCGCCGAACCGTGTTTTCCCGCAGCGTTTACCAGATAGCGACAGCAGACCGTCCGTTTGCCTCCGGCCTCAGAAAAACCTATCTGCCACCCGCCTCGGCGAGCAAGTCGGTCTATATGGATCGCCGCTTGATGTGCCACCAGCGTGCTGACCTGCCTACAGTGGTGCAAAAGCATGTTGTCGAAATGCTGGCGATCCAATATCCATCCTGACCCTCCAGGCGTAGAAAACAAATCCCTGCATTCAAGATTGCTACCACCCCAAGCGGACGCTATGCCGTCAAGGCGGGGAGGTTCTTGTTCACAAAAAATGTTCCAGACACCGAGATGGCGGAGAATGCGAGCCGCAGCCGCCGGCAGAGTCTCGCCGATCGGAGAATAGCTGTGGGCGGGATTCAGAATCAGTGTTGATAAACCAGCTTTGCCTAACAAGGACGCCGATGCTAAGCCGGCAGGCCCACCGCCCATCACCACAACGTCGACTTGACGAGGCATGTCATCCATCGCTTACTTATCTCTTACGGGTCTCAAAGTTTGATCGATTGAAGGCCTTCTTTTCCGTTGCGACGCGTCCGCTCTCCAGGAATCTTCCCCCGGACGGCAACACGTGGCCCAAACGGTAGAAATTCCGCACCATCTCCTCGGGACTCATGTCGTCACTGCCTTGCCGTTTGGGCAAATCAAAAGAGCTGGCCCACAGAGAGTAACCTTCTTGCTCATCCGTGCGCACGTCGATGGGACGCTGGGCTGGCCACCAGACATAAGGATCTTCATAGGCACAGTCCACAAAGTCGGTCTGCCAAGGTAACGACATCTGCTGGCTTACATCACCGGGACCGAGGCTGGCGTGATTCAGACGGAAGGGTTCAACGTACTGGAAGACATCCCTCATCTTCCAACTGCACTCGATGCCAGGGTAAAACGCCGCGCCTACGCACGGTTCCAACGCAGCTCTATCAAGCCCCTGTGGTGTGATCTCGAATGTGTGGGCTGGAGGTTTGCCTGTCCAGTCATCCCGGAAAGCGCCGTTGGCCCATGCGCTTAGCATTGAATATTGGATCTTGGTGAGGCTCGCACTTACCGCAGGACGTTGGTACAGATCCGACCACATGTAGGGCATTCGTCCGGTCCCGGTGCTTGGTTCGCGAGGGTGTCCAGAAGGAACGCGAAGCTGCCGGAATAGATGCTGGCGTTGAGCTGCGTCGGCAGCATCGATGGCGAAGTGGTGACCAACATTGCTACGTGCGAAGACCCAGCGCAGCGCGTCCGCGCGCCGTAGTATCGGGTAGATGTTGCGATTAAAGGATGGAACGAACACGGAATCGGAAAACGGATTGGGCGTGAGGCCGCGATCGATCGCTACTTGATACAAAGTGTCATACAGACTCACTGGGCTCTGCAGTTCAGGAGCGTATTTGGGTGGCGCGACAATCACCCACGCCGGCATTACGAAGAGCGCCGGACCATCGAGCAGTTCGACCTTCGCGGTCACCGGTCCATCCGAGATGTCGTCAAACCACCCGTCGTGGTTGGCGAAATCTCCCTTCTCAAGGTTGAATTCGTCGGGGAAGGGTGTCCCAGCGCGTCCGCGCCCGCCAAGTACGATGAGCCTACCAGTTTCTTCCTCGTAGATCAGGCGGCCAAGCTCCAGCACCGGTTTGAAGCTCACCGACATAAAAGTCTTGCATAAGAACTTCTCGACCTTTTGCTCATGAGAAACACTCTGCTTCCCGGGATCGAGGATAAGATCACGATCGGAGCCGTGTTTGGTAATCCATCCGGTGTTTCGCCAGCCTTCATCCGGGTCCATGACCCCGGCAAACCGTCGACCCGCGGCCTTGCTGTTCACGAGATGAACCGACCAACTAATTCTGGCGTCGCTTTCTAGGATCTCGCCTAGGATCCGATCGTGCTCGTCATAGCCAAAGAGCCTGAACCTGGCGCCTTGCCGCTTGAGGTACAAATCGTCGTCGCGATAGCCTCCCGCAGGGTACTCGTAAACGCCTGGGATCTCGGGCCCCACGAAAAATTGCTCTTCGCTGTTGCCGATGCGTGCAATTCCAATTGCGGGGTGTATCCGCACCATCCGGACTCGTTGTAGAGCATCAGGGTTCACAAGTTTTCACCGTCAAGCCAAAAACAAGGCCATCGTGTCATCCTGCTTCGCAATGTCTTCCAACAAACTTTTCTCCAAAGCAACGATCGGATCTTCGGAGATCTTGATGTTCTTGTACAACGCGGCAACCAACTGGACTGATTCTTCCCGCAATTGACGGATCAGTCTCGATCGTCCAGCTGCGGTTTTCGGTATTGGCTCAGTATGAAAAGGCGCTGCGCCGCGAGGTTCCTTCCTTCCGGTGGGCATTTGCGGGAGGGCTTCACCGATCCGCGCCACGAATATCATTTCCTCGGTCGCAAGCGAGGTCCCGGTCTGACGCTGCGAGGCTTCCGCAGTCCGAGGCGACGCCAACGCGCCAAATATATCAAGCAACATCAGTCTGTAGCGGATGTTGAGCATTTCTGCCCATTGCATCAGCCGAGGGTTGAGGATTGGGGTGCCCTGAAGAGCGCCGCGACCTTTGGACTTCACAAACGGATTCTCCGGCACATTGAAGATAAGTTCATCTGCCTTTGCCCCCATCGTTTTAAAACGACGGAAAATTCTGGCAAAGCGTGTGAAATGCGATTCTTCGATAATCGTGGGCCCTTCTCCTTGCGACATGATCCAAAGCAAGGCGGAAAGTGCGCGATTGCGCGGCGAGCTTTCATCCACGCGCATGTTCTTCTCGAAGACACCCCACTCGACGGCGTTCGCCATTCGGGACGATATCGCCGTTGAATCGTTAAACAGATTGTCGGGTAGATGAAATCCTTCCTTATATTTCTCGATAAAACTTCTCACCTCATGCGGCTCGAAGGGCGAGCCCGGGCCAGGGTCATCACTTTCCAAAAATAACCAATAGAGGACCGAGTAGATAACCCCGACGCGGCCGATACGAACACACCCTTGTTGTTGCACCAGGCTTCTAGCTTCATCCAGCACACTCTTGATGTCGGGGTTGTTATTCTCGATATCCACAGAGGGGCTCTCAAACATCAGATATTTTGCTAGCGACCGAATACTCAGGCGTTCCAGTTTGAAGGGTAATGGCAAACTGGCCTCAGTCTGGTGGATATGAGGTCGATTCAAGTAAGGGCCCGCGCCGAGTAACAGCAGGAGGTTTTGGACGGTGACCAGATGCGACATTTCCTCGCGGGCAACCAGGCGAATCGTTGTTTTCCACTCGAGAGCGGGATTGGCTTCCCCGGCTTCCTTTCGGTCATTGACCGAGTAGGCTGCATATAGATATTGCACGACAAGAGAGTGCTCAATTTCCGCGGCGGCTTTCAGCAAAAAGAGCGCGAACTTCTCGGCTGTCAGCCCCTTACTGTCGGGCAGGTCGGACGACTGGGATGCAGAGGCATTCAATCTGACCTCGTCCAGGAGGAATCTGCGATCCGGCGCAGCCGGCGAAGAAGGCTTGTCGAGCCATGACTTCAGTCGGTCTAACGCGAACCCGCCACTCATCGTGCTCCGTTCCCGTGATGTCTTTTTTTGCTGCACTTCTTTACTCCACGATCACCGTGAGACCTGAAATCTCGCCCTGGACCGCAATCCGAGTTGATCCCTACTTTGCCTTTCGCATAGACGCAGGTGCTCCGCTAAGCTGGCGAAGCGCGTCAATCGAAGGCGCGAAAAAATATCCACCTCCGGTGGGAATCACAAAATCCTTCTCTAACCGAACGGTCTGCTCGATTCCGTTCTTGAGTCTTATCTTGAAGGAGCGATCCCGGCTGCCTTTCTGGTTGGATTGACCAAGGATCGGATCGTGGCCGGAACCCGGATCTTTGAAATCCGGATTGTTGACCCAATTCTTGATGACGAATTCGAACTGATCGACGATTGAGGTTTGATAGGCGAGAAAAAGAAGTCCCCGGTTCCCGTCGTCCGGGATCACAGTGGGATCAAAGGGCGTTCCGAAGGGAATCCCGCGGCGCAGAAGACGGTGAGTTTCCGTATCCGCTTCGTTCGGTACCGGCCGTTTCGATTTCGCGGAAACATCGTCCCTCGGATATGCCTTGCGAATGTGCCCTGCAAAGGGACATACCGCTCCGAGGGGATCAACCTGAGCAAGCTTGTCAGGGAAGTTGTCTTTGCACTGCCCCGGTTTCGTCGGGGCTGCGGGGATTGTAGCATTCTGGAAATCAAAGGCGTTGTTGGAGCAGTCGTCGCGAGACATGACAGGATTGTCCGCTTCTGGCGCACGCTCAATTGGTGCGCCACTAGGCCAGCGGCCCACGCATTTTGCCCCGAACAGATCCGGATCAAGGTTGAACTCGCCACCTTGACTCTTCAGAAAATCGTGGAAAGCGCCGACGTCCTGCCGAAGTCGCCGAAATACGAGAAACGACCCGTTCTCTGACCACGATGGCCCTTCCGTGACACGCCGACCTTTCTTATCCGCATCTTTCGGATCTTGGCCGGGATATCCAAACACAAACTCTCCCGGCCACAGGCGATCCTGGCCAGGTTTACCTTGTCCTGGATCTGCGGGGGTTTGCCTGGGAGTGATCAAATCCCCGTCCTTACCGGCGGTGCCTTTGATTCCGGGTTGAGAAACGCCATCGAGAAAACCGAAATGTTCATGGCCGCGTAGCGGATCTGGAAGCGTGGCGCCCCGTTGCTTGAAAACAACAGAGACACCACTCGGAATCACTTCACCACTTACATGCGCCCCTGTGTAAATCGAACTCTCGATGTCAACCACGGCACGCCCCAAGTCCTCAGGCGAGTCACTTGCTAGGATCACAACTACTTCGGCCTCGTTGCCCGTTCCACCGATCACCCAGTTCTTCTGAAATCCTTCATCCTTCTCGTTTACCGGATCGCTCAGTGTCTCGGAACGTTTAGCCAACCCTTCGCGAAAAGCCTCGTCTTTGAATAATTCGCTTTGTGTCCGGTCAAGTTTTCTCAGACCCGCGAAGGAGAACGCGATGTTCAACCATGTTGATGTCACCGTGCGCGTCTCCACTCCTCGGCGGCTGCGAATCGCTTTGAACAGGCGGTTGAAGAGAAGAACCTCTTCCGTGGTTGCAATGAAGGGAACGACGGTTTGCAACCATTTCTTGAACTGCTTCGGATCCTCGATCCGCAAGAAGATCAGCGCCTGATTATCTTTGCTAAATCCTGCCAGGATATTGCCCTGGATCTGATCAACACGTAGCGCTGGTTCTTCGTTCTCGGGTCCCTTCCCCGAATCCTGGTCGACAACGTATCGAATTTGCTCACCCAAGAAGGGAAAGGGTGCTTCGCGCGCGGGCACATTGATAGACATCGTTTCCTCACAAGAAATCTGAAGACCGCAACCTGTCGCCCAGAAAACCCTTTGGACTGAGTACACTAATCCAACGACGCTGAACACGTCGTTCAACGACGATACCGTTCCTCATCTTTCTCAACCGTAGATGCTTTACTGGGGACAACCCGCATCGATCCAGGCAGAGATCGGCGCGATCTGATCTGGAGTGAATAGCGTTCCTCCCTCCGGCATCGGTCCGATTTTGCCATGAGGATCGAAGAGTGTACCCGGAGTGCCGGAAAGAGCCAAAACTATATTCGAAGCCTGCGAGTTACCCACGACAAGGATTTTCATCGGCTGATTCGTGTTGGGGTCCACGACGCCGGGCACGTTACCCGTAGTAAATTGCTCGTACGTAAGGTTATCCCAGAATTGTTTGTGTGGACCACCCACCGGAAAATCTTGATTTGCGCTGAGGATCCCATCGATGTATTGATGAAGTTGGTCGAACGAAACGATCACTGTTGGCATACTGAAAACGTTCCTCACTTTACTGTTTGAGTGGTTTGACTGATGACATATTTGGACAGTACATGGCTAACATTCATTCTTGCGGGGTTTAGTACCGGTCCGTCGTGTCTGACGGCTTTGGTGTCGTGACAGCTGAAGCAGTTAGGTGCACCGTTCTCAAATTCCGTGAAAGACTCCATCGCTGTACTGCCAAGTCTTCCCTCACCTGCGATCGGTTGCCCGGGGTCGTCGGTAGACTGGTTTGCGTCGATTGTAAAGCTTCTTTTTACCAAGAATGACGGGTTAGGACCCGATGCTGGCTGATCGAGCCATATCGCTCCCACCAAACGGTAATATTGACGCTTATCATCGTCAGCGATTTGGTGCTTCGATCTTGCATCGTTGAACAGCGACGTTGCATGAAGGTTGATTCTGGCAATCTCGTCATCCTCGCCATGGTCTGGGTTCGCGACAGATCCATCTGTCTTCGAACCGGGATATGGGCGAAATACCGAGGTTTGAATTACCTTGCCCTTCGTAAACGACTGCGTCTTGTCATCCCAGAATTGCACAATTGTACTTGGATCCTGAATGGGAGCATTTGCGTCTTTCATTAGGGTGCGAGCTTTATACAAGGGGAAATCGTCAGAGCTGATCTCCTTGCTTGGATCGGATTTGGACGGATTGTCGAGTGCCGCCGGCGCATTGTCGCGTACTACATTCCCGCTCCCATTCGCGTGCACGTGCTCAAAGGTCGACCAAATCATTTCCGGGTGACCAGGAAGAGTAAACACCACGTGCAAGGCCAATAGAGCGACCTTGACCGTATCAAATATTGGTTTGCCATCCCTTTTCTCCTGCGTAAGGGAATTGCCATTGACGACGTAATGCGGCACATGAGCCGGGACAAGGAAATAGTTCGACGGCGGGTGATGCTCGTCAACGATCATCCACGCGGATTTGTATTCCACGACATTGGTATTAATACCAGTCTGAATGTCGGAGTCGCTTCCTAAGAATGTAAGAGACGGATCTAAGTGCTTAATTCCCTCCACCGTCATTAAGTTCTGGTTGCGTAAGAATTGAAGGAATGCGGGATTGACATGGATCGCGTAGTACACGAATCTGCCATGTTGGTCGATGAGGTATCCGCCTTGGGCACCGTCAAGTCCCGCTTGTGTGTTGTCCAAGAGCTTCTGCATGACGTCGCTGGGATCGTTCGGCCGCTGTACATTGCGCGGAGACAATTCCAACATAAATTGGCCTGGAGGCCCCGGAGCAGTTCCCGAAGATCCAAACATTTCAGGAAACGAAGGATAGTTCACGAACGCGGGCACGCCATGGTTTGGCTGCGTTGCGACCAAGAATCGTTGCCAGGCCGGGCGATAAAACTGGCAGTCCGACGCCGGACGTGGCGCCGGAATCGCGGTCTCCTGCGGCAAAGGCGTGGAAGGAAGCCATGGCACTGCGGGATCCGGCGGCATTGAACAGAATGGGCTTTCAACATCGGCGGTCACTGGCGCTGATAATCTGTCGCCAATAAGCAACGCCATCGACACTACCAAAACGCAGGTTGAAATGCGAAATGCGCGGGAACCGTTTGGCACGGGTTTCTTCTTTCCGGGACCGTGGTGAACACACTGCGCCCGAAAATCTGGAACGTCGGGTTAGACGTACGAGAAGTTCACGGACAACGTGCAATCACCTTGGGGTCACCAGCGGTAGAAGCCCCCTCGGACGTGAAACTCAGGTTGAGCTCACTCTTCCGACCGCCGAATCGAGAACACAATATTCTCGGACAGCCTTAATGTCAACAGCTACTTAGGTTCTTTCCGGACAAGGAGTGGCGCGCCTTCTCATGGACGACTAACAAGACGCTCGCGAGTAAACTACCTATCGGAAATCGCGATTCAGGGGTCTAGTGTGGTTTAAGTTTTCTTCGACTCCTAAATTCTCTTGCATGAGGCGAGCCGTCGGGAGTTGGTATGCGGGGACGCGACAATAGGCCATGGTGGGTATGGAGGTAAGCCAAATGCCACGCACAATCGAACAGCGAATCAGGGCGACCTACTTCCATCCCGGCATTTATCTCCACAAGGATCCACAGCGTTCGCGCTCCACCCCATCCGCGAAAGCCGGTTCCAGACGCAGAGAGTACACTCAACAGCGTTCTTTGCATTCACTGTGGAAGGATGTCGGGAGGAATAAAGGTTAAGTCAACTCTTCGGATCGGCGACGGGTTTGAACCTGGAAGTGACTTGGCCTTATCCCAACCTACATTCAAGAGCCGCTATTGACATTTCTTGCATCTTGATTCTAAGGTATCGACCACCAGCGAGTTGGTCATCTGAGAAGCTCAACTTCTCGATCTGAGGGGGTGCCCTCGCTGCTTCCCTGGGACAATAAAAGAAGTTCCGACCGCGGTTCTAATCCCGCGGCTGGTGAGTCGGCTCGCCGTTAATACGTTGGCGAGCCCATTCCGAAGAGCGATGTTTGTGCAATTGGAATTTTGCCGATTTTCAAGACTTCGGCGACCCTAGTTCGGCTTTCCTCGCGTCGACACAGGAGAAATAAATCGATGGCTGATAATAAAAAGGAACCACAGGCACAACCCTCCGCGCTTGCCTCACGATATCCCGACAGCATGCGTGCGGTCTTCGCCGCGTTTGCCCACCACGGCAAACCGCTTCGCGGTCTAATGTCCACCCCCAAGTCCTCCGTCTTCCAAGGCCGATTCGGACGCATGTTCCGGTCCCTGCCAGCTGCCACCTATGGTAAGACTGACGCTGACAGCCGCAACGCGCTGATGACACTTGGCGCAAAAATGACTTCGTCGTTCGATGCTCCTAAGGACGGCTTTGACTCAGAAGAGAGCGGCATTCCTGCTCTGTATACCTACTTCGGCCAGTTCGTTGATCATGACATCACCTTTGATCCCATGACGACGCTGATCCAGCACAGCGATCCTGACGCTGTCACCGACTTCCGAACGCCCGCATTCGATCTTGATAACGTTTACGGCCGCGGTCCAGGAGACCAGCCGTACATGTACGACAATGGCGGCCCCAAGTTCTTGCTCGGCGATCCGCTCACCAACAAGGCACCGGATCTTCCACGGAACAACGCCGATCCACGTCGCGCGCTCATCGGCGATCCCCGAAACGATGAGAACAGCATCGTCTCTCAATTGCAGTGCCTGATGCTGCGCTTCCATAACCGAGCGGTCGATGACAACAAAACTCTGGACTTTCCGACACTGCAGAGACTCGTTCGCTGGCATTATCAGTGGGTTGTGATATATGACTTTCTTCCGAAGATCGTCTCCGCTCCTGTGCTTGAGGCGCTCAAGACTGATGGCAAGTACGACCAGGCGAAGCTCCGATTTTTCCACTGGAAAAATGAACCTTTTATGCCGGTCGAGTTCTCCGTTGCAGCCTATCGCCTGGGCCATTCTATGATCAGGCCCGGCTATCGGCTGAACGACGATGATTCGACGCTGCTTCCGATCTTCCCCATTCCACCAAACACAATTCCAGAAATTCCAGCCGGTATCCCCGACGGACTCACGGGCTTTCAGCAGATGGCGGCGAACCGCGGGATCGACTGGGGGCGGTTCATTGATCTCGACGGTGATGTGCGGCCCTATGGCGATGATCCCGACAAAGTGAATCCCGCCAATGCGGCCATGAAGTCTCGGCTGCAGTTTGCTTATCGCATCGACACATCGGTAGTAACCCCGCTTTCCTTCCTACCCGCTAGCGTAGCTTCGGATCCGCCACCTTCATTGCCGCAGCGCAACCTTATTCGCGGCTTCGAGCTTGGTCTGCCGACCGGCCAGGACGTCGCGCGAGCGATGCATGTGAAACCTCTCGACGACACCAGAATCGTGATCGGGAAAGCGGTGGATGCGCCAGAACAAGGAGATGTGCTCGGAACCATAGCAGACATTCCAGAACTAGCCGCCTTCAAAGGCAGGTGCCCTCTCTGGACTTATGTGCTCGCCGAAGCCTTTCAGCAGAAGACAGATTTCAAAATACCTGTTACAGAGCAAAAACAAATCTCTACCCCGCAACTCGGGCCTGTTGGTGGACGCATCGTCGCCGAAGTCTTTCTCGGCATGATGTTCGGCGACAATGACTCTTTCCTCGTCGCGGAGCCCAGTTGGACACCTTCAATTCGGAGCAAAGGTACAAAGTTTGCGCTTCGCGATCTCGTGGCATACGCACTCGGCAAGTGATTGTCTAAAACGCTGTTTGGGAGGAACATCGAAGCTTTCGTGTGCCTTTTTTGCGAAGTATGTACTGAAATATTCCCATTACTGGCAACGCCTCTCGCAGTGTCTTCTTTACAGTTCCGGGTTGCTCATTGCGCGATTGCGCGTTTACGAAGAAACTCTTGATGGTTTTGCGCAGTTGGTCAGTCGGATAAAATCCCTTATATTTTTCACAATCATACGCGCCTGATCAACACTACATAGAAGCCGCGTGACAGTCAGATCTGGCGTTGGACTTTCCGGCGGCGTTCTTGCTAGGACCTTGCGTGGTTGGAGTGCTATTGGACTAGGAAAAGTAAGGAGCGACACCGCAAACGTGGCTGTGAGAAGAACCCCAAAGTTTCGATCCATAGATTCCCTCGCACCTTTACTATGATCTAATCTCCCGCCTGCGCCTTGCTGGAGATGCGTCCTGGCCTGTGTCCGCCGCCGTAATCATTAGGCTCGTTCCTAGCAGAGCAATCGACGTCTTGTGCACGAAGCGCTATTGGAAACGCACCGCAGGCTACTGCCGCCTTTCGTAACGGCTCCCAAAAGTCCTCTCTATCGCAAGTAGATGCGACCACTTGGCGGGTCAACTGATCGCCCTAGTCGATATAAGTGAATTTTCCACTTGGAGTCACCGAATATCCATACGCAACTCCGTTCAAATTCGTAAGCGCCACTCCGACCTGGAGCATCTGTTCCACAGCGGCATGCGCTTGGTCTGGAGGGGGTGGTGTTGCTGCGTAACGCTGATTCACCGCTTCCTGTGATATGGTCTCAATTAGATTCGAAGAAAAAATAGAGGTGACCGCAGGCTCGCTTTCCTCGGTGTCCTGTAACCCCGACAAGCTGATCCGCTTTACCCATGTGTTGTATAGCGGATTGTCGTAGGGCCCTCGAAATTCGCCGGCACTATAAAGTAGTTTTTGAGACAAGATGATCGCAGTCATACCGCCTGCCGAAGCCCCTGTAAGTACGTCGATCACAATTCGATCGTCGGTTGTCGTTGCCTGATCATTGTTGTGTTGGTAAATCGTGTCCGGCACTTCATAGAGAACTCCTGCTTCGTAACTCCCTAGTGAGACTGCTCCGGCGATAGTGATCGCGAGTTTTGTCGGCATTTGATGATCCTTCTAGACCTCGGTTAACTTCGCTAAACGGTAATTGTGTACGGTGGCGCGAATTCCGGCGCTCCTAGCAGAACACCAATACGTTACTCCGAGGCAATGTGGGCGACCTGAACTTCAGAATATCAATCCACACGGAGGCCGCGACTTAGACATTCAAGCTGGCTGGTTGGAGTCGCCCGTGTCTAGCGTCCTTACTGAGGAGCAGCTATGTCGAGCTTGGCAGCCACAACCTGTTTGTCCGGGTTTACAATTGTTAGTGCTGCCGTAAATGCCTTCGTGCCGATTCGAGTGCAGGTGACTACAACTGTAGCTGCATTCTTGAAGTTGAGCTTGGCCGGTACCGATTCGCCAGTGTCCTTCGTCACGGTTACCGTTGCTCCCTGCTGGAAGTTAGCACCACTGACTGTGATCTGTACCTCTTTTCCAATGGTCGCGCTGTTAGGGGAGAGGGAAGCGATCCTTGGATCTGGCGCCGCAGGAGCAGGAGTATTCGCCGCAGGCCCAGATGGTGGTGGAGCTTTCAACAGTCTGTCCTGTAGTTGGTTCGTTACGCTATCAAACAATCGCTCCGAGAAGCCAAATAACAATGCTATGGCGAGACCGACAGGTTCATAAGGATTGCACCAATCCAGATTCAGCGCGGTGCCAAGGATATTCAACTTCAATCCAAGGATGATGAGCAGAATGCCGCCCCACGCCGACAGCGCACCCGTGAGGGGACTGAGAAACAGTGATCCCCACGTCGCTCCGTAATCGTTCGGGACGTCTGCGGCAGCGGTGGTACGTGTCAGACGGCTAAGGAGGCCACCGACCGCTCCAAGTAGCAAGAGGACGAGGGGATCCTACGTTGCCAGTGTTTTTGCGGCGGATTTAAGCGACTAACGTCCAATCTGATCGGGGCGAGCGTCGTCAACAACACACGCTCGCGGGGCAATATCAGTTGCTTTTTGAGGGTGCACCTCGAGGAAGCCGTCACCATCCCACATTAGGGCGCCTGAGATACATATCACATTATTTTTTGAAACAGGGAGCGGCGCTCCATGCCGCACCCATGGCCGAATTTCGATGCGGAGGTAGCTATCTTGCCCAAGGCGAACCGGGAGACTTCCAAGTACAAAATGCCGGACAGCAATATCAACGGTGTAGAAGCCATCACTTGAACTTGCCGCCTGAACGACAGGTCCGTCAACTGTCGCGAGGACATGATAATTTCGCCAACCTTGAACGCCCAACATCTTTCCGAGGTACGTAGTCAAAATTCCGGTGCTGCGAGCCAAAATGTCCAAAGGCGGATTGGGCTTAGATCTCAAGACAGAAGTCACGTTCGCAGCGGTGACATTCTTGGGTGGATGCTGACAACGCAGCCAACA
The DNA here is from genome assembly GCA_963822545.1 of uncultured Acidobacteriaceae bacterium. Taxonomy (GTDB): domain Bacteria; phylum Acidobacteriota; class Terriglobia; order Terriglobales; family Acidobacteriaceae; genus Acidiflorens. The sequence continues at coordinate 1,189,724 of CAWGIB010000002.1, forward strand.
GGGAATGCCTCCTGCCCACGCAACGGTCGCTAAGAGTAGCACGACCATGCAAGTGATACTTGCTGGCGCCCTAAAAACTCCTGCTGCGCGATAAACGAGACACTGTTTCACGGTCAACTCCCTTCCACGGTGTCCTCACCCTACAAATGTCGGCGGCGGTGTCTTTTTCAATAAAACGCGACCTGCACAAAGGCCTTACTCAGCAAGACTCGGCCCTTTGGCGGTGAGTCTCGCGACGAATTTGTACGCCAGCGTCGCGCCGCCCCCAGCAAGTAGATAACCGAGGAAAGGCGGAAACCAAGATGCACCAGCCAGTACGAACATGAACACCAAGAATGACCATCCGGCAAAGTCGCCGTTAGGCCAGACGTTCGCCTTATTGATTTTGCCCCATAGATCCAGGGCGGCTTTTCTTTCCGGGGTTCCATGTTTGTAGATTCGAAGCTCTTCTTTTAGGGATTCGTACTTGTCGCGCTTGACTGAGTTCAGATATCCCCGAAACCGTATGAGGGGTACCCAAGCAATTACAACAATTGGAAGTAAAATGAAGATTAGCAGCAGCCACATGCCTGGGGTGCAGCTGTCAAATGCTCGGTGTGCCCAGAGTATGTGCAAATCAGTTGGAGCTTCCTTGATTTCCTTTGCGTATTGTCCCAACGGTGTTCCCCCGCGCGCTATCAATTGGAACCTATGTCCCAACACGTAAAGTTCGAACAGGGTGGCAACGGCAAGGAAGCCGTTGAATAGGCTTCCAACTTCCAGCAATCCCATCCGGAACTTGGGATCGTCCCACCACGGGTCGAAGTGAAAATCTATATTTTGATCTACGAGTTGAACCGAAAACGCATTCAGGGTCGCCCAGTACATCATGATCCAATAGAGGCCAAGAAACACTACTGCGGTTTGACCTGTATAGGCCAGCAAGTCGAACAAGAGATTTGCAACTGCGCCGGTCTGGCGAAAGCCATAAAAGGAGAAGCGGTTCTTCGGCAAAGCAAAAGCGACGCTCCAATCCGAGTCGGTAAAGTTGTGAGGGGCACGGGTGAAGTAATCGTAAAAACCACTTGCCAGGTCACGGGTGTCCACGACCGTCAGGAATATCGTGACGACTACCGCAAACCAGAAGAGCGGGGCGGCGTACTGCGATGCTTGAATTGATATGGCATCGGCAAAGTCCACAGCGGCGCTCCCGTCGCTCTTTTTCACGGCCGGGTACTTTCCAGTTGTTAGACCATCAAATATTGCTAACGATAACTGAGACAGACCCGCTGTGCCCGCAAAGATAAGAGGCAAAACAATAACGTACATTGCGGCCCAGTTCCATCTTTGCCAAAAACCAACCCAAGGCCAACTTTGGGTTTGGCTATCTCTTATGAAAGCAACGTGTGCACCCAACGCTGGCACCATGAGAAACAGCACAGCACCGCAGCCCAGTGAGAGACCCAATCGAATCGGGGCGCATGAGAAAAAAATTCCTAGACGTCTTTGACGCCGGTACAGAAGGTTTCGGATCTTGGAACGGACATCAATTTCTTTGCGTGTGGTAGCCATGTCCTAGAACCTCTCCCACAAACATTTCGCCTTCCGGCGGCACGCAACTACGGTTCGCGCTTCGAGCCAGTGCCAATCCGCTAGTGCGAAGCGACATTCGCCAGCTTCGAAATGATAGTCCAAACGCGGAGGCATGTTGTTACGAAAACAGAACAATGCTTGTTGTCGGACATCTTCGAAGCGAAATTCGGAAGAGTCGTGGCCGAAAAGCCAGAAGTGATACCCATGTGATTGATAAAAACTCGTCTTCAAGAAAAGTCGCCATGTCACCGCGCTGGCCCTCGTAAAGTCAATCCCCTGGCTTGGGCTCAGGTGACCTAGTCCGGCGCTTTGCGCGACACCGTTTTTTCTCTATCAGATATCTCGACCCCCTAGTCTCTTTGCGTCGCTGCTGTAGGCGAAATTGTGGCGGCACTCGCAGCCGTGCTGTAGGCGGTCTTGGCAAGATGGGAGGTCGGTCGGATACGTGGATCTGCGAATCTGAGCTCGGCTATCAGTTTCAAATTTGTTTTTTCCGCGGGGAAAAGTTATTGCCGATTCGTCTATTCGTCTTTCAATATCCGCTTAGAGCTTTCAGATCGTACGGGGCCCGGCATCAGACTAAATGGGTGGTAACAGGAATGTGTTGCAAGAGTAAGGCTTGTTGGTTGTTCAGTCGTTTTATGAGCGCTGCGGCGACCCCTGCGGTATGTTCCGAGGCATTGTCTAGTTCGATGAGCATGCAGTTCTCTGCCTGCCCCTGCCAGGAACCGTCCCCGTAGTACATGGTGTAGTCGAGGCCGAGGCTTCCAAGAAGCCCCTTAACGGCATCAGCATTCTTGTTTTCGGTCAGAATGCGATACATCGACTACCTCTGGTTCCATTGAGTGTGAAAATTATTGTCACGAATATGCACCCACTCAATTCTCGCCCGGAGCTGATAGTGAATCTCGTTGCCCATCGTGGTCTTGGAAACCAGAACCCGGTTTGGGTCCAGGTGGAGACCTGCTTCCCTAAAGGAAAGGGCAAGCGCTCTACGAATCCTTTTCACGTATTCTTTAATCGCAGAACGGCTAATTTTGCGCTTCGACGGGACACCGGAATTCATGCCATGTTTGGCATAAAAAGCCGATCTCCGCATTCCGGCAGCGATTTGCGTCGCACTTTGCGGCACATGCCTTGTTTCAGCTAGATAGTTCACAACCTGACGAAGGGCAAGGCTCAAGGGCATGTGTATGTCGCGTCCCATCTGCATGAGGCAGATCATCCAGATCTCCTCGCCGACCTGACAATCGGTGCCGGGCTTATGGAAGCGATGGACAATTCGGAAACATGGGCCCTGCTGGAGGAGCCCCGACAATTCCGTTAGAAGTACCTCCGTTCCCTCCGCAATTGGCTGCAGATCATCGAACATAAACTACACGCGCTCCTTTCGACTCCAAATCGAGTTGAAATCGTGCTCCTCTGTATAAGCGCGAAACACAGAGAAGCATTGGCCTAGGGCCATGCTGTGCCCGGTAATGCCGTATTTCAGCAAGCTGGTTCTGAGTTTCTCGGTCGTCATGAGATACATCGAGAATGATGAGATCCAGATCATGGTCGGACGCTTCCAAAAACTGCACACCATCGAAAGTAGAGCATTTGTTTACGCGATGACCTCTTCTGGTGAGGAGATCTGCCAGTCGGTGTGCTGAGGGTTCGTCGAAGTTGGTCAACAGAATAAGAGCCATGCGCGATCATCCCCTCGTTTTTTCGTAGATCACATAGATGGTCCGAATACAGGAGCGACCTTCAGAGACTGGTCATGATGAGCTGATGAGCGACGGCTCTTTTCTCGGGTGACTTCCGTTCAACTCGACGAGAGTTTGATTGCGGCAAGTTCGATCGGTATCTTCGCATGTAGTCCCGGTGATATCGTCGGCGTTCTTCGTCTGGCTTGTGCTTCCAATTGTCAAGCCAATACTTTTGCCCGAGTTGCTTCCATGTTCGACGTAAGCGGCGCTTCCAGACAGTGCTGGCGCACGCTGCGCATTCTGTGCAGTATTTCCGCCGTCCGCGAGCTATCGGACGTTCTTGGCAGGCCGAGCACACCACTCCTATCAACCTCCGCGACGTTACGCAGGTCGAGCAAAAGCAAAGCTCAGTGTGCTTGGATTAAATGACTTGCTATCTTTGACAGCTAAAGGTTCCGCGCGATCAAGGTCTGGCAACCTCAATACAATAGTAATCCTGCGTCAAATACCTCGACAAGTCAAGCGCGTTAAAAGGAAAATAGAGGAGAGTCGAAGGGTACCGGCGTAGACAAAAACTCGCCGGGTCGTTTCAGGGTTATGCTCTTGGGACGACAGGACGACAAGAAGTTAGTGAGATGGCGTTTAGCAGTTTCACCTCTTCCCGAGGGTTCGACGGTCGCGAGGGTTCTGGCAAAGTCACAAAATTGGATCAATGTAGATCCCTTCAGACTTTTGAACACTGCCCGTTGCCAGTTGGAGATTTCATCGTAAGGCGTGAACGGGACCCGGCCATTTGAAGAACTTGAGACGTCTTAAGCAGTTTGATCAAGGGTCCCGTCGAGACCCACAATTTCATCCAAGTATTCAATCTTTGTGGCTGATCTCTTTAAATCCTCAGAAAATCCTCTAGTATTCCAATACCATACAATGACTCGTCTGCCCTGTTTCTTGAGCCTATCTACCATCTCCGCAAAGCCATGGTCTCCCGAGACGAGTATAACGGTGCCGTGAGCTCTATTTGGAAGCAGTGTTGATTCGACCTTCTCGCAGATCGCACGACGAATTTCATCATCGGAAGCTTGGGGCCTGTAACGCGCCGGAAATGGAACATCGAATCTCTGATCGACATTTTTGTAGCTTAGCTGGTGTGGTAGAAATTCGCCCTTCCCCCAAACTGCTACTGAGAATGGCAGAACCAGATTCCCATATTGGCTGACGCGATTGACTAGATTGCGAATGGCGTTCTCCAGTTGCCGCCCATCAACTCGTCGTTTGCCCCGGCGCTGTTCCAAAACCTCTTTCATTCCAATAAAAAAATTTTCGTGATCGATTGCCAAAACGCAGTAGTTCAGCACGTCGTTGTCCGATGGTTCGTCGCCTCTAAACTTTCTCGAGAGCCACTCTTCCAGCAATTCCCCTTTTATCCTATATTTACCATTGGTAAACTCCAGGATCTCCTGATCTGCAAGATTCGACAACACGAGATTCACGTCTGAACCCAACTCCCTGACTTCCTTTCTAAGGTGCTCACCCTCAATTCCATTACTTGTCTGCGCATCTTGCAGTTGGAGAAATGTTTTTACAACAAGTGCTTCACGTTCTCCCATGAAAGCTGGATCCCACCACCATTGAAACAAGTTGGCATCACTAAGAAGCGACAACGCAACCTCATCGACATCTGAGGGTGCAATAACATATCGCCCATCCGCGTTGAGGCGATGGAGGCATTCGAGCCCGCACCGCTGAACGATCGATGCATAACCACTCGTTAGTTTCCATGCTCGCTCGATGGCCTCATCCGAATAAGTAACGCCACATGACTCTACAGGAACCTGAAGTGCTCTAGCAGTGGCTCCTCTCGAAAGGAAACCCACGCGAACGCGATTGATCCGACGAAAAAAGGAGTGACTCAAATACTTATGAACCTTGCTGACTCGTAGCGAACCGGTCAGCACGAGTATAAGTCCGCCCTCCTCAACTTCCGCTTGCCATGCATTTAACACTTGTGGAGTCGGCCCTTTCCCGAGTTTGTCCGATTCGGAAATTGCTCTAATCAACTCCTGTACCTCGTCGATGATGAGTACCAGAGTACGGCGAGGCGCACGGTCGCGGACCCGGCTCAGGCAATTCCGGAACTCTTGGATGGGTCTGCGCTCATAGTCTTCTGGCGAACCGATGAGAGCAGAATCCTCAACACTTTGCGTTTGAGCCAAGCATTGACGGCAAATCTGCTGGGCCAACGTTCTCAGCACGTCTGCGCTGCTTGGAAAGTCGCAGCCGATCATCGAGATCCGTACGGGTGAGACCCATTCGCCCAGCTTTGAGGTCACGAAATTGAGTATTGAACTCTTGCCTACTTGCTTAATTCCGTCCAGATAGATTACTCCTTGCGCTCCTCCGCGAGCGGCTTCGATTAATTCGAGAAGGCTAGTCAACTCTGTTTCCCTGCCGTGGAAGTTCTCTGGACGGGTGACTGGAACTGACTGGCCGACGATGTATCGATCAAGTGCGATTGGACGGAAGGGCCGAACTCGAAGGAGCAGTTTTGCTGCCGGGCTTATGTGCGACATGTCACCAGCCACGTATTTGGACGAGAAGTATAAGGTGTCCTCATCCCCCTCGCCAGCACGCCGTACTCGCAACGGTGCCACGCGCGATTCCCCGGGCTGAAGGCTCTCAATCGTCAGAAACTGACTAGGCACGATTTGGACTGTGCCTCTTTCCGAGTCTGCGGTCACTGATATCTGATTCAGCGGTGTCGCGCCATCGTTCTTTATGCGCAGAAAGAGAGTCGTCTCGGAGCGATCTCCGGGAAATGACTGATCCAATAGAGTGAGATCGGGTGCCTTAAACTGACCGATTCGAACCTGTGCTTCCCCCAGGCAGGCCTTCAGGCGGTCAACCACGACTAATTCCTGACGTTCGCTCTTTAGAAGTTTTTCTTGTAACTCTCGTTCTAGCTCCTGCAGGAAGCCCCGCGCCCGGATTACTGCATCTCGCATACCGCTCTCGTCGGGAGCATCGGCCGCTGCGGAGAGCTCTTGAATTACGGCTCGCATTACGCGCCATGCGACCGTAAGTCTCTCTCCATAGACAGCTTGCATGTGATCGCAGTATTCGTCTAGCTCACTTTTGCTGTCCCTGACCTTGAAAATAGTATTGAGTCGACCGTGCTTCCTGTTTAGCTCCGCCAATCGCTGGTTTCCGTGCCTCAGACGCTCTGCAGCGTCATTTTGTGCCGTGAGTGTCTCTGCGTTCACCGTCGTATCGGGGAGTTTCGGCTGAAAGACGGCACGACCCGGGGCTTGTGCTGAGGCATTTGTCCCTGCTTCAAGCTTTCGACTGTACTCCTTCACCTGAACCTTATCGAGTATTTCTCCATACTTCGTCAGCAGGTTCTTGCCATCGAGTGTCGCTTTGCGCCGCAGGCAGAAATCAAGCGCATGCTCTAGGCATTCCCGCTTTACACCCACGGGAGCTTTTGGCGAGGATAGTGTTATCCCGCACTCTTCGCCGATACAATTAAGTGCCCCCTGCTGGTCGCCTTTCCTGTCGAACAATTGTCCCAGAGCTCTCAGAAGCGCGAACGTCGGTCTCTGGTTTGCATCGAGCCTAAATTTAAAATGATTGATCCCGTCGTCCAACAAATCGTACTTAAAGAAGTAAGCAAGCGTCGTTTGGACGTCTTCTCTGTCGAGTTCCTCTTCAAGTGGAAGCGGAGGGAATGGATCTTGGAGAGCGTGGAATTTGACAATAATATTGTCCAAGAACTGCTTCGCTCTAGTTAAGTCGTTTTGGTCGCGAGCTGTTACGTATCCCAACAACAGCAACTCCAGATTATCGGAGGTACCAAGGCTTTTTAAAGCGCGCCCTGAGTCCGCCAATTTCAAAGCTAGGCCAAGTGACGCCTGTTGGGCGTTCGTAGCACTGCACTCGAGCAACTCCGAGAGACTGTTCTCGATTTCGCCGACGCGGTACCATGCGCATGCTAAATTCCATCTGGCACTTTCGTCGGCTGAAGCATAGGTCTTCGCTGTATCTAGATGGCTTGAGGCAAGTTGTGGTCGATCCAGACATAACTCTACGTAAGCCAGCCATTCCCATATTGCGGCCGTGGTCATTTCGTTGGGCAAAATTCTCTCGAGTGTGTGAAAAGCACCTAGGTAGTTCTTGTGGACGACCTGAGTCTTTGCTTGAGCGAAGAGCTGGCTCGACTGTTTCTTCTTCGACCAAAACACGCGCTGGGGTTCTCGGGGCACCAGAATCTTATCAACTCGTTGAATACTATCGCTACTAGCTTTGGTCGCAACATTACACAATATGTCACGTAGATCGGAAGGAACCATGCAAAAGCGATCATTCCGAGCTGCCCTGAAGTCGTCTACTCTTTCGCCTAGACGCAACCCCAGCTCCTCCGAGGGACTGAAAGCCATTTCCGCCGCCAGATCCGTGCAATGCATTTCTGCAAGGTGATGCCACTCCTCTCTGATCTGACGGTATTCTGAGCCAGGGCCGGTCGGCAGTTTCCAAAGAAATGGATAATTGCGCGTAATGAGTTCTCGCACCTTGTCAGTGTCCCCAATTAATCCGAGGCGCCACTTCTCGGCCGCCCCGATAACCAACTGGTTGCATTTCAGACGTAAGTCCCTGGGAATCGGTCCCAGTTGGGAGAATGCCTTCTCACAAATATCTTGGGCCGCAAGGTGAAGACTAGATATGTCTTGCTTTACTTCGTCTGGGCTTAACTCGGTGAGACATCGGATTCTGACCTCGACACAGGAGGACAAAGACTTCTTGTAGCGTCCATACTGACGAAGAGAGGCGTATTTGTGAGACGCCGCCGTAGCGCGGCTATCCGCTCGCCCATACTGTCCGGCGTGCAGCAACGAGAACGCCAAACCTCGCAGGAAGTTCGCCGCACTCTCAAAGTCGCAAATATGTTCCAATTGGAGCGTTAGAGATGTTCTTGCGTCCAAACTCACCAAGGATAGATCGGCCACCACTTCGCCTTGGCCGTCTTCGATGAAGTGTAATGTCCCAATCGTATTCAGAGAGGGCTCGAACTGAACGGTTTCAGCGGGGCGTATTCTGATCGCTTCTGGACGGCTGGAACCTTCGCGGAGCTCGTATTCCACCACATCGTTGGAATTTGGTTTATAGGCTCCTTCGATTCCGTTCCGATTAAAATAAGTATCTCCGGATTTTCCTTCGCCTACGATGAAACCGAATCCCTTCTCTGGCCTAAAAAATTTTATCCGACCGCGCATACGCATCTCCACTCATTCGTGAGAAACTCAGTTTTCATAATCGAAAGAACAGATCGCAATTGTCTTTAGTTCGATAAGGTGTAAACGGAGATGGAATTTCATAATCCTTTCCGTTTTTCAGAAAAAGCACTAGATCCAAAAACATGTCATTCCGGCTCGCCGTTTGAGGTCTCTACATGGTCAAAGCGCCTAACGTTTAACATGATTTACGTCTATGTCGCCACTCCGTGTTTGGAGAGCAATGCAGTAGCCCGCCTTGACAAAGCTTACGATGTTAACATACAGTAAACACAGGACTTACCCCATCCAACCTTCTCAGACATCTTCAGTACATCCAGCAGTTGATCTTCAGAGTGCGACATTATTCCCGAAAACCACCATCGACTGCCCTAAGTCCTCATTTCTCGGAGGCTGGCAATGAGGAGGACTCATGTACCAAACTCTCTGGGCTCCCCCGCGAGAGATCGCTGAAGCGTTGCAAGCCATCAGCATCGGCGCTGGGCGAGTCGTCGCCATCGTACCTAGCCGCCTGACAAGAGCGAGACAGGCGAGTGGCGATGTGTGGGTCGTAGAGGAGTATGCGATCCTCTTCCAACCCAAACGTCGCCGACACGGCCCCCCATCAAAATGATGGGGGCTTTTCTTGATCTCCTTCTCCACTAGTAACCTGTCAAGTCAAATCCATCAACCAATTAATATTGAGTGGCCCGAGGTGTTCCCTAGATCGTACCCGAGAAATGAGAACTTCGGTGGGCAATCCGACATTCGCAGCACCAGATAGATACCGGAATACAGGGGGACTCCCGAGCACCGGGTTTCACGAAGGATTCCAAGACTGACCGGCTCCGAGAAACCTTCCGGCGAAATCCCGTCGATGCTTGCGTGCAATGTCTCGCTCCTAAATAAACACTCGTTCGGTGCCGCTCGGCGGGGCGGGTTATTTCTCTTTGAGGTTCAAATGGTTGATCTTCCTTGCAGCACGATGGTGGAGACGCTATTGCACACTCTTGGCGCACCAGATCGGGGCAACATTGGGCAAGATATGGTTCCACTACTTGCCGACAGTAAGTCACCCCCACAGGCGTTTTGCCCGAATGCTACCGTGACAGCGTAACGCTTTGAAGTATCGCAAGTAGATACAACAACGCGGGGACTGCCAAAACACCTCCAAGACATACAAGACCACTTACTTTGTGGTTCGGCGGTGGGTTGGAATTTGCCCGTACAGAGGCGTTCTCATCTGGAGATGCTAACCCTTAGCGCAATGTGACCGTAACGGCGGGTTAACTCTACGGCGTCATCTGCAGTGATTCGCAATCTCCGGAATCATCCCGCCTGAGTGAAAATGGGGCATTGCCCGATCACGAGCACATCCAAACGTTTTTTGCCGACCTTCGCGACACGCACGTCAGCGGCGTGGGCGTGAAGGAAACTTCCTACTATCCGTATCTTTCCAACCTGCTGAATTTCGTCGGCAAAAAACTGAAACCCCGCGTCCGCTGCATTATCCATCCGCACAGTATCGGCGCGGGCCTGCCTGACGGTGCTCTGATAACGGCCGACCAGAAGAGCAAGTTGGACGATCCACTTGCTGACGGGCTGATTCCGGCGCGCGGAGTAATCGAGATCAAGGCTCCGGGCGAAGAGTTAAAGGACGTGGCCTCGAGCGAGCAAGTGGCAAAGTACCTCGCGAAGTACGGCCTCGTGCTCGTGACCAATCTCCGCAAATTTGTCATCGTAGCCCGGATTGACGGGCAGGCGACTGCACTGGAATCCTTCAGCCTGGCATCTACGGAGAAAGCATTCTGGAAAGCCGTATGCGCGCGGACTGGCCGCGTATTCCCTTGCCTGGGACGCTTAAGGTGCTCATGGATTCCGCTGCGCTCGGCGCGAATCTGGGCCAGTTCCTCGATGTAGAGAAGTCCGCCCTCGGCGTGATCGCGGGCAAATTGCGAAAGGAGCTGATCCCGCTTGGAAAAATCACCGGCCCCAAGAAGGGTTTGAGCCTCGCCGTCACTGCACGTTGGGGACACATCCAGAAGGAAAAAGACATTGTGATGCCCGGACGCGGCATCGACAAAGAGCGCGAATATTTCGCAGAAGAAATCACAGCGATAGAGCAGGGTGCACAGAGCTGGAGACAAGGACAGCCGATGTCCTGTCGCTATGGGGCGCGAAGACCCACGACATCTACCTCAACGGCGAAACCTACTGGAGCAACGTCCCAGATGCCGTGTGGGAATACACCATCGGCGGCTACCAGGTGCTCAAGAAGTGGCTGAGCTACCGCGAAAAGGACGTACTCGGGCGCGAAATCACGAAGGACGAAGCGCGGGAATTTACGCATATCGTGCGCCGGATCGCGGCGCTGTTACTGCTTGAGCCCAAGCTCGATGCGAATTACTCCGCCGTCAAGGCAAACAGCCACGTTTGGAATGCTGTGCCTGCCGTGGAGTCTTGACGAACACCTGCTTCGCTGTTTCTTCCCCTCTGCGATATAATTGGGTGTCCCCATGAGTCATAACTTGGCACGCAACTACCTATCGTATAGTCACTAGGATACGGTACTAAGCTAGTGAACCGCCTCAAGATAGCGGTGTCGGACGAGAGCATGGACAAGCACGCAGAACACTTCGTCGAGACATTCGTAAAGGAACTGGAAGAGGAGAACGTTGCCATCTTTGCCGGTGCCGGATTGTCGGTCGGCGCAGGCTATGTCGATTGGAAGAAGCTTTTGCAGCCCATCGCCCACGAGCTGGGTCTGGACATCGACAAAGAGCACGACCTTATTTCGATTGCGCAGTATCACCTGAACGAGAAACAAAACCGCAGCGGACTCAATCGCGCGCTCATCGAGCAGTTCTCCCCTGGCCACGCCATCACTGAGAATCACCGCATTCTTGCGCGGCTCCCGATCAAAACATTCTGGACCACGAATTACGACAAGCTGATTGAGGATTCGCTAAAAGGCGCGGGCAAGATCCCGGACGTTAAATTTACGCTCGATCACCTGAAGATCACGAAACCCAAGCGCGACGCCATCGTTTACAAGATGCACGGCGACATCGAGCATCCGGACGACGCCGTGCTGACCAAGGATGACTACGAACGCTATTCGTCCTCGCGCGGGCAATATGTGACGGCTCTAAGCGGCGATCTCGTTGCAAAAATGTTTTTGTTCCTGGGCTTCAGCTTCACCGATCCCAATCTCGACTACATCCTGAGCCGGGTCCGCATCAGCCTGCACGGCAAGCCGCGCGATCACTATTGCATTTTCAAGAAATGCAATCGCGCAAGCTATCCCGACGATGATGCGTTCAAGTATGCGGAGATAAAACAGCAGCTTGCTATCAATGACCTGAAGCGCTTCGGCGTGCAGACGCTGCTCGTGGACGACTACAACGACATCACGGTGCTCCTGAAGCAGATCGAGAATCGCTACCAACGCAAAACGGTGCTCATATCGGGCAGCGCCCACGAATACGGAGCGTGGACGCAGGCGCAGGCGGAAAGCTTTATCCGCAATCTCAGTCAGGCACTCATCCGCAACGATAGCCGGATCGTATCCGGCTTCGGCCTGGGCGTCGGCAGCCATGTCATCACGGGAGTGCTAGAAGAGCTTTATCAGCATCAGGGCAAGCGACTGCACGATCAGCTCATCCTGCGCCCGTTTCCGCAAGGCACTGACGCCCCGAAACAATGGGAGTTTTACCGGGAGGAGATGATCGCGCACGCGGGCGTGGCGCTGTTTATCTTCGGCAACAAACTCGATGGAGGAAACGTCGTTCCCGCCACTGGCGTGCGCCGCGAATTCGAGATCGCCAAGGAAAAGGGATTGCTGCTGATTCCCATCGGGGCGACAGGATTTATGGCCAAGGAGTTGTGGGAGGAGCTGATCGCCAATTTTGGCACCTACTACCCGGCGCTTGCTTCCCTGAAGCCGCTCTTTGAGAGCCTCGGCGACGGTGGAGACCACAAAAAGCTTATCGACACGGTCATGGAGATCATCAGCAAAGCGAAGGGCAGGTAAGGCATGGCACGACGCGTGTTTTACAGTTTTCACTACAAACCGGACTGCGCCCGCGCCGCAAGGGTGCGCAACATGGGCGTGATTGAAGGCAACAAGCCAGCAACCGACAACGATTGGGAAGAGATTACCAGCGGCGGCGATGCTGCCATCGAGGAATGGATTGACGGCCAGCTCGACGGAAAGTCCTGCAACGTCGTGCTCATCGGCGAGAACACTGCCGGGCGGAAGTGGATCAACTACGAAATCAAATCCGCCTGGAACAGCAAGAAGGGGCTCGTCGGCGTCTACATTCACGGGCTAAAGGACTTCGACGGATACCAGTCCTCCAAAGGGCAAAATCCGTTCAGTAATTTCACCATCGGCGAAAATAAAACGCCGATGTCGTCAGTCGTGAAGGCGTACAACCCCCCTTACACGGACAGCAAGGCCGTCTACAACTACATCAGCCAGAACCTCGCCGATTGGATCGAGGAGGCTATCGACATCCGGGACAATTACACGGCGTAATATGGCAAACCGCGTATTCTTCACCTTCCACTACCAGGATGTCATCGACTTCCGCGTAAATGTCGTCAGGAATCACTGGCTGACGAAGCCGGACCGCGAAGCAGCGGGCTTTTACGACGCATCGATCTGGGAAACTGCCAAGAAGCAAGGCGACACAGCGCTGAAACGCCTGATCAACGGCGGACTCGACAATACCAGCAACACCTGCATCCTAATCGGATCGCAAACCTATGCGCGCCCGTGGGTGAGATACGAGATTCTGAAAAGCTTTAAGCGCGGCAATCACCTTTTCGGTGTCCACATCAATTCGATCAAGGGCAAGGATGGACTCACGAAATGGGCCGGTCCGAATCCTCTTGAGTATGTCGGCGTTACTTTTTCCGCGAGCGGAGAGACCGCCACGCTGTGGGAGAAGGTCGGAGACACGTGGGTCGAATACAGTAAGGTGGACGACGGCGCCTCTTATCGATTTCAGGTAAGCGAGCAATACCGCGGCAAAGGCTTTAACCTCGGCAACTGGTATCCGGTTTACGACTGGATCGGGAACAGCGGATTCAACAGCTTCTCAACGTGGCTTAAGTAAAGCCGGAAAGGATCTCGATTGCCCTACCTGCGAATTGCAGAGGCCCGCGCCGCCAGCCAAGTTGTCCGATCTTACGTAACCAAGAGTGCGTCGCAGATCCTGATGGAGGACTCGCGCAGCTTTTCATCTGCCGACCGCTACGACGTTTTTCTGTCACATTCCTTTCAGGATGCCGACGTGATTTTAGGCATCAAGAGCATCATGAAGAACATGGGCCTCAAAGTCTATGTTGACTGGATTGACGATCCTGGCCTGGATCGAGGCAAAGTCACTGTCGCGACGGCGCAGAAGCTCAGGGAAAGAATGAAAACCTGCTCTTCCCTTGTCTATGTGCACACGCCTAATGCTACTCAATCGGTATGGATGCCGTGGGAGTTGGGTTACTTTGATGGTTTTAAACCTGGACACGTTTGGATTCTTCCCCTCGTATCGGAGTACGACTCGGAATTCAAAGGGCAAGAATATATCGGTCTGTATCCACCGATTGAAAAGCTCGATTCTCTGACGGGGAGTCAGAATCTTGGATTCACAGACGTGGGCGAGGCCGGTAGATCCGTTCCACTAGCGAAAGCCGCCAGCGGTTCAGGCGTCTATTTCACGAGCAAGTAAGTCAACGGCTATGAACCTTTACTGATACCGACGAGCGCCAGGATCAGAAGGCCGCCAAATGCGAGCGCAGCAACTGCTTGCTGATTTTGTTTCACGAGGGAGTTGCGTAGTACGGTTTCGCGCAAGCTGTACATCGCTTGTTGAGGGTTCTGGAATGCTGCAACGGAACGCAACTCCTTGATAAAGCCGGGGAGGGCCAGTCCCTGCTCCAGGACGAACGGCAATATCGGCTTGTGGTTACCGTGAGCAATCCCAATCTCCTGGCTCACCCACTCCGACGCCATCGCATTCTTGCTCCACAGTAAGACAAAGAGATCGCATCCGAGAATTGCCCCCTTGGTGGTCGTGGCAATTGGAGCACCCGGAGCCACCGCGTACTCCGACACGAAACACTCCACCTCCGGAAACTGAAGGAACTGCCGAAGCGCATCGACATTCGGAATATCTTCCGTCGAGTAACTTACAAATACTTTATAGGCCATAGTCTCTCCTGCGCTTCGCCTGCGTGCTTGTTCTATCGTGCATCTTCGCCAAGTTTTTTCCACTCCTCATTGCTTATCAGGGTGGACCGGACGATTTCCAGATTCTCGCAGCCATCGATGGCCCACAGCGTTCGCTTTACATAGCGGGATAAGCTTGAATGCATCCATGGACTGAGCGTAATCTTCTCAATGCACGACAGTGTAATCGGAACGTCCAGCGTAGTGAGGGTGTCTGCTTTGGACGTGTAGATGATTCTGAATTCATCTTCATGCTCAAACGCCTGCCGCTTCAGGAACGGCAGATCCGTAACCCTGAACTTTTTTCCGCGGGTCTCCGGCAGGGTCATATAGGTCACAGGACGCATGTGGATGTGTTCGTGCTTGCGCACGGCCGCCAGGAGTTTTTCGCGCCTGAATTTAATACACACGCCACTCGGCCCCGGGGCGAATACGCGCCACTGGTGGTATCGCTCGTCTGACTGCATCAGGCAGAGCGCTAGTACAGATTTAAGTTTGCGTTTTTCCTTGTATTTTGCGAGGTAGAACGAATCGTTCTTGTCGTCCCAGGACGCCGGGTCGAGCAACGTGATCTTCCGCTTGTGCAGCAGATATATCAAGGCCGTAAGGTCTGTGTAACGCCGGAGATAGTCTTCGCTCATGCGGGATTCGATTCAGAGTACCACCTGCCAGGGTCTACGAGTTGGCGGAACGCGTAGGCAACACCGATGCGGTGTTTTGCAGTCGCTCTGCGCCGCAAATTATCTCGTACGAGTGACTCCTAACTGTCAAAATCCTTTCCATTCGTTAAGAAACACAGGCATTATCAACGCATGATTGATCCAATCCTCAGTCTTGCCGTATCAGTGTTCCACAACAAGGGTGTCTATTCGCTGTTGCTGGGTTCCGGTATCTCACGTTCCTCAGGAATTCCGACAGGCTGGGAAATCGTGCAGGATCTCATCCGCAAAGTGGCCCACTTGCGAAAAGAGAAATGCGAGCCTGACCCGGAAAAATGGTTCACACACACGTTCGGTCTGGAGCCCAACTATTCTGATGTTCTCGACCAGATTGCGAAGACGTCGGCCGAACGGTCGCAAGTCTTGCGTGGCTATTTTGAGCCCACTGAGGAGGAACTCGCCGAGGGCAGAAAAAGACCCAGTCCAGCGCACAAAGCAATTGCCCAGCTGATTGCTAGAGGCTACATCCGCGTTGTCATAACCACGAATTTCGACCGTCTGCTTGAGCAGGCGCTCTCCGAGATCGGCATTCAGCCTGTCGTCATCAGCACGGCAGACGCCGTTCGGGGGGCTCTCCCCCTTGCACATTCACCTTGCACGGTAATAAAGATCAACGGCGATTACCTCGACACCCGCCTCAAGAACACACGCGGCGAGCTCGAACGCTATGACGAGCACATGGACAAACTCCTTGACCGCGTTTTCGATGAATATGGCCTCATTGTCACGGGCTGGTCGGCGGAGTGGGACATAGCTCTCTGTGCAGCGCTGCAGCGATGCCCTAACCGCAGATTTGCGACATACTGGGCGCAGCGCGGTCCAGCCAAGCCGGCGGCAACGGACCTCATTGCTTTGAGAGGCGCGACCACTGTTCAGATAGCAGATGCCGATGGCTTTTTCCGCGAGCTCGATGAAAAGGTCTCCGCTCTGGAGACGTTCTCCATAACAGATCCGCTATCCGCGTCAGTGGCTATCACGCGTCTTAAGAAATATCTTTCAGAGAACACCTACCGCATCAACCTTTCGGATCTGGTTTCAAATGAGACGGAGAGGACCCACCGGACAATTACGGACTCCCGATTCTCGGTCCAAGTCCCCCACAACATCACCGGGGAAACGGTTCTCAAGCGTATGCAGCTCTATGAGACGGAACTCGCGGTTCTTCTTGCGATGCAGGTGTGCGGAGCATATTGGACGAGCCAGGGGCAACAGACCGTCTTTCTCAAAAGTTTCAAAAGAATCGCGGACCAGAGCGGTCCTGAATCCGGAAAGGTTGTGTGGCTTAGCCTCAGGCGCTATCCCGCACTGCTCCTGATGTACGGCATCGGGCTTGGAGCGATTGCGGGGTCCAATTACCCATTTCTAAAAGCCCTCTTCGACCTCAATCTCCGAATCGATTCCTACAAACCCGAGAAGCCGGCCGCGACCACGCTACACAATCTGGGAGTCATGGAGCGAGACCTCCAAAGGATCTTGCCCGGACGGGAACGGGAGCACACCCCCCTCTCAAATCATTTGTTCGAAGCCTTGCGCGAGCCTCTCCGCGAATACTTGCCAGATGACGCCATCTATGAAGCTGCGTTTGACTGGCTGGAATACCTAATCTGCCTGGCGCACATCGATCTGCAAGTGACCCGCCCTGAACTTCAAGAAGAGAAAGCCAAGAATCCTGAGTTTTACATTTGGGCACCAGCCGGACGGTTCTGCTGGAAGACGTCAGAAACCAGTGTCTTACACAACACGGAACAGGCTAGGGATGGAAGTTTACCCCCCCATGTCGTGTCAGCCCTGCAGGCTGGCTTCTGCGAGGCCGGTGATGGAACCCGTACGGACAAATACCTCGATATCAGAGCAGCTCTTGGACGTTTCCTAGGACACGTCCGGCAACAATGGGGCATTTACTTCTAGTGTCTCGCTGCAGACGACAGAGTTATCGCATTCTGATCTTCGGAACATCGCTATCGCGTCATCGAGAGTCATAACGTCCTTTATCATTCGTGATCCGAATGCTCCAAGTACGGCCTTGCGAATGCCTGAACTTGAAATCCGGCACACAACTGCCGCGCGGCCAACTCGAATGATTCGGTTTCACGTGCGGAAGAGAGAGTTCGCCTGATCGGCCGTCAGTCGTTCGTTTCGAAGATCAGAATGAGGGAAGTTCGTTAGGAACGTGGGGTTGTTGAACTCTGAGGATTTTTCAGCCTCAAAATTGCCTACAGCGCTGTGATGAAAAACCCGAAATGCCGCTTATCTGCTTGAAAGTATTGGTCGGGGAGAGAGGATTTGAACCTCCGACCCCCTGGTCCCGAACCAGGTGCTCTACCAGGCTGAGCCACTCCCCGACTGAAAAACTTATTTGACAACCGCGACTTGAGCGCCGCGGCGATTGGAACTCCATCAGTATAACATCTGTCGTTTCGGCATTTTTCGTACCTCCATCGCCTCGGCCCGCAACTATTCCTTCGACATCTCATTGCGCGGCCCGTTTCGTGCCACCCATTGCGTAGCACTTTCAGGAACAACTGTCGGCGCGTTCGTCCCGTACTTCCACGAGCGTCGACATGGGAAATCCTGCAGATGCCGACTTTCCTAGCTCATTCGTCGCCGCCACCTCGCCTCACCCCCTTCACTCCAGCAAAATCTTTCTCGATTGCTTATGATGGAGAATCGAATTCTTGCTTGTGGGGGCAGTGTGGCTGAAACGCAACAAACCAATGGCATTGAAGTTCTGGAAACGCGGGAGTGGCTCGACTCGCTCGACTACGTCCTTTCTCATGGAGGCGTCGAGCGCGCCGGCCGGCTTTTGCAGCATCTTGCCTTGCATGCGCGGCGAGAGGGCGGGGTCAATCTACCGTTTTCCGCCACCACTCCCTATCAAAACACGATTCCTTCCCGCCAGCAGCCGCCCTTTCCCGGAAGCCAGGAGATGGAGCGCCGCATCAAGAGCCTGGTCCGCTGGAACGCCATGGCGATGGTCGTCCGCGCGAATAAGCTTCAGGAAGGCATCGGCGGACACATTTCTACATTTGCATCCGCAGCCACTCTTTACGAGGTCGCATTCAATCATTTTTTCCAGGCTTCCACGGAATCCGGCGATCGCGACATCATTTATTTTCAGGGTCACGCTGCACCCGGCATCTATGCTCGCGCTTACCTTGAAGGCCGAATCCCGAAGCAAAAATTGGAAAACTTCCGGCGCGAAATGAAACCCGGCGGCGGGCTATCGTCTTATCCGCATCCCTGGCTCATGCCCGACTTCTGGGAATTTCCCACCGTCTCTATGGGACTCGGCCCGATCCAGGCGATTTATCACGCGCGTTTCATCAAATACTTGGAGAATCGCGGTCTGAAAACTTCGACCGGCGGCAAGGTCTGGGCGTTCATGGGTGACGGCGAAATGGACGAGCCCGAATCACTCGGCTCCATCACGCTTGCCTCCCGCGAACGCCTCGACAACCTTATTTTTGTCGTCAACTGCAATCTCCAGCGCCTCGACGGCCCAGTCCGCGGCAACGGCAAAATCATTCAGGAACTCGAAGCCATCTTCCGCGGTGCCGGTTGGAATGTCATCAAAGTCATCTGGGGCGGCGATTGGGATCCGCTCATTCAGGCCGATCGCGATGGATTGCTGGTTAAGAGGATGGGCGAAATCACCGATGGCCAGTATCAGAAATATTTCGTCGAGAGCGGCGCTTACTTCCGCCAGAACTTCTTCGGCACCGATCCACGACTGCTGAAGATGGTCGAGCATCTCTCTGACGAGCAGCTTGCCCGCATGCGCCTGGGCGGTCACGATCCGATCAAAGTTTACGCCGCCTACAAGGCCGCCGTCGATCATACCGGCGCTCCCACCATCATCCTTGCCAAAACGATCAAGGGCTACGGTCTCGGCGAAGCCGGCGAAGGCAAGAACATTACGCACCAGCAGAAGAAGCTCAACGACGACGAACTCGAGATCTTCCGCTCACGTTTCGGTATTCCAATTCCCGACGACGAACTGCACGAGGCCCCCTTCTATCGCCCTGCCGACGATAGTCCGGAAATTAAATACATGCAGGAGCGTCGCCGGCAACTCGGCGGTTATATCCCGGTTCGCAAAGAGCGGGCCACCGCCATGAAGTTGCCCGCCGAGTCGATCTTTGAGGAGTTCTACAAGGGCACCGACGGCCGCGAAGCCTCAACCACCATGGTCTTCGTGCGCATCCTCTCCAAGCTCCTGCGTGATCCCGAGGTGGGAAGCTGCATCGTTCCCGTTGTTCCCGATGAGGCACGCACGTTTGGCATGGAGGCCCTCTTCCGCCAGGTCGGCATCTACTCAAACGTCGGTCAGCTCTATGAGCCGGTCGACATGGATACCCTCCTTTATTACAAGGAGGCTAAGAACGGCCAGATTCTGGAGGAAGGCATCACCGAGGCGGGATCGATGTGTTCCTTCATCGCCGCCGGCACTGCCTATGCCAACCACGGTATCAATACGATCCCCTTCTTTATTTATTACTCGATGTTCGGACTTCAGCGCATCGGCGACCTGATCTGGGCCGCTGCCGATATGCGTTGCCGCGGGTTCCTGATCGGCGGCACCGCCGGCCGGACCACCCTCGCCGGCGAAGGCTTACAGCATCAGGACGGACACAGTCACGTTCTAGCTCTCAGCGTGCCGAACCTGCTCGCCTACGATCCTGCATTCGCCTATGAAATTGCCATCATTATTCAGGATGGCATCAAGCGTATGTACGTCGACGGCGAATCCATCTTCTATTACCTGACCGTCACCAATGAGCCTTTGCCCATGCCCGAAATGCCGAGCACGCCCGGCATTCGCGAGGGCATCCTCAAAGGTCTGTACCGTTACAAAACTTCAGAGAAGAAAGATGCGAAGACGCGCGCCCAGTTGTTAGGCAGTGGCACCATCATGTTCGAGGTTCTGAAGGCGCAGGCGATTCTGGAAAAAGACTATGGCGTCGCAGCGGATGTCTGGAGCGTGACAAGCTACAAGCAATTATATCGCGAAGCGAGCGATTGCCAGCGCTGGAATATGTTGCATCCGACGAAGGCGCCGAAAGTTCCATACGTGACGCAAACGCTCAAGGATGCGTCCGGACCCTTCATCGCAGCATCGGATTACATGAAGGTCTTGCCGGAAAGCATCGCGCAATGGATACCCGGCAAACTTGTATCGCTCGGAACCGATGGTTTTGGTCGAAGCGAGAACCGCGCTTCGCTTCGCGACTTCTTTGAAGTTGACGCTAAGCACATCGTTCTCGCAACGCTCTATGCGCTCGCCGCCGAGAAAAAAGTTGCCAACGAGGTTCTCGACAAGGCGATTCGCGATCTCGGCATCAATCCGGAGAAGCGTAACCCGGCTACCAGCTAGTTTTCAGCAGAGATATTTGAGGGACATTGATAAGGATGGCTACGGAATTCAAACTGCCCGAACTGGGCGAGAATATTGAAAGCGGCGACCTCGTTCGCCTGCTGGTAAAAGCGGGTGGCAGCATCTCCGAAGGCCAGCCGGTCATGGAGCTTGAGACCGATAAGGCTGTAGTCGAAGTCCCTTCTACCGTGAGTGGGACTGTCGGTGAAGTTCGCGTTAAAGAAGGCGACAAGCTGCGGGTGGGACAGGTCATCTTCACGGTAGAAAATGGATCGGGCGCTAAAGCTCCCAGTGCCGCCACCCCTTCCATGCAGGAAGCACCAGCGCCACCAGAGAGACAGAAGCCTGCACCATCAGCGGTCTCCAAGAAACCCGCTTCGACCCCTCCGGCTTCGACACCCACTCCGAGTGCCGCTTCCAGCAACGAGTTCAAGTTGCCGGAACTCGGCGAAAACATCGACTCCGGCGACTTGGTGCGGCTGATGATCCAGCCCGGCGCTCGCGTTTCCGAGGGCCAGCCGGTCATCGAACTGGAAACCGACAAAGCCGTAGTGGAAGTGCCTTCTTCCGTGAGCGGTGTGGTGCGCGACATCAAGGTCAAAGAAGGACAAAAAGTAAAAGTCGGCCAAGTGATCTTCACTCTCGAAGGCGGCGTCACCGCGCCGACCGAAGCTCCCCGTCGGCACGAACCTGTCGAGCACATCTCCGGACAGCAGGCGGCGCGCCTCGCTTTCCAACTCGCCATGAAGGCCGAGGGGAAGACCGAAGAGCAAGCGCTCCCGCCCGACCAACCTCCGACCCCTCCCGCCGAATTCAGCATGCCGGTGCAATTGGGCAAGGTCGCAGGCACCGAGCATCGCGATCCGGCGGCGGCGGCTCCCCATGTGCGGCGTCTGGCGCGGGAAATTGGCGTTGACATCCACAGCGTGAAAGGCACTGGACCGGGCGGACGCATCAGCGATGATGACGTAAAGTTGCACGCGAAGAACGCGCTGACCGCCGCGACGGCCGCCGCGCAATCTCCGCACGCGGCCTTCCTCGAACCCGAGTTGCCTGACTTTTCCAAGTGGGGAAAGACCGAACGTGTCTCGATGCGTGGGGTGCGCCGCAAAACCGCAGAGCATCTTCGCCAGGCCTGGAACACGATCCCGCACGTTACGCAGCAGGATCGGTCCGACATCACCGAACTCGAACAGTTACGCGCCCGCTTTGCTCCACGGGCCGAAGAAGCCGGCGGCAAAATGACGGTCACTGCCATTGCCCTCAAGGTCTGCGCATCGGCCCTCAAAGTCTTTCCTCAATTCAATGCATCTATTGATATGGGAAAGGAAGAGATCATTTACAAGCAGTACATCAACATCGGCGTCGCCGTAGATACTGATCGTGGACTGCTCGTGCCTGTCATTCGCGACGTCGACAAGAAAAATATCGTCGAACTCGCCGCGGAAATGACTAAGCTTTCGAAGAAAGCGCGCGATCGTAAGCTGGCAGCCGAAGAGATGGAAGGCGGCACCTTCACGATTACCAATCTTGGCGGAATCGGCGGCACTGGATTTTCTCCGATCGTGAATCATCCGGAAGTCGCGATCCTCGGACTCTCCCGCTCGCGCATGGAGCCGGAGTGGGTCAACAACAAATTCGAGCCGCGCTTGATTCTGCCGCTCTCGCTCTCGTACGATCACCGGTTGATCGACGGCGCCGACGCAGCCCGTTTTCTCCGCTGGATTGCGGAAGCCTTTGAGCAGCCGTTCTTGCTGTCGGTGCAGGGATAACGTCATCCATTGCATATAACCGCAGAGGTCGCAAAAGGACGCGGAGTTTCCGGAGAAGAAACATAACCTCATCCTCAGCGAAGCAAAGGATCCATGTGGTTGGCCGCATAGTGCACAGATCCTTCGCTTTGCTCAGGATGACAACAAAAGTTAAAAGGAAAAAGACCAAATGGCGAACACTTCGAATCTCCGTGTGGCAGTAATCGGTGGCGGACCCGGCGGGTATGCCGCCGCATTCCTGGCAGCTGATCTTGGAATGAAAGTGACGCTGATCGACCCGGAAGTGAACCCGGGCGGCGTCTGCCTCTATCGCGGCTGCATCCCATCCAAGGCTTTGCTGCACGTAGCCAAGCTTCTCGAAGAAGCCGAGCAGGCCAAGAACTGGGGCGTCGAATTTGCCGAGCCGAAGATCGATCTCAACAAACTTCGCGGATGGAAAGAAGGCGTAGTCAAGAAGTTGACCGGCGGACTCGGCCAGCTATCCAAGCAACGCGCCGTCACTTTCATCCAAGGTAAAGCAGCATTCGTAAATGGAACCACCTTGAAAGTCACCAAGACTGCAGCGGGCGGCGAAGAGAACCTGACCTTCGACCGCATCATCATCGCCACCGGATCCCGCCCCACCGTCGTCCCCAGCCTCAAAGTCGACAGCCCGCGCCTGATGGATTCCACCGGCGCTCTCGATCTCCCCGACATTCCGAAAACCCTGCTTGTCATTGGCGGCGGCTACATCGGGCTCGAACTAGGCTCCGTCTACGCCACTCTCGGCACAAAAGTGACTTGCGTCGAAATGATGTCCGGGCTTCTTCCCGGTGCCGACCGGGATCTGGTCCTCCCACTTCATAAACGTCTGGAAAAACTCTTTGATGCAATTCTTCTCAACACAACCGTCAAATCCCTGAAAGACGAAAAGACGGGCATTCGCGTCACCCTCGAAGGTCCCGACGTAAAAGAAAAAGAACAGGTCTTCGAACGTGTCCTGATGTCGGTCGGCCGCCGTCCCAATTCCGAAATCCCCGGCCTCGACAAAACAAAAGTCAAAGTGAATCAGAAGGGATTCATCGAGATCAACGAACAGCGCCAGACCGCGGAACCCACGATCTATGCCATCGGCGACGTGGCTGGCGAACCAATGCTCGCGCATAAAGCGATGCATGAAGGGCGCACCGCCGTCGAAGCCATCGCCGGACACAAAGTCGCCTTCGAGCCCAACGCGATTCCTGCGGTCGTGTTTACCGATCCTGAAATCGCATGGGCCGGACTCACCGAAACACAGGCCAAAGAACAGGGCCGTCAGGTCACTGTCGCCAAATTTCCATGGGCCGCCTCCGGACGCGCCGTTACGCTTGACCGCCCCGAAGGTCTAACCAAGTTGATCATCGATCCCAAGACGGAACGCGTACTCGGCGTCGGCATCGTGGGTGTGGGTGCTGGCGACCTGATCGCCGAGGGCGTTCTCGCCATCGAAATGTGCGCTTTGGCCGCCGACGTCGGCATGACCATCCATCCGCATCCAACCCTCTCCGAAACGATGATGGAAGCTGCGGAAATCTTCTACGGGCAGGCGACCGACATTTATCGTCCAAAGAAGTAACGGCCCTGCCGCAGCGGACCGAAACGGAAAGAAATGCGTAGATTCCCTTGAACCCTGCGCATCGAACTCTGGGCTTTGAGAAAGACTACAAAATACGCGCTGCTGGTCTTTATTGTTGCGCTCTCCTGTCCTGGAGTATTCGCGCAGTCTGTCACAGGTCTGCTCAGCGGAAATCAACCCCGGACTGCTACTGCCCAGGGCGATCCGTTAGGTCGGGCCACTCCCTCCGGTACGGTTTTAGGTTTTCTCCAAGCAGAGCAGTCCGGAAACGATCGGGCAGCCGCCGATTACCTCCAGATGAGCGCCGCCCGTCGCCAGTCCCAGGGCCCGGAAATGGCTTCGAAGCTGAAAGTGCTGATGGATCGTGCGTTCGTCGGGAGTCTTCGCCGGATCAGCACCAGTCCCGATGGCAACCCTGAAGATGGCGATGCTACGCAGCAGACCATCGGCACATTTTCTCTTCGTGACTCCGAAGTCCCAGCCGTTCTCATTCGCGTCCCCGATCCAACTTTCGGCAAGATCTGGTTGTTCTCCGCCGATACGCTCAGCAAAGTCCCGGAACTGTATGACAATCTGGAAGCCCATCAGGTCGAAAGCAAGCTTCCTGAGGTGTTGGTCAAAAACACACTCCTCGGAATGCCGTTGTGGCAGTGGCTCGCGTTGCTGGTTGCCGTTCCCCTAGCTGTCGCCATCGGCTGGGCTGTCGTTCTATTCCTCGCGATACCACGTCATCTCTATCTCAAATACAAGAAGCAGCCGAATCTCCGCACCTACCGGCACGTTTCGATGCCGCTCCTGGTCTGTTTCGCGGCAATCGCGCACCGCGTTATTGCCGGCTACCTCGGCCTGCCTCTGTTGCCGCGTCTTTATTACTACCGGACAATTGGTGTTTTCTTCTGCATCGGACTTTTCTGGTTCTTGCTTCGTGCAACCGGACTAACCATGCAACGGTTGCGCGTTCACGCCATTAGCGCCGGGCGCACCGGAACCGGAACCCTCATGGTTCTCGGCGAACGGTTGCTGAGCGCGCTGGTAGTCGTCATCGCCATTCTCGCCATTCTCGGAATCCTTGGCTTTAATCTCACGACCGTCCTGGCTGGCCTTGGCATCGGCGGTATCGCGATCGCCTTCGCTGCCCAAAAGACTCTCGAAAATCTTTTCGGCGGCATCTCCGTCCTGGCCGACGAAGTCATCCGCGTCGGCGATTACTGCCGCTTCGGCGACCGCACCGGAAGTGTCGAAGACATCAGCTTGCGCTCCACGCGAGTCCGCACCGATGCTCGTACCCAACTTTCCATTCCGAATGGCGCTCTCGCCACCATGAGCATCGAGAACTTCAGTCGACGCGACAAAATTCTGTTTAATCCCGTGCTCGCCATCCGATACGACACAACAGGGGACCAACTCCGCTATTTGCTCGCGGAAATCCGGAGCCTGCTCTACCAACATTCGAAGGTTGAGACCGACTCAGCTAGCATCCGATTTGCGAATTTCGACCCCAGCGCCTTGCGTCTTGAGATTTCCGCCTTCGTGCTCACGCGAGATTCGAACGAATTCAACGCCATTCGCGAAGACCTCCTTTTTCGGATAATGGAAATCGTGGAGCGTTCTGGCACCGCTTTCGCCTTCCCGTCCCAGACCCTGTTTTTGTCGCGAGAACCCGGGACCGATCCCGAAAAGGCTGCCGCAGCCGAAAAACAGGTCCAGGAATGGCGGAACCAGCACCAATTGCCATTCCCCGATTTTGCGCCGGCTGAAAAAGCAGCTCTCCGCGGCTCTATCTCTTACCCTCCACCCGAATCCGCCGTCGCCAAAAAGCACCAGTAGGGTTTGACCCGTAGCCCAGTTGGCCTGTCTCAGCCCCGTCTGACCCAGCAGGGCCTTACCGATGTAACTTGCGGGGTTGCACAACGGTTTCTAGCATATGAGAGCCATGCCACTCGCTCTGCTGTTGTCGCCGGATGATCAGGCCGTTAGCGCCATTACCGCCGTTCTCGAAGAGATGTTCGTCACCTGCGAACGTCCACTCGACGGAGTTTCTGCGGCCCAGAAACTGAATTCCAATACTTTCGATCTCGTACTCGTCGATTGCGAGAACCTGCCGGCCGCCAAACTTATCTTCGACGTATGCCGTCGTGGCAAAGGCGGCAACAATCCGGTGCCCATTGCTATCGTCGATGGACGAGCCGGTCTCCCGACCGCTTTTCGCCTCGGCGCCGAACTCATCCTGACCAAGCCGGTGGCGAAAGACACAGCTCGCAGCACCATCCGGACTGCTGTCAGTCGCGTCAAGAAAAATGAGCCAGCGCACACCAGCGGCGTAGATCCCTTGCATGCGGTTACATTTCAAGCTGCCGCTGCGACCCACGACTCCAGCAAAGATGGAGCAGAAGTTCACGCCACTGATCTCGGCCGGTCCGTCGGCGAGGCGATGCAAGAGGAAAGTGTTTTAGCTCTAGTGGCGGCTGCTGGCTCATCCCAATCGACTCTCTCGTCCGAGACCCCCGTTGCGGAAGGTACTTCATCTGGATTCGCGTCAGCGCTAACTTTGAAAATGAGTGCCGCGGCCCCCGCTCCTGCAATGGACAGCATCAGCGCCGCAAAAGTCACAACCGAAGTAAATGAACCAAAGCAAACAGTGGAAATGAAGTTGTCGGTTGATGCACCGCCGGCGGAACTGAAGAATCCTGCGCCCGAAGAGGACGCAAAGCTGCACGCTGTCTCTTCGAATACTCAAAAGTCCGCTGAAGAAGAAACAACAGAACACACCAAAAAAGCTCCGAAAAAAACGAGCGGCTCACTCGTCGCAGCGTTCGTGCTCGTGTTGATCTGCGCTGCTTCGTACGGAGCGTGGATGTACGTGCCAGCATTTAAGACTTTGGCACAACCGCAAGTTGATGGCGTTCTAGCGCTCGCTGGAGTGGCTCCCCACGAGCGAGTTCATGTTCCGAGTCCGGCAAAGTCTGCCCCAGAGCCGGCCATCGCAGCATCGCCGGCAGCGGCCAGTCCCGATCAATCGCAAGCGCCGCTAGCGAACGCGACCGTACCACCCGATCCCAATGGCACAGCACCAAAGGTCTCAACTCCTTCTTCAGACAGTCCGATTTCCACCGTTCCGACGTCAGTATCTCTAACCCCGCCCGCTTTAGGTGGAACGCCTGCTCTTACATCGGTGGCCACTGTTTCGCAGTCTCCGGCGTCCACGAAGACCGGCGCGGAGAAGGCCGCTACTGACAAGACTTCTAGCGCCGCTCAGGCTCAGGCAGATAGGAAAGACAACCTCGTAGCCGCGAGCTCCGACGCGGAATTGCCCGGCGAGAAGAGCGCAATCATCCTGTCCTCCAAGGGCGCCGACAAAAGATTGATCCATTCCATCCAACCGACCTACCCCGCTGGAGTGCGGCCCGCGGAAGTTCAAGGCACACTGGTACTCAAAGCTGTCGTTGACGAGAATGGAAAAGTGACGGGCGCCAAAATCATCGAAGGCAATGCCGCTCTTGCAAACGCCGCGGTCAGCGCCGTACGCCAGTGGCGCTACCGTCCGTACATGCGCGACGGAAAAGCACTGCCTTTTCAGACGATCGTGCTGGTGGACTTTCAACGTCAGTAACGATCGCGCTCGCCACTCGAATATCAGTTCCGATCAGTAGAATCGCGCTCATTCCCATTACCCCCGTAACTTGCTGGTACTCTCGCGTCTGCCTACGATAAATTCATTATGGGTTACCAAGCGTTACTTTTCTGCCCTGATGAGAAACTTGCTCGGGTCGTAAGCCAGGTTTTCAGCGAACTGGAGTTCGCGGTCGACCATGTGACCGAACCCTTCGTCGCCGTCAAGAAATTGATGGCGCAGCGCTACGATGCAATCGTCGTCGATTGCGACAACGAACAGAATTCTTCGCTGCTCCTCAAAAGCGCGCGCACTTCCAGCATGAATCAAGGTTCCCTTGCCATCGCAATGGTGGAAGGGCAGGCAGGCGTCGCCAACGCCTACCGAATCGGCGCCAATCTGGTAATCACCAAGCCCATCAATGTCGAGCAAACCAAGGGCACTCTGCGCGTGGCTCGGGGTCTCCTGCGCAAAACTGCGGACGCCGCGGCCTCGTCGACCAACACGACTTCGGCCGTCCCCAAAGAGCCAACCGCTTCTCCCGTTCGTTCCGCGCCGCCAGCGACTCGTCCAATCGAAATCGTCGCTGCGCCGCCCGTCGCTGCTCGCCCGGTTCCTGTACCCGCTCCTGTTAGCAAGCTCCCGCAATTTGAAGCTCCGCTTCAGGCCGTCGCATCAGCAAAATTTGAAGAAAAACCGGCCCCAGTCGTGACTCCGGTGACCACTCGCACTCCAGTGCTTGCGCCGCCGATTTCAGCGCCTGCGCCTTCCGCAGTGGCATCGGTTACAAGTGAAGTGAAAGGCGATGCCGCGAAGCCCGCGCCTGTCCGCGCAGTTACGAACACGTTTACCTCTCAATCGGCAGCTTCCGCGCCAGCTCCGGCAAGAGAAGCAGTAACGCAAGCGCCAAAAGAAGCGGAAGACGAAATTCTTGATGACTTCACCGAGGTCGAAGCGCCAGCACCCAAGGCGAAGGCTTCCGTCGCGGAAAAAATGACGGATGGTCCGTCATTCGCGGCGATAGGCGAAGATTCCGGTGGGTCTGGCAGCAAGAAGCTCATGGTCGCTGCCGCGGTTCTGGTCTTTGCCGCTGCTGGATACATTGGGTGGACTAAGTTTTCAGGCGCACGCTCGGAATCGGGTACACAGGTCAGCGCCCCTGCGCCGCAGACTCAAGCAGCGCCGGCGGTGGTTGTACCTTCCACGCCGACACCGACGACTGCTTCCCCTGTGATCGCCTCCAATCGTCCCAGCGCTGCTGTCAGCGCTCCTGCACCTAAGAATTCGCCAACGGCATCGGCACAACAGCCGGTCTCGGTTGCGTCGGTGAATACGGCGACCGATCTCCAACCGAAGAAGCCCACGTCAGCGCCGCTCATCGTGAAGTCAACTGCACCTTCTGTCACGCATCATGCGCAGGGTGAAGAGTCTTCCCAACTTCCCAGTGCCCTTGCTGTTGCCCCGTCTGGGGCGAGTCCTCTCGGTGCTGTTCTTTCATCGGCTCCATCCAGCGTCCCCAAGCTGTCCGCGTCCAGAATCAGGGTGTCGCAAGGCGTTTCACAGGGACTTGTGATCAAGCGCGTTCAGCCCAAGTATCCGGCCAATGCTCTGTCTGCCCACATTGAAGGTGCCGTGCAGATCGAAGCAACCATCAATAAAGAAGGCATCGTGGTGAATCCAAAAGTGCTAAGCGGGGAACCTACCTTGGCTGCTGCTGCCGTCGAAGCAGTGCGGCAGTGGAGATACAAACCCTACTATCTGGATGGAGACCCGGTCGAAATCCAGACCCAGATCACGGTCAACTTCAAGGCGCACTAATTCAACGTTTGAAAGCTTCGCAGATTGGGCCGAGTCACGTTTCTAGCGCCCGGGCAGGCGCTAGCTCGTAACTGAGTTGTGGTTTTCGCTCGGTTACGCTTCGTTAAGCCGTCGTCTTCGGGGACGACCAGGATGCGCGCTCACGCTGCGAAACTTGTGATACAGCCCGTGCAGATTTTCACTGAGCAAACGCACGATCTGCATACAGAACTCCGGATGACCGTCCAGGAACGCCAGGAACTCGGCGCGGCCGATGAAGGACGTCGTTACCAACGCTTCTGCATTTGCCGTCACCCTGTAGTTGTCACCTGACATGGTCTCACTTAATCCGAGGATCGCTCCTGCTCCGACAACTTCCAGCACTTGAATATGGTGGTCTCCAGTCGGTAGCAGCACCTGCACCGCGCCTGTTTCAACCACAAACAGACCTTCAGCAAGGGTTCCGTGCGTATATAAAGTCTCGCCTTTGCGAAACTCTCGCGTCTTCACGATGCTTCGAAGAGCTTCCTCCAGTTCCTGGCTCAACCTTGACCTTGAGAATTGCGACGACAATTGCGACGACACAGCTTTACTCCTGCTATCCGCTTATCCTCCTTCTACCGGATACCCAAGGCGGTGACCCTAATCACGATTCAAGGTGACTGGTAACCGCGAAGGTGAATTGAGCTGCCATCCAACGCGATTGCCTGGGCACGGCGGAAAATCAATCCGAAGTCTTTCAGTTAAGTGATTTGGACTGGTTCAGGATGGCAAACAGGAAAGGCTCTCGGCTCTTCGGTTAGCTCAACCGGTTATTATCCATGCGATTCGTGCGCGTTGAGGATTGACGCGGAGGCTCGTTCGTCGTGCTGAAACCCGTCCCTTTCGATCTTTTGAGAATCAAAGATTTCGGGGTGAATTCCCGCTAGTCTCTGAGAAATAAGCAGTTTTTTTGTTATTGATAACACGAGCTGTATTTCGCGGATCGTTTCTTGATGACTACTGCCGCTCAAGAATCTCGTCGATTGCGACCTTGCCGCCCTTTTCGACGGTGACTACCTTGTGGACCGGTTTGAATCCAGTCAGTGTGATATCGACCACATAATTTCCGGGTCCCATCATCACCTCAAGCGGCGACATTTTGTCGAGGATGCGCTGGTTAATTACCACTTGCGCTCCCTTGGGTTGCGTTCGAACGCTGACTGATCCCATGCCCACAGTGCTTTCCCGGCCGCCATTGCCAAACAACTTCTTAAATTTGCCGACGGTCTGAATGTCCTCGACGTTTCCGAGCGCCTTGAGGGCCGGAGCGTATTGGAAATTTTGCCCAGCTCCGAGATCAACTGTCGTCGCTTCATCCAGGAATCCTTGCTTCTTCACAAGGACGGTGTGGCTTCCTTTTTCTACTGCAAATTGTGCAGGTGTCACTCGCCCGGTAGGTTTCCCGTCCAATGATATCTCGGCGCCCGCCGGAGTACTGCTCACGACCACGAGAGCATTGATCGGTGCCAAATGGAAGCTTAGGGAGGCCTTCGCGCCGGCGGCAACATCCACTGAACGCACTTCTGCCGTGTAGCCTGACTTACTTGCGGAAACGATGTGCTTCCCAGGGCTAAGTCCTGCAACGCTGAATGGCGTAACCCAAGCCGGGTCACTTCGGCCGTCGACTTGAAACTGGGCCCCGGCCGGCGAAGAATCGATCAGCGCCTCTCCGGCGCTCACGACCGGCTGCGGCGCCGGCTGCAGCGCAGTACGGCGGCCTTTGGTTGCATGCTTGTCGGCCTTGCGAACGGTTAGGTTCGGTTGCTCGTCAAGCACAGGCGGCTGTACTGCTTGTACTGGAGCGGAACTTGGTTGCGCCGAACCAGCCGCTTGTGGAGTAGGCGCGGGTGTCGTGGTTGCGGGCGCGCTCGCGGGAGAAGCGTTCGTGGTCTTAATCGCCCGTGGTGCTGCCGTCGAACCATCGTCCTCCGAGTGCACGTGGAAGAACACTGCGACTGCAACCACCATGATGATGGCCACTGCACCCAAAATTGAGAACAGCACCAGCTTGGGAGGGATCGTCGAAATCTCTTTAATTGCCTTCTGTGCAACTTCCCGTGGCTGGATCTTTGGTTTCTCTTCTTTCGCCGGATACGCCTTGTTAACCACAGGTTGTGTTTGCTGTTCCGGCGCAGGAATTGACGGCGGTACGTAGACCGGCTCCTTGAGCGGAGGCAACTCGTCCAGATCCGAGAAACTTACTGCGGGGCGGCTCGCGCTTGCTCCCGCCATCATGGGATCAACCGCGACGCTGGGTGAATTCGCTTCTGATTCTTCCTCTACTGCCGCCGATGACATGACCGGGCTCGGCGCGTGGTACGCGTCCTCAGAACCGGTATTGGCATTTTCCGATGAGTCCTCGATCAAACGCGCTCCTGAACTCGCTCCACCTCCAATTGCTTGCGCTAACCGGTTTCGTTACTGAACTCGGGCTGTGCATCGCATCTGCGACGGAATGAGAAAAGCCGCTTCCAGACGCCCCCGCAGCCGCCTTTGCGCTTTGGACTACTGGCGTGGTTTGCCGCGTAGAACTCGCTTCCGGTTTGCTCGAGACGCTCTCCGAAGGCTTAGCCGGAGCATTGGTGGCCGACTTGTTTGGGGTCCGCGAACTCACCGCTGGTTCGCTCGCCGTTGCTGCTGCCGAGACAAACTTGCTAGCCGCGGCCTGTCGCGCCGCCGCATCCACCTTAACCGTGGTCGCAGTCGTTTTCTTTACGTCGGCTGTTTCTTTCTTATTTTCCTTGCACTTCTCCAGATCCTCGACGAGTTCACGCGCTGACTGGTAGCGTTCCACAGGATCCTTCGCGAGCGCCTTCATAATCACCGCGCTCACTGCCGCGTTCACTTTAGGATTCACCCGGACGGGTTCTTCCGGCATTTCATTTTCGATTTGTCCAACCAGTGCCACCGGATCCACGGCATCAAAAGCCTTCCGGCTGATCACCATTTCGTAGAGGATCGTCCCAACCGTAAACACATTGGAACGCTGGTCCATTGCCTCGCCCCGAATCTGCTCCGGGGAGCAGTACGGCATCAGCCGTCCGAGACCATTCCCGGTTTCCGCCTCGATCAGGCTCATGTTCGATATGCCATAGTCGAGGATCTTTACCAGCCCGTCCCATTGCACCAGGATCTTGTCGGGCTCGAGCGAAGAGTGCACCACTCCTGCCGATGCGGCTTGGTCCAGGGCTGCGCAAACTTGTCGAGTGATGTCCAGCAGGTCCCAGATGGAGAAGCCTTCCTTGCGGGCAAGCATGGTCGCGATGCTGTTCCCCTGGACGTATTCCATCGCCGCGCAGAATTGCCCTTCGATCTCGCCTGCACCATACAGGGCGGCGATGTTCTGGCCTGCCAGGGAGGCAGCCTGTTCCCCCTCGGTGACGAGCGTCTGCACGAACTTCGCAGAGGCGTCGCCGAGACGTTCAAGACTTTGCGTCTTGAGCGCCACAACCTGATTCGATTCCGTGTCCAAGGCCTTATAAATCAGGGCCGTTTCGGATTTCGAGATTTCACTTTGAATTTCAAACCGACCAAACATCATTGCCATTCCAGTCGCCTCGCGGGGACCAGCCGCACTACATCCAAGTGATTTGTGTTGGCTGAGAACGTGGGGAGAGCCACACCTAGGATAGCGTTATTCACCCTACGGTTGGGAGTTACCAAAGTACGCTAAATCGTCTAGTCCTAACTGTTTAACCCTCATCACAGAATCTTGATTTCTTGTTACGGGATGGAAAGACCCAGGAAAAGACGCGCCGGACATACGTATCCCAAATCGAATCCCGCCAGTTGTCCACTCAGCGCCCGCTGTTCTATCCTCGAAAGACTGTGATCGTGCGTGGGCGTACTTTCTTGGATTCATTCACTCGACCGTTCGATTTTAGGAGTTGCGCGCTGGCATGACATTAACCCGTTTTGTGACCAAGAGCGCTTTCCGCAACAAACGCCGCAGCATCCTCACGGTTTTAAGTATCACTTTCTCGCTTCTTCTGCTGACCCTGATGATGTCGGTCTGGCACACCTTTTACATCGATAAGGGGAGTGCCGAGTCCGCGCAACGTCTAGTCACGCGCCACCGGGTTTCGCTTACCCAATCCATGCCAATCTTTTATCGGGAAAAAATTCGTGCGATTCCGGGCGTCGTCGCGGTGGCTCCCAACAACTGGTTTGGAGGTCAGTACATCGACGAGAAGCCCGACCATTTCTTCGCGCAGTTCGGTACCGATCCCGACGAAATTTTCAAGATCTTTACCGACTTCAAGATACCAACGGATCAACTAGCCGCCTGGCAGCGCGACCGCGCCGGAGTCGTGGTTGACTCCTCGCTCGCCAAGAAATTTGGCTGGAAGATGGGCGACCGCATCGTTCTTAATGGCACGATCTATCCGGTCAATCTGGAGCTCACCATTCGCGGAATTTATTCCGGACCCCAGCCCACGCAATCCGTCTATTTCAATCAGAAATATGTGGAAGAGGCCGTATCGTTCGCAAAGGGACACGCTGGCACCTTCGAAATTCTGACGGATTCGCCAGAAAGCGTTTCGCGGGTCGCGGCTGCGGTCGATGACACCTTTCGCAATGCTCCCGAGCCTACCAAGACCGAGTCTGAAAAAGCTTTTCAGCTGAGTTTCATCAACAGTATCGGCAACGTGAAGGCATTCATCCTGAGCATCTGCTTCGCTGTCGTCTTTGCAACGCTGCTCGTGTCCGCGACGACCATGGCGATGTCGATCCGCGAACGCACGCGCGAAGTCGCTGTTCTGAAGACGCTGGGATTCACGCGCCAGTCGATTCTACGGCTGTACCTGGGAGAAGCCGTTCTCGTTGCGTTGATTGGCGGCGTGTTGGGATGTCTCTTCGCCGTCGTTCTGATTTCGGGTCTGTCGCACGCACCCGGCATGGGATTGTTTCTGTCCGGCATGAAGGTGACGCCCGCGACCTTGCTGCTCGCGGTTGGTGTTGCTGGCGCAGTCGGGCTTTTAAGCGCGGTATTCCCTGCTTACCACGCGGCCAAACTTGATATCGTGGATGGCTTGCGCTATCTCGGCTAGCGGCGTGATGTACTGAATCAGTTCTTGAAGAAACATTTATGGCGATCCCAATCAGCTACAACATCCGCAATCTTAAGCTGCGCAAAGGTCTCACCATCATGACCGCGCTCGGTATCGCGCTTACCGTGACGACAGCGGTCTTCCTGATGGCGCTGCTCGCCGGACTCGATAAGGCCTTCATGACCAGCGGCGATCCGCTCAACGTGCTCGTCATGCGCAAGGGTTCCACGGCTGAGCTTTCGGGAGGGTTCGACGCCAGCCTCTTTCCCACTCTCAAGACCTTGCCCGGCATTGCCAAAGATCCGCAGGGACAACCTCTGGCGTCCGGCGAGTGGGTCGTCGTCGTTGTTCTTCCCCGCAAAGATAAGACCGGAGAGGTGAATGTTTCCGTGCGAGGGCTTATGCCCGAAGGCGTTGCGTTGCGCCTGGAGAATAAAGATAAGCACGGCCAATCGAGATTGAAACTGGTAGAAGGCCGCTGGTTCTCGCCCGGACAACGCGAAGTAGTCGTCGGCCGCAACATTCACAATCGCTTTTCAGGCGCCGACGTCGGCGATACTCTCGACTTCGCGAAAGGACAGTGGAAGGTGGTTGGGATTTTCGACGCGGGAGGCACCGCCTATGATTCCGAAATCTGGGGCGACGTCAATCAAGTCTCAGTGGACTTTGATCGCCAGGGTGGCTACGCCTCCGCTTATCTGCGCGCGACCGATCCGGTTGCAGCCGACGCGCTAAAAAATCGCGTCTCTGACGATCAGCGCCTGAAACTCGAAGGCACGCTTGAAACGGAGTATTACGAGAAGCAGACCAATTCCGGCGGCGCCATCAAATTCATCGGAACCCTCGTCGCGATCATCATGGCCATCGGCTCCAGCTTTGCCGCCATGAATACCATGTACGCCGCCGTCGCCTACCGCTCGCGTGAGATCGCAACCCTCCGTATCATCGGCTTCTCGCGTCCCAGCATTCTTACCTCTTTTGTAATCGAAGCCCTGCTGCTTTCCTTGCTGGGCGCCGTTGTCGGCATCATTCTCATTCTGCCCTTCAACGGCATGACGACCGGCATCGGCAACTCGCTCACTTTTAGCGAGACGGTCTTCAGCCTGCAGTTGAACGCGAAAGTCCTGATTACGGCCATTGTTTTTTCTCTAGTCATGGGACTCATCGGCGGCTTTGCTCCCGCATGGCAGGCTGCTCGTCAGGATATCCTGACTTCGTTGCGAGCCTAGCTGGAGCACAGGTTCCTGCGTGTCAGCACGTCACGATGCAGTAGTGAGCTGGTTCGGAAGAGCGACGAGTTTATTGCAGCTTTGCGTACTCCGCTCTTGCTTGATTCAATAACGGGATGTCCGGGTCGGCATCTTTCCAGCTGGCAAGAAAATTCTGATAGTGGATGCGAGCCTGCGCAGCGTTGCCCTGCTTGGCATAGAGTCTGCCCAATTGCAATTGGGCGATGACGGTCAGTATGTCTGGACCGCTGTGAGACTTGAAGTCAACTACCTTTTGCAGATCCTGCTCGGCTTCGGAATAACGTCCTGCCTGTTCATAAGCCAAGCCTCGAGCATAAAAGACTCCGCCATCAGCCCGCCCATAAAGAGCGGCTGTGTTCAGATAATCAATAGCCTTATTCGGATTCGCTTGGGCCGGATTCGCCGGCAACAAAAGGGCGACCGCTCGGATAACAGGCACCGTCACATTCATTGCCATCGTCTCGTTCGGATGAGATCTCTGAATTTCGTCGGCCAAAGCGACTGCCTTTTGATCCTGGTGGGCGACTGCGAAAGTCGTGGCTACGCTCGAAATGACGGGTAGGGCTCGCGATTGACGTAGGGCATCCGTTGCTCGGGTGATCGCTTCAACCCGATAGCCCGCCAATGCCTCTGCTGCGCTCAGTTGCGCCTCCATTCCGGCTCGGCCTTCCAGATGCACCCGTTCGAGCGCATCCTCAACTTGGCGCGACAAATCACGCGCTTGCCTCATCTGCCCACGAGTTGCGGCCAAGCCTGCGCGAAATCCTAAAACCTCGAACTCGCTATTCGGGTCCCCGGACGCGCTTTGCAGTTCCTTTTCAATGTCACTATCTTTTCCTTCGGCCCAATCCAGCGACGCCAGCGCTATGTGGTAGCTTTTCGTCGAGCCCTTGCGCTGCAACGCTGCGCTGATGGTGGCCCGCGCTTCTTCCACCCGGTTCAGCCCGCAGTAGGCCTGGATTACTTGGCCGTATCCGCTCAACGCGTCCGGGTCAAGTTCTATCGCCTTCTTGCCGTTCTCCAGTGCATTATCGAATTGGCCGAGTTGGTTATATATCACGGCCAGATTGTTATAGGGGGTTGAATCTCTCGGATATGTCTGGCGATAAAGCTCATACGCCGTGATGCCTTTGTCGAGTTGGCCGCTATCGGCGTAGTAATGCGACATGATGTAAAGCTTCTCGCGTTCGCTGGCCCGATCGCGAAGCTCAAAAGCCTTTTGCCGGTTTTGTTCCGATTGCGCTGTTTGTCCGAGATTGCTGTAGACCGTGCCCAACCGCGCATAGGCCATTGCAAAATTGGGATCGATCTCGATCGCCTGCTGGTAATTTGGAATCGCCCCCAAGTCGTCTCCGGCTGCATGTTTGGCGTCTCCGAGCGTCAACGCCTTCAGCGCGTCCAAGGAAGACGTCGTCGCCATCGACAGCGACATGTCGTATTTCTGTACCGTTCCGATCGACTCGCCCAGTTGGCCGCGCAGCTTCGTTGCCGCGCTGTGCAACGCATTCAGAACATTTTCTTTCCGGTCCGCCTGGGTCTGTTGCCGGCCCAGCGAATCTCCCGAAGCTGCGTTGGTTGCTTCCAGTGTCAGAACGTACTGTCCGCCTACGTTGTCGATGCTGCCGCTCAGCATCGCTTTGATACCCTCACGCAGGCAAATCTCGCGCCCGACATCCGCGGTAATGCGGTCCGTGACGTTTCGCCCCATGAATTGCAATGTCTGATGAATCTTCTGATCCGGAAAGACATTCAGGTATGGAGATTGCCCCAGATCAACCGCCAACGCCTTCTTCAACGTTCCATCAAAAACCGGGTCGGTTGTCGTGTTCACGAAATCGGTAATCAGAATCGAATCTTTTTCCGTGAGTGCATGTCCGCGGCGTGAAAGAACCAGCCCGATTCCAGCCGCTACCAGAGCCACAATCACCGCCGGAATCAGCCAACCCGGCAGTTTGCGTGCCGGCGTTGGTGGCTTGCGCAACGAGGCGCTTGACGAACTCGCGGCCCGTACCGTCCCCGATTCGGAGTCTCGACGCAACCGCTTCAGGTCCGAACGCACATCCGCCGCGCTTTGATAGCGGAGGTCGCGGTCTTTTTCAAGAAGCCTGTCCAGAACTTCTTCCAGATGCGCTGGGATGTCCGGATTCAACCGTGCCGGAGGCGTCGGCGGCCGGTTCAGAATCGCTTCGAAGATTACGGCGGACGTGTCACCACGGAATGGGATCGCGCCGGTCGCCATTTCATAGAGCACAGCGCCGAACGAAAACAGGTCCGTGCGGGCATCCAGATCCTTGCCGCGGGCCTGCTCGGGTGACATGTAGGCCACCGTGCCGACAGTTGATCCGG
Organism: uncultured Acidobacteriaceae bacterium; assembly: GCA_963822545.1. GTDB lineage: Bacteria > Acidobacteriota > Terriglobia > Terriglobales > Acidobacteriaceae > Acidiflorens. The sequence continues at coordinate 1,228,038 of CAWGIB010000002.1, forward strand.
GGCTGGTGAGGAACGGTTCATCCACCGTGGCCGCGGAACCAATTGTGACCGCCGACAATACAGATGACGTGCCTGTCCGCTTGGCAAGGCCGAAATCCAGAATCTTCGCCTGATTCCGATTCGTGACGAATATGTTGGCGGGCTTGATGTCGCGGTGAATGATGCCCTTGGCGTGAGCGGCGTCGAGAGCGTCCGCGATCTGAATTCCGAGATCAAGCAATTGCTCAAGTTCCATCGGCTGACCATGGATTCTGCCCTTAAGGGTTTCGCCTTCCATCAACTCCATGGCGATGAAATGCCGTCCGTGGTCTTCTCCGACTTCATAGATCGTGCAGATACCCGGGTGGTTCAATGCCGAAGCAGCGCGGGCTTCGCGCTGGAATCGTTCGAGGGCGGCAGGATCTTTTTCCGTCTCGGGCGGCAGGAATTTGAGCGCGACATGGCGCCCGAGATTGATGTCTTCGGCTTCATACACCACGCCCATCCCGCCTCCGCCCAATTGCGACAGGACGCGGTAATGTGAAATTGTCTCGCCGATAATCTCCAAGCATTCCCCCGGGATCATTCGATGTTAGGCGTCCCCGTTTGGACAAGTCAAACCTGCGAACCACGTTTAACTCTGACATGGTATACGGAGCCGCTACGGTGCGAGTTCACGCTCCAGGTGTGATTGCTTTGTGTGTTGTTGATTGTTTTGTCTTGTCAGACCGGCGGCTAATTTGCCCCGAATCCCTGCCCTGGCATTTAGCAAGAAGCACAACTCCCCGGTGCGCCCATCGGACAGAAAATAAACTGTTGTGGCATGGCTGGGGTGGGCGTTTAGTTCTCCAGCCATGAAGCTGGTATTTGGCCCCAAGTGCCGCGCTCATCATCTGACGCTTACCCTTCGAGGTTCGGATAAGTAGTCGCCCGCGTGGCGATTTGTGTTGCGTTCCTCAGCAAGCGGTGTTGCGAAGCGCCACAGGCGCAAACGTCACGATAAGTCATTGTTTCTTCACGCTCGCAGTCTCAAATCCAGTAGCGCGATCATTCCCCGCCTAAGAACAGTGATGCGATTCGCATCAAATCATTGTGGCAATTTGCAGCGAGCAATTTCGGCTTTGAAAATCTGTCATGCGCAACTATCAGATTCCCGGTCGCTTATGCGGCGCCAAAAACATATTCACTGCACTTTACGATTTGGCACAGCGAGTGCCTTTAGCAATAGTGGCGAGCGGCCTTAAAAGAAAGAGCCCTCGAACGAAGGTGGGTTATGACAGTCATCCTGGTTCTCTTCACATTCGCGACTTTCCTCCTAATCGATCATTTCCACAGCAAGAAACAAGTCGTTGTGCAACCGTCTCTCGCAGTATCAACCGCAAAGGCCCCGAAAGCGGCACGTCCAACCCCAGGCCTCGTCGGCGGATTCAATGTTCCCGAGAATCTTCGCTATCATCCCGGCCACACCTGGGCGCTGAGCGAGAGCCCGAGCCTGGTGCGGGTTGGCATGGACGACTTTGCTTCGAAGCTTGTCGGTAAAGTGGATCGCATGACGCTCCCTCAGCGCGGACAGTGGATCCGTCAGGGACAGAAGATTGCCACGTTCTTCCGCGACGGCGCCTCGGTGGACATGGTGTCTCCGATCGAAGGCAGCATCGCGGATGTCAACGACCACGTCTCACAGGACCCCATGCTGGCGCAGAAGGATCCTTACGGCGAAGGTTGGTTGGTAACCGTTCAATCGCCCGACGCCAAGACGAACTTCCGCAACCTGCTGGGCGGCGCGCTGGCTCGCTGGTGGACGGAAGAATCCGCCAGCCGCTTGCAGAGAAAGATGCCGATGTTTGCCGGAGCGCTTGCACAGGACGGCGGCGTCGCAGTGGGTGCCCTCGCCGACCAGGTCCCGGAAGCGGAATGGGTTTCGATCGCCAAGGAATTCTTCCTTTCGTAAGGATCGTGGGCTAAAGACAGCGCTCGCCAAAGCATCCTGAATGCGATTACCGCCGGGCCACAAACCCCGGCGGTTGTTTTCTGTAACTCCGATCCCATCCTGTTGTTTCTCTTGACTAAACTCACTCTACCCGCCACCTTATGAGTTCACTATCTGTCCAATAAAAATAAGGCTACCCCGAGTTACGGAAGTTTGTACCCTTCCGTCCTAATGCTTTTCGGCCCGTCCCTAGCCTGCTATCAATAAATATCTGGTATTTTGCCCGACGAATCGCACTTAAGATCTCGCGGCAGGAGTAGTCGGAAATGACAACTCGCCCTCAATCCTGGAGGGAGATGAGCGCCGCCCCGCGGGCATTCATTGCCGTGGTCGTCATCTGCGGGATGACGGTACTCACCTATACGGTGATGCACGGCAAAAGTCAGAATCCGATTAAGTTCTTTTGTTACCTCGTTATCGCTCTCGCCGCATCCCGCCTGAAGGTCAATTTGCCCAGCATCACGGGAACGATGTCGGTGAACTTTTTGTTCCTCCTTCTGGGCGTGCTGGAACTGAGCCTATCGGAAACCATGGCTCTCGGCTGCGCGGCTGTTGTTGTGCAGTGTATTGGTCCGGATCGTCCGATTCCTGTTCAAGTCGCGTTCAACGTGTGTTCGACGGCTCTGGCGATCGCTGCCACCTTCTTTGCTTATCGTGCTTCCCCTTTGCCCCGTGCCATCCACAATCCTTCGACCCTGCTGGCTCTGGCTGCTTGCATCTATTTTGTATCCAATACGCTGCCGGTGGCGACCGTAATTTCTCTGACCGAACGTCGCTCGCTGCGCAAGATCTGGTCTGATTGCTATTTCTGGAGTTTCCCTTACTACCTGGTGGGCGCCGGCGTGGTTGGCGTCATGAGTTGGCTTCATCGTTTTTCTGACTGGCAGACCTCGCTTCTCACGCTTCCGGTCGTCTACCTGATTTACCGTTCCTATCGCCTCTACCTCGGCAAGCTTGAAGATGAGAAGCGCCACGTAGAGGAGATGGCCGACTTGCACATGCGCACCATCGAGGCCCTGGCGCTCGCCATCGAAGCCAAGGACCAGACTACTCACGATCACCTTCAGCGGGTACGTGTCTACGCAATTGAAGTTGCCAAAGAGCTGAAAGTGGATGTAGAGGGCACGGCAGCTCTCCAGGCTGCTGCTTTGCTCCATGACATTGGGAAACTCGCGATCCCCGAGCACATCATCTCGAAGCCTGGCCGACTCACTCCGGAAGAATTTGAGAAGATGAAAATTCATCCTGAGGTGGGCGCCGATATTCTGGAGCGAGTTCGATTCCCGTATCCGGTTGTTCCCATCGTTCGGGCCCACCACGAAAAGTTTGACGGGACGGGCTATCCTCGCGGCCTTAAGGGAGATCAAATTCCCATCGGGGCCCGTATTCTTGCCGCCGTTGATTTCCTCGATGCGCTTGCTTCGGACCGCCAGTACCGTCCTGCCCTGCCTCTTGCGGACGCTATGACGCAACTTTCCCAGGAGTCGGGCAAGGCATTCGATCCGCGGGTCGTCAGCGTGTTACAGCGGCGGTACGTGGAACTGGAAAAACTGGTTCACGAGCGAACTGACGGATTGGGTAAGCATAAGCAAGGGACCGAGGCGAAGCCCAAGAAAGAGGAAATTGTCGCAAACAATTCGATTGAACCCGCTGCGGGCTTCGAGGCCGAGGGCAAGCGTCAGTCGCAGGACCACAGCTTCCTCAGTTCGATTGCAGCCGCGCGCCAAGAGGCCCAAACGCTTTTCGAACTTAGTCAAGACCTCGGCGCCTCGCTCAGCTTGGGAGAAACGCTCTCCGTATTCTCTGTGAAACTGCGGCACGCCATGCCCTATGACGCCATCGCGATCTACGTTCGACATGGTGATGAACTTGTGCCCGAGTACGTCAACGGCGATAACTTCCGGCTGTTTGCCTCTCTGAGAATTCCGATGGGGCAAGGGCTCTCTGGCTGGGTCGCGCAAAACCTCAAGCCGATTCTGAACGGCAACCCTTCCGTCGAGCCGGGCTACCTGAACGATTCCTCAAAGTACAGCACTCTGACTTCGGCGCTAGCCGTCCCGCTTGAGGGATTGAAGGGCGTAGTCGGCGTCGTCGCTCTTTACCACGCAGAAAAAGATTTCTTTACCTCTGATCATCTGCGCATCCTGCTGGCGGTGAGCGGCAAGATGGCGCTGGCGATCGAGAACGCGCTCAAGTACGAGCAGGCAGAGACTTCCGCTGTCACCGACTACCTGACCGGTCTGCCGAATGCTCGTTCGCTATTCATGCAACTTGATCGTGAACTGGCTCGCTGCAAGCGCGAAAAGGCGACCCTGACCGTAATGGTCAGCGATCTGGATGGATTCAAGCAGATCAACGATCGCTTCGGGCACCTCGAAGGGAACCGCGTGCTCAGGCTATTCGCGAATTCCCTCAAGAAAACCAGCCGTGAATACGATTACGTGGCGCGCATGGGTGGCGATGAATTTGTAGTGATCGCGCCGGGGTTAACTCCGGAAGCCTCCGCGCGCAAATCCGAACAGATGCGGGAACTGGCTCAGGAGGCGGGAAGAGAAGTCTGCAATGAAGACATTCTTTCGCTCAGCGTTGGCAAAGCCGTTTATCCCGAGGATGGCCTCGATGCGGAAAAAATTCTCTCCGAAGCCGACAAGCGGATGTACCTGCAGAAGCAGAGTCAGCCTTCACGCAGCAACCGCCGTCTCTACCCACGTTTGCGCGCCCGGATTACTTCGGAACTCGCTCTGAATGGCCAGGAATGCACCACGCTCGGTATCATTACCAACTTGAGCGCGAGCGGTTGCTATGTGGAAACAAGCGTACTGCTGCTGCCCGGAACCAAGGTTAGGCAGAAATTTTCGTTTGAACAGAATCACGTCGAGATTCACGGAGAGGTCGTCCGCATGGATATGGGAATTGGTGCGGCCCTCAAATTCCACGAGTCATCGCATGAAGTTCGCACCGCGCTTCAGCGCGTACTCGAATTGCTCGCTAAGTCTGACGCCAATTCTGATCGCCAGCGCAGCAAGAACGTTGCTGCCGGCATACTGTAGCTCCAAACCATCTTCCTACCACCATCATCAAGCCCTTGCAGCTAGCGGACGTATCTGAAGCAGCGGAGAGCCGCTCCTTAGTCCCTGTGGCTTCTGCAGGCCTTGCTGCAGCATGTTCGCTGTGGGGATTCCGGTTCGGTAGAAAGACTTCTCGCAATCGGCTGTGGAGGGCCCTCGCATGCTTCCTTCCATGTACGCGAGGCCCGGACAACGACTGCAAGTGCCGACATGCGAGCACGAAGAGCAAGTGGTGAGATCCTTGTGCTGAATCGACCGCACTTCCTCCATCTGCGGCGAATAATTCCAGATGTCCAGAAACTTCTGTTGCCGAATGTTCCCAGTTGGCAGCGGAAACTGCACGCAAGGGAATACATCGCCATAAGGCGAGACGTAGCAGAAGGAATGTCCCGCACTGCAGGAATATCCCTCCAGGTCTTCTGCCGTTGGAGGGTCAGGCGGTGCACAGAACTCCTCCTGGTTGGTCACAAGCGCAGGATTCTGGAAAATGCTTGGCAGTTCTTCTCCCGGAATGCGAAGCGAGAGAACCGACGTATCGCCATCCATCATGGGCGTAATCGTCGGATCCAGTGTGTAGTGAACTCCTAATTCCTCGGCCAGCTTCTGCGTTCCCTCATGATCGAAATAATTTGCGGTCATGAGCACGTTCGCAATCGAGACGCGCACACCCTGATCACGCAGGAAACAGATGGCCTTGATCGTGCGCTCGAATGAGTGCGGCAGCTTTGTGATTGCGTCGTGAACCTCTGCGCGATGCGAATAAACGCTGATCTGAATGGTATCGACGGCCAGTTCACGGATCCTCTGCGCTTCGGCTTCTCCAATCATGACGGCGTTGGTTTTGATCTTCACCACGAATTGCAATCGCCGCGCGTATTCGACAATTTCAAGGAAGTCGCGGCGCATAAAGACCTCGCCGCCGCTCAATGTGAGGAAAAAAACGCCGGCTTCCGCCAGTTGATCGAGCACGCCCTTGATCTCGGAGGTGGTCATCTCGCCGTGGTCGTCGTGGTCCAGATAGCAATGGACGCAACGCTCGTTGCAGCGGTACGTCACATCCATGTGGACCGCGAGCGGCACGCCTAGATTGAATGCTTTCTGTCCCGCCTCCGTCATGAGGCTCATCGAGCACTCTCCGTTGCAAGCGGTTGATCGGAAACCAGCAGGATTCCGTGACTCGAAAGCTCGGCTACGAATGATTGCGCGTCAGCCTCAGCTTGCTCGGGAGCGACATCGAATTGCTCGCAGATATGCTCCCTGACAATCTCACGGAGCGGTGTGCGTCCATCGGCGGATTGCCAAATGGCGGTCGCTACCTCGTTCAGCGTAAAAAAAGTTGAATCCGCCGAATTCATCACCATCATTTCGCCGGCCAGCATGCGAGCGGCTATCGCTGAACTGCGTGCAATGTATGTCTCAGACATGAACTGGCGCTCCCACAAACTGACGGACATCTTCCCAAACTATCTGATCCGGATAGAAAATCAACCGGCGTGTCGGAACATGCGAAACAAAATCGCACGCGCTGGCCAGAAGCTTTTCTACCAGCGGTGCATCCTCGGCGAAAAACAAAATGTTGCGCATCAGACGGCGAACCGCCTCCAGCGACGAGATCTCTTCAATTCGATTTGCCGATCCTTTCTCAAGAAAAAATAATCCCGCGATCACGGCGCTGCAATTCTCACCCGCTTTGGCCAATTCGCCGGCGAACGGTGTTCCGAACGCCCGATAAGAATCGGTTCCCGGCCGCACGTAGGAAATCTCGTCGCTCAATAATGTCACGTCGCTCGGCGCCAGTCGCGTAATTGTGGTTTTGCCCGCGCCGGATATTCCCGAAAACAGGCAAGCCTGGCCCTCGCAGATCGAGCTCGCGGCATGGAGAAGAAATCCCCCGCGCTCCGCAAGAATCAAGCTATGAAGAATGCGCAATACCGCATCAAGAGAATATGGATTGGCATTTTGACGGACCCAGCCCCGGCCGGTCCGCGGATCCCAACGCGCCCGAAAGTCTCCGCGCTCCAGCAGCCACTCTTCACCGTCTCGCCGCACTCGAACGTCGTCATCCGACGCCGTGCCCGCCTCGACGATGTCGAAATTAAGTGAAAACTCGGAACAGGCCGCGCTCAGAAAGCCCTCATACCGACCCAGCAAAATGTTGAAGAAGGTCTCGTCCCACGTGGACAAGGAAATCGGAATGCCCCCAATTTCAACGCAGACCGTCTTATCAGGAGTTGCAGTCATGTGCCTCCTGACCCGCGGCGATCACGGAATTGTTTTGGCTCGGGGCAGGTAGGTCCCTCAGACGTCTGCGTCGATCGCCACCCCAGCGCACATGTGTCCGTAGCGCCAGACTTCGCGCCGGTCCGCAATAACAAAGCAATTTTCCGGCGGCCCATAACCACGGACTCAATCGGCCAACTGAATGAACCCGCGTCGACTCGCCCTTTCTCTGGCGGTGGCGACAAGCGACCAGGCGTCCAAGCAATGCGTGGTTTGGAAATTCGGGATCGCACGCGGGCATGGAGTCGCCACGCGTCGAAAAACCAGACGGCGTCAAATGGCGGATAAAACGATGAAGGAAAAATCGGCCCTCGTTTACAGCAAGCACAATCTCGCCGGGCCTCACCTCGTCAACCAAACACGCTTCGATCTCGACGACGTCGCGTGGCCAAAGCGTCGGCAGCATGCTTTCCCCATGAACCTGCAAGCGCAGACGGCCAGTTCCGCGCAGGATCTCCACCGCCAAAGCGCATCGTTCAACGTCGCGCTCCGACGGATAGGCCGACGCATGGTACGACGTTACGAGGTCTTTCTCGACGAGTTGCATACGGCAGAGGTACCAGCGATTTTGCCGCACGACAAGGCGGCCGTTTCAAAAACTTTCTCGTACCGGAATGTTGGCTTGTTATAAGCCTTCTTGCTTTTCGCCGCTTCAACGTTGCGCGGCTGCTCGTCAGGGGTGCGGTTTTCCGTCATATGCAGATATTGGAGCCTGGAAGGGCTCGTCCCCCAATTCTTTGATTAGTGTACGGGAAGTGTACTACACGGATTTCTGAGTGCCAATATCCGGAAGTCTACTCGGCACTCCCCACTCCAGTCGTGCATTCAGCGATTAGTTAGTAAAAGGAGAGAGTTCCAAATTGCCGTGCTCGCCGGAGGCTTAGAGAAAGGGCGACCAGCGCCATCGGCAGAAGAACGACCACAAATATTGCCAGCATCGCCAGCGTCGATTCCATGTTCGAAATACCACGACCTTCAAGCAGCGCCTGCCGCATTCCGTCGATCGCATAGGTGAACGGCACCAGGCGTGCCAGCATCCGAAGTCCCTGCGGCAAACTCTGCACCGGAAACATCGTTCCGCTCAAGAGCCAAAGTCCTGAACCAAGCAGCCATAGCAGCGCCGAGCCCTTTTGAAAGGCAACCTGAAACGCAGCCGCAAAAATTCCCAGAGCCAGAGCAATCGCCAGCGACAGAGCGAGTATCACCAAACAGGACCAGACGTCAGCATGAATCGCTGCCCGAAACACCGCGACGCCCGCGAAAATGTAGACGAGCAGATTCGTGAAGCTGGCCCCAAATGCGGAGACAGAACTCAACACCACAAGTTCTGCCGGCGCTGTCGATGTTGTCATCAGTACTTCCAGCGTTCCAGTCTGTTGCGCCTCCTGCACCACGTTTAGAAATGCCTGCGTGCTCATCACAAAAAACGTGTAGAGGCCGGTTCCTACCAGCAGAAAAGGAAAGTAGGCAACGCCGTCGGGTCGAAATCCCGGCCCGATCGCCCTCGAAAGATAGTAAAATGCCGCCAGTTCCGTCAAAACTCCCACCAGGGTTACGACGAACCCGGTGCGGTGGCGGACCGCTGTCAGCACATCACGACGCAGGATGGCGTGAAGCTTGTCCAAAGTCATGCTCATGATTGGGCTCCGGCTCTATGAATCGCAGTTCGCGCCAGTTGGTCGCCGCTCGCAATTTCGCCCGCGACGGGTTCGCCTGTCATCTGCAAGTAGAGAGACCGCAAATCGTCGGCGTTCTCGTTGTTTGCAAGGGTTCGGTCCGCCACCAGTTCTCCGCGGTGCAGTACAAGGGCACGGTTCGCAATGGCTGCAGCTTCAGCAAAATTGTGGGTGGCGAAAAATATCGTCGTGTTTTGCTTAGCCAGCGCACAAATCGTTGTCCAGAAATGTGAAGTTGCGGCTATGTCCAGGCTGCGCGTGGGCTCGTCCAATAAAAGCACAGATGGCCGCTTGACAATCGCGCGCGCCAGTCCCAGGCGCTGGTACATCCCACTCGAAAACTTCATGACCAGCGTGTCGCATTGTTCTTCCAGTTCGGTGTCGCGCAGGACCTCGTCGATCCGCCGTCTGCGTTCGCTACGAGGAACTTCATCGAGCGCCGCAAAAAACTCCAGATTCTCACGCGCCGAAAGACGCGGAAAGAACGAACGCTCAGTCGCGACCGCAATCCCAACTTGCCGGCGTACTTTGCTTCCCTCTCGTTGAGCATCGAATCCACCAACGCGCACCGATCCCGCATCCGCTAGGAGCATGGTCGAAATCAGTTTGAGTGTGCTGGTTTTCCCACTGCCATTCGGGCCGAGCACGGCCATCACGTCCCCGCCCGCCGCCGAAAACGAGACATCTTTCAGCGCAACCGTTTCGCCCGTCCGCTCTTTTCCCACCCAGTTAAAGAGCGCGGGGCGATGCCGGAAAACCTTGCTGACGGATTCGAATACGACCTGCTCCATAAAATGCCAACACCGGCCGGAGAAATCACCAGATGGGTAGTCCATCCTGCTCGGAGGACTCGTATTATAGTTCGCAGTCACGACCATCCATGAGTCGGCTGTGGAATCGTCTCCTTAAGTAGTTATGACAGAAACTGTCCTCTCCTTCGGTGATACTACCGCCCCGCCCTCCGGCGCTTTGTGTCGCCCCTCGGACAGTTTCAAGCTACTGTGCACCGCGTGCAATCCCCATCTAGGCCCCGAACAAGTCGCCCGCCTGGAAAATCACAACTGGAATGCCTCCGACTTTGACTGGACTGAATTCCTCCACGCGGCTGAGCATCACGGCGTCCTCGCGCTGGTGGCGAAAAACCTTACTACCCACGCTTCTGATCTTCCGTCGCAGATTGAGCAATCTCTGCGATTGACCTATGCGGGCAGCCTGCGCCGCAACCTGTGGTTCGCCGCGGAACTCATGCGAATATTGCGTCACTTCGCGCAAGAGCAGGTATCCGCTCTTCCTTATAAAGGACCGGTGCTCGCGCAGGCCGCGTATGGTGATCTGGCCCTACGCACGTTTTCTGATCTCGACCTGCTTATCTCTCCCAGGGACTTCCATGGAGCTAGGCAGGCGCTGGCCGAAATCGGGTATGTCCCTTCGCAAGAACTGACTCCGGCAATCGAGCATTTCTCGCTCCGCACCGGCTATGAACGCTCCTTTGATGGTGCGGCCGGGAAGAACATCCTGGAACTTCAGTGGAGCCTCCTCCCTCATTTTTACGCGGTCGACCTCAAATCAACAGGCTTTCAAGTTAGCGATTTGCTGGCCCGTTCCTCTCGCATCGCGCTCGACGCTGCCTCTTCGGAAAACACCATCCCGTGCCTTTCGCCCGAAGATTCCCTCATCATTCTCTGCCTCCACGCCGCCAAGCATCTTTGGAGCCGCCTCATCTGGGTCGCCGACATAGCGCAAACGTTGCGCGTGCCCGATCTCGATCTCTCCCTTGTCACTTCTCGCGCCAAATCACTCGGCATCGCTCGGATTTTGGGCGTCAGCCTCTGGCTTGCAAAGAATGTGCTCGGCGCACCCATCCCCCAATCGCCCCGCGAATTATTGCCGAGTGAGCAAGAGTCGGCCTTAGGACAGGAATACGCGTCGCGCCTCGCCGCGGGGGTCGCCTACGATTTCGAATCTCCCGAATATTTCCGCCACGTCCTCAAATTGCGCGAACGCCCCACCGACCAGTTGCGCTATCTGTGGCGTCTAGCCACGACCGCAGGCCCAGGAGACTTATCGGCTGTAGAGCTGCCTGAACCGATGTTCCCTCTGTATCGCGTAGTGCGAGCGGCGCGTCTGCTACGCAAGCTCACGTAGCCTTACTCCCCGCTCTGAGCCGAAATGTGGCGGGAGAGCACTGGTTTTCACTTCTTCAATCTGACTTCTAACTTTTGACTTGCCTTCTACCTCCTTCCTTTAGAATCTTCCGAGTGTCCATTGAATTCCACACTGAAGCCACTGCTGGACCAGGCCGCGCCGGCAAACTCCTGACTCCTCACGGAGAAATCGGCACGCCTGTATTTATGCCGGTTGGAACGTTGGCCTCGGTCAAAGGCGTGCCCCAGCACCTGCTCGACGAGCTGAACGTCCAGATTCTGCTCGCTAATACCTACCACCTCTACTTGCGGCCCGGTGTAGACATCGTCCGCAGGTTGGGTGGACTGCACCGCTTTATGGCGTGGGAGCGCGCGATCCTCACCGACTCTGGCGGATTCCAGGTATTCAGCTTGAACACTCTTCGCAAAGTCAACGAGGAGGGCGTCACATTCCGCTCGCACCTTGACGGTTCGTCGCACTTTCTCAGCGCGGAGCGCGCAATGGAGGCGCAGATCGGGCTTGGCGCTGACATCATCATGGCCTTTGACGAGTGCACAGAATATCCAGCCGACGCGGTCCGGGCCCGCGCGTCCATGGAGATGACGCTCCGCTGGGCAGAACGCAGCAAGAAATACTTTGAGGAGCACAAGCACGAAGTTCCCTGGGGCGCAGAGAAAACAAATGCTACGCAAGCGCTCTTCGGGATTGTTCAGGGAGCGATGGATCCCGTCCTGCGCCGCGAGTCAGCCTTGCGCACGATCGAAATCGGATTTCCCGGATACGCCATCGGCGGGCTGAGCGTTGGCGAGCCTCGAGACCTCACTCGAGAGATTGTTGAGTCCACTCTCGAACACCTTCCCAAGGATAAACCACGTTACCTGATGGGTGTCGGCACCCCCGAGGAGATCGAGCTATACGCCAACATGGGCGTCGATATGATGGACTGCGTCCTGCCCACTCGCGCCGCTCGTCATGGACTTCTTTTCACCTCGGAAGGCCGCGTTTCGATCAAGCAGGCCAAGTATGCGGAAGATGCTGGTCCGCTTGATCCCTCTTGCGTTTGTCGCGTCTGCCATAGGTATTCTCGCGCTTACCTGCGTCATCTCTATGCGTCTAACGAACTGCTCGCACAGGTGCTCAATACGATTCACAATTTGCACTACTACCTGGAAACGATGCGCCGTGTACGAGAAGAGATGAGTGGGAAGAGATCAGTAGCGGGAAACTGAAACAACTGTCATTGTGGTAGCGCTGGGTTTTTTGCTGTAGCCCTTACAGTGAATGGAGATCATCGTGAATTCATTCTTCGTTTTTATTTGGAAAAAAACGTCGTGGTTTTTGCTTGTGTTTTTATTGGCGATCCAGCCTGCATACTCGCAATCTTCAGCTAGTCCCCAAAGCGGCAACAAGCCAGATCCGAAGGTAGTGGTCGAGCGCGTGGGTGATACCGCCTTCATCCTCTTGCGTGTTCCGAGTTTTCAGGCCCTGACGCCGCGCCAGCAGGCGCTCGCGTATTGGCTGACACAGGCTTCGATCGCGATCGATCCCATCATCTACGATCAGTTTTCCGCCTATGGTTTGAGGCAAAAACGAATGCTCGAAGAGATCATGGCGCATTCCCAGGGAATCAATCCTGTGACGCGCGCAAGAATTGCCGACTACGCGAAGCTCTTCTGGGCCAACCGCGGCAATCACAACGATCTCACCTCCCAGAAATTTCTTCCTACCTTCACGTTTGAAGAACTACGACTTGCCTCCACCTCCGCGCAGCACAATGGAGCTTTTCAAACCTCCTATGCCGATCTTCCACCACTCAAGACGCCGGCCGATCTGAAGCGCGAACTCGATGACTTGCGCCCGTCGTTCTTCGACGCAACCTTCGAACCCATGGAAGTCGCCAAGAGTCCTACCGGTGGAAAAGATACCATTCAAGCCAGTTCCAATACGTTCTACCCCGGATTAAGTCTCGAAGACCTGAAGAACTTCCAGGACAAATTTCCGCTGAACTCTCGCGTCGTAAAAGGTGCGGATGGCAAACTCACCGAACTCGTCTATCGCGCCGGCACCCCCGATGGCAAGGTTCCTCCCGGTCTCTATGCAATCTTCTTGCAGAAGGCGAATGAATATCTTGAGAAAGCACGCGCCTACGCCGAGCCGGCGCAGGCGGAAGCGATCGGGCATCTTATTCGCTTCTATCAAACCGGAGAATATGCCGAGTGGGTCGCATTCGGCACCGCATGGGTGCAGAATGACGCAGTCGTCGACTTCGACAATGGATTTATCGAGGTCTACCGCGACGCTCGCGGCGCCAAAGGCAGCTCGCAGAGTTTCGTAACCGTCACCGACCAAGCCCTCACCGTCGCCACCAAGAAACTAGCGGAGAATGCCGCCTATTTTGAAGAGCATGCTCCCTGGCTTGATAAGTACCGGCGAGCCTCTTTCAAACCGCCCGTCGTGAAAGCCGTAGAGACGCTGATCGAAAGCGGTGACTTCAGTGTCACCACGATTGGCGACAATCTTCCCAACGAAAATGAAATTCATGAGAAGTACGGCTCCAAGAATTTCCTTTTCACCGGCAGCAGCCGAGCTTTGACGGCGGCTGGTGGCAAGGCGTTGGTCGGTGAGTTTGGCGCCGACGCCGCCACCATCGAACGCAATCACAAGTATGGAGAGCAAGCCAGCGACCTGCTCGTGGCCCTCCACGAAGTAATTGGGCATGGCTCGGGCAAACTAAGCGATCGTGTTGCCGGCGGCGCTCAGCCTTTCCTGAAGGAGTATTTCTCCACCCTCGAAGAAGGCCGCGCCGATCTTATGGCGCTGTGGAATGTATGGGATCCCAAACTCAAGGAACTGGGCCTTATCGACAACCAGGAAGAAGTCGCCAAGGCCATGTATGACGACGCAGCCTCGGTTGCGCTCACCCAGCTGCGCCGCATTCCCCACGGCGACACCATTGAAGAGGATCATGAGCGCGATCGACAATTAATCGCACACTACATCGCCGATCAGGTCCCAGGCTCCATTGAGCAGTTCCAGCGCGACGGCAAGACCTATGTGCGGGTCGCCGATTATCAGAAGATGCGCAAAGGCGTCGGCATGCTTCTTGCCGAACTCATGCGCATCAAGGCAGAAGGGGACTACGACGCCATCAAATCGTTAGTCGATAAATATGGAGTCCACTTCGATCCCAAGGTGCGCGATGAAATCGTAATGCGCTATCAAAAACTGAATCTGCCAACCTATTTTGCCGGCGTATATCCAACCCTCACTGCAAAGTTTGACAGTCGCGCGGAAATCGAAAAAGTCGACATCGCCTATCCGGAAGACGCTATATCCCAATATCTTCGTTACGGAGCGATGTACGACCCAAGCCTCTGGCATTGACTTCCGATCAACCTTGACCTTCTGCGGCTACGGATGTGATACACATTTTATTCGTGGCTCTTGAGACCATCATTTTCCTCTTCGTTGCCGGCGCGCTCGGAGGCGCGCTCAACGCAGTGGCGGGAGGCGGAAGCTTCATTGCCTTTCCGGCGCTTCTCTTCACCGGCGTTGCTCCGATCGCCGCCAACGCTACGAACACGGTTGCACTCTGGGTTGGAGTTACCGCGAGCACCGGCGCTTATCGCAAGCACCTCGATATTTCGCGCCGCATCATGGTTCCCCTCGCCATCACCAGCGTGATCGGGGGAATCGCCGGCGCGTATCTGCTCCTCCATACGCCCGCGCAGACTTTCTTGCGGGTCCTGCCCTGGCTTATGCTGGGAGCAACTCTTCTCTTTGTCTTTGGCGGACGGCTGGGCCGTTCCCAAAGCGGTCTTACCGAGAACATCTCAACGTCATCTTTGGTATTTGCCTCTGTCTTCGAACTGATCGTTGCTGTTTATGGTGGGTATTTCGGCGGGGGCGTCGGCATTGTCAACCTGGCAATGCTGGCTGTCATTGGCATGAAAGACATTCATGCCATGAACGCGCTGAAAGTCGTCCTTGGCGGCATCATCAACGGTATCGCCGTCATCACCTTCATCGTGGCCAGGGCGGTCGTCTGGAAGCAGGGAGCTGTAATGATCGTGGGCGCGCTCGTCGGCGGCTACCTTGGAGCACATTATGCCCAGAAGCTTCCGCCCGCATGGATTCGCGGGTTCGTCATCGTGGTCGGAACTGGCATGACCGCCTACTTCTTCTGCAAGGCCTACTACTAGAACCGGCCCCCAGACAGCCACGGCGGGACAAAGCTCCGTCTTCCGGCGGCGACACCTACTGCATCGGCTCCGAAACGTGCTCGTGCACGATCAGCCACTTCCCATCGTGTTTCTCGAAGATGGCGGTCCAACGCATATTCGCAATGTCGTGTTTGCCTGATTTGTGCGTTAGATCGGTGGCGACCGTCGCAGTAACCCAGTAACCCTCGCCCATTTTGTGAATCTGGGCATCGTCGTTGACGGTACACTTGCCAGCCGAAAAGTCTCCGAGAACGTTCACTACGCCTGCCTGATATTCGTCCCAGCTGGCATACTTCAGCGGTGCAATATCAAAGAATACGTGCGGACCTTGCGCGTAATATTTCTTTTGTCCGGCCGCATCGAGAGTGGCCCAGCCATCCCAGATCTGCTGAAGGTAAGCCTTGTCTACCGTCGCTCCTGCGCTTTTCTTTGCCGCAGTCTTTCCATCCATTCCCATCTGCCCAAAACAACCTACCGCCAAGCCGACAACAAGCGCGAAAACAGCCAATCGTTTCATCATTTTTTACGGTTCCTCCAGTGTCTGGGATCAATTTAGCGGGAGCATTGTCGCACATTGGGTCGTAGCCTAAAACCGGAAAGAAGACCGCCACCCCGGGAATCCGCCCGGCCATCGTCTGCGGTCCAGAGATGCTTCTGACTTTGGTAACCTGCCGCTCGTGACTGGCGCCTGCAATACTAGTGATGAACGTCATGGCTACGACCGCACCACGAAAAGGACTACGAGCTACGCGCGTTAAGCTCCTTGGGTCGATCCTTGCCTTAGTATTGCTGGAAAATGGCCGGCAAATTCGCGCCCGCCTCAACCAGCTCTCGCTCAACGGTGGCCTGCTCTCCCTGGAAAGTCCGCTGGATGAGGGTATCCGCGTGACCGTCCTGTTCCATGTGGGCCTGACCAGCATGCGCTGCCGCGCCCAAATGCTATTTCCGATGTGGGCAACGCAAGGCTGTCTACAACCTTTCCGCTTTACCGAACTGAGCGAATTATTTCGCAGCGAACTCGACCGCGAATTGAAGCTCTTGATACGCGGGGGCGCGCCCGAAGAAGAAGAGCCCGAATAAAAGCTCTACGTTTTAGTCGGATCGTGCAGTGGCGGCTGCCAGAATTTGATCCAAAGAATATTGCTGCAGATCTCCGATACGCTCGATCGTGATATCCGGCCTCGGATATTGCGCCACTAGCGCCGCATCCTTCGCATAATGCCCCTGTCGCGGAAAGATCGTCGTCACCCCTTCGCCCCAGTACTCCTTGATCGCCGCCAGAAGGCGCACTTTGTCGTCAACCATCACATAGTGGGACGCAGGATATTTCGCCTCGACATCGGCCAGTTCCAATTCCTTGTGTACGTAAATCAGAACGTTCCCCTCAAATTCGTCGTATAGTCCCGAGCGATCCACCTTGCGAGGCTGGAAAACCACATCCCCATCACTCAGGATGACCGCTCGTCCCAGTGTTCGCGCATATCCGACCGCATCCAGCGACTCGGGAAACAAACGGTTCGCGAAAGGATAATTGATCATGAAGTACGAAACTTCCAGTAGCTTCGGGTCACGCGGAAGTTCGATCCTGTATCTTTGCAGCGCCCCGAGATAGTCCGCGTATCCCAGTTCTCCGCGAAGTTGCTCGAAAATTGCCCAGTAACGCCGCGCACAATCTTCACCTACTGTTTTCAGCAAATGTCGCTGCAAATCATCTGCGACGCGGTCGTTGTCGACCAGGGTGTTATCCACATCGAATAGAAATACAATGCGAGAGCTGGCCTCAGCGCGATTCACAGGGTCTCCGACGGAAATTGGCGTCGTTGCAAGTCGGCCTTTTATGATGCCAGAAATGTACCCGATTGTCGTCGCATAAGGTCCTCGCTGAAATTCACGCGCCGGTCGGTGCCGAACTCGAGCGCGCTCATTGGACCAACCGCTCAAATGTTGTCATTTTGGTAAGCGATTAGCCGCATACAGGTTGGTCTCTGGGGGAGGGCTTGTGCAGATCCTTCCCATGTAGTAAAAAGACGTTTCTCGAACCTGGGGAATCAAACGCACGCTCAACGAATGATCTTGTCTCACCAATGCACGCCTCTCACCATTTCAATCTCTGTCGGCCGGACGAAAGCTGTCATCACGTTCTCCAGGAGCAAGCTTCGTGGAACACATTGACCCAGTTGTGATGAAACGAATTGACACCCGTTCCAGCCGCCAGTGTGAGTTCTGCCGCGAACTGGATCCTCACTTCTCCAAAAGGTCTCCACTCGACCAGATGGTCGCGACTACGCGAAAAGCCACCGCCTCCTCGCATCTCACCGAAGACGGCTACGTTCGGCACCGCATCCTGGAGTTACGCCGGATGTCTTCGCAGACCCCTCTTACGGCAGCTTGAGTTGCTAGATTTTGCGGTCTGACAATTTTTTACGCAACTTTGCCGGGCCTCGCCAGTTCTAATAGGTTAGGCCCGGAAGTTTTGATCCAGAAGCTCGATCCTGGAAATGTCGGACCTACCGCTTGACCGTTGCCCGGGAGGCCGAGCATGCTGGGCAGTACTCACTTCTATTTCCGACTCACCCTGTTAACGTTCTTCGCGCTGGTATTTTCAGCGGGAAGCCCGGCTCAAAGCGTGCTGCCCGGCCAATTTCAAGGGGTGCCGACAACGCCATTTCATGGAGTTCCTGCCGTACCCTTTCAGGGCGTTCCAAACGCCGGAGGATTGAACTCGTCCCTCGGCCGTCAAGGGGCTAATTACTTTAATCAAGGCGCCTTTGGCTACGCTTCGCCCTTCCTTGGAAACTGTTGCAACGACTTCGTCTCTCCGTCTGCCCATTCGCAACGCGGTTCGCATCCACCCTTCCGGACTGAACATCGTCATCGCCGCCGCGACGACTCTACCTATGTAGTGCCCGCGTATATACCGTATGCCGTGCCTTACGGGGTCGAAGACGATGACGTAACCGATGATTACGACGGAGCACAGGCTCTCCCGGACCTGGATTACTCACAATCTCGTCATATTTCGAAAGAAGCTGCCCACAGATCGGTGCAGGCGTCCGGTGCATCGGGAAACGGTGGGCCCGCAGTCGGTCCTGAGTACCCTGACGAAGACGCTATTGACGCTCCCGGAGGTTCATTCTCCGCGAAAGACTGCTCCAGAAAACCTCCCCGAACCCGTTACGGTGCAGCCTGCTACCGTTCTAATTTTCAAAGATGGACACCGCTCCGAGGTCGTCAACTATGCGATCGTGGGCGATACCTTATTTCAGTTTGTGGACGGCCGCGCCCGCAAGATTCTGCTTTCCGACCTCGATCTGCCGGCCACTCTGAAAATCAACGAGGATCAGGGAATCGATTTCGCCGTACCCCAGGCGAGCGGAGCCAAAATCGTGTCGCGGTAGAGGTTTTGGGCGCCCCCAGGTGACCGTTCATTGCCGTGGTAACTCCTTGCCCGTTTGAGCCATTTCCGGCTTGACACTCGCTCCTGCAAATAAATGCATACTTATTCACTAAGTGTGGATTTTTATTCATGTCGAAGACGGCCCGGCACAAAGCAATCCTCGACCTCCTCGACGACGGCCCCGTTGAGAGCCAGGAGGCGCTCCAGCAGATTCTGGAGCGCAAGGGCTTTGAGGTCGGCCAAGCCACCCTTTCGCGCGACATCCATGAGCTCAAGCTGGTGAAAGGTCCGGAGGGGTACCGTCGGGCAGTCGAAAATGCCGCATCGGAAGGCAGCCTGCCTTCGGTGATGCAACTGGCTCGTCAGTTCGTACTCGAAGTTCGCCAGGCGCAGAACATGCTGGTTGTGAAAACCACCGTGGGAAGCGCGCAGCCAGTGGCAGCTGCTTTGGACGCTTCGCACTGGCCCGAGGTCGTGGGGACACTCGCCGGTGACGACACAGTGCTTGTAATCGCCACCGACAAACAGAAGGCCCAGTCGCTGGCCCGACGGATTCGCGAACTTTCCTAAAAAACGAAATAGGAGTTTTGCGAAGACCGCCGGCCGAACGCCTGCTCATTTTTTCGTAAACGGAGAGTTTTAACAAACCATGTACAAAACGCCAATGACAACTGCGGGGATGGCATTTACGAGCCCGCCGCATCTGCCAGCCGAACCGACCGCGCCGCGCGACCTGGTATCGATTCATGACCTCGCTCCCGCCGAGATTCACCAACTCTTCAATCTCACATCCATGCTCAAGCAGCGGCCCGCGGATTTTCGTGGCGTTCTCGCCGGCAAGCAGATGGTGATGTTCTTCGAGAAGCCGTCTCTGCGTACCCGGCTTACCTTCGAAGCAGGCATGGACAGCCTCGGCGGCAGCACGTTCTTTGTCGACCAGACGGCGAGCCGCCTGACGGCGCGCGAATCGCTTTATGACATCGCCCACAACCTGGAACGCTGGATTGACCTCATCGTCCTGCGCACCTTCAGCCACGCGACAGTGGAGGAGATGGCCACTTACGCGGGCGTTCCCGTCATCAACGCGCTAAGCGAACTCGAGCATCCTTGCCAAGCATTGGCTGATTTCTTCACGCTCCAGGAGCACTTCGGCGATCTGTCAAAAATCCATTTCGCCTACATCGGCGACGGCAACAACATGGCACACTCGCTGCTTCTGACGGGCGCTTCTGTCGGCGCGAAAGTGTCGATCGCAACTCCCGAACGCTACGGCCTGAATCCGGTCATTCTGACGATGGCGCAATCCATCGCCGAGGAAACTGGAGCGCAATTGCGCATCCTGACCGACCCGCGCAAGGCCGTAAAGGGCGCAGATGCGGTTTACACTGATACGTGGGCAAGCATGGGACAGGAGAACGAGGTCGCCGAGCGCAACGCGATCTTCGCTCCTTACCAGGTGAACGCGGCGCTGATGCAACTCGCGGCGCCGAATGCGCGATTCATGCACTGTCTGCCGGCACATCGCGGCTGCGAAGTGACCGACCAGGTGATTGACTCGTTGAACTCAGTCGTCTTTGATCAGGCGGAGAATCGGCTGCATATTCAGAAAGCGATTCTCGTTTGGCTGCTTAAGGCGGGTGTAGGCGCGCCGTTCTTTCATCATGGCTTCCCGGCAAGGAGCGCACATGCCTGAGAATCGCGGGTCTAAAAAAGAGAAAATCGTTCTCGCGTATTCCGGAGGCCTCGACACCTCCATCATCATTCCATGGCTCAAAGAGAACTACGACTACGACGTGATCGCGATGGTTGCTGATGTAGGCCAGGGCGACGACGTTGAGGCAGTCGTTAACAAGGCTTACAAGACCGGTGCGAGCAAAGTGGTAGTCGAGGACTTGCGCGAAGAATTTCTGACTGGCTACGTGTGGCCTGCTCTCAAGGCAGGTGCCGTGTACGAAAACAAGTATCTGCTCGGCACATCACTCGCGCGGCCAGTGATTGCCAAGCATCAGGTGGAAGTCGCGCTGCGTGAAGGTGCAGTTGCTGTAAGCCATGGATGCACCGGAAAGGGCAATGATCAGGTCAGGTTCGAGATGGCGTATCAGGCCCTTGCTCCTGAGCTGAAAGTCATCGCTCCGTGGCGCGAATGGGATTTGAAGTCGCGGGAAGATTGCCTCGACTATGCCGAGAAACGGGGTATTTCCGTCACCGCCAGCCGCGAGAAGATTCATAGCCGCGACCGCAATCTCTGGCACTTGAGCCATGAAGGTGGAGAACTGGAAGATGCTGCCAACGCGCCTTTCGCTTCGACCTGGCAGATGACGCGCTCTCCGCAGGAAGCACCCGACAAAGAAGAGCAGGTCGAAATTGGATTCGAAAAAGGTGTACCAGTTTCGGTTGACGGCCAAGCTCTCGATCCGGTCTCGCTGCTCGAGCTGCTCAACGAGATCGGCGGACGGAACGCCATCGGCCGCATTGATCTGGTTGAAAACCGTTTTGTCGGTATCAAGTCACGTGGCTGCTATGAAACTCCGGGTGGAACTCTTCTGCTTGCCGGGCATGGCGAACTCGAAGCACTCTGTCTTGATCGCGATCTGTTGCATTTCAAGCAGCACGTCGCGCTGAAGTATGCCGAACTTGTCTATTTCGGTTTATGGTTCACGCCGCTGCGCGAGGCGCTCGATGCTTTCGTCGAAACCACACAGCAAAATCTGACCGGCTCGACGACACTCTCGCTCTACAAGGGCAACGTTAGCGTCGTCAGCAGGAAGTCTCCGAACTCGCTTTACCGTACCGATCTTTCTTCCTTCACTATGGGCGCGAGTTATGATCAAAAAGATGCGGAAGGCTTCATCCGCATCCTGGGCTTGCCTTCGCGCTGCCGCGCTGAGATCGAAAACAACCCAGAACACGCAGCAGAAGAAGACCGAGACGAAGGCCGAGGTTGTGTAATGAAGATGTGGTCCGGCCGCTTCCGGCAGCCGCTCGACCCCGAGTTTGAAAAATGGCAGAGGTCGTTTTCTTACGATCAACGGCTTCTGCCTTTCGAGCTCGCAGCCAGCCGCGCGCACGCCCGCGCTCTCGAACATGCTGGAGTGCTAAGTTCCGAAGATCTCGCGGAAATTCTCGATGGACTGAACCAGATCGCTCGTCATGCGGAAGACTCTCCCGAATTCCTGAACGATCCTGGAGTCGAAGACGTTCACCACTTCGTCGAAAAGAAACTGTCCGTGATCATCGGGGTGACCGGCTACAAGTTGCATGCCGGTCGCAGCCGCAACGAACAGATTGCCACCGATCTTCGGCTCTTCGTACGCAGCACAATCGACGAATTACAGACTCTTCTTGCCGAATGGCTGGAGGCGATCCTTACTCGAGCAGATGCCGCTGGCGCCGCTGCCATGCCAGGCTCCACTCACCTGCAGCCCGCGGAACCAGTGCTGGTCGCGCACTGGCTGCTGGCGTTTGCCGAAATGTTTCTGCGCGATTCCGACCGGCTGGCATCGTGCCGCAAGCGCGCCAATCTTTGCCCACTCGGGTCGGGCGCGATTGCCGGAGCTACCGTTGCACTCGACCGGCGCGCCATCGCGGCAGAACTCGGCTTCGACGACATCACCGCCAACAGCATGGACGCTACGAGCGACCGCGACTTCGCGATTGAGTTTGTGCAGGCGCTCGCTGTGATCTCGCTGCACTTGAGCCGCTGGGCGGAAGAGATGATTCTATTCTCGACTCCCGCCTTCGATTTCGTCGTGTTGCCGGAGCCGTATTCGACGGGCTCGAGTGCCATGCCGCAGAAGAAAAATCCTGATCTGCTGGAACTTGTCCGCGCAAAAGCCGCTCGGGTCATGGGATTTCAAGTCGCGCTCGAAACTGCTGTCAAAGGCCTGCCGCTCGCCTACAACAAGGATTTGCAGGAGACGCAAGAGCCACTGTTCGACGCCGCCGATACGGTCGTCGCGATGCTGCCGCTCGTCACAGGATGGATGCGGACGGTGGAATTTAATTTCCCGAAAATGCAGCAGGCGGCGCAGTCTAATTTTATGAATGCCTGGGCCGCAGCGGCGTATCTTGTAGAGCGCGGAGTCGCTTCGCGGCAGGCGCATGAAGCGGTCGGCAAGGCGGTACAGCTTTGCGTCGGTCTGGGATGCAACCTGCAAGAACTCTCCCTCACAGACCTCAAAGCCATTCACCCCGCGTTCGACTCTGACCTTGCCGCCCGCCTTGAACTTCCCGAAGTGCTTGCACTGCACGATGTGCCCGGAGGAACGGCGCCACAGCGAGTGCAACAGGCGATCAATGATGCGCGCCAGCGCGTGGCTGCGTTGCGTTCCGAGGAACAGGTCGCAACTCGTTAGTTTTGCTTCGTCTCCCGTTACTTTCTCTATGGTACCCTTCTCCATGCCCGATAGGTACCCCTCCCCAAGATCGGTCTAATGAAATCAGAGACTTGGAAGGGGGGTCTTTGAAAACAAAGGGTTTAAAGGTAAAGTCTTTAAGAAACAATGATTTACGCGCAAGTCGCAGTTCGCGAGGGTCGCCTCGGGAGGTGGGATCGATATGCGCAGCACCGACGAGTCAATTGTTAAAGAGCAAGTGGGAAGAGCCGCACGTTGCGTGCTCTGATATCAGTTGAGGCGTCTCGCGAGCTTAAGTCAAAGACTTTCGCGCAGGCGGATCAGGGGAATCGGGTTCGATCACTGCGGGGATTTCGATTCGCTGGGTTCGGGTCCGAGGCGCGGTCGGCTTCTGTTGAGATTGCGTCGCGAGGTGCGGCTTTGGTTAAGCGGGCAGGGATCTTTCGACTTCGCAGGCACTTCACTTCGTGAAGTTCCTGCTTCGCTCAAGATGACAATTTCCTCAAGAATGACCATGTCGCTCAAGATGACAATTTCGCTTAAGAAGGAGATTGCTCAAGATGACAATGCCAGGGAGTGCGGAAGGCGCTGGAATGAGCCTTACCGGGAGCGCTCCGCATCTAAGTACTCAAGCATTTAAACGGAGTAATTACCCTGATCTTGACTCGTGTTCTTTTTCTGGCGCTATTGTTGGCGCTTATCTATGGTGTCCAACGGTTCTGGTTCCTGCGGGCCTGGACGTCGATTCAAGCATTGGCGAACGCGCAGTGGCGCTATGGGCTTGAGGCGCTGCTGATCGCACTCGCGGTCGCTTTATTTGCCGCCGCTCTCGATCCGTTGCTCGGTCATCCGGTGTCGCGCCTCAGTTTCGGCAAGAGCCTGGTCACGTTCTCGCGGCTGTGGCTAATCGCTTCTTTCTTTGCCTTTCTGGCGGTTGAATCGGTTGGTGGCGTGGAATGGATTGCAACTGCCTTCGCGAATTTGCACCGCGGAGGCGTGGCTTCGAACGTGGATCATTCCCACTTCGACGCCTCACGCCGGACGATCTTCCGCTATGCGGGGTATCTTGCCGGAAGCCTGCCGTTCCTCGCCGCTAGCTATGGCTTTGCCGCTGGCCGGCTGCGCTACACGATTGAGCGTGTGGATGTGCCGGTAGCAAATCTTCCTCCTGAGTTGGATGGTTTCCGCATTGCACAACTCAGCGACATCCACATCGGCGATTACATGCCTCCGAATGAGATTGCGCGCGCGGTCGCCATGGCCAACGAGTTAAGTCCCGACATTTCTTTCGTTACGGGCGATTTCGTTTCCAGCGTGGGCGATCCGCTGGACGCATGCATTCATGAGCTGGCGAAACTGCGCGCTCCACTGGGAGTTTGGGGATGCAATGGCAATCACGAGATTTATGCAGGAGTGGAAGATGAGGCGGAGAGTCTTTTCCAGAAAAATGGAATGCGGCTGTTACGCGCGCGCAATGAGGTGATCGAACATAAGGGCGCCCACTTCAACTTGATCGGAGTGGATTACCAGCGCGACCACATGACTAGCGGCGAGCGCACGGGGCCGATGCTTGAGGAGATCAAGCATCTTGTGCGGCGGGATATGCCGAATATTCTGCTATCGCATAATCCGAATTCGTTTCATCGGGCGGCGGAACTCGGCATCGAGTTGAGCCTTGCGGGACACACTCATGGCGGACAGGTGAAGGTTGAGATTGTCGATCACAACATTACTCCAGCACGGTTGATCGCCCGTTTGTGGCGGGGCTTTATCGCTTGCCGATGGGGAATGGATCGCCATCAGCCATCAGCCGTCAGCCATCAGCAAAGGCTCTTGGGGCTGACAACGGACTGACCACGTCCACCGGTGCGTCAAAGGCAGCCCTCTATGTGAATCGCGGTCTGGGGACGTTTGGATTTCCGGTGCGGATTGGGGTGCCTCCGGAGATTACGTTGCTGACGCTGCGGAGGGCCTAGGGAGAGACCAAGCTACTGGCCTAATGTAGTTGGTGTAATTGCCTGATTTCATCAGTTACTTCCGGTTTGCCCGTGACTCGCCCACGGACATGCCAGCAGAGAGACTCTCCCTGGAAACCAATTGTGGGGACTAGGAATGGCACGGTCTGCGTGCTAAGTTATTCGGCCATGCGAGTTCCTGGATTGATTCTGGCGGTTGTTCTCGTCGGTTTTACTTGTGCGGCGACATCTCAAAACACGGCAGTACGCGAGCGCCGGCAGCGAGCCGCGGTTGCGTTCCGCGACGGGATTCTCTTGTTTCACGCCAGTTCCGAGTTGGGTTCCACCGCTGATGGTTTCCGCCAGGACCCTTTCTTCTATTACTTCACGGGCTTGGGGAACACGGTAGGGGCCCTGCTCGCCATCGACGGAAGGTCGGGTGAAAGTTGGCTCTTCTTGCCATCCAAGCCCCCGTTTTTGAGCATCGGTCTGCAGCCGGAAGTTCAGCCCGGACTGGAAGCGACACAACGCTTGGGCATGGAACATGTCGTTGACTGGTCCGAACTGGAAAAATTTCTGGCCTCGCACGACGCCCCAGCGCCGCCCCTGTACTATGGCGACGATCTGTCAAGATTCGAGGAACTGCCAGCCAACCTGCTCAGTCCGAAGTCGCCCCAGGCTCCGATCTGGCTGCAGATCATTCTGCAAAGATGGCCCGCCTTTGAGGCCAAAGAGTCGGGGGAGCGAATCGAGGCCCTTATGGCAGTTCAGAGTGCGGAGGAAAGTGCTGCTCTGCGCTCGGCTGCGAAGGCGACTGTGGCTGCCGTAATGGCCGGAATGCGTGCAATTCGTCCAGACGTATCCCAACGGAGCGTTGAAGCGGTGGTCGAAAACACATGCTGGAGCGTGGGTGCACATGGTTCCTCCTTCTGGCCGTGGGCAATGGCAGGAGACAATGCCGTATTCCCGCGGCCCTTTACTTCGCTCGCGCAATACGATCACCTGAACCGAAATATGCGCTCGGGCGACCTCGTGCGCCTCGATGTGGGATGCGAACAGGACCATTACATAGGAGATTTGGGGCGGACTGTGCCAGTCTCTGGCCACTATGACGAGGATCAGCGAGAGACCTGGAACATATTCGTAGCGGCATATCATGCTGGTGTCCTCGAGCTACGCGACGGGGCCACGGTCGACCAAATCTTCGATGGTTGGCGGGCCGAACTGCTGCGTCATCGCGCATCGGCAAAGACTCTGCTTGCGCAGCACGCGATCGATTCCTGGTCAGATCGCAAGAATGTTCCGTACTGGCAGGTGCATACGACAAACCTGACGGCCGGTCGCCCGGTTGGGCCACTCAGGCAGGGAACAACGATCAACTTTGAGCCGATCGCCGCGATCGATGGCCAGGGATTTTTCCTGGAGGACATGTACTTCATTACCAAGGATGGCGCCGAGCTACTTACCCCGGGGGTTCCCTATTCGGCTGAGGACCTCGAAGCCGCGATGAAGTAGGTAGCGGTGAAAAGCCTGAGACGGTTTGGATGAGTGGCCGGCAAACCGGAAGTAATCCGAGCCGCCAACTGGTAGGCAATCGTCTCAGTTGGCGTAACATCTCTATTACACTCAGCGACTCCTGAGAGAGGGGCTTGGCGTGTGACGTGTCTTGCCTCGAACCAAACTCCATATGCAGACCCCGAACGCCACTAAAAGTACGCATGCGATTCCAAAGAAAATGTTTCCACGCATCCTGTAGATTTCAGGGTGTGGGGTTGGCGGTCCCCCGCTCGCCCAGTAGTTGAACGCGGTCAGATTCAGGGTCCATAGGAACGCAAGGACAAGAAGGACAGTTGTGAACCCATAGCGCTCCGGTCCCGTGTTTGGAGGACATAACGACTAAAAGCGTATAAGACCCCGATGGCTGGGCTCGGTCAGTTGGCGTAACATCTCCATTACCCTCTCCTCGTAACCAATCCGTCCGAAAAGTGTGCCGAGTTGATCATCGGTAATCGTCCCCTTTCAGGCGGCTCCGATGAGCGTCATTCGTGGTATAATTCCTAAGTAAAACCAGCCAGATAAACATATTTAGATGCAATGACTTAGCTTCATTTTTGGTGGATAGAAACTGCGGAGCTTCGCTCCGCTTGGACGGGCGAGACGTCCGTCCCTACATGACCCTTGCAGCGCGACTCCGCAGAGAGTCTTTACTGAGAACTTAATAACCGAGAACTGAGAGCTTACTTTTCATGGCTGACGATCAAAATCCGCAACTGCCTTTGACGCCTCCACCGGGAGGCGACGGGCCTACTGGTCCGGGCGCCGCTAATATTCAGCCCGTCAATATCGAAGAGGAGATGAAGAAGTCGTACCTCGACTATTCGCTCTCTGTGATTATTGGGCGCGCGTTGCCCGATGTGCGCGACGGATTGAAGCCGGTGCATCGCCGCATTCTTTACACGATGCAGCAGATGGGGCTGGCGCCCGGGACGCCCGACTCGTAAGTGCGCTCGTATCGTCGGCGAAGTGATGGGCAAGTACCATCCGCATGGAAACCTGGCGGTGTATGACGCGTTGGTGCGACTGGCACAGCCCTTTGCTATGCGTGCTCCTTTGGTCGATGGGCAGGGAAATTTTGGTTCGGTTGATGGCGATCCTCCAGCGGCGGATCGTTATACCGAAGCGCGGCTGACGCGAGTTGCTACTGCACTGCTGGAGGATCTGGATAAAGAGGCGGTCGATTTCTATCCAAACTATGACGGCTCGGAAACGCAGCCTACCGTACTGCCGGCGCGGTTTCCGAATTTGCTCGTCAATGGATCGGATGGAATCGCGGTTGGAATGGCGACGAAGATTCCTCCGCATAATCTCACCGAGATCGTCGATGCCACGATTACGCTCGTTAACAATCCAAACGCACAGCTTGCTGAGTTGCTGAAATTCGTCCAAGGGCCCGACTTCCCAACCGCAGGAATCATTCACGGCCGGGCTGGAATTTTCGAAGCTTACCGCAATGGCCGTGGGCGCTTCATGATGCGTGCGCGGGCGGCGATTGAAAACGTCACCAAGGAAAAGCAGGCCATCATCGTCACGGAAATTCCGTACCAGGTGAACAAGGCGCGACTGATCGAGCGCATCGCCGACCTGGTCAACGAAAAGACGATTGACGATATTTCTGACATTCGCGATGAGAGCGATCGCGACGGAATGCGCATCGTCATCGAACTCAAGCGCGGCGCCGAAGCGCAGATCGTTCTGAACCAGCTTTTCAAGCACACGCAGATGCAGGAAGGCTTCAGCATGATCCTGCTGGCGGTGGTCAACCAGCAGCCCAAAGAAATGGGGCTGGTGCAGGCGCTGCAGCACTTCATCGATCACCGGGTGGAGGTGGTGCGGCGACGGACGGCGTACCTGCTGTCGAAGGCACGGGACCGCGAACACATCCTCGAAGGCTATCTGACGGCTCTCGATCACCTCGATAATGTGATCGCAATCATTCGCGGCAGCGCGAACCGAGCGGATGCGCGAGAAAATTTGGTTGCGTTCTTCGGCGGGAAGAAGATCGACATCAATACGACGGGACGCGCGCCGAAACTGCCGGCCGACCGGCCGTTTACGGCGAAGCAGGCGGACGCGATTCTCGAATTGCAATTGCATCGCCTGACCAAGCTTTCGATCGACGAAATTTCGAACGAGCTGAAAAATGTGCGCGAGAACATTGCGGAGTACGAGGCGATTCTTGCGTCCGAAAAGAAGCTGCGCACTGTCATTGTCAAAGAGCTGGAAGAGGTCAAGAAGCTCTATGGTGATGCCCGGCGCACAGTGATCGAAGACGAAGCGGCGGAGATCATGCTGGAAGATCTGATCGCCGACGAGCAGGTCGCGGTCACGGTCAGCCATTCCGGCTACGTGAAGCGGACACCGATTTCCACCTACCGCATGCAGCGGCGCGGTGGAACCGGGCGGACCGGCATGAAGACGCGCGACGAAGATTTCGTCGAGCAGTTATTCATCGCCTCCACGCATGCTTACATTTTGATTTTCACGAACACCGGGCGCGTGTACTGGCTCAAAGTGTATGAGACACCGGACGTGGGAGCGGCCGGAAAGGGCAAGCACATTGGGAACCTCGTCGGCCTGCAAGCCGGGGAAACGGTCCGCACGATGGTTGCGGTGCGCAATCTGGAAGAAGCGGGGCGGTACATTTTCTTCGCTACACGCAACGGCACGGTGAAGAAAACCGAATTGAAGGATTTCTCCCACGTAATGTCGCGCGGCATTATTGCGATCGGCATCGATCAGGGAGATGAACTGGTCGCTGCCACTCTGACGGACGGTGAGCAGATCATCTTCCTTGCGTCGCACGACGGTCAGGCAATTCGGTTCAACGAAGAAGATGTCCGGCCGATGGGGCGTCCAGCTTATGGGGTTCGAGGCATGAACCTCGACAAGGGCGACTACATCGTGGGCATGGCCACCACCGCGAAAGATATCAAGCAAGCGGAAGTGGCTGCGGAAAAGGCCAAAGCCAAGGCTGGTGTTGACGCCACCGCCACCGACGAAACCTTGCCATTCAAGGGATCGCTAATTTTGTCGATCACCGAGAATGGCTACGGGAAGCGCACTCCGGCGGACGAATACCGTCTGCAGGGCCGCGGCGGGTCGGGCGTGATCAACGTGAAGACGACCGAGCGCAACGGCAAAGTCGTAGGCATCGCGCAAGTGGACGAAGAGTCGCAAGTGATGCTGATCAGCCAGTACGGAAAGATCATCCGGATGGATTCGAGCACGATTCGTGAATCGGGACGCGCGGCGCAGGGCGTGCGGTTGCTCTCGCTGGAGCCGGGAGATCGGGTTGCGGCGGCGGTGGTGATTGCTCCGGAAGCTCCGGAGAACGGCAACGGCGGGACGCTGCTGCAGTAGCTAAACGACAAATAAAAAATGGGGTGCGATTGCTCGCATCCCATTTCTTTTTCAATCCTATCTTTCTAGAAGGTTAGTCTCTAACGCCATCCATGAAGGCGCGCAGTTTGCGCGACCTTGATGGATGCCGCAGTTTCCGCAGTGCCTTCGCTTCGATTTGCCGGATGCGTTCTCGAGTGACCGCGAACGACTGCCCGACTTCTTCGAGCGTGTGCTCGGAACCGTCTTCCAGCCCAAAGCGCATCTTGATGACCTTCTCTTCGCGCGGTGTAAGCGTGCGCAGGACCTGTCCTGTCTGGTCCTTGAGATTGACATTGATGACAGCTTCGGCCGGCGAAACCACCGCGCGGTCCTCGATGAAGTCCCCCAGAGTGCGAATCTTCCTCTTCGCCAATCGGCGTTTCGAGGGAGATTGGTTCCTGTGCGATCTTCAGGACCTTGCGGACCTTCGCGACTGGAATATCCATGCGCTTGGCGATTTCTTCCGAGGTAGGTTCGCGTCCCAGTTCCTGCACGAGCTGCCGCGATGTGCGGATCAGCTTGTTGATCGTTTCGATCATGTGCACCGGGATACGAATCGTACGCGCCTGATCAGCAATGGCACGAGTAATTGCCTGCCGAATCCACCACGTGGCATAAGTTGAAAACTTATAGCCGCGCCGGTATTCGAACTTGTCGACAGCCTTCATCAGGCCGATATTGCCTTCCTGAATCAGGTCGAGAAACTGCAATCCACGATTGGTGTATTTCTTCGCAATCGACACGACCAAGCGAAGGTTGGCTTCGATGAGCTCGCGCTTCGCCTGCTCGGCGTCCATGTCGCCCTGGATGATCTCGCGCTGTGTGCGCTTGAGTTCCTGGAACAACAGGCCCGCTTCGACCTCGAGTTTTTCGAGTTCGCCGCGGACGGCACGTGCCTGCTTCTTGTATTCCTTCTTTTGCTCGTCGCTGCGGGTTGCCTCGGCGCGTTTCTCCAGATTCTGGATCTGGCGGTCGAGTGAACGCATGCCATCGACCGTGCGGTTGACCCGCTCGATCAGGCGCTTGCGTTCGTTGTTGGTGAAGCCTAGCTTGCGAACCGCAATCGACGTGCGGACGATCGCCCGCGCCAGGTTGACGCGATAACGGCGATGGTCGCGCGGACGTTTCTTGGCGTTGACGTCGGCAAATTTTTCCTGCAGCGGCGCTACTTTCTTGTAGGCCTTGTCGAGCACTGCAATCTTGCCGAGAAAATCCTTGAGCCGCTTGTCGACAATCTCTTCCGTGATTTCTTCCTCGTCAAAGGTGACCAGCTCTTTTATGGAGCGGACGCCTTTTTCGAGGTCCTCGCCCAGGGCAAGGAGTTCGCGAATCACGATGGGAGAGCGCGAAAGCGCTTTCAGAACGCGATTTTGACCGCGCTCGATGCGCTTGGCGATTTCGACTTCGCCTTCGCGGGTGAGCAGAGGCACGGTTCCCATCTCGCGCAGATACATGCGGACGGGGTCATTGGTTTTTTCCAGAGCGCCGGGGGTTAAGTCGAGTTCGACGTCCTCGGAGCTTTCATCCACTTCTTCGAATTTTTTTTCCAGATCGGTCGAAGGCCCTTTCGAGCTTTCGAGTACATCGATTCCTTGAGTCCCGATCGTGGTTAGCAGATCTTCCAGGTCTTCAGGAGAGTGCACATCGTGCGGGATAAGGTCATTGACCTGGTCATAGGTCAGATATCCCTTCTCTTTGCCTGCGTCGATCAGCTTTTTTATGTCGTCAAATTTGTCGTCAAGTGCCAAAACAGATTGTCCTCAGAACGCCCGCGATCCGCGGACGCCTAACTTTTCCAACGGTAGGAGTTGTTACGGAGCTGTGCCGGGAGCGCACAAACCCTAAAAGTATAGCACCGCCAACGCGGATGCTACCAGCGCGAGCGATGTCCAACTGCCATTTGTCGAGCGCCCGAAACCGCCGTATCTCGTTTACCGCTTAATTGTTAGATGGCGAACAACGCCATGAAGTTCCATGCACTTTCCGTTCGGCGCCCGGGCATCCATGGGTGGCCGTGGAACGTTTGCCAGCCAACGAAGTCAGAACGGGTTCTCTAACTGGCCTGGCCCGCCGCGTCCGCCAGTGACGGGTCCATGAGGGCCCGCTTTAGACGCAATTTTTCCTGTAAAAGTGCCTGTTTTTCGCCCATCGAAATGCCGGTGCGCAGGAGTTGGCGCTGAGTATCCTCCAGGCGTCGTCGTAGAGTAATCCTGCGGAGGGCGCGAACCGCCCCCTCGACCGTATCCGCCGTCAATTCCTCCTCTTCGTGCATCAGGATCGAGGCCAAGAGGCGGCGGTCGCCGTCGGTGGGGGCCAGATCCAGCGGATCTGCTGTGTCTGCGCCGGACCGAAGCAGCGCAATCATTAGCGATTCGGTGGCCAAGCCTTCGTGCAGTCGTTCGGATTCGAGGGCGAATTGGGCTTGCCGAGCGGGATCGAATTCCTCATCCGTACCTTCCCGGGAAGAAATTCGGGGCTCCCCGGCCTGCATCTGGCGGGCGGAGGCCAGGGCACGAATCAGCACCCGCTCGGCGCCAGTCACTTGCGCCTCGGCTGGGGAGTTTACCGCAGCGGACGAGCGAGACGTTGCGGCATGTTTGAGTTCCTGCCGGAGGACCGCCGAATCGATGCCCAGCTTCTGCGAGATTTCCATGGCGAGTTCGTCGCGCACGATACGGCTGGGCACGCGCTGAATATGCGGCAGGAGGTGATTGACGGCTTTCACCTTGCCTTCGGCATTGCGGACACCAAATTGCGCACGGGCCCGGTCGATCAGGTAATCGAAATACTTCTGCGAATTCTTAAGTGCGGTGCCGTAGGCGTCCTTACCCTGGCGCCGGATAAACAAATCGGGGTCGAATCCGGACTCAAGCGTGAGCACCCGGATGTTGAACTCTTCTTCCACCAACAATCCCAAAGTGCGCTCAGTGGCGCGCGCTCCCGCCGTGTCAGGATCGAAATTGACGATGATGTTCTTCGAGAAACGTCCGAGGAGCTTCGTCTGCAGCTCGGTAAAGGCCGTACCTGAGCTGGCGACAACATTGTGAAAGCCTGCCGCGTAGACGGAAATGCAATCCATCTGGCCTTCGACCAGGATCGTGTAATCGAGCTTGCGGATGGCTTCTTTGGCGTTGTCGAGATTGAACAGAACACGCGACTTCGAATAAATCTTAGTTTCAGGAGAATTGAGGTATTTCGGCCCAGCCTTCTCGTCCGTAGACAGCGTGCGACCGGTGAAGGCAATTACCTTGCCCTGATCGTTCGCGATCGGAAACATGACACGATTGCGGAATTTGGAATAGATGGCGAGAGAGCCGGCTTTAGGCTCTTGGCTCTGGGCTTTAGGTCCTTGGCGGTTATCGTCGTTTTCCGTGGCGTCGTTAGGGGAGCGAAGGGTTTGCCTTTCCTGATGGCTGCCGGCTGAGGGCTGACGGCTCTCCTCCTTCCACGAAAAGAGGCCACTCTCGCGCAGCAACTCTTCATCAAATTCTTTTCGCAATGCATCGCGCAGCAGGAAGCCTGAATCGGGGGCGTAGCCAATCCGAAACCGCGCGATCGTTTCATCATCTAAGCCGCGTCCCTTGAGGTATTCGCGGGCATGCGCGCCCTCGGGCCGCCGCAGGCATTGCTGGAAAAATGCGGTGGCTCGATCGTGAATATCCAGCAGCGCCCCACGCAAGTGGGCTTCTTTGGCCTCTGCGGGGCTGGAAAAAGCGACTTTCGGCATCGGCACGCCGAGCTTCTGCGCAATCAGTCGCACTGCCTCCGGAAAGCTTACGTTCTCTACTTTCTGGACGAAGCTGAAGACGTCGCCCGAAGCTCCGCACCCGAAGCAGTGATAGAACTGGCGCGTGGCGTGTACCGAGAATGATGCGGTCTTTTCGCTGTGAAACGGACAGAGTCCCGAAAAATTCTGCGCGCCCGCTTTCCGCAATTTGACGTAATCCCCAACGATGCGAACGATGTCCGCCTGCTGCTTGAGGGTCTCTTTGAAGTTGTCGGAAGAGGTCATGGGAGCTCAGGTGAACCATTATCGAGCTTGCCGGTGACCTTCTTAAAGCACAAAGGTTGATCGACCTACCCGAGATTTCGATAACCTGTGGGAAAAATGTGGAATACAGCTTTTCTTGAGGAAAAACAGCTTGTCGTCAGACCCGCAACTCCACTAACGTAGCTCCCCCACCGCCCTCATTTTGTGGGGCCTCCGCCACTGATTCGACATGCGGATGTTTCTTCAAATACTCGCGGAGGGCCTTCCGCAGAATTCCCATGCCACTACCATGAACGATTCGTACCCGAGGCATTCCGGCCAGAAAGGCGTGGTCCACAAATTTTTCCACTTCGCTTGTGGCTTCATCCACGGTGCGGCCAATCACATTGATCTCGCTCGGCATCCCGCTACCGGGATCGCTTTGCAACGAAACCTTAATGCCCTTTGCCCTTGCTGCCTCGACTGGCGAATCGCCAGCGCGCTGTTGGACCTCGGCGATGTCTTCGCGCGAGATGCGCATCTTCATCGATCCGATTTCGACGTCGAAGTGATTGTCGCCAACTTTTTTCTTCACGACTGCGGCTCGCCCCATGGACTTGAGCTTCACCGTGTCTCCTTCGGAGACGTGCTTTACAAGCGTGGGCTGCGCGTTGGGATCGCCGCGGTCGGCTCCGGTGGCATGGGCAACGATCGTGGAGTCCACCTGCTCGCGAAATTCGCGGCGCAACTTGGCGATCCGCCGGTCCGCTTCTTTGGATAGCTTCTGAGCGGCGGCGCGATCCTGCAAAGCGTTGATGACTTCGCGGGCATGGTATTCAAAATCGCGGAACAGAGTCTCCAGCTTATTCTCCATCTCGCGAATCTTGGCTTGCTGCTCCTTTGCGGCCCTCATTGGCCAGTTGAGACTTCTCGCGCTCGAGTTCCTGCTCGCGAGTCTTAATGCGCGAGCGTTCGCCTTCCACGGTGCGCAGTTCCGCATGAAGCTTGTCGAGGAAGCGGGCGACATCCTGGGTTTGCGTGCCAAGCCGCGAGTGGGCCGATTCAATGATGGTCGGATTCAGCCCCAGACGGCGCGCAATATTAATTCCGGCGGACGCTCCGGGCACCCCGATCTTCAATTCATAGGTCGGCTGCAGCGTGGCTTCGTCGAACCCGACGGAAGCGTTCACGACTCCAGGGGTATTCGCACCGTAGACCTTGAGCGACGTGTGGTGGGTCGAAATCACAATCATCGATCCAATCTTGCGAAAGTGTTCGGCGATTGCGACCGCGAGCGCCGCGCCTTCTTCCGGATCGGTGGCCGAGCCCAGCTCATCGAGCAGCACGAGCGAATTTGCCGTAGCGGTGCGGGAAATGAAATCGATGTTGGTGACGTGGGCCGAGAACGTCGAGAGGTTCTGCTCGATCGATTGATAGTCGCCAATGTCGGCGAGGATGGCGTCGAAGATAGGGAAGTCGGCGCGGTCGGCCGGAACAGGCATGCCCGATTGCGCCATCAGCGCCAGCAGCCCAAGAGTTTTCAGCGTAACGGTTTTGCCGCCAGTATTCGGGCCGGTGATGACGAGCTGCCGCCGCTCTCCTTCGAGTTCGATCGAAACGGGAACAATCGCGATTTTCTTTTGCTTCAGATTTCGCTCAAGCAGCGGATGGCGAGCGCGGTGCAGAACGAGAGTGGAGGCGAGGTCCGCTCCTTTTTGGTCTGCCGCTGCTGCCGTTGAGATCGTCACCGCCACGCAGTTGTAATCCTCGGCAAAACGGGCCTTGGCGAACTGCAACTCCAATTCGCCCAGCACTTCAGCCGCTGCCAGAATCGCCCCCGCGTTTTCCCCAATCTGGCGCGTCATCTCCAGCAGAATGCGATGCACTTCGGCCAGTTCTTCATCGATCAGACGGACCAGTTCGTTGTTCTGCTCGATCGTCTCGAGTGGCTCGACAAATACAGTTTGTCCGC
Organism: uncultured Acidobacteriaceae bacterium; assembly: GCA_963822545.1. GTDB lineage: Bacteria > Acidobacteriota > Terriglobia > Terriglobales > Acidobacteriaceae > Acidiflorens. The sequence goes on from CAWGIB010000002.1 coordinate 1,263,989, forward strand.
TGGAACTGGCTCCATGCACCACTCCGGGCACGCGCCGCTTCTGCTCAACTTTGACTGGGATGACGAAACGCTCGCCGCGGATGGTGACGAGTTCATCCTGTACGGTGCCCCCCTCTGCCAGTTTGCGCAGATGTCCGCGGAGCGATTCCTGAATCTGCCGCTTTTGTTTTTCAATCTCGCGCCGGACGCGGCTCAATTCAGGAGAAGCGCGATCATCGAGCGTGCCATCGGGCAAGATTTTGTTGCGAAATGCGCGAAGGAAGCTCGAGAAGTCGCCAATGCCAGCGGATAGCGCGACGACAGCCGACCACGAGGAACGCATGGCGGCGGGAGGCTGACGCACAATCTCGGTCCACTCTGCCGCCCGGTCGGCGACGAGCACGATGTCGCGAATCTCGGTCGTTTCCAGAGCCGCACCCGAGATGCGCGACTTTTCGAGCAGGGTATCAACTTCAGGAAGTCCGGCGAATTCGAATCTCCCGCCGACTCGCCGGTACTCACGGATCTCGGAAGTGAGCGTTTGCTGGGTTTCAATCCAGCCGCGATTGAGGGAGGGGCGAAGCTCAGCGATTTTTCGCTGGCCTAGCGGCGAAGAGGCATAGCCGGCCAGCAGTTCGCGCAGGGTCTCGAACTCAAGCAAGCCGGGAGCTCGTGTGCTGAACGGGATTGGGCACAAATGACATGCTTCTTGATGTTACAACGAACGGGTTGGCACTCCGGGGCAGCCGCTAATCGTTCCGAGATGGTCGCGAGCGACGCCGAAGTCCAAAGTAGCATCACAACAAGAGCAAGCGCGATGCGCTTATCCGCCGACCACTAGTCTTTCTCGGCAGTTACTTTCGGTATCCGCCGCGCTTGGAAACTTGACCGGACACTGTTACATTTCGGCCAGCCCTAATTGCGAGGATTGCGATGTCGTTGGTAGTAAAGCTTGAAGATGACCTCGGTGAACGTAGCGAATGGGTGATTTTGAACGGGGTGCTCCCGGGCGCCAGCGGGCCCGAATTCGTACTTCTTAGCGGCGTCGATCCTTTCGGCAAGACTGTCTTCAACCACATGCAGATGGAAGCGTTCCTTAACGAATGGGAGCGCGCAAAAGATCGGGTGCGTGACGAGTCCCAGATGGACGCCTGGAACAAGGTCAAGCAGATGGCGGAAGCGTGCCGCAAAGATCGTGACTTGTATCTGCGATTCGTAGGGAACTAGGGTTCCGACCCGAGCGTCGGACTGACCGACCAAGTTCGATCCTCCCCAACTTCAGTTCGGCGGTAAATTCTCTTTCAAGAATTTGATGACGTTGTCGCCCATGATCATGCGAATCTCGGGTTCGGAATAACCTGCGTCCAGCATCGCTCCAGTAATTTGCACCAGCCCGGTCGTATCAAACGGTTCGGTAACCGCTCCATCGAAATCAGATCCGAGGGCGACGTGTTCGACGCCAACGCGATCGGACACATAGCGCATCGCGTTCACGATGGCACGCGCGTCGGTGCCGCAAGTCGCCGTATCCCAATATCCGATTCCGATCAATCCTCCCTTGGCCGCGATGGCGCGGATCTGATCGTCCGTGAGATTGCGGTTGTTGTCGCAGGTTCCCTTCACGCCGGTATGTGAAACCACGAGCGGGCGGGTCGCCACCGCCAAAACGTCATCCATGGTGCGCGGTGAAGCGTGCGCGAGATCAATGATCATATGGCGTGCTTCCATCTGGCGAACCCACTCCCGGCCTTTTTCCGTGAGGCCGATCTTGTGGGCGCCGGCGGCAGAGCCTCCAATGTCATTGTCGAAGAAATGGCTGGGCGACATCATGCGATATCCGGCGCGGTACAGCAGATCGAGATTTGACAGATTTCCATCCAGTGCGTGCGCACCTTCAATTGAAAGTAGCCCAGCGGTGAGCCGACCGTTGCTGCGGCGCCGCTCGAGATAATTCGAGAGATCAGCGGAGCTTTCCACGACTACGAAGCCTGCCTTGGACCCGCCTGCGAACTGATGAAGACGCCGCGCATGGTACAACGCCCGCTGCGTAAGACTTTTCCAGGTTGCAAGCGGCCAGCGATTGACCACCGCCAGCCAGAAAATGTCGTCGTTCTTATCTTCGTTGCTTTCGATGTTTAAGCCATGCGGACTCTTGGTTGGAAGCGAGAAGACCTGCAAGGCAACGTTGCCGTCCGCGAGCCGCGGAATGTCGACGTGGCCGGAAGTACTGCGCTCCAGAAGGTCGCGGCCCCACAAAAGCGAGTCGGCGTGTAGGTCGGCGACGATGAGTTGTTGATGCAGCGCAAGGGCGCGGTCGGATGGTTTATAGGGTGTTTTCGTGCGGATGACTTTGTTCTCGCGATCATCCACGAGACCTGGAATCTCGGCAAAAAATGCCATCGCGATGCAGACAATAACTACGGCGATAGAAGCGAACCGCTTGAGCACAGATCCTCCGGGGGCGCCGAAAAGCGTACATCGATCCTTCGCTTCTCTCAGGATGACATGGTCACCACATCATTTTGAAAGGGCGCCAAGCGCGTTTCGAAACAATGCGTCAAATGTCTGTGTGCCCCGCGCCCCAGCCGCGCTCGACCCTCGCGCAGCCAGCAGAGCTTTTTCAGCAGACGGTCGCTGATACCCGAGATTGACGAGCGCCGAGATTACATCTTCCTCCATCGGGGTCGCCGCCGTCGCACTCACCTCGGCCGCGCCAGTGGTCGCCGGGAGTTTGTCACGAAGTTCGAGCACCATCCGCTCGGCGGTTTTCTTACCAATGCCGGGAATGCGTGTGAGACGTGCCAGGTCTCCGCCGCGAATCGCTGTCACCATTTCGTCGGCCGGCATGCCACTCAAAATTGTGATGGCCAGCTTCGGGCCGATGCCGCTCACCGTCAGCAGCTTTTCAAAAAGGTGTTTCTCTGCCAGGCGAAAGAATCCGTAAAGGCTCAGTGCATCTTCACGCACATGCGTGTGAATGTGCAGTGCAACTTCGCTTCCTGCGGAAGGCATCTCCGAAAACGTCGGCACGCTAATCGTGACGTCATAGCCGACGCCATGGGTTTCCACAATCGCCTGATTCGGATGCTTCGCCAGCAGGGTCCCTCGAAGATGCGCAATCATCGGCGTTATTGTAGACCCGCGACGAGGAGCGAGCACGCTGGAGGGTTTAAGCAGCAGAACACGGCCGCGGAACGACACCGGTTTTCGCTAGCCGATGAATTTTCACCCTACTTTTCCGGTCCTTTCCACAGGAACCTATCCTGCTCCACAGCTTCTGCACAAGAGAGGTCAAGTTTGCGATTGCGCCAGCGGAGAGTCTCGGGCAAAGTGCTATCCAGTCAAAGCGCGAGAATGTTTCTAAGCGCTGCCGACCTGAGTTCAGCGTTGCCGGCGATTTTCTCGAGGGTGAATCGCCGGGGGAATTCCGGTTCATGTCCAGTGAACTGGTGCCCGGGCGTTGCGGCCTCCTCCGAAATCCTCCGTAAGGCGGAATGGAAACGCTGAATTGCAAGCCTGGAGTGCGAACTTCAGGTGGGCCTCGCTGCATCGCACTCCTCGGAGTGCAGTTGCGCGATTGTCTTTCGTTTCTGGCGAAAGACGGCAGTAGAAGCATCCGCGATAACAATGCGGCTTGGGTGGCTGGCCCGGGCCGCATTTGTTTTTTAGCCATCAGCGATCAGCTGTCAGCCATCAGTACGCTTCTCAGCACTAACCTCGCATATCAGCATGCTTTCAATAATGAAAGCGAAAGCGGAATTGAACGTAGATTTCCCTTGGCAGGTTCCAGTGGTATCCACCATAGGTAAGGCTGTTGTCATAGAGCACGCGGTGGTTCGCCACGTTGAGAACCGTCAGAGAAGCGGTAAAACGTTCGCCAAAATCTTTGCCCGCTGAAATGTCGAAGGTCGTGTGCGCGGGAAGATATGCGCCCTGATAGGGCTGGCCCGCGATCCCGGCCTCTCCATTCGTAAATCCTGAACCGTAATAAACATTGGTTGACGCATAGGAACGCCAGGGCAGGGTAACGTCGGCGCCGACATTGAGCGTGTTGCGCTGGTCGTGGTCGAGCGGGCTCAACCCCGAGGAACTGGAATCGCCCGTCAAGCCTCCCGTGAGAACGCCATTGCCTTCCGCGATCTGGTTCGAATAAGCAAGATGGAGCTGGGCGCGGTTCGCAAGGCGCGGAGAGCGAACGGTTGTTTCCCACGCCCGCACCACCGCATGTTGGATGGTGACTGGGAAGAAAATATTGGAAGCTCCGATATTGTTGTGGTCGAGAAAATTCCCAGCATTGGTCTTGAAAGTGTCGATATCAAGATTCCATCCACGGTATGGAATGCTCACACCAAATTGGCGTTCTTCATCGTGCTCGCCGTGCAGCGGAATAAATGAACAATTATTGTTCCCACAGAAATTGATAATTGGCCCCGACACGGTTTCAAGCGGTGGCGCCTGATAGTAGTGGCCGTAGAACGCACGGAAGGTCCAGCGAACGCGCGGGATCGTGACTGTGGCCCCGAAGCGAGGGCTAATGGCCGATTCTGAGATCGGAGCCGTGGCAGAGTTCGCCGAGAAATTGCCTTCGGCGAAGCGCGTCGGGCGCATTCCAGCCGAGAGCATGAGCCACGAAAAAGGTTTGAACTTATCGTCGATATAAAAAGTCTCAAGGTTCGCGGTGGGACGTTCGGAATCGGTAAATGGCGTGCAGATGCCCGTTGGATTGGCAGGGGTAATGCACTGCGGTTGTTCCGGCGGATTGAACGTGGCGCCAAAAAGTTGAGAATCGCGCTGGTAGAAGCTGACGAACCCGACCTGAAGATCATTGCGCTTGTAGTTGGCCGCGAAAGTTCCCTGGCCTCCGACAAAACTTGAGCTGCGGTTTTCGGTGGTGCCAACCGGGTCATCCGAAGGGCTGCTGGAATAATCCCCGCGGTTGTAGTGGTAAAAGGGCGAGACGGTCGTCATCAGGTGGGTGTTGAAGGTGTGGACCCACGAAAAGTTGACTCCGGCATCTGCCTCACGCTGGGCGTCGCGCAGTCCGATACTGGCATATCCGTTAGGATTCGAATTCTCAAAGTCATTCGGAAATGGATCGTAAGGGATCTGGAAGTAGTCCCGCCGCGCCGAAGTCATAAGGCGCAATTGATCGGAGGGTCTCAGGTTGAAAATGAACGATCCGAAGCCGCCTACGCCATTGACGGCATCATGAACCACCTGTGCCACCGGAGGCTGGAGTCCAAGATTGCTGCGATTGGCACTGACGCTGGCATAGTAGGCGAAGCGCTCCGTATGACTGCCGAAGCTTAGCGCGTCATTCGTCTGATAGAAATTGCCGGCGCTCAGAACAAGCTCGCCCTGGTTATTGCGCTCAAACCCTGTGCGCGGGACCACGTTGAACTCCCCATAGGTGCGGTCGCCAAATTCTGCGCCATAACTGCCGCGGTTGACTTCAAGGTAGTCCATGTCTTTCGGATCGAACTGCGGGCCGAGATTTTGTGCAATCGCGGTGTTAATCACAGGAATGCCATCGAGCAGCCAGGTCGTCTGGTGACCGCCGCGCATGTGAAGCTGGTCGTGGGTGACATACGCTCCCGGAACATAATTCGTGATCATGGCGAGGCTGTTCGTGCGGTCAGCTCCAGGAGTGCGTTTGATCTCGACGCTACTGATCAACGTTGTAGGCGTCGCGCTATCGGTAGGAGCGACCGCGGCCGTATCAGACACAGTGACCTGCTCACTCGCAGAGGCTACCTTTAGCTGGAAATGAACGACAGGAACGGTGCCTGAAATTACAGTGACATTCTGCGCCGCTTGCGCGAACCCAACGCCCGCAACGCTCACTGAGTACTCTCCGAGCGGGACAGCATTGAACTGAAATTCTCCGGTAGAGTTCGTCGTAACGCTCTTCGCCCACTCGGACGATTTCGATTTGAGCATCACCATCGCGTTTTCAACCGGGCGGTGCTGCGGATCATGGACGATTCCGCGGAGAGCGCCATAGACATCGGCGAACGCGGCCGTGGCAGCGCAGAAAACTGCGATGTACAGTGCCCTACACAAAATTACTTTGGGGCGCGTCATTGTTTTCCTTTTCAGCCCTCTTGCTCGAAGTCGTCTAATAACTTGTCATGGCCGTTCTTGAACCGTTGCGAACGGCGAGCATGGATCTCACGGCGCAACCACGAATTTGTGTAGCGTCGAGGAAGCATGGTCCTTGAGGGCCGCGTAAGTCGCATGAAATCACGCGGGCTCGGCCACAGGACAACCGCCTATTCGTGAATGAGCAGAGTGGATGGCTAGGCGCGGGGCGGAGCGCGGGCAGAGTCAGGCCCGCCGAATAAGAAAGAAGGCGCGACCTCCGAACGCAGAGCGGAGGCGGATTCAACCAGGAGAGAGAGGCTGGGGACATGAGGCGCGGCTGGATGTGCCCACTCGGATGTGACCGCTCCCTGGCAGCAATCGTGATTCGCGCAGCAGCTATCAAGAGCGCGAAAAGAGGTCTCTGAGACAGGCTCTGACGCGTCCATGTGCGCCATGTCATGGTGACAGTGCATTACTGGCCGCGCGGCGCCCGAATGGAGCGACTTCCGCACGCAGTGCATCCCTTCATGGGGCTGGGCGGCAAGCGCCAGCGGCCCGAATGCCGGGATGGACATCACCACCAGAAGAATTCTGGCGATCCAGAATTTTGCATTGCTGCAATGCATAGCGCTTCGTTGTGCGTACCCCACATCAAGGTACGACACGTGCCCCACTTACGGATGGCGATAATAGCATTCTTAATTGCCCATGGCCACTGGCCGCGCACTTTCCTCTGCCCGCAGCTGCCTGCTACAGGGATCTTCCGCAGCCAACTTCCTGTACCATTTCACCCAATGCGCGAACTTTCCCAGAAATTACTACAGACAATTCGGAAACAGGAATTGCTGCGCCCGGGGGATCGTGTGGCGGCGGCAGTTTCGGGTGGCGCCGACTCCGTAGCCCTTCTCCTTTTGCTGGATGAGCTCAGGGGAGAGCTCGGAATCGTGCTGTCGGTCGCGCATGTGAACCACAAGCTGCGAGGTGCAGAGTCAGACGAAGATGAGCGCTTCGTAGCAGAGCTTGCAAAGGCGCGTGGACTGGAATGTCATTTCGCAAATCTTCCGCTCGGTGGCGTTCGATTAACCGCTGAACCGGACGCCCGACCCGTTGCGGGCCTTGAAGCAAAAGCACGTAAGTTGCGCTATGACTTCTTTCGCGAGTTGGCGCGTAAGGGTAACGTCACAAGATTGCGACCGCGCACACACTCGACGATCAGGCCGAGACAGTGCTGCTTCGTATTTTTCGGGTACCGGGAGTTCGCGGGCTCGCAGGGGTGCATCCGCGTCTCGCTCTTGGAGAGCGTGGGCAAGGTGTCCGCGAGGTTGTGCGGCCGCTCCTGAGTGTCCGGCGTGCTGAACTGAGGGACTACTTGCAAGCGCAACGGCAGGGATGGCGGGAAGATTCCTCCAACGAGAATCTGTCGTTCACGAGAAACCGGATACGGCAGCGGCTTCTGCCACTGATTGCCGCAGAATTTGGGGAGCGAGCCATTGAGCACATGGCGGAGCTGGCCGAGATTGCGCGTGCGGAGGAGGAGTGGGCCGTCAGTATCCAAGGCGCAGTACCCGGTACTCAGTATTCATTGCTCTGTGCAAGGCGCGTCCTGATGGCGGACGCGAGAAGCGGTGCCGGAACTGGACCGGAGTCGACTCTCGAGGTGGAAGCCTCTGCTGGCGCTTCCTTTGGCTCTGGCGCGTCGGATGGTTCGGGCATGGATTGAGGGGAATGCTCCGGAAGTGGGCATTTCGTTCCGGCTGATCGAAGAAATTTTGGACCTGGCGCGTGGAGCGGCAGGGTAAGAAGATCGAGTTGCCGGGTGCGGCGGAGGCTTATGGCGGCGAGGGGAACAAGGCGGAGGGCACGAACTGATCGCCGAAGCAGCGCCCGTCCAAAAAGCGTCCGGCGAGGGCGAAATGAACTGGTTCTCGAGCGGGAACTCCGCGAGGCTGGACGACTATCAGTACACGTTAAATGTGCCTGGTGAAATTACGGTTCCGGAACTGAGAGCACGGCATCGAGGCGCGAGTTGTCGATGTGGAGAAGCGTTCCCGACAAGGAGCGCGACGGGCTGCTTGATGCCAGAACATGTGGGGGCGAACCTCGCCATTCGCAACTGGCGCGCGGGGGACCGGTATTGGCCCGCTCACACAGCGGCAGAAAGAAAAGTAAAGGAGGTCCTCTCCGACCGGCATCTGTCGGGCGCGGAAAAGAAACTATGGCCGGTGGCCGTCTCAGAGACCGGTATCGTGTGGATGAAGGGATTTGCTGCTCCGGAAGCACTGCGCCCGCGCGGGCAAAAGGCGATCTGGATCCGCGAAGTTACTGGTCCTTAGCCGTGCGACGTAGCCGTGCGACCTGTCAGTGCAATTCGTATCCCGTTCCTGCGCCATGCTAGTGCTATTCTTGTTGCGCCATGACCACTTCGTCGAAGGGCGCTTTGCGCCAAATTATTTCGGCTGACCAAATTCAGAAGAGAGTTCGAGAGCTGGGCCGCCAGATCTCTGACGACTACCGCGGCCAGTCCATCATCGCCCTAGGCATTCTGGAAAACAGCTTTATGTTCATGGCCGACCTGGCGCGGGCAGTCGACGTGCCGATGGTCTGCACTTTCATCAAACCTCGTTACAAGCAGTCGAAAGAGGGCGAGGCGCCGGTCCTGGAGATTTATTTCAGTCACGAACTCGCGATCGAAGGCAAGCACATACTGCTCGTCGAAGGCCTGGTGCATTCGGGTGTTACCAGCGAATTTCTGATGAGCAATCTGCGGTCCCGCGGCGCGGCTTCAGTGAAGCTGGTCACTTTGCTCGATCGGCAGTCGGCGCGTCGCGTGCCACTTCAGCCGGACTACTTCGGCTTCCTGGTGGACGACGCTTTCCTATGCGGTTATGGCTTAGGAAGTCCCGAGCAGACAGAGCGAAATTTGCCCTATCTAGCGGCAGCGAGCTAGCCGCTCGGTACACTTGTGCGCCCCGCAAATCTGTTGTTTATCCAACCGACCGAACCCGTCTCGACACGCAATTTCGGGGTAACTTCTGTCATGACTCGCTTGCCCGTTTTTACAAGAAAAGGTCTAGAATGAGACAGCGGACTTTGCCAGTCGAATTTGTGCCGTCAGCATCTAATAAAAGGTTGCCAACGGGCATTTTTTTCATGGGGAATGGAAAAGGCTGCATCCAGAGGAGTTCCAGGTGAATTCGACGATCAAGACAGTATTATTTTGGGCAGTAATTATCGTGTCGGCTGTCCTGCTATGGCAGGTGGTCCGCACCGGCAGTACCGGGCAGAAAGAAAAGGAAATCGGGTTTTCTGAATTTCTGTCCGAAGTGGATTCTGGCAACGTCCATGATGTGATGTTTATTGGCCAGGAAGTACGCGGTAAGTTCAAGAACGACGCCCCCTTTCACACCATCGTGCCCGCGAATTATCCGGACATGTACAAAAAGCTCACCGAAAAGGGTGTGCCTTATGGTTTCAAAGACATTAGTGGTGGCTCGTGGCCAAGCTGGCTGCTGAATCTGGCGCCGCTGGTACTGCTTGGAGCGTTGTGGTTCTTCATGATCCGGCAGATGCAGACGGGCGGAAATAAAGCGCTCTCGTTTGGCAAGAGCCGGGCTCGCTTGCTCTCCATGCAGCAGAAGAAGATTACCTTCAAAGACGTGGCTGGCGTGGATGAGGCGAAGGAAGAGCTGCGAGAGATTATCGAGTTCCTGCGTGAAGCGCAGAAATTCCAGAAACTCGGTGGCCGCATTCCGAAGGGCGTCCTGCTCGTTGGACCTCCGGGAACGGGTAAGACCCTTTTGGCGCGCGCTGTTGCAGGCGAAGCCAACGTTCCTTTCTTCTCGATCTCCGGTTCCGACTTCGTGGAAATGTTTGTAGGCGTGGGTGCGAGCCGCGTTCGCGATCTGTTTGAGCAGGGCAAGAAGAATGCTCCCTGCATCATCTTCATCGACGAAATCGATGCGGTTGGACGTCACCGCGGCGCTGGTCTTGGCGGCGGACACGACGAGCGCGAGCAGACTCTGAACCAGTTGCTGGTCGAAATGGATGGCTTTGAATCGAACGACGGCGTCATCTTGATGGCTGCGACCAACCGTCCTGACGTCCTCGATCCGGCGCTGTTGCGGCCTGGTAGATTTGACCGCCGGGTGGTTGTGAATCGTCCGGATGTTCGCGGCCGTGAAGAAATTCTGCGCGTACATACACGCAAGATTCCATTGGCCGACGATGTCGATCTCTCGGTGCTCGCTCGCGGTACACCCGGCTTCTCCGGTGCGGATCTTGCGAACATGGTGAACGAAGCGGCATTGGCGGCGGCACGGCAGAATCGCAAGGCTGTTCTGCAATACGACTTCGAAGTCGCCAAGGACAAAGTGCTGATGGGCGTCGAGCGCAAGTCGCTGCTGCTGACTGACGAAGAGAAGCGGAACACTGCTTATCACGAAGCCGGACACGCGCTGGTCGCGGCGAAGCTGCCGCACGCCGATCCGGTGCATAAAGTCACGATCATTCCGCGCGGCATGGCGCTTGGTTTGACCATGCAGTTGCCGGTCGATGACCGTCACAACTACTACAAGAATTATCTCGACACGCAGATCGCCATCCTGATGGGCGGACGAATAGCCGAAGAGATCTTCCTGAACCAGATGTCGACGGGCGCGGGTAACGACATAGAGCGGGCCACCGAACTGGCGCGCAAGATGGTTTGCGAATGGGGCATGAGCGACTTGGGACCTCTGACCTTCGGCAAGAAAGAAGAGCAGATTTTCCTGGGCCGTGAGATCGCGCAACACCGCGATTACTCGGAAGCGACCGCCATCCAGATCGACGAAGAAGTGAAGAAGATGGTAAGTGCCGGCTACACCACGGCAAAAGAGATCCTGTCCAACAATCGCGACACGCTGGAGAAAATCGCGAAGGGATTGATCGAGCGCGAGGTACTGGATGCGGTCGAAATTAAGCTGCTTGTGGAGGGGCAGGAATTGCCGCCACTTAAGCCGCTTCCACCCAAGACCGACGAGAGTGTACAGCAGGTGTTGAAACCGGAACGGTCTCCCGCCAAAGGTGGCGAGCGTCCGGCGACAGCGTAAGATCAGTTATCGGTTCTCAGTTTTTATTGGGCGGCCATCCTGGCCGCCTTTTATTTTTGTGTAGTGACGGCACGCGCGTCCAGATTGGGGATGTATTCCCAACTCCTAGGTAACCTGGCGTAACCGCGAATTCAAAAACGCAATTTGTTGCCGCGGCCTTTCCTGCGATACTTGTAGCGCCTATGAAACTATCCCTGGAGTCGAAAGTCGTCCTGATTACTGGAGGATCGCGCGGAATCGGCGCCGCGGCGGTGCGCTTATTTGTTGAATCTGGCGCGAAGGTGGTCTTCAATTATCAATCCGCCAAGGCGCAGGCCGATGAACTGGTCCACGGGTGCGGCGCCGCAAATTGCCGCGCCGTTCAGTCCGATTTGTCGACAGCAAAGGCGGCCGGCAAATTGGTATCGGAAGTAGTTTCGGCTTTTGGCCGCCTCGACATTCTGGTCGCGAACCACGGCATCTGGCCCCCGGAAGACGCACCCATCGACCGCATGACCGAAGAGCAATGGCACCGCACGATTGCCGTTAACCTCGATAGTGTGTTTGGGCTGGTGAAGCATTCGGTAGCGAACATGAAGAAGCAGGGTGGAGGCCACATTGTTCTCGTCAGTTCGACCGCTGGGCAGCGCGGAGAAGCCTTCCACTGCGACTATGCGGCAACGAAAGGCGCGCTGATCAGCATGGTGAAAGGTCTTTCGACCGAACTCGCGCGCGATCATATTTACATTAACGCAGTTGCCCCGGGATGGGTGGATACGGATATGTCGGCCTCGGCGCTCAACGATCCACCGACGCGCACCAAAATCTTCGCCAACATTCCTCTTGGACGCGTGGGAACTCCGGAAGAGATTGCCGGACCAATTTTGTTTTTGTGTTCGCGATACGCCGGTTTCATCACGGGCGAAGTCTTCAACGTGAATGGCGGCGCCGTGCTGGTGGGGTAGTTGCGACGCAGCCGCGGAAAAGGCTGGCAGGCCGAGTGCCCCTTGTTGCACTAAAGAAAATCCCTACACTTGATCGTGTATGTCGAATTTCCTCGAACGTGTCGATTCTCCCCTCAGCGTGATATTTGTCGGTAGGCTTTCCTTCCTCGCAATCGTCTGAGTCTTAACCTCACCGGCCGTTTGGCATAGGGTTTGCACCTCCCACTTCGGGCAAAATTTACGCTCGGCAAAATGTGGAGGAGGTTTTATGCGAATACATTTGCACTCGAAATATCCGTTCGTTCTGATCAGTCTGGCCGGCTTCTTATGTCTCACCCCGTCGGTAAATGCACAGACGACAGCGCCGGTAAATCCACAGACGGCAGCGCCGCCGCCGGACAATGGCCACGTCACGATGCCACCCCAATACAACCGTGACAATGACAACGACACTACGCGGGGTGAGCTTGCGAGCATGGATCGCTTCCTGGATAGCCATCCTGAAATAGCCGAACAAGTGCGCAAAGATCCTTCGCTTGTCGATAACAAGGAATTTGTCAGAAATCATCCGGCTTTGCAGGACTATCTCCAGGACCATCCTCGCGTCCGAGAAGAATTACGTGAGAATCCGAATGCCTTCATGCGGCAGGAGGATCGCTACGACGCGCGAGAGGGCGACCGAGATCATGATCGGAACAACGATCGCCAAGAAGTAGCGAGCATGGACCGGTTCCTCGATCGTCATCCCGAGATCGCCGAGCAGCTGCGCAAAGATCCCTCGCTGGTAGACAACCGGGAATTTGTCCGAACCCATCCGGCGCTTAAGGATTACCTCGAAGATCATCCAGAAGTCCGCGAAGACCTTCGTTCAAATCCCAACGCCTTCATGCGGCAGGAAGAGCGCTATGATCGGCGTGAAGACAGCCGTGATCGCGACCAGGATTACCGTGGAACGACTGCGGGTACTGGCGATCACGATCGTGACTATCGGGGCGCGACCAATCAATTCGGAGATCGCGATCGTGACGGACGCAACGACACCGCCAGCTTTGGAGAATTTCTCCATGGCCACCCGAATGTCGCCAATGACCTTACCCGCGATCCTTCGCTCGCCAACAACAGCGACTTCGTGGCAAAGCATCCGGAACTTCAGGACTATTTGAAGGACCATCCCGAAACGCAGGAGCAGCTGAGTCAGGATCCGCAGGCGTTTATGAAATCGGTACAAGTTACGGGCCCGCCCACCAAGGCTCCTAGCGTCGTACCGAATTCAAAACTCCCGAATCCTAAAGAGAACCACTAGCGACGAACGGAGGATTCGAGCTTGACGGGGTTTCGGAAGGCCGGGCAACTCGGCCTTCCGCGCTCGTCTAGCCCGCAGTCACTCAACTTACGGAGGTGTTATGAAGATCTCGAACTGTCTTGTTTCAGTCGCTGTCGTTCTTTTGGCTGTGAGCCCGACCGCCTTGGGCAAGAGCAAGAAGAATCCGCCCCAGCGAGGCATGCTGGAGAGAATGGATGCAGTTCCTTGCGGAGCCAAACAAAAGGGCATTTCAGGAGTCGGCAGCGTTTTTGCATCGGCCGGACTGACACACATGAATTCGGATGAAAAATTATGCCCGGAATATTTACTTCGAACCGATGAAATGGAATATCACATCAGGCCAGTCGATACCAAGCACGCCGTCATACTGCCGATCGGGCACGAAGGACAATTCAAGATCAAAAAGGATCTTTTGTACATGAGCATCCCAGACGAGGATCACAAAGCGCGGACTTATCACGTCGTTGCCATGAAACCACTGAATACTGGAACCGACACAGTGAACTCTGCCCATCGTGAGCCAGACAAACGCCTGGATTCAACGCCGGTTGGAAGGCCCGTGCAGTCCCCGAAGCCAACCACTCCGGCGAATGGAGTGAATGTGACAGCTCAGGATCCCGGCCCGGGCCCAGGCCGGTAGAGCGCGACCCGGGGGAACGCACGAGACACTGGTCGGCATTCGTGTGTTCCCCAAAATCTCGCTGACATAGCCAAGGGCGCGATTTTTCCGCAGCCATTCCTCGCCAGCGCACCCCCGACGGCAATAACCGGCTCCTCACTCCACTTGACCTCCAATCCCGCAGGAGATAACATTCGCAGCGGTCGTGTGGGCTGGAATCTCCTTCCCTTTCAGTTCCTTCTGCACGGCTTTGTTTTCTCGCAAGACGCCAGTCTGAACATTGTTGCGGTTAGGCGGTGAGCACATGCGTTCGTGTGCTATGGCGGGTGTTGTGTCGAAAGTGAAACCCAATCAACGAGGTCGCCGGTGAATCGACAACTGACTGTTAGAAATCGTATCGCGATGGCCGTTGTGGCTGCTGCCCTGGTATTGATTGCGAAGGGGATATTCGCCTGCATCGCAGGCCGACACGAAATCGCCAGGTACAACGAACGGGTCGGTGCTCGACATGGAGCAAATTCCGCGTACCCCGGAGCGGCTGGAGCGCGGCAAATATCTCGTAGAGGGACTTCTGCAGTGTCCGGCATGCCATTCGGAAACTGATTTTTCCAAGCGCCCTTTCGAAGTCGTTCCCAGCACTAAGTTGGGAGGGTCCGTCTTCTCGGCCGAGGAACTCGGTTTGCCCAAGCACAACCGCATCGTCGCGCCCAATATTTCACCCGATCCCGAATACGGAGCCGGCACATGGAAAGACGCTGATTTTGTGCGCGCCCTCCGCCAAGGAATCGGTCACGATGGCCGGGTTCTGTTTCCCTTAATGCCTTATTCTTACTTTCGCAATTTGTCTGACGAAGATCTGGCATCGGTGATTGTGTATGAAAGATCGGTTGCGCCCGTGCACATCAAGCGTCCCAAGACCGTCTTGGTTGGACCACTCAAGAACGCATTCCAGTCCTTGCCTCCTGCGCCATACGTTCCCGAACCAGACCGTTCGAACCGCGTGAAATACGGAGAGTACCTTGTCACCGCTGGACACTGTGATGCCTGCCATACCCCCACCGACGAAAAAGGCAATCCTCTTCCAGGCATGTACCTGGGCGGGGGCGCTCCGCTGGTCGGAAAGTGGGAAGGCGGAAAGAAAGTTGTGACGGTAAATGCTCTCAACCTCACGCCGGATGCGTCCGGCATCTCTTACTTCGACGAATTGATGTTCATCGACGTCATTCGCAATGGAGGTTTCAGGCCGCGCCCCCTATCGAACATCATGCCCTGGGCCTTCTTTCGAAACCTGACAGACGATGACCTGAAAGCAATCTTTGCCTACCTGACCACACTGAAGCCAGTGTGCCATCACGTGGACAACACGGAACCTCCCACCTACTGCAAGCAGTGCCGAACAAAACACGGGCTTGGAGCGATGAACTAATTGTTTTCAGACCGTAATGCGGGTAAGGCTACGCGTTGCGGGGAGTATTCCACATGACGCTGATGATCCACCAGCGGGAACCATCATTCAAGAGCTGGATACTATTCGTGCCATGCTCAAAGGGCACGTCGTTCAGGCTGCGAAGAGAGTCATAAGAGCTCACTACGTGTGCGATGTGGCCGAAGGTCTCGGTCTGACGGCTCGATTCCCGCTCCCAGAAATCTTCGGTTGCGAATATCGGCTCAACGCGGCGAATGAAATCGTCAGGACTGAGAAAACGCGGCCGCGCCTCACCGCCGACGGTGACTATGGGAATGAGACGTCCTTCCGCTGGGAAGAGAGATCGAAATCTGTCCCAATCGCGCTGCTGACGGGCGGGTCCCGAAAGAACCTCGTAGAGTGCGTGCAAGATGGAATCGAGCGTTGCAACGTCGGACGGGCGGGCAGTAAAAGTCGACATTTGGTTCCTCCGTATACCCCTGACTGCATACCTCAACTACGCCGGCAAGAATTATGAACCTGTAGACGCAAACATTGACAGATGCGAGTGTGCCGGATATCACAGACCTTATGACCTGGGAATGCCCGCAATGTGATCGGACGTTTCGTCAGGTTAATCAACGTCACGCTTGCGGGGTAGGCAACTCTGCCACCTTGCTAAAGGGCAGGCCAGAGGCACTTGCCGATCTGTACCGAAAACTCGAGAGCACCGTAAAGGGCTTTGGCGAAGTCGAGGTGGTCACTCGTGATCGATACGCGCTGTTCCGGACGACGCGCATTTTTGCGGACTTGACGGTAATGAAAGATGCACTACGCGTCGTGATTCACCTCGGTCGCAGAGCGGATGCACCCTGCTTCATTAAAGTCGGGCAGAGCGGCAACCGAGTCTCCCACGTCGCCCTGGTCCGGACGGCCGAAGACCTGCGCTCAATCATTTCGTTCTTGCGGGAAGCATTCAATCTCGCCAAGAGAGAAGAGTGAGAGCCCGTTCACGGATTGACGCCGAGCCGCAACCGACTCACGCCCTCCCCGCAAACTCCCTGCTCTCCGTGGACACCTTCACCTTTTCTCCCTCTTTGATGAAGAGTGGAACGCGGATTTCCAGGCCTGTCTCCAACCGGGCTGGCTTGGTCCCGCCGCCCGACGAGTCGCCGCGAACCGCGGGTTCCGTATAGGCAACTCCCAGCTCAACGAATATTGGCAGCTCTAATCCAATGGGATTGCCGTTGAACTTGCGCAGCTCAATCAATGCGCCTTCGATCAGGAAGTCCAATGCGTCCCCGACCATCTGATCGTTCAAGGTGACGGTCTCGTAGCTTTCCTGGTCCAGAAAATGAGAACCGTCTCCATCGGTGTACAGATAGGAAGCCTGCACCGACTGCAGGTCCGGCTCCTTGAATTTGTCGCTTGCCTTGAATGTCTTCTCAAAGACTGCATTCGTGAGCAGGTTGCGCATCTTCAGGCGAACCAGGGTCTGGCCGCCACGAGCGGTCGGAGTGTTCACTTCTGCTTCCAGGCAAGAGAAAGGAGTGTTTTCAAGTTCAAACAACGTCTTACGTTTGACGTTAATAGCATCAATCAGTGCGGCCATGAAGTCCTCTTAAAGGAGGCCGGGCACACAAACAGCGCGTGCCTCCCGGATTTCCATTTCTTTCCAGTATAGGATGAGGATGCTCTGCCAGGTCGGATTCGCAATAGTCACTTTCGCAACCATCCCTGTAACTCCATCCAGTCGGTGAACCTGTCTATCCAGTGATCCACGGGCAGGTTTTGCTTTCGCATTGCGAAGCCGTGGCCGCCTTTGGAATAGATGTGCAGTTCGGCCGATTTGTGAGCGTCGATCCACTTGTCATACAAGAACACGCTTACCGGCGCGAGTCCAAGTTCGTCGTCGGTGGCAGCAGCCACGAACATGGGCGGCGCGTCCGCGGGGACCGCATCATCTTTCTTGAACCCTAACGCGGGCGCATAAATCGGAGCCACAAAGGCGGGCCGGCTTTCACGCAGGTAATGAAAGGCGACTCCGGCGGTGACTGCTCCACCAGAGGAGAATCCGATGATGCCGACGCGGTCTGGAGAAACTCCCAATTCCGACGCGTGCTGTCGAACGTAGGTGACGGCCGCTAACCCATCGGCTACAGCGAGAGGAACCGTTTTTCCCAACATCTCCCGAAGCTTCTGCCCGTCTTTCAGCATGTCGTTAAATTCCTGTATTGCGTCGTCGCCGGTGTGCGCCAGTCGGTACTTCAGCACAAACGCGGTCACGCCTTTCGCAGCCATGTACTTGGCAACATCCTCGGCCTCGCCTTTGATGGCGAGAGCCACAAAGCTGCCGCCTGGGCAGATCACGATTGCGGCGCCGTTTCTCAACTCCGGAGCCGGTTTGAAAACGGTCAGGCTGGGCTTGGTCACGTTGGTGACGAGTTCCGTGCCCCAGATTTTCGAGAAGTACTCTTTTTCCGGATAGTTCTCCTGAGTCGAGTTAGTCCCCGTTGCGGTGGGAAGAGGGATGACCTCTTGAGCGGCTCCGAGCGTTGCCATCAGCAGCACTAAACAAAGGATTCGCATAAGAAATGTTCCATTGCCGCGTAGTTTAGCAGAGAGCGGAATTGGGAGAACTTGGCAAATTCGCGTTCGTGTGTATACACTGTATACATGGATGCTAAATCCACCGCCGCCAAAATTACCATCGCGGCCCGCCGCCTGCTGGACAGGGAGGGCGCGGAGGCCGTGACCATGCGCCGGGTAGCCGGAGCCGTAGGCATCACTGCCATGGCGATCTATCGCCACTACCCGGATAGAAGCGCACTCCTGAACGCCTTGGCGGATGAGGGATTCAAGCAGTTAGCATCCCAACTGGCGCGCAGGCGTTTTTCCGGAACCATCGACGAACGGCTCACAGAGATGGCGGAAGTTTATCTGGAACACGCCTTCAAAAACCCACGTCTCTTCGAACTTATGTTTCTCAAGCCGCGAGAAGGTGCTCGCCGCTACCCGCGGGACTTCAAGGCCGGCCGTTCGCCCACCGCCAATCTGATGGTTCAGGTTGTGGAGGAAGGCATGAAATCAGGACATTTCCGTGAGGATGACGCGTGGGAGATCGTCTTTGAAATGGGCGCCTTGTCCCACGGGCTCATCATGCTGTATTTGGGCGGACGCCTGGAATTGTCGCGCGCTCGTTTTCAAGCGTTGTACCGGAGATCCTTCAGGAGATATATCGATGGCATTCGCGACTGACTATCGACGCACCGTTCCTGCAATCATTGCTGTGGCGTGCACCGCGGTACTGGTCTGGTTCGGAACCGGTCTTTACCCCAGGTGGCCGTTGCTCTGGTTGGCACCGCTCCCGGTACTGCTTTTCGCCTTCCGCAGTTCCTGGTGGAGCACAGCTCTCACAGCATTCCTCTCGTGGCTCCTGGGCAGCCTTAACTTGTGGCATTACTTCAGCGCGCTACTGCATATTCCGCTAGCGATCCGCGTGGAAATCCTTGCGGTTCCCGCGCTGGTGTTCACGTTCGCAGTATTGCTCTTCCGTGCCCTGTTGAAGCGAGGCGCTTGGTGGAGCGCGTTGCTCGCCTTCCCCGCAGTGTGGGTCTGCTTCGAATATTTGTTCAACCTTATTTCTCCGCACGGCACGGCGGTGAGCCTTTCCTATTCACAGCTGAACTTCCTGCCTGTCCTGCAGTTAGCCTCTGTCACTGGACCGTGGGGCATAAGTTTTCTGGTGTTGTCATTTTCGTCCGCACTCGCGATTAGTCTGCATCTCCGCACTACGGCGCCGAAGGCATCGGTGCGCATTCTTGGCGCGATGCTGGGAACGACCGTGGTGGTCGTTGTCTTTGGGGCGGTGCGTCTCGCACAGCCATCGCTCGGCCAAAAAGTAAGGGTGGGACTCATCGCGTCAGACCAGCCCGGCGACGTGGACGTGGCGCATGAGGGTCTCGACACGTCGCGGCTGTTCCGTGAATATGCCGCCGAAGTCGAGAAGATTGCTGCCCAGGGTGCGCAGGTGATCGTGTTGCCGGAGAAACTGGGCGTGGCCGTCGATCCTGATACTAGAGAGACCGATGCCCTTTTTCAATCACTGGCCGACAAGACTAAATCCCAAATCGTAGTGGGTCTCATCCGCGTATCCCCGCCGTTGAAGTACAACGAGGCGCTCGTGTATACGCCGGGAACGGGAGTGCAGAGCTACGACAAGCACCACATGCTGCCGCCTTTTGAATCTAATTTGAAACCGGGCGCGACGTTGACCTTCTTGCGCGAGTCTTCAGGGACATGGGGAGTAGAGATTTGCAAGGATATGGATTTCACCCACCTGTCCCGGCAGTACGGCGAAGCGGGAGCGGGCCTCATGCTTGTGCCTGCGTGGGATTTCGTCTTGGACCGGCGGTACCACGGCCATATGTCTATCATGCGCGGAGTCGAAGATGGCTTCAGCATTGCGCGCGCGGCCAAACAGGGCTACCTGACCGTGAGCGACGATCGCGGCCGCATCTTGGCTGAGGCCCAGAGCGACTCTGCACCCTTCGCAACGCTGATAGCGGACATCCGCGTCGCACACGACTCTACCCTTTACATGCTGTTAGGAGACTGGTTCGCTTGGCTCGTACTGGCGACACTCGTCTTCACGCTCATTCAGCTCTACCGGGTACACAAGAATGCGGAAATTTGAGATTAGCGGGCCATTCCCGACCATCACGGGATATGGCCGCTATTCAGACCTAAGGGGGCGGGGCGATTAAATGCGGCCGAGAACCAGGAGGATGACAACGATGAAAAGAGCCAGTCCCACTCCACTGGTCGGACCGTAACCCCAGCTTCGGCTGTGCGACCATCGCGGCAAGACTCCCAAAAGTGCCAAGATCAAGATCACGATCAATACCGTTCCAATCATTTGCTCTCCTTATTAGGAATAATTCAGGGCGCAGCGTCTTTCGAGGCTGCGCCCGGGCGTAACTGCTACATCGAGACGCTGACTGCAATTCCGACGCTTGGATACCTGCGGTTGAACAGGTAATAGCCGTTGTCTACGTAGGCGACATAAACGTCGTCGTTGTCATACCAGTCGTTGCCCCAGGATTGCGGCCACGGATCCACGAGGCTGATCCAATAACCTTCATACTGGAAGCGCGGGAACCCGCCAACGACCAGGAACGGCAAGCCGTTGATGCGGAATCCATGGTTCTCTCCAAAGTATCCACGGAAACGGTCGTCAGGAATGCGGTAGCCGTTGTAGCCGCCGCGTTGTTGCCAGCTGCGGTGGTCGGAATCCCAGTTCCGGGATTCATGTTGCTGCCATGAAGCCTGCTGCACCCGTTGCTGTTCTTGCGTGCGTTGGGGTTGTTGATTGCCCCGCTGTTGCTGCGCATGCTGTTGTGCCTGTTTGTTCTGCTCCTGCCGTTGTTGTTGCTGCGCATGCTGCGCGGATGGTTTGGTTTGGTTCTGCTGTTTCTGAGCATGCTGTTGTGCCTGTTTGTTCTGCTCTTGCTTCTGTTGTTGCTGAGCATGCTGTTGCACTTGCTTGTTCTGGTCCTGCTTCTGCTGTTGCGCATGCTGCTGTGCGTGGTTGTTCTGCTCCTGCTTCTGCTGTTGCTGAGCGTGCTGCTGCGCTTGTTTGTTCTGTTCCTGCTTCGGCTGCTCCTGAGCATGTTGCGGCGGTTGCTGTTTCTCGGCCGGCTGATGTTGCTGTTGCGCGTGGGGCTGCTGCGCTGGTTTAGCCTGCTTTGGCTGACTCTTTTCCTCTTGGGGATGATCCTGCTTTTCGGCCGGCCGCTCTTGCGCAAAGGCAGGGGCGCTCGCGAGAAGCAAAGACAGAACCGCTGTACTGGTGATTCCTATTAGTTTCATTTTGCTACTCCCATTACCGCTAATTTCTTTCTTACAGAGTGACGCTCAGTAAAACATTGACGCCCGGATACATCGGGTTGCACAGGTAGTACACGCCGTTTATTTCCATGACATAAACGTCTTGCGTGTAAAGCCAGTTACTGGGCCACGGATTCTCGACTGCAAACCAGTAGCCGCCGTATTGGAAGCGATGATCCCTGCTGTAATCGGCTTGGCTTACATGGAACCTGTGTTGCTCTCCAAAGTTGGCCTTGAAGCGGTCGTCAGGGATGCGGCCACCACGGTTATTGCCGGCGCGCTGCTCCTGCTTTCCAGGCTGAGGTTGCTGCGCGCGTTGCTGCTCTGCGGGCTTCTCAACGTTCTTGTTGTTCTTGTCCTGCTGCGCGTTTTTCTCTTCCGGCTTAGTGTTTTTCTGCTCCGGCTTCGCGGACTTTTCCGGCTGGGGCTTCTTTTCTTCCTGGCCAGCCTTGGCTTTCTGTTCATCTTGCTGGTCATGCTGTTCCTGCGCGAACGCTGGAGCCGCAACTCCGAGTGCCAAGGACAAAACTGCGGTGCTGATCATTCCAATTCGTTTCATTTGTATGCTCCTGTCCATCGTTATCTATATCTGTCCCGCTCTAGCGCAAGGTTCCAGTGGTCGCGTTGACCGGATGGCCAATCGCTTCGCCTGATACCAGAAGTTCCACTCGTCGATTCTGCTGGCGTCCCGAAGGGTTATCGTTCGAGGCGACCGGCAGGGTGTTGCCGAAACCTTTAGCCGAAACCGAATTCACCAACACGCCTTCCTGCACCAGATAGTCGCGTACTGATCCAGCGCGATTCTCAGACAGCGTTTGATTCATCGAGTCGCTGCCCACATTGTCCGTGTAGCCACCGACCTCAATATTGAGCGAAGGGTAGGCCAATAAAATTCCAGCAACCTTCGCTAACTTTTCCCGGGCGCCTGACTTCAGTGAATATTTGCCGGTATCAAACAAAACATCCGACATGCTCACGATGAGTCCACGCGCGCTGTCGCGAGTTTGAAGAATCGAATTCAACTGCTCCGATAACTTCGCGCGCATCGCGGCTTTGTCTGCATCCGCTTGTTGTGCACTTGCCTGGGACTGCTGGGCTGCCAAGCGGGATTGATCCGCGTCCGCCTGGGCTGCTGAAAGTGCTGTGGCCGAAGCTGCCTGGCTGTTCGCCATATCAGACTTCGCTTGTGCTGCCGCGTTTTGTGCATCCGCAGCGTCGGCACGTGCCTTACCAGCATCCCACTCTGCCTGAGCTTTTGCGGCCTGAGCATTGTGAGTGTCCGATTCAGCCTGATTCTTAGCCGCCTGAGCTCTCGCATTGTCGGACTCGGCGCGTTCCTTCTGCCGAATCGCGTCGTCCGCCTGCCCCTGCGATTTCGCCTGGGCGTCGGCGGAATCCTGCCGCTCGTTCGCCAATCGTATTTCGTCCATCTTCTTTACCGCGATGGCGCGAGCGTCTTCGGAAGTCTGAACAGCTTCGCGGGAAACTGCGATCAGTGATTTTGTGTCGATATGTTTTCTAGTGGCATATTCGTCCGCATTGTTCATCAACTGGACCGAATGTTCGTAGGTCGCGCCGGCATACTGCTCGGCTCCTTCGGATTGCGCAATGCGCATGGCATTCCTCGCCTCGAAGAATTCGAGTGGCAGTCTCGCGTTCAGAATCACGGGATCAAACTTGTAGCCTGTGGGGATATATCCGCCGCGTTCCATCAGTTCGTACTTCGCATTGACCGACTCGGAAGTTCCCTTCGTATCTTCGCGAACCACGTTTTCGAGCACCACTACGTTGCTCGGCTGGCGCACTGCATAATAGGGCTCGGCGGTAACGATCAGAGCAAAGGCCTGGAGATCGGTAGTCACGAGCACCTTGCTGCGATGATTTTCTCCAACTAACACTTCGCCAAGATTCAAGGCGCGTCCTTCGGGTGAGATCGCCCACAAGACATAAGTGAGATATTCATTTCCGAAAGTCATTGGTCTTGCCAGGTTGGCGAATTCAGCTTCAATCTCGATCGCTCCCCGTTTGCTGTTTACCTTAGCGACACCGTTGGCAGAGGACATCAGGTCCGTGCCAGCGAAATCAAGCTTGGACGATCCGCTGCGGTGCCGATAATTTACGGCCTGCACGCTGCGGCTGACGACCGTTACCCGGAAAGTCGGGGCATTAGCCATATGCTCGGGAGCCGATGTTTGAGAATTGCTTTGGGCAAAAGCGCTCAGACTGAGGGTGATACCAACTGCTAACAAAATTCTGGTTTTCAAAATATCTCCTTGGCAGATTGCTGCCGTGTTGCTTTTAGTGCTTATTCGTTGCGCTCGGCCCGGCTGGACGAACCTCGACCCACGCCGACCGCGACGTGAATTAAGTTCCGACGTGAATTCGTGACAGCGAATTAAAGAGTCCAAAAACATTCAACAGCCATAAAACAACGGCAATTACTACCACGCCGTTCAAGATTGATTTGATGGTTCCCTGCATGGGAATAAAGCGATTCACAAGCCACAGGAGAACACCCACCACGATGAGAACTTCGAGAAGTTGAATTAAAGGCATGATCTTGACCTTTCCTGTTGCGCGGGATAAGTTGCGCGGTCTAATGCCTCTACAGTGCCGAGAGGCGTTGCGCCCATTTCCATGTGCGAGACCTTTTAGGGTCGAATCGTGTCACACTGCCATGTTTGGCTGCGGATACACGGATGAAGAACGCCGATTGGCTGGATGTGGTCGCTCGTTCAGAGTGAACCTACAGCGACCCGTTGAATCAAAGCTGCTGAATCAGCGTTCGCAGCTCATCTACACACTCAGTACAACAAGAATGACAGGGGCGAACCCGCCTGTCTGAGCAAGATAGCTCACATTCAGAGACCGAGCGCCGGGCCTATGCTGCGCCCGGGTTAAATCAATGCTTCTTCGGCGGGTCGAAGTCTCCTTTTGTTCCCATTGGGAACGCCTGTGCGGGCCGAGTCCTTGTGGTCCAGGGGCGAGACCGCTAGTCGTCTGCTCTCTGCCGGCGTTCGCAATTTCCATTCGCATCCAACCACGCGAGCAACGCGTGAACGCTCGCTCGAGCCAGCGCAATTGAACAGTCTGCCGCTCCGTAGTAAATATTGAGCGTGTCCCCATCAGGGTCCATGGTGTAGCCGCATGGAAAGACGACGTCGTCCACGTCGCCGTGGCGTTCATACGAAGCTTCGGGGCCAAAGATCCATGAGTCTCCACGCGATAAACACTTTTCCGGATTCTCGAGATCGAACAGGGCCAGGCCCAACCGGTACAAACATCCCGAAGGCGTGTGCCGCACTCCGTGATAGAAAACCAGCCATCCCCGTGACGTCTCGATCGGGGGCGGCGACAATCCTATTTTGTTCGCATCCCACCACGCGCCGCGACGTGCTTCCAGCATCAGCCGGTGTCTGCCCCAGTAACGCAGGTCAGGAGAGTACGAAATCCACATGTGCGATCCAAGCGGCGTCATGGGCCGATGAATCAGTGCCCAGTAGCCGTTGATTTTTCGTGGCAGAAGCGCGCTATCCTTATCGTCCGGCGGCATGATGACTCCATACCTCTCGAACGTTCGGAAATCTTTCGTTAGTGCCAGCGACACTCCGGGTCCGCCGCGCGAATAAGAAGTGTAGGTAACCGCGTATTGCTGCAACTCAGGCACGAACGTGATACGGGGATCTTCAATGCCCCAGATTTCTTCCGGATACCGCTTCGGGTCGGGCATCATCGTTGGTTCGCGGTCAATCTGCCAGTCATCCACGCCGTTTTTCGAACGGGCTGCACAAAGATGCGACAGTCCGCGTCGGTCTTCGACCCGGCATAGCAGCAGAGTCGTTCCATCCGGCAGCAAGGTCGCACCCGCGTTGAAGACGCTGTTGATCGAGTACGGCCAGTCGCTGCGCGTCAGGATGGGATTGCCAGGATGTCTCAAAAGTAATGGCGGGTAGTGGGTGCTCTCGACGTTGATAAGAGTTGTATCAGGAGCGGTCATGATGTACCTTTCGGACTTTTCGCCGACATCTCAAAGTTTTGGAGCGAGTGCATTTCAAGAAGAGCCGTCAGAAACGACAGTGTCGACTCCGAACCCTGGTTCTGGTTCGCCCGCTCGGGATGCAGGCCATCGCGGCAACCGCCGGTCGCGGCATCATACAGAGGAAGTTGCAGGTCATTGTCGCCCAGGAACCAGTTGAAAGCCGACCACGCTTGTCCGCGCCAGCGACGGTCGCCGGTAATCTGGTATGCCGTCAGGCAAGCCGATACCGCGCCGGCGGCTTCAATCGGCTGTTGATCGAAGCGTGCCTTGTCCCCATTTTGATGATAGAAACCTTGGGATCCGATGGGCACAAAGTGGCCGTTGGTGTCGCAACGCTGCGACTCCATCAGCCAATTCAGCGCTTCCAGACCTGCCGATACCATGCGGTCGTCCGAGTTCGCTGCGCCAACGACCAGCAGGGATTGCGGTAATCTCGCGTTTCCGTAGGCAGCAACGTTCTCGAACCACCTCCATTCCGGAGTACGGATCGATTGATACATCGCAAGCAAGCGCCCGCTGATCACGGATCTAATCTTTTGTGCGTCGCGATCTCCTGGGAAGAAATTCAGATATTCCTGGATGCCGAGAAGTGTGTAGGCAGAAGCGCGGGGACTATAGAATTCCACCGCCGCAGGCAGCGAGAATTCAAACAGGCGCCCAGCGGCGGATTTCAATCCCTGATCGCTGGATCGTCCTAGAACTGTCCCGAGACTCCACAAGGCCCGCCCATGGCAGTCCTCCGAACCAACCTCTTCGTTCCACCGTCGATCGTAGCCGAGAAAATTTCTGAACCTGCCGTTCGCTCCGTTAAAGGCATGTTCGAGGAACGACAGGTAGCGCGCTGGGAAATCCGGCGCAAACAATTCTAAATTTCCGGGCGTATTGTTACGCAACTGTTCCAGCATGACCGTAAAAATAAGGGCACGAGCGTTGTCGTCGGTGGTGTGCCCTTCGCCCCGGTTAGGAATCGTGAAGATCGCGTGCTGCAAGATTCCCGTGTCGTCCGTCAGAGCATTCACATGATCCAGTTTCAATTCTGGCAGCTGATTGAGAGCTTTTGCAGCGGCACGCGCGGAAAACTGCACGCGGGGATTTTCCATGCGGTCACCCCGGACGCGCGAGAAGCTCTCCATATATCCTTGCGCGACTCTTTTCCAAACCATCTCGCGTGCAAACAAATAAGCACGTTTACGCATTGCGTGGCGGATGGCCGGCGTATCGAGCAACTCGATCGTCTTCAGAGCGATCGCATCGGGATTTTGGAAAGGCACCAATGCGCCCCGATGATCGTCCAGCAACTCAATCGCATGCCAATAAGGAGTCGAGATGATTGCCTTCCCCGCACCGAGTGCATAGGCAAGAGTTCCGGAAACAACCTGCTCCTCATAGCGATAGGGAGTGATGTAAATGTCGGCCGCGCCAATGAATTCGGCCATTTCCTCCGGCGTAGCAAAGCGATCGTGGAAGATGACGTGCGATTCCACTCCCACCTCTTTCGCCAGCGCTTGCAGACTGGCGCGATACTTGTCTCCCTCGCGGCGCAAAATGTGCGGGTGCGTTGCGCCCGCAACGATGTACGCGACATTCTTATGCTTCGCCAGAATCTGCGGCAACGCCTGGATTACGTTCTCGATTCCCTTGTTCGGTGACAGCAGGCCGAACGTCAGCAGCACCGCCTTTCCTTCCACACCAAAACGTTCTTTATAGAAGTTCGGATCGAGAAACGGGAGATCGGGAACGCCGTGCGGAACCATGTCGATCTTGCTACCGGGCACTTTGAAAATTTCCTGCAAGAACTGCGACGAAAGCTCGCTCATCACGATCAGACGGTCGGAAAGCTCGGCGATCTCTTCCATTACCCTCAACTGATCAGGATTCGGCTCGCGCAGAACCGTGTGCAGCGTGGTCACCAGCGGCATCTTCAGGCCGCGCAGCAGGTGCAGAATATGGCCTCCAGCCGCGCCTCCAAAAATTCCATATTCGTGCTGCAGGCAAACCATATCGATATTGTTGAAATTCAGGAATTCGGCCGCGTCCTGGTACGACTTCACTTCGTCCTGGGCAAGCGACCATCGCACACGCGCGGGATAGTCGTAGCCCTCTTCGGTGTCATTTACGGGTAGCGCCAACAAGCGCGCCGTTCCATATTCCGACGAGATGGCTGCGCACAGGTCAGTAGTGAACGTGGCAATTCCACATTGACGCGGAAGATAGTTTCCAATCACCGCGATTCGGCTGGGTAGCGAAAGCTTCGGTTGCACCCGTGCGCGCACGCTTGTCTCTAACGTCGGCACCATTACGCGACGCGGGACGACATCCAGCATCGCTTTCGGAAAAATACTGACTGGCTGCGACATCTGTCCCTCACTTTCTGGAGTACGGTGTCAAAGGGGCTGGTTTGCAGACGCGCCCTCGACTTGCTGGCGGGGTGGTCGTCTACCGCGGAGATGGCTATTTCTAGTATTCAATGAGATGGCGCTCCACTACTGATCAAAATTGCTCAGACACGGAGCGACAACTACCCGACGGCCGCGCCACGCGGAATGTCCGTCGTCGGTCGAGGGATGTCACGGCAAAATCACCTGCCAAACTTACAATTTTCCTTCGCTAGCAAGAACGCCCATCTGGGCACATCGCAATCGTTAAAGTTGCGAGACCAAAGCGATCACAATTGACCAGCTTTGTTTCCGGGAGTTCTGCATTATGTGTTTGTGAAGCCCGAAAAAGACCCGGCGCTGGTCGTTCGTTGTCCTACTTGCGGAGCCAAACCGCGAGAGAAGTGCGAGCTTGGCACGGGCCAGCCGCGCACAGAGTCGCATACGGCCCGTCTATTGGCTGCTGAGGAAGGCTGACCGGAACCTGCCTGTTCATGGACAAAGGATTCTTGGAAAAGGAAAAGATCGCTTGCCCCGAATATTATCTTCGACCACTTCAGAACGAGCAGACCCCGGAGTTCAACCGCTTGCCTCGGCTGCTGCTCGCCGGGCTTCGCCGCCATCCATGTAGCAGCTGCGCTGTACATGCCGCGAATGCGCAGAGATAACCGAGTAAGGAATCCCTAGAAAATGCTTGGCTGCAATACCAGTTATTTCCAGGCCGTTAAAGCGGTCCATGGCAACTTTGTCCAGAAGGCATTTCACGGCGCGTTGAATTTTCTGTGCTCCGGGTGAGCCAAGGAACATCACCTTCACTTCTGACGCGACGAGAAAGAAATTCCAGCCTGCCGCCCGAATCTTACGATCCACAGCAAACCCGCCGATCGACTCAACAAGTCTCCAACGTCCCGAGAAAGGCTCGCTGTCCAATCCAAAAAGTGCTGGCCATCCCGACATCAGGATGGCGCCAATTCGAAGTTCTTGTGACATGAGACAGCCTTCCCATAACTCGGTTTTGTCCAACTCGAGGCTCGCCGGAATCGTGGCCAACGATCGGCACCTTGTTTCGATCTATCCCATGCTCCTCTACTTTTGCTGCGAATACTGAGCAGAACGGCTCATTTTCGGAACATCCCGGAAACGTCGGGTACCGCACAAAGTTGCGGCGCGCACCGCTTTTAGGACTAGAATCGCGATACATGGCTTCCTCGTCATCGAGCACGAAGAGTGTTAACTTCAATCCAAATACCTTCCTCGCCACTATTGGAGATGGCAGGAAGAATCTGACGTTCGCCAAGAAACAGCCCATCTTCGCCCAAGGCGATGCCGCGGATGCAGTCTTCTATATTCAAAAAGGCAAAGTGAAGCTTACCGTCGTCTCCCAGACGGGACGGGAGGCAACCCTTGGCCTCTTGGGGGCCGAAAACTTCTTTGGAGAAGGGGCCCTCGCGGGTCAGTCCCTCCGCATGGGTTCGGCATCGGCGATGACAGATTGTGAGATTCAGCGGATCGACAAAAAGGCCATGATCGGGGCGCTCCATCGCGAGCCCGCGTTTTCCGAACTCTTCGTCAAATATCTGTTGTCGCGCAATATTCGTTATGAAGAAGACCTTGTCGACCAACTGTTTAACTCCAGTGAAAAGCGGCTGGCGCGCATACTCTTATTGCTGGCTCATTTCGGCAAGGAAGGTGTTCCCGAGACTGTGGTTCCGAAAATCAGTCAAGAGAGCTTGGCCGAAATGGTGGGAACGACACGTTCCCGGGTTAGTTTTTTCATGAACCGCTTCCGGAAGCTCGGTTTTGTAGAGTACTCGGGCGGGCCGGAAGGCGGCCTGCAGGTCCACAGCTCGCTGCTCAGCGTTGTTCTGCACGACTAATCGATTCTCGCGTAAAATTCCGATTCGAGGCCTTGATATGAAGATGTTGCTCTACGTAGGGATACTTCTGGTTGCTCTCGGCATCATCTCTTTGGTCGTGCCCGTTCCTCATACTGAGAATCAGGGGATTAAGGTCGGAGATACCAAGCTGGGTGTTCAGACCACTCACAGCGAGCGCGTTTCGCCAGTCATCAGCATCGTGTTGATCGCCGGTGGGATCGCGTTGAGCATCGCAGGCACTCGTTCGCGAGCTTGAAGCTCGCTCCCGTTCATTCACTTCAACCCAATCCCCGCTGCTTTCGTGCCCATCATTGCCCCGGCCTTCCACTGCATCGGGGGGAAGCTGTGGGTCGCTCCCGGCTCCGTGGCCTTGCTTTGCCGATGAGCACATGACAGGCAAATCGCACCCACTTCGCAAACGTCAGTCTCTTGTGAGATCTCATTTTCGCGAACACCGGTCCAGCCCGCCACTACCGGGCCAGCACATTTGTCACACGAATAAGCGGAGAGGTGTAGATAATGCCTTCTCATCCTGGCTCCCTAAAGGTCGCGCTTAAGCTACGCGGCGGCCGCTGACAAGATTAATGACCAGAATGACCAGGGCCACGACCAGTAGCAAGTGAATCAAACCGCCAGCCACGTGGAGACTGAAACCCAGAAGCCACAAAATCAGAAGCACAACGAAAATTGTCCACAACATATTGGATCTCCAATGCCCACTTGGGCGAATCTAAACGAATCTCATTTGGCGGGAGCTAGCCTTCTCCCGCATTCCAGGCACGACAACTTGAAGCGTGGCGTAATCAATCCGCAATGCGGACATATTCTGGGTGTCGACGAGCCGCGCCGCCGTGACGTTTTAAAAAACTCCAACACCTTTGCAAACGAGGCCTTAACATGGGCCACCCGTCTACGAAAGCGGGCCTGCGCGCGATCAAGTGTGTCGTTCATGAAAACTGCCTGTTCATACCATGGCACCTTCGGAGCAACCAATCTGAGCAACATTGCTCACAAGTGCCAGGTTTCATGTCATATATTCGCGATCCTGAGCTCCAGTCCATTCGCTTTCTCGAAACCACCGCCTGACGCCCGCTCCCCAAAAGTGAGCAATGTAGATCAGCTTTCCTTCTCCCGATCAGCGATGATTGCTCTCGAGACGAGCTCTTCTTCTCTCTCTTTCAGGTTATCTGAGCTAAGTCAGTCCATCTGGAGTTTTCTCCTCTTAGTTCCGTAGCCCACACAAGGATTAACGAATGAAAAAAGTAATCTCTGTCCTAGTAATGACTTTGATCGGATTGGTTGGAACTTTGGCTTTCGCAGGCTCCGCCCGCGAAGACTCCGTCGATCGCATGCAGAAATCCGTCGACGTTCTTCACTCCATTATGGCGACGCCCGACAAAGGTATCCCCGAGGAAGTATTGAGCGGCGCAAAATGCATGGTCATCGTGCCCGACTTGATCAAAGGTGGATTTATTCTTGGCGGCAAACACGGCCGCGGCATTGCCTCTTGCCGTACCTCCGAAGGATGGAGCGCTCCCGCTTTTATTTCAGTGGGCGGCGGAAGCTGGGGATTACAGATTGGAATTGAAGGCGTGGACCTGGTCATGCTCGTGATGAACGACGCGGGCTTGCAGCATCTTCTCTCCAGCAAGTTCGAACTGAGTGGTGAAGGCTCCGTAGCAGCCGGCCCGGTTGGCCGTCACGCTTCCGCGGGAACGGACTGGAAGATGAATACGGAATTGCTGACTTACTCGCGCTCGAAAGGCGTCTTCGCCGGATTGACCCTCGAGGGTGCGGTTGTCGAGCAGGACAACGATTCGACACATGCGATTTACGGCAAGCACATGAGCTTCCGCAACATTCTTTCCGGTAAAGCTTCCACCCCCCGGAGCGCAGATGCTTTCGTCAAAGCCGTTTCCGACGCGGGCCACCAGGCGCACATCGCAGAACTGAACGAAGACAAGAAGTAAGGTTCTACAGACCATTACAGCAAGACTTCCCCCAACTGGCCGGGACCTTACGGGTTTCGGTCAGTTTTCTTTGCAGGCAGGACTCTCTGAACGTCCCGCGATACCTGAGTCTGCGCTCCCCTACTTCGATCTCACGCCCCAAACTGCCGTAAATGATGGTCCAGGTGTTTGTACATTCCGCGTCCCCACTCTTGTGTCGTGAGCGGCCCAAAAAAGGGATGCGGATGCCGCGTGCATTGCGCCTCTCCGCCCTGCTGAAATTGCTGCAGCTTTGACTTCAGTTGTTCCCGTTCTCGCTGAAAGTCCCGCTGGTCGGAAACCACAAGTTTCTCGTCCGTGGGGCTGTTTCGGGAGAACGGCTTTTCGTTCGTGAATACGGATCTGAAGAAGGGGCCAAGTACCCTCCCGATGAAGGCTCGCGGACGATTGAGCCGGCCTGACGCCATATCCATGGTCGCCGAACAATGCGCCATCATCTGTGCGACATCCATTTTGCCCCACTGCCGGACCGCCGCTGGCCCTAGCGTATCGAGTCGCGCGACTACCTCATTAACCGTCTCCGACTGGTATAAATTCTTCATGTTTGAGCCCTCCGGCGTCTCACCCATCCCGGAGATATTACTCGGGAGACAGCTAAAATGGTGAGATCGGCTTCTAACGCTTATAGACCCATGAAAATGCTTACTTTCCTGCTTTTGCTGCTCTCTGGGCTGGCCTCGGCCCAGACCGGGACCGAACCACCGCCACGCGCGGCTCTGCCGCCCGAATCCAAGGCAGCCATCAACATGAACGACTCCGAGAGTGCCCGCAAGGCGCGCGAGCTGCTGGATCAGGCAATCACGGCCCTGGGGGGACAGCCGTACCTCACCTACTCGAGCCGCAGCGAATCGGGCCGCTATTACCCGCTCCACCATGGCAGGACGGAAAGCACGGGCATACTCTACAACTACTATCTCGAGTATCCCGACAAAGACCGCTTTGAAGTCATCGCCGTCAAGGACATTCATGTAATCCCTGGAACCATTGATATCGGGGGGGTTAAGTCGGCCCACAAGTTCGATCTCGTGCTGATTCACAACGGCAATCAGGGCTATGAGATCACCTTCAAGGGAACAGCCCCGCAGGACAAGCTCGAACTGGAGAGATACTTGCGTCGCCGCCAGCACTCGCTGGAATGGGTATTCCGAAAGTGGATCAATGATCCGAAGGTTGCGCTATTCTCCACGGGTTTGGAAATTGTGGATAGCAAGCCGACCGAAGGGATTACCCTTCTTAACAATCAGGACGACTCGGTCCGGGTCTGGCTCGATCAGAACACGCACTACCCGATCAAGATCAGCTACTCGTGGCGAGATCCGAAAGATAAGCAGAAGAATGTAGAAGAAGAGGTCTACGACCACTACAAGCCCGAGCAGGGAATTATGACTCCGCACTCGATCACGCGCTACTTCAACGGCGAAACGTCACAGCAGCGCTTCATCTATTCCGCAAAATACAACCTGAACCTGCCGGATACTATGTTCGATGCGAAAGTCACCTACGACCCCTTTGCGCCGCCAAAACGCCGGTAAAGCAGGCGTATTTTGCCCAAAATAGGCAAGGTTCTCGCCTCGCCACTACCCATCATCTGTCATAGGCAGAACGAGTTAGCCTCAAGTGGTCGATTGTGAGCCACACAGTGTGGCTGATTTGCCACATCCACTAACTTCCCCATGCTTGTAAGCTATTGTGCATCCAAACACTTACAGTCTATCGCTGAGAAACACGCTGTTCTGGAGGATGCTGTTTCGCAATCTTGACGCACGAGCAAACAATTCGTGACGCAGTAACCTGCGCCGGAGTCGGGCTGCATAGCGGGGCGCCGGTGAATTTGCGGATCTTGCCGGCTGCGGCCGGCACAGGCATCGTGTTTCATCGAACCGATCTTGAGGGATTTGCGATTGAAGCAAGTGGACGAAATGTTGCCCGCGTCAGCTATGCCACCAGTTTGATGAAAAAGGGCGTGCTGATTTCCACGACGGAGCATTTGCTTTCAGCGTTCATCGGCGCGGGGATCGACAACGCAATTGTGGAACTCGACAATCTGGAACTCCCAATTCTTGATGGAAGCGCTCGCCCGTTCGTGGAGATGATCCAAAGGGCGGGCATTCGGAAGCAGCGCAAGGCGCGCACCTACCTGCGGATTGTGCGCGAGATCGAGCTACGGGAAGGCGACAAGTTCATTGCGGTCTATCCGGACGATGCCTACTCGGTTTCTTATTCCATTAACTTTCCTCATCCTCTGATTGGTAAGCAGAGCTTCTGCGTGCGTCTCACAAATGGAAGTTACCTGGAGCAGATTGCGCCCGCGCGCACGTTTGGATTCCTGCATGAGGCGGATGCGATGCGGCAGCAAGGACTGATTCGTGGCGCCTCGACCGAAAACGCAATTGTGCTGAACCGCGAAAATGTGCTCAATCCCCC
Organism: uncultured Acidobacteriaceae bacterium; assembly: GCA_963822545.1. GTDB lineage: Bacteria > Acidobacteriota > Terriglobia > Terriglobales > Acidobacteriaceae > Acidiflorens. Next base: position 1,298,023 of record CAWGIB010000002.1, read on the forward strand.
GCTGCGTTTCGTCGATGAGTTTGTCCGGCACAAGGTGTTGGACCTGATTGGTGATTTGGCGCTGATCGGAAAGCAGATTCTGGGAGCGGTGGTTGCGGACCGTGCCGGTCACGCCATGCATACGGCCCTGGTATCGCGAATCTTGCGCGACCGATCGTATTGGGAAGAGACCACGATGAAGGAAGAAACGCAGACGCCGGTGCTTACGTCGGCCGCCAGCCTCAGCCTCTAGGCTCTTTTATCTCTTTAGAAGAATTGCACTCATTCACCGCCGAGACGCAGAGCGCGCTGGGAAGAGGCTTTTTTCAAAACTAAACTTTGGCGCGATTTCAATCGGCGGGCTGGGGCGCATTCCATTCGAGAACGGGTGGTTTTTCTGCTAGCAGGCGGGCCAGTTCGGCTTCGGCTTCGGCTCGCATCTGGTCGGTAAACGCGTGCGCACTTTGACGATGCTCGGCTGCCAAGCCTGAGAAGCGAGCACGCAGGTAGGGTTTGTCTTCTTCGATACGCCGCAGCATGCGCTCAACGCGCGCGATTCTTTCTTCCAGAGTAATCATGATGTAGTCGATGTGGCTGACGATTTCGTCTCAAGGATCTTCCACCCAGACTGAAGGTAGAGGCGCGGAAACACAAGTCACAAACTTGGTGCGGGGTTAGCTCAAATAGCGGGTGGGTGGTGATGCTATGGAAGTGATTCGAGCGGATGCGACAGCTCGTCCTGCATGCGATCTGTCAGCCACTTTTCCAATTGATACTGAGAACTCTGTGGAACTTGGACGAAGCGAATGCCGACTTGGCCGGTGCCATCGTTCCATGCGATCTGGCCTTTCAACTCTAGCGAAATACTGGAAGCAGGTAGCGTAAACCGCAGCGCAGCCTCCTTGTCCTTGAGCAGGCGAGCAGTGGTCCGGATGGCGATGCCGCCTTCGCTGAGATTTGTAGAAGTAGCGGTCAATTCCGGGTTCTGACCAACGGTGACTCGCACGGGGATCTCGACGGGGTAACGGAAATACCGCCGCCGCTCCCGGACCATGAAATTGAGTGCAGCGTTGAAACAGCGGGTAGCATGGATCGGTGTCAGAGGCTTTTGGAGTACGAAATTGGCTCCGTGTTGAAACGCTTCCTGCGTAGTAGTTTTGCCGTTCAGTACGGCGAAGGCGACTGATTTGGAATTGCTCTGAGTTGAGCGGACGTCGCGCAGAACGGCGACGCCGTTTTGCATGTCATCACAATCGATGATCACCGCATCGAACTTGCGTTTTGCCAACAAATCGAGAGCCCGCCGGCTTTCCGCGCACACCTCGACGTTGACGGACATCTTCTCCAACGTCGGGCGTAAAAGTCCGAGCAGGCCGGCGTCGCGGCTGATGAGAAGCGAGTCGAGATTCATTGCGTCTCTAATCCTATCGGGGGGATTGGGATGAATAAAGTGACCTAGGTACCACTCGAAGGCCGCTGAATTCTCCTGAATATTGCCTGTTTGCCCTCGGAATTAGCCTGAAATGGCTGAAAAACCGGGACAAAAAGCGCCAACCAAGTTTGTTGTGGATTCGAAGGGATTTCGCGCCGACACTAGAGCGGTGGGAGTGCTGGCCTATTTTTCGCTCGGCTCGAACCTTGGGAACCGTGTTGCCAACCTGCGTTCCGCGGTAAGCGAGTTGGGTAAGGCAGGTTCGATTCGTGCTATTTCATCGCTGTATGAGACTCAACCGGTGGACGTTCCGAACCAGCCTTGGTTTCTTAACTGTGCCGTTGCGCTTGAGACTTCTCTGACGCCTCGCGAGCTATTGAAAGTGGCGTTGGCGGTTGAATCGGAAATGGGACGCGTGCGGTTCAAGGAGAAAGGCCCTCGGATCATCGACATTGACCTGTTGCTGGTTGGCGATTGCGCTCTGGAAGAGCCGGGACTCAAGATTCCGCACCCGTCCATGCAGCGAAGGCGCTTTGTTCTTGAGCCGCTGGTCGAAATCGCACCTGAGGCGTTTCATCCCGCGTTGAAGAAGACTGCGGCTGAACTGCTGGCCGATCTCGGTACAGAACAAACAGTGAGAAAGTTCGAAACCGAGGAGTGGCCTGACAGCAAGACCTGAAAAAAAAGCCTAAGGGATTATGATGCGGCTTTCGCCAGCGTCGGGAGCGGCGATCGGCGATTCGCTTTCCGGAAACTGTGCAAAGAGAAAATCGACAAAGGCTCGAGATTTCGGCCGCCCGGATGTTCGCGAGAAACCCATTCGCAACAGGAAGACCAGAGCCTTCAGGACCTCGGAATCACGGAGGCGCGAGTAGCCGACGTGCTTTTGCTCAGCCTCACGAAACTCCTTCACCATGGTTTCCACTTCGCGGGCAATCTGCTGCTGCACAAGATTCGCAGTCGGCGGCTGGTACAGAAGGCTGGACTGCACGAGCGTTTGGTAGCTCTCGGCAAGGGCCCTGAGAGATTCGATCAGATCGCGATCCGCTAGAACGCGTCCATCGAGGGAACGACCGGCGCGGGCGCTTTTCGCGAGCGCGAAACTAAGGCCGAGAATGAGTTCCTGGCGGTCATACAGAAACTGCTCTGCAATTTCAACGTCGGGAAACATTGCAAGCTGTTCGGCGGGCGTTACTTCATGCGGTTTCTCGTGCTCGCGCGCCTGCTGCAGATACGGGCACTCGCTGGGGCAGTCCAGCGTTACCTCGCGTTGTTCGCCGCAGCATTGAGCGCAAATTCTTCCATGCACAGCGGGACAAAACCGCTTCTCTTTTCGTTGTTCGCAAATGGCGCAGCTCACAAGTTCCCTCGAACTTTGATTATTTCATGAACGCACTGACCGCCCAGACGCCGACGCCGGCAAGAAAGAATTCACTCCCATTTGCACCACGAGCGATGCATTTTTGCTGCATTTTACGAATAAACGGGCTTAATCGGCGTCATAACCGATTTCTATTTGTCTCATTTGATCCGAGGCGTTACCTTATTGAGTTCATCCCCTGGCCAGGCGGTTTGCGGGCTCGTCCCGGATACGATTTTCGAACACCATTTCTAGTGCTATTTCTTGGAAAGAAGGAGAGGCATGTCAACTGAACTACGGAATTTTCTAGCGATCCCTTACGACGAACTTGAAGAGATGAATCTGAAGGCGAAGAAACAACGCCTTGACCGAGTCGCTCCCCACAAGATCCAGGAAGAGCGGCTGAAATATCTGACCGACGAGTCGCGCATTAAGGCCGTTACCGTCATGTTCAGCGACCTTGAAGGCCGCCTGCACATGCTCGACTACGACAAGAAATTTCTGCTGAAGAGCTTTGACAACCTGACTTTTGACGGTTCTTCGATCCGAGGTTTCACCGCGCAACGCGAAAGCGATCTGCGTTTGGGCATCGACTGGAGCGCTTTCTATTGGGGACCTGCCGACGTCTTCGGGCCGGGCAAGGTGCTCGTTTTTGGCGAAGTCATCGATAAGGGCGGCGAGCCGTACTCCGCCGACATGCGCGGCGTCCTCAAAACCTTCGCTGAGGGCCTCAATAAAAAGCAGGGCTACACGCTGAATGCGGCCAACGAAATCGAAGGCTTTCTTTTCCAGGGCTCCGACGCCGAGCGTACTTATCATGAGACCGGCAAGTTCGAATACGTGAACACCGGAGGCTACTATCATTCGCTGCCCGGCGACCCGCTGCGCGACTTCATCGATACGACGGCCGAAGTGCAGCGCGCGATGGGTTTCCAGAATGAAAAGGACCACCCTGAGGTGGCGCCCTCGCAGTTTGAAATCAACTACACCTACGCGGAAGTTGTGGCGGCGGCTGATCACATCCAACTTTACAAACTGATATGCCGTCAGGTCGCGCGCAACCTCGGGATGACAGCGTCATTCCTGCCGAAACCCGTGGTGGGTGTGAACGGTAGTGGAATGCACACCAACGTTTCCATCAGCAAGGGCGGCAAGAATCTTTTCTGGGACCCCAAGGGAGAAGAGAAGCTCAGCAAGATGGGATGGGAGTTCGTGGACCGCATTCTGACGCACGGCAACGACATTTGTCTGCTGCTGAATCCGAGCGTCAACGCCTATCGCCGTCTCGATCCGCACTTCGAAGCGCCGAACCAAATCAAGGCGTCGGCGGTCGATCGTGGATCGATGATCCGCATCCCGATCGGAAATGAACGCAGCATGCGAGTCGAAGTGCGCTCGGTTGCTCCGGACGCGAACCCCTACCTGGTGATGCTCTCGATCTTCAAGACCGGACTCGAAGGCGACACAGCCAAGATCAAGAACTTGCGCCAGGCAGAACGCTACCTGCCCGACAACATCTACGACGCTTTGGAGAACTTCCGCAAAGCGAGCTGGACTTCGGATTTATTGGGCAAGGACGTGAAAGCGCGCTACGCCGATTTGAAGCAAGCCTCGGCTGACCGCTGCCCTCGGCTGCTCGGTACTTTTGTAAAAGCTCCCGAAGTGCAATACCACCACGACGTTTACAACCAGTATCTCTGGAACAAGTTCTAAAACAGGTAGCGCGGACACTGCTGTCCGCGCCGACTTCGTTCCTTCAGAGACGGGAAGCAGGCTTCTCCAACGGCTGCCGGCACAGGCAGCCGTTCTTTCTTTGCCGGGATGAACTCTTTCGTTACCTCCATGTGATGGTGCTCACCACCACTTCCTTAGAATTGCTGCCATAATCGGTATTAACATGGCTCGTCTTTTCTCCTTTGCGCCGAATGAGTGGCTACCGAAATCGGTGCTCTGCCTGCGCGATTACAACCTGAATAAATTCCTGCACGACTTAGTCGCCGGCATTACGGTCGGCCTGGTGGCATTGCCTCTGGCGATGGCGTTCTCCATCGCTTCGGGACTTACGCCGCAAGCTGGAATCTACTGTGCGATCGTCACCGGGTTTTTAATCTCACTTCTCGGAGGATCGAGCACCCAGATTGGCGGTCCCACTGGCGCGTTTGTAGTGGTGATTGCCGGTATCGTCGCTGTCCACGGGATCGATGGCTTGTTCATGTGTACAGTGATGGCCGGAGTGATCCTGGCGATCATGGGGCTGACGGGCATGGGCGCTGCCGTCAAATACATTCCGCGGCCGATCGTCATCGGTTTCACGAACGGCATCGCGATTCTGATTGCCAGCACGCAGCTAAAAGATTTTTTCGGCCTCAAGCTTGAGAAGGTTCCCGGCGTGTTCTGGCAGCGAATGGAGGCGCTGGCGCAAAGCTTTCACACAATCTCGATTGAAGCGACATTGCTGGCGGTGGGGACGATTGTCATCATCGTAGTCTGCCGTGGAATCTCTCCCCGTATCCCGGGAGCGATCGTCGCGTTGCTGCTGGGCACGGTGATTGTCGAAATTTTCAAGCTGCCGGTCGAGACGATTGGAAGCCGTTTCGGAGGGATTCCAAGTGGCCTGCCGCACTTCGTGATTCCAGCATTTCGTCCGGAGTTGATCCATGGATTGCTGGGGCCTGCGATCACCGTGGCGATGCTGGGCGCCATCGAGTCACTGATGTCGGCGGTAGTGTCGGATCGCATGTCGAACGACCGGCACAATCCCAATGTTGAACTGGTGGCGCAAGGGGTTGCTAACGTTGTGTCTCCGATGTTTGGTGGTCTGCCGGCCACCGGAGCGATCGCGCGCACGGCCACCAACATCCGCGCTGGAGCCAAAACACCGGTTGCGGGCATGATTCACTCGCTGACGCTGTTGGCGATTGTGCTGTTCGCTTCGCACTGGGTGCGCTTTGTTCCGTTGTCAGTCCTCGCCGGAATTTTGATGGTGGTCTCGTACAACATGGGCGAGTGGATGGAGATTCCGTCGCTGCTTAAGCTAACTAAGACCGATGTTAGCGTGTGGCTTGTAACGTTTGCATTGACAGTCTTCGCCGATTTAACAGTCGCCGTGCAGTTCGGAATGATCCTGGCGGCGCTGCTCTTCATCAGCCGCGTAGCAGCTACCACGACGGTTTCCCAGGTGACCGATGATTACGTTGAAGACGGACGGGTCCATATTCTGCAGGACAAGGACATTCCTTATTACGCTACGATCTTCCGTATCCACGGTCCGTTCTTGTTTGGAGCTACTGACAAGATCGGTGTTGTAACTGAGAACTTGCACAAGCTTCCACCCGTCGTGATTCTGCGGCTGCGAAACATGACAGCGCTCGACGCCACCGGCCTGTTTGCACTCGAAGAAGTCGCCCGGACTCTGAAATCGAATGGTCGAGAACTGATTCTTTGCGGTGCTCGGGAACAGCCCTTGCGCCTAATTCAGCAGACAAAGTTCGAAGAATTGGTTGGAGAAGAAAATATCTGCGACAACGTGCAGGACGCCCTTCAGCGCGCGGAAGAAGTGTTTGAGAGGCTACAGCCGGTGGCAGTCACCACAAAGTAAGTACTGTTTTCGGCAACACGAAATCTGGTTACCATGGATCTCACAGCAAGTTTAGGTTCCCACCGTGAACAACGTGCTTCCGTCCAAAACGGAAGTCTAGTGCATGGCGGCCGAGTTCGCCATGCTTGCGTTCAGATAACGGCTCATCGCTAAATCCACGATGGTTCCGATTAACTCCGTATAAGAGAGGCCGTGGGCTTTTGCGGCCATGGCAAATTCCTGACGGCTTGCGAGCCACGGGTTCGGGTTGGCTTCGATCACGTAGACATCGCCATTCGGAGCGAGCCGCATGTCGATTCGCCCGTAGTCGCGTAGTTTGAGCGCGCGGTAGGCGGCAAGTGCCGTATCCGACAGCCGTTTGGTGGTCTCCTCGTCGAGATTCTCGGCGATCGCCGACTTCGTCAGTTTGTAAACCTCGCTGTTTTTCTCAAACTTCACATCGTAGCTGGCAATCTTCGGCGTGCCTTCCGGCAGGCGCGACAGGTCCAGTTCGACGAGAGGCAAAACCTGTGCCCGCTCGTAGCTGCCGATGACTCCCGCATAAATCTCGCGGCCTTCAATGTATTCCTCGATCAGCGCGGGGGAATCGAATTCGTCCTGAATGTACTCGACGCGCTGCATCATTTCCTTGATGTTCTTCACAACAGCGCCTGCATCGATGCCAATCGACCCGTCTTCCCATGCCGGTTTCACGATCAGCGGGAATGAAATATCATGCGCATGCTCAATGCGGCCGCGGTAAGACGTCGCGAAAAATGGCGTCTTGATGCCATGAAATGCGAAGATCTTCTTCGCAATCGCCTTGTCCTGGGACATGAAGATGGAATGCGGACCGGCGCCGGTATATCGAAGGCCGAGGAGATCGACATAGGCGACAACGTTCATCTCTTTCGTGTCATCGCCGTCGAATGATTCCGTCAGGTTGAAGAGAAGGTCGGCATCGCATTTGGAAAGGGAGTGCAACGATTGGGCAGTCCCGTCGAGTTCGAAGTAAGAAGGCTCGTGTCCCAGCTTCTGCAGGGCTTCGAAGATTTCTTCGCGATCAGTCTTCTCTTTCTTGACCTTTTTCGCCTTCTTTACAGCCTTACGCGGCCTGCTTCCGTTGCCGTTCATGGCTTCTTCTTTGGCCGCGGCCGCGACTGGATCTTCGTTCCAGACGTCGTAGAGCAGCGCGATCTTCATTTTTGCACCGATCATGGTGTCTCCCAGGAACGGCTTTGAGCTTTAGGCTTTGGGCTTTCGGCAATTTTCGCACGACCGCACATCGCGGAGAGAATCCGAGAGCCGAAAGCCGAGAGCCAAGAGCCGGGTTTTCATGGCTGCAGAAACTTTCCCTTCGCCACGTATGTCATCACCAGCGCGGTAGCATAGGCTGTGACTTCGGCCAGATGCTCCGCGCTGCGCGTTTTGTCGGCGCGCAGGTTGAGTTCCCCCGCGCGTTTTTCAATGTTGTCCACCAACGTCTTGATCAGCGGACGCTGTGCTCCGGTCCATTGGGCGACCTTGTCAACCAGCGGCTTACGATGTTGGCGCAGAAAGTCGCTGGCCGGCAGCGCTGTCTTCTTTCGTTTCGACACGGCGAAAATATCCCGCAGGTCAGTGTCGGGTGTCAGTTCAGTCACGGCGACTTCCTCGCGCCCATTCTGGTGGTAGAACTCCGCCACGGTGGTTTCCATTTCATCGACGGTGATATCGGTGATGCCGCGCTTTCTCGCCGGATCGGTCTTGCCAAGCTTTCGCGCGAGGCGGTCCAGGTAACGCAGTTTCTCCATGGCGGGCCAGCCTCGATAACGCTTGCGCCAGTTCGAGCGCGGCGTCAGCCACACCGCGAAGGTTTCAGCAAAATCTTCATCCGGATGCTTCTGCGCATACCAGCCTGGCAGGTGCCGCACATAGTCGCGCGAAAATGGCGCGGGCCGGTAATTGTCTCGATAAGGACGCCGGAATGACCCGAACATTTCCTTCCAACCGGGCTTATTGTGGAGCTTGTATGCATAGGTAAAAGCGTGTCCAGCCTCGTGCCGTAAATACATCATGATTTCGCGCGCATCTTCGAGGTCATGCGCCTGCTTCTCCAGTTGCGGCGAGTTCCGCATTTGCCAGGTAAAACGGGATTCCGATAATTGGCTCTCCCGAAGGGCATCCCCACTCATCGGTCAAATAAACGGCCGGATGAAACTTCGTGAGTCCTTTTCCTTCCATTTCGCGGTATAGCTGCTCCACGAAACGCTCCACGGGCGATCCCTCGAGCTTAAGCCCGAGTTCGCGAATCGGACGACTCAGAAGTTCCTGACTGCTCTCTGGTTTCTCTTGATCTTGCACTCAAGCTCACTTGGCGGCGAACAAAAAACTTGGCACGACTTCGATCATCGCTCGTTCCAGACACTAGATCGATGCGCGGCGGACCTCGAACGCTGCCTGCAGTCAGTTTGCAGCCGCTCACTGACAAAGGGGAGGGACAGGTGTATCTACAGTTAACAATAGATGAATGCGTGGGTTATCGGGAAGTGACTGGCGTAATACCGGGCAGGGCTGAGCGAAGATGAGCGGAATTGCCCGACCGAGCGCTACCGCGCTCTTTTAGCATTTGTACCGATTCTACTGACTTGTTGCCGCTGATTTCTTTTTGTCTAGCCACTTGATGGCGACGTGCGCTACTTTTTTCGGAGTGATCCCGCGCTCCTGTCGCCATTCCCCGTAGCGGTCTTGGTAATCCCGAATCATGCCTCTCAGGGGCGACTGGCTTCGATGCGACTCCCTTCATACCCTTGTGAGGCGCGCTTTTCAGCGCCTGCTTTCTAGCTGCCGAGAGGACAATACGGCGGCCCTGCGCAGAATTAACTGCTTTACCACTCTCTTCAAGAGGAGAACGGCGGTCCCCGAGATGGTGAGCGCTAGCAAGATTGTCATGTTCATGAGTGGATCTCCCACGCGATGTGCCTGGGTCATTCCACCACCATAAGGCAAAGCAGATGAAAGATTACGAGGGTCACGAGGGATGGGGGTTACAAGTCGACCGGAGAAACATGCAAAAAACAAAAGGCCGGGCAGTTTGCCCGGCTCTTTCGTACTGAGAAAACTGTCCAAGCTTAGTTGAGCCGGATCAGTGTCTCCTTAACGTCGTGCTGCTCGTTTCGGTTGTGACTTCGTTAGTCCCTAATCTTACGTTCTTCTTCCGACAGTGTGCGCGTCGCGGCTGCAGCGACAGCGTCCCCTCACATTGCCAGAGCCAAACCGTCCAGTTCTCGTTCCAATACGGGCAGAGAGCATCCAGCCATTTCGACCCTACCGGCAGCATCCATCGCCGCTTCCGGAGACACACCATAGCCGCGGCCCATCAGGAAAACCTGCAGGACTTCTGCTGCCTCTCGAGAATCAACCATCCCGCTCTGCAGGAGGTCGTTTCGCAAGGCTGATAGTTCTGTCACCGAAAATTTTTCTCTCATGGCCGTCCTCACCTTCGGCTACTTTCCAGTTCAATTAGAGTCATCGGCAAGCTACTTCGTTGCATGCAATCGAAATGCCGTAACGTTAGTACCAAGTTCACGGACATTTTTTGGTTCCGATAGTTACTAGAACCCACTCGTTTGCAGAGAGTTGCGAGGACTCTACAGGATGCAACTGGATCCACTACGGTTGATTACGGAGCCCCAAAATGACACTATGTGTCGTTTTTGCGTCACGGAAAACCACACTTTGTCGTCCCGAATTTACGATTCATGACAAATCTCGATGGGCTATTCGCAATGGGCGAAAAATTTTAGGCGGGCTATTATTCAGCTTCGATGGTGGCGGCATCGATGAGCATGATCGGGATGTCATCCTGGATGGGGTAAACGCGGTGGCATCCGCCACATTTCAGGCTGTTCCCCTTGTAGAGCGTCACCGGCTTTTTGCAAACAGGGCAAACCAGCAGATCAAGAAGGTCCTGGGAAATCATGGAGAGAATTGTAGCGTAAGCACAGTGGCGTGGCGCGCTGCCTGCGAAGACATTTGCTGACGAACGATGCGGTAAAATCGCTGTTCCCATTTCGAAATCAAATGGTGGGGTGGAATGACAGCCAGGATTCTGGATGGCACCAAATTAGCGGCCGAGATTCGCGCCGAAGTAGCCGCTGAAGTAACGGCGCTCGGAGCGGCGGGCATTCGTCCCGGACTCGCTGTCGTACTGGTGGGGCACAATCCCGCGTCTGAAGTCTACGTGCGTGGGAAGGTGAAGAGTTCGCAAGAGGTCGGCCTCTACAGCGAGCAGCATTCGCCTCCGGAAACATCCAGCACCGAAGACTTGCTAGCGCTGATCGCCTCGCTCAATAGGCGTGATGAAATCGATGGCATCCTGGTGCAGTTGCCTCTGCCCGGCCATGTTGACGCCAAGAAGGTATTGCTGGCGGTGGATCCGGCGAAAGACGTGGATGGATTCCATCCGATGAACGTCGGCAACCTGTCAACGCAAAGACCGGGTCTCGTGCCCTGTACGCCGGCCGGCGTGATGGAGATATTGCGGCGCAGTTCGATTCCGGTTTCCGGACAGGAAGCGGTGGTGGTGGGGCGGAGCGACATTGTTGGGAAGCCGGTCGCCATGCTGATGCTGAACGAAAACGCTACCGTGACGGTGTGCCATTCGAAGACGCGCGACCTGCCCGGAGTTTGTCGCCGCGCCGACGTATTGGTCGCTGCCATCGGACGGGCCGGGATGATCACACGCGACTTCGTAAAGCCAGGAGCCACCGTGATTGACGTCGGCATCAACAAGGTGACGGACCGCGGCGAGTTTGATCGCCTGTTCTCAGGAAATGCCAAGCGCCTGGAAACTTTTCTTGCTAAGGGTTCAACACTGGCTGGAGACGTCCATCCTGAAGTTTTTGAAGTAGCAGGGGCGATCACTCCGGTCCCCGGCGGAGTGGGACCACTAACCATCGCCATGCTGATGTCGAACACCGTTAAGGCAGCGAAGCTGCGCAGAAGTCAGAGGTGACTGCTTGACTTGCTTCCGAATCTCAGTTGGCGTCCATGTTAGATCTGTGGCGAGGTTCTCTTGTTCAAGGTGGGGTTGACTGGCGGAATCGCTACCGGCAAAACAGCCGTGGGCGAGATGTTTGTGAAACTCGGTGCGCACCGGATCGAAGCCGACGCGATTGCGCATTGGCTTATGGAGCCGGGGCAGACTGTCTACGAGAAAGTGGTAAAGCGCTTTGGGACTGAAATCCTTAATGCGGACCGGACCATCAACCGTCCGAAACTCGCGGAAGCGGCGTTTGGTTCTGGACGCAGCGAGAACGGCGACGACGCTGGCTCCGCGCCACGCGTGAAGGAACTCAACGCCATTGTTCATCCGGCGGTGATCGCTCATGAAAATGAATGGATGGAGGAGATTGGCGCGCGCGATCCGAATGCGATTGCGATCGTAGAAGCAGCATTGATCCTGGAGGCCGGCACCGCGGATCGTTTTGATTCCCTGATTGTGGTCACCTGCCATCCCGAGCAACGAGTCGAACGATATGCTCGCAGACTGGGCATTTCTCTGGAGGCAGCGCGTACCGAAGTCAAGCGTCGCATGGCAGCGCAGATACCCGATGAAGACAAGGTCAAGGCAGCCGATTTTGTGATTGATAATTCGGGATCGCTTGAGTCCACGGAACGGCAAGTACGCGGCGTTTTTGCACAGTTACGAAGGACACCTTCCTAGAAGCACTCCCGCTCCATGGGCCTAAATTCCCGACTTCCATGAGCACCGGAACTTCTGGACACCGAACTACGTATCGTTCATCAGAAGGCGCAGAGTTGGCGCCTTCGAGGAGGGTGCGATGGACGGAAATATTATTGGCTTGGCGGCGGTGGTCTTGTTTTTTGGAATTCCCTTGGGAGCGATGTATACGTTCTATCGTGTACGGAAGCTTCGCACGGATGAACGGCTGGCTGCTCTCGCTCGTGGAGTCAGCGTGATGATCGAGCCTGATCTGAATGAAGCAGCTCGTTCGCGCCGGTATGGAATTTTGCTCGCCTCGGCGGCATTGGGATACATCGCATGTTGCGCGCTCATCGGACGTGTCGAACCGGATGCGTGGACAGCAGCTTCCTTTGGCGTGATTCCGCTAGCGGTGGGCTTGGGATTCTTTGTGGACTTCGCATTGATCCGCCGGGATGTGCGGGCGTCGTAAGACGCCTGAGTGGATTCGAATCTCCCGCACGACGGCGGCCCATCGATTTATCGATGCGTCTATACTGAAGTTATGGTAACGGTCGACTCTACGCCGCGTGTGGCAAATGATCCGAAGATGGTCAAGGTGCATTTGACCACAGGTGCCGGACTGGAAATTGACTGGAAGGACGGGCACCGGTCGACCTATACATTCAAGTTCCTGCGGGATGCCTGTCCCTGCGCCCTATGCGAGGATGAGCGCACGAAATCAGGGCGCAAGGCAGGCGAGCCTGAAAAACCCGCTCCCGGAACCTTGCCAATGTTCAAGCCGGCAGTAAAGGCCTTAGCCGCCGAGGCAGTTGGCAAGTACGCAATGAAGTTTTCCTGGAACGATAATCACGATCTGGGAATTTATTCGTGGGCGTATTTGCGGGAAATTTGTCCTTGCGCCGAATGCGTCGGGCAAAGCAAGAGTCAGAAGCCGAATTGAAAACTGCATTGCAGATTTCAGAAGTCAGATTGCAGAAGTAAAACCGTTAAGCATTTACTCTCCTTTATTCAACTGCTCACTCTAATTCTTCCTTCGCGCGCTGTTCGCTCACGGCTTGATTGTGTAGGTTACGTTCGCGTGCGTTCCGTCGGATTCGGTCGCGATGCTTATCACAACATTTCTCTTATTAGCTTTGTCTTCCCCGGAGACCATTCCTCCAGTTTTCCCGTTTGAGTTGGTGGTCAAGTTGGATACTGTAAAGCCCGCAGATTTCAGTGAATCGCCGTAGTATGAGATCAGCTTCTCCGCCGGGTCTGTGGTAGTGAAAGCATAAGAGCCGGTCTGCTCGCCGCTGGTAGTTAGCGGAGAAGGTGTTTTGCGGAGACGATCCCGGATATTGCGGGTACCCAGTCGGGAGCTTTGTCAGCGTTGGCGCCGATCTTCATGGTGCCTTCCGATGACTTCATTTCCATGGTGGCGTTTGCGCCTTCACCAGAGGTGGTCATCGAAGTTGTCTTGCCGTTTTCGTCGGTAATGACCATGGCTTTTTTCTGCGAGTCAAACTTCATGGTCGTGACCTTGCCGGTTTTCTTGTCGCGGACGCTGATCGTTCCGGCATTGTCGTCGCTCGAGACCACCTCGACGTCAGGATTCATTGAGACTGCCATCTTTGCGGTTGCAAGCCCCGGGTTCTTCTTCATCAGGTCCGAATCAAAGCCTGCTTGCTTGACTTTGTGCACGGCGTAAAAACCGATTACAGCGCAGCTACCAAAGGCGAGTAGTAGCAGTCCCACGATGATGCCGAGGATCCAGATGAGCAGTTTCGCTCCCGAAGTCTTTTGGGGCGCGGACGCTGGAGCTCCCGAGGGCGGCACGGATGGCGGGATGCTGGACATGAAAATCTCCTGGAAATGGATTGCGCAGACGGACACGCACGCTTCTAAGGAACGCCAATTATACGTTCAGCAGTGGAAAGCGCAACCGCGGAGGACGCTAGATGTCAGTGGAAGAAGAGCAGGTTCGTGCTTGGAGTTACCAGGAGACCGGAGAAGAAACGCACGGTTCCACTCACATTCGCGATACGAAGCGATGGTCGGATTTGCCGAAGGTTCGCAGGCGACCGACATTTATACCGACCTCGCCCTTGCCAACGATTCAGGGCAGAAACAAACTGTTGAGCCTTGTGTCATCGTTTGCCGGCAGCAACAAATTGCGGCGAGATGTTGTTGCACGCATAGAATGTTCCGCATGAACGCTGGTGAGAGCAGGCTTTCCCTCCTTCTTCCTTTTCTAATTCTCGCGTGCGCGTGTTGCGTGGGACAGAAAGCAGACACGCTGCGCTTTGATATTGGCGCGGTCGATAAGGCCGCCGATCCTTGCACGGATTTTTATCAGTACGCCTGTGGCGGATGGCTGAAAAAAAATCCCGTGCCTGCTAACCGTCCGTATTGGGCGGTGTTTCAACAGATGCGCGAGGTCAATGAAAAGCGCGTCGCTGCGATTCTGGAAAAGTCGGCGAATGCTGCGAAGGATCCTCAGGCAACCTCAGTGTCGGAGGATGAAAAGAGGATTGGGAACTATTACGGATCTTGCATGGACGAAGAAGCGATCGAAGGTAAGGGTCTTGCCGCTCTTCAGCCGGAGTTGAACAAGATCGACACCATGAAAGGATGCGAACGATCTCGCGATCGAGTTAGCCCATCTGCACATGCTGGGAACGGATGCGCTCTTCGGAGCCTCAGCGGATCAACGACTGGACGACGCTTCGCAAGTCATTTTGTATCTGGATCAAAGTGGGCTGAATCTGCCGGAGATCAGCTACTACACCTCCGATGAAGCGGAAATGGTGAAGGCCCGGGCGGGTTATCGCGATCATCTGCGGCGGGAATTTGAGTTGCTGGGGGAGAAGCCCGAACCGCGCGTCCGCCGGTGCCGATGATGTGTTGAAGATCGAGACGACGCTAGCGCGCGTCCGAGCTTACTCCCGTCCAACGGCGTGACCGCAAACTCTGGTATCACGAGATGAAGCTTCCAGAGTTGCAACAGCTGGCGCCTTTTTTCCCATGGGACAAATATTTGTCTGCGTATCGGTGTCGACGCCAGTCAAACAATGAATGTTGCAGTCCCCAAGTACATGGCTGCGATCAACGACATGGTTCAAAACACACCCATCAGCGCGTGGAAAGAATATTTGCGATGGGAACTCGTCCGGCTCGCTACTCCAGAGTTGCCCGCGGAATTTCGAGATGCTGAGTTCGAGTTTTATCAGCGTACTCATGCGTGGAGTGAAAGAGCCTCTATCCGCGAGTGCAGCAGTGCACCGAACAGACCAACATGGGTATTGGAGAAGCGGTGGGAAGAGAGTATGTGAGTTTGTACTTCCCGCCCGCAAGCAGGGCACAAGTTCTGGAAATGGTAAGCAGGATCCGCGAAGCAATGCGGAGTGACTTCGAGCAAATCTCATGGATGAGCGACAAGACCAGACAGCAAGCGATTCACAAACTGGATCTTCTGCGGGCGATGATCGGCTATCCAGATCATTGGCGCGATTATTCAACATTGACGGTTAATCGCGAGGATGCGCTCGGCAATCTATTTCGAGCCGAATCAATTTGAGTTTCGGCGGCAACTCGGCAAGATCGGACGTCCGGTTGATCGAGGGGAGTTTTATGAAGTGCCACAGTCGGTGGAGGGATATCACGATAATCCGATCAATGTGATTGTGTTCACGGCGGGAATCTTGCAGCCGCCATTCTTCGATCCGGAAATGGATGACGCCGTGAATTTTGGATTGGCGGGGGCCGTCATGGGACACGAATTGAGCCATGCATTCGACGATAAGGGTCACCTGTTTGACGGCGAGGGAAACATGCGGAACTGGTGGGCAGCGGAGGATGCGGCACAATATGACAAGCGCGCCGCGTGTTTTTCGAAGCAGTATTCATCGTACACGGCGGTGGATGAGATCAAGGTGAATGGCCAGTTGACGCTCGGAGAGAACATTGCGGACAACGGCGGACTGCAACTCGCATACAAGGCGTTCGAGAACTCAAAGCAGAAGAAAAACGTCGAGGAGCGGAAGACGGACGGCTATACGCCGGAGCAGCGATTTTTCCTGGGGTGGGCGCAATGGCGGTGCATGAACGTCACCGACGCCAAGGCGCGGGAACTGGCGAGGACCGACCCGCACTCGCCGGGACAGTGGCGTGTGAATGGAGTAGTCAGCAACATGGAGGGCTTCGAAAAGGCCTATGGCTGCAAGAAGGGCGACAAGATGGTCAATTCCGAGCCATGTCGCATCTGGTGAATTCCCGGATCGCCATCGAAGAATCAGAGTGAAATCGCGTCGAGGTATTCCTTAAGGAGCTGTTCGCCGTTTCCTTCGAATTCAATAAACATGATGCCGTTGCCGAATTGTGGATGCCGGGTGACCACGCGTCCCCGCGCGCGAATGGGTTGGTCGTTGATCCACAGGGTGGCGCGGATGTAGGTTCCTAGCACCAGGGTCATCATCATCTGCACATAACAACCGCCCCTGCTTAGGTCGGTGGTCTCGACGCGCAGAGGAACGTCGGTGCCTTCCACTTTGAATTCAATTGGAACCTGCACGGCATATCGAGCATGATGTCTACGCTCCGGGTATGGAAGCGGACCAGACTGCGGCATTTCGTTGGGAGAAATCATAGTGTCGGTTTCGCGAGCCTCGACAAGGCCGTTTATGCACCTCGCTGGAATTATCGGCCGATCGACCCAGAGACGTTAGGACGCGCATCACAATTGACTGGGCAAAAGGACCTACGAAGATCACGGAGGTAACTAGAGCCCAGAGCGGGCGGAAGCAAAGTTCCAAAATTCCTCGACGCCCAATTGGCCCGCTCTTGGCAGGGCGCGCGACAATGCGATTACCCTGCTAATTTACGCCCTGTCCTCGAGGAGAAGCCGCTCCCCGCGTGCTAGAATTCGACATATCTTTCTTGCCTAGACCCTGAATCTGGATATTGATTTGATTGAACTTGCGCCATCGATCCTGTCGGCCGACTTCGCCCACCTGGCGGAGCAGGTCGAGCAGGCGACCTTGGGTGGCGGCAGCGTAGTTCATGTCGACATCATGGACGGGCATTTTGTGCCCAATCTCACAATCGGGCCTCCGGTGGTGAAATCGCTGCGGAAGGCAACCCGGTTGCCGCTGGATTGTCATCTGATGATAGAGAACCCGGACCAATATATTCAGGATTTTGCAGAATCGGGAGCGGATTGGATCTCTGTGCATCAGGAGGTCTGCCGGCACCTGAACCGCACCCTGAACCTTATTAAGAGCCACGGATGTAAGGCGGGAGTGGTGATCAATCCCGCGACGCCGGTCGGTACGCTGAGCGAGGTTCTGGGCATTGTCGATTACGTGCTGGTGATGAGCGTGAACCCGGGTTTTGGCGGGCAGAAGTTTATTCCTGAGACGCTGCACAAGATTGGGAACCTCGCTGAGATTCGAGCTGAGCGCGGATACGGATATCGAATTGAAGTCGATGGTGGCGTTGGGCTTGGATACGATCAGCGAAGTCGTGCATGCCGGAGCGGAGATCTTGGTGGCGGGGAATGCCGTGTTCGGGAAAGGCGACGCTCAGAAAAACGCGGCGGCTTTGCTGGATGCAGCGAGAAGCGCGAGCCTGCTGAAGGTATAGGTGGGAAAGTAATTATTCTTGTACAAAAAAGGTTCTGAGGTGGTTCATGCGTCGTAATTCTATTGTCATTGTTGTCGCACTGGTGCTGGCATTCGCAGTTGGCTGCACGAATAAGAAATCCGCAAATCCCCTGGCGAACGTAGGGTCAAAGCAGCCTGACAAGGTGCTGTTTGACCGGTCGATGGATGCGATGAAGCACAACCGCTTCGACGTCGCGCGCATGACGCTGCAAACGTTGATCAATACCTATCCGGATTCGGAATATATTGCCCGCGCCAAACTGGCGGTCGCCGATTCCTGGTACGCCGAAGGTGGTACGACCGCGATGCAGCAGGCGGAGATCGAATACAAGGATTTCAAGACATTCTTCCCGAACATGCCGGAAGCGGCGGAAGCACAGTTGAAGGTCGCCGATATCCATTATCAGGAAATGGAAAAGCCGGATCGCGATTTCACCCACGCGATGCGTGCGGAAGAAGAGTACCGAGCGCTGATTCAGGAATATCCCGACAGCAAACTCGTCCCTAAGGCGAAACAGCGGTTACGCGAAGTGCAGGAAGTGTTGGCGCAGCGCGAATATAACATCGGACAGTTTTACTTCACGCGCATGGCGTACCCGGCAGCGATCGCCCGGCTTAAGACCCTGGTGGACCGGTATCCACTCTACAGCGGCGCAGATCAGGCGCTCTACCTGCTCGGCCAGTCGTACGAAGCGGAGGTTGAAATGGTACGGAAGAACGGACGCGCGGGCGAGGTCGTGAAGAGCAAGATGATCGAGGACCTCACCAAGAGTGCCGCCGAAGCATACGGAAGAATCATCAAGCGTTATCCAGCGATGGATCGTGCCGTGGATGCGAAAGAACGGTTGGAAGCTTTGCATCAGCCAGTGCCGCGACCCACACGGGCGATGCTGGAACAGAACAAGAAGGAAGAGGCTAGCCGCCAGCAGACCAGCGCTTTGACGAGCGTGGTGGCGACGTTCGCGAAGCATCCGCAAGTAGGAAATGCGTCGCATGTCGGAGAACCGACCATGGTCGATCCGGATCCTGTCACCGCGACGGATGTGATTAAGAGTTTGGCCAAGGCGAGCGGTGTAGGAGGAGATGCGGACAGTAACGTAAACGCGGCAGTGATCAACGGCAAGATTGTGCCAAACCAGCCGGCACCGCGCTCGGATAATCCGACACCAGCCGGAGATGTGGCAGCACCTTCAGACCAGCCGCCGCAGCAGCTGACCCAGGCGCGGCTGCACCAACCAACGAATTGAAACCGAATGTCGCCGATGCAAACGAATTGAAGCCTAACGTGGAGCAAGACCCGAACGCGCTGCCTCCGCTACAGCAGACGAACGAACTAGCGAATGGAAGCCCCACGAGCTCCACTGCATCCAGTTCTTCCCAAAGCAACGAGGATATGGCCGACAT
The DNA here is from genome assembly GCA_963822545.1 of uncultured Acidobacteriaceae bacterium. Lineage (GTDB taxonomy): Bacteria > Acidobacteriota > Terriglobia > Terriglobales > Acidobacteriaceae > Acidiflorens. Next base: position 1,317,124 of record CAWGIB010000002.1, read on the forward strand.
TTCGTCGAGCAAGAAGAAAAAGAAGAAGGGGTTGGCGAGGCTCAAACCGTTTTAGATCCAAGAAACCAGACGGGTGTTCAAAGGGGACCGGATCGGTCCCCTTCTTTATTTGGCGACGGTGGTGAACGCAGCAACGCTCCGCAATGGGACATGCACTTCGGTGCGCACACGGTCGTAACCACCTAAAGGGATGCGAATCGTTGACTTACGATGATGGACAAGGTAGTTTCGCGTTATCTCTCCTTTTTAGTGGCTAAGGACTAAGCTTGGCGCGGAAAATACTGCTCGCCGATGACAGCGTGACAGCCCAGAATATGGGGCGAAAGATCCTGGTTGACGCCGGGTACGACGTCCTCACGGTCAATAATGGGTCCGCGGCCCTCAAGCGGATCACCGAGACCAAACCCGATCTCATCATTCTCGACGTATACATGCCTGGCTATAGCGGTCTGGAAGTCTGCCAGCGGCTGAAAGATTCCCCGGAAACGGCGAATATTCCTGTGCTTTTGTCGGTGGGCAAGTTGGAGCCGTTCAAGCCGCAGGAAGCGCGGCGGGTTCGGGCGAACGCGCACATCGTGAAGCCTTTTGAAGCAAGCGAGTTGCTGAGTGCCATCGCGCGCCTCGAAGACTGTATTGTGCCCCAGGCTCACAAACCAAGTTTCTGCAGTCCGCTTCCCGCCGAACCCGAGGCGGAGGAGCGTTTCGCGGGTGCGGAAAGCAATCCTGATTTCGCGCGCAAGAGCAGCGCACGCGCGGTCTTCGAAAAGAAAAGAGCAGTCGGATCGCGAGCCTGAGGAGCCGGTCGCGAATTTCCGCGATTTCCGTAAGGTTAAAGCGACGATCGGCATCGCCTGTCACGTCTGAGTCGAACGAGACCCAGGAAACGGCGGATTCCCGAACTGCCGAGCAATATCACGACGGAAGAATTGGATGCGATAAGCGCAGTAGCCGCGAAATTGGATGAGGCGGTTGCCGCGCCAGAGAGCACGATATCCTCAATCGAAACGCCGCCAGGATGCGGTTGAGACGGCCTTAGTTCAAGCCGCTCGACAAGCTTCAGACGATCAATGGGGCGTTCCTGCGCCCTCGAGTTCTTACCCGAGTGTCGAAGCGGCTACCACGCTCGCCAGCGAGGTAGACGTTCCGAAAACTGCTACCCAGGATATGCCGGTGGAGACGAGCGCAATCGGTTCTGCCGAGACGTCTGCGAACGAGGTAGCGACTCCGGTAGAGAAAACTGAAACGGTCGTCGCCGAAGTCGCCTCGAGAAAACCCGAAACCGATTCGTCGCCGATCCCGGTTCAATCCGTTGAGTCTGGCTCGTCCGAACTCGGCATGGCAGAGCCTCAGTCATCTGGCTCTCAAAGCGGCATAGCTCAGTCAACTCCGCACGACCTCCCGGAAGTGACTGTGCAAGCCGAATCCGTTGCGCAAGAGCCCGCTCCGATCGATCAGCAGGATGAGCCTATTTTCGCCTCGGCTGCCGCAGCGGAAGATAAGACCGAATTTACGTCGATTCAAGCCGAAGAGCACCTCGCCGGGACGACTGCACAAGAGACAAAAATGGAAGAGGCCTCGCAAGAGGCCGTCAATCCTGTAGCAGCCGTTGCACAGCCGATGACCGTGGCTGAAAAGCACGAAGAAGAGCCTTCCGCGCCAAGCGACGAAGAATTAACGGAGGCATTGCGACTGCTCACTCCGTCAGCTGCGAACGCAAGTGCGACGGTGGCATCTGATCCTAACGATATTGCAGAACTGGCATCGTCATTTGTCGAGCAAGAATCGAACACGAATCGAGACCATGTACCTGCGGCACACGCGTCCGGCGAGGCTTCGAACGGTTCACGTTGGATGGCGGAAGCGATTGGGCTCACGCCGGAAGAAGCAGCGATTTCATTGGAAGCGGAAATGTTTCGGACATTCGCAACTGCTCCCGCTGGTGAAGTTCACACAGCGCCAGAGATCAGCGGAGCATCGCTCATCACTGCTGCAGTCGAAAGCAGGCTTGCAGAGCGCGCTGAGACCGCTTCCGAGGCAGTGCCAAAGGCGATGGCCGCAGTAGCCGCTGCAACCGAAAGCGGAGCGGCGCAGGCGAATTCTACCCAGCCATCCGAAGATAATTCGATTGCCAACATCGTGGACCAGGTATTGGCGGATCTTCGCCCGAAGATCGTGGAAGAGATCGCAAAGAAGCTGGGCAAAAACCACTAACCAACCGGCTACGCTTTTCATCACGACTCAATAACTTGACACCAAACGCGAGTTGCCGCGTGCCGCATCGCGTAAACTTGGATATGCCTGTCCGAGTCCAAATCGATTGAACCGAATCAAGCATTTCGTCCACGCTTATGGGGAGTGGATCAAGCACGTTCTGGCACCCTTGGGGCCATGGGGTATGCTCGCCTTCGCCGCCGTTGACGGCTCGTTCCTGGGTATGCCGCTGGATGCCATCTTTGTCGGCTACGTTTACAACGATCGTGGCCGGTTTCTCTTGTATGTGCTGCTGGCATCGTTGGGCTCTGCGCTAGGCAGCATCGTCTGGTACGTGATTGGCTACGCTGGCGGCGAGGTGTTGTTGCGCAAGCGCCTGTCACCGGAAAAGTTCGCTAGAATTCACGCGTCATTCGAGAAGCATGAATTCTGGGCGCTGATGTTCCCAGCGATGCTGCCGCCGCCGACCCCTTTCAAGATCGTGGTGCTGGCCGCCGCCGGTTTCGAAATGAACTTCGGGCATTTTCTACTGGCCATTTTTGCGGGCAGGTTTGTGCGGTTTCTGATTGAGGCGCTTCTGACCCTATGGTTCGGGCCGCAGGTCGTTACGCTTACGGGCAGCCTCTTCGCGCATCACTTCGCTGCGATTTTTGCAGTAGTGGGATTGCTGGCGGCAGGATGGCTCCTGTGGCTGCGCAGTAAACGTCGCAGAAGGATCTCAGAGTCTTCGATAGAGAAACCCGGACTAGAACGATAACTTAGATCTTAGACGAGCGCCTCGGAATCGTGCGCTTTGCCGGGCCGCGCCAGAAGCGCCGCCAGCGCCGGCACTCCGAACATCACCGCTGTGAACAACATGTCGCCCGCAATCCCGCGACGGAAGAATGGGATGGCGGCTGCATAGCATGCCATCAATCCTGCGAAGCTTTTGGGGTACGTTGGCCAGCAAGCCCAGACGGCAAAATTACTCACAATGAAGAATGAGACGGAACTGGCGATGAGCGGCTCCCGCAACGCGGCAGCCAGGCGGCCTTTTCACGCAGGGCAGCGCTGCCGCGGAGATTGGTGCCGAGCCAAAGAATGGCGGCGTACCAGGCCCAGGTCACAAAATGGTCCCATGAAAACTGGTAGGCGTAGACGAACTTGGTGAGAACGATGTCAGAGACCGCGAGCAGAACAAAAGGAATCCAAAGCTGGCGTCGTGCGCCGCGTGCGCCGAAATAGAGCAGGGCCGCCGCGACAGGGGTAAATCCCCAAGGATGCGGCATGAACGGCATACGCATCAAGATTGCGAAGACAACGAAAAGATAAGCCAGCATGATCACCTCAAAAAGTAGACACTAGGATTGTTGCGCGTCTGAAGGGCAATGGTCAAGAGACGCCGACGCGCAAGAGATAGAGCCAAATAGAACCAGGTCCACGAAATCGATGATTGGCGTCATTATCTTCAATGTCGTGATGTTGATTCTGTGCGGAGTAGTAGGAAGCCGTCTGGTGCCATTGCACCTGATTGGCGCCGTTCTTGATTGGTTACACAACACGATTGGAATCACATCGCCAGCGTCCGAGAAACAACGGATGGTCGCGATCATCTGGCTAGCCTCGACGATTGTGATTGTCGATGTAGCGCTTTTTATGCTCGTCTTCTTTACTACGCTCGTGATGTGAATCCCGCCCAGATTCAGTGGTGCTCACTTCTGCAGGTCACTTCGATTTTTTCGGTGCCGCTCGCATACCCATTTCTTCGCCCACAACCTTAAGGTCCCGAGTGAGAAAGATGACGGCTCCGAGAGTCGATCTGTGTCCCTGTCCTGGATAAACGTAGCGGAGATCGCGCAACCGGACGAGATAAGCGGCACGGTCGCCTCCAATTCCCCCGGAAAGCTCTTCCGTTTCAGTGATCGGATACTGCGCCCAACTCAGGTAGACCTGCCCAAGATAGCTCTGCTTAGCAGCGAGGGTCACGGGAGTTTCCTCCGGCTTGTAACGGATCTGCATGCTGCCTTCCGGATCAACCTCCGGTCCGACCGCATCGACGTTCATGCTTGCAAAGAAAGTGGGAGTTTCGGCGATTCCGTACCAGCGGAAGGGATTCAGCGGATACGAATAGGCTGAGACTCGAGTTGCGTCGGCTCCCTGATAGGTTCGGGTCTGGAGCGCAGCGACGGCGCGCCGACGTTCGTAGTCACGGAGTCCCCAGCAGGCGAAGACCGCGATCAAAGCAAGCCAGGCAGCAAGCCGCCCGGGCATCGCTTCTTCCTTCCGATAACGGCGCGAACTGATCTCCTGATTGATCAGCGAAAACAGAGAGGGCAGGATGAGGCCCAGAACGAGAGCCACGAGGATGACTGGCTCGTAAATAAAGACGATATCCCACGAATACCAGCGCTCCGAGAATGGCCAAAAAGGACGAACGCCATAACTGTTGGTGTAATCGAGAAGGATGTGACTGAGCCCGGCGAGGCAGGCATACGCGTAGAGCAGGCCCCATCGTGGCGGGAGATTTGGGTTGCGAGTTTTGCGCCCGCGCAGCCGCCAGATTCCATACACGAAAGCAACCACCGCCGCCGCAACGATCGGAACTCCAAGAAAAGAATGGGTAAAGCCCCGGTGGTGGTTGAGCGCAAAAGCCGAGCCGCCAATGCGGCTGACCACGTCGAGGTCGGCGGCTTCGGCAGCCAGTGTCAACGTTGCGGTAGCGAGCGCGGTCTTACGGTTGAGCCCGGCGCGACCCATGCAGGCGCCGAATAAGAAATGAGTGACAGGTTCCAAGGGACTTTTGAGAGTGTAGCCGATTTCTCGGAATCAGCGGTTCCGGTGACGAGTGTCACTGTAATTCTGAAGTCCCAAGCGCGACGGACCAAACAGAAGAGGCAGTCCGGCATCAAAGCAGTGATTCCCCGAGGAGCGACCATGATGGACGAAAATGCGACGGATGAGGTTTTGAACGAACTGTTTTCCGCGCTCGAATCCGCAGAAACACAAAACGGCGCCATTCTGCAGTTTCTGAAAGACAAGAATCTGGCTACGGACGAGGACTTGGCACCCTATCTGCAGCAGGCAGGAAATGCGAGCAGCGTCCGTTGGATGGCGGCTCGGGTAAGAATCAGAAGTTTGCTCGCGTCCGCTATACGCAACGCGGAACAGGAAATCGATACGAAAGTCGAGAAGGCTGTCCACAAGAAAGATGAGACGCCTCGACAGCAAAAGCAGCCGGTGGAGCAGGTCGAGTCCGAAAAATGAGACGGACCGGAAAGAAAGAGCAGCCAGCCACTCAGGAAGTCACAGGGAAAGTCTGCGGAGCTGGATGCCCGCGAAAGCAAGGCGACGCTCAGAAAAAAGTCGATGCCCGCGAACAGGCCAATGCGCCGCCCAAGCCGGAGAAATCGCCCGCAACCGGTCAAGAGCAGCCACCACCTTCCCAGAGTAACTCTGATCAGAAGAAGGCCACACCGGAGACTGGCAATCAGGAGAACGTCATCCAGAAGAATGCTGACCAGAAAGTAGCGTGAGCAACCTTCAATTTTTGGGCGAAGGCACAACCAGCGTGAGCGCGTCCTGCTCCATGGTCATGCGCGCGGGAAGGCGGCCCAAAAGCTCTCCATCGGCCTCCACGTAAACGCGATCCGCGGCGTCTCCATCCGCCGGTAGGCGGCAATCCAGTTCGGAGCAGTTGACCAACTCGATCCCGGCAATCTTGCGCTCGCGCCAGCCCAGTACCGCCGCTGCCACGTACCGCAGATAAGCATTGCGGCTGGCAGTCTGGCACATGACGGTGCGCAATTCAGAGGATTCCAAAGAGGCTCCCGGCACAAGCTCACGAAGGATGTTTCCGAAAAAGCGAATCCTGACGGCAAGAAGTTCCGTCAGGAGAGCCCGTTTCTTGTCGCCCGAGCCGTTGGAATATTCGACTTCAAACCGCCGCATGCGATGCGTTGCCCACAAATGCCAGGCCTTCAAGTAGTACGCCGCCATCCCGGAGCGGTTCTTGAGTTCGGCAGTCAGCTTATAGAACAGGTGAGCGTCGACGCCGACCCCTGCCGCAACCGTAAAGTATCGGGCGCAAGGCTTGCCGTCGAAATCGTGATACTCAATCCGGCCCAGGGGAATGCGCCGCAAGATGCCATCGACAGCTACCCGCGCCGCCAGACTCGGCTGGAGCGGAATTCCGATGTCGTGCGCAAGCGCATTCGCGGTTCCGAAGGGAAGAACCGCCAACGCCACCGGCGATCCAGCCAAGCCCTGGATGACATCATGAATTGTGCCATCGCCGCCGCAGGCAAACACAGTGTCACTGCCCGATGCGACTGCGAACCGAGCATGAACGGTTGCTTCCTCGCTGGAGCGACAGACCGTTAAATCTGTGCGGATACCGGCGGATTGGATAACGCCAATGGCGCGATCAAGTTCCGAATCGCGTCGGCGGCGCTTGCCGGAATTCGGATTAAAAAGAATTGTCGCTCTTTGCATGCGGTGCGGGGTCCCGTTACGAGTTTAGCTCACCGATTTTGAATGTCTGATGAACGGACGCCCCATTCCCACATGCCAAACATGGCTTTTTGCGGGATAGGATGCCCAGTTTGGCGAGCGAGCATCGTGATTTGTCCGCGATGGTGGGCATCGTGCGCGATCAGGTAGCCGATGAAGCCGGCGACGTCGGGGCGAAAGCCTTTGATGCGCCCTTGGCCAGAGAGGGCGTCGCTAATCACGTCGTGTAACGCCGCCCGGCTGGCTTCGAGACCCTTCTTAGCTTGGACGGGCGTGACCGTATGGCGGTCAAGTTGGTCTGGTACCTCGCCTCCAGTCGCCTTCAGCCACATGACCCGCACATTATGCATGTGGGCGAAAATGCCGGCGACGTCGCGTCCCTTTTTTTGCGGAGGCTCCGCGCGCCAAGCATCAGGGGGCAGGTTATCGATCAGGTACTGATTGATGCGGTCGTTCGTATCAAATGCGGTCAGCAGGGCATCCGGTAGCACGAAGGGTGCAACGGATTTAGCAGGCATGCTATCTCCCGTGGAGCGAATTGTTTCCGACCCGCAACTGTAACAAGCGTGGGTCCGTGACTCAATTGTCCGGTGGTCTGACCAAGACCCAAGCGCGGTTGATTCGCGGGCTGGTGTCGACTAAGCTATCGCGCAAGGCGTTGGAACTTCCCCGGATCGTTCTCTTTCGTATTAAGCGACTTTAAACTGTGCGGAGGTTGCTATGAGATTAGCGAAAATCTGTATGGCCTTGTTGGGCCTTGCCCTGTTTGTGGGGAAAGCAAGCGAAGCGACCGAAACCCATCCTGTCACGTTGATGACCGGCCTCGGAAACCTTCATCATCCCGTTTCCACGAAGAACAAGCAGGCGCAGGAGTTTTTCGATCAAGGGTTGCGCCTGATTTACGCCTTCAATCATGACGAGGCTGCGCGTTCGTTCCACAAGGCGGCCGAACTCGATACTTCGCTGGCGATGGCGTATTGGGGCATCGCAGAAGCAGTCGGCCCCAACTACAACGATCCGGCAAGCGAAGACCGTTTTAAGGAAGCCCATGCGGCGGCTCAGAAAGCTGTCGATCTGAGCGGCGGCGCGTCACCGGCCGAGAAGGCGTACATCATGGCGATAGCCAAACGTTTTCCCGCGGATCCAAAATCGGATCTGCGAAAGGCCGCAGAGCAATATCGCGATGCGATGCGCGAAGTGGTGAAGACCTACCCAGATGACCTTGATGCAGCGACGTTGTTCGCGGAGTCTGGCATGGTTCTGCATCCCTGGGGACTGTGGCACAAGGATGGAAGTCCGGAAGAAGGGACTGAGGAGATCGTCGCGACACTTGAGTCGGTGATCCGACGCGATCCCAATCATCTGGGAGCGATTCATTATTACATCCATGCGGTGGAGGCTTCGAATTCGCCGGAACGCGCTCTCGCTGGCGCCAACCGGTTGGCAGCATTGGCCCCCGGGGCCGGACATATCGTGCACATGCCGGCTCACATTTACATCCGAACGGGTGATTATGCGGCGGCTGTAAAAACGAACCAGGAAGCAGCGATCGCCGATCGAGCATACATCAAGAGCAGTGGCGTCGAAGGCATCTACCCCATGATGTACTACAGCCATAATCTGCATTTCATCGCCATGTGCTCCGCGATGGATGGAGACTATGCGGAATCGCGCAAGGCGGCGGGGATGCTCGCCGAGCATGTGGGACCGGCGGTGAAGGATATGCCACCGCTCGAGGGGTTCATGACGATCCCCATGGCCGTCGATCTTCGTTTCCACAAGTGGGATGAAATCCTTGCCATGAAAGCTCCCGACCCTGACATGAAGACCATGACCGGTTTCTGGCACTTCGCGCGCGGTATGGCGCTGGCGGGCAAAGGAAAAATTGCCGAGGCAGAGGCGGAATACAAAATTGTGGCAGAGGCCGAACGTGCTACTCCGCCAGATGTCATTTTCACGATGCCGATCAACAACAAGACCAAAGACATTCTGAAAATCGCGGAAAATGTCCTGGGCGCGCAGCTGGCTCTGGCCCGCAAGGACAACGCCTCGGCAGTGAGCAAGTTGCGTGAGGCAGTCGCGGTACAAGACACGTTGAAGTACGACGAGCCTCCCGATTGGTTTTTCCCAGTGCGCGAATCGCTCGGCGGAGTGCTTCTAATGAACGGCGATGCCAAGGGGGCGGAAAAGGTGTTCAGGGAAGACCTGGTTGTGAATCCGCGAAACCCACGATCGCTCTTCGGGCTGCATCATGCGTTGAAGGCGCAGGATCGTGACTCGGACGCCTGGTTCGTTGAGAAGGAATACCGCGATTCGTGGAAGGGCGGAGGCGAGTTAAAGGTGGAGGACCTGGTATAAGACGGCAATCGGACGCACGTCAAAGCTGGCGACGTCAGAGCGCCTAGTCAGCGGTGCTCTGGCTGCGGAGTCCCGGGTCTCCTGATCGAATACACGCAGTGCTGAAGCCCTCGCCAGCTAATTTCTTTCCACATGGTCATGCCATTTCGCTCGGCGACGCGACGCGAAGGCCAATTCTCGGGACGAATCAACGAAATCAAGCGATCAACTTGTAGGTTGGCGAAAGCCCAGTCTCGGCATGCGAGGGCCGCTTCGGTCGCCAGACCCTGTCCCCAGCAATCGCGGCGCAGGTGGTATCCGATCTCGTAAAGGAGTTCGCCGTCAACTTCCTGCAAGATGACGCCGCAGTCGCCGATTAACTCATTCGTCGACTTCACATTCATGGCCCACAAACCGACACCGTCCTTTTTGTAGCGTTCGCGATTCCGTTCGATCCATTGCTGAACGCCCTCCTGATCGTAGGGCGCTGGATAAAAACGCATCGTTTCCGGGTCGGACAGGATTTTGGCCAGGTCGGGGGCATCTTCGGGTACAAATTCGCGGAGCATGAGACGGGCTGTTTCGAGAATCTTCATGCTTTAAAAAATCGCGACCATTTCGCGTGGGAACCGCCCGATAGCCGGTCACACCACGACCTTAGCACGACGCGCCACGCGCAGACGATCGCAAACGGTGGCATTAGAATCAATCTATGGCAGAGATAGGGCGGATGTTCGTTGTCCTGGGCATTGCGCTGGTGGTTATCGGCGTAATTGTCATGCTGCTGGGACGAACCGGCGTGCCGCTCGGCCGCTTGCCCGGCGACATCCTTTATCGCGGCAAGAACACCACGTTCTACTTTCCTTTGACAACCTCCATCGCTTTGAGCGTCGTCCTTTCGCTGATCTTGTTTCTGGTCGGGCGGTTCAAGCGGTAGAGCCACTACTGTCATTCGGCTTCCAATAAAAGCGCAAACGCTTCAACCCCATAGCGAAAAGTTCAGCTGTTGTGCTGCCTTGAATGACAGTACCCCTCGCGCATCCGACCTGCGCGGTACACTGTTGCTTCATGGAGACGAGCGACCAACTTGGATTCGAATTCCGAGCGCCTGAGCGGCGCGTCTGGACGGTGCGGGCTCTCGTCTCGGCCGTCCGTTCGCTCATCGAGCGCCAGTATTCCGATTGCTGGGTTGAGGGAGAGATTTCCAACCTTCGCATCCCGGATTCGGGCCATCTCTACTTCACTCTCAAAGAAGAGACTGCGCAGATTAAGGTAGTAATGTTTCGATCATCCGCCAAGCTCTTGCGCTTCCGTCCTGAAAATGGTCTGCACGTTACTCTGCGAGGACGCATTACCGTTTATGAGGACCGCGGCGAACTGCAAATCTCGGCAGAATTCATGGAACCCCAGGGCGCGGGCGCTCTCCAGTTAGCGTTCGAGCAACTGAAAGCGCGCTTGCAAGCGGAAGGACTGTTCGACGCCTCCCGAAAGAAGCCGATTCCATTACTTCCGCAACGGATCGGCATTATCACGTCGCCACAGGGCGCGGCCCTGCGCGACATTCTGAATATTCTGGCTCGCCGACACCATTCGGCGAACATTCTGATTTACCCCGCCCAGGTGCAGGGTGAATTTGCAGCGAGTGAAGTAATGGCCGGGCTTCGTTATTTTCAGCATGCCCGAGGTGCGCATGGAGTCGAGGTCGTTGTGATTGCGCGCGGTGGTGGCTCCGCTGAAGACCTCGCTTGCTTCAATCATGAGGGACTGGCCCGCGCGGTTGCGCAGTCGCGGATTCCGGTGATCTCCGCCATTGGACACGAAACTGATTTCACGATCATCGATTTTGTCGCTGATCTGCGCGCGCCCACGCCTTCTGCTGCTGCTGAACTGGTAATTCGTTCCCGGCAGGAGATTGAATCGCAAACGGCAGAGCTTGATCGACGGCTTGCGAGGGCCGTGCAATACCGCTTGTTGATGGCGCGCCAGGAACTCACCCAGCTTGCAAAGCACGGGGCTTTTGCCAACATGATGGACAATCTGCATCGTGGGCAGCAAAAGCTCGATGACCGGCGTTTTCGGTTGGAGAAAGCCCAGCGAGTTCTGCTCGAACGGAATCGGCGCCGTTGGGAAACCGTGTCGGCGGCGGTCCGCCACTATGATGCTCGGCGCCGTTTGGCGGCCATACGCCAGCAACTCCAATCCGAGTTTGCGAATCTGGCTGCGGCTACTCGCGCCCGTTTGCTGGCCAACCGCGCCGTGCTCGACCGCCTCACAGCCAGCGTGGAAGCCCTTTCGCCGGTTGCCATTCTGAATCGGGGTTACGCGCTGGTATTCGACCAAAATGGCCAGCTTGTGAAAGATGCGACAACGGTTCGCCCGGGAGAAGAAGTCGTGGCGCGCCTGATGCGAGGCCGGCTTCACGCGCGCGTCACAGGCAGCGAACCTGCCGACTCGTAAATCCGGTGTTCCCGTTTGGCTCGTGAATTAAAATGAACCTAGACCCGGCAATGATTTGAGGCAGGAGTGACCGCTACCATCGCTTGGCCACAAATATCGGTGATTTCGATCGTGGATATCCTCCTGGTCGCAATCCTGATCTACCAGTTCCTGGTGCTGGTGCGCGGCACGCGCGCCGCTCCCATGCTGGTGGGCGTGGCGACTCTCGGCCTGGCGTTTTATTTTGCGCGGCTGGGAGAATTGCGGACGCTGAACTGGTTGCTCAGCACGCTCCTTCCGTATGTTGTTTTCGCGCTCATCGTTGTGTTTCAGTCTGAAATCCGCCACGCTCTGGCGAATCTCGGCAGCCGCATTTCACTCATGCGAACCACCAACTCGGCGGCCGATGTCTATGACGACATCGTCCTTGCGGCCAATCTTTTTTCACAGAATCAGACTGGCGCGCTGATCATCATCGAGCGTGAAATCGGTTTACGTACGTACGTCGAAAGCGGCGTAGCGCTGGATGCCCGCCTCTCCTACGACTTGCTCGCAACGATATTTCGCCCGAGCGCTCCGCTGCACGATGGCGCCGTGATTGTGCAGCGCGACCGTATTGCGGCAGCAGCCTGTTTCCTCCCACTCTCGATGAATCCGATTCTGTCCACGCAGTTAGGAACACGTCATCGCGCGGGGATCGGGATCACGGAAGAGACGGACGCGGTTGCTGTCATCGTTTCCGAAGAGACTGGCGCGATCAGCGTTGCGGTCGCGGGAAACATCGAAAGGGATCTAACGGTAGACCATCTTCGCGAGCGGCTAAGTAACTTCTTGCGCCGTTATGCTCCTGCGCCCACTCTGCCGAGCCCGGTCGAGGAGAGTTTCATCGAAGACGAGCCGCCCAGTTCGCATGCCTCCGTACGCCGCCAAGATGCCAGTTCGCGCTCCGGGAAGGACGATTGACGATGGCAAACCTTTGGCGTCGAGTGGTTGTTCAAAATTTCCCGATGAAACCGGTTTCCTTGTTGCTGGCCGTCGGCCTGTGGCTGGCGGTTGCCCGCAGACCCGGTTGCGGAAGTGGAAATGAATGTTCCCATCGAGTTCCGCAACCTTCCCGAGCCGCTTGAGATCGACTCGGCTACGTTTACCGAGGCGCAGGTAAGGTTGCGGGGGCCGGAGCGGTTGATTCATCGCCTTCAACCTTCGGATGTGCGCGCGAAAGTTGATCTGAAAGATGCCCAGCCGGGAGAAAGAACTTTCGATCTGACTTCACGACAAGTACAACTTCCCGATGATTTGGAAGTCGTGCAGATTATTCCCGGTCAGTTCCATTTATCGTTTGATGTTCGAGATAAGCGGGCGGTGGCGGTGCGGCCGAGGGTGACTGGAAATTTTGCATCCGGCATGCGGGTGGCGCAGGTCGTGGCTGATCCGTCAACCATCATGGTCACGGGCCCGCGACGGCGCATCGAGGCGTTGGAGTCAGCCAGCACGGATCCTGTCGATGTAAGCGGGACCATGACGCGCGCTTCTTTTTTGACTCAGGCGTTCGTCGCTGACCCTTTGATTCAGGTGGTCCATCCCATCCCCATCCGTGTGACGGTTATCATGGAACGGACGGGAGGCGCGGACCGAACGCAACAGCAGTGATTGATGCGTCGCACCTTTAAAGGTTGATTAAAATCTGCCGCTCTTCCCCTCCATGACCTCATGACTCAAAAAAGATTGCTTTTCGGAACGGATGGTATTCGCGGCGTGGCAGGCGAATTTCCTCTCACGCAGGACAGCGTCTACTGGATCGGACGCGCTCTCGGTCACGACCTGACTCGGCTGAATCCGAAAGCGCGGATTGTGATCGGGCAGGATACCCGTCTCTCAAGCCAATGGATCGCAGACCAGGTTTTTAGAGGGATTGGCGTCGGTGGGGGTCTCTGCGACGGAGTGCGGGAGTGATCACGACGCCCGGCGTCGCCTTTCTGGCCCGCTCGCAGGGTTTCGACGCGGGTATCGTCATTTCGGCTTCGCACAATCCCTGGACGGATAACGGGATCAAGGTATTTTCTGGCGATGGATACAAGCTTCCCGATGCGCGCGAATTGGCAATCGAGAAAGAGATTTTCGCACTTCTGCAGAATGAAACCCCCGCTCCCAAATCAAGTCAAACACCGCGAGCCTACCTGGGGATGAAAGCCTCAGGCATGCTTACGTTCGGTCTCTGGCAGCGGATGTTGGCACCGATTTGTCGCGTCTTCGTGTTGCCGCTGATTGCGCGAACGGAGCGGCTGCGGCCGAAGCTCCGGAATTGTTCCGGGCACTGAAAATCAGCACTACCTTCCTGAATTTGAGTCCGGATGGGAAGAACATCAACGAGAATTGCGGCGCATTGCATGCCGAAACATTGGCTCATTTTGTTTCTGAGAACAAACATCAGTTCGATCTCGGAGTGACGTTCGATGGCGATGCTGACCGCGCTCTCTTTTGCGATGCGGACGGTCGCGTGGTCAACGGCGATGCGGTTCTCCTTTTGGCCGCACGCGATATGAAAGCGCGCGGGATTTTGAGGAACGATACCGTTGTGGCGACCACGATGTCGAATATGGGCTTGGAGCAGGTTCTCAAGCGCTCAGGCATCCGGATGCTGCGCGCGAATGTCGGTGATAAATACGTTCTCGAAGAAATGCAGCGCGTTGGGGCAACGCTCGGGGGCGAACAATCCGGACACATTCTCTTCCGGGACGGCGAAGCGACGACCGGCGATGGGCTGCTGACAGCGCTACGCGTATTGGAGATTATGGTGCGGACGGGCAAGCCGCTCGCTGATCTGGTCAGCGACCTCAAGGTGTTTCCGCAGACCATCCGCAATGTCAGGGTTCGCGAGAAAGTGCCGTTCTCGGAAATCCCAAAGGTGCAGGCGGCAATCACACTGGCGGAAAGCGAGTTGGACGGAAACGGCCGCGTCGTCGTCCGATATTCAGGAACCGAGGCGCTGGCGCGCGTGATGATCGAAGCCGAATCCAGCGAACAGATGAGTCGGCTTGCCGCGTCAATCGCGGAATCTCTCGAATCGGAACTTGGCGTCTAACAGCTTTGTTCGTAAATTCCGCCAACTCAACCTCTCGACCATTTGGGGACGGTCATCAGCTACGTCCAAAAGTACGAAGCCGTAATCTTGTTCTCCAGCTTTAATCATCTGAAAATGAGAATCAATTTATGTCTCGCAGCCTTAGAGGAGGCTCATGAGGATTCTTATCGTCGAAGATGATGTTGCGCTTGCAAGTTTTATCCGCAAAGGACTGGAGGCTGAGCATCACGCGGTTGATACCGCACAGGACGGCGAACAGGGCCGTTCAATGGCGATTGGTATTGACTATGATCTGGTTGTTCTCGATCTGAATTTGCCGGGTATGGATGGTCTGTCGGTGCTGCGAACCATCCGCCAGCACAAGATGAACTTGCTGGTCATGATTCTAACCGCGCGAAATCGGATCGAGGACCGGGTGCAATGCCTTGACTCCGGCGCGGATGATTACCTTACGAAACCGTTCTCTTTTCTTGAATTGTCTGCACGGGTGCGAGCGCTGTTGCGTCGCAGCCATCTGCCTTCCGCATCAGTGCTTAAGGTTCGAGATCTCAATCTCGATCGGGTGGAGCGCAAAGTGGAGCGTGGAGGTCGGCATATCGAGCTGACTACCAAAGAATTCGCTTTGCTCGAATACATGATGCGCAATGCGGGAAGGAGTTTGACCCGGGCGATGATCATCGAACACGTCTGGAATTTAACTTTTGACTCTGGGACGAATGTAGTGGACGTGTACATCAACTACTTGCGACGTAAGGTGGATGACGGCTTTCAAACTTCGCTGATCCACACCGTTCGCGGAGTCGGGTATCAGTTGAGCGCCGAAGTAGGCATGGCATGAGCGCCAACGCGCATTCGTTGAGGTCGGTGCCGCAGGATCAACAATTGCTCGGCGAATTGCTTCATTCGCTGAGCCAGCCTCTCACAAGCCTGCGCTGCTCGTTGGAACTTTCGATGGACGAACTCGCGGACAAGCCCCAGCAGTCGGTTTCGGCAGCTTTGCATCAGACGGAGAGAGTAATCGGAATGATCCAGTTGATGCGCGAATTTCTGGACACCGAGGACCAGCCGAGTGGAAAACAGGTCGCTCTCATGCCCGTAGTAATGAGCGTGTGTGATGACCTGTATTCGATAGCCGCGGTTCGCAATATCCAGCTCCGAGTAGCGGGAACGTTTGGCGCAAGAGTAAGAATTCCCGAGCCAAAGTTGCGAATTGCCCTGCAGTATCTGCTCCTTGGAATGATTGAGCAGCAGCCAGAAGGCAGTGAGATTGTCGTTCTGCTCGGCGAAGGCTCGAAAGGCGCGCTGCTGCGAGCGCGGTGTGCATCGATGTATGTGGAGGGCGAACGTCGCAATCCGCCGAAACGCGACTCTGTTAAAGCCACCATGCGGCGAGTTCAGTTGGCAATTGCCTGCCGCGTGCTGGAAAGCGGAAGGGCAGTTGTGACGTTAGACGAGAATGCTTCGGGATTTGTTCTCCGGATTCCTCGCCAAGCCGACGAAGAAAAGCGAGTTCTCCCAGCTTTCTCCAGCGTAGAGTCTCGCGACTTTTTTTTGCGTCAGCGGCAATCACCTAAAGGTCCGCCGATCGGTCCAACGAACAGATTTTCAAAATTTCCGACGCCTCGGATTCATGCGAGGAAGTACAATCCTGCTTTTCCGAGGGATGTGAAATGAAACGTTCTATCGTTTTTCTGGGTATTTGTGTGCCTATCTGCGCTCTGCCTAGCCCAAAAAGATGGGCCAGTTCTCAAGAACTTTACGGTCATTCGCGCGGGAGCTTTGATCGATGGCGTGTCGAATGCGGTTCGCCGCAACGCGGTGATAACGATTCGGGGCAATGTGATCACGGACGTGGCCGATGCTGCTTCAGCGAAAATTCCTCCGGATGCGACCGTCATCGACCTGTCGCAGGCAACGGTTCTTCCCGGGTTGATCGACGCTCATACGCACATCTTCTTCCAAGGCGAAGTCCCTTCCGAGGGAGGTTATGACATTCAGCTCTTGAAATATCCGCTGGCTTTTCGCGCAGCGCGCGCAACTGTCTCGGCGCAGGCGCGCGCTCGAACAGGGCTTCACCACCTTGCGCGATATGGAGACTGAAGGCGCTGGATATGGCGATGTAGGCATCAAGATGGCGATCGAAGGGGGATATATTCCAGGACCACGATTGTTCGTCTCGACACGTGCCATTTCGACGACAGGGGGATATCCGCTCGAAGGATATGCACCTGAAACCGAGGTGCCAAAAGGTGTGCAGATTGTCGACGGACCGATCGAAGCCCGTAAGGCGGCTCGTGAACAACTGGATCATGGAGCGGATTGGATCAAGGTCTACATGACCCATCGTTCTTGGGTCGGGAAAAATGGTGAACTGGTTTCCCAACCAACGCTCACGGTGGAAGAACTGCGCGCGATCGTGGACGAAACGCATGGATGGGGAAAGAAAGTCGCGTGCCATGCTTACAGCGGAGAAGGGCTGCAGCGAGGGCTCGATGGTGGGTGTGACTCGATCGAACACGGTCTCGTTCTCACGGACGCGCAGATAGCGCAGATGATCAAGCAGGGAACGTGGCTCTGCCCGACGCTCAGCGTGTACTACACCGATTGGGCTTCAGCTGATACAGCAGATGGTCAGCGTGACCGCAAAGCGCGCTTCCGCTCATGCGGAATCGTTTCGCAAGGCGCTGAAGGCTGGAGTCAAGATTGCATTCGGGACGGACATGGGAGGAATTCCATGGACGGAATCGATCGCGCAGGAGTTTCCGCGAATGGTCGATCTGGGAATGACACCAATGCAAGCGATCCAGAGCGCGACTTCACGCGCTGCCGAACTGCTGGAACGTAAAGGGCAATTGGGCGTGATCGCGCCAAACGCGTATGCGGATGTCGTCGCGGTCGCGGGCGATCCTTTGGATAATATTAAGCTTCTGGAAAATGTCACTTTTGTGATGAAGGATGGGAAAGTGTTCAAGAATGATTTGACGCAGAGGAAGTAATCCAGATTTGCAGTAGCATGAGAATTGTTAGCGCGAGATTTGCAAGTCGCGGGACGCTATTGATGCGCGTGTGGACTTTGCGCGGGGTTTGCGACGTGGGCCTTGGGAGCTTTGGCGATCTTCACATCAAAACTAACCGGCAAATTCTTGGGCGGATAACAGGCGGTATTGTCACAGGCTTGATATTTCAGCGTGCCGCGCACGACATATTTCCCAGGCTGAACCGAGTGGAGCGGGCGGACGAGCACGTCCACCTTGAAGTCTCCGGTATAAACATTGAGCTTCTCGTCGGGCGCAAAGGCGAAGCTCATATCCTGTCCATCAGGATACGTCGTTTTTCCGATTACGATGTCGGTAGTCGCTTCAACTTTCAGTGCAGTTGGGATCAGGTATTCCGATTTCGGATGATTGGAATTAACGTGGTATCCGTTGGCGACATTGAAAGACAGAGCGACAGTGGCGGGTTTGCCTTGAACGGCGGTCACGACGGGTGCGCTCGTGACTTTCACGACCGGGCCCTTCGGTCCGAACTCTTCCTGCGCTAAGCCAGATGCCCAGAAAAAGAGAAGAGCGCACACCAGTGAGATTTTCGTCTTTGGCATAATTGACATAACACCATGACAGAGACCACTCTGCTGAGCATTCGATGTCGAAGTTATTTCTGTGCCTGCACGGCGCCGTGGCCAAGGGCGTCTTTGATGTGATCCACGAAAACACTACGGCTCTGCAATCCGAATTCCCGGGCCAATATTTTTCCGTTGCGATCGAGGAAGAAGGTGGTGGGCAGGACGTTGACACCGCCGTAGCTCAATCCGACAGATTCTTTGCCGAGCAGGATGGGATAATTTACGCCCATGTCTTTTGCGAACTTTGCAATGTCGTCGGTGCTGGCGTCGTCCATGGCAACGCCGACAATCTGAAATCCTTGCGGGCCATATTCCTTTTGGAGTTCGACGAACCAGGGCATTTCTACTTTGCAGGGTCCACAGTAGGTAGCCCAAAAATTCAGCAGAACAGCTTTGCCGCGCAAGCTTGAGAGCTTCACGCTCTTTCCCGTCGAGCGACTGCAAGTCGAAATCGGGAGCGCATGCGCCGATTAGTTGTCCATTGGCGGGACCGTTCGCACGATTGTTCCGGGCGGTACGAATGCCCGCGAACAACATGACCGCGACCACGACGCCGACGAAAAACAGGATTAAGGGATTTCTCTTCACTGCCACTGACCTCGGATTTTCCGGCGAAGGTGGAGCTTCCAATTGTTCCAATTCTAAACCTTTCCGAGTTCGAAATGATCGTGCCGCAGCCCCGTCGTTACAATGCGAATCGATTCAGGAATGAGAAATAGCCGGAGATGAGGGCGAAGCGTCCCATCACGAGCAGTATCCCTAAAGCGATGAGCAAGCCACCGCTCGCGACTTCCACGGCGTGCATGTGAAATTTGAAGCGATTATAGAACTTAAGAAATCGTTCGATCCCAAGTGAAGTAATCAGGAACGGCACAGCCAATCCCGCCGAATAAATGGCGAGCAGGAAGATGCCTTTCCAGACCGTATCCTGCGCGGCCGCAAAACCGAGCACGACGGCGAGAATGGGTCCCACGCAAGGAGTCCAGCCAAAAGCGAAAGCAAATCCGATCACGAACGCGCCCCACGGGGAGGCTCCGCCCTTGAGTTGATGAAGGCGGGTATCGGCGAGAAGTGCCTTGATCTGAAAAATGCCCGTTAGGTGAAGGCCGAAGAGAATGATGACGACGCCCGCGATCCGCGCGAGGAGCGATTTATACTGCGCAAGAACCTGACCGACTTCGGTGGAAATGGCGCCGAGGGTGATGAAGACGATGCTGAAGCCGATGATGAATGCAGCGGAGTTGAGCATCATCTTGCGAAGAAGATGCCCTTCGCTGGACTTCATTTCTTCGATGCCCGCGCCAGAGATCAGCGAAACGTAGCCAGGGACGAGCGGCAGCACGCAAGGGGATAGGAACGAGATCAACCCGGCCACGAAGGCGGCTAGCGGTAACGGCAAACTGGTCATAAGTCCTTATTTGTGCGGCGCTTCATTGTAGCGGTCGGCTGGAGTTCTTGTCCTTATGTAAGAAGGTGCATGGTGACGATGATCCGGTAACGTGAAGGAAAGGCATGAGTACAAGCACTTCCGACTCTCATATTTGTCGACATATTTTGAGTTAGACGATCGAGGGTTGATTTTGGGGACTTCACGCAGTCCGTCGAACCTTACCCCCATATCCCGCGAAACCTGCCTCGGGGTCTCCCCCCTTCACATGCGGTCTTTTGTAATCAATACTTTACGGCGCACATCCTTTTAGGTCTTTGAGTAATAAGGAGTTAGCTATAAAGTCTTTAAGAAATAACAACTTAGGTTTCATTTCCGAATTTTGCCCAACATGTTGTTTCGGGCAAGCGATCCGTGAAACGGACGAGCACTGAACACTCCCCTCACCAGTTTTTGGTCTAGTGAGCGCTATGTCAAGGGGAATCAGGGAAAGGGACATCTCGGGAGGGGATGGGATAAGCGCAAGTTCCCGGAGATGCGTAGACCGAGGGAAGTTCGAATGATGGTTCGAACCAAGGCGATCGCTACTTGTGTTTATTCGGCTTGGAAGGATGAGCTTCCGGACGCGACGGGGCAGTCCCCGGCGAATGAACGGGAGATTGGGGAGGAGACTGAACGGCGGGCACCCCTTCAGTGACGGGACCCTCGGCTAGTGCCTTTGAGATGAATCCTGGGGGGACGGTGGCGGTGAGGATCGCGCGATCTTTTGAACGTTCGATTTTCAGGCTATCGAAGAAGGCTTTGACATCGGCATCCGTCCCATGCGCGCCGACACTGCCTTCCGCGGCATGGAAGAGGTTGAGGAATGCGCTCGTCTTGTCGACGATAGCTTGGGCATCCGATTCGCTGTTTGTGAAGGCCTTGGCCTGGAGGTGCAGGGCGCGGAGGTATCGGGCGGAGATTACAACGACGGCAGGCTTGGAAAACAGAAGCGTCCAATTACCCAGGCCGCCAACGGAATTCATAGCATCCGGTTGCACTCGAAGGATGCCAAACGACAGGCTCGCCAGAGGGACCTCGCGATAGAACTTCCGGAGCAGCGACGGTCCTCCGAATGGTGAGGCTAGCTTGCGGGACCGGTCGAGAATGCCACGAATGACGGCTGGATCGGGGTGGTTGGAGACCGCGATGCTGTTGTAAGAAAGTACAGTGACGCGGACGATCCGGCCTTCGATCGGGATGTTGTAGATGTCGAAGCCATGGTAGTTATCGACAGAGGAAGAGAGATTTCGGAGATATGGCAGCATCCGGCCGGAATCGAACCTGCCTTCGAATATTTCGGAGAAGCGGGGTTCGTTGACATTTCCACCCGTTCCGTCACCCCAGCTTTGGGGATAATGCACCGCAAAAGCGGCGTGGTCGAGGTCGCGCTCGAATTGAAATCCCGTTTGCTCGACAAAATTCTGGTACTCGGGGTCGCGGGAAACGGGGGGCAGCTGGCTGGTCGCGTTGAAGGTTCGAATCCAATTAAGGTTGATGTAGAAGAATCCATCTGCTCCCGGCAGCAGCCTTGCTGCCTCGGGAGGAGCGTGCTTGCGGAGGGTGACGATAAGCGCGATTACTCCGATCAGCGCGATGACAACGATCAGGATGGGGAGGCTGCGTCGAATGCGCATTAAAGGTCGGCGGGTGCCGCGCTCGTCCGCATGATGCGGAGGAGTTTGGCTATCATAACATTTGGTGGACAGGTGAGGGACCCCAGCGGCTAAAGCCGAATCCAAGAGACAGCAGTGATCGCAGCGGTAAATCGCTGTGCCACACAGTGGCAATAATCCAACCGAGGCGGGGGTGTTGAGCGGGCAGGGGTCCTTCGACTCCGCGACTGCTCGCTTCGCTCACGTCCGCTGCGCTCAGGATGACAGCGCAATTTTGAAAGCTGGTGATGGCTATTTGGGAATCACAGACCCGCAGCGGCGCTGGTTGCGGTTAACCGAGTGGGTTTCCGGCGAACAAAGGGCGCAAGCTTGTGCTAATGCCTGTTCTCGCCAACTGCCCACACTAATGGGCGTTAAGATGCTCGCTCGCTACCACTCGCTGTCCTCGATGTGCAACTGTTCGTGACCCTGCTCATCTAACCAGAAAACCGACGGCTGCTTGCCGTCGACTTTGAAGACTAAACGGTATTGTCGGAATCTGCCTTCTTTTGAGTTGTGTCGTATTTCCAATGCATACCGATCCGCGTCGCTCTCGTCAGCCACTACATCAACACGATATGGATTGCTGCCGTGTTCGTATATCGTGAGGTTGTATTGCCCCGGTTCCGCACCACATATTTCGACGGCGTGCACCAGGCTCCGATTCGGAGCAGACGGGACTTCTACGATCTGCTTGTAGTGGGACCGTGGAATTGGTGTACCACGGAGCTTGTCGCCTTGCTCACGTCCAGCGGAATCAACCAGCTTTAGTTGCACAGTTGATACAACATCCCGATGGGCCGCACTCACAGACACGCTCAGAAAAGGCTTTGCAAAGCATGAAAAGAGCATTGATTTCTGAGTTTCGGCTTGAGTAGGGCTCTCTGCTTGCCCCCAAGCAGTCGCCACCGCTACCAAGAGCAAAGCCACACAAACAACAGGGTTGCTCATATCCGAGAGTGTATCCCGAAACGAGGTGTGACGATCGTTGTTGAAATTCTCCATTACACTCACAACCCCAGAACTGGATCGTTCTGAGTGCTATTGCCTGTTAACGACAGCTAAAACGAACGGAAGGAGTTAACCCGCATTCAGTTTCGTCGGATTATCATCGCGAAGTGAGACACTCAGGCTTCCCGAATTCGTCGACATTGAAGTGGGGGGTCGCCTTTCTGCTGTTATCCCTTTCCGCGTTTTTGCTGTTTTGGAAACCGACTCCTCGCAAAGTAAAGGTGGAGTTGCTACCCTTCGCTGATTCGGCTCCCACATGGAATGGTTCCTACCCATTCTTGACAATCTCTCCGGTCAATACTGAGTCGGAACTGGACAAATACAAGAGTTCTGTTGTGCCGATCCAACCGACGATTCGTCACGACTCACCAATCAACGAATTCCAGGTTGACCTGCATTCGGGGATGTTTGTGCTGCGCCAGACCGATCTCTTTGTCTCTGACATCATGCCCTTGACGCTGACGCGAACGTACAGGGGTTGGGATTATGACAAAAGAGAAAGAGAATTTGGTGAAGGGGCGAGCCACCCCTACGACATCTGTCCGACGGGCACTAGATTCCCGTATACGTACATGGACCTGAACTTGGAGGATCGGCGTCAAATTCATCTTCCGCGGATCTCCAAGGGGACTGGCTATGCTGACGCGGTTTTTCGACACGCTGATACATCCTCTGAGTTTTACGGGGCGCAGATGGCGTGGAATGGCGACGGTTGGACTCTCGAATTCCGCGACGGTCGCCGTCTTCTTTTTCCCGAGGCGTACAACGGGAAGACTTTTGCACAAGGTGCCCCCTTTGAGATGCAGGACGGCAAGGGTCACCGGATTCAGTTTAAACGGGATAAGCAGCGAAGACTGGAGCAGCTAATTGCTCCGTCTGGGCACACGATCACCTTCAAGTATGACGAAGCAGACCGCATCGTGGAAGCGATCGATGACGCGGGCAATGTTCGGAAATATTCCTACGACTCCACCAGCCACTTGGAAAGCGTGTCGGACGCATCGCGTCTGGTGTATCGGTTCGAGTATGCACCCCTCCTCCATCTCACGGGCTACGATCCGTATCTGATGACCGCCATCTTCGACGGAAGAGGGCGACTTCTGCTGCGGAATATCTACAACGATAGCGATGGTGGCAGGATTTCAGAGCAGAGGTTGGCAGATGGAGACGTGTACCGTTATGACTACATCTTTCGGAAACAAGAGATTGTCGAGACCATCGTCGATGGCCCTAGCGGCAAGGAGAAGTTCTTTTTCGAGCACGGCATATTAACGAAGTTGGAGTAGGGCTGCCGCCGAACTCGCAGATTGGCTTTGAGAGTTTGAGGTCATAATTCAATCTCACGGGTGGTTGGTTGCCCGCGGAGGCGACAGCAATTGTCGTAATATCTCCATATCACCAACTACGCGGTGTCCGGGGTCAGTGAGTGTAATTACCTGCTTACAACAGTTGGGTTCGCGCCCTTATAATTTTCCCGATGTTTTCGCCAATTAGGATCGGTGTCGTCCCCTTCGATCAGGGGGTCGATTCAGCTTTGTTACCCGAGCATCTTGCCGAGTGCCTGCGCGGTGTTCGCGCAGGCGCCGTTGAGATTACGTGCAACAATGTGACCTTCACGGGAGGAATGTTTCGCTTGGTCTCGAACTGGAACGTTCTCGGACCGTTCGGGTCCGGCGATCTTGCGGTTGATGCCGACGCCTGCATGGTTCGTTACACCTTGAACTGTTGGCAACTCGTCGTTGTAGCAACGGTGATGATCGTATTCGCGGCGGCAATTCTGTTGGCCTCGGTTAGCAACAGCGGCGGCAAGACCCTCTGGCTTTTGCCCGTCTTGCCTTTCATGTGGTTGTGGTTAGTCGGGGGCAACCTCGCCATCCGGATTCCGCGCTTTAAGAGCTTTGTCGCTCGCGCTGTCGCGACCGCTCCACGCAGGATCGCCAGATAGTTGGCGAAAAATCGCAATTACACTCATTGGCCGGATCGTGACCGCAGGCGAATAGTCGAACGGACGACAAGGCCCACCACTATCCATTCCAGAGCACTTGTAAGAACCAGCCAGAAATTGAAAGCTAGAACGAACCCGGGAGATGGGGCGATGCCCCTGTACTGCACCCACCTTGCCGCAAAGAATCCCGGATAATTGCTTACTCTCGCTAGGGGCAACGATTTGCTATAAAGCACAAACACCATCCACAAAGCGCCTGCCAACCCTAGAACGAGCGCCCACTTCTTCATGCGCTGCTCCCATGGGAATTAGACACCAGCCAACTACCAAGTCAATTGGCGACAAATCGCCGGCCCGGAGAGTCCAAGCGGATGAAAAGGTGTGGTGGGCCGGCTTTGGACGCGTAGCGACACTTCTCAGCGGCTAAAGCCGAATTCAACCCAAGGCAGTGATCGCAGTGGTAAACCGCTGCGCCACCCAGTGGCAATGATCCAATGTGGTCGCGGGGGTGTCGAGGAGGTAGGGGTCCTTCGACTCCGCGGCTGCCCGCTTCGCTCACATCCGCTGCGCTCAGGATGACAAGGGGAAATTTGAAAGCTGGTAATGGCTACTTAGGAATCAGAGACCGGGCTTTCGGCGATAACTACAAAAGCTTGCAGCGGTGTTGGTTGCGGAGCTCATAACATGAATGTCGCGGCAGCCGTCGCGAGCATCGAGGGCGGGGCGCCCTCGGAACCGCCGGCGAGGCGCCGGCGCTACGCATACAACACTTTACTGCAGGCGGAAGCGTTCGTTCATGAGGCGCTGAAGGCGAGGGCGATAGATGATGTCGTAGGCAAGTTCTTTATCAGGGAACATGGCCAGGGCGGCGCGGCGTGCGTTAGCAGCCATCTCGGAGGCCTCTTCCACCGTGAGCTCAGGATCCTGGCTAATGACCGACATCACCATACTCATCATCACTTGCAGGCGGCGAAGGCGGCGTGGCTCGTCTTCGTTATTGTATTACTGCCTTCGTATATTCCCCCTGGCTCTTCTGCATTGAGGATTTTCCTGCTGATGCTTGGCCCGTCGAACGTCCATACTGCCCCCTGAGGCTCACACCAAAATTTGGTGCACTGATTGGATGTAGGCTGTTCCCCACCCGTTGCGCGTTGACTCCATTGTGGCAGATGTCGCAAAAGGTGCAAGCCGCCTTTCGCTTTAGCATGTTACGGTTGGGAGACAGAGACGGTGTGACTGCCGTAATCTGTTAGCAACGCTTTAATGGAGGATGCATGCCAGATTCGAATAGCCCGGCGGTTCAGCCTAATCCCAATGAGAAGTTGGTAAAGATTTTTGATACGGAGCAAGAAACGGAAGCGTTGGTCGTGAAAGGTTTGCTCGACTCGGCCGGGATTGAGTCGGATTTGAAATCGCTTGATGCGGTGCAGGATGCTTTTCCGGGGGTCGGAGGCACAGTGTTGCTCGTGCGCGAAAACGACGAGGGCGAAGCCAGAAGGATCATCGAGGCCTACCGGACATCGCCACCCTTGGATGAAGAGGCCACGGCCGGATGACGAAGCGTGGCATCAGTGAACGAGAGCCACGTCAGGCGTCACGGATTTGCCGTCCAAGAAAAAACTGACTGCGCCCTGCTCGTCGGTGCGGTAGGTGGTAACTCCAGCATGCTGCAGGCGTTCAAGGACCTCGCGGCGAGGATGTCCGTACACATTTCTCGCGCCGACGGAAATGACTGCGTAGCGCGGATGAACTGTGGAGAGCAAGTCGGCCGACGTGCCGCTTGCACTTCCGTGATGAGCGACTTTGAGTAGCTGAGCCTCCGGGTGCTCTTCGATGATGCGGCGTTCGGCCGGACGTTCCGCGTCGCCTTCGAGTAAAGCTGTCGTCGCTCCGAAGGCGGCGGTGAATACGAGACAGTCATCATTCGGCCGCATAGCCCCAGTGATCTGGTCGCGGCCGGGAGCGAGGATCCGAAAGTGAATTCCTCCGTAATCGAACTCGTCGCCTTCCTTCTTTACTGAAACTTCCATCGATGCGCTCAACGCTTGAGCGACCACTGGCGCCAGTTCTCCTTCCGGCTTGTCCATACTGATCCAAAGCTGACGCGGATGGAAGTTCGCAATGATTGCCGGCATGCCGCCGAGGTGATCAGCGTGGGGGTGCGTGATGACGACTACATCGAGATGATCGATGCCGCGATTCCAAAGATAAGAAGAGACAACCTGTTCGCCGATATCGAAGTCGGAATGCATCCACTTGGGGAGACCGCCGGAATCAATCAGCAAGGATCGTCCTTGGGGCGTGACTAATAGGATGGAATCGCCTTGGCCGACGTCGATGGCCGTCATCTCCAAGATGCCGGGGATCCGGTGCGGGCGAGAGGGAATGAACGCGATCCAGGAGGCGATGGCTGCGAGGAATGCGAGTGACAAAATCGCGGCTGCAGGCGTTCGGCGCGCTCCCAACATCGCAAGCGCCAGGACGGCGAGGGCGATGAGGATGGTTGTGACGGAGGGCATGGAGACGCGGAGGTCCGCGAAGGACTCGCCTATTTTTTGTGCTCCGCCCAGCCAATGCACGGTTCCGGTGATGCCGTGGAGAGCGAGGCCGGAAATCCAGACTGCGGGCTTGGCTAGGGTTGCTGAGATGTAGCCGAGGCTGATGGCGGCGGCGGCAGCAGGCATCAGGATTTGAGTGAGGGGAATGACGGCGAGGTTCGCGGGCATTCCCATGGTGGTCGCGCGATGGAAGTGGTAGGCCATCAGGATTGCGAGACCGGCTTGCATCAGAGTGGAGATGAAGACGAGTTCGCTGAGTCCGATTGCGAAGCGAAGCAGGAGTGCTGGGAGTGTTCGGGCGAGGCGTTTTCCAATGAAGCGCGATAGACGGCTTGCGATCAGGCGCAGGTCGAGACGCATTTGCGCGGCGGCGGGCGCGACGTGCAAGTCGTAGCTGGGCGAATCGAGCAAGCGGAGGCCGCGGGCGTAAGGAAGGGTGGAGCGCTCCAGGAGTGGCGCTCCGATGCCCGCGATGATGAAGACGGCCAGGAAGGTGAGTTGAAAACTGGCGCCGAAGACGGCTTCGGGATCCGCGACAAGGACGCCGATGGCGGCGGCTCCGATCGCGTTGAGCATGTTGCGATCGCGGTAGAGGAGGCGTGCTCCGAGGTAGGTTGCCAGCATGAGTGCGGCGCGCCAGACTGGCGGTCCAACTCCCACGACGAACGCGTAAGCGAACGACACGAAGACGGTGGTGATGGCGGCGAGGGCAGGGTCGAGACGAAATTGGCGCAACGTCCAGAAGATGGCGACTGCAAGGATGCTCAGATTCATTCCGGAGACAACAAGCAAGTGATAGGTGCCGGAGCGTTGAAACTCTGTGCGCGTGGCGTTGCGCAGGAAGGACTCTTCACCGAGGACCATCGCATCCATGAGCGTGGCTTGAGATGCGGGCCAGAGCCGATGGATTTTGCGGATGATGCTGGCATGGACGCGAGAGCGCCAGAGAGCGACGCGATTGCCGGAAAATCCGGGAAGGATTTCGATGTCGGCGGTCTGCGCGGAACCGAGCAGATTGATGCCGTTGTCGCGCAAGTAGGCTTCGTAGTCGAACGCGCCGGGATTGAGGAAATTGCGAGCGGGGTGCAATTTGGCGCGAACGCGAAAGCGGGTGCCATAGGGGAGCGTGGGGGAAATGAGTTCGGGGGAAGCGGATTGTATTTCGCCGGGACTTTGGTTGATGGGCGAGTCGGCTGCCGCTTGCATCAGCCCCGTTGAGTCCGTGTGCTGATAAAGAGACACGCGAATTCCGGTACTTACGGGGAAAATTTCACCATCGCTCTCGATCGCTTCGGTTTCCACGTCGATAGTCTGGCGAATTGAACGGGGGCCGCTGGCGTGTGCGTATCCCTCTTTGATGACATGGGCGGTCAAACTTACTGCGTGGCCGTCGGAGAGAGAGGGGAGTCGGGGATCTTCGGGAGGGCGTCCGCGGATCTGGATCAGGAGCGCGCCGAAAAGGAACCAAGTGGCGAGCGCTAGTGATTTGGCAAGCCATGGTCGCTGCCGAAGGAACCATAACCCTGAGAGAAGGAAGACCGCGATGGCGATTGACCACCACGAGGGCGGGCGCCAGGCCCGGAGGCCTGCCCAGAGTCCGAGGGAAAAAACCAATGCCGCCCAGAATAATGGTTGGCGGGGCGGTGGCATTTCACGAATCACCGGGCCTCCGCAAGTTGTTCAGAGCGCAGGTTTTGTGCGCGGGTTCGCAGTTTTGCCAGACACTGTTTTGCCGCGAACTATTCTGAAAAATGGGGCAGGAGCACAGCGTACGACGCCCACTTGGCGCAGTGCGTCCGGCCACCTACCCGCTTCCAGGAGAAATTGGACGGCCGTGAAAGTGGTCAGCGGGCTAGCAGCATTACCGATTCGATATGAAAAGTTTGCGGAAAAAGATCGAATAAGTGCGCTTGCTCGATGCGATAACCGGCGGCAGCTAAAGGTCCGAGGTCGCGGGCCAGCGTTGCCGGATCGCACGAGACATAACGAATGCGTTGCGCTCCGAGTTCTACCAGAGAACGTGTCACCGCTTTGCCGGCGCCGGTGCGGGGAGGGTCCAGGACGACCAAGTCAGGACGTTTGGGCACCGGCCGGCCTCTCAGGTATTCCTCGGCTCGCGTGCCAACCACTTTCACGCTCGCAGGCACATTTTGGCGCAGGTCAGGCAAGGAAGTATGTGACGGCTCTACAGCAAAAATGTGATGAAAGTTCTTGGCGAGCGGAACCGAGAACAGTCCGCCGCCGGCGTACAGGTCAAGGGCAAGGTCTCCGCGGGCGTCGCCGGTGACCACCGAAATCAGGTCGTCGATCAAATGACGATTCACTTGGAAAAAAGCTCCCGCGCTGACCTGGTAGCGGTGGCCTGCCTGATAGTTGATTGATGTGGCGCCCGATTGCGCCAGCAACTTCATCTTCCCGGACGGCTCTTCTTCATTTTGCGAACGCTGGCGCGAGGAGAAAAAACTTATTCCCTCAACATTCGGCAATTCGCCGCGCAACGTTTCTGCCCATCGCAAGAGATCACTCTCGCGATCACTGGCGCGGCAAAACGCCCACGCAAGCATCGCGTCGTCACTCGCATTGGAGAAGACTTCAAGCTCTTCGATTCCCGGTGGACAATTCAGGCCGCCCAGTTCGGTCAGCCTCACGATCACGCGATTAATTAGTGGAGAACTAATGGGACATTCGCACACCGGCAGAAACTGGTGTGAGCCGAAGCGGTAGTAGCCTACTGCGAATTCGGGAGCGGTTCGAACCTGCAGGCGCGTGCGGTTGCGATAGTTCCACGGAGGAGAGGGATGCAGGCGAATTTCATCTTTCAATTCGATCTTCCCGATGCGCTGCAGAGTTTCCCGCAGGATCTGCGCCTTGAATTCGAGTTGCCGCTCGTACGGAATGTGCTGGTAGTGACAGCCTCCGCATTTCTGAAAGTAAGGGCAGCGAGCGTCGATTCGGTCGGGAGAGGCTTGAATGATCTGCCTTACGCTTCCACGAGCGAACCCCGGCTTTGCCTGAGGAAGGTCGGCTTCGACTTGCTCTCCCGGCAGCACGAACGGCACAAACACGGCCATGCTGCGCCCATCGGCGGAAGGTGCGGTGCGAGCCAATCCATCGCCCCCGTAGATCAGTTTTTCAATGGAGAGAAGCACTGGTTGAGTGTAGCGCGGCCGCGATCTTCTGAAGTCAGGTCAGGAAAAGACGACGGTGCGCGATTTCGTTTGACATTAAATTTACAAGGTAAAATCGCAACTTGTAGGCGTGGCGTTCATCCATAGACTGTCCCGTTAACCTAACCAGCCTGTCGCTCTCGTGCGTTTCCGCGAAAGAGCGCCCGAAACCAGGAGAACTTATCTGATGCGAACATTGCTAACGGCAGTCTTGTTGATGTTGCTGGTCACGGGGGCCCAAACGCAACATTCCACGACCGCCCCCGCTCAATCGGCGCTATCTGCGCCGGATCCGGAACCGAGTCCAGCGGCACTGATTGCGCGCGCGAAGGCGCTTGAACTGGATTCGGCGTACGTCGCTCCACCCGGCGACCCGCTGGTGCACCACGCGGCCGGCTTCGCCAAAGTCATGTGTTCCGCAATCTTCATCACCGGACTCGATCCTGACTTCGCGGCTGAGAACGTTGGTTACTTCACTGCTCCGTACGAGATGCGCGCAAAGCTGGGCAAGCCGCTCGTCGATCGTGAGCACAAACAGGTGCGCGTTTCAGTGCCCGGTGGGGTAACCCGCACCGCTGTCTATCTTGGGGATCAGGGATGCGTGACGCTTCCCGTAGGCAAGGAATCGGTCAGCTTCAGGCCCGTGAAGCTCAAGAGCAGCTTGCCCGATGCCTCGAAACAAGTGTGGCCGATGGGCGACGTGCTGCCAGATGATCCGCCTCCGTCCGAACTCGACATGGCGAAGGTGAAAGAGGCTGTGGATGCGGCCTTCGATCCGCCCGATGGGAAGACCGCCGCTCTCGTGGTGACCTGGAAGGGACGGATCATCGCCGAGCGATACGCCGCGGGGATCACGGCGCAGACGCCGCTCGAGAGCTGGTCGATGGGCAAGAGCCTGACTGCCACCCTGATGGGTGTGCTGATGCAACAGGGCGCGTACGAACTATGGCAGCCTGCGCCGATCCCGGAGTGGCAAGACGGGAAAGACTTGCGTTCGGAGATACGGATCGCCGACTTGCTGCATATGTCGAGCGGGCTCCGCATCAAGGCGCTTGAGGATCCTGATTACGATCCCACCGGCACGTATCCCGACCACTTGTACCTGTACACCGGCGGGGTGGATTCGTATCACTATGCGGCAACCCGGCCGCTGCAATGGCTTCCTGGAAAGGTGGGGCGTTATCGCAACACCGACCCGGTCTTGACAAACTATCTGATCCGGTTGGCCGTGGAGAAGCGCGGCGAGGAATATCTTTCATTTCCGCGACGCGCGCTGTTTGACAAACTTGGCATGCGTACCATGGTTCTGGAAACTGACCCGTTCGGCAACTTCCTGAGCCAGGGCTATGAGTTCGCCTCAGCGCGGGACTGGGCGAGGCTGGGCAATCTCTATCTTCAAAACGGCGTCTGGAACGGAGAGCGAATTCTTCCCGAGGGCTTTGTGAAGTTCGTCAGCACGCTTGCGCCAGCCTGGGTGGCCGACCATAACCCGGTGTACGGCGGTTTCTTCTGGATCAACGGAGACGGTTCCTACCCAGTGCCGAGGAGCGCTTACTTCATGTCAGGTGCCGGCGGCCAGAAGACGATGATGATTCCGTCTCACGACCTCGTCGTTGTGCGGCTCGGACATTTCAAAGGTGCGGTCGAGGGGGCCAAGAGCTTCAAGAAGACGCTTGCGCTGCTGATGGAGGCGGTGCCTCCCGGCAAGTGAGCAGGAACGCTCGACAGCTTGCGCTGCGCGACGAGTACAGTCGTCAGTGCATGTAGAACAAACTGAGCCGTGGGATGGCGCTACGTTCCAGGAGACGTTTGCGGACGTATTGTTTGTGCAACTGCTCGATCTGCGCGGCTGTCATATTGCTACGATATGGCGCCAGATCGCGATCTGCCTGGGCGCGCACGTCCACGAGATCGTCATCGGGAGCCGCCGCCATCAGCAGCGCGAAGAGCTTTTCTTCGAGGACGGTCAAACGACGTTCCAGATCTTCGAGCCGGGGCAACTTTTCATTTCCTTCGATTGCCGAAGCCATTTCGCGCAAGGAAGCCGCAGTCTCGTGCGCCAAGGCCGAGATTGAAAATCCGGGTCGATCAGGCAACTTTGCTTTTTCAAGACGCTCAGCATTCTCACGAAGGAAGGTTGCAATCTGCTTCGCATCAAATCCCGGCTCCGGATTCGATTTCGCAGGTGCATCGGCGCCAACTGCAGCTTCCTTCATGTCTTCGGTGGCGGCCAACACGGCTTGCGAACAATAGGCGAGGCTGTTCACTTTTTTTGATTTGGTGGGGCGCTGATCGTATTTATCGAAGGCATCGTCGATGCCACGCAGCACTGCTTCGAGAGGAACCCCTGCGTTCTTCCAGGTTTCAATCAGGGCCCAGTCCAGCGTGGAAAGCAAGAGCATCGTTCCGCGACGGCGATGGTAGTGCTCCTCGATTTCGGTGAAATAGTTGAAGTAATTTTCCACGGCTACTCAGTCTCAGGGCGATCAGCGGGATTTCGGGGACTTCGGAGTAGGCCAAGGCTTGGCATCGGCATCCGCCGGCTTGGCGGTGGCTTTGGCAGCTTTGGATGCGGTCTCCCGGCGGAAAGACTGATTGCGATCCCAGATGATGCGCAATCCTTCCAGCGTAAGCAACTCGTCAACATCCTTGATGAAACGCGACGCCGTTCCAATCAGCGATCCCAAGCCGCCCGTTGCAACCACACGTGTATCCGGGCCGAGTTCATCGACCAGGCGTTCGAGAATACCGTCAACCAGTCCCAGATAGCCGTAGTAGAGGCCGGATTGCAGGCTGCCGACGGTGGTTGAACCGATCACTCGCGGAGGTTTGCGAATCTCAACGCGAGGTAAGCGGGCGGTGCGTTGGAAGAGCGCGTCGGCGGAAATACCGATGCCCGGGCAAATGACGCCACCCATGTACTCACCCTTTTTCGAAACGCAATCGAAGGTGGTGGCTGTTCCGAAGTCGACGATCACGCAGGGGCCGCCGAATTTTTCGAACGCTGCCACGGCGTTCACGATGCGATCGGCGCCAACTTCGGCAGGATTGTCGTAGAGCACGGGCATTCCAGTCTTGATGCCGGGTTCGATGAAGAGCGGCTTGGTATTGAAATAACGCTCGCAGACTTGCCGCAGCACAGGATCGAGGGGTGGGACGACAGAAGAAACGACGATTCCCTGGACGCTAGAGACGTCGAGGTTGTCGATGGCAAACAGATTACGGAAGATGATGCCGTATTCATCCACGGTGCGGGTCAGATGAGATCCGACGCGCCAGTTCGCGACGAGGCGCTCGTAGCGTGGCGTCTCGGTGGTGAGGTCGTCACCGGGGTGCACGTGTGCTACCCGCGCAAATAGGCCAAGTACCGTGTTCGTATTGCCGACATCAATGACGAGAAGCATATGGATTCGGTAATTTTGTAATTTGGTAATTTCAACGAACTCCGATCTTGCCGGTTGCAAATTACCCAATTACAAAATTGCACAATTACTAAATCGTTCTCACCGTTCCGCTCAGTACTGTTCGTAGCCCTTCCGCGGTACGGACTTGCAGGAAACCTCGCGCATCCAAGCCTTCGGTGACACCTTCGAGACTCGCGTTGTCTTCCACTCGAACCTTGCGGCCGCGTACCGTTGATGAGTTTTGCTCGAATCGCTTCAGTACGGAATCGCGGGCGGTTGCTCCGCCTTCGAGCAAGGAACGATATTCGCGTTCGAGCGATTTTAGCAAAGCGGCGCATAGTTCCACGCGAGACCACTCGGTACCCGTTTCTATCTTTAGGGAAGTACCAATCTCGCGGATCTCCGACGGAAATTTTGCCTGATTGACGTTGATGCCGACGCCCACTACGAGATGGCGGACGCGAGTGGCTTCGGCATTCATCTCGGTGAGAATGCCGCAAAATTTCTTGTTGCCGAGTAGCAGATCGTTCGGCCATTTCAGGTCGACGGGCAGTTGCGTGACTTCGGTGACGGCAGCGCGCACGGCTAAGCCGGCAGCGAGAGAGAGAAGGAGCGCGTCGGAAGGCGGCATCTCCGGACGGAGAATCACCGAACAATAGATCCCTGTGGACCGTGCCGAATGCCAGGTATGCGCGCCGCGCCCGCGCCCGGCAAGTTGTTCTTCGGCAAGAAATACGCTGCCCTCGGGCGCGCCTTGCGAGGCTGCATTCATCGCCTCCGAATTTGTTGACCCGATTTTGTAATAGTGATGAACCTGCTTTGCGAAAATCGTTCCCTTGAGGAGCGGTGTGATCATTTCCGGAAGAAGCAGATCGGGAACGGCGCGCAACCGGTAGCCGGTTGCCGGATGCCCGGCGATATCGACGCCCAGGCCGCGCAATTGCTGGATCAACCGCCAGACCTCCGAGCGGGTCGTACCCATCTCCTCGGCGATTTTGGTGCCGCTCGCCACGACGGTGGCGTGCTCCATGAGGACGCGAACGACGCGGCCCAGGCGCGCATCCGTTGTTTTGGGCGCGCGTGGCCGGACGAGATTTTTTGGACGCTACGATGATCGGAATTATAGCGAGATGCGGGTCGTTCGTCGTTCGCTATTCGTCCTTCGCGAAGGACGCGACTCAGGATCATCGCAAGTGAACCGGCTGGTCGGCGCGCTTGGGAGCGCCTGATTTACTTCCTCGCGAGGCACGCGATGGTACGGGCATTGCATACTTCGGCTTGATGTCGTGGCATCCGGGTTCGCAATAGACGCCACCTGCCGCTGACTCGGGTGTCGGCATTGGAGAGTTCACTGCGAAATCGCGGTCGGTTTCCAACTGGCGCTCGACGTCTTGTATCAGCGCGTGATTTGCGTCGGCCGTGAGCCACTTCTTTTTATTGACCAGATAATCTTCCAGCCGCGCAATCGGATCGCGCTTGGTCCAGTACTCAAAAAGCGGCTTCGGAACGTACTCAGCCGCATCGTGGATAGCGTGGCCTTTCATGCGCATCATCTTGGCTTCGATCAATGTGGGACCCTCGCCACGGCGGGCACGCTCGCAGGCTTCGTGGCAGGCGTCGTAGACCTGGCAGGCATCGGTGCCATCGACGATGGCTCCGGGGATGCCGTAGGCGATGGCACGTTCGGCCAGATCTTTCACCCGGAATTGCATGTCCGACGGAGTGGAGTAACCCCAGAGATTGTTTTCGACGATGAGCACGAGGCCGAGTTTTTGGACGGCCGCGAAATTCAGGCCTTCGTAAGTAACGCCGGTCGATTGGCCGCCGTCGCCAATGTAGGTCATGACAGCGATGTTTTTCCCTTGCAGGCGGGCGCCGAGCGCCACACCGGCGAGGACCGGAATGAGATCGCCAAGAGTGGAGATCGGGGAGACGACATTGCGCGTTTTTATGTCGCCGAAGTGGGAGGAGGCGTCGCGGCCTTTGGTGGGGGAGCCGGACTTGGCCATGTACTGCATCATGATGTCGCTGGGAGAAAAGCCGCGTACCAGCAGCGCGCCCTGATTGCGGATCATGGGACCTAGCCATTCATCGGGCCGGAGCGCGAAGGCGGATGCGCAAGAGCAGCCCTCCTGGCCGAGGCCGAAGTACACGCCGCCCACAACTTTGCCTTGCTTGTATAGATTTTCGAGCGCGATTTCCATGCGGCGGTTGAGGAGCATCCAGCGGTAAATCTCGATGACCTGCTCCCGGGATAAGTATTTCGATTCGCGGATGGGAGGCGCGGGCTTGGACAGATCCCCGCTTTGGACCTCGTAGCAAACGCCCTTTTCAGAGCAAACCTGGCGCAGAGTAAAGTTTGGCTTTTCGAGACGGTAGTCGGTGATGGTATAGGTTCGGCTTTGAGTGTTCGGCGTTCGGCGTTCGGCTTTTGGCTTTAGGCTTTGGGCTTTAGGCTCTAGGCTTTTGGCTATTCGTAGTCCTGGTTTCTTCTTTGCCATGATAGGTACGCGAATATGCTAGCGCAGCCATCGCGTCCGCGTCTCGCCGGGTTCTGCCAGGGTCCTATATTTCGCGCGTTTTCTGTTTGATCGAGGTCAGGCCAGGAACAAATCGTCTTCGCCGTGCAGTCGACGGACTTCTGCCGGCACCTTCATCGGGACGCCGAGCGCGGTGCCCAGCAACGCGTCGAGGGATTCCAGCCACAGAATCTGCCTTGAAAATACGGTTCCAAAATTACGGGAAAGCGAATGAGCGACGGCCTCGATGTCGACGTTTTCGGTGCGATTCAGTTCCTTTTGCATCGAGGTCACAGCCTTCTCGGTGATACCACAGGGAACAATGAGGTCGAAAAAGTTGAGGTCGGTATTCACGTTGAGAGCGAAGCCGTGCGATGTGACGGATCGCGAGATATGGACACCGATGGCAGCGATCTTTGCCTGGGGTTCCACCTCAGTCCAGACACCAGTCAATCCTGGTACGCGGGTGGTTGGAATTTTAAAGTCCCCGCAGGTGCGAATGAGCACTTCCTCCAGATGCCGGACATAATCCACGGCGCCGAGGGTTGTTCGCTTCCATCCGGAAGTCGTGTCTGCTGGGGATGGCGTGCTTTGTGGCGGGTTGGTCACCGCCGACGGCTCACGGCTGAAGGTTCGCAAGTCGAAAATCGGATAGCCCACGATTTGTCCGGGACCATGAAAGGTGACATCGCCTCCGCGATCGCACTCGAAGACGTCGACGCCGCGAGATGCTAACTCCTCGGTGGAGAGGAGCACATTCTTGGCGCGGGCGTTGCGTCCCAGCGTGATTACGGGAGTGTGTTCTAGAAGGAGGAGGACATCGCCGATGTGTCCGCCTTTCCGCAGATCGACGAGCTTTTGCTGTAAGCGGAGGCCTTCGGTGTAGGTGAGGGTTCCGAGTTGAACGACGGAAATCATTTAGGTATCGCGAGTAATCATGAGCAGGAATAAGTCGCGAGGGTTGAAGATGGCGTGGGCAGGAATGCCCACGCCACACCATTTACTTCTTCGCGCTACTTCTTTTGGAAGCGCTTATTGATTTCTTCCCAGTTGACTACATTCCACCACGCCTGCAGGTATTCGGGACGGCGATTGTTGTACTTCAGATAGTAGGCATGCTCCCAGACGTCGTTGCCAAAGATGGGCTTCAAGCCCTGCGAGATGGGACTGTCCTGGTTGGGCGTCGAGATGATTTTGACTTCGCCCTTGGCGTCGCCTGCAAGCCAAACCCATCCGCTGCCGAACTGTCCGACGCCGGCGGCGTTGAATTTTTCCTGGAATGTCTTGAAGTCGCCAAAGGTCTTCTTGATGACGTCAGCGATGGGACCAGTCGGATCGCCGCCGCCACCTGGCTTCATAATTTGCCAGAACATGGTGTGGTTGACGTGGCCTCCACCATTATTTCGGACCGGACCACGAATGTCCTCGGGAATGGAGTTCAGGTCGCGGAGCAGATCTTCGGCAGATTTAGAGTGAAGTTCAGGGTGCTTGTCGAGCGCGGCATTCAGGTTCTTGACGTAGGCGGCATGGTGCATGTCGTGGTGCAGATGCATGGTCTTTTCGTCGATGGTGGGTTCGAGCGCCGTGTATGCATACGGCAGGGGGGGTAGTTCATGCGGCATTTTTTATTTCCTCCAAAGCCTTAGAGATGACAGGGTGTTGGTCAAAGATTCATGGCGAATTCATTCGAGCGGGTCCATCTATTTGTAACATTTTCCGTGGGGTTGGGCGGTATTGACCAGTCAAGACAGCGTTCGCGTGCGAGCGAAGGGGCGTTCAGATGCAATCTGTCCCCTGGGGACTCGACGTGCATCTAAACATGTTTGTATCTTCCTCTTGCGTAAGGGCAATATAATGCACAACTAAGTTAATTTAACCGGGTTAAATCATTGAGACAGAGTCGGTATTGAGAGATTGGGAGGCAACGATGAATTTGCACTTTGGGAGCCGCAAGATGTTGCGGACGTCGGTTTTGAGCGTGGCATTTGTCGCGATCACCGCATTCGCCTGGGGACAGCACAAAGAGGAGTCAAAGGGATCAGGGCATGAGAGCAAGCCAAGCCACTCGGCGCCCGCGAGCCGAGGAACAAGTCATGCGTCAGCTCCGAGTCGGGGACCCAGCCGGTCTGAAGCGCCAAGCCGATCCAGCGGTCCGAACCGCGCTTCGGGACAGAACCGACCGAGTCAAGGCCGCTCGGCACAGCGTCCGGAAGGCGCGCCAAATCGCCCGGCACGCAATAACACGGACCGAACTCGTCCCGGCAACACAGGCGGAAACCGAGGGAATACGCCAGGAAATCGCCCCGGTAACGCGGGCGAGAACCGTCCAGGAAATGGCGGAAACCGTCCCGGTAACGTAGGCGGCAACCGTCCTGGAAATGTTGGTGGAGCAGGTGGCAGAAACGCCGGTGGGGCACGCGCAGGCGCAAACATGCGTCCGGCGCCCGGACGGACTGTTTCCCTCCGAGGCGGCGGTACGGCGAGCATTCGGCCGAATGGACAGATTCGCTCGATTAACCGGAACGGGGTGCAGATCCGAACCAACCTGCACGGCGGACGCACGGTCGTGACCGAGCGCAATGGATCGCGCATTGTCAGCAACGGCAGAAACGTCGGCTACGTGCAGCGTTCCTACGTGACGCGCGGTGGCGTTTCGTATTATTCGCGGACCTACTATAACCACGGCGTTTATAGCGTCGGGCTTTATCGCGGCTACGGATGGGGAGGCCGTCATTACTACGGCTACTATCCCGGTTTCTGGTATCACCCGGGCTTCTATGGATGGGCGTACCGTCCGTGGGGAGCGCCGGTGGCCTGGGGCATTGGAATTGGTGGATGGGGTTGGGGCGGAGCGCCGTGGTTTGGTTTCTACGGCGGATACTTCGCACCTTATCCTGTGTACCCATCAGCAGCTTTCTGGCTTACTGACTACGTGATCGCGGCCGAATTGCAAGATGCGTACGCGGCGCGGCAGGCAGCTTATGCAGACAGCGGCTCCGGATACGATCAGGGCCCGGCCAATTCTGGAAATTACAGCGACCAAGGCGGCGCGCCGGCTAATACGGCGACGAACTCAGAGCCAGTCACGCTGACTCCGGAAGTGAAAGAGGCAATCGCAGAAGAAGTGAAGGCACAGCTTGCACAGCAGCAACAGCAGGCTGGGACCTTGAATGGCGGGGATGCGCAGGCGGCTCCGGCACCGACAGGTGACCAGGTTCCACCCGCGCTCGATCCGGCGCGCCGCACGTTCGTCGTGGACAACAGCCTTACCGTCATCAGTGACGGGCAAGAATGTGAACTGACGGGCGGTGATGTGATCACGAGGCTGACGGATACTCCGGATGCCGACCAGAAAGTGACCGCGAGCGTATCGGCCAGCAAGAAGTCGGACTGCATTCCTGGATCGCAGATCCTGGTCTCAGTGGACGACTTGCAGGAGATGCACAATCATTTCGAGGAGCAGCTGAATAACGGACTGAAGTCACTCGCCGAGAAACAGGGATCGGGCGGGCTGCCAAAGGCTCCGGATACGGGCACGGTATCCTCGGATGTGCCACCACCACAACCTGATCAAGATGCGGCAAAAGATCTGTCTGCAGCGCAGAGCGAGGCTGACCAGACCGAGCAGCAGGTGAAAGAGGAAGCAGGGTCAGGCGGCGGTCAACAATAAGTCACAACTAGGAGTACTTGCCGGATGCGAGAGCGCTCTCGCATCCGGCATTTTTTGTTTGGAAGGTGTCTGTGGATCGGCCCGGGTGCTGTGAATTCGAAGGGGTGTGATGAGTGCGCCGAACGTTAGGCTATTTGGCGACCCGATTTCATTTCCGCTCGGCCGTAGATGGCAGTTGACACTCGTAGGTTTCCAGTTCCACGCGCGCGTCGTCCTCGGTGATGTGGTCTGAAGTGTGGCCGCAGGCGACGCAGAACCACTCTTGGGTATGGGGATTCCATCTAATCGTCGTATGTTTCACGTTGGATGCAACACACTCTACCGGAAAATTCTATGAATTGGTACGCCCCCAAAAGTGTAGCGAACCGCTCCACTGTGCTAAAGGAGTAATGGTATTTTGCGAAATCGCTTCGTCGGATAAAATCTTTGACCCCGCGAACAAGAAGAAACAATTTCAAGTGCCCAAACCTGCTGCGCATCCGCATAGCTAGAGTCGAGTGAGTTGACCAAAACATCGCTACTTGCCGGTGGGGAGATCGACGCATCGCGGCCAGTTGCCATAGTGAGGTGCCGCAAAGGCGACGCCTGCTCTCAAGGCTCTAATTCCAGTCTTCCTTTGCCCACGGCAATTCTTTCGCTGCGTTAAACGGGTTGGATTGGTAAACTTTTATCAGCCGCGGAGGGATGTGTGAGCGGTTGAAACAGTCGGTCTTGAAAACCGATGTACCCGAAAGGGTACCGGGGGTTCGAATCCCTCTCCCTCCGCCACGCAGTCCGAAGTGCAGAGAAATCCGTCCAGATTGCTCTGGTAATTACCGCGAAATGGGTGCAATTCCGCAACTTTTTATCAAAGCGGAGCCGAGAACGTGGCGTGCTTACGCCGAAGGCGAGAACCTTGGGGTGTGTTGGGGGTAATCCAAAACTGAAGGCTGCGCCATCTCTTCCGAGCCCGGCTCATGAGGTTAGAGAAACGCTGGTGTAAAATTGCGGCCTTCCTGCCAAATTCTTCTCAATGGCGGAATCTTGCGAGGTCTGAGATGCGCCTCCTGTCGCTAATTGCTTCATTACTCCTTGCCCCGATAACCGTTGCCCAAACACAGAAGGCGAGTGGCGTAGCGGACTTCATCAGCGTTGATACGCCAGTCTTCGTTCTTGAGCATGTCCGAGTCATCGATGGTACGGGTGCACCGGCGAAAGAGGATCAGGCAGTCGTGATCGCGAACGGCAAAATACAATTCATCGGCCCGGAGGAGTCCGCCCAAATCCCTCCGAGTGCGCAACGAATTGGGCGCTCTGGCTACACAGTCATCCCTGGCCTGGTTGGAATGCACAACCATCTGTACTACACAGATTCGTACACGGTGCAAGTTGTCGGCGGAAAGGTTGGCGAGCCGGGATTATTCATTGCGGAGATCCCTTACACGGCGCCCCGACTGTATCTGGCGGCAGGCGTGACCACGATGCGCACGACGGGAAGCCTAGAGCCTTATACCGACTTGAAAGTCAAGAGTCGCGTTGACGCGAACCTGATGCCAGGACCCAGCATTGACGCCACGGCACCGTACCTGGAAGGTGCGCCGACCCGATTTTCGCAGATGCATGAACTTACCGGACCGGACGATGCGAAGCGCATGGTGGACTACTGGGCGGCGGAAGGCATGACCTCCTACAAAGCGTACATGAACATCACGCGCGAAGAGCTGAGTGTGGCGATCCAACAGGCACATACACACAAGCTGAAACTGACAGGGCATCTTTGCTCCGTGACCTGGCCGGAGGCGGTAGCTCTCGGAATCGACGATTTGGAGCACGGACCGGTCTTCACCGACACCGAATTCGTGGCGGACAAGAAACTGGACGTGTGCCCAGCGGGCGGTGGCAGCAGCAGTTGGGCTAAACAGGACGTGAAGGGAACGCAGGTGCAGGAAATGATCCGCAATCTCGTATCACATCACGTCGCGGTGACTTCGACGCTGCCGGTGTTTGAAGCCGGTGCCCCGGGGAGGCCGGCATTGCAGCCGCGCACGTTGGATGCGATGTCCGCAGAATCGGCGCAAAGCTATCTCGCCGCTCGTGCAAGAGTGGCTTTGGATTCGCCGATGACGGCGCTGCTGCGCAAAGAGATGGATTTTGAGGTCGCGTTCGTCAAGGCGGGGGGCTTGCTCCTTGCCGGCCCTGATCCCACTGGAAACGGTGGCGTGCTGCCGGGCTTCGGCGATCAGCGCGAAATAGAGCTACTCGTGGAAGCAGGGTTCACCCCAGAGGAAGCCATTCAGATCGCCACTGGCAATGGGGCTGTATATCTCGGCCGGCAAGATCGAATTGGAACCCTCGTGCCAGGCAAGCAGGCTGATCTCGTTTTGATCAAAGGCGATCCGTCAAAACGAATTGACGAAATCGAGAACGTCGAGACTGTCTTTAAAGC
Source organism: uncultured Acidobacteriaceae bacterium (assembly GCA_963822545.1). Taxonomy (GTDB): domain Bacteria; phylum Acidobacteriota; class Terriglobia; order Terriglobales; family Acidobacteriaceae; genus Acidiflorens. Next base: position 1,359,080 of record CAWGIB010000002.1, read on the forward strand.
AGGGATCGGCTACGATTCCAAGAGGTTGATTGATAGCGTGCGAGGACAGGTCGGAATTCGTTAGTGGCATTCTGGGTGTTGAGAACTGTGCCCTGCGCGATTCCGGCCATTGTGGTTGGGCAATCCGGAGACTATCCAGAAATGGGCCTGTGGGAGGTACTGGGGGATAGTTGGTTGCGAGATCAATGGGCAGGAAATCTTTCATGCGAAGATAAGCAGACAGTCATCGCGCGAAGCACACTTATTCTTTTGGCCGGTATTCCAAATGTGGAGTAGAACATCTATTGCAGCTTCGCGTATTCGGCTTTCGCGGCTTGATAGATCGGAACGTTGGGATCAGCTTCTTTCCACAGTTTGAGAAAGTCTTTGTAGGCTGCCAGGGCGCGCGCGCGGGCAGCGTCGGCCTCGGCACCTTGTAGCGCTTTCGCTTCGAGCTCATTGGCCCGCGCTACGCCCAAGTGCGCCAGTGCCCCGGTCCAGCAGTTCCATACCATTCCGCTGTGGTCCAGAATTTTCTGAAACTCGCGAGCAGCGGCGCCTCCTTCTCCGGCAGCCAAGTATGCCTCGCCACGAATGTAGGTGGGATAGAGACAGGAGCCGTTGACCACAAACGGAATTACGGCGAATTCGATTGGTGGAGAGACAGATTGCAAATCATGGATTGCCTCGACCGGATTTTTTTGCCTGAGTGCCAGTTGCGCTCGGACCGGCGGAAGGAAGATAGACTGCATCTGCGTGTGCAGCGGGAAACGCTGGTTCAGGTTTCCGACCAGCGAGTTGGCTTGCACAGCATCCCCTACCATCGCAAATGCCAGCGCCGCTTCAGCGGAAACTCCGGCGCTTTCCGGAGCCAGCTTCCGGCCCGCAGCCGCTGCTTGCTTTGCTGCCGCCATATTACCGAACGCCGCTTCGCGAATCGCCGCATTCTCCAGCCAGACAGCTCCGGTTTCCTTGCTGTCGGCATGCATCGCGGAATCGACGGCGCGCCTTGTCAGTTCCCGTGCTTTGTCCAGATGGCCAACGTAGGCCTCCGTGTCGGATTCGAGGGAAAGCCCGTTGTTCTCTGCCTGTTTGCCTGCGAGCCATTTCTGCTGTTGATCCATCGCCGAGCGATCGCCGGCAATAAAAGCCAGGGCGTATTGAGCTTCGCGGAGTACAAAATCATCCAATCCCCGCGCCTGCGCCTGCTGAATCGTATGCCGAGCCTCGTCCAAATGCTGAAGGTTAAGCAACGTGACGGCGAGATTGCCATATCCAATGACGCTGTCTGGCCTGAGGCGGATCTGTTCGCGATAAGACTCGGCTGCTTTCTCGTTTTCTCCCTCCTCGTTATAGACGACGCCGAGGCCGGTATAGGCCGGCATGTTCGGGTAACTCTGCATTTCCTCCTGATAGGTCTGCGCCGATTTATCCAATTCTCCGGTCACGTTTTCATAATAGATAGTGGTGATCATCAGCTTTTCCAGTCCACCGGCGCGGTCCCGCAACTGGAAGGCTTTGGTGTAATACTCGTTGGCGCGTCCCTCTTCACCCATGCCACCGTAATCCACGCCTGCCGCACGATATGCGACGGCAAATCTCGGATCCAGTTCGATCGCTCGCAGATGGTACGGCAGGGCGGCGGCTTCTCCTTTTTCATTGAGAGCGGTTCTGCCGAGGCTGAAGGCTTTCAGCGCCTCGAGCGACGGTGTGGTCGCCTCAACGAGGGGCATATCAAACCTCTGCACGGTGTTCAGGGATTCGCCCAATTCAACGCGCAGTCTGGAAGCAGCGTGGCCCAAGACGTCAAGAACTTTGTCCCGGGACGCAGCGGTACCCTGCTGCTCCGCCAAAGTACGCCCGCTCTGGCAATCAACCGCCTTCAACTGCAACACGTATTCAGAGCCGAGGCTCGCGATGGCTCCGGCGATGTAGGCCTTGCTGTCCGCGCGCTGGCAAAGTTGGCGGGCCACATCGCCGGTGAGTTTTGTATTCGCGGGAAGGGTCATCAGTTTTAGGGTCTTCGCGACCTTGCCGTCGGGAAGCACGTTTAAGAAGGGCGACTGTCTCAAAGCGGCCAGCAGGGCGGTTTTCAGCGTGTCATCAAATACTTCATCGCCTGTCGTGTTGCTGAAGTCGGTGAGTACGATGGTGTCTTTTTCCGTAAGTTTCTTGATTCCATACGAACGATAGTAAAGTCCGCCACCGACCACGATTGCAGCCAATACACCAGCGACCGCAAGGACCTTTCTGAACACCATAATGCGGCCAGGCGGCACTCCATCCCGCACGGGCTGGGGCCGGTTGGTACCGGTTTCGCCTTCGGTCTTTTCGGGCTCTGCGGTTGCGGGCCTTTCGTAGAAAACCGGCACGTACCCGCCTTTGGGTAACTCGATGATGAGTGTATCGTTCGCACCCGGCCCAGCGTAGTACTCGGCCAACTTCTTTCGAAGCCGGCCCGCTTCAATCCGCACAACCGGATCATCTTTCGGGTCGTAGTCCTGGGGACGGTCAAATACCTCCACGCCGATCAGATATTCCTTGATGCGATCTTCGCCGGCCAAGGTCCCTTCGACAATAAAACGCAAAAATTGGCTGGGTCGTCGAGCATTGAGAAAGGTCGGAGACGCGAGGATGCGTTGCAGTTCCTCTCGGACGCTTGCTGCCGGCATCCCCGCCTGGATCGCTTCGCGGGAGGCGGGCTGCTCAGACCTCTCCTTCATACAAATTCACTCCACGCGGGCTACCGAAAGAACTGGCTCGAAGTCGACGGAATTCCTCAGGGGGAGGATGGGTCGATGCGCCGACCATCTGGCACTTGACCCTCGGAAACGTAAGATATCACGGCTTGATACCGTAACAATACCCCTTCTTACTTGCGCCCGCGCCCGAACCGGTAGCATGCTCCCGGCGTGAAAGCTGGCGCGAACCTCCCTCCCGGCGAGCGCTGGACGATACGGATCATTAGGAGAATAGAAATGACTAAGACAATTCGCCGCGCTACAGAAAAATATATTTTTTGTACAACAATATTGGCAATTTTTGCGCTCTGCGCATGGGCCGTCTCATTGCAGGCGCAGACCCGCGAAGGGCAAGACGGAGCCCAACCTGGCAAGACCGCGCAGTACGTCTACTGGACCAACTCCAACAATGGGACGATCGGTCGGGCCACGACCACGGGTACCGGGGCGAATGAGGACTTCATCACCACCGGCGAAGGGGTGGGCGGCGGGGGGTTGACTGTGGATACGAACTACATCTACTGGACCGGGGCTAATGGCGGATCGGCGACGAACATTGGGAGGGCCAATCTGGACGGTAGCGGGGTGAACGATACTTTTATCACAGGTGCTACGAATCCATGCGGGGTCGCGGTGAGCGCCACGAACATTTATTGGGCGGGTGACGTGGGCAGCTTCATCGGGCGGGCCAATCTCAACGGCACCGGCGTGAACCAGGACTTCATTGAAACCGGCGGCGGGGTATGCGGCGTCGTGGTCACGAGCTCTCACATCTATTGGGCGAACTATGAAACGCAATCGATCGGGCGAGCGAAGATCGACGGAACCCAGGTGAACCAGAGCTTTATCAGCGGAGCCGGTTCGGGATCGGGAATCGCGATCCACGGCGGATATATTTACTTCACGTCGAACGGGGGGACGGGAATCGGGCGGGCAAAGGTCGCTGGGACCGAGGTAAATCCGAACTTCATCACTGGCCTTAACAGTGAAATTGCGTTCCTCGCAGTCAGTGCAAAGGGTATCTTTTGGGCAGACTGGGGCAATCGCGGCTCAGGCACTACCATCGGCCGGGCGAATCTCGACGGAACCGATGTGAATCAGAGCTTCGTCACCGGGACGAACGGCGGCTTTGGCATGGCGGTGACCAAGGGGAACCCATAACACAGCGCCCACAAGGCGAAAAGCAAGCAGTCATGCTCGAATTCAGCGTGCGGCTGGCGCTGAGATAGCGTTCACGAGCAAAGTGGCAGGGCCAAGCACGCGCGATAAGTCGCGTGCTTCGGCTCAGCCGGCCTCAGGACATCAATGGTCTTCGGCCGGACATCCTTCCTCGGCGCCAGCCGGATTGGACAATGTCCCGGCAGTTTCCGTTCCCGCACGCATTGAAACCTCGCCCCCTCGCATCAATCGATCTTTTCGTCGAAGAGAATATCGATTACGACGAACTGAGTCCCAGCATTACCAAGTGGCCGGTCAAGGCTACAGGCAGGCGCCAACACCTTAAAGAAAGGAATGCATTCGTTGACAGCGGCAGTGGGTGGGCGTACGTTCTTGGTACTATAACCAGCCAAACAGCATGCTCACGGAATGCGACGATAACCGATGGCAGCGATACTCATCGAGACGAGTACCTGAAGAGCGCTAATCGGAAGCTGCAAAGCGAGGCACGGAAAGACTCTCGCAGGAACACCGGCGCACCGGGTTTGCGCGGGGCACGTTGCTGTTTCTGAGATTCTTTCGAAGGTTTCCGAAAAGCGAGGATTCTGATCGGATGGCATCCACTTTTTTTCGCTCTGTTCGCTCTCTTGAGGCCGATAATTCGCAGCGCTCTTACCTTGGCCTCGCCCTGGCTGCCTCGCTGCTGACAGCATGGATTCTGTGGTTCTTTCTGGCGCACGTGTCGGTGTACGCGGTCACAAACAAAGCTGATTTGGAAGTGGATCGGGCGGCGCATCCTGTTGAATCCGTCGTCATCGGCCGCGTCGTGGCGATCCATATGGTGCTCGACCAGGAAGTAAAGGCGGGGGATGTCCTGGTGGAGCTCGACTCCGGAACGCAGCAATTTCAGCTCAGCGAAGAGAAGACACAACTGGCTGGCGCAAATCCGCAGATCCGTTCCCGCGAAGAACAGATTGCCTCGGAAGAGCAGGCACTGGTGCAGGATCAACAGGCGTCAAAGGATGCGTTGGAGGAAGCGCGCGCGCATTACAGGGAAGCGGAAGCAGCGGCGCAGTTTGCACAGGCTGAAGCGGAACGAGTCCGCAAGATGTACACCGCCGGGGTGATAGCCGAGCTGGATCTGAATCGAAGCGTCGCTGACGCCCAGCAGCGACGGGCGGCGGCCGACAGCTTGCATTACGCGGTTGTGCGCCTGGAAGGAGAGCAGCACACGCGAACTAACGAGAGAAAGGCGCATATCGAGCAACTGACATCAGAGCTCAACAAGTTACGCGGCGATAAGGCCACGGCTGGTGTGACCGTACAACGATTGGAAGAAGAAGTGGGTCGACGGTGGATACGCGCTCCGATTGACGGAAGGCTGGGCGAAGTGGCGCCCTTGAGAGTGGGAGGAGTCGTCCACGAAGGGGAAAAGCTTGCGGCGGTGATTCCGACCGGGCAGCTGAGGGTCGTGGCAAACTTTGACCCGCCCGTAGCTTTGGGCCGCGTTCGCCCAGGGCAACACGCACGTCTGCGGCTGGAAGGCTTTCCATGGGCGGAGTATGGAAGCGTCGGCGCAACCATCACCAATGTGGCCAGCGAGATTCGCGATGGCAGCATCCGCGTGGAAATGGCGCTTGATTCCAATTCCGACTCTCGCATTCCTCTGCAACATGGCCTGCCCGGCTCGGTTGAAGTAGAGATCGAAACCCTCTCGCCAGCCAATCTCGTCCTGCGCAAAGCGGGAAGCTGGCTGGCTGGCTCAAAAAACAATTCCACAAACCTGGGCGCGGTGACAGCACAATGAATCTGGGCCGGAGACGTATTCTTGTTCCGGAAGTCGTACAGACTTCCGCGATGGACTGCGGGCCGGCGGCTTTGAAGTGTCTGGCCGAGGGATTCGAAATACCCGTCAGTTATGGTCGCTTGCGTGAAGCCTGCCAGACTGACGTAGACGGCACTTCCATTGACACGATGGAAGAAGTCGCGCGCCAGCTTGGTCTGGATGCCGAACAGATCATGGTGCCCGCCGATTTTTTGTTGCTTCGGGAAGCCAGTCTCTTGCCCGCGATCGCCGTCGTCCTGCGCGCAAGCAAGGTCACCCACTTCGTGGTTGCGTGGCGGGAGCTCGGCGGCCTTCTGCAAATCATGGATCCCGCGGTCGGCCGGCAATGGGAAGCCAAGGCGCAATTTGTTTCCAGCCTCTATATCCATACGCTTCCGGTTCCCGCCGGCGGCTGGAGGGAGTGGGCGGAGTCTGAAAAATTCACCCTGCCAGTGCGACGGAAGTTGGATGATTTGGGTGTTTCGGGAAAGACAGCCACGCGCTTGGTCGACACTGCGCTGAACGCGCCTGGCTGGCGAGCTCTAGCTCGGCTGGAAGCAGGCACAAGAAGCCTGGGCGCGATTGTTCTATCCGGAGCCTTGCGTCGAGGAAAAGAGGCCGAGCGGGTTTTGGAACGCCTCCTCGAACAAGCGAGTCGAGACTCGGAAGACGGCCGCAGCGTGATCCCGTCCAATTATTGGTCTGCGTGGCCAGCGCCGCCAGAAGACGGAGAAGAGAGAGTCTTCTTCAGGGGCGCAGTGTTGGTGCATGTGAATGGACGCCGCTCGGAATCCGCGGAAGTGGAGCGGGGAAAGCTTTCACCCGAAGTGGCGGCCGCTCTGGAGGAGAAGTCGAGCCGGCCAGCCGTTCAACTATGGCCGATGTTGAAGGCGGATGGATTGGGTGCGCCTGTGGCTGTTGTGACCGCTCTCGGGCTTGCGACCATGGGAGTGTTCGTCGAGGCAATTTTATTTCGCAGCTTGCTGGATATGCCTCGGGAATTCGCTCCGCCCGGACAGCGGCTAGGCGTGATGGCCGCCCTGCTGATTTTCCTGACTGCCCTTATGCTGCTGGAACTGCCGATCGCATCGGGCATAATGCGCATCGGACGACATCTCGAAGCACGCCTGCGTGCCGCCTTTCTCGAAAAAATTCCGAAGCTTGGGGACCGATACTTTCATAGCCGCCTGACCTCCGACATGGCGGAGCGCAGTCATAATACGCACCGCATACGGCTGTTGCCGGGATTGGGCGGGCAGCTTCTACGTTCCGTCTTCGAATTGATTGTTACGGTTGGCGGAATCATCTGGTTGGATCCTCGGCTTGCCTTGCCTGCGCTTATCGCTGCTTCGCTCGCGGTAGGCGTGCCCCTGATCCTGCAGCCGAGGCTCACCGAGCGTGATCTCCGAATGCGCAACCACAATGGGGCGTTGAGTCGTTTCTATCTCGATGCTCTGCTCGGTCTTGTACCTGTGCTCACGCATCGAGCCGAACGCTCCTTGCGCCGGGAATATGAGAGCTTGCTTGTCGAATGGGCCCACACAGCATTTGCATTACTGCGTCTGATCATGTGTGCGGAGGTATTGCAGGGGCTGACCGGATTTGGTTTGGCCGCTTGGCTGATGCTCAACCATATCAGCCGCGCTGGAGAAGCCGGAGGAGCACTGTTGCTCGTGTATTGGTCGCTCAATCTGCCCGTGTTGGGAGAGGAAATCGTACAGGTCGCGCGCCAATATCCCACTTACCGCAACGTCACTCTCCGCCTGCTTGAGCCGCTCGGCGCCCTCGAAGACAAAAACGCCAATCCCGAGTCGGCAGGCGAGGGTTCGGTCGTATCCGTCACGAGCGAACTTGACGCTGCCGCGGATCGATCCGGCGGGGTAGCCATTGAATTGGCAAACGTGAATGTTCATGCGGCGGGACACACAATTCTGGCGGAGATCGACCTGAAGATTGAGGCGGGCGAACATGTCGCCATTGTCGGGGTCTCGGGCGCGGGCAAATCAAGCTTGCTTGGATTGCTTCTGGGGTGGCATAAACCCGCGGAGGGTAGCCTGCTAGTGGATGGGATCGCTCTCGAAGGCGCCTCCCTCGACCAGTTACGCTCGCGGACGGCGTGGGTCGATCCGGCCGTGCAACTATGGAATCACTCCCTGTTTTCCAATCTTTGTTACGGCAACCCTGACGCGGTACCGACCGCGGACTTATTGGAGCAATCCGATCTGCGCCAGCTTCTTGAAAAATTACCAGATGGACTGCAGACCGATCTCGGAGAGAGCGGTGGCCTGGTTTCTGGCGGGGAAGGCCAACGCGTCCGCTTTGGACGTGCGCTGCTGAAAGAAGGCGTTCGCCTTGCTCTTCTCGACGAACCATTCCGGGGTCTTGATCGGCATCAACGGCGAGAGTTGCTGGCACGTGCTCGCGAGCATTGGGAAGGCATAACCTTGCTCTGCGTCACCCACGATGTGGGCGAGACCATAGGGTTTCCGCGCGCGCTGGTGATCGAGGATGGCCGCCTCGTCGAGGACGGGAACCCCGAGGAGCTTGCGCGACAGGTGAATTCTCGCTATCGAGCGCTCTTGGAAGCCGAGGAGAGTGTTCGGGAAGGAACGTGGTCGAGTGGCGACTGGCGCCATTTGCGCATGGAAGGCGGACGTCTGCTTGAGGAGCGGCAACGGGCGCGGGTATGAAATTAAAATCCGAACAAGACGACGCCTCTGCGCTTTTCTGGTCATTGTCGCAGCTCGGATCGGGCCTCGAAGCTCTCGCGCGCCGAAGCAAGCTGGAGCCTTCGACTGTGCCGGTACCGCATCCTCCGACCTCGGTTGCTGCCTTGGACGATCCTGTTGCAAGCCGAGATGCGTTGAATGAGTGGATCGAGTCCGCGTCCAACTGGCTGGGTGTGGAAGCTGAGCCTTCCGCTATCCCATATGAAGGATTGGAGCAACTGCTGAAGAGCGCGGGACCGGCTGTTCTGCAAATGCCGGGAAGCGGCCCCCATCGCTTCCTTTTTCTTCTACCTCGAAATCTTTTTCCCCGAGGGCGCGGACGTATCGCGGTACTCGCTCCCGATCTGCGCACAGTGTCCTTGCGGGTCGACGAGGCACGGGCGTTGCTCTGTAGCGCCCTTGAGGAAACAGTCGCGCCGGAAGTGGACCGCCTGCTCAACGAAACCGGCATTCCGGATGCGCGCCGCCGAGCCGCTCGCGCGGCACTTCTGCTCGAACGTTTACGAGCCAAAGAGGTCGGCGGGTGCTGGCTGCTTCGTCAGTCGCCCGGGGTCGGTTTCTGGAGTCAGATGAAGCGCCTCCACTTGCCGCGACGCTTGGGTGCGCTGGTCATCTCGTTTTCCGCGGAATACTTTTTGCTGATTCTTTCCTGGTGGCTGATCGGGCAAGCCGTGCTCTCCGGGCACTTGGACCACGGTTGGTTGTTCGCGTGGGCTCTGATTCTTCTCACATTGGTTCCCGTCCGCGTTTTGAGCACGTGGCTGCAGGGAGTTCTGGCCGTCCACGGCGGCGCCATCTTCAGGCAGCGCCTCCTGTTCGGCGCACTCCGCTTAAGACCGGAAGAAATTCGCCATAAGGGCGTCGGCCAGTTTCTTGGCGAGATCATGGAATCGGAGGCGCTCGAATTGTTGGTATTGCTCGTCGGCTTTCAGGGATTGACTGCGACCATCGAGTTGATCGCCGCCGAAATCGTTCTCTCAAAAGGTGTGGGCCGCGGAGTGGAAATGATTTTGTTGCCACTATGGCTCGCGCTTACGGTGGCGATGGGAATGCGCTACTTCCATCAACGGCAGCGTTGGACCGAAGCGCGGCTCTCAATGACCAACGATCTCACCGAACGAATGGTTGGGCATCGCACTCGCCTGGCGCAAGAATCCCCTCAGCATTGGCACGATGATGAAGATGAGACGTTGGCGCGCTACCTCGAAATGTCGGAAGGGATGGATGGCGCGGCGGCGCAGCTAACAGCCCTCGTGCCTCGCGGCTGGCTGCTTGTGGGGATGCTCGGCTTGACTTCCGCGTTTGTGGCAAGCCTGGGATCGAATATTAGGCTGGCGATTTCTCTGGGTGGAATCTTGTTGGCGTATCGTGCGCTGAAGAGACTCGCCCCAGGCGTAATTTCCTTTGCCGACGCGGTCATTGCCTGGCAACAAGTCTCTCCATTATTTCAGGCAGCGGCAAGGACGCAACTTCATGGCTCTCCCGCCATTGCGTTCACGCCCGCTGCTGAAACTGACGAGAACGAAGAACAGACCGTCATGGAGGCTCACGACCTTGTTTTCCGTTACCAGGACCGAGGTGAGCCGGTATTAAAAGGATGCAACTTGATCGTTCGTCGAGGCGACCGGCTGCTGCTGGAAGGGTCGTCGGGCGGAGGCAAATCTACGCTGACTTCACTCCTGGTTGGCTTACGAGTGCCGCAATCGGGCCTACTCCTGCTGCACGGGCTCGACCGGCAAACTTTGGGCGATGAAGGCTGGCGGCGGCGCGTCGTATCGGCGCCGCAGTTTCACGAGAATTATGTGCTCACCGAAACCTTCGCCTTCAACCTTTTAATGGGGCGCCGCTGGCCGCCCCACGAAGAGGATATGCGGGAGGCGACAGCGATCTGTAGCGAGCTCGGCCTCGAACCCCTGCTGAATAAAATGCCCGCGGGAATGTTGCAGATGGTTGGCGAGACAGGCTGGCAGCTTTCCCACGGCGAACGTAGCCGCGTGTATATTGCGCGTGCGTTACTGCAGGACGCGGAAGTAGTGATTTTTGACGAGAGTTTTGCAGCGCTCGATCCGGAGAATGTCAAGCTGGCGCTCGAATGCGTATTACGCCGTGCGCGCACTTTGCTGGTGGTTGCACATCCATAAGAAAAGTTTTGGCTGACTCAATTAGAATTGCAGGCCCAAGGGTTGGCGGAGGTCGGTCGATGATCGGCAAAACACTTCGGTCCTACCGCATCGAGTCAAAGCTGGGTGCCGGCGGAATGGGTGTGGTGTATAAGGCCGTCGACTCGCATCTCGATCGAACGGTTGCGATCAAGATTCTGGGCGCCGCCGCCGCCAGCGCGGCTCATGAAAAGCGGTTCGAGCAAGAAGCGAAATCTGCTTCTTCCCTCAATCATGCGAACATCGTCACCATTTACGACATCGATACCCAAGAAGTAGATGGCGCGCCGGTTCGTTACATTGCCATGGAGTATGTGGCCGGCGAAACCCTGGATCACTTGATCGGGCGCAAGGGCTTGCGGGTCCGTACTGCCCTGAAATATGCCGCGCAGATCGCCGACGCACTCTCCGCTGCGCACGCGGCAGGAATTGTTCATCGCGATTTGAAGCCCTCGAACGTGATCGTCACGCCGCAAGGGGTGGTCAAAGTTCTTGATTTCGGCCTTGCCAAGCTGAACGAGGAAGACGATGCCGATGCGTTCGCAGAAACGGAGCACGGTGACGGCGTGCCGCTTACCGAAGAGGGAACGATCCTCGGCACCGTGGCCTATATGTCTCCGGAACAGGCCGAAGGCAAGAAAGTCGATGCCCGTTCCGACATTTTCTCGTTCGGCTCCGTGCTCTACGAAATGCTTACCGGACAGCGTGCCTTCGCGGGAAAATCCAAGCTGTCCTCACTTTCGGCGGTCCTGCACAAAGAACCGCCACCTCCCTCGCAGGTTGTCCCGGATATCCCACCGGAACTCGAGCGGATTATTGCGCGGTGCATGAAGAAGGATCCATCGCGACGTTGGCAGAGTATGGCCGACGTAAAGGTCGCGTTGGACGAACTGCGGGAGGAATCGGAATCCAGCAGCATCGAATCCAGAAAGCCGCTTGCTGCGAAAAGGCCCGCAGTCCGCAGCAATCGCTGGCTCTTCCTGGGAGCCATCAGCCTGCTGTTAATTGGTCTCGCCCTCGGTGCCTATACTGCGCGAACGGCCTTCCGCGCGGAACCGCTCACGTTTCAGCGGCTCACATTCCGCCGTGGCGATGTCACCGCCGCGAAATTTGGACCCGGTGATGCGATCGTTTATAGCGCCGAGTGGGACGGCGCACCCTCCACCTTGTTTTCCACGCAGCCCGGAAATCGCGAGGCCAGGAACCTGGGCCTTCCCGCCGGGAAAATTCTATCCATTTCGCATACCGGCGAAATGGCGATTCTGCTGGGCGGCGATGGCCCCGGGACGCTCGCGCGCGTTCCTTTCAGCGGCGGCGCCCCGCGGGAATTGCTGGAAAATGTCAGCGCCGCAGACTGGAGTCCGAGTGGCGACACCTTAGCCGTAGTGCGAACGAATGCTGGAAAACATCGCGTGGAGTATCCCGTGGGGACCGTTCTTTCCGAGAACAGCGCGCGTCCCCAGGAAGCGCCGCGAGTGTCGCCCGACGGCAAGCTCGTGGCATTTTTTGACTACGATTCGGAAGTTGGAGATTACTCGGTATGCGTGGTTGGCCCAAACCGGCCGAAGCAAGTGCTCTCACCCGGATGGCGCTCGGTAGGTTCGCTGAACTGGTCTCCGCGGGGAGATGAAATCTGGTTCTCCGCTGGCCAGCCCGGTAGCGACCCCGTGCTCTACGCGGTGGATCTTTCGGGTAAGCGGCGATTTCTCACCCAAGCTCCGGGTTATATCGTGATGCAAGACGTGGCGCCGGACGGCCGAGTGCTGCTCAGCACTGTGAACTCACGCCTGCGCATTCGTTTTGTTGACTTCGACCATTCCATCGAACGCGACCTGGCGTGGCTCGACGCTTCCTTGCTCTACCAGGTTTCGAACGATTCGAAGAGCGTACTCTTTACCGAACTCTCCTATGGCGAAGGTCGCAACCCAGCTATCTATCTGCGCAAGACCGACGGTTCCGCCGCGATACGCCTGGGATATGGCAATCGCCCCTCGCTCTCGCCCGATGGCAAATGGGTAATATGCATCCGTCGCGATCCTGGGCGTTCGCGGCTGATGCTGCTCCCAACTGGACCGGGAGAGTCGCGATTTCTGAATGTTGAAGGTGTGTACTTTGAATCGCTCGGTTGGTTCCCCGATAGCAAGCGGATTATCTATACGGGAAATGAATCGGGCCATCCGGTTCGTACCTGGATGTATGACCTCGATTCGGGAAAAGCTGAGCCCCTGACTCCTGAAGGAACGAAGGGGAGTCAAGTATCCCCCGACGGCCGGTGGCTCGTGATTGCTGGTCCGCATCGCTTGTCACTGGCGCCAATTGGAGGCGGAGCGGTCCGGATCATCGGCGACCTGCAGGACGGCGAGTCAGTGGTCCGGTGGAGTGGTGATGGAAGTCATCTTTTCCTGAAACGTCCGGAAGGGGAGGCCATCAAACTCAGCCGGCTCGACGTCGCCAGCGGGCACCAGGAACCTTGGAAAACCGTCAAATTGCCCGAGCCTGGCGCCGACTTTATTGGAGACATGGCATTATCGGCCGATGGAAAAGCGTGCGCCTTCTCTTTTCAGCATGATCTTGCCAATCTCTTTTTGGTGAAGGGCCTGAAGTAAGGGCCTGGACCAACGCTGACTTAAAGCTTCGCAGAGCCTTCGAAAGATCACCACTAGGCTCGTCGCTGACGCTTCGGGGTAAGATTCAATGTCCGGATTAGCCGGAACAGGTGGTTGGGATGCACGCCGAGGATCCCGGCCGCCTCCGTGTAATTTCCATCTGCTTGCTCAATCGCCTGTTCGATGAGTTTTTTCTTTGCCTCCCGGATGCCGTCGTGGAGGGCTGTCACGGGCTCTCCGGAAGAGGCAGTTTCCTCGAGAATCGAATCCGGTAGGTCCTCGGGCAAAATCAATTCTGTGGAGCCCAGCACGATGGCCCGCTCGATGGCGTTTTCGAGTTCACGTACATTTCCGGGCCACGGATACCGCAACAAACAAGCGCGAGCCTTGGGAGAGATGCCGGCCACGCGGCGGTTGACTTTTTCGCTGTAGCGGGCCGCGAAGAACGCCGCCAACAACGGAATATCTTCTGGACGCTCGCGCAACGCAGGGACGACGAGCCCGACGACGTTGAGTCGATAGTAAAGGTCCTGACGGAATTTTCCAGCGCGCGATGCTTCATTCAAATCAACATTAGTCGCGGCAATCAGGCGGATATCGAGCTTGATCGGGCGCGTGCCGCCCACACGTTCGAACTCGCGCTCCTGCAGAACCCGCAACAGTTTGGCCTGGAGCGGCGCAGCCAATTCGCCAACCTCGTCAAGGAAGACAGTCCCGCCTTCGGCGGTTTCTAGTTTTCCTTTCTTCTGGCCGACGGCGCCGGTAAAGGCGCCCTTCTCGTGACCAAAGAGTTCACTCTCCAGCAGCGTGTCCACGATGGCCGCGCAATTAATGGCGACAAACGGGCGATCGGAGCGAGCGCTGTTGCCATGGATGGCGCGCGCCACGAGTTCTTTTCCGGTGCCGCTTTCGCCCTGGATCAAAACAGTGGATTCTCTCGGCGCCACCCGCGAGACAAACTGATAGACCTCGCGCATGCGCTGGCTTTCACCGACCATGCTGTGCTGAACGTCAAGTTCCTGGTGCAGGCGTCGATTCTCATCTCCGAGCCGCTCCAGGTGGCTCGCGTTTTCAATCGCGAGCGCGGCCACGTTTCCGAGCGCCGTCACTAATTGCAGGAGTGCGGGATCGAAACGGGCTCTTTGCGAACTGGTGTCAAGATAAAGTACGCCCAGGACCTTTTCCTGCACCTCGAGGGGAACGGCCAGCACGGCGCGCACCTGCGGTTCGAGCAGACTCTCCGCTTCCCGAAACGTTTCATTGCTAGGTACGTCGTCGCATAGCACAGCCAGATGTTCTTTGACGACTCGTTTCAGAATCGTTTGGCTGACGTGGATTGGTTGATTCGGGCCCAGCTTGCGATCGCACCCGATAACGGAGATGAATTCTTCATTCCCTTCTTCTGTCAAAAGTATGGCGGCGCGGTCGGCCGGGGAGATCTCCAGGACGGCTTCCAGCACTTTCTGCTGCAACGCAGCCATGCCATGCACTGAGTTCAGGCTCTTGCTGAAGTTGAGGAGAACGTTCAAATCGCGAACCGTGCGCTCTGTCGCGTCGAGTGCCCTTAGTCGGGAGGTCTGCAGGTAAATCGCATCCTGCTTCCGTAAGACCATCGTGGCTCCCGTGGGTGTTGGAGCGGAATCAATCTCCAAAGAGGCGCCGTCGGTGGAACGCTCTGATGGCAGACCTTGAAAGACCAAAATCGACTTGCCAATCCGAATCTGGTCGCCATCCGCCAGCAGGCGCTCTTTAACCGGCACGTTGTTGACGAAGGTGCTATTCCGGCTGTCAAGATCCTGGATCAGAAATCCCGGGCCGTTTCTACGAATCACACAATGCCGCCGCGACACGAGCGAATCAAGAAGCGAAATCTGGTTCGATGGCTCGCGACCAACCGATAGCTCAGCTTCTGTAAGCGGGAAGGATTTGCCTTCTAGCGGCCCGGCGAGCGCTTCCAGCCGAGCTGTACTGGAGCAAAGGCCCTCCGGATCGGGATCGTGCTTCACGCGACGAGTATACCAACCGCCCATTTCGCCTGCTCCCTAACATAAATGTGAGGTCACCCACCCTTATTGTTAGGCGGATCCGGGCGAGCGCCCGCGAGATCGGCAAGTTCCCCGAGCACGACGTTCGTTATGTCCATTCTTTTCAATGCGAGTGCGCAGGCGACAGCGACCTGAACCGGCTGGTTACTTTTGGCACCTCTCTTGCATAACTTTAGTGCGTTACGGCAAACGAGCAAGCAAACCAAATCTCAAAGAAAGGAGAAATCCGATGAAAGTCAAGACGAACACCAAGGCTGGCAACGCACTGTGGGGGAGCTAATTTAACGGCTTACAAAGCAGCACGCCAAACGCACAACCGGGCAGCAACATTCAAGGAATGGAGGATCGCGATGAAAGTCAAGACGAACGTACAAGCGGGCTTTGCAGTATGGGGTGGCTAGTTCGGCAGCTTCCCATGTAGTTCGACCCAGAATCAGCGGTGACTGGAACAGCGAGAATCCACGACAAGGAGAAATTCGATGAAAGTCAAGACGAACGTACAAGCGGGCTTCGCAGTATGGGGTGGCTAGTTCGACAGCTTCCCATGTAGTTCGACCAGAATCAGCGGTGACCGGAACAGCGAGAATCCAGGACAAGGAGAAATCCAATGAAAGTAAAGACGAACACGAAGGCCGGAAACGCACTGTGGGGCAGCTAATTCAGGCCTCCCCACGCTGTCCAAATCCCCAGAACTGAGCAGCGACCCGGGCAGAAAAAAATTCTTAAGAAAGGGGCACTCCGATGAAGGTCAAGACGAACACGAAGGCCGGAAACGCAATGTGGGGCAGCTAACTTGAAGGATACCCACGCTGTCTGAATCCTCAGAGGTGAGGAGAGAAAGCGGCGGCGAAAAATCCTTAGAGAGGGGTACTCCGATGAAGGTCAAGACGAATACGAAAGCCGGAAACGTACTGTGGGGCAGCTAACTTGAGCACCCGACAAAGTAGCCAGATCCGCAAAAAAATCGCCAGTCAAAGCAGCGAGGATGCTCGACGGGGATGAAAATTGGATGGTCCCATCCAAGCACCCCGTGAGCGTCCATCGCTGGTTTCCACAGCTACCTGCTAGAGCCGCATTACTCCCCCAGGACCAATACCGTTGTCTACCCACCTACAAGCAGCGAAGCCTGCGTGACTCACCTGAGTTGAGAACGAAGTCAGTAAACGGCTTACCAAATAATTTTCGCTCCAAGCTGGATATGACGCGAACCGCCGGACCCAATTACCGGATTGGAGGCAGCAATGTCTGGAGTGTATTGCGCGACTCCGAGTCCAGAGCCGTTAGAGAGGTCGTGAACTGGATCAGCAAAGTTCGGGTGGTTGAGGATGTTGAACACTTCGCCACGAGCCTCCAATTTGAACCGGTCGCCAAACTTGAAGAGCTTGATGACCGAGAAATCGAGATTCACGAAATCGGGGCCGTAGACTACATTGCGCCGCATGTTGCCGAAGGCCCCGGCGCCGGAGGCGTTAACGCGGTACCACCCTGGGCATAGCATCCGAAACTGCTGAGCTGGTTTGCCGCCGCCTGCCCGCCCGCTGCCAAAGCGCCGTTAATGCATTGCTGGTTGCCTCCAATTACATTTCCGGTCTACCATCCACAATGAATGTGGACGGGTCGATATATGGAATGCCGCCGTTCGGGTCCTTCGTCCAATGCAGATTGGCTGGGTTTCCGGCGATGTCCCAACGATCGTTGAATGAGCCGGTTCCGCTGATGTCGTTGGAGCTGTCATAGAAGAAAATCGGCGAACCGCTTTGGGCGGTGAAAATACCGTTGACGCGCCACCCTTCCATGAGCTGCGCATAACCTGGCTTGGAAGGCAGCTCATAGGTGGTCGCTAGAGTGAAACGATTGCGGATGTCGGTGTCGGCGTTCGAGCGTTCAGCGGACGGATTGAAGCTGTTCTGGATATTGAACTGCCGATTGCTGCTCGAATCATCAATACTGTGCGACCAGGTGTAGCCTGCGACAAAATATAAGCCCTTCCTCGTCCGCTGTTTCAGTGTGATTTGCGCGGCGTGATAGATCGAGTTATCGCCGTTGCCGAGGATGTAGATGTTGCTGAGCGTCGGGAAACTGGTTGTAGAAGGGGCGACCGCTTTGCTCGTCTGGCGAACCTCCCGCAAGCACGCCTTGGTCATTGGCGTAAATATTCTGGTTGATGTCGCGAATGCTGTAGAGCTTGTTGCCCTTGTTGCCTACGTAGGCAAGTGTCAACCCTGCATCTTGCCAAAGGGTGCGCTCCAAATTCAAGTTCCAGTTCATGATGTACGGCGTGACAAGGTTCTTCGAAGTGCCAAACACAGGGCACGCGCTGCCGTTAGCGACTACGGGGTTAACACAGGCAAGATTGCTAACGGAAAGGTCGCCGAAAACAGGCGCGCCACTCGCCCAGTTCTGCGTCATTATGAGTTGGATCAGGGCTAAGAGTTGCGGCCGCGATATTACCGCCGCCGGGGCCAACGGGCGCGCCCGGAACGCCGGTAGGATTTAAGCCCAATCCGCTAGCGTTCGTGTTGTTTTGTCCGATATAGACGGAGATATGCGGGATCTCGTAAATGATCCCGGCACCTGCACGGAATACCGTTTTTCCCGATCCCCACGGATCGTAGGCAAAGGAGAAACGCGGCGCAAAGTTGTTGTAGTCGGACTTGTACGGAGTGCTGATCTGCCGTCCCACTTGTACCAGGCCAACGGTTGGATCAAAGTTTCCGAGCTGGTCGTGTTGCTCGTGAATCGGCAAGCTGAGGTCATAGCGGAGGCCCGCATTAACGGACAGTTTTGACGAAACTCGCCAGTTGTCCTGGATGAAAAACCCAAATGATTTTTGGCTGACGATGCGGTGGCTGCTGCCTACTAATACAAAGTTTCCGCTGCCTCGAACGTCACCCGAAACAAATTGTTCGAGGCTGCTGAATCTAATCTCTCCCGAACCGAACGTATTGCGGGTGTTGTCGGTACTGCCAGTTCGAAACTCGCCTCCAAAACTGAGACTGTGTTTTCCGGTGAGGTAAGGTGGCGTTATCGGTGAATTGCAGAGTTTGGTCGGGAGTTGTATAGAGTGGCCACGATTCATTTCCGCCCAACATGTGCTGCGTAAATCCAGTAACCCTGATTTCCGGCAGTCCGAAATTAGCCGGATCGGTAACTCCCGTATTCAATCCGAAAGCGGTAGGGGGAGTATTGCTGTCGGCAACCACGTCTTTCTGCCAAAACCGGTTGTATCCGATGTGGATTTGATTGGTCAGACGAGCACTGGGCGTCCAGATCCAGCCGCCGCCTAAGACCTGGGCTCGGGTTACGGCTTGCGAGAGAAAGAGGGGGTTGGTGACGGTTGTGTCTTCCTCGGTCTGAACGCTGTCGCCAATGAAGTAGGTCGCGACAAAAGTGCTTTTTTCGGTCGGATGGTAATCCAGTTTAAGAATGCCGTTATCCTCGCGATTCACGTTGTTGAAGTCGAGATTCAACGCTGTGGTTGGTCCCGGATTCGAAGGTAGGTACTTGGCAAGTGATGCGCTGGTTGCTGTACATGGTCCGAAGAGTCCAGGGTTCTGCGCGCATTGGTTGAAGGCATCCACAATGCTGATGTCAGGATTCCCGGCTGGATTTGAAGGCGTGGCCAAAGAAACGGTGACGGGCACGTCTACTTGTAAGGGGTTGCCCACCTTGTCGCGAACACCTTCATAGTTTCCAAAGATGAAAAGCTTATTTTTGATGATCGGGCCTCCGGCGGAAGCGCCGAACTGATTCAAGTTAAGTGCAGAGACGGGGTTTGGCCCTGGATTAAACCAGTTGCGCGCATCCAAGGCGGCGTTCCGGTTGAAGTAGTAGGCCGAGCCATGGAGAGAGTTGGTGCCGGACTTGATTCCGACATTGATGATCGCGCCCGGCTTGAAGCCGTACTGCGCTTCCGGGCTGGATTGAATGTTGAATTCCTGGATTGCATCGATCGGAAGATGGGTAGCTGGGGTACCTTCTACGCCTTCCGCGTTGATAACAGTAGTTCCGTAGTACGCGTCGTTGTCGTCAAGACCATCGACGATGAAATTGTTGTCTTCCGGGCGGTTGCCGTTGGCGTTGATTGAGAGGAAACCTCCGCCGGGGGTTCGTTGAATGCCAGGCTGCAAGATTGCGAGGTTCTGGAAGTCGCGACCTAGAAGAGGGAGTTCCACGATTGCCGTATTGGAGAAGGTAGTACCGAGAACATCAGAGGTGGTGTCAACGATCGGCGCTTCGCCCGTGACGACCATTGTTTCGGTGATCGCGCCGGGTACCAGTTTAAAGTCGACACGCACATCGCGTGCGACTTCCAGCGTGACCGCAGTGTGCTGCGCTTTGGTAAAGCCCGTGGCCTCAACTGTAAGCAGATACGATCCTGGCTCGAGGTTGGGAGCTGAATAGTCTCCGGCTGAAGTGGTGGTGATGATTCGAGCGGCCCTGGTTGCCGTATTTGTAATGGTGACCTTGGCTTGCCCTACGACGGCTCCCGACTGATCAAACACCGTTCCCAGAATTCGGCCTTCCGAGGTTTGTGCGGAAAGCGTGTTGACGACACAGCGACCAATACCACGAAGGTAAGCGCCATCAAACGGATCGCTCTCATGGGATTCTGCCTTTCCTGTCGGGTTGAGGTAAAGCCAAACGTCTTTCAGTTGTTATGTAGCGGAAACACGGAAACACCAGCGGGGGTATCAGAGACCCGATTCGAGTTTCCCGGCATCCACGAGGTAGGGGGCAGCGTGGAAGAAATGAAAATGGTGTGCGAATTCAAAGTTCCAGTTCATGATGCAGAGAGAAGTTCAAGCGGCGCAAGTGTCGCAGAGCGTGTGGATGAAGTCAACGGAATTTGGTGTCGGATAGAACACAATAACGTTCGCTAGACCTGATTCCGACCTGAGTTTGCAACAGGCGAAATCAATAGATGGAGTGGTCGGCTTGCGTGCTCTCGATTTTTCCTTTCTCAACGGAGAGCGAATAGGCGATACCGCCATCGCCCTTCCACGAATCGAGATTAAAATGACCTCCGGTCGGCACGCGGTACACATTGATTTTGCGGAAGGTCAACGGCTGATCTTTTGTGCAAACATCGGGCTTGCGCGTGGGCCGCAGAAAGTATGCTCCCTTGCCTCCTCCCACAACCGTTCCTTTGCCGTCGGCTTCCACGAGCACAGCAGACTTCTCATCGATGGCGACCTCACGCGGCGACTTGGACCATCCGTCCTGCATGATGCGCGCGAGAAATCCTAACGTGCGGCCCATGCGATCACGCTTGGCAAAATGCGAATCGGTCAGCAGGTTTTCGAGGTGCGGGATCTTTAGGAAGTCGCGCACCAGCGTCACGCGGGGGAAATACGGGTTGGGCAAAACATCGGTTGAGGCCAAGTCGTTATCATCTGGAAGATCGCCGAGCGCGCCATAGACAAATTCGCCCTGCACCGCCAGTCCGGCACTGGTGCCGCCAATGGGCAGTCTTGCCGCGATATGTGCGTTGATTGCATCTTGTACCGGCGTACCTTTCCAGGCGCGGATGTAGTGACCCTGATCGCCTCCGGAAATGAAGATCACTTCCGCCTTCCGGATGATTTCAGCGACCGCGGGATCTTTGGCCGATGTCTGGTCGGGAAGAATTAGCGTGGCTACTGAATTCGCTTTGCACAAACCATTGACGTAGGAGTTGTAGTCATCGTCTCCGCTGGCGCGCAGGACGAGAAAGTCGCCACCATTGCCCTTTTCGCAAAGCCATCGGAAGGCGTCGTCAAGATCCTTTCCGCCGCCCATCATGGCGGTTCCCGCGACCGGTTTGGTTTGGACGTCTTCCTTGTTGCCGAGACGGAAATATTTCCATGTTGTTTCCTCGGACGACGCAGAGGCGAGCAGGGTTGAAGGCAGGAAAATTAAAATCAAGAGAAAAGACTGTAATGGTTTCATCGCCGATGACTATAACGCAATGCCAGGCATTCCGTAGCACAATCGAGCCCGACGGTGGGCCGCGTGCTACCTGGTTCCGTTGGGATAAACGAGGATCTTGCTTGCCTCTCCCGTCTTGAGGCGGGCCATTGCCTTTGAAAAATCCTTCATTGCTATACGGTCGGTGATCACCGGGTGAAGGTCGAGTTTGCCTGCCTTCAGGAGCGCGGTCATTTGAAACCATGTCTGGTACATGCGGCGTCCGTTAATTCCCTGGATGGTCAGGCCTTTGAAGATGATGTCTTCCGAGAAATTCAGCGGGATCGGCTTTGAGGTCAGTCCTAGAAGCGACATGCGACCGCCGCGGCGAATGATGTCGAAAGCGAGGCGGATGGCATCAGGATGCCCCGCCATTTCGAGCACCACATCGACTCCCAGACCCCCCGTTTTGTCGGCCACAATTCCGCGCACGTCGTCTTTGGAAGGATCGAGTACGTAGTCGGCGTTCATTTTTGTCGCAAGCTTGCGGCGATGCTCATTAATTTCAAGCGCGAATATGGTGGTCGCTCCGCAGGCGCGCGCCACCGCAATCGAAAACAAACCGATGGGTCCGCAACCGGTGACGGCTACGGTCTTCGCCGCGATATCTCCAGCCAACACCGTGTGCACGGCATTTCCGAGCGGGTCGAGAATGGATGCGTATTCCTGCGGAATGGCAGGATCGAGCTTCCAGATATTCGATTCGGGAATTACGACGTACTCGGCGAATGCTCCGTCGGTATCGACGCCGATGATCTGCACGTTCTGGCAGATGTGGGCCTCGCCGGTGCGGCATAGCAGGCATTTTCCGCAAGCCACATGCATTTCGGCGGAGACGAAGTCACCTTCCTTCACGCTCGTGACTTCATCGCCGAAGGCAGCGACTTCGCCGCAGAATTCGTGTCCGGGGATGAGGGGCGGGTGAATTCGACCTTGCGCCCAGCGATCCCATTCATATATATGGAGATCGGTTCCGCAAATGGACGCGGCTTTTACTTTGACGAGTACGTCGGTACGGCCAAAGGTAGGAATTTTGACTTCGCGGATCTCCGCGCCAGGCGCGGCTTCCGGCTTGACAACCGCGAGCATTGTGCCCGGCATGGAAGCTCCCTTATGAGAACGGAATTAGAAGAGCAAACGGACTATTCTAGCACCGGGATTCGAGGTGTTGCCGACTGGTGGGAATGTGGGCCTCGACCATGAAAGTCACTGCGAAGGCTAGAATATCGCTGAGCGCGGAGACGACAAGGATGCGTGCGCGTGTTCTCGTTTTATTTTTTCTCGTGCTGTGTTTGGCTTTGTGGCCATCTATCGTTTCCGCAGTCCCTGCTGACCGGAAAGAATTCCTTCAGCGCCTGGTGGATGCGGCGATTGAACGGACTCATCATAACGTCCGATATGACCCTTCTTACGTTCGGATTCCTTATCCTGGCGGAGACGTTCCCTCTGATACCGGTGTTTGCACTGACGAGGTTATCCGGTCCTATCGGGCACTTGGTATCGATCTGCAAAAAGAAGTTCACGAAGACATGGTGCAAAACTTCGCACAATATCCGCGAAAGTGGAATTGGATTTTCGTCCAAACCGGATGCGAATATCGACCATCGCCGCGTCCCGAATTTAAGAGTATTTTTCCAGCGAAAAGGCGAGACATTGCCCGTAAGCAACCGTCGAGAAGATTACAGCCCTGGTGATCTGGTCACCTATGACCTTGGCGGAAACGTGCCTCATATCGGAATCGTTGTGGATCGGAAAGGCACAAGCGGGCGGTACATGATCGAACACAACATCGGACGAGGGCCCCAGATCGAAGATGTGTTGTTTGACTGGAAAATCACGGGACATTATCGGTATTACGGCCCGTAAGAAGTCGAGATCAAAATTTGCGGAATTACTTGCCCATCGAAGTTTCTTGTTCGGAAGCCAGCAACCATTGGCCGTCCTGTTTCACGAATACCTCCGTGAACCTCTCCTTCCGCGTGCTGAGTCGGCCTGCGTCGCGGACTGAGGTTGTGAGGCGGCCTTGCAGGATTGCGGAGTCGCCGTAAATTCTGATGTGCAGTTCTTCCGGTTCCATCACGATAATTTTTCGTGGGCCTTCACGAAACTCTGAGAGCACCGATTTTTTGTCCGCGAATTTTCCATCAGCCGATATGCGCGTGAAATCGGACATTAGATGCTTTTCATATTCGTCCCAATTCCCTTGGACAATCCATTGAGCCAGCTTCAACTCCAACGCTTTTATGATTTCCTCCGAGTTCGAGTTGGCCGAATGGGACGCTGCCGATTGCGTGGCGATCGGAGTCGACTCCGCGGATATCGTGCCCAACCTCGCGATGAGGAGCAATGAAAGCAAAATCGTCATGATTCGAATTGGCACTCGTAAGTCTCCCTAAAGTCGATCACTGCTTGTGAGGTTTGGGCGTGCTTACTTTGTAATCCTCCGACTTGCCCCGAGGAATGCTCAAAGTCTTCCACTCGGACGACCGAAGATGCTTGGAGAGGAAGACGATTTGGCCCATGTGTTGCGCATAATGGGCGAGTGCACGATTCAGCGCTTGCATTGCGGTATGGGGTTCCTGCCGGATGGTGACAGTGCGCTGCAGGTCTTCAGGTTTAAGCGAGTCGAGGGTTGCGAAAACGATAGACCAGCCTTGCTCCCACCAGCGAAGCACTTCCTCTCGCGTAGGTTTGCCGCCGAGCTCGAACTCCTGATCGCGAAAGCGGTCCGGCTTCTCGCCGTCCGTCGTTAGAAAATCGGTAAAGCGGGAACGGGCGTTGCCGGCGATGTGCTTAACGAGAAGCGCGATCGAATTCGATTCAGGGTCGATGGTCGTGAAAAAATCCGCGTCGTCAATTTGCGCCATCGCGGCTTCGGTCATCCGTTTGTGACCGCGAAGTTGGCGCTTTATTTCCTCGAGATAGTGTGCCGCAAGGTCGGTCATGTTCTTTCCCGGATTGATATTACTTCTTCAATATGAATTCTGGCTTTTGACTTTACGCGCCACATGCGACCCGGAACCCGTAGTCCGCATAGTGGAACTCAGGCGGAATGCTTGAACGTGCCGCGCAGCGCGACATCTTAATGTGATGACGCCACGATCCGCCGCGGGATGACCGCCGCGCTCCAGTCTCCGGCCCACGAGGGTTGCGCTCCGGCGAAACCGCGTAATAATCCGGCGAGTACCAGTCACTGCACCACTCGTGCACGTTGTCGCACATGTTGTACAGACCGTATCTGTTGGCATCGCTCCGCCCCACCGGCTCGGGACCGCTCTTCCAATAACCCGAACACCGTTCCGCATATTCGGGAAGCGCTTGCGGAGGCACATTGCCCCATGGAAAGAGCGCGCCTTCGCGGCCTCCGCGAGCGGCGTGTTCCCATTCTGCTTCGGTCGGCAGACGAAACTTTTGGCCCGTCTCGTCGGCCAGCCACTTGCAGTATTTTTCCGCTTCAAACCATGACACTCCAGTCACGGGCTGGTCGGGGAGGTTGAGTGCTGGATCCTTACAGAAGGGCGGCGGCGCCGCGCCGGTAGCGCGAACGAAATGCACATAGTCCGCGTTCGTTACCTGAAAGATCCCAAGCCGAAATTCGTCGACCCAAACGCGATGGACAGGCTTCTCGTTGTCCTGGCCTTCGGCGCATCCCATCAGGAACCATCCTTCCGGAATGCGCGCCAGCGTCAGGCTGATCTCGTCTCCAGCCTCGCCGTGTCGAAAAGCAATTGCGCCCCCATCCACCGATCAGACTCCTCGCAGCACGTGAACAACTTCCTCGATTTTATTCTCCTGGAACAGGCGAATTCCCGCGATTCCAGCAGCACCAGTCGCCATACACTCAGCGGCGTTCTGAAGAGTGACTCCTCCCAAAGCGAGCACGGGGATCTTTGCCGCGCACGCTTCGCGCAGTTCGGCACCGCCTTTGGGCTGAGTTCCCGGGATATCTCTTTTCTCAAAAACGGGAGCAAACACCACGAAGTCCGCGCCTGCAGTTTCGGCTTGCAGGACCTCCGACGGAATGTGGCAGGAAACGCCGATCAAGAGCCGGGCAGCATCAAGCGAGATGCCGTGCACTTCGCTCGGTTTTATATCCTCGGAACGCAAGTGAACGCCGTCGGCTCCGACTGCCAGGGCAACATCGGTGCGGGAATTCATCAAGAGAAGAGTGGAAGAGGAATTCTCGCGGACCGCGACGACAGCGTCTCGCGCTAAAGCCTCAAGCGCACGCGCAGTAAGGTCTTTCTCGCGGAGCTGGATATAGTTCACACCAGCTCGCGACGCCTCAACAATTTTTGCCAACAACGCGCTCCGGCGAGCATTCTCGTCGCCAGCAAACTGGCTCCGATCCGTGATGTAGTAGAGCAAAGATGCCATCCCACTCAGCCTACTACGAGCGTGGCGGGATATTCTGTCTCAAGCCACCACAGGGCCACACATCCACAGAGATATCTTTGATGTTTTGCAGATTTTTCTCTGTGCCTCTGCGTCTCTGTATTGGATGTTTAGCCAATGGCATATCGACGGTCAGGAACGATCGCTAAGTATGATTGCCGACGTCTTGTGTCACGCCTTAATGTGAGGCGAACAGTTTCAAATTTTCCGCTTTCCATCGCATTGCGTCGTAAATCCGGTTCCGCCCGCTGGGATGATCGTAAAAGACCCACTCCTCCAGCGGTCCAGGACTCATCTTTCGATATTCGCCAAGATGGATTGCCGCCTGAGCCATGCCGTCGGGCTGCCGGCTGGTGTTCAGCCCGTACATATCCGCTTCATGCTCCTGCGTCCGCGTATAGGTGTTCATGATCGGGCGTGATGACAAAGCCGAAGATGGAAAAGAGCAGGATCACCAGCGGCAGAATCGCGGTATCGCCAATCCCTCGAATCCCCCACTTCACGCCCCAGCGATTTAACGTCCAGTCGATGGACCAGCGGAGATAGGCGAAGCTCACGACCACCACGATCAACATGAACAAGGTGAAGTTCGCGATGTGGTTTAGAACGTAGTGGCCCATCTCGTGTCCCATTACAGCCTGAATTTCTTCAGGAGAGCCGCGGCGAAGCAGGTTGTCGTTCAGGGTGATTCGCATGGTACTGGCGAAACCGCTGACGTTTGCGCTCATCCGGGTGGTCTGCCGCGAGGCATCGATCTCATAAACATTTTTGGCAGGAATGCCGTTGGCGCGAGCCATGCTCAAGATTGGGTCGACAATTTTCGGCTCGTGCAAGGGAGTTACTTTGTTAAAAATCGGGACGAGATAGACGGGTGCGATCATTACGACAAAAATAAGGAAGACCCACGTGACGATCGCTCCCCAGATCCACCAAGTTCGCGACAGCCGCCGGACCACTCCGAACAGGAGCATCGTGATCATCCCGCCCAGCACCACAGAAACTCCCAAGGACTTCAATTGGTCGATCATCCATGGACCGAAGGTCTGGGTGGCGAGTCCATATTTGTGTTCGCGAAAATAATCTTCGTAAACCGAGAGCGGGAACACCAGAATGCTTGTGAGAATGATGTACTGCAACCAATACAGGAAAGTTTGGACAGGTTTGAAGCGCGTGATGCGCTCTGCCAAGTCACGCATTTTCGCCGACCACCGCAGGTTCAATAGCAGTAGAGCAACGACAACTCCGTACAGGAAGTCCCACAGGATCATCCAGTATCCGCCTTCAAAGTAGGCATCGGAACGGGCGGTTTTGTCGGCTGGGATCTGCGCCAGATAGCCGTTGGTGGCAGCCGTTGCGTCAAAGTTCGTGGTCGCTTGCGCGGCGGCTGGAACCTGGATCACCGACGGCATTTCGTTTGCGCCAGGCGGTTGCGCCAGCAATAAACCTGTGCAGAAAAACATGAGCAAGCCGCAGGTCAGGGCCGCTAGTTTAGGCATGAATGTTTGTCACCTCGGAACAATGTGTGCTGGTGTGTATACGCGGGGACGGACGAAGAAAGTTGCACCCTTTGCGTTCGGCATGCGAGGGTGCACCCGTGAGTCTTGCAAGTGCGGCGCGGGAGACGGATCAGCAGCCAGGCTCGCTCAGGGGCGGGTTTTGGCAATTTCAGGTGCAGCGGCTTCGCCCTTGCGCTTCGGCTGCTGCGGGCCAAGGTGATACTTGGTCAAGCCCTCTTTCAGGAACTCGAAACTTTCTTCGGGCGAATCCGAAATTTTGAATAACTCAAGGTCCTGCGGTGAGATCACGCCCGCATCGACCATGGCTTCAAAATTGATGATCTTCTTCCAATACTTGCTGCCATAGATGACCACGACGATTTTCTTTGCCAGTTTTTCCGTCTGAGCGAGACGTCAGAATCTCGAAAAGTTCATCGAGCGTTCCAAACCCGCCCGGGAAAATGACCAGGGCCTTTCGCGAGATACGCGAACCAGAACTTGCGCATGAAAAAGTAATGAAATTCGAAGTTGAGCGATGGAGTGATATACGGGTTCGGGTTCTGCTCGAACGGCAGATTGATATTCAAGCCGATGGTTTTTCCGCCCGCTTCATGCGCTCCCAGGTTTGCCGCTTCCATGATGCCAGGCCCGCCGCCCGTGGTGACGACGAAACGCTGGCGCTTTGCGGGAATCTGCATGGACCATTTCGTCAGCAAGTGAGCCAAGTGGCGCGCGTCTTCGTAGTAGCGGGCCATGTCTACCGCCGCTTCCGCCCGCTTCATATCCGCTGCTCGTTGCGCCGCCGCGACGCCCGCGTCTACCGAGCGCGCTCCGCTTAACTGGTTTGTGGCAGAATCGCGGCTGGCGAGCCGCGCCGAGCCGAAGAAAACTACCGTGTCCTGAATCTGCTCTCTCCGGAAGCGAGCCAGGGGTTCGCTGTATTCGGACAGCAGCCGCAGAATTCGTCCATCGGGGCTGTTCAGAAAAGCTTCGTTCTTATACGCGAGAGGAGCCGGCTTTAACTTTGGTTCGGTCATAGTGAGTCGTTTGATCCCTGATTTGTATTGGTTGACAACGCGTGCTCGCAGCCCCACGCTGCGCCGGATGGAACGATCAATCTTCCCGGTATCGGAGGGCCTCCCAAAAACCAACCCAAACATTCAGCAGGCCCAACCCCGTCACCAGGCCGCGCATGAAACCACTGCCGATCAGGTCGCGCAGCACCGGATAAGGCATCAGTAAAGGGTTGTCAGACCACTCTGGGCGCCAGGGAACGATCATCAGCATGACCCCGATGGTCGCGCAAAGGAAAACAAACAGCAGCACTCCGATCCGGCGCAACCATAGCCGGGCAGTCGAATAAGACCTTTGCGGAACGGGGCTGGCGTCGGACGAAGGGAGCTCCTGCGGCCCGTCAGGGGAAGCCTCAGCTCGAGTTTCGACACCCGTAGGGGCGCTGTCAAAAGGGAGTTTGGGATCGGAAATCATTGCACGCGTCGTCGTGGGATGAGCGCGGGACTCATTTCATCCCCTGCGCATGCCGCAAGACCCACCGTTGCATTCTACGACTTCAGAGCCTGAATGCGCTCGGCGACATCGCGATAATCGATGTTTGCGCCGTAAACGTAGGTGAAATGACGCAACGCCGCTGGCTTGTCTTCCGCCCTCTCACAGGCGGACCCAAGTTCGTAATTGATGGCTACGCGTGCCTCGTTGTCGATACCGGGAATGTTCAGCGCTTTCTCGTACCATCGGATGGCGGCGTCAGGCACGCCCTTGTCGAGGAAGCACTGCGCCAGCCAGGTATAGGTTTGGATCGTCTGAGGGAAGGCATGCCCACGATCGATCGAGGTGCATACTTTCTGCAACTCGGTGATCGCTTCGTCCAGCAGACCCATTTCGCGGAAGGCGACGCCCATGTTGTAGTGCGTTTCGGGATCGTCATCGCCGGCCGCGATGTCCTCTTCAAGTTCATGCTTCAGCTCGCCAAACATCTCCGAAAGATCGATGCTGTCGGACGGATGCATGGCCTGCGCTCCCGCGCCTAAAGGACGGACCGGCGTAGGACCATAGCTGAGAGCTGGGGCCGCTGCTGCAGCTCCTGAACTCGCCGTGACGACTGGTAGCGATTCGGCTGCAATTGGAGTTACATCAGCGTGGGCTACAGGTTCCAGGGTCTGAGGCTCGGGTTGTGGTACCGTTCGTTTGGAAGGAGCTGCCATCGGCCAGCTTGGCAAACTGTCGCCCGAATGATCGGAAGGATGCGCACGCGATGTAGGTTCTGGTAACGGTATCTGGCTTCGTGCGCCGGGGGAGCAACCGGGAACGAATCTCCGATGGACGCTTCGAGGTCCGCTACCAGCGCGCTGAGTTCGTCCGGCTCAGGCTCAGCGGACGCGTGAACAGGTTCCGCATGCGAGGGCTCCGCCTGGGAAGGTTCGTCATGGCGATGCTTCGACATGGGAAGGCTCGGCAGGGGTTTCGAAGTCGGCAGGTGTGACGTGCATCTCACCCTGCGTGCGCCAGCTCAGAATGACTCTTGCGCCGCATCGTCGCTGTGCATCTCCATGGGAGTATCCCGCCACGAGATCCGGCGATACCGCAAACTGCGATGCAGGCTGGGCATCCAATTCGACGTCGAATGTCTCCGGTTCGTCGGCATTGATCTCCGGAAGGTTGTTGTCAGTGATTTCGACCTGAGGCTCTTCCGCGGTTTGGCCGCCTGAGGCAAGTTCAACTCGCAGAGGCTCGAGGATGGACGCGTTGTGGGTCAGCGTCTCCAATTTCTCAAATGCCGACCGGGCCTGGTCGTTCATGAAGTGTTCGAGATAGAAACGGATCTCTTCTACCGTCTCGGCAATCTCAGGATTGTTTTCGTCGACTGCTGAGTCGGCGTGAATTTCGTGAACTGTCTGAGGTGCGGCAGGTGCAACCGTTTCCACTGCAGGTTCGTCGACCGATAACGTCTGCTCCCACTCGTCGGAGAGATCATGGCTGGCAGCGGGCGCCTGCACTTCCATTTCATGCACAGCAAACTCAGGATGCGCAGCCGGTTCCGGCGCGCTAACGGGCGCGGGCCAGGCAGCAGGTGCAGAGGCCACTTCGCGCGGGAGAGGGGCGGGTACAGTCCCGGTTCCTGCACTTTGCTCGTAACGCGACGCCAATTCACCATAGCGGATCGCTTCGTCGGGATAACCCGCATCGTGATACGAGCTTTCGAGCGTCCGGCAGCAAACGGCAGCGTCAGAAAAGTGCTGGAAGCGAGTATGCAATGCCGCCAGGCGCTGGTTCAAACGTACATCGCGCGGTGCCTGAGGCAGCGCTCCAAGCAGCGGAACGATCGCTTTGTCCGGAAGATTGTACGAAAGAAAGAGATCCGCTTCGGTCACAGCAGATCGAACCGCAACCGCGACCTCGTCCGGATAAGACTGGTCAATCACCGGCGCCGTCGCTTCGAGCTCTTCGACGATCAAGCCGCCTTCTTCGGCCGTAATCCCATGTCCAGATTGCGGAACAGTGCCTGCCATCCGGTCCACGACCTGCTGGTAGTTCTGCATGTGCATGGTGTTCTGAGGTTCGCTGGCTGCCAGCATCGTGTACAGGTCGCGCGCCCGTTCCAGATTGCCGTCTTTTACGGATGAATGCGCCAGCAGTTCCGCCACCTCGTTGACGTGCGTCGTCTCGCCTGATTTCTGCACCAATTCCATTAACTTCTCGAGCGCGCCAGAATCATCTCGCACGCGCGTGATCATGGTGTGCAGGTTCGACAAAAGCTTCGTCGAATCCGTCGCTAGAAGCCGGTCGGCATGCTTGGCGTAAGTATCAAGCGCCTGATCGTAATGACCGAGCCTCGCCGCGCCTTCTCCCAACAGGAAGAGTCCTTCAGGATCGTTGTGCACCGTCAAGAGCTTTTCGGCAATGGGAGCGCACCGGTCCAGATCTCCATTTTCGAGATAGGCCTTTAGCAGGTCGCGCAGACCTTCCGGATGTGAGTCAATGTCCGAGGCTTTTTCCAGATACTGAATTGCGGTCTTGGCGTCGCCGCTCTCGAGTGCCGCACGTCCTCGTAACAGCAAAACGTAGCTGTTTCCAGGGTCAAGCTGGAGCATGCGTTTCAGAACATCTTCCGCCGCCGGCATCGATCCGCGCGCACGCAGCGCTTCGGCAGCAGCGCTGAAAATCTCCCAAGCTTCTTTTTTCTTACCCAGCCGGATGTAGACCTCGGCCAGCTTGATCCGCATAGGCACGTTTTCCGGATCCATCTCAAGGACCTTCTGGAAAAGACGAACCGACTGTTCGAGGTCGCCGTTCTTCATGAAGTCTTCGGCAACCTGCAGATACTGGGCGCGCGCGTCATTGAACAGGCCCTGCTGCGTGTAGAGTTCGGCGAGTTTCAAAGATCCATCCACGCTCGGCTGGAGCTTTGTGATCTTCTTGTACATAGCGATGCCTTTGACGGTAAATCCCTGCGCAGCATAGGCGTCGCCGACGGTCTTGAAACACTCGATTGCCTTGGAGCTATCGCCCATGCGGGCATACAGATCGCCAATCGTATTCGCGACCGTCAGATCCTTTTCGTCGTTCTTGCGGATCTTCTCGTACTCAGCAATGGCGTTCTGTAGCTTGCCCTGCTGGACAAACTTTTCCGCGGCGCTGAGAAGCTTCTGTTTGTTGAAACCAAAACCAAACGCCATAGAATTCCGGACTCCAGCCTTGTTTCCCGCCGAATGCTCTCGCAACCTGTAACTCGCGGCCAACTACAAAACGCGTGCCGGAAGCCCCGGTTCCTGAAGCAATGCCTAGCGGGTCCGAACTCGCCGGGAGATTCCCGGACGAAACCCCGCAATCACGCAGGCATCGCGGAGTAATGTCATTGTAAAGCGGGGCGTCACGAGTCCAACGGTTACCGACGATTACCAAGGGTTACCGAAAGGGAGTGTACGTACGGTTTGGGGAAGGAATCAGGAACCGGGAACCGCCGGCCATCTTGCGGTATCTCAGCCTCGGCTCATCGGCTTGCTACTGCCCGGAGCCGCCCGGATGGCAGGTTCTTTCCATTTTTCATTACACTCCCAAAGGACGGCAGAGCCTGCGTGAGCGAACTCGATAAGCTGATTGATAATCCCCGGGTTCGCGTCCGTCGGAAAGGCGCGCCCGACAACGATGGCGCCTGCGTCGTTTACTGGATGCAGCGTTCCCAGCGCGGGGTTGATAATCCCGCGCTAGATCTTGCGGTCGAGGCGGCAAACGCCTTGGGCAAGCCGATCGTTGTCTTCTTTGCGCCGGTTCCTTTCTATCCCAATGCCAATCTGCGAGCCTACCGTTTTCTGGCCGAGGGGATCCCCGATATCGCGGCGTCGCTCGAAAAACGTGGCATCGACTTCGTCCTGCGCCGATATCCCGATCACAGCCTACTGAAGTTCTGCGCAGAGGTGAAGGCTGCCCTCGTCGTCGGCGACGAGAACCCGATGCGAGAGCCAGAACATTGGCGCCAACTGGCGACGAAAAGGCTCCGGGTACCGCTTTGGACGGTTGACTCTGACGTGATCGTCCCGTCCCGGTTGATTGAGAAAGAGCAATATGCCGCGTTTCATCTCCGGAAAAAATTGCATGCTCAACTCGACCGTTACCTCTTAAAGCCGGGAAATCCGCGGGCGAGGCACGCGTGGAAGAAGTCGCCGCACCTCCAATCGTTGCCGACAAACTTTGATGTCACCGAAGGGTGGAATCTCGATCGTTCGGTTGGTCCGGTGAATACTTTCAAAGGAGGGACCAAAGAAGCGGTTCGTCTGCTTAACGAATTTGTGGGCAAGAAACTCGCGCGCTATGAACGGCAGCGCAATCATCCTGAAATTGATGGCACCAGCCGCCTGTCCCCTTATTTGCATTTCGGGCATATCAGTCCGCTCACCATCGCCCTCGCCGTGCAGAAAGCAGACGCGCCCAAGGCCGACAAGGAATCGTTTATCGACCAGTTGCTGGTCTGGCGCGAACTCGCCATCAACTTTGTTACCTACAACCACAACTACGACAACTTCGAGAGTGGGGAGAACTGGGCCCACCGAACGCTCGCTGAGCACGTGGAAGATCCTCGCCCGTATCTTTACAGCGAGCGTGAACTCGAAAACGCTGAAACCCACGATCCGCTCTGGAACGCCGCCCAACTGCAAATGGTGAATGGCGGATGGATGCACAACTACATGCGCATGTATTGGGGAAAGAAGATTCTGGAATGGAGCCGCACGCCGGCTGAGGCTTACCGCATCGCCGTCGTTCTCAACGACAAGTATGAACTCGATGGCCGCGATCCAAATGGTTATGCCGGAGTAGCGTGGTCGATTGTTGGGAAATTCGATCGGCCCTGGTTCAACCGCCCAATCTTCGGCCTGATCCGATACATGTCAGCCCAAAGCACGAGCAGGAAATTCGATAGCCAGCGATACATCGAGCAGCAAACCCAGCCGAAAATGTTCTAGACCTGACTTTTTGCGCAAGACTTGGGCCTACGGCGATCGCAACCTCGCCCAACGGTCCATCTCGGGCCCCGTGACCCCCGTTACTTGCCGCCCGCCATGGTTCCGGGTGCAATAAGCATGGCAGGGAAACCCTTGTCCGTGCAATTGATTCGGAGCGACTTATGCGCCTATTCGGATTTCTCGGTACGGTCATTACTGTGGCGATTGGCATGTACATTTATTCGCTGCAAATCAAGACACTGCAACCCTCGACGGGTGGTGGATCCCCCGAGGAAGTCACGACCATCACCGGCGTGAAAAATGATCTGATTTCCATTGCCAGCGCCGAACGTGGCTACTTGGCGAGCCAGGGTAGATACGCTTCATTGGATCAGTTGCTCTCCGGCAATTACTTGACGATTAAGGGTGAGCGTCCTCCGTACGTCTACGAAGTTGAAATCACTTCCAATTCCAGCAGTTTCCGTGCGACCGCAACTCGTACTACAAAAGGCGCTCCCGCCCAACTTTGGATCACAGACGAGATGCAGATCCAGGCCTCAAATTAGGGACATCTTTCCAGGACTCCGAAAGTGGCGCCTCGCCGACTGTGCCGGGTGAGAGCCGCTGCTCTGATGTCCCGAATGGTCCGCCGGGTTCTGTTTGACACAGGAATCCGAACAGACTACTCTCACCCACTAGGCAGAGGACCGCCCAATTGCTGGGCGGGATTTATCTCCCCCGAAAACCCTCGCCTGTTTCTGCGGACTATTTGGATTTGTCCGCGTTCACGATTATCCCTAGCAAGACTTGTGAGGATTGAATCGTCATGAATACGTTCGCGCATTCCTATGCTCGCGCCCTGTTTCTCGTTCTTGTGATCAGTCTGGCGCTTTCTGCAGTTGCCATGGGCCAGGTCACACTAACCCAACTCAGCCAGGATACTTTCACAGACGTCGCGAGCGAGCATGCCAGCGAGGTCGAACCTAGCGCATTTACGTATGGCTCAACTATCGTGACCGCGATTCCAGGTCGCTCGCATTTATGACGGCGGCGGAGCAGACATCGGATTTGCCACATCCACCGATGGGGGCACGACCTGGACAAATGGCTATTTGCCGGGAATTACGATTTACGAAGGCAACGGAAGCAGCGACGCCGCCAGCGATGCGGCCGTCGCCTACGACGCCCTACACCAGGTCTGGTTGATCTCTACGCTGCCTATCGGAAATAACACGTCGGTTGCAGTGAGCCGGTCCACAGATGGCATCAACTGGGGGAACCCTATTTCTGTAACGCTACAGGGCTCGCCGGATAAGAACTGGATCGTGTGCGACAACACCGCGACCAGTCCTTATTACGGCCATTGCTATTCGGAGTGGGACGATACTTCGCAAGGCGACCTAATCGAGATGAGTACTTCGACCGATGGCGGCCTGACGTGGAGTCCTGAAGCTCACACTGCCGGATTGGATTACGGCATCGGCGGCGTGCCGCTTGTGGTTCCTAAAGGGACAGTGATCGTTCCGATTTCGGGCTTCAATGGAGATGTCATTGCCTTTACGTCGACGAATGGGGGCAAGACCTGGAACCGCGCGGTCAACATCTCTAGTGACACCAGCCACGGGGAAGCCGGGAGTCTGAGGAGCGCAGGATTGGTTTCGGCAGCGGTCGATGCAAAGGGCAAAGTCTATGTAATGTGGCCCGATTGCCGCTTCCGCAAAGGCTGCGCGGAAAACGACATTGTCTACAGCACTTCGAGCAGCGGGAAAAAGTGGTCAGCTGTGAAACGAGTGCCGATCGATGCGACTACCAGCACCGTCGACCATTTCATCACTGGTTTGGCGATCGCTCCCGGCACCGGCGGCTCCAAGGCCCACTTGGCGCTTTCCTACTACTATTACCCGGTATCCAACTGCAATGGCAATTGCCAACTTTACGCAGGCTTCATCCAATCTTTGACCGCCGGAAAGACATGGAGTTCTCCAGTCACGCTGGCGGGCCCATGAAACTGACCTGGCTGCCGAATACCTTTTCGGGATACATGGTTGCCGATTACATCGCAGTAGGTTTCGGGAACGGCAAAGCATTCCCAATTTTTGCGATGGCACAGGCCCCAACCGGATCGCTCTTGCATCAGGCGATTTACACAACCACTTCCGGCCAGGCTCTTCCACAGGCGGAAGAAGAACTGCTGAGCGCCGAGGGTGATCGTCCAGTGGCGAACGCCCACTCCGACCATGGGCCGAGAGAGTACCTCGATCAGGACAACCAGATACCGGTTTCAGGGAAGCGGCCGCCAACGCGCGACTGAGCAGTTAAATTCATGAGCACTGATTTAAAGGCCGCCGGCGCGAGTTGGCGGTTTTTTTTGCGTTCACGTCAGAATGCTTTCGTCGAATCAAGCAGGATCGTAACCGGACCTTCGTTCACGAGTTCGACCTGCATCATTTCCTGGAAACGGCCAGTCTCGCATCGCAACCCGGTAGCGCGAATCTTCTCGACAAAGTATTCGTAGAGAACGCGCGCAGTTGCAGGTGGCGCGGCGGCATCGAACGAAGGGCGTTTGCCGCGTCGAACATCTCCGTAGAGCGTGAATTGCGAGACAGCCAGCATGGCTCCGCCGATCTCTGCGACCGCCAGATTCATCTTGCCCTTGGAATCTTCGAAGATGCGCAGTCCAACGATTTTTTCCGCGAGATAGTCTGCGTCGGCGGGCGTGTCTGTTTGGCCCACGCCCAGCAGGACCAGCAAGCCAGGCCCGATTTCCCCGGCGATTTCGCCATCGACCGTCACCTTGGCGCGGCTCACCCGTTGTACTACGGCGCGCACCTAGCGTCCCATCCTGCAGATTATTTTCACGCGAAAGGCTCGTTTCCTAACCAGTGACCTAGCGTTTCGCGTCGCCGAGAAGAGTCTCTTGTCCGGCCAGCGCCTGCCATCGGCCATCACGATAGGTGAAGACATCAGTGAACCGGACTCGCGCGATCGTCTTTCCGGAATCGTCTTCCAACGTAGCGAGTCCCGCGAACGAATCCGAAATTGCCGTTGAGATGCGCGCGCATCTCGCTGAGATGATTAACGCCCGGCTTGCGCTGCGGGATATGTTCGAGCGTCTGGCTGCGAGTGTGCAGGGAGCCATCTACATCGGCGTCTTCGAATTCCTGGGCCAAGATGCAGGCAACCGCATTCTCGTCTTTACGGCTGAGGGCGGCGGCCCAATTCTGTTCAAGTTCAATCAGGGCGCCCTGGGTCTTGGCTTGTTTCTTTGGGCAATCGGCGGCGCAGGCAGATAACGCGAGGCCGAACAACATACCTATCAACGTAAGGATTTTCACCTTCGCATCCTGCCACGAGCCATGCATCGCGGGCAAGTCGGGAAGACATAACATTTCGGAGAGAGAAGCCAGATTCTCCCCTCACTCGGTTGACCCTTCTGACGCAACACACCTACAATCCTTTCTCATCGTGGTTCTTCAGGAGTGCCCTTTGCGATTTCAATCGAAGCCTGCAACTTTTGTGTTCTTAATGGCATTGGCGGGCTGTGCCACTTCTCTTTTCGGCCAGGCGATGGCTGCGCATCAGGATGTTGTGATCAAGAACGCCATCGTCATGACAGTGACGCACGGCAACATCAAAAACGGCTCCGTATACATTAAAGATGGCAAGATTGCGGCCGTCGGCGAGAGCGTGAATGCCCCCGCGAACGCGATCGTGATTGACGCCGAAGGGCGCTATCTTACGCCCGGCATCGTCGATTCGCACTCCCACATCGCGCTTGATGACGATGTCAACGAGGCCACCAGTCCAGTCACACCGCAAATGATCATGAAAGACGCCTTCGACTATCAGGACAAGGCGATCTATCGCGCGCTCGCTGGCGGCGTGACGACTTCGCTTCTTCTTCACGGCTCCGCGAACATGATTGGCGGCCAGGCAGTCGTCATCAAGCACAAATATGGCGACTCTCGCGACGCGTTGCTTTTTCCGAACGCTCCTGGCTCTATCAAATTTGCCAGCGGTGAAAATCCGAAGCGGGTCTATGGCGGACGCGATCAACTTCCATCCACTCGCATGGGCAACTTCGCCGTGCAGCGGCAAGCGCTGGTCGAAGCGCAGGATTACATTCGCGAGTGGGACAACTACAACGCGAAGGTAAATCGTGGCGACAAGGACGCGAATCCTCCCAAGCGCGATTTGAAACTGGAAGCGCTGGCGGATGTTCTGCGCGGCAAGCTGATGGTGCAGATTCACTGTTACCGCGCCGACGAGATGCTGACCGAGATCGCGATGGCCAAGGAATTTGGCTACAAACTGCGCGCATTCCATCACGCGCTCGAGGCCTATAAAGTCGCCGATCAACTTGCCGCCAACAACGTCGGCATCGCAACTTTCGCCGACTGGTGGGGCTACAAGCAGGAAGCATGGGACGCGATTCCATGGAATGCAGTCATGGCGATGCGCAAGGGTGTGCGGGTCGCGATCAAGAGTGATTCCGAAGACTACACGCGCCGACTGAACCAGGAGGCTGCGAAGATCATGCGTTACGGGGGCGCAACCGAAGAAGAGGCTCTGAAGATGATTACCCTGAACGCCGCATGGATCGTCGGGGTCGACGATCGCGTCGGTTCGATTGACGTGGGCAAAGATGCTGACCTCGTGATCTGGGGAGGCTATCCGCTCTCAAGCTACGGCGTCCCCGAAAAGGTGCTGATTGACGGGGAAGTTTATTTCGACCGCTCGCAGCCCGGGCTGGGCACGACCCACTACAAGGAGGGCGAATAGATGAAGCTCCTACCGCTCAACTCTCTGCTTTCGCCCAAATTCAAGTTCATCGTTGCGCTTGGAATGGCAATCCTTTTGGGTTCGATACTGTCAGCGGCGCAAGATAAAGCGATCGTCCTCAAGGGCGGAAAACTGCTGACCGTCACACACGGCGTAGTTGAAAACGGAATTGTGGTGATGCAGGGCGGAAAGATTACCGCCGTCGGCGGCGCCTCAGTGAACGTTCCAGCCGGCGCGCAGGTCATCGATGTCACGGGGATGACCGTCTATCCCGGCCTAATTGATTCCGAGACCCAGCTTGGCCTCACTGAAATTTCTGCGGAATCCGCAACCAACGACATGATCGAAATGAGCGACGAGATCATGCCGCACATGCACACCGCCGACGCTTTCCATGCAGAATCCGCATTGATTCCGGTAGCACGCCTGAACGGGATCACGAATGCAGTGGTTGCTCCAGAGAGCGGCGACACGCTTCCCGGCCAGGACTCATTCATTCAGCTGGCTGGAGCCTCCGCCACCGAGATGCTTCTCATTCGCGACAACGCCATGCCCCTGAACTTCACCGGCGAACAGCGTCGCAATAAGGGCGGATTCGAGAAGCGAAAGTATCCTTCGACCCGCATGGGCCTCGCCGCGCAACTGCGCCAAGCCTTCCTCGACGCCCGGGACTACCAGTTGAAGTGGGCCGACTACGAGCGGAAGAAATCTGCGGCTGCAACGCCAGAAAAATCGACCAATAAAAAAGAGGAGAGCGCCGATAAGAACAAGAAGCTCGAGCCGGTTCCTCCCAAGCGCGACTTGAAACTCGAGGCGTTGCTGCCCTATCTCGACGGCAAGAAAACAGTCGTTCTCGCGGCTGACTCTGCCAGTGACCTTCAAACCGCCGTCGGTCTGGCAAACGAATTCAAGCTCAAGTTCGTGCTCAATCACATCAGTCATTCGCAG
Source organism: uncultured Acidobacteriaceae bacterium (assembly GCA_963822545.1). Lineage (GTDB taxonomy): Bacteria > Acidobacteriota > Terriglobia > Terriglobales > Acidobacteriaceae > Acidiflorens. Next base: position 1,398,347 of record CAWGIB010000002.1, read on the forward strand.
CCGGTACTCGACTACGTCGCCAGCCTCAAGGTGCCCGTGATCGTTGGTCCGATCTACGAAGCTCCGAAAGAGGACGAGCGCTACGACGCCGTTTACAGCCTTCCGGCGCAACTCTACAAGCGAGGAGTCAAGGTGGTGTTCGCCTCCTACTCCGCGCACAACGTGCGCAACTTGCCGGATGCGGCGGGATTCGCTACCGCGTTCGGTCTGCCATACGACGAGGCGCTTAAGGCAATTACCATTAACGCCGCCGAAGTTTGGGGCGTCTCCGATCAGCTAGGCTCCCTGGATGCAGGCAAGACTGCGAACGTGGTCGTTGCCAACGGCGATCCTCTCGACGTGAAGACAGACGTGAAGCAGGTCTACATTCAAGGTCGCCCGATTCCCATGGTCAGCCGGCAAACGAGACTGAGAGACGAATATTCAAAGTAAGCATTCGCAAAGCGAGTAGTAGACGGAGGGGCTCGAGTGAATGTGGTCCGCGACGATTCCGAAGTTCGCGGCGAGCCGTAGGCGTCCGAAACCTTGAAACTCAGAAACCTTGAAACCTGAGCACCTGCGCATTTGACCCATCTCAGCTCAGGCGTTTAGGATGCCGGAGTGATTTGGCGGACAACCGATTGTTATGCGTCAGACTGCTTTGCATACTTGTCCAATCCCTTTTAGACTAGTGGTTTCGCCTTCATACAACCGCATGGGCAGGAAGGCAGTCGTAAATTGGTAAACGCTGGCCTGCACCGGGCTTGCGACCCCAGACACAGAAACGAGGAAAACATGGCAGCCGTTGATGAAAAAGTGAAGCAAATCATCGTGGAGCAGTTAGGTGTGGATGAGGGTGAGGTCACGCCCAGCGCATCGTTCGTGGACGATCTTGGCGCGGACTCGCTCGACACGGTTGAGTTGGTCATGGCTTTTGAAGAAGCGTTCGATATCGAAATTCCTGACGAAGACGCCGAGAAGATCCGCACGGTCAACGACGCGGTGGACTACATCGGCAAGCACGCCAAGGCAGGCAAGTAATTTGGCACGCCGAGTCGTTATTACCGGCATCGGCATGATCTGCTCGCTCGGTAACACCACCGCCGAGGTGTGGCCCGCGTTGTTGGCGGGAAAGAGCGGCGTCGACCGTATTACCGCCTTTGACGCATCCGCATATGCGTGCCAAATCGCCGCCGAAGTCCGCAACTTTGACCCTCTGAACTTCATCGAGAAAAAAGAAGTTAAGAAGATGGGCCGCTTCATCCACTTCGCGCTGGCTGCGTCGGATGAAGCGCTCAAGATGTCGCAGTTGAAGGTCACGAATGAAAACTCCGAGCGAGTCGGCGTCCATATCGGCTCCGGCATCGGCGGATTCGACGTGATCGAGCGCGAGCACAAAGCGCTGCTCGAAGGCGGTCCGCGCAAAATTTCACCGTTCTTTATTCCCGGCCGCCATCGTCAACCTCGCCGCTGGGCATGTCTCGATGAAGTACAACGCAAAGGGTCCGAACGAGGCGACGGCCACAGCGTGCACCACCAGCGCGCACTCCATCGGCGACTCGATGCGGATCATCAAATATGGCGACGCGGACGTCATGATTGCCGGAGGCGCTGAAGCAGCCATCACTCCCATGGGGGTCGGCGGTTTTGCGGCAATGCGCGCGCTTTCTACGCGCAACGACGATCCGGCGCGCGCGAGCCGTCCCTGGGACCGTGACCGCGATGGCTTCGTGATGGGTGAGGGTGCTGGCATTCTTATTCTTGAAGAACTTGAGCATGCCCGAGGTCGGGGCGCGCAAATCCTCGCCGAACTGGTTGGCTATGGGATGAGCGCCGACGCTTATCACATGACCCAGCCAGCTCCCGAGCACGAGGGAGGGTTCCGGGTAATGCGCAACGCTCTGCGCGACGCCAAATTAGACCCCAGCGTGGTCGGATACCTCAATGCGCATGGAACGTCCACTCCGATCGGAGATACGCTCGAGGCTCACGCGATCCGCAATTTGTTTGGAAAGAAAGTTCCCGTAAGTTCGACAAAATCGATGACTGGACATTTGTTGGGAGGGGCCGGAGGCTTGGAGGCAGGCGTGACAGTCCTTGCTCTTCGCGATCAGATTCTTCCGCCGACCATCAACCTGGAGAATCAGGATCCGGAAACCGATAACATGGACTTCGTTCCCAATCAGGCTCGCAAAGCCCAGTTCGAGTACGCGATGTCAAACTCGTTCGGATTCGGTGGGACCAACGGCGCGCTTCTCTTCAAGCGCTGGAGCGAGTAAAAAACTAAGTCAAAAGTAAAAAGTCAAATTGCAGAAGTAACGGCTCTTGCTGCGAGCAGTTCCGTAAACGGCTGCCTGCGCTGGAACGGTTTTACTTCTTCAATTTGACTTTTGACTTCTTACTTTGATTTTTGACTTGCCTTCCTACTTCATCGCATCGATCGTCACGTAAAGCTGCGACGTGTCCGTCACCTCGACAAACGGCTTGCCGCCTTTTTTGTTGCTCACAATCCAGATCGTTGGGGTGTGGTCAACGTGCAGATTTACGCCTACGTCTTTGTCTGCTTCACCAGTCCGGCGAGCTTTCCGTCCGGGTCAACCACGAATGGCAGAGTGACCTTGTGCTCGGTCGCAAACTTATCCGCAAAAGCGTGCAGGTTGTGGGGATTGATCTCCATCTGATGCTCGAAGACGGTGGCCCGGAAGGCGTTTCCCAGGTCCTTCGAATGCGTATCGAAATAGCGAGCCATCACCGCTGCGTCAAATGACCAGTTGTGCATCGGAAGCGGAAAATCGTGCTGAACCAGCGGAATCTTATACGTGCGGGAAGCCTGCTCAAGTAGCGGGGCCACGCGGCCGCACTGCGGGCATTGCAGGTCTTCGAAGACCACCAGAGCGGTCTGAGCTCCCTTGGGTGGACGGAGCGCCTCTGGCGCATCCTGTGCGAAAAGTGAAAGTCCTGAAACGAAGAGCGTCAGGGACAGAGCGAGGGCCGGCAATAGTTTCTGGATCTTCATATTTGTTTTTGAATGCAAATCGAACTAGCAATGCTTCTATGTTAGCGAAAACGGGTAATTCGCGCACGCCCATTCAGCTTCAGCTCGCCGATCTCCCATCGCGCTACTCTTTAGCGCGATGGGAGATGCGGGAGGTACGAGGAATTAAAGGGGAGGATTGCAGGAACAGCCTTCACTATCGTCCAACGCCACACCGATTGCCGGGGACTTGCTCATGCAACAACCGTGGTCAAAAGCTAGATTTCTGAACCGCGAACTACGGCATTTCCACCACTCGCGTCAGCTGCGGCTGACCTTCACCGTTTGTTTTGTCTTCCGCACCCAGCAAACGGGCCGCGATCCGCAAAGCGTCCATCTCCTTGCGGACTCGGATCAGTTCCTGTTCTTTCATTCGTAGGACGTCGTACGGGTTTTTCATTGGGGGAGGGCCTCACTGCAAATTCAGGCTTGTTCCGCCTGTTCCATACACAATATGTCACTTTCCTATTCAAGGGAAGCTGTCAGAGGTTCATCGGCAATATTGTGTGCCCGCTCGTCGCAGGATGTCTGAATGGCCCCTGCCTGTTACCCTTTAGTTAATGACCCTGGATGAGGCCTTGCATGCGGCGTTTGGGCGCCTGGATTCGCTAATGTCCCAGATGGTAGGGATGATTCTTCAGGATGGTAAAGGCCCGGTAGATCTGCTCCAGCAACACGACCCGCGCCAATTCGTGCGGTAGGGTCATCTTTCCGAGTGACAGCGTGAGACTGGCTTGGCGGCGCGCCTCTTCACTGAACCCGTCACTTCCCCCGATAGCAAACAATATGGGGACAGCATTGACTTGCTCGAGTTCGAGCAGTTTCGCGAGGTCTTCGGATGAATGCTGTTTGCCGCGCGAATCCAAAAGAATCAGTTTGTGCCGTTCATTTTTTCCTTCGCCACGGCGTGCGCCGCTCGCGAGATCTAAAATCCCAGCTTCATCTTTGACTGCAATGCCCTGTACTGTCGCGTAGTGCGAGATCCGTTTCAAATACTCATCGGTCAAAGTCTGGATGGCCTGCTCTTTTGTTTTTCCGATCCACGCCACCTTGATTTTCACGGCTGCGCGCTCACGCTCTTCCCGAGGCGAGAATAACGTCCGCGGTGAATCGGATCTCATCCCCTGAACGGTACTGTTCCATCGATGCCACGGCCTCCGAGCGGATCGCAGGCCACATTTCTTCCGAAACGCGTTCCAACATCGGCTTGAAGGGAGCCGCGACCGCGCAGGCATATTCGATTACTTCTTCTGGATCTCCCAGCCATGGCCAAGGCAGATTGTGTGGTACTCTCCTCGACGTCGGCGAAGCCTGCTCCGCGTAGAACTTCTGAGAGTGAACCGTTCGCAGAAAAACGGAAGGGATCGGCTCCTCCCGGCGGAAGCATCGGGCCTCCCGCATGGCGCTGAACGATCTTCATGGTGCATTGCCAGTAAGGCTGCTCCACTGGCCCCCAGGCCGCAAAGCAGGCCCGCGACCCCGGCTTCAATACCCTTCGCAATTCGGTGAGCGCCTTTATGGCGTTGCTAAAAAACATGACTCCGAACCGGCACGTTGCCAGATCAAAAGTCTTATTTGCAAAAGGAAGCGAATGAGCATCCGCCTGTTGAATCGAAACGTTTTCGAGCTTCTTGCTCTTCGCTCGCTCCTCGGCAATCTGCAGCAATTCTGCGCTTTGATCCACCGCCGTGACAGACCCGTTCGGTCCAACGCGCTCAGCAAGGGTGATAGCCGGTTCGCCCGTCCCGCTTGCGAGATCAATTACGTTCATACTAGGCAGCGGTCGGGAGTATTCGACCAGGGCCTCGGTCACCGCGCGGCCCATCATCGCAGACTTCGCCTTCCACCTATCCGACGCGACCAGTCGAAACGATGAACCCCACGGCGCAGCAACGGTTGTGGCCGGCTTTCCGGTTGGGTTCGTTGGCATCACTTCAGGCTCTCTTTTTCCGCGCGATTTTCCGCGGACTGGCGTCTTCGCGATCGGCCTTCGTTTTGGCGGCGCGTGTCTTGGCGGGCTTGGCGTTGAATTCCGCCGGTTCCATTTTCTTGGCTGACTTCCACAGCCGTTCCAGATCGTAGAACTGACGAGCTTTCTCGGAAAAAATGTGAACTACAAAATCCACATAATCAAGCAGCACCCACTCGGCCTGCTTGTAGCCTTCTTTGTGCGTGACGCGCAGTCCCGCGTGCTCCAGACGTTCATCCACCGCGTCCGCGATGGCCTGGATCTGACGTGGATTCGTCCCGCTGCACATGACGAAGTAGTCCGTGAATGCTCCGGAATCTTTTTCGAGTTCGAGGATGGTGACTTGCTCAGCTTGCTTGTCCTGGCAGGCGAGGATTGCTTCGTTGACTTGCTTCTGGAGATCGGTTTTCTTGGCCATAAATGACTTTGTCGATTGTAACGGACAAAGCGGCAGGAAAAGTCGAGATTGCAGAAGTCGGATTGCAGAAGTAAATCATGATCTGCAGAGGAGTTGAATCGTAAATCCTCGATGCACAGAAGATTTTACTTCTGCAATTTGACTTCTGCCTTCTAACTTGCCTTTCGATACAGCCCCATCTTCTTCACATAGTCCGCGACTTGTGGATCCAACCACTTCGCCAGCGACTTGCCCTCCGCGGCGGCGGTTCGAATGGCGGTCGCGGAAACATTCTGATGAACGCCTTCCAGCAGGTGAAGGGTGACGCCCGGCAAAACCAGATCACCACTCACCGCGTGTTTTCCAAACGGCTGAGTCACCGCCGAAGAAGGGCGCAGCCCCTCTGGCAGCGCTTCTGCCACGTCCCGCAACGAGTACCCCGGACGGCTGGCAACGATAAACTCACACTCCGCCAGCAGGGCACGCGCCTCTCGCCACTTTGCGATGTCGCGGAAGGCGTCGATGCCAATCAGGAAAAACAAGCGATCGGCTTTCTTAAGAGTCGCTTTCAACCGGCGCACCGTGTCGATGCTGTAATTCGTATCGGTTTTTTTCGAGGCTTGTTGCGCGGGAGCTTCCAGCAACGATGGCACATACAACTTCTCTGCCTGTGTCGCCAACGCGACCATCGCATAACGATGGACAAACGGCGTTATCTCCTGTTTCTGCTTGTGAGGAGGCACATTCACGGGCACAAATAGGACTCTGGCGCAATGCGTACTTGCGTGCCGCGGCCTGCGCGAGCGAAATATGTCCTCGATGGATCGGATCGAAGCTGCCGCCGAAAAGTCCGATGTTCATGCCGATTGTTCCAGGATTGCCCCGCTAGTTTCGTCGTTTGCCCGGCGCTGTTGCAAGTCTTTGTTCCCGCCTGCACAAATTGCCCTCACCATTTTTGCCTATTTCGCCGTCTAAGATTAGGCTAGTGCAAAGCTTTTCACTTCCAACACCACTTCGTCTCCGGCGTACTCCACCGGTGTACTACTGGCCACTGTGCCGCCAGGTAATTGCGGTGTACAGGCGTAACTCGCCATGCGCGCGATCAGGCGCATAGCATGAACTCAAGCGATGAGACTCCCCCTCTTCAGCACCTTCGCCGTCGCACCCTCCCGCGCTCCGGGCCTGCGCTATGGAGTAGCTCTCCTCAGCACGGTGCTCGCGCTCATTCCCAACACTGTTTTTCTCTGACCTTGCGGAGAGCCGGCTGGTAGTATTCGCGGTCGCCGTCATGGTCAGCGCCTGGTACGGAGGATGGAAGCCGGGACTGGTTGCAACCTCATTCGCCTTAACTGTCAGCGCCTACTATTCGCTAGCCGGGGATCAGACTCCCGCTGAATTGCGACGCGCCGTGGCTCACATGGCGCTGTTTTTTGCCGTCGCTCTCTTGATCTGCTGGTTCAACGCAGCGCTGCGCGCGGCCCAGGAAAGTCTGCGCCGGTCTGAAAGTAACTTCCGCTCGCTAGTCATGAACGCCCCATACGGTATCTGCCGTTGCAGTTCCATGGGCATGCTGCAGGACGCCAATCCCGCGCTCGTGAACATGTTCGGCTACGCCAGCGCCGCCGAACTGACGGGCCGCCATCTGGGAAGCCTCTACTCCGACGCGCAGCAGTGGTTCCAGACTGCGGATTATTTCCGCGCGTCCAAGGAATTTACCAACCTCGCGATCGAGTGTTTGCGAAAGGATGGTTCGTCCATCGTGGTGCGCATCTCGGGGCGGGTCATTCTGAACGGCAAAGAAGGCAATAGTTTCGAAATTTTTATGGAAGACATTACAGAGACCCGAACGCTCGAATTGCAACTTCACCAGGCCCAGAAAATGGAAGCGATTGGCCGCCTTGCCGGAGGCATCGCTCACGATTTCAATAACCTGTTAATGGTGATCTCCGGATATTCCGAATTTCTGCTCGAGCGTCTTGGGCCCGATCCGCGGCTACGTGGGCCAGCGCAGGAAATTTCGAATGCCACCCAGCGCGCCACCTCCCTGACGCGTCAGTTGCTCGCCTTCAGCCGCAAGCAGATTCTGGCTCCCAAGGTGCTCGATTTGAACGAGGCCGTCACCGAGAACTTGAAGATGCTGACCCGTATGATTGGCGAGGATATCGATCTCGTCATGGTCCCGGGCCCGGCCTTGGGCGCAGTCCGCGCCGACCCTGGTCAGATCGACCAGGTCATCATGAATCTCGCGGTCAACGCTCGCGATGCTATGCCCCAGGGCGGCAAGCTCACCATTGAGACTGCAAATGTCACACTCGACGAAAGCTTCGCGCGCATCCACTCTCCGTTGGTGCCCGGCGAATACGTCATGCTCTCTATTAGCGATACGGGCACGGGGATGGACAGCGAAACTCAGTCGCGAATCTTCGAGCCGTTCTTTACCACCAAGGGTGCCAAAGGCACGGGCCTCGGTTTGTCGACCGTGTACGGCATCGTCAAGCAAAGCGGTGCTTACATCTTTGTGGAGAGCCAACCTCAACGCGGTACAGCTTTCAGAGCATATTTCCCGCGCGCCGATGTCCGCGAGGAAGTCGCGGCGGTGCCGGAATTCCCCGGCCTTCCTCGCGCAGAGCGTGGACAGGAGACCATTCTGCTGGTGGAGGATGAGGTCAACCTCCGGCATCTGGCCCGTCAGTATCTGGAAAAGCAGGGCTACCGTATCCTTGAAGCCGAAGATGGCGCTGCAGCCTTGCAGATCGCGGCTGGGCACAAGGACAAAATTGATCTGCTCCTGACCGACGTGGTCATGCCCGGCATGAACGGCCGCGAACTGGCCACCCAAATCACCGCGCAAAGGCCCGACGTCCGCGTTCTTTACATGTCTGGCTACACGGAGAATGCCATTGGACACGACGGCCTGCTCGATGCCGGGATCACCCTGCTTCAAAAGCCGTTTAGCCTGCCCACTCTCAAAGATAGAGTGCGGGAACTGATGGATTCCGAGCCCATTCCGCAGGAATCTGCGGCGCTGCAAGCCACAGGAGTGGACGGGGAACGCAAGAAAATCCCGCCGTTTCGTGCTCGGCGCTTCAACCTGCATGTGCCGCTGCGCTATCGTCCGCTGGGCGAAAAGAGCTGGCGTCCAGGAACGACCGAAAATATCAGCCGTTCCGGCCTGCTGTTTCGCGCTCAGGAATCGCTCCAACCCAATGTGCAGGTTGAAATCAGCCTGGTATTACCCGCCGAGATTGCCGGCTTGGCCGCAACCGAAGTTGTGTGCCGAGGAGAAGTCGTGCGCTCAATCGGGGCACTTGGAACCGGAGTAAACCCCGCCCTCGCCGCAAAGATTCTGCAATATCACTTCCAGCACGGAACGCACGTCGGCGAAGCGTAGGCCACTAGGAGCGGCGCTCCGTCCCTGCACGGCGTGGGCTGCTTTCCACGTTGTGTTTGTCCTGCCACGAGCACGAGCAGAACCTGCGAACCTAAGTCCAAGCAAATCAAGCTTCATAAGAATGGCAAATGTCCTGCCTCTCCTCATGGCAACTGCGTCAGCCGCAGGGAGGGGACAATGACAACGATTTGGAAATCCGCAAAAAAGGTAGAAACTGACAAAACATTTTCGGGGGCGATACTGTCATCGTGGTCTCGCCAGCAGAAACTCGTCATGGGCGCGAGCTTTGCCGTCCTGGGACTCTTACTCGCCGTAGTTGCATGCTCAACAGAATCTTCAAAGCCGGCACTGGCCGCCGCGTCCAGCCCAGCGCCAAACTCAACCGCGGCTCCAGTTCAGGTAGAGGTTGCAGCGACAACTGCTCAACCCATTCCTGACGCTCCAGTTGCCAGCAAGAAAAAAGTGCAGAAAAAGCGTCCCGCGAACGTTAAGTACAGCGATCCGAATTCTGGCGTGTCCTTTCAGTACCCGCGAAAATTCGCGCTAGCTTCCGGCAACGACGCGCAGTCTCACTTCGGAAACACCGACACCATACCCATGAACTTTGTTCATTCCGGCGGCGTCACTGTGGCCATGGTCGCCGTGCCGAACACTCTGTATCCCAAAACCGATTTCGCCTCCGCGTTATTCACCGTAAATGTGAATCGCAACCTGTCTGAGCAGGAGTGTTCGCACTTTGCTTTCGTCGATACCAGCGACGCCGACGGCGAGCCGATTGATTCACAGAAAGTGAAAGTTGGCTCGGCCGATATGGAAATGACCGAGGAACTTACAGGCAGCGCCACTCACCAGCTGGAAACCGAGTATTACCACCACTACGAAAATGGAGGCTGCTACGAGTATGTCCTCGGACTGGCAACCGATGGCTACAGTCCCCAATCAGGGATCCAGCCCGTCAACCGTGACGCGGTGTTCGCTCGTCTGGAGAAGATACTCGCGACCGTGAAGACCACGCCAACGATGAAGGAGCCCGAAGCCAAGCAGCCAGCGACGGAGCCGACCGTTGCCGGTGCCGCCTCACCGACCGACACGTCGTCCAATTAATTTGGGAGGTCACGCGAAAGGCCACACCGGAGCCCCCGGGTGGCCTTGTCGCGTGAAAGCGGCTTTCCCTCATTCGCCTCGCCCTCGCACGCCAGAGTACAATCCCCACTTACCAACAAAAGGGGGAAAAGTGACTCAGAAAATTATTGAGGTAGTCGGCACTTCCACGGAAAGCTTTGCCAAGGCGTCGGAAGCGGCTGTCAAGGAAGCCGCTAAGACCGTGCGCAACATGAAGTGGGCCCACATCGACTCTCTGGACATGATGCTCGAGGGTGGCAAGGTCGTTCAGTATCGCTCCACGACCAAGATCTATTTCGACGTTGAAGGTTAGTCGGTCAGGGTGTCAGCGAAATTGAGTTGATCCGGAGCCTCAGAACGCGAGGCTCTGCGAAACCGTTTTGTTTGACCGATTTCCACAGCTCACGATAGAATGATGAGGTTTGCCGTACTTGCGGACCCGTTCTGGGCCCGCGCCGCCTTTCCGGTCAGAAGCCGCAGCGGGAAAACAGCAAGCACAAGTGAGTTTCAGCGGAGCTCGTCTTCGCACAGGCGGACAGAATTGTCCTGCCCTACCAAAGTTCTGGAGGACCTATGTACGCGGTGATCCGCGCAGGTGGTAAGCAGTATAAGGTCGCCCCGGGTGACGTCATTCGGGTTGAAAAAGTCGATGGCACCAACGGCGCGGTTCAGTTCAATGACGTGCTGGCGGTTTCTGCCGAGTCCGGCAGTGTCGTGAAGCCTGGGTCCGAAGCGCTCGTCACTGGCGAAGTGGTCGAGCAGGGACGCGGCGCCAAAGTCATCGTCTTCCACTACAAGCGCAAGAAGCAGTACAAGAAGCTGCGTGGACATCGTCAGGACTATAGCGCTGTTCGCATCACCGAGATTGCCTTCGATGGACAATCCTTCAAGGCGCCTGATCTTCCGAAGAAAGAAAAGAAGGTAAAGAAGGCGACGGAAGCTCACGCGGAAACCCACGAAGCAAAAGGGACAGCCCATAGGCCCGCAAAGAAGAAAAAGGCAGCCGCCAAGAAGGCGACCGCGAAGAAGTCGACTCCGAAAAAGAAGTAACAGAGCGTCGACTGGTTGAGATTTTGGGGTAACTGAGAGCTGACGGCTGAAAGCTGCCAGCTGCTTTACTGGCAACCGGCCAACGAGAACTGATTTTATGGCGCATAAAAAAGGACAAGGTACATCACGAAACGGGCGCGATTCGAACGCCCAGCGGCTTGGTTTTAAGGCCTTCGGCGGACAACTCGTCCCCGGCGGTACGATCATCGTTCGACAGCGCGGCACTCGCGTGAAGCCCGGCCTCAACGTTGGTCGCGGCAAGGACGATACGCTCTTTGCGAAAATTACCGGCCGCATTAAGTTCCTCGACAAAGGTTCGATGGGCAAATTTGTCATGGTCGAACCTGAGGCGATCGAAGCCGAATAACTTGTGATCGGGCGCCTTGGCCCGTCATCAGCACGACACTATAAGCCTCGGCTTCGAGTCGAGGCTTTTTACTTCGCCAAAACTGTCTGGTGGTTCTTCCCGGCGCGAACGACAAACGACTAAAGACAAGACGAACTACAGACCAATGTTTATCGATGAGGCCATAATTCGAGTCAAAGCCGGCAACGGCGGCAACGGCTGCATGGCCTTCCGTCGCGAGAAGTTTGTTCCGCGCGGCGGTCCTTCTGGCGGAGATGGCGGAAAGGGCGGCGACATCTGGATGGAGTCGAGCGAGTGCCACAACACGCTCGTGCATTTCCGTTTCAATCCCGAATACAAAGCCGAGCGCGGACGTCACGGGGAAGGCGCAAAGAAAACAGGCCGCGACGGAGAAGGCATCGTACTCAAGGTTCCCGTAGGAACCGTCGTCTATGACGAACAGACGGGAGAAAAAGTTTACGACTTCTCGCAGCCCAATGAGCGTGTGGTCATCGCGCGCGGCGGCCGTGGCGGGCGCGGCAATGCCCAGTTTGCGACCTCAACGCACCAGGCGCCGCGCGAACACGAAGAGGGCCGCGAAGGCGAAGACCGCACCTTTCGCCTCGAACTTAAACTGCTCGCCGACGTCGGACTACTCGGTTATCCGAATGTCGGCAAATCGACTCTCATCTCGCGCATCTCCGCGGCCCGTCCCAAAGTTGCCGATTATCCCTTTCACCACCCTCGAACCGAATCTCGGCGTTGTTATGGTGGGAACCAGACGGGAAGAAGTGAGCTTCGTCGTTGCCGACATCCCAGGCCTGATCGAGGGTGCACACACTGGCGCCGGGCTAGGAACTCAATTTCTGCGGCACATCGAGCGAACCCGCTTGCTAGTGCATATGGTGGATGTTTCGGATTCCAGCGGCCGCCCCGATGTTGTGAAGGATGTCGAAGTGATTACTGGGGAACTGAAAAGCTTCGGGGCCGGATTGGAAAATAAGCCAACAATCATGGTCGCCTCGAAAATCGATGCCGCCAATCCCGACAAACTCAAGAAATTGAAAGCATGGTGCACCCGCAAGAAGCTGAAGCTTTATCCGATTTCCGCCGTGACCGGAGAAGGGATTGAAAAGTTGACGTTTGCCATGGCCGCCGGGGTGCAACACAATGCGGGAGAAGACCGAACTGGTCTTGGAACAATCTGAAAAAGTCTAGCGAAGTGGTTTTCACTGTAAACGATAAATTGTTGCGGAATCGGGTAGCCCGAATTTCCCGATACGCATCCAATAACGGACGTGACAATTGCCTGCCCATGACCGTGAACGCTCGATCAAGCCGACATTTCTTCTCCTTACGCGCCTTCATATGCATTGGGATTGTTCCTCGGGTTGGCTCAGTTTTGCGGCGCTTATTCCGTGCTCACGCATGAGGAAGTCGTCGATCTTCTGTGGAAGGACGACATTCAGCCGCTACTCCTCAAACGTTTTCCCGCTGCAACCGCGGATGATTTAACGAAAGCCCACGCCTATGCGTATGGTGGATGCCTCGTACAGGATATGGGCTACTACCCGTTCGGAAACAAAGACTTCAGCGATTTGACCCACTATGTCCGCAGCGGCGACTTCATCGTCAGCCTTATCAACGAGTCATCGGATCTGAACGAATACGCATTCGCACTCGGCGCATTAGCTCACTACTCAGCCGACAACATCGGGCATCCCACAGTGAATCAAGCAGTGGCGATCGAATTCCCGAAACTCCGAAAAAAGTATGGCAACGAAGTCACCTACGCTCGGATGACCCTAAAGCGCATATCCGAACCGAGTTCGGTTTTGACGTAACTCAGGTCGCGAAGAACCGGTACACCTCTGATCGCTACCACGACTTCATCGGATTCGAAGTGTCGAAACCGGTGCTTGAACGCGCGTTTCAGGATACATACGGAATTCCTCTTAACGACGTAATTTCAAATGAAGATCTCGCGATCGGGACTTTCCGCCGCGCCATCAGCAACATCCTTCCCGAGATGACGCGCGTCGCACTAGTCGCACGCAAGAAAGAAATTGTCGCCGATACCCCAAATTTCAATGCCCGCAAATTTCGCTACAACCTCTCTCGCGCCAGCTATCAAAAAGAGTGGGGCAAAGGATACCGGCGGCCTGGCTTTGGCACACGATTTCTCGCATTTATGTTGAAGATCGTTCCCAAGATCGGTCCATTCCGCGCACTCGCGTTCAAAATCCCCACCCAAAAAACTGAGGATCTCTACATCGCCAGCGTGAACCATACGGTCGATAGCTACCGTGGCCTTCTTGTCGAAGTCGGGAACAAAGACCTGGCGCTTACCAACACAGATTTCGATACCGGGAGAGATACGCAAGCGGGAGAATATCCGTTAACCGATAAGGCCTATGCGTACTTGCTCGACAAGTTGGCGGCCCACAATTTCGATAACCTCACCCCGGATCTCCGCAAGAATATCCTCGCGTTCTACAGCAATCCGGCCGCCCCCCTCGCAACGAAGAAAGATGCCGCCGCTTGGCAGAAGACCCAGGATGAATTGCAACGGCTGAAAAATTTGAGTCCAGACCAGGTTCCACCGACAAAAGCCACCTCAACTCTCGAGCAGATCACTGAGCCAGATCTGTCCGGCGATACTCAACCTGCGAGTGTCAAAGAGCAAGACGAGCAATAGGATGAGCCTGCTGCTGCGGGACCGCGCGGCGCGAAGGCAATTGGTTCGTCGTGCGTATTTCTTAAATGCAAAGCCAGTCAAGGCTGGCGTTTCAAAACTTCATCGACCGTAAGAATGTCGACCAGTCCCTCACACCCATAAATGGCGGGAAGAACTCGCTCGGCAGGATACGCACGCCGAAGCGCAGCGACTTTTTCCGTCCCGGCGCGGTACGCCGGCAAGTACATTCGCCCGAGCAGTGGATGCTTTCCCCACGCGCCCGATAGCTTATCCGCCCGTTCTTCCGTCACCAGAAAATCGCGGCGCAGCGTAGCCGCGACTTCCGCCTGCGGCTTTCCTTCTCCCCACGTCAGATATGACGACTGGTTCTTGGCATCATCTTGCAACAGGGCGAGCAGCACGCCGATCTGTAGATCTTCATCCGGCAGCTGTCGACTTCCTTGACGCCGTGCGCGATCAAAATTGCGTTGTTGGCAATTCCTTCGAACAAGGTCGCCGCCAGCGTATTCATGGTGAGAACTGTTACCTCAAATCCAGCCTTGCCGCGTAAATACAAATCCTGCAAATAAGCAAAGGTGGTGACGTGCCCTGGCACAACCTCGTGGCTCACAAGCTGTTCGAACTCCGGAAACGAAATCTGCAGCGACGCATTGATCTCATACGTCGCTTCGTATTGCGGAGTGCCATCAGCATTCCGTGCTCGCCCCACATAATTCATCGATCCTGAAAACCACGCGTCCTTGATGGCAAGGAAATCGATGTTCGCTCGCGGTACCGTTCCCAGTTCCTTCGGCAAGATACGGCAGCAGGTTCTTCGCGCTCAGGTTGTCAAACTGCGCGATAACAGCGGCGCCCAAGGCGCGTACGGATGCCATCGGCGAGATGCGTTCTTTGCGCCAAGCGTCGACCGATTGCAGCAAATCACCACCATTGGCGGACTTATAGCCGGCGTGGCCGAGCAGTTCGGCGACACGGGCTCGCTTCGTCCGTTGGATCGCTGGGTTCTGGCGGACGTCCGGTGGATGCCTTGACGCTCTCCTCATAAGGCACACGATTGCCTTTGCCGGTGACTTCCATGGCGAGTGCCCACATCGTGGTTAGAGATGTATTCAGGCCTTCGAGATAAGCGCCGCGCAAGCCGCCAACGCGTCGAGCCTCGACATTGATGGCGTCCAGGGAGCGGACGATCTCGGCTCCCATTTCGCGCAGATAGTCCGCGACGGCCGTGCTGTCCTTGCCGGTCACTCCGCCTGCGGCTCTTAAGCGTGCGGCCGCTGGATGCGTATAGGTGGCAGGCAGCGGCTCGTCCGAGAACCAGGAGTCAGCGATAAACCGTCCCGTCCCCGACGCGCACATCACGTCTCCACCCCACAGCGTGTCGATTCCGAGAACCGCGTCAGCAACGTGCTTGCCTGCTTGATCCATCAAATCTCCTTTTCCTTTCTCAGCGAACTGAACCATACGTAAAGACAGAGGCCAATAAAACACAGGGCAGAAACGCACTGCGAGATCGGATCGTCCCCATAGAAGGGCGTCTTGATCAGATCCTCGTGATACCAGGGGAAGAGTCGCAGCGCCGCACCCAGCACGCCTCCTAGTGCGCCGCCTGCCATCAATCCGGAAGCGATGATCAAGCCTCTCTCGCGGATCCTCTTGCCGGGCGCGCCGCCCGTCCCTTCCGATCTCTTGTTAAGGAAATGAGAGAGAATGCCTCCCACCAACGCAGGCGTATTGAGTTCCAGCGGCAGGTACATTCCCAGGGCAAAAATTAGAGAAGGCTGGCCCAGCATCTCAAGTGCCAGCGTGATCATCGCGCCGATTCCGAAAAGCAAGTAAGCAACTGGCTGGCGGCTCATGAATCCCTCGACCAGAGCTTTCATGATCGACGCCTGCGGTGACGCCAGCACCGGTCGCACATCTGTGCCGATTGCTTCACCGAACTGGAACGTGTGAGCCAGCATCCCGATCGTCAGTCCGACTGCGATTGCGGACGCGATGACGCCGAGAATCTTGACCTTCTCCTGCGCGGCCGGCGTTGAGCCAAGCCAGTACCCGGCCTTCAAATCGGTAATGAACTGTCCTGAGATCGACAGCGCCGTGCACACCATGCCGGCAATCGCCATCACGAAAAACATGCCGGTGGTGCCCGAGACACCGAATCGCAACAAAATCACGGAGGAAATGATGATGGTCAGCATCGTCATTCCCGAGACCGGGTTGCGGGCTGTAGTCGCAATGGCATTGGCCGCCACCGACGCGAAGAAAAACGAGAACAGCAAAGTCAGGACGACACCCACCGCGACTACTGTCCATGTGAGCGGGCAGACGTCCCAGAAATAGAGCCACTCCGATCGCACTGATCACGATGCCAAGGAAAATCGAAATCATCGGCACATCGCGGTCCGTCCGCTCCGGAATCGCTGCTTCTCCATGGCGGAACGCGCGGAGTGCGATCCCAAACGATCCAGCGACCACGCGAAGTGATTTGATGATTCCAAAGATTCCGGCCGTTGCGATCGCGCCTACGCCGACGAATCTCACGTAGCTTCGGTAAATCTGCACAGCAGTCATCTTTGAAATCGGAATCGCCGCGGGATACACAGCACTGTCGAGATGACTGCCGACAAACCAGATCAGCGGAACCAGAACGAAATTTGAGAGAACGCCTCCTGCGCAAAGAAGAGTGGACGCGCGCAGACCCATCACATATCCGAGGCCTAGAATGAATCCGATGGCATCAAAGTTAAAGCCCATCCGGGCGCGATCGGAAAGCGTTCGCAACATGGGCACGAACTGAAAATTCAAGAACTCTTTCCAGACCTGAAACGTTGTGACAAAGAAATCATAGATACCTGCAATGACGGTCGCCTGTAGCAGCAGCTTTGCCTGCGATCCCCCTTTTTCGCCGGTAATCAGCACCTCAGTGATCGCAGTCGCTTCCGGATACGGCAGCCGTCCATGCATCTCGCGCACGAAGTAGCGCCGCAGCGGAATCAGGAAGAGCACGCCCATGCAGCCGCCCGCCAGGCAGATGAAGATTGTTTGCGTCGGATGGGGGTCCAGATTGAGGATGTACAGCGCAGGAAGAGTAAAGATCGCGCCCGCCACTACGCCGCCGGCCGCTCCGCTCATTCCCGTGATGATGACATTCTCAAGCAGGGTCGAGCGGCGTTTATATCCGCGCGCCATGCCGATTGCAAGGATGGAAACCGGAATCGCCGTCTCCATCACCTGGCCAACTTTCAGTCCTGAATAGGCCGAGGCAATGGTGAAGATCACGCAGAACGCGACGCCCCACGTAACCGATCGCCACGTGAGCTCGGGAATGTTAGTTTCCGCGGAGATGATTGGCGGGTACTGTTCGCCCGGTTTAAGAGGCTGATAAGCGTTTTCCGGCAAAGACTTCGTTTCGATCTCGCTCATGAATCGAAGAGCCTCCCTGTGGACCGCAGACTAAATTGTGGGCGAGAAGAGTTTATCCGGTTTCGCTGGTCATGATGAATAGCGGCTTCATTTCGAAGCTTTTGTAGTGCGGGCGAAGGCGCTCGAGATTGTAGTGTTCCTTCAGGTTAACCGTCTTCTTGCTGGCGGTGACCACATCGATCGGCATGTTGTCGTAACGGCCGTTCTTTAGAACCACCAATCGCCCGTAGATGCGGCTAAGAATCAGATCGAGCGCAAGGTTTCCATACGCCATCGGGACAATGGAATCGATAGCATCCGGATCACCGCCCCGCACCAGGTAGCCAAGCTTCTGATTGATGACGTCGATGGTTTTGCCGTTGTTGAATTTCTTCGATGTCTCTTTGAGCTGCTCGGAAACCAGATCGCCAATCCCGCCTAATTTTTTATGGCCGTAAGCGTCGGTGGTCTCACCCGCGAATATCATGTTCCCGCCTTCAAACATTGCTCCCTCTGAAACCAGAACCACTGAATATCGGCTGGGATTTTTGTTGCGGTCGTACACCAGCAGCTCGGTCAACTGCTCGATGTTGAATTTATGTTCCGGAATCACGCAGCGGTTGGCAGCACCTGCCATCGTTGGAAGCATGGCGGTGAATCCGGCATAGCGTCCGAAAACTTCCAGCACCAGAAAGCGCTCGTGCGATCCGGCTGAAGTGCGCAGGCTGTTCGCCATTTGAATCGTGCGTGTCACGCACGTGCTGAACCCGATGCAGTAGTCCGTACCCGGCACATCGTTGTCCATGGTTTTCGGAATGGCGACAACTTTTACTCCCTCTTGATCAAGGCGCACGCCGTAGCTCAGCGTATCGTCGCCGCCGATCGGGATCATGTAGTCGATTCCCAGCCACTCGAGGTTCTTCAGCACCTCGGGAGTGAGATCGTTCCGCTCCGCCTGGAACGTGTCTTTCAGATGTTCGGGAACACTGCCTTTGGCAACCTTGCTTGGATTAGTCCGCGACGTATGCAGGAAGGTGCCGCCGGTGCGGCCTGCGCGGTTCACTACATCTTCAGAGAGCAGTTGAAAGTTGTTGCTGTTGTCGGCATCCTTGTCACGAATAATGTCGATCAGTCCGCCCCACCCGCGGCGGATGCCGATCACCTGGTAGCCTTCGCGGATCGCCCGAATCGTAACTGCGCGAATCGCCGGGTTCAGGCCGGGGACATCGCCCCCACCTGTCAGGATTCCAAGCACTCCCTTTTTGCCGTTGACCACTGCCATCGTGCCCTCCATCGGTAATCATCAACCGTCGAAGACACAGCGGTCTATGACAGCTCTCACATTCGGGCGTGATTTGTTACAGCCAGAGGAGCGGCATAAGTCCGGCCGCAGCCAGTCCGGCCAATAGCGGCAGACTCTGCATTCCCGTTTTCCGATCCGCCAGGCTGTAGGAGTAGATTCCCTTGACCAGATTGTTACTGGAAGCGGCAATGAGCACCGCAGTCGCGGCTACTTTCAGAGGAGTCAGCGTTCCTGCTGCCTGCGTCATCCCCATGATGAACGGGTCGACATCCGTAACTCCCATGATGGCCGCAAGGATGTTCACCCCCGCCCTGCCGAGGTAGGTCACCGCCAACTGGGTGGCGACCAGCATGACGAGGAACAAGAGGCCAAATACAAAGGCAGCCGTCAGTTCAAGCGGATTGCCGGGTTCGAACTCGCGCTTTATTTCAGAAGTGTCAGCGTCCGGTCGGCGCGACCAGAACCAACCGACGGCAATAGCAAGCCCGGCGAGCACCAGACAGTACGGCGCCAGCATCCTTCCCAACTGTCGATTGAATAGGGTTAAAAGCGCCGCGAGGCGCAGATACATCATGCCCGAAGCGATCAAAATTCCGCCTGCGAATAGATGGGGCCGGTGCTCTCGCGCTGCCCTTCGCGACATCGCAACCGTTGTCACGGTCGATGAATATGCTCCTCCGAGGAAGGCCGCAAGTACCACTCCTCCACTTTCCTTCGTAACCTTCTGCAAAATGTAGCTGCCATACGAAATCGTGCTGACCGCGACCACTACCAGCCACGTTTTGAACGGGTTGATATGAAAGCGTCCGAACTGCTGATTGGGAAGGGCGGGCAGGATGACCGCGGAGAGCAAGAGGAATTTTGCGAACGTCAATACTTCTTCCGGTGGAGCCTTGCTCGCAAGTTTTTCGAGAACCGTCTTCAGTTCAAGCAGTAACAGGCTGGCTACGCTGAGGGCCGTGGCGATCCACAAGTGGTCGTAAAAGACGAGCGCGCCCACCAGGTACGTCGCTAACCCGGACATCTCTGACGTGATGCCCCCGGCTTCGGCGCGACAAAGCTTGTGCCAGTAGGACAACATCAGAAATCCGCCGATCACCAGGAAGCCGAACGTTACGGGGAGAAGTTGATTTCCGGAAAGAAGCGCGATCGAGTAGCCGATCAATCCAATCAGGGGAAAAGTGCGCACTCCGCCAAAAGAATAGGACCCGACGACGATCTTGTGCTCCTCTCGCTCAAGGCCAATTAGAAAGGAAAGAAAAAGTACGAGAAGAATCTTCGCTGCCTCGGGAGGCAACCACTGGTAGAGTTCCACTCTCTCTTGTTCCTCCTTGAATATTGGCGGTGACCGCCGCACGGCTCAGTAATGACGAGCGATCGTATTCGCTGCGACCATGTCGGATGATCGGTCGAATTCTGTCACAAGAGTATGCAGCTTGCATAGGAAGGATCGCTTTCCATCAAAATTCGCATCGGAAGTGATCACTCCTTACGCTCCCGTAGCATCCAAAAGGGCACTCTTATTCATCTTCAAGATGGACTAGAACTCTCTATGGGAGTAACCGTGGCTGAAAAAACTGAGCGCAGCAACTGCCGGTTTCAGGTGGAAAAGACACCCGATGGCAAATCAATACTGGTGGTGCACCTCTACCATCAGACAATTCCTGGCTTGAAGGACGCCAAACTCGGATTTGGCTTGCTTGGGGGCTTGCCGCCCGAGTCCGTCAAGCGCCTTGCCGAAACTCTCAACGAACAGGTGCTCGATCTATTTGTCACGACCAAGCAACCGGATTAGCAGAAGATGACTAGCCAATAAATCGCTCCGCGAGTGGTGGCTGGCACCGCGGACACCAGAATGTGGTGCGGGCATCTTCGCTTTGCTTGCGCGACTCGATCGACGTCCCGCATTTTCGGCAAGGTTCCCCTCTCCGGCCGTAGACCCATAAGCGCTCTTCCGTATTTGCCGATCCGGTCGTTCGCCGCATTCCCGTGTAAGTCGTGATCTGGTCGCCAGACGCTTCGGTGACGTTCGCCAGCATAAACTTTCGCGCCGTTTCTACGAGGCAGACTAGTTGATCGGATCGCAAACCCTCCACTCTCCGGAACGGATTGATTCTGCAGGCGAAGCATACCTCAGACTTAAACACGTTCCCCAGTCCAGCCATGATCGATTGGGTCAGTAACGCCACGCCTACCTGAAGATCGCCGTGGGCACGCAAACTCTCCACCGAAATTGCCGAATCAAACTCGAGAGCCAGGACATCCTGACCTAGCGTTCGAAAACCTCGACGCCGCCGCAACGTGTCGTCGGTATGGAACTCTGCCACCGGCACTTTAAACGCCACCGCCCAAATCTTCTCCGTCTTCACGACAATTCGCATGTCGATCGCAGGTCTCTGCCATTTTTCTCCAGGACGGTAAATGTGCCAGCTCCCGTTCATGAGCATGTGCGTCAGCAGAGTCAGGCCACCGGAAAACTGCATGCTCATCCATTTTCCTTTGGCATTGACTCCGATGATCGTCCGGCCCGCGATCGCAGCGTCTACGTCGATGCGAGAAAGCTTTGGCAGAACAGTCTCAAAGCCAGTCACCACCTGTCCGGCGAGCGCCTTATGCAGCGTGCGGGCTGCCCGGAAGATCGTGTCTCCCTCAGGCATCAGGCAGTCTCCGGAATGTCGCTGCCCTCCGCGTCGCCATCATTGTCCTCGGCATCAGCGTCGTCCTCTGCGGGGATCGACGCGGCATCGCCGGGGGGCAGAACGCTGGGAGCGATCCGGCGCATCTGGAGTCCGACAGCCGTATCCACAAAGCCCGCTTCCTCCAGGAAGCGCGCAAGAAAATGTTTGCGGGCGGGTTCGCCATGAATTGTCCCGACCAGAAGGCCAGTCTTACGCCCCTGCCGGCGAATAGCAATCTCGGCCAATTTCTTGGCCAGCTCTCGGGCAAATCGCGAACGCATTGGCTCTGCTTCTGGGAGGAAGACCTGAATCTCCTGGCTCCTGCGGCGAAGAAACGCCGTTAGAACTCCATTAATGAGGATGACGCCCGCGCCGCTGGTACGTGACAGTGACCTCGTGGCGCCTTTCCCGCCGCCGTCTTCAGAAAACTGCGTCGTGATTCCTGAAGTTTCTTCAGGAGTTGTCGTCTCACCCGAATTCTCCGGTTCGCTCGCCGCATCGCCATCTCTTCGCGGCCACGGCAGCACAGTGCCATACAGATTCGCTGGATCTGTTGCCGCCAGAAACAGCGCCTCCGGCGTCTCTGGTTCCGACCGTAAACTGCGGAGCATATCGATAGCGGCAGGCATGGCGAATTGTGCCGCTCCGAGCCCGGCAACAAACATTCCGCGACGCACCCAACCGCTGTCTTCCATGGTTTTCAGTGCCGGATAAATCGTGGAATATCCCCGTGGCACGTTTTCGGCAATCGCGGTTTCGCGCAGGACAATGCCGTGTCTCACCAACAACTGTTGAGCAATGTTCGCGCTCCACTGCGTTACCGTGATTGGTGCATCGACCTCAGGCCGGATGAGAGCCCATCTTCCCTGGGCCGTGCCTTCCCCTCGCGCCCTAAATCGTCGTACGAAATCCGGCGAGCCGGGTGGCACTCCTGGGAAGGCATTGCTTCGCTCCCGTTTCTTCTCGTTAGTCCGCAGCAAATCGCGGAGGGGGTGAAAAGTGTCATTCGTGATTAGCCCAGCCCACACCAGCTCCCACAGCGCCTCGCGCGTCTCGCCGGGAAATCCGCCGCCCGCCGCCGTATGAACCGCCGCAAAAAATGAGGCGCCGCTTCTTCCCAGAAAATCAAGAATCTTGGTGGCGCGCTCCGATAACGCGGCCGAATCACCTCGCAACTCTCGAGGCGAGAGAAGAAGCGGCAGCGACTCGCTCAGATACAACGCGACTCGGCCATCCCGATTGCCGATTTGCTCGACTCCCACCCACATCACTTGCCCAGACGCCATCAATGTATCGAGATCGCCCGGCTTGTACTCCGCGACACGCGCCGGCAGAATCTCACGCTCCACTTCTGACGCGAGAAGCGCTGCCCCTTGCAGGTTTTCGATTGAGTCCAAAAGCGATTCGAAGCCTCGCCTTCGAACGGTTACGCCTTGCCAGCGAGCCGTGAAGCGCGCAAAGATGCTCTGCTCAACCGGTTCAATCTCGCGACGCAACCGCGACAGACTTTTCCGGCGGATTTGCTGCAGCACTCCTGGTTCGCACCACTCGCGATGACTGCCGCCCGGACGAAATTCTCCCTCCAGCAGTTTTCCCTGACCATGGAATGCGTGAAGGGCCGATTCCACGACCGCCGGCGGAAGCGCGTATCTCGCCGAAATCTCAGCAGTCGTGAACGGGCCGTGCGTGCGGGCATAATTTCGCATCAGTTCGCCAAGAGGGTCGTCGCTCAGTCCTAGAAAAACATCGGCCAGTCCCGGAGGCAGAGGCGTCCCGAGCGCATCGCGGTAGCGTGCGGCATACTCCACGGGAATGAAGCGCGGCTCTCCCGCAATTCGTACCCGAACCGCTCGCCGTGAATCGGTCAGATTGCCGATCGTAGAGGCAACTTCTGCACTCTCACTTCGCGCCCGGATCTCTTCCGCGCTCAAGTCGCCCAGTTTTAACAACAGATCATGAACACCATCCGCATGCCGCGCCTGATATTCCGGATCCAGCGACTGCAGGCGCGCCTCCACTTCATTGAGCGCGGTTGCATCGAGCAGTTCGCGGAGATCACTGTCGCCAATCAACTCTTCGAGTTGCGTTTGATCGATCGAAAGCGCCTGCGCGCGTCTCTCCGCAGGTGGCGCGTCGCCGTCGTAAATGTAGTTCGCTACGTACGAAAACAGCAGGGAGGCGGCGAATGGTGAAGGCCGGCTTGTTTCGAGGCTGGTCACGCGAATCGTGCCGCGCTGAACTCCCGCCAATATTTCGGTCACGGCCGGCAAGTCAAACACATCGCGAATGCATTCGCGATAGGCCTCCAGCACGATCGGAAACGAGGAAAATCTTGAAGCCACCGCCAGCAGATCGGCAGAGCGCTTGCGTTGCTGCCAAAGCGGAGCCCGCACCCCCGGACGACGTTTCGGTAACAAAAGCGCCCGGCCTGCCGCTTCCCGAAACTTCGCCGCGAAGAGCGACGTACTGCCCAGTTGCCGCAACACCAGTTCCTTAAACTCTGATGGCGAGGGCAGCAAATCTTCCGCCAGAATCGCATCGTCGCTATCCGGAACGCGAAGCACAAAACCGTCGTTCGACCACATCGATTCGACTTCGAGTCCGCGTTCCGCGCGCAGTTTCGAAGTAACCGCCATGCACCACGGAGCATGAACGGCGGTTCCGAACGGAGTCAGCACGCAAACTCGCCGGTCGCCCATCTCGTCGCGACAGGTTTCAATAACGATATCTTCATCGCTCGGAATCCGCGTCGTCGCTGCAACCTGATCTTCCAGATACTTCAAGAGATTCTCGGCCGCGGTGGCATCCAGGCTGTGATCCTCTACCAGTTTGTTGAACGCAACCAGCCTTGGCAAACGCAACAACTCCCGGCTCATCTTGCCGATCTGTTTACCAAACTCCACGGGACGCCCGGCCGAGTCGCCTCGCCAGAACGGCATTTTCCCCGGCTCCCCCGGAGCTGGTGACACCTCTACCTTGTTGTGCGAGATTTCTTCGATCCGCCAGGTCGATGCGCCGAGAACGATCGTGTCTCCATTCCGGCTCTCGAAAACCATCTCCTCGTCGAGTTCTCCAACCCGCGCTCCCTTCGTCGCTCCCGCCAGAAACACTCCGTACAGCCCGCGATCCGGAATCGTTCCGCCATTCACGATCGCCATGTTCCGCGATCCTTGTCGAGCAGTCAGTGTGTTCGCCACCCGGTCCCATGTAATCCGCGCGCGAAGTTCAACGAACTCGTCCGACGGGTAGCGTCCCGCCAGCATGTCGAGCACGCTTTCAAAGATGGGACGGGTAAGCGCGGCATAGGGAGCGGCCGAGCGAACGAGATTGAAAAGTTGGTCGACCTTCCAATCGTCGAGCGCGACGGCGGCGACAATTTGTTGCGCGAGCACATCCAGTGGATTTCTCGGGTAATGGACGGATTCAACCTGCCCGTCATACATCGCGCGTGTGATCGCTGCGCACGCAACTAGGTCAGCTCGATACTTGGGAAAGATAACGGCGTTGCTCACGCCGCCGGCGTGATGGCTGGCACGTCCCACCCGCTGCATGCCGCTTGCGACTGAAGGAGGGGACTCGATCTGAATCACCAGATCAACCGCGCCCATGTCGATGCCAAGCTCGAGTGACGAAGTGGCGACAATCCCGCGCAGGGTGCCGAGCTTGAGTTTGTCCTCGATCTCCTTCCGTTGCGCGACCGCCACGCTGCCGTGATGGGCACGAACCAGCGCTTCGCCTGCGAGTTCATTGATCGCGCCCGAAATCCGTTCAGCAAGCCGGCGGCTGTTCACGAAGATCAAAGTCGAGCGATGAGACCGCACTAGTTCCAAAAGCTTCGGATGAATCGCCGTCCAGATCGATCGCCGTTTCGGGCCTTGCGACGCCGGACCGCTAGGCAGTTCTTCGACCGTGTCGAGGCTCGCCATATCTTCGACCGGAACCTCGACGCGCAGATCCAGACGCTTGGGCGCGCTCGCGTCCACGATCGTCACCTTCCGATACGCAGGAGCAAACGCGGTGGATTCGAATTCCGCAATCGCTTCTTCCGGCACACCAGCAGTTGTTTCTGGCTGACTTGATCTCGCCCTCGCCGCGTTCTCGCCCAAATTCTTCTGCCGTGGTTTACGCCCAACCTCGCCTTGCTGGACCTCCGCGCCACCTAGATAGCGAGCCACCTCTTCCAACGGACGCTGCGTTGCCGACAGACCAATGCGCTGAACCGGCCGTCCAACGATGTGCTGCAGTCGCTCCATGGAAAGCGCGAGATGAGATCCACGTTTGGTCGGAACCAGCGCATGGATCTCGTCGATGACGACCACCTCAATCGAACGCAGAGCATCGCGCGCGTTCGAAGTGAGTAAAAGATAGAGTGATTCGGGAGTGGTGATCAGTATGTCACCGGGCTTGCGCGCAAATCGTGCGCGCTCAGCCTGCGGAGTGTCGCCGGTACGGATCGAAACGATCGGGATCGTGATACGGAGTTTTGAGTCTTTGCGCAGCTTGCGCGATGCCGACCAGCGGCGCGCGCAAGTTTCGCTCGACGTCCACTGCGAGGGCTTTGATTGGAGAGACATACAACACGCGGCATCGCCGGTCAACTGCCGGCACGGAATCAAACATGATCCGGTTGATGCACCACAAAAATGCGGCGAGAGTTTTTCCCGTTCCCGTCGGAGCGAGGATCAGCGTCGATTCGCCGCGCGCAATCGCCGGCCAGCCCAGAATCTGCGGTTGAGTCGGAGCTGCGAAGACAGCTTCAAACCAGTCGCGCACCGCTGGATGGAACATACCGAGCGCATCGGAAGCGGAGGGCACGGCCACGAGTTTTTTGGTGTTCGCCACAATCGGGATCAATACTACGAGCCAACGCAATTAGATGCGGCAATCCAAACATCGTCGCGTCAACGGTAGAAGTGAAGATAAACGGTGCGGGCAGGAAACGCGTCCCAGATCCATCCTGACTTACGAGGAAATCAATCGGGCCTTGGGACGGTCAAAAGCGGCCATACAAACCAGTCAGCTTCTTCCGCGGAACTGTATGATCCTTCGCCGGTCGCGTTTGGAAGGCCGGCCCGCCGGTAGTTCTTCGAACTGTTTCATCGCCTTGCGCTCCGCTGCGACCTTTTGTCGTTGTTCCCGGCTCGCCTCTGTCTCGCGATACAGCGTCTGTGCAATCGCAGCCGGGCCGCGCACCTCGCTCAGCAGCAGCACTTCCACCTCGAACTCGCCGCCGTCATTGATCACGCGCAACATGTTTCCAACTTTGATCTCGCGCGCGGCTTCGCGGGCTGCCCATTGAATTGAATTCTGCCAAGGTCGCACGCCCGCGCCGCCATTGCCCGGGTCTTAAAGAACCTCGCAGCCCAAAGCCACTTATCGATTCTGATAGAAGTCATGATTTACGTTGTTACAGCAAACTTGAAGGTTCAGACCAGTTGCATCTTAAACGACAAAACCCGATGCCACTCCTCCCCAAGAGCGGCATCGGGTCGGCCGTTCTGCTTACCTTCCGGTGTTCGGCCCTTCACCGGAAGAAATCTCGTGTGAATTATGGTCCCTCCGGCTTTAGCAAACGGTGATTTTCGACACATATCAGAGTGATACTTCAATTTGGGTGCAAGGCGCGTGAATACGGAAGTGGCTCCAAATCAGGTTGACATTGTGTGTGTTAGAACCGGCTGGTGGCCCGCCGACATTTACGCCGCTCGCCTTTTTCGTTGCCTTCAGATCGCCAACCTGCTCTTGCGTCGCCTCGATCTCCATCCCTTCATGCTTGATGTCGAGTCGCAGCCGATTGTACAGACTCATGTACTGGTTCGCGACCCATACCAGGGCAAAGAGAGCAAGCAGGTATCCGCGCCAATCCGGATACAACAGTTTGTAACGGGTAATGACGAGAAAGAAAATTGTGACGTAATGACTGAGGCAGTATTCGCAAGTGAATACATAGAAAAATTTGCGTCGGAACAGGCTCGTCGATTGGTGGCATTGCCTCTTGCAAAACTCACGAGGCTCGCGGAAAACTTCTTCGTGTGTCGATGTCCATGCGACGCATGCGATCGGAAGCGCGAGCACGAACAGCCAGACGATCTGCAAGGCAACGGTTTGCGTCATGAGAGCAGGTTGCGGCGTGTTTCCGAGCGAAGCCAACGAAAATACGCCTTATTCAGATGTGATTTTTGGAAAGGAAGTTGGCAGATGGGCGGTAAGAACCATAACTTTGTTGCAACTGCGGGCTTTAGAACAAATATATGAGATTCACTGCAGTGGTGAATTGTCTGGTAGTGAATCCCGTCTCTTTCTGAAATGTCGGACGATCCGAAAAATCCTGCCGAAACTCGCCTCGGACTACAAATTTCCCATCCAGGCGGCTGAACTCAGACCTAAGACGCGAAAGCTCGGCAGCCATGACGTACTCAGGAGTCAAAGTAAATCCACGCAAGGTTTGTGTCGTTCCCGTACGGCTCCCGCCGCTATCCCCAAAAACTTCTCCCCGAAACGCCAGTGAGAACCGTTTTGTGAAGTTGTATTTTGAGTATCCGGCGAGTCCCTTCCAGATTGCGTCGCTGCCGTCAGTGGCCGCATGATCTTCGTCGGCATATAGGCCGTCGAAGGCCAGACTCAGCCGTGGCAAAGCCTTCCATGTGCCGGTGAGTTCATAGACGGATCGCTGGTCATGCGGGTTGTGTGGCTGTTCGGCGCCATGAAGGAAGTTGAATGTCACTGACGTATTCGTGGAAGGCGCCGCCGGCGAGTTGTCCCGCGAATGTCACCGTGCCGTTCAGCCTCGTCACCGCGTCGCAACCGTTGGTGATGAGCAGTGCGGCCGAGATTTCGTTATTGAATGCATAACTGGCTTTCACGCCGGTGTGAGTGAAGGGCACGCCATATCCAAAAATGAAGCCCCGGCTGAAATTGTCGTTGTATCCGTCGTAGCCTCCGATGACCTCATATCCAAGATGCGTAACAAACTTGCCGACATCGAAGCGCAGGCCTTTGCCTGCGGGCGCAACGTAGGTAACGTAAAATTCAGGTATATCGAAGTGATGTGCGATGCCGGTGCTGGTATCGCGAAACAACCCGTACGCAGCGGTAACTTCCGGGACGCCAGAGCCGGCCATCATGTTCAGCCGGAACCCGAACCTGCCCGACTCGGCAATCGGATGTTGGATTACCAGTTGTGCCACGTCGAGTTGCGGGTCGTCGTCATTGAAATCAAACACTCGGAATTGATTGAGACGCGAAGCAGGAACGTTGGTGTTGTAGGTGTACGAGAGTGACGCGAGTCCGTCGACGCTAATTGCTTTCCACCAGGATTTCTTGTCTCGCTCGTTAGCGGCTGAGCGCGCGGGAGGGACGAGAAGCCGGATCTCCCTGCGCGCACAACAAAAGGGGTGATGCAAGCATCACCCCTACCAAGACACTTTGCCGAGAAAGCTGCGGCACATTGGATATCGAACGTGCCCATCGATTCTCACGATTACTCGCGGCTGGAACTACCAGATCATGAATTACATCTCGATCCGTGAGTTGTTCGTAGGCATGCTCGCCATGAAGCGACTCGTCCAGCCCGATCTCTTCCGAATTTTCACTCACCTTCACGGTCGTGAAGGCGTCGATAATACGTAGCATCGCGTAAGTGAACCCGAAAGCCCATACCGACGAGAAAACGACCGCGGTCACTTGTTTCAGAAGAAAAATCGGATCGCCGTACAGCAAGCCGTTCGCGCCATCCGGATTGAATTCCTTGTTCGCGAAGATTCCAAGCATCACGATCCCGAGAAAGCCGCCCACGCCATGGACGCCCCAGACATCAAGCGCATCGTCCCATCCCAGCTTGTTCTTCATCTCGACCGCGTAATAGCAAACCACGCCGGCCACGATGCCGATGATGACGGCCGTTGTCGGAGAAACATAGCCAGCCGCTGGAGTGACCGTAGCCAACCCCGCCACCGCGCCGGTGAGGAGCCCGAGGAACTTCGGCTTCTTTTCGTTCAGCCACGCCACCATGAGCCATGCCACGGCCGCAAAAGACGCCGCCACGTCGGTATTCAGAAAGGCCGTAGCGGTGACGGAATCCACGCGCATCTCGCTGCCCGCGTTGAATCCGTACCAGCCAAACCACAGCAAGCCGGTGCCGAGCGCAACCAGCGGAATGCTGTGCGGTCCGGGATCCGCGGTACGCCGCTTGCCCACATAGATCACTGAAGCCAGGGCCGCGATACCAGCAATGTTGTGAACCACGATGCCGCCCGCAAAATCCTTGACTCCCCACTGCTGCAGGAACCCGCCGCCCCACACCATATGAACAAAGGGGAAGTAAACAAAAGTGAGCCATCCGGTCAGAAATAGCATGTACGCCTTGAATGTGACCCGATTGGTGAAGGCGCCGGAAATGAGTGCCGGAGTAATGATGGCGAACATCATCTGGTACGCGATAAAGACGAAAGCCGGAATCGTATCGTTCGGCGACGGCGTGCTCAGATTGATGCCGCGTAAGAATGCGTAATGGAAGTTCCCGATCACTCCATGCCAGTCGCCGCTGAAACAAAGGGAATATCCATAGAGGTACCAGATGACGGTGGTCCAACCCATCGAAACGAAGCTCTGAATCATGATGGCCAGCACGTTCTTGCGTCCCACCAGGCCGCCATAAAAGAAAGCCAGCCCTGGTGTCATCAGCATGACAAGGCTGGTGCACAAAATCATGAAACCGGTATTGCCGGTGTCGAGATGAAGCATGCGATCCTCCGACCGAATTGTGAGAAGTTGTGCTCGCGGATAACGAGCGAGGGCCCGCAGCGAGAACCCGCGCGGGTGGGGGCCTCAGACCAGGCGCACGGTTAGACTCTTGACACTCAGAGGCTGGACTTTTTGCGCCGAATAGCGCAGTGCGTCTTGTCACGTCACTTTGTGACCTTGCACCGCCTAAAGACCGTCTATAACCGCTATTTCGCCGTGAGGCAGTACTCCCCAATCTTCTTGTCTGCGTCAGGATTGGTTGCCGGATCGGCGAAAATTTCAACGTCCTTGCAGTCGTACATGCCTGCGTTGCTGGGCAATTCCACCATTAGATATTTCCCGCCCTTCAACGGCGTGCAACTCCGAGCCCCTTGGTTGCACTGCAGCTCATAACCTTTTCCAGCTTTCACCACGATCCACAATGACTACACCATTATTCAGTTCCGTCCCTTTCACCGTGATGGCCGTCTTCTCTTGCGCAAGAGCTTTTCCCACACCAAACAAGATGAAAAGGACCATGCAGAGAAATCATGGTTGCTTTTTTCATAAGCGCCCCTCTCGGGCAAAGCGAACTGGTTCCGCTTAACTCCCTGGAACTTATGTTTCCCCCATACGCATCTCTTGTCTGTGATGGATGAGCGAATGGCGCGTGATAAGCGTTGTTGCAGTTCAACGAGCAGACATGATGGCCTTATCGGGGCTGATGGCGGGATATCGCCCATCGAGGCCAATCCCGGCAATGGTCACCTTAGGTGTGACCAGTTTTCATTTCTCCCCGTCCCGGTGTACCATCAATCGTTTTTGCAAGGAAAACACAAGGTCCAGTGCCTCCGATGAATCGCGCTTCCCGCTCCGTAGCTTCTCCCCGCGTCGTGTCGATCAGTGACCTGCGAAAGGTCGCGCAACGCCGTATCCCCAAGGCAGTTTTCGATTATCTCGATGGAGGCGCAGAAGGCGAAGTTACCTTACGCGAGAATTGTCGGGTATACGACGATGTCACCTTCCGTCCCCGCCACGCCGTAGCCGTTGCCGACTGCAACCTCTGCACCCAGGTTCTAGGCTTCAATCTCGCCCTTCCGTTCATCCTCGCGCCGGTTGGTTACAGCCGCCTCATGCACCCCGTCGGCGAAGTGGGAGCCGCGCGTGCCGCCGGCAATGCGGGTACTGCCTACATCCTCTCCACCATCTCGGGACACAAACTCGAAGACGTCAAAGCCGGATCGAAAGGGCCAGTCTTTTACCAGCTCTATCTGATGGGTGGCCGTCCCGCCGCCGAAGGGGTTATCGAGCGCGCCCGCAACGCCGGATTTTCCGCTCTTGTCGTGACCATCGACACCGCAGTCTCCGGAATTCGCGAGCGCGATTACCGCAACGGAATGAAAGAACTGATCAGCGGCAGCGTCTTCGAGAAACTGCCCTTCCTTCCGGATGTAGTGTCCCATCCCGGTTGGGTCACAAGTTACCTGCGCGACGGTGGTTTGCCCGCCCTCCCGAACGTTGTTATCCCCGGCCAGGGCCCCATGCCGCTGCTCGACGTGGCCGCTGCTCTCGCTGCTTCGACCGTTACCTGGGCCGACCTGACCTGGATTCGGGAACTCTGGCGCGGGCCGATCGTCGTCAAAGGCGTGCTCACAGGTGACGATGCCAAGCGTGCCGTCGATGAGGGTGCCGCTGCGATTTCCGTTTCCAATCACGGAGGCCGCCAGCTCGATTGCGTTTCCGCCTCGCTGCGGGCCTTGCCCGAAGTGGTGAAGGCTGTCGGCGGCAAGACCGAGATCCTGATGGATGGCGGTATTCGGCGCGGCACCGACATTGCAAAAGCGCTATGCCTGGGCGCCAAGGCCGTTCTTTGCGGACGCGCCTACGCCTACGGTCTGGCGGCTGCTGGTGAAGATGGCGTTAACCGGGCAATCGATATCTTGCGAACGGATCTTGACCGCACTTTGCGGCTGCTCGGCTGTCCGTCTGTCACCCAACTCGACCGTTCCTATGTGAGCGTTCCGCCAAGTTGGGACGCGAATTGACGGGCTCCGAAAAGTACGCCACCATCAACTCTGCCCCGTTATCCAACAAGCGAAGGAAAAGACATGCCACTCGTACGAATCGATCTTTTGAAAGGCAAGACGCCGGAATATCGCGACCAGGTAGGCCAGATCGTTTACCAGGCAATGTTGAGTGAAATTGGAGTGCCTGAAAAGGATTTCTTTCAAGTCATCACCGAGCACTCCAAAGAGGGCTTGCGCTTCGACCGCGAATATCTCGGCATCCAGCGGTCCGACGACTGCATTTTCATTCAGATCACCCTCAACAGCGGTCGCACCGTCGAACAAAAGCAGCGATTCTATAAGGCCATTGCCGATGGCCTGCATGCAAAGTTGAAGATCCGCCGCGAGGACGTGCTCATCAACCTGGTGGAAGTCACTAAAGAAAACTGGTCATTTGGCAACGGTGTAGCCCAATACGTAACTCCCGCAAAATAAGCCAAAAGGAGCGTCCACTGAATCGCCGCCACTTCAATTTCGGAATTCTGTCTACTGCCGCCCTGCTCGCCTCACGGCTTTCCGCGCGGTCAATCTCCTTGACGTCTGGCATCAACGCCGATGCGACCGCCTCGGTGTCCGCGCTCTATTCCAGAGCCATCGTCATCGATACACTCTGCAGCCCAATCGACCTAACGCCGCCGCTCAAAGCCGAGGACCTCGCTGCTGTTCGCCAATCTGGAATCACTGCGGTCAACTGCACCGTCTCCCAGAACAACTTCGAAGATACTGTCGATAACATTTCCGGATTCGAGGAATTGATCGACCAGCATCCCGAAGTCTTTCTCATCGTCCGTCGGCAATCCGACATTGCCCGCGCGAAGCGCGAAAACAAAGTCGGCATCATGTTGGGTTTTCAGTACACCTCCTTTCTCGAGCAGGATCCTGAGCGGATCGATATATTCTGCCGTCTCGGCGTGCGCATCATGCAGATCACCTACAACAATCGCAGTATCTTCGGCGACGGCTGCCTTGAACCCGGAAACGCTGGCCTTAGTAAAGCCGGCATCGCTGCCATTAAGAAGATGAACGAAAAAGGTGTCGCCGTCGATTTAAGCCACAGCGGCTACCGCACAACGTCCGAGGGAATCACCCAGTCGGCAAAGCCTGTGTTGATCACCCATTCCGGATGCGCCGCGGTTTATGCGCATCCCCGGAGCAAGCCAGATGAAATTCTTAAATCGCTAGCCGACCACGGCGGTTATTTTGGCATCTATCTCATGCCATATGTCGTCGCTTCGCCCACGGTTCCAACGCGCCAGCACGTGCTCGATCACGTTGTGCATGCCATCAATGTGTGCGGTGCCGATCACGTTGGCATTGGCTCCGATGGCTCCATTCAGAAAACCGTGCTGACCGCAGAGCAAAAAGAGGCTTTCGACAAAGACATTGCCCGCCGCAAGAAACTTGGCATCGGCGCTCCGGGTGAGGATCGCTATCCCTACGTGCCCGACCTGAACGGTCCCGATCATATGCAAGTCATCGCGGCCGAACTGGCAAAGCGAGGACAGCCTTCCTCGGTGATCGAAAAAGTGCTGGGCGCGAACTTTCAGCGGGTAATCGGCGAAATATGGGGCAACGACTAAAGTAAGGCAGATAGAGACCGCGATGGCGAACGTTGGCAATTCAAAAAAATCAACTACTACCGCGAAACCCGAGGGGCAACGCAGACTCGCATATTTCGAGGAGCGGCGTGATCAGATCGTCGCCACCATTTGCGAACTCGTCGGAATCGAGTCGCCCAGCGACAACAAGGCCGCCGTCGATCGAATATCGGAGGCCGTAGCTCAGGAGTTTGCAGACCTTGGCGGAAAAGTCCGCTTCCATCCCGCCAACGATTTTGGCAATCACTTGCAAGTCGATTTCGCCGGAAAATCCGGCGGCAAGCCCATTCTGTTACTCGGCCACTACGATACCGTTTACCCGATGGGCACGCTGAAAAGCATGCCGTGCCGCGTCGTCGACGAAAAACTCACGGGACCCGGTGTACTCGACATGAAGTCCGGCATTGCTCTCATGCTGCACGCCATCGCCGCGCTTCAGGATTGGCATTCCAAAAGCGGGCGAAACGAATTGCCGCGCCCAGTCACCGTGCTCCTGGTTTCCGATGAGGAAGTGGGTAGCGATTCCTCGCGAGCGATCACCGAGTCGCTGGCAAAGAAGTCCGACGCGGTACTGGTGCTCGAACCGTCCTATGGACTCGAAGGAGCAGTAAAAACAGCGCGCAAGGGTGTTGGCGACTATCTCTTAAAAGTTACGGGCAGGGCTTCACATGCCGGACTCGACTTCGAGAAGGGCGCGAATGCCATCCTCGAACTGGCGCGCCAGATCGAGAAAATCTCCGGGCTTCACCAATTTGAAAAAAGGACTGACCGTAAACGTCGGTATCGTGAGCGGCGGTTCCCGAACCAACGTGGTTCCGGCCGAAGCCACCGCACGCGTCGATGTCCGGATCGCACGAATGAAGGACGGGGCCAAAATCGAGAAACAGATCAGCGGTCTGCGTCTTTTCGATCGCCGGTGCAAACTTGAGATTACGGGCGGTATCAATCGACCTCCGATGGAGCGTACCGGAGGGGTGGCGGCACTCTACATGATGGCCTTCGGCGTTGCCCGCGATTTGGGTTGGAGACTGACCGAGGCGGCCGTCGGAGGCGGCTCCGACGGTAACTTCACGGCAGGATTGGGGATACCGACTCTTGATGGCCTGGGCGGGGTTGGCGACGGCGCGCATGCCACTCACGAGCACATATTGATTTCTGAATTGCCTCGCCGGGCCGCGCTCCTGGCGGGGTTGATCGAAGCCCTGTGATCCAAATCACGTATCTTGGTGATAGCGAGTACGGGCGTACTTTGACGCGGGTTCTACACTAACCTAGAATTGAAATCGAGATCCTTGGTATAAGGCGCGCAGCGATGGCGCGCTCGTAACGGGGCCAGGGGAACGCTGAATTCAGCGCTTTTCGTCGCAGGTTGTATTGGAGGAAGTCATGGGTGAGGGTCTATTCCAGCCGCTGCATATCCTGTTGATCGTGGGCATCGCGCTCTTGCTTTTTGGCCCAAGTAAATTTGCCGACTTGGGTAAAGGTCTGGGCGAAGGCATCCGCAACTTCAAGTCGGCAGTAAAAGAGGGAGACGAGAAGAAGGATAGCGAGAAGAAGTCGTAGTTCTGCGGGAATCTGCAAACTGTGCGGACAACTCGTGTCCGCACCTAGATGGTCACTTTAATCCGGCCTGTCGCAACATTCGATACACCAACGCAACCGGCAATCCCACCACGTTGCTGTAATCCCCTTCAATCCGAGGAATCCATCGGGAAGCGATGCCCTGAATGGCGTAGGCGCCTGCTTTGTCCATCGGTTCGCCGACTCGCTACATAATCGGCGTTATTTCTTCAGGAGAGATTTCGTACATCGTGACCGAAGTCGTTTCACTCGATAGGACAGTCTTGCCTCCGGCCACAAGGCACACTCCGGTGATGACTTCGTGTTCGCGACCGGAAAGCATGGAGAGCATTTTCTGAGCGTCGGCAACATCGACAGGTTTACCGAGAATCTGGTTGTCGATGACGACGACTGTGTCTGCTCCCAGAACGGCGTCGTTCGGGCGCTGTTTTGCGATGGCCAGAGCTTTATCGCGTGCAAGGCGTTCTGCGCAATCCTTCGCGGTCTCTGCCGGAAGCGGATCTTCTGGGACATTTGCGGGTTGCACTTCAAAAGAGATGCCAGCCTTGTGCAAAAGTTCCTGACGACGCGGCGAGGCAGACGCAAGTACTAGCATAAAGAACATTTTACGGGAAAGTCCCCGCTTCTCGGCTTAGCCCACCCTCTGTCTGTGGGGCGCATCCAATCCGGTCTTATGGTTGTGAGAAAACAACGTAAAAACCCGCGGATTCAGACTTCCGGAATGCCCACAAATCATTCCGAGCAAACTGCACGCCACGGACAGCCCGGTGTATCGCTCGCGAGTAAAAGAGCCCCTGATGTTGTTAGAGATAATAAAGAACTGGTGATTGCGCAGTGGCTGGAACGCGTGAATTCGAAACCAAGCCTGATGGTGGTAACTCTAAGCGAGTCAGAACGCAAAGATCACGTTCCCGACTTACTGGACGAGGCGATTGCGCATGCTTGCGGCCACGCGGTAGAAGTTGATGAGCGGCAGAACGCGGCTGAGCGTCATGGCACGCTTCGCTATCATCAGGGCTATTCCATTCCGATGCTCATCGTGGAGGCCCAACTTCTCCAAGATGTCATCGCCGAGTGTCTGCGAGATAATTTCCGCATCCTCGACATCAGTAATCTGCTTCCCGACATCGCCAAAATAGCCGATACGATCGCAGTGGAATTGGCCGATTCCGCGCGTGCTTACATGAACCAATACGAGTGGCATGCCTCTCGTAAGATAAGCTGAACGCGGACGTGGCGCGCGGCAGGCTGGCACGAGCGTGACGAAATTCGTTGCTTCTCGCGTGTGTCGAAAACCTGCGCGATCTTTCTTTTTGCTTGCCTTAAGCATTCAATCGAAACAAATCAATACTATTGACAATAAAACGAAAGCACCCTATGTTGTCGAAAGCTCTAGCCGCTTTATTTAAGCTGGCCCGGCTAAAGGGTCCCCCTCTAGGGATACGGAGGTCGCCGTGAAGCGCTGGTTCTCAGCATTATTTTTGTTTTGTTTGACGTTTCCCTCTTCGCTGTCAGCGCAGCCTGGTGTCTTTTACGTCGCAAAAAATGGGAGTGACAGCAACTCCGGCAGCATCACTTCTCCCTGGTTGACGATCCAGCACGCCGCAAATTCAGTCACGGCGGGAGCGACCGTCTATGTTGAATCCGGCCTGTACCACGAATCGGTCAATTTCCCGTCCTCGGGCACGGCTTCGAATCCCATCACGTTTGCCAACTATCCGGAACAAGCTCCAATCATCGACGGTACGGGACTAGGTGTAACCGGTACTCAAGGTCTTATCAACATCGTGGGCCAGAGTTACCTCACGATCGAAGGATTTGAAATCCGCAACTACACCACCAAGAGCGCCAACCTTGTCCCCGCCGGCATTTGGGTGACTGGCTCAGGAACGGGAGTGCAGTTGCTGAACAACGACGTACACAACATCACGACAGGAGTTGAGAAAACGGGCAACGCGTTCGGGATTGCTGTGTACGGCACGGAGACAGCGCCCATCACGCAAATCACAATCAGCGGCAACCAGGTGCACAATCTGAAGACGGGAAGCAGCGAGTCTGTAAATGTCGACGGGAACGTGACCTACTTTACCGTCAACAACAACGTCATCCACGACAACGACAACATCGGATTCGACGCAATCGGTGGCGAGGGTGTCGGTCCTTCCGGACATGACCGCGCCTCCTACGGAGAAGTGAGCGGCAACACAATCTACAAAATCAGCGGAATCAGGAATCCCGGCGAAGGCAATTCCTACGATGCCGACGGCCTCTATTGCGACGGCTGCCAGAACGTGGTTTTCGAGCGAAACCTGGTATACAAGTGCGACCTCAACATCGAAGTGGCCGCCGAGCATGGAGGCTTGAACGGCAGCTACGTCACCGTGCGAAACAATATTTTCTACGATGCCTATACCGTCGGCATATCGATCGGCGGCTATGGCAATTGCACCCGGGGAGATCACGGGTGCGGCAGCAGCGATCACGTCGTGATCGTCAACAACAGTCTTTACAACAACAACACGAAAAACGGCGGAGGCGAATTCCAGGTTCAATACCGCGCCGATGCGTCCAACATTTTTGAAAACAACATCGTCTACGCGGGCAAACAGAACGTCTGGGTCTACGGAATAAGGAAGGGCTCCACGCCGACGCTCAACTGGAACTTGTACTACTCGGCTGCCGGATACAAGCGCGGAACATCGATTGCATACAACAAGAAATCGAACTTTTCCAGCTTCGTCGCGTACCAAAACAGCATCGGCGAAGACCGGAACTCCTTCGTCGCCAACCCCGGCTACATCAGCCTGACCAGCCCAAACTTTGACCTTGCGTCCGGTTCGCCGGCAATCAACGCCGGCAGCACCAACCTCACCTGCACTGTCGGGTACTGTGGCAGCAGTAGCTCAATCTACGGAGATACAGACTTTGCGGGTAATGCGCGGGTGAACGGCAGCGGACAGATCAACATGGGAGCTTACGAACAGTAGGACCATCGTGGAGGATGGAGCGCTTACTCCAGCGCTTCCGGCTCGATCGAGATATTCTTCTCGCCCTTTTCGCGCTTCTCCCAATATTTCTTTACCCAGGCTTCGTAGCTTTTTCCGGCAGCGGTGTCGCGTCCGGTGAAGGCGATGGCCTGCGATTTCGGAGTACGGAATGGAAGGACGTTCGCTGCCTGAAGGTAGGATCAGGCGAACGACGGAATCATTGAGAGTCTTGCCGATGCGGCGGTCGAAGAGGTATCCAGTGACTTGCGAATTGTCTTTTCTGATGATGGTGACATCACCGCGATAATCAAACGCCTTTTCGATGACCGCGCGAATGTCGGCTTCGGTCGCGAGTTGCGGAATCCACCCTTGAAGATTTTCTCGCTCGAAGCCGGGAACTACTTCGAGTTCATCCGAGTGCTGCTGCACCGTTCCGATGGGTTGATCGGAAGCTACAGGCGGAACGGCGTGATGAGGAGGCGGCTCGTGTCCGTGTTCGCGACCGCTCATGCGTGTGTTTCTTCCGGCGCGGAAGCGTGCGCGGATGGGGCTGCAATCTGTACCAGCGGATTGTAAGAATGCACGGGACGCACTTCGCGGCTCAGATCGTCGAGCGCGTCTTTGTCGGGATAGAGTGAGAACGTGGCTTTGACCGTATCGGCAAATCCGCGTAGCGATCCGAAGGTATCGTCGACGGATGAAGGCTCGTAGCCGCAATGCACCATGCAATTCGCGCACTGCGGATTGCCTGACTCGGTGCCGTAGCTCGCCCACTCCGTCGTTTCCATCAGTTCTTTGTACGACTCGGCGTAGCCGTCCTGCAGAAGGTAACAAGGCTTCTGCCATCCAAAGATGTTGTAGGTCGGCATTCCCCAGGGCGTGCACTTGTAGTTGCGCTTGCCCATCAGATATTCGAGGAAGAGCGGCGACTGGTTGAAGCGCCACGTCTTCTTGCGATTCGAAAGCATCGCGCGGAATAAACGGCGCGTGCGGGCGCGTCCCATGAAGTGCTTCTGGTCGGGAGCCTTGTCGTAGGAATATCCGGGCGAGACCATCATGCTCTCGACGCCGACTTCCATCATCTCGTCGAAGAATTGGCGGACGCTGTTCGGGTCTGCGCCGTCGAACAAGGTCGTGTTAGTCGTAACGCGGAAACCCGCATCAATGGCGGCGCGAATGCCATCGAGCGCGATTTCGTATCCACCTTCGCGGCAGACCGAAAAGTCGTGATGCTCCTTCTGTCCGTCCACGTGAACAGAGAAACTCAGGTACTTGCTCGGCTTGAACAGGTGCAGTTTTTCCTTCAGCAGCAGAGCGTTGGTGCAGAGGTAAATATATTTTTTACGCGCGACCAGGCCCTCGACGATTTTGTCGATCTCGGGATGCATGAGCGGTTCGCCGCCCGGGATCGAAACCATCGGCGCTCCGCACTCATCGACGGCTTTGAAGCAGTCTTCAGGCGAGAGATCGGTTTTCAGGATGTGGGCCGGGTACTGGATCTTTCCGCAGCCAGCGCAAGCGAGGTTGCAGCGGAAGAGCGGTTCGAGCATCAGGACGAGCGGGTAGCGCTTGTTGCCTGCGAGTTTCTGGCGCAAGACATAAGTCGCCACCGTCCACATCTGGGAAACAGGTACAGCCATTACCCCTCCGGAAAGAATGTACCTTTATGATACCGGAAAAGGAGGTAGGGATGGTCGCAAGCAAGGACCAGTCTCTAACCCGTCAATCCGCGCCGGGATACCAAGCCATTTGCCGATGATCGCTTACGATTTTGGGTCTTGAGGTCGTGCCATTGACGTTCCCCTCCACCTCCACCCCCCCAATGTCCGGTCTTTTAGAATCAAAGACTTGAGTGGTAGCATCAGTCTTGGTCTTTGAAAAATAAGGACTTAGCAGTAAAGTATTTATTAATCAATAACATATAGACCTTTTTGGTGCGTTCATCCTTTCGGGGAGCGCAGCTAGGTGCCGGGATCGCCTTCAATTTATTTATTACTAGCGATTCGGGCTAGAGCGCTTCCCGAGAGCCGTTTGAAGTTGGCGCACATCGACCCCCAGCCACAAGCGATCACTATTTTCGCCGCCCGTCGAACGCTAAGTCAGTGACGGCGGCGCGCCCAGTTTGTGATTTGTGGGCGTTCGCAGATGACGCTGCGAAGCCTGTCTTTTCAAGATCACTTTTGCGGGGAAGGCCCGTTTCCGGAGCGAACGGCAATTCCCATTACTTCGTAGCGGGCGCCGAAGAGCAGCGTCGATAGCTCCAAGGAAGGCGCGGGCTGGATAATCTCCGTGAAAGTATGTTTTGTAGACGCCGTTGAACGCGTCGTAATTCGACAAATCGGTACAGAACACCTGGAGCGAGACGACGTCGTCCATGGTCATGCCTGCCTGTTCGACGACTTGTTTCAGCTGGTTCATGACCAGGCGAGCTTCTTCCTCGGGAGTCACCGGGCCTTTGGTGGAGGGATCGACTCCAGTCATGCCGGACAGGTAAAGAGTATTCCCGACCACGACTCCGCTGCTGAATGGCAGATGCCGTTCCTGCGCGACCTTCGAATTCAAATGCAACCGGGGAGTCTGCTGAGCGGACAACATCATAGGAACGAGCAGCAATGGCAGCAAGTAACGAGCGATCACGAGTTTCCTCCAGAAAGGTTTAGTTGGTGCAGTGTCGGTGTTTTGATCGGATACAGTTTACGCGCAAGTCGAACGGATGCTTGACTTCTAAAACCGTCAAAGTGCCTATAGGCGGTTCTGTCGATAGAGACGATTAAGTATTCGGAAAAAGGCTCGGAATCGAGTTACTCAAGATGAAATGCGCCACCGCTCCATTCTTCGGGGGCGACATCGGTAATGGTTTCGGTAAAGTCCCAGCGGTGTCCGGAAAAGTCCTGAGCGTTGTATTGGCGCTCGCCATAGGGTTGGTCCTGGGGTTCCGTCAGGATGATGGCGCCGTTCTGTCGCGCTCGCTCGCAGTGACCTTCAGCATCCTCGATGCGGACCTGAACGATGTGCGAGTTATTGGGTATCACGTTGCCTTCGGCGAGAGTGAAGCAGCCCTCGCCAGCTTTCATCTGGATGCGATGATTGGCGATGCGGAGACGGATGGTGAAGCCAAAAGCTTTTGACAGCCAATCGGCCGCTGCGCCAGGGTCGGGGTAAATGAGCACAGGAATTACGACACAAGGTGGCACGGATCGGTTTGGTCGCATCTGGACACTTTATCATTCAGCGAAGGAAGATCGATAAATGTGGTTAACGGGCGATTACACGAAATCAGGCAATTAAAGTCAGAGCGCCCACGCTCGGGTCAATGAGTGTAATGGAGATATTACGCCAGCATCATCAGCAGTCCGGGCCATCCTCGAATCCTGACTCGGGCTACTCGATGCGTGCAGCGAGCGTGTTTTGGATGTGTTCCAACATAAACCGCTCGTCGCTTTTCCCAAGTAGACGACCAACCTTCGGGAGCACCGGTTCCGAACAGCACTAGCGCCGTTGGTACTATCAGCCCGACCCACTTGTCGCCGCTCATGTAGTTGCTACCCTTAATCATGTCCCTCAATGTCCCGACAAAAATGGGCGTGCCCACCAACACGGCGAAGCCAAGCCAAATCCGCATGAAGTATCTCGCCCAACGGGGATAATCGAAGTAGCCTTCGATTCTGGTTCCACCCAGTTCAGACGCAAATCGACCATAGAACCGCCCAGCGAAGTCATTCCGGTAATATTTGCGCTTCTGCACTTCGAACGTATTCTCGCCAACCTCTCCCAGAAGCGGAAGTTTGCCTTTGTAGCCGGACAGGGAGAACGGCGTCCATCGCTGTTCGTCAATCGAACGCCGCAAGGCGTCACCAACTGCAATCGGAGTAAGGGTGGAATGAAGGACGAAGACTTTTCGACCCATAACCCAACAGTCTATCCAACTTGGCGCTCGGAGTCCCTGTTGACGAAATCAGATGGGATGAGAAGGCCGGTCTCCGGACGGGATGCGGTGTACGCTCCCAAGTTATCGACGTGCTTTGAGCACAAGAGATAAAGGAGACCGGCAATGAAGAAGGTTAGCACCGGCGCAGAAGGCGAGGAAGAATATTTCGCAGCGAAACTGACCATCGGACTCGATCTGGGCGATCGCAACAGTTGGTATTGCGTGCTGGACGAATCGGGCGAGATACAGCGGGAGCAGCGGATCCGCACGAACGCGACAGCGTTGCGCGAAGTTTTCAGCGCCATGCCGCACAGCCGGATCGCGCTGGAAATCGGGACGCATTCGCCCTGGATCAGTCGCTTGCTCAGCGAGTTGGGGCATGCAGTGATCGTGGCCAATGCGCGCAAGGTACGGCTGATTGGAGAGAGCCGGAAGAAAGACGATCGGCTGGATGCGCAGACACTGGCGCGACTGGCGCGGATCGATCCGGAGTTGCTCTGTCCGGTGAAGCATCGCAGCGCGCAGGCACAAGCCGATCTCATGACGATTCGAGCGCGTGCCGGGCTGGTGCGGGCACGCACCGCGCTGGTGAACACGGCTCGCGGGCTGGCGAAGTCTTACGGCGAACGCTTGCGGGGATGCAACGTGCGCAATATGAATCCGGAGAAAGCCGAAGGCTTGAGTCCGGAACTGCAGACGGCGCTAGAGCCGCTGCTGAACGCAATCGAGTCGCTGAGCGAGCGCATCGTGGAATCCAACGAGCGCATCGAGAAGTTGGCGCAGCAGAGTTATCCGCAGGTGGCGCTGCTGAAGCAGATCAAGGGCGTGGGCACGCTGATCGCGTTGACCTTCATGCTGACACTGGAAGATCCGCATCGCTTTCCGAAGAGCCGGGATGTCGGATGTTATCTGGGATTGCAGCCGGGACGACGAAACTCGGGACAGAGCGAACCGCAGCTGCATATCAGCAAAGAAGGCGATCCTTATCTGCGAACACTGCTGGTGCAAGGAGCGCAACACATCTTGGGGCCGTTCGGCATCGACTGTGACCTCAGGCGCTGGGGACTGAGACTGGCCGAACGCGGGGGGAAGAGCGGGAAGAAACGAGCCATCGTGGCGACCGCAAGAAAGCTGGCCGTGTTACTGCATCACCTGTGGGTGAGCGGCGAAGTGTACGAACCATTGCACAACAGCAACCGAACGACCGTGGCGACAGCTGCATAAAACAACGAAGAAAAACAAAGTCAAAATCGTCCAGGAAGAGAAAGATCAAAAGCCCAAAGCCGAGTTCCGGTGACTGCGTTAATTGCCTGGCCCAGGTTCCACTCTGACGAGCAGAACCACAGGGCGCCAAACAGATAGCAGCACCGGCTGAACCGAGAACGCCCAACATGCACCGAGCGAAATGATTCGCTCCTCGAGAGTGCGGATGGAAGCATGGCGACAGTGGCCAACTCGGCGGGAAGAAAAATCTTGTCCAACAAAAAAACACGGAACCCACTTGACTCCGACCGGCCTTCTCATGGAAGGCAATTACACTCATTGACCATCAGTCAGCCCTCAAGCCGAGGGCTCTGAGTGTAATAGAGATTTAACATCAATTGAGACACTTGCCCACCAATCGGTAGACTCGCTTTAGCTTCCGGTTAGCCGACCAACCCTCCGAATCAATACGCATCCTCTGCAATGCGTACGGGCTATAATTGCGCGCATCAATGGCGCTTACCTCGGGTACCAAACTCGGGCCGTACGAGATCGTATCGCCAGTAGGGGCCGGCGGCATGGGCGAGGTGTACCGCGCACGCGACACGCGGCTCGGGCGTGATGTCGCGATCAAAGTGCTGCCAGCGGCGCTGGCGAATGATGCCGACCGCCTCCGGCGTTTCGAACAGGAAGCGCGCACGATTGCGGCGCTGAACCATCCGAACATCCTGGGAATCCATGACATTGGTGTGCACGACGGTGCGCCGTTTTTGGTCAGCGAATTTCTTGAAGGACAAACACTGCGGGAGAAGCTCGTATCAGGGCCGCTGCCGGTGCGGCGCGCGGTCGAATACGCCCTCGGCATCGCGCAGGGACTGGCGGCGGCACACGAGAAAGGA
Source organism: uncultured Acidobacteriaceae bacterium (assembly GCA_963822545.1). Taxonomy (GTDB): domain Bacteria; phylum Acidobacteriota; class Terriglobia; order Terriglobales; family Acidobacteriaceae; genus Acidiflorens. The sequence goes on from CAWGIB010000002.1 coordinate 1,442,699, forward strand.
ATCGTGCACCGGGATCTGAAACCGGAGAACGTGTTTATCACTCGTGATGGACGGATTAAAGTGCTGGATTTCGGTTTGGCGAAGCTGGTGAGGCCGGAGGAAAGCCACGAAACTGCAGTGACGCTAACGAGTCCGGTGACTTTGCCGGGTATGGTGATGGGCACCGTCGGCTACATGTCGCCGGAGCAGGTACGGGGCGAACCGATCGATCCGCGATCGGACATTTTCAGTTTCGGTGCAGTGTTGTACGAGATGCTCGCCGGCAAACGCGCCTTCAAACGCGAGACGTCCGCGGAAACGATGACCGCAATTTTGCGCGAAGATCCACCTGCGCTTGACGTTACCGGCTGGCAAGGTCCACTGGAACTGCAACGGGTTCTTGCGCGATGCTTGGAAAAGAATGTCGAGCGGCGATTTCAGTCGGCGAGTGATCTGGCGTTTGCCATTGAATCGCTGAGCGGAACGTCGAACCGACTGCGAAGAGTTTGCCGCAACCGAAGTCAAGGCGTGCGTGGCTGCCGTGGGTCATAGCCGCTGCATTGCTGATGGGAACTGCGGTCTGGGAAATGCTTCGGCCGGCGGCTGCACCGGCCAACCCGCTCGAAAAAGCGCATTTCACGCGCGTGACTGACTTCGAAAGTGTTGAGGCCGCGATCTCGCCAGACGGCAGGTTCGTGGCTTTTGTCTCCGATCATGACGGCCCCTTCGATGTATGGCTCACCCAGGTAGGGTACCGGACATCTCACTAACCTGACACAGGGGAAGGCGGGCCCGTTACCTGGGCCCTTACGAAATGTGGGTTTTTCGGGCGACGGCTCGGAGATTTGGGTCGGCGGTGGTGATGTGGGGATGCGGCTGCGGCTGATGCCCCTGACGGGAGGTACGCCGCGTAATTTCCTCAGCGAGGAGGCTGCCAACCTGGCTTGGTCACCGGACGGCGAGCGGATTGTCTATCATACCTTCGGTAAGGGCGACCCCATGTTCGTGGCGGACCGCACTGGCGCCAATGCGCGGCGGATATTTGGGGACCGGCCGGGACTTCACAACCATTTTCCAACTTGGTCGCCTGACGGCCGTTGGATCTATTTCGTGCATGGGACACCGGCGACGAAGGAGATGGATTTATGGCGCATCGACCCGGCCGGCGGGAATCCAGAGCGCCTCACTCAACGCAATACAGACGTCGCTTATCCCACGCCGGTGGGCAACCGCACAGTGTTCTACGTGGCGCGGGACGAGGACGGCTCAGGACCATGGCTGTGGGCGTTTGATCTGAAACGCAAGGATTCGCGGCGCGCGAGCATCGGACTCGAGCAATATACATCCGTGCAAGCCAGCGCAGACGGCCATAAGCTGGTGGCCACCATCAGCAATCCCGTCGCGGGACTTTGGACTGTTCCGATTCTTGATCGCGTCGCCGAAGAACGCGACGTAAAACCGTTTACAGTGCCGAACGTCCGTGCCCTTGCACCCCGTTTTGCTGGCTCGTCGCTGTTTTATTTGTCTTCCCTGGGGACGGGCGACGGACTGTGGCGCCTTCGGGACGGGCAGGCGACTGAGATCTGGAAGGGTGCCGATGGCGCGTTGCTGGAGACGCCCGCTGTTTCGCCGGATGGAGGTCGCGTGGCCATTGTGCTGCGGCGGAGCGGGAAACGCCAACTGCATGTCCTCTCTTCAGACGGCGCCGAACTCCAGCCCATCGCGGAGGGAATTGTCGCCCAGGGTTCGAGCTGCTGGTCGCCCGATGGCAGATGGATCGTCACTGGTGGCAGCGACGCCACCGGTCCCGGGCTTTTCAAGATTCCGTTGGAGGGCGGATCGCTAGTTCGCTTGGTCAGCGGGCCGGCACTCAATCCAGTCTGGTCGCCGGATGGAAGCCTGATCGTATATGCGGGTACCAATGTGAGCACCTTCGCTCCGCTTCTGGCCGTACGTCCGGACGGAACCAGCGTCGAATTGCCCCATATCAGCTTGCGGCGCTTGGGCGAGCACGTGCGCTTCTTGCCTGATGGCAAGAGCCTGATCTACATGCAGGGACTGCTCGCATCACAGGACTTCTGGCTACTCGATCTCGCCTCCATGAAGTCGCGCCCACTCACCCGGCTGCAAAACCGTGCCGCCATGCGGACCTTCGATATCACCAGCGACGGGAAACAAATCGTCTTCGACCGCTTACGCGAAAACTCGCAGGTCGTCATGATCGATCTTCCCAAGGAATAGCCTTAATTCAAGCCGATTTTTCGCCAACTGAGCTGATGCAAGAGCTAGCGGTGCGAATGATCACCTTCGGAGTCTCACAAATCGGATCTGGATCGGCGATTTGAGCTCCGCCATCGCTTTATCTTTCCACGCGGGGTGAGATCATCGCCAAGAACTCTGAAGAGCCGGCTATTGCACTCGTTTGAGGTCCTGGATCCAATTCGTTTCCCACGTTTTACCACCGTCCTGTGATTCAGCCTGCTCCCAGTGACCTGAGGTGGGCGTGATCTCGGACCAGATGAACCGTGTGTGGACTGGTTTCCCGTCTTCGGTATCGTCGTTCGCATAGAACGTTCCTACGCCATTGTGGAAGCTGCCTATCACGGGCGGGCCTATGGGCGCTTGCGGCTTCCTGCTGTCCATCCACCAGATCGACCATTGTCCCGTCTTGGCGTCGAACGATCGGGGAGCTACGCCGCGGTAAGTGCCGCCCGGAACTTCGAACACGGTGTCGTCGACGTTAGCGTAGCCACCCATCAGTGGCTGGCAGAATAATGTCCCTTCGAATTCGATCCACTCGTGACTGTTGACGAGGCGATGCTTCAGCTTTCGATGATGGACTTGCCAGCGTCCGAATAAAAAATCGAAGTCATGCAGTCCCGGCACCGCACTTTCTGCATGATCTTTCTCTGCTCCCGAACCCTGGGGGGACTGGGCGACAGATAGCCCGGACGCCATTAGGCCGAGAATCATCCATACCGTTACTGCCAGGCGCTTATGGATTTGCATGGTTGACTCCTTTTTCGCAACGAGATAGTAATACGCGCATCCTGCGGATGCACCTGGTCCAGTTCCTGTGCCGCAAATTCATCGCTGAATTCACGAGTTTCACCAGACAACATGTGAACATTAGACGTAATACAACTCAAAATGTTTTGAGTGGCTGTTGTAAACAGGCATTATGAGTCATTGAGAATTGACTGCGGCGGGTCAATGAGTGTAATGGCGACGCTAAGGTCAACCATCACTTGTACACAGCACATCCTCTTGCCTCAAGATCTTCAACCCACGAAGGGAGCTCTATGGTCGTGATCCAGCGCAGATCGAGTTTTTCAAGTTTTTGCAGTCCGGCCAGCGCGCGAGGTAAAGACGTGAGCGGGTTACCTCGAAGATCAATTTGACGAAGCTCTGACAAGTCACGAACCGACTCCGGCAAGGTGGTGAACTGGTTATTCCTAAGATGCAGCTCTCGCAGCCGCGTTAGGTTCGCAAGGCAATTTGGAAGACTCGATAGTTGATTATCGGTCGCTCGGAGTTCAATCAAGCCCTTCATGCCGCATACAGCATTCGGGAATTCCTGAAAGATGTTTTCGCTGATGTTCAGATAACGCAGCGCTTTCAGATGACTCAGCGAGTCAGGCAGTTTGGCAAGGCGATTGTCGTGGAGATATAGAAAATCTAAGCCAGTCAGTTCGCCTAGCTCCTTTGGTATTTGCGTCAGAGCGTTATGCCCCAAGTCAAGCATACGAAGATGCTTTAGGCCACCAATCTTAGCTGGTATTTCGGTCAGGTCGTTATCGGCCAGAACGAGGGTCTCGATTTCAAGTTGCTCCCATACTTCATCAGGCACATGACCGAGGTGCTTCTTCCAGAGGTTGAGATCCAGGCTGCGCTCAAGGGACATATACCGCATTTTAGAATGCTGCTGAGAGGGAAAGCACAAGCGGACACACGGAGATCACGAACAGGTCTCTCCTGCGTGTGGGGACTCCCGGAATCAAACTCCTCTCGCGAGAGTTCCTTGGTGAGTGACGAAAAACCGGAATGTAACTTCACCCGCTGTTATCAGGCAATAACAGTCATCGACCTGGCGGCGCAAACCATGACCAGTTTCCGCTCGCTATCTTGAAAGCTCACAAATCCAGTTTACTTCCCACGTCTTTCCGCCATCAGGGGAGTACGACTGCTCCATGCGCGCTGAGGTGGGAGAGATGTTGAGCCAAACATAGCGCACCAGAATCACTCTACCCTTCAAGTCTTCCTGATGAAAAAACTCGCCGCGATTGCCGGTAAAGTGCCCAACCACGGGCGGCGCGTCCAGAGTTCCGTTATCCAAGTCGACCAGATAAATACTCCACTGATGCGATGTGGGGTTGTAGAGCCGGAGCGTCTGCGCCTTGATGCGGAGTTTTTTGTCCGTGCTCGTGACATCGAACTCTTCGAAGTTGGCATTGCTGTCGAGGAGTTTCTTGTGGTTCGAGATGCCGTTGTACTCGACCCATGTATCGGAATTGTTGAGGCGGTCCGGAAGGCGGCGGACGTGTGCTTTCCAATTGGCTATCAGGAAGTCAAAGTCGTGAGAACCATCACGATTGGGAAGGTTCGCGGGATTCGCGGTTGTTTGAGCGTGAAGGGCGGCTGGCAGCATTGCGAAAAGCAATAACGACAAACGCGCGAGTTTGCTCGGTTTCATAGATGTCCATCCCCGATCTTTGAAATGAACTTAAAGCAATAAGCAATATCTGGCCTCGAGCTTGGAGCGTATCGCGCTTAGGCGCGGGCAGGGTCGTGAGCAAGAGAATAGACGCATCCGGCGAAGATTCGTGTGCGCTCCGAGGGCCGATATCGTCGGGCGCGATGAGGAATTATCGCAGAGTCGGAACATCTAAGTTCGGTCGGAGGGCGTCAATGAGTGTAATGGGGATGTTACGACAACCACACTGGCAATGGCCTCGCAAACTCGATACTATCCAGCAAGATCGAAAGCTCCTAATGATCATGATCTGGTGGGCGATTTTCGGAGTGCCGCTTTTTGCTGCCGTTGTGGAGTGGTTTGTGCTTGTCACGCACCGCCGTGACCAACTTCGCCACATAACCGTGGTGGTAGCAATGCTGTTTAGCACAGCATCGGCGTTTGGGGGAGTTTGGGGTCTACTCCAGATCGAACAGATGCAGCGGCGTGCCGTAGACGATTTCCGATACGAACTTGTTGGCTTGTTGCTTGCTGCGATAGCCGGATTCGCGGCACTGACGTGGGTGTTGATTGAACGAAGAACATGGCTCGCTTGGATGTCCCTTGTCATCTCCGGCTGGATGTTGCGATTTGGGCACTCGTCAGCTGGAGCTATTGATTCAACGTTGCGAGGTTCAAGCTGAGTGGCCGATGACTGTTGTAGCCAAGGCCATTTCACTCAAAACCCCAAACCCCAAGGGGGCAGGTTGTGAGTGTAATGGCGATCTTTCAACAACCACGAACGACTACGGCCCCCACTTGTGATTCCATGGCAGTCTGAGGCGGGCGCGGAGACCTGAGTAATCATCCAGCTTGTAAATGCTAATAATCTCTCCGAGGGCAATCAGACCAAAACTGGGCAAGAACAAATCGAACAACCACAGCGACCTGCGCTCATCCTGCTCGGTTCCGTAGCTTACAGGGTGAGTCCATGTGAGGCCGACTATCCGGCCTGGGGACTAGGCTGGCGGAACGCGGGGGGAAGAGCGGAAAGAAACGAGCCATCGTGGCGACCGCAAGAAAGCTGGCCGTGTTACTGCATCACCTGTAAGCGGCGAAGTGTACGAACCATTGCACAACAGCAACCGAACGACCGTGGCGACAGCTGCATAAAACAACGAAGAAAAACAAAGTCAAAATCGTCCAGGAAGAGAAAGATCAAAAGCCCAAAGCCGAGTTCCGGTGACTGCGTTAATTGCCTGGCCCAGGTTCCAATCTGACGAGCAGAACCACAGGGCGCCAAACAGATAGCAGCACCGGCTGAACCGAGAACGCCCAAGATGCACCGAGCGAAATGATTCGCTCCTCGAGAGTGCGGATGGAAGCATGGCGACAGTGGCCAACTCGGCGGGAAGAAAAATCTTGTCCAACAAAAAAAACGGAACCCACTTGACTCCGACCGGCCTTCTCATGGAAGGCAATTACACTCACAACCCCTGAAGCCAGCGCTGGCGGGCGACGCCTTCAGGCCCTAGAAGCAGAGGGCGACCGCCGTCAGTCGTGATTCCCCAGTGTCGGAGCGATGGTGATGACTCCTTGTTCGCCATCGTAGATTACGTCGTTCCCGAGGAAGGCCTGGATGCTGACATTGATGAGATTCGATTTCTGGTCAGCGTAGCGAAACTCCGTTGCGAAGGTGTTGCCGGCGACGAGTAATACCGCGGGAGGTCCACCCAACCGCGGCGTCACGCCGATCGTCGTGCCGGGCGCGACATAGATGTCTCCATTGGCCCCAGTCACAGTAGGCAAGTGAGGAATTTTGACGTGCAGCCAGGGTACGCCATTGCCGGTATCAAACGAAACGATGGGGCAGATGGAGGTCGGTTGTCCGTTGACGAGGATGCATCCTTGGCCCTTGTTGTAGACGGGGAGACCCAGCGCGCCGGTCGTTTGCTCGAATTGCGGAAAGACGGCAGCATCGAAACGCCAGCGAGGCGCGAGAATCAGGGAACTCGGCTCACTGGCATTCGCGTTCAGGCGCAACATAAACCGCTTCCCGTACTGCCCGGGGAGCGTGCGCAGCGGATTCGGGAGTTTTTCGCCGGGAGAGATGCCCACGCCGAAAACACCGTAGTTTCCATCGGCATAGTTCTGCTGCGGCGTCTTGCACTGATTGTTCGGCGCGCAGAAGGTCGTTGATGTCAGCAGGGCAAAAGGAATGCGAGGCGTCGCGATGACGCCGGCAAGGTCGATCGAGCCGTAGCAGATCACGCCGCTGTAGGTGACGCGCAGCGGGTTTCCATAGGAGACGCTGATGGTTTGGCTCGAACACGAGGTTTCATTTCCTGGAATACCCGGCGTGGCGAAGAGCACGAGTCCCACGGATCCTGTGTCGACTGGGATCGAGAGGAGCTGGAGCGACCCTACTCCGATCTGAAGCACGGCTTTGTCGGTTTGCTTCGCAGTTTCGACAATGGTGAGCGGAACAGGGAGTTGCGGAACACCGAGTGGCTCGGCGGCAGTCGACGAAGTTGTTTGGGCCTGCAGAGTCTGGGTCGACATGTTGATGGTGAGAAACGTAATCGCGAGAAGTGCAGACCGAAATCGAGATGCCATTGCAGTCTTCTCCTGGCTCTTCAAGTTGGACAATAACTAAGAACACAAACCGAGGGTGATAGTTGTGCGGGTCTCTGAAGTGCCAAGAGTCGTGGGGTCCCAGGTTTCGAAAAGCCGGGAACCCTAGGCACTTGGCAGCCATCGAAACAACCAGGTAATGGGTGTAATGGAATGTTACAGCAGCCAACTACTTCAGCAGCTTTGCTGCGCTCAGGATGACAGCCGGATTCGGGGGCAATCGGCAGAGGTGGAAGAGCTACTCGGACAATTCGGCAGATACGATGTGTTCTGCGGCGAAGGTATGTACCGCACAAGGAGCGCGAGATTGTTCGGGACGCGAGGTTTGCACAACCTCGGCGATTACGCTCTCGTCCTCATCGTCAATAAATAGCACTTTCACCTTGGCGGTCTCGCCATCGGCCATGCGAAGGGTCACTGTCTGGTTGACGAATCGGTGGAGGCTCTTGATTTGCATGCGGCTGGTCTCGAATAGCCGCATTATGCCTGAAGATTTGGTAAAAGGAACGTGGGGGTAGGCGTCGCGGGCTAGAACCAGCAGTGGGCGGGTTTCGTGTCGTCCTTACAGGACTCCAGGTTGGTGACTCTCTTTTTCTCGGCACTTACGTACCGGGTTTTCTTGTTGCGCCCCCTCGGGACTTGGCTAGGTGTTCGCGAAAGGTGATTTGGAGCGGGTTTACTTGTCGCTGGTTTCGAGGAGTGGGTCGGGCTCCGCGGCGGGTTCTGCGAGGTCCGACAGATCGAGTTGAAGATTGCCGGGGTTGGTGGCGTAGGCGAGTCCCGTGTCGCGATCGATGGTGCCATTGCGGATGAGTTTTTCGATGGCGCCGTCAAAATGCTCCATGCCCTCCTGTTCGCCGACGCGCATTGCATCGAGCAAGGTCTTGCCGTCGATTTCGCCTTTTTCGACATACTCACGAGTGCGCAGAGTGGATTTCAAGATTTCGATTACGGCCACGCGGCCGGCGCCATCCTTACGAGGGACGAGGCGCTGCGAAATGATGTAGCGAAAGCTTTTCGCCAGGCGGTTTCGAAGAGTGTGTTGTTCGGCCATGGGGAACACTCCCACGATTCGCTCGACTGTCTTCGAGGCGTCGATGGTATGGAGAGTGGAAAGCACCAAGTGACCGGTTTCGGCCGCTTCCATTGCGATTTCTATGGTTTCCTTGTCGCGCATCTCGCCTACCAGAATCACTTTGGGGGCCTGGCGGAGCGCAGCCCTCAAAGCCAGCGCAAAACTGGGCGTATCGCTGTGCAATTCCCGTTGATTCACGATGCAGTTCTTGTGGGGATGCAGGAACTCGATGGGATCTTCGATGGTGAGCACGTGATAGGACTGTTCCTGGTTGATCTTGTCGATGATTGCAGCCAGGGTAGACGATTTGCCGGAGCCGGTCGGACCGGTGACCAACACGATTCCATTGCGCAGGCCGACAATCTTCGCCAACTCGGCGGGTAAGTTGAGCGACTCGAAGGACGGAACGCTGCTGGGAATTACGCGCATGACGACGGCGCATGTGCCGCGCTGCATGAAGATGTTGACTCGAAAGCGATGGGCGCCAGGCAAACTGTAGGACACATCACAAGAACCGCGTTCCTTCAAGTTCTGAAGGGCATGCTCATGATTGCCGATCAGGTCGGAGCTTATGCGCTGAGTGTCAGCGCTGGTGAGGGCGCGTGCGATTCCCGCAGGCGATAGTTTCCCGTTAATTTCGACCAGAGGCGGCTTTCCTGGCGAAAAGAAAAGGTCGCTGATTTTCGGCGAAGCTTTCAGCATCGCCGCCAGGAGGGCTGGGGTCGAGAATGGTGCCGGTGCAGGCGCAGCAGCAGCGGCAGTTGAAGCGTTGGCTGGTCGCGGGGTGGAAGGAGCTATATTCGGCGCGGTAATCGTAGGAGAAGACATAGAGACAGTAGGGCCTTGCAATGAAGAATGTCAGACGTGGTCTGGGAGACTCGGCCGTGTCAGGCCTTGGATTGAAGATACACAGCGCATTCGGGAACTGAGTAGATTACGGAAGACGTAATCTCGCGCGAGTGTCCAATAACTGAACACAAATGGTTTGCAATGTCTTTAATCTTTCACCAGCCACTCCAAGGCGTCGACCAGAGTTGGGAATGTAGGGAATTCGCGGCGTGAGTAATCGCTTAATTCTCTCCGCAAAGAATCTGGAAGGGTCGCTGTCCCGATCCAGGCGCTTCGTTTGACGTGAGGTTTGTTGACAATGGCGATCTGCTGCATGGCTCGAATAGCTTCGTGGCTGAGCAAGGCACCGGTAAAATCCACCAGCAGAAGAACCGATCCAGGCGGCTTGGAGGTCACGAAATCAGGAATTGCGAGAACAATGGCTTCCGATTCGGCGGCTTGACAGTGAGTGAAATCAACTCTTAAGACCTGTGCGCCATGATGAGTGATATATCGAATACGCTCCATGCGAGGTACTCCATGATTGAGTCGCAATCCGCTGCTATGGCGCTTTTGTTTTAACAGTGATTGGCAGGACGGCTACATTCTACTTAGCAGCAGGTGTGATGGGTAGGCAAACCTGTGGTGAAATTGTCCCGTTTTCGTAACGTTTTGCTACGAATATGTTGGGCTTAAGGCTCCGCGCGTGAAGGCTGGACGGCAGCTTAGCAGCGCGGCGCGGGGGCAGTCGTTCCTCTGAGACTTCATCGCCACGGTGGGTTCTGGGCGCTGAAAGCCTGCCATCTTGGACGTCCCTCCGGGACTCTGGATACTCCATCCATTGTTGAGTTAGCCGGTATCCTTCGTGCAGATTTTCCCGCGCCACACTACTGCGCCCACACTGTTTCGCGGCGAGGCGGCCAGACCAAACTGGGCGCAGTCAAATTGGAAGTGTTCAGAAAATAGACACTTTTTCATTTACAAACGCGTTCGCGACGTCCAGAAGGCTGTGTATGCCGCTGATCCTTAAGGGAGATGATTCGCGAACGAGGTGTGGTTTTCGGATTGCACGAGTTCGATCCATGAAGATGATACTGCTGGTGGAAGACAGTAAATTCCTGAGATTGGCTAGTGAACGGCTTTTGAAAAAAGCGGGGTACGCCGTGGTGAGCACGGACGACGGGGAGCAAGCTCTTCGACTGGCGCAAGAACGCCTGCCTGATGCAATTCTCTTGGATATGTTGCTGCCAAATCTTGGCGGGGACCAGATTCTTAGATTGCTGAAGAACGACCCGATCACTGCGCAAATTCCAGTTGTGGTGCTGAGCAGCCTCTCACAAAGGAACGAGGGGCGACTCATACAGGATGGGGCTGCGGCTTATTTCGAGAAGTCCAAATTGGATTTGGAGAGCGGTTGTTCGGCGCTGCTTCAGGTTGTGGACGCAGCGATGAACTAGTTCAAGACGCCACGAGAGAACCCGAGTTCCCGTGGATGGAGAATGAAATTTGCAGGTCACCATTGACGCCGAATCCGCAGGCACTCGAGTTGCCGCGGGAGACGTTCGAGAAGAGTTCAAGATTCTGGTTGTAGATGACTCGCCGGTTTACCGAAAACTGGTAGAGCAGTCGCTTGCCGCAGAACCATACACGATTTTGTTCGCCAAGGACGGCCGGGAAGCGCTGCGAGTTTTCGCTGCTCACCATCCCGATCTCGTGATTACAGATTGGACGATGCCCGACCTCAGCGGACCTGAACTGTGTGAGCAGATACGGCGCGACCTTCAGCAGCAGTATGCCTACCTGATTCTGGTGACCAGCAATACAAATAAAGAGCAGGTCATCGAAGGGCTCGCCGCGGGAGCGGACGACTATCTGACGAAGCCATTTCATCCCGGCGAACTTGTGGCTCGAGTGGGAGTGGGCCGGAGGATGATCGAACTGCATCGGCAGGTGCAGGCTAAAAATCGCCAATTAGAAGAATTAGCTTTGACCGATCCCTTAACCGGGTTGCCGAACCGCCGTGCGGTTGATGTTTGGGTGGACCGCGAACTGAGTGCAGCTGCCAGACATGACTTCCCGATGTGGGTGGCGATAGCAGACCTTGATCATTTCAAGAGAATTAACGATTCGTATGGGCACGATGCGGGTGACATCGTGATCAAGAGATTTTCGGAGTTGGTGAAATCAAACACTCGTCAATCGAATATTTGCGGGCGGCTGGGAGGAGAGGAGTTTCTCATGGTATTCACGCATATTGAGAAAGCCCAAGCCCAGTTGGCGCTGGAGCGCATCCGGAAAAAATTTGAGAGCGAGGAGTTCGAGTTTGGGGGCAAGAAAGACATCCGTCACCGCCAGTTTTGGAGTTGCGGGATTTCGCGGACCACAGGCCGCCGTGTTTAACGCCTTGTTGACGCAAGCAGACGGCGCTTTGTACGAAGCAAAAAGCAAAGGCCGGAACCGGGTGGAATTCACGTCCGATTCGATCTAGGAACCCTTTGCCGTCCGCCAGGCTTTGAATCTGATTCCCATCCGAGCGAATTGGCTTGGCGCATATTCATGTGCGGCTACAACGGCGCGCACTTATGACCTTCTCTTCAGGAAAGAAATCCAGGTCCGCAACTTCCAATTCTGCTGCGCGTCCCGGGGGCCTCTGCTGCGCGGGTGGTCGCGTTGTGAACCGGGTTGAAGAAGAAATAAGGAGACCCACTCACTCGCATCATTCGCGAATGAGTGGGCGTTCATTCATTCTATACCTGGTATTGAAATTTGCCTGAGGTGATCGTCGGTTAAGGAATCGAGGCGGCGAATGCGGAATACTGGTTCATTGTGCCGCTGCCGTCGCCGGACACCATAAATGCCAAGCCATAGGCAACTACGCCGCTGGAGCCGCTGACAGGGGCTGGCAGGGACGCGAGAGTCTTCCACTTGTTCTTGTGAGGATCATAGACCTGGATGGTGGAGACGTCACCCGAGCCGTTGTTGCCTCCGAGAACGTAGAGTTGGCCGTTGAGGGAGACACTGGCCGCATACACGACGGCGGTTGGCATAGGCGCCAAAGTCGTCCAGGCGTTCGTTGCCGGATCGAAAACTTCGAGCATCTTGGTTAAGTTGCCATTGCCATCCAGACCTCCGGCAACGTAGAGCTTGCCATTGATCGCCGCAAGGGCGGGAGCTGCGTGGGCGCTGGCAGAGCCGGCCAAACTGGTCCAGGCGTTGGCGACCGGATCGTAGACATCCAGATAGTTGGAATATCCGTTGTAACCGTTGCAGGCAGTCGTGACATAGAGTTTGCTGTCGATGACGCCAGTCGCGCCACAGGCGGTCAGGTGCGACATGCCCGGAAGAGACGTCCATGAGTTCGACGGCGGATCGTAGCGAAGAAGAGTGTTCGTGGGCAAAGGGCCATTCCAGCCACCTGCAACATAGAGCTGACTGTTAATGACTCCGGCACCGTCGCCTTGATAAAGAGTAAGAGGCATGGAGGACAGGAGCGTCCAAGTTTGTGTTTCCGGATTGAACGATTGGAGAGCGGAGTTTTTGTTGCTGCCGTTGGCGCCTCCGGCGACGTAGATGACTCCGTTGATGGATTCCGCGGCAGCATAGCCGGTTGGGACGAGGCAGGGCGGCCATGGTCTTCCAGTTGGCAGCGCTGGCGGGAAGAGCAAGTAGCAGAGCCGCCAGAATTCCTCCGAGCATAAGAACGCCTGTCGTTTTCAATTTTGTTGCGCGCATTGACACTCTCCTCGTAACGAATTTTTGGATGTTGAGGGAGTGGGTCGTGCGATGGTTGAGGGCACTTGTCTGGCCAAAGAGGGTGAAGATTGGTGAGTATTGTTATCACGGAGTTGACGGGGTGGGGCATGGGGGGAAGGATTCGGGCATGCAGTTTGCTGCATACGGTTTTGCCTCGAATGCGAGATTCAGGCGTCTACGAGAACCTTTGTGTTGTTTACCGCGCGCGGACGAGCGCCTGGGGTAGACGTCTGGAATCAAGAGTTTGCGTCAGATCTTCTGCAATCTTTGGACGTCGTGGACGCCGGGGATCTGGCGGACGCCGTCGACTATTTTTTGAAGGTGTTTCAGGTCCGCGATTTCCAGGACTACGTCTACGTTGGCTTGGCCGTTCTCGGAGCGGGCTGAAATGTCGCGGATGTTGGTGTGGGTGTCACTGATGACGGCGGTGATCTGTTTCAACATTCCGAAGCGGTCGTCACAGAGAAGAGTAATTTTGACCGGATAGGAGACCGGCTGTCCTTCTTTGTCTCCGGCCCAGAGGACGTCGATGCGGCGCTCCGGTTCGTAGAGAAGGTTGGTTACGTTGGGACAGTTGACGGAGTGGACGGCGATGCCCTTGCCGCGAGTTACGTATCCGACAATGGATTCGCCGCGAATTGGATTGCAACAGCGGGCGCGATAGACGAGAAGGTCGCCCTGGCCTTTGACTACGATGGCATTGGAGTCTCCGCCGAAAGACGCGGCGGACGACGCTGGTGAAGCCGTGGTTGGCGGCCTGCTCCTCGGTCTCCGACATGGGCTCGGCACCCGCGGGCGTGAACTTCGCGAGCACCTGGCGAGCCGAGTATTTGCCATAGCCGATGCCGGCCATCAGGTCATCGGGGCGACCGAGTCCATAATCGCTGGCCGCGCGCTGGAGGTCGGCGTCTTTAATGTCTTTCAGCGAAATGCGATATTTGCGCGCTTCCTTTTCGATCAGCTTGCGGCCGATTTCAATGGCGCGTTCGCGCTGGTGAACGTTGAGCCAGTGCTTGATCTTGTTGCGGGCGCGGCTGGATTTGACGATGGCTAACCAATCGCGGCTCGGCTTGTGTCCGGGCTGGGTGATGATTTCTACGATGTCGCCGGAATGGAGTTTGTGTCGAAGTGGGACCATGCGTCCATTCACTTTTGCGCCGGTGCAGCAGTGACCGACTTCGGTGTGAATGGTGTAGGCGAAATCGATGGGAGTAGATTCACGCGGGAGAACGAGAACTTTCCCTTTCGGCGTGAAGGTGTAAACCTCTTCGGGGTAAAGATCGACTTTGAGAGTCGATAGAAATTCGTTGGGGTCGGAGACGTCGCGCTGCCACTCGACGACCTGACGGAGCCAGGCGAGGCGCTGCTCGTCCTGCGCGGAGACGGGACCGTCCTTATATTTCCAGTGGGCGGCGATGCCTTCCTCGCACATCTTGTGCATCTCTTCGGTGCGAATCTGGATTTCGAATGTCTCGCCGGTTTCGGTGATGACCGAGGTGTGGAGGGACTGGTAAAGATTGGGGCGAGGCATGGCGATGAAGTCCTTGATACGACCGGGGACGGGTCGCCAGAGGTTATGAATGATGCCGAGGACGGCGTAGCAATCCTGAACGGAGTTGGTGATGACGCGCATGGCGTAGAGGTCGTAGACCTGATCGACGCTGATGCGCTGGCGGATTAACTTTCGGTGGATGCTGTAGAGGCGTTTGACGCGGCTCTCGACGCGTCCGGTGATACCGGCTTCTTTGAGGCCGTCGCGGAGGGTGGCTTCGACGCGAGCCATGAAGGCTTCGCCTTCTTTGCGGCGGGCTTCGACGGCGGTGCGGACCTGTTCGTATCCGATGGGGTCGACGTATTTGAAGCCGAGGTCTTCGAGTTCGCCGCGAATTTTGCCCATGCCGAGGCGATGAGCGATGGGGGCGTAGATGTCGAGGGTTTCGCGGGCAATTTTTTGCTGACGCTCGGGGTTGAGGTGCTCGAGCGTGCGCATGTTGTGCAGGCGGTCGGCGAGTTTGATGAGGACGACGCGGATGTCGTCGACCATGGCAAGCATCATTTTGCGAAGGTTTTCGGCTTGCGCTTCTTCGCGGGAGGAGAAATCGATTTTGCTGATCTTGGTGACGCCTTCGACGATGTGGGCGACCTGCTCGCCGAATTCCTGGCGGATTTCGACGGTGGTGACGGAGGTATCCTCGACCGAGTCGTGGAGGAGTCCGGCGGCGACCGAGACACAATCCATTTTCATGTCGGCGAGAACGTTGCCGACTTCGAGGGGATGGACGAGGTAGGGCTCACCGGAGGCGCGATGCTGTCCGGCATGATGCTTCTGGGAGAATTCGTAGGCGCGCTTGACGAGATCGAGATCGTCGTTGGGACGGTTCTCACGCAACTTCCGCATTAACTCGCGGAAGCGGGTGACCGTGAGCACGTTGGTTGCGATCTGTTCCCGCAACGTCGCCATGATGGATTTTACCCTAGGGGAGGCGCGATTTCACCGCCGAGACGCCAAGGTCGCCGAGAAAACCCTTTGTTCACTTTGTGGCGGGAAAAGGCTTTACCGCGGAGGGCGCTGAGTTCGCAGGGAACCGTGGACTGTTAGAGTGGGATTGGGGGCGTATGTATGGAACGCGTTTTGATAAGTGGGGCGTCGGGGCCGATTGGGGCGGCGATCCTGCCTAATTTGGAGCGAGCCGGAGTGGAGGTTGTGCGATTGGTGCGGGGGCCGGCCCGTGCGGTCGAGGGCGAGCAGATCTCGTGGGATCCGATGGCGGAGATGGGCGGCCTTTCGGGGGCGGCTGTGTCCGGATTTGATGGAGTGATTCACCTTGCGGGTGAAACCGTGGTGGGGCGATGGACGGACGAAAAGAAGAAAGCGATTCGAGAGAGCCGGGTGCGGGGAACGCGGAATCTTGCTACCGCCTTGGCGCGAGCCGAGTCAAAACCAAAGGTGTTCGTGTGCGCGTCGGCGATTGGGTTCTATGGCGACCGGGGCGAGGAAGTTTTGAATGAGGAGAGTGCGAGCGGTCAGGGATTTTTGCCGGAGGTATGCCGGGAGTGGGAGGCGGCGAGCCGGATCGCTGCCGAGGCGGGGATCCGGACGGTGAATCTGCGATTTGGGGTTGTGCTCAGCGGCAAGGGCGGGGCGCTGCAAAAGATGCTGACTCCTTTCAAGCTGGGGCTGGGCGGACGGATCGGCGATGGAAAGCAGTGGTTCAGCTGGGTGCATGTCGAGGATGTGGCGGGTGCGGTGCAGCACGCGTTGCGGACGGAGTCGCTGACGGGAGCGGTGAATATGGTGGCGCCGAGCCCAGTGCGGAATGCGGAGTTCACGAAGGTGCTGGCATCGGTGCTGGGAAGGCCCGCGTTCTTCCCGGTGCCGGGATTTGCGTTGGGGCTGGTCTTTGGAGAGCCGGCGGCTAAGGAGTTGTTTCTGGCCAGCCAGCGGGTTGAGCCGGTGAAACTGAAGGGGAGCGGATACCGGTTCGAGTTTGAGGAACTGCGGGGGGCGCTGGAGAGTCTGGTTTAGTTGTCGACATTCGTGCTTCGTCTTTCGTTTTTCGCGAAGAACAATTTCTCACCACAGAGACACAGAGGCGGAGAAGAATGGTCTTTCGGAAACTAGTTCGGAGGTTGGTTCGTGTGACTCTTCGGGGCCGGGTTCCCTGTGGAATGTGATCACACTTGGGTGTGATCTGGGTCACTGGGGGCTGTCGGCGTTCTGTAATGCTTGAGTTGGTATGGCGAAGAAGGGGATTGCGGCATTTTTGCTGGTGGTCATTGCGGCTTGGGCCGAGATGACGATGGCGCCGATGTTCGCTATGCATACCGGGCACATGCGTTCCGGTCACGAGATGGCGGTAATGCCCGGGCACAATCATGCGGGCCATTCGCATGGTCGAGATGGCGAGCGGACTTCCTTGCTGTCCCGGATTGCACAAGATGCAAGCGGTGGAAGTGCTTGCAATGTTTGCCGACGCACCCGGCTGCGACGATCCGCATAGCTGCTGCTTCCGACAAGGGCCGCAAAGTGTACCGGCTCCGGCGCGCGTTGCGCGGGAATCGGCAAGGGGAGTGGTTCTCGCGGCGAGGATGGAAGCAAGTCCGGTACCGAGGGCGAGGCGCGCGGTTACGGACATTTCGGTCGAATTGAGTCCCCCAGTTGCTGTTTTTGGTATGGCCCTTCGCGTTTAGATCCTTCCTGATTTTTCAACTTCCAATTTTTTTCTGCGGCCACGATGTGGCTGTTTGACACAGGTGCATTCATCCTTAAAGGAGATCTTATGAAACTCAAATTGTTTGCGATGTTGTTGGCGTTGTCATTCATGGTTTGGGCGCAAGAGAATCCGGCAACTCCGAACGCGGCGCCAGAGACGACGAAGAGTTGCTGCCATCATGCGAGCGCCGACGCGAAAGATGCAGCGGGTTGTTGCGGGAAAGACAAGTGCGACATGAAGGATGGCAAATCATGTTGTGCGGACATGAAAGCATGCGCTGGCGGGAAGGACATGAAGGCGTGCATGAAGCAGTGCAAGAAAGATGGTGGCAAGTGTTGCGGCGGGGCGGAGAAAGCGTCTGCCAAGAGTTGCTGCGGCAATCAGTGCGAACGGAAAGCCGTCGCGGGTAGCTAGGACGCGGCGTAGTTCAGAGCCCCGGCCATTGGCCGGGGCTTTTTCAATTGAAGTGCTTTTTTGAATATCGAGTCTCGGAGTGCACGTGGCGAGAAAGGCGGTGGTTTCTTTCGCCCCGCTGGGGCTAAACAGAGTATTTGCTTCCCCACGGCTTGCGGCGTGGGCTTATGCCGCTGCCGCGGCTACATCTATACTCCGCCTCTTCGCTGCTGAAGCGGTGTACTTGCGGATAGGCTCGTGCCGGGTCCGCGGGTTATTCGTCATTTATTTGATCGTAATGCTTACTGGAGTGGAAGCTATGCCGTTCGCTACAACTTCCAGTTGGCTTGCGCCGCGTTCTATTTTTGGCGGGACTCGAAAGGTGGTTGTCACTACGGTCGAGCCGGTGGCGACGCCCATGGAACTGGGATTGTAGGTGCGAGCGTAGAAGATGTGGCCAGTAGCAGTGTTCGTGATGCGGACGAGCGGATAGTTGGTCGCCATTTGCGCGTCGTCTCCGTAGGCGGCGCCTTGCGAGAGTCCGTTGAATTGTAGTCCGCTGATTGTCGAAGTCTTTTCCGTGAGTCAGCGTGGCGGAGTAGGTAGTGATCACGGGAGCCCATGATGGATTTGGAACTCCTGGCGAAGTGTACAGCTCCACATCGGTTGTGCCATCGGTAAGCATGATCTGTCCTGTGGGAAGGACAAGCATGCGGCCCAAGTATGAAAACTCACGGTCGGCGTTGGGCGTGGCGACGGTGGGAGTGAAATTCGAGCCGTCCCACTCGAAGAACTCAATGCCCTGGCCATAAACGCCGGGAGCCGTCAGGCAAAGAACGTTGCCGTTCGGAAGGAGAGCGACCGGGCCGTCGGCGATGGCGAGTTGGTGTCCTTGACTGTTTTTTGGAAAATCAGGAGCGGCTGACCAAGTGGCGGTGTCGGTGTTGTAGATGGCGTTGTGTCCCGTGGCGCCGGTAGCAAGCACGGTGCCGTCGGGGCGAAGAATGGCGGGGCCGATTTCAGCTCGAAGCCTGGTCTACGAGCTCAACCACAGTTGTGCCGCCGCTGGACCACGAGCCGGTTGTGGGATCAAAAATTTCGGAGGCGAGAGACGTTCCGGAATTGGTGTCGACAGTGAGGACCTTGTTGTTCGGCAAAAGGGTCCAGCCCTCTTCGTCGTTGATATCGGCTTTGCCGGTGCCGGTGGGAGTCCACGTCAGCGTAGTGGCGTCGAGCAACGCTTCCTGAGTAGTGCAGCAGTCGGCGACCATGAAAGTGCCGTTGGCGAGAATGACGCTTTGGGCATCACCAACCGTCGTCCATCCAGAAGGAGCAGTGAGAGACGCCCATTTGTTGGTGGTGGGATCGAAAATGGCGCCGAGCGTACTCCAGACTTTATGACCGAGGTTGTATTCGCCTCCTAAGATGGCCACGCGTCCATCGGGCAGAACGGCGGAGGCGTAGTAGAGAGGTCCATATCCCTTCGGAAGTGGTCCAGATCTTTTCCAAGTGCCGCCGAGATAGCTGCCGGTGAGATCGGGTGTGAGAATCCACCAGTCGCGGGCACCACTATCTTGAACGAGAACACGACCGTCCGTGAGCAGCAAAGCTGTGCTGGCCGCAAAGGTTGGCGTGTTGGTGAGCGGTGTCCAAGTTTGGGCGCCGAGTGTGGCGAAAGTAGCGAGAAGCGGCAGGCAGACAACAACGACAAAGCGGAAGGATTTCATAGCTGGCATAGGCGGTTCAAGTTCGGCTGAAACAGGCCCCAAGCTCGCGTTGAGGGGCATTCTTGGTGCGCGGGGCAACCGAAGTTTAACACCAGAACAAGAGAGAGCAAGTCACCATTCCGAACGCAAGCGCTGGTTCCAGGACGCTGATGAATTGATGTGAAAGAGTTTGCATAAGAAAGCCGGACGGCTGTGCCGTCCGGCCAGACAGAGGTTGCAACTCGTCACTGGATGGTGACGTTCACGGGATTCGAGGCGATGCCGTTGGTGACGACTTCCAACTGGCTGGCACCCAATTCAATTCCGGCGGGAACGGTGAAATGAGTCTTGACGATGGCCGAACCGGTTGCCACTCCCATCGAGCTATGTTTGAAGGTGCGGGCAAAGAAGACGTGTCCGGTAGCGTTGTTGGTAATGCGAACCAGCGGATAGTTGCTCGCCATCTGAGCATCATCGCCGTAAGCAGCACCCTGCGAGAGACCGTTTAGCTGAGTTCCACTCAATGCTGAACTCTTGCCGTGGATGAGAGTTTTCGCAACCTTGGTGATCGCGGGCGCCCATGACGGATTCGGAGTTCCGGTCGGAGTGTAGACCTCAACGTCACTGGAACCATCGGTGAGCAGGATCTGACCGGTGGGAAGTTCCAGCATGCGGCCATAGTAGGAAATATCGACGGAGGCATTCGGAATATTGACGGTCTGATTGAAGTTGTTGCCATCCCACTCGAAGAACACGGCTCCCGCTTTGTAAACGCCGGGGCTGGTCATGCAAAGAACATTGCCGTTCGGAAGAAGGGCGGCGGGTCCGTCGGCGATGTCGAGTTGCTTGCCGTTAACCTTGGGGAAGTCAGGAGCGGAGGACCAGGTGGCGGTCACGGTGTCATAGACAGCGTTGTGGCCGGATGCGCCGGTTGCCAACACGGTGCCGTCAGGACGCAGTACAGCAGGCCCAAGCTCGTGAGACCCGAGATCAACTAGCTCTACGATGGTGCTGCCCGCGTCCGTCCACGCGCCGGTCGATGGATTGTAGAGTTCGGATGCAGGCTTGCCGAGGTTCGCATCCACTGTGAGAACTTGACCGTTGGGTAATAAGGTCCAGCCTTCTTCGTCGTTTTCGTCTGCTTTGCCGGTGCCGGTCGCGGTCCAGGTAAGTGTCTTGGCGTCGAGCAGAGCTTCCTGAGTACTGCAGCAGTTGGCGACCATCATGGTGCCGTTGGGCAGGATCACGCTCTGCGCGTCGCCGACGGAGGTCCATCCGCTGGGGGCGTGGAGAGGTTTCCAGACATTCTTGAGTGGATTGTAGTAAGCGCCAAGGGTGGTCCATGCTCCGACGCCGAAATTGTACTCGCCGCCGAGAACCATAACGCGGCCGTCGGGCAATACGGCACGAGGCGAAGTAGAGAGGTCCGTAGCTCGAGGGCATCGATGCAACTTGAGTCCATGTGCCGTTGATATAGCTGCCCGTGAGATCGGGGGTAAGGGTCCACCAGTCGGAGGCATCAGAATCCTGCACCAGGACGCGGCCGTCGGTGAGCATGAGGGCAGTGCCGGGGGAGAATGTGGCGGGAGCGGTCACAGGGGTCCAGGTCTGGGCGCTGACAAGGCTGAGCGCGGCCATAATGGCGACACACGTAATCGAGACTGTGCGAAGCAATTTCATGCAGTTCCTCTCCAAACATCTTGAGTTTTCGGTAAATAATTGGGGGATGCCGGGTTTGGTGGAGACACCTGAAACCCGAGCGGACTAGCGGGAGTTTACCATCGAAGGTCGAAAGTGTAAGCAGGATTTCAGAGCAAGAAAAGGTTATTTCGTCGCTTGCAGATAAGTTCGGGTGATGCGGTCGTGCCAGCAAAGCGAATCCTGATCCAGAAAACACCAGAGATAACCAAGTCCAGCGGAAAACCCGAGAGAAAAGATGTCAAAACACGCCACCGGCGGGTCCGGCGGGGAGCGGGAGAGCCATCGAAACGCGAGAGTTTGATCCGGGCTGCGCGGAGGCCGGGGGTCGAGCCGGTATAGACGACGAAAGAGGTACTGATATGCCATCCAGAGGAGCAAGGCGAGAGTGGCGGCACTCGCGCCGAGGAGCGGGAGCGGTCCGCGAATGGCGTTGAAGCGCTGGAAGATGGCCACAAACGCACACAGCGCAGACGCCAGGATGATGACATCGAGCGAGGTCGCGAGGAGGCGGCGTGGGATGGATGCGGAGTGGATCTGCGAGTCGACGTTGAGACGCGGATCGGCGGGCGCGTCCTGAGCGGGCTCAATCAGGATGCCGCCAAGAGCGGGAGGAGGAGGTAAGACCTCCGGAGCCTCAACGATGCGCGGCCGATCGAAAATGGGATCGGCGAGCGAGTTGTTATGGAAAACAGGAATCGCGGCCGAACGAGGGAATTCTATGACGTTGGCTGCGGGTTCAGGCGGATACGCCGGAGCGGGCATCGGCGCATCGGGGATCGCGTGCGAGGCTTCCGCGGTATTCAGCGGTGTGACTGATTGCAAAACTGGAATCTAGCGGCGCGGTGTTTGTGCTCAATGTGGATGCTGGCGTGGCCGCGTTGCGGGAGCGGCTTTCCGATGAATCGAAGGGCAGGAGAAGCGAAGGGTAATGCGGGGCACGGGGCTTACGGCGTGTGCGATAGCGCGCCAGGCGCTCCGCCACTTCGCTGCGCCACGCTTCGGGCTCGGGAGCAGATGGGACGTTCGGATCGACGTCCGCAGTAATTTCGCCGGCGGCTTGTCCAGCAGCGTTCCAAGGCTGAGCCGGGAGATCAGGTTCTCCGTTGGTTGCGGTATTTATAAGTCCCGTCATCTTGAGAACTGCGGCCTTCTAAAGCGATGTTAAGAGAGCGGTCGCGGAAAAATGCCAGAAGCCAGAGCGGGGCCGGGCACAAGTTGCGGAGATCAAGAGGCGGAACTTTTGCTTCGCCTGCCGCCCGCATGCTAAGGTCAACACTTCCCGTTGGCAGACTGGCTGGCGGAGCGCACGCGCGCTTGCGATGATCACCCGCTCTCGAATCATTATCACGGCCGCACTGGTCTGTCACGTTCTTCTAGCCTCCTCGATAGTAACCAGCCAGACGCCACCCCCTGAAGTGAGACAGGATGCCTTGCCATCGGCCCCAGCAAGTCAGATGGAGGAGGTCACAATTCGTGCAGCGGAACAGGAGAAGGATGGGAGCATGTTCCACCTGCGCGGCAAGGTGGAAATCTATTATGGGACCTACCTTCTGCAAGCGGACGAGATCAGCTACAACTCGGAGACGGGGACACGGAACTGGAGGGGCAAGTCATTCTCGATGGCGGGCCCTACGATGAGCATGTTGAAGCGAGCCATGGGACGTACAACATCCGAACCGAGGTTGGAAAATTTTACGATGTGATCGGAACGGTCGGATTCCGAGGGCGGAGGTCCCGGTATGTGCTGACGTCTTCAAACCCGTTCGCCTTCACAGGAAAAATAGTAGAGAAGAATGGACCGGGGCGGTATCTGGTGCGGCAGGGATCGGTGACGACCTGCGAGTTGCCGAAACCGAAGTGGCAATTCAATGCACGGGAAATCACGGTGGACGTGGATAGCACGGCCAAGATCTACCACAGCAACTTCCGGCTGATGGGACTACCGGTATTTTATTTTCCGTTCGTGACGCATCCGGTTCAGAAGAACGGGCGGCAAAGTGGACT
This sequence comes from uncultured Acidobacteriaceae bacterium, assembly GCA_963822545.1. Lineage (GTDB taxonomy): Bacteria > Acidobacteriota > Terriglobia > Terriglobales > Acidobacteriaceae > Acidiflorens. Next base: position 1,465,658 of record CAWGIB010000002.1, read on the forward strand.
GCTCATTCCCAGCGTCGGGAACTCTTCGACCAAGGGATACATTGCGGGCGATTCGGTGTACTGGGTGTTCAATCGCAGCACGGATGCTACGGCGGGCGCGGAATACTATTCGAAGCGGGGATGGGCGCAGCAGGGGCAGTTTCGTATGCGGCCGAGTGACGACTCGTATGTTTCTTTCAACTACACAGGTGTAGTGGACCGGGGCATTGGAAATCCGGTACAGAACCAGGGCGGAGAGGATGCGCGGTTCCAGGCTGAGCGTCCCTTCGGAACGGTTCGCGGAGTGGCGAACATCGATTATCTGAGTTCGTTCGTCTACCGCATCGCGTTTACGGACGTATATACACAGGCAATCGATTCCGAAGTCCGGTCACAGGTTTTTCTTTCGAACACGACCAATGGGTTTCACTTCAACGCGCTGGCAGAACGCTACCAGAACTTCGAAGTCTGCAATCCGCAATCTGAGGTCGGGGTAACGGGATGCACGACGCTGACGCAAACGGAATTGATTCGGACCCTTCATACACCGAGCTTTTTTATCTCAGGCGAAGACCGGCAACTGGGACACACGCCGCTGTATTGGTCGTTTCAGAGTGCGGTGGAGGGGCTGCAATTGAGAGAGTCGCCGCAATCGGCCACCCCGCTTGGTTTTCGCACGGCTGCGCTGGTTGGGCGATTCGACCTTGCGCCGTCGCTAGCGTTGCCCTTGCTGTGGCGCGGGTGGTCGTTTCGGCCGTCGGTCACGTTGCGGGACACGTTTTATACGGAACAGTACAATCCGTCACTGGCGCTTGAGACGGGACGGGCGGATGATGCGGCTCTGAATCGTAAATCGTTTGAGGCGACGGTGGATTTACGACCGCCAACGATTTCAAAGATTTTTGAGCGTCCATTTCTGGGGCGAAAGTGGAAGCACGTAATCGAGCCGCGAGTGCGCTACGACTACGTTACGGGAATTAACAATTTTGCCGACATCCTGCGATTTGACGAGAACGATATTTTGACGGACACGAATGAAATCGAATACTCCGTGGTGAATCGCCTTTACGCGAAGAGACTGAATGGGGACACCTCCGACTGTGACGTGCCGGCGATGAGCACATTAACAATCGGCGGGGCGCCACCGGTAGGGGCAGTTCCGTGGGAAACACCTCCGACGCCGGATAAGCAGCCGTGCGCGTCAGGTCCGCGCGAGATTTTGAGCTGGGAGATCGGGCAAAAATATTTCTTCGATCCTACGTTTGGTGGCGCGCTCATACCCGGAGTTCGAAACGTCTTTACCAGCACGGCGGATTTCACGGGCACGGCATTTCTGGATCAGGCGCGGCGGTTTGCTCCCATCATTTCGAGATTGCGGATGGAGACCAGTCCGCGGACAAATACGGAGTGGGATTTGGATTATGACCTGAAGCACGGCCGGATCAACGCGAGCACAGCGCTCGTAAACTACCATTACGGGCCGTTCACGGTGGGCGGAGGCGATGCGTTCTTGCGAGTGCTCGACTCGCTGACCCCAGGGGCGATTCTGACGAGCCAACGCGATTACCACCAGTTCCGGGTGCTGGCGGGTTACGGACAACTGAACAAGCCCGGACTGAGCCTGGCAAGCAGCTTTGGTTTTGACGCCAACCAGGGATACCTGCAGTACGCGACGGCACAAGCGAGCTATAACTGGGATTGTTGCGGGATTAGCCTGGAGTACCGGCGCTTTGCGCTGGGAGAAGTGCGGAACGAGAACCAATACCGATTCAGCTTCACGCTGGCGAATGTCGGAACATTCGGCAACCTCAGACGACAGGAACGACTCTATTAGCAGAGCGAAGGCGATTGGATAGATCACGAAAAATGAAGATTGTGGATACAGCAACTACTGTTGGGGAAAAAGAAGCGCGGCTGCGCGAGTTGTTAGGCGAGCGTCCGGGACTGATTGTGGCCTACTCAGGAGGCGTGGACTCGGCGTTTTTGGCGTGGACGGCGCATGAGGTATTGGGCGATGCTATGCGGGCCGTGATTGCGGATTCGGCCAGCCTGGCGCGGACACAGCTCGAAGAGGCGCTGGCGTTCGCGCGGGAGCATGAAATTCCGATTGAGGTCGTGCAGACTCGCGAACTTGAGAATCCTGATTATGTGAGGAACGATTCCTCAAGGTGCTTTCATTGCAAAGACGAGCTGTTCACCGTTCTGGAGGCATATCGCGAAGGTCGGGGGTTGGACGCGATCGCGTATGGGGTGAACTCGGATGATCAGGGTGATTTCCGGCCGGGGCAGCAGGCTGCCCGCGATCATCATGTGCTGGCGCCGCTGCTTGATGCGGGGCTGACGAAGGCTGACATCCGGCAACTGGCTCAGCAAGCGGGGTTGCAAGTGTGGGACAAGCCGGCGTCGGCGTGCCTTTCTTCGCGCATGGAGTATGGAAGAGCGGTGACTCCAGAAGCGTTGCGAGTGATCGAGCAGGGCGAAGACGCGGTGCGGGCGCTGGGATTCCGCCAATTCCGGGTGCGACATCATGGCGACATCGTGCGCATCGAGATTGCACGTGAGGAATTGGGACGCGCGCTGACCCAGGAGATGGCACGCGAGTTCACTGCAATTTTCAAAGGGCTTGGATTCAAGTTCGTCACCCTTGATCTTGAAGGCTTTCGATCGGGGTCGATGAATCAACTGCTGACGGCGGAAGAACTGCTGCGGGGAGTAAGGCGCGAAGCCTCCTAGACGCGGTCCGGCGGCCGCCGCTTCCTCTGCGGCGTGAGATAATCAGGCATCTCTAGCGTATTCAGGTGGTTTGTACTCATGATGTTGCGTCGCGTTGCTCTGGTTCTTATTAGCAATTTGCCTTGGGTGTTCGGCTCAGGCCCCGCCTACGGCCAAGCCCGCTCCGACTTCTCCTTCGGCATCCTCGGCCTCTCCGGCTCCGGCATCCGGTCAAACTCTGTCTGGCGATCTGGCGCAAACGGTGGAGCGGCAGGTGCGCTCGCATTATGCTCTGCCTCCGGATGTAAAAGTCGTGCTGGGATCGTTGCGGGCGAGCGAATTTCCGAACTATGACGCGCTGACGATCACGTTTGACAATTCGGAAAAGAAGCAGACGTACGAATTCCTGCTATCGCACGATCACAAGACGTTGTTGCGGATGACGAAGCTCGATCTGAGCAAGGACCCGTACGCCGAAGTGATGAGCAAGATCGACGTAAAGGGGCGGCCGACGCGGGGGAACAAGGACGCGAAGGTGGTGGTCGTAAACTACGACGATTTTGAATGTCCCTTCTGCTCGCGGATGCATGCAACACTGTTTCCGGAAATTTTGAAGGAGTATGGGGATCGAATCCTCATCATTTACAAGGACTATCCTCTCGAAGAGATTCATCCCTGGTCGGTGCATGCGGCCGTCGATGCGAATTGTCTGAACGTACAGAACGGCGATGCCTATTGGGATTACGCCGATTACCTGCACGCCAACCAGCGCACGGTCACGGGGGAGAAGGGTAAAGCGGCGCAGTCTGAGGCCCTCGATAAGCTGGCGGTGGAACAAGGGCAGAAGCACAACCTCGACCTGACGAAGCTGCAAGCTTGCGTGAAGGCGCAGGATGACAAAGGCGTCCGCGCATCGATGGATGAGGGAGACGCGATTGGAGTGAATGCGACTCCTACGCTTTTTGTGAATGGCCAGAAATTGGACGGTGCTGTACCTGTGGAACAAGTTCGGGAGACGCTCGACCGGGCGCTTACAGATGCCGGTATCGCGCCCCCAGAACATAAGGCTGGCGTCGGGAACGCGAAGACTCCGGCGTCGCCATCCAAGTAAATAAAGGCTCGGGCCCGCGTGCGAACTTGCATCCTTATTAAGGAGATGAATTCGCCGCTGGTGGGAGGGGGAAATTGAAAACTCGCGACTATTTGCGCTTGAAACAAGGCGCGCTCGTCATGGTATGCGCTGCGGTGTTGCTTGCATCGATATCCTGCAATCACGACAGCGGGGGCGGAGATGTGATGGCTTCAGTGAACGGCCGGAAAATCTACCGCAGCGAAGTGGACAAATACTACGCCAACCAGACGTCAGGTTCAGAGCAGCAGCCAAGCGGAGAGCAGGCGGTCAGCCTTCGACTGAGTATTTTGACGGAGCTGATCGAGACGGAAATCTTAATGCGGCGGGCGGAGAAGCTGGGACTGCTGGCGACCGATGAAGAAGTGGATCGAAAACTGAATGAGGCGAAGGCGCCGTACACGGCCGAAGAGTTCAACAAGCGGCTTGCCGAGAAAAAAATTACGATCGACGACTTCAAGCGCGACCTCCGGCGTTCGCTGACGCGCGACAAGGTAGTGAATAAAGAGATCACGTCGCGCATCAATATCACCGACCAGGACGTAAGCACCTACTACAACGAACACAAGGCGGAGTTCAACCTGATCGAGCCGCAATATCATCTGGCGAAGATTATGGTGACGGGCTTGGTGAACGCTCAGGTTCGGAATACGCAGAACAAGGCGCAAAACGATGCCGAGGCGCGGAAGAAAATCCAGATGATCGCGAACAAACTGGACAGCGGAGACGATTTCGCGACACTCGCCATGAATTATTCGGAAGATCCCGAGACGAGCAACAACGGCGGTGATTTGGGAATGGCTCCGGAATCGGCCTTGAAGACCGCCGATCAGGCGACTCGGGATGCGGTGATGAAGCTTAAGCCGGGGCAGTACACACCGGTGATTCCGGTGGTGAATCCGGCGAACCATCAGCCGTACGCGTACATGATCGTGAAATTGATTGCGAAAGAGCCGTCTGGACAGAGAGATTTGAACGATCCGCGGGTGCAGCAGGCGATCCGGCAACAATTGCGGGACCGGCGTGAGCAGTTATTGAAGGCGGCGTACTACGAGACCTTGCGCGATGATGCCAAGGTCACGAATTATTACGCGGATGAAATTTTGAAGAATGCCGGGGCTGCGAAGTAGATAGATCCGGCGGCACTTACCTCAGCGGCTGAAGCCGACGTTTGAAAGAACTTGATTTCGGAGCAGTAAACTGCTGCGCCACCCAAAATCGACAAGGTGCAGCGGTAAACTGCTGCGCCATCCAAAAGCAACGGCGAGAATCTCTCGCCCCAAAGGTATCGGCAACGGCCGCGGGGAGGAATACCCTCTCCACACAGCCTGAGTTTTTAGCCTTCCAATTTTTTTGTCAGCACTTCGTTTATCAGTTGGGGGTTCGCCTGGCCTTTGGAGGCTTTCATGATTTGGCCTACAAAAAATCCCAGCATTGTTTTTTTGCCGGCGCGGTATTGTTCGACTTGTTTGGGATTGGCGGCGATTAGTTCGTCGGCAAGTTTTTCGAGCGCTGAAGTGTCGCGCGATTGTACTGGACGGCCTTCTTCTTCATAGACTGCGGGGAAATCTTTGCCTCGCTCGAAACTCAAATCGTAAAAGTCTTTCAGCATTTTGCCGGAAATTGCGCCTGACTCAACCAGATCGGCGGAAGCGGAGACTCCGGCCATCGAGATCGGAGACTGGTCGAGTTCGAGAGAGCGGGCTTTGAGGCGGCCGAGCAGTTCGCTCTGCACGAGGTTGGCAACGCGTTTTGGGTTTTTGGCGGTACGCGCGGCCGATTCGAATTGTTCGGCCAGGGCGCGAGAAATTGTGAGCGTGTGGGCATCGCCGGGCGAGATCGCGTACTCCTTGATCATGCGTTGACGACGCTCTTCTGGAAGTTCGGGCAGGCCGGCGCGGATTTGAGTTTTGCCATTTTTCGTCGACGACCAAAGGCAGAAGGTCGGGCTCGGGAAAATAGCGATAGTCATGGGCCTGCTCTTTCGAGCGCATGCCGTAGGTGCGGCCTTCGTGGGAGTTGTAGAGCCGAGTTTCCTGCGTGATCTTGTCGCCGGACTCGAGAACGCCGATGTGGCGTTCGATTTCATACTCCAAGGCCTGCTTGATGAAGCGGAACGAGTTGACGTTCTTGACTTCGGTCTTGGTGCCAAATTCTTTCTGGCCGCGAGGGCGGACGCTGATGTTGGCGTCGCAGCGCAGCGAGCCTTCTTCCATGTTGCAATCGCTGACGCCGGTGTAGAGGATGATTTCTTTCAGGCGCGTGAGGTACTGGTAGGCTTCTTCGGGCGAGCGCATGTCGGGTTCGCTGACGATTTCGGCGAGGGGAACGCCGGTGCGATTGAGATCGATGGCGGTTTTGTTGGTGGCGTCGGGAAAGCCGTCGTGGAGGCTTTTGCCCGCGTCCTCTTCGAGGTGAAGGCGGGTGATGCCAATCTTCTTTTTGCCGCCGCTAATTTCGATTTCGATGAAGCCATGTTCGGCGAGGGGTTTGTCGTATTGTGAGATCTGATATCCCTTGGGCAGATCGGGATAGAAATAGTTCTTGCGGGCAAAGATCGACGTCTCGTTGATCCGGCATTGAAGAGCCATGGAGGCGAGGGAGGCGAACTCAACGGCCTTGCGATTCAAGACTGGCAGTGCGCCGGGAAGTCCCAGGCAGACCGGGCAGACGTTGGTATTGGGTGGATCGCCGAAGTGCGTGGAGCAGGAGCAAAAGATTTTGGAAGCGGTGAGGAGTTGGACGTGAACCTCGAGTCCGATGACGGGCTCGTATTTGGCGAGGATCGCCTCGGAAAGGGCTGGAATGGTCGCCATGGAAAGAAATTATAACGGTAAGGAAGATGCGAAGCCGGTTGTGCGTTGCCTCTGGGCGACAAACGAATTGTCGATTCTTTATCACGACAGCGAATGGGGCGTGCCGCAGCACGATGACCGGACGCTTTTCGAGTTCTTGATTCTGGAAGGCGCGCAAGCTGGGCTAAGCTGGGACACGATCCTGAAGAAAAGGGAGAACTACCGGGCGGCGTTCGACAATTTCGTTCCGGCGAAAGTGGCTCGTTATGACGCACGCAAGGTGCAGGCGCTGATGCGGGATCACGGGAATCGTTCGCAACCGGCTGAAGATCGCGTCTGCGATTTCCAATGCGCGCGCGTTTCTCGAGGTGCAGAAGGAGTTCGGGTCGTTCGACCGGTACGTGTGGCAATTTGTTGGCGGAGAGCCGCGCGTCAATAAGAGGCGACTAAAGGGCTAGATCCCAGCGCGGACAGTCGAGTCCGATGCGATGAGTAAAGACTTGAAAAAGCGGGGCTTCAATTTCGTTGGATCGACCATTTGTTATGCATTCATGCAGGCGACGGGTATGGTCAACGACCACGCGATCGAGTGCTTTCGATATGGGAAGAGTAGGCCTTAGTTCGTCGAGCGCTTACACCACCGGGGCTAAAGCCCAACCTGGTTGGGCCGTGACGCGGCCCTGAAGTGCCGCTCTTCCACGGAGTTGTCGCGAATTGCACGCTGAACTAACTTCAGGCTGCTTGTGTTCCACGCATGAAGCCCACGGGCGAATCATTGGCCGCGCTGATCACGCAGCGTTTGGAAGAGGGAGTTTGTGTTCGGCGTCGGGATTGAGGCGCACGATTTCAGCATTCAGCAGGGTCGCGAAAGCCACCCATGCCGCATAGGGAACGAAGGTCATGGCGGCAATGCGGTCGACTTCTTTCGCGTTCCTGATGTAGCGGATGATCATGGTTTCGAGGAGAAAGACATCTGCCAAAGCTCGCTTCGGGCGATGCTCTCCGAAAAAGAGGCGGGTCCACTCGGCATTGGCCAGCAACTGTTTCATCCAGAGGCGGAGGGCGGCGGTTCGCTCCGGGGAGTCTTCGGCTTTCCAGACCTGCCATCCCGAAAGAGCGATCATGGAGTAGAGAGTGGTCCAGACAATTGGGAAAACGTAGTCGGGAGGTTGGTAGCTGGGCTTCTCCAAGCGCCGAAACCAGAGGTTCGTTCTTGCATTCCGAGGGCTATAGCGGGAGGCGTACAAACCGGCGGCGGCGACTGCGGCTCCGAATCCTAAGAGTGCGAGCGATGAGCGAGATCTTTCCATAGGTAATTCTCCGTGGGACTTGAGATGCGAAGCTCTTAGAACGGTTGCATGTGCTCTAAGGCGGGGCCTGGAGAAGAGCATTGTCAGCTGCCCGGGGTTATGACTTTCGTTACCATCGAGGCAAGTTACTACGGCCGAGGGGTTGGGGGTCTCTGCGAGACTTAAGGCTGCATGCTCTTGGTTCATCCCCGCCGTGTGCCTGCATTTCGGTCGGACAATATGAGCCGAAAGATCCGAAGTCCTCGAGGAGTAACTTGTGAGTTCTAAGCCGATGCCTGCCCTGGAAGGTTCCTCGCAACCCCGCGCCGAACGACCCGATTCGACGGTCACGACGGGCGGCCTGAGTTGGTACTTCTACTTCTTCTTTGTATCGGGCGTCTGCAGCATTCTCTATGAACTGATCTGGCTTCGTCTCGCCATGGCGCAGTTTGGAGTCACCACGCCGATGGTGTCGATCGTGCTCTCCACGTTTATGGCGGGATTGGGCGTGGGCTCACTAGCCGCGGGGCGGATGGTGCATAAGTGGGCAAGGCGGACGAACTCCTCTCCGCTGCAGCTTTACGCGATGGCGGAACTGGCGATCGGTTGTTCGGCAGTGATCGTGCCGCTGGAGTTGGTGGCGGGGCGGTACGTGCTGGAACATGTCGGCAGCAGTCTGTCACTTTCGTCTGCCGGTTATTACATTGCTTCGGGCATTTGGCTGGCATGCACGCTGATTCCGTGGTGCGCATGCATGGGCGCGACGATTCCGTTGGGAATGGATGCGATTCGCAGCAACAAGCAGTTGGAATCGCGGCGGTCGTTCAGCTTTCTGTACCTGGCGAACGTGCTTGGGGCCGTGGCGGGTGCGTTGATTCCGCTGTTGCTGATCGAGAAACTGGGTTTTCGCGGCACGCTGGAAGTTGGAATGGCGCTGAATCTGGGCATCTGTGCGACCGCGCTCTGGCTTGCGAAACAACAACCGTCCACTGCTTCTGACGAGACTCGGGCGGTGGAGGAAGAAGGCTCTGTTGGAACTTCTTCCATTGCGTCGGGTCCGAATTGGAGTAACGGTACGCTCTGGTTGCTGTTCGCCACGGGCTTGACCTCCATGGGTATGGAGGTGGTGTGGACGAGGCTGTTCACGATTTACGTTGGCACGTTTGTTTACTCGTTCGCTACGATTCTGGGCGTTTACCTGAGCGCCACTTTTATCGGATCGAAGTTGTACCGCGTATGGAGCCGCCGGCATAGCAGCGAAGGAACTATGGTCTGGCTTTACGTTTGGCTGGCGGCGTTGATTCCTTTGCTCACTGCGGATACACGAACCGGAATTGCTTACTGGCTGCGAGTTCCGCTTGGTATCGCGGCGTTCAGCGCACTGCTGGGATTCCTGACTCCCAGATTGGTGGACAAGTTTTCCGAGGGCGATCCCAACCGGGCAGGAGTCGGGTATGCGGTGAACGTTGCCGGATGTATTCTCGGTCCGCTGGTCGCAGGGATTTGGTTTATTGCCTTATCTGGATGAGCGCTATGCATTGGTGACGCTTGCTCTGCCGTGGTTGCTGGTGGGAGCGGGTATGACTCTCTTCGGGAAGGGTGCAGGGCGAAGAGCTTTCCGGTACGACGCGCGATCTCGTTCACAGGAATTTTGGCAACGTCATTGATTTTGATTCTTGTGACGCGGAGTTATGTGCAGCAGGTGCAGGGAGGCCACATCCGCAGGGATAGCACGGCGACCGTCATCGCGGCGGGTGAGGGGATGGATAGGCGGCTGTTCGTGAACGGGGTGAGCATGACAGTGCTGACGCCGATCACGAAGGTGATGTCGGCGATGCCGCTGGCTTTTCTCGATCACACTCCGCAGAATGCGCTCGTCATTTGCTTCGGAATGGGAACGACGCACCGATCCATGCTGTCGTGGGGAATTGACTCGACCGTGGTGGACCTGGTTCCGAGCGTTCCGGCATTTTTCTCGTATTATCACGCGGATGCTCCGCAGTTGGTTAAGTCGCCGCGTTCGCACATTGTGGTGGATGATGGACGGCGTTTTCTGGAGCGCACGACTGAGCAATACGACGTGATTGTGATTGATCCGCCGCCTCCGATTGGAGCGGCCGGTTCGAGCTTGCTGTACTCGCGGGAGTTTTATTCGGCTGCCCGAAAGCATTTGCGGCCGGGAGGCATTCTGCAGCAGTGGTATCCGGGGGGAGATAACGCGACGACGTCGGCGGTTGCTCGCGCCCTGAATGATTCGTTCCCGTTTGTACGCGCTTTCCGTTCGGTTGAGGGATGGGGAGTTCATTATCTGGCCAGTTGGCAGCCGATACCGAACCGGACGGCAGCGGAACTGGCAAAGCGTCTACCGCCGGCCGCGGCCGCTGACCTAGTCGAGTGGGGTCCGGCTTCCAATGCGCAGGACCAGTTTGCCTCGGTTTTGAAGACAGAAATGCCGATCGAGTGGCTGATCAATCTTGATAAAGACGCACCTGCCATGCAGGATGACCGTCCGGTGAACGAATACTATTTGCTGCGGGATATGCGGCTGCTGGTGCGCTAGGACTGGCTTTCCGCCTTCTTCATTCTTTCAATTCTGAGCGGCAGGTTCCTGCCTGCATAGCCGGGAAAAGTCTTCCCTTACAAAGCCAGACAAAACGCCCAACGGGGCCCTTCTTCCAGCGTCCGAAAATCGTCCGGGGCCGTCTAAATAAGAGTCGAAAATCACGGAATCGCGGTGAAGATGTTTGGCATCTAAAGATTGACAGTGATTCACTCAGGTCTTATTATGGATCAGGGCGCAATCATCATTACGCTGATTATAAAGCACTTATCTTTTGGAGGATGAGGCTATGGGAAAGATTATTGGAATTGATTTGGGAACGACGAACTCCTGCGTAGCAGTAATGGAGGGCGGCGAGCCCAAGGTGATTCCCGAACGAAGAGGGTGGCCGAACTACGCCATCCGTCGTCGGGTTCACCAAGACGGGGGAACGGCTAGTAGGCCAGGTCGCAAAGCGGCAGGCCATTACCAATCCTGAGAACACGGTTTACTCGATCAAGCGGTTCATGGGACGACGCTTCGACGAGGTCAACGAAGAAATGAAGATGGTCCCATACAAGGTAGAGCGCGATGGAGACAACGTCGCGATCGTTGCGCAGGGAAAAAAATATAGTCCGCCAGAGGTTTCGGCCATGATTCTTCAGAAACTGAAGAAGGCGGCCGAAGACTATCTTGGCGAAAAAGTGACCGAAGCCGTAATCACCGTGCCGGCGTATTTCAACGACGCGCAACGGCAGGCGACAAAAGATGCAGGACGGATCGCCGGACTCGACGTGAAGCGCATTATCAACGAGCCGACGGCGGCAGCGCTGGCTTACGGGCTCGATAAGGGCAAGGACGAGACGATCGCGGTTTACGACTTTGGCGGCGGCACGTTCGATATTTCGATTCTTGAAGTAGGCGAAGGTGTGATCGAGGTCAAGGCGACCAACGGCGACACGCACCTCGGCGGCGACAACATCGACCAGCGGTTGGTGGATTGGCTGATTGATGAGTTCAAGAAGAACGAGGGGCTTGACCTGCGCGGCAAGGGTAACGAGATGGCTCTGCAGCGTCTGCGTGACGCGGCGGAACGCGCGAAGATCGAGCTTTCGACCACGATGGAAACGGAAATCAACCTGCCGTTTATCACGGCGGATGCTTCCGGTCCGAAGCACCTGGTGGTGAAGCTGACGCGAGCCAAACTCGAATCGATGATCGAAGACATTCTGCAACGTTCGGTTGGTCCGTCGAAGCAGTGCATGAAGGACGCGGGAGTGGACATCAGCAAGATCAACGAAGTCGTGCTGGTGGGTGGACAGACGCGTATGCCGCGCATTCAGCAGATCGTGAAGGATCTGTTTGGACGCGAAGGGCACAAGGGCGTGAATCCTGATGAAGTCGTGGCAATTGGCGCGGCGATTCAGGGTGGCGTGCTCAAGGGCGAGGTGAAAGACCTGCTCTTGCTGGACGTGACTCCGCTGACGCTTTCCATTGAAACGCTGGGTGGAGTGGCGACGCCGATGATCCCGCGGAACACGACGATTCCGACAAAAAAGACGGAAACGTTCTCAACCGCGGCTGATAGTCAGACGTCGGTTGAAGTGCATGTGCTGCAGGGGGAGCGTCCGATGGCGGCACAGAACCGGACTTTGGGTAAATTCCATTTGACCGGATTGCCACCGGCTCCGCGAGGAGTGCCGCAGATTGAAGTGACGTTCGACATTGATGCGAACGGCATTTTGAATGTGACGGCGAAGGACAACGCCACGGGCAAGGATCAGAAGATTACGATTACGTCGTCTTCGGGTCTGAGCAAAGAAGAAGTCGACCGCATGGCGAAGGAAGCCGATGCGCATTCGGCCGAGGACAAGGCTGCGCGCGAGGCGATCGACTCCAAGAACCAGCTCGACTCGATGGTTTACAACATCGAGAAGATGCTGAAGGAGCATGGCGACAAGATCTCCGGCTCCGAGCGCGGCGACGTCGAGAATGCACTGGCAGACGCGAAGAAGGCCATCGAAGGCGGCGACAAGTCGCAGATGGATTCGGCGCGCGAGAAGCTGACTGCTGCATCGCACAAGCTGGCGGAGCAGATGTATAAGGCGACGCAAGCGACCCCTGGGGCAACGCCGGGCGCAGGCCCGACGCCGGGCGGCGATGGAACTGCGGGCGGCGATGGCGCGGCTCATCAGAAGAAGGATGAGGGCGTGATTGACGCGGAGTATGTTGACGTCGAGGACAAGAAATAAAAGTTGGCAGGTTTAGCTAGAGGATTATGGCTTGGGGGCGCTTGGCGCCCCCTCGTTATTTCTTGAGCTGTCTTGGCGTGGGCGCGGCGCCCACGCAACCGCCGGCGAGGCGCGGGCGCTACTAAACGCGGCGGGTTACGGCACGCGGTTCGGCGCTACTAAGAGTGAGGAATGGGGTTTAAGTAAGTGGGCAAGAAATGGGGGAAACGAATTGAGATTTGAAGTCAATGGGCAGATGTTTTTTGTGAATTTTGTTCCCGAAGAGGGGCGGTGGTATTGCTACGCTCCGACGGCGACTGGTATGCAGAAGATCCCGGTATCGATGGATGGGACGCCGTTTGAATCATTCACGGTGCCGATGGACGAGCAGGGGAAAGAAGTAGTGAACTGAAAAAACCGGCTGACAGCTCTCATCTGTCAGCTCTCAGTTCTTCGCGTATGTGCGAAACTCTTTAGCAGCAAATCAGAAGGTCAATTGGCTGGAGCTAAGAGCTGAGACCTAAATCATGGCTACACAGACAAAAGACTATTATGGCGCGCTAGGCGTTAAGAAGACGGCCTCTGCGGATGAGATCCGCAAGGCTTTTCGGAAGCTTGCGCGCAAATACCATCCTGACGTAAATCCTGGCGACAAATCAGCAGAAGAAAAATTCAAGACGATCTCTGAGGCGAATGACGTACTCAGCGATCCGAAGAAGCGGAAGATTTACGACCAGGTCGGTTTCTACTCCGACAACATCGATGCGGCGACGGCTGACGCCTATGCGCGCGGCGGTGGGCAGCCTGGCGAGGGTGGCTTTTCCGGCGGAGGATTCCCCGGTGGCGGTTACTCTGGCGGCGGAATGCCGGTGGAGCGGGCAACGTCGATTTTGGCGGATTCGACTTTTCCGACTTGTTTGAAGGTGCGCGCGGAGGTCAGCGAAGAGACGACGACTACGGGCGGTAGCGGCGGCTTTCGCGATATCTTCTCGAATATTTTCAGCGGAGGCGGACGCGGCGCGGGCGCAGAAGAGGGCCCTGAGCCCGGCTCCGACCTCGAATATCAGGTGAATGTTCCTTTCTGGACCGCGATCCGTGGCGGTGTGATGAAGCTGAACATTGCGAGGCGCGACGTATGCGGTAACTGTCACGGAAACGGGTTCATCGAAGCTCCCGGAGTGTGCCCCCAGTGTCACGGCAAAGGAACGATTGAGCAAACCGGCGGGCGCATGAAGTTTAACGTCACGTGCCCGCGGTGCCACGGGACCGGCAAGAACGTTTCGACGTGCCCGGTGTGTCACGGTGAAGGCAGCGTGGAGCGGACCGAACCGTTGGAGATCCGGATCAAACCGGGAACGCGCGACGGGCAACGGATTCGGATTGCGGGGAAGGGAAACGCCGGACTGCGTGGCGGAGGAGTGGGTGATCTCTACGTCATCATTCGTATCGGCGAGCATCCGCTATTCCGGCGCGAAGGCGACGATATCTACATCACGGTTCCAGTGTCGGCGGTGGAGGCGGCGCTCGGAGCGAAGATCGATGTGCCCACGATTGACGGGCGGAGCACGCTGAAAATTCCGCCGGGGACGCAGTCGGGACAAAAGCTGCGACTGCGAGAGAAGGGCGTGCCCTCCGCGACAAAAGAGGGCGTACGTGGAGATGAGATCGTGGCGGTGCAGATTGTCGTGCCCATGCCTCGCGATGAGAAGACGAAAGAGCTGCTGCGGGAGTTGGCCAAGCTGAATCCGGAAGATCCGCGAGAAGAACTCTGGAAGAATGTCTAAGATTGTTTTCGTCGGTCGGCTACTTCGCGCGCCGCAATAATCCTCGAATTTCTTCACTCAGCTGCTCAGCCGCAGGCGGGTCGAAGTTCGACATCACAATTACCGAATAGCTGGCCGATTCAGATCCCGGAATACCCGTGTCGACAGCAGCGTTCAGTCCGGGCGCGCCGCCGGCGATTCCCATACCGTCGGGATGGATATCGAGCTTCTGCAACGTTGACGCCGAGACCAGCTTGCCTGCGGCCAAGGCCTGAACGTAAATCCAAAGATCGCCAGAGGTGGCTTGTGCGGACCCCGCCGAGCTTCCACGTGCGGGCATGAGGGCGAGGTTCGGGTGGCGCTCTGCTCCGGGCGATTCAGAACCACTGTCCGACATTGTGGTGTAGCCGATAGCCTGCTTCGGATCTCCAGTGCCGCGGAAGCCGAAACCGGAATTCTTCATTCCGGCGCGGTCAAAAATATTCTTCTGCACGTAGTCGTAATAGCTTTGGCCCGTGATGCTCTCGATGATCAGGCCGAGCACGAGGTATCCGCCGTTGGAATATTTCTTCTGAGTGCCCGGCGGAAACTGCAAAGGTTCTGAGGCGAAGAATGGCAGATAGTCGGCGAGTGTACGGATCTTGTCTTTTGGCGCCTGCCGAAATTTTTCTCCGAAGAAGTCGCCGATTCCGGAACGCATGTCGAGCAACTGCTCAATCGTGACCTGCTCGCGAACTGCAGGATTGGGATAGGCGGGCAAAAAGGTCCCACTTTATCGGTAAGCTTCAGTTTGTCCTGTTCCAGCAACTGCCCGATAGCAACTCGCGTGAAAGATTTTGCGATGGAGCCTACGTCAAAGCGAGTGTCCGCCTGGTTAGAAATGTGAGTTTCAGAGTTGGCGAAACCGTAGGCGCCCTGCCATACGACATCCGATCCACGGGCAACCAGCGCAGTGCCGGAAAACATGCCGGCTTTCGCTTTCTGGGCGGCCAGGTCCTGCACTTCGCGAAGAACCTTGCTTTCGTCTTCCGGCGGCCCGCTTGGCTGCGGAGGCGAGCCATCTCCGGCTGGCACTATTTGCAGACCTGTGATTTGAGGCTTATCGCTGGCGATCATTACGGTCAGCGACAACTCCTCTCCAGCGGCGTTACGAACGATCAACTGAACGCTGCCGGCATCTTCAGCGACCAACCGAACTGGAGTAAGGCTGACGAGGTCGGCCTTCATATGGCGGTAGCGGGCGAGGCGCTCGTCAATCGGGGTGGCGGTCGGGCATTTTTCCAGAAACGCACGCATGGCGGCCTCGCCCCCGTTGAAGGCATCGAGGTATTGGCGCACCAATTGTCCGTTGGGAGTTGAAGGCAGGATGTCGGAGGCCCATAACGCGGGAAGCAAAGTCAGCAGGAGGACCGCCAGTCTCTTCATTATTGTCTCGTTAGACGCAAGTGACTGAGACCGGTTAGCTGCCGACCGAAGATGGCGTTACCGCGAATGGACCCCCGAGCATGCACCGAATGGCGCTTACTTCTTGCTGGGATCGTCCGCCGGGATTGACATAGTTGAACTGCAGCGGCGACATGCCATGTACCTGAACGACAGTTTCGCCTGATGCCATGGCGTAATGATGCATATCAGGGTCTAGATAAGCGAAGCTTCCTGCCGGGAACATCCCCATTTTTGTTTCATCGAACTTGTCGCCCATGCCAACTTTGAAATTCCCGGAGATGACGGTTACGTTTTCGCGCTTGGGATGAAAGTGAGGAGCGATCTTGTAGCCGTCAGGCATTTTGAGGCGGATGGTGAAATCGCCTGAACTCGCAGTTGGATCGCCTTCGAGAATCGCGACCTGCGCTCCCGGCGCAACGAAGGGAGGTGGCGGTCCGTATTTGACCTGGTCGGGCGTGAAGGCGTTCTGGTGGGAGGCGGACTGAGCGAGAAGCATGCAAGCGAACATGGTCACGAGCGCTAGCGACAATTTCCTCATGGTGGACACCTCATAGTGGAGTGGTGAACAGCGATTTCGCGCAGATTTATACAACAAAATGTGGAGAATTGCCACCCGGCTTTCCCCGAGCGAAGACGCGGAAATGGATAGCGGTTGATGCCAGCCTGGCCGCGGTGTCCGCGGTTACGAATTTCTACACTTTTTCCAAAAATAATGTTGCATCCATTGAGATTTCCCGTAATCTCACACATGCGAACTAACTTCGCCGAATGCCTGGGAAATCCGATTGACGCCCTGGGAGCCGCGGGCAACATTTTCAAGGGGACGCGGTGGTGAGAGTGAGTCGCTTCGAGGAGGAAGACATCGGAATTGGCAACTGCTACCGCTCACACTGAAATTCAACAGCCTGCTTTTGGTTCTGCCCCCGGTCCGGCTGCTGCTCCCCGCAAAAAATCGATCCGTCTCACCTTGTGGCCCCTGGTGGCCGCGACGTTTTTCATGGTGTCCGGTGGAACGTACGGCACAGAAGACATCGTGCACGGAGCCGGCTACGGTAAGGCGATTCTCATCCTGCTGCTCACACCGCTTCTCTGGAGCCTGCCGACGGCATTCATGATCGGAGAGCTCTCAAGCGCGCTGCCGTTTGAAGGCGGCTATTACGCATGGGTGCGGCGGGCGATGGGAAACTTCTGGGGATTCCAGGAGGCATGGCTGTCGCTGGTAGCGTCCATTTTCGATATGGCGATTTATCCGACGCTGTTTGTCGCTTACCTCACGCGGATGTTTCCGTGGTTTCAGGAGAACCATCGTGGCGTGCTGGTCGCGCTCGGGGTGGTGATCGTTTGCGCGGCGCTGAATATTTCGGGCGTGAAGGTGGTCTCGACGACTTCGCTGTGGCTCTTCTTTCTTTTGTCGGCGCCGTTTGCTGCCATCTTTTTGTTGGCTCCATTCAAGATTCACGCGCTGGCGAATGCGGTTACCAAGCCGACAACTTCGAACGTCGACATTCTGGGCGGGCTGCTCATCTGCATGTGGAATTACATGGGATGGGATAACGCCTCGACGATCGCGACGGAAGTGGAACGGCCGCAGCGTACTTATCCGCGGGCAATGCTGGTCGCGGTGGCGATTGTTTGTATCACGTATGTTCTGCCGTTTGCGGCAATGTGGATCACTGGACTTCCGGCGTCGGCATGGGAGACTGGGGCTTGGGCCGACGTTGCGCAGTTGATGGGCGGGCCGGTTTTGCGAATCGCGCTGGTTGCGGGCGGAATGATGAGCGGCTTCGGCATGTTCAATGCGCTGGTCATGAGCTACTCGCGGTTGCCGCTGGCGATGGCGCAGGATGGCATGCTGCCGAAGGTGTTTGGTAAGTTGCATCCGAAATCGCGGGCGCCGTGGGTTGCTATTCTCGCGCTGGCCATCGGGTGGGGACTTGCCTTGAACCTCGGCTTCGAACGTCTGGTCACGCTCGACATCATGATTTACGGGGCGAGCCTTACGCTGGAATTTGTGGCGCTGGTCGTCCTGCGAATTCGTGAACCGGAGTTGAAACGTCCGTTCCGCGTGCCGGGTGGGCTGTTTGGAGCGGTGGCCGTCGGAATTCCGCCGGTTTTACTGCTGGGATTCGCTATCCTACGCAGCGAGCATGAAGTTGTGATGGGGATGAGCTCGTTTTTGTTTGGAGTGATCCTCATTGGAGCGGGCGTGGCTGCCTATCTCGTTAATCATGCTCTGAAGCCTGCCGGTTGGACTCGGGTTGAGGTGAAACCTGAGCTGGTGGCTTAACGTCCTCTCCGCGGATTTGCGCGGATTCTCGCGGATCTTCTCAAAACGACTTAGAGCAGGGCTGGTCACTGCAGTTTGCTTGTGGGCTGGTCTTTTTCTGCTTCGCAATGCGATGATTGGGTTGTGACCAAGCGCAAATCCAAAGGCGCGTACATGATCTCGGCGGTGGCTGAGATGTACGACATTCATCCACAGACGTTGCGGCTTTACGAGCGCGAGGGGCTGCTCAAGCCCAGCCGTACCGAGGGAAACACACGGCTCTACACGGATGAAGACTTGCAGCGGCTGGAATTCATTCTGTCGCTGGCGCGGGATCTTGGCGTGAACATCAGCGGGATCGCGATTATTCTCCAGATGCGGGCGCGGATGGAGGAGATGCAATACCAGATACAGGATTTTGTGCAGTACATTCAGCACGAGGTGCTGGCGCGCGCGACGGCGGCCGCCGATCCTTCCAAGGGAGCAATTGTGCCACTGCGGCGTCCAATGGTTGCCCCGGCAGACCCATCTCGACGAAAAGACTCCCCGAAATAGCGATCGCCAAGTCGCTAGCCAACCCAATTCACTGAAGTTTCATCTTTCTGTCTTCGATAAGCGATAAGTTGAGACTATGAAACCGGAAAACCCTCACTTCGCGCCGACGGATTCCGTGAACTCGGGTTTCTGCGCGATGAATGGAAAAGGCAACCATAAAGTGTTGAAGCTAACTCTCGAAGCGGCCCGTCGTGGTACCACTGTCGTGCTGCACTGCGAAGGGCGGATCGTCTCGCGAAGCGAAGCGAATGCACTGTCGGGCATCATTGCCGAAGTGCTGCCTTCGGCGATGCGGATGGTGGTCGATCTGGAGGGAGTTCTTTCGCTCGATAGCAATGCTCTGGGCGATCTTGTAATGAGCCACATGTGGGCCGAAGCTTCAGGATTATTTCTGACTTTTGCCAGCCCCAGCGATGCAGTTCGCAAGTTACTGGAAAGCACGTCTCTGGATACAGTGTTGGACGTTTTTCCGAGCGTCAATGATGCCCTGTCAGCCATGCATCCGGCCATAGAAAATCTGGCTTAGAAGTTTGGGCGCAAAAAGGGTTGAATAGACTTTCACTTTCCTAGCAGCACTTCGTCTCCGCTTCTGGTTGTCGTCGCATTCGGGGATCTTCTTACTTTTCTCTTTTGGAATCGATAGCGCCCGCCCTTGTCTTTTGCGACCTGCTCTGCGATTTTCAAGAACGCTCGTCCGGCGTGAGAGAGAGCGGATTCCTGGCGATACACCAGCCGGAGCTTGCGCTGAAAATGGAGATCGCGCACAGGGATACGAATCAGGCCGCCACGGGCAACTTCGTCTTCCACGCTGATCTCAGGGACCAGAGCGACGCCGTTGCCCATGACCACGAATCGCTGAATCGCTTGCAGGGTGGGTAGTTCGACATCCATGTGCAGGGGAGTTTTGTGGCGGCGGAAGGCTTCAATCACCTTGTCGCGATAGGGCGAGGCTACGATGTGAGCGACGAAAGATTCTGCGCCGAGCTGCCGGACACTAACTTCGCCTGCTGAGGCGAGGGGATGGCCGGGAGGGACCACGAAGGCAAGTTCGTCGAGGTAGACGACGATCGATTTGAGCTGCGGCTCCTGCGGGTCGTAGGAGAGCACTCCGAGTTCGACGTCATGCTTGAGCACGTCGTCAGGAATGTGGCTGCCGAGTGCGCGGCGCACGGTGATCTTGATGGCTGGATGTACGCGGCGAAACTCGGCCAGGACCGGCAGCAGGTAGAGGGCAGTGAATTCGTTGGCCGCAATGGTCAGCTTGCCCTTTTGCAGTTCCCGCATCTCGACGAGGGCTTCCTGGGCGTCGAGACGTAAGTTCAGGAGCTTCTCAGCGTACTCCTGCAAGACTCGGCCTGCATCGGTGAGGACGCCGTCGCGGGAGGAACGGTCAAAGAGTGGCTCGCCGATTTCGATCTCGAGCTTTCGAATGGTTTGGCTGATGGCGGATTGGGTGCGAAAGAGTTTTTCCGCGGCACGGGAGAAGCGGCGCTCGCGGGCGACGGTGAGGAAGACTTCGAGTTGGGATAGGTCCATGGTGGCTCGCTGACTGCCTTTGCTAACGGCTGACCGCTAACACGCTGACGACTTCGTGGTCCCAGCGCAATGCTGATCCCTCTCTACGCTCGGGATGACAACCTTCAAATAGGAAATATATGGCGAGGAAATCGATCCCCAGGGCGTCTTTTTATGATATTCACATATATCATTAGTTAATCTAATAATATCACTATTCTCTAATGATGTAGTAATCATAATAAACTTTTCTTATGCTGATGGCGGCCGTTACCCTTTAGACAGTTTCCAGTCTGGAGGGTTGAGAATGGATCGGCCGCGCATCACTATCTTTGACACCACGCTTCGCGACGGAGAGCAATCGCCGGGTTGCAGTATGAACGTCCAGGAAAAGCTGCGCTTGGCGCAGCAACTGGACCGACTGGGCGTGGATGTGATCGAGGCCGGGTTCCCGATTGCTTCGGGTGGAGACTTCGAAGCCGTCCAAAAGATCGCGGCTTCGGTACGGCGGCCGATCATTGCGGGGCTCGCTCGCGCCTGCACTCCTGATATCGATCGTGCGTGGCAGGCACTGAATGGCGCGGCGCATCCGCGGATTCATGTTTTTCTGGCAACGTCTGACATCCACCTCAAATACAAACTGCGGATTACTCGCGAACAGTGTCTCGCGCAGGCAGCGGAGGCTGTGCGGCATGCGAAGTCTCTGTGCGCCGATGTTCAGTTTTCTCCGGAAGACGCGACTCGAACCGACATTCCATTTTTGTGCAAGGTCGTCGAGGCGGTCATTGCGGCGGGCGCCACCACCGTGAACATTCCAGATACGGTGGGCTACAGCATGCCGGAGGAATACGGGCAGCTCATCCGCACGCTACAAGAAAAGGTCCCGGGAATCGAGAGCGTTACTATTTCGACGCACTGCCACAACGATCTTGGGCTGGCGGTCGCGAACTCGCTGGCTGGCATTCAAAACGGAGCGCGCCAGGTGGAGTGCACGATCAACGGAATTGGCGAACGAGCAGGTAATGCGTCGCTGGAAGAAGTCGTGATGACGATGCGCGTGCGCGCGGACCGATATCCCTACGAAACAGGGCTGGCAACCGAACAGATTTTCCCTTCGAGCCAAATGCTGGCAGAGATTACACGCGTGCCGGTTCAGCCGAACAAGGCCATTACAGGGAGAAATGCGTTCGCACACGAGGCAGGCATTCATCAGGATGGGATGCTGAAGAATCCTCTGACTTACGAGATCATCACCCCGCAGTCGGTGGGCGTGCCGGATTCGCGGCTCGTGCTGGGAAAGCACTCGGGACGTCATGCGCTGGCGCTGCGTTGCCAGGAGATGGGGCATAATTTTGACCGGCGCGAATTGGATGAAATCTATCGCAAGTTTGTCATCCTCGCCGACCGGATCAAGCGCGTGCAGGACAGCCACCTTCTGGAGCTGATCAATGACGTCGTTCACGATGGCGTGGCTCAGGACATGAAGTTTCCTCCGGCTGCCGCAGCGGCGATACCGCTGCCGCGAGCGGCCGCCATGGCTGCTGGAGCGCACGAATCGATGCCGAGTCGCTTTCGCACCGTTTCGACGCCTCGGCCCGGAGTCAACATTTTTGGCGAGCAGCATGGTGACCAGGAAGACTATCTCTGGGGCGTCTAGATTTCGGCTTGGCCGCGGGTTGATCATCAACTCCTTGGAGCCACGATTCCCCAGTCGTCATGAGCTCATGTATGCTGTGGGCTGTAAAGCGAGGGTTTCATGCGCCTTTCTGTCACTTCCCTCCCCGGTGACGGGATCGGTCCGGAAGTAATTTCGCAAGCGATTCGCGTTCTGAAGAGCGTGGCGGACGGATTCGGTCACGAGCTCAAGCTTCAAGAGAAAGAAATCGGCGGCGCGGCGCTCACCAAGTACGGCAATCCTCTTCCGGATTCCACGATCCGAGCTTGCCTGCAGTCGCAGGCAGTTCTCTTGGGAGCAGTTGGAAGTCCCTCCTTCGATCACAATCCTCGG
Organism: uncultured Acidobacteriaceae bacterium; assembly: GCA_963822545.1. GTDB lineage: Bacteria > Acidobacteriota > Terriglobia > Terriglobales > Acidobacteriaceae > Acidiflorens. The sequence continues at coordinate 1,487,885 of CAWGIB010000002.1, forward strand.
GAACTTCGTCCTGAGGCTGGATTGTTGCGGCTGCGGAAAGAGCTGGGGGCGTTTGCCAATCTGCGACCGGCGGTTTTTTACCGGCGCTGGCTGGCTGTTCGCCGTTGCGTGCCGAATTGGTCAAGGGCACAGACATTCTCATCGTGCGTGAGTTGCTGGGAGGGCTTTACTTCGGAGAGCCGCGATCGATCGAGGGCAGCGGAGAGTCGCGCCAAGCGCTCAACACCATGCGCTACACGGAGCGGGAGATTGAACGGATCGCTCGCGTCGCCTTTGATCTGGCGCGCTCACGCCGGAAGCGCGTTCTTTCGGTCGATAAGGCGAACGTTCTGGAGTGCTCGCGGCTTGTGGCGCGAAGTAGTCACGAGGGTCGGCGCGGATTATCAGGACGTTCAACTTTCCCACATGTACGTTGACTCGGCGGCGATGGCGCTGGTGATGAAACCTGCGCAGTTCGACGTCGATTCTTACCGAGAACATGTTTGGGGACATTCTTTCGGATCTGGCAGGAGGCGTTGTCGGCGCATTGGGTCTGCTGGCGTCAGCGAGCATTGGAGGTCCAGTAGGACTGTATGAGCCCGTGCATGGATCGGCGCCCGATATTGCAGGGAAGGGCGTTGCTAATCCCCTCGGGGCGATTTTGTCGGTGGCTATGATGTTTAGGCACACGTTTCACTTGAGCCGCGAGGCCGAGTGCGTCGAGGCCGGTGTGATATCGATTTTGAAGGCAGGATTTCGCACGCCGGACCTGGCGCGTGGTAGCGAACGGATCGTGCCTACGAACGAGATGGGTGAGAAGATCGAGGAGTTCGTGCGACTGGCAGCGAATGCGTCTACGCAGGCCGCCGACTAGGGTGTGTTAAGGCTTGCCCGGCGAAGGCACCACCGCGGCAGTGTAATCGCCGCTGATGGAATTCCAGCGGATTCGCAGAACCTCTACAAACATGCGCAAGCCATCTCGAAAGGGATGCAGGCGCGTTCCCTCGCTGTGCGCCCAGAGGACGGGCACTTCTTTGATCGTGAACCCCATCCGCCGTGCGAGGAACAATATTTCGGGATCGAATGCCCAGCGCTCAATTTTCTGAAGAGGAAAGATGCGCTGGGCGGCTTCACGGCGAAATGCTTTGAAGCCGCATTGGGTATCGGCAAAGTTCAGTCCGAGAAATACGCGCAGGACCAGATTGAAAATCCTTCCGAAAACCTGGCGGTAGAACGGCTGGCGTTCGGTCTGGAGTTCAGGACATAGCCAACGCGATCCGATAGCGACATCGGCTCCCTGGGAAATCGCGTCGAATAATTTTTGCGCTTCGCTGATGGGCGAAGAAAGGTCTGCATCCGTGAAGAGGCAGATGTCGCCGCGGGCATGAAGCATGCCGTTGCGAACGCTGAAACCTTTGCCTCGATTGCCGGGGTTCTCCACAAGGAAAATCTGCGGATGCGCTTCACTGTACTGGCGCACGATCTGGGCGGTGTCGTCGCTCGAACCATCGTTCACGACCAGGATTTCCGTTTCCCAATTGCGCTCTTGCGTATAGCGGAGAATCTCATCGAGCGTAGGGCGTATACGAGCGCTCTCGTTGTACGCGGGAATGATGAAAGAGTAGGTCAAGGGCATTGAGGCATTAAATCATCTGGACATTGAATCATTTAAGCACCCAACCGTAAGGACTGACGTCAATGACTCAATGCCTTAATGAATCAATGATTCAATAGTCTCATGCCACTTGGCGGCGTTTGTCGAGCATGGCAAAGAATTCGCCGACCAATTCTTCGTCCCACAGGCCAGATTGTGCCTCTCGCTGCATGGTGAGTGCGGCCTGATCGTGCGGAATTGCCGGCTTATACGGGCGGACTGTCCGCAAAGCATCGTAAACGTCGACAATTTGCAAAACACGAGGCAGGAGTGGAATCTCTCCCTCTTTTAGGCCGTCGGGATACCCGCTGCCATCGGAATGCTCATGGTGATGGCGAATGATTGGCAGCACGAGGCGCAGTGATTTTAAGGGACGACAAATGGTCTCGCCCGTGATGGGATGCAATTTCATAATCTCCCACTCAGCGGGAGTTAGATCGGAACCTTTTTTCAGGATTTCGTCGGGCACGCCAATCTTGCCCAAGTCGTGGAGATAGCCTCCGCGGCGGAGCGCGACGATCGAGTCATCATCGAGGCCGAGAAAACGGCCAAGGTCGCTGGCATTGCGAGAGAGGCGCTCACAATGGCCTTCGGTATAGGGATCGCGGGCTTCGACACTGAGTCCAAGCGTGCAGAGTACCGACTCGGCGGTCTCGAGTTCATCGGTGAATTCTTTCAACTTCAGCAGGGACTTGACGCGCGCGAACATTTCTTCGGGGCTCACGGGCTTGGTCAGGAAATCATCGGCTCCGGCTTCGATCGCTTTCAGCCGATCTTCATGGGCATTGAGGCCAGTGATCATCACGACGGGGATCAGGCGGGTGGCAGGATCATCTTTAAGTTCGCGGCACAACTCGTAGCCCGTTTTGCCGGGCATGATGACGTCGAGAAGGATCAGGTCGGGAGCATCGCGCCGGATTTGCGATTCGGCATCAGCGGCGCTCGATACCACAATCGCGTGATATCCGCGGGTGCCGAGCATTTCGCGCAGCAGTTCGGCGTTCAGATGGTGGTCATCCACCACCAGGATGGATTGTTTACGACGGCTTGTAATTATTTCCCCCATACATAACTAGAACCCGGAAGATGGGCAAAGGTTGCCAGTGGCGGCAGCGTGATGCTCAAGCCTCCACCGGGAATTCGATAAGCAGATTCTATCTGATAACCGGCATGCCAAACTGAAAACCGAACATTTCCGGTGTTTGCAGATCATGGCGGCGAGACGGGGTTGGGTGCAGTCTTTTGAGTATGTCTCGCCAAAATGTAGCCGCGCTGCACCCTAAAATATGGGCGCGATTTTCTTCGGCGCTTATTCTGCTTGCTCTGTTGTCGGGCACCTGCATCGCTGTTCCAAAACCGCACGTCATCGCATTTGGCAAATGGATCAGCGCGAAATGGCCGAATGCGACTGGCGAAAAGTTGTTGGACTTCAAAGTGCGCCCGCTCATTGTGGACACTCGCCTGAAGGAATATACGACGGGAACTCCGCACGAATTGACCGATCGATTGTTTGTGGTGCGGCGGGCGTTCCGGATCAACGATGCACTGCCAAAAGAAAGCGCCGCGCGCTGGCAATGGCAGCGGGGAGGCTGGTTGCTGGTCGATCGGCTTACAGGACACGTTTCGCAACTGAGTCTTCCGGAGTTCGATCCGTTTTATTCAACGGCGAGTTGGTATCGCGACTACGTCGCGTACTGCGGAGTGTCGGACGACGGAAAGAAACTTTATGCCGTGGTGGCGCAGGTGGGACGGCGGAAAGCCATCCTGAAAAAAGATGTGGGCGAGCCGGGCGGAGAGGCTGAGCCCGATTCGGAGTGTCCTGCGCCGGCTTGGGAGCGCAGTCCGATGCGCGTGACCTTTGAGCCGGATGACGAGAAGAAAATCGTGTTCTCCATTCGCAATCGCGTGGTGGATGTCGTGAATGACGCGGAGGAAGCGGAAGAGTGAGAGTCTCTCATCCCTTGGCTGTCAGCCTTCAGCTCTCAACAAAAATGAGGTCCTGGTCCCGCCACGAGCGCGCAATTCCATTGCGCAAAAAGGCTGTTGCTTCGCCCCGACTCTTAAAGGGACAATGTGCGCTTCACATCTTCCTGCTTCCTTGCGAAGCGAAACGAAGAGGTATGATCATGCGCTCGATCGTTACCCGTACGCTGCTTGCGACTGTCGGTTTTCTTCTCTCGGTGTTTTGTGGAGTGCAGGCCCAGACAAGTCTCAAATATCAGGAGCCTCCCAAGGCGATCGTGGATCTGGTGGACGCGCGCCCAACGCCGAGCGTGGAGGTTTCGCCCAAGGATAAAGCGGGCAAGCAATGGATCCTGATCGAAAACATTTCGGGCTTGCCTTCGATTGCAGACATGGCGCAGCCGGAGCTGCGCCTCGCAGGATTGCGCTTTAACCCCCGAACGAACGGACCAAGCCGCGGGCGGTACACCACATCGCTGACGCTGAAGTTCTTGCCGGATGGCGCGGAGAGGAAAGTTACAGGTCTGCCGGCAAATGCGAAGATCCGTTTTGCGGCGTGGGCTCCGGATGCGCGCCACGTCTCCTTCGTGAATATCAGCAACGAAGCGAAGGACGCAGGTCTGAGTTTGTGGATCATCGATGTGGCGACGGCGAAGGCCACGCGCCTGCCCGGGGTCGCTCTGAACGGAATTTTCGATTCGCCGTGTGAATGGTCGGGCGACAGCGCGAGCCTGATTTGCAAGACTGTGCCGAAAGCGAGAGGCGCAGCGCCGAAGCGAAGTGAAGTACCGACCGGGCCGGTGGTTCAGGAAAATCTGGGTCGCGTGACGCCCGGGCCGACGTATGAAGACCTCCTGAAGAATCCCGAGGACGAGCGGATTTTTGATTTCTATGCGAGCTCGCAAATCGAGGTGGTGCATTTGGACGGCACGAGCAAACTGCTAGGCAAAACGGGAGTAATCGTCAGCGCATCACCTTCGCCGGACGGCCACTATGTGCTCGTCGATGAGCGCCATCATCCCTATTCGTATTTGCTGCCGTTCGAGATGTTTCCTGAGCAAGTGCTGGCGGTCAACGTGGCAAGCGGCGGGAGCAAGCAGCTGGCTGATAAACCACTCCAAGATACGATCCCGAACATTCACGATGCCGTGGCCGCCGGGCCTCGGCATTTCGCTTGGCGCAGCGACGCGCCGGCAACGGTGTTTTGGGTTGAAGCGGGAGATGGCGGAGACCCGCGAAAAGACGTTGCTGTCCGGGACACGCTGTTTCTGCAGGACGCGCCGTTTGACGGAACTCCGCGCAAGCTGGCGGAAATTCCGGTGCGGTTTGAAAGCGTGACGTGGGGAAACGGCCGACTGGCGGTGGTGGAGGAGCAGCGCTGGAAGGACCGAAAACGGATCATGCTGGCAGTTGCTCCGGATGCAGCGGGGCCTCCGGTCACGCTGTTTGAAGGATCGTTTGAAGACCGTTATCACGATCCCGGGGAGCCGTTTGTAGTGTTGAATGCGGCGGGCAAGTACGTTTTGCAGACAACGGCGGATGCGAGCGGCATCTACCTGCGCGCCCGTGGCGCGTCGCCGGAAGGGGATCGGCCGTTTGTCTCGGTGATGAACGCGACCAGTGGCGAGAGCAAGCGGCTCTGGCAATCTGACGCGCAATTCTTTGACCTTCCCGCAGACGTGCTCGACTCGGCAAGCTCGACTGTCAATATTCTCGTCCGCCGGGAGTCACAGGAGCTTAGTCCGAACTACTACATCAAGAGTCTCGGGAAAGAAGAGTTCAAGCAGGTGACGTTTTTCCCGAGCCCGTACGGCAACGCGCCGCTGCCGAAAAAACGAGTGCTCAAGTACAAACGCGCCGATGGCGTGGATCTGAGCGCGAATCTTTATCTGCCGCCCGGTTACAAACCGGGGGATGGGCCGTTGCCAACGTTGCTGGAAGCCTATCCAACCGAATACAAAACCAAGTCGGCAGCCGGACAGATGAGGGGGTCGCCGAACACGTTTCCTGTGCTGTCGTGGGGTTCGCCCGTGCCGTTTACCGCGGTGGGCTATGCAGTGTTGGAAAATGCGACCATCCCGATCGTCGGCGAGGGACAGGCGGAGCCCAACGACACCTACGTGGAGCAGTTGGTGGCCAGCGCCCAGGCGGCGATCGACGAAGGAGTCCGCGTCGGGGCCGTTGATCGGAATCGAGTGGCCGCAATGGGACACTCCTACGGAGCATTCATGACGGTGAATCTACTGGCGCACAGCGATTTATTCAAAGCTGGGATTGCGCGCAGTGGGGCCTATAACCGCACGCTGACGCCGTTTGGCTTCCAGAACGAGGAGCGCACATACTGGCAAGCACCGGAGATCTATTACAAGATGTCGCCATTCTCGTATGCCGACAAGATCAAGAGGCCGCTGCTGCTCATCCATGGGGAGGCCGACAACAATACCGGCACGTTCCCCATCCAGAGCGAACGCCTATTCAGCGCGATCAAAGGACAAGGAGGTACGGTGCGCTTCGTGTTGCTGCCGCTGGAGTCGCACGGCTACGCGGGGCGGGAATCGGTGCTGCACATGTTGTGGGAGATGAATAACTGGATGAGTACTTATGTGAAGAATCCCCCGGCGACGGCTGCCGCGCAACATTGAACGGTCAAGCAGGTATAAGTTTGACGTAAGACGCGCGTTCAGTTGAGGAAGTAATTGAGATTTCCAGCGAGCTACTGAGTCGAACGAAGCAGCGCCGCATTCTCCAGAAGTTTGTCGCAGACCTTGATGCAGATTTCTCGCGTGGCGATACGTACGGCTTCGTCCGGGGCGGTAGTCAACAAAACGGAGGCGCCGTGGCAGAGAAGAAAAATTCCGTCATAGACGGTGCCATAATCCTCAGGCTGACCACCGAAGCGTGCCGCGAACTGTGCCGTTGCCCAGATTCGTACGGGACGCGGAGTCGAGTAAAAGTGACCCAACGACAAACGGAGTAGTTCGTACTCCCGGGGATGCGCTTCCACGTAGGCCAGGTATCTGCGGTGCATCTGGTCGACGCTCGGAGAGGAGAGTAGATCGGCCGTCAACTCATCGCGGACCCGCGAGGCTATGGCCAGGCGCAGAGCTTCCTTGTTGCGAAATCGTTTGTAGAGAGTGGGCGTGGTTGTGCCGGCTTCAAGCGCCACGGCTCGCAGTGTCAGACCCTTTTCGCCCCGGGCCTTCCAAAGGTGTTGCGCGGCTTTCAGGATCCGCTCTTCAAGGTTCTTGTCTGGAATCGGCGGCATTTCTTTCGAGTCAACCGCTAATAGAATTACATTGTACAACTAAAGGAGAGCTTGGTCCAACTCCGCCGCCTTATTGATATCGATGTTATCTAATTGATTACATGCATGTTATAACAATAAAATCCTTAGAAAATAATTTGTATGTTGACAGCGTTAAAGTAACAATGTTAAATTAACTGCAATCGTACGCAGCGCTTTCCCTCCCAGGTGTGATTATTTTAGGAGCTGAGATGCCTTGGTTGAACGAAGTGGGCGACCGTGTCGCCATTCTCCAAATGAATTCGGAATTGCGTAACGCGCAGTTGGAAATGCTGAGCGCTCAGTGCGCCACGGACCGGCTCCGTATGCGCTATTCAGTCGAAAATGTGGCCCGCCATGCCCAGCGCGATACTTTGCGAAAAGCGTGGTCAGCCGCTAATGCCTTGTTCGAGTATTACAACAGCATCGCCCGTCTGATGTCGGGCTTCGGCGACATCAATAGTTCGGGCGCGCCCTCACTGGATGACGCGAAGTTGAATGAGGCGATCGCCCGGGTAGCTGACTTTCTGCGCGAACAGCGCGAGAACTTCCGGCCGTCAGGGCTCTCGCTGAGCCACCACCATCGGCAATCGATGAAGCATTATTTTTCTCCCACCTTGCTGGATCAGGTTCGGATCGTTGCGCTTGATCGAGAGCAAGTTCCAAATCCGGCCTTTTATATCGAAGCGAAAGCGATGGGCCTTACGGATCTGCCTGACTTGACGCGCATGACGTCCCTAACATTCGAGGACGTTCTGGTCTTCCAAGGTGAACTCGCGACGCGCGCTCTGTTCCATGCACTGGTGCATGCCGTGCAGTTTGAGGTGTTGGGTCTGGAACGCTATACGGAACTTTTTGTCCGCGCGTTTCTTCGCACCGGCAGCTACGTGAACGTACCGCTGGAGGCGCATGTAGTGCAGTTGGAATCAGAATTCGCAGGGAGCTCGTCGCGCGTGTTCTCGGTCGAAGAGCGGGTTCGGCTGTGGACGAATCAGGGGCGCTATTAAATCTTAGGTTGCCACGGACTGGGGGCGCATCGTTATCAAGTCTTCTTAAAGATAACGAGCGCCTTCTGGGGCAGGCGCGAGCGGCGGTCGGCTTCCTGGAGCCCTTCCCCAAAAAAAGCCGCCGTTCGCGCTTGTTTTTCCATCGTTATCGAATCCAAGCAGTTCTATTCGGGCTTTTTGTCGCTCAGCTTCTCCACGCTTTGTCCTTCATTCAGCGTTGTCAATCGCCCGCCGGCTCAGGTGCTGACAGGTCCTCGTTCGGAGCTCGAGCGTGGACCTTGGCGCTCGTTACCACAATGACCGAGGCAACGATGACTGCGCTTCCCATCACGATGTAGCGGTCGATGCGTTCGTGAAGAACGAGCCATCCCAGAAACACGGCCACCACCGGATTGACATAAGCGTAGGTGGACACCTTCGACGTTGGGACATGCTGCAATAGCCAGATGTAGGCGGTATAGCCGATCCAGGAACCGCAGACTACCAGATAGAGAATGGCGCCAACACCGCGCGCGGTCCAGACGGCAGGAGAGTGGCGCTCCACCAGAAGAGCGAAAAGAAGGTTGGCGAGGCCGGCGAAGACGATTTGCCAGGCGATGGAACTGAAGGGATCAACCGAGCCCGTCTTCCATTTTTTTGAGAGAACGGAACCTAAAGCCCATGAAAACGATCCAGCCTGAAGGGTGAGCGACCACCAGAATTCCCGGCGGCCGAGGGCGGTAGGGTGGGCGAGATCGGGCCAGATGAGGATGACGACGCCCATGATGCCGATGAGGAGCCCGATTTTGCCGCGACGCGAAATGTGATGGTCGCCGAGGAGCAGGCTGTCGATTACGAGAAACCAGAGAGGGCTCAGGGCGATGAGAAGCGCGGCAAGTCCGGTGGGGACGATTCTTTCGGCGTAGGAAAGAGTGAGGTTGCCGCCCATTAAAAGCAGAATGCCCACCACGGCGAAGTGCGCGAGTTGACGCGAGTTGAAGCGGATTTGGCGGCCGGTGACGGCGCAGTACGCGAGCATGATGGTGCCCGCAATCAGGAAACGCGCGGCACACATGAATGCAGGAGGAATCTGCTCAACCGCGATGCCAATGCCGAGGTAGGTGGAACCCCAGAAGACATAGACCAGTCCGAAGGCAAAGATGATCTTCCACGGTTTCGGGGTTGCAGTCATTGGATTGTTGGGAGATGGAAAAGTCAGGATAGCAGAGAGGGAAGAGCGACCGAGCAGGGGTAGGAATCCCTTCGGCTTCGCTCAGGGCAGGCTCTTCGATTCCGTGAGGCGATTCGCTTCCGCGAACCGGTCGCTGCGCTCAGGATGACAACGTTTGCGTGAGGGAATCAGTCTTCGTGCTGGTGCTGGCGATCAGTTGACCAGATTTGCGCTTCGGTCTTTTTCCAAAGGATAAACATGCACCATCCAGTTGAAGATGACGGGATGGAAATGGCCGCCGGCGGCGCTGCAGGCGGCTTCGTAGTGATGGAGCCCGCATCCCAAACTTGGGATTCGGCAGGAGCACGACTTGCTTTTGTCCGAGCGGAGGGAGCGCAGAAGTTTACGTGCTCATGCCACTGCGCGATGCTGAGCGGTATGCGCTGGTTGAAATCATCTTCAGTAAATTGCTTGGGAGCGGTGTACATGACACCGACCAGGCCGATAGCCCTCGCCATCTTTTTCATAGAGCAGTGAGGTGGGTTGATCCGGATCGAATTTGAAGGCGGCGTCAAAGGCGTTCCGGTAATTGGTGAAGTGGTACTGCTTCTGCGGCAATTCGGGATGGAAGATGTGAAAATCCGTCATTGAGGGCGGTGTGGTAGTCCTTGTACTTTTCCATGACCGCGCGAGCGGCGAACGCGACTTTCTGGGCGCGTTCGGCGTCCCCCGGTTGCGCGGGCCGAAGATCGGTCATCTTCATGTGGGGGCCCATATCCATGTGGTGGCCCTCCATGGAATGCATGACGTGGGCGTTCGTTTCGTCCGATGATTCGCTGGACTGCGATCCCATGTGCGACATGTCGTGCCCGGGCATGTTCATGCCCTTCATGTCATTCGAGTCCGGCGATTGAGAAGCGGGCGAATTCTGTTGGGCGAAAGTGAGCCCAGCGGTCAGGAACAAAACGGCAAGTAAAGTTTTCATGGCCATCCCCAGTTAAGTGCAATTCTACTAACCCGGGAAGTGAGTGCAAAGTTTCTAGCGTGCGAAGATTACGCGCGGGATGTTACTGCGGTAATGCGATCCCGCGAGTGAGCGGGAAGGAGTGGTCAACTGCAGATCCGTCGCTACGCTCGGGATGACAATGCTTTATGAGGATTTGTTGGTTGGCTTTCTCGGCAAAAATGTCAGGCGACGGACCACATGCCCATATCGGAGAGGATTTTGGTGGCGGCCTCGGTGCCGGAGCGGACGCAGTCGGGAACTCCGATACCGTTAAACCCGTTGCCGGCAAGCGCGAGGCCGGGGAGTTCCTGACATAGCGCTTGAATCCGCGCGAGCCGATCGAGATGGCCGACCGAATATTGCGCCATCGCTGATTTCCATTTGTAGACGCGCGAGAAGAGAGGCTCGGCTTTGCAGGCCGATAATCTGATGCAGTTCGTCACGGAGAATCTGAATGATCTGATCTTCGGAGGCGTCGAGGATCTGCTCGTCGCGAGACCCGCCGAGGAAAGCAACGGACGAGCGCGCGATTCTGCGGAGCGCGATGGGGAAATTTGTTGTGGACGAAAGTGGCGGCGAGCATGCGGTGGCCGGCACTTCGCGGCACAAGGAATCCGAAACCGGGAGGAAGCGAGCGGCGAACCGATTCGTCGAACCCGAGCGTAACGGTCACCGACGAACTGTAATTGATAGACGCGAGTTCAGTCGCAAGAAGCCGGGCCGATGCGTCGAGAACCGCCGCGGCGGCATGCGCGGGCGCGGCGATGAGGACGGCATCAAACTGATCGGTCTGGTATCCAGCAGAGACGGTCCATCCGCCAGCCTGCGGAGTCAAGGACTGAACGGGTGAAGATACTCGCAGCGCATTGGGATCGAGCTGCGCGACCAGCGCGTCCACCATCTGCTGCATTCCATCCTTGAGGGAGCTGAAAAGCGGGCGGGCCGGGCCTTTTGCGGCGGCCGCCATTTTCTTGCGCGACGAGAGCATGGCTCGTCCGAGGCTGCCGTGTTTCGATTCCATGTCCGCGAAAGCGGGGAAGCACGGCGCGAACGCTGAGCTGGGAGGCTTCGCCTCCGTAGACGCCGGAGAGGAGCGGATCGGCGAGGAGATCGACCATTTCCGATCCGTAGTGGCGCTCGACCATTTGCGCTACGGTTTCGTCATGTTCGCCCTTGTTGGGAGGATGAAACCATTCTCCGGCCATGCGCAATTTCGTGCGAAATGAAAACAGCGGCGACATAACCGTGGGCAAAATCTTGGTGGGGACCATGAACATCAGGCCGTCGGGCATGACGACGAGTTGGTCGTGATTGTTTTTCCGGACCACGATATAGGTTTTGCGCTCGGCGTCGTTGGAGCCGATGAGTTGATCGCCGAGTCCGATTTTGCGGCAGAGGTCGGCGGCCCAGGGTTTTTCGGTGAGGAAGGAATCCGGTCCGGCTTCGATGAGGCAGCCATCCACATGGTCGGTGACGAGAACGCCGCCAAGGCGGGGCGCGGATTCGTAGAGGACATACTCCACGGGCGTCCCGGACTGGCGTTTTTCTTCGAGCGAGAACGCGGCCGAGAGGCCGGAGATTCCGCCGCCGATGATGGCAATACGTGGCATAGTTCGCTATTCGCTATTCGTCGTTCGCTGTTCGTTTCTACGCTTTAGATTTTCGTTTTCTCCTAGTCGTTTGTGAGCGTGGTCGCGCAAGAGCGTGATCTGGTAATTAACGTTTTTTCTCAGACGCAGACTGGCAAGCTGCAATCTCTAGAGCTTCGGTGCCACTCTACACGGTAAAAATAATCGTAATCAAAATGGCACCTGTACCCGGTGAAACCATTTGGACACTTGTGCAGTACGAGATGCGAGTTTACGCGCATAGCAGAGTTGTCCCACGTCGCGATTACGGGGTCGTTTGGCATTTCCCCGTATCCTAGGCGCTGAACGCCTACCTTCGCCTCTGAACCAAGGCTCGCATGGGGGCCGAATGATGAGATAAATTTTGAAACGCGCATCAGAACACTCGCGCGTACCGTCTTACGGGGAAAATGAACCTCCCCTCGCACATCACTGCAAGTCTTAGTGCCATAATGGACATCCAGTGTCCACTGCGACGCGCCCTCAGAAACAAATGCGCCAGCCAATGCGACGCCATTTTCATCATCTACCTTTACGGTCCACTCGGGTGCTACGGTCACACTGAATGGATAGAGCAGCAAAAAGACAACAAGAATAGCGGCCACCATCCTCGTCCTGGTACGTGCTTCCATCGCTTTCCTACTAAGTGTTATGTGCTTCCACCCGGCTGCGAACCAATTCGGCCAGCGCCGCCGTCAATATCTTCGATCCGTTCAGCGATTCGGCTCGCCATAGGCGCATGCCTTCTTTTTCTGCGAACTGTTTGAAGAAGATGTCGATGTCGTAGAGCACTTCCACGTGATCGCAGAGGAAGCCTACGGGATGAATGAACACTCCGCTGATGGCCTTTGGCTTTCAGGCTCAGAATTGTTTCTTCCACCGTGGGGCCGATCCACGCGCCTCCGGACATGCCCTGGCTTTGGAAGGCGAAGGTCCAGGCGTCGTCTGCGAGGCCAGCTGCTTTCGCTACCAACTGCGGCGGTTTCTTTGGATTGGGCTTCGTAGGGGTCGCCTTCGGTGATGGTGCGCGCGGGAACGCTGTGGGCGGTGAAGATGATGGGCAGAGTGCCAGACAACGTTCCGCCATATTCGGCGTTGGCTTTTTCCCATCCAGCGCGCAGGTTTTCTGCGAACGCTTTGGCCAGGAGCGGCTGGTCGTGCCACTCGTCGACGAAATCAAGTTCGAAGTGCGCGGCATTCTCGGCAGTGACGGCGTTGCGATAGAGTCCTACGCTGGTGCGGGAATTTTGCGGAGCCAGACAGACAGCGATGACGCGCTCGAATTTTTGGGCGGCGATGGCTTTGACTGCGTCGGCGATGAAGGGCTTCCAGTTGCGCATGCCGACGAAGACGGGCAATTGGAGTTCTTGCGAAAGCTGGTCGGCTTGAAGAAGAGTCCAGCAGGCTAGCGGCGAGAAGCCGATCAGCGAATAGCGATGGCGAATTTCTTCAACGACCTGCGGCGGGAGCGGGCGGCCTCCGGTGACGTAGCGGAGGTATTCGGGAATCTGGTCGGGATTATCGGGGGTGCCATGGGCGAGCAGGAGGACGGCGGTTTCGGCGCAGGACGCCGGAGCAGGCGTGGTCAGAAACGAGCTGATCTGGTTCGCGCAATAACAGGCTCCCGCCAAGCCCAAGCGGACACGCGGTCATTTCCCATGCTCCGGCGTCTTGAATTCGCTGAGTGGTCGCGAACGTAGGCGCAAAGCGCTCTTCACGTTCTCGACCGGCGTTTCCTGAAGAATGCCGTGGCCGAGATTGAAGATGTGGCCGGGACGTCCGGCGGCGCGGCGGAGAATGTCTTCGGCGCGCGATTTGATTTCTTTCCAATCCGCAAAGAGAAGGACCGGATCGAGATTTCCCTGCACGGCGCCTTTGTTGCCGAGAGCTTTCCATCCGGTATCGAGCGGGATGCGCCAGTCGAGTCCAATCACTTCCGCGCCAGTCTCCTGCATCGACGGCAGAAGAGTGGAGCTATCAGTTCCGAAATAAATGATGGGCACGCCGGTTTTCTGCAGACGTTTGACCAGGTCGGTGACGTGCGGGAGAACGTAGCGTCGATAGTCTTCGACACTTAAGACAACCGACCCAACTATCAAAAATCTGGATGGTGTCGGCTCCAGCGCGGACCTGCTCGGCGGAATACTCGGCGGTCACCGAGACGAGCTTGGTCATCAACTCGTTCCACGCTGCCGGCTCGGAGTACATCATCTTCTTCGTATGAATGTAGTTGCGCGACCCTCCTCCTTCGATCATGTAACTGGCGAGCGTGAAAGGGGCGCCGCAGAAGCCGATGACGGGAAGGCGGTCGCCGAAATGTTTGCAGACGAGTTTGATGGCTTCGGAAACGTAGCCGAGTTCGGCGGCGCGATCGGTGCGGAGGTGGGAAATATCTTCGGCGCTGCGGATGGGCTTTTCGATTCTTGGGCCTTCGCCGGCGGCAAAGTGAAATGGGAGACCCATGACTTCCAGAGGAAGAAGAAGGTCGGCAAAAATGATGGCGGCATCGACCTTGAGAATCTCCGCCGCTTCAATGGTGACCTGAGCGGCGACCTCGGGTTTCTTGCAGATTTCGATTAGGGAGTATTGCTTGCGAATGGCGCGATATTCGGCCATGTAGCGTCCTGCCTGGCGCATCAGCCAGATGGGCGTGCGTTCGGTGGGCTGGGCTTTGGCGGCGCGGACAAAAAGAGAGTTGGGAGCGGACATGAACCTTCCAATTTAGCATTTTCGAGCGCGGACGGCGGGAGGCGGCGCTCACTTGACTCGAATTATTGTCTCGTTTCAGGTAAACGTTCGCATGTGATGGCCGTCACAAGGAGAGGTGGACGTCCGGGCAAGGGGCAGTTGTCTGAACCTCTGTACAAGGCTGCATTTATAATAGCGCGCCACCTCTAAAGGAGATGCATGCGAACCTGGGCTTCGATCGTGCTGATTTTTACGTTGGTTGCTTCGTCCTTCTCTTTCGGCGCGGATGACGCTGCGCTTGTAGGGTATTCGCCCAAAAGCAGCGCGAGCGAGCGCGAGTGGGAAGCAAAGTTTAAGGCGATTCCCGACCCGGCTAACTTGCGCGAGTACATGCAGCGTCTTTCCGCGCGGCCTCATCATGTCGGGTCTCCTTATGACAAGGACAATGCCGAATGGATTCTGGCGCATTTCAAGGAATGGGGACTGGACGCGCACATCGAAACGTTCCACGTGCTGTTTCCTACGCCGAAGGTGCGGGTGGTCGAAATGGTGAGCCCCACGAAATTCACGGCGAAGTTGGAAGAGCCGGCAATCGCTATCGATCCAACGTCGAACCAGAAGTCGGAGCAGTTGCCGACGTATAACGCCTACTCGGTCGATGGAGACGTGACGGCTCCGCTGGTATTTGTGAATTACGGATTGCCGGAGGACTACGACAAGCTGGAGCGTCTGGGAGTTTCGGTGAAGGGTGCGATCGTGATCGCAAAGTATTACCACTCATGGCGTGGCGTGAAACCGAAGGTGGCGGGTGAGCATGGAGCGATCGGGTGTCTCATTTATTCGGAGCCGCAGGACGATGGATATACGGTCGACAACGTGTTTCCGAATGGGCCGATGCGCAATCCGGACGGTGTGCAGCGCGGCAGCGTGATGGATTTTGCGTCATCGAATCCGGGCGATCCGCTTACGCCGGGTTGGGGCGCGACTGAAGGCGCGAAGCGTTTGACGATCAAAGAAGCGAAGAGCCTTACGAAGATTCCCGTGATGCCAATTTCTTATGGGGACGCGCAGCCGCTGCTCGCCGCACTTGCAGGGCCGATGGCGCCGGAGGAGTGGCGGGGGTCACTTCCGATTCCGTATCACGTAGGGCCGGGGCCGGCGAAGGTTCATCTTAAGGTGGAATTTAACTGGGACATCAAGCCCGTCTATGACGTGATCGCCAAGATTCCGGGTAGCGTTGCTCCTGAGGAATGGATTGTGCGGGGCAATCATCATGATGCGTGGGTGAACGGGGCGGAGGATCCGGTCTCGGGACAGGTCTGCGTTGATGGAGGAGGCGCGAGGCCTAGCCCAGCTGGTGAAGCAGGGATGGAAGCCGCGGCGGACGATCATTTACACAGCGTGGGACGGAGAAGAGCCGATGCTGTTGGGGTCGACGGAATGGGCGGAGATGCATGCCGACGAGTTGCAGGCGCATGCGGCTGTGTACATCAACACAGATGGCAACGATCGCGGCCTGTTTTCCATGGGCGGCTCGCACAGCCTGGAGCAGTTCATTAATGGAGTGGCCCGCGATATCGAAGACCCTGAAACGAAGATGACGGTGTGGAAGCGCGAGCAGCTCAGCAAGATTGCGGCCGCGAAAACGCCGAGGAGCGCCAGGAATTACGGCAGCGTCCGGATTTGAGAATTGAAGCGCTCGGCTCAGGTACGGATTTCACGGCTTACCTGGATCATCTGGGCATCGCCTCGCTCAATCTGGCTTACGAAGGAGAGGATGAGCAGGGCATCTATCACTCGATCTACGACGATTTTTACTGGTATACGCATTTCTCAGACACCGATTTTGTTTACGGGCGGGCGTCTGGCGCAGACGGTTGGAACGTCGGTCATGAGGTCTGGCTGACGCCGAGGTACTGCCATTCGAGTTTGTAGATTTTGCCGACACCGTAGACATGTACAAGAAGGAACTGCAAAAGCTAGTCACGGCGAAGCAGGAGGAAATTCGCGAGCGGAATCAGGAATTGGAAGATGGAGTGTTCAAGGCGACATTCGATCCGCGACGGCCGACGGTAGCTCCCGTGAAGGAGGAGGTGCCGCCGCATCTGAATTTCGCCCCGTTTGAGAATGCGGTTGAGTGCGCTAACCCGAAGTGCCAAGCATTACCAGCAGGCGCTCGCGAAAAAACAGGCAAGTCTGAGCGATGAGGCGGAGGCGGCGAAGTTAGCGGCGGTCAACCGGGATCTGATAGCGAGCGAGCGAAGCTTAACAAATCCGGATGGATTGCCGCGGCGTCCGTGGTACAAGCATCTGTTGTACGCCCCGGGAATTTATTCGGGATATGGCGTGAAGACAGTGCCGAGCGTGCGCGAAGGAATTGAGCAGAAGCATTATGCGGAGGCAGAGGCAGAGATCGTCCGCGTGTCGAAGGCGCTGGAAGATGAAGCGGCGGTGATCGAGTCGGCGGCGCGCGAGTTGGAGTAGAGAGCGGGCAAGCAAATAGCACTTCTTATACCGACCTAGTTCGGTCCAAAAACAAGTGCTGTTCGGTGAGCTTCCGCGGCACGGATGATGTGATGTTAGAGCTTCCTTCCACGAAGACAACGCAGATCCGTGCAAAATTAGATCGTCGGCTGCAGCGGCGGACTCTTTACCGCGTGCTCGCATAAGCGTTCAGATCAGAGCCATTGATGGCAGGTAGAAAAAGGCGTCGCGATTGACGCCTTTAATTCAACTGAAATTCACAAAAAGCTGCTCCTATCGAGGCGGCAGGCCCTCATTCAAGCTGAACACGACCCCCGGGAAGAATTCTGCCGCGCCCGCAGCAACTCCCCAAAACACTCCGTCCGCAGATTGAATCAGGGAGCTGGGAGAGGCAAAATTTCCGGTGAAGGGCAATGTGTTTGCAACCGTGCCATCCTCAGCCGAAAGCTCCATTACGCCCGATGTGCCGGCGGTGGTATCGGTGTAAGTTGACCAGAGATTGCCATCAGAAGCGACGATTGGAGCACTCAGCCGGAAGCCGTAGGCAAGCGCCGGAAAAACCTGCAAATTGCTCCCGTCCAGACCGACTTCGAACAGGCTATTCCTGTCACTGTCGGTTACAGATTCCAGGGTTCCGTAAATGCTGCCATTTGCGCCCTGAACCGCCCCAAAGGGAAAGCCCGGAACGTTGGCGACAAGGGTGAACGTGCCAGCCGTGTCGACTCGAAATATTGGTTCTTGCTGGAAGATGCCGAATGCCCCGTAGAAATTTCCGTCTGACGCCAAGGAAAGTCCGAGGGGACCAGCAAATCCGTTGTTGCCATCCAGCACGGTGAGCACCTGGAAGGCTCCCGTCGCCGAGGTCACGCTGAAAAACACGCCGCATCCCTTAACAAAGCTGCAGTCATAATCGTTGGAGCCTCCGGCAAATGTGACGCCATAGACATTACCGTCCGGCCCATTTGCCAAGCCGACTGGCAACGCGCCATCCGCGCAACTTGCCTGGCTGCAGAAAGCATGCAGCACGGTAAAGCCGCTGCCGTCCTTCGCCATACGGAACAGAACGCCATCGAAATTCCCTCCGCCCGATGACGTGGTGCCGTAGAGATTTCCATCCGCACCTTCAATCAGAAAGTTGGGACGGCTTCCGTCAGGGCTGGTGTTGCCGCCCGTGAACGTGTGCAGCAAAGATATCTTCTTGGCCGGCGTGAGCGAAAACACGGTGCCACCCTGAAGTGTCTTACCTTGTCCGTACTGGCTCGTGGTGGTCACGCCATAGAAATTTCCATCGGACGCCCGGATCAAAACCACCGGCCCCGCCCCGTTCTTACAAATCTTGGGAGAACAAGTGAACGTGTGCTCGACTTTCGGCTTGGGAGTTTTCGCACAGAAGGCCGTTGCGACGAACAGGATCGGGAATAGCCATCGGCCAAAATAGCTTATGTTTTGCATGCTTGTTCTCCGTTCTTTGGAAGTTCGATCGAGCCTCAACGGGGGAGTGGAGCAAAATAGCTAAACGCCGGAACGCAAGCTGCGGACATTTATACCACCATATCTTGAGGTCACAATACAAATAAAATGCGAACTGGACGACAAAATCGGGGGCGAGATCCGCGCGTTCTGGGCGCGTTCAAGCAAATAGCACTTCTTATACCGACCCAGTTCGGTCCAAAAACCAGTGCCGTTCCGACAAGTGGGCAGTGCGGAGCTTGTCCGCTCGCACATGATGGGGCGAACTCCTGAGACATGTCACATCCACTGTCTCGGGGTACCTTGGGGTAGAGGCTCGACGGGTTTCCTGATACGCAGCCTTTCCGAGAGGATCACTATGTCCCCCTCCCTCAGTCCCACAGCACGACGCAGCTCGAGAATACCCGCCCAAGTCCCCGTTCGTGTCACGAGTCTCGAGCCGAGCCCCCAGTTTTCCGGGATCTGCGAGACGCTAGTGGTGAGTGCGCACGGTTGCGCGCTCCGTTTTCCCGTCAAGTTGGACGCGGGGAGCACCCTCCGCCTGCGCAGCCGAGGGGGACAGCAGGCTACTGCCTACGTGGTTTTCTGCCAGCCCCTGGGACAGGACGGGCAAGGTTTCCGGCTCGGAGCGCAGCTTGATCGCCCGCAGAATTTTTGGGGGTTGGAGTCCTATCCCGATGACTGGAACGTGATCGAGATGCCCTCTCATGCCATCCAACCAACTCCTCAAAAACGGGCGACGACTTCCGTTGTGGTGCACCAGGCGCAAATGCCTTCGCGGCCGTCGCGAGAGGTTCTCGAAAAGATCGAGGAACAACTTTCCGAAGAGCGGTTGCGCGGCATTCTGGCAAAGTTTGTTCAGCCCTTGCAGTTGGAGGTCACCGAACTGCGCCAGAAGCTGGCGGGCAATGCCAAACGCAATCGCTTCGAGGTATCGCTCGGATATATTCCTCCGGAGCTGGAGGAGAAGCTGTGGGAACGTCTGAGGCAGGACCTTGGGACGCGAGTGCTGCAGCAGACACGGGAACAGTCGGCAGAGATTCTTGGATCGGCGAAAATGGCGATCGAGCAAAAGATCAATGCAGGACTGACCGACTTTCGGAACCGACTTGCCGGGGAACTTTACGCCGTCGAACAACGGGCGCAGGTATTGTCAAAGGAACTCACCACCACGACGCAACAAAATATCCGCGCCGGGACCGAGAAACTCCAGCGGCAGGCTCTGGATATGGGAGCGGATCTCGACGCGCGAGGTGAAAAACTTTTGTGCTCTTTGCAGGAGCAACTGGCGGAGTCGCAGGAGATTCATCGCCGCGAGATCGAGCAGACGCAGGCCGATACTGCTGCGAAAGCATCCCGGCTGCAATCCGAAGTTTCGGATCTTACGCCGAGGATGGCAGCGCTCAATGAATCTGTGCGCCGGCTTGAGTCGGAACTTGACGCGCACCTGGAACGCGTTGCAGCGGAAATCGTCTCTGGCGCGGAGGCTCAAATCGAGAACGCTGTGGCTTTGGCGCTCAAGAATATGCAGGTACGCGGCTCAAATGAAATCGAAGCGCTGCTCAATCAGACATGCGGCCATTTGAAAACGATCCAGAACCGTATCGAAGATTCCTTTTCTGCTTCGGTGACAACTCAAGGCGAGGAAGCGATGCAGTTGATCGCGCAGCAATTTGAGGAACTCGCACAGCGGACCACGGAAAAGTGGAGGCTCGCACTCGCCAAGGATTTGAATTCGGTAGCGAATACTCTAGGCCAGCAACTTCGTCAGGAGCTCGAACCGGGCAAGAGTTAGATCGCAGCGAGCGGGCAGGCGAGGGCTTTTGAGAGTTGTTCCTAACGGAGCCTGTCTCAGAATCAAAGCGAAGTCGCGACCTGGAATCCCGCGGCTCTTACTGATTAGCGCGCATCCACTTCCAGGCACCGCTGACAATGTTCTCTAAGTCACGCTGGGGGGTCCACCCTAATAGATTATGGGCTTTTGAGGCATCGGCTACGAGTTCGGGCGGGTCGCCCGGACGACGCGGACCGATCTTGTGCCGTACTGGATGGCCGGTAGCTTTTTCGGCAGCATGGATCACTTCGAGGACGGAGTGTCCGTGGCCCGTGCCAAGGTTGAGCGCTAAGGAGTCGCCCCCTTTCTCGAGATACTGCAAAGCACGAACGTGAGCGTCGGCGAGGTCTGTGACGTGAATGTAATCGCGCAGGCAGGTGCCGTCAGGTGTCGGATAATCGGTGCCAAATACTTTCAGCTCCGGGCCATCGGGAGTAGTTGCCTGGAGGGCTAGCGGGATTAAATGAGTTTCGGGATCGTGGAGTTCTCCAGTCTCGCCGCTCTCGTCGGCTCCGGCGGCGTTGAAATATCGCAGGCGGGCGGAGCGCATTCCGTAGGCGTTGCTGTAGGCTTCGAGAGCATTTTCAAAGAAAAGTTTCGAGGCTCCGTACGGGTTGATCGGCTCGCGCGGATTGTCCTCGGTAATCGGAACCTTGACGGGGACTCCATACACAGCGCAGGTCGAGGAGAAGACAAAGTGGCGGACACCCTCATCAACGGCTGAATTCAGCAGGGTGAGTGCATCCACGGAGTTGTTGCGAAAATATTTGCGGGGATCGGTGACCGATTCACCAACATAGGCGTGGGCCGCGAAGTGCATGATGGCATCGACGCGCGGCAAAACTCTATGGAGCATTGCCTGGTCGGCAATATCAGCCTCGATGAGTTCGAACCCTTGCACGAGACGTCGGAAGCCGGTGCAAAGATTGTCGTAGATGATGACCTGGTAGCCCGCGCGCCGCAACGCGCGAGCTGCGTGACTGCCGATGTATCCTGCGCCTCCAACAACCAATACCGCCAATGGGAAACCTCGCTTCGCGATTATAGATGGATCGAATGACCCATCGAAACAACGGAAGCATCAAGATGAGGATTGCGGTTCACGAGGTTGCTTGATTGATGCGAGTGATGGCGGTTCTGGCGCTCAAGCTTAGGGCTCTAGTAGTCATTCCAAGAGGTTGGCGATTTCCGAGTGTCCTTTTTCGCGGGCCACCATGGCGGCCGTCTTGCCTTCGTCGTTGGCAAGTTTTCGGTCCGCGCCATGCTTGAGCAGCACATCGACCATAGCGCGATCTCCATTCTGCGCGGCGGAATGAATGGGGGCCCAGCCTCCATGCTGCCGGGCGTTGGGTGAAGCTCCATGCTCGAGCAGCAACTTGACGGCTTCCAGGTTGCGCGCCGATGCGGACGAGTGTAGGGGCGTCACGGCCATGGGATTGGAGGCGACAGCGTCGACTGCTGCTCCTGCGTCGATCAAAACGCTGGCGGAGGCTGGCTGGCCGAAGAAGCCTGCAAAATGTAAGGCGGTGAAGCCATCTTGGGAGTGCGAGTTCAAGGCTGCCGGTTCGGCCACCAGCTGTTTGAGTTTGTCCAGGCGGCCGAGAGAAGCGGCTTCGAAGATGTCGAGTTGCTCTTTCCTGGCGGCAATCATTTCGGCAAGATCGCGGCGTCCGCGATAAAGGCAGTGCATGAGCAAGCTGACGCCATTCGCGTCGTGCGCTTCCGCTGCGGCCGGGTCTTCCTCCAGGCCCCGCTTCAATCCGTCGATATCTCCTGCTTGCAGCGAATTAAAGTATTTCTGGGAATTGTCGACTTGAACGTTCACTCTGGCCTCCCTATTCATTAGCATTGCTAACTATATGACAAAGGCAGTATAGGCGATCCGTATCGATTGTCAAGAAAAACGTTAGCAGTGCTAAACTTTATTTATGTCCGGTCAGAAGAATGAAAATCGGCTGGAAGTGGCGGACCGGCTGCATTCTGCGGCCATTCATCTGTTGCGCAATGCGGCTAAGACGGACGTAGTGTCGGGCCAAGGCCCGGCGCGACTGTCGGCACTCTCGGTTCTGGTTTTCGGAGGAGTGAAAACGCTTGGGCAGTTGGCCTCGGCTGAGCGGGTAAAACCTCCGACCATGAGCCGCATCGTGGCTGGATTGAAAACGGCCGGACTTGTCCGAACCTATTCGGATGGAAAAGATGCGCGGAAAATTCAGATCAGCGTAACTCCCAAAGGAGAGCGCTTGCTGCAGGAGGCGCGCCGCCGGAGAATTCATGCGGTGGCGGAGACGTTATCAGGCCTGGAAGGAACGGAGCTTGAGTTGTTGCAGAAGGCAGCGGAAATCATTGAAGGCACACTAGCACCGCGCGGTTGAGTAGCGGCTTATCGAACGGTCCTCCAGCATCGTGCACAACTTCGCCTAATTGAGAATCATCTTCCCCAAGATTTCTTTCAGCAGCTTAGCCGCGACCATGGCGGTGATTTGCGTGTGGTCCTGAGCGGGATTGAACTCAACGAGATCGGCGCCCACGATTTTTCCGGAGATCGCGTGCAGGTGGGCGATGGCTTCGCGAGTCGACATGCCTCCGGGCTCGCGGTGCGAGATGCCGGGCGCAAAGGCGGGATCCAGCGCGTCCATGTCAAAGGAGATGTAGACCGGCCCATCGACTTTCATGCGATCGAGAGCGGGCAGGTGGCGCATCTCGATGATTTCAACTCCGAATTTCTTTGCCTGCTCACGCTGGTGACCATTGATGGTGCGGATTCCGACCTGGATCAGGCGTTTGGCAGCGCCCTTTTCCATAATGCGTGCGAACGGGCATGCATGGGATAAACGGTTACCTTCAAGTTCGTCGTAGAGATCGGGGTGAGCATCGAAGTGAATGATGGTCAAGCCAGGGATGCGTTCTCCGAAAGCGGAGACGATCGGCAAGGTGATGGAGTGATCTCCGCCAAGGGAGACGGGACGCAGGCCCTTGTCGAGGAGTTCGCCGACTTTGGCTTCAATCGCTTGGAAGGGTTCCTGGAACGTGAATTTCAGGTCACCCGCATCGCAGTAAGCACCTTCCGTACTGAGGTCGACCCCGGTTTCGGTCGAGGAATTGGAAGAGTCGGATCCGAAAGCGACACGAATAATGGGCGGGGCGCCGGCTGCTCCACGAAGCCATGAGGAGTTGGCATCAAAGGGAATGCCCAAGTATTACCGGCGTGCCGGGCTTGGCGGACTTTGGATGAAGCGTCATAACGAAGCTCCTTCAATATTCAGATTAAAGGGAATGGCCATCTTTTGCAGTGATCGCGGACACAGTAGAACGCGAACGGCGCGGGAAGTCGTGATGATTCCAAACCACTTGTGGCTGCTGAAGGGCTGAATCGGGGACGGATTGCGGATCATCCGTTATTCTATAGAGATAGATTATGGCTACCACAACTACACGTAACCCTGCCGGACCGGTTCAGGAAGCAGCTTCGCCCAAATCTGCCGCTCCCGCCGCCGTCGAAAAATACGAACGCGAACGGGTATTTGGGCTGTTTCGCCAATTTGGATACCTGGAGGCTGAGCTGAATCCGCTTGGGTTGCTGCCTCCACAACCGCATCCTGACCTGCAGATCGATAGCGAAGTTGCGCGCGAGGCGCGGAGGATTTATTGCGGAAGTGTTGGCGTTGAGTTCATGCACATTGCGGACTCAGAACAGCGCAACTGGATACAGCAGCGAATGGAATCAGAGCCGGAGCCGGTCGATCAGCAGCGAGCATTCGATTTGTTGGCGCGAGCCGATCTTTTTGAGCAGACATTGCAGCAGCGGTATTTGGGGAATAAGAGGTTTTCGCTGGAAGGCAATACTTCTTTACTGCCGGCGGTCGATGAAATTCTCGACGTCGCGGGAGAACGCGGCGCGGTGGAAATGGTAATGGGGATGAGCCATCGCGGCCGGTTGAACATGATTATTCACGTGGCGAAGCGGGCCGCGGACGAGGTGTTCGCCGAGTTCGAGGACGTCGATCCGCGCAGTGTACTGGGTTCGGGCGATGTGAAATATCACATCGGCGCGACGGGCGAGTACGTGACGAAGAGCGGGAAGAAAATTCATATCCACCTGGCATCGAACCCGAGCCATCTGGAAGCGGTCGATCCGGTTACGGTTGGGCGCACCCGCGCCAAACAGGATCGTGCAGGGGAAGGCGGCAAGGCGAAATATCTTCCGCTGCTCGTGCATGGCGATGCGGCTTTTGCTGGACAGGGCATCACCGCGGAGACTCTGAACTATGCGGATCTGAGCGGTTACACCGTAGGCGGCACGATTCACCTGATCGCGAATAATCTGCTGGGCTTTACCACCAATGCGAGGGAGGAACACTCGTCGCGATTTGCGGCGCAGCTGGCGCGGCGGCAAGCGGTGCCGATTTTTCACGTGAATGGCGAGGATGTGGACGCAGTGTTGCGAATTGCGCGAATTGCAACGGAGTATCGTTACAAATTCGGAAGCGACGTAGTCGTGGATCTGATCGGGTACCGGCGGCATGGTCACAGCGAAGTGGACGATCCGACCGTGACCCAGCCGCTGATGTACAAGGCGATCAAGGAGCATCGACCGCTGTTTGAAATCTACGCAAAGCAGATCGGCGTGGAGAACGTGGTCGAGCGCGCGGCCGCCATCAAGAGCGAGTTTGAGAGCGCGCAGAAGGCTGCGGGCCAGATCAAGAAGAAGCCGTCGTTGCGCGAGCTTCCCGGTTATTGGAATAGCTATTTTGGCGGGCGCTATAAGGCCGAGTACGAACAGCCGACAGGCATCGAACCCGAGGAACTGGCTGCACTGACGCAAAAATTGACAACCTATCCGGAGGGATTTCATATCCATCCGAAGGTGAAGAAGTTGCTGGAGCAGCGCGCTGAGATGGGAGCGGGAAAGAAGCCGCTCGATTATGGGATGGCGGAAGCTCTCGCGTTTGCGAGCCTGGTGAAGCAGGGAATTCCGGTGCGGCTCAGTGGGCAGGATTCACGGCGCGCCACTTTCAATCAGCGACACTCCGTGCTGATCGATACGGCAGATGAGAGCGAATACGTGCCGCTCGCAAATATTTCGTCGGGGCAGGCGCCATGCCAGATTTACAACTCGCCACTTTCGGAAGCCGGGGTCATGGGATTTGAGTATGGGTACAGCCGCGACTATCCGGAAGCCCTGGTTTTGTGGGAGGCGCAGTTTGGAGACTTTGCGAACGTCGCGCAGGCAGTGATCGACCAGTTTGTGAGCGCGGGTGAAGATAAATGGGGATTGCTGTCGGGACTTGGTGCTGCTGTTGCCGCATGGCTACGAGGGGCAAGGCCCCGAGCATTCGAGCGCCCGCATCGAGCGATTCCTGCAACTGGCGGCGAGAGATAATTTCCAAATCTGCCAGCCGTCGAACGCTGCCCAATATTTCCATCTGTTGCG
The DNA here is from genome assembly GCA_963822545.1 of uncultured Acidobacteriaceae bacterium. Taxonomy (GTDB): domain Bacteria; phylum Acidobacteriota; class Terriglobia; order Terriglobales; family Acidobacteriaceae; genus Acidiflorens. The sequence continues at coordinate 1,513,461 of CAWGIB010000002.1, forward strand.
CCGGCAGGCACTTGCGACATTGGAGGAAGCCGCTGGTTGTGTTTACTCCGAAGAGCATGCTGCGGCATCCGGATGCTCTTTCTCCGCTCGCGGATTTGACGCAAAAGCAATTCTTGCCGGTGATTCCTGACACCGAAGCGCGCGACGTGAAGCGAATTCTCGTCTGCACGGGAAAGATCGGACACGAGCTTCGCGCCGAACGTCAACGCCGGCAGGATATGAGCACGGCGATTGTTTTCCTCGAACAGATGTATCCATTTCCGGAGGCGGAACTTGCGGCTGAGTTCGAACGACACGGCACCGCGCGCGACATCGTGTGGGTGCAGGAGGAGCCCTCGAATATGGGGGCGCTCTTCTATCTGCTGCCTCGATTGCGGCGAATCTCGAATGACCGGCCTGTGCTTTCGGTGAAACGATCAGGGAGTGCGAGTCCGGCAACCGGATCTGCGAAGGCGCACGAAGTGGAGCAGAAGACGCTGCTCGCGCTGGCGTTCACGACGCAAGGGTAGGGTGAATCGCAGAACTCAGATTGCTAGATTGCAGAAGTTGCTAAAGAGAGAAAGCCCAGACACTTGTCTGGGCTTTCTTCATTGTTGAACTGATTCTATCGTTCTAGGGCCATCGCTTGGCTGCATCTTCCCATCCCGCCGCACGAGCGGCAGGTGCTGCGGCTTGAGCGGCGACCGGTGCAGGAATCCGAATCGGCTGTTGGGGAGTAGCGGTCAGTGTGGGTTTAGGAGCGTCGGCCGATTGCTCCTTCTCGTCGGACAGAAGCGGGGCAGCAACTCTCAGCGCCTCAACTTCTTTTTCGAGCCGGGCCAGTTCCATTTCTTTCTGGCGCAAAACTTCAAAAACATTCTTCATTCGTCGGCACCTCTGTGTGCGTGGAGCGGTTAAGCGCAGGGTATGAGTTTTTACAGCGACTGTCAAGAAAAAGAGGCACTCAGAAGGGCAGGAATGTTTAGCGGAATACGACGATGGCAACCAAAATGCCCACGATTAAGACAAGCACAGCCAGCAAATTGACGTGATTGGCGAGCCATGACTCTTCAACGGGAGAGGCATTGGCGAGAAAGGGCGGCAAGACTTCGTCCGGCGTGATTGGTGACGGTCCGCTTTCTGTTTCTGGCGCGCCAGAGGTGGAGCTTAGTCGTTGCGACTCGCTCTGCTGTTTTTCGAGACTCTTTCTTTCATTCCATTTTTTCTCGCTCGCCAGTTTCTCGCGATCTAACCGCTCGCAATCGATGCAGAGGGTTCTGCCTTCGGAGACAGGGAAGCCGCAAGATCCGCATTTCTGAACCCGCCGCATCGATTCGGGGATGGGGGATTGAACCGCTTGCACTCTCCATGACAGGTTCCGGTGAGGCGTACTGGAGAATCGTGCGTTGCAGCGGAAAGAGGTTCATCGGAAAGCGTTGGGGGCTCAGCGATCGAAGGTTCCCGCAAACTGGCCTCTGAAGGCAAGCTGGGTTCAAGGGATTGAGGTGGAGGCTGGACGATGCTCTCCGCCGGCTTCGGTAGTGTCGCTCACTATGCTCTCGGTCTCTCGCGTCGTGAGTTTTTCGACAGGCTTTGCTTCCGGTGCTTTTGGCGGCGGTGCCGCGGGCACGGTGCCATGGCGCTGTTCGGCGAGGTCGAGTGCGGTCAGAGTTAGGTCGGCCATGCGCTCAAGGGCGATCAGGTCGCGCTCTTCGAACGCGTACGGATGGTCGGAGAATAATTCGAAGAGGCCGCGCACTTCGCCATTCCTTCGCAACAGGGGCAAGACGACGATGGACGCGATGCCAAGAGTCCGGCAAGCTTCCAAATTCACACGCGGATCTGCTTCAGCGTTATCACATCGAAGCAGCTGGCGACGGGAGATGCTTTCCCCAGTTAATCCTGAACGCACCTGCAAGCGTGCGCCAACCGCTGGAGCGCATCGGCCGGCACTGGCGCGGCAAACCATCTCGTCCCCTTGGGGCAGAGCGAGGGCGGTGCCTGTGGCGCCCGTGATGTACTGCGCGCGCTCCACCAGCAACTGAAGGACTGCTTCCAGTTCCGGTTCCTGAAGCGCTGATCGTTGTTCGGAATCACTTGGGCGGTTGGAAACCGGCGCGTCGCTTCCGGCACGAGGATTCGCCGGGGGTTGCGAGAAAAGAGGCTCATCGGATTGGGGGGATCCGAACATCGATAAAAGCCCTTCGCGTTGAAAATTGCGGTCGACGGGCGAGAACGCACGTCAACCAGAATCAAATCAGCATCGAAGAGGCTGAATCGAGTCTCGCCTTGGACGCCGAAGCTGTCAAGAGTGCGGTGGTCAGTTGGAAGGGCGGGGCGCTCGTCGTAGCGCTACGGATTAGCTTCTTTGTGGCGCAGCCAGTCGATAAACATCTGCTCTTTGGGTTTGTCGTAGGCCATGAGCAGGTGGCGAATGCTTCGTCCGCTGACAAAGTGGCAGACTTCTTCGGCGAGGTTCTTGGCATGGTCGCCGGCTCGCTCGAGCGACTGGGTCATGAAGATGATCTGAAGGCTGGCGTGCAGCACGATATTCTCTGGATTTTCGATGTGGCGCAGAAAAATCAGATTGCGTAGACGATCCATTTCGGCGTCGGCGCGGAGTACGTCGATTGCCTTCTTGACGTCCCGTTGCGAAAACGACTGACCTACGTCCGCCAGCATTTTTTCCAGAACGGTCGCCATCTGCGTTAACTCACGAGCGTCCTGCGGATCGATGCGGTTCCCGGCGGCCTGGGCGCTGGTGGCAAAGCTGAGGAGCAGGTCACCGATGCGCTCGAGTCCAATCATGAGTTTCATGCAGGCGAGGAGTTGCCGTGTTTCTGACTCCGGCACGTGCGTAATGCACGCGGTGACGCCGGAATCCACCTCAACATCAATGGCGTCGAGATCTTTTTCGCATTGCCGGATGTCTTTCAGGCGGGACATGGAGCCGGTCGCGATTCCTTCGGCGGCGATGGACGCGGCTTCTCGAGCCAATTCACAGGCCTCTACGGTGCGCTCTACGAGATTGGGGAACGGGTCGTGCGAAGGTGTTTTCACACTCGCTGTGCTCATTAGCTTCACCGCATCCTTGCTTTTCGATGTTCAGGTTCCCGGAGAGGATCCGGCATTCATTCAGAGTTTGACACAGAGAGCCACTAAAAGCATATCTTCTTGCGGCGACGATAAGGTTAAAAAGCCATGAATTTCGCACCAAAATCGGAGTGTCTATACAATTGTCTACCCGAACTCATCGGCGATCGGCGTGAGCTGAGTGAGACACTTTCCCTTGGAGTGACCTAATGCAGAACGGAATCGTTGATCTTCCCAGCCGCTATTCCGTGCCGGAAACGCTAGCGCGGCTTCAATCCATTCTCAAAGAAAAAGGCGTAACAATCTTCGCCCTGGTTGATCACAGCGGCGAAGCCGCGAAGGCTGGGCTCGAAATGCGCCCGACGCAACTACTGATTTTCGGGAGTCCAAAGGCAGGCACGCCGCTGATGGTGGCGGCGCCCAGTGCGGCGATCGACCTCCCGCTGAAAGCGCTGGCGTGGGAAGATGCCCAGGGCAAGGTCTGGCTGTCCTACAATGCTCCCGAATATCTTCAAAATCGGCACGGCATTCCGGCTGAGCTGTTGAAGAATATCGCGGGTCCGGCCGCGTTGTTGCAGAAGGCTGTGGAATAATAGCGGCGGCCATGGCCGAGAACGCGAATCCCAATCGAGCGCGCGACCACCTGGCGAATGAGCGCACCTTCCTCGCGTGGGTGCGAACCGGGGTTGCGACGATCGTGTTCGGATTTGCGATCGGACGCTTCTCGATTGCCCTGCAGGAGTTTCTGAAGATTCAGGGACACAGTTCAACTTCGACGGGCGTTACGGCGTGGCTGGGCGTTGTCTCGATCGTGGGCGGAGTGGGTCTTATTCTTGCCGGGCTTGCCCGCTATCACAAAACCCGGGCACAACTTGACACAAATACCTTCGAGCCGGCCGGATTTGTGATCGACATTGTTTCCTACCTGCTTGGACTGTTTGGAGCGGCGCTCGCTGGTTATCTTGTGTACATCGAGTTATTTAGAAAGTGATCTGGGAAATTTTTTATAATCAGGTAACCCGTGGCCAATGAATCCGAAAAAGAACTTGCCGGGCGCGCTGCCGCAACACTTGTATGCGATGGCGACGTTGTCGGGCTCGGCACAGGCTCAACCGCGTACTTTACGGTGCTCGCTCTCGGCGAGCGCGTAAAGGCGGGACTGAAAGTTGTCGGCATTCCTACGTCGAATGCCACCGCGGAACTTGCGCGGGCCGTCGGAATTCCTTTGGCAACCCTCGATCAGTATCCCGTGCTCGATATCGACATTGACGGGGCGGACGAGATTGATCCGCAGCTGAACCTGATCAAGGGCGGAGGCGGCGCGCACCTGCGCGAAAAGGTCATCGCCGCGGCTTCGAAGAAGATGGTCGTGATCGCGGACTCGGGGAAGTTGGTGCCGGTACTTGGCAAGTTTCCATTGCCGGTCGAGATTGTTTCCTTTGCGCGAGCGGTGGTCGAAAAGAAGATTGCGAGTCTGGGAGCGACCACGAAGCTGCGGACGCAGGCAGGATGGGAGTTTTTACCTGACTGATAATGGCAATCCCATTCTCGATTGCAGCTTCGGAAAGATCGCAGACCCGCCGGCGCTGGCGCGCACGCTACGAGATATTCCCGGCGTTGTGGAGCACGGGCTGTTTATTGGATTGGCGAGTTTGGCGCTGGTGGGACGGGGGGATCGAGTGGAGGAGATTCGAGTCTGATGCGCCGTCGACCGTAGCGCCAAGTCCGAGAGCTTTAAATGTATCGGTGCGCGGAGAGCGACGGAGCCGACTGCCTACGCTTCCACAATCTCCCTCAGGGCCCCGAGCATTCTCTCCACTTCCTCCATCGTGTTGTAGTGCACGAGTCCGATGCGTAGAAATCCGCCGGTTCGCTCTACGTCCAATTGCTCAGTTACGTTCAGAGCGTAGTAGTTTCCGTCCCAGGTAAAGAAGCCGCGGTTGCCGAGTTTGGTGGCAAGCTCCAAGCGGAGTGTGGCCTTCGATTCGGACGACGATGGTCGCGCAGCGGTTGTCGAATCGACGCGGGTCGCTGATGCCATAAAGCTTCAGTCCCGGAATTGCCACGAGTCCGGCAATCATCTTTTCCATCATGGCGCGTTCGTGCGGATGAATCGCTTCGTGCGCGGCGACAATGGCTGCTCGACGGTTTGCGACATCGGGGTTCGCACGACGCCCAAGTTCTTCCCAGTAATCGACGCATGCTTTGATTCCGGCAATGCACTCGTGGTTCAGCGTCCCCCACTCCCAGCAATTCGGAATGTTGTTGGTATTCGGACGGACCTTGTAGGGACGCAATCGCTTGAGGTGGTCGCGCTTGCCATACAGAACGCCCATGTGCGGACCAAAAAATTTGTAGGTCGAGCAGACAAGAAAATCGCAATCGAGGGCGCGCACGTCAATCAGGCCATGGGGAGCGTAATGTACTGCATCGATGTAGGAGAGGGCTCCAGCCTGTTTCGCCAGACGCACCACCTCTTTGACGTTGTTGATGGTGCCGACGGCGTTCGAGGCGTATCCAACCGCGACCAGCCGCGTGTGGCTCGTGATCTCGCGTGCGAGGTCGTGCATGTCAAGCGTGCAATCGGCGGCGTTGAACTTCGCTGCGCGGATGATTACGCCTTTTTCTTCCAGAGCCTTCCATGGTGAGAAGTTCGCGTCGTGATCGAGCAGAGTCAGTACGATCTCATCGCCGGGCCCCAGGTCGCGGCCGATGGCGCGGCTCATCGCGTAAGTGAGCGAGGTCATATTTGCGCCGAAGACAATTTCATCGGCATCACAGTTCAGGAAGTCGCCCATGGCGGCGCGGGCGTCCGCGATCATGCGATCCGTCGTGCGGCTGGTCAGGTACGCCCCGCCAGTGTTGGCGTTGTCGCACGTCAGATACTTAGAGATGGCATCGATAACCTGCTGCGGGACCTGCGTGCCTCCAGGGCCGTCGAGAAAAACGGCAGGCTGACCGTTGAAGGTCTGCGCGAGAGAAGGGAACTGCGAGCGAATCCAATTGAGATCAAGCGTGGTGGAGGTCTGTTCGGCCGTGGGCATAGGAACAGACATTGTAATTGGCGCGAGGGGACAGAGGCGAGACCCACCATCACCGCAGTTATGGCGTCAGGCTGCGCATTCGGGGGCCTTTGCCTTTTTGCCTCTTGTCGCGTTAGCGGCTGCGTCTATGCGAATTCGCGTGACGCGGGCCGTTTCCTGCACCAGATTGCCGGGTGCGTCGGGTTTATCTCCCGCCATTACCGAGCCTGCCGCAAGAGCAAAGCGCAATGCGTCTGCCTGATCATCGAAATACAGAATGACTTGCCCTGACATAAAAACTCTCCCTGGGTCCCCAACTCTTCCTCTGCTCATGTGCGGGCAGATGGAAAAAACAAGTGCGACGCAGGTGGCGCAAACCGTGTGGCGCAAACGAAGATGGCGCGGGCGGTACTTTCTTCGATTGTCAGAGAAGGCGACTGAATGGGGGAGTGCTTTTATTGGTTCTCGTACCATCCGGTTAGGCGGTCACGGCGCGAATAAAGTCGGACAACATACCGTAGGCGGTGGCGTAGAGACCGGGATCGGTTTCGGTGATCGTGAGCGCGGGGAAGATGTCGGTCTCGAACTGGATGATCGAGGAACTGCCGGTTACCCGAGCGAACGGGTCTTCGAGCGGGACCTGTTCGGGTTTTACGCTGGCGCGAACTTTTGATCCCTCGCGCGTGGCGTGGCAAATTAGCTTGTAGGGCTTTCCGCTCTTGCTTGCCGACCGAACCTGTTCGCCGGACAAAGACCGAATTCCTTCCCGTTCCACATCTTTGGGATGAAGCGGGAAGTCCAAGACCACGTTGACCAGAGCCGCGACCTTGACGGCAGCGTCCCACCCATCGATGTCGTAAGAGGCGTCGGTTTCGGCGATGCCCATTGACTGGGCCTTCCGCAGTGCGTCTTCAAAACTCAGGCCTTGCTCCATCCCGGTCAGAATGACGTTGGTCGTGGAGTTGAGGATACCCTTGAAGCTTTTGACTTCGATGGCGGGCAGGCTAGTGCGGAACATGGAAAAGATTGGGACGCCATCCATTACGGTTGATTCGAAGAGAAAATTCTTTCCACGCTGCACGGCGAGGTCGCGGAGTTCGCGATAAGCGTGGACGATCGGGCCTTTGTTCGCGGTGATGGCGTGGGCACCGAACTCAAGGGCAGCGCGGATGTGGTCGATAGCGGGCTGGCCGGTTTCGACGTCGAGCGAGGTGGCTTCGAACACCACGTTGGGGCGGGCAGATTCGAGCCAGTCCTGCAGATTGTTCAACCTCTTTGCGTCTGGAAACTCCCGTTGGATGGGAGTGTCCGCGCCAGACAGCTCGGCAGGGTCGAAACCATTGGCATTGGCGAGCCAGCCTAGGCGGCGCGACGCGATTCCGGTGATGTGCCAGGAAATGCCGTAGCGGGTTCGGAGATCGGTGCTCTTCAGTTGGAGGAGATCAACCAAAGTGCGGTTGACGTTGCCAAAGCCGAGAAAGCAGAGGTTGAAATGTGGCATGACGGGAAGCGAGTGACTGTAACCGCGTGAGTATAGCAAGCGGGGGTCTATGCGGCGCGCTGCGGAAGGGAGGCGCGGGCGGAGAGCGCCCGCGTCACATGAGGAATTCTAGTAGGCGAAGCCGTCCGGCTGGCTGACTGCGCCGATGCGGACGTAGTGGTCGATGAATTCGCGTCCGGCAGCCAGGGCTTTTCGGTTGATTTCCTTCAGTTCGACTTTTTTGACCTTGGTTTCGAGGACGCCTTCGGCGGTTGCCGGGAGCAGGCATTCCGTTTCTTCGAGGAGAGCGCCGAGCAGGACGATGTTGGTGGCCTTGGTCGAACCGAGCTGGTCGGCCATCGCGGAGGCGGGGATGCAGATGACGCGTGCTTGTGGAAGCTGGAAGTCCTGGGGCAAGCGCTCCTGGTTGTAAAGGATGAGGCCTCCGGGGGCGACCTGCGGCGCAAATTTGCGGAGTGAGAGTTCGTTCATTGCGACGAGAACGTCGGGGTGGGCGACGAGCGGCGAGCCGATTCTCTTCTTGGAAAGGCAGATGTGGCAGTGCGCGCTGCCCGAGCGCATCTCCGGACCGTACGAGGGAAGCCAGCTGACGTCGAGACCTTCGCGCATGCCCATTTCGGTCAGTAATTGTCCGAGCAGGAGAACACCCTGGCCGCCGAAGCCTGCGATCTTGATTTCGAATTCCTTGAAGTGATGCTGGTGCGGATGGGGGGTAGAGGCTGGCGAGTTTTGCTCGTCGGGACGGCCGGCGCCGATTTCGAGGACCTCGGGCACTGAGCGTTGTGGGATAACTGCATTTTCTACCGGGTCGTGCTTCTTATCTTTGAAGACATTCAGAGGGAAATTCGGAATCATGGATTCCGCTACCCATTTGCGCGCAGCAACGGGATCTTTCGCCCAGATGGTGGGGCAGGGAGAAAGAATTTCGACAAAGGAGAAGCCGATGCCGTCGCGTTGGATTTCAAGAGCGCGGCGGACCGCTTTGCGAGCTTTCATGACGTTCTTGTTGTCGGAGAGTGCGACGCGCTCAACGTAGACAGGAGCTTCAAGGCCTGCGATCAACTCGGCCATGTGGAGGGGGAAGCCTTCGTTGCTGGGACGACGTCCCCAGGGCGAAGTTGAGCTCTTTTGTCCGACCAACGTGGTGGGAGCCATCTGGCCGCCGGTCATTCCATAGATCGCGTTGTTGACGAAGAAGACGGTGATTTTTTCGCCCCGGTTGGCGGCATGAATAATTTCCGCGGTGCCGATCGCCGCGAGATCGCCATCGCCCTGGTAGGAAATCACGATCTTGTCGGGACAGGTGCGCTTAATGCCGGTTGCGCCGGCGGGTGCGCGTCCGTGGGCGAGTTGCACGTTGCCCACATCGAAATAGTAATAAGCGAATACGGAGCAGCCGACCGGGCTGACGAAGATCGTTTTGTCTTGGAGGCCGAGATCTTCGAGAGCTTCGGCGATGAGCTTGTGGGCGACGCCGTGGCCGCAGCCGGGGCAGTAGTGAGTCTGTTGTTGCAGGTCGGTCTTGCGCTCGAAATTGTTGTAGAACAGGGGAGATTTCGAGTGCGTAACTTCGTAGCCGGCGGCCAGGATTTCGGAAGCTTGCGATTCGAGTTTCGTATCGGTTGCCATGTGTGCTCCGGTGTCGATTTCGTGCCGGGGTTCTTTCGCCCCTACGGGGCTCCTCGGCGGTGATTCGCTGACTAGGCCAGCGACATTATTCGTTGCATTACTTGCGAATGAATCTCTTCGACGGATGGCACGTTGCCTCCGGTACGGCCATAGAATTCGACGGGTATTTTCCCGTCAACGCACAGGCGGACATCCTCCACCATCTGGCCGTTGCTTAATTCGACGACCAGGATCTTGCTGACTTTTTTTGCCGCGTCAAGCAAGGCTTGTTTGGGGAATGGCCAGAGAGTAATGGGTCGGAACAGACCGGCTTTCAGGCCTTCGCGACGCGCCATTTCCACGGCGGAGCGCAACACGCGCGAGGTGATGCCGTAGCCGACGAGCAGGATTTCCGCATCTTCGGTTTCGAATGTTTCATGACGCGCTTCAAGGCGGGAGGCGCGAATGTATTTTGCTTCCAGCTTGCGGATGTGAGCTTCGAGATCATCGGGCTCGAGGAAGATGGAGCTGACAACGTTCTTACGCGTGTCGGCTGTGCCTTGAACGGCCCATGGCTTCGGCGGAATGATGACCTCGCGATAGGTGAGGTCCAGCGGTTCCATCATCTGGCCAATGAATCCATCGGCGAGGATGATCGCTGGATTGCGATAGATGTCGGCCAGTTCGAAAGCCAGCACAGTGAGGTCGGCCATTTCCTGCACGGATGCGGGAGCCAGCACGAAGTTGCGGTAGCAGCCATGGCCTCCGCCTTTGACCATGGCGAAATAGTCGCTCTGTTCGGGGGCAATGTTGCCGAGGCCGGGACCTCCGCGAACGATGTCGACGATAACGCAGGGAAGTTCGGCGCCCGCACAATACGAGATGCCTTCCTGCATCAGGCTCATTCCGGGGCCGGAGGATGCGGTCATGACCCGTGCTCCGGCGGCGGCTGCGCCGTAAACCATGTTGATGGCGGCGACTTCACTCTCAGCCTGCAGGAAGGTGCCGCCGACCTGGGGAATATAAAGCGCGGCGGCTTCTGCGATCTCGCTCGCAGGAGTGATGGGGTATCCGTAGTAAGAACGGCAGCCGGCGAGGATGGCGCCCTTCACGATGGCAACATTTCCTTTACAGAGCTGCCGCATGGGAGCCTCCTTTAACGGCGTCGCCCTGAACAAGAGGTTTGGTGGGCGGGGTGAGACGGTAGACGGTGATGGCGCCGGGTTCAGGGCAGCAGTAGAAGCAGATGCCGCAGCCAGTGCAGCCGTCGCCGGAGTAGTGAGCCGGGTGGACGCCGTAGGCGTTGAGCTCCGGCAGAAGGTCGAGGCGCTCGGGCGGACAAGATTCGACACAAAGTCCGCAACCTTTACATTCTTCCGTGTCGATCAGGATGTTGCCCCGCGCCGGTGCGTGCTTATTTGCGTCAGTCATACTCACCTCGTTACGAGAACTTCGGGACGTTGGAGCCATTTTGTTTTTTCGCAATATGAGTAAAGTTCCTCGCGGAACTTGGGATGTGCGATTTCGATGAGAGCTTTGGCGCGTTCACGGATTGACTTGCCGTGCAGGTAGGCAACTCCAAATTCCGTGACGACATAGCGAACCAACCCGCGAGAAGTGACGACGCCCGCACCGGGGCAGAGCATGGGGACGATACGAGAGATCGTGCCTTGCTTGGCCGTTGAGGAGATCGCGATGATCGGTTTGCCGCCCTTGGAGCGGGAGGCGCCTCGCAGAAAGTCCACCTGGCCACCGATTCCGCTATAAAACTGATTGCCGATGGAGTCAGAACATACCTGCCCAGTGAGATCGACTTCGAGCGCCGAGTTGATCGCCACCATCCGGTCATTGCGGGCGATGAGGCCGGGATCATTCACGTAGGCGGTGGGATGGAACTCGAAGATGGGATTGTTGTCGACGAAATCGAACATTCGTTTCGAGCCGAGGACGAATCCAGCAATGATTTTGCGCGGCTTGAAGTTCTTGTGCTCTCCGGTGATGACGCCCGCTTCGACCAGGGGTATGACGCCGTCGGAGACGAGTTCGCTGTGAATGCCAAGATGTTTACGGTCTATAAGCAGCGGGAGGACGGCGTCAGGAATGCCACCGATTCCAGTTTGAAGGACGGAGCCGTCTTCGATGAGGCTGGCCACGTTGGCAGCGATCGCCGTATGGAGATCGGTGATCTCGTGTTTTTTCATTGCGCAGAGCGGCCGCGAGGATTCGACGACTACGTCGATATCGTTAACGTGGATATAGCTATCGCCATAGGTTCGCGGCATCTGATCGTTGACCTGGCCAACTACAAAACGGGCCTGGTGGGCAGCGGTCAGGGTGGTGTCTACGCCGACGCCAAAGCTGCAGAAACCGTGGGAGTCGGGAGGCGAGACCTGCACGAGGGCGACATCGAGGGGCATGGCTCCGCTTTGAAAGAGGTCTTCGATTTCGCTGAGGTAGATTGGTGTGTAGTCGGCGCGTCCGTCGTTGATGGCATCGCGAACATTGCCACCGATAAAGACAGCGTTATGGCGGAAGTGTCCGGCCATTTCGGGCGCCACGTAGGGAGCCGTGCCCATGGTCATCATGTGGACGATTTCGACGTCCTCGACGAACGGGCCGCGCTTCATGAGCGCCTCGACCAACGTCTCAGGCTCAGCACAGCCGGGCTGGATGTAGACACGCATGCCGGAGGAGACGCAGCGCAACGCCTCATCGGCAGTGCGTAATTTCTTTTTGTAGTCGATCTGCCAGGACATTCAATTTCCCTTTCGTTCTGACTCACGTTCTAAGCTGGACTGCGGACTGCTGCTTCTCGCGCCTTGAGAGCGCGTTCATAGCCAACGCACGCGTAGTAAATTGCGCGATCGAAAAACTGATCGAGAAGTTGAAGCATTTCGAGTTCACCGAAGGCTTCGATCGGGCGTTCGGGAATGGATTCTTTCTGGAGAAACTCCCAGAGGTTTTCTTTGGTCAGAATGATGACCCAGACCAATTCACTGACGGGGACGCTCTGGTGGACGCGGCGAGCGCCAATCTCTTCGTATCTTCGTTCGATGTCGAAGGAGCTTTTGCCGAGGAGCCATTCCCCGAGGTGGCGATAGATCTCGTACACCTTTTCTCGGAGGTCCTGCGATTCGACGTTCCGGTAAGAGCGTGTGAATTCGGAGTTTTGGACCTTGGTGAGGAGGCCGGCAGCGAGCGCGTCGGAGTGCGTTTCGATCAGGCGGACGAGTTTATAAGCCAGCATCATGGTGCCCTCGCAGGGTCGCTAAACTTCAGTGTCACCATTAGAAGAGGGACCTCGTGTGATGCGAGGCACGGCCGGCTGGTGATGGACATCACCATGGTAAGCGATTGACATTAAGGCGCTTGCATATGCGGAAGGAAGTCCGACCAACCGGCCGGATTTGTTTTGCCTACGATTGGGTGGCGGAGGCGGCGTTATAAGGGAGAGTGAAAGTGACTGACTCCGGCGCGGAAGCGATAACCAACTTCGGTTACAATCGTCTAAAGTCAACTGGCGCGTCGTCCGTAAAATCAGAGGGTCATGGTAAGTGCAGTAACAAACCGCAGCGGCTTCGTAAGGGTTCTTTGCATACTCTCGATGGCGCTGGTGTGCGCGATGGGCGTCGTGCAGGCCGTGCACGCCCATCCAGATGATACGACCGGGGCGCATCATTCCTGTTCTGTTTGTTCGGCGGCGCACTCCGGATTAGCCACTTCGACCGTCACAGCAAGCGCCTGTTCTGCTTGCAAGCGCACTTGCGATACCGACCCTTCGATGCACCACGATCTTCCGCGCAAGTTCCGCGCAGTTCATCCGTCCTCCACCTGCGTTCTGATCCAGCGTTGAATCCGAGTAAGTCTTAATTAACGCGATCGAACTGCATCGCCCAATAACCATTTGGGTGGAGGAATCATGTTCTTATTTCATAAGAGTTGGTTGGCTGCCGCCGTGGCAGTCTTTTTGGTTGGCAAGCAGTGGATCACTGTTCGCGCAAGTGACATCTGGGGACCATCAACGGAACAGTTTTGGATCCTTCAGGCGCCGTGGTACCAAACGCAACCGTTGAAATTCACAACCCGGTCAGTGGATTTGATCGCTCAGCGTAGACCGACACGCAACGGGAATTTCAGCTTCCCAATGTTCCTTACAACCCTTACCACATGACCGTGACGGTTGCGGGATTCGCGCAAAATTCGCAAGATGTGGAGATCCGCTCGGGAGTGCCTTTGCAATCTTAAAATTGGGATTGCAGGTATCGGCGGGGGCGCGACCGTCACCGTTGAGGCGGGGCGGGACCTGGTTGAAAACGATCCGACCGCGACACACCGACGTAGATCAAGGATTGTTCGACAAAATTCCACTCGAGAGCCAATCTTCATCGCTCAGTTCATTGGTGACGCTGGCGTCGCCGGGCGTAGCTGCGGATTCCAACGGATTGTTCCACGGATGGGGGACCACGCGTCGAACTCGTTTTCGGTGGACGGCCAACCCATCACGGATCAGCAGAGCAAGATATTCTCCAACCAGGTTCCCGTGGATTCGATTGAATCGCTCGAGGTAATTCCAGGAGCGCCTCCGGCGGAGTACGGCGGGAAGACGAGCCTGGTCATTGTGGCCACGACACGTTCCGGGCAAGGGGTGAAAACTCCACATGGCGGTGTGAACGCTTCCTATGGTTCATTTGGGTCCTCGAACGTTGGCTTCGATTTGGCCTACGGAGGCGATAAGTGGGGGAACTTTGTCTCGGCAAATGCTCTGAATAGTGGGCGCTTTCTGGATGGCCCGGAGTTCGCGGTGATGCATGACAAGGGCAACGAGGAAAACTTTTTTGACCGGGTCGATTACCAGTTCTCCAACGCCGACTCAGTTCATGTGAACTTGGGATTTACGCGTTCGTGGTTTCAGACTCCAAACTCATTTGACACGCAGAATGCGACTCCTTGGAGTTTCGTGACGGTCGCTAACGGTGGCCTGGATCCAAACGGCAATGTTGTAGGTCCGGCAGATCAGCGGTCGCAGATCAAGACCTTTAATATTGCTCCTTCGTGGACACGAGTGGTCAGTCCGACGACGGTATTTACTCTGGGTGCGTTTGTGCGACGGGACGCTTTCCATTATTACCCGAGCAGCAACCCGTTCGCCGATCTCGGTCCATCCAATCAGCAACAGGAAACGGTCGCGCAAAACAGGACGCTTGCGAACACTGGAATTCGTGCTGATATTACACACGCCAAGGGCATCAACAACATCAAAGCCGGCATTACATATGAGCAGACTTTCCTCACCGAAAATTTCAACCTGGGGATCGTGGATCCGAATCTCAATGCTCCCTGCCTGGATGCCAATGGCGCCGCGGTGTTTGTCGGCAATCCGGGCGTCAACGATCCGAGTAATTGCGGAAGTGCGAGTTCGACGCAACCCCGGTCTTTACCCAACGCCCTTCGTCGCAAATCCCGGCTTCAATCCCTTGCTGGGATGCTACGACTTAACTCGGTCCACTCCGTCGGCGGCAGACAATTGCCCCTCGACGAGTAGCACCTTGTACCCTTTTCGAGGACATACGGACGTAAAGGAACTTGCGCTCTACGTGCAGGACTCGATTACCAAGGGGCCGTGGGCTCTCAACATCGGTATTCGTGGCGATCTCTACAACGGCTTGGTTGTTGCCCGACAGGCAGAGCCGCGGCTTGGCGCGGCTTACAACATTAAGAAGACAAGTACCGTGCTTCGGGTTTCCTACGCGCGGACGATGGAGAGTCCGTTCAATGAAAATCTGGTGTTGGCCAGCGAGGGGTGCAATTTTACAGTGATCGCGGCCCTGATTCCGTGCGTGCCTGCACCGAACACGCCTGGATACCGCAATGAGTTCCACGCCGGCCTGCAGCAGGCATTCGGAAAGTATGCGGTCATCAGCGGCGATTACGTATGGAAGTACACGCACACTGGCTATGACTTCAGCACTCTCGCGTCGACTCCCATATTCTTCCCGATTGGCTGGCACAACTCAAAGATTCCTGGATATGCGGTTCGGGTAAGCGTACCGGATTACCACGGATTTACGGCACTGGTAGTGTTTTCTGGCGTGACCGCTCGATTCTTTCCACCCCAGACGAGCGGTCTAGGCGTTACGGTTGGCCAGAGCGGACTTCCATTCCGTATCGATCATGACGAAAAATTCAACCAGACGACGCACTTGCAATATCAACCCTGGAAACGCGGTCCGTGGGTAGGGTTCAACTGGCGCTATGACAGCGGGCTGGTCGCGGGATCTGCACCCTGCTATGGCGGCAACTGCGCGCAGACTGCAACGCTCAACGGACAGCCCGCCATCAACATGACGGATGCGTTCGGGACCCCTTTGACCGCTGATCAGGAGTACCAGGCAGGATTGACTTGCAACGGTGTTCATCCGACTCCGACGGTTGCCCTTCCCTTTACATGTCTCGCATCGCAATTTGGATCGAGTCTGCTCTCCATACCAGCGCCCGGAACCGAGAATGATGATCACAATCCGCCGCGCATCTCGCAACGCAGTCTGTTTGATATCTCGGTAGGAGATGACGATCTTTTCAGGGGCGAGCGTTACAAGTGGAGCCTCAACTTTACCGCCATCAATGTGACAAATAGAGTGGCCTTGTACAACTTTCTTTCAACGTTCAGTGGTACGCACTATGTGACGCCGCGGTCGTTAAGTGTTCAACTTGGCTTTCACTTCTAGAAGCTTTCGCGCCGAGTGATTGAATGTCTTTTGCGGGCAGCAAGAGGTTTTATTGCTGCCCGCAAAGTGTTGTTGGGGGGCGGCCTCTATCTAGACTCCATTGGTAATGAAGGGATCGCACGGGGCGAACATTTTGTTACAAAAATGGACAATCATTTAGTGGATAGAAGATAATCGAACGACGTTTTTGCGTCGCCAGGTCATTACGTCTCATCCTTCTATCAATGCCTGCGGATACCAAGCACGACGACTTGCAAAGTCTGCGCATCGACCGCTCTCTTCGGGATGGGGGCGGGGAGGCTCCGGCTTGGTCGCGACGGTTCATTCTGGGCGGAATCGCGATCGTGGTTCTGCTCGGAATCGTGGCGCTTTCCTACCGGGTGCTGGCGTCGAATACTCCCGAGGTGGAAGTCGTTCGGGCTACGGCGGAAGGTAGTGATGCCGCCGGGAAGCACCGTGCTTTCCGCGAGTGGTTATATCGTGGCGCATCACAAAATCAGCGTGAATTCCAAAGTTACTGGCCGCGTCGCGTGGATCGGCGTCGAAAAGGGCGACAAGGTTAAGGAAGGACAGGTTCTTGTCCGTCTTGAGGATGAGGAGTTCCGGGCCGTATATGAGCAGGCGCGGGGCGCATGGAACAGCGCAAAAGCTCGACTCGCCGAGCTGGAGAATGGCTCGCGACCCGAGGAAATTCAGCAGGCTGACCACAATCTGTCGGAGGCGCGCGCCACGGCCGCGAACGACAAGGTCACGCTGGATCGCACTCACGACCTTTTCGGCCAGGGAGTCGTCTCGAAACAGAATCTCGACGATGCGCAAGCCAAGTACGATGCGGACCAGCAGCGCGCCAATTCTCTGGAACAGTCTCTGCACCTGTCGAAGCTTGGGCCACGCGTCGAGCAAATTGATCGAGCGCGCGCCGACGTCGAACAGGCCAAGGGACAGATGGATTACGCCAAGTCGCAGCTCGATGCGACTGTGATTCGCGCGCCGGTCACAGGCACTATCCTGGAGCGCACTGCGGAAAAAGGTGAGCTAGTCACCGCTCAGTTTGCCAGCGGCGCGGAGGGCGGACCTCGTGGGTCGGTGGTCGCGCTGGCGGATCTGAGCGATATTCAAGTCGAACTGGACATCGCGCAGGATGATTTCGCCAAGCTATCTCCGCATCAGGAAGGCATTGTCACGCTCGATGCTTTCAAAGATCGCTCGTACAAGGGCGAGATCGCGGAGATGTCTCCGGAGGCAAATCGTCAAAAAGCGACCGTCCAGGTGAAGGTGCAGATTTTGCAGCCCGATTCTTACTTGCGTCCGGAGATGAATGCGACTGTGCAGTTCAAGGCGCCGCAAAATAAAGACGAAAAGAGTGCGGCGAAGCAATCGGTTTTCGTGCCTACTGCGGCATTGCGGGACAATGATGGCAAGAAGTTCGTGTTTCTGGCGTTTAATGGAAAGGCGTTGCGCCGCGACGTGCATGTCCAGGGGCAGCGTTCAGGAGGCTATCTGGTGGATTCGCTGGTCGGCGGCGAAAATGTAATTACCACCGCTCCCGCAAACTTAGAGGATGGGCAAAAGATTCGTATCAAGGGGCAATCATGAGTGCAGCATCAACCACTCCTACACAACCTTCCGTCGGCAGCAAGGTGGTTCAGGCGCGTGGGGTCAGCAAGATTTTCAAGCGCGACGCCTTTCAAGTCACGGCGCTCGACAATGTCTCGATCGACATTGCGGCCGGCGAATTTCTTGCGCTGATGGGGCCTTCGGGATCGGGCAAGACGACCCTGCTGAATATGATCGCGGCGATCGACCGTCCCACGTCCGGCGAACTGCTCGTGATGGGCGACAATATTTTCAAGCTGAATGACAGCCAGTCGGCCCACTGGCGCAATACGCATGTCGGCTATGTGTTTCAGACGTTCAATCTCATTCCGGTTCTTACGGCGTTTGAGAATGTTGAATTGCCGTTGCTGCTGACCAAGATGACTCCACAGCAGCGGCGAGATCACGTTCTGACGGCGCTGAAACTGGTTGGGCTGGAGGAGCGCGTCAATCATCTTCCGAAGCAGCTCTCCGGAGGACAGGAGCAGCGTGTGGCCATTGCGCGAGCGATCGTGAGCGATCCGACGCTGCTGCTGGCTGACGAACCGACCGGCGACCTTGACAGTCACTCGGCCACAGAAATTCTGGAGATTTTAAAGCGTCTGAATGAGAGCTTTAACAAGACGATCGTGATGGTGACGCACGATCCGCACGCGGCGAGCTACGCGCACGTGACGAGGCATCTGGAAAAAGGGCAGTTGTTGCCGGCTTAGTCGGGAAGTGCCAGCGGCTTCTATGCCGAGGCGCGCGTACCAATCGCGGTCGAAGCTTGCTCGGTTTCGCTGATCCATTCCCAGACGCGGCGTCCACGGTCGTTGGACAGGCTACGCGCCTCTCCATAATCCACCAGAGCGATTCAAGACGGTTGTCACGGAAGCCAAGAGGATCCTTGTGGCGGGCAAGAATCGTTGGAGCCTGGCGCTCGAGTTCCGTGCAAACCTCGCGGGCTCCCAAGGGACGACGGACTTCCATCAGGACTCTGCCGGCAGGCCTTGGTGAAGCCGGGTTGCCGCCCGTTCGGTTTGCGGTCGATGAGTTCGAGCAAGTCTTCACCTAGTACTTCCTCGCCAAAAAGATCGGCCAGGCCAGCAATCGTCTGCTTTACGGTGCCGATGCGCTTCATGATGTCGGCGCGCTGCTGCAAGAAGTTGACGCAGTTCGTCGTGCGCCGCCTTCACGACTTGATGGACTGAAATGTCTTTTGCGAGCGCGTCTACGTCATGCAAGCCATCATGATTTGTTTTCGCAACTTCCATAAAACCTCCCCGGCACGGAACAAACTCGAAGAACGCGGATGCCCCGAACCCCTCACTCTCTACAAGTACGAGAAAGGCTGGTCCGAAGTTCCACGGTCGAGAATTCGATCAGAACGTGATCTCGGGCGACCCATACATTCCTTAAGTGTTTTGACGGGCCGGGAAAGGAAAAGGAAAGCGGTGAGGAATTGCCCGGCTTGTGGGTCTTGCGACTGCCCGGCACGGGAATGAGGAAGCGGATTGTCAGCGCGCCGCTTCCTCTCGTTGAATGATTGGCGATTACCTGGATGGATCAGCCCATCACGGTGGTGTGTTCAGGCCGGATTTTGTAAATCACCCGTTTTTCACCCGGCTGACTGTAGGGATACTTCTCGACTCCCATATATTTCTTGGCCAATTTGTCGATGTGTTTATCGGCGCCGTCTTCGGTGATTTCGACCACCGTGCCGCGAATTTCGAGATAACGATAGGGATTGTCGGGATCGATGACGGCCATGGCGACGTGCGGATCGCGGCGCACGTTCTTGTCCTTCTGGCGGCCCTTTGCCGAGTTGAAGATGACATGCTCGCCATCGAAGTCGCACCACACGGGCGTCACTTGCGGCTTTCCGTCGGGCATCAGGGTTGCGAGACTTGCAAAGGCGCGCTTTTGAAAAAGATCGCGGTACTTTTCAGGAATGACGTTTGACATCGCTTGTTCTCCTCAGTCAATTCAATGCGTCGATTATATAGCCGCTTGACGTGACTCTGTTCTTCACTTCCCGGCATTCCGGTACAATGTTGAGCTTCACTAAAACAGGCGCTCTTCGTGCGGCAGTTGGCGCAGTGGTGGTGCACCCCCGTTTATCGATTGGCGCTTCGTAGATTTTCTTTTGGAGAACCTTTTCAATGCTGAACGTATTCAATCCCCGCAAAACATGGTTGGCAATTTCCTTCTGCCTGTTAATCGTTTTACTCGTTCCCAGCGTGTTGACGGCTCAGCAGGCCCCGCCCACGGTCGTGTTCATGACTGACTTCGGGATCGTCGATGATTCGGTCGCGCTCTGCAAGGGCGTGATGTATGGAATCGTTCCGAACCTTCGCATCGTGGATTTGACCCATCAGGTGATCGCGTTCTCGATTGCCGATGGTGCGCGTTTCTTGTTTGGAGCCAGCCCGTACTTTCCGAGTGGAACCGTCTTTGTGGCGGTGGTTGACCCGACCGTGGGCAGCACTCGCAAAGCGATCGTCGTGAAAACCAAGCGCGGGCAGTTCTTTGTGCTGCCAGATAACGGACTTATCACCATGGTGGCCGACCGCGATGGGGTAGAAACCAGCCGCGAGATCACGAATCCCGACTGGATGATTGGTGCCAAGGTGTCCTCGACGTTCCATGGCCGCGATATTTTCTCGCCGGTCGGAGCTCATCTTGCAAAGGGAGACGACTGGAAACAGGTTGGCCCAGAGCTCAAACAACTGGTGCGTCTGGACATTCATCCGGCGACCGTAAATGACCAGGGGTTGAGCGGGGAAGTAATTGCGCTCGATGGGCCCTTCGGCAACCTCGTTACCAATATCAGCGCGGAAGACTTCCTCAAACTGGGCTATCAGCGCGGTGACATGGTGAAAGTCGAGATCGCGGGCCACGAAATCCAGATGCCATTCGTCAAGACTTTCAGCGACGTCCCATTGAAACAGCCTTTGCTTTATATGGATTCGCGGGGCAGAGCGAGTTTCGCGCTGAACCAGTCTAGTTTTGCGGCTACGTACCACATCGAGCCTCCGCAAACGATTTTTATCCCTCGCAAGGGACGTTAAATGAACCGAGTCAGTTCGCCAATGCTTTCGAGAGAGGGAAATAAATTATGAGCTCTACCAAATCTGGTTTTTCGAATATTTGCATTTTCGCCGCATTCTTATTGTTGTTTGTCGCTTCTGTCTTTGGCCAAAGTTTCCGGGGGTCAATTCGTGGCGTGGTCACCGATCCCAGCGGAGGCGTGCTCGCGAATGCCAAGGTAACGGCTAAGAACATCAACACTGGATTGCAACGTGAAGCGAGCACAGGTCCGGACGGCTCTTATGTGATTGCGGAATTACCTGCCGGCGAATACACGGTTACGGCTCAGGCCGCTCAGCTTTCCCCTGCGGCGCAGAATGTCCAGGTGAATGTCGGGCTCGATACGAGCTGCCAACTTCGATCTATCCAAGATCGAGAAGCATGCAGAAGCGATCACCGTTCAGGAAGAAGCGCCACTGGTTGAGTCCACGCGCGACGTGCTGGGCGAGGTTGTTGATCGCCGGCTGGTGAACGATCTGCCACTCAATGGACGGGACTTCGGAAAACTCGTTGCTTTGGTTCCGGGTGCAACAGTCGAGCCGTCAGGGGTCGCAGCGATTCAGAGCGGTTTTGGTCAATTCGCAATCAACGGCAACCGGGATCGATCGAACAATTACACGCTCGACGGGACAGATAACAACGATCCATTCTTCAACAACTCTGCTTTTAACCAGGTGGGGATTGGCGGAGCGCCGGCGTCGCTGTTGCCGATCGATGCCGATTCAGGAATTCAATCTGGAGTCGCAGTTCGCCGCGGAGTATGGCCGGAACAGCGGTTCGGTCGTCAACATCGTGACGAAGTCGGGGAGCAACCGGATCCACGGTTCAGCCTTTGAATTCTTGCGAAATGACATATTTGATGCGCGCAATTACTTCAATCGTTCCACGGATCAGGTTGGCGATCATATCCAGCAGAGCGAATTCCGCAACAATCAGTTCGGAGCGTCGTTTGGCGGGCCGGTCATCAAGGACAAGACATTCTTCTTTGCTGCGTATGAAGGACAGCGCGAACGGGTCACGTCGGACTTCACGTTTCTGGTGCCGACGCAACAGCAGATCGCGGCAGCGCAGGAGCGATCCCGCAGCCGGTTCAACTGGTTTGGCCGCCCATGGCCAGCGTACCTCCAAGCAGTGCGCTCACTGCTATTCTTAATCAGTTTCCAGCCGCAACCGGTTTCAACTCGAACACAGGTACCGGAACGGTTGTGGGCGGGGTGCACGATACAAACAGCCTGGATACTTTTATTGTAAAGGTGGACCACCAATTTCGGGCTCGGAGGCTCTGACCGGCCGATATGCCTTCGCAAGCGACCAGCAACAATTCCCGCTGGGTGGTCTGGGATTCGGCGCCGGATCACGATTTCAGCAGTTTTCGCAGACGTCCCCGACGCGAGTGCAGCTTGTGTCTCGCGAGTCTTTTGACGACGTTGAGCGCAACCAGAATCAATGAGGTTCGCTTTGGCTACAGCCGCTACCGGACATCATTCGCATCGCTCGACGCCAATGTGGATTATTCCGCGCCGAACCTGAATTGGGGAACCGGCAAACTGGGCCTTCCGGAAATCGATTTTGGGGGAACGTTCGACAACCTGGGAGCATCGGCGTTCAGCATTCCGCGCGGCCGGACGAGTCAGACTTTCCAGATTCTCGACAACTTCACATGGGTGAAGGGACGCCACACTATGAAGTTCGGCGGCGAGTATCGGCGGGTTGCGATTGATAGCTTCAACGACAACCTCGAAAGGGGCCTGTTCTCGTTCTCGGCGGAAGATTCAACCACCCTCAACGCTTGCCCGCTCGCGCCCGGTTGCGACGATCCCGGCACTCTGACGCTGGTCGGCTATTACTTCGGCGATACGTTTCCTTCCGCCGACGCTGGCAACACGCAGCGCACCACGTATAACAACGGCCTCTCGTTCTTCGCCCAGGATGACATCCGCGCGACCCGCAAATTCACCGTGAACCTTGGCATGCGTTGGGAGTACTTCGGCCCGTTGAGCGAGGCGCATAATCTTTTGTCGAACCTTGGTGCGGACGGAAATCTCGCTATGGTTGGCACCGATGGACTGAAGGGCGCCTACAATCGCGACCTCAATAATTTCGGTCCGCGGCTCGGATTCGCGTGGAACGCGCTTTCGAAGACAGTCATTCGAGGCGCGTACGGCGTTTACTACGATTACATTCCGCAAGATCTGTTGATCGCGAATTTCACGAACTCGGCCGGCCTCGCGACAAATCCAATCGGCCCGCAAGGCAGTAGTTTCTTTAGCGAACAACTATGATCCAACCGCGTTCAATGGAACGAACCCTGGAGGACCGGTGTTCAGTTTACCGACTCCTCCTTACCCACCTTCCGGCTCCGATATTTTCTTTACGCCGCGAAACCTTGTGACTCCGTATGTACAGAACTGGAACTTCAACGTCGAACAGCAACTTCGGCAAGGTGTGGCTCTGCAACTAGGTTATGTGGGAAGCAAAGGCACGAAACTGGTGCGACTGCGCGATGCTAATCAGCCCGATGTGAACGGCGATCGTCCCAACACGAATTACGGATTCATGGATGAGTTCGCGACGATTAGTGGATCAACCTACCATGCTCTTCAAGCAACGCTGCGAACCCGGAGCTGGCATGGAGTGTCCGGATTTACCGGGTACACCTATTCGAAGTCGCTTGATGACGCGTCAGACGGAATCGACTTCAACTTTGCGACAGTGGCGTTGCCGCAAGATTCCAACAACCTGCGCGCCGAGCATGGTCCTTCAAACTTTGATACCCGACACCGTTTTACTGCCGCCTTCACCTACGACGTTCCTCACTTTGGGTGGGAGAACCGCTGGACGCGCGGCTGGCAGCTCAACACAATCATCTCTGCGCAAAGCGGGCGCCCCGTTCCGCTTGTAACGAGCAATGACACGAGCGGCTCGGGCTTTCCCACTCCATCGAATTTTCATCAACGACCGGATGTAGTCCCGGGTGTTAATCCGATCAATTCGGACTGGCGTTCGGCGCCCGACTCGATCGGCTATCTAAACGGAAACGCTTTTGCGCAGCCAGCAGTCGGGGCGTTCGGAGATTTAGGACGCAATGAGATTTACGGTCCCAGTTATGCGAACGTGGATTTTGCAATTCTCAAGAACACTCTGATATCGGAACGGTTCAATCTTCAAACGAGGGCTGAATTTTTTAACGTTCTCAACCATCCGAATTTCGCGCTGCCGAATTTTTTCATCAACCCGGGCGAGACGGGCCAAGGTGTCATCACGCAGACGCCGGATGTGGCCCAAACCAATCCTGGGCTGGGCGGCGGTGGGCCGCGGGTGATTCAACTCGCGCTGAAATTGATTTTTTAGCCGAATGCAAAGATCTAGCGGGGACAGCCACACTCGGCTGTCCCAGGCTATTTTGTCGTTTCCAAGGCCGTCAGGCCGCCACTCACGAGCTTGCTGAAAATCGCCTGAACTTCCGACGCCGGCTGGGTCATGTTGCTCTCTACCCAGCAGGCGACGACGGCCAGCAGGGATGAAGCCACGGCTCGGATTACAATCGCGCTCCGCATCGCGATTTCAGGCGCGTCATGCGAATTGCCATTGCGCGAGTTAAGAGCAACTCTGACCCGCTCCTCGAAACATTCGCGCAGCACTCTGGGACCGTTGCCGGCTTGGCGCCCTGCCACCAGGGCCCGGAAGAGCCGGGGCGATTCCTGAACATGCCTTAGCAGTGGGGAAGCATCGAGCAGCGCAGGATCATTGTGCTTCACGAGCAGCATGGGAGCGACAATGCGATTAAATTGCGACCGGAGGAGTTCGTCCTTTGAAGTGTAATGGGCATAGAAAGTGGCGCGTCCCACGTGTGCTTTCCTGGTAATGTCGCTGACCCTAATGTCGCCGTAAGAGCGGTGATAGAGAAGTTCGACGAATGCGGCATCCAGTTGCCGGCGCGTGC
The DNA here is from genome assembly GCA_963822545.1 of uncultured Acidobacteriaceae bacterium. Taxonomy (GTDB): domain Bacteria; phylum Acidobacteriota; class Terriglobia; order Terriglobales; family Acidobacteriaceae; genus Acidiflorens. The sequence goes on from CAWGIB010000002.1 coordinate 1,538,001, forward strand.
GCATCACGCGCTCGTCTTTCTGTCGAACCCGGTCGCTAGCTTTCTCCCCGGTTGCTCGGCTGACGCTATCGCCCATTTCCCTGGGATGCGAGACACTTGCCGATTTCTGTCTGGTAACTGCCATTCATCAGCCTTTTCTGTTGTTCGGGGAGTTCCCTCTTTGTAGCATCGGCTCCATGACGTCAACTTCAACTACGGATCCAATCCGCAGAATTCTCGCCACTGCTCTGCTCGTTTTTCCATGCATTTTTGTTCTGGTCTTCATCATGCACTTTCGCCGCCTCACAGATTTCACTCATTTCCGGATGCAGTACGTGCAGGCTCCGCCAGAGCGTACGGTCGCCGCGCTGATCGCGGCGCACAACCACTGGCCGATGATCCACGATCCGCACATGATCGCGTACCTCGCGTTGCCCATATTCCCTCTGTGTGCGTTTGCTCTTTATCTGCTGGGCCGCAGCGCGCGTCCGGTAGCAAGCGCCATCACCATGATGGTCACCATCACGGGCTCGATCTACTTGGGAGGAGTGTTCGGCATGTGGACTGCATTCTACCGCGGTATTGGGCTTGTTGATTCTTCCAATCTTGCTGGCGCAACAGCGACCTTCACAGCACTGACAACTCCGCAGGGAGCTTTTCTGGTCACGACAACCCTCGCGAAATTAACGATGGTCGGGCTGGCGGTGCAGACGCTCAACCTGGTGGGCGCGCGTGTGGTTCCAGCTGTGGGCTATCGTGTAGCGTGGTTCTGGGCTGCTCGCTCTTCTTGCTGTTCTGGGATCTTGATAACTGGATGCTCATCGGAACTCTACTCATGGCGATTGGCTTTCTTCCCATGAGAGGCTCGCTTCTTCGAGAGACCAATGCTATTCCGGAGAAATCGCCGGCAATCGCGGGTTAGACCAGAATCGGTCGGCGGTTTACGAGATCCGCACGCCGATCTTGTATCCTGAATTCGTGCCTGAACTTCCTGAAGTAGAGACGATCGTGCGCGGGCTGGCGCGCCGAGTTGTCGGAGACGCGATTACATCGGTCTGGATCGGCTCCCGGCCGCAGCCGCTGAAATCACCAGCGATAGAGATTGCGAAGACGCTGGAAGGGAAGCGGATCGTCACCGTTCATCGCGCGGGCAAGCACATCGTCTTTGACCTCGAACGCGACCCATCTTCTAAAGAACATAAGACAAAGATCAAGAAGGCGACCCCCCAAAAAAAGGTCGTATCGGTAGTTACAACGGCCCAGTGGGTGGTTCATCTTGGAATGACGGGACGGATGGTGGTTTGCGAGCCGGGTGCCGAAATTGCCAAGCACACGCACCTGATTGCAACGCTCGCTTCGGGACGCGAATTGCGCTTCATCGATCCCCGAATGTTCGGCAAACTCAGCGTTCACTCAGCGACTTTCGATCCGGGTGGAGTCGAGCCGCTGGATATGAGCGAAGAGCAGTTTGTTGCGCTCTTCCGCGGCAGAAAGACTCCTATCAAAAGCGCGCTCCTGAACCAGAAACTGGTGCGCGGTGTGGGCAATATTTATGCGGATGAATCACTGTTTCGCGCGGGGATTCGGCCGCGCCGGCGAGCCTCAACCCTTACGCGCCTGCAGTTAGGAAAGCTATATGAGTCAGTGCGGGAGGTGTTGCGGGAGGCGATCACCCTGGGCGGTTCGTCGATTTCTGATTATGTCGATGCGGATGGCGAAGAAGGATTCTTTCAACTGCAACACCGAGTTTACGGTCGAGAAGGCGAGAAGTGCCTGACGTGCGGAGGGCCAATCCGTCGGATTGTGATCATTGGACGAAGCAGTCACTACTGTGCAAAATGCCAGAAGTAGGACGACCGAGGACGCTGGCTAATCGACGCGAAATTGACGAATCGAGTGCAGCGCTGTAAAAACACAATTTGGGATTCCAGATGGTCTTATTGAGAATATCGAGTCAATCATCATGAAAAATTTCGCAATCGGCGTGGATTTGGGCGGAACGAACTTGCGCATTGCCGCAGTGGATGAGCAGGGTGCGTTGATAGAAAAAGTTACGCTCGGAACAAAAGTTTCCTTGGGGCGGGATCACGTTATCGACGACATGTGCGGAGCGATCGAGCATGTGCTTGAGAAATATCGTTCCTCGGGCAATCTGATGGGGATCGGCATCGGCGTGCCCGGCATCATCGATATGCAAAGCGGCTTGCTGCGTGAGTCGCCGAACCTGCCGGGTTGGGCCGACTATCCCGTGCGCGCGGAGATTGAGCAGCGGCTGAAAACAGTGGTGATTTTGGAAAATGACGCCAACGTTGCGGCGCTCGGGGAAAAATGGCTGGGCGCGGCTCGAGACTTCGACCACATGGCGATGTTGACGCTGGGTACGGGCGTCGGCGGAGGGTTGGTCCAGCATGGCGTGATCTGGCATGGCATGAACGGGATGGCCGGCGAGTTCGGGCACACGAACGTCGAACCGGAAGGGCATCCGTGCAACTGCGGCAATCGCGGCTGCCTCGAGCAATACGCTTCCGCCACTGCGGTCGTGCGAATGGCGAAGGAGGAGATTGAGAGCAATCGCGAGTCGACCCTGGCGCGGGCCGCCCACTCGGACGCGGAGTTCAGCGCGAAGTCGCTCTATAACCTTGCCATTCAGGGAGATGAGGATGCGCGCCGGATTTTCCGGCGTGTGGGACGCGCGCTCGGCATTGCGCTGGCAGGCCTGGTCAACTCTCTGAACTTGCCGATTTACGTGATTGGAGGCGGAGTTTCCAGCGCATGGGAGGCTTTTGCGCCTACGATCTTTGAAGAATTGCGCCGACGATCCATGGTGTACGCCGCGACCGCCCCGGCCGATCCTCTGGCGAGCGGCCAAGGCGCTTCGGCGTTCGTGGAACCAGGGCAGGGGCACAAGACGATCATCACGCGCGCGCTGCTCGGAAGCGATGCTGGCTTGTATGGGGCAGCACGTCTGCCAATGCTCCCAGAGTCGAAACGCTAGCGTTTCCGGTCGCGTTTTTGAAAACGTGCCGGCTTGCGAGTGCCGGTCGGCTTTCCCCTGAACGATGACTTGCCCTTGAACGATGCTGGGGACGATCCAGTATTTTTCCTGTCGAAAGATGGTCGTTCCGGCCGAGCGGTTCTGTCGCGGGACGATGGTCTTTGGGTGCGCGCCGGCTTGCCATCGAACGATGGTGTTGAAGAACTCGCGCGCTTCTTTCCGAAGGACGGCTTCCCGCCGCGAAAAGGCTTTCCTGAAAATGAAGACCTTTGAGTGCCCTCGGAATTGCGATCGAACGAAGGCCGTCGCGTCCGCGATGCATTTCTGTCGAAGGACGAGTTTCTATCGCCCGATGCGCTTCTTTCGACCGATGCACTTCTATCGACCGATGGTCCTTCGGAAATTGTGGGCTTTTTCCCGAACGGCTTCCTGCCGAACGATGGGCGTTTACCGAATGACGGTTTCTTGAAAGACGACGACTTCGGGCCGAACTTTGCCTTCTTAGCAAATGACTTCGAGAAACCCGGTTTTTGTCCAACCGGTGGCTTTTTTGCGAATGCCGGTTTGGAAGGAGAGACCGGCCGCGGCGGCGGCAGCATGGATTTGGCCGACCCTGTTCCAGACGCGGCAGATTTCAGCTTAGCGACTTCTTCCAGCGTCAGGCTGCGAAATTCTCCGGGAGGTACGTCGAGGGATAGCGGACCGTATTGCACACGCCGGATTTTTTCCACGTGATGTCCGACTTCTTCGAACATCTTGCGGACTTGGCGGTTGCGCCCTTCGATGATCGTTACTTCCAGCCACGGATTATCGCCTTCGCGGATGAGCCTGATTTGTGCTGGAGCAGTGCGCACGCGACGTCCGCCCTTTTCGGCGATCGAAATTCCAGCGCGAAGTTTATCGAGTTTCGTTTCATCGGGAACGCCGGCCACCTTTACGACATAAATCTTGGGAACATGCGACGCTGCCTTCATCAGGGCGTTCGCGAGTGCGCCGTCATTCGTGAGCAGCAGTAATCCTTCACTCGCCCAGTCGAGGCGCCCGACAGGATATACGCGACCTTTGACCTGACGAACCAGGTCCATGACGGTGGGCCGCTTTTCAGGATCGCTAACCGTGGTCACGTAGCCCTTGGGTTTGTTGAGGGCGATGTACGAGAAGTGCTCGGGCGCGTGCAGCAGTTTGCCGTCGACGCGGATGTGATCCTGTTCAGGATCGGCCTTGCTGCCGAGGAGCGTCACCGGTTGTCCGTTAACGAGCACGCGACCGGATGTGATCAGTTCTTCCGCCTTCCGGCGAGACGCGACACCGGCAGCAGCGATGATTTTCTGTAATCGTTCGGCTGGCATGTTTACTCCTGCTCGGTGGTGGCTGGGGCTTCGATGTGGTCGCTCTGCTCGGCGTCGGAAACTTCATGGTCGGAGCGTGGTTCGTCGCTGGAGGTGGCTCGAATCGAGGAGCCATTCTGTGGTTCGGAATTCGGCATAGCTTCGGATGTCGCGACTTCTTCCGGTGCGCTTTCTCCTTGCGATGCCTCGCCTGGCAAGATATCGCTCTGGAAAGATTCGGCGAGGAGCTTTTCGAATTCCTCCATGCTGGGAAGTTCCTGAATGTCTTTGAGGCCGAAGCGCAGCAGGAAATCTTTGCTTGTCTTGTAGAGAATGGGACGACCGATCACGGCTTTCCTTCCAGCAGTCGTGATGAGTTTGCGGTCCAGCAAGGTGGCGATGACGCCGCCTGAATCGACGCCGCGAATTTCGCTGATCTCGGGAACAGTGACGGGCTGCTTGTAGGCGATGACAGCCAAGGTTTCGAGGGCCGGCAAAGACAGGCGGAATGGCGGTTTCAGGCTCTTGGCAAAGGCGCGAACTACGTCATGCTGTTCGGGCTTAGTGGACATACGGTATCCGCCGGCGACCTGGCGAATTTCGATGCCATGATCCGGGCCGGAATAGTCGGCGGCAAGCTCTTCGATCGCGGCGCGGACGCGCGACTTGATCTCCGCAGCGTCAATGTCGGGAGTGTCCGCGACGACCGATTGTTTGACGAGACTAATAATCTGGTCGAGCGAGATGGGAATTTCCGCCGCGTAGATGATGGCTTCGAGTTGGGGCTTAAGGCTCATAATAAAGTTTCAAGGTTTGAATGTTTCAAAGTTTCAAGGTCAGACCTCCACTTCCGGCTTCCTGCGCGAAACATTGAAACCTTGAAGCTCTGAAACCCTGAAACTTTGTACTTCTCTACTTCCAATCATCTCTGACTGCTGCCTGCTCCGTCATCACCTGTTCGAAATGGGAGTGTTTGCGGACCAGTACTTCGCCGAACACGTGTTCCTGCCGGACCTGGATTGCCTGGAGCCGAACCAGTTCAAGCAATGCCAGAAACATACATACCAAAGCCTGACGCGACGGGACATTGCGCAGCATTTGCTTCAACCGGATCGGCCGGTCTTCAAACGATAACCGGCGGTGCAGGTACTGAATCATCTGCCCGACGGTTACGGTTTCCTCATCCACTTCCAGTATGGGGCGTGTGCGGGCGCGATCGAGAATCTGCTGAAAAGTTTTGACCAGGTCGATGACGTCGGCAGCAAGTTCCGGCTCGGTGCCTTCGGCATCCATGAACTCGTGGATCGAGGGATTGGAAAGGACGGCGTCTTCAATCTGCTGCTTCTGCATGAGCATTTGCGCGGCAGACTTGAATTTTTCGTGCTCCAGCAGGCGATTGACGAGTTCGTTGCGCGGGTCTTCCTCTACTCCGGCAGGCGCCAAGGGATCGCGTGGCAGCAGCATCTTCGACTTGATGTGAATGAGAACCGCCGCCATATAAATGAATTCGGAGGCGACGTTGACGTCGAGTTGCCGGATGCGCTCGACGTAGGTCAGGTACTGCGCGGTAATTTTCGCGATGGGAATGTCGTAGATATCGATGTCCTGCTTGCGAATCAGGTCGAGCAGCAGGTCGAGAGGGCCCTCGTAGATTTCGCCGAGTTCGATCGCGAAGGGGAAATCGCTCTCTTTTGGAGCGTGCTTAGGCGGATGGCCAGCGGTAGCTGAGCTTTCAACTGGCACGGGTTGAGGCGAATCGGTCACTTCGTGGAAGCTTTCGGCGGCTCATATTCCAGTGAAATTCCCATTGCATCACGGACTTCGGTCATGGTTGCGCCAGCCACATCGCGAGCGCGGGAGGAGCCTCGTTCAAGGATATCCCAGGCGAGGCGGGGATTGTCCGCGTATTTTTGACGCCGCTCCTGCATGGGGTTCAGAACACTGACCAGCGCATCGGCTGCCCAGCCTTTGCATTCGATACATCCGATGCCGGCGGAGCGGCACCCTTCGTTCACCTTGGCCATTGTTTCTGCCGACGAAAATATTTTGTGCAGGTCGCCCACGGGACAGAGGTCAGGGTTGCCGGGATCGGTCCGGCGGACACGGGCTGGATCTGTGACCATTGTCTTCAACTTCAGGCGCACAACCGGTTCGGGATCGGTGAGCATGATCGCGTTGCCGTAGGACTTTGACATCTTGCGACCGTCGGTGCCGGGAAGTTTGGGCGTAGGCGTGAGCAGGGATTGCGGCTCGGGAAAGACATAGTCACGCTTGCCGCTGTAGAAGCCATTAAAGCGGCGCGCGATTTCACGGGTTAATTCGATGTGCGCTACCTGATCTTCGCCAACCGGGACGACGTCAGCTTTGTAGATCAGAATGTCAGCCGACTGGAGAACGGGATAGCCGAGAAAACCGTAGGTGCCGAGGTCTTTCTCTTTGATGTTCTCCTTCTGCTCCTTGTAGGTAGGTACGCGTTCGAGCCAACCGAGGGGCGTAATCATCGAGAGAAGAAGATGCAGTTCCGCGTGAGCGGGCACGTGAGACTGGATGAACATCACGCATTTTTGCGGATCGAGTCCGGCGGCCAGCCAGTCAAGAAGAACGTCAACCGAATTTTGCTTTATGTGTGAAGTGTCGGCATAGTCGGTGGTCAGGGCGTGCCAGTCGGCGATGAAGAAGAAGCAGTCATATTCCTCCTGCATGCGGACCCAATTCTGGAGCGCACCCACGTAGTTCCCAAGATGCAGTTTGCCGGTTGAGCGCATTCCGCTCAGCACGCGCTTTTTGTTTGCAGGAGTCATCATTCAGAATTTGCTCAGAATAGCGAGATAGAAGTCCCGAACTGGCCGGATCAATCCCCAGAGCAATCCACCGCCTAGATAAACCAGAGCCAGCAAGCGCGAAAAAGCCAATGCGGTCGTAGACCATCCGCACAGAGTCGGATAAAAAGTGTCGCAGCACATGGCTGCCGTCCAAGGGCGGGATTGGAATCAGATTAAAGACCGCCAGAACGATGTTAATCATCATGACCGCGTAGAGCAGCATGGCGACAGGAATCAACGCGGAATTCGAGGGTAGCACCGTCCGAAGTCACCCGGCAATCCCATAATGATTGCGTGTCCGGTAGGGGATGAAAGAGAGATGACGCCGAGGAGCAACAGCGCGAGGGTGGCAACGATGAAGTTGCTGACTGGGCCGGCGACCGAAGTCAGAATGTCATCCAGCATTGGATTGCGGAAATTGCGCGGATCGACAGGAGTCGGCTTGGCCCATCCAAGCAAAGGAATGCCGCGAAATGGCCGCGACGAGGGGAAGAATGATCGTTCCGAATAAATCGATATGTCGAATAGGATTCAGGGAAACACGGCCGAGCATCCTCGCAGTCGGGTCTCCGCAGCGGGAGGCGGTCCAGGCATGAGCCGACTCGTGCACGCTGATAGCGAACAAGAACGCGATCATCTGGTACAGAATTTCAATGTATTTGGGAGACATCTGCAAGGGTTGATTCTAACAAAGTAGTGGAGAGGCATTGCAGATTGCAGAGGTCAGATTGCAGAAGCAAAAGCCAAGAGATGATTTACATCTGCAATGTGCAATCAGCCTTCTGCAATTGTCTTTATTGTCCAGCGCGCATTGGCGAGACGACTAGCTGGCCGGGGTTCCGCTTCTTTACGTCACCTTTATCCTGCTGGTACATCAGGGAGAGAGAACCCTCGGCGGAACTGGAGGCGCCGGCGAGTTCGGCAGCCAAGCCCTGGTAGGAGCGGCCCACTTCGTGATTTCCCTGCAAGGCCACGGGACTGCCCTTGTCGATGGCGGGGCCGATGAGCTGAAAGTTGTTAGGAACTTTCCACAAAACCTTGCAGCTGGTGGCTTTTTCAACGTCTTCGTCGGTGAAGCCAGGAATCTTCTTATAGCGGTTGAGCACGATCCGTAGCCGATCACGTCCGGCGCTCTCTTGCAAAAAGGTATGGATGCGGCTCGCGCTCCACAACGAAACAACATCAGTTTGCGCGACCAGAAGGACCGCGTTCGACAGATCGCATATGGTTTGAATCGTGCTATCCATGCGTCCAGAGCAGTCGAGCACCACGAAATGATATTGGCTTACCAGGAGGTCAAAAAGACGCGCCAGTTCCGCTGCTGTCGGAACCGCCATATTCGGTTGCTGCGCCCCGGCCAGCAAATGAAGTCCATTGCGGTAGGGCGTCATCAGTCCATCAAGCAGCGAAATGTCCATGCGGTGCAGGTTCTGCAGCGCATCGACGATCGTAAACTGCGGCCGCAGATTGAGTTGTAGTGCGGCATGACCAATCGGAGCGAAGTCCACGAGTACGACGCGCCCGTGCGTTTCCTGCAAGGCGACGGCGGTATTCACGGCGGTGGTGGTAGCGCCAACTCCACCCTTGGCGTTCAGGAAAGTGAAGACCCGCGCGGTGCTGGAACTGCGTTGAGCGCGGCTTAACGACGCCGTAAAGCGCGCGAAAGCTTCGATCAGCGCTTCATGGCTGGACGCCCGGTCCACATATTCGCGGGCACCAGCTCGCATGGCGGATACGATGATAAGTGGCTGGCTCATATCGCCAGCGGCAAAAATCGTGATGTCTGGAACGCTGGCGTGGATTAATTCGATTGCGCGCACAGCTCGTTGAGGATTGCGGGGATCGATATCAACCAGTACGACTTCAGCGTGCTGGTCCTGAAGATGACGCAAGACCGCGTCGCCCGGACCTGAAGGAAAACCGACGTGGCTCAAAACGGTGCGAGCGACGTGGGTGCTTTCCACGCGTGTATTGAGGATGACGGATTGTTCGCGATCCTCGGTCAGGACAGCGACTGCGATCCCGTGCATAAGGCTCTCGGTACCCAAAGTCATGTTACGAACTTCCTGCGTCGAGGCCAAGTGACCATCGTAATCGAATCAGAACAGACAAAGCGGCAGGTTGGACGCAGGCTTCAAGTAACGGCCAGGAAACCTGCCAAGTTGCTGATTGAGACCAATTGTAAGGCAGAAGCCCGGAGTTGGGAAGGTAGAAGCAACGAAGGACGGCTAGTTCACCGGGGGAGGATTGGCGTTGGCCTTTGAGGCACAAAACCGGCGGAAACCCGCGCGAACTGTGAAATTGGGGCTCCTTGCTCCGCAGGCAGGTACTCGTAGGAGTCGAGTTTTGCCGCGATCCCGTTTCGTTGGCCTTCGCGAGCCGGAACGGCGCGTAGAACTCGGCCACGGCAACGAACGGGCATGTTTTCTCCCAAGGTGATCTCGGAGGGCATGGTGAACGTCAAATGGATGATTGTTCCCTCCGCCAACGCCGCTTCGGTGTAGAAAAACATGCCGCGACCGCTCAGGTCCTGGGTAAACGCCGGAGCAGTCTGTCCGTCGAAGTGCACCGCTACGGGCAGATTGACCTCAAAGCGCTGGGCTCCGCGGCGTTCCAGTCGATTTGTCTCAGGACTTGCCATATTTTCTTTCGACGGACTCGGAGGTTTTTTTGCGATCTCCGTGAGCATCAACTGTATCGCGAACTGCTTCCCGAGGGAAGATACAACTAAGTGACGTGACTAATCTGACAAACACGGCGTTCCAGTAGGTTGCCACCTTCTTAGAACGTTAGCGGCACCACGCCAATTGTTGCTCTCGCAACTTTCGGAGAGTTGCCGTCATCCCAAGAATGTGCCAAGGTTCATAGAGTGACTGAAGCGCCCAAGCTGACCAGCAGCGATACCGGGAACGCGAACAATTCCTCGAGAATCGCCATCGCTCTGCGCGCCCTGCGCCACCGCAATTTTCAACTGTTCTTCTCCGGGCAACTGATCTCGCTCGTCGGAACTTGGATGCAGAGTGTGGCCCAAGCGTGGCTCGTCTACCGTCTGAGCGGGTCGGCGCTACTGCTGGGCGCGGTCGGCTTCTCGAGCCAATTTCCCGTCTTTCTTGTCGCGCCATTCGGCGGTATCACCGCGGACCGGGTAAACCGTCAGCGGCTTGTCATCGCTACCCAGGTGGCTTCCATGGTTTTGGCGGGAATCCTGGCGTGGCTTACGCTCACCGGACGGGTGCAGGTATGGCACATTTTCGTTCTGGCGGCGCTGCTTGGTGTTGTCAACGCATTCGACATCCCTGGGCGACAGTCGTTTCTGATCGACATGGTCGGCAAAGAAGATCTGATGAACGCGATTGCGCTCAACTCTTCAATGTTCAACGGAGCACGCGTTATCGGTCCCGCTGTGGCAGGAATTCTGGTCGCGCGAATCGGCGAGGGCTGGTGCTTTGGGGCCAATGCAATCAGCTACATCGCGGTGATCATCGGGCTGCTCCTGATGAAGGTCCGCAGCGTGCCCAGAATCAGCGGCCATTCTCCGCTTGAGGACATTATTGAGGGCTTTCGCTGGGTAAGCCAGACGAAGATCATTCGAGCCCTGCTGTTGCTGATTGGCCTGATCAGTCTGGTGGGAATGCCTTATACGGTGCTGATGCCGGTTTTCGCGGACAAGATTTTGCATGGTGGCGCGCGGGGGCTAGGCATCCTGATGGGCGCTACTGGTGTGGGAGCGCTGTTCGGCGCTCTGACGCTGGCCGCCAAGACGGGCGTGAAGGGGCTGGGGCGATGGGTCGCCATCACCTGCGGCACCTTCGGGGTCAGCCTGGTTATATTTTCGCTGTCCAGGTCGTTCTGGCTCTCTGTAGTTTTTCTATCTGCCTGCGGGCTATTCCATGATGTTGGAGATGGCGTGCTCCAATACGCTGATTCAGACGATGGTTCCCGACGAACTGCGTGGGCGGGTGATGTCCTTGTATTCCATGATGTTCATGGGGATGGCTCCATTCGGAGCGCTTTTGGGAGGCGCGTTGGCGCATCGCATGGGGGCGCCAGTAACAGTGGCGATCGGAGGTGTTGCGTGCGTGTTCGGGGGAATATGGTTCTGGCGCGCGCTGCCGGATCTGCGTATTGAAGCGCGACGGCTGATCATCGCGCAAGGTATGGCCGGAGGCGAACCGGCGCAAGAATTGAACGCGCAACCAGTGGAAGAGAGTAATCCGCAGTCTGCCTGATAATCTAGAGTACTTCCTGCGATACCACAGCGTCCTGTTCAAGATCTGGAGTTTCCGGACCTGCGGCCAGGGCGGCTATCCCGTACTCGTATCCTTTATCGAAGGCTTTAAGGTTCAGGTCGCGGAAGCTGGCTGGGACGGAGTCGGCCACGGCTTTGCGAACTGCATCCGCTTCGAGGAGTTGGGTAATGGCGGTAAAAAAACCGACCATGACGATGTTCAACACCATGCGCTTGCCGAGTTCTTCGGCGATGCGCGTCGCTGGGACGCTGTAGATTTTCGTCTGTTTGGGAAGGTCAGTAACGCGGACAAGGTCGCGCTCGATCAGGAGTGTGCCGCCCTCTTTCAGCTCGGGCGCGAACTTGACGTACGCTTCCTGTGACATAACCACCATCACATCAGGCTGCGTGACGTAGGGATAAAGCACCGGCGTGTCCGAGAGCATCAGTTGGGCGCTGCAGGCTCCGCCGCGAGCTTCGGGACCGAAGTTCTGCGTCATGGTGGCGAATTTGCCTTCATGAATGGAACAGGCTTTGCCGAGCACGATAGCCGAGAGAATCACTCCCTGGCCGCCAAATCCCGCAACACGAATCTCTGTTAATGGCATGAGTCCTCCTCGCAACCGCCGTCGGTACCGCAGGCTAGGCCTTCCCCTTCGTCGTAGTCCACATACTTCGTGCCGAGACTCTCGTGCATCTGGGCTTTGAGAAGCGAACTGTAGTCGGGACGATCGCGGTCCACGAACTTTCCCACGATGATTTCGCCATTCAGGGTGAGCCCGAGTTCGCTGGTGGGCGCGCCGTGCTTCGTCTTGCTCTTTTCCTTGTAGTACTTCATGGTGTCGAGACCGTCGCCCATTTTGTTCCGGCGCTGGTAGAGCGTGGGGCAGGGGGAGATCACTTCGATGAAACTGAATCCCTTTTTGTTAAAGGCCTCGGAAATGGAGCGCGCGAGTTGGCGTACATGGAAGGTGGTCCAGCGTGCCACATAGACGGCGCCCGCGGCTTCAACAAGGTGAGGAAGATTGAAAGCCGGCTCGAATGTTCCATACGGCGAGGTTGAGGTGGTCGCGTGTCCGGGAGTAGTGGGTGCTGTCTGGCCGCCGGTCATCGCATAGATGAGGTTATTAACGCAAATGACCTTCAGGTCGATGTTGCGCCGCGCAGCATGAATCAGGTGATTGCCGCCAATAGCGGACAGGTCCCCATCTCCGGAGTAAACGACAACGTTGAGATTCGGATTGGCGAGCTTCAAGCCCGTGGCAAATGGAATCGCGCGGCCGTGCGTGGTGTGAAACGAATCAAGCTTGACGTATCCTGCAACGCGGCCGGTGCAGCCAATGCCGGAAACGAGCGCCAGATTCTTGGTGTCAATATTTGATTCGATCAGCGCCTGCGCGAAACAGTTGACGGTGGTGCCGATGCCGCATCCGGGACACCAGATGTGCGGCATGCGGTCGGACCGCAAAAACGCTTCGACGGGATTGACGGGAGTGGGATTGATCAGGGTGGTCATCGGACAGCCTCCTGGATCGCAGCGAGAATTTCTTCAGGACGATGCACGCTGCCTCCTGCGTGTGGGACAAGTAACGGTTTTGGCTTTTCCTCCGGCCGCACGTTCCACTTCGCGGACCATCTGTCCGAGATTTAATTCTGGAACGACGAAGGCCTTGGTGTGTGCGGCCAGTTCACGAATCTTTTTCTCGGGGAAGGGCCAAGCGGTAATCAACCGCAGCTTGCCGACTTTCAAGCCCTGAGCACGAGCCATTTCGATAGCGCGCTGCGCTACACGGGATGTGATGCCGTAGGAAACCACAATCACGTCGGCGTCGTCGGTGGAATCTTCTTCGAACAGGCAGATGCGGTCGGTCGCGGAACGAATCTTGTTCTGCAGGCGCGTCACCAGCGTCTGCTGAACTTTCGGCGTCATGTTCGGATAGCCGCGCTCGTCGTGCGTCAAGCCCGTCACGTGGAATTTGTAGCCCTCGCCGGCGTGCGCCATTTCCGGGACCATGTCGCCGTTGGTTTCATAAGGAAGATAGTCTTCCACAGATTTGTGAGTGTGTTTACGCGGCGTGACTTCGATCTCGTCGGCAGGTGGAATGACCACTTTTTCGGTCATGTGGCCGACCACTTCATCCATCATGAACATAACGGGAACGCGGAACTCTTCGGAAAAGTTGAAGGCCTTGATAGTGAGATCGAAGCATTCCTGCGGCGAGTTCGGGCAGAGAGCGATGATTTCGTAGTCGCCATGCGATCCCCAGCGCGCCTGCATCATGTCGGACTGGGCTGGGAGCGTTGGCAGCCCGGTGGATGGTCCGCCGCGCTGCACGTCGACGAAGACGCAAGGCGTCTCGGTCATGACGGCGTAACCGATATGTTCCATCATCAGAGAGAAGCCCGGGCCAGAGGTGACGGTGAAGGCTTTCGCTCCGCCCCAGACACCGCCTTGCAGAGCGATGGAGGCGGCGAGTTCGTCTTCCATCTGGATAAAGCAGCCGCCGACGGTCGGAACGCGTTGAGCAAAACGCTCGACCACCTCGGTGGAGGGGGTGATGGGATAGCCAGCGGCAAAGCGCGCGCCTGCAGCCAAGGCGCCTTCGCAGCAGGCGTGGTCGCCATCGAGAAAGTGTGTGCCGGTGAGTACGCCGCGCGGATCAGCCTTCATTTTTTGCCTCTTTCGCTTCCGCCTTCGGAACTTGATTTTTGTGGCCGTAGATGGCGAAGTCCGGGCAGTACATACCGCAGAGGTCGCAGCCACTGCATTTGTCGGGCGCCACTACGTGCGGCGGATGATAGCCCTTGGAATTGAATGCCGAGGAGAGCGCCAGGACTTTGGTGGGACAGAACTCCACGCAAAAACCGCAGGCTTTACAGCGCTCGACGACGATGGATACGCGTCCTTTTGCCACGAATACCCCCACGAACAGGGACTTGGCGCCCCTGAAGTTCAGACTGCATTATGAAGATCCCTGTCGCACGGGGGTGTGATGTGTGTCACGAAGCCGTGTGAGGTAGGACGGGCAGTCAGAAAGCTCCCAGATAGATTGGTTGGTGGTTTGACGTGCCAGATCGCGACTCGCCCTTTTGTTTCAGTGGGCTGAGGTCTTGTCCCGTAGGAATTCGCGAACTACTTCGCCTACGTCTCGATGCTGGCCATCCACCGCGTAATTGAGGCGCCGCATATCTTCGTCGGACACTTTGCCGGCCAACTCGTCGAGCGCTGGCTTCACTTCAGGATGGTTCTGCAACATGCTTTCCCGCATAACGGCTACCGCTTCGTACGGAGGGAAATAATGGTGATCATCTTCGAGGACGAAGAGGCCGAGCGCTTGGATCAATCCGTCGGTGTTATTGCCGGCGATCATATCTACCTGCCGCTGTACAAGGGCACGTGTGAGTAGGCCCAAGTCCATCACGCGAGGCGCGTCGGCAAACCGGAGGCCGTAGCTTGCGACGAGACCCTTATATCCGTCGGGACGCTCCATGAATTCGTAACCAAAACCTGCATGCCATTGCGGGGTGAACGAGGCTGCTTGCGACAGCGTCTTCAACTGCAAGCGGCGAGCGTCGTCTCCGCGGATGACCATCGCGAAAGTGTCATTGAATCCCAGCGGAGGTCCAATGGTGAGAGCAAATTGTTTTTCGTAAGCCTGCTTCACACGCGTGTAGACGTCGGCCTTGTCGCCGCTCGGCTGTTGCTTGAGCACGGCGGTGAGCGCGGTGCCCGTGTATTCAGGGTAAATGTCGATGCGTCCAGCGAGAATCGCTTGGTGGCAGATGAATGTACCGGCCAGGTAAAAGCGGCGTTCGACGCGCACGTGGGAGTGGCGCTCGATGGCTTGGGCGAAGAGCTCTCCGAGAACGAGTTGTTCGGTAAAGTTCTTCGAACCCACAACAATTCGGTCTGTGTCGCGGCTGCAGCCGGTGATCGGAAAAAGAAGAGCTATCAACAGAACGCAAAACACCGGCGTCGTATGAGGGCAAAAGATCGATGCCAATGCACGAGGGTTTTTGGTCATCACGATCATCGACTTAGGATCTGACTCGGAGCGAATTCAGCCGTCGCTCTAAAACTCCGAGGAGAAAATCGGCAAGAAGCGCCAGCAGGGCTGCGGGGATGGCTCCCGCGAGTATGACTTGGTTGTTGACCATCGCCAGGCCGCGAAAAATAAATTCACCCAGTCCGCCCGCGCCGATCGCCGCCGCGATCGTTGCCAGTCCAATCGACAGAACGACCGCAATGCGCACGCCAGCAACGATTACCCCGGATGCCAGCGGCAACTCGACCTGGAAAAGTAATTGTCGGTCGGTCAATCCCATCGCGCGTCCAGCTTCCACGATGGTTGGATCGACGCCCCGGATGCCCGCATAGGTGTTGCGAATCAGCGGCAGCAGTCCGTAAAGAGCGAGCGCCAGAATTGCCAGCCTGCTCGCGCGCTCGCCGATCCAGGGTGCGGGGATCAGGAAGCCGAACAAGGCCAGACTGGGAATTGTCTGAATCACGTTGGCGCTGCCGAGTACCGCTTTGCTCAGTTGTGGAATTCGGGTGATTAGAATGCCCAGTGGAATTCCAATCGCTGCGGCGATGAGAGTAGAGACACCGGCCAGTGTGATGTGCTCGAGCGTGAGTTCAAGCACTTGTTGCCGATTCGAAACCATGAACTGCCAGAAATTCATGATGACTCCCTTGCGCCCACGGGTCCGAGAAAGCCTCCAAATAAGCGCGCACCAGCGGATGTTGCGACTTGGAAAATTCTTCGGTTGTCAGATTCACGATCAGCTGCCCATCTTCCATCAGCGCAATGCGATCGCCGAGCAGTAGAGCCTCGCGCAAGTCGTGGGTTACAAATACGACCGCCTTTTGCAGGCGTTTTTGCAGCGCCCCAAATTCTTTTTGCATCTCCGAACGGGTGATTGGATCGAGCGCGCCAAACGCTTCATCCAGGATAAGAATTGGCGGATCGGCCGCGAGGGCACGTGCAACTCCTACGCGCTGGCGTTGACCTCCGGAGAGTTCGCTTGGGTAGCGGGAAGTGAGGCTCGCATCGAGACCGACGATGCCGAGCAACTCGCGCACCCGAGACTGGACGCGGCCTGGCTCCCAACCCTCGATACTAGGGACGAGCGCGATATTGCGCTCGACCGTGAAGTGGGGGAAGAGGCCGCCATCCTGGATGACATATCCAATGCCTCTTCGAAGCTGAATGGGATCCCAATCACTGGTGCGCTTTCCGCGGACACGTACTTCGCCCTCAGTCGGCATCCGCAGTGCGTTAATCAGTTTCAGGGTGGTGGTCTTACCGGAGCCACTGCGGCCGAGCAAGACGAGAGTTTCACCTTGCGCAACCGAAAACGTGATGTCGCGCAATAAGGGACGGTCGCCGATGGAAAAGGAAACGCGTTCAAGGGAGATGGCAGGGCCGTTGCTGGATGAAGGTGTCATTGTCGCGTCAGCGTTTGGCCCTCGACGATTTGTTTTCTCAATACCGCGAGACAATCGAGATCGTCTCGCGTCGCTCCAGGCGCGATTTGTTCAGGACGACGAGCCGATTTTGTACGCGGACTCTGGCAATCCTGTTATTCGGACACCGCTGTGTCCTTTGTGGCGGATATTGAGACCGATCAATAGCGCGGTAATCTGTTCCACGATGCGCGCATTTTCCAATTTGCCGCCATCAATTGCCCGGACGCGCTGTATCTTCGCTGCCAACTCCACCACCACTTCGCTAGCTTTCGGATCGTCGCCGCAGACGATGACGTCGCAGTCTACGTCGGCGTCGGAGTTCAGTACGTCGGCTGACACATTATGGAATGCCGCTACGACCGAGACGCCCTTCGGCACGAGTTCGGCCGTCTGCTGTGCCGCCGAGCCCTGCCAGACTCCGAGAACGCGGCTGGCACGCCCACCTATGCTGGCGGCAAGTGGGACGGTCGCGTCAATCAGGATGCTTCCCGGGCGAATCGCGGTCTTCAATTGTTTTAGCAGCGCCGCCTGCGCTTCAAACGGGACGGTTAGCATCAGCAGGTCAGCCGCGCCACACGCTGCCGAATTTTCCATACCCGAAATTTGAGCTTTGCTTCCCGCTTTCTGGCGAATCGCTTCAGCTGCTTGATTGGCGCGGGCGGCGTCACGCGAGCCGATGATGACAGTCTCTCCAGCGCGCGCCCATCGCAGGGCAAGGCCCATGCCTGCCGGACCCGTGCCGCCAATTATCGCAATCGGGACGATTCATCGGTTCATCCTACGAGATCTTCCTGCGAGATCTTTCATGCGAATTCCGGCAGAAGCGACCACTCCGACGACGGCGTTTCGAATGGCAACTTGATCTTCATGCTCGAGTATTTTGTGTTGCGCTCAGCCGGAATGCGTCCAATCTCCAGGATTAAGGACTGGAAATCCTCGGGACTGGTGTACTGGCCGGCGGTGGCTCCAGCCTCTCGCGAAATGTTCTCTTCCATCAGAGTGCCACCGTAGTCATTCGCGCCCGCGTGAAGGCATAGTTGCGAAAGCTGCCGATTCAACTTTACCCACGAAACTTGGATATTGTGAATCGACCCCGCCAGCAAAATTCTGGCAAGGGCGTGAATCTTGAGATGCTCTGCGAGCGTTGGTCCGGAGCGCGCCAGGCCTTGCTGAAACAGTAGAGTGTTCTGGTGCACAAAGCCGAGCGGTACGAACTCGGTGAAGCCACCGGTTTCAGACTGAATCTTGCGGAGCAGGCCCAGTTGACGTACCCAATGCGCTGGGGTTTCCATGTGCCCGTACATCAGGGTCGAGGTACTGGGTATGCCGCAACTGTGGGCGGTACGGATTACTTCTTCCCACTGCGCCGAAGAAAGCTTGTTGCGGGAGAGAACGTGTCGCACTTCGTCGTCCAAAATCTCGGCCGCCGTTCCGGGGAGCGTATCGAGCCCATTATCGCGCAGCATTGAAAGGTAGTCGCGCAACGGCATTCCAGTGAGTTCGACGCCGTAGACGATCTCCATGGGAGAAAAGGCGTGAATGTGCATTCGTGGCACGACGCTCTTGATCGAACGCAGAATATCGCGGTAATAGAAAGGATCGAGCCCGTGAGGGAGGCCTCCCTGAATGCACACTTCGGTGGCGCCCAGGTCCCACGCCTCTTTTGCTTTTCGACCCATATCCTCGAGAGAATGAAAATAAGAGTCGGCCTCGCGGGGGCCGCGGCTGAATGCGCAAAACTTGCATCCCACAAAACATACATTCGTGAAATTGATGTTCCGGTTCACGACGTAGCTGACAATGTTGCCGACCAAATCGCGGCGAAGCGTGTCGGCTGCCACCAGCATTGCGAGCAAGTCATCTCCGTCGCACGCAGCGAGGGCGTAACGATCCTCTTCCTTGAGGTACGCGCCGTCCTGTTTCTCGAGCACGAGTTCGAGAGCGCGGCGAATCGTGGGAGAAGCGTTGAAAGCGACTTCGTCCCACATCAGATTGGGGAATTGCTCAAGTTCAACTTTCTGTTTCACAATTTCTCCTGATCCCCTTGCCTAACGAAAAAGATCGTATTTGGCAGGACGGATCAGTTCCCGGGCCCGCCCGTTGCCTCGCCTGTAAGCATAACCGCGAATGATGCACGCTGGAGTGCCCGCCAGCTTGCCGCAAACTAATCCCGCCGCGCACGCCAGTTCGTCGGCGACGGCATCAATTGTTGCATGGAGAGAATAGCCGTGCGGATCGCGACGCCCGCGATAGTCGACGAGCGGCCGCATGCCCGCGACTCCGATTGCAACCTCGGTCAATCCATCGCGCCATGGACGTCCGAAGCTGTCGCTGATGATCACGGCGATGTCGATCCCCAATTGCTTTTTCAGTTCGCGGCGCAATCTCTGCGCCGATCGATCAGGATCAAGCGGCAGCAGGACGGCGTGCGCGCCGCCGTCAACGTTGGAAACGTCAACGCCGCTGTTTGCACAAATAAATCCATGGCGCGTTTCCGTAATCATCACACCGCGCTTGCGACGCACGACGCGCCTGCTCTCACGGAGTGCCAGTTGCGTCACCCGAGCATCGAGTCCGTGACGACGAGCCCACTCCCGCGATTCGGCTGACGGCCGAACAGAATCGAGCGCTACAACTGCATCCTCGGCTTTGGAAACAACTTTATGCTTAACCACCAGGATGTCTCCGTCCTCAAAACTCAAGCCAGTCTCGCTGGCGGCGCTTAATAAAGTGTGGCTCAGTTTCTCGCCCGTCCTGGCCTCCGAGCGAATCTCTCCCGTCACAAAAACTGGCAGGATACGAACTTCTCCCTCGATCGTCTTCGGACCTTCGCGCGGCGCGCGCTTACCCATGACAGACCTGAATCCGTTTGTCGAGGTCCCAGCTCCGAAGCAATTTTTGCGACTTCCTGTCACCGCTCGCCGCGGCAACCTCGAGCAAGTCTTCCGGCCGGTCGATGTCACGCGCAATGCCCGGCAATTCGAGGACGATACAAGGCAGACCGGTTGCCTGCGCGGCGGCGCGGTGAGGCAAAAAGCTATCGTTTCCAAAGCGCAACGGAAATAGATCACCAGGAGCGCGCCAAGCTGCATTGGTACCGCGCCCGGCGGCGTCGGGTACAAGCAGCGCACCAGCCGCGGGAGCTGAATCCAAAATCCTCTGCAATTCCGCGACTTCAATGAGAGGAATGTCAGCCGGGACGACCAGTGTGTTTGGGACGTTGCTTCGTACGCAGATAGCGGTCGCCCGCTCGATGGCGTTGGTCTCTCCGGCATCGTCATCGGCGATGACCTCAAATCGGAAGCGTGCAGCCAAGCCGCGCGCAAAGGCATCGCTCGTGACGACCGCCACAGCGGGCCGCTTCTGCCATAGCGACAATGTCTGCAACACGTCTTCACACATCGCTTGGGCAAGTGCAAAGCGTTCCTCCGGACTCAAGATAGAAGAGAGCCTCTGCTTGGCCTCCGCCAAATTCTTGACTGGAACCAGAATCATGCTTGCTCCGCTGCGGCGTGGGTGCCTTTTGGCTGGACGCACGCTGCCATCACACTTTTTGCGAGGGCAACGCGATCGGCGTTGTTGTTCCTGCGCATGATCGTGGGAGTGCAATGTACGCGTATTCCGGTCTTTCGCAGTTCATCAGCAGCTTCCTGATCTTGCGAATCTACGACCAGCAGATCAAGGAAATCGTGATAGCAATCAGCCACGCCCGCGATGGAAACCGCAAAGCCTTGCGCGGCCATCAAAATATCGGCCGGTCCTACGACTGCTTTGCTGCCGACGATGGGGCTCACGGCAGCGATGCGTGCACGGCTTTCGCGCAGTGCCTCGCGAATGCCAGGGACGGCGAGAATTGGCCCGATGCTCGATATAGGATTGCTCGGCGCGAGCAACACAAAATCTGACTTGCGAATTGCATCCAGCACGCCTGGAGCGGGCTCGGCATCAGAAGCTCCGGCGAAGCGGACTGACTCTACCGGATCCTGGTACCAACGCTGTACGAAATATTCCTCAAAGCTTAGGTCTCCGCTTGGCGTCAGAACGCGGGTTTCCACGCGCGAATTGCTCATGGGCAAAATGCGTGTTTTGATTCCAAGCCGGTTCGCTATATCGGCGGTAGCGTCGCTGAGCGTCTTGCCGTCGGCTAACAATTTGGACCGAAGAATATGCATGGCGAGGTCGCGATCGCCCGCGTGAAACCAAATTGGTTCACCGAGCTGTCCCATGGTTTCCAGGCAATAAAAAGTGTCGCCCTTCACTCCCCAACCGCGCTCCTGGCTGAGTTTGCCGGCCAGCATGTAAGTGATGGAATCGATGTCGGGTGAAACATACAGTCCCCACCACAACAGGTCATCGCCGGTATTGACGATGACGGTCAGTTCCTCCGGGGGAATGATCTGCCGAAGGCCATCCACGAACTTGGCACCGCCGGTCCCTCCCGTTAAAACGGTGATCATGCGGCCCCTCCTAATACTGATACTGCATTATCGCCAATCGCGAGCTGGGCTTTCATGAGTCGTTCCTGAAGCAGGTTACTTTTCTGCGCCGCCAACCCTGCGAATTCAGGATAAACCGGCAAGCGTTGTCGTAACTCGAATCCTTTCGCAGCGGTTCGCTCGCGCAATTGGTCGAGATGCGGCCATGGCTTTTCAGGGTTGATGAAATCTGGGGTAAGCGGAGAAACTCCTCCCCAATCGTTGATGCCTCCGTCGAGCAGGTCGGCATAGTGCGGATCAGACAGGTTCGGCGGAGCCTGAATATTCATCGCCGGCATCAGCAGACGCGCGACTGCCAGGGTGCGTAACATGTCTGTGCGATCCGGTTCGGGCCACGTTGCCATCGGAGTTCTCGGCTTGGCACGGAAGTTCTGCACGATTACTTCCTGGATGTGACCATAGCGGTCGTGGAGGTCACGGATCGCGATGAGCGTATCGACGCGCTCGTCAAGGGTCTCGCCAATTCCGATCAGAATACCGGTAGTGAAGGGAATCTGCTGCTCTCCAGCGTCTTCGATCACGCGCAGTCGTTTTGCGGGTTCCTTGTCAGGCGCGTTGTCATGCGCCGCGTTCTTTGCCAGCAGACGCGTGCTGGTGGTTTCGAGCATCAGTCCCATGCTGGGCGATACTCGAGCGAGCCGCCGCAGCCACTCGGAGCTCATCAAGCCTGGATTCGGATGCGGCAACAGGCTCGATTCCCGAAGCACCATCTCGCACATTGCTTCCAGATAATGAAGAGTCGATTTATAACCCAGATGCCGCAACGTCTCCCGCATTTCGGGGAACAGTAGCTCTGGCTTGTCCCCCAAGCTAAATAGAGCCTCTGTGCAACCCATCGCTTCTCCAGCGCGAACCACTTCCATAACTTCGTCGGGAGACATGGTATGTGCGCCGATTTCCCCAGGATCGCGACGGAAGGTGCAATAGCCGCAATAATCACGACAGAGGTTGGTCAGCGGAAGAAATACCTTGCGCGAGTAGGTAATTACACCAGGCTTGAACCGGGCTCGAGCGGCTTGGGCGGCTGAAAGGAGGTGAGGCAACAACGTTTCGTCGGCGCGCAGCAAGCGGCAAGCTTGGTCGCGAGAGAGCGGTTCAGCGCAGCTCTCCAGCTCCGCTTTCAGTTGGTCTAGCTCCGACGATTGGGCTGACGTTCGCATACTCTGCGGTTCGAAAGGTCGAATCGGTGCGTCATGGTTACCGATTCCCAATGCCTGACTACGTGGCAACGATGATAACGGACTGAGCAGCGCTTGTCTTTGGATGCTGGATCATAATGGGTCGCTTCATCGCCTTACGTTGCGGCACGAGTCGTGGTAGCGTGTTCAGTGGTTGGCGGAAGCAACTGGTCCATTTGGCTGGTTGCCAACAGGCTTTTCTTCATGACGAGTCTCACTACAAACGACTTCCGGAAGGCGATGGGATGTTTCGCCACTGGCGTCACGATCATCACCATCGATCAGGATGGCGAAGTTCACGGCATGACAGCGAATGCCTTTACCGCCGTTTCGCTGGATCCAGTGCTGGTGCTGGTCTGTGTGGATCATCGCGCGCGCACGCATGCTCATCTGCACGAGCGAAAGCGCTTTGGAGTGAATGTGCTGAGCAGCGATCAGCAGGCGATCTCCGAATATTATGCGGGAACGTCGGAGACGCATCAGCATCCGGAAACCGCTGGCGCGCGTTTTGATCGCACGGAGCACGGAACGCCTGTGCTGCAAGGCGCTTTGGCTTATCTGGAGTGCAGGTTACACTCCACGCAGCCTGCAGGCGATCACACAATTTTCATTGCGGAAGTGGAAGAGGTTAAGGTTCACGACGGCGATCCGCTTCTTTATTTCCGAAGTCGTTATCGCGACATCGGCGGAACTGAAGCAGTGACTCGAGTCTGACCTGTCTCGTCCGGCTATTTCGCCATGACCAGTTTGGCGATGGTCGCGAGCTGCATGTTGGAAGTGCCTTCGTAGATCTTCCCGATTTTTGCGTCGCGCCAGTATTTTTCCACCGGATAGTCTTTGGTGAATCCATAACCGCCGTAAACTTCGATGGCGAGCGAGGTCACGCGCTCGGCGACTTGCGAGGTGAAGAGCTTGGTCATGGCCGCTTCTTTTACGAAGTCCACTCCGGCATCTTTCATGCGAGCGGCGTTGTAGACCATCAGGCGGGCGGCTTCGATTTCGGTCGCCATCTGCGCGATCTGAAACTGAATGCCCTGGAATTCAGAAATTGGTTTGCCGAACTGTTTTCGTTCCTGCGCGTATTTGGCGGCGTATTCCCACGCTCCGCGCGCTACTCCCAGCATTTGCGCGCCGATTCCGATGCGGCCTTCGTTGAGGGTTTCGATCGCGATCTTGTATCCCTTGCCCACTTCGCCCAGGACGTTTTCTTTGGGCACGCGGCAATCTTCCAGAATCAGTTCGCAGGTCGAGGAGGCGCGAATGCCGAGCTTGTCTTCTTTCTTGCCGACGGTGAAACCGGGAAAATCTTTTTCGATCAGAAATGCGGTGATGCCCTTGTATCCCTTCGAGGCATCGACCGTCGCGAACAGAATGAAGAGTCCGGCTTCCTTGCCGTTCGTGATCCAGAGTTTCCGTCCGTTCAGAACGAAGTCGCTGCCTTTCAGTTCGGCCTTGGTCTGCAGGGCGAACGCGTCCGAGCCCGATCCGGCTTCGCTCAGCGCATAAGCGCCGACCGTATCGGCCGCCATCTTTGTCAGGTACTTCTTCTTCTGATCTTCATTGGCCCAGCGCAGGATCGCGTTGGCGACCAGCGTGTTCTGCACATCGACGATGACGCCTGCCGAAGCATCCGCGCGCGAGAATTCTTCGACGGCCAGGATGGCTTCGAAGAATTTGCCTCCAGCGCCGCCGTACTGTTCCGGGATCTCGATGCCCATCAGGCCGAGCTGGAAGAACTGGTCGATCAGCGAGTGATCGAAGATGGCCTTCTCGTCCATCTCGTGGGCGAGAGGACGGATTTTGTCTTCGGCGAACTGGCGCACGTTGTCGCGAAAAAGGATTTCGTCTTCGGTCAGCGAAGTCAGCGGAGAAGGGCTCGCGAGTTGAAGAGTTTCGGGCATGAGAGACCTCTTTTCTTAAGACGCTTTCAGGAGCGTCCGGAGCGCGATGGCGAACTGGAAATTGTAGCAGGGGGAAGAGCAGCTCTTCGCTGCTCGCTCATAGGTCTCTTTTCGCCACGACTCCATGTTAACTACTTTGCTATAGGGGTACCCCCTCCCCCCGGGGGTGGTCTATTGGAATCATCGGTTTAGCGGGAATTTCCCGCCAGGTCTTTGAGTTTACAGGACTTATATGTAAAGTATCCCGGAATAAGGACTTAGCTCATCGATTCGGCTTCCGCCACCCCACGCCACCTCTTCTGCGACCTCTTACGAGGGAGGACACACGTCTGCCCAGCAACAGGTCAGGGAACATTTTCGCGCAGGTTGGGATGGATGTCTGTGCGCGCGGTCACGGGTGGGATGTGATGTAAAAGCGAGGTCGACCAATTAGTTAGCAGAATCCTAAAAGGAGCAGCGCAGGAATGCGGCCAGCCGCCCCACTATGTTAACCGTCCGAACGTAGTTAACACTTAGCACTTGATTTCTGATTCAGTTTATATTAACCTTCAGATCGTGCCTAACTACAACGCTATCATTGCGGAGTTTCAAACGGAATTGGCCACGCTTACCGCACAGCGAGACCAACTCGAAAAGCAAATTGCGACGATCAAAATAGCTATTGAAGCCGTTCAAGACTTGGCTGATGAAACCGACAATCTTGCTCTTGCCCTTGACACGCCACCGTTGAAGATGGATTCGCAAGAGGGATTCACAGACCGCGTGAGAGCCATGCTCAAAGCCAATCCCGCCTATGCTCTGACCGCAATCATCATTCGGGATGAATTTCTAAAGAGTGCTCCAGACGAAGACGCCAAAACTCTTCTCATTCACACCCACAACACGCTGAAGCGCCTTTACAGACAGGGGGAAGTCGAAGAGATCCCTACGTCGGCAGGGCGAGGCTATAGATGGAGATCGGTTACTGCCAATGCCTATGGGGAGTTGCTTAACTCGCCCGAAATGAAAGAAAAGGTTCGAGCTGTTATGGGACGTGGTACAGGAAAGACTGCTAGGTGGATAATTCCTCCTCCCCCGCCTCCGCCGGATTTCATCGAGGATGCGGTGAAGTCGCCTACGAAGAAGAAATGACTTTGGCGTTAAATGCGAAAGCCCCGCAGGAACGGGGCTTTCAGGAAGGATGCAACAGCGATGCGCGTAACAATCACAATTAGATTCGCTGCCGGTCACACCGTAACTATCACGGTTGAGCCACCACCCTAAATCATGGTCAACATTCAACGCCCCGCTTCCTGATTGAACAGGTTGCGGGGCTAATCCGAATCCCGGAGTGTGCCGCAATCCAGGCCCAAGTTCATTGTGGCTCTTACTCCGCACAGAAATCAAGCGGAGCAAAGCCATGACCTGCAACAGATGCACACACGGTACCTGCCGGAAGTTCGGGTACTACGGTACTCTAACTCGCTGGCGAAATCGAGGCGCCTTCGCCCTTCTAGATGCCGGACGCCGATTTTTCGCCACCCTTCGTTTTTTGCCAGTGATTCAGTTCTTTCAGAATCATTTCCGTTGCCTCTTTCCAGGTGTTAGCTCGCGGCGGTGCCACGCTGAGATTGGTCGAATTGTAAAAACTATCGTGGTGTGCTCGTCATTCCGTAATGCTTCAACGTTTCCCGGCGAGTCCTCGATGTAGAGATCGGCGCCCACTGCCGCCTTGTCCTTCATAAAACACAAGTCCCAATAGGGGATATCGTACTTGTCGAGCCACTCTACGGTTTGACGTACGGCAGTCTCGTGAAAATACTTGATGAATAATCGATGGGTAATAATCCGGATGCGCACATCACGTGCCGACAGCGTTCGCAGTGCCATTGCCGCACCCGGGATCGGCTTCAGATTGAGAAAAAGCTCTTTTTGGGTGACGGCGAATTTGTGCAACGCATCGTAGCCGCCGGGAGCTTGGTCTAATTTCCACTCCGGGAGCCCGTACGTGACAGCGATTGGAAGGGACTCGATCGGGGTTTCAAGCCAATCGGCTGCAACCTGTCGGGAGGCCGGCGTAGAAATCCGCGACCACGCCATCAAGGTCGACACCGAGTACAAACTTGACGTTTGGCATTGGTAATGCCCCCACAAAATTCGACGCGGATTAAGTGATGATAACTTAATCGCCTAGACGGTCTTGCGCCGACCACGCGTCGCAAAATGAACGGCCTCTAAGAAGTTGTGAGTGTCGAGAAAGTAATTCGGATAAGCCTGCTTCAGGGCTTTAACCGATTCGACGGATACGAGCACCGCATCCAATCCGCTCTTTCCCTCAATTGCAGCTTTCTCCACATTCAGGTAGTCACGCGATGCGCGAGCTAAATCATCGCTAGCATAACCTGTAACTTTCATCTGCTTCGTATTTGGGTTAAGTTCAAGCAAAAAGTAATGCGAATCTTTATATACGCCCACTATTTCCGGGTCGGCTAATGCTCTCGTGTATGCCAGCAGATGTCCTTCTACATCCAATCGCCCTTTCAAGGACTGAATTTCATCCCGCAGTGCCTCTATTTGGGCAGGTGTATTTGGGACGGGTGCTGTGTTCTCGCGAAGAGCCATGTGAGCGGCCATTAGCGAGAAGAAACGAAGCCACTCAGCCTCCCCCTGACTTGATTTCAAGGCTTGCCGGATGAAAGTCCCAACTGTTTCAACCGCAGTCGCCCATGCGTGTTGAAGGCTGGTCCGTATCTGAATCTCCACTTTGAGATCGTTGTAGTTCTCGGATCGGTCGCTGTAATAGCGGTAGATCAGGTGATGGCTGCGGTATCCCGATTCCTTCGGGTTAGCAATATAGTCGTCCTCATGAACGAGTTTGTGCTTGATATCGCTCCGTTTGTACATCTCCACGAGCTTCCTCACGTCTGCGACCGACCCAAGGATCGCTGGCATCCCGCGATATCCTGCATTTGAGAGAGCTTCATCTCAGGGAAGCGGCGCAACTTTAGGGCGATGGAGGACAGTCTTTTTAACCGTTGCGCTACGATGCTCTTGGAATTAACAGTGCGTGCTCTCTTCAGCAGGCCGATCTTAAAGGTATTAAGAGGGAAATTGTGCGCGGTGCGCCAGTTGCTGATGATTTCAAAATCATTTTCGTATTCGTAACGATCTGGAAACACTAATACACAAGCAGCCTTATTGACGACTTCGCGAGCATAAATTGGGGGAGCCCATCGGGTCATAGTGACGTGTCAGTATATAACCCCATGTTGATTCATTCATCGACGGTTCTTGGTGCCGTTCGACTTCCACAACTGCTAGGCGGAACTTTTTCATCACGATCTACTCCTTCCCCGCGTCACCGAGTTTCAACTCCGCTCCGGGCGAAAATGCTTCTGACCTGTTGATGGCGCGGAGGTGTGCCTGCCCTCGTTGAAGTCGAAAAGTCCTGCGCTTTCCTCGAAAACACACGCGCGAAATCACAGTTGTTGTCAGGTAGGGATGCTTCGACTGCGCGGCGCCAGTCGCTTCGCTCTTGGCGCTGCTCCGCTCAGCATGACACGGTCCACGGATAAAAAATCCCGAGAGGGAGAATGTCGTGGAATCCCACCCTTCGAAAGGCGCGAAGGGTGGGGCACCCGGCAGAATTTTATTCGTCCACGAAAACAGTCGATCAATGCTCAATGTACTGCCGGTGACGTGCGGACATGTGCCTGTCCACAGCCACCTCTGGAAATTCAAGCTTTCTCTACTTTGCTTTGTGAAGGTGATAATTCCCGCTGTAAGTCATTGCTTCTTAAATACTTTAGCGATAAGTCCTTATAACTCAAAGACCTAGGCGGCGACATTCCTAAAGTCCTTGATTCCAAAAGACCGCCTCAGGGGGGATGTTGCGAGAGCAGCGCCAAAAAGCCTCGACTGACTTCTCCCGAACATCAATCGATCCAAACCGCTCGAATCGCCTGAGACTGCATTCTCCGCATCTCTTTGCGTCTCTACTTCGGCATCAGTTCCGCGACGGTTAGTTGATCGGCATCTCGCAGTTCGGGGAATAACCAGGACCAGATTCCGATCACTACCAAGCGTTCCGATTCCTCCGACGAAGAACGGCTGTTACTGTGCCGAACCATTGAGCAGTCAGGCCCGATTCGAATTCTCCCAGTTCGTTCGAGACGCCGATGAACAGCATGTCGACCGCGTTCACGCGTCCGCGCATCTCGTCGGGAGTCGCGACTTGTACGAGCGTCGCGCGGATGATCACGCTCACCATGTCGCTTGCGCCTACCATCAGAAGCGCCAGCATCGAGATGAAGAAATTGTGGGAGATTCCGAACAGGATCGTGAATACGCCGAATCCGCCAACGCAGATGAGCATGGTCATTCCAGCGCGTCGTCGGATCGGCCAGTGCGCGATGACAATGGCCATTAAGGCTGCGCCAACTCCAGGAGCGCTGCGCAGCAAGCCAAGTCCCCAAGGTCCGGTATGCAGGATCGTTCTGGCATAGACGGGCAAGAGAGCGACTGCGCCTCCGAGGAGAACCGCAAACATGTCGAGCGAGATGGAACCGAGAATCATTTTCTTCTGCCAGATGAAACGGAATCCGGCGAGGACAGTGTGCAGGCTGATGCCATCTTTTCCCGCGAGATCTCTTTGCTCTGATTCCTCCGCCGTCTCGATGGGATGAATGCGGAAGGTCATGATGATGGAGACGATCGAGACGATGACTGCGCCCGCGTACACGGCCTCTGGGCCGCGAAACATGGCATAGGCAACTCCTCCGAGCGCAGGGCCAGCGATGGTTGCGATCTGGAACGTGCTGGCGTTCCATGCAACCGCATTGGCGAAGTGTTCCATGGGAACGAGGTGCGGGAGAATCGCTCGGCTCACGGGAAAGCTGAAGCTGCGCACCGAGCCGAGCAGCGCGAGAACAACGTAGATCGCGTGCACGGATTGCGGAGCGCGCCAGTTGATGATCAGCAGAAGGGCGGAACAGAGCGCAAAGCCGCCGTAACAAGCCATCAGGAGCTTGCGCCGGTCGAAGCGATCGGCTGCGTGTCCGGCGAAGAGGAAGAGGACGAAGCCTGGGAGAAACTGGGCGAGACCGACATAGCCTAGATCGAGCGGACGCTTGGTGATCTCGTAGACTTGCCAGGCGACCGCGACGGACTGCATCTCGAGCGCAACGACGATGAGGAATCGTGCAATCGTGTAGGAGACGAAATTCGGGTAGGTGAAGGCGACGCGCCCGGCGAGCCGGGGATCTCGCGTGTTCAGCATCTTTAATACTGTGCCATAAGCGAAGGCTTGCTAGCAGAACGGGTTAGCGAGGCGCGGGATCGTTGTGGTTGGCGTTCTCGTGATCGATATCGCTATCGCCATGTCGATCGCTATGGCTATCGTTATCGTTTGAGCAGATCTACTGGTTGGCGAACGTCGACGACGCGGAAATACTTAGCGAGCGACGGATACTTCTTCGCGACACACTCGTACATGGCGTAGGCGACGTTGCGGTAGGAGGCGTGTCCAGCAGGCGTGGTGCGCAGTTCGGATATGTAGACAGCTTCGGCGAAGTCCATTTTGAAGAGCGTGCGTTTGCGGAAGGCGAGCGGGATGGCATATTGCGCGTTCTCGCGGCTCTCGGGGCCGCCCGATTCGGCGAGCTTTTGCACGGCAGCTGCGGCGCGCTGCATCTCACGGTCGTACTCAGCGCGAATTCCAGCCGCGTCGACTTCGGGAGGAGTGTCGTAGCCGTGCGCGGTGGTGAAGTCCTGCATGGTCTGGATGCAGCGGCGATGGCGATGCATGTCGCGGAAGCCACCGATGTCCATGAGGATGTCGAAGCGGAATTGCTGGCCAGCGGAGAACGAGCGCGGGAGTTCGTCATGCTTGCCGCGATGGCGGAAGCCGAGGTCGATGATTTCGTGGCGTCGCTTTTCGCCGATGCTCTCGATCGTCTGGCGAATCTGCTGGTAGCTGTAGTGACAGTTGCCGTAGATCAGGGTTGTGGCGAGTTCGATCTCGAGGGGATCGGCATCGAGCAGATCCACCAGCGGCGCGGGTTGAATGGCAGCGCCCTGCATGAGTTCGGAGGCAGCTTGCTGGAGTTCGCGCCGGCTCTCAATTTCGTAGGGATTGGGATCGGCGTACTTGACGAGAGTCGGAGCGACGCGGACTTCGCGCAGGAGTTCGCGCTCCGCACGATCGGCGATTTCCGGGGAAACCTCACGGATGGTGGCAACCAAAGCTCGCAGCGATTCTTCGTTCACGTTGTAGGCGGGCGAGAGGGCAGCCTTCTTGAGCAACGCTCCGAGTTCGCGGACTTCGGCGTGGGGCTGCGATAGCAAGTGAGCTACCTGAGTTTCGAGGGTGCGCGCGTTAACGATTTCTCCAAGCGAGGTGTTGGTGGAGAGCGGCAGCAGGTAGCGCGAGACGTCGAAGGCGCGGGCCCGGAGGGTGCGTTCGTAGGCATCGGGCTTCATGTCGGCCGGTCGAGGCGTGATGCTGGCGAGATATTCGAATGTCTTCTGCGAAATGGAATCGTAGGTCGCAAAGAGGGACTCGATGGTTTCGCGATAAAGGGCGACAGCGTGGTCCGAAGTTGCGCCTGTCCATGCGGGCGTGTAGTAGCCACTTTTGCGGAAGTCCTGATAGCGCGTCGAGCGTTCCTGGCCGTCCCAACGCTGCTCATCGGCCACGACTATGGCGGCGAGAATGGAGAGCTTTTCGATGGCGAGCGCAATATGGGCCAGGTCGGCGATGGAGCGATGGCCGTACTGGAAGTAAAAAGTGTTGAGAAACTTTTCAGCTTTCTGGAGGGTGATCTCCTTCAGGGAGTCTTTCATCGAGAGCGACGAACGCGAATATTTCGCCATCGCGTAAGCCTGAATTTCAGGCTCAACGCCGTAGACGGCAAAGACCTCGACAGATGTTCCGTTGGCGGAAACAGGTTGCGACGTGGTGGGCTCGGACGAAATAACTTCAGACATGGGAGTGCAGAAATCTTACCCGCCAGATTCGTGTCGCGCAATCGGGCTTTGAAAGCATGCGAATTGGCTAGCGAGTCGATGCTGGAGGCAGTCGCGTAGAGGCTTGTCTGAGTTCGATGGCGGCGGAGGGCTTCGGCGTTTTGGGTGCGGCGGTGGATTCGGTTGTGGAAGGAAGGGAAGTCGATGTGGTCGCGCTGGCGATAGCTGGCTGGCTCGCGGAATCGGATGCCGCCTCGACATCCCGCGCGAGGATAACGATATCGACGCGCCGGTTGGTGCCGCGGCCGACGGCGTTGGCGTTGGAGGCGATGGGATGGTATTCGGCATATCCGGCTGCGCTGAGGTGGTCCGGGGGGTAGCCGTCGCGGACGATGAGGAGGCGGACAATCTCAGTGGCTCGCGCTGACGAGAGCTCCCAGTTGGAGGAGAATTGTGCGTTGTGGATGGGGCTGTTGTCGGTATGGCCTTCAATTCGCAGGCGACAATCGCGCTTCAAAAGCAATGCTGCTATACGATCAAAAATCTGTTGCGAGCTCGATTTCATCTGCGATGCCCCACTCTCGTAAAAACCGACTTCGCGCAAGCTCAGGACCAGGCCATCGGGCTCGCGTCGCATGGCAATTTCGGCGCGCTTGATTTCCGCGGCCAACGTGGATTCGAGTTCGGATTGCAGATCTGCTAGATCACCATTCTCTCCTCCTCCATTGAGAGAGCCTGAAGGGTGAGATGCGATGCGGGCCAGGCTGCCGCTGCGCTCCACGTTCCCGATGGCCTGCACTTTGGTGAAAGGCATGGGGTCGGCAAAATCGATGGGCACCTGCGTTGACGAGGTTTGAAAGACTCCCATCTCCTGAAAAGCGACTTGAATGGCGAGGGCAAGTCTGCCGACCTTTCGCTTGTCGACTTGCGAAGAAGCGTAGAGCACGACAAAGAAGGCGAAGAGTAGTGTGATGAAATCAGCGTAGGAAACGAGCCATCGCTCATGGTTTGCATGGCTGACGCGTCTTTTGCGGCGGCTCATGCCTTATGCCCCTCGGGCTCGGGTGAGGTTTCATGCGCCTGGGTAAGGAATCCCAGCAGTTTCGACTCCAGCATGCGAGGATTCATGCCCTCGAGGATGGAAATTACTCCTTCGAGCGTCATTTCGCGGATGATCTGTTCTTCGCGAATGCGAATTTTCAATTTGCCGGACGCCGGAAGGAAAAAAAGGTTGGCGGCTCCGACGCCATAGATGGTGGCGACGAAAGCCACGGCGATGCCGCGTCCTACTTCGTCGATCTTGTCGAGATGTTGCATGACCTGGATCAAGCCAAGCACGGCGCCGATGATACCGATGGTGGGAGAAAAACCGGTGGTGCTGGAGTTTGCAAGGTTGTTGGCAATCGTATCCAGATTGGTTTGCTGCGCCTGCATTCCGCTGGCAGCTGTGTAGAGAGCTCGGAACATGGATCCTCCAAAAATTGCGGTTAGACTTTTGCCAACTCGCTGGCAGCGATATGGTTGAACTCCGTATCAAACAAACTCATGGCACGGCCGAGCATCTCCGCTTCGCGCTGCACCCCAATCAGCGTGACTACAGAGCTGATGGCATTCACGTTTGAGGACTCGAGAGTGCCTTGTCGCAGCGAAACATTTTGCGCTGGTTGCCCTGCTGTCAAAGGGGCAGAGAGAAGTGTTCCGCCTTCCTGTGTAAGAGTGGTTCCAGAGGGAAAATCGACCAGCTTGATCTGGCCGGCAACCGCTCCATTGACGGTGACGGTTCCATCAGGACTAATCGTGAGGGGGCCAGCGGGGACGTGCAGGGCGCCATCGTCTCCCAGAGACCTGATTGCCGCTGGTGGTTACAAGCTCGCCCGAAGAGGAGATTTGAAAGCTGCCATTGCGCGTGTAGCGCGTGCCAAGTGGAGTCTGCACAACAAAAAACCCGCTGCCTTCGATGCCGACATCGAGGGGACTTCCTGTTTTTGCCAGATTTCCGGGAGTGAGGTCGAGATGGGAACCTTCGAGCACTCCATAGTTATTGATCGCGAGATTGAGCCGGTTTGGGGCGGATGGGGCTCGCCAAGGCTACGAGCGATCGGAAGGAAGTCTGCTCACCGCGAAAACCACTGGTGTTGACATTCGCAAGATTGTGCGCGGCAACTTCGAGAGCTTGACTTTGAGCGCGTAGTCCTGCGCATGCTGCATAGAATCCGCTGTCCACATTCGGCTCCTTGCCGATATAGGTGCAAACGAATCGCCAAGCGCAAAAATTAGGATTTTCACAAGTGACTTGGTATCAAGAGATTGGAGGTGAAGAGGAGACAGGGGAAAATTGGAAGATACTTAAGATCGCCGCATGGCGGAAAAGCGGCCGCTGGGACGCGATCCAAGTAGGGGAACGGGACGCGAGGTTTGAACTGCAGAGTCAGTTGTGGAGTTGCAAACACACGGTCACGCTCGAATCGGAAAATAGCATTGTGGTTTTCAGGTTCGTGCCGTCGGCGAGGGAGCGAAGACTATATTCGTCGCCCTTGATGACCGTGGGAACACTTAGCATGCAGGCGCCGTCGACGTGTGACAACTTATTTTTGAAGTTTCCGGCAACCATGTTGCATATTTCGCCGAGAGCGTCAGATACCTCGTTGTCGGAGTTCGCGACCTCGGGTCCAAGCATACATTTGGCGAGCTCGCGGGAGGTTTCGGCGTCGCAGGAGAAGGTTAGAATCCCGCAGAGGGAGCCTGCCAGCCCGACCATGGCGGTACACCCACCGCTGACGGGGCCGTCGGTTTTTGTCCCGGCCTCACCCGACAACCCAGCATGATCTCGAATACTTCTTCCACCGCGAGCTCGAGAATGGGAAGCCAGTTCTCTTCGCGGGAGCGTGTCAGCAGCGAAATATCCGTGTTCATAATTTCTTCCCGATCACTGGAAGGACGTGTTCTTTGACTTGTTCGGGTGTAAAGGGCTTGCGAATGTAGCCTCGTGCTCCGGCGGAGAGCGCCTGGACGACATAGCTTTCGCTGCCTTCCGTTGTGATCATTACGACCGGCACGCCGTTGGCGTTTCCGACGGTGCCAAGCGACTTGATGAATTCCAGCCCGTCCATGACTGGCATATTGATATCGCAAAGGATCAGGTCGACCGCTTCCTTGCCAAGGACAGTAAGCGCTTCGGCGCCGTTTCCAGCTTCGAAGACTTTGGCGAGCTCAATGTCTGCCTGGCGAAGCGAGCGCTCCACAATTTTGCGCATCACCGAGGAGTCATCCACTATGAGGACCCGGATTTTTTCCATGATCTCTCTCCGAATGCGGATTCACGGTCGATTGCGAAGCCGCTGCCGCTGATGGTTGCGGCTAACTTCACTTATATCGGCAAGCTTTGCCACCGCTTTAGAGGAAGAGCGGGCTCAATAAAATGCTGCCAGAGTGGGGCGAGGGCTGCGCCAAAACCGGTCTAGTGGGAACAATCAGTATCTATTTGCGCATTTTGCTACATTACGAAAGTAAATGAGGTTGGTACTGCCTTCGCGGCTGAGTCACAAGTCCATGTTCCAATGAAGAAAGTGCCCTCGATTCAACAAGAGCTGGCTCAGTCAGCGCAGAAGCTCTCGCTCCCGGAGTCTTCGCGTACGCAGAAGTTAATTCTGTGCCTGTTGCTTGTGCTGGCGACCGTCGCTCTTTACAACCCGGCCACCCGCGCTCCTTTTTTTAATCTCGATGACGACCTGTATGTAACGCAGAATCCGGATGTTCGCGCCGGGCTCACAAAACATTCGATCATCTGGGCGTTCAAATCGACGGCCGAAACGAATTGGCATCCGATCACGTGGCTCTCGCACGAATTCGATTGCCAGGTTTTTGGACTGAACCCGGCGGGTCCACATGCGGTGAACGTACTTTTACATGCGGCCAGTGCGGTCATACTTTTCCTGATATTGGCAAGCGCTACAGGGATGGCATGGCGAAGCCTGATGGTGGCGGCGTTATTTGCTCTTCATCCACTCAATGTGGAATCGGTGGCGTGGATCTCGGAGCGGAAGAACGTGCTCAGCATGATTCTATTTTTGCTGGCACTGGGTGCTTACGGCTGGTATGCGAGACGTCCCGGGATAGCGCGCTATTCGCTGGTTACGGTTCTTTACGCCTTGGCCTTGATGGCAAAGCCGCAGGTCATCACCTTTCCCTTTGCGTTGCTGCTGCTGGACTATTGGCCGCTGCTGCGAATGCGAAATGATCGCGGACACGAGGTGCAGGTTGGTAGCAGCTTCCGCAATTTGGTTCTGGAAAAGATTCCCTGGTTTGCACTTTCTGCCGCGAGCGCCTCGATCACGATGAAGGTACAGAGCGCAGCGAGGCACGAAGAGATTCCGTTATGGATGCATTGGGCGAACGCCGCTCTCGCTTATGTGAAGTATGTCGGAAAGGCTTTCTGGCCGGAGAACCTCGCACCGCTTTATCCGCATCCAGGAGGTAGGATAAATATCCCGGAGGCGGTGCTGGCGGCGATTGGAATCGTTGCCGTGAGTGTACTGGCCGTCATTTTTCGCGAACGGCGATACGTGTTCGTAGGTTGGTTCTGGTTTCTTGGGACGCTGGTGCCGATGATCGGGCTGGTGCAGGTGGGCGTGCAGTCGATGGCGGACCGCTATGCTTACATTCCGTTGCTGGGAATTTTCGTAATTGTTGTTTGGGGCACGGCGGACTTGCTGCGATTCTTGCGCATCCCGGCTGTAGTTCCTGCAGTGCTTGGTGCAGTCGTTGTGGTGGCGCTCAGTTTTGCCTTACACCGGCAGGTTGATTTTTGGACTGACAATTTCACTTTGTGGCGCCATACGCTCGATATAACGCAGCGAAATTTTATTGCTGAAGACAGTGCGGGTACGGCGCTCCTGATCAAAGGACGCGCAGATGAGGCGATTCAATACTTTCGCCGGGCGAACGAAATCAAGCCAGCCGATCCGGTGAGCACGTTGAACATTGCCACGTACGAGCAGCAGCACCAGAATTCGCAGGGCGCGGTTGAGGGATACGAAAAGGTGCTTCATCTGACCGAGAACCCTGAACTGGTGGGGCTCGCGCGCATCAACGAAGGGTATGCGTATCTCGATCTGAAGGAATACGAGCGAGCGCGGGAGGCATTTGAAGCTGCTCTGCCGCAACAACCGGGAAACGCGAACATCTATGTTGGTCTGGGAATGGTTGCGCAGCAATTGCGGAACTGGGTTGGAGCCGAGCGGTATTTCAAGGAGGCGATCGAAATCCAGCCGAATCCGAGAGCGTACGAGTTGCTGGCGCAAGTCCTCGAAGCCAGTGGCAAGAAAGGTGAGGCGGCCCGCGCACGAGCGGCGGCAAATGATTTTGGGGCCGATCACCGTCCGGCTGAGGGAGGACCTTCTCAGACCATCCACGCCGTCCCCCCCAACACACAGTGAGCTGCCGCGATAACCTGAGCGGACTTTAGGCCAGGTGACACTCCGATCATAAAATCCGTTATGCTTAGGATAGCGATATGACACTGCTCGACGCACAGCCTTTTGACGCCGCGCGCGCCAGGCGGCGCAAAATCGGAATTGCAGTCGCGATCGTCGCCGTTATCGGTCTTGCGGCGCTGCTATGGTTTTACCGCAACTGGCCCGAAGAGCGGGTGGTCGAACACTTCTTCGCAGCGCTCCAGCGACAGGATTACGAGTCCGCGTACGGCATCTATTTCAACGACCCCGGTTGGCGCCAGCATCAGCAAAAGTATTCGCAGTACACTTACGCAGATTTCTATCGCGATTGGGGTCCCGGCGGCGAATGGGGATTGGTTAAGTCTCAGCGCATTTATGGGTCGGCGAATACCAAGGGATTTGGCGGCGGTGGTGTGATCGTTGAGGTGGTGGTGAATGAGCGGGCGGAGCATGCGCGGATGTTCGTGCAGAAATCGGATAAGACGATTACCGTGTATCCGTATTAAGGCGAGTTTGTTTGCGTTTTGAGGGACCGAGGGCGGGGCGCCCTCGGAACCGCCGGCAAGTTGCCGGCGCTACTCAACGCGGCGCTACTCGTGGCGGCGCTGCTTATTTGCCCACGTTTAGCTACGGGTAGTTATGCGGGGAGAGTGGAGATTTGCGTTAGGGTTTTGGCGAGGGATGCTTCATCGCCCACCGTCAAGCAGGTTTTTGAACGATCGATCTGGCGCATCAGTCCCCAGAGAACTTTTCCTGGTCCTACTTCGATAAACAGAGTTGCACCGTCGTTGATCAGTCTCCGAACGGACTCTTCCCAGCGCACTGCGCCCGTGACTTGGCGGACCAAGGCGGAGCGGGCGGCCTCAGCGGTTGTGACTGGACTTGCGTCTACGTTGCAGACGACCGGAGCAGAATGGATTCTGAAAATTCAGGTTTTGGAGATCAGCCTCGAGGCGGTCTTGCGCGGGTTGCATCAGCGCGCAATGGAAAGGCGCGCTTACAGGAAGACTGACTGCTTTTTTAGCGCCGCGTTCTGTCGCGATTGGGATCGCGCGATTCACGGCACCCGTATGTCCTGAAATCACGATTTGTTCCGGAGAATTTATATTGGCGGCTTGACAGATTTCTCCTTGGGCCGCTGCTTCGGCGATTTCGGTGACGACAGCGAGGGGCATGCCCAAGATGGCGGCCATGGCTCCGACACCGACTGGGACAGCTTCCTGCATGTACTTCCCGCGGTTGCGTACCGTGCGCACCGCATCGGCAAAGGACAACGTGCCGGCGGCGACGTGTGCGGAATACTCTCCAAGACTGTGGCCGGCAACATACGCCGGATTGACTCCCTTTTCCTCCAAGACTCGCCAGGCAGCGACCGACGCCGTAAGAATGGCAGGCTGCGTAATTTCCGTCAGCTTCAGTTTTTCTTCGGGACCTTCAAAACAAGTTTGCGAGAGCTTGTAGCCGAGAGTGTCGTCGGCTTCTTCGAAGGTCTTACGGGCGACTGCATGATTTTCGGCAAGTTCTTTTCCCATGCCGACCGACTGAGATCCTTGGCCTGGGAAAAGAAACGCAATAGGAGAAGGGGTAAGAGTCATATTGGATTTGTGACAGCTCGAATGCGAGATCGGGTTCAGAGTTCAGGCTATGTGACTTCGGTCAGTGCGCGAAGTCCGGCGACTTCCCGTTCGATGGCCTCGTTCACCTTAGCCTCGGCAAATTCGGCGGCTACACGGATCGCGTTCTTGATGGCGTTGGTGTTCGAAGATCCGTGGGTGACAATGCAAACACCTTTCACCCCGAGAAGAGGCGCTCCTCCATACTCCGTGTGATCGAGCCGCTTTTTGAAATCAGAGAATGCATTGCGTGAGAGGTAAGCGCCTACCTGCCGCGTGATGGTCGATTTCAAGGTTTCTTTCAGCACAGCGCGCACAAGGCGGGCCACGCCTTCCGAAGTCTTCAAGGCGACGTTGCCAACAAATCCATCGGCAACGATGACGTCGACATGGCCGTTGTACAGATCGCGGCCCTCGACGTTGCCGATGAACTGGATCGGCAACCGCTTGAGCAGTTGGAATGCTTCGCGCGTGAGTTCGTTTCCCTTGCCCTCTTCTTCTCCGATGGAAAGGAGGCCGACGCGTGGACGTTTTACGCCGAAAATCGAGCGGCAATAAATTTCGCCCATGACCGCAAACTGCTCAAGATTTTGCGGCGAGCAATCGACGTTGGCACCGACATCCAGGAGTATAGCGGCCGTGCTGAGCACGGTTGGAAAAGCGGCGGCAAGTGCGGGACGATCGACCCCGGGCAACGCGCCGAGAACAAATTTGGCCGTCGCCATGGCGGCACCGGTGTTTCCTGCAGTGACAAATCCAGCGGCGCGACCTTCTCGCACGAGGCGCAGGCCAACGCGGATCGACGAGTCACGCTTGGCGCGAGTCGCCTCGACCTTATCTTCCATGGTGATAACTTCGCTGGCATGCACGACTTCGACAGGCAGGCGACGGGCTCCGGGATAGCGGGCCAGTTCAGCCTTCAGGCGTTCTTCGGGTCCAACCAACAGCACGCGGACGCCGTGGTGGCGTGCCGCCTGCAAGGCGCCTTCGATTTCCGGCTTGGGCGCCTTGTCGGACCCCATCGCATCCAGTGCGATTACGCTAGGCATGGAAGGAGAAAACTAGGACTTCTCTTCAACCTCTACTATTTCGCGGCCCTTGTAATAGCCGCACTTCGCGCAGGCGCGGTGTGGCAATTTCTGCTCGTGGCAGTTCGGACACTCTGAGAGCGAGAGCTTGGAGAGCGAGTCATGCGCGCGGCGAGTGGCAGTGCGCTTCTGGGAATGTCTACGTTTTGGATTCGGCATGATGGTTCCTTTTTAGCTGTTAGCTCTCAGCTCCGGGCTCTCGGGGAATGCAAGAAGAGCCTAGAGCTAAGAACTAATAGCTGAGAAATTGTTTACCCTTCCAACTTATCTCGTATTTCTTTCAGCGCTGCCCAGCGCGGATCTTCCAACTGTTCCGTGCACGAGCATTCGCTTTCATTCAAATTCTTACCACAATGCGGGCAGAACCCTTTGCAGTCTTCGCGGCACAAAGCCTTGAGAGGCACTGACAGAAGCACCTGCTCGCGCAGAGTGTCTTCGAGCAGAAGTCCTTCCCCCTGGTAATAGCCGATTTC
Source organism: uncultured Acidobacteriaceae bacterium (assembly GCA_963822545.1). Lineage (GTDB taxonomy): Bacteria > Acidobacteriota > Terriglobia > Terriglobales > Acidobacteriaceae > Acidiflorens. The sequence continues at coordinate 1,577,970 of CAWGIB010000002.1, forward strand.
TGCTTCGGCGTCGGTGACCGACAGTTCTTCGTGTCCTGAATCGGTACCGAGCGGCCGGTAAAGCAGATCAAAGTTCCGCTTGACCGGCAGTAGAACTGGTTCGAGACAACGAGCACAGGCCACTTCGAGATCGGTTTCCAGCTTGCCTTTCAGCCGGATGTCCTGCACGATTTCGTGCTTGCCGTGATGCTCCTGGACCAGATCGGCGTGGCCCTCGCTTACAAGCGGCGAGCGCTGCCGCACATCTTCACCCAGATCGATCGAACCGGGACTGAACTCCTCCCGGAAATCAATCGGGTGAAGCTCCAACTCCTGAATTTCGATGAACATCGGAACCTCCGCGCCCCCAAACCGATACCGCGAAGGCCGCGGAAGCAAAAGCAGAGACGAAAGTCTCCCAGGGAGCAATAAGTAAGAATAAAGGCCCAGAATGGGGGTGTCAAGGAAGGTGGGCCGGAACCGAGATCGCTCCGCAGCTCCAGATTAAACTCCGGGAGGAACATTCTCAGTGTTTTCTGCTCCTTTGATCGCGGATTTGAAGCTGCGAATTCCGTCTCCAATTCCTTTGCCGAGTTCGGGGAGTTTCTTGGGGCCGAATACAAGCAAAGCAATTCCGAAAATCACGATGAGATGCAGCGGTTGGAACAGTCCTTCAAACATTGAGGTCCTCGCTTTCGTGGCAAGCAGTGTTCTAGATGGCCAAGGGGAAGTGAGCGCTGTGATCCGGTTCGACCGCAACGCTCACCGTGGAATGCCAGAAACTTATTCGCGGGTGGCTAAATCCGCCTCGATCGCCAGAGTCTTCATAAATTTGAAAAACTCCTTTGACTGTCCGACGAAGAGTCCGTCACCCGTGAGAGCGTTGAGCGCTCCCATCGCTGCGCCCTTAGTGGCTGTTGGTCGAATGATCGAGCACGCTGGCAGCTTTCGGCTCAGGAAGGCGGTCGGCTCGGGCATGATCAAGTTGGTTTGAAAATCTTCGCCGCCAAATGGTGGCGAGTTTAAGTCGGGGATAGTGACAGAGACGCCCGTAACGGGATCCACAGCGGTAAGAGGAAGCGCGTTTCCGGCCTTGTCCTGCCAGGTTTGAAAGTGTGCGATCTCAGTTCCGCCAATGCTCAGGAGGATGCGCAAAACTTCCGAACTGGTGGCCCTCTGGGCGAGTTGCGGATAGAGGCTGCTTCCGCCTTGCTCGATGGTGCCGAAGTGGAAGCCGGCCGTGAAGGCGATGGCGTTCAGGAAATTAGGGTCAGACAGATCATCATCCGTTCGGGGGATGGCTGTATGCTGTCCAACTGCCAGCGTGGGAATCGCCTGCTGGAAGGTATCGCCGAGATCGGGGTTACCGGTGCGACTGCGGTAACGAGTCCACCAACTCGTGTCTACAGTGAGCTGCGTCAGGTTGGTGAGCCGGCCAATCTGCTGGGCACCGGTCGCCTTGCTGCTTGGCAGAGTGCGGAATTGATCGAGGTTGACGGGTTCAGCGCCTTTCGAGATGAGGTAGGCGTTGATGAATACTTCGTGGGATAGCTCGTCTTCGGTATTGTCGTGGATGTACTGTGCCATGTCGCTATCGAGTAGCGTAACGGCGGCGGTGTAGGCGGGACTTCCACTGCCGCCTGGCACCTCGTCATCCTGAATGCCAGCGAGTTCGTTGTATTGCTGCCATAGATCGGTTTCAAGAATTTCAGCGGCCGCGAGGAACCTGAGGATGGCAACGTCACCGACGGTGATGATGCCGCGTTGCGGTTGCGCCCCGAGGGCAGTCGTCAACAATGGACCCGCGGCTGCGGCGGCGCCTGCGAAACCCATGCCTTTTAAGAAAGACCGGCGCTTGAGTACGTTCGCCGAGGGAGAATCGCAACCTTGTTCAGCTGATAGATCTTCGGTGGCCACTTCAGGGCCAGCAGGGAGAGTTTCTCTTGCCATATCAATACTCCATTCTGAAAAAAGATTTTCGGTGAACGTGGGAGCGTTCTCGATTCACCTGTAAGCAGCGTATGCACGCGTGCGTCAGGAGGTGTCATGAATCCGTCAAAGGTCTGTCAAAACATCATCAGGAGGATTCGATAGAGCTGGTGTGAGTGAGCGGGGCAGGTAATGCCTTAGGTAATTTCGAAGCTGCGAGGCCTTCCGATATACTGTGGGCACTGGCGATGGAGTTCGCCATGAACCGCCCTCAGGGCTGATAACTCCTACTGAGATTCAACAGAACTCTGCAGGAGGACTCCGTCGCGTGAACTATTTGTGGATCTCTCTGGGCGCGGTCGTCGGCGCTAGTGCCCGTTACTTCCTTAGCGGCTACGTAACGCGCCATCTCTCCCCTACATTCCCGTACGGGACGCTCATCATCAACGTCACCGGAAGCCTTATTCTGGGATTCTTTCTCATCTTTTCAACGGAGCGTGTGTTGCTTGATCCGCGATGGCGTTTGTTTGTCGCTATCGGGTTTTGCGGATCGTACACGACATTTTCGAGTTATGCGTTTGAGAGTTTCGCACTGATGGAGCAGAGCCAGTGGCTGATGTTCGGCATTAATGTTCTGGCGAGCAACTCGCTTTGTCTGGCGGCGGTTCTGGCTGGCGCTGTGATTGCGAAGGGACTGTAGAATGGATAACGCAAGCGCGGATGCGCCGAAGATGGCGGACTCCATGGCCGTTCAAGTTACGATGTACCTGACCGAGCGAGATTCCTGGCATCATCATCCCCTGCATCTCGAAATCCTGAAATATCTTCGCGAAGAAAATGTCTATGGAGCTGTCGCCATGCACGCGGTTGCCGGTTTTCTAGGGCGCGGCAGGGTGCACACGGCTCATCTTGTCGAAGCCGGCGGAGAGTTGCCGGTCATCGTGTCGTTCGTCGATACCGACGAGCATGTCAACCGTGTCCTGCCAAAGTTGAAAGAGATGGCAGCGCACCGGCTGATCGTCCGCGAAAATGTGGTGCTGGAGCAGGGTAGCCTGGACTGAGCCGTGTCGGGCGCGTCTCCAGGGATACACTAGATTCTCTATGCTCGACTGTCAGCGCTCGCTTTTCGATATTCCCGACGACGTCGCATATCTCAATTGCGCGTACATGTCCCCACTGATGCGGTCGGCGCTTGAGGCCGGAGTTGTGGGCCTCGCACGGAAGACGCACCCATGGGAGCTCACTGCGGAGCAGTTCTTCACGGGTTCAGAAGAGTTTCGGGTGACGGCTGCGCGACTGCTTGGGTGCTCGGCCGGATTGTATTGCCATTGTCTCGTCCGCCGGGTACGGGATTCAGACGGCAGCGCGCAATCTGCGCGTTCAACAAGGACAAAAAATTCTTGTACTGGAGGAACAATTTCCTTCCAACTATTACCCGTGGCAGCGGCTGGCGGAAGAGAATGGCGCGTCTCTGAAGGTCGTCCCTTGGCCTGACGATCAGGATTGGACAGCGGCGGTGCTCGGCGCGCTGACTTCGGACGTTGCAGTTGCGGCGCTGCCTCACGTTCATTGGACAAGCGGAGGGCGACTCGATCTGGTGCGAATCGGACAAGCATGCCGAGGAATTGGCGCTGCCATTGCGCTGGATCTGACGCAGTCACTTGGGGCATTGCCTTTCAGCGTGGCCGACGTGCAGCCCGACTTCGCGGTGGCGGCCAGTTACAAATGGCTGCTCGGCCCGTACTCTACAGGCGTCTTATATGTTGCACCGAAGTGGCACGCAGGGAAGCCACTTGAAGAAGGGTGGATCCAACGGGCCAACTCTCGCGATTTCTCGAGCCTGATTCTTTACTCGAAAGATTACGACGCGGCCGCGCGACGTTTTGACATGGGAGAGCGCTCGAACTTCGCGTTGCTGCCTGTCGCAAAACGGGCGATGCAGCAAATCCTGGAGTGGGGTGTACCTGAAATTGCTGAAACTTCGGGCGCGCTGAATCGCCGTTTAGCTGAGGCTGCGAAGGAATTGGGATTTACCGCACCTGCCGAACATCTCCGTGCGGCGCATTACTTGTGCCTGCGAAGGAAGACCGCAATTCCTAAAGAATTAACTGGGGAACTCGCACGAGAAAGAGTATTCGTCAGCGTCCGCGGAAGCTCGATTCGGGTTACTCCACATGTTTACAACACGGTGGAGGACTGTGACCGCCTGATTGCCTGCCTGCGGCGGATTGCCAAGTAGAATCAGTTCGCTCGGATAAGACCGAGTTCTGGATTCAGTGCGTGAAAACCAGGCAAGATTTCTATTTGAGCTCCGCAGCTTTGCGTTGCGCGAGTGAAGCCGTGTCGGTAGACGGATTCTCTTTCTGAATCTGCTCGTAAAGTTTCTTGGCTTCGTCGGGCTTCTGCTGCGATTGGTAAAATTCAGCCAACTCAAACTGGGCGGTTGGTTTGCTCACCATGATGGTCGGCTTATCGATGAGCTGTTTATAGAGATCGACTGCCTGCTGGTTCTTGGTCTCTGATCGGTAAACCGACGCCAGCGCGAATTTCCCCAGCGCTGCAAGCTGCGAGTCAGAAGAGTTGGCAGCTTCCTGCAGATTGCGTTCGGCGGTGGCGTTGTCTCCCATTTGCGCCGCGGTGACGCCTACAAAGTAGCGAGCCATCTTTCCGGTATGAGTCTGGGAATACTTGTCGGCGATTGTCTGGAACTGCTTGCGAGAGGCTGCAGCACGCTCCGCAACGGATTCGTAGCTGGGAAAGCCGGGCTGAGCGGGAGTGCCGGCGGGACGGAGTGGGGTGTCGAGAGTGCGCACGGCGGCAGCGAACTCGAGGCTGGCTTTTTCGTCCTGCGAATTGATGTAATACCAGCCGCCAACGGCGATCGCCGCAATCACCACCACAGCCACCGCGATTGCGATGAGCCTGGACTGGTGCTCCTGGCTCCAGTGAACGGTCTTCTCTGCAGCCTGGAATGTGGCCTTGCTGAAGCGGTCTTCTTTCAATTGATGCCGGGTTTCTGCGCGCACTAGCTTCCTTCTTTAATTAGGGGTGGGATGGCAAAACTCCAGTTTAGCAGGGGCATTTCAGCAGCGTCAAAGCGCAGGTCGTCGACTGAAGCCTGCAGTTACAGTTCATGGGGCGCAACCTTGCAATCCGCTTGCGCCTTGAAACAAAAAACCCTCCGTTTTGGCGGAGGGTCGAAGGGACCGGCTTCAGGAGAGAAGCTACCTCAGTACATCCGTTACTGAACGTTGATGACACCGAAGAGACCGTTGGCGTTGTTCTTGGGTCCGGCGGTGTAATAGAGCTGGTTGGTCTGTCCGTTAGAAGAAGTCCCACCGCCGAATTCAATTCCCCAGATTTGGTTGATGTGGATCGGTTTGCCGGCGGAGGTCTTGATCGTGCCTACGAAAGCTCCAGTCGTAGGGTTGAAGCCATTGATCGTGCCGGTGTTGGTGTTGTTGCTGATAAGCAAAGTGTTGCTCAAGGGACCGAAGTCAGAAGGAGCCATCGCGAATCCAAAAGGCTGGCTCAGCGGTTTGCCACTGATCAGTGTTTTCACGAAGGTGCCATTTTCCTGGAAGATGTCAACGTATCCGCCCTTGCCGCCATTTTGGGCAGCGAAAGCGACATAAAGCTGTCCACCGATGTCCTGAACGTTCAGTGGGGCGAATCCTGCAGGAAGGGCAGTATCGGTGAACGACATCACGAACTTGAATTTACCGTCGTAAACATCCACCTTGTTGTTTGCGAAATCGGCAGCGTAGACCATGTTGCCGGAAGTGTGACTGGTAACCGCGAGGCCGGTATAGACGGCTCCGGAAGAGGAATTATCTACGCCGATCAAAGCGTTGTTGGGATCGAAGTGCGACCACCCGCTGATTGTGCCATCGAGGGTTGCAAACATGAACGCTGAGGTCCAGTTCATGATCTGGAATTCTGCGGATGAGTTGTAGACAACGCCGGTGGGCGAACCAAGGCCCGAGCCGGAGGCAGAGGGGACGGTTACGACTAAGCTTTGTTTCACACCAGAACCGTCATAGAGAGTTGAGAGACCAGAACCCTCGTCTCCCAGCCAGAAAGGACCGGTGGGGGCATAGGCCAGACCCCAAGGATTGATTAGTTGTTTGTCGCCTTTCTTGCCGGTATTTTTGACGAGGGTGGTGGCGCTATACGCCTGTCCGCAAGCAGCCCAAGCAGCGCTGGAGGCGAGCGAGAGAACGAGCGTGATCAGGGTGAGGGCAAAGAGATTGCGGCGGAACGATGGTGACATACGGAACTCTCCTTTGAATCGAATCTCATAGGGGCTCGGATTGGAGCACCCCTTAAACTGGCTGCGATTGGTGAAGACGAAAATTCTGAACCCGACGACGTCACGGATGCTATCCAAGGTGATGGCTAGACTTGTCAGCGACAAGTTAGTGATTTGTAAAATTGTTGTCACGAGATCAAAAATTGTGGGCAGATCACTGTCGTGGCAAAATCTGCCCGGGAACAGTGGCCGAAAAAGGGTGCCGTCGGAAGAAGGCGCGCCAGAGGGTGCGTTGAATCTACTTCTTTTTCACTTCCGCCAGCCAGTTTTGGACCACGGTTAGGGACTGCGACGAGCCTACGGTGTCGGAGATCATGAGGAAGCGCTGACCGTCGTGGGAGACGTCGTACTCGTTGCTTAGCCCCCTCATTTTGATTGGGAAAAGTTGCTGGTTGCCGCCGACACGAAACGCGGTGCTAGAGCCATCGACTTCGATCGCTGCCATCGAAGAGAAATCGTCGTAAAAGATTTCTTTGCCGTCGCCGCGCCAGCGAGGCCACGAACCGTTGGAGGGCGAAACCTGCCACTTGGCGCCGGTCCATGGGAAAGGCGCGACGAAGACTTGCATTTGTCCATTCTCGTTAGTGTGGTAAGCGACCCATCGTCCATCGGGAGAAAAGACGCCAGCGAACATGCCGCCGGAGGATTCGCCATAAGGGAAGGGCTTGCGATCGCCGAATAGCGGAAGCACAAAGAGCTTCTGGTTGAGTCCATTGCCTTGTTCAAAGAGAATGTAGCGACCATCGGGCGACCAAGCGGTGACTTTCTGAAGAGTGGCCTCGGGTGACGTGTAGAGAGTTTGCTGGGGACCGCTCCCGCCGACTTCCTTCGCCGATACGCGGGTCTGCTGGTCGGACGCGTAGGCGATCTGGCGTCCATCGGGAGACCAGACGGGACCGCGTTGCACGCCTCCGGTGAAACTGAGACGCGTCTTCAATTTGGTGACCAGGTCGTGAACCCAGATGGTGGCTGCAGCGGTATTGGCGTCGGTCGCCGCGACTTTTTTCTGGTCGGGAGAGAGTTCGAGTTCGTAGAAGCCCCCGCGCTCGCCCTCCGGTATGCCGACGGGTTTTCCACTGCGGTCGAACCACGTCAGGGACTGCGAATTAGCGGTGGTGCCGGAAGCATAAAGAAGGATGCCGTTGCTGGAGACGCTCAGGTTGGCACGCCAGAGGCCGCCATCGAGGTTGACATTTTCGGTTAGCGTCTGGGCATCGCCGGTAAACTTTCCGGCAGAGGGATCGAAGGGCTGCGCCACCAGAGCGTTGTCGCGTAGAGAAAGTAGATAGCCGCTGGCATAGATGGCGCTGGAATTGGTGTGAAAGAGGAGGCGGTTCTCCTTGCCATCAATGGATGCGAAAAAGACGGCAGTATCTGGGCTGTTCGGGGAGTCGTGATTGACCGCGTTATAGAGGAAGTGATTTCCGTCGGGCAGGAAGAAGGGCCAGCGATGCGAACTGTAAATTTTATTGTCGACCTTGGTGAGGGCGGTGGGAGTGCCCCCGGCAGCGGGAATGCGGGAGATGCCGGAGGTGAAAGTGAGCGCGGCGATGATGGTGCCGGCCTGGCTCCAGCTTCCGCCGCGCGCCATGGTGACGTCGCAGATTGCGATGGGGGCGCCGCCGTTAATATCGATTCGCTTTAACTTGGTTGGAGTGAAGAAGCCGACGGAGCGGCTGTCCGGCGACCAGAAAGGGAAGGTCGCGCCTTCCGTGCTGGGCAGGGGTTGTGAAGAGACCGCATCCAGCGCTCGTAGATAAAGCTGGCTGCCGCCGTTGCCATTGGCCGAAAATACAACGTATCGGCCATTGGGAGAAATCACCGGTGGACCACTGTCATCGCCTGCAATATTGAACTGCGCTTTGTCGGGAGGGGTTATCGCCAGGCGGAGGACGGGTAGTTCTTTCTGGTTGGCAAGATAGGCTGTGGCGAGCGCGGCCACCGTCACCGCTCCAAGAATTGCGACGACGATCCATGGTAAGGCGCTGGTGTGTTTGCGCGGGGGGAGGATGGGCGCTGACTGGGTCAGTTGCGATCCGCCGTCAGCGATTTGCTTGAGTTGTAGTTTGACGTCGTGCACGGTTTGCCAGCGCTCGTCGGGATCTTTGGCGAGGCAGGTTTTAACCAGGCGCTCGAGTGCCAGCGGGATTGCTGGCTGCACAGAAGAGATCGGGGCGGGCTCACGCTCAAGCACGGCAGCCATCGCGCTGGCCGCGGTTTTGCCTTCGAAAGCGCGCTTACCGGTCGCCATTTCATAGAGAACCGCGCCCAAGGCAAAAATGTCGGAGCGGGATTCGGCTTCCTTGCCTTCGACTTGCTCGGGTGACATGTACTGGAACGTGCCGACAACCGTGCCTTGGGCGGTCAGCGGATGGCTTCCGGGCGGCGTAGTCAGAGTGGCGGTGAGGCCGGAGATTGGGGCGGCACTAGCGACGGATGCTTTGGCGAGACCGAAGTCCATGAGTTTGGCGCCGGTCTTGGTGAGCATGATGTTGCCGGGCTTCAAGTCGCGATGAATGACGCCGCCGCGATGCGCCTTTTCGAGCCCCTCGCAAATTTCAATTCCGTACCGCAATACCTGGTCAACCGGCAACGGACCTTTCCGAAGGCGGTCCGCTAAGGTCTCCCCTTCCAAATATTCCATGACGAGGTAGTCGATTCCATCCTGGTGGCCGACATCGTGGAGCGTGCAGATGTTGGGATGGTTCAGAGAAGAGATGGTGCGGGCTTCGCGGTCGAAGCGCTGCTTCGCGTCAGGGTTCTCAGACAGATGAGACGGCAGGATCTTGACCGCGACGGAGCGGTCGAGTCGAGTATCGCGAGCGCGGTAGACTTCGCCCATGCCGCCGGCGCCGAGCGGTGACTGGATTTCATAGGGGCCTAATTTTGTTCCGGAACTAAGACTCACTTTTTCAACTCCGTGTCCCAATTTGTTACCAGCACTACCGGTGCGGTGCTTTCGGTGATCGAGTTGACGACCAGGAATCGCCCATCGCGCGCTACATCATAGGCATCGACAGGGATGGAGTGGCGAATTCCGGTGGAAAAGAGTGTTTTTGGCACGCCGATCTTCACCGCATCGGTTGTGGACTCGATCGTGACGCTGGTCATCCTGTTGGCGCCGTCGAGGTAGAACAAGAGCTTGCCGTCACGGCTCCATACGGGCTGCGCGCCGCCGCTTTGGGAGACTTGATATTTCGCTCCCGGACGCGGGAAGCGCGTCAAATAGATCTCCGAGCGGCCGGACTGGTTTGACTGGTAGGCGAGCCAATCGTTCTTTCCAGGTATGAGGCGCGCATTGCTGTCGCGGGATACGGATTCGAGCACGGTAAAATCCTGAGCATCTTTGACCAATGGAAGCGCCTTAAGTGCCGCTTCCAGCGCAACCGCGCTTCTGGGTCGTTCCTCGTAGAGCAGCCACTTGCCATCGGCAGTGACGTCCACGGGCACGCGATCGTTATCAGAGTCGATCAGGGTTTGCTCGGGTTGTGAGCCATCCGCTGGCAACGAGCGCAATACCTTATGATCGCCGCCGTTCTCGAAAACGTCAAAGAAGATGGTGCGTCCATCGGCCGACCAGACCATGTCATCTACGTAATCTGTGTCGGCGGAGAGCGGGGCCCGGGTCCCGCCTTTCAGATCCCACAGCCAAAGCGGAGAGGCGCCGCCCTTATTCCCCATCGCGTTCACCATGGTCGTGGCTATCCGCTCGCCGTCCGGAGAAATACGAGTGGCGCCATACACGGCCGGATCAGAAAGCTGGGCAATTTGCTTCCCGGCGGAATCGAACCAGACGTGACGGTCGCCCGTCGCTCCGGTGCCTTGCTGGTAGAGCAGATCTTGCTGGGAAACGGAGAACACCGACAAAGCGGTGATGTCATCGGAAGCGATTTTTTCAGCGAGCGAGACCGACTCAGATGAAAGATTCCCGCTGCTCGGATCGAATTTCCAGGCCTGTAGCGATCCGTCGCGGTCGGCGAGCAGCCACCCGGAGGCATATTGAAAAGTGTAGAGGCGCCCGCGCATAAGGGGGCGCTCCTCTCCACCATTCAGGGAAGCAAATCGAATTTCATTTTGCCCATCGGCTGCTCCGTTGGGCGAATGGAGATACAGGAAATGTTTTCCATCGGGCAGAAGGATCGGCCAACGGTCGGAGATCACCGGGGTGTTGGAAGGTGTCTTGGTGACCGGTCTGGGAGTTCCGCCGCTTGCGGAAACTTCGACCACAGGACCGGCGGTGAAGGGTGCGAACACGATCACGTCCGAGCGTCCCCAACTGCCGCCGCGGCCTTGGGGAGCCTCGCAGATTGTGGCGGGCGAGCCGCCATTTAAGTCGAGGCGCCAGAGCTTACCGCGCATGAAGAACGCGATGGCATTTCCGTCCGGAGACCAGAACGGAAAAAAGGCTTCCTCCGTGTCGCGCAGAGGAGTCGCTTCAAGTTTGTCGAGAGAACGAATCCAGATCGAGTTTTTCCCGTCCTGTTGGGCGACGAAGGCAAGTCGTTTGCCGTCGGGCGAGAGTGCAGGAGGACCGTTGCGGTACAAGGTCTCGAACTGAGTGCCCTGTGGCGGCAAGATGTTCGTGCGCAGGACACGCTGCCTGCGTGGCGAGGACCAGAATATAGCAGCCAGCGCGACTGCCGCCAATAAAACGACCGCCAGCAACGCAAACCCAAGACTGCGTCGGATGGCTTTGGCAGGCGCAATGGCCGGGGTGCCCACCTGCGAACCGGACTTCGCGATCCAGGCGAGTTGCAGCTTTACGTCGTGTGCGGTCTGAAAACGATTGTCGGGATTTTTCTCCAGGCAGGTTTGTACGGCGTAATCGAGCGCGGGCGGCGTCGTGGGCTGAGCGGCTGCCAATGGCTCGGGATCTTTTTCCAGAATTGACGTCAGCACGCTGAGCTGTGACTTGCCTTCGAAGGCGCGCCGGCCCGTGATCATCTCATAGAGAACGCAGCCAAAGCTGAAGATGTCGCTGCGGGCGTCGGCTTCTTTGCCTTGCACAACCTCCGGCGCGATGTATTGGAATGTGCCGACGATTGTTCCCTGCTGTGTGAGGGCCGCGGGAGAGGCGCTGAGCAATGACAGGTTCATGGTTGGCGTGGACGGAGTTAGGTTCCCCTGGTTGCTGGCTTCGTCTGTAAGAGACTGCGCTCCAAGCACAGCTGCTACGGGTTTGGCCAGACCGAAGTCGAGAAGCTTTGTGCCGGAGGGGGTCAGCATGATATTACCGGGCTTAAGGTCGCGATGAACGATGCCGGCACGGTGCGCTTTTTCGAGCGCGTCGCAGATCTGGATGCCGCACTCTAGAGCCTGTTTCAGGGGGAGCGGGCCTCTTTGAAACCGGGATTCAAGCGTCTCGCCCTGGACGTATTCCATGACGAGGTAGCTCATCCCGTCGTGGGTGCCTACATCGTGCAAGGTGCAAATGTTCGGGTGATTCAGCGACGAAATAGTACGGGCTTCACGCTCGAAGCGCTGTTTCGCCTCAGGGTTATCGGACAGATGAGATGGCAGAATCTTGACCGCGACGGATCGGTCGAGTCGAGTATCGCGAGCGCGGTAGACCTCTCCCATACCGCCGGCGCCGAGCGGGGATTGAATTTCGTAAGGACCGAGCTTTGTGCCAGAGGTTAATGCCATTTGTGCGCGCAATTATAGCTGGGGATTAGAGCGGCGGCTTATCCGAAATTCCGTTGGAGATGGGGGAGGCGGTTCTGGACGATTTCGCGCTTGCGGGGCTAGAATTGCGAATTTCGTAGAGCATGTTCTTAGGTCTGGCGGGCGCCTGATGAGGACCATTCAATTTACGCCCAGCCTTCGCAATTAATGATCGAATCACGCGGGCACGGTGAGTCCCAAACTCCCCCGAGGACATCGAAAATCCTATGAAAGCCATACAGATTAAACAGACAGGCGGCCCGGAGGTGATGGAGGTCGTCGACCTTCCCGTGCCACAACCGAAACCGAATGAAGCGGTGGTGAAGATCGCAGCAGCGGGCGTGAATTTTATTGACGTGTACAACCGCGAGGGCCGGTACAAAGCTCCTTTGCCGCTCGTGCTCGGACAGGAAGGGGCGGGAAGTGTAACGGCGGTAGGCTCGGATGTGCGCGAGGTCGCGGTTGGCGATCGAGTGGCGTACGTATCGGTGCTTGGCAGCTACGCAGAGTATGCGGCGGTGCCTGCGGACCGGCTGGTGAAGATTCCAACCGGCGTCACCGAGCGCGAGGCAGCAGCGGCGATCCTGCAAGGGATGACGGCGCACTATCTCGTTTACGACACGCATCCGTTGAAGAAAGGCGAGACGGCGCTGATCCATGCGGCGGCTGGCGGCGTGGGATTGCTGCTTGTACAGATGGCGCACAACATCGGCGCGCGCATTATTGCCACTGTGTCGACGGAGGAAAAGGCGAAACTGGCGCGCGGGGCGGGAGCGGACGACGTCATCCTTTATACGCAGGCCGATTTTGAGACTGAGACGAAAAGGCTGACTGACGGCAAAGGCGTGCATGTGGTGTATGACTCGGTGGGCAAGACGACGTTCGAAAAGGGACTGAACGTATTGCGGCCGCGCGGGATGATGGCGCTATTTGGAGGATCGAGCGGAGCGGTGGCTCCATTTGACCCGCTGGTGCTCACGCAAAAGGGATCGCTGTTCCTGACACGTCCATCGCTTGGCTCCTACGTGATCACTCGTGAGGAATTGCAGAACCGGGCGGGAGCAGTGTTTGGGATGATTCGCGATCACAAGCTCAAGTTGCGGATTGAGCATGTGTATCCGCTGGCGCAGGCGCAGCAGGCGCATCGCGACTTGGAAGGGCGGAAAACTACTGGGAAGATATTACTGATACCGAATTAACGCTTCCGATGCCATTCCTCGAACTGAAAAGGTCACCGCACGCGTCTGAGGCCTCACCAGTTCAGATTCACTACTGGGATGTGGGCAGTGGTCCGCCCGTAGTGTTTTTGCATGGCGGCTGGGGATATGGAGTGTATCCGATCGACCGGCAGATCGAGGCCTTGAAGGATCGAGTTCGCTACGTCATTCCTGATCGTTCGGGTCATGGAAGGTCCTCAAATTTTCCGGACGAGATGAGAACAGACTTTCATCGCAGAGCAGCGGAAGAGACGTTGCTCGTGCTCGACGCGCTGGGAATCGAGCGTGCCGTATTTTGGGGATATAGCGACGGGGCGGTGATTGCGGCGATGATCGGAATGCGCGCACCGGAGCGATGCGAGCGGCTGATACTGGAGGCGTTTCATTTTTACCGGAGGAAGCCGAGTTCACGAAGTTTCTTTCAGCGATTTGCCGATCATCCTGAACTCGTCAACGAAAAGCTTCAAAACTTGCTCTTCACGGATCATGGCGCGACGCACTGGAAGAATGTGGTGCAGAGGAATTGTCGCGTCTGGTTGAGACTTGCGGCCGAGAGTGGGAGTCCGGATGAAGATCTGTATGGCGGGCGTCTCGGCGAGTTGCGAGTACCAACTACATTTGTGCACGGCAGACGCGATCCTCGAACGGAGCCAGGAGAGATTGAAAGGGCGAGCGAAGCGACTGCAGGGGCGGAGGTACGTTTCCTTGAGGAGGGGCGGCACAGCCCGCATAGTGAAGAGGCGTCGTGGCGGGAATGGAACGGAATTCTGGGGGAAGTGCTCTTTGGGAAGTAGAATCCAGGAACTGATTTAGGGTTGCGGCCTCCTTTTACCGCAGCGGCTAAAGCCGTCTGCTATCTGAGTTCTCAGATCGCAGCGATAAATCGCTGCGCCACCCAAAATCAAAAACCGCAACTCAGAACCGCAGTTCCGAATCAAGAACCGCAGTTCCGAATCAAGAACCGCAGTTCCGAAATCAAGACCCTGCGCGATCCCAAGGCAACTGTTGGACGACTCAGGTTACACCTTCTTCTTGCGCGAGTAATTCCTTAGATACGAAGGGAATTCTTGCTGGCAGCGATCATCTCGTATGGGCGCACCTACCGTCGTGTCCAGCGGAATGACACCGGCCCAAGTGGGGAATGGATAGTCTTCTTCGTCGTCGATGGGAGGGCCTACTCGCACTTTCGCGGAAAATTCTTCGATTGGAATTTTGAGAACGGAAGTGGCTTTCAATTCCTTTTCATTGGGTTGGCGCGAGTCGTCCCAGCGATGGGGAATGATGTGTTCGCTGAGGGCACGGAGGGCGGATAGCTTTTCTGCCGGGTCGTCGACCAGGGTCGCGGCGCCGAGGATCACGACGGAGCGGTAGTTCATCGAGTGATTGAAGACCGAGCGGGCGAGGACGAGTCCGTCGAGCAGAGTGACGGTGATGCAGACCGGAAGGCCTTGGTTGAGATTACGCAGCATGCGACTGGCGGCGGAGCCATGAACGTAAAGGATGTTTCCGGCACGTCCATAAGAGGTAGGAATGACATAGGGCTGGCCGTCGGCGACGAAACCGATGTGGCAGAGGAAAGCTTCGTCGAGAATTTGATTGACGGCTTCGCGATCGTAAACGGCGCGCTGTGGTTCGCGGACAACGCGGGTGCGGGGCGTGGGATTTGTAGACATCGGAGAGGGAGTCCTTCGGCAGGCGCCAAGAATGGTGAAGGGCGATTTTAGCAGGTCGGGCCGTGAACCCAGGCCCCCGCCGCACAGCCAATGGACGGACCTTGATTATTTTTTCTGTCGGCGTGCCGGCAATCTTTGCGGCTTTTCTTCAATCACGGCGAACTGGATCTTCTTTTCCACGGGATCGATGCGATCTACGAGGACGCGGATGCGGTCGCCCATGCTGTAGGTTTTTTGCGTGCGCTGGCCGATGATCTGGCGGGTGTTTTCGTGGTAAGTGAAGTGGTCGCCGGCTAGGGTGTTGAGAGGGACGAGGCCTTCTACGAATAGGTCGGTGAGTTCGACGAAGAATCCATACTTGGTGACGCTGATGATTAGGCCGTCGAAATCTTCTCCGACGCGGTGCTCCATGAATTTTGCCTTTTTCCATTCCATCAGCTCGCGTTCGGCGTCATCGGCGCGGCGTTCGGAGTGGCTGGATTCTTCGGCGATGGCGTGGAGTTCGTCGAGTGGGATGGGGCCGCCGAGCGGCTCTAGTGCTTGTTGATGAGCGTCGTGGTCTCGGCGCTTGGACCAGGGGGACGGAGGTGCCTCAGGGGCTGAAGCCCGGTCTGAAGATGCGCGGGACGCGGTCCTAAAGGGCCGCTCTTCCACGGAGCGTGACGATGCAGTTGCCTGCTGCATTCTGGACTCCCGGGTTGCGCCAGTAACTGCGTTCTTACGGCGCTCCGCGGATGGGACTGTGTCAATTGTGGCGACGCTCGAGACTCCTACCGGGATTTCTCCGTCCATCTTTTCTGGTGAGTCGCGGAGGACTTCTTTCAGGATGCGGTGGACGATCAGGTCAGGATAGCGGCGGATGGGCGAGGTGAAATGCGTGTAGGTTGTTGCCGCCAGGGCGAAGTGTCCGCGATTTTCCTCGGAGTAGCGGGCTTGTTTCAGAGAGCGCAGCATCAGGAAACTCAAAATTCTTTCTTCTGGCTTGCCTGCGACTTTCTCGGCAAGCTTTTGATACATGCGCGGGGTGATGTGGACTTCTTTGGGGACTTCGATGTCTCGGGTGTGCTTGCCGGTGCCTCGCACGTCGCGGCGGTCGGCTTTGAGTTGGACGCGCTGGATGGGAAGCGCTCCGACGCCTAGCGAGTAGCCGAAGGTGGCGGCGATTACTTCGAAGTCGCAGACGCGCTTCGCGTCGGGCTTTTCGTGGACGCGGTAGAGAGAGGCGATACGTTTGTTTTCGAGGTAGTGGGCTACGCACTCGTTGGCCGAGAGCATGAACTCTTCAATGAGGCGGTGCGCGATGTTGCGCTCGGAGCGAGTGATGCTTTTCATCAGGCCGAATTCGTCGAACTCAATGACAGGCTCCGGAAGATCGAAGTCGATTGAACCGCGACGCTCCCGTTTTCGATTGAGGATCGTCGCCAGGTCGCGCATGCGTTCGAAGTGCTCGACCTGCGTTTTATAACGGTTGCAGGCCGCGGCGTCGCCTTCGATCACGGCGTTGACTGCGGTGTAGGTCATGCGTTCCGCGGAGCGAATTACTCCTTCGTTGACCTCGTAGCCGACGATTTCTCCACGGTGGTCGATCTCCATGGTGCAAGAGAGGACGAGCCGATCGACCTGCGGACGGAGGCTACAGATGTCGGTGGAGAGTTCAAGCGGCAGCATGGGAACGGCGCGGTCGGGGAAGTAGACGCTAGTGCCGCGTAAGCGCGCTTCCTGATCGAGCGGCGAGTCGGGCGTGACGTAGTGGGCGACGTCGGCGATGTGGACCTGAAGTTCGTAATTGCCGTTTGCGAGTTGGCGAACGAGGACGGCGTCGTCGAAGTCGCGCGCGGTTTCTCCGTCGATGGTGACGATAGGAAGATCGCGGTAGTCGCGGCGGTGGCGGAGTTCTTGTGCGGGGATTACATTTTCGATTGCCTGCGCTTCTTCGATTACTTCGGGTGGAAAGCGATGCGGTAGGTGAAACTTGCGGATCATGATTTCGACGTCGACGCCGAAGTCATTTTCCTGGCCGAGGATTTCGATGACGCGGCCGCGGGGGTTTTGAGTGGCGCTCGGCCAGTCGGTAATTTCTAC
Organism: uncultured Acidobacteriaceae bacterium; assembly: GCA_963822545.1. GTDB lineage: Bacteria > Acidobacteriota > Terriglobia > Terriglobales > Acidobacteriaceae > Acidiflorens. The sequence goes on from CAWGIB010000002.1 coordinate 1,594,826, forward strand.
GTCGACGACTACGCCTTCGAGATCCTGCCAGTCGGTGTGGCGGGCGGCCTGGTCGCCGATTACGCGGTCCTTGGATTTCTTCTGGGCTGGTGACCGCGTTTTTCCATCTGTTTCTCCTGAAGCACTGGCGTCGGACTTGACTGCAGAGTGCGCGGAGTCCGCAGGGGATTGGGGGATTTCGGCTCCTGGTGGGATGATGATTTCCTGCGTAACTTTGTCGTCGATGGGTTTTACGTAGTTACTGCGGCGGTCGTAGTGGAAGATGCCGACGACGGTGGGATGCGCGCGATCTACTGAGCGGATTATGCGGCCTTCTGCCCGGCCGTCGGGGCGGAAATTCGCAATCTCTACGAGTACGCGATCGCCATGCATGGAACTTCCGGTAGCGTGCGGAGGAATGAAGACGTCGCCAGCGAGGCGCGACTTGAGACTTGGGTCGAGAGAGGCGGCATCAGGAGTTACGAATCCGTAGCCGTCGCGATGCATGCTGAGACGGCCGACAAAAGTGTTGCGGTTGGTCTTTGCCTGCGGGATCGAATAGCGGCCTTGATCAATTTCCTGAAGTTGACCCTTCTTTACGAGAGCGTATAGGCGGTCAGTCAACTCGCGGCGAGCTTCGCCTCCGCGTGCTCCGAGTTCGCGAAGGAGTTGCTTGTGGCTAGCCGTTTTCTTGGGCTGGCGCTCTATGTGGCGGAGGATAGTGGAATCGGAGAAGGGCATTTTGTAATTTTGCGATCGGGTAATTTGGTAATTGAAAATCCTTTTAAGCCGGGAGTTTTGAAATTGCAAAATTATCCGATTACCAAATTACCAAATCTTATTTCAGATATTTCTCCTTCATAACGCGGCGGTGGTGGAGTTCGTGGCCGGCGATGAGGAAGGCCAGGGCTCGCGCGGTGATCTCCTTGTTATTGGCCGTGCCACTTCGTTCCGAGGCTTCGGTATCTAGGTTCCGGAATAGATGAACGGTTGCATTGCGGATTATCGCGAACTCGTCCAGCAAATCTGCGATTGTGCGGCGACCGAATTTCCCGTTGGGGACATAGTCGTCCTGTTCGAAGCCTTCGATCGGCGTTTTGTCGCCGCGGGCAATGCGCATGGCGCGATAGCTCATGATGCGTTCGGTGTCGCTCATGTGGCCGAGGACTTCCTTGATGCTCCACTTGCCGGGAGCGTAGCGAAAGTCACCTTGCTGCTCAGGGAGCGAGCGCAGAAGAGTTCGAGTGTCCTGGATCTGGTTTTGAAGTGTGGCGACGATGTCGTCTGTGCTAACGAGCGAAATGTAGCGCTCATAATAAGGATCGTATTCGGCGGGCGCGGGACGGCTGATGCTGGTGGAGAGTGTGCTCATAGAATCCCCTTGGGACGTTAAATTCCTCGACGGTTTGACCCCACACAATCCATATTAGCGCGATCGAAAGCTCCGCGAGAACGAGGCGGGATGTGGGAAGAAATAACGCAGGGTGGGAAGCGATTACTCGGATCGTGATCTCAATCGCGATGGGTTGAGGTTAGGGGAACCAAGGAAAACCCTACAAAAAGCTGGATTTCCACAGCACATTCGCGGGTTATCGGGATAGAATCGATTTGGCCACCGAAATGCGGCGGTGGATGTCAATCCCTTATTACAGGAAAGGATTTTGAGCACAATGTGGAAGCCCACGAATCAACCTGCGACACCTGGCCGGCCGGCTGAGCCGGAACGTCCAAGTATGTCTACGCCGACGCCATCTTCGATATCGAGCGAGCCTGCGGCGGCGGCACCGCGTCCGGTTACCACTACCACTTCGGATCAGGCCACCATTGGCAAGTCGCTGGTGATTAAAGGCGAAGTGACCGGTTCTGAGTCTCTATATATTGACGGGCGGGTCGAAGGATCGATTAACCTCTCGGGCAATCGCGTGACCGTGGGCCGGAACGGCGTGGTCGCGGCGAACATCAACGCGAGAGAGATTGTGGTGCTGGGCAAAGTGCGCGGCAATCTTACGGCGAGTGACCGCGTCGATATCCGCAGCGACGGTTCGCTGACCGGCGACGTAGTGGCGGCGCGCATCTGATCGAAGATGGCGCGTTCTTTAAGGGTGGTATTGATATCCGAAAGACGGGCGGAAAGCCGGAAGAAGTGAAGGCGGCTTCGGCATCGGCTAATACGCCGGAACCGGCGATCGCGGCGAGAGCGTAAAGACGACGGCTTTACGCGCTGGCTTTAGACTCCAGGCATTCCGCTCGGTCTAACGTGTGGCCGTACAGTATTGGGGCACCCGTGATTGGGGTGCCCTTTTGGTTTTTGGGGCGACCGCTAAGGGGACGGCTGAAACGGATACAAGGTCGGCATCGCTGAAGCAATGGCCCTGACATGACGCCTAAAGCCCACAGAGCCTAACGTCGTTTTTAGGGCTCCGTTCCTGCTGACATTGTTTCTATTGCTTGGCCTTCGGTGACGCCCGGGAGATCGGGTGATTTTCTTCTTCGAAAATCTGAAGGCAGGCTTGAGCGAAGGAGCCAGAGACCTGCGGCTACGGCTGCGGCCCAGGTTAAAGATCCGAGGGCGAGCGCTAGAAGATCCGCGCGGCGACTGCCATTGAGCTGGATGCTACGCATGACTTCGTAGCTCAGTCCTCCGGAAACGACTCCTACAAGAGCAGCTTTGCTCAATTCCTTCCAGTTCATGCCGCCGAATGGGACCATGCCGCGAATGTGCAGGAGCAGGGCAATCGCCAGCGCGTTACAGGCGATTCCGACGTCAGAGGCGATGGCCAGCCCGGTGAAAGAGAAGGTTCGAAACAGCAACGAGTATATGGGGAAAGAGGCTACAGTGATCAAGGTGGTCGCGATCATGGGCGTGAGAGTATTGCCTGAGGCGTAGAAGGCGCGAGCATATAAAGCCTGGCTCGACCACAACGCCAATGACAGTGAAAACCAGAAAAAGTAAATAGCGGTCGAATGCATATCCGCGACAGTGAAGCTTCCGCGGCGATAGACAAGATCGATGAGTGGAACGGCGATCGCCATCATCCCATCCCGTCATGAGCAGGGATGCGGCCGTGATGCGATAGACGGATGCATTGACGGTGGCGGCGAATTCTTCGAGTTTTTTTTCTCCAAACAGACACGAGAAAAAAGGAAGGGAGGCTTGGCCAGCGGCCTGTCCGAGGATGGCGATGGGGACGGCGAAGAGCCGCTTGGCGTAGTTCAGGCGGGCGATGTCTCCGACTCCGCTCGAAGCAAAGTAACGGATGAACCAGTCGTCCACGGTGACCAGGGAGAAGCCCAGCATGAGGGGAATGGAGAGGCGAACCCATTTTGCGAAATGCGGCGTTGTGGATATCAAACGAAGGACGGTATCCCGTACCGATTTTGGCGGCGCCGATGGCGTTGACAAGGAATGGTCCGGCAATGCTCCCGATGAGCGCGCCATAGGCGAGCGAAGCGATACCGAAATGACGGCCGCCGGCGACTCCTCCGACGATGATGAACACGTTGTAGATCAATGGGCCAAGCGCGGGAAATAAAAACAGGCGATGCGAAAGTAAGACTGCGGAGACGACTCCGCCAACATAAAAGAAGATCTGTGCTGGAAGTAGGATGCGCGTGAGATGCACGCAAAGCTGCATCTGCTCCGGCTTGAAGTGGGGAACCATCCAGCTGACGATCTGCAAGGTGAAGATCTCGGCCAGAACGGTGCCCGCGATCAGCACCGTGGTCATCACCGTGACTATGACGGAGAATGTCTTCTGCGCATCCGCTTCGCGCTTCTCGGTTAGAAAACCAGTGTAGATAGAGATGAAAGTAATCGAAGCGGTGCCGCCAGCAACGAGGTAGTTCAGCAGATCGGGGAGCGTAAACGCGGCGCTGTACGCGTCGGTGAGGTGGACGCGCCGAAGGCGTAGGCAATGTAGGCCTCGCGCAGGTATCCGATGACGCGCGAGAGGGTGATGGCGGACATCAACAGCAGCGTGGCGGAGAAGGCCGTGTGCTGGTGCGATGGCCGGAAGAACGAAGAAGACGCATCCTCTGCAGGTTAACGCATCTGGGAGTTATGGAGGGCGTTGATTAATGAGCACGAATACGCAGATGCAGTAAGGGAAATTAAAAGCGCAAAGTCAGAATGCTGAAGGCGGTTCAAACCCTATAAGACACGGGTTATGCCGTTGCACCCACCGTGCAATATTCTTGGAGACGCTTTCGCCCAACCCGACAATTTCTGGGTGACCGATTCAACTCTCGCTTCGCAAAATCTTCGCACCCCCGTACTTCGTCGTTCGTTCCGCAAGCCTTATCCCTCAGCGGTGCGCGGCGAGGGCGTCTATGTTTGGGATTCGGATGGCAATCGCTACCTGGATTTTTCTGGGTCGGCAGCGGTGAACTTTATTGGGCATGGCGTGCGCGAAATCGGGGAGGCGATGGCAGAGCAGGCGCGGCAGTTGGAGTTTGTGCATACCAGCCAGTTCACAACTCCGGTGGCGGAGGAGTTTGCGGCGGAGTTGCTGGAGTTCGCGGGGCCGAATTTTACGGGTGGAGCGGTTTACTTTACTTCGGGCGGATCGGAGTCGGTGGAGACGGCGCTGAAGCTGGCGCGGCAATATCAGGTGGAGATTGGCGAGACGAAGCGGTATCAGATTCTTGGCCGCAATCAGAGCTATCACGGATCGACGCTGGGGGCGCTGGCGGTTTCCGGCAACAAGAAGAGGCGCGAAATTTATCTGCCGATGGTCCGCGAGTTTGAGCACGTCGGCATGCCCTATTGCTACCGTTGCGCTTTCGATTGCACCGACAGTTGCTACAACTGCGGGCAACAATATGCAGCGGAGTTGGAGCGGGCGATAGAAGACGCGAACGGCGCGGTGGCGGGATTTATTTTTGAGCCGATGAGCGGGGCGACGCTTGGGGCGGTGGTGCCTCCTCCGGGCTATCTTGCGGCGGTTGCCGAGAGTTGCCGGCGACAGGGAGTGTTACTCATCGCGGATGAAGTGATGACGGGGATGGGACGGACGGGGCGAAATTTTGCAGTCGAGCATTCAGGAGTTGCGCCGGACATGTGGATCACGGCGAAGGGACTCTCTTCCGGATATGCGCCTTTGGGCGCGGTCATTGCCGGCAAGAAAGTCGTGGAGGCAGTTGCCCAAGGCTGGCGCGTTTCTGCATGGTTTTACGTACAATGCTCATCCGATTTCCGCCGCGGCGGGGCGCGCGGTGTTGCGGCGGATAAAATCTAAGCCATTAGTTGGTTTGGCGGATTCGGCGGTCGCCGAGACTGCGGGATCGGCGCTCAGAATCGCACTTGAGAGTTTGCGTGATCTGGATGTGGTGGGGGATGTTCGCGGATTGGGGCTGGTCTGGGGCATCGAGTTTGTGGCGGACAAGAAGAGCAAAGCTCCGTTCCGCCGAAGGACAATTTTGCAGGGCGCGTGGGTGCCGCGTGTGCTCGGCGTGGATTGCTGGTGTATCCGATGCAGGGGTGCGTGGACGGGACTGCTGGCGACCATTTGTTGATCGCGCCTCCGGCCGTATTACGGCCGATGAGATCGCTTGTGCGGTGCAGCAGTTGAGGGATTTGATCGCTGAATGCTAGTGTCCGGCTTTGCTGGAATGTGCCACGATGCTTGCCCTCCAAGAAAATGGTGTCGTTAAAAAGTCTTCATTGCCAGTGATTCATAACTCGACGACAATGCAGGGCGGAGACGAGTATTGCCCGATCAACTGATTCAAGCCCCGCCGGCGAAGGCGACCAGCGGCAAGTTTCAACAAGCTACCCGTGTCCATGGCAGCTTGCTGGCGGCGGGAGAAAAGCGCGCTCTGGTCTGGATGGCGGAGCGGTTGCCATCGTGGGTGAATTCCGATCACCTGACGGCGATAGGTTTCGCGGGACAGATTGGGACCGGAGCCTGCTACGCGCTTGCCGGACGCGACCGGCGCATGCTGCTCGCGGCGATTGTTTCCTGGCGGTGAACTGGTTCGGTGACAGCCTCGACGGGACGCTGGCACGCGTGCGAAATCAACGACGGCCGCGTTACGGATTTTATGTCGACCACATGATTGATTCGATTGGCGCGACTGCCATGATGGGCGGCCTCGCGCTATCGGGATATATGCATCCAGTAATTGCGATTGGGTTGCTGATCGCATTTCTCCTTCTGTCTATCCAGTCGTATCTAGCGACCTACACAATCAAGGAATTCCATCTGTCGATGTGGCATTTCGGCCCTACGGAGTTGCGAATTTTGCTCGCGGTGGGGAACCTGGCGCTCTTCCGGTGGGCTTGGGTGATTCATGGGCGCTTCCGGCTGTTTGATATCGGCGGCGCGATTGGACTTGTGGGAATGACGATGATGTTGGTGGTATCCACGTTGAAGAACACTTTGCGGCTCTATCGCGAAGAGAGAGTTCCGTGAAGACAGCTCTGAGCGCTCAGCTATCAGCTCTCAGCAAGGCCAAAAGCAAACCATCCTGCGGTGGATCAAGTTGAATACGGTTGGTGGCGTTGGAATTGTTGTGCAACTGGGAGCGTTGGCTTTGTTCCGGTCAGTGCTACACCTTAATTACCTCGTTGCGACAGCTTTGGCCGTCGAGACAGCTGTAATCCATAACTTTCTTTGGCATGAGCGCTTCACGTGGCGAGACCGTCCGGCGGCGCGACAGTCGCAGTCGCTGGTGAGGTTCGTGAAATTCAATGCCACTAACGGGGCGGTTTCTCTTGTGGGGAATTTGCTGATCATGCGGGCGCTCGTGGGACAGTTTCACATGAATTATTAATCGCCGACTTGATTGCCGTGACGGTGTGCTCGCTGGCTAATTATGCTGAGCGATTGGGTTGTATTTGAGAAGGTGGCTGGGGAGTAGGCTGCTACTTCTTTCGCCCCTCCGGGGCTGGGGCGTTTTCTGTGTCTAACCCACGGCTGGCGCCGTGTGCTTCACTTTTGCGCCGCTTTGGGGGCTTTCGTCGGCCGAGACGACTTACCTTCGTTGCTTCACCTTTTAGGGGTTACGGCGCGAGCGTTTCCGGGATATACTTTAAGCAGTGTTTATGCGGCCAAATGGTTCCATCTCGATGATGTGCTGGGTCGAAGGACGGGCCTGTCCGAGGCGGTACCTCTCCGTGCTGCCTTCGCATGTACGCGCCAATCTCTTTGGCAGCGA
>CAWGIB010000003.1:0-369785 GCA_963822545.1 uncultured Acidobacteriaceae bacterium
ATTCCGTGTCCCTTGCCGTCGAGGAACAGTTCTATCTGGTCTGGCCGCTGATCGTGTGGATGGTTCGGCCTCGCACCGTTCCGTGGGTTGCCGGTGGACTCGCTCTGGTGGCCGCGCTCAGTCGTTTGCTCTGGGTCGCGCACGGCGGTTCGCAGATCTCCATTGCATGGGCGACCAGCAGCAGGATGGACGAGCTGTTTGTTGGCGCGCTCTGCGCTTGTCTTTTCCGCGACCCTGAGCGCATGCGGAAAATTCGCACACGGCTTCCCTGGATCGCGTGTCTGGGGGTTGGCTCATTCTTCTGCGTCTATACTTCAATGCTGTTTTTTTCAGGGCGCGCGACATCGTTTCTCTACAGCCATTCGGCGGCTCCGCATACGTTGGATAGCGCGATGCTGTTTTTCATGGAATGCGGCGGATACATTCCGCTGGAGCTAGGATTCGGCGCTTTGGTTCTCCTCGCTGCCCATGAGGGAGCCGAGAGCACATGGATGCAGAAGTTTCTCAGGTCGCGTTTGCTTGCTCCGATTGGCAGATACAGTTACGGGATCTATATATTTCATGTCCCGATCATTGGCGTAGCAGCGATGTTCCTATTTAAGAGGATGGTCGGCGGTGCCCACGGCTACGGAGAAACCCTCGTGATGGGCTCGGCGTATATCATTGGGCTCGCAGCGGTGATTTTTGGAATATCGGCGTTGAGCTATGAATTCTTTGAGAAAAGAGTTCTGCGCCTCAAGCGCCATTTCGAGCCGAGATACTCCGCGCCTGGAAATGAGGCCGGGCCAACCGCACCGATGTCGGCGCGGGCGGCAACTGCTTCGAGTTCGAAGTGAGCTTGCAAACAGATCGAGCTGGGTCCTTCACGAGATTGCTGAGGCGTTGGCGGGATTACTACACGCAATGGAGTGCCTGATAGAGTCGGATGAGCTAAGGGTCTGAAGAACGGAAGCGGGTGGAGCGGAGCCATTAGCGCTCTGGAAAAACCAACACTCTAAGGAGAGCCGCTTGTGTTCTCCACTTGGAATTGGGGTCTGCCTAATGGCGCGGCGGGGACGAGTGACATCTCTAGCAGTAATCCTTTACGTGGCGATCATCGCTGCGATCACTTGGTGGTTGATATTTAAGTATTGAGGACACAACCTGCTGCGTATCATTGATTTGGAGATTTCCTTGCGTCGCCGCGTGGAGTTCGTCCTAAAACTCACATCCTGGGCTGGCTTGCTTCTCATCGTATAATCACCCGAAATCTATGAACAATCTTTCAGTCCGCGGGAGTGCGACATCACCGCGAGAAGCCGGGAGAAAGACGAGCTTCAGTGACCCGCCGAGTGAAGGAGAACTGCTCGCTCTCGTTGTTGTCAGCGCTGCGGTCATGTGGATGACAGCATTTCTGCTCAACAAATCGACTAACCTAGTCCTGCAATTCGGAGATAACAACGCCTACCTTCAGGTCGCGAACAGCATACTGCGCTGGGATTTTCGCGATGTTGACATCCAGCACTTCATGGGCTACCCGTATTTTATCGCGACAGCGTCACTGCTCTTCCGCGTTCCGACGGTTTTCAGCCTCTGGTTCATCGCGGCAGCATCTTCGTCCCTGTCAACGTGGCTCGCAGGACGTTTGTTCGGGACAGTGACGGCCGCCTATTTCGCACTGACGAATTTCGCCTGGCTTCAGATTTCTTTCATCGGAGGTTCGGAGCCTCTTGCGGTCGCGTTGGGACTCGGAGCGCTGCTGGCATTCCGGCGGAACCGCGTTTTCCTCGCCGCGCTGCTCGGTTCGATGGCTGTGATCGTGCGGCCGCTAATGATCTTTGTTCTTGTGGGTATTGGACTCGTATTGCTTTGGCGGAAGCAGATTCGTTCGTTTGCTGTCGCGCTTGGAACCGGGTCGGTGATTGGAATGGTATACGCTCTGCCGCTCGCGTACTATTTCGGGGATCCGCTGCTTACGGTTCACAGCTACACAGCACGTGATTACGGAGGAGGCGGAGTGGTCGGGCCACACGGTCGTTTGTTTGGCTGGCCGTTCCACGGAATTGTGGCCGGGACGCTCGCCTATCATGCGCCCTGGACGAATCTGCTGTTGAGCTTTTTTTGGATCGGATTGGTAATTGCCGGCGTTGGAATGATGTTCTCGAAAAACTTTCGGGAGTACGCCATCGGGCACCCGAACGAAGCGATTTTTTGCGGCCTATATGTGCTGGCGATTTTCTCGTATGACTACCTGATTTGGGCGCGCAGCAATTTCATTCGTTTCTCAATACCGATCCTGCCATTTGTGTTTTTCGCCCTCTTGCGGTTCCTGCCCAGAGACCGCCGACTACTGTGGGCACTTTGCATAGTGAGTTCGGTGCTGTCTGCATTTTCAGCCGTCGGGATCCGCAATGTGGTCGATAGGTCCACATGGCAAACTTCGCCCCAGATGCTCAATCTGCAGGGATCCTCCGACTTGGGTCGGTGGTTTCGTACCACATGTAACGAGGGAGATCCTTTGCCATCGCTAATGGCGTGTTTACATCAAGAAAGGGCTCTGTTTGATACCAAAGACGGATCGTGCTAAAGAAACCGATGATCACAGGCACTATTCGAAGTTTTGCTAAATCATGCATTATCCGGCTTTTGGGACGTGAGACTAGACCACGGAAGATAGTACGCGGACTCGCGTCAGGCTATAAGATTTGTGTTTCACCGTTGGAACATCTTGGGTATCTTCTGGGAACGAGTGAGCCGCACTTGCAGCGGGTTATCAGGGAGTACGTCGGGAAGGGTGACGTAGTCTATGACATCGGAGCAAACATCGGATACGTTACTCTTTCACTTGCGAACTCCGTTGGACCCAGCGGGAAGGTCATCGCGTTCGAACCGGTGCCGAAGAACGTAAATTGCCTTCGAGAAAACATCAAGCTCAATCGTCTCTCGAATGTGCAACTGCTGGAATATGCGGCTTCCGAGCAATGCGGCGAGGCAGTGATTAGGATTGCCGAGAATCTATCAACTGCAAGCTTGGTTTGGCATCAAAATGACCCCGCTGCTACTCAGCTCACAATTAAAACGGTTCAAATCGACCAACTCGTGGACTCGGGCGATCTTACTTATCCCAGATTTGTCAAAATAGACGTCGAGGGAGCAGAAGGCAGTGTCCTGAAGGGGATGCGACGAACGATCAAGGGTGCTAAGCCCGTCCTATTTATAGAGTGTTCGGACGCGGGTCGGGAGACTACCTGGAGTTTGCTGCGAGAGTTGGGATACCACTGCCAATCGGCCATTACGCGCAAAGAGATAGATTCATTTGAGGAATACCGGCACTCGGATTTTCTCTGGTTGCCAAAGAGTGTGCGCCAGCTAGGTTAGCTGTAATATCGCCGTTACACTCATTGCCCTTCTTTGGGCAAGAACATCATTCGGCAATGTCAGTGAGCGACATGAATATGAAGAAACAAGCCGCCACATTTCTTGAAGGTGAAGGCGACAACTACTTCCTACGGAATAAGGCGGCATTGGAGTCGCGTGCAACCTCGGAGCGAGGACTTTTTGAAATCGATTGGCTCTGCCAGGTATTGGCGCCATTCAAGGCAAAAATCAGCTCGATTCTGGAAATTGGAAGTAGCAACGGAACAAACCTAGAACGTATGTGCGAGCTTCTGGATGCGAAAGGCAAAGGTATTGATCCATCAGAACTTGCCGTGACGGCCGGAAATTTGAAGTACGGCAGCGGAGGGCGGATCCAGCTGCAAACCGGCACAGCATCGAGTTTGCCTTTTGAAGCTGAGGCATTCGATCTCGTCTATTTCGGATTTTGCCTTTATCTTGTTGATCGCAGTGATCTGTTTTCAGCGATAGCGGAGGCGGACCGAGTGCTAAGAAACGGCGGTTTTCTGGCGATCACAGATTTTGACCCCATACACCGGAATAAGCGTGCGTATCATCACCAAGAGGGAGTCTTTTCGTTCAAACAGGACTATCAAAAACTCTTCTCGGAAAGTGGAACATATTATCTTGTCGGAAAGATCAGCTTTTCGCACCGACAACTGTTTTTTGATGAGGACGGAAATGAGCGGGTGTCAACCAGTCTTCTTTTCAAAGAGTTTGACGCCTACTGACTCACATCCCGTTGCTCTTTTGGATAGTTGGCGAAACATCGCCTTTATGTGAGGGCGGCGTCACAATCTGCCCGCTGCTGTTGATGACATTGGCCTGGGTGTTGGGAACGCCAGGCTTGAAACTCGTAATGGTTTCCTTCGAATAAACGAGCGTGGCCATTCGCGTTGAATCAGAATCCCACATACCAACGAGTTCTCCCGCTGCATTGAACGTGACTGTTGCAATCAGGCGCTTTCACTCAGATGGCTCGTGCCGAGACCTTGAATTCCCGCATTCGCAGTGTTAACAGCAATTCGGTCCAGTCAAGTCATAATAAAGGTCAACATCCAGGCCGATTCCCGTACAGCCGCGATTGCCCGCCGGAATGTCGGCGAAGTTCTGCATATCGAGGATGGACCGATGAAAACAATTCCGAAAATCGCAGAGCTGTTCTTAAAAATCGCGACGCTCGCTCTTCTTCTCCTGCTTCTCTCGGGCTGCACCCGCATTGCCCGCGTTTGGTATCTGAGCGGCTATGATCGCAACATTCGCAGTGCCACCAAGGACATCGAGAGCGCCCGCGATACCGCGCAGCGCGCCGAAGCTTACGCCAAGCGGGGCAGCGCCTATTCCGAAAAAGCCCGCTACAGCCGCGCTTTCAAGCTGATCTCCACCGATGAATACAATCGCCTGTTCAGCCTCGCCATCCAAGATCATGACCAGGCCATCGCGCTCGATCCGAGCGCCCAGGCGTATTTCACCCGCGGCGCAACTTATTACGATCGCGGCTCCCAGGACTCGGTGGTGGACGGCCACTTGATGGGCACCGAGGCCGACCGCAAGGCGTGGTTCGCCCCGGCCACCGCCGATTTCAAGAAGGCAATCGAGAAGGACGCCCGGCTCGATCTGGCGTGGGACCGGCTCGGCTTGATCCATGAGACAACCGGCGAACTCGACCAGGCGATCAACGACTACACACAAGAGATGGCGCTGAATCCACTGGGCAAGGCGCGCCTGGCCGACGCCTACTGCACCCGCGGCGGGTCCTCTAGCCCAAAAGACAAGAAGTATGATGCCGCCATCGCGGATTTCGAGAAATCCATCGAGCTCGGCGCCACCGCCGAGGACTGCTCGTGCGACCCGTACAATCCGCTGATCTGGCTCTACACCGACGGCCGGCGTTACGACCAAGCCTGGGGAGTCGTTCACAACGCGCAGAAGTCGAAAAAATGGATCGGGCCCGAAACGCTGGACCGACTGAAGAAGGAATCCGGACGAAGCAACTAGCTCGTGCCGGTGTTACCCGATCGCCTCCTGTAAGCTAAAAGCAGAAACCAGAACGACGATGAAAACGAATTTTTTGCGATTTAACGGCGCTGTCGAGCGCGACCCCGCCATCGATGCGTGGATGAAACAGCATGCAGGTGAATTGGGAGCGATCGCGCATCAGTGGTTCGAGGTGATGCGAAGCTGCGGCGACGAAGTCCGGGAGCTTTTGCACGATGGCTGTCCGACTGCCTGTTTGGGAGATGCGCCCTTCGGCTATGTCAATGTATTCACTTCGCACGTGAACGTTGGGTTCTTTCACGGCGCGGCGCTGCCGGACGCGGCGCGCTTGTTGCAAGGCACCGGCAGGTTCATGCGCCATGTGAAGCTGAAACCCGGAACGGCCACCAACTCTCCAGCACTAAGTAGACTCATCGAAGCGGCATACGCAGATATAAAAGACCGGGTCGAAAACGGCTAGCTCAAGCCGATGGCCGGCGCGCACCTCAAGCGCAATCCTTCATTTCGGGTCGATCACGATCTTCTCTTTCGGGATTGCATCGAGCATCGCCTGCCCCACGTGCAGATGCTGGTTGACCAGCAGATGGGGTGTATGCGCCATCCATTCTGACAAGGAAATGTCCTCGTAATGATCGCTCCTGAACATTTCGAGAAATACCAGATCCGTGTCGCCCGTGTTTTCGACATAGTGCGGGTTGGACTGCGGAACATAACCCACGTCGCCCTCTTCGAAGTCCATGGTGCGGGCGCGGGTCGAAGCCGCGAACACCGTCATGCGTCCTTTGCCGCTGATGTAGTACTGCCACTCATCCTGATTCGGATGCCAGTGCAATTCGCGAAGTCCGCCCGGCTTCAACCTCACAATGGCGGCTGCAATCGGAGAGACTGGAAAGATCTTGGAGTCGATGATTTTTACTTCGCCCCCGGCTGTCACCTTCGTGGGCTTCATTTGACTCGGCTTGAAATCGAAGCGTTGGGGTACCGTGCCTGTTCCTTCGGATGCCTGGTTCTGCTCCTGTTTCAAGTCACCGGGCATTTCGGTCTGAAAAATAAACAGCTCTTTCTTGGGAACGTTGTTAAACGTGTCGGCCGGCACATTGAAGTTCTTGGCCAGCACTCCCTTGGGTGTGTGCGCCAGCCAGTCCGTGATCAGGAAGGTTTGGAATTCGTCGAAATTTCCGTCGTCAAACACCAGCAAAAATTTGCAGCCATCCGGGCCGAGGCCCTGAATGGAATGAGGAATGCCCGGCGGGAAGAGCCACAAGTCGCCTTCACCCACATCACTCACGAAACTCTTACCATTCCGGTCGACCGCAGTAATCCGGGCATTACCGTAGAGCATGATGGCCCACTCGGCCGTGACGTGCCAGTGCAACTCGCGCACGCCGCCTGCAGTCAGCCGCATTTCCACCCCTGCAATTGTGGTTGAAACCGGCAGTTCCCGGGCGGTGACCTGGCGAGTCCACCCGCCGCTTTCAATTCGTTTGCGTGCCAGCGAGAAGGAGTACTTGAAGGGCTTGACGGTCCCGCTGTCGGTCTCAGGCGCCCACACCGAACTCGGATTCTCCGCGTCAAGCGGTGCGTTCTTTGGACCCGGCTCCTCTTCATTCGGCAGGTGATGATCGGCTGATCGCGGCCCTTTACCTTGCTGAGGCGGGCCTGCCTGAGATTCGCCTTGTCCATTGCCGCCTTGCTGTGCCCCTGCCGTCGACAACATACCTGCGGCTGCCAGGGCAGCTGTTCCCATGCTCGCAAATTTTCGGCGTGTCACTTTCGGAGTTTCTTCCATGATCCAATGGCTCCTCTCCAAGACACAGTGTTCTTCACAGAACGCTGGATGTGAAAAAACTTGGATGCTTGATTTGTTGGATTGGCTGGTTGCTCCACGCCGCTTTCACAGGAAGACGCGGGATCGCCAAGGTCCCGAGGTAGGTTTCTGGATCCTGGCAAAGTACTGGTTGCGTATTTTGCTATCCATGCTGACGCGGGAATTCTTCTCGCATGGGAGATACTCACGTTAGGGAGAGTTGGACTATCCTGCGCAACTCGAACTAACTGTTGCTAACAGGCGTGATCACTCACAACCAGTCAATGACTGAAATGGCGATGTTACAACAACAAACGGGACATTAAGGGAGAGTCGAAGACCGTTACCCCAGTTTTGAAGCGAATTCCGATCGCTTTCGCGCACGACGGATAACTTCGGTACCGAACACTACCGGCAGTACTCCAAAAAAAAGCAGTGCGATCGCTCCACGCAGAACTTGCCATCTGAAGACATCAAGGAGTCGCTTCCGGTGGTCAGCGGCAATCACCAAAGAAGGTCATCGTGCGGTGACGATAATCCAGCATCATTTTCAAGCTCATGGACGCAAGAAGCTTGTTGCCGACATTCGCCAAATTGGATGAGGATCCTTTCACATCGCGCAGAGTCACGGCTATCGGGGGCGGAAGTTCAAAGTGACCGAAACCGATCGGCTTGTTGAAAACATACCCGTTCAACTTCTCCTCTCCCTGGAATCCGCCGGACTGGACTTGGCCTTTTTGGACGAGGGCCAAGCGCACGCCAGGCATATCGAGAGCGCCGTTGTAGAGGGTAATCAAGCCGCTCGATCCGGTGTCCAGAGTTGCGGAGATGACAGCGTCACCGAGACGCAACCGGGGGATCAGGGGCCAATTCTCACCTTCCAGGAGTTGCATGGGCGCGCTCCATTTCGTACGGCAAGATTTGCTCGCAGACATCGCCGCCGATGGACGATCGAGCACGTAGAGCGTTCGCCCGGGATAGTCGATCAGGATGATTTTGTCTCGCAGGAAGCTGTAACCAATAAAAGCGTCCACCTGGCGTCCATACTTGGCGGAAAGAGCGCTGAAGTCGCTGGCGAGCGCGTCGAAGCTCCCGAATTTGTGTCCGGAAATGGCGAAGCCCTGGATGGTTGTCGGAAAGGCCGTGGGCTGCTCGGTTTTACCGAAGCCAGACACCTGGCCGCCAGCATTGCGGTCGATCTTCAAGTGGAGCGCCTCGGCACGGTGGAGGTCAATTGCGGAAGGATCGACACCGGTATCGAGGAGAATGAAGAGTGGCTCGCCATTCACCGTAGCTTCGATGCCGATCTCGGATTGAGAGAAATCAAAAGGGACGCGAAGTGACTGCCCGAAAACAGTATTGCCCGCGAGCTCGAATAAAATCACCAGCAGGGCCATAGCAATACGTTTCATATCAGGGAGCAACTCCAACCCAGAGAATACAGCATGCTGTCGGACTGAGATCTAATGGCTGTGTGCTTAGCCGGGAATCCCTGTTGCAACATCGCGATCTTACTCACTGAAACGCACAGGGACTACAGCACATAAAGTCGCAACATCCACCACACCAGAAATATTGCAACAATTGCTCCTGCAATATGGACGATCCAGTCGCCACCTGTTTTCGGATTGCCGAGATTGAACACGATGGGATCGTAGCACGCGGCTCAAACAAGACTCTAACGGTAGTTGGCGTAATATCGCCGTATGACCAACTAGCAAGTTCCGGGTCGATCAGGACCATTGCCCCGTAATTGACGTATCTTGCCCCACTAATCAAGGTCACGCAAAATTGCGGAATGACTCTTAGTTGAGAATCTCTCCGGAAAGCACGCCAAGGCTTCGTAGTTTGTTGCCTTCGGGACTGTCTTGTTTCTGAACACTGTTGACCACCCCCCAAAAAATATCAATTATGAACAGATATTTGTGCGATATCAGGCGTAACATCGTCTCATTGGGACTCCTTTTCCGCGCTCACGAAAGGAGGCTGGGGATGAATTTGCCGCGAGTTTTATTGGTGGAAGACGACGAAGCGGTTCGCGGGATGTTGCAGCAGGTCTTGGAACGCGACGGGTTCGAGGTGGTAGCCGCAGCTAGCGTTGCCGACGCGCTGGGCCGGATTGCCGCGCAGGATTTCGATGTGTTGCTCTCTGATCTGCACCTGCCGCAAGCCGGGGACGGCTTCACCATTGTCAGCGCCATGCGCCATACTCACCCGCACGCGGTGACATTGGTTCTGAGCGGGTATCCCGCGTTGGAAGAGGCTATGTCCGCGATCCTTCGACAAGCGGATGAAATCCTGGTCAAGCCGATCGACATTCCTTCGCTCCGGACAATCATTCATACAAAGCTGGAGAATCATGAGACCCGGCGCCCGCTGGTCGTAAAGAGCGTGGCCTCCATTCTTGAGACGGATCTCAGCGTGACGATAGAAGGATGGCTGGCGCTAGTGGAGCACGATAAAGAGTTGACCTGCGTCCGGCTGGATTTTCAGGAGCGAACAGGACACCTGCCACAGCTTCTTGGTGACGTGATTCACCGGCTGCGGCTTCCCACCATGGGCGAAGCGCCCATTTCAACGATCGCCCGCGAACACGGGGAAATGCGACGGCAGCAAGGTTACTCGCCTGCCATGTTGGTGGAAGAGTCGCGAATTCTGCAGGTCAGTATCTTCAACACAATCCAAAACAATTTGCGCACGGTGGATTTCAGCAAGGTGTTGTTGGACGTCATTACCATTGCCGACGAAGTCGACTCGCAGCTGAAGCAGGCCATGCTCGGCTACGGTGAAAACAGGTCCAGCCAGGTGGCCTAGTCTGGAGCGCGGTTCCGGCGTTTCAGGGCGTCCTACGGGCCCAATCCGGCACGAAGGTCACAACCTATAGTTCATTTCTCACAGCGTGAGGTGATGGAGATCACCCAAGCGTGTGGCAAAACACGCAGGCGAAGCCCTGCTGGGGCCAATCGCCCGAACGATCAAAACCACCCCCAATTCGAAGAAAGTGATTGACAGTCAATAAGTTAGGGGACAAAATCGGGGGCTTCAAATCCCCCAATGAGATTGGCGGGCGGGTTGCGATAGAGAGATCGTAACGGCACACCAATTTAAGGAGAATCATCATGGCAACTGCAACGGTAGCGATGGCGGGTAGAACGAGCGGCCCTGGTTTTCGGTATCTGGCAGATGCACAGGTGAAGGCCAACTCGCCTTATGGGTTGCCGATCATCGACGATGTTCGTCAATTCGATCTCGGAGAGGACAGTTTTTTTTCGGGACTTTCCCCGAAGACGTTAGAAGAACTGAATCGCATCAAGCACACGAGTTCGTATCCGGAAGGTGCGATTGTGCTGATGGAAGGGCAGGCTGCGCGCGGCGTTTACATCGTATGCCAGGGTCGCGTAAAGCTGATGACGACTAACAGCGAAGGCAAGACACTCATCGTAAAGATCGCTCAACCAGGCGAGATTCTGGGGCTGCAATCGGTGGTCACGGGACAGCAATACGAACTGACGGTGGAAACTTTGCAGCCGAGCCAGTTGGCGTATATCGGATGCGATCAATTTCTAAAATTTCTCAAGAACAACGGCGACGCCTGCCTGCGCGCGACGCAACACCTGAGCCAGGATTGCCAGTCGGCCTACGACGTAATCCGTTCGATCGGCTTGTGCCATTCGGTGCCGGGAAAGCTGGCGCGCCTGCTTCTGCAGTGGTCGGCGGATGGAAGCACCAGTGGCGGCGTCATCAGGATGAAAATGTCGTTGACGCACGAAGAACTCGCGCAACTGATCGGTTCCTCGAGAGAGACGGTGACGCGCATTCTTGGAGATTTCAAACGGCGAGGAGTCGTGGAACTGCACGGCGCCACGTTGCTAATTCGCAATCAGGCGGCACTCGAAAACCTTTGCACATCGTAGTCGAGGGAATCCCAAGGCTAACCGGCCTTGGAACTTGGTTCTGGAGTACGACAAGAGACGCGACAATTCGCGTCTCTTGTGTTTTGTTGAGATTGAGAGCCGCGTCTCTCTCGCCGGGTCAATGAATCCGTCATGCCGCAGGCAGCGAGGAACCGGACATTTTGGTCGATTACTTACTTCCTGCTAACAGCCGCTCCTGAGAAATTCGTAGCAGTTCGCCGCGCATTCGTGTATAAGACACAATTTCGACCGTGTTGTTGGCTAGAAGCGGCCTCTCCTCTTCGAGAATTGACGTAAAGCCTTTTGTTTATGGCAGTTGAAGGGGCAGGTACACCGTCCGCAACTGGCTGCAATCGTACACTTATGCCTTCGCGTCCTATATCGGCGAACCGCTCGCTGCGCCTGGCGCTGCCGGCGACCTCGGCCAATCTCGGCCCGGCGTTTGACGCCGCGGCGCTTGCGCTGGACTTCTACCTGCGCCTGCGTGCCGAACGCGCGCCTGATTTCTTTGTGACGGCCGAAGGCCGCGACGCGGAGATCTGCGGCCGCATGGAAAATCATTTGATCGTCAGCACGTATTGCGAAGTGCTCGAGTCCGAGAACCGCAAAATCGCACCGCTGCGGATTCACGTTGAAAACGAAATTCCGATCGGCAAAGGCTGCGGATCATCGGCCGCTGCCCGGCTCGCCGGTATCGCGCTCGCGGTCCACTTCGGACATTTGCGCTGGAAGGATGATCGCATCGTCGGCGAGGCTTCCATGCGCGAGCAACATCCTGATAATGCTTCGGCATGCTGGATGGGCGCTCTTACGGTGGCGCGGATGGCCAACCAGGTTCAGGCGCAGGTTGTCGAGGTAAAGCCGAAAGGGAAGTGGCCGCTGCTGCTTGCCGTTCCGGAGGCCCCGCTGCTTACGGAGCAGGCTCGGCGCGTGCTGCCTTTCCAATATTCGCGCGCGGATGCGGTGACGAACATCCAGAATTCGATGCTGTTGCTATCCGCGTTCACCAACGGCCGGCCGGATCTGCTTCCGGCGGCTCTGGAAGACCGCATCCACCAGCCGTATCGCGCACCGCTCTGCCCTTTGCTGCCGGCGCTGAAGGAATTGACGGGAGAGTCCGGGATCTTCGGCGCGGCCCTCAGCGGAGCGGGTCCTTCAGTGCTCGTATTTCTCGATCCGAAAGTCCCAGTGAAGAGGGCGAAGCAGAGAATCGCCGCGCACTTGGTCAGGCGACGCCTTACCGCGGAACTGCTGCTGACTCAGATCGCCACCCATGGCGGACGAGATGGCGCCGACTGGCGCAAGCATCATGGCGGGGCAAAGAAATAGGGCCGGTGTGACCCGGCCCTGATCTTCAAAGTCATTCTGTCGTGCTGGTCTGTTATTCTGCGTTAGGTTAATTTCGGCTCGCCGGGGGAATGATTCCATTCATGCGTAGATACTCGGCCATCTGCCCGTAGTGATCGAATCCGTGCCAGGCAAAGACGGTGCCCATTCCTAAGCGAGTGACCTTGCCTTGTCCGAACGGGCTGGCAATCTCTCCCATCGAGTTTTCTGCTGTTATGGTCGCGATGGCCTTGTGTGCGTAGGCAAAGGAGTCTTTCGCGAACTTCAGGATATCTGCCTTCGACTTGATGGTGTCGGGGCCGTTTTCGCCGCCTAGGTCTACCGGGGACTTTTCGCCAAGGATGGCAGCGCCGATCATGTAATTGACGGCGGCTACGTGCTTCACCTGCTGAGCGAATGTCCGCACGCCTTTGAATTCGCCATTGGTGGGGGCGAATCCGTACTTATCTTCCGGCATTGCTTCAGCGGCTGGGATGAATTCGCCCTCGATCGTTTTTACGGTGCCGTCCAAAACCTGAGTGAGGGTCTTGGGCGCGTCTTTGGCTTGTGCAAGAGCAAAGCTGGAAAATACCAGCAGTAAACTCAACAGTAGAAAATGCTTCATTCGTTCTCCTCCGTGAAATTCGGCTCCCAAGTCTAAACGGACGGGCGGGAAAGTGACCATAGTTAATTTGCGGATAGTAATGTCATGCGGGGTTCTGTCAGACCTCAGCGGCTAAAGCCGTCGGTGGTGATGGCTTGAATCGCAGCGCTGAAGCGCTGCGCCACCCAAAAACAGATCAGGCTTATGCTGAAGCGCTGCGCTACCCAAACGTTGGGCCACAGGAGAGCGTAAGGGGATGGAGCACTGATGAGGACTTCAGCGGCTAAAGCCCTTGGTGGTGATGGCTTGAATCGCAGCGCTGAAGCGCTGCGCCACCCAAAAACAGATCAGGATTATGCTGAAGCGCTGCGCTATTCAAACGTTGGGCCACAGGAGAGCGTAAGGGGATGGAGCACTGATGCCGACCTCAGCGGCTAAAGCCGTTAGTGGTGATGGCTGGAATCGCAGCGCTGAAGCGCTGCGCCACCCAAAAACTGCGTACCCGAGCGCTGCGCCATCCGATAGCCTGGCCGCGCACCGCAGATTGGAGATTTGTTTATTTCGCCCCGACGGGGCTTGGCGCATTTTCGCCTGCTGACCCACGGCTTGCGCCATGGGCTGCATTCTTGCGCCGCTTCGCGGCTGGATGACGTGAAGTGGACGGAACGCATTAGGGCTCAGTGGCCGGCGGACAACTGCGTTCCGCGGAAGGGCCATTCCTTGCGGCGCCAGGCTCGCAGCAAATAAACCACGACTCCGGCGATCAGAATGACCGAAGCGTAGCGAATTTCTTTCTGAAAATTATTTCTGGAGAAGAGAATGAAAAGAAAACTGGCAGCCGCCACAAGTGCGGGCAGAGGGTAAAGCCACATCCGAAATGGACGCGGGAGGTCGGGACGGCGGATGCGGAGGACGATCACTCCGATGGCCTGCAACAGATATTGAAGGACGATGCGAATGACTACGAGCGCCGCGATCAGGTCCGCCAGGCGCAGGAAGCAGAACAGGGCGGCGACTCCCGCCAACGCCAGCACCGATACGTATGGAATGCGGTGGACGGGATGCACGCGCGCAAAGATGCGAAAGTAGTTTCCGTCGAGGGCCGCCGCATAGGGCACACGCGAATAGCCGAGCGTCAAAGAAAAGACGGACGCGAAAGCGGTCCACATGACGAGTACCGAGACCACCGAGGCTGCGCCATGGCCGTAAACTCGTTCCATCAGCGTGGAGACGACGTAGAGCTTGCTGTTGGAAGCTCCCGATTTGGCCAGTTCGCGCCAGGGGATCACGCCGAGGATGCTGATGTTCATGACGATGTAGAGACAGACCACCGCCAATATCGAGAGGAAAAGGGCGCGAGGAATATTTTTCGTCGGATCTTTGACCTCATCGCCGAGGAAGCAAACGTTGTAATAGCCGCCGATGTCGTAAGACGCGATGAGCAGCGCGCCGCCTAGTCCGTAGAAAAAATTTCGCGAGAGCGAAAATGCGCCGGGCGGTACATCGAAGGCCTGGTGCGCATTGAAATGGGTGAGGCCGGCAAAGATGATCCATCCGATTGTGCCCATCACTCCCGCCCAAAGCACGGTACTGAGGCGCGAGATGGCGGTGATGCGGCGGTAGAGCAGGAAAGCGGTGAGCGCGCAGACTCCGATGGCCACGAAGGTTGCAGGCATGGCGACCCACGAGAGTTGCAGCGTTCCCGCCAGAGGCAGATGGAGGCTCCAAGTGCGGGTAGACCAGACGTTCTCGAGATGAGGGAAAAAGAATGCCGCATATTGTGAGAGACCGACTGCTCCCGAGGCAATCGACAGAGGGGCGCTGAAAGAAAGTTGCCAGATGAATAAGAAGGAGACGAGGCGGCCCAGCTTTTCGGGTCCGTAGATTTCTTTGAGATAGCGATACGACCCACCGGAGCCGGGCATGGCCGCGCCGAGTTCGGCCCAAACCAGGCCATCACAAATGGCAAGAATCGCGCCGGCGACCCACCCAAGAAGCGCCTGCGGACCGCCCATCACCGTAACGATCAGTGGGATTGTAATGAACGGTCCCACGCCGATCATGTCGATCATGTTGAGCGCGGTGGCGGAGCCGAGGCCGAGGCCGCGCACGAGTTTGGTATCGGGGTCGGCGGTGGGAAGTGGCATGAGTTTTTCGTCGTACGGCTTTAGGCTCTCGGCTTTAGGCTCTCGGCGTTCGGCATTCGCAATGGGGTGTTGCTTGCGGCTCGCTATTCGTCATTTGCTGTTCGCGACAGTTTTACGCGCGACCGACGAATAACGATCGCGAACGACTAACGATATCCAACGACGAGCTACTTGCTGCTTATCAGATTCACAAACAACCGTACTGCGCCGGGTACGCCCGCAGGCAGCTGCCGGAAGAATGCGTATCCGGTGTAGATGTAGGTGCCTTTGCCGTAGTGCGTCAAGAGCAGCCCGCCTTTCTGCTCTTGTTCTCCGGGGTCATGCGACTCCAGGAGCGGAGTAAACTGCGGGTCCCATTGGGACATGAAATAGAGTCCGCGTTCCTGCACCCAACCGTCAAAATCTTTGGCGGTGATTTCATTCGGATAATGGAAAATCTCGTTCGACGGGTCGAGAATCTTCACCGGCGCTTCCTCGACTGAAACGCGCGAACGGCTGAGCGTTGCGGGATAGGGCGTATATTTGCCCGCGTTGAAGTCGATCGGCACGCCAAACGAACCCATGGTGTTGTACTGAACCACGAGCCGGCCTCCGTTTCGGACGTAATCGAGCAACCGTTTGTTATTGGCGATCACATCTTTTTGTGTGTCGTAGGCGCGAATGCCGAGGACGATTGTCTGATAATTGCCCAGATTCTCCGTTGCCAGCTTTTCCGGTGGAATCATCGTGATATTCATGCCGATTTGCTGAAGCACGGCAGGAATCTCGTCGCCGGCGCCCATGATGTAGCCGAGTTTCAGGTCTTTCGGAACCTTCACATCCACAATGGAGACGTGCTGCGCGGCGGGCTGGTAGTAATAAGCAGTGCCCAGATCATCGCGCGTGACGACCGTGTAACCTTCGCCGTAAGTTTTCTTGCCGCTGGTGAGTTTCGCCCAGATGTGCGTCTGGCTCTCTTTCAAATCCGACGGGAAGACCTGGAACGAGGCGTCCTTCGATGCGTCTTTGGGGATGTCGACGGATTCCTGCGGCGGTTCAGCGCGCCAGCCGCGCGGAACGCTGAGCGCGATTTGCGCTTTCGGACCGGTGCTCTGGTCACGCGCCGTGATTTTCACGCTCATGCTGCCGCGGATGTCGGACGGAATCACAGAGTTCGACGGTGACAATTCGACGGAGAATTCCGGGCCAATGGCGAGTGGCTGCTCACCGACGGCTCCCTCCGGCCACTTGAAGCGAACCATCACCGGAACTTCGATGGAGCCAGTGAGTCCCTGGTATTGATATTCCATCCGCACATGAAACGGCGGAGGAGGGAAGGGAAGCGTCTGGTATTGGGGCTCGTCAATTGTGTTGAGAGAATCGCGCTGCGGATCATGGCGATGCCAATAGGGGCGCGTGTAGGCAGCGTTCGCACATGGCGTGAAGTGAAAATCGAACTGCGCGGTGGAGGGCTTGTCGGCTGACATTGTCCCTTGCGCGGTTTGCTGACAACCAGGAACCTTCAAAATCAAATTTGCCGAAACCGGCTTCCCGCCACTCACGGCTCCCATGGACGTGACGGCCACACTCGCTCCCGGAACGGCCATGGCGGCCGATTCAGGAGAAGACGCGGTCGGGGCGTCGTAGGTCGCCGTCAACTTGACTCCGAGCGCCAGGTTTGCAGCTTGCTCGAACTGATTGCGCTTCGTCTCAAGTTCGATGGTCAGCAACTTCTTCGCACCAGCGGACAGCGAAGATTGCGGCACTCGTTGCAGCAGATCGTCCGCCGCCTTTCGGCCGCGAAGAAGAGCCATCGCGCTCTTTGACAAGTCGTTATCAGCATTTTGCTTAGCCTCGGCAACATGTTGCTGGATCTGAGACAGTTGCTCGTGCAGCCATGGCACCTTCTTCTCTTCGTCTCCCAAGCGCAACGCCAGTCCCGGCAATGTGGTATCGATCCCTTCGAAGAAATCCTGTTCGTGTGCGTCTTTGTCCCCGGGGGATTCAGCGACCGAATCGACCAGCTTGTAATGGGCAAAGCGGTCGCCCTTGGGAACCGAGACGCCGCCGAGCGCCTGCGATTGCTGATGACGCAGTCCCTCAATCGCAAATCCTACGTACGAACCCCCAAGCAGGGGATCTTCTTTTCCCGTGTTCAGCTTGACCGTGTAATTGGGGGCATCGCAGGTCGAAGCGCCGAATCCGCACACATTGCCGATATACAGTTTCTTCGGCTGCCATGGCTGAAGGCCTTCCTTGATCTGTTCCGGGAAACGATTGGGATCGGCGGCGGCGCGGAAAGCTTCCTTGGTCAGGATTGCCGAAGCCTGATGGTGCCCATGGCCGTCGCGCTCGGTGCCCGAAAATCGTGCGATTAGGACGTCGGGATGAAATGTGCGGATCACGCGCACGATGTCGCCCAGCGCCACATCGTGTCCACCCCATTTTTGAAATGTCTCCTCCGGGGTCTTGGAATATCCGAAGTCGGCGACCCGGGAGAAACGCTGTTCGACGCCGTAGTAGCGGTCGGCGGCCATTACTTCCAAGGTGCGAACGACTCCCAGCACATCGAACAGATTGCTGCCCAGTTCGTTTTGTCCGCCTTCGCCACGCGTCAGGGTCATTAGCAAAGTGGAAATCCCCTTGCCGCGCGCTTCGAGGGTGAGCATGCCGCCGTCTTCATCGTCGGGATGAGCGTCGATCTGCATCAGCCGCCCAGTGGTCTCAAGTTTCCGCAGCATGAGCTTCATGCCGGTCGCGCCGGTGTCCTGCGGCAGCGGCTCGTAGTAGCGGTCGGCGGCAGGCTTAGCAGCAGATTGGCTTGCGGCGGGCACTGCACTTGAACCTGCCAGAACAATGGCGAGTACGATCGCAGCCGCGAGCGGACGCTTTCGCGGGCTACGGCAACAAACTTCCCAGACTCTTCAAAATAGCGAACATCCCCATCTGATGGAATTTACACGAAGAAGGTACCAAATATCTTGCCGGGTCGCGAATTGTTCGGCCTTGGACGTAAATTTGAGTTTCGGGCTAAATTGCCGGATTCGGCAACAAATGGAAATCTGTACATACAAAAATAACCTGACGATCGATTCGCGGAGCAAATCGAAACGATGACAGTCAAGGTCGTCTAGTTGTGTCTATGGGAGTTAAGGAGGAGTGAAAAAAACACCCGGGTCTCGAGGAGGCCCGGGTGTGGTGGGGAAGGTTATTTGCCCGCGTAGGTGCGCGGAGAACCGATTCCCGTGCACTGGTCGAAGCCAGTTTTGCAACGTGAATCGCCTGTCGTGACGTCATAGAAATCGGCAGCATATTCGGTTGGATTGGCGAGCACGCCATACAACATATTGAGCTCGGCCACGCTTCCCTTCGCCAGACTGCCGGCAGCATTGACGATTCCGGCAAAGGTGGGAGAAGACCAGCTGGTTCCACCGACTGAGTACCAAGCGCCCTGGACGTAGATGGCCGCGCAGCAGAAATTCGAAGACACGTCCGGATATCCGCGTTGCGTCCCAACAATCGCCTGAACGCCGTCCTGGTAAGCAGGACGTGGTTCGTAGGGACTGATGTCGCCGCCGCCGCCGCCTGAGTAATAAACCTCACTGGTGAACTTGCCGCTTGGGTCACGGTTGAAATACGTGCCTCCCACGGAAACCACGTTTGGAGAGGAGCCGGGATAAATGCTGACGCCCAATCCGGAATCACCGCTGGCAGCGAAGAACACAACCTTTTTGTTGGTGAAGTTTTTATCCCAAGTGAGATCCTGGCTGACTTCGGAGTCGCCAAAGCTCATGCTGACCACTCCGCCTCCCGCCGCAGCCACCAGCTTGGCGGCATACTTGATAGAGGCCCAGGTTGGGTCGGTTGCGCACCCAGAGGTGCACAGTTTTGATTCGACGAGATAGAGCTTAGCTTTGGGAGCCATGGCGTGCGCCCATTCAATGTCGAGCGCTTCTTCGACGATCCAATCCGAATACATTGGAGGTTTTTTCTTGCCCTGCCAGGTCACGGTAAAATCGGCCTGCGGAATTCCATACTGCGTGGAAAACGCGGCCAAGTCGGAAGCCGCGGTCGGGTAGTCCCCGGCGTCGACGATCGCGATGGCACCGATTCCGCCGGTGGGCACGTTGGTGCTGGTCGCAATCGGGCAGCCAGTGGGGCCGCTTACAAGCTCGTAGACGCATGCGACCGATCCGGGGGTTTCAGATCCGGAAGGTGGGCCAGCCTGAGGTCGATCGGAGTCGACAAAAAAGTAGTTGGTGTGGATGTGTCCCTGATTCGGAATGCTGGAGTTGGGGTAGATGATTCTGTGGCCGTTGAAGACTGATACTTTGCGTTCTTGTGCAGCAGCGGGGTTCGAGGCGATGCCGAGGAATAAAGCGACCCCGACGGTCATAACCCCGACGATCATACAAATGCGGAAAAACTGTTTCATTCTTTCACCTCTGGAGAGTGTAGGCAGGAAGTTATGCCAGCGGTAATGATGAAGGGAGTGTCGTCCAAAAGCAAGCGCCAAACTGCCCGTGTTGCGGGCACTGTCGCAATCATTTGCACATCGTGAACAATTCGCTGGACGGGTCTGGGGAGAAGTTTGGAGAACGTCAAATTCTCTCACGGCGGAGACGCCGACTAGGCGGAGACTTTCTTCTTTCGGTGTTTTGGGTGCGGTCGAACTGCAGATCCCTCACTTCGTTCGGGATGACAATTGTGGGAGACCCGTCCCCGGTCTGATGCTGTCCCGGGTAATACACTGCGTTTCCGACGGATCGCCTTCAGCCTTTGGCGATGCCGTGGTGCTCCTGGAAGCAATCCTTGAAGGCATCTAGATCGACGGGGACGCGGGCCTGGGCGCCGTCTGGAGCTGCCCTGAGGTATTGAACCGGCCAGGCGATGGACTGCCCCAATTCGCGGGCGGCGCGCAACGGCCAGTAGGGGTCGCGCAACATTTCGCGCGCCATGATGACGACGTCCGCCTGGCCCGTGGCGAGAATGTGCTCGGCCTGGACGGGAGAAGTGATCATCCCGACTGTGCCGGTCAGAATGGCAGCTTCGCGCCGAATCTGTTCGGCAAACTGCGTCTGGTATCCGGGGCCGACGGGAATCTTCGCGCGGGCTACATTGCCTCCAGAAGAGCAATCGATCAGATCTACACCTAGAGTCTTGATCTGGCGGGCAAGTTCGACGGACTGGGGGACGTCCCATCCACCTTCGACCCAGTCGGTGGCGGATATGCGTACGAAGAGCGGCGCTCGCTCGGGCCAGACTTTGCGAACGGCGGAAACGACCTCGCGCAAGATTCGCGTACGATTTTCAAACGAGCCGCCGTAGGAATCTGTGCGCTGATTGCTGAGGGGCGACAGAAATTCATGGATCAGGTAGCCGTGAGCCGCATGAATTTCAATGACGCGAAAGCCCGCTTCGCAGGCGCGACGGGCCGC
This sequence comes from uncultured Acidobacteriaceae bacterium, assembly GCA_963822545.1. Taxonomy (GTDB): domain Bacteria; phylum Acidobacteriota; class Terriglobia; order Terriglobales; family Acidobacteriaceae; genus Acidiflorens. The sequence continues at coordinate 20,589 of CAWGIB010000003.1, forward strand.
CGAGGCAAACGCGGTGACAACATCTTTGATCCCCTTGTCAGTAAGGGCCTGCGGCATTGGGTAGTTGTCCGCAAAAGGGATGACGCTGGGGGCGAGAACATTTTTCCATCCGCCCTTGCTCTCAGGGATCATTCCATTGGCTTCCCAGGGGCGATAGGTACTGGCCTTGCGTCCGGCGTGGGCCAGTTGCATTCCAGCGATGCCGCCTTGTTCGGTGATGAAGCGAACGATTCGACCAAGGGGCTCAACGTGTTCGTCGCGATAGATACCGAGATCCTGCGGACTGATTCGACCTTCCGGAGTGACGGCGGTTGCTTCGGTAAGAATCAGGCCCGCGCCTCCGACGGCCCGGCTGCCCAGATGCACGAAATGCCAATCGTTGGCGAAGCCGTCGGAGCTCGAGTATTCGCACATGGGCGAAACAAATACGCGGTTGGCGAAGGTGATATCGCGAATCGTTAACGGGTCGAACAGGTGCGGCATGGATTCTCCAAAGTCGAAATAGTCTTTTGTTGGATGTCTACGAGGATGGAAAGATGCGAGGACTACTCGCTGATGAGTGCAGCGGATGAGCCTACCCACTTCATATTCTTGTTGTGATCGACACCCATCATCAGGCCGCGACCCATGCGCACGATGGTGAGAACGGGAAGCAATTCTTCGAGCCAGATGTACATGAGGCGCAACTCGACCTTCGTCATACCGTAGGGCGTGTCGACGATGGGAGTGAAGTCCAGACGTTCCTGCAGAATGTATTCGCCGCGTTTGCCAGCGGGAATTGCGTCGATATCTTTTCGTGAAGGCGCGATCACCACGCCCAATCCGGCGAAGGAATAGAGCGGTTTTAATACAAAGTTTTCCAGATCCGGCGGGACCTCGGTCAGTTGATCGAGAAACCATGTGCGGGGAACTGAGGGATGTTTGAGGTACGGAATGGAATACTTGCTGATGCGGAAATACCAGTTGGGATGTCCCGCCCATTCCACATCGAGGTCGTCGCGAAAATCGAAGGGCAGCTCAACGTTCTTGCGCTCAAGTTCATCGACGATCGTGCGGTTGTAGATGCGTTCGATCGGGATGAGCTTGCCGGCGTCTTCGTAAAAAAGTTGGCGGCCTTGCTTGCGGATTTTCGTGATGCAGACGGTGCGGATACCCAGCATTTTTTCCGTGAGCAGAAAATCCGGGCGTGTCTTCTGCTCTTCCGGATGCACTTCCATGAGCACTACGTTAGCGGGGTTGTGTCCGGCGACGATGGCGTCGTGCAGGAGGGCCCTATACGAATTGGCGTCGAGCCCGCTCAGGAAGTAACGGAGCCCGGGGTCGAGGCCGAACACATCCATATACGCCTGCGACAAAACTGGCTGGTAGGCATAGAGAGATGGGAAGGCCTGAAGTTCGACGAGCTTAGGCTGGAGTTCGCCGGCGGCGTCGCGAACCAGGCCGAAGTCTACCTGCACGAACATCGGGTGTGGGGCTTCCCGCGGCACGCGGAAGCGATCTGGAATTGAGGCTTCGGATTGGCGCCGGTATTCTTTGTTTTCGAGAAGTTGATGGACGAGGGCTTTGCCGTCTTCGCCCATGCGGTCGACCAGAGCCTTCGGGAAAAAACAAGGCGTCTCGCAGAGGGGGAAGGGAACCTCCATGCCGCAACGCTCGGTCATCTCGCGGCGCAGGTGGTCGTATTTTTCCTCGGTGAAAGACGCATTGAAGGCTTGGCGGAGAGTGGGGATCATCGAGGTCTTGTCATCGGTAAGACATTTGCCGGGGTTCAGCCGTCCCTCCCGGACTTGGAAGCCGAGAACCCAAAAGCCGACTCTACGCCTGGATCAAAAACTTGCCATCGCGCATGATCTGCTCGTCGTCGGCCCAGATATCGAACTTTCTGCCGACGACGTCGATGTGCGTCGCCGAATACCACTCCGCGCCGGTATGGGCGCCATAGGGATTGCCGAAGGCGATGTGGACGCCGGGATACTTTTCATCCTGGAGGATTTGTCCGATCACATCTTTCAATTCGATGTTTGTGCCGATGGCGAACTCGCCGACGCGATCGCTATTCTCGTCGGTGTGCGTGTAGGCCCAGAAGTCGTCCTTCAATTCCTTGTTGGTCGAGTGCGCACCGATCAGGCGATTTTTCTTGATCTGAATTGTCAGTGGGGTCGCCTTCAGATCGCCGAACTTGGCGCACAGATAATCTCCGACGACGCCATCAATCACGAAGGTGCCGTTGACTTCGCCCGGAGTGGTGAATACTTCGCCGCCCGGCAGGTTGCCCCACTTCTCGGTGCTGATGATGCCGCTCGTTTTGACCCAGCGATAATTCGGATTCAGATCGGCAACGAGGTTGGTTCCGGCCGGGGTTTTGGCGCGAATCTGCCTGGCTGCGCGAACACGCTCAACTACCCTGGTGCTCAAGCGATCCACCTTCAAAAAATCGGCGCGCATTCCTTCCAGCATGATCTGTTTATCGATGTTCACCATGTGCGCGTGGCGGATTTTGCGGCGGTTCACGATGTCAGTCATCTGCATGCGCGACTTCAATTCGTTGGTCTGAGCCTGTACAGCGAAGATGCTGACTTGGCTGGTCTCGAGGTCGTGCGCGATGGCTTGCGGAAAATCTCCCAACGGACGAGCGGCGACATCTTCCAACACAAAGGAATGGTAGGGACAACCCAGATCTTCGAGTTCATGAACGATTGCGGCCGCAATCTCGAGGCTGGCTTCGTCGGTGATGACGGTGACTTTTTCTTCCGGTTGCACACGCAAGCACACGCGCACGGCATTGCGCGCGCCGGGCGTCAGTTGCGGGTCGAAAGGCATGGTATTCAGTTGTCGATTGGATTGTGCGTCGGTCTCGGTAAGATTCATCAGACGGCTTTGGCGGCGGGTAAAGTATCGATCTCATCATTATCGATGCCCGCTTCGGTCTCCTCTATGATGTAGTCCACTACAGCTTTCATGTCGCCGGTTTGCTGATACACGCGCAACTGGCGGTCCGCGCCTGTACCGTTTTTCATCATCGTGCGGATATATTCCACCTCCGCGCGAGAATCCAGTTCGTCGAGGACGTCGTCGACAAAAGCCAGGTATTCTTCGATCAGCTCGCGTTCCGGCACTTCCTTTTGCTTGCCGAAGTCGATCAGCTTTCCGTTGATACCATAGCGGGCGGCCCGCCACTTGTTCTCCATGAGCAGAGACCGGCGGTACATGCGGAATCCCTGGTTCTGCGAGTAGAGCTTGTAGAGCTTGGCGACGGTCGCCTGGATGAGCGCGGCCAGGGCAATCGTCTCCTCGACACGCATTGGGATGTCGCACACACGGAATTCCAGCGTGTCAAAGAATGGATGCGGCCGGATGTCCCACCAGATTTTTTTCGCATTATCGATGGAGTTGGTCTTGACCAGCAGCTTGACGTAATTTTCGTACTCGCCCCAGCTTGGAAAAAAGTCAGGCAGGTTAGTGCGCGGAAACTTGTCGAAGACTTTGCAGCGATACGATTTGAGTCCCGTGTCCATGCCCAGCCAAAAAGGAGAATTTGTCGACAGGGCGAGCAAGTGCGGCACAAAGTAGCGCGCGTGATTCATGAGGTGGATCGCGATCTCGCGGTCTTCCACTCCTACGTGCACATGCAAGCCGAAGATAAGATTCGCGCGAGCGACCAATTGCATGTCTTGTACGATGTTTTTGTAGCGCTCGTCAGGCGTAACTTCCTGCATTCTCCAGTCGGCAAACGGGTGGGTTGCGGCGGAGGCGAGCAGCAGACCATTTTCCTTCGACAAACGGATCATGTGCCGGCGGAGCTTTTTCAGTTCGTCGTTGGCGTCTTTGATGTTGGCGCAGACCGACGTGCCGACTTCGACGACCGACTGGTGCATCTCGGCTTTCACGCGCTCCTGCATGAGGAGCTTGCCCTTTTCGATGATCTCGGCGTGAATGTGCGATCGCAGATCCCGGGTTTCCGGGTCGACGGTCTGATATTCCTCTTCGATTCCGAGTGTAAAGCTAGGTTTCATCGGTGTACCCAAAGCCGCCCAGGCACGCCCAAAGCGCCTGGCAAAGTCCTATTAGTATACCGGAGAGGTGCATTCTTCATGGAAAACTTGGACGATATGCGCTGCGAAACGGGGCAAAGAAGGATGGTGCGGGCGATTGTTTCGCCGCATGTTTATAATCGCTAGTTCTATCTTCCATTCATCATTTCTAACCGTCAGAAGGATAAAAATTGGCGCTTGACGACAATATCTACGAGATACGGCGAGAGAAGCTGAAGAAAATCGAGGCTCTCGGCCAGCCGGCATACCCACGCAAGTACAACTTCAGCCACACCGTTCCACAGATACTAAGCGAGTACGGCGGCCAGACTGCTGAAGAGCTGGAGTCTCCACGAGTTACTGTGCGCGTGGCGGGACGAATCATGGCGATTCGCCTGATGGGAAAGGCTGGCTTCGCGCACCTTCAGCAGGATGGCAAGCGGCTGCAGATTTACGTGAAGAAAGATGCAGTCGGCGATGCCGGGTTCGAACTTTGGAAGCTGCTTGATCTAGGCGATCACATCGGTGTACGCGGATATCTGTTTCGCACGCGCACGGGAGAGTTGAGCATTCATGCCGAGGAGATTACTTTTCTGTCGAAAGATCTTTTGCCTCTGCCCATCGGCAAGGAGTTCGAATCCGGTGGCGATACAAAGAAATCGTCTGAGCTTAGTGACGTAGAGCTGCGGTACCGGCAGCGATATGTCGATCTGATCGTGAATCCCGAGGTGCGGGAAGTTTTTCTGAAGCGCAGCAAGCTCGTGCAATCGCTGCGGCGATTTTTCGATGCGCAGGGTTTTGTAGAAGTTGAGACGCCGATGATGCAGCCGATGGCAGGCGGCGCGGTGGCTCGTCCGTTCAAGACGCATCACAACACGCTCGACATGGATCTGTTCCTCCGCATCGCGCCGGAACTTTATTTGAAGCGGCTGACAGTGGGCGGCTTCGATCGCGTCTATGAGATCAACCGCAACTTTCGCAATGAGGGGATCGGTTGGAGATGGAATCCTGAATTCACCATGCTTGAGGCTTACCAGGCTTACACGGATTATCTCGGGATCATGGACACGACCCAGGCTTCGATCGAGCAGGCGGTCGAAGATGTTACGGGCAGCACGAAGACAAAATGGGGAGAGGACGAGATCGATTGGTCCCACGGGAACTGGCGTCGGATGACGATGCGCGAGGCGATCACGAAGTTCTGGCCTGAGAAGGCCGGAACGGCGCCCACGCGAAACGATTTCGCGACCCAGGAGGCAGTCGAAGCTCTGGTGATGCGAGTGCGCCAGGCGGGAGTCAATCTGGCTTACGACGCTGCTGAGCCTGTAGGAAAGACCATCGCAAATTTGTTTGAAGCGATTGCCGAAGAACATCTACTGCAGCCGACGATCATTTACGAATTTCCGACCGCGGTGTCACCGCTCTCCAAGCAGAAGCCTGATGAGCCGGATTGGACGGAGCGTTTCGAGATGTTTGCCGGAAAGATGGAGATTGCCAACGGCTTCAGCGAACTCAACGATCCGGAGGATCAGCGGCGGCGCTTTGAAGCGCAATTGAAGGAACGCGAACGCGGAGATGACGAAGCGCACCAGATGGATGAAGACTATATTCGCGCTCTTTCCTACGGGATGCCTCCCGCGGGCGGTGTAGGTGTAGGCCTCGACAGGTTGGCGATGCTCTTTACGGATTCGCACACCATCCGCGATGTGATTCTCTTTCCGCTGCTTCGTCCGGAGAAGCATTCCCCGGCCAACGAAGAGAGCCCAGAGCAGAGCTAGTTCACGAATGTTAGCAACGATAGGCAGAGCGCTACCGACCCAACGTCGAAGCGGCGCTACGGTAGCGCTGCCCTATCACTGAAACTGCTGTAAGAATGCGGGAATTATTGCAAGGTTTAAAGTGATTGTTTAGGTTCGCGCAGGGCGCGTCTGTTCGAGTCCGACTTGGCGAGCCCTTTGCGGAGCACGGCGAGAACCGCATTGGGAGTAGCGGAAAACCACAGAGTCACAGAGACACAGAGGAAGCAATCGACCGAAAGAATTCTCTGGATTCTGTGTCTTTGTGGCGAAGGACTCTTTGATTTTCGGGAGGCTATGACGAATTCGTTGAATCGGCCCTACACGCGGCTCACCATGCGCCGCCGCTACGAAGCGTGGTTCTTGCGCTTTGATCTTGCGGATGGTTCGGGCGCATGGTGGTTTCGGTACCTGCTGATGAATGTGGGGCGCGGTGGATGCCCGGACACGCCCGCTTCCGGGCCGGTCCAGATATGGGCGACATGGTTTCCGAAGACCGGTCATCCGGAAACATTTATTCAAGAGTTTCCGATTCGAGAGTTGCGCCTCGGGTCGCGAAATTCGGGAGATCCTTCACTGCTCATCCTGGAAGCGGGACCGAACCGTATTGAAGAAAACAGTTGTCGCGGAGCGATCGCGGTGCGCGGGCAGCCAATCTCATGGGATCTTCGTTACCGCTCGGGTTTCGGAGTGACGTTCAGCAACAAAGGATGGATTGGTTTTTCGCGCACTCCGCATTCGGACGCCATGTTCAGCGGCGAAATACGTTTCGGCGACCAGATATTTCGTGGCGACCCGCTCGGCGTTGGACTGCAAGGGCACAACTGCGGATTCCGGCACCGCAATTTCTGGACGTGGACGCATGCTTGTTTTCCGCAATCCGATGGGAGTATCAGCACGTTCGAGGCGCTGGTCTACGAGATGCCGCTGGGGTTGGTTTTCCGAAAAGCAATTCTCTGGCACCACGGGCAGACCTCTGTGTTCCGCAAATTGCGCGAATCGAGCCGTGACCGCGAAGGCTTGCGATGGACCTTTCAGGCGAGATCAGGAGCAGGAACGGTTGAGGTAGAACTGGAAGGCGGGGGCGAGTCTCTGCATCGACTGCCCTACGTGAAGACAGATTGCTCGGGCACCTTCGAAGTATCGAACAACAGCAGGGCACGCGCGCGGGTGCGGCTAATGCCGACAGGTTCCGGCGCGGGTGAAGAATTCTCTACGGAACACGGTGCCGTTCTTGAGATGACGGGAGATTATTGAAGCGCCGGTAGCACCGACGTCCCCGCCGCGGATGTGATGGCGTCCTGGCCACCAAGAGTGAAATCGAATTACTTGCGATCGACGGCTTTCGTAGATGATTTCTTCTCGCTGCCCTTTTGCGGACCAAAATTGGTGGTTAGGTAATCCAGAAATGCTGCGCGGTCGGTGTCAGGAATCACCGCGCCGAGGCCTTCCATTTTGTCGAGTTCGTCGGACCATTTCACGCGGGAAAAATGTTGCTCGGTAATGCGAGTCGTGTTGTGACACTGGGTGCAAGCCGCTTTCACCTTGGGCTGCGCTGGTCCGGGAGGAAGCGGTTTTGCGGGAGCCTCGGGTTCCTGGGCCAAAGCGGCGCTCGCGAAAGCGACAACGAATAAGAACGAAAGAATTTTTGGCATAGATCGTCTCAAGCGTGATTTGATGCGATTGTGATGATTCAAGTAGCAGAATTTTAACGCCTGGTTTTTGAATTCGTCTTCGATTCCGAAGCACTCTTGGGCGCTTGATAGGATGGTTGGTCGGTGCCGAAATTGGCGCTCAAGTAGTCGACCAAGGCGTCGTGATCTTTCGGATCGACTTCGGCTCCCCACTTGGTCATCTTGTCTACTTCCTTGATCCACGCGGCTTTTGTCAGGCGCTGCTGGACGATGATCCGTGCTTCATGGCACGTCAAGCATGCAGCCTCGGCTTTTTCTTTCGCCGCGCCGGCCGGCAGTGTTTCGTTCGGAGAGGTCTGAGCTACGAGTGCAATCGCCGCGCAGAACAATGAACCAGCCAGAACTCTAGCGAAGAAATTCGCGATGCTATTCGCGCTACTAAGCCTGAACATAGACTTTCACCTGGTCATAGGCGTTATAAAGATAGCCGCTCGGATTCCAAACTGCGGCGTCGGGCTGGACGCGACCCTGGCTATCGGTGGCGCGAGAGAGGATTACATAGTCACCACTCTTTGGCGCCTTCCAGTTGAACGTCCAGAGACGCCAGGCATATTTTGCCTGATCCTTACCGAGTTTCGCGGCGCTCCAACTCGCGCCGCCGTCGGTTGAGATTTCGACTTTGGTGATGTCAGCCTCGCCGGCCCAGGCGACGCCTTGAATTGTATGTGCGCCGGCCTTGAGCTTCGCGCCATTGCTCGGAGAAGCAATCAGTGACTTGACCGTGAGCCCGGTGAGGGCGTGTGTGTCTTCGGGCTTGACGGGTTCTCCGGGCTTGCCAGGAGTGTTCGGAAATCGATATCCCGGGCTCATGAAGTTACCCTCGGCAGGCTTGTCGAGCACGGTGATCTCGGTGAGCCACTTGCAGGACGCCGCGCCTACCCATCCGGGTGTGATGGCGCGCGCGGGATATCCGTGATGCGCGGGAAGGGGAGCGCCGTTCATTTGCGTGGCGATCAAAGTGTCGCCGCCCAAAGCTTTTTCAATGGGAATGCTGCGAATGAAGGGAGGCACTTTGCCGGGAACCTGGTCGAGGCCGCGAAACTGAACGTGCTTAGCGGTGTCTTTCAGTCCGGCTTTTTCCAGCAGCGTTTTGAGGCTTGGCCCGGAGAATCGCGCGTTTCCGACAGCGCCTTTGCCCCATTGAATTCCAGGAACCACTGGATTCTGAAGCGAGCGGCCATTGCCCGCGCACTCCAGCGTGTTGGTCACGGAGTGGACGGGGATCTTTTCGAGATCCGCGAGTGTGGCGGTGTAAGGTTTTTCGACCTCTCCGCTAATGGTCAACTTCCAGGCGCCGACATCGAACTTGGCGGGCTCAAACATGTGATTGCGGACGAAGAAGTGATCGACAGGCGTGATCCATTCCGTCATGAACTCGACCGGTGTTTCGAGGTCGAGGAAGCGGAAGGAGCGCACGATCATGCCATCTTTGCCGGGAACGGTGATGGCCGGGGAATCGGCACCCCAGCTCAGAATCGGAACGGCGCTCGCTGCAACCGCGGCGGCGGATGCGGTCTTTAAAAAGGCGCGACGAGACGGCAAAGCTCACCCCCCAAGGGACTAAAGCCTACTTTATCCATAGGCTTTGTCGCAAGAAGTTTTTATCCAGACGACCTGTCGCTGAGATGGCCCGGTGTTTTCCGATTTCCGGCGGACTGCAGATCCCTCACTTCGTTCGGGATGACAATTCTTTGATGACGGGTCTTTGATGACGGGTCTTTGATGAGTGACGGACCTGAGGGACGCAATGTTCGAAGCTAACGCTGGTCGAGCATTCGGATGGTTTCAAGAGTGGTGTTGCCGACGATCTGCAGGCTCTTGGGACTCAGCTTGTCCATGGTGTCTTGAGGGGTGTGGTGAAAGACGTTGTTGTAGCCGTAGTCGAGGTCGATGACGTCGGCACAGGGAACGCCTCTTTTCAGGAAGGGAAGATGATCGTCTTCGATCGGACCGACGCGGGTATAGAAGTGTGATTGGTATCCGGTGCGCTTGGCCGCATCGTAAATCAGGTCGAGCAGCCAGGGCGTGCCATTGCTGTTGCGGTCGATGTTGAGGTCGGCGTCGCCGATCATATCCATCACCATCAGCGCCTTGATCTTCTTCAGGGTGCCGTCCTTCTCCCACTTTTCGGCAAGGTGGCGGCTGCCGTAATCGCTGTCGGTATCGGACCAGTGTTTGACGGCTTCTTCGCCGTCGGTCCAGACGAGCCATACGCTGTAGCCATCGCGCACCTTGCCACGCAGTTGATTCGCATACTCGAGCAGGATCGCGGTGGAAGAGCCGCCATCGTTTGCGCCGACATAGCCGGTATCGCGAAGCGGATAGTTGGTGTCGTAGTGTCCGAGAATAGCGATGATGCCGTCTTTCTTGCCGGGAAATTTCGCGATGATATTGCGGACGGGAAACTTTCCTTCGACCGTGTCGGCGGTGAAGGCGTCATCTTCGACCTGGTCGCCCTTGAGATGGTCAAGAATGTAGCGTTCGAGCTTCTTGTGATTTTCGTTCCCCATGTAACGCGGACCGAAGGCGGTTACCTCGCGGGTGTATTCGAAGGCGCGCTTGGCATCGATTTGGGGAAGGGGCGCGTTGTCGGAAAACGGAACAGGAGGAGTGGACGCAGCTTCAGACTTTGCAACCGCCGCCGCGGCCGCGTCGGATGGAGTGGCTCCGGCAGCCGAGGTCCCTTTGCTGCACGCGATCGTGCTTAGCTGAACGAATACGAGAAGGGCCAGCGAACATCTCAATGCCAGAGGCCACCGCGAGAGGCCGAGGAGTGCCCTGCGCATGTTTTTTCCGCTTTCTTTACTCGATGTTTTTATCACGCTTTTCTCAGTGTTCTCGGTGCCTTTGTGGTGGCCACGCTTTGCGTGCTCGCTTAAACGCCCTTCTTTTCCGCGCGCTTCTTGCGTTGTGTGGGATGCACAAGCCAGGCAAGTCCGATGCTCAAAAGATACAAGCCGAGCATGGGGGCCGCGAAAATGCACATGTTCACAATGTCAGGAGTCGGCGTGATGATGGCCGCGATAATGAATATCCCCAGGATTGAATAACGGATGTTGCGCCACATCCAGCCGGCGCTGACGATTCCCATGAGCGCCAGAAAAAATACCAGGATCGGCATTTCGAAAATCGCGCCCATGCCGACGACGATGGTCACGAACAACTGGGTATATTCCTCGATGGTGATCATCGGCTGGAACTGCTTGCCGAAATCGATGAGGAAGGTCAGTGCCTGGGGATAAACGACGCGGTAGCCGAAGTATCCGCCGGCGAGGAAGAGGCCCACGCTCGACGCCATGAACGGCATGACGTAGCGTTTTTCGTTCCGGTAAAGTCCCGGCGCAATGAACAGCCAAATCTGGTAGAGCACAAAAGGGGAGGTCACGAAAAGACCGGCCACGCCCGCAACTTTCAGATAAAGATTAAAAGGGTCGACGGGATTGAGATACACCAGTTTTTCCGGCAGGCCGTACTTGTGCAGCACCTCGATGATGGGGCGCTGCATGTATCCGACGAGACGCGAGGCCTCGAACCAGCAGCCGAAGAAGCCGATCACGACCGCCACAATGGAATAGACCAACCGCTTGCGGAGTTCCTCGAGATGATCGAGGAAGCCCATGGTCGGCATGGGTTCTTTAGCAGAGTCGCTCAGGGGAGACGGCGCGGCCGCTTCAGACATCGGCAGCAACCTTGGGGCTGGAAACAGGACTCGTCGCAGGGGCTACGGCGGGATTCGATTCGCGTGGTTCAGCCTGACTTGCGGCGGTCTCGGCTCGAGCCGCCTGGCTATCAATCTGAGTTTCCGCGGCTTGAATCTGCTCAGGCGCTGGCGGATTCAAGATGCGGCTCGCCAGCGATCCGAGCGGCGCCTGGATGGACGGCATCATGGGGAACTTGGTCTGCGATTCGACAGCGTTGATTTCAGATTCGATCTGGGAGCGGAATTCGTTCGAAGCGCGGCGGAACTCGTTCATGAACCGGCCAATCTGGCGTCCTATCTCGGGTAACTTCTTGGGGCCGAAAAGAATCAGCGCCAACAAGAACAGGAACACCATCTCGCCAGAGAAGCCAAAACCCATACCGCTATCATAATGCGCGAGAGCAGCGCATGACTACCGGGGATTGGGGATTCCGGGAGGCGGCGTCCCTCGAACAGGCAGACAGCCACTTTGATCAGCAGGCCTTATCGGAAGGTGTAGCCAATCGAGGCTCCGTAGCGCACGGCGTGCGCGGAGGTGAACTCCACGTTGTTGTTGACCAGATAGAGGCGCCCCTCTGGACGAAAGAAGACATGCTTGAAGGCGTACCATTTGATGCCAGCGCCGAAATCCGCCATCAAGTGGTTGCTGCTGGCGAAGCAATTTCCCCCGCTGCAGGCTCCGGTATAGAAACGGGTATTCTGAGCGCCCACGCCGGCTACGAACTCGGCTGCCAGGCGCTTGGTCAGTTTGGGGGCCCAGATGGCATTCACATCCCAGAAAATCGGACGGTAGGGAAGATTGAGTTCGGTGGGAAGGTAAATCTCTTTACTTGCCTTCCAGTTGAATTCGCCTTGCACTCCGACGGTCCTTTTCTTAAGGAACAGAACGTTGAGGCTGCCGCCGAGGTAGGCTCCGCCGTCGAGGGATTGTGGCTGGTGATTGCCACTGGCCGCGGCGCTGGCCGCCGGCGCATCGATGGTGCTTGCTCCAAAAGCAACCTCAATGCGCTGCGCTTGCGCGACCATTGAGAAGGCAGCCAAGGCTGCGCAAACAAAAAATAGAACAGCAGGATGACGCAGGCTAAGTTTCAATCAGTCCGTCCAAATTATAGATTTTGAATTCTGCCCAATTTCGAATCGGGAGCGCAGCAACTTACTCATCATAATGCGCGAGAGGGAAGATGGGTACTGCACGAAGCAATTCAAACAATCGGGGGGAACGAGCCAAGGCTCGTCCCGCCCGAGAAAAACCGGCCCCGTTCCTTATCTGAAGGTATAGCCGATCGACACCCCATAACGGGTGGCGTGGTTCGAACTAAAGTCCACGTTGTTGTTAACGAGGTAGAAGCGAGCTTCGGGTCGGACGAAAAAGCCCTTGTGCGCATAGAGCTTCAAGCCAGCGCCGAAGTCGCCATCGAAGTGATTGCTCGACTGATAATTCGAGCAATTGTAGATTCCGCAAACCGTTCCCGTGTAAAAGCGCGTGCTCAAGGCACCGATGCCAGCCACCAGTTCAAGATTAATGTGGTCGGCAAGTTTCGGTGACCAGACCGCATTGATGTCATAGAACAGAGGACGGTAGTTGAAGCCCTGGCCTGCGTAATCGGATTGCGAAGCCTTCCAAAAAACTTCAGCTCCAATACCTGCGTTGTGCCAGAAGAGAACGTCGCCGCTGAATCCCGGATAAGCTCCGCCCGTCAGAGAAACAGGGGAATGGTTGACCCCGTCGGCGTTGCTGGCTCCCGGGGCAGAGATGGTGCTGACGCCGAAAGCCAAGTCAACCTTCTGAGCTTGAGCAAAGTTTGAGAGAGTGGCGAGTGCCGCGCACGCGAGCGACAAAAAGAGAGCAAGGCGCAAAGTCCGTTTCAAAGCTAAAACCTCCAAAAGAATGTTTGGCTAAGGCGTTGGATGCAGCGAGAAGCTGTTTCGCTGCCGATGAAGTCCCTTAGATACAAGAAATTACACACACCAAAGAACAGGGGTAAGTATGGCCAACCGCCACTTCGAGTGTCACATGTTAATAGCGCCGCAAGCGATTGATAATGGGACAGATAGATGGTGCGTGGCGGAGATCCTGACGGTTGACCGCTGACCACTGACGGCTAGTACGCGAGCAAAATTCGGAGGTCGCGGACGTTGTTGCCGGTGGGTCCGGTCACGACTGTGTCGTCAAGCGTACGGAACAAATTGTACGTGTTGAAGTGAGCAAGTGCGTCGGTCACCGGCGCGCCGCCGGCCCGGTGCAATGTGCTACCGTCCACAATCGCGCCTGCTGCGGGACTGTTGCCGTCGATCCCGTCCGTCCCCCCGCTCAGAATGGTGATGTCTTCCCCGGCAATCTTCCCGGCGCAGGCCATGGCGAACTGCTGGTTGCGTCCACCGACGCCTCCGTTGCGCACGGTCACTGTTACTTCGCCGCCGGAAAGCAAGCAGACGCGCGACACTTTGGCGCGAAGCTCGCGCAGCCGATTCACCAGATAGTCAGCGGCTTTTTCGTAGTCCCAGTCGTCGCAGGAATTATCCACCTCGACCGCGAAGCCCGCGCGAGTGGCAGCGATTGCCGCTTCGTCGAGCGCGATCTTATTCGACAGGACGGTCCACCAGCGCGCGCGGACAAAAGCGGGGTCATCGGACTTCGCGGTTTCCTCGAGGGCATGCTGCCGAAAAAGATCGCCGACCGACTTCGGAAACTGATCCAGTAATTCGTATTTCGCCGCGATGCGTTCGCAATCCTGGATGGAAGTCGAGTCCGGCATCGTTGGGCCCGAGGCGAGCGCATCCGGAGTAGAGTCGGGTACGTCCGACACGAGGATCGAGACCTGTTGCGCGGGATAGGCGGCCTGGGCGAGCCGGCCTCCTTTCACGGCCGAAAGATGTTTGCGAATTGCATTGATCTCGGCAATGGGCGAGCCGGAATGAACGAGCGCTCGATAGGTTGCGATTAGGTCCGGTGGTGTGATTTCGTCGTCGATTGGTTTTTCGACGATGGACGAACCTCCGCCAGAAATCATGAAGATCACGAGTGACGCGGCGTCGAGCGAGCCAAGTGATTTCAGAATTGCCTCGGCGGCTTGAATCGATTCGGCATTCGGCGTCGGATGTCCGCCCTGAAAGTAGCGGAAGCCCCGAACCTGGCTCGCGGGTTCGACCGACGATGCGACGATGCCTTCCAGCCTGCTGCCGACCTGCGCTTCCAGTGCAACAACCATGGTGTGCGCCGCTTTTCCAATCGAGACGACGAAAACGCGGCTGTAGGCGTTGAGGTCGTAGAGGTCGTCGCAAATGCGCAGAACTCCGCGCTCACAGTGCAGGTGACGCGAGAACGCGCTTTCGATGGAGGCATTCTTCAGCGCTGAACTAAAAATGTCACGAGCGGTGGCGCGCATTCTGATGAATTGCTCGTTGCGCTCTGGGGGAAGATCGGTCATCGTCCGTTGAATGCCCTCTTTATGCTGTCGTCGCGTAGTTCGGTCGTCTCGATTGGTGTTGTCGTCTACAGAGAGTGGAGAGAGCAGGCAAACTGCAGATCCCTCGCTGCGCTCGGGATGACAACCTCGTTTGTAATGCGCTGGCATTATAATTCCCGCCATGCCGACCAAGACAAAAGTCGCCAGCAAGAAGCAAGACTTCGAACTCGCGTTTCAGGGAGTCCGAAAAATTTTCAAGCCCTATGACAAGAAACTCAGCTTGAAGAAAGACAAGCCGGGCGACTACATGAGCGAATCAAAGAGGCTTCGCTACCTGGACAAGCCCATGATGTTTGCCAGCATTACCACCAAAAGCTATGTCTCCGTTCATCTTTTTCCTGTTTACATGTTTCCGAACCTGCTCGATGGAATTTCTCCCGAGCTGAAGAAGCGGATGCAGGGAATGACCTGCTGGAATTTCAAGAAAGCAGAAGAGCCGCTTTTTGCGGAGTTGGGGAAGGTTGTCGCAGCGAGCTTTCGCCGCTTCGAAGAATTAGGAGAGCGGAATTTGACTCGCGAAGACGCGCAAGAGCTCTGGGGCAAAGCCAAAAAGAAATAACTACAGACCACCCACGATTTCCTGTCTTACCCAGCTTTCAATCGCCTCTCGCATTTCGCGTAGCCGTCCCTCAAAAAAGTGATCCCCGGCTTCGATGCGGACCATCTTTTTCGGTTCTGAAAAATCAGCGACGAGTTTTTCCAATGTTCCCGGCGGGGCGAAACCGTCGCGCGACCCGCTGACAAAAAGCTTGGGCTTCGGGCAGTCGCGAAGAAAGTCAAAGTTGTAGTTGCGACCTTCCACCTCGATCGCGGGTAGTCCGAGAGCAATCAGCGCCTGCACTCGCTGATCGTTATAGGCGGCGCGCAAGCCGACCGCCGCTCCAAAGGAGAATCCGGCGAAGATGATGGGCACTGTGAACTCGCGCTCGATCCAGTCAAGCGCCGAGCGCACATCATCGACTTCGCCAGTTCCATTGGCATGCTCTCCTTCGCTCAGGCCGGTGCCGCGAAAGTTAAAGCGCAGAACGGGAAATCCAAAATTGTTCAGCGCCTTCATCGCATGAAAGACGACCTTGTTGTGCAGTGTTCCGCCGAAGAGCGGATGCGGATGGCAGACGACAGCCGCGTGAGTTGCCGTGGGGGACCCGGCATTGAGCAAAGCTTCCAGCCGTCCTGCAGGCCCGGGCAGGAACAGCGATCGGATGGTGGGATTTTCTGGCTGCAAGATTCGTCGTTCGTCGCTCGTTGTTCTACCAGAGAGAGTTTAGCAGCCGTTGCCGAGCGACCAGGTTCTAACCACAGAGACACAGAGGCACAGAGAAATGCGCTTTTCTTGCTTGATTGTCTGTGGCTCTTTGTCCTTCTTGCCTTTTTACCTCTGTGGCTCTGTGCCTCTGTGGTGGCGAGGGCCAAATCCGAGCGACCAAGGATTAACGACTAGCGACCAAATACTACCGACTGATACGCTCTTTCGCATGGCTTCCCCGAATTCCGACCTGTTTGCCTTGACGCGCCGGCTGGTGGATATCGAATCGACGACGCCGAACGAGGGGCCGGTAGGAGATTTTCTTCACGCTGAACTCGCGCGACGCGGCTTCGACTCACGAACGATGCCGGTAGAAGGTGCGCGCAACAATGTGCTGGCAACGTGGCCCGGACATCCCCGTCCTGAAATCGTTTTTTCCACCCATATGGATACGGTTCCACCATTCATTCCATCTTCTGAAGATGAGACGAGGATTTTCGGACGCGGCGCTTGCGATGCCAAGGGTATTATCGCCACCCAGGTCGTCGCCGCGGAAAAGTTGCGGGCGTCCGGCGTATTCGTGGGGCTGCTGTTTCTAGTGGGCGAAGAGACGAATTCGATCGGCGCGCAAATGGCAAACCAGCATCCGATCGGAGCGCGGTTCATGATCAATGGCGAGCCCACCGAAAACCACCTGGCCGTGGCCAGCAAGGGCTCGCTGCATGCGATCCTGACAGCGCGCGGGAAGATGGCACACTCCGCCTATCCTGAGCTCGGAGAATCCGCGATCGACAAACTGGTGGAAGCGCTGCACCGGTTGCACGAGATGAAACTGCCCGAGCTCGCCGGTGTGGGGGCCAGCACAAAGAATGTCGGAACGATCGAAGGGGGCAGGGCAAGAAATATAATTCCGGACTTTGCGCGGGCGGAGATTTTCTACCGTCTGGTAGGCCCAGCGCAGGAACTTCGGGAGAAGATTCTTCGAACCGTCGGTGATCTCGCGGAAGTCGAGTTCACGCGCGAAGCTCCATTCATGCGGATGAAAACGCTGGAGGGCCTGCCGACGATGGTCGCGGCTTTTACCACTGACATCCCGTCACTTTCGAATTGGGGAGAACCGCTTCTTGTGGGTCCAGGCTCGATTCACGTGGCTCACACGGAAGGCGAATTCGTGGAGAAGAAGCAACTGCAGGAAGCGGTCGAACTGTATTGCAATGTAGCGAAGCAGTTGGTGTCGGGTTAAGGGTGCTGCGGCCAGGTCGCAATTCCCACCGACGATCAAATGCTGATCCACTGACAAGCACGGCAAACCAAAACCGTCCCCCAAATTCCTGCTCTAATCCGTGCCCCCACAAGGCAGTTCTCGAAGTGCAAAACATATATCGCACGGAAAAGACACGAGAGTCGTGAGCTAATTTCTCCGCTTTTTACGTATGTATAGGTAGAGGGGAACATCGTCAGCCCAAAAGTAAGGGCCCCTCCTGGGATTTTTCAGGACCTTCCCTAATCGAAGTTCTCTCGAAAATGAGGAGAAACCATGTTTCGCTCAACTACCAAGCATTACGTTATCGCAGTCACGGTACTGACTCTCGCTTTGTTCATTGCGAATGCAGCCCACGCTCAGGCTACTCTCACCATAGGACTTGCACTCGGTGCCAATCCAAACGGCGAACCAACGTATACCGCCAGCGTGAGCAACACTGGCACCGTCGACGCTCCCAATTTAACGGTGACGTACACCATGCCGTACTATGAACTTCCCATCTCGCCCTCGCCCAGCGGAGGCTGCCTGTTTGCGCTGGGGCCGTTCCATCTTGTCGCGGTCTGCCACATCGCGGACCTCGGTCCCGGGCAATCGCATGACTTTGTCATTGCCATACATCCCACCGATACTTCACCGCAGGATGTCACCGCCGTGGCCACCGAAGATGGCGGCGGCACCGCGAGCGCGTTTATCACGAGCACGATCACGGAAGTGGGCCTCACCGAGATGCAGGTAACCATGACCTCCACCAATCCTGGGAAGGTTGGAGAGCAACTGGTTTATACGGTGACGGTGTTCAACATCCAGGATGACGATGCCCAAAACGTATATGCCGTTCTTGCCTTGCCGAAAAAGACCACTTTCGTCTCCGCAACGAAAGGGTGTACTCATGGCACACTTGTGACCTGCAAGCTCGGAAGCATGTCGCCTGGCACGGGCAAGACGGTTACCGTCGTCGTGCTGCCAACCATTTCCGGATGGACGCAGGCTACGGCAGGCGTGCGTGTAGGCACTCCTGACCGCGATCCTTCTAACAACAGTGCGGCAACGAGTATTTGGATCAACCCGTAACGCTTTCACCCCGCTCTGTGCCTTCCTGGGCAGAGCGGGGGATTAGAATCTTGCGTGAAATCCTAAGAACGCGGGAAGGGTCAGGTATCAAAACAGAAGCGAGGGGATGATCTGGCGCGCCCGGAGAGATTCGAACTCCCGACCTACAGCTCCGGAGGCTGCCGCTCTATCCAGCTGAGCTACGGGCGCGCGCCGAACTTCTAGAGTTTACAGCCTTGGGGCAAGAGCATCAAACACGCGACGCCCAATCAACTGACTTTCCGCGAAGCCGACCACGTCGGATCAGGCCAGATGGCTGCCATTACCAGTCCGACCACAATGCCGATCGAAACTTCGATGGAACGGTGGAGGGCCACCGCCCAGGGTGAAGCGGTATGCGGAATCAGTATTACGATGGCAAGCGTCACGCCCGCGAAACGGTAGGAATTGTTAAGTCTTAGCAGCGCGCAAACGATTCCAAGGACAAAGATGCCCAACGCAAACATCCACCAGACCTGGGGAAAACGGCCCGCCAGCAAGCCTCCGGCAACCGCTCCCAGAATGGTTCCGATAAATCGCTCCAATGAAATCTGTATGGTGGCGCTCAGGGTCGATTGCATGATCACGAGGGTGATGATGGGAGCCCAGTATGCTTCGGGAAGTCCGAAGAGGCGAGCGATCAAAAAGGAGATAGCGGCCGCGGCAGCGGTGCGCGCGGCATCGGCTATAACTGTCGGCCAACCGAACAGCTGTGGCTTGAGCATTCGGCTCACTCCTTTCGTGGTGGCCTAGTCACAACTTCAGTTTTTGCAAGGTCGCTTTGAGGACGGCGGCGGAATTCTGGAGTTGGGTCTGTTCCTTCTCGCTCAGCTCGAGCCGCAGCACGTCGCGAATTCCCGAGCTGTTAAGGATTGCGGGCAAGCTCAGACAGACGTCTTGAATGCCGTAATAGTTCTCGACCAGCGTCGACACCGAGAAGACCGAGTTCTGGTCGCGAAGAAGGGCAGCCGTAATGCGAATGAGCCCGGCTGCGACGGCATAATAAGTCGCTCCTTTGCGCTCGATAATTTTGTAGGCGGCGTCGCGCGTCTGCTCATAAATATTTTGCCGGTCGGCCTCTGTTAGCTGGATTCCTTGCGCCCGGCAGAAATCGTCGAGCTTCATGCCGGCGATGTTCGCCAAGGACCAGACTGGGACCTCGCTGTCGCCATGCTCGCCGATAATGAAGGCGTGCACGCTGCGCGCATCCACACGGAAATGTTCGCTCAACAGGAACCGGAAGCGGGCCGTATCCAGAACTGTTCCGGACCCGATGACGCGCTGGGTTGGAAGCCCGGAAAGTTTGAGCGCCGCATAGGTGAGCGCATCGACCGGATTAGTGGCAATCAGAAGAATGCCATCCGGATTATGTTTCACAATCTGAGGGATGATCTGCTTCCAGATCTCGCCATTGCGCTGGACCATATCGAGGCGCGTCTCGCCCGGGCGCTGTCCGACTCCCGCAGCGACCACGGTGACTGCGGCGCCGGCGCAGTCGGAAAAATCTCCGGCGAAAATACGGGTGGGATGTGCAAACGGAATCGCGTGGTTCAAATCCATCGCTTCGCCTTCCGCGCGTGCACGATTGGCATCGATCAGAACGATTTCGGAAGAGAGACCGTTTAGCAGCAGGGCATAGGCATAGGTGGCGCCCACATTGCCCGCGCCGACAATCGCGATGCGGCTCGGATGTGGATGGTAATCAGCAGGCATGGGTCTGAGTTTTTTCGGGATGACCGGCGATCAGCGCCGGACTAATTCCAGTATTCCAACGACCCCCGCGCAGATCAGCGATGTAACAGAAAATACCAGACACAGCATCGCGGGAGCCGTGCCAAACGATTTGCGAGCCACGGCCCAACCCCAAAGCACGAGCGCTACCACCGCACAAGGCAGCAATATTTTGAAACAGATGGTCTCGACGGTATAGGCCCGGAGTGACGAAATGACGGGGTCGATACTCAACGGGATTATTCCTCGACCGCAGTCAGCTGGTGCTTTTTGCGCCGGTTCGATTGCAAGACTTTTTTCCGCAGCCGCAGAGATTTGGGCGTGACTTCGACGAACTCGTCGTCGGCAATGAATTCAATTGCCTGCTCGAGATTCAGTTGGCGGAACGGCACCAGCCGGATCGCCTCATCGGCGGTCGAAGCGCGCATGTTGGTTAGTTTCTTTTCGCGCACCGCGTTCACATCCAGGTCTGTGTCTTTCGCGTTTTCGCCGACGATCATGCCTTCATAAAGGTGGACGCCCGGACCTACGAAGAGTTCACCGCGCTCCTGCAATCCCCACAGCGCGTAAGCCGTCGAAATGCCGTCGCGGTCGGCGACGAGCGCGCCCGTCAGGCGATGAGGAATCTCGCCCTGCCATTCGCGGTAGCCGTCAAACAAAGCGTTCATTACGATCGTTCCGCGCGTGTCGGTGAGAAGCTGGCTGCGTAGTCCAATCAACCCGCGGCTGGGCACGCGGAACTCAACCCGCACGCGTCCATAGCCGTGGTTGTGCATGTTGGTGACTTCGCCCTTGCGCGATCCGAGCTGCTCCATGACCACACCGACGAAATTTTCAGGAACGTCAACGGTCAGATGCTCGACCGGTTCCATCAGCTTGCCGTCGATTCGCTTGGTCACGATCTCGGGCTTGCCGACCATCAGCTCGTAGCCTTCACGGCGCATCATTTCAATCAGGATGGAGAGCTGCAGTTCCCCGCGGCCCAACACCTTGAATGAATCCGTGGTCCCGGTGTTTTCGACGCGCAGCGAGACATTCGTCAGCAGTTCCTTCTCGAGCCGCTCGCGCAAGTTTCGCGACGTGACATAGGTCCCGTCTTTTCCCGCGAATGGAGAAGTGTTCACGGTAAAGAGCATTGCGATGGTCGGCTCATCAATTGCGATATGCGGAAGCGGCGCGGGATTGTCGACTTCGGTGATGGTCTCGCCGATCGTGATTCCTTCCACGCCCGCGACCGCGATGATGTCGCCTAATTCCGTTTCCGTGATGTCGGTCCGCTTCAGGCCCGAAAAAGAGAAAAGTTTGGTGATTTTGGTTTTGTGGAGCGTGCCATCGAGTTTCGCGATGACGACGTCTTCGCCGGTGTGCATCTTTCCGTTGAACACGCGCGCGATCGCCAGTCTTCCGAGGTAGTCGCTGTAATCGAGATTCGCCACCAGGATCTGCAAAGGCCCATTCGAATCGCCTTTCGGGACGGGGATGGTCTTCACGATGGCGTCGAAAAGAGGCCGCAAGTCCGTGCCGCCGCCCTTGTTATCCGTGGAAGCAGTGCCGATTTTGGCGTTTGTGTAAAGCACGGGAAAGTCGAGCTGCTCTTCCTTGGCATCGAGGTCGATAAACAGGTCGTAGATTTCGTTGAGGACCTCCTGCGCTCGCGCGTCAGGCCGATCGATCTTGTTGATGACGACGATCGGAGGAAGGTGTGCCTCGAGGGCCTTGCTCAGCACGTATCGGGTCTGCGGCAGCGGGCCTTCGCTGGCGTCGACCAGCAGCATGACGCCGTCGACCATCTTGAGCGCGCGTTCCACTTCGCCACCAAAATCGCTGTGGCCCGGAGTGTCGACAATGTTGATTTTTACATCGTGGTAAAAAATAGCCGTGTTCTTGGCCAGGATGGTGATGCCTCGCTCGCGCTCCAGTTCATTGGAGTCCATCACGCGCTCGACATGGTGCTCGTTCGTACGGAAAGTGCCGCTCTGCTGGAGCATGGCGTCAACCAGGGTTGTTTTGCCGTGGTCGACGTGCGCGATGATGGCGATATTGCGAATGCCTGAACTCAAAAGGGATCCTTCCAGATTTACTGGCTACTATTACTTTACTATGGGTACGTCGAATTGACTTGATCGGGAGGTCCGAAATCGGGCAAACGACCGCCGCTCACCTTTCGGATGAAATCGGTCTAATCCTGATGAGGCGGCAGGAGAACTGCGTCCGCTTGCTTATACAATGAAAATATAGAGGACAAATGCCATATATGAGCAGCATTACGCGCACTTTAGTGAAAGGAATACTTTTAGTGATGGGAACGTTCATTACAACCAGCGGTTCGGCAGTCGCGGCAGATACCGCGTTCGGACCCAGCAATCCGTTCTACGCGCCGAGCACTCTGCCATTTCAAGCACCGCCATTCGACAAAATCAAGAACAGCGATTACCAGCCCGCCATCGAAGCCGGCATGGCACAACAACTTCAGGAAGTTCGGGTGATCGCCGACAATCCCGCGGCCCCGACCTTCGAAAACACGATCGTGGCGCTGGAAAAATCAGGCCAGTTGCTGAACCGTGCGGCGCTGGTCTTCAACGGCGTGACGGGCGCAAACCTCAACGATGAGCTGCAAAAAGTGCAGGACGTAGAAGCTCCCAAGTTCGCCGCACATCAGGATGCGATCTTTCTCGATGCCAAGCTGTTTCAGCGCGTGTCGGCGATCTACAAGCAGCGGGCGTCGCTCAAACTCGATCCCGAAGCGCTTCGGCTGGTGGAATACGATTACGAACAATTTGTGCACGCCGGAGCGAATCTCTCCGACGCCGACAAGGCTGAACTCAAGAAACTGAACGAGGAAGAGTCGACGCTCGCCAATGCATTCGTAACCAAACTGCTGGCCGCGACCAAGAACGCTGCATTCGTCACCACCGACAAGAACGCGCTTGCTGGCATGAGCCCCACTCGCCTGGAAGGGGCTGCGTCGGCTGCGAAAGATCGCAAGGTCGATGGATACGTCATTCTTCTGCAAAACACCACGCAACAGCCGGACCTAGGGACTCTGAGCGAGCGGTCCACGCGGCAAGCGATTTTCGAGAACTCGTGGAATCGCGCGGAACGTGGCGGTGCAAACGATACGCGTGAAATTGTTGCCCGGCTTGCGCAGTTGCGCGCGCAGAAAGCCAAACTGCTCGGCTATCAGACTTACGCTGCCTGGAAGCTGGAAGACCAGATGGCGAAGAATCCCGAAGCCGCGCTGAAATTTATGGACGCGCTGGTTCCGGGCGCCACGGCACGCGCCGCTGACGAAGCGAAAGATATCCAGGCCGTGATCGATGCCCAGAAGGGTGGTTTCCAGTTGCAGCCCTGGGACTGGGATTTCTACGCGGAACAGGTTCGCAAGGCGAAGTACGATCTTGACGATTCCCAGATCAAGCCTTACTTCGAACTCAACAACGTGCTGCAGAACGGCGTCTTCTACGCGGCCACGCAGCTCTACGGAATCACCTTCAAGGAACGGACCGACATTCCGGTGTATCAGCCGGACGTCCGTGTATTCGAAGTGTTCGATACGGACGGCAAGCCGCTCGCCCTGTGGTATTGCGACTACTTCAAGCGTGACAACAAAAACGGCGGAGCGTGGATGGACGTTTTTGTAAATCAATCCAAGTTGCTCGGCACGCTGCCCGTTGTCTTCAATGTCGCGAACTTCAGCAAACCGGCTCCAGGGCAACCGGCGCTCATCAGCTTCCGCGATGCCACCACCATGTTCCACGAGTTTGGCCACGCCCTGCACGGCATGTTCGCAAATACTTACTACCCGGGACTTTCCGGAACGCAGGTGGCGCGCGACTTCGTCGAATTCCCGTCGCAGTTCAACGAGCACTGGGCGACTTACCCGTCGATCTTTGAGCATTATGCAAAGCACTACCAGACGGGGGCTCCCATGCCCGCGGAGCTCGCGGCCAAGATCAAGAAGGCGGAGAAATTCAACGGCGGATATGCGTTGACAGAAGTTGTCGCGGCCGCTGAACTCGACATGCAGTGGCATATCCTTTCGGCCACCGCGCCGCTGCAAAAGCCTGACGAGTTTGAAACTCAGGCGCTGAAGAAGACGAAACTGTCGATCAGTTACGTTCCTCCGCGGTACCGGTCCAGCTATTTTTCACATATCTGGAATACGGGCTATGCGGCGGGATACTACGCTTACCTGTGGAGCGAAATGCTCGACGACTCTGCCTACCAGTGGTTCGAGGATAACGGTGGCCTGACTCGAGCCAACGGAGATCGCTTTCGAAAGATGGTGCTGTCGCGAGGCAACACGGAAGATCTCGCAAAGATGTACGCGGCATGGCTCGGCAAGGAACCGTCCATCGAGCCGATGCTGAAGTACCGCGGCTTGGTACCGGACAGCGCGGCGAAATAGAACGATTATGAAAACTCCGGTGGGACGACTGAAGTTGCGATACTGACTTTCTATCGTCCCGCCGGGGTTTCCACTAACTCCGAGCGGATCTCCGGGGCTATTTCTGCTTTCGTGCGCAGCTGATACCACACCACGATCGCGATCAGCGAGAACATAAAGATGATGGTCGAGATGGCATTGATCTCCGGTGTGATTCCTCTTCGCAACCGTCCCCAGATCTCAAGCGGCAAAGTATTGTCACGGCCGATCAGGAAAAAGCTGACGGCGATTTCGTCCATGGAGAGCGTGAAGATCAGGAGTGCCGCTCCGATGATCGAAAGCTTGAGATTGGGGACCGTGATGCGCCAGAAGGTCTGCCAGTAGGTCGCGCCGAGATCGAGCGACGCTTCTTCCTGGGCGCGGTTGAGTTTTTGCAGGCCTGCGAAGACTTCCGTCGTTGCCACTGAGATGAGCGCGGTGCCGTGCCCAAGAATAATGGTAACGAGGCTGAGCCTGACGGCACCTTCGCGGAAGAGCATCAGGAGCGAAAGTCCGGTGATGATGCCCGGCAGAATCAGCGGCAGAAGTACCAGTCGGCGAAATAATGCTTTGCCGGGGAAATGGGCGCGGTCGAGAGCGAGCGCGGCGGGAATGCCGAAGGCTAGGGCAATGGCCATCGCTGCCAAGGCGACGAGCAGGCTGTTGAGAACGGAATCCCAGATCGCGCCGTCGTTGAACAGGATGCGGTACCAGTTCAGCGTCAGGTCGCGCGGCGGGAAGCCTCCAACGCCCTGGCCGTTAAATGAATAAATAATGAGGACGGCGATCGGGAGATAGAGAAAGGCGAAGACAGCGAGGGCGTGAAGGGTGAGCCAGCGCGGATTGTAGGGCGGCTTCATTGAGGCGATCCTGTGGAGAATGCCTCGAGGCAAACGTGAAATCGGAGAAGGGTGTAGGGGTCCTTCGACTTCGCGAGGACTTCACTTCGTGAAGTTCTCGCTCCGCTCAGGATGACAAATATTGAAATCAATCCGCTCAGGATGACGAATATTGAAATCAATCCGCTCAGGATGACAAAGGGAAAAACTGCTCTGGGCAGGACGAAGAGAGTTAGAGCTTGGGGAGATTTTTCGGCGATGATCATGAAAAGCTCCACTTCTTTTCCAGCCGCTCGGAGACGAACAGCAGGCCGACTACGATCAGCAGCATGCAGAGTGAGATCGCGGCGCCGAGGGGCCAGTTATAGGCTGCGCCGAAGAGGCTGACGACTATGTTCGAAATCATGATGCCGCTTGGGCCTCCTAATAGAAGAGGCGCGAGGAAGTCTCCCAGGCTGAGGACGAAGGCGAAGGTTGCGCCTGCCAGCACTCCGGGGATCGAAAGCGGGAAGATCACTTTCCAAAACGTTTGCGAGGGCGAAGCGCCCAGATCGTGCGAGGCTTCTACCAGGTTGCGCGGAATGTGTTCGAGCGATGCGAAGATCGGCAGGAACGTGAACGGTGTGTAGATGTGGGTCAGCGTCAGCACGACCGCGAACGGGCTGTAGAGGAGGAAGTCCAAGGGATGTTTTGTGAGGTGCGCGTACTGCAGGAGCGTGTTGAGTACGCCGGTGCTGCCGAGGATCGTCTTCCACGCGTAGGCACGCACGAGATAACTCACCCATAGCGGGATGATGACTAACTGGTAGAACAGATTTTTTCTGGCTCCGGCATAGAAAGACAGGAAATACGCGAGCGGATATCCAAGGAGCATCGAGAAAAGAGTGACGCGGGCTGCGATCCACATGGAGCGCAGCAGCGTCTGCCAGTACACCGGCTTAACGATGAGCTCGTGATAGTTCTCGAAGGTCCAAGAATGAACGACCGCCTGCGACGGGGAGACGGACCAGAAGCTGTAGCAGAACATCAGCAGGTAGGGAACGAGCAGAAAGATTGTTACCCATGCCAGCGGCGGGGCGGTG
The DNA here is from genome assembly GCA_963822545.1 of uncultured Acidobacteriaceae bacterium. Taxonomy (GTDB): domain Bacteria; phylum Acidobacteriota; class Terriglobia; order Terriglobales; family Acidobacteriaceae; genus Acidiflorens. The sequence goes on from CAWGIB010000003.1 coordinate 46,954, forward strand.
ATGGCAAAGCGATAGGCGCGGGAGAACATCAGACGCGCTCCTCGGAGGCGCGAACCGGGATCGCATCGGCGGCGTTGAATTCGAATTCCAGCGGGCCCTTGGGCAGGTCACGGCTGGCGATGCGGATGGTTAGGAGCAGCCCGCCATCGGTCTCGACGCGCAGAAGTTCTGTAGCTCCGTGAAAGGCCTGGTCGCGCAGCTTGGCACGAAAGCGAACGCTGGCTTGAGCAGTGGACGAAGCGGGTGCGGCAGGCGCAATTTTCGCCAGCCGGATCGATTCGGGCCGCAGCGAGAAAAGCGCCGCGCCATCGGGGAGGGAACTGGGCCAGGTAAGCCGGTCGCACATCGCCGTGCCATGAAGAACGTCGGCGTGCAATAAATTTGTGTGTCCGATGAATTGCGCGGTGTAGGCGGTTGCGGGCCGCGTATAGATTTCGCGCGGGCTCGCAACCTGTTCGAGTTCTCCCGAGCGCAGGAGCGCGATGCGATCGGACATGACCATGGCTTCTTCCTGATCATGCGTAACGAAGATGAACGTGATGCCAACTTCGCGCTGCAGGGCTTTGAGTTCGACCTGCATCTGCCGCCGCAAGTTGGCGTCGAGCGCCGAAAGAGGCTCGTCGAGCAGCAACAGGCGCGGCCGATTTACCAGCGCCCGTGCCAGGGCAATGCGCTGTTGCTGGCCGCCGCTAATTTTCGAGGGCTTTGCTTTCGCAAAGGCTGACATTTGAACCTTTGCTAACGCTTCGCTGACGCGCGTTCGGATCTCGTCCGTGGGACGTTTCGCGACGCGTAAGCCGTAGCCCACGTTATCCTCGACTGTCATGTGGGGAAACAGCGCGTAGCTTTGGAAGACTGTGTTGACGCGGCGGCGGTAGGGAGGCTGCGTATCCAAGCGCTCGCCTGCCATCCAGACTTCGCCGGAGGTGGCCTGCTCGAACCCGGCAATAATGCGTAACAGCGTCGTCTTGCCCGATCCGCTCTCACCCAGAATGGTAAGAAACTCGCCTTCGGCAATCTCGAGGGTGATGTCGCGCAGTACGACGTTCTTTCCGAAATGCTTGGCGACAGAGCGGAGGGAGAGGAGGGTACTTGTATTCGACTGAGCTTTGTTCGCGATGGTCGGGTCGATCGTTATCGCCATGGCTTTGCCTGCGGTGTCGCTTGGTGCTCTGGTGGTTCGCCGGTGAGTCGCCGGCGCTACCCGTGTGTCGCCGGCTACGCTATTGCGTCGCTTTCACTTCGTTCCAGATTTCGTTGTACTTGGCGCGGCGCGGAACATTTTGCCAGAAGTAGAGACGCTTCTGGTAATTGTCCACATCGTCGAGATGCAGGTTCTTCTGTTCGTCGGCTGTCATGAACTGCGCGGCGTGCGGATTTGCGGGAGTATATCCCGTCACGTCTGTTACTTTCTTCTGCGTATCAGCCTTGATCATGAATTCCAGAAATTTGTAAGCCAGTTCCTTGTTCTCGCTTCCGGCAGTGATCATCAGGTGATCGATCCAGCCGGTCGTGTTTTCTTTTGGAATTGTCTCGCCCACCGGAAAATTGCTTTTGCGCAACTGATTCGTCATCAGCGGCCAGCCCATCGCAATCACGACTTCATGATTCTGGAAGAGATTCGTCAGCTCGCCGCCCGTGGACCACATCTTGCGAATGTTGGGCTTCAGTTCGATCAGCTTTTTCTTCACCGCATTCAGTTCGTCGTCGGTGAGGTTATAAAGATGACCGGGATCGGGCTTGTCGTAGCCGAGCACCTGCGCCGCCATGTAGACGGTGGATAGGTCATCCCACACAGAGATCTTCCCGCGCAGTTTCGGATCCCACATCACGTTCCAGCTCTCGGGCGCCTTCGGAAACGCGGTCGTGTCGTAAATCATCGGATCGGGGCCCCACATGAACGGCACGCCATACATGTCGCCTTTCACGCGCACGAGGGGAAGGGAGGTGAGCTGCGATGAAAGCTGGCTATAGGTAGGCAGTTTCGCGAGATCAAGTGGAGCGGCGAGGCCGGAGGTCGCAATCATGGTCGCCACATCGCTCGAGGGAGAGATTACGTCGTAAGTGCCGGCGCTGCCTCCACGCAGCTTCGCGACGAGTTCATCGCTCGAACCCATATACGATGCCGACACCTTGCAATGGTTCTGTTCTTCGAAGGCCTTGACGTAAGAAGGATCGGCATAGCCCTCCCAAACCAGCAGGTTCAGCGTAGGAGTTTTCTTAGCGCAGGAACCAAACAACAGAATCAGCGAAACGGCGAATAGCGCGAGCATTCTCTTGCGCAACGTCATTCCATCCCCTTCCTGCGATCTACTTCCCACCGCTTGGCCTAATTTGGCGGATCATCTTGCACAGAAAAGCATTTAGAACGTTGGCGGCGTATTTACCCACAACAGCCAGGTCTCTCCCGGCCCGGGATTTTTCCAGCGATGCGGCTTGGAACTTTCAAAATAGAAACTGTCTCCGCGCTTCAGTTGGAACTCTTCATCCGCGAGCGCGATCTGTAGCGCTCCGCGTAGAACAAAGAGAAACTCTTCTCCCTCATGGGTGTAGGATTCGCCGCTCCCGGCGTTCGGCTTGATGCGAAAGAGATGCGGCTCCATGACCGTATTGCCCCACGCGAGTAATTCCATGCGCACGCCGGGGCCGGCTTCAAGGACTTTGCGTTTCGCGGGACGCACCAGCGGTGTGCGCACTTCATTGGCGTCGAAGAATTCAAGAATGTTCGTGCGGTAGAAGCGCGCGAGGCGGCGAAGCGTTCCGACGGACGCGCTCATCTGGGAGCGTTCGAGCGCGCTGAGAAAGCCGACGGAAATCTCGGCGGCTGCGGCGACATCGGCCAAACTCAGCCCTCGTTGCGTGCGCAATTTACGCAAGCGCTTGCCGATTCTCGAGGTGGCACCGTTGTCCGGTTCAATTGCGCCTTCACGCTTCAACATCTGGACAATCGCTGGACCATTCAGGCCGCGCACTTTGCGGAGGTAGCGCGCCTTCTTGAGCACGCGCACGTCGTCCTGCGTGTAAAGACGGTAGCGGCTTTCAGTGCGTTGCGGCCGAGTTAATCCTAAGCTTTCCCAGCCTCGAATTGCCGATGCTGAAATGCCGACAAGCCGTGCCACGTCGCCGATTTTCAGATAAACCTGTGAGTCGCTCGACATGCGTGTGAGATGTGCCTTAGGGTCGGGCTGAACTGCGTTTTTCCGCTTGACAGACGGTCGGGGAGTCTCTAACCTTGCGCGATTATAGCAAGGTTTGCTTTTCACACAACATCAATTTCGGAATCCCGGTTAAGAGATCTGGAGGCGCCGTCATGCTGTCGTTGAAACCTTCCCCCCGCTGGCTCGCGGTCGTGTGCTTCAGCCTGATTTGTACTGCTCTGTTGGTCGCGCAAGGGACCGGCGGCCGCATCCTCGGACGCGTCGCTGACTCGAGCGGGGCCGTCCTCTCGGGGGTGAAGGCGACCCTTACCAATGACGCGACCGGAGTTACACGGGAGACGCAAACGAATGCGAGCGGAGACTATAGTTTCCCGGAAGTTCCGGTCGGCACGTACACCCTGACGTTTGATCTTACGGGATTTAAAACAGGCGTCAGCAAAGGCGTTGCGGTGGAGTTAAACCAGATCGTGACGCTCAACTCGACGATGCAGGTCGGCCAGACCAAGGAAGTAGTGGAAGTGAGTTCCGAAGCGCCGCTCGTGGATACGACCAGCACGCAGTTGGGCGCGGTGATGGATAGCCGCCAAGTTGCGAACCTGCCCCTCAACTCGCGTGATACCTATCAACTCCTGCAACTGCAACCGGGAGTGATGTCAACGGTGGGCTCCAGCAATTCGCTCGTTTACGGAAGCGATAGCCCCGGTGCAGTGTCCGTAAATGGAGGCCGCGGCCGCTCGAATAACTTCAGCGTCAACGGAGGAGATGCGAACGATCTCTTCGCAAACCTGCCGACCGTCCAACCGTCTCCCGATAGCATTCAGGAGTTTCGCGTTCTAACCAACACCTTCGATGCGGAATACGGGCGCAACTCGGGGTCCGTGGTAAACGTGGTGACCAAGTCAGGAAGCAATGACTGGCATGGCAGCGCCTACGAGTTTTTCCGGAACAAGGTGCTCAATGCCAACGATTACTGCCTGACCGCGGCGGAAGGTCTTCCTTGTGACAAGCCGCAGTCGAATCAAAACCAGTTTGGCGGTACATTCGGTGGTCCGATCATTAAGAACCGGACATTTTTCTTCGCGAGCTACGAAGGTCGACGTGTGCGGCAAGGCATTCTCTCGCCGGCAGTTAATGTTCCTTCGACTGCGGAACGCCCGAGCGCAACCCAACCTTATGCGGACTTTAGTGATATCGGCGGCTTTGATACTCAAAATCCAGGCACGGCAGTTCTGAACAATCCCCAGCTCCTCGACAGCCGGCCTGGATGTGACCAAGCCGTAGGATTTCCGGGAGGAATTCCTGCGGGTACTCTCTACACTTCTTCCGATCCGAATGTCCCGCATATTTTTAATAACAATCAGATCCCGCTTGCCTGCATGGATCCCACCGCAGTGGATCTCTTGCAATTCGTCCCGACGGCGCCAAACGGCGGTTTTCTAGTCAGCACAGTGCCGGTCAAAGCCATCCGCGGCGACCAGGTGACACTCAAGTTTGACCACCGGTTGAACGACAAGCAGAACCTGAGCTTCTACTACTATTTCAACGATGACACCACAAATAATCCGTTTGCCAGTTTCGAATTGGCCGGCGCTAGTCTCCCAGGGTTCGGAGACACCATCAAGGAACGTTTCCAGCAGTGGAATATTACTCACACCTGGACGATCAACAACAGCACCGTGAATGAATTCCGATTTAATTTCAATCGCGAGGGCCAGTTAACGTTTCAACATCCTTCGAATACCGAACTGATTCAGAATTCCTGTCCTCCACCTCCTTCCTGGCTGACGGCATCGGTACCTTGTTTCTATGGAGACAATTCCACCGATCCTCTTGGCAGCCAGTTTGGTATCCATCCATTTCTTAACGCGCAGCGCGAGGGACTTCCCTTCATCACCATTTCAGGAGGGTTTTCCATTGGCAATAACTGGGAAGGGGAACTGCCCCAGGCCGGGAATTCGTTTCAGTGGGCCGACAGCCTAACCAAGATTTCCGGCAATCACTCCATGAAATTTGGTGTGGACGTTCGGCGCCAGCAGTTTAACCAGTTCTACTACTTCAATGTGAACGGAGAGTTCAGCTATTTTGGGGGCGGACCGAACGACACAGGGTCGGGTAATCTGTTCCCTAATTTCCTGTTGGGGCTTCCCGACACCTTCGGACAGGGCTCACCCCAAAACGAGAACATTCGCAATACCGGACTCTATTTGTATGCGCAGGACAGTTGGAAAATAAGGCCGAATCTGACATTAAATTACGGGCTGCGATGGGAGTTGAATACTCCGCTGGCGGATAAGGCACAGCACGTGCAGACGTTCCGTCCTGGGCAATCGTCTTCCGTCTTCCCTTGTGGAGGTCCCAACACAGATTGCACGTCACAAGACGCGGTTGGATTGGTCGTTCCGGGGGACCCGGGTGTTCCCGCTGGCATGACGACGACCTATTACAAGGCGTTTGCGCCTCGCATCGGCATCGCCTGGAGTCCAGGCACTTCGGGCAAGACCAGCATTCGTGCGGGTTGGGGACTTTTCTATAACCCGATCGAGCAACTTGTGCTGGCGCAGTTCGGCGCTGAACCTCCCTTCGGGGGCAGTTCGGTTGTCTCCGAGACGCAGTTTAATCTTCCATTTCTCGGGCAGGATGGTGCCACTACTTATTTGAACCCGTTCAGCGGAGTCATCACTCCCCAACGGGGAAGCACTCAGGATTGGGCGCGATTCGAGCCGATCGTTCTTTACGGCGATTTTCAGCCGCATCTGCGGACTCAGTATTCCGCGCAATACAACTTCACCATCCAGCGCGAATTAGCCAGAGATCTGAAGCTGGAGGTTGGTTACGTGGGATCGCAAGGACATCGCCTGCTGGCGACCCATGACATCAATTACTCAAACCCCCAGACGTGCCTTGATCTGAATAGCATTCTCGGCGACGGGACCTGCGCCCAGTTCACCGAGGACGCTTCCTTCTTTATTCCCGGCGGGACTGTGCTGCCGGTAGATTTGCATTTGCCTTATGCGCAGAACCACTCTGTCATTCCCGCTGGCACCACCATTGGCGCCAATGGAATCACCTTGGTTGGGCTGCGCCCGTATTCGTCGCCGCAGTGCGACCCTTTGACGGGCAATGGTTGCCCGACCGCCACAGGAATTCCGGTCTTTACTTCGATCTTTGCCCAGGACACGATCGCCAGCTCGGCCTATAACTCGTTGCAGGTTTCATTGGACAAGCGCTTTTCACGCGGACTCCAATTTACCGCCGCTTACACATACAGCAAGTCGATTGACGAGGCTTCCAGCTTTGAAGGGATTTTGAACCCGTTGCCTGGCGCCCGTAACTACGCGCCCTCACTCTTCGATGCGCGTCATCGCTTCGTCATCAGTTATTTCTGGGAACTGCCGGTGAGAAAATATAGTGGTGTCGCCGGGAAAGTTCTGGACGGATGGGCTGTTTCAGGTATTACAACGTACCAGACAGGATTTCCCATTCGAATCACGTCTTCTTCGGACAATGAGCTGATGAACAGCTTCGATTTCGAACTGCCAGGCGAGCCTAATCAGGTCGGTCCATTCCATTGGCAGAAGCCGCAAAATAACGGGAACTACTATTTCAACACTCCGACTGATCAGAGCTCGATTTTCAACGAGAACGGAATTTTGGGGAGCATCGGTAACGCGCCCCGCACGATCTGCTGCGGGCCTGGAATCAGCGAAACCGATTTTTCGGTGATTAAACTCATTCCGGTCAACGAACGCACCCACTTCGAATTTCGTGCGGAGATATTCAATCTTTTCAACCACACGCAGTTCTATAACCCCGACGGCAACAGCACCGACGGCACGCAGTTTGGCCAGGTGACTGAAGTCAAGGATCCACGGTTGATGCAGTTTGCCTTGAAGTTTTACTTCTAGCCCAAAAGACTAGAATGAAGTGTCTGACTACCCGGGCGGTAAGCCGCCCGGCCCAATCTAATGGCCCATCCTCTATCCCAGCGGCCAAGAACAGGCCACTGGGAACTCGGATCCGGCCTGAGCATTTTTGGAGAAATCACGATGTACCCCGCACTGCAGAAAGAACTCGACGCGTTCGAGCGCCGTACTCCGAAGTCCGCCGAAGCCCACAAGAAAAACCTGAAACGCCTGCCTCTGGGTGTTGCCAGCAACTACCGCGCTTATGATCCGTATCCGATTTTTGTGGCGGAAGGGCGCGGCAGCAAGTTCCGCGATCTCGATGGCAACGAATACATCGACCACAATCTGTGTTTCGGCGCCGTCATGGCCGGCCACTCGCATCCCGCCGTCGTTAAGGCAGTTGAAGGACGCTTGAACAAAGGCGCTTGCTACGGTATGCCCCACAACATGGAATGGGAACTCGCGGAAGAAATCTGTACGCGTTTTCCCATCGAAATGTGCCGCTTTGGAAACAGCGGCACCGAAGCAACCATGCACGCGATTCGTCTGGCCCGCGCGGCGACAGGACGCGACAAGATCATCAAGTTCGAAGGCGGCTATCACGGACTTCACGATGCTGCACTCGTCAGCGTGAAGCCGCATCCGCCCGACGACGATATGGGTGACATTAAGAATCCTAAGCCAGTCTCCGGCGGCAAGGGAGTACCGAAAGCGAGTCTTGCGAATGTTCTGATCGCGACCTTTAACGATCTGGAAACCGTGGAGCGACGATTCCGCGAAAACCCCAACGAGATTGCGGCTATCATCCTGGAGCCCATCATGATGAACGTTGGGCTGTGCATGCCGCAGAAGGGCTTCCTTGAAGGTCTTCGCGAACTCTGCGACAAGAACGGCGCTTTGCTGATCTTCGACGAAGTCAAGACCGGCGCCAAACTTTGTTGGGGAGGAGCATCAGAATACTTCGGAGTCACGCCCGACATGATTTGCCTCGCCAAGTCAATCGGCGGCGGATTTCCGCTGGCGGCTTTCGGCGCGCATAAAAAAGTGATGCAGCTGATTTCCGACCACAAGGTATTCCACGGCGGGACGTATAACACGAATCCAATTTCGATGGCGGCCGGCTTGGCGACGTTCCGCGAAGTTCTGACGCGCGCGAACTACGCGCACACCGACAAACTCAGCAAGAAGTTAACTGATGGCTATCGCCAAATCGTTGCCAAATCCGGGCTGCAGGCTTACATCGCGAGTGCAGGGGTCAACGGCGCGCTGATGTTGTATCCGTCTGAGATCAAGAATTATCGCGACTGGTTGGCGATTGACATCGACCTGTGGCGGCAATACTGGTTTGGCATGGTGAATCGAGGCGTGATGCCTCAGCCCTACTGGTGGGATGAGCAATGGACGATCTCGGTACAGCATTCTGAAGCCGACATCGATCAGCATCTCGCTGCCTTCGGTGATATCGCGGATTCGCTGGCAACCGCGCAGCATGAGCGATTGGGAGCGGTAGCAACGCATTAAACAAATGTAGGGCGGACACGGCTGTCCGCCCTACAAGTTTCAACGTTTCAAGGTTGCAGGGTTTCAATGACACTCGGTTCCATCCTTGTACCTTAACCTCGGCACAAACATCCTTGAAACCTGAAACTCTGAAACCTTGAAACTCTGAAACATTGAAACTGGACCGACGGAGATATTTTGTCCACCACCGCCGACAACCAGCCGCACCTCAAACGCGTTCTCGGACGCTTTGACCTGGTGTTGCTGTTTGTGGTCGCGGTCTTCAACCTGAACGTTGTCCCGAGCATCGCCGCCAATGGCGGCGTCACCGTCTGGCTCTGGATCATCTCGCTTCTGCTTTTTTTCTGGCCGCAAGGCATCGCCGTGATTGAACTCGCGCATCGCTATCCCGGCGAAGGCGGCGTCTACCTGTGGGCGAAGGAGGTCTTTGGGGATGCTCACGGCTTCCTCTCCGGCTGGTGCTATTGGACCAATAACATGCTCTACGTGCCGACCGTGATGCTTTATTTCGTCGGCGTTTCGGTGTTCGCGCTCGGTCCCGGCCATGCCGCACTCGCCGACAACAAGATCTTCGCAATGGTGGCGTCGGTTGCTTTGCTGGTGCTGCTGACTGTTTTGAATATCGTCGGCCTCGGAGTGGGGAAGTGGCTTAACAATGCTGGAGCCATCGGAACATTTGTCGCTGCCGCCGTGCTCATTGTTCTAGGAATTACGGTCTGGTCGCGCTTCGGAACAAGTGTTACGGCCGCTGATTTCCAGATCCCGCGTGATCCTCGCTTCGTCCTAAATTCCTTTGGCGTGATTTGTTTTGGTCTTGTCGGACTCGAACTCGCGTCCGTCATGGGTGATGAAATTCGCGATCCACAAAAGACCCTGCCTCCCGCCGTTGCCTGGGGAGGTCTGATTTCAGGCGCTCTCTACATTGGCGCGACATTGACGCTGCTGATCGCGGTGGGAAAGAACGATATCAGCGTGCTTCAGGGAATCGTGCAGGCCGTCAGCCACATGGCGGGCAAAGTTGGTGTGGGGTGGATCATTACTCCATTCGCTCTCATGCTCAGCCTCTCGATTGCCGGTATCGGCTCCGCATGGATGGGCGGATCGGCGCGCATTCCATTCGTCGCCGGACTCGATTCCTATATGCCGTCGTGGTTGGGAAAAGTACACCCAAAATATTCGACTCCCCACGCCGCTCTCATCGTGCAGGCTGTCGTTTCGTTCGTACTCATCGTCATTAATTTCTACGCATCGGGCGGAGTGCAGGAAGCTTTCCAGACCATGCTGTCATTAGCAGTGGTGCTGCAGCTGGTCCCATTTCTATATGTTTTTGCTGCGTTGCTAAAGTTCGCATTTCGTCGAGATTCGTCACCGGGCCGCTATGGACGAAGTACCCTGATCTTCGCGGGGCTTTCCGGATTTGTGACAACATCCCTTGGAATTGTCCTGGCATTTTTCCCTGCCAAGCAGATCACATCGGTCTGGAAGTACGAGGCCAAAATGTTCGGCTTCACGCTGTTCTTTTTGGCGCTCGCCGCATTTTTCTTTTTTGTGTATGGAAGGTTGAAGCCGCTCAACGAGGTTCATCTCGCGAAAGCCGCTCCTGTTAGGCCCAGCGGGACGAGCTAGATCCACGTAGGGGCGGCCGACCTTGGCCGTCCAAGCAGAGTGCAGTTCAGGAATTTATTGCAGGAGGTCCTTATGCCAGGTGGTGTAAAAGCTGAGGTCAAAACGTATCAGATGTTCATCAACGGCGAATTCGTTACGAGCAAGAGCAACAAGACATTCCCCGTTTACGATCCCTCGACCGAAGAGGTGATTGCGCAGGTTCCCGAGGCTGGCGCCGAAGATGTGAACCGCGCCGTCGCTGCCGCCAAGTTCGCATTCGAAGATGGACCCTGGGCGTCCTCAACCGCACAGGAACGGGGCCGCGTTCTGTTCCGTCTCGCTGAGAAAGTTCGCCAGAACGTGGGCATGCTTGCCGAACTGGAATGCCGCAATACCGGCAAGCCGATCGTCGAAGCCGAATTCGACATCAACGATGTCGCAACCTGCTTCGAATACTACGGAGGCCTCGCCACCAAAGTTGTGGGCTATGTAAATCCTGTGCCTGACAACGCGATGAGCCTTTCACTGAAGGAGCCCGTTGGCGTCGCAGGGCAGATCATTCCATGGAACTACCCTCTGCTAATGGCCGCATGGAAACTGGCTCCTGCGATTGCTGCCGGATGCGCGTGCGTGCTGAAGCCAGCCGAGCAGACGCCGCTCACCGCGCTAGAACTGGCGCAGTGGTTCGATGAAGTTGGCTTGCCTAAGGGTGTCGTCAATGTGATTACGGGCTTCGGCGAAACGTGCGGTTCGCCGCTCGTCAAGCATCCCGACGTCAACAAGATTGCGTTTACCGGCTCGGCCGCCGTCGGCAAGATTATCGTGAAAGAGGCTGCTGACACCGTGAAGCGCGTGACGCTCGAGCTCGGCGGCAAGTCTCCGAACATCTTCTTTGCCGATGCCGATTTCGAGGCCGCCATCGACGGCGCTCTCTTCGGCGTGTTCATCAATCAGGGAGAAGTCTGCTCCGCGGGAAGCCGCATCCTCGTTCAGAAATCGATCTACTCAAAATTTGTGGAAGCAATGGCCGAGAAGGCGAAGAAAATTAAAATCGGACCGCCAATGGAGCGCGAAACAAAAATGGGCGCGCTCGTCAGCAAAGAACAATACGATCGCGTGCTCTCGTACCTGGACATCGGCAAGAAAGAGGCAAAGGTTGCCTCGGGCGGGGGCCGCGCCGACAAGTTCGCCAAGGGCTACTACGTGCAGCCGACTATCTTTTATGACGTCGACAACAATGCACGCATCGCACGCGAAGAAATTTTCGGTCCTGTCGCTGCGGTGATTCCGTTTGAAGACGAGAAGGATGCGCTCAAGATCGCAAACGACTCTCCTTACGGGCTGGCCGCTGCTGTCTGGACTCGCGACATCTTCAAAGCGATGCGGACTGTGAAATCTCTGCGCGCCGGAATCGTGTGGGTCAACCACATGCAACCGACTTACGTCGAAGCGCCGTGGGGAGGCTACAAGCAATCCGGTTTTGGACGCGAACTTGGACCGTGGGGTATCGAGGAATATCTCGAAACCAAGCAGGTCTACATCAATTTAAATGAATCGCCGATTGGGTGGTACTGAGAAGCAGTACCCAGTACCCAGTTCTCAGCTCCCAGTGGAACCTTGACCAAAAGAAAGTGACGCTGCCTGACTAAGAACTGAACCGGGGACTCGCAACTGAGAACTGAGAACTGATATGTCCACTATTCAACTTCGTACATCGATTCCCGGGCCACGATCGCAGGCGCTCATGAAGCGACGGAATGCTGCCGTCGTGCAGGGCGCCTATCATGCCACTCCCATCTTCGTTGCAAAAGCTGAAGGCGCGGTCGTCGAGGATGTCGACGGCAATCGCCTGATCGATTTTGCCGGCGGGATCGGCTGCCTAAATTCCGGGCATCGCGCGCCCGCCGTCGTTGATGCCGTCCGGCGCCAGCTTGACCGCTTCCTGCATACCAGTTTCAACGTGCTGCCGTATGAAAGTTATATCGCTGTCTGTGAGAAGCTGAACGCGATCGTTCCGGGAAAAGGGCCGAAGAAAACTTTGCTTGTGAACACCGGTGCGGAAGCGACCGAAAACGCCGTCAAAATAGCGCGCGCTTACACGCGCCGTCCTGCGATCATCGCCTTCGAAGATGCGTTCCACGGACGGACCTACATGGCGATGGCCATGACCAGCAAGACGCATCCATACAAGGCTGGCTTCGAGCCGTTTCCGACCGAGGTTTATCGCATCCCGTACGCCTACTGCTATCGCTGCTCCTATTCGCTGACGTATCCCTCTTGCGAGGTGCATTGCGCGAAGCACCTGGAAGACACTTTCAAACGAGTCGTAGCCGCCGAAACGGTTGCGGCCGTTATCGTCGAGCCGATCCTTGGCGAAGGAGGGTTCGTAACTCCTCCCCCGGAGTTTTATCCGATCCTCACTGATATTTGCCGTAAGCACGGCATCCTCGTGATCGCCGACGAAGTGCAGTCGGGATTCGCGCGCACGGGTTCGATGTTTGCTTGCGAGCAACTCGGGCTCGAGCCCGATATTGTTACGATGGCGAAATCGCTGACAGGCGGCCTTCCCATGGCAGCGGTTACAGGACGAGCCGACATCATGGACGTCTCCGGGCCGGGCCAGTTGGGTGGAACTTTTGGCGGCAACCCTGCTGCCTGCGAAGCCGCGCTTGCCGTTCTCGAGACCATCGAGAAAGAGAATCTATGTGCGCGCGCGAATGCACTCGGAGAACGCTTTCGCCGGCGCGCCGCCAAGTGGCAATCGCAGTGGGAACTGATCGGCGAAGTGCGCGGCCTCGGAGCCATGCAGGCGCTTGAACTTGTTCGTTCCAAAGCGACTCGTCAGCCGGCTGACGAAGAGACGAAGCAAGTGTCACAATATTGTTATGAGCATGGCCTCGTGTTGATCACTGCAGGTTCGTACGGAAACGTGATACGCCTGCTGATGCCACTTGTTGTGACCGACGCACAAATGGATGAGGCAATGGACGTCCTCGAAGCGGCTTTGGCGCATGTTGCCGAAAAGAAAACTGCTCTGACGGAACAGCACGTATAAAAGATTTTTATCAAAGCAAAGAAAGAGGATTGCATGACCACCGCGACTGCGACTCCCACGATGACTGGACAGGAAATTGTTGACCTCACAAAAAAGCACACGTTGTTTGAGTGGTCGGCTCAGTCGAAGGTTGATCCCATTCCGGTCGCTCGCGCGAAGGGCATTTATTTTTGGACGCCGGAAGGGAAGCGCTTCATCGATTTCAATAGCCAGTTGATGTCAGTCAACATCGGCCACGGTGACGAACGCGTTCTCCAAGCCATTAACGAACAGGCCGCGACACTCTGCTACGCCAACCCTTTCATGGCAACGGAAGCTCGTGCCCGCCTCGGTCAGAAGCTTGCGGAAATTACGCCCGGCGACATCGATACCTTCTTCTTCACGAACGGCGGCGCCGAAGCCAACGAGAATGCCATCAAGCTCGCCCGCTTCTTTACCGGACGCCATAAAATTATCGCCCGCTACCGCTCCTACCATGGCGCCACCGCGGGCGCCATCAGCCTTACCGGCGATCCCCGCAGATGGGCCGCTGAGCCCGGTATCCCGGGCGTTGTTCGCGTGCTCGACCCCTATCATGGCATCGAGCGCGGCTGGGAGTCTGCCGAGTCGTCTCTCGCGATGATTGAGGAGACCATTCAGCTTGAGGGCCCGCAGACGATCGCTGCGTTTATTCTGGAGACCGTCGTCGGCACAAACGGCATACTCATTCCGCCCGACGGCTACATGCAAGGTGTGCGCAAGCTGTGCGATAAGTACGGGATTCTGATGATTGCCGACGAAGTGATGGCCGGCTTTGGACGCACCGGCGAATGGTTTGCGATCGACCACTGGAAGGTGGTGCCTGATCTCATCTGCATGGCGAAGGGCCTCACCAGCAGCTACATCGCGCTGGGAGCGGTTGGCATGCGCCATCACATCGCGCAGTATTTTCAGGACAAGGTTTTCTACGGAGGCCTGACCTACAACTCACATCCCATGGGATGCGCGACGGCGCTGGCGACTATCCGCGTCTACGAAGAAGACAACCTGATTGAGAACGCACGCAAGATGGGCGCCATCATGAAGACGCTCGGCGCCGACTTGCAGAAAAAGCATCGCTCGGTCGGCGCAGTGCGTTCGATCGGATTATTCGGAATCATGGAACTTGTTCGGAGCCAGAAGACGCGCCAGCCAATGGCTCCCTTTAATGGCACCAGCGAGGAAATGGGGGCGCTTGGAAAGTTCTTCCGCGAAAAGGGTCTCTACACCATCGTCCGCTGGAATTCGTTCTACACCAACCCTCCGCTTTGCATTAACGAGGAGCAGTTGCGCGAGGCTTTCGCGATCATCGACAAAGGCCTGGAGATTACCGATCAGGCCGTGAAAGATTAGGAAGTAACAGTATTTCCGTTCCACGGCTGGCATTTTCGCGGGCAGGAATGCCCGCGCCACACGGGGAGTTCTTCAGCCACTGGACCTCAAACCTATCAGCGCGCTTCCAGCACCACACTGACTTCGCTGCCCTTGCCCGCCCCCAGCGTTTGAGAAGCCGATCCGCGATTCGTCGCAATTTCCAGAAATCCCATGCTCCCGAGAATTGCAAAAGCCTCGCCCGGGCCGCCTTCGGCATAGTTTGTGCAGATCCGCGTAATCTGACCTTTGCCCCCCACCGTGATTTTGAATGGCGGCGGGTTCGCTTCAAACAGCTTCGGAAGGTCGGTTGCGGTGATGTTCGTAATCAGATTGCCGAAGCGATCCACCTTCAGCACGATGCCGCGAAGCGTTCGCTCGTCGACTGGCTTTGGACGAGGCGCGGCGAAGCGGACGTAGTCGGTGATTTCCTCGCCAAAGCGGTCAGTATCGACTCCCTTGGCCAGGAAAGCGGCAACCGGAGAAAAAATATCGCGCCCATGAAAGGTGTTGCTGCGCGGTTGAAGAAAGTAATGCTCGGCCGTGACGTGCCGGACCGAGAGCCTCTTCTCGCGATCGTAGATCAGGGAAAGCACTCCGTTATCGGGAGCCACAAACAGATGGCGGTCGCCGGTCAGAATGATTGGACGCCGGGCGGTTCCGACTCCCGGATCGACAATGACCATGTGTACCGTCCCCGACGGGTAATAAGAATAGGCCTGGGAGATGGTCAGCGCGCCATCCAGAATGTCGAAAGGCTGCACGGCATGGCTGATGTCGATAATTTGCGCATCGGGCGTCGTCTCCAGTATGACGCCCTTCATGGCGCCGATAAAATGGTCGTTAAGTCCAAAATCAGTAGTGAGAGTGATGATCGCGGGACGTGACAATTCTTACCTCGTCATAAAAATTTAAGGGAGCCAACCGCAGTATCAAGGGTCACACGAGGAACGTCAAGATAACGATCAGAAGAGACGGTAACCGCTCGGCTACGGGCTTGGTCGCCTCGTATGAACCCCAAACTCGCTTGAGATCTCATCGGGCAGCCACAGACGGGTCTCGCTCGCACCCATCTCTTCCGCGAAAGAGATCCAGTTTTCGTCACTGTCTACCTTGCAGTTATTGGCCGGATCGCCGCAAATTTCGAGCATATAAACAGGATGGATCTCCCACAGCGAAGAGCGTTTCGGACTGCCTTTTCCGCCCGCACACGGGCGGTGGCTGCCATCAAAGAAAAGCTGACCCGTGAAGCGGTAGAGGTGGGCATTCTTCTGATTTAGATTGGTGGGATCCCAAATGGCGGGCCGGAAGTGCGGGCTCATCTCTGCCGTTACACTGTTGCATTCGTCCGTTTCCTTGGCATTGTCGACGAGCGGGATGTGGATGTCGTTGCTCTCCTGGTCGGGTTTCTTGCAGTTCACGCTCTCTCCGGAACCAAGGTTGGAATAGTGCGCGTCCATCACGTAGGCCGCCAGACGAACTACCATCCCTTCGCTGAATGTGCCCGCCGCCGTCGGCAGATTGCGGAGAACGGAGCGGTCTTTGGGCAGTTGCGCGTCGCTTCCGAAGGTCACGCCGCTGCCCGGTTTTGAAACGTCTGCCTGCAATTGATGCAGGACATCGAAGCTGATATTGGTGGGCGTGCCAGTCGAGCAGAAATTGTTCTTCGCGTCGTTCTGCGCTGACTGCGGAGTGTTGGCCTGAGCTGCGCCGTCCGCGAAGCATGTATCGTCGATCGGATGATGCTGCTTGATGGAATCGAAGGGCAGCGTGCAGGAAGGAAAGCTGGCCGTGGTTGCGCTGCTCGCCTTGTGGCGCGCTTGCGAAGTGGTTGAAGGTGTCGAGATGTTGCTGGCAAGGCCGAGTGCAAGTGGCAACATGGTAGCGGCCGTCGTCAGCCGCCGCCGTCGGGTCGACGCCGTCGTCGAGGTTCGAACAGTCGTGCTTCCGCGAGTCCGCATTGATGCCCTCACACTAATGTGATGACCGCCACATCGCTCACATCAGCGAAATCAATACAGGTAGCTTTCACCGTTGCATGTTGCGCGGTTGGAACAGGCGCGGCGGGCGCAACGCCGGGGGCGGGCGCCGCCACGTGGACGGCGGGAACGGCCGCAGATCTTGCCGGAGCTCTGTAAAGACCAGTATCCGGATCGATCGATCCTCGTCCGGGTGTAACTTCCCACTTCACCTTCGCATCCGGTTTGCGCGCCACGGTCGCCGTGAACTGAAAAGTCTCGCCGTAATTAACGACTACATCCGTCGGAGTAATCGTCACGGTTACAGGCCGATCCTCAATTCCTGCCGGATCGGAGAATTGAATCGCCTTACCAACGGCGTAGGAACTGCCGCTGATCCCAAGCAACGTCAGGATTCCGCCCGGAATCGAGTCCGGAAACGCCGGCACTCCCTTTCCATCCTTTCCTGCCACGATGACGAGGAAAAGGCTGAGCGAAATCACGAAGGTGAAGACCAGAAACTGAAAGCGTCCCATGCTGGCGTCGCCATTCGCCTCACTGATCAGGCGTGAGAGGTCAATGGTCCCGTCGAGGATCTTCCACAAGACAGCAATGCCGAGAAATCCTACGAGCCCGCAGATCAAATACCCGCAAATCAGGGTGAGGGTCGCCATCGCTATTCTCCTTTTTCACCTTTGCGAATTTCCCTGGTTGTTCCAAAGCCTCGAATACGCCTTGCCCCCAAGGTAAAGGGCATTACTCCCTCCGAGAACTGCCGGCCACGATGTGGGAAGAGGAGGGAAGGTGCCCGGGCTCGGGTTATTCAACACTTGCGTGAGATAGTAAAAGGCCGCGCTGATCGTAAAGAGCAACAACTGAACTCGTTCCGGACTGAAATATAAGGTGTCGTCTTTTTTTCGGCAGGTAGTGCCGGGGATCGGCTCGCCAGTATCGTTCTTTCGTCCATACAAAAGATTTTTCGTGCTGATCTGGCCGGTGAAGAGTTGCGCCAGAACAATGCCAGCCAGCACCAGCAGGAAGAGTTGTATCTCCCAGGTGATGATCTGTCGGACGTCCGGCATATGTCCTCGCAGACAACGGGAGTAAAGAAATCAGTCTCGGATTCGTTCGAGAACGGGGGACGGGGGAAGGCTGTTTATTGCAAGGGAAACGAAGAGGCCATTCCCTTGGAGGCGGAATCTTACCCCGGTTCCTATTGATGTCAAGCGGAAAAGTAAGGAGTGTTTCGAAATCCGGAAATCGGCTCACAGCGGTTAGAAACTTGATCTGAGTGGGACCAAACGAATCTCAGAAGGGCCAACGCAGAAGGCAAAAAAATCCCGGCGAGCACAAAGTGCAACGCCGGGCTGATGTTGATCGTTGCTTCTGGTTAGTCGACTTGAATGTCGCCCGATCCTGTGTGGACCGATAGCGCTGGACCGCCGCCGCGAACCTTGCCGACTACACTCTTACGCGATTCCTGTACGCGCCCCTGAATGGTTGTCTGCACCGGGTGTCCCATCGTCACCGAGCCGGAGCTCGAAGAGATGTCCACATCGAAAGCCGCGTCCGACGGCACATTCAACGTCACGTTGCCCGACCCTGTGCGAATGCTCCACAGATTCTTCGGCATGCCCTGACCGTGAATGTCGCCGCTTCCCGCCTCCGCGCGGAAGCCGCCATTGATTCCTTTCACCGTGATATTGCCCGAGCCCGTGCGGATATCGACGTCCCCCTGGCTCGTCTCATCAATTTCAATATCGCCGCTGCCCGCCTTGGCGCGCACCGGACCTGCCAATTCATGCCCGCGGACGTTGCCCGATCCCGTCTGGAAATGCAGGTCCCCGGTCAGTCGATACACCTTCATATCGCCCGAGCCGCTCTCCAGATCGACGTTGCCTTTCAGGCCCTGCACATCCTGGTCGCCGCTTCCCGTGTGGGCTCGAATCGCGGTGTTTTCGGGAACCGTAATTTCGTAGTCGACGGAGATATTGTTGACGTTGACGTAATCGATCCGGATGCTGTTTCCGCTCTGGCGAAGCGGAGGATTGTTCTGAATCTGCTGCACTTCTTCCTTGCGTCCTCCGCCAAACCAGGAATCGCTCACATGAATCTTGCCGTGAATTGAAACGGTTCCCGCCGATCCGTTTCGCACGGTAATGTCGCCCGAACGGCTCAGCACTTCAAGATCAACCGGCCCGCTCACCTGGAACGACCGGTCAAAAGTTCCCGCGACCGAAGCGAAACTCGGCAACGCGGTAACGAGCACTGCCGCCAGCAGAACACCGAACCGATTTCCAAAAGTCTTTTTCATAGCGAGCCGCTCCATAATTTGAGTATCAAAATTCACGTCTGGAACTCGAACTTCCAATCTTTCCGTTAACGACGAAGCCCGAATGCCAAGGGCCCACAGCCCAAAGCCTAGAGCCTGTCAGCCCTACTGCAGCACAACCTGGTCGCCTTCTTTCAGCCCTTTGAGCAATTCCGTCTTCGCGCCGTTTGAAATCCCGATATTCACCGCCAGCTTCTTCTTGCCTTCCTTCGCCTTTGGATCGGGAACTTCGACGGACGCATTCTTATCCTTGTCGTAGATAATCGCGCCTTCCGGAATCTGCAGCACGTTCTTGTGTTCTTCGAGGATGATCTCCGCATTCGCGGTCATCATCGCCTTCAGCACGCCCTCGGGATTATTGATGGAGACGCGTACTTCGAACGTGGTCACGTTATCTTTTTCAACGCCCATCGGAGAAATCTTCGTAACCTTTCCGGTGAACGTCTTGTCCTTGAACGATTCCACTTTGATGCGCGCCGGCTGTCCCAAATAAACTTTGCCGATATCGCTCTCGTCCACTTTGCCTTTGACGTAGACTTCGCTGGTATCGCCCAGCGTCATGACGAGAGTAGCCGACGAACCCAGCACCAGGATGGAACTCACCGCGTCGCCAATTTCGACGTCGCGCGATAGAACGATGCCATCCAGTGGAGACTCGATCGTGGTGTACCCGAGCTGTTCTTCAAGTTGTTTCAGGGTCGCGCGATCCCGCGCCAACTGACCCTGCGCCTGGCCGATCTTGGCCTGCAAAACCTGCAACTGTGCCTTGGCGACGTTCTGTTTGTTCTGCGCCAATACGTATGCCTTCTGTGCGTCGTCCAGCGCGGAGGCTGATACCACTCCCTCTTTCGCCATGCCCACGGCCCGATCATAGGCGCGCTTCAACATTGGAAGATCGGGGCTCTCCGCATCCACTTTGGCGCGCTCCAGGTCGGCGCGTGTGCTGCCCAGGCTGGCTTCGGACGCCTCCAGTTGCGCGCTTGCCTGGGCCACCTGGGCCTGCATCTCGTCCCGGTCGAGTTCCGCAAGCAATTGTCCCTTCTTCACGCGATCGCCGTATTCGACGTAGAGCTTCTTCACGATGCCGGTGGCCTTGGATTTCACTTCGACCTGCGTGATCGGCCAGATTTTGCCGGTTGCAACGACGCTCTTCGCCAGATCGCCCTTTTCAACCTTCGCCAGTTTCGAAGGATCGATCTTCGTTCCGCCGCTGGTCGCCGCGATTACTCCGCCTACTACAACCAAGAGCACAACCACCGCGATTACGCCATAGATGATCCTTCTGCGGCGCTTCTTGTTTTTGCCGTTACCGTTACCGTTCACGACTGCCTCCTGCTTAGATTGAAACTGTAGAACCGGCATTCATCTGTTGTTACGCGAGGAACATCGGAATAGTTCCTGGAAAATTCCTGGCGCTCGTTTGTGCGGCGACCGTTCGTTCCTTCTCTCACAGGCAGTTAGACCGCTCAGCCCGGAAAAAGAAAGCTGCCGCTTCAAGGATAGTCAACAAGGGGTTCAATGCAGATTGTAACGCGGGACGGTTTCCCAAGATGAGATCGACGGCCGGGGATTTACGTTATGCGGACAAAATAAGCCCTTGCGATCCATGGCATTACGGTCGTTGCGGAAGGTTCTCGAATACCCGTAGATTTGCCATTCCGGCGATTCGAATCCCTTTAAAATGTTAGAATTACCATTCCATGATTGCATTCGTGCTGCTGCGGGTGTTTGTCATCCTGCTTCTGGTAGCGGCCAATGCTTTCTTTGCCGCAGCCGAATTCGCGCTGGTCAGCGTGCGCGAAACCCGCATTCAGCAGCTCATCGAAACCCACCGCGTCGGCGCCCGCACTGTCCTCAAACTCCACCAGCAACTCAGCCGCGTCGTGAACGGCGTTCAACTCGGAATCACCGTCACCAGCCTCTCCCTCGGATGGCTGGGCGAGCCCGTGCTGGCGCGCCTCTTCGAAAACTGGATCGGAAGTATTCCGCACGCCATAATTTACGCGCACGCGATCGCGGTCGGCGTCGCCTTCGTCCTCATTACCAGCCTGCACGTCATCCTGGGAGAACTCGTTCCCAAGTCGCTCGCGTTGCAGCGCGCCGAACGCGTGGCCCTGGCCGTCGCCGCGCCCATGGATGTTTTCCTTACTCTGTCCGCGCCGCTCACCGCCTTTATGAGCCGTGCTGCCGGTTTTGTTCTCCGTTCCTTCGGAACCAATGAAATCCGCGCCGGCTCCGTCCACTCGCCCGACGAGTTGCGCCTTATCGTGAGCGCCGCACGCACCTCGGGCCAGCTTTCCTCCGCCCAGGAAGAAATGCTGTTGAACGCACTCGACCTTGATAACATCACCGCGCGCCAGGTCATGGTGCCGCGCACCCGCATCTTCTCTTTGCCTTCGGATCTCACACTTGAAGAAGCGCTCTCGCGCGTCGTCGACGAGCAGCACTCGCGCATCCCCGTCTACGATCCGCAGCGCGGTCCCGAACATATCGTCGGTGTACTCTATGCCAAAGACCTGATGCGCTGGATGCGCCTGCGCCTCAGCCAGGCCGGCGTTACTTCCGCAGCCACCCGCATCTCTCAGATGAAAATCGGGCACATTCTGCACGATGTGCTGGTTGTCCCGGAAACCAAGTCGCTCTTCGAGTTGCTCATAGAATTCCAGCACCGCAAGCGTCACCTGGCGATGGTCGTCGATGAGTTCGGATCAACCGCGGGCGTCATTACGGTCGAGGATGTTCTCGAGCAACTAGTGGGAGAACTCGAAGATGAATTCGACGTCGCCTCGGCCCAACCTGTAGCCGATGCCAACGCACCTTTAGTTCTCGACGGAGCCATGAACATTCGCGACCTCGAAAGCCAATACGACGTCGTCCTTCCACAGGATGAAGGTTTCGAAACCCTCGCCGGATTCGTTCTTTCGCGTCTGCAAAAAATGCCCACCGCGGGTGACTCATTCGAATTCGAAGGCCGCCGATTCGTAGTAGAAAGAATGGATGTGTACCGAGTAGCCCAGGTGCGAATCGAGCCAGTGCGAGTGGAGCCTGCGCCGTCATCGACCGCCCCAGCCGCATCCGCGCAAAAAGCAAGCGATTGATGTTTCGCAGAGTCAAGAGGGAACAATGAGGGAAATGGTTCGGGCCAACATGTCGGACTGGCAACTAGGAATTGGGAACTGAGAACGGTCTCGATGCCTCGCTACCTCCTAACCCGCGTTCTCTACACTCTCCCAGTCATCTGGCTTGTGGTCTCTACCGTCTTCCTGTTGATCCACTTCGTCCCGGGCGACCCCATCCAACAAATGCTCGGAGAAGGCGCCGCTTCCGCGGACATCCAGGCCGCCCGACATGCCTACGGACTCGACGTCCCGATTGGCCAACAATATTTGAATTACTGGAAAGGGGTCCTCCACGGAGACCTCGGCAAATCGCTTCGCTTCAACCAAAGCGTTACCAAACTCATCGCGCAACGCTACCCATTTACCCTGCAACTCACGCTCGCATCCTTATTCGTAGCGATTATCCTTGCCATCCCAGCCGGAGTGCGTTCCGCCCAACGCCGCAACCTGTGGGATGACCGCGCGCTCAGCGTAGTCAGTCTCTTCGGTCTCTCGTTCCCAAACTTCGCACTCGGACCAATCCTGATTCTGTTCTTCGCGGTGAAGCTAGGATGGCTCCCCGTCTCCGGTTCCGGAACCTTTGCTCACCTTGTTCTTCCGGCGATCACCATGGGAGGCGCGTTGGCCGCGATCCTCACGCGGATGGTCCGCACCTCCATGCTCGAAGAGTTAGGGCAGGATTACATCCGCACCGCGCGCGCCAAAGGCCTGTCGGAAAAAACGGTCGTCTATCGCCACGCACTGCGCAATGCCATGATCCCCATTATCACAGTCCTGGGCCTCCAATTCGGAGCGCTTTTAGCCGGGGCCATCGTGACCGAAACAATCTTCTCGTGGCCGGGCATAGGACGTCTGACAATCCAGGCAATTTCGAATCGCGACTACTACCTCGTGCAAGGCTGCATCCTGGCAATTGGTCTAACGTACGTCGCGGTGAATTTTCTGACGGACTTACTGTACTCAGCGGTAAACCCAAGAATAAGACAATAGAGATTCACCTTTTGAAGGCCAGAGAAAGACGGATGCCCCACCCTTGCGCGTTTTGTGGGCTGGAGTGGGATTCCAGGAATTACCCCGTGTCCCTTCGAGAAAGTTGTGAACAGATCGGGGTTTAGGCACGCAACCAAGAACGGAGTTCCACATGATCACGCGAATCTGGCATGGCGCGACCCCGGCAGCCAAGAGCGACGAATACCTGAACCTGATGCGAACTGTTGCGATCCCGGATTACCAATCTATTCCCGGCAACAAGGGCGCGTATGCGCTGCGCCGGATCGAAGGCAATACGGCACATTTCCTGATGGTCACCTTTTGGGAGTCAGAGGAGGCGATTTGCGCCTTTGCTGGCAAGGACAACAGCGTGGCGAAATACTACGACTTCGACAAGGATTTCCTGCTGGAATTGGAACCGCGCTCAATGCACTACGAGATGTACGACCGTTAGACCACACGCAGATTTAGGGTTCTGAGTGTAGCCTGATTACCGGCTTCTTAAGTTGACACTCCGTGCCGCCGATGCTAAGTTACCCGTGCCTGATTTGCTCCCCCCTTTTCGCGTCACAGCGAGTGCAAAGACGGAGACCCTGTCGTTTTCGACTGAAGTTTTCGGCTCAGCAAGAGCGATCCGCTTTCGGATCCAACCGCCTCCCGGGAGAATCGTATGCATAAGCAAAAGATCTCTGCGCTGCTCGTATTTGTGTTCTGCTTGACCACTCAGCTTTTCGCGCAGACGAAATCACCTGAATCTCAGAATAACAACGACTACGAGTACATACTCGGTGTCACGGGTACTGCCATCAACCCTTCGGGAATCGTTTTGGCCGGAGGTTCCATCTGGACGCGGACTGGCGGTACTCAGAGTTTGGGCAGCCTTGGCGGGGGCTCGACAGCCGCGGTTGCAAGTAATGCAGCAGGAGCGGTGGTTGGAAGCTCCCGACTGGCAGACGGCACCTTTCACGCATTCCTTTGGACGGCAAGCGGCGGTATGCAGGATCTGGGATCCGTTCTTGGAGGTAACAGCGGAGCCGTGGCGGTCAATGCTTCGGGGCAAGTGGCCGGCAATAGCTCGAGCGCTGACGGCTCGGTTAGCCATGCCTTCTTTTGGTCGAGCAGCGCGGGCATGGTCGATCTTGGAACTCTCCCGGGAGATTCAAATAGCGGCGCAGTGGCTCTCAATGACAGCGGTGAAGTCGTGGGCGCCGGAGAGATGGGGAAGGTATTTCAATGGACCGCTTCCAATGGCATTCAGGCCCTGCCGAATCTTGGTGTCAGCTCGTCGCTGGTTGGCGTTGGCAATAACGGCATTATTGGCGGGTCGTCTTTTTTTGCCGACGGATCGCAGCATGCCACCGTGTGGACAGCCGACGGCGTAGTCCATGATCTCGGCACATTGTCGGGAGACACGTTTAGCGCGGTCTCATATGTTAATTCGGCTGGCCACATGACGGGCTATTCCGGACACCCGGGTCCGAAACGCGGCAGCGGCCCACTGTACGATACCTTCTACTGGTCGAGCGCGACTGGCTTGGTCGATCTCGGCCTTCCCTACGGGGCGCAGCATTTCCCCTTCGGCTTCAACAATCACGACCAGATGCTGGTTTACTATGGAAACATTTTCATATGGGGTCCAACCGGCATTGAGGCGTTCGCGGGGAATGGCAATAAGATCCCGACTCAAGGAACTCTAAGCGATGCCGGCCTGTTCCTTGGGCTCGGAGAACGGCTCTACTCGCCGGTCATGCATGTGGGGTTGACCTCTTCGTCCAATCCATCGACGGTGGGCCAGAACGTGACGTTTACAGCGAATGTAAGTTCGGTTTTCGGCGTTCCGCCGGATGGCGAACAGGTCACGATCGGACAAGGCAGCAAAGTAATACTCGGAACGGCGGCCCTTAGTGGGGGCACGGCAGCGGTCAGCACCACTGCGCTCAAAGCCGGGAAGCACAACATCATCGCAACCTACGACGGCGACAACAACTACGCCTCGAGCAAATCACCGAAGGTGGCGCAGGTGGTAAATAAGTAGTTCGAGGTGCACGTCCGCAGGCAGAATAAGGTCCAGTACCTGTTGAGCCTGAATGAAAGACAATGCGTGCATGCATTCAGGAGCAGTGATACTGAAGACCCTCACTGGTGCTAGCGGGGCTTAGTCGGCGTCCATATGAACCCATCGACGAACTGATCTCCGATATAGCCGTAAAACCCCACGGCTCGACCGGAGTCATTCACGCCCAGAGCGACGGTCTCACCACTGTTGCACTGGAAGGTGGATCCGCTGTTGCCGTGACGGATGAAACCCACGTCAGTTCCGTATTTGTTGACTTTATTGCCTGCGAGAAACAATCCCGATGAACTGATCGCGGTTAAACCCGGGACGTTGGTGATTCTCGTGTCAACTGAGAATAGTAATCTTGAGAACGCTGTTTAGAGCCACGGTATAATCGATCTCCTCAGGAGGGCATGATGAAGCATCTTTTCGCCTTGGCCCTGATCGTGGCAACTCTGCCCGCGCACTCCCAGACAAAGGATCACCCTAACGGCGAGATCAAAGGTGTCGTTACGGATCAGAACGGAAGACCTGTGGTCGGGGCAGCGGTCTATGCAGTTCCGCAGTACCTCGCTTTCGATGACATCAAGCCCCGGTCGGTCAAGACGGACAGGAATGGGGAGTTCGATTTTCGCGGAGGCTTCCGTTTGGGAGCATATAAGCTCTATTCGCAAAAAGATGAAGATGGCTACCTTGACCCGTTTAAAGTCTTTTACGCGGACTCAAAGTCCGAAGGTCCAAAGGTTGTTCTCACCAAACGTCATAACTCAGCAACGGTCAAAATGACATTGAGCGAAAAGGCCGGTGCGGTTGTCGGACAAGTCATCGACGCTGATAGCGGTGCTCCTACGAAAGCGCTCTTAACTTTCATCGATGAAGATGGCAATGGCCACGAGATTTTGGCTGATGGTCAGTTTCGTGTGCTTTTGCCGCCAAGGAAGGATCTAATACTGATGGTGACAGGTACGTCCCGGGAGTCGAGTGCGCACCGACCGTTTGACACTCCCGTGCGCCTTGAATCGGGAGAAGAGATTTACATGGATATCCCGGTCTCCTCGCAATAAAACAGCAGCGCGAATGATGTGTTCGAGTTGGCTGCATAGATCGCAACAACTCACAATACTGCTCTCGACAACGTATGAACAGGCATCGCACCATCCACATCCTGAGAGCTTTGTGGCACCCACTGATTCGCGCTGGAAGGACAAAGATATGCGAAAAGGGTTTACAAGAAAACCGCAAGCGGACGAGCCCGCGACGCCAGGCAAGAACTACATAACGCCGAGCGGGCTGCAGCGCCTCAAAGATGAGCACCGGTTTCTGCTCACCAGGGAACGCCCGGCCGTGACGGAGGTGGTGGCGTGGGCTGCGAGCAACGGCGATCGCAGTGAAAACGCCGACTATCAGTACGGCAAGCGGCGGCTGCGGCAGATCGATGGGCGGATTCGCTTTCTCACGAAGCGAATCGAAGCCGCGGAAGTGGTGGACCCGGAAACTCCGAGAGCGGGGCAGGCGGCGACGAGGGCATTCTTCGGAGCGACCGTGCGCTATGCCAATGCCGCGGGAGCGGAGCGAGTGGTGAGCATCGTGGGCACCGACGAGGTCGATCTCAACCGCAACCACATCAGTTGGGTGTCGCCTCTGGGGCGCGCGTTGATGAAGTCGGCGGCGGGCGACCGCGTAGTCCTTCAAGCGCCGGGCGGTACAGAATACCTGACCGTGCTGGAAGTGTGTTACGAGCGCATTTCGGTGGAACCGTTCCGTGAACCACCTGGAGCCGAGGCCTCGGCAAAGGGACTCCCTCGCGGAGCCAATCCACCTGACGAAGTTTAGCGAAGCGCCAGGAACATTCCAGGCCCCGGTGCAAGGGGGGTTTGGCGGATGCAGGCTTTCCGTTGGACGCGCAGACGTAATATCCCGATTACACTCATCGACTCGCGACCGGGGATTTGAATGTAAACATCTGGTCTTGTTACCTATCGGTAAACAGGAGGTATGGGAAAGAAGGCCCTTCGCGAATTATTGCAGCTTTGCGTACTCTGCTTTGGCTTCTTTCAGGATGGGAATGTTGGTGTCGGCGCTTTTCCATAACGCAAAGAAATCTTGGTAGGCCGATTTTGCCTTTCCCATGTCGCCGCTCATCGCTTCGGCTCGCCCGAGTTGCACAAAAGCAAGCGCACCAGTCGGATAGTTCAACACGATGCCGGAATGATCGATAATCTTCTGAAACTCGCCCGCCGCAGCGCGTCCGTTTTGCCCCAGCAGATACGCTTGCCCACGCAAATAAATTGGGTAAAGGTTCCCGAAAGGACTCGGATTACCCAGTTCGAATGGAGCAGCATCTTCCAAGACACTCACGGCCCTTGCCGCATGCCCTTGTTTGAATTGGATGGCGGATCGTATCACTGGCAGCCAGTAGTTCATCAGGACCGTACTTGATGGATCACTCTTCTCCAACTCGGCCGCCAGTTTCTCTGCACCGCGTTCGTCGCCAGTCCGCGCCAGCACAAGACCTGCCAGAATCTTGATGTCGTGGCCCGGCGCTAATGCCAGAGCTTCTCTCACGCCCTGTTTGGCTGCAACAAGATTGCCGAACTCCGCTTCGCGCAGTGCCGCATTGACCTGCCACAACGCTGCCGTTTCTTTCGAGCCTGCATGCTTTGCCAGTTCCACGGCCCGGCGGGAAAGTCCCAGAGATTGTTCCAGGTGCCCGAACGACGCTTCTGTATCCGACTGCATCGACAAAAATGCGTCCTCGATCCCAGCTTTGCCCCGACCCCACGCGGTCTGTTTCTCCATCTCTGCCGTGTCGCCCTGCCGAAAAGCGAGCAAGTAGCGCGCTTGATGCAGATAGACCTCATCGATTCTGTGCGCCAGGGCCTGTTCGTAGATTGCCTTTGCGTCGTTCAGTCGATCCAGTCCCATATCCACCAACATGAGGTTCGCGTAAGCAACACCGTCGTCCGGCCGCAATCGTATTGTTTCCGAGATGGGCGCTACCGCATTTTCATACTGGCCCAGCATCACGTAATTTGCGCCCAGGTTGCTCCGCGAAAACGAGTCCCTCGGATAAGCCTGTGCAAACTCTATGTATGCTCGATTTGCTTTTTCTACTTCACCAGTAACGTAGGTGTAGTAGGCGCCAGAAATGCGGTATTTTTCTCTTTCGCTCACTTTGTCCCGCAGTGCGTATGCTTTGCCGATAGCTTCTCTGGCTTGGCCGTTCTCCCCCAGATTCGAATACCAGATGCCGAGCGCTGCATAAGCAGATGCGAAGTTGGGATCCAGTTTCACCGCACGCTGAAGGGCCGGCACCGCTTCTGCTTCTTCACCTTTGCTCGCCACGCTGAAAGCCTTCAACGCCTCAAGCGACGACGTAGTTGCCTCGATGGGCGTATCAAACTTCAGCACCGAATTGAGCGATTCGCCAAGTTTCTTTCGTAGATCTGTGGCTGCCCGACTCATTGCGTCGAGCACTTTTTCCTTTCCCGCCGCCTGCTCCTGCTCTTGTGCCAGCGAATCTCCGGTCACGCAATTTACCGCGTGCAGAGCAATCACGTAATCACGACCCAGACTTGCAATCGAGCCCGCGATATATACTTTGCTTCCGAGTCGCTGGCAAAGGTCGCGGGCAATAGCGGGCGTAAGCCGGGCATCGGGCGGCTGATTCATGAGGCGAAGAGTTTGCCGCATGCGCTCATTGGAGACGATGCTCAGGAATGGCGACTGTTCAAGTTGCACATCGAGACCTTGCCGGAGCGTATCGTCAAAAACCGAATCGCCAGTCATGTTGCTGAAATCGGCAAGAACCACAGTGTCGGTTGCACTCAGTGCTTGCACCTTTTGAGCGCGGGTCAGCCACATCGCAATGGCCGCGCACACGCTCAGTATTGCAATGACAGACGCGACTGTCATCCAACGGGTCCTTGATCTCGGCGTCGTTGGTGCGCTGCCTGCGCCCGTGATCGGTAGCTGCCCCGATTCACTGTCCCGTTTAAGCCGCTGCAGGTCACTTCGTATCTCTGAAGCGTGCTGGTATCGCAGGTTCCGGTCCTTCTCCAAACTCTTGTTGATGATCTCCTGCAGTCGAGGGGATAGCTTCGGGTTGAGCTCAGCAGGCGGCATTGGCGCTTCATGCAAGATCGCCCCAAACGTGGCTCCTGTCGTTTCGCGCTCAAAAGGCGTTTGGCCGGTGGCCATCTCGTAGAGCG
This sequence comes from uncultured Acidobacteriaceae bacterium, assembly GCA_963822545.1. Classification (GTDB taxonomy): domain Bacteria; phylum Acidobacteriota; class Terriglobia; order Terriglobales; family Acidobacteriaceae; genus Acidiflorens. The sequence goes on from CAWGIB010000003.1 coordinate 76,253, forward strand.
TCGCCCCTAAAGAGAAGAGGTCCGTGCGCCCATCCAGCGGCTTGCCCGCGACTTGTTCCGGCGACATGTATGCAACCGTACCCAAGGTGCTGCCGGTGGTGGTCAAGTCCTTCGCGTCGAGCGTAGGGTCGTTCGAACCATCCCCGGTCTTCGCCTGCCGCGGATCGATTTTCGCCAGACCGAAATCAAGCACCTTGGCGTGACCGCGTTTCGTCACCAGAATGTTCCCCGGCTTAATGTCCCGATGAACAATGCCGGCAGTGTGGGCCGCATCCAGTGCGTCCGCAATCTCAATCGCCAGCGAAAAAAGCGTCTCGTTTTCCAACGCACGGTTTGCGATCATGTGCTTCAGCGTTAGCCCATCCAGATATTCCATCGCTATGAACGCACGGCCATCTTGCTCGCCGACGTCGTAGATCGTACAAATGTTGGGATGGTTCAGTGCGGAGGCGGCTTGAGCTTCGCGTTGAAAACGGGCGAGTGCTTGCGGGTCGCGTCCGACTTCATCCGGCAGGAACTTAAGCGCGACAAAACGAAGTAGGCGTGTGTCTTCCGCCTTGTAGACAACGCCCATTCCACCGCCGCCAAGCTTCTCCACAATGCGGTAGTGCGAGATGGTTTTGCCGATCATGCAATCGCGCAATCGTAGGCGTGAGGCGAGGACAAGTCAATGAAAGCTATGGGGTTGGCGCTCTCACGAAGGGTGGCAGTCGAAATATCTCCTTACACTCACTGACGCGTTGCCAGGTGTTGCTGCGCTTCTCGACATGGGACTCGTTGACCATTCGAGTGCAAGCCATCCCCGCAGGAAAACTCTTGACTTAGGCAAAGCCTAAGAACAAGACTCAATTAGAGCTTCTGCTCTGAATTGAAAAGCTGCGGAAATGTCGGAAATCTAAGTCTTGTTCCTTAGGATTTTACGTGTAGGTCAGGGCCAATATTTTGTAGTCAGAACAGCGCCTAAGTTCATGATTCCAATAGGCACGGGAGGAGTATCCTCCTTATATCAATGGTTAACTGTTTCAGAATCTTTGGTTAAACCATGTCAGCCCTCGCCATTTCGCTCCCTCGAGTCGCCCGCCGCAATCCTCTCGCGGCTGTCGGAATCGTGCTGGTCATCATCTTTCTGATTTGTGCGATCTTCGCTCCCTGGATCGCTCCGCAGGATCCAGCGCACATCGATCTTCCTAACCGGCTCGAGCCGCCCTCATCGCGTCACCTGTGCGGCACGGACGAACTCGGACGAGACATCCTTTCCCGTCTCATCTGGGGAGCTCGCATCTCCATGTTTGTGGGCAGCAGCGTGGTGGCATGTTCGCTGATCCTCGGTCTCATCATCGGTTCATTTGCCGGATACTACGGCGGGCGCATCGACCGATTCGTCAACATCGTGCTGATGAATGCGTTTCTTTCTTTTCCCGGAATTTTAATCGCGATCGCCTTCGTCGCGTTCCGCGGGCCTGGAATTTTCAATTTGGTTCTCGCGCTTTCGCTCGGAGGCTGGGTTGGCTACGCGCGCCTGGTGCGCGGGCAGGTGCTGGCCGTTCGCGAAAGGGAATTCGTGGAAGCTGCGCGCGCTCTGGGCGCAAGCGATCTGCGAATTATTTTGAGCCACATTCTTCCGAACATTATTCAGCCAGTAATTGTGCAGGCTGCCATCGGAATGGCAGGCGCTGTCCTGGCGGAAGCGACCATGAGTTTTCTCGGTCTCGGCGTTCCGCCACCAACCGCCAGTTGGGGATCGATGTTGAACGACGCGCGCTCACATCTTTTCGACGCACCGCATCTTGTAATTTTTCCCGCAGTCACGGTGATGCTGGCGGTGCTTGCCTTCAACTTCATCGGCGATGCGCTGCGCGATTTTCTGGATCCAAGAGCAAGAATTGAGGCGGGACTTTAAAAGCGGCTCTGGGCTTTAGGCGTTAGGCTCCCGGTCTTCGGCTCACAGCATTCGTGTTCAGAGTCTCTACCTAAGTTGCCAGCAGCCAAACCCTAACGCCTAGAGCCTAAAGCCATGTTTATTTACATTCTTTTAACATTGGCCCAAAGTATTCCATTCCAGGCAGAATTTTTCGCAAACCGATGACATTTGGCCCGTTCCAACGTCTATATGATCACAGCAGATTGAGGAACTTTTTCCCAGGCTGGTTCGTATGATTAAAAGTATGGAACTTCAATATCAAGTCGAATGTTTGCAGGATGTGGCCGTTATACGCTGCTCTGGACGCATGGTGCGTGGAGCCGCCCTCGACGCATTCCGGCGCCGGATCGAGCAACTCGATCGTCTGCGCGTGCTGGTGCTTGATCTGTCGGAAGTCGACCACTTGGATGCGGGTGGTCTTGGAACGCTGTTGCTGGTGCGCCGTTGGGCACTGCAGAATTCGGCAAGGATGAAGCTCGTCAATCCGCCGGTGTTTTTCCGGCGGGTTCTCGAAGCGACACACTTGAATTCCGTATTCGAGATTTCTTCGTTGAAAGAAGCGCTTTACATCCTGCGACCCGAGTGTCCTCCTCGCTACGCGGTTGCCTGATGTGGTTCGGGCTCACGGGCGCGATGCTTTATAATTCGCGCCCATGAGGCCCAACCGACCGGCACCTACCGACCTTGAGCCGGTTGATAATTTCGCGTTGCGCTCCAACTTCTCTTCACTATCTTTTTTCTCGCCGCTTTTCCTGCCAAACTTTTTTGCGCACAGCTCTGAGATTGCGACTTTTTTAAATTGCTTGCGTTCGAGTTGTTCATGCTGACTCGGCTCGCGCGCAAACTCAGCGTCATCGATTATTTCTCGCTGGGTTGGGGAACGATGGTTGGGGTTGGCTGGCTCGTCGTCATGGACGATTGGCTGCTTCGCGGAGGACCGCTTGGTGGAATCCTGGGCTTCGCGATTGGCGGAGTTCTCCTGCTTCCGATCGGCTACGTGTATGGCAAACTGGTCATGGTTATGCCCGATGCTTCGGGCGAAGTCGCATACACAGCGAAGGTCTTTCCGCGTCCAGTAAGCTTTTTCACCGGTTGGATGATGATGCTCGCGTACTTCATTGTCTGTCCCTGGGAAGCGGTTGCAGTTGGACGCATCGCCGGTTCCATCTTCCCGGCATTGAATCGGATTGAGCTGTATCAGGTGTCAGGCAAGATAGTTTATTTGCCGCCCTTGCTGCTGGGGCTTGGTTTGACCGCGTTCGTCACTCTCGTCAACTATCGCGGGATTCGCCTGAGTGCCACGTTCCAGAACTGGACTACGTTTGGCACGCTCGCACTATTCGTGATCTTCGTTGGCTTTGGTGTCGCGCGCGGATCACCTGCCAATTTTCCGCCTTTGTTTACACACACGCCGTTCGTCTCGATTCTGCTTGTGCTGCAGATTGTTCCGTATTTCATGACTGGATTCGAATCGGTGACCAAAGCCGCGGAGGAAGCGAATCCGGAGTTTCGCTCCCGAGGATTCTCGCGAGTCATCTTCAGTGCGATCGTGGTTGGCTTTGTCTTTTACATCGTGGTGATTGCAGCGGTCGGGTTCGTCGCTCCCTGGCGAGAGCTAACGGATGCGCCGTTCATGACTGCGGTCGCTTTCCAGCATGCGGTCGGTTCGCGCTGGATTGTGAGCATCATCATGAGCGCTGCGCTGCTGTCTTTATTCAAGGTGTTCAACGGGAACTTCGTGGCGGCGAGTCGTTTGTTGTTTGCCATGGCGCGGCGCGGATTGCTCGATGATCGGCTGGCCACGGTGCATCCGCAGAATCAGACGCCTTCCTCAGCGGTCCTTGCGGTCGGGATTGCTACCGGTTTGTGTATGTTTCTGGGAAGCGCGATCCTTGTGCCGATCTCTGAGGTTGGCTCGGTTGCCTCTGCGACCGGATGGCTCGCGGTCTGCGCTGCGTTTCTGTGCATGAAGCCCAGGCTTCGGGAATTTCTGATTGCGCTTCTGGGCGCGATCGTTGCTCTCGCAATGGCGCTCATGAAAGTGTTTCCGTTTGTGCCCGGACATTTCTCGAGCTGGGAATGGCTCGTACTTGCGCTCTGGATTATCCTTGGCACTCTATTGGGACGCAGAGCTTTGTTGGGAAGTGATAAAGGTCGGCAGTCCGCGGGTTGATGGTCGCGGGCGGGAACTTATCTATTCGGGGTTCAGATCATGATGGCAATTCGGCGTATCGTTTTCTTGCTACTTCTCATTGCCGGTGCGGTCGCGTCGGCGAAAGACGCAGGATTTGATGTGGTGATCACAAACGGCCATATTGTCGACGGGACGGGTTCTCCGTGGTATTCCGGGGATGTCGGGATCCGCAGACGGGCGAATTGCTGCGATCGGCAATCTTTCTTCTTCGTCGCGCAAGCGGACGATTGATGCCAAAGGCAAAGTTGTCGCTCCCGGTTTCATTGATATGCTCGGCCAGTCGGAGACCACGATCCTTGTCGATCCGCGTTTGCCGTCGAAGATTTACCAGGGAATCACCACGGAGATTACTGGCGAAGGCGGATCGGCAGCGCCGCTGACGAAGGCGATCGTTGACGCAGATCGTCCTGCATATGCGCATTACAAAGTCGAGGTCGATTGGCAGACCTTTCGTCAATATTTCGCGCGCATCGAAAAGCAGGGCATGGGGATCAATCTCGCGAGCTATGTGGGTGCCACACAGGTGAGACGTGTTGTGCTTGGAGATGCTGATGTGCAGCCTACACCCGAGCAGCTCGAAAAAATGAAAGCGCTGGTTCGAGATGCCATGCGTGACGGAGCTGTGGGGGTTTCGAGCGCGCTGGAATATGCGCCTGCACCCTACGCTAAGACCGAAGAGCTGGTTGCGTTGGCCGCGGAAGCCTCAAAGTTCGGGGGAATTTATGCAACCCACATGCGTGATGAGAGCGATGCCGTGCTCGAGGCCATCGACGAAGCTTTGCGCATCGGGCGAGAGGCGCACATTCCGGTTGAGATCTGGCACATCAAGGTGGCAGGAAAAAACAATTGGGGACGCATGCCCCAGGTGGTCTGTCGAAGATCAACGAGGCCCGCGCTCAAGGGAGCGACATCTCGGCAGACACTTACGCCTACACTGCATGGTTCAACAGCATGTCAGCATTCGTTCCGCCGTGGGCACACGATGGCGGCGACGCAAAGTTGATTGAGAGGTTGAAGGATCCAGCGACCCGCGCGCGCATCCGCAAAGGAACTGGAGACTCCCAAGGCGGAAATTGGGACAACGAGTGGCAGGAAATTCCTGGACCGGAAGCGGTCATGATTGGCGTAGTGCAGAATCCGGAGCTGAAAAAGTACCAGGGCAAGCGTCTGAATGAAGTCGCGAAAATGATGGGCAAGGATCCGATGGACGCGCTTTTCGATTTGCTAGTTGAGGACAAGGGTTTTACCTCATGCGCTGTTTTTGGTATGTCGGAGCCTGACGTCGCGCTAGCTCTTGAGCAGCCATGGGTGTCGATTGATAACGATTCTTCCGGTACGTCGCCTGAAGGTATTCTTGGCGAGGAGCATCCGCACCCTCGAGCGTATGGAACGTTTCCGCGAATCTTGCGGAAGTATGTGCGCGAGGAGAAGAAGTTGACGCTTGAAGATGCGATTCGAAAGTTCTCTGCTTTGCCGGCGCAGAGAATGCGTCTGACCGATCGCGGCGTGCTGAAGCAGGGCATGTGGGCGGATGTTGTAGTTTTTGATCCGGAGAAGGTGCGGGATGTGGCAACGTTCGATGACCCGAACCGGTTTTCGAAGGGCATGGATTTCGTGTTTGTCAACGGCGTTCCGGTGATTGAGGACGGAAAAATGACTGGAGCGTTGCCGGGGAAGGTTTTGCGGGGGGCGGGATATCTGCCGTAAAGAATCTCGTCCGAATCTTTGGAAGTTGGCAGCAAATAAAAAGGGACGGCTATGCGCCGTCCCTTTTTAAGTCAAAAGCCGCGGGCAGGAATGCCCGCTACCACACAGCGGAATCTATGTGCCTTCGTTCCAGCTTGCCAGGTACTCTTCCTGCTCTGGGGTTAGACGATCGATCTTGATGCCCATCGACTCGAGTTTTAGTTTGGCTACTCGCTTGTCGAGGTCGACTGGAACTGTGTAGACCTTCTTTTCGAGCGAGGCGTAATTCTTCACCATGTACTCGCAGCAGAGCGCCTGATCGGCAAAGCTCATATCCATTACCGATGCAGGATGGCCTTCGGCTGCGGCCAGGTTGATGAGGCGGCCTTCGCCGAGCAGGTTGATGCGGCGGCCGTCTTTCATCGTGTACTCTTCGACGAAGTCGCGGGTGGTGCGTTTCGAGGACGACATTTTCTCGAGCGACGGAATGTCGATTTCGACGTTGAAGTGGCCGGAGTTCGAGATGATCGCGCCGTCCTTCATAACTTCGAAATGCTGCTTGGCGAGTACGTTCTTGTTGCCCGTGACGGTGCAGAATACGTCGCCCATCTTGGCGGCTTCTTCCATCGACATAACGCGGAAGCCGTCCATGACAGCTTCGAGCGCTTTTGTCGGATCGATTTCAGTGATCAGGACTTCGGCACCTGCGCCGCGTGCACGGGAAGCAAGGCCGCGTCCGCACCAGCCATAGCCGGCGACGACGAACTTGGAGCCTGCCAGCAAGAAATTGGTGGCGCGGATAATGCCGTCGATGGTGGATTGGCCGGTACCGTAGCGATTGTCGAAGAGGTGCTTGGTGTCAGCATCGTTGACCGCGACGATTGGATATTGGAGGACGCCTTCTTTCGCCATTGCGCGCAAGCGGATGACGCCGGTGGTCGTTTCTTCCGTGCCGCCGATTACGTTGGCGAGTTCGGCCTTGCGCTTGGTGTGCAATACGCCGACGAGGTCAGCGCCATCATCCATGGTGATCTGCGGTTTGTGGTCGAGCGCAGCCATGATGTGCGAGTAGTAGGACTCGTTGTCCTCGCCTTTGATGGCGAAGGTGGGGATGTTGTAATCGCGCACGAGACTTGCGGCAACATCATCCTGAGTAGACAGAGGGTTTGAGGCGCAGAGCGCCACGTCGGCGCCGCCGTCGCGCAAAGCGATCATCAAGTTCGCTGTTTCCGCGGTAACGTGCAGGCAAGCCGAAACGCGAATGCCCTTGAGCGGCTGGTTCTTGATGAATTCCTTGCGGATAATCTGCAGAACCTTCATCGACTGGTTGGCCCACTCGATGCGCTTCTTGCCCAGATCGGCCAGTTCAAAATTCTTAACGTCGCTGGTGATTGATGTTGTCGCCATGTTCTCCCCGGAAATCACAATAGTGAAAGTTATGAAACGGTTGATGTCGCTCGGAATTGCAGATTTCAGATTTTAGATTGCAGACTCGAATCCCTCGGGAATTTCAAATCTGCAATCATCAATCTGCAATTTTGCTTATTTTCTGGCGCCGACGGGTTCACCTTTTTTTAAACCAGCGTCATGAGCTAGTTTGTCGGCCTTATCGGTTTTTTCCCACGTGAAGTCTGGGTCGTTGCGGCCGAAGTGGCCATGAGCAGCGGTCTTGCGATAAATGGGACGCCGCAGGTTGAGCGAGTCGATAATGTCGCGTGGCTTCAGCTTGAAGTTGGCACGAACGAGATCTGGAATAATCGCCGGATCGACTTTCTCGGTTCCGAAAGTATCGACGAGAACGCTGACAGGCTCTGCCACGCCGATGGCGTAAGCGAGCTGGACTTCGCAGCGCTCGGCCAGACCGGCAGCGACGATGTTCTTGGCGATATAGCGAGCCATGTAAGCGGCGGAGCGATCGACCTTCGTCGGATCCTTGCCGCTGAAAGCGCCGCCGCCGTGACGGCCCATGCCGCCGTAGGTGTCGACGATAATCTTGCGTCCGGTCAGGCCGGAATCGCCCATCGGACCGCCGATTACGAAGCGGCCGGTGGGATTGATGTGGTACTTGGTGTCTTCGTCGAGCAGGTTGGCGGGAATCACGGCCTGAATAACGTGCTTCAAGATGTCAGCGCGCAGCTGATCATTGCCGACGGTCTCAGCGTGCTGGGTCGAAACGACGACGGCATCGACGCGCTTCACTTTGCCGGGCGCGGAATATTCAACTGTGACTTGGGATTTTCCATCAGGTCGGAGGTAAGGGCAGGTACCGTTTCTGCGGATCTCAGAAAGTTTTTCCGTGAGCTTGTGAGCTAATGAAATTGGCATCGGCATCAGTTCAGGCGTCTCGTCGCAAGCGAAGCCGAACATCATTCCCTGATCGCCCGCCCCGCCTGTATCCACGCCCATGGCGATGTCGCCCGACTGCTTGTTGATGCTGGAGATGACGGCGCAGGTGTTGGAGTCGAAACCGTAGACGGCATTGTCATAGCCGATCGATTGCACCACGCCACGGACCAGGGTCTGGAAGTCAACGTAGGCTTTGGTGGTGATTTCGCCAGCGATCACGACCAGGCCGGTGCAGGTCAGCGTTTCACAGGCAACACGGCTGGTGGGATCTTCCTGCAGGCAGGCATCTAGAATGGCGTCGGAAATTTGATCGGCGATCTTATCGGGATGTCCCTCGGTTACAGACTCCGATGTAAATAGAAAACGATTTTTTGCTGGCAAGCTGGTATCTCCTCAAGGTGACTTCGAGCCTATGTTCCGAATGGGGGGTTTAGCTTGAGCCACAGGCTCTCGACCGGATATGGGCTACTAATCTTCTTAAAAACGGTACCAGAGATGCGGCCTCACTGCAATGGAATTGACCCCTTGGGAGGACTCCAGCCAGCGAGTGGAAGCGGGCCGCATTAAATGGGGCGGGGAGGATGGTAAATGGTAGAAAAGAAAGAACTAGTTTGGGGTCCGATCAGGGGTTGGTTGGAGTCGTGGAGGCGGTCGGAACCAATCCGGCAGGTCCAATCGTAACCGTTTTGACCTCCCCGAAATTCCCCCCCATGTCAAGGCGCTTTCCATTCAAAAGCAAATCGACGGCGCCGGAGTTGCCCGCCTTCACGGTAACCTCCTTGGTGGCGTGAACCGTGCGCTCCGTGCCAGCCTCCAATAGTTCGGAGGCGGTGGATTTGCCATCGACGGTGGTGGATACCCAGCTCTGCTCGCGCGCATGGATCACGAGACTGAATTCTCCGGGAAGAGCGGCTCGGGAGGCGGTGGGCTGGGTTTGGTCGGCTGCCAGAGATTTCTTTTCGGCCGGAGGGATGCCGGATGTTTGCAGCTGGAGTTGAAGAGACGTTTGAAGCTGAGGGCTGAAGTACGGAGCCGTCGGGGGCGAGCGAATTTGTAGCCTCCTGAGGTGACTTCTCGCCAGAGGATTGGACCATGCTCTTCACTGCCGGGCGGGTGGCAAGCCTCTCCTGTTCGCGCTGGCGACGGCTCCAAAGCGAAAGCGCCAGGGCCACTAACAGCAGGAGGACGGCAAAGACTCCCCAAGGAAGAGGCCGGCGGGTGGAGGAATCGGAGATAGACTCGAGGCGGCTGATTCGTTGTTCCGTGTCGCGGGCGTTGCTTTCGCGCTCGTTGTCGCGGGCTGCTGTTTCAGATGCTGGAGACGCCTCTCCCGAAGCCTGCAAGTAGTCGGCGACGGCCTGATCCTCGTCCAGTCCGACTGCGCGAGCGTAGGCGCGGACAAAGCCCTTGTTGAAGATGCCGCCCGGCAACTGGCCAAACTTGTCTCCTTCGAGCGCCTGAAGCATGCGCGTGCCAATCTTGGTGGAGGCGGAAATTTCCTCGAGCGTAATTTTTCGCTTCTCGCGTTCCAGCTTTAATTTGTCGCCGAAGGAAGGCAACCCTGTCTCCTGGAGGATCGGATGACGAGCACAACCCTGGTTTTTTTGAGACTCACCATCATAAGGCATGCGGGCGGTCGATGCAGTGATCGAATACAGGACACCGATCAGATAAGACCACGTGTGGGGCGGGAGCCTGTAGAATAGAGTCAAATTGCACGATTGGTGAGGAGATCTAATGTTTCCAGAAATTATGGTTGTTCCGATGCGCGAAGAATTGACACGCCTTGGAATTAAAGAACTTCGGACGGTGGAAGATGTTGACCGGGTTTTGAGCGGCTTTCCGGGAACGACGATGGTTGTCGTGAATTCGGTCTGCGGATGCGCTGCCGGTCGCATGCGTCCAGCAGTAAGGATGGCGTTACAGCATTCGAAAATTCCCAACAACATTGTTTCGGTGTTTGCAGGTCAGGATCGCGAAGCTACGGAGCGCGCGCGATCGTACTTCGTCGGGTATCCGCCGTCTTCGCCGTCAATTGCGATTCTGCGGGATGGGAAAATTATCTACATGATGGAGCGCAGCCAGATTGAGAGGCGCGAGGCTCCCGTGATAGCTGCCGACCTGAAGGCGGCTTTTGAACAGTTCTGTGAGACGCCGGCTGTTTAATCATAAAATTGCGCGACCATGAAAATTCGCGACTACACCGCCGGGGCGGTGTAGTCGCGGACGAAGCGGCGAAGCCGGGGCCGAACTAGAAATACATTCGGCCCTCAAAACCGCCGCGATCAAACTTTCGTTCGAATTACTTGGTCACCTCGAAAACTGTTCCATCATTGGAGGCGCCACCGATGTTGGTTGTGCCGTAGAGGTTGTTGCCAACCAACAGCAGGTTCCCGTAGGGATAAGCTCCGTCGTTCTTGCCGCCGGCGAAGTTGTGCAAAATAGTGAGTGTATTCGAAGTATCGAGTTGAAACACCGTGCCAACTTTCGAAGAGCCGCCTTCCGTCGTAGTTCCGTAAAGATTGCCGCTGCTGTCACGTGTCAAAGCGGACGCGGGATAAGCGCCATCGGTACCCGTGAAGTTGTAGAGAGTTGTTTTCTGCCCGGCGGAGTCAATCTTGAAAATTGTTCCGAAGCCATTCGTGCCGCCGTCGTACGTTGTGCCGTAAAGATTGCCGGCTGAGTCGCGAACGAGTCCGCCTTCAGGAAACGCTCCATCGGATCCGCCGTCAAAGGCGTGCAGAATTGTCTCCGTCCAAGTTCCACCGAGCGACGCTAACTCGTAAACAGTTCCGCAAACGTTGGTGTCGCAAGGCGAGCCGTTCCCGCTGTCGGTAGTTCCGTACAGTTTTTTTCCTGCGACCGTAACATAGCCGATCGGTGAAAAGCTCTTGGACCCTCCGGCAAAGTTGTAGAGGACGGTTTCGCTCCAAGTGCCACCGGAGTTTGTCATTTCGAAGACGGTGCCACAACCCTGTTGGTAGTCCTGGCCCGGGCAGCTTGGGCTTTGACCTCCCGCGGATGTTGTTCCATAGAGTGCTCCGTTTGATCCTCGGGTCAGCCTCGCCACCGGATTCGCGCCGTCGGCGCCGCCGAACGAATGCAACACGCTGAATTGGCCAGAGCTGCTGATTTCGAAGACCGTGCCACATCCGTTGGGTTCAGACGGTTCTGTGCAAGATTGAGTGGGGCTGCCGCCGAGTTGGGTTACTCCGTACAAATTGCCGGCGGAATCGCGTATCAATCCGCCTTCAGGGCTGTTTCCATCGGTGCCGGAAAAGCTGTGCACCACCGCCTCTTGTCCGTTCAATCTCAATTTGAAGATGGTGCCGTCATTGGAAGCGCCGCCCGCCGATGTGACTCCGTAGAGGTTTCCTCCCATAAGAACCAGTTGGTCGAAAAGTGGATTGGCGCCGTCGGCACCGCCCGTGAAGGAGTGCAGGACTTTGTAGGTTTGTGCGTGGGCGGTATTGCTGGCAAGTAGGATTGCCATCATCATTGTTGCCATTGCCAGAGGTTTAACTGCGCGGTGGAGTTTGCGGGCAGAAGATTTCATTCCGAGTCCACAGTGGCTTTTCATGGTGCCCTCCCGGGCGAATCGAGTTGAGCAATAGATGCCTGCACCTTTGACTCAGTTGTGCTCTACAGGAACGTCCGCAATACAGTGAAATACTGAGTTTTCGCGAAGGGTTAGGGCGCTCTTCCTGGGAGTTCGGAAGCTAAGTCCGCTGGGTCTAGAGGATGCCCCTCTTCATTGAAGTGCTCGTGTTATCCTAAGTAAGAACAGCTGCGTCTCCTCCTTTTGGATCGATCTCCGCAGTCCTTTAAAAAATCATGATCTCAGTCAGTAACGTGTCGATGCGCTACGGCGCTAAAGTTTTGTTTGACGAAGTATCGACCGGCTTTGTGCCGGGGAAGCGGTATGGCCTGACCGGGCCTAACGGCGCGGGGAAGTCCACGTTCATGAAGTTGTTGACCGGTGAACTCGATCCGCAAAAAGGCTCGGTTGTGCGGCCGCGAAAGCTTGGCGTTCTGAGCCAGGATCAGTTTGCGTTCGACCGGTATCGAGTGATCGATGCGGTGATCATGGGAAACCGGCCGCTCTGGGCTGCGCTTGAAGAGCGCGAAATAATTTATTCCAAGCCCGAAATGACTGACGCTGACGGCATGAGACTTGGGGAACTCGAAGGGATTGTTGGCGAGGAAGACGGCTACACAGCCGAGAGCGATGCGGCGATTTTGCTGCAAGGTCTCGACATTCCCGATGCCGTGCATGAGCGGAAGATGGCCGAGCTGCCAAGCGGGCAGAAGATGCGCGTGCTGCTCGCGCAGGCGTTATTTGGACATCCGCAGGCGTTGCTACTCGACGAACCTACGAACCACCTTGATCTTGATTCGATCCACTGGCTGAAGTCGTTCTTGAATTCGTACGAAGGCGTGCTGATCGTGATCTCGCACGATCGCCATTTCCTGAACGGTATTTGCACGCATATTGCGGATATTGATTACGAGACGATCATCACCTACACCGGGACGTATGACGACATGGTGGTGGCTAAGACACAGATCCGGTCGCAGATCGAAGGACAGAACGCGCAGCGCGAAAAGAAGATCGCGCAGTTGAATGAATTCATCGCGCGGTTTGCCGCGGGAACGCGTTCCAGCCAGGTTCAGTCCCGCCGTAAGGAAGTGGAACGGCTGCAGGTGACGGAGCTGGCGAAATCGAATATTCAGCGACCCTATTTGAAGTTCGAACAGAAGCGCCCGTCGGGAAAGCACATTCTCGAAATCGAGGGAGTTTCCAAGTCCTACGGCGACGCGAAGGTGATCGACGGCTTTACGGCCAGCGTTTTGCGCGGCGAAAAGATCGCTTTGATGGGACGCAACGGCGCCGGCAAGACTACCCTGCTGCAGGCGTTGCTCGCGAACTCTCCTGCGGTTCCAGAGTCGGAGTTGCGGGCGGCCAGCGGTTATGACGGAGCCTTCGTCGACGCGGGTAAGGTTACGTGGGGCCACGAAGCGGCGGTGGGATTTTTCGCGCAGGATCACAAGGCGTTGATTGAGCCTGGAGTGAAAGTCCTGGAATGGCTGCATCAGTGGGATCCATCGGCGTCGACGGAGGAGATTCGTGGGCTGCTGGGGCAGATGCTTTTTCCGAGAGACGATGCCGACAAGCGTACGGAGATTCTTTCGGGCGGCGAGGCGGCGCGGCTGTTGTTTTGCAAGTTGATGCTGCAAAAGCCGAACGTGCTAGTGCTGGACGAACCGACGAATCACCTGGATCTGGAATCGATCAATGCGCTGAATATCTCTCTGCAGAGATACCAGGGAACGGTTCTTCTGGTGACGCATGACGAGGATTTGATCGACGAAGTGGCCACGCGCATCTGGCACTTCGAGAGTGACCACAAGATTACCGACTTCAAGGGCGTCTATCAGGATTACGAGTCGGTGGTGGCTTGATCGGCTGGCTATTCGGTTTTTAGGCGTGCGGCTTTTCCCACCAGGGCGAGGATCGTCGCGTCTTTCTGCTTCTTCGACTTTTTCCGTTTGCGAGACTCGCCGCCGCTGACCAGATCAGCGACCGTGGTACTTTCCAGAATTTTTGCGGCGGAGTCGCGCACCTTTAAGAAGACCTCATAAAGTTTGCGGTGGTCGGCATCAGAGGCGATCAGGCTGCGCAACTGGTCGGCGTCGCCAAAAGGAGCCAAAGGCCCGTCTACCAACCGGATAATTTCACTGAGCGCGATTTCAGATGGCGGACGCCGGAGCTGGTAACCACCCTTTGCGCCGCGCACGCTCTCAACGATGCGCGCGTTCTTCATCTCCAGCAAAATCAGTTCCAGGAACTTTTCGGGCAGGTCATGCTCCATCGCTATGTCGCGAATCTTGACTGTGCCAGTTCCATAACGATGGCCGAGCGTCATGATTGCTTCCAGCGCGTAAAGCCCTTTTTGAGAGATCTTCAATCCCGAACTCCTTCGGTCATTGGACGTACTCTAGTGAACTGAAGCGGTGTTTGCAACGACGTTCTTAAGGGCGATTGCTACCCGTCATTTCCACTGAATTACTCCGGCCTCCACGCAAGCCTGGAGATAGTCGGAGACAAGGTTTACGGGGAGGGGGCCGTATTCTGCCGACACGGCATCGCGGATCTCGCCCACAGAGCGCTTTCCGTCGACGAAGTTCACAATCTCATAGGCGTAGAGTTCCGACTGGTCGCGGACATTGAGCAACTGGGAAGCGTCTGCGTTTACTAGTTGGATCTTCGAGTAGCGCTCTTTGCCTAGATGTGCCAGCAGAACGTTATCGTTCTGGTAAGTGAGAGGTCCGAACTCGCCGATGCGGAGCGGCACGCGGCGGGCTTCGGTGGCGTTCGCCCAAGGTGAAATCGGCGTTCCTTTGGCTCCGCGTTGCTTTGCTTGTTGATCGAGCCAATCCTCGAAACCTGCGGTTTGAGCTGCAATCGCTTTGAGACCTTGTGCGTCGGCTTCGGGCCGGCCACCGGTGAAGGTGACCAATGAATCAAGCGACGTGCTCTCGCGACGCACGGTTTGCTGAAGCAGATTCCGCGCTTCGTACCACGCGATAGCAGGATCGGTTTGAGGATCGCTGCTCAACACCTTTTGCGCTGATGCGAATGCTTGTGCGATGCGAGCCTCAGCTTGCGCGGTCAGGAATGGAATCAGATTTGGAAGTTGCTGGGCGTCGAGGCTCGCGTAGGTGTAGCCAGAAGCTGCCCCCAGCAAAGCAATGCGTCGTAATTTCGTTGCGTCGATCTGATCGAGGCTGTCGTGGTCCGTGTGAATGTAAATGTCGGGCCAATCTCGGAGGTAGAGGGACGGAACGGCGATGGTCGAAGAATCATAATCATCGTGATCGCTGCCGCTTGAGTACGGCGTGACGTCGGCAACCAGTTCGTTACGGGACCCGTTTTGTCCAGCGCGGTTTTCTGTAATTCCGGCGTCGGGTGGCAGTTCTCCCGCGGCAAATCCGCTAGCGGCGGCGCGAATCGTGTCCAGAAACGCCGCTCCCACATCGGTCACAAAACTGGGGAGCGACCACGGGGTGCCGGTGAGGTGAAATACGGACTTATTTTTGAAAAAGTCACCGCCAACCATATCCATGTGAATGTTGGCACGCGCACGTTGCCGGATTTCGGGATGGCTGGCGAGAAAAGCCATGGTGCCTTCGACCTCTGGCCCCCAGATGAAGCGCAGTGTGCGCTTTGGTCTTGGCAACGCGCCGGTGGCGATCAGGCGGGCGAGCACTCGGGCGGATTCGAGAATCGTGACGCATCCGCTGCCATTGTCGTTTGCCCCGGGGCGCTCGTGATCGAGGTGGCAGCTGTAGATGATTTCTGCCGCGCTGGAACCTGAGACCGAAGCATCGGAACCAGGAATGGTCGCCGTGACCACTGTCCAATGGCCGGGTCCGACGGTAGCCTTCACGTGCGCGTTCAGGATGATTGCTTCACGATCTCGCATACGGGCGCGAAGCGATTCGGCCGTCTGGCGGGAAATCATGAAAGCAAAACCAGCCGGTTGGCGCGCGTCGAGATGGCCCCAGCGGATTACTGTTTTGTCGAGACCCGACCATGCGGTGGTTTGATTCGGCATGTCGCTCACGATGCCAGCGGCGCCATGCTGGATGATCGCCAGTTCCTGGACGCGCGCGAGGACGCCATCGGCGAGAACGATCTTTCCTCGTACGTCTCTGTCTTTGTAATCAGCCTCTGTCGCTCCGTTTCCAACATCAACCAACTCAGCTTCCACGTCGGCGCTGTGGCTGTAATCGGCTAAGCGGATTGGCTCGGTCGCGAAATCTCCCAACAACAGGTGCTCAGGACGGACCTCCCACAAGCGAGCCTCTTCCACGGACCAGGAAAAGTAGGAACGCATCAGGCCGTACGTTTTCTTACCGTCGATAGGAAACTGCTCGCTATGAGCGTCGGTCAGGCCATATTCGCGCGCGCGTTGGAGGATAAAATCCGCTGCCTGATCAAACTGGCGAGTTGCGGGAACGCGATGCAAAGTGGTCAGGTAACGGAGATTCTCGTAGGGAACTGCTCCGTTTGATTCATCCCGCAGGGCGTTCCACTCGCGCGCTCCGAGAAAAGGCTGCTGCGCGTACGCTGGAAGAATGGCGAAGAGACACACGACGGCGACCAGAAGGCAAATACGGTAGAAGGTACGCATAAGATGTTGAGGATAGCATCCCTGCGGCGGAGGGCGGCGTACCGCTTGACCTTCCCAGCAAGACTCCAATACATTCAAGAACCGGACGGAACGCGCGGCAAACATTCCCGATAGATTCGAGGCATTCTCTCTCATGACCGTGAAGAAGAACTCAGTTCGCAAGTCAGTGCTGCACCAAAAATCACAACTGATGTCGGCTTCCGAGATTGAGCGCACACTGGTGAGGCTGGCCCACCAGATTCTGGAAAAAAACAGCGGGGTCGAAGGGTTGGGCTTGGTTGGCATTCGCCGGCGGGGCGTTCCGATTGCGGAGCGCCTGGGCAAGATGATTCAGAAGGTGGAAAAGAAAACGGTTCCTGTCGGCACGCTCGATATCACTTTCTATCGCGATGATCTATCCACGCTGGGCCCGAAGCCGGTTGTTCAGCAGTCAGAGATCGGCTTTTCGATTGAAGGGAAAAAGATTGTCCTAGTCGACGACGTTCTCTACACAGGGCGTACTACACGCGCTGCCCTTGATGCGCTGTTCTCTCACGGACGCCCCAGCCTCGTGCAACTGCTTGTGCTGATCGATCGCGGGCATCGTGAGATTCCGGTGGAAGCGACTTTTGTCGGGCGCACGGTGCAGACTACCGACAACGAAGTGATCGAAGTGAAGTTGACGGAAATCGACGACGCGGAAAAAGTGTTGTTAATGGAGAAATCGTAGCGACTCGTGGAGCTGGTCGGGCTTTTAGTGCGATCCTATGCCTTTGTGATCGACGACCATTCTGCTTCAAAGTTCGACCGCGTGTAGAACGACTTCTGCGTTCCTACTCCCAAGGTGGAGAGTCCCGCGTAAAGATTGGCGCGCATTGCCGCCTCTCGCTCTGGAACGCCTTCTCCCAGGAAGGTGGCGAAACTCCCGATGAACGCGTCTCCGGCGCCCGTGCTGTCAACGCTCTTCATGAAATAGGCGGGCACATGCCACATGCCATCCTTGCCGGCGAGCAGCGAGCCATTTGCGCCGAGGGTGATCAGCACGCGCCCGATCCCGCCGCTCAGCAGTTTTTCCGCGCAGCGCTTGGCATCGTCAACGGAGCGGACTGGTAATCCGGTAATGGTTTCGGCCTCGCTCTCATTGGGGACGAAGTAGTCGAGATTGGCAAGTGCGGACGTATCGACCGCATGGGCGGGAGCTGGGTTGAGGATGCAGCGAATATTATTTTTCCGCGCAAACTCAATGGTGTAGTAGACCGTCGCGAGAGGGATTTCGAACTGAAGCACAATGCAATCGGCGCTTTTCAGGACGTCTCCCGCGGCGTCTACATCGGCCGGTTTTAGAGCATCGTTCGCGCCCTTGACGACGATGATCCGATTCTGTCCCGAGGATTCGACAAAAATTGGAGCGACGCCGCTCGAGACGCCGTTCACGATTCGCACGTGCGTGGCATCGATGCCGAGTTTCTCGAAATTCTTGATGGTTGCGGGACCAAAGAGATCGTCTCCCACGCGCGCCACCATGAAGACTTCCGCACCACAAAGGCGGGCGGCCACAGCCTGGTTTGCGCCCTTGCCGCCGAAACCGAGATTGAATTTGTCGCCGAAGATTGTTTCGCCGGGTTTGGGAAACCGGTCCGAAAATGTCGTCAGGTCAACATTGGCGCTACCTACAACTGCAATCCTAGGACGCTTTGCCATTTGGCTGGAGTCTCCATCGCCCGTCTCGCGCGACGAGCGGGGTTTGTTGGATCAGGAAGGGTGAGTCTAGTCAGCGGGGGTTGGGGTGTCAACTACGGTCAGACGGGGTGCCGGGCATTCGATTGCGCATCTCGGGAGGGATTGCTCACCGATGACAGCGCAGGAAATTCTGGGACGGGCTAGAAGGATTGAGTTCCGGGAGTGCCGGGGATTGCCGTATGTCAAGCGTTTGATCGCGTACACAAACAATGCATTTTAAGAACATACGCATTCAATGCTGAAATTCTCAGGTGGTGTTTGTAGGTTATCCATTCGGGAACAGGCGTAAGTTGAGCGTTGAGGAGTAATAGATGCCCGAGAAAGCAAATTTTATTCTGCCCGGAACGGTCGACAAGATCATTCAGTCTTTATCTCCAAGTGAACTGGAACAAGCACAGATCGGTGTCGAGGGCGCGGATCACCTGCGTCAAGAGCTGCGCATCGACAACACATTGAGAGACCAAAGTGGACAGGAGTTTAGCCTGAAGTTGGGAGCGCAGGTGGAGTTAGTGATCGAAGCCGAGGTCGCCGAGAGGGAGTCGGAACCCGCGGACGAGGCGAAGCGAAACGAGGAGAAGTAGCGACACGGTCCTGGCCCGGGGGTTCGGATCAGGCCTATCGCTTGGTGATCGTCTGACGACGCGCTTGCTCGCACGCTTCTACAGGATCGCGACCCGTGACCTGTTTGTACCAGGCGGGATGAAACGTCCAAGCCCATGCTTCGCTGACGGCGCCGCGAATCATGGCTTGGAAGGTGCCAGGTTCACCGAAGGTGCTCTGGTAGATGTGGATGAAGATGCCGCCGAGCATGATGAGCGCGGAGATGTCGTGGAGAACGTAGCTGATGGCTACGGCGGTTCCCCCGAAGGTTCTTGCTCCTGCCCACAGAATCGTGCCCGTGATGAGGTAGACGATACAGCCGGCGACGATTTCCCAGAACATAACCTTCTGTCCGGCGTTAAAGAAGCCGGTTTCCGGTGGATCCATTTTTTCTTCGTTGCTGACGATTTTGTGGATGTTGCGCATCCAGTTCGTGTCGCCAGGGGCCCAAAGCATGAGCTTCAACCAGTTGAGCGCTTGGAGGGAGAAGAGAAAGACGAACGCGACGCCGAAGTAGGGATGCAGGATGCGGCTGAGTTGTGGGCCTCCAAAAATCGGTGTGAACCAGCGGAAGAGCCAAGGAAGATAAATGCCGAACCCGGTGAAAAGTGCCAGGAAGAAAAACAGCGCTATTGACCAGTGAAGGAAGCGGTCATAGACGGGATGGCGGAGGAGTTCTCCCCAGTAGACCGTGGTGTTGCCCATCGACTCGAACTTCCGGCGAGCCTCATCGTCAAAGCGTTCAATCGCGTTAGAGGACACTAGAAACTCCTTCTCGCCGGCTTGCGAATAGACTCAAAGTTTTCGCGGGCAGGAATGCCCGCGCCACACAGGCTCACACCACACATACCCGCGCCACACTTCGTCGAGCCTAAACATTGGTTCGCCCTCCGGGGCCTTCTTTTGGCGGCGGTTCGGGTTGCGGGACGCGCGGGCCGGCGGTTACGTAGTGGGCGAGCACGCCGAGGAATCCGAATAAAGCGAAGGTTCCGAGGACGGGCTTGAATAGCCACTTCCAGACCGTGTAGCTCCACGGGAATTTGCGGATTCTTCGGGAGGCCTCCGTAGCGCTCTGGGTCGGTCGCGTCGTGGAGAACATAAATCACGTGCGTTCCGCCGACGGAAGACGGATCGTAGACGCCGGCGTTCTGCCATCCGAAATTATCTTTCAGTTGCTTGGCGCGCTCGTTGGCGATGAACTTCATGTCTTCCTTGCTGCCGAATTTCAGGCAGCCTGTGGGACAAGCCTTAATGCAAGCTGGCTCCAGTCCTTGGCCGACGCGATCGGAGCAGAGCGTGCACTTGTAAACCTTCTTCGTCATCGGGTTGAAGCGGGGAATGTCGAAGGGACAACCCGAGACACAATATTCGCAGCCGATGCAGTTTTCCTGGTTGAAGTCGACGATGCCGTTCGAGTATTTGACGATGGCGCCGTCGGCTGGGCAGGCGCGGAGGCAGCCGGGATCGGCGCAGTGCATGCACTGATCCTTGCGCATGAGCCACTGGATGGTGCCGTCGGGATTCTGGTGCTCATTGAACTTGATGAGGTTCCAGAAATTCCAGTTGGTCTTCGGCATGGTCTGGTAGGTGTTGTCGAAGGTGGTGGGTTGGAACGGCATGTCGTTCCATTCGACACAGGCGACCTCGCAAGCCTTGCAGCCGATGCAAGTAGTGGTGTCGATGAGCTTGCAGACCTCGAGATCGCGCTGCATGCCAAAGCCCTGCGACGGACCAGTGTGGCCCGAGATCTGCTCTGCCTGAAGCGCTTTACGGTCTGCCATATGTTCCTCGCTGGTTGGCCGACAGCTAACAGCGGACCGCGGTCAGCTGTCGGCTGTTAGCAGTCAGCATTCCTCACACTTTCTCGAGCTTTACCAAGAAGCCTTTGAACTCCGGCGTGTACGCGTTTGGATCGATTACGGTTGGCGATAACTGATTCGCCAGCGTCTTTGCTGTCTTGCCTTCATCTTCCGCGATGCCGCGGAATCCCCAATGAATGGGAATGCCGATCTGGAATGTCTCCTTGCCATCGATCTTCATGGGCTTAATTCGGCGCGTGACCATAGCTTTCGCGATGTACTGGCCACGAATGCTGGAGACTTTTATTTTTTCGCCGCCGCTGATGCTTCATACGCTCGGCGAGTTCAAAGGGAACTTCGATGAACGGCTCGGGCACGAGTTGCACGTTCATGGGATTGTTCTTGGTCCAGTAGTGATAGTGCTCGGTCAGGCGATAGGTGGTGCAAATGACGTTGTACTCGCTCCCCGTCTTGGCGTACTTATCCATGTCCGTCTTATACGACTTGGTAAGCGGATTACTGGACTGTTGCGGGTGAAACGGATTGATCAGTGGGCTCTCGAAGGGCTCGTAATGCTCCGGGAACGGCCCATCGGCCATGCCAGAGAGCGGCACGAACAGGCGTCCGATGCCTTCCGGATTCATGATGAACGGGCCCATGTGATCTTTGGGCGGGGAATCTGCTTTGAAGTCGGGAACGTCGACGCCGGCCCAGGATTGTTTCGCTTCATCCCACCAAACCTGTCGGCGGGTTGGATCCCAAGGCTTGCCGTCGACATCGCAGGAAGCGCGGTTATAAAGGACGCGGCGATTGGCCGGCCACGACCACGCCCAATTGGGATAGATGCCAAGGCCGGAGGGATCTTCGGTGCCGCGCCGCTGAATCATGGCGCCGGCTTCTGTCCACGATCCGGAATAGATCCAGTTGCCGCAAGCGGTGGTGCCATCGTCTTTCAACCAGGCAAAGCCAGGAAGTTGCTGTCCCGCTTTGATGGTCGTGTTGGTCTTCGGATCGGTTAGATCGGCAATCGCCTTGCCGTTGATTTCTTTCGCGACCTCGGAGAGCGACGGGTTGTATGGATCGGTATACGCAAACGCCGCATTCAGAACGGGGTCCGGGAAACTTGCCGCCCTCTTTCTTGTAAAGCTCGCGAACTTTCAGGAAGATCGTGGCGAGGATCTCCTGGTCGAGACGAGCCTGGCCCGGCGGCGGCACGGCTACATTCTTCCATTGGAGCCAGCGCGCGGAGTTGACGAAGGTGCCGTCTTTTTCGGCGAAGCCTGCGCCGGGCAGACGATAGACAGTGGTGTTGATCTTCTTCTGGTCGTCGGCGGTGATTCCGGGCGCGCGCCAGAATTCGCTGGTCTCATCGGGATAGATTTCGCAAACCACCAGCCAGTCAGCCTTTTTCAGCGCTTCGATATTTTTATTGGAATCGGGGCCGATCATGACTCCGTTCATGCCGAAGGCGAACATGCCTTTGATCTTGCCTTCGTACATGTCGTTCCAGATATTTACCCATGAATAGTTTCGGTCGATCTTGGGCAGATAGTTAAAGGCCCAGTCATTTTCCTTGGTGGCAGCAGGACCGTACATGGCCTTGAGGAACGAGACGGCGAACTTCGAAGTGTTCGACCAGTAATTGAAAGAATCCCAAGGGTCGGGCTTCGAAACGGTCGGCGTAATGCGCTTCACATAGGTGGCGAAATCCGTGTCGCCGGGATTCGGCATCTTCAAGTAGCCGGGAAGGATGTCGAAAATTCCTGCCATGTCGGTGGCGCCCTGAATGTTGGAGTGACCGCGGAGGGCGTTGACGCCACCGCCGGCGCGTCCGATGTTGCCCATCAATAGCTGCATGAGGCAGGCGGTGCGGATGATCTGGGTGCCGAAGCTGTGCTGGGTCCAGCCCACCGCGTAGATGATGGTGGCGACTTTCTTCATGTCGCCATCTTTGCGCACGGAGGTAAATAAATCGGCGGCCTTCAGGAACTGATCCTGCGGAATTCCGGTGACGCGCTCCACCATTTCGGGTGTGTAGCGGGAGTACTGCTGCTTGAGCAATTGAAAGACACAGCGCGGATGTTGCAGGGACAGATCGTAAGCAATTTTGGGCGGCAGCGAAGGTGACGGTGCGGGAGCGGCGGCATTCGCGCCTTTGGCGCCGGCCGGACCTTGAGCCGCATAACCCAAGCCCTCCAATTTATGTGCGTCGGATGGGTTTTGTTTCGCCTGGTGGGGAGCATTTTGACCGCTGGTCGAATGCAGCGCGGCCGCACCTCCGCCGGCGGTTTCTGGCGTCCATTTGCCGTCGAGGTTTCCACCCTCCTCGTAATTCCAGGTGGCCTTATCGTAGGTTTTCTTCTCGGTGTCGAAACCGGAGTAGAGTCCATCGTCGGGAAGCTGGAATCCTTCCTTGATGATGAAGGCGGCGTTGGTGTAGTTGACGAGGTAATCCTTGGCAATGCGGTTATTGGCGATGGTGTAGTTGATCAGGCCACCAAGGAATGCGATATCAGCGCCGGCGCGGATCTGTAAGTACATGTCGGCGTTGGCGGCGGTGCGGGTAAGGCGCGGATCGACGACGATGGTCTTCGCGTTACGGTGGACCTTGGCTTCAATCGCCCACTTAAAGCCGCAGGGGTGGTTCTCGGCGGGATTGCCGCCCATGATCAACATCATGTCGGTGTTCTTGATGTCGATCCAGCCGTTCGTCATTGCACCGCGTCCGAATGTGGGCCCCAAACTGGAGACCGTTGGGCCGTGTCAAACGCGGGCCTGGTTTTCCAGGTAGCAGACCCCCAGGCTGCGCATACTTTTGACGACGAGATAATTGAATTCGTTCGTGTCGGTGCAACCGCCTGTGAAGGCGATGCCTTCACAGCGATTGACGGTGTGACCGTTGGCATCGGTCTCCATGAACGTGTCGTCGCGCGTCTTTTTGACCTTCTGCGCGATCTCGGCGTACGCCTGATCCCACGAGATATCTTCCCACTCGGTAGCTCCCGGACGGCGCACTTGCGGTTTGAGCAGACGGCGTTCGTTGAGAATGTCCTGCTCGAGCGAAGAGCCCTTTGGGCAGAGCGTGCCCCGATTGATAGGGTGGTCGGGATCGCCTTCGACGTGCACGACCTGCGGAATCGCGTTCTTGGCCTTGTCGCCGAGGGTGTAAATGATGACGCCGCAGCTGACCGAGCAGTACGGACAGGTGCTGCGAGTCTCACTGGCGCGTGAAATCTTAAGGCTTAGAGTCTGGGCGTGTACGGGTGTGAGATCGAATCCCAGGGCGGAGAAGGCTGCGCCGCCAAGGACGGTGCCCTTGATAAAAGTCCTGCGAGAGAACTCCATTAACTGCCTCCGTGCTGCACTTTCAGGAAATACGGAGGTGAACAGTTGCAGACGCGCGCGCCGCGTCCAACATAAATAATGCGGAACTATAGACCGTTTCTGGGTGGGTCGTCAATTGGAGAAACACCGGATACTGCTATGTGCGCAAACAGACATTCAAGGATTGCAGAAGGTGGCATTGCATTCGTATGTGAAGGAAATTGATAATCTTTGCCATGCTTGGAGACTTATGGCAGCGGAAGATAGATCGGGCTGAGGAATTGGGTGCCCGCTACGCATTTGCCGCCGAAATTTTGGATTTCTTTTCGGCCATTTCGCGATTCCAGGGGAAATTTTATGGTGAGATTGAGGGGACGCGTGTCGTAAGGGAAATCTCGGCGGTTGAGAATCCTTTTGGGCGGCCGTTGGATCGAGAGCTGGCGAGAAGGTTCCGGCCGTTTCTTGCCGTGGTCGAGCGAAGTGGGCCGGGCAAACTGCGGGAATCTGCTCGCGAGATTGCGGCCCGAAACGAGAATGCCCACCTCGAATTGCTAGCTAGTTTCTGGGATGGGAATCATTCGGTCACGGGTGCGCAGACGGATGAGTTTTTTTCGCGCTCGTTCTTACAGCCGTTTGCCGTTGCGGTGCGAACACGTGCGAACCTGCGCTGGAACGGTCCGACGGCATTTGTCTGTCCGTTCTGTAAGCGCAAGCCGGGGGTAGGCGTCCTTCGTCCTTTGGGGGATGGAGGACAACGATCGTTGATCTGTTCATTTTGTCTGGGAGAGTGGGAATTTCGACGGATCGTGTGCCCGGGCTGCGGAGAAGAAGATCCGGCTAAACTACCGGTCTACCAGGCTGAGCAATTGGAGCACGTGCGGGTCGACGCATGCGATGCTTGTAAAAACTACATCAAGACTGTTGACCTCACGAAGAGCGGCCTGGGCGAGCCGGTAGTGGACGAAATCGCCTCGGTCCCGCTGGATTTTTGGGCCCACGAACGCGGCTATTCCAAACTGCAGTTGAACTTGTTGCAGTTGTGACGGGCTTGCTTGAGTCTTTGCTGCGGACCGGTGTTCGACTATGCCTTGGTTTTCTTGTATTCGTCGAACGCTTCCAAGAACCTGTCGATGTCCTGCTTGGAAAGGTAGTAGGGAGTCGACAAGCGTAGTTTGTTCGGGTCGCCGCCGCGGATACGAATTTTCTTTTCCTTCCACAACCAGTTTTCCAGATCCATGCGAGGGACGGGCGGAACGTTGACGGTCGCGATGGCGCAGCGCAGGGCGGGATCTGGGGAAGTCCACGACTGAGCGCCGCGTTTCATCATGGCGTCCAGGATGTAATTGCAAAGTTCCCGCTGCCTGCGTTCGATGCGATCCATCCCAATGTCATTCGCGAGTTGAACGGACGCACGCAGACCCCACAGCGCCGGAACATTCGAACTGCCGATACGCTGGAAACGTTCCGCTCGCAGTTTGACGTCATCCCAACCTTCGGTCGCAATCGTATTCCAGAGTCGGTCAATCATTTCGTCGCGCACAAAAAGGAACCCGGAACCCTTGGGGGCTTGCAGCCATTTATGCGGGCTTGAGGAGTACATGTCGCAGCCAAGATCATGCAGGTTCAGCTTCATCATTCCCGGAACGTGCGCGCCGTCGACGGCGGAGATGATTCCCTTGCTGCGTGCGAGCGCGCAAATCTCTTTTGCTGGAAGCACTACGCCCGAATAAGTGGTGATGTGGCTGAAAAAGATGACGCGGGTGCGCGGCGTGATCGCCCCCTGGAACAGTTCAACAACCTGGGTGGAGTTCATAACCGGCTTTGGCAGGATGATCTTCTTCACCACGACGCCGTAGCGTTTGGCGCGCAGGTCCCAGGGATGCTCGCCGCCGGGATGCTCCTGGTCGGTCATCAGGACCTCGTCGCCGGCTTTCATGTCGATTCCGTTCGCGATGTAGCTATTCGCTTCGGTGGCATTCCGGACGAGGGCGATTTCGTCGCGGTTGCAGCCTACAAATGCGGCAAGCGGGTCGCGGAATTCGTTCCAGGCGGCGTATCCCCAAATTGGATAATCTTCGGGATCAGACTGGGCCATCTTTTCGGTGGACTCGTACGCTTCGAAAACAGCGCGCAGCACCGGAGCCGGGCTCGATCCGACCGTGCCGTTGTTTAGGTAAATCTCGTCGGACGGGATCAGAAATTGTTTGCGTAATTCGCGCCAGTAGGCGTCGGGATTTGACTCATAAAGCGAGCGGTCCGGCAGGTGCGAGGGCAAAGATTCCAGTTGTGCCCAGAGATGGCGGCCTGGCTTCAGGGAGGCACCCGCAAGCAAGGATGGAGCGAACACGGAGGAGGCGAACGAAGTTGAGAGAAAATGGCGCCGGTTCAGCATGGGGTGTCCTTCGGGGATTGCTTTATGAAACCGCGAAATGGTAACACTGGCGTTAGATATTAGACAGGCGCAGGGTCGTGTTTCCCGCTTTCGGTGGCCAACGGCGCTGAATTACCTATTAGGACGAAAATAATGGGTAACTTTAAGTCGCACCAAGGCGTCCAACTAGAAGAGAAAGCCCTCCGTCCGACTTGGCCATCGGGCGTATAATTACCTTACCAATCGGGTTTCCGCGGAGTACTCACATGTCGTCCCGTAAACTGCTGATTTCATTTAGCTTACTGATCCTGTCGGCGACGTTGGCGATCGCGCAAGATCAAACTCCACAGAATTCAAGTTCCCAGGCGCCAAGCGCTTCCACCCCGGCCGCGAAGGATCAGACTCCTCAGGCTCAGGCTCCGGTGTCGCAAACGCAGAGTCCGAGCACCCAAAGCCCTGCGCCTCAGACTCCGGCGAACCAGACTCAAGGGTCGACCCCGACGGATCCGACTTCGCAGCCGGGGAGCACACCTCCTACGGTGCCGCCGCCGGATGGGCCGAGCCAGACGCCGAACCCCGACTCCACCTCGCCTGACTCCAATACTCCGGCACAACCGCCCGTCGTGCAGGAACCGGACGAGAGCAAGGTGAAGCACACTGGTGGCAAGGACGACGTCGACGCTATCGGAAACCGCAAGGTTGGCGGACGCGGTTTGGGCGACTGGTATTCGCTCGAAACCGAAATCAGGATGGGCAAGCAGTATGCGATGCAGGTCGACAACACCGTCAAGATGGTGCAGGACCCGGTCGTAACCGAGTACGTCAACCGCATTGGACAGAACCTGGTGCGCAATTCAGATGCACAGGTGCCATTCACCATTAAGGTGATCGACTCGGACGAGGTAAATGCGTTTGCGCTGCCGGGAGGCTTTTTCTATGTCAATTCCGGCTTGATTCTGGCGGCCGATGAAGAGGCCGAACTTGCCGGCGTCATGGCGCACGAGATCTCGCACGTGGCAGCCCGTCACGGTATGCGGCAGATGACTCGCGCCAATATCGCGCAGATCAGCACTATCCCTCTGATCTTTGTTGGTGGAGGAATCGGCTACGCGGTGTACGAAGCGGCCGGACTTGGCCTGCCATTGACGTTCATGAAGTTCCAACGAAATTTCGAAGCTGAAGCGGATTACCTTGGCCTGCAGTATATGTACAAGACGGGCTATGATCCGCAGGCTTTCATCAGCTTCTTTGAAAAGATTCAGGCGAAAGAGAAGAAGAAGCCGGGAACGATTGCCAAGGCTTTTGCGTCGCATCCGCAGACGCCCGACCGCATTGCTGCTTCGCAAAAGGAGATCGAAACCATCCTTCCAGCCAAGCCGCAATATATCGTCTCGACCTCTGAGTTTGACGATGTGAAGGCACGGTTGGCGATGATCGAGAACCGGCACAAGGTCATCGACGAGAAGGAACAGAACAAGCCAACGCTGCGGCGGTCGTCCAACACCGACAAGTCTGGTGGTTCGGACAAGAGCGGCGATGATGATCGGCCAACGCTGAAACGGCGGGATGGCGATCCAAGCCAGAATTAAGTTTCAAGAGCTTTAAGCAAAATAAAACCGGCAGGTGATATTACCTGCCGGTTTCTTATTGGGTTTGGTACTGCCCAGATGTCTTGATTTTGATTGCGTTTCGGCCTACGACCCGGCCGCTACTGACTTCACAGTGATGGTTGTGCCATCCACTTCACCGGTTACCTTCGCCTTGGCGCCTGCCAGTTTATCGAGGGTATCGAGGGCGGTTTGATCTGAAGTCTGCAGTGTGTAAACCTTGTCGCCTACGATCAGCGCGTAGTTGGATCCATGTTTCATGCAGGCACGCGTACAGTCGGCGGCCTTGCCCGGCATTTCATGCTTGGCGCCGCACATGGAGTCGCTTACTTCGCCCGTAAAGGTCTGGCTTTTGGCTGCTGCTAATGCCGGAAACGCAAGCATGCCCACCGCGAGCTGCATGCCGAGAATGGCCGTAACGATTCGATTCGCTTTCATTATGTTCGTCTTCTCCTGAAAGAACCTAAACTCATGATGCCAAGATAACGTATTCTGCACAACCTGAAATCATGGCCATGAGGCGATCTCCGTGCGGGATCACACGGTTGCTCTTAACCATTGGCTATTTAACCTTGAAGCTCACTGTCACATCCACGGTCTTATCCTTGGCGTCCAGCTCTTCGCTAAGCTGAATTGAATATTGCAGGCCGCGCGGAAGAAGACGGGGACAGTCTTCAAGGAACTTCCGAGTGTAATCGGCGTTATACGGCTTTCCCTCTTGCAAGGTCCACGCTTCACGCAAACGATCTCGCGACGGGGAATCAACTCCCACAAACTCCACCTCTCCCATCTTATAGAGATCGCCTTCGGAAACGTTCATGTCGTAGTGGACGGTACTGTTGTCGTCATTAATCTGAGGTTCTGGCTTAATCTCAGCCATCATGTATCCACGGCTGCGGTAGATTTTGATTAGCGTTGCTGCATCCTGCTCAAGGCGCACCGCGTTTGCGGGTCGACCCGTTTCCAAATGGAAGAGGTGGGAGACCTCTTCGGCAGGGATCGCCGAAGTCCCTTTCCACGTCACGCTCGAAACCGCATACTGCTTGCCGGGGGTGACGGGTAAACTTGCGTCAACCTCTGCCTCATCCTCGGCGAGTTTCTCGCCTTCAGGTGGCGTCACCGAGTGCGCGCTGGCTGGCGCGAATGCCACTTTCAAGTAGCCGCGCTCGCGGAAAAGCGGGACGAGATCAAACTTGGCAACGGTGGCGAGCGACAGCCGAGAGTACTCAACGCCTACAAGTTTGTGCACCGCATTTGTCAGGAAAGCGGTTTGTTCCGGCGTGGCCCCCGGGAAGTCGAGGTTGCGAATGCGCATAGCGATTCCCACGACGCGGTAGACAATTCCAATCGAATCGCCGCCTCCCTGACGACCCTGGCGGAGGAATTGGACTCGTCCGGGAATGTGTTTTTCGGTGAGCAAGGCCTGGAGCACTTCGTTCACCTGGTCAGGCATTCTGCCATCGACCGGCACGAGGTCCTTAAACAATGGGATATGAGCCTGAATGTCTTTCAGGAGTTCGTCATCCGTAAACCACACAAAGTTCTCAAAAGCTGCCGGGACCAACTTGCTCTTGTCGACATCGGTTAGCTGAAATGCGGCTTTGATGCCCTCATCCGAATAGGAAAACGAATAGGCGATATCGGTGAAAAGGCCGGATTCTCCTAAACGGTGGGCGGCTTCCTTGAAGTCGCCATCGGCGGCGTTTTGTCCGATCCGGAGACCGCTGGCAGCGAGAATCTCTTTGTCTGTGTAACGCGTGGTGCCGGTGGCCTTGAGTGCCAGAAGTTTGTAGCCGGCCGCAGGGATAGAGGGCTTATTGGTTCGGGTCTGGGCCGCTATCGAGAGAGGCGACGGCAGGCACAAAACCAAAATCAAAAAGAAAATGTGGTTCATTTTGACCGCTTGGCGATAGCCGGGGTGGCGGAGAAATTCTTTTGCTTGAGCGCGATGTCCATGAACGCGCGGGCTGCCCGGCTTAGTGATTTGTCTTTGCGAACGACGAGCGCCAGATCACGGCGAATTTGGACATCAGCCAGGTTGATCGCGACCAGAGCCTTGGCGCGAATGTCCTCTTCGATATTAGAGCGGGCGATGAAGCCGACTCCTACGCCAGCGGCCACGAAGCGCTTGAGCAGTTCGCTGGAATCGAGTTCCATGGCGAAGTTTGGTTTAACGTGGTGGTCATAGAACAAAGCATCCAGGGCGTCGCGCGTGTGCCCCAGTTTCGGCACGACCAGCGGGTAGGCGCCGACCTCTGCGACGGTGATGGTCTTCTTTCCTGCCAGAGGGTGCTTGGGCGACGTGATCGCTACCAGGTGATCGCGATGGATCATCTGTGCCTCGAGCCGGTTGTCATTCACGGGCAGCGAAACGACTCCAAAATCGACGACGTTTTCGAGAATTGCCTCGAGGATCTTAGCGTAGTCGGAGCGCTTAATGCTGACGGCGACGTTAGGATAGTCGCGTTTGAACTGGGCAAAGACCTCAGGCAGGATGTGGAGGCAGGTGCCTTCATTGGCCCCGACCACGATTTCGCCGCGCGGGACACGCTCGGTTTCGGCGATATCTGTGAGAATGGTTTTGCGCCGCTCGATGGTCTCTTCGGCGTACTTGAAGAACAACTTGCCTGCCGCAGTCAGAGAAACACGGCCGCCGGAGCGATCGAGCAGGCGGGCGCCGACCTCTTCTTCCAGGGCGCGGATTTGCGATGAGATGGCGGGCTGGGTTCGAAAACGCTTCTCCGCCGCGCGGGAGAAACTGGAAAGGCGCGCCACTTCCAGGAAAATTTCGAGCTGATCGAAGTCCATCGGGTCGTCGGTCCCTCACACTATAGCGGGACTGGCACGATCACGAAAGGGGGATATAGCGGAACGACTCTTGCCATTACCCGGATTTTTGACTCTTGCGCCAAAAGAGTGTCTTACGATGCTACCGAATAACATCGATGATCAGCTGAGGAATTAGCAAAGCAAAGAACAAAATCGACACTCTTTTTCGATTAGTTTCCGGTGACGCTGCCTTCGCGGCCAGGAGGAAAACTCCCGAAAGCACGCCGCACAAGACAAATTCTGCAGCTTCAGCTTTACGAAGCAATGACAACGGACGCGACCAACGAATCCATGCAATTGGTGCAACGCACAGGCACGTCGCGAACATGATCCCAAACGTCGCAACTGCGCTCCGCCGACTTGGGGCGGGCGGAGCAGATGGAGTCTCGCCGAACATGGATTACCTCAAGTTAACTTTTCTCTCAATCTAGACTGATCAAGGATCTAGACGCCGATCACCGCGACCAGTTCCTTCACTGCGGCAACGCTCTTGTCGAGTGCCGTCTTTTCTTCCGCCGTGAGCTTGATCTCGATGATCTGTTCGATGCCCTTGGCTCCTAGTTTTACGGGAACGCCGACGTAGAGGCCGTGAATGCCGTACTCACCGTCGAGGTAGGCGGCGCAGGGGAGAATCTTCTTCTTGTCCTTAAGAATGGCCTCTACCATTTCGGTAGCGGCAGCGGACGGCGCGTAGTAGGCCGAACCGGTTTTCAGATACTTGACGATCTCAGCGCCGCCATCGCGCGTGCGCTGCACAAGACGATCGAGCGTCGCCTTGTCCATCAGTTCGGTGATCGGGATGCCGGCGACCGTCGAGTAGCGCGGAAGCGGAACCATGGTATCGCCATGGCCGCCGAGCACGAATGCATTCACGTTCTCCACGCTGACTTTGAGTTCTTCGGCGATGAAAGCGCGGAAGCGGGCGGAGTCGAGCACTCCGGCCATGCCAATGACACGCTCGCGCGGGAACTTGCTTAACTTGAAGGCAGCCTGCGCCATGGCGTCAAGGGGGTTCGAAACGATGATGAGGATGCAGTTTGGCGAATTCTGCACGACCTTGCCCACTACATCGCTCATGATCTTGTAGTTGGTATTGAGTAGGTCATCGCGGCTCATGCCGGGCTTGCGCGGAATACCGGCGGTGATGACGACGATGTCGGAGCCGGCCGTGTCGGCGTAATCGTTGGTGCCTCTGACGTAGGAATCACGTTTTTCGATGGGCATGGCTTCGAGCAGGTCGAGACCTTTGCCTTGGGGAACGCCTTCGACGATGTCGATCAGGACAACATCGGCGAGTTCTTTGGAGGCGATCCAGTGAGCGGCAGTGGCGCCGACGTTGCCGGAGCCGACGATAGTGACTTTATTGCGCATGAAAGTCCTTTCGGATAAAGCGTCAAAGAAGTTAACAAAGAAACTTGGGCCCTTGGGGCAGCAAGTCGAAAGCTTGTCTTCGAGACTGGGCGCGAATTGGCTGCCGCTCGAGGATTCGGTTAGTCCGCTGCTACGGCGACCTGCATATTTTCAATCATGCAAGTGGCGAACTCGCTGGTTCGTACCTTGGTTGCGCCTTCCATCAGGCGCTCGAAATCGTACGTGACTTTCTTCTGGTCGATAGTGCGTTCCAAGCTCTGCTCGATCATGTCGGCAGCTTCGTGCCAGCCGAGGAAACGGAACATCATCACGCCGGAGAGAATCACTGAGCCAGGATTGATGACGTCCTTGTCGGCATATTTCGGGGCGGTGCCGTGGGTGGCTTCGAAGATCGCAAAGCCGTCGCCGACGTTCGCTCCCGGAGCGATGCCCAAACCGCCGACCTGCGCGGCACAGGCGTCGGAAATATAGTCGCCGTTCAGATTTGGTGTGGCGAGCACGCTGTATTCATCAGCGCGCGTCACCACCTGCTGGAAGATGGAATCAGCAATGCGGTCGTTGATCATCAGCTTCTTCTTCCATGCGCCTTTGCCATGCGTGGCGTAGATGGAGTCGATGCAGTTCTTTACTTCTTTGTAGAGAGCCTGCCGGAAGTCATCGGTCGCAAATTCCAGGCCGGGTTCAATCAGGTTGGCATTCTGCTCGACGGTCAGGCTGGGATTTTTGTCCTTGTTGTCGATGATCCAGCTCTCGCGCTCGGTGATCACATGGTCGCGAAACTCTTCCGTGGCGACGTCGTATCCCCATTGGCGGAACGCGCCTTCCGTAAATTTCTGGATGTTGCCTTTGTGAACCAAAGTGACCGATTTGTTCTTGAATTCAAGGGCGTGCTGAATTGCCATGCGCACCAGTCGCTTCGTTCCAGTTATCGACATGGGCTTAATGCCGACGCCGGAGTCGAGCCGGATCTGCTTCTTGCCGCCTTTGAGCATGTCTTTATTGAGGAATTCGATCAGGCGGGCGCAGTCGGCGGTTCCTTGTTCCCATTCAATGCCGGCGTAAACGTCTTCGGTATTTTCGCGGAAGATGACGATGTTCATGCGCTCCGGATGTTTCACGGGCGAGGGCACGCCACGGTAGTACTTCACGGGGCGCACGCACGAGTAGAGATCAAGGATCTGACGCAGCGCGACGTTCAGAGAGCGAATGCCTCCGCCAACCGGCGTCGTCAACGGGCCTTTAATGGCGACGCGGAATTCACGGATGGCACTGATGGTGTCGTCGGGAAGCCAGTTCTGGAATTTGCTTTGGCTTTTTCTCCGGCAAAGACTTCATACCACTCTACCGACCGCTTGCCGTCGTAGGCTTTCTCAACTGCCGCGTCAAACACACGAACCGAGGCTTTCCAGATGTCGCGTCCGGTGCCGTCCCCTTCGATGAAAGGAATGATCGGGCGATCGGGCACGGTGTACTTGCCATTGCTGTACTCGATTTTTTGCCCGTTTGAGGGGACTGGAACTCCGTTAAACGACGCCATGGCGGTTGCCTCCAGAACTTAGGGGTGAAGAATAATTATAAAGAATACGGAGAAAAAGGGCTGAACTCGACGGGTGTCGTCACGTCACCGTGTGAGGGACGTCACAGCATGGCGTGACGTCCTGCCGTACCGGTCGAACGGTTCAAAAAAGAGGACGCGGGACGTTGATGAACGGGCCAGGAGACGCATTCTCTGCATCTCCCGGCTGACGCTACCGTTCAATCTTTACGGATTTGACGACAACATCCTTGTTGGGCCGGTCCTGGCGGTTGCGGGGGGCTTTCGAAATTTTCTCGACCACGTCGTAGCCCTCGACCACCTCGCCAAAGATGGTGTGCTTGCCGGTCAGCCACTCGGTATTACCGACGGTGATGAAGAACTGGGAGCCGTTGGTGTTGGGGCCGGCATTCGCCATGGCAAGTTTGCCCGCCTTATCGAAACGGTGGGACGAACCCTTGGTTTCGTCTTCGAACTGGTAGCCGGGGCCACCCATTCCGGTTCCCATCGGGTCTCCGCCTTGAATCATGAAGTCGGGGATCACGCGATGGAAGATGGTCCCATGGTACAGGGGATCTTTCACTTTCTTGCGGCTGGTGGGATGCGTCCATTCCCGTTTACCTTCGGCAAGTTCAGTAAAGTTGGCGACGGTTTTGGGAGCATCTTTCTCAAACAAGCGGCAAACAATCGTGCCTTCGCTTGTCTCAATTACGGCATAAGTACCGGGGGTGCGGGTCATAATTTTCCCTTCAAAAGTTTTTTGAATTAGAAATGCGATTAGCTTGGCTTTTTCACTCCGGCAGAGGGCTTGGGCTTCGCCGCCGGCTTGGCGCTGGCTGCTCCACCTTGGTGAATTTCAACGTGGGTGATCTTAACCGGATGAAATGGGCGATCATTGCTTGGATCGCGAGTCATTCGGGCGATCTGTTTGACGAGGGCAACAGCGGCAGCATCGCATTGGCCGAAGATCGTGTAATGACCGCTCAGGTGCGCGCTGTGGGCGACGTCCTCAGTGATGAAAAACTGCGAGCCGTTTGTGTCTGGACCGGAATTCGCATAGGCGAGACGCCCGGGACGGTCGAACGTGATTTCTCCTGAAGTTTCATTCTTGAATTGATAGCCGGGATCGCCGGAGCCATTGCCAGCGGGATCGCCTCCCTGAATCATGAAATCAGGAATTACCCGATGAAACATCGTGCCGTCGTAGAGAGGAACACCGTGTTTCTTGGCGTGCGAAACGGGGTTCGTCCAATCCTTCGTTCCATCCGAAAGCCCAATGAAATTGGCGACGCCGATAGGCGCTTGTTTGGGAAAGAGCGTGCAGTGCAGGTCGCCGACGGAAGTGTGAATGATGGCGACAGGTTCTGTGGAGGCTGCTGCGGCTGGCGTCGCGGATTTGGACGCGGACGCCTTGGCGGCTGGTTGCGCAGTCGAACTTGCCTGCGCTGCTCCAGGCAAAGATGCGGCAACGATCAAAATGAACGCACAAAAGACAGTTCGCATTAGGACTCCTGTCGGAAGTTGGCGCCTTTAATTGTACGACAAGGACGACATCAAGTCGCCCGGGCGACGCCGAGTGGCGGTGCATTGTAGAGGGCCACTCCTAGTGCTTATCGGCTTGCATTTCGCGGCTAACTCGCTCGGCCTCGCGGAATACGCGGAGGGTATTGCCGCCGAGAATTTTGCGGATATCATCTGCACTGTATCCGCGGTCGAGTAGAGCCTGGGTGATCTTGGGGAGGTCGGCAGCAGAATCAATCCCTTGCGGCGTCGCGCCGCTTACGCCGTCGAAATCCGAGCCCAGGCCAATATGATCGATGCCCGCGACCTTGGCGATGTGATCGATGTGGTCAATTAACGAACTGAGGGGTGGCCGCGGAATCTTGGCAGCCCACTCGCGCTCGATCCGGTCCGTATCCAGATAGGTAGGGGTCTTGTTGACGGCCTTCAATCCGCTTACGTACGCAGCGACTGCAGCGTCGCGTGCGCTGGATTGCGCTTCTGCGGCCTTGCGGTAGTTTTCGTCGATGAAGGCATTGTAGAAGTTCACTTGCACAACCCCGTCGTTTTTGGCGACTGCGCGGAGCATGTCATCGGTCATGTTGCGAGGATGGTTTGACAGGGCACGGGCGGAAGAATGAGAGGCAATTACCGGGGCTTTCGTGATCTGGATCACATCCCAGAAGGTTTTATCGGCGACGTGGGAAATATCGACCAGCATGCCCAAGCGATTCATTTCGCCAACGATTTGTTTGCCGCCGTCGGTTAGTCCGTTATGGTGCTCGATTTTTGGATCGTTGATATCGCCGGAGGAGTCCGCGAACTCATTGGTATTGGACCAGCTCAGCGTCATGTACCGAACGCCCAGGCGGTAGAAATCGCGGAGCAGGCGAACGTCGTTTTCAATGGAGTGTCCGCCTTCGATGCCGAGCAATGCGGCAAGCTTGTGCTCGCGGTGGGCACGTTCGATATCGTCGACGCTGAAGGCCATCATCATGCGGTCGGGATGGCGGGCCGCCTGTTCGTAGACCGAATCGATCAGATCGAGCGTGTGGCGGGCGAAGTGTCCCTGATTGGTTTCCGGCTCGACCCAGATGGAAAAGAATTCGGCGCCGAGGTTGCCAGCCTTGGCCTTGTCAAGGCTAATGTGACCGTAATCCTTCGGATCGGTCGATCCGATGTCAAAGTTCTGGTCGAGGAACCGCTGCGGTGTGTCCGCATGAGTATCGATCACGATGGAGGAGTTTTGAATCTCGCGGGCCTTGGCGCTGACGGCAACATCTCCAGATTGCGCGTAAACCGGAGCCGCGGATGCCAAAAGCAGCAAAGAGAATGCGAGGAAGGGGACCTTTACCAATTTCAGATTCATGGGACTTGGATTTTATACGAAGCGACGGTCCGAATGTCCTAAGAAAGGACTTACCCCAGAGCTGACAGGGCGCGTTGGACACATACATCTATCGGTTCATCGGTGCAGATTGTCGTCTTTGGATACGTGATCGGCTCAAAATATCCTTTTACTTCTTGATAAAGCGCGAAGGTGCGATTCTTGGCTGGATGGCCGGGGTCAGGCTGGTCTTCAAGACGACGTCGCGCGGATTCATCTGAGCAGACGCATTCAATGATCCTGAAGGGTTGTCCCAGTTCGCGAGTCGTGTCGAGAACGCGCTCGATCTGGTAGCGGCGAGAGAAAGTGCGGCCATCGAAAAAAACATGCAGCGCGGGCTCCTTGGTAAGGAGCACGCGTGCTGCTTGAATCATGACAGCCATGACGCTGTCATCCTGAGCAGTGGAGTATTCGATCTCTGCCGACGGGAAAATGGAAGCGCGGATTTCGTCTTTGCCGAGGACGGTGCCTCCTGTACGCTCCGCCAGTTGCCGGGCAAGCGTGGTTTTGCCTGTCCCAGGAAGTCCGGCCATTAAGATGATCATTTGGATGGAGGCGTGAGAAGCAAGCTCAGTTGGCTGCGCTGACGAGAGGCAGCGGCTGGTCCGCGGGGTGTACAGGGAAAAGGAATTGATTCTGGCGCCATTCGGTATAGCGGTCGGAGACCATGATGTGAAAGCACCAGTGCCGCCGTTCTTCTTCCGGTTCGACCAGGCCGAAGGCGCGCAGGTAGAAGAGGTAGCGCTCCATGAATTGGATCTGATCTTTTGTCATTCCGCGCCGTTGCAGGTCAACGGTAATGCCAGCCAGATGTGACGACGCAGTTTCCCCTTCCGCAGGAGCGGCGTTGCGGTTATGCCGACGCAGCTTCTTTTGCACTTTTACGGTTCGTACAGCCGAGTTCAACTGAATCTGCTGATGGAAACGGTTGTAATAAGCTTCGGAGAGATCCTCAACAAAATCGCGCGTCCACGGCCGGCAATAGCGGCGCGACGGATCGAGGCTGGGCTCGATGCGGAGCGTCTCGCTCGCTTCGATTGGAACCAGAGCATGCGAGGCTTTTAACTCTTCGAGTTGCGCGTCATCCATGATGCGGGGCAACTCGAGCCGGTCCACTTCCTGATTTTGCCGCAACAGGGAATCGTGAGACGGCCGGAACAGCGGGTTCCAGAGCACGCGACGGATTCGTCGCAAAGGATGATGCCGGGAAGCCAACTTGTGGCGCGGAGTGACGGAGTGCAAGGCGAGGGCGCTGCCGGATGCGCCGATCAGAACAGCGATCAGCGCCAATAGAATTGGCAAGCGCGTTGTGAAGAGCCTTAGCCCTCGGGTCATAGGGAAGCCTCCGAGATTCGAGAACCGCTCGATATTCAGGGAGGAGACGCAATTGTAAACCAGACCATGAACAATCCGGTCTACCAAACTGCGGAAATGGCATTACCGAAGGAAGTTACGGGTAACCGTTACCGGCGGCGAGTTCGAGAAACGTCTGAAGAAACGGGCGAAACGCCGAACCTGCCGGGCAAAAGCCCAGCCAACAGCGTAAAGCCGACTCTATTTCCTGAACAAGTCTCCAATTGCCTGTTTCATCACCTGTCCGCCAACCTCCGCAATCGAGGTTGTCAGCGGAATATCCTTCGGGCAGATTTCCACGCAGTTTTGCGCGTATCCGCACTCTTGGATGCCGCCGTCGCCCATTAGGGCTGCCAAGCGGTCGCGCTTGAGGACGGCGCCAGTGGGATGAGTATTGAATAGGCGAGCCTGGGAAATGGCTGCCGCTCCGACGAAGCCAGTGTCTTCGGTGAATTGCGGGCAGGCTTCCATACAGCAGCAGCAGGAGATGCATCGCGACAAGGGATAAGCCTGTTCCTGCGCTTCGGGCATCAGACGGGGGCCTGGGCCGAGGTCATAGGTGCCGTCAATTGGTACCCAGGCCTTCACTTTCTTGAGATTCTCGAAGAGGACGCTGCGGTCGACGGAAAGATCGCGCACGACGGGAAACTTCGAAAACGGTTCCAGCTTGATCGGTTGGTCAAGATGATCGATCAGGGCCGAGCACGCCATGCGAGCCTTGCCGTTGATCAGCATGGCACACGAGCCGCAGACCTCTTCGAGACAATTGGAGTCGTAGGTGACTGGTGTGGTCTGCTTGCCGTCCCGAGTAACGGGCTTGGCCGCGATCTCCATGAGCGCCGAGGTGACGTTCATGTTCGGCTTGTGAGGAATCTCGAACTCTTCCCATGAAGCCTTGGCGTCGGGAGTGAGTTGGCGTTTGATCTTGATGATTACGGTCTTATTATTAGCCATTTATGTGATCCCGGGATTGGGCAAATTCCTTCTCCGAAATAGTCGTCAAAATGTAACCGTAGCCTTCGCCAAATGGATGCTGGTCAATGTACGTGGAAGCGGATTCATTGTTTTGAGAAACAAAGCTAGCCCAGTTGCCGTTAAGCTTAAACTCGTATCCGCTGTATCCTTCCGTACGAAGTCCATCTGAGAGAATACGATGAACTTCCACGCCGAGCACCGCAATCAGATTCTGACCGGCACACTGGATAGCCTCTCTCAACTTCGAAAGCGGGATGAGCCTCTCTTCGCCAGAGAGAACTGATGCGTCCTTGATCTCGCGAGGAAGGACTTTCTCGAAATCGTCCTCGCCCTGCATCAGTACTTCCTCGGTCTTGGCGGAATCAAACTAGCGTCCACCGCTTCGAACTCAAATTTCGGCTCGTCCGCATCGGGGGCAAATGTTGCTTTGGTGGTCTTCATCCAGTTCTTGTCGTCGCGCTCGGGGAAGTCGGGCTTGTAGTGCGAGCCGCGGGACTCGTCGCGCATGGCGGCTCCCTGCGCAATGACGCGTGCCAGTTGCAGCATGTTGTAAAGCTGGCGCGTGAATGCGATGGTGGTGTTTGCCCATTGCGTGCGATCGCTCAGGTTGATGTTTTGGAAACGATGCAACAGGTCGACAACTTTTGCATCGGCTGCCAGGCACTTTTTGTTGTAGCGGATGACGGTGCAGTTCTCCGTCATTAACTCGCCCAACTCGCGCCAGAGCAGGAACGGGTTTTCTTTGCCGTCAGCCTTCATCAATCCGGCATTGATTTCTTCCTGTCGCTTGCGTTCCGCGTCGAAATGTCCGTTGCTGGGCGCCGCCTGCAGATTCTTTGCGTATTGCACTGCGTTGGGGCCGGAGACGAACCCGCCGTAGATGCACGACACGAGCGAATTCGCGCCCAGGCGATTCGCGCCGTGGTACTGGTATTCAGCCTCGCCCGCCGCGAAAATTCCGGGGATGTTGGTTGCTTGCTTGTAGTCGACCCATAGGCCGCCCATCGTGTAGTGCATGCCCGGGAAAATCTTCATCGGCACGTCACGCGGATCGTCGCCGACAAACTTTTCGTAGATTTCCAGAATGCCTTCGAGCTTGCGGTCCAGCACCTTGCGATCGATATGCGTCAGGTCGAGGTAGACCATCGGCTTTCCATCGATGCCGAGATTGTGTTCGTACACGACTTTGAAGATGGCGCGAGTCGCGACATCACGCGGCACGAGATTGCCGTACTTCGGATACCACTCTTCGAGGAAGTACCAGCGCTCGCTCTCAGGAATGGACTTGGGATCACGGTTGTCGCCCTGCTTCTTCGGAACCCAGACGCGTCCACCTTCGCCGCGGGCTGACTCCGACATCAGGCGCAGCTTGTCTTCGCCGGGGATGGAGGTCGGGTGGACCTGGATGAACTCACCATTGGCGTAATAGCAGCCCTGCTGATAAAGAGCCGACTGCGCCGATCCTGTACATACGACCGAGTTCGTTGACTTGCCGAAGATCGCGCCGATGCCACCGGTTGCGATGATGATGGCGTCCGCAGGGAACGTTCGGACTTCCATGGTGCGCAAATCCATCGCGCAGATTCCGCGGCAGGCATGGTTGCCGTCAAGAACGGCAGAGAGAAATTCCCAGTGCTCGTATTTTTTGACCTTGCCCTCGGACTCGAAACGTCGCACCTGTTCGTCTAGCGCATAGAGAAGTTGCTGGCCGGTGGTTGCTCCGGCGAAGGCGGTGCGGTTGTAGAGAGTGCCGCCGAAGCGCCGGAAATCGAGCAGTCCCTCGGGTGTGCGGTTGAAGGGCACGCCCATGCGATCGAGCAGATCGATGATGCCGGGAGCGGCGTCGCACATATCTTTTACGGGCGGCTGATTGGCAAGAAAGTCGCCGCCGTAAATCGTGTCGTCGAAGTGCTTGTAGGTAGAGTCGCCCTCGCCTTTCAGGTTCTTGGCGGCATTAATTCCGCCTTGAGCGCAGACTGAGTGCGATCGCTTTACGGGGACGATCGAGAACAGGTCGACGTTTCCGCCCTGCTCGGCGATCTTGATCACGGCGGCCAGTCCCGCCAAGCCACCACCTACCACTATGATTTTCGGAGCTGCCATCTTATGAGTCCGATCTTTTTTAGTTACTCTTTTTAAAAACCCGGGATGTTTCCGGCCAAGTCGCGAGTTGCTTACTTCACCAGAACAATATTGTCGGAAGAATTGGAGTCCAGAGGATGATATGGAAACCTCAGGAAGCCATACATGCTGGCCGCGCCAAGCCCAATCAATCCGAGTGCAAGAAACAGGCAAATGTAGCCGAGACGCCGGCGTGCCTTTTCGCCGGTGGTGATACCCCATTTCGCGCAAAACAGCCAAACGCCGTACGCGAAGTGCCAGGACGCCGCGATGATCCCGATCGCATAAAACGCCATCATCCAAGGATGCTGAAATTCTCCCTGCACCTTGGCGAATGAATCCATCGGATGGGTTGGCAGGTGCACACCGGTAAACCGCAGGTAATAGGTGTGCTGAATCATGTAAATCAGCGCGATCATGCCGGTCCAACGCTGCGAGGTGTAAAGCCAATTGCCTTCCCACGGATATTCGGAGACGTTTGAGTCCCCACGCCACCAGATATAGATGCCGTAGAGGCCGTGGTAGAGAATCGGAATCCAGATGAAGAAAATTTCCATCACCAGCACGAAGGGCAGGCTGTTCAGAAATGCGACTTGCTTGCCGTACGCTTCCGGCCCGTGGAAAGCCTCAAAATTCGAGATGAAATGCTCGAGAAGGAACGCACCGATGGGCACGATGCCGGAGATCGAGTGCAGGCGGCGCCAGAAAAACGAATTTCCTACGCCGGCTCGCAAGGGAGGGACGCCGGGTTTAATTCTTTCAGCCGGGGGAGCGGCGGGGCTGGCGGTCGAGGCCACAATGGGCTCCTTATGAGTTCCGATATAAAAGGATAACCGGACATTATCGTGTGCTGTAGAACTCGAGTCAAGGAGACGTGGATCACAGATCGATGTGATGGGAGAACATTTTCCCGGCGTGTCCGGATTTCGTCGGTCGGCACGGTTCCGATGCCAAATCGCTGTTCACGAAAGGAATCCTTGATACCACTCCAGG
Organism: uncultured Acidobacteriaceae bacterium; assembly: GCA_963822545.1. Classification (GTDB taxonomy): domain Bacteria; phylum Acidobacteriota; class Terriglobia; order Terriglobales; family Acidobacteriaceae; genus Acidiflorens. The sequence continues at coordinate 118,081 of CAWGIB010000003.1, forward strand.
AACGATCGGAAGGCGGCGCCGCGATGGCTATATTTTGCTTTCTCTTCGGCGGAGAGTTCCGCAAAGGTCTTGCTGATCTGCGGAAAATAAAACATCGGATCGTACCCGAATCCGTTGTTGCCCCGGAGAGTGTCGAGGATCAGGCCTTCCGCGCTGCCCCGGAATGTTCCTAGCGCTTGTCCGTCGCGAGCGGCAACCAGCACACAGACAAATCGTGCGGTCCGCCGTTCTGGCGGAAGGCCCGATAACTCGCGGAGCACGCGCGCATTATTGGCGTCATCATCAGTGTTGGCCTCTGCCCGATGGGGCTCGTCGGCAGCGTAGCGCGCCGAGTGCACGCCTGGAGCGCCGCCTAGCGCGTCGATCTCAAGACCGGAATCGTCCGCCAGCACGACCTCTCCTGGAACAGCTCGGCTGTATTCTTCCGCTTTCTTGCGGGCGTTCTCTTCGAAGGTGGCCCCGTCCTCAACGACGAGGGGCAGGGAAGCAAAGCCGGGGATGGTTGCGATCGCAATACCCAGAGGTGCGGCCGCTCCGGCAAAATCGCGCAATTTTCCTGCGTTTGAGGTGGCGATAAGGACTTTGCGTTCCGTCATGCTTCGACCTTGGCGGCAGCAGGCACTCGCCGTTTCGTTTTACCCCAAGCCACGCCGAGCACGATGATGCTGGCCAGAGAAATTGCGCCTCCGATGGGCCGGTCGGGCGTGCTTCCAAAAATAATTTGAACATCGTTCTGGCCCGGTTGCACGGGAACAATGATCAATCCCGTGACGTCAGAGGTTTGCGCCTCGATGGGCTTGCCGTTCACGAACACTTTCCATGCCGGATAGTTGAACAAGCGCACAGTCAGACTGCGCGTTCCCTTTGTCTGCACCACAAAGTGTCTTTTGTTTGCGGACCATTCCAAGATTTGTGGGTTTACGTCCGCGGCGCCTTCATCGCTGACTTGAGGCAGACTGGTTTTTAATTCGTAGGGATCGGCTCCGATCGGAACGTACTCGTCCGTGCCCTCATAACCGCCTCCGTTCAAAACGGCCTCGTGCATAAGGTCAATGTCACTTGAGGCATCCCACCACGCCGGTTGGATTCGAGGCGCCCCCAACAGGACTACAAAGAGCAACAAACCAGACGCGATGCTGCGAGTGATCCATCGGAACGGGGCGCGTCATGGTGTTTGCAGGTCTCTTTCCTGGTGATTGAGCTCCATCGGGTCGTGTCGCCATTGCGAGCAATATCGCCAGCGGCACATTCAGACAAAGAAGCCAGCGGAAGGGAAGCTGCACGTAGCGCAACTTCGGCAAGTATTCCCAGAGAAAGTTGCTGGGAGAGAGCATGAGAAAGGCGGTCGCGCAGGCCCATACTGAAAGCAATATCCACCCGGCTTTTTCTGCCTGACGACGGCGCGCCAACCACATCACTGCTGCGAGGACGACGATCTCCGCTAGCCCGACCAAGGAGACGAGACGGTTGAAGCGGTTGTGATCGGCATCAGCAATTGTCGTGAAAAGAAAGTTGTCGACCGGTCGCACGCCAGGGGAAAGCACCTGGCTGATATTTACCCACGGCTGCTCGTAGATTGCGGGAACCAGATAGAACGAGGCCAGCCCTGCGCCCAGGAGCACGGCAAGGGAAGTCTTGAGCAGCGGTTGCCAGGAACGGTCTCGGAGCGCTACGAGGGCTGCCAGCCCAGCCGCCGAAAAGTGAATCATCAACGCGGCCGGAAGATTTGCCAGCCAAGCGGCGGCGAGAGCGAGGGCCAGCCAGATGGTTGTGCGAAATCCCCGTTCCTTTAGCCGCAACAAGCAAAGCAGCATGAGCGGAATAATCGCGGCGGCCAGTAGCTCGGCGTATGCGCTGCGCCAATAGACGATTACCAGATGATAGGGATTGACGGCATAGAACACGGCCGCAAATAAAGCGTCGGGCGGAGTAAGCCATTGCCGCGCCAGCCGGTACATACTCGTTCCCGCAAGCGTGAGAACCAGCCAGCAAAAAATCCCCGGAACTATTTTCCATGGCAAGAGTGCGCCGAGCACCGCGCCCAACGTCCAGGATTCAGGTGGGTAAAAGAGAAACCTCGCTTCGCCATATCCCCAATGGGCCAGAGCAGCCCAGCGCGGGTAGACGATCCCTTGTTTCCACTGTGCCAGCACTTCCATCCACGAAAACATGTGGAATTCAAAGTCGTGTCCGGAGGGAATGCCGCTCCGGAAAAACGGTGTGATCGTCAGCGCGCAGATGCCGGCCAGGATCAAGACACGTAGGATGGGGCGTTTCAACAATGAATTTGAACCTGGCTTCGATGGGCTATTCGCGCGGGCACAGATCGTCTCCGAAGGCGACCTGCAATTCTAGTGCATTGGCAAAGTTGCGGGAAAAGGGAAGTGGACGAGGGCCGCTTAAGCCGACGGCCGAGGAAATTGTCACGGCAAGTGGACCGCTGACAATCGACAGGGAGTTTTGTTGTGGGGTGATTATTCGCTGACGACTGCGGCCGTGCGCTGGCGAGCCAGTTCGTTGAGGAATGTTTCCTCTTCCATCATGGAACCCGTATGCAGTAGATCGAGGAGAGGATCTTCCGCTTCGCTATCCGAAGCTTGCGGCTGGCTCAAGTCGGCGGTGCTCGCCACCAGCGCGCGAGGAGAAATCTCGAGTTGCGGTTCAGTTCCCGGTTGACTGGTGAGGAACTCGATAAACTCACCAACTGTTTTGCGCTGTTCATCGGTACGTGCGGGAAACTCAATGCCCATGCCGCGTCCGGGATGCATGACCCTCACCAAGCCTTCGGCATGAATCTCGATACCAGCCGCGCGGAGGCAGAGGTCTACGGCCGAGGACTGAGGGAATGGCGATTGTGTATCGACATAACAGCCGCCGAGACTAAGGTCGGTTAGCTTGCAGGTGCTAGGAGCATCGCTCTCTTCGGGCGAAGCTTCTTGGGAATGGGCGGTGAGCCATTCGTTCACTTTCGCGCTCAGATCAGCGTCCAGGTCGAGAAAGCGGAGGCCGGTTTGTCCGTTCGGAATGCTCCAGGCAACTTCCGCCTTGGCATCAACGCTGAGCGCATGATCCGGGAGTTCAAAGGAAAGATGAACCACAGCCGCTGAAGGTAACGGTTGAGCCGCTAGCACATCCACTCCACCGGCGCTGAGGTCGAGCAGAATACCCTCAATGGAGCCTTTATCCTCAACATGGATGGATACCGGCGCTTGCACGGCGACGCGCAACGATTGGCGTCTCTCTCGCTTCAGGATCGCAGTTGCTGCCCGAAAAGTGGCTTGCGCCTGCTCAGGAGTTACGGGTTTCGTAAGGATGAAGTGCGCGCCTTCGCCCAGAATCGCTCGCATCTGGTGCGGGTCCGGCAACAGCGCCACCGTGACGGGAGTGTTACGACCGGGGCCATTGATTTGGCGGCAGCTCGCCAGCATGTGCGAGGCTGCCTCTGGATCGTCGAAGTCTACGATCACCTGATCAAAGCGCTCTTCCGCTAAGCGCGCGGCGGCGACGTCGGCCGCATTCGACCGGGACACACCAACGCCAAAGTGCGCCAGCACTTGAATCAGGGTCTCGGCCGTTCTGTCATCCGCCGAAACAAGTAGGGCCTGCAAAATCATCGCCTCGCGCCTCCCACTCGATCAGCGTTTACGGCCACCGCGGAGTTACGCTTCGCCCGGGCTTGGAAGCGGTGCTTGAAGACTGTGCGCCTGCCTTGGCGGCCATCGCGCCGGAGTCCTCTTCGACCTCAGCCAAAACTGCGCTGTCGTCATCAGTTTCGGTCTCGGCCAGGAGCGGTGCGACTTCCCGCAGTTTTTCGGCAGCCTGCTGCAGCAATTCGATCTGTTTCCCCAACTGGGTGTGTTGCGCCTGCTTCCGGCGCAGTACCTCATGAATATCTTTCATACGTCCCCCTGCGCCTGACTCTAGGTTTGTACCGAGCTAAGGTCAATGTCAAAGCCATGAGCTGAATTACTACGGTAATCCGAGGGCGGGAGCTTGCGGAATCAGGCAGCTACTTGACAGAAAGCAAACGCGAGAGGCTCGATCAAAAAATCAAAAGCCCCGCCTTTCGGCGGGGCCATGAGTGAGTGTTTCTTGAGGCGGACGGTTCAGCTAAAGTTATGCTTTCTTCCGACGGAACGTTCCGGCGATTCCAAGGAGTCCAGTACCCAACAGACCGAGCGTTCCAGGTTCCGGCGTATTCAGGTGGGTGTTGCCCAATTGAATATGACCGATGCCCTGAGCGAGCTGGCCTTTTGTCGAGTAAATATCCTGTGTCGTCGTTCCAGTCACCATTTGGCCATTGTAAAGCTGGCCGGTGATGGTACCGCTGAGCGTGTAGAACAGCCGATTCTTTACGTTGCTTACCAACGTCCAAGTAATCGGACCAACGAATGTGCCGGAAAAGATCACGCCCTTTGGCTCGCCGTAGTTACCCTTGCCGATTACTACGAAAGAAGAACCCGTGGACGAAAACGTTCCGCCAGCCGCGATGGAACCGGTCAGCAAAGCGCCGGTTGAAAAGCTGACTGTGCCTAACGAATGTCCAGGAGGCGCTGTAATTCCGTTAAAACTTGTGAGTTCCGAACCTTTTGAGGTGATGCCGGAGTTCGAAATCGAAATCGTACCGTATTGGTTCGTGAGATCGATTCCATCCGCCCAAGCGGTCATCGGCAATGCAATCGCCAATGCCAGTAACGCCAAAACTGCCACTCGCCTCATTTTAATTCCCTCCCAATTTTTACTGCTTGTTGTCCTTGACCATCAGACCCTGGGGGTCTGAAGATATAGGTCGCCCCATGTAGTTTGAGCACTTGTCGTACCAAATCTTCCCAGTCGCTTTAACCTATCGCATTCAACGACTTGCAGAGATTTTTCTTTACGACTCTGTGCCCCCGGTTGCAATCTCCTGCACACTAGCAACAATCGTCTTCCCCAAAACGCCGTTGGCCGTATTCCGCACGAGTATTTCCGCGGGAATGAAGCAGACGGTAGGCCTTGGAACCGAGGGGGGAATCTCGCGTGCGACCAGCAAGTGAGACCGCTTCCAGAACCAGTTTGCGATCGGCAACCTTCTCCGATCGCGGGTTCTTGGATATTACCAAAGTTTGGCTAAATAGCAAGTGGCCCAATAGTGGTAAGGGCAATCCTGACGGCGGTTTCGGGGGATTCGGGTATTTGAGGGCGATGTCGACAAAGGGGTTTCAAGGTTACTGCGGTTGCGATCGGTTGGGGCATCAAGTTGGTAAACAGATGTGCGCTATGCAAGCAAAAACAGGGCGACTTAGAGCCTTGTGGACCCGACAGCTTCCCGTTTACCGGAACTCAGACTTCGATACGCCGCATCCAGGACCGCCTGGTTCTTCCAGCCCTCTTCTCCGGGGACCGGGAAGGCTTTCCGCCGCTCGACGGCTGCGGCGAAGGCATCAACCTGCTTGCCATATGACTGTGAGTTAGAAGCTGTCTCTTCGGCGGCAAGCAAACCTTCTCGCCAAAGCTCCAGCCTTATCGGCTTCTCGACATTGAGCGCGTTATCGGCTCGCAGTACACCCTTGTCTCCTACGACTTCGATTGGCGTTCGATAATAGGCCCGGGTTGAAACCAGCACGGTCGCCAGCGTCTTTCGGCTCGAACTCGAGTGTAAGGATCGCTGCGGCTTCCACATCCCCGGATGCCTCATCCGAGTGTCCTATGGTGGTTACGGCGACGACCTCATCCTGCAAGATATAGCGCAAGGCATCAATGCAATGAACCCCGACGTCAGCGATCGGGCCACCCCCTGCTAAAGAGCGGTCGTAGAGCCATTTGCGGGCATGGCCGATGCCGGGATAAGAGAATTCCGCTCGCGCCAGGATTGGCGGTGCCGATATCGCCAGCCATAATCCGCTCGCGCAATCGACGCGTGCTTTCTTCAAAGCGAAAAACTTGCGCCACACCCAGCGGGACGATCGGCCTTTCTTGCGGCTTCCACCATCTGACGGCACTCATCCGCATTCATGCCCATCGGTTTTTCGCAGAGCACCGGTTTGCCGGCGGATGATGCTGTCAGCACGTCGGCGAGGTGGCAGGCGTTGGGCGTCGTAACGAGGACCGCGTCGACCTCGGAGCAGCGGGACAATTCTTGGGTAGACAAAAAGATGTGGGGAATGCCGATAGCATTCGGCGGCTTCACGGGCTTTCTCGGGATCGCGGCGCGAGAGGGCGACGACCTTGCAGTTTCGTGCCAGCGCGAAACCCGGCATGAGTCGCCGCACCGCATGCAATCCAAACCCCGCAATACCGAAGCGAATCAATTGCACCGCCACTTCCCTACGAGTAGGGATAGAAAATGAAAAATAGCAAAGAGAGCGCAGTGAGACTCCAAAGTGCTGGACGAACTTCGCGCAGACGTCCGGAAACCAACTTGCAAAAAGGATACAAGACAAAGCCAGCGGTCATTCCAATTCCGACATTGTAGGTGAACGCCATGAGCGCAATCACACCGAACGCTGGCACAACTTCGGTCAGGTCGTCGAACGGAATGCGGGTGATTGGGGTAAGCATCAGCAAGCCTACGAAGATCAATGCTGGACCGTAAGCTTGCGGCGGAATCGCCGAAATGAATGGCGCGAAAAACAAGGCTCCTACGAAGCATAAGGCGGTCACGACTGAGGTCAAACCGGTGCGGCCGCCAGCCTCCACGCCGGTCGCAGATTCGATGTAGGCTCCGGAAGTCGTCGTTCCGATGATCGCCGCGAATGTGGTGGCCAGAGCGTCCGCCATCATCGGACGCTCAATCTGCGGCAGGTTTCCATCTTTATCGAGAAATCCCGCGCGTGCCGATACTCCAATCAACGTGCCCATCGTATCGACGAAAGCCATGATGAGGATGGTGAGCACGACCGGGAAAAATCCCCAGCTCAAGAGGCTGTGAAGATCGAATTGGAAGAAGACCGGTTGCAGGCTGGGCGGACGACTGACCCAAGCCGTGGGCGCCGGAGATACGCGCGTTACGAAACTGATAAGAGCCGTGGCGAGGATGCTGGTCAGGATGGCAGCGGGAAAGCGACGAATGCTCAGCACCGTGATCAGCAGAAAGCAGAAGATCGCGAGAAGGATGGCTGGCGACGTCAGATGGCCCGGCCGGACAGGAGCGCCGGGCGATCCTAGTGTGACGATGCCCGTCTGATTCAGGCCGATAAAAGTCAGAAACAACCCGATCCCCACGGCGTAGCTGTAACGTAGCGTCGAGGGAATTGCCTCCACCATCCATTGGCGCAGGCGGAAGAAAGTCATCAGAGAGAAAAGAACTCCTGCGACAAACACCGCGCCCAAGGCGCTTTGCCAGCTATAGCCGAGAACGCCTACGACTGTGAACGCGATGAACGCATTCTCGCCCATGTAAGGGCCGATGGCGAACGGACGATTGGCGTACAAGCCCATCAGCAGCGTTCCAAAAATGCAGGTCAGGATTGTTGCCGTAAGTGACGCTCCTACGGGCATTCCCGCCGCCTTGAGAATTGCGGGATTCACGGCAACGATGTAGGACATCGTGAAGAACGTTGTCAGTCCGGCCACAACTTCCCGTCGCGGGGTGGTCTTATGATCGGAAAGTCGAAAGAACTTCTCGAGCCAGCGGTTCAAAACACCTCCGGAAGGGAAGGAGCATTGTACATTTGCCTCGAAAGAGGAACGAATCTCAGGTGTTTCGAATATCAGCCAGCAATGCAGGGTCGATATTTCCACCCGTGATCACCGCGACGTTATTTCGCGTGGCAGGTAGCTCGGCGGAGTGAAACAGGAAAGCCGCCACGGCAGTTGCGCCGCTCGGCTCGGCTAAAGTTTTTGGATTGGCGCTGAGTGCGCGAATGGCTTCGCGAATTTCGCTTTCCTTGACGCTGACGATGTCGTCCACATAGACCTTGATGTGTTCGAAATTAATTTCGCCGATGCTCTGCGTTCGCAGGCCGTCCGCCAAGGTTTGCGAAACCTCCTCGGCCGCGAACGACACAATGTGGCCGGCACGAAGGCTGGCGCGGGCGTCGGCTGCCAGTTCCGGCTCCACGCCAATCACTCTGATCGCAGGATCGGTCAACTTGATCGCCGCGGAAACTCCGCTGATCAAGCCTCCTCCGCCAACCGGCACGAGCACCGTTTCAACATCTGGCAGATCCTCGAGGATTTCGAGTCCGAGTGTCCCCTGACCGGCGATGATTCTTTCGTCGTTGTACGGAGGAACAATAACGTATCCGTGCTCTGCCGCCAGTTCCTCGGCGCGCACTCGCCGTTCCTCGCTGCCCGGGCCAACCATGACGACTTCCGCGCCCAGATTGGCGGTTGCTTCCAGTTTGTTCTTGGGGGCATTCCGAGGCATGACGATAATCGCCTTCACATTCATGGCTCGAGCCGCATATGCTACGCCCTGCCCATGGTTGCCGCTGGAGTATGAGACGACTCCCCGCCGCCGCTCCTCGTCACTCAGGCGAGCGATCTTGTTATAAGCGCCTCGCAATTTGAAGGCGCCAATGGGTTGAAGATTTTCCAGTTTGAGAAAGAGTTTTCGTTTGGCCGTGACGCCGGTCCACTCGAGTAATGGAGTGCGGACGGCGATGCCGTAAAGAAGGGTTTGGGCAGTCTGTATATCGTGAAGAGAGACCATCTGTCAGATTTCTAATATGACTGGCATAATCAGCGGTCGCCGCTGCGTTTGCCGGGAGATGTAGCGTTTCAATTCGGTGCGAATTTTCTCTTTGATGACGCCGTAATCGGCCTTCTCTTCCGCGCTCGAGGCATCGAGGGTTTCAATGACAATTTCACGGGCGCGTTCGACAACGCCGTTTTCTCCTGGATTGAAGCCGCGAGTCACGATCTCCGGCAAAGCCTCAACTCGGCCGGTCAATTTGTTGATGGCGACGATCGGCATCACAAAGCCATCTTCACTGAGGTGACGGCGATCTCTGATCACCAGATCTTCAACCACGTCGGAGCGCGATCCAGAATCAATACAGACTCGACCGACATTCACGCGTCCGGCTTTACGTGCGCCTAGCTCATCAATTTCGAGGACGTCCCCACTCTCGATCAGCATCACGCTGCCGACCGAGCCGTGCATGCCCTCCGGCCAACTCCGCGTGGAGCTTGAGTTGGCGGTATTCGCCATGGATGGGGACAAAATATTTCGGCCGCACCAGGTTGATGATGAGTTTCAACTCTTCCTGGCTGGCGTGTCCGCTGACGTGGACTGGCGGATACGAGCCGTCGTCGTACACGACGAATGCCTCCCGCCTGAAAAGATGATCGACCACGCGATAAATGGCCTTCTCGTTGCCCGGAATGATGCGTGAGGACAGAACTACCGTGTCGCCCTTTTCGATTTTGGCGTGCTTGTGATTGTCCACGGCAGCGCGCGATAGCGCGGACATCGGCTCACCCTGCGTGCCGCTGATCAGAACGCAAACTTTTTCCGGCGGGAAATTCTTCATCTCCCCGGGATGAACGAGCATTCCCTCGGGGATCTCGATATAGCCTAGATCCTCGGCGATTTCTGAGGAATTATTCATCGACCGGCCGATGAAACAGATCTTGCGGCCGTGGTCGCGCGCCATGTCGATCGTCAGCTTGATTCTATGAATGGACGATGAGAAGCAGGAGATGAACAGGCGGCGCTTGGTGCGGACAAAGATCTCCTCGAACTTGCGATGGACGGAGCGCTCGCTCGGCGTGTAACCCTTGCGCTCCACGTTGGTCGAGTCCTGCAGCAGGACGAGCACGCCCTCCTTGCCGTATTCCGCAAAGCCGTGCAGATCGAATAGATGGTTGTCCGTCGGTGTGGGATCGACCTTGAAATCGCCGGTGTGGAGAACCACGCCCAGAGGAGTATGAATCGCCAGTGCGACGCAATCGACAAGACTATGCGTCACCCGCAGGGCATGGATGGTGAAGGGGCCGATTTTGAATCGTTCTCCTGCGCGGAATTCTCGCAGATCGGAATCATCGAGAAGTTGGTGTTCGTCGAGTTTGTCTTCGACGTAGGCGAGCGTGAACTCCGTTCCCCAGACTGGAACGTTAAGTTCGCTGAGAATCCACGGCAGAGCGCCAATGTGGTCTTCATGCCCATGCGTAAGAACGATCCCGCGCACATGATTGCGGTTTTCGAGGAGATAAGAAATATCAGGCACGACAATGTCGACGCCGAGCAGCTCCGTTTCCGGGAACATTAGGCCGGCGTCGACGACGATGATGTCATCGCCGTAGCGGAGGGCCATGCAGTTCATGCCGAACTCGCCCATTCCGCCCAGCGGAACTATATGAAGTTTTCCTGTGGACATTGGAAGAGATGATGCTAGCACAAGGCTGACACGCGCTTGGAGTTATGCGGCCACCGTCGGGAATGAACCGGACGTGGTTTCAACTCAGGCTGCTAAACTCATATTCGATGGCGGACCCGCCGAAACCCGAGAAAAAATCGTGGTTGCGCCGACGCGCCGAAGGAGCATTTCGAGGCGGCATGACGCGCGCCTACGAAACCGTTCGCGTAAGCCCCGAGCGCTTCCTCTTTCAATTGCGCGCTGCCTACGGCTTGCCGATTGTGACCTTCCACGGCGTTTACTCCGTCGAGATGTCGAAGCTGGACGACGTAGCCGAATCCATTATTCGTAGCGGCATGAAAATGGCCGCGGCCGAGGGCGCTGGGTTCGGCCTCGGCGGGTTGCTAACGATCGTGCCCGATCTTGGAATTCTTTCGGCAATTACCATGCGGACGATTCAGAAACTCAGCCTGGTTTATGGATTCGAGTTGAATACGGACGAAGAGATCGCGGAGCTGTGGATCGCGGCAGCCAGTGCTGCGGGAGTCGATATCAGCCGCGAGTTGCTGGAAAAGGAAGTGGTGAACCGGTTCGTTCCCAAGGTGATTCAGCGGATCGCCGCAAAGGCGAGCGCGGAAGTGGTCGAAAAATGGGCGGGGCGCCTCATCCCGGTTGCCAGTTCCGCGATTGGATGTGCGCTGAACTACTACTTCGTGCGCGCCTGGAGCCAGCGCGCGATGACGCACTTCCGCAGAAAGCACATCGAAGTCCGAGGACGACTTGCAGCCGAACAGCAGTCCTTGCCGTCACCGCCCATGTACCTGCCGTCTTCAACCAAGCTCTAGGCAAAGCCGCCCATGCCAGAGCTGATACCGCCTTATCGGAGCCAGTCTTCTAATTCGATTCCGCGTTCGGTTTTTTCATCCCGATACTTGACGATCACCGGAGTGTAGAGGGACAGGTTCCACGCGGGACCTTTACCCTTGGTGACCGCGCGTGAGCCGGGAACCACTACGGCGTTCTCGGGGACTTCGAGTACTTGCTCCTCGCTAGCGCGATAAACCTCGTCGCGAACCAGATCGTAGAGTGGAGTCGATCGCGTGAGAATCGTTCCCGAGCCCAAAACCGCGCGCGCCCGTACCAGCGTGCCTTCGTAGACTCCGCAGTTTCCTCCGACCAAAACATCGTCTTCGATGATGACAGGGGCGGCGTTGACCGGTTCTAGCACTCCTCCGATTTGCGCGGCTGCGCTCAGGTGAACGCGTTTGCCGATTTGTGCGCAGGAACCGACGAGCGCATGCGAATCGATCATCGTGCCTTCGTCGACGTATGCTCCCACGTTCACGAACATGGGAGGCATGCAGACAACGGAAGGAGCCACATAAGCGCCTTCGCGAATCGTGGATCCGCCTGGAACAACGCGGACGCGGTCGGCGAGCGTCAGGCGGCGGGCAGGGAAGGTGTCTTTGTCGATAAACGAGAAGGCGCTTCCGTCCGACATATCCTTGAGTTCGCCGAGGCGGAAGCCGAGCAGAATGCCTTGCTTCACCCACGCATTGGTCGTCCAGCGATGATTGCCATCATCGCCGATCACTTTGTCGGCGGCGCGAATTTCCCCGCGCGTCAGGGCGCCGCGAAACTCTTCGAAAATTTGGCGAGCGGTTGCGGGATTTGCAACTGTACCGGCCCGGTAGAGATCTTCGATGGCGGACCGTAGTTGTTTTAAGGAATCAGGCATAGGAAGTGGTCGTTTCAGCCGGGATCGCGAATCAGCTCATCTATGCGACGCACTTGCATTCGCTGCGAATCAGCACTCCCGGAAGATGGTGTGTTGCTTCGCGCGCTTCAGTTGCATTGCTGAATGGACCGTGCCAGCGCGAGTGATTGGGATCATGGCCCGCGGGACGTCCTTTTCCAGAACTGCATTGGCCGCAGGATGCGCGGTGGAGCATCACCTTGTGTGGACCGGCCGCCCAATTCTCGTAGACATAAAATTCCGTAGCTTTCTCGGGAGTTGCCGGACGCGCGAGTAATCCAACGTCAGTGGCAATTTTTTGTAGCTTCGAACGTGTGTCACGGCGCATCGGCAGCAAAGGCAGGCGATAGATTTCCTGGATCTTTCCCATCATCGCCAGCACAGCCTTCACCGGTAGCGGATTCGATTCGATGAAGTTTGCCTGCATGAGGGGCAGATACTTGCGGTGAAGTGTGCGTGCCGTCTGCCAATCGTTGGCCAGTGCGGCTCGCGTCATCTCGGCCATCTCGCGCGGGATTTCATTGGATGCGACCGAGACAATTCCAACGCCGCCCAAAGCAATTACCGGTAGCGTAATCGCGTCGTCTCCCGAGAAGACCAGAAACGTTTCGGGAACCAGATTCAGAACTTCGGCGATCTGGGTAATGCTTCCGCTGGCCTCTTTGACGCCGGCGATGTTCGGCACTTCGCTCAGCCTTGCCAAAGTTGCGGGTTCGATGTTAGCTGAAGTTCGCCCGGGAACGTTGTAGAGAATGACGGGCTTGTTGACTGCCTCGGCGATCGCTTTGAAATGCCGGTACTGGCCTTCCTGGGTGGGCTTGTTGTAGTAAGGAGACGCCGTAAGGATGGCGTCCACACCAGGCCGGGACGAAACTTCCTTGGCTTTTGCGACCGCATCCTGGGTGGAGTTGGAAGTCGCGCCCGCGATGACTGGCACTCGTCCCGCAACCACCTCAATCGTCACGTCGATCACGTGCAGCCATTCATCATGAGAAAGAGTCGGAGTTTCGCCGGTGGTGCCGCAGGGAATCAGGAAATCAATGCCGGACTCGACCTGCCATGCGACCAGACTACGGAGCGCAGCTTCATCGACCGCGCCTTCCTGGGTGAAGGGCGTAACCAGAGCAGTACCACAGCCTCGCAATTGCATGATGGATTAAGAATAACGCGGAACTTGGAGCATGTCAGGTCAGCAGCCGTCTGAACTCTAGCTTTTGGGCGAACGTATGCACGAGAACAGAAACCGATTGAAGACCGCGCGCAAATCCGCCTCGGAATAGGAAGCCGGAAATCCCGAGGAGCGGGCAAGCAGCCGGTCCCGAGCGAGTCCTTCAAAAGCTCCAATCAAAGCGGAGCGCATCGCCTGGGGGTGAATGCCTGGTACCAGGTGACCATCGGTAGCTATTTCCTTGAAGATTCTATCGATGGTTCGAACGAACTCTAAGAATGGTGAAACGAGTCGCACCTTGCTTTCCTCTCCGCGAATTCTGCGTGACTCCAGAAGGAAGATGCTAAGCAGGTCGGGATCCTTGGAAAGAAAGCGCAGCATCATGTCTGCCAAGAGTCTCAGCTTCTCTATGGGAGTAGCCCCATTCTCAGCGGTCAACCGGATCGCCGGCGTGACCTGTCCCCAAGCGCCTTCGAATACGGCTTCGAGAAGACCCACTTTGCTTTGAAAATGGCTGACCAACTGCGAAGGGCTCGTGCCAGCCATTTCGCAGATTTCGGATGTCCGTGTGTCTTCGAACCCACGTCGCGCAAAAAGAGTTTTCGCTGCGGCCAGAAGTCGATCGCGGCTCGAGGCCTGATCGGCAGATTTGTTCGAGGGAGTATTTTTTCGCTTTGGGTTTGGCACCATACTTTGCTTCAGTTCGTTATCCTACGACGAAAACGCAACAAATTGCATTTTACCGCCATCCTACAATGCGCGCACTCCGATAATACTAGGACTACTGGATGTGATAGCGGTAGTACTATGCTATGACCTTAAGCGCACGTAAGAACCACCACAGGAGAAAATATAAAAATGATAGTGAAACGGGGCAATTTTCCGCCGGGTGCGCTTTGGGTCGCCCTAGCATTACTCACCATTTCCACTTCCGTATTTGCACAAGATTCCGGGACCCTACTCTTTCGTGCCGGTGCGTATGGCACCTACGCGTTTGTTGGCAAGACGGTAACCTTAGGGAAGACAGCCGCTGTGAGCGTGGGAGGGGGATGCGGCACTCCCGAGGAGGGGGCGTCGAGATCGAAGACTGTCGCATCCGTGAACGCGCTCCCCTTGGTTTCCACCGGAGTCATCAACACCAGCGCCGTGTCCAGTGACGACGCCGCCACTGGAACGTCCGACATTCATCAGGCAAACCTGCTTGCCGGATTGATTACGGCTGACGAGGTGATGGCGGTGAGCACCACGACAGACAACGGAGGAACCCTGTCCAGCAGTGGAGCCGGTTCGAACTTCGTCAACCTGGTGGTGGCGGGAACTGTTATCAATGGTACGCCTTCACCGAATACCACCATCAATTTGGCGGGCATCGGCTACGTCGTGCTGAACGAGCAGATCGCTAGTTCAAAAAATGAGAAAGCCAGTCTGACCGTGAATATGATTCACGTCTATGTCACAACCGGGAATCCGCTCGGCATTCCCACGAACACGCAGATTATTTTGGCTCATGCCGATAGCGGCTTGACCGAAGCGGGCGGACCAGCGGTGGTCGATGGGTTGGCATTTGGGACGTCAGTAAACATTGCACACCTTATCAAATCCTCGCGGACCGCTCCCGTATCCGTCGGATGTCTGGGCACAAAAGGGAAAGTACACACCAACTCCGTCGCCAGCGTGAATCTGAGTCCACTCGCAACATCCGGAACGGTGACCGATACCGCAGAAGCGGATGTCACGCCGTCAATGGTGGATAGTCACACCACTTCAACGGTGCAGGCAGTGAACCTTCTTAGCGGACTTCTCACCGCGGATGTTGTGACGGCAGCCGCCAATGCATCAACCACTGACGGTATGAATTTCACCTTCAGCGAAACAGGCTCTGCTTTTGTAAATCTCCATGTATCCGGTTTTCCCCAGATTGGTGACAATGTGCCCGCCAACACGCAACTGGATATTGCGGGGCTTGGAACCTTGTACTTGAACCGCGTCATCCAGAAAGCAAACAGCATTGAGGTTCGAATGATTGAACTGGTCGTAACCCAAAGTAATACTTTTGGCATCGCAATTGGTACGGATATCAAGATTGCCGATGCCGAGGCTTCCCTTCACAGCAATACGAAGCCGTAAGGTGCGCGTTGCAAGGCTTTCCAGGGACGACGCTCGGGTCGTCCCTTTTTTATTGCGTCAGCATACGTTCATCCAGAATTGATCCTAGAGATGATGGTCGGAGTTATTTGATGTGGGAGGTCCGGGCCGACGAAGCGGAGCTATGCTCACGATGGTTTCCGCTCTTTTGAACGCAACGACTATCGAACTGGTCGCGAATTGCCAGATAGATCATTAGCGCGGGCACGATGAGGATGATGACCGCACTTAGGACGATTACGATTGGCAGCCAGTTCTCAACTGCCAGTCCAAAAACGTCTCCGAGGATGCTGATCAATCTGATTTTGATCGCTAACGCTATCGAGGCCGCAAGCAAAAACAGCAAGGCGAACGTATAGTCGCGTTCCGTCTGGCGAGTGCAGAGGAGAACGACCACGATAGCCAGCAAGAGGGCGACTGCCACGTCTGCTCCCATCCAAGAAATCGATCCAATGGCAGAGGTTTAGATAGCGCTAAAGCTCTCGCCACACATTTCGGAATTCGTACACTCCCGACTTTCCCACGAGCCATTCGGCGGCGCGTACCGCTCCGTCCGCAAATCCGCGGCGGGATTTGGCATCGTGGCAAAGGTAAATCCGGTCCGCTGGGGAATTAAAAACCACCTCGTGCATGCCGACCGCGTCGCCTTCGCGGAAGGAGACGATCTCGAGCTCCTGCTTGCCGGAATCGCGAATGAGTTTCTGGATCGTGAGGGCAGTGCCGGACGGAGCGTCTTTTTTTTCAGCATGATGACGCTCAAAAATTTGCCCCGAGTAATCGAATTTCAGGGCGGCACCTGCTTTCTGGACGACCTCAAAAAACAGGTTTACTCCAATGGAAAAATTCGAGCCATAGAGAAAGCCGGTATTGTTCGCGAGAGCGAGTTCCCGAAGGCGCGGGAGATGTTCATGCCAGCCAGTGGTGCCAACGACGACGCTCTTACGTGCATGGATGCAGGCTTCGATATGCGCGGCCGCAGCGGTGGGCGTGGTGAAGTCAATGACCGCATCGAATGGAGCCAGTAAAGCGGGAGTGAGAGCTCCGGCGTTGGGGTTGTCGGCCGCACCGATCACCTGTACATGGTGGCGTCGCTCCCGAGCGATCTCCGCCACAATGGAACCCGTTTTACCGCGACCTAAAATCAGTAGGTGCATAAGTCCTTTTTACCGCTGAGATGCAGAGTATGCCAAGAAGGAATGGATAAAAAGTGGCTGAATTGCGACGGAGGGTCAGGCGGAGTCTAGGAGTTCAGAAATCAGGCAAAAACTTCCGGGTCCGCTTCGGCAAAGAAGGCATGGTGCAAACGGCGGACGACGTCGGTGGCATCATCTTCTTCGATCACGAAGGTTAGGTTAATTTCGGATGCGCCCTGCGAGATCATGCGGATTTTCGTATTTTCGAGCAACCCGAAGACTTTGGCAGCGATGCCGGGAGTTTCGCGCAGGTTCTCGCCGACCAGGCAGACGATGGCTTTGCGGCCTTCGTATTTCACGTCGGCAAGCTTTGCCAGATCGGCTGCGAGCGCGGGGATGGCCTCATTGGTCTCGGCGGTTACGGAAACGCTGACTTCCGACGTGGAAACAACGTCTACCGCGACATCGTGCTGATCGAACAGTTCGAAGATGGATTTCAGATATCCGTGAACGAGCAGACGGCGCGGAGCGGCAACTTCGACTAGCGTGATTTTTTTCTTGAGGGCGATCGCCTTAAAGATATTTTTGCAACGAGGCGCCCGCGCTGTGACCTTCGTGCCTTCGCAGGTCGGGTTCTGAGAGTTCAGAACGTAGACCGGAATATTCTGCTGAATTGCAGGCAGAACGGTGGCGGGGTGCAGCACCTTGGCGCCGAAGTAAGCGAGTTCGGCCGCTTCATCGAAGCTGATGACCTTGATGCGACGGGCGTCGGGACAAAGTCGCGGGTCAGTCGTCATCATGCCGTCGACGTCGGTCCAGATTTCAATGCGTTGAGCGTTGAGGCCGGCCCCGAAAATTGCTGCAGAAAAGTCAGAGCCCCCGCGACCGATTGTTGTGGTGATGCCCGCGCGATTACAACCAATGAATCCGCCCATCACGGGAACATTGCCCGCTTCGATCAGGGGCGCGACTTTTTTCTTCAGCCGTTCGTTGGTTTCTTCAAACTGAGGAACGCGCGCGTGAAGTTACTGTCAGTGAGAAGGCACTGCCGTCGAGTCGACGTGAACCCCCGGCAATCCCCGAGCGACGAAAGCTGCCGCGACGATTTTGCTCGAGAGAACTTCACCGAATGATGCGACGTAATCGTAAGTGCGCGGAGTGATTTCGCCCACCGCGCCGATACCGCGCAGCAATTCGTCGAGATCTTCGAAGTCAGCTCCGAGATTCCCGTGAAATTCCGTGAAGAGCGCAGTGCCGAGAAGTTCCCCGGCGGTGTCATAGTGGCGCTCGCGCAGCGTTCGCGCCATCTTGAGAGCCGTTTTGCGGTCGCCACTGCCTGCCGCGCGACCCATGGCAAGCAGGGAATCGGTGACCTTGGCCATCGCGCTCACGACGACGACAGGCCGATCCGCTAAGCGGCCCTGCACGATTTGGGCGACCCGATCGATTGCCTTCGCATCCTGAACGGACGTTCCGCCGAACTTCATCACGATCATGGGGCGGAGGCCTCCTGGGCGCTACCGACAGAGAACTCACCACAGAGGCACAGAGTCACAGAGAACAAACCAATTCTCTTCTCTTCTCCGAGGCTCTGTGTCTCTGCGGTGAAATAGCTCGTCCTCACAGATAGCCCTTCGCCTTCAGAAGTTCGGCATTCAGGAGGGCTGCGCCCGCGGCGCCGCGAATCGTGTTATGCGAGAGAACCGTGAACTTCCAGTCGAGTACGTTACATGGTCGCAAACGGCCGACCGCGGTGGTCATGCCATTGCCAAGGTCAACGTCAAAGCGCGGTTGAGGACGATCGGCGGCAGTCAGATATACGACTGGTTTTTCGGGCGCGCTGGGAAGCCGCAGTTGCTGGGGCTCAGCGGTGAATTCGTTCCAGACAGCGATGATTTCTTCGGCTTTGGTTTTGCGTTTCAGGCGAACGGAAATGGATTCGGTGTGGCCATCTTCGACCGCTACCCGGTTGCATTGCGCGCTCATTGCGAAGCGAGCGGGATCAATGCGAGCGCCGTTGCGCTTGCCCAGCAACTTCTGTGTCTCCTCCTCCATCTTCTCTTCTTCGTTCTTGATGTAGGGAATTACGTTGCCGAGGATGTCGAGCGACGCCACCCCCGGGTATCCGGCGCCGCTGACAGCTTGCATGGTGACAGCCATCACGGTTTCAAGCTCGAAGTGACGGTGCAGCGGAGCGAGCGCGAGGACCAATCCTATGGCGGAGCAGTTGGGATTGGTCACCACGTAGCCTTTGGACTTTTTGCGCCACGACTGAGCGTCGATGAGGGCAATATGATCGGCGTTGACCTCAGGAATCACAAGCGGGACGTCTTCCTGCATGCGTAGTGCGCTGGAGTTGGAGACCACGGCGCATCCTGCTTCTGCAAACTGCGGCTCGAGTTCACGCGCGATGGAAGCATCAAGCGCGGCAAAGATAACTTTGGGCGCGCCTTCAGCTTTAGCCGGCGCGATAGTCATTTTGGCCACGCTGGCGGGGATGGCGGTTTTCAGACGCCAACGCGCGGCATCTGCGTAAGTGCGTCCCTCAGAACGATCGGACGCGGCGAGCCAGCCAACCTCGAACCATGGGTGGTGTTCGAGCATCTGGATAAACCGCTGGCCGACGATGCCAGTGGCACCAAGAATTCCTACAGGAAGTTTGTTCGACATGGGTAAGGTGTGATTTTATACCAACGAAATTCAGCGCTAAGTCGTTCCGCTGCCAATTTCGTGGGGGAGATATTCGTTGAGAGGTCCGAATTTGCGTTTTTCGGCGTAAATGCGCCAGCGCCGCCAGACGATACGCAGGCTTGCCATCACCGGGATGGATAGGTAAACGCCCAGCACGCCGGCAATTTCCCCGCCGGCGAGAATCCCAAACAAAGCCGCGAGGGGATGGAGTTCAACACTGGCTCCCATGATGCGGGGTGAGATGACATAGTCCTGCAGGGCTCGCCAGATGCCAAAGAACAGAATTAAGAGGAGCCAGTGCTGGTATCCGGTAAGAATCGCGACGACCGTCATGGCGACGCCCGCCACTAACGGTCCAACGACCGGCACAAACTCCAAAGCGCCGCCGACAGTTCCAAGCATTAACGCATAAGGAACGCGCATGGCGCCAAGTACTGAGGAGTAGGCAATGAATGAGAATGCGGCAAGGGTCAACTGGGCGCGGATGAATTGCGCGAGCATCTGGTTGAGGTCACCCAGCACATCTTCAAGAAATTCGCGCTGAGAGCGTGATGGAACAAGAGAAAGAAGTACGCCGTGAAAGCTGTCTCCATCGCGCAGGAAGAAAATGGCAAGGATCGGTACGAGAAATAGTACCCATATTTCTTGTACTGCTTCCGCGGCGCGAACGCCGATTCGTTCGGCGAGGTGAGTCAGGTCGTCCCGATGATTGTAGAGATAGTTTTGAATTCGGACCTGGGTAGCGAGGCTCCAGCCGTGCTGAAGGCTGATGCGAGTTGCAATGGCGCCAATCTGGCCGGAAATCTGGCCAGCATTTGCCTTCTCGACCATGCCGGGGAGCGTTTCTCCGAGGCGCGCGCTTTGCCGGCTGATGCGAGGGCCGGCGAAAACGAAAAAGAGACTGACCGCGAGGAGAAGAAGAAAGTAAATCACGGCAATGGCGCGGGCACGACCTCGCACCAGTTTTTCCAGTTTGCCGACGGCAGGGTTGATCAGGTACGCGAAAAAGATCGCGAAAAGGAACAGGATCAATGTGCGGCGGGCAGCATAGAGAAAGCCCAGAGCGAGGGCAAACAGCAAAAGGGTGATGAGAACGCGTGAGGTACGTGAGTCGAGGATCGTCAATGGTTATCCCAAAGGCCTTGAGATGCTAATAACAGCCCTGGCGTAGCAAACTTAGAAACGAAGGAACACGCCCAACCTGATCGTAAGCCGAAATCTAAAATCAGTTAAACGCGGTTGGAAGCGTCCATTGATGCTGCTGACTCCACGCTGTACAGAACGAACTCTCAGTCGCGAACTACCTCGGTGTTATCACCCTCGATCAAGATGCGCATCACCTTGAATTGATCGTCGAGCCACAGGTACCACGACCCAGCATCTGTCTTGAATTCGACCTTATTGAATTCTTGAACACTTCCCTTGAAATTGACTTTCTCGCGCCCGGAGTATTCGGCACTCAGAGGCGCCGACGAATGCTGGCGCGGGTCCATGGTTCCGAACTGCGAGCGCTGCTTGGCGGGACATTGGACCAGTCCCTTTTCCTGCTTGCAGGTAGCAGCAAGAAACTTCCAGACAAGCACCTCGCGGTGAATGAAGAAATAATCGTCCAGGATGCTGGTGGAGGCGGAGAGGAGGTAAGGCTGCTCGTGCGGTTTATCCTGCGGGCCTGCGGTCCACTTCTGGGACAAGAACTGATCATTCGGGACCACGGTCGACTCGGCTTTTCCCGGACTCAGTTCTTTCCATTCGTAACGGCGGATTTCCCCAGTGTTAGTAAGTTGGAGGACCGAATCCTGGACCGCCTGGGTGGGGTCGTTTTCCGTCTTGAATTCCGACTTGATCACGCTACCGGTGTTCGTCTGATAGATGGAAAAGGTCTCGGTGCCAACGCGGTGGCCGCTCATAAACACGCCAAATGAACCGGAATCTATCTGCTGCCCCTGGTCTTTTTCCTTCTCTTTCTCCTTGGGAGGAGCGGCTGCCGCTGCGACACAGCAAGCAAGAAGCGGGATGAATATGAGTTTATTTAGCAGAGACAGCTTCAATGGAATTCTCCTATTTCATGTTCTCAAAGTTAGCGCCAAATTAAATCTATGATTTCGGCGGCTTGGAAAGCAGTTAATGGCAATCATGGTTCTTGTGCCCCTCTAGGGCGGCGTGCCATCCAAAACTCCTCGTAGCTGAAAAGCGTGTTCGATCTCAAGGCAAATTGCTGCGACGTCCTTGCCGGACGTTTCAACGGTAAAAGATGCCTGCCGGTAAAAAGGAAGGCGTTCCGCGTGGAGCTTGGCAAACTGCTCTGGATCCTTTCGGAGAGGTCGTTCCGCGCCAGACTTGCTTTCGTGCTGCAAGCAGCGCTGCCAGTGCTCCTCAGCGGGGGCATTTAAAAATACCGACGGCCATGGCCGCAAAAGCTCGCGGTTAATTTCTTGCGCAAATGCTCCGCCACCGAGTGCCACGACGCTGGGACGCGGTAAATTTTCGAGAAGGTCGCGGAGCGTGCTGGTTTCGGCCTGCCGGAAGACGTGTTCTCCGCGGAGGCGAAAGATGTCGGGAATTGTTTGGTGCTCGTGCGACTCAATGAGGGAATCAAGATCGATGAAGTCCCAGCCGAGGCGGTGGGCAAGCTCCCGGCCGACGGTGTTCTTGCCGGACCCCATGAAGCCTACTAAAAAGACGGCGCGCACTTCTCCGGCGCTCACTCGCATGGCTCTTCACGACGCACAAAGACACAGCTCTCGCTGAGTCTCGCGCGCTCCCAATGAAATTCTGTGATTTTAACGTTGCTTGAGGCGGATTTTACCACTGAAAGAGTGCAGAACGACCTTGGAAGCCGCTTTGCCTACGGTACCAAAGAATGCACGTCCTTCATCCCAAGAGTAGCGGGAATGACGGGGTTCGAGGTTGAAGTCATTTTGTACCTTGCCGGTTATGGAGTGCGCGCTAAAGTCGGCCGATGCATTGGCTGGGACGACGGCTTCGATGTCGCCCGTATGAGTTGTTAGCTTATAGTCGCCGCCGGAGCCGAAATCCCCGTCGTAAAAGATTTTGCCGCTTCCAGAGTTCGCTTGTACGACGGGACCATTTACCGACTTCATGGTGAGAGGTCCGCTGATGGAGGAGATTTCAACGTGGCCATTGCGAATGTCGGTGAGAGTAATGGCTCCGCCAATGGTCCGCACATGCACGTGCCCGTTGTTCACATTCCGAACATCGACGACGGCGTCGGCTCCTTCCAAGGTCAGGTCTCCCTGGAGGCTATCGACGGAAAGCGGACCGGTGGACGAGCGCAAGCTGAGGGTCGCGTCGGAGGGAATTTGCAATTCGTAATCGACCCGGCCATTCTGCTGATCAGCGCCCGGCAGAAGATGAGAGGCGATTTCAATCCTGTTACCTCGTTGCACGTTGTCGACTTCAGTTTTGTCCGAACGTTGGGTGGCGGTAATCACGACTTGATTGCTGGTGCCGGGCTTTACCGTAATCGCCCCGAACTGGTTATCGACCGATATGTTGGCGTTGGGTCCAACCGTGAAGTGAAATTCCTTCCTGGTTTCGGCAGCGGCCACCGCAGCCAAGCAGGCTCCAAGAACGAGAGCTACTACCGTCGAGCGCTGAAGACTCTCCATAAATAAGGCCTCTTTTGGCCGGCAAAGCCGGTTTAACTTTACCCTATTGAATGCGATCCAATGCTATTTGATACAGCATCGCCTTCTGTTGAAAAACTTCCATCAGGTGCTGGCGAGCATCCCCATCGCCGGGATGGCCTTGTATGTAGGCCTGCGTTTCCTGAATCTCATGATTGACTGCCTGCAATTGATTCTCGTAGTTTGCGCGCATCGACGGGGCGCGCTGGGAAACTTCGGTGAGGAAGTCCTGATCGTCGGCACTCGCTGGCGGCGAAAGCCTGTCAGCGGAATCGGCAGTTGACTCCGGAGTGGCGACGGCAGCCTGTGGATCTTGCGCGGCCGTGGAAGTTGATTGCTGTTGCGCCACCTGGGGAGCGGCTTGCTTAACCGGTTGCTGGGTTGCTTGCTTGGCGGTTTCAGACGGGAAAGATGAAGTTGTACGGTGGTGCAACAGATAAGAGCCGGCCGCCAGAAGAAGGATGGCGACTGGCGCAAACCATAAGGCATTCCAGCGCGGCTGGGGCTGGGGCACGACGAGCACGCGGGCCGATGGAAGTTCGGGATCCCGGATAAGACCTTCGGCGCGCAGTTCAGCGGCAATGCGAACCCATACTCTAGAAGGCGGCTCCTCCGTATTCGAGAGCTGCCGGGATTCACTGGCGATGAGTTTCAGATCCGAGACCAACTCTGAGCAATCGGGACAATTGCGCAGATGAGACTGGAACTCAAAATCCTGAACGCTCTGGATGGGGGCGCCATCAATCAGGTCAGGCAGAATTCGATCTACATCAGAACACGTCATAAATCACTCTCTCCCCGATATCGCAGTTACAGCCTATCCAGTCTTGGCCTTTTCGGCTCTCATAAACTTCAGAAAATCCCGCAGCTTCAAACGCGCCTTGTGGAGCTGCGACTTGCTATTGCCGATCGAACATCCCACAATCTGGGCAATTTCGTTATGTTCAAATCCCTCCACATCGTGGAGAACAAAAACTGTTCTGTAGCCTGGCGGCAAGCGGTCAATCGCTCGCTGCAATTGCAGGCGGTCCACCGACCCAGCCAGCTTTACGTCACTGGCGCCAAATTCCTTGCGCGGCGCTTCTTCGTCGGCCTCAAGCGTTTCCTCCAGCGAAACAACCGGCAACCCCTTTTTGCGAAGCTGCATGAGCACGACGTTGACGGTCATGCGATGCAACCAGGTTGAGAAGGCAGACTCGCCGCGGAACGTCCCAATTTTGCGAAAGAGCTGAAGAAAAGCTTCCTGCGCAAGATCTTCGGCCTGCGAAGGATTGGAAACCATGCGCAAACATAAGGAATACACTCGGCGCTTATGCAGGTTGTAGAGGGTTTCGAAAGCTGCCTCGTCGCCCTGCTTAGCCCGCTCAATTGCCTCTGATTCGCTGATTCGTTGTTTCGGGTCGGTCAAGTCGCCTTTTCCGGCCGCTACTGCATGAGATGCGGCTTCGAACTCTTTTTGTTGTACTAATTTGCCAAGGGAGTCGCCGAGGCGCTCGCCAACGTTCCGAGGTGCTCAAAGAATACCAAAAACGGTAGCCGATCCCAGACGAAGTGCGTCATTTTGATGTCAAAAGTAGGTCAAAGGGCTATGGCAGATCACTTCCGTAATGCGTCCTACCGTGGTCCCAGAACGCCTCGTAGTCGGCGGGGGGTGTTCTGGCTCACTGTTTGTTCTTTCCCTGCTCCAGTTTGCCGCCATGACGCCGATCCGACGCTAGCAGAAGGAAGGCGAAGATCAGTCCGGCCACGCCGAGGCACGCGAACATGATTTGCGTTGCAGTATAGGTTCCGGTCGCGTCGCGAAGCTTGCCATTGAGGAGCGGGAACAAGCCGAGGCCTATGTTCTGGATCGCTGTCATCAGGCCGAAGGCTGTGCCCACACGCTTCTCTTCGACCACAAGCGGAACCGACGGCCACATGGCTGCTGGAACCAGGACGAATGCTGCACCCAACACGATCATGCTCGGGACCGGGTTCCAATGCGTGAGGCCCATGACGAGGTGGGCGGGAATCAGCATGAGGGAACCCGCAACCATCAACGTGGCGCGTTTGCCGATACGGTCCACCAGATTGCCGGCGAAGGGCGCGAAGATCATGGAAGCGAAGATGACGATACTGGTAACTCCTGGCGCGGTCGAGAACATATGCAGGAAGTTGTCAAATATCTGGGATAGGAAGCCGCCCGTGGACTCGCTAACCAGCGGGATGCCCCATTTGTCGTGGAACATGTCGGTGGCAAGAGCTGTGAAGGGGAAGATGGCGCTATAGAATGTGACGCAGAGCAAGACAACATACCAGTAGGAAGAGTTGAACTTGCGGATGTCGGAGAAAACGATTTTGTCGCTACCCTCTGGCTTCGGAAGCCCGAGCACTCTCTCGCCATGAAGGTCCATGGCGTTGTAAACCACGTTACAGAGCACGGAGAACAGGCAGAACCCTGCCGCTGCCCAGAGTGCGGTACGGTAACTTCCGAAATAGCGGGCGATGAGCTCTTCGGTGTTGAAGCTGAACAGAGTTCCGATACGGCTGATGGTGAGAGTGATGCCGAAGGCAAGCGCCATCTCTTTGCCCTTGAACCAGCGGCTGACAATCGCGCTCTGTACCACGATTAGCGCTTCGGATCCTGCGCCGAAGATTAACCGCCCCGCGAACAGTTGCCACCGCGAATGAGCGAGGGCGACGATCGTGGCTCCCACCAGGACCAGCATGCAGAACAGGAAGCTCGAACGGCGCGGGCCGAGCTTGTCATACAGCATGCCTCCGAAGAAAACGATGAGGACGGCGGCCACGGAGTAGGCTGTGTAGAGATTGCCGATGTCGCTGCGGTCGAGATGCAGATCCGCAATGAGCGTTGGCGCGAGGGCCCCGATGCTGTCGTAGGCGAAGTAGCTTCCCATCACAATCAGGCTAATGAACATCAGAATGGTAAAGCGGTAGGCACGTCGGGATGGATGGAAGAATCCCTGAGAACCTGGAGCAGCTCCGGAAACGGACGGAAGATTTGAGGGATCGGAGCGAGCTGCGTCAACCATTCAGACACTCATCCTCGGCGCTGAGCGCCGCGTGGTCGGTATAAGTAGCGAGAATCAACGGGTCGAAGATAGCAGATTGCCGTGCCAGTTGCAGAACTACAAAACGAAAAGGCCCTCAACCAGCGACCTGAAAGTCGGCGGCGAGGGCCACAATTCCCGTAACGCAAGTTGCGCTACTGAATCTTTTCGTTCTTGCCGTCGTAGTGGACGTTGCCATTTTTTTCGTTCTGGCGCGTCACGTCCTCATTCGTGTACTTGTGGACGCCAGGACCAGGGCCCTTCGCCACATTCGCAAGTTCGGGGGCAGTGTATTCGGTGCCGCTGAAATAAACCCATTGGCCACGCGATTCGTTGCGAGCGTGCTCGCGTCCTTCCATTTCGCGCATGCCATGTTCTTCCATTCATCCCGCCGCGCATGGCGTGCGTCTGGTGTCCGATCGGTTCGGGCAAAATGTTTACTTCCGGCGTCGATCAGCGGAGCTCCGCCCTGGTACCAGACGGCTACTGTGTAGTCAGAACTGGTAGATCCCGAACACTTCGGAAAGGGTCGAGTTGGTGGCGCCGGCGACGAGGCCGGTCGTGGCGTTCGAAGCGCCGACTGGATTCGGTGAGACGGTCTCAAAAGAGATCATGGGAGTGGTCGCAAGCGGAGTGTAAGGGCCGTATCCGTAGCCATAGTCGCCGCCGAAAATGCGCGGGGGTGGTCCAGGATGATGAAATCCGTCTTGTCCAAAAGCCGCGCTTACCGTTAAAAGCAGTCCACACAAAACCAGATAGGGTCGCATACTAGCCTCCACAGGCAACATCTTCACTGCCACATTCAAGTGCAGTTTGCTTGCCAGTCAAGGCTTCTGGCGGGATTCCAAGATGTTCGGAGATTTACGGTTAAGTCGGGTGAAGTACGGTGACCAACCTTTGATTTGCTCGTGGCTAGGTGAAAAGTGATGCGCACAACCTGCAAGGTATTGGTGCAGTCTGGAGCGGCGAGTCCCCGATTGGGCGATCACGGCTGGCCTCGTCAACTGCCCACATAGCGGGCATATAAGCTACGCGCAATTGCCGGTTCGGTCGTGCCTTTAATGATGGCGCGGCCGTCGGGGAACAAGGTGATTTCGTAGGTGTCAGGCCAGAATTTGAGCACAAAGTCGTTGTGCCGGACCGAGTCCGAGAGGTCGAAGACGGGCGCTGATCTCGGCGAAATCCACGGGCCGTTCGCGTTCGTGAATCTGCACGGAATTCCGACCACAGAGTGTGATGTGCGGCCGACCTTCGCCCGACAGGTGAAGGAACTCGCGCTTTCCGCAAACGCGGCATCCCGGCACGAGGCGAGGCGGCTGCGATTTCTGCGTGCTCATTCGTCCAAACGTCCCATGAAATGAGAGTGCGCCGCATTTTCGATCGTGCGCCAACAAGCAGCTTTCATCGCTTCGGTGACGGCGATTGACGCCACCAGGTTGACGGCGGAATTCAGAATGCCGGCCGTCTCGCAAGTCTCGACCGTGCCCCGCGGAGATTCGGGGAAGATGCAAGCCAGGCACGCCGTTTCCGAGGGAAGTACGTTCATGGTGACTGCATAGCTTCCTACCGCGGCGGCATAGATCCACGGCACCGAGTTCGCGATCGCGTAATCATTGATCAGATAGCGGGTTTCGAAATTATCGGTGCCGTCCAGAATCAGATCAGCTTGAGAGAGAAGCGAATCCACGTTCTTTGGGACAAGGTCGGCGACGTGAGGTTCGATCGTGATCTGCGAATTGAAGCGAGCGATCTGCCGGGCGGCCGCGATGGCCTTGGGCACAGACTCGCGCGCATCGTCTTCGTCGAAGAGCGATTGACGTTGCAGATTGCTGGGCTCGACATAGTCACGGTCGAGAATTCGAATCCTGCCGACGCCTGAACGCGCGAGCAAGGAAGCAAGAACCGAGCCCGTCGCGCCACATCCGACGATGACGACGCTAGCTTTTGACAGCTTGCTCTGGCCCTCTTTGCCGATCTCTGGGAAGAGAATCTGTCGCGAATAGCGATTGTCTTCTTTCAATGCCCCACTCCCAGAGCCAGCGATGCCAACTTTAGTCCCAAAGCGATTACCTTCTGCGAGCTTCCCAACCATTATTATAGGTTCCGGCCCTCAAACTTACCCCCAGCGAGCAACGTACACGGATGATGAGTTCATCGAATCCGAAAGGCTTCCGTTTCACAGGGCTTGCGGCGGGGAAGGAGATTTTGCAGAGAAACAGGGCCGTCCGTATTGTCTCTACTTTCATTTTAGTGGTCATGGTGCCGCTGGCGATCGCTGCGCCGAGCTGGGCGCAGAACGCTGCTCCGGCAGCAACGCAATCGGAAGAATCGCAGTTTGGAGCGATCAATCCCTACCTTGGGCTGGCAGTCGATGAGGTGGAGTTGACGGGAGTTTCTGCCGATGAGGCGTCCGCGCTGCTGGCGTCAACGCCACTCAAGGTCGGCGAACCGCTGACCAGGCAGATGATCCACGATGCGATGAAAGCTCTGGTTGCAAGCGGACGCTTTGCAGACATTCAGGCAGAGGTTAACCGTACGACGACTGCCGGCGTGAAGGTTCGCTTCATTACGGCGCCCAACTTCTTTTTCGGGATATTGACGGTCGAAGGGGTATCAACCAATCCTTCGCCGACCCAGCTTGTCAGTTCTACGCGTCTGCAATTGGGGGAGCTCTACACCCGCGAGAAGCTGGATAAGGCGGTCGCCGGTATGCAGCGCACGATGGAAGACAACGGGTTTCATCAGTCGAAGGTAACGATCGCAGAACAGCGGGACGAAAAGCAGCATCAGGTGAACGTGACCTTTCAGGTTGCTTCCGGTCCGCGCGCTGTGGTGGGAGAGATCACCATCGAAGGGGACGCGAACTACTCCAAGGGTGAAATCAGAGACATCGCGAAGCTGCATTCAGGCGACCAGGTGTTTTCGTCCAAAGTCACTCGGGCCCTGCAACGGCTTCGGGCGCGCTATCAAAAGCAGGATCGTCTTTTGGCTCAAGTTGCACTTGCCAATCGCGTCTACCATCCCGAAAAGAACACAGTGGATTATGACTTCAAAATCGAGCGTGGGCCGGTTGTAGAAATTGCAGCAGAGGGTTTCAAGCTAAGCCGTCGCGTACTCCGCCGACTGGTTCCTATTTATGAAGAGGGAGCGGTGGATGACGATTTGCTCAACGAGGGCCGCCGGAACAT
Source organism: uncultured Acidobacteriaceae bacterium (assembly GCA_963822545.1). Classification (GTDB taxonomy): domain Bacteria; phylum Acidobacteriota; class Terriglobia; order Terriglobales; family Acidobacteriaceae; genus Acidiflorens. Next base: position 147,142 of record CAWGIB010000003.1, read on the forward strand.
TCAGAATCATTTGCAGACCCTCGGCTATTTTGAGGCCGCTGTATCTGTGAGCCAGAAGAGCGTTCAAGATGGCAAGGGATTGGAAGTCCTGTACGCGATCGAGCCTGGAGACCGGCATAAACTGGTGGCGATCAGAATTACAGGAAACCAATATTTTCCAGACGAGTTGATCAGGGCGCGGCTGCAAGAACAAGCTGCCGGTCGTCTTTTTAGTCACGGACGATACAGCGAAGTGCTTCTTGAAGAGGACGTGAGAAGCGTACAGGGGCTATACCGAGCGAGCGGCTTCCGGCAGGCCGAGGTGAATGGAAAGCTTCTGACTAAGTATCAAAACGATCCGTCGCTGCTGGCGATTCAGATCACCATCAAGGAGGGACCGCAGACGCGCGTTGCATGGATGCGGGTCGAGGGCAACTACACGCTTCCGCAGGAACAAATTCCCGAGCTCTCCACGGCTGAGGGACAGGGCTTTGATGAGTCCAGCCTGGCGAGTGACCGTGACACGATTCTCGGGAAATACTTCGATAACGGTTTTCCGAATTCGACCGTTGATGTTGCCTACGTCGATGTTCCGGCGGGGCCGAATGGATTGCCACGTGTGGGAGTGACTTTCACGATCCATGAAGGCGAGCAGTTTTTTGTGAACGATGTCTTCCTGGATGGGCTGCACTACACGCGTCCCGGCGTCGCCCGCCGTGAATTGCGAGTGCATAGCGCCGAACCTCTTAGCCAGCGGAACATGCTGGAGAGCCAGCGCCGTTTGTATGATCTCGGACTTTTCAGCGAAGTCGATGTCGCAATCCAGAATCCGGAAGGCACGGAATCGCGAAAAAATGTGCTGATCACCACTCGCGAAGCGAAGCGGTACACCTTCGACTACGGCGGTGGTTTTGAATTCGAGACCGGGCAGCCCGCCATTGGAACAACGCGGCCACTGGGAGCCACCGGAGTGAGCCCGCGAGTCTTGTTGGGTGTAAACCGGATCAACCTTGGGGGTCGAGAGCAGACGCTGACCTTGAAGACAAACTTGAGCCGTCTTCAGCAAAGAGTGTTGCTCAACTTTGATATTCCAAAACTGCTGAACCGCGACGACCTTCATCTTGCTGCCACAATTTTTTATGACGACACGGTCGACGTCTCCACTTTTACCTCCGAGCGAGCGGAGGCTAGCTTAAAGAATTTGCAAGTGCTCTACCGTGCGGGAGACCGAGACTTGACGACGATTTCTTATGGCTTCACGTATCGAAGGGTGAAGGCGTCGAACATTCAGGTTACGAGCAATCTTATCCCCTTGTTGTCGACGCCGACGCGGGTCGGGATCCCGAACTTTCTTTACATCCGCAACCGGCGCGACAACGACTTGGAAAGCACGCGTGGGAGCTATACCACCGTCGAAGGTGGCGTGGCGGCAAGCTACTTTGGATCGGAGGCAGACTTCAGCAGGGTTTTAGTGAAGAATTCTACTTACTATTCGCTGGGGAAAAATCGTGGCGTGGGGCGAAGATTTGTATTTGCGCGGTCGACCAGCGTTGGAGTCGAGAATCCCTTTGGAAGCACTGTTCTGGTCGACCCCGCCCAATCCGTCAACCCGAACCAAACGCTGATTCCCTTGCCGGAACGTTTTTTTAGCGGCGGGGGCAACTCTCATCGCGGATTCGGGTTAAATCAAGCGGGACCGCGCGACCCGTTTACGGGATATCCCGTGGGCGGCAGCGCCGTCTTTCTTAATAATCTGGAGCTTCGGTTTCCAAATGTCACCGTGCCTTATTTGAATGACAATATAGGGTTCACGGTTTTTCACGATATGGGAAACGTATTTGCGCGGCCACAGGAGATGGTTGACAGCCTTTTCCGCTGGCATCAACCGAATCCAGACCTCTGCTTCAATGAGAATACGCACTTGAAGTGCAACTATAACTATCTCTCGCATGCGATTGGCTTGGGGGTTCGGTATCAAACCCCGATTGGACCTTTGCGCTTTGATTTCGGATACAATTTGAATCCGCCTGCGTTTCCCAGCTACTACAACATTACGACCAATTCTGTGACTGGGAATGCGACGGGTGTATTCAGTGCGCAACGAGCCGGGCACTTTAATTTTTCGTTTAGTGTTGGACAGTCTTTTTAGAACGCTGGGTGATGAGATTCTGGCAGATGAATTCCTGGAGACATTGCGGACTGGTAGCGCTCGTGACGGTGACGTTTGCGGCCCTATCGCATGCTGGTCCGATCGTGGATCGGGTGGTGACCAATGTCAATGGTCATGTTGTCCTGCAAAGTGATTGGGAAGAAGAGATCGCTTTCGAAGCTTTTCTGGCTGACAGGTCGCCGGACACTTTCACCAACGATGAGCGGAAGGCTGCCCTCGACCGCCTGATTGATCAGGAACTGCTGCGCGAGCAGGTGCGGCCTTCGCAGCCCGCACCTGCCGATCAGATCGCCGCCCGTGTGGCAGAGGTCCGGAAGACGGCGCCAGAGTGGTCCTCCGACGAAGGGTGGCACAAAGCTTTGCAGCATTATGGGCTGACGCAAGCTTCGCTTGAACGGCGACTGAGCGACGAGATACAACTCATGAGGCTGGTCGAAGACCGCTTAAGGCCATCGATCCAAATCGATCAAAAGGCGGTTGAGACTTACTATCACGACCAGCTTCTGCCTGAACTGAAACGCGCAGGAAATGCGGCCAAGCCTTTGACTGAGGTCTATGGCCGGATCAAGGTTCTGCTGGCGGAACAAAAGATGAACGAACTGCTCTCCGGTTGGCTGGCGAGCTTGCGCTCCGGAAGCCACATTATGGGTCCCAACCCCAGCGCTGGAGAAGGGAAAAATTGAGCGAGCCCCTTCCGCGAGCGCGCCGCCGTGTTTTACGAAAAGTTTTACTGATTGCCTCTGGGCTGAGCTTGCTCAGCATCGTCCTGCTTGGTTGGTACGTGAGCACCGATTCCTTCCAGGCGCGCATGCGGCGGCAGGTAGTTGCGCAACTGGAGGAAGCAACGGGCGGCCGCGTCGAACTGGGGGAACTTCATACCATTCCGTTTCAGCTGCGGATTGACGCTCGCAACCTTACTGTTCACGGGCGCGAGGCTTCCGACCAGGCGCCCTTCCTGCAGGTAGAGCGTATCGAAGCTGAGCTCAAGATTATTTCGCTTGTTGGGAACGTCAATCGGACTGCACTCTCTGGTGCTTGAACATCCAGTTGTCCACGTCATTGATTATTCCGACGGCACAACGAATATTCCGGCGCCGGCCGTGAAGTACTCTGGGCATCAGGGACCCGTCGAACAACTGGTGTCACTCTCGGTTGCGCATATCAAGGTGCAAAACGGCGAACTGCTATGGCAAGACCAGAAAGTCCCATTCAGTTTTGATGCGCGCGATCTAAGCGTTCTTTTGAATTACTCTTTGCTCCGACAGAGGTACGAGTCAAGGCTTAGTGCCGGCAATATCAAGACGCAGTGGCAGCAGTATGCAGAATTTGGTTGGAGCGCCGACGCTTCTCTGGTCTTGGCGCGCACCCACGCCGATATCAGCAGCCTCACCCTGAAGTCAGGGAAATCCGAATTCCATTTTGCGGGACAGCTTCAGGATTTTCACAATCCGCAGATTGTGGGGTCCTATCACGGGTCAGCGGATCTGGCTGACCTGGCATTTTTCTTGCGACAAAAGGAATTCCGCAAGGGCACGGCCTTATTTGAGGGCAAAGGTTCGTGGAACCTGCGCGATTTTTCGACAGCGGGAACCTTACAAGCTAAGGATGTGGAGTGGTCAAACGGCAAGCTCTTGATGCGGAACGGCCGGGCGGATGCGTCCTTCACGGTCGATCCGTCACGAGTGCACGTAAGCTCGATCAAGGCCTCACTGCTGGGCGGAAATCTATCTGGCGATGTGGATATCACCAACTGGCAGGCCTCCCGGGAACCTCCCCACACGCCTGCGACACGCCAGGTCGGAAGGACGGCAACTGCAAGATCTGCAACATGGGTCAGTGCGTTTGCAGCTTAGCGGGTTCCCGATCGCTCCGGCAATGGATGTGTTGAGTTCAAAGAAGCTGCCGCTCGACCGGCTCAACATCGTCGCGAGCACCAACGGCACTGTCGAATTGGTTTGGGTTGGGGCGATCCGGGATGCGGAAGGTCGCTTGAAATTGGACCTCTCCCCGCCACAACGGGTTGGTCCGAATGAAGTTCCGGCGCGAGGAAATATCGATGGCCTCTACCGCGCCTCGCGGGACGAGTTGGAGGTTGCGTCAATGCATTTGACGACCCCCGGCTCAGAATTGCAGGCCTCAGGAAGTTTGGCTGCCACTTCGTCACTCAACTTTTCCGCTACTACCCATAACCTCAGGGAGTGGACTCCGTTACTTGAGGCCGTTTACGGTTCCCCGAAGTTGCCTGTGACACTTCACGGATGGGCCAGTCTGGCGGGGAAAGCGAATGGCAAGCTCTCGGCATTTTCTTTCAGCGGCAATCTTGAGGCATACGACTTCGAGACGACCTTCCCGCCTACTGGCCGCACGCCTACCGAAGCTGTGCACTGGGATGCTCTTACCACCTCGTTGCAGTATTCGAGCAGCAATTTCTCGGCCCACAATGGTTCAGTCATTCACGGCCACACCGTTGCGCACTTCGACATCAGCGCCGGACTCACTGGAGGAGTGCTTCCCGAGAACGCGCCCCTAACTCTGCATTTGGACATCTTGAATGGTGATGTCGCTGAATTCGCCCGCCTGACCGACGTCGAGCGTCCATTGACAGGCACTGTGGGGCTGTCGCTCAACCTTGCTGGCGTTCGTGGCAACCCTCATGGGGAAGGTCACTTTGAAGTTCGCGACGGGAGCGCGTACGGCGTTGCCGTTCCCTCATTGCGCGGAGACCTCAAGTTTGTCGACGGTGCTGTGCAGTTCAACAATCTTGAGGGGAAAGCTTACGATGCGTCGGTTTCCGGCAACGGAAGCATCAGCACGACGAGCCACGACTTCCGCTTGAATCTGACTGGACAGAATATTGCGCTCGCCCATTTTCCACGACTGCACTCGCCCCGTTTCGACATTGACGGAGAGGCAGATTTCACTGCTCAAATTAGTGGCACGCAGGAAGAGCCATCGATCGAGGCGCACGTCCGTGTCAAGGATCTCGCTTTGGATAAGGATCGGGTCGGTGACTTTTACGCCGACGCGGTGACGACTGGTCGACGACTAGAACTCAACGCGCATTCGGATTTCGAGAAGTCGGATCTGACGATCCAGGGAACGATCGGACTCGAAAAAGATTTTCCCGCCGACCTGAAGCTCGATTTCCACGCTTTGAATGTGGTATCGCTGCTCAGTATTTATCTGCCGGGCAAGATCACTGGACAGTCTCCGATTGAAGGAACGCTGCAGCTACGCGGTCCCTTGCGTCTGCCGCGAGAGTTGAAGGCGCTGGCGGAAGTGAAAGCGTTCAGCGTGGAAGTTGATCGCATAAAAGTTGCGAGCGCTGAGCCGGTTCGATTTGAGGTAGTGGATCAAACCGTGATCATCGAAAATTTCCATCTCGCCGGCAGCGGGACAGATTTTACTGCGCACGGTCGGGCACACCTTACTGGGGCGCAAGAAATGGATCTGGGATTGAATGGCTCGGTCAATATGACGCTGCTGCAGTCACTCAATCCCAAAATACTGGCGCGAGGTACGGTCGACGTGAACCTGACTGCGACGGGAAGCCTTCGGCAGCCTGTTTTGCAGGGCCGTCTGGACGTCAAAAATACCTTCGTCAGTCACAACGATTTTCCCAGCGGTCTGAGCGATCTGAACGGAGTATTGCTCTTTGATCGTAATCGCATCCAGATTCAAAGCCTGCAAGGAACTACCGGAGGTGGCACGATCACTCTGAGCGGGTCGGCCAGCTACCAGAGCGGCGCATTCTTGCTCGATCTGGGAGCGACCGCGCAGGGCGTGCGCCTGCGCTACCCACCGGGAGTGAGTTCCACGGCGAACGCGGATCTTCGCCTGACAGGCAGTACGAACGCGGCGTCATTGAGCGGTGAAGTTCTGATTACTAAATTGGCAGTAACGCCTGGATTCGATTTCGCCGGCTACATTGAGCGGAGCAGGCAGACGGCGGTGTTTACGGGCAGCGACAGCCTCGCAAGCCGGCTGCGGCTCGATGTTCATGTGGCTACTACTCCCGATCTCCAGATGCAGACTGCGATTGCCCGGCTTTCAGGAAACGCGGACCTGAGGGTTCGCGGTACCGCTGACCGTCCGGCAGTTCTGGGGAGGGTCGAGGTCCTGGAAGGGGAAATTTCATTCAACGGAACGAAGTACAGACTTGAACGAGGAGATGTGACGTTCGCAAATCCTGCCAAGACCCAGCCGATCATTGATCTGCAGGCGTATACGCGCGTGCGCGACTACGACATCACAGTTCGTTTTCGCGGAGACGCGAGCGCTCCCAATGGCTTAAAGGTTACGTGGCAATCGGAACCGCAACTTCCGGAAGCGGACGTAATTGCGCTGCTAGCCCTGGGACGAACGCGGGAAGAATCGGCCAATGCTCAGTCGGGAGGATCTCTGGGTTTCGGCGGAGAGGCTTCGAATTTACTCATCAACGAAGCTCTCAACAGTGCCATGAGCAGCCGTGATTCAGCGTTTGTTCGGCGTGAGTCGAATCAAGATCGATCCGCAGGGGTTGGCTAGCGAAACTAGTGTCGTACGAGGACCGCAGGTTACGGTCGAGCAGCAGGTGGCCAGCAACGTCACGCTGACGTACAGCACGAATGTGTCAGTTTCGAACCAGCAGATTATCCAAGTGGAGTACAACTTGACGCGGAATGTATCAATTGTGGCCTTGCGCGATCAAAATGGAGTGGTCAGTTTCGATTTCAAGATACGGCGGCGTAAAAAGTAGGGGCGCGCGCTCCAATGGCAGAAGAATCATGACGCCAAGATCTGCCTTGACATAAATCACTAAACCAGCAACTCTAGTTGTTTTTCACAGGGCGTTCTACGGAGAGGGTCAAGGGAGCCATTTTGCGAGTACGGGTCTTTTACCACGACAAATGTTTCGACGGAGCGTCGGCGGCCGCCCTCTTTTCCCGCTTTTACCGGGAGAGGATCCGCGGCGACGCGGAATTCCAATATCTCGGGCCTGCTGCATCGCGCGGGTGCGCTGTTCGACGAAAAGCAATTTGACGGTGATGAGAACGCGATCGTCGATTTCAAATATTCCAGTTCGCCCAAAATCACCTGGTGGTTCGATCACCATGAGAGCGCTTTTCTGTCGCCCGCGGATGCAGCGCACTTTGAGCAGGATCAGAGCAACCGTAAATTTTATGATCCGGCCTTTAAGTCCTGCACGAGCTTTATTGCGATGATTGCGGAACAACGCTTTGGATTTGATCCGCATCCTGTCTCCGAGTTGGTGCATTGGACGGACATCGTGGATGGCGCCATGTATGACGACGCAAAATCGGCGGTGGAAATGCAGGCGCCGGCGATGAAACTGACGATGGCGATCGAGGCATCGACCGACCGGGAGTTCGTAAAGAAAATGATTCCTCTGCTGGCCTATCGCCCGCTTGCAGAAATTCTCAAAGAGCCATTTGTGGCGGCGGTGCTGCCGCCGCTCTTGGAGAGACACCGGCGATCCATCGATATTTTGCGCGAGCGCGCCAAAGAAGTGGATGGCACGATCTTCTTCGACATCACCGATCTTGATCTTGAGGGCTACAACAAATTCGTCCCCTACTACCTGTTTCCGGATTCGATCTACAGTGTCGGACTGAGTAAGAGTTCTTTCCGGGTCAAGGTTTCAGTTGGGTCCAATCCCTGGGCCAAACGTGAACCGACAGTGAATCTGGCAAAGGTTTGTGAGCGCTATGGCGGCGGCGGGCACGCCCGTGTAGGAGCGATTTCGTTCGAAGTGAATCAGAATGATCTTGCTCACAAAGCGGGGGAAGAAATCGTGGAGGAGTTGCGCGCCAGCGTGCGCCGCCGAACGTGAAGGCAGCGAACCTAATCCACCCGGTCGTTCACGATCCCGAGCACATCAAGGGTCTACGCACGGTTGCGACCATTGAATTAACCAAAGGGATGGTTGTGGTTCTGGCTGGCCTTGGCCTGCTTACGATGCGGCATCGAAATATCTGGGGGGTCGCGGAGAGCTTCCTGGAGTTCTTGCACATCAGCCCCTACCACCACTATGTAGGGGTGTTTATCGATCTGGTTTCTCGCATCAGCGACATCCGGCTTTGGAAGATTGCTTTGGTTGCGAGTATCTACGTAATTCTGCGTTTTGTAGAGGCTTATGGACTTTGGTACGCGCTGCCGTGGGCGGAGTGGATGGCCGCCATCACTGGCGGTATCTACATCCCGTTTGAGGCGTCTGACTTGATTCGCCACGCCACTTGGTTTCGACTGCTGTGCTCCTGATCAACTCGCTCATCGTGTTCTATATGCTCAACCTAAGATTGGAAGCGGAAAAGAAGCGACGAGCAGAGCATCGACACGCCACCTGATCGCAAACAGCGACGTCCCAAATTACCGCCGGATGGGGCGCTTCGGTCCCTCCTACAGCGACGACAGTAGAATGCCGTCATCCATTCTGTTTGTAATCTTCGATTACTTAACTTTCATTTGACTCCACACTTGGGGCGGTGAATACTTTGGGACACTTTGCTGGGTGCCGTGGGTCCGCCCCCGCCCGTCAGACCACTCGCCCAGCGACAAATATAGGAAATGGCCATTGCGGCTCGCAGCGAACGCTTCCGGTCCAATTCCAGCAGGAAACGGCGAGCCTGTGATTTTGGTGAGCTTGCCCGTCTCAGTGTTAACGGAGAATCCAGAGACCGTGAAGTCTCCAAAATTGGATGTGTAGACGTACTCCGGCCCTGTTGCCTTCGAGCCGGCCTGTAAAGGAATTGCCCACATGAACGCCAAGGCGACTAAGACAAGGGGAAACCACTGCAACCAGCGCGTTGCCATACCAACCTCCAGCCGAAAAAGCCTCGGCCTATCCCGTCAGAAGGTGGGTAGACCTACTTTTGAACTCTGCTCGTCCTTCCCTGGGCGCGCCTCTGTGATGTATGTTCTCCGACCGCGAGTTGCACACTGCGCAAGGATCGTGGGCGGGATGCCCTCCTATATCCGTGGTTATTATCTTTCTAGTAATTCGTTGACCCAGTCCGCGCTTGCGAGCAAAATGCGTCTGGCGCCCTTCCAAGGAGGATCCACATGAAGCTTACTGCCAGATTGTTACTTCTAATGCTCGCGTCCGGAACCTTGTTGGCACAATCCGTTAAGAAGCAGTCCAAGCCACAGGCTTTCCCATCCCAAATTACGCATGTCGTTGTAATTTTTCAGGAGAACCGCACCCCGGATAATCTCTTTCATTTCCTGAGCCCTTTGTGTTCGATTCCACAGGGAGCGAAGGGTTTGAATGCCTGTACGCCGAACCCCGTCACAAATAGCTGCTATGACATTTCCCCCTGCGGACTCTCGAATCAATCGGGCACAGTGGTTCCTGTCACTCTGGCTCCGGTTCCGCTTCATGGCAGCACCGACCCCAGCCATGCCCACACGGCGTTTGAGCAGATGTGCGACCCGGACCCGGCCAACGCGTATGCGTGCCGGAATGACGGAGCCTGGCAGATCAAGCCCTATAACAACTCGTATGCGTACGTTGAGAATCCGTCAGTGACAAACTACGACGGGTCCCAGGGCCATCTGCTTGATCCATACCTCACATATGCCGAGCAGTATGGCTGGGCCAACTTCATGTATCAGACGAATCAAGGTCCCAGCTTTCCAGCACACCAGTTTATTTTCAGCGGGACATCGGCTCGCACCGCCGCTGAGGATGCCGCGTCCACGTTTATTTCCGAGAATTTCAAACCAGCGAAGACTCCGGTTGGCTGTCTTGCTCCGGCGGACGCTACGACCTGGCTGCTTTCCCCGCTGCTCCCGGGGAACACTCTCTGTACCGGAGGGAATGCTTTCGACAACAATTCTGTGCAGGAGTGCCCGCTGACAAATACCGCTTTGGTTTTCCCCACGAACCCGGTTGGGAGTTTCTGCAGCAACAAAACAAATATGGGAGCAGTGTTGGATGCCAAGGGAATTAGCTGGAAGTATTACGCGCCGTCGGCTGGTTCGATCTGGACCGCGCCCAACTCGATCGCAAACATCTGTGTGCCGAAATTCAGGAGCAAAACCAACTCGAACCTTGTGTGCTCGGGCACGGAATGGAAACAGAAAGTGGATCTCACTCTGAAGGGAGCCGATGTACTCAACGACATCACAAACTGCAACCTGCCAAGCGTCAGTTGGATCATTCCAGATGGGATGTGGTCGGATCATGCTGGACCTAACGACCAATATGGCCCTTCGTGGGTAACGGCGGTGATCAATGCCATTGGCCAGAACCCGACGTGCGCTTCCGGCGCGGACGCGGGTCAAACCTTTTGGAAAAATACCGCCATTATCGTTACGTGGGACGATTGGGGAGGCTGGTCGGATAATCAGCCGGCGCTCAAGGTTTCTGGATTGCCATGCACCACGAGCAATTGCCAAGCCGATTATCAAATTGGTTTCAGGGTGCCGTTGGTTGTCGTATCCGCCTACACTCCGCAGGGATACATTGACAACGGCAACTACGACTTTGGCAGCATCTTGCGAACAATTGAGGGGATCAATGGAATCTCGGAAGGCACGTTGGGAGTGGCCGATGCCCGCTCGAGCACAGACTTGAGCAATTTCTTCACCGGGACATTTCGGCAGTACACGCCGGTTCCAGCGGTAGAGCCAGCGAGCTTCTTCCTGGGACAAACGGTGCAGCAAGGGGAATCAGTACCCCCCGATGATGATGAAGATGATGATTAGCCAAACTGAAACTGGAATTTAGCAGAAATAAAAGGGAGCCCGCTGTCCCGGGCTCCCTTTTTGTTTCTGTCGCTCGGATTTACATGTTTCTAATTCAGTGTGCAACTGCAGTCCGCTGGTGGAACCCGCGCTTTCAAGAAATCAGCGATTCTGCCGATAAGCATCGATCTGATTCTCTACTTTAGAGAAGCCGTGGCCTTCATTCTCGTAGATCTTGAATTCGGCGACGCCGCCACGTTTCTTGACCGCGTCCACAACCTGCTGGGACTCGGTCTTGGGACAGCGCGGATCATTTCCACCTGCGAGCAGATATAGAGGAGCCTTGATCTGGTTTACGAAATTGATTGGGGACCGATCTTCATAGCGCGCCTTGTTCTGCACGAGGTCGCCCATGGTCGCAAGATCGGATTGTTGTAGAACGGGATCCTCGTTCTGGATTTCCGTGAACCAGTTCACAAAAGGGACGATTGGAATTCCGGCTGCCCACAGTTCGGGAGCTTTGGTGACGCCCATCATGGTGAGATAGCCGCCGTAGCTGCCTCCCATCAAGATGAGTTTTTTGGGATCGACGTAACCAGTCTGCTTGATCCAGTCGGCGGCGGCGAGGACGTCCTGCAAGTCTCCGCCGCCCATATCAAAAAGATTTGCCTGCTGGAATTCCTTGCCGTAGCCAGTGGAACCACGATAATTGGGAGCGATCACGAGATAGCCCTGGTTGGCCATGTACTGAACGAAGCGGTTGAAACTGTTCATGGTCTGGGCTGTCGGACCGCCGTGAACATACACGATCGCTGGGTGCTCACCATTGCGCGGGAGATTGTAAGGAACATAGACAAAAGCCGAGATCGTCCACTTACCATCCTTGCTGGGATAGTGAACGAGGTAGGGCTCGACCATATTCTCGGCACGTACGCCGCCCACGAGTGAATGGGTCAGTTGATGGGACTTGCCGTCGGACATCGTGTAAATCCACAGGTCGCCGGGCGCGGTTGGTCCGGTGTGGGCGTACAGCATTTTCGAACTATCGTGAGTGAAAGGTGTGGGGCGGCCGGCTGGACTGTTGATCCCTTTTGCGAGAGGCAGTGGTCGGGCTTTATTTGCGGCGATATCGTAGAGATAAATGTCGGTATTGCCGTCCACGTTCGCCGAGTACGTAAGAAACTTTCCGTCGGGAGAAAAACTCTCGCCACCGATCTCCCATTTGTCCTGGGTCAGCCAGTGGATCTGTTTCGTCGCGACTTCGAGCAGCGCAACGTTGTCGTATCCATTTCCCGCGTTCGAAGTGATCAAAAGGTGCTTGCCGTCGGGCGAAACATCGTTCGCGTCATAGATTCGCTCATCCTTGTGCGGCGTCAGAAGCGTACTTTGAGCGCTCGCGACCTCAACAATAAAGATGTTGGAATCTGTACCCTTGGATTGCTCCTGCGTGTAGAAGATGAATTTGCCGTCGGGTGACCAGAACGCCCCTGCGTTCATGCGATCCTTGGCAGTTCCGGTGGTGAGATGTTTCACATCCCGCAAGACGGTGTCATAGACGTCGATCTCGAAAACCGAAGACGTTTTCGGTTTGACCGAATAGGCAAGGTACCGGCCGTCCGGCGACCATACAGGATTCAGTTCTGCAATTTCGCGGGTGTTCGTGACGTTTACGACTTGTCCGGTCTTGGGAGAGACGAGGAAGATGTCCCACTGCTCGTCGCCCTCGAAATCAGATGTGTATGCGATCCACTTACCGTCTGGGGACCAGGTCGGGCTGCTTTGGCGCTCATCGCTTACGGTAAGTTGCGTCGGCCATCCCCCTTCCGAGGGAACGAGCCAAATGTTGTTGCGACCGCTCATATTGCTGACGAAGGCGATCGTTTTTCCATCCGGCGACCAAGTCGAACCTCCGACTTGACGGGTCATGTAGAGCTTCTCGATGGTGAGATTCTTCTCAGCCCGGGCATCCTGTTTGGAGTTGATCTGTTTCGGGTCGGTGATTGCGACAGGAGCGTTAAGAGTTTGAGTTCGAACAACGTTGGTCATTAGAACGACCATAGCAAACAAGCAAAATAAGCGCATGGGGTCCTCAGGGAACTAGAAAGTTTAGCAAACAGAGCGGCTGGATTAGGCCGGCGTACAACCGAGGCCCTACGTCTGTGTCACTCGACGATGACGGTGAAATTTTGCTGCTCCCATTGCCCGGTATCTTTCCAGAGGAAGGTGAATACGATCTGGCGACCGACGGCCAGTTGTTCGGTTGGCAGATCGAGGTGTTGAAAATTCCACCCGCTTTCTTCGGAATTGTCGTCTCGGCTGGTCTGCCAGTTATCAAAGCTCCAGTGGACGGTGGCAGGTTGGATTAGCAGGATCCGGAGCTTTTTTCCGCATGGCATCGTTCGTGCTTTGTTGTTGAAGCGCCAGTTGAAATATTCTGAGGATTTCTTCCGAACCAGGTAACGCTCGACGGTTTGGGCGGGTTGATCGAAGATTTTTCCTTCCAGCAGGGATCGTCGTAGCTTGATGTACTCGGAGTGAGCCCAGACCAAGGGGCATGCCGAACCCGACGCCTTGCCGGGAAAAAGTTCGCGTTCCGGCAGGGCTTTTGCATCCCACACCTGCTCTGGAATTAACCGGCTTGTTCCCGTGGAATTTTCCATGGTGCCCAACAACGCTTCCGCCGAACTGACTCGTCCAGCCGCCAGTTCGTAGTGGGCTCGTTCGCCGGCAAGCAAAGGCCATGGACGTCCTATCCCGTTTCCGTCAAAAGGGGATCCGTCATCATGTTCGCCGTAACCATCTTCGTTATAGCGGTACCATGCGGGACCTTGCGGAAGCTTGACGCGCAGCAGTGTATCGATCACTTTGATGGTATTGACTATGCGAGGATCGTCGGGACTGCGGAGGCCGAATCGTACGAGTGCGAGCGCATCGGGGCTGACCATAGCGACGGCGGGCGCTGTAGCGCTGGTCGCACGATTCTTGATGGGCACAAATCCCTGGATGGGCGAGGACGCACCGTCACCATCGGCGGGAGTGATCCGCACGTAGTAGCCTTCTACACCGACTTGCCGGGCGAGATCGGTGTTCACTGCGTAGGTCCAGCGTTCAATGTTGTCGTTCCAGGTGTCCGCCATCTCGCGCAGGAAGCTGGCGCGCTGAGGCAGGTTCATGGAATCCGCAAAATCCGCGGCCACTAGCAGGGCGGAGATCTCCGCAGCGAGCGTGAATGGCGAATAGCCACCGTCTTCTTCCCATCGGTCCTGCTGGGTCACCGGGCCGTTGGCAACTATGAAGGCGGCCGCCTTGCGTACCATTGGCCACCAGCGTTCGCAACCTCCAAAGCCGCTTGGAGTTTCCCGCCCCAGCAGATCGACCAACAGAATTGGAAAAGCGGTCTCGTCCATCTGCAGGCCGTTCCAATAGGGACGTCCGTCGAGCCACATGTTTTGCGGCCAGTGGCCGTCCGCTTCCTGGGTAGCTTCAAGGTAATGCAAGACGCGGAGAGCATCGTCAGGAGCTCCCGCCGCGAGTAAGCCTCCAGCGCTTTCAACCAGGTCGCGCGGCCAGATAAGGTGATAGCCACCGAGGTCCTCGTCGCCTTTGTTAAAACCCCACGGGATGGACAGGCTGGCAATGATGCCGCCCAGGAAATCCTTGGACTCGTGCGAACGCAGAACAGCAACACTGGCGCGGTACAGGTCCTTTTCACGGGGCTTGGCGTCTAAGCTTCTCAGGCTTTTTTGCCATGTTTTCCAGTCGAAAACATAGTCCATGCGCGTTGCTTGATAGGGAGTGAGAAGAGAAGAAACGACCTGCTGTCCGGCCTCGGCCCAGATTGCTCCGAAGCCGAGCGCAAGGATGAATTCGCCGTTGCAGGCTGCTAGATCAATCTCGGCGGTGAGCGCGATGTTTCCATTTTCGGCACGGTCGTACTCCCACTTCATCTGGAAATGCTGCGAGAGGTCTTGCCACCCGTCGGAGGTTCCGGCAAATCCGACCGAGCGTTTCAGCCACGGAGCCGAACAGGCTAAGGCAAGAGCACAGGAATCGCGCTGCGCGAAGAGCATGGGCGTGCCCTTGTAATCGCCGATCCAGCCGGTGTTCCCGTAGCCGAAATTGGCAAGGTGAGAAGCCAATAGTGAATACAGGTGGTAGTCGCGCAGGCTCCCCTGGAGCGGGACAAAACGAATCTTCTGCAGTACAACATTGCGCCAGGGATCGGTCAGCACCTCTTTTTCGATTCGATAACGGCCATCTATTGATGTATTAACGAGCTCGTAGGCAGGCACGCCGGGCTCGACCGGCACGTTCTCAAAGGTGCAATGGCGCTTCTCTTCGGAGAAATAGTTCGCGCCATCGGTAACGATCAGGCCGAAGTCGCGTGTGCACGCCTGGTCGACGCGGGGGAAATAGATTTCGTTGAGAATGCCATGACTCAGCGTGAACCAAACCCGGCTGCGCAGATTCAGAGCAGTGCCTACGCCGGTCTTGGCGCTCGATGTCCAGCGCGGTTTAATTCCTGGCCCGCCTGGCGCTAAACGGGTTTCATTGCTCACTGGACTGCATCCTCGGCGTTAAGCAGTTTGCCAGAAGACGCAGAATCCTGCTCGCTTTCTATCTGGCACGCTAAGAAACCTCCTCTAATCTTGAATCGATGTCGGCTCCGGTACGTTGGATTCTTCGGGTAGGCGGTGTCGAGGGTGACAATTAGGGAGGCATTATCGGGCTCCAGACTACCGCTGAACAGTTGGTGGCGCCTTTTGCCCGCATATTGCTGGCCATCGTTTATGTACGCGAGAAAGACACCGCGCGTGCGCGCGAAAATGCTGGTGAGCTCCAACGCGAATTTCCGAAAAACGATTTGTTCGCCAAGGGACTCGCACTCTCGACCAGACTGCCAGCGGGAACGGTGAAGCCGTTCATCAGAAATTCACTCGGTTGTAACCTTCCTTTAACACTCCGCCGCTAGAACGTGACTGTACATCTAGGAATATATTCAGGAGGGCTCATCGAGTGATCCGACGCATCGCGTTGCTGCTGGCAGGCATTGTTTTATCGCTTCCAGTCATGGGACAGACCACGTTGAATGGAGCGGGCGCGACCTTTCCTTACCCGATCTATTCGAAGTGGTTCAGCGAGTACAACAAGTTGCATAGTGACGTTCAGATCAACTACCAGTCGATCGGAAGCGGGGGCGGTATCCGGCAGGTTTTGAACGGGACAGTGGATTTCGGAGCCAGTGATGGGCCGATGTCTGATGAACAGCTGAAACAGGCCAAGATCAAAATCCTCCACATTCCTACGGTCATGGGTGCGGTGGTACCCGCCTACAACGTGCCGGGTGTAACGGGCGAAATCAAGTTCACCCCCGAAGCTCTGGCGGGCATTTTTCTGGGCAAGATCCAGAAATGGAACGACCCTGCCATTGCGAAAAGCAATCCTGATTTGAAGCTGCCGGATCAATCGATCATCGTGATTTATCGTGCCGACGGCAGTGGTACCACTTTCATATTCACCGACTACCTTTCCAAGATCAGCAAAGATTGGGAAGGTGCGGTCGGCAAAGGAACGTCAGTGAAGTGGCCGGTCGGAATCGGTGGCAAAGGCAACGAGGGGGTTGCCGGACAGATTCGGCAAACGCCGGGAGCGCTCGGTTACGTGGAACTGATTTACGCATTGCAAAATAAAATCACCTACGGATTAATGAAGAACGCGGCCGGGAATTTCGTGAAGGCCTCACTCGATGGAGTCACGGAAGCTGCAGCCACGGCACCGAGTATGCCGGCGGATTTCCGCGTTTCAATCACCAATGCTCCGGGGAAGACGGCTTATCCGATCTCGAGTTTTACCTGGTTGCTGATACCGGTGCAGTCGAAGGACGCGGCGAAAGGGAAGATCATCAGTGACTTTCTGAACTGGATGCTCAGCGATGGCCAGAAGATGACCTCGCAGTTGAGTTACGCGCCGTTGCCCACGGGCGTCGTGGAAAAAGTTAAAGTAGCCATCAAGCAAATTCATTGATTCCCTGGAATGGGGGGCCGTTTTCGGAGCGGCCCTCCAGTTTTCGTGAAAAGCGGTGGTAACGAGGCGAAAACTTTTGCATCTTCCCGCCACGCCCCTTCCTCTCCTTCCCCGTTAATTGCGTAGAAAACTCAACCATTTAGCAATTTCGCGGTCCTATTGTTTGATGGACAGCCAATTGCTACATTGTCTATGTAGTCTAGTAGTATGATAGACATTATGGAGCCTGAAGCCCGGTTCCCTAGTTGAGCGATTTTCCCCTTTTCAGCGACCACAATCTAAGGAGAGCACTCGAATCCCATGAAACTCAATCGGTATTTCCTCGTCACGTGTCTTGTGACAGCCTCGCTGACAGCCGGCTCCCTTGCCCAGACCGATGGGACTGCAAAGCCTGCCTCAGCCAATGCGGCTCCGGCCGTGACCCAATCCTCATTCAGTGCCGCCGACTTTCAGGCGCTGAAAGATGCCATCAGCGCACAGCAGCAACAGATCCAGGCACTGCAGAACGAACTGCATCGCCGGGATCAGGCTGTGCAGCAGGCTCAAAGCGCCGCCGAGAACGCCGCGGCCAAGGCGGACGCTGCACAATCCCAGACCAGCGCGCTACAGAACGATCTCGCCGACTTCAAGTTGGTGGGCAGTACATCATCTTCCAATGGCGCGGTCTACAAGAATGCATTACTGACCTCGCAGGACGCGGGGCAGGCATCGAATCCGCAACCGGAACAGGTTCTCAACAAGGCTATGGAAAGCGCCATCACTATCCGTTTCAAGGGCATTAACATCACGCCCGGCGGATACGCCGCCGCCGAATTTGTACGGCGGTCAAGAGCTCTAAGCGCGGACGTGTCTACCCCCTTTAACTCGCTGGTTATGCCCGGAGCTTCGCAGGCTCAAGTCTCGGAGTTTTTCGGTTCTGGACGACAGAGCAAATCCACCGTTTTCGTAGAGGGCCGTGTCGGAAACGTAGATCTCTCCAGCTACGTCTCGGCCGACTTCCTCTCGGCGGGAGTTACCTCCACTTCGACGTCAACCAATAGCTACACGCTGCGGCTACGGCAGGCGTGGGCGCAGGCGAAGTTTGACAATGGATGGAGTTTTCTCGGCGGCCAGAGTTGGAGCCTGGTGACTGAAGATGCCAAAGGAATTGCTCCTGACGATGACATGGGCAAAACCAATGACGTCCGTCCGAAGACGATCGATCCGTCGTATAACGTTGGGTTCAACTTCGCTCGCCAATTTGGACTTCGGCTGACCAAGAGCTTCGGGGACAAGTTTGCCGTCGCCGTCGCCATCGAAAATCCTCAGGCCACTGTGACCACACACGGCAACGCCAGCAATTACCTGCTAGGCCAGTCTGGCGCCAGCAACAGCTATAACACCACGGCCACTTACTCGTTCAATCCGTCGCCCGACATCATTGCCAAGGTGGCATTTGATCCGGGTTTTGGCCACTACGAGGTGTTCGGTCTTACCGATCGCTTTACCGATCGCATCTTTCCTTGCGTGGAAAATTTCCAGAGCGCCGCTTGCGGATCCGGAACATCTCCGAATGCGTTGCTCGCTTACAACAAATCCAAGGAAGGCGGAGGTGTCGGTGCCAGTGCGCGCTGGACGTTTGCTAAGCGCGTCACGTTCGGGGTGAAGGGCTTCGGTGGCAGCGGGATTGGTCGCTATGCTCCGGGAGGACTTTCCGATGCCGCGATTAACCCTGATGGCTCGATCCACCTGATCAAGGGCTATCAAGGTCTGGGTACGCTTGAATGGAAAGCTGCAAGGAAACTTGACCTCTACAGCTACGGTGGAGTTGAGTACGCCAGCCGTACGTGGGGCGTCGACAATTCAAGCGGCAAGCCAGTCATTGTTGGATATGGCGCACCGAAGTTCAACAACACCGGGTGTTACTCGGAAATAGTACCGGGCTCGGGAGGATTTACGCCTGGTACTCTATCCAGTTGCACCGGAGACACGCGCGCCTTGATCGAAGGGACGGTTGGCTTCTGGTACCGCTTCTACAGTGGACCCAAAGGCAGGTTCCAGTACGGAACGCAATACTCGTACGTGACCCGCAATTCATGGTCAGGTGCAGGAGGTCTTCCTGCCGGCAGCGCGGGACGCCAGCCCAACGGCTTGGATTCGATGGTGTTCTCATCATTCCGTTACTACTTGCCGTAACCGGCACATTGCCACCCGCGTCAGCAATGACGCGGGTGCGATTCACACTCAAAACAGCGTTTTTCCGGCGCCGGGAGAGTTCCCGACGCCGTTTTTTCGTCTTGGTATACTAGTAATGCTATTCGATACGGGATTCTGTTTTCGCCCAGGGCAGCCCGAACCGGAACGAAGTGCGGTTTGTCATCGCCCGCCGCATAAAAACACCCCCGAAGTGGAGCACAGGCAGGTCGAAACTCATTCTATGGCTCGTAACACCGTCAACGGCCGCTCCCTTTTCCTAAATCGCGAAGAATCGTGGCTTAAATTCAATTGGCGCGTACTGGAAGAAGCTGAAGACGCCGGCAATCCCCTTCTTGAGCGCGTGAAATTTCTGGCCATTACTGCCAGCAATCTCGATGAATTTTTCGAAATCCGCGTGGGAGGCCTACTGCAGCAGCTCGAGGATGGGCAAAACTCGCCCACGTTGGACGGCCTGACGATGGCGGAAGAACGCGACCTGATCAATCGCGCGACCCATAAGTTTGTCGAAGAGCAATATTCCTGCTGGAACGAGCGATTGCGTCCGGAACTCGCCGAGCAGGGAATCCGCGTGCTCGGCATTGACGAGCTGGATGAAGAAGCTCTGGCATTTGTCGACGAATATTGCGAGCGCGAATTGGATCCACTGCTCACGCCGGTGACGGTCGATCCCGCGCATCCTTTTCCCCGTGTCATCAATAAGGCTCTTTGTGTAGCGCTTTTGCTGCGCCGCCGTCGACGCTCGTCACTCACCTATACAGGCGTGGTGACAGTTCCGCGCGCTCTTCCGCGGTTGGTCCGATTGCCTTCACGAGGCACGATGGATTTCATTTTCCTGGCCGACTTGGTTGTTCATCATGCGGCCCGAATGTACAAGGGCTACGACATTGTTTCCTCTGCGGCATTTCGCGTAACACGCAACAGCAACCTCTATCTGCAGGAAGAGGAGTCGCGGAATCTGCTGGAATCGGTGCGAGCTGAATTGCACAATCGCCGCAAGGGCGATGCGGTCCGGATGGAAATTGAATCCACGGCCGACCCGGAAATCATTGAACGACTTGGCACTGTCTTCGAACTCGACCGCTGGCAGATCTTTCCGGTCGATGGGCCGGTCAATCTTTCGCGGCTGTTGAATGTGTACGACGAAGCAGCACGACCGGACTTGAAGTTTCGTCCATTCGTTCCTCGCGAGTTACGCCTGACTGCCAAGTCCCGCGATCTGTTCGAGGAACTACGCCGTCACGATGTAATGTTGCATCATCCGTTCGACTCCTACGATGCAGTGGTTTCGTTTATTCAGTCGGCGGCCGAAGATGACAATGTCGTGTCGATCAAGCAGACGCTGTACCGCACCAGCGAACACTCATTGATTGTTCCGGCGCTGATCGCCGCTGCTGCTCGCAAGGATGTGACGGCGGTAGTGGAATTGAAAGCGCGCTTCGATGAAGCGTCCAACATCCGCTGGGCACGCGACCTGGAAGATGCCGGAGTGCAGGTGTTCCATGGGTTGGTTGGATTGAAGACGCATTGCAAGCTTTCGCTGCTGGTGCGTCGCGATCCGGATGGTGTGACACGGCGCTATGCGCACTTGGGAACTGGAAATTACAACGCCAGCACTGCGCGGTTCTATACAGATCTCAGCCTGTTGACCGCGGATCCAGAAATTACAGCGGGAGTGCAGGACGTTTTCAGTTTCCTGACGGCCTATGCCGAGCATCCCGACTACGGGCCGTTGATGGTGGCGCCGCTCGACCTAGCCGAGAAAACCATATTGCTGATTGAACGAGAGGCTGAGCATGCGCGCGAAGGACGTCCTGCCCGCATCGTCGCCAAGATGAACTCGCTGGTCGACAAGGACATGATCCAGGCGCTTTACCGAGCTTCACAGGCCGGGGTCGAGATCGATCTGCTGGTACGCGGTATTTGCACGTTGCGGCCGGGGATTCGCGGGGTAAGCCACCGTATTCGAGTGCGCAGCATCGTGGGACGCTTTCTGGAGCACAGCCGCATTTTCTGTTTCGAAAATGGAGGCGATCCCGAGGTTTTTCTGGGAAGTGCCGACTGGATGTCGCGGAACCTTCATGAGCGCGTTGAAGTGGTGTTCCCTCTTAAAGACCGGCTTCTGCGCGAGCGAGTGATCTACGAGATTCTGGCTGCTTATCTTGCGGACAATTTGAAAGCTCGTTTTCTCCAGAAAGACGGACGGTATCTGCGTTCATGGCAATCGCCTACCGGACGCAGCAAGCGGCCGCCGCGGGGTACGGCTGCTTTTAGCGCGCAGGCTTTTCTAATTGCGCTGGCCGAAGGACGTGAGTCGCCCGAGAACATACCCGCTCCTGTCCGGAGCGGACTTTCCCATGTCTCGGGCATGAGGGTTTTTACCGGAAAGGAATAACGTCTCAGAATGTTTGTTTATTTTCTACGCCACGCCAGCGCCGGCCAACGAAAGTTGGCGACCGCGAAGAAGGATGAAAAGCGCGCGCTGGATAAAGATGGCATCGAGCAATGCGGATACATTGGCCGCGCGCTGGCCGCTCTCGGCGTACAAGTCGAGATCATTATTTCAAGTCCGTTGAAGCGTGCGACACAGACCGCTGCTTTGGTTGGAAACGAAATGGGTCATGAAGGCAAGTTGGTGATCGAGAATGCGTTGCGCCCTGAATCGGTATTCTCGGACTTTCAGAAGATGCTCGAAAAATATGCCCGGCAGGATTCGATCATGTTAGTCGGCCACAATCCGAACCTGCGCGACTTTCTAGGGCGCGTGATCAGTGACACCGGATGCGAAGCTGTCATTGAATTGAAAAAGGGAGCCGTAGCAAAAGTGGAGATGCGCCGAAATGCTGGGTCTCTCAGTTGGTGCATCACGCCGCGTATTCTGCGGACGCTTCATACCGCGGCCACCGAAAGCTCTCGTCCAAAGACCTCGCGGAAATAGGTTCGATCCTTTTCAACCGCCCAGACTTCCAGATCTACACTGGCTTTACCCCGCGGGGTCAACTTCATCGATACCCGGCCATTGCGAGAAGACACACCGATTCTTGCTACCGATTGGCTGCGGCCGATATTCAGCGCGCGCGCGATCCGTAATAGAACGGACGCTTTTTTCACGGACACCTGCTCCTCCGGAGCCAAGCCGCTCATCGGTCCATCGCCAGGCGTGGGGCGCGATTTCCCCAAATAGCGGGCGATCGATGCAATGATCCGTCGTTGTTGTGGCGTATATCCGAGGATTTCAGAATTCGAAATGATGTAGAAAGTGTGGCGGTGGTGGCCATTGCGGTTCACGTAGTCGCCAACTTCATACAACATGGCTGCGGCTGACAGCCACTCCCGATACTCGGGAGGGAGTTGGTGAACCGACTTCAATGAGGAAAAGAGGAGTAGCGCTGCCTCGCGGACCTGCAAAGCATGGTTCATGTCGATCCGATAGTGTTCGACAGCGCGCTTGATCGATTCCCAGCGTTCCGATTCGATCACTCTTCCTGAACGCGTGCTGCGGTCGTGCTCGGCCGCCATCTGCGCTAGGATGCCATCCCGCAACCCCAGCGGAGAATAACGGAACGCAGTCAAGTGGCAGCGTTCCAACAGTTCCGCATAGACAACAGCGCCGGCGCAGATGATTTCAGCACGGCGTAGACCGATACCGGGAACTTTGCGCCGCTGTTCGAGCGTCATTCGCGTAATCTGCTTGACGATCCTTCGCATCATGTCGCGGGAGACCGTGGTCGGCACGCGGCGCGTCTTCGGGCGAGCCAGATGGCCCGCCACCCCGGCTAGCGCCGCCGCCGTTCCCGACGTGGCGATTACCGTTCCAACGCGGGCGGATCGGATCCGGTTCTGAATGCGTCCGAACTCGCGGGTCACAAAACCCTGGAGCTGCTTCAACTCGCGTTTGCGCGGAGGATCATGCTTCAGAAATTCGCCGGTCAGACGGACCGCGCCAAGCGGGAAGGCTCACCGTGTCACGAATCTGTCCTTCGCGGGAAAGTGTGAGTTCACAACTGCCGCCCCCGAGATCGACCAGCAATGCGCTGCGGGAGCCCAGACGGGCGTTGGAGATGATTCCGAGGTGAATCAGACGAGCTTCTTCGAGGCCGGAAATGACTTCGATCGTCCAACCCGTTGTCGAGCGTACCCACTCCAGGAAGGCATGTGAGTTTCGAGCATCGCGAAGCGCAGCCGTAGCCACTACCTTGACGATATCCGTGCCGCATTCCTGGGTTGCGCGGTGGAAGCGGCGCAGCACACGAACGGTATTCGACATTGCCTCAGGCGAAAGCAGGCCGCCACCGAATACCCCTTCGCCAAGCCGGGTGACTTCGCGATCTTCGTGGATTTCCTTGAGGTGGCCTCCTTGCAGGCGAGCGATTTTCAACCGGACCGAGTTTGATCCAATATCGATAGCGGCAAAGGTCGGCATACGAGGCTGTGATCAGTCATCTCACAATCCTGCGACGGGTGGCAAGCGGAGGAAGCATGCCTTTCATAGTCGCGAGGCCCGAAGGGCCCATGATTTGAGAGCTTCACCCGCTTTTTAACTGTTTTGTAACAACGGTCTGCTAGCCTCAAAAGCGAATGTCCAATCAAGCTCTGCCCCGGCCGCGTTTCAACGCTCCCGAACCGGAGCGGGGAACAAAGGTTGCTCTGAAAATCGGAACCAGTACGGCGCCGTTGTTGCCGGGGAAAGTCAGTGGGATTCCCGACGCCCTGTTTGGTGGCGCAATGCGGCTTTGCGGTTTCGCCGTAGTCGCGCTCCTGGGCCTGATTGTTTATCAATTGATCGTCGGTTCTCAACTCTCCTGGCACGCGTTTGGCTGGAAGTTCTTCGGTCATTCCGACTGGAATCCGGTCGAGGACCAATACGGAGCCCTCCCGTTCATCTATGGCACGCTGGTCTCCTCGCTGCTTTCTCTGATCATCGCCGTGCCCTTGTCCATCGGAGTGGCGGTCTTTATCACGGAGATGTGTCCCGTGCGGCTACGCGGAATGCTTTCCTTCACTACCGAATTACTGGCAGCTATTCCTAGCGTGGTTTACGGACTCTGGGCGATCTTCGTGCTCGTGCCAATCCTCCGGCAGTATGTGCAGCCATTTCTGGCCAAAACTTTCGGGTGGACCGGGTCTGTTCAGCGGTCCGCCGTACGGCATCGGGATGCTCGCTGCGGGCGTAATCCTGGCAATCATGATCATCCCCATCATCTCCTCGATAACCCGTGAAGTTCTGACGGTGGTACCCCAGCATCAGCGAGAAGCTGTGCTCGCGCTCGGAGCAACGCGCTGGGAGATGATTCGGCTTGGAGTACTGCGGAATGCACGTGCGGGGATTGTCGGTGGGATCATTTTGGGTCTGGGGCGGGCGCTCGGGGAAACCATGGCTGTCACGATGGTGATTGGAAATCGTCCCGAAATCGCCAAGTCGCTCTTCGCGCCCGGTTACACGATGGCAAGCGTACTCGCCAACGAATTTACCGAGGCCACCGGCGACCTATACCTTTCGGCGTTAATTGAGATTGGCTTAGCGCTGTTTCTGGTAACGATTGTCGTAAATGCACTCGCGCGCTTAATGGTATGGAGTGTGACGCGCGGTCAACCAGCCAGAAGCATTGCCTGATTGAAGACCTGAATCGAGTTGATAGACAAGTGCCTGAGAACATCGCGAATTCGGCAGTGGTAACAATCCCACCAATCAGTTGGGGGAGACGCGCGCTCGACCACGTTATGACCGGCGTCGCGGTGCTGACTGTCGTGCTGGTTCTGGTGCCCTTGTTCGCGATTTTTGCGTATCTGGTTTACAAGGGGATCGGTTCGATCAACATTGCCTTTCTTACCCAGACTCCGAAGCCAGTTGGCGAGCCGGGCGGCGGCATGGCAAACGCGATCGTCGGCTCGGGCGTCATTCTTGCCATCGCCAGCTTCATAGGGGTCCCGCTTGGGATCGGAGCCGGTGTCTTCCTCTCCGAATACGGCCGCAATCGGTACGGCGATGCGGTGCGTTTCATTTCAGACGTTCTGAACGGCGTCCCGTCGATCGTCATTGGAATTGTTGCCTACGGTCTGGTCGTCATGCGGCAGAAGCATTTCTCCGCGCTTGCCGGAGGCATTGCCCTGGCTATCATGATGGTGCCCACCA
The DNA here is from genome assembly GCA_963822545.1 of uncultured Acidobacteriaceae bacterium. Taxonomy (GTDB): domain Bacteria; phylum Acidobacteriota; class Terriglobia; order Terriglobales; family Acidobacteriaceae; genus Acidiflorens. The sequence goes on from CAWGIB010000003.1 coordinate 172,329, forward strand.
TCGCGCGCACCACCGAGCAAATGTTGTTGCTGGTCCCACAGGCGATCCGGGAAGCTGCCTTTGGTTTGGGAGTCTCGCGCTGGAGGACGACCCTTTCAATTACGCTTCGCACAGCCACCTCGGGCGTGATCACCGGCGTCATGCTGGCCTTTGCCCGCGTTGCCGGAGAGACCGCACCGCTTCTGTTCACCGCGTTTGGCAATCAATTCTGGAACTGGAAGAGCGACCAGCCCACCGCGGCTCTCTCGCTGCAGATTTTTACTTATGCGATTTCGCCCTTCGACGAATGGCACCGTCAGGCATGGGCGGGAGCGCTGGTCCTGATCGTCCTCATCGTGAGCGCGATCGCTGCGGTTCGCATCGCAGTGCGCCACGGAACGTTGTCGGGAGCTTAACAAGATATGGGCGTCGGAATCACGGTCGAACGACTGAACGCTTTTTACGGAAAGACTCAGGCGTTATTCGACATCAACATCAACGTGCTGGCGAATCACGCCACGGCTCTGATCGGACCATCGGGTTGTGGCAAGTCCACGTTTATCCGTTGCCTGAATCGCATGCACGAGACTATTCCCGAGGCGCGTGTCGAAGGAGCGGTTCGTATCGGGGAATTCAGCGTCTATAACGGGACCTCGGCTACCCAGCTGCGGCGCCGGGTGGGAATGGTATTCCAAAAGCCGAACCCGTTCCCGACCATGTCGATCTATGACAACGTGGCGGCAGGACTCAAACTGAACGGGTTTCGCAAGCGCAAACAACTGGACGAGATCGTGGAGAAATCTTTACGCAACTCCGCCCTCTTTGATGAAGTCAAGGATTCGCTGCACAAGAAGTCCGGCGCCAGCCTGTCCGGCGGCCAGCAGCAACGGCTCTGCATCGCCCGCGCCTTGCTGTTCAGCCGGAGGTTCTGCTCATGGACGAACCCTGCTCGGCTCTCGATCCGATCTCTACCGGCAAGATCGAAGAACTGATTTTCCAGTTAAAAGAGCAGTACACGATCGTGATTGTGACGCATAATATGCAACAAGCGGCCCGCGTCGCCGAGTTTACCGGCTTCTTTCTACTTGGCAAGATGATCGAGTTCGATAAGACTGAAAAAGTTTTTACGAATCCCTCCGACAAACGGACGGAAGACTACGTCACAGGCAGGTTTGGATAATGCGCACGCGCTTTCAGCAACAAATGGAGGAACTCCGGGAGAAACTGCTGCGCATGGGCGGCCTTGCGGAGCTGGCGGTCGACCGCGCTACCCAGGCCTATACGCAGCGGGATCTCACGCGCTGTCAGCTGGTCCTCGAAAATGAAAGTCTCATCAATGCAGCCGAACGTGAGATTGACGAGATGGCGTTCGACATCCTCGCCACGCAGCAGCCGGCCGCCGTCGACCTTCGCTTCATTCTTGCCGTTACCAAAATCAACGCCGACCTCGAGCGCGTCGGCGACCAGGCAGTCAATATCGCCGAGCGCGTGATGGACATGATCGAGCTACCTGCCGTCGAGTTGCCGGTGGATATCGCGCGCATGGCGACCGCTGTAAGCGCCATGGTGCGGCAGGGCTCTCGAGTCATTTGTTGAAGGAAAAGCCGAACTTGCGCAAGCTGTTTTGGAAATGGATCACGTTGTCGACCGGATGCGCGATGAAGCTTTTATCGTGCTCGTGCGAAGCATGAACGAAAGGCCGCAAAGTACTCAGCAGGCTCTGGATGCGCTGTTAGTGGCACGCAATCTTGAGCGCGTTGCCGACCACGCTACCAATATTTCTGAAGACGTAATTTTCTGGGTCCTCGGCGCCGACGTTCGCCATCACGCACAAGCCGCCTCTGCCAATCAACGTCAAGAAGGACGGGAATAGCATTCTCGCAGGCAGCGTCTGACGATCGAGCTTCCTGCGGACGTTATTTCCGGAATCTTTGCCTGCGATACACTGTTTCAGCCCTTGAGGTGGGGACAGCGTCACTTGTTGTAGTCGCCGGATCCGCTCGCGGCAGACAAACCTAAATCAGCATGAGCCATAATTTTCGCGTTTTTGCCACGTGCGACATCGGTGATGCCCTCAACATTCTTCGCGACAAGAAATACGATGTCGAAGTCTATCCCCACCCCGAAGCCCCACCAAAGAGTCTGATCATTGAAAAAGTGCGCTCGGGCGTGGATGCGTTGATCACCACCCTCCGCGACCAGATCGACGCTGAAGTGTTCGAGGCAGGGAAAGGAACACTTAAGGTGGTCGCGCAGATTGCCGTCGGCTTTGACAATATCAATCGCGTCGACGCCAACCGCTTCAAAGTTCCGTTCACTCATACCGCCGACGTTCTGACGGAAGCGACTGCCGAATTCGCCTTCTTTTTAATGGGAGCGCTCGCCCGCAAGCTCTGGTCTGCCGAACATCTCACTCGCGAGAACAAGTGGGGCTACTGGCATCCCTATTTGCCCTTCCTTGGCGATGAAGTCACTGGAAAGACCGTCGCCGTCATCGGAACGGGACGCATTGGTCTGGCCATGATCAAGAAGTGTACGGGGTTCGATATGAACATCCTGTGCTTCGATCCAGCCTACGAGAATCGCGATTATATCCATGCCATTCAGGAGATGAAGGACCTGCGCTTTCAGCGCGGCATCAGTCGGGAGAAAACCACGATTCGCTACACCACTCTCCACGAAGCACTGAGCACCGCTGATTTCATCAGCTTGCACGTGCCATTGCTGCGAGAAGGAGAGAGCACTACACCGACCTATCACCTCATCAACGAGACTACGTTGCGCATGATGAAGCCGACCGCCATGATCATCAACACTGCCCGCGGACCCGTGGTGGATGAGAACGCACTGGCCAGGGCTCTGCGCGAGAATTGGATCGCCGGCGCCGCTCTCGACGTCTACGAGAAGGAGCCGCTGCCCGCCGATTCGCCGTTGCGTGATCCGGCAATCGCTGACCGCTGCCGTTTGTTGCCGCATTTCGCGAGCGCTGCTCGAATCACTCGTCTTTCATCCGATCCTGACAAAGGCATGGCGGGAAGGTGCGTGCAGGGGCTTCTCGACGTGCTGGAAGGGAACTACGGGGGCGACGTCACCAAGATGCCCTACGTCGTAAACAAAGAAGCATTCGCCAAGTGAGAATCTCGGAAGCGAAAATTAATTAGACGTAACGGCGTCGCCCTTAACTTGTGGCATTCTCATTAGACCTGCTACTCTCGGCCTTCGCTCATCATGACTCTCCAGCAAATCAATCGTCAGTTTTTGCCTAGGCTTCGCTCTCGTCGTACCTGCTGCTGGTGCTCAAGCGGATCAAGCCGTCCATCCGCTTCGACTCCTGCCCGCACCGAAAGAGATCAAATTGGCGGAAGGCAGGATCTTCATCAAGCGATCGACGACGATCCTGATCAGCAATGCAGAAGACAGGTTGGCCGCGGAAACCTTGCAAAGTGAAATCAAAGACCGCAGCGGACTTACCTTGGCCATTGAAAAAGCGACTTCGGCTCCGAAGACCAGCGGACATATCTCGCTTGGGCGGCTCACCGATCGAGGGCTGCAAGGCTATCTGGAATCCCAGGGGATAAAAACAGGAGAGGAGCTTGGCGACCAAGGCTACGTGATTCGCGTCAGCGACGCGGGAATCATTGTGGCTGGCCGTACCTCGCAGGGGCTGTTCTATGGAGTGCAGACTCTGCGACAACTCTTACTAGCTGGAGGAGAAGCGGGAAGAGAAAATTGAAACTGTTGCGCCTCTTGTTCTCCCAGCCGTCGTTATCCGCGATTGGCCAAGCATGACTTGGCGGGGCGTTAGCGACGACATCAGTCGTGGACCAATCCCCACGCTCGATTACCTGGAGTTCCAGATCCGCACGCTGGCCGAATACAAGGTCAATCTGCTCGGCTTGAACATGGAAAACGTTTTGGATTTTCAGAGCCAGCCGCTTGTCGCTCCGAAAGCAGCGGCGCTAACTCCCGCCGAGATCAAAGAACTGGTTGCGTATGCCGAGCAGATACTTCGTCACCGTCGTGCCGGAGCAACAGGCTTTTGGGCATCTTCATCAATTTCTGAAATACGAAGTTTATTCGGACATCGCCGAGGTGCCTCACGGCCACGTTCTTACCCCGACGAACCCCAAGACCTACGATTTCATTCGCCAGGTTTATGGCGAAGTCGTCCCGCTTTTTAGCGGTCCGTTCTTCCATATTGGTGCGGACGAGACCTTTGAACTCGGCCAGGGTCAGACCAAAGCACTTGCCGATCGCGAAGGTCTGGGCCGGGTTTATCTCGAACATCTTCAGAAAGTATTCGAGATCATGCAGCCCTATCACAAGCAACTTATGTTCTGGGGCGACATTGCTGTGAAATATCCGGAGCTGCTTTCGATTCTTCCAAAGGAAATGATCGCGGTTCCCTGGGACTACGATGTCAAGCCTAGCTACGAAAACATCATCACCCCTTACACCAATGCGGGCCTGCGAGTGGTAGTGGCGCCAGGTGTAGCGAACTGGAGGGTGATCTGGCCGGATCTGGATACAGCGTTCCTCAATATCCGCAATTTCGTGCGCGATGGCCAGAAGCATCAGGCAATCGGCATGCTCAATACGATCTGGAACGACGATGGCGAGACGCTGGTTGACATGACGTGGCCGGCCCTTGTCTTCGGCGCCGCTGCCGGATGGCAGCCCGGTGAATCAAACATCGACGAGTTCAAGAAGAGCTACGATTGGGCTTTTTATCGCAACGAAGATTCAACGTTTGCGGAAACGATCGAGAATCTCGACCGTCCTCATCTGCTGCTTGCCGCATTGAAATTGGACAATGCGAGTAATGAACTGTTCTGGACCGACCCATTCAGCAGTGCCGGAGCCGCCACAGCCGCGCAAGCCCTGCCCGCGACTCACGAGATGCGAATGAGCGCCGAACATGCGATTGAGTCGCTGCTACACAACCGATCGAAGGCACACCTTCATCGCGAGACACTTGATGACATGCTCTTCGCTGCATGGCGGCTCGACACTCTGGGATTGAAGATCCAATTCACGTCCGAAATCAACATTACTATCGCGATGCCTACCAGAACCAGGCGGACTCAACACGGGCGCAACACGATCTCGACGAGATTGTTGACATCAACGGACGGCTTCAAACTCTGCGTGATGAGATCACGCGTCTGCGAAAAATGCATGTCAGAAGGCTGGGAGAGAGAAAACCGTCCTTACTATCTCGATAACGTTCTCGTGCGCTATGACAATTTAACTTCCGAAATCCAGGCGAAAATCGTGGCTGTCCAGGAGGCGCAACAGCAGTTTTGGACCAGCAAAACGCTTCCCGCGCCGGAGCAGTTGGGATTTTTCCTGAAATAGTGAACGCATTCGGTGTGCAACTGCAAGTCTTATGTTCTCTGACCGTACAAACTGGCGGCTCGAACAGAATGCTTTGACGCAGGCGCTGGAAGATGCTCGTAGAGCTGGTCAGAAAATCCTGGACCTTACCGTTTCGAACCCGACCGAAGCTGGCGTCCGGCCAGATCGAGGCGCTGTTCTCAGCGCGCTCGCAAATCCGAAGGCGATGCACTACGATCCGCAGCCTCGCGGACTGCTCGAAGCTCGCAACGCCGTAAGCCGCTACTACCTCGGAAGCTCACAAGATTCCAGATCTCGATCCAGAGCGGATCATTCTGACCACCAGCACCAGCGAAGCTTACTCGTACGTGTTCCGGCTTACTCTGTAATCGCGAACGACGAAATTCTCGTGCCGAAGCCCAGCTATCCGCTGTTCGAATTCTCTAGCTAATCTCTCCGACGTCAAACTCGTCCCATATCCGCTCCTCTATGACCACGGTTGGCAAATCGATTTCGATTCGCTATACAAAGCCGCGACGTCGCGGTCCCGGGCTGTAATTCTCGTTCATCCAAATAATCCAACCGGGTCGTACGTGTCTTCGTCGGAACGGGCCGCCCTCAATGATTTTTGCGGCGACCACAACACTGCTCTCATCGTGGATGAGGTTTTTCTCGACTATGCCATCGACGGTCGGCCTGTTGCGAGTTTTGTCTCGAACACCGACGCCCTCACGTTTACCTTGAGTGGAATCTCCAAGATCTCCGCTCTGCCGCAGATGAAGCTTGCCTGGGTGGTAGACCAGCGGCCCGCTCTGAAACGTTTCCGAAGCGGGAGCCCGCCTTGAAGTCATCGCTGACACCTATCTCTCGATGAACGCGCCCGTGCAATACGCGGCCAGAGCATTTCTTGATCAGCGCAAAGCAATTCAGCCGGTTCTGCTGGAACGGATCCGAACGAACCTGGCGGAACTTGATCGCCAGCTGCTCTTAGTCATCCCGCATGTTCGCGATTGGTCGTCCAGGGCGGATGGTACGCGGTCCTCCGTGTTCCCAATCTTGAGAACGATGAAGAACTTGCCATCCGGCTATTGCGCGATGCTCATGTCAGCGTGCATCCCGGGCATTTTTACGATTTCGATCGCGATGGCTACCTTGTACTCAGCCTGATTACAGAACCCGAAACGTTTTCCGAAGGCATTGGGCGATTACTCGCGCACACGGGATAAGTAGCAGCACTCGTTAGCGAATCGCGCGCATGGTATGCTTTGGCGATTCCATTAGGAGCCCGCATGTCAATTACTCGCCGAGGATTCATCGGGTCCGCTGTTGTCGCGTCGCTGGCCACCACTAACCTGAATGCGTCCAACAGCAGCGAGCAGGAAACTCGCAAGGAGACGCACCGCGGCCCGGCAAGCGCCCGATCATGGTTTGTGCGCACAATGGCTTTGAGTATCTCGAAGATGGGTTCGCGTTCCTGAAGAGCGGCGGGGATACACTCGATGCGGCCATCCGCGTCGTGAAGGGTCCGGAGAACGATCCAAACGACACCAGCGTAGGACTCGGCGGTCTCCCCAACGAAGAAGGCGTCGTTGAACTCGATGCCTGCTGCATGCACGGTCCTACCCGCCGCGCCGGTTCGGTTGGTGGCGTTCGCAACATCAAGAACGTGTCGATGGTCGCGAAGGCCGTCATGGATCACACCGGCCACGTGATGCTGGTCGGCGAAGGGGCTGAGCGCTTTGCGGTTGCGATGGGTTTCCCGCGCGAAAACTTGCTCACCGATCACTCTCGCAAAATCTGGCTGCTTTGGAAGGAAAATCATTCCGACCGAAGACTGGTGGGGCCCCGGGCCTTGCCGATCCGAACTGGAAGCCACCCACGACCGCTCCGCAAGCCCAACTGTGGGAAGAGCGCATCCGTCACCTCGACGAACGCGCAGCCCTACCTCGGCATCGAACCGGAATTCCGTATGGCCGCCATTCGAAAGGTTCTCTTTCCACCCACCGGAACCATTCACTGCTCGGCTCTCAACGACAAGGGAGAAATCTCTGGCATCACAACCACCAGCGGCCTGGCCTTCAAACTTCCCGGACGCTGTGGCGATTCGCCGATCATCGGGGCCGGCTGCTACACCGATCAGGACGTGGGCTCGGCCGGCGCCACTGGCAGCGGGGAAGAGAACATCAAGGTTGCCGGAGCCCACACCATCGTCGAAAACATGCGCCGCGGCATGTCGCCACACGAGGCTGGCATGGAGCTCTCAAACGAATCGTCCGCAACTACAACAATGACATGGCGAAACTCCAGTTCGTGGACATGACTTACTACATCCTGCGCAAAGACGGCGCTTACGCCGGCGTCTCCTTGTGGGAGGGCTACGAGAAAGGCAAGCCACACAAGATCGCGGTCCACGACGGCACGCGGCGTTCGGAAGTGACGGTGCCCCTCCTAAAAGGATTTTCGCAGGACTTTCCAACCGTACCCGACCTTGCCGGACGAAGCCGAAAGGTCAAAGTAGGGCACCTAAACTTCATTTTCCGCGGATTAACGCTCGATCTTCGCCGATCAGCCTGAATTCTTTGATTAATCCCGTGTTCATCGGTGTGAAACGGCGGAAACTGAAGCTTCGTTGGTGGCGGCAGGCTGCCTCCAGTTTCGGGACTGTCGTATGCCCGACCTAGTTTCTTTGCCTCTCTCCGCTTCGGGTGTACAATCGTAGTGTCAGGACCGAAGCTTCACGGGATCTTCTCCCGCGTTCGAGGCTCGAAAAATGATTGTTCACGTTAGTTACAAGGTCCAAAAATCTCCCGAAATCGAAAAAGAAGTTAACCAGCAGATTGAGAAGATCCAAAAGCGCCTTCAAGTATTCCGCCCGGAACTCCTGCATCTGAAAGCGGTTCTGGAGCAGAATACTGCGCGCGAAGGGACTGAGGTTTCCCTTAACCTCCGCTTGCCCTCGGGACAGTTGACTGCTGACAAAAAAGCGTCGAGCCCAACCGCGGCCATCAAAGCTGCGTTCGACGATCTGATGCAGCAAATCAACCGGCACAAGGAAGTGCTGCGATCGGGCCGTCGCTGGCGACGTTGGCGAACGGGGCTTCAGGAATCCAGAGAGACTAGCGTGCCCTTCGAGCAGACGCTTGCCTCGGTCCAGGTCCCAACCATTTCCTCGGATGACATCAGCTCCTATGTGAACGCGAACTTGCCTCGCCTTGAGCGCTTTGTGGAGCGCGAACTCTATTTTCGTCAGTACGAGTCTCAAACCGACGATGGGCGAGCGCAGCTGCCTTCCCGTACTGAAGTTGTGGACGAAGTAATCGCACGCGCCCTCGGCGATTGCGACCGTCCGGAAAAAATGGCGCTGGAACCCTGGCTTTACCGGCTCGCGCTTGAGTCCATCGGCGACATGGCTGCTCGCCTGCAAGAGTTGGAATCGTCAATTCATCTGGAAGACAGCGGGCGCCTGCAAAACGTGCAAGCCTCCGATGAAAACACGCTGCAATTTCATCAGGCCGATGAAGTGTGGACGCGTGAAAGCGTGATTCCTGACGGCCGCATCACGAATCCGGAGCAAAGCGCATATTCAGATGAGATGGTTCAGTTGGTGCAGAATGCGCTTTCCGGCGTTGACCGCATCGACCGCGAGGCATTTCTTCTGTATGGGATCGAGGGTTTCTCACTCAATGAAATCGCGTCCATCACCGGACGCCATGCAGAGGCCGTTCGCGAGTCTGTACAGCGGGCTCGCGATTGTGTGCGAAGCGCCCCTTCAATCGCCAAAGAGTTTCACTACCAAAGCCCCTTCGTCAAAAGACGCGTTTCAGCATCGAAATAATCAAAGGAGAATCATGATGATGACACGGGAACAACTCCGTGAACTGGCGGCTTTTCAGGCGGACGAATCCAAGGGCGCGTGTGCCCTCACTTTTTATTTTCAGCCCGAGCCTCCACAAGACAAGTCGCATCGCAACGAGGCCATCGTCGCCAAAGACGTCGTAAAGCAGGCCCTCCGAAGCCTGCAGCCCAGGGCAAGAACGGCTCCCTGCACGCTGACCTCGAACGCGTACTGGAGTTCGCGACCAACTTGCGCGGACAAGCGCGCGGCAAAGCGATTTTTGCCTGCTCCGCCAAGAATTTGTGGGAAGAGTATGACCTGCCCCCCCATCTGGGAGCCACCCAGATTTATCTGCAATCCCGCTTTCAGCTAAAGCCGCTCGCGGGACTTCTAGGAGCCCATCCCGCGCTTGCTGTCGCGGTGATCGATCGTCAGCGGGCCCGCTTCTTTGACCTCCGCCTCGACGATTTGCAGGAGGGTCCATCCCTGTTCCATCTCCTGCCACGAAGCGCGGCAAGTTATGGTTACAAAGGCTATGAAGCGGGGCATGCAGAGAGGCGTGTGGCGGACGAAGCTTTGCAGCACTTCAAGGCGATTTCCGAACGATTGTTGTTCGATTTCGAGCGCGGGCTCTGGGAGCGCTTGATTATTGGATGCCACGACGTCAATTGGCCGGACTTCGAACCTCATCTGCACCCCTACGTGAAGGAGCGCATCATCGGTCGCTTCTCGGCTGACGTCGCGAGCGTTTCGAACGAGGAGATCCGCGACCACGCTCATTCCGTTCTCGATCATTGGACAAAAGAATTGGGCGCTTCCAAGGCGAGTGAAGCAATCGATCTTCGCCAAGGGGAATGGCCGCGGTGTCGCCGGCCTGCGTCGTGTGCTCCAGGCTCTCGAAACCGGAGAAGTGCAAAGCTTGTTGCTCAGCGAAAACTATTCGGCTCGCGCAGTCGAATGTCCCCATTGCGGCCACCTCGACGCCCATCTCGTTTCATCGTGCGTCGCTTGCGGCCACGCCACTCGGGAGTTGAGCGACATATGCGACGCTGATTATTCCAATCGCGATTGAACGTAATATCGAGATGTTCTACTTGAAAGACAATGCCGATCTGGATCACGCCGGAAATATAGCGGCACTACTGCGCTTCCGGGCCGATCAGAACAATACCGGGTCTGATGGCGGAGGCGTCGTAGAAGACAAGTCAAAAGGCAAAAGTCAGATTGAAGTTAAGTCTCGAGACTCGAATGTCTAGACTTGGAGTTTTCTTCTTCAATTTGACTTCTGACTTTTGACTTTCAACGCTCCTTCCCCGTTCGTGTCAGAATTAAGGAATGATCCACAAAGTTCTTCCTGTCGGGCCGCTCCAGTGCAACTGCTCAGTCATTGGTGACGAGAACACGCACGAGGCCATGGTCATCGATCCGGGCGACGACATCGATGACATTGTTGCCATCATCGATCAGTACAAGCTGCAGGTGAAGCAGATTGTCATTACGCACGCCCACATTGACCACGTTGGCGGTGCAATGAAATTGCGCGCAAGAACGGGCGCTCCGATCCTTCTCAACCAGAATGACTATGCGCTGTTGAAGATGCTCGACGTGCAGGCCAGTTGGCTGGGGATGGTGTCCCCGGGTGAAGTCAAGATCGAAGCGGGGCTGAACCACGGCGAAACGCTGCGAACCGGCAATCTCATCAGCGAATATTCTGCACACTCCCGGCCATACCGAGGGTAGCGTCTGTCTCTATTTTCCCGCTGAGAAATTATTGCTTGCAGGCGACACGCTGTTCGCGCGCAGCATTGGCCGCACAGATCTGCCGGGAGGGTCTTTCGAGAAAATCATGCGATCTCTGCACGATCGCGTATTAACTCTCCCGGACGATACCGCCGTCATTCCTGGACACGGCCCGGCAACGACGATAGGTGAAGAAAGGGAAGAGAACCCGTTTTTGACGGGCTAAATCGCGGGCTGCACTTACCGACGGCTGCAAGCTATTTCTGCGAGGGCGCCTGGTTCTGTGGAACGGTCGGTGGCGCGGAAGGAGCTAGCGGTTGTGATTTCGTCTGCGATCCTTTGACTCCCGAAAATACAGAAGTGGGGCCGCTTCGCCGCGCTGCATAAATTGACAGCGTGATCGATGTAACCATGAAAATGATGGCGGACCAGGTTGTGGCGCGCGAAAGCGCCGTTGCCGCGCCCCGAGCGCCAAATGCTGTCTGGCTTCCCTGGCCTCCGAAGGCCGCCGCCAGGTCGCCGCTCTTACCGCTCTGCAGCAACACTACGGCAATCAGGAAGAAACATACGATTACATGAATGATGGTGATCAGGATCGTCATGACAATGAAACTCCAGACAGGCCGCAGCCCGCGTTATTTCTGCCTTAAGTAAGTTCGTGGAATCCTACGATGCTGCGGAATGTGGGACTTCCTTCGAACTAATAGTGTGGCATCCCCCGGCTTGGGAGGTCAAGCCGCATCCGCACCCGGGGAGAGCCTTTGGGCGCCCCTTTTATTCTTGGCTTTTTGCGGGACCAGCCCCCTTAACGCCTCCACATTGCGCCAGTCGTCGCCTGGTTCGTCCACCGGGGTTTCTGCAATGAACGCGCCGTGCTTTAATCGTCGATCGTTCAAAATCGCCCTGAAAAACGCCGAGCCCCAGCTTGCCTCTTCCTATATGTTCGTGCCGGTCAAGCCGCGAGCCTCGTTCCGCTTTGGCGTCGTTGCAATGCCAGACCCGTACATTTTTGAAGCCAACCGTTTCTCCGAGGTGGCGCAGCGTCAACTCGCGGCCATCTTCACTCACAATGTCGTATCCAGCCACATGCGTGTGGCAGGTATCGATACAGGCTCCGACAGGCACGTGCCCGCGCAACCGCTCCAGCAATTCCGCGACCTGCTCGAACGTTCCGCCCAAAGAAAACTCCGCCCCGGCCGTGTTTTCGATCAACACCGTAAGTCCTCCGAGTTCGAGCCCCCGTGCCGCTTCCTCAATGGCGCGGGCCACAAGTTCCAGGCCCTGTTGGCGGCTCGACCCTCGAAATGATCCCGGATGGAGCACCAGATAGTCGGCACAGAGGGCAGCGCCACGCTCAAGCTCTCCCCGGAAGGCCGCGATCGATTTCGATCGAAAAGGCTCCGACGATCCCGCCAGATTAATCAGGTAATTCGAGTGAATGACCAGCGGCTTCAGGTCGTATTTCTGCCGCAGTTGGGTCATGGCTTCGCACTGTCCCCGACCCAGCGTGTAGGGCTGCCACTGCCGAGGGCTCGTGGAAAATACCTGAAAGGTGTTGCAACCCAGGCGATAAGCTCGCTCCGCGGCATTCTCCACTCCGCCGGCAATCGATGTGTGAATGCCGATTCTCCGGGAAGTTTTAGCCGGGGCTGGGACCTTCGCCCACTTGAGAGGGTCTTTTTCGGTTGGACGAAACTCAGCCATCGTCTTAGGTTAACCCGTAAAGCTTTCCGCGCTCCAACCGTGGATGCCGTAGATGCGGCCCCACCGCCCATCTAGACGTCTCAGCGGCTGTCTTTTCCCACCCGTCGGTCCCATTGCCCTTACCCGTGCTCCCCGTTAAACTCGTACTTTCGGAGTTCACCTTATGCTCGTCGTCATGCAGGCGCAGGCCACTGAAGAGCAGATACGAACGGTCTGCCAAAAGATCGAATCGCTCGGATACCGCGCTCATTCGATGCCTGGAGCGCAACGCACCGCGATCGGCATTACTGGCAACAAGGGCGAGGTCGAAGCGGGATCTCTCGAAGAACTACCCGGAGTTCAGGAAGTCATTCGCGTCTCCAAACCTTACAAACTCGTCAGCCGGGATACGAAACCCGATAACTCGATAATAAAATTCGCCGCTCCGAATCGAGGCGCCCCAATCACCGTCGGCGGAGCCGATCTCGCGATTATGGCTGGCCCCTGTGGTATCGAGAGCCGCGAGCAAGCCTTTGCGATTGCCGAGCGTGTTGCGCGTGCCGGGGCACAATTCTTCCGTGGCGGAGCCTACAAGCCGCGTACTTCTCCTTACTCATTTCAAGGCATGGGAGAAGACGGACTGAAAATTATGGCGGAGGTTCGCGATCGCTTTGGACTGCTCATCGTGACCGAAGCCGTCGACTACGAATCGCTTGATCTGGTCGACGAATATGCCGACATGATCCAGATCGGCGCCCGCAACATGCAGAACTTCTCGCTGCTCAAGCGCGCCGGACGGGCCCGCAAGCCGGTGCTGCTGAAACGAGGCATTTCCGCCACGCTCGAAGAATTCCTGATGGCCGCGGAATACATCATGAGCGAGGGTAACTACAACATCGTGCTGTGCGAGCGCGGAGTCCGTACTTTCGCCGACCACACGCGCAATACTCTCGACCTCAGCGTCGTGCCTGCCGTCCAGCGACTCAGCCACTTGCCAATCATCGTTGACCCGAGCCACGGAACCGGCAAGCGCAACAAAGTCACGCCGCTGTCGCGTGCCGCTGTTGCCGTGGGAGCCGATGGCCTGATCATCGAAGTTCACAACGATCCTGATCGCGCGCTCTCCGATGGCATGCAGTCGCTCTACCCTGACCAGTTCGATGCACTGATGGTACAGGTCAGGCAGATCGCGGCAGTGCTGGGAAGGGCGATTCCGCAGTCAAGCCAGGTTCATGCCGAAGTTGCGTGAGTGATCCGTTGAGACTTATTTTGCTGCTCTGTGTCGCAGTCGTGTTGGCTTGCGTAACGCCACCATCGTCGCTGCTCTGCCAAAACGATACTGCAAAACACGACGTCCACAGACCAAAAGCCTCTTCCGAGCGGACCCGGCGGAATCATGCCACCTCGCGCTATTTATTCGCCATGCCCCATGTACGACGATGCCTCGCGTAAGGCGAAAATTGAGGGCACAGTTAGACTCAAGATTACTGTCATGCGGGATGGGCAGATCAAAGACCCCAAGATTGTAAACAGCCTTACCAAAGAGCTCGACAACGAGAATGGTCGATGCTGTTTACCAATGGAAGTTCGAACCTGCGACCAAAGACGGCAAGCCGATGCCCACGCAATTCGATGTCGAATGTACTTTCAAACTTAAATGAACGTCTCGCCTCTGTTAATCTTCTCTTTCAATTAACTCGCTCGCCCTTGCGCAAACTTCTTTTCATCGCCGTCGTCGTTCCCCTCGTCCTTGCCGGAGGATGGTATTACTTCCACGAGCGTACCCTTCCCGCCTATGGACCGCTTTATCGTGAGTATGCCTACATCACGAACGGCAAGAGCAACAACGTCACCGTCATCGATCTGCGAACTTTTTCGCCGGTCCGCACTCTTACCGTCGGCTCGGAACCTACCGGCGCCGCTGCGAATCCCAAGCGCAACGAGGTTTACATCGTCAACTCGGCATCGTCGAACATCAGCGTGATCGACGCTGAGCAGAATAAAGTAGTCGCGACGATTGGAGTGGGGGGCCGTCCTTACTTCCTCGACGTGTCGCCCGATGGCCATCGCGCCTGGGTCGCGAATTCGGGTTCGGCCAGCGTCTCCGTACTCGACTTGGATCACCGGGTTGTCGCCGCAACATTGCACGTGGGTGCAAATCCCGGGCTGGCGCGGATTTCACCGGACGGATCGACAGTCGTAGTCAGCAACCGCTCCGACAATACCGTATCCATCATCGATGCGGCGCGGCTCGTTGTGCGCTCGGCCATCACCATCTGCATTCATCCGGAAGACATCACGATCCTGCCCGACTCGACCAAAGCGTTCATTTCATGTTCGGGATCAGGGCAGGTCGCCAGTGTTGATTTGAAGACCGACAAATTGCTCGCGCTGCTCGACGTCGGCAAGTCGCCCGTCAGTCTCGCACTGAAGCCCGATGGCGGAGAACTGGTGGCCTTCAATTTCGACGCCGGGAGCATCTCGATCATTGAGACCACGCCCAACGAGGTGATGGGGAGCTTTCTGGTGGGCGCGCAACCAACGCACGGCGTAATCGCGCTCGACAATTCCCGACTCTACATCTCCAACTTCGGATCGAACAACATCGCCGTCTACGATATCGATCTGGGCAAGGTGATCGCATACCTGCCAGTTGGGACGCATCCGGACGCGTTGGCCCTCTCGCAAAATCAGGCGTACCTGCTGGTTCTCGATTCCGGTTCTTCCGACTTGGCGGTCATTCAGAAACGGACCCCCAAGAAAAAGTTCGAACCCTCGGAATATTCGCTGCTGACGATCATTCCCGTCGGCATGCAGCCCAACCAGATCGTGGTCAAGTCGTTTCTTGCCACGAAACCTGCAAGCGGCCGTTGAGACAGGCATCTCCCTGAGTCGGGAAGCAAGTACTTGGGGGCGCTCGGACTTAACTTTTCTTTCCGGTCACTGCAAAGAATGATGTCGCTTCCTGCTCGACGTTTTTACTGCCGCATTTCGGACACTTCGCGTCCGCTTCATGCTCTTTGATGGTAAGGATCAGTTCGAAACTCTTGTGACAGTCGTGGCAAACGTAGTCATATACGGGCATAGAGGGCCTCCCGCTCGATTGCGATCACGAGCTATGGCGGGAATGATACTGCCAAACGCGCTTCGCTGTCTGTGACTCAACCCGGTGGTCTAGCTCAAAACGAGGTCGGCATATTCCGGATGCTTTTTGACATATCCCGCTACGATCGGGCACACGATATCCACCCGTACATGATTTTCGCGCGCCCAGTCGAAAGCCGACTTGGCGAGTAGGGAAGCGATGCCGCCACCGCGAAGCGCTTCCGGAACCTCAGTGTGGATCAATCCCAGCACGTTGTGATCGAGCGTGTATTCGAGATAGGCAATTTGGCCGTCTCGTTCGATCTCGAATCGGCCGTTCGTGACCATCTCCGGCTTTTTCTGACCAAACAAGTTCATGATGAACTCCGGAAGTGCTCCAGAATTGACTGCGCCTGCGTTCTCGTGACGACTGCGGAAAGCGCAGCCACGTCCGCCTGCTTGACGGCCTGCAGGCTACCAAAGTGCTCAAGTAGCCGCCGCGTTGTGGATTCCCCCACGCCCGGAATCTCTCGCAGTTCAGTCGCCCGGTCGCGGATTTGCCGGCGCTTGCGATGGAAGGTGACTGCGAAACGGTGCGCCTCGTCCCGAATGAGTTGGACAAGATGCAGCACCGGCGAGTGATGGTCGAGCACGACCGGTTCGTCTTCCTGTCCATAAACGTAGATGATCTCTTCGCGCTTCGCGATCGACGCGAGCGGCTGGTTAATGATTTCCAATGCTTCAAGCGCCTCGGCCGCTGCATGCAGTTGCCCCAACCCCCCGTCAATCAGGATGAGACTCGGCAGAGGTTTTTTCTCCTCGCACAAACGTTTATAGCGGCGGGTGACCACTTCGCGCATCGAGGCGAAGTCATCCACCCCTTCCACGGTGCGGATGATGAACTTGCGATAATCCGACTTCTTCATTTTGCCGTCTTCCCAGACGACCATCGAGGCGACTGTTTCCGCTCCCTGAATGTGCGAAATGTCGAAACACTCGATGCGCTTGGGGAGTTCCGGCAAAGCCAGCGAATCTTGCAGCGCCTCTGCGATCACACGCGCGTTCGGCTTCATCACCCGGAAGCGCTGGTCGTAAGACTGCTTCGCATTGTTGCCGGCGAGGTCGATGAGTTCGCGCTTATCTCCGCGCTGCGGAACGATAATCCGAACGCGGCTGGCCCGGCCGCCTGCTCCAGCCAGTTGATCGCTGAGTGCGTCTTCCAGTTCCTCGCGGTCTTCAAAATCAACCGGCACGTAGATGTTACGCGGCACATACGGCTGGCCAAGATAAAGCTGGCCCAGCAACGAAGAGAAGAATTCCCCAGGGTGAAGTTCTCCCGGCTTTGCCGCCGAAGGGTTTTCTTCCACCACATTCTGGGAAGAAACGAGGTCCCCCAATGACGGTGACGAAACGGCGTCATCCGCCGGGGGCGCAAACTCCGGCAAGTCTTCCCAAAAAAATTCCCGGCGGTCAAGCACCCGCCCGCCGCGCATGTGAAAGAGATTTACAGCCAGCATGCCGTTTTCGAAGTGGTAGCCGAAAACATCAGCATCATCGCCCTCCGCGGCAGCGATTCGCTGCTTCTCCTGCAACTGCTCAACCGTGGCAATCAGATCGCGATATTTCGCTGCACGCTCGAACTCCTGAGCTACCGATGCTTCGGCCATGCGTTCGCGCAGCGATTTCACCAGATCGGTTTGACGGCCTTCGAGGAAGAGTTTCACGTCGCGTACCGCTTCGCTGTAGATCTCAGGCGTGACCAGGTTCTGAACGCACGGTCCCAGGCATCGTTTGATATAGAACTGCAAACACGGGCGGGCATGAAATCTCGTGAGATCGACCTTGCAAGACGGAATACAGAAGTGACGATGAATGAGATCGACAATCCGATACGCGAGGTTGGCAGGGAAGTATGGTCCGTAATAGGCGCTGCCGTCTCTACGAAGCCGACGCGTCACGTAGACGCGGGGGAAGCGTTCCCCTAGCGTGAGCTTGATGTAGGGATACGTCTTGTCATCACGCAGCAGGATGTTGAAGCGAGGCTTTTTCTGCTTGATGAGGTGGTTTTCAAGGGCCAGCGCTTCCTTGTTATTCGCCACCACGATGTAGTCAACATCCACCGCTTCGCGGACCAACGTGCCCGTCTTCGCATCCAGCAACCGACCTTCGTGGAAATAAGACGAAACGCGCGACCGCAGGTTCTTCGCCTTGCCCACATAAATGACGTCCCCCTCGGCGTTTTTGTAAAGGTAGACGCCTGGGGACGTGGGCAGAGACCGGATTTTTGCAGACAGGTCCATCGGAAGAATTAGAAAATGATTCTAACGAATAGATGGCGAAAGGGCAGGCAAGGGTGCAGGGCGGGGGCTTCCGCCGATGGGGACCACCAGCTAATAATCGGTGGGAGGCATCCAGCAGAGATGCCTCCGCCAATCGTTGCTACGCGCCCCAGCTCTTCACAAATTCAACCAGGCTGCGAAGCGCGATGCCCGATGGGCCTTTCGCGATCCATGGTTTCTGATCTTCCATCCATGCTGTTCCCGCGATGTCGAGGTGAATCCACGGCGTGTCTTCGGCGAATTCCTTCAGGAACATGGCGGCGAAGATAGCTCCTCCCCAACGGCTGCCGGCGTTTGTCATATCGGCGATGTTCGATTTGAGGAGCTCCTTGTATTCGTCATCGAGCGGCAGGCGCCACATTTTTTCTCCAGCCACTTTCAGCGCTTGGGCAAATCGGTCATACATCTGGTCGTCACTGGCGAAAATTCCCGCGTTTACGTAGCCGAGCGCAACAACCACGGCTCCCGTCAAGGTTGCGGCGTCGACCAGGTGCGTGCAGCCCAGTTGACGGGCGTAGCTCAATCCATCCGCGAGAACGAGACGCCCTTCCGCGTCGGTATTGATGATCTCGATCGACTTGCCTGACATCGCAAACTGAACGTCGCCCGGCTTCTGCGCTTTTCCGGACGGCATATTTTCCGTCGCAAGAATAATCGCCGTTACCTTGACCTTCGGCTTGAGCATGGCGATGGCCCGCATGGCGCCGATCATGGTCGCACCACCGGCCATGTCGTATTTCATTTTTTCCATACCGTCGGCGGGCTTGATGGAAATGCCTCCCGTATCGAAGGTGATGCCCTTGCCAACCAACCCAAGATGGATATTGGCAGCAGCACCTGCGGGGTCATAGCGCAGCACGATCAGCGCGGGTGGCTCGTCAGAGCCTTGTGCTACTCCCCAGAACGCACCCATCTTCAATTCCTTGATTTTCTCGGGGCCCAGCACTTCGCACCCCAAACCCACTTCCGACGCCATCTTCTTCGCGCGCTCGGCAAGCAACGTGGGCGTCATCAGGTTCGATGGCTCGTTGACGAGATCACGAGTAAAGTTCTGCGACTCAGCGATGATTCGTGCCGCGTCCAAGGTGCTTTGCAAGGATTTGGTATCGCCCTGCGCAACCAGAGTGAGCGATTCGATCTTCTGCTCGTTCGCTCGATCGCTTTTGTAGTAGCCGGGCTCGAACGTGCCGACAATTGCACCCTCAACGATCGAGCGCACTCCGTCTTGAGTCGCGACAGCGGCTTCCGGCACGACAAAGGCGAGATTTTTGACGCCTTTTGTCTTCATGGTTCGGACCGCAGCTCCAGCAAGCTTGCGCAGATCCGAAGCCGAGAAGCTCTTTGACTTGCCACCACCGATAAGCAGAATCCGCTTCGCTTTTAAGTTTTTCGGGTGGTGAAGCAGTGCGGTCTCAAAGGTTTTGCCGGTGACCTCGCCTGAAGCAATTACATCCTGGGCAGCGTCGCGCAGCGCGGCGTCAGAGATTGCCAGCGTCGGAACCGGTTTCTGTTTTTCGCCATGGTCGAGCACAACTGCGACCAGGCAGTCAGTTTCAACTTCGGCAGGAGTAGAGGAAGACAAATTTATTTTCATAGTAGGAGTGTGATCAGTATCCACGGTCAGGCGGGAAGTGCGCAAGACTGCCGGCAAATACGGCACGGGCAAAATGGGATGCGGGATGGCGACGAAAAGGCGCCTACTGCCCAGTTCCTGTCAGGGTTGCGGTCGCTGCTGCTCCGCCATTGTTGGAGACGGTAAGCTTGCCATTGCGCTTTCCTGTTTTGGTGGGGTCAAATACAACGTTCAACGAACAGTTCGCTCCGGCGGCGAGGGAAGCGCCGCAGGTGTTTGCAGAGATCGAATAATCAGTCGTCGCACCCGAAATGGAAATTGAATTGACGGTAACTGACGCCGTGCTGACGTTGGAGATGGTGAAAGTCTGCGGCGCGGAACTCTGGCCGATGGCTTCGCTGCCGAAGTTAACGCTTGTTGGCGAAAGCGTGATCGACACGCCCGTCCCTTTAAGAGCTACCGTCTGGGGATTGGTTGGTGCGTTGTCCGTAAGCTCAAGCACACCGGTCCGCGCACCTTTTACCGTGGGCGTAAAGGCGATGGTGAGGGAACAACTGTTGCCTGCCAGAAGCTGGGTGCCGCAGGTATTCGTCTGGACGGCGAAGTCCCCGGTGGTGGCGACGTTGTCGAGTTGAAGGGTGGCGCTGCCAGTATTGGTCAAAGTGACACTTTGCGGGTTAGTTTGCCCGATCGGCGTTGCCGGGAAGGTGAGTTTAGAAGCGGAGAGGCTGGCGGCCGCGTTGCTGCCTCCGCAATTTGGAAATTTCAGATTTGTGATCCGCGTATTCCAGTTGAAGCTGCCGTTCGACAGAATATATTCCTGCGTATACCAGAACGTGCAGTCATCGGCCGGATCAACCGTCATGGCGCTGTAGTCGCCCCAGCGGTTGATGCCGCCACTCTGCGATCCCAAGCCGCTCGCGATCAATTGCTCGCCTTCCATGCTGCCTGACGCATCCGCCGCCACTCGCCCCGTGAAGTAAATGGAAGGGAAGACCGACGTGCTCGACTCACTGTATCCAAGCGCGATGTCGCCGGATTGGTCCATTGCAATACTTCCCATCCACCGCGTATTCGAGTCGGGGCCGAAAGTGCCTTGCTGAAACACGGTCGGCGTACCATTCGGATTGCGAACTTCATACCAGCGAATCCCGCTGGTGATGGAGTGGTTGAAGAGCAGCGATTCCGTCCCGTCAGCGAACCGGCGGTAGGCGAGGCGGTACATCGGGCGGTCGCCCAGGGCGTCAAGTTTCTGAGTAGTTCCTGGCTGCTTAACACAAGAATGCAGGCAGAGAGAGGTGAAAGAGGAAACCGGCAGCACCGTGGGGCCGGTAAAGGTCGAGTTGCTTGGCGTATTGAAATCAACGTGAAACTTCCACAATTGAAGGATGTTCTTTCCGAAGTTCATGAAGAAAGCAGGCTCGCCGCTGGACGGTGCGATCGTGCCATCGAGATCCGAAGGGAGCAGACTTGCCACTATTGAGCTTTGCGGAAAGCAGATGATCTGGGCAGAACTGCCCGCGAGCATTGCATTGCGGTCCAATGCGCATGCATCCGCGCCAATGAAAGCAGTTCCATTCAAGAAAAGGTTGAACGACATGTAGTAAGCGTCCGGCCAGACGCTGAGTTTGGGATAGTCGGCGAAATCGCTGTTCCCGAAAGAGAATGCGTAACGGTTGTAAGTCCCGGTCGCGTCGCTGGTAGTGGAAACAGCCACACATTGCAGGTAGGGAAGCGTGCTGATTGAGAACTGCGTAAATATCCAGCGATCCGCGATTTTGTCATACTGAACAATAGGATCGCCGTCGTTGTTGGTTTCGCAGCCGCCACCGAAGCCATGCCAGAGTGCATTCCCTGCCGTCGGCCCGGACAGAATCGCACCAGTTGCCTTGTCGAACACGGCAAAGTCGGTGTTGACCCACTGAACATATTGCGTAGCGCCAACCGCGCCGTTGGTGTCGGGCGGAGAGAAATTGAGAAGAAATCCGTATTGCCCCCAGCCCAGACCTTCGAAATTCAATCCAACGACTGCGGCTACGGGGGGCAATTGCACCTTCTGGAGGGCGCCATCACCAATAGCGGAATTCGGGTAGATCGGTGGCCGCCGGCCCGGTCGGAAGGATTCTCAGCATCCGTGGCGAAAACGGCAGCGGCTGCGCCGGAGTCATGCTGGAAAGTTCCCCGAGAGATGCAGACACATCATGCTTGATTTCGTGGATCACGCGAACGGACCCCGATTTGGGTCGCTCGGATGCTTGCGAGAGATCTCCAGATAGCAGGCAGGCCGCCACAGCAAGGGATGAAGCAAGCGAGCAGACGAGGCGGCGCTTCATTGGAACAAATGCTCCTTGGGATCTGCGGGGGACGGGGAACAGCTCTGAGGTAGTATACCGGGCTTTTCATCAAAAAAGGGATTTTCTGACAAGCCGGGGAAATGGCCGGAAGTCCCGCCGGAACCACTTGACTTAGACCCGTATACCGCCTTATCCGAGCCGATTTTCGGAAAGGAACTTAATTGAGGCTTCGATTTATGCCTTGCGCGACCGGGCGATCGCTTCCCGGGCTTCCTTGTCCGCTGTTCGGCGACGCTCAGTCTCCCGTTTGTCCCATTGTTGCTTACCTTTAGCCAGAGCAAGCTCAACTTTTACTTTGCCGCCTTTGAAGTAAATTCGGGTGGGGATCAGGGTCAGACCCTTTTGCTGCGTCTTCCCGATGAGCTTGCGAATCTCCTCGCGATGCGCCAGCAGCTTACGCGT
Organism: uncultured Acidobacteriaceae bacterium; assembly: GCA_963822545.1. Lineage (GTDB taxonomy): Bacteria > Acidobacteriota > Terriglobia > Terriglobales > Acidobacteriaceae > Acidiflorens. The sequence continues at coordinate 194,655 of CAWGIB010000003.1, forward strand.
GCGAACCGCTGCATGGTTCGCGTAGCTGCCATGCTCATATGGACTGATGTGACAGTTCAGAAGCCAAAGCTCGCCATCCTTGACCAGACCATAGGCGTCCTTGAGATTCGCCTTGCCAGATCGAATGGATTTGACCTCGGTTCCAGTCAGTACGACGCCCGCCTCTAATTTTTCGAGCAAGAAGTAGTTGTGGCTCGCGTTCCTGTTAACAGCCGCATCTCTGTCTCCAGCAGCGGTCGGCTGGCGTCGCGGGTTCTTCTCGCGATTGGACTGAGTCTGATGGGTGGTCTGCTTAGGCATTGGTCTTCAAACAAAAAGTATCACGAGCCAGGGAGGAGCGTTTCGGGGCGTGACCAAGTCGATGAGTGCGCGCAGAACGCAACCCGGTGGACCCTGCACCCAAGACTCAGAGACCGTCGACCCGCAGTACACGTACCAATGAGTGTAAACATTAGTGCAGCAATCACTTCGGGACACTGTGAAGGCGATGCTATAATCCGATTTTCCGGAACCTTTTTGCTGTGAATAACCGTTCGGGCGATCGAGCTGACGGCTTTTCGCGGTTTGGATGAGAGACTCCGGTCAACCACCGGCTAGAGAGATTTTATGAGGACAGTTTGATGATGCGCCTGATGCGTCCGGCTCTGTTCATGCTCCTGCTATTGTCTTTGAGGCCTGCAGGTATTGCTGCCGACGCCGCCAAAGCGCTCTATGAAAAAGGCGCTGACGCGCAAGCCCGGCAGGATTACGAGAAGGCTTACGAATACTTCAAGCAGGCATATGACCGCCAGCCAAAAGATTTGAAGTATCGAACCGCCTACGAGCGTAATAAGTTTCTGGCGGCTGCGTCCCACGTCCACCGCGGCCAGATCATCCGTGATGCCGGGAAATTGGAAGAGGCCCGAGCGGAGTTCGAGAAAGCGCTGGAGATCGATCCTTCCTCATTCATCGCGCAGCAGGAGTTAAGGCGTACTCAGCAGATGATCCAGGAAGATCAGAATCCGCAGCCGCAGGCTTCGAGCAAGGGCGCGACGGGGCTGCGCCGGCGGCTGGAATCGGCGCTGGGACCAGTGGAACTGGCTCCGATCTCCAATGTCCCGATCACTCTGAAGGCCACCGACAAGAGCAACGTCATATACGAAACAGTCGGCAAACTCGCCGGCATGAACGTTCTTTTCGATCCTGACTACACACCGCGCCAGGTCCGCATCGAATTGAACGGTGTGACTTTGGAAGAAGCGCTCGAAATTATTTCCTTCGAAACAAAAACCTTCTGGCGTCCTGTAACTCCGAACACCATTTTTGTCGCACAAGACAATCCCGCAAAACGGAAAGAGCTCGAACAAAACGTCATAAAAACTTTTTATCTTTCGAACCTTTCGCTCCCAACCGAATTGCAGGATGTAGTGAACGCGATGCGTACCATCCTTGAGGTCAGCCGAATCCAGCAACTGCCATCCCAAGGGGCGATCGTAGTCCGGGGCACTCCCGATCAGGTCGCGCTTGCCCAGAAGCTGGTCGACGATCTGGATAAGGCCAAGTCCGAAGTTCTGGTCGATGTGGCCGTCATGGAAGTCAGCCGCGACAAGATGAAGCAGCTCGGAATCAGCCCGCCCACCAGCGTGTCTGTTCAATTGCAACCCAACGTCAACACGAATACCGGAACGACGGGAACAACTGGCACCGGCACGACCACCACGACCAGCAATACCGGCACCGGAATCAGTTTGAACACATTCAACCAGTTGAACGCCACCGATTTCCAAGTCACGATTCCGGCGGCAACCGCTACCGCTCTGCTTAGCGACAGCACTTCGAAGATCGTGCAGAACCCGCAAATACGCGCGCTGGATGGTCAGAAGGCAACTCTAAAGATTGGTGAACGGGTTCCAGTCGCCACCGGATCGTTCCAGCCGGGAATTGGTGGCGTCGGTATCAATCCTCTCGTCAACACGCAATTCCAATATCTCGATGTCGGCGTCAATATCGACATCACCCCGCGTGTGCATGCAGGCCGGGAAGTCTCGTTGAAGCTTTCCATGGACGTTTCGGCGGTAACCAGCTATCAGAACATTGGCGGCATCAGCCAGCCCATAATCGGGCAACGCAAGATCGAGCATGAGATCCGTCTGAAAGACGGGGAAGTGAACCTCATCGGCGGAATCATGGAGGACCAGCAAACCAGATCCATCAGCGGGATTCCGGGTCTGGCTTCGATACCCAATTCTGAAATACCTTTTCTCGCAAACCAACACGGAGCACCAGCAGAACGAAATCGTCTTCGTGCTTGTGCCGCATATTATTCGTAGCCCGGAGATGTCGCGTGGCAGCATGGACGTGCTCGATGTGGGCACGGCAAACTCGATCGGATTGCGGCGGTCGAATACGAAATTAGTCGCCCCTGTGGTACCCGCTGCTCAGGCACCCGCTGGCGCACCGCCCCGGAGCGCAAGAAATGTAACGCCCCAGAACGCAGCAATCCCCAGCGCAGCCAAATCAAGTGGCCCAGAATGGTGTTCCCAACCCGGCTGTTCAAGGTATGTCTCCGACTACGACCACCGGAGGCGCCGGCGATTTCCTCTTTGATCCGCCTGCCTTGACCCAAACCAAAGGGTCCACGTTTACGGTCAATGTCATGTTGACCGGCGGACAAAACGTATATTCCGTGCCGGTACAACTCAACTACGATCCGAATCAACTCCAGGTATTGAACGTTTCCAATGGAGGGTTCCTGTCGCAGGACGGGCAGGCCGTCGCGCTGGTGCATCGCGACGATCCAACTACTGGAACGCTGCAGGTCACGGCCTCCCGGCCTCCGGGAGTCGCTGGCGTCTCAGGACAGGGCGCTGTTGTTACCCTTACCTTCATGGCGAAGGGAACGGGCCAGTCCGCGCTAACAATTACGCGAGGCGGCGCGCGTGATCCTGCTATGCAGCCCATTGCGATGAATGGTGCGCAGGCCGCAATTACCATTCAGTGAGTGGAATTGCTTTCATGACGAACGCGGTAAACAAGTTGAAAAGGGCGAAGCTTGGCAATCAGCATGGTTTTACGCTGATCGAGCTGATCGTCGCCACTACCATCCTGATCATCCTCACCGGCATGGCCGTGCCGCTGGCGCGCGTGACCATCAAGCGGGAACAGGAGCGTGAACTTCATCAGGCGCTCTGGACCTTGCGCGACGCCATCGACCGCTACAAGGCCGCGGCTGATCTCGGGGGTTTCCAGACCAAGGTTGGCAGCGAAAATTACCCTCCTGATCTGGACACGCTGGTCAAAGGCGTGGACGTCGCCGGCAAGAAGCTGAAGTTCCTTCGCAAGATTCCGATCGATCCCATGACTGGAAAAGATGAATGGGGAATGCGATCCATGCAGGATGACCCCACATCCGATTCATGGGGCGAGCAAAACGTGTTCGACGTGTATAGCAAGTCGCAGGGTACAGCTCTGGACAACACGAAATACAAGGATTGGTAGATGAAATCGAAGTCCAGGGCGAGCGATCGCGGTTTTACATTGATTGAGATGCTGGTAGTCATCAGCCTCGTACTGGTGCTGCTTTCGATCGCGCTCCCCATGTACAACCAGAGCATCATCCGAGCCAAAGAAGCCCGGCTTCACCATAATCTGGTGACTCTGAACAACGTGATCCAGCAGTACTCGCTGGACAAAAAGCAGGCTCCCCAGCAACTCGACGACTTGGTTTCAGCGGGATACCTGAAGTTCATTCCCGAAGACATCACGGGAACCAAAGATACGTGGGCGCCGGAGCAGGAGGATCCAGAGAAGGCCTGGAATCCGGAGCAGCTTGGAATTGCCTCCGTGCACAGCGGGTCCGATCAGATTTCAAGCGATGGCAGTACCTACTCGAGTTGGGTGAAGTAGACGAACAATGAGAAACAGAATCCAACGCGATTGCCGCGGCTTCACGCTGCTGGAAATGATGGTCGTGCTCAGCGTGATGCTTATCTTGCTGTCACGTCACAATGCCCATCTACAGCCAGACCATCAAGCGTCAGCGAGAAGATAACTTCCGCCGGAACCTTGAGACGCTGAATGAAGTCATCGTGCAGTACACGCTTGATAAGCAGAGAGCCCCGAAGTCGCTCGATGACTTGAAAACTGCCGGCTATATCGAGTCGGTTCCCGATGACATCACTGGCGAGAAAACTTGGGAGACCGAGGAAGATCCTGAGATGATCATGGCAATCGGGCAGACCGAGGGCGGAATCTACGCGCGTGAAAAGCGGATCCAATCGTGTCGGCGGCAACGGAAAGCCCTATTCGGAATGGTAGATCGCCGTTGACTCCGGCGAGTTTCGGACCGCCGTCGCAATGAACTTTTACAGCTGCTTTTTAGAAACTGCTTCCCAATCTGATCCCCATCGCAGCACGATTCCAGATATCTATGATTGTCATCCCGAGCGAAGCGAGGGATATGCCGTCCCTTTCGGCTCGGCGTGCCTCTGCAGATTCCACGCATCAAAATCTTGAAGGCGTTTTCTGCTAAGTTAATAATCTCGTCCACCGGAGGTGACCGATGAATTTTGATTTCCTAAACCGCCTGCAGCCGCTGGCACTACTGCTGTTGCGGCTCGTGTTGGGGGCGATCCTGATCGCGCACGGCTATCGCAAAGTCTTTGGCGGGTTCCACCACCATATGGAATTCGTCGGATCGCTTGGCCTTCCCGGCTTGGATGGCCTACCTCTCCACAGGTACGGAGTTTTTCGGAGGGATTGCAATCATCCTGGGATTATTCACGCGGTTCTTCTCGCTGGCCTTCGCGATTGAGATGGCTGTGGCGATCTGGAAAGTGCACTTCAAGAATGGGTTCACCGGTCAGGGAGGCTACGAATTCCCGCTGGCGATCGCGACCATCGCATTCGCACTCATGTGCTTTGGCGGAGGCCCTTGGGGCGCGACATTCGGCCGATCTGGCGGCGCGCGGAAAATGAAAGCTGGCTGAGAACTGGTGCCGATATTGAGACGGGTTCTACAATCGCGGGTATGACAGCGGAAGAAAAACCCGACTGGAAGAATCACGGGCTGCGTATATCCGAAGCGGCGAACTCGATAGCAACACGCCGCAGACTCCAGGCATGACGCGTGCCGAAGCGATCTCGCACGCCAGCGTCGGCGCGCAAAAGCTGTGGGCAGGAACGGTGGTCGTTGATCCCAACGCCAAGACTGGGCCTCATCACCATGGAGAGTTGGAAACGGTGATCTACGTGGTGCGCGGACGGGCGCGCTTTCGCTGGGGAGATCAGCTGGAGTTTGTCGATGAAGCGGGGCCGGGGGACTTCGTCTACGTTCCGCCGTATGTTCCTCACCAGGAGCTGAACGCGCGCAAAGACCAGCCAGTGGAAGCAGTGATCGTGCGCAGCGGTCAAGAGCCGATTGTCGTCAATCTGGATATTGCGAGTCCGGAGGACGGTGCTGAGAATTCGCGGGACGATCGGTTTCATTCCAGGCTTTAGGCTGATCTCTCGGCTTCAGCCTCTCGCCAGCAGCCACAAGTTCCAGGCGCCCACCGGCAGCTTTCCACTGAATGTCAAGTTCGCCTGTGGCGTTGTCTTCAAGATCTTCCAGGTGACGACGATCTTTTCATTCGTCAAATCCAGAAAATTGTTTACCCGAAAATGACAGGCTTGTGACAGCTGCCGCGTCCTCGTTTTTTACCATGGTTGCGTTCCCAATACTTTACTTGGAGGCAGTAACCATGAAGTCTTTTTCAGTCTTGTTGCTCGTGATGCTTAGCCTGGGCTGCGGCGGATATGGGTCAGGCAACGGCATGAAGCCCGCCACTCCGGGCATTGCAATGCTTGCGCCAGATAACGTGAACGCGGGAAGCGGCGACTTTACGCTCACGGTCAATGGAGCGGCGTTTGCCAATAATTCGGTGGTCTATTGGAACGGAGTGCTCGTCACAACAACATTCGTATCGCCTGCACAGCTCACCGCGAGCATTCCGGGCGCCGACATCTCTGCTGCGGGCACCGTATCGGTCTATGTCCACACTCCTGGCACCGGGACGTATGCGACGGGAGTCAATTCCAATTCGGTTATGTTCACGATCAACTAGAAGGCGCTGGCCTGCCGGCTGTGATTACGAACCCCCAGAAGGCATGAACCACAGAGGGCACAGAGGTACACGTAGGGATTCCAGTGCGTTTCCCTAGAACTCTGCCAGTTCTTTCATGGCCCGATAAAGGTCGCTCGCTTGCGGCAATATCGCGTCTTCCAAAATCGGCTGGTACGCGACAAAAGTGTCCATGGCGGCCACGCGCTTCACCGGCGCGTCCAGATGATGGAACAACTGATCGGCAATTCGCGCCGCGATTTCCGCGCCATATCCCCAGCTTAACGTGTCTTCGTAAGCGATCAGCACGCGGTTCGTTTTCTTCACCGATGCCGCAATCGCGTCCCAATCAAATGGATTGAGACACCGCAAGTCAAGCAACTCGACGCTCACTCCATCTTCGCGTTCGATTTTCTGCGCGGCCTGCAGAGCGCGAGGAACCACGGCGCCATAAGTGATAACAGTCAGATCGGTTCCGGCTTGGACAACCTTCGCTTTGCCGAACGGAACCATGTAGTCCGGGCCGGGATAAGCTGCCCGGCCAAATGTTTCGCGATACAGGCGCTTGTGTTCAAGGAATAGAACCGGATCGTCGCAACGGATGGCGGTGCGCAACAGTCCGGCAGCATCAAGCGCGTTGGATGGAAATACGACGCGCAATCCCGGAATGTGGGTGAAAATGCTCTCCCCACACTGCGAATGATAGATCGCGCCTCCAGTAAGGTAGCCACCGATGGCGACGCGAATGACGAGCGGCGACGAGAAGGCATTGTTGGAACGCCAGCGCATGAGCGGCAACTCGTCGCGCAACTGCATCATCGCCGGCCAGATGTAATCGAAGAACTGAATCTCCACCACCGGCTTGATCCCGCGCACAGCCATGCCAATCGCGCGTCCAACGATGTTCGCTTCCGCCAGTGGAGAATTAAAGACGCGGTCTCCGCCGAATTCGCATTGAAGACCGGAGGTAAGCTTGAACACTCCGCCCTTGCCCTTCACCAGTTTCTGTTTGACGTACTCTTCGCGGCTGCAATCAGCGACGTCTTCCCCGAATATGATGACGCGTTCATCCCGGCGCATCTCGTCCCGTAACGTGGCGTTGATCAAGATCAGCCATCGTCTTTGGAGGCGAAGCCGCTGGACGTTTGCCATCAGCCGTCGCTTCGGGTGCAGCAAATGCCGGGTGTGTATCGAAGACGGTCGACGTAGGATCGAGGTCTGGTGAGTAGACAAAGTTGTAGATGGAATCCGGCTGGGGAAGAGCGGCTTCGAGGACGCGATCGGTTGCTGCCTGAATCTCCGCTTCTACGTCGGTCTCAATCTGGTTGATGCCCTTCTCGTCGAGGATGCCTTCTCGCAGCAGGAACATCTGCAGGCGCGGAACCGGATCGCGCGCGGCATCGCGTTGACGCTCGGTGTCAGGGCGGTAAAGACGCTCGTCATCCGACAGCGAATGCGAGTAGGGCCGGATCACATGAGCATGAACGAACGCGGGGCCGTTGCCCGCGCGGCAGTGCTCGGCAGCGCGCCGGAAAGCGGCATACGCCACGACCGGATCCGTGCCGTCAATTTCTTCGAAGTGGAAGTTGGGGAATCCTGAGACCAGCCGCGAAATATTTCCGCCCGCAGTTTGCACTTCAACCGGCACTGAGATCGCGTACTCGTTGTCCTGTACGCAGAAGATTACCGGCAGGCGGCGGTTGGAAGCGGTGTTCAGAGCCTCCCAGAATTCGCCTTCGCTGGTCGTTCCGTCCCCCAGCGAGACATAGGTTACTTCGTCGCCCTTAAACTGAACATCCTTGAACTGGCGGTAATCGCCTTCAGCCTTCGCGTGGCCGCGTCGGGATGTTGCGTGAAGTAGCGCCCGGCTTCCGCACAGCCAACAGCCTGAAGGATCTGGCTCCCGGTTGGCGACGATTGTGTCACCACATTGAGCTGCTTAAAGCCCCAGTGCGAAGGCATCTGGCGTCCGCCGGAACTCGGATCGTCAGCCGCTCCAACAGCGCCTAGCAGCATTTCGTAGGGAGTAGCGCCCAGGCCCAGACACAGTGCCCGGTCGCGATAGTAGGGGAAAAACCAGTCATACCGTGATTTGAGGACGAACGCGGCGGCCACGCCAATGGCTTCGTGGCCCGCTCCTGATATCTGGAAGAAGATCTTTTGCTGGCGCTTGAGAAGGATTTCGCGGTCATCAATGCGCCGCGACATGAACATCATGCGATAGGCGTCGATGAGCTGCTGGCTGTTCAGGCCCTGGTAGCTTTTAGTCTTTTTCTTGACATTGCCGTCGCTCAATTTCGGATCGACTTTGGTTGTTGCCATGCTCTCCGCTCACCCCACGGCAGCGCCGTGCCGGGGTTTATTGTAAATGCGGACTGGCAGGGGAAGTCAAAAGTAAGAAGTCAAATTGAAGAAGTGCCTTGTTTTCAGGAGATGGGGCAACGGCCCACGAGATTGAGGGCATACTTCTGCGCCCGGACCCCCGACTCTGGCGGGCATCATCATTTATCCTGAGAGTCCATGATTCGCTTCCTCCGCCGGTTTGACCCGCACAAAATCCGGTTTCTTGTCTTTGATCTCGATGGCACGCTGATCGATTCGCGGCTGGATCTCATCCATTCCGTGAATGCCATGCTCCGGCATTTCGGACGGCCAGAGTTGGATGGAGAGGTCATCGCGAGCTATGTGGGTGATGGTGCCCCGGCGCTAGCGAGGCGAGCCTTAGAAGGTCGCTCCGCCGACACAGATCCGAACGCCAAAGAGCGAGACGATGCGTTCTTTCGTAGTGCTTTGGAATATTTCCTGGGCTATTACCGCCTCCATAAACTCGATCACACGACCGTTTATGAAGGAGTGCCGGAGGCACTAGCCTCATTGGCGCAATCACCGGATGGCACGCGACGGCTGATGGCTGTGCTCTCGAATAAACCTGTGAACCCATCCCGGGACATCGTCGCAGCAATGGGCCTCGGCGAATACTTCGTCCGCATCTACGGTGGTAACAGCTTTGCCACTAAGAAACCGGATCCTCTCGGAGTACGCACGCTCCTCGAAGAAACAGGGATTGCGCCCGGGGACGCGCTGATGATCGGCGATTCCTCCATTGACGTTCAAACAGGCCGCAACGCCGGGCTATGGACGTGCGGCGTCACGTATGGATTCGCCCCGCACTCGCTCGAAGCGGACGCCCCTGATGTAGTCGTCGACAAGCCTGCCGAACTGGCGGACATGTTCCGCCAGGTCTAAGCCGCTTTCTGTGCCACATCCGAACCCGGCAGTTTTGAGGCGATCACTTCTACCTTCTCAATGCTGGGCGGCTGCGAAAATAGGTCCGGAGCCTTCTCCATGAGGGCTGCGGCCACTCGTCCCGCAAGATGCGCCTCCCTACCTCTCTCGTTTGGAAACGCGTCGAAAATGCCGAAAGTACTCGGCCCTAGGCGGATCCCGAACCAGGCCGTCGTCTGCGGTTCCTCTTGAACCAGCGCGAGTCCGTCTCGTAAAAACCTCTCAACCTGGGCTTCTTTTCCGTGCTTGGCTTCTAGCCGGACAAAGAGGGCTAATTGAACTGAGTCTGCCATGACAAAGTGCTCCTTCTATGGAGATGTTCTTCCAGCCTCAGCCTTGCGGCAAGGCGTCGTCAATCGGGGCTTCTCGGTATTCGCGGTCCTGGGGACTGACTCGCTCGGTGTGGATCTTGTTGGAAGCAACGGAGTGTTTCGGCCATTGGGACGCGATATGAACCCTGTGCTTTATTCCCATTGACCCCTGATCCTGCTACCTTCAAGCCACATTGAAAATGAACAATGACGCGAACTCCCGCGGCTTCACCGCCGCCGAACTGCGCAAGCTGCGCTCGCTGAAAGATCCGCACGGCATCCAGCGTCTGCTCGACGCCATGCCGTATCACCTTGAGGACTCCGCTTGGTCTCCCCGAAGGGTGCTCGCCGAGAACACGTCGCATTGCTACGAAGGCGCACTCTTTGCCGCCGCTGCTTTGCGGGCAAATGGGTATCCGCCGCTGATTATCGATTTCGAAGCCGAGCACGATACCGATCACGTGCTTGCCATCTATAAGATCGGTGGCTGCTGGGGAGCTGTGGCGAAATCCAATTACACCGGATGCCGCTACCGCGAACCCGTCTACCGCACCTTGAGAGAGTTAGCGTTAAGTTATTTTGATGTCTACTTCAATCTGCGCGGAGATCGAACGCTGCGCACTTTCTCAAGGCCAGTCAACATGAAGCGCTTCGACCATCTGGGGTGGATGACATCAGAGAAACCAGTGTGGTTTGTCGCGGAGTATCTGCTGACGATTTCGCATACGCCGCTGATTTCGCGGGCGCAGGCGAAGAAGCTGCACCGGCTGGATGGACGTTCGTTTCGGGCCGGATGTCTGGAGCGGGCCGAGAAAACACCGTAGGCCACAGAGACTATAGGAGAATCCCAGGGTTCGAGGAACAGTGGATTCGTTTGCGTCGTATTTCTGTCATGAGTTTTAGTGCCAAAAGTTCGTGTATCCATTTGATCTTTGCTGTCGTTCTCGCCTGTGCTTCGGCGTCCGCCTTCGCGCAGAGTCCCGATGTGACTTCGACTGCCTCAGCGTTGCCTCTTCCTTCAACTCCAGCGAAGGCTGCCTCACCGGCGGTCGATCTGGTGCCCGATGCTTCGGGCGCTGTTCCTCCGCAGCAGATCCGCGCGCTTCTGCAGCAGGCGGAAGAGAGAGACATCGAGAACGACAAGCGGCAGCGAGACTACACCTATGTCGAACGGCAGGAGGAGCACAAACTTGATGGTGACGGCGCCGTGAAGAAGACCGAGGTCCGGACGTCTGAGATTCTGGAAGTCTACGGCGAGCCAGTCGAGCGCTTGATCGCTAAGGATGACAAGCCGCTGTCGGAGGAGGACGCCAGGAAGGAAGAAGAGAAGATTCAGAAGATCATCGACAAACGCAAGAACGAATCAGAGGAGGCTCGCCGCAAACGTCTGGACAAAGAGGAGAAGGCCCGGGAAGAAGACCACAAGTTCGTGCTGGAAGTGGCGGACGCTTTTAACTTCAGACTGATTGGTTCCGAGGTGATCGACGGCCGCGATACATGGGTGCTCGAGGGAGAGCCGCGTACGGGTTACGAACCGAAGCACCGCGAGGCCAAAATCCTGACCAAGTTCAAGGGCCGCGTGTGGATCGACAAGGCGGACGTGCAATGGGTGAAGCTCGACCTTACCGCCATCGATACGATTTCATTTGGAGTGGTGCTGGCGCGAATTCACAAAGGCGCGCACGTCGTAATCGACCTGACCCGGGTGAACGATGAAGTCTGGTTGCCCAAGTCAGTAGAGTTTCGCCTTGACGCTCGCGTTGCGCTCTTGAAAAACTATCGCGAAGATATTGAGCAAACGTTTCGGGACTACAAGAAGTTTCGGACACACTCGAAGATCACTGTGATGGGCGAGACACAGTAGAGAGCATGGACCTTGAGGGGACAGCCAGGTCGGCTGTCCCGACGCAATTTGTTTCTATTCGATCCGATATTCGATCTTAATTCCGCGTCGTTGAATCTCATCCAGGAATAAGCCAGCGGGAACATCTCGCTCTTGAAGCACCGATCCCCGCTTTTCAATCGCGCCCGAGCACATCATCTGCAGAACAATCGAAGCTGGGAACGCCGTCGTGCGCATCATCGCGCTCATGTCGGTCTTGGGATCGTAGTGATCAACCATCGTGAAACTCGCTACCCGGCCTTTGAGTTTCCCCCCAGCAGTCCGCGAACTCCAAGCGCTTTGATCGACTCATGAGCCTCCAGACGCATAAGGCAAACGTCCGGACCCTTGCTGGCAAACTTGCCTTCGAAAATCTTTGACAACACCGCGCGCGGCGAGACCTGCGTGCCATTGACCTGAAGTTTCTCGCTCGAAAACAATCCCAGTTCTTTCAACTCGCAGAGCAAGTCGTAATGCCCCGGATAGCGAAGCGTTTTCTCGAAGCACTCTCCGACCTTCCCCGCAAATGTTTCGGGCAATGTGGATGTGCCGCCTGAAGTCTGAAAAGCAACCATCGGCGCAAAGCCATCCATATGGAACGGCTCCGGTTCGGTCAGAGCCTCAATTGTTGTGAGCTTTCCTTTCCGCAAAATGCGCGCCGGTTCGACGTACTCGTTGATCAGGCCCTCGACCGAGAAGACAAGTTGATAGTGAAACGGTGGCATGGGTTTCTCGGGCAGGCCGCCGACATATAGCTTGAGCGCATCGGCTCGTCCGTCGAGGCGATGCACCAATTCGCCGCCCAGAATCGAAGCCATTCCCGGAGAGAGGCCGCAATCAGGAGCAAGACCAACATCGGCTTTCTCTGCCTTCTTCGCCAGCGCGAGTTCCTGTCGAACGACTGTATTGTTGCCGCCGAGATCGGCAAAATGGCATCCTGCGGAAATCGCGGCTTGAGCCAACCCAAGATTCAGAAAGTAGGGAACCGCGGAGAGTGCGCCATCGTGTCCTTTCATAAGCCGCGCAACATCTTTTCCTTTGGAGGCATCGATTCCAGCGGCCAGAACTTTCTTTTCGCCGCTAATGCGATTCACGCGCGTTGCAACTTCGCGCGCCCGTTTCACATCGCTGTCTGCCAACGTGACTGAATCGACCTGGCCCTGGCACGCCATGTCGTAAGCAGCAGCCGAACCCATCATGCCCGCACCGATAACGAGAAGTTTCATAAAGCTCTCCTTGGATAATGTCGGGAATAAAGCGAAACAAAGAGGTTAGCCAAATGACAGTTCAAAGGTAAGTGACCTTGCTCACCGTCACTACGCGGCCCCAAGGACGTAGCTTTAGAACTCCCCACTCGACCGCGGATGCGGTTCGAATTGAAGAATGCAAGGAAAAAGCTCAGAGATGTCTGATTTCCAGCTCCAGAAATATCTCGCTTAGTGCGAGCGTTATCTATCAGTTGCGCGGGTGTGCAAGTACCTCCGTACCGTCTCTAGTACCTTGGTTATCCGCTCCGCAGTGACGTGACGGTGGCTGCCCGGGAAAGCGCAATGGAATGTGTTTAATAAGTACTCAAACTACAATATATAGACATTCACATGTAATTACAATTTTCTCGTTTTCCAGAAAAACCCCATAAAACCCGGCAAAAGCAGGTAATTCCAGTTCGAGAGGCCCGTCGTTCCCCTTGAGATATGCTCGGGACACCAAAACTCACTCGATTGCTTTTGTACGACGGCTGAAATTCAGGCCTGATCGGCATCGAGAAGGAAGGGTGGACGGGACTTACTTTCGTGGAAAAAGAAAACACAATGGCCGACTGGCGCGAAGTGATGAACATCCGCCAAGCCTCGCAATATCTGGGAGTGAGTCCGGACACTTTGTACAAGTACGTGAACGAGCAGAAAATTCCGGCGTTCAAACTTGGAAACCGGTGGCGCTTCAAGAAATCGAAGCTCGACCAGTGGATGGAAGAGCAATCAACCGAAACCGAAGCGTTGCCGAAGAAAAAAGCGAAAGCAGCCGTGAAGGCTGCTGGACAGCAATAACAGAATTTGCCGGCCAGTTGCCGGCTCGACAAAAGGCGGAGACATGTTTGGAGCAAAAACGATCGTTGGTCTGGATGTGGGCTCGTCGAGCATCAAGGCAGTGGAACTGAGAAGAACGCGCACGGGAATCGAAGTGGCGCATCTTGGGCTCGAGCCCATCGCTCCCGATATTGTCGTCGACTCCATGATTGTGGATTCCGGCACGGTATCAAGCGCGATTTCGAAGCTCTTCGCCAGCACCGAGATCAAGTCCAAGGCAGTTGCGACTGCAGTCAGCGGACACTCCGTGATTGTCAAGAAAATCTCTCTGCCCTCCATGAGCGATCAGGAACTCGCCGAGACGATCCAGAAGGAAGCCGCGCAGCACATTCCCTTCGATCTCGCCGACGTCAACCTCGACTACCAGATTTTGAGCGATGACGCGACCAGTCCGCAGATGGACGTTCTCCTGGTTGCGGTCAAGAAGGACAAGATTCTGAACTACACCAACGTACTCTCGATGGCGGGCAAGACTCCCGCTATCGTGGATATCGATGCCCTCGCCCTGCAGAACTGCTACGAGTACAACTACGAGCCCGCTCCCACGCAAGTGGTTGCGCTCCTCAACCTGGGCGCTAGCGTCATGAACATCAACATCGTCAAGGGCACGACCCCGCTGTTTCCGCGCGACGTCTCGGTAGGAGGCCATCAGTACACCGATTCTCTGCAGAAGGAACTGGATCTGACTTTCGATGATGCCGAATCCCTGAAACTGGGCCGCAAGGTTGGCACGGTGCAGGACGACGCAAAGACTCCGATCTTGCAGCAGGTCACGGAAATTATCGTCCTCGAAATTCAGAAGACGTTTGATTTCTTCCGCGCCAGCGCAGCCGGTGAGCACATCGAGAAAATTTATCTGGCGGGTGGCTCGGCCAAGGTTCCTGGACTCGTCGAAGCATTGCGCCAGGAGTTCTCAATGCCGGTCGAGTTGTTCAATCCGTTCCAGAAAGTCCAGGCTCCGGCAGAAGGCGCAGGAGCAGAACTGGTGGAACAGAATGCCGGTCAGCTGGCCGTGGCCGTGGGTTTAGCCCTGAGGAGCTTTGAAAAGCTATGATCCGAATTAACCTGCTGGGATCTCCGAAACCGAAAGGCAAAAAAGGTCCCGCCTTCAATATGCCGAGTTTCGAATTCGGCAACCTGGGCGGTCCCTTCGTTCAGGTGACGGCGGTGCTGCTGATCGCTGGCGCTGTCAATGCCGGCTACTGGTATCAGCTCGATCGCGAAAAGAAATCGCGTCGCTGCCTCCATGCAACGTGCGGAACTGAAGAATCGCGAACTGGCCGACATCAAGACGCGCTACATGGAAAGGCAAAGACAGGCCGATGCCTACAAGCGGCGTGTCGATGTCATCGACAAATTGCGTAATAACCAGACCGGTCCTGTCGGTTTGCTGGCGATGATTGGCGACACAGTCAACGGCACCGAAGCGGTCTGGCTCAACAGCATGCAGGATCAGGGCGCGAACGTGGCCATCGATGGCACGGCGCTCAGCAGTGATGCGGTGGCCAACCTGATTACCAATCTTCAAAAGACTGGTTATTTCCGTAACATCGAAATCAAGGAAAGTTATCAGGACGACACCATACGAGACATGCAGGCGTTTCAATTCACGCTGACCTGCGAAAAGGCGAAGTCGTAAAGGCGGATCGACCATGAATCTTGGCGAGCTAACGGGTGTAAAGCTGTTAGGAACTCTGGTGCTGGGCGCGACCCTGGTGACGGGTGGGTTGTATTACACCGTCTTCAAGTCGCAGCGCGAGGAAAACGCGGCGTCCCAGACAAAGCTGCAGGCTAAATTGCGTGAGAACGCGGAACTCGAAGCATACCGGCCGAAGCTGGCCGATATCGAGCGCCAGCTCACCAGCTTGAAACAGCAGCTCGAAATCGAACGGCGCATCGTGCCCGATGAAAAAGAAGTCGATAATTTCATGCGCATGGTGAGCGGCGAAGCCCGTAAAGCGGGAGTCGAAGTGCGGCGCTATACCGCCCGTCCCTATCAGGCCCGCGAATTCTATACCGAAGTGCCTTTCGAGGTGGAGTTCGACGGTCCGTACTACTCGATGATCGGATTCTTCGATCGTCTGGGCAAGGTGGAGCGGATCACGAACGTATCCAACCTCCAGGTGGCCTCGACTCGAAAGCCCGGGCCGGCGGGGGCGAAGCATACGTACCAGTACGCTGCCAGCGAGAGCGTGGTGGCGACTTGCCTCACGACCACATATTTCAGTCACGATCTGGACCCCGCGGGAACGGCCAAGGCCGCAGCCCCGGCGAAGAAATAGGAGAGACGCGATGAAGCCGACGATGACAATTCTGGGATGTGTGCTCGCCGCAGGGATCGCGGTGGCTCAAAGTCCCGTCAGCGTGATTGATAACACTCGCACCGTGATGAACGGAGTGCGTGACAATTCGGCGGCAGCCTCGAACGCGGCGTTAGGAGACGCGGCGCCATCGGCCGCGAGCGCGACTCATGCTTCGTCTCAGTCCAAGCCCGCGACAGGTTCCGCGACGCCGTATTCTCCAAAGGTAGCTATCGCGGCGGTTAAGACCACTGGCAAACCGGCCGCGAAGCCGGCGATGAAAGTCGCCGCGCAAAAAGCGCCTGGAATCAAGACTCATTCGCTTACTCCCTTGAAGGCAACGGCGAGCTAGCAAGCACGTGCAGCCCATAAGCACTGCGCCTGCGCCCAGAGATTCCGCGCCTGTTTCGATGCCGATTGCTGGCGTTGCTTCTGGCAGCGATGCACCCGACAGCGCAGCTTCCGACGACTCGCCCTCCAAGTGGAATGCGAGCGGTAAAACGAGACCCGTTTCTCAGTCCGGTGGTAAGCCACGCCGGTAACTCGAGCTGCAGCACGGGCAAAAAGTGTTTGGAAATCGGGGCCATCAATCTGCGGGGCATCGTGCACGCAGAAAACGGTTTCATCGCGGTGGTCAGCAATGGTTTGAACAAAGCATATTTCCTGCGGGAGAACGATCCGGTGTTCAACGGCTACGTCATGAAGATCACCGGCGACTCGATCACATTTCAGGAAACGCTGCAGGACCGGTTAGGCAAGACGTTTACGCGGGAAGTGGTCAAGAAGATCACAACTCCGTCTGTCTAGGTAAGTACGAAAACGACTTTGAAGAAGCACATGGGGGCGAAACGGCCCTGCATGGGGAGATAGGGAAATGCGAAAGCAAGTGCTGAGTCTCATTGTTCCGCTGCTGGCGTTCGTGCTGATCGCAGCGGCAGCTGACACGACCGCTACGGGGGTAGCGTCGGGCGCGCGTTTGCAGCGTCTCGAAGTTGCCCACGACAAAGACGGACTGCGTGTCGAATTCAAGGCGAAAGGCACTTTGGCCCCAGCCGTGACTACGCTCGCATCTCCTGCGCGCATCGTCGTTGACCTTCCCAACACTGTTATGGCGACCAGCCAGCGCACCATCAGCGTCGGCCAGGACGGTGTGAAGGGATTGCGCATCGGTATGGACGGCCAGGGCAACACCCGCGTGGTGGTCGACCTGACCGACAGCCGGCAGCATGAAATCGTGCCCGGCGCCGATGGCAGTTTCACGCTCAAGATTCGCGATGGTGCGGTGGCTCAACGCCACAGCTCCCCGGAGAAGACTGTCGCTGCGAATGCTGCGCCGAAACTGGTGCCGGTGTCCGCTACCGTCAGTGTCACGCCTGCTCCTGCGGTTCCGGTTCCTGCGCCGGCTCTCCCGGCTGTAGCAAGCCAGGAGCCTGCGACGATCCCGGCAGCCACAGATAAGCCTGCGGATTTCGCCGTTGTCGAGCCCACGTACTCGGTGAAGCGCGACCCGGCCGATCCCGCCGCGAAGGCTCAGGAAGCGGCGAGCCGCTTTGCCGATAAGACGGCAGCAGAACTCGTTGCGACCAACGTCCACGCCACCATGCAAGGCAACGGACAGGTTCAGCCCGCCGTAAACCTGGCAGCCGAACAAAAGACTCAGCTCGAACAGAAGCCAGCGGTGAACGGCGCCAAGTACACCGGTGAGCCGATCTCGGTCAACCTGAAGGATGTCGACCTGAAAGACTTCTTCCGGCTCATCCACGAGATCAGCGGTCTGAACGTCGTGCTCGATCCGAATGTCCACGGCAACCTGACCATAGTTCTTGATGATGTGCCGTGGGACCAGGCATTGGACATCGTTTTAAAGAACAACGACCTGTCTCGACAGCTGGACGGCAATGTGCTCCGCGTCGCCACCATCGAAACGCTGAAGCATGAAGCTGAAAACCGCCGGTCGCAGATCGATGCCGAAGCACTGGCGGTCGACAAGGTCACCATCACCCGCTTTCTTAGCTACGCCCACTCCAAAGACGTGCTGCTGACCGTTAAAAAGTTCCTCAGCCAGCGCGGCGATGTCGTTGCCGATGAGCGCACCAATTCGCTGATCGTCTCTGACATTCCGGCAGTCCTTCCGCAACTCGATCGGCTCATCCAGCAGATGGATCGCAAGACGCAGGAAGTCGAAATCGAAGCGCGCGTAGTATCCGCGACGCGCAGTTTTGCTCGCGATATCGGTACTCAGCTCGGGTTTGGTTGGGGTAACGGAACGACCGCAGTCGGTGGCGTCCCGGGAGCCAGCGGTGCTGGCGTCTCGCCCTACACCTTGAATACCGCTAACCCGCTATACCCGCTCTTTCAGGCCGGGAGCCAGCAGATTCCGCTGTTCTCGAACCTTGGAGTGCCCGGTCCAACGAGTGCTTTGGGCTTCGTAACCGGCAGCAACAACATGCGGATTGACTTTATGCTGACCATGGCCGAATCGCGTGGTCTGCTGAAGATCCTGTCGCGTCCGCGAGTCGTTACCCAGAACAATATTCAGGCAGTGGTGAAGCAGGGTGTCCGCGTGCCAGTCGTCACGGCCCAGCAGCTGGGCGGCCCCGCAACTGTTTCTTATGTTGATGCTTTCTTGCGGCTGACCGTGACTCCTCAAATTACGTCGGAAGGAACCATCTTCCTGAACGTGGACGTGGAGAACACGCAACCTGACTTCGGTCAGGCGATTTCAGGCAACCCGACGCTGATCACGCAACAGGCAACCACGCAGGTCCTGGTGACCGATGGTGGGACGGTGGTTATCGGCGGCGTCATCCAGACCAACAACTCACTTTCCATCGACCAGACGCCTCTGTTGGGAGATATTCCCTACCTTGGCAACCTGTTCAAGCACCGGACGGTGAAGACTTCAACGCAAGAGTTGATCTTCTTCATCACGCCGCGCATCGTGCAGACATAAACTGCGCAAACCAAGATCGAGTAACCAAAGTTCGATAACTGGAAACCGCCGGAAATCTCGGAGAACCTGCCGAGCATCCGGCGGTTTCGCTTTGCAGAGCTTCTATCTCCATCTTCACGCCTGTTAAACTCCTTTTGCATGAGAGCGGACGCCATCAACTATGCAGATCGAGCGCGACGCCTTCAGCACGCATTGCCCGAAAGCAAAGTTGATTTCCTGCTCGTCACTCACCTTCCAAATATTCGCTACCTGACAGGATTTACTGGCAGCGCCGCCGCATTACTGCTCAGCCCCGAGTCGTGCCACCTTGTTTACTGATGGACGCTACATCGCTCAGGCGAAAGAAGAAGTCCGACACGCGGGCATCGTGATCAAAAGCAAATCTCCGGTGATGGCTGCCGCCGAATGGCTGGGCGCGACGCCGTCGTCGGGCTCGCTCAAGATCATTGTGGCTAGGCATCGAGCCGGAATGGATCAGCGCCGGCATTCGCGATCGCTTAGGCACCCTCCTTCGAGGAAAATTTCGATTGCGTTCTACTCCGCAGCTCATCGAGCGCGACGCGAATGGTGAAAGACGCCCACGAGATCCGCCTCATTCGCGACGCCATCCAACTTGGAGCGAGCCTGTTCCGCATTGCATGCAATAACATCCGCCCAGGTATCCGCGAAATTGAGGTCGCAGCGGCAATGGAGTTCGAGGCTCGTCGTGGGGGAGGCGAAGGAATGGCGTTCTCCACCATTCTTGCGGCGGGACCGCGTTCGGCCGTCGTCCACGGACGAGCCTCCTCTGCGCGCATTCCCCGGCGTGGGTTCGTCGTGTGCGACTTTGGTGTTATACTCGCGGGTTATTGTTCGGATCGCACGCGTACCGTGCACGTGGGGCAGCCTTCGAAGCAAGCGCGGCAGTTTTATGCCACCGTTCTGGAAGCACAACAAGCCGCAATCGCGGCCGTGCGTCCTGGAGTGACGGCGGCGGAGGTCGATGAAGCCGCGCGAAGCGTGCTACGGAAGAACAAACTGGCTCAGTACTTTACGCACTCGACTGGGCATGGGCTGGGACTAGAGATCCACGAAGCTCCGCGGCTGGCGGTTGGTCAGACGCAAAAGCTTGAGGCCGGAATGGTGGTCACGATCGAGCCGGGCGCCTACATCCCCGGCAAGTGGGGAGTTCGAATTGAAGATGTCGTGGTCGTCACGGCCTCTGGTTGTGAGGTACTGGAACCTGGCAACAAAGAACTGGTTATCATCGAATAAACGTTTGCAAGACTTTAAGAGTGAAATTGCAATCATTGCAGGAAATCAGAAAATAAGGGGTCTTTACGACCGCCGTACCCGCTGCCGAAGTTAGTGGGATTTTGAAAGCGGAACCCGCCCTATCCATGAATCAAAAAGAGCTGAAGGAACTGATCGAGTTCTTGATAGAAAAGGATATCGCCGAATTTGAGCTGGAACGCGGCGATGTGAAGGTCAAAGTCAAACGGGGAGCCGTAACTGCCGTCACGGCGGTTCCGGAAACTCGTTA
This sequence comes from uncultured Acidobacteriaceae bacterium, assembly GCA_963822545.1. Taxonomy (GTDB): domain Bacteria; phylum Acidobacteriota; class Terriglobia; order Terriglobales; family Acidobacteriaceae; genus Acidiflorens. The sequence goes on from CAWGIB010000003.1 coordinate 215,075, forward strand.
TATCCAGGCTCCTGTAGCGCTTCATCCGACGCCTTCTCGCTTCGGGTGGCGCGTCCAAACCCGTTGAGCCGGCACCCGTCGCACCCGCGGAAGAAAAACTCCACATCGTCAAGTCGCCGATCGTGGGTACCTTCTACGAAGCTCCGTCACCCGGCGCTCCGCCATTCATCAAAGTCGGCGATAAACTGGAAGTTGGACAAGTCTTGTGTATTGTCGAAGCCATGAAGCTGATGAACGAGATCGAATGCGACGCGTCCGGAGAATTGGTCAAGAAACTCGTCACCAACGGCCAGCCGATCGAATACGGTCAGGACCTGTTTGCGCTCCGCCTGGCAACATAAGCTCTCAGTTCTCAGCTCTCAGAGAAATCCAGTGCGTCCGTCGATTTTTCTGAGAACCGGGAGCTGACAGCTGAGAGCTTTCACATCATGTTTAAGAAGATTCTAGTAGCCAATCGCGGCGAGATCGCGCTGCGCGTCATTTGCGCGTGCAAGGAACTCGGCATTCGCGCGGTGGCAATCTACAGCGAAGCAGACAGGAACTCCCTGCACGTGCGCTTTGCCGATGAGGCGATCTGCATCGGACCTCCGCAGCTCTCGCAAAGCTATCTCAATATTCCCGCCGTCATCAGCGCGGCCGAGATCGCCAATGTGGACGCCATTCATCCCGGTTACGGTTTGTTGTCTGAAAACGCCAATTTCGCGGAAGTCTGCCAGGCATGCCACATCAAGTTCATCGGACCCACGCCCGACGTGATCCGGCTAATGGGCGAAAAAGAGAAGGCGCGCGCTGCCATGAAGAAGCATGGCGTGCCCATCCTCCCCGGCTCGGACGGAGTAATCGGTTCCGATGGAGAGGCGATCGAATGGGCCCGGCAAGTTGGGTTTCCGGTCATCGTCAAAGCAACTGCCGGCGGTGGCGGTCGCGGCATGCGCATCGTTCGCAATGAAGACGAGCTGCCGACCTTGTTTCGTCAGGCGCAGTCCGAAGCTGCCGCAGCCTTTGGCAACGGCGATCTCTACATGGAGAAATATGTAGAGAACCCGCGTCACATCGAGTTTCAGGTACTGGGTGATGAGCACGGTACAGTCGTCAGTCTCGGAGAACGCGAATGTTCCATCCAGCGGCGGCATCAGAAATTGCTGGAAGAATCTCCGTCAGTAAGAGTGACGCCGGAACTTCGCCAGGAGATTGGCGAAATTCTCGGTAAGACGCTCAGTGCGGTCGGTTACCACAATGCCGGGACCATCGAATTTCTGATGGATCAGACCGGCAAGCTCCATTTCATCGAAATGAACACACGCATCCAGGTTGAGCATCCTGTCACCGAAATGGTGACCGATGTCGATCTCGTTAAGAGCCAGATCATGATCGCGGCCGGCGCGAAAATGAGCGACGTGTTGCAGGGGCCCATTGTTCACCGGGGGCATGCTATTGAGTGCCGTATCAACGCCGAGCACCCGGAAAAGTTCACGCCCTCCGCCGGCAAGATCACGACCTTTAATCCGCCGGGCGGGACCGGCGTTCGAATCGATACGGCGGCCTATGCGGAAGGAACGATTCCTCCTTATTATGATTCGTTAATTGCGAAGTTGGTCGTGCGCGGAAAAGATCGCAGCGAAGCCATCTCGCGCATGAGCCGCGCCCTCGAAATGTTCATCGTCGAGGGAATCTTCACCACGATTCCCCTTCATCGCCGAATTTTGGCCGACCCCGAATTCAGGGCGGGCAAGATTGACACGGGCTTCATCGAGAGATTCCTGGCCAAGAAGTAAATGAACCCGCTGCCTCGCCTCTACGCGATACTCGATCGTTCTTGTTTCCCTGACCCGCAAACGTTATTTGCCACGGCCAACCAACTTGTCAGCGCCGGCTGTTCGCTTCTGCAATACCGCAACAAGCAGGGGAGCGCTCGACAGCTTCTTAACGAAGCGCGCGAACTCAAGGCCCAGGTCGGCAGCCGTGCAAAGCTCATCATGAACGACCGCGCCGATCTCTGTGTCGCTGCGGGCTTCGACGGCCTGCATATCGGGCAAGACGATCTCTCTCCCGAAGCTGCCCGGCGAATCATCGGGCCGGGCAGCTGGCTGGGTGTTTCCACCCATAATCCCGATCAACTCGCCGAAGCCGATGGAACTTCGGCGGACTACCTCGCCATCGGTCCGGTTTTCTCCACCTCAAGCAAAGCCAACCCCGATCCCGTGGTCGGTCTCGACGGAGTGCATTGGGCAAGGGACCTGACTCGCAAGCCTCTGGTGGCGATTGGCGGAATTACCCGGGCAAATGCCCATTCCGTGATCGACGCGGGAGCCGACTCGGTCGCCGTGATATCTGACTTGATACGGGATCCATGCAAATCAGCAGAGGAATTCTTGCGCATATTGGGATAAAGTTGGGAAGATTCGATACTGCCACGCGGGCGGGGCGCCCGCGCCACATAAACCAGGAGCTTCGTGGATACTGACGTTCGAACAACCACTCCCGCTACCGGCGCCAGCGATTGGGAGCGCCACACCCAGCAGGATAAAGAGCTAGTCAAAGGACTCGGCCTGACCAGCGCGACCATGCTGGTCATGGGCTCGATGATCGGCTCGGGCATCTTCATCGTTTCCGCCGAAATTTCCCGCGAAGTGCAATCGCCCGCGCTCTTGATCGGCGCCTGGGCAATCACCGGCTTCCTGACGATCGTCGGTGCGCTCAGCTACGGCGAACTTGCCGCCATGATGCCGCGCGCCGGTGGCCAATATGTCTACCTGCGCGAGTCGCTCGGTCCTCTCTGGGGATTTCTTTACGGCTGGACGCTCTTTCTTGTAATCCAAACGGGCACGATCGCCGCCGTGGGCGTGGCCTTCGGCAAGTTCCTTGGAATATTCTGGCCGGCCATCGCCTCCAGTAATTGGATCCTCCACCTCTGGAAGGTTCCGAAGTTCGCCATTGGTCCCATGATGCTGGGCGGTATGGACGTCGGGCTCAACACGCAGAACCTGGTCGCGATCCTGGTAGTGATCGTCCTCTCCAGTCATCAATATCTTCGGCGTCAAGACCGGCGCGCTGATCCAGAACGTTTTCACGACCGCGAAAGTTTCCGCGCTGCTCGGACTCGTTCTTATTCGGAATTTTCCTCGGCCGTAACGCCCAGGCAGTCGCGGTCAAATTTTGGCTCGAACTTCTGGAAGAATTCCGGCCTCGGCACGCTGCATGACGTCGGGGCAGGCGTCCTGGTTTCGACGCTTACCGCGCTCGCCATCGCGCAGGTCGGTTCGCTCTTTTCCGCCGATGCCTGGAACAACGTGACCTTTACCGCCGGCGAAGTAAAAAATCCCAGCCGGAATTTTCCGCTGTCACTCGCTCTCGGAACAGGTGTCGTCATCGCTCTCTACATCAGCTGCAACTTTATTTATCTGGGAGCCTTGCCATTGTGGGGCAGCCCAACTGGAACCACGCTTTTCCAGCGCGGAATTCAATACGCCAGCGAAGACCGCGTCGCCACTGCCGTGATGACCCAGATGTTCGGAGCGGCTGGCGGAGGTCTGATGGCGGTCGCCATCATGATTTCCGGCTTCGGTTGCTGCAATGGCCTCATTCTTTCCGGAGCCCGCGTCTACTACGCGATGGCCAAAGATGGCCTGTTCTTTCGCAGCGTGGCAAAACTTCATCCTGAATACAAAACACCAGTCGTTTCGCTGATGGTGCAAATGATCTGGACTGCGTCCTCTGCATCTCTGGAGCTATAGCCATCTGCTGACTACATTATTTTTGCGGTCCTCGTGTTCTACATGCTGACGATTTTCGGGCTCTTCGTTTTACGTCGTACGCATCCCAATGCCGAGCGCCCCTACAGGGCCATCGGATATCCAGTCTTGCCCGCGATTTACATCGTCATGGCTTTGTTTATTGACGTGGTGCTGTTACGCTACAAACCGCAATATACCTGGCCGGGATTATTCATCGTGTTGCTGGGCATCCCGGTTTATTACCTCTGGTCTCTGCGAGCCCGGACGACTTCAGCTTAAGCACAGGAGAAGACCCGATTCATGACTGACCTCTTTGCGAAAAAACCGCTTGCACTCTTATTGGAGGAGGCGCGAGAGACAGGCGAGCACAGCCTGAAACGTACCCTCGGGGTTTTCCAGTTGACGGCGCTCGGCGTCGGCGCGGTCATCGGAGCAGGAATCTTCGTTCTCTCTGGGTTAGGTGCTCATTATGCCGGACCTGGGTTGATGCTTTCTTTCGTCCTCTCTGGTTTGGGTTGTGCGTTCGCGGCCCTCTGCTATGCGGAGTTTGCGGCGATGATTCCTCTCGCTGGCAGCGCGTACACATACGCCTATGCGACGCTGGGAGAAATTTTCGCCTGGATTATTGGCTGGGATCTCACACTCGAATACGCCATGGGTGCCAGCACGGTATCGTCCGGCTGGTCCAATCACTTCATTGAGCTCCTGAATATTTTTCATATCAATATGCCGTTGTGGCTGGCCTACGATCACTGGACCGGCCTCAAGACTGCCGAAAATATCGTCGCCCGCCAGATGGCGCAAGCTTCCGATTCGACGTTAGTGCCCGGCACGCAGGCATTCCTCGACAAGGTGTCGGGCATCATGGCGGCGCAATCGCCAGAGTTGCTGCAGAAAGCCCACGACTTGCTGAGCGCTCCACATCTCTTTGGATACGAAATAGCGCCTCAACATTCCTGCGTTCGTGATCGCTCTGGTGATCACCGCCATTCTGGCAATCGGTATCAAGGAGAGCGCTCGTTTCAACGCCACGATTGTCACCATCAAGGTGGAGTAGTCCTCTTCGTAATCGGACTCGGTATCCATTACATCAACACCAGCAACTGGGGATCAGACTGGCACAGTTTCGCTCCATTTGGGTTCTCTGGAATTGGGGCGCGGAGCGGCTTACATCTTCTTCGCTTATATCGGATTCGATGCCGTGTCTACCACGGCGCAGGAAGCGAAGAATCCGCAGCGCGACCTTCCCATCGGAATCATCGCATCGCTTCTAGTCTGCACTGTGTTATACATCGCGGTCGCTGCAGTTTTGACGGGCATGGTCCCTGGAAAGATGTCAATATCGAAGCGCCTATCGCGCGCGCTTTCCTTGATCGTGGTCTTACCGGCGCTTCTCACATCATCACTCTCGGAGCACTGGCGGGCCTCACCAGCGTAATGCTTGTCATGCTCTTGGGGCAGACTCGCGTCTTATACTCGATGGCGAACGACGGCCTGTTGCCGAAGAAATTCTTTGCTGACATTCACCCGCGTTTCCGTACTCCCTGGAAGAATACGATTCTCGTCGGCTTGCTTGCGGCGATTGTGGGCAGCCTGACCCCGATCGACGATATTGGAAGAATGGTCAATATAGGAACGCTTCTGGCGTTCGTGATCGTGTGTATCGCGGTCATGGCCTTGCGCCATACGAATCCTGGCCAGGCGCGGCCATTCAGAACTCCTTGGGTGCCGTTTATTCCGATCATGGGTATCCTGTTCAACGGCTACATGATGGTCAAACTCGGATGGGTCAATTGGGCGCGATTGATCATCTGGCTGGTGATCGGAATGGTCGTCTACTTCACCTACAGTCGGAAGCACAGTCGTGTGCAGGCTGCGCTGGAAGGTCGGAAGATGCCGTAAAATTTACCAGCGACGAAGTTGCCGCGTTTATTTGGGCGACTTCGTTTCTTGTGTCTTCCGCGCAATTGCGGTAACAAGGCGTCGAGGCGAGAGTCGCACTGACTGCGCCACCAGCCAATTCTTAAAGCCAGAAATGACGACCGGCTTTCCCGCCATTAACGCGCGATAGCCATCTTCGGCGACCGTGTGCGCGTCCATCGAGCCCATCTTCAGCAACCGCATTTCGGTGGCATTCGCGCGCTTGTGAAACTCCGTCGCAGTCGCTCCGGGACAGAGGCAGGTAACAGTCACTCCTGTGCCTTGTAGTTCGTTCGCCAGCGCTTCCGACAAATGTAAAACGTATGCTTTCGTTGCAAAGTAAACAGCCATCAGCGGCCCTGGCTGGAATGCCGCGGTGGAAGCCACGCTCAGGATGCGTCCTTCTTTCCGTGCGATCATCTCGGGAAGATACAGGCGCGAGAGATGCGTTAGCGTCGTTACATTGAGCTGGATTTGCCGGATACATTCTTCCAGATCATTTTCCGCGAAGAACCCGTACTGACCGAATCCCGCATTGTTGACCAGAATATCCACGACAATTTGCGCGCGCGTAGTCTGGTCTAGAACGTAGGCGGCTGCCCCTGGCTCGCTCAGGTCCGTAGCAAGAATGAGAGACCGGGCGCCGTGAGCGCGTTCCAGTTCGGATGCCAACTGGCGCAACTTGTCTGAACTGCGCGCAACCAGAACAAGGTCGTGGCCTTCACGCGCGAAGATGCGCGCGAGCTCCAGTCCTATGCCGAAAGATGCTCCTGTGATGAGTGCGGTTTTGCGGTCGGGCATGATAGTCAACTTCGAGATCAAGGACGAATGCAGAAGTTAGAAGTCAGATTGCAGAAGTGAACCTAGGCATTCCTACTACGATCTGATTTCTCATTGTTGCATTTCAAAAGAAATGGCGGGCCCAAGATTGACCCGCCTCTGTTTCGAGAAGCAATCAGTTTAGACGTGGGCCAGCGAGGGCTCGACATCGTAAATCGAGTGCCATGAAGTCGCGGCTTTAAGCTTGCTGTTCACGTTGTTGATGTTCTTCACGCCTTCGGTCTCAAGCCATTTGCGGAATGCATCCGCGCCTTGCTTTGCGTAAACCGGAATGCCCTCTTTCCAGGTCGCGCGGCCGCAGAACACGCCGTTGAACTTCACACCGCTTTCCCCGGCCAGTTCGAGCGTCTCGCTGAACTCTGCGTTGCTCACGCCCGCCGAAAGATAAATGAACGGCTTGGTCGCTACGCTGGCGGCTTTGTGGAACAGATCGATCGCTTCTTTTTTGGTGTAGGCCTTCGCGCCTCCGAACGATTTCGTGCCTTCGACGCATTTCATGTTGACTGGAACTTCTACCTTCAGCACGTCAACCCCATAACGGTCTTTGCTGAATTCGCGCATGCTCTCGGTGACGATATGCGGTTTCTTCTTCGCATACTCGACGCCTTTTTCATCGACTCCTTCTTCGTAGCCAACGAATTCAAGGAAGAAAGGAATGTCGTTGGCGCGGCATTCATCGCCAATACGCTCGACCCACGCATGCTTGGTTTCGTTTACCTGCTTCGAATCGTAAGGAGTGTAATAGAGCAGAATTTTGACGCAATCCGCGCCGGCTTCTTTCAATCGGCGCGCGGACCACAGGTCGAGTAGATCAGGCAGGCGGCCAGGACCTGTCTTGTCATAGCCGGTCTTTTCGTAGGCCAGCAAAAGTCCTGCGTTCTTGGCTCGCCGCTTCGAGGCGGGCAGTCCCCACTCGGGATCGAGGAGGATCGCGCTGGCATGCGGCGTGAGAACTTCGGTGACCAGCGTCTTGAACTCTTCCATCATCGCGTCGGAAACGGCAGAGCCCTTTTCCTTCGCGAGGGACTTCTGCAGAGAGCCGCGCTGGTCCATGGCGGCTGCCGCGATGACGCCGCGTTCGTTGGATACTGCCTTCAAACCCTTCAGTTTGCCCGGAGTTAACTTCATACGTCCTCCTGAATCATGATCAATGCAATACAAACGACCATTCTAACCCTAGGGCAGAGCACAACGAAACTCGCGCCGCACCGAGTCGAGTGATGCAGATCACTGCCGCAAGGTAAGTGCTTTGAGAACAGCCTGTTGCTTGATGATCAGCGATTGGATTCCTTGCCGCGCGAGAGACATCATGGCTGCCAATTGGGCGTCATCAAATACCTGATGTTCGGCAGTGGCTTGGAGTTCAACGATCTTGTTGCCGGCGGTCATGACTACATTCATATCTACGTCGGCGCGGGAGTCTTCTTCGTAGTTCAGGTCGAGTGCCGGTCCGGCCGTCAACTATGCCGACGCTGATGGCGGCTACGTAATCTTTGATGGGGGCGGAAGTTAGGGTTCCGGCGTCGATGAGGCGCTGGAGGGCTAGGCCAAGAGCCACGAAGGCTCCGGTGATGGAGGCTGTGCGGGTGCCCCCATCGGCTTGGATTACGTCGCAATCGATCCAGATGGTGCGTTCGCCAAGTTGTTTCAGATCGGTGACGGCGCGGAGAGAGCGGCCGATGAGGCGCTGGATTTCCTGGGTGCGTCCGCTTTGTTTGCCGCGAGCGGCTTCGCGGGCGGAGCGCGTCAGGGTAGAGCGGGGAAGCATGCCATATTCGCCGGAGATCCATCCTTTGTTCGAGTTGCGGAGGAATTGCGGGGACGGTTTCTTCGACGGAGGCGGTACAGATTACGCGGGTGTTGCCCATCTCAATGAGTGCCGAACCTTCGGCGGTGGAGATGAAATCTGGGGTGATAGTGACAGGGCGGAGTTGGTCGGGGCACGGTTATCGCTGCGAAAGATCATGAGAGAGAGATTTTAACAGCCGTAGGCTTAGCCATCAGCCATCAGCCATCAGCCATCAGTTAAACGGCCAACTTCTCATGCTAACGCTGACTTGGGTTCGCGGTTGTGACGGAGTAGGGAGTTAGATGAAAACAGGCGAAAAAATAAATTTGGAAATTCGTGCCGGGTGGGTTTTGGGGAGAATGGGGGATTTTTGGTTCGATGATTACTTTCTGGTACTAGCTGCTCATTCTTCTTAATGGTCGAGAATCATTTGGTTAGCGGGAGGGGCTCGGTGGGGTCTTTGAAAAGTAACGAGTTAAATCGGGTATTGGGAATTAACGGGTTAGAGGTTTTGGTTTATTTGTACCCCCGGTTCCGTCCCGATTGAAAAATCAAGTCTCCGAAAATCGCTGTAAGTGATTGAAAATCGGTGGGTCGGTGGTGAACGATCTCGTCCACACCTCCATTACAACCCAACCTCTCCCGAACGCACCGTGGAGTCCCCACGTCTCGAAAACCGCGAGCCGGGGGGCACCCCCGGCTGGACATCTTTCTTTGTTATATGGCTTGACACGTATATACGTTATAGAGTATATAAAGGCTGTGGAATCTATTTTTGAAATTATTGCGGAGCCGAACCGGCGGGCGATTTTGAGCCTGCTGGTTTCATCAGAGCAGTCGGTGGGAGAGATTGAGCGGCAGCTTCGTATGTCGCAGCCGACTGTCTCAAAGCACTTGCGGGTTCTGCGCGATGCCGGTTTCGTGGAATCCACGGTGGACGCGCAACGCCGTCTCTACCGGCTGAACCCTAAACCGCTTCAGGAGGTGGATGTGTGGCTGGCTCAGTTCCGCCGGTTCTGGTCGGCTCATGTGGATGCTCTCGAACGCCACCTTGATCGCATACACCCGGGCCGCACTGAGCATCCACGGTATGGATCATCAGGACGAACGAAGCAGGCAGCTCCAGCTCGAGGAAAGGCAAAGGAGAAGACGACGCGGCCAAACCGCGAACGGAACAAAGGAGAAGCGAAATGAAAATCAAAGTGACTACCTTATACGTGGACGACCAGGAGAAGGCTCTGCGCTTTTATACGGAGGTGTTGGGCTTTACGAAGAAAACCGATTTCAGCCAGGGCCCATATCGCTGGCTGACCGTGGCCTCACGCGAGGAGCCGGACGGCACTGAGCTGCAGCTGGCGCTGAACAACAACCCGGCGGCCAAAACGTACCAGCAGGCGATGTTTCAACAGAACCAGCCCGCGATGATGTTCTTCACCGACGACGTCAAGGGCGACTATGAGCGGACGAAAGCAAACGGCGCCGAGTTCACCATGCCGCCCACCGCCGTGACCGGCTCGACCATCGCGATGCTGAAAGATAGCTGCGGCAATCTGATTCAGCTCACGCAGCTGGCACACTATTAAGAGAGGCAAGAATCGATGAGCGATCGCGCGCAGTATGCACCGGGTCCAGCCAACCTGGCGCAGGTACAAAAGGGCCGGGGACAACACGGGGAAGAGAAGTGGACGCTTGTTCTGGTGCGCGAGCTGCGGCATTCTCCGGAAAAGGTCTGGCAGGCGATTACGGATCCGGCGCATCTGCGCGAGTGGGCTCCGTTTGACGCCGACGGGAACCTGGGGACGGCTGGAAACACGGTGAAGCTCACGACGGTGGCAGCGCCGGCGGTGCGCGTTACCGAAACCACCGTGACGCGAGCCGAGGAGCCCGAGCTACTTGAGTACAAGTGGGGTGACTTCGATATGCGGTGGGAACTCGAAGACATGGGAGGCGGCACGCGCCTTACGCTGTGGACCAACATCGGTCAACGCTTCATCGCGATGGGTGCTGCGGGGTGGCAAATCTGTTTCGATGTGCTGGATCGGATGCTCAGCGGAAGTCCCATTGGACGCATCGTGGGACCCGAAGCGATGAAGTTCGGGTGGCAACGGTTGAACGCGGAGTATGCGAAGCAGTTTGGGGTTGAATCGCCGGACTGGCCGCCTCAAGCGGGACGAAAGCCTTGAAACGAATTTGTGAGGAGAATTTATAGTTCGATCAAATTCTCTTCCACGGATTTGCGCGGATTTACGCGGATCTTTTCTTTCTCAAACACGAGAGTCAAACACGGCACGGAATGCGGGGAGGGATTGGCACCCGCGAGTCCGAAAATTATGAATTCGAGGTGGAGAGTAAAACCATGCAGCAATCACTGAAGAAGAACAAAAAGGAATTGTCAGCGGAACAACGGAAAGAACTGCTCGGAGTATTGAAAGTCCGTTTCGAGAAAAACATGAACCGGCACAAAGGTCTTGCGTGGGCGGACGTGCAGGCAAGGCTGGAGGCGAGGGCTGAAAAACTGTGGCCGCTCAGTGAAATGGAGCGAACTGGCGGGGAACCGGACGTGGTTGGCCAAGATAAGAAGACGGGCGAATACATTTTTTATGATTGCTCGGAGGACAGTCCCAAAGGCCGGAGAAGTTTTTGCTACGACCGTGAAGCGCTGGATTCAAGGAAAGAACATAAGCCAAAAGATAGCGCGGTGAATATGGCGGAGGCCATGGGTATTGAGCTCTTGACGGAAGAAGAATATCGAGGGTTGCAGAAGCTTGGGGAATTCGATTTAAAAACGTCGAGCTGGGTGAAGACACCGGCTGAGGTGAGAAAACTTGGCGGCGCGCTTTTTTGTGATCGGCGGTTCAACACTGTTTTCGTCTATCACAACGGAGCGGAATCTTATTACGCGGGCCGTGCGTTCCGCGGATCGGTGAAGGTGTAACGAGGAACTGCAGATCCCTCGCTCCTCCACCCCATCAGGCCAAAACCGGGCCTGCTGGGGCCACGGTCGCTCGGGATGACAATTGTGTGGGTAGAAAATAAAGCCTACTTAAGCCCGTTTTTGTCTTGAGTGGGGACTTCGAGCGCGCCTGTAGCGAGAGGACAAATTTGTCATGAAAGAAGGCACCAAACGTTCGATTGTTCGCTGGATTCACATTGTCTTTGCGATTCCGATATTCGGCTATATCTATAGTCCGTTTGAAAAACTCCCAGGATATGCGCCGCCAACCCGGTATGTGTTTCTTCCAGTGATGTTGCTTTCGGGGTTGTGGATGTGGAAAGGGCATGTGGTGCGACGACTTCTTTCGAAGGCATCGGCCTAGTTATAGGGCGTCGGCGTGTGGGGAGGGATCGAAGGCGCCCACTCAATCGCAAAGAACGCGATTGAATGGGGCACCCGGCAATTTTCCAGAACGCCGTTTCTCAGGACTTATCTATAAGCGCGTTCCGCGGATCGGCCCTACTGCTCTACGATCTTCATCTGTTGTTCGTTCATACGACCGCCATGCACCCTGAACTTGGCCAGAGCACTGGCGATCTCTTTCATGTCTTCAGCGGTCAGTACAAGTTTAGTGGATTCGATGTTTTCCTGAAGGTGCTTGATCTTGCCCGTTCCGGGGATCGGAACGATGAATGGTTTCTGCGCCAGCAGCCATGCGAGCGACAGCTGCGCAGTCGTTGCATTTTTTCTCTTCGCGAGCTCGGTGATGCATTCGACAAAGGGTTTATTCGCGGTTATGCTTTCCGGCCGGAAACGGTCAAATCCAGAACGTAGATCCGATTTCGGATCGAATTTAGTCTGTGCATCAAGCTTCTGCGTCAGATAGCCCATGCCAATGGGACCCCAAGGTACAAAGCCGATTCCCAGTTCTTCGCAGGTATCGAGCAACCCATTTTCTTCCGGGTCACGGTTCATGAGCGAATACTCTGTCTGGAGAGCTGCGACGGGTTGAACGGCATGTGCTTTGCGGATGGTGTTGGGACTAGCTTCCGAGAGGCCGAAATGTAACACCTTGCCGTCCTCGATAAGGTCTTTTACGGCACCCGCAACGTCTTCGATTGGAACATTCGGATCGACCCGATGTTGATAGAAGAGATCGATACGGTCCGTCCGGAGACGCTTCAGGCACCCGTCCACCATTCTCTTGATGTGATCGGGCCGGCTGTTCAGACCGCCCTTGTCGGTGAGGTCGAAGCCGAACTTCGTTGCGATCTTCACCTCATTACGGAACGGCTCGAGAGCGCCGCCGACAATCGTCTCGCTCGTGTACGGGCCGTAGACTTCCGCTGTGTCGAAGAATGTAACGCCCTTATTGTGGGCCTCACGGATGACCTTGATGGCATCGTCGAGGGGCACTGCCGGGCCGTAGTTTGTGGCCAGGTTCATGCAGCCAAATCCGAGTTCCGAGACTTCCAACGTTCCAAGCTTTCGCGTCTTCATGTCTTCTTCTCCAACCCAAGGTTAGGCCGAAACGCTCGTTTGCCGGTAGCATGATCGACTGAAATCATTGCCTATTTGTCTGAGATGAGGGCGAAATCTGTGCCATGGCCGCGCTTGTGTCTTATCTTGGAGAGGTCGAGGAAAATGAGTGATGCCCCAGAAATCGAAAAAAATCATCGATCCTAGTGTCACGCAGATGCTCAAACAGCTGGCTGAATCAATTAGCAAAGCGCTGGATGGTGCCGCCGATCTGTCAACAGACCTGCCGGGACTTGCGCTTTATCGAAACACTGCTCCGACCACACCGAATCCCTGTACCTATGAGCCAAGTCTGCTTCTCATTCCGCAGGGAAAGAAGCGCGTTGACCTGGGCAAACAGAGTTATATCTTCGGCGGATCAACCTTCCTTCTCACATCAATCGAACTTCCGATAGTCAGCCGAGTGTGCGTCGCCAGTGTGGAGAAGCCCTACGTTGCGTTCTTCCTCAAACTTGATATGGGCATCGTCCGCGATGTTCTCCACACCGAGGAAGTGAGAATCTGTGCACCGCCCGCCGGTACACGCGGCATGGTTCTTGGAGAAGCGACCGTCGAACTGCTTACGCCATGCTTACGCATGGTTCAGCTGTTAGGCGCCCCGCAGGATCTCCCGTTTTTTGGCAAGCTGCTCCAGCGAGAAATCATCTACCGGCTGCTGCAGGGACCCCAAGGAGACCGTCTGCGTTCGGTCGCAACGACGGCGGACCAAAGCTATTTAACGGCTAAGGCGGTAACTTGGCTGCGTAAAAACTTCGAGAAGACGCTGAAAGTGGACGAACTAGCATCGGTGGCGGGTATGAGCAGATCAACTCTGCATCATCACTTCCGTAGTCTCACAGCAATGAGTCCTCTTCAGTTTCAAAAACAGCTTCGGCTCCATACAGCACGACAGAAGATGCTCACAGAGGAACTTGATGCTGCGAGTGCAGCCTTCGCGGTGGGGTACGAAAGTCCAAGCCAGTTCAATCGGGAGTACAAGCGTTTCTTCGGAAAGCCCCCGATGCGCGATGTACAAGAATTGCGGGCGTCCCTGTGATCGTGAAATCTCCACAATGTCACTTCAGGCATCGCGACAACCTTCGATCAAATTCTCTTCCACGGATTCACGCGGATTTACGCCGATCTTTTCTCATTGCACAACTACACGCGCAACAATCACGCTGACGCTATCATCTTAATGGCATTAATTTACAGCGGAGCGACACGGTGAGCCGAGAAAGAGTTCCGGCTGCCGGGGTTCGACCTGATTTCGTACAAGGAGACCTAATGAGTTCGAAGGCAAAAAATACGATCTGCCTGTGGTTCGACAAGGACGCACACGCTGCGGCGCGCTTTTATGCCGCGACCTTTCCGAATAGTGAAGTGACGGCTGTCCACAAAGCACCCGGCGACTACCCGGGCGGCAAGAAGGGCGATGAGCTGACGGTGGAGTTCACGGTTCTGGGGATTCCATGTCTCGGACTGAACGGCGGCCCAGCGATCCGGCACAGCGAGGCTTTTTCTTTCCAAGTCGCAACCGACACGCAGGAAGAGACGGACCGCTACTGGAATGCGATCATCGGGAATGGGGGCAAGGAAAGTGAGTGCGGGTGGTGCAAGGATCGGTGGGGCCTCTCGTGGCAGATCACGCCGCGCGCGCTGATGGAGGCTCTTGGGGCGGGCGGCGATGAGGCAAAGCGTGCCTTCGACGCGATGATGAAGATGAAAAAGATCGACGTTGCCGCGATCGAAGCCGCGCGGCGGGGATAACGTGGAGCGGGCAATGACGAGCGAATGGAGGCCCTTTTCAGTGGCCTCCATTCCGTTACTTGCAATCGACCTTGTTGTCCTGCGAGGCAATGATCTGCCACTTACCATTGCGCTTCAACCAGGTATCGGTCCAGGCCTGGCACTGCTTGGCGTCGGGATGTGATTTGTCTTTGCCGATGGCGTGCTCGCTGCCGTAAATGATGGCAACGTCTTCGCCGAAGAAGCGTACTTTCGCGTCGTCGAGGGTGCAGCCGCGCGCCGAGTGTGAGCCTTTTTCGTCGCGCAGCTCATCCGCTTTGTTGTAGCGCTCGCCGCCAGTGCTGGTGCCCTGGAAATCGTCGGCCAACAACTCAGAGATGACGCCGTTATTGGTGCAAACGCCTTCGGCCCACTTGCGTTCCATGTCAATCATGAACTTCGCGGTTTTGTCGTCAGGCGTGGCCCAGTGGCTGGACTGCGCATAGGCGGCAGTCATAAGGAATACGACACACGTTACAAGGCACAGCAGATGCAGGATTCGGTGGCGCATCGTCCCTCCAGTATTCGAGTCACTATACATGGACTGACCCACTGTGCGACAGGCAGTGATGGACAGTGGGGAACTTTGGGAACAGACTGGAGGATCGAGAGCAAATTCTGCACGCTTGTGCGCTTCGCGCTTCCGGTGCCCGCGTGAATTCGGTACGCATCCATGGGATGCTGGATCCTACGACAAAGATGAACGCTGCCCTTGTCTCTCCAAGGTTGGAGAGACAAGGGCGGAGTTTTTATATCTTAATTTCTCGAGCTACTCGCGTTCGCAGGTTACGTGGTTGTTCCAATCGACGAAGGCGCCTTGAGGATTATCGCGCCACGCCCAGACATGGAGTTCGAAGAAGGACGCGAGGTTGAAGCGGTTCGGCGAACCGACGAATTGAAAATCCTGTCCGTCGAGCGTAGGCGGCGTGTTGTTGTTGTTCTGCAGCCAGGTTGCAGCGTCGACGATGTATTCGACACCGACCAGTCTGCGCTTGTCGCCGACGGGTTCATAGATGAGCGCTTCGGGGTGTGCGACATCGATCAGGCCATCGCCCACCAGTGTGCCGTTGACGTAGTGGATCCCCATGGCGCCATGATCGGGCCCGGTCACACAGCCGAAGGCCGGTCCATAGCCGGCAGGACCGGCATTGTTGACGTCAAGGAACTGCTGGGTTGCGGCGCGAACATCCAGCACGAGTTTGGAGGGCGCGGGATGTTCATGATTCGAGTTTTGCGCAAGCAACGACGTCGTAAAGCACGCGCTTCCCACCAACAGCACAGCGATCGATTTCAGGGCCCATTGTGAACTGAACTTCCATGCGTTTGTCATAGTGTCTCCTTTTAGTTGGAACAAAGTTGCCCGGCCCGGTACCCACACACTCTTTCTTGCTTACAGGCGATCAACTGCGATCGAAATCGGTACTCCTCGTGTTAGCGAATCGAACACGGGGGAATGGGAGGAGCCGAGTTCCGCGATCTCGCGCAGACGATGGTCCGGAACGTCGGCCTTGATTTTGAATTTGACCTGGATGCCCTGGTAACCATTGCGCACGGCGCAATCGAGGTCGAGGAAGCCATGGAGATCGATGTCGCCTTCGAGGGAGGACTCGACTTCTTCGATATGAATTCCGCGAGCGGCGGCGTGATAGATCATCGAGGTGGTGAGGCACGCGGCCAGCGCGTGCAGCAGGTACTCCACGGGATTCGGCGCCGAATCCTTGCCGAGGAGGACGGGGGGTTCGTCGGTTTCGAGGACGAAGGGTGTGGCTCGCGTGGCGTGCTGGCCCGCACCGAAATAGGCGTCGATGGTTGAACGGTTCTGCGCGGCTCCATGCCAACGGTTTCGTAAGCGGAAGCGAAATTTCGCTAAAGCGGGCTGGGCCTTGACGGCCTCAATTGTGTTGGACAGGTCGTTGACGCTGACGCCGTTTACGACGACTGGTACTTGTGATGCGGTCACCATTTCAGTTGCCTCATGTTTCTAGTTTTGTCGAATGCCGCGCATTCGATGACCGAAGTTAGCAGTACAAGGGGGTTGCAACAAGATGGCAGATATGCCATTGTTAGTGGTCGTTTACGCCATTGTTGATTTAAGCGCACAGGAGTATTGGGAGGAGCCGATGATTGATGTCACCGTGTTGTTTCTTGATCAGACATTCTCTTCCACCGCTGTGGGCCCGATGGAAGTGTTCCGTCATGCGGGAACATTGTGGAACCACCTTCAAGGCCAAGCTGAATGTCCGCAGTTTCGGGTCACGACGGCTTCAGCCGACGGGGGCGTGGTGAACTGTGATGGCCCGCTTCAGATCCAGCCGATGACATCGATTCTGAACATCCGCAAGACCGATCTGATCTTTATTCCGACGACGGGATTGAGCCTGGATGACGTGGTCGAACGCAACGGGCCGGTAGTGCCGTGGCTGAAACGCTGGAAAAAACGGGGAGCCGAAATCGCCAGCGTGTGTTCCGGCGTTGGACTGGTGGCGGCAACGGGCATGCTCGACGGCAAGCGGGCGACTACGCACTGGGCGCTGGCGGAAACTTTCCGCGAGAAATATCCGCGAGTGCGGTGGATGCCGGAGCTGATGGTGACGGAAGATAGCGGCTTCTACTGCGGAGGTGGCGTGCACGCTTCGCTCGATTTGAGTCTGTACCTGGTGGAGAAATTTTGCGGACACAACATCGCGCTCGAGAGTTCGAAGGCGCTGCTGATTGAAACGCCGCGGGCGTGGCAGGCTGGATTCGCGATGATCCCGCTGAAGACGGAGCATCACGATGAGGCGATCTCTCGCGCGCAAGACTGGTTGCACCAAAATTTTCAGCGCACTTTCCCGCTGGACGCGCCCGCTCGGCGCGCGGGGATGAGCCTGAGGAACTTCGTGCGGCGTTTCAAGGAGGCGACCGGAGATACGCCACTGAACTACGTGCAGAAGTTGCGAATTGCCTCAGCAAAACGTCTTCTGGAAAACGAGCACTGCACGATGCAGGAGATCAGCGACGCGGTGGGGTACCAAGATGTAGCGTTCTTCCGGACACTGTTTCAGCGGCACACGGGCGAATCGCCCAGCACATACCGGGAACGGTTCGGGGTTTAGGGATGATGGCGCATCCGTACAATCACTAAGCCGTTTTGTTGCCGGGGCTTTCCGTCTTCAATCCATGGACATGGTTGACCCAGTATTCTGGTCGTCGATGACCATGAGGAAGTCCGTCGGGGCATCCGCGCTTTGCTGTCGGCGGATCCGAACCATTTTCAGTAGAGTCTCTGCAAACGGAGATGTACGAATCTCTGGGGGTCAGACAGGTCTCAGTGAGTGTAATTGCCCGATAACAACAGCTAGTTGAAAGCCGTCGTCTCACTCGGGCGTAATTGCGAACACCACGCCGCAGCCGGTGAGAGTACAGTTACCAGTCCCTCCCGCAAACGTCGTTCCATAAAGACTCCCAGTCGTATCCACGACGACGCCTGCGGTCGGATTCGCCCCTGATGGGCCGTCGAATTTTTCTACCATGCTGAAAGTGAAACCGCTCTTGAGCTTGGGAGACAATTTGAAGATCGTCCCACAACCATTGCCATTGTTGCAGCTTAAGTCACCGCCATTGCCGGTCGTGCCGTACAGGTTTCCGGCACTATCGAATGCTAATCCGCCAGAGGGCTGGCTTCCCTTCGACCCGTCGACGCCATTGAACGTATGCACCACGCTGAATTTCCAACGCCCCGATTTCGGTGTGAGTCTGTAAACCACGCCGCAGCCACTTTCCGGGCATGCAAAGGATCCTCCGTCGTAGGTTTCTCCATAGAGGTTGCCGGCGCTATCAAATGTGACACCGCCGCTGGGGAATCCCCCGTCAAGACCGTCGTTAAAGCTGTAAAGGAGATTCTTCGTCCAGTTTCCGCTCTCGGATGGACTCAACTCAAAAACGGTGCCGCAGCCTCCGCAGGGCGATTGTGTAATACCGCCGCTTGCCGAGGTGCCGTAGAGATTTCCTGCCTTGTCAAGAACGAGGGAGCTCGGAAAGCCGCCGTCCGTGCCCCCCGTGAAGGTATAGAGAAGAGTCTCGGTCCAGGTGCCGTTAGGATTTGGTGACAGTTTGAACACCGTGCCGTTGCACTCCTCGATGCATCCGCCACCGGCTGCGCCATAAAGATTTCCAGCTGCATCGAAGACAACTCCTGACCCTGGCTCTTCCGCATCAGTGCCGCCAATGAAGCTGAAGATGATGGACTCTTCCCAAGTCCCGTGTTTGGTGGGAGAGAGTTTGAACACCGTGCCGCAGCCTTCTTCACAATCGTTATTGCCACCCAAAACTGTTGTGCCGTAGAGGTTGCCGGCGGCGTCGAACACGAGCGTCCCCGACGGAGAAGCGCCATCGACGCCACCCTGAAATCTGTAAATCACGCTCTCGGTCCAACTTCCGTCCGGACCGAGGGTTACTTTGAAGACGGTTCCACAAAAAGGCGAGCTATCACCGCAAATGCTGAGGCCGCCGCCGAGCGTTGTACCGTAAAAGTTTCCGGCTCCGTCGGAAACCAAGCCGCCGCCGGGTTGCGAGCCATCGGGCACACCCTGGAACGCGTACACCTTCTCCGACACAGTTGATGGCCCGAACGCCCATAAACCGGGAACGATAATCAGGGAAATCAATATAGCGATCAGAGTTCTACGAATTGTTGTGACCAATCTTTTTATTGACATGCTTCTCCCCGACTCTCGGAAGCTAACTATCACTCTGGAAGGCCAGTGGCTTCGGTTGACTCCGTACCCGGCACTGCGATAATGCCCCGCTTAAGAAGGTGGATACTAAGTCGACGTATCTTGCCCGAAACACACTACTTCAGGCTGCGCCAAGGCGTGTCCGGAAATTGTAAAAACTTTGTCGATAAATCCCAAATATCGCAATATCACCAACTGCGCCCGATTCGGGTCAATGAGTGTTATTGCCTGTTAACAACAGTTATCGTGAGTTCACCCGAGATTCGGCGTAAAGTATTGACCTGTAGGGGAGACATCAGTCATGGTGTTAAAGAGGCTGTTTCTTGAAGTGCGCGACATCTTTAGTTACTGCGGTATCGGGTTTCTTGTGCTGTATGGATGGCAAACCGCCTTCGCCTATCCGGGAATGACGCTAGTCAGACAACACCGCTGGCTTGGATACTGGATACTAGCCAGCGCTTTTGCAGTGGCCGATCGTATTCGCACGGCTCGCAGAGACGTGGGTGCCAAGAGAGAACAGGCTCTAGCAAGATAATTGGCGAAAAATCCCGATTTCACTCAGTGACCTTAGGGCGTCGGTTCTGAGTAAAATCGCCCGTTACGGCATTCAGCGAGACAGCCACGTGAAAACCTGCCCAAAGCCCACGAGCATGCAAACAACCATGAAGATACCGAGAAGTAGACATCCAGTACCCGCTGCCTTGGTTTTCCACGTCGATTCAGGCAGGGGTGGCAGTGCTGACTGCACATCGTCTAGCCGAGTGAACCGTTTGACACCTAATCCTCGCGGACTAGTCAAAAGGTAGTCGACCGAAACTGGTGTAAACATCTCTCCGGACCCCAACGGGGCGATTGCTGCCTTCAACATCTCGACGCCAAGACGCAAATAACCAGCACGGTTACCGATGACTTCGCAGTCCTGAGATT
This sequence comes from uncultured Acidobacteriaceae bacterium, assembly GCA_963822545.1. Lineage (GTDB taxonomy): Bacteria > Acidobacteriota > Terriglobia > Terriglobales > Acidobacteriaceae > Acidiflorens. Next base: position 235,241 of record CAWGIB010000003.1, read on the forward strand.
CCTCTTCGCAGAAGATGACTACTTCAGCGCTCTCTTTAGGGATGTCTCTATCGAGTTCCTCAATCCGTTCTTGAATTTCTTCTGGCGTCATAGACTGCCTCAGATTTCGAACAGCCCTTATATCAGCAAAGCCCCATATCGATCCACGGCAAGGGTCAATTGACGTAATATCGCGATAGCACCAACTACGCCAGTTCGGGTCAATGAGTGCAATTGCGTGTTTTCAACACCTGTCCGCTACAATCACCCATGATGTACCAGCGAATGGACCTTTCAAAAGGCTTTCAAATCGAAGAGCCACATGTATTTGTTCCCTGGGACACTCCCGAGACGCAGTTTATGGACGGGTTCGAGGGGCTGCACTTGCGACTAGTCAAGCACGGTTACTTCACTACTCATTGCACTTCTCTTCAAGGCTTGTCTCACGATTTGGGCTTTCACTTTAGTCCGCGGGAAAACGGCAGGCTCGTTGAATTAGAGTTTTATCGCAGTTCTTACTCCAACTTGGACGAATCGTATCAGGGATTCCAACGTCACTTGGAAGCGACATTCGGTCAACCGACGACCACGGTGCCCGGCTCAGAAGGCTATCTCTCGCACACTTGGACGCTTCCCGGAGTGGAGATCCTTCACTATGTCCAAGAGCATTTCGGACCAGCGGAATACGTCCGAATCCGAAAGACTGCCGAACGCATACAATAGTTGTCGTAACATCGCCATATCACTCATTGACCCACTGGTCATGTTTCACGTTCGCCCGAAAGGCGTAGTTGGTGTAATTGCCTTCCATGAGAAGGCCGGTCGGAGTCAAGTGGGTTCCGTTTTTTTTGTTGGACAAGATTTTTCTTCCCGCCGAGTTGGCCACTGTCGCCATGCTTCCATCCGCACTCTCGAGGAGCGAATCATTTCGCTCGGTGCATGTTGGGCGTTCTCGGTTCAGCCGGTGCTGCTATCTGTTTGGCGCCCTGTGGCTCTGCTCGTCAGAGTGGAACCTGGGCCAGGCAATTAACGCAGTCACCGGAACTCGGCTTTGGGCTTTTGATCTTTCTCTTCCTGGACGATTTTGACTTTGTTTTTCTTCGTTGTTTTATGCAGCTGTCGCCACGGTCGTTCGGTTGCTGTTGTGCAATGGTTCGTACACTTCGCCGCTTACCCACAGGTGATGCAGTAACACGGCCAGCTTTCTTGCGGTCGCCACGATGGCTCGTTTCTTTCCGCTCTTCCCCCCGCGTTCGGCCAGCCTCAGTCCCCAGCGCCTGAGGTCAGAGTCGTTGCCGAACGGCCCCAAGATGTGTTGCGCTCCCTGCACCAGCAGCGTTCGCAGATAGGGGTCGCCTTCTTTGCTGATGTGCAGTTGCGGCTCGCTTTGTCCCGAGTTTCGTCGTCCGGGATGCAATCCCAGATAGCAGCCCACATCGCGGCTCTTCGGAAAGCGATGCGGATCTTCCAGCGTCAGCATGTAAGTCAGCGCGACCAGCGTGCCCACGCCCTTGATCTGCTTCAGCAGCGCCACCTGCGGATAGCTCTGCTGCGCCAGAGTCTCGATGCGCCCGTTGTATTCCACAATGCGCTCGCTCAGCGACTCGATTGCGTTCAGCAGCGGCTCCAGCGCCCTCTGCAGTTCCGGACTCAAGCCTTCGGCTTTCTCCGGATTCATGTTGCGCACGTTGCATCCCCGCAAGCGTTCGCCGTAGGACTTCGCCAGCCCGCGAGCTGTGTTCACCAGCGCAGTCCGGGCGCGCACTAGGCCCGCTCGTGCCCGAATCGTCATGAGATCGGCTTGGGCCTGCGCGCTGCGATGCTTCACCGGATAGAGCAACTCCGAATCGATCCGGGCCAACCGCGCCAGCGTCTGCGCATCCAGCCGATCGTCTTTCTTGCGGCTCTCTCCAATCAGCCGTACCTTGCGCGCATTGGCCACGATCACTTCATGTCCTAACCCGCTGACCAAGCGACTGATCCAGGGCGAATGCGTACCGATCTCCAGTGCAATCCGGCAGCGCGGCATGGCAGCGAAGACTTCCTGCAATGCCTTCGCATTCGTCCGCACTCGCTGCTCCAATCGTATCTGCCCGGCTTCATCCACCACGCAGTACCAACTGTTGCGATCGCCCAGATCCAGTCCGATGGTCAGTTTCTGCTGCGAAATATTCCTGCCCTGCGCTGCTGCTCTGGTGCTAACCTTCTTCATTGCCGGTCTCCTTTTTATCTGTGCCTTGAGCACGTCGATAACTTGGGAGCGTACACCGCATCCCGTCCGGAGACCGGCCTTCTCATCCCATCTGTTAACAACAACTTGGGCTTATAACTAGGCGGCAGCGAGGAGGCGCATGCTCCGCAGGTCTAGCTGACGAGGTCCGTTTCGTCTGAGGTCCAACCTTCTTTCCGTATTCCATGGCTGATGAAGCGTTCCCCTCCGGAGACTGCACGTACGGCTTCCAAAAGCTGTTGGCCCGCATCAGACTTCGAAACGAACCCCAGCCCGCCCGCCTTCAATGCTTCTCGCACGACATGTAACGAGGTGTGTTGGCTGAGAAAGATGATTTTGGAAGTAGGAGAGACCCGCATGATCTCCGGCGCGGCTCCGATTCCACTTAGTCCCGGTAGCGTGATATCCAACACAACCACATCCGGCTGAAGTTCCTCGACCTTCGTGATTGCCTCTTCGGCGGTGGCAGTCTCGCAAACGATTTCCAAAGTAGGGTCCTTCGATAACAAAGCACAGACCATGCGGCGAACGACCGGGTGGTCATCGACGACCAGAACGCGAACAACTGGCATTTGGACCTTACTCGTGTGGAACCACGGAGAGTCTAAGTTCAAGGTAGGCTGCTTAATAAGTCCCGTCCATACGGTTCATGCGGTATTGACCAACCGAACCCGAACTACATGCCGGGTGCAAGGAAACCATTTTAAGTTCCGGAAGTGTGTGTTCCCATACAGACAATAAAATGTACGCTAGGGTACACTGAAATTTGTCGTGTTGTGGGTGCTTATCGGATGGACAACCAGAATCACGAACGGTGGTTCCAACTATGCCAACTTGCCGCCGTTGAGCAAGACTCCGCAAAGCTGCTTGCCCTGATTACTGAGATAAACCAACTGCTTGAGGCAAAGGAAACTGACACGGGCAAAGCTCGTCAGAATCATGCTTGGAAACAGACGGCAGAGTCGGACGAACATCAAGTCAAAGCGCGGCAGCCATATCGCGGGCGGGAGCACCACTCAGAATCCACTGCGAACGACTCCGAAAAATCCCACTCCGGTAGTGACCCTTCCGAAGACTCTGAGTAAACACAATCCCGCCTGTTCTCGCTACCCTTCCGAGTTTGCGTCATGCCGATAGAGGACACCTCCCTCGTTGACGATAAATCGCCATTTCATTCATTGGCCCGTATCGGCCAACTGCAATAGGTGAAATTCTTTTCGTTTTTTGACAAATTGGTCTGATTCAAACTTACGAGCCTCTTCACGATTGATCTTGAAGCCGTATCCGGATTTTCTCTCCCCGGCGTGGCCTATGCAGCGGGAGCTGATTCCACTCGATAACCGGTCATTTTCAAAACGCTCTACCTTCTACTCCTGCTTTCGTTGACTTGCCGATTTTGGCAACGTAAGATTTGCGACTACTTCCAAATGATTGGTCAAACTGTTTCGCATTACCGGATTGTCGAGAAGCTCGGTGGCGGGGGCATGGGCGTGGTGTACAAGGCGGAGGATACGACGCTGCACCGCTTTGTTGCGCTGAAGTTTCTGCCGGACGATGTGGTGAAAGATGCGCAGGCGCTGGCGCGGTTTCAGCGGGAGGCGCAGGCGGCGTCGGCGCTGAATCATCCGAATATCTGCACGATTTATGAAGTGGGGCAGCAGGACGGGCATCCGTTTCTGGTGATGGAATTTCTGGATGGGGTGACGCTGAAGCATCGGATTGCGGGGCGGCCGATCGAGACGGATGTGCTGCTCGGGCTGGCGATTGAGATTGCTGACGCGCTGGACGCAGCGCACACGGAAGGCATTGTTCATCGCGACATCAAGCCGGCGAACATTTTTATTACGAAGCGTGGGCATGCCAAGGTCCTCGATTTCGGATTGGCGAAGGTGACGGCGACGGGCAAGCAGGCGGCGGGGGCTGGACCGAGGGCGCAGGAGACGTTGGCCGAGACAATGGCCGACGAGCACTTGACGAATCCGGGATCGACGCTGGGGACGGTGGCGTATATGTCTCCCGAGCAGGTGCGGGCGAAGGAGCTGGATGCGAGGAGCGATCTGTTTTCATTCGGCGCGGTGTTGTATGAGATGGCGACGGGGACGCTGCCGTTTCGCGGGGAAAGTTCGGGAGTGATTTCGCACGAAATTCTGGATCGCGATCCGGTTTCGGCGGTGCGGTTGAATCCGGACCTTCCGCCGAAGCTCGAGGATGTGATCAACAAGGCGCTGGAAAAAGATCTCGAGATGCGATATCAGCATGCCGCCGATATGCGCGCGGATCTGAAGCGGTTGAAGCGGGAGACGGAGTCGCGGCCTGGGGCGCGGGGGAGTTCGGGGTCGGTGGAGGCGGTGGAGGAGAGCGGGTCGCTGGTGACGCAGCGGGCAGCGTCGGGATCGGGCTCATCTTCTGGAGTGGCGGGGGGATTGTCGGGCGCGCAGGGTGCGGTGTCGGCGGCCGCGGTTTCGGTGGATAACACTTCGGCGGGATCAGCGGGGCGGCGCTCCTTGGCGTTGATCGGCGCAATCACAGTGACGTTTTTGGTGGTGGCGGCGGGTTTGTTTTGGTTTATGAGGCAGCGGTCGGGGCCGGAGGTGGCGACGGCGAGTCAGAAAACCGTGGCTGTGCTGCCTTTGCAGAATTTGGGAGCCGATAAGGATGTGGACTTCCTGCGCATGGCTCTGGCGGACGAGATTGCAACGTCGCTGAGTTACGTGCGGTCGCTGACGATTCGACCGTTTGCGACGACGAGCAAGTATGACTCTCCGACGCTCGACTTGCAGGAAGCGGGCAAGGCGATGCATGTGAGCGACGTGGTGACTGGCCACTACATGAAGCAAGGGGACCAGATCCAGATCACGCTGGAAGCGGTAGACGTGGCAGACAACCGGACATTGTGGCGGGACACGATGACGGTTGCGGCTCCGGACATGATCGCGATGCGAGAGCAGATCACGGCGAAGGTGCGACAGGGATTGATGCCGGCTCTGGGCGCGGGAATGGAGACCGGGGAGGTTGGAACGCATCCGAAAAATGAGGAGGCGTACGATCTCTATCTTCGGAGTATTGCGCTGCCGCATGATCCGGCCCCTAATAAGGATGCGATCGCGATGCTGGAGCGCGCGGTGGGACTGGATCCCAACTACGCGCCGGTGTGGGCGTATCTCGGAGTTCGATATCAATACGACGGAGCTTATTCGAACGGCGGGGTGGAGATGCGCAATCGTTCGAATGCGGCGCTGGAACGAGCGCTGTCTCTTGACCCCAATTACAGTTTTGCGTCGGCGTGGTTGATATCGAATCACGTCGAACAAGGCAAGTTGGCGACGGCATACCAGGATGCGAAGGCGCTGGTGGCGAAGCATCCGGAGAACGCGCAGGCGCATTTTGCGCTGGCGTATGTGTTGCGATATGGAGGAGCGATGGAGGAATCGGCGCAAGAGTGCGATGCGGCCATGGCGCTGGATGCCGGAAACTATGCCCTGCGGTCGTGCGCATTCACGTTCAACCAGCTAGGCAACTACACGCGGGCGGTGGAGTTTCTTCAGATGGATGCCGGGTCGCAGTGGTCGCAGAATAACGTGATGCGGCAATACCTCCGGGAGGGAAAAGCTGCGCAGGCAAAGGACATTGCGGAGAAACTACAAGCAAGCCTCGGACCGGGGTATGCAATGGTAGCGACATGCATTGAGAAACCCTCGTCCCCTGAAATTGCGTCGCTGGGACGGGAGGCGGTGGCGATTCGACTCGCCGATCCGGATCCGGAGCCAAGGTACGTGGTAGCGGGCGATCTTCTTTACTGCGGGCAGAAAGATGGAGCGGTGCAGTTAATCAAGAGTGCAATCGCGGGGCACTTTTGCGCGTACTCCGGTTTACAAAATGATTCGGTATGGGCGAAGTTGCGGGGCACTCCGGAGTTTGCGGAGTTGGTTTCGGCGGCGAAACAGTGCCGGGACGGGTTTCTGGCGGAGAGAGGGAAAGGGCGGTGATGTGCCTCAGCGGCTAAAGCCGTCGAGGTTGGTGGTTGGGTGAACAGCGCTGAAGCGCTGCGCCACCCAAGAGCGGGTTGGGGATGGTCTTATTCTTTCGCTCCTACTTCTTTCGCCCTACGGCTGGGGCGGTTTCGGGATTCTATCCACGGCCTTTAAAAAATTGGGTCACGCGATATTCGCGTGACCCATGTTGCCCCGCACAACCTCCGGCCTTACATCTGCGCGCGGCCTAGGGCTGGAATGCAGGTGCGGGCGCTCAGAAAAGACACTTTATCGATCGAGTCTGCAGTGTGCGGAGTTGTGCGAATGCTGTTTGCTAACATCCGCGGGCAAAGTGTTTTTTGGGAGTGTACGTTCGACATCGGCAACCGACTTGCCGATGCTTTCGTTTACAGGGGTTGCAAGATAGGCGTGGATGTTGCCCGCATGGGGCCCGGTGCGCACCGTTGCCATACCCGAGATTTGTCCGCGATCATTGATATTGCTAGCGGAGATCACGGAGAGGTTGGAATCCGCGGGAATTAGCGTGTTGATGTCGGTCATCACATTATTCTGCCAAATGAAGCCGTGGGTCCAGTTGAAGCTGGAGTCAAAGGTGTTTCCCACCACTTGGCCCCGGTTGTTGATGCCGGTGGCGAAGGCGGCAAAATCTCCTGGCAGAATGCCGAGGTTTGTGAGTGTGCCATCGGGCTGCCAAAGAGCGGCTACGTAGGTTGAGCCATCGGCGCTGCGGACTTTTCCAGCCACTTGGCCCCGGTCGTTAATGACGAAGGCGATATTGGACTTTGTGCCTCCGAGGTCCTGAAGCACGAAGGCAGTGTTGTTTTTCCACACTACGGCGTGCGTCGCAGCGACGCAACTTCCCGAGTAGCCTACCGCCTGGCCTTGATTGTTGATGCCGAATGCGACCCCATCGAGATCGCCGCCGAGTATAGGAAGCGCCAGGGCCTGGCCTTTGTCCCATAATACGGCCGAAGTAATCTTGTAAGGCGGGCATCCGGAGTCAACGACAGCGGTTTCCGCATAGCCTGCGACTTGGCCGCGGTTATTAATGGCGCTGGCCTGCCCGTTATTTCCTCCCACCGTTGGGAGAGCGCTCATTCGGCCTTTTCGCCAAAGAAACGGAACGCACGTAAGTTGTGTGCCGAAGCCGCAAACGTCTTCGCCATCCGGATCGGGAACAGCGGTTTCAGACATACCGACGGCTTCGCCACTCTCGTTGATCCCGCCCCAGTTGATCCAACTGTTGCCGTCGGGTTTTCCAAGAGTGCCCAAGTCGATGTTGAGTCCGTCGATGTTTATCACCGCGCGGCCCCTTGCAACTGTCGTAAACAGATTGTTTATCGGAGGGTTCACGAACCCATCCATGTTCTCAGCCCAACCGTGATTATTGAGACCCATAGCCATGCTAAAGTTGTCGTCGCCGTGGTTCGTGCCCAAATCGGTAATTTTGTAGCTCACTTGAGCGACCGCATCGCTGAAGCAAGCCAGAGTAATCGTTGTAATCCCCAGTATCCAGAACTTCCGCAACTGTTTAAGCATCCTCATATCTCCTGTTTTCCTCTTGTAAATTCTGGTGCCGGGATGACTGGCGATTTACGTCAGGTACCACTCGGCGCCCTCACAGGGAGTGTGCAATTGAAAGCAGAACTGGCTCACAACCCCACAGGTTCCTGCTTGAGTTGGAACTGACGGAGCATGCGGTGTTCCACATTGGGAGCGATTACGCGAGACGACACCCCCAACGCTTCAGAGTTCGAAAACGAGTGGCGGACTAACAACCTTGCGGGACGATCCTAAAACGGCGAGAGCGACTGTTTCTCCAACTTTTCATAATCACGGGCGAGAGGTTACGCAATTCGATAAGGTCGGCAGTCCAAAAGTCAGCCAGCTTGATTGGGATTGCTTTCGGACGAGTTAACATACATACTGGTTGGTATGTTGGCGGGACGGAAGAGTCCGAAACGTAGAGCGATTCGGGTGCGCGATTCTGAGCGCACGCGGGAGCGCTTGCTGCAGGCGGCTTCGCGAGAGATTTACAGATCGGGGTTCCAGAGTGCCAGCCTGGACACAATTCTGGCCGTAGCTGGGGTCACCAAGGGCGCACTGTACCACCACTTCGACAGCAAGGAAGCGCTGGGACACGCCGTCATCGAGGAGATCATTGCCCCCGACGTCCGGGGCAAGTGGGTGAGTCCTCTACAGAACGTCAAGGACCCGATCGACGCTTTGATTGGCAGCTGTTCAAGCTATACCCGTTCGACCCGCGGACGTGCGGGGCGGCTGCCAACTGAATAATCTGGCGCAGGAAATGTCTCCGCTGGACGCGGGATTCCGGAAGCGGATGGCGACGATCTTCGATGCGTGGCGGCAGGGGGTTGCCTCTGTTTTGCGAGAGGGCCAGACGCAGGGAAGTGTTCGCCGCGACGTGGAACCCGCTGACGCGGCCGGCCTATTGATTGCGATGGTCGAAGGCTATGCATCGCTGGCAAAGAATGCTCAGGATCCGAAAGTGATGAAAGCGGGAATCAGAAATATCGTGGGCTGGCTGCGGTCCCTGCGGGCGCCGGGCAACCGCAAGCGAGTGTGATCGCATCCGTGTCTCAAGGGGCAGTGTGACAGTTACATACCAACCGGTTTGTATGCTATGGCGGGTTGGTCGTCGAACTGCCGGCAGTCGCGGCGAGAGCGGACAAGGGAGGAGAATAGACCAAATCTCCCTTTCCAAAGACAACTAGGATGAGACTCACCCAACACAAGAGGAAACGATGAACCGAAAGAGATTCCAGGCAATCGCCTCTCTAAGCTTCGCACTACTTCTTATCCTGGGCACGACGTGGCCCATGCAGGCCCAAGAGGCCAAGGGACCCTATCCGAACATGGCTCCGCTTGAGCAGTACTTAATGGATCGAGATGCTGAGGTTGCTCTGGCGAGGAGTGCGGCCCCGGAGGCCATCTCGCGCGATGCCGAGGTCCTCGTCCTTGGACGGCACGGCTATGAAACCGCAGTCAAAGGTAAGAATGGTTTTGTATGTGTTGTGGATCGAAATTGGATGGGCCAATTCGAGGGTGAAGGTGCGGACATGTTTTGGAACCCCAAGGGTCGTGGACCAGTATGCTTCAATCCGCCGGCTGTTCGCTCCATCCTGCCAATTACGATCAAAAGAACGGAGATGGTATTGGCCGGTCAATCCAAGGCTCAGATCTTCGAGGGCATGAAGGCATGGGTAAAGCAAGGGATGCCGGCCTTCGAGCCTGGAGCCATGTCCTTCATGATGTCGAAAGAACAGCACCTGAACGATGGCAGTCACCCCAACTGGATGGCTCACCTGATGTTTTACGCCCCGGTCATGGATGGTTCCGCTTGGGGTGCCGATCTACCCCTTTCTCCCGTGATGCTGCACCCACACTTTAGGGGCAATCCGGAACCGGTCGACGAATTCATGGTTCCCGCGGGCTGGTGGTCCGATGGAACGCCGGATCCAGTCAAGCCGCAGTAGGAATGCGAACCAACGTGGGCAGACGGTCAATATCGCGATCGGACGAAGTGCTTCAAACTACATCACGAAAAGGAGGACGAACAATGACCAGGACCGTGGTGTCGCGCAGGGATCTGCTCGCAACCGGAGCCTACGCGCTGGTGGGAGCCGTGAGCCTGCCGCGAGTGGGAAGTGCCAGCGCGGCGGGAGGTCAGAACTTAACGAGCGACGAGGTCGTCCGGAAGTGGTACGCGGCCTGGGAGAAGAGAGACTGGGAGCCGGTCGACAACCTGCTCGCCGACAACTTCACGTTTACAAGCGCGGCCGGCGACGACCACATCAGCAAGAGCACTTTCAAAACGCGATGCTGGGAAACACAGATCGATTTCATCAAACATTTTGACCTGGAGCGAGTCACGACTGGTGGGGACGATGCATTTGTGAAGTATCTTTGCCACACCAAGGATGGAAAATCGTTTCGGAACGTGGAGTATCTTCGAATCAAGAATGGAAAGTTGCAATCCATTGAGTGTTATTTCGGAGAGCAATCCAGCTTTCCGTCCGCCGTGAGCACGGGGCAGAAGTAACCTGCGGGCTTGAGAGGGAAGAAGTCGAACGAGAGAGTAAGGGGTTTGATCATGGGCGCCCGCGAGATTCAGGATCCGAAGGCCATTGCACGCGAGATGTTTGTTCAAGAAGCTGTTTATGGAGGTGCAGACGTTTCGGCTGGCCCGCGGAGGGGAGGCACGATTTGGTCCAGCAGGAGTCGACGGGATTATGCTCTTGCATCGACAGCTGACGAGGTCTGCGAAGTTGAAGATGCATCATTGATCCCGGGAGTCCGATCAGATGCGCCAACCTTGATGCGAATCTTGCGGCAGTTGGAGGTTATCGCAAGACGACACGCGCCACGAATCGCGTTCAAGGCAAAGGGAAGCATCCTACTCTTAAATTTAGCCGACATCCTGGCAGTGCAAGCCGAAGGTAATTACGTTTCGTTGCAGCACCAATCGAATCCCTATTTGGTGCACGAGTCCCTCTCATCCATGGCGGAGAAGCTCAAACCCTACGGTTTTATTCGCATTCACCGCTCGGTCGTCGTGAATGTTTCAGCCGTGGAGGAGATCCAACCTTTACCGACGGGGGAGTACAGGCTGCGGATAAAGGGTGGGAGGGAATTTTTGGCAACGCGTACCTACAAACACAACCTCAAAGATCTGGCTCAACTGTGGGTAGGGTCAGAACGGCTTTGCGGCTAACGAACGCAATAGATTTTGTCACGTTATTCCGTTGTAGATTCCCCGACCGTCCCTTACGAAAAGTCAGGCCGTAAACAGCGCGGGGATCAAAGCGAGGCAGCGAAATCTGCAGGGGTGACTCGTGTGCGAGAGATCTAACGTAAAGAGCGGAATTTTGCGGAGCGCACCGCCAAGCGGGTACCGCAGTCGTGGGGAGTTCCCAAAGATCAAGAACTTTGTTCGGTTCACTGACCCTTATTGTTGGATCGGGCTGCCTCGATGGCGGTGTTATCGATGGTCCTGGTCTTGGGGTCCAACGTGCCCGTGACTTTCACTTTCTGTCCTCCATACGGTTCGGCTTCGGCCTGGTCTTTCAATCGATAAACTTCCTCGCCGGCGCGGAGAACCCACTCGCCGCCTCGCCGTACACATTGCCGTGCGCAGGACGCTGCGTCCGTGCCGAGCGATTGCTTAGCGATCATCTCCTCATGGGAGCGGCTGAGAGAGTGCACGTTCATGGCGCACTGCGTGTCCGATATCTCTCCATAAAATGTCGTCTTGGAGGACCCACCTTGTGCCGTTGCAACTGCGCTCAGCACTAATAACGCCAGCGTAAATGACTTCATGCTTCTACTCCTTATTACTTCAACTTTGGTTCTGCAACAACTAGAGTGAAATTCATGCCCTCGTGCGCGTCACTGCAGATCACGGTGCACACTGCGGTGTAACGTCCGGGTTCGGACGGCGCAACTACAGCGACATCCTGCACACCTGGACGGAAGAAGAATCTCCAGCCGGCGACGACTTTGGAGTCTTTATCGAGCAGGGCCAGGCCATGGATGCTGCCATCTCGGGCTACTTCTCTCGCCTGCGTCGCTGTGATCCTAAGGATTAGCGGCTCTCCGGCGACTACTTCAATGGTGGGCGAAGTCTTGCGTCCCTGCCGGTAGCGGCTGTCCTTGTCGGCGGACAATTCGATAACGCGCGAACCAGATACCGAGTTCGTCTGTGCGTGACATGCAGACTGTATGGTCAACACACACGCGACCAATCCCCAAGCGATTGATTGGCTGGCGTACCGGGATATTTGAGAGATTCGTCTCATTAGTGAGTCATGTAGTAAGTCACGTATTTCATGTCGTCTTCGGTAAGCATGGCGCGGACCCGCATGTGCCGGATCGCCATGGACATGACACGCGGAGGAAATTTGTGCGGAGCCTGGTGGCAGCGTCCGCAATTTGCCCGGTAGCGCTTTTCACCTTCGACCATCCACTGGTCGTGTAACTCAGTGGAAGGACCTGCTGAGCTCGCGACCACCTCGCCGGAAGACTTCGCGCCCGACCGGGCGAATGCAAGCCCGATCAGGAATGAAATCAGGAGAAGAAATACTCGCAACGCCTTCATTGTCTCGACCCCAGAGGAATTACGAATCGATAAGTCATGCCGACCGTCCAGATGTTGCTGTCGCCTGCAGGGGTGAACGTTCGCCCGTAGCTTGCCAGCGCTTTCCAACCATCGTTCAAGTAATAATTGAGGCCGACTTCCGTGCGCTTTGTGTCGATGCTGGGGAGATCGGGGTTCGATCCCGGTATCGTTCCAGTCTGGAAGACTTGCGTGCGGGCGACTAGCTGGGCGCGGCGAAGTGCGCTTGGACGAATATTGCGTAAACGAAGCGCGCCTTCCATCCAGAGTCCATTGCCTTCGACATGTGAATAGGCTCCCTCCGATCGCAGTTCGAAAGGAGTGCCAACCGGCATCCATTGCAGATGAAAGCCGAGGCGATTCAAGTGATCGTCCTGCAGTTGGTGTTGCACACTCATTCCTATTTCCAGCCGTTGTTTAGGGAGGAACACGCCGGCTCGAACACCGGCGTGACGTTCAGATTGGAAGTGATCGCGATTTGAAAGCGTCGAGAAATAGACGGCGTAATTCAGGGTGACTCGTTCCGCAGCAGGAAAGCCGCCGCGCAGCATCAATCCGTTATCGCTTCCCGTGCCGATCGGGAGAATGAGGGGATCCGTCTGCGTGTTGCGAATCCAGTTGGGATAGAAGCGCTCGTTGTAGATGTTGAAGGGAGTAAGGAATCGTCCGCTTGTCACTGTAACGTATCGGTTCGCAAGGTAGTCAACTTCGAGATAGTCGAGAGATTTGTTGATCGCGCCAGTGAAATCGCCGGAGTCCCCATTGCGGCGCTGGAAGTCTCCTTCGAAGGCTGCCCGAGATTCGAAAACAAATTTATCGCCCATCGGTACCAGGAGAACTGGCGAAATAATCGACACGAGAGTGGGATTGCCGCCGTCCCACGTTGGTACAAACGCGAAGTATCCGGAAAGCACTGGGACGGGCTTGGGATCGGCCACAAGAGGAGGGGCAGAGTCCTGGGCAGCGCAGGCGCGCGCTGCCGCGAAACCAATGATTATCGCGAGAATGATTTTATGCACAACCTGCCCCCGCTCCCCCTTGGACATCTTGCCCAACCGGGCGGGAAGAAATGTCACGACGTTGTCAACGGGGGTTACGGCGGTAATCAGGCGGGATGACGCGGGTTCGTGGCTGAAGTTGTCCGCCCCGTTGGAAAGGGACAAAACGGGTTATTGTTTGCTTGTTTGCTGGATGGCTGGGACGTCGAAGAAGTCGGTTAGGTCGGCGTGGCCGGCCAGGGTTTCTCTTGCTTTGCCTTCGACGAGGATGCTGACTCGCTGGATGGCTGGGACGTTGATGGCGAGGGTTTCGACCAGGGAGTTGATGGTGAGTTGTTCGCTGAGGATGCCGGAGCGGTGCTGGTCGGCGAAGGCGGCGTTGAGATCGACAACGGCGATTCCGGGATTGACGAGGTAGACGCTGCGGATGTCGGAGGCGGGAGCGAGAGGGTGCGTTGCGTCCGGGTTGCTGGTAGATGCGAACGAGTGCGCGGAGGAGTTCTTCGGCGCGCTGCTGGCGTCCACTGGGAAGAGGAATTTGGGCGGAGCGTGGACGGAGGATTCCGGCAGCGTCATCGGCGACATAGAGCGTGACGGTTTCGGTTGGTCCGGATGGAGGTGGAGCGACGGGAAGTGCGTTTGCGGTGGGAGGCACGGCTTCCTGGCGCTCCTGACTGCGCATGTGGCGGAGATAGAAGCCCATCAGGACGACGACAACGAGCATGGTGGCGACGCTCAGGAGGAGAGGCCGAGGGATCATGGCTGAACTCCCAGGCGATCGCGAACGGATTGGACGGCGTCGGCGATGGTGGCGGCGGCCTGCTGCTGGTAGTTGGCGGAGGTGAGGTCAGAGAGACCGTTCGGTCCGGGGGCTAATTCGACGGCGACTGCGGGCATGAGCAGGTTATTCAGCGGGCGCAACGAAGCGGAGGAGGTGTGGACGGGGAATTGCCGTTTTTGCATCTGCGAGGCGATGGCGGCGGCGAGAGCACTGCTCGCTGGGAGAGCGGGTGCCTGCGCGGAATTCCAGGCGTGAAATGTTCCTTTGCTTGGTCCTGGCGGAGGGAGGAGCGCGGTGTACACGCGTGCGCCGCTGCCTTGGGAAGTGGCGTGGAGACTGATGTAGACGGAGGCATGGGCGGAGTTGGTGGAGTTGGCGCGCTGGTCGAGAGTGAGAGAGCTGTCGGAATCGCGCAGGAGGAAGACGGAGAAGCCGCGGAGTTCGAGTTCATGACGAAGGAGGCGGGCGAAGCCGAGGGTGACGTCTTTTTCGGGCAAGGTGTCAGTGAGGGTGGCGCCGCGTTCGTCGCCTCCATGGGCGGGATCGACGATGGCGAGCGGCGCGGGGGACGGCTGGGGCGGATGATGCTTGCTGTTGCTGTTGAACTGGCTGATTGGAATTGGTTGGGTTGGTGGCAGGCGCGGTTTTTGTGGCGGTCGGAGTTGCTGCCGGTGGGGGAACTGGGGCGACGAGGATGGTTTTTCCGTTGTTGGTGAAGCTGGCGATCAGGGGAGCGGTGCCGACTGATGTCGACTTCGGCGACGCCGTTGTTTTCCGAAAAGGAAGCTTGGGTGATGATCTTGTTGTCGAAGGTGATGGACTGGCTGCCGGGAGAGACGACGGGGTCGCGTTTGAAAACCATGCGCAGGCGGCCGGGCTCGGTGGAGATGGTGGGGTTCACGGGAACGCTGAAGTTGAGAGCGAGGCGGGAGGGCGGTCCGGACTCAAGCTGGAAGCTGGGTTCGACGCCGACATTGCCCACGAACAGGCGGTGCGCGACTTCGTGAAAATTGACTTGCGTGCCGAGGAAGCGGGGGAGCAGGGTGGCGAGTGAAGAGAGTGGAACGAGTCCGCGGGAGTTTTCGACGAGGAATGGTGCGGGGAGATCGAAGTCGTGGCCGCGAACTTTGCAGCGCGTTTTTCCGGCGATGAAATCTCCATCGACGGTGTTGTAGCGGATGCGCCAATGATTGGCGGAGTAGCCGCTACTGACGCGACCGAGGGGCTCGAGAAGTTCGAGGAGTCCGACATAGTCGCGGTTGGAACGCTGGAGGATGGGGAGAGTGTAGGTCGCGACGGGGGAGTAGACGGAGAGTTGCTTGTCGTCGGCGGAGGTGGCGGCGGGCAGGAGTGTGACGATGGAGAGCAGGAGCGCTAGCGTTTTGTGGATGGTGGGCGAGGGCACGAGCAGCTAGTTCCCAGTTCTCAGTTCCCGGTTCTCAGTAAGATCGGCGCGTGCTGGGAACCGAGAACTGGGAACTGGGAACTGCGGTCGGTTATTCCAGCGCATAGATGGTCAGTCCGCTTAGAAGTTTGGGAAAGAAGTCGGTGGATTTCTGGGGAAGGACTTCGCCGGCGAAAGCGATGTCGCGGACCTGTTCGATGCGAACGGGATTCATCAGGAAGGCTATCTGAGCTTTTGCTGCGCGAACTTCTCCTTCGGGAACTTCCCCTTCGCGTACTTGTCCTTTGCGCAGCTCTTCTTCGCGAACCTGGGCGAGGGCTTCGGCGGTCTCGCGAAAATACCTGACGTTGTGCTGGTCACGGATGGCTTCTTCGGAGATCTGGAGGCAGTTCTCGAAAATGCATTTGTGGAGTTGCACGACATCGAGAGATTGCTGGCGCAAAGACAGGTCGCCGAAGAGCGGGCTGCCCACGGATTTTGGGGTGTGCATGAGGAAGGCGCGATCGGGCATGACGGCGAGCAGAGCGGTACCGGCTCGGCCGGCGTTATTGAGGATGGCGTGGGCGCGAGCGGCGTCAAGATTGGGATCGACTTCTTCGATGTTGAAGAAATTACGGACGGTGGTGCTGAAGTGTTCAAGGCTCCTGGGGGGCAGTCCGAAGACGACACGATGGGTGGGAAGGATGACGAGGCCGGGACAATCCATATCGACAAAGGTCATCATCACCCAATCGTGAGGCGCGGGAGCCGCGGCTGGATTGGCTGCGAGTTGATGGTTGAGCTCGTTGCGATAGGTGAGAGCGGTTTCGTAGCGGTGATGGCCGTCGGCGATGATCAGCTTGCGGTCGCGCATCTTTTCCTGCACGGAGGCGATGACGGATGGGTCGGAAACTTTCCAGACGCGGTGGAGGACTTCGTACTCGTCGGTGACTTCGATGTCGGGAGAGTCTTTGGCAGCGGCGGATGGGGAATCGAGGAGGGAGTCGACGGCTCCGGTGGCGTTGTAGAGCATGAAGATCTGTCCGAAATGGGCGCGGGTGGCGCGGAGCAGGTCGAGGCGGTCGGCTTTGGGCTTGGCGAGGGTCTGTTCGTGGCGGAAGACGACGCCGGCGGAGTAGTCCTCGATTTTGCCGAGGGCGATGAAGGCGCGGCGCTCGGCGACAGCTTGGGAGCCGGAAATCTTAAACGATTGGGAGTAGCGATAGATGGAGGGTTCGGGATCCTGGCGCAAAACGCCGGTCTGGCGCCAGTTTTGGAAGGATGCGGCGGCGCGGGAGTAGACGTTTTCGGACGCGGTATCGCCGGGCAGGCGACGTCCCAGGATGATGCGAACAAGGTTGTAAGGGCTTGCGTCGTAATAGCTTGCCTGCATGGCGGGCGTGATTTTGTCGTACGGCTGAGTGACGACTTGGGCGATTGGCGCCTGATTCTGAGCGTATCGCCAGGCTCGGAATGGAGAAATTGTGGCCATGACTGGAACGCAGAATTGTAGCAGGCAGAGGAGCATGGGCCAGACAGGGAAAAAGACAAGTGGGGAGCCGGAAGACAACTAAACAGGAGAGGAGGGAATCTTAGGCTAGCGCGACGAAAAATCTCTCAAGTTTTTTCGGGACTGTGCTAGTATCCGGCCTATGTAGATTTGGGGCCGCCTTTGTGGGGGCGGGCCGGATCCTCCGACGCGAACGCGTTGGTAGTAGGGCCTATGCTGTGCGGCATTCGGTTCTCGAGTCGATTCTTCCTGTTTATCCTTCTGATGGTTGTTGCCTGCAACAACCTTCGTCTTCTAGCGCAAAACTCTACCGAAGATGTTCACATCCAGCCACGGGTTGCGCCCGAGCCACCCAAGGAACCGGAGGGTGATCCATCACTGCGGACGCACACCAAGCCATTAAAAGTTGATGTGAACCTGGTGCTGGTGCCGGTGACGATCACGGATCCGATGAACCGGTTGGTGACGGGCCTGGATCGCGACAACTTCAATCTGTTTGAGGGCAAGGACCGGCAGGAGATCAAGACCTTCTCAAGTGAAGATGCGCCGGTTTCGCTGGGCGTGATCTTTGATATGAGCGGCAGTATGGGCAGCAAGATCGAGCGCGCCCGCGAGGCGGTGATCGAGTTCTTCAAGACGGCGAATCCGCAGGATGAGTTCTTCATGATCACGTTCGCGGACAAGCCGGAGGAGATTTCCGACTTCACGAGTTCGGTCGACGACATACAGGGGAAACTGGTCTACACGATTCCGAAGGGACGAACGGCCCTCCTGGACGCAATCTATCTGGGCGTGACGAAGATGCGCCAGGCGAAGTATCCGAAGAAGGCGTTGTTGATTATTTCCGACGGCGGAGACAACCACAGCCGGTATACGGAGGGCGAAATCCGGTCGATGGTGAAAGAGGCGGATATCCTTATTTATGCGATTGGGATTTACGACCACTACTTTCCGACGGACGAGGAACGTCTGGGGCCGTCGCTGTTGAGCGATGTTTCGGAACTGACTGGTGGCCGGGCCTTTACGATCGATAATCCGAATGACCTGGCGGATGTCTCGACAAAAATAGGTATAGAGCTACGCAACCAATATGTGCTTGGTTACCGTCCAAAGAACCCAGTGCGCGATGGCAAATGGCGTAAGATCAAAGTTAAGTTGAATCCACCGAAAGGGCTGCCCCCGCTACGTGTCTACGCAAAAACTGGTTACTATGCACCGACGGAATAGCGCAGGTCTGCTGATCTTTCTTCTGACAACCTTGTTATTTGCCTACTCCCAGACGGGAGCGGCACCGTCGTCAGCGCAAGGACCGCCGGCTGCAACGAGTCCAACGTCTCCCTCACCTGTTCCCTCATCCGCGCCTCCAAACCAGACATCGCCCACCGCTCAAAATCAGACGCAAACGGCTCCGGCGGAGCAACCGCCGAATTCAGCGGGATCGCCGGCGGGTGCCACAGGAGCAACGCAGGCGCCGGACTCTCAGGCACCGGCTAGTTCGCAGGCACCTCCTCCGGACGCTGGAGGGCAGAATGGAGCGCCACCGCCTGCTGACCAGGGTCAACAGGGCGGGCAGAATCCGGATTCGGGGGACAACGGTGTTTTCGTATTCAAGAAGCAGGTGGAGGAAGTAATCCTGCACGCGACGGTAGTCGACAACAAGCAACACATCGTCACCGACCTTGATAAGAGCAACTTCAACGTTTTGGAAGGCGGACGTCCGCAAGCGATTACGTCGTTCCGGCATGAGGACATTCCAGTCGCGATGTGCATTGTGGTCGACAATTCGGGATCGATGCGGGAAAAGCGCGAGAAGGTGAATGCGGCGGCGTTGAACCTGGTGCGCGCTTCGAATCCGAATGACGAGGTCTGCGTCGTGAATTTCAACGACGAGTACTACCTTGACCAGGATTTCACTTCGAATATCAACAAGCTGAAACAGGGACTGGAAAAGATTGAGACGCGGGGCGGGACGGCGCTTTATGACGCGGTGGTTGCGTCGGCGGTCCACTTAAAGGAAAACGCGAAGCTCGAGAAAAAAGTTATTTTTGTGGTGACGGATGGCGTGGATAACGAGAGCTCGGAGACGCTGGAGCAGGCGGTACGGCGGCTCCAGACGGAGAACGGGCCGACGGTCTATGCCATTGGAATTCTTGAAGGCGAGGAGAATACGCGACACGCACGGCGGGCGCTGCAGGTAATGTGCGAACGGACGGGCGGCATTGCATTCCTGCCCAAGACCTTGGATGAGGTTGACGCGATCAGCCGGAGCGTGGCGCATGATATTCGAAGCCAGTACACGATCGGCTACAAGCCGACGACGCCGCGCAGTGTGGGCGGCTACCGCGAGGTAAAGGTGGACGCGCATTCGCAGAAATACAAGCAGCTGATGGTGCGGACGAAGAGCGGATATTATGCCGGAGACGCTCCTACCGGGGGACACTGAAGAGGATTGTGTAATTGGGTAATTTGTAATTGTGTAATTTTGCTTTGTAGCTGTGCGCCAGTCACAGAGCTTCTGTTCAAGTCAATTCCGAGCGAATTTTCGTCCTAAATTGCAACGTTACTAAATTACCAATTCACAAATCCCTCCATTGACGGTGCCCCTGCACCTTCCTTACTCTGATAACGTGCCCCTGATGACCGCAAACCCGCCCCTCCGCGTCAGCGACGACATTACCAAACTCGTTGGCGAAACCCCGATGCTGCAACTGAAAAAGCTGACTCCGGGGGGCTCGGCTGACATTTTTGCCAAGCTGGAATATCTGAACCCGGGCGGAAGTGTGAAAGATCGCGCCGCGATCGGGTTGATTGCGCGCGCCGAGGCGGACGGAAAGCTGAAGCCGGGAGGAACGATCATTGAGGCGACGGCAGGGAATACGGGGATTGGGCTGGCGCTGATCGGAGTGAATCGCGGATACAAGGTGCGATTGTTTGTGCCGGAAAAGTTTTCGGAAGAGAAAGTTCTGATCATGCGGGCCTTCGGGGCAGAGGTCGTGCGCACTCCGGACGCTGAGGGGATGCAGGGGGCGATCAATCGGGCACGAGATTTGGCGGCGACGGATCCTTCGGCTTTTCTCGCTTCGCAATTTGATAATCCGGCAAACACCGACTATCACTACGAGACGACGGCGCGCGAAATCTACGAACAGATGGAAGGACGCGTGGATGCGATCGCGATTGGCTGCGGAACGGCGGGAACGTTCAGTGGAGTGGCTCGGTATTTGAAAGAGCGAATCGATAAGGTTCACGCGGTCGCGGTGGAGACGCAGGGATCGATTCTGGGCGGAGGAAAGCCGGGTCCACATAAGGTGGAGGGAATCGGGAATACGTTTGTCCCGGGAAATTTCGATCGCGCGGTGTGTGACGAAGTTTTCATGGTGACCGATCCGCAGGCGTTTGGCATGGTGAAGGAACTGGCGGCGCGCGAGGGAGTGCTGGGAGGATCGAGCGCGGGCGCGAATGTGTACGCGGCGGTGGAGATTGCCAAGCGTCTTGGAGCAGGGAAGCGCGTGGTCACGATGATTCCGGATTCGGCGGAGAGGTATTTGTCGAAGAAGATTTTTGAGGGTGGGATTTAAGTAGCTGACCTCAAGGGTCAGAGACAATCGATTTGGTTCTGAAAACTGCAGATCCCTCGCTGCGCTCGGGATGACAATTCCATATTTTCGGTCCGTATGAGTGCTTGTTTACTTATCACGCAAGTAGGAGATCCCTTTGAAAAATAAGCAAGAGGGTTTTGCGACCCGTGCGATTCATGCTGGTCAGGAGCCGGAGCCGGCGACGGGGGCGGTTAACGTTCCCATCTACGCGTCTTCTACTTACGTTCAGCAGGAGATCGGGAAGCATAAGGGCTACGAGTATTCGCGGGTATCGAATCCGACGCGCGACCGGCTGGAGACGAATTTGGCGGCGCTCGAAGGCGGAGTTGCTGCCAAGGTATACGCCAGTGGGATGGCTGCGATCAATGCGGTTGCGACCATGCTCAAGTCGGGCGACCACATTGTGGCGGGGCACAATCTGTATGGGGGGACGCCTCGGCTGTTTAACCAGGTGCTGGTGAATTTTGGATTAACGTTTACGTATGTGGATACTTCGAACGTCAAGAATGTCGAAAAGGCGATCCAGAAAAATACGCGGCTGGTTTTTCTGGAGACTCCGACAAATCCGCTGATGGAGTTGTGCGATCTGGGAGCGATCAGCGAGGCCAGCCACCGGCGGGGAGTAGAGGTGGTGGTCGACAATACGTTTATGTCGCCTTATTTCCAGCGTCCTATTGAGTTTGGGGCCGACATGGTGATTCATTCGACGACCAAGTTTCTGAACGGGCACAGCGATGGCCTGGGCGGAGTCGTTGTTTGCACCAAGCAGGAGCAGGCGGAAAAGCTGGCATTCCTGCAGAAGGCGGCGGGAGCGATCATGTCTCCTTTTGAGTGCTGGCTGATTTTGCGCGGGGTGAAAACGCTGGCTGTGCGCATGAAGCAGCACGACAGCAATGGACGCAAGGTGGCGGACTATCTCGCAAAGCACAAGAAGGTGAAGAAGGTGTTCTATCCTGGATTGGCGGACCATCCGCAACACAAGCTGGCGAAGCGGCAGATGGATGGATTCGGATCGATGATTTCATTTGAGACGGGATCGCTCGCGAACGCGAATAAGATGTTGCGGAAGGTGCGGGTGTGTTCGCTGGCTGAATCGCTGGGCGGGGTTGAGACGCTAATTTCGCATCCGGCAACCATGACGCATGCTGCGGTGGGAGTTGAGGGGCGGCGGAAGATCGGGATTACGGACGGCATGGTTCGCATCTCGGTGGGCATCGAGGATGTGGAAGATATTCTGGATGACCTCGATCAGGCGCTGGCGGCGATTTGAAGTTTGGGGATGGCGGAGCCGGTAAATTCTCGCGAGTGGAATGCTGCTGAATATCACCGGCTGTCGGCACCGCAGTTTCAGTGGGGCCAGAAGGTTCTCAGCAAACTGCGGTTGCGCGGGGACGAGCGCCTGCTCGATGCCGGCTGCGGAACCGGCAGGCTGACGCGGTTGCTGCTGGAAAGTTTGCCGAGTGGGCGGGTAGTTGGGGTTGATCTGTCGCGCAACATGGTGCGGCATGCGCGGCAGGAGCTCGGGCCAGATTTTGGTGGGCAGGTTGGTTTGGTTGCTGCTGATCTGAGTGCTCTTCCTTTCCTGGATTGTTTCGACGGAATCTTCAGTACAGCTTCGTTTCATTGGGTGAGGGACCACGACGTCCTATTCAGAAATTTGTTTGCGGCGCTGCGGGCGGGTGGATGGCTGCATGCACAGTGCGGTGGCGGGCCGAATCTTCTGCGTTTGCGGGAGCGGGTGAGCGAGTTGGCATCGGGGCCCGAGTTTTCGAAATGGCTCGGAGATTTTTCAGAGCCGTGGTTTTTTGCGGATGCTGAAGGGACGGCGGAACGTCTGCGGGATGCCGGCTTCCGGGATGTTGAGACGGGAGTTGAGGCGGCACCTTTTGTGGCGCCAACGAGTGAGGAGTTTCAGGAATATCTGCGGACGTTTGTTTTGCACCGGCATCTGGAACTGCTTCCGAGCGAGGCGCTGCGCGGGACTTTTGTATCGCGGCTGGCGGAGGCCGCGGCGCAGGATGATCCGCCGTGGACGCTCGATTATTGGCGGCTGAATCTGCGGGCGCGAAAAGTGGAGTAGGCGACGCTACTTGACCGATTCTCCAATCCAGTTCAGGTAGGGTGCGCTGCCATCGGTGACAGCGATTTCGATACATTCAGGGACTTCGTAAGAATGCAATTCAGTTAGGGCTGTGCGCAGGCGTTCGACGGCGCCTGCGGTGGTCTTGATGATGAGCAAGAACTCGCTTGCGGTTTCCACTTCGCCCTTCCAGCGGTAGATCGATTCCACCTGGGGAACGATGTTGACGCAAGCGGCCAGTTGGCGCTCGACCAAGGTATGTGCTATGGAGCGCGCTTCTTCCAGCAAACCACAAGTGGTTAAAACGACTCTAATGTCGGTCATATAGAATCTAGCGTTGGACTCCGGGGAGCGGAGTGCGTCTTGCCTTCAGACTTTACTCCGGAAGTATAAGGTTGGGCGCTGCAAAGAGACATACATAGATCCTTCGCTTCGCTCAGGATGACAGGGCTTAAGTGAAGACGGATTTGTAGATATTGATACGAGGAATGGAATGACTACGCAGATTAAATTTGGCACGTCTGGCTGGCGAGCGGTGATGGCTGAGGAATTTACGTTCGCGAATGTTGACCGGGCGGTGCATGGGATTGCGCGCTACGTCCGGTCGAAGAAACCGAGCGGGGCAAGGGTGATTGTAGGGCGCGATCCGCGCTTTCTAGGCGAGACGTTTTGCGCGATGGCGGCAGAGATTTTAGGGAGCTACGGCATCACGCCGCTGGTGATCGCCGAGGCCGCGCCGACGCCTACGATTTCATATGCGGTGATCCAGTCGAAGGCAGATGGCGCGATCAACTTCACGGCATCGCACAATCCGCCGGAATATAACGGGATCAAGTTCTCGACGCCGGATGGGGCACCGTCGTTGCCGGAGGTTACGAAGGCGATCGAGGCGGAGATTGCGGCATTCGATGGAGATTCGAAGAAGCCGGAAGGAAAGAAGGCGGAGCCGGAACCGATGGATCCGCGACGCATGTATCTGGCGCGATTGCGGGAAATTGTCGATCTGGAAGTGATCAAGAAGTCGGGCGTGAAGATCGTGTTTGATCCGATGTGGGGGGCGGCGCGGGGTTATTCGGATGCGCTGTTGCGGGAGGCTGGGCGTGTCAGTGGCGACGGTGCATGACACTCGCGATGTATTGTTTGGCGGGCATGCTCCGGAGCCGGATGACCATCTGCTGGAGGATTTGCGACTGAAAATGCGCCAAACGGGGGCGGGAATCGGCATCGCGACTGACGGAGACGCTGACCGGTTCGGGATTGTGGACGAAGATGGGACGTTTTTGCAGCCGAACTACGTGATCGCGCTGCTGTTTGATTATCTGGTCGAGACCCGCGGTTGGAAGAATGGAGTGGGGAAGTCGGTGGCTACGACGAACCTGGTGAACGCACTGGCCGAAAAACACAAAATCGAGCTTCACGAGACGCCCGTGGGTTTCAAATACATTGGCGAATTGATCAAACAGGACAAAATTCTGATTGGTGGAGAAGAAAGCGCGGGGCTGTCGATTCGCAAGCATGTTCCGGAGAAGGATGGAGTGCTGGCAGGACTGCTGTGTTGCGAGATGGTAGCGCGGCGTGGGGAATCGCTGGGCAAGCAACTGGCCAACATATTTGTCAAAGTTGGTTCCTTTTATCCTCTGCGAGAGAACTTCCGCTTGACGCCTGAAGTGAAAGAGAAGTTTACTGAGAAGTTACGTGCTGATCCGGCCGAGTTTTCTGGCAGTAAAGTTGCGCAGGTGGTGAGAACGGATGGTCTAAAGCTCGTAATGAGCGATGGGTCGTGGGTTTGCTACCGGCTTTCGGGCACGGAGCCGGTGGTGCGCGTTTACAGCGAGGCGCGGAGTAAAGACGACCTCGCAAAGTTGAGCAAAGCAGCGAAAGCATGGATCTTCGATTAGGGTCAACGCCAAGAGCTCGAATTTTTCCGCGACCGGAGGAAAGCCTGCGTGCAGTGATGGAGCAGGCTCCGAGAGCGGAGGCGGTGGCGGCGCGGTGGGTGGAAAACACGCGTCCGGGATGGTCGTGGCTGGCGCGGGAATGGCGGCGATTGGGAACGGCCGCGACGATTTTGCTGACTGTTGGGGTTCTGCTGCACGCCATGTTCGGCGCCAATGGGATGGTGGTTTACCGCCAGAAACGGTCCGAGATGCAATCGTTGCAGAGTGAAGTGGAGCGCTTGCAGAAGGCCAACGAAGAGTATGCGGAACGGATCAAATTGCTCAAATCTGATCCGGCGGCGATTGAGAAGGAAGCTCGAGAGCAGTTGCACTATACGCGCAAGGGAGAGGTCATCTTTGTGGCGCCGGAACCGCCCGCGAAACCTCCGGTGGGGCGCGCTGAGAATAAGAAATGAATCGAGCTTGTGCCGCCGGGGCAAGGGTGGATTAGTCCCTCTTCTGGTCTGAATGTCCGAATCTTATCGGACCCAACCTTAGTGTTCGAAAATTGAAATCGTTGTAATGGGAGAGAAGTCCCAGTTCTCGCTTGAGAAGTCTAGCTGAGGATTGGGAACTTTTTACGATCATTTTGGGGTGGTCATCACGGACGAACGTCGTGGCGCCAGAATTTCCTGCTGCTACGTTGGTTCGTATGGCGGGTAGGGTTCCTTCGACTCCGCGGGAGCTTCACTTCGTGAAGTTCCCGCTACGCTCAGGATGACAGAGTTGGGAGATGACACACATTGGGTGAGGAGACACTAAGTTGGGCGATGCCTAGTGCATAGATTCTTCGCTGCGCCCAGGATGACACGAGATTGAGGAGTGTTGTTGAACAAACATTTTACTGCGCGTAGACGGCGTGACTGCTGTCGAGGGAGCACTGTGGGCTGGCGGAGGCGGTGGACTCTGCCATGTGACGGCCGCGAATCGGCTTCCACCATTGCAGGAGGGGCTTGATCTGGGACTCGTAGGGCTTGAGGCTCTTACTGTCCAGGAACTCCATATTCTGAAAGTCGTTGTCGCGCGCGACGGAGATGGTGTAGGGATGTGTATCCTGCATGATGAGCGGCGGGACGGTGCGGGGAATCTTCATGTCGCGAAATGCCGGACTGTCGATAATTGCGACGAGGGAATTCCATTCGTTGTCAGAAAGCTGTCCTTCGTAAATCTTCCGGCTTGAATCCACCCCGTGCTTGATGTCGGCCTTCTCGGAATGAAAATGACGGTTGGTAAATACAAGCGTGCAGTATTGGGAGGACGCCAGGCCTCCCGGTTGAACTTCATTCAGGAAAAGCTTGATGGGAGGCTGGGTTGGCGATTGAGCGGAAGCAACGATCCCTGTGAATCCCAGGGTGAAGAGAAGAATCATTCGTCGAATCATCATTGAGATTGACCTATGTTGTTTAGCCGATGTTCATCGGGGCGCAGTATTGCGGGGGAGCGCCTTTAAAGTCGGATTTGCTTTTCTTTTCCAGACCCTCGAACCACTTGATGAGTGGATTCAGAGTTTTCTGAAATGGCGTTCCGTTGTCGAAATAAGTGTCCATACCGTTGGTCACGCCGCTGCTCGCGGTAGCCCCGAGTTTCACTCTTTCCTTGATGGTGGTGAAACGTTGCGACTTGCCATCGCGGTCAATCTGGGCGTCGATGCTCTCAATCTCGCGGACTGCCTCGGCATTGTCGGGTAGTGTCGGCGGTTTGGGTGTGACGATTTTACGGAGGGATTCGTCGTCGAGAATTCCCTTGAGGTGCTGAAGGTCGTCGGGTGAGAGGGTTCCTTCCGCGAGCTTGATTTTTGGTTTGCCTAGAGTGCTTTCTTCGCGCTTCTCGATCGCGAACTTGCCGTCATTGTAGACAACGAGACAGGAAAGGGAGTTGGGATAACTGAAGACATCTCCGGATTTGCCGTAGGTGATGCCCATTCATTCCCTGGCCGTGAACGACGTTGGTTTCGAGGTTCAGGTAGGCTTTTGAGCGCTGTAATTTGAGCAATGGCGCGGGCTGGGCCAGGCCGATCTGCGAGAGTACGAAGATCGCGAGAAGTACAAGGAGTGTTGGTGAATGAAAACGTCTTACCGACATTCTTTTTCTCTCCAGGCAGGTTTTCGGGGACGTGCTATGGTACACCGAACGCGATGAAAGTCCGAGCATTTTGTGAGCGGCTTGCGCCAGATCACGACGGTGATTATTGTGCCGGATGTGGTAAAGTGCAGGGGAATCGGGTTGTGTGTGGGAACTAATCTAAGGAGGATGGCATGCGGAAATTTGTTCTGCTGTTGCTTGCGTTTGTGCTGGTGCTCTTGGTCGCGTCGGCAGCATTTGCCGGTGATGCGAAAACCGTGAACGGCTGGGTAAGCGATTCCAAGTGCGGAGTCAAGGGAGCCAATGCTTCGGCGGAAGCGTGCACGAAAAAGTGCATCGGCGCAGGGGCCAGCCCGGTTGTCGTCACGGACGGCGATCAAAAAGTTCTAAATGTCGACAATCCTGACGCACTGAAAGACCACTACGGCCATCACGTGGCTGTTACAGGACATGTGGACGGAGACAAGATTCATGTGGACAGCGTGAAGATGCTGTAAGGATAGCTCTTTGGAAATGAAGCGGGCGGCCTTTGGGTCGCCCGTTTTGTTTTTGGAGAGCGGGTAGGGGTCCTTCGACTCCACGGGAGCTTCACTTCGTGAAGTTCCCGCTATGCTCAGGATGACACTGGAAGACATAACCGCGCGAACATAACCGCACGACTTCTAGCGCACTACACCTTCCAGGGGCGAGCTGGCGGTGGCGTATAGTTTGCGGGGCATGCGTCCCGCTAAGTAGGCTTTGCGGCCACCGAGGACGGCGTGCTTCATGGCTTCCGCCATCAGTACTGGTTCCTGCGCGCCCGCGATGCCGGTGTTCATGAGGACCGCGTCGTACCCGAGTTCCATGGCGATGGCGGCATCGGAGGCTGTGCCGACACCGGCGTCGACGATCAACGGAACGCCGGTGATCATCTCGCGCAAGATGCGCAAGTTGGCAACGTTCTGGATGCCGAGACCGCTGCCGATGGGGGCGCCGAGGGGCATGACGGCTGCCGCGCCTGCATCGACCAGGCGCTTGGCAAAGACGATGTCGTCGGAAGTGTAGGCGAGTACGGTGAAGCCTTCTTTTGCGAGTATGCGTGTGGCCTCAAGCGTCGCCTGAATATCGGGATAGAGAGTAGCCTGGTCGCCGATGACTTCGAGTTTGATCCAATCAGAGAGTCCGGCCTCGCGAGCGAGACGCGCGGTGCGAATCGTCTCTTCGGCGGTGTAGCATCCGGCGGTGTTGGGAAGAAGGAAGTATTTGTTCAGATCAATGTAGTCGAGAAGAGATTCGGTGCGGCGGTCGAGATTGACCCGGCGGACAGCGACGGTGACCATGTCGGCGCCGCTGGCTTCGAGGGCGCGGGCTGTTTCCTGGAATGATCGATATTTGCCAGTCCCGACGATGAGACGGGACTGAAACTGCTTGCCTGCGATGATGAATGAGTCCGTCATGGGGATATTGTACGGCGGGGAGGGCGATTTTGTTTGGCTGCCGCGGCTAGGCTGCCATTGCAGATTGCAGAAGTCAGATTGCAGAAGCAACCCGTTTGGTGGTTACTGCGAATTGGATTCGGCCTTCGCGTACATGTCGTCGATCAATTTGCTGTAGCGAGTTTCAATTCCGCGGCGGCGGACTTTGAAAGTATGGGTTAAGGTGCCATCTGCCGCGGAAAATTCCTCCGGAATGAGGAGCACGCGTTTTAACTTTTCGAAGCGCGCCAGGTTCTTGTTCAATTCTTCAACGATGCCTTCGTAAAGCGCTTGGACCTTGGCGTGGCCGACGAGTTCCTGGCGGGAAGCGAACTCGAGTTTATTGGCGCGCGCCCAATCCTCGAGCACCGGGAAGTATGGGGAGATGAGCGCCGCGGGAAACTTGCGGCGGTCACCGAGGACGACTGCAGTTCCAATCAGAGGATTGAGCTTGAGTGAATTTTCGATGGGTTGAGGCGCGATAAATTTACCGCCGGACGTCTTGATCAAATCTTTCTTGCGATCGGTGATGGAGAGGAAGCCATCGCTGTCGAGGTGCCCGATGTCTCCGGTTTTGAACCATCCGTCCAGGAAGGCGTCGCGGGTTTCATCGGGGCGATTCCAATATCCCTGAAAGACGGAAGGAGCGCGAACGAGAACCTCTCCGTCATCGGCGATTTGAACTTCGACGTTGGATAGCGGTTTGCCGACCGTGCCGAGCTTATGGTTCCTGGGATTGTTGACGGCGATGACGGGCGAGGTCTCGGTGAGGCCGTAGCCTTCATGAATGCGGACGCCGATGTCGGCAAACCACTCTGCCAATTCGCGCCCTAATGGGGCGCCCCCGGAAATAAACTCATAGGCCCGGCCGCCCATCCCGGCGCGCACTTTGGAGAAGACCAACCGATTGGCGATCTTCCAGGGCAGGGAAGTTGGCTGCGAGCTGTTCAGGATTTCCGGACGGTGCGCTCGTCCAATGTTGAGGGCCCAGTTGTAGATAGAATGCTTCGGAAAGCCGACAGCCTTCAGGATTACCTGTTGACGGATTTTTTCGTAGACGCGGGGCACGGCGACAAAAATTGTGGGCTTCACCTCCATCAGTGCCTGGGACAGACGCGCCAAGTCAGGGCAGTAGGCAAGAATCACGCCACGGAGAAGCAAAGCGAAATCAACATGACGAGCGGTGACATGCGACAACGGGAGGAACGAAACGCTCAGTTCTTCGTGTTCGCCGAGATCAAATGATTCAAGTGAGCAAGCGATGTTGGATGCCATGTTGCCGTGGGTCAGCATGGCGCCTTTGGGTGTGCCCGTTGTTCCGGAGGTGTAGATGATGGTGGCGAGATCGCCGGCAGTGACGGTGCGGGAGCGAGCGACAAATTCCGGGTCGCGGCCGGTGGGACCCTGGAGCATCAATGTTTGGATATGGACGGCATGGGCGGTTTCGATCTGGTCCATCACGATGATGCGTTCCACGGGAGTGTGGCGTTGGATGGTGAGTACTTTTTCGAGTTGGGCGGAAGTCGAAACTGCGACGACGCGGGCGCCGGAATCGTTAAGGATGAAAGCAGTCTGCTCAGCAGTCTGCGTGGAATAGATGGGAACTGTGACGGCTCCCAAGGCGAGGGCGGCGAAGTCGGTGGTGGTCCATTCCGGGCGATTTTCGCTGAGGATGGCGACGCGGTCGCTCTTGCGGATGCCCCATGATTCCAGCGCTCGGGAAACGCCGACTACGTTGCGGTAGAGCTCCGAGGAAGAGATTGGGATCCAGCCAAGGACTTGTCGTTGAAGCATCACGCGGTCGCGACCGCTTTCGCAAATCGCGAGAAGAATGTCGTTCAGAGTTTGAATGCTCATCTGATCGAACTGGGGTCCCGGGGACATTGTAGCTCCGCAGGCAGGACCGGGATACGGTTAGTCGGTGTCTAGAGCCAGTAAACGATCGCCAAATTCGGACACTCCGCGGGTGCATTGCTTTGACCGGTTGCGCGCGGCGGGTTAGGCTTAGGCTATTGGATGGAGGGTGTTCATGAAACGAAGAAGTCTAGCAACGATTTTCGTGCTTTGGCTGGTCGCGGGGGCGATGCTGAGTCCCGTGACAAAAGCGCAGAGTAACAAGAAAGAACCGGAGGCGATGAAGCTAAAGGTTGGCGACATGGCTCCTGACTTCAAGCTGGAGTATGTCGATGGCAAGGAGGAGAAAGAAGTCTCCCTGAGCCAGTATCGCGGCAAGAGCAATGTTGTCGTGGCGTTCTACGTCTTTGCTTTCACGGGTGGTTGAACGGCGCAAATGAAGGCCTTCCAGCAGAATCTTAAAAAGCTGGAAGCGGCCGACACTCAGGTTCTGGGTGTGAGTATGGACAGCCCTTACGCCAATAAAGCTTTTGCCGATCAGATCGGCGTAACGTTTCCGCTGCTGAGCGATTGGGGCGGGGAAGTCACGCGCGAGTACGGGATTTATGTCGACAAGTACAAAGCGGCACGTCGGGTAAATTTTCTGATTGGAAAAGATGGAAAAATTCTGGAAGAGCAGATTGACCGCGAGGCGATTGATCCGGCGAAGATTGTCGATGCGTGCGAGCGAAAGAAGGTAAGCCGCTAAGATTGCGTGCCGCAAGATTGTGAGCCGCAGGTTGTGAGCCGGTGAAACTGCTTCGAGGCGAAGTTTCGAAAGGCTCGGCGGGATTTGCGGACGGAAGGTTGGCGGGATTTGCGGCGCGGTCTGCGGCGAGCAGTTTCCCGGAAAATGGAACGTACGTACGAGCGCGACGACGCGAAGGTGATGCGCGTCGTTTGACCCGACTGCACCACACTGTTATGATTTTTATGCGGGGTGGAGCAGTCTGGTAGCTCGTTGGGCTCATAACCCAAAGGTCGCTGGTTCAAATCCAGCCCCCGCAACCATCCGAACGCCAGAGTCGGGTGTGCGGTTCCACGTTGTTTCTAATCCTAGAGGTTCCCTGGTATCGGTACCCATCCGTTGATCTTCCACCTCGTTGCGCACATGCAGCGGGGTGGCTTGTCCAATTAAGCTCCAGGAAGCTTCACCCACAAGGCAGTGCTCTCCGTGTTGGTTCGTGCCGGGAAGCATGCGCAGCTCTTCAATGTGTTTACCCAGTTCGTATTTGGTACGCGCAGGGTCGACCCGCAGCAGATCTACGACGTTAAAGATTTTCTGGACCGCAAAGTTTCTTAGATCGGTGACGTCTTGACTCACCTTGCCAAGGCTATCATGCGCCAATTTCTCTTTGATCTGCGAAAGTTCACGTTCGCGCTCGCTGATAGATTGCCTTAGCGCCTTAGCAGGAACACCCTCATCTATGGCTTTCGTAAAGTTCTCGAGCTCTCTGGCTAACTTCTGTGCCCGCTCACGCAATTGCTGGCTCTCACCTGTATCTTTATCCAATGCATCCTGAAGCTGTCGAGTAAACTCGTTCAGCACAACTTCGATCGCTTCCGGCTGAAGCGCGACTCGCTGGAGCTCATCAAAAAACGATTCTTCGGCGATTTGGGATTTTATGGTGAGATCATTGGAGCACGCCCCCCGATTGAAATGCTGGGAACAGCCGTACCTGGCATACTTGCCGCCGCGTCCGCTGATAATCACCAAGGCAGCCCCGCAAAGTCCACATTTCAAAATTCCACTCAGGATGGAGAGAACGCTCAAAGCTCGATTTGCCAGCCCTTTTCTGGCCCCGGTTGAGTACCTTTCCGTGGTCCACGCATTCTTTCGCTGCACCTGATTCCAGACCTCGTCCGTAATGATTCGCAGTTCGGGAGATTGGAAGATTTTCCACTCTGACTTAGGACGAGGCCGCCGGACTCGACGGTTTGAACCTGGGACCTTTAACCACCGGGACTTATTCCACACGATCGAGCCGATATAAATCTCGCGGCGCAACATTTCCCGAATCGCTGAGGGACACCACGTCGAGTATCTTTTCCTTGTCCCAGGCCGGGGCGACGGCACGCCTTCGGAGTTTCGTTTCGCTCAGAGAAAACATCGATAGTGCCGCTCCGCTAGGAAGAGCGATCTTCATCATCGTCGGTGCGGTCGCTGAACTCGAGAGAAGTTTAATCATCGAGCGCGTTCGTGCCGGTATGCGCCGGGCACGTCTGGAAGGCCGGCACATTGGTCGGCGCCCGCTCGAACTCGATCGTGCCGCCGTCGTCCGGGATCGGCAACTGGGAAGAAGTCTTACCGAGTTGGCCAAGATCCACCATGTCTCTCGCACAACGATCTGCCGCGTCTTGGCCGGCGTACCAAAAGGGGTCTCACAGGACGCTGCTTAACCTAATGAAAACAGGCGGCCGAAAACGGCCGTCTGAGCTGTACCGAAACGTATAGCTTTCGACACACCAACAGGTAATTGAAATGCCAGGGCGACGCTGGAAGTTCAAAGAGACCGAGGAACAGAAATGCCATAGGAAGTTGCGACATACCAATTATCCGACTGCCCTGATGCACGCGCGTTCACTCGGCGTTGACGCTATGGATATCTATCCTTGTGATCTTTGCGGCGGGCTACACTTGGGGCACACAACTCTCAAGTATGCCGCTCATTGCAAACGGGAGCATAAGGCTAAGATTAGTCGTCTCATCAGCAAAATAGAGACGCATGAGCAATTGATTTCTCAGCACACTGCAATCATTCATAGGCTGCGACGAAAACTTGAAGTCGCAATGAGCAGTTGTTCTGGTTTCGACGCGCAGGATTCGGACTGAAATGGAATATGTCAGGTTGATTTTACGGACTGA
Organism: uncultured Acidobacteriaceae bacterium; assembly: GCA_963822545.1. Lineage (GTDB taxonomy): Bacteria > Acidobacteriota > Terriglobia > Terriglobales > Acidobacteriaceae > Acidiflorens. The sequence continues at coordinate 268,162 of CAWGIB010000003.1, forward strand.
CGGCCGACATCCATCCCTTGACCGACACATCAGATAAATACCTGCTTTGTGGGCGTGGGCAGGCAGTGCGCCTCTTTGCGTTCCTTGGAGGCGATCTATCGCTCGCGCACTTCCTCGAAGCCCGTTTCTGGATAGTTCCCGAGTTTGCGAGCATTCTCGTCCACTCAATCGCGATGATCACCTTGGAATCTGGACTGGTGTGATAAAGAATCTCGCCAACAAAGGCATCCAACCAGCATGCTACACTTCTTCGCTCGATATCGCATGAGGTCAAAATGAAGCGCATCGCGCTCGCACTGCTTCTGCTCAGCTCTGTTTGCCTTTTCTCAGAGGTCGTCCCGGAAAAGCCCAATCCAAAGGTTCGCGCTATCACTGCCTTTGTTCGGCTTGACCGTACGAACTTTTTGCAGCAGATCGAAGACACGTTAGTCATCCTTCGTCGGGCGGAATCAGAATTCAAATCGAAGGGATACGAAGTCCAAACCGTTCGCATTACGACTCAACCTCTCGCCGAGCTTGTTTCGGGGCTATCGGAAGAACAGGCGCTCGCCTTTCTCAAGAATTTGGATGACCTTTCCGTAAAAGAGAATTTCAGCGCGAACATTGGCCCCGCCGCGCTGCACGATTCCGATGATCCATCGACGATGCACCTTCTTGAGCGCGTGCTCTCGACCGTACCCCACCTTAACGCCAGCGCTATCGTTGCTGACGAGGGAGGCATCCATTGGAACTCGATTCGCCGCTCCGCTGAGCTGGTTAAGTACGTCGCAGAAAATAGCCCGCGTGGTCAGGGCAATTTCAATTTCGCCATCCCTGCGATGCTCAAGCCTTACACTCCCTTTTATCCGGGCTCCTACCACAACAGCAACGGACATCAATTTGCACTTGGCTTCGAAACGGCTAACCTGGTTCGGGATGTGTTCGCAAAAGACAAGGGCAACGTCGAAGCTGCCATCTCTGATCTTACGGCTGCCTTGAGTGTGCACGCCAAAGTAGCCGATTCGGTCGGAAACACAGTCGCAGCGGCCACAGGCTGGACGTATCTTGGTCTGGATCCCACGGCTACTTCGCTTGGTGATGTGTCGATCGCAGCCGCGATCGAAGCGTTTACCGGAGCCCGCTTCGGCTCCAGCGGGACCTTGACTGCTGCCAGAATTATCACGACCGCAGAAAAGGCGGTTGCCGTCCGTCAGGTGGGATACTCCGGGCTCATGCTACCCGTTCTGGAAGACAAACTCCTCGCCCAGCGATGGGCCGAGTCTACCTACGACGTAGACTCTCTTCTCGCGTATTCATCCGTTTGCGCGACTGGCTTAGACACGGTTCCACTGCCGGGCGATATCTCAGTCGAGCAAATCGAACGCATTTTCTCCGATATTGCCTCACTCGCATTTAAATGGAACAAGCCTTTGGCCGGGCGGATTCTACCCGTGAAAGGGAAACAGGCTGGAGATAAAACCGACTTTCAAGATCCTTATCTGTTCAATACGGTGTTGCGCCCCCTGCCCTAACAGCGCGGAGTGCCAGACGCCAGCGCAGTCTCATGATAACTGTTGGAACAGGTGATTGCGCGCATTGAAAACTAGGATGCCAACCAATCTGGAAGGTATTGGAGCCAGAAGTCGGCTTAGGGGCCATAACCACCCTGTCAGGTGTCTTCCAGTCCAAGGTTGTCGTTCACCGCGTGGCTGAGTTTCTGCTTGCAGCCCAGATAACGCTCCGTTGTCTGAACCGAAGCACGTCCAAGCAAAAACTGAATTTGCTCAAGTTCTCCGCCCGCCAGATGGCATAATCGAGCACAGGTGCGACGCAAATCATGAGGAGCCAGATTCTTGATGTCGGCACGTTTGGCGGCCGCTCTTACCACGTGCCAGATTGCTTTGGGCGTGATTCCGTCTCCCAGATCTTATCTAGCCGACTTACTCGGCGGAAGATCGTCCCGTCGGTGATGGCAGCCGCCCCAATCCGCTCATCGACGGCGCGTTTCGCCCACAAGGGAACTGGAACGGTACGGATGTGCTTTCCCTTGCCAACCAGGTCAGCAATCACGCAATGATCTTCGCGGACCTGAAAATCTCCCGTCCTGAGTCCCACTAGTTCCGCCCGTCTCAGGCCGCATCCAACCAGCAGTGCCAGAATCGCCCGATCGCGTTTGCTTCGGAGGCTGTCTGACGGTTTACTGAGCAAGGTTCTGGACTGATCGATGGTCAACCAATTACCGATCCGAACACCGAGACGCTTGGCACCTTTGACGCGACGGATTCCTGCCGCTAGGTCTGGACTCAGAAGGCCCGTATCAGAGGCTTCATAGGCAAGACGCCTCACAGCGGCCAAGCGGACATTGATCGTGGAGGGCGCGAGGTTTTTCTGTTCGAGAAAGAACCGGTAGCGAAGGACAACAGTTCGGTTGAATGAAAGACGCGGTTCGGAGCAATACCACCCGATAAACTCGTCGATAGCATGACCGTATGACTCTTGCGAACTGGCTGCGCCGAACGAGTGGAGAACCGCATTCTTCGACTGCTCTAGATCGGCTAGTCGAAGCATTGTTCTTGCCTTGGAGCGTTTCGATGTTTTCCGATGCGCCATACTGGCGGCCTCCTACGCCGCGCCAGTATGGTGGTTCAGTCACAGGCTAATGTTCTCGACGCGCGTCTCTGGCTACTTTCCGAGTGGCCGACCGTTAGACAACGGATCGTCAGCCTCGGCCTGAATGTGTTTGACGTCGCAAGATCATGTAACGATCCAAATGGCTACTATCGAATCGCGCCTCACAGGACATGGTTGTTCTTATGGCCGGGAAGGGAACGAGGAAAACGCTCGGTTTCCTGGAAGCCACGGCGAAACGAGTTGGGCTTCGATATCGCCGCACACTTTAGTCTGGAAAGCCTAGCCTCCCCGAGCGGATAAGGTGGGACAAGTCTGAGGCGTTGTCGGCACCTCTGCCAAACGTTGAGATGGGCCTTCACTTTAAGGTTCGCGAGCGGCAAGTTGTCAGTGGCAATTTCGTCCCGCTCATACATCATCACGTCGGCCTTGCCGTTGAGCAGCAAAATGAGTTAGCGACGTTTCTCCGAGCGCCGCGGAATAGCCGTCGTCGATTAAGGAAGTACAACTACTGTCCCTTTCATGCCGAGCCCGTCATGCAACGCACACTTGTAACGATAGATGGCGGCTTTGGTGAAGGTTACTCTAAAACGAGTTGTGCCAAGCGGTGCTTGCGCAAGCCCAATTCGGTCCTGGGGGGCGGTTTGGATGAAACCTGAGTGGACGTTGTCGGAGGTCGAATTGATGATGGCGTGACGCGCACCGTCAGGGTCAACGGTTACGTTGGCTGATGGATCTACTACGTCCTCCGGTTCAATTCCAAAGGTAATGGTGTGGGGCGTAATGGAATCACCAATCGTCCATTCCACCGTGTCGCCTGCGCGGATCGTAACTTTATGCTGCATGAACCGCATGATCGAAAGCGTCCGTGTGCCGCCGCCGGTGGCAATGATTTCGCCCAAACCGGCGCTCACTTGGTTGCCGGCCGAGAAAGGTACATGGTGTAAATCATCATGCATATCGGTCAGCATGGCGATACGGTCCGCGTTGGCCTGCTTGTCATAAAAAGCCTGATCGTGTGGAAGCGGTTGGGATAAGTCGAGAACATGAACTGCACCAGACATGTTTTCATGGAATAAGCAGGCAATTTTAAAATTCCCCGTAACCGGGAATATCACCGTGAACGTTTGACCGCCCGCAAGGGGAGGACTGCTCACGCAGGTTGAGCCATCGACCGTTGCTGGACTAGTAGAGTAACCGGGGCAGCCGACCGAGAATGGATTCCGGATCTGGTTCGCCGTAAGGAACGTAACTGTGTGAGGTTCGTTCGTAACAACGGTCAAAGTGATATTGTCACCCGCGTGAATCCACATCTCGTTTGGCAGAAAAGCGAGTGCTTGCCTTGCCTGGTCGGGGCTCTGAGCCCCTACGACGGCGGTCCATTGAGCACGTAGAAGAGGAACGCACGACAAGAGGACGGCCAATAGAGTGTATTTCTTCCACGAATGAAGTAATTCAAAGGTGCGCATATTTTCTCCTCCCGGTGGGTGACCGGAACGATCAGGTGTTTGTTTCGAAACGGTTTGCGCCTGGTTCAGGCGCTGAGACTCTGCCCATCGCCTCTAAGCTAGGGTGCAGTCCTTGTTTTGAAGACAGACGAGAAAGTAGCCGCGTACAAACTGTTCGGAGAGCCGGGGGCTAAGACGAAACCGGACACGTTCAAATCAAGGAGTCCTGGGTTGATGGCATACCAGGTCTCCCCGGCGTCGTCACTCTGGAATATTCCGCCACCCTGAGTGCCTACGTATATGACGTTGGAGTTTCCCGGGGTGATCTGGACCGAGCCCGTACGCGGTGATTGTATTCCCGGCAGTCCAACGTTCTTGGGGACAAATGATGAGCCTCCATCCACGCTCTTGAGCACCCCAGTTTCGTCAGACGCCCCCACATAGACGATGTTCGAGTCGGTGGGATCCACGGTTATGCTGAATGCACCGGTTGCGTCGACGTTGTACCAACTTGCACCCGCGTCCTGAGAGCGCCATGTGCCGCCCGTGCGGTCGGCGAAATACACGGTCCCATGGCGGTGTGGATCGACTGTGATCCCGCGACCGCTCAAATCCAGAAACTGATCCGGAGGAGCGTTAGGAGCGCGGTCAATGCGGTTGAAGGTTTCGCCAAAGTCGGTGCTCTTCCAGATACCGTCTGTCGGGATGCCAAGATTACCTATGGTTGCGATATAGATGGAGTGGTCAAACGGGTCGACTGCGACCCCAGTCGAATAGTTTGTGCTCCATCCAAACCGTCGTCGCTTCCAGTGTCTGCCGTGATCCACAGACTTAAAGAAGCCTCCCCCGGCTGATCCTGCATACACACGCCGCGTGTCTTGCGGGTCGAAAGCCACTCCGCGGGGAGCACGCGCGACGAAGCCATTCGTACCAGCGTCTTTCCAAGTAGTGCCGCCATCTTCAGTCACTAGAATGCCGCCGTCGTTGGTGGTGAAAAATACATGATTGGAGTCGGCCGGATCTACTGCCAGCGCGTGGCCCTGTTGACACGCGCAAGTCTTAAGCTGCTTCCAGGCAAGCCGATGCCACTTCACTTGATTGTGAGTCGGGAGTACAAACGCTCCGTGAAAGTTCGTCCCTGCGTAGACGGAGCCTTCGCTATCGACGCTGAGCATAAGAGCCATGCTCTTGGGAACGCCGGCATTTCTCCATGTGACACCGCCGTCGTCGCTTACGGAGACGCCGCCGCCAGCAGTGCCGGCATATAGCTTGTCGCCACTCTTAACGATCGACAAAACAACGCCCACTGTTGGTGAGCCGATGCGCGCGAAGGTATTGCCTCCATCCGTACTTTTGTACACGCCATCGCCATTGGATCCCGCATAAACGATGTTGCCGTCGTCAGGATCGACCAGCAGTCCGTAAACCGTCGAGTCGATAGAGACGGGCGTCCAACTGTTGCCACCGTCGGCAGATTTGAAAGCGCCGTCACCCGTGCTGCCGGCGAATATTACGCTAGGATTGAAAGGGTTTATCGCGAGAGAGAATATTTGAGTCGACCCCAGACCATTGGAGACTGATTGCCAGGTCTCGCCGCCGTCGATTGTCTTGCTAACGCCAGTAAATGACGAATAGATGATGTTGGAGTTGGTCGGATCCATCACCATAGCAAAGCCTCCGCCGTCTGACTGTGCGGCCCATGTTGCCCCACCATCGGTCGTCTTGAATCCGCCGGCGTAGACGATATTCGGATTGCCGGGATCCATGACCATCGACATCACCTCAGAGGTGGGAAGACTGCTGAGCGCTTTGAAGGTAGCGCCGCCGTTCGTGCTCTTGAGAACGCCTCCACCAATGCTGCCGATATAGATTGTGCGTGAAGCCGGATGTGAAGCGATGGCGGCTGGAATTGCCGGAGGGCTCGGCCCGACCGAAGTCCATTGATAGCCAGTTTGACCGCCACTTTGAGGGTTAACTCTCGCAGAGTGGGAATCCCTTCCGAACAGTGCTACCGACGCGACTACGATGAACAGGGCGAATACGACTAACCTGCCTATTCCTGTTTTCATAAAGCTCCTTGTTTCGATCTAGCTATGCATTCCCGGCGAAGGGTGAAACTTGAAGGCTTCCTGCGAAAGGATTCGATCGCTGGAGAACACTCGCTCAGTTTGCGGATTTGTGCCATGCATCGCGTTTAAATTCGACTTCAACTCTTCTTCAACTCTTATTCACTAGATAAATCATTGGGAGTAAGTGAGTTGTTGGGGCCGCTGGGCGCACCTATGTTTGACGCGCTTCGTGTGCCCCTGCTACTCTCGACGCCGCTGGCTAAGTAGTGTGTATGCCCCCTTCTGTCTCTCCGCGACGTCGCCTCCGTTTTGGGCCCTACGAAGTAGACTTGCACGCGAGAGAGTTGCGAAAGGAGGGGAGACGGCTCCGTTTGCAGGCGCAACCGTTTCAACTACTCGCAATCCTCCTGGAACGACCGGGCGAACTGGTCACGCGGGAAGAGATTTGCCAGAAGCTGTGGTCGACCGACACCTTTGTTGACTTCGACCACAGTCTTGGAACTGCGATCAACAAGATTCGGGAAATTCTTAATGATTCCGCCGGCGAACCTTGTTACGTCGAAACGCTGCCCCGCCGCGGCTATCGTTTTATTGCGCAGGTCACTTCGGTGGACCCGGAACCAGCGCCTGAATCTCCTGCACTACCGCAAATAGAACCTGCTGAACCGTTGGCGATCTTGCCATTGAGATCTCGGTTCTTCTATGCAGCTGTCGTTGTGTGTTTTGCCGTCGCTGTTCTTCTTGCCCTCATTGGAGCGAATTTTCGTGGCTGGCTGCCAAGGGTGAGATCCGCAGAGAATGGAGCGCCGCCCGAGGTCAAATCAATCGCGGTTCTTCCCCTGCTGAACCTTTCAAGCGATCCGGAGCAACAGTTCTTCGCAGATGGAATGACCGACGAACTCATCACAAACCTGGCCCGGATAAGTTCACTGAGGGTCATCTCGCGAACGTCTGCCATGGCCTATCTTGGAACTCGCAAGCCCGCGGCTCAGATTGCGCGTGAGCTAGGAGTGGATGCCCTTGTTGAAGGATCGGTAGTCCGCGCGGGCAGTAAGGTACGCATCACTGCTCAACTGATTCATGCGGCCTCGGATCGACACTTGTGGGCACAAAGCTACGACCGGGAATTGAGCGACGCGCTGACCGTACAGGGCGAAGTGGCGCGGGAGATCGCCGAGCGGATCTCGGCCCGCCTGACGCCAAAAGAACAAGCCGAGCTCGCTCGGCAGCATCCGGTTAACCCGGAAGTCGCGATCCTCTACTTCAAAGGTTCTTATTTTTTGAGTCAGCTTGATGCTGCGCGCGCGCGCGACACGTTTACACAGGCCATTCATTTGGACCCGAACAATGCCGAATTATGGGCCGGGCTCGCGGATGCACTGCACACAATGGCGGTGCTCGGTGACTTCGAGAACTTTCCAGCGGCTAAAGATGCGGCAAACAAGGCATTGGCGATCGACAAGTCACAAGCGCAAGCTCTCATGGTACTCGGAATTGTTTCCTTTCTTTATGACTGGAATCCGCCGCAGTCGGAGGCATACTTCCGGCGTTCGATCGAAGCGCGTCCTAGCTATGGGTTGTCCCACGCGTTATTCGCCAACATGCTCGCGCACCATGGCAAATCCGAGGAAGCCATCGAGCAAATCAGGCTGGCGAATGCTTTGGACCCAATGTCGGTTTTGACGAACTCATTCGCTTGGCATGTCTACTTCAGCTCCCGCCAGTACGATGAGGCGTTGCGAAGCATCCTCGGGACCGCTGAGGCTAATCCTGCTTTTGCTCCAGCGTCCTGGCGACTGTCAGTGAGTTGGGAGCAAAAAGGTGAGTACGAGAAGGCGATTGCTGCTGGCGATGAGGGAGCTCCAGAACTCAGGCGGGCCTTCGCCTCGGGGGGTGTGCGAGCTTACTGGCAGCGCAAGCTGGAAATTTTGTTGCACGACAAGTACGGTTTCACCGCTATTGCCCGGTGTTACATGCACTTGGGAATGCGGGAAGAAGCGCTTAAAGCGTTGGAAAAAGGATACCGAATGCGGGATCCTTATCTGATTTTCTGGCTCCCAGTTTACGAAGAATTCGACCCACTGCGCGCCGAGCCTCGTTTTCAAAAAATGCTCCACGGTTTGGGCTTCTTGTGAGAAAAGCCTTGACCTTCGTGACTGTTGTTTGTTCGCTCTCTTTGCCTCCTGCAATTGCACAAGTTCAGAATGGGCAAATAACAGGCATAGTCACAGAGCAAAGCGGCGCGATCGTGGCTCATGCTGGCGTGCATGTCAGCAATTTGGCTACGGGATACGAGGCTGATTCTGAAAGCAACGACGCAGGAATCTACACGGCCTCGGAGTTGCTTGTAGGTTCATACCTTATCCGAGTCGAAATGACGGGATTTAAAACAGAGGTCGCGACGAACCTTGTTTTGAACGGCGGTACTGTGTTGCGGGTCGACTTCAAACTCGTCCTAGGAAAGCGCTCCGAAACGATTGAAGTGACTGACGCCGCCCGACTCGTAAACACAGAAAATTCCCGGGTGTCCTACACGGTGAATTCCGCTCAAATCCCGAACCTTCCGCTAAACGGGCGCAATGTATACGACCTGATTCAATATCAGCCCGGCGCCACTAACGTGCGAGGGATCATGTTTGAAAATGGTGCCAACACTGTCGTAAACGGGGTAAGAGAGAGCTTCAACGGATTCCTGATCAATGGGATCGACAATAAAGGAATGAGTGGCGGACCCGTCAATCAACCCATTCTCGATACTGTCGAAGAATTCCAGGTCTTGACGTTGAACAATGCGGCGGAGTTCGGAAGCAGCGCAGGTGCAGTTACAAACCTGATCACCAAGTCAGGTACCAATCGTCTCCATGGCAGCGGATGGGATTTTCTTCGTAACGACTTATTAGATGCTAATCCCTTTTTTGCCAACGATTATCCCGATCCCGCCGATCGCAAGAGATCGCCGCTGCGCCTCAATCAATTTGGGATGGCACTCAGCGGACCGTTAAAGAAGGACAAACTTTTCTTTCTGGCTGCCTATCAGGGAGAGAGATTTCTTACCTCTTCTCCTGGCCCAGTTCATACGGAGTCCGCACAATTCCGGTCCGCTACGATCTCGGAGTTTCCGAACTCGGTATCTGCTCTCCTATATTCGCATTTCCCGCCAACGGGTCCCGGTATGCCTTTCGCAACCTTGCGCCAATACATCGGCACCTCGTTCGGCAGCCGGTTTCCGACCTTTGCGGACTATCTTTGTCCCGCGAACACCGATGGTGCGACTGCGACGCCCGGCGCGATCTCAAGGAAGTTTGCCGCCCTCATTGGTGTAGAACAAGCGGACATCGACCGGATGAATTCTCCCGTATCATCGGGCGGATGCCAGGGCGGTTCACCATACCGCACGCCCACGCGAGGCGCATTCAACCGCGATGGTGAATTTGGGGACATCACGATCAGTCCGGATAAGTCTCAATTAGACGGGAATCTCTTTGATGGCAATGAAACATCATTCCGACTGGACTACAACTTGAACTCGAATAACCGTTTCTTCAGCCAATTCAATTGGGCGCGGTCCGGGGACAAGTACAGTGACCTCAACGGTCTTCGCGGCTTCACAAGCCCATCCACCCTGACTACTCCCAGTTTCCAGATCAGCTTCATCCACACCTTCTCTCCCTATTTGCTAAACGAGTTTCGGGCAGGATATGCGCAGAACGACAGCGTGATTAAAGTTCCATTGCCAGGTGTACCTGGCGTCGTTTTTGATGATGGTACTCAGGGGTTCGGACCCGATGTTGGTAATCCACAGAGCACCCGGGAAAATATATATAGTTACAACGACATGCTCTCCATTGCTCATGGAAAGCACAACTTGAAGGTCGGTAGCGAACTGCGGCGCAATATCGAAAATAGCGAGATGGATGCGGGGCTTCCGACTTATTCTTTTTTTGATCCTCTGTTTTTCGCCATCGACGCTCCTTATTCTGAGGACGCTGGAGTCGATCCGGGATTCGCGACCGGAAAGCAGGCACAGCTCGCGACCAGCATTCGCCATTGGCGAAACTGGGACGTAGGGATTTTTCTCCAGGACGACTGGAAGATATTCCGAGGGCTTACTTTGAGCCTTGGCATTCGTTACGACCTGCACACACGCAGCACTGAACTAAACAACCTGGCTACGACATTCATAAGAGGCCCAGGCAGCAACTTCATCGACAACATCACAACCGGTGCAGGACAGATTAAGGACGCCAACGTTCCGTGCCCGGGAGATCCAAAGGCCACGTTAGCAGGGGAGTGCGGACCAGGCGGCTTTGCCGCCGCCAAAAATTTAGGTCCTGCAGATCACGATGATTTAGGCCCACGACTTGGGTTCGCCTGGGATGTATTCGGTAACGGCAAGACGTCGCTACGGGGGGGATTCGGAATTTCTTACGAGGGCAATCTCCAGAAGCGCTTGTCTCTTACGCGCTGGAATCCTCCGTATTACTCTCTCAACCAGATCTCTAACTTTTTGGAGGGCAACCCGAACGCCAATTTAATCTATGGCCCAGTGGACGGCTCACAACCTACTTTTATTGGCCCGGCACCATCAGCCCAGCACTCCGGTACGGGGGCCCAGGCCACAGGGAACATCTCGGGATGGGACCCGGCCAATCCCCAGACCTCGGGCTTCACGGCGATTGTGTTCCCTGGAGGCTTTCACGACCCATACGTAGAAAACTGGTTTTTCGGCCTGCAACGCGAACTGCGTCCGAAACTGACGGTGGAATTTAATTACGTGGGCACAGCGGGACGGAATCTCTTTCGCGCCGAGGACGTGAATCGCATCCCGGGAGGACTTCTGCCGGAGGGAACCTGCGCGACCGACAACTTTGGCCGTAAGTTGTGCAGCCAGGTGAATACGAACAGATCGGAAAATGGAGAGGAAATCAATCCAACAGGACAATTAAATCCGAATTACGGACGTCTGCGGGTTTGGCAGAATTCTGCATCATCTATTTATCACAGCATGCAGGTCTCGGTAAGAAAGCAACTCTCCCGCGGTTTGCAGTTTGGAGGAAACTACACCTACAGCCACTCCATTGATGATGGTTCGTCTTGGCAAAGCAGTTTTACAACTGTGAATGGTTCTGCCGCCGGAGATGGGATAACAACAGACCAGACTCAGCCCGGCCTTGATCGCGGTAATTCAGTATTCGATATTCGCCATCGCCTTACGTTTAACTACATTTGGGAACTGCCCTTTTTTCGAAACAGCCACGCTATGAGCGCGAGAATGCTGGGGGGGTGGCAGTGGAACGGCATATGGTCATTTCAAAGCGGAGCACACTGGTCTCCATTCGATTTGCGGGCATCTCAGCTCCAACCCAAAGATGGATCCCCAAACGCCTGCAGCGCCGCCATGTTCAATCCACAGAATTGCGAGAATGTCCGTGGCGATTACAACCTTGATGGCGAAAAAAATGACCGACCCAATGCGATGGCAGATCACATTCACACGACACACGCGCAGTGGGCTAACGGGTTCAATCTGCCTGACAACTTCTTTTCTGCGCCGTGTTTGGGGTGTGCAAGCAATCTTGGCAGGAATACATTTATCGGCCCAGGTTACTGGTCGGCTGACATGTCACTTTCCAAAACCTTCGCATTTTCTGACAAATATCGCCTGCAATTTAGGACCGAAGCCTTCGACGTCTTTAATCACACAAACTTCTTGATCGGAAGCAATAGCAACTTGCACAGTCCGCTGTTCGGAATGGCAGGCGGCACGCAGTCGCCGCGGAATCTGCAATTCGCTTTAAAGCTAAGTTTTTAAAAGATTGGGTTGAAGGTGGACTGTGCACCTTGCCACCAAAATCTCATTGGCAGCACTGATTCGGCCGAGCATTCGGGACGACGCCACCGCGCAATCTCCAAATTCGGGTTTGAGTCTGCGTTTTGAGGCCAGAATCGCTCTCTTCCTAAAGCGAAATGACCTTTAAGGGCACAGATGATCGGCTGGCACAAAGTCGTCCAGGAAACAGAGTTCCCTGATTTCGTCCCTCCACCTTGGATGTAACCCACACAAGCGTCTGGAAAAGTTGCTTGCATCCAGATTCTTCCTCGATGGCAACTGGCTCTCATGAATGCAATTCGCTTTCGTGCGGGTTAACGGGATAGCCAACGTGAAGTTGAAACGGGAAAAAGCGGGAAAGTAGCAGCCGCGGACTAGACGGAGGCACGAAAAGCGTCAAAAGATGCCCATCCGTACAACGGAACTCCTTTTTTTACAGGCATTTGGCACTTGAAGAGAAGTTGAAGAGGAATTGAAGCGCGGAGGGTTGCCAACAAAGAAAGTTCATGGGAATCTCGCCCGTCAATCCGAGGCGCTGACGTCGATTCCACGATTTTGGTCAAACACAACTGAGGCGTCACCGCTTGTGGTGCTTGCGAATCGGGCGAGGTGAAAAATGCGTTTAGTCAAGATCGAGTGTCTCCTCTTATTAGTGACCACGCTGGGCGCAGTCCTCGTCTCGACCGGCTGCGGGTCGTCATACACGGCGCCAAATAACCCAGGCCCAAGTGCAAGCGTGACGGTTACTCCTGCCACGGCAACCGTGTATCTGGGCCAAACCGTGCAGTTTACGGCGCAGGTATCGGGTGCGCGGGACCAAACTGTAACGTGGAGCGTACCCAGCGGCTTCGGCAGCATTGACAGCACGGGCCTGTATACCGCACCTTCGGCTCTTGGAAGCGGCGGCACAATTGACGTCACAGCCACCAGCAACGCCGTGCCCACGAAGTCTGGAACCGCGGTGGTTACACTCCCCTTGGCTACATTGTTGATTGTTCCCGACGCTATTGATATCAAGCCTGGCGTGAGTAGCACGTTCAGTGCAACGCTGCAGGGTCTGGAAAATACTGAAGTGACCTGGACCATCCAGGAACCGGATGCAGGAAGCATCAACAGTGCCGGAGTTTACACCGCACCTTCCACTGAAGGCATCTACCACATAGTTGCGACATCGACTGTCGATGCCAATTATCGCGCCACTGCTGTTGCAGTGGTGAGCCCTACCGCGTCCCCGTTCTATCCCGTTGGAGACACGCAGAAGCCCCGAGCTCTACACACCGCGACGTTGCTGCCAAATGGAAAGGTACTCGTAGCCGGAGGCTTCATCTATGAGGCCTATTGCCTCGCCGGAACAGATTCCGCCGAACTCTACGACCCGGACTTGGGGTCGTTTGCTTTTACTGGCAACATGATCGTTCAACGCTACGCCCAAACCTCAACGCAACTCGTGAATGGAGATGTACTGATCACAGGAGGTTTCACCTACGATAAGTCCACCTGTTCTGACATGGATCCCTCGCCGGCAGTGAACAGTGCGGAACTCTACAATCATTCCGCCGGTTCTTTTCAACTAACTGGCAGTATGGCAGAGCAGCGCGGAGGACACACCGCAACACTTCTGACGGATGGGAAAGTGCTCATAGCCGGCGGCGGAAAGACCGACGAAGGACCCTCCCAGCTTGGCGATGGCTTGTCGTCTGCTGAAGTTTTTGACCAGGCAACAGGCGCATTTACCGTCGTCGGAAATATGACGGCAGGCCGAATCGGGCATACTGCAACTTTACTAACCGATGGTAGAGTTCTCATCACCGGCGGCTGGACGTCATCGAGTCCTATCGCCACTGCCGAACTTTACGATCCGTTGACAGGCGCTTTCAGTGCGACGGGAAACATGACGTCGGCACGCGGCGCTCATAGGGCGACATTACTTCCCGATGGGAGAGTGCTGATCATTGGTGGGGCCTTCGACCAGACTGACGCCGGCTCTAACACGGCTGAAATCTACGACCCGAATACCGGTTCCTTTCTAGCTGCAGGTTCCATGAAGGTGGCACGGCAGTTACATACCGCGACATTGCTTCAAAATGGAACCGTGCTTGTGGTTGGCGGCGGAAGCAAGGCTGCCGAAATCTATGACCCAGCCACCAGTTCGTTCTCGCCCGCCGGTATAACTGAATCCGATCGGTCTGGACATTCGTCAACGCTGCTCCAGAACGGCATGGTACTTGTCGTTGGCGGGTTTGACCAGCAGGATTCTATTTCGCCATTCGTCACGGCAGAGTTGTATCAATGAGTACAATTATTTCCGGATCGCGCGACCGTCACAACGCCTTTAGATAACCATCCACTTGCGCAGAGCTCGTCCGCCGCGTGCGATACGCATAGATGAATCGCACTGGAGGGCGTTATCCTCAACTCGTCTGGATGCCGGGCAACTTGGAAGTTATGCCGGGCGAAGAGTCCCGATCCGCCAGATGAATTCTCGCTGACTCCCCAGAAGTCGGCTTCTGGGAAGTTTGCCGAGGAATTACCTCGTCTTGGTTTTGTCGACGTGCTGGGAGTGGCACAAACTGCCCAAAATCCCCTTCACCGCCGGCATTACAAGCACCTGAATTTAAGGGGTCGCACCACCCGCTGCTCTGCTGCCCAGAAACAGGTGATTTCGGGCAACATGTCAACGGCATCGCCGCCCTCCTGAATCTGAAGTGAAGTAGAGAGGGAAGATCCGCCTATCCTTCGCACACGGAACAGATTCTTGGCACGCCGAGCGCGCCGGGTCACAACTTACCGACAGTCAGTCGTTGCCAAGTCAAGAATTTCTCATCGGAGAAATGGCGGAGAGAGTGGGACTCACCAAAGGTTTTCCGAAACCCTCGTAAACACTGGGTAAAACACTGCCTATCAACGATCTCATATTGGCCCCGCTTTGAATTTCCCAGTCAAACTGGGTACTTTGTCTTGCCCAAAACAGGCACTTTAGGTAGCCGATCGGGTAGCCGAAATCCTATTTGATTGCGAGCAGGAAGCGCAGTTCGATGGCGGGAAAAGAGTTCCGGCGACTGTGAGCGCAATCGCGGACGCGGTGCGGTGGGCCGAGGAAATCATTGAAGGCGGTTGACGAACGATGGCCTGGAGCGCAACCAGTTTGTCGTGACGCGACTCTAGATGGCACACGGAACTTAATCCGAAAACTAGAAACTCACCCTCAAAGAGAATTGCATTTCTCTCGGTATCGCTCCCAGAGCGAGAGAGGTGATTGCACCTCCAGTGGGGGCGTCTACGCTGGTATTCGGATTTGCAAGGTTAACCCTGTTGAAAATGTTGAACGCATCGGCACGGAATTGCACGCTCACGCGTTCTGTGATCGTGACGTTTTTAGCGATGGCTATATCGGACTGGAAAAAACCAGGGCCTCGCAGAGAGTTACGTCCGGCGTTTCCGATTTGGCCGGCTGCAGGTCGCTGCCATGGTCCAATCGTCTGGCCCAACAACGGTGCGCCGGTAGTTCCGTCGTATCCCTGCAGCGCATTAGGCGTGTCTGATGGACAAAGTTGAAGCGTACCGCTGATAACGCAGCTGGCCTGCAAGCTGTCGCCGCCTGTGGTCGTAAAATATTGTTCGCGATTGCCCGTTATGTGCACTGGGCCAACCAAATTTGGGCGGCACGCGCGCGAACTATTGGCTCCGATGTCGACGCTGCATTCGGTTCCAATGTAGGTGGGAGTGAAGGGAAATCCACTTGACCAGGAGGTGATGGCCGCGAGGGACCAACCTCCAACCACCCGATTCAGAACAGGCCCCGCGTCGCCGAAGAACGTTTTTCCTTTGCCGAACGGCAAGTCCCAAATATTGGTCATCTCGAAGTTGTGTTTGCGGTCGAAATTGCCCACGCCGCGGCTGATGCTCGGATCGATTGCATAATACAGGTTGTCGAAGTCGACGATTTTTGCCCAGGTGTAATTCGCCAAGAGGCTGAAGCCTGAAGTGAATTGCCGTCGGACCTTCACCTGCAAGGAGTTGTAACTGCTAGACGCGTCGTTTCCCAAGTAACGAACCTTGGACGTCCACGGATTGAAGGGCGTACGAAAGGCTTGGCTGGTCTTGCAGTAAACGTTATTTTGAAGTGTTTTTTTCCCACCCTGACAATTGGAAATTCCGACGGCGTTCTTGTTAGCGATAAGCCCGACCAGGGTTGGCTGGTTCAAATCATAGTAAGGGACTTCCGGACCGGCACCCCCACCTGTGCTGTCGTTGAGCACGTGGGTGCCTTTGTTGGCTACGTAAGAGAGTTCGATGTAAGTGTGGTGATCGAGCTGCCTTTGTACAGCCACGTTCCAGCCATCGACAGTAGGTAACTGTAAGCGTCGCGGAAGGGCATAAAGGTTTGCCTGCTGATATTGGAAAGGAGGCTGACTCAGATTGGGATTGGGGATTCCATTGTCGTTGTATAAGTCATTAATTGTGAACGGGGCAGCAGGGACGACGAGCCCTGGGACGGTGCAAGTGCCGTTGTGGACGCATATGTCGAGCGGGATTGCGGTGCCGGGATCAGCATTACTGTTGATTGTGAATCCCGACTGCACTGTAGTGATTAGATTCACTGGTGGAGATTGCGTGGCAGCGATTCCAAAAACTGTGCCGGCATAGCCCGGGTCGAACATTCGTCCGTATCCAGCACGAATCACAGTCTTCGGGGTGATGAGATAGGCAAGACCAACGCGCGGGCCGAAATTTTTCAGGGTAGTTTTCACGCCGCCCTGCAAATTAGTTCCGGCCTGCCCGGCGACAAGAAATTGGTCCTGGAAGGGCGTCGCACCGCTCCCCAGTTCCAGCCAGCCACCGGCGCCGGGACTCGTGACGGACTGCGGAAGATAAATTTCCCAACGCAATCCGAAATTGACGCTGAGGCGACTAGACACTTTCCAGTTGTCTTCGCCGTAGAAAAACATTCTTTTTTGGCGTTCACCGGCATTCAGAGCGGCCGGATTATCTGGATTACTGTAGGAGCGATCAAACGCTGCTACAGAACCAATCAGAAAATCGCCTAACGAAAAGCCCGTCCCCGACTTTGTAGAATTTTGGAATTCGAGATGTCCTGCTGGTCGCGAATCGCTACTCAGCCGAAAGTTCTGTAAATATCGGAAATCGGCTCCAAATCGAATGTTGTGTTTGCCGAGGAATTTTGTCCAATTGTCGACAAACTGGAATTGTTGTTCGCGTTCGCGAAGTGGACAGTCGCAAGTGTTCACGGACGGAGAGTAGCCAAAGCGGAGGAAGTCCAGATTGCCGGCTACGGGCAACCCGGCGACACTTGGATTATCCAATTGGATATCCGGCAATCCCGATGTGTAAGAGTCGCCGTTGAGGTTCAAGCCGATGATGCCGGCCTCGGTGGCCGGGGTAGTGCCGCTATCGAGGGAATCCAGCCTTAGGTTGTACCGGAAAAAACCAAATCGAAAATCAGTCAAGAGACTCGGATTGACGGTCAGTGAGAATCCGGCGGAGATTCCTTGATTACGATCCCTCATCACGCCCGCAAATTCCGATGGGTTCGTGCCCAGGCCTCCGGCGGAACCAAATGCGGGGGAACCCGTTTCCCGGAAGTCCGAAAAGCTGTAACGGGCGAACTGGCGCAACTTACTCGACAATACGTAGTCACCGCGAAGATCAAAGTTGTCGTTGCCGAAGGAGTCCACGCCTGAAGCGGTGTAGTTATTGGTGATGCTGTCATTCGTCGGGAGTGGGAGCATAGCGAGGAAGCTCACCATTTGCGGGGACACAGCGGTATTAGGAATGATCCCGCCAGCGAAGGTGGGGTTGAAAAGCGTCTGACCCGGGTTCGCCTGATCGAACGCAATTTCATAAGCGGTCAAATCGCAAGTTCCAGTGCCCGAACCCGTGCAGGTGTCATGTACAGTCTTTGTCGGAACCGTCAGTAAGACTGTGCCGTTAGCGGATTCCCGAATGCCCCGGTAGTCACCAAACAGGAAGAGGCGATCGCGAATCAAAGGGCCGCCCAACGAAGCTCCGAAGTCGTTGAATTTCTGGTTGTTGCCGAGCAGAAAGGACGACTGACTAAAGTCAGGGACGCTGGCTTGACCGAAACCGGAAAGCCGGTATCCGAAGATCGTACCGTGGAGGTCATTTGTTCCAGAGCGCGTTTGAATGGTGACGACTCCACCGGTGGCGGGACCAAACTCAGCGCCGGAATTTTGCGTTGTGACCTTTAACTCTGAAACCGAATCGAGGGAGGGATTGAGCACAACGATTCCCTGGAGCGGATCTCGATCGACGGTTCCGTCTACCAGGACCGTCGTTCCGCTGAAGTGCTGCCCGCTCAAGCTCGCATAAACGCCGCGCTGCGGATTTTGTTCATCTGGCAGCACGTTGACAGATCTCACCGCCCCTGGAGCCAACAGTGCGTAGAGCGACACGTTTTGCAGAAATATAGGGAGTGCCTCGATTTGACGGCGGGAAAACGATGTAGAGACGTCGGCTCGATCAAGTTTCAAGATAGAGACGGCCGACCCATCGCCGACTTCCTTTTCCGCCGCATCGCCTTGGGTGAGCTTCACGTTTACCTCTGATGGCGTGTCGGCCGATACCGGAACCAGAGGCTCATCGTGCGACTTATACCCTTCCTTGTGAGTTTGAAGGTGGTAATACCCCAAAGGGAGGTTGCTAAATATAAAGTAGCCGGAGTCGTCGGTCTGTGCCGTGAACTTGAGTAAGTTGCCCTGGTCGATCGAACTAACCAGCACCAGAACCCTCGATACGGGTTGCCCCGGGCCCAAAGTCAAGGCGCCCTGAATGGTTCCGTAAACTGATTGCGAGAAGGATGGGGAGGAAACCAAAAGAACAATTAACGACAGAACACAGCGCCCGACTTGGCAACCCATGTAGGACCTCGAGTACGCGTGAGGAGCGCACACTAGAAATTCAAGAGCTCGGGCCGAATTCGGGGGAGGTTCTACAAGCGGCGAAGTTTATATGCCTGTTGTGGTGGTGTCAAGGTTAATTGAATTTGGTTTTCTTTCTTGTTTGAAGCAGGCGAGTTTGTAGTCTGGCTAACCAAGGCTGGGCAAAAGCCGCGTCGCGTAGGCAGTGTAAGTCGCGATCGTGCAGAGTGGCTCGATGTAGTAGAATATGGCATAATTTCCAGCCAGTCGAAGCGTTACAAACGGCAGAGCGCCACTCTTCCCCCAGCCAAAGCCGTCGTTCTGGAGCCTCAATAATGGCTACATGTCCTAGCTCGCACGAGTCGATCGTGATGGCCCACGTTCTCTTCCTCGACATCGTGGGTTATTCCAAACTTCCGATGGAACATGCGAAGGCTCTGGTTAACAAATTCCAGCAAACAGTACAGAAGAGTGCGGAATAGTCCCGCGCCAAGGGACGGGACGAACTAATTTTCAGGCCGACCGGCGACGGGGGAGCCTTAGTCTTCCTCGGCAACCCGGAATCGCCGGTGCGCTGCGCGATTGAACTCTACAAGGAATTCAAGAAAAGCCCAGAATTGCAGGTACGCATGGGGGTGCATTCCGGGCCCGTGTACGTGGTGGAGGGGTCTTTAAAGCCTGGGGATATGGATGTGTTGGGAGAGGGCATCAACACGGCTCAGAGAGTGATGGACTGTGGGGATGCGACTCACATTCTGGTGTCGGGTATCGCGGCGAATTTTCTTAGTCATGTGGGGAGATGGTCCGAGTTCCTTCACGACCTTGGCGAGACCGAGGTCAAGCATGGGCTAAAGGTAAGACTATTCAACTTATATTCCGGCGAGATTGGGAACCCGGCACTTCCGGTTTGTATCCAGAATCCGCGCCCCAAAGTAAACGGAAAGAAACCCGATCCTCTAATCGGTGCACTTGTCGATCATTATGTCATTCTTCGCAAAATTGGAACGGGAGGCATGGGCGTGGTCTACGAAGCCGAGGACACTTTACTGCAGCGCCACGTGGCCATGAAGTTCCTGCCGGATGACCTGAACCACAACCCTCGGCATTTGCTGCGTTTCCAGCAGGAGGCGCGCGCAGCTTCTTCACTGAACCACCCCAACATCTGTACGATTCACGAACTCGGATCCTTCGAAGACCGTTCTTTCATCGCGATGGAATTGCTCGAGGGCCAGACGCTGAAGTCCATGATTCAGTCAAAGGCACTGTCACCCAAGCAATGCATCAGCCTGGCGATCGAAATTGCCGATGGGCTGGACGCAGCCCACGGCCGTGGGATTGTGCATCGCGACATCAAACCCGGCAACATCTTTGTGACCAGTCGTAGCCATGCGAAGATTTTAGACTTCGGACTGGCGAAGTTGAGTGCAGACCAGAATCATTCTCCCGAGACAGCTTCCACAGAGAGCACCAATGACAATCTCACTGCACCCGGGCAATTTGTCGGCACGATTGCCTATATGTCACCGGAACAGGCTCGAGGCGAAGCGCTTGATCTGCGTTCTGATCTTTTCTCCTTCGGCATCGTTTTGTACGAGATGGCGAGCGGAACATTGCCATTTCGCGGGGACACATCGGCGGTGGTGTTTGACGCGATCCTGAACCGTCCTCCGGCTCCCTACAAGAGCGTAAACCCGGAGTTTCCTCGTGGCATGGAACGCATCATCAACAAGGCGTTGGACAAGAGCCGAGAGAATCGCTACGCGTCAGCTTCAGAAATAAAAGCGGATTTGGAGGCACTCCTGGAACAGAAGGAGACTGATCGCCGACCAACTGCTTCCATTCGTCCATCGGCCACCAGAACGATTCTTTTGTACAAACGAAACGTTCCGTTGGATGAGCAGTTGCTGCGTGTGTTGGAGGCGAAACTGGCACAAGAGGGCTATCAGGTATTTATCGACCGCCACCTTCAGATCGGCATGCACTGGGCGAGAGAGATCGAGCAGCGAATCGCCAGCGCAGATGTCGTAATCCCTTTGATTTCCGCGTCCTCAGTGCAAAGCGAAATGCTCGGGTATGAAATCCAGCTAGCCCATGAGTATTCGCAAAAACAAGCCGGAAAACCCCGCATTCTTCCTATCCGTATCAACTTCGAGCAATCTCTACCTGATCACATCGATGCCATTCTTAACGGGATTCAATACGCGACGTGGAATGGACCGAGCGAGAATGAGGGGCTTTTCGCCGAGCTACTCGGGGCACTGCAGCGTCCAGAGGCATTCCTGGCGCAACCGCCCAAGCTGGAGCCAGTGGGAGGCGCTGTGCCGCTGGATTCGCGGTTTTACGTCGTGCGTTCGACGGACGAAGAATTTCTCACCGCCATTTGCCGGCAGGACAGCATTGTGTTGGTCAAGGGAGCGCGACAGATGGGAAAGACGTCGCTCATGGCTCGGGGTTTGCAGCAAGCCCGCAAGAATGAAGATCGGGTCATATTGACTGATTTTCAAAAGCTGAATACCAAACATCTGGAGTCCACGGACAGCTTCTTTCGCGCGTTAGCGGAGTCGATCGCAGATCAACTGGATCACAGCCTCGACATCGATGTATGTTGGAATCCAAAACGAGGTCCCAGCGCCAACTTCGAACGGTTCTTGCGTCGCGAAATAATTCCTAAAGTCGGCAAACGCCTGGTGTGGGGAATGGACGAAGTCGATCGCCTGTTTGCCTGTAATTTCGCCAGTGAGGTTTTCGGATTATTCCGTTCGTGGCATAACGAGCGATCGCTCGATCCTGGTGGCCCGTGGCAGAAGCTTACAATGGCGATCGCGTATGCGACCGAGGCGCATATGTTCATCACCGATATGAATCAGTCGCCATTTAATGTAGGGACACGGATCGGCTTAACCGATTTCAATGTGGAGCAGGTGACCGAACTGAACGATCGCTATGGATGCCCGTTGAAGGGAACGACTGAGATTTCCGCGTTTTGCAAATTACTAGGCGGCCAACCTTTTCTGACCAGACGTGGCCTCAACGAAATGGCCTCACGAGGAATCGTCTTCCGCGATTTCGAAGCTCAGTCATGTCGAGATGAGGGGCCTTTCGGCGACCATCTACGTCGAATTCTAGTTTCGCTCGCGCAAGATCCGGTTTTATGCGAAGTTATGCGAGGACTGTTGAGTGGACGGCGTTCTGCTGCTACTGAAGAATTTTATCGCTTGCGCAGTGCTGGAATTGTGGCAGGGGATTCCGCCAAAGAGATGCAACCGCGCTGCGAGTTGTACCAAAGATACCTGGTTCGACATTTGATGTGAGTTCCTCTGGAACAATTCTCCCGAGTTTTTTCGTCATTGGCGGGACCCTCCCCCGCGATGCGGCCTGCTACATACGGCGGGACGCGGACGAACGCCTGTATTCCAGTTTGTGTACCGGTGATATCTGTTATGCCCTCACGCCCAGGCAAATGGGGAAGTCTTCGCTCATGGTTCAGACCGCCGCTCGTCTGCGCAAGCGAGGAGCCAGTGTCGCCTTGCTTGACCTGACAGCTCTTGGTCAGAACCTAACTCCAGACCAGTGGTACAACGGACTAATTGGTCGAATTGGGCAGCAGCTTGACTTAGAAGACGAACTGGAAAGCTTCTGGAACGCACGATTGCACGTGGGGCCCTTTCAGCGGTTTGCGAGCGCCATTCGAGATGTGGTTCTCAAAATGCGCAAGGACCGTGTAGTTATCTTTATAGATGAAATTGATGCTGTTCGAAGCCTGCCTTTCTCGACTGATGAGTTCTTCGCTGGCATCCGCGAATTTTTTAATCGTCGTACTGTCGACCCGGAACTCTGCCGCTTGACTTTTTGTCTTCTCGGCGTTGCTACGCCTTCCGATCTGATCCGAGACACGCGTACAACTCCCTTCAATATCGGCGTCCGCGTGGAACTATCGGACTTCACGGTCGAAGAAGCCTCTCCTCTTGCGCAGGGTTTGTTTATGGACGCCAAGAAGGGACAGCAACTCATAGGGCGGGTCTTGTACTGGACGGGCGGTCACCCATACCTGACCCAACGACTATGCCAGGCGATTTCTAAAGATGGCGCTCCCAGTCCCGCGGACGTTGATCGCGTATGCAACGAACTGTTTTTGTCGCACCGCGCACGGGAACGGGACGACAACCTGCTTTTTGTTCGGGAACGCATGTTGCGCAACGAAGCCGACCTAGCGGCATTGCTGCTGCTGTATGGCAAGGTCCGCAGCGGTGCTCGCGTCCGTGATGATGAAACAAACCCGCTGGTGGCGGCACTCCGACTGGCAGGCATTGTCCGAGTGGAGGGCGGCTACCTCCGGGTGCGAAACCGCATTTATTCCGAAGTGTTCGATAAAGATTGGGTCGCCGAGAGTCTGCCAGGAGCAGAAATGCGGCGACAGCGCGCAGCATACTCGCGTGGCTTCCGAATTGCTGGGGCCGTATTCGTACCGCTTGTGCTGCTTGGCGCCTTCGGAGTTTATTACGAGTTCAGAACCAATACGACGCCTCCTCCTGCTCCAATCTTCGATGAAAAACCCCCAGCTTTCTGGGCGTCATTTTCTAGCCAGACAATGCCAACGGGGCAGAGTGGCGCGCTGCTCATCAAATCAGGTGACGCAGGCATCTCTGTGCTTGTAAATAATGCGCTCTACGGGCACACCGAAAAGGGAGGGTCCTTAGAGATCCCGGTACTGCCGGCCGGCGATTACGAGGTGCGACTGGAGAAGCCAGGGTTTCAGGCCGTTTCGCAACGTGCTCAGGTAGTACCTGATCGGGAAACTCGCTTGAGCTTCAAGCTTTCACCTCTCACGCAGGTGGCAATCGATAACTTGCTGTTTATTACACAGACGCCGGCCGGCACAAAGGTGACGGTAGACGACAAAGTTGCTGGAATCACAAATGCTGAGGGCGAGCTTTCTCTGAAAGTAGTGCCTGGAGAACACGACATCTTACTGGAGCATGCCGGATACCTGCCACGCTCGCTGAAAAGACCTTTGAATGTTGGGCGAAACGTTCTCGAAGGAAGCATGCAGCCCGACATGGAAGGAACTGATCTGGACACAGCGTTACGATCAAACGACGCGGCCAAGCTTCGAGAATTCTTGAGCCGCTACCCTTCGAGCAAGGCAGCAAGTCAGATCCGGGGGAAGATAGAGGACCTTGAGTGGTCTAAGGTTCAGGATTCCAATGATCCGAACCAGTTACAAGCCTTCATTGATCGGTATCCAAACGGAAAACATTTTGCCGAGGTCAGCCGGCTCTCCGATCAGATCGTTGCCGACGATGTGGCGTGGCGCTCGACCATGAATAGCAGTTCGGTCGAAACAGTACGCAGCTTTCTCGAGAAATATCCGCGGAGCCGCCATGCGGGCGACGCCCGAAGTCTAGAAATCCTCCTGACGGATCAAGCTGACATTTCAAAACTGCTGCATGACTACGAAGACTCCTATAATCACCGGGATGTAGGCAGGCTAATGCAGATCTGGCCTGCTTGTCCTACTGTAGTGCAGTCGCTTCTAAAGAATGAACAAACCGCCAGTTCAGTCACTTTGTCTATGAAAAGCACGGTAGCGGTTAAGGGTTCGTCTGCTGCCGTGCAGGTGATTATCAAGAAACCGGATTCCACCAAGACCGTGCTGTTCACTTTCAAGAAACAAAATGATCACTGGATCATCGACACGGGATCTTTGTGACTTGGATTGGATCATGTTCCGCAAGAGACTGCTCTAAGGCTGTGCAAATTGTTTCACGTTGACTCGATGCTGGTTCGCGCAGACAATGGCAGCCTTCCTTGGGGTGGAATAACCAGATCCGCGAAACTCCGGGCTTCCTAGTTGAGAAAGAACTCAACACGGATGATAGAGGGTGTATGACCAATCTGACGAAAATAATGTTTCTCGGTTTTCTCGTCTGCGCAATCCACATTTCTGCAATGGCTGCACAAAATGTGGCCGTGCAGCTAATCGCGGTTGGTGACAAGACCCAGGCTACGTCCTGGGCGCAAGCCGCTCACGCCGCGAGCGGGGCCAATAACAACTACACCATTGCCGGAGTCGACCCAAAAACAGGCAGTTTCTACGCGGCCATGCATGACGTACGTTCCTCCAGCATTCCGCTGGAGAGAGGGGGTCTTTGGGTAGTCTGGGATGCCACGATGACAAAAGTGTGGTGTTATCTGAGTACGGATTCGATTTTGGCCACGCGCGGATTTTTTGCTGTCCCGCGCTCGCAACTACTGCTTGACCCCGCGCTACTGACCACACCCGGTAGCAACCTGGAAGCGGGCCTCCCCCCAGATGCGTCAGCCCTTCCTTCGCAAATTTTCAATGCTATCAACAATGCGCCTTGGGATGCGATCATGACCGGCAATGTTCCGCAGACTAATTGGAGCGAGAACAAAAAGATCTTGTCCATTCCGCCTAAGCCGCCATCAAAATACGGTTACGGACCGGCCCCCTTCAAGTACGAAATCCTTGGCACGAACGACGACAAGTATCGAACCCCGGTCGCTTTCAACATCACGGGAACCGATCCCATCACCGGCATGCCGATTCCGGTTTACAAAATAACTGCCATGCGTAAGTCGGTGTTAGTACCTTTTGTCAACGCGACCAATACCGGCTCAGGAGGCATTGGCAGCTTTATCTCCGCCCACCACAATGTGACCGAACCCTGCGGCACTCTGTCCGAGGGACTGAGCGGGGCGGCCACAACCACTGGGTTGTTTGGCGTTACGGGGCCGGGAAACGTGCTGAATGTTTTCCTGGACGACCCGCTCGACAGTCCGTGGTACCAAATGGAAAGTAAGCTTTATGTCAAGTGCACGGCCGAAAAATCGCAGGAAACGGGCGTGGCGCCGCCAGCAAATAACCCTTTGATGCTGACCAATCCCGGCGTTAGCGTACGCGAACGCGTATTAGGACAAGGCCGAGCCGTCAACGCAGTTAACGCGACGCCCGACAGCGTGAGCTACGCGATCTGGAATTGCACCATCATGTCCGGCGTCGGCACCTACGTTACCATCAACAACCTGAATCCTTTTAACGGGGCGTGGACCGGCGTTTTACCAGACTGTACGGCCACCGCCAATCCAAAATATCCTCTGCTCATAAAAGAAGAGTTAATCACCGACTCACCCACTCCGCCATCGATTACCGCACTGATTGCCCCGGTCAACGCCATTGTCACTACGAGGTTGGCTTGGCAATAACAGATGATGTTGCCAAAAATTAGCGGATTAAACGTCCTTCTCACCTTGAAAAAGGATCGCGCCACGGACAGAATTCCGGTGATTGCGCTAAGTGGTCTACCCAGCAGCAACGATGCGAGACTGCGGAGAGACGGCGCGGTCAGCTTTCTGCAGAAGTCAAACCTGGAGGACCTGGACAACTTGCTGCAAGCCGTCGATTATGCCCTTTTGCTGCCCCGTGATGACGAGTTCAGCCAAACCTCGTTTCGTCACGACCGGCCGCTGCAAAACTAGGCTTGCCGTAATAACAAGCCTCAGGAAGGGGAAGAAGACTCAAAGTGCCCCCTAGCCGACGGTGATAGGCGGATGAGGAAACGCATCCGTCGCTTGCTCTCTTTCACTTTCTGCGGCGACTCGCGAAACTCCTTGGCTTGTTTGTGGCTCATACTTGCACCTATGCAAGCGATCCATATTGTTCACTGGCGAAAGCAAAACTAGAACTCCAAGTGTAGTTTGCCGTGTTGTGCGCGAGATTGGCCTCTGAATTTTCCTCCATCAGCGTCCAACTGTCCGTATCGGCTCATTGTGATCCATAGAATCTCCCTCCCTGGAATGCCCCATTTCTGTAGGAATGTGATCACTCTTGAACGGAAACGTCCTGTCGCGATTGTTAACATCAAAGGCTGATGAACCAGACTGCGAATACAAGGAGATCTCATCGCTGAAGAATCATGTCGCCGGACTAGTTCGAGTCGTGGAATCCTGGCCAGCGTTCAGATTGAACCTAGCGGTGGTCTGTCGTGGGACATGCCATCGGCAGTGGTGTTAAGCCGCGCCTGATCCACATCACACGCTTTCGAAGCTATGTAAGGAGGGAATTATGTTTTTAGATGGGACGATTGTGCCTTTGCTAATCTGTCGGCGATGATCGAATACACTGATGGATTGAATGCCAGTCCTATGTGAGTACCCGAGACTTCACAATCGACTTGCGGATTTTTAGTCATGCAATAGCGCCAGTCAACGATGCCGTCATCGCGCGTGTAAATCGCGGTCTCTAACAAGGAATCGGGTACGGCGCGCCTCAAGGAATCGACAAATTGGCATGTGCACTTTCCGGTATAACAATCGGGGAGCACTCCAGGCCCGTGCTCCTGCAGGATGCGCTGGCGAATTCCTTCGGCCGCGTGAAGCACTGTCCGGCTTGCAACGGTACCGCGAATTGGCGCGGCCAGTGTAATGACGGAAGCGATGTCGTTTGGTCTCTGTCCGGCCAGCGATCGGGCGATGACACCGCCGAGGCTGTGGCCGATCAAGTGGATTCTGCGCCCGGTCTCGTCAAGCGCTCGTTCTATCGTTTGTTTTAGTTGACGCTGAACGAGGAGATTCGGGCATTCGGCGTTGATTCCGATGCCGGAAAAGTAGGGCCGATATCCAATCCGGTCCAACCAGGAGTGCAGTTCCGTGAGGTACATATCCGTACCGAGGAAGCCAGGGATGATCACCACGCCTGAGTTGTCGCCACGCGGTACGCCGAAGCCGTAATAGACAGGGGTCGCATGAAGAAAAAGAACCTCAGCGGCTGCTTGAGATCGCGAACTTCCCAACAGAGGCTTCCTAGATCGTTCATTGTGGGAGCTGTTCGATGAAACTCATCATCGCTCGAATCACTTTCTCGTCCCCGATGTCAGTATTGATCATGGCGTGGTATAGAGCACGGTTGGGCCATTCGAGATGAAAGTACCGCTTGACGAAGGCGGCTCGTTCTTGATCAACGGTTTCCACCAGCGAACGGGCTTCGGACTGCTTTGCGCCCTGCGACACCAGGCGGCGTACTTTTTTCTCTCGCGATGCGTATAGAAAGAAACGCAGCGTGTCATCGCGATCCCTAAGAAAATGCTGGGACCCTCTGCCGACAATTACGCAATTGCCCTCGGACGCAACCTGTTCGATCACGGCGCGCGAAATTCTGAAGATGCTTTCGGTGTCCAGCATTTCCACGGGCGCAGCTCCGGAATTTCCCTCATAGCCGCCGAGGGCGAAGGATTTGAGCAAGCGATAGTAAAGCGGATCCAGGCGTTCTTCACGGTTCTCGACCGCCGATTGCTCGCAGTGCGCCTGTCGCGCGACTTCTCCGATCAATGCTTGGTCCCAGAGTTTCCAACCTAGTCTCGCTGTGAGTTCGGCGGCAATTTCAGGAGCTCCGGAACCGTATTCTCGCTCGATCGTGATGATTCGGGTCATTGCGCTTTATTCCGATTGCGAGATCGAAACTGTTCTTTTACTGCAGGCCAATCCAATCGTCGTGTCTGCATGCGGCTTCGCTTACAGAGAACACTCCTGCATTACTTCTCCAGAAAGTCGACCCAGGCACGAGTTTTCTGGAGATCAAGCCGCATGGTGCACTGGCCGGGGGCGAGGTGCGCGAAGTAAACGCTGAATGTGCTCTCGGGACTGGGCAGCTCACCCGTCTGCATGGGCGCCCGGACGAGGTCCTGGTGTTCGTCATACTTACCCGATGTATCGGTGCTGCGCGAGATGATCAGAGTCCAATTTTTCTCGGCTGGGATTACGAACATCGTATAGGCACCGAGCGGGACGTCCTTGCCGTTGACTGTGATGGGATGGTTCAGAAACAAGGTCATGGGCTTGGCTCCGGGCGCCCAAACCTTGTTGTAAGGGATTTCATGCCCCAAGACCGGCTTGTTGGTCTTCACAGAGATGGGCTGGTAATCAACCGCCAGTTGGTTGTCGGGATCGAAGTTGCAAGACGCCGTAGCAGATACCTGGGCGGACAAGACTTGAGCAAACAGCAGGCAGGCGAATAGAGAAGCGAGAGACCGTGCGACTGAGCATGGCATAGAGCCCTCCAAAACTGATATGGACGAGCCATTCTGACCGCATGAATAGTATATCGTAATACGATGTATTGGAGAGACGGTGGGACAAGTTAGAAACGATATACCGTTCGCGCGGGCAAGGCCAGATTGTCCAAGTTCGCCGCTACTTCATAGTGCTGTGATCCGAAAGTCTTCTCGAAGATGGCCTGCGCTCTTCTGTAATTATTAATCGCGCGGCTAAGACGGGGTCCGATGGTGTTCTTTTCTTGGTAGCAATTTACGGCTGGCCAGGAAGGGGATGTTCTTGCGCGACTGCATTCGGTACTAGCTCTAGATATACCTGCCTCGGGAGGTCTGTATTCCAGTGATCGGTAATTTTCGCGTAGGCCACGATGGCGAGAAACAAGAACGCGATTCCCACCGCCATAGTCCATGCTGGAATTGCCCGGCGCCGTCGAAGGCCTACCGGTGCGCTCATCATCAGCGTGTCCTTCGCTGGGCATATGGCCACACACTCCAGACATCCGGTGCATTCGGCGGACCGAATCTCCACCAGTTTGTCAACTGGTAATGCCGAGGGACATGCCTTCGCGCACTTGGCGCAATCAATGCAGGTGCTTGCGTTACGGGTGATCCGCATCGGACTGAGCAGGGAGACCAGTCCGAGGAACCCTCCGTACGGGCACAAATAACGGCACCAAAAGTTTTGCACGAAAATCGAAGCAATCACCAGCCCGAGAACGACCCATCCTGCTGTGCCGCCAATGTAACGGAAGAAATTGAGCATGCGCACATCGACGATGAGCGCATATGGACTATTGAGAAATTCGGCGATGGAAGCTGCCGACATGCCGATTACGGCGTACGCGAAGAAGCCCAGCGCAAGGTACTTCAGCGAGCGCAACGGGATGTCAGCCCAGCGCGGCAACTGGAAGCTACGACCAAAGACTGAGCGGCAAACTTTCCACAGATATTCCGAGACGGTACCTACCGGACATATCCAGCTGCAAAATGCCTTGCGGAAGACGAACGAAATAACCAGGAACGCGGTGAAGAGAAAGAAACCGGCCCCATGCACATGGGGCACTTTTCCGGTGATCAGAAAGTACTTCAACTGCATGAGGCCTTCGATGGGTAGCCAGCCCTCAACGCCAGCAGGTCGGGAGACTTCGAACGCTTGACCCCCGCTTTCCGCCCAGCGCACCCAAAGATAGAACTGCACGCCGATCCATAGGTTTAGAATCGCGAAGAGAACCTGCACGGTAACGCGCAGCGGTTGCGAGTGGTCGCGATCATCTTGTCGGATCAGTTTCTTGCGCGCGGGCTCCCGGTTTTGGGATCTCTCTTGGCGCTCATCCGGCACGGCTGCATCCTCAATGTCGAGCATAGGAGAGCGGCAAACCTTAAACGATGACTTATGTCACGGCGCGCCAGATTTGTGTAGACCGCTGAAAGAGATGCTGGGAGTGTCGCTCACCGCACTCCGGTACAATAGCCCCCGTGCCCGAATCCACGGTTACACCCGCGCAAATGCTGGCGAAAGTCCAGATCTTTTCCGGGCTGACGGAAAGCGAATTGATTTTTCTGGCGCAACGTGCGGTGCCGCGCAGCTATGCAGCGGGCCAGAGCGTGTTTGGCGAAGGTGAGCCTTGCACTGGACTCTATGTCGTCGAGTTCGGTCACGTGCGAATCTTTAAGAGTTCGGCCAGTGGGCGCGAACAAGTACTCAGCATTGATGGTCCAGGCAGTTCCATCGCCGAACTTCCCGTCTTCGATGGCGGGAGCTATCCCGCGTCTGTAACGGCTATCGACGATGCCAAGCTGCTCTTTGTCAGTAAGCAGGATTTTCAGGCGTTGTGTTTGGCGCATCCTCAGGTAGCTCTAAAGGTCTTGCGGGTCGTCGGTGCGCGCTTGCGCCGGCTGGTTGGCATCATCGAAGAACTCTCGTTCACCACAGTGCGTCACAGGCTGGCCTCGTTTTTGTTGCGTCTCGCGCAAAAGGAAGGCAAACGTTCGGCCGCGGGAGTGGAAATCACATTACCCGCCAGCAATCAGGAATTGGCGTCGCATATTGGCACGGTCCGCGAGCTCGTTTCCCGTAATCTTTCTCGCCTCCAGGCAGAGGGGATGCTTCAGATCGACGGGCGGACGGTGACGATCTCCAATCTGAAAGCGTTGGAAGCTGAAACCGATTCACCGGACTAAAGCTGAAGCTCCCGGCGCGTTCATCCTTCTTGCCGATTCCTACGATTCTGACTCACCTCATCGAGGTTTGTCCTTCGTGACAAAAGTCATCGGCAGGCATCCTTCATTCCGCTAGCTTTAGAACATGAAACGCGGCCTATAGCACCAAGCTGGGGCGCGAGGAGAATGCAATGAGCATGACCGCCGACAAAACCGTCCGTGAATTAGCGCTGGGAAATACTACTGCCACGAGAGTCTTTGAAAAGCTAGGCATCGACTACTGCTGCGGAGGCAACAAGTCGCTGGAAGAAGCCTGCCGGGCGTCGAACGTCTCGGTGGATCAGGTGATCGATTCGTTGGAGATGGCCGAGCAAGCGGCCCACGCTGCGCAGAAAGACCGGAACTGGCAAACTGAACCCCTCGCGGATCTGGTCGCGCACATCAAGAATACGCACCATAAGTACACGAGTGAAGAAATGGCCCGCGTCGTTCCTCTGCTAGATAAAGTTTGCTCCGTCCACGGGAAGAACCATCCTGAATTGCATCAGGTCCGGGCGAGCTTTCAGGGTTTGGTCCAGGAACTGACGACACACATGATGAAAGAAGAGCAGGTCCTGTTCCCCTACATCGTGAGGATGGAAGAGGCTGTCATCCAGAAGGAACCAGTTCTGCCACCATCGTTTGGCAGCGTGCAAAACCCCGTGTCCATGATGGAACACGAGCACGACTCCGCTGGGAACGCATTGCGTGCCATACGCGAAGCCAGCCGTGGTTATGCGGCCCCGGGCGAAGCGTGCATCAGCTACCAAACGCTGTACAAGGCGCTCGCGGATTTTGAAGCCGATCTTCACCAGCACATTCACCTGGAAAACAATATTCTGTTTCCGCGGGCGATTGCGATGGAAAAGGTGCACTAACGGGCACCAACCTGAATTCGGCAAGGAATGTTTCCGGGGAGAATGAGGAGTGTGCTATTCCGTTTCAACCGAAGATGAGAACGACAAGAACAAAGCCAAGTGCAAAAGTAGGAAGGAAAATGAACCAGACAAGTGATGCTGTCCGCGCAGCCCAGCAGACCCGCACGCGAGCCCTGATTGTTCCCCGCGAGCACGGTGCTTGGGGCCTGCTGCTTGTTCCTCTGTTCACCGGTGTCGTTGCAGGGGTTGCTTCGGAGCGCCGGATCTGGCCATTGCTGATGTTCACAGTGGCTGCACTGTCGTTGTTTTGGTTGCGGACACCGGTCGAGAGCCTGATTGGCACCAGTTCACTGACGGCCAATACTGAAAGAGAACGGCGGACCGCGCTTGTTGTGGCAATTTTGCTGGCGACTCTGGCCACCGCTTGTTTGACCGGGCTGATGTGGAAAGGACAAAACTTACAGCTGCTTCTTCTCGGGGCGGCAACAGTGTTTGCCCTTGTGGTCCAAACGGTACTCCGACGACTGGGCCGGAGGGCGAGAATGGCGGCTCAGTTGGTCGGCGCAATTGGCCTCACCTGCACAGCTCCGGCCGCTTACTACATAGGCACCGGACGGCTAAGCGAGCGCGCCTTCATCTTGTGGGCGGCGAACTGGATTTTCGCAGGCAACCAGATTCATTTCGTTCAACTGCGGATCCATTCTGCCCGAGCGGTCACTTTCTCTCAGAAATTTGATCAAGGGAAGCTCTTCTTACTGGCGCAGCCTGTATTTTTCGCGTCCTTGGTTGCGGCATCGTTCTGGCGCGTGCTCCCTCTCTTGGTGATCTTTGCTTTTGTTCCCGCATTTGTTCGAGGAATACTGTGGTTCTTTCGAAAACCGGAACCGCTGGATGTCAGGAGCCTGGGCTGGTCCGAAATGAAGCATGGAGTGGCATTCGGAGTTCTTCTTGCGGTTGCTTTCATTTATTCATGACTACATTTCAAATGCCGAGGCGTCCAGTTAAATGGGCTCCTTCCTAATCTGAAACAGGGGAACGCACCCAAAAAGGCCGCAAGATGCTGTTGCCCGCGGTTGAGGAATACAATTCGCAAATGGCCTCGCCGACGAGCATCGAAGCGGAGAATCCGGAGTCACCGCAGAGTAAGCATCTGCTGCTCGGCACGGTATCTTTTACCGTCTGCTTCGCGGCGTGGGGCCTCATCAGTGCCTTCGCTCCACATTTTCGCCAACAGTTTCATCTTTCAGCCACTCAAACGGCCTTTCTTATTGCAGTGCCAGTTCTGCTGGGCGCGCTCGCGCGCATTCCAATTGGAATGCTGGCCGACCGCTTTGGAGGCCGCGTTGTTTTCACCGTCTTGATGTTCTTTGTCGCGTTGCCGGTGGCCTTGGTCCCGGCCGCTACCAGCTATCGGAATCTGCTCATTGTGGCGTTCCTTCTCGGAATGGCCGGGTCTTCATTTGCTGTTGGCGTAGGCTACGTCTCCCGGTGGTTTTCCATGGAGAACCAAGGCAGTGCGCTCGGCGTCTATGGATTAGGAAACATTGGCCAGTCTGCTGCTGTCTTCCTGGGACCGGTTGTAGCTGCCGCCTACGGGTTTCGCACCGTCTATTGGGGAATGTCGATCATCCTTTTGATCTGGACTGGCGTATTCGTCATCCTCGCTAGAAACGCTCCACAGCCAGCCAAGCCCAAGGGCCTTTCAGAAATGGTGGGCGTACTTGCTCGCGAGCCTCTGGCCTGGGCGCTCGCCGCTTTCTACTTTCTGACCTTTGGTGGATTCGTCGCCTTCTCGATTTATCTGCCAACTCTACTGCGTGATCAGTTTGGATTACGACCCGCGGACGCCGGCTTCCGAACAGCGGGATTTGTTGTGCTTGCCACTCTTTGCCGTCCCCTGGGTGGCTGGCTATCCGACAAGATTGGCGGGTCGCGAGTTCTTTCATGGATATTGCCGGCTGTGGCAGCTTTCGGACTGTTGCTCGGTGTGCCGTCGATGCTTCCATTCACGGTTGGTGCGCTCGGTTGCGCTGCCTTGCTCGGCATCGGTAACGGCGCTGTGTTTCAACTTGTGCCCCGATATTTTCCAACCCAGAGAGCCACCGTTACTGGACTGGTGGGCGCGATGGGCGGGATGGGTGGATTCTTTCCTCCGCTGCTTCTGGGCATGTTTCGGGACCGCATCGGAGTCGTTTGGCCGGGATTTCTCTTGTTATCAGCGGTGGCCTGTCTTCTCTGGTGGATGAATGGACGGGTCTTCTTGACTCGCGAAGAAGCCCTTGCGGCGAAACTTCCTCCTGCCCTAATCCGCACTGCCGACCAAGTACGCGCGGGAGCCTGGGCTACGCTATGGACTCTTGTTCTGATCGCCGCCATAGTCTTGGGCTCACGCAATCTACAGAACTTCGATGCTGCGCTAGTGATCTACACGTTTGCGATCATCTTCGCGACCTGGGGCGTCATTTACCACTACTCCGTCTGGATTCGAAAGCCTCCCACTTATGTGTACTGGAAGCGCGGATGGCAATTGTTCAGGGAGCGGGGAGTATTTCGAAGCCTCAGCCACGTCATTGCATTGGCGGGAACTCATCTTCTGGCTCAGACGTTCATTGCAAAACGATCCAGGCTCCGTTGGGCAATGCATCAGATGATCTTCTGGGGATGCATACTGGCTGTAATGATCACCTTCCCGCTGGTATTCGGATGGATTCATTTCAGCAGCGCCCCAAACGATCAGATGACATACGTGACCTACCTCTTCGGGTTCCCGACAGGCAGATTCCATCTGCACACCTTCACTGCGCTGATTCTTTTTCACGGCCTTGATATCGCAGCTTTCCTGGTTTTGGGCGGAATTGCGCTTTCCTTGTGGCGCCGCATGCGCGATGAAGGGGCGCGTGCTGTTCAAACGTTAGCCATGGATTTCTGGCCGTTGATTCTGCTTTTTGCCATATCGATCACCGGCTTGGCTCTTACTGTCTCCCAGGAGTGGCTCGGCGGCAGCTTCTACGATTTCATTGCGATCTTGCACGCGATTACGGTCATTGCGGCTTTGCTCTACCTTCCATTTGGGAAGTTCTTTCACATCTTCCAGCGTCCTGCGCAGTTGGGAGTGAAGCTTTACCAGCGTGCGGGCGACGAAGGCGAGGGTGCGATCTGTGCACGCTGCGGCGAGCGTTATGCATCCCTCATGCACGTTGAAGATCTGAAGCGTGTGCTGCCGCAAGTCGGATTCAACTATTCGATGTCGGGGCCAGTAGGCAATTGGCAGGCGTTGTGTCCAGCTTGCAAGCGCAAGTCACTCTCGCTCGCGCAATTGAGACTAAAAGAGGAAGCGAATGGCTAAGGCTCCGGTCACCGAAGAGATTCTCAAAGAGAAATTCGGCCCGCACCTCAACTATCAGCCGCTCGGCGGTTGGGGCGACGGATCTGTCCATCCAGCGGAGAAGCTGGTTAAGACACATTGCTGTTTTTGCGGACAGCAATGCGGAATTCAGTTAAAGGTCCGCGAAAATCGCGTGATCGGATTCGAGCCCTGGGAGGAGTTCCCGTTCAACCGCGGCATGCTTTGCCCAAAAGGAGTGAAGCGTTATCTCCAGGGCAATCACCCTGACCGTTTACTTGCGCCATTGATGCGCGGTGAGAATGGATTTCGTCCCGCGTCCTGGGACGAGGCATTGAACTTCACCGTTAGCCGAATGCGCGAGATACAAGAGAGGTATGGCAAGGATGCCTTTGCCGTTTACGGCGGTGCATCACTCTCGACTGAGAAATCGTATCTGTTAGGCAAATTCGCCCGCGTGGCTCTAGGTACTCGTCACATCGACTACAACGGGCGATTGTGCATGGTTTCGGCTGGAACCGCATACAAACTTGCGTTTGGCGTCGACCGAAGTCCAATCCCATGGAGCGAGATCCCCAAAGCGGAAGTGTTGTTCGTGATCGGCGCGAATATCGGCGAGTGCGCTCCCATCACGACCGACTACATCTGGCGCTGCCGCGACAACGGCGGAAAACTGATCGTCGCCGATCCTCGGATGACCCCCATCACGCGAAATGCCGATCTCTATCTTCCATTACGGCCCGGCACCGATCTCGCACTCTTGATGGGAATGCTGCACGTCATTCTGCGTGACGGGCTGGAAGATCGCGAATTCATCAGTCAATACACCACCGGGTTTGAGTCCGTGGCTGAATCCGCCAAGCAATGGGATCTTCGCAGGGTAGGTGAGATGACGGGCGTGCCGCCGGAATCCATCGAGAAGGCGGCGCGGTGGATTGGAAAATCGAAGCGGGTCATCATGATGCACGCTCGCGGTCTGGAGCATCAGTCCAAAGGCGTGGAAAATTGCCTGGCCGTGCTCAACATTGCTCTCGCCACTGGAAACATTGGCCGCGACGGCGCGGGCCCGACGATGATTACCGGCCAGGGAAACGGGCAAGGTGGCCGCGAGCATGGGCAGAAGTGCGATCAACTTCCCGGCCAGCGTTCCCTCGCTGATCCGGCCGCCCGCGAGTATATTGCCGGCGTCTGGGGCATCACGCCCGAAGAACTTCCTCAGCCGGGCTACAGCGCACAAGAGATCATGAACGCCATCCACAGTGGGGAGATTAAGGGACTTCTTTGCATGTGTTTCAACCCGCTGGTTTCACTTCCCGATGCGAACTTCACCCGCGAAGCTCTATCAAAACTCGAATACTTCGGTGTAGTCGATTTCTTTCTCTCCGAAACGGCTCATCACGCCGACGTGGTTATGGCCGGCAGTCTTCATGAAGAGGAAGATGGGTTAGGTTGCAGCGCCGAGGGCCGCGTCATTCACTGGAAAAAAAGCATCGATCCGCCTGGCGATGCACGATGCGATTCCGACATCATCATAGATTTGGCGCACCGGCTCGGTCGTGGGCAGTTCTTTCCCTTCAAAAATCCCGCTGACATTCTCGAAGAACTGCGGGTGGCTTCCCGAGGAGGTGTAGCGGACTACTACGGCATCACCTACGAGAGAGTGGATCAGCAGATGGGCATTTTCTGGCCTTGCCCATCGCTCGATCACCCCGGCACTCCCCGTTTATTCGTCGATAAGAGGTTCTATACGCACGATGGCAAAGCTCACTTCAACATTACGGAATGGCGGCCAAGCGGCGATCCAGTTGGAGATGAATATCCCCTATTCCTCACGACTGGCCGCGTGGTCAGCCAGTACCTGTCCGGAACTCAAACTCGGCGCATCGGGGCGTTAGTAGATCAGAGCCCTGAGCCTCGGGCAGAAATTCATCCGCGACTCGCTGAACAGCGTGGCATCAACGACGGCGACTGGGTTACTGTAACAACACGGCGCGACGATCTGACGATTCGCGCCATGGTAGTGAAGACCATTCGCCCCGACACCGTCTTTATTCCTTATCATTGGGCTGGCACTCGCAGTGCAAACCGGCTCACTCATCGAACGCTCGATCCTCGCAGCAAAATTCCGGAATTCAAAGTTTCGGCGTGCCGCATTACCAAAGCTGCCGGACCTGATGCATCCCCCGATGACCGAGTCGCACACAAAAACGGCGCGCCGCGAGGAGGCGACTAGTGTTCGGATACGAATTCTATGTCGATCCTTCGCGCTGTATCGGCTGCCGTTCCTGCCTGCAGGCGTGTGAGGAATGTGACACCCACCGTGGAAAGTCGATGATCAACTTCGACTTCATCGAGCGTAAGGAGAGTATCCGCTCCGCCGCGTACGTGTGCTGGCATTGTGACGACCCTACGTGCGCACAAGTCTGTCCCGCGGATGCCATCAAGAAGGGCGAGGATGGAATCGTCCACTCCTCGCTCAAGCCGCGATGCATTGCCTGCAACAACTGCGTGCTCGCCTGCCCCTTCGGTATCCCGAAGATGATGATCCCCGAGCAGCAGATGATGAAGTGCGACATGTGCTACGACCGCACTTCCATCGGCAAGCGCCCGATGTGCGCGACAGTCTGTCCGAGTCAAGCACTGTCCTACGTTAGACCCGAGGAGATCGCACATCGTCGCGAGAAACCGACGAATATTTTCTATTTCGGCAGCCAGAAGATCACAACCAAGGTTTACATGATGGCCCCAGCGGAGCGCGAAGCTATCGCGCTCGATGTCGTGGACTACATGTGGGAGGAGCAAAATGAATTGGTTGCGACGGGGGCAATAGCGAACCGCTTTGGAAGGAAGAGTTCTCGGTTCGCACGGCAGACGAGCGC
The DNA here is from genome assembly GCA_963822545.1 of uncultured Acidobacteriaceae bacterium. GTDB lineage: Bacteria > Acidobacteriota > Terriglobia > Terriglobales > Acidobacteriaceae > Acidiflorens. The sequence continues at coordinate 306,384 of CAWGIB010000003.1, forward strand.
TATGTCACACGTCGCCAGCTCACCAAGTTCCTCGTCCTGACCAGCCTCGGCATGTTCGTGGGCAACATTTGGATTTTGATTCGTTCGCTTTTCTACAAAGCTCCCGTCTACCCGCAGCAACGTGTAGCCCAACTCGGGGAGATTCCTGTCGGTGGAGTGAAACTATTCAGCTATCCAACAAAAGATGACCACTGCATCATGATCCGCACCGCCGAGGACGAATACGTGGGCTACAGTCAGAAATGCACTCATCTTTCCTGCGCGGTTTATTATTCTCAGGTGGAAAACAGACTTGAATGCCCGTGCCACAAGGGCTTGTTCTCTATCAAGGATGGGGCCGTCCTGCAAGGGCCTCCATCACGTCCATTGCCACGTATTGTTCTCGAAGCCCGTGGCGAACAATTAGTTGCTGTCGAAGTAAAAGGCTAACTCCATGCCAACCTCAGACGACCTCCCGCCCCAGAATCGCGGCTTGACCGCTATCGCTGGTGCGATGTCTCTGATCACTGTCCTTCTGATCGTACAAGTCTGGCTATTGAGCGCTACACTAGAGTCTTTCCTCAGCGGTAACCAGCATGCTGCACTGCCAGGCGCGATCTTTTCGGGGGTGATGTTCTTGATTTGCTTAGGCCTCTATGCCTTTGTCGATCGTGTCGACTCCGAAGTGCGCGGCTCTGGCAACGGTCATTGACTCCGTATCCTTCGTGTTTCTTAATTTTTCTAGCCTAACGGTAGTCACACGCGAGCCGTGACAACTGCGATTCGTGTGAGGGCACGGCCGATTGTTGGGTTACAAACCCAACGATCCCCTCCGGGAGGGACATCAACAATTTGAATTGTGATCGGGTCGATAACTGCTGAGCTCCCGTTCTCAGGAGTATTGCGACGGTTGCCGAGCAACTGATTCAGAATCAGTTGTTCGATGGGGGACTTATCTGTGGATTTCCTGAGACGGAGTTCGACGGAAATCCACCTACCTATTTCCTACGACTTTCTCGCGATTAGTTGCATTCGCACATTTGAGTAACGTGAGGTGACCGCGACGGCTCTTCACTCCTGTGACGAGGGCCAAAGAGTTCACGCCGGATCCACCTCATACGACACCTGACTAATTCCATTGCCCCAGCCGGCCCCCCTTTTCTCGATGGATCGCAATTGACAAGCAACTGAGGTTTTGCCATAGTTTCAAAGCGGTTAGACGTATAGTCTCAATCGCAGGCCATCTAAATCGCGAATCCTGTATTTCGCTGCTTTCGGAGACGTTCATGAGCGAAAGTGACTGTATAGTCCATTCCCTGGACCTACCTGCGGCGGGGTCGGGCGAACTTCTCCACCTCACCCGCTCCGATGCGAAGTGGGAATGGATGAGTTTCTTCGTACGGCGATTGCGACCGGGCAATGTTTACCGCTCGCGTACTGAATCTGAGGAAGCCGTTTTCGTGTTGCTGGGAGGTACCTGCAAGGCCGATTGGGGGAAAGGTCTGCAGACGATCGGCAAGCGCAAAGATGTGTTCGACGGCCTTCCTTACGCAGTCTACCTTCCTGCCGGCCACGAGGTCACGTTTACCGCGGAAACGGTGTGCGAGATCGCGGAATGCCGAGTGCCGTCGACGGCGAAATTAGAGCCTGCCTTGGTCACTCCCGAACGCGTCTCCAGCGGCTTGCGTGGAGGGGGAAACGCCTCGCGCCAGATCGTCGATATCATTACCCCCGCATTTCCAGCGGATAAACTGATGGTGATCGAGGTTTATACGCCCGGCGGTAACTGGTCGAGCTATCCCCCTCATAAACATGACGTGCATAACCCGCCGTCGGAAGTCGACCTCGACGAAATCTACTATTACCGAATCCGTCAGCCGGAAGGATTTGCTCTGCAACATCTGTATTCCTACGATGGCGCGGAAGCGCGAACCATGAAAGCGACCAATGGCGACGCGGTTCTTGTCCGAAGTGGCTTCCATCCAGTAGTTGCCGGACCGGGCTATGACGTCTATTATTTGAACTTTCTTGCGGGCTCGGCGCGCGCTCTTGCGGTCACCGAAGATGCCAACCACGTCTGGATCCGGTCGACCTGGAACGAAACCGATCCCCGGCTGCCACTGGTGAAGTGAAGCGGCGATTCATGATTTGAAAACGCGGCTCCTAATCGCTTAGACAAACTGCCATCATAACGCGGCTCTAGTGGAGTTTTAGATTTGATGACAAAGCGCCTCACCCTGGCCCAGGCCATCGTCGCGTTTCTCAAGAACCAGTATTCGGAACGAGACGGCGTGGAGCACCGGCTCTTCGAAGGCTGCCTCGGAATCTTCGGGCATGGAAATGTTGCTGGTATCGGCCAGGCGCTCGAGCAGGATCCCGGGCTTCCGTACTACCTGTTTCGCAACGAGCAGGCCATGGTGCATACCGCCTCTGCCTTTGCCAAAACCAGCAACCGGCTGCGCTGCCTGGCTTGCACAACCTCGATCGGTCCCGGCGCGACGAACATGGTGACTGGTGCGGCGACCGCAACGATCAACCGGCTCCCCGTGCTTCTACTGCCCGGAGATATTTTTGCCCGGCGGAATGTCGCCCCCGTCCTTCAGCAGCTGGAGTCCTCTGCGACGCAGGATATTTCTGTTAACGATTGCTTCAAGCCCGTAGCTCGGTACTGGGACCGGATTGAGCGTCCTGAGCAGATTCTCACTTCTCTGCCTGCCGCTATGCGCGTGCTCATATCGCCGGCGGATACCGGCGCCGTGGTTCTTGCCTTACCTCAGGACGTTCAGGCGGAAGCCTTCGATTTCCCGAGCGCATTTTTCGAAAAACGTCTTTGGACGATCCCCCGAGCTCGTTGCGACAGCCGCCTGTTGGCGCAAGGAGCGCAATGGATTCGCGCTGCTCACAAGCCGCTATTGATCGCAGGCGGCGGTGTCATCTATTCGGAGGCTACGGAAGCGCTCGCCGCGTTCGCGTCGCAGACGGGCATCCCCGTCGCCGAGACGCAGGCGGGCAAGGGCTCTTTGCGTTACGATCATCCGCAATCGCTCGGAGCCATGGGTGTGACAGGCACTCCCGGCGCCAACATCCTGGCACGCGAGGCCGACCTGATCATCGGGGTGGGCACTCGGTACTCCGACTTCACTACCGCTTCGCAGACGGCCTTCCAGAACCCCGGCGTGAAGTTCATCAACATCAACGTCAGCGAGTTCGATGCCGGCAAACAACTCGCCTTGCCTCTGGCCGGGGATGCACGAGTCACGCTGCAGGAACTTGCTGAAGCCCTCAAGGGTTTTGAAGTCGGTACTTCCTATTCGGCCCGCGTGAAGTCCCTACGCGAGGACTGGGAGAAAGAAGTCGATCGCATCTACGGGCTCAACTTTGGCCCGCCCATCAGCCAGGGAGAAGTGATCGGAGTCGTCAATGAAGTCTCGGGTCCGCGCGATGTCGTCGTGTGCGCCGCGGGCAGCCTACCAGGGGACCTTCACAAATTGTGGCGCACGCGTGATCCCAAGGGGTATCACCTCGAGTATGGCTACTCCTGTATGGGATATGAGATCAGCGGCGGTCTTGGCGTAAAGATGGCCGCCCCCGATCGCGAAGTTTACGTAATGGTCGGAGATGGCTCTTATCTAATGATGTCGCAGGAGATCGTGACCTCGTTGCAGGAAGGCTACAAGCTCAACATTGTGCTTCTAGACAATCATGGCTTCTCCAGCATCGGCGGCCTGAGCCGGGCGTGCGGCAATCAAGGGATGGGCACGGAGTATCGCTATCGCCGAAATGGAAAGCTGGATGGGGATCCGATTCCTGTGGACTTCGTTGCCAACGCCAAAAGTCTCGGAGCCGACGCGGTCCGCGCTCACACGCGCGATGATCTTCGCAGCGCTTTGCTCGAAGCAAAGAAGAGCTCCAGGACTTCCGTCATCGTCATTGATACGTCGTACTCCCAACGTGTTCCCGGTTATGAATCATGGTGGGACGTCCCGATCGCCGAAGTTTCCGAAGTCAAGACGGTGCAGGACGCCAGAGCAAAGTACTTGGAAGCCAGAAAGAAAGAACGAGCTTTTTAAGCGGCGCGAACGAGGAGCACTCTTTGGACTCTACTGCTGCCCCAGCGACAACAGCGCCGCGCCTCAAAAGAGTCCTTGGCCTCTGGGACCTGATCTATTACGGAATAATTCTCATCTCGCCGATTGCTGCCGTGCCCATGTTTGGCGAGGCCCAGGTGCTCTCGCGTGGCCACGCGGTCACTACCCTCCTCGCATCCATGATCGCGATGACGGCGACTGCCGTCAGTTTTGGCCGCATGGCGACTGTCTATCCGTCGGCGGGTTCGGTGTACACATACGTGAGCAAGGGATTCAACCCGCACATCGGGTTCATTCTTGGCTGGGCGATGTTTCTGGAATTTCTTTTCCAGCCCATGCAAAACAGTCTGTATGCAGCGCTTACCATCCAGAGGCTGTTGCCGCATGTTCCGCTCGCGCTGCTGTCAGCGGCCGCGGTGGGCTTCATGACGCTGCTTTGCTGGATGGGCATCCGTACCACCGCGCGCACCAACCAAATACTTCTCGCCTTCATGTCGCTCGTGATGGCCGCCTTTCTCTTCGAGTCTTTCCATTACATCGTGGTTCACCAGCAATGGCAGGGACTCGTCTCCCTGCAGCCTTTGTACGACCCACGCACGTTCAGCGTGCGAGCCATTGCCGCCGGAACGGCGCTCGCGGCGACCACCTATATCGGTTTTGACGGCGTCAGCATTCTGGCCGAAGAGGTCCACAATCCCCGTCGCAACGTCTTGTTGGCAACCGTGCTCGTCTGCCTTTTTACCGGACTCTTCGCCGGCCTTCAGGTTTATCTCGCGCAAAGAGTTTGGCCGGACTATCGAACGCTGTCCAACCCAGAAACAGCATTCATGGATGTCGCCCGGGTGGTGGGAGGGTACCGCCTGTTTGCCGGCTTTGGAATCGTTTTGCTGGTGTCGAGTCTGGCCTGTGGACTAGCAGGACACCTGGGCGCAGTTCGTCTGCTCTACGGAATGGGGCGCGACAATGTGTTGCCACAGAAGCCATTTGGATATCTTGATCCGCGGAGTGGCAGCCCCACCTACAATGTGCTGATCGTCGGGGTCCTTGCTTATGTTGGAACTCTTACGTTGGGCTGGGAGAGGAGCGTCGAAATGTTGAACTTTGGCGCTCTGATGGCGTTCATGGCGGTCAATGCCGTGGCACTGAAACATTTCGGATTTGATCGGGACCCGCTCCACAAAGCCAATCTGTTTCTCGACATAATTTCGCCGGCGCTAGGATTTCTATTTTGCCTGGCGATTTTTCTCGGACTGCAGTCCTCCACGCTGGCTGCAGGGGCGATCTGGCTGGCAGTCGGAGGCGTCTACGTCCTTCTAAAAACTAAAGGTGTCCGACCCATCGAAATTGATTTCAGCGAAATGGACGCGTGAGGGCCGCGCTCAGCTGCCGGATCCGGTTGGTACAGGGAGACTGTTCGCAGGCGTTTTCGCAACGTGGAGTGCAAAGCCGCAAGATTCGCGGATCCGCAACTCCGGCTGCAGTTTACGCACGCCGGCTTTCTTGCCACCGCCCGCAATTCGCTCGATGAGCAATTCCGCGGCTTCACTTCCCAGTTGATGTTTGGGCAATTCCACAGTCGTCAATTTCGGCCGAAAGACTCCAAGCCAGGGATAGTCGTCGAAGCTGACCAGTCCAAAGTCTTCCGGACACGACAACCCCATCTCCTCAGCAGCCTGCAAGCAGTCCGATCGTCATCAAGTGATTTGCGACATAGATCCCGTCGGGACGATGCGAAAGCAAAGCATGACCTGCGCGGAAGCCGGAATCGATCCGGTAATCCCCCTCCACCACCAACTCCTGTTCGAAGGGCAAGCCCTGCGCTTTTAGAGCATCGTGAAATCCCTGCCAGCGCGCCAGAGCATTGCTGACTTTGAGTGGTCCACTGATCAATCCAATCCGGCGCCGGCCCGAGCGCGCGAGGTGGGACACTGCGTCGTACGCTCCTTGATAGTCGTCGGTGATTACCGCGTCCTTAGTGAGTTTGGGATAAGTTCTCATCACCAGGACGAAAGGAATTCCCACCTCTTTAATCATCTGCCTCAACGAGGGCCGGAAGTCTTCGGCCGCTTTGGTAAGCAGGATTCCATCGACCCGTTTGGAAAGAAGCAATTCGATTGCTCGCTCCTCTTTGTCGAGATTGTCATCGCTGTTGCAGAGCAGCAGATTGTAGCCATGCTTTAGGGCCGCGTCCTCAGCGCCGCGAACTACCATGGGGAAAAAAGGATTGGCGATGTCGGGCACGATCATGCCGATAGTATGAGTGCGCTGCTTGGCCAGACTGCGAGCGATCAGGTTGGGACGGTAGTTCAACTTGCGGATGGCAGCTTCCACACTCTCGCGGAGCTTTTTCCCAACGTGGCTCTTGTTGTTTACGACGGCGGAAACGGTAAAGACAGAGACTCCGGACTCACGGGCGACGTCGTAAATGCTCGCGGCCTTTCCGGGTTTCTGTTGTTTCGTTTGTCGAGGAGCCATAGCTTTCTAATCGTTCGTCGTTCGACCGGCTTTTACAGCCTAACATCCCGCTATCGCGGAACTACCTAATCGTATTTCACCGATAGGGAAGCACGTTCCTTGGCCGACTGATAGATGGCATGAATAATCTGGACATCGCGATGTCCTTGCCGGCCGTCGGGCTGTACAGTTCCGCCTGTTTGGATGGCGGCTGCAAAGGCATCGAGTTCCGGTGCAAACTCATCGACAACTTTGAATTTTCGCTCGAACCAGCGCCCTTGAATTTTGCCGGTGAGCCGGCGATCTTCGTCGAACGGAAATGCTGGCGACAGGAGAGCCCAGCCTTTTGAACCTTGAACGTGGATAAAAGAAGATGGAGCGGCTGCATAAGTCGACGTCGCCTGGACGATGAGGCCGCTCGGGAAATTCATTCGAAAGGCGATGCCTTCTTCGACCTCGAGGAAGCGCTTCTTATCGTGCTGCCACGATTGTGCTGCGACCTCTACCGGATCCTCGTCTACCAGCCAGCGACTTGTATTTACGCAATAGACGCCGAGATCCATGAGGGGACCCCCGCCAGCAAGTTGTGCATTAAGCAACCACGGAATAGAGCGGCCGGGCACATGCAGTTCGCTGAATGCCGTGTGGATGACGTCGATGCGTCCGAGTTTGCCGTCGCGGATCAGTTTCTTCAGGTACACCGTGCTAGGCTCAAAGTATTTGCGGTACGCCGTCATCAGCAGGACGCCGTGCTTTTGGCAGGCGGCAAGCATCCGGCTGGATTGTTCTACCGTGGCAGCGAGGGGCTTCTCGCATAAGACGTGCTTCCCGGCAGCAGCGGCATTCACGGCCAATGCCTCATGCTCGCCTTGGGGAGTGGCGATATAGATTGCCGAGACATCGGGGTTCGACAAGCAGGCAGCGTATTGGTCGTAGCCATAAGCCGTACGGGCTCCGAATTTTCGCGCCAGAAGCGTTGCCTTTTTCTTGTCGCGGCTGACCAGAGCTACGAGCTTGGCTTTTTTGCAATTCGCAAACGCGGGCAACACCGAACTCTGGGCGATGCTGCCCAGCCCAACGACTGCAAAGCCGATTTTGCTGGCGGCCTTCACACTTAGCTCTCGCGGTCGGCCCGGCTGAGTCGCTGATTGCGGATCGCCTTGTGATCCAGGTTGCGTAATTCCTCGATATTGTCGAGGACTTTGTGAATCCCATCAGCGATCGCATCCACGTCTTTGTCGGTACCGAGGAACATCTGGTGCATGAACCAGACCGCCTCGTGATACGCCGCCTTCTCAGACTCGGGGCACGAATACACATTTCGCAGGTCCAGCGGCTTTTCTTTCCCCCAACTCAGCGCGGGGAAATCGGCCGGGTTTACGGGAAACAGGGAACTCTTATAGACGGGCTCATAGAAAAGGCCGTCGCAGGGTATGCCTTCCAATTGGAGAGCAGCCACGAAGGCTGCGCGCGGAATGTCTTTCACCTTCTCTGAAAAATACTTGAGCACATATCCGTACGGTGCCAGGCGCGTAATTCGCGGGTCGGGCTTGAGCAAACCGATTCCGGGAGTGTTCTTGAGCCGGGTTTCGAGGTATGCCATGTTCTTGTCGCGAAGCTTCGACTGCTCGGGCAGGCGATCAAGCTGCGGGCCGAGGACGGCCGCCTGAAATTCGCCGAGCCGGTAGTTAAAGCCGATGATGCGGTGATGGAAGTGATCGGTAACGCTGGCGCGTCCGGCGTTGATGTAACTCTGCACCTTCTCCATGTATTCGAGATTGTTGGTGATGACAGCTCCGCCCTCGCCGCTGGTGATGAGTTTGCTTGACTGGAAGCTGAAGGCTCCGAGAGCGCCCATCGAACCAGCGCCCTTGCCTTTCCACATGCCGCCATGAGCGTGGGCGCAGTCCTCGACAATCTTCAAATTATGTTTCGCCGCGATGCGGAGAAGCTCATCCATATCCGCAAAGCGCATTCCGAGATGGACGGGAAGAATTGCCTTGGTCTTGGGCGTGATCGCTTTCTCGACAAGCTTCGCGTCCAGACAATACGTGTCGGGATCGACATCCACGAAGACAGGAACAGCACCTAAAAGAAGAACGGGGCCTACTGTTCCTTCCCAGGTGTAAGCCGGCGCGATTACTTCGTCACCGGGAAGAATGCCAATTGCCTTCAGGGCGGCCTGGATCGCAACCGTACCGGTATTGACGCATTGCGCGTATTTGACGGTGTGCACCTCCGCGAATTTCTTCGCGAAGGCGTCGGCGTGCTTGCCCGGGAAGGGTTGGCCGCCCCATTTCGAACTAGTGAGCACGTCTTCAAGAGCGGCACGTTCTTCTTTGCCACCAAATGGCCATTGAGTGAAAGGTGTCTTGCGTAAAGGTTCACCGCCGGTAATTGCTAGTTTTCCCACGTGGCTAACCATCCTGTCGAAAAGTTTGCGGCGCGATAGCGCCGATCGTGTTGCGGTTGTTTTCAGCTCTTATCGGGATTCGGAATCAGAATGTCTCTGACCACCGCGTCCAGATCGTGACACGCGCCAATGAACTGGCGCAACGTGCGTCGAGTCGGGCCAAAGGAGTCGAAGTCTTCAATCGCGATGCCGCCTTCCGTGTTCGCGCGACGGAAATCCGTGAACTTCCGGCTGAGTTCGTCGACGATCTTCGGGTCCACAGGATCGTCGATGCGATCGCGAACCTCGATATCGCTGGAGTTGAAGCGCACCTGCCATGAATATGGAGGTGAAATGACAACATCGCCTCCGATCAACTCGCTCCAGTGCATGTGGTTGCGAAATGCAGCCGAGAGCAGCCGAATACGATAACCGCGCTGGCGAAAGAGCTGGTAGGTTTTCTTGAAAACGGCCACACCCGCCCATTCCAGGTAACCGGGATCGATGGCGATATTCTCCTTTTCGACCAGCACCTTCAACCAGTCATCGAGTCGTCCGACCATGATTGTGCATACTGGACCCATGCTGGCGATTTCCTTGCCTTCGTGTTCGCGGCGCTTCAATCCGCGCTCGACCGCTTCTGCTACTGCGACGCATTGCGGGAGCGAAAAACAGACAGTCGCGTTGATGCTGACTCCCCGATAAGTCGCTTCCTCGATCGCCGGAATTCCGGCACGCGTGACGGGAATCTTGACGATCATATTCGGCGCAAGCTGGTTGAACTCCACCGCCTGTTCCACCATCGCCTGCGAATTGCGAAAGAGGCGCGGATCAGTCTGAATCGATAGACGGCCGTTCTTGCCGCGCTGCGCATCGAAGATCGGCTTGAGCAAGGCGGCGCTTTTCACTGAAATCTCGCGGACTAGTTGCCATGCCAATTCGTCTTCGGTTGCCGTGGGGCGCTCTTTTATTAGTGACTGGATACGCTCCTTCCACTGCCCCATCTCTTTCTGCAAAACACCGAGTACGATGACTGGATTGCAGGTCGCTCCGGTGGCGCCATGCTCGATCGAGTAGCTCAGTTCTTGAATGGAAGCGGAATCGTTCCACAGGCAGGTCGGCGTGGATTGAGTCATTTCGTGCAGAGGGCTTTTGTAGGCGACACCGCTTGTGCGATTCATACTTCTCTCCTTCAGGCCGTGAATGGAGCCTGAACGATCAACTCTTATTTCGGACCTTGCAGGGCTTTCCCTGGGCGTGCGAATTTTCCGCGGCAACCGCAATCTCGAGGGCTTTGATCCCGTCTTCGGCGGTCACGCGCGGGGGACGATCATGCAGCATGTTGTGAACGAAGTCGACAACCTCGGCGAGGTAGGCGTCGGCGAAGCGAGACAAGAAATGGTCCGCCAGAATATGCGTGCCTCCGCCTGCGCTGAGGAATGTGGCTGGCGTCTTGTCGAGGCTGCCGATGAAGATGGAGCCTTTTGATCCCACAACTTCGGTTCGCACGTCGTACCCGTAGATTGCTTGGACATACGATTCGACGTTGCCGATAGCACCGTGGTCGTACTTGAGGTTGACGACGCTGGCGACCACGTCCCTGTAATGTGCGACCTCGGGACGAATCGCAACGGTCGTGTAGGAGTGGACCTCGGTGACTTCATCGCGCATGAGCCAGCGTGCGAGATCAAAATCGTGAATCGTATTGTTGTAGAACACCATGCCATTGATGCCGGACTGATAGGCCGCAAGAGGGGGGACATCCTTGTCGCGGCCGACAGACTTGAAGACTACCGGCTCACCGATGTCGCCTGCTTCGACCCTTTTCATCGCGGAAGCGTAGGCAGGATCGTAGCGGCGCATAAAGCCGATCTGGAGGCGAACTCCTGCTTTCTTCACTGCTGCAAGGGCTCGCTCAGCATCAGCCAGGCTCAGGGCCACCGGTTTTTCGCAGAGGATATCCTTTCCAGCCGCGGCCGCTAGCTCGATCGCCTGGGCGTGAAACTTATCGGGAGTCGATATCAATACCGCTTGGATGTCACAACCAAGCATCTCTTCAAGACTTGAGAACGAGTTGTCAACCTCGAGTTCGTCGGCGACCTGGCGGGCTCGGTCCACGGACGCGTCCGCCACCGCTACCAAGTGTGCTTCCGGCACCAGGCGCCTTAGATTGTCGGCATGCCGCCTGCCCATCTCGCCGACTCCCAGAACTCCAATTCGCAGTTTTGCAGGCACCATTCCTCCGAAATATCTTACCGCTTTGAATTATCGCGAAACGCTCAGGACTGCATGTGCTCTCTTTATTGAGCGCAACTGAACCGGGCAGAATTGTATCAGCACCCATGCACTGGTACCAAGCGATAACGCAACAAAACCGATGGTCTGACTGTTGGCACTCATGGCCAATTGAGAAAATATCGGGAAGCACGATGCTTAACCTAGCCGGGAACTTAATGGATTCGTCCCGCAAACTAAGTGACACAGTCAGCAACCTTACGCTAACCGATTAGATTGCAATAGTATTCTTCAGAAACGGCCATTCCCGCTTTCTCCATGCCAACACGAAGTAGGCTGCAAATCCCAGCACGATCGTGCCAAAGGCGTAGCCCACGAATATCCAACCCCCGGGTTGCAGTGCCGGCGTTACAAAGACCCCCAACCAACCGACCAGCGCAAACAGGGCGGGTAAGGGGTAGAGCCACATTCGGAAAGGCCTAGGCGCGTCGGGCTGGTACCGTCGATAGATCAACAACCCGATAATCTGAGCTACGAACATCGAAAGAATGCGAGCCATCATCAGGGCCGTAATGATCTGCACCAAATCAAAGAAACAGGCCGCAATGACTAGAAAACCGACGAGCAAGAGGGACCGGTGCGGAAATCGCTTGGTCGGATGAACCTCGGCGAACCATCGGAAAAACGCGCCATCAAGAGCCGCCGCATAGGGAATGCGGGAGTAGCCCAGCAGCATCGCGTAGGTTGCGGCGAAGGCCGTCACTTCGACCATGACCGTCATCAAGACCGAGGCCCAGTGTCCGCTCACCCTTTGCATGTAAACGGAGCCGATGGCATTAAAGGCCTGCGTTCCCGGTTGCACCATCTCGCGCCATGGCACCACTCCCGTGAAGCTGACCGAAATCAGAAAGTCGATGACCATGACAATCAAGATGGAGACGATCACTCCCCAGGGCACAACACGCTCCGGTTCCTTGACCTCGTCGCCCAGATAGCAGATCTGGTAATAGCCTAGGAAATTGAACATCACGAGCATCGTGCCGTTGCCCAAGCCGAGCATGAAGGGCAGCCCGATCTTCCACGCTCCCGGCGGGAAATCGAACAGCAGCTTGGCATCCATGTGCGTCATGCCGGTGACGATGACCCAGGCGGCGGTCAGCAGCATGCCGATCCAAAGCACCAGCATGAGCCGGGCGATGTCCTGGATTTTCCGGTAGAGTGCCATCATCGCGAGGGCGGTGATGCTCGCGGCCAGCAGCTTCACGCCCCAGCGGTATTCGATCAGTTTCGGCCAGAGAAAGCCGGTGTATTCCGCCATGCCGATGCTGCTCGTGGCAATCTCAAGCGTGCCGCTGAAGAGGAATTGCCACACGAAAATCCAGGCCATCATGTGGCCCCAGCGATCGCGCCCCAGGCATTCGCGGAGGAAGATATAAGATCCGCCGGACGCCGGGATGGCAGCGCCGAGTTCGGCGAAGACGAGACCGTCAGCAATGGCCAACAGCGCGCCCACGCCCCACGCGATCAGCGATTGCGGACCGCCCAGCGTCGCCAGAATGGCAGGCACGGTGATGAATGGCCCGGTACCCACCATGTTCGACATGTTGATGGACAGCGCGTTCAACAGGCCCAGTCGCCGCGGCAACCGGGCGTGAGTCTGAACGGATTGTGAGGCGACCGGTGCGACCTCAATGCTCAAGCAAAACCATCCTGACTCCTACTGCGTGGCGACCAGCTTAGCTCAAAAACATCAGCGCGCGCGGACGCCATCCATCTCCGCCACGATGCCATTCAGATAACGCAAACTGGCGGCTACGCTTTCCGCCGGCGGAATGACGGTTGCGCCGAACTTCACATCCTGTTCAATCACCATCCAGCCGGAGTAGTTGTTCTTGTCGAGCAACCGAAAGAGGGCGGGGAAATCAATGGAGCCTTGGCCGATGATGGTAAATACTTTCTCTTCGATCGCTTCTTCGAACGTGAGTTTCTTGCGCCGCGCTTCTGCCAGAACTTTGGTATCGACATCCTTGATATGGAGGAACCGTAGGACGCTGGCGAACTTGGCCGCCTCGGTGAGGGTGTCGCCTCCGCCATAATCGCAATGCCCGGTGTCAAGGCAGAGGCCGATCCCGGTATGCGCGGTCACATTGAAAAAGCGTTCGCACTCTTCGGGAGTCTCGACGTAGGTAGCGACATGAGGATGGAAGACGAGATCCAGCCCGAATTCTTTGGAAACCTTAGCGGCTTCTTCCACCACGTGAGCGACGTTCTTCCACTGTGCCGGGGAGAGTCCAGCGCTGCCGTCTTTTGGGACACGTCCGGAAATGCGGTTGCGCTCGTCAGACTGTGCATCCGCCAGCACCAGGAAGGGCGCCTTCAAGGCTGCGAGCAGATCGCCGACTTTGCGGATATGCTCGACGGCAATACCCGCCGACGCCGGATCACTGAGAACCACCGGCACAAACGATCCAAGAAGCTTGAGTTTTCGTTTGTCGAGTTGCGGTTTCAGCACCGCTGGATCGGTTGGGAAAAATCCATACGGCCCCAATTCGGTTCCGCTGTAACCGGCCCATACCATTTCGTCCAGCATCTTCTCGTACGACTGGTTCCACGAGGGCCCGGGATAATCGAGTACGCCCCAGCTATCGGGCGCGCATGCAAAATGAAAACGTGATTTCACATCCATAATCAGGAAACCTCAGCGATAGATTTGTTCCGTCAACTTGAAACTAAATTCCAAACTCACGACCAGGGATCGATCACAACTTTCATGGAGTCCGCGTCCATCGATTTCTTCATCGCCGCGTCGACCTGCCTTAGGCCAAAGCGATGGGTAACGAATTCCGCGAGCGGGTAGTGGCGCATGTAGCGTGCCATCTGCCGCATGCTTGGTCCATACGCTGCGGGTTCTTCGCCGCCCACCCCTAAAATGCGCACGTTCTTCGCGCACAGATGGCGATGGGGGCTGATGGAAATCTCACCCATATCAGAGAAATTGCCCGCTTCCACCAACAGGCCGCCTACTCGCAGCATCTCCAGTGACTCGCGAACTGCCTGTGGGACGCCTGCGCATTCGGCTACTACATCCGCGCCACGGCCATGCGTTAGTTCGCGCACCATGCTCAGGCGGTCTCCCTCTGGCAGTTGCGAAGCATTGATGACGTGGTCGGCTCCGAGCTTTTGCGCGAAGTTCAGACGATAGTCCGAAAGATCGACGGCAATAATCGTTCCCGCCCCCAGCATGCGTGCCTTCATCACGAAGCACATTCCGAGCGGACCTGTTCCCATCACGACCACCGAATCGTCGAAGCGGAACGACTCACTGGGAAAGGCGGAAATCTGCTTGGCGCGGTCCAGTCCCACAGTTACAGCCATGATCTCAGTGAGCACGGCAATTTCTGAAGGCAGATCCTCGGGCACCTTGACCATAAAGCTTCCGGGAACCACATAAAGATACTGCGACCATCCGCCAAACAAATGTGGAGGGTTTTTCGCGCTGATGTTATTGCCGTAGTCGACTGTTTTCTCGCAACAGTAATAAGGAAAATCATGTCGGCAGTAATAACAGTCGCCGCAGCTAACGTTGGGCCCGACAATGACGCGGTCACCGACCCGCAGCGGAATGCCTTCAAAATCCGTATAGGCTTTATCGCCACCGATCGCGGCGATGGTTCCGACGTTTTCATGTCCCTGAATGATAGGGAAGGGAATAGGCCTGGGAGTGCCGGCTCCGCCATACTGCTCGACGTATCCCTGGTAGGTGTGCTTGTCCGTTCCGCAAATGCCAGAGACTTCCATCTTCACGAGCAGGCATCCGGGCGCAGGTTCGGGCAGCGGATACTCACGAATTTCGTAGCGTCCGGGTTCCACGAGTGTTGCCGCGAGAACAGCTTGGGCTGACATACTAATCTCTCTTGTTGGCTATTTCGGCGAGGTCACCGGATCTGGTCTGAGAAAATTCCGGGGGACTCGAAAGTCCCCCGGGGTTGAGTAAGAGGATTCAGCCTATCCCCTTCTAGAAATTTAATTTAAGCGAAAGCTGCGCGGTGCGCGACAACTCGGATGTTGCCGTTACTTGTCCGAAACTACCCGCCTGGGAACAATTGGATACGCCTCCACAAAGTCCAAGGGGCGTCGCAAATTGTGCATGGTTAAAGAGGTTGAAGAAATCCGCCTTGAATTGGAGGTTTACACGCTCGGTAATCGGCGTGTCCTTGTGAAAAGCCACGTTCCAGTTATTGATGCCCGGTCCGCTGAAGAACCGTCTCTTGGCATCTCCTTCCGAGCCGATAGCCGAGGGCGCAAACGCCGTTGTGTCGAAGTAGAGGTGGTTGCTAGTCTTTCGCGGGTCAAGAATGTGCAGCGGACCGACCTGATCGGGGGTGTCGACGGACTGGATAATCGGACCACCGAACGAGGTGCCTAACAAAGAATGATCATCGGTCTCGACGAGCGTGACAGGAAGCCCAGTTGCGAAGGTGGTGATGCCACTGATGGACCATCCATTCGTCAGGCGCTTCGGTCCGTGCAGTCGGTCGATCGGAAGCACGTATGTGTAACTAACGACGAAGTTGTGCCGGGTATCGAAGGCTGAAAGCCCACGGCTCAGCTCGGGGTTGATGGGGTTGATCTGTTCGCCATAGCCCGAGGCATTGTCCAGAGCCTTGGAGTAGGTGTAACCGAGCAGGATTTGAGCTCGGTTGGACGTGTGCCGATAGTTGACTTGCAGCGAGTTATAGGAGGACTTACCCGCGGTAATGAAGTAAGAATCATTGCCGAAAGGAATGATTCCGTAGTTGCCGTCGGGTAGAAGTGTACCGACGGGTCCTGATAACCCCGCTGCCGCCTGGGCGGGAGTAAGTTCGATTCCCGGAAGCACGGAACGGGTTCCCAGCACCGAAGGCGACCCAGGGTAGATGTTGTTTTCTCCTCCGGGTCCGCAACCGGGCGTGGCCAAGCACAACGCTGGGTTTCCTGGGTTGGCCGACCTCGAGGAAAGAAGTCTGTGTCCCTGCGTTCCGACATAACTCAATGTCAATAAATCCGTTGACGACATCTGTCTTTGATAGGACAGTTCGTAGTTTTCGGCGTACGGCAGGCGATTCCCGTTATAGAAAGCTGGCGAACTCCCAATGGTTCCGAATGCGTTATAGAACTCGGCTAGGGTGTCATACGGAGGACCACTCGCCGGGTGGCCCGGTGAGACGTGTTTCGGCGGGGCAGCTACGGGGAAAGGCTGACCAATGTTAACTCCGTCGGCGCGTCGTATGAATGGAGCCGCAAAGCTCGGTTCCCCTGGACCGGTGTAGTCGCCAAAAGGGGCATCGCCGATTTCATTGAAGTCGGTGGCGCCCTCATAAGAGGTGTAGGAGATGGTGTAGCCGGCACGAAGACTTGAAGTCCCGGACTTACCAAGGAGTTTGCCGAGCGCTCCGTCGTGATCGCCGAAAGCATAAGCCAACCCGATTCGCGGACCGAAATTATTCCACCGCGTGGGCGCTAGGGTGCGCGGAACGTGCGGATCGCCTGGGAAAACCCAACCGGTCGGCGATCCCGGGAATACTAGAGATTGTTCTCCGGGGATGATCGTCTGGATCTCGTTAAATTTTTCCCACCAGGGCGAGCTGACGTCGTAACGCAATCCGAAGTTCAGCGTCAGATTTGGGCGCGCGCGCCAACTATCCTGTCCATAGAGACCAAAATAAAAACTGCGTCCATAGGAAGGATAGGACTGGCCTTGCACAAACTGGCTGGGAGCGCCAAGCAGGAAGTCGACGAAATCGCTTCCAGTCTCACTTGCGCAGCAGGCGAAATTGGAACCGAAGAAGAAGTTGCCGTTGGCCACGTTGGAAAGGTTTTCTTCCAGCTGGTTAAAATGATACTGGCCGCCAAACTTAAGGGTATGCGTGCCAATGACCTTACTGAAGTTGTCAGAGGCCTGGTAGATATTGTCAATCAATTGATTTGGGCGGCTGGGGACGCCAATTATGAAGTTGTTGAAATCAATCTCAGGAACTCCCTCGACGCTCGGCGTTCCAACGAAGATGCCCGGCGCACCGCCGTTCCCCGATTGGAAACCCAAGTCGGAGAGTTTGACTCCGGTGCCTCCCAGGGGCCGGTTGAGCGTCGTGTTTAACCGGAAATAACCCAGACGAAATTCGTTCACGGAAGCAGCGCTTAGCGTCTTCACAGCGCCGAGATTGATATCGTGAGTCTGACCCTTTCCGTCAATGGCGAATCCCGGGTAAACCGGAGCATTGCCAGGCCAGTAAGGATTGACGAGATCGAAACGGTCAAAATAGTAATAAGCGGTCAGCAGTCCAAATCGCGAGTTCCCGTCAACCCGCCCGCTGAACTTGTTATCGTGCAGATTGATTTTGCCCGCATTCGTCGCAAACGTGCCCAAACCGGTCGAAGGGTTAATGGTCGAGTCGGGTGCGGGGGTGATGTACGGCAGAAGGTTCTGGGAGATTGGCGAAAACGCGGTGGGCGACAACTGTGCATTCGGAAAAACGCACTGGGCAGTGGTTGTGCAGCCGGAGAAATAATAGGGTTCGCCCGCGGTTACGGGCTGGCCGAGTTGGCTGGTCAAGGCAGTAGCCCATGCGGGTCCATTCACGCTGCCGGTGAGACTCGAGGCGATCCCTGAAAAATCTCCCGACTCGGTAGCCGCGCTGGGTGCTCCGGCGATGTTTTGCGGTACCGCCTGGATCTTGCGATTCCCCTGATAATCCGCGAAGAAGAAAACTCGGTCACGAATGATCGGACCACCAAATGTCCCGCCAAACTGGTTCTGGTGGTAAGCACCCTTCTGCCCGGCTGGATCGAAATAGTTGCGCGCATTCAGGCTCGTGTTCCGCAGGAATTCAAAAACGTTACCATGCCACTGATTTGTACCCGACTTGGTCACGACATTGATCTGAGCGCCCGCGTAGTTGCCATACTCGGCATC
This sequence comes from uncultured Acidobacteriaceae bacterium, assembly GCA_963822545.1. GTDB lineage: Bacteria > Acidobacteriota > Terriglobia > Terriglobales > Acidobacteriaceae > Acidiflorens. The sequence goes on from CAWGIB010000003.1 coordinate 324,484, forward strand.
GAAGTTATTGGTCAGAATTCGGAATTCTGCGATCGAATCGAGGTTAGGGATTGCACCCGCTCCCGAATAGCCAATTTCTTGAGCCAACATTCCATTCAGAATGAAACCGTTGGCTGACTCTCGCATTCCATTGACCGAAACCGCGCCGGACCCCTCGTCACCTGAAACCAGAGGCACGGTAAATCCAGCGGAAATGAACGGGCCCTGATACGCGCCGCTCATCGGGGAGTTGGTTGCAGCCACGCCCGGCTGTAACGACAACAGATCGGTAAAGCTTCTTGACAGCAATGGCACGTCGGTTATCTGCTTGCCTTCGATCACTTCGCCCATCTGGGAACTGATGGTCTCGACGTGCAGCATGTCAGCCGAGACTTCCACCTGTTCCGTCATCTTGCCGACCTGTAAGGCGGCGTCCACCATCAGGGCCGCGTTCACGTCCAGAACGATGTCGGTTTGTCGGTAGGTCTTAAATCCTTTTTGTTGGACTTCGACGGAGTACCTTCCAAGCGCTAGTGTCTGGAAGGAATAGAAGCCCTGGCCATTGGTGGTTTGAGTCACCGCAATTCCGGTGTCGACGTTTGTCGCGGTGACGGTGGCTCCGGCAACCGCTGCACCACTCGCGTCTCTTACCGTGCCCGAGATGCTGGCCGTCACGCCAGCGAACATCTGCCCGCAGAGGAGCAGAACCAATGCGAATACGAGAAGACTCTGACGCCCACTCCATCCCTGCATATTCCCTCCGATGAGAAGTTCCTGACCGCAGTTGACCTGACCGGAAAACGCGCGTTTCCCTTGCTCACAAAAACCGAGAATGTCGATGGTGACCCCTAGTGTCCGCGTCAGCGATTCGTAATCTAACCGCTTATCAGTGTTCCCACGGCTTATAGTTTAGGCCATGCGCTTTGTCAAGGGATTTTCAGAGACGACCCTAGAACGAATTAATAAACAAAGTGTGAGGACGAGATATGAGCAATCATATTGCTCAATAGTGAAAGCATTTAATAGAGGAAGTTTTGACAAACAGAACTGCGGCCGGCGGAGGAGCCACGTATGTGGCTGGGCAAGTTCAACTGCAAGTACTAGACAGTCAAACCGCTCTGACAACGTATGCCGTGCCTGACAATGGCGGCGTGTAAATCCCGGACTAGGTGGCCCTCGATAGAATGAAATCCCGGTGAAGGAGATGAGCTAGCTGTCTCACTGGTAACGATAGGCGTTCTAACAACCCCGGTCACGGATATTCCGAAAGTTATTCCAAGCCCGAAGTCGGCTTCAGGGAACCGCACTGGCTTCCGCAAGAATAGGTATGCGACCCGTCCTATTGGACGAGTACCTATTCTTGACTAAGCAAATAAAATGAGAGACTCTTGTGCGCTCCAAGGTGCAATGTGTCGGTCGGTGATGTATCACCTACAATCGCGTGGTTAACTGACGTGGCTGAACGCTGGGACGGCACTACCTCCAAGCCGCTTTTTGAGGCGCTTCATTTTGAACAGCGCCGCATGGCGGGCCCAACAACATGAGGCCAGAACGCTGGCGGCAGGTGCGCGAAATCTTCGACCGCGCCATTGCTTTGTCTGCGGACGAGCGTGCCGCCTACCTTAACCAAGTCTGCTCGGACGACGTGGAGCTTCACGCGGAGGTGAAATCTCTGCTCCGCTCCCACCTCGACGCAGGCAGCGTTTTTTTGGAGAATGCTGCGGTTGACTTGGGAAATCTGATGCCCGATGCCGGCTCGGCAGAGAGTCGAATAGGCCGCAGAATCGGCGTTTACCAGATAGTGGAGGAAATCGGTTGCGGCGGGATGGGTGAGGTCTATCGTGCGGTGCGTGCCGATGGACAGTACGACAAACAAGTGGCCATCAAGTTAGTGCGCGTTGGATTCGATACGTCATTCGTTCTGGAACGCTTTCGCCACGAGCGCCAGATTCTGGCATCGCTTGATCATCCTAATGTTGCCCATCTACACGACGGGGGCACGACCGATGACGGCGCTCCCTATCTGGTCATGGAACTGATCGAGGGCACGCCGATCGATCAATACTGCGAGAACCACCGACTGGGCATTTCTGAGCGGCTGCTGATGTTCAATCAAGTCTGCTCGGCTGTACAGTACGCGCACCAGCGACTCGTAATCCATCGTGACATCAAGCCAAACAATATCCTGGTAACTGCCGAAGGAATTCCGAAGCTGCTGGATTTTGGTATTGCCAAGATTCTTGATCCTTCTTCTGGGGCTGAAACAACGCTTGTCCGCTCCATGACGCCCGAATACGCCAGCCCGGAACAGATTCGCGGCGAAACGATTACTACCGCGACCGATGTGTACTCGCTTGGAGTCGTCCTTTACAAACTGCTCACAGGACGCTCGCCGTATCCGGAAAAAATGCGGGCTCCCCTGGAATTTGCCAACGCAGTCTGCGAAGCGGAACCTCCGCGCCCCAGCACGATCCGGACGCCCTTGAACTGTACCGACAATAAATTTCCGCGAACAGAGGCATCCGAAAATTCCGCCAAGGTCAAGCGTGCATTAAGAGGAGACCTCGATAACATCGTCCTAAAGGCGTTGCGCAAGGAACCGGAACGGCGCTACTCGTCGGTCGAGCAGTTTGCCGAGGATATTCGCCGCCACCTGAAGGGCCTGCCGGTGACGGCCATGAAAGGGTCGATCCGTTACCGCGCGAGCAAGTTTGCCCGGAGGAATCGGGTTGTAATGGCTGCCGGCGCCCTGGTCGCCATCACGCTGGTAGCCGGAATATGGGCGACGATCCGTCAAGCTCGCATCGCGCGCAGGCAAGCCGATATTGCGAGCATAGAACGTGCCAGAGCGGAAAGGCGATTCAGTGACGTCCGTGAGCTGGCGAACTCACTCATCTTCGAAATTCACGACTCTATCCAAGGTCTTCCCGGCGCCACTCCCTCACGAAAACTCCTGCTCGATCGCGCAGTGCGGTATCTCGACAAGTTGTCGCAGGATTCTGGTGGTGACCTGAGTCTTCAGCGTGAGTTGGCTTGGGCGTATCACCGACTGGCAACTGTACAGGGCGACACTTCTCAATCGAACCTGGGAGAAGTTAGCGCAGCCCAGGTCAGCAATCAAAAGGCGATGGCGCTATTTGAGGCCGTCGCCAAGGCAGATCCGAATAACCTGAGCGATCAACTCAACCTCGCCATGGCCTATCGCGGGCGCGCTTTCTTCGACATCTACGAGACTAGTGGGCTTGCCGAAATCAACCGAGCGCTGGCGGTCACCGAGCCGCTGATGCGTAATGACGCCAATAATCTGGATCTCAAGAACGAGCGCGCCCAAGAATATTTCATCCTTGCCAATATTCAGGACGCCAACGGCGACCGCCTGCAGTCGATTGATTCCTTCCGGAAAGTCCTTGACCTGCGACAAGATATCCTCAGCAGCCAACCCAGCTATCCCGACATCCGTCACGGAGTGGCCAAGGTTACGGTGCTGCTGGCGCATGAAATGGGGCGTTTCGGATCGCGTGACGATGCGCTCCGCCTGATGAAAACTGGCATCGCGGAGTTCGAGGCACTGGTTAGGGAGAGTAGGGGAGACCCCGGCATAGTCCGTGAACTGGGTTCTGCCGAAGGGCGACGCGGAGAACTGGAATTGATGGCGGGCGATATCACAGCCGCGCGAGCCGATTTCCACGACGCGCGACGGCGGATCGAGCGCTTGGCAAGACTCGATCCCGAAAACAAGATGTTGCAATCCGATCTTTGGGCGGTTCAGTTTCACGACGGAAGGGCGCTGTCCGTTGCTGGGCGGAACGCCGAGGCTTTGCCCATTCTCGAAAGGGCGTTTCAAGGCTATCGGGCCCTTCACTTGGAAGCCGAAGTCTGGCCAGGATCCCCCCTGATGGAGGCATGGATTGGAGAAGCACAGGCCGGGACGCACAATCTCACCCAAGCGCTGAAGAGCTACGAAGCTGCAGCCGCCGGTTTGGTGGACGATGAACAGCGCTACGATGATGCGCGGTGCGATTTGGCCATGGTTGAGACGAAGATCGGCAATACTCTGGTAAGAATGGGCAAAGTGCGGGAGGCGGCAACGCATTTTGGGCGAGCGCTGGATACTGCAAAGGTGCCTGTCTCACTCGAACACAATGATTTTCCTGCACTGAATGCTGCGGCAGAAGCACACGCCGGAGAAGGCGATCTTGCGGAGCTCGAAGCACGCAACGCGGCGAACGAGCCTGCTCAATCGAAACTGAGGAGTGACGCCTGCACGTCCTATGAAGAGAGTCTCAGCATTTGGAAGCACATTTCGAACCCTGCTCGAATCAACGGAAATGGTTACCTGTCTAGAAATCCCGAACAAATTGCGCAGCAGTTGGCATCCTGCAAAGCCGGGTTGGCACCATGACATAAGCGCTGTATCGAGGCGTGGGCTTGAAAAGATTAGTACTTGTCATTGGTTTGGCTGGACGGAGCTAGCAAACTGAAGGCCCATTTCTCGTCGGAATTGTTTCTCCTGTTGCTGCTCCAAATTCCCATTGGGTTTCCCGGGATCCCTGATTGAGACTGCTGATCTATCGTCGGTCACGTGGAGCGTAGGCCTGGAAGCTTCATCCGCAAATCCGATGGGTTGAGAAGATCGCCTTCGTAGCGCGGCACGAGATGAATGTGGGCGTGCTCAACGGTCTGTCCCGCGGCTATTCCATCGTTGACCGCGAGGTTGAAACCCGCGGGCGAGTGCCGAGCGGAGACTAAGTTTTTCAAGGTGCGCACAAGGTGGAGGCATCCCATGTACTCTTCGGAAGGTAAATCGAAGATGCTGGAAACATGTCGTCGAGGGATAACCAAACAATGGCCCAGAGAAATGGGATGCTTGTCTGCGATCGCTAGCGCGACCTCGTTTTCTGCCACGATCATTTCTTGGGGTTGGCAGAATGGGCAGGCGAGCATGGGGTTTACGTTACCACAGGCAAATGCTCGCTCCGCGAACTCCCGTTGCATTCGCCTCGGGGAAGTGTGCATTTAGACTCAAAAGATGATGCGATTTTCAAAACGAAGTTCTTTCTTTATGCGGTGGGCAGTCCTCGTGTTCGTTTTCGTGCTGTCAATCGGCCTCGCACACTTGCATGCCCATACATGTATGCCGAGCTTTCCCTTGCGGGACAACTGGCAGGGCGCGGACGCCGCGTATTCAATTCCGCTATCGGATGGCCGCTCTGTTTGGATCTTCGGCGACACGCTGTATGGAGATCGACGGGTGGTTGAGGCCAACGAGCCTCGCATGGTGAGAAACAGCATCGGGATTTCGCGTTGTGACGGCGATGGAAAATGGCAGCTTCAGTACGTGATCCGTCACGGAGAGCAGAATCAGCCGTTGGACTTTTTCCAGGTACAAAATAAGGGCACGTGGTACTGGGCGCTGGATGGATTTACCGACAAGAATGATCTTTGGGTTACGCTCCTGTGCGTCCGGAATGCGCGCGTGAAACGGCCGGATGGTTTCGATTTTGAAACGTGCGGCACTGATCTCGCCAAAGTGTCGGATCTGGGCGCCGATCCACAGAAATGGAAGGTCACATACTTTTCGTTGGTACCGGATGGTGCGGGTGCATATCCGTCGGCGACTGCGGTCGTTGATGACGGGTACGTTTATCTGTTCGCGCTGTACGAAAAAGGCGCGAGGCCGATGGAGGTGACGAGAATTCCGTTGGTGGGACTGGAATCGCCCGCTCGCAATCTGCAATATCTGTCGAAGAGTGGGGAATGGAAGTCGGGATTCAAACCGGAAGACGCGATGCCTGTGATGGATCATGGAGCAACGGAGATGACAATCCGTTATCACCCTGAGATGAAGAAGTGGGTGGCGGTGATGAAATCGCCGGAGCCGTCTTCTGACGCGATTCTACTGCGCACCGCGCCGAAAGTTACCGGCCCGTGGAGTACTGAGCAGGTCATCTACCACATTCCGGAAATGCTGAAAACGTCTCCCAGCTACGATAAAAACATTTTCTGCTATGCGGGAAAAGAGCATCCGGAATTCGAATCACAAAAAGAAAAGTCTGCCCTCCTGATTACGTATGTGTGTAATACCATGAAGGTTCCGGATCTTGTCACGAACCTCGATATCTACGAGCCGAAGGTCGTTGTATTGCCACTTCCGGCAGAAAACACGTCTTCCGATAAAAGCTCGGGAAAGAATTCCACACATTAAGGCGCTGAGAAGCGTAAATCGCCACTTACTGTTCCCATTCCCACCAGCGATTGGAACGGGTCTTGCTCTTGTGAGGAATCGTCAGACGCAGGGTCACCGTCTGGTGAGCGCCGATCGCGACTTTGAGAGGAAGTGGTTGCGGGCCCAGAACCTGATCTTCGGTCAAGGTAGTCCGAACTGCTTCTGAGACTTGTAGCTGCGTGGCGATTTCCACTTCAACGTTCTGACCCGCGATTTCCTGCAAACGCAGAGTGTAGCGGTCGGAGTTTCCGTCGGTGCTCGGTTTGAAAGCGGTCAGGACCACATTGCTGGAGTTGAGCGAAAGGAATGAACCGGTCGCCTTAGCCGGAGCCGTGTGCGGCAGCAGCCTTTCAGCGATGAACGGTAGGTTTAATGCTGCCCCTGCTTCATAGCTCTCGGTGAAGTTTGGAGCCCCTTCGTTCGAAGTAACCGCGAAGGTAAAGCGCAGTGGAGACGATTCAAATCCAGGTTCTAGATTGTCGAAGTTCACCATCCCCAAGTCGCGCGTGTCTCCTTCATCCTGCTTGCGCAGGGCGAGCGCCCGAACAAGATTTAAAAACTTTCCGGGACCTTTTGCGCCGGGCAATCCCGGTAGGTAGTCGAAGAACGACTCGCGCTGAGCGAGGACGATGTTGATCTTCTTTCCTCCGGAGTCACCCGCCAAGATAAGGGAGTGCTGAGGAGCCGCGGCGTCGGTGCGGGCGCCGGGGAGATAATCGTCGGGAATTTGATGATAGCCGGCGCCGTCTTCAACCCACACGTTGGCGGGGCTATCGAACTTCACGGGAAAATCGAATGAATAGTATTCGCCGGGCTGAAGACTCGCGACATAAGGCATGCGGGAACGATCGAGGGTATTGGTGAATTCCACGCGTTTCTCGTTTGTCGGCAACGTGATGTTCGTTTGCGGCCAGAAGCTGCCAGGCCGCCTGATGACCAACCGGGTGAAGAGCGGGCCGTCTTCGCGCGTAATTGTCACTTTGCCCACCGGCGCCGGAAGGGTTCGCGCGGAGTTCCAGCGGTTCAGAGCATTGAACTTCGTCGGCGACTTGGGATCAACCAGTTCGACTCCTAGTTGCTTGTCGAACAGGCTCACCACCGCACCATCAGACTCGCGAACTTGAAGGCGGTAGTACTGGTTCTCGAGTTGAGGGCGAGAAGGGTTCTCTTTGTGGGCGCGGGCAGCGATTGCCGAAAATTCCAGCGAGTAGGTGCGGTAGCCAGTGCCCGGAACATCTTTCGCAAGGAACGTCCATTGGCCGGGAGCAACGGGTTGCACGGTGGCGAGTTGTTGTGTTGCCAGGTCCCTCGCCTGGATCTGTTGGCCCTCAGGCACTTCGACCGTGACTGCTCCATCACGACTCCAACTTGCGGGATTGAATACGACTAGATTGTCGATGGCTGCCGCCTTGTTCGTTTGCGAGAACAGAGCCTGCATACCATCCGCGATCAAGTGGTCGATACCGGCGCTGGAATTCAGGGCATATTGCGCGTACTCTTTATTCTGCAAATCGAGTTCGGCCCGCGACATCAGCTTGGGCCAACCGACCTGAGCCGCGCCAGAGTGCTCGTCATACTTCAGAACACCGAGCCGAGCCGATTCAAAATTACCGGCCGGATAACTTGTGCCTTCTCGAAACGTGAGCAGGCTCCATAGCATTTCGGCGACCGGTGCGTGATCTTGCGTCCACCGAACGTTGGCACTGATCTGCGGAGAATTGGTCTTCACCTCGGACCACAACCCGCTCCAGTCTCCCGAATACACAGGGAATTTGTCGCCGTATGTGGACTCAATGTGGTGGAAGAATTCGGCGGGAGTGGCGACTACGATCCGCGGCTCGCGTCCCGCCGCATTCCATACACGGATGCCGGGAAGCAGTGAGTCCTTCTCTTGGGATGGCGGAAGGAAGTCGTGCAGAAAAAGAACCATGGCCGCATCGTATGGGTAGCCTGCGTCCCCATACTTCTTTAGTAGCTTATCGATCCCGCGCTGCATGATCTCGAGGCGCGGAAGTCCTTCCCATTCTTTGGGATAGAAATGTTCCTTGGTGTAAGGCTCGAGGGCTGGCGGATCGAGATAGTAATCGGCGAGGCCTTCGGTGTATCCGCCGAATCGGCTTTGAGTTTGCCAGGTCAGGACGCGCGATCCATCCGGAGCCTGCCAATAAAACGGCACGTGGGCGGGTGAAAGCGACGTGCCGCCGAAGAGAAAAAGGTTAGATCCCGTTACGAAATATTGGACACCACTGCCAGCCAGCACTTGCGGAAGACGCAGTGTGAACCCAGGCACATCGTCCATCATTGCGAGGTTGGTTTTAAGACCGAGTTGCCTCTCCAGATCCTTCGCGTCGTAGGCTATGCGATTCAAAGTCTCCACGCCCATAAACTCCGTGTGCATGCTGCCGAAGACGGCGGAGATCTGGATTTGGCCTCTTTTTACGAGATCTACAAAATCTTGAATTTCCTTGGGATCTTTGGTTCTGGCGAGCCATTCGCGGATTTGCCAGACGCTCTCGACTGTCCAACGAAATTCAGGATCAGCCTTGGCATCCGCGATCACTTCATCAAGATGAGGTTTGAGGAGTGGTAGCACTTCTTCAGGTGGAGCGAAGAATCCCATATCCCAATGGCTTGAAGGAATCACGTAAATCGTCTTTATAGGTTGGGACTTCGATGGCTGTGAAGCTGGAGGAACTTGCGGCGCCGATGTCTGTCCTGCCGCTGCGCCCGTGAAGCAACCTGCGCAGAAGAGCAACGTCAAGAAAATCCGGTTGCGCGCATTCTGGAGTGTAGATGCCATCGTGGTTTGCCTCCGAGATAGCTGGGAAAGAAAACGGGGCCTCCTAGAAAGGAAGCCCCGGCTAGCGAGGGCGGGGAAGCGCTCGTCTTAGAAAATGAACTTCGCGAACAGTTGTACTTGCCGCGAGGTTCCTGGCCCGACCTGGTTACCGACAGTGCTGGTGCTCTTGCCAAAATTCGCGTCCGACATGTAGCCGTCAGGAGTATTGAAGTTCGGGTGATTGAGTACGTTAAACATCTGGCCGCCAAACTGCACGCTCGTCCGTTCGGTGACATGACCGATCTTCGAGAGGCCGATGTCGACCTGCGTATATCCGGGTCCTCGTCCAGCATTTCGACCGAGGTTGCCGTATTGAAAGGGCCCGGGCGCTGCGAAAGCATTGAGGTTGAATTGGTTGGACGGAACGCTGTAGTCCGAAGGGGTGATCGATTGTCCCGCAACCAAATTCGGCCGGAGTTGATCAATTCCAAGGAACGGAGCAGCCAGCGCGATATTTACCGGCAGACCGCTGCGAGCCTGAACCAGACTCGTCATTTGCCAACCCTTGGCGAGAAATCCGGGAAGAGAAGAAGCAACGGGAACATCCCAGACGGCAGCAAGGGTGAAGTTGTGCCGGACATCGATGTCGCCGCTCGCATAGTCTGCTTTCGGATCGTTCGAATTCTGGTAAGCACCCAACAGAATGTTGATTCCGTCATCGGTCTCGTGCGACCAGGTATAGCTTGCGTCGAGGTTCAGGCCATGGGCCATATGACGCTTCAAACTGGCCTGGAGCGAGTTGTAATTCGAGTTGACGAAATTGCCCAGACGGCGAACATTGCCGAAGTTTGCATTGGCGACGCCACCGAATGGCGACAGGTTGAGTTCCTCTCCGGCATAGGCCGCGCCGGCAGGAAGCTTCACGCCTCGGTTGCCGACGTAGGCGATTTCCATAATCGTGTTGCGGGCAAGTTCCTGCTGGACGCCGAGACTCCAATGCATGGTGTAGGTGTCCCGCATGTTGGGGTCGAGACCGCTGACGTTAGGCGGCGGGGTAGGAGTGCAGACCGGCAAAGGATTGGGCAAGGGAACGCTGATGTAGTAAGACGTACCAAATGCCGGGGTGCAATTGACCAAGCCAAACGCGATAGAAATGAAGTTGACGTTATACCCTTGCTGGTAATTTCCGGCGAGCGAAAGTGCCGCGCCGGTCAGCGCCGGATTGTAGAAAACTCCGAAGCCGCCACGAACCACGGTCTTCCCCGTGCCTCGTGGATCCCATGCGAATCCGATGCGGGGCGCGAAGTTGTTGCGATCTGGCTTATAGAGAGGCGCGCCCAGAGTTCCAAAGTTTGCCGTCGTGCTGTTCGGGTCGGCAATTGCGGCTGCGACATTGAAATTCTGAATCAAGTCTCCGTGGAGAACTGAGAAGTAATCGTAGCGCAATCCAAGATTAAGTGTGAGCCGGGGAGCGATTCGGAAGTCATCCTGGAAGAAGAAACTGTAGTCAGTGTTCTGCACGCTCACAAGGTTGTGCCCCAAGGTGCTGAACTGCTCGCCCTGGTTTGCCAGAAAGTCGGAAATGCCGTCATAAGCTATAAAACTTTGGGGGAACAAGGCATCCTCTGTGACCGCGTGGCGGATATCCAGTCCAGCTCGAATACCGTGTCGCCCCTTCGTCCAACTCACAGTGTCCAGGAATTGCAGAGAATGCTGAGGCCTGTGAGAGGAGAACAAGTCTGGTCCCGGCGCTGCTCCGAAGTCGTTGGACGGGGCGCATCCCCAGAAAGCTGAGCACTGGAAGATGGGAAGGTTCCCGCCGCCGCCGAGCGAATCAGTCCAAGGCCGGTTGAACGCAACGCCGAATTCATTGAGCACGCTGGGGGTGAAGATGTGGTTCCACGTGCCCTTCAGCAATTGGTTGCGGCCAGGGGACGGAGAGATCTGGTTGGCAGCAATCCCATATTGCGTGCTGGTAAAAGAATCTGCGATGTTGTATCGGAAGGCAAAACTATCTTTCGATGAGTAGTTGTAATCGACCTTTACCGATCCGGTATCTTCACGGATCGTGTTGCGGAGATTGCCCTCGAAGTATCCGAGATCATTGCGCACGATGGGAGGGCCACCGGGATTAGGGAAGATTACCGGCCCCAACGCGGGGTTGGGATCTGGAAGCAAAGCCACAATTGGCGCCATGGCTGGCACCGCCATTGCCTTGGTCGCCGCGGTCATCACAGGAATCGGGCCAGTCGGAGAGTCGACGCTCTGGCGGACGCCTTCGTAGTTCATAAAGAAGAACAACTTGTTTCTGACGATCGGACCGCCAAGATTGCCGCCGAACTGATTCAAGTGAAGCGCAGTGGGGATGGTTTCGAAGTAATTCTTTGCATCCAGCCCATCGTTGCGGAAGAATTCGAAGAGTGTTCCGTGAAAATCGTTGCCGCCTGATTTGGTGATGATGTTGATAACATCGCCGGAAGAACGGCCATATTCGGCTGAGTAAGTGCCGGACATGACTTCAAATTCGGCGATGCTGTCGACGCTGGCGCGGCTGATACGGGATTCCTGGCGACCAAGTTGAGTGCTAGTCGCATTGGTATCAATGCGAGTAGCGTCGGCTCCGTCGAGCAGGACGTTTACGCCCGCCAGGAACGACTCATATCCGCCAACGCTCTGTTGAGCTGCCGGGGCATTCGTCACGGCTCCAGGCATCAGGCCGATCAATTGTGTGAAATCCCTTCCGTTGAGCGGGAGATTTTCTACCTGTGTGCCATCGATCGTACCGCCGGTGCCGCTGGTTTGTGTGTTCACGGCAACAGCATTCGCGACGACTGTGACGTTTTGGGTTTCGGCGCCAACTTTCAAGGTGACGTCGACGGCGCGGGTTGCAGTTGCGTTGAGTACGACGTCGGCGACAACGCCGGTCTCGAATCCCGAGTGGCTTGCTTCGACCTTGTACAGGGCCGCCGGCAAGCCCGGCACGCTGTATTCGCCGGCATCGCTCGTCTTCACTTCCAGCACGCGGCCGGTTTTTATGTTGGTGACCTTCACGTCGGCGGCGGTGACGACTGCGCCGCTGTTGTCACGAACTGTACCGACAATGCTCCCGGTATCGCCTTGCGCCAGGGCAAGGGAACTAAGGAATACGACAAACAGGCATACGAAGATCACCTGTGCGGCCTTGAATATCATGTGCGCCATGTTTCACCCCCGTCTTCTATTAACTCGCTGCGCCTTGGCAGGAGCTTTACGTTTCGGCAGTTCTGTCTGCGAACCGCCGGCCTTACGGAAATTTTCTTGAGCTTCCAGATCCTGACGCAGCAGCGTCTCGGCGTACTTCAGGTCGTCGGCGACAGCTCTGCGGGCTCCTCCGGATTTTTTCTTCTGGATCAAACGAAAAATGCGTTCGTGACGAAGCCAGTTACTCTGAAAGTCGGCGATCAGTGGCAGCGTCCGGCGGCGGCCTTCGGCGAGCGCGTCGTACATCATGCGCAACATCATCTCGATGGCGGCATTCTTGGTTGCGCGGCCCATCTCCTCGTGGAATGCGAGTTCATGCGCCATATATTGTTCGGGGCGGCCGAAGCTGTCTTCCATGCCCGCGATGGCTGCTTCCATTTTTTCCATGTCTTCCGGACTGGCGCGCCGGGCTGCGAGTGCGGCCACCGTTGGTTCGAGAATCTTTCGTAGTTCGTAGAGCTCCAGGTACTTCACTTCACGGAGCAAGACCATCCACTGGAAATGCCGGCCAGCGCCTCGGCCGAGCGAAGATTGGATGTAAGTGCCATACCCTGGGCGCGCCTTGATCAGTCCAAGAAACATTAGACCCTTCAAGCCCTCGCGCAAGGAACTGCGGCTTACGCCCAGCATTGCGGCCAATTCGGGCTCAGGCGGGAGTTTGCTGCCAACACGTAATTCGCCGCTGCGAATGAGACTTTCTATGCGGCGCGCCACAGTGTCCATAACGGATTCACTGCGGGCCGGTTCTGTGCGCGTGCGTTCAGCGATCGCAGACAAAAAGGCTCCTAGGTTGGCGGTCAAAGTTTGTCCGACAAAGTCACTCGGTGTCAAGTAGAAAATCAACTGTGGACCAATTCGGAGATAGCGGCATGGCGTGGACCTCAGCGATTCAGACGAAATCAACGCTCAACGGTCGGCAAAGGATATCTATGAACATCGTTATGGTGTGAATGTGCAATATGCAAGGAAAACGGCCTAACTGGGTGTTCGCAGCCTTGATGAGAAATTTTATGAATTTGACTGATCGCAACCGTGGTGATTCACACTGCCATTTTGTCCACCACGGCTTTTTATGATTGACAGTGAAATCGCGGCAGTATATACCGACGCTTGTCGGACAAAGATGCCGCCCCTCATTCCTCTTAAACGCTTTCAGATCTTCGCGGATGGACTGGATCATCCAGAAGGCATGGCCTTCGATGCCGGCGGAAAGTTGTGGGCGGGTGGCGAACTCGGGCAGATCTATCGCATTGATGCGCGCGGTCGCGTTCGGGAGGTCGCCAAGCTTGGCGGATTTAACCTTGGTCTCACGTTTTCACGAGCACAAGAATTGTACGTCTGTAATTTCAAACTTCCGGCCCTGGTACGAATCAACCGCAAGGGAAGGGTACTGCACTCCTGGGAGCGCGTGGGCAACCGCAAACTGAAGACACCGAATTTCTCGGTGTTCGATTCGGAGGGCAATCTTTATTTTTCGGACTCCGGCGACTTCGATGAAGTGAATGGATGGGTCTACAGGATTCGCAAGAATGGCCGTGCTGAAGTCTTTGCCGGTCCCTTCGCTTTTGCGAATGGCCTTGCGTTAAGTGCCGATGAAAAGTTTGTCTTCGTGGTACAGAGCACCCGCGACAACGTGGAGAGGGTAGAAATTCTGGCTGATGGGCGGGCTGGAAAGCGCAAGGTCTATGCTTCTGGTCTTCATCGTGTACCGGACGGCGCCGCGCTCGATGACAAGGGTAATCTGCTGGTGACCTGTTATGCCTCCAACAATCTCTATAAAGTCACGACAGGCGGCAAGGTTTCGCTCTTGGCCTATGACCCGCAAGGAACGATGATCGCGGGTCCGACGAATATCGCCTTCGGCGGTCGTGATTTCGACCAGATGTATGTTGCGAATCTGGGGCGATGGCATATTGCACGCGCGGCGACTAGTATGCGCGGCCAATTATTGGCAAACCAGCGTTAGCAACAAACGATCGACTTCAGCAGTCAGTAGATAGGGGGCAGTGCGATGAAAATCACAGATGTTCGCTGGACGCCCGCATTCATTCCGATTGAAGCGCCGTTGCGCTACGCTTTTGGTTCGCACCCGGGTTTCTCGCGCATCATTGTAGAAGTTCATACGGACGAGGGATTAATCGGTCTGGGGGAATGCTACGGCGGCGCGAGCCGGGAAGGCCAACTTACCGAGTTGCGTCCGCTCCTGATCGGGGAAGATCCCTTTCAACTGGAGCGTATTCGCTGGAAGCTTGCCGCTCCAAGCGCTCTGAAATTGTTTGGCTACGTGCTGGGATTTGCGGCGCTGGAGTTTGCGTGCCTCGATCTGCAAGGGAAAGCGCTTGGAAAACCGGTGTGTGAACTGCTTGGCGGCAGATTGCGTGACGAAATCCCGTTTGCTGCTTACCTCTTTTACCGCTATGGCAATGAGAAGGGCTTCGGAGAAGTCTCAAACTCCGCGCAGATGGTGGATTTCGCGGGCGAGCTCGTGAAGAAGTATGGATTTGAGACGCTTAAGTACAAGAATGGCGTGCTTCCACCTGACGAAGAAATCGAGACATTTATTGCATTGCGAAAGGCTTTTCCCAAACAGAAGATCCGTCTTGATCCGAACGCGGCCTGGTCGGTGACAACCGCCCTTCGCGTGGCGCGAAAGCTTCATGACTATGACGTCGAGTATCTGGAAGACCCGGTTTGGGGAATGCGCGCGATGTCTCGGGTGAATGCCAAATCGCCGTGGGTTACCCTTGCCTCAAACATGTCAGTCTTTGCTTTTGAAGACCTTGTGCCGAACGTTGCGATGGATGTGCTGGATGTGGTGCTGCTCGATCCTCACTGGTACGGAGGAATCAGCCGCGCGAAGCTGGCGGGCCAACTTTGCGAGGCGATGGGAGTCGACGTTGGGATGCACAGCGGCGCGGAGTTCGGAATTTCTCAAGCGGCCATGCTGCATTTGGCGGCAGCCCTGCCAAACATGACGGCGGCTCCCGACTCTCACTACCATCACCTGACGGATGACATTCTCGAGGGCGGGAAGTTGAAATATGAGAACGGCAAAATGAAAGTGCCGACGGCACCTGGTCTGGGCGTGAGTATCGATCGCGATAAGCTCGCGAGGTACAACGAACTCTCGAAGAAGCAGCAGATGGGATCCTGGATTGAAGATCCACGGCGGCCGGGCATGATCACGTGCCAGCCGAAGTGGTAACCGTAAATGTCGAGTCGCTCAACAGCCCGGATCGTACTTCTAGTTTGCTCGATGCTCGCCATCGTGAGCGTTCATGCGATTGCAGCG
The DNA here is from genome assembly GCA_963822545.1 of uncultured Acidobacteriaceae bacterium. GTDB lineage: Bacteria > Acidobacteriota > Terriglobia > Terriglobales > Acidobacteriaceae > Acidiflorens. The sequence continues at coordinate 340,000 of CAWGIB010000003.1, forward strand.
GAGTCCGTCGTCTGGCAGATCGGTACGTTTGATTATTCGTCCAGCGAATTTCGCAGCCAGGGAATTGATTTTTCTGATCCCAAGCAGAATCCGGTCTACCGCGTGGGCACAAGTAAGGATTCTGAGGACTGGTGGCGTTTTCAGCCCGGCCCTGCGAATGGGATAACGGGCGGGCGCGAGCATCCGTTTACAGTGCTGTTTGACGTCAAGCAGTCTCCGCGGGGCGTTTATCGCTTGACGATTGCGGTGCTCTACGAGACGCCTAGACTTTCTTTCCTCAAGCTGAACGTCAATGGGCACACCGGCCTCTTCTATTTTCACCCGAAACTCGACTACCGTGCGGGCGATTGGGAAGGAACATTTGTACCGCAGACCTCGTGGGACAAAAAGACAATTGAGTTGCCTGCGAAGTTTTTCCGGCAGGGAGAGAACAGTTTGGTGCTGACCGCGCTCGACGACCCTCCGCAGATGGAAACGTCGCTCGGCTCGATCGCACCCGGGCATACCGGGTTGGTGTACGACGCACTCGAACTGCAACAGGATCCGGATGCCCGATACGAAGTGTCAAAGATTGAGCCAACTGTTGTGCCGTCGATCTTCTACCGGCAAGCGGAAAGCGGTTCGACGGCCGGCGGACTGAAAGAGGTGGTTGACGTCTACGCCGGCTTCGCTCGCATGCCTGTTCGTGGCGAGGCTGAACTGAAACTCAATGGCAAGAGCGAGAATGTCGCATTTAGTTCGACAAATGAATTTGGAGAGCAGCGGTTGGAGTTTCAGGTTTCGGAGTGGAGCGGCGCAACGCGGGGGGAGTTAAAGCTTGGTGAAAACGGAAACACGCGCTCGTTTCCGGTCGATTTAGTTGCCGCAAAGAAGTGGACGATATTGATTGTGCCGCACGAACATCTCGACGTCGGCTTCACGGACTATCCCGAGAAGGTCGCGGAACTTCATGCGGAGTCGGTTGACGGAGTGATGGAGATTCAAAAAAAGGTCCCTGATTTTCGCTGGACGCTAGACGGCAGCTGGGTGGCGGAAAAATATCTCGCGGGGCGGTCCGACGAAAAACGTGCACAGTTTTTGCGCGCGATGCAGGAAGGCAAAATTATCCTGCCTCCGCAGTATGCCAACCAGCACACAGGCACGGCGTCGCTGGAAGGGCTATTCCGCTCTTTTTATGAGAGTCACGCCCTCGCGGCTCAGCATGGATTTGCCACCGGCGCAGCACACATCACGGATGTCCCTTCTTACAGCTGGTCCTACGCATCTGTGCTCGCCGATGCAGGCGTGAAATACTTTGTGGCCGCGAGCAACAGTTGGCGCGCTCCCGCCGTATTGCTCAACCGCTGGAATGAGAAGTCGCCGTTCTATTGGCAGGGCCCCGATGGGGGCAAGGTGCTGATGTGGTATTCGCGTGCCTACCTGCAGCTCGCGACGCTGTTTGCCACACCCCCTCGATTGGCAGCGGTGCATGATTCTTTGCCGGTGTTCCTGCAGGCCTATTCGCGGCCGGACTATAAAGCATCGGCGGTGATCATTTTCGGAACCCAACTCGAGAACACGGCGCTTTCCAAGGAGCAGGCGTATCTGCCCGCGGAGTGGAACAAAATTTACGCGTGGCCGAAGCTCCAGTTTTCAACCTTTGCCGACGCGATGGCAGCAATCGAAAAGCCCTTTAACGGAAACATCCCGACCTATCGAGGAGACCTCGGTCCTTACTGGGAAGATGGTTTCGGCTCCGATAGCCTTGCTACGGCTATTCATCGCCAGAACCAGCAGCGCATTTTGAGCGCGGAAAAATTGGGTACGTTGCCGGCAGTGCTTAACCTTGACCTGCGTCCGGAGCGTGATCGACTGGCAGAGGCGTGGCGCAACATCCTACTTTTCGACGAACACACGTGGACTTATGTGGGAGCAACCACGCAACCCGATGCCGAGCAGACGCGCCGACAGCTTGACCTGAAGCGATCGCGCACCACGAGCGCGCAAAGAGAAATCGCGGAATCAATCCATCGCAGCTGGGCTCAACTGGAATCGTTTCTCGGACCAAAAGACGCGTCCGTTGCGGTCTTCAACTCATTGAGTTGGCCGCGTTCGGGGATCGTTGAGATCGACTTGCAAGACGGCACTGCGCCTTTCGATACCGTCACAGGCAAACAAGTTTCGGTCGAGACAGTATTCAGGGGGCGTAGCACTCCTTTGCCGGGATTTGGAGGAGGCTACCGTCGAATCCGATTCCTGGCGTCCGATGTGCCGGGGCTGGGTTACAAACTATATGCACTTCGGGCGGTGAATGGCGCGGAACATGAAGTCCGACCGGAAGATCAGAGGGACGAGCACGGGGGCGATTCTAAACATGTTCTGAACGGCACTGCTTTCGAGAATCGTTACTACCGCCTCACGATTGATCCGGAATCGGGCGCGCTGCGCAGCGTTTGGGACAAAGATCTCGGTCGCGAACTCGTCGATGCGAAGAGTGCTTACAAGTTCGGGAGCTACCTGTACGTTTCCGGCGGAGACGACTTGCCGAACAACAGCCTGTATCGTTTCGGTGCCGCGCTGAAACCTCCAAAACTCACCCCGGTTCCCGCTAGTCACGGACGCCTCGTGGAAGCGGTGGAGACTGCAGATGACATTAGTGTTGTGCTCGAATCCTCCGCGCCTCACACAGCAGCGATTCGTGCCGAAATCACTCTGCCTAAATGGCAGAAACGGATCAATCTGACATATTCCGTGAGCAAGGAGTTCGTGCTCAGCAAAGAAGCTGTTTACATCGCATTTCCGTTTTCGATCGACTCGCCGGCGTTTGCATATGAAACGCAGAACGGCTGGGTCGATCCTGCGCGCGACGAATTGCCGGGGGGGAGTCGCGAGTGGTACGCAGTCAACCACTGGGCGGCCGTAAGGGGCGGCGATGCGTGGGCCGCGATTATTCCTGCAGATTCTCCGTTGGTGAATTTCGGCGACATCGTTCGCGGTAATTGGCCAACTGAATTTGCGCCCAAGTCGTCCGTTGTTTTCTCCTGGCTCATGAACAACTATTGGGGAACGAATTTCGCTCCCGGGCAGGGCGGGGAATTCACTTTTCATTATTCAATTGTGAGCGGACGCGATTTTGATCCGGCGGCGTTGACACGCGCGGGTTGGGAAGGCATGACTCCTTTGGAATCCGATTCGGTGAGCGCAGCCTTTCAGCCGGGAGCACTTCCTTCCGATCAGTCGGCGCTGCTCAGCATCAGCAATCCTGATGTGTCGATAGTGACATGGAAGATTGCGGAGGACGGACACGGAACCATCCTTCGTCTGGAAGAACTGGCCGGCAAAAGCGGCAAGGTGAGGATGAGCAGCAAGCATTTCGATGTGCAAGAGGCGTGGCGTTGTTCGGGACTTGAGGACAATCAAGCCCGTGTCAGTACCACAACAGAGGGCGGAGTGGAAATCGAGATCAAGCCATTCGAGATAATTACGTTGCGTTTGATCACCAAGTCGCGATTGCCGGAGCGTGCCGCTGTCCAGCCTTGAAAGCTGGGGCGAGGGAGTGGGGTATGACCATCAGTTTCAAAGGGAAGGTTGCGGTCGTAACGGGCGGAGCCATGGGGATCGGCGCGGCCACGGCGCGCTGTTTCGCTGATCTGGGGGCAGCCGTCGCGATTCTTGATCGCGACGCAGCCGTCGGCGAGAAAACTGCGCACACAATCCGCGGTGATGGAAAGCGCGCCGAGTTTTACGAGTGTGACGTAGCCTCGGCTTCCCAGGTTGAGAACGCAATGAATGCCGCTGCGTCAGCGTTCGATGGCATTGATGTGCTGGTCAGCAATGCTGGCATCCAGCGCTATGGCGACGTGATCGGTACCACCGACGCAGTGTGGGATGAAGTGATGGCCGTGAACTTGAAGGGATGCTTCCACGCCGCGAAGTATGCGATGCCCTTTATGAAAAAGCGTACATCGGGTGCAATCGTCGTCGTGGGGTCGGTGCAGACCTTTACGGCGGTCGGCAATTCGGCAGCGTACGTCACCGCAAAGCACGCCTTGCTTGGACTGGTGCGAGCGATGTCGCTCGATTACGCGCCCGACAACATTCGTGTGAACTGCGTGTGTCCCGGGGCGATCGACACTCCGATGCTGCGGTGGGCGGCGAGTCTCGATCCCAACCCCGAAAAAGTACTGGCGACCTGCGGACGAATGCACGCTTTGGGGAGAGTTGGAAAGCCGGAAGAGGTTGCGAACGCGATCGCCTTTCTCGCGAGCGACTGGGCTTCCTTTATCACGGGCACTGCGTTGATGGTTGATGGAGGCATGCTCGTTCCCACTGGCGGCATGGGATTTCAGGAAGGCGGCACCGGGGCGGCGACCAAGAAATAGAAGACACGTGAAAATGGCACAGCATTTTTGATCAATAGCGGCACGGTGACTTGAAATCGATGGCGACTTCGAACATTACGTGCACCAAAGCAAAGTGGAGGAACCGTCCGGCAATCCGCTTGGCCAATGGTGCACTTGAATTGACCGCTCTTACGGGAGGCGGCGCGATTGCCGACCTTCACCTGAGGACGGATTCGCCCCTTTCGCAAAATGTGCTCTGGGAGGCACCGTGGCCGTCGCTCGATCCGGATCGCTATCACCCGCGATCCAACAACCGTGTGTATGGTCCGGAGTTTGTCGGGAAATTTCTGGCGAGCTTTACCGGGCACGCCTTGTGTCTTGACTATTTTGGCGGGCCTTCCGAGGCCGAGGCGAAACAAGGCCTGTGCCTGCACGGAGAAGCGTCCGTCAATCGGTGGAAAATATTGCGACAGTCGCCATCGAAAACGTCCGCCGGCGTTTTGATGGAGGCAAAATTACCGCATGCGGGATTGACATTTCAACGCGAACTCCACGTGCGGCCCGGTGAAAACGTGGTTTACGTATCGGAGACAGTTTCCAACCTGCGCAAAACGGATCATTTCTTCCATTGGACCCAGCACGTTACGCTGGGACCACCGTTTCTGCAAGCAGGGGAAAGCCTGGTGTGCTTGCCGGCTGAGCGTGCGATTACTTGGCCGCATGGGTATGAAGGCAAGAGCCTTCTCGCGAACTCGAAGGAATTTTCCTGGCCCAATGCTCCAGCCGAGAATGGTGCGGCCGTCGATATTTCGCGGCCATTTATTCGGGACGGCACGGGCTTTGTGGCTGCGGCCTTGCTCAAGCCCGAACGAGAAGTCACGTTTGTGGCGGCGCTGAATTTTCGACTTGGCTTGACTCTCGCTTACTGTTTTCCTCGGAACGCTTTTCCTTGGGTCGCCGTGTGGGAGGAGAGCCGCGCTCGCCAAGGCTCGCCTTGGAACGGCAAGACGCGGGCGCGAGGCGTGGAATTTGGGACGACTCCAATGCCAGTAGGGAAGCGCGAAGCATTCGCCAGCGGATCACTGTTCGGCGTACCGACATTCCAATGCGTTCCAGCGTCCGGCAGATTGCAGGTCAACTACGCGATTGTTCTCGTGCCTGTCAATCCGGCATGGCGCGAGGTTGTTGATATTGAATTTCAAAAGCAGGCGATCACCGTGGTGGGAAACGGGCGAGAGCGAATCCATGTGCCCGCGCGCGACTTAAATCTGAAAATGGTAGGAGCGTCATGACAAACGGGAAGTCTATGGCGAGAGGGAACTGTTAATGGGCGACACCACCGCAGGTCTAATGCTGTTGCTCATAGCGGGCGTAGCCAACGCGAGCTTCACGCTCCCGATGAAATTCACCCGCCGTTGGGCCTGGGAAAATACCTGGCTGATATGGACGATCTTCGCTCTGCTCGTACTTCCCGTGGTGGTCACGATACTGACCGTTCCACACCTTGGCGACATCTACACGGAAGCGGGTCCGACCCTGATCCTCACGGTGGCGGCTTTCGGTGCTGGTTGGGGCATCGCCCAAGTACTGTTCGGATTGGCGGTTGAGTCGATTGGGATCGCGCTGACTTTTTCCATTGTGCTGGGGATGTCGGCAGCGATCGGGAGCATGATTCCGCTCATGCGTTTGCATCCGGAAAAAATCTTCAGCAAAGGTGGAATGGGCGTGATGCTGGGCGTGGCACTGGTAATTGTTGGCGTCGTGGTATGTGCGATTGCGGGCCACAGAAGAGAAGCGGCCACGAGTTCTTCCGCACCGGTACTAGGCCAAAGATCCTACACCGAAGGGTTGATGCTCGCGATCGGTTGCGGTCTGGGAGCAGCCATGGTCAACCTGGGACTCGTTTTTGGCGCGCCGCTGCTTGCTTCCGCCCAGAAGTTTGGCGCTGATCCACTCTGGGCTCCGAACGCAGCGTGGCTTCCGGTAATGCTCGCCGGATCGATTCCCAACCTCGCTTACTGCCTTTATCTGTTGACGAAGAATAGGACATCCAGGCGTTTTGCCGAGTCAGGCACCGCGCCGTACTGGTTTTACGCTTTCGTCATGGCGATGTTCTGGTTCGGAAGCACGTCGCTCTATGGAATCGCCAGCGGCAAACTCGGCAGTTGGGGCACGATTCTGGGCTGGCCACTCTTCATGTCGCTCATTGTAATCACGGCGAGCGTTTTGGGCATTATCACTGGTGAATGGAAGAATAGCGGCAAGCAGCCGCTTCGAATTCAAATGGGCGCGGTCGCGGTGTTGGTGCTCGCCGTATTTGTTCTTTCGGTTGCAAGTCGCTGGGTTTAAGAATTCTGGAGGATTTGTGAAAGCTTTGGCCATTGACCTGGGAGGAACGCATGCAACTTGTGCGGTTGTGGACGACCGTTCGATTCTGGCGTCGGACGTTGTCGTCACCGACGGCAATGTCGGTTTGCGACCAGCTCTTCCTGAGATCGTGCGTGCTTTTCATCGTCTGCTTACGCAAACCGGGGTGAATGCCGCCGATTGTCTTGGCCTTGCCTTCAGCTTTTGTGCATTGGTTGACTCGCGTACTTCTCAAATTCTTTCCACGAATCAGAAATATGACGATGCGCAAGGTTTCGATTTCACGGCGTGGGCTAGAAGTGAATTCGGATTGCCGCTGCGGCTCGAGAACGATGCTCGTATGGCTCTGCTCGGCGAATACTACGCAGGCGCGGGACGTGGATTTGAAGACATAGTGATGACAACGCTCGGCACCGGTATTGGCGGAGCCGCCATGATTGGGGGAAAACTGTTACGCGGCAAACATGCCCAGGCAGGCTGCCTTGGCGGACACATTCCGGTTCGATTTGGTGGACAGCAGTGTACGTGTGGCGCGATTGGGTGCGCTGAAGCTGAGGCTTCGGGTTGGTCTCTTCCGCTGATTGCCAAGGAGTGGCCTGGCTTTGCGGAGAGCCGCATGGCGAAAGAGAGGGCAGTGGACTTTGAGTCCCTGTTCCGACTCGCCGAGGCGGAAGATCCAGTCGCACTGGCTCTTCGCGACCGCTGTCTTCAGGTTTGGGCAACTGCTACAGTCGGCCTGATCCATGCCTACGATCCGGAAATTGTAATTTTTGGCGGCGGGGTGATGAAGAGCGCCAGCGTGATACTCCCCTACGTGCAGTCCTACGTCGAGAAGCATGCATGGACGCCGTGGGGAAAGGTCAAAGTGCGGGCGGCGGAAGTCGGCAACAACGCCGGCATTCTGGGAGCAATTCCCCTGCTGAGCGAACGGGCATGATGGCGAGACGATCGAATTACGACAAGTTTCCCTCCGTGGCGGTGCGCTCTTCCTCGTCCGTATGCCAGACGGGCTGGACGGCGATTGTTGAGCGACTCCGTGGTGCAATTTCGGACCGGAATGCTCGCGTGGTTTGTGTTGAATGCTATCCGGGAGTTTCTCTTGCGGAGTTGGAGCGAGTTCTCACGGAGGGATTGAATCCGGCAAGGGTGATTAACACAGGCAGCCTGCTCAAGAGTCCGGAGCAAGTTGAAGCGATGGTCGCGCCTTATTTGGGAGATGATCCGGTTTTCGGACGGATGAACGGCATCGTGCTCGAAGATTTCTTTGAGCCTGCTCTGTTGGGGTCGGCTCGCCGACAAGTCCGACAGACAAGCGAAGGTGTAACGTTGGTGATCGGGACCGGAGCAGCGCTGATCGCTCTTGACCCCGATTTACTGGTGTACGCGGATATGGCGCGTTGGGAAATACAACGTCGCCAGCGGCGGGGCGAGATTGGGAATTTGGGCGTTAACAATCTCAAAGAGAGCCCTTCGCTGAAATACAAGCGCGCCTTCTTCATCGATTGGCGAGTAGCTGATCGTCTCAAGAAAACGCTTCTTCCCCAGATCGATTTCTTACTCGACACGAATGATCCCGGCACTCCGAAAATGATTCCTGGGGATGAACTACGCGCGGGACTCGAGATCACCGCGCGTCGTCCCTTTCGAGTTGTTCCATATTTCGACCCCGGTCCATGGGGTGGTCATTGGATGGAAGAGGTATGTGATCTGCCGAAAGACCAGCCCAACCACGCATGGTGTTTTGATTGTGTTCCGGAAGAAAACAGTTTGCTGCTGGCGTTTCGGCGATGTCCGCGTAGAAATCCCTGCCATCAATGTGGTGTTTCAACATCCCCGCGAATTGTTGGGCGATGCCGTTCACGGCCGATTTGGCGCAGAGTTTCCCATCCGCTTCGATTTCCTCGATACCATGGGCGGCGGAAACCTCTCGCTGCAGGTACATCCTCTGACGGAGTACATCCAGGAAAAATTCGGCATGAACTACACGCAGGACGAAAGCTACTATCTCCTCGACGCGGGCGCGGATGGGACGGTCTACCTGGGTGTAAAGGAAGATGTGGATCGATCCGCGATGCTGCGCGATCTCCGGCGCGCCCAAGAAGGTGGGCCTAACTTCGACGCAGAAAAATATATCAATATATTTCCTGCCGGGAAGCACGATCATTTTCTAATTCCAGCAGGCACAGTGCATTGCTCAGGCAAGAACAGCATGGTGCTCGAAATCAGCGCGACTCCCTACATCTTTACGTTCAAGCTTTGGGATTGGGGCCGCTTGGGATTGAATGGACGGCCTCGGCCGATCCACCTGGACCACGGCGCGGCAAATATTCAATGGGATCGCACAACCGATTGGGTACGTCGCAATCTGATCAATCGCTTTGAACCGGTTGCCAGCGGCCCCGGATGGCGGGAGGAACGTACCGGCCTTCACGAGCGCGAATTCATCGAGACGCGCCGCCATTGGTTCACCGGAACCGTTCCACACGATACCAAGGGTGGCGTCAACGTGTTGAACCTGGTGGAAGGAAGAGAAGCCGTCGTGGAAAGTCCATCTGGAGCGTTCACTCCCTTTCCTGTGCACTATGCCGAGACGTTTATCGTTCCCGCCGCAGTCGGGGCGTACACCATCCGTCCGGCCGGTGAGTCAGAAGGAAGTGAATGCGCCACCGTCAAGGCGTCCGTGAGGACCGAAGCATGACGACCGGGAAGTTGCCGCTGTTTCCTCTCGCGAACTTCAAGCGGATCGTGGTCGTCTTGATTGTTGGCGTGCTGGTTCCGTTGCACGCTTCAGAAAACGCATCACGCCACTCTGCCCGGGCTACGTCGCCCGTCGCTCCCGTCATAAGAAACGCGAGCTTTCACAGCGCTGCGCTAGGTCGAGACATGCCCTACCGCGTTTATCTTCCGCATAACTATGCGGGAACCACACGGCGCTACCCGGTGCTTTACCTTCTGCATGGACTTTACGGTGGTTACGAGAACTGGGACACGCTGACAAATCTTGCGAACCATGTCGCTGGCCAGGACCTGATCATCGTCATGCCGGAAGCGGATAATTCCTGGTACACAAACTCGGCGACTGCGCCTCAGGATAAGTTTGAAGACTACATCGCCAAGGATTTGATCGCGGAGATTGATGCAAAGTACCGGACCATTCGCGACCGTCATGCCCGCGCCATCGCTGGACTTTCCATGGGCGGATATGGAGCGCTTAAAATCGCGCTCCGCAATCCGCACAATTTCGCCTTTGCGGGGAGCTTGAGCGGGGCGATCGATGCCGGCCGCGACCTGGATAGCCGCGTTGCGGTCTTCGCTCCGAAACTGTTAGAGGTTTTTGGTGCTGCCGCCAACCCTGTTCGGCAAAACAACGACTTGTTTCCTTTGCTACAAAACGCCGCACGATCCGATCTACCATACCTCTACCTCAGTTGCGGCATCGATGACGAATATTTCCTTCTTGTGAATCGCGAGTTCGTCGCCCAACTTTCGCGCCGCCATGACGCTTACGAATACCACGAGACGCCCGGAAAACACGATTGGGCGTACTGGGATCGGGCGGTTCAGCCGATGTTGGCTACGATAGACCTTATGTTCCATGAGAGCCTGCGCTGAGTCACCAGAGCAATCTTCGCGAGGAGCTAAGGCTGTCGAAAACTGAAAGGCTGGAGCGCACGTCATAACGTGAAAGTAGCTAAGGAAATTTCTGAAACTACTGGGGCGCGTCCCGAGGATTCCGGACACGCCCCTCCTGGAGGAAACAGTATTCAGAAACTTAGCTTGAGCCCAAATTGCATATTGCGGGCATTTAGTGTTCCGGCTGCCTGACCAAAGTTTCCGCGGGTGTAATTGTTGTGGGCTCCTCCACCAACCGTTGCCAGAATGAAATTGGCGCGGTTGAACACGTTGAATCCGTTCGCATCGAACTTCATGTTGACCCTTTCCGTTAGCTTGAAGATCTTGGAGAGAGTCATGTCCGCGTTCCAGTTACCCGGGCCGACGAACGAGTTGCGGCCGAGGTTGCCGGAGCAGCCCAAACACGGTGTGGAGAATGTGGATGGCGAAAATCCTGCGTTATACCAACCATTCGCCCACATGCTGTGACTGACACCGCCGACGCGTGCAACGCTGGAGTTGGGCCGATCGTTCGCTCCACCGTCGAGGTTGAAGTCGCCACCCACATTTACGCAGTTGCCGACGGTCACATCGCTGGCAGTACAAGGAACCGGGTTTGCGCTACCAACAGTTCCAGGCTCCAGGAGGTTGGACTGCGCGGCCGTGTAAGGTTCAAAGTGCGCTCCACTCTGGAATGCCCAGATTCCGTTCAACGACCATCCACCTGCAATTGCGCCCGCAGTACCTTTCAGGTTTTGACCGGGCAATTGCCAGACATAGTTGACGACCAACCGATGGCGGATATCGTAGATCGAGTCCCCTCGATCCAGTCCGGGTAGGGTTTGATCCGATGTAAAGCCTTCGCCAGCGGCTGAACCATTCGACGTAGTGGCTCCACTATGCCAGGTCGATCCGTTGTCGATCGAGTGGCTATAGGTGTAGTCGATGTTAAAGAGTAATCCACGACTCATCTGACGTTTCAAGGAAGTTTGCAGGGAGTTGTAGTTGGAGTTGACCGAATTTTCCCAGACGCGTAGACGGCCATAGTTCTGGTTCAAGCGGCCACCCAGGCCAGTCAGCGTTCTTCCAAAGTTGTCAACTACGGTGGCACCTGCCGGCAAGAATGAACCGGGTTCGCGGTTTATGTCTTCCGCGCGGAACAACTTGTGTCCAGCCGTGCCAACATAGCGGACCTCCAGCACGGTCTTCGGCAATATCTCTCTCTGAATGCCAAGATGGAAATTGTAGACATAAGGATCGCGGATTCCTCCCGGAAAGACGATGCCAGTGAGGAGCGCGAGATTCGGGTTACTCGGATCCCAACCGTTGATGTTGCCTTGAGACTGGGCCTGTCCTGCAGGTCCCATATTCGGATTCGTGCCAGCACCGACGAAGGTGGGGACTTGCGTTGGATCTTGACTGCAGTTTCCGTTCGGGGGAGCACCCGTACAAACGCTTGGGCCGTAGACGATGTCTCTCCCCTGTACGCCAACGCCGCCGATCACCTGGTTAAAAGAATAGTAGGGCAGATTCCAGCGCGAATTCGACAACGGGATTGTAGAGCGTCGCCTCATACGCGACGCCGAAACCGCCGCGCAAAGATGTTTTGCCGTCACCAAAAACATCCCAAGCAAAACCTAAACGCGGTCCGAAGTTGTTGTGGTCACCAGCTCCCAAAGAGTTGGCAGGAGCGAACCCTCCCGAAGTTGGAGAACATCCGCCGGCCAACTGCGACAGAAGAATGTTGGCGCACTGAGTTGGATCCTGCGGATTCGCGTTGTACAACCTGTTAAGAATGCTGTCGCTGGGGCCGAGGATGAACGAGTTTGGTGTGCTCGGACCCAACAGGAATGTGGTTGCGGTATTGGCCTCCTCGTGGTGTCGCTGATAGAGGTCGTATCGAAGACCGAGATTTAGAGTGAGGCGCTTGGTGACTTTCCAGTCATCCTGGAAGAAAGCTCCGAACTCGATGTTGCGCCAGTGCCGGATGTTGGTGCTGAGTTGCGCAGAGGGGGCTGGGTTATAGGAAGTTGCCGGACAGGGTGGCTTGCAGATCCCAGGATCCACGCCGGCTGCTTGCAGGTAGGGCGCGTCAGCCGCGAATTGAACCTGGTCATAGAAGTAATAAGAAGGACGCGCGACGTTGAACTCGCTGTTTTCGATGTTCCGCCGGAAATCCACACCGGCTTTCATGTTGTGATTTCCGTGGCCGATCGAAATCATGTCGGAATAGCTGTAGATGTTGTCTTTGAACGTTTGTGGATAGCCTGAGTAAGAGCCAAAAAACGCCGTTCCATCTCCGAAGCCGATGGCCGGCACACCGCCTTGGTTCGTCTTGTCGAGAGTGTTGTTGTCGGCGTACCCGGCACGGAATTCGTTCAGGACAGTTGGACTAAACGTATGTACGAAGCTTAAGGAACCCTGCGGGAACAAACCGCGGAATGGATTCGCGAAACCGCGGGTGCAGGACGTGGTTGGACAGAGTCCAAACTTGTCCGTTGTGCGCAGATAGTTGTAGTTCACAAAGAAGCGGTTGTTGGCGTTCCAGTTGTAATCCAGCCGAAGCGACGCTTCGTTTCCGTTTACCAGATTTCCGAGAGTTTGCGTTTGGGTGCCGACGGTAGCGACGCTGTTTTCCTGGATGGAGGCCGAACGGTCAAGCGTTCCTGTCTGGACGACCGGGATGCCGCCAGAACTGCATCCGGCGGTCGCCATGGCGGTTTGGTCAGCAGGCGTGACGCCAAAAATAGGGGCAAGCTTTTGATGCTGCAACGTCGTAAGGCCGCCAAACCCATTGTCCTGGCAGAGCAGTGAGGCATAGCCACCGTGAGTGGCAGCATAGGTATCGGCCGTTAAACCCGTAGGCGTGCCCGGGTTGTGCGTTGGGAAGTCGGTATAAAGAAGAGATGCGACTGAGTTCAATCCTGAGTTGGTGTTCGCCGTCGATCACCGCTGTGCGCCATGCCTGCGATTCCTGCAAGATGGTTTGGGGGGTGGCTGCGGCTGTAAACCGGTTTCCCTGCAAAGCGAGAAAGAAGAAAAGCTTGTCCTTAACAATTGGGCCGCCGAGCGTAATGCCAAACTGATTGAATCGCAGCGCAGGTTTTGACACGCCATTCTTGTTCAGAAAGAATTCGTTTGCATCGAGAGCATCGTTGCGTATGTATTCCCAAGCGCTACCGTGCCAGGCGTTGGTACCTGACTTGGTCACGAGGTTGACGGTGCCGCCGGCACTGTTGCCGTATTGAGCAGACATATTCAACTGTAGCTGCTGGAACTCCTCGACAGAATCCTGGATCGGCGTATTGATAACGCCGCCACTTAAATCTTTATTGGATACGCCGTTGATCAGGAAGCCGTTGAAATCCTCGCGTAAGCCATTGACCACTGTCTGATGCCCGGCCTCGAAATCGACGCCGGCCACGTTCACGGCTCCAGTGCTCAACTGCATCAGGTCGAAAACATTGCGACCGTTCAGCGGAAGATTGTTGATTTGGGTCGAACTCACCGTCGTGGAGAGACGGGAATCTTCGGTGTTGACGGCGGCGGCCTCGCTCGTCACTTCGACAAGCTCAGAAGCCTTGCCGATTGTGAGCTTGAAGTCCAGGTGCGCGATGCTACCGGCGTTGACGGTTACTGCGCTATTGGTTAGCGTCTTGAACCCCGAGGCCTCAACCGTGATTATGTAGTCTCCGACCGGCAATTCTTTAATCGTGTAGACGCCGCTCTGGTTGGTGGTTGCCGTGTCAGTAAAGTTTGTGCTCGGGTTAAGGACGGTGACTTTGGCATCGGCAATTGCTGCGCCCGTTGGGTCGGTGACGACGCCAGTGAATTGCCCGTTCTGCACTTGGGCGGTGAGCAACGATGCGAGCAGTGGCAACACACATAACACCGAACTGACAAACGTGAACTTTCGTAGTGCCATAACCAAAACCCTCCCCGGCGAAGAAATTCCGCGGCGCTAGAAAATAGATTGAGCCCCACACTAGTGATGCGTGCAGATGCCGGGCCACAAGGCGACAGATTGGTCGATGTGGGATGAACAGCGGTTTCCGCGGGTCGATAACCTCGAATAGAGAACTGAGTAACAGTGATCGACCGATCGTGGAGATAGGGCGGATTAGTTACTTGCTACCAAATCTCATTGCGAGGGGTTGGAACGTATTAGGATTTGGAAGATAGATTTGCTGGTTTGTAGATGTATCTGATGCCGTATTGCATTCACGCTTCTTGATTGGCTTCCATGTCTCCTACGCGAGGTCGTGGTTTTAGTACCTTCCTAACGCTACTCATCCCAACACAGTGCAATGTGACCGCCTTCGGTTCGCAGGTTGCAAATTGGCCGACGACATAACGGTCCCTTATCGGACTGCGGTTCGAAGAAACAAAAACGTCGCCAATTTGTTTAGGAGGTAGCATGCGCTCTCTCTTTGGGTCGGGTCGTTTTCACGTTGTTCTTTCCTTCGTCGTGCTCAGTGTTTGCGTAGGGTTGTATGCGCAGGGTGCCGGCGAACTATCAGGTCTTGTGACAGACGCAACTGGGGCCGTAGTTAGCGGCGTTGAAGTCAAGCTAACCAATAGCGCGACGGGCGAAGTCCGCGTCGCCGTAACTACGCCAGCTGGAATCTATAGTTTCCCGTCGCTGCCTATCGTTGGTACTTACACGCTGGAGGTCGGTGCGAAAGGTTTCAAGGTAAGCCACGTGCAGAATGTGGTCGTCAGCGTCGGAACCATCACGACTAGGGACGTGAGACTCGAAATCGGTGCTGCGAACGAGCAGGTCACCGTAGAGGCAGGTCAGCAGATTGTAGAGACCGAAGATTCAGCGCTATCGACTTTGATCGACCGGCGCGTCTGGGAAAACATGCCCTTGGAAGCGCGCAATGCGAATGACTTCATCAATCTGGTAGCAGGTGCGGTCCCCGAACAACAAGCCGGAGGCACATTTCGCGGCGCAGCCGTCGATGGGGTTCGCACGGGCGGAGGAAACTACATGATTGAAGGAGTCGACAACAACGAGCAAGGCCAAGGTGGAGTGGCCCTCTGCGGGGTCCCGTGCGGGCAGGGTGGCGCCAACACCTCGATATCTCCGGATGCCATCGAAGAATACCGTGTACTGACCCATGACTTCAGTGCCGAGTATGGCAAGGTCGGTGGATTTGTGACCGATACCGTCCTGAAGAGCGGGACCAACAAATGGCATGGCTCGTTGTTCGAGTACAACCGCATTCAGGCTTTGACTGCGGAAGACTGGTTTACGAATGCTGCTGCTCCTATTGATGGAGTCGCTCTGAAGGACCATTTGGTGCGCAACCAGTTCGGCGGATCTATCGGCGGTCCGATCGTGAAGGATAAAACATTTTTCTACGCGAGTTTTGAGGACCATCGCTTCCGCGAGTCGGCGCCCATCACGGGCCCGTCCATGACTCAGCAGTTCTACAACTGGGTCAATAGCGGGCAGATGGCTGCATACATCAACAGCACTGCTCCGTGTAACGCGATTGCGGGTGGGTGCGCGATACCGACCACGGCGGGTCCAATCTTCAGCCAACTACTGGCGAAGTGGCCGAAGGCCCTGCCGCTGGTCAACTCCTCAATTGACTGCACCGTTACACCAACTCCCGTGAATTGCTTCAGCTTCGACGCGTATGGACTTAATAGCGCGCTGGTGGGCGGCACGGATGTGTTGGGAAGTTATCCCGTTCCTATTTTCGATACGGCCACCGAGTCGGCGATCACTCCGCTGGACCAGTATCGTTTCAGCGTCAAGTTCGACCACAACATCAGTGCTAACGACCGCTTGAGCGGTACGTATCTGTTCGAAAATGTGCACACGACTAGCAATTTCACTGGAGCGAGCGCTACAACTTTCGGCGTGCCGCTAGATAATCCAAACCGGGCGCAGACGGCGGGGATAACTTACTCGCATACTTTCTCGCCCGCGCTGCTGAATCAATTCAAGATCGGATATGTTCGCCGTACAGCCAATTTCATGGCCCCTAACAGTGCCCACATCCCATCAATGTTTACCAACGATCCCATCGTGGGAGGCTTCGGCTCCTCGTCTGGATTACCTCAATTCTTCACGGAAAATGAGTTTCAGTATAAGGATGACATCTCGATCTCCCATGGCAAGCATCAGTTTAAAGTTGGCGGCGAGTATCGCCGCACACGCAATGGATCCTCGTTCCAATTGGACCAGTATGGAACGTTTGCGCCCTGGGGAGCGGAGGATTTAATCACCGATGGGATGTTCACGGACGCGATCGACCAGGCGACCGGCAACAGCTTCGGCGGCTGGTACTACGCCAGCGCTTCCGTTGTGCCGAGCACTGGGAAGGTGCCAGATTTCTATCGCGGATATCGATCCAATGAAGTTGCCTTCTACGGGCAAGACGACTGGCGGGTCCATCCACGACTGACCTTGAACCTGGGTCTGCGTTGGGAATATTTTGGTCCTCCGCATAACTTTCAACCGAATATCGATTCAAACGTCTATTTTGGCCAAGGGGTGACACCACTTCCGTGCCCGTCTCCCTGTAACCCGTTCTTCCCCGTGAACAGCCAGTATTATGCGTTTGAAGCGGGCGCAACTTTCCAGGTACACAACACCAGCATCTGGAATAAGGATCTGAACAACTTTGGTCCACGAGTTGGCTTTGCGTGGGATATTCTTGGGAAGCCAAAAGTTGGTGCTTAGGGCAGGCTGGGGAACGTTCTACGATCGTATCTACAATAACGTTTACGAGAACATCCGCTTCAATCCCCCTTACTTCGCTGACGAAGTCGCGGGTCCAACAAGAAACGGTGTCGCGGTAGGGCCACTCAAGCAACCCGGCCTGTTCACCGTTCCGTTTGATGCGTCCAACAATGCGCTCTTCATTAGCCCGGTCCTGTTTCCGAACGGCTTGCCAAAGCCTGTGCCTCGGCACATGGATCAAAACCTTGTAACCCCGTATTACATGCAGGAGAGCTTTGGCTTGCAATATCAATTGGCCAAGGATTTCGCCCTTGAAGCGAGTTATGTTGGGACATTAGGCCGCAAATTGATCGGCATCGAAAACCGCAACACCTTCGACGGCCGGTTGTCGGGCGCTGGTTCGGGTGCGCGTCCAAACTCACTCTTTGGCAGCGACAACGCCCGCGGAAACTACTATGGCTCCAACTACAACGCATTGGATCTGACTCTCCGCAAGCGTTTCAGCCGCGGCTTGTCGATGAATGCTAATTACACATACGCGAAGGCTTTGGATGAAATCAGCGACGTCTTCCGCGCTAAGTTTGGTCCCGGCGTATTTACTTCGGCAACTGACGTCCAGAACCTTCGCAACGACTACGGCCCGGCGGATTTTGACATTCGCCACCGGGTAGTCGTTTCGTTCAACTATGATTTGCCGTTCTATCACGGGCATCGCTGGCTTGGTGGTTGGACGACGAATGCTATCGTATCGTGGAACACGGGTTCTCCTATTGGCATGGTCGATACTTCGGACGACGCGAATGCGGACGGCGTAGCTACGGACAGGCCGGAGTTTATTGGGTCGGGCGGGGTTCTGGGTTCGATCAGAGGCAAAGAGATCGGTAGTACCTACACCTATCTCGACCCAACTCAGTTCGCGACTTCGTCGTCGTGCCTGAATAATCCGAATATCAACAACCACGGCGGCTTCTGGTGTAACCCTAACCTCAGCCGGAACGCGATACCGGGACCGATGTTCACAAATATCGATTTCGGTATCAGCAAGACGTTGAAGATCACCGAGCGGACGGCTTTCAGATTCGATGCAAACTTCTTCGACTTGCTGAACCATCCTAATTTCGAAAATCCTGGTGCGGGCGGCGGTGGTGGCAACAACTTTGCCAGCACAGTCTTCGGACAATCAACCGAAACATACGGAGATCAAGGCGGTCACCGCATCACGCAGTTGGCGATTCGGTTTGATTTCTGACCGACGTTGGGCAGCTTTTTGGGCCGGCCGCAAAGGCCGGCCTTTTCTATTCACGGGAAGATTGTGCCGCGATATTTCTGGGCAGGACAATCAGTGTGGTCTTGTTAACTCAGGACGAAACATCCGCTGCCTAGCTTGTCTTGAGATCGAACTATCCCCGTCATCGTCTCATTGCGACGGTCAGGTAGTTCGTTTGGGACGCTACGCAAGTAGTTAGTCACTTACTGTGTGATACTAATCCCGAAAGCGTGTGTATTTATACCGTGACACTTGTGCGCCTTGGAACGTCAATAGGACAATGACGTTCAGCTAAACGAGATCACGCACTAAATGAACAGCGCTTCGCGCCATAACGATCCCCGTCCACAGCTCCTCGATGCGATGACAGTTGCCAACAAGGATATTGGCAATCTGTTGCTTCGATATTCTGAACTTAGGAGAGATGTCGCGTATCTGCGTCATCTGTTAGAGGACCTTGCACAACAGGTAGCATCTCCTCGAGCGAAGCAGAGATCAGCCTCGAAGCATGAACCTCGGAACCTTGCAGGAGCGGGCAGCAGCCACCGCTCACGTTCAACGGCAAGAAGCAATTCGCTACTGGCTCAGAATTGCGAGGACACGCATCGATCGCATTCACGCCTGGAGAGAGCCTGCCTCATCGCGCTCATGGAGACTGAAGGGCCCGTTGCGATCGAAACAATCTACGATCGGATCAAGAGACGCGGGTCCTTTACGTTCGAGGGCTACAAGCATCCGTTTCGAGCGATCGTGCTTGCCATGGGAGCGATGGTGAGGCGCGGTGAAGCCATTCTCACCAGCGAACAAGGGTGTCGCCGCTGGCGATGGGAACCCGAACACGTGCCTCTGGAACAGCCGAGTGTTTCCTCCATCGCCTGAGTTTCCCCTGACTCATCTAATAATGCTCATTTACCTGGGACGAATAGCGGCTCTGCAGGGACTAACGGTAGCAGCGATTCGCGGCACAGGTGATTAAATGTTAGTCCTTGCGTCATCGCTGATCGGCAGCACTGGATCCCACACCGAGCGCGAAACTTTGGGAAGCCAGATTTCAGGTGGCACGAGCATGCAACTTCAAATGAAGACTCAATGTACCAAGTGTGGGGCGGCGCTTCGGGTCGATGGACTGGCTTACATATGCTCCTACGAGTGTACTTTTTGTTCACGATGCGCCGACGAGTCGCCGGGAAATTGTCCCAACTGCGGTGGTGAACTGGTCCGTCGTCCACGCCGCCTGGGAGCTGTTACCGTCGAGGAGAGTGTCAGCGGTGCTGATGTAACGGGCAATCGACCGTGGATAATATGGGCAGTGAGCTTTAGTGTCTGGACGCTCGTGTCGTTGGCGGCAAGCGTTTCGATTTACGGGTTATCGCGTTCGCGCGGATATCCGATGGCGTTCACGAGCATTCTAGGCCTGGAATTCTGCCAAATCCTCACTTATGCGCCTTTGACCCCATTTGCATTCGGACTGGCAATGCGTTTTCCGATTCAACGCGCGAATTGGGCGCGCCGGACAGGGCTTCATCTCGTGTTCGGTTTCATTTTCTCGATAGTCCACACAACTTTGCGCTTCTTGAGCCCATTTGCGGCTTGGGATCCTAAGCTAAGTGCCTTTGTATCCGGCATCTGGAACTCGCAGATCCCACTTGTTTCAGATCAAAGGGGAGATTTTCAGGAATCTGTTTCTGACAAATATTGTCGACGACATTACGGGCACCTATTTGCCAATTCTTCTGGTCGCGCACGCTCTGTCATACTACTGGAGATTCCAGGATCGAGAACTCCATTCAGCCAAGCTTGAGATGCAACTGGCTAAGTCGCGCCTGCAAGCCTTAAAGAGCAATCTGCGACCCCACTTCCTGTTCAACACCATGCACTCGATTTCGGCTCTCATGTTAACGGATGTCGGGGCCGCCGATAAGATGATGGCGCGCCTCAGCGAACTGCTACGGATGAGCCTGGAGGGCGGCGAAATTCAGATGACCTGCCTGAGCAGAGAACTCGAGTTCGTGGCCAGCTACCTTGAAATCGAAAAAATACGGTTTGAGGAGCGGCTGAATGTTGTTCTCGACATCGAGCCGGAAACACTTGACGCGCAGGTGCCGTCATTGCTGTTACAGCCTCTGGTGGAGAATGCGGTTCGCCATGGCATTTCCAGGCTCTCCGGCGGGGGCGATATTTGGATTACCTCGGAGCATGATGGGCGCGGTCTTTGCTTGCGGGTCAGGGACAATGGACCGGGGTTAGAGGCGCCACCGGACACTCGCCTCGGTAGCGGGTTGGGCATTCGAACGACCCGGGAAAGACTTCGGACGTTATACGGCAGTGATCAAAGCTTTGATATTCGCGCTCTACCTACCGGGGGGGTGGAGGTCTGCGTTAAGATTCCATTCAAAATTGAACCGCAATTGTCGAGGCCGGAGTATTCGCGAACGGAAATCGCTTGAATCGCGTCCGTAATCTCACACCTTCTAGCCAAAGCACACCTGGGTAATCCGACCATAACGCATGACAGCTTGCGTCTAGGGCTGTTTCGCGCACCGTAAGAAGATTTATTGAACAAACCGGTCGTCGCTGACGTTCTGCAAGGATAACCGTTCGCGATCGACGTACGTCTAACTTACATAGAAGCGGTGAAAACGACCACTCAAGTGGGACCGGTGACCCATCCGATGATTATGCCTGCCATCCGTACCGTCATCGCCGATGATGAGCCCTTGGCGCGCAAGAAACTGCGGTTGCTGTTGGGTTCAGAACCTGGAGTGCAGGTGGTTGCGGAGTGCGAGGACGGCCAAGAGACGATAGGAGCTGTCCACGCTCACAAGCCAGACCTTCTGTTAATCGATGTTCGGATGCCCGACGCGGATGGCTTCGAGGTGCTCAGGAGACTCACTGCCGACGAGATGCCGGTGGTTGTCTTTACTACCGCATATGATCAATTTGCGGTGCGAGCCTTCGAGGCTCACGCATTGGACTACCTGCTGAAGCCCTTCGAGAGAGAACGTCTGCACCAGACGATCGAGCGCGCAAGATCCGAGGTTTTGAAGACTCACAA
The DNA here is from genome assembly GCA_963822545.1 of uncultured Acidobacteriaceae bacterium. Classification (GTDB taxonomy): domain Bacteria; phylum Acidobacteriota; class Terriglobia; order Terriglobales; family Acidobacteriaceae; genus Acidiflorens. Next base: position 361,323 of record CAWGIB010000003.1, read on the forward strand.
TCGCGATCTGACCGCGCGAATTCTTGATTTGCTGGCCACGAACGGTGCGCCCAAGATGGAGCCAACGCAGCCCGACGATCGAATGGTGATTCGAGCCGGAGGCAAGGTTGTGTTCCTTGATCTGGCGGAGGTTGACTGGATTGAGGCGGCAGCGAACTATGTGAAGTTGAACGTCGGCAAAGACTCGTACCTGCTGCGAGAAGGTATTGGCCGCGTCTCAGAAAGACTTGATCCCGATCGTTTCGTTCGCATCCACCGGTCAGTGATTGTGAATGTGCGCAAGATCAAGGAATTGCAGCCGTGTGATAGCGGCGAGTACATTGCTGTTCTTCGGAACGGCAAAGAACTCTCGTGCAGTCGAGGCTACCGTAGCGAATTGCAGCGTTTGATCGGCAGAAATCTTTAGCACTTGCCGGGGCTCCGCACGAATCTAAGCCCTCAATTCAGCATTCCATCACCTTAAGGATGCCAGTGCCTTGTCGGCCAATTCCAATTTTTTCCTGGCGGTCACGGGATCACCCACTTGGAAGCTGTTGGGAGCAGTGTGATTGGGATGTTCAAAACGGTGCCAGGTGTTCAAACTTGATTGGTACCAGGATCGAGCTTCCGTCCAGTTTGATTTCTTTCGATCCGTCGTTTGACCCTTTCGCTGAGCGTTCCTCATGCTGATGTCGCCGAGTCCCGAATATGCATCGGCAGCCACGTAAAGCGCGTCCAGGTCAGCGTTCTCCGTCGAGATCAAAGGCGCAACGATCGTCAGGGCCCGATGATAAGAGTCAGCGGCCGCCTGATCATTCTGCATCCGAGCAGCCGCCTCGCCTATCTTGACGTCGCACGCTGCCACATTGGTACGTTTATATGTTGTGCCTTCCATATTACGAGACTCGAAGATGGCCCTTGCGGTCTCAAAGTCCGCGATGGCAGCGTCGGCCTGGTTCGCAGAGATCAGGATCGTGGCCCGCGCGGCCAGCACGCTTGCAAATTTACCTTGCTGGTAGGCCTTCTTAGGCGCGGAAGCCACGAGCGTCCGCATGATGTCCACACTTTTGTTCGAATAATCCAGAGCCAATGCAATTTTGCCCGCTCTCAGTGACGCTGCGGCAGTGTTGCTGTATGCAATCGCGAGTCCTTGCTGCAGCAATGCATTTTTCGGGTCCGCTCGTGTCAAGTCCTGATAGATCGCCAGATCCTTCAGGTCATAATCCGCGGCGCGCGGATAGTCACCGATGGCATCGTACACGCTGGCGATCGAGCCGTAGTCGATTGCAATACGGCGCTGATGGGGAACGTCGGGCGAGATCTGAGACACCTTGCGATCGATTACCAGCGCCTTTTGATAGTTAGCGAGTGCCGCTTGCGGATCTGCCCCTTCGAAAATAATGCCTGAGTTGCTCAAGTCGACCGCGTAACCGTGCAGCACGGTAACGTCATCAGGCTTGAGTTTGAGTAGGATTTCATCTATTCCTAAAACGTGGCGATAATCTTCGACGATCTTCTGGCGTGCCCAGCGATCTTCTGGATAACCAAGCCTTGCCGACGCTCCATAGTCGAACCCCAGTTCGGAGAGAATTTTCGGGTTTTCAGGCTGCGCATGGTTGAGATTCTCGCCGATTGCAATCGCGCGATCGATGTTTTCGCGCGCGCCATGCAGATCACCGTTGGCCCATTGCTGATGGCCCACAAGGCGATAACTCTGCGCTAGCGCCACGTGGTCGTTCCAATCTCGGGAGCGGGCGTCGACTTGCTTCCGAATTTCAAGCGCCTTCTGGTAGCTGGCCAGCGTGCCCTGCGAATCGCCCAAGTTATTCTCCAAGTAATCTCCCTGCACGGTTCCCACTCTCTCGTAGGCGGCCGCCAGTTCTCGCTGCAGTCCCACGTCACCATTCGATTCCTGGGCCAGCACATTCAGATATTGAAGTGCGCGGTCAACGATCAATTTTCGGGCAGGCGTCGACCCCGGCAGGTCTTTGATGGAATCATGCACATCGAAGATCAGGGAATTGGCCAAACTGCGAACATCGTTGAAGCGCCGGTTTGCGAGCTGGGCCTCTCGCATCGTGATCATGAGTCCTGCAACCAGAGCCACGGCCAGCGTCAACGCCGCAAGAACGCCAGCTCGGTGCCGCGCGGCGAACCTGGATACGCGGTAACGAGCTGTGTCTTTCTGCGCAACCACCGGAAGCATGGCAAGATTACGGCGAATGTCTTCGGCAAACTGCTCCACCGAGGCATAACGGCGCAACGGTTCCTTGCGCAGCGCCATCAGAACTATGTTGTCGAGGTCGCCCTTCAGCTGCTTGCGCAGTTTGAGAGGCGAAGTGTTGCGCGTGGCGCTCGCTTCCTCGACGGTGAGTCGGGCGGCATTTGATTCTCGCGCTCGATGGTCACTCGCCGCGCTGGGCTTTTCTGGCTCAAGCTCACATATCTGGCGCAAAAGTTCCTGTGGCGCTCCGGTGGTGGCTGCGTAGGGACTGCGTGCCGTAAGCAATTCGTAGAGCACGACGCCCAGCGAGTAGACGTCGCTGGCTGTGGTTACCGGCTCTCCTCGAATCTGCTCCGGACTGGCATAACCCGGAGTAAGAGCACGAAATGCGGTAAGAGTTTCGGTCGATTGCGATTGAAGATCGGAGCCGAGTACCTTGGCGATGCCGAAGTCGAGGAGCTTGGGGACGCCATCCGGAGTAACTAATATGTTGCTGGGCTTAATGTCGCGGTGGATGATCAGCCGCTGGTGAGCATACTGAACGGCTGCGCATACCTGCGTGAAGAGCGCCAGACGGTCCGAGATAGAAAGCTTACGGGAATCGCAAAATTGCCCAATGGGCTGGCCCTCAATCAGCTCCATAACCAGGTATGGAGTGCCTTCTTCGGTGGTGCCGCCGTCGAGCAGGCGCGCGATGTTGGGATGCTCGAGGCTGGCCAGAATCTGTCGCTCGTTTCTGAAGCGGGCGAGAATAACGCCGGAATCGTGCCCGGTGCGGACAACTTTAAGAGCCACATCCTTGCGATACTGATCGTCGGCCCGGAACGCACGATACACCTCGCCCATGCCTCCGACTCCAATCAATTCGATCGTCTTATAGGCGCCGATCCGGCGTCCGACCCAGGGATTCTCTTCCGCTGGCAGAACGGCAGCGGTTGCCTCGGCGAGAGCGGTTTCGTCGAGAAATTGAGAATTGACGTCACGCTCGTGTTCCAGCAGCAGTTCGACCTCCTGTCGAACCGACTCATCGCCGGCACAAGCCTGTTCCAAATACACAGCCCGGCCTGCGGGGGCAACTTCCCATGCCCCCGCCAGTACATCTTTGATTTTCTGCCAACGTTCGGGAGTCATGGCTAAGCGGAATTATTGAGAGTGCGATGCAGCCAAAGCCGCGCGGTCGCCCATTCGCGCTTTGCGGTTGCCGGAGAAATTTGAACCAATTCTGCTGTCTCTTCAATGGAAAGTCCACCGAAAAAACGCAACTCGACAATCTTGCATTGCCGCGGATCAAACGTGGCAAGCTGCTTCAGTGCATCATCCAGGGCAATCAGGTCGAGGTCGGTCGTCTTCGCGCGATCCGGCGCCTCGGGGGAGTCATCGAGCGTGAGAGTAACAGCATGGCCGCCACGTTTTGCCGCAGACGCTTTCCGGGCATAGTCAATCAGAATTTGCCTCATCATCTGCGCGGCCATCGCAAAGAAGTGGGCGCGATCGCGCGCGCTCACAGAATCGTGGCGAATCAGTCGCAAATAGGCCTCGTGCACCAGCGCCGTAGGCTGCAGAGTGTGATCGGAACTTCGTTCCGTAAGACAGCGTCGGGCGATACGGCGTAGTTCCGGATAGACCAGCGGAACCAGAGCGTCCCGGGCAGAAACGTCTCCCTCGCTCCAGCGCGCAAGAAGTTCAGTAACCGGATAAATTGAGCCCGACGACATACTGCACCCTAGCAGGCAGGGTGGCGTAAAAAATATCTCTCTTGCCCCGGAATGTCAATTGTCAATCTGGCTGAAAGCCACTCCAAATGCTCGACTTAGCACCAGACCCCTCAGCGGTGAAAGAAAGTTCTTGGATTTATGAGCCACTTTTGTCGGATTTCACGTTTCAGCTAGTAGGAACGAGGTTTTGTTCGCGAAAGCGAAAGGGGTTGCCGGGAGGTGGGAAGCTTTCCGGCACTCTTTTTCTCCCCATTAGGCGCTGGATGCCGTGGATTCGCAGTATTCATCACCCCTTTCTGGAACGAATATCCGCACTTTTGAAGCATGAGGAGGAAACATGACAAATCAGGCGACGTACTCAGAAAAGTCCAATCTTCAGGACGCGCATGCATCCAGGAACCCACGATTCGCAGCCATCGCATCCGCGACCAGAGCTAGATTCTGCCTCCTCCTGTGTCTGCTGGTGTTATGTGCGGCGGCCGCCAGCGCGCAGACCTACAAAGATATTTTCGAATTCAACGGGACAACCAATGGATGCTGTCCACAGTACCCGGCGACGCTCGCTCAGGGGGAGGATGGCAACCTCTATGGCACGACTCCGACCGGCGGCGCAAGCAGTGTAGGTATCGCGTTCAAAATCACGCCCACCGGAACGCAGACCGTCCTCTATAACTTCGACATTACTCACGGCAGCAATCCAAATGGCGGACTTAGTTTAGGTTCCGATGGCAACTTCTACGGCACGTGCGAGCATGGGGGCGCGCATGCCTACGGAAATATCTTTCAACTCACTCCCTCCGGAACCCTGAATGTCTTATATGACTTTACCGGCAACACCGATGGCGGATATCCTCTCGCGCCTCCCATCCAGGGGACGGACGGAAATCTTTACGGCACTTCCTATCCCGGAGTCTCTTACAAGATTTCCACCAAAGGCGCGTTCAAAGTCATCAAGAAGATTCCGTCAACTCCCTATGGACCACTCGTTCAGGGCACAGACGGTTCTTTTTACGGGATGACCGAACAGGGTGGAACAGGGGGCGTCGGAACAATTTTCAAGATCGTCAAGACCAAGGTCAGCACGATTTATAACTTCGACACCATCCATGGGGCCGCTCCCTATGGCGGCCTTACCCAGGGCGCGGACGGCAATTTCTATGGAACCACGTCCGCAGGTGGAACCAATAGCTCCGGAGTAATTTTTCAACTCACGCCGAGCGGCACTGTGACCGTTATCTACAACTTCGACTCCACACATCCAGCCGGTGGCTATCAATCGTTCGGGGGCTTAGTGGCTGCAACGGATGGCAACCTCTACGGTTCGACCATCTTTGGAGGCAGCAGCGGCAACGGCGTGCTCTTCAAGATCACCACGACCGGCACTTACTCGGTGCTAGCGAATTTTGATAACACCCATGGTTCCGGAGCATATCCAACTCCCCTTCAGTACACGACCGGGAAATTCTTTGGTTTGACGAGCAGAGGCGGCGCAGCAGGTAAGGGGGTTGCTTACAGTCTCGACAATAGCGTCGGTCCGTTCGTAGCGCTCACGTCAACCCTCGGGCTTGTCGGCAAGTCGGTCGGCATCCTGGGCAACGGGCTCACTGGCACAACCGCCGTCAAGTTCAACGGCGCTTCGGCCACATTTACCGTAGTTTCGGATACCTATATCACTGCAAAAGTTCCCTCGGGAGAAACCGGGACTATCACCGTGACCACGCCGTCCGGAACGCTCTCGAGCAGCAAGCAGTATCGTGTAACTCCCAAGATCACCAGCTTCAATCCCCCCAGCGGATCGGTTGGCTCTTCCGTCGTCATCACCGGTTCCGGACTCATCCAGGCTGCCACAGTCACCCTGGGAGGAGTGAAAGTTACATCGTTCACCGTTAATACCGACAAGCAGGTGACGATCACCGTTCCGACTGGAGCCAAAACTGGCAAGATCGTCATCACGACACCGGGCGGCAAAGCCACGAGCAGCAAGACCTTCACCGTGACTTAGCGTTCGCTCTCAGTTTTCCCGATCTTTGAGTAGGAATTCAAGAGCTCGACCGTTCTCCTGAAAGTTCATTATGGTTCTGTATGGCGGCGGGTCAGTGTAAGGAGTTTCTGGGTTTTTCTAGTGAGGCCAGACTCGAAACGTTGATCCGCTGTCGTGGCGTTGCCGTGACAGATTGTGTTTTCGCGCCAGATAGAGATTCTAGAGACAGATCAGGTTGCCTGTGAGAGACGCACTTCCCGAAGCACCATGATCCTTGAAGGCTTGCTGTTGGATTGCAGGGTTACGTGAGAGCCGACCGCTTGGCTGAATGTTTAATCAACCGTTCCTGGCTATTCTGCTCGTGACGATTGGCATGACGCAAATCGCGCGAATAAGTCCCATCGGAATTCATGTGCCGTGCCTTGACCACTTCTGAAAGATAGGTATCGAGCACTTCGTCGCGCAGATAGCGTACTAGTTTGGGGTCTTGAACAGGGAAGAGAAGCTCGACTCGTCGATTCAGGTTGCGGGGCATCATGTCGGCGCTTCCGAGATAAACTTCCTCTTTTCCCTGGCCTCCATTACGGAAATAGAAGATGCGACTGTGCTCGAGGAAGCGCCCTACGATGCTGGTGACGCGGATATTATCGCTGACTCCCGGAACGCTGGGCCGTAAGCAGCAGATACCACGAACCAAGAGGTCGACTTGGACTCCCGCCTGGGAAGCTTCGTAGAGCAGTTGAATCATCCGGCGGTCGACAAGCGCGTTCATTTTGAAAAGGAGATGCCCGCGTCCGTTCTTTTGTTGATGTTCGATTTCACGCCGAATGAGTTCTTCAAGCTGATCGCGGAGATTTACGGGAGCTACGAGCAATTTTCTGTATTCGACTTTGGCGGAGTAGCCGGTGAGATAGTTGAAGAGATCGGTGCAATCTTCTCCGATCGCTTCGTCGCACGTAAGCAATCCGATGTCGGTATAAAGCTGCGACGTTAAAGTATTGTAGTTACCGGTGGAGAGGTGGACGTAACGGCGGATGCGATCCTCCTCCTGACGAACCACCAAAGCGGCTTTGCAATGCACCTTAAGGTTCATCAGTCCATAGACAACGTGCACGCCTTCGCGTTCCAGGCGTCGCGCCCACTCGATGTTGCTTTCTTCGTCGAAGCGGGCCTTGAGTTCGACGAGGACAGCCACCTGCTTGCCGTTGTCGATAGCCTCCAGTAAAGCCTCGACGACCGGTGCATTTCGACCCACTCGATAAAGTGTAATTTTGATAGCTAAGACGGCGGGATCGCGGGCGGCACGCTGCAAGAATGCGACCACAGGCTGAAACGAATCGAATGGGTGATGGAGAAGAACGTCCTGGCGCCGAATCGCGGAAAAAATGTCCTCTCCCTCTTCTTGCGGCTGCAGAGTGGAGACGAGCGCGGGAACAAAGGGCTTGTCTTTGAGATCGGGCCGATCGATCGATAGCGGTTGTTTCAGGCGGCTGAGGGCGAGCGGCCCTTTCATTTTGTAAACATCGCCCGGATCGAGTTCGAGGTTCTTCAGAAGAATCTCGAGGATCTGGGGCGGCATGGCATCGTTCACTTCGAGCCGTACCACGTCGGCGAAACGCCGCTGCCAGACGCCTTCTTCCACCGACTCCAGCAGATCGCCCGCTTCGAGTTGTTGAATCGCGCTTTCTGCGTCTCGAGTGACGTGAAACGGATGGGCCTCAAGAACCTTCATTCCAGGGAACAGCGATTGGAGGTTGTTGATGATGAGCTGCTCAAGCCAGACAAAATAAAGTTTCTTGGGGGTGGTCGACTTGGCTGCCGGTTTCGTTTTGGTTTCTTTCAACAGACTTTGCAGCGGCACCAACTGCGGCAAGCTGTCGGGAACCTTGACGCGCGCGAAGTGCTCCGTGCCTTGAGGGTCCCTTATGAGGACAGCGAGATTCAAGCTTAGGTTCGAGATGTGCGGAAAGGGCCGGCCTGGATCAAAAGCAAGCGGAGTAAGCGTTGGAAAAACGGTTTCGGAGAAATAGCGGTTGGCAGCCACGCTCTGGGTTTCCGTAAGCTGCGCATATTCCATGATGTGTATGCCCTCTTTTGCCAAACGGGGCAAAAGTTGGAGGCGCAAACAATCCTGTCCGGCTTTATAAAGTGCGGCCACGCGCTCGCGGATGGCAGCCAGTTCCTGCGCGGGCGTCATACCGTCGGGTCCGGATTCGAGAGCGCCGCTTTCCAATTGGCGCTTCAGGCCCGCGACCCGGACCATGAAAAACTCATCAAGATTCGAACCTACGATGGACAAGAACTTCAGGCGCTCGAGAAGCGGGTTCTGGTCATCTTGAGCCTCTTCAAGGACGCGAGTCTGAAATGCGAGCAGACTGATCTCACGGTTCAGGTAGAGCGACGGATCTTGAAGCGAAAGAGGTGGGGGAACTGATCCGTTAGAAGGCGTCTCTTTGCGGCGCTTGGCGCGAGCTGAAGAGCTCGCTGCGTTTTTTTTGGGAATTACGTGAGTGACGCTCATTCAACCAACATTGGACTGTTTCGGAAAAGCAATCATACAGGAA
>CAWGIB010000004.1:0-206370 GCA_963822545.1 uncultured Acidobacteriaceae bacterium
CCCGCAGCCCGTTGCTCATAGGCGGCAGGTAATCTTCCCAACTCCATTCTCCACGGCGCGTCGGGAACTCCGGATAACGCCGCTGCACCTCTTCTTCAAAGTAAACGCCCATGCGCGCCATCATCTTCAAGTTACGAACGACCGTGCGCGCGATGCCGTCGGCAATTCTCTCTCCGTCGCGCTCCAGAATTTCGAGGGCTGTCAAAGTTCGCGCCTCCAAGTCGGGATCGTCAACGTTCATGAGCAGTTCGCGATGCCCGCGGTCGTGCATCAGATTGCGAATGCGCTCGTCCATCGTAATGCCGGCGGACGGCACCAGCGCGGGCATGGAGGTCACAATGCCGTGGTAACGTGACGAAACCATCATCCGGCAAGCGCGAAGAATGCTCACCAGTTGATACATGTTGTAGTCTTCGGACGTGAGCACGGGCACGCCGCCAAGCTGTTCTGAAATCCTATTGCAGGGACGTGCGTCGAGCCGCTCGGTTGCCGCCATAATTACAAAAACATTCTTCTTCTCGCGAAAGGCCGCGACCGCCTTCGCGATTGAACTCAGGTAGTGCTCGTACGCGCGATCCGCTTCCGGGCCGGAATGATGGAAATACGGCCCGCGATAATGGCTCGACTTGTAAGCCCCCGTCACGCTGTGGAGGGCGGCTTTTGCAATTGAGGCTTTCACTGGCCACTCGAATGGATTGATCGGGCAAACCACCAGCACCGGCGTCGTCCCATCCCAACCCACATCCCGGAGCGCCTTCTGCCCATATTCGGCGCCCATAGGCTCAAACGTCCACGCCGTATCAGTTCCTAACTCAGTTGGGACGCCGAGTTCGCGCAACAGTTTTCGCGACTCCTCGTTGCGCGTAATCACCAGCGAATTTTTGCAATACCTCCCGCACATCTTCGCGACTAGCGGGTCCATTTGCCCCGCCTCAGCGCCATAACCGACGGAGAGCTTGTTTTCGGCGGCGGCAATGCCGAGCGAGCCAATCATCATGGTGGCCAGTGCATTCGCAAACTTCGACTTGAACATCGAGCCTTCGCATGCGACCACGCCATGGTGCTTTGGAACTTCGCTGGCAAGAAATGGGGGAAAGATGTCCGGCAAATGCACCTGCGCAGTGCCTTCAAAATAACCGCGCGAACGGTCGAAGTTGAACGTCATCATGGTGAGATCCACGTTCTCGGGACCAAGAATGCGGCGCACCTGCCGCAGCATTTCCTCGACCCGCACATCGGATCCGGTGTTGCGCGTCCCGTTATAACCGGCAAACAGGAGTTTCAGCTTTTCGCCGGGATGCCAAGGCTCGCCTTTGCCCAGCATCCACTGAGCCTTCTTGCCTTCGATAATGCCGGAGACCCAGGCTTCCAGGAAGAAGTCCATCATGCGGCGGTTCCTCCAACTTTTGTGTTCGTCGGCCACGCCTGGTACGGATATGTGAAGTTCTGCTGGCGGCTGAAACGCAGCAGCGGGAAGCTATACTGCGAGAAAGGAACGGGAGCCCGCCCAATCTCGGTTGTGACCCGCGTATTGTCGAATACCGTGTTCCAGGTCAAATACGGCATGAACACTTTCATGAGTGCCGCGCCCCGTCCAGCGCGGCCCTGCCGATTGGCGAGCATGTTGACCACGGCGCTGAACGGCCGCTCCAGAATCGGCAGGAAGATCGGCCCGCGCATGTTTTGTTCTTTGGCAAGAGCCGTTGTCAACTCACGAAACGTCTGCGAACTTCTGCCGGAAGAAAGGTGATAGGTGTCGTAGGAAGGGTTCGCCTTCATGTGCAACGTGCTGATTGCGTCGGCCACGAAGTCCACATTCACAATGTCGATCTTGTCGTGCGGACGGAATGGCAGCACGGGCAGACCGGCAAGGAATACGAACGATCGGACCATGTCGAACTGGGTTGTCTGAGGATAGCGGCTATCGCCGAGGACGATGCTGGGTCGGAAGATTGTCAGCGGAACGTCGGGCAGCAGTTCGCGCACCATGTGTTCGCAAAATTTCTTCGTGCGCGCATACGGATCGTAGTCCGAGCGGTCCCACTCTATCGACTTGTCTTCGGTCACGACCTCATGGCTGCGCTGTCCGGCCACGGCAACGGTGCTGACATTCGAAAAGCGGCGGAGCCCATGGTAATACTGCGACTGGCGCGCCAACTGCAAGACTTCGAGCGTGCCGCGCAGATTCACATTCAGGCAAGCTCTTTTCCGACTTCCGATTGAGCGAGGCTGCGCAGTGAATAACCGAATCGGTGGTGTGGACGAGCCGGTCGTAGTCGGCACGGTCCAAACCTAATTGTGGAGAAGTGATGTCTCCTCTGAATATCCGGATCTTCGCCTGCAGATATTCATAAAATTGCGGAAACGGCATATGAAGTTGGAAAGCATTCCACAGGCGCAACTCCGCATCGCGCGCATCACGGCCACGCACCAGCAGGTTCACGGTCGCATCGTGCTGGGAGAGTAGATTGGCAGCGACATGCGCGCCGATGTAGCCGGTCGAACCGGTCAGGAATATCGCCACGTTACCCCGTTTGTCCCTGTCTTCACCTGGTTATTTTTATCTTTCGCGCTGGGCATCTGCAACACGCGAGGCTCACGCGCTTCCAGCGGCCTGCCTTCGATCAGCGGATACGTCCAACGTCGCAGCGCCGGGATGTGAATGTCAATCCAGTATTCCCACCAATCAAGGCCAGCCGTATCGTAGCCGAAGACTTCTTTCTCTTCCGGCACCAGCGCCTGGGACAGTTTTTCCACGTTATCGGCAATGAAATCGTGTTCGTTGTGCAAGATGAATGGCTCAAACAGCTCGATCAGCTTTTCGACTCGCTCGAGGCTGCGTTCTGCCTTCGCCAGCGGCTTTCGCATCGGCAAAGGCGACATCACGGTCTGAATCGAGCGGATAATCATCTTCTGCGCGGGCGCCGACATCCTCTGATAGCGCTCTTTCGAGACCGGGATGGCATCCATCCGCAGTCGCAGCCAGTTTTCCAAGCCCTTCCTGGGCACGGTAATGGCGGCGGTGCGCCAAGCGACGTGAGTTCGATCGATCGCCCCATATCGCAAGGATTTGTGACCGACGTCGCCAACTGGTAGATCGGATCGTGGCGGCGTTCCACGAGGGCAGCGCCGATCAGCGTCATTCCCGCGCAGACGGAATCCACAGGAATAATGTCGAGGCGCTTGCGTTCGTTCGAAGGCAACTGCCGAAAGGCCGTACCGAGCAGATAAGACAGCGATGCTGAAGTGTTGATGCCTTCATTCCATCCGCGGAATGGCTTGGCCACCGATGTTTCGACGATCGCCGGACGCACGATTGCGATCGGCAATCCCGCTCCATATTTGGCGATCAGCGACTCGGCCAGACTCTTGGTGTAGGTGTAGGTATTGGGCCAGCCGAGTTCCTTGGCTCGGCGCTTCCCTTCTCGGTCAGGTAATTCTTCAGCCAGCGAACTCGGTTCTTGCGAACCTGATTCTCGAGCGCGTGGCCGCTCAATCCTTTTGCCGCGTGCTCCTTTTGCAGCGCCTGATTCCGAAGCTCCTCCGTGACCTCCGGCCCCTCGGACCGCAGCTCTGCGGATTCCATCAACTCGTGAAGGTAGTGCCATTCGCGTCTCTGCGTCGAAATCCGGCCACACCCGCCGGCGTGTAGTTGGGACGCACATACTCCGCCACCCTTCCGTCACGCTGCCCCGCGACATAGCAAGTTGAGAGGTGCAGAGAGCCGGCGTGATCGAAGCGCGGATGAATTCAATCAGGTGATAGGTGGAGTCGACATTGACGGCCAAGGCATCCCGCAGATCGGGATTGAAATCCGTAAGCCCTGAACTGTTGATGATCAGGTCAAGATCTTTGCCAAGGCGGGCCGCGACTTCGGGATCAAGGCCCACATTTGGCTGGGAGACGTCGCCCTCGACTACTTCAATCTTCTGCGCCAGCAAGGCGCCCAGACTGTCGCCGTATTTCTCGAAAACCGGATCGAATACCGGCGATTCTTCCATCATCTTCTCGAAACGCTTCTGCGCCGGATTCGACTTCTGACGACGGATCAGACAGATACAGTTTTTCAATTTCCGGCAGATCGAGCAGCGTATTGGCGAGCCACACTTTGCCGATGAATCCGGTGACGCCGATCAGCATGATGCGTTTACCAGCCAGGGCCTTCCGCACAGAAAGGCGCTCGGGATGGCGCGTTTCGTTGAAATAGACAATTGGACGAACCCGCGGAGTCTCGACGCGTATTGCAGGCACGATCGCCGAGGCCAGCGCTTTGGGACCACGCAGACCAAGCGCGCGCACCCAGCGCGCGGGACTCTGCTGGCCGTCGGGACCAGCCTCGCGAATGCGCGCAAAGATTCCCCGCGGACGAATGACCGGACTCAGGAGACGCCCTGTAGCCACGCCGTCGCGGAAGTCGAGGCGATTGGCGATAATCCAGCGCACTCCCAAATGCCGGGCCAGGGGACGCATCACGTGGTCAAGGCCTTGGCTTACCAGCACCACCTCGGCGCCAGTCGCCTGGAGAGCCTTCAATTGGCGCACCCCCTCTTCTTTAAGGAGAGGCTTCAGCTTGTACTCAAATTCCTCTTCGCCAAGCAGATCGAGGCGGTCGCGGGTGATGCCACGCAGTACCGCGTGCACGATCCGCGTTGCTGCCTTGCGGTTGGAGGCATACAGGAAGGGTCGAAGGACTGCCATGAGCAGCACGAGAGAGCGCCGCATGGCGCGCGCGATGAAAGTCTGGCTGTTCCAGGTGAAGAACGCAATCGGACGAACCGTAGTCAGTTCGAGCAGACTGCCCTCGACTCGCCAGTAGACGGGCGAAGACGGCCGCGGACGGGAGGATATCACATGAGTGGCAGAGATGGCCCCCGGCGCTGGGTCCACAGACCCATTGCCGTCAGGCGGCACCTTTAACTCCGCCCCTTCCAAATTGTCGACAGGTTCCACGAATCGATCTTTCAACCCGAGCTCTCCGCCGCAAGTCCCCGCTATATTACGGGTCCCGGTCACTGGACGGAATCACCTATTTTAACCTCTTCATCACAAACGGCGAAATGCGCATAGCGCCCAACCCGAGCGCTGCGAAATCCGGTTCATGTACGACTATTACGGTAGAATGGCGCGGACCCAGAGCTGGGTAAGTTGCGACGATTCAATTACAAATTTCATTCCCGGAGTTAACCCCTTGTCCTATAAAGACGCAATCCTTCCCGAATTCGATATGGAGATGAATAACACACGCCGGACGCTCGAACGCGTCCCAGATGACAAGTTTTCATGGAAGCCGCATGCAAAGTCAGGCACTCTCGGCTGGTTGGCGGGCCACGTCGCCAATCTGCCAATCTGGGGCGTCATGACGATGAAGCAGGATTCGCTGAACCTTGCTCCGGCCAGCGGTTCGCCGCCAGCCATGCCCAAGCCCGCCAATCGCAAGGAGCTTCTGGAAGTTTTCGACAAGAACCGGGCCGATGCCCGTACTGCGCTGGTATCCGCCGACGATGCCGCCTATGCGAAACCTTGGGCGTTATTGATGGGCGAAAAGGAACTTTTCCGTGAGCCGCGGGCCGCAGTTCTGCGCCGCATGGTGCTCAATCACATGATTCATCATCGCGGACAACTGACCATGTATCTGCGTCTGCTGGATGTTCCAGTTCCGGGTCTGTATGGGCCCTCCGCAGACGAACAAGCGTTCCAACCACCGAAATAGTGCAGTCGAACGCGCGGGTGCCCGACTCACGTCACTTCGATCGCGCCAGGTCCCTGATCTGATTCAAGTACCCGACGTAGACTGGGATTGGAATATCGGGAGAATCTCCATCATTCAGGAAGTGTGAGAGACGAATCTCTAACGGGATGGAGCTGATTACCTCGCGGAAACGCGGCATCTCCAAAAATTTCACCCTCCAGATCTCGAGCATGAGTGAACGCAATTCTTCGCTGATGAAGTCCGTTTTGCGCTCGCGCAGGTAGACGGCGTCGAAATGCCTTGCTGCGAGCGCCTTTCGCATGGGATCGTCAAGTGCGGAGAATGTGTAGACAAGGTGAAACAGGTCCGCCAGATCGCCCCAGAACACCTTTTCTTCGAAAGCACTGAACCGGAAAGGCGCCCCTTCACGCTGCTGGACCGCGCGGGGATGATCAGTCGGGTGGAGTCCGTGAGCGGTTAATTCAGACCGAAACCAGTCCAGGCGATCTTTGGCGAGATTGTAACGCAAGAACTCGACGGCATATGCGTTGGGCAAATAGATCTTCGCGTCGCCATCCAGCCGCGACTAGCCATGGCCCCCAATCTTTCTGCTGAAACTGAGCGAGCAATTCCGTCAGGTCTGCCACGGTTGTATCCGGGTGATATTTCACCGCTTGCCAGAAATGCTCTGTTGAATCGTAGGTCGAATCCGAAGAGCACAATGCCTTCTTCGATTGGATACCAGTTCGAGAGCACTCGTCCCGAAATTGATGGTGATGCACTCCAGCAGTTCAACGAATGCTTCCATTTCTCCTGCACCGCCAGAAACGAGCCGCCGTAACCTGGCGGAACTGCCTCTTTGATCTGTGCCAGTGCTTGCCGTAACTCTTCGGCGGTATGCGTGATAAGGGTTTCCAGCGGGCGTTCGTCTTCCATCGAGATCACACGGCTTTCGATGCCTCGCCGCAGCAAATCTCCGGCGAGCTCGCCGCCGCTCGTCTTCATTCAATCCGCCCGGCACGTCCCAGCGCCGCGTCTGCGAGTCAATGTAGGGAAAGAGTTCAGCCAACGACTTGAACTCAATGAATCCGTGCAGCGCGAATTTCACTGGGTGTCCATTTTTCTCAATGACGGTCGAGGGCGTAACCAACGCTTGCAGGGACAAAGGCTCAGCGACTGCGCCCGCTGCGAGTGCAAGGATTAACGCTGTGGCGCACAACATCAGCCGCGATATGATTGGTAGCTGCTTCGAAATATACAAGATTCTTTCCCCTCCTGGCAATTCAACTCCAGGACGCGTCGGCAATCGAGTTGCTTCTCTTAAGGCGCTCGCTCCAGCCAGCACACATCCCAGTACTTCCCAAACTTTCGTCCGTTCTCACTGAAGACACCAACTTGTTTGAAGCCGAATCGCCGGTGTAGGGCTTCTGTCGCGGCGTTCGGGACGGCATAGCCCGCGACAAAACGGTGAATGTCTTCCGACTTTAAGGCCGCGAACAACTCTGTATAAAGCCTGCTCCCGATGCCCTTGCCAACAGCCTCCGGTGCGCAATAAATCGTGGTTTCTACTGTTGTTTCGTATGCGGCCTTTGGACGAAACCGCGTTGTCCCGGCGTATCCGACGACGTTTCCATTCAGTTCGGCCACAAGGAGGCGATGGCGGCCGGTGGTCTTGAATTGCGCGAACCATCCTTGCCGGCCCTCCACGGTATGGGGCTCGATATCAAAGGTGACTGGAGTGTTCACGACGTAGTGATTGTAAATTTCAGTTAGACGGGGCAGATCTCCGGGCTCTGCCGGCCGTATTCTCACCATCTTCCATTCCTCTCCTCTCCGGTTGACGCTCGTAGCGTGAAGCGACATCGCTGGATCAGGCGCGTACTGCGAATCGCAAATCGCAGTCGTCAACGTGCGAGGAACCGGGTGAACGCACCCACGATTCCAGCCGCAAAAATCAGCAAAGCTGAGTTCATCTTCAGCAGAAGCATCCCAATCAGGCTCGCGCCAAAAATCGCGAGCGTCGTCCAATCCACGATCGAAGCTCTTCCCAATTGCCAAGCAACTACCGCCATCAAGGCGAGCGAACCCGCAACCACTCCGTCCAGCGCCGCCGCTGCCACTGGGGAGCGCCTCAGTCTCGGTATCAGAGGTCCGCTCACTGCCACCAGCAAGAAACCTGGCAGAAAGATTCCGGCGGTCGCCACGGCGGCGCCCTTCCAACCGGCAACAACGTATCCGATAAACGTCGCGGTCGTGAACAGTGGGCCGGGCGTGAACTGGCCGA
Organism: uncultured Acidobacteriaceae bacterium; assembly: GCA_963822545.1. Classification (GTDB taxonomy): domain Bacteria; phylum Acidobacteriota; class Terriglobia; order Terriglobales; family Acidobacteriaceae; genus Acidiflorens. The sequence continues at coordinate 7,974 of CAWGIB010000004.1, forward strand.
CGGCCACCGCATCCAGCAACTGCTGATCGGTCAGCCAATGCAAATGCTGGACAAATTCGGTCTGCAAGAATGCCAGCAGAACGTAGCCACTGCCGAAGACGACCGACCCGACTTTCAGGAATGACAAGAACAGTCGCCCAAGCCCCACCGGCCCAGCCGCTGCTGCGCCCGCAACCAGAATCGCACCGCCGAAAAGTTTTGGAGTTCCCCACGCGCCTGCCACCAACAATCGGCCTCTCAACCCGAACCTTGCGGCTGAAAGCACTCCAGCGAATAAGAGCACTAGCACAGGGGCGAATCCCATGAAACTCAGCACGGCCGCCAACACGGCGATTACGGCCAAGGAGGGTGTCCGTATTCCAGTTCGGCCGAGTTTACCAAGAGCCTGAATGACGATCGCTACCACAACAGGTTTGATCGCGTAGAGCACCCCTTGCACCTGGGGCAACGAGCCAAATCGCACATACGCCCACGCAATTGCCGACACAATCAAAGCTGCCGGAATGATGAAGCAAGAGCCAGCCACAATCAGGCCGCGCCAGCCACCCTTCAGTTGACCGACAAAAATGGCGACCTCTGTCGAACTCGGTCCCGGAATCAGATTGGCAGTCGCCAGCCGGTCGAGGAATTCTTCATGCGTAATCCACTTGCGGCGGCGGACGAATTCCTCTTCCATCATCGCCAGATGCGCGGCTGGGCCGCCAAACGCAATGGTGCCCAGTTTCAGGAAGACAAGAGCGATCTTGCCGAGTGATGCTTCTCGAATTTCGCGCGACTCCATCATGGCTCAGGAAATACTCTACTTCGTGACGCCATTAGCGCGAATGCCCTTACGCAGCAGGAATCGTGTCTGCAACGATCTGAGTTTAGTAAATTGTGAAACGTACTCGAAAGGAACGATGGCGTGAATGCGCTTACGTTGTTCGGATTGTTTGCGGTCACCGCAATGCTGGTTACCTACGCGCTCGAAAGCCGGAGCGCCTGGTACATACTCGCCTTCGCGGGCTCTTGTGCGCTCGGCTCCGTCTATGGGTTTCTGCAAGGCGCATGGCCGTTCGGAGTCGTGGAAGCGATCTGGTCGCTGGTCGCAGTGCGCCGCTGGTATCAGGCGACCCATGCCAATCCTAATGCGTCACAGAATTAATATCTTCGGCAATGCGGTCATTAAGTTCCGGCTACTTCGTCGCGTAGTGCTCTGCGCTTAGGAAGTGCAGCGACACGTAGGGCTCGTCTCCGACCACCCAACTGTCGTGTCCCGGAGGCCCGGGTGGGATATAGAACAGCATGCCGGCACGGAGTTCGTGAATCGTTCCGTCATCCATTGCAGCGGTGGCACAGCCAGACACCACCAGGCCAACGTGCTCGACGTTACACCGCGTAGCGCCGACGCCGGGACCCACGTGCACGGACCACTTCCAGCCTGGCTGATAAGTGGCGCGGCCGATGGTCATACCCCCGATGCGAACCAGTTCGAACTTTCCTTTTTCGAATGTCCGCACCTCGTCAGGGTCTTCAAAGCGCTTCAGGATGACGTCCAGCATCGCGCACCTCTTCGCGCCCGGTTGGAATAGCCCCGCCAGGCAACTTTATCTTTCTCTTTTTCTCACGTCGACAAAAAAGGCCGCTCCGAAGAGCGGCCCTGTTTAATTATTCTAGAACGTCGAAGCTTAGTCTCCCGCGACCGGCTCGCCGACGTCTTCCGTCTGCTTCGCCGGCTTGTCGCCGTTGCCGTTCGAGTGGCCGTTTCCATTTGCCGGAGCGATTGCGCCCAGCGGAATGAATCCGCCTTCGTTTGAAACGGCCGGCTTCTCTTTCAGCACGACTTCGCGATAGAGCTGCGCCATGCGAGCGTCGTAGGCTTCATCGTTCTTGACCCGGTTGTCTTTTGCCTTCGCATCGCGGGCGCGAGTCTTTTCTTCGCGCGCCGTCTTCGCGATACCCAACTTGTCGAGATCGCGTTGGACTTCGTTGGTTACGATTTCCTCGCGCAGGTACAGAGCGTGCTCCTGGTCTTGCATCTTGACCTTCTTGCCGCCCGCGAAAATCTCGTGGCGCCCATGCTCCTCATACCACTTCGTCAGGGTCGAGGTCATGTGCATCTTCTCGATGATGTTCCGCCATCCCACGCCGGTGTTGTAAGCGCAGAAGCTGATCTCGCCTTCCTGCGTGGCGTAAGGAATGATGCACTGCTCGGTGCGCCGGAAATCGTAGTTGAAGAGATCCTGGAACCACATGCCTGCGATGAACAGGAAGTTCCATCGATCCTGACGGCGCTTCATGACGTCGTCAATCGTGCGATCTGGACCAACCTTGCCGTAATTCTTGCCCGTGGCATTGAAGTTTTTATCGAACTTCTTGAGCAGGTCGGTCATCTTGAAGTGCGTCGGCGATTGGAACGGATCGTAGTTCTTCATCAAGCAGAGAGCCATGCCGAATGCGGTCCAGAACTTGCTGCGGGCCGCATCGTTGACCATGGCGATATCCTTTGCGAGTTGATCGCCCTTGAGGAACGCCGTGACCGGAACCGCTTCCTTGGTTTCCTTGTCGATCATCATGGCCATGCCGGTACCGCAGTTCGGATGGCATCCGCAAGAGAGCTGGCCCCAGTCATTGTTCGGTTCCCCCGAGTGCAGAACGTCAGCCCAGTCGGAGAAAGTGCTCATGAAGCTGATCGGGAACCAGTCGCGGGTAGGCTCTCCGAAGCCGGTCTGATTCTTCACATCATGGGCGAGGTGAGCAAGCGTGTAGCGCTGCGCTTCGCGGCGGTCATCAGTGATGGCCTCGTCGCGTCCGGTAAACGAAACCGGCTGGAAGCTCAAGAAACCGATCTTCTTGGGATTGTCGAGCGCAAACTGGATGATGCGGCCGACCTGCTCGTTGTTAATCCCGTTGATGATGGTCACGACTGGAACGATTTCGCAACCCGCACGATGCAAGTTGTCGATGGCCTTCAATTTGACGTCGAACAGGTTGCCGACGGCGCGATGGTCATTGGCAGCGTTGCCGATACCGTCAAACTGCAGGTAGGCGTAACGCATGCCGGCTTCGACTGCCTGCTGGCAGAACTCAAAGCTCTTGGCGAATTCGATTCCGTTGGTGGCCGCCTGCACGCTGTTGTATCCAACTTTGCGAGCGTAGCGAACGGCGTCCAGGAAGTACGGGGATAAGGTAGGCTCGCCGCCCGAGAATTGCACCGACATCTGGCGCTTCGGTTTCACGGTGATGGCGTTGTCGAGCACCGTCTTGATTTCTTCCCACGTCAATTCGTGAACGTACCCAACCTGGTTGGCATCCATGAAGCAGGGATCGCACATCATGTTGCAGCGGTTGGTGAGGTCGACGGTCAGAACAGCGCCGCGGCCATACTTCACGGTCGAAGATCCGTGGTGATGCAGTTTCTCATCGGCGTGCGCACGAATGTCGCGTCCCGGGAAGACTTCTTCGAGATGCTGCGAGAACTCCGGATCGATCGACATCAGATCCTCGAAGTGCCCGTGCTTTGGACAATCCTTCACCATCCAGATCTTGCCGTCTTTTTCGACGATCTGAGCCTTGATCTCGCCGACTTTTTCGTTCATTAGAACGTCAACTGGCAGGTGGCCGTCAAGAATCTGCTGCCGAATTTCCGGCACACACTTGGGGCAGAGCGAGTCGGTCGTGCGTGGCCAGCCGAGGGGCGGCTTCGACTTCTCCCAAGACTTGAGCAAGGGCTTGTCGGACCACTTTGGAGTCGGCGACGGGTTGGGAGCAACGCGGTTCAGGCGTTGGAAAACCGCCCACGCACCGGTCGCGGCAACCGTGACGGCCTTCTCTACGTACTTGATCGGCTTATGCATTCTGCTCTCGCTTTCCTCCACTTTGGGAGACAACACTATTCCGCCAACTCGCGGCGGGACGTCCAAATATCTGTTCCACGGGGGAACCTGGAAGCTCCGAATGCGTGGAATGGCTCACACTGATCGTATTGAAACTGCATCTCTTACGCACGTTGAAGGCAGGGAAAGGGTGAAAAAAGGGGCCGAGTGGCGAAAAGCGGCAATAAACGGAGCGTAAGTTATTGAAAAATCAAGGTCAGATTGTAATTCGCCCAATCTAAATGTTGCATTTTTCGAGGTCGAGTGGACAGCGGGTAGTTGGAAGCACTATTCGTCGCAACTGGGGGAATTTTCTATTCGCGGGATGAGGGTAGAGATCGTTTGGGAGAAGTCGGCATAAACCAAGTGTTGTGACGCGTGACCTTGCGACCGGAGAACAGAAGAGTAGAGTATGCAGCCCACAGTCAACTGCCGGTCATCTGTTCACCCGGGCCCCCATTCAGTAGTTGAGGCCGGCGACTGAAACAAAGGAAATTCAATGAAGTCCGAACTCGATAGCCCAAGCTCACTTTGCGAGCATGGGCGCAAAGAACAGTCATTTTTGTATGAACCTGCCCACTTTCGAGCGTTGCTCGATCAGTCAAACGACTCCATCGAGGTGGTTGAGCCTGGGACGCTACGTTTTCTCGATGTGAACGGAAAAGCCTGCGCAGAACTTGGATATAGCCGCGAAGAGCTCTTATCGATGACCGTTTTCGACATTGCCCCCAACCTCTCTAAGGAAACAGCGGACCGCTCGCTTCAAAGGATGCGTCAAGCAGGATTCGTTCTTCTTGAGGGTGTGCACCGCCGCAAGGACGGGTCAACTTTCCCAGTTGAAGTAAATTTCAAAATAGCGCAACTGGACAAAGAGTATGTGGTTGCAGTGTCGCGAGACATCACCGAGCGTAAGCGAGCGGCAGCCTTACTGAAAGAAAGCGAGAGGCGATTCCGTGCGGTGTATCAGGGGGCGCCCGTCGGAATCGCTGTAGTTGATCCTCACACCGGGCTTTTCCTGCAAGTCAATGCAAAATACTGCGAGATTGCGGGCCGGACAAATGAAGAGATGTTGCGCTTGCGCTTTCAGGACATTACCCATCCGGAAGACGCCGATGGCAGCGTCAACCTGATAACGCAACTGGTTGATGGGAAGATACGCGACTACGACGTGGAAAAAAGATACCGCCGGCCTGACGGACGAACGGTATGGATTAATCTCTCCGTCGTGCCGTTGTGGGAACTGGGAGAACAAGTAAGTTGGCACATCGCTATCGTGCAGGACATTACTGAGCGCAAAAAGACGGACGAAGCTTTGCGGGCCAGTGAAAGTATGGTCCGGCTCTTCATCGAGCACGCGCCGGCGGCGCTTGCAATGTTTGATCGCGATATGCGCTACCTTCACGCCAGCCGTCGCTGGCGAACCGACTATAGCCTGGGCGAAAATGATCTTCGAGGAAAATTACATTACGAACTCTTTCCGGAATTGCCCGAACAATGGAAAGAGGCGCATCGCCGCGGACTGGCGGGCGAGGTATTGCGGGAAGAACATGAAAAGTTTGTGCGTGCCAACGGCACGGTGCAGTGGATCAAGTGGGAAATTCGCCCCTGGCACGACAAACAGGGCTCGATTGGCGGGATTGTGATTTTCGCGGAGGACGTAACCGAACGTACCAGGATGGAAGAGGACCTCCGCCAAGCCAAAGAACGACTGACAGAAGAAAAACTCTACCTGGAACAGGAAATCGACACCGAGATCGGGTTTGAGGAGATCATTGGCAAAAGCAACGCCCTGAAAGCCGTGATGGCATGGGCAGGGACGGTGGCGACGTGTGACGCATCGGTATTGCTGCTTGGCGAAACCGGGACGGGCAAGGAACTGGTGGCGCGCGCCATCCACCGCCTCAGCAATCGTGCTGGGAATTCATTTATTAAGATGAATTGTGCGGCCATACCCACGGGCCTTCTGGAAAGCGAACTCTTTGGCCATGAGAAGGGCGCGTTCACGGGTGCCATCAGCAGGAAGATTGGCCGGCTGGAGTTAGCCGACAAGGGCACGATTTTTCTCGATGAAGTTGGTGAGATCTCCCTCGCGCTCCAACCCAAGTTGTTGCGGGTTTTGCAGGATCAGGAATTCGAACGGTTAGGGGGAACGCAGACCATCAAGGTGGACTTCCGTTTGATCGCGGCCACCAACCGCGATCTGGCAGAGAGCGTGCTCGAGAATGAGTTTCGCAGCGATCTCTTTTACCGCTTGAATGTCTTTCCAATCAAGCTGCCGCCCCTTCGCGAAAGGCGCGATGACATCCCACTGCTCGTCGAACACTTTCTGCAGAAGTTCGCGCGGCGGATGAACAAAGTGATCACCAGCATCCCTACGAAAACCATGAATGAGCTGGTTCATGCAAAGTGGCCTGGAAACGTGCGGGAGCTGGAAAATTTCATTGAACGATCGGTGATCTTGACACAAGGATCGGTGCTGGCTGCCCCGCTGGGCGAGTTGCAGGCGTCCGTTCAAGAAGAAGCTCCCGACGACACCCTGAAATCGAAGGAGCGCGAACACATCCTGCGAGCGTTGCGCGAAAGCCGGGGTCTGATCAGCGGGCCTCGAGGAGCCGCCATGCGCTTGGGCTTGAAGCGAACCACTCTGCAATCGAAGCTGAAAAATCTCGGGATCGATCCTCGAACCATGCCTGCGCGCGAGACGTAAAAGATTTCGGTTACAATCCTCAGGCGCATGCACCGCGAACATAAGAAGGAATACAGCCACGAACTCGGCCGAGACATGGAATCACTCGTCTTCGGCCATGCCGGTCAGCCCGTTCTGGTATTTCCCACTTCCAGGGGACGTTTTTTTGAGTATGAAGACGCCGGCATGATCCGCACGCTTGCCGGGAAAATTGATGCAGGACAGCTTCAACTGTTCTGTCCGGACAGCGTGGACGAGGAGAGTTTGTACAACAAAAGCGTCCATCCTGGCTCCCGCATCTGGCGCCACGTTCAGTACGAGCGCTATATCGTCAATGAATACCTGGGTTTTCTGAGGTGGAAAAACTGGGCCCCTAAAATTGCCGTCACGGGCTGCAGTTTTGGCGGATATCACGCACTGAATTTCTCCCTGCGCCATCCTGATCTGGTCTCCGCCTGCGTCACGATGAGCGGCTCGTTCGACATTCGAAGTTTTCTGGACGGCTACTACGACGACAATTGCTACTTCAATAATCCGTCCGATTACCTGCCGAACATGACCGACGAATGGTACTTGAGCCGTTTCCGCCAGATGAAAATCGTGTTGGGAACGTCGGACTGGGACATGTGCCTGGACGCAAACGTGAAAATGGCCGGCACCATGCATTCGAAAAGCATTCCGCATTGGCTCGATATCTACGGCGACAACAGCAAGCATGACTGGCCGCTGTGGCAACGAATGGCAGGCAAGTATTTTTGACGGAGTCACTTGAGAAGAAAGCGAGCCATGACCAAGCAGTCGGTGTACTTCAAAGTAGATCTCACGATCAACGATAGGCAGCTCGATGCCTTCCAAGACATTGCAAAGGCGATGACGGAAGTGACCCAGAAAGAGCCGGGTGCGCTCGCGTACGAGTGGCATTTGAACGCCGATTGCACTGAATGCCGGCTTCTTGAGACGTACGCAGATGAAGGTGCTGCTCTGGCCCACATGATGGGCCCAGCGGTGCAAGAAATGGTCCCGAAGCTTCTCGAGGTCTCAAGGCTCGACGGTTTCGAAGTCTATGGATACCCCGGCACTAAAGCGGCAGAAATGCTCGTGGGCCTCGGGGCTAAAATCTTTCAGCACTGGCATGGTCTTGGTCGCTGACTGACAAGAAATGTTTCAGAATAATTGAGGGATGCGTCCGGTCTCTCCTCGGAGCGAGCATGAAGAAGGTTGGGATTTTGTTTGGGATGGAAAATACGTTTCCCCCGGCGTTGGTCGAGAAGATCAACTCCATGAAGGTCGACGGAGTGAGCGCCGAGTTTGTGAAGATCGGCGGCATCCGCATGGACGAACCGAAGAAATACGACGTCATCATCGACCGAATCTCGCAGGATATCCCTTTCTACCGCGCTTATTTAAAGAACGCGATGTTGCAGGGGACGATCGTCGTCAACAATCCTTTCTGGTGGACCGCTGACGACAAGTTTTTCAACTATGCGATGGCGCACAAGATGGGCGTGGCCATCCCGCCCACCGTCATCCTGCCGCATCATAAGCATCCGCCCGACACGACTGACAAATCGATGCGCAACCTGATCTACCCGCTGAACTGGGACGAACTCTTCACGTATGTCGGGTTCCCCGCATTTCTAAAGCCTTACTCCGGCGGCGGCTGGAAGCACGTCTACAAGGTGCATTCGCCGGAAGAGTTTTTTCACAATTACAACGAGACGGGCGATCTTTGCATGACCCTGCAACACGGCGTGGAGTTCGAAGACTATTACCGCTGCTATGTCGTCGGGCAAGAGAAAGTGCACATCATGAAATACGACCCCAAAGCTCCGTTTCATGAACGGTATGTAAAGGGTAATCCCGCGCCCGGGCCGAAACTGAAGGAGCGCATCGAGAAGGACGCGCTGTCTCTGTGTCGCGCCCTTGGCTACGATCTCAATACCGTGGAGTTCGCGGTGGAAGGCGGAGTTCCCTACGCCATTGACTTCATGAACCCGGCGCCGGATGCGGAAGTTACCTCCGTCGGGCAGCAGAATTTTGAGTGGGTCATCAATGCGGTGGCCGAAATGGCCGTTAAAATGGCATTGAGCGGCGCCAAGCCAGTCGAGGAAATGCGGTGGTCGGCATTTTTGACTGGACCGAAAGCGGTCACAGTTCAGACGCCAAAGTCGCAGAAATGAACGGACGATTAAGGCCGCGTTTGTCCAACTTCATTTAGGCTGAAAAAACATATTGCCCAGCCTTGCCTCCATCCTTCTTCCTTAGGATTGTCAGCAACTTAGCCACAAGAAGGCATGATGAAGGTCCTTGCATGCCCTTTCGGTCGCGACTCAAGTCCCGCAACTTGCATCAAAAAAATAACCCAAGTTGGGGGCTCTGCATGAAAGTACCAAAAGCGGTTTTTTCGGGCGTGGCTATGGTAGCGATCATTGGGCTTCTCACTGCCTCTACAACCGCCCGCGGCGAATTGCAATGGCAGACCTCCCGATCGGAGCCTGTCCGTCTGCGGCTGGTAGCTCTTGCTTGGAATCATCTGCCATCTTCGTTCTTTTCCAACGAAGAGATTTTCATTGCTGAAATACAGATTGCCAAGGACGAGTCGCGGCTGGTCAAGTTGATCTATAACTTTCTGCCATATCAACCACGTCTATCGGAGAATGGACTGAATTACTCGACCGTGCACGAGCTTCGCGCGGCGCGCGATCCGCAATGCGACGAAACACTCATGGAGATTACCAACGGCCAGGTGGGAGATTGGCGGCAGCAACCACCCGAGCTCAAATATTCGACCGCCGCGCCGGTACTGAACATGGCGCGTCACAGGAACCGCTTGCCCTGCTACGTGACCAGCGCAACCGAATACCAGAAACCGGTGAATGAACCGGTTAACGTGCCGTGACAAAAGAAGATGTTAGTTCTTACCTCAGGGACCCTATCAGGCAAAATCTGTTTGGGGATCGCCAGAGAATTTCCTAAGGCCTGACGGCTGAGGGCTAAAAGCCTTACCCTGTGTCGCTTGTCCTTGAAGCGCGCACCATTCAGGGGTACTATTCCAGCTTGCCTGCATAACCTGTTGGACGAGGACAAATGCCGCAAAACTACGTACCCGCCTTTCTCTTTATTGCTGTCGTCGGAATTCTGATTCCAATCACGCTGGCGGTGGCGCGCATCATTCGCACGCAAAGTCCTAATCGCACGAAACTCATGCCCTACGAGTGCGGCATCGATCCCTATGACAACGCGCGCGGGCGTTATACCGTCCGCTACTACATCATCGCCATCCTGTTTGTCGTCTTCGATGTGGAAACGATATTCCTTTTCCCCTGGGCGGTGAAATTCAAAGCGCTGGGGAGGTTTGGGTTGATGGAGATGCTTGTGTTCCTCGGCATCCTGATTGTTGGATACATCTGGATTTGGAAAAAAGGCGCCCTGGAATGGGTGTAGCAAGATCAGCAGCAAACAGTAAGCACCCGCCACATTAGAACAATTGAATCTTTGCCATGCCCACTACGAACCCAAAAGGAGAAACCTTCGCTGCCAGCCGTTGGACCAAGGGGAATCTCTTTTTCCCGACGCGCATCGTCGTGAACGCGCAGCATGTGAGCCGGGTGAAGCCTCGCCTCTTCGGAAGCAACGAAGAAAGCGTCGGTATCCCTCAGGTTGCGTCGGTTCACATTTCAACTGGGGTTTTCTGGGCCGATATCGTGATCGAATCGACGGGTGGAACTGATCCGATCACAAGTCACGGACATCGGAAGGCAGACGCGCAACGCATTCGCGATCTGATTGAGAGCTATCAGACGGCACGCCGGTCCTGACGCGGAATTCGTGTGACATGGATCGTTGACACACTATTGGCAAGCTGTTAGAAGGGATGGTCTTCAACCGTTTCACGGCTGCTTCCACGCAAGACCGAACGATAAAGATGGCCGAGGAAACCAAAACGCCGACACCACCGCCGCCGGAAGGGGAAAGCAAACCGACGGCGGAGAAGCCAGCTATTCCCACCCAGTCCAGTTCTCCCGAACAGCCTCCCGGCTCCGTACAGCCGAGTCCCACGAAACCGGTCGAATCGACGCCAACCACGTCCGCCCCGGCTGCAAAACCGGCTGAACCCGCTTCAGCAACCCCGAAGCCTGCGGCTCCAACTGCCCCCGCTGCTGCCGCCCCAGCCAAGCCGGCAGCTCCCGCGAAACCGGCTGGCCCGGTACCCATGCCATGGACGTCGCCGATGGTGGAGAAGTACAAGAGCCAGTACGGCTCTGCCGTCGAAGCACAGTCGTATCTTGGACAGAATTACTTCACCGTCGATCGCTCGCTCATTCCCAACATCCTGCGCCTGCTTCGCGACGAGGAACAGTTCGACTACTGCGTCGACGTCACCGCCGTTCACTATCCGCAGCGCGAGAAGCAATTCGATGTCGTCTGGATCCTCTACTCCTTCCAGCGCAACGAGCGCATACGCGTGAAGACGCAAATTGCAGACGGCGCGTCCATCCCTTCGAGCGTAGCCATCTGGGCAACTGCCAACTGGCTGGAGCGTGAAGTCTATGACATGTTCGGCATCAAGTTCGATGGGCATCCCGATCTGAAGCGCATTTTGCTGCCCGACGGCTGGAAGGGTTTCCCGCTGCGCAAGGACTACGGCATCCTGCAACAAGACAAAGAGTGGGTGCAGATCAACCTGGGAATTGAGAGCGGGCAATGACCGACCGGACGACGAACGACCACGCCAAAGATGTGCCGAACGCGGCGTCGTACGTTGGTGGCACGAAACTCGATACTTCTCATCTCGAACTCGAAACGCCGGAGCATCCCTATCTTGATTCGAACGAGCTCATCATCAACATGGGCCCGCAGCATCCCGCCACTCATGGCGTGTTGCGCGTCATTCTGAAGCTCGACGGCGAAAAAGTTCTGGGCACCGAGTGCGTCATCGGCTACTTGCATCGCGGCGTGGAAAAAATCGCCGAGAACCGCACCTACACGATGTTCAATCCCTACGTCGACCGCATGGATTACGTGGCCGCCGTCTCGAACGGACTGGGCTACTGCCAGGCAGTCGAAAAGCTGCTGAACGTCGAAGCTCCGCCCCGCGCCAATTACATTCGCGTCATCCTCACCGAACTGAATCGCATCGCCAGCCACCAGCTCTGGCTCGGCACTCACGCGCTCGATATCGGCGCCATGACGCCGCTCTTCTACACCTTCCGCGATCGGGAAGAGATTCTCAAGATCTTCGAAAAGTATTGTGGCGCGCGACTCACAACCCACGCCTTCCGCATTGGCGGCTGCTTATATGAGACTTACGCGGGCTTCGAAAAAGAAGTCAAGAATTTCCTGAAGTTCGTCGCGCCGAAGATCGACGAATACGAAGCGCTGCTCACGACCAACCGCATCTGGCTCGAGCGCACGAAGAATGTCGGCACGATTTCCGCCGCCGATGCCATCGCGCTAGGCGTGACCGGCCCAGTTCTTCGCGCGAGCGGCGTGAAGTGGGATATTCGCAAGGCAATCCCTTACGCCAACTACGCCGATTTCGACTTTGAAATTCCCACCGGCGAAAACGGCGACACCTACGACCGATACCTCGTTCGCATGGTCGAGATGCGGCAGTCACTGCGCATCATCGACCAGGCGGTCAATGGCATTCCCGAAGGCCCAATCATGGCCAAGGTGCCCAAGGTGATCAAGCCCGCGGTCGGCGAAATTTATCACTCGATCGAAGCGCCTAAGGGAGAACTGGGATATTTCATCGTCAGCGACGGTTCGACCCAGCCCTATCGTCTGCGCGTGCGCCCGCCCTCCTTCGTCAACCTGCAGGCTCTCGATGTCATGGTGCGCGGCATGTTGGTCGCCGACGTGGTCGCCGTTATCGGCACGCTCGATATTGTTCTCGGCGAGGTGGACCGCTGATGCTGAACTACATCACCTCCTACCTCGGCAGCCCGGTAACACCCGGCCAGGCGGGAAATCAGCTCTGGGCGCTCATCTACGTCCTGATTATTTTTGCTGGCGTATCGGTTGTGGTGATGGCCATGAACTGGCTGGAGCGTAAGGCGCTGGCCCACTTCCAGATTCGCCTCGGCCCCATGCGTGTCGGTCCGCACGGTCTGCTTCAACCCATCGCCGACGCTCTCAAGCTGATGCTGAAAGAAGACATCATTCCCAGCGAGGCGGATCAGTTCGTTTTCTGGGTCGCACCGCTGATCGGCCTGCTTGCCGCGTTCACGGTCTATACGGTCATTCCCTTTGGCCCATCACAGGCGGTCAGCGACATGAACATCGGCATCCTCTTCATGCTCGGCGTCTCGTCGCTCGGAGTGCTCGGCATTGTCACAGCGGGCTGGGCTTCCAACTCGCACTATCCGCTGATCGGCGCCCTGCGCTCGAGCGCGCAGATGGTCTCCTATGAAGTAGCGATGGGCCTCGCGGTCGTCTCGGCAATCCTGATGACCAGCCTGAACGCAACAGGAACCGGCACGCTGAGCATGATTGGCATCGTGCAAGCCCAGCAACAGCAAGGCGTCTGGTTCCTATTCAAGTTCTTCCCGCTCGGCTTCATCGCATTCATCATTTTCGCGATCGCCATGGTGGCCGAAACCAACCGCGCGCCCTTCGATCTGGCTGAAGCCGAGTCGGAATTGACGGCCGGCTTCCACACCGAATACAGCGGCCTGCGCTGGTCCCTCTTCATGCTCGCCGAATATGCGGCGATGATTGCGGTATCGGCAATTGCGGTGACGCTATGGCTGGGCGGATGGATGCGTCCGTTCCCCAACCTGCTGAACGCGCCCGTGTGGGAGTTCATCTTCTCGCTCTTCCCCGGCCTGACGTTCGCGGCGTTGGCAGGCTTTGCCTTGATCGGCACTGTCCGCATGCCGTCACATTCGTTCTTCAAAATTCAGCGCATCGGCCTAGGAGTGTTTGCGCTCCTTCTCGCCTTCATCGCTCTCGTGCTGTTGCTGATTGCGATTGTTGGACACAACTCCGATCACAGCATCGCCGCCCGCACCCGCGAGGGCATCGACTACATTTACTGGTTCATGCTGAAGGTTTCGATATTCATGTACCTATTTATCTGGTACCGCGCGACCTGGCCGCGTTACCGCTTCGACCAGTTAATGAGAGTGGGATGGAAGGTCATGCTGCCGATTTCGCTTGGCGTGCTGATTGTGACCGCCATTGTGGGGGTGGTCGTTAAATGAACCCCGCAATGAATATCGGCGCCGCTCCCGTAGCAACGCCCTGGTTCTTTTATGGACTTGCCGCAGCAGCGGTCATCAGCGGCCTGCTCGTGATCACACGCCGCAATGCAGTGCACTCGGCGCTCGCCCTGATCATCACCCTGCTCTCGGTGGCCGGACTCTACCTGATGCTCTACGCCCCATTCGTCGCTGGCGTCCAGATCATTGTTTACGCCGGCGGAATCATGGTGCTATTCCTGTTCGTGATCATGCTGGTAAGCATTGAGCGCGCGTCCAAAGAGCGGCAGTTCAACCGCATCTGGCCGGTAGGTCTGGTAGCGTCGTGCGCCTTGCTGGCACTCTTTTTGTCCGCATTCGCCAAGGGAAAGGCGCTGCTTCCAGATCGCATGATGCAGCTGCCCGAGTCGACAAACACGCAGCAGATCGCCGCCATGCTTTACGGAGACGCCGGCAAGATGGGCCAATACACATTCACGTTCGAAATCGCCTCGTTGTTGCTGCTGGTGGCGATTTTGGGCGCAGTCATTATGACGAAGAAAAAGATCTAGTCGTCGGTCGATTGTCGTCGGTCGTTCGGGATGCCGAATGGATCGATGCTATACAAACGACCAGTGACCAGGAACGAACGACCAAATTTATGGTTCCGATTACCACGCTTCACTATCTCGTAGTAGCGGCCGCACTTTTCGTGCTCGGCACGATCGGTGTGCTCACGCGCCGCAACGTCGTAATCGTACTGATGTCGATTGAACTAATTCTGAACGCGGTGAACCTGAATCTGGTGGCCTTCTCGCGCATGTGGGGAAACCTGCATGGCCAGATTTTCGCGATCTTCATTGTGGTGGACGCTGCCGCAGAAGCCGCGGTTGGCCTCGGAATTCTGATCGCCTTCTTCCGCAATAAAGAGACGGTCAACGTGGACGAAATTGATTTGTTGAAGTGGTAGGAAGTCAGTTCTTAGTTGTCAGTCCTCAGTTTGAACCCTGAGAACTGGAAACCGAGAACCGAGAACTGAGAACTAATGTTCTTAAACCACATCTACCTCATCCCGCTCTTCCCGGCCTTCGGGGCCGCGATGATGTTTTTCTTCGGCCGAAAGCTGCAGAAGGCTACGGTCAACGCGGTCTGCGTGGGTGCGGTCGTCGTCGCCTTCCTTTTCGCCTGCTTCACAGTACTCGACTACACGCACTTCGCCCACGGTACCGGCCAGCCTTTCCAAAAGATTATGTACACCTGGCTTGGCGCGGGCGACGGCGGCCTCACTTTCGTCAAGAAAGACGGCACAACCGCTCCCATTAACGCGGACGCCGGCTTCCTGCTCGATCCGCTCTCTGCGATCTGGCTGCTCTTCGTCACCGGCGTGGGCATGCTCATCCACATCTACTCCACTGGATACATGGCGCACGAAGGCGGCTATTACCGATTCTTCGGATACCTGAACCTCTTCATGTTCTCGATGCTCACACTCATCCTGGCGAACAACTATGTGCTCATGTTCGTCGGCTGGGAGGGCGTCGGCCTCTGCTCGTATCTGCTGATTGGTTTCTATTTCCACCGCAAGTCCGCGAGCGACGCCGCTAACAAGGCATTTATAGTGAACCGCATTGGCGACGCCGGATTTATTCTTGGCGCTCTGACACTGGTCTGGTATCTGGGCTCCTTCCGCTTTATCGACATCAACACGCTGGCGCGCAGCGGGCACTTCCAAATCGGTGACCCGATCCTCACCGCCGCCGCTCTACTGCTCTTTGTAGGCGCCTGCGGAAAATCGGCTCAACTTCCCCTCTATGTCTGGCTGCCGGACGCAATGGAAGGCCCCACGCCCGTTTCCGCCCTGATCCACGCCGCGACCATGGTGACCGCAGGTGTCTACATGGTGGCGCGTTCCAACGCAATTTTTGTTCTCGCTCCGACAGCCATGAAGACGGTAGCCATCGTAGGCGCGCTGACCGCCGTGTTTGCCGCCTCCATCGGCCTGGTGCAGAACGACATCAAGCGCGTCCTCGCCTATTCGACGGTGTCGCAGCTCGGCTACATGTTTTTAGCGCTGGGTGTGGGCGCTTTCGCGGCGGGAGTCTTCCACGTCTTCACGCATGCGTTCTTCAAAGCGTTGCTCTTCTTAGGTTCCGGCTCTGTGATTCACGCAATGTCCGGCGAGCAGGACATGCGAAACATGGGCGACCTGCGCGAGCGTACTCCAACAACTTTCTGGACCATGTTCGTCGGCATGCTCGCCATTGCGGGCATTCCTGGACTCGCCGGCTTTTTCTCGAAGGACGAAATCTTGTGGCAGGCCTATACGAAAGAGGGGAGCGCGTATCACTTCTTGTGGTTAATTGGCTTCGTCACCGCGCTGATGACCGCCTTCTACATGGGCCGCCTCATCTTTCTCACTTTCTTTGGCAAACCGCGCATGAGTCATGAAGTCGAGCATCACATCCACGAATCGCCCAAGTCGATGACTATACCGCTGGTCACGCTCGCGATTTGTTCGGTTGCCGCAGGATGGCTCGGCATTCCGCACAGCCTCGGCGGCTCGAATCCATTCGGGAAATTCCTCGAGCCAGTATTCGCAAGAGAGGCACAAGTGCTGAGCGCCGAAGCCCCTAACCAACTGGCTGCTGGAGAAAGAGAAGAAGAGCGCACCGATCCGATGGAATATGCGCTCATGGGACTTTCGATAGGAGCCGCCATCGTTGGACTCGGCCTCGCCTGGCGCGCCTACGCGCACGCCGGCAAAGATTACAAAGAGCCCATCGCCGAAAAAGCTCCGCCGCTGTACAGGGTCCTCTACAACAAGTGGTTCGTGGATGAGGGCTACGACTACGTCTTTACGGGGCGTCGCAAAGTAGGGGATGTGCGCCTGGGAGTGCTCGGTTTAGGCGAAGCCTCGTCGTGGTTCGATTCCAAGATCATCGACGGTACGGTGAACGATGTTGGCTGGGTAACGCGCGCGGTCGCCACGCTGTCGTCGTGGTGGGATAAGTGGATCATCGACGGCCTCGGCGTAAACGGTCCAGCCATCTTAGCGCGCATGTTATCGTACCCCGCTCGCCTGTTCGAATGGGGCCTCGTGCAGTGGTACGCGCTGGTCATGATCGCAGGATTGGTTGGATTCACGTTTTATTATGCGTGGAAATGAGCTGCGCGTTGTGAGCTGCGAAGTCCTCGTGGCTAGCTCGCCGCGAAGAGATCGAAGCAGGGTGCTCGAGGCTCGTAGCCTCTGGCAACCGAGAACTGGTAACTGAGAACTGCTCTTATGCAGAATCACATCTTATCGATCATCCTCTTTACGCCGCTGATCGGCGCCCTCGTCCTTTTGTTCGTTCCCAAGGACAATAAAGACGCGATCCGCTGGGTTGCGAATATCTTCTCGCTGGGCGGCTTCCTGATTTCGATTCCGCTTGTCCCCATGTTCTGGGCAACGCTCGGAGACAAATCGCAGCAGTTCAAGTTCCTCGAGGGCACGCCCAACAATTGGATTCCCTCCATCGGCGCGGGCTATAACCTGGGCATCGACGGCATCTCTTTCCTGCTCATCATGCTGACCACGCTCCTGGGATGGATCTCGATTCTCTCGTCCTGGACCGCCATCGAGAACCGCGTCAAGGAATATTACGTCTGGTTCCTCGTTCTGCAGACTGGCATGCTCGGCGTCTTCATGGCGCTCGATTTCTTCCTCTTTTTCGTTTTCTGGGAAGCGATGCTCGTTCCGATGTACCTGCTGATCGGCATCTGGGGCGGCCCACGCAAGCTTTACGCCGCCATCAAGTTCTTCCTGTACACGCTGCTCGGTTCCGTGCTGATGCTCCTCGGCATCCTGTTCCTCTACTTCCATCACCACACGGTCACCGGCGTTTTCACCTTCAGCATTCCCGAGCTGTATCACACGGCCCCGCAGATTCCGTTCAGCACAGCGATCTGGCTCTTTCTCGCGTTCTTCCTCGGATTTGCGATCAAGGTCCCGATGTTCCCGTTCCATACGTGGTTGCCGGATGCGCACGTAGAAGCGCCCACCGCCGGCTCGGTAATTCTGGCGGGCGTTCTGCTGAAAATGGGAACTTACGGCTTCGTCCGCTTCTCGCTGCCATTCTTCCCGCAGGTCATCACCAACACGACCTCGACCTTCATGGGCGCCACCGTGCGCGGCTGGATGATCGGCCTCTCCATCGTCGGCATCGTCTACGGAGCGCTCGTCTCGCTGATGCAGAAAGACATGAAGAAGCTGGTGGCCTACTCATCCGTCAGCCACCTCGGCTTCTGCACGCTCGGAATTTTTGCATTGAACCAGGCGGGTCTGAGCGGATCGGTGCTTCAGCAGATCAACCACGGCATCTCGACCGGCGCGCTCTTCTTGATCGTCGGCATTCTCTACGAACGACGGCACACTCGTGAAATTTCGGAGTATGGCGGCATTTCCAATGTCATGCCGGTATACGCGACCATCACGATGATCATGTTCCTGTCGTCGATGGGGCTGCCGCTACTGAACGGCTTCGTCGGCGAATTCACTATTCTTCAGGGAGCGTTCACCGCGAACTGGAAATGGGCGGCATGGGCAGCGCCTGGAGTGATTCTGGCTGCAGCTTACCTGCTGTGGTTGTACCAGCGCGTCTTTTTCGGAACCGTGACGAATTCAAAAAATGAAAAGCTGCACGATCTGACACCGCGCGAGGTTCTGACGTTCGTGCCGCTTATTATCATGGCGTTCTGGATCGGCCTTTACCCCAAACCGTTTTTCCAGATCCTCGAGACACCGGTCAATCAAATCGTCCAGACGATTCAGAGCGCGAATCCAAATGCCACTGTGAACGCCCAAGCCGCGGCTCCCGCTGCCGCGCCGGTAATCACTGCTCCACCGGCTCCGGCACCGCCGCACCAGAAGTCGACCAAGAAAGCGAGCATGTAAGTGCTAGGCATCTCTCCAATTGAATACCGGCTGATGTTGCCCATGGTGGAGCTGACCATTTTCGCGCTCGGCATCCTGCTTATTGACTTGATGATTCCGCGCGAATGGAAGTGGCTGAACGCAGTCGGCGCTTTTGGCGGTGTAATGTTCGCGACTCTATGCGTCTGGCAAATCCAGCGCCAGTTGCCAAGGGGCGCAGCCGGCTTTTTCAACTCGCTTCTGGTGGATCGCTTCGCCATTTACTTCTGGTATCTATTTCTCGCGTCGGCGGCGATCACCATTCTCGTGTCGGTACGCTACCTGGAAATCGAGGATGAACATCATGGCGAATACTACGCACTGCTGCTGATGTCCGTGATTGGCATGATGTGCATGGCAGCGGGCATCGACATCGTGCTGATCTTCATCGGGCTGGAGCTGATGGCGATCTCGATCTACGTACTGGTCGGCTTCCTGCGCCGCGACCGGCGTTCCAACGAAGCAGCTTTGAAGTATCTACTTTTCGGTGCGTTCTCCTCCGGCATCTTTCGCCTACGGCTTATCGCTGCTCTACGGGCTTTCGGGCAGCACGAACTCGTGGCTAGTCATCGGGAAGCCGTCCGTCCGTGTCGTTGTAGCCAGAATCGCCCACGATCCGCACAATCCGCTGCTCGTCATCGCGCTGCTGACCATCGTGGTCGGACTGTTGTTCAAGATCGCCGCCGATTCCCTTCCATCAGTGGGCGCCCGACGCCTACGAAGGCGCGCCCACCAGCATCACCGGATTCATGTCGGTCGCGGTGAAAGCGGCCGCCTGGGCTATGCTGCTGCGGATTTTGATTTATGGACTGTTCCCGTTGCGTTCCATCTACACGCCCGTGATGGTTTTTGTCGCCATCGCCACCATGACCGGCGCGAATCTCGCCGCGCTCACACAAACAAATACAAAGCGCCTGCTGGCCTACTCTTCGATCGCCCACGTCGGTTACATGTTGCTGGCGTTCGTCGCCATGGGAACGTCCAGGCCGGCGGCACGGCGTTATGCCGACGGATTCAAGGGAATCCTGATCTACCTGATGGTTTACACCTTCATGAACCTGGGCGTGTTTGCCGTGATCACATCGCTGCGCCATCGCAACGTGATCGGCGACGAACTCGACGACATGGCCGGACTCTACTCGCGCGCGCCAGTCGAAGCCACACTGATGCTGCTTTTTCTTCTCTCGCTGGCCGGAATCCCGCCCGCAGCGGGCTTTCTGGGCAAGTACTACATCTTCCTGAGCCTGGTCGAAAGCGGCCACTACGTCCTCGCGTCCGCCGCCGTTCTCTACGCGCTCTTCGGCCTTTACTACTACCTGCGAATCGCCAACGTGATGCTGATGCGCGCCCCGACCGAAGCAGGCCGGCTGCCGGTCAGTCTCGCCATGCGTTTCGCGTTCGGCGTGACGGCCTCGATGACCATTGTGATCGGTGTATACCCCGAACCCTTCATCCGAGGCGTGAATTGGTCGCTAGAAATCGCGCAGATCGCCGCACGTGGCGGCGCTGGTGAGATAAGTTCAGTTGCGAGCCTCGATTCGCGCAGCCGACCTCATCACTCGTCGCTAGGTTAGAATTCCCTGTCATGGCCGCGCTTCCCGATCCTCCGAAGAAGAATGATCGGTAGTTTCCCTCGCGCGCTACTCCGAGATCGGGTTCATCATTCCGGCCGCGATTCTGCTGGGATTTTTCCTCGGCAAGCTGATGGACTACTGGCTGCACACCAAGTGGCTGTACCTGGTCGGCCTACTCTTCGGAGCGGTAGTCGGGATTCACGCAGATGATCCGCATGGCGCTCGGCGCCTCGAAAGATTCGACTCCAAATCGAATTCCGGTCCCCGTTCCGACGAAGAGCGATGAAAGACGATCGATACCATGAGTGACCCGGATAACCCGGCCCTCTCCCCCGCCGACCTGCGCCTCGAATCATTCAGCTACTCGTGCGCTCCCTCGCATGTTTCGCACGATGGTCATTGTGAGCGCAGTGCTCGTGCTCCCGGCATTCTGGCGTTATGGGTTGGCGGGAGCCAGCGGATTTGCCGCCGGAGGCGCGATTTCCTGTATCAACTTCCGTGCTCTCCAGCGCAGCGTGGAATCGCTCGCCGACCGCATCGTGAACCGTCAAAGCCCGAAAAAGGAGGGCGAATTGTCTTTCGCTTCCTCGTGCGATACGCGTTGGTGGGAGCCGTTGCGTATGCTATATTCAACAGTTCCTTCTTGGCCTTCCGTGGCTTTTTGTGGGGCTTATGCCTGCCCGTAGCCGCCATGATGATCGAGGCGGCGCTGGAGGCCGTTGTAGCCTTTCGAGAGCACTGAGAGCGATTCCGGAGTTGTCATTCCGAGCGAAGCGGGGAATCGTGCCCGAGCTTCTTGGTTTGTCATTCCAGCGAAGCGAAGGAATCTGCATGTGGCTCGCGGCTCAAAGTCATTTTAGATATGGAACAACTTACTTTTACTAAATTCCTGAACCATATCCTCGGCCCGTCTGTGACGGCCCTGCTGCAGGCACTGCACATCCATCCAAAGCATCCCAACGCGCCGATTACGAATCCCGTTGCAATGGAACTGCTGGTAGTGCTGCTGCTGACCGATTCTGTTCATCGCCGTGCGCTCGCGTCTTTCGGTCGAGCGGCCCGGGAGGCTTGCAGCACACGTTTGAGGGCATCAACGGATTCATCGACGGCTTGGCGCACGAGATCATCGGCCATCACGCGTCAAAGTTTGTTCCTTATCTGACCGCCCTGGGGCTGTTCATTCTTCTCTGCAACCTGCTCGGCATTATCCCGGGACTGGAATCGCCGACCGGCGTGCCGGCCGTCCCGCTCGGTTGCGCTCTGTTGACCTGGCTCTACTATCACTATGCCGGGGTGCGCGAGAACGGCGTCATCGGGTACCTCAAGCACTTCATCGGGCCGCAAGAAGGCATGCCGATGGCGGTTCGGATCATGCTGCCGTTTTTATTGTTCCCGATCGAGATTTTCAGCCACTTGGCGCGCGTCCTCTCACTCACCGTTCGTCTGTTCGCGAACATGTTCGCCGGTGAAATGGTGACGCTGGTATTTTTCTCGCTGGTACCGCTCGGCCTTCCGATCGTTTTTGAAGGTCTGCATATCGGCGTCTCGTTTATCCAGACGTACATTTTTGTGCTGCTGGCCGCCGTGTATCTGGGCGAAGCAGTAGCGCACGAACACTAAAACCGTTCTCGGTTTCCAGTTGTCAGTGAGAATCTGGTTGGGTACGGAGTACTGGGATCTGAGAACTGGCTTCAGCCGTTCAGCGTGAGGGCGTCGGCTTATCAAGCACGGCGTCAACCACCCACTGGCGGCAAATTCATAAGGAGAAAAAACACATGCGAAAAACAATGATGTTGGTTTTGTTGATGTTGCTCTGTTCGATTTTTGCGGTTCCGGCGTTCGCGCAGACCGGCGGTAGCGCGGCGGGCGGAACAAACTGGGTCGCCATCACTTCCGGCTTCGCCATCGCGATCGCTGCCGGCTTGGCCGCGCAGGGCCAGGGACGCGCGGCGTCCTCCGCTTGCGAAGCTCTGGGACGCAATCCCGCAGCCCGCGCCGGCATTCAGGTCGCGCTGATTCTTGGACTCGCTTTCATCGAGTCCCTAGTGCTGTTCACGCTCGTGATCATCTTCGTAAAGGTCGCGTAAAGAATGTTCCAGAAAGTTAGAAGAGCCTCTGTATTTTGCAGAGGCTTTTCTATTTGGAGCATTACAGGTTTGTTCAGTTGCCTAGACTTTCCGGTCTCCGTCCCAATCCATGGTCCGGTTTTCTGGCGCCTTTTCCAGCGCTTCCACCAGCAGGCGGCGCAGCCGGTAGCGGCTATCCAGGTCCATATTCACAAACTCAAAACCGATTTCATTGACGCGCGCGCGCCGCAGAAGAACCTGCCCACGGATTTTCTTCACTCCCACGGAAATTTCAACGTTCGCCTCAGAGCCGACACGAAGATTATCGTTTCGCGTGCCCATGCCGCCACCAAGGCTCATTTCACGCATCAAAATGTTCGACTTGCCCCACGAACTGAATAGCATCGCCGAAAGCGTGCGGGGCAGAATGATTCGTTCATACCGGCGTTGCCGCACCCAAGGGCATCCTGGCGCCGAGTCGAGTGGAGCGATGGCCAGTTCGCTCGTCTCCAGCCCGCTTTCCGCCAGAGCCTGCGTGCCATACCGTGGATCGATCTTCGAGAGCGCCTGAATCGCGGCAATTCGCAACTCGCGGTGCTGTACGTGTCCAAAGATTTTTTTCTCTTCCACGATGTTGCGCAGAATCGGGACCGCATCCATTTCGCGCAATCGGCCCAGCGACTCGACTGCCTTCAGCTGTACGAACGGAGACCGCGAGTGTGCTTCGCCGCTGGTCGCCAGCGCAATGATGCTGGAACTTGCGCCGCGGTCCTGGCTCATTCCGATTTCATCAAGCGTCTCGGGCAGAATCAGCGTATCTAGCAGTTCCAGCAATTCCAGCAAGCGTGCGGCCGCGATCGGGAGCCGCGCCATAGGCGATCTGACGTACCAATACGTCTTGATAGAAGCGGTTAAAGTCGCCGATGCGGGGCGGCAACAACTCAAGCAAAACCTCTGCATTCAGCCGGCTCAATAGGCCCACCGTCGCTGCTGCCTGTCTTGGCTGTCCACGTCGCAAGATCTCGCGGAGATCCATCAGCGCCGGCTGTCCGAGTTCATCGACTAACTCGATGATGCGGTCGCACTCTTCGCGCTTCTGCGAACGGAAGAAGCGTTCGGCAAGGTGCTCGACAGAATTCTTGGGCAGTTGCTGCAGTACCTCAATGAGGTCGGTCGGCATATGGTCGGCATTAATCGCCTCTTCGATCATTTCCGGCAAGCGATTTTCAATGCCGACCCGCGAACGCAGATCCTGAACCAGCGCGGGCCGTTCTTTCGCAATGTGATCGAACGACAGGCAAAGCTCACCAATCGCCCTGTACTTCTTGCGCGAGCAGGCTTCCTGCCCGAAGCGAGCCAGCGAGGCGCCAAGCAGGCTCTGAATTTCCGAATCGGTTTCCTTTCGCCAGCTTCTCGCCCATCAATGCGATGGCGTTCGGCATGATTTGCAACGGCGCGTTCGCAAACAGATCCGCCAGTTGCGCTAGTCCCATGGCCGTCTTGCGGCGCGGGTCAGGCTCTTTCGCATCCAGACACCCGCAATAATTCGCAAGAATTTTGCCTGCAAGTTCGAAATCATCACGCTCGAAAAGCAGCTCCACAAACTGGCGGATATTGCGCGGCGGCACGCATGCAGCTTCGTTCGAAAGCAAGACACTCTTTTTGCCGCTCTCTGGAATCTCGGCCCAAAACATACGGTCGAGAATGTCGGCATGCGACTCGACCAGGATGCCGGCCTTTGACATCTTGTCTTCCTGCACCCGCAAGAATCTGCCGCAGCGTGTCCATCTGCCGGCTCAGGTGCTCCATCATCTCGTGGACGGCATTCACCTTCACGTCGCCCCTCTGATAACGGTCAAGCGCAAACTTGATCGCCATGCTCTCGGCGGCGCGCATCAGAAGCGGTGTGTCACTTTGATCAGCATCCTTGGTGGCGTGTGCGGCGAGTCCCTCAAGCAATTGGGCAAGGTTGACCTTGGTGCCCTCTTCGACCTTTCCCAATTCAACCTTCAGATTGTCCGGCGTGGCATTGGGATCCTGCATAGCCTGCCCGAAATGCGTCAGCAAGCGAATCGTCTGCAAAACCTCTTCTTCCTGCAGAGGCACAGCGCCTCCGGTCCAATTTCCGCCGGAACCGTTTCCGGTTCCACCAGTTGCGCCTTCACCACCTTTACCGACATTGGGAACGCTGAATAATGGGATGCCACCTTCGCCCATGCCTCCCGAACTCGCCCCCTGCGCGGCCGCGATCAGCTGCAACAATTTCTGCGGATCATTCAGCCACTGCTTGAACTCCGGGCCGATGGATTGCGCTGCCAGTTGGGCTGCAATCGAAAGTTCTCCGGTTGCAGGATCGGCTGCGACAAACTTCACTTCATTGATTCGGATCGATGAATTTTTATTTTCGCCGAGCGTTTCCTTTATCTGTTTCGCAAAGTCCTGCGCTTTCGAGCCGCCCATCGCAAAGGCCCGCACCAGGCGCGTGAAATCTTCAAGTGTCACCTTGTTTGAAAACAGGATGCTCGAGAGTCCGGCAGCGTTCAACAACTGCGCAAAGCTGCGTTCCGCCTGCCCCGCCTCGAGCGGAATGCCATCGATCAGAAGTTTGTTGTCAGAAACGCCGAGTACGAAACCGGTATCCCCGCTTTTTGGTAAGGCCTGCTGCAGTTCACGCCACGCGGTTTCAAACTGGCCATCGGTACGCTTGTGATTCGTTCCGTACAGGCGGGTGTACTTAATGAGGATGTTGAGGCTGTGAAGAAACGCACGGGCAGACGCGCTTCGGCCAGTTTCGGATGGAGCGACGTTCGAGATAACAGCCTCCCTTTATGTAGAGCGTCACCGCTAAGCCTAAGCTTGAAGGTGACCGAGCGCACGATTACGGTAGTAATGGGACGCGTGGTGCTACCAGCCCTTCTTCGCCCGTAGGGTCATGTCCCGCTGAGCTAAGCGCGCTACACTAAGGGTGCAAGTTTGAGAAAGAACGCACGAATTGAAGGCCTTTTTTCAAGAGACTAGCGGCTCCAATCGAATTCTGATGCAGATTCACGTACTTTTCTTTGGCGTCCTCAAGGAGATTGTCGGCCTCTCGTCTGATACCCTCGACCTGCCGGAGGGCTCGAGAGTCGAGAATGTTCTCGCGCACTACACGCACCGCGCCCCTCGTCTCCAAACAATGCTGCCCTCAATTGCGCTTTCCGTGAATCAGGAATATTCTCGCGCCGACCACCCGCTGAAGGCTGGCGATGAGGTCGCGCTGCTCCCGCCCGTGAGTGGGGGCGCGCCGCCAACCGCGGCACCGCTCGGTGAGATTCTGATTGTGCGCGAGCCCATCGACACCCTCTCTGTTCTCACCCGTCTCAAGCGGCCGCAGGATGGGGCTGCCGTCGTCTTTGAGGGCGTGGTGCGCGACAACACGCGGGGACGAAGAACTCTGTATTTGAATTACGAGTCCTACGAAGCAATGGCGCTTAAGGAACTGGAATCCCTTGCCCAACAAGCACGTGAGCGTTTTGATGTCTCCGCGATTTCGATCATCCACCGGCTCGGGAGACTCGAAATTGGAGAGGTTAGTGTTCTGATCGTCGTGGCCTCCGCTCATCGCGGCGCTGCATTTGACGCCTCCCGATGGATCATCGACACGTTGAAAAAAACCGTACCTATCTGGAAAAAAGAATACTTCGAGGACGGCGCCGTCTGGGCGGATGGAGAGCCTTTCCCGCAAGAAATTAAGAGACCCGCGGCACAACCGGAACCAAGCCCGCATCCAATCAAATGATCCCTCAATGAAGCCGAGCTTGCAAAATTTGTGGGCCACTTGCTCTTTGTTCCAAGGGTGCACTCGCTCTTTTGGTTGTATTGGGGCCCGGCGTTCGTGGCTCGCGGCGTGCCTGATGGTATTCGCTCTCGCCAGTCTCGGCAGCCATCCAGGGTTCGGCCAGGACTCCGACACTACCTTCAAAGTGGAAGTGAAGTTGGTCAACGTGTTCGTCACCGTTACCGACTCCCGCGGTGCTCCGGTAGCGTCTCTCGAAAAACAGAACTTCGAACTCAGGGAAGATGGCAAAGAGCAAAAGATCGCGGTCTTCGGGCGCGAATCGGCGCTACCGCTCTCGATTGTTCTCTCGATCGATACCAGCCTCAGCACCCGCAAGGATCTGCCCCTGGAACTGACGTCGGCGCGCAAGTTTGCTCACACTATCCTTCGCCCGCAAGATGGATTGGCGGTCTACAAATTCAGCGAAGAGGTACACGAAGTTGTTCCCTTCACTTCCGACCTGAAGGCCATTGATGCCGGCATCGACAAGGTGCGCAATGGCGCAGCCACCGCCCTTTATGACGCTGTGTTTCTCGGATCGCAAGCGCTTAGCAAACGGCAAGGCCGAAAAGTGATGGTTGTAATCACCGACGGCGGTGACACGGTCAGCCAGGTGAACTACAAGGAAGCGTTGCGCGCAGCCCAGGAATCGGAGGCGATTATCTACAGCATCATTGTCGTTCCAATCGAAGCCAGCGCCGGCCGCGACACGGGCGGCGAGCATGCCCTCATCCAGATCTCGGAAGATACCGGCGGCAAGTATTACTACGCCACTTCGCTTCCGCAGCTCGACGAAGCGTTCCGCAAAATCAGTGACGAACTCCGGACGCAGTACCTGCTCGCTTACTATCCTACGCAGCACTTTGCCGATTCAGATTTCCGGCGCCTTCAAGTCACCCTTACCAACCCGCCTGCTGGAGGCCCCTACCAAGTGCATAATCGCGCCGGATACTATACGCACAAAGGTTCGTGGTAGGCCAAGAGAGATTCGACAAGCGATCATTGTTCGAGCAGCGGCCCAGCGCTGTTATCCCCCACACTGACCAAGCTCTTAAAAAACGCAGACATCGCAGCGGTTGCGACGCCGCATCTAGTAAACTGTCTATTCCATTTCAGTGGAAACTTAGTCCTTTACACGCGGAATCGGTTTCCGTTCTGTTTGTGATTCTGCTCCCAGGAGAGTGGCGCTTTGTTCCAATGGTCTGGTTTGTGCGTTCGGCGTTCTCTGCCCGTCATTTTAGTAGTGCTTTTCAGCTGGCTATTGTTGATTGCGACCACATCGCCTTTGTGCGCGCAGGAAACCGCTTCGGAAAATACGACGGCTGGCACCATTCAGGGAACCGTGGTCGATGAAGACGGAATTCCGGTCGACGGTGCTCGTATTTCCTACAGCTCACAAGCCACCGACACCAAGGGCGTCGCGCGGGCCGGCAAAGACGGCGCTTATGTCACCGAAACCCTTCCACCCGGACCGTACGTCGTCCGGGTAGACGGCCGTGACCTGCTTCCTGCGGAAACCACGATCAATGTCACTGCCGGGGCCGCATCAAAAGCGAACTTCAAACTTGACTGGATCAATCCAGGCCCAGCTCGGCTCGAAAGCACCTACCCCGGGACTTGGCCGGATACGCTGGCCATCAACGGCCGCAACTACCTTACGCCGGGCGAGCTTTTTCCGGGTGTACAAGCAGTCGATGGCGCCATTTACGATCCGGGCAAAAGCGCATTTCAATCGCTTTCTATCAACAGCACCTCTGGCCGCACCACGCATTTCGACGCGGATGAAATCGAAATGATGGACGAAACCAAGGGCGCAGCCACCATGAAACTGCCCGCCGAGGGAATACGAGACGTCCTCGTTTCTCGGGTCACTCCCGAGGTTTTCCAGTCATTGAATGCCACTGGATCGGTGCGGGTTACGACGCGGTCTGCAACCGGCAACGAGTGGCATGGCGATGTTTTTGGAAATCTCCGGGAACGTTTTCTCGGGATGGCAGGTTTTCCGGCAGGCGATCCGGGCTACAGCCGACAACAGTATGGATTTAGCGCCGGCGGCGCGGCGATTAAGGACAAGGGCTTCCTGTTCATCAGCGGAGAACGAACCAAGCAAGATGGCGTTCTGCCTACAGAGGTCGGATTTCCGGCGCCCAACACTGTAGTTCCACGCAGTGCTTACTTCCGCGAAAACATGGTACTGGCGCGCTTCGATTACAACTGGAGCGAGAAC
This sequence comes from uncultured Acidobacteriaceae bacterium, assembly GCA_963822545.1. Classification (GTDB taxonomy): domain Bacteria; phylum Acidobacteriota; class Terriglobia; order Terriglobales; family Acidobacteriaceae; genus Acidiflorens. The sequence continues at coordinate 36,333 of CAWGIB010000004.1, forward strand.
ACCAAGTTCTTTGTCAGGCTCGGCTACGACAACGCCAACGAGGTTGGTCCAGCTGACAGTCTCTCCAGTTTCCGGGACCAGCTAAATGTTCCGTCGGCTGCTTTTGGGGTGGACTGGAATCGTGGCAAGTTCGTTCACAGTGCGCGTTTCGGATACGAGAAGATGGTGAATACCATCAACTCGGACCCAGCCGCGTCATTGATTGATCCGTCTGCGCCGTTTCATATCCAATTGGGATCGTATTCCATCGGACCATCGATCGCTGGCCCTCGGCAGACTATTCAACGCGATCTTTTTGCGCGCTACGACAGTAGCACCGTCTACAAGGCGGTTCACACAGTCCGTTTCGGCGGAGCAATTCACCGCATCGCCCAGGGCGATTATTTCGCGCCCGGAAACAACGGGCCGTCGGTGACGAGCTCCAACGGACTCGATACCATTTCGGCAATCAACGGCAATCCGTTGCTCACGGGAGGCGCGGACAATCCACTCAACTACCCGGTGGGCACCTTCACGATCTACAACGGGCTCGGAAATTTCAGCGAGAACTCGGCCTTCAACCGTCCGAACGGCGGTCACTTTGATACTCGCTTCGAAGGCTACGTGGGCGATACCTTCAACGTGATCCCTAATATCAATTTCAGTATCGGCGTGAATTACGTGTTCGACACGGGACGCCTTAATAGCGACGTTGCGCCCGTTACCTGCTCGCAGATCAATACGGGTATCGTGACTTCCCCTCCATGCTTAGGCAACTTTCTTCTCCTCGATCAGTTTGCGCTGCAGCCGCAATTCACATCAGGCGTTGGAATGTCGGTTGGACAGCAGCTTGCCCGGCCCAATCATGATTTCTCGCCGCAAGCCGGCATTGCCTGGGATCCGGGACACAACGGCCGCACCATCATCCGGGCAAGCGGTGGCATGTTTTTCGACAACTTCCTGCTGCAGAATAGCTATCAGGACCGCATCAACCGTTTATCCAACGGACAATATAACCGCAGCCTCACGCTTTGTCCGACCGGCTCTGTTCTCTTCCCGGATAGCGCTGCGCTGAACGCTCCTGACGTGGTCAGTTCCGTCGACGGGCTCGACATTGCGACTCAGATTTGCGGACAGCCCATCGGATCCGTTTCCACTGCGATTCAGGACTTGCAGTCGCAGTTCCTGGCGAACCAGGCTTCCGTCACGGGAGGGCCGAACGTGTACTCACTGGCCAACAGCGCGGCGAATTTCGGCGGCATGATCGCACCAACCTATCGCACTCCTCGCATCGTTCACATGAGCGCAGGGCTCGAGCGCCAGATGGGCGAGCGCAGCATGTTCTCGATCGATTACGTCCGCGAACTCGGTACGCAGTTGCCGCTCGGCATCGACACGAACCATGTCGGCGACTCCTCATACCTGACCGATGGCAGCAATCCAAACGCAGCCCTTAATAGCTATGCTGCCGAACTGAGCGCAATCACTGACACGGTTGCGCCATACGGGCTGTCCGGCGGCTCTCTTCGCCGGAAGCAGTTCACAGGCATCAGTGCAGTGCTATCTCTCCTCTGTGCCCGGAGCGTCGATCACTGATTTCGCTCGCCACGGTCTTGATTCCTCGAATGCCTTCTGCGGACCGTTCCCGTGCTCGGTTTTAGGAAAACGCGATATCAATGGCAACCCGCTGCAAGCATCTTTCGGTGGAGTGAATCCGGCTGTGGGATCGAACATCATGTTCTTCCCTGCTGGACGGTCGCAATATCAGGCAATTCATTTCACGTACCACACATACAGCGCCGACAACCCCTTCCGCCGGATTCGCAAGATCGACGTTGCGGTGTCTTATGCCTGGTCGCGGTATCGCACGAACATCGCCAATTCCGACGGCAGCGGCGGAGACTATTCGACGCTCCCGGTCGCGGTGGATTACAATCGGCCGCACCTCGGACACTTCGGCGCTTCCGGTCTGGACCGCACTCACCAGTTGGCCGTCACTCCCACGGTCGAGTTGCCTGGCGGACCGCGCCTCTCGATGATTGCTCTACTTGCTTCGCCGTTGCCGTTGAGCGGATTCGTTCCTCAGCAAAATGGCGGCGGCGTTGCGGGTGAAATCTTCCGCAGCGACGTCTCGGGCGATGGCACGGTCGGCGACCTTCTCAGCGGAACTTATGTCGGGACACTCGGCCGCTACAGCCCTACACAGCTGGATAAGTCCATCAAGTTTTACAACGACAACGTGGCAGGACACTTCACGCCTGCAGGCCAAGACCTGGCGAATGTCGGACTGTTCAGCGCCAGCCAGTTGGTGGCGCTTGGAGCCTATGCTCCGCTCATCTCCTCGTGCAACCCCCCGACTCCCAGCTGCGGACTTCCCGGACGCCCTGCAACCGCAACCTGGCTCAAGACTGTGGATTTCCGTCTGACATGGCCATTTGTGGTGGGCGAGCGCTTCCGGATCGAGCCGAACTTCGCCATCTTCAATGCCTTCAACTTTGCCAATTTCGGGGGTCCCAACGCTCAACTCAGCGGCATTCTGAATGGCGCTCCTGGGACGTCACTGAACAACTCCACATCTCCAGGTGTTTGCGGGGCGAGTACATCATTCTGCACGTCCCGACTGGATCGCATTCTGCCAGGTTCGGGCGCGTATTCAACCGGAGCTCCGCGACAGATGCAGTTTGGGGTGCGTGTCATCTTCTGATCTGGATTTATTTTTCCTAAAGTTTTGGACTCTTCAAGAGGGCTTCTGTGCCTGATGGGCAGACTTGCGTTTGCTTTGCTGGTCAGATTCATCCCCCCCTTCCCTTGGTCTTTTGGATTCAAAGACTTAGATGGAATTTGTCATTTGGTCTTTGAAAAATAAGGACTTAGCGTAAGGTATTTTATTTACAATTACTTAGCTCGGATTGTAAGTGTGCGCGATTCTTCGAGGTTTGCAGGTCATATCCCGAGGAAAACGCCGTATGTCACTCATAGTACAGACTTATGTTAAATTGTCCCATTGTTCGGCGGTGGACCGACTGGGCCGTTTGGAGGTGTGTATTTTCGCAACCACCTCCCCGTGGCACAACTGGGTGCTATTCATGCAAAGTGATCGGAAAGAACGCTGGCAAGAGCTTTGCGCCCTTGCGGCAAACGAGCAGAACCCGGAAAAACTTCTGGAACTCGTAATCGAAATCAACCAACTGCTCGCGGAAAAGGAAGAACGGCTGAGGCGGCAACAAGAGGGGAACTCTTCCCTGCTGCCCAAGATCGAATAGACATACCGCCGCCGGAAGGGCCGTTGAATCGCGGGGCAAAAATCCGACTCTTTGCCGTGGAATTAGAACCTGTCTTCTTCGCAATTCCCACGCCCATCCGGGCTTCCGAAGTCCCATCCGATTGCGTTCTCCCGAGGCGTGCTGCGGAAAAAAAATCGCGGCTTCTGCGTAATGCACCAAACATCTAAACACCGCCGATGAAAGCCGGTTTCACTGGTTTAGTCGACGATTTGCCGCAAGGTCGCAAAGTTTTTATCTTTTGATTTTTTTTTTGTGCACAGGCCATTTATTGTCTTGACTTAATTCTGGAATGAGCTAGATTGACCAGCAGTCTAGTGAGTGACTCTGCTTCCCCGCAGGGCATCATTGGTCGGTTGTAGACTTCTAACGTTAGATTCACAAACTTCCAGGAGGAATTTCTCAGTGAAAAAATGCTTGATGGTACTCGCTCTGTTGGCACTCGGCTGCAGCTTCGCAGCGGCTCAGGCCCCCGGCACCTATAGTTTCTGGGATGCTGCCGGAACCCTCGAATATTGCAACTACAACGTGATCACCACCAACAGCCTCGGCGTGGTTGCCGGCCTTGACCGCTTCACCAACTGCGGCGGATCGTATGATTCCGCGATCGTTGGCTTCGACGCTTCCACCCCATCCCTGGGCCAGCCGGCTCATGGTAAGGGCGCGGTTGTTGGCGATGGCATCTATGACGCATCGTGCATCTGCTACTCCGGCCTGCAGTGGACGGTATGGCAATCCGCGAAGACCAGCAAGATTAAGCACGGGTTCTTCACCGGTGCGTACGGCTGGGTTGGCGTTGCTGGAAGCTACACTGGCTTCTACTTCGGCGACAACTATGGCTACCTCGGCGCCGGCTATCCCGCTGGCAAGTCTGCTAGCCATCGTTCGACCGCTGGCAAGATGACCAGCCCGATCAAGCGGTAACGAATCACGATTAACATAGTTCCATGGAGCCACGCTGATTCACGGCGTGGCTCTTTTTTTGTATTCTTGATACGTGAGTAATCCACGAATTGGTTTGTGAGATAGTATTGACCCCGGAGGAATCCCAGAGATGATTCGACCAATCGCAGCCTTGCTGTTCGCGGGCTGCCTTACCTTCCAGGTGTGGGCGCAGGAACCGCCGGCAGCGCCAGCCCAGACGCCAGCCGTACCCGATCAAGCCCCGGCGGATCAAACACCCGGTGCCGCAGCAGCGCCTGCCGGGCAGACGTCCGGCGGGTCAACGCAGTTTCCGCTGGATCGGTTCCGAGAGTTCTCGGCGATCCAGACCGGAGGTGTTCTGCCCGGCCAAGACTGGGATGGACATATTTACCGGTCCGGCGATTGGATGAGGATGGAGGCCGCCAATTCGGGACCGACGCAGTATTTCGTGGACAATTTGGCAAAAGGGACATCGTACGGCCTCTCGCTGGGGGGATGCGCCAAACTAACCCTTCTTTTTTCCCGCACTTATCCTTGGTTCATGTCGGGACCGGGCTACACGTACGAGCGGGTTGCAGCCGGCGAAGACACCGTGGACGGCCATCATGTCCACGTGGAAGATATTACGGTCCACAACAAAAAGTTTGCGCATCCGGCGCGTTTCAGGCTCTATGAAGCCGACGACCTGGAGGGATTTCCCGTTAAGATCGTGAATCAGCAGAAAGAGATACGGCAATGGGTCATCCAGTACAAGAACATAGTGCTGGGTCCCCAGGATCCCACGCTCTTTACGGTCCCGCGCGATTGCCAAAAGGTGACCGGTTTGGGCCCTGTGCATCCGCCCAGCGCAGGCGCGAAGCCCAAGGACGCTCCGGCCGATAAGCCGAAGCCCTGATACGAAGCGGGAAACGGCAGTTCTGTTTTTGCGATAGCCCCCTCAACCCACGGTAACGGCATCTGTAGTTGGAGCAGGGCCGCGAGCAGACAGCTTTGTGTAAAATCGAATTCAACCCTCCCAACGTAAAGGTTATTTCAAAATGCGCGGAATCCATTGCTTCATGTGCGTCCTCGCCCTGGTAGCGAGCAGCTTCGCCGCGGATGGCCCCCAGCCGCAGGCCGGGACTCCCGCCTCCAGCACGCAGCCAAAGGCGGCGTACACCAATATCATCCTGATCACGATGGATACGACGCGCGCCGACCGCATGGGATTTATGGGGTCGACGCGCGGGCTGACGCCGAACCTGGATAAACTGGCGAGGGATTCGGCCGTTTTCACACGGGCGTACACCCAGGCTCCGTTCACGCCCAGTGCGCACGCGACCATTCTTTCGGGCACCTATCCGCAGTACCACCAGGTTTTCGCCTTCCCTCTACCGCTAGCGAAAACAGTGCCGTACCTGCCCGAAATCCTGGGGACCGCCGGATATCACACGGGAGCGTTTGTCGGCTCCATGGCGCTTGACCAAAAAACGAGCGTTCCGGGCTTTGATCGAGGGTTTGACATTTATTACACGGACTTCCACCCGGGGCCGGAGGGGGGAGGCGACCGCTACCACAGCGTCGAATGGCGGGCGGGCGAGGTGGTAAAGCATGCCATGGGGTGGCTCAACAAGCGGCCGGCCGGGCCATTTTTCGTGTGGATCCACATGTTCGATCCGCACGATCCCTATGATCCGCCCGAGCCCTACAAGACTCGCTACGCGAAAGCGCTTTACGACGGAGAGATCGCCTACATGGATTCGGCCCTGGGCAGTCTGTTCCGGCAGTTGAAGGCCGCGGGTCTCTACGACGGAGCGATGATCGCCGTCACCTCCGATCACGGCGAAGCGCTGGGAGGCCATGGCGAAGACCAGCACGGCATTTTTATTTATGACGAAACCGTGCATGTTCCGCTGGTAATCAAGATGCCGCATGGGGAAGCGGCCGGGAAGCGGTTTGAAAACCCGGTGGAGCACGCCGATATCATGCCGACCATGCTGGGCTCGCTCGGCATCCCGCTGCCGGACAAAGTGCAGGGGCAGTCGTTGCTTGGATTCCTGGAACCAGGCACGCCCAAGGGTGAGGCAGCGGCGAACGCCTGGCAAGAGCGGGGCGCGTATTCCGAGGGCGATTACGGGCACCTCGCCTTTGGCTGGAGCGCGATTCAGTCTTTGCGGACCGGGAAGTATTTGTATGTGGAGGCGCCACGCCGCGAGCTCTACGATCAGGTGAACGATCCGGGTGCGGAACACAACCTGGCGCAGTCGGCGCCGGCCGTGGCAGACACTTTATCGGCCAAGCTCAAGGATTTTATCCAGAGGACCACTAATAATGCGGAGAGGCCGAAGGCCGTAATTACTGAACGCCAGACGGAAGAGCTTACCGCGCTGGGATATATTGCGAGGATCGACAATCCTGCTTTGGCAGCATCGCCGGAACATGGGGCCGATCCCAAGGACAAGATCGGGATTGTGAATACTGTGAACCGGGTCAACGATTTGCTGCAGAAGCACAAATGCCCCCAGGCAGTGCCGCTGCTGGAGAAAGCGATCGCGGGAGATCCGAACATTGCCGTGTTGCATTTCTTTTATGGTGGATGCTACCTGGAGAAACAGGACTACGAAAAAGCTGCTCCCGAGTTGAGCAGGGCGGTGCAACTCGACCCCGCCTTTACCCATGCCGAGATGCAATTGGGCCGCGCCTGGTGGAGACTGCAAAAGGACAAGGAGGCGACCACTGCCTTCGAGGATGTGGCCAAAGCGGAACCGTACAATGTGGAGGCGCACATTCACCTGATCGTCCTCTACAAGAGGGCGCACCGGCTGCAGGATGAGATCAGAGAGTCCCGAGCAGTGCTGGCGATCATACCGGACAACTACGGCGCGAACTTCCATCTCGGCAGAGCCTTGCTGGACACGGGAGATTTTGAAGGGGCAATTCAACCGCTGAAGATTGCAATCGAAGACAAGCCCGAACGCCCCGAGCTTCACATGTTTTTGGCGGATGCGTACGAGAAGCTGGGGAGGAAGGCGGATGCCGAGAGGGAACGAGCCGAAGGGATTCATCTCGGTGCGACCCCAATCAGTCCCCTTGAGCCCGCTCATCCAGAGAACCCCGATCAAGAGTGAGAAACGGGATGAACAGCAATTCTCCGTTGCATAGCATCACAGCCCGGTTTCTCCGCGTGCTCGTGGCTGCGTGGTGGATGTTGTTTTGTGTTGCCGGGATTCTGGCGGCGAGTGCTGGGGCAGCGTCGAACCGACCCGCTGCGGCCAAACCGGTTGCCCGCGCGCCTCGGCCTCCTAACATTATTCTGGTAACGCTGGACACCACGCGCGCGGACCGCATGGGATTTCTGGGTTCGAAGCTTGGACTGACGCCCAACCTGGATGCTTTGGCGCAGCAGTCGACAGTCTTTACGCGCGCCTACGCGCAAGTGCCGATCACCCCGTCGTCACACGCAAGCATTCTCTCGGGCACCTATCCGCAATTCCATCACCTGAACACTTTTGGCGAGCCGTTGCCGAAGGATATACCGTATGCGCCGGAGATTCTCCACGCTCACGGCTATCGCACCGCCGCATTTATTGGCTCGATCGTCCTTAGTCCTGAGTCGGGCAATGCGCCCGGCTTTGAGCGCGGCTTCGACTTCTACGACGCCGGTTTCCACTATGAAGGTCCGGGGGAAGATCGCTACAACACCATCGGCCGCCGCGGAAAGCAAGTGGTCGGGCACGCGCTGGCATGGCTCAATCAGCATCCCGACGGGCCATTTTTTATCTGGGTGCATCTCTACGATGCCCACGGTCCCTACGATCCTCCCGAACCCTACAAAAGCCGCTACGCCAAGGCACCCTACGACGGAGCGATTGCCTATGAGGATGCCATGGTCGGCAACCTGATTCGGCAGCTGAAATTGCGCGGCCTGTACGACGGCGCTGTAATCGCTATCACGGCCGACCACGGCGAGTCGCTCGGCGCTCACGGTGAGGATGCGCACGGCGTCTTTCTCTACGATGAAACGATCCACGTTCCCCTGCTGATTAAACTGCCCCGCTCCGGTGCCGTCGAGAGAAGGGTTGAAAACCGCGTAGAACTAGTCGATATCCTGCCCACGCTTCTGGAAGATGTCGGCATCGCCATCCCCGAGCAGGTGCAGGGAGAGTCGCTGCTCGATTTAATGAAAGCGAAACCGTCCGGCGGAAATACGACTGCGCAAGCCTGGCATGACCGTCCCGCTTATTCGCAATCGGAGTATCCGCACACCGAATTTGGCTGGAGTGCGCTGCGCTCGCTTCGGACCGAGAAATACTTATATGTCCAGGCGCCGCGCCGCGAACTGTACGAGGAATCGACGGACCCCGATGCGCAGCGTAATCTGGCATCTACTTCGAGCGCGGTGGCCGACACGCTGGCCAGCCAAACCGAGGCTTTCCGACAAAAGACCGCCAGCAGTCGTGAAACTCCCACGGCTGCTCTCACTCCCGAGGCGCAGGCAAATCTCGGAGCACTTGGTTACATGGCCTCAGGAAACAGCTATTCCAAGACTCCGGTTGATCAGGGCCCAGATCCCAAAGACAAAATCGAAATCGCCAACATGATTCTCCGGGCCGAGCTTTTGCAGCAGCAGGACATGCAAGCTGCGATTGCGCTGCTCGAGGAGGTGGTCGCCAAAGAGCCGAGCCTGCCGCTCTATTCGAAATTGGGCGATTGGATGCTGCTGAATAACGACTTTCAGTCAGCCATACCTGTTTATCGCAAAGCGCTCGCAATGGATCCCGGATCGATGCCGCTTCACTTCCACCTTGCGAAATGCCTTATAGCAACCCAGGATTTCAATGCCGCAATCCCGGAGCTCGAGAAAGTCGTGGCCAAAGTTCCCAATCAACTGGAGGCGCACAGCTTCCTGGAGTTGGCTTACGCCAGCACCGACCGTGTGGCGGATGCGATCAAAGAGTGCCAAACGGTGCTGGAGTACGATCCGGAAGACTACGGAAGTTACCTGATTCTTGGGCAATCCCAGGCGCGGTCAGGAGATCCCCAGGCTGGGATTGCAACGCTGAAGAAGGCGGCTTCGCTTGAACCCACGGGCCCGACGGCGCACCTTTGGCTGGCGAATATATACGATCAGTTAGGGCGGAAGACAGATGCGGCGCGGGAACGGGCGGAAGCCAAGCGCCTGGGCGAGCATCCAAGCCGTCCAAAGGCACCCTATAATGGTAAGACTGCGTCACACTGATTGAGGTTTGCAAATCCTAAATTGCACTTCGCGGGAGAGGGCTCATTATGCATCGACGTCTTCTGTTTTGGTTCTTGTCCACCATTTGCACTGTGATGTTGGTCTCGGTCGCGGTTGCCCAGGTGCCGCCCTACAAGGAGATCGAACTGGGAAAGCAAGCGCTCGCCCAAGGTAAATTCGACGACGCGATCCAGCATTTTGAGAACGCCAACAACTTGCTTCCGCCGAACCCTATGCTGCAACTCGATCTGGCCAACGCATTCGCACAAAAGTATGTCCCGGGCTCCGACAGCGCAGACAATATGAGGGCAGCCGATCAGGCTATCAGCTACTACCAACGGGTGATTGACGCCGATACTTCGAAAATCGCATCCGGCAATGCTCAAAAGGGCATCGCGTTTCTGTATGCCCGGATGAACAAATTCGACGAGTCCAAGGACTATTACGGCAGAGCGAAAAAAGTGAATCCGCGGGATCCCGAGCCCTTCTATTTAATCGCCGTCATCGACTGGACTCTCGCCTCACAATTTCGCCAGCAGGAACGGACCAGGTTGAAGCTCAAACCGGAAGATTCCCTTCCCGCCAAAGACCCGAAGGCCTGCCTCGTGGTCAAGGACAAGAATGCGTCGAACCTGGCGGAAGCCATCGACAACCTGAATACGGCGCTGGAACTCCGACCGATCTACCCGGATGCGATGACCTATATGAACCTGGTCTATCTGGAGCGCGCCGACATCCAGTGCGACGATCCAATCACCCGGAAGGCCGACCTGAAGGCAGCCGACGACTGGGCCAAGAAAGCCCTGGTGGCGAAGCAGGCGAAAAGCTCGGCCAAGAATTCGGAATCAGAGGAATAAGAGTTGGATTGCGGATTGGCGGGCCTGTGGTCCCCGCATCGGCCCGTCCTAAACGGAACAAGCCAACATCATTCTGCAACTACATATCTGCACGTACAAGGCCGCATTCGAATCAATATGCCCACCATGGCGGGGCGGGCGTTCCTGAAGGGGGCGTCTGTCCGAAGATCGAGGTGTAGACGTTGCGGCCGTAGAAAAATGGAAGTCCCCAATCAAACCCGCAGGCGGCTTGCGCGGTGCAAGTGTCGGTGCCATTGGATCCGGCGAGAGTGCTGAAGGCGGAATCACTGCCGTTCGATTGGAAATCCGATCACTGCATTGGAGACGCTGAAATTGACTGTGCTCTGAGCGCCGTTCTGGCCGGTGTTCTGGGCGGATAGGTTCAGAGTGCTGGTAGGGCAGAAGAAGCCGGGAGCAATGCTGTTCTGGGGACACTGCGGGATGGATGAATCAGGGAAGAACAATCCATTGGACCCGCTATCGATGAAGCTCTCCGTCAAGGTTTTCTGATTGAAAGAAGTAGTAAAGAAGCTGTTGGTGATGGGGAAGATCGCGGCGGAGCCCAGGGCATTATTAGACTGCGTTCCGATGCCGAAGATCATGGAGCCGGATGCGGTTGCGGATGCTCCATCGACCGACTGCATCTCGAGGATGACGCCGTTGTTGTCACTGGTAAATCGCACAACTGGATTGACGACCTGTTGCGCTTCAGCGACAGCCGCGGTCTGGCAATTTCCGCTGGTCTGGCAGGTAAAGTAAACCGGCGGGGCGCTTCCCTGAGCGGGGTCGCAGGCGGGGCCACAATCATCGGGATAGGGGCCGACGCCGAGGATGCCATTTGCTCCGAGAGTTTGCTGCGTATCAATGTTCACGCCGCCATTCGAACAGGCGGTGGGAACGCTGAAGCCGGTTGGATCGGCGATCAGCTGAATGCTGGAGTTGCTGGCTTTTTCTCCTGCCATTTGAAGGTCGGCTTTCGCGACGGCCCCCCATAAGAAAGATCCATCCACGAAGGAGACGCAGTCGTAATAAGTCGTGCCGCCTGAGCCCGTCATCAGGGGGAGACTGAGCGAGGGCAAGGCGGAGGCGAGGACTCTGAGGCCGTAAGAGCCGGTGTCGACGAGGATTCCATCTACCGTCTGGCAGTTCGTGGAGCTGGGAACACATATGGTGACGCTGGTGAAAGCGCCGTTGGGATAAGTCTGTCCGGCGACTGGGCCGCCATCGACTGCGATTGGTTGGATATTGTTGGCGGATACCACCGCCGGAACCGCCACCGCTGGAACTATGGCTGCTGCCTCCGCATGCGGAGAGGAGGGCGAAGGCGCCGAGGACGGCGCACGTTAGGAACGCGCGAAATGCGAATGCGGGGGCTATTGGTCTGCAAGCTCGGCGATCTACCACAACTCCTCCTCTTTCACTCCGGCAGGAACTTGCTCGGGAATAAAGACACGAGTGTGGTAGGCGCGCATGTATCCGTGCGTCTGGATCACGAGACCCGGAAGGCGGATATTGAGCGGCCTTCGACCAATGTAACTTTTCTTGTCGGCTTCGACGGCTGCGGTGTATTGATCAAAATAGGCGACCGAGAAGCTGATGCATGTCCGGAGCAAATTGGCCATGCCATGCAACACCAAACACATTTCCATTGGAAGAAACGTACTCGCGAAGAACCGTGCCGGATGCGCCGGTAATTTCGTGAACGGTGTAGCTGCTGGTTTGCCGCTGCTGAACGCTTCCATTAATCTGCGCGCGATCTGCTTCGACAGAAGCGGCATTGCCTCCGAGAGCGGCAAAGGCGGCCAAAGGAAGCAAGAGCGGGATGACCGCCAGACTGGAGAAGGGGGATTTCATGTAATGGTGAGATGCAATTCGGGTAGGTGCTGCTGCATCTGCTTGTGGCTAGAGGTACCGCAGGGGGCGGATTTTACAATCTTTTACCATTTGGCTTGCTCACTCAGCTGTTATTGGGAAACAGGCGGCTTGGTAGGATGAACGACTTACAATAGAAAAACTCCGGCTCCAGCGCAGCGCTTTCGATTGGAGATTGCGAGGAGAAGAAACTGATTGAAAATGCAGATCTTATTTGTCGGCTACGGCAGATTGATGCTTCGCTAGTTCGGGATATTCGAAGACTCCTCGCCCTGATTTTCGGCCTAATCTTCCGGCTTTGACGTATTGCGACAGGAGCGGGCACGGGCGGAATTTTTCTCCAAGAGTTTTGTGGAGATACTCGAGAATGTGAAGACGAGTGTCGAGGCCAACCAAGTCGACAAGCTCAAACGGTCCCATGGGATGGTTGAGTCCGAGTTTGAGAGCCTTGTCGATATCTTCGGGAGTCGCGATGCCTTCCTGCAGCATGTAGAAGGCTTCATTGCCGATCATGGCATTGATGCGGCTGGTGATGAAACCGGGGGCCTCTTTCACGACCACAACTTCCTTACCCATGCGCTTACCGACTTCGACGGCGGCGGCGAGAGTTTCGGCATCGGTTTCAAGAGCGCGCACCACCTCGAGCAATTTCATCTTGTGCACGGGATTGAAGAAGTGCATGCCGACACATTTCCTTGCGCGGTAGGTCACACTCGCAATTTCAGTGATACTCAGTGACGAGGTATTCGAGGCGAGGATCGTATCAGGCCTGCAGATCTTGTCGAGCAAGGTGAAGATTTCGATCTTCGATTCCATTTCTTCCGGGACGGCCTCGATTACCAGATCAGCCTGACGAGCGGCTTCATCGACCGAGCCGGCGAATTCGATGCGCTTGAGAGCGGCGCTGGCGGTGGAGGCATCTACTTTGCCGAGTTCGACAGCTTTATCGAGGTTGGCGCGAATTTCGCTTTCAGCTCTGCGGAGTGCGTTCGGAAGAAGGTCTTCAAGGATGGTCCGGTAGCCGCCAAGAGCGGAGGCGTGGGCGATACCTCGTCCCATGATGCCCGCGCCGATGACGGCAACGGTTTGGATCTCGGCCACTATTTGCTCACCTTATCGAGTTGACGGTCGAGCTGCTTCAGGACGCTTTCGAGGCTGGGATCGGACTTGCGGATATATTCAGCGAGACGAACTTTTTCATCCTCGCTCATGGTTGGGAGCGAGGCGTTGACCCGACGCAAAATAGCGGCGATGTCATCGACATAATTCATAAGACGGATCAGTTCTCCAGAAGATGGCATGATGGCTCCTTATGTAGCGGACTGATCCATTGTTAATGGGAAAGCGGGTTTAGTAAAGGGCACCGACGGATGGAACAGGCGGCCACGGTGCAACGGAATTGCGGGGCACCGCCCCGAGAGCAAGCAAGCTGCGCTTCAGGCGACGTTTTCGCGGTTGTGTTCCGTTCGCCGGCCAGACAGCGGCAGAAGTGCTGTCACGGTGGTTCCCTGTTCGCTGGACTTGATGTCCACAGAGCCTCCAAGCAAGCGGATGCGCTCCTGCAGACCGCGAAGACCGACTCCTCCCGAAGACTTTAAGTTCGACTGCTTCTCTTGAGGAATGCCACGGCCTGAGTCTGTTACCTGAACCTGAACACCCTTCGTCATCCTGGACGATCTTGATACCGCACGATGGACTGCCGGAATGGCGATGAATGTTCGTCAAGCATTCCTGGACTGCGCGGAAGAGGGCAATTTCCATCTCCTGGGGCAGGCGAGCGAGATTGTCGGGGATGTCGAGAGTCGCGTGAATGTTGCTGCGTTGGGCGAAGCCATCCACGTACCAGCGAATTGCCGAAGCAAGACCGACCTCGTCGAGCAGGGGCGGATGAAGAAGATGAGAGATTGTGCGGATCTCTTTACCGATCTCGTCGATCATCATCTCGTTTTCGTCGACCATGCGAGCGACTTCCGGAGTCAGTCTGTGGGTCTCTTTTTTGATGGAAGAAGTATTGATAGCGATAGCGACGAGCAACTGTCCGACACTGTCATGCAAATCACGAGCGATGCGCCTGCGTTCTTCATCTTGAAGACGTTGCAACCGCGAAGCAAGTTCGTTGTGCTGCTTCTGCGCGGTGAGGTCGGTGATCAGGACACCGGTTGCAGACTTGTCGCGCGAAAGCTGGCGGAAAGAGAAGTGAGCCGGGATCGCAGTCCCGTCGGGGCGACTGAAGGTTCATTTCACCGCCGCAAGGTTCGTTCTGCGATTGCGACAGAAGTCGCCCACACGCGTCCACGTCGGCAGGGTCGAGGAGTTGCTGCAATGAGGAGCCGATCAATTCCCTGTTAGGAACTCCTAAGAGCTCTCCAAGCCCGATGTTGCAATAAAGAATGGCGCCGTGCGCGTCGGTCATGGCAGCACCCTGCTGCATGCGCTCGACCAGAACGCTATAAGGCAGATCAGCTCCCTCGAGAGTGTAAACTCGATGGCCCTCGGGCTCCTCGACGACGAATGCATCCACAGATCCCTGCCGAATTGCCTGCAAGGTGGCTTCGGCCTCTTTGCTCCCCCGAGTTTTCGTTTGCCTTTTGTTTGGCATGGTACAACTGTCTCCCGAAATAAATTGTTGGCCGGATACGTTGCCCGACCTCGAGTGAAATCATCATTGCGATTGCGGCAACTTGCCGGGCCGCAACTGTAACCCTACTAATGCGCGATCGGTATCGCGAAGATCGCCCACGATTTTACGAAGCGGTTGAGGCAGTTTCCGCACGAGTGTAGGAAGTGCAACGATCTGGTCGCCTACAGCCAATTGAGGATGCTTTACCAGATCAACGACCTCAATGTTGTAACGTCCGGAGAGGTGCTCGTCACAAATCCGCTTAAGATTTGAGAACGCAGCCACCGACCGGGGTGATTGCCCCGCCACATACAACCGAAGTTCCCAAGTCTCGGAAGTCTTTCGGCTTGCGCGGAGGCCTTTCAGATATCTGTTGCAGGGTCAAGGGTTGCCGTTCGGATCGTTTCATGGCTTTTTTCATGCGGACTCCGATGCTATTTTGCGCAAACGGTTGGATGCCGAACTGAGATCAGCATGCCGGCTACGAGCCATGACGGCGCGATTTGACGCCAGAACATTCTCGCGCTCCAGTTCCTGAGAGTGAAGATGTTGGGCTTCCTCTTTTTCAGCCTCAAATTCTTTACGCAACGCGGAAATGTGGGCTTCAAGGGCGAGGCGCTTACGCTGCAGTGCGCGCTGCTTTGCTTCCAATTCCTGTTGCTGAGCGAGCCCAGCGGATTTCTCGCGAGACTCTTGTGCGAGACGAGCAGACCCGGTTAGCACGCCCTCGGGCCCCACGTAAACATCCAGCAATTGTATTCCCTTCCCGGTGATCCGAAACTCACGAAGCTGGTTGGAGTGAGCCATGCCGCGGGATTTCAGGACATAGAGGGCACGGTTGCGTTCGCCTCCCACTTCGATATCGCGCACCAAGAGCCACGCATCCACGATCGATGAGACGTTAACGGAAGTGTTTTCCAGAGCCGAGCCTCCATGAGTCAGATTCGTAAGAAGGGCGGTGATGCCGCGGACTTTCAAAAAGTCGATCAGGCGGATTAGCATGAAGTGCGCGTCACGCACAGTGCCAGCCTGGATCAGGCTGCCGATGGGATCGAGGACGACAATGCTTTGGTCGAGCACGGTCGACGAGTTTATGAATATGCGCCAGATGCATTTCCATGCTGTAGAACGACGCGCGAGTGGAATGAAATGTAAGTAAGTCTTTTTTCGACCACTTCTCGAGATTCATTCCGAGGGAACGCATGTTGCGAATGATCTGGTCTGGAGATTCTTCAAACGAGAAATAGAGACAACGCTCGCCGCGTTCACAAGCGGCATTGACGAAATGAGCGGCAAGGCTGGTCTTGCCGGTTCCGGCCGTGCCGGAAACGAGAATGGTGCTTCCCTTATAGAAGCCCTTGCCACCGAGCATGGTATCGAGACGAGGGATGCCGCTCGAAACACGTTCGCTGCTCACCTTGTGTTGCAGACCGAGAGAAGTTACCGGGTAGAACGCTGAAACCGTCTTCGTCGATGAGGAATGGATACTCGTTGGCGCCATGGGCGGTGCCACGATATTTGACGATGCGGAGCCGGCGGGTGGAGATCTGGTCTTCAACACGATGATCGAGCAAGATCACGCAATCGGAGACGTATTCTTCGAGTCCGCGGCGGGTGAGCGTGCCATCCCCACGTTCGCCGGTGATGATGGCGGTAACACCTTTATCTTTCAGCCACCGAAAGAGGCGGCGCAATTCGGCGCGGAGAATGCCTTCATTTTGCAGACCTGAGAAAAGGGCCTCGATGGTATCAAGCACTACGCGTTTGGCGCCGATGCTATCAATGGCCGCCCCCAGGCGGATGAACGAGCCTTCCAGATCGTAGTCGCCAGTTTCGTCGATTTCACTGCGTTCGACCTTGACGTAGTCCAGAACCAGTTTTTTCTGCCGGACGAGTTGGTCGAGATCAAAGCCGAGGGAGCGGACATTTTGAGCCAACTCCGGCCCGGTCTCTTCAAAGGCCATGAAGACGCCGGGTTCGTTATAGGCGGTGGCGCCTCGGACCAGAAATTCCATAGAGAAAAGAGTCTTGCCACAGCCGGCGCTACCGCAAACAAGTGTCGGCCGTCCCTTGGGCAGGCCGCCGCCGGTAATTTCGTCGAGTCCCGCGATCCCGGTGGGAGCTTTGGGCAGGGTGACGCGAGTGACGGTGCTGCGTTTTGGCGCAGACTTAGGCATGCTCTTCTCCGCAATGAATTTGCTGGTTATTCACTCGTTACCATGCCAGCGAGCGGGCGTGGCAGAAGTGCAGAACGAACGCTTAGAGTACAGCAGTCGAACAAGGAATATCAATCGCGGGCCGTTGCATTTCGCAAGGCCTATCTTACATCTTGGGGCCGGCTTTTCTTCCAGTGCACGATAGCGTACCGACCGTTGGCCGCAAAAGGAGTAGTCTCCTGCGGCTCAGGGCGGATAGAGCAAAGAAACTCCGCGAAATCCATCCAGCGGCTCGCTTCCTGATTCGCGACTCTTGACGCCATCTGACTTCTCTAACCAAGGTTTCCTGGCCTTCTTATCACGCGGAGGCGTGATCTTTGTCACTTCAATTTCGGCAGAGTGATACCAAGATTAGCTACGTCCTCCCCGGACTGTGGGTACGTCAGTCGATGAAAACCCAGGTAGTCATCCGCTCGAAAGAGCGCTCTGAGCAAGTCAACCGGTGATCCGTGACCGCTTCCCCCGACGGTTGGAAGAAAGATCACCTTCAGGTCAGTGGAGGGAATCATGAAACGAGCAGTATTGTGCCTGGCACTGCTGGCACTGTTCTTGCCAGTGGCGGCCAAGGCGGACGGTATCGATTTAACCAACCAGTTCGGTACGGTTACGATCACCGCTTCGGGCATCGTGTCCAGAGGCTCCGAACTGATGAGTTTTAACGGAATTCAGGCGCCGAAGGGTCATTCCCTGGGCAACGTCAGTTTCACGACTGGCGTTCTGAGTACCGGGAGCATCTGGACAGGCGGAACTTTTTCCGACGTGGGATCGAGTTTTCTGGTCACGGGCCGGGGCGGTTACGGAGAACCCAAAGGAGTAATTTTTAGTGGCGCTTTCGTCGGTCCGATCAATTGGACACTTGTCGGCACACAGGGCCACTACACGTTCATCTATCAACTAACCGGAACCATTGCGGGGCAGCTCTATACGGGCCGCTACGTGACGGGAACCACGACGCAAACGATCTATACGTACAAGAATCAGGAAATCATCGATCATAAAGGCAATATCAGACTGGGCTCGACGCACTTGAACACTCCCGAACCAAGTTCGCTGGGTTTACTAGGAACTGGTCTTGTAGCAATGGCTGGTTTGTTCCGCCGCAAGATTTTTCAAACATAACCAGGTTCTTCAAACAAAGACAGGACCGGATGAGGCTGAGCCTCGCCGGTCCTTTTTCTTGCGGGCATTCCATGTCGGCATCCGGTGGGAGAAATTTGCTATGTTTCCAGTTTGTAGCGCGTTTCTGCGAGGCGATACAAGCGGCGCCAGACAAGACGATTGGTGGTGACGACGACCGCGGCGAGCGCGATGGTTCCGGCAAGGAGCATGTTGAAATTCTTGGCATCGGTGGCGGCGGAGATCATCGCACCGACGCCAGTGGTTGAATAAGTCTGACCTTTGAAATGGAAGTATTCGGCGACGATGCTGGCGTTCCAAGCGCCCCCGGAAGCGGTGACCAACCCGGTGACAAGAAAAGGAAAAATGCCGGGGAGGATGAGCTTCCGCCAGCGCTCCCATCCGCGGAGGCCGAAGACGCTGGCGGCTTCCTTGAGGTCGGTGGGGATTGCCATGGCTCCGGCAATCACGTTGAACAGGATGTACCACTGCGTGCCCAGCAGGAGAAGGACGATGGAGCCAAGGCCGAGCCCACCGCCGAGCCGGATGAGAATCAGGAGCACGACGGGAAACAATGCGGTCGCTGGAACGGATGCGGCGATCTGAGCCAGGGGCTGGGCGATGCGGGCCATCCGCGGGTTGAATCCGATCGCGACACCGACCGGGATCGTCCAAAGAGCGCCCAGGATCAAGTGCGGCGTTTACGCGCAGGAAGGTGGCACCAAGGCCAAGCCCGAGCTGATGAAATTCAGCGGCGTGCAGTCCTGCAAGAGTCATCACGACACGGACGACCGCATACGCGATTGCCCCGAGCACCGCGAGTCCTACAACCCGCCAAGCCCACAGGGCAGCTTCACTTTCTTCCGAAGGTGGCGCGGCAAGTTTCTTTTCGTTCTGATCGGCGAAGTAATGGATCATCTGTTCGCTGAGGGGTCGGACGGCGCGCTTTCTCAGATATGCAACCCCTTTTGAACTGCGCAGAAAGTCGAGTACCCAAGAAGTTGGGGCGCTGGTGCTTTCCACTTGCTCGAACTTGAATTTTTCCGCCCAGGCGATGACGGGGCGCCAGATGAGCTGATCCATGAGCACAATCACGGTGACCATGGTGGTTATGCCGAGAAGAATGGAGCGGGTGTCACCGTTGTCGGCGGCGGACTGGAGATAGGATCCGAGGCCGGGCAGGCGAAAGTCGCCGAATTGTTCGCAAGCCATCAGAAAGAACCAGGCTCCTGCGACGGACATCATGGAATTCCAGACCAGTCCGATGGTGGCGAAGGGCAATTCGATTTGGAGAAAACGTTGCCACCAGTTGAAACGATAGATACTGGCGGCTTCGCGCATTTCACGCGGGATGCTTTTTAATGACGCGTAGAAGCTGAAGGCCATGTTCCAGACCTGGCCGGTAAAGATGAGGAGCACTGCGCCAAGTTCAACACCGAGTTGGCGCCCGGGAAAAAGAGCGGCCATTGCCAGCATGACGCCGGGAAGAAAACTCAGCACAGGGATAGATTGCAGGACGTCGAGCAGGGGAATCATGAAGCGTTCGGCACGCGGGCGGTAGGCGGCAATGTATCCGTAAACGATCGCGAAAATCAGGCTGAGCAGGTAGGCAAGGGCGATGCGCAAGAGCGAGTATCCCGCGTAGATCGGGAGGGCGCTTGGACTGCGGCTGATCTCGACATGCGGAGTGAAGGGGCCGAGCCAGTGGCGGCCGATTTCCAGCACTCCATAAAAGAGCGCGAGACCCGCGGAAAACATCACGAGGTCGGGAAGATTGGCGGCGCTTCGGGCGCGGAAGAACGGACCAGATGCGAAGACGGGTCCGAAGATTGATTCTCGGCAGGCGCCTTCGGGCGGATTCTCGCAAGGACGGACTTTTCAAGATTGCACTTTCAAGGTTGCGCGTTTCAAGGTTGAACAGGTGTCGTGGGCGGATGGGGCTCGGAGACCGGTTCAGCAAGAATCAAGCGATGCGATTCGCGATCGAAGTCAAAGATCTCAGCGTAGCGCCCCCAGTTCATGGCCGTTTCAAACTGGCGTTCAACTTCGTCCTGACTGAAGTGCTCGTCGAGGATGTCGTAGAAGAATTCTTCTGAGATGGAATGATCGGTCTTGGCGTGCAGGATGCTATCGATCTGCTGGAGGATCATGATGTTCTTGAGCGCGGCCTGGCGGAAAAGGACCTTGCGGGTCAGGATATCGGCTTCGGCAAAGCGAGCACCTTCGGGAGTGATTTCTACGTCACCTTCCTTGAGTGTGGCAAAACCCAGCAGGACGGACGCTTCGACGATCGGCAGGAGGTCCTCAGCATCCATGGTGAGATCTTTGGCGAGGCGATAGACGTCTTCCCTGCCGCCGCGATCCTGCAACAGCTCGAGCAAACCGGCAATGCCACCGACGCGGGCATGTGGAAGCATCTGGTATTTCTGGCGGCCCTGTTTTTGGGCGGCGGCAACGGATCCGGGAACCGCCATCGCGAGTTCCGGCTGAGTCATAATCTTGTAGACGTAATCGACGAGTTCGACGAAGCGGGCGGATTTACGCTCGCGGGGCTGCGGAAGCTCGACCGGGAAATCGGCGCGGATGCGAGCCGGGTTCCTTCCCATCACGATCACGCGATCCGCCAGCAGAATCGCCTCTTCAATATTGTGGGTAACGATGAAGATGGCGCTGGTCGGCATCTTCTTGCTGAGCCAGAGTTCGAGGAGTTCGTTTCGCAGGTTCTCGGCGGTGAGGACATCAAGGGCCGAAAAAGGCTCATCCATGAAGAGGACTTCGGGCTCAACCACCAGAGCACGCGCGAAGCCGACGCGCTGCTTCATGCCTCCAGAGAGCTCTTTCGGATAGGCGGTTTCGAAACCGTCAAGACCAACCGTGTCGAGAATACGCAACGCGCGTTTGTGACGCTCGAGGGCGGGGATTCCTCGGGCTTCGAGCGGAGCTTCGACGTTATCGATAACGGTCAGCCAAGGGAACAAAGCAAAACTCTGAAAGACGATGGCAACGCCGGCGTTTACTGAATCGATTGGTTTGCCATGCCAGAGAACTTCGCCGGAGGAAGGTTTACTGAGTCCGGTGAGCATGCGCAGGAGCGTTGACTTTCCACATCCCGATGGGCCGAGCAGCGCAATGATTTTGCCGGGGTCGACATCGAGATCGACCGGTGCGATGACTTCGATCCGACTGCCGTCGGGCTGCGTGTAGAACTTTTCGACGGCCTTGGCCTGGATGATTGGCTCGGTCACAAATCAAGCTCCAATGTAGATAGTACTTGCGATCAGCGAGGATACACCCGGAGTTGTTACAAGTTCATGAAACGGTTTGGTGCGAACGTCCGCGACGACGATACATCAGAGTTTATGCAGCCCAATCTTCACCAGCGGAAGATACCGGTTGCGGAAGCCGATCGGAAACCTCTGTCAGGACAGCGAGTGTCTTTGCCAACTCGGGGCGCAGCAGATCGGCGCTGAAACGCCAGCGCCAGTTACCTTCCTCCATACTCGGGACATTCATACGTCCCTCGCTGCCAAGGCCGAGGACGTCTTGCATGGGCACAATGCAGAGATTCGCCACCGAACGAAAAGCAGCGCGGATCATTGCCCAATGGATACCATCGCTCAGGTCTCCGAGATATGCCTGCACGAATTCACGCTCCTGGGTAGTAGCGCCGGTAGCCCACCATCCCGCCATGGTGTCGTTATCGTGGGTGCCGGTGTAGACAACTTTTTCGGCGGTGAAGGTGTGGGGCAGATGAACGTGAGCGCCAGTGTCGCCGAATCCGAATTGCAGCACGGCCATGCCAGGAATTTTCAGGCGTTCGCGAAGAGCGTGTACGTCGGGCGTGATGTAGCCGAGGTCTTCGGCAAAAAACGGAAGGCCTCCGAGAGCCTCGCGCACCTTCTCAAACAGATCGTCCTTGGGACCGTCGACCCAATGGCCACCGATGGCGGTAGGTTCATTCGCTGGGATCTCCCAGAACTGTGAGAACCCGCGGAAGTGATCGAGGCGAATGTAATCAAAATTGCTTGCCACCCACCGCAGACGATCGACCCACCAGCGATAACCTTTATCTTTCATAACATCCCAGCGGTATAGGGGATGTCCCCAACGCTGGCCATCCTTGCTGAAAAAATCGGGTGGCACGCCGGCGACCACTTCAGGATCAAGATCGGCATTGAGACGGAAAAGGTCGGGATGAGTCCAGACATCGGCGCTGTCAAAGTTCACGAAGATGGCGATATCGCCGGCGACGCGAATTGACTTGGCTCCGCAATAGGAGCGAAGCGCCTGCCATTGTTCGTAGAAAAAGAACTGGACGGCGCTGCGAACGTCGAGATCGTCGAGCATTTCGGCGCGTGCTTTTTCGAGGGCGGCCGGATCACGATGAGTCAATTCACGAGGCCACTGGTTCCAACTCTTCAGCTTGAATTGCGCCCGCAAGCCGTCGAAGAGAACGAAATCGTCAAGCCACCATTGATTCTGCCGGCGAAAGTTCTCATAGCGGGAGCGAGCTTGGTCAGAAGATGAGCGGAGAAAATTTCGCGCTGCCTCGAAGAGTAAAGGCAACTTGTGGTGAAAAACCGACGCGTAGTCGACGGCGCCGTTTCCGGATGGCATGCCATCAAGCTGGGAGGGGCTGAGCCAACCCCGCTCGGCGAGGCGCTCAAGGCTGATTAACAGAGGATTGCCGGCAAATGCGGAGGTGGACGAATAGGGAGAGTTGCCCACACCGAGCGGACCGAGCGGCAAAACTTGCCATACCCCCTGTTTAGCAGACGCAAGAAAATCAGCGAACGCGTAGGCGGACGGTCCAAAATCGCCAATCCCGCCCCGCGACGGGAGCGAGGTTGGGTGAAGCAGAATTCCGCTGGTGCGGGCAAATGGCATTGAAAAGCAAGGTCTCAGCTCTCAGTATCAAAGTCCCGTAGCAATTTGTATTGCGGCCCGCTGAGAGCTGCGAGCCGCAAGCGAGAGCTTTCCAATCGCGGGGGTCGAAATCTGGCGAACTTTACGAACCCTCTTCTGTGTTCTGGTGGGTCAGGTTCTTCATCTCTTCCTGATTGATCTTAATCCGGTTCGATTTTTCCATGTCCCGGCGAAGGTTCGAAACAAAGAGCTGGAACATTTCGTTCTGTTTCGCTTCCAGAAGAGACTGGCGGACCTGATCTTTCTTTTGCGCAAATTCCTGGTCGGACGGAACCTGTTTATCGAGAAGCTGAGCAACGATGCCGTTGCCGCCAGCTGTGATCGGAGCGCTAATGTCGCCCGGCTTGAGAGTGAAGATCGCGGCGGCTGGACCGGATAAAGCCCCGATGTCGGGAACTTGACCATCCGGCGCCACAAGATCGCTCGTCTTGACGGTAGCCCCCAACTCCTTGGCGGCTTTCTTCAAATCGTGAGCCGACTTCGCTCGGTCCGAGAGTTCCTGCGTTCTCTGCTGCAGCAGAAAACTTGCGCGCTGGTTCTTGAATTCGGTCTCAACGCGCGAACGGATATCTTCGAAGCTCGGCGTTGCAGGCGGCTTTATGCCGAGCAACTGATAAACGACATAGCCTTGAGGAACCTGCACGACGTCCGCTTTCGCGTTTTCAGGCTCATTGAAGACGGAGTCCATGAGCTGCGGGGTCGGACCGAGGCCGGGCAAAGAGTCATTGTGGGTAAAGAAGTCAGTCGTCACTACCGGCTGACCCTTGGCGGCAGCAGCCTTATCGATCCCATCCGTGCGGGCAGCGCTGAGCATGGTATTGGCGGCGGTTTCCGCGGCATGAGCGACCTTCTGCTGTTTGAGCTTTTCCTCGATGTCGCCCTTCACTTCCGCGAGCGGCTTGAGGTGAGCGGCCTGCTTGTCTTCCAGGTTAATGATATGGAAACCGTAGCTGCTCTTGATCAGATCGCTCGTCTGGCCTTTGCCAAGCGAGAAGGCGGCCTTCTCGAATTCCGGAACCGTCCGGCCACGGCCAATCCAGCCTATTTCTCCGCCACTCTTGGCGCTGCCGGGATCGTCGGAATATTTCTCCGCAAGCTTTGCAAAGTCGCCGCCAGCCTTCAGCTGTTTCAGAACGTCTTCGGCTTTCGCCCGCGCGTCAGCGATTGCTTTTTCATCTTCCTTCGCGCCCGGAGCCGGCAGCGGAGTTTTGATGAGGATGTGACGGACCTTCACCTGGTCAGGGACCTGATATTCATTACGATGCTGATCGTAGTAGGCCTGCAGCTCCTGGTCGGTAACTGCGGTGGCTGCGCCCAACTTGGACACATCCACGACTGCATATTTAATCTGCCGTTTCTCCGGGATGGAGTTGTTGTACGTTGCCTTATTGTGATCGTAGTACGCTTTAAGTTCTTCAGTCGTGGGATGCAGATCTTTCAGAACATCCGCCTGGGTCACGACTGCATATTCAAACTTAACCTTGGTGTCTCGGCGCTGGAACTCGTCGTGCACCTCGGCATCTGAGACAAACGTAGTACCGGCAACCAGCGCCTGCAGCTTGCGGATGAGAATGTATTCTTTCTCGAGCGTTTCAAACTGAGGAACCGTCATGTTGTTGCGCTGAATAAAATTCTCGTACTCTTCCTGACCCACGAACTTGCCATCGGGAAATAAAGTTTCCGCGAGCTGGCCATGCTGAAGTTCTTCGCGCAACTCTTCGTCGCTGGTGCGCAAGCCCATCTGGTGCGCCTGCGCTACCAGAGCCTTCTCGCTGATGAGTTCCTGAGCTGCCTGGTTTGCGAAATAAGGCAATAACATGCTGGCCTGGGCGCCTCCGCGCGGGAACTGGCGCGCGATCATCTGGCGGGCTTCACGCTGCACATCAAGCACAGTCACTTTTTCATCACCGACGGTGGCAAGGACGCCCGCTGTGGGAGAGCCACTGCCCAGACCCATGCTAGAGCCGAAACCGGGAATAAGGGTAATCACCATACTGCCGCAGAAAAGAAGCAGCAGTGCCGGCTAAGAATAATTTTCACGGTGGGCCCTGCGTTTTGAAGCTGTCGAATCATTTCAAGTTACTCCGTCAGATTGATGGTGCTGGATGAATCCACGCTGGAAGCTGGAATTCCTTAATTATAAACCAAGGGTGCGGGCGTGAAGGGAGAAGGGCGCGATTGGCGAAAGTATCCGGGACACCGCAGAGACTGGGTATTGAAGCGATCGAAGCGAGGCAAAATAGAGATTGAATCACGGATACTGGAATGAATAGCCCGGGGCTTCGTTTCCGGACATGAATCGCGTGTTGTACTCGAGCAGGTAGTTCAGGTGATCGGGGTGCAGAGGGGAATGCTTGCTCCGGATAGGGATATGCTTTCATGTCTCCAAATGGCAGAGGGGTGACGGTGTCGCCGCGGTAGGCATAGAAGTCCATGTCTTTTTCGTACCCGTCGGCGATGAAGAAATAATCGCGCACCCAGCCGTCGGGGAGTCGTGGCAGAGTGGCGGGATCGAAGTCGAGGGCGACTTCGTCTCCAGAGCCGAAGACGACGAATTTGTCATCGATCCGACTGAGCAGCGGTAGCACGTCGCCATAACGCGTATAGGCTCCTGCAGGACGTGTGTAAGGGCCGGTTGCGCTGGCCTTCTCGTAGATGTATTTCACGTTGCCGGGCGGCTGATCTTCAATTTTCAGCGGGAAGCCGTGGAATCCAAGATTGGCGCGCACGAGTGGGACAGGTGTGATGGAGGCGCGGGCGCCTTGCCCGTGCGTTGCCTCTGGGCAGTCCGGCTAACCAGGATGTCATCCCAATAAATCTGCAGGTTCGTGGTGAGGCGGATGCGACGCGTGCCGAGAGGAAGCTTTCCGCTCAGGTCGGCTGTCATCGTGCGGGCGCCACCGGCGGGAAAACCGAGATCGTCGATGACGCGGGTCCACTTCCCTTTCTGATCCTGCGCTTCCACGTAGGGGGCGAACGGACGAAGACCGGCTTGATCAGCCGCGTACATGCTGGTTGCGCTGAAGTACTCGATCTCTCCATGCATGAGAAGCCACAGCGAGCCACCGTCGTAACCATTGCCTAGATCGAGTTCGAGCGAATGCGGTTCGGCAAAACCAAGGAACGGCAGGATTTTGAAATCTCCGAAGTATCGGTGGGCGAGCAGATCGGGAAGAACATTGTGGCCGTGTTCGTCCCATGCGCCGGCGGGCGGACGAGCGCTGGTCTTGTCGCTGTAGACAACTTTGAACGGCGGGTAGGGCGGATTGCCGGCGAAGTATTCATTCGGATAGACGTCGACGTTCGCCGGATGATCGACTGCGAGTAGTTGCACGCGATCGAGGTAAACGGATTCTTCCAGCGGCTCCATAAAGCGAAGGCTGAGCTTGCGATCCTTCACGCGAAGGGCACCGGGGTCGATCTTGATGGCTTCGGTTGGACGGGGAATATTGCGTTCGATTTGGCCGTGGCTGGCTGAGATCCAGTGGCCGATGACGCCGGCGCCGAGCATGTCGCCGACGAGCGCGTAATGAGAGCCATCCCATGCGAAAAGCGTGGGACAGGAACTGCCGCGACGGTCGATCTCCTGAATATTTTGGAGCTTGTTGGCAGGGACCTCGATCTCGTCTTGCAGGACGCCCGTCGGCCAGAGCAAGCGCACTACGTCGGCCTGTTTCGCCTGGCCGAGACCGATGGTGAGATAGGGCGAATTCTGTCCGAGATAGCCGGAGGAACCGTAGACCTCAAACTTCTGGCGAATGCCGTCGGAGAAGACTTCGACTTTGGTGCCGATGGCGGACTTATTGTCGTTCAGACCTTTGAGCGCGAGGCGCAGGGAGTTGTTCTTGTTGCCGCCTTCGTTGCGGAGGAGCACCGCAGGGCCATGATTCTGTGTGATCAGGAGGTCGACGGCGCCATCGTTATCGTAGTCTCCGGCAATGATTGCGCGCGGCTCTTTGAGCTGAATCTTGTCGAGGCCGACGTCGGCGGTGACATCTTTCCATCCATCCGGGCCGAGGTTGCGAAAGAGGCGGACTTCGCCATGGCCCTCTTTGGTTTCGCCGACAGCAGCCAGGTCGACCCAGCCGTCGTTGTCGTAGTCGATGGCGACAACGCCGTAGGCGCGAACCCAATCGATGTTCAGTTCGTGGATTGAGCCCATGCCGTCAGAATGGTCGTCGGACGGGCCCGTCGGATACGAAATGGAGCCCAAAGATGTACGATCATTGTGTACAAGGGTGAAACCAGCCTTGCTGTGGGTAAAAGCAAAATCCATCCAACCGTCGTGATCGAAATCCAGCACTGCTACGCCAACGGGAATGTCTCCCTGCGACCCAAGATGCTCACCCCACGTGGGCTGAAACTTTCCTTCTCGAGGATTCTTAAGGAACAAGGGAGAGCCGCTGGGTATGCCTCCTGTGACCACCAGATCGATGGCGCGGTCGTTGTCGAAGTCGGTTCCGACCGCATTCAGGCCTGAGAATTCGAACCCTCTTTCCTCGGTGACGTCTGTGAATAAGCCGTTGCCGTTATTCCGCCACATATGGCTGCTGTCCTGGAAAGCCGCGACAACAGTCGGAGTCTTGGTCGGCTTCGCGAACTGGTTCGAAGGCCCGCCCGTCCGCGTCTCGAATAGATCAAGGTCGCCATCGTGGTCGTAGTCAATGAATGTTAGGCCGGTGATAGCCTTCGTCTCAAAAGCATGGCGGATCCCCGCCGCCTCGGTGACATCTTTGAACGTGCCATTCTTTTCATTGTGAAACAGGAAAACACGAGAGCCATCGCTCACGACAAGATCGGTTGCACCATCGTTGTCGTAGTCGCCGGCCGTGCAGCTCATCGAGTGAATGTTTGGATCGAACCCAGATTTTCTTGTGACGTCCGCGAACTTGCCATTGCCAAGATTGTGATAGAGCGTCATTCCCTGAGTACCGTTGTCAGGGAGGAAGAGGTCGATGTTGCCGTCGCCGTCAAAGTCGAGGAAGCACGCACCCGAGCCCAAGTAGAAGTAGCCGTTTCCTTCTGAAGCCGCAGCAGCCATGGCCAGGCCAGCTCGCGCGCTTACATCCACAAACTTCACCGCAATCTGCGCCGGGACTTTCTGCACTGCTATGGGTGAGTCTTCCGCGCGCGAGTATTTTCCCTGCTCTCCGTAGGCTAGGCTGATCGGGGCGCCCAGCTTGTTTTGGGTTACGTATTGAAATTTCTTCATCGCTTCGTGAGCGGGATCGGACTGGCCTGATTGCTGGTGGGCGCGAGCGAGACCGAATTGGGCGGAGGCGTGGAAGCGATCGATTTTGAGAGCGTGCTCGAAGGCGGCGATCGCCTCGGGAAACTGCTTCAGTTGCGCGTAGGTTGAGCCGAGGAAATACCACGCGTCGGCGTCGTTGGGATCGATTTCGGTGACTCGATGGAAGGCATCGAGAGCAGCTTCGGGATTGGTGGAATTTTTATAGTAGAGGCCGAGGTTGTACCATGCGCGCGGATTGCCCGGATCGTCTTTGACGGCTTTTTCAAGAGCTGCTTTCGCTTCCTCGATCTTTTGGAGATTAAGTAGTGCGATTCCGCGGTTCAGGGACGCGACTTTCAAGCTTGGGTCTTTCGCAGACGGCTGCGTCGAATGACTTGAGCGCTTTCTCGAAGAGCTGCTGATTCATGTAGGCAACGCCGAGATTATTCAGGCGAGCGGCTTCATGGGGATCGGTTGGAGAGCTTGCAGCGAGAATGCGAAAAAGGCAACGACTATAAGGGCAAAGATCGCGAGAATGCGTTTTGAGGTTGTCATCATGATCGAACGTTGTGGCCGGAAATTCCCTGCTGCCGTTTTGTTTCGATATGGCAAGTAGGGGTCCTTCGACTCCGCGGGAGCTTCACTTCGTGAAGTTCCTGCTCCGCTCAGGATGACACAAGTTAAGGGGTTGCGTTAGCAAGATACTCGTTAGCAACCGACCCTCAGAGTTTTCTCAAACCAGATGAGATGCTACTTTCTTGAATAGGGCTCCGAATTGACGATCCCTTTGGCTTCCTGAATCGTGATCGTCTGGCCGCTCGTCACGTTCGCGAGTTTGTCGATCTGTCCGCTCGGCCATTGGACTTCAACTGCTTCGACTTTTGTTCTTTGAGCCGAGACCAAAGGTAAGGACGAGTTCACTCTGCGACAAGTAGCTCGAACCCGAGCGCATCATCTGCCACTGCTTGTCGCCTCCAGCTGCGACGCGAACGACCGCGCCAATGCCGTCGCGATTGGATTTCGTCCCGACTAGTTTTACCCGCAGGCTTTGGTTGGTGCCGCCTTCGTTCCGGTAGAGATGCGGCGATCCGCCATTCGTCATGACGAGAACGTCGAGAGCTCCGTCGTTATTGATATCGGCGTAGGCCGCGCCTCGCGCGACTTTCGGAGCGGCGAGCCCGGCTCCTATTTTTCCCGTAACCTCCTCGAACTTTCCATTGCCCAGATTGCGAAATAGATGCGGGAGGCTCGGCGTAGCTGACGCGCTTCTGCACGTGCTCGATCTGATCTTCAATGTGGCCGTCGGCGACGAAAATGTCGGGCCAGCCGTCGTTGTCATAGTCGAAGAAGAAGCAGCCGAAGCCGAGCGTCAGCAGGGTGGCGCGGCCGACATCGGAGCGGGGCGCTTCATCGACGAAAAGTCCATTGCCCTCGTTGTGATAAAGGGACAGCATCTGGTTGGAGAAGTTCGTGATGATCAGGCTTGCGCTTCCAGAGTGATCGTAGTCGGCGGCATCGACGCCCATACCCGCGCGTGCGATTCCGTCTTCGCTAAAGCCGATGCCGGCGGAGATGGCTCGCTCTTCAAAGCGTGCCGTTCTTTTTGTTCATGTAAAGCTTGTTGGGTTGCGTGTCGTTGGCAATCAGCAGATCGGGCCAGCCATCGTTGTTGTAGTCAAGGACCGCGATACCGAGGCTCTTCGAAGTCGGGTCGTAGAGGCCAGCTTTCTGCGTGGCATCTTCAAAATGGCCGCCGCCGAGGTTGTGCCACAGCCGCACCGACGTTCCCTTGTAGGATTCGGGGGTGCAATACGATTTATGCGCGCCGTCGAGCGTGCAATAGAGATCGCTCTGCTGGGACCACTGCACATAGTTGGCAACCACCAGGTCGAGTTGTCCGTCGCGATCGTAGTCGACCCATGCGGCGCTGGTCGAGAACTCGTTCGGGCCCCAAAGCCCGGCGGTTTTTGTGACATCGGTGAACGTTCCGTTGCCGTTGTTGTGGAAGAGATGGCTCTGGCCAACCGCAGTAATAAAGATGTCGTCGAAGCCATCGTTGTCGTAATCGCCGACGGCCACGCCCATCCCGAACATGGCGATTCCGAGGCCAGACTTGCGTGTCACGTCTGTAAACGTGCCATCGTGATTGTTGTGGTAGAGCTTCGGAGTGGTTGCGCCGCCCTTGGCGTGGCCGGGCCAATCAGTGCCATTAATGAGCAGTATGTCGGGCCAGCCATCGTTGTCGTAATCGATGAAAGCGCAGCCCGGACCCATGGTTTCGGGGAGCCATTTTTTCCCGAATGATCCGTTATTGTGCGTGAAGTGAATTCCCGCCTGGGCGGTGATGTCGCGGAAGGTGACTTGCGCTCGCACCGGGACGGGAGTGGCCGCTAAAAAGATCAATACCAACCACAGGGACGCAGAGTCACAGAGAAACTCAACAAATGAAAAATCAAGATTTTCTCTGCGCCTCTGTGTATCTGTGGTGAATCTTCCTTTGGGCGAGTCCATTATCTTTGGGCCCGTGTGGTAGTTGCGGCTTGAACTGGCATCGCGACTTGCCCGGCTGGACGGCCAACGGCAGCCGTCGTTACGTGGGGATTCTTATTGCTGGCGGATTTCGTCCCGGTCGCTGGTTTGGCAATCGGTAGCGGCACCGAGACGTGCTCGTGAATATTCTGGCGTTCGTTATTGTCTTCTGGATGGAGCTGCCGATAAGGGCCTGTGATGGCCTGAGCGGATTCGTCAGCCTTGAACCGCAGATAGCGGACCTGGTGTTCTTTTGCCAGCTTTTCGTCGCCGAGGCCGTTGTAGCAGAGCATCAGATTGTAGTGGGCTTGCAGATCTTCAGGGTCAATCGCCAGCACTTGTTGCAGGACTTTCACGGCGTCCGCGTACTTTCGCTGAAGGAAGAAAACACGTCCTAGATTGTTGATCGCGACGCGGTCGTGCGGATATTGGGCAAGGACCGTGGCCAGATGTTGCGCGGCGCCATCGTAGTTCCCTTCCTGCCGCAGAACGCCGGCATAGAAGAAATTGGCGCGCGCCAGCTTCGGATCAATAGCCAAAGCTTTTTCGAGCACCGTACGGGCGCGGGGCACGTCGCCTTCCTGTAGAGCGGCGCGTCCGATGTTGACCCAACCGTCAGGGTTTTGCGGAGCAATTTCGGTGACCTTTTCGAATGCCGCCTGGGCTGCTTTCAGATCGCCTTGCAGCAATAGGCCGATGCCGTAGTCGTTCCAGCGCTGCCAGTCTTCTTTCGCGAGTTGCGTGCTCGGCTTCTGCGCGGCAGAGTTGGCTGGCAGTACATCCAGCGTGACATGGCTTTGGGCTAGCGCGACGATCGGCACATCTGGAATTTTTTCTGTCTTCGCTGAAACTCCCTGCATGGAAGCGTTGAGCAGGAATTTCCGATCATCGTATTCAGGAGCAACCGCGGAACCGGGCGATGCCGGATCGGGCTGACCGACAAATGAAAATTGCGTTCCCCACCACGCGAATTTGCGATAACACAACCGCGCAGTCAGGTTGATTTTGCTGCCCGCTCGCGACGGAACCTGCATGCGGAAATGCACTGTGTCTGCCGCTCCCGGTGGAATCAGCCGAACATATACGACTGAACGTGTTGCCCAAGCATTGCGCTTGTTGATCGGGTTGCCGTGCGCATCCACCTGAAGCGAACGATAGAAGTGGGCGCCCTTCTCGACCGGACCTTTGCCATCGTCTTCGACCATGCCGCTCCAGAAGACTGTCTGGCCCTGATCGTCAACGCCCTTGAGTTCGAGCCACGTGTCGTAGGCATCGACCGTGCCACCCGGGAAAAAGTGGCCGACGCGCTTAGTGCGCACAACCACATCCACTCGAACTGTGTCGCCGCGACGAACGGCGGGGTGCACACGATCAAGAGGTGCGGTGATGGGAGCGACCTCGCCGCCACCGCCCGGCGTCACTTTCGCTTCCGCTTCTTCGCCAACGGCAAATGTGGTTTCCAGTTCGTGCTGCGCAACGGCTGCCTTGGCGAGCGTGGGAGTCGCGGGAGACAACGCGAAAATGTCAACCGTCAAAGCACCGCTGGTCAGGAAATCTTCGGTGGCTTTCAACTGCGCAGCATCTTCATTCGCCGTTGGCAGCGCGGTGTTGGCGGCCGGAAAGCGATGCGAATGAACTTTTCCCGCAATGTTGCCAGAATCATTCGAAGACTCGAGCGGCATGTGGCAATCGGCGCACTGTTGCGGCTTGGGAGGGTAATAAAAGGAACGCGCCCCCTCTCCGGAGACTCCGCTGGCCTGCCAATTGTCGTACTCGTTGAAGCCGCGAATCCAGCGGTAGTGGTTCACCGGTTTGTCGAGATGAACCTTGTGGCAGGAAGAGCAGAACTCCGCCGTCTGATCGCGCATGAAAGGCTTCAAGAAAACTCGCCGATGCGGCTCCGGATTGAGCTTGGTGATGGTGTCGTGAAGATAACGAACTACAGGATTCTTGCTGGCTGCCAGTTCATGCAGCTTCGGGTATTCCAAGTGGAAATCCCCTTGCCCCATGGTGCTCTTCACGTCCGCGATGGAGTGGCACATCATGCAACCAAGGCCAGCTTGCGCCTCGGGCGCGTGCACGAACTGCTTGATGGGCGTATCCATTTTGCCGGCGTAAAGAACTGCGGGATCATGGCATCCGCCGCACCATTTGGAAGGCTTGGTGCCGATCGTATCCTGCATGTACTCGATCGACTTGCGATACCACTGATTGTTGAACGACGAGAAATGATGGGCTGAACTGTTCCACTGGTTGAAAATGTCTTCGTGGCAGCGCTTGCAGGATTCCGACTCCATGAAGAACTTACTCGGAATCTTCTGGCCGCCATACACCTGCGCCGAACTCGGGAAGAACGGGCCGGAAGGGCCGTCACCCTCATCATTCATCGTTTCCGGGGGGAGAGCGGGATTCTTGATGACCGAACTTCTAAGCCAACGACTCTCACGTTGGTAGTGCGCTGCCCATCCGACGGTACCGACCAGGGCGAAACAAATCAGCAATCGGACGGCGGAGTTCGAACTGATCCACCCACGGCTGCCCATTGCTTCCGCGAGCAGGCAACTGATGCCGAGCAGGCTGAGGACGATGTGCGCGTATAGCCATTTGAACTCGCTATGCGAGGTTCCGGTGTAGAGCAGAAGCAAGCCCAAAACACCCGCCAGCGTGAGGAACAGCCAACCCGCCCTCCAAACAAGACTTCCTTGTCGGAGCAATCGCGATAGCAGGACAGCGAGGCCGACGGATGCCACGATTCCGGCCAGGGTGTGAATCACAACTACGACGGGATAAATAAGGTTAGTCTGCGGGAAAGGGTAGAGGTAAGCGGCAGAAGCGATCAACACCAATAGCAGGGCGCGCATCATCTTCGGGATGGAAGGTTGGGAAACCGGCATGACACACGTTTCGGACGCGACCGGCCCACACAGCGATGCGCGTCGAGGAAACAGTGTAATCGCAGCACGGATGGGCGTTAATAGTAGAAATACACTAATCCCGTCCGAAACGACGTGGTCGGGGTTCCATGTGGACTAGAGAAGGGGTCGGAAGAACTTTCGCGTACTCTCAAGTGCTGCTGCGACTGCCAACACAACTTCTTCTTCCCATGGCCGCCCGACGATCTGGACTCCGATCGGCAAGCCTTCTTGGGAGTATCCCTGAGGAACGACGACGGCGGGAAAGCCAAGCAGGTTGAACCATTCGCAATAAGACCAGGCATCGAGATATTTCACGGTCTTGCCTTCGACCTGCCATTCGCGTTCGCCATGCCGGAAGGCGGGGATTGCGGCGGTGGGACAAATCAAGACGGGATATTTCCGCATCTGGCGCAGAATTTTTTCACGCAGCTCGTCGCGAGCCAGCCAGGTTGCAAGCAAAGAATCTCCGGTATGGGCCGGGGCGGCCGAGGTCCACTGGAAAAACTCGCGCAGGAGCGGACTCAGCTCTTTTTCGCGGCCACGCAGCATCGGCGCCAAAATCATGCCGCCGGCGGTACCGAAGAACTTCCACCATAGATCGCGCGCCTCTTCGAGACCTTCTGGACGGAATTGGTCCACTCGAAACCCGTGATTCGCGAGCGTAAACGCGGCACCTTCCACAACCGCTTTCGTCTCCTCAGTTACGGGCGTGCGGTCGTCGTCTGTGAAAAATCCCACGCCCATTCCGAAAAGTTCCTTCTCATGCAGTTCCCGTACAGCCACCGGCGCGGAACACGGGTCTGCATCGTCCCAGCCCGCCATGACCTCAAACAAGATTTGCAGATCTGCCACGGTGCGCGCCATCGGCCCTACTACTCCCAGCAGAGCAAACGGGCCACCGGCTTTGGGAAAGTGCCCCGTAGATGGAATGCGGCCGGGAGTGGGTTTCAATCCACAGATGCCACAGAAGTGTGCCGGCTCGCGGATGGAGCCGCCGCCATCGCTGCCGACGCCGCCGGCGGAAAGCCCGGCCGCGATCGCCGCCGCTTCCCCGCCGCTGGATCCTCCCGCCGTCCGAGTTAGATCCCACGGATTGTTCGTACGTCCGTAAAGAAGGTTGTCGGTTTCCCACGCCATCAGCATTTCGGGCGCATTCGTCACGCCGAGGATCATTGCACCGGCAGCGCGTAAGCGGGCAACCAGCGGCGCGTCCTCGCTCGCGACATAGCCTGCCCGCAAACGGGAACCGGCCTCGCAGCGGTGTCCGGCGACATCGATCGAAGACTTGATGGAGATGGGTACGCCATGGAGCGGTCCGAGATCGTCGCCACGCATGACCGCCTGCTCCTGCTCGCGCGCCTGGGAAAGAATGGCTTCCGGCTGACAGTCTACAAATGCGTTCAGTGATGGATTGAGACGCTCGATGCGCTCAAGATGACTGCGCGCGACCTCAACCGGAGAAACGGCTTTGGTGCGGACCTGTGCTGCAATCTCCCGGGCAGATGGCAAAGGAGAGGTGCCGTGAGATTTGGAGGATCAGGACAAGAAACTCAGGATAGCAGCGAAATAAAGAGCCGGCTCAGGCGCCGATTAACTTTTCCAATGCCGCTTTGTTGCGAACCACGAGCGTTGATCCGCGAAGCTGGGCGAACTCTTTGTCACGAAACTCGCCAAGCACGCGCGTCACGGTTTCGCGCGATGTGCCGATGAGCTGGGCAATCTCTTCATGGGTAAGCGCAATTTTGATCCGAATGCCTTCCTTGGTTTGTTCACCATCGCTCGCCCATTCCAAAATCAGACGCGCCAGCTTTTCAGAAACAGAATGCGACAAACCAAGCGAACGAATCATGTCATAGGCGGACTGGCAATTCTGGCTCAGGTGATGGGCGGCGCTGAGACAAGCATCAGCATGTTCTTGCAGGAATTTTAGAAAGTCGTCGCGCTTGATGAAGTCGATCTGGCAGGGCTGCAGGGTCTCGGCTGTTAATTCGTAAGGCTTGCCGGAAACGGTTCCATGGAGGCCAAGAACTTCTCCGGATTGGGCGATGCGCAGGATCAGCGTCTTCCCGTCTCGTGAGGTCGTGGTCAGCTTTACCCGGCCCGAACAAAGGATATAGACGCCGCGGGGAGCCTGCCCTTCCACAAACAAGACTGCGCCCTGCGGAAATGCACTCGCGTATTTAATCTTCTCAAGATGTTCGAGAGACGGTTTGGGAAGATCGCAGAAGAAGCCTGAATGTCGCAGCTTGCAAATAACACAATTTTCAGAGATCTGAATGCCGTAAGGCGAACTCATTCAACTCCTCGCGATCACAACTAGCATCTAGTGTAGTCCTTCAACGAGAAGAGCACATGGTCAGGCAGTAATCGTGAAGTATGGTCGGAAAGTGATCGTTAACGGCTCGCGGGGACGGCTGAAAGCCCCCTTAGGAACTGGCGTCGGGCTTGAGACGCGAAAGCCTCGCGATCGCCGCGACCATCATGCCCGACAGAAACTGCATGGTCGCGACATCATTATTGTCGAAGGCGTGCGCGGTCGACGAAAGTACCTCAAAAACTCCCAGCGTTCGGCGGAAGTGGCGCAGTGGAGCAACCAAAATCGAACGCACTCCGAGTCTGTTGCAACTCGCCATATCCACCCGAGGATTCGTTTCCGCATCGTTGCACAGCAGTACTTCACCGGTGCGAACACATTCCGCGGAAAGGCCTCGGTCGGTCTGCAATCGGACTCCGAGGTCCGGGGCGGTTCGACCCGTGCGGGCCCGGCAAATGATCTCGTCACCTTTGCGCAAGGCAATCGCCGCGCCCGTGGCGCCCGTCAAGGCTTGTGCCTTCTCGGCAATAATGCTGATTCCCGGTTCCAGATCGAGTTCGCCGGGATTGATCAAGGCTGGGCGCGGCGTGCTCACCGACTGATGGCGAATTCGCAGGTGGTGGCGTGCCGAAAAACTGGGGGACGAAAGATTGGAGGCTGCAAAATCGGGAACCAACGAGGGGTCAAGTTCGATGTCGTCGGCATTGGGAACCGTGTGGAGCAGCGATCTCACAAGTCTGTCGAGTTCAGCATCCGCGATGAGGTGCGCCGATTGCTGACCGCGCAACGATCCGCCGAGGACACGCGAGAGGCTGAGCACCGCATTGCTGCCGCATGCCAGGCAACGCGGAGTGTTGTTAGCGCTGATCAATTCACACTGCACGCAAAATACGGCGGTCGGAAGCGACAGGAAATTAACGTCGGAAGCTCGCAACGTACCCTGCATGTGTGTGATCCCTTCGGACAAGATCGGGGAAACATGAGGTTAAACACTGTCGCCTGTCCGACCAAGTGACAGCGCTGGTTCCGGGTTGTGGATAAATCGCGGCAAGTGAAAGCGCGTAGCTTCGAGGACAGCTTGGGGCTGGGGCGCAAATCAACTGTCGACTGAAGAGGACGCGCGGATTGCGAGCTTATAATCCTGCGCATGTCATTTCTTCGTTTTCTAATGCTGCTCGCCCTTATCGTATGGATCGGGGGAGTGATCTTCCTCGCGTTTGTCGAGGCTCCCACCGTTTTCGCTCCCGGACTTCTTCCGACGCGACACGTGGCCGGGTCCATCGTCGGCCGATCGCTCGACATCCTGCACACGGTGGCGATCATCTCCGGCATCGTCTTTCTAATCGCGTCGATGTCCTACTTCCGGATGACGGTGGGCAGCGCTCGCCCGCTGGCGCTGCGGCATTTGCTGATCGTATTGATGCTGGGACTCACGATGATTTCCCAATTCAAGATTTCGCCGAGGATGCACGCATTGCGAGCGCAGGCGGGCGTAATCGACAGTCTCAAGACGGACGATCCGGTGCGGGCGGAGTTCGACCGACTCCACGTTTGGTCAGAGAATTTTGAAGGGGCCGTGCTGCTGATCGGATTGCTCGCCGTCTTCCGGACGGCGCAGGATTTGCACTAAGCCAAGCTATTGGGCTGCCTTGCCAGGCTCGACCGCTCGCGATGAAGCGAGCGCTCCATCGAGGTAGGCCAGATATTCGGCGATCAAACGGTAGCTATCGTAGAAATCGTCCATCTTGACGGCTGACATCGTGTCCTTCGGAGAGTGAAGAACCGTGATGGTGTCGTCGGTCACCGAATGCAGAGTGATGCGAGGAATCTGATAGCGAGCGAAGGATTCGGAGTCGGTCGTTCCCACCTTGTCCACATTTACTGGCGAAACTGGGAGCTTCGTCGCCCGCGCGACCGACGCAAGGGCATCCAGCAGCACCTTGTCCGAATGACT
This sequence comes from uncultured Acidobacteriaceae bacterium, assembly GCA_963822545.1. Taxonomy (GTDB): domain Bacteria; phylum Acidobacteriota; class Terriglobia; order Terriglobales; family Acidobacteriaceae; genus Acidiflorens. The sequence goes on from CAWGIB010000004.1 coordinate 74,284, forward strand.
CTCCCACACCTTGGTTGGTGACAGGCCGAGCGAGTCCATATTGACCATCGCCGCAATCTTGGCGCGCTGTTCTGGCTTGAGATGGTCGACATAGTAGGCAGACCCGATCATGCCCCTCTCTTCAGCGGTGAAACCTACAAAGATGAAGGTGTGATGCCGCTTCTCGCTGGTCAAACTGAACACCAGGCTTGGCAGCAATGACGCTCCGGTCCAGTTATCGACCACTCCATCTCCCGCCCGCATGACCTTGTCTGTGTGCGCGCCGACGACAATTACATCCGAAGTTTCTCCGGGCACAACACAGATCACATTGGGCGGCAACCCGAATTTCGGGGTCTGTTCGGAGAGATTCGGTTTGGAGCAGCCCGACTCTGCGAGCCACTTATAAATCCGATCCTCCCGAATCTGGTTGTCGTCGCTGAATGACTTCAATCGCTTTTCGACTCGGTTGCGAGGCTCCAGCCTAGAATGAACCTGAGCGGTCGAGAAAGTCGCGCCGGAGACCACGATCGAGACGACTATCAAGATAAGCAGGGATCGGAACCATCGACCTGCCAGGCGAGACATCATCTTTGGAGCCTAGCACGCGAATTGCGACCTTGGCGGAAACTGGCTGCTCCAGGCGGACTGATGATTTATCCTTGTAAGTCATCCCTGATTCCTCTGAGAACTGAAAACCGAGAACTGAGACCTGATCATGAAAACTGGCATTATTGGCCTGCCGCAGGTGGGCAAGACATCGCTGTTCGGAATCCTTACCAAGGCGCATCTTTCCGAACAGGCCTATTCCAATCCGCGCGAAGCGCACATCGGAGTCGCCAAGGTTCCGGACGAGCGCCTTGATAAACTCGCTGCGCTTTACAACCCGAAGAAGCTCACACATGCCTCGGTGGAATATGTAGACGTGGGCGCAATCGGCCAGGAAGCATTGAAAGAGACGGCGTATATCGGCCATCTTCGCCAGGTCGACGCGCTGATCCACGTGTTGCGCGCCTTTGAGAATGACTCGATTCCCCACGTTGGTCCCATCGATCCGTTGCGCGACATCAAGAATGTCGAGTTCGACCTGATGGTCAGCGATCTCGGTCAAATTGAAAAGCGGTTGGAGCGGCTGGAAAAAGATCTGAAGAAGATGAAGACTCCAGAACTTGAGAAAGAAAACGAGTTGCTGATCAAGGCCAAAGCGTATCTTGGAGACAGAAAAGCCTCTGCGCGAAATGGAGATGACGCCCGAGGACAAAAAGCGTATTCGCGGCTTCATGTTTCTGAGCGAGAAGCCGATGCTCTATGTACTGAACATTGGCGAAAGCACCGAACTGAGTAAAGACCTGGAAGCGTCGGTAGCGAAGTACAACCTGACCGAAGTTGCATCGCGACCAAACGCTGGAGCCAGCGCGATCTGCGGCAAAGTAGAAGCGGAACTCGCGGAAATGAGCGACGAAGATGCGGCGGAGTTTCTCGGCAGCTACGGCCTCACGGAAAGCGGACTCTCGCGACTGATTCGCAAAAGCTACCACCTGCTCGGGCTGATTTCATTCTTTACGGCTGGAGAAGACGAATGCCGCGCATGGACAATTCCCGCGCATACGCGAGCGCAAAACGGCGCCGGCGCGATTCACTCGGATTTGGAAAAGCACTTCATTCGCGCAGAAACGATTCGCTGGGATCAACTGCTGGAAGCGGGGTCAGAAGCAAATGCAAGAGCAAAGGGCACGATGCGTCTAGAGGGCAAAGACTATATCGTGCAGGATGGCGACGTGATGCACATCAGGCACAGCGGGTAAAGGTTTGTGCAAGATTTAAAGTTCGATGGATTCTTTAATCCTTGAGATCTGGTCGCTTGAGAATGAAACCTAGTACCCGATAAAACCAACCCGTGAAAAAAATCCAGAGACACAGCCCCAACACAAAACCGAAAACGAGGACTGCCCAAACCCGCCCTTCATGACGATAGGCCCACTGTGCGGCAAGAAGTGCCCCTAAAGTGGCAAATAGGAAATAGAGGAGTTCGATTAGCGTCACAAACTTTCTCCTACCTCAATGGATATGAACGAACCGATCAAGCAAAAACATGCAGGCGGCGCCAACGAAGACTAGCAGCGCCATTTTTGGGCCGGTCTCTTTGTTCACTTCGGGAATCAGGTCCGACGCCGCCACGTAGATTGTCACTCCCGCCGCCAAAGGCAATCCGAAAGCGACTTCCTTATGGAAGATGGCCATCGTCATCACGCCCGCCACGGTAGCTGCGCCCAGCATCACGGACGTTCCCCAGGCAAAGCCGCGACTGCGGCCGCTGGCCAGCATTACCGACGCGATCGTGAAGCCCTCCGGAATTTTGTGTAGAAATATCGCGACAAAAATGATCCATCCCAGCCAGTTCGAAACGATGAATCCCGACGCTATCGCAATCCCGTCGAAGAATGTGTGAATCAACAAGCCCATCAGCACCGAATAGCCCTTGTGCGTGTGAACAAACTGGTCGGCGTGCGTCTCTTCTCCGAAGTGGAAGTGAGGGGTAACGGTGTGCTCGAAGAAATGTACGAGAAGGTAGCCGAGCAGAATCAGAAATCCGGCGCGTTGCCCGCGCAGTTGAATACTCTCCGGCACCATCTCGACCAGCGCGGTGGCTAGCATGAAGCCGGCACCAAGCGCGACGAAATAGCGCAGGTAAGACCTTTCCCAATGCTTCTGAACGATGATCGCGCCGCCAAAAACATTGGCAGCGGCGGCGGTCAGTCCCAGCAACACGCTGGTCAGGATGGGGGACATGCGGAAGAAGGATATCAGGAGCCATGAGCGGCGAGCCATGAACTCCGCACAGCGATCCTCGAGTGACGTTAAGGGTCTTCCGTTGCTACTGCTAACATTCTGCCGTGCGCACGTTCTTACAACTCGCGGGATGGCTGGCCTGCGTTGTTTATTCCACGATCCCGGCATTCTGGTTCATGATTCATCCGTTTGCGGAGCATTGGCGCGCCCGGCGCCGATCGCCTTATTTGGTGCTGATTCCGGCGTGGATCGCAATGTGGGCAGCGGTGGCGCTTGTGACGTTGCCGTGGCGGCAGATTCCCCTTTATTCGGCCGAGTGGGCTTGGATTCCGGCAGCGATTTTATTCGTTGCCGGAATCGCTATTTATGCCAAGTCAGGCAAGACCTTCAGCGCGAAACAATTGGGCGGGCTCCCGGAAGTTCATGGCAGAAATACGGATCAGCAGTTAGTGACCGATGGAATCCGCTCGCGTGTGCGACATCCGGTATATCTTGCGCATCTCTGCGAGATGTTCGCCTGGAGCGTCGGAACGGGACTCGCCGTTTGCTGGGCGCTGACCGCCTTCGCCATCGTCACCGGAGCGGTCATGATCCGGATGGAAGACAACGAACTGGAGAAAAGATTCGGCGACCCTTACCGCGCCTATCGGCGAACGGTGCCTGCCGTTCTTCCGCGGATGTTCGGCAGTCGCCAGATATAATCCGACTTGACTGGCAGCTGATGACTAATCGCTGACAGCTGTTCTTCATGCGCTTCGAACTTTTCATTGCGACTCGCTACCTGCGCGCCAAACGCCGACAGGCTTTCATCGGCATAATTACCGGTATCTCGATTGCCGGTGTCGCGGCGGGAGTCGCGTCGCTGATCGTTGCGCTCGCCATCAACAACGGATTTCGCCAGGATTTGCAGGCGCGGCTTTTGGGATCGAGCGCGCACATCAGCCTGCTGCGGGTGGAGAGCGACGGCATTACCGATTGGCGACCGCTGCTGGAGCGGTTGGAGAAAGAGCCGCATGTAGTTGCGGCGGCCCCAGCGATCTACGAGCAGGTGCTGATTTCGCGGGGGCCCCGGGCGCGTGGCGCGGTATTGAAGGGCATGCTTCCGCGTTACGAACGCAAAGTCAGCGATTTGCTGCAGACGGTGACCATCGGATCCGCGGCGGAGTTGGAAGAGAAATCAACGGCTGAGGGCGAGGGCGCCCGCGCCGCGCCGGCTCAGGACAGTCAATCTCCAGCAACCCAGTCTCCAGCGACACAATCTCCGGATGACATGGCTGGGGTTCAATCGCGAGTAGCCGCGATGCCTCCCATTGTTTTGGGCAAGGACTTGGCAGAAGAAGTCGGCGCAACTGTGGGATCTGTCGTGCTCGTCACTTCGCCCCAGGGCGAATTGACTCCTTTTGGAATGGTACCGAAGTACATCCGGTTTCGGGTTTCCGGAATTTTCAACTCCGGTTTCTACGACTACGACTCCTCGTGGGCCTTCATACGCCTCTCTGACGCCCAACAATTGTTTGGATTGGGGGACATCATTTCGGTCATTCAATTCAAGCTCGACGATATTTATCGCGCCGGTGAGGTCGGACAGCAACTGGAAAAGGCCGCCGGACACGGCTTTATGACGACCAACTGGATGGAGCAGAACAAAGCGCTCTTCCGCGCGCTGCGGCTGGAGCGCGTCGTCACCTACATCACAATCGGATTGATCGTGTTCGTAGCCGCGCTCAATATTCTGATTTCTCTGACGATGATGGTCATGGAAAAGACCAAGGACATCGCAGTGCTGATGTCGCTCGGAACCAAACGCCGCCAGATCCGGCGCGTGTTTATTGCGCAGGGCGTGCTGATCGGAGTGATCGGAACGGCAATTGGGCTGGTTCTCGGTTATGCGATTTCGTGGGCGGGCGGACACTATCACTTTATTTCGCTCTCACCCGAGGTCTACTCGATCGACTATGTTCCGTTTGCGCCGCGCCCAATGGATGGCCTGATCACCGCGCTCGTCTCGATTGGAATTTCTTTTATTGCGACGATCTACCCGTCGTGGTCTGCGGCGCGAATTCTGCCGGCCGAGGCGCTGCGGTACGAGTAGGCAAAAGAACAGGGCGAGCATCTTGTGCCCGCCCCATTGTGTTTCGCTTTAAAGCTACAGCCGCACGCACACTGCCTTGGTCTGCGTGTAGAGTTCGAGCGCGTCCTTGCCCATCTCGCGGCCCCATCCGGATTGTTTGTAGCCTCCGAAGGGAAGGCCAGCGTCGAAGATGTTGTAGCAGTTGATCCAGACAGTGCCGGCTCGCAGAGCGGCGGCTACGCGATGCGCTTTGGAAATGTCTTTAGTCCAAATGCCTGCGGCCAATCCGTACTGCGTGTCGTTCGCACGCGGGATCAACTCTTCGGGATTGTCGAAAGGAATCGCGGTGACGACGGGTCCAAAGATTTCTTCCTGCACGACGCGCATGTCGTCTTTGGTATTGATGAGAACCGTGGGCTCGACGAAGTATCCTTTATCGCCCATCTTCTTTCCGCCCGCGGTAGCGGTTGCACCTTCCTTCATGCCGATCTCGAGATAGTTGCAGACGCGCTGCAATTGTTCTTCGGAGACCAGCGGCCCCATTGTTGTTTTCGGCTCCATGCCCGATCCGACTTTAATTTTCTTGGCTCGGGCTGAGACGCCTTCGACAACCTGATCGAATACAGGGCGTTCCACATAGAGGCGCGTACCGGCGCAGCAGACCTGTCCTTGATTGAAGAAGACAGCGCTTGCGGAACCCGCGATGGCAGTGTCAAGGTCGGAATCCTGGAATACGACATTGGGCGATTTGCCGCCCAATTCGAGAGAGACCTTCTTCAGATTTCCGGTGGCAGCGTGGACGATCAGCTTGCCGACTTCGGTCGATCCCGTGAAGGCGATCTTGTCGACCTCCTCGTGAGCTGCAAGAGCGGCTCCGGCGGTTTCTCCGTAGCCGGGTACGATGTTGACTACGCCATCAGGGAATCCGGCTTCGGCGAAGAGTTGTCCAAGACGGAGCGCAGTGAGCGGCGTCTGCTCGGCGGGCTTCAGAATGACGGTGCATCCGGCCGCCAGCGCAGGAGCAAGTTTCCAGGAAGCCATCAGGAGCGGGAAGTTCCACGGGATGATCTGGCCGACTACGCCGACTGGCTCGCGCAGCGTGTACGCGTGATACTGAACTCCGGGTGTGTAGGGAACAGAAAGCGGAATTGTCGTACCTTCCAATTTGGTGGCCCAACCGGCCATGTAGCGGAACATGTCAACGGCGAGGGGCACGTCGGCGGCGCGCGAAACAGTGAGAGGTTTGCCGTTGTCGAGTGTTTCGAGCACGGCGAACTCTTCGAGGTTCTGTTCGAGCAAGTCGGCAAGTTTCCAGATCAGCTTGCCACGCTCGGAGGCGCTCATCTTCGACCACGGGCCGCTGTCAAACGCTTGGCGCGCCGCTTTTACGGCGGCGTCGATATCCTGCTTGTCACCTTCCGCAACTTGGGCCAAAACTTCGCCGGTCGCCGGATTGTAGGTTGGGAAAGTCTTGCCGGAGATGGCGTCGACCCATTTTCCATTAATCAACATCTTGCGGGGCTTTTCCAGAAATTCGGTGACGTGTGGGTCGAGCTGATTCGGGGAAATCGCGATTCCCATAATTCCTCCTTGGAATACCAAAGCTGGACAACGAAAGTTGATTCAAAACGATTTCGTGAAATCCGAGTATGTGAAGAGAAGTCCCCTAGGACTGATGAATTAGAAAAATACTAATCCGGGGCACAGAAGATGGCAATAGACGGAACCCGGTAGAAAACCGACCGAAGAGTCATCATGTAGATGTCAGCTTGTCGTTTCGCTGGCGACGCTCACCGCGACTTGGACGGGATCTTCTCGCAGCTATGCAGGACGACTCCGCAGATTTCATCGGCAAAATCTTCGCGAAGTTCGGCGTGACGAATCAGGAATCGCATGTAAATTGGGCCATACAACGCATCCAGCAGCAGATTGAGGTCGCAATCCCGGGCCAATTCGCCGCGGTCGATTCCGCGCTGCAGTGTCTGGTAGGCCTGCCTGCGTCTCGGCCAGAGGAATCTTTCGCGAAAAGCCTCAATCAGTTCAGGATCGGATTGACCGCCCGCGAGCAATGCGGCCACAACCTTGCCGCGCGGCGATAGAAAGACGCGAATGACTCGCCGCATCTGCCGCGTCATATCGCCCAGCAAGGAGCCGGTATCGATGAATTGAAGTTCCTGCTCAGAACTCGTAGAGAAAGCATCGGCGACGAGTGCCGCCTTAGTTGGCCACCACCGGTAAACGGTGGCTTTGCTCACATTCGCATCGGCGGCGACGGCCTCGATGCTGAGTTCCGGAAATCCGCCTTCCCGTTCCAGAAATTTCACCGTGCTGCGCAGAATCGCCTGTCTGGACTGCTCGCTGCGGGGTCGTCCGGGGGAGCCGTTTCCCATTGGATCCGTTACCCGCGACGTCAACAGCAGTGGGATTTTGCGCCATAAGCGAATTCTATTATAATTTAAATCCGAAACGTATTGTTTTGAATCTATTCCAAATACATTGCGGACCGTGGGGGCCGCGCAACGCAAACGCTCTTGATTCCGTCGGCGGTTTCTGTTCAGAAGAAGTTGCAAGCCTTATGTGGATAGTCGCTTTAGCGCTTCGGCGCCCTTATACGTTTGTGGTGATGGCACTCCTAATCATCATCCTTACGCCGATTACGATCCTGCGCACTCCGGTCGACATCTTCCCTGACATCAACATTCCCGTGATCAGCGTGGTCTGGAACTACACCGGGCTCGCACCCGGCGAAATGGCGGACCGCATCGTGACTAACTCCGAGCGAGGTTTTACGGTCACGGTCAATGACATCGAGCATCAGGAATCGCAATCGCTAAACGGCATCGCCGTTATCAAGATCTTCTTCCGCCCGGGCGTCAACATTCCGATGGCGATGACGCAGGTCACGGGCATGTGCCAGACAGTCCTTCGCGGGCTGCCCGCAGGCACGACACCGCCGCTCGTGATTACGTACACCGCGTCTTCCACTCCTGTGGTGCAGCTGGGCTTGAGCAGCAAGACTCTGCCCGAACAGCAGCTATTCGATCTTGGCCAGAATTTCCTGCGGACGCAGCTGACTACCGTGCAAGGAGCAGGCGACTCCTTATCCTTATGGCGGCAAGCCGCGGCAAGTGCAGGTCGATCTGGATTCCGCGAAGCTGCAGGCATATGGGCTCACGCCCTCGGATATCGTGAACGCCGTTGCAGCCCAGAACCTCATTCTGCCGGCCGGCACCGCCAAAATTGGTCCGACCGAATACAACGTGGAGATGAATGGGACTCCGCGGACGGTGAGCGAACTGAACGACCTCCCGGTAAAGACCTCGAATGGCTCCACGCTTTATATGAGGGATGTCGCCCATGTGCGCGACGGCTTTGCGCCACAGACCAACATCGTGCGACAGGACGGCGTGCGCGGCGTGCTGATGTCGATTTACAAGCTGGGCGGGTCGACGCTGACGGTGGTAAATGCGATCAAAGCCATGGTTCCGCTGGCGGCTTAGCAGTTGCCGCCGGAAATGAACATCAAGGCGTTGTTCGATCAGTCGCTGTTCGTGCGTGCGTCGATTCAGGGCGTGATGCGGGAAGGCCTGACTGCCGCCTTGTTGACGGCGGCCATGATCCTGCTTTTCCTCGGCGACTGGCGCCCGACTGTGATCATCGCGATTTCCATTCCGCTCTCGATTTTTGTCTCCCTGCTTCTTTTCAGCGCGCTCGGCGAGACGATCAACATCATGACGCTCGGAGGACTCGCACTCGCTGTCGGAATTCTGGTCGACGACGCGACCGTGGAAATCGAAAATATTGAGCGCAACCTTGCCATGGGCAAGGAAATGAAGCAGGCCATCTTAGACGGAGCATCGCAAATTGCGGTGCCTGCGTTCGTTTCCACGCTCTGCATCTGCATCGTCTTTGTCCCGATGTTTTTCCTGACCGGAGTTGCACGTTTTCTTTTCGTTCCGATGGCGGAAGCTGTCTGCTTCGCCATGCTCGCGTCCTATCTCCTCTCCCGCACTCTCATTCCCACCATGGTTATGTACATCATGCGAGGCCATGAGCACCGGGCGGCGCAACCGACAAGTTTTCTGGGAAGATTTCAACGCGGCTTTGAGCGAGGATTCGATCGCTTTCGGACCAGCTACCAGCAACTGCTCGAAACCACCCTTGAGAATCGCGGCGTTTTTGCTGCGTGTTTCATTATTTTTTGCGTTCTTTCGATGGGACTGGTCTTCTTCCTTGGGCAGGATTTCTTCCCGCAAGTCGACGCCGGCTTGATTCGTTTGCACTTCCGGGCACGTCCAGGCCTGCGCGTGGAAGAAACAGCCCGCCTGTGCGATCAGGTTGAGACGCGTATTGCGGGATACGATTCCAAAAGACGAAATGGAGACTGTCCTCGACAACATCGGCGTCCCCTATTCGGGTATCAACTTGTCCTACGGCAACTCGGGTGTGATCGGTACCGGCGATGCTGAAATTCTGGTGTCGCTGAACGCCGAGCATCATCATCCCACTGCCCAATACATCAAGAGGTTGCGACGAGACCTTCCATCGCGTTTCCCGGGCGTGGAATTCTTTTTCCAGCCGGCAGACATCGTCTCGCAGATTCTGAATTTCGGCTTGCCGGCTCCGATCGACATCCAGATCGTGGGTGCCGACATCCGCTCGAACTACGAGATTGGCCAGAAAATCGCCAACCAGGTTCGCCAGATTCCCGGCACGGCCGACGTCCACGTACAGCAGATGATGAGCTTGCCCACGCTTTATCTCGACATGGATCGCACCAGAATCAACCAGGTCGGATTGAACGCCCGCGACGTAGCGCAAAGTGTGTTGATCACGTTGAGCGGCAGCTTTCAGACCGCGCCCAATTTCTGGCTGAATCCGAAAAATGGCGTAAGTTATCCAATTGCCATCCAGACGCCGCAGTACCACATGACGTCGGTGCAGGATTTGATGAACACCACGGTGAACAGTCCGACGGCCGCGGGGTCGCAGGTGCTTGGGAATCTCGCGGTGTTAAGTCCAGCAGCCCGGCCAGCGGTCATCAGCCACTACAACGTGCAGCCCGTCATTGACGTCTACGCCGCCACGCAGTCGCGCGATCTCGGCGGCGTGGCTTCCGATATCATGAAAGCTCTGAAGCCTTTCCAGGACCACCTGCCACGCGGCACAACTTTAACCGTGCGCGGACAAGTACAAACCATGCGGTCCTCATTTTTTGGCCTGGGTGTGGGCTTACTTGGCGCGATCGTGCTCGTCTATCTTCTTATTGTGGTGAATTTCCAGTCCTGGCTCGATCCGTTCATCATCATCACCGCTTTGCCGGGCGCGTTGGCCGGAATTTGCTGGTTCCTGCTGGTGACTCGCACGACGCTCAGCGTCCCGTCTTTGACGGGAGCGGTCATGTGCATGGGAGTGGCTACAGCAAACTCCATTTTGATGGTTTCGTTCGCGCGCGATCGCATGGATATGGGAGTACCGGCATTGCAGGCTGCGATTGAAGCGGGCTACACCCGTATGCGGCCCGTACTCATGACCGCACTTGCCATGATTATCGGCATGGTTCCAATGGCGCTTGGTTTCGGAGAAGGCGGCGAACAGAATGCTCCTTTGGGCCGAGCCGTTATCGGTGGATTGCTCTTTGCCACGGTGGCGACTTTGTTTTTTGTCCCGAGTGTGTTCACGATGATTCATGGCCGTCGCCAGGCACGGCTGCAGGCACAACAGAAATAGAGGTTTGTGGAGAAAGCTTATGTCAGTACAAAGACCACCGGACATGACGGAACCTAACGAGACGCGGAACCAGGAACATCCTGTTCACGCGGAGATTGAGCGGCCGCCTGACGTTCCGCCAGCTCCGGCGAGCCGCGGCAAAATTCTGATCGGCGCGATCCTGCTCGTGTTGCTCACAGCCGGCGTGATTACGTTCCTCACCAGAAAGGGTGAGACCGACGCGCTCGCGAAAGAGACTGAGCAGGAGGCGGTTCCGACTGTCGCCGTGATCCAGCCAACCAGCGAAGCCGGCAATGACGAGCTTGTTCTACCCGCCAATCTTCAAGCTTTTGAAGAATCGCCCATTTTTGCCCGCACCACTGGCTACCTGCTGCGCTGGAACAAGGACATCGGAAGCAAAGTAGAGAAAGGAGAGCTCCTCGCGTCGATCGACACTCCTGAAGTGGATCAGGAACTCTCGCAGGCGCGCGCCAATCGTGAGCAGATCAAAGCGGCGCTGGGATTGGCCAAGATTTCCGCAGATCGCTGGGCGAACCTCCGCAAAAGCGATTCGGTTTCACAGCAGGAAGCAGACCAGCAGGAAAGCGGCTACACGCAGGCGCAGGCGAATCTCGCTGCTTCCGACGCGAATGTCCGTCGCCTCGAACAAATGGAGTCATTCAAGAATGTGTACGCTCCCTTTTCGGGCGTTCTAACCCGCCGCACAGTTGATCCCGGGGCCTTGATCAATGCGGGTGCGCAAGCCGCCGGCAGAGAGCTTTTCGATCTCGCGCGCGTCGATCCATTGCGCGTGTTCGTGAATGTACCGCAGTCCTACGCGCCCAGCATGAAGGTTGGTCTTAAGGCTGCTGTCACTCTTCAGGAATTCCCCGGGCAGAAGTTTATGGGCACAATCGCGCGTACGGCTGACGCCATCGATCCTGCGACCCGTACTTTGAATACGGAAGTGGACGTCCCTAACAAGGATGGCAAATTACTGCCTGGTTCGTTCGGACAGGTGCACTTTTCGGTCGGCAATACCGTTCCCAGAATCACGATCCCGGTGAATGCGATGCTGTTCCGCGCCGAAGGCCCCCAGGCGGCAGTTGTGGGCAAGGACGACAAAATCGAATTACGCTCCATCCAGATTGGGCGAGACTTCGGAAACACGATTGAAATTCTCGGCGGCCTCGAACCATCCGATCGCGTCATTATTAATCCGTCTGACTCACTCAGCGCCGGGCAACAAGTGCATGTCGCGCCGCAAAGCCAAGGGGGCAGTCATTCGTGATGCGTTGTTTCTCAAGGCTGTCGGTCGTAAGGCGAATTGCCGTTGCTGCCTCTGCGCTCAGCGCGCTCGTGTTGAGCAGCTGCGCAGTGGGGCCGAATTATAAACGCCCTACTGCTTCGGTTCCCGATACCTGGAAGGGCCAGGGTCCGTGGCAGATGGCAACGCCGAAGGACGAGATTCCAAAGGGCGATTGGTGGCAGATTTATCACGACGCCGAACTGGATCGCCTCGAGAGGGAACTTGTGCTGGCCAACCAGTCGCTGGCTGCGGCTCAAGACCGGCTTTCGCAGGCGCGATCGGCGGCCCGCATCGCTACCTCCGCGTACTTCCCGACGGTGAATGCCGACCCAAGTGGACAACGCGAACTCCTCTCCGGCAATCGCCCGCCTTCGGGTTCGACCGTTGCGCTGACTCCTGTGACTCAAAATGTTTTCACCATTCCTTTCTCTGTCAATTATGAAGTCGACTTATTTGGCAGGGTGCGCCGCAATCTTGAGGCGTCTAATGCTTCGCTCCAGGCAAGCGCCGCCGACCTTGGGAATGTCAGACTTGTACTCACCGCCGAACTTGCCGCCGATTATTTCAACCTGCGCGAACTGGATCGTGAAGCGGGCGTAGTCCGTGAATCCGTGGACATCCAGCAAAAAGGTCTGGACCTGGTCAGTCGACGTCATGAGGGTGGAGTTGCAAACGGCTTGGACTTGGCGCAGCAACAAGCTCTCCTTGATTCGACTGCGACTCAGCTTCAACTGGTTTTGCAGCAGCGCGCGCAATATGAGCATGCCATCGCCGTGTTGACCGGTAAGCCGGCGTCCACATTCAGTCTTGCCGAGGCGCCGTTTGATGCCACTCCCCCACCCGTTCCCATAGGAGTTCCTTCTGAAGTTCTAGAGCGGCGTCCCGACGTGGCTACCAATGAGCGACATATGGCTTCCGAAAATGCGCAGGTCGGAGTTGCGATGGCGGCGTTCTATCCGCACATCACGTTGAGCGGAGGCGGTGGCTGGCAAAGCAGCGATATGGCCAGCCTGCTCAGCGCTCCAAGCGCCTTCTGGGCAATCGGCGGCGATATTCTGCAACCGATCGTGAACGGCGGGCGTAATCGCGCAAACCTCGCCCTTACACGTGCTACCTACGACGAATCGGTAGCCACCTATCGCGAATCCGTGCTGGAAGCCTTTCAGCAGGTTGAAGACGGACTTTCGGGACTGAAGATGCTTGATCAGGCCGCCAAAACTCAGCAGACGGCGGTCGACGCCTCGCGCCGCGCTCTCGATATTGCGAACAACCGCTACGTCGGGGGAGTCACGACCTATCTTGATGTGATCACCGCACAATCCACGCTGTTGACAAATGAACGTCTCGCGACCCAGTTGCTGGGACAGCAGATGGTCACTTCCGTCTACCTAGTTAAGGCGCTAGGCGGCGGATGGGATGCCTCGGAGATCCAGCACGAGCAGGTCCGCCCCGCGCTGATTCAAGCGGTTCAGCAGTAAGGGCGCGCAGTTCGCAATGCCGCTCTACGGGCACTCCGTGAACTGCCTCTGATCGGACCTGTTCTTCACGTTTTTCGACGCCACTACCCCCAAATGTGATGTGGCTCACTCGAGGTTTGGTCATAACACACGTCGAAGCGTGATCTCTCTCATATTCGCGACCGCCTGCTCCGGCAGAAGATGCCACAACGCCGAAAAAATGCTGCACCTGAGGCGTCATGAGCTGAGTTCAGGCACCCGCCATCAGCCCAATCAAAATTTCATTAGGAGTCCGCGATGGCGAGCTCTGTCAAGACCGAGAACACGATCCAGTCTCATCTGGAAGCGTCGGGAGTTTCCCGGCGCGATTTTTTGCGCTTGTGCTCAGTAATTGTGGCCGCGGCACCCGCGGGCTTGGCGCTCACTAAAGCTGGATCAGTGGCTGAAGTCGCGGCCAAGATCGGCAAAGCGCGCCGCCCCTCCGTCATCTGGCTGCACTTTCAGGACTGCACCGGCTGCACGGAAACTTTGCTGCGAACATCAGCCCCCGATGCCGCGCACCTGATTCTCGACATCATATCTCTCGATTATCACGAAACGCTGATGGCGGCCTCGGGAGCGCAGGCCGAAGCCGCTCTCCGTCAGGCGATGAATGATAATGCCGGCAAGTACGTCCTCGTAATTGAAGGCTCGATCCCGACTCGCGACGACGGCGTCTACATGCAGCTCGGTGGACGTCCGGCGGTTCAGGTGATTAAAGAGGTCGCGTCGAAAGCCGCGGCAGTGATCGCCATGGGATCTTGCGCATCATGGGGCGGCGTTGCTTCTTCCGATCCGAACCCAACGGGAGCGGTAGGCGTCGACACGGTAATTTCTGGCAAGCCGATTGTGAATCTGCCCGGATGCCCTCCCAATCCTTACACGCTGCTGGCGGTGGTGCTCGAGTACGTCACGATGAACAAGCTGCCCGCGCTCGATGAGTTGCATCGTCCAATCTTCGCCTACGAGCGCGTGATCCATGAGAACTGCCCTCGGCGCGCGCATTTCGATGCGGGACGTTATGCCTACTCTTACGGAGACGCCGGTCACCGTGCGGGCTGGTGCCTTTACAAGCTGGGTTGCAAGGGCCCAGTAACGCATGCCGCCTGCTCAACTCGGCACTTTAACGAGACGCCGGGAGTCTGGCCGATCGGTATCGGCGCTCCCTGCCTCGGATGCACTGAAAAGAACGTGGTCTGGAGGATGGCCACGATCGATACCGTGCCGATCCATCTCGCGACTCCTCCTGACACGTATCCACCGATCTACAGCGGGGCGGGACAAATCAAGACCGGGGCCGCGGTACTGGTGGGCGCCATCGCAGGCGCCACTGGAGCCGCTTCCTGGGTCGCTTCCCAGCGCTTCCGCAGCAGCGAAGAGGCAGGTGTCGAGCGAATCACAGTGGATCGCGCACACGCCGCGAAGACCTCATCCGCGGAAAAGAAAGAGGAATAACGTGGCCATCACTCGGCGAGACCTGATCTCATCTATCGCCAAGACGGGCGTCCCGGCCGCTATCGCGGTGAGTATGGGCAGCGAACCACTGCACGCGGAGAGCGCCGCATCTCCGAGCGAAGTGCCTCTTCCCAGCGCAGCTATCGGGCTTCTTTACGACGCGACAATCTGTATCGGCTGCAAGGCTTGCGTAGCAGCTTGTGCCGAAGCCAATGACACGCCACCCGACACGCGCGGCGATGGCTTGCATCTGGCGCCCACCGACCTCAACGAGCAAACCCGCAACATCATCAAGCTTTACAAGCCCACCGATGGCTCCCCAGCATCTTTCGTAAAACGCCAGTGCATGCAGTGTCTTGATCCGGCTTGCGCCGCCGGATGCCCTTTCCAAGCCCTGCACAAAGATTCCGAAACCGGCATCGTCACCTGGACCGCGAACAAATGCATCGGTTGCCGCTATTGCACGATCACCTGCCCATATCACGTTCCGCGATTCCAATGGCAGGGTTACAACCCCATCGTCACCAAATGTGAACTGTGCAGCACGCGCTTGGAGAAGGGACTGAAGCCGGGATGCACGACAGTTTGTCCGACGGGCGCCGTCATCTTCGGACCGCGTACTGTCCTGCTGACGGAGGCGAAACGCCGCATCCGGGAAAATCCGCGACGCTATTACCAAAATAAAGTGTACGGGGAAACCGACAACGGTGGTACTCAGGCTCTCTACCTTTCCCGTGTTCCCTTCGAAGACCTCGGCCTTCCCGAACTTGGTAAAGAATCCATTCCCGAAAGAACCCTGCGTTGGCAGAAACGGCTTTATCAGTACTTCGCGTTGCCCGCTCTGCTGTATGTGGGCCTGGTACAGGTAATCCGCAAGAGCCTGCACGGCCATGAAGAAGAAGCCCATGAGCGCGAGAAAGAAACCGGATTGAGGGCGCAATTATGAACAGCATCGCCACTGTGGCCGGAAATGCCGGATCTCCCAAAAGCGAAGAGCGTTGGGAGCGCGCAGTACCGGTATACGGCTTCCCCGTCGTAACGCGGTTTTTCCTCGCGCTCGTCGCCCTCACCATGGTGGCGCTCGTCCTTACCGGCTATCGCGAACTGGCAGGGCTTGGTCCGGTAAGCGGCATGAATGACGCTTATGGTTGGGGAATCTGGAAGACGTTCAATGTCATGGTGCTCACCGCGCTCGGTTCGGGAGCATTTGCCGTCGGCATCGCAGCCTGGGTATTCCGCCGCAAGAGGCTCCACTCCCTAATGCGCATGGCGCTCCTCACGAGCTTTCTTGCATACGCATGCGGACTTCTTCTGCTCGGCATCGATGCTGGACGCCCCTGGAATTTCTACTGGATCGTTTTCCCTTGGAAATGGAACATGCATTCTCCGCTCGCGGAAGTTGCCATCTGCATGTCGATTTACGCGATGATCCCTCTGGCGGTTGAGAATCTTCCCCCACTGCTTGAACGCCTCTGGTATTTCGATTCCCGACTGCGTCCTGGCGTCGAGAAGATTGAAAAGCGACTGCATTCCGTTTTTCCATGGGTCATCGCGCTTGCCTACCTGCTCCCCGGCATGCACCAGTCGTCCCTGGGCGCGTTAATGCTGCTGGCTGGAGAACGAGTTCATCCCTTGTGGCAGACTCCGTTCCTTCCCCTTCTCTATCTGGGAGCTGCATGCTTCATGTCGTTCGGCTGCGTAGCGGGGGTGACCATGCTCTGCTGCCTCATCTGGAAGCGCGCCATGGATATGGAAGTGCTCGACGACGCAGCCCAGATCACCCAATGGCTCATCTTTGGGTGGGCTGGTTTACGGATTGTCGACATCATCTTTCGAGGCGTTCTCGGCACCGCTTTCCACTTCGACCGTTTTGCCGGCGTCTTCTGGCTCGAAATGCTCGCTGTTCTGGGTGGCGGCTGGCTGCTCCGGAAATCGCTGAGCACTCATGCCAAACACACGATGTTTCAGGGCTACATCCTCAGTTCGCTGGGAGGTATGCTCTACCGCTTTAGCCCGACCACACTGGCATTCCGTCCCAATCCGGAAGCTTTGTACTTCCCGGCCACCATCGAAATTCTCGTTTCCGTTGGCTTCATTGCAATGGGAATCGCTGGATTTCTGGTCGCTGTTAAACGCCTGGCCATCCTGCCCGCTCCGCTCTACGTATGGCATGACATGGCAAGCTACTTCCGCTTCCGCCGGCCCTACATCCGTTGGACCGGGTATTTCAAGTACGGACACTTTGGTGAAGACGAAAAAATCGTAACTAACTCCGACTGATAGCAGGAACTATGTCCAAACGAATCACGATTGATCCGATTACTCGCATCGAAGGTCACCTCCGCATCGACGTGGAGGTTGAGAACAACGTCGTCAGCAATTCCTGGGCGTCATGCACCATGTGGCGCGGCATTGAGACGATTCTTCGCGGCCGCGACCCCCGGGACGCATGGATGTTTACGCAGCGCTTCTGCGGCGTATGCACCACCGTTCACGCGATGGCGAGCGTGCGCGCCGTCGAAGACGCGCTCAAGCTGCCCGTTCCCGCGAATGCACAATACGTCCGCAATCTGATTTTGATTGCGCACGCCCTTCACGATCACATCGTGCACTTCTATCAGTTGTCCGCGCTCGACTGGGTCGACATTCTTCAGATCCCGAAGGCAGACCCTGCCGCCACGTCGAAGCTGGCCGAGAGTCTCTCGCCCTGGACTCGCAATTCGCGCAACGAATTGAAAGCTGCGCAAGATAAAGTAAAAGCCGTTGCCGCCAGCGGCCAGCTCGGAATCTTCCAGAATGGCTACTGGGGCCATCCGGCCATGCATCTCTCCCCCGAAGTGAACCTGCTCGCGTTTACTCACTACATCCAGGCGCTGGAGTACCAGCGCAAGGCGCTGCAGGTAGTAGGAATGCTCGGATCGAAGACGCCGCACATTCAGAACCTGGTCGTCGGCGGTGTAGCCAACGCCATCGACCTAGACAGCCAGAGCGCATTGAGCATGGATAAGCTCGAGACGATCCGTACCCTGCTCGACGAAGTCGTGCGCTTCATCAACGAGGTTTACCTGATTGACGTTTGTGCTGTTGCGGCGATGTATCCGGAGTGGTTCAAAATCGGAAGCGGCGTCACAAACTACCTCGCTGTTCCCGATCTTCCGCTCGACAGCCATGCATCCGCTTATGATCTGCCGGGCGGCGTCATCATGAACGGCAATATCGCGGGCGTACAAGGGTTCGCAACCGCTTCGGACCCGGCTTTCCGCCAAGGCGTCACAGAAGATGTAACTCACGCTTACTATCAGGGCGATCGTCCACTTCATCCTTGGAAGGGTGAAACCGAACCGCAGTTTACGCAGTGGGACGGAGACAAGAAGTATTCATGGGTGAAGTCTCCGCGCTTCAATGGACACCCGATGCAAGTTGGCCCACTGGCGCAGGTGCTAGTCGGTTATGCCCAGGGACATGCCTTGACCCGGAAGTATGCGGATTTAGCGCTTGGCCAGGTATCGGCTATCGCAAAAGTGAACGCTACCCCTGCGCTGATGCATTCCACGCTGGGTCGCCATGCGGCTCGCGCGATTCGCGCCGCCATGCTCGGCGAACTCGCCCAGAAGCACTGGCAATTGTTGGTGGATAACATCTCGAAGGGCGATTTGTCCGTCTACAACCCGCCGATGTTCCCTTCCGGCGAAATCGAAGGCGTGGGTACGCATGAAGCTCCCCGCGGAACGCTTTCTCATTGGGTAGTCATCAACGATGGGAAAATCAAGAATTACCAAGCCGTCGTTCCCTCAACCTGGAATGCCAGCCCACGCGATGCGTCCGGCGCGCACGGACCATACGAGGCTTCCCTGCTGCACACTCCTCTCGCTCGCCCCGAGGAGCCGCTGGAAGTGCTCAGAACTGTGCACTCTTTCGACCCCTGCATGGCGTGCGCATGCCATACGTTCGATCCGTCGGGACGGCAGATTGCCCGCGTAAAGGTGCTGTGAAGAAAATAACTATTGGCGGAATCGGCTGCGTGCTACTGGGGGACGACGGCGTTGGACCCTACGTTGCCGGCATCCTGGAAGCTGGCTACAGTTTCGACGAAAGCGTCACGGTTGCCGATCTCGGGACCCCAGGCCTTGATCTAGTCGCCCACCTCTCCGGCATCCACGCGCTCATCCTTATCGACTCGGTTTCCAACAACGCTCCTGCCGGAACCGTCACCCTTTATCGGAAAGAAGACATCCTCCGCCACGGTCCCGCGCCTGTGCGGATGGATCCTCATTCCCCTGCGCTTTCAGAATCATTGCTGATTGCAGAGCTGGCCGGCGAAGGTCCGCAAGAAATTCTGTTGATCGGCATCACGGGCGAGCAATACGAAGTTGGGACGAGTTTGAGCGAGGCCGCCCGCAATGCGGCAGCCGCCGCCGTGGTTGAGGTTTTGTCGGAACTCGACCGCTGGGGAATTTCTTATTCGAAATTGCGCGCTGAACCCTTTTCGGCTTGGTGGAAGCCGATTTCTGAAGCGCTACCCGTCACAGATCGAACCGGATCGTTAGATCCGGCCCTGTCCGGCCGCTAATGCAGACTGGCTCTGCCCTGCATATCGCGCACGGACCTCACGTTCCGCTTTGAGCCAATCCAGGGCTGGATCGCCCGCGGCACCCTTCCGTTCCAGATAGAGTTCGTAGGCACGAGTGCGGATTTCGTGCTCCATATCGACGCTCGTCTTTTTTGTCGCCACGTTGATCGGTGTGACATTGATCGGAGTGACGTTGCTGCGAACCTCCGGACGCACTTCGGGAGTTACATGTGCCGCAACCGGTTGCACTTCCGGAGTCTCTGTAGTTGCCTTTGTTTTCTTGCTTCGGGTTGAAGGGGTGCCACTTGTTTTACGAGCCATGCTGTACTCCTTACAGATATGTAATTCCAGTAATGGTTTAACGTGTTGAAGCAAAGACATAAGTTTTTACTCTTTACGCGCCATTCTGGTGAGTGCGGATGATGTGCTAATGATACCGCGTACCGCTGTGGAATTGTGCGGAATTGGCATCGAAAAATTTTCTGCGGCGCATAAGAATTAGGCTTATATGCGCCGCAAGACACTCGCAACGCACGTTCTTACGATTGCGGGCAAAGTACTCTGGTAACTTGTCGAACGGTCACCGACGGCGGCACGATAGAGGAGAACGGACGAATGTAAAACTATGTCTTCCACCTCTCAAGCTGTCGCCAGGAACGCCGCTAAAGCGGAACTGGTCGAATTGGAGTCCATGATTTCGACGACGCCCAGCTCCGAGCAAGTATGCTTGAAACTTGCCAAGATGCTGCATGTCCGGCGCAGCGAGATCGCCCTCCTAAGACAGGAAAAAGGCAGCCTGCGCTTCATTTTCCCGGTTGAACTGCGCGCTGCTGGTGTACTGCCGATGAGCGGCTCGGCAGTGGCCGCGCGTACCGCAACAACTCGCACTCCACTCCTCTCGAATTCTTTCATGCGCGTGAAACATGTGAGCTTGTTTGAAGCCGTGAAACTTTCCGGCGGTGGCGAGGAAGAAAAAAGCCTGGAGCAGATGCCAATTCAGAAAATCATGTCGGTCCCGGTGGCCACGGGCGACAAGGTCCTGGGTACGGTACAGGTCTCACGCAAAGGACTTGATCCAAAAATGGCAGGCGCTGACTTTTCCGCGGAAGACCTCAAAAAGCTTGAACAGGCCGCCGAAATTCTAGCTCGCATGCCGTTTATGCAAGAAGGCGCCGAGTTCTAAGTCCGTTCGCCGCGCTGATTAGATTGCTTGTCCGGCGCAAAATCCCGACGCCCACGCCCACTGGAAATTAAATCCCCCGAGTTGGCCTGTCACATCCACGACCTCTCCGATAAAGAAAAGGCCCGGCACTTTGCGGCATTCCATCGTCCGGGCCGATAGTTCGTCGGTATCAACTCCCCCGGCAGTCACTTCCGCTTTGCCATAACCTTCCGTTCCTTCGGGTTTCACTTCCCATGCGTGCAACTTTTCTTCGGCATCGGCCAAGGCGCGGTCCGAATTTCCCGCTGGAGGATATCTTTGAAGCCATCGATCGGCCAAACGCTTGGGAAGAGTCTCTCGCAGCAACGTTTTCCAACTCGATTGATCCCGTGGCCCGCGCGCCTGTAAAGGCGCCTTCAGATCGAGACCGGGAGCGAGGTCAAGCACAAGAGCCTGTTTGCCATCCCAATAAGAGGAAATTTGCAAAATCGCGGGGCCACTCAGTCCGCGATGCGTGAACAGCATTTTTTCGCGGAACGACTGCTTCCCTCCCGGCGTCGAAGCGATCACTTCCGTCGAGACTCCGGCTAGATCGCACCACCGCTTGCGTTCCGATTCACTAAACTCCAGTGGGACCAGGGCGGCTCGAGTTGGCTGAAGCTTCAACCCGAATTGCCGGGCCAGATCATATCCAAACGATGTCGCGCCAATTTTTGCGATCGACAGTCCTCCCGTCGCAACCACCAACCGGGGAGCGGTGAAGCTCTCGGTTTCGCCCGCCACACTCTTCGCTTCTAACATGAACTGTTCGTTCTTCCGCACATCGCGGACAGTCATGTTCAAGCGGATTTCAACCCCGGCGGCGCGGCACTCCTCCTCGAGCATCGCGACTATGTCAGTGGCCGAGCGATCGCAGAACAACTGGCCAAGCTTCTTTTCGTGATATGCAATACGGTGCTTTTCGACCAGCTTGAGAAATGCCTCGGGGGAATAACGAGCCAGCGCCGACTTGGCAAAATGAGGATTTGCCGAAATGAAGTTGTCCGGGCCTGTATGCAGGTTGGTGAAGTTACACCTGCCGCCACCGGAGATCAGGATTTTCTTCCCTACACGATCCGCGTGCTCGAGGACCAGAACCCGGCGCCCACGCTTGCCTGCTTCAATGGCGCACATCAGGCCCGCTGCACCCGCTCCAAGAACAACCGCATCGTATACGTGATTCATGCTCGCGTCCGAACGAGCTTACCAGTTCCTCGCAAAGAGGAGCGATGGACGGTTTGCCGTAACCACTCAACGAGTGCTCTCGCCGAAATTTAGCCTGTAATTCTGACGTCTTCAAGTATCGTTGACCTGGTACGGTTCAATCGGTACAACGGATGTCCGGCGCCTGTCTGATCAAAGTCCGCGGCGTGGTGCAAGGGGTAGGCTTCCGCCCCTTTGTTTATCGCATTGCCTCCGAGCTTCATCTTTGCGGATGGGTGCTCAATGGGGAGGATGGCGTTTCCATTCATCTTGAAGGGGATGATCCGATCCTCCAGGAGTTCCTGCGACGCTTGAAGGCTGAAGCGCCACCCGCGTCGCGTATCGTGGCCATCGACGTCGCACCGGTCCCTGCCGTTGGATTCCACAACTTTGTCATTAAGCAGAGTGAGCGCACAAGCCGTCCCACCGTGCGAATTTCTCCTGATCTACCTGTCTGCGATCAGTGTGTGCTTGAGCTCGAAGATCCGAAGGATCGTCGGCATCACTATCCCTACATTAACTGCACAAATTGCGGACCCCGCTACACAGTGATTTTGGCGCTCCCCTACGACCGCCCGAATACCACGATGAAAGCTTGGCCGTTCGATGACTACTGCGATCGCGAATATCACGACCCCGCGAACCGGCGCTTCCATGCGCAGCCCGTCGCATGTCCGGAGTGCGGACCCCACTACTATCTGCAAATCGGCGGTGAAATTTTGCGCGGTGATGACCGCGCCATCCGCGAGGCGGTCGCGTTACTCAGCGCGGGTAAGGTTGTCGCGGTTAAAGGACTTGGGGGTTATCACCTCGCTTGCGACGCCACCAACTCCAACGCTGTCGCGGCCATGCGCGAGCGGAAATTTCGCAAGGAAAAGCCTTTCGCAGTGATGGTTCAGAACCTCACCGATGCGCATGACCTTGTCGACCTCTCGCCCCATGCAGCAACGTTGCTGACATCGATTGCCCGACCCATCGTTTTGGCACCGGCCAAGCGCGAGCTCGAGGGTGTTGCTCCCGACAATCGGGAAATCGGTGTCATGCTTCCCTACACGCCATTGCAGCACCTTCTGTTTTCCGCCGGTGCTCCGCGCATTTTGGTCATGACGAGCGCGAACCGCTCGAGCGAACCCATCGCGTATGAAGATCAGGATGCTTTCGACCGCCTCTCTGGAATTGCAGATGCCTTCCTCGTCGGCGAACGGCCCATAGCGCGCCGCGTCGACGATTCAGTTGCCCGAGTCGGCGCGTTCGGCCCGTCTATTCTCCGTCGTTCGCGCGGATATGCGCCTGGCGCAGTCGCGAGCTTCCCCATGCGGCCACCTGCCGATAAGCCAATCCTCGCACTCGGCGCCGATTTAAAGAACAGCATCACTCTGGTCGTCGAGGGTCAGGCATTCGTCAGCCAGTACATTGGCGACCTCGATCATTACGAGGCCTTCCGCGCTTTTGAGGCAACGATTCGCGACTTGATGACAATGTACGAAATCCGGTGGGAAGACGTGCTCCTCGTTCACGATGCGCATCCCCAGTACCGTTCTACGGCCTATGCTCAGCAGTTAGGTGGTGCGAATACGAAAGCAGTGCAACACCATCGAGCACATGTGGCTTCCGTTCTGGCGGAGCGTGGCGAATGGGAAAAGCGCGTCCTTGGGGTCAGCTTCGATGGCACCGGATACGGAGATGACGGCAGCATTTGGGGCGGAGAGTTCTTTGCGGGGAGCCTCTCGGATGGCTTCAGTCAGAATTGCCCATCTTCGTCCGGCCGCGCTTCCCGGAGGCGATGCCGCCGCGCAGTACCCCGTCCAGGCCGCTGCAGGATTTCTTTCTCAACTCGACAACTTACCGGTCCTGAACGATCCTCCATTCTTGTTTCCTACGCGCTACCAGGCTGCGCTTCAGCTAGTTGGGAGGAATGTGCGTACGTTCCCCACGACTTCGGTCGGACGTCTTTTTGATACAGCCGCCGCCCTTTTAGGATTTACTCGCGACATCACGTTCGAAGGCCAAGCTGCAATGTGGGTCGAGCATCTCGCGCGCGAGACGCGCGACTCTGAGTGCTATCCATTCCCATTCATCAACCAGGAGTTGGACTTTCGTCCTTTGCTCCAGTCCATCATTGCAGACCGGGTTCGCGGCCGGGATCCCTCGTTCATCGCTCGGTCATTTCAACGCGGACTCGCACATGGGGTTGCGGACGCTATCCAGCAATTGGCTGGCGCTCAACGTACCGAGACTGCTGTTCTCTCGGGAGGCGTATTTCAAAATGAAATGCTCCTTGAGGACTTGAAGGAAGAACTCCTTGAAACGGGGTTGCAACTTTGGACGAACCAAGCCGTGCCCGCCAACGACGGGGGCATCAGTTTAGGTCAAGCCGCGCTCGCAATGTTCAGCAATGAAAACGTTAACGACCGGTAGTTACGGCTTGCGGTCCGGCGTCGTCGAGTGCGACGACAATGACTGTATATAGGCGACGATCTGCCAGCGCTCCGGCTCAGGGAGTTTTGACCAAACTGGCATGCCGCGCCTGACGACGCCATTCGTCAAGACCCAGAACAACGTTCCGGACGTAGCCTGCCGTACTTCTTCCACTAACAGGCTCGGACCATACCTTGTGCCCTCCGCGATCTTGCCGTGACATTCGGTGCAGTGTTGTTCAAAAAGTTTGCCGCCCGCCTTAGTTTCGCGAGGGTCGCCCTGAAAAGGATTTTTGCGCAGCTCCGCTGCCTTCGGAGCTTCACCAAGAATCGCGTAAACGGATCGGTCATGAGAGTGTGTTGAGTCTTCCCTGGTTTGGGACGGGGCGAGAGAAACGCTTGACGCCAGAATGCCGACTCCCGCCATCCGCGCGAAGGTCCGAAATGAAAAACGAGCCAGGACCGTTCTCACGCGTGTCCCCCAAAAAGGCGCCTTACCTTGTCTCCGAAACCGGAGAATTCACGGGAGATTCCCCAGCGCACCAAAACGCGATGGCTATTGTCGTTCAGCCCGAAGCCGGTCGACAGTCGAATTGTCCAGTCCGACGGTAGATTCCACGCAAGTGCCGGCGCCAGATAATGGGAGGTCATGTGCAATCCCGGACTCGTCACGTCGCCTAGCCCCCCATACATCTCCAGGCCGGCGATAAAGTTCTCGCGGCAGAAGTTGCAGCGGTCGGGCAGGGCCTTAAGCCGAAGCTGCCGGCTTGCACCGATGGCATATGCGAACTCCCATGGCTCACTCGGAGACAGATTTTTGGTCGCAATCGGATTCACAGCGACGTTCCAGCCTTTGAAGGTACTGGATAGCAGAAGTTTAAGTTCCAGTTCATGATTATGTTCCGCGCGCAATTCGGAATTGGACGCGTTGAAATCGGACTCAACGTCGTGACCTTCGACTTCTTTCAGAATCTTATCGGCTCCGCTCGTTTGCTCATACTCGACATAGAGCACAGGATTTACGAAATGCTCACGGTCGAGCAAACGAATACGGTTTTCCACCCGATAGCCCGTAAATACGGTGCTGTCAGAGAAAGTTGTCTGTCCGTCGATGTAAAGCTCACTCGTCCACCAGGCAGTGACACCGTATTCGAACTCCGCCCAGAACGCATGAAAATCGTTCCCCCCGCGCTGCGCCCCAAAGGTCGAGAAGTATTCGACTTCCAAACTTCCCGGCTCTTCAAGGTAGTGGTTGTACGTCACGATGTAAGGACTCTCCTGCGCAGGCAGCTCGCGGCAACAACCCATGACGAGCATAACGACGAGAAGGAATCCCGAACCGAATCGAACTCGAAGTGAAACTCTCACAGCCTCGAGAAGGTAAGTGTGCAGATGAACATCCCGCAGTTTGCCCATTGCTCTCCAAATGAAATGAATGCTTGGTTTGCGCAGGGGGGAACTGCAATGCGCGCTTCTAAAATAACACGTTCGGTTTGTTCTCTGGTCAGCGCTGGTCTCTCGGGGCCGAAGATTAGAACCGATTCTGCGAACATGGTTGAGCCACCAGTCTTCCCGTCGTATAGTAGGAATATCCCCGTGGGGAGTATTAATGGATTCGTCATCCCTAGAAGATTCAGGGAAACAATCGTCGCAACATCCCGATCGCACAACGCAGACGCTTTTGTCCCCAAGCTTCTTCGAGGCGGTTCCCGATGCTATGGTGGCGGTCAATCCAAAAGGCCTAATCCTCCAGGTCAATTCCCAAACCCAACTTCTGTTTGGATATAGCCAGGAAGAACTGATCGGCCAACCGGTCGAAATGTTGGTTCCCGCTGCGCGGCGCGAACAACATAACCAGCATCGCGAGCGCTTCGCGGAGCGCCCCACGACTCGTCGTATGGGCGCAGCCATGGATCTCCGTGGACGGCGGAAGGATGGCTCCGAGTTCCCCGTAGAAATCAGTCTCTCCCCGGTGACTACTGAGAATGGCATGGTGGTTCTGAGTGCGATTCGCAATATCAGCGATCGCAAACGAATCGAAGAAGAGCTACAGAAAGCACACGCCGAGCTTGCCGCCAGCAAAGACCGCGAACTTCTTGAGCATCAGAACCGGCTAGCTTTGATCGTTGATTCTTCGCAGGATGCCATCATCGGCAAGAATCTCGGTGGGACTATAACTCACTGGAACAAAGGCGCTGAGCAGATTTATGGCTATATAGCGGAAGAGGTGATCGGCAAGAATATTTCGATCCTCGCTCCGAGCGACCGGCCCGATGAGATTCCGGCCATTTTAGAGAGAGTTCGGAAAGGCGAACGTGTGGAGTACTTTGAGACCGTTCGAGTCCGAAAAGATGGGCAACGCCTGAATGTCTCAATTTCGGTTTCTCCGATCCGGGACGCGAGCGGCGACATTGTCGGGGCATCCGCCATTGCCCGTGATGTGACTGGGCAGAAGCGTTCCGAAGACTTACTTCGCCAAGCTCAAAAAATGGAAGCAGTGGGGCGCTTGGCAGGAGGTGTCGCCCACGACTTCAATAACATTCTTGGAATCGTCACCGCTTGCTGCGAACTGATTCGCAGCCGCGTCGAGGCAGACGGCCTTACGCAATATATCGATAACATTCAGGAAGCATCCAAACGCGGCGCGGCGCTCACTCGCCAACTTCTCGCGTTCAGCCGGCGACAAGTCAGCATCCAGCCTCGGCTGATTGATTTGAATGATTCACTCGACGGAAGTCGTCAAGCTTGTGCGCCCTCTGATGGGAGACGACGTCCAAGTAACCGTCCATCCCCGGACCAACAGTGCCGTGGTTGAATCCGATCCCGCGCAGATCGATCAGATCGTATTAAATATTGCCGTAAACGCCCGTGATGCCATGCCAAAGGGCGGTAAGCTGATTGTGGAAACGTCAGTTCAGGATTTCGACGACGCGCTCGCTGAACGCCACCCTCCAATGAAGCCCGGGCGATATGTCTTGCTCGCTATCAGCGACAACGGAATCGGTATGGACCCGATTACGCTCTCGAAAATCTTTGACCCTTTCTTCACTACCAAGGAAGTAGGCAAGGGTACCGGCTTGGGACTCGCCACGGTCTACGGCATCGTGAAGCAGAGCGGCGGACACATCTGGGTGTACAGCGAACCGAATCGCGGCACCACCTTCAAAATTTATTTGCCGGCCGCCGATCATAAGTTGGGTATTGCGCCGAAAGCCGAAGTCGAGGCTTTGCCTCCCAAGGCGCGTAATAAAACCGTGCTGCTGGTCGAGGACGACCGGCTCATGCGAATCTTGACCAGCGAAATGTTGCGGAATCATGGATACACAGTCGTCGAAGCCGAGGACGGAAATGCCGCGATTGAACGGCTGAATCACAATTCCATCGATGTGGTCTTGACCGACGTCGTGATGCGCGGCATGAGCGGCCCAGAATTCGCCCGACGTCTGAAGCTTTCACATCCTTCGATTAACGTCGTCTATATGTCGGGCTACACCGGAGAATTGCTGACGCAAGCCGACGGCTTCGACGAAGGAATCACGCTTCTCGAAAAGCCGTTCACAAAAGCAACCCTCCTGAAGACGATGCACAAGGCACTGTCTTAAGTCCCGTTTCAAGCGCGATCTCACGCTGCCAGCTTCAGCAAATCCAGGGTCGCCGCATTTTCTCGCGCTACTTGCTTCAGGTTGCAATCCTTCGCCGCTTTATCCGGACGCCACCGCAAGAACTTGGTTCCATGCCGAAACCGTCCTCCTGTGAAATGATCGAACTGCACTTCCACCACCAGCTTGGGCGTCAAAGGCTGCCATTGCGTCGACCGTTTGGTGCTCCAGCGGCTCGGCCCTCCCGGTGCCCGCCCGGTGAACCCAGGCGGCTTGATGATTCCCTCCAGCTTTTTCGTCAATGCCTTTCGATCGGAGTTGCGAATGGATGATGTGAATCCGACGTGATCGAGCTTGCCTTCATCGTTGTACAGTCCGAGAAGAAGCGAACCAACCTCAGGTTTTTTGTCGAGATACCGAAATCCGCCGACGACGCAATCGGCGGTTCGCTGAGTCTTGATCTTCTGCATTCCCGTTCGCTCACCTGCCTGGTAGGCCAAGTCACGTCGCTTTGCGACCACTCCATCCAGGCCGACACCCATGTGAAACCATTTTCGTGCTGCTTCCACGCTGGTGGTCACCGGAGAAAGTTGGATGGTTGGATTCTTCTTGATAAATCGCTTGCTGAATTCCTCCAGCTTCTTGCGACGCTCCACAAGCGGCAGCTTGACCATCGATTGCCCCCTGTCATCGACCAGCAGATCAAACACGATGAAAAGGCACGGTGTCTCTTCGCTGAGTTTCTTTACACGGCTCGCCGCCGGATGAATTCGCATCAGCAGGTTGTCGAACGAAAGCGTTTCTCCGACTGGGATAACAATTTCTCCATCGAGGACAAACTGTTTGGCCGCGATCGCCTCGAGGGCCGCAACCAGATCTGGAAAATACCGGGTCAACGGCTTGCCCGCCTTTGAAAGCAAATCAATCCGCTTGGGATCTCGAAAAGCGAGACATCGAAATCCGTCCCACTTGGGCTCGTACTGCCAATCGTCGCCAACCGGCAGTTCTGCCGACGGCATCGCTTCCATCGGCCTATACTTTTTGCTGATCGGTAAAGCCATACATTTTTTCTGACAGCGCCCGGCCAATATGATGCATCTACATTGCATCTGACAAGGAATTATTTGATGCCCCATGACTCGGCTGTCATCATTGTTGGCGGTGGAATTGCAGGTCTCGCAGCCGCAGCCAAGCTTGCTCCACAAGGTCTTTCAGTCACGATCCTTGAGGCTCGCGACCGCATCGGCGGTCGCATTTTCACTCGCCGCGATCCTGCATCCCCGGTCCCCATCGAATTGGGCGCGGAATTCATTCACGGGCTGGAACCTGAAATTCTGGAGCCCCTGCAGCAAGCGCACGTCAAAATCAACGAAGTAGACGGCGACAACTTCTGCGTTACCGAAGGTCACCTATCCCCCTGCAGCTTCTTCGGTCAGGTCGACAAAATTCTTAAGAAGATGGATGGGAATTTGCCTGATGAATCCTTCGTCGCATTCCTGGAACGTTGTTTTCCGAACCCTCAGAAAGATCCGAATCTTGACGAGGCTAAGCGCCACGCTCTGGGCTACGTTGCAGGCTTCAACGCTGCCGATCCGGCTCTCGTCGGAGTTCACTGGCTTGTCGAGGAAATGAAGGCTGAGGAGCGCACGCAGGGCGATCGCGCGTTTCGACCCGCGAATGGATACTCGGAACTTGTCGAAGTCTTCCGCCGGCAATTGGTTGCTTCCGGCGTTTCAATGTGCACGCAATCCATCGTTGAACGTGTCCGGTGGCAACCGGGGAACGCTGAAATCGCCTTGCGACATCCCGGCGGAGCTTCGACCCTATCTTCCGGCAAGGTGCTACTCACTTTGCCGCTTGGAGTTTTGAAAGCCAACCCCGGAGAGACCGGCGCCGTAGCATTCACCCCCGCGTTACCCGCACAAAAACTCGATGCTCTCGATCGCCTCGAGATGGGAAAAGTCATCCGCGTTGTCTTGCGCTTTCGTCACCGCTTTTGGGACGAGATTATTCCCGATCGTGAAACCGGAAAGACGCTGGACGATATGAGTTTCTTGTTCTCGGAAGACGAGCACTTTCCAACCTGGTGGACTACCATGCCCGTCAAGGCCCCAGTGATTACCGCGTGGGCCCCGTTTCGCTCGGCTGAGCGACTGTCCGGACAAAGTGAGTCTTTCGTCACCGACCATGCGTTGAGTACTCTTGGTCGCCTTTTGCAAGTCAGTCCTGCAAAGATCCAACAGGAATTCGAATCTGCCCACTTCCACGATTGGCAAAACGATGAGTTCTCGCGCGGCGCCTATAGTTACGCGAAGGTTGGCAGCGACGGCGCACAACGGGCTCTAGGAGCGCCAGTCGAAAATACGCTCTTCTTCGCGGGCGAGGCCACCGATACGGGAGGCAACAACGGTACCGTTCATGGCGCTGTCGCAAGCGGCTATCGTGCGGCCAGTGAAATTCTGCAAAGCGCGAAGTAATCGATTCGTGGCAAAGAAGCGCCGGCCTTCCCGTGTTACTTCCCCGGAAAAGACCGGCTTCAGATGGTTACACTGCTTTTTTCCAGGTATCTGCGCTCTCGGAAGCGCGAGATGTTTGCGGACCAATCGAGCATGTACTGCATCCCGTCACAGCTTCCTTGCGCCGCTCGCGCAGCCGCGCCTGAAAGGTGTCCCACCGGTCCCCGATTCCAACTGCGCTGGTAGAAATCACAACAGAGTCTGTTCCTGCGGGAACCACACGGTCGGTTGAGGCAGGGGCGTTCCTCGTCTCATCACGTCCTGGCCTGACCCCTTCTTGGCCGCTGCGGTATGCCGAATCCGAATTGCCTTCCTCGGCATTGATCGATGATCGGTTTCCCACCAACTGCTCGGTTGTGGGAGTGATATTGCGATCGGTTTCCGCCCGGTGCATTACTGGACCCGTCTCCCACTTTGCCTTGTAGCGATTCTCGTAGTCTCCCCACTTTTCTTCCGATTTCAGATCGCTCTCGTCATAGGGCGGAAAAGCTTCAACCTGTTCCTTCGTCAACTCGGAGCTGAAATCGTTTTCGTGCTTGCCCGACTCGCGCAAGCGGTTCGTCGGCACAAGAAACTTCTTGGACGAAAGCCACCCGCCGGTATCCACCACTACGTAGCGAACGTCTCCGTTTGAATGATCGAATATTACGTCGTCGATTTTTCCCAGCTTCTCATCGTTTACTCCGTATAGCGTCGCTCCGCGCACGTCATCCGTCGCTTCGCTAAAGTTGTCCTTGCCTAATAGTCCGTAGTGCGCCATGTTGTTCCTCCAAACAATCGTTTCTTTGTCGAGCAATCGTCTTCAGATTGACCTTCGAAAACAGATCGTTTGGATGCAGCAACTGCAAAGCCAGTTTGATGAGATTGTTTTACCTCAAAGAAGAAGATGACACGCGCGCGCATACAGGTAGCCCTGGCATCAGGCGCGAACCTCCCAAGTTCTATTTCCATATTCCGGTAATGACCGCTGCCACGCCGTCTCCCGATTCTTTGTGCAGCGGTTCAACGCCGAAATTATCTTCGATGGTTCGCAGCACGCTGTAATGGTTGTAAGCCGCCGTTACCTCTTGCGGCTTGACCATTGCGCCCAAAAATACCGTATAAATGCGCTCCGGCTTGGCGTCTCCCTCCGACTCGTCATACGTGACAATCACCAGTGTGCGCTTCAGTTTGTCGTCTTTCGGAACCCACGTCTGGTCATCGAAGTGAAGCCACGTCGTCAGAAAGACGCGGAGCCAGTCGGCCGATTTCTTGAGGCCTTCTTGCGGATTCGAACTTGGATCGTGCCCATCATCGTCGAGATTGGGACTGTAATAAATGTATTCGGGAAGCGGATGCTGTTGCGGGTCCGCGAGAAAATTTCCAATATCCACCACGAATGCATTGTTTTGGGAATGTGTATCCACTCCAACTACGTTGTGAAACGTCTTCGTCTGGACCGACCGGAAGCTGAGAAACGGCACATGTTTGCGCACGTATCTCCCCCGACGGTCGTCCAGAAACGGCTTGTCCGCGGATGGAGACGCCGGATAATCTTCGGCATAGTTTTTCCAGTTCAGCAAATCGCCGATCGTCCGATGCTCTCTGTCGTCAGGGAGGATCCTCTGTCGATCACTTAAGAGCTGTGGAGAATGTAGGCCGAAATCGCTGCCCGCAATCATCGCCAAGTAATTTGGATATGAGTAATGATAGAGATTGCCAAAATTGCTGAAGCTCGCGCCCTTCTTGGCCAGGCTTTTCAGCAGATCATTCTTGATCGCGGATTCGTAATCCTGATTCTCAAGCACGACGACGATCACGTGATCGAAGTTTTTTGGTTTGTGGTTGGAACTACCCCCGGTAGGAACATTCTGCGCAGATCCAAAAACTGTAACCGCTGCAACCAGAATCGCCTGTAACACAAATGCCCGACGCCAAGACGGCATGAATCCTCCAAAGCAAATTTGCTAGCGGTCCCAAGGTTAGACGACGTTTGCTTTAGGAACGCTGTACCCCGCCATACCTGTAGCCGGAATCCGGAACCGATTGGCCACTGGCAACCATTTCCTGGGTCACCCAGCAACTAAATATTTAGTTACCTTTTCAAACTAGCCGCGTCTAACGATATTAAGGAGGGCCGATGCCGCCCAGACAGTCAGAGACCTTGACCGAAGCTGAGCTCCGGGTGATGAACGTCCTCTGGGAACGCGGCTCCGGAACAGTCCAGCAAGTCCTTGATTCTATTGAGCAAAGACCTGTACTGGCCTACAACTCTGTGCTCACCACGATCCGCGTCCTCGAACGCAAAGGCTACATTCAGCATATTAAGGACGGCCGGGCCCACGTCTATGCTCCCATAGTAAGGCAGCAGGACGCGACGCGCTCTGAGATCCGGCATCTGGTGGGCCGCTTCTTCAAGTCGCATGAAGACCTCGTTTTGAACATCCTGAAGATCAAGGCATTGAGCCTGAGGAACTGACTCGTTTGCGCAAGATGCTGGACAGGAGCGAGACGAAATGATCGCACCTTATCTCCTGTCATCTTCTTTTGTTGCTCGATTCTTCCTTGTTGAGCCTCGAGGCTTCGGCGCAAGGCGGCGATTGCCCAAGTCATCAATTCCCTGCCGGAAGGGTTACTCCTTGCCTTTCTTGCATGGGCAGTTCTCCGAATCCTGCCAAAACAAAATTCCCGCACACGGTTCGCGGTATGGTTTGTCGCGCTGTTCGCCGTGGTCGGAATCGCCTCGCTCGGGGGAATCACTTTTGCTGGACTACGGGGCAACGGAGCGGGAAGATTTTCAACCTGGCCAGCGCAACTCCGTCCATGGTTCATGCCATTAACTTGCCTGCCCATTGGGCTTTTTACATTTTTCTAACTTGGAGTTTCATCGCAGCCAGTTGGTATCGCGCGAATCGCCGTGGGTGTCTTTCATCTTCGCAAGCTCAGGGAAACCTCCGTCTCCCGTTGAGCCGACGGATTTGGATCCGCTTGTCCTTAAGACACTTGAGGATTTGCATGCGACAAAATCGTTCGCTTCTCGTCGTGTCACTTTAGCCACCTCGGACCGCGTGAGAGTTCCTGCTGCTCTGGGCATTTGGGAGCCGATGATTGTGCTGCCCATCGTGGGCGCTGTCGCGACCTTCCAGCCAGCGATCTCTCCATCATCCTGCGCCATGAGTTTGCCCACCTCCAGCGTTGGGATGATTGGACCAACCTTGCTCAGAAGTTTGTGCGCGCCGTCTTCTTCTTTCATCCCGCTGTCTGGTGGATTGAAGGCCAGCTTTCTGTCGAACGTGAAATGGCTTGCGATGATGTCGTGGTTGCCCAAACTGACAACCCGATGGGGTATGCCAGTTGCCTGGTGTCCCTCCTGGAAAGAAGTCTCGCGCAGCGCGGGTGGACCATGGCTCAGGCTATCGTGCATCGCGCCCGCGAGGCTTCGTTGCGACTGGCGCAGATCCTCGATAAGAACCGTCCCGCCGCGAGCTGGCATCTCGAAACCAGCGCTTGGCTTGGTTGGCACGTTTGCTGTCTTGTGCGTTGCCATGCTGCCGCAGACCTCTGACCTGGTCGGCTTTGATCGCGTGCCTGCGACGCCAGCGTATGACGAATACTCGTCGGTCCAGCCCGGGTTGGTTCACTCCGCCATGCTGCACGTGGATCAGGACCGGCTCTCGTATCGGCCAGCGTCTTCTGTTGGATCAAGCGGCTCGCATGCAGTGACTCCAAGAACTTCCGCATCCCAAAAACCGGCACAGCCATCGTCGGCAGCGCGTTCCACGACTGCTGCGCCTGAAGTTCGCCAGTCCGCAGTCGGTCCAGATGCCATCGCCGCGGCGAATTTCACGGAGTCGTTGAACGAAAACTCGATCCGCGAAGCGCCGGTGAGTGAGGACCAAGACTTCCTCGTTACGGTGGCTTCCGACTACCGCAACCACCCGAGCCTCCAAACTGTGGTGTTTATCGAAGCCGTTCAGTTCATCACGCCAGAAAACGACGATTGGAACTCGATCCGTTCTGGCTTGACCCAGAATGCTTCCACCTCCGCTCGTACTCTGGCTCCTCCGATTTTTTGGAGAGTGCAGGTCTGGCAAGTCACCGTATTCAATCCATGCGTGGCAACGTTCGGCGCGCGTTCCGGTGGCCAGCAAGACTTAGCGGGAAGTTTTACTGCAAAAAAATTTGTGAATATCAACTAGATAATTAGTTACAAGGAGAAATAAAAATGAAGTCAGCTATCACCACTCGTATCGGCGTTGCCGTTCTTGCGATTGCACTCGTAGGGGCGGTCGCGTCGCTCAGTTTTACAAAGTCAGCCAAGGCCGCAACTCCGGCACCAGCCGCCGCGGCGCTCGATGACAACAGCGTCGCGGCGCTGCTCACACTCGATCGCGCCATGGAAACCTTAGCCGCTCGCGTCACGCCTGCGGTCGTCAACGTCACTGTGGCCTCAAAAACCAAGATGGCGTCCAACAGCGATCAGGGCATGCCTGACATGGAGCAGTTCTTTGGTCCTGACGGTCCGTTCGGACAGCAAGGCGGTCCGCAAGGCCGTCGTCAGTTCCGTTTCCAGCAACCGCAAAACCGCATGGAGCACGGCCTCGGAAGCGGCGTCATCATCTCGCCCGACGGCTACATCGTCACCAACAACCACGTCATTGACGGAGCCGTCGATATCCGCGTGACCATGAGCAACAAGGAAGTCTATTCGGCGAAGCTCGTCGGCGCTGACCCGCTTACCGACCTCGCAGTCATCAAGATCAATGGTAGTAATTTCCCGAGCGTTCCGTTTGGCAACTCTGCCAACCTCCGTCCCGGAGAAACCGTTTTGGCCTTCGGCAATCCTTATGGATTCCAGTTCACGGTAACGCGCGGCATCATCAGCGCGCTCAACCGCGCGAATCCTGATCCGAGCGATCGCCGCAAGCCAGGCGAGTTCATTCAGACTGACGCCGCCATCAACCCCGGCAATTCCGGTGGAGCACTCGTCGACGCCCGTGGTCAACTGATCGGCATCAACACGTTCCTGATTTCCAACTCCGGATCGTTCTCCGGGATGGGCTTTGCCATTCCTACCGAGATCGTTGAACCGACCGTCAACACTCTGATTCGCGACGGCAAGATCACGCACGGTTTCATCGGAATTCAGATCGCCGACGTAACCCCTGACAATGCGAAGTTCTTCCACATGCAGAAAGCTGAAGGAGCCCTGGTCAGCGACGTTCAGCCAGATGGTCCCGGTGCGAAAGCTGGTCTCAAGACGGGCGACATCATCACCCAACTCGATGGCAAGCCTGTAACCGATGCCGGAAAACTCCAGATGTTGGTTGGGCAGAAACGGCCCGGCGACACCATTCACCTCGAGATCATGCACGATGACAAACCGGTGAACGTAAACGTAACGCTCGCCGATTTGAGCAATCCGAACAGCACTGAAACTGCCGGCACCGAGCATGGCAAGGGACGTTGGGGCCTCAGCCTCGGCGACCTGAATCAGGACATGCGCGGTGAACTGCAGCAGCAGGGTGAAAACACTCCTGCGAATCTTCACGGCGCAGTCGTGAACGATGTCACCCCTGGTAGCCCAGCCGACAACGCCGGGCTGCAAAGCGGAGACGTCATCATGGAAGTGAACCGTCAGCCGATGAAGTCCGCAGCCGACGTTGCCCGCGCGTTACAGAATGTTTCAAAAGATCAGGATGCACTCGTCCTGGTATGGTCCAACGGCGGAAGCACTTTCCGAGTCCTGCATCCGTCTCAAGGATGAAGGAAGCTCGTTAGCTGTTAGCTGTCGGCGGCGACCAGTTGGTGGCTATCCGCAGGCGCCACGTTTCCCCGAGTTGAAGCGGGCGGAACGTGGCGCTTTTCGCTGTCTGGAGGACTATCCGCTTTCAGTTGTCAGCTCTCACAGAGGTAGGGCAGAACCTTCCCTGTCACAGACATCATCGATGAGGTTTCGCTAATCTCTTCAGTCATTTAGCTCCCAATTCTGAACTCCCGTACCGAAATTCCACTTCCGGGCGATGGCTCTACGGCTTTCTACCGATAGAATAGATGTCGAAGGATTCATTGCCAACCGACCTTCCGGCAGGGACCCAGTTCAAACGGCTTGGTCGCTCCCGCTATTTATATTTTTTATTGGAGAATTCGAAATTGGAACGAACTAACGATCTGGATCAGGGTTCGACGCACGCCGCCTGTTCGCTGGACGCAAATTTTGTGCTCGAGTGGGGCGAAATTGCCAACCTCACAGCGGAAACTGGCAAACCTGCTGAGACCCTGATGAACGTCGTGGCTCTGATCGCGCGGCGCTTCGGTACAGATGTCTGTTCCGCTTATCTTCTGGAACCTGACCGCGCGAACCTCGTGCTGGCAGCGACCGTCGGTTTACGCCCGGAGTGTATTGGCAACTTGCGGATGTCGGTAAGCGAAGGTCTGACCGGACTCGTCGCGGAGCAAGTGCGCCCAGTCGCAGTAGAACAGGTTCGAAATCATCCTCGCTTTAAATACTTCCCCGAAGCGGGAGAAGACCCCTACCAGTCCTTCCTCGGAGTTCCACTGATCGAGCGCGGAGTTTTGCAGGGTGTGTTAGTTGTCCAGACTGCTGAAGCGCGCGTCTTCCCCGAGAACGAAATTCGTCTGCTCACGGAAGCGGCCAGCCGCGTCGCTCCGGTCGTGACCGAAGCCCGCACCATCGACCGCTTTATCGCACCGGTCCAGGAACGTCTTTGGGCGCTCGCGCGCAACCTGTGGTGGAGTTGGGATCAGGATGCGGGGAGCATCTTCCGCGATCTCGATCCGCAGCGTTGGAGTCAGTTGAACCATAGTCCGGTCGCATTGCTGAACGAGTTCCCTCTCGCCAAGCTTGAAGCGCGCGCTACCGAACTTGGATTGCATAGTCGCATTAATTATGCGTACCGGCGTCTTCGTGAGTATCAGGAAACCGAGCACACGTGGGGGGCGCGCCGCGCAGGAGTTCTGCGGACCCGCCCAATCGCATACTTTTCGGCGGAGTTCGGCATTCACGAATCACTGCCGATCTACTCAGGCGGACTGGGAGTGCTCGCAGGAGATCACATCAAGAGCGCCTCTGACTTGGGAATTCCGCTGGTCGGCGTGGGACTGTTCTATGGACAGGGATACTTCCGGCAGCGCCTTGATCGCGATGCATGGCAACGCGAGGAGTACATCAAAAATGACGTCAGCCAGTTGCCGATGGAAACGGCGATCGGGAAGAATGGACGTCCGGTGGTTGTGCAGGTCGGCACGCGTCATGGTGTGATTCGCGCGAAAGTGTGGCGTGTGAAAGTCGGCCGATGCGATTTGTTCCTGCTCGATTCGGACGTGGAAGGCAATCCTCCAGAAGACCGCGAGTTGACTTCGCGCCTGTACGGAGGCGACGGACGCGTTCGCGTGCACCAGGAGTTGTTGCTCGGCGTTGGCGGATTGCGCGCGCTGAGGGCGCTCGGAATTACTCCCGGTGTTCTTCACCTGAACGAAGGCCACAGCGGGTTCGCGGTGCTGGAATCGATCCGCATGCGAATGGAAGATGAAGGAATCTGCTTCGAAAAAGCTGTGCCTCGAGTGTCGCGCGAGGTGGTCTTCACGACTCACACCCCAGTGCCTGCCGGACACGACCGATTCGACGAAGATTTGATCGAGGAGCATCTGGGGCCGTTGCGCGAGGAACTTGGGCTGTCGAAAGAAAAATTCCTGGCCCTCGGACGCGAAGTTCCAGAAAGCGATGAGCGTTTCTGCATGACGGTTCTTGGCCTTCGTCTGGCGCGCCGGGCAAATGCCGTTTCCTCGCTCCATGGAGAAGTGTCGCGTGCGATGTGGACTGGTCTCACTCCCGGGAAGCAGGAAGATTCCGTGCCCATTGGGCACATCACAAACGGAGTGCATGTTCCGTCGTGGCTGGCACCCCAGATGTTCCGTCTGTATGACCGACATTTGGGCACCGGATGGAACCAGCGCAGCAGCGAAGCGAAAATCTGGGATGGAATTGAAAGCGTCGACGACGGTGAACTGTGGGAGACGCACCTGAATCTCAAATCGCAGATGATCGAATTCATTCGTCGCAGGACCGTCAAGCAAGCGACGAGGCGAGACGAATCGCCTGCCGAATTGCATAGGTTACAGCGGGTGCTGAGTCCGGATGCGCTGACCATTGGCTTTGCGCGGCGTTTCGCTACCTACAAACGAGCGAATCTGATCCTGGCCGATCTGGAAAGAATCGCGTCCATGGTGAACGATCCGAAACGTCCGGTACAGTTTGTGTTCGCCGGAAAGGCGCATCCCAATGACGAACCAGGGAAACGCGTGCTGCAGCAGGTTGCGCAATTGATGCGCGATCCGCAGTTTGCCGACAAATTTGTGTTCGTGGAGGATTACGACATCAACGTCGGACGACATTTCGTGCAGGGAGTCGATGTCTGGCTGAACAATCCGCGGCGGCCTCTGGAAGCTTCCGGAACAAGCGGGCAGAAAGTTGTTTTGAACGGCGGGTTGAATCTCTCAGTGCTGGATGGCTGGTGGGCGGAAGCCTATGACGGCATGAACGGATTTGCGATTGGCGGGGGAAGAACGCACTCCGATATGAACGTGCACGACACGCGAGATGCCGAAGACCTGATGAGAGTTCTCTCGGAAGAGGTTGTTCCGCTTTATTACCAGCGCGATCGCGACGGTCTACCGCGGGGATGGATCAAACGGATGAAGCGCACGATTCGCACCTTGGGATGGCGATTTAATGCCGACCGTATGGTCATGGATTACGCCCTGCACTGCTACATACCGGCCGCGGGCGGAACATCCAGCGACCTGCGACCGAATTTCTAAGTTACCGCTTAAGAACCTATGGACGATGCAGCATAGTCTCGGATCTATAACTCTGCTTCATCGTCGTATGCGCTCTCACAGGATTTACTTCTCCTGATCCGCGTAGTAGCCTTCACGCGTTTGCACCGTGAGATCCTTGCGCTTCACTTGTAATTGCAGATGATGATAGCCGCTCGGCAAGCTGTCCTTATCGGGTGTGAATCCCATGTTGTACTGGGTACGGAGTTCCTCGACTATGCTGGTATAGATTTCGTCGACCGCCTGTTTCTTCGACACCTCAAACATCCTTCCTCCAGTTTCTTTCGAGATGCGGTCAAGAATCTTCTTTCCGTCGACACGAGGTTCTTCTGGAGTTCTCTGCCCTCCGCCACGACGTCCTCCACCGCCGCCCGGGCCCCCGCCACCGCCTCCCGGCCAACCACCGCCACCGCCGGGCCATCCGCCGCCACCGCCTCCCGGCCAATTGCCGCCTTGACGTCCGGTTCCGCCGCCGTTGTCCCTGTGTCGCTCTTCACGGTGCCCTGCGAATAGAATCGTGTAAACGACCGTATCGGCGCGCTGTGCTGATTCAATCGCGCTGTCCAGAGTCGTTTTGCTTCCGCGGTCAACTCCGTCCGAAAGAATGATCACAGCCTTGCGCCCGGGCTGCTTTTTCATCAATTCATTCGACGCAAGGAAAATGGAGTCGTAGAGCAAAGTGCCGGCTTCGCTTCTCCCGGACCCTGATTTTGAATTGGGATCATTTGTAGTGCTCGACGGTTCGCGATCTGGAGTCTTGAGGAGTTCCAGCGCTGATTGCAGTTTCTCGCGATTGTGAGTGAGATCCTGAAGCAATTCGACCTGGCGATCAAAATGGATCAGGAATGCCTTATCTTTTTCCTGGACGAGCATCTGGTCGAAAAAACTGTGGCTCGCATTGCGTTCCTGATCCAAAACCTCGCGCTGGCTCCAACTCGTATCGACGAGCAATCCGAGAGTCAGCGGGAGATTCGCATCCTGTGAGAAATACTTGATGATTTGCGAGCGGCCATCTTCCTGCAAAATGAAATCGTCTTTGGTCAGATCCCGCACGATTTGGTTATGTTTGTCCCGGACGGTCACAGGTAATGTGACGACCTTCACGTCCACAGAAACGGTAGAAACGGCGTCTTTTGACTCCTGCGATCGGACTGAGACCGGAGCAAAGGCAATCAGAAAGCACGAAGCCATGAGCAGAGCGCGTTTAGCCCAGGTCGCAGGGACTACTGGATCCGAAGCAAT
Source organism: uncultured Acidobacteriaceae bacterium (assembly GCA_963822545.1). Classification (GTDB taxonomy): domain Bacteria; phylum Acidobacteriota; class Terriglobia; order Terriglobales; family Acidobacteriaceae; genus Acidiflorens. The sequence continues at coordinate 114,679 of CAWGIB010000004.1, forward strand.
CTCCTGCCAGTTAGGCACTTTCAACCTAATACCTCCATTTGTCGGGGACGAGTCGATAGAAGACTTGATGCGTAGCATACAACCCATAGTTGCCAGACATTCTGTAAAAGGGCTGTCACCGCGGGTAAAACTTCGTAAAGCCTGACTTATAGCGGGTTTGCGAGTGCTAAATTGAAGGTGATGCGAAGTTTTCGGAAAAGGCCGGTGGTGCCGTGGATGCTGGCGATTTTGCTGGCCTTTACAACTGTGGTGTTGGCTCCGATTTCTGCTCAAGAAAAGCCTGCCTCGACTCCTGGCGATTCGCAAGTCGCGAAGGCAGTCGGAACGATCAAAAGCGTCGAGTCTGATTCGATCATTCTTGCGAATGAAGCCGGCGGCGATCTGACAGCGACGCTGACGTCCTCAACCAAAATCCTGCGTGTCCCGCCGGGAGAGAAAGACCTGAAGAACGCAACGGCATTGCAGCCGCAAGATCTCCAGCCGGGAGATCGCATTCTGGTTCGCGGCCACACATCCGCGGACTCGCATACCATCGCCGCGCTCTCTGTCATTGTGATGAAGCAGTCCGACCTCTCGGCCAAGCAACAGCGCGAGCGTGATGACTGGCAAAAACGAGGAGTCGGCGGCCTCGTAACAAAGGTCGACCCAGCCGCCAACACGATCTCCATTTCGTCCGGCGGATTGGGGGCGAATAAGAACGTGGCTATTCACGTCACAAAAGATACGGTTCTGCGACGCTACTCACCCGGCTCGGTGCGATTCGACGATGCCAAGCCAGCCCCCCTCGATCAAATCAAGACGGGCGACCAATTACGCGCCCGTGGGTCTCGCAGCGCGGACGGCAGTGAGTTGAGCGCGGAAGAGATCGTTTCCGGATCATTCCGCAACATTGCCGGCACCATCACCTTGATCGATCCGGCAAGCAACTCCATCACGGTGCAGGATCTGATCGCAAAAGGCCCGGTCGTCATTAAGGTTTCACCGGATTCACAGATGAAGACGCTGCCCCCGGAAATGGTCCAACGATTTGCCGCACGGCTGAAAGGTGGCGCAGGAGAGAATGGGGAACCGTCTGCCGATCCGCAGAATGCACGCGCGCAAACTTCCGGTCCTGCGGGAGCAAGGCGCTCCGGAACTGAAGGACCGGCCCCAAATCGTCCAAACGGCTCGCCAAGCGGAGGAAATGGCTCTCCTGATTTGCAGCGCCTGCTGAGCAGGTTGCCGAACAGCACCCTGGCTGATCTCCAAAAAGGAGAGGCGGTAATGCTGGTGGCTACACAAGGCGAGAACGCCGTGACGGCCATCACGTTGCTCGGTGGAGTTGATTCCCTACTTAACGCGGCTCAAAGCCGCTCGACATATTCGCTATTGTCGCCGTGGTCACTGAACACTTCCGGAGGAGAGGGCGAAAGCACCTCGCCATAGGCAACAGATGCTGGAATTTCAATCTGCCTGAGCTCTGCCGTAATTTGACCCAGCAAAGGAATAAAGTGTGCGCTTGAAGTTTGTTTTAGTCGTAATCTTATTCATTCTCGTGGTGCTCAGTGCGCTCGCCTCGGCCCAGTCAGGCCCAGCCACAGGAACTTTACGCGGGCAAGTCGTCGATCCTTCCGGCGCAGCAGTTGCCAATGCGACCGTCGCGATCCTGCAGTCGGGAGGTCCAACCCACTCCGCAACCACCAATCGCAACGGCGGTTTTGAAATCGGAAATCTCCCACCCGGAAAATACACGGTAACAGCGAACGCCCGGGGTTTCGCTCTATTTGTGCAGAACGATGTTGATGTTGCGGCTGGTCAAGCCGCGCAATTCAACATCGCGCTCGATATCGAGGTCGAAAAACAGAAAATCAATGTTCAGGAAGAAGGTCCGCAGCTTGACGTCAATCCTGCGAACAATGCCAGTGCGATTGTTTTGAGCGGCAAAGATCTCGACGCTTTGCCGGACGACCCGGACGAACTGCAATCGGATCTTGAAGCCCTCGCCGGCCCCTCCGCCGGCCCCAATGGCGGCCAGATTTATATTGACGGCTTCACAGGCGGCCAGCTTCCGCCGAAATCGTCGATCCGGGAAATTCGCATCAATCAGAATCCGTTTTCGGCCGAATACGACAAACTCGGCTACGGCCGCATCGAGATATTTACAAAGCCGGGCACCGACAAATATCACGGTCAGTTTACCGTCGAGGGCAACAGTTCGGCCTTCAATTCCCGCAATCCATTTCTGCAAGCAGCTGCGGAACAGCCATACTATTCGACCCAATACCAAGGAAACTTTGGCGGTCCCATCAACAAGAAGTCCTCTTTCTTTTTCAATTTCCAAGAGCGCAATATCGATGAGATCGCAGTGGTCAACGCTACGATTCTGGATTCGAACTTCCTGCCGGCCCCATATAGCGCAAGCGTGGCGAATCCGCGAACGCGTCTGAACCTTGGGCCGCGATTCGATTTTCAACTCACGCCGAGCAATACGCTGACTGCTCGCTATCAGTATTACAACGACAAGCAGCAGAATGCCGGCGTAGGAAGCTTAGTTCTACCATCGGCCGGCTATGACACCAGTTCCTCGGAACACACCTTGCAGATCAGCGATACCCAGATCTTCGGTGCGAAGGTGGTCAATGAGACTCGCTTCTCTTACATGCGCGACGGCAGCCAGCAGAATCCTCTGAGCAACGCTCCTAGCATCAGCGTACAGGGCGCATTCACAGGAGGAGGCAGCATTGAGGGCACGCAAGCCGATACCACGGAGCATTACGAATTTCAGAATTACACTTCCCTCTCGCACGGCAAGCATTTCATGAAGTTTGGCGTGCGCTTGCGAGCGGTTCACGACACCAACACTTCCAACGCCGGATTCAACGGCGGCTTTGCATTTCCTGACCTCACGGTTGATGATTGCCACCCATCGACGTGCTTGTATTCTTATCAGACCGCGCTGCAGACTTTGGCGCAAGGCGCTACTCAGGCTCCGGGCGCAAGCCAGTTTTCGATCAATGCCACCCATAGCGGGACGGCCGCTGTCGTGCCCGTGAACATGGTGGACGCAGGGCTCTATTTCCAGGATGACTTCAAAGTACGTCCGACACTCACATTGAGCTATGGTCTTCGATTTGAAACCCAGAACGCGATTCATGATCATGCCGATTTCGCTCCACGTTTGGGATTTGCATGGGGAATCGGCGGAAAGGGCAAGACTGCTCCAAAAACCGTACTGCGCGGCGGTTTTGGCATGTTCTATGACCGGTTCACCGAGGACCTGATTCTCAACGCCGACCGTCAGAATGGGATCGTCGAGCAGCAATACACGGTGACCGCCTCACCACAAACCTGCACGCAAAACTGCCAGCAGATTAATTTCTTTCCGATCGTCCCTCCGGTGAACGGATTGCCGGCAACCACGCAGAGTATTTACCAGATCAATTCGCAAGTGCGCGCGCCGTACATCATTCAGACCGCTTTCAGTTTGGAACGCCAGATCACGAGGATCGCCAACCTTACGGTTTCCTATCTCAGCTCACGCGGCGTTCACCAACTGCTGTCGATTAATGCGAACGCCCCTTTTCCGGGTACTCCCTATTCGACAGGACCGTTGCCGGACCCGTCAGCGGGTCCGATCTACCAGTACATTTCGGAAGGGACTTTCAAGCAGAACCAGTTCATCACGAACTTCAACATTCGGGCGGGATCGAAGGTCTCGCTGTTTGGCTACTATGCTCTCAGTTACGCGAACAGCGACACTGGCGGCCCGTCTACTTTTGCGTCCGATCAATATAATGTACCCGCTGATTACGGGCGCGCGTCGTTCGATATACGGAGCAAGCTCTTCACCGGTGGCACCATTGGATTGCCGCGCGGCTTTCGGCTAAGCCCGTTCATGATTTTCAACTCCGGCACTCCTTACAACGTCACGGTTGGGCAGGATTTGAGTGGTGACTCTCTTTTCAACGATCGCCCGGCGCTCGCCGCCAATCCGACGGGTGTCTGCGTCTCTCCGACAGCAGCCTGTCACTACACAATTCCGCAGACTTCTTATGCTCCGATTCCAGTCAATTATTTGACAGGGCCCGCGCACTTCACGCTCAATCTTCGGCTGGCAAAAACCTTTGGCTTCGGCCCGGAAACCAAGAACTCTGCCACAGGGCCAGGCGCAGGACCGGGTGGCGGACCCGGTGGCGGCGGACCAGGGGGTGGGGGACATGGCGGTGGCGGTGCCGGTGGAGGAGGCGGTGGATTTGGACGCGGTCCCGGCGGAGGTGGAGGACTGTTCGGCGGGCCAACGAACACGCGTCGCTACAGCTTGACGTTCAGCGTCAACGCGCGTAACGTTCTGAACAAGGTGAACGCCGCGACGCCAATTGGCTCGTTGACCTCGCCGAAGTTTGGACAGTCGATCGCCTTAGCGAATGGGCCCTTCTCGAGCGCGGCTGCAAATCGAAAAATAGAGTTGCAAGCGTCATTCAGCTTCTAACAAGCTGGGTAGGGAGACGCACAGCATCAAGTAGAATAATCGGCGTTGATGCGGACATATTCAGCGGTCAGATCAGTGGTGAGAAACTGCAGCGAATAACGGCCTCGGCCTAATTGAACGCGAACATCGCAGACTGGCCGTTTGAGAGCGCGATGTGCTGCCCGTGCATCGAATACACAGGCAGTTCCACCGGAACACACCTTTTGCATCCCTATAAATATCTGCACGCGCGCCGGGTCAACTGCGGATTCCGGAACGCCCAATCGCAGCCAGGATGCGCCCCCAATTCGGATCTGCGCCCGCCCATGCAGTTTTAACGAGCAGAGAGTGTGCGATGGTTCGAGCAACCGTCAACGCTTCTTCGCGATTGCGCGCCTGCTCCACGTAGAGCCGGATCACGTGCTGTACGCCTTCGCCATCGGTGACAATCTGCTCCGCGAGGGATTGGCAAACGCGATTCAGAACGACTGCGAATTTCTTGCGCACGGATCCAGACGATATACGGACACCGCTTCCTCCGCTGGCGAGCAGCAGCACAGTATCGTTGGTGGAAGTATCGCCATCGATTGAGATGCAATTCAAAGAATTGTCGCACGCCTCACGCAATAGTCGGCGCAGATCGGTCGCCGAAGCCTTCGCGTCAGTAAAGAGATAGACGAGCATGGTCGCCAGTTGCGGGTGAATCATCCCAGCACCTTTCGCCATTCCCATGAGCGTCACGGACTTCGAACCGACACGAAGGCGCGCTGACGCGATTTTTGGCCGTGTGTCGGTAGTCATGATGGCCCGCGAAAACGCATCCGCTGCCTGCGGGGTAGAGGAGCGCTTGGCGATCAAGCCTGGTAAGTTTGCGCGGATTTTATCGACCGGTAACGGAACTCCGATGATGCCTGTGGACGAAGGAAATACTTCCGCCATTTGAACTCCCAGAAGCTTGGCGGCATCTGCGCATACGCGTTCACAGGCTCGGATGCCGCCCCGCCCGGTTGCGCAATTGGCGTTGCCGGAGTTCACGATCAGGGCGCGAACGCGTCCATCGCTCGCGGCGAGCAAAGCGCGTCCAACCTCGACGGGAGCAGCCACCACACGGTTGGTGGTGAAGAGCGCGGCGGCAGATGCTCCACCGGCAATTTCAACGAGCGCCAAGTCAGGCCGCCCACTTGCCTTGATACCGGCGGCCAGCGCCGAGAATGAAAATCCCATCGGCAAAAGAATTTTTTCCGGAGAGCTCCGCAGTTTCGTAGGAATCATGCCTGAATCTTGTACACCCAGTTCTTGGGCGCAGGCAGAATGGCAAAGGCCGGCAGATTTCCGCGAATCATGGCGACTTCATCACAATTCGCAAGACGCGGACATTGGAAGCAGTCTTTATGAATCTTGTCTGGCAGATCGGTGTGCGATGCAGCGGTGAAACCCAGGCGCGAGAAAAATTCAGGAATGCGAGTAAACAGGCACACGCAGGTCACTTTGTGCTTCTCGGCTTGCGCAAGCAGGGCCTTTACAAGACGCCGGCCCCCGCCTCCGCTCTGACGCGAAGGGTCCACGGTAATCGAACGAATCTCCGCCAAATGCACGCCGTAAAGATGAAGCGCGCCGCAGCCAATGATCCGTCCATCATCTTCGAGCACAACAAAGTCGCGCACGTTCTCGCATATTTCCGCAAGGCTGCGCGGCAAGAGGGTGCCGTCGCCCGAGTAATTCGTTATGAGAGCGTGAATCTGCTCGGCATCAGGAAGAATCGCATCACGAGTGCGCATAAACCTCCTCCCGTCGCAAAGCGCTGGACTTCTTCAAAGTATCTTTCTTTCGTCTGTCAGAATGTTTGCGCGAGCCAGAAGTTTCACCGCCAAGCGCCCGATCCAGTGCAGCGACTACCTGATCCACATGCTTCTTCTGAACAATGTAGGGCGGCAGAAAACGAAGCACGGTATCGTGGGTACGATTGATAACGATGCCCTCTGCCATTAATTGCTGAACGACCCCTTTTGCCAGATCAGCCGAATCGAGTTCAAGGGCCTGCATCAACCCCGCGCCCCGCACATCCTGAATTGCAGCGTACTTTTTATCGAGTGATTGCAGGGCGCCATGAAAGTACTCACCCATGGCAGCGACATGTTTCAGCAAGCGCTTCTCTTCGCGCAGAAATTCGATGGCCACGGCGCAGGCCAATGGGCCTCCCCCGAAAGTGGTTCCATGCAGTCCCGGGTGCATGCAGGCAGCGACTCGTTCCGTCGTGAGAATCGCACCCAATGGCAACCCGGCGGCCAAAGGCTTTGCGACTGTCACGACGTCGGGCAACACCCCGTAATGCTGGTAGGCAAAGTGCCGGCCGGTGCGGCCCAGACCGCATTGAATTTCATCGAGTAGCAACAGCGCCCCTCCGCGTTGCGTCAAACGACGCGCCGCGTTGAGAAACTCGTCATCAGCAGGATCGACTCCGCCCTCGCCTTGTATCGTTTCAACGCACACTGCACATACGCTCGAATCAAATTTGCTTTCGAGATCAGCGATGTCGTTGAACTTGACGAACTCCACGCCCGGCATCAGCGGGACAAAGGGCGTCCGGTATTTTTCCTGCCCAGTCGTTGCCAGCGCGCCAAATGTACGGCCATGAAACGAATTGTCCATCGCAAGAATGCGCCATTTCGGCTTATGGCCATTGCTGTTATTCATTTGGGCAAAAGCGCGAGCGATCTTCAACGCGCCTTCCCAGGCCTCAGTGCCGCTATTGCAAAAAAACGCACGGTCCAAGCCGGAGATTTCCGTCAACCTTCGCGCCAATTCCGCTTGATATTCGTGAAAGAACAAATTAGAGGTATGAATCAGCCGTCCCGCCTGCCGTTTGATTACTCGTTGCACGGCGGGGTGATTATGTCCGAGCGCATTGACCCCAATTCCACTCAGGAAATCGAGATATTTTTTCCCGCGCGAATCCCACAGATACACGCCTTGGCCGCGCACAAATAGAATGGGCTGACGCTCGTAAGTCGCCAGCAGGAGTTTGCTTTCCATCTGCGATACCGAAGCCAGACTCATGCCCGTAGCACCTCCGTGCCGCACTCGATGCGGGTGAAATAAAACATCGGCAGCACTTCGACCTCGGCGGCAGGAAGAATTCGCACGCGGCCAACGCCTCGCTTGAGAGCTTGAATACACGCCTCAAGCTTCGGCATCATCCCCCCGCTGATCACCGATCCCTCAATCAGGCCGGCAACATCCTTCGTATTCAGACGCGCCATGACCGAGCCGTCTGCCTGTTTCACTCCAGCGACGTCGGTCAGGAAAATCAGCGCGTCGGCCTGGCAAGCGATCGCGCAGGCAGCCGCCATCTGATCCGCGTTCACGTTGTAATATTCGCCGTCTCCCCCGAGCGCGACCGACGACAGCACGGGAATGCCTCCCTCGGTCCAGATCGCTTTGATCCAGCGCGGCTCGGAGAAACAAATCTCGCCGACAAATCCCAAATCATGTTCAGCATCCTGTTTCTTTCGTGCGCGGAAGACGCCGCCATCTCCGCCGCAAAGGCCGATTGCCGGCTGACCCGCGGCTGCAATCGCCGCCACCAGGCTCTTATTCACGATGCCTGCAAGCACCATCAGGGCCACGTCACGTGTCTCTGCGTCGGTTACACGAAGTCCGTGCACAAACTCACTTTCCTTGCCCATAAGCTTCAGGGTTCGCGTAAGCGCGCCGCCGCCACCATGTACAACTACGACCTGATGTCCATCCTGCGCAAGTTGCACCACCGCCTGCGCACACTTCTGTAGCGTGGGCTTGTGTTCCACTGCGGCCCCACCAATCTTGACGACAATCTTCACTGCAGCCCCTCGCTCTCATCCCACCCATACATCAAGTTCATGTTCTGGACGGCCTGCCCTGCCGCCCCTTTGAGCAAATTGTCGAGACACGAAACGACCACCAGCCGCTTCCTGTCCCTGTCGAGAGAAAAACCAATATCGCAGTAATTTGTGTGGACGGAAGACTGGATCTCAGGCAGGCTTCCCGCGAGATAAACTCGCACCCACGGTTTGCCGCGATAGAAATCGCCAAAACAGTCCTGCAGTTGCCCGGCATTCACCTCGCGGTTCAAACGCACGTAAATAGTCGAGAGGATGCCACGAGGAATTGGCAGCAAGTGCGGCGTAAAGATCAGCTCGGTTGCGTCAAGATGCAATTGCTCCAGAATTTCTCCTGTATGACGATGTCCAAAGACCGAGTACGCCGAAAAATTGTCCGCCACGGATACGAAATGCGTGCGCGCAGTTGGTTCTTTGCCTGCACCGGAGACGCCCGACTTCGAATCAGAAACAATTCCGCGATCGCGATCGACCAGCCCCGCTAATAGCAGCGGCGCCAATCCCAGGATGACCGATGTGGCATAGCAGCCAGGATTCGCAATCAAGGCAGCCTGGGATATGAACTCAGCATTGAGTTCCGGAAGACCATACACGGCGCTAGCATCCAATTTGGCCGCCACGGAGGCATTGCCGTCACTAAATCCGTAGACAGCGCGGTGCTCCGGCTGCCTCAATCGCCACGCGCCACTCAAATCGACGACACGCAGGCCCCGGTCTAGAGCCTCCGGAACAAGCTCACGCGACACACCGTGCGGAGTCGCCAAGAAGAGCAAACTGACGCCCTGTTGCTCCAAGGTCGACCACGAAAATTCTGTTGTCGACGAATGGCCGTTTCCAATTTCCTTTGGTATTCCCCGCGATGCTGAAAGGCAGTCGCTGACCGTCAACAGTCTCAGTGCTACGGCGCAATAGCAGAGGCGACTCAATCTGCGAATGATGCGCCAGAAGGCGAGCCAATTCGAGACCGGAATATCCAGTTGCTCCGAGCACCGCCGTCTTAAGTTTCGCCATCCCTTCCTAACCCCACCTTTTCATAGCTGGCAGCACTCAAAGAGATCGTTCGAAGCATAATTATCCATCATGATGCATAATTATTCATGATTATTACCGCCGTCATTGCTCGAAGTCAAGTCCGAAAACGGCCTTTGTCCTATCGACAGGGTGGCCGGATCCTGGATGCCCGACAATGGGAATCGTTTCCTAGGCCTTTTCTGATAACCGCAAGAAGAAATTTCTATTGGACTCTCGCCCTTTCGCGATTTAACGTGAGAGCCAATTTGCCGTATGCAATCAGGAGCTTGCGACCAAATTTCATGGCCTCGCCGACGACGCATCACTCTGCAAGATTGCTGCCCAAATCTGCTTGAATGAAAATTGCTCACCACATAAGGTGATTTACCCCAGTACTCATAGGAGCCATCGAATGACGAAGCAAGCTGAACGGCACCGTCCGCTCGGTCCTTTTCTTCTCATGATTTTGTTGCTCGCCGGGGCAGTCACGGTCCCCTGCCACGCCGACGACGCACCGAAGCCAGATCCTGCCGGCGTCGCCACAGGATCGCGGAGCGACACCAGCGACGCTGCAGGTAATCCCTTCGTCGTGCCCGAGCCCGCCGACAAATCCGCACCTGACTACGCAAAGAACAAGAAAGATTCCGACGACTACCAGTCCCAGGCTGCTAAGGAGCCTTTGGCGGTCAAGTTGGCCGACAATGTTGGGCACCTCCGCATCGCCACCAACTTCGCGTGGACGCTGAACACGGGCTACCTGGTCCTTTTTATGCAGGCGGGATTTGCGCTGTTGACGTGCGGCCTGGTGCGAAAGAAAAATGCCGCGCATCTGATGATGTTGAACTTCGCCGCTTACGTGTTCGCATTCCTCGCTTACTACGCGGTCGGATATGCCTTTCAGTTCGGCGCGGTGGGCATCAATGCTTCGCCCGCCGCAATTGGCGGACTTCCCACGCTCAATAAGTTCCTCCTGGGCAGCGGCCAATGGGGATTTCTCGGCGGCAAGGGTTTCTTTCTAGTAGGCCCTGCCTACGATGCCTCCAGCAATGTATTCGCGCTCTTTGAAGTGGTTTTCATGGAAACGGCCGGCTACATCATCGTGGGCGCCGTCTGCGAGCGCATCACCTTCGGAGCATTTCTGTTGTGTGAGCTTTTCATCGGCGCGATTCTCTACCCGGTTTACGGCTGCTGGGTATGGGGAGGCGGCTGGCTCTCGCAGGTTGGATCGACGATGCACCTCGGGCACGGATATGTCGACTTCGCCGGATCAACGGTCGTGCACGCAGTGGGAGGATTCTGCGCGATGGCCTTGGCCATTATTCTCGGTCCACGCCTCGGCAAATACGGACCGGGCGGTAGAATCCGGGTGTTCCCGGCCCACAACATTGTTTACGTCGTGACTGGCACGCTCATCCTTCTCTTTGGATGGATGGGATTTAATCCTGGATCTACCCTGGCTGCCACCGACCTCCGCATCTCAGTGATCGCTGTGAATACGAATCTCGCGGGCGTTGCCGGAGCCGCAACCGCAATGGTGCTCTGGTATTTTGCCTTCGGAAAGCCCGACATCACGATGGCCTGTAATGGCATGCTGGCGGGGCTTGTCGCAGTGACGGCGAGTTGCGCATTCATTTCTCCAACATCGGCGGTGGTCATTGGAATTCTTGCCGGCCTGCTGGTTTGCGGCGGCGTCCTCTTCAATGATCGCGTGTTGAAGATCGACGATCCCTGCGGCGCGATTTCTGTCCACGGCTACTGTGGATGGTTGGGAGGGATCTGCGTCGGCATCTTCGCTGATGGCACCTACGGAGCTGGCTGGAATGGAGTGGGCGCCGCGAGTTACCTCGGCCGCGCGGGGCAAGGCGTCACGGGACTCATCCACGGCGACGTGAGGCAGTTTCTATGTCAGTTGTTCGGAGCAACTCTTTGTGTGATATGGGCGTTTGGTGCGACGTTTGTCGTTTTTAAAACGGTGAATAAAGTGCGCTCAATGCGAGTCGCTCCCGAAAGTGAGATCGAAGGTTTGGACATGCCCGAATTCGGTATGCCCGCCTATCCGGAGGACGCGGTGGTTCCAGCTTCGTATTAGGTTGGAATCCTTAAGGACCGGGGACAGGCGCGCGTCGCTGTGAGAGCGTCATCAGAAGGTTTTGAGGGAACGACCGTTAGTCGATCTGCAGTTTAGAAACTCGGGCGTTCGGTATACTCAAGTATTGGAATTCCGCGGTTTCATCTGTCCGAACTCGCTCAATTGTCCCCGATCTTTATCGGATTCGTGCAGGCCGCTCTCGTCTTATCTTTCAACATTCGCCGTGAGTTCGAAACATTTCTTCCGCGTACCAAGCCTCGGCAATTCCCTTTGTGTTGGAATGTGGACGCGGCACGCGCCGCTGACAAACACGCTTTAATTTTGAGTACGCACTGCGAACTAAACGAGGTAGAGAATCGTGAGTAAAGTAAAGGCCATCCTATTCGTCCTTTCGTGCTGTGTTCTTGCGGTCGCGGAGGGCACGCGCACGTGGGAACAATCAAAGTTCGATGAGTTGATCAAGGGGACCCCGCACGGTGTGGCCTTGCGAAGTGAAGGCGGAATGGAACTGGCTCCGGCCTTCAAGGCGGTCGCGACCACGCAATCCACCTACATCTGGTCAATCACGTCGGATTCCGCCGGGAATATCTACGCGGCCGCGGGATCTCCAGCACGGGTTTATCGCGTCACACCAGGTGGTCAGACCACAGCCATTTTTGAACCACAGGAATTACAGGTTCAGGCTTTGGTAGCCGCGAAGGATGGCAGCGTTTATGCTGCGACCGCTCCCGACGGCAAGGTCTATCGACTTGCGCCCACGAAGGGCGCAACAGCTTCGCGATCCAAAAAGGCCGCTGGGGAGTCATCGGACAGTTCCCCTGCCGCTTCGTGGAGCGCGACCGTCTATTTTGATCCCAGCGCAAAATATATTTGGGATCTCGCCCTCGACAGCTCCGGCAACCTTTATGTTGCCACCGGCGATCATGGTGAAATTTACAAAGTGAGCTCTAACGGCCAGCACTCGCTGTTTTTTAAGAGTGATGAAGTCCATATACGCGTACTCGCTCTCGACCCAAAAGGGAATTTGATTGCCGGCTCCGATGGAAGCGGATTGGTGTATCGCATCGCGCCTAATGGCGATGCATTTGTTCTGTACAGCGCGCCCAAGAAAGAAATTACCGCACTCGCAATTGACAGCGCGGGAAATATCTACGCGGCTGGAGCGGGCGAGAAGCGCTCCCGCTCGGGAGGTCAAGGGATCAGCATCTCGCTCCCGGCAACGGGACTGAACGCGCCGGCTGCGGGAGGAAGTGTGAATCTGGCGCCATCGACAAGTTCGACCACCTTTCCGGCGCCCGCGCAGGGCGCGAGTGGCGGATCGGAGATCTATCGCATCGCCCCTGATGGTGCTCCCGCCCACCTTTGGAGTTCGCATGACGATCTTGTATATGCGCTTGGCTTCGATCAGCGCGGACGTTTGATCGCGGGTACGGGCAATCGAGGACACATTTTCGCCATCAATGGTGTCGACGACTTCACCGACCTTGTGAAGGCGAGTGCAAGCCAAATTACCGCCTTCGCTCCCGCTCCGGGCGGAGGGCTCTATGCATCCAGCAGCAACTTGGGGAAGATTTTCGTTCTTGGTCCGGGTACAGAATCGGAAGGATCGTATGAAAGCGACGTTTTCGATGCGCACGTTTTTTCGCGCTGGGGACGCGGCATCATGCGCAACACAGGGAAGGTTGAACTATACGCGCGCAGCGGCAACGTAGATAATCCTGACCGAAATTGGAGCCCTTGGACGTTGGTTGACGGGGAAGCAACCGGCGAACCGAACGTTCCGCCTGCTCGCTTCGTCCAGTGGAAGACCGTCTTCCACGCCAGCACACCTCCCGCTCGGGTGGACAGCGTTTTGTTGAGTTATCTACCCAATAACGTTGCACCCGAGGTCGATGATATTACGGTGCAACCCGGGTACCGGTTCCCTTCAACGCTACATTCAGGAACAGATACTTCCTCTTCCACTACCACGACACCATTGCCCGTACGTGACCACGATTCGATTGCGGTGCGCTGGACAGCGCACGATGACAATGACGATCAGCTTGTCTTTTCGGTGTACTACCGTGGCGATGGCGAATCTCGCTGGTTGCTTTTGAAGAGCGGCCTCTCCGATCGCTATTACTCGTTCGATTCCAGCCTGCTTCCCGATGGCGGCTACAGCATGATGGTCGTGGCCTCCGACGCGCCGTCCCATTCACCCGGAGAAGATTTGTATGCGCACCAGGTTTCGGCCAGGTTCGAAGTCGATAACACGGCCCCGGTGATTGGGAATCTGAGCGCAAGCATCGAAGCTAAGCAGATTCGGATACGCTTTCACGCCAGCGATTCATTCTCGATTATCAAACGAGCGGAATATTCGTTGGATGGCGGAGACTGGCAATTCGTCGAACCAGTGGGTCAGTTGTCCGATTCGAAAAATGAGGACTATGACTTCCGCACAGCCTTGCCGCAACCCGGGGTGGCGATGCCTCCCGTAGGCGAGAGCATGGCCGGCGATCACGTGATCGTGGTTCGAGCCTACGACCGTTTTGACAACCTGGCGACGGCGAAGACACTAATCCGCGAGAAGTGAACTCCGCTCGGCCTCGTCCGGGACCCAAACTCGCGGGTGCCCCAGGATATTCTTTCAACAACATCCCGGCCATCCACCAGCTTTATTTCCCTTATATATCGTATTACGATATACTTGTAATTGGAGGTTTCGGCAAACTTTCCCTGATGCGAAAACTCGTAATCTCGGACTACCGTTCGCTTGCGGAACTGCGCTATCAAATCCGGCGCTTTGTGCGATTCAGCGAGGATGCAGCGCGAAAAGCCGGCATCGAACCCCGGCAGCATCAACTCCTCCTGGCCATTAAGGGATTGCCAGAGCACCAGATCCCGAGAATTGGCGTGCTCGCCGAGCGGCTGCAGATCGAACCGCACAGCGCCGTTGAACTCGCCAATCGGCTGGCAAAAAGCGGGTACGTTCAGCGACAGCGCGACGGCGATGACCGCCGCGAGGTACTGCTCAAGTTGACCGCAAAAGGCGAGAGGATCCTTGGCGAGCTTTCGCTGGATCACCATGCCGAATTGCTGAGCGCAGGACCGGCGCTGATGGCGGCCGTGCGCGGTGTGCTAAATGGGGTCAAACCACGGGCGAGAAAGAGCTAGTAGCAGTGGGTCGTGGCAAGACAAATGAGCAGTCGGTCTCAACAAATTAGCAATAGAAATCGAGGAACTGACGAGCAATGCACGCTGGCGATTCACAACCCGCTACTAATCAAAGTAGCAATTCCGCTTCATTTGCCCCAAACCTAAACGACCTCGCCAGCCCTGCGCAATTTCGAATGGTACTGATTTCGATGCTTGCCGCGGGTGTGGGCTTGTTGGCTGGCGTGGTTGCGTTTCTGCTTTATCGCCTGATCGGGCTGTTCAGCAACATTTTCTTCTTCCACCGTTTCTCTACAGACTTCCCGAGTCTGCAGCAGAACCACCTAGGTCCGTGGGTGATTGTGGTACCGGTCCTTGGTGGTCTAGTGGTTGGTTTGATGGCAAAGTTCGGAAGCTCGAAGATCAAAGGCCATGGAATTCCAGAAGCGATGGAAGCCGTGCTCATCAACCGCAGCCGTATTCAGCCCCGCGTGGCCATCTTGAAACCAATTTCGGCTGCAATTGCGATTGGAACGGGGGGACCGTTCGGCGCGGAGGGGCCAATCATTCAAACTGGAGGCGCGCTCGGATCGCTCATTGGCCAGATCATGCATACCACCGCATCCGAACGCAAAGTGCTCTTGGCGTGCGGAGCCGCTGCCGGAATGTCGGCTACCTTCAACACGCCGATTGCTGGAGTGATTCTCGCCATCGAACTGCTCTTGTTCGAATTCAAATCTCGATCGTTCATTCCTTTGGTGGTAGCAAGCACACTTGCAACCGCGGTCCATTTGCAATTGTTGGGGAGCGGCCCTATGTTCCAGGTTGCCGCCATGGATTTCAGCATTCCGCGTGGACTTCCCTTCTATCTCTTGCTGGGAGCGCTCTGTGGTTTAGCGGCAGTCGGCTTCAGCAAGCTTCTCTACTGGACGGAAGATCAATTCGAGAAACTCCCCATTGATGATCTTTGGTGGCCGGCGATTGGCGCCCTCGGCCTGGGTATCATTGGATACTTTGTTCCAAGAGTTCTGGGCGTCGGTTACGACACCATCAGCGACATTCTGAATGGCCGCCTCGCGCTCGAGCTACTACTGGTTGTGATGATTGCGAAATCCGCGGCACTCGTCGTCTCCCTCGGATCAGGAACCTCGGGCGGTCTGCTCGCGCCCATGTTTATGTCCAGCGCGGCGCTGGGCGGCGCATTCGCGATGGTCATGAACTACCTTTTCCCGGGAGCACACCTGTCGCCGGGGGCATTCGCATTAGTTGCAATGGGTGCGGTATTTGGCGCCGCTTCACGAGCTACCTTCACGTTTATCATCTTCGCGTTCGAAATTACCCGCGACTATAACGCTGTGCTTCCGTTGATGTTGGTCAGCGTGATTGCCGACGCCATCGCCATGCTACTGATGCCGCACGCCTCGATTATGACCGAGAAGCTCCGCCGGCGCGGCATGCGCATTCACCAGGACTATGAAGCCGACATCTTGCAACAAGTTCATGTCGGCAAGACAATGGACCGCATCGCCCCGACGATTGTTGCCGGAATGCGAGTTGGGGAACTGGCGGACCGCATCACTCGGCGCGATCCGGCAGTTTGTCGACACGAAGCGATGCTGGTGGTGGGCGAACACGGACAACTGGAAGCAATCATCACGCGCGGCGATATTCTGCGTGCTCTCGACGCCGATCCGGAGGGGGCTGCCACCGTCCTTGAAAGCGGCTCATCCGATGTGATCGTGACGTACGAGGATGAAACTCTGTCCCAGGCCGCAGACAAACTGCTGCGCCACAACATTGGCCGCTTACCAGTGGTCGATCGGACGAATCCAAAAAATATAGTGGGATATATAGGTCGGCAAAACATAATGGCCGCGCGCCTGCAGCGCATGGAAGAAGAGCACGTGCGGGAAGACGGCTGGATTAGAAGGCGAAGCTGAAGATCGAGAGGTGGAAAAACCCGCTTCTGTCGAGGCGGGCTTCTTTGCGGGAGTAATTTAGTTCTCTTACTGTTCCATGAAAATGAGCGGACTTACGGCGCCGGTATCCTTGCTGGCATTGTCAATCAAGTAAAACTCTGTCGGAGTCACGCCATAGAGGATGTAGTTGGCAGCACCGGGCTTGGTCAGCGTTAGGGTACCGACGCCATTGGGGTTGTTCTGCACTGTGTAGGTCCCAGTGACCGCATTCGCGGGATTCCCACCTTCAGTTCCGGTCACATTAAACGCACCGCTTCCGGGTGAAGTGAGAAGCAGATTCATGGTGAGAGGCGCTACAGTGGCTACGCTATTGCTATTTGTCGCCAACGCGAAGGTTCCGGTCATCGCGCTACCGCCAAAGACCCCGGTTGGCTGTGGGCCGGTCTGCGAATTCATCGTTCCAGTAATCACTGCCGAACTTGACTGGTCGAGGAGAAATCCGCTGTTGTCTCCTGTAGCGTAAAGCACAAAGGGAAGGGGCGCTACGACGGGGTTTGCGTTCGGGTTGCCGAGCATCTGGAAGACATATCGCCCGAGATTGTTGTTGGTCGCCACATAGGTATATCCAAAACTCGCCACTGAGACCATAGTTCCTGCGTTGTTCGAGTCGAAGTTGCCTGTAAAATTTCCGGCACCTCCAGTTCCACCTGATGAACCGTCGGTAGAGCCGAGCGTCAGCGAAACATTATCGTTCGCCCCTATGAGTGCCGAGACCGATGTTCCTTGAAACGCAGCGTTGTTGTAGGTCGTTATCTTTGAATTCTGAAGAACCATGCTTCCTAAAACTGCCGGGTTATTGTCGGTGGAGATAGCGTATAAGGTCAGGAGGTTAGTGGGACCCGTGCCACCGTTGGCAACGACGAAGTCAAAGGCCATCGCTACGGGCGAGGTTAGAGTGAGATGCCATAAGCCACTGAAGGTCCCGTCTTGGACATAAGTCCCCGCAACGTTGCAGGGAGCAGCACTCAAATTGCAAACACCGTTCGTAGCGTTCCCGCCGTCATTCACGTCGATCAAACCGCCAGTGATGCTCGATACGCCGTCAGTCTGCAAAAGACCGACATAGCCGACGCGGCTGCTGGAGTCTTCTCCAGTGAATCCAAACGCGAAGTTCTGTTTGCTCCCATTGAACTTCTTGGATGACAGCTCTACGACCCCCGAGCCGGTTCCATTGCTGTCAGATTCGATCATCTGGACATCCCCAGCGCCGTCGAGCACGACTTTAAATTGGTAAGGGTAGGCACCCTGCGGCGACAATGTCAGCGTACCCGCATTGTTGGAGTTATTCGGATCGGAGGAATTGGCGACATAGTGTCCCCCCGTGATCGCAACGGATTTGTGCGGACCGCTAGAAGTTAGTACGTCCTCCACCCCTGATGAGATCGTTCCGTCCGTACCGGCTGTAAAGTTTCCCGCCACCATCACTGGCTTGCCGCTACCGTCAAACCCCGAAAATCGAAAGGCGTAGATGCCGGAAATACGCGAGGTCACAGCCGTCACTTGGCTCGTTGTGCAAGGGAACTTCTTGGTGTCGTAAGAGCAGCCGGAACCGGTCGGGTCCAGGGTCGAGAACGCTGCTACCTGCACGCCCTGTTCGCCGGAAGATGCCGTATAGTACGCCACATCGGACTCGTTCGGGTCTTGGTGAAAATTGGAGCAATTTCCGCTCGTCGTTGTGCAAGCCCAGTTAAAGGTCTGGGGCAGTTGGTCAGGCAGAGCAACAGCGGTGAATTGCTGCGTCAGACCGGCTCCCACATTGAGCGTCGCCGGCGCCACGGCGGTAGTGATGGGAATGACTGTCACTGACAACGAACCTGACACTGTACTGTCGGATTGCAAGGTAGCTACAATCGAGAATTGCGTAGTCGAAGGGATGGAAGTAGGGCCCTGGTAGTTCGCGGTTGTAGACGTCACCGACGTGAAATATCCGCAGGGATTTGATTTGTCCGTAGCCGAACTTGAGCAGGAAGTGCCCGTGATAGTCCAGTTAACAGCTGTTTGCGACGAGTGCTGAACCGTGGCAGTGAACGTGATTTGCATGTTCACAGTGGTTGTGTCCACGGGGCTAAGTCCGTTGCTCGCGCCCTCTACGGTGACTGAGGCGCAGTTGCTCACGCACGGACCGCTCCCACCCGTCGCGCATCCGCTAGCCAAGCCCAGACTCAGTAAAGCTGTCACAAACAGAAAATGCTTCATCATTTTCTCGTCTCTTTTTTAAAATTGCGTCGATCGTAAAGGCTGGGCGGCCAGCCCCAACCACCCAAAACCATCTCTTTTGGTGCAGTTGAGAGGCCAATATCTATTTTAAATCAGCAGCTTGCAAATGTACCTCAATCCACAGGACTTTGTCTGTGTTGGACCCGCCAATCTGGTTCCGGGGAACTTCTGATTGCGCAACAACTTGCAACTTGAGGAGCGGATTGACTGCCGACCAGAAAATTCGATGTCTTCTGTCGAGAAAGAATAGAGGCCCTGTGAAACAGGGCCTCTGACCGCGCGGTTATGTCTTTGGTAAAACGATTACGAACTGCGGGTTCGTGATGGCATAAGGAGAGCCCGGAGCCTGACGGTGCGTCGTCGGTGTGATGGTAAAGACATACAGTTTGCTGGCGGAACTGCTGACCACATACAGATGATTCGCATTGTCCCAGAACATTCGATCAATATTCTGCACCGGATCCTTCATCAACAGGCCCGTATATCGCGTTGCGGGACTGGCCCCATTGAAGTGGAAGACCTGCAAGCCCGCTGTTCCTGCAACCGCAAGAAGCTGCCCCGAAGGCGACATCGACATGTCCGTCACGTTTTTCACTGCCGTTTTTGGCATGTTCGAATATGTACCGCTCGTGGTGGCATTGCCCGACGAATCTACCGTGTAGGTTGCAATCTGTGGCGCGCCAACCGGGCTTCCTCCATATCCGCAGCAGAGTTGCTGAACAGAGACAGCCAGATTATTCGTGGGATCCGCTTCGGCCAGGTAAGGACAGTAGTAGTCTCCGGCCTTCGCCGTCGGCATTGGTGGATTGTTGTTCAGGTAAGTAAGCGATCCGTCGCTATTTCGCTTGAACCCGTAAAGATCCGCACCGAAGTGGTAGCAATCAGACCCGAATGCGTACTCATCGTTTCCAGTGAAACTCAGTGGAGTCCAGAATTCTTCAGTGGCGGTGCTGGTTACGCCGAAATAATTCAACTGACCGGTCGATTTGTCGATGTTGAAAAATTGATAGTCGTTGTTGCCTTCGTACCCGTTTACATCCTCGTCGTAGAGGGTTGCGCCAGTATGGTCGAGAAAGAGAGCGTATGGACCACCGCCTCCACCGGGATTGAACTGCTCCGCATTGACTGAGGAGACTTCTGTGAGACTTCCGCTGGAGCCGATCGAGAACGTGTAGATGTTGGTCCCGTCGGTTCCAAATAGATACTTCCCATTTAACGCCATGTTGAACACATTGGCAGAGAAAGGTGAACCTGGAACGGTCGTCAGCTGCCCCTTGGAATCGGCCGCAAAAGCATTGATCTCATAAGTAGTACCACTCGGATTGCTGGAAACATAGACGTAAGCAACCGTGGAACTGGCTTGGGGTTGTTCGCCTCCGGTTTGTGCCGGAAGCCAAGTGTTACACGCGATCGCCAGGCAGGTCATGCCGACGAAGTGAGCGAACAAACTTGCAGATTTCATATCTCCTTGCTCCTGGACCTTCTGAGGGCGCGTTTGCGGGATGAACCCTCCGTTGAAGTGGCTAACTGGAGCGCATCGGGACATCGTGGAGAAACCGACGAGGCTCGCATTGCTGATGTTGTACTGCTGGATTTCAGATGCTTCGCGGTGAGCGCGTAGTTGGCGTTATCTGGCCCTACGGAAAACAACTTACTGATGGAAGTGATTGTGGATTATGGACAAAGGCGGGAATGAGGAAATCGCTACAGTTTCTTTGTTTGCCTTATACAAACTTTCACGGATTCTTCGCAAGGAGGAGTCGATTCAATTCAGCGAAACACTGCGTCTGAGCGTTCTATCAACGCTTGTCCGCATAAATAGTACCTGTTCCATGCGTACGTCGCTAATCATGAAAGGCGAACTACAGAGACATGGGAGAACGTCACTTTGGCGCTACGTTTCTTCACCGACTCCTAGCAGCTTCGACATTTCTTCGTAAAGAAAGCCCTCGCCTGGACGGTACGGCTGCACCCACTCTCCATCAATCACGAATTGCGGAATGGCGCGTTTGCCCGTGTGCTTCATCACTTCGTCGGCTGCGCCGGCGGTGGTTTCGATGTTGATCTCGGTATATACGATCTTGTGGCCGTCGAGGAAACGCTTGGCCTCGCGGCAATCAGGACACCAAGGAGCGGAATAAACGGTGAGTTGCATGGTGAAGAGTAGATGCCAGAACGTCGCCGAAAGTCGCAACGACCCGAGATCCGTTGCGTTCGCTACACTCGCTCCAGTTCGCGAAGCGTTCGCTCATTCTGCACATTCCCAGTATTGAGCGTCGAAGCGGGCTCAAAGAGCACGATCCAGCATTCTTCGTCCGCGACTGGACGATGCTCGACGCCGCGCGGGACGACGATGAATTCACCTTCCTCAATCCACTCATGATGGTCGCGGAAATCCATGCGGAAACGACCCTTTACTACGAGGAATAACTCGTCTTCGTTTTCGTGGTGATGAAACACAAACTCACCCTTGATTTTGTCGAGCTTCACATGTTGGCCGTTGAGTTCACCGGCGATGTAGGGCTTCCAGTATTCGGTGATCTTGCCGAATTTATCGGCGATGTTGACTTTGGACATGATTACGCCTCAAAGATTGGGATCGACTGACATTTTGGATTGCGCGCGGCCATCCCAAGTCGCAAAAAAAGCCGCCAGAATTGGCTGGCGGCCGGTCGTTGTTGCGCCGGCGCCTCGCCGGCAGTTACGAAAATTAGAAACCTGCGGCTCCAGTGTTCGAGTGTCCGCCTCGCAGCGTCACTCGCACACCGCGTTGCTGGTTAACTTGCGTGGTTGTGGTCCAGTCGACTTCGTCGGCGCTGATCACTCCGTTGCCGCCACTGGCCAGTTCATAGCTGATTCGTCCGTCCTGGTACGTGTAGTTGCCGACCGAAAGAACAGTTCCGGTCTTGAGCACGAACACAGGAACTCCTGGTGCGGTTCCAGCGAAACGCGTGTCTTGTGAAACTGTCTTCATGTTGGTGGTGACGTAACGCGCGTATCTGACGCTTGGAACTTCTTCAAGCCTTGGCTCGCTCGAGACGGGTGTGATGGTGCGGGTCGCGAGTCGCGGTGTGCCATCGGCTGAAGGAGTGTTCATTGACGTTTCGTCATAGGAATCGTTTTGCGGCTTGGGACCTCCGAAGAAGTGCCAATCCGGACCGAAGGTGGATGCGACCTGTTGCGGAATCTGCACGTCATCCATCAGGCGGAGCGTGAGGACGCTTTCGCCCTTGAGTGTGGGACGCGGGCCGCGAGCGGGAAGCATGATGACCTTCCAGGGCCAGAGCGGCGGAATCATCCACTCGACGATGTCGCGCTTGGCATGGCCTTTGCCGCGGATGTCACCATCGCGGTTGACCTTGTAGCCGCGCGTCGCAACCACTTTGGCATCCAGCGGCATATCGCCGTTCGGCATGCCGATGCGGTCGAACTGGAGCTTCAGGTCTCCCTTGCCCCAGAAATGTCCGGGATCTTTGGCGGATTCGAGATGACCGACCAGATAACTGCCGCGCGGGAAAGCTTGACGTCCAAACTCGGTCACGGATTTAAGGTGGCAGAGCACGGGATCGCCGACAGCGGCTGATTGGGAAGAAAAGTTGGGTTCATTCATGGTGCACTGCAGAAGGGTTCCAGCGGGCAGGACCATTTCCCGCGCACTGGCACTCAGGGTCAAAGCAAGGAGGGAGACTACAACAACGGCGCACAAAGAGCTGGACTTCATTACAACACCTCGGTCTCACGCCCCAAAAATCGTGAAACGTACAGCTTGAGCCAGCCCCGATTGGAAGCAAGTAGAGCATAAGTTTGGAGTAGGGTCAATTTGTTCTTGGGCTTTGGGCTTTCGGCTCTCGGCTTTCGGCTCGGGGCTCTCGGCTTTCGGCTTCCGGCTTCGGTCTTGACCTCGGTTCTTGTCTGTCGGCTCGTCGGTTTCTTGGTTCTTAATCGAGCGCTTTCCTGATGTTTACTATTCAATTATGGGTACCCCCTCCCCCGGGGGTATCTATTGGAATCATGGGGTTAGGGGGGAGATTATATACTTGGCACACGTGTGACTTTCTGCCACAATGCCAAGCATGGGATTCGTCGTCGGAGTGTTGGCTTTTGCCTTCATGGCTGCTTGGTTTTATTCCATCGAACACTTCGCGTCGATCTGGAAGTTACTTAAGCTGGAAACTATCGTCTTGCTCCCTGTCTCCACTGTATCCATTTTTGTGCTTGCGGGAGTGGATACTTTTTCTTCGGCGCTCACGCTCACCCTCGCCTCAAGTGGCAATACATACTCCTCGGTGGCTTTTGCAGTCGCTAGGCTGCTTAAGAAACAAGTGTGGTCGGAGGGGGGAATGCGTCCCTTGCTGACTATTAAAACACTCAAGAACGTTCTAAACGCCTTATTGTGGGGAGGGTGTTTTTGGGGGGCGATATTCGCGATCAACTTCTATAAGAGCTATCAGGTATTTCACCATCCTCCTCAATTTCACTTTGAACTCAAGTCCGAAGAAGGAATTGAGTTACTGCCCGGAACAACATTTCCAGAGGATATGGGGAATCGAAGGCAATATGCTTTTGAGATCACTCGAACAGACGCTAGTAATGTCCCTGGGAGTGTTCAATTGGAAGTTCGGTTCCCGTTCGTCGTGGAGCAACCATCGATTACATATACCGATGCGGAACAAGCAAGTTTTGGACCATTAGTATCGCCTGTTCCGGTAATCGTAAGAGGGAGGGCTCAGAGTCTTGGTCAGCCAGAATATAGGTATTGGACGGTGAACGTTAATAACATGGCGCACAGTGGGAAAGTGCGGTTCACGTTTCTACTGAATCCGGATTATCGCCGCAGGATAATTGCTATCACCGTAGGGAAGAAAACCAAGAATCCTACAGCTCTACAACCAGCCTCTACACTCGGAGCACCTTATAAATGGGGAGGACCTAAGTATGACTACCTTCTAATGCGCGCGGATTTTTCTTATGGGGGACGACGCCAGTTTGCATATGGCTATGCGCCACTCATTGCAGATTCGATGTTAGGTACAACGGTGCGTCTTGGCGTGTTCCAAGTTCCACCCCCAGATTTGAACAGGTTTATAGAGATTCCATGAAACAACCTGAATACATCGAGGGAAAGCACGCCCTTGAGAACTTCGAAGAAGGCATGAAAGCCCTCTTCAAAGCTCCCAAAGCGAAAGTTGCTTACGGTCTAGAAGAAGAAGCCGAAACCCGTTTCCGCGATACGCAAGCGGAAGAAGCGAAGGCCGACAAGGACTAGAAGGGGACTTGCGTTTCCCCCGCCCCTGTCGGTAAGTGGCGCGGCGATTCGTTCTTACCTGTCAGATCGGCATAGGTGAGGCGACGGCCAGCAACTTGGCCCATTGCAAGAGCAAAGCGATCAGCGTCATTCAGTGGGTTGTTCTTAGTCGCACGATTGTTGAAACGAAATACTTGTTCGTCGAGATAGCGAGTTAGATGAAACGGCTCTACAGCAACATAAGTTCCACGAAGGCCGCGTTTCAGAAGCGACCAGAAGTTCTCAAGGCTGTTCGTGTGCACTTGGCCTTTAACATAGGTTTCAGCATGGTTCACAACGTCATGGACAAAGCGAGAGTGAAGCAGGTCATAGCCGATGGCGCAATCGGTATAGACGGTAGAACCGTACTTGACGTTGCTGAGAACAGCGTTTTGCAACGTCTCACGCTTCACATCGGGAACGACGTGAGCACGAACTTGCCGCGCTTCGCGGTCGAAGATGCCTTGAACGGCAGTCTTACCGCCATGCATCCCGCCTTGCTTCCAGAGTCGAGCCTTGCGGTCTTTGTGCATGTTCTTCGTGAGGCCACCGATGTAAGTCTCATCGGCTTCCAGTTCCGTTCCGGGGCCACCCATCTTGCGGGTAAAGCCAAACGAACGGTTGTGCAGGGCTTCACGAAGGCGCTGAAGCATAAACCATGCCGACTTCTGCGTGACTCCAAGGGCGCGGTGAATCTCCATGCTAGAGATGCCGTTCTTGCAATTGACCAGCATCCAAAGCGCCGTCATCCATTTATCCATTCCGAGTGCGGAGTCCTCAAAGATCGTATTCACTTTGAGCGTGAACTGGCGATTGCAGCCACGGCAGAGCCACAGCTTGCGCGTCTTGATGAAATAGTTTTTGTCGGAGTCACAGCGGGGGCAAGACACCTTGCCATCCGGCCAGCGCAGCGAAACGGCATAGTCGAAGGCCCGTTGCGGATCGGAGAAGTAAACAATGGCTTCTTGTAAGGTGCGTGGCTGCTTCATGGAAAGAATATACGATATTTGTTCGCGTGTGTCAAGTATATATTTACCGTTAGGGGGAATTTCCCGCTAGGTCTTTGGGTAATAAGGACTTATGGGCAAAGTCTTCCAAAATAAGAACTTAGGCGCTGAAGATCGGCTTTGCCCAATATCCCACTCCTGCCCAAAAAGTCTCATATCTGCCCAAAAACCCCTCGCCGTATACTTTCCTTGAAATGCCCCCCATTACGATTAATACCGATGGAATCACGGACGATCAAAAGAAAAGCCCAAAGTTCAGATTTGTACACGATGGAATGCTCGCTGACCTTTCGATTCCGGGTTTTATTGATGTTTTATGCGCTCATGAAGCTGCCCACAAACTGTTCTTAGAGATGAACGGAGTTACGAAGTTTATCTATCTTCCCGCCAAGGTGAAGTACGATCCCGTTGCCGATAATTTTGTAGGCGACCTTGCGGCAGTTCAGCCCGTGGACGCCCCCGCGCCTGACCTTAGCAAGTTGAAAGATTGGGTTGCCACGATGGCGCTCTGTTACGCCGCTGGCGGCGTAGTTTCTAAAAAACTAATGCCATCTTTGCCGGATTTTGGAGATACGAGTGACAAAGAGCAATTGAGGGTTCTGTGCGCCAAGGTCAATGTTAATAGCGGATTTCGTGCCGACATTAATGAGATGTGGCAATGGGCACAGAACGCTATTTCAGAGATGCTTGAAAACACAGAACTTCTCGCCGCGATTCAAGAAGAGGGAAAGACGATTAGGCCGCTCTTGGGGCTATAAACGACCGCTGCAAATAGTTTTCTTTAGAGATTCCCACAGTTCCGGTGTCGGCTCGAATGAGCCAAAGTTTACTGGACAGGTTCCTGCAAAATCAAATGCTTTTGCCTTCCAATCTAAACCTTGTGAGGGCTTTTTCGGGGCGGGACGTTGGCGGGGTGAATTCCAGTAAGGACTTTTGCATTTCGGGCATACCTTCGGTTCCTCGGTGTTGTCTTGCCGGGGTGCCCAGATGTGGTCACATCTCTCACACTGAAACCCCTGAATTGTGACTCTAGCCATTCCATGAGCATATACCAAAAGGAATATACGTCAAGGAAAATAGTATTAAGAATTTACTTGACATCATATATACCTATTGGTAATATACTTCTCGTAGTCGACGAGGAGCCTGTCATGGAACTCAGAGAAATGCGCGGCATGGAACTGGCGGCAACCCGCACCATACGGAAACTGGACGGATGGTGGAGAGTGCCTTCCCAAGCCGGAACGGGCGTTTACCGCGTCCAGCTTGCTAAGAAGTTCGCTACCTGTGAGTGCCCTGATTTCACTACTCGCGGAGTTCGTTGCAAACACATTTTCGCCGCTACTTTTGTCAGTCGGCGCGAACACAATGCGGACGGAAGCGTGACCGTGACTCAGAGCCTTACGCTGTCCGCATCTGAACAGGTGACCTACCCACAACCGTGGGCCGCTTACAACGAAGCCCAGACAAACGAAAAAGACAAGTTCCTGACTCTTTTATCCGACCTATGCAACGGGCATCCCGCTCGGGCCGCGAGTCAAGAAAAATGGTCGTCCATGCTCTGCCCCTGTCCGACATGATTTTTAGTGCGACGTTCAAAGTCTATTCGACGGTAAGTGCGCGGCGTTTTATGTGCGACCTTCGCGATGCTCACGGCAAGGGATTCATTGCTAAGACGCCGCATTACAATTCAATTTTCAATTACCTTGAGAATTCCGGAACTGACTCCGATTCTCAAAACTCTAATCACCCAAAGCAGTTTGCCTTTACAGAGCGTAGAAACTGACTTCGCCGCCGATTCATCCGGCTTTATGACTTCCCGCTTTTCCCGTTGGTTTGACCACAAGTACGGGGTCGAGAAAACGAAAGCCGATTGGGTTAAATGTCACTTGATGTGCGGCGTAAAGACCAACATCGTGACAGCCGTTGAGATTCACAGCCAACACGCGGCAGATACCAAGATGCTACCCGCGCTGGCAACCGCAACGGCTATTAACTTCACGATGCGCGAAGTTTCAGCGGACAAGGGATACGCAAGCAAATCGAACTATGAAGCAATTGCCAATCTAGGCGCTGTTCCGTTTATCTCTTTTCCCGATAGCCACAAAGGGCAAGGCGGCGGGAAAGTGGGCCGAAATGTATCACTACTTCAATTTCCGCAAGCAAGAGTTCTTACAGCATTATCACAAGCGTTCTAATGTCGAATCCACTTTCTAGCATGATGAAACGTAAGTTCGGGGATTCACTTCGGAGTAAGACAGACGTAGCGATGGTCAACGAGACTCTGTGCAAAGTTCTGTGTCACAACCTAGTCGTACTTATTCACGAAATGTATGAGCTAGGAATTGATCCTGTATTCTGGAAGCACACCATTGTGCAGTAGATTCCCAATCTAAGAAGTGATATAAACAACGGCTGCACGGCCTCCCCCTATACAACTTTCTCTGAGCAATGCCGCGTACAAAGGGCACGTGGCAAATGCCGCGAGAAAGGAGCGGCCATGGAAAATAAAAAATCCAACCGACTCAAGGTAGTACGGGTTTGGCGTCCGAAAGCACTTGGGAACGGCGCAACGCTTTACGTACCGCACTACATAGTAGTGGCTTGACGTTAGGCTAAAGGGATGGCCGTGCAACATCTTCCATCATCTGTATAGAGGAGAGATGAAAGAAACAGTTGGATTTATTTGCATCCTTATCGGAATCGTTCTTGTAGGGATGGGTTTGTATTCCCACTACACAACCGTAATTGACATACCAGCCGCCGCCATGACACAACGCCTTGAGTGGTCGGGGTGGGAATGGAGTGCAGGTGGATTAGCCTTTTGGTTTGTCAGTTGGATGTGTCTTCAAGACTAAATTCTGATTTTCTTCATTATGGACTACGTTACTCGTCAATTTATAAACTTGACCAAGAAGTTTCGCAAAGAATTGCATAAGTATTCGTCTGACTTAAACAGTGCTCTGCACAAATTGACTGAAGAAATACGCGAGTCCCATCAGGCTGCCGAGAGAAAGCAAAGCATAACGCCAGAAATAACCAGTCACATTCATCTGCCAGAGAGCATAGAAATTCATAAAAGTCAGGCCGATGCAAAAACAGAGAGAGGCTATCAGAAGGCTACGCTTTGGATTTCTGCTCTCACTCTTGCTGCTATCGCTATTTACGCTGTACTCGTCTACCTGCAATATCAAGAAATGATTGATGCCACGGGCACAGAACAACAGGCTTTGGTAGAAACTCGCCGCAATCGATTGCAATCGGAAAAGAGTTTGAAAGCCACCATCGATCAATTTCACTTGGATCAACGAGCGTGGATTGGAGTCAACATTTTCACCGACAAAGAACGCAAGGTTCATCACACTATGGGGGAGTCCATGGTTATTCCGTTCCAACTCATTAACACTGGTAAGACGCCCGCCGTATTGAAAGATGGAATCATGCAATGTAAATTGCTCGACATCAGTCATGATCTGCCGCCCGAACCACCCCCAGTTCACGGGTACAGGTTTGAGAGAGCGATTGTCTTTCCCAATCAAGATCACATCTATCCAACGCAAGTTGTTGATGACAACGGGGTGGCACAGACACTTGACCGTGCCATCGCTGAAAAATTCGCGAAGTCTACTCTTCAAATTGAAACAATTGGTTTTGTTAATTACGACGACGTTTTCGGCTGCCACCACTGGGTAAAGTTCTGCTACCTCACTGGCGCATCTCGTCCTAGAAAACCCACATCTCAAGAAAGGCGCTGCATTGAAGCAAATGACACTGACAAAGACCCATGTAACAAGTAAAAGGGACGGGAGTCCGAATTTACCTATATTCTGCCCAAAAACCCCCGCCCTTGCCCATAAACTACTCATTTATGGACACTTTCTGGGCAAAGCCCTGAAGATCTGAAGATCCTCCTCCAAATGGTTTTGGGGCAGCTTCCGATGCCATCTCTTCAGAGATGGGCACACGCAGGCTGCCCCAAATTCAAAAGTCAGCTTCGCATGCGGTGCGGCTTAAGTCTGTGACGGCTGTGCGGGACTTTTGTGATGAATTGAGGGCACGGCGGGCGCTCCCTCTTTGAATAAGCGTGAATTGATAGTTAGGGATGCGTTGATGCGTTATCGCTTTGCGGGCAAGTCCTCGACGTATTTTGGCTCAGCGATAAGCTCTAAGTGTGCACTGGTACCACGCACCTCGACCGTCTCGCCGCAGGATTCCAGCTTCAATTGTATGTTTGCGGTTATTCTCAATGGAATCGGAATCAGGTTGTCGGAGATCACGTCGCCGATCTTCAATAAGCCGTCAGACAGATAGACGATATCCCCGCCCCAGACTTGCAGTGCTGCAGCGAAGGCGCCGTCGACTTGTGCATCAGTAATGCGCAATACCGCTTCCTGAGTCCAACCGGTTCCGGCATTTTCAAAGAGCCTGCCTTCGAACTGATGGATGTAAACCGACGGAAAGTGTATCAGTGCCGTTCCATTTTCCACGGTTATGCGATCAACGGCGGAGTCGTGAATCTCGATTATTCTGTTTGGCACACCGAAAGACTACCAAGAAGCCGCAGCGCTGAGCCAACCAAAATTACGTCGAATACTGGGTCTTGCAAAGCCTACAGCTCAGCAAAAACAAAAAGCCGCCAGCGTTTGCCGGCGGCTTGAAGAAATTGCCCAACTTCGTTCGGCTGGACGGGGCGGAGCCCCGTCCCCACACGAGCAGGTTAGCTTTCGTACAGGAGGACGCCTTCTGCTTTTTCTGCGTCTACTGGACGGTAGTACAGCTTGTTGTCTTCGAGGAAGACCTCGATGAAGGCCGGTCGGGTTGTGATCGTGCCTTGGATCAGGGCTTCCGATAGCGGATCTTCGATGTACTTCTGCAACGCTCTGCGCAGTGGACGAGCTCCATAGCTGCGGTCGGTGAGGGTCTGGTTGAGGATCCACTTCTTGGCTTCGTCGGCGACCGTGACTGTGATCGAACGCTGGGCCAGGTTCTGGTTCAACTGGCTGACCATCAGTTCGAGGATCTGGATCAGGTCGCTTTCGCTGAGCGCCATGAAGAGAATGATCTCGTCCACGCGGTTCAGGAATTCCGGGTTGAAGGTGCGCTTGACTTCGCTCTTCACCAGGTCTTCGACCTTCTCGGAAACCATCTCGTCCTTCGAGTGCTGGAAACCGAGCCCCTCGCGCTTCATCAAGTGACGGGCGCCGATGTTCGAGGTCATGATGATGATCGTGTTCTTGAAGTCGACCGTGTTGCCGAGACCGTCGGTCAACTGGCCGTCTTCAAAAACCTGCAACAGGATGTTGAATACATCCGGATGCGCCTTCTCGATTTCGTCGAGCAGGACGACTGAATAAGGAGCGCGCTTCACACGTTCGGTGAGCTGGCCGCCTTCTTCGTAGCCTACGTATCCGGGAGGCGAGCCGATCAGCTTCGAGACCGAGTGCTTTTCCATGAACTCGGACATATCGAAGCGGACCAGAGACTTGTCGCTGCCGAACATGAAGTGCGCCAGGGTGCGCGCCACTTCGGTTTTGCCTACGCCGGTCGGACCGAGGAACAGGAACGAGCCGATGGGACGGTTCGGGCTTTTGAGACCTGCGCGGGAACGGCGGATGGCGCGAGCCAGAGCGCTGATCGCTTTTTCCTGCGAGATGATGCGCTTGTGAAGCTCGCCTTCGATGCGCAGAAGTTTCTGCGTTTCTTCTTCTTTGATGGAGGTGATGGGAACGCCGGTCCAGCGCGATACCACGTCCTCGATGTCCTCCCGACCGACAACGCCGGTGGAGGACTCATCGAGGTGGTATTTTTCGCGAAGAGCGCGCAGGTTTTCGCGCTCCTTGCGTTCTTCGTCCGAGTAGAAGCGCGCCTTCTCGAACTCGTGGTTCGCGATGGCGTTCTCCATGCGGTGGACGATGAACTTGATGCGCTTCTGGACTTCGGTCAGCTCTTCCGGAAGCGAGGTCTGGCGCAGCTTTACGCGAGCACCCGCTTCGTCGATCAGATCGATGGCCTTATCCGGGAGAAAACGGTCCGGGATATAGCGGTTCGAATGCGACACGGAAAAGTTGATGGCGTCGTCGGTGTAGGTAACGGCGTGGAACTTCTCGTAGCGCTCTTTGATTCCAAAGAGAATCTTGACCGCATCGACCTCATTGGGCGGCGGAACTTTAACGGCCTGGAAACGGCGTTCGAGCGAGCGATCTTTTTCGATCGATTTGCGATATTCGGCAGGCGTGGTTGCGCCGATGCACTGAATTTCGCCGCGCGAGAGAGCCGGCTTCAGGATGTTCGCGGCGTCAAGAGAGCCTTCCGCCGAACCTGCTCCGACCAGGGTGTGAAGCTCGTCGATGAAGATGATGGAATTTTGCGACTCCATCAGTTCTTTCATGATGGTCTTCAAACGCTCTTCGAACTGGCCACGGTACTTTGTGCCGGCGACGATCAGCGAAAGATCGAGCGCCAGGATTCGCTTGTCGGCGAGGAACGAAGGAACTTCGCCGTCGGCGATGCGCTGGGCAAGGCCTTCCACGATGGCGGTTTTGCCGACGCCGGGCTCGCCGATGAGAACCGGGTTGTTTTTTGTGCGGCGGCACAGAATCTGGACGACGCGTTCGACCTCGCCATCGCGGCCGACCAGCGGATCAAGCTGCGTATCCATGGCTGCCTGGGTGAGATCGCGGGAAAATTCAGACAATAGAGATGATTCGCGCTGTCCGCGTTGCGGCTGCGCTTTTTCCTGGCTAGTACGAGCGAGCTCTTCGCGGATGGTCGAAAGACGCAATCCGCGCTCGTGCAGGATCTCCGCGGCAAAGCATTTTTCTTCGCGCAGGAGTCCAAGGAGCAAGTGCTCTGTGCCGATGTGCTTGTGCGAAAGGCGTTCCGCTTCTTCTGCAGCGTATGCGAGCACACGCTTGCATTCATTGCTCAAGGGCAAATCGACGGACGTAGATACCTTCTCCCGAATCGTCGTATGGCCTTCGATCTGTTTGCGGATCGACTCGACCGACGCATGGGAGCGCAGGAAACGGTTAGTCAGGGCTTTATCTTCGCGCAGCAGACCCAGCAACAAGTGCTCGGTCTCTATATAAGGAGAGCCGAACTGGCTGGCCTCATACCGCGCAAAAAAGATAACGCGCCTGGCTTTCTCCGTGTAGCGTTCAAACATATACTGAATCCCCCCAGGTTCCCTGCGGAAAGCCCATTCCCGCCAAACCCTTGACCCAACCTAATTATGCATTTATACCGCTCAAACTGCTAAGCGATATTAACCCGGTAGTGACTAGAGTGTTGCTGCCAGTTACCCCGCCGGGTCTGCCGTTCCTCACGCCGGAAGCGATTCCGGCGCCACCTCTTCCATTCTGCCCTGATCCAGCCGCAGCACTCTATGGCACCGACGTGCGAAAGCCAGATTGTGGGTGGCAATTAAAGAGGTTAGCTGGTGCTCGCGGTGCAACCGGGAGACCAGTTCAAAGACTACTTCCGCGGTCCGTCCATCCAGATCGCCGGTAGGTTCATCGGCGAGTAAGATCTGGGGTCGCGTGATGAGGGCCCTTGCCAGAGCCAGCCGCTGTTGCTCGCCGCCGGAAAGTTCGCCGGAGCGATGAGAAGCACGCGCTTCGAGACCGACTTCGCGCAGCCAGCGGGAAGCTTCCTGCTCCGCAGAATCAAGTGCCTGCCCGCGGGTTAGCAGAGGCATGGCAACATTTTCAAGCGCGGTGAACTCCGGCAGTAAGTAATGGAACTGCCAGACGTAGCCGACTTCGCGGTTACGAAATTCGGCGGCGTCATCTTCAGAAAGCGTGTTCACCTGGGAATTCGCGCAGTATACGGCACCTGCGGAAGGACGATCAAGCGCGCCCATGATATGCAACAAGGTACTCTTTCCAGCACCCGATTGGCCTACGATGGCGAGCATCGTACCTTTATCCACCTGAAACGACAGATTCTCAAAGAGCACCAAGTCGGCTTCGCCTGAGCGAAAGACCTTGCTTAACCCTTCGACCCTCACCAAGGGGTCTTGAGGTATTGGATGCAATTGAACCCTCCTACGTCTCAAATGTGCAGGAAGCCGCAACCGTTGAATACAGTAGACAGCGGCTTCTTCTCCATTAGACCACGAAGAGGAACCCTGTTCCCGCGATTCGATTGTGGGAAACGGGGTATGCCAGAAACTTTATACCTGCACAAAACAAATGCAATGTGACCCCAGTCACATGGGCTGGGAATGGCGAACACCTTGGGGAAATGAGGACAGACTCGGGCAAGGACTGCGCGGAAACTGCCTTGGAGCCGACTAACCGCAGCGGCTAAAGCCGTCAAGGAAAGCCGATAGTGATCGCAGCGATAAATCGCTGCGCCACCCAAAATCAAATTTCCTCAAAACCATATGCGAGCCAAAATCGAATTTGCGCCAAAACCGCATGCGACACCCAAAATCAATCCGGCCCAGATCGAATTGCTACGAGATCAAATACGCTCTGAGATCAGATGCTGCACCAAGTCTGTTTGGGGCCTCAGAACTGTGGCGGGAGTCCAATTGCGGCGTTCAAGAATGGAGGGAGGCTCGTAGGTTACTCCGGAAGCCAGACGGCGGTCTTCACGGCGCGTGCTCCACAAAAGCACAGGGCCCATTGCTCGGGAGATCATCCGAGACGTGAAGCCGAATTCCTTGCCGATCTCGCGGCGTAATTCGTGGATCTGACGGCTCACGTCTTTGTTCACTTTTTGGAAGTACTTTTCAGCGGCCCACAAAGCCCCGCTGTAGACGGTGCGCAGTTTCGCATTTTCGCGGGCGAAGCGTTCGCGGACGCGAAGGTCAGGATAATTTTTATAGCGTCTCCAACCTTGGAGCATGGTCTCGCACATACGAGAGAGGCTGGGGCCGTTGCGTTCGAAGTCGCGCCAGAAAGCCCAGTCGAGGAAACGTTTCGAGTCATCGCGGGAAATGGCTGCATGCTTGAAGTTGAATTTGTGCTGTCCGTGGATGTCGGCGAAGTCGACGCCTTCGAGCATTCGTCCCTGGGCAGATATTTCCTGAAAGAGCGGCGTTCCCGGGACCGGGGTGTAAAGCATGAACTGATGGAAATCTGTGTTGTGGGCAACGGCATATTCGATTTCTTCGCGGATGTTGTCGGGCGTGTGATGTTCGAGGCCGATGATGGTGGAACCTTGCACGCGAATGCCGTGCTCGCGAAGTTGGTGGGTGAGTTCGTGGGAGTCGGTGCCCTCAAGCTTCACGTAATTCGAGCGCGGAGATTCGAGGCCCATCCAGATCCAGGAGACACCGAGCTCGACCAGTTCTTCCATGGTGTATTGGCGAATCGCATTCGCGGAGGCGAACACGGCCATGCCCCAGGCTTTGCCGTCGGCCTTCATGCGCTCGAGCAGGCGCATGGCGCGCTTGCGGTGAAGCAGGAAATTTTCGTCCATCATGAAGAAGGTTTGCACGCCGAGCGAAGCTTCGGCATGACACATGACGTCGTACAGTTGGTCGCCTGTCTCGTAGAAATTCACGAACTTGCCTTTGCCGCCGAAGAACGCAGAGGTTGTGCAGAAGTTGCAGCCCATCGGACAGCCGACGGAGGGAATAATGGTGGCTGCGGTCTGACCTCTTTTTTCGGGCAGTTTGAAACCCATGATGCGGGTCTTCAGACCGGAGACAATTTCGGGATGTTTGATGGGAGCATCGGGATCTTCGCCGAGATAGCGGCGCATCCAGGAGATTCCTTCGCCGCGCACGATGTGGTCGGCGTCGATCAGGTGCTCGAGGCCGGGAGTTGCGGCAACGTGTCCGCCGATGACGATCGTGGAGTTGGGTGAAAGCCTGCGGACGATGCGGCACATCTCGCGGACTTTACCGATGTTCACGATGATGGAGGAAATCCCAACGATGTCGTAGTGATTGGCTTGCAGTTCGCGGGCGAAATCATCGCGAGTAGGAAAGTCGAGGAGGGTGCAGGGCGCCGAGATATTCTGCTGGATCATCATGATTCCCCACGAACGGTGAAACATGCGCAGGGAGAATCCGCCTTGAGCGCGGGTTACCTGGTTGTGATAAAGCTCCATCGGATTGATGGCGCGGGATCCGAACTCATCGTCTTGTGCGTAGGGGCCGAATACTGAACTCAGCAACACGCGCGCGTTCTTCCCCTTTGGATGAACGGCTGTTTCCAACATAGTGGTCATGACTTGAACGTAGCGAATGGGGCAATCTGAGTCAGTGAGCTGGGTGGGGTAATACAAAAGTTTTACATAACGAGAACGAACGAAAGGACATGAACGGCACGCCTTTCGTCGTTGCCGAATGAGCTTATGTGGGCTGGTTTGCAGACGCCGAGGGTGGGAGGGCGGCGGAAGGCTCCAGAGCCTCGCTGCAATAAGGGCAGAACTTATCACCAGGATTTACGCTGTGCTGGCAGTGTGGACAGATTGGCTGGAGGCGCGTGCGGCATCGGGGACAGAAGCTGAAGCCGGGTTCCACGATGGCATCACATTGCGGACAGTGAGCGATGCGCGGCTTGCGCAGAACGAAATACAGGACGACGCCGAGACCGTTGGGGACGAAGATAGCGATGAGGGTCCAGAGAAAACGGCTCATTCCCCGTCGTTCGGCGTCTTTGTTGACGTAACCGATGAGGATGACGTAGCAAGCGAGCACCGCTCCCATCATCAGCGCAAGCAGGCAGCGAACGGCAAGAACGGGGGCATGACGGTCGCGTCCAAGGACGAATACGAGAAGTACGGCCGCGCACACGAAGATTGCGGACGCAAGGACAAAGACCCAGCTCGAGATGATGCTGATCTCGTCCTGGAATCGCGTGGGAGTTTGGTTTCTAACTGTCATGGTCGGTCTCCTGCTGCTCGTACTGTTTTTGGGAAATTTATTTCAGCCTTTGCATCGCGTTCGCTTTGCTATCCCTGATAAGAACCCGTGTGGGCGGCGAGATGCACATCACGCGCCAACAGAAGGATTCCGACGATGAGAGCCGGCATCAGGCAAAAGACGACGAAGCCGACTTGCCAGACCGCCGGGACGAGGTTGGCGCGCTCGCCCAGCCATTCAAAGCCGCGCCACAGAACGAATGCGCTGACGAGCGCGAAGATGGTGACAGCTATGCAGCTGATGGAAACCATCCACAAGCGTTCTCGCTGGCGCTGGAGTTCGAGGGCGCGTTGACGAACC
The DNA here is from genome assembly GCA_963822545.1 of uncultured Acidobacteriaceae bacterium. Lineage (GTDB taxonomy): Bacteria > Acidobacteriota > Terriglobia > Terriglobales > Acidobacteriaceae > Acidiflorens. Next base: position 150,908 of record CAWGIB010000004.1, read on the forward strand.
ATCATCTGAGTTGTCGAAACAAGTCCGCGCTCCGCAGCAATTGGAATCGCGCGCAAAGCATAGACGGCCGCGCGGGCATGGTCCGCGAAGGCGCGGCATGAGCCGCAAGATTCCATATGAGCTGACAGCCATGTTTGATCGGGGAGCGAAAGAGCTTCGGGACCAGCGAGGGCAATCAGGCTTCGCGCTCGTGCGTGGTCGTTTCTGACTGTAAGATTAGTCACAGGGGCGCTCCTTTCAACCGGGGTTCGAGCGCGCTCAAGCCGCGGTAGATGCGGGACTTGACGGTGCCCAACGGCACGTTTGCCAAGGTGGCGATTTCTTCGAGAGACATGCCTTCCTGAAAACGAAGCACGAGCGCTTCGCGATATTCCGCGGGCAGATGTTGCATGCCAGCCTCGATGTGCTCGTTCTGCTCGCGCTGCAGAGTTTTATCGAAGGCAGAGGCTTGTCCGGTTGCTGGGACATCGAAGGCGGCCTCGCCGTCGTCTAACAATCCGTCCAGGCTAGCGGGTTGCTTGCGGCGCATGTGGTCAATGGCCAAGTTGCGCGCCACCGAGAAGAGCCAGGTACTGAACGCAAATCGATCGTTGAACTGGTGGCCACGTTCGAGAACGCGAATCCACGTCTCCTGAAAGAGGTCTTCCGCAAGTTCGCGATGCCCAGTCAAATAAAGAAGATAGCGAAGAAGGCGATGCTGGTACTGTTCGATCAGACGGTCGAGCAGGTCGGGATCCCTGCGACGAAGTCCGCGAGCGATCTCGGTGCTTTCTTGCGCCATCGAGTTTTCGAAATAGCAGGCAGCCGCGTTCATACTACCCATGAATACGGATACGGGGAGAGAAAAGACGCAGGCAAACGGACCGAGAGTCGGAACAAAGCTTAAATCATTGAAAATAGAAGATATGGCCTTACTTCCGGTGCTAGCCCTCATCGTCAAAACATTCGGACGAAACCATCACGCCAACACACAAAAAAGCAGCAGCCAGCCCGAACGATTAGTCTGAAATGTGATTCAAAAGCAAGATGCACGCCCTAAGACACCCGTTCGCAAAGGTTCTCTCCGAGCCTTTGGTCGATGGCTGGTCATTGGTTTGGCGTCGCTGTGGTTGCTGGCCGCGCTAATGCTTGTGGCGGCGCGATGGATCGACCCACCGACAACCGCAGTGCACATCCAGCGCCGACTGCAGGCGTGGAGTCACCATACACCGTATCGCGAACGCTACAGATTCATTCCGCTCAGCCAGATCTCGCCCGATCTTCAGCACGCGGTAATCGCCGCGGAAGACTCGCGCTTCTACCAGCACCATGGATTCGATTGGCACGAGGTCGAAATCGCTGCTCAAGAAGACATGGAAGGCGATCGCACTCGCGGAGCGTCCACGATTACGCAGCAACTCGTAAAAAACCTATTCTTCGGAACGGGGCGGTCGGTCCTCCGCAAGGGCGCGGAGACCACACTGGTACCGGTGGCCGAATTCGTCCTCGGCAAGCGGCGCATTCTGGAGATATACCTCAACGTCGTCGAATGGGGCCATGGCATTTACGGTGCAGATTGGGCGTGTCATTACTACGACGAAACGTCGCCCCGGAACATCGGTCGCGAACAGGCAGCACGGCTCGCTGCCATTCTTCCGGCTCCGCTGAAGCGACGACCCGAGCGCATGAATAACTACAGCGGGATCATCCTAAAAAGAATGAGCCAAATGGGTTGGTAATGCTCGAAAGCGAGAACAATGCTTCGACGGACGAGTTGGAGCAATCGAGGAATGCGGTTTCTCCACTCATTCGTGCAGCGAGGTTTGTCGAATCGCTAAAACCTTCGCTGGAACTGTTCTCTTCATCAGAAGATCCATCGAACGTGGTGTTTGCAGGAATCGCTTAATTCGGGGTTGCAGTGCGCATGAAAGACATGAGACCCGATTCCGATTCCCAGCGCTGCTCCTACAAACATGTCGGACGACCAGTGATCCCGGGCCATGAACCGAGTGACCGTCACGATGCTTGCCGCCGAGTAGGCCAGCGCCTGCACCCACTTCTGCGAATATTCGTGCGACACTACCGTCGCCATCGCGAAGGTGAACATAGCGTGTCCACCGGGAAATGAAGTGTTGACGTTATGGTGTTCCCAAAAATCTCCATTTCCGTTTCCCTCGCCTGGGCGTTGTCGTGCCGCCACTAGCTGCATTGGTGCGTAGATCAGGAATGTGTTGACCAACGTTTCCAATTCCAGCGCTCCCGTTTCCTTGGCGTGCGGATGATCGCCTTTGATACCCCATATCCACACTCCCCCCAGCGTCGCTCCGAGTCCGGCGATCGCCACGTCGGAGGTGGCTTGATAAACCGTGTAATGCGCATTGCCTATGTGTTTCTCAATGTGCCGGTCCGAGGCCAAAAGCGCGGCCGTTCCTCCTAGCACGAGGGCGTCCCACTTAAAGTTGGAAGGCTTGAAGGGAGCTCGGTAAAGCTCCTTCTGGTCCTGGAGGGTTCGTTTCACGGAGCGCATTACCAATCCTTGATGATCCGACTCCTGGGTGTGGATCTGCGGTTGCGTCGAACCTCCCGTCGCCTCTTGCGCGTGCGATTCTTCTCCTCTTGCGTATCGCTCAAATGTCCCTGGCGGCAGAGTAGAAATGTCGAAGCTTCCGCGCTCCGAGATTTGAAATGTGTGTGCTACCGCCGAGGGCGAAGAGGGCAAGTCTTCGATCGCCTGCGTTTGGCAACGGGCGCTGCCGTGAAAAAGCGTGCCCGCGAATAACAGCAGCAAGATTGGGTAAAGATTGTTCCAGCGTGTGTGCAAGCGTCTCTCTCCGCACGTATTCGAGCCCACCTTAGATGCTTAGAAAGGGTTGGCGGCTTGATGTTTGCGCTTTGTTCACGCACCTCAGGTCGGCCGGGGTCGGGAAAATCCTGTACTGCGAGGGTGGCGCCAAGCTAAGGCTTGACGGATACGCCAAAGAACTTCGGCTGCTCCGGGATTGCAGCACCGTCGGCACGTGGATCGGAAGCGCCGAGGTTCAAACCGGTTTTGCTGTTGTGAAGGATTGCCTGGCCGCGTCCCATTAGAGATGTGTAGTCTGGATGAACTTGCAGCACGTGGCCCATCTTGCTGAGTGTCTCAAGGGTGGCGGGCGTAACCCGCGATTCGATCACGATTTTGCAGCCGAGCTGCTGGCGATCGGTAAAACGCGGTTCTTCCATCGCAGCCTGAATGTTCATGTTGTAGTCGACGACGTTGGACACGAATTGGGCATGAGCTAACGGCTGATTCAGCCCGCCCATAATGCCGAAGCCGATGTGCTCGTCGCCTCGCTGCATGAAGGCGGGAATGATGGTATGGAACGGACGCTTACGGCCGGCGAGCGCATTGGGAGACGCGGGGTCAAGCGAGAAAAGGGCTCCGCGATCCTGCAAGGCGAATCCCATGCCCAGAACAGTTACGTTCGATCCAAAGTTGTTGTAGTTGCTTTGGATGACGGAAAGAATATTGCCTTCGCGATCGACGACGGTGAAGTAGGTAGTATCGCTGGTGCCAAGCGCGCCGGGGGCAACCGTGCAATTCGCTTTCGTCGGGTCGATGAGTGAGGCGCGTTTTGCGGCGTAATCTTTTGACAGAAGCTGATCGACGGGAATTTTGCTGAAACGCGGATCGCCGTCATAGGCCTTCACGTCGGCATACGCGAGTTTCATGGCTTCGATTCGGGTGTGCAGTTCATCCGGGCTGTGCGGACCGGCTGGATCGGGCTTGAATTGCTCCATAATATTGAGCATTTCAAGTGCGGCGATGCCGTCGCCGTTGGGAGGGAGCTCGTAGACAGTCCAATCGCGGTATTTCGTAGAAATCGGCTCGACCCATTCCGCGGAGTAAGACGCGAGATCGTCGGCAGTCATGGTTCCTCCCAGTTCGTCGGAGGTTTTAAGAATGGCCTTGGCGATTTCTCCCTTGTAGAAGGCTGTCTCGCCTTGGTCGGCGACTAGCGTGAGCGCGTGGGCCACATCGGGATTGCGAAACATCTCGCCGGTCTCGGGGACCTTGCCACCGGGAAGAAATACACGGCGGCTTTCTGCATTCGTAAGCAAGCCATCGTGGGCGCCATCCCACCAAGCATGAATGATCTCAGCGACCGGGAATCCATGGTCTGCATAAAAGATTGCTGGTTGGAAGAGGTCGCGCCAAGGCAGTTTTCCCCAGCGATCATGCAACTTGGCCCATCCGTCGACCACCCCCGGAACGGTCACGGAATCAATGCCGAATTCTGGCATGGCAGTGATGCCTTTTTCGCGGAGATGGGTAATTGTGAGAGCCTTCGGTGCCCAACCGCTGGCGTTAAGGCCATAAATCTTGCCTGTCTTCGCCTCCCAGTAGATGGCAAAGAGATCGCCGCCCATCCCGTTGGAGGTGGGTTCGGTGACAGTGAGTACGGCGTTGGCGGTGATTGCGGCATCGATGGCAGAGCCGCCACGTTCGAGGATGAGCGCCCCTGCTTGTGAGGCCGCGACCTGACTGGTGGCAACCATGCCGTACTGCGTCGCGACGACCGAGCGTCCATAAGAACGGTCCTGTGCCGAAAGAGTGAGGGAGGTTGACAGGAAAACGAGCAATGCGACAGAAGGTCTGAGTGTGCTCATGCGTCGAGACTTCATGGTCAACGATGAGGCTATGAGCGTATCAGTTGAAAAGCAAGCGGGGCCGGACAGGCGTTGGACCCTAGACAGGGCCAAACCAGGGGAAGCAACAAATTAAGGATGGAGGCGCGGGTCGGAATCGAACCGACGAATAGAGGTTTTGCAGACCTCTGCCTTACCACTTGGCTACCGCGCCGAATACCTCGGCAAAACCAAACGTCCTCGCGGGATCCGGTGACTGGCCGAAACTTGAGGAACGCCCTATCGACTTTTTACTGACTGGTGGATCTACGGATAGCACCGCACTGCTTGCATGCCAGCCAGCATTCGTGATTATACCAACCGACGTCCACGCGCGGCAGCTATCACTGCCGATAGTGAACAGTCATCCCGGGAGAAACGAAAGACGTGAGACTTTGGGAGGAAAAACGACCGACCTTTATTTCATTCTGCTGACGCCTCCGCAATTGAAGTGGAGTCCAAAGCTGGCCCTATGAATCACTATGATCAACAAAGAACGGCTGTATTCCCAATGCGCGTCTTCTGCTACCATGACGCGAACATTGTCGTGGATTCCTCAACTACTTCTCACGATGAACTGATATCGACCGGTGCGCTCGACCTCAGTTCCGGAATTGAGGTTGGGAGAGCGGCCGATGCCATACCGCCATGGCGACCGGTCCCCAACTGGTCGGCGCGCATTCCGGCACTGGACGGCCTACGAGGCATCGCGATTGTGCTGGTCCTGATGCGCCACTCGGTCTTTGGCATGGCAACGAGCTCAAAGTTGTTGGCCGTGCTCCTTGCCGTCGGACAGCTGACGTGGAGCGGAGTGGACCTCTTTTTTGTTCTTTCGGGGTTCCTGATTGGCGGAATTCTTCTGGATGCCAGGGATTCTCCCCGCTATTTTCGGGCTTTCTACATTCGTCGCGCCTATCGAATATTTCCTCTTTACGGCATCGTGACCGGATTATTCCTGATCCATCATCTTCAATTTCACGTGCTTCCGGGCCCCATCGGGAATGTTTCGCCTTTGACGATTCCCTGGTGGTCTTACGTTACATTGACGCAGAATTTTTGGATGGCGCAACAGGGATGGTACGGCGCTGTGGCGATGGCTGCGACCTGGTCGCTGGCAGTGGAGGAACAGTTTTATCTGACAATACCGCTTTTGATACGCCTGATTCGCCCAAGGCGACTACCCTACGTTCTCTTATCCGTTGTTGTAGGCGCACCCTTGATCAGGATCGCGCTGAGATACCTTCTGCCTCACGGAGATTATGCCTGCTACATTTTGATGCCATGCCGCGCGGATGCCCTGTGTATGGGAGTGTTGTCTGCGATGTTGGTTCGGAATGAGCGCGCTTGGAACCTGCTACAGCACAACCTAAGGTTGCTTTATAGCATGACATTGGTCTTGCTTGCGGGTATGGCCTTGATGACCTACCGGGGCTATGAACAGTTTTCCTTGCCCATGACAACGTTCGGCTACTCCGTCCTTGGCTTGTTTTACGCTGGATGCCTGCTGATTGCGATTTCGACACCGGATAAACGGGGAGTGCTCTGTAATCCAATGCTGATGGGGGTGGGAACGCTTGCCTATTGCACCTACCTAGTCCATCTCCCGATGATACAGGCATCACGGCGCTTGCTGGAGATGCGCTGGTCTGCAGACAAAGCGTGGCTCCCCGGCGGTATGTTGGGCGTTGCCTTCAGCCTGATCATCGCCTCGCTATCATGGAAGTACTTTGAAAAACCTTTGCTTCGTCGAGGCCACAAATATGTCTACTGAGAGTCGATAAGCGTTGGTAAGGAAGCGAGGGCTAGCGCGTGCTCGTCCACGCTACGGAAATGGCGGACCGGAAATACTGGAGCGGGAGACGGGAGTTGAACCCGCGACTTCGACCTTGGCAAGGTCGCACTCTACCACTGAGTTACTCCCGCTCGTGCCATCATTTTAAGACATTTGGGCAATTTCGCAAAATCACTTGTTGCTGGAACTGTCAGAAACCCATTACCTAGGAACCCTCTTTCGTAATCTGACTGGGCGGCACGCTGAAAGGGCAGATGGGCATGGGATTCGACGTTTTGGTGCTCCAGTATCACGAGACGAAACACCGTGCATACGGGATTGTCATATCTTAATCGGGCACAGGGTACATGACAGCGGAGTTCGGCGAAGAGACGATATTTCCTGATGAAATTTCGCGGTCGCGGTTGAGCTGATTCCGACAAATGCTACGGTCAGGAACGCAATTCTGTGGGACGGTGCGGTGACCACTGGGGATCTTTTTCCGGAGGCACAATTTCGCCGTCACGCATGTTGACGATGCGATCACCATACTCTGCGGCTTCGGGGTTGTGAGTGATCATCAAAATGGTCTGTCCCAATTCCTGGTTGGACTCCCGGAGCATGTTGAGCACGATGGCAGAGTTCTTCGAGTCGAGATTGCCAGTAGGTTCGTCAGCGAGGACGATGGCGGGGCGATTGATGAGAGCACGCGCTAAAGCGACACGTTGCTGTTCGCCGCCGGAGAGTTCGTTTGGCCGATGATCGAGCCTGCCAGCAATGCCCAGCATTTCGGTGATCTTCTTCAGGAACGCGGGGTCGGGAGCACCCAAGCCAGCAATGTCTGCCGCGATATCAATGTTGGCCCGTGCGCTTAGAGTCGGCAGCAGATTAAATTTCTGAAAAACGAACCCGATTTTGCTCTTACGCAAGCGAGTGCGCTCCGCGTCAGACAAGGTGGCAAAATCGACATCGTCGATGGTGACGCTGCCGGAATCGGCGCGCGTCAATCCCCCTAACATGTAGAAAAGAGTGGACTTACCGCTACCCGAGGGGCCGACGATCGTGACGAACTCGCCCTTTTGAACGCTGAAGGAAATACCGCGCAGCGCCGGCACATCCACTTTGCCGATACGGTAGGTTTTGCGGAGATCCTTCGCTTCAATGAATGCCGACATCCGTTAAAAACGATAACACACGGCGGCGGTTTACTCGCGTGCCGCTCACGCCGTTGCGTGATGTGCGACCGGTCTCGGTTGCGTTGCCATAGGCCGCTTGGGACCGCGTTTGCGAACCAGCATCACTCGCACTTTTTCCAGCAAGTCCACGGGTTCGTACATTCCTTTAGGAAGGAATGCATCGGCGAGAGTGTCGCGTTCGTAAATTTTGACGCGGCCGGAGATGAGAACGGTCGGAGTCTGCGGAGACAGTGTTTTAATTTCTTCGATGAGTCGTGAGCCGTCCAGGCCGGGCATGATGAGGTCAGTCAGGACCAGATCCACCCCGCCACCGCGGAAGGCTTCGAGAGCCGACGCACCGTTGTTGCACGCGATCACACGATAACCTCGCGTTTCGAGCATGACTTTACGGATGGAGAGCGCCTGTTCGTTGTCGTCGACGCAGAGAATAGTTTTTTTCGGCTTCATGGGGGCCTGACCGGGAGACTGATTGTCGCCACTTATTAATTTCTTAATTTTGGAGATGCAGAGCGAGTTGCATCCTAGCGAGAATTGAAGGCGCGGTAAAGTGTCGCGCACGCCAATGGCACTCGAGTGGATGGCATGGTTGGGCTATGAGCTGCGACCCGCGATTCCAGTAGCGACGCGCCTGTTAAATTGGAAGAGAAATTTCGCCGCGAATAACTTCCACACAATTTCCACCGACACGCACATTGATCACTTGGTTATCCCGCTTCGTTGCGCGCACAAAAATGCTACTGGGACGGTGCACTTCGAGGCCTTGCTCGATCATTACCTGCTCATCGCTGGCGGCAACGCCATGCGCCACCATCCACGCGGCACAGCAACCGGCGGCGGAGCCGGTGGCGGGATCGTCACCATTGTAGAAAATCATGCGTGCGTGCAGGCGAGCACGCGGATTGACGGTCTCGCGGGATACAAAGAAAAAGAATTTTCCTCCAGTTTTGCCGAGGTATTCTACTGCGCGGTTTACATCAAGCCGCATGGATTGCAGCGTCTTGAGCGACCGCAACGCCGCCATGGTGAACGGCACGCCAGTCGAGACGGTCTGGATGGGCGTTGCATTGTCGAAGTCACTGACCTTCAGTCCCGCGATCGCGGCGACTTGCTGTACTTCGTGGATCGCTCCGAATTCCGGATCCTTCTGCGTCATTTCTCCAAAGACCAACGGAGACGACGGCGACTCGGTAAAAGCGACCGGGACGGTGCCGACGTTCAGGTCGAGCCGGATTTCGCTCGATCCCGTCTGTCCGCGCAAGACAAAAGCCGTTCCGAGCGTGGGGTGGCCGGCGAACGGCAGTTCCTCCTGCACCGTAAAGATGCGGACTCGGACGCCACGCGCTTTCTCCGCGGCAGCGTCTGCCGGCAGGATGAAAGTGGTTTCGGAAAGATTCGTTTCGCGGGCCAGCGCCTGCATCTGTTCGGTGCTGAGTCCACGTCCATCAAGGACTACTGCGAGAGCGTTGCCGGTGAGTGCGCGGTCCGTGAATACATCGACTTGAACGAGCGACAGTTTCCGTGTTCCGGTGGCCATGATTGTAATGTTAGCCCAGGGCTAGCGAGGGGGCCAACCGTCAACCATGGCGACCAATCTGCGGCCGATGCGATACCATATTCCTGACTAATTGTTTGCGGGAGCGGATCGACTGGCTGAAGCGTTTTCCACGGCCGTACATCGTATTCCTGAATGAATGTGGGTTTGCCCCGTTCATACGCAGAAATTCAATCATCGAGAGGAACCACTCATGTCTCTACGCATCAACTCTGAAGCTCCAAACTTTAGCGTCGAAACCACTCAGGGTCCAATCGACTTTCACAAATGGATCGCGGATGGCTGGGCGATTTTGTTTTCGCACCCCAAGGATTTCACCCCGGTCTGCACGACCGAACTCGGCTACATGGCAGGCCTGCAACCGGAATTCGCGAAGCGCAACACGAAAATCATTGGCCTGAGTGTCGATCCGGTTACGAACCATGGCAAGTGGGCTGCCGACATTGAAGAAACACAAGGTCACAAGGTGAACTTCCCGATGATTGGGGACCCTGAACTTAAGGTGGCCAAGCTCTACGACATGCTGCCTGCCGAAGCCGGAGAGTCATGCGAGGGGCGCACCGCAGCCGACAACGCCACGGTGCGAACGGTTTTCGTAGTTGGTCCTGACAAGAAAATCAAAATGATGATGAGCTATCCGATGAGCAGCGGGCGTAATTTCGATGAAGTCTTGCGCGTGCTGGACTCGTTACAGCTCAACGCCAAACACAACGTGGCAACGCCCGTAAATTGGAGGCCGGGACAGGACGTGATCATTCCGACATCGGTATCGGATGAACAGGCGAAGCAAAAATATCCCGCGGGCTTTAAAACGTTGAAGCCCTACCTGCGGACGGTGGCACAGCCAAAGTAGCTCCCCGGTGAACCAATCGATCGGCGCGTCGAAAGGATAGCGGCGAGGCCAGATGGATAATTTGCACGCAGCCGAAATGATGTTGGCTGCGTGTTTCACGGAAGCGCATGCGGTCCGGTGATCGTCCCGGTCTTCAAAACCGGCGGGCGGCAGGTTTCCTGTCGCCGGTGTGTTCGACTCACACTCGCTTCCGCCATTTTTCTTTCAATGGCCGTCCCCTCGGTTCGGTCAATGAGTGTAATCGCCTGGTTTCAACAATTAACCAGTCCGGCATCCGCTGCGCGGTCAGGAATTGATCAATGAGGGCCTTGCGGTTTTTCTAAGGCCCAGGCAACGTAGCTGAGACACGCGCCCACACGCCTTCCAATAGCGCAGGCACCCACTTTTCGGCGGGACAGCGGCTCCAACTCTGACTGAGGAAGACGAGGTCACGATTCGCTGCGCCTTTGCTCGCGCTTCCCAGCCCGAGGATGAAGAGCGAGCCCCTTCTAAAGGGACAATCGCCCCCGACCTCGCCCGAGGTTTTCGCCTGGCGTACAACGGTGGGTGGTGCAAAGAGGCATTCGTCCACGACAGCATCCGTCGTTATTGAAGATCGAAGCGCTGGGTCGGCAGCAAGTTGCCGCATTTTATGCAGGCCATCAACAATGAGCTGCCGAGCTGCAATCGTCGCGATAACGCCAGCCAGATCCCCATTCACCATGGAAGCAAGAAGCGTTTTGGCGCGCTCCAGCCTGCCGCTGATGCGCCACGCCAGCATTTTCAGGACATTGGAAGAGCTTGCAGCCTCAAGCACCATATGGGCCGCTGCCAAACTCTCCTCAGTGGCTGTGAACGTTTCCACGAACAATCTTCCTATGCTCTGCTGCACAAGCAGATCGAGCTTCTCCGCAGTCCCGATCCCTCTGACCCATTCGGCCAGGGGCTCCAATTCAGCGGGTCCGTGTTTCACTTCGTCGGCCTCGACGTTTAGTCTCGACCACAATTCCTCTTGCGCGGCGGCTCGGCTGGGGTTGGTGCGCGGCAGAATAGTTGGGAATAATCTGCCGTTGAGAGAGAAAATACGGAGCATTTTCCGGAGACTCTGCACGTTGCGAACAGGACCATGACCTATGAAGTCCCGGTCGAACCTTGAATCGTTTGAAATTGTCCGGATCTCTGCTGGATCCGTGACGACGACAGTGTCAGTGATACCGGGAAAATACGTGCGCTTCATGCTGGAATCACTCATCCTATGCGCCGAGATCGTTTCAGAACCTGCTTGCTGTGTACCGCTTTTCCCTTCAAAACATGGCGTTGGCCGCAAATATTACGTCGAGGAGATCGGCAAGTCAATCAAGGTACGCAGGTTGACGGCGAGGTGTGGTCTCAGTTGGTGAAAAATCGCAATATCACCAACTACGCCCTGTCCGGGGTCAATGAGTGTAATTGCCTGATTTCAACAGGTACCCGTTCGATTTTTAATCGCAAGAAATTGTAGGAATAGCGATCAGAAGTCATGGGCAAATCTTGCTTAGCATCCGCGTACGGCTGGGCGCTGGTTCTATGGCTCGTTGTGGCCTGCGCCAATGCCAATTCGCAGACGACAACTACTGGTGGCTCCAATGCCCGAGCCTCCCATAAAGTCACGAGTTGCAAAAAAGACTCGGAGTGCCCTTCCGGTCAGCGCTGCGGCTTTACAGGCGGCTGTGCGAGTAAAGGCAAATGCGTTGTCACAAGTCGCGACGCTCATTGCATCGATCCGGGTGGCCGCTGCGGTTGCGATGGTCGCCCCGTGGATATTTTTTGTGAGGTGGGCTCACGTACTGAATACGCATCGGCTCCCACAAATGCGGTAGGCCCGTGCCGAAAAACTTGCAGCGAGCAATCAGAGTGCTTATCTGGCCTAGTTTGTCAGAAGGGCTTCTGCGTTAAGCCCTAAATGCATCTTCCCGATAGAGGACACTTCCGTCGTTGACGATAAATCGCCGTTACACTCATTGAGAATTCCAGCGCCCGTGTCGTTAACGCCGAACTAGACCGAATTAGCCGCGATAGCTGCCAATCTGCCGCAAGCTAATTACATAAAACTACGTTGAACGATGGTTTCGACTCACATTGGCTTCCGCCAATTTTCAACAACTACACAGTACGAGCTCACTCGGAAGTCGGTTCACAGTGGCAAGTGCCAGTTGAACGACTTCCGAGTGAGCTCGTTCCATCTCAAAGCCAGATGTGGCTCAATTCCTAGAGCGTTTGCAGAAAATTGATCAGATCCTGCATCTGCTGCGACGTAAGACCTATCTGAAAGCGCTCGTTGTAAAAGTTCACTACCTGCGACAGATTGGCGGCGGCGCCATTGTGAAAGTACGGAGCGCGCGCGGCAAGGCCGCGCAGAATGAGGCCCTTCCCGCGCCCGATGTCGCTACATTGCCCCGTAATCAAGGCCTTGCCCGGGTCCGTTGTATAGAATGTCTGGCCTGCAAGAGGCCCTTGGTTGCAGACTAACTGGAACACCGGCATGGTCGCCGGAGCGAGCTGCTTCAGACCACCGATAATGTTGGGATCGGTTTCGTATGCCAGCGATCGGCCGTTACCGATATCCAGCGGTAGCGGGAATGAGTGATTGCCCACGTTTGGCGTGTCATGGCAGGTCGTGCACGTACCCGTAATCTGCTGCCCGCCGGTGGTCAGGCCGGGCACGTTGCTGATGGTCAGGGGTTGCGTGTTGAAAATTTGTTCGCCCCGAGCGATCGACGCCTGCTGACGGTTTCGCGAGTTCTGCCACGAGCTGTAGATCGTGAATACGTTGGGATCGAACTGTTTACCCTGCGGATCGCCGCCCAGCGAATCATTGATTCCCGGGTAATACTGTTGTGACGGCAAGTATTGCGGGCCGCCGTAGGAACCTTTCTGCCCGTTCAGATTGCCCGCATAAAAATCGATCATCTGAGCCGAGTTGAGTTCCATCTCGAGGCTCACAATATCGGCGAGCTGAGCTTGCGTAGGGGCCTGAGCACCCTGTGCGTGAATAAGCGTGGCGTCAATCGCCTGCTGGGTTAAGTCGGCGTTCAGATTGGCCTGGAAGGTCTGTTCGCTGTTGAGGGGATCAAAGAACGACTCCCGGCCGTCAAACATCACCGCGCTCAGGAAACCGAGATTGGTTGTGGGAAGTGGCCGGCGGTAAATGGAAGCCGTCGTTTGTCCTTGCGGGTTCGTTGTCAGGGCGCAACCGTAGGGGTCCTGCACCGCAGTAATTGTGTACTGGGGGGAACTTGTGCTGAATTGATTCGGCGGGAGTTGAATGCCAATGCGAATCAGTCCGTAGTTCGCAGCCAAGCTGTTATTAATGGGACCAGTTGGACAAGTCGAACCATCCACCTGCGCGAATAGCGGATCTTTGCCATGCGAAAGGAAGTAGCGGATCTGGGCGTCAACCGCGCTTAATCCGAAGCCATCGGTCGCGGCATGACAGGTGGCACAAGTACGACCGTTTGTGCCGAGACTCTGGAAAAAGGCGCCGCTCAGATCGATGGAGCCCTTCGTGCTGTTGGTGGCGGAAAAGCCGGTAAAGTCGAGGAATGGGAAGAGATTCCGAAGGTAGACGTCGGCGATGGCAGTGCCGCTGGTAAGGACCCCAATAGCGACAACCCAGACCAGGATTCGTTTGCGTATCGGGTTGGGCCAGAACCACATGCTTTTGCGCGACATAGGAATCTCCTTGGAGAAATTTGTCTCGTTACGGAGTGCGGGCTTAGAAAGAACCTTGACTCGTTCACTCTTCTAATTAGCGGTTGTCTGGGAATAATCGTGGTAAAATTTGGCGAAATCTCTGGCTTACGCCAATCCCCCATCCCCAGCGGCAAAAGCTACCTCGCATGTCCTTGGAATGTCCTAAAATCGGCGCTCAAAAGTTCTCAAAACCTCTCAAAGCGGGGCTATGTCTAGTCTAACCAGCAACTTGTACGAGTTCGGGGAGTTCCGTCTCGACGCCCAGGGCCGGGTGCTGAGAAGGGGCGGGACCGCTGTGCCCCTCACCCCCAAGGCCTTCGATGTCCTGCTCCTGTTGATACAAAACGCCGGAAGGATTGTGACCAAGGACGAACTGATGAAAGGGGTCTGGGCGGAGAGCTTCGTCGAAGAGTCAAACCTGACGCAGACCATTTTCATGGTGCGGAAGGCGTTGGATGAGACGGGGGATCGACGCTACATCCTTACCGTGCAAGGCCAGGGATACCGGTTTCTGGTTCCAGTTACAGAAGCGGACAGGGATGCAGTGAACATCGAAGGGCCGAGGGCTGCTCCCGATGTGGTAAGTGTCCCGGAAACTCAATTGGATTCGCACGGGCAAGTCGGACGACATTGGAGAGCGGCCGTCGTCGTTGCCACAGTCGCGCTGATTCTGATCTCGGCGTATGCCATTTGGCCGTGGCATTTGTGGCGCGGAGCGGTTGAGCCGCCTCGCAGAATCATGCTTGCGGTCCTGCCGTTTGACAATTTCACCGGCGACGCAGGGCAGGAGTATTTCAGCGATGGGCTGACAGAAGAGATGATCAGCCAGCTTGGAGACCTTGATCCCGGCCATCTGGGAGTGATTGCCCGAACTTCAGTGATGCACTACAAGCACTCGCCGGAATCAATTCCACAAGTCGGAAAGGATTTGGGTGTGCAGTATGTGATCGAGGGCAGCGTGCGTCGCGATTCGGAGCGAGTGCGAATCACAGTGCAACTGATCCAGGTAAAGGACCAGAGCCACCTGTGGGCGCGGCAATACGATCGAGACCTGGGCCACTTGCTGGAACTGCAATCGGAGATTGCTCGTGAAGTCGCCAACGAAATCGAGTTCAGCCTGAGCGGACGTCGGCCGATCAAAGCGGCGCGGGAGGCATCCGCAAATGTGCCGGGGGCGAAGTCTGGGACAAACTCATATGAAGCGTTTGACCTGTATCTGAAGGGCCGTTATTTCTGGAACAAGAGGACGACGGAAGGATTTCGACAAGCCGCCGCTTACTTCCAGCAGGCGATCGATAAGGATCCGAAGTACGGCCGGGCTTATGCAGGCCTAGCCGATACCTTTGCCTTGATGAGCACATGGTACGTGGGTCCGCAAAACGAGCTCATGCCAAAGGCGCGGACTGCGGCCATGCGGGCGCTGGAACTCGACGAGAGTCTCGCCGAGGCGCACGCTTCGCTCGGGCTGATCAAAGAGAACTACGATTACAACTGGCCGGACGCGGAGAAAGAATTCCGACGGGCGATTCAACTCGATCCCCAATATGCGACCGCGCACCAGTGGTATGGGGAGTTCCTTTCGTGGCAAGGGAGATTCGGGGAGGCATTTGCGGAGAGCGAACGGGCGCGGCAATTGGATCCCCTGTCGCTGATTATTGCCAGCGACTACGTAGCGATCCTGTATAACTCGCGGCAGTACGACAGCGCGTTGAAGCAATGCCGATCGGTGCTCGAACTGGATCCTAATTATGATCGTGTGCAGGGCATGATGATTCCTTCCTACTTGCAACTGGGCAGATATGGCGAGGCGATCGAGGTGATCAATCGCGTGGGGGACCGAGGAGGGCCTTGGCTACTGGCGTGGAAGGCGGCCGTTTATGGTCGCTCGGGCCATGCGGAGGAGGCACGCCGGGCGGTGGCGGAACTTGAAAAGATTTCTCACTCGCAGCCGTATGGCACCGCAATGTTGTTGATCGCTTATTCGGGAACGGGCCAGAAAGAACGGATGATCGAACTGCTGGAGAAAGCGTACTCGGAACACTCGAGTGCGGTAGTGCAAATCAAAGTAGACCCGATGTATGACCCGATTCGGAGTGATCCGCGTTTCGAGGATCTGCTGCGTCGCGTCGGGTTAAAAGACTAAGAATTACTTGGCTCTTCGTACCAATAAGTGCCAGTGTGAAAGCCTTTCACGGCACACGAACGCAATCGTTCAAGACTAAGCGTGTTCGAAGCAGGCCGATCAGGCTGGCGACAGCTCTCCACGGCGCAAAACCTTGAGCGCCAGGAAAACGCCGATGAGAGCGATCAGGAAAAAAACGACTCCGCCCTGGTGATGGAATCTTCCGGTCAGATAACCGGGATCGACGCGGGTTCCGAGCATCGCGATCGTGAAGATGCGCAGGCCGTTCTTGGCAACCGACAGAACGAGCGCGAGCGCGACTACAAGAGCCTTTCGCCATGGAGAGCGCAACAGAAGCTGAGCCAGGACCACGGCGGCGATCAGCAGCATCGAACTGGATCGGATGCTGCTGCATTCCTCGGCAACCTGTACCGTCAAGCCTGGGATCGTGATGAGGAAGCCGTTTTGAGACACCGGCACCCCGACCGCCGTAAAAAGCATGGTAGCGACTAAAGCTGATCCTTGCTGCAACAAAAACACGATCCGATGGAGCGCAAACTGGGGGAGCGGCACTAAGGCGAATAGAAAACAGAATGGGAAAATGAGCGAGAGCGACACTCGCGCTCCGAAGCAGAGAACGAAAGCTCCGATCCAGGAGAGCACGAGCGCAAACATGTCAATCGAAAGCAGCACATCCGAGCTTAGAGAAGCCGACTGCAGTCGTCCGATGACAGCGATCAGAACGGCGAACGCCAGCAGGGTGGCGCCGGCGGGCACATTGGGGGATGCTAAGGGTCTGAGGGTGTGCCACTCCAGGTAGATCAGGCTCAAGCTGATCGGGAGGATCAGAAGGAGATAGGAAAATTCGTAATCCTTCAGCCCTAAGGTGAAGGTTGCCAGCAAGGCCCGCCATCCGAGCAGTAAGGAAACCACCGCCAGAAGACAAAAATTCGGTTGTGGTGACAACTTGCTCATGAACTCTTCCTGTTCCACCCACTAGTCGGACTGTTCGAACTTGTCGCCAATTCGCGGAACTATATCAGAGGCCTTGGAGTCGATTTTCACAACAACAAACCTGAGTATCTAATGTAGAGAAAAATAGATTGGGTGCGTCAACTGTCATCCAACCTCCATCACGCAATCGGCTCGCCCGTGAAGGCGTTGGTTATAGTAACTGTCGGGACCCACCTTTGCGACAGCCATATAGCTGCCTGAGACATCGCATCGCACATGTCGTCATGTTTCGCATTGGGAAATGTGGTGATCTGCTCGATGAAGAGCTCAGTCCATGCCGCTCGCCGGTCTAAGTACCAGTCACCTGCCTGCCACTCCGCAGCAGCCGCGTACATCCGTGCAATCTTTCCACCCTGTGGGTTAATTTCTATTACGCCCGGCACATTGAGCTTGAGACGCTGAATAACTGCCGGCCCGTTGGCCTTGTCCTCGACAAGCACCGTCCAGGCTTGATATTTCAGCCGCAACCGCCGAATCGTCTCCTCGATTGCCGCGGCATCCAGATGCTCGTTGACGACGTGCAGCACAAATCGCTTACGTCCCTTAATCCCGATGACCACAATGGCAGCGAAATCGGAGGAAGGCAAACTCTTGAAGGCGCAATCGACCGAAAGCATAATGAAATCGAAATTCATTGGCAATTTCTCATCCGCAAGTCCGGTGACTGGGTCAAGCCCACCGTAGAACCTCACCTCGCTGCGTTTTATCAAGTTGCCTTCTGCTGGCGCCGGCCGTTGTTGGTATTGCGAGGCAAAAACCAGACGCGGGGTACGTAGTCCGTCGACAGTATTCGGGGGAAATCGTTCCGGTTGCAATATCTCGCCACAGCTGCGGCGAGAATACTTTCCCCGTTATTGGAAAAATCCAACACTCGTCCTCTTCCGCCTCAAGGGGAATCCGAATATGTTTCCATCTTCCTGGTTCTTGCGCTAACAAAAACCCGGTTGTATCGAGCTCGTGTAAACGCTGCATCACTAAAAATCGTCCCCCTTCGCCGGGTCGTTAAGACGGGTTCGCAGGGTTGAATTTATCCAATCGTTTGACTTGGTTCGCTCGACATTGCTCAGCGCTTGGTCGGCACTGAGGGGGTCGTCCAAAATCGCGGTGTCGCAGCCGCGGCCCATCACCGTGCCGCCAACGCTGGTCGCTATCATTTGGCCGCCCTGATCATTCATAAAAAAATTGCCCACCTGATTGCAATCTTCCGACATTTGGAACAGATCGCCCCAGAGATTCTGAAACCAATCGCTGTGTAGCAACTTACGACGCATCCTCGAGTGCTCGGCGCTCAAGGCGAGGCTATAGCTGGCTGTCATGAGCCGGTGTCGCGGATCGGTGACCCACACCCAAACTGGGTATATGATCGTGATCAAAGTGGATTTAAGAGTACGTGGTGGGACGTTAATGATTAATCTCCGCAGTTGCCGCCGCTTCACGAGTGTCAGCATTTCGCACAAGTAATCAAGGTGCCATGACCAGATCAACTGATGGTTAGGCTCGAGGATGGCGCAGGCCTTTCTTGCGAACCCCGAGAAGTTATGCTCGAAATGATCAGCGATTAGGCAACCCATTGCTTCGGCGTTTTTGAGGCGGTGGTGAGGCCCCAGACGGGCCGACTTAGCTTGCATTGTCGGGCTCCAGAATCGTCTGATTCCGTTCGGCATCGATCCTGGCGTTGACCGTTCCTTCTGATCCGTCGCGTCGGGGCCGTATATCCTGAGAATTTCGTTAGCCATTTCAAGCGCCCACTCCACTGTCTTTTCGGTTTCCCTCTCTTCGACGGAATCGTCAACGCAGGATCGTTTGGGGTGCACATAGGGCAGCAACGTCGAATAAATACTGGCTTTCAATCCAACTGGCGTCTTCAAGTCCTTCGCGATTTTCACGAGTGCCTCCGCTGGATCGCAGTCGAGAGCCGCCAGTTTTTCCCTCAGCAAGAGCGTTGCTCGGTTTGGGGTGCCCTTTCGTCGGCCACCCGTTTTCGGCAATCCCACGGGTCTTCCCCCTCTGCCTCCTTGTTGGGCGCTCATAACTGCACCTCTTCTCGACCGTCCGTGACTCTAGGAAGGTAGGGACGGATAATTTCCGTAGCTCCACGTATCTCAAACTCTGGGTCCGATGTGCGGATATCTATGGTTGGGGGAAAACTGCCAGCCCCCGACGGCCCGGTCGCAATCCACTTTCGCGACCTGCGACTTTGTGACGTCAGGAAACGGCCGACGGGGATATAAGGACGTGCAGGTGAGACTGGCCAACGTTGCATTCAGACCTCCGGTCACAAGAATCGCTAACGTGTGACCCTCAGCCCGAATCCCTCGTGGCATCTGGGACCTTCGGCATCAGCCGGAGCCTCTCCTTCTTTCGTCGAAGACGCGAGAAGTCCAAGGGCAGGGTTCCCCCCTGCGTAATACAACGATGACGGAGTCTAGTCAGCCAGACAAGAAAAAAATTGACTCGGGGATCGCGAAAGGTAACATCCCTCAGCTCTCGGGTGGTCAAAACCTCGCTAGTGTTTCACTTGTTTCCGTAATCGGCGAGGAAACTTGCACCGTCGGGCCCCCGAATCTCCGTAGCACGGTTTCGAGTTGCTGGTGGCTCATTAGTTGACGGGGCCGGAACCGCTCGCCGGCTGTGAAGAGGCCTTCTGCTTGTTCAGCTCCGTCGTCCTGATGGCCGCTTTATGAGTTGCGTGCCTCGCTGTATTCGCGAGCAAGTCGCGTGGCTGCTTTAATGTTGCCATCCAGGAGTTTTTCAGCCATCTTGTCGGCAGTGGCCAGTAAGTGCTGAGTGGCCGATCTCTCAACTTTAGGGTGAGATGGCCACGTGCGTTCCCGGCCGTCATCGAGTAGCTGCAAAACCGCGCCGGCGGAAACCGTTGGCTTAAACCACTTACGCACGGTGTCGGGCTTCAGATTGAGAGACCTAAGCACTTCGTAGTAAGTGGGTTTGCCTGGAACCGGGTTTCTGCGCCCCGGCTGATGGTACCTTTCTCGCAGCACACATAAAGCCGGAAGAAGATGTGCCCGAAGTTCTTGGGTCATGCGCACCGACGCCGACTTCAATTTACTCATCGACTGCCGGAGTGCTCGTACCAGTTCGTCGTCACTCAGACTACGGTAATAGAGTTGGTTGTTGGCGTTGATGACTTCGCCCGAAACCTGCCGGAAATCTCCGGCAGGTCCGGACAAAAGAGCCTTCGATTTCATAAGCGTTCCGCCTATATGTCGCCGAAGCACTCCGCCGTCTCTGGGAAAGACCCTAGAAGTCTCGCCGTCGTAGGTAAGGGTCTTTGGGGAGCAGACACACCTCGAGCGATGATTTCGCTTTGCGGCCGAGAGGTGCTCTCAGAAAACAAACTTCGCTACAAAAAGGCGCGGCCGCGAATTGGCTGATGCTGTTTAAAGATTAGCACGGTTAACGAGAGCGGAAATACCAGAAAAGCAACAAATGCATGATCAGCCGGCAGCAGGTGACTGCCTGAGACCGGAACGGGGCCTGAACGGCTCGTCTTCCACGCTCGCATCGAAGCAATTGGTGTCAGCAGCGCAGGAAATAAATTCGATTCGTCCGGTCCCAATTCACAGTTTCTCTCGCCGGCTTGGTTAAGGCCCAGACAAAACCACCGATATTCGCGGGCGAAATTGTTTTTTCGTACACATAAGTCATCCATCGTGCGTTCGCTGCTCTTCTGCTCAGGTTTTGAGCGGCGGAGGAATCGTCCTCCGATCACAAGTCACAGGCGTTAGCCCATGGGGCGCCGTCTCACAAATAAGCGGCCGGCGAATCTTGAAAAATATCCGATCCAAGCGGGGTGAGAACTTGCATGCCGATCGCGGCCGCGGCGTCTACTTGATCCGCCAATTGATGGACGAAGTCCATTTCGAGCGTCGCGGGAATGAGATCAGGATGTGGAAGTACTAGTCAACGACTCGTCCCCCCAAAGTGGTCACGCGGCCGCGAGGCTCGAAGGGTTTGGAATCACTGCCTTCGCAATATTGGAATAGTCGCTTTCCTCACGTTCGACAGCTGCCATTATGGTCTGTTCTCAATTGCGCCTGCGCCCGCACGATGTCGCGCTGATGATTTCTTGAATAGCCAGGCCACCCCATGAATCCCACACTTGAAGCCACGTGCCCTCGCCAAGGTATGCCAGCAAAGAGACCTGTCGCCTCTTCGCCGCCGGTAACTTAGCGCTCCGAAGCAAACCATCTTGACTCCGCCTGTAAAGTGCGAGAGTCTTGCATCGCCGACGCTCCAACGGCAGGGGGGCCCCCGTGGAACCTTCGATTCCGGAGCTGATGAGCGCAACAGAAAGCGGCGACATTCTGGCCGCCGACGAACTTTTCTCCGCGCTCTATTCCGAGTTACACCGAATGGCCCGCCGCGAGCTTGCGCGCCAAGGTGCTTCGATAAGCCTGGGGATCACCACCCTTTTGCACGAGGCCTACCTCGATATCGCCGGGCGTGAGGGCGAAGGCAAATCGTTTCCGGACCGCGGCAGATTCATGAGCTATGCGGCGCGAGTCATGCGCGGACTCATTATTGACCATGCGCGCAATCGCCGTGCCCAAAAGCGCGGCGGGCTGTTTGAAATCACATCGATCTCGGCCAATGCCGCCGATCACGCGGTCGACCATCACGAGCTCTCGCGCATTAGTGACGCGCTGGATGAACTCGCGAGGATAGAACCGGCGTTGGCGGAAATCGTGGACCTCAAGTTTTTCTGCGGATTTACGTTCGTGCAGATCGCGGCCATGCGAGGCATCTCGGAACGCACCGTACAGCGCAGCTGGGAGAAGGCTCGCATTTACCTGCACGACAGAATCCGCGCCGACTTGTCCTGAGGCAAGGGGTCTGAATGTCTAAGCTCAGCGACCACGAATGGCAAGCGGTAAGTCCATACCTGGATTACGCCCTGAGTCTGGACGACAAGGAGCGCGCCGCATGGCTGGCCTCTCTGAGAGAACAGAGCACTGAACTCGCCGATCGCGTACAAACGCTCCTTGAGAAGCACCGCGCCTTGAGCGACGAAGGATTCCTGAATGGCAACCCTATCGATCTGCCAGTGGCGCCGGGCCTAGTGGGGCGGCGCATCGGAGCATACAGCCTTCTGTCGCCGATCGGGCAGGGCGGCATGGGGACAGTTTGGCTGGCCAAACGCATCGATGGGCGTTTCGAGCGACAGGCGGCAGTCAAGTTCGTGAGTCTCAACCAGTCGGGACGTGTCGGCGAAGAGCGCTTTAAGCGTGAGGGCAGCATTTTGGGACGGCTGATACACCCGCACATCGCCGAGTTGCTCGACGCTGGAGTTTCTGAGGAAGGACAGCCCTATCTTGTACTCGAATACATCGAGGGAGAAGCTATCGACGTTTATTGCGACCAGCGAAGGCTTGGCGTGGGGATGCGCATCCGCGTTTTTCTCGACGTACTCGCAGCCGTTGCACATGCGCATGCCAACCTAATCGTGCATCGCGACGTCAAGCCCTCGAACGTATTGGTGCGACACGATGGGCAAGTGAAGTTGCTCGATTTTGGTATCGCCAAGTTGCTCGGTGATGAGAGCAATCCTGCCTCGGCGGCGACAATCACTATGGAAGGAGGAGGCGCACTGACTCCGCAATTTGCGGCGCCGGAACAAATAACGGGCGGACCCATCACGACGGCAACAGATGTTTACGCTCTGGGGGTACTGCTCTATGTTCTGTTAACCGGGCAGCATCCGGCGGGTTCGAGAATGCATTCTCCAGGCGAACTAGTAAAAGCGATCGTCGAGACGGAATCACGCCGAGCGTCGAGCACGATCAATTCGCACGATAGCGAGGCGGTGGCTGAGAAGCGCGACACTACGCCCGAAAAACTTCATCGCCAGTTGCGCGGCGATCTGGACACAATTATTGGCAAGGCCTTGAAGAAAAATCCGCAGGAACGCTACGGCTCGGTGACCGCATTTGCCGAGGATCTCCAGCGGTACATTAATCACGAACCAATCAGCGCGCGGCCGGATCGACTCGCCTATCGAACGGCCAAATTTCTTCGCCGCAATCGTACCCCAGTAACCCTAACTGCGATTGGCACGGTGCTCGTCATCGGCAGCCTCGCCGCCGGATTGCTGGTCGCAAATCGAGAGCGCAAGATCGCGGAGCAGCGGTTTATCCAAGTTCGGCAATTAGCGAATCAGTTTTTGTCCCTGGACACAACCATTCGCGGCCTCCCTGGTTCCACGAAAGCTCGGCAACAGATCGTGTCGACTGGGCTCGATTATTTGGAGCACTTGAGCTCCGAGGTACACAATGATCCCGATCTTGCCCTCGAAATTGGCACAGCTTATCTTCAGGTAGCCAGGGTTCAGGGAGTTCCAACCGATTCCAATCTCGGGGACTTTGATGGAGCCGATCAAACACTTGCTAAGGCGGAGAACTTCGTTGATGACGTTTTGCGCGGTGATCCGAAACACCGAAAAGCATTGCTCACGTCGGCTCAGATCGCAGAAGCACGGATGATTCTTGGTAAAGGCGGCCCCACCGAACACATCATTGAAGAAGCGCGGAAAACGAAATCCCGTTTAGAATCTCTTATACTGCTTGGCGACAATTCCCCCACCAACCTCGCCACAATCGCCAGAATGCTGATTAATGTAGGGAATTCCTATGACTACCTTCATGACTACCCGGAAGCGATCGCAAATTATCGGCGTGCCCTTGAGATTGCGATGCCGGTAAAAGAAGCTCAGAGGTTCAACGCCAGCGCCAGGGTCTACCTTGCAGGCTCGCTCGCAAGCGCCGGCGATCTCGAGGGGGCGCTGACATCGGTGGAACAGGGTGAAGAAATACTGCAACATGTGGAATATTCCAGCGAAACTCTCAGGAGGCGCGACCTGGCATTCATGGAGGGTACAAAGGGTACAATTCTTGGCAAGGACGACGAGCCAAACCTCGGTCGACCTGAAGCTGGGATTCTGGCGTTCCGGCAAGTACTCGCCTTGGACGAGCAGTCTGCGGCCAGCGATCCCAACGATTCACAGAGCCGTTTCATGGAGGCCATAGACGGAAGGACCCTGGCCGGAATGGTTGCGCGTAGCGATCCAGAGCAGGCCCTGGCAATTTACGATCACTGTCTTGAGCGGCTTCGGGAAGCAAAAGACAGTCCCAATCGCCAGATCAATGAGGCAGATCTTCTGTCTCTTTCGAGCACGACCCTGATTCAACTGCGCCGCGTAGCCGAGGCAAAAAAGAGACTCAACGCCGCGTTCGATCTGTTGAAAAAGACGGAAGATTACCCGGCGGCTGATTTTCACGTGCACAGCGCGCCGGTATTTGCTCTCCAGGCATTGGCGCTATATCAGGAGAGCACAGGTCAGCCAACGCAGGCCCTCGTCACGTATGAGGAGATCCTCAGCAAGACCATGGCGTCGAATCCCAACCCTGAGACTGACCTAGGGAACGCACACGGTCTCTCACGCATTATGGCGGAGTTGACACGCCTCTACCGCAAGAGAGGACAGAAAGACAAGGCGGATCGCATAGCGGAAAAGCGGCTGGAGCTCTGGCGGCAATGGGACCAAAAGCTGCCGAACAATGCTTATATTAATCGCCAACTTAGGGCGGCTAACCTTCCGTAGAGACGTGGGTTGTGTTGGCCGTACGCAGCTTGCGACGTCTTGCGCCTTTCTGTCGGAACAGTGAGTACTATTGCGATTTTTCGCCTGAGCCATAGGTTTTGGACAAATCCCCGCTCCTGATGAACTTAGCCAGTCTCCCCGCGTAGTAATTATCCATTGCATGCAGATCGCTGAATCTGATTGCTGCGCGCGCCCGCAGCGACCAAAACTTTATCTGCCGCTACGTGTCGTCTTTTAGCTGCCGTTTCCGATTTCATGATTAGAGGGAATGCACGTCAAAGGGCCCGACGTTCTTCTTTCTGAATTAAGGAAGAGCTGGAACCGATCCAGCAATGGAGGATCTTATGGCACGCATCAATGTTCATTTCGCAAACACTTCTAAACCTCTGTGGTACGCCTACACGCTCGTGCTTGTTCTGGTTCTGATCCTTCCTAAGCTCACCAGCGCACAGAATACGGCATACGGTTCGGGGGCGCTCTCGCATAACACCAGCGGCACGGCGAATTCAGCGTTTGGATACGACGCGCTTTACGGCAACCTGACGGGCAGCAGCAACACGGGTAGTGGGTACCTGGCGCTTTATACCAACCAGAATGGCACTGGTAACACGGCTGTCGGGGGAAAGGCGCTTTATACCAATGTAGCAAACTACAATACAGCGACCGGCTACGGAGCGCTCTACAGCAACTACACGGGGATCAACAATGTGGCCGATGGTTTTAAGGCGCTCTTGAGTAACGGCACGGGCCAGAACAACACGGCCCAGGGTTTTGAAGCCCTATATTCCAATACAGCAGGTGGGTCCAATACGGCCGAAGGCACGGATGCTCTCTACTTCAATAATGGTGACCTCAATACGGCGACCGGAGCTATCGCGCTTTATCTCAACGAAACCGGTTACGACAACACGGCGAGTGGGGCTGGCGCGCTTTCCAGCAACACGGTCGGCAACTACAACACGGCGGTCGGCGCCGGCGCGCTTAATGACAACCAAAGTGGCTCCTCCAACATTGCTATGGGTTATTACGCTGGTTTGAACCTGACCACGGGAAATAACAACATCGATATCGGAAACGAGGGAGTTGCAGGCGATGCCAACACGATCAAGATCGGAGTCCAGGGAACTCAGAAGGCCACTTATATCGCCGGGATTCATGGAGCAACGATAGCCGGCGGCGTCACAGTTGTCGTGGACGCCGCGGGGCAGTTGGGTGTAAAAAGTTCGTCGGCGCGCTTCAAGGAAGAGATCAAGCCGATGGACGAAGCGAGTGAGACAATTCTGGCCCTCAAGCCTGTGACCTTCCGCTACAAGAAGGATCTCGACCCGCAAGGCATTCCACAGTTTGGGCTAGTGGCCGAGCAGGTGGAGAAGGTGGATCCAGATTTGGTCGTTCGCGACGAAAAGGGACAAGTTTTTACTGTTCGGTATGAAGCGGTGAACGCGATGCTGCTCAACGAGTTCTTGAAAGAGCACCAACGCGTTCAGCAGCTACAAAAACGACTCGACGCGATGGCGGCACAAATGACAGAACAGGCCAGGCTCATTGAACAAGTGAGTAACAGGGTAGAGGGCAAACAAACTTCAACGGCGCAGTTGGCTGCGTACCAGGTAGCTTCCGAAATAACGACCAAGTAGACGCGCCGAGAAAACGTGCCCAGCAGCAGGACTTGCACCGATAGATAGTTAGAGTGAGCGAAATCGGCGCAGCCGCCCACATTAACAGTAGGCGGCCGATGACTGGCTGGAATCTAAATAGGTACAATGCCGCCCGATGTCTGGGCGGCTTTTCTTTCACGCCGAGGTGATTGCGCATAAGTTTTCCCGGAAGCCCGCAATTGATTTTGAGAGTGATCAATTCGCTCGACACCGGCCTTTACTTGACGCTTCACGGCAGCGCGTCTGTAACGGTGCATCAGGGTATGGGAATCGTGGTCGAATCTCCGGTAGCGTCTTGTCCGGAGCAATTCGGCTTCACGAACCATCCCAAGGCTCAACGATATTCAAGACCACAGTCGTCGAAGTCTGCAACAGACTAACGGAGGAGAATTTCAAAGACCCGCGGCACCCCATGTCGTGGAGTCATTTTGTAGCTGAAAACAACTTACTCTTCGGTTCTCCGGCGCTCGAGATAGCGCTGCAGAAATCTAGCTCCGTCTTTCTTGTATTGTTCAGCACCAATCCTCAGAAGTATTTCGCAAATCTGGGACACGCTTCGAGCCTCTCTGTCTGCAATCTGCAACAGCTCCTGCTTGAGTTCAGCCGGAATTCTGAAAGCTAGTGGGGCTTCTTTTCGATCGGGCATCGCAGATATTGTAAGGCGAACTCTTTGTTTTGCTCCGAAAATGCATTGACAGGCATACAAATGCTAATGTATGCTTATGTATGAGAGTTGCATACATGAAAAAGCTGTTCGATGTTTCTGCATTGATCCGCGCAAACCTTAGGCAGGCTCGTTTGCACTGGCACTCGTGCCTTACACCCCGCGTGATCCAAATGCTCAGAGGCTACACCGAGCAATTTCACTTCTCCATCTCTGTGGGGGATTTGGTCTTATTGGACCAAAGCTGGTACGTCACACACACAGGCCTAATTGGGCTTGCCCGTCGAAGGAGATGCAGCGGCATCCATGTAGAGGCCGTCGATTCGCTATGTGATTCGGCGGCAAACCGTTTCGTCCTCAAAGCGACGGTCTTCCCATCGAAGGGCTCCGCTGGCTTTGTCGGCTACGGCGACGCGGATCCGTCGAACGTTTCTTCGCTCGTCCGCGGCGCCGAGATGCGCGTCGCTGAAACACGGGCCGTCAACCGCGCCCTCCGCAAGGCCTATGGCATCGGCATCTGCTCGGTCGAGGAAATCGGGACGAGTCCGAACCTGGGTCGAGAAGTTTCCTCTACAAAATACGAACGGAAATGGCAATGGTTCTGGGCCGAAGGTTCGTGACCGTCTCTGCCAGATCATTCGTCAGCACCAACTCGATCCCGAACTGGTCAAGGCATACGCCGTCGACTACTGTGGCACCAAGACCCTTCGAGAAGCCACCCGCGAGCAGGTTGAGAACTTCGTCCAGGAACTGTCCGATTGGGCCGAGAAAGATCGCAATGCCCTGCTCTGCCAACTCAACAGCTATTCGCGCCCGAAGCAGGAGGTGGTCGCATGAAACGCCAAGTCCCAGGTCTCTCCGAAACCGCTCGCGATTCGCGTCCCGAAGATCCCCGACGGTATTTTCCTCGCCCGGGTCGACGGCGCCCAGTTTCGCTGGCACGCCTCCAAGCCGTTCTACGTTCTCCGGCTTTCTATTATTGAACCCGCTGCTTTTGCCAGACAGCCGGTCGTCGGCCGCCTTTATTGCACGCCGAAAGCAATGTGGAAGCTGGGTTGGTTCCTGCGGGACTTTCTCTATGATCCGGAACTCCTGGCCCACGAACAAGTCGATGAGAAGGCCCTGCCCGGACTCCGCGGCGTCGTCAAGATCAGCCACACCGTAATCAACGGCATTTCGCTGATCAACCTCGATGGGTTCGCTCCGGCCAGTCAGTGGGAAGAATTGTCCACGGCTCCGCTATTGAACGCTCCCCGACCCGACATTTCGGAGGCGTCTTGATGACTTACTCCTACACGCAGATCAGCCAGTACCTCAGCTGTCCGCGTCGTTACCGCCATCGCTACCTCGATGGATGGCAGGAGAGAGACACACGTGCACCGATGCTCTTTGGCCGAGCCTTCGAACAGGCGGTCGCCGCCCTTTTCCGCCGCGAAGACCCGGCGACCGTACTTTTCGAGCAGTGGGGCCTGTGCAAAGATATGGGCCTCACCTACTCCGGCAATGACACCTGGGATCGCATGCTGCAACAAGGCATCCAGTTGCTCGAACGCTTCGCCCAGGATGGCCGCGTTTGTATTCCTCGCCCTCGTTCCAGCCCAGCAGGTTCAGTTCAATCGAACCCTCAGTTCTGGCAACAGCTTCATCGCCTACGTTGACGCAATTGGTGAGCTCGACGGTACACCTTGTCTCTTGGAATGGAAGACCACCTCCGCCCGATATCCAGAAGAGCCGGCTGGTATCTCCGCACTCGATCCCCAACTCGTCTGCTATTCGTGGATGACAGGTATCGACGAGGTCGCACAGGTTGTCTTTGTCCGCAAGCGCCTGGTCGAAGTGCAGTATTTGCGGGCCACGATCACCGAGGAGCAGCGCCAGGAGTTCGCGACCCTCGTCGATGACACCGTCCGGCGAATCGAATCCGGACTGTTCCTGCCGCATAGCGGAATCCGCTTTCCGCAAAATCCGTGCACGACCTGCCCCTTCATTGGAATCTGCCTCGACAAGCCCGACTTGATCGAGGCAGCACTCGTGCGCAAACCCGGAGTCAGACCTTGGTCTGTTTGACGAACTTGTTTACTAGCGATCCGCCCATGCCGCCCAAGCTCAATCGCAAGCGCGCAGTGTTTGTCCTCACCAAGATTGACGAGATCCTGGCGTGGGAAAAGCGGAAAGAGATGGAGCGCGACACCCGCTTTGTCGATCTGGGCAGGTATCTATGCGAAGTACGGGCGGGACAGTACTGGAGGCTCGAGAACCTGAAGTCGTTTGATGAGTTTCTGGCGAGGCGGTTCCCGGAATCGAGAAGAAAGGCCTACTACCTGATGTCGATCCACGAACATCTGCCTCCGCAGGCGAGAAAAGAACTGAAGGAAATCGGCTGGACGAAAGGGAGGGAACTGGCGAAGGTCGCGCGACGGGACGGGCAGGACTTCGATTGTGCACCCTGGGTGCACAAAGCTCGTCCGATGCCGAGGGAGGACTTCAGGCGGGAGGTGGAGAAGGAACTGACGGGTAAAGAGGAACGAGCCGTCGGAGTTGATCTATTTCAAGGTCTACAAGAGCCAGATTCCAATGATCGAGCAGGCAATCGAGACTGCAGCGCTGATGCTGGGCACTGACAAATCGCGCGGCTACTGTTTGGAGATGATCTGCGCGGACTTCCTGGCCGGCGCACATCTGGACAATGGCAACCCGGAAATCTTGCTCAGCTCGATTTCCCGCTACTACAAGTTCCTGCCCGACGAACAACAACTGGCTTTCCTCGACAATCTGCGCGAAAAAGCGTCCTGAGAATGATTCGCCCGAAAACGGATCGCATACGACTGGACCCGTTGGCTTACGAAAATTTGCGACAGCAGGTCCTACGTCGCGACAATTGGCGTTGTCAATTTTGTGGCGCGATGTCGAACCTTGAGGTGCACCACAGAGAATTTCGCAGCCATTCGGGCTCTGACTCAGAGGAAAATCTGATCACGCTTTGCAGCGACTGCCACAGAACAGCGCACGGGCCGAAATAGCCACTCATGCCGCTCAGCTAAGGTCTCCCGCATAAAACGTTGGCGATACGGTCACCCGTATGGCCATCCCAAAGTGGCGGAACACTTCCCTTCTTTGCACTGCCTGCAAGGATTCTTGAGAGCTCGGTGCGCAGTTTGTCGCGATCTCGACCGACGAGAACATTCGTACCCATCGAGACGGTAATGGGGCGTTCGGTGTTTTCGCGCACGGTGAGACAAGGGACACCAAGGTACGTAGTCTCTTCTTGAATGCCGCCTGAGTCCGTGATCACGACGGTTGCGCGGGATTGCAAGCCCAGAAACTCAACGTAAGGAAGAGGATCAAGCACGCGCAATTGTCCGGCGCTCAATCCGAAATCAGTGATCCGTTTCCGGGTTCTCGGATGGGCGGGAAACACCACTGCCAGGTCACGGTTCACTTCGAGGAGCGATTCCAGAATTCCCTTAAGTGTCGCACTATCGTCGACGTTGGCTGGGCGATGAAGTGTAACCAACGCATAGCGATCGGGGATGGCATCAATTTTCGTCTTTTGCGCTACGGGCAAGAGGTTCACGAGCGAGTCGATCATGACGTTGCCCACGCGGAAAATCTTCTCGCCCGAGACTCCTTCGCGACGTAGATTTTCGTCCCCATCCTCGGAGGGCGTGAATAGCATATCGGCGAGTTGGTCCGTCACAAGACGGTTGATTTCTTCGGGCATCGTGCGATCAAACGAGCGCAGGCCTGCCTCGACATGAGCGACTTTGACGCCAAGTTTGGCACAGACCAAAACCGTTGCGACTGTCGAGTTCACATCCCCATAGACGAGCACGAGGTCCGGCTGTCGTTCGAGCACCACTGGCTCCATTCTCATCATGATCTCCGCGGTTTGTTTGCATGAGAGCCCGAACCGACCGCCAAGTTCACGTCAGGCGACGGTATGCGGAGTTGCTGGAAAAAAACATCTGACATATTGACGTCGTAGTGCTGACCAGTATGGACGAGGGTCTGCACTACACCCTTTCGACCTTTAAGCGCATTCAGAACAGGCGCGACTTTCATGAAATTCGGTCGAGCCCCGACGATGTGGAATATGTTCAAGATTGCTCCAACGGAAGATTAAGCTTAATTGATCGGACAACCGCGGCAGAAGTTGTAATTGGAACGATAGTCATCCAACCGGCTCTTGAGCGTGCCGAATTAAGGTGTTTCAGACTGGGGCGAATTTCTCTCGGCATTCGCAACGGGCTTCCAATAGCCCGATGGTGGTTGCAATTCTATGCAACTGTTGCAAAAAGTCTCATGATCGAGGTCGGGATTGCCAGCCTGTACCCGAACGCGGGTCGACTCTAAGTCTAAATTCTCATAATTCCCCGGCAAATAGATCGAACCTGCACGAGACTATCTCGCTGTGTGGGCTTCTTACTCTGACCTTGCGGACGTCAACGGAGGAAATCGCGATTCTCCGCCACGTGCCGCCCGATGTAGCATTTGCTGGTTCTCTCGCGAACAAAAATGAGAATACGGCAGACAAAAAGACCGACCCAGAAGTCGGCCACTCGTAATATACTTCTCCCACAATTTGTGGCTGCGGCATCCCCGAGTATCTGTACTGGGGGGGGTGCGTTTGCAAATCTAATCAGGCGCCACTTTGAACCGGAAAAAATGCATGATTCCAAATCAGGGCCGGACGAAGAGCCTGTTCCTAAGAAGCCTGTAGGAACCGGTGTTGGAACGCGTTTCCCTGGTGAAAGCTCCTCGAACGGCGTTCCCGTGCCTCCGGGTGAATCGCCGATTAGCGATCCTTCCAGAAATATCAGCGACCCTGCAATGACAGTTGTGTTACTGCCCTCCGACCCCGGCGCAACGATCGTCGACGCCGCACCCCAAAGAATTTCTGAGGAAACAGTAGTTGACGCGCAAAGCCCCATTCCCTCAGGCTCTTCACCACGCCGCACGCCTCCTCCTGTCAGCTGGAATTCCAGTGGTTCAGTGAGCCCAGCAGTGCTTCAGATGGGCGCGGTGCTGAATGGAAGATACGAAATCCTGCAACTGCTCGGCGAAGGTGGAATGGGCGCAGTTTACAAAGCTGCTGACCGAGAGCTTGACCGGTCGGTCGCATTGAAGGTGATACGCCCTGAACTGGCATCGAATCCCGCGATCCTGGCCCGCTTCAAACAAGAATTGCTACTCGCTCATCAAGTGACGCATCGGAACGTAATCCGTATTTACGACCTTGCTGAAGCGGATGGCATGAAGTTCATCACGATGGAGTTCGTCGAAGGCAAGGATCTGCGAGCTCTGATCCGCGAGAAGAAGAAGTTCAATCCAGAGGAAGCGGTCGATATCATCCAGCAGGTATGTCTAGCACTCGATGCAGCACACCGGGTGGGCGTGATTCACCGAGACCTGAAGCCGCAAAATATCATGCTCGACAACTCGGGCCGGACCCTGGTGATGGATTTCGGGTTGGCTCGCACGTTGGAAGGCGACGGCATGACCCAAACTGGTGCGATTGTCGGCACCATGGAATACATGTCTCCGGAGCAAGCGCTCGCCAAAGATCTTGATCAACGGTCCGACCTGTTTGCGCTCGGACTGATCCTCTACGAAATGCTGACCGGCAAGACGCCGTTTCATGCCGAAAGCGCGTTAGCCAGTCTCATCAAGCGGACTCAAGAACGCGCCATTCCAGTCTCGGACGTTGATGCTCAAATACCGGGGGCACTCAGCGGCATCGTGAGCAAGTGCCTGGAACGCGATCTGGATCAGAGATACCAGAGTGCGACAGCCATTCTGGCGGATCTGAACACCTGGAAAGATAAGAGAGCGGCAGGAACCATTAACTTTGAAACCCGGGTGGAACCATGGGGGCAGACCATTCCATGGCCGCTGATTATGGGGCTTGTAACCGCATTAGTTTTGGCGATCAGCGGTTACATGTTACGCGACCGGCTCTTTAAGGCGACGCCAAGCGCAGGCCCCGTCAATTTGGTATCCGCACCCACAGTATCGCTGGCGATACTGCCTTTCCAGAATGCCTCCGGCGACGGAAAACTGGACTGGTTGGGTTCGAGTTTGGCGGACATGCTAAGCACGGATGTTGGCCAGTCGACCCAACTGCGTACCGTCAGCTCAAGCAACTTGCACCAGATCTTCACCGACTTGCGGATCTCCTCCGGGGCACCGCTCGATCCGGCGACGATTCGCCGGGTGGCGGAGTTCAGCAATGCGGACAGAGTCGTCTGGGGACAGTACGCGAAGTTCGGTGATCAGATTCGAATCGACGCGACACTGCAGGATATCAAGGGCGGCAGCGCGGTGCCGCTAAAAATTGATGTACCTAGCGAGAAAGAGATTCCAAACGCGGTTGACCGCTTGGCGGAGTCCATACGGCAGAAACTCGCGCTTCCTGAAAACGTACTGAAAGAACTAAAAGCCAGTTCTTTTCAGCCAACGTCAAAATCGATCGATGCGTTGCGCGACTACGACAAGGGTCTCGAATTGCAACGCGACGGCAGAAACCTGGAAGCGCAAAAGCAGTTCGAAGAAGCAACTAAAGCGGATCCTAGTTTTGCGCTGGCATTTGCCAAGTTGGCACAGACCTATGGCAGCTTGGGTTATGACAGTGAAGCAGAACAGTCTGCCAAAAAGGCAGTGGCACTAAGTCAGGACCTGCCGGCAGCGGAGAAATACTTGATTTCTGCTATCGAACTGCAGGTGGTCAAGAATTATCCTGAAGCCATCAAGGCCTACGAGAACCTCGCGAAGGTCATGCCCGGAAGCTCCGACGTGCAGTCGGCGCTCGCGAGCCTATACCAGGATTCTGGCGACCTCGTGAAGGCGAGAGACTATTATCAGAAGCTTTTGTCGTCCAACCCCAAGAACGTGGCGGCGACACTTGACATGGGCCGGATTGAGATCAAGACCGGTAATCCTCAGGGTAGTTTTGAGCCCCTGAACCGGGCTTATAGCCTCGCAACCGAGGTGGACAACCAGGAACAAAAGGCGACCAGCCTTCACCTGATGGCGGTGGCGTACAGGATGTTGAACAAGCCTCCGGAAGTTCTCCGTAATGAACAGCAAGCTATCAAGATCTGGCGTGATGTCGGCCAAAAGCGCGGGCTGGCATTCAGCCTCAACGAAATGGCGAAGGCTCAGGCTGCACTCGGCAATAATAAGGATGCCGTGCCCAACATAGAGGAGGCTCTGAAGATCCGGCGTGAGATCGGCGACAAACGCGGCCTGGCTGACACGCTGATCGATATGGGAAATTTCTCGGATGAGCGGGGCGATCACGATCAGGCGCTCAAGATGTACAAAGAAGCCCTGGACCTGGAGCGCGATCTCGCCAATGAAAGCATGCAGGCTATCTGCCTGAATAACATTGGGACTGCGTATTCGGAGAAGGGCCAGTACGAGGATTCGCTTACCTATTATCAGCAGGCGCTTCAGTTGCGCGAAAAGGCGAAGGTCCCGCAAGACATTGTGGAGGCTGTCCACAATCTCGGTGAGACCTATGCCGACATGGGGCAGTATGACAAGGCTATTTCCTATTATCTGCGCGCATTGGATCTGCGGCGCAGCATGAACGACCAGCGGGGCGCAGCGATCGAGTCTTATGGCTTGGGCATGCTATTTGCTTACCAAGGGCGGTTTGGGGCAGCCATTAACTCCGAACAGGAGGCCTTGAAGACTTTCCGCAACATCCAGGATAAGACTGCATGGATGGCTCAGGTGCTGGGCGGAACTGCGGAAACTCTGATCCTAGGAGGACGAGCAGCGGAATCCAAAAGTTATCTTGATGAGGCGCTCAGACTCTCGCGTGAATTGAAGAGCGACGAAATGGAAGCCACCACACTAGAATTCCAAGGCGACGCACATTTTTATAATGCAGATCTCAAATCCGCCCATTCTTCTTATGCGGATGAACTTCGGGTCGCTCTTCGAAGCAAAGATCCAAGTACGATTTTGATCGCGAAAGCTAACCTTTCCAAGGTTGACGTTCAGGAAAAACGTCTTCAGGGAGTCGCTTCCAATCTTCGTGAGTTGGTTCCCGAAGCCAACAGTCTCGGGCTGAAATATAGCTCGGTGGAGTGCTCGATATTTATAGCCGAGGCCCTGATGCAGAACCGCGACCGCTCCCCTGCCCGCCAGGAACTGGAGCGCGCATTACTGCTTTCGGACAAGCTCGGAATGCAGCCGCTGAGTGCCCGTGCGCATTACCTGCTGGCGGTTATCGCGCGAGAATCTGGCAACGTTAGCGATGCTCAGGATCATTATCGCGAAGCTCTCCGGCTTCTGGATGCAATGAAAAAAGATCCTGGCGCAGAAAAGCTACTGCAGCGGTCGGATTTCAGGGCTATCTACGACGAATCGACCCGTGCGATACAATCAGCCAAGAGCTAGAGCCACTACCGCGATTTCCTCGGACTTAGAAGTCCCCCCGAACATCAATCAACACACTTCTTCGAACGCACAGAGTTTGTTCAATATTACTGGTCAACGATCGCGCCTTACCTCATCTAGCGGGATCCCATGATCAGGTACCTTGTTCTGACTGAACAAAAAAGGAGTGCCGCTTCGCGGCACTCCTTGATTAGGCCTACGGGACTGGCCCCACAGAGTATCTCACTTACTCATTTGACGTTGTACACAACCACATTGATGTTCTGGTTGCCACCGGAATCGATGCCGGTAGCCGTGAAAAAGTGCAGCCCCTTGCTGGAAGTATCGACGGTACCGGTACACGACAGCCCGTTGCTGTTTTGCGTGCAAGAGGTTTGCGTGCCAGTGGCTTGTGTGCAGCTTACATCCGTCAGATACGGACCTACTGGGCTGGAAGGAGGTTTAGATGTAGATGGATTGTTGCAGGCATAAACTGCGGTGACTACCTGACCCCTGCTATACGTGGTGGGCTTCGGAGAGGTAATTGTCACACCTGGCCAAATCTCACCGGGCGTGTCGTACGTCGCAACCCAGCACGAACCAGTGCCGCCGCTTCCTCCTAGAGTCTTGCCACCAGGATCTCCCGTAACAGAGAACGCGGAGATCTGATTACTCTGGAAGAGTGGGCCACTTGCAGGCGGTGTACACGGGTGCAGAGGGTCTGGACCAGCGCCTTTAAGCCACCCTGGGAATGGGTTAAAGATGCCGATAATCCCAGGATATACAAGATACGGGTTGTCGGAGAACTCGAAACTGAAATCACTGCCGAGGTTGGCAAAGAAACTCTGGTTATTGCTGCAGATTTTTCCCGGAGAATCTGGACAGGTCAACTCGAACATCACGGCCGCGTCGATCCCAGAATTCTCAGCGTTGTCGTAAACAAAACACCGAGCGGGCCAGAAGTTTTTTTGCACCAACGCGTTGCAAGCGTTGGAGCTGAGGAGGATCGGCTGAACTGTGATTACTGGTTGCGCGTAAGGAGCAGTCAGCTGAGCGTTGTAATTGTAGACATTGTTTCCGGAGGCGTTCGGGAAGGTAAGGTCCGTTTCAGTGTTTTGGTTGATCACAGCCGTTTGAGATCCCGGCTGGAATGTCCAGCTCAGGATGTCTTGGTTGTCATCCGCCCCGAACGTAGAACCCGTAAACCCGACCCAGGCGTTGCCGTTTGTCAGGCCAATCGTGGTCATGTCGAACACTACACCACCTGTGGGATTCGAAGGCGTGGGCGGGAACAGATCGATGTTGTCGACGATCACATCCAGCACCTTTGTGCCTGGACCCGAGTAGGTAATGGTTGCGGTGTGGACGTTGCCGTCCCCCAGCAAGATGGGGTTCGGGAGCTGCGTAAGGTCGTTAACCCCCAAGCGGCAAGTCGGGTCTACGCTGTTTGCGCCAGTCCCTCCACAGTTTTGAATCATAACCGCACTGTTGCTCGGATCAACACCGTAGTTTAAAAAAGTGTTGAACTCCACGGCCAAACTGTTCGGAATTCCCGTCTGAGGACCGTACTGAACCAAGCAAAACGCGCTTGACCCGAATCCGATTCCGCAACCCTCAGGACCGAGCGCGCTTGTCGCCGAGTTTTGGATCACGAACGCAATTCCGTCTCCTGAGCAGGGCACTTCACCACAGAGAGCACCGTTGGCGCCTGTCAACTGAAACGTGAATGTGGTGGAGAATGGACCGCTGACAGGCTGCTGGCCGTTGTACCAAGCAGACCCTGTCCATGCCTGCTGATTTGGGGTAAGCCGCAGCACAGTCGTAACTCCCGGAGGCGGAGTTGGGACTGCCGGGTAGAACCCCGGGTACATTGAGGACGTCGTATTGTAATTCATGCCATTCAACGTCACGCAGTTTTGGTTCGAAGTAAAATCCGGAAGATAGTTGGGAGAAGGAGGACAACTTTGAGCCGACGCCGCTGGCCTCCCGACTACAATGATCAGGGCTATAATCGAAGCCATCACTGCCGATTTTGTATACCCTAGTTTCATAATTCTCCTATGTCTGGGTCTTTTGTTTCACTCTCTCGGCTGCTATGGGCTCGATCACTTCATAAACTTCGGACTAACTACACCAAATGCGAGAGTAAGTTCTGGGGAACCGCGGTCCGCTAGGGGAATCGGCAGCTGGATTGCCGATGAGCGGTGAGCGAGCGTATCGAGTCTGCTTTGATAGTCCCGGCATGTCAACTGAATTTAAACCGAAATTTATGGCCCGGATTTAACCTGTGAAAACTTATGCATTTCTCTTCCAGTGGATTGCACCCAATCGTACTTTGCGAGATCGCGGCCGGCGTCAGCCCCGACGGAAAGCAAAATCGCCCGTTTCCAGTGAGAACGAACAACTTGTTGGGTTCGTGTCGCGAAATCGAATTAGCCGGTCTTCCATTGCTAAAGCCGGGCAACAAATTGTTTAATCCTCGCTTTCCTTCCGGTCAGTTTGCATCTTGTTTAGCCGATCCATCGCTCGGTAGAGATCATCGTCAGTTTTCCCTGATATCGACAGGTTCTCATCGCCGAAGGAATAAAAGTAAATTGGCAAGCTGGTCTGTAACGGGCGGCAGATATCCTCTGGCCTGGTTCGATCTAACGAGCGCAAACCAGCTTCAACACGGTCGATGCGAATTCTCCAGCCCGGCACAAACCAGAGCCGTCGTGATGGTCGAGTCCACCTCGCCATGCAGGCGTTCGAGCACAACCAGTTCCATCCGCATGATAGTCTCCTTGTCTGCTTAATCGCAGACGTTGTGCGCGATAGCCCATGCTAGAAATCTATTCTCGCAAAAGCCCAGAAGGGGGATGGTTGCATGGCTGACCAGGGTCAATGGTGCCGCCGGCAACTTCGCTAGAAATATAACCAATTGGGTCCGGTAAAGCAGGGCGGCGAATTTGCGCATTTACATAGTTTCGCTTATTGAGGCGGTTCTACCGGAGCCATCGCGCCGAAGATGCGGTTACGAATTACTCCTTATAGTTTTGCGCCCCACCGCCATGAGTGTGTTGGCAGATCCTGCAGTAGGTCGCTGGTTCAGTGTTGTCCACGAGGTGCCGCACCGGTTTGAAAGTTCTCAGGTAGGCAAACATCCCGGCGATATCCTCGTCTGTCATCCCGCGGTAGGTTTGCCAAGGCATGATCGGGTTGAGCCGCCGCGCTTTGACGTATCCCGTACGAATCGCCTGCGCAAAGAGCATCTCATCATAGTAAGAAATTCCCGACGAATCAGGTGTAATATTGGCACTGGCCACGCGGCCCCACGGACCATCCAGAATTAATCCTCCTCCGAAGTCCATGCCGGGCAGCGGCTGCCCATCGGCATCCTGCGGCGTGTGGCAATCCACACATCCTGCAATCGTCACCAGGTATTTCCCTCGCTTTTCGGGAGTCGAGAGGTCTGGCTCGGGGACTTGCGCGTCCAGTGGCTCGGGGACACTGCGAATCAGATACTTTGCCGGAAAGGACAGTTTTGTCGGGGGCTGTCTTTGCTCACGGGGGGCAGAGAGCGCAGGTAGACGACGACGGACGCCAAATCTTGGTCGGACATAGCCCGGAAAGCCCGATACGGCATCAACTGAAAAAGTGCCCTACCGTCCTGGCGCACCCCTTCACGAATTGCTCGTGCCAGCCCATCGTCGCTCCAGCTCCCCGCTCCCGTAGCTGGGTCCGGAGTGATATTCGGCGCATAAACTTTTCCCGGCAGGCCTGCGAGAATGTTCAGTCCGGCCAGCGCCGAGCGTGCTCGGCAGGATGGGTGCATCGTGCGCAGTCCAATCGTGCTCGGAGTGGCAAATCATGCACCGGCTTACGTTCAAAGCCAGTATTCGCCTCGCTTAAGACGTTTCGGTGTACTCTCGATTTCCGCACGTAGGTGACGCATCCGAGGTCCGATGAATGGCCCCCAACCGATCGTGAACGAAATTCCCACGGTCAAAACGACGAGCAGGACCACGACCATCGACGCTAAGATTCCTCTGGGTCTTTTCATGTATGCAGCAGAAACTGGGCTGTGGAAGTGTACTTAAAACGGCCAAAAACTTGTTCCCTCACCGCTTTGAGCTATAGCCACCGGCACTGGACAACAGCTGCGCTTCTCGTCGAGGCAGAGCACCCTGTCCCCATATGTAGTGCACCTTCAAAATGCAGGATTGCGTCCCATTTTTCAACCTAACGGGAATTGGGCTTTTTACACACAATGGACTCTTTTTCGACCTGAGAACGTCGCTCTGCGCGGCGAATGTTGGAGTACATGCCGGAGAGTTCCTCGGCAATTTTTTTACAATCTAGCTCAGCGATCGCCTTGGCGCGCAACTGGCTACCCAGCCCACCCACGTCCACGGCCCCAGTCTCTACCGCGCAATCGCCTCTGCGATTGAGTCCCCTGAGCCATCGACATAAATACCCAATTGACCGAGGTATTCCGGGATGTCTACAGCACGCGTTGCGATTACAGGCGTGGCATTCACCATGGCACAACTCACTGGGTGGCGTGCCGACCCATCGGTGAACGGTATAATGCAAGCCTTGCTGCGCTGATAGACTTCTGCCAGTTCGTTCCCGGAAGAAAACGCACGCCACTCAATCATGTCGGACACGCCCGCGCAGTCTGCAGCTCGGCGCGCTTCGGTCACGCCGTTGCAACCATGCCCGACGTAGATCGTGAGCGGGACCCGGGTTCCCTTAGCCTTCAGAATTGCAAGCGCCTTCAGCAGTTCTTCATAGCCCTTGCCGCGGCGAATATTGTGGCCGCCAAAATAGATGTATTTGGTGCGCTCCGCTAGCGTGAGCTCTGGAATCACCGCCCCGTACCGGATGATCTTGATCTTCTCAAAACTCACCCCCAGAGCAACGATCTTTTGTTTCATGTCTTCGCTATACACGAGAACTTCGGCGCACTCGTTATAAAGGGCGATTCAGTTTAGGATGCTCTCTCTGGAAGCAATCGTTCTCATGAACTGTTACAACTAACTTCTTGTGAAAAACACTCAGCGAGCTCGACCATGATGAAGAATGGTATGCAACCAAACGCCTCCAGCACCTGATCGAAATGAATGATGTTCGCGCGCCGCGCTCTAAAGTAGTACAAGAATCCCCGCAACATAGCCAGTGGCAGGTCCAACCGCAGGTGCTTCACCGCGAGATACTTGAGAGTTCCCTGCCCTTTTCCCGGGTACCGCGGGGCATGCGGGATCGCTATCGCTTTACAGTTCATGTTGATCAATTCATCTGAGCTGATCGTAAATTTCTGGGCCGAGGAGAGGCACCGGCAGTTTGAAGTGATCACATCCACTTGCATTCCGCATTCGCGCAAGGAATCTACGGTTTTGCTGCAATTGTGCGAATACACGTCGTTCTTGTACCAGCACCCGATATAGGACAAAGTGACGGGCAAAGGGTCTTCCTTAGCTGTGGCCATCTAGGCATTCTCTCTGCTATACGCGAAACGTGCTTAGCGTCCCATCCGCTACACTGACAAAAAAAAAAAAAAAAAAAAAAAAAAACGCAGAAACGACACTTATCGATAAATCAGATCACCGAGAACTGCCGTCGCGCGTTTCGGCAATGCTCGCCATAGGTTCTGTGTGGAATGCGCTAGCGTTCCCCCAGTGTGTGGACGATCGTCAATGGCGGGATAGTAGTAGCGAAACAGGAGTTTGGGCTCCGTGCCCCACTTCCCCTTGAACTGCGCAAGCGATTCATTGTCTTCACTGACCTCGCCAAAGTCATACCAGCGAAATCCACTCTTGCATGCGTCGCGGATAGCCTCGATCTGGATGATATCGTGTGGATGCAGGTGAAAGTTCCGCGGAGCACAACCTGTGAAGGCGTAAAACACCGTCTGCCCCAAACTTCAAGAAAATAGAACCGGCAACTATATTCTCGCTGACCTTCCTTGCTCCGTTCGGCGAGAACAAGCGCATCTGGCCCTTCGGCCCGTGCAGACGATAGACTTTTGAAGAAGCGATAAGGCCGCGGCGGCACGGCCTTGTGTCGCATTGTCTGCAAATAAAGCTCGTACCATTTCGCCATGTCTTCTTCGGCGTCTGCCTCTCGAACTTCAAGGCCCAGCTTGATCGCCTTGTTGACGGCCCAGTTAACGCGATGTTGCTGCTTTGCATTGCCAAATCGAAGACGGCGGCATCCTTTGCAAGATACTCGCAATCGCGAGGCAGGCGCAAGTCGTCACAAAATTCATGCCACCATTCCCCCTCTGCTGTTGTGGGGAGTTGCTCAACATAACTAAATCTCCAAGGCACACATCCCAATCCTTCAACCAGTCTATCCAGACCGCCGATCTGCGCTTTGATCTCAAGCTGCACTTTCTGGTTGCGCGCTATTTCCATTGCAACGCACAAGATCTCCGATGCCGCAGCTGGATCGACCGCGAGTAACCCAGCCACCGGAGTCCGGGGAAGTGAAGACAGTCTCCGGCCGGTGGAATGCCGACCAATCGCGAAAGGCAGCCCCCTAGTCGAAAACAAGGGAAGCACGGCACGCACTTTTTGCTCGTGATCAATGCAGGCCAGACTCATGCATTTCTGTCCGTACTCTTCCTCGAGGGCGGGTAAGCGAGCTGGAGTTGTGATATATGAGGTCATCAGGATGAGAGGATACAAACGCATCCCAGCGGGGGTCGTTCCGGTAGTCCAATTCACAGGTTTGCGGCCTGCTCTTGGCAGACAAAATAGCACGTTCTGCGGAAACCATGCTCTCCCCACGATCGGTTTATAAGTGATTTCTAGCTCTACACAATAAGGGGGGGAGATATTGGGTCTCCATCTGTGCTGACGCTATGAGAGCCCAGATTCTGAGAGAGTCTACGCGGCTTTGCTACGCCTACGATGTGATCCAGGTCCACACCACGAACTGTTTCCTGAAATCATTCTTAGTCGATACGTTACGTCCGTCCATTCCCGACGCCTTCGTTCCGATTGTCGGCCAAGAAGCGATTGGCCTCACTTCAACTGGTCCGACATGGAAGAATCGTTTGAGTTTCAGGAACGGCTTCTCTAGCAGATTCCAGGAGAGTGCTGCAATCGCGAAGGTGGCTAGAATCGACATCGAAAACGCCAGCAGCGGAGACCGATCCAAGTGAAATGATTTCGCTGCATCGTTTGGGAGTTTTCCCAGCAAGTAGAGGCCGTAGCTGATCGTGCCACTAAAAACAAGAAACTTGTTGCTCATCACTGCGCGAAACCACTTTACTGTAGAAAACAGCGATACATAGACAAATGCACTGGACGCCAGAACCATCAACGAGAACACAATCCATTGCTGGTTTGGAGCCTTCTACCGCAAGGGAGGCCGGAAAGGCGACAAGAAATGTGATCCAGGCAGGCTTTACATATTCGGCCGCCATGAAATTGGCCGACCGAACCAGCAGTGCGAGAAGTGCCCCGGCCATCAGGCCGTCTAGCCGACAGAATATGTTTGAGTAGATATTGACATGATGCACTAACAGGTAGAAGCGCAGCGCAGGCGAAAAACAGATCACCGCGACCGTGAGGCGGCGCAGTTGCACATCGGAGCATCGCCGTACTACCAGAGGCCAAACAAGATAAAACTGCTCTTCGATGGCCAGCGACCAGGTAACGCCAAGCGGGCCGGTTGCCATGCTAGCAGCGGGCACCAGGAAATTCTGGAGGTAGAACAGGAAAGACCACCAGGGCGCCGAGCGCGCATCGAACACTGCGCGAGCCTCGGAAGGACGAATTAAAGGAACAGCCACGAACATGCAAAAAAGAACGGAGTAATACAAGGGCCAAATCCGGAGGCATCGCCGGGCGTAAAAATTCCTGAAGTAGCTCTCATGTTGCTTCGTATCGAGCAAAATGCCTGTGATGAGAAACCCCGACAAAACAAAGAAGAGATCAACTCCCATCCAGCCGTTTCTGGACAGGAACAACAAATGAAGTGATGGGTAGTGGTCAAGATTGTGGACCATTACCCAAAGCACTGCGATTCCACGAACCTCATCCAGTTGAGGGATTATTGATTTAACTGATTCAGAGGGCGATACAAAATTTTTCGGACCATTATGGTGGATTTTTGTCCTTCTGCGGAGACTTCTAATTGGCGCATGAGAACAGGGGAGAATCGCTCTAAAATGAAACAAATCGTTGTGACGCAAATCACAGACCGATGTTCGACGCCGCAGTAACCTCCAGCCACTAAATGGTATGTTCTCCCTTGTCACATTGACATTTGCGGTGCTTTACGTGGTCCTCGGACTCGTCGTGATCCGCAGACTACGAAAACCCACTTGCCGCGTCTGCATATACTGGCAATTCTGTCCAAATTGCGAATCTGAATATACCGACAAAGCGAGCAAGCCCTGTTGGAGTTGCCGTAAAGTCGATCGGTGCGCCTCGACCACACAGGATTCATCCTCTATCGCCACCGTTCGGGGTCGCTCGATTGTTCGGTGAAATGCTAGTTTGCTTGTTTCTTCGCGCGATGGATAATCAACGAAGATCACTACTCGGTCGTACCAGCGCTATGCTCTACACCCGACCGCACACCATCGCTCCGAACGCCGCTCCTAGTATGCTCGCTTAGAAACAACTTCCATACTCCGGTGATCTCCTCGAGTGCGGGATTTATTTCAAGATGCGAGTAACGTAGGAATCCGCTAGCAAAAAAGAAAGTCCGTCCCAGTGACCTTCAGAAGCGCTTCCTTACGCGTCCAGCAGGTAAAGAAGCCTCCGATGCGGAGGTGCTGGGGCAAGCCCAAGAGTCTGGTCCGATCGCGATATCGAGAGGGGAGTCAGTTCAATGCATAGGTTTTAAGGGCCGAAGAAGAGCGCTCGATAGCTACTGCCGCACGAAAACCATCGGCGACTGCGAGGTCAGCCAGAAACCAGTGTTTACTAGCTCCCATGTCGCCTTTTAGGTCTTCGACTTGAGGATCGAGGTCGGGGTGCGTGGTAACGGAGAAATCCGACAGCGGGAAAGAAAGCCCTTCTCCGGTAGCCTTCAAGAAGGCTTCCTTACGCGTCCAGCAGGCAAAAAAGCCTTGCACACGGAGATGTTCCGGCAACTCCTGAAGTCCACTGCGCTCGCGACTGGAGAAAAAACGTTCCGCAAGCACGTTAGTGTCGACGTCGGTGCGGATTTTTTCGATGTCAATGCCCAACCGATGCTCACTACCTACCGCGATCAAAGCCATACCACCGGAGTGGGATACGTTGAAATGCAAAGCCTGAGGATTCTGCTCGGATACGAGCTGAGGCTTGCCAGCTCTTCGAGACCCCAAACGAATCTCAGTTGCTGGAATTGAAAGATAGCCCCCTAGGAGGCGCCGAAGAACAGAACGACAGCGGTGGAAAGTGCGTCCTGTCTTTTTCTAGCG
Source organism: uncultured Acidobacteriaceae bacterium (assembly GCA_963822545.1). Classification (GTDB taxonomy): domain Bacteria; phylum Acidobacteriota; class Terriglobia; order Terriglobales; family Acidobacteriaceae; genus Acidiflorens. The sequence continues at coordinate 195,508 of CAWGIB010000004.1, forward strand.
AAACCGGGCAGAGCGCGCGATTTCATCGCGAGACAAAACGGTAGATTCGTAATCAGTAGTTACCGGTTCATCGAGGCGCATTCTCCAAAAGTCAACGCGTCCTGTCGGAAACGTCGCGGATGAAGGGGGACTGGACCACAACGTACCGCATCGGTGTCTCGGGTCACTGGCCAAGGTACCGACTCTCTTCATCTGATCCTGTTCCAAGCCTTATCCTCTTCAAGAGCACGACGGTAGTCCATGGTGAAGATTGTGCTCGCGTTATTGGCTCTATTGTTTCGTTTCACCTGCTTGAGCAGCCACTTATCCACTACGTCCGCATGATTCTAGATCGTCGTGCCAAGAAACCGCAGCGGCAGCTTACGCGTAATCTTAGATTGTTACACCCAAATTAGAGTGAGTAACCTCGTACGGAAGGCACGGGGCTTGCCGATCGGACAGTGTGTCGAAGGATAGGTTCCAGGGTTCGCTAGCCTTCTCGTTTCAGATAACGTCGACCCCTCAAAGCGTCGTGTTTGCTCAACCAATTGTGCACCGGCACAGAAAGGATCCCGACCGCAATCACCTTCATCAAATTAATCAGGTTGTCGAGCATTGCCTCCCCGTTTCCTTTGCAAATCCTTGAGATTAGGGATTCGTAGACGAAACAGTACCTTTTTGATCTCGACCTTGTCAACAGACACATAGTGGACAATTTGGGATCATTAGTGTGATCTCATTTAGTTACGCGCTCGATAGAAGCAATGAAGCAGAAACTCTGCATGCTCGACTGGCGGCTTTGGAGGAATCAGCGCTAGTAAATCTGAGAGGCAACAGAAGCCCAATCATCAATATCGCAAGGAAGCAGTAGCTTAGCCCAAGAACAAAACAGACCAGCGGTGCAACAAATAAAAGAACCGCGATATTTCTCGAAAACAAACGCAATTTCCCAGAGGATACGGATAGCCTAGCGTCAAAGACCATTGCAAGCGGTATAACAACCAGTACCGTATCCGACAAAACGCCATGAGTGCCAACCAATGTCGCGACCAGGACTGCCAACGCAAAATTCGCCGTACGAGTTGCAGCCCACGCGACTAACAAAATCGAACATCCAATCGTAAATGTGTCGACCCACTTACTAGGGATATTTGACCTGGCCAACGAATGAGACAAGCACTGAAGGCTTGGTGCCGCCGCAATCCCGGGTCTCAACTTCCCCGCCTTAGGCGGTCCGCTCCACAAAGATGGTTTGAGCGCGCTGACGCGGAGCCCCGCAACTCCCGCAATTAAGAACGATATAGCAGCGATCATAATGGCTGAGGTGACAAATCCAGCCACAAATCGCCACTTGCGCCAAAGCAGAAAAAGCAGCGCGACTGGTAATGCAAACTCCCACTTCAACAGTGCAAGGCCAAGAAAGACCCCAGCGCGGACATAACGATCTCGATAAAACGAGACTGCGGAAGCCAGCGTCAGACTCAAGAGCAAGATTGAGTCTTGTCCTTCGATGAGGGCCACGGTTACGGGCAAAAAGCAGACAAAGACTGCCGCTGGCAACCAATGCCAAATTGCTTCAAGTTTTTCGAGGAAAGGTCTTAACGTCCAAATTGAGAGTGCGAGCAGCCCAATATTCGTGACGAAGAACATAACGTACGCGGCTCGATAGTTCAAAAAAGAAAAAGGCGCAAATATGAGTGCCTCATAGGTCGATACATCGCGTATTTCTGTTCTGTTATCTCGATTCGCCAGTTCATTTTGAAGTCGTCGATCCGTCGCGTAATCAGAAAGATTGTCCGATTGATGCATTCGAACGATATATCCGGCGGTATAGAGACGCCCAAAGGCTGCCCGTCCATTTAGGGCAGGAGATACTCCCATCAACACAACGACGACCTGCGCCAAGAAAAGGAAAGAAGAGACCGCGATGACGGTTACGCGCAATCTTTTCGCAGTCAGTGACATGACAAAGTGGAAGCTGCCGGCAAGATAGATCTAATAATCCGAGTCAAAAGTCGACCCCCTCTAGCTAATGCAGGACGCTATTTTTTCGTTGCGATTGCCAGTTGCACGCAGAGTGAACAGACTAACTTCGGGGGGACAGTTCAACCGTACAGGAAGTCCCAAGGTGCCGATGCCCACATTAGTATATAACGTCAGGGGACCGACCCGTCGTAGCCCCCGCGGGTATTTCCTGCCTAATGGCGGCAAGTAAACCGGACCAATGAGGGGAAAACGTACTTGACCACCATGGGAGTGACCGGAAAGCTGGAGATCGACCGGATATTTTGAAATAAGATCTGCTATATCGGGTTCGTGTACGAGTACAACCACAAGCTCGCCGCTAGGAATACCATTTAGAGCGGGACTGATGTCTGTCGCGTCGGGGTTATCGTCAAGACCAGCAATCCAGATTCGTTCCCCGTCTCGTTCAATTGCCTTCGCTTCGTCGTACATGACCGGAAGCCCTTGGTCCCGCAATAGGGCCTTCACACGATCTGGGTCGGTGTTCCCATCGTGATTGCCGATGACAGACATGACTCCAAATTCAGCTTTAAGCTTATTCAACAGAGCGCCACAGGGTTCTGCAGCGTTGGCAGCTTCTCGCAAGTTGAGGTGTCGGCGGTGAGCGGCTATGGGTTCAGTAACAAAGTCGCCTGTCAGAACCGTCAAATTCGGTCGTAATTGGTTCGCGATCTCGACCGCGGACCGAATGGTGGTTGCCGAGAATTCTTGGTCGTAGTGAAAGTCGCTCAGTTGGACAATCGTGAAGCCATCGAAGGACTCAGGCAACCGATGCAGCGGTACCTCGATTCGGGTTACTACTACCTGATGGGGTTCCACGAGCGCGGCATCCATTGCTGCGGCAAGCGCCCCCGTTGCCGTTATCGCCGCGGCGCCCCGCAAAAATCTTCGCCTATTCATGGGTTTTCAGCGGTCCAATATTCGACAAATCTCGTGCCTCATTTTTTGCTGTGCTTGTATGATAATGGATAAGTTGTCGAAATCGAGGCCAAACGGCATGAATTGCCAGAAGTGGTCTAGCTTATAAACGACGCCGCAAAACCCGCGACGGGTTGGACATCCCGCATGGAGACTTGGCCGATAGTTCGGCCGGTTCTTGAACTCGTCTACGAGAGGCGCTTTGCGGGAAACGGCTACGGATCGTTCCGCGGAGTCTATTCCAGCTTTGAAGAAGCAGGACGTTCCGCACCTCGCAACAAACCTCTAGGCTTCGCCAGCCAAGACTACGCGCAGGAATTCGCCGACCGGCGATCGCGGATATACTCTTTCGATTATCCCGTGCTGTTCTGGCTGGCGCCCTTCCTACGAAGCCCCATCACACTCTTCGACTATGGCGGCCATTGCGGAACCCATTTTTATGCTTACGAACAATATGTCAATTATTGTCCGGAGTTAAAATGGGTCGTTTGCGATTTGCCCGAGATCACCCGCTGCGGGGCACAGATCGCTGCAGAACAGAACAAGAAACAGCTAACTTTCACAAACCGATTCGAAGATTCGGACGACGCTGAGGTTCTGCTAGCGGCTGGCTCTCTGCAATACATCGAGACGCCCCCATTTTCAGTTGCTCTCGCGCGCCTCAAGTTCCCGCCGAGACATATTGTTATCAATAAGTTATCGCTTGATGAGGGCCGGCCAGTTATTACCCTGCAAAATGGGGGAGTCGCCTATCATCCAATGCACATTTTCAATCGACAGGAATTCATCAATTCAGTATGTGCCGTTGGTTACGAACTAATCGACAGCTGGGCCGTTCCCAGTCATTCCGGAAGAATTCCATTTCATCCCGAAGCATCATTCCAGGCACACTCAGGGTTATATTTCCGTCGGCACTAGCGCAATCCTCTGTCTGGCGAGATAATTAGGATCTGCCAGTTTCGAAACGGACTCCACGGTTGCGACGATCCGGCAATGCTCGAAGTGGTGCACTTAGTAAAGTTTTCTGCTTCCGACTCGTAGGTGCCCAACTTTTTGCGCGTCACCAAAGTTCCTTGGCTCGATCGTTCGCCCAAACATGAGCACGTGGAAACATCAATTGAATACTCCTTGCTGACTCTTCGGGCTTGCGAGTCCGGGATAACGAGACTCATATCCGTTCTTACGGCCAGTCGACAAACTGCAGAATGGTTATCATTCGCAAGCGTTGAATCTATTAACGTGGTTTCCCAAGACGAGTATAGTTGATTAACCATCCGGTTAAGATCGTCCACTTTGTCCTGGATCGTTTCATCCCAATTCAAGAAGACTTCTGACGCAGCCAACAATTGCGTCGTGTCGGTTTTCGAGCGATCAATCGGTTCCCCCCTACGTCGGAGCGGATCCACCGAATCTCTCACGCGCCACAGGGTCAAGCCTCCAGTGTATAAGGCGCTCAAGCGTGCCTTAAGATCCGCTTTTTCTCGGGCCAGTCTCGCCCAGCGCGATCAATTCTGCCTTCGACTATTCCAAGATTAGTTGCGCGTGGCGATTCGCGATAATAGTCCAGCTGCTCCAACATTCCGTCGATTTCGGACGCATCAGGCAGAGTTACCGTCTGATTGTTGGAAAAGCTCCCGTCTGCGGTGAAGACTGCGAGCTCGTCAAAAACCGAAACTCTGCGTCCCACGTTCTTATACTCGGTCCATTTGGCAGGTGCATGCGCACAACGCAAACAAATCACAACACACGGTGGCATGTTACCTAGCCTGGCATAGGTAGCGGTCAGATTTCTGACTCCGATATAGCGTACTTCCCGTTCGTTATGGCCGGCCCCGAGTAATGCAAAGAGTGGGTAGTCGAAGTCTTCGAGGGAAGCATCAACACCGATGCTTCTGCATGGGCTTGATTCAACGAGTTTGGCGGCGGCAACATCGGAGTCTATCCAGCGGTCATGTGAGTCCGCAAAATAAGAGTTGAGCCGTGGTTGGCGGAGAACGCTCACACGCGGCCATGGTGCCAGAGGCCGCAATGAGTTGAAGATGGCAAACGGAAGAGCGGAAATCACGAGTGCACAAGCGACGCCGGACAATGCTAAGCGAGGCAAGCTTTTTTCCAGAACAACTCCAACAACCGCAAGGCCCAAGGCAAAAAGAGGGAGGTGATAACGGCTGTTCCACGGTTGCCAGCGAATGAGAGCACAAAAAAGGACAAAAGATCCGGCGAGTCCAAGCACATAAAGACGAAGCGCCTGATTGCCGATTCTTGAGTTGAAGAGAAGTAAACTTGCCAGCGCAATCAAAGCCAGTTGCAGCGGATTGCCCGCACGAGCTTCGTGACTGGAAAAACCATTCAAGTGAAAGCCCCCGCGATAGGTGGATGCTTTATCATCAGGGTCAATATGCATGCTGTGCAACGCCCACAATACTCCTCGCGAGAGTTGGTCGTTCAACGACGGTATTGGAGTAGCCAAGTGTAGCGACAAGTTCTTCACAACATTCGCAGCTGCGATTGAGCCTGAAACGTGAGTATTCGCGTATTGGCGTTCAGGATCGTCGCCAAGAGGAGATGTAAAGCCGAGCGGTGAGCCGCTAAGTTTATAGTTGCGAAGATACAATGGCCCGTTCAGTATGAAAACGATTAACAGAAACATCGGAAGTCTGGCCAACAACTGCTTTCGCGCGGCCGCGGGACCTATCCACCAGCAGGCGACAAGTACGAATGGCAGAAATACATATGCCGTGCCTTTCGTCATTAGCGCCAATCCAACCGCGGAACCCAACGCCAGAGCGACTCTCCAACTCTGTTGCTTATTCCAGCGGAGAAGATAATATATGGCCATAACGATCCAAAAGGTGCCCACATACGTGTTCATTGCCCCAGATGCTTCCAGCACACCTTCAGGCAGCGCAACCACTGCCACCGCGGCAAGTAACTGCCCGCGACGGCCCGCTCCAAGTTGTTGAGCTATGAGAGAAACGCCGGTAACCGTACCGATCATGCTAACCAGTTCTACGAGGTTCGCAAGCCGATCCCCTCCGTACAAGATATCAAGGTGCAATATCACATACTCGGACCAAGGAGACAGAAACAACTGTGCCGAGTAAAACGCCGGATAAAGATCGACATCGCGATTTGTCATCCACTGGGCAACCCGAGACATATGGTATGCCATAGCGTCCCAGGTATTCGGCGCACTCAGAATTGCCGTCGTGCTGACTAGCATGACTACTAGCCCGATGCCTGAAAGCAGCAACCACTCCATCTTATCTAGCGGCGCCTCTTTGGCTTCTCGACTAGCCCTCCTTTGAACTTCGATTTGGCGAGATGTTGATCTCCGGAACACCCATCCGTAGATAGAGATACCCAGAGTAAAGCTTACCCAAGCCCCAGCCAGTACCGGACGCGTAATTAAGCGGGGAATACTAAGGATCTCGGTGGCCAACGCAAGGTATACACCCCAGCACACACCCGCACTCAAGGCAGCGCTCCGCCATCCCTCGCCTCGGATACGAAGTATCCAGACTACCGCGAGATAGGCAGTGAGCGGCAGCAACGCTAGGATTCTTCCCGTAAATCCTCCCGCCATATGATCATGATATGGAGTTTGACCAACTGATGAAACAACCTGATTCGACCTTTGTATCTGAATCTATGAGCCATAGAGCATCCTGACCACCCTCATGCCAGTCAGGTAGACGGCTGCGACTGGTTTCATGGGAAGAGAAGCGCGCGAACACATGTCTCGAGTCAGATCACTCCAATTCGATGCGTTAGCACGGTTCATGGAAACCGTAATTGAAGGGCTGAGTATCTTCGCCGTGTGCCACCAACCGGCTGGGATAAATAAAATCTCTCCTGGATCCAGGTAAAAACGCATTGCCTGAGCCCGTGCAAACAAGGGATACTTTTCGTAATCTGGGTTCTCTAGATCAGTGATGAGCGATTGGTTGTAACGGTCGGGTCTTACGTACAAGTATGGCGCTTGGTCCGGAGCATAAGCGGTGAACTCTTTCCTACCGTAGAGTTGACAGAGAAATGCATGCGTGTGCCAGCTATCGAAGTGGAGGAATGGAAACTTCCCGCCGGCCCCCCCGATGTAAAGCTCAGCACTTCCGTTATGCAAGCGCGACCGCAACATCTGCGACAATGGCCCTTCCAGCCAGTTTGGGGAGAAATATTCCGGTAACGGTCGAATGGCAGGAATAAGTTCAGGCAAAAAATTGTCGATGAGCACGTTGCGTAGATAAGGGGCTGGTTTATCGTTCGTCGAGTTCAGGATCAATTCGATGAAATCGTCCATGCGGTATTCCGCGCCATCGACATTGAATGTCTTTCTGGGAAACTGCGCTCGAAAGTATTCCGGTGTCCACTGGCTCGCCTTCCAGTCGCCTAGTGCTCCGGATATAACAACAGGCCGATGAGGGTTCAAAAATTTGCTCTCAAACTCTGCATAGGCTAGGCGATCCCGTCTTTCAATAGAAATGTTTGTCATAGGCTGGAGTTCAACTAGTACCATTCTTATTCTCCCTCATAATGTTTTTTGTCGACAATTTTCGCAAGCCCCAGAGCAGATAGCAAAGTACGCCGCAGAGGCGGTCATTCCCATGGTCGTTTGTCTATTACGCGAAAGCGTAAATTGAAGGCCTCGCAAACCCCGATTATCTAGAAACCTTTTTTGAACGCGAGATAGGGAATGAGCGATATTTCTGCCAGACCAGGCAGGATGTCTCTTGCGCTGAATACCGCTTCCACATCGCAAGTTCTCAACGATTTGAAGTATGCTCCGATATTCACATCTCCCCGAAAAAGGCCAACTAATGCGGCCGGAATATCTGTCGCCATGCGCACCCAACTTATTCCGGCCTGCCCTCTCGATTCGGCCACCGGCAGCCCAAGCTGGTCATCATAGAGCATGGAAGAGAAATCTACTCCGGCCTTAGCCCCTAGGCTATGGTAACCCCAGGTTCGGGCGTTTACGTCCAACAGTTTGTACTGGGAATCACGCGGGTCGAGTTTAAATTCTACTTCGACCAGACCATAGTAGTTAATCGCTCGCAGGAAGCGCTCAGATAGCTCTTCCAATATCGGAGCGTTAACGGTTTCGACATACGTGCTAGCCCTGCCGAACTCAAGAGGATGCTGGCGTCGTCGCTTTACGACCATACTGCCCACGGCCCGTCCATTCCGAAAAAAAGCACAGTAGGAAAACTGCTGGTTGCCTCCCCCAGGAATTACTTCCTGAACGATAAGTTCAGCCGGATCCATGAACTCCGACGCTTTTTGAATTAGTGTTTCAAGCTCTTCCTGACTATCTGCTCGCCACGCTTTAGCCTTTGTAGCGTAGACAAAATGTTCTTTGACTGCAGGCTTGATGGCAAATGGGGGTGGGAATTCCATCTTTAAAGGCCGACCTGCATCTTGCACAAAACAGGTCGGAGGGATCGGTATCTCCAACTGTCGCGCAAGTTCATAGGTTTTGCGTTTATCCCATGCCCATTTGACGCAATCCCAACCTGGCGCCGGGATGCGGAAGATCTGGCCCAATTCTGCACGATGACGTGAGAAGGCGGCAACTAGCTCATCGCGCGTCGGATAAAGCACCCAGCCCCGGAGTTCCAGCCTCTTCCCAAGTTCGAGCAGGCCAGACACTGTTCTGGTCTCGTCTTTCAAACACGGCAACTTTACAAATTCGGTTGTGTATTTGGAGAAACGCGCAATTGAATATTCATCATCTACGACACAAATAGGTATGCCTCGGCAACCGAGACTGCGAACAATTCCAAGCCCTTGGTAGTCTCCACCAACAACCACAGCACCCACTTTGCCAATCTCGGTGCGGCCTGCATGGACGACGAACTCATCCTTGGTAGCGCGATCAATTAGTTCAGGCCGCGCCATTTTTACCAACGATCGATGCTGCTAATTCCCGAGCAGCAAATTCCGTTCCCGAGACGAAGGAGAGAAGGGGACCGAAACTCCAAGCCGCGGGCTTACCTAAGAAATGCAATCCGGCTATTGAGGATTCCAACCCGCACTTTAAAACGGGATAGCCTTCTACCGTCTGCAATTTCGATTGCAACTGTTGTGACAGAAACTCACATCGCGACATATCCACTCGGTATCCTGTCGCCAAAAGGGCATGATCGACAACACGATCAGTCCCGTCATCCAATTTCAGCCGCAATTGACTACCGACTACCGAGCATGCCACCACGCTGCAGCCCAGGGTGATCGGAACATCGGTCAGCCTTGGACGTAACCACGCCGACCCTGCAGGTCTAATCGCTCGATAAGCCATCTTATCTTGAATTCTTCTAGGAAGACCTTTGAAACAATGAGGCATCGCAACCAGACGGCTGATGCCGGCGGGGCCCACATCCCTGGAAGAATATAGAAGCGACGAGATAGGCCCTAAGTGATGAAGCCATGAATGGAGTCCCACCCAGTTAATTTCGGACTGGCGCACAATCACTTCGACATCCGCTCCGTACTCATAGAGCAACGCCGCTGACTCAAGCGCACTCTGACCGCCTCCGATAACAACGGTTCGACATCCTTTGAACCTGGTTAAATCAGAATGTTCCGATGAATGAGAGGCCAACTCTGGCGGAATTGCAGAAAATTCGGCGGGTCGCCTCACAAACTGTGCGATGCCGGTAGCAACAATGACCCGCCGAGAAGTGAAGATTTCCCCGTCATCTAAGGTCACTTTAAAACCGGCCGCGTCGGTGTCGACCGTCACCACAGTGCGCCTTTCCACGTTAGGTACAGCCTGGCTTTGATACCACCGTCCGTAGTCAACAAAGCGATCGAGCGGTATCGGCGCGGAGCAGTGATTACCGCTTGAAAGACGGTATGCATCGAGGGTTAGACGGCGTTCAGGATCTGCGATGTGCGACGCTCCCCAATTTGATCTGAGAAACATTCCGACCGGCATCTGCTTTTCCCAGAACGCCATAGGATCACCGAATATGCGAGTCTCGATACCGGCCGCTTTAAGGTATGCGGTGGCCGATAATCCATAGGGACCGGCCCCGATTACTGTGGCGTTACAGTAAGACAAGTGTCCTCTCAAGAAAGCTGGGAATTCTGCGTCCTGACGGCAAGTTTCGAAGACCTGCTACCGCCATACCTTGTTCAACAGACGGCGCGCACCGCGTGTCGGAACGTACGTCGTATTCATCGCCAAGCACTTAAGACGATCTCGCACTCGAGAATGCCCCGGAGGCATTGGATTTATTCCAAGTTTGCGCAATATGTAGTTCGCTCGATACACATGCGCTACGTGATCTTCATGAAATTGGAAATTAACGCTTAGCGTCACCGAAATATTGTTTTTGTTTTGAACCCAGTAGGAGCATTAACCGGCACATGAATCCCTAACCCGAACCGAGAGAATATACGGTCGCTCGATTCTGATAGCACTCTTTGTAAACCGCCGCGTTATTATCGATATCCAGAACCGCTCTATTTCTTCCTCGGGAAGGACCTCGCGATCGTTTCCGTTAAACACGCTGATGTCTTTGTCGCCCTGTAACTGAAGAATGAAATTGCATTCACGGTCAATGTGGTAAGCAGTCACGCGGCGTGGAGAAGTAATGAACACAATTCGTCCTGAACCAACATTTCCTTCTTCAGGTCCTTTCCCGAACAGCTTCTGAACTTCTGCCATGCATGAGTACACGATACTCGGATCTTGTTCGGCTCGCCTAAGAATTATCCACGCACCTGCATCTTGGATGCGTCTTATTGTCTCTTCGCCCGAATGCGACCCCGGCGGCGACTGATCCCACCGTTGCCCCACTTCAATTTCGCCCGCATCGTAATAGACGCTAGCCGTATTGGCCAAATGTTTTGAGAGTTCAATCAACCGTGGTATTTGAAACAGGTGATGACCAGAGAGATGGTGCCCAAATTCGAAGGAACACCGGTTGAATTGCT
>CAWGIB010000005.1:0-11029 GCA_963822545.1 uncultured Acidobacteriaceae bacterium
TTATTGTGCGCGCAGATGTCAACCAGACTTTCAGTTGACGCGAAGCCGCCAACGAGTGCAGCGCGTCAGCGGTAAGCGGTAAGGTGGGAGCGTTCCTGGAGTGTCCGCCTTCGGATTCACCCTTTTAGCCGGTTCGCTTGACCTCCATGAGCAGTGTCGGATGGCGAGCCGGGCCCTTTCGGATTCGCGGAGACCGGCTCTTGAGCAAGCCGGCTAAAATGATTCTCTCGTGTTTTGTTCTCTTACTTCCTACTACTTACTCCTGGCTCCTGGCTCCTAGCTCCTGGCTCCTGCTTTCTGCCCTCCCTCCCCCCTACCGATCGATCGCCTTCATATTTGCCGCTGCGTATCGCTCGCCGGCGATTTCGGATTGGGGCACGGCGGCTTCCAACTCCGCGACTTCCGCAGCGCTGAGCTTGAGCTCCGCGGCAGCCAGGTTTTCTTCCAGATACTTGCGGCGCTTGGTGCCGGGAATCGGAACGATGTCGATTCCCTTGGCCAGCACCCATGCCAGAGCGAGCTGGCCGGGGGTAACCTTCCATCGCTGGGCGATGGCGCGGACGCGATCCACCAGCGCCTGATTCTTGTCGAAGTTCTCCCCCGCGAAGCGGGGAAATCGCTGCGAGCGCGAGTCGTTGCTGGAGAGCTGATCTTTGCTGGTGATCGCGCCGGTGAGAAAGCCACGGCCCAGCGGGCTGTAGGCCACCAGGCCGATCCCCAGCTCGCGCAGCGTGGGAAGAATCTCTGATTCGACGTGCCGTTCCCACAGCGAATACTCCGTCTGCAACGCGGTGATCGGATGCACCTTGTGTGCCCGGCGGATCGTGGCGGCAGACGCCTCCGAGAGTCCGAGGTATTTCACTTTGCCGGCTCTCACCAGCTCCGACATCGCGCCGACCGTTTCCTCGATCGGCGTCTGCGGATCGACGCGGTGCTGATAGTAAAGGTCGATATGATCGAATCCCAGCCTTCGCAGCGAAGCGTCGCAGGCGGATTTAACATACTCCGGCTTGCCGCTGATCGCCCATTTCGTCGGGTCGGCCTTGGTGCGGACGTTGGCGAACTTGGTGGCAAGGAACACTTCGCCGCGCCGGGAGCCGACGGTACGGCCGATCAGTTCTTCGTTGTCGCCGATGCCGTAGGCATCGGCCGTGTCCAGAAACGTGCAACCCAGATCCAGTGCCCGCAGGAGCGTCGCCGCCGACTCGGCGTCATTCCGCTCCCCGTAGAATTCGCTCATCCCCATGCACCCAAGACCAATGCGCGAGACTATCGCGCCCTGTGAGCCGAGCCTTACCTGTTCCATGCCCCATTAAAGGCGCGGTGATTCGCGGCGGCTACTGCCAACGGATGACGATCTGTGGTCAAGCCTCGCCTCCAAGAAAGCCAACGGATTGCCATCCGTTGGTCCGGGTGATTGAAAGCGATCGCGGATAGAGAGGGCCGCGCCCCCATTTTTTCCGCTGAAGCAGGGCATGCCGTCAAACTTTGTATCGGCGGTGCAATCCCGTAGAATAGACGCTTTCGAGGGGTGGAACCTCCCGAAATTCCTACCCGAAAATCGGAGGTTTAGTGGAAACGATAACGCGTCCTGCCGCATTGGTTCGCCAAGGCTCACTTCGGCTATTCGCCACGTCCCTCCAAGTGAGCGATCTCAAACGTCCGAACTTCTACACCATAAACAAGCTCGATCCGGATGACGCAGGGCCGGGCTACCAGCGCCTTCTCAACGAGGGGAGGGCAAAGCGACTTGCCGATTATCTTCTGGACGGCCAGACTGAAAAGGACGCGTTTCTCCCCACTTCGATCTTCCTGGCGACGAACAAGAACATTCAGTTCGATTCGAGCACGAACACCATCACGTTTGATGTAAGCCAGATCGGGCCGTTCAACGTCGTCGATGGCCAACACCGGATCGCTGGATTGGTATTGGCAGCGGAGAAGAATCCAGAACTGTTGGAATTCGAGATTCCGGTAAACATCGCCGTTAACCTCGATGAGATCAGTCAGATGTGTCACTTCCTCATCGTCAACACAACGCAGAAGTCAGTTGATAAGGCGATTGAGCAGCAGATTGTTGCACGGTTAACCAAGATGATCGGACTCGAAAAGACGCCGACGATGCCACGGTGGATCCGCCGGCAGGTCGAGAAGGGCGAGGATGCTCGCGCCCTGTCTGTCGCAAACTACCTGAACACGGACCCCAGTTCTCCGTGGCTGGGCAAGATACGAATGGCCAATGACGAGAGTGACGGCGGGACGATCAATCAGAAGAGCTTTATCACTTCACTTAAAAAGAACATTTTCTCGGCTAACAATCCGCTTTCCAATCCGGTTTGGGACGCCAACCGCCCAATGATCCTGTCGAACTACTGGAAGGCGGTCATTGAATTGCTCGTTGATGAGAACTCCGATATCCCTTCAGTCATCTACAAGACGAACGGCGTTGAACTGTTTCACATCGTGTCTCCGACAATCTTCACACATCTCGCCACCAAAAATGATTTCAAGAAGGATACGATCAAGACTCTCTTGAGGAAGGGATTTGGCAATCTTCCGCCTGAACACATCGGCATGTCCCATCCTGAATGGTGGCATCGCGGTGGTGAAGCTTCAGGGTTGAACCGAGGCGCGATTAGTAAGGTAGCAAGTGCGCTCGGTCACGCGATCAACGTTCAAGATAATGCGAGCGGCATCGCGCTGTGAGACCGGTATGCACATCGAACAACTGACGCCTGCGCCCGATCAGAAAACGCGGTTTGCATGGTCGCATCATGTAACGGTGCCCGACCGGCCCGGTTGTTACGCGCTCGCGACTTACAACGGGGATGTCCTCTATGTCGGACTGGCAACGGCGAGCATTCGAAGTCGCATGGGCAATCATCTCGACACAGAAGCCAAGCGTGCTGGAACCGAGCTTGGCGTGCCATTCTGGTTCTACTACCTCGTGAGGACCGATTCAGCAGTCGCGCCGATCGAGCGCGGTTGGATGAATCAAGCGATACTTGAGGACGGCGAAATGCCTCCGTTGAATAAGGTCTATAGTCCGCTTTAATAAGACGCCGGCCCGTCCGGCAGAGGGAAGACCTTGCACGCCGCGGCATTTGCACCCCCACGTGATACTGAGACCACCTTGGTGTTCGCGGGGATGAGGTGACGAAATTGTTCGAAGTAACGAGGTGATCGAATGGACTCAAAAAACGACGAAGCCGAAATGCCAGAAGGATTTGTGTTCGTGCCCTTTGAGAGCGCAGTATTGGACCAGGAGCTTCGGCTGAAGTTCGTGCGGACGTTTCGTGAGACATGGGAAATGTTGCCGGACGACATGCGCACCGTGATGTTCAAACAAATCGCAGACGATGGCGACGTTGACATCGAGCTGCGAGATGATCATCCACGCTTCCGCTTAGGTCCAAGTGGAAATGCCGACGCACAGTTCTTCTACAGAGGCACGCACAGGGAGCTTCTCTTCCGCTGCGACAAGGCCCGCGTGCTTGAGGGAAGGGGTTTCAATTATTGGATCGCTCACGAACTGGCTCACCTTTACCTGCACATCGTGGACGAGTCCCACGGAACGCACCGCGAGAAGGATGAACCGGACGTTAGGAATCTCCTGGAGACTGCATGGGGTTACTCACTTGATGACCGCATCGACTGTGACGAACCTTGACCGTTGGTTTCCAAGGAACACAAACGGACGCGTTCATTTTTAAATTGGACGCGGCCCGTCGGTCTCTTCGGTCGGTTGGGCGACACCGCGGTGACCGCAGTCCAGGGATTTTCCGCAGCGGTCTATCGGGCATTACCGGATCTTTCTACCGCGCCCGCCGCGTGGTGGATTTCCGCACCAGGCCGTATTTGGCAGCCAACGCCGGCGGAAGATAATGCCGGCTGTGGACCCGCTTGTCTACATATGATTCAAAACTATCCGCGAACGCGCAGATCGAGTCACATAATTCGAGAAGCTCCTCGTAGGTAAAGCGAATCCTCTTCCATTTGAAGAGTGGGGACTCAGGCACTCCTAAGATTTCTAGACTCTCCCTTCCCAACGATTTTAAGGCCTCCGGCGTCAATTGGCCGTTATGATGCTGAACGCAGTTTCTCAGCTCAACATGCTTTCGAAGCATAAACATGGTCTGGTCGTCAGCTTTGAAATCGACGCTCTTGAAAAGGAGTTGGACTTTCGCGATATACGGCTCAAATTTGAAGGACCGCCACATATCGGACACCAGTCCTTTTAGCGTGAACCAATTTGCTGCACCTTGGTCAAATCCTCCGTTCATTTCCTCGTCGTCTGGTTGGAAGTGAGTTGGTTCGAGTGTCACTTTTGCCTTCTGGACTTTTAGCTTGCTTGGATTTCCGTGATCTACTGCCTCGATCAGCACCTCAAGGTAACACTCGTGTAGGAGATCTTGGATCTCCGTGACGAGCATGGCTTGGCATTGAAAGATCAGATTGTCTTTAATCTCAGGAAGCATTCGGCTCCGGTTCGAGCTCTGGTCAAGAAACTTAAGATGACGTTTTAGGCACGTTCGATGCTGAGTGATTCGGTGCTTGGCGGCGAACACGTTGGTAAAAACGATACTAACGGGTACCGACTCCCACCGCATTTTCATGTGCTCATCTGGGTTCTGTTCCTTTAGACGGTTGAATGACAGCGGTAGTTTAGACGCCAACCAAGACGTACCGTTGTTTGACTGCTTGACATGCCAAACGTACGCACCATGCGTGTCTTCGGCCCCGACATCAATAAAGGGCGGCAGCCATAACACCCGAATGTCGCCGTCACCCTCCCAACCGGCGTTCAAAAACGCCGCCCTCACCTGATCCAGCTCGTCATCGAGATCACTCGGCTCGTATGCCGGATTCTGTTCTGGACTCCCGAGAAAGCTGAGATCATCGAGGAAGTGGTACTGATAAACATTGTAACGAGTTGATGATGCACGTGGCCGTTTTGAGTTCATTGACGATTCTCCCTTGTTGCTAACGAACGGGCCTACCCCAAGGTAAACTCGCGGTAGAAGGAAGTGACATTAAGCTGAGGCATTAAGGAGACCTCTCCGAGGGGTGGGCAAAAGGGGGTCAGTGAGGAATGCCATTCGTTTAGCACGTAACTTGGCGCCCCAGCGCGCTTTGCGATCCTCTTGCGCAAAGCGCGGCCTCCTGAGAGAATGGTGATGTCTTACTTCACCCAAACTCAAAGGAGGCCACGGATGGCCATCATCGCTTCCCTCCTTGAACGTATCAAATCCTCTCCGCTGGAATCTCTGGGCGGTGCTGCGTGAGTCGACCAATGCTTCTCGGACGTCGGCCATCGCTGGCGCGGTCGCGTGCTCGACCCTGCCGATACTCCGGCACTGTTTGTTCTGCAGATCCTCCACGGCAACACGGCGATCAGCCGCCTGCGGATGCTCTCCAATATCGTTTTGCGCCGAGGGGAGAAGTTGCGACGCGCGCGCGAGGCTGAGGTGGCGGGCTTGGCGGCGGTAGTCGAGGGGCTATCTTGCGATGCTGCAAGATGCAGTGAAGACGATTCCATGTGGCTGGGCCGGCGGGTGCTCATGGCGGACTGCGCCGCAACCACCGCGCCGGACACGCCGGCGTCGCAGAAACTGTGGCCGCGGCCTTCGGAGCGGAAACCAGGCTGCGGTTTCCCGGCGATCAAGCTGCTGGCGCTGAGCACCTGGCGAGCGGGATGATCCGGGCGGCCGACCATGATGTCTCTTCACGTTCATGAAATGAGTCAGCTCGCCGGGCCGCACGGCATGCTTCAGCGCGGTGATGTGGTGCGGTTCCAGCTTCCGCGTGGATGACGCGAAGAATGCGACGAGATTTCCGTATTGTTATTGCAAAGACAATAACATTAGGTTTACCATTGACTTGATGTTTTAGAAGGTTACAACGTGCGGATGAAAAGGAGAATCGGCCGGCCGCGAAAGGACGCAGGCGCGTCGAAGGGCGAGCTGCTTCAAGTTCGAGTGGATACGAACGAGAAACTAGGCTTCACGGAAGCGGCCGAGCTCTCGGGCATCGCGCTCTCGGCTTGGGCTAGAGAGCGTTTGCGTCTTGCGGCACGGGAAGAGCTATCGCGCGTTGGTCGTTCGGTGCCGTTTATCGCCAGCGTTTAAGATATAATCTTCCGGCGGGAAAGCACGACCGACCATTGATGCTGCTTTCCGAGAAAGCATATGGCTATCAATTCCGGATGGGATCCCTTTTCAACTTTTGAGTGGGCGCGCGCCTTGGGGCTGGCCCACGTGCCACTTTTTGGCGCTGGCCGCCCAAATAGACGTGAGGGCGATCTTGCCGTCCTACTCGACGGTCGGAAGTCGAGCCTCGCGTTCTACTCGTCGGAACACCCGGAAGAGTTAATAAATGGGATTGAGCCATTGTCGTGGTCATGGTCCGCAAATGTACGGCATACGTTGATCGCGAACAAAAAATCGGGGACGCTGATACATCGTCGCTGGGACGCTCCCGACACATCAGTTAGGTTTCCGATTCCGCGCACACAATCCGATGCAACTCAAGTTTTCCAAAAAATTGAAGCAATGCGTGGCGGGCAGCTCGGAGATGTGATTAGCAAGCTGCTTTCTGCGTTCCGCCTCGTACGATCAAACTTGGCTCCTTATAGCGACGATCCTCTGATCGCCGTTCGAATTTTCAACGCGTTTCTGGTGGGAACTGAACGAGTTCGATTCAATGAAATCGACGAAGCCGAATGGCTTGGATGCGGAACAGTTGGCGAGGCATTGCGCCACGTGCCCGCGGATAGTGAAACCGGCATTGAGATGTTGCCTGATTTAATCCGCGATATTCCAATCGGAGGCCTTCTTTCAATCTTTTTGAGGCCAGATCCAAACACAGAGTACTGGCTTGAGCCGGATCTCCTAATTCGTCACGCATCAGGTCTCCTGTATCAGGAGGCGCACTTTGAATTAGAACGAGAAGCGCAACCGTACCTGCCTGGCCTCGCGCGTGAAGGCAAGACACGGCCTGGAAGTCGCGAGGCCCGCTTTACTCCGCCAGCGTTGGCTCGCGCGATGGTACAACAGGCACTCGCCGCCTACGGCGGCGGCCTTAATGATCAGCGGGACGAGCTCACAATTTTGGACCCGGCATGCGGTTCAGCGATTTTTCTGCAGCATGCGTTGCAGGAAATCGCTGCGTCAGGCACCAGCAGAGCGATCAGACTTGTCGGGTTTGATACTTCGAAAGTTTCTTGTGCGTTCTCAAAGTTCTGTCTGGGTTGCGCAAGCCGCGATGCCAGAGCCCAAGGCGTAAATGTAACCGTCGACATTTCCGAAAGTAACGCGCTGAAGATCGAGTGGCCACGCGCCCACTTCATATTGACCAACCCGCCATTCGCTGCGTGGAACAAAATGTCGGCGGCCGATAGGGAAACCGTCGCCGGATCACTGGGGCAACTCTTCAAAGGGCATCCGGACAAAGCGATGGCGTTTGTCTGGAAGTCGGTTGAATCGCTTCAATCTGACGGGATTGTGGCATGTATCGTGCCCAGCCCGTTCCTCGAGAGCAGCGCCGGGTCGAAGTGGAGAGCCGCAATTCGCGGAAAAGCAGTTATCTCGCTGATCGGGCGATTTCGTGGCTACAGCTTCTTCCAGAATGCGATGGTCGAACCCGCCTTTTTGGTAATGAAACGAAAGACAAACCCCGCAGAAACGGAAACTTCGATCAGAATCCTCGTCGCGCAAGATGGGGGGGAGGACGAGTCTCTGCGCGCTCCGGAAGAGTGCGGAGACTGGACCCGATGCTGAATTATTTAATATTTTCAGTGTGAGTGGAACGTCGATAATCACGGCAAACTGGCTTCCTCGTTCCCAAAAGACCGCCGATCTCATTACCCGGCTCGGCGTGTCGGATACCCCCACGGTTAATGACCTATTTCGTGTTCACCAGGGTGTGCGGACTGGGGATAGGCCCGCGTTTGTTCTCTCCGCTTCGGAGTTCAGGTCCCTCCCACCGGGCGAACGAGATTTTTTCAGGCCGGCAGCGGGAACCTCGACGATTCGCGAGGGCCGTATAGTTGAAGAGGAATATCTTTTCTTCCCCTACGCGCAGGACGGCAAGGTAGCGATTTCTGCGCTGCAAGATCTAAAGACCCTTGTTCCGGAATACTACGCTTCATGGCTTCGACCGCGTGAGGACTCGCTCGCCGCACGAAAGGGAATCAACCCCGCCCAGTGGTGGCTCTTAACACGGGAGAGGCAGTGGCAAGCGGGCGATACGCCCAAGATTCTGAGCGCGGCATTCGGCGATAAGGGCAGCTTTGGTTATGACAGTGAAGGACGTTTCGTAGTCGTGCAGGGTTGGGCATGGTTCTGGATCGCTGGGGAAGGCACGCGGGATGAGACCGAAGCCGACGGTGGAAGCGACGGAGACGAGGGCGATGAAGTTGATATCTCATTCGATACCAGCGGCCTTCCGTGGGCCTATGCCGCCATGCTTAATAGCTCCGTATTCGAGATTCTATTGGCGCATTTCTGCCCTCGCGTTCAGGGAGGCCAGTTTCATCTGGACAGCCACTTCATCAAAAATGTATTTTTGCCAGATTTGACCGATCAGCACGCCGGTGTTGGCGAGGATGTGCGCGCTCTAGAAGTGGCAGGGCGGGCTCTTTCACTTGGGCAAGCGGTTGATCTCCGGTCGATCGACAAATTGACCGCTAATATGTACGGCGTTCCGATTTCAGAATGGGATCGTGCAAAAAAAAGGGGATAGTGATGGTCACACGCGGTGCAATCGGACTTCTACATGCGGGCGTTGCGCAAACGTTCATGGGTTTGCTTGAGGGCGAGTGTGAGATAGAACCTCCATCAGAGTTTCGAGCTAATTGGCATCGCCGTGAATTGGAGGAAAAAATATCGTTCCAGCTATGGCAAAAGGGCGCTCGCCAACAGATTGGAGTTCGCACCGGCGGAGGTGCCAAGTGCCCATTGGTTCCGGGGCAGGTCGTCAATCCCGCATGGGATAACGGTGAGCGTGCTTGGGTGGCATGGCGCGAAATATGGAAGAGAGAGTCGCACGATGCGTTCAGTCTTGAAGAGGCGGCCTTCACATTCTTCTGGGGAAGGCCCAGCGTTGAGCCAATCACGAATCAACTGTTTCGGGCCGAGTGGCCACAGAGAACCATCGGGGGAAAAACGTTAGCTCAGCCGCATTGGCAGGTTGACTGGCCTCTTGCAGATTTGGAGCACGTCGTCGCCGGTATTCACTTTGGAATGGCAGGATGGGAGTGCCAACATCCGCCCGATGAGGAGGAGAATGAAGACGAAGACGAGAATCACTTGTCGAAGAACTGGCGCCGATTCGCGGAAGGAGAGACGGTAGCGATTTTGGAAAGGTGGTCGGCGCGAACCCTTGAATACTCGCTGGATCAGATTGTGAGGTTCTATCCAAAGGATCTGGTTTAAGGGGCGCCCGGAAGCCACTAACGGGACGCGTCCAAATATTTCTATCGCAATGCTGCACTGCTCCGGGCAGGTCCGCAGAGCCTGCTCACCGTTGTCATACCGACCCCGCATTCGAGCTCTCTGGATGCTAACCAGTCATTTGCGATAGACGAGAACACCGCCGGCGCGGCGGGCGTCGTCGTTGGAATTGTTGCCGTTCTGGCGATCGCGCTGGCGGCGATTGCCTGCAGCAAGTAGCCGGGATTAAGTCTGAAGTGTTCCGCGAGTTTGGCGATCGCCTTTTTGCTCAGCGAGCGCTCTCTCTCTCTGGCCGAATCCGGGGCGGCGCTGAAGCTCTGCCCCGGCGTGATGGCCGGAAACATCACCTCGCCAGCCACGCCGGGACAGAGCGTACTCGCGGCGTCGCGGATTCTAGAGCAGCAGAGACGTAATTTGTTCGCCGACTGCACTGACTCGGCTCTTATTCAGCGATGTCAACTCTGGCAGAAATTGAGGCGGCCGCGGCCAAATTGCCGCACGCTGAGCAGAGGAACCTTCTCGAATGGCTCGCCAACAAGGGACCAAGGGGGAAGGCACGTAGGCGCACAGGCACGAAGGGAATGACGCGGCTGAGGCCGCGAGCATCTGGTTGTGGGACAGTGAAAGCGCGGTCTGCGAGACTATATGACCTTACGCGATTACGCGCATCCAAAAACCGTTAAGCGGCTGCCCTAAGGGCAGCATTCTGCTGGCAAGTGCGCGTAATCGCGCACGTTCATTTAGATCGCCAGCAAGACGGGAGGGGCGAATGAACGTTTACTTTGAAGGAACTCCAGCACCGAATCAGCGGGCAACACGCGTTCCTTTATTGTCGTAACGCAAGCTATTTTTTGTTATTTACGCACCACTCGAATGCGTAAAATTCCGTAAAGTGGTGTAAAGCGAAGGGCGGATTCCAAGCCAAAAATGAGGTTTGGCCGCCCGGCGGTCACTCGCATTGCCACGGATTGTAAAGCTGCTAATGGACGTGGACTGGCGCTTCGGGGGGCGGAGCTTGGAAACGATGAACGGGACGCGTCCAAATAGTTCTAGCGCAAAGCGTAAAGCGCGGCCGCTCGCGGTGGCGGGGATCATTGCGTCCAGGAGGGCCGGAGAAATACGATCCGATTGCAGAGCGGCGTTACCTTCGGAAGGCGGCCTTGTATTCCCGTCGTAATCGCTCGCCCAATTGCTTCAATGCCGTGAATTGTCGCGAGGATGTGTCGGGATATTCGCTCCTGTCGCGGAGTGAAAGATCGATCACGTCGATGAGGCAATCCAGATCCCACCGGTACAGGCCAAGCGGACGAGTCCCGGCATAGCGTTCAATCCTCCGGTCGAGGCCATACGCTTCGGCCATCAGGCAGGTGTGTCGCTTCAACTCGCGCAACTCGTCGCCGGTAATTAGCAGGCGAAGCTGCTTATCGCGCGGGCCAGGTTTCATATCTATCCCATGCTTATCTTTATCCTCATCTTAATCTTCATAACAATGATTCACCCCCAGGGAAGTCGGAGATGATGAGGAGAGGACCGGCGAATGAGGCACCGGGTGAACTGGACGGCGCCGGAGGACTGGT
>CAWGIB010000006.1:0-918075 GCA_963822545.1 uncultured Acidobacteriaceae bacterium
CCAATCAAACGCTGCAGCCGGCGATGGCTTACGTGCAAGGTTTGCTGGATTCTTCGCAATGACCAGCCGTCTGTAACTCTCGCGCTTATGGCCCGGCCTTTAAGCCGGAATCGAACCGATTGTTCTGAGCGTTTGAGCTTTTCGGCGATGGCTTTGACCGGCTCATAACCGGCGCGCGCAAATAGTTCTTGTTCCTCTTCCCTTGTCCAAGGTCGTCGATCTCCCTTTCGTTTGTCCGCCTGCTCTCTGTCCAGCCAACCTTGACTTCGGGCGAATCTCGACACCACATAGCCCGCGAGTCCCGGATAAAGCGCCCTTACGGTCTTGATTGCTTCGGTCTTTTTCCGGCCTCCGCTTCGATAGCCCTCGCGAAGAATTTCAATCGCAGATTCACTCCAATCGACCGGTGTCGCACTCTTGCCGCGCTCCTTCTCGCGCAGGTGTCGCATTCGGTGCCAGACCTGGGCAGGCACTAGCTCCGGGGTGAGCTGCCGTACCCTTTTGACGGCCTCTTGAGTACCTCTCGGACCATATTTCATCCCGACGACGAGGATCTGGTCTATCTCGTGGAACCAACGGAAGGATTGGCTTTGCTTCTGTCTGTCGGGATTGATTCCATCTTCCATAGGCAAATCGACCGGTGCATCTGGCTTCTGCTTCCGAGAATCACAGTTGCCCCATACCTATAAAAGGAACCAAAACAGTACCGAACCTATCGAAAATATTTTCGCTACTTTCTGTTCTCGTTCGGGTTCTTCTTGACATCCCTTTCTGTCGGATGGCACGCTTGCGTTAGCCCTCTGGCCGGGTACCACGCAATTGCTGATGTGAGGCACTGGTATGCCAGCCCCCGAACCCGGTCCGGAGTGGGTCCTTTCAGGTGTCAACCCTCGTCCAGACTCGGCCACCGAAAGCGAACTCTTGAAAGCGGCTAGATCAGCGTGGCCGAAGGCATTGGCCCACGTCAGACAAGTTCAATCACAAAATCCATTCAATGACGACGGACTCTTGGTCGCTGAAGTGTGGGAGAGCGTTCTGCAATCTGTTTCCATGACGCTCGATCGGATGAATGGAAGGCGGGGTGAGATCGGGGATCTGGAGGCTTATCTTCTCGGAAGTTTTTACCATCGGCTTAACCGTGCTCTGAAGAAGGAACAACGCCGCGAGGAAACGATCCGTCTTGTGTCTTCCATCGAGGAGTTGGAGGTTCTTGGTGCGGCGAATCAGGCGGAGCAGCAAGACATTGAAGGCACCCTGCATGCTCAGGAGATTCTTGATCGAATGGACGCGTGGAGCCGCAAAGTTTGGGTTGCGCGCGAGTACGGCTATACCTGGAAGCACATTGGCCGCGTTCTGGGAATTCCTGGGGATAGCGTCATGCTTCGCTTCCGACGCCGCATGAAAATTCTACGAGCACGTTTGTCTGGAGGTAGATGAAATGCCAATGTGTCGTGGGGCTCTCCTTCAGTTACACTTGGGCTGTTTTTCAGATTGAACTGATAGCGAGTGGACTCTCTCTGAGCACCGAAAGCCAATCCAACGCGGCGGACAAGCGCTTGCTTGATATTCTCCGGCAAGGCTTAGCGACGGAGTTCCCTAATCCCGAGAGGATCGGCTGTCCGGGGAGTGCGCTACTCAAGGGCATAGCACAAGGAAAGGTGTCCCTCACCGAAGCGGAGCCTTGGCTTGACCACCTCGGCTCATGCAGTCCGTGCTTCCAAGAATTCAAGGAGTTTCGCAGGCAATCGGCGATCCAGCGCCGACGTGTGATGACTTGGGTGGCCACTGCTGCTGTTCTGCTCTTCGCGGTGGGGGGATGGTTGTGGGTGCGAGCCCGACACTCGGTGGAAGCGACTGACACGGCCGTCTTGGATCTTCGTGAGCGCTCGGTGGCCCGCGGGCAGAGCCAGTCTGAACGGGTCAGGCGCCTCTGGAGATTCCTCGAACGGCTAAGCACCTGGTTCTTGATCTTCCGATTGGGAGCAAAGAAGGACCCTACGATGTCGGGCTGGTCACTGACACGGGCGACGAGATCTTGCGCGCGACAGGGATGGCAGAACTGCATGATCACATTACCGGTCTGCGGGTCGATGTTGACCTCAGTAGCATTCGACCGGGAACATATTCTCTCGGGGTTCGGCAGCCTAGCTTGAGTGGACCCGATATCCACCCCTACATAGTGGCGATGAGCGCCACGATTGTGGCCTCCGGATCACTTCCGAATTTGGCGACAAGCGATCCTGAGTGAAATTCGACTCTCGTGAGACGCGTATAGTTTTTTCCCGCAGGTAAAAGACGATGCGAGGTTTGGATCTTGATCATGCAAGCGTGCGCGAGCTCTTATCTGCATATGCCAGCATCATGGATCAACTGCGGGCGCGCGGAGTCGTGCGGAGTTCAAACAACCCCGTCGCTGATTACTGCGAATCCCTGGTGGCGAGGGCATTGACGCTAAAGCCGTCAAAGCGCTCCAAAAAGGCTGCGACGCTGTGGACGAGTCGGATGGAAAGAAATACGAGATAAAGGGCCGAAGGATCACAAGACACAACCCATCAACACAGCTTAGCGTGATTCGCGATCTCGATTCCTGCAACTTTGATTATCTTGTCGGCGTCCTCTTCGATGACAATTTCAGCGTAACTCACGCTCACCGCATTTCTTACGACGTGGTGAAGGATGCCGCTGGTGATCGTCGGGAGTATGTGAACGGTTGGATAATCCATCTGAGACCGTCACTGTGGGAGCGTTCTGGAGTTCTTGACATCACTGCAGAAGTGAAGAAAGCTCAGATCGAGTGGGTCTAGAAGAGACAATGATGACTTCCTCGTGCCATCTTTCGGTTAGTGATGAAGATCTGATTGAAACGATTGTTCGAATGCTGAATACCAAGGCCAATTACGAGGCCGCTACTCTACTTCGACGCTGCAGAGCACGCTTTGAAGAGACTGGCTACGACAATTGGAATGGAGGAACCTACACTTTCACGCTTTACGTCCAAGTGTCGCCGGAGACGTTCGTTCTTCTCGAAAAACGAGTCAAGGTGCTTCAAGAACAAATCTCACAAGCTTTGGCGGCAGCTGTTAAACAGATGAGTAGCGATTGTTTTGCGGTTGAGATCGCACCCCTGGTTGTAGGACTTCCGGGGCGTCCAGACCTTCAGGGCTGTCCGGTCACTAAACGTGTCCGACGGGCTGTGATGAGTATTCTCCGGCAAGAGGGGGTTCATTGGAACGGCAGTCTTGACCCAGTCGAGTTCTTGAGCCCACTTTTCGAACTCGACAAGCTACCTTCGACGGATTCTCGCTTCAAGGATGCTGCGGGAGACATCTGGCAGCATTGCGTCAACAATCCCGAGGACTGGCCTGCGGACTGGGTTTTTACGGACGGGCGTCTGAATCTCTTGAACGGTCCAGACGCAACGTTCTTGGCCTTTGTTGAGCGTTCCGTGCACCCAAGCGTGAGACCTCCGAGGTTGGCATAGCAACTCGTTCAGAAGATGAACCAAGAACTGCAGCGCGATGGATGGCACCTCGAAGAGTTACAACTTGCGAGTGACGATGTAGGCTATCGGGTATCCCCATGGAATCCGGCATATGGTCGGGCAGAGGAATCTCTACACAGGGCAGCTCTGATTTTGAGTAGTTCATGGATGTACCAGGAGATCCAACGCATCGAATCTTCAATTGACAGTGACCCGGCACTGGCGATTGGGACGGCCAAAGAACTGATAGATACTTGCTGCAAACACATTGCAGACCGGATGAGCATCACCCTTCCGGCGAATCCAGATACACCGGATCTGGTCAAGGCTGTGCTGAAAGAACTGAAGTTGGTGCCGGAAGGCATTTCCGATCAGGCAAAGGGAGCGGAGGTTATCAAGAAAACTCTGCGAACGCTCTCCACGACAACTCAGGGGCTTGCGGAAATTCGCAATCTTTACGGCACAGGCCATGGAAAGAACTCGCGCCACAAGGGGTTACAGCCGAGACACGCTCGTCTCGCGGTGGCCACTGCTGCTGCTTTTGCTGAATTCATTGTGGAGACATACAAGGATCGGTTGCAGAGCGAACAGCAAACACGCCAGTAGGTCTGGGGCTCGGGTCCCCAGTATTGGACCGATTATTTCAGCATCTTCTACAACATTCTTTTGGCCGAGCGCATTTTGGGTGGTGACATCCCGGCGCCTTCGATCGCCAAATTATTGCGCACGCTAAGATCATTCACATCAAGGCGCTCATAGTCGCCGAGCGGCTCGCTATGTCTGGAATTGAGTATTCGCTACAGAGCACGTTTGACTGGAATCCCTTTCCGCTTTAAATAGGACCCACGGACCAGCCCCGCTATCGACTCGTGGCCTTTGTGACTGGCGTGACAAAACGCATCCGAAAATGCCGCCGAAAGTCGAACTTGCGGTCCCGCAAGGAAGATTACGCCCATGGCTACTCTACCAAGACCAGCCGAGCCGTCCCGATCCCCATCCCTCGAAGTCCTGGAATCGTCCACCTTTCACGTCAAACCCAAGCGTTTGCTCGACGTAAGCGATGTGGCGGAATGGCTAGGAGTCAGCAAAGGATGGGTACGCGACCACGCTTTAGGCCGCCGGCAACCGCGGCTGCTCGCGATTAAACTTGGTCCGGCAAAGGGAAAGGGCCTGTGGAAGTTTCGTGAAGAAGACGTCCATCAGTTTATTCAGGATCAACGCCGGAGATAGAGATCATCAACGCACGGGCGGTTTCTACGGCGCGATGGAGCTCGTTGTGGAGGTACCCTTTGTTTCAAGGATGATTTCGCCAGTAGTCGGTAACTCTCTGGAACTCTGAACACCAGAAGGCCACGCGATCAGACACATTAAAACCCAGTTCTCTTGCGAGATCGTAGAAACCGCTGCCCGGCGACATATCGCCTCCCTTGTGCACCACAATGACCGAGAGCAATGGGCGGCACGCCTCATGTTCTTCTCTGGATACCTGCTCTAGCAGATAGTCCATTGCCAAATCGTGGGGCTGAACGGAGATACTGCTCAGTTGGGCTGCCAAGTCGCTATACGTAATCGTGCCAGGCTGAGAGCGTGCGCAGTCCCGCAAGATTGCGGTGGCCTCTGCGACCGCAGATTGCCATTGGGCGTCTGTAATGCCATATCTGGAGGCCATGGGGACACGGACGTTATGGAGCGGTAGAGACTACCGTTTGATGTATATGGCGGAGAGAGAGGGATTCGAACCCCCGATACCCGTAAAGGTATACACGCTTTCGAGGCGCGCGCCTTCAGCCACTCGGCCATCTCTCCGCGCCAACCAGTTTCATTATTATTTTATCAGGGAAGCTGTTGCCTTCGAATTTCTCCGCCCATCTCACTGAATTGAACCCGGCTCAGCCTCCCCATCCAAGCCCAGGATGCGGTTTGTGACCTGGTTAACCATCCTCGCCACCTCCGGGTCTGTAATCTGTGTATAGATGTCCAGGGTGGTACGAATGTCGCTGTGTCCGAGTTGGGCCTGCATCTCGGTCGGGTGTGCTTCTTTCTTGCCATGCGTGGAGAAGCTCCTCCGTAGCACCTGAAACGTAGGATGAAATGCCATTTCCAGTCGCTTCGCAACCGGGTACAGGCGCAGGCGTAGCCAATTGTCCGGGTGAATCGGCGTCGCCAGTGGCTTTCGCGCCCGAGCTTGCATCCCAGGAAACATGAGGGCATCGGCATCCGGGTTCGGGCACCTCGCCCTCCAGAGGTCGATCGCTTTGCGCACGGCTTGGGGGATCGCGACAAGCCGATAATTCGTGCGTCCGTAGCGGTTCTTGCGTTTGATTTTCTTGCGCTGCAGCCGGCCCCGCCACGCGGTATTCACGATGGTGAATACATTGCCGGTGTAGCATCCCCAAGTTAGGCCGAAGAGCTCGCTCGGTCGCAGAGCGCAAAAACATGCAATCAGAAAGATGGCGCGGTCACGGATACCGTCAAGACCGGCCAGAAGCTTGGCGTACATTTCGACGGGAAGAACCGGCTTGTCGGACTCTTCTATCTCAGGAATGACAGTCTTGCGCGCGACGTTTCGCTCCAGGACCTCTTGGTCCAAGGCCTCGGCCAAGGCCGCTTTGATCAGGTCGCGCACATGATAAACAACCGTGTATGAGTATTCTTCCGCGGCCAGCCGGTTGAGTAGCATCTGCACCTGAAACTTGGTGACGTCTTTGAGCGCGACGTGTTCGAGGGTTGGATAGACGTGGCTGGTGAGGTAGTCGAGGTTGGTGCGTCGCGTCGCGTCGCGCCAGTTGGCACCGCGCATGGGAATGTAGAAATTCCGCATCCAATTGCCAAATGTGATTGTCCCGTCTGCCGCTCGGGTGACTGGACCGCCGTTGATGGCAGCCAGTTCAGCGGCCAAGATCTTCTCTGCGTCGGCCCGGTGCATCTTCGGCTTATAGCCCACGACCCGACTGCGGTGATGTCGCTTTGGTTTGCCGGTTGTGGGATCGGTCAAGTAGACGTTGTAGTGGATCTCCCAGCCGCCGCCCTTGGTAGCGACGACCCGGCCTCGTTGATAACGCGCACGTCCGCGTGCCATGAAACCTGCTCTCTGCGCTGGAATTGTTGTTCAGCTTTCGATTTCGCGCAAACGCGCGATGAAAAGCTGTCACCCAGCGAAAAGAGCGCCCTGAGGGCGAACTTCGGCAGTTTCCTTCGAGACCATCCCTAAACGGAAAATGGCTGCGAGTTTCTTATTTGCACCCTTACTGCATCCTTCAAAACTCTAAGCCATTGACGTAGAATCGTTTACATGCGGATTACGGGCCGCCTCGAAAGCGGACATACCTTAACGGGTATCGTGGGTTCAAATCCCACCCTCTCCGCCATATTTTCAATCATCCCAATCGATGCTGCGCGAGAACTGTTGACTGTGCTCAACCGCGACGAGACGTATTTATCTCCCACGAGGAACTCACCAAATATCCTCAGGCGCTGAGCCGGTTTCGCCGCGAAGCCAAGGCCGCGTCCGCTCTCAATCAGTCGAATATCTGCCCAATTCATGACCTCGGCGAAGACCATGGCCGGGACCAAGAAACTTTGACAGCAACATTCGGAGAGCGGCGGCTACGCATGCGCGCTAAAGTGGAATTGGAGACCCAAACATGGACCCGAAGGAATTTCGAGAGGTGGGGCACCAGGTTGTCGATCTGCTGGCGGAGTATCTCGACCATATCGAGGAAAAACGTGTTTTCCCCGATGTCGAACCGCGAACCCTGAGCGAGCTGTTTGACGAACCACTGCCACTGGAGGCTAGTTCTTCCGAGCGTGTTCTGGACGAACTTGAAAGCAAATTGTTTCCGTATTGCACGAACGTGGGGCATCCCGGCTATATGGGACTCATCACGCCCTCGCCGAATCCGGTGGGAGTGATTGCCGACTTCATCTGCTCGGCGATCAACCAGAATGTAGGCGCGTATTCGATTGGACCGTCGGCGGTGGCGATGGAGCGGCGCGTCGTGCGCTGGCTTACCGATCTTTGCGGCTACGATGCGAAGGCAGGGGGCAATCTGACCAGCGGCGGCATGACTGCCAACTTTATCGGGCTGAAGGTAGGCCGCGACGCGGTGACTGGCGATGTTGCGCAACATGAAGGCATCAGTCAGCGCTGGGCGGTCTATGCGTCGGAAGAACGGCACGTTTCTGTAGATAAGGCCGTCGATTGCGTGGGACTGGGAAGGAATGCACTGCGCGCGCTACCGACCGACGACAAATTTCGGGTCCGGATCGATGCGCTTGAAGAGGCGATTGCGCGCGACAAGCAGGCCGGCATCCGCCCGATGTGCATTGTGGGTATGTTTGGGACGACCAACACGGGCGCCGTCGACGACATCCGCGAGTTGCGGCGAATTGCCGACCGCGAAGGTATGTGGCTGCATGCGGACGGTGCCTACGGTGGCGGGATGTTGCTGTCGCATGAGTGGTCAATGCGTGATCGAGGACTTGAGTTGGCGGACTCGATCACCATCGATCCGCACAAATGGTTCTATGCGCCGCTGGATGCTGGAGCAGTGCTGGTGAAAGATCACAACCGGCTGACGGCATCGTTTGGAATTAAGCCGTCATATCTGACGGATGAACTGGATCAGTCGAATGAGCGCTACCAATACTATGTGCACGGGTTCGAGCAATCGCGGCGCTTCCGCAGCTTGAAAGTGTGGATGAGCTTCAAGCGCTACGGGGCGCGCCAGATCGGGGAGTGGATCGACAACAACGTGCGTCAAGCAAAGCATCTTTTCGCGTTGGTGGAAAAAGACCGGGAATTCGAGCCGGCGAGCACTCCGCCGATGTCGGCGATCTGCATTCGCTTCACAGGCGCCGGGATGAAAGAAGCGGAATCGAAGGAGCTGCATGCCGAGGTCGCCCAGCGAGTCGAGCAGAGCGGACGCTTCTGGATGTCGACAACAGAGTTGAAGGGTAAGTCCTGGTTCCGAATCAACCCGGTCAACTTCCGCACGCGCAAGGAACACATGGAAGAATTGTTCGGATTGCTGCGGCAGGAGTGTCACGCGGTGTTGCTTGCCAGCGGGTGAGCAACTCGGGATGCTGAACATTGTTCAAGCAGATGTAGCAGCGAGCCGTTCCCGCCTTGTTCCAGCGACTCGATCGGAAAACGAGGGGGCGTTTATCGCCACGAATCCCGAGGCATCAGGTCGGGGTCGCCTTCGCTTCGACACCACCACTCCGAGCGAATCTCCTGACCTTGAACGACCTCAGACGGGGTGCCGGGTTCGGGGGACCAGAGCTTGAGACCTTTGACTCCGAAGATATTCTCGATCGGCTGCGTCCAATGGTGGAGCGCGAGATCAAACAGGCCCCAGTGGATGGGCATGAGCAAACCGTGGCCGCCCAAGGCGCGGAAGCTGCGAACGGCTCCCTCCGGCCCCATGTGAATGTCGATCCAGAGGGGATCTGAAGCACCGATTTCGAGCATGGTGAGATCGAACGGACCAAAAGCCTCGCCGATATCGCGGAATCCATACCATTCCCCGGAGTCGGCACCGTAATAAACGCGGTGGCTCGTGCCGGTGAGAGCGAAAGAAGCCCACAGCGCCTTAAAACGATCGAAAGGGCCGCGCCCGGAGAAGTGTCGGGCTGGCAACGCGCGTATGGTCACCGACGCAACCTTTATGTTTTCCGTCCAGTTGAGTTCCGTACAGCGGCTCCGGTCGACGCCGAGGGCTTCCAGAACCGCGCCGACACCCAGCGGAGTGATCCAACGAGCCTGCCGCAGGGAGTCCATTTGAGCAAGGTGCTTCACGGTGCCCGCTCCCAGATGATCGTAGTGATCGTGCGAAATAAGCACGGCGTCTATCGCAGGCAAATCGTCGATCGCGAGAGGTGATGGGAAGAAGCGCTTTGGACCTGCCCACTGTGTAGGGGCCGCGCGTTCGTCCCAAACCGGATCAATAAGAACTCGCACACCATCGATTTCAAGCAAGGAACAGGAGTGACCGAGCCAGGTTACGCGGAGGCCGGATTGAGAGCTCGTTGCATAAACTCTGGGATCGGTATGAAACGGGCCCGGCGGATGTCGTGGCGACCGCGCTGCTGCTCCGAAAAAGAAACGCGGGCCCATTTTGAACAGCAGTGAGAACCCACCAACCTTGGTTGGTACCGGGTTTACATACCGGCTACCATCCCGCTCGGCTGGAAGAAGTGCCATCGTCATTCGATGGTGGGTCGCACATCGAAGATTCCTGGAATCAACGACCCTTGCCCACAATCCGATATGCGGTCCCACCGAAAATGACGAGCTTCATCATTAGCGAACGGAAGAGAGAGTCTAACGCCTTGTTGTGGACTCTCAGATCGCTTGTTATTGAGAGTGGCGATTCACGGGTGCGCCCGGAACTGTAGAGACAGTACTCGCGGAATCAGCCACGAACGTACTTGTTGAACCAGTCGATCGTGCGTTGCCAGGCCAGATCGGCCGCGGCTTTGTTATACCGTTCCGGCGTCGCGTCGCAATTGAAGCCATGTACGGCGCCCGGGTAGATATAGCCTTCGTGCGGAACGTGTGCCGCGCTCAGGGCCTGGTCGTAAGCGGGCCACGTCGCTGCCAGTCGCGTATCGAGTTCCCCGTGATGCACCAGGATCGCCGCCTTAATTTTCGGAATGTCCTCCGGGGCGGGAGGACCGCCATAGAACGGCGCTGCTGCCGCCAGGTCGGCTCCCAGCCGCACCGCCAGCATATTGGCGGTCGAGCCCCCATAGCAGAAGCCGGTAGCGCCGATCTTTCCCGTGCAGTCAGGGCGGGCCTTCAACCACATGGCCGCAGCCACCATATCCTCGGACATCTTTTCCTTGTCGATCTTGTTGAACATCTGGCCGCCCTTGTAGTCGTCTCCCGGATAGCCGCCCAGAGAGGTGAGCCCGTCCGGCGCGAATGCCATGAAGTTGGCCAGAGCAAACCGCCGCGCGATGTCCTCGATATGCGGGTTCAGACCCCGATTCTCATGGACCACGATGATGCCGGGCAACTTCGATACCGTCTCGGAGCGGGTGTCGGCGCTGATAGGCCGCACGAGATATCCCTTGATGCTTCCGTTGCCCTTCGGGGAGGGCACGGTCTCATAAGTGGCCTTGATCCGGTCATCGGTGCGGGAAACCTGCTGGCCCAGCGCATAATTCGGCATCAATGCATTGATCACTGTGGCTGCCGCCAGACCGCCTGCCAGTCGCTGCACGCCCTCGATGAAAGCGCGGCGACTAATCTCACCGTGAATGAAATCGTTGTAGAGCTCTATAGCTTCGCTCGGAAGTTTGGGTTCTGTCGGTTCCACTGGCTGACTCCCGCCGCGATAATATCATCTGTTTCTGATGTGAATTAGCATCTATGCGATGTCGCGTTACAGCCGCGCGGATTTGTTTGAAGGAGAGAAGTTGCCATTAGAGTTTTTTCGCATCCGTACAACGGAGTCGCCTTCCTCGCAAATTGGCAGAAACTTTGAGGGTGACGAGAAACGTGACTTCGAGCACGCTCACGCGGGCGGAGCGGGCTCGCGATTCTTTGCTGGAAACGTTACTGCAGTTGGTTTTGCATCGCTTCAAGCTCAGCACGGCAAGCATTGCTGAATCCGTACAAGGGGTCCTCGCGCCCTGGTGGCTCGGGACTGAATTTCCTCGGGAGCCACGAAACCTCTGCGGTCGTAGGTAAGGTGCGTGAGTTTGCAGCCGATTTGGGCATAGAAACGATTGGCAGCATGACTGCTTGCTTACGGGCTAGTCTGAATCGGAAGATTCTCCCGGAAAAGCTTCTTTCGAAAGGCGAATACATAGGGATTATGGGGTAGTTTTCTTGTCTCCCACTGTCAGCTTTCGGCCAATTTCTGTTCATCGGATGCGTTCGCGCATCAAGCGGAAGCAATTGCGAAATCCTCAGCCGTTCAAGGAGTGTTGGAGAGGATTGGGACAACCGCTGTGTCGACCGAGACCGGATCGTCCCGGAGTTTTAGGTACAGGGTTTTGCCTTTTAGTGGCGGGATGAGGAGGGTAGTTTCGGCAAAGCCATCGGGCACCGTCACGGCATTGGCGAAGTCGGGATCGGAGCTCACCTTATCAATCAGGAATAGTTTGTCACCGCTTAGCGTGCATTGCCGTTCACGCAAAGACGGGCAACTCACAGTTTTAAGAGTCGGCACACGCACCAGATCGATGAGTGGCTGCCAGTCTCCCTCGACTCCGTCTCCCGCAACAGGGCGGAACTTCAGTGGTCCAAAGGCCGAAGGGCCAAGCAGTTTCATGGGATCGAGCACGGCGAAAACCGTCTTGGAATCCTGCAATGTGAGATTGCCGTCTTTGAAACTCAGCAGTACATGAAACGAATCATCGGCCGTTGCCACTTCAATTTTCTCGGTTGGGGGAAACGCCTCTGGCAACTGAGTCTTCAGGAAAAAACTAAGGCGCGCTTCCTGGGGCAGCTCTTGGGAATCGCCAAGTCGCACCAAGGATTGCGGCACGTTATCGTCATATTGGACGCTCTTGCTGATCACGCTAACGTTCGGCCGTCGCGG
Organism: uncultured Acidobacteriaceae bacterium; assembly: GCA_963822545.1. GTDB lineage: Bacteria > Acidobacteriota > Terriglobia > Terriglobales > Acidobacteriaceae > Acidiflorens. Next base: position 12,037 of record CAWGIB010000006.1, read on the forward strand.
CGCAACGGTCGATTGTAGGTCGAGAACGCGTCCGTCTTTTAACACAGCCTGCAGGGCAATTGCCTGGTCAGGCTGTAGCAAAGAGCTGGCTACGGGATCCTCCGAGGTGAGGATTAATTCATCATGCTGATTTGCCCGAGAAAGCTCCGAGGGTTTGAAGAGCAAAGGGCCCGCCTGGAGTGCCACGACTTGATCAAGGCGTGTCCCTTTCAATACGCCGTCGGAATCGCCGGCATGGATCGTGAACCCGTCCAATCGGCCCGCTTCCGCATAAGCGTGAAGGTGAATCTCGTCGGCATCGTGCAAACCGAATTTCTTAACCATCATGGTCAATGATCCGACGGACGAACCTTGCAGCGGGACTCGCACTTCAAGCTCATCTGGTTTGATGATCTTCCATTGAGCGTCCAGGCGCTTGCCTTGTTCGTCGAGTAACGAGACTTCCTCAACACAAGAGCTGTCGGCACTCTGGAGGTGAAGCGTGTCTTCGCGTCCGACGATCAGCGCGCTAGCATCCTTTGACGCCACGATCCAGTGAGCCGGATGCGAAGTCCGCAAACGAAACCGCGGGCCTTCGAACGTCCCGAAGCCCCAAGCTCCCCGCAAAATACCGGAAGTCTCATCGCCATCGGTGGCGGCGTTTTGCATGCCTTCTGTCTTCACGACGAAGCCGCCACTAGCTGGATCCGCGACGGCGGGGAGATCAACCCAGCCAGTTTTTGTCTCCACACTGAGGACATAGTTGTGTCCCAGTTCGGTCGCGAAGGCGAGCGGATCATTTTCAACTGGCAGTACCAGTTGCGGCTTGCTGGCACAGAGGACCTGCATTGGATTGGTCGCTCGCAGCGTTGATGAGGGTGCGGATTGAACGGGTGGCAGTCCGATCACCAGCACTGATTTTGGATTGCGAAACGACGGAGGATTGTTCAAACGTAGATTCATCTGGTCTTGTTTCGGCAACGCCAGCGCAGGAATGTACTGATACTGTGCCGTGTGCGTCGACCCTAGAATCTTTGCTAAATCCATGACGGAGCCTACATACGGACTGTAATATCCGCTGCGAGCCGTTGGCGTCGAGCTGAGCTGTGACATCAAATCGGTAGAAGTTCCTGAGGTTAGCGTTGCCACCATCGTCTGATTGTGAGCATCGTCCAGAACGAGTTGATCGGTATTTTGTGTGAGACAGGGCACCTGCTGAGCGGTGGGCTTGTCAAAGCACTGCTGATCGAGACGGATACTCAGAGTATGCGCCAGAAGTATGGCTCGAGCTTTTAGTTGGTCGGGATCCGTTACGGCACCCTCGCGAACTACCTGCAGATACTTCTCCAATCGAGCGCGATCCAAACTAGCTTGTTCCAAGTCCTGGGCAGCTCGTACAAACGCTCCCGGCTTTCCTCGGACTGCTTTCCGCAAGGTGCTAAAAGCTCCACCCGTCTCCGGGGCTAGCATTACCAGAGCTTCCTGAGCGCCCTCTGGCACAGTGAGGTAGATTCCCTCTTCGTGAACAGCCTTACTCCACGACTCGATGGGTATGAACCACGAATCGGGAGGCGGGTTCGTAGCGCCACGCAAAAATGCAACGACCATTAAGTAATGAACGGACTGATTGTCCGGGAAGTCAGGATGGACCCAGAGGCGGTCGCCCGCCTGCAGACTCGGAACCTGGGAAACCGGTAGAGTCTTGCCCGCCCGTTGCACACGTACTTCGAGCTTCGGGCCGACTAAATCGAAGGCAGCAGTGTCAGCTTGCAGCAGGCATCCAACAGGGATCAAGAACCACGAAGTCAAGACGACAACGAGGGCTAGGTGGCGCCTTCGGAAATAGAACATGAAACCGCGCAATTTGTGTGTTTTACACTTAGCATCCACGAATAGGGGCCAATTTGAATCCTTACCTGCCGCTTGTTTCATGACTGAGACCATATTCTAGTACGTTTCTAGCGGAAGACCGCGGCAAGGTTGCAAACGTCCAGTTCGCGCTACACGGTTCGTCCGGCTGCGCTGGTCTTCGGTGAGAGCCTTAGTTGATGGGACTGACCCACAACGAGCGGCCCCATGTAGTCAGGTACAACGACTCCGGGGACTTCTCTTAGAAGCCCAGCAGTCAAGTCGCTTTCGCCACACGATCGCTTTGTGATCGCATCGCATTCGCCTGATGGAAGCCCATGAATCAGGAATGCTCGGATGCGATTCGGAGAAAAAGGCTGCAAATCCAGAATGCGGTCTGAAGAGCGACACTTTCTCCGGTCGCGTTTGGAAAAGAGGGTTGCAGAATTGCGGCTATTTCTCGCGACTTTCTGCGCGAGGCCTTCGGATTTCTCTGCAACCCAGACTGTCTGGCGGAGAGAGTGGGATTCGAACCCACGTTAGAGTTTCCCCTAAACACGCTTTCCAAGCGTGCGCCTTCAGCCACTCGGCCATCTCTCCGGCGCCACTAGAAGTGTGGCTTGATTCTATCAGCGCCCTTCTACTCTTCCAAACTACCCGCACGCGTTCTGAATCTGTCGTCTTGCCTTGCACGGCCAAAGTCGCACCACGCAGTGCTAGTCTCTACCGCTCAACCTCTCTTAGCTTTCCTCGCCTTTGTGCAACTGCTGCGCCAGGTAGTTCTCGTAGGTCATTTCCTTGATCGCGTGCAACTGGCCTTCGAGCCAGTCGATGTGGTGTTCTTCGTCCAGCAAAATCTTCTCCATCAATTCGCGCGAACCGTTATCGCCCACCGACACCGCCGTCTTGATGCCTTCATTCAGCCGCTTCACCGCCGTGTATTCCAGCTGCAGATCGTTTTCCAGTTGCTGTTTCAGCGTTTGCCCCACATTGATCTTGAAATAGTCCGTCATATTCGGCGCGCCATCCAGATACAGGATGCGTTCCATCAGAATTTCGGCATGTTGCATCTCTTCGATCGACTCCTTCCGAACCTGCTTGGCCATCCTTTCGTAGCCCCAGTTCTCACACATTTCGGCGTGAAGGAAATACTGATTGATGGCCGTTAATTCGGCTTTTAACACCTCATTCAGAATGGCAATGATCTTTGGGTCGCCTTTCACGGTTATTACCTCGCGGAGTTTGATTGACTTGCCCAGGAATCGAATCGCTGAAAAGTAATTGGAAAAAGGAAATGGCACGCACCGATGCCGGATGCTTGCCGGGTGAATCAGAATTGTACCTTAATTATTGGCGCGATCCAGATGTTGCTGCGGAGGCCTGTGACCGCCGAGCCATTTGTTGCGGCGGTATTTGTTTCCGAGACTGTTGCGGCAACATTGCACCGCCGTCTCTTTGCCCGCGCCCTCTTTGTCAGCGGGCCGGCGATTCAGGCAATACAGCGCGAGTTCCAGACGATCGGCTACGCCGAGCTTGTCATATACCTTGCGAAGATAATTTTTTACAACTTGTTCCGTCGTCCCGACTCGCAACGCAATTTCCTTGTTCTTCATTCCCTGAGTCACACACGATACGATCAGCGTTTCCTTGGGAGTGAGTTGCACTTTCGGGCGCGACCCGTTCGGCCGGATCCCCTGCGTCCGATAGGCGTCGAGCACCCACGCCACTGCCCGAGCTTCCAGCCACGGCTCGCCCTGCGATACCTTCCGCAGGCACTCCACCAGCATCTCCGGCTCAACTTCCTTGGATACCACCGCATGTGCTCCGCGGCGGAACAACTCCAGCGTCATCTCCTGGTCCGGTTCCTGCAGCACAACAATCAGCCGGCAAGTTGCGACTCTGCCGCAGCAGGTCGGAAACCGTGTCAGGTGCGTTCGGCGCCAACGCCGACTCAAAAATTACCAGGTCGGCTTCAAATTTCTGCATGGTAGAAACGGTCTGAGCCAGCGTCTCCGCCTGCCCGACTACCCGAATGTCGTCTTCGAGAGCAAAAATCTTTCGCAATCCCGCCCGGAAGATGGCTTGCGAATCCGCCAGAATTACGCGAATCGTGCCCTTGCCATCTTCTGGCTGAAAGCCGCCCTGCTCAACGCTCATCGAAGTGCTCGCCATCCGTCTCTCTTTCGCGTCCTACCCGCGCTCGAATCTGTATTCGTCGATCACTACGCCGACACCGCGCCGGCCACCGTCTTCTTCAAAACTCCGCACGACCCGTCCTCGACAGTCCACCTGTACATCCGCTTCTCCCCCCACCACGTCGGCGGGAAGCGATATCGTGAAATCCACCGCCGACCCGATTGGAACATCGGCATCCATGCGGAAAAGTACACCGTTCGCAGAAATATTTTCCGTCTCGATCATCTGCCTCGCTCCGGCCGCGCTTGCCTTGAGTGCGACTGGCAGCTTGATGGGAAAACGCGCCGCGCCCTGCACGTCGGTATACGACTTCCCGTTCCGATTACGATTGATTCACGGATTGTTTGCCGGTTTCCGACACTGTTTAGGACGACCTTCCTGACGTTTCGTGCCACGCACAAACTTTCACACTGCGCGACATTTCAGGCTGAGATTACACCCCGGTATCAGGCATGCAAAGGTTACGTAGGTCATGAAACATCTGGGGGGAAGTGCCGGTGGTACAGGGACTTAGTGGCAGAAAGCGTCTGGACTGCCCGTGCTGGACAAACCGGGTTTACCTTCGCAGCGCGGCGCGCGCGCCACTCTTCCGCGGTGATTTCCCAAATTTCTGACGCATACCGCCCGCCGACGAATTCACGCTCTTCCGTCGCCACCACGCGCATTCCCTGCTTCTCTGAGATCCGGCGCGAAGCGGAATTCTCAATCGCTTTGGGAGCTCGTAATACTGGGAATTTCAGCACGTCGAACCAGTAGTCGGTCGCCGCTTCGCACGCCTCGCTCATCAATCCTTGCCCATGCCAGGGCAGCCCGAGCCAGAACCCCCGATTATGATTCTCCTGCTTCATCAGGCTGATGCTTCCGATGATCTGGTCGGGCTCGCTCTTCAAGCGCAGCGTCCAATGCCACTCGTCGCCACGCTCCGCAGCCGGCAGAGCGATATCACGGCAATACGTCGCGGCTCCGTCCGGAGGATACGGCCACGGAACGCGCCCAGCGAGGAAGCGCACGATCTCCCAATGCGGAAACAGCGACTGGATCTGCCCGGCATCCGACTGCTGTAGGGGATCCAGCCACAAACGCGTGGTTTCGAGCCTGGGCGTCATAGAAATTGTTCTCGCGATTTTTCCGCCCCGGAAAGTATTCGGAAATCTAGAGCCCCCTAGAACTTCGTGACCTCGGTGAAGTTGAAATCCTTCACTTTCATCGGGGGCACCACCATGTCGAATGACTCTTCGCCGCAAGCACGCACAGGAGTTCCCATCGCCTCCACGTTCGACAACATGGAAATCAGGCTCTCGTTGAACCGGAAATTCCGCAGCCCGCATTGCACTTTCCCGTTCTCGATCAGGAACGTCCCGTCGCGCGTCATCCCCGTAACAATCTTCTCGTAAGGATCGACTTCCCGGATGTACCACAACCGCGTCACCAGCACGCCGCGCTCGGTAGAAGCAATCATCTGATCGACACTCTGCGGCTTCTCTCCTCCGCCCACAACGATATTCAGCGGCGCCTCTCCCATTTCATTCGGCAGCGGATAGCCATGCCCCGTCGCTTCAATTGGTCCAACCTTGTTCGCGTGTTCCGACTTCTTCATCTTCGCTGCAGTACCGCGCGCGTACACGACGCGCTTCACAATTCCTTGCTCCACCAGTTGCAGCCTCTTGCGCTGCATCCCTTCGCCGTCAAATGGAGACCCCGCCTGCAGCGGATGCGCCGCATCGTCCCAGATATTAATGTTCCCGCCTAACAGTTTCGTCCCGATGCGATCATTCAGAAATGATCGCTGATCAAGAATCGACATGCCGCTGAAATCCCATAACATGAAACCAACAATGTCGAGCGCCGCCGAAGGCTCGAGAACCACTGTGTACTTGCCGGGCGCAATGTCCCGCGGATGCGCCGATTGCAGCGCCTTGTGCGCCGCCGTCGACGCCAGTTGCACCGCATCCAGATTGCGCACGTCGGGCGAATTCAGTTTCTGCCATCCCGAAGAATCCTCCGCCAGCATCGTGATGGACACTTCCGCCAGCGTCTGCGTATGCCACTTGGCAAGCCCTCGCGAATTGAAAACTCCCTCGAGCGATTCGGAACTCGAATAAATTCCTGCCGTCGTCAGTCGGTTCCTGTCGGCCACCGCCACGATTTTTCCAACCGCTTCCGCTCGATCCCCCGGCGTAATCGACGCCGTCTGCTCAAAGAATCGTGAGGGTGGAGCGACGGGCGCCCCCGCCACCGCCAGCCTCGCGCCCATCAGGCATCGGCAGCAAATCCGGATCGACAGCCTGCACCCGCGCCAGACTCTCGGAAGCCTAACTGCCCGCTTCAAACTTTCTTCATCAAACTGGTTTGCGGTGGCTCGCGCCGTCCGTCCGCCAAAGTTCGTGCGGATCGACGCCACGCAATTTTCATCTTCCACATTCTGATGGATGGTGTTGTTAGCGAACCGAGTCAGCGCAAAGCGCGCCCCAGAGAACAGCACCTCGACCTCGTCCGCAGACGAAAGCCGTCGCACCCTATCGAAGATTTCGCCGGCCTGTTCTTTCCTCAGCATGAAACTCCGCAGTCAGGAATTGGAAACTACTGACAAGAATTGGAAAATGAAATTAGTCATCGAGAGGTCTCAAAACAAATCCACGCTTTTCTCGTTTTCCTCTGTGCCTCTGTGGTGATCAGCCTTTGTACGCCGATCCCACCTTAATCCCCCGAAACCGCGCCGGGCTAGCCCCATGCCCCGTCCCCATCACCTGCTGCGGCTGCCCTTCCCGCAGTTCGGGGTGCCCCACAACTCCCAATCCTGCCGCGAGCAGATCGCATCCATCGAATTCCAGAACTCCGTCGTGATACCCGAATACGAAGGATTCTTCAACATCCGTACCCGTTTGCCCTTCCTGATCTCCCACCCGATCTCACATCCGAATTGGAAGTTGTATCGCTTGTCATCGATCGACCACGACTTGTTTGTCTCCATGTAGATCCCATGCTCGGTATCCGAAATCAGCTGTTCGAGAGTTAGCGGCTTATCGCCCGGCAGAATGCTGACGTTCGTCATTCGGATCATGGGCAGCCGGTTCCAGCCTTCCGCCCGCACCGTTCCGCCCGACCGTGTGGCCCCAATCGTGTACGCCGTCTCGCGCGAACTTAGATATCCCGTAAACAGTCCTGCCTGGATGATCGGCGTACACTGCGCCGCCACTCCCTCGTCGTCATACGCAAACGTTCCGAGTCCCGGCCCATGCTCCTGCCGCGCATCCGCCACCACATTCACCAGTTCGCTCCCATATCGCAGCTTGCCGAGTTTTTCCAAAGTCAAGAAAGAAGTCCCAGCAAAATTCGCTTCCATCCCGAGTACACGATCCAGTTCAATCGGATGTCCAACCGACTCGTGAATCTGCAGCCCCAGTTGCGTTCCATCCAGAATGATCGTGAACTCGCCCTCGGGACACTGCTCTGCCCGGTGCAGCGCAACCGCCTCTTCGCCCACCCGGCGCGCGTTCTCTACCAGTTTCATCTCTTCGATCAACTCGTAGCCGCGGTTCTGCCACTGCCCGCCAAACGAATTCGGATACGACCGCTTCTGAATCTCCGATCCCGCAAACGCATACGCCGTGTATCCCGCGCCAGTCGAATACTTCGTCTGATGAATGTCCGCGCCTTCCGACGAGAGAAACCATGACTCCTCGCGCGCAAAATTCATGCCCGTTTCGGTCAGCGTGACGCCCGCCACCGTGAGCATCTCCGCATCCGCCTTCAAAAGCAGATCGAGGTTCTGCTCCACCGATGTCGTAAACGGATCAACCTTGTATGGCGTCGTCCAATCGGCAACTGCCGCCGGTTCCGCAGCCAGGCGCACATCTTCGCGCTTTACCCGAGCGGAGGCTTTTGCAATGTCCACGGCACGTGCCGCCGCGGTTTCGACGGCACCGCGAGACATATCGGCCGTCGCTGCAAATCCCCACGCACCATTGGCAATGACTCGCACTCCCAGGCCCAGCGAATCCGATTCAGAAGCATGCCCCACCTTTCCGTTTTTTGTGGAAAGCGAACGGCTACGCATTGCAACCAGGCGCGCGTCAGCATAAGACGCTCCTCGAGCGACAGCCGCATCCAACGCCAGCCGAGCAATACTCTTCATACGGACTTAACCTAACACGATCAGTTGTGATAATTGGAATGCGGGAAGACTATGCTCAGCGCACGAACACCCGAAATGCTCGCAGGAACAACCGAAATCCTCGCGGGAACCCCGCAATGCTCAGATACAGATTGCTTCGCAGAGCGATCCCGAAATGTTCTTATTTCCAACCAAAATGTTCCCAGAAGCAACCGGAATGCTCGCATCGCCGTGGAAGAGCGGCCCTTCAGGGCCACGTTAGGAGATCAAAATAATGCGGGGCTTTAGCCCCGGCGTCTTACTACGACTCAGTGCATCCCCGGAGCAGCCACCGCCATCGGAGTTTTCTTCCTCGCAACATCAATGACGAATCGCCCCGCCTGCAGATGATCGCCGTGGTCGCCCTCCCTAGCGTCGTCATTATGGTTACCCTCGCTGGGATCGGTCCACAAAGCGCCCATCTCCGTTTTGCCCGATCCCGCCGCTATTTTCGTGGGCTGACGATGTTGCTTATCCACGTAGGCTTTGATCACCTGGGTCGCAAGCCGAGCCGCAAGTTTGCCGTGCTCGCCGCCTTCAAACAGCACGCAAACAATGATGTCGGGATTGCGCCGCGGCGTGAATCCCACAAACCAGCCATTTTGTGCGAAATCAGCGTTGTTCTGATGCTTTGCTCGCAGCGCTAGCGAAACAATCTGTGCCGATCCCGTTTTTCCCGCAATGTCGATCCCGGGAATATGAGCCGACGGAGCCGTGCCCTCCGGCAACAATACCCTGCTCATCGCGTCCGTAATTGTGTTCCATCCCACCGGATCGATCGGTACTTCCTTTACTTCCGTGTAGTGGGTCGTCTCTACAAATCCAGCTGGCAGGTTCGTCGGATTAATGACGTGCGGCACTACCATGCGGCCGTCCATCGAAATCGCGCCAACCGCGCGCATCAGTTGCACGGGAGTAATCGCCACCGCGCCCTGTCCGATGCCCACCGATATCGTTTCTCCCGCGAACCATTTCTGCTTGAAGTTACGAATTTTCCATTCTTCCGACGGCATCACGCCCGTCACTTCGTTCGGAAGGTCGATTCCAGTCTTCTGTCCCAATCCAAAAGCAGTCGCATATTTCGCGATTCGATCGATGCCGAGCTTCTCCGCCAATGTATAAAAGAAAACGTCGCATGACTGGTAGATCGCCTTCGGCAGATCAACTCCGCCATGTCCGCTCTTCACCCAGCATCCAAACCGTCGCCCATAGAACGTTGCGCCGCCATTGCAGTTCACGTGCAGCGTCTGCGCAATCCCTTCCTGCCAGCCGGCTGTCGCCATAATAATTTTGAATGTCGAGCCTGGCGCCAGCTGTGCCTGAATCGCTTTATTGAGCAGCGGCTTGTCAGGATCGTTGACTAGTTTGTTCCACTCGTCACGCGAAATCTTCACCGCGAAATCATTCGGATCGAAAGTCGGCCGACTCACCATCGCCAGAATTTCGCCTGTATGAGGATCCATCGCGACGATCGCGCCGTTCTTCCCTTCGATTGCCTCCTCCGCCGCAATCTGCACATCCAGATCGACTGTGAGCTTCAGTTGTTTCCCCGGCTCCGCCGGCGTCTCATCCAGCCGTCCCACTTCCCTGCCCCGGCTGTCCACAATCGCGCGCCGCGATCCGTTCTTCCCCATCAGCACGCTGTTGTATTGCTTCTCCACGCCGCTCACGCCTACTACATCGCCCGGGTTATAGAACTCGAATTGCGGCTGGTTGAGCATGTCTTCCGTTACTTCGCCAACATACCCGACCAGGTGCGCCATAAAACCATTGCGCGGATACAGCCGCCGGTGTGCCATGATGGTTTCCAGCTCCGGAAGTTCGTTCTTGTGCGCTTCAATAAAGGCCAGCTCGTCAGGAGTGATGTCCTCCTTCAGAGAAGATCGGCTGGTAGTGCGGCATGGCGGAAAAATGCCGGATGCGCTGCCGCACCTCTTCTGGATTGAGGTGTAATCCTTTGGCAATCGCGTCCGCGTCGATGTTTAAGTCGCGCGCCGAATCGCGCAGCAGCAGCGCCGAAAACGAAGGATAGTTATCGACAATGATCCGCCCTTCGCGATCCAGAATCTTGCCGCGCGGCGCCAGAATTGGCACATTGCGCACGCGGTTCTGCTCCGCCAGCTGCGAGTACTTGTCGCTCTGCATCACCTGCAGCCGCCACAAACCATAGGCCAGCAGCAGGAAAATGAACAGTACGCCGTACTGCACCGCAGTAAGCCGGAGAGCGGAAACTTTTTCGTCGCGGCCGAACATCATTCCTCGGTTTCAGAACCTGGTGTCAATCTCAGAAAAAGCTGCCGAATGGTTGTCTTTATTCTAACCCGCCTCGCATCGCCCGAAATATTGCAACGAAAACGAAAGTTTGCCACTCGAATAGTAGTAGGTTTTCGCGGATTCTCGGCCCTCAAATCACGGACTGAGTGCCCAGCATGTAAACGGTCATGTACTACCGTTGGTTGAACTCAAGCCCGCGAACGGCAACAATAGAGGCTCAGCATCAGGCAAAGCGCTGTTTCTGTTTGCTCGAATGTAGGGTTCACAACCTAACCCGCAAGAGCGCTACTGGGCGTGGCCGCGCTGTAAAAACTCAATGCGAATCCGCAGCTTCATCATCGCTTACGCGCTCGTACTGGCAATCATCCTTTTCGCGGATCGGCGTCACTCTCCTCTGCCCTCGAATCGCTTTTCGCACGTGATCGACCTCACCGGCCCCCCAAGTAGCTCCATGCTGAATGCACAGCCGCAAAAGACCGCCCGGCAAACTTCAGCGCCGTCAGACCTCCGCACCACCATCGTAGCCCCCGACGCGCTGATCCCCGGCACCTGGACCGCCGCCCAAATTCCTGCCGAACGCCTGATAGCGCCCCTGGTTGTGTTGGACCTGAAGCCCGCCGGTGTTCAGACATCCGCGCCGATTTCCGCGGATCACACTGTCTCGTCGCTTGCCGCTTCGCAAATCTCGTTGGACGACATCGCCACCTGGGAATCACAGCACGGAGCCATCCCGCAAGGCGCGGTAGTCGCGATTCGCCGGACAAATGCACCATCAGCACAACTGGCAAGGATTCCAATCACGAATGACGCCGCACAGTTCCTGATGGATGCTCGTTACACCACCGGCTTTGCCATTGAAACGCCTGCAGACTTCGGCGCCGACCGTACCCTTGCCCGCCAGATTGCTCTTCACGGAAATTACGTCGTCGAAGGAACTGCTCGCCTCACCACGATCCCGCCCACCGGATCGCTGATCATCGTGGCTCCTGCCAAAACCAAAGGTTCAGGAAGAACCGCGGTACGCGTCCTCGCCATGGTGAAGTAAGAAGTTTGGGAACATTAGAATTGAGTATCCGCCGGCTACCGATACAGCAGCAAATCTCCCGCGACAAAAACGAAGAACACAACCGAAATCACTCCGTTCATCGTAAAGAACGCAGCGTTCAGCTTGCTCAAATCGTCATGCCGAACAAGCGAGTGCTCGTAAATTAAGAGGATCGCCACCGCCGCGACTCCTACCACCGCAAGCTTTCCCAATCCAAAGACCACGACGAGCGCCACCAGCAGCGCCAGCATGACAGATGAAACCCCCGCGCCACCCAAAGCGCCCAGTGGATTCCCAAATATCGCGGCACAGAGTGGAGCCCGTGACCCCGATCAAACTCATAATCCTGGCAGGCATAGATCACATCGAACCCGCCAACCCAGAATGTAACCGCCGCCGTAAGCAGCAAAATCCGCGGATCAAGCGAGCCTCGCACCGCAATCCAAGCCGCCGCGGGTGCAATCCCAAGCGCAAATCCCAGAAACAGGTGCGACCACCGCGTAAACCGCTTTGAGTAGGAATAAAGAAGCACCACCGCCAGTGCCACCGGCGACAGGAGCAGCGTCATCCGGTTCAATTGCGAAGCCGCCAAAACAAAAATTGCACAAGCGATCAGAACGAAGAAAGTAACGAACCCTGGCGACAGCAGTCCAACCGGCAGTGCGCGAGTCGCCGTCCGAGGATTCGCCGCATCAATCGAAGCATCTGCCAGCCGGTTAAAAGCCATCGCCGCCGACCGCGCCGACACCATCGCCACGACAATCCACGCCAATTCGATGCCACGCAGGCAGTCCGCCCGCGGCCAACATCGCTCCACACAGCGCAAAAGGGAGCGCAAAAATCGAGTGCTCCCACTTGATCATCTCCAGCGTGATCTTCAAATTGTGCAGCAGACCCACGAAGATATTGTAAAACAGTTGAGATTCCGAACGGCTGCGCTCCCGTGGAAGAGCGGCCCTTCAGAGCCTGCCCTGAGCTTGTCGAAAGGGGCCGCGTTAGCCTCTAATTAAATGCGGGCTTAGCTCCTGTGATCTCTTCGACGACTTCTGTCCAAAGTCACACGTCCCCAACCACGCCGCCAACCAGAGGCACAAACCGACAACCCTCAAGCCCCCGCACCTCCGCGCGGCCGCCTATTTTCCGAATCAACTGCAACTCCTGACTGGCAGGTGACCCAACCGGAATGATCATCCGCCCGCACTCCGTCAGTTGCTCGAACAACGGAGCCGGCACCTCCGCCGTCGCGGCAGAAACCAGAATGGCATTAAACGGAGCAAACTCGCCCCACCCCAAACTCCCGTCCCCAACCTTGGTGCGAACGTTCTGATATCCAAGTCTCCACAATGTAGCCTCGGCCGAAGACGCCAGCGAAGCGTGCCGCTCCACCGAAAAAACTTCCACACAAAGCAACGAGAGCAACGCCGTCACATAACCAGAACCAGTTCCTACCTCAAGTACGCGATCCGAAACCTGCAGCGCCAGATGTTCCAGCATCGCCGCCACAATGTAAGGCTGCGAAATCGTCTGCCCGTCCCCAATCGGCAGCGGATGATCCTCATACGCATCGGCACGCAATTCCAAAGGTACAAACTCATGCCGAGGCACCGAAGCCATCGCTGCCAGCACCCGCTCATCGCGAATCCCGCGCTCCGCAAGCTGCGTGCGCACCATTCGCTCTCGCTGTGCTTCATATTGATCCGGAACAAATATCATGAGGACGGCTCAGCGATGCGCGATATGGGCTCGGCAGGACGACGGACAATTCAGTACGGCCCGATAATCCCCCCAATATTTCGCGTTGCCGGCGCCACCGCATTCGCCTTCTTCTCTTGCGCTTCCATCATGTCGAGATACTTATAGGCCGAGCCCGTATTGAACAGCACCACTTTATCTTCCGCCCCAAAAAATCCGCTTGCCCGCAGTTTCCGATACGCCACCAGCGACGCTGCGCCTTCCGGAGCAGCAAACACCCCTTCGATGCTCGCCCAGTGCCGGGTAGCCGCCAGTATTTCGTCGTCCGTCGCAGCCACCGCCGTCCCGCCACTCTTCTTGATGATGTCGAGAATCAGGTAGTCTCCGTACGCCTTCGGCACGCGCAAGCCCGCTGCGAACGTCGAAGCGCCCGCCCACATTTCCGACGCGCTCTTCCCCGCCTCCCACGCCTTCACAATCGGAGCGCAACCCGCCGCCTGCACCGTAATCATCTTCGGACGCTCCGGGCCGATCCATCCCAACTCTTCCATCTCATCAAACGCCTTCCACATCCCGATCATGCCCACACCGCCGCCCGTCGGATACACAATTCCCTGCGGCAGCTTCCATCCCAACTGCTCCGCAACCTCGTACCCCATCGTCTTCTTGCCCTCGACGCGAAACGGTTCCTTCAGCGTCGAAACATCGAACCATCCTTCTTTATCCTTGCGCTCGGCAACCATGCGCCCGCAATCGCTGATCAGCCCATCCACCAGCGTGAGGTGCGCCCCGTAGTAATCGCATTCCATCCGGTTCGCCATCGGTACATCCTTCGGCATAAAGATGTACGCTTCGAGTCCCGCCGCCGCCGCATACGCCGCCAGCGCGCCGCCAGCATTGCCAGCCGACGGCGCCGCCAGTTTCTTCAATCCATAATGCCGAGCCATCGTGACCGCAGCCGACATCCCGCGCGCCTTGAACGATCCGGTAGGATTCAATCCTTCATCCTTTATGTAAACATTTTCGTTCTCGCGGCTGGGCAGCATCGGAGTAAATCCCTCGCCCAGCGTTACCGGATCGGCATCCGGTAGAACCTCCGCATAACGCCACATCGAAGCCACCCGACCGCGCAAATCATCGATCCGCAACTTCCCTTTCAGGCTGGCAAGGTCATAGCGCACATAAAGCACGCCCCCATCTTTCGGACAAATATTTTGCGGACGATCCGCGGAGAGTTGCTCTCCACAACGTGTGCATTCAAGGTAGGAAATTCGCATTCAACGAAGGATAGCACTTCAACGTTTGCTGTTTGCTGTGTGAGCTGTCAGCAGCCCGCGCCGTAAACAGTTCCTACACTGGCACCCTCTTCAGCACCTCATTCGCCCGCCGGAACCACGCCCGCTCCCGCCGACGCAAATATCCTGGCATGGTCGGCTTTTTGTCGAGCACCTTCTGCGCCCATTCGCGCGCCTCGGCATTCCGCCCCTCCGATGCGAGCAACTCTGAATAATTCAAATAAGTTTCTGACAAGGTCGAAGTAACCGTCACCCGCCGGAAAAGTTCATTCGCCTTCTCCCTTTGTCCGGTCTCGGCATATGCGTGTGCCAGCAGGCCCGCCGCACGCTGAAAGTCATAATCGAATTCTTTTCCGACCACTCGCTCCAGATCCGGCAAAGCCCCCGCAGCGTCTCCAAGCTGCAGCGCGCACAGGCCGCGCCGGTAAAAAGGGTCGAGCGTATCGGCGCGTGCCGCAATCGCGCGATCAAACGCGGCGCGCGCGGCGGCAAACTTGCCGTCGTCCATGTAAAGATCGCCAAGCTCTTCGTAATTCCCCGCGGAAGGATTATCCCGAACGATCATTTCGAGCTCCCGGATGCGCTTGCGGCGCGGAAACACTTTGAATGACTGGCCAAGCAGGCCAACATCGGGGAGGGCCTCAACGGCCAGATAAATGATAGCGCCAAGCGGTCCCAAGAACAGAATGATAAATAACCAGTAGTTATCCGGACGCCTACGAATGAAATGCACAATCGCCAATCCAATGAGCAAGAAACCCCACGGAGATCGCAGATAACTCAGAAATCCCATCCAACCCCATTATGTCGGCCGCAACTTTTGCGCTCACATCCGCTCCGACTGCTTGAGAGATACCACATCACGCCGCTCTCTGAAAGTGATTCCGTCCGCGAGTTCCGTTATGCTCACATGAAATTGTCGGAGGCCCACCATGTCCGCGAAAAACGATGAACAGCAAATCAAGGCCTTATTCGAAGCAGGAGACAAGGCCCTAATGACCGCCGACGTCGAAACTTTGTCGCAAATCTTCGCCGAAGACTACGTACAGTATGGCCCATCCGGCGCCCCTCTTACCCGCGCGCAGATCCTCCAGAACTTTCGCTCCGGCAACATCCGCTACCCCTCGATCGTCTCTACCGGAAGAAAAATCCGCATCTTCGGAGACACCGCGGTCGTGCATGGCTCGGAATCCGACGAAGTGGAATCAGCGGGAAAGCGCTTCAACGAGCGCTATATCTATTTAGACGTTTTGCTGAAGAGAAACAGTGACTGGAAAATCGTCTCATCACAACTAGCCAAACCTGTTGAGCCTTGACGCCACAGAGCACGGCCAAAGTGTCATCCTGAGCGCGGCGAAGGATCTATGCACCTTGCGTGCAGCGTCCATCCCCTCGCCCGAACCGCCGTCGCGACCGTCTAACTCGCTTCCGCGCTCATCCGATTTTTCCAGTGCGACCACACAAACCACGCAAATCCCGCAAGCAGCAGTACTCCAATCACCGCGTCCATCTTGTGAAAATACTGACCCAGTGATCGCCAGTTTTCGCCCAGTTTCATCCCAAGGTAGGCGAGCATTAAACACCACGGCCACGACCCCAGGAACGTGTAAAGATGAAACTTACCGCGCGGCATGCGCGCCACTCCCGCAGGCAACGCAATAAACGTCCGCACAACCGGAAGCAATCGCGCAACAAACACCGCCATCTCTCCCCAACGGTGAAAGAACCGGTCCGCCATATCCAGTTCCCGACGTCCCATCAGAATCCAGCGTCCGTAACGCTCCACTAGCGGCCGACCGCCATACGACCCGATCTCATACGCAACCAGCGACCCCAGATTGCATCCGATCGCACCCATGGTCGCGACCCACAACAGCTTCATCGATCCCTGATAAACAAGGTAGCCAGCGAATGGCATGATCAGTTCCGAAGGCAGAGGAATGCATGCCGACTCGATCGCCATCAGGATCACAATGCCGCCGTATCCGGTAACAGCAATCAAGTGCGAAATGAAAACAAATAGAATGCCAAGAATTTTTTCAGTCATGGATTGGGCATTACGCCTTGGGCTTTAGGATTTCGGCTGTCACGCTCCACGCTCTGGCAATAAGTGTGGGACCTCGGAGCAGAGAGTCCAACCCGAGAGCCGAACGCTAAAGCCCAACGCCTAGAGCCCTGTTCTTCAGAACGCCCCCTCCTGCGTGAAGCTGAATCCGGGCAGAGCAACTCCATCCGCAGACTTGGCGACCTTCACCTTCACCACGGGCGCATCGGGCGCATTGACCTCGGCGCGCCGTAATACCGCGTACTGCGTGAAGACTTCGCTATACACCTTGGTGACGAGATAATCCTGGCCACTTGCATCCTGACGCCAGACTTGTCCGAGCTTAATACCTTTGACGGCCATAATTTTGTGTTGCTTCAGACTACTCACCGGGCTGGAACCAGTCAATCACCCGCCCCGCCTCATCCACTAATCGCCAACACCCTGTTTTCAATTGTCATCCTGAGCGAAGCGAAGCATCTGTGCATTTGTCTCCAGCGGCACGCACCTAAACGCGGAAAATAGCCGCACCCTTTGTTACCATGACACTCTGCCCAGGAGGAACCGATGCCCCGCGGAAACGTGCCGCGTCAACCCAGCCGCAGTGGACGCCACGAAGGCATCCGTCCCGCTAAAAGCACTTCATCAAAAACTTTTCGCACACCTTCGCGTCCGGCGCCTCCGCGCCCACCGAAGCCCGCCAAGTCCACGGCGAAGAAATCCGGCTACGATCCCCTGAATCCTGAGCGCGTCCGCCAGATTATCGCCGGACTCGACCAGATGTATCCGCACATGACGTGCGCCCTTACGCACCGCAGTGCATGGGAATTGCTGGTCGCAACAATCCTCTCCGCACAATGCACTGACGTACGCGTCAACATGGTGACACCGATCATCTTCGAGAAGTACCCGAAGGTGGAAGATTTCGCCGCGCTCGAGCCAGAACAACTCGAACCTGACATCCGCTCCACCGGCTTCTTCCGCAACAAATCAAAATCCGTCGTGGGAGCGGCCCGCAAACTCATCGCCGACTTCGGCGGCGTAGTGCCGCAAACCATCGAAGAGTTGCTGACCATCCCCGGCGTCGCGCGCAAAACCGCGAACGTCGTCCTCGGAACATGGTTCAAGAAAAACGCCGGCGTCGTCGTCGACACCCACGTGACCCGCATCTCCCGCCGGTTGGAACTCACCGACCACGAAGATCCTATAAAAATCGAACAGGATCTGATGCGCATCATCCCGCGCGATCGCTGGACAGATTTTTCTCACGAAGTGATCTGGCACGGAAGGAAACTATGCGTGGCCCGAAGTCCAAAGTGCGCCGACTGCCAGATAGAAAAACTTTGCCACGCCGCCGACAAAACCTGGTCAACCGTAGATATTCACAAGGCAGCAAAATAAGATGGGGTCGCCAAATTAAGACGGGAATCACCGTGGAAGAGCGGCCCTTCAGGGCCGCGTAAACGCATAAAACGAATGTGGGCTTTAGCCCCGGTGAGCCGCTTAATCCCCCGTATACGCCAACTCCACCACCGTGCAATCGTCATTCAACGGCGTCCCGCCGCAAAAATCCGCCACCGCCGAAAAAATATCTTCCATCGACTGGCTCTTCCCCGCGACCCGTTCCAGACGCTCGCTGTCGAACATATCCCCGCGCGCGTTTTCCGCTTCCGTCACACCATCCGTCACCAGAATCAGCCGGTCGCCCGCCTTCATCTGGCAACGATCGCTCGAATACGTCGCATCCGCCAGAAGCCCTACCGGCAAATTTCCATGCGACGGCCGCAACACTTCGTTGCCGCAAATCCATACCGGAGGAATGTGTCCGCAATTTACGTATTCCAGATCGCCATCGTTGCGCAACCGCGTAATGATCATAGTCGCGTACTTTTCACCGATATGTTTGTAGGTGAAGAAGCGATTCACCGCCGCCACAATCTCCGTAAGCGGCATCCCGGAAATCAATTGCGAATAAACCATTCCTTGCAGAATCGAAGCCAGCAGCGCGGCTGAAACTCCCTTGCCACTCACGTCGGCCAGCACCACCGCCAACCCTTCCGGAGTATTCACAGCCTCAAAAAAATCGCCGCCAATTTCCTTACAAGACATATTGCGACCAAGCACGCGCGCAAACGGAACCTCCGGCAACGTCACCGCCAGCAGCCGCTGCTGAATCTGCGCGGCAATCGATAGCTCCTGCTGGTAGCGACGTCCCGCTTCTTCGGCCTGCACCAGTCGCGCGTTCTCGATAAGCTGCGCCGCTTCTGTCGCGATCGCGCGCAAAATGTCATGGCTCACACTCGTGATGTCGCGCGACGCAAAACGCGAATCCACGTAGAGAGCTCCCATCACTTCGCCGACCGACGGTTGCCCATCCCGCGCCACCTTCCCGCGTGGTCTGCACCATCGGTTTGCGCAATGGCATGCAGATCACCGTCCGCAAATCGAATGCAACAATGCTCTGCCGCTGCTGCACATCCAGCATCTGGCTCGTGTCGGTCACCAGATATTCGGAATTCGACGTCAGCGCCCCTTCCAGCACCGACTTCGAAATCGTCGTGTCGTCTAGCAACGCCTCGCCTCTTCGAATTCCGCCCCGCCGCCAGCGTCAGAGTACCCGCCGTGTCGCGCAAGAAAAATGTATCCGCGCTCCGCGCGCGTCAGCTTGAGCGTCGCTTCCAGCAGCGTGACCAGAATTTCATCCAGCACTCCAATCGTATTGAGCTTGCGCGCCGCCTCCATAAAGAGCGTCAGTTTTTCCAGATCGCTTGCCTCGGGAGCAATCTGGATCCCTGAGATCTGGCTCAGGAACTCGCGGGCCGTATTCGACGTCGTATGTAGAGGATGAAAAATCAAGTAAGCAACGTCGCGCGCTCCAAACTCCAACCGGTCGTTGCGTTGCAGCTTGTGGCGGTCGATCCGCTCGCCATTCACAAACGTACCGTGCTTGCTGCCCTGGTCGACGACGAAAAACTCGCCATTCTCCGCGACAATCTGGGCATGCTCGCGCGATACGCGCGGGTCTGCAATCACCAGGTCGCGATCCACCTTGCGCCCCACCGTGTATGGAGTGTGGTTCAGCGACAACGTCTGCTGTTCGCTTCCCTGCACGAAAATCGCTACCGGGAAGATGCTCGAAATTCCAGAATGAGATGACGCGGACATTTACCCTTGGTTCTCCCGACCTCCCGTGCCACACTGACACGGCCCCACAGCATTCTACGACGTACCCGGCTCTGCCGACGCACCAATTGTCGTTTCCCAAGGGAATATCAGCATCATCGCCGCCACTCCCACGGGGATGAACAACGCCGTCCAGAATGGCACCGCCCACCCGCGCTCCACTGTTTCGCTGGACAAGATGAAAGACAATGTCGCCAGCCCTACACTCGCCACCCAAGGCCACAAAACGCCAACCGCCGACGCGACGAACAGCACACGGCTCGCTCTTCCTTGTTCCCAAACCTCGCGTCGGGCCGCCGCCACCGCCAGCACTGCCGGAATCAATAGGACCTGATTGTAGACCGCATACGTTGGCGCGAGCAGCACTGTCACCGCCAGCACCATCGCGATGGTCAACGCAAAACCATAGGACTTTTCGTCTGCCCTCCGGTGCCTCCAGCAGAGAACCAGCATCATCCCGAACGCGAGCACCTCAAGCACCCACCCCGCGCCAACTCCTGCGAGCTTCTCCATCACCCCCATCGCGCCCGTGTAGCTCTGATATTGACGAACAGCCTGCTGAAAGCTCGAAACCCAATGCGGCACGTACCGTTCCGACGCCGCAAAAAGAATTGCCAAGGTCACCAGAAACGACGCTACCCACGCATATCGCCGCCGTACATCTGCGAGCGTCCACATCCCAAGCCAAACCAGCAGAAAAATCACCAGCTGCGGCTTGATCGTCGCCAACGCCAGCACAATTCCGGCAGCGACCTGATGGTCCTTAATAAGAAGGAGCATTCCCCCTGCAATCAGCCCGGCAACCAGCAAACTCATCTGCTCGAGTTTGAGCCCCTGCATCACCGCCAGGCTGCCCAGCGTCAACACCAGCACAACTATCTTCGTGGAGAACGACGCCGCGCACCTCAGCACTCGCAGCCAGATCAGCGCGCTCGCGCCCGTCAGTACGAATAACAGAAAAAAGAATCCCTTCTGTACATACTCAAAAGGTAGTCCCACCGTGGGAGCCAGAAGGAACGCAACATACACGGGATAGGCAAAACCTTGCTGATCGCGCGGATCTTCAGCACGCGCCGCATCCAGAGGACGCCCATAATATCCCGCCTGTATTTCGCGCGTAACCTCAGGACTGTAGGGGTTGCGTTCGTGTAGCAGCAGTTCCCGCGCGCCCAGCCATCGCGGATACAAATCCGACAAGTTCCCGCGAGGCCGGCCATGCGCGGCAGCATCAGATACCTGATAAGGAATCAATACTCGTTGCGCAAACAGCCACATTCCCGCTGCGCATGCAGCCGAAAGCAGCCCCCACCTCCAGTGACGAAACAATGTCAAGCCGGACGTTGAGGTCACGCGGGGCCCGCCGTCAAGGACACTCTCTGCTCCGCGATTATGCGTTCTCTCGCGTGTCGCAATCTCCGCGCCAAGGCCATGGCCAAGGCCAGTAATGGAAGAGTCATGAGGCATTGCTTGTGAAGATCCCTTGCAAACCAGGGCGCAGGTGTAAACAGTAGAATCAACAATCCCGCCACCTCCAAGTATCGCGTGAATTTATCCGCCCTTGGAGCGTCGTCTGGCCGAGTACGCATGGCTAGCAGCGGCACCATCAACAACATCAAATCGTAGCTGTAGGCGTAGTAGCTGGTGACGATGCCGACGATGGCTGCCAGTGCAAATCCCTCGGCCAGGAAACGCCGTCCCGCCCTTCGCCAAAGCAGGCCGGCGTAAACAATGGCCGCAATCGCAACCGGTAACAGCACCCAATGAATGCGTCCCGGATAGGGCGAGCCTCCCATGAAAAGCGTAAGCAGCCCACGCAGAGTCATCTGGAGTCGGGGGAAAATCCCCACACCGGTTGACTGGTTCAGCGTCAGCAGATAGCGCGGATAAGATAACAGCCCCCGCCAGCCAACGATGAAAGCGGAAACAACAGCGAGGACCAGCGCTGTTGGTGCAAAGCCAAGTAACATCCGTTTGCGGCCCGCGATCCATAGAGCGATGACGAAAGGAAGTACGAGCTGAAACTTGAAGAGCGCCAGACCCAGCGTGGCGCCCGCTCCAGCGTCCCGGCTGGTGTCGAGCTGCCAGAATGCGATTGCGTACAGGAACGCCACTAGCACAGCGTCCTGGCCAAGCAGCATATCTATGAATGCGGGAAATGTGCCAAGAACGAGGACGGTCGTCAGCCAGATTGGGAAACTTTCTTTCCATGGTCGATCGCGCACCACCACGAACGGAAGCGCAACAAGAAGGGCAAGTTTGAACAACGTCCAGAAAAACAGCGCCTTGGGATAAGGCAATTTGGCGAAGGGCGAAAAAAGCACAGCCTCGAATGGAGGCCGCATGTACCGCATCGGGCCCTTGCGGTACTTTACTTCGGCAGCATATTCCTGCTGGACCTTCCATTGGGCCGCGGTATCGTAAAGGTCGGTGCCCATTCCCCTGCGCAGCAACGTGCCGGCAGTGTAAAAATTCGTGAAATCCTCATAGCCCTTCCCAATCGAGCCACGCGCTTCCCATAAGGTAAAGACATTGACAATCGCCATCCACAACAGTGCCGCCGCAAAAACCCAGCTGCGGAGTCTCGATGTCATAGTCATGGCTCAAATGAGACGGCTTATTCTATCCACAGTTCCCTCACTCTTCCTGTCTCGGGAAACCCACATCGTTACCGGCACAAACCACCAGGCAGTCATCCAAGGCCAAACCGAAGAAGCCAACAAAATCGTGTAAGCCATCATGAGAAAAATCAGCTCCCAAAAACCGTCGATCGCATCCGCCGCCACCTCAGCCAACATCAGAATCACAACCGGCAACAGAAGTGTCACATCCTGAATCAGCGCATGATAGCTCACTAGCATACTCACCACGCTCGCCACTACGATTAACCTCCGGAGCGGCATTTCCTTCCTGCTCACCCACCACATCGCGACTCCCAGCACCGTAAACGACACCGCGATGTTGGACCACAGCGTAAGCCTGCTGGCATCATGCACGCCCAGCGTTCCCGCGAGTAGTCCGCGAACATTCGGCATGGATGCGATGATGGCGCCACCACTACCATGACCCTCCACTCCGAAAACGAAGCGACCGTAACCCAGCAACCCGTTCCATCCGACCATCATGGAACAAATCGCAACCACCGCCGCCGCGACTGCACCAAATCCCAGGAGCACACGCGGCCTCCGCACCACCACAATCAGCATGAAGGGGATTACGAACTGAAACTTGAACAGTCCCACTCCCAAAGCCGCACCTGCCCACACATCGCGCTCCGCCACCAACGCCCCTACCGATAGTGTCACTAGAGCTAATAGCAAAACAGAGTCCTGCCCCTGCACTAGCGCCATCAGCAAAGGCACGAACCCGGCGCACGCTAAAATCACAAGCAACACGTTCAGTCGCGTAATCTCCGGAAATGCCCTTCTCATCACGCCCAAACTCAGCGCCACCAAAACGACATTCACAAGCGTCCAAACCAGGTAGGCCGGCCAGTAGTTCAAATAGGAAAGAGGAACAAACAGCAGCGCCTCAAAGGGGGGATGGTTAAAAGGAAGCGCCGCCTGCCGAATCGCCACATTCGGCGCAAATTGTTTCTGCACCTGATACTGCGCCCCGAGATCGTAAAGCTGACTTGCCCGGCCGCTGCGCACCACCGTGCCCGCCCCATAAAAAATGGTGAAATCCTGATAGCCATTGCGCAACAAAGGCAACAACCGCACGACTGCCGCGCCATTCGCCAACGCACACGCCAGCAGAAACGCTCCTGCCAGCTTTTCTTTGCTCCCAGTTGTGCGTCGAAATGTGTCCAATGCCATTCTGGAGCCTTCAAGATCGCACTGATTCTATAATTGCCGCGTCCGCTCTCAATGAACATTCTCGCCAGCAAGCGCGCGTTCTTTGCAGGAATCCTTTTATTCGGCTTGCTCGCGATGACGGCGCGCAGCGCCACTGACCCCGACCTCTGGTGGCACCTCAGCACCGGACAGTGGATCGTCGAACACGCTCACGTCCCGCACACCGATCCTTTTTCCTTCACCCGCAGCGGCAGTCCCTGGGTTTCGCACGAATGGTTGTCGGACATCACCCTCTTCGAACTCCGGAATCATGGCGGTCCGTCGGCGCTCATCATCTTCTCCGCGATCATCACGACATGCGGATTTCTGCTCCTTTATCTCCGCACGCCCGGCAAGTCGCACTGGGCCGCTGCCGCAACCGTTCTCGGAGCCTGGGCATCTGCTCCTAGTTGGGGCGCGCGGCCCCAGATGTTTACCTTTACTCTGGCCAGCTTGCTCCTCTGGCTTCTCGAACGCGGCGAGCGCCGTCCCCTTCTCTTGCTCTGGATTCCTCCGCTCTTTCTTCTATGGCTCAACCTCCACGCCGGATTCGCTCTTGGTCCCGCTCTCCTTCTTCTATATGCGGTCGGCCTGATCTTTGAGACGGCTACCGGCACCACTCCCTGGCGCGAAGCCCGCCTCACCATTCTTCGCGTCCTGTTGGTGACGCTCGCCTGCATGGCGCTCGTCCCCCTCAATCCATCCGGTGCGGAACTCTACCGCTACCCGCTCGACACCTTGCGCTCGCACGGCATGCGTACGTATATCGTCGAGTGGTTCTCGCCCGACTTTCATCGGCCACTCTACTTTCCGCTCTTGCTCGTCTTCATACTCCTGATTGTTTCCTTCGCCGTTTCGCGCTCCCCACTTAAGGGACGCGTGCTTTTACCACTGCTCTTCACCGCCATCGCCGCCTTCGACGCGGTGCGCCACATCCCTATCTTTATTCTGCTCGCAATCCCCGTAATCGCAGCGACGCTCGATTCCTACTCGACCTCGGCCGCGCTCGCGACCCAACCTTCTTCTTCTCAACGACGAGGCCGGATTTTTTTCAATCCCATCACCCTCGTTTTGCTCGCCTTCTTTGCTTTATTCCGGTGGATCAGTCTCGCGCACAATCAGCCTGCCACCGAGGCTGCGCTGTTTCCGGAGAAAGCCGTCACGTTCCTGCAGGCCAATCCTCAATCCCAGCGCGCTTTCATCTTCTATGACTGGGGGGGGTACGCGATTTGGAAGCTACATCCTGAATATCTGGTCTTCGCGGACGGGCGCGCCGACCTCTATGGCGACGCTCTCCTGCGCGACTGCATCCAGACCGTCATCCACCTTCACCTCGGATGGGAAAAGGTCCTCGACAACTACAGCGTGCAAACCATCCTGATCCCGCCCAACACAGCCCTCGCCCAAGCTCTCTTACTCAATCCAAAATGGACCCCGCGCTATCGCGATCCCCAAGCAGTCGTCTTCGTAAGACGTAACACAAGTCCCGCAGGCATGACTGACAACAGCCCGACTGCTTCGATGGGAAACTCAAGGGGGCAGCGGCGAAGTCTCGGAGGGGTGACTGACATCAGCTCCACTGCTCAACTCAGAAATCCAAAGCCCTAGCGGCAAAGCCGTTGGAAGGACGCCCGAGAATAGCCCAGCGCTTCTGCGCTGGGAACCAAAAGCCGAACCTTCGGAGTCCCGGAGGGACGATTGACACTAGGCCCAAAAGGCCCCATTAGGGTGCCCAGACCCCTTTTTCCCACATTAAATGTCACAAAAGTGAAAAAATGTATAATGTTTTTATTCCGAATCTGCGAAACTAGCGCCACGTTTAAGAAGAGTTTTGTCTCTCGTCAGGCTCTCGCACCGCCGAGTCTCGCGTGAGATAACCCAACTTCACCGTGGCAGAGATTTCTCTTAGTTGCGGAAGTGGTTGTCCGCTAAGAAATCCTAAGCTCGCTCAAGATTCGAAGGAGACTCGAATGACAGACTTGTTGAAACACTTGTGGCTTGATGACGAGGGCCAGGACATTGCCGAATACGCCGTAATGCTCGCGGTAATTCTGGTAATCGTAATTGGCACTGTTCGTCTGATTGGAACCAACGCCAACACAGTGTTCTCGCAGGTAGGCAGCTCACTCCAGTAGGGGCCGCCCCACCCTGCCGAAGTCGCCACTTCGGGCATGGCCTAAGCTGAACCGCGACTGATTGCGCTCAGGCTTGCTTGGTATAGGAGAGGAATGAATCGTACCCGACTCTTGATGATCGGAGGGCTCGCCCTCGCCATCGGCCTCCTCGCCAGCTTTACGGTCTTCAACCAACTGAAGGCCTCCAGATTCGGAGGCAACGAAGGTTCGACTCAAGTCTTGGTCGCCGCTAACGACATCCAGGTCGGTTCGAAATTAGCGGACCGAGATGTTCGTCTGGCCTCCTTTCCGCTATCGAGCGTGCCTCCCAACACCTATTCTCGTAAGTCTCAGGTAATCGGGCGCGGCGCTGTTCTTCCCATCAGCAAGGGCGAATTCATTCTGCCTAGTAAACTGGCCGCCGAAGATGCGGGCGCTGGTTTGCCTTCCATGATTCCTCCCGGAATGCGCGCGGTCTCTGTCCGCGTCAATGATGTCGTTTCCGTCGCCGGTTTCGTTCAACCCGGCACGCGCGTGGACGTTCTCGCCACCGGCAATCAGGGCTCCAGCAACGAGCGGCAGACCACCACCGTCCTCGAAAATGTCGCCGTAATCGCCGTCGGCCGCAGCCTTCTGGATCGCGTCATGACCGGCGAAACTCAGAATGCCAGCGTCATCACGCTCCTCGTCTCTCCTGACGATGCACAAAAATTGACCCTCGCCTCCCAGGAAGGCCGCATTCAGTTGTCATTGCGTAATCCGCTCGATACCAAACAAGGCGGGACCGCTGCCACCCGCAACAGTTCGTTGTATCCGGGAGAAGCGCCGCGACCGGTAGCCACCAGCACCAAGCCTCACAAGGTAGTCGCCAAAGCCGTTCCTTCGGCCGCCCCGGCACCCTATCAGGTTGAGATGATTCGCGGCAGCAAACGGGATGAAACGAAATTCCCGGAGGAAAACAAATAAATCGGCCAATGCTGCTACGATTCGTTTCCGATCATCGTCTCAAGAAATTTTTTCTAGATTCCTCGCTGAGGTTCGCATTCATGAAAGCCTTCACGCTGGTCACCGCCGCGTTGCTTCTTGCTGCGATCCCAATCTTCGGGCAGACGCCCCCGGACACGACCCAGACTCCGCCCGCTGCCTCCACCACTTCGCCCGAAACTCTTGGAGGCGCCCCTCTCCGCGTCATGGTCGGCAAATCTCTCCTTATTAACACCACCGGACGCCTTAAGCGTGTTTCCGTTACCGACCCCGCTGTCGCCGACGCCCTGGTCATCACACCAACCCAAGTCCTGGTCAACGGCCTTGCTCCGGGCGAAGTCTCCCTTCTTATCTGGGATGAACTCGAACGCTCCCAAAGCTTCGACCTGCGCGTGGACGTCGACATCACCGCCGCTTCCGAAGAGATTCACAAACTGTTCCCCGCCGAGAAAATTGACGTCACCCCATCCCGCTCCGCAATTGTCCTCTCCGGACACGTAACCACCGAGGATGTCGCCAAGCATGCCGGGGCTTTGGCCACCGCTTATTCGAAAAACGTCGTCAACGTTCTGACCTTCGGACCAGTCGGAGCCGACGAAGTCTTGTTGGAAGTGAAATTTGCGGAAGTCGATCGCACCGCGCTTACTCAGCTCGGCATCAACCTTTTCTCCACCGGAGCCGGCAACACTATCGGCAACGTCACCACCGGCCAGTTCGGCGGCAAACCACCAGCCCGCTCCCCTACACCATCGGCGGCACCGGCACCGGACCGGGAACCACCGGCGGCGGCTTCACCGGCCAGACCAGCGTCGCCAACCTGCTGAACCTGTTTTTCTTCAACCCCAACGTGCACCTCGGTGGCGTCATCCAGGCCCTGCAAGAGCGCAACCTTCTTCAAATCCTGGCTGAGCCGAATTTGATCGCGGTCAATGGCAAGGAATCCAGCTTCCTCGCTGGCGGTGAGTTTCCCTTCCCTGTCGTCCAGCCCAATGCGACCGGCCTCTCCACCGTCACCATCCAGTTTCGCGAGTTCGGCGTGCGCCTGAAATTCACTCCCGTCATCCAGCCGAATGGCAACATTCATCTCCACGTTATGCCAGAGGTGAGCACGCTCGATTTCACCAATGCAGTTACCGTCTCCGGCACCACCATCCCTGCCCTCAGTACCCGCAAGGCCGACAGCGAATTCGAATTACAGGATGGCCAGAGCTTCGTCATCGCCGGGCTCATGGATAACCGCGTCACCGACATCATGAATAAGATTCCGGGGCTTGGCGACATTCCTATCCTCGGCAATTTCTTCCGTAGCAAGAGTGCTCAGAAGAGCAATTCGGAGTTAATGGTTCTTTGCACGGCGCGCCGTGTTTCGCCGAGCGCCAGCCGAACCGAGAACTCCTACGAATCCAAAGCCTTTCTTGGATCAGCAGAAATTTGATGGCAAAAAGCCTACTGCCACCGATAAGTAGGCATCGATGGCGTCTCGCCGTGGTCTAATAGGGGTACTGGGGTCCAGTTATGCCGGGCTTGTCCGTAGCCATTTTCGCCACCGACAATGATCAACGCGCCGTCTTGCAAGTCCTGGTGGATGGAACCGGCGTCGCTCAAACTGTCGTGCTCCAACGCTTCTCTGCCTCTCACCCCCTCCGATCCGGTCGTCCGCAGGACGCAAGCCTTCTCGCCGGAAGTGCTCATCGTCGATCTTGCTGTCGACGCCATCGCCGGAGCGCTGCGCGCTCTCGAAGTGCTTCATCAGGAATTTCCCCAATCGGCCATCTTCGCCGTCGGCCCCATGACTCAGCCGCAACTCATCGTGAGCGCCATGCGTGCAGGTGTTCGCGAGTATCTCGAGCGTCCGCCCAACACTACCGATCTGCTGGAAGCCTTCGTCCGTCTCTCCGCCACCCGTCGCAAGCCCGGACGCGAGTCTTCTCGCGGTAAGGTCTTCACCATCGTGAACGCCAAAGGCGGTGCCGGCGCCACCACCGTTGCGGTCAACCTCGCTATCGCCTTGCAGTCGATTAATCCGCGGACCGCTCTCGTCGACCTCGCCCACCTCGGACACTGTGCCCTTCACATGCACCTGAAGCCGGCCTTCACCATCTACCGACGCCCTCTCCAACCTCCACCGCCTCGATGCATCCCTGCTCGACAGTTTCATGGTCCGCCACGATCGCGGACTGCAAGTGCTCGCGGGAGTCTCGACCCCCATTCCCATCGAGCCCTCCGCATCCGACTTCGCCCGTTTGTTCGACATGATCGTCGGCATGTTTCATTACGTCGTGGTTGACGCCTCGTCGCGTCTCGACAGTGCCACCCGTCTTGCCAGCAATCTCTCCGAAAAGATTCTGCTCATCGCCCACGCCGATGTCGCCTCTCTTTGGAGCGCCGGCCGAGTCGCCCAGTATCTCGGTGAGAAGCGGCTCCCGCGACCGCTTTGCCCTTGTCTTGAACCGCTATCGCAAGGTGACCGGATTCAATGAGGGTGAGACCGAGGCTGCGATTGGAGCTCCCGTTCTTTGGCGAATTCCCAACCAGTATCTTCGCCGTCTCCACCGCCATCGATCGCGGAGTTCCCGTCATGAACACCAGCAATACTGAAATCGCCCGCTCCTTCACGGGCCTCGCAACGCTCTTAACAAAAGACGATCTGGAAGTGAAACGCAGCGCCTGGTCCCTGTTCAAGACCGTGTAGAACGTTGGAAGTAAGAATTAACAAGTGAGCAAGTTAAGCCGTTAGCGGAAAGCGGTATAAGCGTTAGCCGTAAGCAGTCGATCGCAAGATTCACAGCTGGTGATTACTGAATAAAAATCATGCCAAACCTCCAAGCCTTCGAGCGCAGCGAATACCAGCAGGTCAAAGCCGACCTGCATCGCAAGATCCTCGACCGCCTCGACCTCGAAAAACTTGGCCGCTCCACCGGCGATTCCGCCCGCGAGGAAGTCCTCGTCCTCATCCGCAACTCCGTCAACAGCGAAGCCGTTCCTCTCAGCTTTGCCGAACGCGAGCGTCTCTCCCGCGAAATTCTCGACGAAATCTTCGGCCTCGGCCCGCTCGAGCCCCTCCTGAAAGATCCGACCGTCTCCGATATTCTCGTCAATCGCTACGATCGCGTTTACGTCGAGCGCGCCGGCAAACTCGAAATCACCGGCTTGACCTTCAAAGACAACCAGCACCTGATGCAGATCATCGACCGCATCGTCTCCCGCATCGGACGCCGCGTCGACGAATCCTCGCCCATGGTCGACGCCCGCCTGCAGGACGGCTCCCGCGTCAACGCCATCATTCCCCCGCTCGCGCTCGATGGGGCCTGTCTCTCCATCCGCCGCTTCGGCCGCGATCCCGTCACCTCCCGCAACATGATCGATAACAAGACCCTGACCGACCAGATGCTCGAACTGCTTTCTGCCATGGTCAAGGGCCGCCTGAACCTCTTGATCTCCGGCGGCACCGGCGCCGGCAAAACCACGCTCCTCAACGTACTCTCCGGATACATCCCGAACACGGAGCGCATTGTCACCATCGAAGACGCCGCCGAACTGCAACTCAAGCAGGAACACGTAGTGCGTCTCGAAACCCGTCCCCCCAATATCGAAGGCAAGGGCGCAGTCCGCATGCGTCAGTTAGTCATCAACAGTCTCCGTATGCGCCCCGACCGCATCGTGGTTGGCGAGGTCCGCGGCGAAGAAGCTTTTGACATGCTGCAGGCCATGAACACCGGCCACGAGGGTTCTCTTACCACTGTCCACGCCAACTCTCCCCGCGATGCTCTCAACCGCGTCGAGAACATGGTCTCGATGGCCAATCTCAACATTCCCGAGCGCGCCGTCCGCCAGCAGGTGGCCAACGCAATTCATGCCGTCGTTCAGATCGCCCGTCTGTCCGATGGTTCCCGCAAAGTTATGACCGTCGCTGAAATCACCGGCATGGAAGGCGATATGATCACCACCGAAGACGTATTCGTCTTCGAGCGCAGCGGCGTTGACGAAAGCGGCCGCGTGCGCGGTGCCTTCCACTCCAACGGCCGGGCTCCCCGCTTCGCCGAGCGCCTTGCAACCGCAGGCTGCCGTCTCAATCCCGCAATCTTCGAGTCTCGGTTGGAGGTCTAGTCGATGCTGGTCGTCATCGCCCTCCTCGTTTTCATGGTCGTGGCCCTCGGCGCTTTCGTGGTGTTCTCACTCCTCGACCAGCGCAAGGCCCAGGCGCGCGTTCTTCGCGACCGCCTCGTTGCCGTTGACCAGACAACCGGCCGCGCCCCTCTCGAACTCGCCCTCCTGCGCGACGAGATGATGAGCCGCATCCCGGCTTTCGACACCCTCCTGCGCCGCTCCGAGCGCGTCTCCTTGCTGCAAAAGATGCTGGCGCAAGGCAACGTCGATATCCGCGCCGGAAATTTCCTCATCATGTGCGGAGTCGCGGCCGTCGGGCTCGCCGTCATCGCTTTCATCGCCGGCGGCAACATCATCTTTGGATGGGTGGGCCTGCTCCTCGGCTTCTTCGTCCCCTATGCGTACGCCTCCCACATGCGCACGAAACGTTTTCAGAAATTTGAGGAGAAATTTCCCGAGGCCATCGACACCCTTTCTCGCGCCGTCCGCGCCGGCCATGCTTTCACGACCGCCCTTGAGATGATCGCCAACGAACTCGCCGAGCCAGTTGCCGGCGAGTTTCGCCAGCTCTACGAAGAACAGAAATTCGGACTGCCCGTTCGCGACGCCCTCGTCAACCTCACCGAGCGTGTCCCCCTCGTCGACGTAAAATTTTTCGTCACCGCCGTCATGCTGCAGCGCGAAACCGGCGGCAACCTCGCCGAGATCCTCGACAACCTCTCCCACATCATCCGCGAACGCTTCAAAATTCTCCGCCAGGTGCGCGTCCATACCGCTCAGGGACGCCTCACCATGATCTTGCTGATGGGGCTTCCGCCCACCATCGTGACTTTGATGGTGATGCTCAATCCCGGCTTCATTCATCCGCTCTTTGCCGATCCGCTCGGTCACGTTCTCATCGTTGCCGGCATCACCTTGCAGACTTTGGGATATTTCGTGATCCGCAAAATTATCAGGATTCAGGTCTGACCCATGGTGATCATCCTCTCCATTTTGATTTTTCTAACCATCGCAGGAGTGGTCTTCGCCTTCGGTGCCGCTACCATGGCTCCATCCTCGGTCCTCGGTGAGCGCCTGCGCGAAATTGGATGGCAGCGCCCCAAGTCGCAGGAAAAAGCTCCCATGCGCGACCGCGTCCGGCAGGCACTGGACCCGCTCAGCCGCGCCCTTCCCCTCTCGCCCAACGATGTTTCAAAGACTCGCGCCTGGCTTATTCAAGCCGGATACCGCGACGCCCAGCACGTCACTATCTACCGCGGACTCCGCGTACTCTTCGCCGTCCTCGGCTTTTTGTCCGTTTTCCTGGTTTCCGGATTCGACTCTCCCTTGCTGATGCTGGGCCTCTTCGCCTTCGGATTTTTTATTCCGCGATTCCTGCTCAAACGCAAAATGCAGCAGCGCCAGCAGCGTATCCGCCTCGGACTTCCCGACGCCCTCGATCTCACCGTGATTTGCGTGGAAGCCGGACTCCCGCTCGATCAGGCGATGACGCGTGTCGGCGCCGATCTCAGTCATGCTCACCCCGAACTGAGCGACGAATTCCATCTCTTCGATCTCGAAACCCGAGCCGGCAAACCCCGCGTCGAAGCGCTCCGCAACCTCGCCGCCCGCACCGGAGATGAAGATGTTCGCTCCCTGGTCGGCACTCTCATCCAGACCGATCGCTTCGGAACCAGCGTCGCCCAAGCCTTGCGCGTCCACTCCGACTCCCTCCGCACCGAACGACGCCAGCGCGCCGAAGAACAAGCCGCCAAGACAACCGTAAAGATGATCATCCCGCTCGTCCTCTTCGTAATGCCTTCCCTGATCTTCGTAACCGTAGGCCCAGCAGTAATTCAACTAATGCGTCTCCTAATGCCAATTACCGGAGGAGGCAAACGCTAATCGCGCATCTTGGGAGCAAAACCAGCTTCTGCCTTTCCAGCCCTGTCATTGCTGCCGCGGAAGATAACAATTTTGGATCTGCACGACTGCTAGCACCACCGTGGAAGAGCGGCGCTTTAGCGACGCGTTAGCTCTCCAACACCTACGGCTTTAGCCGCTGCCAGCGCAAAGGAGCTTTCATGCCCCCGCAGGGGCCCAAACAATACGCCTTCAACCGCACTCGCTCCACTTACCTCGCCACCGATCTCATGATCGCCGCGACCCACTGGACACGCTTCCGCGGATTGATGGCCACCAACTCCTCCGAATTCCCGCCCGGAAGCGGCCTTTGGATCAATCCTTCCCGCGGTATCCACACCTTCGCTATGCGCTTCCCTATCGACGCCCTCTATCTCGATCATGAACGCTACGTCATCCACATCGAAGAAGGACTAAAACCCTGGCGCGTAGCCGCCATCCGAATCGCGGCCTCATCCATTCTCGAACTCCCCGTCGGGACAGTTGTAGGATCCAAAACCATGCTCGGCGACCGCATCGATATCCTGACCGAACACCCCCTCCAGACCGAAGCCGCGTGAAAGGCCCTTATTTATCAGAGGTCTAGCGAGAATTAGTCTGGAAGAAGATCGACAGAGAGGAGTCTTCCTGCCACTTCACGGCTCACCTCCAAACTTCCAATCACGAACTTGCGATTCTCAACTCCTCCATCCCCTATCTCCAAATCGAAGTTAAACTAGGAAACACACTCAGTGACCGAAGTCGAGACCATTCCCGAAACTGCCATCGTCTGGCCTGAACCACCGCATCTGCTCGTCGAGTGGTCTTCGCCTTGGCAGGAATTCAAAACCGCATTTCGTCCCGCTCTCACCCGCTCTCCCAAAGCTCTCGCCGGAGAAGCTCCAATCGGCATCTTTCCCTACCGCGGAATGCTCGTCAGTTGGGTACTCGAAGCTCTTCTCCTCATCGCTGTCATCGTCCTTCCCGAACATATCGCCAGTCTTCAACCATTCACTCCTCCTCCAAAGCCCAAATGGGATGTGATTTATTACTCGGGAGACGAACTGCCGCAAACGCAAGATCGCGGAGGAGCGCAATCGGGCAAATCAGGACGTGCAGGCGGAGAACAGGCTCACCATCGCACTCAGACCATCAAAGTCGCGCGCGGAGACAAACCCGGAGAGAAGATCGTTGACGCTCCAAAACTGAATCTGCCTCACAGCGATTCCGCAGTCGCCAATCTCCTCGCCTTCAAAGCCAATCCAGGACCACGACCAGCCGAAGGATTACAGTCCTCGCTCGCATCGCCCAGATTGCCCAGCCTGAGCGCAGTTCCTCCCACACCGGAACTGAACGCCTCGTCGACCCGCAACAAGAACGCTATCTCGGCAAACGTCGTTGCTCCAGCACCGGAAATCGCTCACGCAAATTCGCGAAATACACCAGCACTGACTGCTTCTCCAGTTGCGCCAGCACCAAATGTTGCGCAGGATAGAATGCGCGCCGCGAATTCCATCGCGACCACCGTTGTCGCGCCTGCTCCGCGTGACTTATCCAAAGAGGTCCCTCGAGATTTAGCCAGCTCTCGCGTCCCGGTCACGCAAACCACCACGGTTGTCGCTCCGCCAGTTTCCGCTCCAACTCGCGAACTCGCAGCCAATCCAAGGTTGTCGCTGCCAACTCCCGCTGTCGTTGCTCCACCACCATCCGAGGTCAGTCACGATCTCAATAGTTGGGGAAGCACGCGCACAGGCGATCTGCGCTCGCAACCAGTTCCTCCTCCACCAAGCAACAACAGCGCAGGATCACTCGGACGATCCTCCAACGGAACTCTCGCTTCTTCCTCCGCAGTAGTTCCTCCTCCAGCAAGCTTCGGAAATGGTTCTGGAAGCAATGGCTCCCAATCGCGGACTGGACGATCTGATCTCTCTGGATCTGCAGCAGTCGTTCCACCTCCACCAACTCTCGGAGGAGGCAAAGCGCTTTCCGGCACTGGACGAGGCAATCAAGGCTCTGGAACTGGAGGTCCGCTCGACGTCGGTTCCGCGGTGTCTCCACCAACCAATGCAGGAGGAAATTCCGCAGGCAACGCAGTCGTAGTCTCAAGTCAGCCAGGAAGCAAAGTTGGTCTGCCCGAACTCCTCTGGAGGAGGCGCAATCGCCATGTCTCCCACCGGAACCGCGAAAACTGGACTCGGAGGAAGTGGTGGTGGAAACGGAATCGGTCGAGGCAACGGTCCGGGAAGCGGAATGCAAGGCGAAAGCTCAGGGGCAGGCAAAGAAGGCACAGGTCGCGGTTCCGACCCGACCGCCCGCGCCGGAATATCGCCCTATCCAGGTTCTGGAGGCGCAGGCAGTGGAACCAACGGTTCGCCCGCAATGCCAGGAGTTTCTGTGCAAGGCGGAACAACCACCATCACGCTTCCCAGCTTCGGAGCGCCGAATGGCGATTCTCCTTCCAACGGTCCCGGACATTCTTCCGCCAACAACCACTCAGGCTCAGGCTTCACCATCGAAGCGACTCCGCGTTCGGGCGGAGTTTTCGCCTACTACGGACTCCTCAAAGGCGATCGCAACTACTCGATCTACATCGACACGTCCATCGGCAGAGCAGTTATGCAATACGCCGATGCATCTTCTGTCGCGCATCCGTCCACGCAACCACTGACCGCTCCAGAACCGATGCGCAAGGAACTGCCCGCGAACTTGCGGCCAAGCCGCGTGATCATAGCCTGCATCCTCGATAAGTCCGGAACACTGAAGATGTGAAGGTGCTCGAACCAGGAGCAGCCGAAACCACCTCGCAAATCCTGGTAGCACTGCAAAGCTGGAAGTTTCGCCCAGCTTTCGGGGGAATGACCCAGTGGAAGTCAACGCTATCCTGGGATTTGGAGTAGATACGCGTTGATCGGCGCTGGTTCAGTAGCCTTTCCTCTTATCCACCACCGCAAGCAACGTCTCTCCAGCAAGATACCGACGCAGATTGCCCGAGAACAACGCGTAATGTCGCTCCCATAATTTGTCCGTCAGTGCAGCAGAGTGAGGAGTGATCAGCAGGTTCGGCAGATCCCATAGAGGAGAATCCGCAGCCAAAGGTTCCTTTGGAAAGACGTCCAGCGCAGCACCACCAATCCTTCCCTCGCGCAGCACAGCGCCAACGCACTTTCATCGACCAGTTGTCCGCGTCCAACATTGATCAGGCAGGCACCCGCTTTCATGAGAGCAAACCGTTCCGCATTCGCGATTGCCTTTGTGTTGTCAGTGACTGGAGCTGCCAGGACGACATAATCGGACTCGCGAAAGAGCTTATCGATCTGTGCAGGACCGACGATAATATCAGCGCCATCGCTTCCCTTCTCCGGATGCTCGCGCACTGCAATCACGCGCATTCCAAGAGCTTTCGCCTTCTTGACCACAGCCTGACCAATGCTTCCTAAACCAAGCAGACCCAAAGTCGCACCAGCAACCTCCCGAACACGCGGCAATTCGTCCCACAGGATTTGTTGTCCCCAAGCATGCTTCTGCTGAAGATGAACCGAACCAGGAATCTTCTTGGCCAGTGCAAAGATCGAGCGCAATCACATGCTCGGCAACAACCGGACCATGGACTTCGCGCGCGTTCGTGAGCGTGATCTGGCTATTGATCAGCTCCGGAAACATCAATTGGTGTACAGCAGCCGCAGGGGAGTGAATCCAGCGCAGTTTCTGGGCTGTGAGAACCTGCTCAGGACGAATCGACCACGCAATCAACACCTCGGAATCGGGAATCTCTGCGTCGAGCCGCTTGTAATCGGGAAGGTGAACAATCTCGAGTTCAGGAAAGTCACTGTGCAGCCGCTCGGAAAACCACGCAGGCGCATTCCACTGGTCGAACGGATGGTGAACGGCAATAAGAAGCTTAGTCATCGAGTCATCGGATGATCGAAAGCCAACTCCTCTCCCACAGATAAACGCGGAGAAACACTGAGAAATGCGAAAGAAGCATCAACGCTGTCGGATCATCGCTTTTGCCAAAGAAGCTCTCTGCGTACTTTGCGTCTCTGCGGTAAAACGCGTTTGATCGGAAGTCCAGATCACCCAATCTTCTTGACCCGCAAATCACTGCCGGTCATCTCCTTCGGTTCAGTGATGCCCAGCATTCCCAGGATCGTCGGCGAAATGTCGCGCAGCGATCCGTTTGGCTTCAACGTGTATTGTTTGGCATCTTCCGCCATCACGATGAAAGGCACTGGATTAGTCGTGTGCGCGGTGTGCGGACCGCCCGTTGCCGGATCGATCATCATCTCCGCATTTCCGTGATCTGCCGTGATCAGCATCGCTCCGCCTTTGGCGCGAACCGCCTTCTCAATCTGTCCAAGGCATGCATCTACTGTCTCGACGGCCTTCACGGTTGGCTCGATCTTGCCGGAATGGCCGACCATATCCGCATTGGCGAAGTTCACGATGATCACGTCAAACGCGCTGTCATTCGTGGCTTTGATGACTGCCTCGGCGATTCCCGCAGCGCTCATTTCCGGCTTCAGGTCGTAAGTCGCAACCTTCGGTGAAGGCACCATCACGCGTTCCTCTCCCGGAAATGGCTGCTCCACTCCACCATTAAAGAAGTAAGTAACATGCGCATACTTCTCCGTCTCAGCCACGCGCAGATTGCGCATATTCAAACCACCCATCACGTTGGCCAGAATGTTGGCCATCGATTCGGGACGAATGACGACAGGTAGACTGAAGTTCTTGTCGTACCGCGTCATGCACACGTACTTCAGGTTCTTGGGCACGCGCTCGCGCGGAATGGTCGCATCCAACTCTTCTGCTCCGGGAAGATCGCTCCCACCTTTGTCATTCAGCCCGCTGTTTCGGCATAATGCGCGCGTAATCTCGCGCACGCGGTCCGCGCGGAAGTTGAAGCAGATGCAAGCATCGTCATCACCGATCCTGGCAACCGGCTCGCCTCGGTTGTCTGTGCAGACAAACGGCAGGACGAACTCGTCCGTCACGCCCTTGTTGTAGGACTCCTTCATCCCTTGCACTGGATCGGCATAAGTTCCACCTTCGCCCTTGCCATTGACCATCGCGTCGTAGGCTTTGGCGATGCGCTCCCAGCGCCGGTCGCGATCCATCGCGTAGTAACGTCCATTCACGGTCGCGATCTTTCCCGAGTTGTACTCGCGCATCTTCTGTTGAAGTTGTTCGAGATAGCCAGCGCCGTTTGTCGGAAGCGTGTCGCGTCCATCCATGAAGGCGTGCACAAAGACGCGATCCACTCCCTGCTGCTTGGCCATCTTGAGCAGTGCGTAGAGATGTTCCTGCCGCGAGTGCACTCCTCCGTCGGAAAGAAGTCCAAACAGGTGAAGCTTGCGGCCCGCAGTGCGCGCGTGCTTCATCGCTTCGACGAGCACTGGATGCGAGAAGAACTCTCCATTCTGGATCATCAGATCGATGCGCGTGATATCCATGTGAACGATCCGCCCAGCGCCGATATTCAGATGCCCGACTTCGCTGTTCCCCATCTGCCCTTCGGGCAATCCAACAAACGGACCAGAAGTGTGAATGAGCGTGTTGGGATAATCGCGCAGCAGACGGTCATAAGTCGGCTTGCGCGCCATCGCGATGGCATTGGCCTTGGTTTCCGCGCGATATCCCCAGCCATCGAGGATGATTAGGACGAGAGGTTTAGGACGAGGCATGATTCGGCTTTCGACTCCTGGCTGTGAACGAAATTGTTTTCCGCAGATTTACACGGAATAACGCGGATGCATTCGTGCGGCTCATCCTTTGTAGTTCAGCGCCTTGATCCCCAGAAATTTCGCCGCTCCACCCAACTCCTCTTCGATCCGAAGCAGTTGGTTGTACTTGGCAATCCGATCTGTACGCGAGGCTGAGCCTGTCTTGATTTGGCCAGCGCCCGTCGCAACCGCGAGATCTGCAATGAACGTGTCTTCGCTTTCGCCAGAGCGGTGTGAGATCACTGAGGTGTAGCCATTTCGCCGTGCCAAGTCAATCGCATCGAGCGTCTCACTGACCGTTCCAATCTGGTTCAGCTTGATCAGGATCGAGTTCGCAATTCCCTGCTCGATTCCCTTGGCGAAGATCTCGATGTTGGTTACGAATATGTCGTCGCCGACCAACTGAATCTTGCCGCCCAATTCTTTGGTCAAGTTCGCCCAGCCCTCCCAATCGTTTTCGGAGAGTCCATCCTCCAGCGAAACAATGGGATAATCATTCGCCCACTTCGCCCAGAAACGCACCATGTCGTCGGAGCTCTTCGCCGACTTGTCCGACTTCTTGAACACGTACTTGCCATCCTGATAGAACTCGCTTGCTGCCGGATCGAGCGCAATGGCAATGTCATCGCCCGGCTTGTACCCAGCCTGCTGGATCGCCTCGAGCACAACTTCGATGGCCTCGACGTTCGACTTCACTGACGGCGCAAAGCCTCCTTCGTCGCCAACTGCCGTGTTGTAGCCGCGTTTCTTCAGGACACCCTTTAGAGTATGAAACACTTCAACGCCCCAGCGTAGCGCTTCGGAAAACGACGGCGCTCCGACGGGCATGACCATGAATTCCTGGAAGTCGACATTGTTATCGGCGTGCGCGCCTCCGTTAAGTATGTTCATCATCGGCACGGGCAGCGTGTTCGCCGCTGCGCCGCCGAGATAACGATAGAGTGGAAGTTCGCAAGCATTTGCGGCGGCTCGCGCGGCTGCCATGGAAACTGCGAGAATCGCATTCGCGCCCAGACGCCCTTTGTTGGGGGTTCCATCCAGTTCGATCATGCGCGCATCGAGTCCGCGCTGGTCCGCGGCATCAGTGCCGGCCACAGCTTCCGCAATCTCTCCATTCACATTCTCGACGGCTTTCAAAACTCCTTTGCCTTTGTATTTCTGATCGTCGCCGTCGCGCAGTTCGACCGCTTCGTGTTCGCCAGTGGACGCGCCGCTCGGCACAATGGCGCGCGCGGTGGCTCCTCCATCCAGAAAAATCTCCGCTTCTACCGTTGGATTGCCCCGGGAATCCAGAACCTGGCGTCCATGGATTTCTGCAATTGAAGTAAATGGCATCAGTGCATCCTCGAATTGAAATTAGAAAAGCGTGTCAAAAGTGCGATTACTCGCGAGTGGTAGATCCATTGCCTGCAAAGAGCGGATTATATCGGACTGGCAGGGCAAGAGCAGTATCCGACATGCACAACCCTGTGTGACGCGGGTCCTTCCCCGCTGCACTAACGTTGCTGCCGGTATCGCATCCGTTATTGTTCCGGAGTTCTACCTCGCTTAGAGTCACCTCAACGTGAAAGATCGGACCGACACTCTCGAGATCGGCTCGACTGCACCGCATTTTTCGTTATCGGCTGCCAATCGCGAGGGCTTGTTCAGTCTGACAGATTTTCTGAAGCAAGGTACGTTCGTGCTCGAATTCTTACGCGGCACCTGGTGACCAAACTGCGTGAAACGCATGGCTCAGTTCGAGTCACGGAAAAAAGATCTGGCTGCAGCGGGAGCGTCCGATGGCATTCATCGCAGCCGAAAAACGCGACGGGATGTGGAAACCAGAAAAGTTTCTGGAGAAGCATCCGATCTCGGTCCCGTTTCTGCTCGATGAAGATCGCGCGGTAACGAAGGCCTATGGGGTACATAACGTGTTCTCGACGGATGCCTTGAACATCGCCCATCCGGCAACGTTCGTAATCGATCGGAATGGCCAGGTGCAATACATCTACCGGGGCGAAAACCAGAACGACAGGGTTGCGTTGGACGAGGTCTTAAAAGCAATTGGGAAAATCAGCAGTAAAGGTGCGGATTCCGATTTGCAATAGATGCCGGCGGGGCGCCGGCGATAACAAATCTCAGGAGGCTGCATGAAAAAACTCGTTGTGCTCGCAGGCTTGCTCCTTACCTCGGCCTTCGCCGTTGCGCAGACTTCTCTGCCCACCGGAACAGCCGTCAAAATGAAACTCGACACCACGCTGGCAACCTTCAGCTCCAAGGCCGGCGACCCCTTCTCAGCAAGAGTCACCGAACCAGTGGTGCTTGATGGAAAAACGGTAATTCCGATCGGCACCACGATTGAAGGCCACGTAACGAAGTCCAACGAGCCTCGGCGCATCGCCGGCAAACCCTCGATCGCGATTCTCCCGGAAAACCTGGTTCTCCCCAACGGGGAGCGCTTCACCTTCAATGCGACGCTGGTCGACACAAATCGGGGACGCGGGACCGACGTTGACACGGAAGGCAGGTTCAAAGGTACAGGCCACGACGGCAAAGACCTTGCCGAGGTTGGAGTGGGAACAGGTGGAGGAATGCTGTTTGGCGGCCTGATTGGAGGCGGGAAAGGCGTGCTGATCGGCGGCATGGTCGGAGCGACCGTAACCGTGGCACACTGGCTAGGGAAACATCGTTCCGCAAGTCTGCCTGCGGGCACCGAACTAGTGATGGAGCTGAATCGAACGATGGTGATGTCCAGCGCAGCTGCCGGTCAGTAGTCAAACGTTCTTCGCTGTTCGTCGTTCGCTAGCCGGAAAAGCGGAGTTCGCGACAGATTGGAGTCTTGCAAACAGCGAATCCCGAACGACGAACGGCGTGATTTCATCCCCCAACCGACAGCAGATCTTCTTCCGCCAGCAACTCCAGTTCAATCCAACCCTCTAGCGGCAGCGCATCGACCGGTAAACGGTTCTTCCATAAACTGAAGCGCAATCGTAAGCGCGTTGTCAGCGATTCCGAACTCTTCGGCCCGCGGACTTTTTGCAGATTCAGAGGCGCTGCTAGCAACCAGGTCAGCGGCAGTCGAAATTCAAAGTTGCGTGCCAGCACCACCTTGGATTCATCATTCGCGCTGCCAGACCTTGCGAGTTCACCTTCATCCACTTCGGTGACTTTCCACGAGCGGATCTGCCGATTATCAATGACGACTTCGAGCCGCAAGTCGCGCCGCGGATCGGATCCCTGGGTCGCCCATGATTCGACGTTGACTACCAGGTCGAACGCTTCCTCTGGCACCTTCCCGGCGAAATCCAGCCGGCCATAGACATATTCCTCATCAATCCCGGCATAGACGCCGTCCATCAGAAACTGCTTGCCGTGCATCGATCCCGAACGTTTGTCCGCCGTGTGACGGGCCGCGCCCATCCACTCGAAGTAGCGCACCATATCACCCGTGATCCGCGGGTGTATGTATGCACTCTGCGGCGTGAACTCGGGCCGCACCGCCGCTCCAGTAATGGGCTGCGACAGGTAGTCGGGAGGAACTCCACCTAATGCCTGATATACGTTCGAGAGATGCTTGCGATAAAGTTCGTCAAAATCGCTGTCGTTGGCGGAATGATGCTCGGGACCATACCACCAGTTCCAGTCGCTGCCTTCAGCGATCAGGATTTCTTCCCAAGCCAGCTTACGTTGCGCTTCCGAGGCCCGCGGAGCCGCTTGATCATAAAAGTTGCGGGCGTCGTACAAGTAGTCCCACGCCTTGTTGTCTTCCGGCGCGCCAATCCAAACATTGAAGTTCGCATTGATCCATGAACCCGGAACAAGAGAGTTTAGATGGGCCTTGTCTTTGTGCCTCTCGATGGCCTCCGTCATGGTGACGGCTTCGATTTGCGGATCACGTTGCAGCGCATCGTAAAATCTGCGCAGGAACTCGCGGCCTGATCGCGGATAGTATTCCCAGGCATTTTCGCCGTCGAGAATGATCGGGACAACGGCGTCTTTCCCCATAGTTATAAGGGGTTGCGCTGATTGCCTAATCTTGTGCATGAGATTGTTGGCGGCTTCCTGTGGAGGCATGCCGGAATACACAAAGCCGATCAGATCAGAAATGGTGTGGTCGCGGAAAACAAGATTCATTTCCGTGCCGGAGTTTTCATAGCGATAGATGGTGTAGAGGCGCTGAGCCAGGTCGGAGTTCAAATAGCCGTTGGCATCGCGCGCGAAGAACGTCCCCAGGCTCCGGCCCAACACGCCCTCATCGGTCGCCATCCACTTCACACCCAGTTTCTGGGCAATCCCCAAAACCTCTTCTGAAACGCTTCCTTCCGACGGCCATACTCCCTGAGGACGTTTCCCGAAAACTTTTTCGAGAAGATCCAGACCACGGAGCAGCTGCTCGCGTGCATCCTCCGGATGACGATAGCGATTCAGTGGAAGCGGGAGGCCAGGCGTGGAAACCGCTCCCATTTGGGTGTCACAAACGAGAGGCAGAATGGGGTGGTAAAAGGGCGAGG
Source organism: uncultured Acidobacteriaceae bacterium (assembly GCA_963822545.1). GTDB lineage: Bacteria > Acidobacteriota > Terriglobia > Terriglobales > Acidobacteriaceae > Acidiflorens. The sequence goes on from CAWGIB010000006.1 coordinate 54,881, forward strand.
TCGAAATCTCGATCGAACCTTTGCGAGCCGCTTCGGCATGCGCGGGCAGGACGCGTCCTAGCAGCTCTCGCTGGCGGCTCATCACCTGGCGCTGATCGTCCAAAGAGTAGTTTCGCCCCTTGTGGATCAGGTCCAGAATCTCTTTCTCTTCCTGGAAGTATTCGTCGAACCACCCAATCTGTGACAGCACTTGCAGATCGGTAAACTCCTGCGGCAAAAAGTATTTTTCGGCGCGTTCGGGCAGACTGCCGGCGCTGCGGAACTTTTCGAACAACTCGTGGTATCGCGGGTAGCGCCCGATGACGTTACCGGGATGCGCCTGAAACAGATATTGCAGCGCAAAGCGGCGTTCTTCCTGCGTCAAATCCCGGGCCGGGCGGCTGGCAACTCGCAAAAAAGGATCCTGCGCTTCCCCCGAGACATAGTCCTGAATCTGCCAGATCAAGGAAGGCACCAGATTGAAGGTCTGATGCACCTGGGGGAATTCGTCCAACAACTTCACCATCCCGTAGTAGTCCTTAAGTGCGTGCAAACGCGTCCATGGCAGACGGTACTGCCCGGTCACCAGGTCCTTATAAAAGGGCTGGTGCTGGTGCCACAGGACGACCACTCGTATTTGCGCCATATCTACGGCTTTCTCCTGACTCTATCGGCAAAATTTTAGTATGGCATAAGCGGAAAGCGTTATTCGCCATCCAATTCGACTAAACTAAGTCGAAGCATGCCGACAAAGCCCACCTCCGATGACACCGCCCTGGTTCGCTACGACGTTTCTCTTCTGACCCCGGAAGACTTCTACCTTTTCAACGAGGGCAGCCACTATCGTATTTACGAGAAGATGGGGGCTCATCTTACCGAAGCGAACGGTGTCAAGGGAGCCATTTTCAGCGTCTGGGCGCCCAATGCCCGCAAGGTTTCGGTAGTCGGAGATTTCAACCAATGGAATCCGGGGGCACACCAGCTTCAGCCTCGCGGCTCTTCGGGAATCTGGGAAGGCTTCATCCCCGGCATCACGCAGGGCGCGCTTTACAAATTCCACATCAGCTCGACCCAGAACGGATTTACGGTCGATAAAGCAGACCCGGTCGCCTTATTCGCCGAGAATCCTCCCCGCACCGCTTCCGTCGTCTGGGATCTCAAATACAGGTGGAATGATGCCGCTTTTCTCGAGAAGCGAGGCGCTGCTAATTCCATTCATGCTCCGATTTCCATCTATGAGGTCCACCTCGGCTCATGGATGCGCGTACCCGAAGAGGACAACCGCCCGCTGACCTACCGTGAAATCGCGCCGCGCCTCGCAGATCATGTCACCAAGCTGGGTTTTACGCACGTGGAACTGCTGCCCATCATGGAGCATCCTTTCTACGGCTCCTGGGGATACCAGACGACCGGCTATTTCTCTCCCACGTCACGTTACGGAACGCCGCAGGATTTCATGTACCTGGTGGATTATCTCCACCAGCACAATATTGCGGTGATCCTAGACTGGGTTCCATCGCACTTTCCTTCGGATGCTCACGGCCTTGCTTTCTTCGACGGCACCCACTTGTTTGAGCATTCGGACGCACGGCAGGGATTCCACCCCGATTGGAAGACTTTCATCTTCAATTATGGCCGGATGGAAGTCCGCAGCTTCCTGCTCTCAAGCGCGATGTTCTGGCTCGACAAATACCACATTGATGGGCTGAGGGTGGACGCTGTCGCCTCCATGCTTTACCTCGACTACTCGCGGAAAGAGGGCGAGTGGATTCCTAACCAGTTCGGTGGTCGTGAAAATCTGGAAGCCATCGAGTTCCTACGGCGCTTCAACCTCGAGGCCTACGGCGAACATCCTGATATTCAGACCTACGCCGAGGAATCAACTTCGTACCCGATGGTCTCCCGGCCAACCTACATCGGCGGACTGGGCTTCGGTTTCAAATGGGATATGGGATGGATGCACGACACGCTGGAGTACTTCCAGCAGGACCCGATCCACCGGAAATACCATCACAACAAGCTCACGTTCCGGATGCTGTATTCGTTCCACGAGAATTTCGTCTTGCCGCTCAGCCACGACGAGGTCGTGCACGGCAAGGGATCGCTGATTAACAAGATGCCGGGCGACGACTGGCAAAAATTTGCGAACCAGCGGCTGCTCCTCGCTTACATGTTTGCGCAACCAGGGAAAAAACTACTTTTCATGGGCATCGAGCTCGGCCAGTATCGCGAGTGGTCGCATGATCGCAGTCTCGACTGGAATTTGCTGGAGGCCCCGCGGCATCGCGGGCTAATGACCTGGGTGGAACGACTCAACCATCTCTACCGGAGCGAGGTGCCACTGCACTGGTTTGATAACGATCCGCGCGGATTTGAATGGATCGACTGCAATGACGCGCCCGCCAGCGTGATTTCGCTACTGCGCAAGGGTGAAGCGGAGAATGATTGCGTTTTGATCGTCTGTAACTTCACCCCTATTCCCCGCGTGGGCTATCGGGTTGGCGTCCCCGCCGGCGGATACTGGAAAGAGCTTCTCAATAGCGATGCCCAGGAATATGGCGGCAGCGGCATGGGCAACATGGGAGGCACCGAAGCCTTGGCTGAAACCACGCATGGCCGACCTTTCACACTGCGATTGACACTGCCACCGCTGGGCGCCCTGTTCTTGAAAAAGAGCTGAGACGCTCAGGGTTAGACAAACACGTCGGTAACCTCTCCCTCTCCAAGACTCGACCTCCCTGCAATGGAATCTGCCAAACTTAAGACTTGGGCCACAAAATTCTGGGCTCCAGAACCTTTAGGTTTCGCAAAGAGTGTCGACAAATCCCCAAAACGTAGTCAGGAGTCTCCGACTGCCCCGATGGGCGGAGTGGGTTGTCCCGGCTCTGCTCTGTAGTGTTTTGGTCGCGCAATTACTGCTCAGCGTTCGACAAATGTCGCAAACTGCCGATGAGGCGACTCATCTGTTTGCCGGCTTCCGATACTTGAAATGTGGAGACCTGACGGTAAGTCCGGAGCACCCACCCCTTGCCAAGACGATTGCGGCAGCGCCCCTGCTCGGCATGAATTTCTCAGTAAATTGCTCGCCGTTCCACGGGAATGACGTCGAGCAGTCCATCACGGCCGTCAACTGGCTGTACAGCCAGAACTGGAAGCCGGCTCTGGCGCGTGCCCGCGTCGCCGTTTCTATTTTTGCGGTTGGGCTCTGCCTTTTCGTATGGCTGGCCGCTCGCCGCATGTTCGGATTTGCGACCGCGACCATAGCCACCATCCTCCTTGTCTTTGAACCGAACGTGCTGGCTTACGGTGCACTGGTCATGACCGACATTCCGGTCACGTGCATGATGTTGTTTGCCGTTTTCGCTTTTTACCTTTGGGTGGGTAACCGTACTGTTCCATTTCTTCTTCTCACCGCTCTTGCTACAGGACTCGCGCTCCTGGCCAAGCATTCTGCCGTGCTGTTGTTACCGATGTTGTGCGCACTGGCAATCACGGATGCTCTCCTGGGCCCTTCAGGGACACAGAAGCGATTGCATGCAGTCCTTCACAACCTGGTAGCCGTTGCGATGATCTCCGCTCTAGCGGTCGGCGTTGTTTGGATGGGCTACTCTCTGGACAGCGGAAAGCGAAACATAACCAACTCTTCAAATTCTCTTCCCGGGAGTTCGTCATTTGGCGATGGTGTGGTGCATGGACTCGAAAGCACCCACTTATTTCCGCGCGCCTACCTGGACGGCATCGCCGCGACATTGTCGATCTCGGCCGCTGCGCCAGTACCTTTTGTCGGCGGATCGGTTTTTCAGCGCTCCCCCTGGTTCTCAGTTCCTTTTTACCTCTCAATTCGCAATACCGCGGCAAGCCTCGTTCTGTCCTTGCTCGCGATCTTTGGCGGCGCGATCGCGTTTCGACAGCACCGCCGGGAATTCCTGTTCCTCGTAATCCCCGTGGGGGTTTTTCTCTGCGCTTGCCTGCGCTCGAGTCTGACCGGCGGCATTCGTTATCTTCTGCCAGTGTTTCCCTTTCTTCTGATTATCATCGCGGCCGCATGCGTAGAATTAACGCACCGCGTGCATTGGGTACGCTATGCGGTCCCCAGCCTCATTTTCTTCCATGCGCTTTCGTCATTGCATGCATACCCGAACTATCTTTCTTACGCCAATGAGTTTTGGGGCGGACCTGCAAAAGCATATAAATACCTGCCCTGGCTGGATAGCGGGCAAGCCTATATCGAAGCAAAAAGTTATCTCGAAAAACATCCGTCGAAGGAATGTTGGCTAATCACCGGTTGGCAATGGGACCCCGCACTATACGGCATTCCCTGCCACACCTTTGGGCTTTATGTGCCGAGTCAGATTCCCCCGCGTGTGCATGGGACAGTGATCCTCAGCAGTAGCCTCCTTACCGATGTACGGCTGCCCGAACTGGAATTGGCGACGCCATTTAAGGGCCTTGTGCCGAAAGACAAAATCGGCGGGAGCGCGTTGCTCGTCTATGAAGGAGACTTTGACACCCGGCTGGACGCTTCCAAGAGCGAACGCGACCTGATGATGCGGGCCTATGTGGCGGGTCAGCCTTCGATGGCTTTGCAACACGGCAGGCAGGCATTGGATCTCGCCCCCGCCAGCCCGCTGGCACACAGTGACATGTGCACGTTGCTATCACAACTTGGACAGATGGATAGCGCGTTCAACGAATGTTCTATGGCGCTGGATTTGATTCGACGCGATCCGCTTCGGGAAGAGCCGGCGCGGAAGAAGTTTCGTGATTCCCTGGAGCAATGGATCTCATCAACCCGGGCAGCCGCTCGCAAATAACTGCGGCTTTCCGGGATACCTAGCGCCCGTGACCCCATAAGCGGCGGTCATGCTAGACTCCAACCTAGCCCCTATTGTGCGGATCCGCATCCTCACTCGCTATATTCTGGGAGAAGTCGTCTCCCACGCGCTGATCGGCGCTGCCGTCTTCACTTTCATATTGTTCACTCGCGACCTCGGTCGCATTCTTGAACTCGTCGTTCGCAATAGCGCGCCCCTGCCGAGTATCTTCGAACTCTTCTTTTTTACCGTGCCCGTCGCACTGACCTACACCATCCCCATGGGAGTGCTCGTCGGCATTCTGATCGGCCTGAGCCGGCTTTCGGCGGACAGCGAGGTTACCGCGATGCGTGCCAGCGGCCTCAGCGTCTGGACCTTTCTGCGCATCATCTCGATTTTCGTAGTCGCCGCCTGGCTGGTTGCCCTTGGAAACAGCGTTTATGTCGCGCCGCGATCGTTGGCAGCATTGGACCAGCTTCAGAACCGCCTCAAGTCATCACAAGCGTCCTTCGAAGTCCAGCCGCGCGTGTTCTATGAAGGATTTCCGAAAGTAGTTCTGTACGTGCAGGACGTCAAGTCAATGTCGGGCGGCGCGATTTGGAAGGGCGTTTTTCTGGCCGATCTCTCGGATCCATCCGCGCCCCGCGTAAGCCTGGCCCGGGAAGGGCTGCTCGTGAGTCAGGGTCCGGACATGCTCGACCTTCACCTCACCAATGGGTCGACCCACGAAACGGATCCCAAGAATCCAGATCAATACCAGATTTCCACGTTCGAAACCACGGACATTCCCATCCAGGTTCCTGCTGCTCAAAACCAGCAAACTGAACCGGCCACGCTAAGCGAGATGAAAGTTTCGGAACTGCTCCGATCGTCCCGAACCGCAGACCCGAATACTCGCCGCTGGGATATGGTCGAATTTCATCGGCGCTTTGCGCTTCCGACGGCGTGTCTGGTCTTGGCTATGGTCGGCATACCGCTTGGTCTTTCCTCGAAGAAAGGAGGCAAGTCCAGCGGCTTTGTCTTAACCATCTTGCTCGTGTTCGTTTATTACTCGCTTTCGTTGATCGGAGTGTCGCTCGCGCGCCAGGGCCGGGTGTCTCCCGGCGCGGGAGTATGGCTTGCGGACGTTGCCTTCCTGCTAGGCGGTGCTTTCTTGCTTTGGCAGTCGGAACGTCGGCCGATCAACCTCTCTTTCTTTCGACTCTCCAGACCGAAGGCCGCCACGGCTTCCCAGACCGCCCCAGAGTATTCCGCTACCAGTTCGGCTCGCTTTGTACCCAGTGCATCCACTCGGCTGGGACCCAGACGGAGGCGGTTGTTCAACCTCCGCTTTCCTACCATTCTCGACGACTATGTGCTGCGCGACTTCCTGCTCTACCTCGCCATGATCGGCGGAGCATTCGTCATGCTTCTACTGGTTTTTACCTTGTTTGAATTGCTTGGCGACATTTTGCATAACGGCATCTCGGTCCTCACAGTTGGGGAATACCTGCTCAACGTGACCCCGTATTTCCTCTACTACCCGATTGCGCCGATGAGCATGCTGCTCGCTGTGCTGATCACATTTGGATTGTTGCAGCGCTCCAACGAGATCATCGCCATCAAGGCGACTGGCATCAGTCTTTACCGCATCGTTGTTCCCATTCTTTTTGCATCCGCCATGTTGGCAGGCGTGCTTTTCGTCTCTGACCAGTTTTATTTGCCTTACACAAACAAGCGGCAGGACGAACTCCGCAACCGGATTAAAGGTAAGCCCGCTCAGACTTACTTACGTCCCGATCGAAAATGGATCTTCGGCCAGCACTCCGACATTTACTACTATCAGCTCTTCGATCCTGATCGGGACACCTTCGGCGGCGTCTCTGTATTCCAGTTTGATCCGCAGACGTTCCAGATCACGCACCGGATCGCTGCGGCGCGCGCTCACTGGTCGGGCCCGATGGGCCGGTGGGTTTACGAGCAGGGGTGGGAGCGCAGTTTGAAAGGCTCGGTCATCGAGAACTATCGCAAATTCGACGCTGCGACCTATCCGCAATTGGCGGAGGCTCCCGCTTACTTCAAGAAAGAAGTAAAGCAATCATCGGAGATGAATTACAGGAACTCCGCCGCTACATTCGCGATCTCGAGCAGAGTGGCTTCGACGTCGTCCGTCTGCGCGTGCAATTGAACAAGAAGATCGCTTATCCGCTAATCACTTTAGTGATGGCGGTTTTCGCGATCCCATTCGCGCTGACTGCTGGAAAGCGGGGCGCCTTGGCGGGCGTTGCCACCGCGATTGGTATTGGCGTGGTGTATTGGACAATCTCGGGATTGTTCGAGGCGATGGGAAATCTGAGCCAACTGCCACCCGCAGTGGCAGCTTGGTCGCCCAATCTGGTCTTCGGTTTTATCGGAGGCTATCTCATCCTCCGCATGCCCACCTGAACACCCTCGGGTGGTTCTACCGGCCTGCGATGCCGCTGGGCGAACCTGGAGGGAATAAGACGGTATTCGGATTTCCCAGCGCGCCGGTCGTTACCGCAACGCTAAAGCCAGTCACGCTACTGCCGGTATTGTTTGACACGTAAAGAAATTCAGCCCCGGCATTGTAGTTCGGGTGCATCGCCAGCGACACGGGACTGCCGCCTGTCGACCGGGACGCAGGGGTAAGCGACTGTAATTCGCCAGTTCCAGTCGTCATATGGAACCCAAACACCGTGTTTGAACCTGTGCAGGCGATATAAAGGAAACTATTCGTTGAATCGGCAATCATCGCAGTCGGATTAATGCCGATCGATGCAGGTGGACCCGTCAAAGCGAGCTGCTCAGCGTTGACCTCTACCTGGGAACACACCTGATTCACTTGGGTGCAGAGCTGGAAGGTGCTCACCGAACCGGTAACGGCGCCTTGATTTCCGACGTAGACGAATACTCCACCCGTATTCAGTCCCACTGGATTGGTGTCGACCGCAATGACGGAACGCGGATTCACTTCCGTGGTGTAGGGCGAAGTGGCTTGCTCGGTTAATTTGCCGGTTGAGTCGACCGAATAGACGCTGAGTTCATTGTCATTGTGAAGGGCTGTCAAATCCACATTGCTGGTTACAAAGAGAAGGGTCTGCGTTTGCCCAGCGGGTGGTGTGAACGTAAGCACGGAGAGAGCGGTCGGAACTCTGTTTAGAAAAACAGGACACAGCGTTGTCGTTCCTGGACAGAAGTTACCCGTAAGCGTTACATCCGTCGAGCCTGGCTTCGTGCTGTAAACCGCAATCGACGGGCAGTTTTGGTCGCCAATAGGCGGTGTGGAACAGTCGGTTGGCGACGGCAGCGTGCCCGGACTGATCACAAAAATAAACTGCCCGGCAGCATCCCGGGCCATAGCGAGCGCAGTCTGCGTTAACGGAGTACCACCAGTCGGTCCAGATAGACTCCCGTCGGAGTGCACGTTATAACCGGCAATCGATCCCTGATTCAAGACGAAAGCCGTCGCCCCGGTGGGATCGAGCGAGATGCTGAGCGGCAGACCTCCCGTCGACGGCATATTCGACGTCGTCGAGGGACAAGTTGCCGTTCGAGAGATCAATGGCGTACGAACTCACATTGCTTTCCGCCTGGCTCAGTACATAAAGAAGTCCGGAAGGCCGCGACGAAGAACTGCCGCAACTCGCCAAAAACAAACTAAGGGCACACAAGCCCAAGAATGCCACCACGACGCCTGTTCTCTTCGACATCAACACTCCTTGCGGGGGTTCCCCAGAGGGAGCATTGTTTGCCCCTGGGTGGTCGGCTGCCTGCCCTCCACAGACCCTACCCGTCTGCGTACACCGGAAAGCTAAGCTTTTGGCCGAAGTATATTTGTATTAGGAATGAGCAGGAAGAGCAAACCCGGGAACCGCCGGAATCCGGATTTCGACCTCTAACCCACCCTCTTTTCGGTTGGATGCGCGCAGTTGGCCCCCGTGCAGCCTGATGGCACGGTCGGCGATCGAAAGGCCTAAACCAGCTCCTCCTGTCTGCCGATTGCGCGCGTCGTCCAACCGGTAGAAAGGTTCAAGAATCTTGGTCAGCGCCTCATCGGGGACGCCTGGGCCGGAGTCCGACACGCGAATCATTATTTCTTCCTCATCGTCGTTCGATCGTTTTAACCGATCGAGCTGCACTCCCACGGTCGTGCCTTCGGCTGTGTAACGCACTGCATTTCTCACTATGTTTTCGACCGCGCTCCGCAACAAGTCCGGGTCGGCGCTCACCAGGAACTCGTCGTTGTTCTCGGCGGTGACTTGGATGTGTCGTCCGGCACTTTCGTATTCCGCGTCCCGCGCCACGTGCTCGACCAGCTCCCGCAAAGACAAACTGGTTTTTCGAATACCATCCGCGCCAGACTCCAGACGAGCAATTGTCAACAGCCGCTGGATCAACTGGTTCAGACGGTCCGCTTCGACTTCGATGCGGTTCAGTGAACCTTTAATCTCCGGCGTTTCACGCTGCCGCGCTAAACCAAGCGCTACATTCAGGCGTGCCAGCGGTGAGCGCAATTCGTGCGACACGTCTTTGAGCAGACGCGATTGCGAGTCAACCAGAACTTCCAGTCTTTCCGCCATCAGGTCGAAGTCGCGCATCAGTTCGACCATCTCGCCCCGCCTTCCCTCTGCAGGCGCTCCCGTGCGGGCGCTGAAGTCTCCCGCCGCAAGGCTTTGCGCTGCCTGCCGCAGTCGTACCACCGGCCGCGTCATCGAGCGTGCGAGCAGGTAGCACACCAGCCCCGACGAAATGATCGCGATCATGATGCCGAGTCCCGGAACATCATGCGGCCCGAAAAATATGTGCGCCGCCGGAGGTAACTCCATCACCAGCGTGTAGCGCTTGCCGTCGAGAGTGAGACCCTGGCGCTTGATACGCTCCGGCATCAAGTTGTCCAGCCAGCTGCGATGAAACATCCCGCCCCGCCGTGTTTCCTCGATCCAAGGTGGAATATGTTGCCGCCCGCTCAATTCTTTTCCGGCGGCATCAAACACAAAGGCGCGCACATGCTGCGTGTGTCCTATCTCTTCGAGGTAGTCATGCGCGGCTCGTTCGCCTCCACTCTGGTAAGCATTTACGGTTTCCGCGAGCAGCTCCGGGCCCTGGTTTTCAATCCCTTGCCGCCTGGGACTCAGCGCGAGCGTGACCAAAATCGCCAGCACCAGGAACAGTGCCTGCGCCGCCCAGAACGATAAGAAGATCCGCAGGAACAGGCTTTTCATTTCTTCGCCTTTACCGCTGGACGCGCAAACATATAGCCCACTCCCCGAATGGTCTTGATATGGTCCCCATTCTCCTCGGAGTCTCCGAGTTTGCGCCGTACTTTGCTCACGTGCATATCAATGCTTCGGTCAAACGGCATGAACTTCCGGCTCAAGACGGCATTTACCAAACGTTCGCGCGTGACGACGCGTCCGGCCTCGCGCAACAGAACTTCCAGCAAGTTGAACTCAACCGAAGTAAGATCCACCGGTTGTCCATCACGCAGCACCGTGCGCGTGGCGGGGTCGAGTTCGACATCCCCGACGTTCAGAACCTCTGGAACAGCGTCCGCGGCTTTGACGGGCTTCGTCCGGCGCAAGATGGCGCGAATTCTCGCCACCAGTTCACGCGGATTGAACGGCTTGGGCAGATAATCGTCGGCACCGATTTCAAGGCCCACAATTCGGTCGACATCCTCGCCGCGCGCCGTCAGCAGCAGGACAGGAATTTTAGAAACGCTGCGAATTCGGCGCAGCACCTCGAAGCCATTAATCCCAGGCAGCATCACATCCAGAATCACCAGCGTGTATTCATTGGTGAGGGCCTGCTGAAGGCCGCGCTCGCCATCGTGGACAGCCTTCAGGCTGAATCCTTCTGCCGTCAGATACTCTTCGACCAGGCCGCATAACTCCACGTCATCGTCGACTACCAGAATGTGTTCCATTCTTCTACTCATCTAACACCTTCGTTCCCCGCCACGCGGTAAAGATTTGTAGAGACTTGCGATTGTTTGGAAACAAGAATTGAGCCATCGATCTATCGTTATTCTTGAAATGGAATCTGCCCCTACTGGGTGAACCTGTCCGACTTTACAAAACTTTACGCTGCTTGACCAACTCTTTACCCCTCACTCTCTGAAGAAGTGTTCTTATCTGCATATCACAGTCCGGGCTGCCTCCCGGGCAGAGGAGAAAACAATGAAATTGGTTCGCTTTCGATATCTCTCCATCGGCGCCGCAATTCTGTTAGGCGTGGCAGCCCTGTTTGCTCAGGGTATGCACGGCCGCGGCGGTCCCGATGGCGAGTTCAACCATATGATGAGCTTCTTCACCGAGAAGCTCGATCTCAGCAGCTCACAGCAGGAACAGATCAAAGCAATTTGGGAGAAAGAGAAACCAACCCTCCAGCCGCTCATGCAACAGGCGCACCAAAATCGTGCAGCCATGAAAGCGCTTGAGGCCAGCGGCCCATTTGACGAGGCCAAAACGCGCGCTGTCGCCACTCAGAATGCTCAGGTCATGATTGAAATGCAGGTCCAGCACGCCCGCATCAAGTCAGAGATGATGCAGGTTCTGACCGCCGACCAGAAGACCAAGCTCGCTCAGATTGAAGCATCCCACGAAGGCCACATGAAAAATCATGGAGCACCGCCTTCCGATTAAGTTTTTGCTGGACTTCTCTCTCCTAAAACCGGGCGGGGTACGGAACCTCGAATTTGTCTCCCCCGCCCGGCATTTTTTAGTGAAGTTTTTTGACTTCTCGGAAACGTTCAGTCAACGTCGTTGCAATGGAATTTAAGATGGAACGCGCGGATCTGCTCTATTCCGGATTAATCTTTACCGCCCTCCTGCTTTCGCTTTGGACCGCCGGCCTGGTCACCGCAGCTTGCGTATTTTTCGCACCATCAGTCTTGCGCGCCCTCTCGCTCGCCAACCGTCCGCGTTCAAACGCCGCATCCCGCGCTGCTACAATCTCATCTACAGAACGCCATGTTTCCCAACAGCCTGCGGCCACTCGTACCCTATCTAAAGCGACATCGCTTCAGTCTGTTCCTGGGCGGCCTCTGCGTTCTATTCAATAACGGCATCTGGATTCTCTTCCCGCAAGTCATTCGACGCGCTGTCAATGATCTGAATTCCGGTGTCACGCGCCAGAAGCTCCTCACCTATTCCCTTCTGATCGTCGCCATCGCTTTGACGAAAGGCATATTCCAGTTCCTCACGCGCTGGGTAGTCATCGGCATCTCGCGCGTGATCGAATTTGATCTCAGGAACGATCTCTTCGCTCATCTGGAACGACTGCCTCACTCCTATTACCAGCGCAACCGTACGGGCGACATCATGGCGCGCGCCACCAACGATCTCAACGCGGTGCGTATGTTGCTCGGGCCCGCCATCATGTACTCGGCGAACACCCTGGTCTTCACCGCTGGCGCTTTATCCTTCATGCTCGCGATCAGCCCGCGACTCACAGTGATTGCCTTCCTCCCGTTACCCGTCGCCAGCATCCTGATCCAGCACTTTGGACGTCGCATCCACCAACGCTTTGAACGCATTCAGGCGATGTTCTCCGACATCTCGGCCCGCGCCCAGGAGAATTTCTCCGGCGCGCGCGTGATCCGCGCCTACGTTCAGGAGCAGGCGGAGATCAGCGCCTTCGAGACCGCCAACCAGGAATACATCCGCCGCAGCCTGGGACTTGTCCGCCTCATGGGAATGCTCTGGCCGACACTCGAACTCATGCTCGGAGCCGCGGTCGTCATCGTCCTCTGGGTAGGTGGTCGCGAAGTCTTGCAGCACCGCATGAACCTCGGTGATTTCGTCGCCTTCAACACCTACATGGTGCAGCTCACGTGGCCCGTGATTGCCCTTGGCTGGGTGATCAATATCTTCCAGCGCGGAACCGCCTCGCTGATCCGTATCAATGAAATTCTGCAAGCTGAACCCGAGATAGCAGATGTACCGCTGGAAGCTACGAGCTACGAGCCGCGAGCTACGAGCGAGCCGGTTGCTCGAAGCTCGCAGCTCGAAGCCGCTAGCTCAGGCGAAGTCCGCGGCGACATCGAATTCCGCAATCTGAACTTCGCCTATAGACGAAGTGCCGGTCCTCCACGACATCAATCTCCGTATTCCCGCCGGTTCGAGCCTGGCGATCGTCGGGCCTACGGGATCGGGCAAAACCACCCTCGTCAATCTGATTCCGCGCATTTACGACGCAGAGTCTGGCGCTGTGCTGATCGACGGCAAACCGATTCGAGAATTTTCCGTGGCCGCTCTTCGCCGCAACATCGGCTTTGTTCCGCAGGAAACTTTTCTCTTCAGCGACAGCATTCGTGAAAACATCGCTTTCGGAGTACCAACCGCGACTTTGGAGGAAGTTAAAGCCGCCGCAAACGCTGCCAATATTGCCGAGAGATCGAATCCTTTCCCGATACCTACAGCACGACTGTAGGCGAGCGCGGCATCACTCTCTCTGGAGGACAGAAGCAGCGCACCGCCATTGCTCGCGCCATCCTTCGTAGCCCGCGCATTCTGATTCTCGACGATGCTCTCTCGAGCGTCGATACGCATACCGAAGACAAAATCCTGACCCACCTCCGCCAACTAATGCGCGGCCGCACTACCATTTTCATCTCCCACCGCATCTCGACGGTCCGCAATGCCGACCGCATCGCCGTCCTTCACCAGGGACGCATCGTAGAACTCGGCACGCACGACGAACTAATCACCCTCAACGGTTATTACACCGAGCTTTATAACAAGCAGTTACTGGAAGAAGAGCTGGCGGAAGTATGAGAACCAGCGCCTTCGGACGATAAGTTCTTGTGCCAAAGCTGTGGCTTTTTTCTACAGTCGTCAGCAGTAATGAAGTCCAGTAGTAGCGACGCCTTAGCCCAATGAAATTTTGAGTTCTTACGGACAGTTATCAGCATCTAAGTTCAATCACATCGCTGTTACCGTATGCCCTGCCCCAAAGTAATCAACGTTGCCATGGCGTATGCTCCTCTCTTTGAAAAAAACTCTCGCAGATGACCCGAGACTCCTCTAGAATGGCGGCGTTCCTTCCCAAACCATTTTAGTTTCACGGAGTACCCATGCCCCGCTTCCGCACGGTTGTATTCGCCTTTGCCCTCCTGCTAATTTTGGCGATTTCCGCGATTTCCTTCGCCCAGCAAGTTCCGGTTTTGGTTACTCAACCTGTGGACAACTCGGTTCGTACCGTCCTCGCACATAGTGTTCATCCGCTTGCTCGCTCCGAGTACGACCAAGGCGAAGCTCCCGCTTCTATGACCCTCCATCGCATGCTGCTCGCGTTAAAGCGTAGCGATCAACAAGAGGCTGCCCTGCTCCGCCTCATCGAAAATCAACAAAAAAAGAAGTCCCCCAGCTATCATCAGTGGCTCACGCCCGAGCAGTTCGGCAAGCAGTTCGGTCCCGCAGATCTGACATTGCCGCCGTCACGAACTGGCTCACCTCCAGCGGATTCGCCGTCGACAGCGTCAGCACGGGCGCACCGTCATCGAATTCGACGGCACCGCGGGTCTCATCAAGCAGGCCTTTGGCACCTCACTCCACAGATATCTGATCAAGGGTGAAGAGCATCTAGCCAACTCCACGGCCCCATCCGTCCCTAGTGCACTCGCGCCCGTTGTCGCCGGATTCGATTCGCTTCATGACTTCCGGCGCAAAGCCCAGAACGCGTACCTCGGCCGCTACGATTTCAAGAAAAAGCAACTAGAGTCGCGCCGCACCGGGTTACACCTTCTTCGCAGGACAGACCACGTACTACGCTTTGGGTCCATATGATTTCGCCACGATCTATGACGAACTGCCGCTCTGGAATGGCACCCCTGCGATCAACGGCTCTGGAGTAACCATCGGCATTGTTGGCCGCACTGATATCGACCCCACCGACGCTACCGATTTCTGGAGCCTTTTCGGCCTCGATGGCACACACGCTCCCCAGCCCACCCTTAAGATCATTACGAATGGGCCCGATCCTGGCTTCACCGGCGACGAAGCAGAGGCCGACATCGACACCCAGTGGTCGGGCGCAGTCGCACCGGGGGCAACCATTGATTTTGTAACTTCCGAAATCAACTGAAACCACCGACGGCGTCGACTTGTCTGCTCTCTACATCGTTGACAATAACCTGGCTCCGGTCCTGAGCGAGAGTTACGGTTCTTGCGAAGCTGGTGGTACCGGCAACTTTTACGGTCCGCTTTGGGAACAGGCTGCGGCCCAAGGCATCAGCGCCATGGTCTCCACGGGTGATAACGGCTCTGCTGGCTGCGACGATCCCAATTCCGAGGCATACGCGGTATACGGCAAGAATGTAAATGGCATAGCCTCCACACCGTGGAACGCCGCCATTGGCGGAACTGACTTCAACCAGCCGACCCAAGCCGACCTCAATACCTATTGGAGCGCCACGAATGCCCCCATTACTCAGGAGTCCGCTAAGTCCTACATTCCCGAGCTTACCTGGAACGACTCGTGCGCCAATCCTCTTCTGCAATTGCTGAACGGTGGGTCCACGAGCGCGCTAACAAACTGTAATAACCCGAACTTCTCCGGATTTCTCGACATCGTGGGTGGTAGCGGCGGCGCAAGCGGTAGCGGATTTGGCGCTGGATTTGGCTGGCTCAAACCCGCTTGGCAGACGGGAACCGGTGTTCCGAACGAAATGCCCCGACCTGCCGGACGTTTCTCTGTTCGCCAGCAACGGCTTCTTGGGAAGCTTCTATATCATCTGCCAAAAAGATCAAACCGGGGGCGTTTGCCTTCTCAACACCGACAGCTTTCTCGGATACGGCGGCACGTCCGTTGCCTCGCCCGCCTTCGCCGGCATCATGGCGCTGGTCAACCAGAAGTGGGGACCGCAAGGAGTGCCCGGCCTGGTTCTTTATAACCTGGCATCCAAACAATCAACTGCTTTTCATGACCTGAACATAGTCAGCGGGACCAGTAACAGCCCTTCCACCAATGCTGTCCCTTGTCAGCCCGGGCAGTACAGGTGACTGCACCAGTAACGGAAAGACCTATGGAGTGCTCAACGGTTATTCCACAAACGCAGGTTATGACCTAGCCTCCGGCCTCGGCTCCGTGGACGCCAACGTTCTCGTCACGAACTGGAACAAGGTTACGTTTACCCCCTCGACCACAACCCTAACCTTGAATGGGGGCAGCCCGGTGAATGTCACTCACGGCGCGGCCGTGTCGGTTAAAGTCACGGTCGCTCCACAAAGTGGCAGTGGAACGCCAAGCGGCGACGTCGCATTGCTGGTCGCGCCTGGGACGCCGGGAAATGCCGGCATTGACTGGAACACCCTAAGCGGTGGCACCATTTCTTGGAATACGAATCTCCTGCCTGGTGGCTCCTATCAAGTGATCGCGCATTATGCCGGCAACACTACCTTTGGCGGTAGCTATTCACCGTCTTCGTCCACCCTCACGGTGAATCCGGAGAATAGCGTCGTTTACATGCCTGGCGTTGTGACCGGGACCGACCA
Organism: uncultured Acidobacteriaceae bacterium; assembly: GCA_963822545.1. Classification (GTDB taxonomy): domain Bacteria; phylum Acidobacteriota; class Terriglobia; order Terriglobales; family Acidobacteriaceae; genus Acidiflorens. The sequence continues at coordinate 71,169 of CAWGIB010000006.1, forward strand.
AAACGGCAATCCTACCTACTCAACTACGGCCACCTACGGCACAGGTGCAACGGATGTCTATTGGATTCGCGCGGACTTACAAAACTCTCAAAGCGAGTTTTGCACTTCCCCCTCTCAAGGCGAGATTGCATGTCCAACCGGCACCGTCACCTTTACCAACAACGGGAAGCCCATCGACGGCGGTAGCTTTAAGCTAAATAGTTTTGGTTACACCGAAGACCAGTCGGCCCAGTTGCCAGGAGGAACAGACACCGTCGTTGCGAATTACAGCGGCGACACAAGTTACAACGCAAGTTCAAAATCTGTTGTCATTACAGTGAATCCGGCTGCCACTACCCTCCCTAACGTCGGCGTGCTCAATAACCCTGTTTCCGTTTTCGCTGGCCAAACCTTTACCGCAGGCGTCACCGTGGTCACCCCACCCAGTTATGGCGCCGCCCCCACGGGCACTGTTACGTTCCTGGCGAATGGAACCGCACTGCCTGGCACAGCCACCTACACACCAACAGGAGGCAACTTTGCGACGGGAACTCCGGCCGCCGTCGGCGTCAGCCTCAATACGTCGATTGGCACGCCGGGGACATACACCATTACCGCGACATATACATCGGGAGATGGTAACTACTCCAGTCAATCATCGAGCAGTAGCGCGCAACTCATCGTCCTGTCAAATCAGAACGTCGGATTGCCTACCGGCCCACTGGCTCCCCCAGCCGGGCAAATCCGGGCCAGCAGACCACCACTACCATGTCGGTCCAGACCTCGGACGGACAAGCATTCGCCGCCAACCCTAGCTTTACTTGCTCCGCCGGCCTTCCAACAGGAGCGACGTGTTCCTTCAGCCCGAATCTGCAAGGCATGACTAGCCCGCAAACCGTGACCATCACTATCAAAACCTCCGGTCCGTTCACAGGCACAGCCGGTGGCGCTGTGCACGGCATGGGACGGGTTGCACCACGCCGCGCGCAAAACCAAAACCCAAGACTGTGGCTGCCCCTTAGCTTACCAATGGCAGGTGTTGTGCTGGTCGGACTTGTCGGACGCAAAATTCCGCGACGCTACAAGATCATCACCTTGTGCCTAACGCTCCTCCTAGCGGGTTTCCTAGTGGCTTGTGGTGGCGGCAGTTCTGCCGCGCCGATCGTGGTAAACGTGACCCCGGGCGCGGTGAACACGCTTTTCCCAAGCAATCTGGGGGCGGGCGCAGCCCGCACAAACGCAGCAATTCTCAGCAACAGTGACCGGCAACTCGAATACGGCTGTGGCGTGGACAATCAGTTCGGGGCGGGACGACGGACACAAGAAGTCTCCTTAGGTCTCGACACCGCTCCGAACTCAGTTCCGACTGGTCCGATAACTATCACCGCGACCTCGCAGGCGGACCCGACGAAAACCGGAAACGCCACGCTAACAATCCAGACACCGACGCCCGCCGGTACCTTCCCAATTACAGTGCAGGGGACCGAAAACTCGCAGGCGCCGCAAACAACAACCTTTAACCTGACAGTCAATTAGTCTTGAAAAGAACCAACACGAAGGCGCGGACACTCTCCGCGCCTTTCTTTTTTAAGAATGTGGCCTTTGTCCGGATGCAAGTAGTGCTATGCGAAGTGCTCAGCGTCGAGGAGAGCTCGTGCGAAAATTTAGAAAGTTTTCATAAGCCGGAGTAATCAGTCCGCACCGCGATGACCTTGAATTCCTGCCAACCCCAGAAATCCTTCCACCCCTTGTCTCGCCTGAATCAAGTTCGCGGAAACTTTCTGCGCCTCAATTTCCGCTCGCGCGGCTTCGGCAGCTTGGCCGTCCTCCCGCAAAGCTTCGGCTAAAAGAAGCAGATTGACATCACTCGGATCTCCTCGCACTGCCTGCGCGAAGTCCGCAACCGCTTGTTTGAAATCCTGCGAACGGAGCGCCAGGAGTCCGTGACCCAAAAGCGCATCTTCATCTTTGGGCTGGAGGGTGAGTGCCTTCTTATAGCTCGCGGCCGCCTCGTCGTAATGATGCATTTCCAGGTATGCGCGCCCCATCTGGCTCCATGCCGCCTCTTGCAGGCGCGGATCCGGAGAAGCCTTCACCGCCGTAGCGAAGCTCTCGACAGCATCCTCAGGATGCCCGACCCGCAACTCGTAGAGTCCTAATTTCACAACCTGGTCGCGCAGGATAATCGTGCAACGCGCTGGCAGCGCGAAAGTGAAGGATCGCCTCATCCGGCCGCCCCGCTTTCGCCAAGGCCAGCGCCAGATTGTTATGCGCTACGTAATTTTGCGGGCTCACACTCAAGGTATAACTCCACAGCCTCTCCTCATCGTGCCAGTATCCAACCTGGCGGTAGGTGAGGCAGCCGAGAGTTCCCGTCACTAGGACGACCGCGCCGGCAAGCCATGCAAACGAAATTTTGCGAGCCGAAGCAAGTCCGCCCGCGCTCCACACAACCATGATGAAAAGTCCGATGTAGGGCACGTAAGCGTAGCGATCCGCCATTGCCTGGTCGCCCACGGTGATGATTCCGATCATCGGCACCAGCGTTCCGAGAAACCAGAACCATCCCATCGCGAGATATCGACGATCGCGCCGCCATATAACGAACGCAGAAACGGCAAGCAGTATGGCAATCGATCCGGCAACCTCCCAAAGCGGAAGCGAGTTGCCGGGATGCACGTACATCGGAATCAGCTGCGCCGGCCAGAACGCCTTTTCGAGATAGCGAACGTAGGATACGAAAACATTTCCGAGCCGCGCCGCGAGAGAAACCTGAGCGAACGTTCGCACCGTGTTCCCGGAACGCTGGGCAACCACGGTGATAATTGAGTCAGCCATCGCTAAGGCGAACAGCGGCCACTTCTCCCAAACGAGGGACCAGAAGGATCGCCCGCCACCAGACTGCCTTATGTCAGCCAGGTTTTCCGAAGCAGCCATTCTCCCCAGCGGCCAGTAATCCCAAAGAAGCAGCACAAACGGCAGCGTGACAATTTGGGGCTTGGCCATCAATCCAAGAGCAAACAACAAAGCGACCCCAACATAGAATCCGCGCCGACCCGTGCGCGCGTACCGGTCATAGGCAAGAACTGCCAACAGAAAGAAAAGCATGCTGAGCACATTCTTGCGCTCCGCCGCCCACGCCACTGACTCCACGTTCACGGGATGAAGAGCAAAAAGTGCCGCGACAAATAGACCTCGCCACGTGAACCCTGTCGCCTGCTGAAGGAGCAGGAACAGCAGTACAGCGTTCACCGCGTGCAGCAGAAGATTTATGTAATGGTGTCCGGCCGGGTTCAAATGAAACATTTGGTAGTCGAGCGCGTGCGCCAACCACGTCAGCGGGTGCCAGTTCCCCTCCCGAAAAGTTGTGAAGGACCACTTGATGGTGCTCCACGACAAGCCCGCCTGGATATTCGGGTTCGTCACGATGTACGACGTGTCATCGAACTCAATGAAGCGATTCTGCGTAACCGGGCTATAGAAAGCCAGAGTGACAACCACCAGCAGAAGGCAATAGATCCCGACGCGAGGTCGAGCGCCCGCAAGGACTGCAGGAGATTGCTCCGGCTTTTTGCGGGCGGCAGCGCTGCCTTCTGCTGAAAACAATTCCTGATTCCTCTCGGCTGATGACGATTCTAACGAAATCGGGTTTCGCTCTCACGTTACGACCGGTTCGAGCGCGTCGTAGTGCCGCCGGGAATCGATACACAATCGGCCCCGCCGTGCTCGTTATAATGATCGCTTGCCATGGCCAGTCCGCAGCCGCTTCCTCCCAATCCGGATTTGAAAGTAAAGGCCCAGCATTTTTGGCAGCGCGTCAGCGATGGCCTCGCCGTGCAGCAGCTTTGGTCGCAGCTGGCAAAGGACGCTCGATCCAGCTACCGGCTGTATTCCGCCGACTTACACGAACGCCAGGAAGGACAATCGCGGCGGCAGCGCGCCTGGTATATGACCAAGGCCCTCTTCTGGGCGATTATCGAGAAGCTCTCACCCGCCCGCAGGGTGTTGCTCCTGATCGGCTTCATCCTGCTGATCTTTTCCTCTGGAGTCAGTTACACCGACAAGGCCGGCGAAATTCACGTTTTTTCCTTCGACATGCGACTTGTCGGCGGCCTGGTCATTTTTGTCGTGCTCCTGCTCGAACTCGCCGATCGCGTGGTGATGAAGCGCGACCTCGAGATCGCAAAAGATATCCAAAGCTGGCTCTTGCCTGGAGTTCCTCTCCGAATTCCAGGATATGCAATTGGCTACGCCACCCGGCCCGCCAATACCGTGGCCGGCGATTACTACGATGTCATCCTTCGCCCGGGGGAATCTCGAAGTGAAGATCGGGTGCTCTTCGTGGTCGCCGACGTTGCTGGAAAAAGCATTCCAGCAGCCATGTTGATGGCCACCTTCCAGGCAAGTTTGCGGACCTTGGCCACGGGCCACGCCCCGCTCAAACGAGTGGTCGATGCCCTGAATCGCTATGCCTGTTCCAACAGCCAGGGCGGAGCCCGCTTCACAACTGCCTTCGTCGCGGAACTTGATACCGCAACCGGCGAACTCGCCTATGTGAATGCCGGCCATAACGTCCCAATGCTGCGAAGGAAATCGGGTGCGTTGGAGCGGCCAGAGATCGGTGGCATCCCAATCGGCGTGCTTCCGGAAGCAGCCTACGAAGTCGGAACAACGCGATTGGACCCCGGAGACTGGCTGGTCATCTTTACCGATGGAGTCGTGGAGGCGATAAACGCCTCTGGTGAAGAGTACGACGAGCCGCGCCTCATCGGTGTCATTAACCGGGGGAGCGGGCTGGCCCCGGCTGCACTCATCCACAGTTTGCTCGCAGAGCTCGACGTCTTCGTCGGCAACACTCCGCAGCATGACGACATGACCTGCCTGGTGCTGAAACGCGAAGTTGCTTAATCGCCAAGTAAGAGCGGGACCTTCGTATGCAAGGAAACCTATCCCTGATCGTTCTAGAGTTGGGCTGACCGGCTGGGCGGGCTTGCTGGGCAGGCGTTTTGACAGAGTCTTCCGGACCGATGAAAGTGGCAAAATTTGTCAAAGCGGATCGCTGAAAGTGTCATACTGGAAATAAGGGCACGATAGTAGTGGTGACTATCCCGCATAAGGCCATTGAAACAAAAGGATTTGGTACGGAAGGACATCTGACTTCCGTCACTTGGGGCTCTGGCACTTCGAGTGCGATAGTAGCCACGAGTTGGTCATCCAACCAGATAGTCAAACGGAGACGAGGAAAACATCAATGCGGAAACAGAAGGGCTTCTCACTTATCGAACTGCTGATCGTTGTGGCGATTATTTTGATCATCGCCGCGATCGCTATTCCCAACTTGCTGCGCGCTCGTATTGCAGCCAATGAATCGTCCGCTGTGGCCTCGGTTCGTACCGTGAACACGGCTCAGATCACTTACAACTCGAGCTATTCGACGATCGGCTTTGCGTCCTCGCTGGCGAACCTGGCCGGTACAAGCTGCGCACCCCCCACTTCGGGCGGCGCTTGCTTGATTGACACGCAGCTGGCCGCCGGCACCAAGAGCGGCTACTCTTTCGGCGTCTCGAACGTGACCGGTACCCCGGCTTCCACCTACAACGTGATCGCTGCGCCGATCACACCGAACCAGACTGGTACGCGCTACTTCTGCTCTTTCGCTGATGCCGTTGTTCGCGTCAATCCAACGACCGCGATCACGACCTGCGACTATAGCCAGACCCCACTGAACCAGTAAGTTTGTTTTGGCAAAGTACCTGGGGGAGGGTACAAGCCGGAGAGAAGCAGAGGAGAAATCCTCTGCTTTTTTTTGTGTCAATCAATTGGTCGTGACCAGTTCCGTCGACCCCCGAACTCAGGCCAGTTACATGACAATTTTTGGCATACGTAACTTACTTATGACCAAATGTTGTCACATCCACCTCAGCAAGCGCCTTTCTGGAGGGCTCTATTCGGACCAACTTCTGACGGTCTTACAGGAATCCCCAGCAAAATTGATTCGTACTTACGTTGGTAATGCACCCGAGGTATCGGTCACAAAAGTGCCGATGTCTATGAGTCAAGTTCATAATAGGGCCCAGTCCTGGGCGGAGAATCTAAACAGAATGCGTAAACAGAAAGGCTTTTCGCTCATAGAACTGCTGATCGTGGTGGCAATCATTCTAATCATTGCCGCGATCGCCATCCCGAACCTCCTGCGCGCTCGGATTGCGGCCAACGAATCGTCCGCAGTCGCCTCGGTCCGTACCGTGAACAGCGCAGAAATCATGTACAACACTGCCTATTCGACCGTCGGATTCGCTTCCTCGCTGGCGGCGCTTGCGGGTACAAGTTGCGGTCCCCCGACGTCGGGTGGCGCTTGCTTGATTGACACCCAGCTGGCGAACGGTACCAAGAGCGGCTACTCGTTCGGCATCTCGGGCGTGACCGGTACGCCAGGTTCCACCTACCAGATCATCGCTTCACCCATAACGCCGAACCAGACTGGCACACGTTATTTCTGCTCCTTCGCGGATGCCGTTGTTCGTGTCAGTCCGTCGACCGCGATCGCAACCTGCAGCTACAGCCAGACGCCCCTGAACCAATAAATTCTTTAGTTTGGCAAAGTACCTCGGGGAGGGTACAAGCCGGAAAAAGCAGGGGAGAAATCCTCTGCTTTTTTAATTTGGTCTTAGAATTCATTGATTAGCGGCCGCACCAACTGACAGAAAATGTCACTTTTGCCCGCATTTCGCGATGCAAAACCGCAGTGATTCACCGTCGCTGGAACTCTTCCCTTATTGTCAATCACTTACGAATGGCACTCGAGTGCGAACGTCCGGCTCTAAAGTTGCATGCAGTTTATACGGACAGGCGGTATTCGTTTCGGACTTCTAGGGAGACATAATGCGAAGGACCAGAGGATTTTCACTCATTGAACTGCTCATCGTCGTTGCGATCATTCTGGTCATTGCAGCGATCGCCGTACCAAGCTTTCTACGGTCGCGCATTGTCGCGAATGAATCGGCCGCGGTCGGCTCACTTCGTACCTTGAACACCGCTCAAATTTCGTACCTCTCGAGCTACCCAACGGTTGGTTATGCCGCAACGTTGGGCGCGCTCGCTGGAACCAGTTGCAATCCCCCGAGTTCCGGTGGCGCCTGTTTGATCGATACGGCGCTGGCGCAAGGCGTGCGCAGCGGCTACACATTCGCCCTGTCGGGGGTATCAGGTTCGCCTAGCGGCGCTTATCAAGTCGTGGCCAGCCCGACGTTAACGAACTACTCCGGCATCCGCTATTTCTGCTCCTTCCAGGATGCCGTGGTTCGCACGAGCGCTGCGGCCATCACGACCTGCGATAACTCGGTTCCTCCGCAAAACTAGGCGGACGGAGAGAACACAGAACACAGACCGGCGAGACGGTTCCTCCTCCTCGGCCATTGGGTTTACCTTCGTAACCCGCAACCTGCTCTTGTTCCACAAGCCATCCACCCATTGCATATAATTTCTTCATGACTTCGGACGCAAAGGACAAGTCTCGCCCGGATGGCCATGGCTGCGATTGAAATCCTGGATCTGCAAAAAAGCTACATGGTTGGTTTCTGGCGCAAGCGCCCGAAACAGGCTTTATACCCGCTGCGACTAACCATCGAGGAGGGAGAAGTTTTTGGCTTCCTCGGCCCGAACGGTGCCGGCAAAACTACCACTCTCAAGCTCCTGATGGGACTGGTCTCTCCGACCGGCGGAACAGCGAAGATTCTGGGCATGGATATCGACGATCCGCGTGTGAAAGCGCAGATCGGATTTCTGCCCGAACAACCCTACTTCTACGACCATCTGACCGCGCAGGAACTGTTGACTTACTACGCCCAGCTTTCTGGCGTTCCCGCAAGAGAACGGTCTCGCCGCGTTCAGGAAATGTTGGAGCGAGTCGGCCTGACGGATGCCGCTCGAACCCAGTTGCGCAAGTACTCAAAGGGAATGTTGCAGCGCGTCGGCTTAGCCCAGGCAATTCTGCACAATCCGAAACTCGTGTTCCTGGACGAACCCATGTCGGGTTTGGATCCGATGGGGCGACGTGAAGTGAGGGAGATGATCCAGCAGATGCGCAATGAAGGCAAAACCGTCTTCTTTTCGACCCATATACTTTCCGACGCCGAAGCGCTCTGTGATCGGGTGGCGATCGTCTATCGCGGAGAATTGCGCGGAGTCGGTACCATCGCAAATTTGACATCCGAAGTAGAAGGCAAAGTGGAAATCATCTTCTGCGCGCCCACAGTGCCGGCAGCCTTAACGAAGCTGGGCGTCGAAGCACGGGTGAGTGGAGATATGGTGAACGCGGTCGTGCCGGAAGAAAAGCAGGACGCCGCTCTCGAAATACTAAATCGCGAACACCTTCGTCTCATCTCCCTGAATCCTGTGCGCAGTTCGCTCGAGGAATATTACGTTCAGAAATTGCGGCCACGCGAGAACGGCAAGGGAGCGGGCGCATGAATTCGCGCATTGGCTATGTCGCCTTCAACACCTTTCGCGAAGCAGTTCGCGACCGCGTACTCTACAATCTCGTCGCGTTCGCGGCTCTACTTTCCGGAGCCGCGATCCTGGTCGGCGAAATCTCAATCGATATCGAACGCCTGGTTGTCGTGAACTTGGGGCTCACAGCGATCTCGCTCTTCGGCGTAGTCATCGCCATCTTCATGGGTATCGGCCTGGTCTCCAAAGAAATCGACCGGCGGACGCTCTATACCGTTCTCTCGCGTCCTCTTCGCCGCTGGGAATTTGTAGTCGGAAAGTTTCTAGGACTGACCGGCACCCTGGTGGTCAATACGTTTTTCATGGCCATTGGAGTCTTTCTGGCCCTGCTCTATGTCGCACACAAATTCGAAAGAGCGGATGTATGGGTCCTGGTGGCGCTGTATTTCATAGTTCTCGAATTCCTGATCGTGTGCGCAGTATCGCTCTTGTTTTCGTCGTTCTCCACACCATTGCTATCGGCTCTCTTCACCTTCGCCCTGTTTATTATCGGGAGCCTGGCCGATGACTTGCGCGGCTTTGCGCGGTTCACCCAAGGCTTCACCGGCAACATCGCAACCGCCATCGCCGATCTCGTCCCCAACTTCTCGGCATTCAACATCATCAACCAGGCCGCTCATGGATACCCCGTCCCCGGCCGTTTGATCATTTACAACACGCTCTATGCCCTTCTCTATTCCGCGATGGCCATTTCGGGGGCGGTACTGATTTTCCAGCGCCGGAACCTGAAATGAGCGGCAGCACGCACCGTGTCAATATCATAGCCTCCGTCGTTCTGGTAATTTCGCTGGTCGGCGGCGTCGTGACGCTTTCCGCTATCGACCGTGTCCACATCTCTACGTTTGCGCAAGAAGCGCTGTTCATCCAATCTAGCCGGGTCCTGCGCCGGATGAGCCTCGGATACACCGGCTTGCTTGCCGATATTTACTGGACGCGCGCCGTGCAATATTTCGGCTCTCAACACCATCGTCAGTCGGGAGATTTCCGGCTGCTTGGTCCTTTGCTTCAGGTCACAACTGAGCTCGATCCACACATGCTCCCGCCCTACGAATTTGGTGCAAACTTCCTCGCGCAAAAACCGCCATACGGAGCGGGCTTGCCCGGCGAAGCGCTGGCTTTGCTGAAGTACGGCGTTCAGAATAACCCCGACCAATGGCGTCTCTATTACAACCTGGGCTTTTTATACTTCACGGAATTCAAAGATTACGCCAAAGCCGCCGACGCATTCACCCGGGGCTCGCAGCTACCGGTAACGAATAACTACATGCCCATTCTTGCTGCCAGGATGGCGCAACATGCGGGAGAATTCGATACCTCCAGAGTTTTGTGGTACACCGCATACCAGAACACGCAAGAACCCGCAGTCCGCAAGAACGCCGTCGATCACCTTCTCGCGCTTCAAGTCGATGAAGAAGTGACCCGTCTCGAACAAGTCGTGGAACGCTATCACCAGCAGACGGGAAAACTACCCGCCAGCATGAGCGACCTCGAGCGCCTCGGATTAATTCATGGTACTCCGCAGGACCCGAACGGAAAGCCCTACAAGCTGATGCCGGATGGCCGTATCGAAGTCCAGGACCCGCAAAGCATTCCACATATCACGAAGGGTCTGCCGCCCGGCACGGAGTCGCCCATGCCCGAGGAAACTTCCCAGTACCAGCCCGCGCAACCATCCACTAAATAGAAGTCACCTCGCATCGAGTCAGCAATCGTGGTTGCTGCCGCCTTTGTTAGCATGCTGGCGTGTCTTCGGACTTTTTACGGCAACTTCGCACCGCATTTGGCGGCTGGTGGCGCGAACATAAACGCGCCCGAGGACCTCTTGGCGCGGCTTCCCTGCTCGTCCGCGAGTTATGGGGATTCGTCCGCGATTCGACCCCAGAGCGGCGACGTCAGCGTTATGGCGATATGGATTATGACTGGGAGCAGCGAGTCAATACGACGAGTGGCGCCGTCAGCTGGCAGGCTCGCCTGCTCGGCGTATTTCATTCCCCGTATCAGCCAACCGAGCCCGCGCTCTTCCGCGAGATGATGTCCACACTGCCGATGGACTTCCGCGAGTTCACTTTCGTCGATATCGGATCCGGCAAAGGCCGAACACTGCTCATGGCCTCCCAGTTTCCATTTCGAAAAATTGTGGGCGTGGAACTGATCGCCGAACTCCATCAGGCCGCAGAAGAAAATGTCAGAGCATTCAGTTCCGGGTCCACTCACGCGATTTCGAGTCAGAACGGCCCGACGCCAAGAATCGAAACTCTTTGCGAAGATGCCCGACAATTTGTCTTTCCCCAGACCCCGCTCGTCGTATACCTCTTCAACCCCCTCCCGAAAGAGGGACTGAAGAGCGTGATTGGCAACCTTGAAGATTCCTTCCGCCGCGTGCCGCGCCCGATTTGGATCGTCTATCACAACCCGTTGCTGGAATCCGTTCTCACCGAATCGCCGATGATTGCAAAAGAAACCACCAAGCCCGAGTATTCGGTTTTCAAAATCAAACCCCAAAATGAAACCAAAGATACCCACGTAGCCGGAAAATAGACCTCCCCCGCTACCCCACCCACTCTGCCGTCGCATATCGAGGCAGGTTAGAATCGTGGCAGGACACCCCGATCAGTGAAAAATGGATGGCTCCAAATTGCGGCAGTGGCTCTCATATGGTGGTTACTACCCGTCTGTTCGCTAAGCGCCCAAAATGCACCGCAGCTAGACGTCCACCAACTTGCCAAAGCAGTCGACGACCATTACAACCACCTCCATAGCCTCCAGGCCGAATTTACCGAAACCTTCCGGGGCGAGGGTGCGGAACGGTCTGAATCCGGCTCACTCTGGTTGAAAAAGCCACGCAAGATGCGGTGGGAATACCGTTCTCCTAAAGAGAAGTTGTTTCTCAGCGACGGTGAGAGTGTGTGGTTTTACGTTCCAGCCGAGCGGCAAGTGCGAAAAATGCCCTTCAAGAAGCTGGATGACCTCCGATCTCCCATCGCCTTCTTACTGGGTAAGACCAAGCTGGAGAATGACTTACGTGGACTTTCGAAGGTTGTGGATCAGGCTCCGACCGTCTCGGGCGACACGGTGCTGAGGGGCGTGCCGCAACGGTTGTCAGGAGAGGTCAACGAAGTTCAACTGGAGATCAATCCCTCCAATCAAATTGTTCGTATCGTTTTGCTGGAACCTGACGGTGCAACCACCGAGTTCCGTTTTGGAGACTGGAAAGAAAACGGCGATGTGAACGACAGTCGGTTTCGCTTTACGCCTCCCCCAGGGGTCGAAACGATCGATGGAGCCTTCGGACAATAGGCTGTGGAAGGGGCGCGGAGAAGCCGATTTGATCCCGTTACTTCCGTACCACTCAGCCTGAAGGACTGCGTTAACCGCTTTGGGAACAGAATGTTACACTGGTTTTAGCCCCCAGGAATTACGCGATAGACAATGGCAGAATTTCTAGTCAAAGTCGCCGACGAGCAGGGCCATCTGCGGCAGCAGGTGGAGCACGGCTATTCTGAAGCCGAGGTCCATGACCGCTTCGCCCAACAGGGTTATCTTGTCTATTGGGTCAAGCCCCGGACCATCCTGAGCGGAGGCAGCGCCCAGTTTGGCAAACGCGGAAAGCTCCGCCAGTCGACCTTTCTCATCTTCAACCAGCAGTTTCTGACGCTTATCAAGGCTGGCTTGCCGATCCTCACCGCCCTCGATCTTTTGATCAAGCGGCAGCGTGACAAAGCCCTTCTCAAGTTGCTCGAGAACGTGCGGGAACGCGTCAAAGGCGGCGAACTGCTTTCCGATGCTTTCGCGGCGCAGCAGATCTTTCCGAAGATGTATACCACCACCTTGATGGCCGGCGAGAAGAGCGGCAGCATGGAAGAAGTTTTGGGCCGCTACATCCAGTATCAGAGGATGGTCCAGACCTTCCGCAAGAAGTTGGCCGTATCGCTGGTCTATCCGGCGCTTTTGATTTCAGTCGTCACGGTGATGCTGATTTTCCTTATCACCTACGTGGTCCCGAAATTTGCCGACCTTTTCAATAACCTTGGAGCGCAATTGCCGGCGATTACGGTATTTATGCTGGCTGTCGGTTTGAACGCGCAGAAGTATGCGTGGGTGGTCATCCTCGTCCTGGTGGTCGGCGGCTTTCTCCTGTGGCGCTGGAAGCAAAGCGATCGCGGCGCAGAGTCGATTGATAAGTTCATGCTCTCGTTGCCGCTCGTCGGAGAAATCCGGCTGAAATATCAGGTGGCAAACTTCTCGCGCATTTTGGCTACTCTTCTACAAGGCGGCTTGCCGCTCGTGCCGGCCATGGAAACAGCCGCCGCGTCCCTGAGCAGCCGTCAGATGCTGAACGGAGTGACCGTGGCGGCCGAGCGCGTCCGCGAAGGGCAAGGATTGGCCAAGAGCCTTGAGACCCAAAAACTTTTCCCCGATCTCGCGGTCGAGATGCTGGAAGTCGGCGAATCGACCGGCGCCCTTCCGGCCATGTTGAGTTCGGTCGCTGAGTTTTACGAGGAAGACGTACAAACGGCCCTCAGCGCGGCCATGGCGCTGATTGAACCTCTGATTTTGGTTGTCATGGCGGTGTTCGTCGGCGGCATCTTGATCTCGCTGTATATGCCGATTTTTACGTTGGGAGCAAACGTGCATTAAAGGCAAGGTTTCAAAGTTTCAAGGTCTCAAGGTTTCGGGTGCGTCCAAAGGTCGTTGAAACTCTGGAACCTTGAAACCTCGCTCTGAGACCTGGCTCTTCGAAAGGCTGTAATTGGGATGGGCATGGCAGATAAGAAAACAGTGTTGGTAAATGGCGGGAAGCTGGTGCCGGAAGCGGCAACAATCCCTGACGAACTCGAACGCGCGCGCGACATCGCAAGGCGCTATCGTTGCGAATTCATCGATCTCACCGATTTTCAGTTGCACCATGATCTTTTCGAAAAGATCCCCGTGCACCTCATGTTCCGCTATAAGTTTGTCCCTCTGTCTGAGACCGATGACGGGCGACTGGCGATAGCGATCGCCGACCCCAGCCAGTTGATGATGATCGACGAAATCAGCCTGCTTCTCGGCAAGCGCATCGTCACCAAGGTTTCCACCCTTAAGCAGATTTCCGACATCCTGCAGAAGACCGAGCAGTCCAAGCGCGTGCTGGAAGACGCCAGCGAAGGATTCACGCTCGACGTTATTCGGGAAGACGAAGCCGGCAACGACGAAACAATCTCCATCGACAAACTGACGGCCAGCGCGGGCACCGACATGAGCCCGATCATTCGCCTGGTCGATACCACGATTTTTACCGCGCTGCAGCGGCGGGCCAGCGACATTCATATCGAAACGCGCGATGACTCGGTAGTTATCAAGTTTCGTATCGACGGCGTGCTGACCAACGCCATGCCGCCCATCGGCAAAGAACACCACTCGACCATCATTTCGCGTATCAAGGTCATGAGCGAGCTCGATATTTCCGAGCGTCGCGTGCCCCAGGACGGCCGCTTCCGCGTGAAGTACAACGCCCGTGCCATCGACTTCCGCGTCTCGATCATGCCCTCGATCCATGGCGAAGACGCCGTGCTTCGCGTACTCGATAAAGAGTCGATGAGCGAGAAGTTCAAGAAGCTCACACTCGATGTCGTCGGCTTTGACGAAGTGGATCTTCGCCGCTTCCGCCGTTACATCAAGGAACCGTACGGCATGGTGCTCGTAACCGGACCAACCGGTTCAGGTAAAACCACTACGCTCTACGCCGCGGTCAACGAGATTAAGACCGACGAAGACAAGATCATCACCATCGAAGATCCGGTCGAATACCAACTGCGCGGCATCACGCAGATTCCCGTCAACGAGAAAAAGGGCCTGACCTTTGCCCGCGGTTTGCGCTCAATTTTGCGCCACGACCCTGACAAGATCATGGTCGGCGAAATCCGCGACAACGAAACCGCCCAGATCGCCATTCAGTCCGCCCTTACCGGTCACTTGGTATTCACGACTGTCCACGCCAACAACGTCGTCGACGTTCTCGGACGCTTCCTGAACATGGGCGTCGAGCCTTACAACTTTGTCTCGGCGCTGAATTGCATCCTCGCCCAACGGCTGGTTCGTCTGATTTGCGATTCCTGCCGTACGGCAGTGCACTATCCAAACGACGTGCTGGAGGCGAGCGGCCTCGATCCCGCCCACTGGTCTCAGGTGCCTTTGTATGAAGGCCAGGGCTGCATTGAGTGCGCGGGAACGGGCTTCCGCGGCCGGACCGCGATTCACGAGCTTCTGGATCTGACGGACCGCATCCGCGAGATGATTCTGGAAAAGAGGCCGACATCGGAGATCCGGAAAGCGGCCCGCGAAGACGGCATGCGCTTCCTGCGTGAGTCGGCCCTGGATAAAGTTCGCGCCGGGGCGACCACCCTGAAGGAAATCAATAAGGTCACGTTCATCGAGACGATGCGGTAGAAAACGTTGCCCCCAGCGTGCTCGCGAGTGCACCCGCTGAGGTAACTGTTGTGTCATGAAGGTACGGGATATCATCGAGTTACCGGAGCGCAATTCCGGCATTTGAACTCTTTTTGTGAGCAATGATGGCTTCCTCAAAACATCTTCGGCGTCCTTCCATCGCCTGCGAAATCGCGGCTGATCGCGTTCTTGCCGGCCGCGCCGCCGATAAAGGGCGACTGGTCGAGATGTCGTCTGCTCGCGAACTGGCCCCCGGTACTGTCATCCCTGATCTCATGGAGTCGAACCTGCGCGACGCAGGTGCCGTGCGGCAGGCGATCGAAAGCGCTCTGAGCAGCGTCGGCGGACACTCCCGCGACGTGATTGCCATTCTGCCCGACACCTCCGTTCGCGTTGTCTTGCTGGATTTCGAAACTCTCCCTGCAAAGCAGGACGAAGCGGAAGCCGTCGTTCGTTTTCGGCTCAAGAAGTCGCTTCCCTTCGATCCCGATGATGCGCGAATTTCTTACCATTCGCACCCCGCGGGTAAAGGTGTTCGGGTCGTGGCTGCCGTCGTTCTCAAGAAAGTTCTGGAAGAATACGAATCTGCGTTTCGCGACGCCGGCTACAACCCCGGAGTGGTGATGCCGTCGATGCTCGCCGCACTGGGAGCGGCAGACGCCGAACGGCCGACCCTTGTCGTGAAAGTAGATGCCCGTACCATCAGCATTGCGATTCTCGAGCAGGAACAGTTGCTGCTTTTCCGGACGCTCGAAAATGTCCGCGGGGTCACGATCACCGGCGAGCAACTCGCCGAAGAAGTCTATCCCTCAGTGGTCTTTTTTCAGGACACCTACAACCTCAATATCGAGCGTGTTTACGTCGCTGGTTTGGCTGAAGCAGGCGTGGCCGCTCCGGCCCTCAAAAACCAGTCTGGAGCGCAAGTCGAGGAACTGATCACGGCCGGACAGATAGGTTCCACGACCGGCAATGTTCCGCGCTGGAGGATGGCAGGCGTGGTAGGAGCATTGATTTCGTAATTGAGCCGGCAGCTGTGAACATCAGCTTTCGTGAAGGGCCAAAGCTGAGAGCAGTAAGCTGATGGCTGAAAACTAATATGCGTCTTGATATCAATCTCGCGTCTCGCCCGTACGAAGATGCCCGAGAATTTTGGGGTCGCTGGGGAACGGTGCTCGCTGTGTTGGCCGTGCTATCTCTGGCATTGATTGGCTGGACAATAAGGAGCTGGACCGACGCCGGAAGAGATCGCCATGCCATCGCAAACTTGCAACAGCAGATTGCAACGCGCGACCAGGAGCGGGCCGAAGCGCAGGCATTTCTTGACCTCTCCGTCAACCACAGCACTCGCGATCAGTCGCAATTCGTCAATGGACTGATCCAGCGCAAGGCATTTTCGTGGACGCGCGTGTTCGAAGACCTCGAGCAGGTCATGCCCCCGAATCTCCACGTCGTGTCACTGCGACCGGAGTTCAACGAGCAGAACGCGATGCAACTGGATATGAGGGTGGTCGGCGATAACCGCTCCGCAGCCGTGGATCTCGTCCACCGCATGGAAGGATCCAAGCATTTTCAAGGTGCACAGCTGGTGCAGGAAGGTGCGTCGTCAGAAACCGGTGGCGGCGTAACCGCAACCGTAATTTCAACCTACATTCCTGACACCGTCAGCGGGGGCGGAAAATAATGCCTGATCTTCGAGGTACGCGCAAGAAGCTGACAATCGCCATCGCTGCGCTGGTCGTGGCCGATATCGTGGCCGCCGGAATTCTCTTCTCTCCGCTCGTCGGCTCCGCAGAGTCCCGGCGCACGCAGATGAGACAACTGTCCGCGGAATTACAAAAGAAAACCCACGACGTCGAACCCCTGCGCGGCATGGACAAGAAAATCGTGCTCGCCAAGGATCAGATCGGCGACTTTTACAAAGGACGCTTTGCCGCCAAGGACTCCGAACTGACTACCGAACTGGGCAAACTGGCAGCGCAAGAACGGCATCCGAATCCAGCAGGCAAGATACAAGGAAGAAGAACCGGAGAGCTCCGGCATCGTGCCGGTTGCCATCGATGGAAGTTTTGCCGGAGACTACCTCCAACTCGTCCGCTTCATCAACACATTGGAACGTTCCAAGATGTTCTTTACCGTCGACAGCGTGGACCTTGCCGGCGAAGGCACCGGACAGGTCCGGCTGCAAATTGGCCTGCATAGTTATTTGCGGGGAGCCTGAGTGAAACTGGGAACTGAAAATCGGAAGCAAGTCGTCACGCTCGGCGTGCTGGGCGCTGTCGCAGTGATCGTACTGGGCATGGAATTCTGGCCCTCCTCGACCACCGCGGTGCCGACCGCTACGCAGGCGAGTCCGACTGGCACCGCACGTCCTGCTCAGCGGCGTACGGCTTCCGGCAAACTCGTGCCAAACGTGGAACCGCGCCTCGATCCGACGCTTGACCTGACGTTGTTAAAGCAAAGCGAAGAGATCAAATACGCGGGTAACGGAAGGAATATTTTTGTGGCTGGTTCGGTCGCCACCATTGAGAGACCAAAAAATTCCGGAGCGACCGATCAGCAGGCCGGTATCCGTATGCCTCCGCCCGTCGCGCCACCTCCTCCGATCACCCTTAAATTTTTCGGTTTTGCCAACAAGCCGGGAGAGCCCAAACGTGTATTTCTTTCCCAGGACACAGACGTTTTCATCGCCGGCGAAGGCGAAATCGTGAATCGGCGCTATCGCGTCCTTCGGATTTCTCCCAACGCGGTTGAGATTGAAGACGTAATCAACAATAACCGCCAAAGTATCCCGCTGACCCAGGGATGAAACTGATTTGTGATCGGAAATTTTTAATTGGTTTGGAAGTTGAGTGAGATTTATGCGGCGTCGTAATTTGAGATCGGGAAAACTACAAATCACAAATTACAAGTCACAAGTCTGCCAGCGCGGCTACATGCTCATCACGCTGATGCTGATGCTCACGCTCGCCGCGATGGCAATGCTTGCCCTGTTGCCCGCGATCGGGCAGCAGATCAAGCGCGACCAGGAAGAAGAACTCTGCCACCGTGGCACCAGTTACATGCGCGCAATCCAGCGTTTCTACAAGAAGATTGGACGATATCCCACTCGAATCGAAGAACTGGAAGAAACCAATAAGGTCCGTTTCCTGCGTCGCCGCTACAAGGATCCCATGACCCGCGATCCGCAAACCGGAAAAGAGCGTGATTTCAAGATCCTCCACATGCAGGATGTGAACCTGAATAACGGCCCGGTACTTGGCGCGCAGCCCGGCGCTCAACCCAATCAGCTTCCCAATAGTCCAGGATCTCCGCTCGCCTCTCCCGGCCCTTTGCAACCGGGTGCGGGAGCAACAAATGACACGCCGAGCGCGAGCGGGAATCCGCAGAACCCCAACAACTCTGAGAATGAGGACTCGGAACCCGCCAACAATCAATCCACTTCCCCGGGAGCCCAGAACTCTCCCTCTCCCTTCTCTACCAGTCCGAACGCGACCTCTTCCCCTCAAGGTGCGGGAAGTGGATTGAGCAGCACAGTCTTCGGGGGAGGACCGATTCTCGGGGTCGCAAGCACCAGCAAAGCCACCACAATCCGTGAGTTCAACAAGAAGAATCACTATAACGATTGGGTCTTTATCTACGATCCCACGTCGGATCGCGGTGGGTTGCTAGTCGGACCATGGCAGACGCCACCTACAGCAACATTGCCGGGCGCAACACCTGCCGGGTCGCCCATGAACCAACCTGGTTCACAACCTGGCAACAGTCCCGTGCCTCCCGCTCAGAACCAACCACCGCAACCTCCTCAAAATCAGGATGTGCCTCTCCAGCAACCGTAGCCGCAAATGAAAAGCCCCGCGCGAGGCGGGGCTTCTTGAACTGAAACTGAATCCTATCTTAGACGTTGAACGAAGAGCCGCAACCGCAGGTGCTCTTCACGTTCGGATTCTCAAACTTGAATCCTGCGCCTTCCAGCGTCTCGACATAGTCGACGTGCGCTCCCCCCAGGTACATCAAGGAAGTAGCATCCACGTAAACCTTCAGTCCGTCGAAATCAAACACTTTATCCATCATTCCGGCGCCGTTTTCGAAGGCCATGGAATATTGGAAACCGGAGCAGCCGCCGCCGACCACGGAAAGCCGCAATCCCGTCGGCACTGGATTCTGTGACGCCATGATTTCCTTGACCTTGGCAATCGCGCTCGGGGTCAGGACGGGAGCAGCGCTTGGCTGTACTCCAGGGGATGAGGTTCCGGGTGTGGTGGTGGTCGTTGCCATCGGTTTGATCTCCTTAAAACGTCATTATAACAAACACCCCAATCGACAGGCCAAACCTTTGCAGATTGGGGTATCGCTTGAATCTCCCTATTAGATGCCTCAGATACGAAGAAGTCGCGACGACTTGCCAATGGGTCTATAATCATCCGCAAGAGGGGCTCAACATCCAAATCGCTTGACGACAGCACATCTGTCGGGCAACAACTTGGCGAGGTTGGAAGGGCCCGATTTCAGCGCCGAGGTGGCGCATGTCTTCCATGTTCATGCTGCTCGTTGCGTGGGGCGTTCTGACCGCGATCCTGATCGTCCTCCTGATTTACAAGAGCACTCTCACCATGCACGAGGACGATTCCATCTTTCTCAACGATACCGAATCACAAATGCAGAAGGATCAAACTGAAGTTCTCTCCAAGATGAAGAAGATCACTCCGATTGTCAGGGTGCTTGGCGCGCTTTCCGGGGCCATGATCCTGGTCATCGCGGGACTATTCATCTACCAGGGGCTGAATATCGCCACAACTCCGCAGTAACAGCCTTGCGGAGTGAAGATGGTAAGTCGCGCTCTCAGGTTATACGGCGCGACTATTAAGCTGCTCCCGCGTTCTGCGCGCGGAGTCACTGCGGCATATTCCTATGGCATTGCAGTTGGCGGAAACGGTCGTTCGTTCGACTGTTTCCGCCGTTTGATTTTTTCAGGCAGCTTTCGCCTGCATTCCTTTGACGTCATCCAGCAATACCTGCTCGTGGCCTTCTGGATTCACCTTCTCATAGACCTTCCGGATAGTGCCCTTTGGGTCGACGATAAAGCTGGTACGATCCCAAAACTTCATTCCCTTCCACTCGGATTGCCCGAGGCCAAGCGCCTTCATCAGCTTCGAATCAGTGTCTGACAGCAGTTCGATGGTGAACGCGAACTTGGTAGTGAAATTCTTGTGCGACGTCACATCATCGGCGCTCACACCAACCACCTTGATCCCTGCGGCGTCGAAGTGCGATTTGGTGGCAGTCAACGACCTTGCCTGGATCGTGCACCCAGGCGTGTCATCCTTCGGATAGAAGTAAACAACCAGCCAGTGCCCTGCGAAATCGCTGAGCTTGGTGATTTTGCCATCCTGATTGGGAAGTGAAAAGTCCGGAAAGCGATTGCCGGCAGAGAGCATCGAATGGTCCTTTCGTGTGTGTCACTAAGATTGGTAACCGGGACTGTAAGGCCCCCAGCGCAGCTCTCAGCCGGGAGATTCTTACCGACTCGGCCGAGAGCTGATAGCTAAGAGCCAAAAGCCGCTCTACGCAGCCTGCGTTACCTTTTGCATGCGTTCTTTCATTTCCTGCGGAGACACATCCTCGACGTGAGTTGCGACTCCCCATTGATGCCCAAACGGGTCCTGAATGAACCCGGAGCGATCCCCGTAAAACTGGTCCTCTACGGGCTTCAGGATTTTTGCCCCCTCAGCCACCGCCTTCTTGACCACGCTATCGACATCGGGCATATACAAATACAGGCTCACAGGGCTAGCGCCGATCGTGGAAGCGCCCTTGTACCCCATCTGCGGGTTTTCGTCGGCCAGCATAATGCGCGAATCGCCGATCTGCAGTTCGGCATGTCCAACTCGGCCGTCTGGGCCATCCATGCGCACCACTTGCGTCGCCCCAAAGACCTTTTTGTAGTAGTCGATGGCTTGCGCAGCTCCTTTGATGACCAGGTAAGGTGTGACCGAATGGTATTCTTTGGGAATATACGAGACTTTGTTCATGATTTTTCTCCTTCAGAAGGAATTACTGGTTGAAGGTTGAAATTCGGCGCGCAACCGGGCCCACAGCCCGCGTATTTTATTATGAGAACACAAGTCTGCAGTGCTCTCAAGGCCGCCGGAGTTGTTTTTTAAAATATTTGAGTCTGGCCGCTGCCGAGCTGCACGGCGCCCGCGTTCAACTCGCCGTACCATGATGACTGTACTGCAACTGAACGTTCGCACATGCCCGAACTGCCCGACATCGTCGTCTACATCGAAGCGCTCGAGAAGCGCATTCTCGGGAAGCATCTCGATCGCATACGCATCGCAAGTCCATTTCTGTTACGTACTGCAAATCCTCCCCTGGCAAGCGCGGAAGGCAAAACCGTCAGCGAGTTCCGGAGATTAGGCAAGCGGATCTGCATAGGCCTCGAGAACGAAATCTGGTTGGTACTGCACTTGATGATCGCGGGCCGTCTGCATTGGAAGAAGCGCGATGCCAAGCTTTCTCCGCCGCGCGGACTGGCAGCCTTTGATTTCGACAATGGCACCTTGCTGTGGACCGAGGCTGGATCGAAGAAGCGCGCTTCCCTGCACGTGGTTTCCGGCGAAGCTGGACTCGATGCGCTCGATCCTGGCGGAATCGAAGTTCTCGATATCGACCTCGCCCAGTTCGCGCGAACTCTTACATCGGCGAATCACACTCTGAAGCGCGCTCTGACCGATCCTCGCCTGTTCAGCGGCATCGGAAACGCATATTCCGACGAGATCCTGTTTGAAGCTCGCATCTCGCCGCTCGCCCTCACACAAAAATTGAAACCCGAGGAGATCGAACGGTTATTCGCTGCCACCCGCAAAAGCTTGGTCGATTGGACCGATCGATTGCGGCGAGAAGCAAGCGACGAATTTCCAGAAAAAGTTACAGCCTTTCGCGAAGGCATGGCAGTCCACGGACGCTACAAAGAGCAGTGTCCGAAATGCGCGGGAAAGATTCAGCGCATCCGTTACGCCTCCAATGAAACCAACTACTGTCCGAACTGTCAGACGCAAGGAAAGCTCTTAGCCGATCGCTCGCTCTCAAGACTGCTCCGTTCCGACTGGCCGAAAACTCCAGAAGACCTCGAAATGATGACAAGAGAACGGAAGTAAGAAGCAATTGTGCAATCAGACGATCGCCGGGAGAAGAGTGGTCAGCGGTGAGCAGTCAGCTGTAAGCAGTCAGCCGTAAGCAGTCAGCGGGTCAGCTGTCCTTGCGATACAGAAGGTCACGCATCGCAGTTTTGCGTGCTTCGTTGAGAGCCTTGCGTTCTTCGGCGGTCACGGCCTGCTTCGTTCCAGGTTCAGCGTTTTCGGGCTCGCTACAGGCTGGACACCGATTGGCAAATCCAGGCTTTCCCGGCTTGAGTTCGAACTCTTCTGAGCAAACGGCGCAGACTTTGATAGGAAATGCCATACCCAATCAATGATACAACTCACAGCTAATTTCTTTGAAGCGAACCCTTCTTGCCAGAAGCTGCGATCACGTCAGTGCGCGGGTTCTCCCTTACGCAGCCACTTTCGTTACATGCTACCGGACTTGATTTGGAAGAGATTTGTGGTTTTCCTACTTCGGTCTTGGCCTCGCTCTTTGAGAAAAGCTTCGCCGTAATCAACATGGCCGCAAATGTCACGGTCAAAAGCCCGAATTGTCGCCATCCATTCAGCATCGAGGCATTGCCCATCAGTGTGAGACCGGCGAAGCAAAATAGGAGATGTACGCAAAAGACTTGCAGCGACGATTGCCCCAACAGCACCAGAGGCCTTATCGCTGCCGGTTTCGTGATCCGTTGGGAAATAATTAGCAATGCAGCCACGGCCGCGAAGTCGAGCATTCTTATCGGTCCGAGATGCCACTTGTCAAAGAGAAACTCAGTTGCACCCAGTTGTAATCCGTGCGCGAGCTTTCGCCGCATGATGAAACAAAAAACAGCGATCACCAAAGCCGGAACAATTGCACGCCTCGCCCATATCTCAATCGGCAGGTTTTCCTGCGCCCAGCGTACACCTAACCACACACCCACAAACCAGAGAAACTGCCAAGCCCAAAGGTCGAATGAACCCATCTCGTTCAAGGGAATTCGCGTAGGAATGTATCGCATCATGAACGTGTGTTCAACGCTTCGAAACCCGAACTGAGCGAGCATCCAGAAAGCAAACGACGTCCACAGGATCGGTTTCCATCCAATTTTCCGGGCCAATGGAATCACCAGCGACGTGAACAGAAGAAAAATGATGTACATCGGCAGGATATCGAGCAAAGGCGGACGATAAATCAGCAGCGCAGCTTCCGTTACCGCTTGCTTCGCCCCAACCATGAAGTAGAAGTCCAGAAGGTTGTGAAGACCTGGCCGATTGCCGCGCGAGGCAATGGGCACAGCAACCAGGAACGCAAAAGCCAGCAAGAGCGCATGGTAGCCATACAAACGCACTGTGCGCGCCCATAACTTTCGCTTCATGGCTGGATAGCCATCGCGCTCTGCAACACGGAAGTAAATCCGTCCAGTGAAGAGCGCCGAAAGGAAAATGAACCCTTCAGCCGCTCCCACGAAACCAAAGGGTTGATTTACCCACGCACTCGCAGCAGTCGGCAAATGTGTGAGAGCGATCCAAACTAGCATCACGCCCCGCATCGCATCGAGTTCCAGTCGCCGTCCAGAGCTCATAGGACTTAGACGCCATGTTACGAGCCCGCGGTCACTCGAATTCCGCATCGATTACAAAACCTCACGCGACTTTTACGTAAAATTACATGCTAAAGTCTAGCGTCGGAGGACTCAGTGACCGTGGTTTTCAAAGCTTTGAGCCGGATTCTTGTTTCTATGCCTGCTGCTCTCGCTTCCGGCTCACGCAAGAAAGCATGAGACAGGGTTCCTCGACCGCACTACCACCATCCAAGCTGTTCATTACAAATACCAGGTGTTCATTCCGGAAGATTGGACGCCGCACCGGAAGTGGCCCGTGATTCTCGCTCTTCATGGCGCTGGCGAGCGCGGAGACGACGGATTGCTGCAGACCGACGTTGGGATTGGCACGGCCATCCGCTCAGACCGTAGCGCGATCGAAGCAATCATAGTCATGCCGCAATGCCCGAACAAATCATTGGTGGATACTGCCGCCGATGGACGACCTGGCAATGGCAGCACTGGCGGAGGCGACCAAGGAATTCCACGGCGACACTCATCGCACCTATCTCACCGGCTTATCCATGGGAGGTTATGGCGCATGGCATCTTGCTCAGAAGTATCCTGGGACATTCGCAGCTCTGGTGGTGATCTGCGGAGGTATTCGCGCCGCCGGCAGCGGCGCAGAAGACGTACCCCGAGCTTGCAAAAGTCACACCACCTGATTCACCCAAATCGTACGTCGACGCAGCCAAGCGAGTCGGCAAAATTCCAGTCTGGATCTTTCATGGTGCTGACGACGAGATCGTTCCGGTTACCGAATCTCAACGGATGGCTGAAGCAATGAAGCAGATCGGGGCGGAAGTCCACTACACCGAATATCCTGGTGTCGGACATCCCTGCTGGAACAAAGCCTACGACGAACCAAAGCTATTTCCGTGGCTCTTCTCCAAGTCTCTCCCGGAGAGTGTTCACGGAAACAACGGTTTCCAATCGGAATGAACAGCGGGGCAACCCTGCAGCCTTACTCCATCCCCAGTTCTTTGGCGAGCGCTTTCCACTTGCTATCTACCAGCGCGCGCGTCTTGGCGTCCATTGTGATTTCGTCGGGCCATGGGCGGGTGAAGCCTTCGGTGGACCACTTGCGGGTCGCATCGATTCCCATCTTTGAACCGTAATTCGCCAAGCGCGCGGCGTGATCAAGCGAATCTACCGGACCTAAAGTGAATTGGATGTCGCGCTCGGGGTCAATGTTGTTGAGGGCTTTCAGCGTCACGTCTCCGATATCGTGCACGTCTACGTCTTCATCAACCACAATGATGCACTTCGTAAACATCGCCTGGCCGAGTGACCATATGGCATTCATTACTTTGCGTGCTTGGCCAGGATAAGACTTGCGAATGGAGATAATCATCAGGTTGTGGAAGACGCCTTCGATAGGAAGGTTGATATCGACGAGTTCGGGAATGGTGAGCTTCATGAGTGGGAGGAAGATTCGCTCGACAGCTTTGCCCATCCATGCGTCTTCTTGCGGCGGCTTGCCAACAACTGTGGTCGCGTAGATCGGGTCTTTGCGATGCGTGATGCAGGTCACATGGAAAACAGGATATTCGTCTTCGAGCGAGTAGAAGCCAGTGTGATCGCCGAACGGTCCTTCGGTGCGAAGTTCGTCAAGGTTGACGTAGCCTTCGAGAATGATCTCGGCATGAGCTGGGACTTCCAGGTCAACGGTCTCGCACTTCGCGAGTTCGATCGGCTTCTGACGGAGAAATCCGGCGATGATGAATTCTTCGACGTCGGGAGGTGCGGGGACGATGGCGGAGAAGGTGAGAGCAGGTTCGGTTCCGATGGCTACGGCAACGTCCATGCGTCCCGGACGGGCGATCGCCGGCAGGCTAGCATCGAGCCGCCCGATGATCTCGCCATGATGTCAACTGCTGCCGAGTTTCGCTCGGTTGGACGAGCGAGGACGCCCGTTTCTACACTTCTCCGCCCCTCGCTTTCAGTAGAGACTGCATTTCGCAAATGGTCGCGATAGTGTTCGGCGGCTATTTTCTGACGCTGCCAATGCATTCCCGTGGTGCGCTCGTCATAAACCTGCATGCGATACATGCCGACGTTACGCTTGCCGGTTTTGGGATCGCGCGTGATAACGCAGGGGAGAGTGATGAATCGGCCAGCGTCTTTCGGCCAGCATTTCAGGATGGGGAAATCGAGCAGCGAAAAAGTGTCGCGCTTGATGACTTCTTTGCACGGGCCAGTCGGAACCGTCTTGGGGAAGAACTTGCCCATCTCGGCGAGCATAGGCAGCATTTTCACTTTGTCGAGGAAGCCCTGGGGCGACTTCACGTCCATGAAGGCGCGAATGCGGTCGGAGATCTGGTCGAGGGAATCTACTTCGAGGGCGAGTTGCATGCGGCGCGCGGAGCCGAACTGGTTGATGAGAAGCTTCTGGCCGGGACGACCTTTGAGATTTTCAAACAGCAGCGCTTTGCCGCCAATAATGCCCTCACGGTCCCGGCTCTTCGACACGCGGTCGGTGATTTCGGTGATTTCCAGAATGGGATCAGCTTCGGTGCGAATGCGCTTTAGTTCTCCGGCGCGATCGAGTGCTTTGATCCAGTCTCGCAGATCGTCGTGGGCCAAACGTCCTCCGTGGATGCCAGACGATTATATGACGCGCGGCCAAACCATTTACCAGAGAGTCACCGAGACAGATCGAGGATACCCGGCTCTTCCAGATTTCGCCGAGTGCGAATAGGATATGAAGTTCCGTTCGCAATCATCAATGTTTGTGGTCAGATACTTGGCTGGAAGACAATTCATTGGGCTGGAGGGGAAATGATCCGCCTGAAGGTAAACGGGAAAGACAGGACATTTGACGGCGATCCGGAGATGCCGTTGCTGTGGTATTTGCGGGATGTCGCGGGACTCACGGGAACGAAGTTTGGTTGCGGGATGTCGCTGTGCGGAGCATGCACCGTGCACCAGAATGGCGAGGCAATCCGGTCGTGCACTACGACGATGAAAGAAGTGAGCGGCACGGACATCACCACCATCGAAGGCATCGCGCCCATGCATCCGGTGCAGAAGGCGTGGATGGAGATACGCGTTCCGCAATGCGGATACTGCCAGACCGGGCAGATCATGCAGGCGATCGCGCTGCTCAAAGAGAATAAGAATCCGAGCGACCAGGACATTGATACTGCGATGTCCGGGAACCTGTGTCGCTGCGGAACCTACCAGCGGATTCGGGCGGCAATTCATCAGGCCGCGAAGGAGACGGCATGAACCTCATTGAGAATGTCAGCCGCCGCGGATTTTTGCAGGGTGCACTGGCCTCGGGAGTTTTGGTGCTCAGCGCGCGTTTCGTCTCAAGTCCCTTGTGGGCGGAAGGCGAGTCGGCAGCAGCGTTTGATCCAAGTTTGTGGATGGCGATCGCATCCGATGGGACGGTGACGATTGTTGCGCACCGTTCGGAAATGGGATGCGGAAGCCGCACTGCCCTGCCGCTAATCGTGGCAGACGAACTGGATGCGGACTGGTCAAAGGTCAAAATCGAGCAGGCTACCGGCGATCCAAAGTATGGCGACCAGGATACCGACGGTTCGCATTCCGTCCGCAGCAACTTCGACTTGATGCGGCAGGTCGGCGCGACTGGGCGGGCGATGTTGATCAGCGCCGCTGCCGCGCGGTGGAACGTTTCCGCCAAAGACTGCTCAACCGAACCTCATTTCGTTGTACACAAGGCAAGCGGACGCAAAACCGGCTATGGCGAGTTGGCGGCCGCAGCAGCGAAGTTGCCCGTTCCCAAGAAAGAGAGCCTGCAACTCAAGTCTCGATCGGAGTGGCGCTACATCGGGAAGGACAGCAACGCCGTTGTTTGATCTGCCCGAGATAGTAACCGGCAAAGCGATTTTCGGCATGGACGCGTCGATGCCGGGAATGGTTTACGCATCGGTGGAGCACCCTCCCGTACTGGGGCAGAAAGTTAAGACCTACGACGACAAGAGCGCGCTTCAAGTTGCGGGCGTGCGGAAAACGCTCGTAATCGAGACGTTCAAGCCTCCGCACCAGTTTCAGCCTTTGGGCGGAGTTGCGGTGATTGCCGACAATACCTGGGCCGCTTTCCAGGGACGAAAGAGCCTGAAGGTGGAATGGGACAGCAGTCCCCATTCGGTGTATAACTCCGCAACTTTTCGCAAAACTCTGGAGACGACTTCGCGGCAGCCGGGCAAAGTGGTGCGAAATGTCGGCGACGTGGATGCCGAATTTGCGAAGGGCGGAAAGATCGTAGAGGCGGAGTATTACACGCCGCATCTGGCGCACGTTTCCATGGAGCCTCCAGTCGCGGTCGCTGAATATCGCGATGGAAAAGTGCTGGCCTGGGCGCCGACGCAGAACCCGCAGGCAGTGCAGGAAACGATTGCGGGTGTGATGGGGATTAAGAAAGAGGACGTGACGTGTCACGTTACTTTGCTGGGCGGGGGTTTTGGACGCAAGTCAAAACCGGATCAGGTCGCCGAAGCGGCCGTCCTTTCCAAGCAACTGGGGAAGCCGGTGAAGGTGGTATGGAGCCGCGAGGATGACATTCGGTTCGACTTCTTCCATTCGGTTGCGGCCATGTACATGAAGGCGGCAATCGGTGCAGATGGCAAGCCGACTGCGTGGTTGCAGCGGACTGTCTACCCTCCGATAAATTCCACGTTCGATGTTTCGGCGCGATACGCCGACGACGAGATGGGGCTCGGATGGAACAACCTTCCGTTCGATATTCCGAATCACCGCGCGGAGAATGGCCCAGCTGATTTCCACGTCCGCATTGGATGGCTGCGCAGCGTGGCGAATATTTATCACGCGTTCGCAATTCATTCATTCGTGGACGAACTAGCGGCGATGGCGCAGAAGGACCCCGCGCAGTATTTGCTGGACCTGATTGGACCGCCGCGAATCGTGAACCTGGAATACAAGGAAGAAGAGGCGGACGAGAAACAACGATATCCGCTTGACACGGCGAGGTTGCGGAAGGTGGTTGAAGTGGTGACCGACAAGTCGGGATGGGCGAAGCGCCCCAAGGCAAAGGGACGCGGGTTTGGGATCGCCGCACATCGCAGTTTTTTGACGTACGTGGCCACGGTTGTCGAAGTAGAGGTTGACGGCAAAGGTCAGGTGCACATTCCGAATGTGTGGACAGCGGTCGATGCGGGGACGATCGTCAGCCCCGACAATATTCGAAACCAGTTCGAGGGCGCAGCGGTCTTCGGCACAAGTTTGGCACTCTTCGGAGAGATTACCGCCACGAATGGAGCGATCGATCAGAGTAATTTCAACAACTTTCAACTGGCGCGGATGAACCGGGCTCCGCGGCATGTGGCTGTTGAGATCGTAAGTAGCGATGCGCCCCCTGCTGGAGTGGGTGAGCCCGGTGTCCCGCCATTCGCTCCGGCTTTGTGCAACGCGGTTTTTGCAGCGACTGGTAAACGGATACGGGAACTGCCGTTGTCGAAAACGAAACTGGTTTAGAGCGGCTCGGGGCTTTCGGCTCTCGCAAAGTCAGGTTGCGGACAAGTCCCTCGACTTTGTCCGCTCCACAGGTGCCGTTTCTCTGATGGAGAGCTACGGTTTGAGCATGCTTGCGGTGGATCCTTCGGGAGGATCAAGAACAAAATGAACTGGGAGGCGTTCTGGCTGACAGTGCGGCTGGCAACGATCGTTTCCCTGGTGCTTTTCGCGATTGGTATTCCAATCGCGTACTGGCTCACCTATTCGCGCTGGCGATGGAAATTTCTGATTGAGGCGGTAGTTGCACTCCCTATCGTTCTTCCCCCGACGGTGCTGGGTTTTTACGTGCTGGTCGCGCTTGGCGCGCAAAGCCCGCTCGGACGCTGGTGGGAAGCGCTTACAGGCCACACTCTGGCCTTCACGTTTGAAGGACTCGTAATTGGGTCGCTGCTATATAGCCTGCCTTTTGCCGTCCAGCCATTCTCCTCATCATTCGGTTCGGTCGACTCCAAACTACTGCGCGCCTCGGCTTCGCTGGGCGATTCTCCCATCCACACATTCCGAAGAGTTGTCCTCCCGCTTTCCAAAGCGGGGCTAATCACTGGATTCACGTTGAGCTTCGCACATACTCTGGGGGAATTCGGGGTTGTACTGATGGTGGGAGGAAATATTCCTGGGGTCACGCGCACCATCTCGATCGACATTTACGATCAGGTGCAGAGCGGACAGTACACGGGTGCGAATGAGACAGCGCTGGTGCTGCTGGTGATTTCGTTCGTACTCTTGTCGATCGTATATGGGTTGAACCGGCGTCCATGGGTGGTGGGCCCGTGGAAGTGAAACCGGCGGGCGAAATGCCGACGTCCGCCTATCCGATTTCTTCGGAGGTCGAAGTCCGGATTCGAAAGCGTTTCCCCAGTTCCGCAGGTAGTTTTCTCTTGAATGTCCACTTTCGGGCGCTCGCTGGATTCACAATCGTGTTCGGCGCCTCAGGAGCGGGCAAAACGACGCTGCTCGACTGCATTGCAGGACTTACGGAGCCTGACGAAGGACGAATTACGATCGGCGGCGAAACGGCGTACGACTCCGAGAGCAAGCGGAATGTCGCAGCATGGAAAAGAAGAGTGGGCTATGTGCTGCAGGATCTGGCGCTCTTCCCTCACCTGACTGCGGAGCAGAACGTCTCATATGGGCTGCAAAACATGAGTGCGTCAGAAAGAGCGCGGTGTACGGACAAGATGCTCACCGCGTTTCGCATCGATCACCTGCGAGACCGAAGGCCAGACAATATTTCCGGAGGCGAGCGTCAAAGAGTTGCGTTAGCGCGTGCGCTGGTGACCGAACCACGCGCGTTGCTGCTCGATGAACCGCTGTCCGCGCTAGACCGGCCAACGAAGTCGCGAATTATTTCCGATCTTCGGCAGTGGAACCAGCAGCACCGCATCCCTATTCTCATTGTCACGCACAATGTTGAAGAGGTGTTCGCCCTGGGGGTTGAGGTGATCGTACTGGAGGAAGGCAAGATTGTTGCGCAGGGATTGCCGAAAGAGGTCATGCACGCTCCACGGTTGGAGACAGTGGCGCAACTGGCTGGCTTCGAAAATATTCTTTTTTCTACCGTTGCCGCAGTTCACGCGGAGCGGGGCACGATGACGTGCAGAATGGGCAAGGGCGAGTTGGAGTTAGAAACTCCGCTGGTACGGGCGGAAGCCGGATCGCATCTCCGTATCGGGATCCGGGCGGGTGCGATTCTCCTCGCTACTGAGAGCCCACGCGGGCTGAGCGCACGTAACATTTTGCCGGGGACCATCGAGCGACTGGAAGAACGAGAAGGAATCATTTCGGCAAGCGTGAATTGCAGCGGCACTCAGTTTGAGGTACACCTGACGCTTGCGGCGCGCGAGAGCCTTGGCCTTGCGCCCGGCAAGAAGGTCTGGGTCGTCATCAAAACTCACTCCTGCCATCTCTTGCGCGAGTAAGAGCCTTCGGCGATCGCAAGCGGGCGTTTTGTTCTTTCCCCTGATCGAATGCGATCACGCCAATCCACTGCCCGCTTGTCTCTTTGTGGTAGATAACCTTCCCACCGAGAATGCGGGCAATCTCATCTGGCGACAGGTCATGGTGATATCCGAAAAATCTCTCTTTAATTCTTTGCCACGGAGCCCATCCTTCGAGAACAGGATGTAAAGGTTGGTATTTGGTCGAGAACACCAGCGCCACATCGAACTGTCCATGGGCAAAAGAAGCCAGCGTAACCTGCGCGGCAGAGAAATCCTCGATACGGACTACAGGAAATGGGCGCGCGACGTAGCCAAGCCACGGACGCGAAAGTTCATCGGATGCGGGCCATGCCGTGAGTACGCGTACGCCGGGATAGCGCATTGTTAGAAAACGGCCCGCCTCGGCGTGCATCACGATGTAATCGCGATAGGCGAGATTGTCTTCGATGGAAAATCCGTAGGGCGGGTTAATAAACAAGCCGCCGACAAATGCGATGACAGTCGCGACGACGATCAGTTTCCAGTAACGAAGGCGTCTCCACAGGGTAGACACGAAAGTGAGAATTACGAGCGGCAAGATCGGCAACAAATACCGCGCTAGAACCGCGCCACCAACAACCGACATGAAAATCAGGTACGCGAGCAAAACAACGGCGAACGCCGCGAGTTTCCAGGGTGCGATTCGTGGCCGTGATACTCCTCCATCATTTTCGGGGCGACGAAACATTGCGATGAAGGCGGACAGCGTCAGCAAGTAGAGCCCAAGATATCCCGTGATTTGCCAGAACCGCATCGCCAAGGCGAAAGGGATGCGCAGCGGATTCAGAGTCGCCGCGACGTTGTAGCGGAAGAATTCCGGATTGCCGAACAGGAAACCAGTTTTAGCGTAGTGGTAAGCGAACCAACAGGCTAGCGGCAGGATGGGAAGCAAGAGGTGAAAGGAACGAGTGCTCCGCTCGCGGGGCAAAGCAAGTTCGGGCCAGCGTAATCTCAGGCGCGGCTCCATGAATTGCCACACAAACAGGGCGACGGGGGCGAGGATGGCCGTCTCTTTTGCGAGAGCTGCGAGTGAGAACCAGAGCACTTGTTTCCGAGGCTGATCCTCGAGATAGGCGAGGAGCGCCCAAAATGTAAAACCGGCGGCAGGGAGGTCAACCTGCGTCATGGAACTTTGCGTAAAGAATACGGGATAGAGGGCAACCAAAAACGTGGTGGCCCACGCGACCTGGAGGTTAGCAGCGGAGCGCGAGAGCCGAAATAATCCCACCAACGAAAATGCGGCTAGCGCGATGATGGCGGTCCGTGCGACTAGGGGTGAATATCCAGCGACGCGCCACGCTGAGGCGAGCCACGCCATCACCAGCGGAGGATGGGCGTTGGAAGGCGTGGAGTGCGGGATGAGCGTGCCGTTCAGATAAAGGTCACGGGCAGCCGGAACGTAGTAGCCAGCCTCATCCCAAAAATACGGCAACCGCAGAAGAGGGGCGTGGAGCAGCAGCAATCCGACGAAAAAGAGAGCGAACAGAAGAACCTGTTCCGACCAGCCGGCGCCTGCCGGCTCGACTCTTGTCTTCGGATTGGAAGGCGCTGCCCTCGCGCCCATTAGTGAACAGGTCCGCCCGGGGAACGCGGATCAAGTTTTATCTCGCCGAATGCGGCTTCGTAGTTCGACACATTCTGCTGGAGAAGCGCCATGAGCGCTTTCGCCTGTTGCGGGCTCAAGTAGATTCCCTGGAAGTTATGCAATTCGACCTGCGTCTCGGAACTCTGCTGCATGGTGCCGAAGACGAGAAAGAAATCCCACACATTAACCCGGATCTGCACGCTGTTGGAGTAAGCGTCGCGATAATCAGGAGTCTGAACGAATTTCACGTTGGGTTGGTTAGCCGTATTCATATGAGGCAGTTTACCGCAAAGCGCTCTCGCCTTGGGCTTGGTAGCTTTTACAACAGAAGGTGCGAGCCCTTTTTGACCGGATCGATCATTTTCTCTGCTCGAGTTTGACGGAGGCGGTAATCGGCTGGCCATCGCGCATCACTTTAACTTCGACGACGTCGCCTACCTTGCTGCTGCGCAACGCGTCCGTGAAGTCGTATAGATTCTTAATTGGCTTGCCGCCGAATTGGACGAGGATGTCCCCGGCTTTGAGTCCTGCCTTCGCTGCGGGGGATGCGGGCTTGACGTCGGAGAAGCGCACGCCGTTTTCCACCTGCCCAAAGTCGGGGATGGATCCGAAGTAGGGGCCGTAGCCACCTCCTCCGGAACCGCCAGTGGGTCGGTCTTCGGCAACGACAATGAAAGTCGGGCGCGCAGGGGCGTCGGCTATTTGCTCTCCGGTTGACGCGACCACGTCAAGCAGTCGGGCCGCCGGCTCAGGATTGATCTTCTCCCACGTGTCGGAGGGTTTGTGATAATCGGAATGCAATCCCGAAAAGAAAAAGAGAACCGGAATTTTCTTGGTAACGAATGAAGTGTGATCGCTCGCCGAATATCCTCCGGGCGAATATTCAATCTTGAACCCAGAATTCGCCTGCGCTCTTTCGACAGTCTCTTTGAGGGACGAGCCGGTTCCGACTCCGCCGATGTAAATCTTTTGATCCTTGATGCGGCCAATCATGTCCATGTTCAGCATGGCCACAGCCTTGTCGAGCGGTCGCGTCGGGTCTTTTACCCAAGCCGCGGAACCGAGCAAACCGAGTTCTTCTCCCGCGAAGGAAGCGAACAGGATGCCGCGCTGCAACTGGCCCTTCTGAGGCGCCAGCAGGCGTGCCAGTTCCAGAACTCCAGCAGTGCCGGATGCATTGTCATCGGCCCCGGGATGAATTTTCCCGATCATGGAAGGCGCCAGGGAATCAAAATTCCCACGTCCGAGGTGATCGTAGTGCGCTCCGATGATTACGTATTCGTCGGTCTTGCCGGGAAGGTAGGCCAGCACGTTGTTAACCGTGGCGCGGGTCGTTTTAATGGTGAGCTGAGCGATAGACTCTGATTTCCGCCTAACTCAAATGATGCTGGCTTGGACGACGCGTTGATCTGATCCTGCAATTCTGCGAGAGACTTGCCCGCCACTTTGAGCCAACTGTCGGCGACTGCATTCTTTACTTGAGCAAAAAGGATTCCGGTATCTTCGGGACCGCTGACGCTTCCAAATCGCGTGAGCAGGTCGTCTTCGCCCTGGGCCAATTTCCCATTCACGAAGATGAGCGCTTTGGCGCCATGATTCCGGGCATTAATCGCTTTCGTCACTAGCTGAGAATGCCGCGTCATTCCCTGGTTGCCAGACTTCGCGGCAAAGGATGGGGGTTCATAGCGCATGACAACGACAATCTTGTCTTTGACGTCGATTCCAGCGTAGTCGTCGTATTGAAATTCGTCGGCGGACACACCGTAGCCGGCAAACACAATTGCTCCATGGGCTGATCCGGAAGAAGAGAAACTAAAAGGAACAAAATCCTGCTTTCGATTTCAATGCGTGCTTGTGCTCGCCGGTGAGTAAAACCAGTTCGTTCTTCCCTTTTAGTTGAGCGCCCGTAATGACTGTGAATGGCTGAAGATAAGAGAGCCTTGACGCCGGCCGGTTCAAGTCCGAGGCTCTGGTAGCGCTTCTCGATCAGATGCTGGGCGCGAGTGAGGCCCTTGGTTCCGGCGCCGCGACCCTCCATGTTAGGTGCGGAGAGCAATTTGATGTCGTCGAGATACCGATGCGGGTCGGCCGCGGGGATAGTGGGAGGCGCTGCAGCAGCGAATGTGCAGGCGAGAGCGATTAGGAGAAGGCCGTAAATTCTCACGGGAAACCAGCGACAGCGCAGGGACACGCACGCGCCGACATTTGTTTTACTGATTTGCATGATGCGGCAAATCGTAAGGGGCGCGCACGCTAGTGTCAAATGTCGATCGTAAACTTTGGATGTTGCGCTGTGGAGGATCGGCGCCTCTTGAGGGATTCAGAAGCCATCCGAAGAGTTGATTCCCTTCCCTTCCACGCAGTCGTAACTCTTCCCAGCAGACAGGCTTTTATATTCTTCGGTCCGTCCACTTGGCCATTCGATCACGACGCGGTCGATCGTATCGCGCTTGCCCAATCCGAATGTGACCGGCAATTCGGATTGCGATAAATAGCTCGATCCACCTTTCACCAAACGAGACTGGCTTGATCCGCCGTGAATACACCTTCACCACTGCGCCAAGCGCGTCGCGATTCGACTTCGTCCCAACGAGGCGAAATCGGACACTTCGGTTCTTCGCTGACTGATCTTTGCTGATTTGATCGTTGCGGTAGAGGTAGGCGGGGCCGCTATTCGTTGTGATTAATAGGTCGATGTCGCCATCGCGATCAAAATCGCCATACGCGAGGCCTCGACCGACTTTCGGCCGACTAAAGCCTCCCCCAAGTTCAGCGGCTACATCGGCGAATCTACCATTTCCCGTCATTCAGAAACAATTGTGGAGGCTGCGCATAGCCGACTCCATTCACATTGCGGACAGTATCGTCGATGTGACCGTTCACGACGGCAAGATCGAGCAAGCCGTCGAGATCGGCGTCGAGGAACATGCAACCAAATCCTAATTTATCCTTCGATGCAACTCCTACTCCGCTCTGCAAAGCAACATCTCCAAAATTGCCGTTACCGGTTGCGAGATAAAGACCCATCATCTCGTTATCGAAATTTGTGATGGCAACGCCCGCCGTGCCGGAACTCGTGAAGTCAGCAACGTCAACACCCATTCCCGCCCGCGCTTTGCCTTCGGCAGAAAAGGCAATTCCGGCTTCGACCGCAATATCTTTAAATGTGCCATTGCGCTGGTTGCGGTAAAGCTTATTGGGCTGCGTGTCATTTGTGACTAGCAAATCCGGCCAACCGTCATGGTCGTAGTCGAGCATCGCTACCCCCAGCGATTTCGAACTGCTGTCGAAGATGCCGCTGGTGGCCGTGACATCTTCGAATGTGCCATTACCGCGGTTGTGAAAGAGCCAGCAAGTTTCTCCACGATAAGCTTCCGGGGTGCAAAAGGATTTATGCTTCCCATCACGGCTGCAAAAAACGTCGTGATCTTCCGACCACTTGACGTAATTGCAGACAAACAAATCAAGCAATCCATCGCGATCGAAATCAAACCACAGTGCCGAGGTACTGAAGCCCTGGCGATTGCCGAGCCCGCTTGACTTAGTGACGTCCACAAACGCGCCTTTACCGGTGTTTTTGAAAAGGCGGTTCTGACCGACACATGTGATCAGAATATCGGGATAGCCATCGTTGTTGTAGTCACCGACGGCAACGCCCATGCCGTACATCTCGAAATCCAACCCCGCGGCATGCGTCACATCTGAAAATGTGCCGTTGCGGTTGTTGCGATAGAGCTTGAGCGTGCTGGGCTCGGATCGATGTTCGCGTGGATGCCCGGGCCAATCGCTTCCATTTACAAGAAGAATGTCTTGCCAGCCATCAGCGTCGTAATCGAGAAAGGCGCAACCAGAGCCGAGGGTTTCGGGTAAAAGCTTGCCACCATAACCGCCGCTGTTGTGACGGAACTGGATGCCGGACTGGGATGTCACGTCCACCAATCGAAATCCGGGCTCAACGATTGGTGATGGAGCTCCGGCAAATGCGTCAAGAAGGCCTGACGCAGATGCCATACCAGCCATCCCCCAAAGAAATGACCGTCGATTCACGGAAGGTTTACCAGTCCATTGCGGATTGCGTAGACGACTAATTCGGCAGTCTTGTGCATCCCTAGGGCATCCATCATATTGGCACGGTGGACAGCAACCGTATTGGCGCTCAGGTCGAGAGCGGATGCGATCTGCTTGTTCGATTTGCCTTCCACGATCATCTGCAAGACTTCGAGCTCACGAGGAGTCAGTGCGGCACTGCGCGTTCCTCTCAGGGCAGCATCAGGTCGCTTCAGCTGAGAATCGAGTACGGTTTCGCCGCTGACGACGCGGCGGATAGCTGCTCCCAGCTCAAGATCCACGGCATTTTTCAGCACGTAACCGCGAGCGCCCGCATCGAGCGCCTGGCGCACCAGTGTCTCTTCGGGATGCATGCTGAGCATCAGGACCAAAGCGTTCGGATGCCTGGATAGGATTTGCCGCGTTGCATCCAGTCCATTCACGCCCGGCATGGCGCAATCCATGACAATCACCTTGGGGTGCAATTCCTCGGCAAGTTTGATTGCCTCGGAGCCATCGGCGGCCTCACCGACAACCGTAATATCGGGTTCATCTTCCAGGATGCGCCGGAAGCCGCGACGGACGAGGCTGTGGTCATCCACCAGCAAAACTGAAATCTTAACGGGCATGGGGTTCCAGCTTCTCTCTCGAAACTTCTACCTGGTCTTCTACTAGCATTCGTCTGGGCACTCGCAATTTAATGAGCGTTCCGCCTTGCGCGGGCTTCTCAAACTCAAGCTTGCCATTTAACAACTCTGCGCGCTCGCGCATGGCGACCAATCCTATTCCCTGCTTTGCTGTTCGGGGGTCAAATCCACGGCCATGATCTTCGATCTCGATCTCCAGAGCTTGCGTCAGAAATCGTAAGCGAACCCAACTTTCCTTCGCTCCGGAATGCCGCGTGATGTTGTTCAGAGATTCCTGCACTACGCGATAAACATGCACGGCTGCATTGCCGTTTACCGCAAATGGTGTGCCTGATTTTTCATAGGATACGTGAATCCCAGCTTGCCTTTCCACCATGGGCAAATACCAATCCAGTGTGCCCTCCAAGCCAGATTCTTCGAGCATGACTGGATGCAGCGCCTGGGAGAGGCTGCGCACCTTTTCAAGAGTTTCCTGCGTGATTTCGCAAACCTCTCGCAGATCGGCGCGCAGAGGGGAGTCGGCGGGAAGTTGCTTGCCGGCGCGCGTGAGCATCGATCCGATAGCAGTAAGGATTTGTCCGAACTCATCGTGCAATTCACGCGAGATGTGACGAAGAGTGGATTCCTGGGTCTCAATCACCTTCTGCGCGAGTTCGCTGCGTTGCGTGGAGAGTGCTGCCATCTGCGCAAACAACCTCCGGTTCCATCGGATGAGATAAAGGCTGGTAAGAAGAATAGCAATCAGCGTGGCCGTCAAAAAAAGATACACCTGACGCTGCACGCGATCATAAATCTGGCCGATCTGCTGCGTGGCCTGCTCTTCGCTCTCGTTGTTTTGCACCAGAAGTCGAGATACCGCGGTGCTAAGTGCTTCCTGGCGCGCGCGCAGTGAAATCCGAATCTGCGTGCGCGCCTCTTCCGGATGGGAAGCCTGGGCGAGTGCGAAGGTACGATCCGCCGCATCCCAGAACTGTGCGACTGAACTCTGTAGATATTGCTGCTGGTCAGGACTGCGATTGACGGGAGCGACCTGCTGTTCACGGCGAAGGGCATCGTCGAGGTCGGTGCGGACGCGTTGAAACTGTGCGGACCAAGCGGTCAGCGGGTAGGGCTCATCGTTGTCGAGCATGTCGCGCATGGCGAGCGCGAGCGAATTTAAATCGTTCTGAATGCGAAGCAGCTGCAGCGAATCTTTGCGGTTGCGGTCGACCAGGTTATTTTGCATTTCGCGCAGTCCGGAGATCTGCCGCGTAATGTATGCAGAGTAAGCGACCACCGCTGCCAGCGTAATGATCAGGCCTAAAAATAATCCAGGGGTGGGCGAGCGGTCGCGGGAACGGGCAACGGGCACGCCCCGAGAATACAACGTAGGCCGTGGCTTACCAACAAATCCCGCGCAGCTGACTCTTGAAAGTCCTCGAGAGCGACCGAAAACAGGAGAGAAGAGGCTAATTCCAACCTCGGCGAAACAATTTTCCTAGCTGTCTCAATGTCTTAGGACGGTCAAGAGCCTTCCGGATTGACAGGTCCATTTTGAGGGTCTAATGTAACCATCTCAAAGGCGAACAAAAGGCGAATATTGTTTATGTATGCCGCGTTGCTCAAGGCCCAAATTCTAAGAACTCAGATTGAAGAAAATCTTCCTTCTGCTTTTACGGTTTACCGTCGTGCGCAACACGGAAGCATCGCTACGGGCATCCCTCAGATCGATAGTGCTGTGCAGGGGGTCCCGCTTCATGCCTTAACCGAAATTTGTGGCAGCAGTATGGTTTCTTCGGGAAAAATGTCGATCCTAACTTCCCTGCTGGCGCAAGCTACACGCGAACATTTCTGCGCGCTGGTGGATGCTGCCGATTCCTTCGATCCAGCTTCCGCGCAAGCTGCAGGTGTTCATTTGCAGCGACTGCTATGGGTGAGATGCGGAAAAAGCCGGGTAAAACTGCCGCCCTTGGAACAGGCTTTCAAGGTAGCCGACATTTTGTTGCAGAGTGGCGGCTTCGGGCTGATTGCCGTGGACCTGAGCGGGATTTCTGAGCGAGTCGTTCGCAAGGTTCCCCTGAGTTCATGGTTCCGCTTCAGCCGGGTGATTGAGAAGTATCCCGCTGCCCTGGTTTTTATCGAGCAGGAACCACATGCAACCAGCTGCGCTGCGCTCGTGTTGAGAGTGGTGAGCGAGCCAGTTGTCTTCTCAGGCAATCTGCTCACCCAATTGAATCTGAAAGTTGAGATCGTACGAAGCCCCGGCAAAAAAATGGCCGCGTCAGAGAGGAAAGGCTTTTCACTTCGGACGCAATGGGCTTAGTCCTGCAAGGTATTAAAAATGTTTGCCTGCTTTTATATCCCCGATTTTCCCGTGCAAGCTTCCCTGTTGCCTGAGCCGGCGGAAACAAGGACGTCGTTGCAGCAGATGCCTCTTGCCATTCTTGACGGGCCCGGCAATCTTCCCCGAGTTTTCGCTACCAACGCAGCCGCACGAAGGGCCGGCATTCAGGCGGGAATGACCAAGTTGCAAGTGGAAACTTATGGCGGCATCTGGCTGCGCAAACGCTCGATCGCAGCGGAGGAGTTAGCCCAGACCGCGCTCGTGGAGTATGCCGCTAGGTTTTCTCCGCGAGTGGAATCGACCTCTTCGGGGACGGCCATTCTGGATCTTGCCGGAATGGAAAAAATATTAGGCCCGTGGCAAAGCGCGGCGCGAACCATGACCACGCAGGCTCTGGAAGTTGGATTGGATCTGCGCATCGCGATTGCGTCGAATCCCGACACAGCGCTTCTTGCCGCTCGCGGCTTTTCGGCGGACAACTATTCTTCACCCACGATCATTCCCGTGGGAGACGAAGCACGCTGTCTGGCTTCGCTCAAAGTGGATGTGCTTCCGATTTCACCCGAGGTATTCGAAGTCTTCAACGGTTGGGGAATTCGGACGTTTCAGTCGCTGGCCGCGTTACCCACGGTGGCGCTCGTCGAACGGCTTGGCCAGGAAGGACTGTATCTGCAAAAGCTGGTGCGCGGAGAAAGCAACCGGCCGCTGCGAACGAGTGAGCCGTATGCGGACTTCGTCGAGAGTTTCGAGTTTGACGATCCCGTGGAAACGCTGGAGTCGCTCTTCTTTATTCTGAATCGGCTTCTTCACGAACTTTGCGTGAAGTTGCTCAATGCGGCACTGGCCGCGCAAGAATTGCGGCTGAAAATTGAGCTGAAAGTGCGGCAACTTCAGCGCGGAGAAGAAAAAGAACTATATCAGCACGAGTGGAAACTGCCCGTTCCTACGCAGGATAAGAACCTGCTGTTTGGCTTGGTGCGGCTTCAGTTGGAGAAAACTACTTTTTCTGCTCCCGTCCGTAAGCTGACTCTCGAAATTGTCCCCGTAAAGCCGCGAGTCGCGCAGGGAAATCTTTTTGCGCCACCCTCGC
The DNA here is from genome assembly GCA_963822545.1 of uncultured Acidobacteriaceae bacterium. Lineage (GTDB taxonomy): Bacteria > Acidobacteriota > Terriglobia > Terriglobales > Acidobacteriaceae > Acidiflorens. The sequence continues at coordinate 111,986 of CAWGIB010000006.1, forward strand.
CCGAAGCGGAAAAACTTGAACTCACTTTAGATCGGATTCGTGGAGTCGTCGGCAGTAGCGATGCCAATGGTATTGCTTGCGTTGGATCGCCATGTCTGGTGGATACGCATCAGCCCGGGAGCTTCACCGTTCAACCCTTTACCAGCATTCAGGATTCAACGAATTCGCTTACGCCGGTTGCTCCCGTTGCCGCGCTGCGAGTTTTTCGGCCTGCACTTGAAACTTCTGTAGAGTTCAAGGGAGAGATACCGCACTCAGTCGGGCTGTGGCACCGGTCACGACGAGTGCTTGTGGCTTACGGACCATGGTCCAGTTCTGGTAATTGGTGGAACGCTTCGGCCTGGACGCGGGAAGAATGGGACGTGGTTTTGCAAATTCCCGATGGCGTCGGCGTCTATCGCATTTATAAAGATCGAATCCGAGAGCGGTGGTTTGTGGAAGGCGTCTTTGATTAACGGATTCCAGCCATGCAATACGTCGAACTCCATGCCCGCTCTGCATTCAGTTTTCTGGAAGGCGCTTCCCTGCCCGAGAACTTGATGGCCGCGTGCGGGGAGCGGGGCATGGCTGCCATGGCTCTTCTTGACCGGCATGGAGTCTATGGAGCTCCGCGATTCCATATGGCGGCGAAGCAATACAAACTCAAAGCGCATGTTGGAGCGGAGGTTTGCATTGCCGAAGGCGGAAATTATCCGTTGCTGGTGGCATCGCGGACGGGCTACCAGAATCTCTGCCGCCTGATTACAACCACAAAATTACGCACGCCCAAGAAAAGCATGGCTACGGTTGGACTTGCCGAGCTGGCAAATCATGCAGAGGGATTGATCTGTCTTACGGGGGATGAAAGCGGTCCTCTGGCGCATGCGCTGGCACAGGGCGGAGTGAAGACTGCGTGCGCTTTGCTTCAGCAATTCATTGCGATCTTTGGCCGCGCCAACGTCTACGTCGAACTACAGCGTCATGGCGATCGCTTTCAGGAAGCACGTAATCAGGCTGCGATCAGTCTGGCGCGAAAGCTTCATCTGCCATTGCTGGCGACCAATGGCGTTTGCTATGCAACGCCGGCCGAACGTCAGATTGCCGATGCCTTCACTTGTATCAAGAACAAGCGGCGGCTCGACACTGCGGGCAAATTGCTGGCGCACAATTCGCAGCGCTATGTGCGCAGCGCGGGAGAGATGAGCAAACTCTTTGCTGACCTTCCGGAAGCTGTTGCGAATTCAGTCGAGTTGTCTTCCCGCCTGGAATTCAGTCTGGAAAAGTTGGGCTATGAGTTCCCGCGTTACCCGGTGCCGCAGGGTGAGACCATGGATTCCTTCCTGCACAAACGCACCTGGGATGGCGCACGGTGTCGGTACCGTCCGGTGAGCGCACGGGTTCGCACGCAACTTGGAAAAGAACTGGCGCTGATTGAAAAGCTCAAGCTGGCGGGATACTTCCTGATCGTGTGGGATCTGGTTTGTTTCTGCGAGCGCAATGGCATTCTGGTACAGGGACGCGGATCGGCCGCCAATAGCGCGGTCTGCTATTCGCTCGGCATCACGGCCATCGATCCGATTGGCATGGATTTGCTGTTCGAGCGCTTCCTCTCGGAAGAGCGTGGCGAGTGGCCGGATATCGACCTGGATCTCCCTAGCGGCGACGAACGCGAAAAAGTCATTCAATACGTCTACGAACGTTATGGCCAGCGCGGCGCGGCCATGACAGCCAATGTCTGCACATATCGCGGGCGATCGGCGGCGCGAGAGATGGGCAAAGTGCTCGGATTCGACGAAGACACGCTGTCACGGTTATCGGCAATTGTTGGAAGGTGGGAGTGGCGTGACCCGAATGAGACGATGGACAAGCAATTCACCAACAGCGGTCTTGATCTGAACCATCCGCAGATTGCCGTCTATCTCGACCTTTGCCAGCGAGTCCAGGATTTGCCGCGCCATTTGAGCCAGCATTCGGGGGGAATGGTGATCTGCCAGGGACAACTGGATTCTGTCGTGCCTCTGGAACCGGCTACCATGCCGGGCCGGGTCGTTGTGCAATGGGATAAAGACGATTGCGCCGACCTTGGACTCATCAAAGTCGATCTACTCGGATTGGGAATGATGGCGGTCCTGAAAGACAGCATTGGGCTGATTCAGGATCACTACGGCGAGGAAGTAGATCTGGCGCATCTTCCGCAGGACTGTCCGGACGTATATGACACGATTCGCAAAGCCGATACGATCGGGATGTTCCAGATCGAGAGTTGCGCACAGATGGCCTCGCTGCCGCGCAACAATCCAGTGAAGTTTTATGACCTTGTCACGCAAGTTGCGCTCATCCGTCCCGGGCCGATTACAGGCGAGATGACGAGCCCTTACCTGAAGCGGCGTCAAGGCAAAGAGGCAGTCACGTATCCGCACGAGTCGCTGATTCCAGTCCTCCACCGCACTTTGGGCGTGCCGTTATTTCAGGAGCAACTTTTGAAGCTGGCAATGATCTGCGCCAACTTCAGCGGAGGCGAGGCGGAAGAATTACGCCGTGCTCTGGGCAGCAAACGGTCTCGTAAACGCATGCACGAGATCGAAATCAAACTTCGGGCTGGGATGGCGACAAACGGCATCCCTCCTACAACACAAGATCAGATTGTGAAGTTCATCAGCTCCTTCGCTCTGTACGGATTCCCTGAGTCGCATGCTGCGAGTTTTGCGCTGATTGCTTATGCGAGCGCTTTTTTGAAGGTGCGTTACCTCGCTGCTTTCACCGCGGCGCTGCTGAACAATTGGCCGATGGGTTTTTATCATCCAGCGACGATTGTGAAAGATGCACAACGGCATGGCTTGCGAGCGCTGCCTGTGGATGTAACTCGCTCACGATGGAACTGCACGTTAGAACAACCACTCTGTCATCCTGAGCGGAGCAGACTGACTCGCGAAGCGAATCAACCTGCGGAGTCGAAGGATCCCTACCCCTCCACGAAAACTGCAGCCGTAGTTGCTCATAGTGGTGCCGAATCAAGCTGCACACCATCTCCCTTTGCTCTGCGCATTGGTCTTCGCTATGTGCGCGGATTACAGCAGGCCGCCGGCGAAGCAATCGTGCAGCAGCGGGCATGCGCTCCATTTCTATCCGTGGAAGATTTGGCCTATCGAGTGCCGCAACTCAGCCGTGACAATCTGGCAATTCTCGCAACCATCGGCGCTCTCAACAATCTTTCACCCGAGGCGCAACTCCATCGCCGCGATGCGCTCTGGCAGGTCGAAAAAGCCGTTCGGAGAAGCGGGCCGTTACTCGAAGGCATTGTGGAAATGGACGCCCGATCACCTCTACGGCAGATGGATGTCGAAGAGCGACTGGTAGCGGATTACCACGGAACGGGAATGACGACCGGGCATCATCCCATGGCGTATCGAAGAGAGGTTTTGCGTGCGCGCGGCGTCAAGTCTGCGATCGAGCTGAAGAATCTTCCTCACGGGAGAGAAGCGACTACCGCTGGCTGTGTGATCACGCGGCAGCGACCCGGAACCGCCAAAGGAATAATCTTCATGACCCTGGAGGATGAAACTGGAACTTCGCGCGTAATTATCAGTCCTGATTTTTACGACAACAATCGAATGGTGGTACTGAATGAACGTTTTGTGATGGTTTCCGGCGTGGTTCAAAATCAGGACAATATCGTGCATCTGAAGGCTCGCAGCATCGAACCGCTGTCAATCAGCGCGGCACAGATGCCCTCGCATGATTTTCATTAACAGAAACCTGCCTAATTCACCACAGAAGACACAGAGACAAAGAAACAAAACCTTTGATTACATTCGTCTTCAAGGCAGAAAATTGGTCAGAACTCCGTCTTCCTCGTTCTTCTGGATAAGCGGTGGCGCCCGTCGCGGCTTATGTGTAACCTTTCTGGGTCTCGCGAATCTCATTTTGACTAAGTCAGAATCGCTTAGCGGCATTCCTCTAACCACGATGAGACAAAGGATCCGGCTGCGTCCTGGATAATCGTCGTTCGCGATGGCAGTGAACCCCTGATGTTGCAGTGAGGAGAAATGCCTGCAGAGCTGAGTCCGCCGGACAATTCGGCGCAACAACTCCACGAGCAGCAACTGATCCAGCGTACCCGGGATGGCGAACACGAGCTTTTTTATGAGCTCATTCGGCCCTACGAACGGCGTTTGTACGCGGCAGCTTATGCCATTCTCCGCAATGAGGCCGATGCGGAAGACGCCGCTCAAGAAGCGGTGCTGAAGGCTTTCAAGAATCTCCGGCAATTCCGGGCCGAAGCCAAGTTCAGCACATGGCTTACGCAGATCACCATCAATGAGGCGCGTATGCGAAAACGGAAAGAGCACGCCGGCCTTATCGAGCCAATTGCGACTGATGAGGAACGGGATGGCTCGTATGCTCCTCGCGATTTCGCCGATTGGCGCGAAATTCCTTCTGAGACCCTCGAACGCAAAGAGGTTCGGGAAAAGCTGGCGGAGGCGCTGGCGTCGCTGGGACAGATCTACAGAGAGGTTTTCGTCTTACGGGATATGCAGCAGTTAAGCATTGAAGACACGGCCAAGGTACTCGGAATTTCAACGGCATCCGTGAAGACTCGCCTGTTGCGAGCACGATTGATGCTGCGCGACCTTCTCGCCCCTGGACTTGGCGGCCCATGGAGCAAGCAGCTGTTCTTCGAAAAGGGGGCCAAGCCATGGTAGTGGACTGCGAACAGGTCTGGCGGGAAGTTTCGAACTATCTGGATGGCGACGTCGAACCCCGCTTGAGGACTGCGATGGACGAGCACTTCCGCAGTTGCCACCGCTGCGCAGCGGTCCTCGAAGGAACTCGTAATGTTGTCCGGCTGTATGGCGACGAGCGCATGCTCGAAGTACCTCTTGGGATTCGGGCGTCGCTTGGAGCGCCGGCTCGTGGAAGAGAGCACGCCGGCAAGCCGGAGAACTTTTCTTGGCTGGCTCGTAGCTGCCGCTACGGCGCTGCTGGTGGCCGGCGGTATAGAACTGAGCAGAACTTCGCAGTCCGATCAACCAGCATTGCGCTCCCAGCTTGCGCAATCGGCCGTCGGAGTTCCACCCGGGTTGATGGTTGTGGTCGCAGAAGAAGGAAAGATGTTTCATTTGGCTGGATGCGACTTTATCCATGATAAGAGCAACCTGCGAACAATGCCGGCGCGGGAGGCGATGCGAGAGGGGTACGCGCCATGCATCCGGTGTCTTAAAAAGTACCTGGAGACGAGTGTTGGCTAGTCGATGGTGCTGAACGCAACAAGAGGGCGGGCCTGAGATACAGATCTGCTCAGGGAGTTCGAGGAGGTGCGCGGCGTTCCGAAAATAGGATCTCTCCGGGGAGCGGCCCATGCTGCCGAACCTGTGCGGCGGCTTCCCCGGAGCGGAACATGCCGGGCCCAGGACTAATTCTGCTTCATGTTGTCGTCGTGTTTCATGCCGTCGTCTTTTTTCATTTCATCTTTTTTGGCATTCTTCTTTGCCTTCTTGGCCTTTTTGTCGCTCTTCATCTCGTCTTTCTTCATTTGATCGTTCTTCATGTCGTCTTTTTTCATGTCGTCGTGCTTCATCTGGTCTGTTTGCGCCTGATCTTGCTTCATGTTGTCGTTGGATTGAGCAACAGCCGCAAATGGCATTCCCAATAAACAAAGGCCTACTAATCGGCAAATTAGTTTCTTCATGAGTCTTCTCCTATTTTCGCTAGAAATGATTCGACAAGCTGAGTCGTGCAAATGGGATGCTCTTGCTGCCCGAAAAGTTACGTCTGCCGAAGGATTAGGCTACCGAAGTTTCAACTTCCCGTAGCCGCCGCTCCAGAAAGCGCCGCTCACTGTCATTGGTAACTAACTGCAGAGCCCGGCGATAACTCTTCGCAGCGTCCTCGGAGGAACCCAAGCGTCGCAGGAGATCGGCGCGCGCTGCATGCAAAAGATAGTAGTTCTCGAGGTCACCAGCAGCGACAAGCGTGTCGATGATTTCCAACGCCGGCCCTGGTCCATCAGCCATGGCTATGGCAACGGCACGGTTTAGCGAAACAATCGGAGAAGGCTGCAAGACGTTCGAGCAGATCGTAGAGCCGAACGATTTGACGCCAGTCGGTATCCTCGGGCTTGTCCGCTTGGCAATGTCCGGCAGCGATAGCAGCCTGTAATGCGAAAGGACCCGAACCACCGCGAAGCGCGTCGTCAACGAGCGGCATCGCTTCGGAAATTTGCTCCCTGTTCCAAAGACTGCGGTCCTGCTCCTCAAGAATGATGAGGTCTCCTGCCTCATCAAGACGGGCATCGCGCCGGGCATCGTGCAGCAACATCAGAGCGAGCAGTCCTGTTAATTCAGCCGGAGGACGTGGCGACATCAAAGTGCGCAACAGCCGTCCCAGACGAATGGCTTCCGCACAAAGGTCCGCGCGCACCAGCGGGCCACTCCGCGTGGCCGCGTATCCTTCGTTGAAGACCAGATAGATCACGGTCAGCACGGCTTCAAGCCTCGCAGCCATGTCGTTGACTTCGGGCACGACGTAAGGAATGCCCGCGTCCCGAATTTTGCGTTTTGCGCGCACCAGACGTTGCGCCATGGTGGCCTCAGGCACCAGAAATGCCCGGGCAATCTCGTCGGTTTCGAGGCCGCACAGCGTGCGGAGAGTAAGGGCAACCTGGGCTTCCAAGGCCAGCGCCGGGTGACAGCACGTAAAAATCAGCCGCAGGCGGTCATCGGGAATCTCAGCATTGTCATAGTCCGGCACGACAAAGGACGGCCCAAGCTCATCTTTCGCGTAGGTTTCCAGCTTCTCGGCGAAATTGCTTTGGCGGCGGATGCGGTCAATGGCCTTGTGCTTGGCAGTCTGAATGATCCAGGCCCGCGGGAACTCAGGAACGCCGGAAATCCGCCACTGGTCTACGGCGGCGGTAAATGCTTCCTGTGCAGCCTCTTCAGCGAGGTCAAAATCGCCAACCAGACGGATCAAGGTCGCGACGATGCGGCCCCATTCGGAGCGATAAACTGTTTCCACGGCCGCTGCGGCGGCATCGGCGGGCATACTCGATTTTAAATATTTCTTAGCGGAAGTGTCGATTCAGACGTTCCTGATTCGATTCACTAGTGAGGGTGAAGAAATGAAATACATGTTGCTGATTTATCAGGATGAAAACGGATTGAGTGAGCCGGAACGGATGCAGTGTTACCAGGAATCCGCACAGTTCGCGCAAGAGCTCAGTACAAGCGGGAAGTATCTTGCTGCAGGGCCGCTCCACCCAACTTCAACCGCAACTAGCGTTCGCGTTCGGGATGGCAAGCGGCTGGTCACGGATGGGCCATTCGCCGAAACGCGTGAACAACTCGGAGGCTATTTTCTGGTTGACGCGAAGGATCTGGACGACGCGCTCGATATTGCGGGACGCATTCCCGCCGGGAAGTGGGGTACGGTCGAGATCCGTCCCGTGGTGGAGATTCCAGGTTTGCCTGCAAAATAATTCGCCCAGGTTGTCGAACAGCCAGGCGCTCATTCGACTTAACCATGAAAATCGGAACCCTGCTCTTTAAGAGCTTCCGAGACAATGACCCACACATTCATAAGGAGACAAGACGATGCGGTTCATGGTGATCGTAAAGGCCAGCAAAGAGTCCGAAGCGGGACAAATGCCAAGCGAAGAGATGCTGATGAAGATGGGAAAATTTAATGAAGAACTGGCAAAAGCAGGTGTGCTGCTTGCCGCTGATGGCCTGCAGGCAAGCTCCAAGGGGGCTCGAGTTAAATTCTCGGGAGACAAACGCACAGTGATCGACGGGCCGTTCGCAGAAACTAAGGAACTAATTGCCGGCTTCTGGATGTGGCAGGTGAAATCCAAAGAAGAGGCCATTGAATGGGTAAAACGCTGCCCCAATCCTCACGAGGGTGACTCCGAAATCGAGATTCGCCAGGTTTTCGAACTTGAGGACTTTGGTTCGAGCGAGGCGATCGACCGGGAGCGCCGCCTGGCAAAAGAGTTGATTGGTAAGAAGCGATAGGCGAAATCTACTCAAGTGGTGCGGGGCACAGGACTTGAACCTGCACGGCCTTGCGGCCACTGGCTCCTAAGGCCAGCGCGTCTGCCAATTCCGCCAGCCCCGCTCATCAACCGATCGCTTGATCTATCAAATTCTCTCACACGCACCGGTTCCCGCTAAATAGTGGTCTGGGAAACGCGCTTAGGACATCGGTTCGAGGCGGAGAGCCAGTATTACTCTGCGACTAGAGGTTGCCGCCGACTTGGGGTCAGCACGGTCAATTCGCCAACTCGTTCGGTTTTGACAGTGCCGCGGAGGTGCGCGTGATCCATCATCCAAATTTCCGGAATGATCTCGCCCACTAAATGTCCGTGACAGAAAAGCCGGACGACGGAACTTTCAGAAACAACAATGCCGACCGCTCTGGTGGCGGCGCTCATGTTGGCCGCGGCAATGTGACGACTGCCTAGTCCGAGCGGAACATCCACTTCGGTGGCGACTGCGTCGAGATAGCGGCAAGCGGAAAGAACAATCCCTTCGCGGCTTACGACGAAGCCACCATCGAGTTGCGCCAGTTCTTTTATGGTTCCCCGGAGATTGAGATTCGTGAGGTGGCGCGACGCCTCAGGATGGCCAGACAACGGATCCAGGATCAACGGTCTGGATTTCGCGAGAACAGCTTCCTCATCTCCGAGCGTGAACAATGTGCCGACGCGTCTTCCCTCTCGGCCCTCGCGTGCAATTTCCACGGCAAGTCCGATGAGTGCCTCAAGAACGTCGGGATCATATTCCGTTACTTCGCAGAGAAGACTCTCAAACATCCGTCGCGCTCCTCGCTCCGGGTGGACGTCACCTACACACGGTTGAGATGCATTCTGATTTTGATGAAAGACAACCGGGGAAGATTCAGCAGCGTGCGTTTTTCTATGGCTCGCACGGAGTTTTCCATGAACAAACTCGGCATGAACGCAACCGCTCGCCTGTTCACGCGATTCTCCGGAAAATCAAGTGTCGCGTCTGGCCACCAGCTCCGCGGTCGCTTTCTTGGCGATCTCCTCGCGATAGTGAAGGACGTGGAGTCCTTTGGCCAGTTGCAATAGCTCTCCCGATGCGAGCAGATGGGCGGGATCTTTCGGTCCACCTTCCAATTTTTGTTGTTCCAGGGTAAGTGTCTTGTAGATTAGGAGTCCACCCGGGCGAATCGCTTGTATGATTTCTGGAAATATTTGGCGGTCGAGATAGAAGAACGTCATCACCAGATCGAAGGGCGTTAGCGGAGCCCGGAAACGAGCGAGATCATCGACCACGAAGCGAACGTTGGACATGAGAGGTCCGGCTTTCTTCCGCGCCTGTTCGACTCCGGTTTCTGAAATGTCAATGAGGGTGACATTCCAACCTTGCTGTGCCAGCCAGATCGCGTTTCGGCCGGCGCCTCCCGCAAAATCGAGGGCAGTGCCTCCCTCAGGATACTGGGGACGAATATATTGGGAGAACGCATTGAGCAGGAAAGAGTCGGGTTCGTTCCATGAGCCGGGAGCTTCTCGATACTTCCGGTTCCAGAATTCTCGCCCATCCGACGAAATAGATAACGACATGAATTTGTGTGGGTCTTTAATCTCGTAATTCTGAATCCGAAATTATTTAGGGTCGTCTTTCAAAACTACCAAACTATTAGCCTTTAAAATCATCAAATCACTGATGGCGACACTCTGCAATCCCATCTCCGAGTTGCAACTTGAGCGGTGCCCATGTCGCGATTGACATCAGCCGCATCACGCGATACCGGCAATGGCGCATTTCTTCCCCCGCGTCCCGGCGGAGGCGGCGGTGGACGCGGGGATGAAGACCATTCGCGCAACAGTTTGCCGAATTACGGGCATCGTTTACGGCAGGCTCGTCTTGGACTGGCTGTCGCGATGGCTCCCATTTTCATTCTGTTCGTTACTTTTACGGCGGTTTACCTGATTCGCCGCGGATTCGTCAGCTTCGACGCCAGCCGGAATTCCTACATTCGCGATTGGGTTCCAGTACAGCTTCCCTGGCTGATGTTGTTCATCAACACCGGCATTTTGTTGGCGAGTAGCGTCACGATAGAACTGGCTCGGCGCGCGATCACTCGCGAGGCCGCGCTCGCCCCGGTGCGTTCGATCCCTGGAGTCTCGCTCGGTGAAGAACGACACTTTCCGTGGCTGGTTCTGAGCACTATCCTCGGTGTTCTGTTTCTGGCGGGCCAACTAGTCGTGTGGAAAGATCTATCGTCGCGCGGATTTCACCTGACCGGCGGTACCAGCAGTTCTTTCGTCTATGTTCTCACTGCAATGCATGGACTGCATCTGGCCGGCGGCGTGCTTGCCCTGCTCTTTGCCAATGTCGCCTCATGGCTGCATCGCAATGTTGATAACCGGCGCATCATCGTGGACATCAGTTCCTGGTACTGGCATTGCATGACAGGTATTTGGCTTCTTATTCTTCTACTTTTCTCGTTTGCGGCCGAGTAGCGGTTCTCGCTATCCGGTCTCGAGTGTCGTCGAACCTACAATCCACAACCATTTATAATAAAAAGATTCAGTAGCGAGTTTTGGTCTGTCTGTAGTGCCAGGGGAAGATGTCCACAGAAAGCATTATTGTTCGCGGGGCCCGGGTCCACAACCTCAAGAACATCGATTTTGAAATCCCGTATAACGCTCTCACGGTCGTTACCGGTGTGTCCGGTTCAGGGAAGTCTTCGCTTGCCTTCGATACCATTTATGCCGAGGGACAGCGGCGGTATGTTGAGTCGCTGTCAGCCTATGCCCGGCAGTTTCTGGAGCGAATCGAAAAACCGGATGTTGACCTGATCGATGGCATCGCGCCGGCGGTGGCGATCAAGCAGAAGAATTCGACGCGCAATCCGCGATCGACGGTGGCGACCGCGACCGAGATTTACGACTACCTTCGTTTACTGTTTGCGCGGGTTGGCCGAACGTATTGCATCGTGTGCGGGCAGGAAGTCAAGAAGGATACGGTCGATGAGGTCGCGGATCGGATTCTGGCGCTCGGGGAAGGTACGCGGCTGAATGTCCTCTTCCCGATACAGTCGAACGTACCTGCGACGGAAGACAAAAAGGCTGGTTCGAAGAAAGCTCGCGGGAAGAAGAAGCCAGCTCAGTCAAACGCGTTAACGGAGTCAGTTAAGACTCGGCTATTCGAGTTGCGCAAGCGCGGATTCAACCGGCTCTACCAGGAAGGCCAGGTTTTCGAGTTTTCGACCCCCGAATCGTTGCTGGACGTGAACTTCGCCGAGCCCGTCTTCGGTCTTGTCGATCGCCTTGTGGTGGCCACCGACCAACGTTCCCGTATCGTGGATGCGATTGAAATCGGATATCGCGAAGCGGGCGAAGTCATTTTTGAGACGGCACTTCGAGAAGGCGATGGCGCGACGCCTCAGCGGTTCCGTTTCTCGCAACGCTTCGAATGCAAGAACGACGGCACGCGATACGAAGAGCCCGAGCCCCGGCTGTTCTCATTCAACAACCCCTATGGCGCGTGCGCGCGATGTCAGGGGTTCGGAAACACCATCGACTTCGATCTGGATTTAGTGATTCCCGATAAAGGGAAGAGTTTGAACGAGGGCGCGATCGAGCCCTGGACCAAGCCCAAGTACAAACCGCTGTTCACCGAACTGAAGCGTTTTGCGAAGCAGGCCGCCATTCCGTTGGACGTGCCGTGGTTTGAGCTGGATGCCGAACAGCAACGGATGATTACGGAAGGCGAAGGCCGCTACGGCGGCGTCCGCGGATTCTTTCAGCATCTGGAGCGCAAGAAGTACAAGCTGCACGTGCGCGTTTTTCTGAGCCGGTATCGAGGTTATTCTCTCTGCTCCGAATGTAGCGGGACGCGGCTCCGCGTCGAGGCCCGGCAGGTCAAGATTGACAGCAAGAATATCTGCCAAATTTGCAGTATGACGGTCGAAGAGGCAGCGCGCTTCTTTACCGAACTCAAGCTCTCCCCGCAGCAGACTGCGATTGCGGAAAAGCTTCTCGTTGAACTGCAAGAGCGGCTACGGTTTTTGAACGATGTCGGGCTGGAGTATTTAACGCTCAACCGGCTGTCCTCGACGCTATCGGGTGGAGAAGCGCAACGCATCCAGCTTGCGACCTCACTCGGCTCTCATCTTGTCGGAACGTTGTATGTTTTGGATGAGCCGTCGATCGGGCTGCACAGCCGCGACACTCACCGGCTGATTAAAATCCTGCATGACCTGCGCGACTTGGGTAACACCATCCTCGTCGTCGAACACGATCCCGACATCATGCGCGCGGCCGACCGCATCCTTGACCTGGGACCGGGCGCCGGAGAGAGCGGCGGCAAAGTGATCGGGGCAGGCACCTACGCGGAAATTAAAAAGATGCCGCAATCGCTCACCGGCCGTTACCTCGCCGATGAATTGCACATCCAGATTCCGCCCAAACGGCGTATCCCGGGAGCACACAAAATCAAGGTAACCGGCGCCCGCGCTCACAATTTGAAGCGGATTGATCTGGAAATCCCACTCGACATGCTGGTGGCGATCACGGGAGTCTCGGGTTCAGGAAAATCCTCACTGCTGCACGACGTGTTGTACCAGGGCTTGGCCGCTGCGAAACGCCAGACTAATGACAACAGTGGCTCGTCCGGCGTTTCGTGGGACAGCATTGAAGGAGACGAGTGGCTGGATGAAGTGGTTCTGGTCGACCAGTCGCCGATCGGCCGAACACCTCGCTCGAATCCGGTGACGTACATCAAAGCATTCGATATCATTCGCGAGCTCTTCGCTTCCCTTCCCGAAGCCAAGAAGCGCGGCTTTACGGCAGGACATTTTTCATTCAACGTTCCCGGAGGCCGCTGTGAAAACTGCCAGGGCGATGGAACCGTGACTGTCGAAATGCAATTTCTCGCGGATGTGGAGCTGATCTGCGATGAGTGCAAAGGCACCCGCTATAAACCGCAGGTGCTGGAGGTCCGTTACAAGGGAAGAAACATCCACGAGGTCCTGAACATGACAATTCGCGAAGGACTGAAGTTCTTCGCGGACGTTCCGCGCTTGACCGACAAGTTGCGTGTGCTGGATGAAGTCGGCCTTGGCTACCTTCGCTTTGGGCAGTCTGCCACGACTCTCTCAGGGGGCGAAGCCCAACGTATGAAGCTTGCCGCGCATCTTCAGCCCGGGACGCGCGCCCTCACGCATCAGGGCGAAGGTGACGCGCCCAGGCGCAAGCGCCGCCTTCTGTACATTTTCGACGAGCCCACTACCGGCCTTCACTTCGACGATGTCAGCAAGCTACTCTTTGCTTTCCGCCGGTTGATTGATGCGGGGGGCTCGATCATTGTTATTGAGCACAATCTCGAAGTGATCAAGACGGCGGACTGGGTAATTGACCTTGGTCCTGAGGGTGGGGAGCGCGGAGGCCGAGTGGTCGGAGCTGGTACGCCGGAAGCCATTGCGGAGTTGAAGAATTCTTACACTGGCCAATACCTCAAGCGCGTCTTGAATGGGAGTGCGAACCGCGTTTTGGCTGGAGATTAGCGGAGCACTTCTACGGTTTCATCTCGGGTTAAACTTGGAGCCGCGGCGAAGTTCGATTTGCGAAAGGAAGCGATTGTCCCGCTTCGCTCGGAATCACAAATATAGTTTAGCCAGCCTCCAATGACTCGGTTCGCCAAGACGCTGCCGCTGCTCCTACTGTTGGCGGCTTGCCTTGTCGCTCAGACGCACACTACGGTCCGTCACCACAAAGAAGCTGTCGAGAATCAACCGCCTGAAATCGCACAAGCGGAAGAGGCGATTCAGAAGAACGATTTCACCTCCGCGGAAACGCTGTTGAACAAGGCTCTGGAGAGTGATCCCGCCGGGGAGCAGTCGTGGTGCTACCAGGCCTGGTTCGATCTTGGCTTCGTTCTGAACCACCTCGGTCGTAGCAGCGATTCCATCGCTGCCTATCGAAAGTCGGTTGCGGCGAAGCCGGATGTATTCGAATCGAATCTCAATCTTGGATTGATGCTGGCGCGCACACGCGATCCGGAGGCGGAGCAATTTCTACGCGCCGCTACGACTCTCAAACCGACTGCTCACGTCGAAGAAGGGCAAGCGCGGGCGTGGCTATCGCTCGCTCACTTGATCGAGAATCGCGATCCGGCGCAGGCGCTCGAGGCGTACAGGCATGCCGCCGAACTTACTCCAAACGATCCGGAACCTCATATCTCCGCTGGACTGCTCGACGAGCGTCAAAAAGATTTCCCGGCTGCGGAAGCCGAGTACAAGAAAGTTCTGGTGCTGGAGCCGCAGTCGACCGAAGCCGCCATCGGCCTAACAAACATTTACATGAAGTCGGGACACGTTGACTTGGCCGAACCACTCCTCCGCCGGTTGACGGCTGAGCGGCCGGAAGATGCCGGACTTCACCTGCAATTGGCGCGGGTGCTGGTGGCCCAGGGGAAAAAAGATGATGCGGTTGTTGAGCTGCAAGCGGCCGTCAAGTTTGCTCCGAAAGACTCGGAAGCGCAACGTGAGCTCGCGGAACTGCTTGTTCAGGGCAAGAAACTTCAGGACGCGGAGAAGATCTATCGCGACCTGATCGTCGACCATCCCAATGACGCCGACCTCCATGGCCAACTGGGAGGGGTGCTGTTGAAGGAGCACAAGTTCCCGGACGCTCAAGCGGAGTTTATTGCCACCATTAAGTTGAAGCCGGATCTCGGCGAGGCTTATGGAAGCCTCGCCGTCGCGGCCAACGAGACGAATAACTATCCCTTGACCATCAAGGCCCTGGATGCCCGGGCGAAACTGTTGCCCGAGACCCCTGTAAGCTACTTTCTACGCGCCACGGCACTCGACCATCTACAGGATTACAAGCAGGCATCGAAGTACTATCACCTCTTCCTTGATTCGGCCGGTGGGAAGTATCCTGATGAGGAGTGGAAGGCTCGGCATCGACTGGTAGCGATCGAGCCGAAGAAACGTTAGCCAATGCGCCGAATCGCCCTTTACCTATTGCTGGCCCTCGCCGCCGTCATTTGCAGAGCAAAGGACGAAACTGTCGAAGAGCTCAAAGCTCGTCTCGACCGAGCACCTGCCGAGGAGCGCGCAGACCTGTGCATTCGAATCGCTCAGCATCAACTGCGTCATGCGGACGCGCTATACCATGACGGAAATGTTGACGCTGGAAAAACGGCGGTAGATGACTTGGTCGTCTATATGGAGAAAGCGCGCGACTTCGCCATCCAGACCAAGAAGCGGCTAAAGAATGTGGAAATCGATGCTCGAAAAATGTCGGAACGTTTAAGGGACTTGAAACATACGCTCGCAGCCGAAGATCAGCCTCCGATCGATGAAGCGATTAAGCGGCTGGAAGATATCCGGACGGATCTGCTCAAAGAAATGTTCTCGAACAAGAAGGCGAAGGAATGATGCGCGCCTCCCGCTGGACAATGGCTGCAGGGCTGTTTCTTCTGATCGCCTTGCCACTATGCGCGCAAAAGCGCCGCGATCCTCTCAATCCGCTTGAGATTGATCAGCTTCGGGATGCCATGCTCGATCCCGATGAACGGTTAAAGCTTTACGTGCAGTTTTCCCGGGACCGCATTGTCAAATTGGAGCAGATGAGAGCCGACCCAAAGGTGACCGATCGCGCCCTTCAAACCCACGACATGCTGCAGGATTTCCTCACCGTTTATGAGGAACTGAATGACAACGTCGATATGTATGTCGGGCGCAAAAACGATATTCGCAAAGTGATGAAGCTGGTAATCGAAGGGGATACAGAATTTCAATCGCGATTGCGCGCGCTGAAAAACGCCGCAAACGCCGATCCCAAGGAAGCGAAGCAATATGAATTCCTCCTGACAGACGCTCTCGATACTGTGGACGCAAGCGCGGAGGACCACCGGAAGACGCTCGTAGAGGTGGAAGAATACGTAAAGCAGCAAAAGAAGAAAAAGAAGTAGGGCCGAACACAAAGCGGGGTTTATTGGACAGTTTCACTCTCCTTACCACTTCCTGCGTCGTGCTAATCTTCCCTCACTGTGTCTCCGAGGGTGCTTGAAATCTTCCACGAAGCCTTTAGCGAACTGCGTCCGCGCACCCCCGTTCCACCCATGCATATCCGGTTCTATCCTTTTGTTTCGATTAACAACACGATTCGGCTACGGCAAGCGGAACTCTACATTCGCCTTTCCGATCTGCTGGAAGGCGCCCCTGAGCCGGTGCTACACGCCATCGCGCACATCCTTTTAGCCAAGCTTTACCGAAAGCCAATTGATCGGGCGCAAAGTGCCCGTTACCGGCGGTATGTGGCGAGTCACGATCTATCTGCGAAAGCGCGCTTGGTGCGCCAGATGCGCGGCCGGAAGCAGATCGTCTCCGCGCGGGGACATCACTACCATCTGGAAGAGCTATTCGACGATCTCAACCATCGTTTTTTTCACGGACTGATGGGACGCCCTCAACTGACCTGGAGCCGCGACCACGCCCGCAACCGCCTCGGACACTACGATCCCGCACATAACGCCATCGTCATCAGCCGCGTCTTTGACGATCCGCGCGTCCCACGCTACGTCGTCGAGTACATCCTCTACCACGAGATGCTTCACCTGAAGCATCCGGTCAAATTACGCGGTAGCCGCAGATGCGTCCACTCCCGCGAGTTTCAGGTGGAGGAAAGGCTTTTTCCGGAGCACGAGCGAGCCAAGAAGTTTTTGCGGGTTATCTGAATAGCTGCAATGCTGGCGGCGCTTAATTCTTTTGTCCCACCCAGTTGCAACGGCCTGATTCTTCTGCTCCTCTATGCAGCGGATCTCCAGACGAACAAGCTAAAATAAACCCCGTTCAATGCTCCCTTTCCCCGTGTGATGCAGATCACACGCAGCCGTGATTCGATGCGTTGACCCCAGTCCCTCTTACCTCGTATCCTATCCATATTGAAATTGAAATTCATTTTCAATTAGAAACTGGTGCTATTTCCATATGTTGCAGGCATTCATCATTACGCTTCGCGAAGGCGTTGAGGCTGCTCTCATCGTCGGTATCACCCTCGCCTACCTGGCCAAAATCGGCCGGAACGACCTGCGGAAATCGGTCTATTCCGCGCTTGCCGCCGCCTTCGCCGGTTCGATCACGCTGGCTGTCGTCCTCTCCCGTTTCAAGTGGAATGAAGACATTTTTGAAGGCTGGGTAATGCTGGTAGCCGCCGTCTTTGTCGTCACCATGATCATTTTCATGATGAAGACCGGGCGGAAACTTAAAGGTGAGATTGAAGGCAAGATTGGCCTTTTCGCGCGCGAAGATGCCTGGATCGGCCTGTTCCTTTTTGTCTTTTTGATGGTTCTGCGCGAAGGCGTTGAAACGGTTCTCATTCTCTCGGCTGTCACACTGAACTCAACCGAGTTGATGAGCTTCATCGGCACGATCCTGGGTATCGGCGTCGCCATTGCCTTCGGAGTGATGTTCGTCAAGGGCAGCGTCAAGATCAATCTGCAGAAATTCTTCCGCGTCACCACGGCCATCCTGTTTCTGGTGGCCGCTCAACTGGTGATCGGGGGGCTGCACGAGCTGTCTGAAAACGGCGTGCTTCCCTCGTCACGACAGGAAATGGCAATCATCGGGCCGATCGTTCGCAATGAACTGTTCTTCTTCATTACGATTCTCGTACTCGCCGGCCTGATGGTCCTTTTTGAAATGAAAAGCCGCCAGCCGGTTGCCTTACCAGCCGCAGGAGCCGCGCGCAGAAAAGCGCTCTGGACTGCGCGCAAAGAGCGTCTCTGGATGGCCTCGGTCTACGTATGCTCGTTCATTTTCATTGTGATGATCACGGCCAGTTTCATTTACGAGAAGAGCGCAAGCGCACTTTCGCCTGCCACTGCGGTTTCGTTTGTTGACGGCAAAGTCTCGATCCCTTTGAAGACTGTTTACGACGGCGAGCTGCACCGCTTCGAAGCCGACGAGAATGGACTGGAAGTGCGCTTCTGGCTTTACCAGAAGCCCGACGGCAAGATTGCCACGCTCTTTGACGCCTGCGAGATCTGCGGGCCCGTTGGTTTCTACAAAGGAGCCCAGGGCGTGATCTGCAAGAATTGCGCTGCTCCTATCAATCCGCAATCGGTTGGAATGCCGGGCGGTTGCAACCCCATTCCCTTGAAAGCGCAGGTCACGGACGATGCGGTCATCATCTCAGAGGCCGACGTAGCGGCGGGCCGCCACTACTTCGAGCAAAAGTAATGTTCCTGCGACATCGTCTACGAATCGTTCCGCCGGCAGTCTCGCAGAAAGCTTCTAGCCGGCGTCGCAATCACCCTGGGAGTTGCGGTCGCGACTGCCATGATTGCCGTTGCCACTGATATTGGCGACAAAATCAACCGCGAGTTGCGCAGCTACGGGGCAAACCTCGTGGTCACGCCACAAGAGGACACGCTCGACGTAGAGATTGGCGGCATCAATCTAAAACCGCCGAGCGATGGCGCTTTTTTGAATGAGGCGGACCTGCCGAGGATCCGCGGAACATTCTGGCATCACAACATTGTCGGCTTCTCGCCCATGCTGCCGGTTGTGGTCAAGGTCGACGGCAGTGGATCGCCTGCCAGGAACACGAGCGTTGCCGCCACCGAAGACGTGACACTGGTTGGCACCTACTTCAACAAGCAACTTGCCTTCGGCAAAGAAGAGTTCACAACCGGAGTTCGAATTACTCATCCGTGGTGGAAAGTCGACGCGAACTGCAAAGGTGCCGCGACCCCTCTCGGCAGTTCGGCGCAACCCAGCGGGCAGAGTTGCGGCTGGCCCGACGACAACTCGCAAGAGGTTCTGCTTGGCGAGCGCCTTGCCGCAAAGCTCGGCAAGCATAGTGGCGATGCAGTCAATGTCAACGGCCGTCCGCTGACGGTTTCCGGCATCCTATCGACGGGAGCGGCCGAAGACGACCAAATTGTCGCGCCACTCGCGCTTGCGCAACAGATTCTCGGGAAACCGGGCGCCGTGCGGCGAGTCTATGTAAGCGCTATGACCAAGCCGCAGGATGCATTGGCTGTCCGCGACCCCAAGACGATGTCTCCTGAAATCTACGACCGCTGGTACTGCTCTCCGTATGTGCAATCGATTGCCTATCAACTTCAGGAAGCGATTCCGCATTCGCATGCCGAACAGATTCGCCAGGTCGCGCAAAATGAAGGCACGGTGCTTTCGCGGATCAAGGGCCTCATGTTGCTTGTTACTTTGGCCGCTCTTTTCGCGTCTGCGCTAGCGGTCTCGGCCGCGATGGCTACCGCGATCTTCGAGCGCCGCGTCGAAGTCGGATTGATGAAGGCGCTCGGCGCCGGCAACTTCACTGTGGCTGCTATCTTCTTTGCCGAAGCTTTGCTGCTGGCGCTGATTGGCGGGGTTGCCGGTTTCACGGCGGGCTCATTGCTGGCGCACCAGATTGGCCGCTCCATCTTCAGTTCGCAAATCTCGATCCAACCCGTGCTCTTCCCCATCATTCTTACGATTGCTGTTCTTGTAACCTTCGCCGGAAGCGCGGCGGCGATACGGCGGGCCGTAAAGTTTGATCCGGTATTTGCCCTGCGAGGTGAAGCATGAGCACTGCACCGGGCACTCTTCGCACTCCCCAGCAGGTAGCGGACCGGCGTGCAGGGTCGCCGCATACTTCGATGTTTTGGCGGATGCTACTGCGGGCTGCTGCTTTGCGACGCGGACGTGCCGCTTCCGCTTTGCTGGCCATGGTAGTCGCAGCCGCCGTCGCTACCGCGATGATGAACCTGTATGTGGACGTACAAGCCAAGCTGCGAACAGAGTTCCGGAATTACGGGGCCAATGTGGTAGTGGTCGCCAAGAACGGCAAATCTCTGCCGGCGGATGCTGTCTCCACCATCGAGGCGAGCACTTGGGCCGAAGACCCTGGCAGTGCCGTTCGCATACGCTGTTGCCCGCACCCTCGGATGGCCAATCCGTGGTGGTTGTCGGAACTGACTTTGCGCGCGCGCGCCAACTCGACCGCTGGTGGAATGTGAGCCGGTGGCCTGCTCCGCAAATGGATGTTCGCCTTGTTGCAAGCGACGGTTCGATTTCCCCGCTTCCAGTGAGGCTCTGGTGGGCGTGCGCGCCGCCGCTGTGGTCAGCGCCAAACGGGAGCCTTTCGATCTGACTTTCCAGGGCAAAACAATCCATCTTGCGCCTGCCGGTTTGCTCCAAACGGGCGCGGGAGAAGACAGTCGCATCTATCTTGATCAATCCGCATTTCAACAGTGGACTGGCGTTGGCCCTACTACGATCGAAGTTGCCGCCAGCGGCACCTCCGATGAAATTCAACAGGAGATGCAGTCGACTTGCTACAGCGCTTCCCGCCGCTGATGTGCGGCCCGGTACGACAAATTATGGAGGGCGAAGCGAACGTCCTCAACAAGACGCGAGCCACACTTTATGCGTCGGCGACGCTGGTCGTGCTGACCTCCGCGCTCTGCGTTCTGGCCACGCTCATCGGGTGGGTCCTCGACCGGCGCCGCGACTTTGCGATTATGAAAGCACTGGGTGCGACCGAGCGTCTCGTCAACGGATTTTTCGCCGCGGAAGCAGCCGCTCTCGGCGTAGTCGGCGCTATTTTAGGTTTCTTTGTCGGAATCGGGGTCGCCGCCTGGATTGGCCGAGCGAATTTCCACGCGCCCGTCGTTCCGCGTTTCAGCGTGTTTCCGTATGTATTGGCTGGCAGCGTTGCCGTCGCCCTGATTTCTGCGATCGTGCCGATTGGCCTGCTGCGGCGTGTGCAACCCGCTATTATTCTGAGGGGAGAGTAAAGGCTCCATGATCAAGATCAAGAATGTCACCAAGAGTTACCCGGCGCGCGCAGAACAGGACGGCGGCGCCGGCCTCATCAATGCCCTTGACGACATTTCTCTCTCGATTGAACCGGGCGAGTGGGTCGCCATGATGGGGCCCTCGGGTTCGGGCAAGAGCACCATGGTGAATTTGATCGGATGCCTTGACCGTCCCACCAGCGGCGAAATCTGGCTTGATGGACAGAACGTTGCCAGCCTCAGTCCGTCCGAACTGAATCACGTGCGCGCGGAGACCATCGGCTTCGTCTTTCAGCAGTTCCACATGATTCCGTATCTCACGGCAGTTGAGAACGTCATGCTTGCGCAATATTTTCACAGCATGACGGATGAAAAAGAGGCTCTCGAAGCGCTCGAGCGCGTTGGCCTGCGCGATCGTGCCGGGCATCTGCCCTCCCAACTTTCTGGAGGTGAGCAACAGAGGGTTTGCATCGCCCGTGCGTTGATTAACGACCCGAAGATTGTTCTTGCCGACGAACCCACGGGCAACCTCGACGCCGTGAACGAGGAGATCGTCCTGCGGCTCCTGCGTGAACTGCACCAGCAGGGACGAACCATTGTCATGGTGACGCACGATCCCGTGGTTGCCCGCCTGGCGGATCGCCGCATCGAACTGCATCACGGCAAAATCGCGGCGCAGGAAGTTTTCGCGATGGCGGATGAGGAGCAGTTCGATGAAATCCTCGAGGAGCTGTTTGTTCTAGGAGAGCATGGCGAGATCGCAGAGAGCGATCGCATGGAAGTTCACGGCGCGTTGCCAGTTTCGATTGCGATTGAAAAAATGGCTGGCATGGGTTTCGTCACTACTCGGCCGCACCCCCTAGAGGCGCATGATCACAAGCCGTTCATTAATCCGTGCCACGATGCGCTGAAGCCTGCGGGCGTCTCGGTTGGCGATGGAGGGCTGATCGTCGACCTCACGCCACGCGGGCACAAGCGAGCGGCCGACATTATCCGGCGTCATCGCCTAGCCGAACGCCTGTTTACCGATTCGCTCGCGATGGACAGCGAAACTGAAATTGAGCAACAGGCGTGCAAGTTCGAGCACATTCTTTCGGCAGAAGCCACGGACAAGATTTGCGCTTTTCTGGGCCATCCCCGTACATGTCCGCATGGATCGGCGATTCCGCCGGGACCTTGCTGCGGAAAACAATCCGATTCAGGGCGCGCCGGTGCTGCACTGTCACGTCAGCAATGATTTCCTGATTCAGACAAGCCGGGGCAACTCGAAATGATTCGTCGGCTGCAAGAAAATCCTGTCTTTTAAGCTCGCAAAGACCTTTCACGCAATATCATTCCAACGATGACTTCGTTGCAGCCAATAGCTACGGGATCCGCTTTTTCTTTTATGCCTCGCCGCCGCGCTGCTCGCGATTGTGGTGCAATCCGGCGAACTGGGCTCGGCGGACACGATGCACCGTTTGCAGACTACGCACTGGCTTTGGACCTCCGAACCGCAGGTCTTCGCGAACGAGTATCCAGAATTTGGGCTGCACGGCCGCAACGGAACGATCTATAGCTGGTACGGCATCGGCCAAAGTTTACTGATGCTGCCTGGCGACCTCCTCGGGACTTGGCTGGCCCACTTTCCGATTTTCAAGGGCTATGAGGATGACCCGGCCGTACGCAGCATCGTGGTCACATATTTGACGAACATCCTCATCAACATTCTGACGGCGCTGATCGCGTTTCACTTTTTGCGGCAGCTTCGCTTTTCGATCAAGCAAGCGGTCGCCGGAGTGATAGCCCTGCTTTTTTGTACGACGCACCTGCATTACACGCAGAACATGATGGAGAACAACTACATCATGCTGCTGACGCTGGTCGGATTCTCGTTCCAATACGAATGGCTGCGCTCTGGCAGCAGGGGCGCGCTGGTTATAGGGTCGGCCGCGCTTGGACTCAACCTCCTTACGCGCGTGACAACTGGCCTTGATCTGATCGCCGCAGGGGTCTTTCTGCTGCTCATTCTGATGTTCGAAGGTAGCAGTCGCCAGACTCTGTGGCAGCGATTCCTTGCGTACTGCACCATTGCCGCACCCATCTACTGCCTTCTTTCTTGCATTGAGCGCTATTACAACTATTACCGGTTCGGCTCATTCACCAGCACATATATTCCGATTTTTGCGCGGGAGCTTCGGGAGCGCGATCCATCATTGCCCGCGAATTTTCCCTGGAGCACACCGTTTGCCGAGGGCTTTTTCGGTGCGCTATTCAAACCGGAAAAGTCTATTTTTCTGTTCGACCCTCTGCTTGTGCTGGCGATCGTGCTTCTGGCAATTCTTTGGAAGCGCCTGGCAGCGGAAGTTCGCGCTTACGCCGTCGCATCGCTTCTTATTGCTGCTTGCCTATCTCAGCTTCTATGCGAGGTATGCATATTGGGCCGGGGACTTTGCCTGGGGAGATCGCTATGTTTCGACATCGGCGGAATTAGCGGCCTTCTCGGGGTGCCGTTGTTGCTGCATTATCGGCCGCAGTTGGGCGGGTGGGCCTGGCGCTGCGGCATCGCCATTGTCGCCGGAAGTTTCGTCATTCAGATTGCCTCGCTCGCCTTCTGGCTGCCGCTCGAGATTTACCAAATGGAAACGCTAGGCCATCCCACCTTCGTGATCGCCTTGCGTTTCAAGAATATTCTCGCGTTCGCTCTAGGAAAGATGGACGCATGGGGATTGAATACGCCAGCGATGTCTGAAGATCAGTGGGACTATGTTCACATTACGACATGGAATTTTCTTCCATTCTTGCTGCGGAGGGTTGGCGCGGCGCCGGAGTGGGTCGTGAAGATTACTTTTGCATTGTGGTTCGCGGCTGTCGCGGCGCTGGCATGGGTGCTGTCGCGATTAGGCCGGGCGGTCCGGTCAAGCGAACTAAGCCAGCGCTAATGATCGAGACGCGTTTGATCTGCGGATTACTTCCTTCCAAAAAACTTCCCGAATCCCAGCCTGACTTGCACAGTATTGATCCCAGGGTTCGGCGTGGTGAGCCCCGCGTTTGAAATATGCATGTAACGGACTTCGACGGTCCACGCATGCTCATGAAGAAAATGCACTCCAAACGCCGCGCTGGAGGTGAAGTTCACGGTTGAGGTTCCGGCCGGGACTTCATGAGTGGTAAACAGAGTGCCGCCATTCAGTTCAAGATATGGCTCAATGTCTGTTCGCGTGGCAAAGATCCATTTCAGAGCGAATGGATTCACACCCGCTCCAAACGCTGTGTTTGCTGGCTGAAACACCATGAAGACGGGCACAGCATCCACCGCATATTCGAACCGTCCGCTTAAGAATCCGGGCCCGTGCGGAGCCGTCAGGATCCAGCCATAGCGCACTCCTGCATTCCAGACGCTTGTATCCTTGGTTCCTCCGGGAACGGAACGGCCACCACCGGACCATATCTCCAGTTCATGCCCGCCTTCTTCAGGACGGTTCTGCGCCGTCGCACTCGGCAATGTGATAAAGAGGAAGACAACAGGCCCATATCAATCGATTCATAGTGTTTGCTTTGAATACGGAACAATACGCGAAGCTGCCGTCAGACACAACCCGTACGCGTGATCTTATCCAGCCGACCGTATTCCACCTAGAGTCCCGGAAGAAAAAAGCCGGTTCGGCGCTTGTGATCAGCGAAGGCCTCGCCGAAATTAGACGCGAGAATCTTCTCCTCCCTCGCCGCCTTCACAAAATAATTGGCAGTCAATAAAACCAGGGCGACGATCCCTCGCCATTGTCCAACGGTCAGAGCCGTCCCCGCCACGGCCAGAACGACGCCGGTATAGATCGGATGTCGCAGATACCGGTACGGTCCTGTCAGAATCAGTTCGTGATCCACCTTCAGCACTACTTTATCGCTCCAGTTACCGCCAAGTGTGTAACGCGCCCAGATCGCCAGTTGGACTGCTGTGAATGTTAGCGCCGCTCCGAGCCAAACGAATCCAGGATTTTCTGGAATGAAGCGACGGCGCAAAATCCCGCCCCACAACCAATCCGCCAGTAACAGAAACAGTACGAGGGCCAGAATCGCATGGCGAAACACACGAATTCCTGGGTTCTCGTTGACCGCATTTTCTTTCGAATTCCTGCGAGGTTATCAGCCAGTAGATTCCGAGTTCTAACCAGCAACACCTCACAAACAAAAGCGCATTCACGCTGATCTACACCTACAATCCGATTCCGCCATCCACGACCAGTATCTGTCCCGTAATAAAGGACGGACACGTCGCGAAGAACATCACCGCGGCCGCCACGTCCGAGGCCTTTCCGTTGCGCCGCATCGGGGTCTGCTTAGCCATGCGCTTCATGAATGCAGCCGCAGCCTTTTCTTTCAAATCAATCATTCCGGGAGCGACAGCATTGACCGCGATCTCAGGCGCCAGCGCCTTGGACATCACTTTAGTCAGCATATGAACAGCGGCTTTTGACGAACAATAATGCGCGTGCGTCGCCCAGGGACGAACGCCTCCCAGCGATCCCATATTCACGATACGTCCATGCCGTTTTTTTAAATGCGGCAACGCTTCCCGCGAAACGAGAAAGGGGCCGCGCGCATTAGAAGCAAATATGGCGTCCCATTGCGCAACCGTAAGCTTCTCGAACTCCACCGTCTCGTAGTTCGCCGCGTTATTCACCAGCAAATCGATTCCGCCCAGCGTTCCGGCAACTTCCTTCACCATCTCTCGAACGCTGGTTTCGTCTCCGACGTCGCAGCGCACGGCCAGCGCCTCCGCACCAAGCCTCGCCAGTTCGGCAACCACATTGCGCGCTTCACGTTCTGACTCAAGATAGGTGATCGCGACATCCGCACCCTGTTCCGCCGACGCCAAGGCAATCGCGCGCCCAAGCCTTTTTGCGGCCCCGGTAACGAGAACTATCCGACCCGAAAGCGCTCCTTTTATCTTCGCGATTGGCATCCACGGATTTTACCCGATGCGCCGTACCGTACCTAGCTAGCCGCTGAGGAAAGGATCCTGACCGGGGGAAGAACGGCGGTGCGAACGGCGGATCATTCTCGCTGCCCGGCTGATTTTGCGGCTCTTTAAAAACTGCTAGACTCCGGGACATGCCGGGAGCAGCGGAAGTGATCCTCTATACCCGCAAAGGATGCCATCTTTGCGAGGTCGTGAAGGAGAGCCTCGTCAAGCTCGAACCGCGTGGCTGGCTACAAGTGGCGGGAAGTTGATGTCGATTCAGACCCCGAACATTCGCCGACTGTACACCGACGAGGTGCCAGTCGTGTTCATCAACGGCCGCAAGGCATTCAAGTACCACATGGAAGAACAGGATTTCCTTCGCAAGCTGGCTCGGTAGATCCCTCTCTGTAAGTACCCTTTTAGCGATTCGTTCTGAACAAGGCGGTGTGTCACGGCGATACACGCGTGTGTGCTTATTGACACTCTCCCAGTCAGTCACTTTGTGATATAAAGTACTTTCGTTATTGAAAACAAATAATGGGCTTTCGGTTGCAAGCTAACTGTTGGAACCAATCAGGAGGTATCACTTGATTCGTCGCATCGTCGCCATCGCTTTCATTTTCTGTTGCACCACCGTTGCCTGGATCATTCTGGGCACAACCATTTCCATGCGCACAGGGTCTTCCAACCAGCAACTGGAGGGTCACGTTGCCTCAACCTGGGGCACCGCCCAGGAACAACGGCCGGTTTCCGCGAGTTTCAAGAAGACGGAACTCTCCGCGGTCACCGAGCAGGAGCATGGGAACACGTTCATCCGAAGTGACAAGGTAGAACGCCATGTTCCGCTGCCGCTCGATTCGACCCGCGTGAATGTCAATCTCAAACTCGATCACCGCCAGAAAGGTTTGCTTTGGTACGCCACCTATGCGGTGGATTTCGCCGGCGAATACAAATTCAGGAACGATACAGCTGAAACTCAGCTTGTCGATTTCCTGCTTCCCTTTCCCGCAGAGCACGCTGTCTATGACGGGCTACAGATGAAGGTGAACGGCAAAGATATGTCGACTGTGACCGCGTCGAATGGTGCCTCGGTCAGTGCCCTGATAGAACCCGGCCAAACCGCCGACGTGCAGGTTGCTTATCGCTCGCAAGGTCTCAACTCATGGCGCTACAGGTTGGGAGAAGGCATTGCCGAGGTCCGCGATTTTGGTTTGACGATGACGACCAACTTCAAAGACATCGACTTTGCAGATGACACCCTTTCCCCGACCGCCAAGGAGCAGCAGGGCAGTGGATGGCGGCTACGCTGGCAGTACTCGAATCTGATCTCCGGATTTCAGATCGGCATGACGATGCCTGAGAAACTGCAACCCGGCCCCCTGGCGGGTGAAATCAGTTACTTCGCACCCGTCTCTTTGTTCTTCTTTTTCTTTCTGATGTTCATCCTCACCACCTTGCGCAACATCGACCTGCATCCCATGAACTACTTCTTCCTGGCAACCGCATTCTTTGCCTTCCACTTGCTCCTCGCATACTTGGTGGACCACATCTCCATCCACATCGCGATGATCATCGCTTCGCTGGTTTCGATCGCTTTGGTCGTGAGTTATCTGCGTCTGGTGGTCGGCACGCGCTTCGCGGCGGTCGAAGCGGGACTCGCGCAGTTCATATACTTGGTTCTCTTTTCCTACGCATTTTTCTGGAAAGGATACACCGGGCTGTCAATCACCATCATTTCGATTCTCACCCTTTTTGTCGTCATGCAAGCAACGGGCAGAGTGCGTTGGTCTGAGCGGCTTGGAGGACATGACGCCAGTCTCCGGTGCGCGGATAATATTCACTCGGCGGCTGCCGAGTTCGGCACAAGGCAACCGCCTCGCCCTTGCGGAGTTATATTCCCAGATTCCGCGACGCCCATGGTCCCGCGGGTCGTCACTTCCCTATTCGCCGATTCTGAATTACAATCGGCACCGATGCCTCGAACCAAACTCTTTGCCGATCCCACGGGCCTGTTCGTTCACGACCTCGTCCTTCAGAGTTGTCAGCGCAGCCCAAGCAAAGTTGCCCTCGTTGATACGTCGTGTGACCGCCGCGTCACGTACGCGGAATATGCAGACCTCGTCGAGTCGCTTGCCCGCGGTCTGGTCTCCGCCGGACTCGCTCCCGGGGAAGTCATCGCTATCTTCCTTCCTAACTCCTGGGAATTTGCCATCGCATATCACGCCGCCACTCTTGCCGGCGGCATTCCCACGCTCCTGAATCCTGCCTACCGTGAGCGCGAGATTCGATACCAGGTGGAAAACGCCGGAGCCGCGTTCCTCATCACGGATGCTCCATTGTTGGAAAACGTCAGCCTCGCCGGGCTGCCAAATCTCCGCCGCATTTTTACAACCCGGCATCCGCGGCCCGGCTGCCAAAGCTTTTCGGAATTGCTCGGCCCATCTTCCTCCGCCTTCCCTCGCCCAGACCAAAACTCCGCGTTAACCATTGCCGCGCTCCCCTACTCGAGCGGCACTACAGGCCTTCCCAAAGGAGTGATGCTCTCGCACTACAACCTGGTCGCGAATGTCTATCAACTGATCGGCCCGGACGCAGCCATGCTGAGCGCCGATGATGTCCTGCTCTGTTTCCTGCCGCTCTACCATATTTACGGTTTGACCGTAGGACTGACCCTGTCGATCGCACTGGGCGCGACTCTTGTCCTCATGCCGCGCTTCGACGTCCAGAAACTCTGCGCTCTGCTCGTCGAGGAAGGCGTCACCATGATGCCCATGGTTCCACCAGCTATTAATGCGCTCTGCCAGGTGGCGAGCCGCTGGCGCGTTCCCCAAGAATCACCGTATGCGTTGGATTAAGTCAGGAGCCGCGCCGCTTGCCCCTGAACTCGCGCGACGCCTCACCGACCTCACAGGAATCATCGTCAACCAGGGATATGGCATGACGGAAGCCTCGCCGGTCACGCATGTCGGCTACCTCACGCCCCCTGAGATGAACCGCCCCGCATCCATCGGCCAGCCACTTGCACTAACCGAGTGCCGCGTTCTCGACCTCAACGACCACGAAGTCGCACCGGGCGAACCCGGCGAACTGGTAATGCGCGGGCCGCAATTCATGCTCGGATACTGGAAGGAGCCGCAGGCGACCGCGGCCGTTCTGCGCGATGGCTGGTACTACTCCGGCGATATCGTGCGGACCGACGAAGACGGCTTTTACTATGTACTCGACCGCCGCAAGGAAATGATCAAGTACAAAGGATTTCCCGTCGCCCCAGCGGAAGTTGAATCTGTACTCCTCGAGCATCCTGCCGTGCGCGATTGCGGCGTCGTCGCCAAACCCGATGCGGACGCGGGAGAAATTCCCTGTGCTTTCGTGATCGTGCGCGAAGGCTTCACTCCTTCAGATGAACTGGGCAAACAGCTCTGCAGCTTTCGTCGCCGACCGTCTTTCCCATCACAAGCAACCACGAGAAATCCATTTTGTTGATGCTGTCCCCCGCACGCCATCGGGGAAAATCCTACGCAGAGAGTTACGTAAGAGTTTGTCCTGAATGCGACTTCTTCCGCTCGCGCGGTCCTGTGGCGATTCTCAGCCCTCCTAGCAGGCAATGTAAAATAGTTCTGTCCTGCTCATGACCCTTTCTCGCTTCGTTACCAAGTCCGCTTTCCGCAACCGGCGACGAAGCATCCTTACGGTCGCGAGCATCGCCTTCTCTCTTCTTCTACTCAGTATCATGTTGAGCGTGTGGCGGAGTTTTTATATCGATAAAGGGGCGCCCGACTCGGCTCTTCGCATCATGACGCGTCATAAAGTTTCGCTCGCAAATTTTCTTCCGATCTATTATCGCGACAAGATACGCGCCGTCCCCGGCGTGGTTCACGTCGTTCCCATGACATGGTTTGGCGGCAAGTACAAGGATGACAAGCCGGAGAATTACTTTGCGCAGTTCGCTACAGATCCGGAAGAATATTTCGACGTAGCCGCCGACAAGATCATGCCTGCCGATCAACTGGCTGCGTGGAAGCGAGACCGCGCCGGCTGTGTAGTCGACGTGGATCTGGCACGCAAACATCACTGGAAAGTCGGAGATCACATCATTTTGCAGGGCACAATTTTCCCGACTAACCTTGATCTGACAATACGCGGCATCTACACCATCGATCCACCCTCGAGCAACCTCTACTTCCACGCCAAGTATCTCGAAGAATCCGTCGACTGGTTTAAGAACACTGCCGGCTTTTACTTCACTCGCGTGGACACGCCCGAGGACATGCCAAAAGCTGCGCGTGCCATTGACGACGTTTTCCACGGCAGTCCCGTTCCCACCAAAAGCGAAAGCGAACAGGCATTCAAGGCCGATTTCATTGCTACGTTCGGCAATGTAAAAGCCTTCATTCTGAGCATCTGCGGAGCGGTCGTCTTCACCACTCTTCTCGTTTGCGCCAATACCATGGCCATGTCAATTCGCGAACGCACGCGCGAGGTTGCGGTTTTGCGCACACTCGGCTTCACGCGCGGCAGCATCCTACGCTTACTGTTGAGCGAATCGATTGCCGTTTCCATCATTGGAGGCCTTGCCGGTGTCGCGCTCGGAACCGTCGTCACCGCTTTTATGTCGCGTCCCGGCATCGGTTTGCCTGTGTCGATGCACATGACAGGAGCCACCGCCGCCGTCGTTTTGTTGGTCGCGGCATTCGTCGGACTGGTCAGCGCCGTCGTTCCCTCTTACCGCGCAGCGAACCTTGGAATCGTCGACGCTCTCCGCCATATCGGCTAGCTCCCCCAGAGGTTCCGCCTCACTTGCGCCGGTGATGCCAATCACAGCCTTTTGTAAGCCCACGGGGATATAAGGAGTTAGGCTAAATTTCCGCCTGACAGGAGGCACGTCATGGCGACTTCTCAGACGAACATCTCCGCAACATTCAAAACCATTCTGTTCGCAACCGACTTTTCTCCTTGCTCCAGCTCCGCGGTTCCTTACGTCTCAGGTCTGGCGCATTGCTTTGATTCCAGAATCATCGCGGTGCATGCTGTTCCCTTCGAGCCGCTTTCAGGCCTTACCGCAGTTCCTCCGGCGCTCGAGTTCGACATGGAATGGCGCGCTTCGCTGCAGGATATGCGCACCTACGAAGCAAGCGATCCCTTCGCTGGATTGCGTCACGAATTCCTGCTCGAAAAAGGGTTTCTGCGGGATGTGGTGACAAACCTCGTCGCGCAAAAACATGTGGATCTCGTCGTGGTCGGCACCCACGGACGGCAAGGCTTCCATAAAGTGTTTGGCGGCTCGTTTGCCGAGGAACTCCTCCGCACGGTTGCCTGCCCGATCTTGACAGTCGGCCCGGGCGCTCATCACACGACGCCAGCGGACAGTTGGAAGCCACGCCGCATCGTGTTCGCGACCGAATTCGATGGAGGCTCGCTTCACGCACTTCCGCTTGCAATCGCACTTGCTGATGCCAACGACGGCAGTTTGCTGGTGATGCATGCCTTGCCTCTGGTTCCGTGGGAGCAGCAAAACGATCTCAATGGACCTTACGAGCAGCGCCTGCGTAACCTCGTATCGGAAGATCTCCCGCATCATTGCTCAGTCGATTTCACAGTGCAGTTCGACCTCGCCGCACCCGCGATCCTCAGCGTTGCCGAAGAGACCGAGGCCGACCTTATCGTGATGGGGGTACACCATGCTCGTTTGCCAAAGATCGATGCACACGTGCCTGGGACCACGGCGGCAGAGGTTATCGCGAATGCCCGCTGCCCGGTTCTAACCGTTTGCGGCTGAGCTGCGTTCGGGATGCTACACTCGCTGGCGATGCGGACGGATATTCTTCCTCTCTGCGACCAGCACTTCCGCACCATGGAGCCGGCCCTCGCTCCTTACAACGCCGACTACTCGATTGAATTTTTCCGCTGCACTGACAAGTTCTGCCATCGCTGCTTCGGTGAGCGAATCGGGTACGCCACTCCTCATCGCGGAGCGCCGCCCGTGCTCACTCCCGACCAGCCAAAATGCGAGCGCCACGGCCGCCCAATGTTCATCATCAGTCACGATCGTCAGCGCAATCAGGTTACCTACGCGTGCCCGGAACCCGATTGCCCGGAACGCGTTCTGCGCACATAGGCGTACCTCAATAATGTGAGAAGAAGGAGTAGCCTCAGGCAGTGGGTGTTCGCTTCAGATCTCGAAAAGAAAGATGGGCTATCCCATACCCACGCATATTGTGGGTCACTCAAAGGAACAACGCTCAGCCGGCCCTGCCGCACAAGCGGAGAGTCGGCAAAAAGCTTTTGCGCCTTGATCGTCGGCTAGCGTCTTGGGCTTCGCAATGACCTTGCCGCACCTTGATCTTTACCTGCGGATTCTTCGCATCCGTCGCGTCAACCGACACTACCTCGCCGTTCCCACCGCGCTTTTCTCGTCCCCGGTGTGATAGATCACCAAGCGATCACCCGGCTTCATCTCCCGCAAATGCTTTACCGCTGTCGGATTCGTCACTCCGTCCCAGATCGTCGTCTTATCTTGCTCGAGGTTTGCGAACGAATATACGCTAGGTTCGGTTTTCAGGAGGTAGTTCATAGGCAATCATTCTACTCAGAACGGAGTCGCAGTCGCATTTCAAGCTCCAACCATTGCATGACTTGGTAAGGACCAAGATCACAACAAGGCATGCCAGTATCATTCCAGTCTCTTCCAGAAGTTGTTCTACTGAATTTGGACGTGGTGTTAGGCGCTTCCCGTATTCGCCAAAGCTTCGACAGCTTCCCACGTGGTGGCGAAGGTAACAAAAAAGTCATTCACTTTGGTGATTTCCAGAATCTTGCGGACGCGCGGCTTCACACCGGTTAGCACTAGGCATCGACCGTTTTTCTGGTGTGACACATAGGTTGCGACCAGTGATCCTAATCCAACCGAATCGATGTAGGGAACATCCGACAGGTCCAGAATCATTGTTTCCGCGCTCTCACTGCGAACAGCGCGCTCAAACTGGGGCGTCGTTTCAATTGTGATTGGTCCCTTGAGCAGCAGGATCCGTTGGTCGTCCGCCACCCCTTCATACCGCTCCACCGTGAGTTCCGCCACTGCCATAACAAATCTCTCTTAATGCGAACTGACATTCCCGGCCCCACATGTATCACTGAGTACTCCGATGACCGGCTTTTGCTGTGGTCTATGTGGCTCTGACGGCGCTTTTTTGTCGTCGTGATTGTCGTAGATCGAATACTGTCCGCTTGGACGTTTCAGCTTGACCATAATTTCCTGTTCCGCTTGCTTCACTTCGTAATCTTCTCCGAAGGTCTGGAAGCCCTTCGCCAGCACCTGAACTTCAACCCCGCCATAGGGGATCGCGTCAGCAGAAGCACGGCCGTCGGCATCCGTTTTCAGTTCCATCTCTCCACGGCTCGCTTTTCCCTTTCGATTGACTGGATGCAGCACAACCTGTGCATTCTTTATGGGTTTGCCATCAGCGTCCCGTACGACCACGATTCTTAAAGAAGAAGTAGGGCCTTCATCATTCTGCGCCGAGGCCACAGAATTGACCATGCTCAAGCCAAGCACCATCATTGCGCCCACTACCAGCGAACTTCCATAGCGTAGTTTCATTTCACTCCACTCAATCCATCTCTTGCTTCTTGCTTCTGGCCTTCCTGACATTACTGCGGCTTCTGATCAGGCGGCTTTGGCGGGTCCGTTTTCTTATCTTTTTCCTGTACGCCGTAAATCGAATATTGCGCTCCGGGACGTTTTAACTTGACAGTGATTTCGGTCTCCGGCTTGTTGATCTCATAATCCTCGCCATACGTTTGGAAACCCGGAGCCAGAACCTGGACCCGCAATGGACCGTACGGGATACCTGTCAATCCCGGTTTTCCCGGCGTCGTCGGTCTTCAATTCCAACCCGCCTTTGGACTGCTTTCCTTTAACGTTCACGGGATGAAGCACTACCGCCGCATTTTTGATCGGCTTGCCGTTGTAGTCGCGCAGGATCACGAAGTGCATGTTTGACATCGGCCCTTCATCGTCATCCGGCTTCTGCGCCCATGCGGGAGCGGACATGCTCCCCGCCAATCCAACGACAATTGTCACTACAGCTACAACTTTTTTCATGATCCCCATTCTATTCTGGCTTGCACCTCGCGCTACGATACCGTTGGAGACTGATCCGCGCAGACTCGTTACTTCAATCCTTTCACCACATAAGCCTCCGACAGTACCTGAAAATATAAGTAGGCATACGCGTGTTCCATCTCGAGAAAATCTCGGTCTGAAAGCGCGCGTTGCGCCCGTCGGCAGATCCGTCCCAAACGATTTCCAGAAGTCGATTTTTCCAGACGCATACATCCACTCGATATAAGCTCGTCGCTTTATCATGCGAGTGGCTTTCCCCCGCGTATAAGCATCGAACCGTCCGGGCGACCAGCCCGTCACGAAATACTTCGCATCCAGGCCAGGAATCTAATCTTCAGTCCGCTCCCATCCAGTGCCCAGATGCCCCACTTGCCATCCGGACCCTGCACCGCAACGTTTCGGCCGTCCGGCGACAAGTCAGTTCCAGCGAGGCCCTCAGGCGTGATCGGCTTGCTCGTTCCGTTATTCAGGTCAATCAGGTAGTCGCGTACACCATGCCCGGGCTGAATTCCGGTGGCAACCAGTTGCTTACCGTCGGGAAGATATCGCACTCTCTCGTAGCTGATGCCGTCATGGGTCAATTGCCTTGCCTCGCCTGCGCCGGTCGGCACCACGCTCAGAGCGCCTTCCTTCGCCGGTTTCGTAATCACCCATTTGCCGTCAGGAGAAATCGCCTGACCTACTCCCTCCCCAATTCGTACAGGAGGCGACCCATTGGTATCTCTCAAGAAAACAGTGTAATTCGGTCCGCCTCCGTCTCCTTCTTCTTCAAACAGGATCTTTTTCCCGTCACTGCTCAAGTCTCTCAACTGTGCCCAACCCAGCCAACCTAGCTCCCGCTCCTCTTTTGCATCCGGCGCCAAACCGCGGATCCCCAAGTCGAACCTGGTTGGTGATCATCAGCGCCATGCCGTTTCGCATGTCCTGCAGCCACATGCCACCCGGCACATTGGTGATCGTCCGCTCCTTACCTGCGAGCGTCACCCCATGCAGATTTTGTGCGCTGCCGCTTCGCGTTGCCGTGAACCAAATCTCATCGCCTGCGGGAGACCACAGAATTCCCTGCTGCGACACCCATCCTGAAGAAAGTTTCTTTTCCTGTCCCGTTCGGCTCAATTACGGCCACAGATCCTTCGTCGTCACCGCCAGTGTTTTCATGGTCCGCAAACGCTACTCTTTTGCCATCGGGAGAAATTTTCGGATGGCTGATCCAGTTGATCGTGTCTAACAACACCGTTCCGATCGGATATTCAAGGCGCCAGTGTCGATTTTCGGGCATGTAACGGACAACGGCCATCTTGTCGCCGTCGGCCGCCCAGTCCGCATCCTGCACGTTGTCGAGCATTTCGCGCGGGCTGCCACCGCTCAGCGGAACACGCGCCAGCGTTCCCGCCCTCGCGTAGCCCAAGAAATTGACCGTGTTGATGCGGATCGCCAGTTCTCCGCTCTTCGAGATCGAAAGCAGCTCTGCATCTTTAAATCCCAATTCGCGGGAGCCATTCGCGTCGGTGCGTGCCATGTAAAGCTGCGATTCACCACCATCCCATGAGGCGCTGTAGATGACGCTGCCATCCGGAGTGAACCGTGCATTCCCCATCGACCCTGTTCGGAAGGTGATCTGTTGATATTCAGCAAGGGGCACATGCACGCTACCACGCCCCAGCCACCAAGCGATTCCCACCGCGAGCAGAGCCAACCCAAGAGGGCAACCAGTCCCATTCCCCGGCTGCGAGACTTTGCGGCGCTCGCTACACTGGCGCCCGGAATCGGTCGCCAGTGCCTACGGCGCCGCTCGTTCTCGAAGTAGCGGAGCTATCCGCCAGCGATTCCAGATTGAACGCAACATCGCCCGCCGATTGAAATCGCAGCGCTAGGATTTTTCTCCAGGCAATGCCGCACGATCCGTTCCAACGGTGCGGGAACATTGCGCGCCGTCTCCGACAGCTCTTCCGGCTCCTCTTTCAAAATCGCGCTCATCGTATCGGCAGCAGACTCTCCGCGAAACGCAGGCTTTCCCGAAAGCATCTCGTACAGGATGGATCCGAACGCGAAAATGTCGGAGCGATGGTCCGCCGCCTTTCCCGCGCACCTGCTCCGGAGCCATGTATCCGACCGTGCCCATTACTTGCCCCGGCTCAGTATTCACCTGAACCGTTGGCGCATCCCCGGCCGATCGCCGGCTCCTCCGGGCGAGTCAGCTTCGCCAGACCAAAATCCAGGATCTTTACCCGTCCGTCGTCCGTTATAAAAATATTTTCCGGCTTTAAGATCGCGATGCACAATTCCTTTTCCGTGTGCCGCCGCCAAGCCCGCGCGCGACCTGCAAGCCACAGTCAATCGCTCTTCGCTGACAGGTAAGTGCCCAGTCTCGCAATTGCTCCCGCAGGGTTGTGCCTTCCAGCAACTCCGAGACGATGTAAGGAGCCCCATGCTCCTCTCCGATATCAAAAATCGAAAGAATGTTGGGATGGTTGAGCGCCGCGGCCGCTCGCGCTTCCTGAACAAAACGTTGCATGCGGTCGGGATCGGCGGAAAATGATTTTGGCAGAACCTTGATGGCGACAGTTCGGTTCAGACGCGCGTCCCGTGCGCGATACACCTCGCCCATGCCGCCCGCGCCCAGCATCGACTCGATATCGTACGGTCCTAGTTTCGTTCCCGAAGTCAGTGTCATCTGAAGCTGTGGATTATATCGGACGGGAAAGATTCATGATCCGGGAGTTTGTCGGTCAGTTGTACAAGGCTGCTACGCCGAAGGGGCTGAGTTTTTTTCGGCCGAGTCGAGCGCTGCGATGACTGCGCCAAGATCCGCATCGAGCACGATCGGGGGACGCTGAAGGGACTTTAACTGCACAGCCTCGCGCTCGTGCGAGGTTTCGGAAAAAAGCTGGCCCCGGTGGAAGTTAATGGTGAAATCGGGATCCTTGAGCATGTGGCCGGTAAGAATCAGAACAACCATGTCATGGCGCTTAATGAATCCGCTGGCAAAGAACTTCTTCAGTCCCGCCAAAGTGACAGCCGAGGCCGGCTCGCAACCAATGCCGTCAGCTCCGATCTCTGCTTTAGCCTCCGCGATCTCTACTTCGCTGACCTGCTCGACCTCGCCACCGGTCGCGCGCAACACGCGCAGCGCTTTCTTCCACGAAGCAGGATTGCCAATTCGAATGGCAGTGGCAAGGGTATCAGCTGTCATCGGTTCAAGTTTATTGCCACCAAATTCACGCACGCAGCGGTAAAACGGATTCGCGCCCTC
Organism: uncultured Acidobacteriaceae bacterium; assembly: GCA_963822545.1. Lineage (GTDB taxonomy): Bacteria > Acidobacteriota > Terriglobia > Terriglobales > Acidobacteriaceae > Acidiflorens. The sequence goes on from CAWGIB010000006.1 coordinate 149,068, forward strand.
TGCCTGAACAATGGAAAGCTTGGGAAGGCGGGAGATCAATTTCAGTTCGTGCATTTCGAGCAGTGCCTTCCCGATTGCTGAACTGTTCCCCAGATTGCCTCCAGGAACAATGATGTGATCGGGAACAACCCAATCGAGTTGCTCAAGTAGCTCGATGGCCGCAGTCTTTTGACCTTCGATGCGATAGGGATTGACCGAGTTCAGCAGATAGACAGGTTTCTCGCGCACCAGGTCGTTCAGGATGCGTACGCACCCATCGAAGTCAGTGCGCAATTGGCAGGTCAGTGCTCCGAAGTCGAGCGACTGCGAAAGCTTGCCCCATGAAATCTTGCCTTCAGGGATAAGGACAAGGCTTCGCATGTTGCCGCGTGCCGCATAAGCCGCCATGGATGCAGAGGTATTACCGGTCGAAGCACAGGCTACCCAGCGGAATCCGCTCTGGTGCGCGGAAGAGGCTGCGAGCGTCATACCCGTATCTTTGAACGAGGCGGTTGGATTCATCCCCTGATGCTTGGCGTAAAGATTCTCTATGCCCGTCGACCGGGAACACCGGGAAAGGTGGTAGACGGGCGTGTTGCCCTCGCACAGAGTGATCACGTGTTCTTCTGGAATATGGGGCAGGAGTTCCCGAAATCGCCAGACGCCACTTTGATTCAGCGGATTCGGCGAAGAGCGGCGGCTCGCCCACAAAGAAGTCAGAAGCCGGGCATCGTAGGTTAACCCGGGAAAAACAAACTCAAACAGATCTCCGCATTGAGTGCAACGAAAATTCTTGTCGGCACAATCGAAGGCGCCGCAGGAGATACAGTGCAGGCGCGAGATGGTTTGAGCTTGTTCGGTCGTCACGTTCGGATGGCTGGCCGTTCCCTTTAATAATACGATCTACCCACGGCTCCCGCAGGTGGTATTTCTATCGCAGATACGAATTCGTTTTGTTCATCCAGTCGGCCCGCGGAGGATTAAAAACATCGAAATCCACCGTATCCTCGAGCGCCTCAGCTTTGTGTGGCATGTTGGGAGGAATGGTCAACACCTCGCCGGAATTTACGACAATTTCCTTGCCGCCGATCCAGAATTTCAGCGCGCCGTCGAGTATGAACGTGATCTGCTCATTAGGGTGGCTATGCTCCGGCACAACGCATCCTTTCTTGAGAAGGACTCGCGCCAGCATGACGTCTTGCCCGACAACGAATTGCAGTCCAAGGAGAGGGTTCAGGCTTTCAACTGGAATCGAGGTCCAGGGAACGTGTCGGATTTCAGCCTTGCCCTTACTTTTGGCGACAGTGCCCTTTAGCGCGATCGCGCGGTTTCCCGCGACAGCCGCTGTTTTCTTTGATGTAGTTGTCGACCTGCCGCGCGTGCTTGAGCGTGCGGAAGAATGCGGTGTTTTAACTTTTTTCATTTCGCGATGCCTGGCAACATTTAATTACCAACGCAGCCTTAGTCTACACGCCCGAATCCGGATTCCAGGCGCGTCTTGTCGCGATTTGCCGCGGCAGGTAGTCTAGATCAATCACCGCGTTGTTCAAGGAGATCATGGGGACCGCCAGGTACATATGGATTGATGATTCACTCAAGCCATCGAGTGAAGGGGTTGTGCCGTTTCTGAGCGCTGGCATGCAATTCGGCTTCAGTGTGTTCGAAGGGATACGCTGCTACGCAACCGACAAGGGACCGGCCGTCTTTCGTATGAACGAGCATGCCGACCGGCTTCTCGACTCGGCACACATCGTCGGCTTTCGCGACTTACCGGTCACCGCCGATCAGGTGAAAGCCGCGATCAACCGTACGATCGCAGCGAACGAGTTTTCGGCTTGCTACATCCGGCCCATGATTTATCTGGACGGCGCCATGACCATGACTATCGAGGCCGGAACCCCGCGCTTTGTGGTTGCGGTGTGGGAGTGGAATGCCTACCTGGGCGCGGAAGCGAAAGCCCGCGGAATCCGGGCGAATATCGCTTCATTCACGCGTCTTCACCCCAACATCACCATGACGAAGGCAAAGGTTTCGGGGAATTATGTCAGTTCGATTCTCGCGAAAACCGAATCGCAGAGAGCCGGTTTCGATGAAGCCATCATGATGGGCCCCGATGGTTATGTGGCCGAATGCACCGGGGAAAATCTTTTTCTGGTTCGTAACGGTCGGATCTGTACGCCGCCGAGAGCCGGCATTCTGGAAGGCATCACGCGCGACAGCATGATCACGCTCGCCGGAGATCTGGGTTACGTGGTTACCGAAGAGCCGATTTCCCGTGACCAGTTGTACATCGCAGACGAGGTCTTTGTATGCGGGACTGCGGCCGAAGTGATTGGGCTGCGAGAGATCGATTTTCGAGCAATTGGCAGCGGAAAGACTGGGCCAATCACGACCGCTTTGCAAGCGGAATTCGATAAGCTCGTGGCGGGACGGCATGCGCGATCGGCACAGTGGCTCTCGCCGCTGCCTTCCCAAAACGCTGCTGCTGGCCGGAACTGACATAGCCGGTCTTCAAGAGGAGATTTCGAGATGGCGAAAAACAAATTCCGGCGTGAAACCAAGGCGGTTCGTGGCGGCGGCAACCTTCAGAAGAAAAATGGCCCCATGGCCACGCCGATCTATCAGACTTCCACGTTCGAGGTTACCGACAACGAGGAGCAGCTGCGCGCCACTCACACGGACCGCTTCTACACGCGTTACGGCAATCCGACGAATACTGTCGCAGAGAAAGCGATCGCGGAGCTGGAGGGCACTGACGCCGCCCTGCTTTTTTCCTCCGGAATGGCGGCAATAACTACCTCAATCCTGGCACTGGTGAAGGCTGGAGACCACATCGTTGCGCAGCGCGATATCTATGGCGGAGTTACGAAATTCCTTTCGCAATGGCTGCCAAAAATGGGCATCGAAACCACTTTCGTGGACACAAACGACATCGAGCAACACGAGCGCGCCATTCGTCCGAATACAAAAATCGTGCATATCGAATCGCCGACGAATCCCATGGTACGAGTGGTTGACCTCGAAAAAATCGCTACTCTTGCCCGCAAGCACAAGCTGATTTCAACCATCGATGCCACATTTGCTACCCCCATCAATTGCCGCCCGGCGGAATGGGGCATTGATCTGGTGCTGCACTCGGGAACGAAATATTTTGGCGGACACGCCGACATCATTTGCGGCGTCGCCGCTGGAAGCCGCGACCTGATCGACCAGGTTCACCAGTTGCGCACGACTCTGGGGTGCTGCATGGATCCGCACGCGGCGTTTTTGCTGCTGCGCGGAATCAAGACCCTGGCTGTAAGAGTGGAGCGACAGAATCAGAATGCTTTGCAGGTAGCTCGCTTTCTCAGCAAGCATCCGAAAGTGACGCGCGTGCACTACCCAATGTTGGAAGGGCATCCCCAATACGATCTCGCTCGCGCGCAAATGGCAGGCGCGGGCGGAGTTCTAAGCTTCGAGGTCGATGGCGATGGCGCGGATGCATGCCGCGTGGCCGAAGCGCTCAACCTGTTCACTCTCGCCCCAAGCCTCGGCGGAGTCGAATCACTAGTCTGCATTCCAGTCCTCACGTCCCACGCCATGATCGCCCCCGAACTGCGGAGAAAGATGGGCGTGACCGACCAGATGATCCGGTTATCAGTGGGCATTGAAAATGCCGAGGACCTGATCGCCGATTTAGAGACAGGACTTGCGGTCCTCGATCGCAAACCGAATCTTGCTGTCCATGCCCGTTTCGATTGATTGTTGCTAACAGCGATTTCACTCAGAACCCATGGCGGCAGTGATCAATGAGTGAAATGGCGATTTATCGACAGTTGACCCGCTGTGAGACACTGACGCCCTACCCGGAAACATCACTTCCACGGCAGCGCGCACGCTCGCCTCATATGTTCCGTTCGAGTCGCAGTGGTTGATCTTATGCCCCATTCAACCAACCGCCGGTAAAGCCTGCTCGCTTCAAACCACGCACCAGATTGGGCACTTTGCGGGTGGCGTTCCAGATGATCCCCGTTTTGTAATTCGCGATCATGCCTAGAATCGGCCCCTGATTGTCGCTGAGATAATCATTGTCAACCCAGCCTAAGCGCCCATCAACGCTGCCTGACCTAAGGCTGACATGGGTATCACGGAAGCTAGGGTTGAACGAATCGAAAAAACCGTACTTGCCGTAAAGCCGCCCACCTTGGAAATTGCGTAAGGCCCGGGCCGCAGGGATGCAAATCTCGGGTGCAAAGGGAATCGAGGCTACCGCGGCGGTGGGGGCAAGGGTGCCATGGTCTTCCTCGTCGGGCATGCCCTTCGGCCCATAGGCCGCATAGCCATAAAACTGCGTCGGCTTGCCTTTGAAATTTATGACTAGATCACCTGGTCCATCGCAGGCGCTGAGGCCCCAGATGTCCTTGGAATAACCATCCCAACCCATGGGGTTGGCAATGGCATAGTTGCGCTGCGCATAGGTGGCGCGGCGGGAATTCTCGAAATAGTCAAACCCGGCCGCGCGCGTGGTCGCATCATAGATGCCGCGATAGTCAACCCACACGGCCCCATATTGATGGACAAAGGCGGGCCCAAAGGAGAGATAGCGGTTCGCACCTTCTCCGCGCCAATATTTTGGGAAGGGCGCAGTCCATGCCTCGTATGCGCCATCCTTAGCCGGGTGAGACCGTGAGCCGAGCGCGAGGAAATAGAGCGCCATGCCCTCGTTATAGCCATCCCAATTTCGCTCAATAAAGCCGCTCTCCGGGTGCCAGCCCATCGAGATGGCTTTGCCGCCCTTGCTATTGGCCTGCATCCAATCCCATTCGGTGCGATCCAGCAGACGCTGCGCGAGTGCACGGATCTCCTTTTCCTTCTCATCCTCCTGGTCGAACCAGCCTTGCGCAAATGCCATGCCCATTTGCAGCCAGCAGGTATCAATTGTTGAAAGTTCCCAATCTGGCAACCGTAGTCCGGTCTCCATATCGATAAGGTGGTAATAGAAGCCACGATAGCCCGCGGTGCCAGACCGTTGTTCGCCCTGCGGCAATTGCTCAAAGAACCGCAGCGTCCGCAGCGTGATGTCTCGTGCCTGATTGCGTGTGATCCAACCGCGCTCAACTCCAATTGGCCAGGCAGTTAGAGCGAAGCCTGTCCCCGTGATGCTGCAAGCGGCCGGCGTCGACCAACGATCTGCCATCAGGCCGTTGCTATGGTTCACACGCTCCCAGTAAAAGTAAAAAGTGCGATGCTCAATATCGCTGAGCAACTGGGAATCCGAAACGCGCGCCGTAGTGGCCTTCGCCCATATCGGACTGGAAACAATTCCGGCCGCAGCAGCGCTGAGGAAACTGCGGCGAGTCAGTGTCGGAGGCTCGATGGGCATGGTCCAGTCAGTTTAACGGAGCGGAGACCAGAGCCCGGGGGGATTGTTGGCGATATCGGGGCCATTTCACTCAGAACGATCAGGTTCCGGGTCGTGAGTGTAATGGAGATATTACGCCAATCATCACTCGTAAAGTCAGCCAGCGGCTCCGAGGCTAGTGGGCTACTTTGATTTTATTGCGTCCGAGACCAGGAAATAAGTCCCTACAAATGAGAGAACGGTAAGGACAGAAACGATAATGGCTAGTTCTGTATAGGCACTAAATCTCAGGTGCTGCATTCGGCGGTCATTGAGGAACACAAACAGACTGGCGGTGCCACAAAATGCTGTTACCAGAAAAACAGCCACTCCGCTGGCCACGCGCAGAAGTCGATTCATTTACGCAGCTCCTTCCGCCCTCTGCTGTTCGTAGAGCGCTGGCTGTCATGCTGTTCTTTTGTACCGCAACCTATGAAGGTCGTCTAGTTCTTCAATGGCCAACTGTTGCAATCAGGCAATAGCACTCATTGACCCTCACCGTGAGACCGCGAAGGCGTTAATACCGGGTCGTATTCTTGACACTGTTCGGCACTTTCAAATCGGGATGTGGGTAGAGAGCATCGTGGGCGTCCTCCAGCGCGCCTTTCAAATCAGAGGCGGTAACAATAACCACGACAAATCTGGCTGTTGCTCTGAGTTCGCGTAACATCGGCAACCGGAGACCCTCAATCCACGATCTCAGCCCCTCTGCGAGTCCAAGCGCAACTTGGTTTTCCATATCGAGAAGGGCGAGCGCAAACGACTCACCGCCAAATCGGCAAGGGCCGATGCAGCGGCGTCCCAACGGGCCACACGATCTTCGGAAGATTTCCGCTACCTCAGCCAAGACTCGGTCACCGATCTGATCCCCATACGGGCCGTTCACCGACTTCTTGAAGTCGTCCATGTCAGCCTGAATGAAGGCCACTCGTTTAGCTCGTTTCGCGGCTCCTTGAAGTTCTTGCCAGAATGCCAAGCGAGATTGAAGTTGGGTGAGATGATCCACCCAAATGTCGTTGGAATGTGAAACTTCCGATACAGGCTGAGGAACAGGCGATGTCTCCCGCGTTGGCCGTGCCGGAGACTGTTCCAAGGGAACGGACATTTCGGTTATGCTGGGCACCAACGTGAGACCGCAGGCGGCGCAATAAAGACGTGGACGGTCGACGCACGTATGCGCTGGCTGGACCAACCGATGTTCTCGCTTCCAGCGATCCAAATTCGATCCCATCTAGTTAGCCCTCGCTCGGCTCGACAGTTAGCGAAGTTCAAACCGAGCTGCCAGCCATAATGCCGACGATGAACAACGGGAGCGACGCCATCTCCACAATGCCTATCAGCCACTTCGGCGCACCACAGATGCCAGCAACCACGCCGAGACCCATTGCGATGGGAGCGAGCAGAAACAGAAAGCCAAGGTTGAGGATTTCCGGGGTCTTGCCAAGACGGCAGAAAATGGGAGAGCGGCCTCAACTCGTAGTACAAGAACGTACCACAAGCCAAAGCGGCATTCGTACTAGCTATACAGAGAGCAAGCAAAGCGAGTGCGTGCCTCTGGTTTCGCGGTGCCCAGTAAAGTCTTATCCATGCGGCAAGCGTAAGCACAAAAGGCCCACAAGTGATTATGTACAAGAGAAGTCGACCGCTCATGGCTTCGGCCTCACCGAATATTGTGCTCCCTTCTCAACTGACGAAACAGGCAATAACGCCAACTACGCCTCTCGGGCTCGCATGGGATATGACCAGTGAGTCAATGAGTGATATCGAGATGTTACAACCGTTACCACGTTGCTGCCTCTCCACAGGGTGAAACTCAGGACCCAATCCTTGTCAGTGAAGAGGCGTCCTTCGTTCGATACGGGGAATTTTTCGGTCGTAAGAAGCCTATCCAGGTGGTAGTCTTGCCTTCTTTCGGTGCGAAGACGTTTCCCCTGCGCCGGGTGGACCAGTTATCGGGTTCCTGACTTCGCCACCAGGAGAGTTTCCAATGACCCGGAAACCCGCAATCCTAGCTATTTCCGTTGTTGCAGTGTGCGCAGGATTTCTCCCTGCTTTAGCGCACGCCCAGAGCCCCTTATACCTTCCGACCGTGACGTATCTAACGGGCGAGAAGCTCGCCTCCAATGTCGCTGTTGGAGACCTCAACGGCGACGGGATACCCGATCTCGTGGCGGTTCATTGGAGCGGTTTTGTTTCGACCCTGTTAGGCAATGGCGACGGCACCTTCAGAAGCGGCAGCATCATCAAATACAAGGCCAAATACGCTGTTGCGGTTGCGATGGCCGATCTGAACCATGACGGCAAGCTGGACTTGGTCGTAGGCATCGACTACTGCAAGAAGAACAAACCCCCCGGTTGTTTGAGTGTCCTGCTGGGCAGAGGCGACGGTACTTTCAAACATGCGACGGTCTACGACACAGGAGGTTATGGCGCCGTCGTCGAGGCAGGGACGGCGACCCCTTCGATAATAGTCGCGGATATCAATGGGGACGGCAATCCGGACCTGGTTGTACTCAATCAAAACGACGGCACTAACAGCAATGGAGTGATTGGCGTACTGATTGGGAATGGCAACGGTACCTTCAAACCGGTGGTGACCTACGATACGGGCGGCTATCCTGCGAATTCCATGGCAATGGCGGACTTGAATGGCGACGGCAAACTAGACCTGGCGGTAGTCAATTGCGCGCCCACTGGATCGACCAATTGCCCCGGAACAGGGAATATGACGGTGGCGGTCCGACTCGGCAAAGGCGATGGCACTTTTGGACCGATCCAAAGCTTTGGCACGGGTGGCGCGGGCAGCATTTTTCCCACGCCGGTTACGGTCGCAGATGTGAACGGTGATGGCAAGCCGGATCTTCTGATAGGAAACTACTGCCCCCAGGTGAACGGCAACTGCGTCGGAAATGGCTCAGTTGGAGTGCTGCTCGGAAAAGGCGACGGTACTTTTGCGCCAGCAGTTACATATGACTCCGGCGGTTTTGGCGCGCAAACGGTGGTCGCGGCGGACGTGAACGGCGACGGCAAGCTGGACCTGGTTGTGGCCAACGGCAGCCCCAACGCGGCGACCGACGTGTTGCTTGCCAATGGTGACGGAACCTTCCAAGCTGCAAACAATTATCCTGGCGGCGGAGTCGCGGTTAGTGTAGCGGACTTAAATGGAGACGGCAAACCGGACCTCTTGGCCGTTGACCAGGCATCGATTTTTGCGTACCTCAATAATGGCGACGGCACTTTTGCCCCAGCACAGAACTTCTCTTCTGGAGGCGTCGGGTTTATGGGCTATACGATTGCCGATCTCAACGGCGACGGCAGGCCCGACGTGGTTACGGCAAACTTTTGTTCCGACTCTAAGACGTGCATAGTTGGAAAGGCTGAACGAGGGACAGTTGGCGTGCTGATTAATGATAGCGCACCCAAGAGCGCACAGTCTCACTGAATGCTCTTGGTTCTTTGGGCCACGCAGATGGCCATCTCACCTGAGCCCGAATAATGGTGTTCATTGTTGAGATCTTTCTTGGCTATCCGTCTATTTCCCAGGTCAAATGAGCGTAGTCGGGATGTTACGCCAACAGCCTGACGCCGCCTCGTCCGGCGAAAAATATAGACTCCGGCGCACCTGGATGATCGGAGCCTGGAATCTGTGGGCAAAGATCATTCCAAGCGATCGGCATCGTCTCGCCGTACGACATTCGAGAAATCAACTGGCGAAGAAAGTCAGCAAAATTAGGGCCTTTACGTTTGAGAGTCATCACCAGATTGAGACGCTTGCCACGCGCACCGAATCCCTTTATGTAGAGATCGGGTGAATTGTCGCTGGCTGCCCAGAGCAACTTCACATTCTGGTCACAACAGTGCTGAATGAGTTGCGTTCCCGTGATCTCGTTGCTGTTTGCGTCGGTGATCGCGCCCTTCGCACTGACATCACAAAGGATGTGAACAATATCGTACCGCTGGTCCAAATGCTCCAGCAACGCTTGAATGGTCGGAAATATTTCTTTCGTTGTTGCCGGGTAGTACCGCCTGTATACGTCAGAATCTTCTTTGAGGAGGCCTTCGAAGCGGGTCTCGAAAGCGCAAACTAAAACCTTCGTGCCAACGACCTCATCTTTCCGAAACAAATCCAAAATGCCCATTTTTCATCAGTCCTGTGCAGACTTGACAGTATAAGTGTCGAAATCAGGCAATTACACTCATCGACCTTTGCCCAAAGGAATCCTCGTTAGGGTTTTCGAAAGGATGTGATCCCAGGGACGGTCACAAGGCGAGCCTCAATTGGCAGCTCGGTAGCCGCTAACTTTTCAGCGATGACGGAACGCACTCCAGAATTTCGGCTTCGCTGAGCGTGTGGTCGCTTTCCTTGGCGCGTTTGTAGATACGATCAACGACGTCGTCATTCGCCGAAAACCCCCGGTGCTCCAACCAAAAAATCACATTCGATTTTCCACTCATCGGCCCGATGTCGATCACCTGCTCAAGGCCGAAAACATGCGAGGGCACTCCGGAATACACCGTGTTCGCGAGTTCGATGTTGTTCTTCTTGTAGGCCTTGATTACCGCTGCAGCGTGTACGCCAGTGGCCGTGCGGAAAGCGTCGTCGCCCACAACCGGATAGTTCGCAGGAATCGGAACTCCAGTGGCAATCGAAACCGCTTCGCAATAACGCTTGAGCTTAGTCAGATCCTGCTCATCCCACGGAGAAATGCCCATCAGCTTGAGATTCACCAGCATTTGATCCATTTGCGTATTGCCAACACGCTCGCCAATGCCAAGCGCGGTGGCGTGCACGCAATTCGCTCCCGCCACCAAGGCGGCCATCGCGTTCGAGGTCGCAAGTCCCCGATCACAATGCCCATGCCAGTCGAGCCGAATGTTCTCCCCAGATGGCTTGATCACTTGTTCCACCACGAACTTGACGAGAGCGATTGCGCCCATCGGCGTTGCATGGCCAGCCGTGTCACAGAGAACGATGGCGCGCGCCCCGCAGTTGATAGCAGTGGTGTTCAACTGCTTCACCGTTTCCGGATCGCAACGCGTGGTATCTTCCGTGACATACATGACCTCTAGCCCAAGCGAGACCGCATATTTGACCGCCTTCTCGGTGGTCTCAAGCAGGAAGTCATTCGTCCAACCTTCCGTGTAGCGACGAATAGGACTCGATCCGAGGAAAGCCGCCACTTCAATGGGCAGCCCGGTTTTCTGAGTGATCTCCGCGATCGGTCGAATGTCGTTTTCGTGTGTCCGTGCCGCGCAATATGGGCGGATCTTCATCTTGTGCGAGACAATTTCCCGCGCCAGCGCGGTCACATGCTCAACCGCGCGAGGCCCGGCTCCCGGCAATCCGAGGTCGAGTGAGTTGATGCCGAGCGACTCCATCAGGTGGAGGATTTCAATCTTCTGCTCGATCGAGGGATCGCGCACCGAAGGTGATTGCAAGCCGTCGCGCAGCGTTTCGTCAGTCAGCCGTACCGGCCCGGCTGGGCGCAGTGACTGCGGATACAGCTTGTTCCAGTCGTAAATGAGTTCGGAGATGTTCACGGTGGCGGTCGTTGGTCACAGTAAATTCCCTCGAGGGGCTCCCACCTCGCGAGCACCCAAAGGCGGCGCACGAACACGGTCGAGCTACGTTTTCTTTTCTTCTTTCGGCGGCACAGTCAGGCCAAAAACCGAAAGCTGCCCCACGCCGCCAACGTTCACCCCACTCGCGTCTTCTGAACTCGGCAAATAAAGCGTCTGACAAAATTCACAGCGATAAACCTCGGCGTTCGTTCCCCAGGCTTTTTGCGCGCAGCCGCACTCCTTCTCAAGCACGTCGGTCGCGTAAAACCAGCGCTTTAAATGCCCCCCGCAGAATTTTCCTTTGTCGTTTTTCTCGTTGCACGCACGTTGACCGGGTTTCTTGATCTTGACTTTGTGGTTCGGAAGCTGCGGGACTTCTACTTCCTGGGCACTGACCGTTTCACCTGAGGCCACGGTTATCTCCATCGAACGCGGATGACTTCGCTCTATTTTACCTATGCGGACTGGAGAAGACCAAGGACTTCACATGACGAGCATGTTGCTCGTGGAGGACCCAACCCTGCCTGCATGCGACCGTTGCAAAAATACCCATCGCCAACCGAAGGAATGGGCCAGCTCCGGCGAGGTCGCCGGAGCTGGTGTTTTTGTGGCGCGCAACTTCGATAACGCAGACCGTAAAGAGGTGACGGCCGGATGGCTGTCGAGCGTTTTCAACCACGAAGTAAGACTGCTGAGGGTCTCGGCCTTTGAAAACACACGTTGCACGCCCAGCCGCCCGCGCCTGCTGTGTGACTTCTTCCTGGGCATACAAGGTCAGCATGGCCATCGTAGTTTTAGGAGCAATGCTGGAAATAAGACGGGCCGCTTCCAGTCCGTTCATTACGGGCATCTGCAAATCAAGGATCACCACGTCTGGGGGCGATCTCTTAACGTGTTCGAGTGCGATCTGGCCGTTCTCTGCCTCGCCACATATGTTCCACTGCGTGTCATGCTCGATAAACACCCGAAGCATGCGGCGGATGATGGGATTGTCGTCGACGATAAGAATGTTTAAAGCCACCCAGCCACGCCCGATCTGCCTTGGCGGGTTGCTGGCCGAAACCGCTTCAGAGGAATCACGGACGGCAACGAGGAAAGGCTCTAACCCTACATAGTTGGTTCTACACCTAACACAATAACGTTCTATGAAGTACACCCACAGTATGCTTCCCGCACAATGCGGTCAATACCCTAGGAGATGTAGAGCCACTTTTGGCCGTAAGGTGTCCCACCAACCTCAACCACCGAACAGAATTGACGCTGATTCTAAAAGCTTACCGAAATTCGGCTCGCAAGTTGAGCCCATCCCCGGTTAGGCAAATTCTTTGCGCGGTGCCGGCTGATCGGGGCCGACCCGACCCGCCTCGATCTCCGCCACAAAGAAATTCTCTCCCTTGATGGAAACTCCCGCCATGCGCCGCAATATCGCGAGTTGCCCGATGTGTGTAAGAGCGTCGGCAATCGGGCCCTGGAATAGCTTCTCCGGAGAGACTTGCAAAGGCTTTCCCGACGCCAGGAAGTCATCGAACTTCTGTAGCGTGCGGAAGAACCGTTCACATTCCTCTTCCCACGGCAACGGAGGGGAGTCATTCCATTTTCGGTTTCCCTCCGCCATGGACAGAGCCCACTCCATCAGGTCACCGATATGAGCCAGAATTTTGGCCGGAGTGCGCGTCGTTTCAGGCGATCCGAACGTAGCGAAATCAGGACCAGCCCCGCGAATCGTCTTACCACCGCGATAAGCGATCGTGGCCAGGGTGTGGCGGAGAAATGTTTGGACGTCAGACATAGTTTTGAAATCTCATATGAAGCTGGAAATCTTTTAGCGCTCGTGCGCAAGCCTTCAGCGGTTAGCGGTCAGCCATTAGGAGTAAGGCCGAAGAGCCAAGAACTGCCCTAAAGCTTCCTGCGCCACAACGCTCCCGCAGAGCGCACGGCGCCTTTGAGCTTCTCCCGGACCGCGCGCGCGTAGAGCAGATCAAGGAACCCTTCCATCTGCGTCGTAAAATCGCCACCGTAGCCGAACCACCAAACCTTTTTCATGCCCGGCATCCGGTCAGAATCGACATACTTCACGCGCACCATTTCTTCGATTCCCCAACGCCCGTGCGTGCGACCGATGCCGCTCGCCTTAAAGCCGCCATGCGGAGCTTCGCTGATGCTGAAGCAGGATACAACGTCATTCACCATGACCGTACCGGCATTGATTCGGCGCGCCAAGCGCTCACCGCGCGCGCGATCTCGAGTCCACACGCTCGCGGCCAGTCCAAAAATCGAATCGTTTGCCAATGCCACAGCTTCGTCGTCATTATCGAACGCCGCAATCGGAAGCACGGGACCGAATGTCTCTTCCTGCATCACGCGCATTTCGTGATTGACGTCGGCAAGCACGGTGGGAGCAAAGAAAGTAGTGCCCAGCTCGCGCAAGCGGATGCCTCCCGCCAGCACGCGAGCACCGCGCTCCCGCGCATCTTCTATGTGCGATTCTACGATGCGTACTTGCCGGTCGTGGATCATGGGGCCAATTTCCGTCGTCGAATCCAATCCGTTCCCGATGCGAAGTTTGCTCGCCTTCTGGGCGCACATGTCCACGAAAGCGGGATACAGGCTGCGATGCACGTAACAGCGCTCAACCGAAAGACAGGTTTGACCGGCATTAACGAAGGCTCCCCAGATCGCGCCACTCGTCGCGACATCGAGGTCGGCATCGTCGAGAACAATCATCGGGTCCTTGCCGCCCAACTCAAGAACTACGGGCAACAATCGCTCGGCTGCGATCTGGGCGATGCGCCGGCCGGTGGCTACGCTTCCGGTGAAAACAAGCTTGTCGATGTCGCTCGAAACGAGCGCGGCTCCAGTCGCGCCTTCGCCGGGCAGCACTTGAAAAATCTCCCTTGGAACTCCGGCCTCATGCAGCAATTTCTGAAGCTCGAGTGCGATGAGAGGGGTGAACTCAGATGGTTTGAGCACCACCGCATTGCCCGCCAGCAAGGCTGCCATTGCTTCGGTAGCGGGAATTGAAAATGGATAGTTCCAGGGCGAAATGATACCGATAACCCCATAGGGTTCGTGGAGAATTCGCCCTGACTTGGTTTTCATGACCGCATTGCCGTGCGGCAGCGACTCGTCGCGAAGAAGGGCAAATCCGTTCTCTGCCAGGAAGCGGGCCGCGTCGAGTACGACGAGAACCTCCGTGGTCAAGGCTTCGGCCAACGGCTTCCCTGCCTCCTGCGTGATGAGCTGAGCAACGCTCGTTTTCTTGCCGAGAAGGAGTCTGCTGGAACCGGCGTAAAACACGAACGCGGTTGGATGCGCCCCAAGCGTTCCAATCAGGTTGTGCGGCCCGTGCTCGAGCAACAGCCGCGGCCACTTCGGTAGGACCGGCACTGTCGATTTCACCAAGAACCTCGCCAGTCGCCGGATTCACGGACGCGATGCGAGAGACCGCGATTTGAAGATCAGTCTCCATCTGCGAAAAGTGTACGCGGGGTCGGAGGACCGCGCCAGAGTCATGTTCATGACAGAGAGGCTATGGTAGAAGGGCCCCTCCATTGCGAAGTTGTCATCCTGAGCGCAGCGAAGGATCTATGCAGTCTGTCCTCACCACGAAATGCGAAGTCCGCTGCACTCAAATGACAACTTGCTTTTCAATTCAGTACTCCACGTTGACCAGGAACAGTCCGCTGGCTGGCGCCGTTGGCCCGGCCGCGGACCGATCGCGTGACTCAAGAATGTGGCTGAAGTCTTCATAGCTCACAGTTCCCTTCCCAACCAGAACAAACGTGCCCACCAGGTTGCGCACCATGTGATGAAGGAATCCGTTTCCGCGAACCGTGTAAATCAGCTCGTCGCCGTCGCGCGTCCATTCAGAAGAAAAAATCTCGCGCACATTGCTCGTCGCGACTGCAGCCGATACGTCGCCGCTCAGTTCGCGATCGCTTTCCTCCGAAACCGCCATTCTCGCAACGCGCTCAGGGTCGACCGCCGCAAAGGATGTGAAATCGTGTCGTCCAGCTACCAGACTCGCCGCTTCAGTAATTGCTGCCTCATCGAGGGGATACGGATAGTGCCACACATAACGGGCAAGGAATGGCGGACAGACGGATCCGCGATGAATGCGGTAGCGGTAAGTCTTGGCGCGAGCCGACTTGCGAGCGTGAAAATCGGGTGGAACCTCAGCCACCTCCAAAACACGAATCGCCGCCGGCAGAATATGGTTAAGAGCCAGCGCCCAATTTTCGATTGGAATGGTGGATACAGTCGCAAAGCTCGCGACCTGGGCCAGCGCGTGGACTCCGGAATCCGTGCGGCCCGAACCTTGGGGCAGTACATTTTCTCCGCTAAGCCGTCCAATAGCGGAGGCCAAGGTCCCTTGGACCGTCGCCAGTCCCGGCTGCACTTGCCAACCAGCGAAGTCAGTGCCGTCATAGGAGAGGATCACTTTGAGATTAGGCACATTCTTTTCCGAGTCCCCGGCGGCGTGATCATCATCAGTTGTAGCTTGCAAACGCTCGACACCGCCCGTCGCATAAAGGATGGCGGGGTGTCAGCTATACTATTGCACTTACAGACATTGGAAAAGTTTGCTCAGTGATTCCAAGGAACTCTTGCCCTGCGTTCTACGTAATATCAGGAATGTGGACACTACTTCCGTTTTTCTTAAGCATGATCGATGGAGATGATGCGAATGCAACGTTCTAATTCTTCTAGAGGATTCCGCGTGGTTCAACGCCTGACCGCCTTGTTGTTGGCCGCGCTCTTAGCCCCTTCCGTTTGGGCGCAAGATGCCGCGTCAGTACCGCCGGCTCCGTCCGCCCAGGCGCAGCACGCCGCGCCATCAGCAGTTCAGGCGTTTGACGTGAATCAGTACGCGAAGCCGAAATCACAGTTCCCCAACGTGATCGCGCCTTATACCCCGCGACACGTCGCCCCGCCCAATCTGGCCAACACCCCACGCATCGACGAACTGATGCACGACGGCAAACTCTACATTTCCATGAATGACGCGATCGCCCTGGCGCTCGAAAACAACCTTGACATCGCGATCGCACGCTACAACCTGAACATCGCCGATACGGACGTCTGGCGTGCCAAGTCCGGCGCCAACACCATCCTTGGCGTCAACAGCGGTGTCGTTCAGAACACCCCCGGTGGCGGCGTAGGCGGACTCGGCACACAGGTTGGCTCGGGCCAGGGCGGAACCTCGGTTGCAGCCGGTGGCGCCGGCGCTGGATCGGCTGGCCTGGTCGGATCCACTTTGGGCAGCGGCCCGCTCATCACCAGTTTCGATCCGATCCTCAGCGGCACTTTGCAGGCCGATCGCAACCACATTCTTCCCTCGAGCACATTCAGCCCTGCGTCCGGGGTGAATACAACCACCGGGAACTTCACCTACCAGCAAGGATTCCAATGGGGAACCAATCTCTCCGTAGGTTTTAACAACCAACGCCAAACGCTTGGAAATGCCCCGTTTCAGGTATTAAGTCCGCAACTTAATTCCAGTTTCAATTTCCGCCTCACGCAGCATCTGTTGCAGGGCTTTGGATTCGCCCCCAACACTCGTTTCATTCAGATCACGAAGAACGATCGCAAGCTTTCGGACGTAGCCTTCCGCCTGCAAATCACTACCACCGTCGACCAGATTGAAAACATGTATTGGGATTTGGTGTTTGCCTACGAGAATGTGAGGGTACAGCAAGAGCAGTTGGCATTCGCTCAGAAGACGCTCTCTGACACTCAAAAGCAAGTGCAGATCGGGACGTTGGCGCCGATCGAAGTCGTCCGCGCGCAAAGCACCGTTGCATCCAACCAGCAGACTCTGACCGTGGCATTGACCAATCTTCAATTAGAGCAGCTTCTCATGAAGAACGCGCTGAGCCGCACGCTGGTTGACCCGATCCTGGCAGATGCCGAAGTCATTCCTACTTCCACCATGGAATTGCCCGCCCAGGAAGAGGTTGTTCCTATCGAAAGCCTCGTGAATGATGCCCTTGCGCGTCGCCCAGAGCTGGCGGAATCGCGTATCAACATCGAAAATACCGCGATCAGTAACAAGGCAATCCGGAGCGCTCTGCGCCCCACAGTCGACCTCTTTGCCTATTATGGCGGCGCCGGTCTCGGTGGGAGCCAGAACCCGTCGAACGTCTGTGCTAATCAGCCCCCGGACGAACAAAGCCAGGGATTTTGCGCCGGGCCAAATCCTGCATTCGGTGGTCAGACACTGATCCCAATTACTCCTACCACCAGCTACGGTGGCACTTTGAACCAACTCGTCAATTCCACTGCCTCGGATAAGGGTGCCGGCATCGCGATCAACATTCCCCTTCGCAATCGTGGGGCGCAGTCCATCCAGGTACGCGGAGAACTGGAATACCGTCAGGCCCAGTTGCTGCTCCAGCAAACGGAGAACCGGGTACGCATTGAGGTGCGCAATGCACAGTTCGGAGTGCAGCAGAATCGCGCCAGCGTCGCCTCCGCCCAGGCCGCAGTCGATCTGGCTCGCCAGTCGCTCAGCGCGGAACAAAAGAAGTATGCCCTCGGCGCATCAACCTCAACACTGGTGCTTCAAAACCAGGCAGCCATGACCCAGGCTGAAGTTACCCTCGTCTCTGCGCAAGCCGCGTATGAAAAGGCGGAAACCGAACTGGATCGAGCCACTGGTCTGCTGCTCGACCATGCCGGGATAGAAATCGCTGACGCGCTTCGCGGCGAGGTCACGCACGCGCCTCACATTCCACATGTAGTGGAGCGACCAGCCGATCAGCCACCCGCGGCCACTCCGCCGGCGCAGCAGTAGCAGCGCACGTCCACAAAAGCTGGCAAACGAAGGGCCCCGAACGCTGGGGCCTTTCGTTTGTCCTCCAGCCTCGCTACTATTACCATGTCGTTATTGGAGGCTTCATGTACGAGCAAGAAAAAGCCCAGAAAGCACGTTTCATCGGATGGGGAATCGGAATCGTTTTGGTTGCGGTTGTCGTCCTCGGCAAGCTGGTCCTGAAATTCTGAACCCCTAGGGCGCGTCGACTGACAAGGCGGCTCCCGCTCGGTAACTTTGTCGCGACTAGCACCCAGCGCACTCGATTAGTATCCTTCTCCCGTGACCCTCTCGGTCGTCCTGATCACCTACAACGAAGAAGCCAACATCGGCCGCACGCTTGCCAGCGTGCAACCGCTCGTCGCCGAGGGCAAAGGCGAAATCATCGTCGTTGACTCCGGTTCCACAGACCGAACGGTAGAAATTGCGAAGTCGTATGGCGCAAAAGTCTTCGTAGAAGAATGGAAGGGCTACGCAGCGCAGAAGAACTCCGCAATCGAGAAAGCAACGGGCGACTGGATTCTGAGCCTGGATGCGGATGAAGAAGTTGAGCTCAGGACTTAATTGCTGAACTATCAGATCACATCGAAATCAGCCCCACCTCTTGACCGACCAGTTCCGGCAACTGGTGCTTAACCATGGAAAAGCATCCGCTAAATCCGAAATCTCGAACCGATCAGAGGTCTTCCGACCGGTTACTGGATCCCTCGCAGAATCATTTTCTCGGGCGTTGGCTCAAACATGGCGGCTTTTGTCCGGACCCAAAGTTGCGACTTTTCGAAGAGGCACGGCGCGTTTCGAGAATCGGCATCGTGCACGAAGATGTAAGGCTCGATCTGGCGTGGAGTCATGCTGTGACAACTCGAAGAGCCCTCGAGTCATCCACCACTCCTACCCCACCCTCACCGATTACATCGATCACATGAACCGCTATTCGTCCCTCGGCGCCGAGATGCTCGTCGCCAAGGGTCGAGTCCGCTTCAGCGTCTTCAACATTGTGATTCGACCCGTGGCGACATTCGTCTACAACTATTTCTTCCGCCTTGGATTCCTGGATGGCCGCGAAGGACTGCTCCTCCACCTCTATCATGCCGTTTACGTCTCCTGGAAATACGCCAAGGCTTGGGAACTGGCAAGGCAAGCGAACCCACGCCGTGAAGCGACATAAGAATCGAGTTCCCGCCGTAGGGTATTGATAAAGCCTCCGCCGGTCACCGGAGAAACTCGACTCTGCCGGCCCCAAGATGCCAGATCTTGCAAGTGATTTTGGGTGGCGCAGCGCTGCGAGAACCGCATGTTTGTGACTTCGGGTTTTAGCCGCTGAGGTCAAGGCTCGACAGGAACAGGTCAAATACGAGCGCAACTCATTGATTTAAAAATACCTTACAATTAAGTCCTTATTTCTCAAAGACCTGGAAAGATTTCCCTCTAAGTCTCTGACTATAAAAGACCACCCCAAGGGGGAGGAACCGCAATCACTTCCTCAGCGTGACCCGCATAATGTCGTATTCGACCCGAACTTGTCGCTTCGGAAATCTCCCTTCCACATAAGCCTTCACCTCGCTCACCGATGGAACGCCATCGCGGCCAGTCAAGCCGCGAGCGTCATCCAGCAACACAATATGCGGAAAAGGATGGCTGAGAATCATCTCGAGTTCAGCGGAAAGCCGCTGCTGATCGCCCTGTTTGCCGACCCAGCCGTAATAACCCGCATCGAGCCAGAACAGCGCTGGAGCGTCGAGCAGAGCCAGGACTTCGGGCATTACTGCCCTGCTATCGCCGCAGAAGATCTTGACGTGAGCGTTGCGAGCAAACTTCCGTTGCGCGCGTTCGGCCAGCGCTGGCACAAATTCGACTGAATAAATCCGGTCAAAGCGCCCCTTCATTGCTGCGACCATTTCACCATAGTAAGTTCCCGTCTCGACCAAAGTTCTTAACCCGAATCGCTCGCCATACTCGCGCACAACTTTCTGCTTCAAAAGGTGTGGCGATCGTTCGGGACGACCGCGAAGAATCCAGTACCAATAATCCGGATAGTGCCCAATCGCTTTGTACGACCCCGTAAAGCGGAGTGCGCTGCAACAGACGCCGAAAAGCCTTCAGAGGTGTCCTCCGCGAGTAAGGAATGAAAAGCATAGGTGTGTGAAGTGAGTGGGTCAAGGGAGAGATCAAGGCGTAACGAGCGTCTTAGCCGAATACGACTGCAGATCGCCGATTAACGCGCTCCCAACCCCTCGGTCGGTTCGGAAATCTTGTTCCTACTCATGCCGTCCTCTATCATCAGATCAGCGTGGGGAATCGGGATGCCCGAGAATAAGTCGAAAGCTGAACTGCGCAAGACCGTCCGTTGCCGAAAGCCCGATCTCTGATGTCTTCGAGAATCGCCATCCGGCTCAGTCCGAAAAAGACTGGGCTGAGAAGACCCTCGCCCCAACCCTCGAGAAGACTCCCGAAAAAGCCGATCGGCGCGTCCACTGGCACGAACCTCGATGAGCACGGACACGCCCGCTTCAGCACCATCTCAGACCTGCCGATTCGACGGCTTTACACGCAAGCCGACTTGCCTGCCGACTGGAACTACGAGCAATATCTCGGCTATCCGGGCCAGCCGCCTTACACGCGCGGCATTCACGCAACCGGCTATCGCGGCAAACTCTGGACGATGCGCATGTTCTCAGGCTTCGCTTCGCCCGAAGAGACCAACCAGCGCTACAAATATCTTCTCGAACATGGCGGTGGCGGATTATCGGTCGCCTTCGATTTGCCCACCCTGATGGGCTACGACTCCGACCATCCCGCGAGCGAAGGCGAAGTGGGCAAGTGCGGCGTTGCCATCGATTCTCTCGAAGACATGGAGATCTTGTTCGATGGCATCGATCTCGAGAAGATCACCACCTCGATGACCATCAATTCACCCGCAAGCGTGCTCTGGGCGATGTATCTGGTCGTGGCGGAAAAGCAGGGTGCCGACTGGAAGAAGATCTCCGGCACGATCCAAAACGACATCCTGAAGGAATACATCGCGCAGAAGGAGTACATCTATCCTCCCGCGCCTTCGATGCGACTGGTGATCGATACGTTCGAGTTTGGGTCGATCTTCACTCCTCGCTTCAATACCATTTCCATCTCCGGATATCACATCCGCGAAGCTGGTTCGACCGCGCTCCAGGAATTGGCTTTCACGATCTATGACGGTGTCGAATACGTCGAATGGGCGCGCCGCCGCGGCCTTGATGTCGACGACTTCGGACCGCGCCTCAGCTTCTTCTTCAACGCGCACAATGATTTCTTCGAGGAGATCGCGAAGTATCGCGCCGCCCGCAAGATCTGGTACCGGCTGATGAAAGACCGCTTTGGCGCAAAGAACGATCGCACGCGACTCATGCGCTTCCATACGCAAACCGCAGGCGTGTCTCTGCCGGCGCAGCAGCCGATGAACAACATCGCGCGCGTCGCCGTGCAGGCACTGGCGGCCGTTCTTGGGGGCACCCAATCTCTTCATACCGACGCCTACGATGAAGCACTGGCGCTTCCTACCGAGGACGCCGCGCGCATCGCGCTTCGCACGCAGCAGATCATCGCCTACGAGTCTGGAGTAGCGCAGACCGTCGACCCCCTCGGCGGGTCATACTTTGTAGAAAAGCTGACGCTCGACATGGAAAAGGGCGCTTTCGATTACTTCGAGAAACTCGACCAGATGGGCGGCATGGTCAAAGCCATCGAGCGCGGGTATCCGCAAAAGGAAATCGCCGAGGCCAGCTACCAGTACCAGCGCGCAGTTGAAGCAAACGAAAAAATCACCGTCGGCGTGAACGATTTCGTTGTCGAGGAAGAATCACCGCGCATTCTTTACATCGGCGAAGAAGTGGCGCGATCGCAGGAGAAAAAGCTCAAAGCCCTACGCGCCCGGCGCTCCAACGAAGAAGTTCAGCGCCGACTGGAGGCCTTGAAGCAAGCGGCCGCCAAAACGCCATCCGCCGGCACAAATGGAAAGATATCCGATGCCAACACGATGCCCTACATCGTCGATGCGGTGCGCGCGTATGCGACAGTTGGCGAAATCTGCGAAGCCCTCCGGCAAGTGTACGGAACCTATACGGAAGTGAGTGTCACCTAATATCCAGACGCGAGAACCCAGCGCCGAGAGCCCAAAGCCGGTTTTCTATTTCATCCGATTGCGATAAAGGCTTCCATCTACCTGTCCGACCATGGCAGCAATATCCAGCGGTACGTCGAGAAATCCTGCCACTTCTTCAGCAACGGCCTGCGGATCGCGTAGCACGCGATGATAGTGCACGCGGCTGACCTTGACGTAGGGCTTGCTTGCGAGCCACTTATTGACTTCGATCAAGTGCCGTTGAAACGCCTGCTCGATGGGAGATGTGTCACCTCCACCGCCTTCGAAGGTTCCGCGACGCTTCAGCATTTCTTCCTGCGACTTGAGCACTTCAGGCATTGGGCGCTGCATGAAGACAATGCGGTATTCATGACCTTCCGGCAATGACAAGATCAATTGCGAGATTACCTTGACAACTTTTCCCTCTGCTTCTGCAATCAGGCTCGGATCTTTGGGAAGCTGCTTGATTCGTTCCCATTCCAAGTAACCCTTGGGATTGTCAGTGTCGGCTTTGCGCTCCCCATCGGAGAGAGCCGGCATGCCGCCTGCGGCCAGCATTTGCATCATGAGTGAAGTGCCGGACCGCGGAAGTCCGGAAACAATCGTGATCATTCGTGCCTTTCCTTCGTGATTGAAAATGAAACCCGGACGAACGGGCCATTGCAATGCGCCGCCACCCTCCAAGATCATAGTGGCAGAAGTACAGATCGGCAAAATCTGTCGCTCATGGTTGAATTGCGTAGATCAATACGGAGCGTCGAGGCGACGGAAATGTCCTTCTGGTAGCGACAATTAGGGCATCCTACTCGATTGACAACCACGATAACGGTCGCTATTGTTTAGACCAATAAAGGGGGATTAGTGAGGCGGGGAATCTGGACATTCATTCTGTTTCTGCTCACGGCAGTGGTCTGTGTATCTGCCGTTCCGCAGCCAGATCTGCCCGAGACCTCCTATAACGAAGCGGACACACCCGTGAATCAGTCTCCTCCGGCTGTGCTTGGCGTCCGTTTCGCTCGCCCACCCGTGCGTTTAGTGGTTCTGCCGCGAAAGGCCGTCCAGGCAGAATGGAAGTTGCGGCTGCCCGCAAAGGAAGTCGTAAAAGCGCCCAGTTCGATTCATTTTGAAGATCGTTCCTTCCAAGATTTGCTCTGCACTTTCCTAATCTGACCTTTCCAGATCGCTCCTCGATTTGGCCCAGATACGCGACCGCCTAGCTAGTCGCTGAGTGTTTTTCCACTCCAAGCGAGCGCGGCGCGAATGATCCAGTCGCCTAAAATCTCGGCCCCAATTAACTAAGAATGCAGGACAAGTAACTGCCGCGAAACTGGCAGCGAATTGGAATTTGAGGACCCCATCAGGATGGAGAAGATGAATTCGCAATTCTTGAATGCACCAGATGTTGGCGTGCACTTGGACGGCTCTCACCGAACGAAAAGGGTGGATTCCCACCTCCGGACTCCGGATATACGAGTGGCACGCCTGCTCCTCGTTATACGGCAACTCGAACTCTGCCTTGCAGGTCTCGAGTACTTGCCGGATTCGGATCTGATGGAACTTATCTCCTGCGCGATTATGGCTTGCGGATTCACGGAGCCCGCAGAAACTAGATGCGCCATTGCCCAGGTGTTGGAGGCGATCGAAGCTTCACTTTTTCGATCGGCATGGAGTTCGGGAGCCGTAACGCCTTGTTGACTTGAGTTTGTCCGGCGCCGGCTCCCGAGGTAGGCGCCGGACGCGGCGTAGTGTCCGATTGCTTCTAACGGTCAGACTTCTGAGGGGGAGACCGTTGGTGCAATCGGGCACAGCTGCCGTTACCGCCTCCAAGCGAATTCCTTGCTACCCGGGCATTGCGCGCAGCATAGCGTTCTGTTAACTTGCCTGTCTGAATCAAGGAGGGTGTCGTGGCCTTTTGTCCTAGCTGTGGAGCGCAACTCGCGGATGGAGCAAGCTGTCCGAAATGTGTTGGGAATGCCAATGCGACCGGTGCCGCTGTCGCTACCCACACCACCGCCGGCGGTCTTGAAGACAACGTGGCGGGAGCGCTCGCCTATGTCACCATCATTCCGGCCATCGTATTTTTAGTCCTGGAACCATTCAACCGGAAGCGCTTTGTCCGCTTCCATGCCTTTCAATGCCTCTTTTTCGCGGTAGCGTGGACCGTGCTATGGATCGGCCTTTCGATCATTGCGCATATTCCTTTTCTCGGCTGGGCCACAATAATCGTCTGGCCTCTCATCAGCTTAGTTGGGTTCATCATCTGGCTTGTCTTGGTGCTTAAAGCCTACCAGGGTCAGATGTTCAAGCTGCCCGTGATCGGGGATATGGCAGAAAAACAGGCGGGAGCTTAGGGCGCGCCATTCGTTGAATCGCCCGCGTTTTCAGCTTAGTTTCTGTTTGCTCTCTGAGGAAAATGCGCCGCCCTGGCCCCCCGTTGAGGGCGCGCCATGCCCTTGTAACATCGCCGGTAACGCTTAATGCAACCTTTTCCCTTCTGGTGCGTCCATCCACAGTAGTAAGGTTAAAGGCATGTTTTCTGGATTGCAGCCAACAACTCCCTGGACCCGCCGCTATGGCGCTGTCGGATCCTCCGTGGCTGCTCACCTGCTCCTGCTGATTGTCATGGCATTCGTTACCCGGGGAGTCATCGACGTCACTCCCACCTGGCTGGCTCGAGGAGAGGGCTCGCACACTTATCAGATTACTTACATTGCGCCGGGCACCGAGGAGACGTCGGAAGAAACCATTCAGTCGTCGTTGCCAGTTCCGTCGTCGCCGATCAAACCCCGACCGCGTCCGAAACAAGTTCCCAAGACCAAGCAGGCACAGCCGGAGGTTGAAGCCAACGCCGAAGCCTCAGACAGGAATTCTCACGCAGGCTCTTCGCTGGGGACTGTGCTCGACGGTCCCATCAGCGGCCATGAAGTGCACGTGGCATATCCAACCGTGTATCCTGATCCACCTGTGGATCGCGCTGGACTTCCTCGAGATCTGGTAGGCGACGTCGTGATTGAGGTGACCATCGACTCACAGGGCAACGTTGTCGAAACGAAAATCGTTCAGTCTATCGGTCACGGTCTTGACGAAAAAATCGAAGCCACCCTCCGGCACTGGCACTACCAACCAGCCACCCTCGATGGCACGCCCGTCGCGTCCCGGCATGACGTGCATTTCCATTTTCCGTCCTAGATGGAAACTTCAAGCAAGCTTTCGCCGTGGCGGATCACCCGCCGTCTTGTACATGCATGCATTTTGACGCTTGCACTTCGGTCCGCTTTTGCCCAGACCTCCGCCGCGCACGTCATCGGCGGGTCAGGTTTTTCTTTCACATCCGAAACCTCTTCTAACAAGTCCGACCTGCAAAGCCAGATTCAGGAGATTGCGAAAGGCGCGCAAGGCAAGGTTTCCGTCGCGTGCTCCCTGGCGGGCACATCGATAAATTGTGATCTCGACCCGCATGCTCACCCTCCAATGCAGTCGGTCTTTAAATTGCCTCTCGCCATCGCGCTATTTCACCAGGTGGAGATGGGCAAGTTCAGTCTGGATCAACCCATCCACTTTCTGCCCGAGGATCGCATCCCGCACGCCTACAGCCCGTTACAGGACAAATACCAGAATGCGGGCGTCGACTTGCCGCTGCGCGAGCTCATGCAAATGACCGTTTCTCTCAGCGACAATGTGGCCGCCGACATCCTGCTTCGCCTTATGGGAGGTGCAAGCCCGGTTAGCGATTACATCGCCTCGCTTGGGGTTGTGGGCTTTCATCTTGCGGACGGCGAGCGTACTTTGCATCAGGATGTGTCTGCCCAATACAGAAACTGGTTTGAACCGGCGGGTGCCGTTCAACTTCTTCGCAGAATCAGCGACAGTTCCCCACTGACGCCGGCGCATACCGAATTGCTCCTAGGCTGGATGGAGGGCGGCCGAGGCAACCGCCTGCAGATCGATCTCCCGCCCGGCACGCACGTGGCTCACAAGTCGGGCACCTCGGACGTCGATAACGGCTTGGCGCACGCGACAAATGACATCGGACTCGTCACCCTCCCCGATGGCCGACGGCTCGCCATTGCGGTGTTCCTTACGGATTCGAAAGCTGACACGGCGACGCGGGAAAAAGTAATCGCGCGAATTGCCAGAGCGGCGTACGACGCGAGTATTCGAACCAAATAACCTCTCCATTTCTCGCCTAAGTGTGCAGGGCTTGTTTCGGTCCGTCTTCGCTTTAGTTTCGCCCTTGTGATAAACTCCCGCCGACGGGGAGACGAACCCTTGGCGGCAAAAAAAGACAGATCGAAGACCTCGAATCACCGTAAGGCCATTCTTCACCTGAGGGAATCCGACCCCATTCTCGCTGCAATCATCGATCGGATCGGACCTTGCTGCATGGAGTTTGGTGAACCGACATTCCACGCGTTGGCCGAGTCAATTCTCTACCAGCAACTGAATGGGAAGGCTGCGGCTACGATCTTTGACCGCTTCACGGCGCTGGCGGGCGATCCTCTGACTCCGCAAGGAATTCTCAAGCTAACCGATGTCCAAATGCGCGAGGTCGGCTTATCGCGCCAGAAAACCTCTTACTTGCGCGACTTGTCCGAGAAAACAAAGGCGGGATTGCTGGAGTTCGAGCGCATGCCAGAAATGACGGAAGAAGAAGTAATCGCTCATCTCACGCAGGTAAAAGGCGTAGGCGTCTGGACCGCCCACATGTTTCTGATGTTCACGCTCCGCCGCCCCGACATTCTTCCGACCGGTGATTACGGAGTGCAGGCCGCGATCAAGAAGCACTACAAAAAGCGTAAATGGCCAAAGCCAGATGTCATGCAGAAAATCGCCAAGCCATGGGCTCCCTATCGCTCCATTGCCTGCTGGTATTTATGGAGGAGCCTGGACGTGAAAACAATGTGAACGAAATGTGAAAACAATCTGTCGAAGAAAATTATTTTGGAACACTTGCGCGTGGGTTGGCAGAGACTTGGGTTAATGCAGCCAGGCGCGGAGGTTTCGATGAGACATTCTTTCCCGTTTGATCCACCGTCTGCTTACCGTCTTCACGCTGGCTGGGGCTGTCGCCGCTCAATCCACCACCGGACCGAAAACTAATTTAACGCTGAATGGCGCGCTTGAAGGCTCGCGGGTTGCAGTTTTCGATACGAAGAAAGATTCATGCGAACTCATCGACATTCCTGACGCACCTGCACGCGCCTTCCTGGATTATCAAGGGTACGGTTCACCTTGTGAGTTCTCATTACGTGATGCGTGCCAGCCTCGGGCCTACTCTTGAAACGGTTAAGCACAATTGCCAGATCGCATATTCCTCCCACCACGATCCCAATCCCGCCGACTTCGACGATTCCACATGGCTTGATTCGTTCTTCAGCATTGACGGGAGAAAAATCGTCGCACTCGGGCACATGGAATATCACGGCTGGGAACATCCAGGCGAGTGCAATGAGCAGGGCAACTATTCAGCCTCTTGCTGGTATAACGGTGACACTTTTCACCTGTCGCACGATGGCGGCTACCATTTCGGATCGCTGAAGGCGCCGGCAAACTACATTCTCAGCGTTCCCTATCAGTACATTGTCAACTCCGGTCCCGAGGGGTACAGCATCGACACGAACATCGTGAAAGCCGGTGATTGGTACTACGCCATTGCTACGGGCTGGAGTTGGCCAGGGAACTGTCTCGGCATGAGCGACTGCTTCGTCTACGGCGGCGCTGCTCCGATTCGTACGTCAGACATCACCGATCCGAGTTCCTGGCGCGCCTGGAATGGCCAGGGCTTCGACGTCACCTTCGCCGACCCTTACCCGGGACCCGTGGCGAATCCGTTCGACCATATCTTCACACCCATTCCGACGATCGGATACGTGAATGCCATCAATTTCCACTCTGGTTCAAATTTGTTTGTCGCGACGTTAATCGATCCTTACGACACCTTCTACGGGCCTCCAGGACTCTATCTCGCAACTTCACCAGACCTGATTCAGTGGAGCCAGCCCACGCTCGTCGTGACCATCGCCGACCTCTTGGCCAAGGAGCCTCCGGGGAATTGGTCGTACGCGTATTTTTCGCTGCTCGATCCCAATGCAAGCGACCCCAACTTCTCGACCATCACCGACACGCCCTACCTCTACTACGTGCGGAGCGATGATAACCACGGCCCTTACGTTCGGGTTCTTGTTCCGGCAAAAGATCAAACTAACGTGGTCAAACAGAGGCCTCCCCCAATAGCACCACGCTCACTGCAACTCGGAACAAGGCGCTTCCAATCGCTATAATTGCGACTCGTGCCCCTGGTGTAGACAAGATTTCTGGATCCGCGGCCTGCACGAGTCTAGTAATGCAATTCTTGGTCTTTGTATTTGCGGCAATGATCACAGCTCTCGCCGCAGCCTCCGCTGTAGGTCAGGCTCCGACCCCGCTAGCGCCCTCATACCGGTTTTCTTCCAATGGTGCGTCCTTGAATATTCCCGTCGAGGTGGTCGCCGACGGTCTGGTGTTCGTGCACGTTAGGGTGAACGGTCGCCCGGGCTGGTTCATCGTCGACAACGGTACCCAGGGATTCGTGGTCTCGCGCGATTTCGCCGCCCGCATCTCACTTGCAACGAGCGGCAGCGCTGTGACTCGTGAGGTTGGATCCGATGCAAGTCCAGCCGGGATTGTGCGCGATGTCCAGATCAGTTTGCCAGGATTGGATCTCACACATCGCAACCTAGTCGTGATCGATTTGAAGTCTCTTGGACCGGCCATCGGTCATGAAGTCGACGGCATCATTGGATCCCATCTCTTTGACGACTTCATTGTGGTTGTGGACTATGAGCGCGGGCGTCTGTCTGTCCACGTGCCGCAACAGTATCGGACGTCTGGGAAAGAGACCGTGTTTCCTGTTCGTCTCGATGCACACGGTTTTCAGTACATCGATGCGACCATCTCCCTGCCCGGTGCCGCACCTGTCACCGGTAATTTCCTCATCGACGGCGGAGCAAATTACTATGCCAACATTTACAAGCCGTTCAGTGATGCTCACCACATCCCGCCGCCAACCATGAAACTACTCTACGATCCCGGAACCGCCCCGGATGGTCGAGCCGACCTCATCAAAGTTGGCTCTTACTCGGTCAAGAATCCTCCCATCACTTTTGCCCAAGATGTGGAAGGGTTGATGGCCGCCAAAGATTATGCGGGACTGATTGGCGCCGAGTTCCTGAAGCGTTTCACCGTCGTGTTTGATAGTCCCGGGAAACGCATATTGCTTACGCCCAATCGAAGCTACGGTGACCAACCACAATATGATCAGAGCGGGCTGAGGATTCGAGCTGAAGGACGCGACTTTCCACCGGTTTGTTGTGACGCGGGTCGTGCCGCAATCGCCCGCAGTTGACGCCCGAATCGAACCAGGCGACGTCATCACGTCCATCGATGGTCACCCGGCACACGAACTGACGCTGACTGAAGTCCGCAGCATGTTGCGTCGGCCGAAGGCGCGCTCCACGCTCGGCATCACGCATGGAGACAAGCGACTGAGCCTCGCGATACAGCTAAGGCCCCTTCTGTAAAAACTTCACAGAAACAAAAAACCCTCTCAACGACCGAGAGGGTTTGCGAACTGGTGGGGGAATCTAGGCGACCGCGCGCACTACGTTGCCCGCCTGAAAGCCTTTCGGCCCTTTGAGCAGATCGAACTCGACGGTTTCACCTTCATTCAGCGAGCGGTATCCATTCTCCTGGATGGCAGAGAAATGCACGAATACGTCCTCACCCGTGGAGCGCTGGATGAACCCGTATCCCTTCGCCCCGTTGAACCACTTCACAGTACCCTTCTCTCTCACAAAAACTCCTTTCGCCTCGATCATGGGATTATTCTTGCGGCTCTTTTCTGTTTGTCCCGAGACTCGCCACAGGGAACGGGACACCCCCTCAAAGGGCGCAAGAACTCAGCGGCACCACCGCTGGCAGAGAACACCGCTCGAACAGAAACGGCTCCCCGCATCTCTCCGGGCAACCGCCCGCGACGAGACACACTGGAGCCGTACAGACGAAAGCGCGATATCGAACTGCCCACACAAAAACGTCAACCGTAGTGCACACCCGCCAGCGTGTACCGCTGACGAGCACCAGATAATAGCAGGAAGATGCCAGTTGGCAAGTGCGAAATTCTTATCCCCCTGATACAGGCAAGATCCTTGATGAACGCGGCCTTCCGTTCGATTGCGGCTGGAAAGATCAATATGACTCTCAGGCTGGAATTGGAGCCGACGGGCTTTGGTTAACTGTTTGATAAGATTTGAGAAATAGTGTCATCGATCAGCCCAATCAGCCTTTCGGACAAAAAGGGCGCTGGCGAATTCCGCGCCGGCCGCCACCCTAGTTTGCTCAGATCCACTGCCCGTTATCTGCTACGCACCGACGTCCATACCTTCGCCTTTTCGGTTGCAGCCAATGCGATTCTTTCGCTTTTTCCGTTTCTGCTGCTGCTGATGACGCTGATACGCCGAGTCATCCATTCGCAGATTATGTATGACGTTGTAGAGAACTTGCTGCGCGACTACCTACCTACCGGACAGGAGTTCGTAATCCGAAACCTGAATGCACTCGTGGTTTCTCACCACCGGGCACAGCTGTTTTCGCTGGTCATGTTGCTGATCGGTTCAACCGGAATTTTTATGCCACTCGAGGTGGCACTGAACCGGGTGTGGGGATTTCCCAACAATCGTTCGTACTTTGGCAACCAGTTGATAGCTCTTGGTCTGGCGTTCGCTTGCGGATCACTCGCACTGCTTTCGGTTGGACTCACCGCCGGCAACGTGACAATTTTAAAGAGCGTCCTGCATGGATATGGAGCCTGGTACATACAGCTCGTGGGATTCCTGACGATGAAGGTGTTCTCCATCGGCGTCAGCATTGCGATTTTCTTCCTCGTTTACTGGTTGCTTCCAAACGGCAAGGTACGTGCCCAAAAGGTATTACCCGCTGCAGTAATCACGGGATTGCTCTCCGAAGCACTGAAGTATGCCTACATTTTTGCGTTGCCATTCCTGAATTTCGGCGAGGTTTACGGCCCATTCGCGATTTCCGTGAGCCTTATGTTCTGGGCGTTTCTGTCTGGAATGTTGCTGCTGACTGGGGCGCACCTGTCAGCGGAAAGAGCGCTGACCGTAATCTGTAATCCTCGCAGCACCATGTGCGATCAACTCGAAATCATAGTTTCCATCTCGTCGCCGAGGTCGGAAAGCTCTTCTCGATAAATCCAAATATTGTCTTGTGGCTGAACTATGAAGATGGGCTCGCCCATACTTCGAGGATCCATCTTGTACTTTTTCTTGTACGCGGAGGCGACGCGCTCTAGTACCTGCGGATCTTCGAATTGCCGCGCCATTCCTTCGACGATCACTGCTTCTTCGCCCTCATCATTCGTCACGGTACATGCCGAGTTTGCCGCGAGATTCTGCCCTTTGCGCGATTTGCGTCCGGTCGAGAAGAAGAATGCGTCTTCCAGCCACACTCCCCATACCGGCATCACATGCGGGCGGCTGTGGTCGGAGTGGATCGTAGCCAGCCAGAACGTTCGGCAGCTATTCATTATTTTTCTCAACCCAACTCCAGGACAGTAGACCCTCACCGTCCTTGGCTCCGACGATCCCGTAGCCTGGAGCAAACGGTCGATCCGCTTTGGGAGGTGACTTGGAGGAGAGGTTGGCGCGACGGCAATGATTTCTTAACACGCTTTTTCACAAAACCTACCTAATGTCGATGGTGTGCGACGATCTGCATCACCGAGGTTGACTAGACCATGGAAACCGTTCAGGGCGAGCGTTTCTAGCCTTTGGGGTGGTCCCCGCGCAACGAATGTTCCTGTGAGCCCACTTCGTTGGTGTCGTCCAGCACATCGTCCCAGAATGCGCTTTTTGGATCAACGGCGGCTACGCCGATTCTGCCGCGTGCCGGAGCCTCATCTTCGTTGACCGTTACCACACGAAACTCTTCCGTCTGATGACCGCGGGCCAGGAAAATTTTATCTCCGGGACTGACCACACCATGAATTCCCTCGAGCAAAGCTCCGTGGCGACTGACGTTAACAGTCATGACGCGCTGCTCTAGTGGACGTCCGTTAGCATCGACACCTGTAAGTAATACCGGCAAAGCGACAGGCACGCGGGTATCGCGGCGTTTCCCCAATCGCTCCGCTCTTAAGTCGCTGAGAAATTGCTCCGTACTCAGCGATGGTCCACCACGTACTAAGTCCAAGAGCGGGTCCGGAGCTGCCTGGATCAGCGAAAAAGATCCGGCTTTTCACTCTCCTCGTGCTTGCCTTCTTTACGTCCGACAAAGATCCGGGGAACGTCGCGGGTGCTCGTAAGATGATCGATCAAATCCGTAATCCGCTCCCTCTGTTCACTGGAACCGACAAACTGAATTCCCATTCCGGTCTGGGGATGTGAAGCACGGACGAGGCCATCCAGAAGATATTCTTTATCCTGGACGCGCACGCTGATCAGCACCGGTGTATCAATCGGAAATGGAGTGGCTGATTCCAGATAGCAGGCACCAGCACTGATGTCGGTAAGACGCCAACGCTTCCCTGCTACCGCCGGCTTCACAGGCTGCGGTTCGATCCGATTCTGAACAGGTTCCAGCGTCTCTGCAATCTTCCAATCGGAAGGCGCGTATTCAATTCCCCAGAAATTTCCCGGAACGTCGAGTTCAAGACCCACGAGCCAAGTTTCGGGATCCCCGCCGAGGGGAACTACTTCAGCAACTTGGGCGGTGGTGTGGCGCTTCGCCGAAACAATTTCAATCCGTACTTGGATTCCCCGATCGGGTGCGCGCGGAGCAACCAGCCCACAGCCGTGTGCATTAACCAGGGTAGTGTTGCACTCCTCCGAAAATACAGAAGCCGCACTAAGGCTTGTCACCTGTACTGGAATTTCCAGCGGCAACCGCGTACTGCGTCGAATCGCGTGCTGTTCAGATTTGTCCGAAGGCCCCATAAAGCTATTGGCAAAAATTCTTCGGGCTGACAACTTCTATAAAAACCGTTCGTTATGCAAGTGATTCCACCATGCTAGATCACCTGGAAGCGTGCGCACAAAGGCTTTGTGTCGTCCGTTTACCAAGTTAGACAATGGAAGGGAAGCGATCGTTACCCAACTTTGGGGATGGTGGGTGCCGTATCGTTGGCCAGAAAAGCGATCTTGTTGTGGCTTCCATCGCAGAACGGCTTGTTGGCGGAAGCGCCGCACCGGCAGAGCGAAAACGCCGTTTTGCCCGTCAAATCATACTTGTTGCCTTCTCCATCCACCATTTCAACGACACTATTCGGATCATCAACGCGCAAAGAACCATTCTTGCGCACGGTAATTGTCACTTGTCCCATGAAGCCTCCAGTAAAAGATTGCGAACTTTCAAACTATCGTAGAAGCGCGGAAGATGCCAGCCGTCTAATTCCGTCTAGCCGATTCACCTGGGGTTGAATCAGGGACGGTCTTTCGCCAGCGATCCACAAGCTCCCACCAGATCAATTTCTCCCACTCGTCGAAGACGACCTTCGCCCATTCCCTTTGTAGTCCACCACGCAGCGCCGAAGTAGAAGGAATTCTCGCGCCGCCGCATACACTCCACTGGTATTGGGGAAGTCGGTGAGAAAAGATCATCAAGGCCCGGCGCGTGTGGTATTCGGAGGTAACGATCAAGACTCGATGAGCACCCAACTCCTGAAGGCAGCGCGCGACATCGCGAGTTTCTGCTTCAGTGGAGCGACCAATAATTGGGCATACCGAAACGTGGCCGGCTTCCGGGAGAGTATTCACATATTGTTGCGCGATTTCCGTCAGCTTTTCGTTGTAGATGTGCACTCCAAATTCTGCGTCCAAGAAAGCGCGCTGCGCCATTCCCTGCCGAAGAAGTTCGATAGCGCGCGTGGGGCGATCATCCGTTTCGCCCGCCAAAGTCACAATCGCGTCAGATTTCTGCGGATCGTCGACAACTAGAAAACGACCGGCCTGGCTGGCCAATGCCAGGGCGACGCACCAACACCACAATCAGCAAACGAAGGAGTCGCATCTCCGCGCATGTTACTAAGGAAACTGCTTTCGCGTCGAATTCGATTACCGAAGTAATCCCGCGCGCCAAACCAGAAGGCAAAAGCCGTGTGAAAATCGTATGACACCCGCATCTTCCGCGTGAAAGCGCTAACGAAGATGTTAAAATTCTTGCGACCTTATGAATACTGAATTGACCGCCTCTTCGCTGTTTACCGATCTGAAAAGCCGCATCGAAACTCGTCACGCCCGCGTGGGAATCATCGGCCTCGGCTACGTCGGATTGCCGTTGGCTCTCCTCTATAGCGAGCAGAAATTTTCCGTCACCGGATTCGACATCGATCAGCGAAAAGTCGACACGCTCGATAATGGTGGAACTTATATTTTCCGTATTACGCCCGAAGAAATCGCCGCGGCGAAGGCGAATGGATTCAAAGCTACGGCGAACTACGCGACAGATTACAGAGATGGACGCCATCATTATCTGCGTCCCAACCCCGCTGAATGAATACCACGAGCCCGATCTGAGCTACATCACAAACACCGCTCACGCAGTCGCTCCTCACCTGCGGGCAGGGCAGATCGTGATCCTCGAGAGCACGACTTACCCCGGCACTACCGAAGAAGTGTTGATTCCGATTCTTGAGAAGGAGAACAAGGCCGGTCTAAAGGCTTCCCATAAAGGGGCAGCCGGCGACAACGAGTTCTGGGTTGCCTTCTCTCCGGAACGCGAAGATCCAGGAAATACCCAAGTGGCGCGTCACGATATTCCGAAGGTGATTGGTGGATTGGATCCGCAGGCCAGCGAAATTGCCGCCGCGCTTTATGGCTCGATCTTCCGGCGCACAGTGCCCGTCTCTTCGCCTGCCGCGGCTGAGATGACCAAGTTGCTTGAGAACATTTACCGCTGCGTCAACATCGCGCTGGTCAATGAGCTCAAGATGCTATGTTTGCGAATGGACCTCAATATCTGGGAGATCATCGACGCCGCCGCGACCAAACCGTTCGGCTTCCATCCCTTCTATCCAGGGCCGGGATTGGGCGGACACTGCATCCCGGTTGATCCTTTCTATCTTTCATGGAAGGCGAAAGAGTTCGATTTCCACACGCGCTTTATCGAACTGGCGGGCGAGGTCAACGTGGCAATGCCTTATCACGTAATCGCGGCCACCATCAGCGCGCTCAACAAGCAGAAAAAAGCTATCAACGGCTCAAAGGTTCTGGTTCTCGGCGTGGCCTATAAGAAAGACATCGATGACTTGCGCGAATCGCCTGCCCTCACGATCATCGAACTGCTGCAAAAGGAGGGAGCGACCGTAAGTTACAACGATCCCTACTTCCCCTTCGTAGGCCGGGGACGCAAGTACGACCTGCAGATGAAGTGCGCTCCGCTCGACAACCTTGGCCAGTACGACTGTGTACTCATCGTCACCGATCACTCGGACTACGACTACAAGAAGATCGTGAACGATGCCAAGCTGGTGGTGGATTCACGCAACGCAACGCGCGGCATCAAGAGCGACAAAGTTGTGCACTGCTAGAAAGCTGCAGACTTGTCTGGCGTCCGGTATTTGAAGTTTGCTGGTCCTGTAGCGCGTTAGATTGAACATTCTTCTCGACCTCGATGGCACCCTGACCGACCCTGGAGCAGGTATTGTTGCCTGTCTCCAGCACGCCCTGGTAAGACTAGGCCTTCCCGCCGTACACCGGAAGCGAACTATGCCGCTTCATCGGGCCCCCTTTGCACGATTCTCTTTGCGAACTTCTCGGGACTAACGATCCGGCGTCTGTAGAGCAGGCTTTGGGCTTTTATCGTGAGCGTTATTCCGCCCAGGGCTTGTACGAAAATGAGGTCTATCCGGGAATTGAAGATGCGCTAAAAAGGCTCCGGGATCGGGGCGATACGCTATTTGTCGCTACTTCAAAACCGGAACCCTTCGCTACGCGCATCATCGAGCACTTTCGGCTGGCCGACTATTTTCAGCGGGTATGGGGGAGCGAACTGAATGGCACACGCTCCGACAAGGCGAGCCTCATCGCGCACATTCTGGACAAGGAAGAATTGAATCCCAAAGAGACGGTAATGGTCGGCGACCGCTTTCACGATGCCGTGGGGGCCCGGGCAAATGGCGTCATTCCCGTCGGAGTATTGTGGGGTTACGGCAACGAACAGGAGCTCGAAACCGCGCAGTGCAAAGTACTGCTACGAACCCCAGCCGAATTGGCTTCCTTCGTGATCGCCTGACCAGAGCTTCACTCTCGAACGACATCTCGCGCGCCAAAATCTGCCGACTTTTCCCGTACCACAATTCTTAAGCCAGCCTGTGCTAGTATTTCGCGTTGGAGGGCAGCGTCCGCAGCACGCGTTGCATCCGAACAGTGTCATGATGAAAGATACGCTCGGAGTCCTGCTCGCTGGAGGCGCTGGCGAACGCCTTTATCCTCTAACCCGTGACCGGGCCAAGCCGGCCGTAACGTTCGGCGGAATCTACCGTATCATCGACGTCACTCTCTCTAATTGTGTGAATTCGGGTTTGCGCCGGGTTTTCATCCTCACCCAATACAAGGCGCTCTCGCTCAATCGCCAGATCCGCGAAGGCTGGAATATCTTCGGCCGTGAGATCGGCGAATTCATCGAAATCCTGCCTCCCATGAAGCGGGTCAGCGACAACTGGTACATGGGGACGGCGGACGCCGTTTATCAGAATATTTATTCGATCGGGTCCGAACAGCCGAAGTATGTACTCATTCTCTCCGGCGACCATATCTACAAGATGAATTACGAGCGCATGCTCAAGCAGCATGTGGACTGTGGAGCTGACGTCACGGTCGCGACCTTGCTGACCGACCCATCGGAATCCCGGCATTTCGGCGTGGTCGATATCGATCGCGAGAGCCGGATCGTTGGTTTCAAAGAAAAACCGAAAGAGACCGACCTCCGCTCGCCATACGATCCAACGAAAATTTCCGCCTCGATGGGCATCTACATTTTCAACACAGATGTCCTGATCCCAGTGCTTCTAAAAGACGCGGAGAATGGGAAGTCCAGCCATGATTTCGGGAAAGATATCCTGCCCGCGATGCTGAGCGACTACAACGTCTTCTCGTTCAATTTTGTCGACGAAAATAAGAAAGAAGCCCTTTACTGGCGTGATGTCGGTACGCTCGAAGCCTACTACGAAGCCAATATGGACCTGATCTCGGTTTCGCCCGTGTTCAATCTTTACGATGAGCACTGGCCGATCCGAACGCATCAACGCCAATATCCTCCGGCAAAATTCGTGTTCGCGGAATCTGCCCGCATGGGGCACGCACTCGACTCTCTAGTCTCGGGCGGCTGCATCATTTCGGGCGGCACCGTGAAGAATTCGGTGTTGTCTCCGGATGTCCGCGTCAACTCCTTTACCGAGGTGGAAGACAGTATCCTTTTTTCGCACGTCAACGTCGGACGCAATTGCCGGATTCGCAAAGCCATCATCGATCGCGATGTCCACGTTCCCGAAGGGACGACCATCGGCTATGAACCCGAAGCCGACCGCGAACGCTACTTCGTGACCGACAGCGGCATCACGGTTGTCACACGCGATTATTCGCTGTTCGAGAATCCGGTGACGGTGGACTATTTCACTAGTGAGTGAAGGGCAGCTCTTGGCTGTTGATAGGTGTCACCAGGGGTGCGGTCGATTTTTCCTAAGAGCTAGTCCAAGAACTCAGAGCCTTTTTCCGTTACACTTCCTTCCTAAATGTTCTTCAAAAAGAAAGAGAAACAGGAACACAAGATCCTGCGCCAGATCGTGCGCTCAGGGGATCAGCTTCAGCCTGAATACCATCGCGCGACACCCGAATGCCCTCATCCGGAGCGCTGGAGCATGTTCGATTCGATGACGGCGGAGGTCGAGGTCCTTGAATTTCTTCGCACCATCGTGACCACGATTAAGCCCGAACTAGTGGTTGAGACAGGGACCTTCAGCGGCATCAGCACGCTTTGGATTGCCGAAGGATTAAAAGCGAACGGGCATGGGCGGATCATTACATGTGAATTTGATCGCCAAGTTTACGAAAACGCGAAGGCGCGAATCGCTGCCTCCGGTCTCGCAGGTTGGATCGAGCTACGAAATGAATCGAGCCTCGAAATGAAAGTGGAAGGCACGATTGATTTGTTCTTCAGCGACAGCGACATGCCGATCCGCGAGCAGGAAATCCGCCGTTTCTTGCCGCAAATCAATCCGTTTGGCCTGATTCTGATGCATGATGCCAGTTCGCATCTGAAGATTGTGCGCGAGTCAGCTTTGAAACTCGAACGCGAAGGGCTCATCTCGGTGGTTTTGTTGCGCACTCCGCGTGGTCTGGTGGTCGCTCAAAAACGAGAAGGCCGGAAGTAATCGCAACAGCTCCCCATTAATGTTTTGCCAAATCCTCTGCCAGCAGATCAGCTTTGACCGCGAGGGTGTGGCCTCGCACGATGTCCCCTTCTTTCAGTGCCGCGCGCGCTTCTTGAATATAGTTATGGATCTGCGAGACCGTTTCTTCATGGAGTGGATCAGGCGCCCCGAACCCGGTACGTTGCAGAAAGTCATCGGTCGACTTCAATAGTTGTTCAGCCTGCTGACGTTTTCGAGTGGCTTCATCAGGAGCCATGCCAGTCACGATCTGTGCTGCCGGCTCTTCGGTTCCCCCCTCGCGCACGACTACTTTTCGCGGCTTGCCTTTTTCGGCTGCAACAGTACGCCGTCGCGGCTTGGCAGGTGCGCCCGTGACGTTCCCCTGAGGTTTTGCGACCATCTGACTTGGTTGTGCATTGGCTTCGTTTGGCGGGGGTGCAACCGGGGAGTCGACCTTTAGTTGGGTCTGTGAGTCGCTCGCGGGTGCGGCGCTGGGCGCATTCTTCGGTTCCGTGCCAACACCGGGAGTCATGGGTGGTTCGATCTTTTGCGAGTCGGGTTTGATCTCCGTTTTTGATTCGTTGCTCGGATCAGTCTTCGGTGTGGCGGGTGGAGTGTCTTGGGTTGTATGTTGCTCCTTTTGTTTGTCCTGAGGGAAAGCAGATTCGCGAACCTGGCCCAGTGAACCGCAGCGAGCGACAGCCATGTCAGGCGCGGCAAAGAGCCCGAGGCACCCGCCGATCGCGATCGCCCAAAACAGGCGCATGGCAGATCTCGCATTGTTCCTCAGCATTTCCATTCCGTCCATTCCGCTCTACCCATCTATAAGTATCAGGCGGTCATCTCCGCGTGAGGAAGGTCCGGCTTCCCTACCAAAGCAGGCAGATGCAACCGGAATGTCGTTCCCTCACCAACAATCGAATCAAATTCCACCGACCCATAGTGCCACTGCATGATCTGGTACGTCTGGGCGAGACCAATACCACTACCGCCCTGGTCGCCTTTTGTGGTGAAGTACAATTCAAAAATCTTTTCGCGCACGTCTGCAGGAATGCCCTGGCCTTGGTCGCGCACTTCTCCAATAATCGAATCGTCTTCGCGGTACGCAACGATTGTGAGAGTACCTCCGCGCGCCATTGCCTGGACTCCGTTGATCACGAGATTCAGTATTGCCTGTTTCATCAGATCAGGATCAATCCGCACCATCAGTGGTTCCGAAGGTACTTCCCGAGCAAGGGTGACGCCATGCCTTCCCGCATCAGGACCCGCCAGCAACACAACCTCCTCAAATATTTTGCGCAAATCAGTATCTTCAAGATGTAAATCGTGAGGTCGCGTGAAATCGACCAGTATCTGCACCACCCGATCGAGTCGCCTTATTTCATTGCCGATAATGTCCACGTGGCGGCGTGATTCTGGATCATCCTGCTGCATTTTGTTTTGCAGTAACTGCAAGTGCAGCACAATGGCGTTAATCGGATTCTTCACTTCATGAGCGACCCCGCGGGTGAGGCGTCCGCTCGCCGAAAGGCGACGTGAGATTTCAATTTCGTCTTCAATCCGGCGCACTGATTCGGCATCCCTCATCGTCAGTAGGGCGCCGATCGGAGTTCCCTTCTCCTGTATGAAATCGAGCGACACCTGAACTCGACGGCCATCGACCGAGTCAAATTCGTATTGCACCAGGGGACGCTGCTTTTGGAATGCCGGCAGCACTACCGCCCCCAGCACCGTACCATCAGCAAAAATTTCCGCCGCGGTGCGTCCCAGAATCTCGCGGCGTGGCCGCCCAAGGAATTTCTCTGCGGATGCACTCACCAGCACCACTCGCGAATCGCGGGTGAAGAGCATCAGGCCATCTTGCAGTTTCGACATCACCTGCTCGACGTTGTCTTTCAACGCGGAAAAAATCTGGTTCGTATCGCGAATCTGGCGTCCCAAGTGGGCAATTTTGAGAGAGACAAGGCCGACCTCATCCGAACTCGCTTCATCCTGATCGAGCAGAAGATCGCCTGCACTCGCGCTGTCGAGGTTGCGGCTGATGGCCTTCAAAGGACCGAGAGCGACGTTTGAGACTACAGCAGCCAGAACCAGCGAACAGAAAACGGCCAGCAACGAAAAAAAGGCTGCTTGTTGGAGTTTGGGCGTTAGTTCATTCCGCAAAAATACCGTAGACACTCCAACATGGATGCTTCCAAAGACCTGCTTGTCCATTTCAAGCCCGATGCTCACGTCGTAGACCGTTGCCGGACCGTACAGCAAACGCAACTGTCGGCGAAAACCAGCGTCGCGCAAGACGCTCAGGTTAGGTCGGGCCCGAACCGGCTTGCCATTCATGACTGGGTTGGTATCCAGAATAGCGATTCCGTTTGGATCGATGATGGCCGCGTCGTAAATAATTCGGTAGTTGCCGACCAGCGACTCGAGCATCTCGTTGAGATTCGTATCGTTTTGCAAAAAGTTCGAGATGGCGGAACGCATCGCCTTGGGATTAGCAGTATCGATTCGAGTGCTGGTAAGGTCAGGAACGGCTTTGGAAGCCGCGTACTCCAACTGGTTCGTCAACTGCGAAGCGGTCTCATCGGCCGCCAACAAGCGCTGCCGCAAGAACTGGGACAGATAGAACCAGGAAAACGTCACCACGAGTGCCGTAAACAGCACCGTGATGACGAAGACGATGATGAATTTTCTCGTCATAACAAAGAATTCCCAGTTCTCAGTCGCGCTTCAACTCTGAGAAACTTGGGAACTGGGAACTGAAAACTATTCTTCTGCCAGCACTGCATCCTGTGGACGCCCGTATTCTTTCAATTTGTTGTGCAGCGTCTTAAGGCTGATACCCAGGATTTCAGCGGCGCGCGTCTTATTGTTGCTGGTTGCCTGCAGCGTCTTCAGAATCAGCAGCTTTTCTGCTTCTTCGACCGTGGTGCCAACGCCCAAATGCACGGCATCTGGATCATTCACCACCACTCTCACGTTCTGTCCGAACCCAGGAGGTAGGTGCTTGGTTTCGATCAGTCCGCTTTCGCAAACGATCACGGCTCGCTCCAACGTGTTGCGCAACTCCCGAACGTTTCCGGGCCACGAATAACTTTGAAAAATGTTTAACACCGCTTCGCTGACATCAGAAACTCTGCGGTCGTGCTTCAGGTTCATATCCGCAAGCAGGCTTTTTACCAGTTCGCGTATGTCTTCCTTATGTTCTCGAAGCGCGGGCATGTGGATATTGAACACGTTGAGCCGGTAATAAAGATCCTCACGCAGTTCGCCCGCTGCGACCGCATCGTCGGGAACTTTATTGGTAGCCGCAAGCACCCGGACATCAACGGACGTTTCCACCTTGCTGCCAAGCCGCCGCAACTTGTGATCCTCGAGTACGCGCAAAAGCTTTGCCTGGGTACCAACCGGCATCTCGCCGATCTCATCCAGCAGCAGGGTGCCTCCCTCGGCAAGTTCGAAGCAGCCGGTACGGCGCTCGAGCGCACCGGTAAATGCGCCCTTTTCATGGCCGAAGATTTCACTTTCAATCAACGTCTCAGGGATTGCCGCGCAGTTGATGGGAACAAAGGGTTTGTTGCGGCGCGGACTTAGATCGTGAATGGTACGAGCCACCAGTTCCTTGCCAGTCCCGCTCGATCCGGTAATTAAGACTGAGGCCGTGCTTGGGGCGACTAACTCGATCAAACGAAAAATCTCCTGCATTGGCACCGACGAGCCAACAAGCAATCCAAGTGCCCCCTTATCCCGCAAGCGCCGGCGCAGAGCTTCATTTTCGACCCGGGTGTTCAGGATTTCCCCGATATTGGTCAGGATCGAGCGCAACCGGCGGAAATCGATTGGCTTCTCTATGTAGTCCTGAACACCCAACCGCCCAGCCATGAACGCATTCTCCGTGGTTCTCTGGGCCGTGACCATCACAACGGCGACGGATTGTTGCATCTCTGAGAGGCGTTCCACCAGTTCCATGCCGCCCATGCGGGGCATTTTTACATCGGTGATTACGATGGAGGGTGAAAACGAGGCGACCTTTTCAAGCGCCTCCACGCCATCCGCCGCAGTGTCAGTACGATATCCCCAACTAGTAACAAGTTCGGCCAGCCCGGTGCGTT
This sequence comes from uncultured Acidobacteriaceae bacterium, assembly GCA_963822545.1. Classification (GTDB taxonomy): domain Bacteria; phylum Acidobacteriota; class Terriglobia; order Terriglobales; family Acidobacteriaceae; genus Acidiflorens. Next base: position 191,452 of record CAWGIB010000006.1, read on the forward strand.
CATTGACTTCGTCTTCGACGATTAGTACGCGCTCTTGTGTCATAGGAACTCAATCAGCATTATTCAGCGAAGAGCGCTGTCCTGCAACCGCGTCGGGCAGACAACGATCAGCAATTAAGGTGAATATCAATTTGAGATAGATCGCCTCTGAAGGCGCGCCGCGCTACAATTATCACCCGATACCCTGATAGATACTGGCTAAAACATTCTTCTCGTTTTGAATAAAGCCAGCACTTGCTGTATGATCCTGTGTTTCCAGAGCATTCCCGTCTGTACGTTGTATCGGGCCCATCTTATTTCGTTGGCTTTAATTGAAATTTTGAAGTGGATTCGATTCGGAGGAACTATGTCACGTTGTCAACTCACTTGGAGATGCGCGACTCTCGCGCTTGTCCTGGCAGTCGTTGCGATTACAGCGCCCTCAATACTGAGTGCTCAGTCAGATGAAAAACCGCCCAAAGCGGAATTGTTTGTTGGCTATCAATGGCTGAACCCGGGTGGAAACATCCCCGATAACAACGTCCCACCTTTGGCTTTCAAGCTTCCCTCGATTCCCCAAGGAGCAGGCGCCAGCTTCGCCTACAACTTCACCAGTCACTGGTCTCTGGAAGGTGATTGGGGCATCAACGGTTATCGCTATGCCACAATCAACACCGGCATGGGGGGACCGAAGCTGACTTTTCGCGCAGATGACGGCGTGAACTTCTTCGTCCACACATTGTTCGGATTTGAGCGCATGTCCGGCAGGACTTTCGGCTCGAGCAATGGGATTGCTACCGCCCTCGGCGGCGGCATGGATATCAGGATCTGGAAGCCACTCAGTTTGCGATTGTTCGAAGCAGACTTCCAATATGCTCGGCAGAACTTCTCTGACGTCGTCCCGCCCGATGATTCGTCACTTCGTCGTCCTACCTATTATGGTGTTCGTCTGCGCACTGGTCTGGTATTCAATTTCGGCGGCGCGCCTGAGCCGCCCGTTGCCGCGGCCTGCAGCGTCCAAAACGCACAAGTCATGGTTGGGGAACCGGTTCACGTTACCGTCGCAGGTAGCAACTTCAATCCCAAGCACACTGTGACCTATACCTGGGCCAGCAGCGGCGGGAAGATTGAAGGCAAAGACACGGGCGCTACGGTCGACACGAATGGCATTGCCGGCGGCAGCTATACCGTCACGGCCACCATTACCGATTCCAAGGCAAAGAAGAACAACACGGCAAGCTGCACCGCGAACTTCGCGGTTACCGAGCCGCCAAAGAATCCTCCGACCATGTCCTGCTCGGCTAGCCCGACGACATTGCAGGCAGGAGGCACATCAACCATTACTTGCCAATGCACCAGTCCGGATAACGTTCCGGTCACGGTCGGTGGATGGAGCGCAACCGGTGGCAGCATCTCCGGCAGCGGAAACTCCGCCACCTTGAGCACAGCCGGCGCCAACTCAGGTCCTATAACAATCAACGCTACCTGTACCGACTCGCGAGGCCTGACTGCTTCGACGTCGAGCACCGTAACGATTGAAAACCCGCCACCGCCTCCTCCGAAAGCTACCAAGCTGAACGAGTGCGAATATCCCAACAAGAACAAGCCGTGGCGCGTGGACAACACTTGCAAGGCAATGCTCGATGATGTCGCCGGCAAACTACAGCAGGATCCGGACGCTAAGCTCGTCGTGGTCGGCAATGCCGCCCCGACCGAGAAGCGTAAGAATCTGGCTGGCGAACGCGCCGCCGATGTCAAGTTCTACTTGACCGAAGGCGAAGCCAAGCAGAACATCGACCCGACCCGGATTGAAATCCGCACCGGCAACGAAGGCACGATGACCAGCGAACAGTGGATCATCCCCGCCGGAGCAACCTTCCCAGAAGCCGACTCGACAACAGTCGTCGACGAGAAAAAGGTGAAGGCGATTCCGGATCACCCGAAACCAGCGGCCAAGAAAAAGGCGAAAAAGGCCGAGTAGTCAACTACATAAAAAGACGGAAACTTCCGTCTAAAACACCAAAGGCCGGTGGGGTTCGCCCTACCGGCCTTTCTATTTCCGGTTCTTCGGTAACCTTGTTCGTGCCGTGTTAGCCTGTCACTCTGGGGCGCAGGCGAATATTGTTCGCGGGGGTCTTTCGTAGCTTATGACACACAAGGTCGACTGGTGCCTTTTCAGGAGTCTTGCGCAGCGAAATATGCTGCTGCTTTTGGCTGTCTTCTTTCTTAGCACAGCCGTTTTCGCCGCCGGACCGTGGCAGGCGTTAGGTCCCGACGGCGGCGACGCCCGCAGTCTGGCTTACGACGCCCATAATCCGGATCACATCCTTCTTGGCACCAGTACCGGCCAGATGTTTGCGTCGAACGATGGTGGACACAACTGGTCCCGTCTCGCGCGACTTGGCGGCGACGACTACGTCCTCGATCACATCTCGATCGATCCCCAGGATGCTGATCGCGTCTACGTTTCGGCCTGGAGCCTTTCCAGCCAGCAAATCGGCGAAATCTTCCGCTCGCGCGACGGTGGCCGCACCTGGCAGACTCTGCCGGCAATGCACGGCAAATCGGTCCGCGCGATGGCGATGTTCAAGGGAAATTCCAACGTCCTTGTCGCAGGCGCACTGGATGGCGTGTACCGCACCAATGATGGCGGCAACACATGGGAGCACTTGGCGACGGCCTCAAGCGAGGTCAAGAACGTAGAATCCATCGCGGTCGATCCGAAGGATCCCAACACGATTTATGCCGGCACGTGGCACCTGGCCTGGAAGACATCCGACGCGGGCGCTAACTGGCAGCACATCACCAAGGGCATGATCGACGACTCTGACGTCTTCTCTGTCATCGTAGATCATGACAACCCGCAGGTAGTTTTCGCCAGCGCGTGCTCCGGTATCTATAAGAGCGAGTCGGCCGGCAACCTGTTCTCGAAGATTCAGGGCATTCCCTTCACGGCGCGTCGTACCCGCGTGCTCAAGCAGGACCCCTCCAACGAGAACATCGTTTACGCCGGAACCACGGAAGGCCTTTGGAAGACGACCGACCTTGGCAAGTCGTGGAAGCGCGTTTCGAATCCGGAAGTTGTAGTCAACGATGTATTCGTCGATCCCCGCGACTCCAACCACGTTCTTCTTGCTACTGATCGAAGCGGCGTCCTGGCCTCCATGAACGGCGCGGCGACTTGGGAAACATCGAACCACGGTTACGCACACCGCTACGTCTCGGCTCTGCTCGCCGATAATCAGGATGCGAATACTTTGTATGTAGGTGTCGTCAACGATCGTGAGTACGGCGGCGTCTTCTATTCGCACGATAACGGACAGCACTGGATGCAGAAAGCCGCTGGTCTGGGCGGTCGCGACGTTTTTGCCCTCAAGCAGGCTCCGAACGGCACGCTCGTCGCCGGTACCAACAAGGGCGTCTTTGCTCTTGAGCACAATGGCAGCGAATGGCACGGGATGAACGTCGTCGCCGTTGAAGGACGCTCCGTCACCACCAAACGCAAGGGCCAGAAAAAGCCCACTACCGTCACCACCTGGACCAAGGGCACGCTCGAAGCTCGTGTCAACGATCTTGAGCTTGAGAGCCATCGCTGGTTCGCAGCCACATCCTCTGGCGTCTACTCGAGCCGCGACCAGGGTAAGGTTTGGAAGCCCGAAACTACGCTCGCAAAACAAGACTACGTCACAGTACGCGCACAGGGTGACTCCGTCGTAGCAGCGACCCGGTCGAGCGTTCAGGTCTCAAACGACTCGGGTGCGACCTGGAAGCAGGCTGATCTGCCTTCCTACGTAGTTAGTATTCGAGGCGCGGCAATTGCGGCGGACGGGCAGTTCCTCGTTGCGTCTCGCGAAGGCGCGTTCCGCAGCGGCGACAGCGGTGCAACCTGGGAGCATGTCCTCAACGGACTGCCTGCCAAGGACATCACCTCCGTCAGCTTCGACTTCGCCCACAAGCGTTTGCTGGCTACCAGCGACGCGACTGGTGTGATCTTCGAAAGCCAGGATGGTGGCCGGTCATGGCAGCGTGGTCCTGATACAGGATTCCCGTTGCGCAGAGTCGGTGTCATGGGCGGTCGGTTCATTGCAGCTACCCCGTTCGATGGCGTAGTCTTGCAACCGGAAACAGATCCGATCAGCGCCAACGCGGGGCACTAGAAGCAACATGTATCTGCCTTGCGGGCTTGGTAACGCGAGCAAGCAATAGAAACCAAGAGGGAGCCGAAATCGGCTCCCTCGCTTTTTTGCGTACTTTACCGCCTGAAAATCCCGTCCATCGCACAACAAGGGTTGCAATGGAGTTTTAGTTGGCTAAAGCGAGGGGCTTTGTGATGTCGGCAAAGCTGCGAAAGTGCTACTGAGCGGGCTATCGGCACCTTAACGCCGCGCGTCAGGCAAGACGAACGTATGTCTGGCGAACTCTGACTTAAGGGTTTCCGGCGAATAATAGCCTTCGATAACTCCGCCCTTCCACACCAACAAATCTGGATTCCCCTCTGCAAATTCCTCCCACGTCGGTGCCGGATCGACAAGAGCCCTACGTTCGCGAATCAAAAGCAAGTAAGCCCACGTTATCGTTTCGTGGTACAGATGTGGCTTGCCCTTGGAAAGTGCAAAACGCTTCAGATCCGCCGAAAACCTTGCGATCGCTTCGAGTATGGGAAATACCGAGATATAAGCGAAAGCCACGCGCACATGGTCGGCATGGTGAAAATCTCCCGGTGCTCGCCCCTGCTCAAAATCGTTTACAAGAGCGCGGTTGACTCGTGCCTGCTCGGCCAGATTTCGGACCTCCAGCATTTGCTCACGACCTCCTTCTTTTCTTGGCGGATGGATTCGCTATTTTCCCGCGTGCTTCGGTCAAATGGTGGCTCGCGCCGGAGTCAAGGGTGAGTCCGTAAAACTTCCTCAGTTCTTGAATGCGCGCTAAGGAAGCCGCGCTGAACGGAGCCTTTCCATCGAAGGCATGAAGGACGATGCCTTCCAGCAGATCGCCCAATGTCATATCGTGATATTCAGCGAATCCCTTCAACACCTTTAAAATTCGCTTTTCCATGCGAACCCCAGTTTGCACGCGCTCGACCAGAAAGCTGGTTTTGTCATTCGCCATGGTACCAGTGTACCACGGTACCATTAGTTTTTTAGTGCCGGAAAATTGACGATGCCCCGACCCCCGGAAAGACCCAAGAGCACGACCAGGCTGACAGTTTCCTTCTCCACCAATCGTTGGATCTATTGCGGCACGCACCGTCTCTCGTACAATCCTCTCAATGCACTTCCCCCGGATCATTCTGCCGGTCGCAGCGCTGCTGGCGCTCGCCACCTTCGTTTCATGTAGCAAACCAGCCGGCGTCCCCGACTCGTCCACCAAAAGTGGACAGAAGTTGCCGTTTGATCGCGAAGCCAGCACTAAGGGGATCTCGCCCAGCCAGTCGCTAATTCCACCGACCCGGCGTCTGCTGGAGGGCATCTCCATAACAGTCCGACTGAAAAACACCTACTCGAGCGCGACTGCACACGCCGGCGACACTTTTCAGGCAATGCTCGAAGAGCCTGTGATTGTCGACGAGCAGCCGTTGATACCTCGCGGGTCCCCTGTCATAGGCCGTGTCCTTGACGCTCAGCGCGCCACTGAAGGCGGACGCAATCCGGGTTACCTGCGTCTCGCGCTTGTCAGTGTGGGTGTGGGTGGAAAGCCCATCGCGATCGAGACGTCCAGCATCTTTGCGAAAGGCACCTCCACAGACGAGCATGCTCCAGAAACCACAGCCGACCTAAATCGAAGCGATATCGCGCTCACACCCGATCGCCGCCTCACCTTCCACCTGACGCAACCGATTGACCTTCCTTGAACGGTTCTCCCGACGTCCCATGGAAACGTCCGGGAACGAGCCGGAGTTCCAAATTGGACGCATGGAAATCCCGTTTTGCAACTTGCCGGACTTGCTCCCGAACGTCGTGTTTCCAGTGCTCTCTCAAATCATCACTAAACTGATGTGACGACGAGCACTTAGCGAGTATGCCCGTCCGATATACACTTTTCGCAGTCAGGTGAACGCAGTCCATTTTCGGAATAAGCTATTCCCAGGTTGGAACGAACTGCCATCGCCACTCGCGGCGTCTCCCCGCCGCAACAAGCTATCGTCGGGCGCTGAACCAAGACTACCGGTGTCAGCATGGATGTCTCGACTCAGATTTCGATCAAGCGCAACTCCTCGCACGATCAGCGCTTCGCTGAAATGTTCGCGTCGGCTGCCATCGGGATCGCCATTTGCGATCTCCAGGGACGCATTCAGGTAGCAAATCCGACTCTTGCCCGCATGCTCGGGTCTCACGCTGAGGAGATACCGGGTCTCAATCTGTGGGGCCTTTCCATCGCGGAATCCCCGGCTACCGACCAGAAGTTTGGTCCCGATTCGCTTGACGGTTTGGTGCTCGGCGAACACGACCACCTCACGATTGACCACCAATTCCAGCAGAAGGGCGGCCCTGAATTCTGGGGACGACTCACTGTTTCTTTGGCGCGCGACCTTCATCATCAGCCGCTGTTCATCGTGGCGTTACTCGAGGATGCAAGCGACCGAAAGCGCACCGAAGATGAGCTCCGGCAGGCCGAGAAGATGGAAGTCATCGGCCGGCTGGCGGGAGGGATTGCTCACGACTTCAACAATTTGCTCACCGGCATCCTGCTCTATTGCGATCTCCTGTTAGCCGAGTTGAACCCCGAAGACCGGCTCCGGCGCTACGTGAAAGAGGTACGCAACGCTGGCGAGCAGGGCTCGGCGTTGACCCATCAATTATTGGCTCTGGCTCGAAAACAAGCCTCGGAACCGCGTGCCACCTTCCTTAACGAAGTTGTTGCCTCAATGGAAAATTTGTTGCGGCGCTTGATTGGCGAGCAGATCGAACTCGTTCTTGTGCTCGATCCAGCCGCGGGCCCGATTTTTGCTGATCCCGGGCAGTTGCGGCAGCTCTTGCTGAATCTCGTGCTCAATGCGCGCGATGCTATCGCTACGCCTGAGATGGCGCAGGGCAAAGCGGGACAAATAAGAATCTGTACTGGAAATGTGGACTTTGCCGAACCTAACGGTCGGAAATGCGTCTATCTGGTCGTCGAAGACAACGGTTGCGGAATGAATGCCGAAACGCGCTCCCGTCTGTTCGAACCGTTCTTTACTACCAAGAAACTAGGCGAAGGGACGGGGATGGGTCTGGCTACGGTCGAGCACATCGTACGCGGAGCGGATGGACACATCGAGGTCGCGAGCGAACCGAGATGTGGCACGCGTATCGAAATCCTCCTTCCCCGGATCGCACTGGAAAGCCGTACTGGTTGCGGGCCCTCCGTCGCCAACATATCCCAGGCAAAGCCAACCACAAATCTCAAGGGAGAATCCTGATGTCAATCGCAACGGCAGCATCCGTTCTAAGTTCACCCCCACAATTCGAGAAAGCGAATTTTCTCAACCTGCTTATTCTCGACAGCGACCGTGCCGTGCGTGACGCGGCGCGCGACGTAGGACACTCGCTGGGCTTCAGCACGCAAGTCGCCGACTCCGCGGAGCAGGCCTACCGTATGCTCGAAAGCGATGGTATTGACGCGGTACTCCTCGACCTCAGAGTACCCGGCGCCGGTGGCTTGGAGACCCTGAAAGCCATCAAGCAGCACCGGCCGGATGCAGCCGTCATTGTAATCACTAATTATGGAACCGTTCAGTCCGCAGTACAGGCGATGAAAAATGGCGCCTACGACTATGTCACTAAACCTTTCAGCATCGAGGAACTGCGATAGCTTCTAGGACGAGTAGCGGAACACCTCCGCCTTACAACCGAGAACCGTCTCCGGCTTGAGACCGTGAAGTCACGCCAGGGCTTCGCCAATATCGTGGGGCATTCGCCCGAGATGGAGAAGCTCTACCGCATCATCTCCAAAGCCGGACAGAGTACGCATCCGGTTCTCATTCTGGGAGAAAGCGGCACCGGTAAAGAGATGGTCGCCAAAGCCATCCACCTTTCTGGCCCGCTTCGTAACAAACCTTTTATTCCTGTTGATTGCGGCTCTCTGGTACCCACGCTGATAGAGAGTGAGCTGTTCGGCCACGTCCGGGGAGCCTTCACCGGGGCGACCGGGCCAAAGGATGGCCTGCTCGCAATCGCTGATGGGGGCACAATCTTCCTGGATGAGATCGGCGATCTTCCTGTGGATCTGCAGGCAAAGTTGCTGCGCGCGATTCAGGAAAAAGAGATACGTCCTGTCGGCAGTGTAAAACACATCCCCATCAACGTTCGCATTCTGGGCGCGACCAACCGCGACCTGGAGCAAGCAGTATCCGAGGGCACGTTCCGGCGGGACCTGTTTTTCCGGCTCAATGTTCTGACGTTACGCATTCCTCCTCTGCGCGAGCGTCGCCAGGACATACCGTTATTGGTCGCTCATTTCTTGGAACGAATCGGACGCGAATCGGGCATCGAAAAAACTATTTCGGACGAGGCTCTGAAAACTCTCATGACCTACGATTGGCCGGGGAATGTTCGGGAACTGGAAAATTCTCTTGAGCGGGCTTGCGCCATGACCACCGCCGATCAGATTCAATTGAGAGATCTGCCAACCCAACTCTATAGCGCTCCACTCAGCCTCGCGGAACGCGATACTACTGGCATCGTCCCAATGGCCGAGTTGGAAAAGAGGACAATCCTTGACGCGGTCGCGAAGGTGAATGGCGACAGAATGGTGGCAGCGCGAATGCTGGGCATCGGCAAAACTACCCTTTACCGCAAGTTGAAGGAGTATCAGTTCCAAGGTTGAATGGTTACTGATAGGAGCGTGCAGAAATGGGAAGATGGCGATTCCGAGCAGCATAAATCGTTTCCCTTCAACCAAAGGTAAAGGGTCACCGAGTTGCAGAAGGAGCGGACATGATCCTTCTTGTGACCTCCATCGAACGGCGAAGTGAATGCGTGGCCGCCCTTCAGGAAGCGACCGGTGAGCCCGTCACGATTGCAGACGATCTAGCCCACGCGACGAATCTCTTGCGTGGAGACACGTATAGCGTTGCGGTATTTGATCGGCTTGTCGCTGAAACGGAACCAAACGAATTCGAAACCGTTTTACAACATCTCGGACCGGCTATCCCGGTACGGGTAAATCTGGCAATCAGCGGGACGGAACGGATCGTACGCGAGATCCGATGCGCGATGCGCCGCGGCGAGCACGAAAAGATAGCCGCCTACCAAACCGCACAGCAGCAGTTGCGTGGCGAACTGAGCGAAACCTTAACGACGATTCTGATCAACTGTGAACTTGCGCTCGACTCTGCAAATATCCCACCATATGCGCTTCAACGAATCGTCTCTGTGCACGAGGCGGCACGAAAACTACGCACGCAATTGGAGGCACCTCGCGTATAAGCGCTTCCTCATGGCTCACAGCTGGTCCGCGATTCCCCCTCGACCTCTCGCAGCTAGCTCACGGCTTTCCTTTCAAATTGCCGGAGGCCAACCACCAGAAACAGCAAATCGAAAACAATCAAGGCGGCAATGACCGCCGAAATCGACAAGTGTGGAAACTGTGGAGTCAGCGTCGCCCGCAGTCCTTCGCTCGCATAGACAAGCGGGTTAATGAGCACGAGTTTTTGAAGGATTGGGAAATGATTCAAGGCGCTCCACGGATAATAGGTACATCCGAAGAAAATCATGGGCGTCATCACCATGCTGAACATTAATCCAATGTGCTGCTGATTCACGCTGCAGCCAAGAGCCAGACCACCGCAGGCCGAGAAGCCCGCGACCAAGAACACAACGCCGGCGAACAGAGCTGGATTTTTCAGATGAAGTTCAAGTCCTGGCCGGAGAATCAGCCAAGCAAGAGGAATCACCGTCAATCCCGCGACCAGCCCCTGGATCAATCCCGCGACGACTTTTTCCACTGCGACCCAGGAGTTATTGATGGGCGCGAGCAACCGGTCTTCGATTTCACGGGTGAACTGAAATTCTGCAATCAACGGCATGGCCACCGCCCACACGCCCGTAAATACCATGCTGATCGCCATAATGCCGGGGACCAACAGGCTTTTATAAGCAGGCGGAAGATAGCCGCTACCCACCATCACGCGTCCGAAAATGAAGACGAACAACAGTGGCTGCAAGAACGTCTGGAGCAACAATGGAATCAGGTTTCGGCGCGCCACGCGAGCGTCGCGCGCCAGCAGCGCCAGGAAGGTCTTACCGTTCATTCGCGCAAGCTCCTTCCGGTGTGGTGCAGAAACAGATTTTCAAGGCTCGGCTCAGAAATGTGCACATCCGAAAGTTCCACGCCCAACGCCGCCGCCGTGTTCACAATTTCGGGAATCAGCGAGCCACCGCGTCCGGCATACAGGTCAACTCCACTCTCGCCTGAGGCGCGGGCCTCCGTCACTCCCGGAAGAGTTGCCAACCGCTCAACCAGCGGTGCCGAATGTTTTCCAAACCGCAACCGCAGCACAAAACCACCCGGAATCGAACTTTTCAGATCGCCGGGCGTTCCCGAAGCGATGATTCGTCCATGATCAATGATGGCAAGTTGCTCGCACAGGGCGTCGGCTTCTTCCATATTGTGGGTCGTCAGCAAAATGGTGCGGCCTTTCTGGTTGTATTCGCGGATGATCTCCCACAGCAACAGGCGTGTTTGCGGATCCAGTCCAACGCTCGGTTCGTCCAGAAACAGAACTTGGGGATCATGCATCATGGCGCGCGCAATCGACATGCGCTGCATCATGCCACCAGAGAAACCCCGTACGAGTTGGTCCGCGCGGTCTGATAGTTTGAAACGATCGAGCAACGCGTCGGCCCGTTCCGAACGCCCCTTCGAACCGAGTCCGAAGTACGCACCATGGAAAAGCAGAATCTCCCGGGCCGTAAGTGAGAAATCCAGGTTGGGGCGTTGTGCGACGACTCCAATCTGGCGCTTGGCGGCCGTCTGGTCGCGCCAAACATCATGTTCGCCAATCCACGCCGTCCCGCTCGTCGGGCGGACACGGGTTGTCAAAATCCCGACGGTAGTGGATTTTCCCGCGCCATTGGGTCCTAGCAGACCGAAGATTTGCCCGGGCGCAACACTTAAATTAATGCTATCGAGCGCGACGATCTGCGGCTTTGACTCGGTCTTTGCATCCTTGGCGCCCTTGCCCGCCAGTGCGGAGCCACCATCGCCCCGTGCGCCCGCAGGCGGAGCCGAGTGATAAACCTTCCGCAGTTCGAGAGTACGAATTGCCGAATCCATTACCAGGTGTCCGCCAGGAGCGCGTACCGCGCCACCGTGATCCCCACAGAATTCTTACGAGTATACATAGCACCCGCGCCAACAAATAAGTGGACTCTACTGTTGCGCCGCCATCCTTGCCCGTCGCGCTTCATAAGACTTCAAATGCGTGTAGGCAATTTTGAGGAACGAATTGGAGTTGGATATCCCGTGCTTCTGTCCTCGTTGCAGCAGGTCGCCAACAATGTGGTCGGCTTCGATAGGTCCATTGCGCTCGATGTCACGAAGCATGGATGCAGTAAGACTCGAACCGCGAGCGGTGAGCATCTCCCGGCTGCGATTGTAAGAACCATCTCGCATTGCGTAACTCTCGGCCGCCCCAATCCGACGGCATTCCTCAAGCACACCAAGTATGTAATCGGTCCCTCCGGAAGAAGCGCAAATATCTCCGATTGTCGCGCGCATCAGACAAGTACTACTTGCGGCGGAAGTGAGAAAGATCCACTTCTCCCACATGTCAAGCAAGATCTGCTGGCTCATCTTCACGTTGAAGCGCACGCCTTCCATGAGCTTCGAAATTGCTTGGATCCGGTCTGACACTGCACCGTTGCGTTCGCCGAACGATAGATCGTGATTGTCATTAAGATGTGCAATCTCGCGCTTTTCGTTCATGGTCGCGGCGATCAGGCATTGCCCACCCAGCACTCGCTCGGCCCCAAAACGCTCGTCGAGCACGTCGAGATGCCGCATTCCATTGAGCAAAGGAAGAATTGCCGTCGTCGGACCGACCGCAGGTGCGAACGATGGAATCGCATCTTCGAGATCAAAAGCTTTGCAACTTAGGAGGACAAGATCATATGTCTCATGAAGGTTCGCAGCTAAAACGGTAGACGGCTTGGAAATGACGACATCCCCGAAACGGCTTCGAATCGTCAAGCCCGAGGCGGCTAATTCCTCGGCCCTCTTCGGTCGTACTAGAAAAGTTACGTCACGCTTCGCTTCCACCAGCCTGCCGCCAAAATAACCGCCGATCGCGCCGGCGCCCACTACCAGAGTGCGCATTTTTCACTCACCTTCTTGACCGCATGTTGTGCTATTGCAGTCGTTGAGAACTATACGATCATCTGATGCGTTAGTGGTTCGGCCGCTACTTATTCTTTAGCGGCATGTTAATCGTCACGCCGTATTCATCAAGCGCGAACCTCAGCCCAACCTATTTTCGATTTACAAATCTATACCGACATTCATTGCAAGGATGCTCTTAGAATTCGTTCGTTCGGAAAGCACGGGGGCGCACTGCCGAAAACCTGCCGGGCAAAGAAATGGAGGTTCGTAATGGATAACCGAATCACGGTCCTGTATGTAGACGACAATCCAAAATCCAGCCGGCTATTAACCAGCGTCTTGGAAGAATGCGGCTTTCGCGTGATCACCAAAAATGACCCTATTGAAGCGCTAGCACTTTGCCGGAGAACTTATTTCGACCTCGCCCTCCTTGATTATGAAATGCCATCCATGACGGGAGCAAAACTAGCACGCGAGATCAAGTATCTGATGCCAGACATTCCGGTCGTACTCATCTCCGGTCGCACGGCGATCCCGCAGGCCGAACTGGAGTTCGTCGACGCGCACTTCGGCTTTGGCACGTCTCTCGACGATCTGCTCTGGACCATGCGGATTTTGGTTCCGGCAAGGGTTGTCGTGCAGAGGGATGGCGTTCCCCACAATCCCAGCCTGCCTGTCGAAGATTCGGAGCATCATCACATGATCGACTCGCGCTGGGCGGATTCGACCTGAATCTGGCGGCCTCAAAAACCGCATCAAATCGCATAAATTCAATCCTGTAGGCAGGAAAATCGCCCAAAATCAGCCGTTTCCTAAGAAAACACTTCCCTCTTGATTCCGACCCCCCTAAACTGTTTTCAAGTGGTGGGCTGCAATTGCCCTGTCCCGGAGGCGTTCTGTGCGGGTTTTGGTGACGACGGACACGTTCAGCGGTGTCTGGACATACGCTCGGGAGATGGTCACCGGTCTCGTCACCCAGGGCGCGCAAGTCACACTCGTCAGCTTTGGCGAGATTCCGCTCCCCGACCAGACCGCATGGATGCAGAGCCTGCACGGCCTCGAATACCATCCAACAGCATTTCGACTCGACTGGATGCAGGAGGGCGAGCAGGACTTTCACGCTGCCCAGGAATATTTGTGCGAGATCGTCAAGGACACACGGCCTGATTTTCTGCACCTGAACCACCTCAGTTTCGGAGCGTTGCCGGTTGCGACCCCGCGACTGGTGACCGCGCACGGTGACGTTATTACATGGTGGCTCACGATCCACGGAAAAGAGCCTGCCCAGTCAGAATGGCTTGACTGGTACCGCGAAACAGTCGTGGCCGGCCTGAAACGCGCGGAGGCCGTCGTAACAACCACGCGCTGGATGGGCGACATGCTGCGAGTCGCCTATGGTGACGACTTTGTTGGTCACATCATTCCACCCGGACGCAACCCCATTTATTTCAATCCGTTTGTCACCAAAGAAGAATTGGTACTCGCGATCGGCCGGTTGTGGGACAGAGGCAAACAGGTTGCGTTGCTGACGCAGCATACCCATGGCCTGCCGGTATGCATCGTTGGCGCCGACAATCCCATACCCGCACCGGCGTTGCCTATCCGAGCCGATGTGAAGGTGTCGACCGGCGAACACGAGATTTCGGTGAAAGGCGCGCAGACCGAATCGCAGCTGCGCAATCTTTACAGTAAGTCAACGGTGTTTGCAGCAACTTCCCGATACGAACCAACCGGACTCGCCTCCATCGAAGCCGCATTTTCGCGCTGCGCGATTGTGGCCAATGACATGCCCGTGTACCGCGAACTTTGGGGCGACGCCGCTTTGTATTTCGAAAGAAACGACGCAGAAAGTCTGGCCGCTGTACTAGGCCAACTCGATCAGAACCGCGAAATGGTTCGCCTGTATGGCACTCGCGCGTACAACCGCGCGCGCGAACGCTTCACTTCACGGCGAATGGTCGATGAGTATTTGCAGCTTTATCGTCGCTTGCGTGGCCCGAAAACCGCCGTCGCCTGACAGCGGTCCATCCTGCATGAGACTCCGGTTGGCTTAAGCTCGCTCGAGCTGTACCCCTAACTAAATAAGGCAGCTAAATGGTGGCACCCGGGCACCATGCTATACTTTTATCGAAGCATTTTCCTGTCCGATCAGCCTGTTAGATCAATAGACGGAGGCCCAGTATCGACAAGCGTTTTATCCGCATGAACGAGCGCATCCGCGCACGCGAGGTGCGTGTGATCGGTGACGAAGGTGAACAAATCGGCGTCATGCCCCCCTTCGAAGCGCTCAAAATGGCCCGTGAACGAAACCTGGATCTGGTCGAGATTTCCCCGACTGCGCAACCTCCTGTTTGCCGCATCATGGATTATGGGAAGTTTCTCTATCAGAACGAAAAGCGCGAGCGCGAAGCCAAGAAGAAACAGAAGACGATTACGGTTAAAGAAGTGAAGTTTCGTATCAACGTAGACGATCACGATTACGAAACGAAAAAGAATCATGTGCTGCGATTCCTCGATGAAGGGGACAAGGTCAAGGCGACCATCTTCTTCCGCGGACGCGAAATGACTCGACAAAGCCTGGGCCGTCAGATTCTTGAACGACTGATCAAGGATGTCGAGAACAAGGGATTGGTGGAGTTCAGGCCGCGGCAGGAAGGCAATACGCTTCACCTCATCCTGGCACCCAAGAAAGAAACGGGCGCGAAAGAAAAAGCACCCGTGACTCACAAAGTTGCACCGCAAGCACCGCCAAAGCCACAAGGCGGCGCGCAGACAGCGTAAGACAGCCGTTCAGCTCTCAGCGATCAGCTCTCAGGAAAATGTTCTTGGTGCAATCGTTCGAACTGAAGGGGATGCTGTGCTGCTGGATACCAACGGTCTTAATTGAAAGCTGACAACTAAGAGCTGAGAGCTATTTATGCCAAAACTAAAAACACACAAAGGCGCTGCGAAGCGCTTCAAGAAAACCGGGACGGGAAAGATCAAGCGTCACAAGGCAAATCTGCGCCACATCCTGACCTCGAAGTCGCACAAGCGCAAGAAAAAGTTGGGCGACTCCGTTTTGGTCAGCGACGCCGATTACAAAAAAGTGATGCGGATGATCCCGTACTAGTAAACCCGGCTTTAGGCTCTGGACTTCAGGCTTTAGGCGTTCGGCTTCGGATCACCTCGAGAGCCGGCAAGGTGGGCCTAGAGCCCAAAGCCAAGAGCCAGAGCCCCAACCTAAGTCTGCGGATTGGAAACGACCCGCAGCGGCGCGTGAAGAGGCTGGGCTTCAGAAATCCCTTTGGGTAGAAGCCTCCTTACCTCCAGCCGCCAAACGAAGTAAAAAAGGAGAACAGCAATGCCTCGTGTAAAACGCGGAACCAAACGCCGCGCCAAGCGCAAAAAGATTCTTGAACGCGCCAGTGGATATTTCCTAACTAAATCCAAACTTTACCGTTCGGCGAAAGAAGCCGTCGAACGCGGGCTGAAGTTTGCCTATTCCGGCCGCAAACAGAAGAAGCGCCAGTACCGCTCACTCTGGATCGTGCGCATCGGCGCCGCCGCCCGCCTGAATGGGTTGAATTACAACCAGTTCATCAGCGGATTGAAAAAGGCTGGAGTTGAGCTTGATCGTAAGATCCTGGCCGACCTCGCAGTTAAGGATGCGGCAGGATTTGCGCATCTTGCGGAACAGGCCAAACAGGCGAACGCAGCAGCAAAAGCGTAGACCGGCTTCGAGTAGACCGGCTTCGAATAGAGACGCGGTTTGTGGGTGTCTCCTCTGTTAACTTTCAGCTTTTGTTCAGTCCTGTCATCCTGAGCGAAGCGAAGGAACCCTACTCCCTGCACACACTGTGGGTAGCGTAGAGATCCCTCGCTTCGCTCCGGATAACAGTTTCCTAATTAAGCGCATGCCTTACAGCGTTCCCAAACTCACGGATTTTTCTTCCGCCGCGCTCGATGGCGCAGTGCGAGAACTCCTGTCTGCGTTAGACCAGGAATCGGCTGCAGTCGTCTCCGAAGGCGACTGGAAACTATTCCGTGATCGCTGGATGGCGCGCAAGAACGGCGCGCTCACCCAACTAAACGACCTTTGGCTCAAAGCAGCTCCCGGCAAAAATAAAAAAGATGTAGGCCAGCGAGTTAACGAACTTAAGAAGCAAGTCGAGCAAACGGTCGACTCCACGCTGACTCGTCTTCAGAGCGGCGGTTCGTCGCAACGACTCGCCTCAGAGCGGCTCGATGTCACTCTTCCCGGCATTCGTCGCCCGATTGGCGCCGAACATCTAGTCATCAAGACTATGAACGAGATCGTCGGCGTCTTTCGTAATCTCGGCTATTCCGTCGAGGAAGGCCCGGAGATTGAAACCGACTATTACAACTTCGAAGCCCTGAATTTTCCGCCAAACCATCCTGCCCGCGACACGCAAGATACCCTCTTCCTCGCCGGTCAGGAATCGAAGCCGCAGTGCGACCGCCTGTTACTGCGCACGCACACCTCACCCGTCCAGATTCGCACGATGCAGAAGATGAAGCCTCCTGTGCGCGTTGTGTGTCCAGGAAAGGTGCACCGCAACGACGCCCTGGACGCCACCCACTCCCCAATCTTTCACCAGGTCGAGGGCTTGGCAGTCGACACGAACATCACCTTTTGCGATCTGAAGGGCACGCTCGATCACGCAATGAAAGCGCTGTTTGGATCGAGCGTGAAGACGCGTTTCTATCCCTCGTTCTTCCCTTTCACCGAACCCAGTGCCGACGTGCAGATCAGCTGCATTTTCTGCGACGGCAAAGGCGTCCGCGATGGCGCTCCATGCCGTAATTGCAAAGCCAGCGGATGGATCGAACTCCTCGGTTGCGGAATGGTTGATCCCAATGTTTACGGCTTCGTGGATTACGACCCAACCAAAGTTTCGGGCTTCGCCTTCGGAATGGGCGTAGAACGCATCGCAATTTTTAAGTATGGCGTGGAAGATATTCAGTTGTTCTTTCAAGGTGACGTAAGGTTCCTGGAACAGTTTCGGTAAGGACTGTGAGCCTCACATACTCAGGCCCGAAGATTGTCATTCCGAACAAAGTGAGGGATGAGCAGATTCTTTTTTTTAATAAAATGATTGGCAAATGAAAATTTCTCCCCAATGGCTCCGCGACTTCGTTGACATCTCCGTCGACTACCGTCGCCTTGCGGACGAACTCACTCTCGCAGGCGTCGCGGTCGAAGGCATCTCCGGTGACGGAGAGAACACCGTCTTCGAGATGGAGATCACAACCAACCGTCCCGACGCCATGAACCACTACGGCGTGGCGCGCGAAGCATCGGCGCTCTACGATCTCGCCGCTCAAGCCGATTGAGCCGAAACTACCCGCTCCGCAAGGCAAGTCCGACGTCGTGATCGACATACAGGAGCCCGAGCTTTGCCCCCGTTTCACAGCCCGCGAAATTCGCGGCACACAGATCAAGCCCTCACCCGCCAACGATCGCGAAACGTCTTACGCTCATCGATCAGCGGCCCGATCAGCAATGCGGTCGATGCGACCAACTATGTTCTCTGGGAAAGCGGCAAGCCAACCCACGTTTTCGATCTCGATCTGCTTGAGGGCCGGCGCCTCATTATCCGAAAAGCGCGACCGGGCGAGAAGCTTAAGACCCTCGATGGAGTCGATCGCAAGCTCACTCCAGAGGATCTGGTTGTTGCCGATGCAGTAAAGCCCGTCGGACTTGCAGGAGTGATGGGCGGCTTCGACACGATGATCACGGAGAAAACCAAGAACGTGCTAATCGAGTCGGCGTGGTGGGATCCAGTTACGGTGCGCCGCATGTCGAAGCGTCACGGCATCCATACGGATGCCTCGCACCGTTTTGAGCGCGGCGCAGATTTCGAATCGACCGTGCCTTCGACCAACCGGGTCGCAGAACTTATCCTTGCGTCCGGAGGCGGCACGCTCGTCGGGGACGTGATCGACGTCATCGCTCGTCCACTCGATCTCGCACCCGTGGAACTAAATCCCCGCGAAGTCCGCCGCATTCTGGGCGAAGAGTTGAGTACGCTCGAAATCAGCCGCATTCTCGAACATCTCGGATTCACCATGCTTCCCGGCGGCGAGGGCAGCTTCCTGGTTCATATTCCCAGCTGGCGGCTCGACATCGAGCGCGAAATCGACATCATTGAAGAACTCGCCCGACTTCACGGTTACGATAAATTCCCCAACACGCTTCCGCCGTTCAGCGGCGAAGTGCGCGAACAACCCGATGCTGCCAAGGAGGCGCGACTGCGCTCAAGCCTGCTGGCACTCGGCTATAACGAAGCGATTTCGTTGACTTTCATTTCAAGAGACGAGGCGAAACGGTTTCTCGACCGCGACTGCGCTCGAACTCGAAAATCCTCTCAGCGACGAAGCCTCAGTCATGCGCACGTCGCTCGTGCCGAGCATGCTGAACATGCTTGCCTATAACTTGAATCGAGGCAGCAATACTGTTCGCCTGTTCGAGGCCGGGAATGCCTTCGAGTCGGTCGGAGATAAGGCCAGCGAATTGAAGCGCATCATGCTCGGCGCGACTGGCAGTGTTGATCGAGAGATTGTGCGCGGTTTGACTGCGGGAGCCGCGAGCCGCCCAGTCTCTTTCTTTGATCTTAAGGGAGACGTCGAAGACCTTCTTGAGCCGTTCAGTCACTGGGTGCTCACCTACGACTCTCAGAGCGGCGGATTATTATCATCCAGGACGTTCCGCGCGCGCTCTTATGGATGGCGCTGTGGTGGCCCAGTTTGGCCAGATCCATCCCGACGTAGCCGCCACACGCAAGGTCCGGCAAGACGTGTCTTGTCGCCGAACTCTACCTCGACCGCCTCTACCAGCACGATCTCGGGCAGGTGCGGTACGAAGCCTTGCCACGCTTCCCTGCCGTGGAGCGCGATTTCTCATTCGTATTCGACGATTCCGTGGCTTTCGAGAAAATTCATCAGACAGTGGTGGAATTGGACATCCGCGAAATGCGCAGCTTTATTCCGGTAGAGATTTTCCGAGGAGAAAAAGTCGGCGCGGGCAAATACTCGATTCTGATGCGGGCAAAATTCCAATCGCCCGAACGCACCCTGCGCGACGATGAAGTCGCACAATGGTCCGCGCAAATCACCAAAACCATGGAAGCTCTCGGCGGCGTGCAGCGAGCTTAGTTTCACCACAGAGGCACAAGAGAAACAAAATGGTGTTCTCTGTGTTTCGGTGGTGATACGAATTCCAGTGTGCTAGCCTTTCTTTTCATGGCACAAGTTTCTACCTATCCCAAACACTTCCTCTCCGACAAGGTTGAGCATTTCACCGAGTCCGTCATTCGTGAGATGACGCGGCAGGCGATGCAGCATGGCGCCGTCAACCTCGCCCAGGGCTTTCCAGATTTCTCGGCTCCGGCAGAGATCAAGCGCGCCGCGCAGGAAGCGATTGCTGCCGACGTCAACCAGTACGCCATCACTTGGGGAGCGAAGAGTCTGCGCAATGCCATTGCCCGGCAGATGAAGGAATGGCAAGGGATCGACGTTGACCCGGAAAAAGAGGTTGTCGTTTGCTGCGGATCGACCGAGGCGATGATCGCGACCTTGCTTGCCGTCTGCAACAAGGGCGATGAAGTCATCGTGTTCGAGCCTTTCTACGAAAATTATGGGCCCGATGCAGTCTTAAGCGGCGCGAAGCCGCGTTACGTCAGCCTGCGTCCACCGCAATCCCCCGATGCAGAGTGGACATTTGACCCGCAGGAGCTGCGCGAAGCCTTCCAGCATCACACCAAGGCGATTATCCTCAATACGCCAAACAACCCGACCGGCAAGGTGTTCACGCGCAAGGAGCTCGAACTAATCCGCGACCTGTGCGTCGAATACAACGTGCTCGCCATCACCGACGAAATTTACGAACACATTCTTTACGAGGGTGCCAAACACATTTCGATCGCCAGCATGGAGGGTATGCGCGACCGCACAATCACCATCAACGGGCTTTCGAAGAGTTATAGCGTTACGGGATGGCGCGTGGGTTGGGCGGTCGCTCCTCCGGCAATTACCAACGCGATCCGCAAGGTGCACGATTTCCTGACCGTAGGCGCGCCCGCGCCTTTGCAGGAAGCCGGCGCCGCTGCACTGAGCCTGCCTTCGAGCTACTATCACGAACTGGCCGAGCGCTATCGCACGCGGCGCGACCATCTGATTCCAGCGCTCGAGCGCGCGGGATTCCGCTGCTACCGTCCACGGGGTGCATATTACGTAATGACCGACATCACCGGTTTTGGTTTCGCAAGCGATGTCGAATTCGCCAGATATCTCGTCAAAGAAATTGGAATTGCATGCGTACCGGGTTCGAGTTTCTATAAGCATGCGAAAGACGGATCCCAACAGGTACGTTTCGCCTTCTGCAAAAAGCCGGAAACGCTGGATGAAGCAGGACGCAGGCTGGAGAAATTGCGGACAAAATGAGCACCGGGAATCGGGGCGCGATCAGGTTTCAAAGTTCCAGGTTTCAGAGTTTCAACGCCCTACCTGCCATCTGTTTTTGAAACCTTGAAATTCTGAAACCTTGAAACCTGTCATCCTCCCCCAACGTTCGAACTTCCCTCTACTCGAAGGGACACGTCTTCCGGCGTATTCCACAGCAATCTGCGCTATACTTCGCGTCAAGAGTCAAAGACCTACCGAAAGCGAGTGGTGCCAATGTCCGTTAAAGCTTTGGAAGAGGTATCTGCGCAGGTTCCTGCCGAAGATTTTCAGGCGCTGGAAGAGAAAATCTATCGCACCATTGAGTTGTACAAGGCCGCGAGAGAGGCTCGGGCTACTGCCGAACGCGACCTGCAACGAACGCGGGAGCAACTGGAGCAGCGCGAGGAAGAAAATGACAACCTCCGCAAAGAGTTGATTCAGCTCCGAAAGGATCGGGAGGACATACGCGGCCGGGTCGAAAAGAATGCTGAGCCAAATGGAAAGCGTGGCCCAGGAACAAGCCGCGAGTTAAACGGCGGCGGCAACCTTCCGCTCGAAAACGAATCAAAAGAACGAAATTCGCCTAGGAGCGATATGGCGACAGCCAGCAAACAATCTCCGACCAGAGACCCAGCAAACGGCAGCGTGCGCGTCGAAATCTTTGACCAGGCCTACAACCTGCGTGGCTCCGACGCCGACTACATCCTCCAGCTTGCAGAATACGTGGATGGTAAGATGCGCGCCGTCTCCCAGCAGACATCTACCGTGGATTCCGTGCGCCTCGCGGTCCTTGCAGCTCTCAACATTGCGGACGAATACCATCTACTGAAACGAAGCCTGGAAACGCCCTCACCAGAAATGCGCAAGCGGGCCAGCAAACTGGCTACCGCGCTCGATGAAGTTTTGCAAGAGGGCCGTCGCACGAGTTGACTCGATAGTAATTGCTTTTAACCGTGTGTTCATCCGCCGCCCGCCTCCTAGCAAACTTCCTGCCAACTATTTTGTGCTTTCCTCTTGCGAATCTGCTGGTTGTTTCCTAGCATCGAACGAGAAAGCCGGCCTGCAACGTTGGTGTTGGTGGTAACCGATTTTTGAACCAATGCCGAATGAACGGGGACTCGACTCGCAAAAAGATCCGGTGTGCCATGTTCCGTCACGCGGAAAGGCCTAATGGGTCGCGGCGGGTTCCCACCGTCTGAGACGGGTTCATTCTCGGCCCACCACACGGCTGCGTGGGTCGGCTTTTTTTTAGCTCTCAGCCTTCGGCCGTCAGCTCTCCGGAAAACCTAGTCTTGTTCTCCCGTATCTTTTGGTTCCAGCCAAGGAACACCGGATTGCTTTTCCTGACGGCTGATGGCTGAGCGCCGCCGGCCGACGGCTAGCCGCTGCTTCCTGCTAGACTCTTCTCTGTCACTTAGCCAACGCTCGGAGCATCTAAACTAACGTGTTTCCCAGACTTTTCCACATTGGCAGCTTTTACCTGCCTACTTATGGTGTGCTGGTCGCAACCGGCGTGCTCCTCGGGCTTTGGATCAGCGTTCGCAACTCTGAAAAACAGGGTCTGAACGGCGACGACGCCTGGAACCTCGGCATCTTTATGGTGCTTGCAGGGATCATCGGCGCGAAGGTTCTGTACGTCATCAATGACTGGAGCAGCTATGCCAACAACTGGCGTGAGATCTTCAGCCTGAATACGCTGCAAGCCGGAGGCGTTTTCTCCGGCGGCTTGCTAGCCGCGCTTATTGTTGGCGCCTGGTACATGCGAAGCCACCACATGCCGCCGTTGCGCACCATGGATGCATTCGCTCCCGGATTGGCGTTTGGACACGTCCTCGGCCGCTTCGGATGCTTTTCCGCAGGTTGCTGCTTTGGTAAACCGACCAATCACTTCTGGGGTGTAACCTTCACCAACCCGCTGGCAAACTCCGTGAGTGGAACGCCCCTTGGAGTAAGGATCGAGCCGACCCAACTGATCGAGGCGGCAGCCGAGTTTTTCAACTTTGTCTTGCTGATGTGGCTGCTGAAGCGGAAGAAGTTCGACGGCCAGGTCTTTGCCACCTTCATGATGCTCTACGGGATAGAACGGTTTTTCATCGAGTTCCTACGCGATGATCCGGGACGTGGTGAAGTTTTCGGTGGCCTGATGTCCGGCACACAACTAATCTCGGTTGGTCTGGTCATTTGCGGCGGGTTGATCTGGTGGTTGAGAAGCAACGTGCCAAGCAAGAATCAATCGCCGCTTGCTGCTAGGGGATAGCTTGAAGCCGTTAGCGGTCAGCTGTCAGCTGTTTGCCATTAGCCGTTCGCAAGAAAGAATCAATGCCCGACTTTCCTCTCACTCTGACCGTGTCTCTCGAAGACGCAACCCAGCGTCTCGACCAATACCTGGCGACGCAGATCTCCGAGGTCAGTCGCGCCCGGGTCCAGCAACTCATCGAGAAGGGTGAGGTGCTGGTCAACGGCGCGGCGGCAAAGGCTTCACTTCGGCTCAAGGGAGAAGAGCGCATCACAATCGCTGGCCCGCCGCAACCCCCGCCCCTGCGTGCCATTCCCGAAGAAATTCCTCTTGATCTCGTTTACGAAGACGACGACCTGGCGATCGTCAACAAACCTGCCGGCATGATGGTTCACGCCGGCGCAGGAGCTACCGACGACGCTCGCAACCATGGAACATTGGTCAATGCGCTCTTGCATCATTTCAAAGCGCTCTCCGCCGTGGGTGGCGACCTTCGCCCCGGAATTGTTCATCGCCTCGATCGTGCGACCAGCGGCCTCATGGTGGTGGCCAAGAACGACGAGTCTCACCGCCGACTGGCAAAAATGTTCAGCGAGCGGCAAGTGCACAAGACGTATCTCGCCCTCGTACACGGTTGGCCCAAGAAGGACCGCGGCACCATCCAAACGGCGATCAGCCGGCATTCCCAGAAGCGCACGCGTATGACAACACAGGGCTTTGGAGGCCGCGATGCCGTCACCCACTACGTTGTAAAGCAAAAAGTCGATTCGCCCTACGGAAAGTTTGCTCTACTTGAAGTGAAGATCGAAACCGGGCGCACCCACCAGATCCGTGTTCATGTCTCTTCCATCGGTCATCCCGTTGTAGGCGACGCTCTGTACGGCGCTCCGGGTGAGTTGCGTACCGAATCGAATAAACGCCGCGCCCCTGGCATGCCCGCCACCCTTGCGTTGGATCGGAACTTCCTGCATTCGGCCGCGCTTGAGTTTACCCACCCGCGTACCCAGGAATTGATGAAGTTCTCGCGGCCACTACCGCCCGATTTGGAGACTTTGCTGGCGAACCTGGAAAATGTCGAACGCAAGCGTCCAGCCGCGAATAACGCGTAACCGGAATAAACCTCGGTAATCCTTTCGCACGTGCGATACGGATATAATGAAATTACTCCTGATGAAACTGCGCATTGCTCTATTATGTCTTGCGTTCCTTGCCTTGGCCTCGACGCTTCCGGCCCAGCAGGCCCCACCCGCCACGCAAAATGCGCCGGCCGCAGACAATCAACACAATCCCGGGAACGCCCAACCCGCGTCGAGCACGCCCGCGACTCAGGAACCATCAGCGACTCCTGCGCCCGCGACCCAGGCGCCGCCACAAACCACACCGCCCGAAAATCCCGGTAAGTCTGAAGGTGACGAGTCCGTTACCACCATTCCGGTATCGGTCAACGAAGTCCGCGTCGTGTTCACCGTCACCGACCGCCACGGCCATTACATCAAAGATTTAAAGAAAGACGACTTCCGGGTTCTTGACGATC
The DNA here is from genome assembly GCA_963822545.1 of uncultured Acidobacteriaceae bacterium. GTDB lineage: Bacteria > Acidobacteriota > Terriglobia > Terriglobales > Acidobacteriaceae > Acidiflorens. Next base: position 215,946 of record CAWGIB010000006.1, read on the forward strand.
GCAAAGGCTTCCGAAGTTCGCAGCTTCCGCAGCGAAACGGATCTGCCTTTGCAGGTCGGATTGCTAATCGATGCCAGCAACTCAGTGCGCGACCGCTTCAAGTTCGAACAGGAAGCGGCCATCGAGTTCCTGAATTCCATCATCCGCCCGCATTATGACAAGGCGTTCATTGTCGGATTTGACGTTACACCCGAAGTCACCCAGGATTTCACGGATGACACTGAGAAACTTTCAGTTGGCGTTCGTGGCCTTCGCGCAGGCGGCGGCACAGCAATGTTCGATGCGCTCTACTTCGCCTGCCGCGACAAACTTTTGAAGCAGCAGCAGACGGGCCCTGTTCGAAACGCCATCATCCTGTTGAGCGACGGCGAGGATAATCAAAGCCACGTGACGCGTGAAGAAGCCATCGAAATGGCCACCCGCGCGGATGCCATCGTGTATACCATCAGCACCAATATCAGCGGCATGAAAGGCGCGGGCGACAAAGTATTGGAGCGCATCGCGGATGCCACCGGAGGCCGTGCATTCTTCCCGTTTCAGATGCGCGATGTCTCTGACGCCTTTCTTTCTATTCAGGAAGAATTGCGTAGCCAGTACGCCATTGCTTACAAACCAGGCAATTTCGTTGCCGACGGCCGTTATCGCACAATTGAAGTCGTTGGCCCCGGAAAAGGCATGAAGGTCCGAACCCGCAAGGGCTACTATGCGCCGAAGCAGTAAAGTCGAATGCTCGACCTTAAAACGAAACCCACCACAGAGCCACAAAGCCACAGGGAAGACCTTAGATTTGCAAAACCCAAATTGTTTTTTCTCTGTGCCTCTGTGACTCTGTGGTAAGACGGGCTAAACTTGCGGCTCGAGGGCTCGCAACTCCGTTATGTCAGGCTATTCCGGAACTCCGCTCGCGAAAAAGCTCGGGATCAAAGATGGATTCCGCATTGCGTTACTGCACATGCCTGACGACGTGCAGACCGATCTTCACGACGCGCTAGCACGCTGCCAGCTCAGCAAAAAGATCGCCAAGAATCTTGATTTCATTTTTCTCTTTGCGAAATCGCAGGCGGAATTCGAGCGCGATCTGCTACCCGCTGCGAAAGCCTTAGCACCGGCCGGTATGCTCTGGGTCTCGTGGCCCAAGAAGAGTTCCGGCGTTTCCTCGGACCTCGACGAGAATATCGTGCGGCAAAGCGGCTTGGCCGTCGGTCTCGTCGACATCAAGGTTTGCGCGGTAACTGAAGTCTGGTCGGGATTGAAATTCGTAATCCCGATTAAGAATCGGCCCAAGGCAAAATCCAGATCCGCTTAGAAGAGAGAGGCTATTTCGGCGATGGTCCCCGGCCAATAAGCAGGTCTTCCTCTTATCTCTTTAGTTTGCGGGCGGGAGCAAAATATCGGCATCTACAAATGCCGTGAACCGCGCTCCTTGCTGAATCTCTGCATCCTTGCCGCGTACCAATCCGCCAACCGGGAAGCCTGGAATAAACATCAGGCCGATTGCTTTCTTCTCCTTATCTTGTCCCTCTTTCGCAGCGCCACCGTGAAGCTTTATGACTGCGGCACCGGCTTGCAAAGAATCCACCTGAAAAAATACTTCGCCGGGTAGTCCGGCCCTACCCCGGGGGTCGACCTCTGTAACTGTTGCGACAGATGGGGTTCCTTTCTTAGCCACTATGACGTCCCCGGCCTTAAGATCCTCCGCCAGTGTTACAGAAATTTTGTCGCCCACCTCCGCCGTCTTGGAGCTTACGTCTGCCGCAAACACAAGGGGCACAGGCGTGCCTCGAGTCAAAAGAAGCTTTCCATCCGGCGAGCCCGCTGAATTCGGCGCTGCCTCCGTCCGGTGCGCATCCGGCGAGGCTACCGTCGTGCCCTTCAGCGTGTATACCCCGCTCGCAATCCTGCTACGGCCTCCATAAGGAGAGATCGCAATCGCCTGTACAGCAGTTGTTGAATCAATCGTAATCGGACCGGTATATCTGGTTGACGCCGCAGTTGGCGTCCAGCCATCCGTCGTGTAGTAAATCACCGCTCCGCGGGTGGAATCTTTCATTTTCAACGTCACGGGCGCGAAATAGGTAGCGGGCGGCACGGAAAACTTAGGCTTGGCTGAACGGCAACAGTAGCTCGGCGTGGAGTTCTGAACCGCTTGCTGTTGCGCATTCTGCATCGCCAGGTTCGCGTTCTGAGCCGCTTGCATCATCTGATCGTTGGCCTGTTGGGCAGCCTGCGCGGCCATTTGAGCCTGCTGCGCGGCTTGCATGGCAGCATCCTGTGCCCAAGCCGAGCAGACCCATAGTGTCAAAGACAATAACGTGAGGTAAGTCCGCATAACCTGTTACCTCCTGGTAAATCAGATTCGTGCGATCACCGTGCAAGATGCCCCAAATTTAACACCTTCCGCGGTACCGAATGCACGGTTCTTGTAACGTCCTGTAAAGATGCGTAAACCGTTTCGGCCAAAAAGCATATCCGTTGGCGCAACTAGGTTCTTTGGCGGGGGTTAGCACACAGTAGACCCGGTTCGAGTAGCGACGTTCCGAGGTCGAGAACGGTAGTAATCAAGAGGAGAGTTACTTATGAAACGCACGATTGCAGGGATATTGCTCCTTCTAGCCATGGGGGCTGGAACGATGTTTGCCGACGACGGCTATTGGCGCGACCGGCGCGACATTCGCCGAGACGAGGCGAAGATCGCACAGGACCGGCGGGAACTTCGCCGCGATGTCTATTACGGACACTACCGCGCCGCGCGTCATGAACGGCGGGAATTGAGCCGGGAGTACCGGGACCTCAATCGTGACCGTTACGGTCGCTGACATCCGTCGCAATGGCCATCCGTACACCGAGTCTTGGGCGTCGTAAGTAACTTGCCGTGAACACTCGGCCGGGTTCTGATCGTGTCGGGAGGCAGGCTCGCCAATCGCAGTCTTGACCTCTTACTACTCGTTTGGGAGATACCGATGCGGATCGGAACTCGGCTGGCAACACTGGCAATGGTGGCCATCACGGTTTCTGCACTGGCGTATGGCGCTTCTCGACCTGTTCAGGCGGAACGCGAACTTCTCGCCTCCGTGAATCAGGCGCGCCGAAATCAGGGACTGGCTCCTTTGCGATGGGACGAGCGATTGGCCGAGGCAGCACGACGTCACGCTGCGGTGATGGCTGAACACCATACAGCGGACCACGGGTTCCACGACGAACCAGGTTTGTCTGCCCGCGTGAAACAGGTTGGCTTCCATTTCAGTTCCCTCTCGGAAAATGTGACGCAGGGACCAACCCCTGAATTCATTCACGCTCAGTTCATGCACTCGCCAGGTCACCGGGAAAATATTCTCGACAAGGATATGAACTTGATCGGTGTGGGAGTGGTGGAGCGGGATGGACAGTTGTTCGCAGTAGAAGATTTCGCGCTAGCCCATTAAAAACCAGCGATCATCTTTTCCAGCGATCGCCTCATCTATCTTGTGGATCAAGAAAAGAGGGCCGTCTCAAGAAGACGGCCCTCTTGGTATTCGGTCTACAGGTGCGGTTGGTCCATGTCGTGGTGCTCATCATGGTGGTCGTCATGATGATCGCCGCAACGGCGTCGTACTTCCTCGAGTTGCTCGCGACGCTTACGCGCCTGCGGGCTATCCTCTCCGTGGCGCTGGACGGCATCCCGCAACTTATCCTCGGCACGGTGCCGGTCTCGTTCACAACGATCATCCGCCCGCGCGGGCAGCGATGCGCTGATCAAGCCCGCCATCGTTAGCACAGCCACACAAAGAATCCTGATAGTACGTGTCATATCGCCTCTCCTTTGATAATTCGGATTGATCAGAAGCACGAAGCGGCAAACTCGTGCGTCTTTCTGGGACGTAGATTCGATGCCGGGAGCTACCCGCACGTTGTATCAACCGACGCGAAGCAAGAGATTGATCTTCAACAGCTTCTATCGGCCCAAACTATTGTCCCGTGCCTGTTAATTTCACCACCGCTGGGCCCAGTGGCGCGTTGTGAGTCACCGTTACCGCACCCGTGATAGCACCCGCCAGATTAGGAGTGAACGTCACGCTAAACGTACATTTTCCCTTCGCTGCCAACGTCGCGCCACAAGCCTTTGAACCCGAAGGCGTCGCGGTGAAGTCTCCGCTGGTGGCAATGCTGGAAATGGTAAGCGTTCCGCCCGAACTGTTCGTGAGCGTGACCGTCTGCGGAGCGCTGGTCGTGCCCACCGCCTGCGTTCCGAAACTCAGGCTTACCGGTGATAGCGTCACAGGAATTGCCCCCGTTCCGGTTACGTCGATGACCTGCGGACTCCCTGCTCCCGAGGTTGCGATCGCAACACTACCTTTGGTCGATCCGGTTTCGCTGGGAGTGAACGTCACCGACATCGTGCATTTTGCCGACGCAGCCAGCGGACCTCCGCAAGGTGTTACTCCGCTGCCCACTGCTAAGAATGTTGCGCTTCCTGTCATGCTGTTGATCGTTACCGAACTGGCGCTGCTGTTTGTCACCGTGATGGTTTTCGGCGCGCTGGCAATATCGATGCCGGTCTTTGCAAAACTAAGCGTCGTCGGACTGAAGGTCAACGGCGCCGTCGGTCCGCCGGTCCCGGTTCCCGCAAGTGCAACGATCTCGGGACTCAGCGGACCACTCGTCGGAATCGCAAGGCTGCCGTCGATCGAACCGTTGGACGTGGGCGCGAAGGTTACAGTCATCGTGCAATTACTACCTGCTCCTAGCGATGCGCCACAGCTTCCTCCCGTGATGGAATAATTCGCGCTCAGCGACGGATTCAAGCTGATCGTCGTGCTTTCGTTGTTCGTCACCGTTACCGACTTCGCGGCTGTGCGACCAACAGCAGTACTCGAGAATTTCAGGCTCGTCGGCTTAAACGACAGCGGAGCTACTCCGGCCCCGGCCAGCGCCACCAGTTGCGGACTGCTTCCCGCGCCATCGTTAAAGGTAACTGCACCCGCGACGTTGCCAGCAACCCTCGGGCTAAAAGTCACATTCACAGTGCAACTACTTTGCGCGGCCAGCGAACTGGAACAGTTGTTGGTCTCTGCAAAATCTCCGCTGGCTACAATCGAGCCGATACTGAGTGCTCCCGTCCCATTGTTCGTCAGCGTGATCGGTTGGGAAGCGCTAGTCGTACCCGTGGCTACATTGGCGAAATTCAGGTTCGACGGAGTGACGCTCGCTGTGGCGCCCGTAGCGAGCAATACGTAGAACGTGGTCGGGACATAGGCTGCACAAGTCGCTCCTCCAGGAAAGTTTCCAACGGCAACCTGAAAAGCTCCCGGAGTCGCAATGTCGGAAGACAGAATTGGAACGGTAACCTGTGTGGAACTGACGAATGTAGCCTGCCGGTAAAATCCGCCAATATAGGCAGCCGTCGACGATGTAAACCCTTGTCCGTTAATGGTCAGAGTGAATCCAGCGCTTCCCGCCGCGATGCTTGGAGGACTGATGCTGTTGAGTTGCAAGCGCGTGCTCGTCGTGCTGAAGTCGGCCGCCACCAGTTCTTCGTCGTTCACCGTCAGGTTCTGCGGGCTTCCGGTGCCACTCAAATCGTATTCCCAGCCAGTAAAAATCCAGCCGGTATTCGACGTCTCCGCCACAGAAACGAGGCTACCCGCCGAGTAATATCCTTGCCCATTGGGGCCGGGGGTTACCGCAACCGAGCCCGCGCATGATTCCAACGCGTAGCTGGTGACCGTATATTCCGGCGTAATGTTGGCGGTGTACGTCGCTCCCCCACTCGAAGGCAGAGTGATGTTGTGAGTCAATGCCCCACCGTCACTCCAATCAGAAAACACAAACTGCGTATCGAAGCTGAACGGGTTTTGCGGAGAATAGGTTCCGATGCTGTGTGTGCTCGAAGGTGTCCAACTGGAATCGTAAGGCAGCGCGAAATTCACCGGCCCGTTCCAGTATGTGCCGCTGCTATCCACGAACAGGTAGAAATCCTCTTCGACCGGATTGCTACTAACCGTATACACAGGAGAGCTAGTGAAGTAAGTCGTCAGGTTGATGCCGGTGCCGTTGTCCGGCACGTAGAAGGTTTTGGGATTTGCGCCGTTGCCGCCGGGCAGCCAATAGGGTGAGTTAATGTAGTTGTAGAAATTCTGTCCACCGCTGGGAGTCGCCGTCAGGGTGACGAGCTGACGAGCGGTGTAATACAGTCCCGACAGTCCCGAGTATGACAGCGGATTCGGAGCCGTCGCGACCGTTCCAGTCCCGGCTGGAGAGACTGTGTTCGCGTATGGAACAAGCTGGATAAAGTTTGCGGTGTACACGGTTACCGCAGGAGAGGTCGCTGGCTGTGTCACCATATTATTTCCAGGGGTGACGGTGACCGAGTGGCTGGCAGCGGTCGCATCGTTCCACCGGCCGTAGATGTAGTTAATTCCGTTGATCGTTTGCGGCGTGGAAGCGACTCCCAGTGTATGGCTGGAATTCAAGCTCCAGTTGAAGACCTGCGGAGTCGAAACGGCGTTTCCGTCCACGACAACCTTCAATCCAGGCGGATTGCTGGTCACGGTCACGGAAGTGGGAATCGCACCGTAAAGCCGCTCGATGCCATCGACATCGGACGCCGTATAGCCCGTGCTGTTTGAGAGCGGGATGCCCGCGGGAATCGTTTCTATACAGGGCTGACCGTTCCGCGAAAACGAGAACGCGGGATACTCCATGATCGACGCGTAGTCGTACAGTGTCAGTGCCTGGTCGTTATCAAGAAGCTTGTCAAAGTTAGAACGCGAGGCTTTGATGACCGCGCCGTAATTGACGTTGACGTACGTATCGCGGTCCGGGCGCGACTGTTCGTGCCACACCCCGACGATGTGTCCCATTTCATGCAGGATGGTCGCCACCGTGCATGGGTTCTGCGTGCCGCCGGCTCCCAGCGCAAATTGTTCCCCGCCCACCCGGCCTTCCGAAGACTCGCAGACGCCGCTATTGTCATTTGGATTCAGATTGAAATCCACGTAGTCAGGCTGGTTGGTGTAAGCGACAAACTGGAGCACTCCACTAAAAGTGTTATTGAACTGTGTGATCGCGGCGTTGATGTTGCTTACATTGCCCGAGGCTGGGTCGATGATGTAGGGGATTTCGTAGACGCTGCCCACCGGCTTCCATAAGTATTGTGAATAGGCAGCCCCTAGGCTATTGATCTGAACACTGCTACCTGGCAATTGCTGCACGTGATCAAGGATGATGTCTCCTTGATAAATGTTTAAACCCATGCCGGCGCTTTCCTTGCTTGGGACCCACGTATAAGTAACTTTCTGTCCCCTAAAAATCCCGGTTCGAATCTCGGGTTGTTGCGCCTGACTCAAGAGGCTAGTCAGCAAGAAAACAGTCGTGAGGGTAGACAGGGCGAGGCGGCGCAGCGTCATCACAAGGATCTCCTGGGCAAAGGTGAAGCTAGTGGGAAGGGTCTTGGTTCATCGGATGTGGGGACATCCGAGTTCAAGTAGTTTGGATGGGAAGACCGACCATGTCAAGTGGGCAGAACACTTCTACCGAATGTACCTACAAGCACAAAGAAAGGCCTTCCATGTGGTCACTCATGTCCGCAGCTTAGTCTTCACGCCGAGCCACCGCATAATACCCGCTGCGCGACTGGATCTTGTACTGCCCTTCTTTGGATTTGATCTCAACCTTGCGGAAGCTGCCGTCCCGATTCGGGTTCGTTGGGGTATAGCCAATGTTGTACTGGCTTCGAAGCTCGGCTGAGATTTCCTCAAAAGCCTTGCGCAGCTTATCAATCTTGTTACCCACGTCGATGACGCGGCCACCCGTCTCCTGGGTAAGTTTTCGCATCTCTGAATCGCCGCTGTACCCGCCAAACCCATAAAAACCACGATCCGCGATCAGCAACACATAGCAAATAGCGTCGGCCTTTTGCGCCGCTTCGATCGCGTCTTTGATTTTTAGACGACTTCCCTGGTCCTCGCCATCGGTCAACAGCACCATCGCCTTGCGTCCGACTTCATGGCTCAGTTCATCATGCGATGCCAGGTAAACCGCGTCATAAAGGGCGGTGCCCCTCGGTCCAGTCGATGAACACGGGATCGGCCCCTGCGGTCCGATTGGGCCCCCGGAACAACTCACGCCTCCGGTATTGATTCTGGTGTCATTCAGCGCGTGTCGCAGCTTGCTCACCGAACTCGTGAAGTCCTGCAAAAGATTCACATCAATATCGAAGCTGATTACGAAGGCTTCATCCTTCGCACGAATAATGTTCTCAAGAAACGACGCCCCAACCTGCTTCTCCATCTCAAGTACGTTCATCTGACTGCCGCTGGTGTCGATCAAAATTCCTAAAGTCAGGGGCAAATCCGTCTCTGCCTTGAAATACTTGATCGTCTGCGGCTTGCTATCTTCAAAAATGTCGAAGTTCTCTTTGGTGAGGTTGGGGATGAGCGCGCCGTGCTTGTCTTTCACATTGAAAAAGAGCTGCACTACCTCGACATTGACCTTTAACGTCTCGGTCGTGTCCTGGCCCGAGTTGTCCTGAGCCTGGCCGGAAGAAGGAGCTGCTTTGGAGGTGTTCGCCGGAGAGGGGGCGGCTTGGGCCACCGCAGTTCGCGGCGCGACTGCCACAACACAGAGTGCGAGAATCAGCCAAATCGCAAGCATGTCCGCAGACAGCCTGAGCGTGAAATTTGCTTTATGCATCAGCATTTTATCTCGAGACTTTGCTAGTCTATCTTGTGAGAATCTGTTGGGGTTAGATGCACCAAAGCAACGCCAACGGGCATCTTAATGGTTAGAAAAAATAGAGCAACCGGTTGCAGACAAAAGACAGGGGTTCCTGCTATGGCCACCAAGACTACCATGCTGATGATTCTGGGGTTAAGTCTGATGTTGATGGCAAGTGCTCTGCCAGCCCAGCAGGCGCAGACGCCCGAAGAAATTCCCGATGCCCCCTCCGCAACCCGCCCTATTCCCCCTCCGCCTACCCCTAGCGCACGAGAGGAAGCACAGCAGGACAGCCAGCCGGATTCCACCTCGCCAGACGCGACTGGCAACGGAGTCACCACCGGCTCGAAGGACCTTCCCCACACCGCCAATGACGCCGCTCCCAACGGAGACCAGACATCCGCTCCTCCACCGATGCCTCCCGTAAAAACCGTGCCCGCCGGCAGCGTTCCCAAGGATCTGGAAACCCACGAAGGAATCTACACGATCTATTCGAACGCAAACTTAGTGCTGGTCCCGGTTACCGTCAAAGACAACGATGGACGAATGGTCAATGGACTCCTCCCAAAAGACTTCACGGTCCTCGAAAATGGCCAAAAGCAAACCTTGAAATTCTTCACCAGCGATCCTTTTCCGCTTTCCGCAGCGGTAGTTTTTGATCTGGGGATGGCCGATAGCGGCGTGAAGAAGGTGCAGCAGACCCTCTCTGCGTTGCAAGGCGCCTTCAGTCAGTTTGATGAGGTCGGAATCTACACTTACAGCAGCACGGTTGGGCGCGTTTCGGACTTCACGACCGTCGGCAAACAGCTGACGGCCGTATTGAACCAAATCAAGAGCTATAGCGGCACGAATAACGGGCCACCCGTCACCAGCGGGCCTCTTGGGCCGCAGGGACCTATGATCAACGGGATGCCGATCGATACCCCGGTCACTCCAGTCAGCACGCCCCCCAAGGTCGCGCGGGTGCTGAACGATGCTATCTTGCTCGCTGCCCGCGATCTCTCCAAACGCGACAAGGTGCGCAGAAAAATCATCTTCGTGATCAGCGACGGGCGCGAACAAGGGTCCACCGCCAGCTTCAAGGACACCCTCAAGGTACTCCAGACCCAGCAAATCACGGTTTACGCGGTAGGCTTGGAGGGAGCAGCCATCCCTGTTTACGACAAGCTGCAGCGTGTTCACCTGCCAAAAACGACGGGGCTTCTAGGCTACAGCGACATCCTGCCAAAGTATGTCTCGGCGACCGGTGGAGGCACTGTCTATAACGAACTGACGGAAGCCGCCATTGAGCGCGCCTACACTGCCGCCATTGGAGACGCCCGCAACCAGTACACCTTGGGTTACAGCAGCAAAGGCATCGGCGGATTCCGCGAGATCGAAGTGCGCGTACACGGCAGCCACGACTATAAGGTCTACGCCAAACAGGGGTATTACCCATTGCCGACGGCGCGCTAGGGAAGCTTGCAGCGGTCGGCTGCAAGCGGTAGGGGTTTTGGGCTCCGACTGCCGCTTGGCGCCTAACCTTCTGAGCCCGTTGCCGTTTAGTAACGTGGGTAACCAGCGCCCAAGCCATCCAATGTGATATAAAAATCACAGGATCCGAAACTGTAGTTGGATGGATTATGAGCGAGAGAACTCCCGCGTTAAGGGAGCGGTTTGCAACAGCCTTGCGCAATTGTTCCTGAGGAAGCCTTTTGAGTTTCATCAACTTCGCGGCACGCGAGATTAACTGCAAGATCGTCTACTATGGCGCCGGATTAGGCGGGAAGACGACGAATCTTCAGTTCATCTTCCAGAAAACGGCTGAACAGCAGAAGGGCAAAATGATCTCGCTCGCCACCGAGACGGATCGAACCCTGTTCTTTGACTTTCTGCCCCTCGACCTCGGCAACGTGCGCGGCTTCAAGACCCGCATTCACCTTTATACCGTTCCCGGCCAGGTTTTCTATGACGCCAGCCGCAAGCTCATTCTCCGTGGGGTGGACGGCATCGTGTTCGTCGCCGACTCCCAGCAGGAGCGCATGGACGCCAATGTCGAAGCCCTCGACAACCTGATGTCGAACTTGAAAGAGCACGGCTACGACTTCAACAAGATTCCTTATGTGCTGCAGCTGAATAAACGCGATCTACCGAACGTCCTTCCGGTGGATGCTCTCTCCAAGGAACTCCGCAAGAAGAACGAGCCTGTACTTGAGGCCGTTGCCTTCCAGGGCGTAGGCGTGTTTGAGACGCTCAAGGAAATTGCCAAGCAAGTCCTGACAGAACTGAAACAGGGCGGGTAGAGTTCGGGCGCCCGGCTGGGTACTCCGTCGATTGCTTGCGATACAGGTGACCCGGCTAGAGCAATATCCTAACTTCCAACTTTTGGATTTCTGACCGCTCAGTAATGAATGGCGCTGAGCGGGGAAAAATATCCACCCAGCGCTCATCGTGTTAGGTCGTAGACAGCCTCCGGCGAATCAGTCCAGTCATGGTCAGCAATCCGAGACTGAACAGTCCCCAACTCCCCGGTTCGGGCGTCGAGCTGATATGGGTTATTCCCATCCGGATACTTCCCATGTTGCTATCGATTGTTCCTTTGTTCCAGTGGGTATTGATTATTTGCTGGGTGGTGCCTGAGACCATGCGGCCGTTCCACAACATTCCTTGGATCTGACCGCTGAGCTGATATTCCCGGAAGAATTTGCTCGATGCCACCAAAGTCCACTCAATCGGCCCGACAAACGTTCCGGAGAAGATTCCTACATTCCCTTTTACATCTTGACCAGCAAGCGTCTTCATCTTGGAGCCCACACCAAGTATGTCGAAAACGGACCCGATCGAAGAGAACGTTCCTCCCGCCCAAAGACTCCCGCTGATCAGTGCGCCTGTCGAAAAGTAAACTCTGCCCAAGGCGTGACCTGGAGACGCAGTGATCCCACCAAAGCTCTTCAGTTCCGATTGCCGGCTCGTGATGCCTGATGTCAGGATTGTTACGCTTCCGTATTGGTTGGTTAAGTCGATTCCATCCGCCATTGCAGCGAACGGTAGCAAGAACAACAGCAGGGCGCCTACGCACACTGCTCGGGTCATGGTATCCTCCCCGCCCCGTATGCACTGTGCCAACTGGCCGGGAGTCCGACAATCGGGCAAACACTGTAGTCCGGGTGCTTATCGCGAAACCACTTCTCAGGCTAGGTCAGCGATCCCGACAGCTCTTCCCACTCGCTCATCAATTTCTTTAACTCGCCCTTGTGATTCTCGAGTCGCAGTGCCTGGCGCTGCGTTTCTTCTGCGCTGACAAATAATTGCAGGTCGGTTTCGGTCTGCGCGATGGCCGCCTCTGTCTCAGCGATTTCTTCCTCAATTTCGTGAAGTCGATCTTCCATCTGTTTGCGCTTGATCGGATTCAGCCGCTTCGCTTTCGACTCGACTGGCTCCGCAACAGCCACCGGTTGATTCCCATTGGTAGGTTGCGCATGACCGACCATCTTTGCTGTCTGCGCCTGAAGTTCCGCCGCCCCGCCCTGTTTGCGCCACAGATAATCTTCGTAGTTTCCGGGATAAAGCTCGACCTTCCCATCGCCAATCTCAAACACCCGCGTCGCCAGCTTGTCGATGAAATAGCGATCATGCGAGACAAAGACGACAGTGCCCGTGTACTTCATCAAGGCCTCGAGCAATACGTCCTTGGCACGCAGATCAAGGTGGTTCGTCGGTTCATCAAGCAACAGGAAGTTTGCCGGATGCAGCAGCATCTTGAGCAGCGCGTAACGGTTTCGCTCGCCTCCGGACAACACACCGATGCGCTTGAAAACGTCGTCGCCAGAGAAAAGGAAACAGCCAAGCAGGCTGCGCAATTCAGTTTGCGTCGATGCGGGCGCCAGTTCTCCCAAGTCGTCGAGGATGCGCGCCTCCGGATCAAGCTCCTTGTATTGATCCTGCGCAAAATAATCGGGCTGGACCTCGTGACCAAGCTTGTATTCACCGGCGCTCAGAGTCTCTGCGCGTGCCAGGAGCTTGATCAGTGTCGACTTCCCTGCCCCGTTGACGCCGACGAGCGCGATCCGCTCTCCGCGCTCGATCATGAAATTCACACCGGCGAAAACCGCATGGTCGCCGTAACTCTTCGCCACGTTCGAGAACTCGGCTACGATTCGACCGCTAGGCTTTGGCTGCGGAAAGGAAAAATGAACCGTCTTTTCTTCTTCAGGAATTTCGATCCGCTCGATCTTCTCCAGTTCTTTAATCCGGCTCTGCACCTGCTTGGCCTTGGTCGCTGTGTAGCGGAAGCGATTGATGAACACTTCAAGTTGCTCGATGCGGTCGCGCTGCGTCTTGTAAGCCGACTCCAGTTGCTCCTTGCGCGCTGTCTTGGCTGCGAGGAACTGGTCGTAATTTCCCGCGTAAAAGTGCAGCTTCTTATTCCAGATTTCCACGATCCGCTTGACTGTCATGTCGAGAAAATACCGGTCGTGCGAAATCAGAACATAGGCATTGGGATAGCTTCCCAGATATTCTTCCAGCCAGTTGCGCGCTTCGAGATCCAGATGGTTGGTCGGTTCGTCGAGCAGTAGCAAGTTCGGTCTCTGCAGCAGTAGCTTCGCGAGAGCAATGCGCATCTGCCATCCGCCGGAAAATTCCTCCGTGTGCCGCGTCCAGTCATCGCGATGGAACCCAAGGCCGGTGAGTACCTTGCCCACTTCCATCTCGAGGGTATATCCGTCACGAGCCGTAAACTCATGCTCCAACCTTTGGTATCGATCTGCCACAGCCGCATATTCGGCACTGGCGTGGTCAAGCTCCGACATGCTGGCAGTCAGCGTCTCCATCTCCTTTTCCATGGCATGGAGATCGTCAAACACCGCCATGCATTCGGCGAAGATCGATCGGCCCGAAAGGGTCAGACCATCTTGCGGCAGGTAACCGGCCGAGATGCCTTTGGCCCGCGAGATCGAGCCATAGTCAAGCGTTTCCAGCCCGGCCAGGATCTTCATGACGGTGGATTTGCCCGTGCCATTGGCGCCGACAAGTCCAATGCGCGATTCGGCAGTGATCAGCCAATCGGCATCGTCGAACAGTAGTTTGTGGCCGTAGCGCTTGCCAGCGCCGGAGAGTTGAATCATCAGAAATCTCTATGTATTAACTATAACGGACAACGAAGAGGGTGTTTGCGGTTCAGCGCGCTGCAGCCATGCGCACAAGGCCCAAGTGCTCCAGAGCGCGATCGACTACTGCTTGGAGTTCCCGCGCATACTTCACTTCCCTGCCCTTGGCAAGGATGGAACGAGCCTCATCTGCCCCAAACCAAGTGGGATTGCGATTGTCCTCTTCCGGACGTTTAGTCTGCCTGACGTCCATAAGGAATGCTTTGACCACATATTCCTGGACGCCTCCAGGCTGCCAGAAGACGCCCTTCGAGTGGATGTAGACGTGGAAGTGGCGCGGCTCAATCACGCCAATTACGCCCGCTTCTTCGCGGGCCTCACGCTCCGCAGCCTGACTGTGCGACAGGCGATTGTCGGGGGCTCCCTTAGGAAACGTCCATTTGCTGCCGCCATTCGTGTTCACCAACAGAAACTCGGCATGGGAGTTCTGCCGCCGATAGCAAACCGCTGCCACTTGCAGCGGCAACGCGAACCGGGATGAACGGGCCGAAGGCATAGGCAATCTTATGCCAGTTTACTTTTTAGATATTTCTGTAATGTTAAATAGAACAGAAAGGTTGCACCAAAGTCATTAGCCCCAGAAGCTAAAGACCAAAGCTTCAATCCGTTACGAACCGAATCGCAGGCCTCCTAGCCCTTTCAGCTTGTCCGGTTGAACGCCGCGGGTTGCAATCAACACATGAAATGTTTCGCCCATGCCTGCAGGAGTAACGAGATGCTTTAACTGAAGGACAACTTTCGCGCGCTCTTGTGGTAGACGGCATTCCTCGAACGCATCGGCAAACTGGGTTTCCTCGCCGATCCCCATCAGGAATTGCGATTGCGTAATCAGCTTCTCAGCCCGCATTCTGGTCGGATCCAGAGCTGCTCCGATCGCAGTGAAGTTCACATGCGCCGTTATGTCCTGCTCGCCTGGCGACTCGTAAGGGTTAGCGCTGGCCGAATGCTGACGATAAGTCATCAGCGTTCCCCGATGGCGTCCTGCGAGCTGCTCATTGCGCGTGTAGCCGTAGTCAATGATCACGAGAAACCCGCGTCCAATCTCGTTCGCAATCGCTGCGATCCATCGTTGTGCGTCGAGCGAGACTTCGACGCGCTCCTCATTCTCCGGATGCACGCCGTAACGATCAAGGAATTCCAACTCCTCGGGCGTAGCGGGAAGCCAGACTTCGGTGAGGCGCCCACGGTCGGAAGCATGATTGTCTGTTGCCAGATGGAGTTTTCCGTGCCTGCTAATGATCTCGACAGGCAGTGCATCGAAGAATTCATTCGCAAAGACGATCAATGGAGTTTCGTGCGGTGAGGCGCGCGAAATATGTGGCCGTTCATTTCCTGAGTGCTCTGATAGTTCACGAGTGGTCGAACTCGGTTGCTGCGCGGAAAGTACTGCTTTGCCGCTGGCGATGTGCTCGCCCAGCGTTTCTCCCAGTTTGCGGTGCAGGGCTGGCGATGATTCCTGCAACGTGTAAGTTATCGCAGCAAAGAAATCCGGGAACTTCTTGCGCGACCAGTCCAAGACATCATGTGCGAATAAGCCGCGTCCAGGACCGAGTTCGAGGATTTCCACTTGAGAGGGACGGTCGAGCGCGCGCCACATTTCCTCAAAGTGGCGCGCGAGGAGGCGTCCAAAAACGGCATGCACATCGCTCGAAGTATAGAAATCTCCTGCCTTGCCAAATTGCTCGGCATTGCGCGAGTAATAACCACTCACAGGATCGTAGAGACAAATCTCCATGTATCGCGAGAACGGAATCGGACCGCGTTCACGAATTTCGCGTTCAATTTGGTCGCGAAGCGACAGGTTTCCCCCTTGGTCGGTCTTTCAAAGTCAAAGACTTAGACAGGCCATTTCGCCAGGTCTTTGAGGAATAAAGACTTAGCTGTAAAGTACTTATGAATCATCAAGATACAATAACTTCAACCCTTTTCGCCAGTCGCAGTTGCTCGGGGATGACCTTCTTCCGGCGCTGCTTTCGGGTTCCGATCCTGTGGCGTGCGGATGAACATTTCAATGAAGTAATCGTGCAGGCCGTCGTAAATCTGGTGTTGCAGGTTCCATTCAAACTGCGGATGATCCAGATCGCGAGCGTGGATCGGAAGAACATAGGTATGCACCGGAACATTCGAGTTATTCAAATCGATCAGGACCTCGACGGCCCCGTCGTGGTCGCGCGCCGAAAAGGTAAGAAGAGGATGCTCGTAGCGCCGGAGGTGATCGCGAACCTTCTTCAGGTTAGGAGAGTCAGTCACCCAGACATTCTACTCACACCCGGCGACGCGGGGCGGGCCACTAAGAGACGCCTGTTCGAAAAGGCTGGCAAATCGTAAGATTCCAGTGCAAGAGGCTCCCCGCGTATGACCCGAGCAACGACGCAGGCAATTTCACCGTTTTTCATCGTCAGTAACGTCAATCAAACCATCGCCTTTTACCGCGACAACCTGGGGTTTGAGACGAGATACCTACAGCCGGAGCGAAACCCTTTTTTCGCCATCATCGGCCGCGACGGAGCGCAGATCTTCGTCAAGTCCGATAAAGACACGGCGCCGATGCCGAACCCAAAGCGGAATCCCTCGATGAGATGGGATGCCTTCGTCTATGCACCCGATCCGGATGCGCTCGCCGCCGAATTTGCCGAACGTTTTTCCGAACATCGAGTGGCCGATAGTGGAGCAGCATTCAGCGTGCCCCTCAAGGATACCCACGATGGTCTTCGCGGGTTCGAGATTTGCGACCTTGACGGCTACGTTTTGTTCTTCGGTCGACCCCTGTACGTGGAGGAGTAAAGAGGCGCGGCTCAATGAATGTGATTGTCTGTTTTCGTTAACGCCCCTTAGGGAGCCGGACGAATTGTCGTCGTAACACAGGGCAAGGCGGGCGCGGCCTTCTCGACAACCTCTCCCTTATCGGGGTTGTAGTAGAAGTGGAACTGGCCTCCGGTTTTAGGCAAGGGTCAAGACGTCTAAGCGCCTGCTTACAACACAGAAATCTAATCGAGTAAGTGGAAGGCTCTTTAGGGCTTTGCGGGCAGCGGCTGCCAGAGCTCAATCTTATTCCCATCCAAGTCATAGATCCAGGCAAAGCGACCGTAGGATTCATCCATTCGTTTGGGGTCAATCTTTACTCCCTCTTGTTTTAAGCGGTCGAGCAAAGCATCCATATCGTCCACGATGTAGTTGATCATGAACGGCTGCGTGGCTGGGATCGAAATAGTTAGTGGAGGCGGGAAAAACAGTCCAAACGGTAACGTGTTCCTTTTGCGGGTCGTCGTGTTCGCGCCACGGAAGCATCGCGCCTTGGCCTTTGTCAGCGAGTCCAAGATGCTTCGAATACCATTCGCGCATCTGATCGCGATTGGCGGATTTGAAGAAGACACCGCCGATTCCAAGGATGCGCCCGCGCTGCTCCGTTTTGACAGGCGGCTTCGACTTTTCAGGTTGCGGAGATTGCACTTCCTGTCCTCCTTTTGAGCAGGCCGAGATGAGCAACAGCGAGCCGAGCGCAATTGTGCTCCAGGGTATTCCTTGCATGTGTGGATTATACAAGTTTCGATTCGAGCGGTCGCTGAATCGATCGATCAATCAGGACTGTCAAGTGTCGTTAATCGCCGTAACACTCATTGGCCCCGGCGAGGGGTTCTGAGTGAAATCGCTTAACGGGTGTCAAATCGCAATTTCACCGACTGTGCCTCGCTAAGGGTCAATGAGTGATAATGCCTGGTTTCAATAATTGACCCAAACGCACCACGCAACCGTCACAGCGTGCATCGCTTTCCTGCTACTGCAGCTTCGCATACTCGGCTCTACCCTGCTTCAGAATGGGAATGTCGGAGTCGGCATCCTTCCACGCTGCAAAGAAATCCTGATATGCGGTTCGCGCCTTTGCTGTATCGCCCGTCATCGTATACGCGCGCCCCTCGCCCAACTTTGCCAACGACTCATACGCTCCTGGCAGCAGAGCATCGTGATGATTCAAAATCTTCTGGAATTCGGCCACTGCCTCGGGCCCCTGCTTGTTCTGCAAAAACGCCTCGCCGCGCAAATATATCGGCAATCCCAGTTCGAACCAACCCATCTCGGCCCACTCCGCCGGGCGAAGATCTTCGATCGCCTTCGCTCCATTGCCCCGCTGCAAATCCAAACGCGCGCGAATCTGCGGCAGTTCCGATTTCTGCAGAAAGCTATCCAGCGGATGCTCTTTATTCAGTTTCGCCAGATTGGCCTCCGCCTTTTGCGCCTGTCCGCAGGTGGCGAACACATATCCTGATTGCGTAAGCGCCGCACGACTGGAACTCGCCGCGAGCGTCGTCGCGTTCTTCAGCGCGCGATCGCAGGCGCCAAAATCGGCTTCGACCATCGCCAGGAAACCCAGGTCGCCGTCTGCTGTTTCATTCAAACCCTGGTTCTTTTCCATATCGAGCGCCCGGCTCGCGGTCTCCTCGGACAAATGCAATTTCCCCTGTTCCCCCAGCGAGCGAATGTCGTAAAAAAGAAACCGGTATTCAAGCTGTTTTCCCTTCGCCCAAGCCAGCTCGCGGTCCGCATCTGCCTGCTTGTGCAAGGTCACAGCGAACAGATAGGCGTACATATGCACCTCGTCCGAATCCGGGAACTTGGTGAGCAGCTGCTGCGCCGTCTGCCACGCTTCATCTGGACGATTGGCTCCCAGATATGAGTAGGCGAGATTCTCCCATGCGCCCGCTGAATTCGGGCTGTTCCGCACGGCGATTTTGGCTTGCTCGACGGCTTTGGCAAAATCCCCCTCCATCTCGAAAACCTACGGAGAGATTATTCGGGGGTACCTCATCGCTTGGATAGGTCCGCCCGTAGAGTTCCAGCGTCTCCATTTCTTTGTCTTTCTCGCCCGTAACGATCTGGTAATAATGCTCATCGATGTAAAGCTTCTCGCGCTCGCTCACGCGGTCCCTGAGTTCGTATGCCTTCGGCGTCGCCTCGATCGCCTTCTCGTTTTCGCCCGAATTCGCATAGATGATTCCCATCTTCGCGTATACCCAGGCAAAATTCGGGTCTAGTTCCACGGCCCGCTTGTAATACGTCAGCGACGGGATTTCTCGCGCCTGATCAAACTCCGCATTGCCCATAGCGAATGCCTTCAACGCCTCAAGCGAGGATGTCGTCACCTGATCGATGGGCACATCGTATTTCTGGACCGAGGCCAACGACTCGCCCAATTTGCCGCGCATCTTCGAGACCGCGCCGCCCAGCGCCCCCAGGACCTTCTCTTTGCTTTCGGCTTGCGCCTCTTCCTGCGCCAGCGAATCTCCCGTCTGGCAATTGATCGCGTTCAGCATCACCACATACTGGCTGCCCAGGCTAGCAATCGATCCCGCGAGCATGGCCTTGCTTCCTACGCGCTGGCACAGGTCCCGCGTTACATCGTTTGTCAGGCGCTCGTTTGGTTGACGCCCCATGTACTTCAGCGTTTGCTGCACCCGTGACGCAGGGATGACCTGCAGAAACGGGGACTGCTCCAAATCCACCGCGAGCGCCTGCTTCAAAGTGCCATCGAAGACCTCATCGCCCGTAGTGTTCGCGAAATCGGCGAGAACCACTGTGTCTTTTGCGGTGAGCGCGTGCACCGGTTTGGGGCGAAAGTAGAAGGCTCCTGCAACGGCGAGCGCGACCAGGATTGCCGTCGTTACGAAGATTGGAAGCCGCGATTTTTTTGCCGGGACAGATGCCGCTGATACGCCTGAGGCATTCGCCGCTGCAATCGCTTGCGACGATGCCCCGGATGAAGATGATGGCGAAGAACGCGTCGCGGAAGATCCCGGCGCAACCGCCGGCCTCGGCGAGGGAAATCCTTGAGCGTGCCCCGAGCCCGATTCCGCGGAATTGGGCGCAGCTGCGGCAAGGTGAGATCCAGATTCCTGCGCCGCCGCTACCGAGCCCGAGCTGTGCGCCAGTCGTCCCGATTCCGTATCGCGCTTCAATCGCTGAAGATCGGTGCGAATGTCGGATGCGTGCTGGTAGCGAAGATTGCGGTCCTTCTCCAGAGCTTTGAAAATAACGTCTTCAAGTTTGGCGGGGCAGATCGCGGTTGAAACGAATCGGCGGAGGCGGAACTGAATCAAGTATGGACTTGAAGATGACACCGGAACTCTCTCCGTGAAAAGGCATGGCGCCCGTCGCCATCTCATAGAGCACCGCTCCAAACGAAAAAAGGTCAGTGCGAGAGTCCAGTTCCTTGGCGCGCACCTGCTCCGGCGACATATAAGCGACTGTTCCGACCATGGTGCCGGGGCTGGTCAGGTCTTTTTCGCCGCATCGAACCTGTCTGCGTGTTGAGGCTGGCAATCTGGCTTGATGAACTGTCAGCGAGACTGACCTTCGCCAATCCGAAATCCAGAATCTTGGCATGCCCACGTTTGGTGACGAAGATGTTGGCGGGTTTGATGTCGCGATGCACGATTCCTTCAGTGTGAGCGGCGTCGAGCGCGTCCGCGACTTCGATGGCGAGCGGAAGTAGCACTTCCAGATCCAGCGGACGCCCCGCGATCCGGTGCTTGAGCGTCATGCCGTCCAGGAATTCCATGGCGATGAAAGCCTTTCCACCCTCCTCGCCGATGTCGTAAATGGTGCAGATATTCGGATGATTGAGGGCGGACGCCGCTTGAGCCTCGCGCTGGAAACGCCCGAGCGCTTGCGCATCGCGCGCTACTTCATCGGGAAGGAATTTGAGTGCGACGAAGCGTCGGAGGCGAGTGTCTTCCGCTTTATAAACCACCCCCATGCCCCCACCCCCGAGTTTTTCGACGATGCGGTAGTGCGAAATGGTCTGTCCGATCATTGGGCTGAAATCTTAGGGCCAGGGTCGAGGCAAGTCAATGAGGGCGACTGAGTTGTTCTCATACCACATACGATGGTCAGCGAAGAATCGCCATTTCACTTATTGCCCCGATACGACGCGACCATGAACTGCCAGGACTGGTTTATTCGTAACGGAGCGCTTCGATGGGATCGAGACGCGAGGCTTTGATGGCTGGAAGCATTCCGCTGATGACGCCGACGAATCCGAGGATCGCGGTCGATGCAAGCAGGGTTGCGAAATCGATGGTGAGGTGGATGTCGCCGTCCGTGCCGTTTTCGACGAAGGCGCTCCATAGGGTGAGCGATCCGACGGACCACGAGACGACGTAGGCGAGCACCACGCCGGCGAGTCCCCCAATCAGCGTGATGACGAGAGCCTCGGAAAGGAACTGGACGAGGATGTGCCAGCCGCGTGCGCCCAGCGCTTTTTCGACGCCGATCTCGCGAGTGCGTTGCGTCACTGAAACGAGCATGATGTTCATCAGCCCCACGCCGCCGATGCCGAGCGTGAGCAGTCCGATGAAGCCGAGCAGAATCTTGATGCCGGTCGTGATGACGCGGAGGTCGAGCAGATCAGCGAAGACATCAAACACAAAGACTGCACGTTTGTCTTTGGGATCGAACTCATGGTGGAAGGCCATCGAGCGGCGGACGCCATCCGCCACCTTCTGGTGATCGCCTTCGTACTCCATGGCAATGGCATTCAGGTAATAGGTGTTCATCAGGTCGCTCATAGCGCTGAACGGGATGTAGACCTTGCCGTTCATGTTGTCATCGCCGTTCTGGATGACGTGCTTGAGCACTCCGATGACTTCGTAAGCAATGCCATTGATGCGAATTTTTTCGCCCAGCGCGTTCTGCCCGGAAAATAACTTCTTCTTGACATCGGCGCCGAGCACAGCGGTATGCCCGCGCGAATTCTCATCAAATTCCGTGAAGAACGTTCCATTCTCGACATCCATGCGCCGCATGTGCGCGTAATAGGGATAGACTCCGCTGATCCCGTAATTCTCGCTGCGGATTCCATACGCGACCGTGCATTGCTTGAAAGCCTCGGGAGAAATTCGTTTGAGCAGCGGAACTTCGGCTTGCAGGTAATCGAGATCATTCGACGGTGAGTTTGACCTCGCTTCCCGCCTTCGTGCCACCCGCCTGCAAGGAGGTGCGGCCCGGAAAAATGAAAACCAAGTTCGTTCCCCAGGACCGAAATGCGACCCAGAGTCCGCGCTCGAAGCCGGCGCCGTAGGCAAGCAACAGCACGACCGTAGCGATGCCCCAGGCCATGCCGAGCATGGTCAGGACGCTGCGACGGCGATTGTGTTTCAGCGCGTTGTAGGCCTGACGGCCGAGTTCGAGAATCATAATAGTGAATTGGTAATTGGGTAATTTGTAATTTGGTAATTTAAAGGCCAAACACAACGAACTTGTTAAATTACTCAATTACAAAATTCCCAAATTACCCAATCTCCTTATTCCTGGCGCAGGGCTTCGACTGGCGGCAAAAGTGCGGCTTGCCGTGCTGGATAAAGACCGGCAACAATCCCGGCCGTCGCCAGCGAAATGATGGCAATTGCCGCCGAAGCGGGAACGATTCTTGGAGTATCAAAACCTTCTGGTGCAGGCAAAGCGGCCAGCAAAGTGACTAGAGCGGTCGTGATGGCGAGCCCAATTCCTCCGCTAAGCGCCGTCAGGAACGCTCCCTCTACAAAGAACTGGGTCATGATCGCGCGATGCGTAGCGCCTAGCGCCTTGCGCAGGCCGATTTCGCGGGTGCGTTCCGTGACCGACACCAGCATGATGTTGATGATGCCGATCGCTCCCAGCGCCAGAGTGATCACACCGACCACGCCTAGAAAACCATCCATGGCGTCGAAGATTTTGCTGACGCGCTTGTTGTCTTCGATCGTGTCCCAATCTTCAAATGAGTCGGTTAGTTTCGCGATCAAACCCATGCCGCCGCGCGAGCACTGTCATGAACCTCGCGCTTTGCCTCAAGGTGCTGCGCAGGAGTCACGGGGCGATAGTTCAGGAACGAAATTGCGTCTTCGCTGTTCTTGTCCTTGAGCGGAAAGAGGTCGCGCATGGTTTCGATTGGAATGAAGATGCGCGCGTTGGTGCCGTTGTTGCCGTCCTGCCCAACCTTGCTAACCACGCCGATCACGTCGAAGCGGTAGCCATTCAGCAGAATGCTCGAGCCGACTGCTGGGCGATCCGGGAACATGTTCTTCAGCAGTTCCCATCCGACCACGGCGACGCGGCGCGTTTCAGCGCTGTCTTCGTCATTGAACCAGCGTCCCGGGCCGACCGGCACATTCCGAATCTTGTTGTACTCGGTGGCCACGCCAAAGACCTGGCCATTCGTGGAACCGTAATCGCTGACCGCGCGGATATCTTCCCGGTTCAGCACGGGCGAAACGTATTTGATGGAATGGGCCTGGGCGCGAATCGCCAGAGCGTCCTGATAGGTGAAATGGTAGGTTCGGCCGGATTGCGTGCTGCCTTCTACGGCCGGGATGCGGCCGGAGAAGGTGAACATGATGTCCTGCCCGAGATTGGCGAGTTGCTTGTTCTGACCGCTTCGGAAGCCTTCGCCCAATCCCACTAGAAGCAGCAGCGATCCCACGCCCCAGGCGATGCCGAACATCGTGAGAAACGAACGCAACTTGTGCGCCCACAGAGTGGAGAGCGACTGGCGCACGATTTCGATCAGCATCCGCATGACTGGGAAGGGCTCCGGTTACACTCCGGGATTGCTCCCTGATCAGTAATACGGAGGGGGCATAGTTTCGGTTCCCCAAAAAACACACCGCGGCTTGCTGGTTGGACTCCATTATTTTCGTTCCGTTAGCTTTGAACCAGGAATTGCATAATTGGCTTACGTCGATACCTGTCTGCTAACCGCTAGCTTCGGGGCGCGTCCAAGACAGCGGGCCAGGTCAGGGGACCAATCGGCCCAATTCAGGCAAGACTTCCAGGATTCACACAACCAGATTCCACCTTGAAGGAGGCGTTCTCCCATGTCGCGAGGAATCTCAAAGGCCGTTGTTTTGCTTATCGGCGTCATCGCCATTGCCCAGATCGGCTTCGCCCAATCTTTTACGCTCGATCTCCCGCTGCAAAGCCAGGGAGCACAAATTTCACAACGCGTCGGAATTACTGACATCACGATTTCGTATCACAGGCCATTGGTGAATGATCGTAAGGTTTGGGGTGGACTCGTTCCCTACGGCCAGGTGTGGCGCGCGGGCGCCAACATGAACACAACCATTACCTTCAGCGATCCAGTCCAGATCGAAGGCAAGCCGCTCGAGAAGGGCACCTACGGTCTGCACATGATCCCGAACGCCGATGAATGGACGGTTATTTTTTCGAAGAATTCAACGTCGTGGGGATCGTTTACCTACGATCAGAAGGAAGATGCGTTGCGCGTAAACGTGAAGCCCAAGGCCGCGGACATGCACAATGCCCTGACTTATGACTTCGACGACCTGACCAAGGACTCGGCAGTGGTCGAACTGGAGTGGGAAAAGGTCGCGGTCCCGTTCAAGGTCTCGGTCGATGTGCACGATGTGGTGCAGGCCAGCTTGAAGAACCAGCTCCGGAATCTTTCCCAATACACGTGGATGAGCTGGGATAACGCAGCCAACTACCTTCTCGCCGAAAAAGTCGATCTCGACGATGCGCTCGCCTATGCCAACAAGTCGATCGAGAATGAAGACCGGTATGAAAATGAGATGTCGAAATCGCAAGTCCTGACGGCGCTCAATCGTAAAGACGAAGCCGCGGTCGCGCAAAAGAAGGCGCTGGGCATGGCCAACCCGTTACAGCTCCATCAGTATGCCCGGCAGTTGCTCGGCGAAAAGCACAACGAGGAAGCCTATGCAATCTTCGTCGAAAACGCCAAGAAACATCCTGACCAATGGTACGTGCATACCGGATTGGCGCGAATGTATAGCGCGCAGGCGAAGTTTGATGATGCGGCGAAAGAGATGAAGCTGTCGATGGCTGCGGCTCCGGCGGACCAGAAGACGTATCTGGACGGCTTGGAGAAGCGGTTGGAAGCGAAGCAGGACATCAATCAATAGCAATCGCCGGAGCTCTATTCTGATCCGGCTGACACGAAGGGTACGACGAATGGAAGCGTCGTACCCTTTCTCTTGCTCTGGTCACTGAAGCCTTCAGACTCACTTTCGCGCTAGACTCTTCTGATGAGTTCCCCTTCCCACAATTCCCTTGCCCGGGCGTCTTCGTCCTATCTGCGGTCCGCCATGCACCAGCCGATCCGCTGGCATGAGTGGGGCGACGAAGCCTTCGCCTTGGCCCGGCAAGAGAACAAACCCATGCTGCTCGACATCGGCGCCGTGTGGTGCCACTGGTGTCATGTCATGGATCGCGAAGTCTTATGACGACCCCGAGGTCGCGCAAATCGTCAACGACAATTTCATTGCCGTGAAGGTCGATCGCGATGAGCGTCCCGATATTGATAGCCGGTATCAGGTCGCGGTGAATGCGCTGACCGGACAGGGCGGCTGGCCATTAACTGCATTTCTTACTCCCGACGGCAAACCGTTTTATGGCGGAACGTACTTCCCTCCCGCGGACCAGTACGGCCGGCCAAGTTTCAAACGTGTGCTGATTTCGATTGCGCAGGCTTATCGCGACAAGAACAGTGACGTGATGGAGCAGGCGTCGATGGTGGAGAGCGCAATCGCGCGCGCGGAGTCGCATGGGACAGGTCCCGGCAAGGTTTCACCCACGGTGGTTGACGCCATTGCCGAATCCGCACAAAAGATGTTTGACGAGACGAATGGCGGATTCGGAGGCGCGCCGAAGTTCCCGCATCCTTCGACGCTCGATCTGCTGATGGAGCACTACGCGCGCGCCGGCAACGAAGAACTCCGCCACGTTTTCGTGCACACGCTCGAGAAGATGGCGCGCGGAGGCGTCTATGACCAGCTCGCTGGCGGCTTCCATCGCTATTCGGTCGATGAGCGCTGGATCGTGCCGCACTTCGAGAAGATGAGTTACGACAACTCCGAACTGCTGAAAAATTACGTCCACGCCTACCAGGCGACCGGCGACGAGTTTTTCGCTGGGATTGCCCGCGACATCATTCGGTGGATGGACGAGTGGCTCAGCGATCGCGATCACGGCGGCTTCTATGCGTCGCAAGACGCCGATTATTCCATGGAGGATGACGGCGACTACTTCACATGGACTTTGGCCGAAGCGCGCGCAGTGTTAACCGAGGACGAGGCTCGCGTTGCTGAACTGCACTATGACATTGGCGAAATCGGAGAGATGCATCACGATCCCGCAAAGAATGTGCTTTACCTCCGGGCTGGCATCGACGAGATTGCGCGTCGGCAGAACATCAGCGAGGACAAGGTGCGCGAGTTGCTGGCTTCCGCGAGAAAGAAAATGTATGCGGCGCGGCTCGCAGCGGCCCACACCCTATGTCGACAAGACGGTGTATGCCGGTTGGAATGCCATGTGCGTGTCTGCCTACCTCGAAGCAGCAAACGTGCTCAACCTGGCCGAGGCTCGTCATTTTGCAATGCGTTCGCTGGATCGTTTGCTCGCCGAAGGGTGGGATGGCGAATCAAAACTACTTCGCCATGTGATTGCGTATTCCGATCCAAAGGCGGATCGCCGCACCACTGCGGGCGTGCTCGATGACTACGCCTTTGCCGTGATTGCCTGCCTTGATGCCTATGAAGCGACTGCGGTCTTAAGCTACTTCCGTTTTGCGCGTGAAATTGCGGACGCGATGGTGGCAGGATTTTTCGATCAAGAAGAAGGCGGCTTTTTCGATAACGACTCGCGCAGCGCCGCGGAGAATCAAAAAGCGCATGGCATCCTGGGGACGCGGCGAAAGCCTTTTCAGGATTCGCCCACACCCGCCGGAAATTCAGCCGCTGCGATCGCGCTGCTCCGGCTGCACGGGTACACGAACGAGGCATCGTATCGAAACGCCGCTGAGCGGACGCTCGAGGTGTACGCCGGTGTCGCGGCCCAGCATGGCATTTTTGCGTCGACGTACGGTCTAGCCGTCGCGCGCTTCTTCGAGCCCCATACGCAGGTCGTAATCATTGGAAACGACGACGCGGCGACGAAGTTGTATCAGGCAGCACTGCGGGAACCTTCCATAAATACTGCGGTCTTACGTTTGGATCCTGACAAGGTCGTGGCACAGAATCTGCCGCCCGCTTTGGCTGAGACGATCCCGAATCTTCCGGCGCTCAGCGAAGGACGATCGCTTGCGGTGGTTTGCTCTGGTTTTGCCTGCCAGCCGCCTGTATACGAAGTCGAAGACCTGAAGCGCGTTCTGGGTTCGCGTACCCGTCAGGCAGCCTAAAGGTTCACGGCAAAGCTCGACGTTTTGATCTCGCGACCAGAGTTCCGACCTTGAGGAACTTCTCTGCACTCGCGCAGCCGCGCGAAAACAGTCCTCTGAAGTTTCTCTCCCATATTGCCGATGAATCCAATGGCGGAGCTCGTCGTCCCATGTCTTCCGATTTCTTCGACAATCCGGGCCTCTTTCACACGCTCCTGGAAGAGTTGCCGGTAGGCATTTATCTCGTCGACCGGCACCACCGAATTCGTTTCTGGAATCGCGGCGCCGAGCAAATCGTCGGACATCTTTCTCACGAAGTTGTGGGCCGAGACAGCGCCGACCATACTGCGTGCGATCAACACGGGCATGTCCTGTGCGGCGGTGACTGTCCTGTTATGGGAACGCTGCGGGACGGCCAACCCCGACAGATCGCAGCCTACTACCTGCACAAACTCGGACACCGCGTGGCAGTCACCATCCGAAGCCAGGCAATCGTCCGGAATGGCGACGCGATCGAAGGAGCAACTGTTCTGTTCGAAGAGACAATCAAGCCGCGCAACGCTGAAACGGCCCCAGCCGTATATGGCTGCCTCGACGCCGTTACTGGAGTTCCATCGCACCGGTTGACACGGGCTATGCTCGAACAATGTTTGGCCGGCCTGCAGGAAACGCGTCGTGCTTTCGGACTGCTGCGTATCCGGGTGCTTGGACTCGACGAGTTTCGCTCCAAGCATGGCCCTAAATCCGCGATCCCTTTTATGCAGACGACCGCTCGCACTTTGCAGCATAGTCTCGATCCCGAGAGTTTTTTGGGGCGCTGGGGAGAGGACGAATTCATCGCACTTCTACCCTCTCCAAATCCAGTGGCGATCGCGGCGGCGGCCGAATCCGCTTGGAGCCTGATCACTCATTCGGAAGTTCGCTGGTGGGGCGACAGCTTCTCAGTTGAAGCGGTGGTTACGCACGCGGTCGCACAACCGGGCGACAAGTTCGAAAAGTTGCTGAACGGATTGGAACCGGCGCACGCGGCAGCAGCGGGACGCGCGGTGAGCGCCTCGAGCCGCGAAACGTTGCGAGGATGATTTCTTATGTTTGCGATTATTGGAATTGTCGTTGTTTTCGGCTGCATCGCTGCCGGCTACCTCATGGAGCATGGCAACCTGAAAGTGCTGATGCAACCCGCCGAGCTGATTATCATCGGCGGGGCTGCCGCGGGCACCGTACTAATCGCAAATCCTCTGCACATTTTGAAGCAGATCGCCGGGGGAATTGGCGGAGTCTTTGGGTCGTCAAAGTACAACAAACAGCGCTACATCGATTGTCTGAAAATGATGTACGAACTTCTTCAGAAGGCGCGCAAAGAAGGGCTGGTCTCTCTCGAGAACGACATCGAAGAGCCGGAAAAAAGCCCTCTGTTCTCGAAGTATAAGGATTTTGTCACGAACCATCATCTTCGCGACTTCGTTTGCGACACGATGCGGATGGCGGTCAGCGGTGGTGTCGAAGTCTTCGACCTCGACCAGATGCTCGATAGCGACATGGAGGTCCACCACCAAAGCGCCGCCGAACCGGTATCCGCCCTCAGCACCACCGCCGATTCCCTCCCCGGCCTGGGCATCGTTGCCGCCGTCCTGGGTGTGGTCATCACGATGGGAGCCTTGGGTGGCCCGCCCGAGGAAATCGGGCACAAAGTGGCCGCCGCATTGGTAGGAACGTTTCTGGGGATCTTACTCTGTTACGGTCTAGTCGGTCCGGTTGCAGCCCGCATGGGGAAAGCGGCTGAAGAAGAGCACGCGTTCTTGCTGGTGCTGCGCGTAGTGATGATTTCCTTTCTCAAGGGCGTAGCTCCGATCATGGCCGTTGAAATCGGACGTCGCGTAGTTCCCGGACACGTTCGTCCGTCATTCAAGGAAGTCGAGCAGGCCTGTCGCGGTGGCGGCACGACGCCACCAGCGGCAGCCGCCGCGGCCGGAGCGTAGGTCCCATGGGAATGCCACCAATCATCATTATCAAGAAAAAAGGCGCACATGGCGGCCATCACGGAGGCGCGTGGAAGGTAGCCTATGCCGATTTTGTCACTGCCATGATGGCGCTCTTCATCGTGTTGTGGCTCATGAACAGCAGCAAGCAACTACAGGTTGCAGTTGGCGGCTATTTCAAAGATCCGACCGGCACTTCCAAGAAAGTTGGAACCAACCTGACCGGAGCGGGCGAAAATTTCTCGTTGACCAAGCAGAACATGGCGGAACTCAAAGAGCAGTTGCAGAAAAGCATTCACCGCATCACCAATCTGGAGAATCTCCGCAAGAATATCGAAATGACAGTGACTGCCGAAGGTCTCCGCATCGAATTACTGGAGTCCGAGAAAGGGACGTTTTTCGAAAGTGGGAGCTCCGTACCCAACCAAAGCGGCCAGGAAATGCTGACCTTGCTGGCCGCTGAATTAGGCAAGGTCCCAAATCACATCTCGGTCGAAGGCCACACCGACGCGAAGCCCTTTTCCGGAGTGAGCAATTACGGCAATTGGGAACTCTCCACCGACCGCGCGAACTCCGCTCGCCGCCTGATGCAGGAGTCTGGATTGCGCGCCGATCAGGTCACGCAAGTGCGAGGTTTCGCGGATCAGCGACTGCGCAATCAAAACGATCCGCTTGATGCTTCCAATCGCCGCATCTCGATCATCGTGCAGTACATGAGCAAGGATCTGGAAACGCCCGAAGAATCGGAACCGTCTCCAAAGAAATCGGCAGAAGACGAATCCGTTGGTGAGCGCCACGTCCCCGCGGACACAAAATCCGACGCAAAAAAATAAGGCTGACCTGAAGGTCAGCCCCGAAAAATGAAATATGCGACGCCTTAAAAAGCGTCATCTTGTGTAACGAATGCGACTAGTTGTCGCAATTCGGACGGCTGGGAGGGCATAGCGGCATCGGGCCACCCGGTGTGGGCGCCTTCGGGATAGCCGCATATGCGAACGTACCTACCAAACCTACCAACAGCAGTAACGCTCTGAGCGAACGTTTCATTGACTTCTCTCCTTAGGGTCTGGCGAACACTCGCTTGTAAACTTCACGAGGATTCGTCGGCGGCATTATATACACCGTTGCAATCTTTTGATTCAGTTGGCCTTATGTGATCGGAGAGGAGAGAATGTGGCAGGCTGGATTGGTGAGCGATGTCGCGCCAAGCCGTAGGAGTTTCATGCGGCTGAAACTACAGGGTTTCCCGTATGACCATTAAAGTGTTACTTCCACTTTAAAGGATAAACTCAGCAGCCTATCTAGATAGCTCTAGACAGGCACAAAATTCTCTTGACAGGCTTTCCCTGAAATGGCATTCGGCCTAATTTCGCCTTCCGGGACCGTTCGAACCCGCGGCGACCGATTTCGCCCGAGGTGGCTCCGGGATCCTCGGGAAGACTACCGAATTATCTGCTTCCAGATTCGAACTGCGCGAAAACGCGCGTTCCACCATTCCTTCGAACATGGGGATCAGCGAATCGTTAGGCACCGTTTGTTGCAAGTCTGCCAAGCCCTGCTCCCATCGCTGCGTCTGCAAGTAGTTGCCGGATGTGGTGCGCGCAACGTTGGGCGATAGCGAGTACCCAAGCCAGATGAAAACGGCGACGTTGTAACAAATCATGTCGATCAGGTTTAAGTTGCCTTGGTGGATCAGGCCTCCGGAATGCATTGCCAGAAGCATCAAGTCAACTCCGGCAAAAACTCCAAAGCCCAACGCGATACCAAAACTGATCTGCTTGCGAGAAACACCAAGGAACCGTGAAAACAGAATCAAGAAGAGAATGAGTCCGAACTGGACCAGTCGGACGGAACGTTCCATGGTGGTCACTGCATGGATAATTGGATCCTGGCTGAAGGAATTGGAAGCGGCCACCACCACCGAAACCAGCAGCATCACCACGCCCGCCCATTTGAAAACTGGGGTTCCGAGATCTTTCAACGAATGATACGGCCGGAATACGTCCAGAAAAATTTCATGAATAACCTTGAAACCAATGACCGCATTCACCAACTCGCCGAACCAGTAAACCCAAAAGTACCAGCCATTATTGAGGTCGTATAACGGATAGGTCACAACGAAAATCAGAATTTGCACTACCAGGAAGGAAAAAAATACTGGAAACACCTTGTGAAGCTTACGCCGCCAAAAGATCGCCGCTACCACCGATTGCGTGATCGGTTGGGCCCACCATAAGAGCATCGACATCGTATGGCTGTGTAGGAACATGAAATCGCGGAAGTAAGGTCGCGATCCTCAAGGATCGCGCTCCATCATCCTCACCCATCGTCAGCCACTCCGCTATAGATGGTCAATCTACTTAGGTAACCTTGGTAACGTTACCTAGACCTCTCGTGCGGAAATGATCTCTGGGAAGACTCGAACTGAAGCTGAGACCAATCGGCAATCCAGTGGAGTACAGCAGACGGCTCGAGCCTCATTTCGTCTGGCTCGTACCAGCCAAAACTACCGTCCAGAGCCCTAATTGCCCGATTTGTGTAGGGAGAGTATGTATGAGGAAGCTGCGAACGATGGCGGGACGCCATCCCGTTCCCGGCCAGTAATAATGACGTTGTAGTCCCCGCAATCGGCCAAACGGTTGAATACCGGAGTCGCTTCCTGCGGCTCAATCAACGCCAGATAATGTAAGAAACCAAACACATCGGCGGTTGGCTCCAAGCCGGGCGCGACGAAAGACACTTCCACGTCTTCATGGTAGAAATGCCATGCCAGAGATGCTGCCAGTCGGACCGCTCTCTCATAAATCTCGTGCTCCAGTGCCCCTGGGGCCGGGTTGTCGAAGATGATCCGCAGCTTGCGCTCGTCTTCCCTGCTGAACTCGCGCACCTTCAAATTCCCCGTACGAGCCGTAGCTTTCCAGTCCACGTGGCGCGCCGAATCTTCCGGCATGTATTCCCGGATTCGGTAGAGATCGTAACCGCGTCCGCGCACGAACGATTCGAACTCACCCGTCACCATGGGCAGGACTTCAAGAAACTGATCCGTCGGCTCGACCACGGGGTAAACAATGATCTCGCGCGCCAGATTAATCCGACGTGTCTTCATCAAAAACGAAAATGGAAAACGCGTTGCCAGCCCGAAATTTTTTTCTTCGTACCGCCCTCGTGCGGGAAAGCTCATCTCGATATCCGCCCGCTGCTCCTGCCCCGGGCCTAGAAACGGAAAATATACCGACTGCTGCAGTATTGGTTTTTCCTGTGGTTCTTTCACGCGGCGCAAGCGGCGATCGGGCAGACGCAGCCACTGCTGCTCCGGCGCGCGGTTTCGCGGCAGGCCCAGAGTGTAGGATTCCCACCGCCAGCGTTGCACAGTCTTTCGCTTACCAGGCACCACCCGTACCGAAAATGAGGGCATCCACGAACTGCGGTTCCTGACCAGCAAGCGCGCCATCATCGGGCGTCCCGCAAAAACGTGTTCGGGCAGATGCACATCCAGTTCCAGGCTGCGCAGCACGACCGCCGACGCAATGCCCGAAACCATGATTGCCGATAACAGCGCAGCGACGATTACATACAGCAGGTTGTTGCCGGTGTTGAGCGCTGCGATTCCGATTACGACCGTGATCAATATGTAGATCAGCCCGGCCCGGGTCACCTCGTAATCCATCGCTTCCCGCACCCGCGTCGCCACCACCCGCCGCGCGAGATAAGGAACTGTGGTCAAACCCACAAACGTTGCCAACAGCAACGCCGCGGTCGCCAGGATGATCGTGCCCCAGATATTTCCTGACTCTTGCGAAACGGTGGAGAAGAGCGCCGCCCCAAAGGCCAGCACCAATCCGAAAATAGCGACCAGGAAACGCACCCATACCTGCGAAAGTCCAAACCGCAGAGATCGAGCCGAAGATGGGTCAGGCACGGGTTTTGGGATCACAAATTTCTCGAGTCAAGAAAGTGCTCTTGTTAGCATATGACGGCGCGGCCACAGTTGGAAGTAACCGAAGATTAGGACACAACACCGCAAACGATCATGTCTCCGCAAAATCGCGAAGTCTCTATCCCTCGATAGAGCGGCGATCGCTGCTTCCACCAGAAGTAGAACCCGACCGCGACAACGATGAGCACAACAGCGATGTTGAAGCGCTCGATGGCGCGGACCAGGCTGCGCCAGTGCTGTCCGAACAAGTAGCCGGCACCGGCGATACACGTCACCCAGGTAATTGCGCCCAGGAAATTGAAGACGGTGAACGCGCGCCAACGCATACGCAAGACGCCGGCAAGCGGACCCGCAAAAACTCTCATCCCGAAGATGAAGCGGGCAAAGAAAATGGCAGCAGCGCCATGGCGAGCAAAAAGTTCTTCCCCGCGATCGAGAGTCTTCTTCCGAATGCGAAACAAATTCTGGTAACGCTCGAGCAGTGGACGTCCACCATAGTAGCCGAGCACGTAACCGAGATTATCTCCCAGAGTGGCCGCGCACGTGGCTACGACGATGATCCATCCGAGATGCAGTTTGTGCTCGGAGTAGGCGAGAAAACTCGCCAGCAATAACGTGCTCTCTCCCGGCACAGGGATGCCGGCGTTTTCAAGCAACAACGCTACGGCAACCGCCCAGTAGCCGTAGTCGGCAACAAATGTTCTCACGTAATGAGAAATGCTGTGACCCATGGGCGGAGATGTGAGCTTAGCAAATCAGCAGGCGGTGGTGAGAAATTCGATGAGTGCGTTGGAAAATTCACGCGGCGCCTCTTCATACGGAAGATGCCCAACGCCATCGAATGCTACCAGCCGCGCGTTGCGAAAGTTTTTGCGAAGAGGCTCGGCAGACCCGAAATGCACTGCGCGATCCATCTTCCCCCAGACGAGAAGAGTTGGATAGTCGCGGATCTTCGGCAATGCCGTTTCTATTTCAGCAAGGTCAGCCGTCCAACTCTTGAGGATATTCGCCGCGTGGCGGAACCCATGATTCTGTAAAACCG
This sequence comes from uncultured Acidobacteriaceae bacterium, assembly GCA_963822545.1. Lineage (GTDB taxonomy): Bacteria > Acidobacteriota > Terriglobia > Terriglobales > Acidobacteriaceae > Acidiflorens. The sequence goes on from CAWGIB010000006.1 coordinate 249,910, forward strand.
GAACGCGGTAACCGCCGAGCGAATCAGGCGGAATTCTTGATCCCGCCGCGAATAGCCGGCGCAGCCACAAATAGTCCATGAAACGCCAGCGTTCGATGGAATTACGGAAAATTATCGACCCTAAAGGAGTAGCGAGAAACGGTGCAAGCCGCTTTCCATGTGGGGACCACGGATTCACGGGTGCGACAAGGATGAATCGCCGCAATCGCGGATGGCCACGTTCAGCGCACAGGGATGCTGCAACGATCGCCACGCCTCCGCCATGCGATGTACCAAGCAAGTCGAACTCGGTGATGCCCATCACGTCGACGAATTGCAACACTCGCTCCGCCGTCGCGCGCACGGTGCAGTCCATGCATTCTGGAGCGTTCGACAATCCGGCTCCGAGATTATCGATCGCATAGACCGTGGCGTGCCGAGCAAGCGCTGGCATGGTGAACCGCCATGAGAACGCATAGCCGAGCAGTCCGTGCACCAGAATGAGCGGTCGGCCCGACCCAGCCTTGAGGTAGCGCATGCGCCCTCCCGCCAGTTCAAGCCAGTGCTCTTCGATCGGAAGCGCGCCGTTTGATTGGTCGCCAACCACAGGGGAAAAGAGTTCGCCGAGGATCAGCGGTCAACTCTCCCGTTTTTTGCTGTTCGATGGGCAACGTTTTTCTCGGAGTTTGGTTCCTAGTAATAGAGAGTGATATCGCCTCTGTCGCTTGAGTGGGAGCCGTCTCCTTGCTCCCACTTTTTTTGTTTACAACTTCAATGCGAAAGCGCAGCAATGGCTGCGGAAATTCTGTTCTGGTCTTTTCCGCGTTTTCTGCCAAGCAGTTTTTTCAACACGCGAATTCCTTTGTCCACGTGTTTTTCTTCAAGGAGGAAAGGCGGCAGGAAGCGCAGCACCGAATCCTGGGTAACGTTGAAGAGAACGCCTTCCGCGAGTCCCTGCTCCACAAACGGGCGCGCAGGAATATCCAGAACCAAGCCTTGAATGAAGCCACGGCCGCGCGTCTCGCGCACGTTTTGGTACTTGCCGACGAGTTCATGGAGCTGCTGCTGAAGATAGCCTCCGACCTTGGCAACGTTCTCCAGCAGATGTTCCTCTTCGACGATCGCAAGATACTCGAGTCCAACGCGGCAAGCCAGTGGTCCTCCGCCGAAAGTCGTGCCGTGCTGTCCGGGCGAGATCGCGGACGCGAAGCGCTCCTTGGAGATGAATGCTCCCAGAGGAACTCCGGCAGCAATCGGCTTCGCAACGGTGACGATGTCTGGTTCGACGCCGAAACTCTGGAACGCAAACATCTTTCCTGTCCGGCCAAGTCCGCACTGTATTTCGTCGAAAATGAGCGCGGACTGATGCTGGTCGGCGAGCGCGCGACATTCGCTCAGGAATTCGGTGGAGCACTCCAGAATTCCTCCTTCGCCAAAGATCGGTTCGAGCACGATGGCGCAAGTGTTCGCGTTGACTGCGGCGCGAAGAGATTCCAGATTGTTTTGCTCTACGAACGTCACATCGCCCAGCATGGGCTCAAAGCCCTTGCGGTACTTTTCCTGACCGGTGAGCGACATCGCACCAAACGTGCGGCCGTGATAGGAGCCCTTCAGCGCGACCAGTTGGCACTTGCTGTCGCCAATCTTGTGACCTGCGAGGCGTGCCAGTTTGATTGCGCCTTCCATCGCTTCCGTACCACTGTTCGAGAAGAAGACGCGATCGAAGCCGGAAAGCTGGCAGAGCCGTTCGGCAAGTTTTCCCTGGTATTCGTGGTAGTAGAGATTGGAAACGTGAATGAGCTTCGCGGCTTGATCCCGAATCGTCTTTACGATTCTCGGATGCGCGTGTCCGAGAGCGTTTACGCCCAGACCCGCGACGAAGTCGAGGTACTTCTTCCCCTCGAAATCAAACAGGAAAACACCCTTCCCACGCTCGAAGGCAACTGGATAACGGTTATAGGTAGGAAGAAGATAACGTTTCTCGAGTTCAGCAATCTGTTCCAGTTTCGGCATATCTACGATTTTAGAACCGTTGGGGCCAAGTCGCGAGTCAGCAATGCGGATTCGAGCCTGCAGCCCCACTCAACCGTGCACTTGCCCTGTTAGAATGCTGCTCATTCGAGAGGGGTGTCGATTGAGAATTGCATTCCGCATGGTAGTCCGAGTTTTTGCATTGCTTTCCGTGCTTTCCATCATGGCTTCCGCCAAGGATGCCGCGAGCGATCCGCGTCTGCAGAAGAGTTTTCGCCAACCCGCAAGGAATGGATGGACCTTCGTTCATCTCGAAGGCAAGCCTGCCGAGATCGGGTTCCAGCACGGCTATCTGATGGCGACGGAGATCGAGGACATGCTGAAAGTCACTGCCCTGGAGCAGGCTCACGACAATAAGAAGGACTGGCAGTTTTTTCGTGACGCCGCCCGCACCATGATGTGGCCGCACATCGAGCAGGAATATCGCGAGGAGCTGCAAGGAATCGTGGATGGCGCGAACGCAAAAGGCGCGAAGCTTGATCTGTGGGATGTCGTTGCACTGAATGCCTCCTTAGAGTGGGAATACTACGTCAAGCAATACAACAAGCAACATGGGATTCAGTCTTCAATCGCGTTGGCTGCGCCGGAGCATTGCAGCGCTTTTGTGGCAACCGGAAGCTATACCAAAGACGGCAAAATCGTAATCGCCCACAACAATTGGACGTGCTATCTGGACGGCCAGCGCTGGACCATCATCTTTGACATTGTTCCGTCCAAGGGGAAGCGGATGCTGATGGACGGATTGCCGGGATTGATCCACAGCGCCGATGATTTCGTGGTGAATTCCGCGGGCATTGCAATCACGGAAACCACCATCGGCCATTTCTCCGGTTACGATCCAGAGGGCATTCCAGAGTTTGTGCGAGCGCGCAAAGCGGCGCAATATTCGACTTCGATCGACGATTTTGCCCGCATCATGAAAGACGGCAACAACGGCGGGTACGCCAACAACTGGCTGGTCGCGGACGCGAAGAACAACGAAATCGCCAGCCTCGAACTCGGCTTGAAAAACGTTACGCTGGAGCGCAAGACCGATGGATACATCGTCGGCTCCAATTTCCCGGTGAATCCGAAACTCATCAGTGAAGAAACGGATTTTGACACGGCGGATTTGAGCTTGAGTGCTAATGCCCGTCACGTGCGATGGGAACAATTGATGGCGGAGAATAAAGGGAAGATCGATGTTGCGTTGGCGCAACGATTTCTTGCCGATCACTACGACACTTACTCCAAGAAAGAAGATCCCGACGAGCGCACTCTCGACGGACACATCGATCTGTCGCCGCGTGGCTCGATGCCATGGCAGCCTCCATTTGGTGATGCGGGCGCGGTTCAGAACAAGGCAGCCGATGCTGCGATGGTTGCGCATATGTCATTCACCGCCGCTGCGGGCCATGCCTGCGGGATGGACTTCAAAGCAAAAGCCCATCTGGAGGCGCATCCGGAATTCAGTTGGGAGCAGGATTTGGCGCGGGATATGGACGCGCATCCCTGGACCACTTTTTCTGTTTCAAAATAATAAGTTCATGGTGCGTGACGACGTCTGCGAACTCACGCACCGGAATTTCCTGTTCTCTTTCTTTTAGAATCCTCTCTATTTAGCGGTCGTGATTAGGCTTGTTCGACCATCAGTTGCGCGCTTAGCACGAACAAAGTAGCCGAAATCCTCAAACTTTTTTGGGCGCTTCTCGCAGCCTACCGCTTCCGTGCCTCTGGCATCCAATCCTCAACACAACACTCAAATCGACAATAACGCGCGCAATCGCGCAATTTCGTAATTACTTAGGAAAGGACAAATTATGCCTGACACACTTAAGAGGAAAGAAGATTGCCATATTGGCTACAGATGGGTTCGAACAGGCGGAGCTTTTGAAGCCGCGTAAAGCTCTCGATGACGCTGGGGCCGAAACCAAACTCGTATCTCCGGCAAAGAAGAAGGCAAAAGGCTGGGACATGACGAAGTGGGGAGAGGAAGTACAGGTCGACATTCCACTCGACTCAGCCGATCCGAATGATTTCGACGCACTACAGTTGCCGGGGGGCGTCATGAATCCGGATCACCTCCGCATGGATCCCAAGGCAGTTCAATTCGTGAAACATTTCTTCGATACCGGAAAACCGGTTGCGGCGATCTGCCATGCGCCATGGACCTTAATCGAAGCAGGGGTGGTACGCGGACGCAAGATCACCTCATGGCCCTCATTGAAGACCGATCTGCGCAATGCAGGCGCGGAATGGGTGGACCAGGAAGTTGTTCGCGATGGGAATCTGGTGACCAGTCGTAAACCCGACGACATTCCCGCTTTCAATCGCGAGATGATCTCACTGTTCGCGGAGGGCGTCGCCGGAGGCCAGAAGAAGAAGGCCGCATAATTTGCAAATGCTTCGCAGCAGAAACCCCATCCACGTTGATTGGATGGGGTTTTTCTTTAAAGTCCGCATTTGTGTGAGCGACTCTTACCGTCGTCCAATGACTTCAGCCTTTTCAGGCTCCAGCCGAGCCGTGAAGTGACGCAGGAATGGCGCTTCGTAGGTCAGTTTCATCCCCGTGATCTGCTCGCGCCTTTTCCAGACTTCCAGAATGATTTCGACCACGTAGTCAATGTGGCTCTGGGTGTAGACACGTCGTGGAATTGCGAGGCGGACCAGATCCATCTTCGCGGAAGCTCCAAACATCAGAGACCCAATCTCTACGCTGCGAATTCCTCCCTGCAGATAAAGTTCGTTCGCAAGCGCGACGGCCGGAAACTGGTCGGCGGCAACGTGAGGCAGGAAAGCGCGAGCATCGATATAGATGGCGTGGCCTCCGGGCGGTTGCACGATCGGCACGCCTTCTGCCGCGATGTGAGTTCCCAGATAGGCGGTGGATGCGATCCGGTATTGCAGATAGTCCTCATGAAGCGCCTCTTGCACGCCCACGGCGATTGCTTCCAGATCGCGGCCGGCGAGGCCTCCATAGGTCGGATAGCCTTCGGTCAGGATCAGAAGATTTCGTTCCTGCTGCGCCAACAGGTCGTCGTTGGTACAGAGAAATCCGCCGATGTTGGCCATGCCGTCTTTCTTGGCCGACATGGTGCAGCCGTCGCCGTAGCTGAACATCTCCTGCGCAATTTCCTTCGGAGCCTTCTTTTCGTATCCGCGCTCGCGAAGTTTGATGAAGTAGGCGTTCTCGGCAAAGCGACATGCGTCGAAGTAGAGCGGGATGTTGTGTCGCCGGCAAAGCGCGCTCACAGCCTTTGACGTTTTCCATGGAGACGGGCTGGCCGCCTCCGGAATTGTTGGTGACCGTCAGCATGACGAGCGGAATACGCTCGCGACCCACTTTGGCGATCAAGCTCTCAAGCGCCGCCACATCCATGTTGCCTTTGAACGGATGGTGGACACTCGGCTGGCGCCCTTCCGGAATGACCATATCCAATGCTTCGGCTCCTACAAATTCCACATTGGCCCGCGTCGTATCGAAGTGCGTGTTGTTGGGAACGACGTCACCCTTCTTGCACATGACGCTGAAGAGAATGCGTTCGGCAGCGCGCCCCTGGTGCGTAGGGATGACATGCCGGTAGCCGAAGATGTCCTGAACAGAGTTGCGAAACCGGTCAAAGCTGCGGCTCCCGGCATAACTCTCGTCGCCTTCCATGATCGCGGCCCACTGGTGCGTGGACATGGCGCCAGTGCCCGAATCGGTGAGGAGATCGATCAAGACGTCGTCGGCCGCCAGCAGGAAGAGGTTGTAGTTTGCGGTCTTGAGAAAGCGCTCACGCTCGACTCGCGTGGTCCAGCGGATGGGCTCGACACTCTTGATACGAAAGGGCTCGATGATCGTGCGAGGCATGAAATCTCCTTTACTAACGACGATTGCTTTGAACCAAGTCGACGGTCGATCGACACTACACCTTGACTGAATCCCGGCGCTCCGTGGGGGTGTAATTAACATTTGCCGTGCGATCGAGTTTGTCCCAAGCAAAGGGACGCCCCTGCAGCGCCCGCTTCAAGGTGCGAAACAGGACCAGCGAGAAAACCTGCCGGTATGCGAAACGCTGCAGCCAAACCTGACTTAGCAACCAGACATCTTCCCGATCTTCCGGTCCACGGCGCTCGAGCGAAAACGCAATCGCCGAAGCGATGAAGTCGATGACCAGGAATGCGACAAAGAAAATCAGCAGCCGCTGGAAGCTGGCCGGATCGGTCGATTCCGGATGGAAATGTTTTTGAACGAAATACCAGATTGTGCCGACGGCAAACATGACGTCAATGAACGGCGACACGAGAGGCAGCAGAATCTGGAAGATGAGAATGTTGGGGAGCGCGACAAATCCTAATGCGCCCTTGCGGGCAAAAACATCCCGATGCTTAAAAACAGCCTGCAGAATTCCAAATGACCAGCGGAAGCGCTGGCGCATGAGGGCATTGGCATTGGTTGGGGCTTCGGTGAAGGCGAGCGCCCGATCCTCATATTCGACGCGATGGCCGTTACGCAGAAGCGCCATCGTGAGATCGGCGTCTTCAGCAACCGTGTCGACGTGGTAGCCTCCGGCTTCGCGCACGTCGGACACCCGCCATGCACCGATCGCGCCAGGGACTACGCTCACTGCTCCCATGGTGTTGAGAGCGCGCCGCTCGAAATTCTGACTGGTGATGTATTCGAGCGCCTGCCAGCGCGTCCAAAGATTGACGCGATTGCCTACTTTGGCATTGCCGGCAATCGCCCCTACTTTGGGATTCAGGAAGTGGGGGACCATGCGCGTGATGGCATCGGGAGCGATGATGGTATCGGCGTCAATGCCAACAAAGAGTTCCGCATCATCGATGTGCTCAAGACCGTAATTGAGAGCTTCAGCCTTACCGCCATTCGCCTTGGTGAGGATGATGACGCGTCCGGCGGCCTCTTCGGCTACGAACGCGCGGCGAGTCACTTCCAGAGTGCGGTCTTTCGAGCCGTCATCGATGACGATCACGCGCAGATTGGGATAGTCGGAATCGAGGGCGCCCTGGACGGTGCGTTCGATGACTTTCTCTTCGTTGTAGGCGGGAATCAGCACTGCCACCTTCGGCCGGTAAGCCGCGATCTGTTCAGGCGTGCCCGGCACTCGGGAGCACACACGATCATATATGGCTAACACGCCAACGGAGATAAGGCGGCCAGTCATCAAAATGTCGCCGAGAAAAAAGATGACCGTGATTGCCGACATCGTTAAGCTGAAAAGCCAAAAGCTGATCCCGTTCAGCCGCGATGCCCATAGCTCATTGGTTGGTACCGGCGGCATGACGTTGGCTTTTGTCTTGCCCATCAGCCGGTAGAGAGGGACGAACTCGAAACCGCGGGCGCGCGCGCCATCGATAATCAGAGGCAGGGCAAGAACTGTTCGCTGCCGGTTGCCGCCGCCATCGTGCATCAGGATGATGTTTCCGCAGCGCGTGTCGTTCGCTTTGCAAGGCGGCAGGTGATCGAGTACCTCGTCAGCAATCTGTTGAGGAGTGAGGGCCGGCTCGGGATTCCAGTCCTTGGTGTCGATCTTGTTGCCGATGGTGATATAGCCCATGCTCTGCGTAAGTTCGAGAGGCTTCACTTGATCTTCAGTGTCGGGTTCGGCATCCACCGAGTACGGGGGCCGGAAGAGAATGGTGCGAATTCCCAACTGGCTGGAAAATAATTGCTCGGTAAGGTTTAGCTCCACTCTCATGTAACTGGTGCCGATCGAGCTGATGTCGGGATGGGTAAACGTGTGGTTCCCGATTTCGTGACCTTCCCGGTAAATGCGCTTGGTCAAGCCGCTAAACTTCTCAGCCTTGAATACCAATCAGGAAAAACGATGCTGGAATCTGCTTTTGCTTCAGGACATCGAGTATCTTTGGCGTCCATTCGGGGTCGGGCCCATCATCAAAAGTCATGGCGAGCTGATTCTTGCTGGCTCCGTAGCGCGCCACGCGATATGGTTCGGGCAGTACCGTAAAGGTCTCGTTGTCGATCAGACCGGTTGCCTTGTCGATGCTTAGGTCGCGAGCGCCGTCGGCGGGCTTGGCTTCAATGTGAAGGATTTCGCCTTCCCCCTCCATGTCCACATCCTGCCCGGGAGGCACGTCCTTCAAGCGATCTGGAGCATTCGCCTCTCCCGGCACATCCCACACGCGCCAGAGCGAGCGGTCTTCCGAACCAAGCCGCCATAAGGCAAACGTCTGGATGCCCAAGGTTTGGGCGGCCCGCATTTCGTTCAGCGCAGTCACAGCGTCAAGAAACCAGATCTCATGATGCCGATTGTCATCGTCCAGGTAGTCGAAGTGCGGATTCAGGGCGTCGCCGTCGTAATCGATGTCCTCTTCTGAATCGCGCGAACCGATCCAGGCTTCCTGCACGGAGACGCTCTTGTCGGTCACGCCCGGCGGAAGCTTCCCTTTCTTCGGACGCTCAGCCCAATCGTAGCCATAGTTGCCAATCGCGCAGATGAGCTTCTCTTTTGGAATCTCGTCGAGGGCCGCGTCCAAGTTGTCGGTAAACCAATCCTGAGATGCGACCGGACCGGGCGTTCCTCCGGGATAGTGCTCGTCGTAGTTCATAATGACGACACCATCGACGGCAGCCGAAATTGCCTTGTAGTCGTAATCTTCGTTGCGCACCTGAACGCTGACGTAGAGCTTGAGTCCCTTGGCGTGCAAATCGGAGGAAAGTTCGTTGAGCAAGGCTACGTATCCAGCTTGGCCTTTCTTCGGAAAGGATTCGAAATCGACCATCAAACCGTGGTAGCGGTCTGAGGCTAGAAAGAGGTCAATCTCTTGCCGAAACCGCGCCCGCGCCGTTGCACTGTTCAGGAAATCGGCGATCGGGATGAAATCCGTTCCATCGAAATTCTGGACGACGGGAAAGACCTCCATGTTGGTGTCTTCCGTCTTCAGAAACGGCATGACCTGGGTGTCCACCGGGCGAACGCTGCCGCGCTTGAATCACGTCAAACATCGTGTTGGTTTGCGAATCCACCGCTTGCAGATGGCCGTCGGGCGTTAAAACTTGCAGCCAGGTGGGGAACAGCAAATCGATCTGGCGGGCGTATTCACGCAAAGAGGAGTAGCTAGCGGCGTCCCAGGCGACATAGAAAGCCGCGCGCACACCTTCCTCGGAGTTAAGGACGACCTGGGACGGTGCCTTACGAGACTTGCGGCGATGGCCTACGCGGGCCATGGTCGCCAGCCGACGCTTTTCGCGAGCTTTTTCTTTTTCTCCCTCTTTCAGAGCGTGATACGGACGCTTTTCTGCACGGAAGGATAAATCTGGAAGCGGCTCATTCCGCAAAGCGCTGTAGATGAAAAAGATGACGAGGAGCGAAAAACCGATCGCGGTTGCGTCAAAGACGCGGCGGACCCGCCTCCAGCGAGCCTGCAGTGGATCGTGAAAGATCTGTTTCGCCATTGTTTCGTCGTCTTCATCCTAAGGGGCAATAGGAAAGGGGTCAATTGCTGCATCCTTTGCCATCCTGAAGAGAAGCGGCTTCGCGTATAGTTTCCAACGTGCTCAGCATCCTGCGCGAACATCGGAGATTCTTCCTGTGGACAACCCTGGCAGGCCTCGCATTGCGTCTCTTCTTCTTTATCTACTTTCCATCGGTCAGTGACGACTCTCGCGTCTATCTCGACCTGGCAAAGAATTGGGCGGAGCACGGCATCTACGGGCAGACTGAGTCGGGACAAATCGTTCCGGCGGACACGCGATTGCCGGGATATCCCGCTTTTCTGGTCCCATTTTCTGCGACGTTCGGGGCAGGAAACACCGTGCGCTCCACGAACGTCTGCGCGATCCTGATTGTCCAGATCATTGTCGATCTTTTCACGTGCCTGCTTATCGCAGACCTGGCGCGCCGGATGCTTTCAGATTGCCGAGCCACGCAGGCCGCTTTCCTTTTGGCGACATGTGTCCTTTTCTGGCGAATTATGCGGCGACAGTCCTGAGCGAGACCCTGGAGATATTCTTTACGGTTTTGGCTCTGGATTGCGCCACGGCGGCTCTCGACCGCATGTATAACGCGGGTAATTCAACGAGGGCCTCACTGTTATTCGTCGCCGCCGGAGGATCGATTGGGGTGTGCATTCTACTGCGGCCAGATGGCGGAATTCTCCTCGCGGCGGTGGCTTTCTACATTGCTTTCGTGGTTTTGGCGAGTCTGCGCAAAGACCTGCCTGCACCTCCGGGCAGTCATGTGGGGTGGTCGATGCAGTTTCGTCGGTTGCTGCTGGCGGAACTCATAATCGCAGCATTTGCGCTGGCCCCGCTGGTTCCATGGACAATGCGCAACTTCCGCATCCTCCATCATTTTCAGCCCCTCGCTCCGCGCTACGCCAACGAATCGGACGAAACAGCTCCTCGTGGATTTAATCGCTGGGTCAAAACGTGGATTGCCGATTACGTTTCTGTGGAGGAGATTTACTGGAACGTTCCGGGCGACAAAATCGATCCTCAGAAGCTTCCGGCACGAGCGCTCGATACTTCGCGAGAAAAAACCCTTGCAGTCATCGCCGACTATAACCAGTCGCAGGATTTGACACCGCAACTGGATGCACGATTCGCTGAGGTAGCGGCCGAAAGAATCCGCGCCCACCCGGTTCGCTTTTACGTGGAGTTGCCGGTTATTGCGGATCGCGGATATGTGGCTCCGGCCCCGGACCGAGCTCCTTCCCCCGGACATACGGTGGTGGGAGTTCAATGACGACATCCGGGAGTCGATTCTTGCTGTGGCGCTGGGGATGCTGAATCTCTGTTACGTCGTGGGAGCGTTGTTAGCGCTGGTGCGTCGGCACGCACAGATTCGCTATCTTGGATTGCTGGTCAGTTTCCTGCTTCTGCGCACGGCGTTCCTGGGAACAATCGAGAATCCTGAGCCGCGCTATACGCTGGAATGCTATCCGGTGATCATCGTGCTAGCGTCAGCGATTTTCGCCCAGAAAGCAGGGGAATAGCCTCAGCCTGCCGAAGTAAATGGTCAGATCGTGCCACCGGATGGAAATATTCGAAAGATCGCTGGAAGGTAGTGATCCTACCCAAGGGGCGAGTCAGACATTCGAAAACGGGTCCGAACATGCTCGGATAGAAGCTCGATTGCCCCACGGTTCGCAAGTGGATCGGACTGGGCCAAATACTTCATTGCCTCCACCAGCATTTTCTGGCCATCCACATAGCGCGGATCAGTCGTACGCTCGCGTTTCTTGCGGGACAAATCGGGAGGAACCGGGATCGTAAAGACTTTCGCCATTCTCACTCAACTTTCACTGGTCTCATGCAGTATATCGTTGCCGCAAACGTTTTTCAGCTGGATTTTGCACCCATTTTGGGGCGGCTGGGGCGGCCTTTGTCAATGCAACTAATCCTGCGGCGAAACGACCTTTGTTTTCGGCGTTGTTTTCAGCTTAAAAGCGCTGTCTGGGAGCTTCTGATTAATCTTGATGTCGGAATACTTCGCAAGGCGATAATCTCCACCCGGAAAAAACATCTGCTGTTGCACCGACACTCCTTGCGCGGGATCGATCCAAAGCAGAATGTGGGAAATATTATTTTGTAGTTGCTTGGACTTGGGAATCAATTCAAGTTTCGCGGCGTTCACAGCGTTGATCTTTTCCATGCCCAGATACTTTACGTCGTAGGTGTTGAGTAACGAGTGTCCGCCGCCGCCAAAGCCGAGCAACAGGAACGCTTCCACCTGCTCGCGATTCTTTCCTGTTTTGTACTCATTGACCATGTCGGTTTTCGGATTGTAGACCTGCGCCTTGCCATTCGAATAAATCGCGTATTGTCTGGGCTCGCTGAAATCCGCCGCCATGTCGACATCGTTCCCATGACGCTGGAAGTAAAGCTTTCCTTTTTGTGTCTCGGTCTCGTCCACAACCTTGGTGTACTGATCTCCCGTGAAATTGGCCTCGGCGGTACGAAAATTCTTCGCGGATGCGTCCATTCCGGCAAGCACGCGTTCGAGTCCGGCAGCGTCTTCCTGCGACCATGCCGCGGCGGCAAGCACCGCAAAGCTATCCAATGCTGTGAAGGCGAACTTCATTCTTTGTCGACCCATACTTTGTAGGCTTGGGTATTCCCGCTCGCATCTTTCACCGGCTCATAGCGGGTGATGCTGACCGCACCAGCAATCGGTTCTATGATTCGCTCCAACTGTGTGCGGATGTCCTCGGTCCGTCCCGGAATTCACGGCCGCAGCGGGGATCTTGTAGATAAACCCGCCTTTTTCATCGGGAATGACCAGCACGCCGGTTGATCGAGGGTTGCGTTCCACGGGCTTGTCTTTGAAGTTGATGAAGTGGGGCGAGACAAACACGAACAGCAGAATGAGCGTGACCATGATGTCGTAGTGCAGGCTGCCACGCTCGTACGACCACAGAATGTATCCGCGAATTGTGCGCCACATCGCGCCCATGGGAGAGACGGCGAGTTCCGGCGCCGCCAAGATTGCTTCTGACCGTTGCAAGTTTATGTGGGATTTCATGCGATAGCAAATTTGCCGTGGCGTGTGCCCTGACGACGGGAAGGTGCCGGGGCCAAGCTTAAACGCTCCTTTGTGTGATGCGATCGGTGCCCATGTAGGGCCGAAGCGCCTCAGGAATGATGACACTGCCGTCGGCTTGCTGATAATTTTCCACGATCGCGACCCAGGTTCGTCCGACGGCTGAGCCACTGCCATTTAAGGTATGGACGAGTTCAGTCTTGTTCTTCCCCTCTGGCCGGTAGCGGATGTTTGCCCGGCGTGCCTGAAAGCTCTCGAAATTCGAGCATGATGAAATCTCCCGGAACAACCCCTGTCCGGGCAGCCAAACTTCAATGTCATACGTTTTAGCCGCGGAAAATCCTATGTCGGCGGTGCTGAGCGTCATCACGCGATAGTGCAATCCAAGTTTCTGCAGGACGGTCTCTGCATTATGGGTCAGCTTTTCGAGTTCCTCGTAGGAGGCCTCGGGGCGCGAAAACTTCACCAGTTCCACTTTCTGAAACTGATGCTGGCGGATAATCCCTCGAACATCTTTTCCGTAAGAACCTGCCTCACTGCGAAAGCAGGGCGTGTATACGCGGTCAGGCTGATGGGCAACTTGGCCGCGTCGAGAACCTCGTCGCGATAAAGATTCGTGACTGGAACCTCGGCGGTGGGAATCAGCCACAAATCTTTTTCGCCATGCGGCACACGAAAAAGATCCTGCGCGAACTTGGGGAGTTGGCCAGTTCCATACATCGACTCCGAATTCACCATGAAGCGGAGGAAGAACCTCGGTGTAGCCATGCTCGCCAGTATGCAGGTCGAGCATGAAGTTCGCGAGCGCCCGCTCCAGGCGTGCCCCCAAGCCCCAATAAACCGCGAAGCGGGCTCCGGTAATTTTGGCGGCGCGTTCCAAATCGAATACTGCCAGATGTTCGCCAAGTTCCCAGTGCGGCTTCGGCTTGAAATCAAATGTGGGCGCGGTGCCCCAGCGGCGGGCTTCCACGTTGTCAGCCTCGCTCTTTCCTACCGGCACAGCGTCATTGGGAAGATTCGGTAGCGCGGTCAGAATTTCGCGCAGGCGCGCGTCTGCATCCGTTGACTTTTTCTCGAGCTCCTGAATCTGTTCCCGCATTTCCTTCGTTGCCAGGATCTGCGCGGAAGCATCCTGCCCGCTCTTCTTTGCCTTGGCGATCTCTTCAGAAGCCTGGTTACGCTTTGCTTTAAGCGTTTCTGACTGCGTGATGGCCTGCCGGCGCTCGGCATCGATCGTCTGAAAATCCTTCAGCACATCGGCGGGATTCATGCCGCGTTGGCGCAGCTTCTCCTCAACCAAAGAAAGGTTGTCGCGAACAAAATTCAGATCGAGCATTGTGCATTAACTTTAGCCGAAAAGCGGGGGTTCGTGGAGGCCGACATTTAAACTTTGAACTGCACACGAAAGTGGAGTGGGCGGAGTGGAACAGGTGAAAAAGCTCGGCGGCCTCTGCGTTCTCTGCGGTTTCCCGTCTTTTGTACGGTAAACTAAGTCGCGATGAGACTTCCCCGGTCCCTGTCCGCGATATTGTTTTTGCTGCTCTCGATTTCTGCCGCTTTCGCGTCCGCCTACAACGCCCATCCCAAGCTGGTTGTCGTCATCGTCATTGACCAGTTTCGCGGCGATTACCTGGAGCGCTATCACGATCAATTTGGTGACGGAGGGTTCCGTACATTTCTGGAACGCGGCGCATACTTCACGGACTGCAACTACGACTACGCGAACACGCGCACCGCTCCTGGGCACGCCACCCTTTTCACGGGAAGCTATACCAGCGGACACGGCATTGTTGCCAACGAGTGGTGGGATCCGCAAAAGAAAAAGCGAGTTATCGTCGGTCGAAGATGACAGCACGAAAATCGTGGGTATCGAGAGCGGTGGGACCGGCGCCTCGCCTCACAATTTGATGGGCGATACGCTGGGAGATGAATTAAAGCTCGCCACGGGTGGGAAGGCCCGCGTCTTTGCCGTCTCGCTCAAAGACCGGGCGGCCATCTTGCCCGGCGGATTCTCCGCCGACGGCGCTTACTGGATTGACGGAAAAACTGGCACTTGGATTACATCCACCTTTTACCGCCCGGAGCTTCCGGAGTGGGCGCGCAAGTTCAACGAATCGAACCGCGCGGACAAATATTGGAATCGCGAGTGGAAAGATACCAGCGGCCACGTGCTCGGGTCGACATCGCCTCGCAATGGCAAAGACGGAAAACCAGCCGGCTTCTATGAAGTCGTTGGATCCACGCCATTTGCGAATGACTATCAGTTTGAATTTGCAAAGGAACTCGTGCTCTATGAAAAACTGGGTGCGGGCGCGTCCACCGATCTGCTCGTCGTCAGCCTTTCCGCCAACGACATTCTTGGTCACCAGGTTGGTCCGGATTCTCCCCAAATGAGCAGCATGGCGCTCGAACTGGATCGGCAGCTCGCGCAGTTCATTGGATTCCTTGGACATCAAGTCGGTCTGGCGAACATCTGGATGGCGCTCTCTGCCGACCATGGGATTGCGCCGCTGCCAGAGGTAGCGAAAAATCTTCGTCTGCCCGCGGCCAATCTGGACGGCAAGGCTATGCGGGAACAAATCAATTCTCTTCTCTCCAAAAAATACGGCAAGACCACCGACTACGTTCTGGAACTGGATTATCCAACGGCGTGGTTGAATGACGAGGCCTTTGCAAGTGCCGGACGAAAAGAAGCCGACGCTGAGTCAGAGGCGGGCGAAGCCATGAAGCAAGTGGGGATGACGGGATACTTTACGAAGTCGCAACTAGCGCACGGAGAACGCGGAGTTCCGAATACTGAAATGGGACGGCGTTACGCACACAGCTACTCTCCAATTGGCGGCTGGTACGTGATGGGAGTTCCGAATCCATTTCAGGTAGGAGGCTTGAAGGGTACCGATCATGCCACTCCTTTTACCTACGATACCCATGTGCCGCTTGCTTTCTATGGTCTCGCATTTCAGCCGGGAATTTATCGCACGCATGCCGAACCGGTTGATCTGACGGTAACACTTGCTTCCCTGCTCGGGATCAATGCACCGGCGGAAGCTACAGGACGAGTGCTCGTGGAGGCTGTGGCTCCTCCTCACCGGTTCGTCCCCACTCCCGCCACCGGAGCGAAGCCGTGAGCCCTGCTTCTTCCCCCCACACCGGCAACCCCAACAATCCTGACTTGCGCGTCAGTGTCGCTGGACTTGAACTGAAGAATCCCATCATCGCCGCGTCTGGAACCTTCGGATACGGCATCGAGTTCGACGACATCGTTCATCTTGATCGCTTGGGTGGGCTCGTCGTCAAAGGACTCTCGGCCGAGCCGATGACTGGCAATCCTCCACCCCGACTGTATGAGACCGCCGCGGGAATGCTGAACGCCATCGGGCTTCAAAATATTGGAGCGCAGGCTTTCCTTGAAGAAAAGCTGCCGGCTCTACGCGAAAAACAGAATGTCGTGGTATTCGCCAACGTGTTCGGATACACGCGCGCCGATTACGAGCGCACGATTGAAATTCTGAATCAGGGGGTTGGAATCGCGGCTTACGAACTGAACGTCTCTTGCCCCAACACGGCGCATGGAGGAATTCAGTTTGGCAGCGATCCCCATTTGCTCGACGAAGTGGTGCGGACGGTGAAACGCGCGTCTGCACATCCTCTGATCGTGAAGCTCTCGCCTAACGTTACTTCGATTGCGCTCATGGCGCACGTCGCCGAAGAGGCTGGCGCGGATGCTATTTCGCTGGTCAACACATTTCTAGCCATGGCCATCGATGCCGAAACAAGAAAGCCGCGGATCGCGAACGTAACGGGAGGCCTCTCCGGCCCTGCCATCAAGCCGATCGCGCTGCGCATGGTTTATGACGCAGCTCATGCTGTAAAAATCCCTGTGATCGGGATGGGCGGCATCGCTACTCCAGTCGATGTGGTCGAGTTTATGCTCGCGGGCGCGAGCGCAGTCCAGGTGGGGACGGCAAGCTACTTTGATCCAGTCGCCACCGAAACGCTAGTAGAAGAATTGAGGACGTATTGCCGCGAACATCGCATCGAACGCATCAGCGATTTGACGGGCGCGATGTTAACGGAGTGAATATCATCTCTGGAAACAGAATGGGAGTTGAATCAGATTCAACCGATTAAGCTCAAGCGGAGCGTCTCTCTGGAGGTTGAGCCTTGTTGGTCGTCAGCTTTCTTGCTGCCACACCTCTTAGCCTTTGGGCATGCTCGTGCAGCGCTGACTTCAGTTCTGTGAACACTGAGTCCAAGTCCGAGCTTTGGGCGTGGAGTGCCTTGCGACACATCTCGCGAATCCGGTCTTCAAGTCGACGCCCTTCCATGACAATACCCCAATATTACGAAGACGAACCGAGTGTTGTCTTAGGGTCTTCCTGGTAATCGCAATTAGGTCAATCCCCTAGAGATTAGCAGCGGACTTTTCCCCTCAGGATCACGTTTCGAAGACAACTGATGCACACAGAGTTTCCAAGCTCCCATAATCTCGCATGATAACCTTATAAGTTCCGCGCCATTCTTCAAACAGACGACCAAGGTGGATGGAATCCGCCGTGGCGAGAACAGATACCTTATATGCAGGAGAAGCAATGAAGATCGGTGTCTTAACCGGCGGCGGCGACTGCCCCGGACTGAATGCAGTAATCCGCGCAATCGTGCGCAAAGGAACCTTCCACTATGAGGACGAATTCGTGGGATTCATGGAAGGCTGGCGCGGGTTGGTCGAGGACAAAACCATGGCCCTCGATCTCGCAACGGTCGGCGGAATTCTTCCGCGGGGCGGAACGATACTTCGAACCTCGCGCACAAATCCGGCGAAGCATCCGAGCGGGTTGGAACGCTGCATGCACAATTTAAAGGCGCACTGCTGCGACGCTCTGATCGCCATCGGCGGCGATGACACGCTCTCTGTCGCGCAAAAACTCTTCGCCAACGGCGTGAAAGTCGTGGGAGTTCCCAAAACCATTGACAACGATCTGGCAGGAACGGATTTCACTTTCGGCTTCGACACCGCGGTGAACGTAGCCACCAGCGCGATTGACCGCGTACACACCACTGCGGAGGCTCACAATCGCGTGATCGTCGTGGAAGTGATGGGACGCGACTCGGGGTGGATTGCGGCCTATAGCGGCATTGCGGGCGGCGCGGACGTCATTCTTGTTCCGGAAGTTCCGTTCGACATTGATCAAGTTGCCGAATTGATTCGCCAGCGTCACGCGCGCGGACGATACTTCAGCATCGTGGTTGCCGCGGAAGGCGCAAAGTTCGCCGGTGGACTCGAAATGCACGATGGAGCACCCGTTCTGCAGGATGTGGGGCGCGATGAATTCGGCCATCTGCGTCTGGGCGGGATCGGATCGGTGCTGGCTCGCGAAATCGAAAAGCGTACTGGGTTCGAGACGCGCTCGGTGGTGTTAGGACATATCCAGCGCGGCGGCTCGCCCAGTTCGTTTGACCGTGTGCTCGCTACTCGCTATGGCCTCGGCGCGATCGACATGGTACATCGCGGCGAATTTGGACACATGGCTGCGTTACGGGGCAACAAGATTATTTCCATCCCTCTGGCGGAGGCGATTGCTTCCAACCGCAAACTTGACCAGGAAATTCTGGATGTTGCAACTGGAATTCTCGACAAGATCGACGAGAACGATCAGAAACCTCTCTGAAATAATCCTCACCCCAAAATTAAAAACGGGAAGAGCGGTGTGACGCTCTTCCCACGCCTTCAGGAGGAGGGCGAAATCAGTGAGTGATCTGCGTGAGCTTCGCTCGCAGCGCGGGCGATTTGGGCTCGTAGACACAGAAGGGTTCTTCGGCCAGGTAATCGCCGCTCGCGGCATACGCGCGCGCGCGACATCCCATACAGACATTTCGGAACTCGCAGCAGCCACACTTCCCTGTCAGGTTATCGGTGTCGCGCAGTTCGTTGAAGACTTTTGCATTGGCCCAGATATCTGCGAACTTTTCCTTGCGCAGGTCGCCAGCGATCGCCGGCAGATAGCCACAAGGGAAAACTTCGCCTTCATGCGACACGAAGCAGACACCGGTTCCTGCCAGACATCCCTTGGTCATTGCGTTCATGTCGTTCGGATTTCCGCCCGGATGTCCTCCGGGATGGCCCGTAGGATGTCCAGTGTGATTGCCAGGAGGCGGCGCTTGCGGTCGAAGTAGAATGCCCGTTCCTCCGGGCATAAGCGTGTCGGCGGGACCAATGGCAGCAGGATTCTGCGGGACGTCGTTAGTATGCTGCGTTGTTTGTTCCGGCCTTGGCTGCGGCTTCGGCTGCATGGCGGTCGGCGACGCGGCGCTGGCGCACCACGCGGAAATAGTGCGGCGCGCACGTTGCTTTGAGTTCGATGCCACCTTCCAGCGAGCGATCGTAGAACCAGTTCAGCATCGCCTCATATTCTTCGGGAGGGACCATCTGATCGGCGGCAATATCCACGCCACAGCCCACAGGAACGAGCAGGAAGGTGTGGAGCGCGTCCGCTCCAACGGTCTTTGCCAGCTCGAGCACCCGAGGGAGCTGATCGGCATTGTGGCGCGCGATGGTCATGTTGATCTGCACCGACATGCCAACTTCCTTCAGGTTACGAAAACCGTGCAACGCCGCTTCGAATGCTCCGGGAATTCCCCGGAAACTGTCGTGGGTCATTGCGTCGGCTCCGTCAAGGCTGATCGAGACGCGCTTTACGCCGGAGTCCGCGATCATGCGGGCAACTTCCTTGGTCACGAGCGTTCCGTTAGTCGCGAGAGCTACGCGCAATCCCTTGTCGTTGGCATACTTGGCGAGTTGAAAAATGTCGGAACGATACAGCGGTTCGCCGCCGCTAAGGACAAGGATCGGATTCGAGTGAGCAGCGATCTGATCGATAATGTCGAGCGCCTTCGCAGTCGGAAGGTCAGTCGGCGAACTGAGTTCGGTGGCTGTGGCGCGACAGTGGACGCAACGCAGATTGCAACCCTTGGTGACTTCCCAGAAGATGAGTCGAGGCTTGAATTCGCCCTTGGCGGAATGTTGCGCTGGCCGTTCGGTGACCGCGCTTACGGCTTTGTTTTCTTCAAGAACCTTCATGGAGATAACCTCACCCTGATGAAAGATTAGGGGAGGTGCGAACGTGAGGCCGTGAGACGGGTCACTGGCGGTTGTGATGTATGTCACACGAGGGTTTAGGCTTTAGGCTCTGGGCTTTAGGCTGAGAGGCAGCGCCCAAAGTTGACGCAGTCCGGCTAGTCAGGGCGAGCCGATATCTGAGGTGGGTCAGGACTTAATCTGTGATTGGCTATGGTGAGCAGTCAGCTGCCCCAGTAGTTTTTCCGCTGCTTCTCCGGGGTCTTGCGCAGAGAAATTTTCATCCAGAACAAATATTTTGACCGCGGGATCGATGTCTTCCAGCAACTTGCGGGTCGGCTTCCCGTAGACGGACTGCATTTTATGCGACATCACCACTGATTTCGCCTTAGTAGCCTTCAGAAGAATGCGGGCGTCGTCGATGCTCATGGTGGTAAGTGCGTTATAGCCGGCGGCGCAAAGAACCTCGCGCAGGAACGTGCAAACGTCGTTCGATTCGTACACACACAGAATTCGTGGCCGGTTGTCTCCGGCAATTCCTCGTGAATATTTCGAACCCAGATAAGCTGCAGTAATTGCTTCTTCCACGGCTTCGTAGATTTCGAATTGCGAATGCAGGCCTGTCATCTCGAGCGTCTTGCGGGTCCGGGTACATACGCCACTCAGTTTGAGATCGCCGCCTTTGGCACGCGCGGCTTGCATCAGGCGTACCAAGGCTCCGAGTCCGCTGCTGTCGACGAATTCCACATTATCGAGCTGCAGGACGATGTCGCCGTACTTCACGATTGAATCTCCGACCGAGGAATGCAGGGTGAACACTTCATTGCCGGCGACGATTCGCCCGTGACACTGAACGATCAGCACATCTCCAACTGGACGGCTCTCGAGACGCAGTTGCATCAGACCCCCATCAGGTATCACAGCGTGCTTCCTGAGTCTCGGAAGTGTACACCATGGCGCAACGACTGGCGACATTGCGGGTTTAGTCGGCGCTGCCTTTCTTCAATTGTTGCTTCCATCCCAGAATTCGCGCCTTGTTGGCTTCAGCCTCGGCCTCCGGCACCATTCCCTTTTTCTGATAGATGATCGAAAGGCTGGTGTGGGCAAGAACATCGTCCGGATCGAGTTCGGCCAAGCGATTGGAAACCTCGATGGCTTCGTCGAGCCTGTTCAGGTTCTGCAAGGCGCGGCTCAGACCATGGAGGGCGTCGGTAAAGGTGGGATCGTCGGCCAGCGCATTGCGGTATTCCTCGACCGCCAACTCGTCATGTCCCTCAGCCACATGGTCAAGGGCGGCGTAGTAGTGGTTTTCCGCACTCTTGCGGCTGGCTTCGGATTTGGTGGAATTCTCGGGCATCGGATCGTCCTTAGCGATTCTAACAAGAGGCTACTGGAGCCGTGTTCAGAGCCAGCCTGAAATCGCCCGAACCTCCTGTCCGGAGGATGTGGTCTCGATTCGGCAATTCGACACCCCTGCAAAATGCAGTACTTACCTTTGGCCCGTAGAACGCGCTAGCAAATTGCTATGGTGAGCAGATCGCTCCGTTTGTTAAGTCGTTGAAAACTCTCCTAACGAAATGATTCCTATAGCCGCCCTTTCTGCCTTCGAGTTTGGCGACCGCGTGCACATACATAGGTGTGAAACAGGCAACGCAAAGGCGCAAAGTCGATGAACGCAAGCCTGAAGGAGTTCGGGGAAAAACGACGTCCCCTGAAAATTGGAGGATCTTATGTCTATTCTTTTTGTCCTGCTGATGTTTCTCGTGATTATCACGATCAGTTATTTCCGGTCTCCCGAAACCTTTGAGTTTGCGGAGGCACGTCCGCAGACCGCCCCTGGGCGCATCGCTACTCCAAAGATGGAACGCTCATCTGGATTGGCGATTCCACAGGGATATTGGTTTCATCCCGGACACACCTGGAGTTTGAAAGAAGGGCCAGATGACGCGCGCATTGGGATCGACAGTTTTGCCGCCAATCTGATTGGGAAGATCGATCGCGTGGACGTGATTGGCGAAAACCGGTGGGTGCGCCAGGGCCAGAAGGTCATGACGATTCATTCCGGTAAGACGGCGATCGATCTGGTGTCTCCGATCGAAGGCGTAATCACGGCCATCAATCACGATGCAGTCGAGGATCCAAAGAATATCGCGCACGATCCCTATGAGAAGGGATGGATCGCCATGGTGAAGTCTCCCGACCTGCCTGTGAACCAGAAAAATCTCGTGCAGGGACCGATGGTTGCCCCCTGGCTGCAGAACTGTGTGACGCGGCTGACCACCATGGTGCCGCAAATGGCGCAGGCGATGGCTGCCGATGGTGGGTTGCCGGAAGCAGGGCTGCTGGCGCGAGTTGAGCCGGACATTCGACAGAATCTGCTTCGCGAATTTTTCCTGTCCTAACGAAGCGACGAAGCGATGCGCGAGGTCGCACGAGCCATTGACGAGAAAGAGGAGAGTATGGAACGCACAAGAGCAATCCTGGTAGATATCACCAAATGCATCGGCTGCCGGAGTTGCGAGCAGGCCTGCAAGCAGGTGCACGGCTTCCCGGCAGAGAGCGAGCCGAAGCTGTCGCCCACCAACTTAACGGTGATTGAAGAGCACGGCCCGAAGTTCGTCCGCAAGATGTGCAATCACTGTCAGGAACCGGCATGCGCTTCGGCGTGCCTGG
Organism: uncultured Acidobacteriaceae bacterium; assembly: GCA_963822545.1. Lineage (GTDB taxonomy): Bacteria > Acidobacteriota > Terriglobia > Terriglobales > Acidobacteriaceae > Acidiflorens. The sequence goes on from CAWGIB010000006.1 coordinate 272,155, forward strand.
TGGGCGCACTGAAGAAAACCGCGCTTGGACCGGTCACCTACGATGCAGCAAAGTGCATCGGGTGCCGCTACTGCCTGGTGGCATGCCCATTCAGCGTGCCGCGTTATGAATGGACGAAGCTTGTCCCTTACGTGAAGAAGTGCGACATGTGCGCGGCACGTCAGGAAAAGGGTCAACCGCCTGCGTGCGTAGAAGCGTGCCCGACCGGTGCTTCGACCGTGGGCTGGCGCGACGACATTCTCGAAGAAGCCGAGCGCCGCATTCTGGGCGGTGGATACGTGAAGCATATTTACGGAAGTGAAGAAGCCGGCGGGACTTCGGTGTTCTTCATCTCCGACGTGCCATTTGAAAGCCTCGGCTTCGCTGCCGCACCGAAACAAGCAATGCCGGTGCTGACCGCCAACGCGTTGGGTGATGTTCCGACAGTGGTCATGGTAGGAGGCAGCCTGCTGGCCGGTCTCTACTGGATCACGCAGCGGCGCGAGGCCGTGGCGAGAGTGGAAGGCACGATTGCTTATCCACGGCGACCCACCACGGACGCGAGCAGCGACAACGAAACACATACGGAAAGGAGCTAGTTATGACACGCGAGCTGCCCAAAATGACATTGTGGCGCACGATAGTGGCACTGATTTTCGCGGCAGGGCTTTATGCCACTTACGCCCGTTTCGCACTTGGCTTCGCCAAAGCAACTCACCTGACCGATGCCCAACCATGGGGATTGTGGGTAGGAATCGGCACTCTCTGCGGAGTCGGTCTTTCCGCCGGAGGATTTGCTATCGCAGCAGCTGTCTACCTGCTCGGCTTCGAGCGATACCGTCCGGTAACGCGGGCTGCGGTGCTGGTGTCGTTCCTCGGCTACTCCAGCGTGATTGCCGGCATGATGTATGAACTCGGATTGCCGTGGCGTATCTGGCATCCGATTGTGATGTGGAACCGGCACTCGATGCTGTTCGAAGTTTCCTGGTGCGTGATGCTGTACTCAACCGTACTGGCACTGGAATTCTCGCCGGCGCTGGTCGAGAAGATTCCATGGACTGGCTTGCGGACGCTGTATTTGAAGTGGCATCACGAGATTCTGATCGGGCTCGTCCTGATCGGAGTGGTGCTCTCGTCGCTTCACCAGTCTTTCCTGGGCGGACTCTACCTGCTGACCAAGGGCAAACTCGATCCGCTCTGGTACAGCCCGAACTTGACTACGTTGTTTTACCTTTCAGCAATTCCGGCTGGGTTGGCGGTCACCATCATGGCGTTGTATCTGTCGATCCGCTCGCTTGACGTCAAACTGGATCCACGGATCCTGACGGAAGTAAGCCGGGTCATTGCGCCGCTGCTCGCCATCTACGCGATCTTCCGGGCGGTCGATCTCTCGCGGAATGGCGCGCTGCCGTATCTCTGGATGTGGCGAGAGGAGACGTTCTCATTCTGGGCAGAAGTAGTACTACTGGTGATCGCGCCGATCGTGCTGCTGAACATGGAGAAGATCCGGAACAATCCGCAGAAACTGTATTGGGCCTGCGCGCTGGTGGTGGCCGGGTTCATGACCAACCGGATCGACGTGTCGGTGACGGGACTGCAGCGCAGTTCGGGAGTTTATTACGTGCCGCAGTGGACGGAATTTGCGGCGACGCTGATGGTGCTGACCATCGCGGCACTGGTCTTCCGGTACTCAGTAATCTATTTGGACATTTTGCCGAAGAATACTGCAAAGTTGCCGCCGCAGTTACGGTGGACGATCAAAGGCGCTGCGGCGGAGGCGTAACCTCCTTGTGTCGTTCGCCAATTAGCCCCCGAGGGCCGGACGCCCTCGGGGCTTTTTGTATTACCCGCATTTACTCCACGAGTAATTAGGCAGAGTTATACTCATCGTCGGAACCTAGCCTCGGGAGCCCTCCATGTTCAATACAGGCCAGTTACGGTCCCTTCGCAGGGCTTGCGGTCTTTCCCTTCTGCTCCCTATGACGTTGTTGCTGGCTTTATCCGCTTGTGGCGGCAGTCAATCCAATAGCGGAACGGGAGGAGGAGGAGGAACAGTCGGCACCATCCTGTTCCGATCAGGCCGCAATTTAAACGGCCAGGATTTGAGCAATGACGGCGTATTCAATATCTGGTCGATCCAGTCGGACGGGTCCGGCTTAGCCGCACTCACTCAGCTGACGAGCGCTGCATATCCGGCCGACAGCCTGGACGCAGTGTGGTCTTCGGACGGTACAAAGATTTTGTACAGTTCGAGTCGCGCTTTGGACGGCAGTAACGGGTCGAATACGGTCTACGGTGTCCACAACATCTGGGTCATGAATGCCGATGGCTCGGGAGCGACTCCCCTTACGAACATGACGAAGCCGCAAATGGATTGCTTTGCGCCGGTTTGGTCTCCGGACGGGACTAAGATCGCCTACCATTCGCAGCGCGCGCTCGATGGAAGCGACACCCAGAGCTCGGTTCCCTACAATATCTGGTTGATGAACACCGATGGCTCGAACGACTTGCCACTCACCCAGTTGACGTCGCTCGAAGCGGCCAGCACCTATCCAAACTGGTCTCCCGACGGCACCAAGATCGCCTATGAATCACAACGCTTGCTCGACGGCAGCGACACAGGCTTCACGGACCAGAATATTTGGGTAATGAACGCCAACGGTTCCGGCTCCGTCGCTCTTACACAACTGACCGCTCTTCTTGCTTACGCTCAGACAATCCTTTGGTCCAAGGATGGAAGCGAAGTGTTATTTACAATTACCAATAACAATATTTGGATGGCCCATCCCGACGGTTCCGGCCTGACCACTCTTACAAATCTCACGATGTCGATGAATTATGTGGACGGTTGGTCGCCGGACGGCACCAAACTGCTTTTCGAATCGACTCGTACGCTGGATGGCAAGGATAATTCTCATAACCAGATCGACGTGTGGGTGATGAATGCCGATGGTTCGAACGCTCTGCCCCTCACCAAACTAAACAATACCAGCGCCTATGGAGCAACGTGGTCGCCCGACGGGTCGCAGATTTCCTACATCTCTTACCGCGATCTCGATGGGAGTGATACCGACGGCCCTGTGCGAAATGTATGGGTCATGCCAGCCACCGGCTCCTCCACAACCCCGGTAACAAAGCTTACGAAGGCAGACAGTTATCCTGCTGTTTGGAAGCCCTGACTTCTTCTAGGACCTAGCCTGCTCCCGAGACGCAGAGCTGTGCTCGACTTGGACGGCCGAGGCGGTCGTCCCTACACGTTCTCTGGTTTCCACCGCAACACTGGTTTACGAGCCGCGGCCGTTTCGTCAAGACGCGAGATACGCGTATTGTGCGGAGCGGCTAATACGTACTGCGCATCCTCTTCGACTTCTTCCGCAATCGACTTCATCGCTTCGATGAAGAGGTCCAACTCTTCTTTTGGCTCGCTCTCGGTGGGTTCAATCATCAGAGCACCGGGAACGATCAGAGGAAATGCCGTCGTGTAGGGATGGAATCCGTAATCGATCAGGCGCTTGGCAACATCCATGGTGCGCACGCCTTTCTTGGCTTGCACCTTGTCGCTGAAGACGACCTCGTGCATGGAGGGAGTTGAGTAAGGCAGGTCGTACACACCTTCGAGTCCCTTGCGAATGTAGTTGGCGTTGAGGACAGCGTCTTCGGTCGTCTGGCGCAGGCCGTCGGGGCCGTTCGCAAAAATATAAGCGAGCGCTCGGATAAACATTCCGAAGTTGCCATAGAAGGCGCGCACGCGGCCGACTGACTGTGGGCGGTTGTATTCAAAGCCCAGCGTGCCGTCAGGCTTCGTGATGACGACAGGCGTGGGCAGGAACGGCTCAAGAATTTTCTTCACCGCAACCGGACCGGAGCCCGGGCCGCCTCCCCCGTGCGGCGTCGAAAAAGTCTTGTGCAGGTTGAGGTGCATGACGTCGACGCCGAAATCTCCGGGGCGGGTTTTGCCGACTAGGGCATTCATATTGGCGCCATCCATGTAGAGGAGGCCGCCCTTGGCATGCAGGAGCTCGGCGATTTTGTGGATTTCCTGCTCGAAGACACCCAGCGTATTGGGGTTCGTCACCATGAGCGCGGCGACATCTTCATTCATCTGCGATTCGAGGGCGGCAACATCGACCATCCCGCGACTGTTCGACTTCAAATTCTCGACCGCATAGCCTACGGTTGCGGCAGTGGCAGGATTAGTGCCGTGCGCGGAATCGGGAATCAGAATCTTTTTGCGCGCGTTGCCTTGCGACTGGTGATAGGCGCGCACCATCAGGAGGCCAGTCAACTCTCCCTGGGCACCGGCGGCCGGCTGCAGAGTAATCGCGTCCATGCCAGTGATTTCGAGGAGACAGTCACTGAGCGTCTTCATGATGCGCATTGCGCCCTGCGAAACTTTTCCGGCTTGGTAAGGATGTCCGTTGGCGAGGCCTTCGATACGCGACACGGCTTCGTTCACGCGCGGGTTGTACTTCATGGTGCAGGAGCCGAGTGGATACATGCCGAGATCGATGGCATAGTTCCACGTCGAAAGGCGCGTGAAGTGACGGATAATTTCGATCTCGCTGACTTCGGGCATGGAGCCGAGGTCTTTGCGCTCCTGCTTGCCCAGCATTTTCGCGGTGTCGACCTCCGGGACGTCAAGCGGCGGCAACTTCCAGGCTGCCTTGCCGGGAGATGACTTCTCGAAGATCAAGCCTTCGTTCTGGCTGATGTGACGCGTGGCTTTGCGGGTCATGTGCTTCATCGCGCCACCTCCTCAACTTCCTTCATACTTCTCACTGCGCGTTCGCTGTCGGCGACAAGGCCGACCGCGGTATCGATCATCGAGCGAGTGGTCAGCTCGGTACAGCACCAGAGCGCGGCATTGCCGAGTTCGGGATAGAACTTCTTCAGTGGAAAGCCACCGACAATCTTGTGGCCGAGCAGTCGCGAATTGATCGCGTAAGGATCTTCACTAGACTCGACTACAAACTCGTTGAATCGCGGCGCACCTTTGAAGAGGACCTTGGCATGTTTGCTGAATTGGTCAGCGGCATATGCGGTCTTTGCCAAGTTCTGCTTAGCGAGTTCGCGGAGTCCGACTTTGCCGTAGACCGTCATGAAGATGTTCACCATGAGCGCGACGAGGGCCTGATTCGTGCAGATGTTGGACGTCGCTTTCTCGCGGCGGATGTGCTGCTCGCGGGTCGCGAGGGTGAGAACAAATCCGCGCTTGCCGTTCTTGTCGGTGGTTTGACCGGCGAGACGGCCCGGCATCTGGCGGACGAATTTTTCTTTCGTGGCAAGAACGCCGCAGTAGGGACCACCGAAGCCGAGCGGCACACCGAATGACTGTGCTTCCATGGCGACGATGTCGGCTGACCGCGGCGGCTCGACGATTCCGAGCGAAACTGCTTCGGCAATAGAGACAATCAGCAGCGCTCCGCGTTTGTGGGCAATGTCGGCGATGGCGTCGACATCTTCAATGGTGCCGAAAAAATTTGGCGACTGGATCAGCACGCAGGCGGTATCGTCACCAATCGCTGCTTCAAGTGCCTTCAGATCAATCTGTCCCGATTCCTTGTACGGGACGGTGGTCAGCGGGATTTCCTGGTGCGTGGCGTAGGTGGTGATCACCTCGCGATATTCGGGGTGCAGGCTGCGAGCGATCACCGCTCCCTGTTTGCCGGTGACCCGGACCGCCATCATCACGGCCTCGGCGGCGCCGGTTGAGCCGTCGTACATGGAGGCGTTCGCCAAGTCCATGCCGGTCAGCTCGGAAATCATGGTTTGGAATTCGAAGATGGCCTGCAGCGTTCCCTGGGCGAACTCGGCTTGGTACGGAGTGTACGAAGTGAGGAACTCGCCGCGCTGCACGAGTGCATCGATGACCACCGGGCGGTAGTGAAAGTAGGCCCCGGCGCCGAGGAAGCTGGTGTAACCGTCGCCATTTTCCTTGGCGCGCTGTTTGAACCAATCGACGATTTCCGATTCCGCCATTTGCCGCGGGATGACCAGGTCGCGATCCAAACGATATTCAGCCGGAATGGGCGAAAAAAGCTCGTCCACGGAACGGATCCCGATCGCCTTGAGCATAGCTTCGCGGTCGGAGGGAGATTTAGGTAGATATCTCATAGGAACCTTTATTAGATGTCGGCAGCTTGCCACTTCGATTTGGACACGTTGGGGAACTGACTTCCGTGGAGCTTTTCACAAATTGCAGAAGTCAGATTGTCAGATTGCAGAAGTAAAACCCTACGCAGCCAGCGGCGGCGATTGGATCAAAGGCCTTTACTTCTGCAATCTGACTTCTGACTTCTGCAATGCCTTTCTAGTGTGCTGCCTCTTCACTCACAAACTTTTCGTAGTCCTCGGCTGAGAGGAGCGCATTCAATTCGGACGGATCTTTCAGCGTGATCTTCACCATCCAGGCGGCGTGCGCATCTTTATTCACGTTCTCGGGGGCCGTAGCCAGTGCGCCGTTCACCTCTGTCACGGCGCCGGAGGCGGGAGCGTACAGATCCGACACCGCCTTCACCGACTCGACGGTGCCGAATGCCTTGCGGGCGGTGAGTTCCGTTCCCACTTTGGGTAGCTCCACAAACACGATGTCGCCGAGTGAATCCTGGGCGTGGGTGGTGATGCCGATTTTTCCATCGGTGGAGATCCACTCATGTTCTTTGGTGTACTTGCGGTCGGTGGGATAAGACATTCGGTTCTCGCTCCTCGTTCTTAGTCGTTCTCTGTGTGTCGCTCGCTATTCGTCGTTCGCCATTCGCTTGGCCCGCTTCTTCCCTGTTTTCCCCCTGCGGTTCACACTTTCTTTGGACGCTTGTAAAACGGTGTTGGGACCACTTCCGCTTTCACGCCCTGCCCGCGAACTTCGACCTGCACCGTATTACCCACGGCGGCCTGTTCCGGCGGTACATAGGCCAAGGCAATATTCTTCTTCAAGAAAGGCGCGGGCGATCCGCTGGTGACGTACCCAATCTCTCGCCCGCTCGAATCGAGAACCTTATATCCGTCGCGCGCAATTCCGCGGTCTACCATCTGGAGCCCGACCAGCGTTCTTTTCAGACCTTCGCCGCGAGCTTTTTCCAATGCATCTCGCCCGACGAATTCCGGCTTGTCCATCTTGCAGAAACGATCAAGGCCCGCTTCCCAGACATTGATCGTGTCAGAAATTTCGTGTCCATAGAGAGGCAACTTGCCCTCAAGCCGCAGCGTGTTGCGCGCGCCCAAGCCGCAAGGGATCACCCCAAACTCTTTTCCAGCCTCAAGAATTGCGTACCAGACCATCGCGCTGGTCGCTTCGTGCGAAGGAATGTAAATCTCGAATCCATCTTCGGCGGTGTAGCCGGTGCGGCCCATGAGGATGTTGTCCAACCCGCAGAGCTTCCCGCGCGTGACCCAATAAAACTTCACCTTGCTCAGGTCGGCGTCGGTAAGTTTCTGAAGGACGTCCACGCCCTTCGGGCCCTGAATGGCAATCTGGGTAAAGTCGTCGGAGAGGTGTTCGACCTGGCAGTCAAAATGATTCGTATTATCGCGGACCCAGTTGAAATCCTTTTCGCGGGTGCCGGCGTTGATGACGAGCAGGTATTCCTGTTCTCCAAGGCGGTGAACGATGACGTCATCGACGAATGTTCCCTGCGGATAAAGCAAAGCCGAGTACTGCGCCTGCCCGATCGCCAGCTTTGAGGCATCGTTCATCGAGATATGTTGGACAGCCGCGAGCGCTCCCGGACCGGCGAGCCGGATATCTCCCATATGGCTGACGTCGAAGATCCCGACACTCTTTCGCACCGCCATGTGTTCATTGACGATGCCACAGCCGATGGAAGCCGGGTACTCAACCGGCATATCCCAGCCGTTAAACTCGACCATTTTCGCGCCCATCTGGCGATGGACAGCATTCAAGCGCGGTCTTGCGTACAAGCGGCGGAGTGGATTGGGCGACAGACAAGAAAAACCCCTCAACAACAGTGGTGGACTGAATGTGGAACTTTTTAAGTTAACACCTGCGCGGGAAAGGCGGCAAGGAAGGGGAACAAAGTCAGATTGCAGAAGTCAGATTGCAGAAGTAAACGCCCAGCTTCTAACGATGCTGCCGCGGCCTGAGGTTTCACTTCTGCAATCTGACTTCTGCAATCCGCAATTCTCATTACCTCGGTGACGTTTGCGGCTCACCGAGGCCCCATTACACTCGATCCATGTCCACCAAACCAGGCCGCAGCCGGATTGTCTGCATGCAATGCGAGCAGATCGAAAAAAGTTGTACTTGTGACAAATATTGCGCACTCTGCCAGTCGGAGCTGGATATCCGGCTGTGTACCGACGGGCTGCTGTATTGCGAACATTGCCGCAGCGCCTGTGATTACAAACCGGTCGACTGAGTCCTGGCGCTAGCGCATCGCAACCTTGCTCAGACTTGGCCCTCGGAACATTCTTAGATCACCACAGCTTCCTTATATTCCCCGAACACTTTCCGCATGGCGTCGGAAATCTCGCCCACGGTGGCGCAAGCTTCAACCGCGCTCAAGATGCGCGGCATCAGGTTGTCGCCTGATCTCGCCGTGTCTTCGACCGCCCGGATCGCTGCCTGCCACGTCTCTGGATTGCGTTTGGCGCGCAGCGCCCGCAACCGCTCCACCTGCTTCGGTTCCAGCGCCGGGTCGATGCGCTGGATCGGGACGGGCTTCTCTTCTCCGCCCTGAAATTTGTTGACGCCGACTACGATTGCCTGCTCACGGTCGACCGCCTGCTGGTATTCGTAGGCGGCGTTCTGGATCTCCTGCTGCACGTATCCGCGTTCGATCGCTTTTAGCATTCCGCCCATGGCTTCGACCTTCTGCAGATAATCATTGGCCCGCTTTTCGATTTCGTTGGTGAGCGATTCGACGTAATACGATCCTGCCAGCGGGTCAACGGTTTGCGGAGCTCCGGATTCGTAGGCGATGACCTGCTGCGTGCGGAGCGCGATACGCGCCGATTGCTCGGTCGGCAGAGCGAGCGCTTCGTCGTAGGAGTTGGTATGCAGGGACTGAGTTCCGCCCAAGACAGCGGCCATGGCCTGGATCGCCGTGCGAACAATGTTATTTTCCGGCTGCTGCGCGGTGAGCGTAGAGCCCGCGGTCTGCGTGTGAAAGCGAAGCATCCACGATTTTGGATTCTTCGCCTTGAATTTCTCACGCATGATCCTCGCCCACATGCGGCGTGCGGCACGAAACTTGGCGACTTCTTCGAGAAAATTATTGTGCGCGTTGAAGAAGAACGAAAGGCGGGGAGCAAACTTGTCGACGTCGAGCCCAGCCCGCATCGCCGCTTCGACGTATGCAATGCCATTCCCGAGCGTAAATGCGACTTCCTGCACGGCGGTCGAACCCGCCTCGCGCATGTGATAGCCGGAAATAGAAATCGTGTTCCAGTCGGGAACGTTTTCGTTGGTCCAAGCAAAAAGATCGGTAATAATGCGCATGGCCTGATGCGGCGGATAAATATAGGTGCCGCGGGCGATGTATTCCTTGAGCACATCATTTTGCACGGTGCCGGAAAGTTTTCGAATGTCCGCACCCTGTCGCCGCGCGACTGCTACATACAAGGCGAGCAGAATCGATGCGGTCGCGTTGATCGTCATCGAAGTCGAAATTTTTGTGAGTTCGATGCCATCGAAAAGCCGCTGCATGTCTTCGATGGAATCAATCGCCACACCAACTTTTCCAACTTCACCTATCGCAAGTGGGTGATCCGAATCGAGTCCGATCTGCGTGGGCAGATCGAAGGCGACCGAAAGGCCAGTCGTGCCATTGGCGAGGAGATATTTGTAACGCTTGTTGGATTCTTCGGCATCGCCCATGCCCGCGTACTGGCGCATGGTCCAAAGGCGGCCGCGATACATGGTCGCTTGCACACCGCGCGTGAATGGAAAATCTCCGGGATAGCTGAGATCGCGGTCGTAATCCATCTCGGCGAGATCAATCGGGGTATAGAGCGGATTCACGACGATATGCGAGGAGTTTTGCTGCTCCGCCGGAACCGGCTTTGTTTTCGTAGAAGGAACTACACGGGCTTTCGCGGCACGATCGTCAGTCTTTGCGTCTTCAGTCTTTACATCATCGCTCATGAGAGCACCTGGTACTAAAAATCACTGTCCGTCAAATTCGCAGTGCGGAAGCCGTGCACTCATTGCTTGCGCTTGATCCGCAGGAATGAGCTCAATCCAAACCATGCGAACGACAGCGTAAAACAGGCCGCAAGAATCACTCTGCCCGGACTGGTCTCCAGCCTGGCATGATACTTCCCATATTCGCGAAAGCCGGTGATGGCACCGATGGCGGCAATCGCGAAAAACGTAAATCCGGTCACTTCCAGCCAGAGCTGGTGCAGGACTTTACCCAGCGATGATGCCGTGGCATGCAATCCTTTCATGAGCGCGCCGCCGGTACGGCTGCGCGCCACCTGCTGCGAGGCAACCCGCAGGATCAGCCCCAACCTCTTAAGCTTTGGGCTCACGATCATTTGTCGATTTTAACAGTGGCCGGGCGTACAATAATTGTGGCTGACGTCACAAGCTGTTGTGACTTCAGTCTTTTGGGGCGATTCGAAGGGGGGTCCGTGGACCAGCAACTGAAGCAGCTAATGAAAGAACTGGGCGAAGCCATCAACGGGTCCCTGTCCGATTCCGAACAGATCGCAGAAGTCGTCTCCCGCATCAAGGAAGGCGGCTACGATATTTTTCTTGTCCTCGAAGCCACGATCGGGGTAAGCAAACAGGGCGAAAATAACACAGAAAACAAATCTCTTGTCTCAACTCTGAGTACCAATCCCGAACTCAAGATCAGCGATCAGGACCTTAAATTCCTAAAGTCCCTGCGCATCAAGCTCGACGAGGAAGAAGTAGAGTAAAAGCCGGCGGCGAGCACGCTTCGCGCCTGAGGTTCGGCATTTCTAGCCGGTAATTATTGCCTCATCTTTGGGTCATATTTTCTGTTTCCATTGCCCTCCTAAGTATGAAAAATATTGCGAACCTGTAGTTCGCATCTGCTAGGATAGGCGCATCCCAACGTAAGTCGCCACTTCCCAGCAAGTTAACGTGAAGGACATTGCCGAAATTGGCCTTCGGCGTGCACTTGACCAAGGCAGGCTGTTTCCTCTGTGTCTCCCGGCGAGACTGAATTCGCTCCTTCGGCGTTCAGCATTCGGGGAGGGAAAGAGCTGGCAATTTGAGGTGCCGGACATGAATTCCCAGGTTTCCCAATTAAGCCTAGGCCTTCTTCCTGAACCAAGTACTCGATGGGGAAGGTTCGTCGTCAGCTATGGAATGCAGTCGCTGGTGGTGACTCTGTTTATAGTCGCGGCAATTGCGCACCCTGAAGTTCTCGTTCTTCCCGTGCACGATTACCACTTTGTCAGGTTGGTCGATACGCCGGCCCCAATTCCTCAGAAGCCGGCTCCCTTGAGAGTGTTTTCGACGCCCAAGTTAGCTCAACTGGTCACACCGCGCCCGCAAGCTCTGCGCGTCCCTGTCGAACTCACGCAGCATAAGTCGCCCGTGGTTCCAGATATTCAGCCACCCAAGGTGGCGGTAACAGCAAGCAAGGAAGTTCTGCCTGATATCAAGCCGGTGATTCCAAAGCAACTCGTCAAGACCAATGTTTTTTCTAACGGTAGTTCGGCCACACCAACTCTGGCTGCTGCGCCAGAAAAAATACAGACTGGAGGATTCGGCGATCCGAACGGTGTGCCGAATTCAGACAATCATGGCCGCGCAATAACGATCGCGCAGGCAGGCAGCTTTGACATGCCGAAGGGCGAAGGCTCTGGCAATGGAACTGGTGGATCGCGAGGCAGACGCGGCATCGTCGCGAGCGCAGGCTTCGGCAGTGGTATCGCCACCGGTGACGGGTCGGGCGCCATTTCGGCGTCGCGCGGAACAGTCCGGCAAGGAGGCTTTGGCGATGCGGATGTGGTGGCTGCCGCGCCGGTGAAATCCAAGTCTTCCGAGAGTGCCATTAAAACAATTCCTGCTGAAATTACTTACAAGCCTCGCCCGGTGTACACCGAAGAGGGCCGTCAACTGAAAGTAGAGGGCGAAGTTCTGATCCAGGTGGTATTTGGCGCGAGTGGGCAGATCAAGATCGTGAAGGTCATGCAGGGTCTGGGCCACGGATTGGATGAATCCGCGATTCACGCGGCGGAGAAGATTCAGTTCAAGCCGGCGCTGAAAGACGGGCGACCCGCGGACTTTGAGGCGGTTCTACACATCGTGTTTCAGCTGGCGTCGTAGGGATTACTACGAAGGCTTAACTTTGCAGGGTGTCCCAAAGTGTAAATAATTTCCCGTCCTTCCTGTTCGGGAATGCGATACCCTGTTTCTTAACCGAAATTTCATTCAAACTAGCCACATGGAGCACAACTCTATGGAACGCCGCCCCCTCGTTCTGGTCGCCCTAGCTTCGCTCTGTTTTTCTATTTTTTCGTTCGGCCAGAACACGCAAACGGATCCGCAGCTTTCCTCTCGTGACGCGGCGACCGAACACACCTCGGCGGGAGCCGCCAGCTTCGAGCAGGTGATCGACCGGACCATCGAACGCGAGCACTTCTTTCTCGCCCAGATGAAGGTCCTGCATCCCCTCGTCGAGACCTATCTTCAAAATCTGAAGGAAGATAAAGAGCTGAACGCATCCACGCCCGCGAGCGACGTCTATTTCCTAGGCCGTCTTGACATGAGTGGTGGAGGGGCCGATGATCGCGCCTTCACGTCGCCAACCACTGCGGGACTCGGCAAGCGCATGCTCGGCAAATTGAGCAATGTTTACTCCATGAAGTTTCTGCCTCTCGGTTTCGCGCAGATGGTGATCCTCGACCAGGATTTCCAGCGCAAGTATTACGATTTCACTTTTGTGCGCCGGGAGTTTCTGGGCGAGATCCGTTGCATCGTGATGGACGTGGCTCCCAAGAAAGACGCCGGCAAAGGTCGCTTTCTGGGTCGCATCTGGATCGAAGATCAGGATTACAACATCGTACGCTTCAACGGAACCTATTCCCCTCATCCGCGATCCAGCTACTACCTGCACTTTGATAGTTGGCGACAGAATCTTCGTCCCGGCATCTGGCTGCCCTCGCTGATCTATTCGGAGGAGTCCGATCTCAAGTACCGCCTTGGCCAGACGCTGAATTACAAAGCGCAGACCCGCCTTTGGGGCTACAACCTGAAAGATCTCCGGCGCAATTCAGAATTCACAGAGATCACCGTAGATGCGCCCCAGTCCGTGCAGGACCAGAGCGCGAAGGCACAGGACGCCTCTCCGATCGAAGCGCAACGCGCATGGGAGCACCAGGCCGAACTCAACGTACTGGACCGGTTGCAACAGATCGGATTGCTGGCGCCGGAGGGCGAGATAGACAAGGTTCTTCAGACCGTCGTCAACAACGTGATGGTCACGAACAATCTGGATATTCAGCCGGAGATCCATTGCCGCGTGCTGCTGACCACGCCGCTTGAGTCCTTCACGATCGGCCATACGATCGTGATGAGCCGCGGCATGATTGATGTTCTGCCCGACGAAGCGTCTCTCGCGATGATCCTTACCCATGAACTGGCGCACATTGCTCTCGGCCACCACTTGAACACCAAGCTGGCATTCAACGACCGGATGTTTTTCCCCGATGAGAGAACATTCGAGCGCATGGACTTCGCGCGCGATCGCAACGAAGAAGAGGCGGCCGACAAGAAGGCTGTCGAACTGCTTAACAACTCCCCTTACAAGGACAAGCTGAGCAACGCTGGATTGTTCCTGAAGGCAGTGCAGGCGCGCGCTCCGCAACTGAAGAACCTGATTCGCGCACACTTGGGAGACAGTCTGTTGAATGGAGATGCGACGAGAATGTCGTCGCTGATGACCGCCTCGCCGCAGTTCGATCCCAAGAAGGCCGATCAGATTGCTGCGCTCCCGCTGGGCGGCAGGGTGAAGGTTGATCCGTGGAGCGACCAGCTCGAACTGATCAAGACCAAACCCGTGGCCATCACCGCAGCAGCCGACAAGATGCCTTTTGAGGTGACGCCGTTCTTCCCGTTCCTAACCAGACTGGGATCTCCGGCACCCGACAAGCCAGTGCCTGCTGCGGCTCCGGTGGCGGATAAAACCCCATCCACCTCAGGGCAGTAACGACCACTTAAATTTCTGAGGACTGACCGAAAACGCGCGCGCAACGCCGCACGCCGAATCATGCTGCGCATTCATGAATTGTAAGGGGCAATATGCGGGGAAAGAAGCAGGGGAATGCTGCGGCATCGAAAGCAGACGGCAGGTTGGGTAGAAACTACTGTGCCATCTGGCTTCCGACTTGCGAGAAAACGGTATTGGCGTTGGTGCCGATCAGCCGTACCGTACCGATCACGATGACCAGGATCACCGCCAGCATGACAGCATACTCAGCGACGTCCTGACCGCTTTCTTCAGTCCAAAGCTGACGGATTAATTTCTTCACAGTCTTCATCTCCAATTGACGGAGCCGGGCAAAACACACCAAGCCGTTCGCCGTGGTATGTCTTAAAGTACCCTTAACAATAGCGCAACCCAATAGCACGCGGGTGACGTCGTATGGCACTTTAGTGCCCCTCCTTTAGGGAAAGCTCCCGAGCCCGTTACACTATTGTTTTCAGCGGTAAGCCCTGATTGACCGCGAAAAGGGCCAGCTCCAGGCGGGTCGACACCCCAAGTTTGTCGAAAATATTGCTCAGGTGGTGCTTGACGGTGTCTTCGCTGATCTTGAAGTATCCAGCAATCTCGCGATTGGCATAACCGGCCACCACCGCGGAAACGATTTCCAGTTCGCGCGGTGTTAGCCCAAATTTCTTCTGTTTGGACTCCTCGACAGTGCTCTGCATCAGGTTTCGCAAGTATTGGACTAGATTGGAAACGCTGTCCCTGCCGACCCAATACTCGCCGCCCATGACGGCGTGAATACTTTTCAGCAGGAGTTGGGTCGCTGAATCCTTCAGGACAACGCCACGCGCCCCCAACTGCAATGCTTCGACAATCTGTTTTTTCTCAACCGCAGCGGTCAAAAGGATGATGCGCACCGCTCCGGCAGCTCCGCCGCTGGCATTCAATTCCCGCAAGGCGTCCAGGCCAGTCGAATGCGGCATTGCCAGATCGAGCAAAAGGATGTCGGGCTTGATCTCGGTCGCCAGCTTCACGGCCTCACGGCCATCGGAACCTTCGCCGACAACCTTCATGTCACCTTCCGATTCGAGCAACCGCCGCAAACCATCCCGGAAGATCGGGTGGTCGTCGGCGATCACAATTCGAATCGGGCTCACACGTTTATCCATGGTTTGTCTTTCGTGCCGGAGGAATACGAACTTCCAGGCGCGCGCCGTGTCCGGGAGTTGATTCTATCGTGAGTTCGCCAGCGAGCAAGCGTACTCTCTCACGGATGACCGCCGGACCGCGGCCAGCAGTTTGCAATTCCGCATCTGACAGCGTTCCCGAAAACTGAAAACCCTTGCCATCATCTTCCACGGTCAGTTGCAGGTTGTCCGATCGTTGTGCCAGACGCACCAGCACATTCCGCGCGCCGCTGTGCTTCCGGACGTTGACCAGGCTTTCTTGGACGATGCGCGCCAGCTCACGGCACACTTTCTGCGGCTGCTCGACGCACTTCAGCTCGCTGACGAATTGGGCGGCGATTCCGGTCTCGCGCCGGAATCGCTCCACTGTGTCAGAGATGAAGCCGAGAAGTTCATCGGCGCTCACGTCAAAGGACTTCATCTGCTGCATCAACTCACGCAGCTTAAGCACCTCTTCGCGCAAGAGTTTCTGGATTCGCCCGAGTTCAGCATTCACCACAGGCGCCTGAGTTCCGGATTGCCGTCGCAAGACATCCAACTGCATTTCCACGGCAATCAGAGATTGAATGGCTCCGTCATGCAATTCACGCGCGAACCGTGCCCGCTCAAGGGCGCCGGCACGCTCCCGCAAGCGCCTCATGAGGTAGACGTTATAGACCGCCGGCCCGACCTGCTTGGCGAAATCCTGGAGAAATCTCAATTCCTCTTCCGGCGCACCCATCATTTTCGGATCCAACAGAAACACCCGGCCCGACCACTCTTTGCCGAATAGAAACGCGACTGAAACAACGCTCTCAAAGGTCTCGAGGCGCGCCAGTGCATCCAGTTGGTTCCCATCGGAATCGCGCAAACGGATTCCTTCAGCATCCAGAGAAACCGTTTGGAAAACGGTGCCGTCCCGCTTGGCATACATTGCGGCCGCAGGAGACTGGAAGAGGTATGCCGCCTCCGTTTCGGGAAGCGCTTCACGCCAGCGCAATCCAGGATTTCCCTCAGGGACTTGCGTCATCTCCGCCAGAAAAACGCGGTAGCTGTTCGCCTCCTGCGAAGCGCTCAGGACTCGGCGGGCGTCGTAGATGCCCATGATCTCGCCGAGTATCTGTTGCATTGTGCCAGTGAGTCCTTCCTCGACGCGCGTGGAGCTCACAACCCGCATGATGACCGCTCGTTCCGCGCGAATCTTCTTCTGGTTCTGGGCCATATAGCCCAAAAGAGATCCGAGGACCAGGAGATATACCGAACTCATGATGAGCTGTTGCGGATTCAGTTCTTGGACGCTCACTCCCAGCCGCGGTAACCGGAAATGTACGAGCCAGCGGTCAACCGCTGGCTCCATTCCCGCTCCTACCGCCAGAGCTTCGCCCCACAGCAGCGCAACCGCGGTCGCGGCCGTCGCCAATGTCTCCCACAATCCCCAGCGATAGGCTGCCTCAGCCATCACGAAAACGAAGAAAAGGAAAAACTGCCCACGTTGGGCGGGAGCAAAAAGAGAGATCAGAACCGGCCACACAATATCGGCCGAGTGCACAACCAGACGGAACGCCGGTGTCGACTGCGGCCGCAGGCGAACCAGGAGCATAACGACAACGGCGTGAGCCAGGTACACGGTCAGCAGCCAATACAGCCAGCGCGAGTAAGCCAACCCTCGAACCGGGTCCATCCAGAGCGTCACCAAGGCGGCAATCGTGAGCGCCACACGGGCAGTCGCCAGCCACCGCTCAGTGCGGCGAATTTCGTCGGCGCTCAGGGGAGCCCGGAAGCGCCATAAATCGCGGTTTGGAAGCACAAGCCAGGACACGGTGTCTCGTCTTCAGGAGCCCAATTTTAATACTTTGGAGAACTCCATCTTACGCGCCGATCCACCATTTGCGGGATGGGATGGGCGATAACCGAGTAGGTCCCACTCTGGATCGACTTGGACCAACGACCCGATGGATCCTGGGAATGGAGTACAAGGGGTCGCTCGGGGAGCTAGGGGTTACTTCAGTAACCTCCTGCTTTCCGCGTACCGCTCTAGAATGGAGGCCGGGGTGGTGTGTTTGCACAGCCGCAGACAACTTCGCGTGGCTGTAATGGCTTCACTTGCGCTCGCGCAGGTGGCCGCGTCGGTGTTCATGCGCAGGGGCGCAACGCTGACCATCACCAGCGACATGATTTCGGGGACATTGCTGCTGGTCGCAACCGCGGCTTTCCTTCCGAACACCGCACGCGCCCGCTCGAATACGTTTCACACTCGACTGTTCTGGATCCTGATGAGCACGGGCATGGTTTTCTGGCTCACTTACCAGGCCATGTGGAATTATTTCGAGGTCGTAAAGCGCCAGGAAGTGCCGGATCCGTTCATGGGCGACGTCGTTCTATTCCTTCATCTCGTTCCCATGATCGCTGCGCTCGCCGTGCTACCTCATCTGCGCGAAGACGAGCGCGACGAGCGGATTCGAATGTTGGATTTTACCCTCCTGCTTACGTGGTGGCTTTTCATCTACGTGTACCTGGTCATTCCGTGGCAAACGGTGCGGGTCGACCAACCCACCTACAGCGCAAATTTCAATTTTGCTTACCTCACAGAAAAATTGGTATTTCTCGTGTCGTTGGCTGTACTCACGGTTTCGGCTCGGGGAGGATGGCGGCATCTTTACGCGCACCTGCTCGGAGCCAGCACTTTGTATGCTGCGAGTTCCTATGTAGCCAACTGGGCGATTGGTAACAAGACGTATTACAGCGGTTGCGTTTACGACATTCCGCTTGCTCTCTCGATGGCATGGATGGCGATCATTCCATCCTTCGCAGCTCAGTACGACTTATCTGAATCCATACCTTCGAAGCCGGTGCTCGGAATCTGGATCACGCGTCTGAGCATGGTCGCTCTGTTCACTTTGCCCTGGGCGGCTCTGCAGGCGGAACTTGATCCGACTCTGCCCGCTTCAGTAAGAACGTTCCGGATCATCGTGACCCTGCTGGCCATGGTCATCATGGGCATCATGGTTTTCTGGCGGCAACGCCTGCTGGGCTCTGAGCTTTCCTATTTTCTGGAAAAGTCACGGCGCTCTTACGAAGACCTGAAATCTCTGCAGAAGCAACTCATTCAATCAGAGAAGCTCGCATCCCTTGGGCAATTGGTCGGCGGAGCAGCCCACGAGATTAACAATCCGCTGACCGCCATGCTGGGATACTCGGATCTTCTGAGTGCCTCAAACTTGCCTCTCGAAGAAGAGCAGCAGGCTGGGAAGATCGGGGAGCAAGTCCGCCGCACCAAAACGCTGGTGGCGAGCTTATTGACGTTCGCCCGTCAGGCGCCGCTTAAGCTTTCTGCACTCGATCCAAACTCGGTTGTGCAGACGGCCATGCGGCTGCTCGTCCCACAATTCGAAGCCCAGAACGTGATCATGCGACTCGAACTCGGTTCGTCCATGCCCCCCGTCATGGCCGACTCGAACCAGCTTCTACATGTGTGCTTGCATCTGGCAGGACAAATCGGCAACCAGATCAATTCCGACGGCGGCCCGGCAGCAATCGTTCGCACGCAGCAGACGGGCAATTCTGTTCTAATCGATTTCTTCGCCGGCGATCCCTTTATGCAAGCGCCATCCTGCGATGCGGTGCTTTCCTCAGAGGGAGTAAACAAACCTTCCACACTTTCATTGAGCGCCTGCTGCCGCATTATCGAAGATCATGGCGGATGGCTCTCGCACGCTTCGACCCCGGGAGTCAACGCGTTTCGTCTGGAACTTCCAATAGCGGCAAAAACTACTGGTCAACCCAGCCGCGCCGCTCACAGCGGACTCTAACCTCAGCCACTTTCTTATCCAGGTGTTCCCTTCTCGCGTGTCTACTGTGCTGGAGCGATCTCGACAGTCCGCTTTAGTTGCCCACATGCCGCAAAAATGTCACGGCCACGCGGCCGACGTACGAAGGTCGGGATCCCCGCCGCAACCAGAATTCGTTGAAACTCGAGCACACGCGCTTGCTCCGGCGTCTGGTAGGGCAACTCCGAACCGGGATTCAAGGCGATCAAATTCATTTTTGCGCGCATGCCGCGCACCAGTTCGACCACTTCGCGCGCATGCACGGGGCCATCATTAACCCCCGCGAGCAAGCACATACTCGAAGGTAAGCCGCTCGCGCGGACGCAGCGGAAATTCTCGCGCCGCTTTCATCAGCTCCGCAATATTCCACTTGCGATTCAGCGGCATCACTTCGCTGCGCAATGAATCATTGGAACCATTCAGCGAAATAGCAAGTTTCGGCCGGAGCGTTTCGCGCCCAAAATCATAAATTCGCGGCACGATGCCGGCAGTCGATACAGTCATGCGCGACTCGGGAATGCCAATGCCTTCCGTCAGGAGTCGAACCGCCTTCATAAAGTTGTCGTAGTTCAAAAATGGCTCGCCCATGCCCATGAAGACGATGTTCACTCTCTGCAGCGGGGGATCCACATTCTGATTGCGTAGGACGGCCGCGATCTGGCCGACAATTTCGCCCGGCTCCAGATTGCGCTTCACGCCAAGGAGTGCCGTGAAACAGAACTTGCAGTTAACCGCGCACCCTACCTGACTGGAAACGCAAATAGTCGCTCGCATTCCGGTGACATGAGACGAAGCTGCGCGAGATGTGGCCTCCTCTTCGGCGCCGGCCTCACTGCCGTCTCCACTTTCCCCGCCATCGCCTTCGGGCATCCACACTGTCTCTACCGTCTCGCCATCTGACATTTCAACCAGGTACCGGACCGTCCCGTCTTTCGACACGAACTTTCCCGCGATGGAGGGAATTCCGGTCCGCCATCCCTCCCCGCCCAGCCGGGTTCGGAACTCGGTCGGCAGCGTGGAGACCTGATCCAGCCTCTCAATCCTTTGCCGGTAGACTGCATCAAATAATTGTTGACCACGGTAGGCGGGCTGCCCTGACTCAAGCGCAAGTTCGGTAAGTTCTTCGAGACTCAAGCCGAGTAGCGAATTTTTAGCAGTCAGTCGACATGGGATTCTAAGAGTGTAACCCCGTGTGGATTGCCTGCGAAGTCATCTGCAACGCAACAGAATAACACATGGCTTAGTCAGCCACAAGGTCGCATGCGGCAGTTTATGGGACAATAGAAAGGCCGCCCGCCTAGGAGACGCATCCGAACACAAGGAATTGAGCAAAATGGTAAAGGAAAACCGTAACATTCATCGTCACGTGCTGCCGAACGGCCTAACGGTCATTACCGAGCAGATGTCCCATATACGCTCGGTATCGGTCGGAATCTGGCTGAAGACGGGCTCGCGAGACGAAGATTCGGAATGGAACGGCATTTCGCACTTCATCGAGCACATGGTCTTCAAGGGCACGGAAACTCGGTCTGCGGAAGCCATTGCGCGCCAGGTTGACTCCATCGGCGGCAACATGGACGCCTTCACCGCCAAGGAATGCATCTGCTTCAACATCAAAGTCTTAGATGAGCATCTCCCGCTCGCGATGGACGTCCTCAGCGATCTCGTCCTGCACCCAACTTTCGACACGGGCGACATTGCTAAAGAACGCGGCGTGATCCTCGAGGAGATCAAGATGGACCAGGACAATCCTGACTATCTGGTCCACGAGATCTTTACGCAAAGCTTCTGGAAGGATCACGCTCTCGGACTGCCGATCCTGGGTACGCGTGACACCGTGAAGAAATTCGAACGCGACGTGGTCTCTCGCTTCTACGGACATCATTTCGCCCCGGGAAATCTAATCGTCTGTGCTGCGGGCAACATCAATCACAAAGAGTTTGTCGATCTCGTGACCAAGCACTTCGAGCATGTGAAGCCGGCCACCAATGGTTTGCACTCGCCTGCTCCGAAGACGTTTTCGCGCATCAACCTGCGCAATAAGAAATCGCTCGAGCAGGTGCAGATCTGCATTGGAGTTCCTTCCCATCCGGTTGCCCATGAACGCCGGTACGCTTCCTACATTTTGAACACGCTTCTTGGCGGCGGCATGAGCTCGCGCCTTTTTCAGAATATTCGCGAACGCCAGGGATTGGCGTACTCCATCTATAGCGATCTCAATCCCTACCGTGATACCGGAACCATGTGTGTTTACGCAGGCACATCGCGTGAGTCCGCGATCAAAGTCGTGGAGAGCGTGGTCGCCGAGTTCCGCGACCTGAAAGATACGCCGGTTCCGGAAGAAGAACTGCGTCGTTCCAAGGATCAACTCAAGGGCAGCCTGATGCTGTCGCTCGAGTCCTCCATGGCGCGCATGTCAAATCTGGCGCGGCAGGAGATGTACTACGACCGCTTCTATGGACTCGATGAACTCATCGAACGAATCGAAGCCGTCACCGCCGACGATCTCCGCCAGACCGCTCAGGAATTCTTCCGCCCGAACAGATCGCCGTCACCGTCCTCGGCAACCTGACGGGACTAAGGCTGACGCGCGATCAGTTGGCCTGCTGACTAATCAAAAAGTCATAGCAATCGCCCCGCTGGGGGCCCCATTGGAAGCCATCGACGTGCATGCTGTCCGAATAACGCATGTCGCAACCCGGACATTCGTTAGTAAAATGGAATAAAAGGCGTCCTCGATTTCATGCAGATTGTGGTGGATGTTTTCGCGCAGATTTTTCGCACCCTCTGGGCGCACAAACTTCGTTCGTTCCTCACGATGTTCGGGATCGCCTGGGGCGTCGGTTCCCTCCTCCTTCTGGTCGGCCTGGGAGAAGGCTTCAGAACCGGCAACCAGCGCGGCCTCTCTGAGTACGGCGAAAACATCATGATGATTTTCCCGGGCCGCGCGCCCGCGGTTCAGGGCAGCATGAACTCCGCCCGCGAATACCATCTGACGTATCAGGATTACCTCGACATTCGCGCTCAGTCTCCTCACATTCGCGCCATTACGCCGGTGTTAACCACCAACGACGTGCACGCCGTGAGTGAATTCGCCAGCGCCAGCGGTCAACTCACGGGCGCAGAACCCCAATACAACGGCATCCGTTTTCTTCCCGTAAAACTCGGACGCTGGCTCAATGATCTTGACGAACAGCAGAAGCGCAACGTCGTCGTCCTCGGCGACGAAATGTCGCGTAATCTTTTTCCCGGCCGTCCAGCCGTGGGCGAGTTCATTCTCCTCAATGGTCTTCGCTTCGAAGTGATCGGCACGTTACGACGAGTCGGCCGTGGAGATGACAACTCGACCAATACTCGCTGCTATATCCCCTTTCAGGTGATGCGTAGTTATTTCCCGCTGAAGTCCGCAGAGTCCTTCGACTCCATTTCGGGTATCAACTATCAACCTCGCATCGCCGACGAACACCTGATCGCACAGGAGGAGACTCACCGCGTGATCGCCCGCAACCACGGCTTCAATCCAAAAGACGAAGACGCGTTTGAAGGTTGGGATACGGTCAAACAGGCGCAGATGATGGGCACAATTTTCGACGCCATGAACGAATTCCTGGGGACTGTCGGGCTGGTCACGCTTGCTCTCGGCGCCATCGGAGTTGTCAACATCATGCTGATCGCGGTCACTGAACGTACCCGCGAGATCGGGCTGCGCAAAGCTCTGGGCGCCACCAACCGTGGCATCATGGTCCAGTTTTTCGCCGAGGGCGTGATCCTCACCCTGGTGAGCGGGCTGATCGGCATGGCGTTCGCGGGCGGACTAATGGCAGCGCTCGGCCATATCAATGGCCCGGGCGGCTTTGATCCCCCAAGACTTGTGCCCAGGACTGCGATCCTCGCGATTGTCAGCCTTACTCTCGCAGGCGTAGGCGCGGGACTCTACCCTGCCCGCAAAGCTGCGAGACTCGAACCGGTAGAAGCTCTGAGAGCAGAATAGAATAGAGACAATTGGTAATTTGTAAGTGACAGGCTGGTTTGAAATTACAAATTACCGATTACAAATCGCCATATGTTGCGTGATCTCCTAACCGAATCTTACAACGCGATGCGCCACAACCGCCGCCGGACGGCGCTCACCATGCTCGGCATGGCTTGGGGAATCGCCACGGTCGTGATGCTGCTCGCCTATGGAGACGGCTTCGGCCGCGCCTGCGCGAACATTTTCGCGAACTTTGGGACCAAACTCTTTATCGTAATCCCGGGCCGATCTACCATGCAGGCCGGTGGACAGAAGGCCGGAAATCTCGTCCGCTTGACGCTTGATGACGTGGATCTGCTGACCAGCAACATTCCGCAGATCACCCACATCACTCCGAGTTGCGAGAAACAGGCAACCATCCAATACGACACCCGCTCGTACACGATGCTCGTGAACGGCGAGTATCCAAATACGTTTGCCATCCGCGCGCTCGCTCTGGATCAGGGGCGGTTCTTCAACCCAGAGGATCAGGCACAGCGCGGCCGTGTTGCTGTCATTGGTTCAGAAACCAAAGAGAAACTTTTCTCGGGACGCAATGCCGTCGGCGAACGCATTCGAATGGACGGCATCTCCTTTGAGGTGGTCGGGGTGCTCGCCCCCAAAATGCAGGCTGGCGACGACAACATCAATCGCGTTGTCTACGTGCCCTTCACCACCATGAGCGACCTGAAGGATACGCACTATCTCGACACGATCTGGTTCAACTACGAGACCAACGACTACGGACGGATCGAGCAGTCGGTGCGCTATATCCTGGCGGCACAGCATAAATTCAATCCTGTGGACCGCCGCGCTCTGATGATCGTGAACCTGATGGACCAGGTGCATCAGTTCGAAATCATCACGCTCGGGCTGAAAGTTCTGCTGGGATTTATCGGCACGCTCACGCTGGGAATCGGCGGCGTCGGGTTGATGAACATCATGCTGGTGTCGGTGACGCAACGCACGCGCGAAATCGGCGTCGAGAAAGCCCTGGGAGCACGGCGCCGCCATATCTTCCTGCAATTCCTCGCGGAGGCTCTCACCATAACTTTTATTGGCGGTCTGTTTGGAATCATCCTGGCCTACGTGGTAGCGCTCTCGGTGGGACGACTCACCCTCTACAGTGCAATGGCGAAGCATGCTGAGGCGGGAGACATCCGGCTCATGATCAACCCTCTCACGCTCGTGGTCGCAGTGCTCATTTTGGGTGCGGTGGGATTGATTAGCGGGATGGTGCCGGCAATACGCGCTTCGCGGCTCGACCCCATTGAAGCTCTGCGGTATGAGTAGCTGACTTGCATTGGGACGCGAACGCACTATTGGGCACTAGCCGACGAAACCCAGTGAATTCGCCTCCGGAAAATAAAAGTCCCATCTGTTGATCTCCCGCAGATGGGACCTTTCACATCCGAACTTATTCTGGATTCAGAAACCGAACGCTACTGTTTGTCCTTCGGTGGTTGCTTGTCCTTATCGGTAGTGTCCTTGCCTGGCTCTTTGCCCTTTTCTTCTTCCTTACCTTTGTCCTGTTCTTTCTGGATCGACATCAGTTCAACCTCGAAGATTAACGTCGAATTGGGACCGATATCGGCGCCCGCGCCACGCTCACCATAGGCAAGATCTGCCGGGACGAAAAGCTGGTACTTCGAGCCAACCGGCATCAACTGCAGTGCTTCAGTCCAGCCTTTGATGACGCCACTGACGGGGAAAGTCGCCGGCTGCCCGCGCTTGTAGGAGCTGTCGAACTCCGTTCCGTTAATGAGCGTGCCGCGATAGTTACACACGACCGTATCGGTTGGGGTCGGTTTCGGACCCGCACCCTGTGTGATGACCTTGTACTGCAAGCCGCTGGGCAGGGTTACAACTCCATCTTTGCCTTTGTTCGCAGCGAGGAATGCGTCGCCTTCCTTCTTGTTGGTATCTCCCAATTCCTTGCTCTTTTCTTCCGCTCGCTTCTTCACTTCGTTTTGCATCTCGCTAAGGACAGTCTGCGCTTCGGCAGTCGTCAAACGAGTCTTGGATCCCAACGCGGCATCTTTCAATCCCTGAGCGACCAAGGCCCAATCCACTTCCACGGATTGCTTTTTCAGATTCGCTCCAAGGCCAGTGCCGATGTTCATGCCCAGCGCGTAACTGAATTTGTCCTTCTTGGTGCTAAGCGGAGCAGCGGTGGCAGTTTTCGTTGCCGTTGCCGGCTTCCTGGCCGGAGTTTTCGGAGTTGTGGCTGCTGGAGCCGATTGAGTCGATGCTGCCGGAGTCTGCT
Organism: uncultured Acidobacteriaceae bacterium; assembly: GCA_963822545.1. GTDB lineage: Bacteria > Acidobacteriota > Terriglobia > Terriglobales > Acidobacteriaceae > Acidiflorens. The sequence continues at coordinate 297,552 of CAWGIB010000006.1, forward strand.
GGGCGTTGCCATTGGCCACCAGCATGGTCGCGGCGGCAAATACTACCGCTGCAGTGAGGTTTCTAAGCATATTCTCCTATTGTCCCATTGACGTGCGTTCTACGCCACACCATAGGCCAATAACGCAGGCCTGACGCAGATCAGCTATCGATTAGAAATACTGCCTACAAACATAAACTGAGCCCCGCGCCACAAGTTTGCGCAATTTCCAACGAATTGCCCAAACTCGGCGGACCGGGGCTCAAGGGCGCACGATTTGTACGTCTTAGCCTATCTTTTCCCCCACGCTCTTGGCTTGAGTGAAAAGGTAAAGATAGTCAGGACCTCCGGACTTCGAATCGGTGCCTGACATATTGAAGCCTCCGAACGGATGCGCGCCGACCATCGCTCCCGTGCACTTGCGATTCAGGTAGAGGTTGCCGACGTGGAATTCGCGGACGGCGCGATCAAGCTTTTCCCGCGAACTGGAATAAACCGCACCGGTCAGTCCGAACTCTGTGTCGTTGGCAATCTCAAGCGCGTGATCGAAATTACGCGATTTGATTACCGCCAGAACCGGACCGAAAATTTCTTCCTGCTCAAGCTTTGATTTCGGCTGGATGTCGGCGATCACTGTGGGCTGGATGAAATAGCCTTCGCCCGCATTGGTAGCGCGCGCTCCACCGGTAATCAGGCGGCCTTCCTTCTTGCCGATGTCGATGTAGCGCAGGATGTCATTCATCGAGCCTTCATTGATTACGGCTGCCATGCCGGGATTTTCCACCGGATCGCCAATCGTGATGCGCTCAACGCGAGCTTTCAGCTTCTCGAGAAATTTGTCGTAGATGCGCTCGTCGATGATCGCGCGCGAGCAAGCCGAACATTTCTGTCCCTGGAAGCCAAACGCCGCCTGCGCAACCCCTTCGACTGCCGAATCGATGTCGGCGTCCGAGTCCACGATGATGGCATCCTTCCCGCCCATTTCGAGGATGGTGCGCTTGATCCAGACCTGGCCGGGTTGCTGGTTAGCAGCCGACTTGTTGATGTGCAGTCCGACTTCGCGCGAGCCGGTGAAAGCGATGTAGCGCACCTTGGGATGCACGACCAGCGCATCGCCGAAGCTGGCGCCGCCGCCCGGGCAGAAGTTCACAACGCCCTCCGGCATGCCGCACTCTTCGAGGAGCTCGACGAACTTTGCGGCGATGGTCGGCGAATCGCTCGAGGGCTTGAGGACCACCGTGTTGCCGCCGACAATCGAGGCCACGGTCATGCCCGCCATGATGGCGCAGGCAAAATTCCACGGCGGAATTACGGCTCCGACGCCGAGAGGGATGTATGTGAGCGTGTCGCGTTCGCCCGGCAACTGGACAGACGGTTCAGCCTTGGCAAAGCGCAGGGCCTCGCGGGCATAGTACTCGCAGAAATCGATCGTCTCCGAGACGTCGGCATCGGCCTCAAGCCAGTTCTTCGAGACTTCAAATACCAGCCACGCCATGTATTCGAGCTTCCGCTCGCGCATCACGTCGGCCACGCGGAACAAGAGGGACGCGCGTTCTTCGACCGAGGTCCTGCTCCAGGTAGAGAAAGCTTTCAGGGCAGCATTTACCGCCGGTTCGACGTGCTCCTTGCCGGCCTTCTGATGGAGGCCCACCAGCTCGGATGGCTTGGCCGGATTGATGGAACGGATCTTGTCAGGTGTTTTGTGGCGTTTGCCGCCGATGATCAGGTCATATTCGCGGCCCAGTTGCCCGCGCACTTTATCCAGAGCGTTCCGCATTTTGCGGACATTCTCTTGCTTGGTGAAGTCGACAAAGGCTTCGTTCTTGAACGGACCTTCATGCAGGCGCGATTGGACCCGCGGTGGTGCTTCCATGGTAGCCATAAATGATTCCTCTCCAGGACGGATGCTTAGTGCAGTCTTAGCAAAAGACTATTTTACACCCGTGACGAGGGCTCTGCAGGCCAACGTGGAGCACATCCCTGATCGGAAAACGATCTCAACGGCATGAAATCCAACGGCTTCCTCAGGAGGCCTTGGGCTCTTTGGGAGGCGATTTCGGATCGTCGGGATCCAGGCCAGCGGCAGTCATGATGGCACGACCGAGTTCCTCAGCCGAAACGGAAAACTGGCCCGAAGATCCAGCGGCGATTTCGTCTGCCTCGGGAGCTACGAAGCGGTAACCGCGGCCGACCACGGTTTGCAGGTAGTGTGGCTGGTCGGCGTCGTCATCGAGCGCCCGCCGAATTTTGCGGATCGCCGTGTTGATTCCCTGGTCGATATCGACGAATACGTCTTTACTCCAGAGAGTGGCGGCAATCTCATCACGCGTCACCAGTTGCCCTCTTTTTTCCACCATGAACATCAACAACTGCAGTGGTAATCCCTCCAGCCGCACCGGCTTGCCGTCCCGGCATAGCTGGAAGCGTGCGAAGTCGACTTCGAAACTGTCAAAGCGGACTTTCTTAGCGGCGTTGTCATTCTCAGGCATAGTTCATTCTGTGACAGCGATGTTTCTGCAGCAATTCAAGCTTCTTTGGAACCATACACAGGGAAGCATACACAACTTGATTGGAACATCCGTGGCGGTTAGCGGATTCCCAAGAATTGGCCAGAGAGTGTCAAAAAATTTTGTGCTGCTGAGTCGCACCTGTCAAGCCAAAAAGGGCATTTCACTCCTTCAGATCAATTCAGATTGCTTCACTCTGCCTCCATGGACCTTTTCTCGTAGCGGGGGCATGATCATACTCACTTGCGGGATTTGCTCCCCGGCTCCTAGTCGAGTCAGGAGAGCCCAGTAAGTGGGAGGCTTGGGAAACGGGGAAGGTTCCCGAGCCTCCCAAAACTAAAAGATCAGGGTTTGGGCACGTCTCCTATCCGCTTTTTCCGCCCACCTCACCGTCCGCTAGCATCCTTCGACATAAACCAACTCCCAAACCCACTTTCCCCTCTCGGACATAGGGGAGAGGAATGAAAAAAGAAAACTCCCGGCCATCCTGAAAACAGAAACCCGATTCCAAATTCCATAGCACATATTCAAAACTCTATTTATAATTGCGGAAGTTGTTCCATGCGTGTGACTTACCGTACCCGCTTCTGGGCAGGAAGGTGGCAGTGAAGTTGCTTAACCACGATGAGCGGAGAATTCGGCGGAATGAAGTCTCCCCTCCCCAGCCCATGAACCGCGAATTTCAGGCCCGCTTTACTGTCATCCTTTTGGGTCTCCTCACGGTTGCGGCTGCGGTCTTTGCAGGATTCAACTACAAACTAGAGCATCAATCCGCGACGCCAGACGATGGCGTGTGGTGGCTCGAGCGCCGCGGCCAGGTAATCGCCGATCGAATCGACCCAAGCGGTCCTGCCGCGCTAGCCGGCGTTCGCAATGGGGACATCGTTGTTAGCGTCAACGGTCGCGCCGTCGATAGCACAGCCTCTGTAACCCGCCAGCTCTACTATTCCGGCGTCTATTCCAAGGCTACTTACTCGCTCATCCGGGGCTCAGTTCCGCTGGACGTCCAAGTCGTACTCGTGCCTGCCGAGCGCTCGATGAACGATTGGCTGCGCCTGATTGCACTGATCTATCTTGGCATCGGTCTCTACGTACTACTGCGGCGATGGACGGCGGTCGGTTCCCTGCACTTCTATATCTTCTGCCTCGTCTCCTTTGTCTTTTACTCGCTGCACTTCACGGGCAAGCTCAATACTTTCGACTGGATCGTGCTGTGGAGCAATGAAGTTGCGTGGCTCCTCCAGCCCGCGCTCTTCTTGCATTTTGTTCTTACCTTCCCGGAGCGCCGAGCCTTTCTCAGCAAGTATCGTCTGGCGATTCCTCTGCTCTACCTTCCGGGAGCGGTGTTGCTCGGCATCCAGATTCTCGCCCTGCAGTTTTTGCAGGCGAGCGCGCGTCTGCTTTGGAACCTGGACCGCATTCATTGGGCTTACCTGACGATCTTTTTCGTCTCGGCGGCAGCGGTCTTGTGGAACAACTACCGGCAGGCAACCACCCCAATTCTTCGCCAGCAACTGAAGTGGATCACCCGCGGCACGGTGCTCGCGATCACGCCCTTCACACTTTGCTACGTTCTGCCCTACCTGTTCGGCGCGATGCCTTCGCTGGCGATGAAGGTCACGGTGCTGTCGCTTGGACTGCTTCCGCTCACCTTTGGATACGCGATCGTTCGCTACCGATTGATGGACGTAGACCTAATCTTCAAGCGCGGCATGGCGTACACCTTGGCTGCGGCGGCCATCGTCGGAAGCTACTTTGCCGTAGTGGCAGCCATTGCCGAACTGGTGCATACGCGTGTACCGAGTTCCGGCCCTTACGGCCTGATGGTTGCGGTGGTCGTGACCGCTCTGCTGTTCGATCCGGTGCGGAAGTGGATTCAGGAAAAGCTGGACGTCTTCTTTTACCGCACGCGCTACGACTACCGGCGCACCCTGGTGGAATTTGGCCGCGAGTTAAGTTCGGAAACCGATCTCGACAAGATGCTCTCTTCGCTCGTCGATCGCCTGGCGCGCACACTGCTTGTGGATCGTCTGGCCATCTTCCTGGGCAACGCGGATTCTACCCGCTTCGAGTTGTCAAAGTCGTTTGGACTCGGGCCCATCAGCGGTGTTGATCTCTCATTTCTTGCCAAGCCACGCCTTGAAGACGCCGCTGGACACATCTTCTTCGAGAACACGCGCCAGTTACCGCGGGAGAATACTTCCGCGCAAGAAGCAATCTCGCGCCTTGACCTGAACTACTACATTCCCTGCCACGCGCGCCAAAAGACGATTGCATTCCTTGGACTCGGCAAGACCATGGAAGGCGACTTCCTGTCGAGCGAAGATGTCGAGTTGCTCGAGACCCTCGCGGGCTACATCGGCATCGCGATCCAGAACGCTCGCCTCTACGCGTCCCTCGAACAGAAGGTAAGCGAGTACGAGCGCCTCAAGGATTTCAACGAGAACATCGTTGAATCCATCAACGTTGGCGTAATGGCAGTCGATCTCCAGGACCGCATCGAGTCGTGGAATTCGCAGATGGAAGTCATGTACGCCAAGCCCCGCTGGCAGGTGGTAGGACGCTCGTTCAGCGAGGTTTTCCCGGCCAGCTTTGTCGAGGAGTTTTATCGCGTCCGCCAGAATCCGGGGATCCACAATCTTTACAAATTCCGCCTGGGAACACCGACCGGCGAATCGCGCATCGTTAACGTCGCCATCGCGCCGCTGGTCACGCGCAAATTTAACGTGGTTGGGCGCCTTGTGATCATGGACGACATCACCGAGCGCATCGAACTTGAAGTGCAGCTAACGCAAGCGGATAAGCTCTCGTCGATCGGTTTGCTGGCCGCGGGCGTTGCGCACGAGGTCAACACACCGCTCGCCGTGATCTCCTCCTACACGCAGATGTTGGCGAAACAACTGCAAACGGATCCGCCGAAAGCGGCGTTGCTCGACAAAATTACCAAGCAAACATTCCGCGCATCGGAGATCGTCAATAACCTCCTGAACTTCTCGAGGACCACCGGCACGGAGTTCGCTGAAATCAGCCTGAACAAGGTCATCGCCGACACGCTGGCGTTGCTCGATCACCAGTTCAAGGTGGCGCACGTTCAGGTGCAATCGGAACTCTACGACAAGCTTCCTCTCATTCAGGGAAATGCCGGCCGCTTGCAGCAGGTGTTTCTGAACCTGTTCCTGAACGCGAAAGACGCAATGACGGGCGGCGGAGTGCTGAATGTCGCGACATTGAATGGCGATTTCGTCAGCGTGCGCGTGAGCGATACCGGGTCAGGCATCGCGCAGGAACATATTCACCGAATTTACGACCCGTTCTTTACGACGAAGACAACTCCGGCCGAGGGCCAGAATCGCGGCACCGGGCTCGGACTCTCGGTTTCGTACGGCATCATCCAGGAGCATGCCGGCAACATTCGCGTGGAAAGCCGTCCTGGCGAAGGAACCACATTTACGCTCGATTTCCCGTTGGTCAGGAAGGCAGCCCATGTCTGAAGTTGCAGTCAGCTCGCGTCGGAGCGTACCGGAGATCACGCCACAAAGCGCGGGCCGGATTCTCATCATTGACGACGAGCTCGAAATCCGCGAATCGCTCCAGACTTTGCTCGAACTGGAAAGCTATAGCGTTTCCGTCGCGGGCACTGGACGGGAAGGCCTCGCGCAGATTGGCGAGCGCAGCTTCGACGTCGTATTGCTCGATTTGGCGCTCCCTGATAAGAACGGAATGGACGTGCTCGCCGAGATCCGGGTGCTGCATCCCGATCAGCCGATCATCATGATCACCGCCTATGGAACCGTTGAGAATGCGGTCCATGCGATGCAGGCCGGCGCCACCAACTTCATCCAGAAGCCCTGGGACAACGAAAAACTTCTCGCGGACGTGCGGAGCGCGGTAGCCCGCCAGAAGGCGGAAGAAGAGAATATCCAGCTTAAACGCGCTCTCAAACAGCGCTATAACTTCGAGAACATTGTCGGCAAGAGCGAGCCGATGCTCAAGATTTTTGATCTGGTGGCACAGGTCGCTCCCAGCCGCTCAACGGTCTTGCTGCAGGGCGAAAGCGGAACGGGAAAGGAACTGATCGCCAAGGCGATTCATCTGCATTCCACCCGGCGCGACCGTCCTTTTGTGCCGGTCAACTCCGGCTCAACGCCGCCCGATCTGCTCGAATCCACGCTCTTCGGGCACGTCAAAGGTGCGTTTACGAGCGCAATTGCCTCCAAGAAGGGGTTGTTTGAAGTTGCGGACCGCGGCACGCTCTTCCTCGACGAAATTGGCACCATGAGCATGGACACGCAGGCAAAAATTCTGCGTGTGCTGCAGGATCGCAAGTTCATGCATCTCGGGGGCATCCAGGAGGTACAGGTGGATGTCCGCATCATTGCGGCGACCAACGTCGACCTGCGCCAGATGGTTCGCGAGGGCCGCTTCCGCGAAGATCTGTTCTACCGCCTGAACGTAATATCCGTCGATCTGCCTCCTCTGCGCCAGCGCCGCGAGGATATTCCATTGCTCGTCGAGCACTTCCTGAAAAAATATTCCGACGAGAATGATCTGCCGCGTCGGCGCATGAGCACGGAAGCCCTGCGGCCGCTGGTGACTTACTCCTGGCCCGGCAACGTGCGTGAACTGGAGAACACGGTTGAGCGCGCGGTCGTGCTCTCCTCCGATACCACGATCGGACCGGAATTATTGCCGGATCACATCGTCGGACGAGGGTCTTCGCTCCCAGCCATCGATGCAAGCGCGGGCACCTCGCTCTTCGGCATCATGGAAGACTGCGAGCGGCGCATCATTATCGACATGCTGGAAAAATGTGGCTGGAACCAGACCGAGGCTGCCGAACGCTTCCATGTCCCGCTTTCCACCCTGAACCAGAAGATCAAGCGCCTCTCGATCGAAATCCGCAAGAAGAATCATCGGGAGCACAACGGGGCATCGAACGGCAACTCTGGCGACCGACCCGACGTTCTGAGAACGTCGCTCGGCGAACCGGCCACTAGCTTAATTAGGCATTGATTCTTAAGGATTCAATGCCTATACGTTTCTCCCCCTCTGCTATATTCTTTTCCAACACCATGGCGCTGGAACTCGAACTGATATCGCCGGTTGAAGTCGCCAAAGATTTCGCCCTGTCGGTGCAGGAATACACCCTGCTCTCGGCACAGTCGGTCACAAATTTCTTCCGGCGGCCGCTGTACGTGGGCGACATGCTGCAGCAGGCCGATCTGATCGGTGTCGGCTCCCTGCCCATTGTCGTTCTCACGGGCCTTTCCGTGGGCGCTTTGCTCGCCCTGAACTCTGCCAGTACTCTCCAGCGATTTGGCGGAATTACCCTGATCGGCCAGCTCGTGTCGCTCGGCATGGTGACCGAACTTGGTCCGCTCATCACCGGGCTCATGGTCGCCGGACGCAATGCCTCTGGAATGGCCAGCGAACTTGGCTCGATGATCGTCACCGAGCAGATCGACGCCATGCGGGCGCTTGGCACCGATCCCAGCAAAAAGCTCGTTACGCCGCGTATTGCGGCCACATCCTTCATGCTGTTTTTCCTGACCATCATCGCGGATCTCTTGGGGCTGACTGGTGGTTGGGCAGTCGCGCATCTGCTGTTTGGGCTGGACTCGCGGCAGTATTGGACCACGGCCTGGCAGATCCTCGTCTTTCGCGACGTATTTACGGGTCTGATCAAGCCCGTTCTTTTCGGGTTCATTATTGCAACCGTCGGCTGTTACTACGGAATGTCGACGCGCGGCGGTACGCAGGGCGTCGGCCGCTCCACAACCCAGGCCGTCGTGGCATCGTCCGTATTGATCCTGATTGTCGATTTCTTCGTCACAAAATTGATCTTCGCTATTTTCGGTGTCCGGTGAGGTATGTCGACGACGGGCCTTGAACAACCGACCTCTACCGCCGACCAAAGGTCTGCCTTCGCCATCGAGTTTGAAAACGTCTCGATTGCGTTTGACGAAAAAGTTGTGCTCGACAAAATTTCCTTTCGCCTCGCACATGGCGAGACCAAGGCGATCTTCGGCGTTGCTGGTTCAGGTAAAAGTACTCTGCTCAAAATTGCCATTGGATTACTGCGTCCTGACAGCGGACGTATTCTCGTGCTCGGCGAAGAAATCACCAGCATGTCGGAACAGCAACTCTTCGAACTTCGCCGCCGCGTCGGCATTGTGTTTCAGGAAAGTGCGCTCTTCGACTCGCTGAAGGTTTGGGAGAATGTCGCCTTCCGGCTGATGGAAGAGAAAATTCCGTTCGAGGAAATCGAGCGTCGTGTAAAAGAAGCGCTTCGCTTCGTGGAACTGGAACACACCTTTGATATGTTTCCCTCGGAACTCTCCGGAGGCATGCGCCGCCGTGTAGCCATTGCGCGCGCCATCATCACGCAACCCGAAGTGCTGCTCTATGATTCGCCGACCGGCGGCCTTGACCCCGTAACTTCCAACACGATCGTCGAACTCATCGTGAAACAACGCGATGTCTACAAGACGAGCGCGCTCATGGTCACGCATCGCCTGCAGGACGCTTTCACTATGGCCACCTATGAGTTCGACAAGGGGCAGAACAAGATGGTCGCCTTGCCCAAGGGAAAACGCGGCGAGGTCCCGATGAGCTTCCTGATTCTTCGGGATAGCAAAGTGATCTTTGACGGAGACGCTCACGATCTTGCCACTTCGCACGACGAATACATTCGCGAATACATTTCGTAACGGGTCGGTCCACAGCGTAAGCCCCGTAAGAGAAAATCGACTGCCAGCTTCATCCGCCCTTCATGGGACGTTCAGCGCCGGAAACAGTGAGACGACCATCAAGATTTATCGTCTGTCTTGCGTCCGCCTTTGCCCGGCAGTCCCACCGGATTTTCGTGCGTACGCTCACGGAACCCGCCCTTCATCCCGGTGGCAAGGCCGATTGCCGATTCCCCAAACTTGTCGCGCATGTGGTCGGCGGCGGCCAATGCTCGCTTCCACCGCTCGTCGCGTGCCGGCTCCAGCAGATCAAGTTGCGACGGTCCTGATTCGAAGTTCGATGTTTGCACTCCCAACAGGCGAATCGCGGCGCCTTTCTTCCAGTTCTTGAGAAACAGGCGGCGAGCGTTCTCGAAAATCTCATGGTCAAGTTGCGTGGGCTGTTCAAGCGAATGCGCCCGGGTGAGGGTGGTGAAATCGGTATAGCGCAACTTCAGTTGGATGGTGCGTGCAAAGTATCCACCTTCCCGCAGCCGCCGGCCAACCATCTCGCAAAGCCGCATCAGTGTGGATTGCAGGCGCTCCAGATCGGCGGTGTCCTCGTTATAGGTATGCTCGTGGCTGATGGATTTCGGATCCTCGTGCTCGCCCACCGCCGTGTCAAACCAGCCGCCTGCATCTTCCCCGCGCGACTTCCCGGCCAGCGCCAGTCCCCATTTGCCAAAACGGTTGTCGAGATCATGCTCTTCGAGCTTTGCCAGGTCGCCCACTCGGCGGATGCCCATCTGATGAAGATTCTTCTCCATGACCTTCCCCACGCCGGGGATATCGCCGACGTCGAGAGGCGCGAGGAATTTTGCCTCCTGCCCCGGCATCACCCAAAGCACGCCATTCGGCTTCGCCTTTGCCGATGAAACTTTGGCGATAAGACGGGACGTCCCGATCCCGACGGAGCAGTTCAGCTGCGTCGCCGACTTCATTTCCTGATGCAGAGTATGCGCACTGCGCAATGGGGGCCCGTGCAACCGATCGGTTCCCGTCATGTCGAGGTAGGCCTCATCGACGGATGCCATCTCGACCAGCGGAGAAAAATGGCACAGCACTTCGTGCACGCGATGCGAGTATTCCCGGTAGCGGTCGGAATGGCCGTCGACGAAGATCGCCTGGGGACACAATTTCTCGGCCGTCCGAAGAGGCATCGCGGAGTGAACACCGAACTTCCGCGCGGCGTAAGAGGCCGCAGAAACCACGCCACGCTCGCCGCGCTGACCACCAACGACAACCGGCTTGCCCTTCAGTGACGGATCAAAGAGCTCTTCGACAGACACGAAGAACGCGTCCATGTCGACATGAAAAATTGTTCTGGGACCGGCGAGCGACATATCGGAATTTCGTTTCCGCTAGCTTATCAGCCCAACTAGGTTTTGCAGGACTCGATGAGAGGGGTGAACGAGCCGGAGAAATTTCTGGATTCTCTTGCCTGCGTGCGGGCCCACCTAGGGGGCCACGGGCTCCTTTTTCCGCTCCAAAAGGTTTGCTGCGGTTCCATTCGCTCTCGCCTGTCGCACCTTCTCATAGACTTTGCCATACTCACGCGCGGAAGCACCCCAGGAAAAATCGCGCGTCATTCCGTTGCGCATGAGCGTCTGCCATGAAGACTGGTTACGGTACGCAACCAGTGCCTGCTTGACGGTGGCAAGCAGTGCCTCCCCGGTGTATTCAGTGAACTTGAATCCCGTTCCCTTGCCGGTGCGGGCGTCCCAGGGCTCAATCGTATCGTCAAGGCCGCCGGTGGCCCGCACGATCGGCACGGTGCCATATTTCAAACTGTAAATCTGGTTCAGCCCGCAAGGCTCGTACCGCGAAGGCATCAGAAACATGTCAGCGCCTGCTTCAATCTTGTGGGCGATGGCGTTGTCGTACGCAACCTTGATCGCAATTTTGTTGGGAAACAGCTTATTCAGCCGCAGGAACATCTCCTCGTAGGGCTTGTCGCCCGTGCCGAGAACAACCATGGTCACTTCTTCACGCGCCAGCCGATCCATGACCTGCGAGATCAGGTCAAAACCCTTTTGCGCGGCAAATCGCGAAACAATGCCGATGACGGGTACTTTGGGGTCAGCGTTCGTAACTCCAAATGCGGTCAGCAAATCCTGCTTGCACTTCTCTTTGCCGCTTAGGTCCTGCGGCGAATATTTCGCGGCAATGAACTTATCGGTCTGCGGACTCCACTCGTCGTAATCCACGCCATTCAGGATTCCCGTCACGGTCGCCGCGCGATTTCGCAAAACACCTTCCAGGCCGAACCCGTATTCGGTGGTTTGAATTTCCTGGCTGTATTTCTTGCTGACCGTGGTCACGAAGTCGGAATAGACGAGCGCGCCCTTCAGGAAATTCACCTGCCCAAAGAATTCCATCTTCGAAATCGTCAGCAGATCCCACGGCAACATGAGAAGCGGCAAAATGTCGGATGGGAAAAGGCCCTGGTATCCCATGTTGTGGATGGTAAAAACGGTACCAACCTCACGGAAAGCCGGATCCTCAGCGTAAAGCGTGCGCAGCATCACGGGCACAAGAGCGGACTGCCAGTCGTGACAATGAAAGACATTGGGGACGCCGAGAACCTTAGAAGCTTCGAGCACGGCGCGAGAGAAGAGAGCGAAACGCTCAGCATTATCAGGGTAGTCGGCGGCCGAAGTTCCGTAGAGCGCCTCGCGATCAAAATAGGGCGGGTAATCGACAAAATAAAATTTGACGCCAGCGGTGGATCCGGCCGTCACGACCGAACAGAAGCGGTATTTGTCGTCGAAGGGAACGGTAATACTGTTCACGACGGTTTGCGGGTCCTGAAGCTTGGTCTGGCGATAGCGAGGAGAATAGACACTGACCTGATGTCCCAGGCTGGCAAGAGCGCGCGGAAGTGCGCCTACCACATCCGCCAGGCCGCCGGTCTTTGAGAAAGGAACACACTCCGATGCCACGAAAGCGATGTGCATAAAATTAATGAAGCCCCGGGATGCGCAAACTCAATCTGCCCCGCTCACGCTATGATGATGGCTGCAAGAATCCGGCTGGCTGGCCGCTTGTAATTTGTAATTGAAAACCTCACCTAAGTTTTCCATTTGCAAATTGCGAGTTGCCACGTCGAATTCAGTCTACGGCCGGAAAGAGAGAGGGTCAACGTGGCAAGGGCCTCAAGCACCGAAAGACCGGTACGCAAGCCTAAACTGGGACAACATTTTCTGGCGAGCGATCCCGCTGCCCTGCGCATTGTAGAAGCCTTAGGAGATGTTTCGAAGGCGACCGTGCTGGAAATCGGTCCCGGCCGCGGCGTGATCACTGAGATGCTGGCTGCAAAGACTCAGCGTCTGATTGCCGTCGAAATCGATCGCGTGATGTCTGCCCAGTTGCGGATGAAGTTTTCTCTGCAACCGAACGTCGAAATCATCGAAGGCGACATCCTCACCATTGAACTAGACACGGTTTTCGGGCCCAAGCCGGGAACGCTGCGCCCGGGACTGAACTTCACGCCGGAACCCGTGCGAGTGGTCGGCAACCTGCCCTATTACATTACCTCCGACATACTTTTGCGATTGCTGCAATATCACCGCTATTTCTCCGTCATCGTCATCATGGTGCAGAAGGAAGTCGCGGATCGTCTTGCGGCCACCGCTGGAACCCGCGACTATGGCTTGCTCTCAGCCACCGCGCAGCTGTATGGGAAAGTCGAGAAGCTGTTCACGCTTCCTCCCGGAGCGTTCTCTCCGCCGCCAAAGGTGCATTCCAGCGTAGTCCGGATCACCATCAAGCCGAAACTGGAATCGCTGCGCGTGCCGGAAGCGGAGTTCATCGCCTTCCTCAAATTGTGCTTTGGACAGAAACGCAAGACGCTCTGGAACAATCTAAAGACGCATTATGAGGAAGGGGCTTTGCGCGCAGCCCTAGCCAAAAGCGGGGTGAAGCCCACGATTCGGGCGGAAGCACTGCCACTGGAACGTACAGCGGCATTATTTCGGGGGTTGAGGGAAGCAACGTCCTGATCACCGCAAACCAGTCTTCGTCGAGGAGGCTGACATGAGTTCCGCTGTTCGCGCTCCCGCAGTTGCCGGCAGATTCTATCCCGCTAGTCCTGCGGAATTGCTGCGCGACATTCGCAAGTACTCCTCTCCCACCGACACTGAGCGCATCTCCGCCATCGGGTGTGTTGCTCCCCATGCTGGATATATGTACTCGGGCCATGTCGCGGGAGCAGTGTATTCGCGACTCCACATTCCCGAGCGATGCGTCATTCTTTGCCCGAATCACACCGGTAAAGGAGCTCCGCTGGCGATCATGACTTCCACCGCTTGGGAGACGCCCCTGGGCGACGTAAAGGCTGATGTCCAACTTGGGTCCCGGCTGTTGCAGCGATATCCCTCGCTCTCGGAAGACAGGGCTGCACACCGCGCTGAGCATGCGATTGAAGTGCAGCTACCTTTTTTGCAGACACAGCAGAGCGACTTGAATATTGTTCCCATCGCCGTCGGAACCCGCAACTTCGAAGCGCTTCACGGACTCGGCGAAGCTTTGGCAGACGTCATTCAGAGCCAGAACGAAAAAGTCCTGATCGTCGCCTCCAGCGACATGAATCACTACGAGCCCGATGCGATCACCCGCATCAAGGATCGCAAAGCCATTGATCGTGTGCTGGCCCTGGATGCGCGTGGATTATGGGAAGTGGTAATGAACGAAGACATCAGCATGTGCGGTTTCGGTCCGACCATCGTGATGTTGACGGCGGCGAAACTGCTGGGAGCGACGGGCGCAACGCTTGTTCGCTACGCAACGTCCGGCGATGTTTCCGGCGATCGCCAGACGGTAGTCGGCTACGCGGGAATCATCGTCCAGTAAAATCCCAGGATTGTTGCCGCAAAGAGAAACCGGCGGCCGAGGTGTACTGAATTCACCACAGAGGCACAGAGAACCCGAATTGTCTTTGTGCCTCTTTGGTAAAGCGCGCCGTTCAATGGCAGAAAGCAAGACATCAGTGAGGACGCGGAGACGGCGCAGGACCGGCCCCGTGATGAGAGCCGGAAGACATCGGTGAGGGATGCATGCCCGAACTGCCCGCGGATGCGCCCCGCATCGAAGGTTCCGAACCCATGCCCGGATTCACTGTTTGCGGTGGTGGCTGCGTCGACGCGATCACCGGCGCAGAAGTATGGCCCATCTTTTCGGCGTAATGATCCAGATGGCGAACTGATCCGCGCGGGACTCCCATACCTGCGGAGCCGGGATTGATCGTCAGTTTGTGTGGCGCCATCGTCGGATTGGCGGTCAAGCCCATGCCCACCAGCACCGTCTTATGCCCGCTGAGCGGAGCTGCCGCAATCTTTGCCGTTGCCGGAGCGTTCCGAAACTGCGGCGTCGCGTACCAGGAATTCCAATTTCCAGGCTGCCAGATCCAGCCATAGCCGGGGGCGTAATTCCAGGCGCCATAGCGATAAGGCATCCATCCCCACGGATAACCAGACACCCACATGTAGCCCGCGCCCGGATACCACGACCACGCGCCATCCATGAACGGGTTCCAACTGGCATCGGCAAAGAAGGGCTGCCACCCGAATCCGTAACCGGGGAAGGTGTTAAAGGCGCCGTAGTAGCTCAGGTCGCTCGCGCCATATCCATAGGGCGATGAGAACGCAGAACTGGCAGGCGTGTAGCGCTGGTGATAATCATTCTGTTGACGATCCCAACCGTCGAGCGGTTCCTGATCATAATTTTTGGCGACGACGAAAGCGCCGTTCTTTTTTACGTCAGACTTTTCGGAATCGGACTTCGCCGAATCGTTCACGGCGTCAAGATGAATGGTTGCGCTGTGCTTTTCCGCGACGTCGAACTTGCCGGAAGCACCCGCCACACTGACACTCCCTTTGAATACTGCGACAGTCACCGTGTTTGGACCCGACAGCACAACACGGAAATGTGCAGCCTCCGGGATCGCAATCGATTCGCTACAGAAGTTCAGGAGAAACTGGTCGCCCTTCTTCTCGCGCAGGTTCGCGTAGGCGGTCCCGGAAATCAATTTCACGCCATTAATCTTCTGGCCATCGTCGCCAAGAGCGAGCCGAGCAAACTCAATCTCGCTATTATTTCCCAGGCGGAAGGCGCTACCGTCTTCAAATTCGACCTCGGCGCGACCATCAAGGCCGGTCTCCAGCCGAGTACCCTCCACCATCGGCAAATTGATAAACGCCTTTTCAAAGCCGTCGCCAGCGCGGTCGATTTGCACCGTACCCTCAACGTCGCTGAGTCGAACGATGCGAGCCTTGGATTCCGCCGCTGCCGTCACGGCCAGAAACGTAGAGACGATCGCCGCTCCTAAAGCCAGCTTCTTTCCAAACCCTAATTTAGCAATGGTCATATACGTCTCCGGGTGGGACTGAAGGCTTAGAACCTCGCATGTGCTGGTTAGTTGCCAAGCAAAACATAGCGATTGCGTCTTCGGCTACGCCAATCATAGGCTAAGCGAGATTTCCTGGCAAAATGTCTCACAAAGGCGGTCCAATCATCGCGCCGCCCCAATAGTAGGAAACGAATCCTGCCGCAGCGTTCTCGGTCAGGTTCCCGATGCGGATTGGCTGAAGTAGTTCACGAGAAAGCTTCCAATGGACACTTCGGCGCGGCCCTGAGCGTCAGCTGGACCGACGCTTTGAATCGTTCGCAAATTAACGCGGGACGGTTCGTTAGCTGGGACTAGGGCTGGCGGCGTTTGCCTTCTCAACCTCACTAGCAGTCGATCGCAACGTCACCCAATCGGTCTGCACACTCTCCCATCCCTGAATCAGGAACCCGTAGGACTCGAAAAGTCCGCGTATCCGCGGCCTCGACCAGCCCGCAATTTCTTCGAGAATGGGAACGAGAGTGGCGAGCGCGTTATCACTGAGCACGGTCCGCTTTGCGATCTGCGCAACATGCTTCGATTCCGAAACCGCGATGGTGAAACCGTCGTGCCGGTTGACGTGCAACATCACGTGAATATCGGAGCTTCCGTCGCCCACATAAACCACGTGATCGAGCGGCACTCCGAGTTCAGTCGTCAACTGCTCGAGCCGCGCAACTTTGCCATAGCCCGCGGTCGCCCGCACTAGGCAATCGATTTCTCCGCTGGCGGTGTATTCAAACTCTGTGCCGAAGATGTGGTCCTTGGGCACGATTCCTTCCAAGGCTGATTGGATGACCTCAACGGGCGCGGCAGAGAGAACGTAGAAATCAAAGTGAAACCCGTCGATGCGACGGTCGAGGATCTCGTAGATCTGGTCGATGTTTTCCTTCAGGCGAATCCGCTTGCCCACTTCAATCAGGTCGGCGCGGCGCACGCGCGAGCGAAACTCGGGATCATGCAGCAGCAGGTAGGAGAGCTCGGCACCTTGCTGAACCAGGTTCAGCTTCACCATCCCTTTGATCTTGCGCTCGAATTCCTCGGTAGCTATGCCAACCAGCTCGCTCAAAACGTAACCCGAATCATTGAAGGTCAACGTCTGGTCGAAGTCGCTGGCGAACAGGTAATGTCGTCGGTTCTTCTTATCCATGTTCCATATTAGATTCAACCCCTGATGAATGGACTATTAAATTTCCCTATCGCAGCGATTACAGCAACTTGCAGACAAATCTTGAGGGCTGACTACGGCAAACCCGTATTGCCGACCGCGGCCTTTGAGTGTAGCCTCATGCTGTCGTTATACATTGCAACAAAGGCGCACAGCCCACGAAAGGTCTAATAATGGCGAAAAGTGCAAGTGACCATCTTAAGAATGATGCCGACCGCGGAAAAGGTTCCAAGGAACCAGACGATCGGGGCCAGTCGGGAAACAATTCCATGAACGGACAGCTTTCGCATCGCGACAACAATCCTCTCGTCGAAGGCGCGGACAGCGATTTTCCCGAGCCCGGGCAGAGTCCGGAGCATTCCTTTGAAGGAACTCCCCAAAAGAAGAAATGACGAGCCACAAACCCGCAGCGTGCAGCGTGGTTCTTCGCTAACTCGGCGTGTGGGCGCGACTCCACCGAGTAACCGCCTCGCCGCGCGATGCGCATCCGAAGTAATTTCCCGTCGGCCTTCTCCAGACACGACGGCGAGTCGCCTGTTTTTTCAGCCCCAAGTTCGCTGAGTCCTTTTCAGTTCCTCAATCATCATTTATTGCGTCGTCTTTGTCGGTCTTCGTTTGGGGCTGTCAAGAATGTTCACTTCATGAATTCCATTTGAGTTGACGAGGAAAAATTATGGCGCGGATGAAGGCGGTACAAGTTGGCAAGGCAGGTGGCAACTTTGAGCTGGTGGAACGCAACATTCCCGATCCTGGTCGCGGCCAGGTACGAATAAAAGTTGAAGCGTGCGGGATCTGCCACAGCGATGCCCTGGTCAAAGAAGGCTATTGGCCCGGCCTCCAGTATCCGCGTGTGCCCGGACATGAAATTGCCGGCCGGATCGATGCCGTCGGCGCCGACGTCACCAACTGGAAAGCTGGCCAACGCGTGGGCGTCGGCTGGCATGGCGGACACTGCTTCGTCTGCGAGCCGTGCCGCCGCGGCGAGTTCGTGCTCTGCAAGAACGAGAAGATTACCGCCATCAGTCACGATGGTGGCTACGCGGAATACATGATTTCGCCGGCCGAAGCGGTCGCTGCCATGCCCGACGATCTCCCGGCAGACGAAGCCGCGCCTCTGCTCTGCGCTGGCATCACCGTCTTTAACTCTCTTCGCCATTCCAAGGCGCGTCCCGGCGACCTCGTCGCGATTCAAGGTATCGGGGGCCTCGGTCATCTCGGGATTCAGTACGCTCGCCAGATGGGCTTCCGCACCGTCGCCATTGGACGCGGCGCGGACAAAGAGCCGCTCGCTCGCAAACTCGGTGCAGCCGCGTACATCGACACGACGGCCGGCAATCCCTCGGAAGCATTGCAGAAGCTTGGCGGGGCCCGCGTGATTCTTTCGACCGCTCCTGACTCGAAATCCATGTCATCGGTCTTTGACGGTCTTGCGCCCGACGGAACGTTACTCGTCATCGGCGCCGCATTCGATTCCTTGACGGTCACACCATTCCAATTAATTCCGGGGCGCAAAGACGTCCAGGGATGGCCCTCCGGTACCGCGATGGACTCCGAAGACACCTTGAACTTCAGCGCCTATACGGGAGTGCGGCCGATGATCGAGCGCTACCCCTTGGCAAAGGCAGCCGAGGCCTACGAACAGATGAGCAGCGGACGGGCCCGTTTTCGCGTCGTACTGACGATGTGAAAGAGTTCCAAGTTCTCGGTTCTCAGTCGCAAGCCTTTTTCGGTCCACGCAGTTTTAATCCACGGTCTTACCGTTTCCAGTTTGCAGACTGAGAACTGGGAACTGAGAACCAGGGCTCAGGTATATGACGGCCTATGCAAGCCGCCCGTCCGACCAGTTGGTCTTAAGGTTTCTGTAACAAAAACACTCATTCCTTGTTTACAATCCCAAACTATTGCTACTAGTAGTTCCCTTGGCCGCGAGTCAGGCTCGCAGACATTCATGCCCCCGACCCCGCCCTTCCGTTGCTTCAATCAAGAACCACAAGGAGAGAGTTGCAATGAACCCAAAGAAATCATTCTCTGTGGGACATGGAGCGTTAATCGCTTGTTTGCTCCTGTGCTCCTGCCTGCCCGCCCTCGCTCAATCCACGATGACAGTTCGTCACCAGGTTCATCATGACGTCTCCGCTCCCTTGCGGGATCTGATCAAAGGAGCACCCGCACCTTCTCTCGTGCAACATGAAGCCGAGCCGATGCGCAGAATTCCGTTGCCTCCAGGACTCGTTCAGCTTGAAGAAGACCCGGTTCGTCAGCAGACCGTGAGTCAACAAACACCATCGACCGGGCTCAGCTTTGAAGGACTTGGCCAAGGGCAATACGGCTTCAGCATTACCGGAGCGCCTCCCGACACCGAAGGGACAGTTGGCGCTACGCAATATGTCCAATGGGTGAATACTTCTTTCGCCATTTTCAATAAGTCAACTGGCGCTCTGATCGCCGGTCCGACAGCTGGCAATACTCTTTGGTCTGGATTCGGTGGCGGTTGCCAGACGAATAATGATGGCGATCCGATTGTGCTTTACGACAAGGCCGCCCAACGCTGGATCTTCAGTCAGTTCTCGGTTTCCACAACGCCTTATTTGCAATGTATCGCTGTTTCTACTACCTCGGATGCCACCGGCACTTACAACCGCTACAGCTTCCAGTACAGCAATTTCGACGACTATCCGAAGATGGCCGTTTGGTCTGACGGCTATTACGAAACCTTCAACATGTTCCAAGGTGGCACGACATTCGTCGGCGCCGATGCTTGCGCCTACAACCGCTCGGCAATGCTCACTGGCGCTGCCGCGACTCAAGTCTGCTTCCAGCAGGGCACGTCGGTTGGCGGTCTGCTTCCTTCCGATATCGACGGCTTGACTGCGCCTCCCGCTGGTTCCCCAAACTACATGCTTTATTACGGGACCAATACGCTGAACCTCTTCAAATTCCACGTGGATTTCAATACCCCGACCAACTCAACCTTTCACGGGTCCGACGGTGATCAACGTTGCCGCGTTCAGTCCCCTGTGCAGCGGCGGCACATGCGTTCCGCAGCCGGGCACGACGCAGCAACTCGACTCTCTCGCCGATCGTTTGATGTATCGGCTGGCATACCGCAATTTCGGCACGCACGAGTCATTGGTCGTCAATCACTCCGTGGTTGCCGGAAGCAGCGGCGGCGTTCGCTGGTATGAAATTCAGAACCCGAGCGGAACTCCGACAGTCGCCCAGCAAAGCACCTTCGCTCCCGATTCCAGCTATCGATGGATGGGTTCGGTCGCCATGGATCAGGCTGGCGACATGGCGCTCGGCTATAGCGTCTCAAGCAGCTCATTGAACCCCACGGTTCGCTACACCGGCCGTCTCGCTACCGATCCTGCCAGCACGATGGAGTCTGAAATCAACGTCGTTACTGGCTCGGGCTCGCAAACTACCGGTCTTAGCCGCTGGGGCGACTACAGCGCAATGCAGGTCGACCCTGTCGATGACTGTACTTTCTGGTACACGCAGGAGTACATCAAGACCAACGGAACCTTTAACTGGAGCACGCGGATCGCGAACTTCAAGTTCCCGAGCTGCGGAGGCTCCCCAGACTTCACTGTAGGGGCGAATCCATCCTCGCTGACGATCACACAGGGTAGCAACGGAACCAGCACGATTACCGTTACGAGCCTGAATGGCTTCAACTCAGCGACCACGCTGAGCGCATCTGGCTTGCCCAGCGGCGTAACCGCGGCGTTCTCACCGAACCCGGTGACTCCGCCTGCGAACGGCAACGCCACTTCTACTCTTACTCTGACCGCCTCCGGCACGGCCACCACTGGCACGGCAACGGTGACCATCACCGGAACTTCCGGATCGACGACTCACAACACCACCATCGCGTTGACAGTGAATCCGGCAGCCGCCGCCAACTTCACAATCGGCGCGTCGCCAACATCGCTCACGGTCGTGCAAGGCACCAACGGTACCGACACGATCACGATCACCAGCCAGAACAGCTTCAACTCCGCGACCACGCTAACCGCGTCTGGCTTGCCGAGCGGCGTGACGGCTGCATTCTCTCCCAACCCTGTTACGCCCCCAGCCAACGGCAGCGTCAACTCCACGCTTACGTTGACCGCGTCGGGCACCGCAACTACCGGAACTTCGACGGTTACGATCACGGGAACGTCCGGCTCGCTCGTTCACTCGACGACCATCACGTTGACGGTGACCTCATCCGGCGGAGGTGGCTTGCAGACCGCAACCTATAACTCGACGTTTAAGAGTCCTGCCTGCGGAAGCGTGGGTTCGGGCTGCGACTCGGGTCCATCGTTGCTGCTCGGCCGCGACACGTTGTCTGGCGGATCAGAACCGAATCAACCGAATACCATTGCCAGCTCTTGCGCTGACGGCACTTCGGGAACGTACCACTCAGACGAATCGAATGATCGGCTGGTGGTGCAGACAACCGACGGCAGCAACATGGCGCCGGGCAAAACCATCAAGGTGAGCGCGACCGTGTGGGCCTACAGCGGCTACACGTCGGACCATCTCGATCTTTACTACGCGGCGAATGCCAGCAGTCCGTCGTGGGTATTGATCGGAACCATCACACCGACCGCGGCCGGGGCACAGGTGCTCTCAGCTAATTACACACTGCCGAGCGGCGGCTCAAACCAGGCGGTACGTGCGCAGTTCCGTTATCAGGGAAGCGCGTCCTCCTGCACAACCGGCGCCTATAACGATCACGATGATCTGGTGTTCGCAGTGGGCGCGGGTGCGCCCGGCTTCACCGTTTCGGCGTCGCCGAGTTCGGTAAGCGTAGCTCAGGGGTCGAATGCCAACAGCACGATCACGGTGACGAGCGTGAACAGCTTCAGTTCGGCTACCACGCTGACCGCATCGGGTCTGCCAACTGGCGTAACAGCAGCCTTCTCCCCCAACCCGGTCACACCTCCGGCCAACGGAAATGTGACTTCAACTCTGACCTTCACTGCATCGGGGACGGCCACCACGGGAACTTCGACCGTCACCATCACGGGCACCTCAGGGTCGATCGTACAAACAACGCCGATTACCCTGACGGTAACCGGGACGGGTGGACCGCAGCTCGCGGCGTACGATACGACGCTCAAAGCACCCAAGTGCGCGACCGTCGGCACATCGTGCGACTCCGGCACAAGCCTGCTGCTTGGCAAAGACACGATGTCCGGCGGCGCCGAGCCACATCAGCCGAACACCATCAACAGCTCCTGCGCGGACGGCACGTCGGGAACCTTCCACTCCGACGAGTCGAACGATCGCCTCATGGTTACCTCCAGTGGCGGCCTTCTGACGCACGGCACAACTGTGACCGTCACCGCAACCGTATGGGCCTGGAACACCGGTTCCTCCGATGCTCTCGACCTGTACTATGCCGCCAATGCCAATAGTCCAACGTGGGTGCTGATCGGAACGTTCGTTCCGCCAGCCGGAGGTGCGCAAAACATCTCCGCCACCTACACCCTCCCCACCGGCACCTTGCAGGCGGTGCGCGCCAACTTCCGTTACCAGGGAAGCGCGTCGTCCTGCAGTACCGGCGCTTATGACGATCACGACGACTTGGTCTTCGCAGTCAACTAAGCGAAGTCCAATCGCCCTAAACGAAAAGAGCCGATCCCGAAAGGGACCGGCTCTTTTAATTGAATTGCGACTTAGTTCTTACAAGTTGTCGTGTCGCTGCGCTAGGAACAACTCAGTGGTCTACTGTAATTCCGCCATGCACTTGGCCAGCACTTCCCTGCTCGGCCGTACGGCCGATTCCGGCAACGTCGCCAGCGGCTGATCCGTGACGTTCAGCATATCGATGAAGCTCGGTGCATTGGCGTTGATGTAGAACACTCCAGTGAGCACTTCGCCCTTTGCGTGCGACTCCATCAGACGTTGGACAGCCGAATTTTGTTCGTCGGATCGTATTCTTCTTCCAGTTTCTTCAAGCGGAGACTCGAGCCATCGTGCATGGTGACTTCCATGGTCGTGCCTGGGTCGTAATCCACGTTGATCTCTTCAAACGACGGTACAAAACTCACCTCATGCAGCGCCTCTTCATGCGCCTGCATGTACTTGTACGACTTCGTGGATCCCTCGTGATCATTGAACGTCACACAGGGAGAAACCACATCGAGCATGACCGTGCCGTTGTGTGCAATCGCTGCCTTCAACATCGTGTGCAACTGTTTCTTGTCGCCCGAGAACGACCGGCCAACGAACGTTGCGCCCAATTGGATTGCCATCGCGCACGTATCTACCGGCGGCAAATCATTCGCGATACCGCTCTTTAACGTCGATCCAAGATCAGCGGTGGCGGAGAACTGACCCTTCGTCAAACCGTAGCACCCGTTGTCTTCGATCACATAAATGATGGGCAGGTTCCGCCGCATGAGGTGAACGAATTGTCCGGCGCCGATGGAAACCGTGTCACCGTCGCCCGTCACGCCGAGAGCAATCAGGTTCTTGTTCGCAAGCATCGCACCCGTCGCCACGGAAGGCATGCGCCCGTGAACGGAATTGAAGCTATGTGAGCGGTTCATGAAATAGGCCGGGCTCTTTGACGAGCAGCCGATCCCGCTGAACTTGGCCACCTGCTCCGGCTTCACGCCCATGTCGTACATTGCATCGATGATGCGTTCCGAGATCGCGTTGTGGCCGCATCCCGCGCAGAGCGTCGTTTTGCCGCCGCGGTAATCAATCACTTGCAGGCCGATGCGATTGGTCTTGGGAGCCGGAGTCGGCGTCGGTGTGCTCGTAGTTGTTCCCATTTACTTACCCTCCATCATCATGAGCTCGTCCGTAACCGACCGCGCATCGATCGGCAGTCCGTGGATATGGCAGATCGACCGCAACTTCCGCGTGAGTTCGGGCTTGATATCAAGTTTGAGCAGGCTGGCCATCTGCGCGTCGCGATTCTGCTCGACAACGTAAATGTGGTCATGCCGCTCGATAAAATCATGCACCTCGCGCGTAAAAGGATAGGAGCGCAAGCGAAGATAGTCCGTTTCCAGGTTGTGCTCTTTCGTCAACTGATCGCGGGATTCGATGATCGCCCAGTGCGATGTTCCGTAGGCGATAATGCCAACCTTGGCTTTTCCGCTTCCCGCCAGCTCCGGACGCGGAACGAAGGAACGCGCTGTTTCAAACTTTTTGTTAATGCGTTCCATGTTGCGCTCGAAGTCATCCGGGCGCTCGCTGTACTGCCCTCTTTCATTGTGACCGCTGCCGCGCGCAAACCACGCTGCCGCCGGATGATCGGTTCCCGGCAAAGTGCGGTAGCCGATGCCGTCTCCGTCAACATCGCGGTAACGGGCAAACCCTCCAAGCCGTTCCACATCTTCCTTGGTGAGAATTTTTCCGCGTTCAATCGGCTTCTCCGGATACGGAAATGGATCCGACATCCAGTTATTCATGCCGAGATCCAGATCCGACATGACGAACACCGGGGTCTGGAAACGTTCCGCCAGATCAAAAGCTTCCTGCGCCATCGTGAAGCATTCGCTCACCGAATTCGGAATGAGCATGAGATGCTTGGTGTCGCCATGACTTAAGAATGCGGTCGAAAGGATGTCGCCCTGCGCCGTCCGTGTAGGCAAGCCTGTGGAAGGCCCGACGCGCTGAATATCCCAGATCACCGCCGGCACTTCGACGTAATAGGCAAGCCCGACAAATTCCGCCATCAGCGAGATGCCCGGTCCGGCGGTCGCCGTCATCGACCGCGCGCCCGCCCATGCTGCGCCGATCACCATACCGACTGCTGCCAGCTCGTCTTCCGCCTGCACGATGGCGAACGTCGCTTTGCCATCCGGGCCGATGCGGTATTCCTTCATGTACTCGATCATCGTCTCGACCAGCGATGACGACGGCGTAATCGGATACCACGTCACCACCGTGCAACCGGCAAACATGCAGCCCATGGCCGCCGCCGAATTGCCGTCGACGATGATCATGCCCTTCGTCTTGTCCATGCGCTGGATGTAGAAGGGATCGCGCTTCTTCAGATTCGCGGCAGCATAATCAAATCCGGCTTTGGCCGCTGCCAGATTCAGCGTTGCTGCCTTTGCTTTCGTGGAGAACTGTTTGCGGATCGCCTTTTCCACTTCCGCGAAGTCAATCTCCAGCAATTGGGCGGCGACTCCGACGTAGATCATGTTCTTGATCAGCTTGCGGAGTTTCGCTTCCGAACAGACCGCCGCGACCAACTTGTCGTATGGCACAGCGTAAAATGTCAGATCGTCACGCAGTTTGTCGAGCGCGAGGGGTTCGTCATAGAGCACGCTGGCGCCGGGCGCAAGGGTCTTCACGTCATCCTGCGCCGTCTCCGCATTCATCGCGATCAGCAAATCGATCTCTTTTTTGCGCGCGATGTAACCATCTTTGCTGGCGCGGATCGTGAACCACGTCGGCAGTCCAGCAATGTTGGAGGGGAAAAGATTCTTGCCGGAAATCGGTACGCCCATCTGGAAGATGCTGCGCAGCAGAACCGTGTTCGAACTCTGCGACCCAGAGCCGTTCACGGTCGCAACCTGGATGCTCATGTCATTGATGACACGCTTATGCCCCAGTTCGCCGGATGATTCCCGGGGCACAATATCGGTAGTGGCCATTCCTTTGCCTTCCTTGTTTTGACCGGGCAAACCCCGCGCCCGGAACTGTTGCGAAGTGGAGGATGAGAACCTTTTATTATACCGCTCGAAAACGCGCGCGGGTTAGCCGGAATGGAACATCCATTGTCTGCTATGCGACCCAGGGATTGACGATGAAAATCCCGGCGTCGTCAAAATAAGCAGTGTTGCGGGTCGCGAGCGTCGCGTGCTGTGCTTTTACGCTTCCACTTGGAAGAACTGCGCCATCTTGCGGAATTTCTGATAGCGCGCTTCGAGCAGTTCACGGGACGGTATCGACTTAATTTCACCCAATTGCTTTTGCAGCACGCCGTCCAGCATTTCCGCGGCCGCCGCATGATCCGTGTGGGCGCCTCCGGCTGGCTCCGGCACGATTCCGTCGATGCAGCCCAACTCGGCCATATCTTTGGCAGTAATCTTCATGGCCTCCGCCGCGAGCATTTTCTTGCTGGGATCGCGCCACATGATGGACGCGCAACCCTCCGGTGAGATAACCGAGTAGACGGAATTTTCCATCATCAATACACGATCGGCCACAGCAATCGCCAAAGCTCCGCCACTGCCGCCAACTCCAATCACCGTCGCAATGATCGGCACTCGCCAGGCGCGACATTTCCAGCAAGTTCCGCGCGATGGCCTCGCCCTGCCCGCGCTCTTCTGCGTGCAATCCAGGGTAGGCTCCATCGGTATCCACAAAAGTAAAAACCGGGCGCCCAAACTTCTCCGCGATTTTCATCACGCGGATCGCCTTCCTGTATCCCTCCGGATGCGGCATGCCGAAATTCCGGTAGACGCGCTGTTTCGCATCGCGGGCCTTCTGCTGGCCAATGACGACAACCTGCTCGCCATGAAAGGTCGCCATCCCGCAAACGATCGCCGGATCGTCGCGGAAGCCGCGGTCTCCATGTATCTCGCTCCAGTCCGTAAAGATTCGCTCCACATAATCGAGCGTGTACGGACGCTGGGGATGACGCGCAAGATTCGTCCGCTCCCAGGCATCAACGCGCGGCGATAATTCCGTACGAAGATCCTCCAGCCGGTCGTGCAACTGCTGGATATGCCGGCGCGTTTCGTCGCTTTGCCCTTCGAGCGCCTGCAGGCGCGCGATCTGCTCCTCGATCTTGTCCAATTCTTGCTGCGCTCTTGATCCAGAGTCCATCTTGATGACGTTTCCGTTTCCTGGTCTATTGTGGATTTCCACAATGGAGAGTAAGAGGTCCGTACCAGCGACGGCGGGATGCGCGGCGCCGGGTTTCGGTCGTTCTGCCCGCTTTATTTTGGCTCGACGCATTGGTCGACGCTGAACTGCCTGGATCAACTGATGACGCGCACGCTGCCGCGTCCACACAATTCTTCAACCCGACCCAGAAAATTTCGGTCCGGCATCACATTATAGCCTTCGGCCTCCATGACCACCATGAAGTCGCCGTCCCGCTCCAAATCGAAGAGCACTTTCGCCTCTCCCTTGCGGTCATTAAAGAGGGTATGCAAAGCATCCACCGTAACGTCGGTGGCGTCGCCAAGAGGGATTCTGATGCGAAGCGCCTTTGGCAGCGGCACGCGCGCTTCGTCGAGGGGAATGATGTCGTTGGCCGTAACCTTCGGATTCGCCCCCTCCTCGATCCGTACCCCGCCTTTAATCAAGACAGGAATCTCAAGCTTCACCTTCTCCGAGAGTTTGCGGAAAGCCTCCGGAAACACCAGCAGCTCTACCTTGCCGTGCATGTCTTCAAGAGCGGCCTGAGCCCACAATTCGCCTCGACGCGACTTGGCCACCCGCAAGCCTGAGATTAGACCCGCAGTGGTGATCATCTCGTCTTTGGCTGTCGATCTCTTCATCGCGCAAATATCTTCGGTCGAGAGCGCGTTGAGGTCGGTCAGCTTGTCTTTGTACTTCTCGAGCGGATGGCCGGTGATGAAAAATCCGAGGACTTCCTTTTCTGCTGCCAGCCGAACCTGCTCGTCCCAGTCCGGAACATTCGGAAGCGCGTCGTTACCGTTCGAGCCATGCTCTTCCTGGGAAAAAATATCTGCCATGAAGAGACCGTGCTGGCCAGACTCCGCGTCGCGCTGCGACTTCTGCGCACGATCGATCGCCTTATCGAGCGCCTGCATTACCTGTGCGCGGCGGCCGAAACAGTCCATTGCACCGCTCTTGATCAATGACTCGAGCACACGCTTGTTGAGCAGCCGCAAATCCACTTCTTCGCAGAATTCGTATAGCGACCGGAATGGACGCCCCAGCTTCTTACGCGCAGCTACAATCGATTCGATCGCATTCCCGCCCACATTCTTAACCGCCGCCAGCCCGAACCGAATCGCCTGCTCATGCGGAGTAAAGTTGGCATCGCTGATATTGATGTCTGGCGGCTCGACCGCAATCCCCATCTCGCGGCATTCGTTGATGTACTTCACCACACTGTCCGTGTCGCCGGTGATGGAAGTGAGCAGCGCCGCCATAAACTCGATCGGATAGTGCGTCTTCAAATAAGCTGTGTGATAGGCCAGCAGAGCATACGCAGCCGAGTGCGATTTATTGAAGCCATACCCGGCAAACTGCGCCATCAAATCGAAAACCCGTTCCACTTTCTTCGATGGGAGACCGCGTTTCGTCGCGCCCTGCACAAACCGGTCCCGCTGCGCAGCCATTTCCTCGGCCTTTTTCTTTCCCATCGCGCGCCGCAACAGATCGGCTTCTCCCAGCGAGTAGCCTGCGAGTTT
The DNA here is from genome assembly GCA_963822545.1 of uncultured Acidobacteriaceae bacterium. Classification (GTDB taxonomy): domain Bacteria; phylum Acidobacteriota; class Terriglobia; order Terriglobales; family Acidobacteriaceae; genus Acidiflorens. The sequence goes on from CAWGIB010000006.1 coordinate 325,667, forward strand.
GTTGGCCGCCTGCATGACCTGTTCCTGATAGACAAAGACGCCTAGCGTTTCCTGCAGGATCTCTTTCAACTCGGGCAACTCATATTCGATTTTGCGGCGCCCATGTTTGCGCTCGATGAAGTCGTCGATCATCGCCATCGGACCGGGACGATAGAGCGCATTGAGTGCGGTCAGGTGTTCGACCGAGTTTGGCTGGTAGCGCCGCAACACATCTCGCATGCCGTGGGATTCAAACTGGAATACGCCCGACGTCAATCCCTTGTGGAAGACTTTCTGGTAAGTCTCGGGATCGTCCAACGGAATCTCATCCAGCGCCACCCGCTCCCCTTTTTGCGCGATCAGCTTGAGCGTGTCATCGAGAATCGTGAGCGTCGTCAGGCCCAGGAAATCCATCTTCAACAAGCCCATCTTCTCGATGGCGACCATGTCGAACGCAGTCACAATTTCGTCGTTCTTCGTCTTGTGCAGCGGCACCAGTTCAATCAGCGGTCGCGGCGAGATCACCACACCCGCGGCATGCACACCCGAATTGCGCACCATCCCTTCGAGTTTGCGTGCCGTGTCTAGCAGTTGCCGCACTTGCGGATCTTTCTCGTATGCATCCTGCAGCGCGACCGACTCCTTCAATGCATCGTCCAGCTTGATGTTCAGAGTCGTCGGGATCATCTTGGCGATGCGGTCCACGTCGGCGTACGGAATATCCATCGCCCGGCCAACGTCTTTGATCGCAGCCTTCGCAGCCATGGTGCCGAAGGTGATGATCTGTGCCACATTCTCGCGGCCATACTTCGCGGTGACGTACTCGATCACCTCGCCGCGCCGGTTCATACAGAAATCAATGTCGATGTCAGGCATCGAAATGCGTTCCGGATTCAGGAAACGCTCGAACAGCAACTCATGCTGCAGCGGATCGATGTCGGTAATACTGAGCGAGTATGCGACGAGCGCACCGGCGGCCGAACCCCTGCCCGGTCCCACCGGAATTCCTCGCTCCCGTGCATGCCGGATGAAGTCCCAAACGATCAGGAAGTAACCCGGAAACTTCATCTGCTGGATAATGGCAATTTCGCGCGAGAGTCGCTGCTCATAGTCCGCCAGCGAGTGCTTCAACCGACCTTCCGCGGACAGCCTGCTCAACGTCTGCATCCGCCGGGCAAATCCCTCCCGCGTGATGTGTTCAAAATAGCTGTCAGGAGTGAATCCATCTGGCACGTCGAAATGGGGAAATGGCGAAGGAACTTTTTCTAGCCGAAGGTTGCAGCGCTCGGCAATCCCCAGCGTGCGCGACAACACGTCCGGAGCGTCTTTGAAGACTCGCAGCATTTCGTCGGCATTCTTGACGAAAAACTGGTTGCCCTCGAACTTCATCCGGTTCGTATCTTGGATCGACTTTCCCATCTGGATGCAGAGCATCACGTCCTGCGCGTGCGCATCGTCTTCGCAGAGGTAATGGCTATCGTTGGTCGCTACCAGAGGCAGGCCGAGATCCTTTTCCAGTTGGAACAGACCGGAGTGGATGCGATGCTCCATCTCTAGTCCCTGGTCTTGAATCTCGAGAAAAAAATTGTTCTTGCCAAACAGATCGCTATAGAACGCCGCCGCCGACCGGGCCGCATCGTAGTTGCCTTCGGTCAGCCGTTCCGCTACTTCGCCCTTCAGGCAGCCAGAAAGTCCGATCAGCCCCTTAGAATGCTCGGCCAGAAATTTCTTACTCACTCGCGGCTTGTAATAGAACCCCCGCAATGACGCTTCTGACGTGATCTTGACCAGATTGCGGTAACCTTCTTCGTTCTCGGCTAGCACGAGCAGATGGTTGTAGGTATCGCCGTCCGGCGGAGTGCGCCGAATATCGTGGTCGTCCTTCTTGCAGATGTAGAGCTCGCAACCGACAATCGGCTTGACTCCAACCTTGTTGGCCGCATTCACAAAATGCACGGTGCCAAAAATATTGCCGTGATCGGTCATGGCCACGGCGGGCATGCCGAGTTCCTTGACGCGCCCGACTAACTTCTCGACATCGCATGCTCCGTCGAGCATGGAATAGTCGCTATGCAGATGCAGATGGACGAATTCAGACATGAGTATTCAAGTGATCTTGTGCCGCCAGCTATGTTGCCGTCATTTTACTGGCGAATGCCGCAGGCAGAACTGCCAACTTATCCACAGACGTGGAAAACGAGACCGGACGGGAACTACTGTCCTTCGCTCGATCCTGGCAAACGGAAATCGACTCCACGATCATCGTTGGCCTTGATGGTCGCCGGAATGTCGATCGCGGAGAGCGGAATTTTCTCCGTCCGTTGCTGCGCGAAATTCCAGATCGTCTGGCCGACGATCGCGTAGTTCTGAATTTCACGCTGGTGTTGATCCCGAAATACCAGCACAGTTGGCGGATCGTTCGCGGCACGCGTTTCGGAACGCGACTGCGTGTCCCGCTGGCGCGTCATCGGCCGCGCGTACTGGCCTTGGTCCTGGTCGCGAAGAATGCGCTGTTCTTCGAGATTATCCTGATTCATCTCGCTGGCCAGTTGGCGATCTTGGGCGGCGTCCTCATCGTAGGAGGAGCCAGAATCCCACCACCAGTACGGATCGTAGAAGCCGTAGTACGGATACCCATACGCCAGGCATCCATAACACCCGCGGTTCCGGAATCCTCGGCGGTCAAAGCGCCCACCACGAAAACTTCCTCGTCCGAAGGACGAACCATAGCGTGAACCCGAGGCGTAATGGGAACCTGCCATCAGACTCATGCGGGAACTGAAGTGAGAGGAACCGAATCCAACGCCGGCGGAGCTGTGTGTTGCGAAGCCCGAATGGCCCGCGAATCCGCCGCTGCTATGTCCCCCGCTGAATCCGCCATGGCTTCCGCCGGAACTATGCCCGCCACGTTGCGCACACACCGGCACTATGGAAATTGCAAGGAGGAACGCCGCGAGGATCAGAAGGCGACGCATACAGGCATTATACGCCGCTTTTTCGGAGTAAAAACCGCTAGCAACAGGCTATTTCTTCTTACCCTTTTTAGGCGTGGCTTTCTTGGGAGTTGGCTTCTGAGGCTTCTTTGCAGCCGGCTTGCTAACCGGTTTTGCAGGAGCTTTCTTTGCCTCGACGGTCCTCGAAGCCTTCGCCTGCGGAGCGACCTTTTGTACAGTGGCAGGGTGCGCAGTCGCGGCCTTAGCCGGAGCTTTCGCCGCCGATGCGGCTATAGCCGCCGTTCCCTTACCGCCTGCCTTCCCAACCGGGGCCACTGGCGTCACCGCGGCCGGAGCCGCCGCCGGCTCTTCCTTGCCCTTGCCCTTCGCTTTGCCCTTTCCCACTGGCACGGCCGCGGGCGCCGCAGCAACAGCCTTCGCACCCCTTCCGCGTTTGCTCGGAGGCGGCGGTGGAGGCGGCGGTGGAGGCGGCGCCAGCGGCTTCAGGAACTTCAGCGTTTCCGTCCGCGAGCGCAGTTTGCCATCCAGCAACAACATGAACACATCATTTGCAATTTTCGGATAAGCCGGCATCTGCGGCGTGATGTGCAGTTCCGTCATCTCGGGCAAAGGAATCTTCTGCTGCACCTGGCGCCATTTGGTGAAGAAGTTCTTGATCTTCTGCACGACGCCCTGTTGCCGCGCCGTCACGGTCAGAAACAACACCATCTCCGGACGCGCCGATGACAACAATTGCCATGTCCGCGAAGGAGTCGCCGCTTCCCTACCTGACAAGCGCTTCGCCAGATCGCGAGCGTTATCTTCCAGATCCTTCCACCCTTGCACCAGGTCCTTACGCGGAATAGCCCGCCGCAGATCGGCAACATCCTTGTCGCCCAGCCGCTCCGTCAGGAAATACAAAACCGCCGGCGCCACATCCGGCGTGTAGCCAAGCTCGTTCATCTGCTGGCGCGTCTTCATTAACGTGCTGAGCCCCGCCGCGTCCACCTTGGCGGTGCTCCAGCGCGGATTCAGTACCTTCAGCCAGCCTTCTTTTTCGTATGCCTTCAGGATCCCGAGCGGATCATCCTCGTATGCCAATTGCTCAATCTCAGATCCGATGCTCGCGCTCCGGATGTGATCGATGTAACTGTTCTCTTTGCCGGACTCATATCGCGCCTGCGTACGCTCTTCGAGCGGCCAATGAAAGCGCGTCGTGAGCCGCGTCGCCCGAATCATGCGCGACGGGTCTTCCAGGAACGCGTAATTATGCAGAACGCGTATGACCTTCGCCTCGATGTCGGCCACGCCATTAAACGGATCCATCAATAGCCCGCGTGACCCTTCATTCAACGACAAAGCCATCGCATTGACCGTGAAATCGCGGCGCCGGAGATCTTCAATAATTGTGGCTGGAGCAATTTGCGGTGGCTTTCCAACCTTGTCGAAGCGCTCCGACCGCGCCATCGAGATCTCGGCACGCACGCCGCCAGGAAACGTCAGCAGCAGCGATCGCGTCTCGTCATCCGCGTCGCCCACCACTGCGCCCGCTTTTTCCAAATCCTTCTGTAGCTTGAGAGCGTTCCCCTGCACAGTAAAATCAAGGTCACGGATGGGGAATCCGGTAATGATGTCTCGTACCGCGCCCCCGGTCAGATACACGTTCATACCCGCCGCCTTGGCGACGTCTATGACCGCTGAAACTGCCTTTTGTTGATCCGGTAGTAACCGGGTTTCCAGGGTGTAGATGTAATCGGCCATGCCTTCCTAGTCGTATTGCAGGGGCTGGATTGGGGCTTTATTCACAAGTTTTCCACAAGGGCGCGGGCGGGTCCCGACAGCTTTCCCGTGCGACAGAATCTAACTCACTCTAGACATTAGACTTATACTGCAAAACTATAATTCCAGCAAGCTAGAGAAAATAACACAAGGTTTACAGTTTGGCTACTGTGAAGGCACAATCTGTCCGCTTTCCTACTGAAAGTGCGAAAATCCTCAACGGGAGCTTCACATTTGTTCCTTGGACACGCGACGAGAACAGCCTGGTGGAGAGCCTACTCCTCGCCGATTTTGGAGGTCTCAGGGTCTTTACTGTAGCGGTTAGCAGGAGGAAAAGTCCTCCCCGCGATTTTGGGTGGCGCAGCGCTTTAGCGCTGCGGTTACCGTGCTGTCCCGTTCAGGGCTTTAGCCCCTGAGGTTGCGCGACTGTCTACGCAACCGCCGAATACGTGTCATGCTAGGAGGATCTGAAACTCTCGCCAGCCCATGCCCTCGACGCATAAGAAAGTGATCGTTCGCAAGCACGACCGCGACTCCATCAGCGGATTCGTTGCCCCTGCCAACTTCGTCGTCGAAGGCAAGCTCGAATTACTCAACACCTCCGGCAACGTGGTTGCCATCGACCTGCGCGATATCAAGGTCGTCTACTTCGTCCGCGAATTTTCCGACACCGATCTGATGCTGCGCAAGACCTTCACCACCCGTCCCCGTACCGAAGGCTTATGGGTGCGCCTCAAGTTCAAAGACAGCGAAGTGATCGAAGGCATCCTTCCCAACGACCTCACACAAAATCCTGCCGAAGGATTCCTGCTGAACCCTCCCGACCTGCGCTCGAATACGCAGCGCGTCTTTGTTCCGCGCTCGGCGCTGGCATCAGTGATCGTCCTCGCGGTCATCGGAGCGGCCAATCGCCGCCGTCGCGGCGGCCAGCCCGACACCAGGCAAGTCCCAATGTTCGAGGCAGAGTGAAATAGCCGTCAGCGGTCAGCGGTTAGCCTTCAGCCGAGAAGCTAAAACGCGGCGCCATCCCTGAACGTGTGTCTCGCTTTTCCTGATGGCTGACGGCTGAGGCGCTGACGGCTGCTCTATTACAATTCTCTCGGACCCCATATGAAACTTGCCGACATCGCCTCCGCCGTCAACGCTCGTCTTGAAAACGCCGCTCCCGATACGGAGATCACCGGCGTTTCCGGCATCGAGCAGGCCGCACCCGGACAGCTGACCTTCGTGCACAACGCAAAATATATTCCTGCCGCCAAGACCACGCGCGCGTCCGCCGTCATCGTCGACGAAAAATTTCCCGCGCTCTCGACCGGAATGCTGCGCACGAAAAATCCCTATCTTGCCTGGGCCAAAGCCGTCGAGCTCTTCTACCAGCCGCCTGTCTACCTCCCGCCATTCACCCGACGGCGGTTGTCCATCCCTCGGCAAAGATCGGCCGCAATGCGCATCTCGGTCCTTACGTCGTCATCGATCAGGATGTCGAAATCGGAGACAACGCCGTCCTGCTCGCGCACGTCACGATCTATCGCGGAGCCAGGATCGGCGCGAATTTCTTCGCGCACACGCACGCAGTCGTGCGCGAATTCTGCCAGCTCGGCGATAACGTGCTCCTGCAAAACGGCGCCATCATCGGTTCCGACGGCTTTGGGTTCGCGAAGGAAGATTCAGGACGCTGGTATCGAATTGTGCAGTCCGGCAATGTGGTCGTGGGAGATGATGTCGATGTGCAGGCTGGCACCTGCATCGACCGCGCCAGCATCGGCGCCACATCCATTGGTCGCGGCGCCAAGATCGACAACCTCGTCCACATCGGACACGCCTGCACGGTCGGCGAAGACACTCTCATCTGCGCGCAGGTCGGCCTCGCCGGAACTACCGATGTAGGTAACAAAGTCATTCTCGCCGGACAAGTCGGCGTTTCCGGCCACGTCAAAATCGGAGACGGTGCCGTCGTCATCGCGCAAAGCGGCGTCCCGCAAGACGTCGCTCCCGGAGCCATGGTCAGCGGAGCTCCCGCCATCGATCACAAGCTGTGGTTAAGGTGCTGCGCGGTGTATCCCAAACTTCCCGAGATCGCCAAAGCCGTAAGAAAGTTATCGGAGCGCGAGTAGCAAGACTGTACTAACTGACTGAGCGACGCCACCACACGGGATACGCCGTCAAAACAAAACCCCGCAGCAAATGGCCGCGGGGCGAAATCTTCTGTGGACTGATTGGCGACTACGACCCTTTTAGCTTGACGGTGCCACCCCCGCCTCCGCCTTCTTCGGGACTGGGTGTCGTCACAGTGTAGCTATAGTCGCTTGGCAGAGTTGTTGGGGAGTCACCGTGCGGTTGGCTGTCAGGAGAAGTTATCGGGGGAGTGAACGGGTCTCCGCCGGGCCAAGCGATAGAGTAATTGTTGTTGATGTTGTCCGGCACAAACTCCAACGTACCCGCGATTCCCAGCGAGGAACTGTAAGGAGGAACTGCTACCGGGTTAGGGGTACACGTGATCGTGCTGCCGCTGAGAGTCAAGTAGACAACCATCGGCCCATTTCCAACCTGGATTCCGAACGGCCCGTAAGCATTTCCATTGGCGTTGACATAGTAGTTCACGCTTCCGTTGGTCGCATTCGGCGCCTGCGGCTGACTGGGAGCAGGCCCACTTTGGAGATTCGGGATGTCGTTGAAGATCTTCAGCTGTGGGTTCACCGAATTCGGGACGAACGTGATGGAGACCGGAGACCCGGAACCGTTCGTGAATGTGATCGATTGCGAAGCGAGAATAATGCAGGCTCGTGGCGAGGCCTGGAATGCGGGCGTGATCGAAATATTTTGTGCTTGAGCAAAATCTTCATCTATTGGAGTGATGCGCTGTGTAGCCATGGCTGACTCCTTTTCGATTAACTTACTTATTTACCGTTTGGCCGAAACTCGGGATCGGAGAGGACGCCCTGCAAGGCCGGAGTATTTCTCAGCATCGCAAGTGAATACCCTTTTTGCAGGCTCTTTTCAATGTATTGCAAAGCCTGCGCGCGGTCGCCCAATTCTTCGTATGCTTCGCCGACCGCCTCCAGAACGTTCGGATCCTCGGGCGAAAGGACGAGCGCTGATTGTATGCGCGAAATCGCCTTTTCGCGCAACTTTTTCTTGGCATAAAGCAGGCCCAGATTGGCTTGCGCAACCGCGTCCCGCGGCGTGTCACGAACAACTTGTTCAAGAAGAGCGGCTTCCCGGTCTCGTGCGTCGGCTGCTTTCTTTGTTTCCCCTAGCCCTTCGTAGGCAAGCATCAAATTGCCCCAAACCAAGTAGTCCTTATCATTCAGCTGCAGTGCCTTCTCCACTGCCTCCGCCGCGTTTGCAAACTTCCGTTCTTGAATGTAGAGATACCCCAGGTTCGCGTAAGCGCGATAACTCGGCTCGAGCGCGATCGACTTCTGCAGCATCTTTTCGGCATCCGGGTAGCGTTTTGGATCGCCCGCGTCGATATAAACCGCGCCTAAATTGAAATAGAGTGGCGCGTTGTCAGGAGTAAGTTCGATGGCGTGACGGAGTTCTGCAATCGCTTGGTCGTAGCGCTGGTGGTCATCCAGAAAAAGTCCGTAATAGTTGTATCCCTCCCACGAGTCTGGCTGAAGAGCCACGGCTTTTTTGTACGCCGCTTCTGCATCGGCGGTTCGTCCGGCGCTGTCGTACGAGTCTGCTAATCCAAGAAGAGCGTCGGCACTGTGCGGGTCGAGCTGCAGTGCGCGCTGGTACTCCTGCAAAGCCAGATCGTATTTCCCCGTGTTTCGATGGATGTGCCCAAGTGTTACGTACACCACCGGCAGCCGATCATCCAGTTGCTGGGCTTTCTGGCAGTTCGCCAGCGCCTCATCAATCCACTTTGTATTTTTATCGAGTTGGTATTTCAACCGGTAGGCTTCGCCGAGCTGAGCGAATCCCAACGCGAAACGGGGATCAGCTTTGACCGAACTTTCCAGCGCATTGATGGCAAGATCTAAATTCCCCGCCTTGTCATAACGCTGCGTATACCCGAGCGCCTTCAGATACAACTCGTACGCCCCCGCGTTGACTGCTCCTCCCATCGCGCGCAACATCTCAGGCGTAACATTGATCTTCATCAGCTTCGCCATGCGCGCCACCGCTTCATCCTCGAGCGATGAGAAATCTCCCGCCCGGTCTTCGAGCGACACCGAGCCGATCTGACGCAGATTCTTCGTCCGGATCAGATTCACTGTCATCCGGATCGTCTGCCCATCGCGCTGTAAACTTCCCTGCACCGCAACCGTCGCGCCCAGCTCCCGCAGGGCTGATCCCGGATCGGTAATCTTCTGCCGCCGCACCTCGCTCGTCGGCACCACCCACAGCGACTGCTTGCCCACTTCCAGATTCGTCAGCCGGCTCGCCAGACTGTCCATCAGCCCCGCCGACACTGCTTCGTTCGCCGGATCGTTGCCTACATTTTCAAAAGGCAGAACCGCAATGTGTTCCTCCGGGCGCACAAACCAACTACCGACCCGGTCGCGCACTGCTGGCACAAAAGACAGCACTGCGAGCACAATCGCGGCAATTCCCAAGCCGGCGAGCCATCGCGTCCACTTCGACGTCGGCGCACTCGGAGCTCCCCAGATCGGCCGCGACGCCTGTTCCATATGCATCCGCAGATCTTTTGCGCTCAGCCCTTTCGCACTCAAACTCTTCGCAATGAGTCCGGAGGGCGCTGTTCCCGCTACCGCCGCCAATCCCGACGAACCCTCCGACTCGATTTGTTTCCGGAACTCCACCAGATCCGCCAGCATCTCCTTGCAACTCTGGTAGCGGGTCGCCGGTTCCTTCGAAAGGGACTTATAGACGATGCGCAGCAGATCAACTGGCACCTCATCCATCGGGAAAGGCGCTTCATTCAGAATGGCAAAAACAGTGGCCGCCGCCGAATCCCGCTGAAAAGGATTTTTCCTTGTGAGCATTTCGGTCATCACGATGCCCAGCGCCCAGATGTCTGTACGCTGGTCCACCATCTTGCCGATGGTCTGCTCCGGCGACATGTAGCCGATGCTTCCAGCCGTGCTCACGCTTTGCGTCGTCGTTCCCGAAGAAGTAAGCCGCGCCAGCCCGAAGTCAACAATTTTGGCGACGCCGCGTTGCGTGAAGATCACATTCGACGGCTTGATGTCGCGATGCACCACCGCGCCCGCATGGGCCGCGGCCAATCCCTCGGCAATCTGGATTGCGATGTTGACCGCTTCGCCCACCGGCAACGGCCCGCGAAAAATCTTTCCCGCCAGGGTTTCTCCCTCGTAATACGCCATCACGATGAAGAAACGCCCATCGCCCATTTCTTCCAGCCCGTGAATCACGCCGATATTTGGATGGTCGAGCGACGACGCCGTGCGCGCCTCGCGCATGAATCGTTCTTTATCTTCGTTGCTTGAAATGAGATGTTCGGGAAGAAACTTGAGCGCGACCGTCCGCTCCAGCTTTACGTCGAGCGCGCGGTACACCACGCCCATCCCCCCGGCGCCAGCCAGCCCGAGGATCTTGTAATTGCCGACCTGATCTCCAGCCGAGAGAGTGGCGTTTGGATTAGACATGGAGCGTGTCCCAGTTCGGATCAACTCCAGCGCGCGCAACGTTTGCTTTGTTCAGGATGAAAGGATTCTGCTCCCGAACACGATAATAAGCTAATGCATTTTTGCCGGAACACAAAAGTGATCGGGAAGAAAGCTCGCAGTTCGCCGCGGCAAGTTCTGAGTTCCCGGTTCCCAGTATCCGGTACCGATTTGTGGTTGGGTTTCGCTTTCTGCCCGAGAGGCCTCCTTAGGCTCCGGCGTTCGAGCTTAATGTTCCTAAACTGGGAACTGGAGGAACCGGGAACCGAACAAGCCCACGCCAAAATCCTTGACTTAACAACCCCTCAGACCCACCATAAAAAAGAAACAAGAGTGGCCCAGCGTCACTTCGCAGCCCGATCTTTTAAGAAATCGCACCCAATTTTGCAGACTCGTTCGCCGCTAAGCCCCTCTCGCTCAAGACTTTGTCTCTAAGTCCTTGCTTCTCAAAGACCTGGCGGAAGGGACTTTTATAAGTCTCAGATTCTAAAAGACCTAAAGTGGGGTACGGGGGGAGGGGGTACCCCCGATAAACAAACCGAGTTGTCGAAACCCCAAACGAGCAAGGAATCGCACGTATTATCCACGTTTTTATCGATGTAGCGAAAGTGATCGCTCAGATTTTTGCCTTCCCGCATTCGCCGCAATTCGATCCTTGCGCCCGAGATTAGAATGTCTCCATGCGTGAAATCATAATTGCGTCATCCGTTCGCACTCCTGTTGGTCGTGCGTTTAAAGGAACGCTGCGCGCGACTCGTCCTGATGAACTCGCTGCTGTAGCGATCAAAGGTGCGCTCGATCGCATCCCGCAACTCGACCCCAAGGAGATCGAGGACGTCATCCTCGGCTGCGCGATGCCCGAGGCAGAGCAAGGAATGAACGTCGCGCGCATCGCTTCCCTGCGCGCAGGATTGCCCGTTGAAGTTTCCGCAGTCACCATCAACCGCTTCTGCTCCTCTGGACTGCAGGCCATCGCTATGGCAGCCGAGCGCATCCTGGCTGGCGGAGCCGAAGTCATGTTCGCAGGCGGAACCGAATCGATGTCGCTCATCCCAATGGGAGGCAACAAAATTTCGCCGAATCCCTGGCTCGTCGATCATTATCCAGATGCGTATCTTTCCATGGGCCTGACCGCAGAAAGGCTCGCCCAGCGCTTCGGGATTACACGTACCGAATGCGACGAGTTCTCACTGCGCAGCCATCAGAAAGCTCTCGCTGCCATCGCCGCGAACAAGTTTGAAGAAGAAACAGTTTCCGTTCCGGTAAGCTTCACCACTCCGAACGGATCGAAACCAAAGCGGCAGGAAATTACCTTCAAAGTGGATGAAGGCCCGCGTGCCGATACTTCTCTGGAAGCTCTGGGAGCATTGAAAGCAGCGTTCCACGTAAAAGGCGTTACGACCGCCGGCAATTCTTCGCAAATGTCTGACGGAGCTGCCGCTGCGGTAGTGATGTCAGCGGACCGAGCGAAGGCTCTCGGCATCACGCCACTCGCTCGCTATGTAGCGTTCGCCACTGCCGGATACAAGCCGGAAGAAATGGGATTAGGCCCCGTGTTCGCGATTCCAAAAGCGCTCAAGCTGGCAGGATTGAAACTGGAAGACATCGACGTCATCGAACTGAACGAAGCCTTCGCAGCGCAATCTCTGGCAGTGATCAAAGAAGCACGCCTCGATCCGGAACGCGTAAATCCAAACGGCGGTGCGATCGCTTTAGGACATCCTCTCGGTTGCACGGGAGCGAAACTGACAGCCAGCGTAATTCGCGAACTGAAGCGCCGCAAAGCCCGCTACGGTATGGTGACCATGTGCGTAGGCGGAGGAATGGGAGCAGCAGGAATTTTCGAGAACCTGTCTTGATGCGAAGATGGTCAAACCTTCAGACCGCGAAGGGGGCGGTTCAAGAAATTCAAAGCCTTGAATCCTCTGCGATCTCAGCGCTCTCTGCGGTGAAAGGCTTTTTGTTTTTGACCTTTACTCCAGATGAACGTCCGCGAATCCCATGCTCTGCATGAGCGTTTGCACGGTTGCACGAGCGTTCTCCTGGGCTTTCTGGAGTATGCCATCGGCAAGAGCAGAGCGACGGAGCTCCTCCTCTGCTTCCTGTCGAACTTGAGTTTCGAGATTCGGATCAGTTGGAACCAGCAGCCCAGTCTGACGCGAATAAACATGCGTCTTCGAGCTGTCGAGCCTCGTAACCAGCACCTGCGCTTGCGGGAGGCGAACATGAACAGTCTTCCCGACAATCTGGACGTCCGCATTGGTGAGCGTCTGAAAATCAATTCCCGCGATCACTTCTCCGTGCACCAGCAGCAGCAATCGATCACCAGCCAGGAAGTCGGGAAGAACAGCGCTCTGCTTCTCGCCGGTCACAATCTTGTCCATCGTGTAAACAACGGTTTCGAGGCGTTGCAGGCGTTGGATACGATTGACGACTGTCGGCTGACTCAGGTCCGTGTGCGTAGTCCGCTGCAGCCAGGAACTCAGGAAGCTTCCGGGCGAGTTCTGAAAGCTTCGTAGCAGGAGGAACAAAACCAGGCAACAGACCAGCAATCCCGCGAGAAAGGCTGAGCAACCCACCAGAAATCCTCGGGAAGCAGGCTGCACTCTTTCAATCTCGGCAATTTTTGGTTCGATTTGGTTGGAATTCATCGGAGAGTTCCTCAGGAAGGAGAATTCTCTAAGCTTATACGACTTCGAGAATTACTGGTGGAAGACTGAAGATAGGTTGTCGGCACTCTCCGCGCTAGAATGTATCCGAGACGCGTCCGAGTGCATAGAGACGTCTGCATGCAAATCAGCATTTTTCTTCCAGAGGAATAAAAAATGGCTACTACTGCAATTCCAAAGTCCAAAATTCTTGGCGGCGGTTTTCTGCTGGAAGAGCGGCAGACCGCCGAAGTGTTCACTCCCGAAGACTTCACCGAACAGCACCAGATGATCGGACAGACCACAGAAGAGTTCGCAGTCAATGAGATCCTCCCGAACTCGGAAAAGATCGAGCACAAAGATTTCTCCATCTCGCGCGATCTGCTGAAAAAAGCGGGCGAACTTGGCCTGAGCGGTGTGGAAATTCCCGAGGCCTATGGCGGTCTCGAAATGGATAAAGTGACTTCCGCCGTAATTGCCGACCACATCGCGAAGTACGCTGGCTTTGCCACGACTTGGGGCGCGCACAGCGGCATCGGATTGCTGCCCATTGTTTACTTCGGAACTGAAGAACAGAAACGGAGATATCTTCCGCGCATTGCCTCCGGTGAGATCGTGGGGGCATATGCCCTGTCGGAAGCGTCTTCTGGCTCCGATGCGATGAATTGCCGAGCGCGCGCCGAACTTTCTCTGGATGGCAAGCACTACATCCTCAACGGCGAGAAGATGTGGATTACCAACGCCGGCTTTGCCGACCTGTTCACCGTGTTCGCAAAAATCAACGGCGAGAAATTCTCCGCATTCCTTGTCGAGAGAACTTTCCCTGGCTTTTCGGTCGGCGCCGAGGAGCACAAAATGGGCATTCGGGGATCCTCCACCTGCCCGATCATCCTCAACGATTGCAAGGTGCCGGTTGAGAACCTGCTCGGCGAAATTGGCAAAGGTGCGACCATCGCTTTCAACATTCTGAACATCGGGCGATTCAAACTCGGGGCCATGTGCGTAGGCGGAGCTCGAGTTTCCCTCGAACACGCCGTGGCGTATGCCAAGCAGCGCAAAGCGTTCGGAAAAACGATCGGCGATTTCGGTCTGGTGCGCGAGAAGATCGCCAATATGGCAACGTTGATCTACGTTGGCGAATCGCTCGTCTTTCGGACGGTCGGCATGATGGACGTGTTGCTGTCGGAAATCGACAAAGAGAGTCCGGAGGCAGCGAAAGACACGCGGAAGGCGATCGAAGAATACGCGGTCGAATGTTCGATCCTCAAAGTGTGGGGATCGGAGATGATCGACTATGTCGTCGATGAAACCATGCAAATCTTCGCGGGCTACGGATTCGTCGAAGAGTACCCTGCTGAACGCGCCTATCGCGACGCGCGTATCAATCGCATCTTCGAGGGCACGAACGAGATCAACCGGTTGATCATCACCGGCTTCCTGTTGAAGCGCGCCATGAGCGGGCAGTTGCCGCTGATGCCCGCCATCAAGAAACTTATGGATGAAGTGCTAAGCGGTCCATCCATGGGAGAGGAAATTGAAGGTCCACTCGCGGAAGAACGCAAACTGGTGGCGAACGCCAAGAAACTTGGTCTGTTCGTTTCCGGAGCGGCCACGCAGAAGTACATGGCGACCATACAGGACCAGCAGGAAGTCATGGGTGCGATTGCCGATATGACAATTGAAATTTACGCGATGGAGTCAGCCCTATTGCGTGCGCAAAAGATTGTCGAGCAGAAGGGCGAAGCGGCAGCTGCACTCCCAATTGCGATGACGCAGGTTTACATGACGCAAGCGCTAGAGAAGATCGAGGCGGCTGCAAAGAAAGTAATTGCAGATGTGGCCGAAGGCGACATGCTTCGCACGCAATTGGCGATCATACGGCGCTTGGCCAAGCATGAACCATTCAACACCATTCCACTTCGACAGCAGATTGCGCAGAAGACGATGGAGCGGGGAAAGTACGTTGTAGCGTAAGGTCTTGTGATCATCGCGAATCGCGTTTAGCGGCGTTCTCCTTCGGAGAACGCCGCTGCTTTTTTCAGAAAAGTGCCGCAGCCAATAAAAAAGGGCGGGACCGAAGTCCCGCCCTCTCATCAATCTTACTGGTTACTTGCCGGTTCCCGTCAGCGGTACTTGCTGCGGACTGTTGGGAGCGTTGTCGGTGAAGGTTACGTCGCCAGTACGCGTCCCCGTTTGGGTCGGCTTAAAGGAGACCTTAATTTCGCAACTAGCGCCCGCGGCAACTGCGCTTCCATTCACGCAAGGAGTTACCTTCTTGGTTGCTTTAACGGTCGCGAGTGCAAAATCACCGCTGACAGCGATATTGCTGATGTTCAGCGTCGCGTTTCCGGAGTTGGTCAAGATGACTTTCTTCGCGTTGCTGGTGGTGCCAACGACGAACTTGCCAAACTTGAGCGACGTGGGCACCAGCGTGACGGCAGGTCCGCCACCCTGACCACCACAGCCAGTGAACTTCATGGAAGCAAGCTGTGTGCTCCAATCGAACGAGGTCGTCGTTTGGTAGTACTGGTTTGTGTACCAGAACGTGCAGTCGTCGGCAGAATCGATCACCATGCTGGTGTAGTCTCCCCAGCGGTTGGACGTGCCGACCTGCGAGCCCGTTCCGGCGACGATCTGAGCCTCGCTTTCCATAGTGCCCAGTGAGTCGGACGCGGTGCGGCCCGTGAAGAAGATCGACGGGTACACGGTCGAGCTCGAAACGCTGTAGCCGAGGGCAATATCCTGATTGCCGTCCATGGCAAGCGATCCCATCCAGCGGTAGTTGCTGTCTGGTGCGAAAGTACCCTGCTGATACACCGTCAGGGTGTTGGAGTTTTCCGGCGCGCGGAACTCATACCACCGCTCACCCACCGAACTGCCAGCCGTTACCGAATGGCTGACGAGCCATGTTTGATGATCCCCGAAATTGCGATACGCCAAACGATACATGAGGCGATCGCCGAGCGAATCCAATTTATCGGAAATGCCCTTTTGCGCAATGCATGCGCCCGCGTTGCAGGCGAGGCCGAACGAAGCCACCGTAATCGGCATCGTTCCGCCGAAGCCGGTGAAGGTGGAATTGGCGGGGTGCGCGAAATCCACGTGGAACAGGTATTGGTAAACGCTGGTCGTGCTCCCGTTGTCGATGCTTCCTACGAAGACTTCAGGCGCGCCGGAGGGCGGAAGCTGGCTGGCAGAGTCCAGATCGGCGGGCAGCATGCTGTCGTCGAACTGGGTGGGGGCCGCAAAGCAGATTTGCAGAGCGGAGGAGTCGCCGGTCAGCAGCTTGGCGCGTTCGAAACGCGCAAGGCTCCGATTGGAAACTGTCGGGGCCGCCGAAGCCGTTGTTGTGTTGGTAATAAGCGTCGGGCCAGACGCCCCACTTCGGGTAATCGGGGAAGACGTTTTCGTTCGATGTTCCGGCCGCCGGGATATTGGTAACGATAGAACGTCCCAGTGGCATCGGCGCTTGTGGAGATGGCAATGCAGGTGTAGTACGGTGGTCCGCTGAATACGTTTTGCGCCATCAGCCAGCGGTGCGCGACCTTGTCAAATAAAACGATGATGTCACCATCGTTGTTGGTCTGGCACGGTCCGCCAAAGCCTGCCCAAAGAGCGTTGCCCTCGATCGGCCCTGCGAGAACTGCGCCGGTCGTCTTGTTAAACACTGCATAGGATACATTCACCCATTGCACTACCTGCGTGTCGCCCACGGCGAGGTTCACGTCAGTTGGGGCATCCGGCACGGAGTAGCCGGGAAAACCGTTTCCCACACCCAGCACGTTCACCCCAATACTGGCACTGACCAAAGGACCGGAGGATTTCTGGAGCGCACCATCGGCGGGCGATTGACCACGGCGAGCAGCTTCCTGCAGGAGTTCGAGCTTCGGGTACCGGACCGGGTTTTCCTCATGGAAGCCGGGCTCAGGTTCAACTTCCTTCGCCATGTCGCGCAGCGGGCGCGAAACGTCGGAATGGATCGGACGGCTCACGTCCGGGTTGTGGAAAACCATGGGCTTGCGACTGTTTCCCCTGCGCTGCTGCCGGAACCGCTGGCAGCAACACCAAGAAAAATGCGGAAAGAACACTTAACATCGACACCCACAAACTTACCTTTCATCGAAATCTCCTCCGGCGTAAATTGAAATGCATTGTAGACTTAGAACCACTTGAGTCTTCCTGGCTCGGTTTGCAGCGGCAAATGGCGGCGTAACTTAGGCGCCACCAATGTCTTCCTTCTCACAAAAAACTTTCACGCTATATCGCCGAGCGCATGCCCGGGGCGGCCTGAAAGTGCTCGGATGGCATTAACCTTGGTAGTACTACTTGCAGTAGTAGATTGGAACGGGGGTGTTTCCTTCTGCAACGAATGGCCCACATTATCGCTTCAACGGCTGTTCTCGTCAATCTGCAAGAAATTTCATCAAAGTGGCAAAATGCGGATACCGGGAAGCACAATGCGGCTTCAGTCGATGTCGAATAAAAGGCGAGGTTTTCGCTTTGACGCTACGGCATTGCGCGACCACTCAGCTGAAATGGGAAGTGGGTAATGGGATCGAATGCTGGAGAAGTACAGTGGCATGCGGAAGGAACGGAAACGCGCTAGGAGAGCATGTCGTGAGGAAGAAACGGCGTTGCAGACACAGCTCCTGATACAAATGCCGATGCCACTCCGAGAGCGCGACCGAGTTGTTGAGAGATTTTGGTGGACCTGGTCGGGATCGAACCGACGACCTCTTCCATGCCATGGAAGCGCGCTCCCAGCTGCGCCACAGGCCCACGTGAAACTTGAGGAATTGCTACCTAATGATTCTCGCCCACCTTTCCCGTTGCGTCAAACTCATCTAGGATATTGGAGGAAAACACGAGGATGAACGGGAGCCCAATGTCGAACCTTTCGAACAATCTGACGGCGAGATATCGCCAGCGGATCGGATCCGCGATTCGTCTTATCGGATGGATGAGTGTGATCGTGGCGGGCGTCCTTGCTGTTGCGCCAACAGCGGCGCACGCGCAACAGACGACTGGATCTTCGGGCGGCGGAGGTGCTGCGGTCTCCTACACGTCAGTCAACGAACTGAACGGCATCCTGGCGAATGTGAAACAAACATCTGCCTCCCTTCAATCGGATTTGGATAAGACGCGCATCGAGAAATGGAAGACCGATGGCACGACCAAGCGACAAACGCAAGCCAACGTCGACTCGATCCGGCGCAACTTGGAATCGGCGATGCCCGAAATCCTGACGCAGGTAAGCAATGCGCCGGAAGATATGGCTGCAAGTTTCAAGCTCTATCGCAACCTGGATGCGCTCTACGATGTTTTTGGTTCAGTCGTGGAATCGGCGGGCGCGTTTGGACCGAAGGATGAGTTTCAAAGCCTCACGAACGACATGAACGGGCTTGAGAGTGCGCGCCGGTCTCTCGGCGAGCGCGTGCAAAAACTGGCAAGCGCGAAAGAAGATGAACTAGGACGTTTGCGTGCGCAAGTCAAAACTTTGAGCGCAGCTCCGCCTCCTCCGCCCAAAAAGGTCATCATTGATGACACGCAGCCCGCCCCAAAAAAGCCGGCCAAAAAGAAGACCACAAAGCCGAGTACGACGACTCCGCCGGCAACAACACCAAATCCTTCTCCGAGCCAATAATCACGGCTGGCTGTGTGGACTCTCGCCCAAGAGACCCGCAGCCGCTCTCCCACGGACGAAACTATTGACGATACGAGGGTTAGCTTGGGAACTCCCAGGTGTGCGCCGGAGTCTAAGTAACTAAGCGGGAAAACTCGGGATTAGTTTCTACAAAACAAGATTCCCGCCATTCGGGCCGTATTAACTCTATAATCGAGGCAACGCCACCATGGCGGGAGCTACGACGTTGGGTGATCTTGCAAGCGCTATCGGAGCCCGGACCGCGGAATCGGCCATCATCGCGGAACTTAAGGCTGGGTCCGAAGATGCTTACTCGTGGCTGATCGGTGAATTTCACCAGCCTATCTACGGCCTTATATACCGCATCGTGAACGACCCTTCCGACGCGGCCGATACAACGCAGGAAGTGTTTCTCAAAGTCTTCCGGGGAATGAAGCACTTCCACGGCGAGTCCACTCTCAAAACCTGGATCTACCGCATTGCTCTGCATGAAGCTTCGAACCGGCGACGCTGGTGGTTCCGGCATAAGGCGCAGGAAACTCCGATTGAACCGGTGGAAGCGAGCGAGGGCGCGTCCTTTGGAGAAGGCCGGTTGGTGGATCACGGCGAATCGCCTTTCGAACAGTTCGCGCACGCGGAAGTACGCGGAGTAGTTGAGCGGGCTCTCATGCACGTCCCTGAGCCGTACCGAACCGCGATTATCCTGCGCGATCTGGAAGAGATGTCTTACGAGGAGGTTGCGGAAGTTTTGCAGATCTCGCTCGGAACGGTGAAATCGCGAATCACGCGCGGCCGTGACGCTTTGCGTAAGAAATTGACCGAGTACGTCCGGGAAGTGGGTCCGGAATTGGGCCTGTCGGCCGAGCAACGGCCGGCGAGGAACAGAGGTTCGAGTGGGAGCAGAGAAGTTGAGGTGACTCCATGAACTGCGCCGACTACCAGAAATTGTTCTCTCCGTATCTCGATGGCCAAGTGAATGGGAAACAGATGCGCACGCTCACCCGGCACATGCAGGAATGCGAAAAATGCGCAAAGGAATACGCAGCGATACAGCGCACGCAAGAGATGCTGGCGGGACTTGGAAAAGCGAAGGTTCCTGCTGACCTGGCTCTACGGCTGCGATTGGCAATCTCCCGTGAATCGGCGGGAAGACAGCGTCGGCGATTCGAAGGCGTGATGGTGACGGCTGCAAAATGCTATGAACGCGTTCATGGTTCCGGCCACTGCTGGAGCGTTGAGCGCGATATTGACGTTCGGACTGTTGCTTGGTTTCTTTGCGCTTCCGCAGCAATTGCAGGCGAGCAGTTCTGACGTGCCGTTGATGCTCTACGTTGGACCGCAACTCGAACAGTCGGTTTTCGGAACATCTCTGGGTAGCATGGGAGACGACTCGGTCGTGATCGAAGCATACGTCGATGCCAACGGCCGAGTTGAGGATTACCGAATCCTCTCGCAATCTGAGGATGCCAAAGCCGCTTTGCCTCAGGTGAAAAACCTGCTGATCTTCACGACATTCCGTCCTGCGCTTTCCATGGGAGTACCGACCGCGGGCCGGGCGGTGATTTCGTTTTCGAAAATTAGCGTGAAGGGATAGAACGCTGAGCAGTTCACAGCCGAACTGCAATCGTTGTGACGCGAAAATTGAAGCCGCTTCCATCAGCCGCGGGCGGTGTCAGTCGCGGTTGTTTGACCTCGCCGAGAAGCACTCCGTAAACTGTTTTTAGTTTCTATCCGATGCGCCCAAAATCTAGGAGGAGTTTCCTGGGACCGCGTTTTTTATCGACGTTGATCTTGGTTCTGGCCGTGTTGCTGTCCTCCCCATTCGGAGTGGCGCAGACTCATCCTCAGGTTTCCCTGGAAACGAGCGAGTCTCTTTTCGTCGTTCTGACGGCGATCAATGCATGTGGCTATGATCAGGAATTGAATGCATCGGATCCTCTGCGCGCGCAGATTCGGGCGGAGGTTGCCAAGATCATTGCGGATGTGCCGGCTGCGAAGGCTGCCGCAACCCCGATGTGTACGGCGTATGTGCACCACGACGCAGGCGAGCCAAGCCGGAATCTCTCACAATTCATCTCATTGGCCCTTTATCTGCAAGAGGCGCCGCCTTTAACCCTCAAGGTTCAAGAAGCGGAAATGCCGCCCGACGCATCTGCGGTCGCGGATATGGTTCCGCTGATGCAGACCTTTTATGAGAAGGCAGGATTACATTCCGTCTGGGAGCGGCATCGCCCGCGCTACGAAGAGCTGATGGCTATCTATCACGAACCGCTGGCGAAGATGACCTTCGACACAGAGATCTACCTGAAATTGCCGTCCTCCGGCTACTTGGGACGTCAATTCACCGTCTATCTCGATGCGATGGGCCCTCCGGGACAGACCAACGCACGCAATTACGCGTCAGACTATTACGTCGTGTTTTCGCCGACCTCCGGAACCATGCTCAAGATGCAGCAAATCCGGCACACTTATTTGCATTATCTTCTGGATCCGTTGGCCATGAAGAATGGGGCTGCCAATTTAAACGCCTGCAGGCAATTATGCCCGCATGTTCAAAAGGCCCCGATGGATGAGGCGTTCAAAAGCAATGTTTCCCTTCTGGTAACGGAATGCCTGGTGCGAGCGGTCGAACTGCGTACGGCTCCGGCCAAAACCACCGAGGCGGAACGGACGCAAAGTATCGACGATGACGACAGAGAAGGATACGTACTGACCCGATACTTTTACGAAGCCTTGGCAAAGTTTGAAAAGGATCCTGCGGGATCTGCGCAATGCCTATCCTGAAATGCTCGCCTCGATTGAGGCCGGGAAAGAAGCGAAGCGTGCTTCACAGATCGAGTACGCCACCGCGGCGGCTCCCGAACTGCTTCATCTCGGTCGTCAGAAGAACGGACATCTGCTGCTGAATGCAGAGCGACAATTGGCTGCGGGAGATCGAGCAACAGCTCAGAAGCTTGCGCAACAGGCGCTGGACGAACAGGAAGAAGACCCGGGGCGCGCTCTGTTTGTTTTGGCGCAAGTTGCCACCGCGAACCGCGACATGGAGGGCGCCCGCACTTATTTCCAGCGAGCGCTGGAGACGGCGCACGAGCCCAAGGTGATCGCGTGGTCTCATATTTACCTGGGCAGAATTTTCGATTTGAAGGAAGACCGTTTTTCGGCGCTTAACGAGTATCGCGCGGCGTTAAGCGCCGCTGGCACCGCACTTCCAGAAGCGAAGGTGGCTGCGGAACGAGGAATGGACAAGCCATATGAGCCGCCTGTGCCGAAGCAACCGGAATAAAGTGTAGTGGCACGGCTGGCAGTTTAGATGTCGCTGGCGCGAGAGTGATAAAGTTAGAGGTCAGCTTGCGGCGTTGGATAGTCTGCTGCAATTTTTAATTTTGAGACTTTGAAACCTGTGGTTTACGGAGACATCATGAAACGAGTAGCAGTCATTTTAGGAATATTGAGCCTCACAATTTGGGCGGCAGGCCAGACCGTAGGTTCGGGTCAGACGACATCCGCGCCCGCCAGCCAAAGCGCCACGGCGCAAACGACCGCTGGCCAAGCGGCTCCCGCACAAGGGGCGACGGGTCCGGCGATCAAACGTCCGCCGCAAGCCAAAACGCAACCGGAATTTGACGCCTATAAGGCGGCTGTAACAAGCACCGACGCCGCAGGACTAGAAAAGGCCGCTGACGATTTCTCCGCGAAATTCCCGGATAGCGAACTCCGCGTGCTGCTTTACAAGAACGCGATGCGGCTCTATCAAAACGCTAATAACGCCGAGAAGACCGAGGCGATGGGACGAAAGGTACTTGCCATCGATGGCGACGACCCCGACGCGCTAACCACGGTCTCCGATGTAATCGCAGAAAGAACTCACGACAGCGACTTGGATAAGGATCAGCGCTTTGACGATGGAATGAAGATGGCGCAAAAGGCCCTGCAAACAATCGATACGGACCTTACCGTTCCGCCCAACACGCCACAAGACAAAATCGATGCTTACAAGGCGGGAATGCGTTCGCAGGCGTATTCGACGATGGGGGCGATCGAGTACAACAAGAACAACTTTGCGGCAGCTCAAGCCAATTTCCAAAAGGCAATTGACGCAAACCCGAGTCAGCCTTACGGCCCTGATTTTCTGCGACTCGCGCTTGCTCTCGATAAACAGCAGAAGTACGAAGAGGCTTTGAAGTTCGCCAATCGGGCAGTGGAATTGAGCCAGGAAAATACCATGGTGGGCGGATCTGCGCGTCGCGAACGTGATCGCTTGCAGCAACTCACCGGTGGCTCTTCGCCTGCGCAACCGCAGCCTCCGAAGAAGTAGTTCGAACTGCGGCAGCACTTCATAAATGATGTCACGCGAACTCAAGGCGCTGGAAGACAGCCTGGGATATCACTTCCAGCGCCAGGAATTAATTGAACAGGCCCTGACCCACAGTTCCCAGGCACGCGAAATCGAAGCGCTCGGCACCAGCAAAACTTCTCCTGGAGCCGGTGACAACGAACTGCTCGAATTCCTGGGCGACGCCGTTCTCGGACTTGTCGCCAGCGAGGTGCTGTTTCAGCGCTTCCCAGGATTCCACGAAGGACAGCTTTCCAAACTACGAGCTCACCTGGTAGGTCAGCGGCATCTTTTGAGGGTCGCCGAGGATCTACACATAGGTGACTACATGCGTCTGGGCCGAGGCGAGGAAAAGAGCGGCGGGCGCGGCAAAGCGAGCTTGCTGGTCGACGCCCTTGAGGCCATCATGGCTGCGCTTTACCTGGATGGTGGTTGGCAGGTGGCCCGTGATTTCATCGTGCGCGTTGTAGTTGAGCCCGAGCTTGCGCATATGAAACTTGAAACCAGCGCACTTCCGGTGATGGATTTCAAGTCGGCGTTACAGGAAGCCTTGCAGGCGCGAGGAAGAGCGCAGCCGTTGTACGTACTGGTAAAAGAAGAGGGACCGGAGCACCGGAAGACTTTTACGGTCGAGGCCAGATTGCCAGAGCCCGAAGCGCAATTCGTGGGACGTGCCCAGGGTGCAACAAAGAAGCGCGCCGAGCAGGAAGCGGCGCGGCAGTTGTTGGAGCACCTGGCGACACTGCCAGACACGCAGCAGGCTCCAAGCTAGAGGCCGGAATTAACCATGTCGTGGAGTGAGAGAATTTTGACCGGGGATTGGCCAGCGACGATCCAGTCGGTGGCTGGAACCGTGGCCATCGCTGTTTTCGTGGTCACTTTCCTCACTCAGGCTTTCACGATTCCCTCCGAATCCATGGAGCAGACGCTTTTGATCGGCGACTATCTGCTGGTGGATAAGCTCTGCTATGGCGACAGTGGGTTCTGGAGCCACCTCCTTCCCTACCGCAAGATCCGCCATGGAGATGTGGTGGTATTCCATTATCCGGTGAATCCGGCGCAGGATTTCGTCAAACGCGTTGTGGGTTTACCCGGCGACCGCGTTCGCATGATCAACAAGCGAGTCTTCATTAACGGCGTTCCTCAGGACGAACGCTACGTCCAATTTATGACGACCGTTCGCAATCCATACCGCGACGATTTTCCGCGGATCGACTCTCCTGATTATGGGGTCGACGCGCGATGGTGGAAGCAAATGCCCACATGGGTGGAAAACCATCAGCTAATCGTTCCGGAGGATCATTATTTTGTACTCGGCGATAATCGCGACGACAGTCAAGACAGCCGCTATTGGGGCTTTGTGCCGCGCGAAAACATTATTGGACGACCGCTTTTGATCTACTGGTCATCCGGCAACTCCAACAACGACTTATCCGCGTCCCCAACTCCGGGTGATAGACTTTATCACCTTGCCTATGCAGTGACCCACGTGTTCCAGACGACTCGTTGGGCACGGGCCTTCAGGCTGGTGCGTTGAGAAGGCAAAGAGATTCTGAGAGTTCAAAGACTTTGATTAACAAACCCAAAGAAACCAAACTGGACGAGCAACCGCGCGAGACAACGGTCGAGTTTCTTGCCTCAATTGCAGGACTGCTCGCGACTGTGCTTTTCATCATGACCTTTGTTTTCCAGACGTTCGCCATTCCTTCCGGCTCCATGGAAAACACCTTGCTTGTGGGAGACCATGTCCTTGTAAATCGCGAGCAATTCGCGCCTTCAACGCGATGGATAGGACCTCTCCTGCCCTATCGCGATATTCGCCACGATGACATTGCGGTATTTCTCTCTCCCGAGCAGCCGGGGCTCTTTCTTGTGAAGAGGATTATCGGGATTCCCGGGGACCACCTTCATCTGCGCGATGGTAACGTATATCGCAATGGCGTCAAGCTCAATGAACCGTACACGCAGCATATCTTCGCAGGATCTTACAATCCATACCGTGATAATTTTCCTTCGGTTCCGCCGTCCCCAATGTATAGCGTGCGAAACAGGAAATGGGCGGATGAGTTGCCTTCGCACGTGCAAGGGGAAGATATCGTCGTTCCCCGGACAGTTACTTTGCCATGGGTGACAATCGCGACAACAGTTATGACAGCCGCTATTTCGGCTTCGTTCCGCGAGCAAATCTAATTGGCCGTCCCATGTTTGTGTACTGGTCGTTCATCACGCCGCCCATGGAACCCGGAATGGAAGATGCCGGCAGCCGTGTCGGATCGATGGTGGACACCGTCCTTCACTTTTTCGACAAAACCCGCTGGTCGCGGACACTGCAACTCATCAAGTAGACAATTTTTGTTTGATGAAGTAATTCACAAGAACGGTAATTAAGGAAGACTAAGAGTGCCCAAAAAAGAGCAGGAAGCCGTGGAGGAATTGAAGCCGCGAGAGACAACGGTGGAATTTCTCGCCTCAATCGCCGGCGTGCTGGTCACAGGGCTTTTCATCATCACGTTTATTCTGCAGGCGTTTGAAATTCCTTCCAGTTCAATGGAAGATACGCTGTTAATCGGCGATCACGTCTTCGTAAACAGGGAGCAGTTCGCCGCTGCGTCGCACTGGTTGGGTCCACTGCTTCCCTATCGCGATGTTCGGCGAGACGACATTGTCGTTTTTCTGTCGCCCGAAGAGCAGGGCCTGTTTGTTGTGAAGCGGATTATTGGCGTTCCTGGCGATCGTATCCACTTGCGCGATGGCGCCGTTTACCGCAACGGACAAAAGCTCGACGAACCGTATGCGCAGCACAAGATGGGAGACTACAACCCCTACCGGGATAATTTCCCTGCGGTGCCGCCATCCGAAATGTATGGAGTGCACAACGAGAAATGGACGCAGGAACTGCGTTCGCACCTCGATGGTGATGACGTCGTTGTGCCACCCAACGGATATTTCGCCATGGGCGACAACCGCGACGTAAGCTATGACAGCCGCTACTGGGGCTTTATCCCCAGGCCCAATGTAATTGGACGCCCCATGTTCATTTACTGGTCCTTTGTGACCCCGCCCGATCAATACCAGATGCGGAGCGCGGGCGACCGTTTCGGCTTTCTCTCGCACATCATCATTCACTTTTTCGACGAGACGCGCTGGTCGCGCACTCTCCGGATCGTAAAGTGAAATTCCTGCGTTCCAAGCGCGGCATGGCTGCCATCCTGGCGTTCGTGCTTGCCTTGTTTCTGTTTCGACCCGGGGTGCATCCACTACGCAACCGTATCTCCAATTCGATCGGGTCTGCGCTCGGCCGCCGCGTTTCCATCGATCAGGTTCGTTTCCATATCCTGCCTCGGCCGGGGTTTGATCTGGAAGGTCTCGTCATCTATGACGCGCCCGTATTCAGCGCCGAGCCAATGATCCGATCTCAGGAAGTTTTCGCAGCGATCCGCTTGCGCTCCCTGCTGCGGGGGCGCTTGGAGATTGCTACGCTCAGCGCAACGGAACCGAGCATCAACATCGTGCGTAATAGCGAGGGCCGCTGGAACCTGGCGAGCCTAATCGAACGCAACGCGCAGATCCCCGCCGCCCCCACTCACAAAGCAATCTCCGAGGGGCGGCCAGCATTCCCCTATCTTGAAGCAACCAATGCGCGCATCAATTTCAAGATTGGACAGGAAAAGAAGTCATACGCCCTCACCGATGCCGATGTGTCCCTGTGGCAGGATTCCGAGAATTCGTGGGGTGCGCGCATGAAGGCGCAGCCCGTGCGCACCGACTTCAATCTCAACGACACTGGCGTCGTTCAAGTAAACGCGTCCTGGCAGCGAGCCGCCAGCCTGCGCCAGACACCATTACGGCTCAGCCTCAGTTGGAGGAACGGACAACTCGGGCAACTCACCAAGCTCTTAACAGGGCGCGACCGGGGCTGGCGTGGCGAAGTCGGTTTCACTGCGAACCTTTCAGGGACACCTGAGTCGCTGGCATTCGAAAGCCGTACCACGATGAACGGATTCCGCCGCTACGACATCCTCGATAACAGGAATGTGAATCTCGCGACGGCGTGCGCGGCGAAATACAATGCGACGACGGGATCGGTCACCGACCTGCTTTGCGAATCGCCGGTTAAGGATGGAACGGTTCGTCTGAGCGGGAAGATCGGTGTGATGACATCGATCGCGGGGGCAGCTGCAGGCGACACGCGCGAAGTGAATTACGACCTCACAATCGCCGCTCAGAAGGTACCGGTCGCATCGCTGGCAAATCTTTTGCACGAAGCAAAACAGCAATTACCCAGTGATCTTGCCGGAACGGGTTTGTTGGATGCCGAGTTTCACGCAGTGCGCGATGGAGCAAGCACTTCCCATTTCAGCGGCACGGGCGTGGCAAGCGATGTGCGGATATCCGCAAACGCTGCGAAAGATACGATTACGCTAGGCAACATTCCGTTGACGCTGGTTGGGACTTTGCGAGATGGAATGATCACTTCTCCTGTGCAAAAGCAAAGCGCCCTAGGAAAAGACCAGGAGCCAACGGAGGTGCATGTTCGGATCGGCCCCGCGTCGCTGCAAGTGAATACTTCCGGCCCACTGGCAACCGGTGGATGGATTTCCGGGGATGGCTATCGTTTCTTTCTCCGCGGCGATACCGAGTTGAAAAGTCTGTTCCGCCTTGAGAATGTTCTCGGCCTGCCAGCCGCACGCCCGGCCGCACAAGGGCTTGCCAAACTTGACATCAGCGTTTCCGGAACGTGGCAGGGGCTTGCGGCTCCGAACGCACTGGGGACAGCGCAGCTGCGGAATGTGCGCGCAGAGACGCGCGGATTGAATAGGCCCATTGAGATTTCGTCGGCGACGGTCTTGCTTGGTCCTGAGGTTTTCTCCTTTCAAAAGCTTTCCGCGCAAACGGGAACAACTCATTGGAGTGGCTCTGTAACAGCACCACGGCACTGTGCTCCTGCCTGCGTGTTCCAGTTCGATCTCACTGCAGATCAGCTTTCGGGCGAAGACCTCGCCGAATTATTTACGCCTCACCCGGCCCAGCGTCCCTGGTACCGCATTCTCAGTTCAAGCGACCAACAGGGCCCTTCGCCGTTTCTTGATCTTCAGGCGCACGGCAGTTTGCACGTTGCCAGGCTGGAACTTAAGAAACTGCTTGCCACGCAAGTTGCAACGCAAATGATTGTGGACCGAGGCAAGCTCACATTCATTGGCGTGCAAGGCCAATTGCTGCAGGGATCGCACAAAGGGAATTGGACAATCGACGCATCAATGTTGCCGCCCCACTACCATGGCACCGGCATATTGCAGGGTATCTCGCTCGCGGAAGTCGCCACCTTGATGAGCAAGAACTGGATCACGGGCAGCGCGGACGGCAGTTTCGACCTGGAAACATCGGGAGCTGACTTTAGCGACCTGCTGGCGAATTCCGACGGTAAATTGCAGTTTGTAATGCGCAACGGAAGCCTGTCCTCCGTAGAGATTCCAGGATCCGATGGGCCGCTTCCGGTCCATCGATTTAGCGGCAGTTTACGGCTCAAAGAAAATGCCTGGGAGCTCTCAGGGGGCAAGCTGGAATCGCGCGACGGCATGTACCAGGCAAGTGGGAGCGCGACAGCTGAAAAGGGCCTCGACTTCGTACTGACAAGGGGCGACGAACAGTCCTGGAAGCTTACGGGAACGCTCAACGAAGTGCGCGTCACACCAGCGAACCATACGGAAATCAGTCGAAAAGATCCGAACGTTAAGGCCGAAGTAAAACCATAAGCTAGGCGGTCCCGTCCGCGACTCCAAAATCCACACCCTTCCACGTAAAGAAGGCATGCTACGGGCGCATAATATCAGTATGTATCACTACAATCCTGCAACCGCTCTGGAAGAATTGACTGAAGAAGCGACCTTGCCGAATCCTGTCCACGTGCGGGATATGATGTTGCGCAAGAAACTGACCGCCGACAACGCACTCGAGTTGAATCGAATCTTCGTCGAGTATCAGAGATTTTTCGGAGAGACTCAAAAACTTGGCAAGGAAATTCTAAAGCGGCTCGCAGCGTAACGGAATGCCCGGAATTCACCACTCGCACGTAGCAGGACGTTTCAGCACGCTTGAAATTCCCGTTTGCCCTACAGTTTTACTTCGCGGCGGCTTTCTTGCTCTGCGCAGTCTCGTCAATCTCTGCCGGACGGCATTTATGCAGGTTGAATTGCCCCTGGATCGCAGACTGCGCGTTCCCAAGGGCGGGATTCCCTGCGAATTCCATGTTGCACGCTTCGCAGATTCCGAGCACGGGTAAATTTCTCACCCGTTTCACAATCCTGAGATTTCGTTTGGCCATGGAAATAGTGTCACACAGCCTGGGATCTAAGGCAGGAGAAAAATCAATGAATGAGTTCTTTGAGGAACTATCGGGGGAAAGGCTAGAACGGGCTCAACTCTCTGGAGCAGGCACTCCGCCGCGGCTCCGGATTTCCTGCAGCCGTTTTTGGCGCTTGGAGTTGGGATCATCGCGTTCCTCGTTCAGCGCGTCCAGGCAAGGTCTGCATAATCCCTTTGCAAAGTAGAGTTGCTGGTCAACAAATGAAATCCGCTCGCGGCACACACGACAACGATAATTGAGATCGGTGGCGCGGGCGTTCCACTCTTGTTCTGATCGAGAAATCTCGCCCATGTGACATTGTACCCTGCCGCAACATGCGGCTTAGCGCTGATCAACAGTGAAGGAAGATTGGAAACGCAAGCAACGCAGTTTCAAAAAAGAGGACTGGCGTAGCCAGCCCTATGAATGCGTTTTAATTTCATCCGAAGTTAGTTCATTGCGACTCGATCGTCGTCGCAGTGTGGACGACTGGGCGGGCAAAGGGGCATAGGGCCGCCCGGCGTTTCGGACTTAGGAATTGCGGCGTACGCGAATGTACCTACCAATCCTACCAACAGTAGTAATGCTCTGAGTGAACGTTTCATTGACTTCTCCTTAGGGTCGGCAGAATTTCCGGGAGACGGAACGTCTGCAGTAGTGCAATTACAACATTCGCTGCGTGAGGTCGAATGTGACTGCCGTCACCCCAGGTAGAATTTTGGCTAGGAACGTTCTGAAATGGAAAGAGGCGGCGAGCGCGACATGCGCTCGCGCTACTGAGGCGATGAGGCCTTCTTTGGCTCAGTGACCGTCAGGCGATCCTGAATGCTGTCGTAAGTGTCTTGTGGGATGACTTTCTTCTTGAGCAAGTCTTCCTTGGACTTGAAAGGACGGGCGTCGATGATTGTCTGGGCATAATCCGGCCCGACGCCGGGGAGAGCCGCAATATCTTTCTTACTGGCAGTATTCAGATCCACAACTTGCCCCTTACCCGCGTTCTTTTCAGCGCGCGACATTTTGTGGGTTGGTTGCGGATAGGTGCTCTGATTCGGGGGGTGCGAGTTGTCCTGGTCGGTCTGTTGAGCATACGCGCAGGCGAATGTCAGAAGAGAGACAGCAGCTAAGCCTAGCATTTTCATCTGATGGGCCTCCTAGTTCGAACCTTAGATGCAGAAGTCCGTCTCGCGTTGTGAGAGAGGAATCGCCTACCCGGTATGCGGCTAACTTCCTAGCCATGCCCCACCAGAGATTTGCCGTGTCGATACGCGTAATCCATCGCAAATGAGGCGTGGTTTACAATCTAGAATTCTCTCGATTGGAAAACATCCACATGCAACGCTGGTCGCAATTATTTATTCCCACTCTTCGCGAAGCTCCCGCTGACGCTGAGGTCGCAAGCCATAAGCTGCTGGTACGGGCGGGCTACATCCGGCAACTGGGCGCTGGCATTTATTCCTTCCTCTTCCTCGGCAATCGGAGCGCACAAAAAATCATGGGGATTGTCCGTGAGGAAATGAACAAAATCGGACAGGAATTTTACTTGCCGGCGCTGAATCCTCGAGAAATCTGGGAAGCCAGCGGGCGGTGGTCCGTGATGGGCGACAACATGTTTCGCCTGAAAGACCGCAAAGGGGCAGATCTATGTCTGGGCATGACCCATGAAGAGGTCATGACCGACATCGCGCGGAAGGAACTTCGCAGCTACAAGCAACTGCCCCAAATCTGGTACCAGATCCAGACGAAGTTTCGCGATGAACCTCGCCCGAAGTCGGGACTGCTGCGAGTGCGGCAGTTCATCATGAAAGACGCGTATTCGTTCGACATGGACCCTGCCGGTCTCGACCTAAGCTATCAAAAACATCACGACACCTACTGCCGGATTTTTGACCGGTGCGGATTGAAGTACATGGTGATCGATGCGCACTCCGGCGCTATGGGTGGATCGCAGTCGCAGGAGTTTATGGTTCGCACTCCAGCCGGCGAAGACCTCGTCGTGAGCTGCGAACAGTGCAACTATGCTGCGAACCTGGAAAAAGCAACTTCGAAGCTCGCACGAATTGAAGATCTGAAGCCGGAGGGCGACGGCACGCCGCTAGAAATCCATACCCCCGGCAAAGGCGCGATCGCAGACGTGGCTGCCTTTCTGCAAATCTCCGCCGAGCAGGACATTAAAACGGTCGCATACATGGCGCAAAAGCCGGATGAAGCGGGCAAAACGCAAGAACAGCCGGTGATCGTGTTTCTCCGCGGCGATCACAGCGTCAATGAGACGAAACTGCTGACGCTTGTGAAGGCCGCGACCCTTCGTCCCATGCAGGGTGAAGAGCTAGAAAAATATTTCCAGGGTCCCGCTGGTTTTATAGGACCCATCGGCCTGGTCGTGCGTTCCAAGGATTTGTTGGGCGAGTGGGATTCCAAGAGGCGGCCAGCGAACGAGAGAGAGACAACAGTCGTGCTCGACGAAGGACTGGTAGGCCGTGTCAACCTGATCTGCGGAGCGAACAAGCTCGACTATCACTTGAAGAACGTGACCCCTGGCAAGGATTTCGAGTACACGATTGCTGCCGATGTCCGCAATGTGAACGCAGGGGAGGGTTGTCCCAATTGCGGCGTGCCGCTGCGCATCGACACCGCCGTTGAGATCGGGCACATCTTCAAGTTGGGGTACAAATATTCCGAGTCGATGGGCGCTCGAGTGCTCGATAAGAACGGAAGAGAAGTAACGGTGATTATGGGCAGCTACGGGATTGGCATCGAGCGCATTTTGACCGCAGCCATTGAACAGAACAACGACGCCAACGGGTTTTGGCTCGCACCCTCGATTGCCCCCTTTGACGTGGTAGTGGTCGCAACGAACACCTCGGATGAGAAAGTGCGCATGACTTCCGAGGAGATCGCCCGGCAACTGGAGAGCGCCGGATTAGATGTTTTGCTCGACGATCGAGACGAACGCCCGGGTGTCAAGTTCAAAGATGCCGACCTCATCGGTATCCCTTTTAGAATCAATGTGGGAAAGAAAGTTACCGAAGATATGGTGGAGGTCGTTCGGCGCTCGACTCTGGAAAGAGAAGACATTAAGATTTCAGCCATAAGCGAACATTTGCTCCGACTCTTGGGATAGCTATCCCATTGGTTTGCGGCATGTGTAGCAGGCAAATCTTATGGCGACATTGAAGTTAGTGTTAGGTATGGGAGTTCTCGTAGCGATGATCGTGGTCGGAATCAAGGTGATTCCGCCTTGCTTCGCGAACTACCAGTTTGAAGATACGCTCAAGGCCGATGCTGTCCAGGCAACCTACAGCACTCGCTCTGAAGAAGACATTCGCAACACCGTGATCAAACACGCCCACGACTACGACATCCCATTGACAGCCCAGCAAGTTCACGTATCCCGCACGGGAGGGTACGGCACCGGCACTCTGAACATCGAGGCCGAGTACAGCATTCCAGTGGACCTGCCGGGGTATTCGACCACTCTCAATTTTCACCCTTCGACGGCCAACAAGGGCGTGTTCTAGCGCGCTTCTCTCCTGCTCTAAGACGTATGTATTGGAAGTTGCCCCTGCTGTTTCAACAACCCCAGCTCTCGAATCCTGCAGATACACACCCGCGTCCAGTTTGACACGCATCCAAAGACGGTATGCACGGGCCTGTGGTTTAGAATCAACAAAACGCCCCTTTTATTGCAGAGATAATTTCGGAACGGGAATTGCTTCAGCAGATTGGGACTGATCATTTTGGCCATCAAACTAAAAATTCCGAAGGGCGGCACCGGCCGCAGAGGTCGCTCTCAAGGCGGCGATCCGCTCGTCCGCTATGCGTTTCTCAGCTTCATCGTGGTGTCTCTGCTGGTGAGTGTTTTTTTTGCTTATTGGTATGTTAAGTACGACCGAATCATTGAGCAACGCTTCCGCGGGCCGGTATTTGCCACCTCGGCAAAAATTTATGCCAGCCCGCAGGTAGTGCGGGTGGGCTCGAAGTACACAATTTCTGAGATTGCGAACGAACTGAGGCGCGCAGGTTATTCGGACAAAGACCAGTCGGCCCCGTTGGGAAGCTTCAAAATCCACTCCGGATCGATTGAAGTTCTGCCCGGAACCGAGTCTTATCACAGCCCAGAGCCGGCAACGATCACGGTATCCAACGGAGCTGTTCGCGAGATTAAGAGCCGCTCGGCCGGGGACTTGGAAGCTTACGAGCTCGAGCCGCAGCCGGTTACATCGCTGTTTGACGCGGAGCAGCGGTCCAAGCGCGAACTTGTGAAATACAGCGATATTCCCAAAGTCATGGTGGAGGCGGTGACTTCAATCGAAGACCGTCGATTCTTCCAGCACAGCGGCGTTAACTTCCTAAGACTGGCCCAAGCTGCGTGGGTTGACTTCACCCGTCAGCGACATCAGCAGGGCGGATCGACGCTGACTATGCAGCTCTCCCGGGCGTTCTTTTTGAGTCCGGAAAAGACTTTCCGGCGAAAAATCATCGAAATGCTGATCGCGGTCGAGCTCGAACAGAAATTCACCAAGCAACAAATCTTCGAGTTCTACGCCAATCGGGTTGATCTTGGACAAAGAGGCTCGTTCACGATTTCAGGCTTTGCTGAGGGCGCACATTCCTATTTCAACAAAGATCTGAAAGATCTCACGCTTCCAGAAGCGGCGCTGCTGGCTGGACTGATCCAGGCGCCGAGCTATCTTTCCCCCTATCGACATCCCGAGCGCGCTCTGGAGCGGCGGAATACCGTGATTGAAGCCATGGTGGAAACGGGTTCCATCACACGCGCGGAAGCCGACAAGGCGAAGGCCGCTCCACTGAAACTCGCACCGCCGAACGTTGAGGCGAGTGATGCACCCTACTTCGTTGATATGGTCCGCGACACCGTTCTCAGCAAGCTGAACGAGCGCGAAGTCAATGACCAGCGTTTCCGCATTTACACAACTCTTGATCCGGACTTGCAGAGCGCCGCTGCGGCCGCGGTTGAAGCGGGCAGCAAGTTGGTGGACGAGCAGATCACCAAGCTAAGGACCAAAAAAAAGAAAGTCGGAAAGAACAAGTTTGAAACCACCGTTCTTCCAGGCCCACAGGCACAGGTCGCGCTGGTGGCAATGGATCCACACACCGGGGCGATCAAGGCCCTGGTAGGCGGGCGGAACTATGGAACCAGCCAGCTGAACCATGCGTTGGCCAAACGTCCGACGGGATCAATCTTTAAGCCATTCGTGTATGCGGCGGCCTTGAATACGGCGCTGGACGGTTCGAGTACGGTCATGACGCCGGCTTCGATCGTGAGCGACCAGCCCTCGACCTTCACTTATGGGGACCAGATCTACGAACCGCGCAACTACAAAGAGGAATACCACGGCGATGTGACGCTTCGATATGCCCTGGCGCTCTCGCTAAACAATGCCACCGTGAAACTGGCGGAAGAAGTTGGCTACGACAAAGTCGCCGACCTTGCCAAGCAGGCCGGAATCGCCTCTGTGAAGGCAACGCCAGCAATGGCGTTGGGAGCTTATGACGCGACGCCGGTAGATATGACGTCGGCGTATACGACATTCGCCAACGGTGGCGTGCACCTATCCCCTGTATTTGTGAACTCCGTGCGGAACGCGCAGGGCGACATTATCGTCAATTTCAGT
Organism: uncultured Acidobacteriaceae bacterium; assembly: GCA_963822545.1. GTDB lineage: Bacteria > Acidobacteriota > Terriglobia > Terriglobales > Acidobacteriaceae > Acidiflorens. Next base: position 360,559 of record CAWGIB010000006.1, read on the forward strand.
GCTGACCAGAAAGAGGTGCTGGATCCCCGCGTCGCGTTCGTGATGACGAGCATGCTGGAAGGTGTAGTGAACTTCGGCACAGCGTATGGTGTCCGACAGAGGGGTTTCACGGCTCCGGCAGCAGGCAAGACGGGCAGTTCTCACGATGGGTGGTTTGCTGGCTATACGAGTAATCTTCTGTGCATCGTATGGGTCGGATATGACGACTATAGCGATTTGCGGTTAAGCGGAGCGCAAACGGCGGCGCCGATCTGGGCTGAGTTCATGAAGAAGGCGATGGCGCTGCCCCAGTACTCTGACGTAAAGCCTTTCTCGCAGCCACAGGGAGTGATCGACGTGCAACTGGACAAGGTCACAAACCGGCTGGCAACTCCTGCCTGTCCAGATACTTACACAATCGCGTTCGTCGCCGGTACTGAGCCGCACGATACCTGCGATCAGACGGGTGGCGTTCGAGGCTTCTTCTCGCGGATTTTTGGGGGAAACACCGTGCAGGCGCTGCCGCCGCCAACCACAACCGGGAACCCCGAGGCGGCTACCGGTGTCCAACCTGAGCAAGAGGTAAAAAAGAAGAAAGGCCTGTTTGGCAAGATTGCGGATGCGTTCAAGGGGGATGCCAAGAGTGACAAAAACTCTGGAGCGGCGTCTAAACCTAGCCAGGGGTCGCAACCGCCTCCGTGATCGCACGCGAATACCTAGCTAACGGATGGGGATGGTTGCAGTGGATTTTTCCAAGGCTTTGTGATGTAGTTCTCGATAACGGGGTGCTATCCGATTCGTTGAACCGTGCTCGTTTTTGAGGGAGGTCGCTATGCGGTCCTCGTACCCGAAGTTCCTGCCGTATGTTTTCCCGTCTGCCCTGCTGATTTGCGCTTTCTTATTCCTGCCTTCCTTGTGCATCACTCCTCTTGACGCGCAAAGTCTCGAACAACTGGAAGTCGGACCGCCGCCATTGCATCGTGCGGAGCCTCCTGCCCCCGGCGCAACCGCGAAGGAACTCGAGTCTCGAGGGGATGCGCTCCAAGGCAGCAAGAGCTATCTCGACGCGATCGACTACTACCAGGCCGCTTCGGCGAAAGACTCGCATAACGCAGTTCTCCTGAACAAGATCGGCATGTGCCAGCTGCTGCTGGGACGCTACAGAGGCGCGCAGAAGAGCTTCGACCATGCGATCCGTCTCGACAAGAAGTACGCCAATGCTTATGCCAATTTGGCAGTGGTTTACTACAAAGAGGAAAACTACGGGAAATCGATTCGCTATTACGACAAAGCGATCCTTCTCGATCGAGACGAGGCCGTCTTCTACAACAACCGAGCCGCGTCGCTTGTTTGCGAAAAAGCAGTATGAGAAGGCGATGGTGGATTACGCCAAGGCGATGCAACTCGACCCAGACATTTTTGAACGCAACTCCCGGGGAGCCGGTGTGCAGGCGCGGCTTCCTTCTCCGCAGGATCGCGCTCACTATGACTACGTTCTCGCAAAGCTCTATGCGAAAAATGGCGAGCCCGATCGTTCGTTGCACTACCTAAAAAAAGCAATGGAAGAGGGCTATCACGACATCAGGAACGTTTATAAGGACGACGAATTCAGCTCCCTGCGCAAGGACCCGCGCTTTGCCGAGCTGATGGCAACAAAGACCGTTGCGATCCAGGATTAGCGGCTGCGACACAATCTTGGACGCCTGGAACCGAGTTTCCCCCGGTTTCAGCGTCCAAGGTTTCCAGAGAACCGCGAGGGGTCATTTGCAGGTTGAACCTTCCGCGTAAATCTGTGACGCACAAATCGTTAAAACCAAATTAAAAAATCTTTACAATTTCCGAAACTTTGATTCGATCCGGGGGTTTGATCGCGTATTGCTCCTGAAAACAAACAGGGTGAGTAGGGAGATAAGCCCACCGGTTGCTAACCCGAGCACGCCCCAAGCAGTAACCGGTGGGTGGTTTCAAAATCTGAGGTTCCAAGGTTGCAGAGTTTTAAGGTTTCAGAGTTTCAAAGTCGTAACGTTATGACTCTGAAAAGTGAGAAGCTTGAGACTTTGGAATCTGTCTCTTGCCATCACTCTCCGATGTAGTCGCTGACTGCCTTTTTCCACTTCCCTTGCGCTTTGAGGACGTATTCGATCACGTCGCGGGCGGCCCCGTCACCACCTGCGTGGGGGGTAATCCAGTGAGCTTCTGCCTTAACTTCGCGCCGTGCATTCTTCACGGCGACGGAGAGGCCGCACCTGCGCATGACAGGCAGGTCGATGACATCGTCTCCCACAAATGCGGCCTCGGCTGCACTGATGGCTTCCTTTGAAAGAATCTGTTGGAACACCCTAGCCTTGTCCTGGATTCCCTGATGCACGTGATCCATTTTCAGGTCGCGCGCGCGAAGAGCCACTGTCTCGGAAATTCGCTTGGTAATGAGGCCCGTCTTGATACCAGCCAATCGGGCAAGGGAGATACCCGCCCCGTCATGCGCGTTGAAGCCTTTAGCCTCGATGAGGCTGGCGGTCACACCAAACGCCGAATCTTTGGGGTCAGAGGGGCTGGAGTTTGCAAGCAAGCTACCGGCTTGGAAAGAGGAAGCCTGCTCGACGCCCGCAGGCGCGGGGAAAATCCAAATTTTGCCGTCGGTCAAGACGCCGTCGACGTCGAAGAGAATCAGTTTGATTTTGCGGGCGCGAGCTTTTGACATAACGCGCGATTCTAGCATCCGGCCCGTGCCTCTCGGCGTCTTCGTAAAATCAATGGCATCCTGTCCTGCTGCAATCGGTTTTGTAGATCAAAGTCGGCTCTTTTCGGTTTTAGCAAAGGCGAACGTTTTACGAAACCGCAAAAAGTGGCTAAAATCGAAAAACTATGTTTCCCGCAGTTCCCTCCTCTCTTGCTTGGGCTCATCCATTAGTGCAGGAATGGTTCGTCTCGCGCTTCGGAACGCCTACGGAACCGCAGGAACAAGGCTGGCCCCACATTCTTGCCGGACACACCACTTTGATCTCGGCACCTACCGGTTCGGGCAAAACGCTGGCCGCATTTCTCGCCTGCATCGACCGACTGGTGCGGAAGGCAATTGCGGGGCACCTCAGCGATCGCACCGAGGTTCTCTACATCTCCCCGCTAAAGGCCCTGGGAAACGACATCCAGAAGAATCTGGAAATCCCACTGGGCGAAATATTGCAAATGGCGGGCGAGCGCGGCCTGCTGATGCCGGAGATTCGCACTGCAGTTCGTACTGGCGATACTTTGGCCAAGGACCGGCGCTTGATGCTGAAGCGACCTCCGCACATCCTGGTGACGACTCCAGAGTCTTTCTACATTCTGCTCACAGCGGAGAAAAGCCGCGTGGTTCTACGCGATGTGGAAACCGTAATCGTGGACGAGATTCACGCGGTGGCCGATGACAAGCGCGGAGTCCACCTAGCGCTCTCGCTTGAGCGGCTTGAGGCTCTGACAGAGAGACCTCCGGTCCGAATTGGACTTTCCGCCACACAGAAGCCGATCGAAGAAGTGGCGAGATTTCTTGCCGGCTGCTCGGATGCACAGCGAGTGCGTACCGAGCCGGTCATTGTGAATGTTGGCCATCGCCGGACGATGGACCTCGCAGTGGAGGTACCTTCTTCCGAGTTGGGACCTGTCGCTTCAAATGAAATGTGGGGAGAGATTTATGAGCGCCTGGTTGAGCTGATCAATTCCCACCGTTCTACGCTTGTGTTTGTCAACACGCGGCGGCTCGCTGAGCGAATCTCGCATCAGCTTGGGGAGCTACTGGGTGAAGAGAGCGTCGCCGCTCACCATGGAAGCTTGTCGCGCAAGTTACGTCTCGAAGCGGAGAGGAAACTGAAAGAAGGCGAGGTCAAGGTGCTCGTGGCGACGGCCTCACTGGAACTTGGCATTGACATTGGTACGGTCGATCTCGTGTGTCACATCAGTTCTCCACGATCGATTGCAGTAGCCTTGCAACGCGTTGGCAGAAGCGGGCATTGGCGGGGCGCTGTTCCCAAGGGAAGATTCTTTGTCACGACTCGCGATGATCTGGCAGAGTGCGCGGTGCTGGTACGTGCCATCCATGCTGGAGAATTGGATCGGCTGATTTTTCCGGAAGGGTCGCTCGACGTGCTGGCGCAACAGATTGTTGCGTGTTGCTCGGTTTCCCGGGATCCAGAGTCCACTTCGCCTGTAGACGGCAGCGCTGTCGCGACTGGGAATGAGGGCGCCACGTCTAGCGGCTGGGATGAAGACGAGCTATTCGCGTTAGTGAAACGCGCTTACCCCTATCGCAATTTATCGCACGAGACGTTTGATGACGTGCTCAAGATGCTGTCGGAGGGCATCGCCGCTACGCGAGGCCGGTATGGCGCATATCTCCACCATGATCGTGTGAACAGAAAACTTCGCGCGCGCCGCGGAGCCCGGATCGCCGCGATTACCAGCGGAGGTGCAATTCCGGACAACGCTCTGTTTACTGTCGTCGCCGAGCCCGATGGCGGAGTAGTCGGCACGGTGGACGAAGATTTCGCTGTCGAGAGCATGGCCGGAGAGGTGATGCTGCTCGGAAATACTTCGTGGCGTATCCGACGAATCGAGGGCAAGTCGTCCCGCATCCTGGTGGAAGATGCTCATGGAGAGCCGCCAGGCATCCCTTTCTGGCGCGGGGAGGCGCCCGCACGCACCGCAGAGCTCTCCAAGCAGCTGGGAGAACTACGGCAAGACATCAGCGATCGGTTGCCGGGAGTTGTTCCGGTGGAGGGCTGGCGCAACTTGCCAGTCGTCACTGAGGTTGTCGGCTGGCTGGGGAAGGAATGCGGCCTCGATCAATCGGGCGCGGAGCAACTGGTCCAGTACATTCTGGAGGGCCGCGCTGTACTCGGCGAGGTGCCGACGCAGGCAACGATCATCGCCGAGCGATTTTTTGACGAAGGCGGTGGGATGCAGTTGATCATCCATGCGCCTTTTGGTGGCCGGATCAACAAAGCCTGGGGGCTCGCCCTCCGCAAGCGCTTTTGCCGTGGCTTCAATTTTGAGTTGCAGGCGGCCGCTACCGATAACGGACTGAACATCGCGCTCGCTGAGCAGCACAGCTTTCCGCTGGCGGACGTCTTTCAGTTTCTGCATTCGGAGACGATGGCACCGATCCTGGAACAGGCCGCGCTCGTATCCCCGATCTTTCAGACACGATGGCGTTGGGATGCGACTCGGGCGTTGGCACTACTGCGTTTTCAGGGCGGGAAGAAAGTGCCGCCGCAAATTCAGCGCATTCGATCCGACGATTTGCTTGCCTCCGTGTTTCCAGACGTAGCCGCTTGCAACGAGAACATCGAAGGCGACATCAAGGTTCCCGATCATCCGCTGGTCGCCGAGGTGATGAAAGATGTGCTGACCGAGGCGCTCGACACCGAGGGCTTGACAGAGGTGCTGCGCGGAATCGAGGAGGGTCGCATCCGATGCTTGGCCGTTGATACACCGGTGCCGTCGCAGTTCTCGCACGAGATCTTGAACGCGAATCCGTACGCGTATCTCGATGATGCTCCGCTGGAGGAGCGGCGCGCGCGTGCAGTCGAGATGCGGCGAGTGTTGCCCGATTCCTTGCTGGAAGAAGTGGGCGCGCTCGATCCATCGGCCATTGCGCAGGTGCAATCGGAAGCGTGGCCAGATGTTCGCGATGCGGATGAGTTGCACGATGTGCTGCACACCCTCGTAGCAGTCCCGGTGGGCGGTCACCAGCAATCGTTGTCCGCTATGACTTGGAGCGGCTTCTTTGAACGCCTCCAAGCTGAACGACGTGCGTTCGTTGCAGAAATCGAGACCGGCAACGGCAATCGAGTTTATTGGGTCGCAGCAGAGCGGATACCTTGGCTACAAGCTCTGCATGCGAGCGCTCGAATTGACGCGTCGTCAGAAATGCTCCAGGCGATCGCGGCGACAGACGCGTCGGGTTTGCCGATTGTTTTTGACGATGCGGTACTGCACGCGCTTCAGGGATGGATGACGCACCTCGGTCCAACGACGGCATCGGAAGTTGGAGACCTGCTGGGTCTCGCTGCCTCAGAGATTGAAAAGGCTTTGCTACGGATCGAGGCCAAGGGCACGATTCTGAGAGGAAAGTTTCGTCCCACAGCGGTCAAATCGCAGTTTCAATTCCAGCGGAGTGACCAAAGGCGTTCGGAGTTCAACGCATCTGAGGAGACGGCACTTTTTCATTCCGATGCACCGTTGCCGAAGGAGCAGGCTAACGCTGCAAAAGCGACCGCAGACCCTGCGCCACTTGAAATCGAGTGGTGCGACCGCCGGCTGCTGGCTCGGATCCATCGGCTGACGGTGGCGACTTTGCGCAAGCAGATTGAACCCGTCACAGCCGCGCAGTTCATGAACTGGTTGCTGCGATGGCAACATGTTGCTCCGGGAACACAAGTACGCGGTGAGCACGGCACGCTGGAAGTCATCCGGCAACTCCAAGGCTTCGAAGTTCCCGCAAATGCCTGGGAACGGTTTGTGCTGGGATATCGCATCTCGGATTACGACCCGGCCCACCTCGATCAGTTGTGTCTCGCTGGCGCGGTCGGGTGGGGTCGTCTTTCCGCCCATCCCGCGACGCTGCTAGTTCAACCTGCCAAGAACGGCAACGGTGCGGTCAAAGCGCAATCTCTAAGCGAAAAGATCAGCCTGGATGGGACTTGTCATGCCGAGGAAGCGGAACTTCACGGCGTTACCGACATGATGGGACGCGCTCGGCAGCGACGGATCATCCCTACGCGCGTTGCTCCCATTGCATTTTTTGTGCGGGAAGATGCCGATTGGATGCAGCCGCATCATCGGGATGAGGACGACTCCACCGCATCATTCCTCAGCCCTGTGGCGCGCGAGTTGCTCGAATTGATGAAGCAGCGAGGGGCGTTGTTCTTTCCAGACATGGTGCGCGCCACGCAGAGGCTTAAAGCTGAGGTGGAGACCGGCCTATGGGAGCTAGTCGCGGCAGGCCTTGTAACCGCCGATGGATTCGAGAACTTGCGGGCCTTGATCGCACCCCGAACGTCTTCAAATGGTCGCGCAGCATCGGGAATGGCGAGGTCTGGAATCATGGGCTTTGGAGTGGCCAAAACGCGCCGTCCTCGCCATGCGGCGGGCCGATGGTGTTTGATGCACATGGAAGGCACAGACCGAGATCGGAACGTAGAAGCGTGTTGCTGGATGTTGCTGCGACGCTATGGAGTCGTCTTCCGGGATCTGCTGGCAAGGGAAACCAATCTGCCACGGTGGCGAGAATTGCAGATCGGATTGCGACGGCTTGAGGATCGGGGCGAGGTGCGTGGCGGCCGGTTCGTCGATGGGTTCATGGGAGAGCAGTTTGCGCTTCCGGTGGCAGTGGAGTCGGTGCGAGCGAGCCGCAAGCTTCCCATGAACGGCCAGCGAGTCGTGCTTGCCGCCGCTGACCCGTTGAACCTGGTTGGAATTATTGTCCCAGGGGAACGCATACCGGCGATCTCGGGACGGACCGTCGCCTTCCGCGACGGCGTCTGGGACCGCGATGAGGAGACGTTAGCGGTTGCGGCCAATTCGTAACGAGCCGGCAAGCGTTATTCAGGCAAGCGCAAGGCGAGCAAGATTTGGGGATTCAGATAGACACCCTGCCAGCGCACTGCGAGATGAAGATGAGGGCCGGTGGCGCGACCCGTGCCTCCACTGATCCCAATCTGCTGACGTTTCTCAACCATGTCGCCTTCCTTCACGGCAAATTTTGAGAGGTGAAGGTAAAGAGTGAGCAGTCCCTGGCCGTGGTCGATGACAATGCAGTTTCCTTCAAAAAATAGAGATCGGGCCAGGATGACTTTGCCGCGATTGACCGCGGCTACCGGAGTTCCGGCGGGTACGCGAAAATCAAGCCCTTGATGCGTGCTTTGGACCGATCCGTTGAAGACTCGCTGCACACCAAAGACATCCGAAATCTGAGCGTCTACGGGTGCCGCAAACGAACCGTCCCACTCGCGAGTCGAGCTCACGGCCTTGAAGGCCTCGTCTTTTATTTTCTTATCCTGATCAATCTCGTGCTGATCCTCCGGGCTGGGTGCCGTGTAGCGTGCAGGAACTTTTAGTAAAACCCGGGGATAACGCTGGCGCACGATCGGAATTTTTTTTTCAAATGAAATCGGCGGCAAAGCGGGTTGCGTCGACGACGGGTCCGAGTGAAGCTTGAGCGCATAGGCTCCCGGTTTCGTCTCCTGGCTAACTCCGGCGAGCGCGAACCAGACCTTGTGGGTGGAGTCAAAACTGAAGTCGAGCTGGTGCCCGAGCCAGGTGCCGGAAAGTGCATGGATAGACTTCGGCGTTGTGACGCGGAAAACTGCGGGCGATCCGTTGACGATGCGGACGGGCTGGTAGCGAACAGTCCAGCCCGTGGGGGCCGCGGCAAGCAAGAACGATTGCAGAAAGAGCATGGTCGCCGCGGAAATAATCCAAGAGCGCATTCCTTTTCAGGCTAGCATTCTGGAATCCGAACATCCATTCGGTTTACTGTGGCTGGTGCCAACGGTGACACTCGCGTCAAAGACAGACTCCGTTGAAGGGCGCACGTCAGATTCTACTCGAACCACCCGCTGCGATAGGCGACCCACCACGAGAGAACCACGATTGGAATTGTCGCTCCCAGCGCCCACCAGATGGGAAGCATGAAATCGGCTACCAAGCCGAGAACGGTGAAAAGGACCCAGAAAATCTTGCGCTCCATCTCTGGATTGTAGTCCGTTGGAAAGGTACGGAAATTGGCTGGGTAGCGGAGGCAAAGTGGAAGGAACGGCGTGGGCCAGGGAAAAACTGCTGAAAAAGTAAACGGGCGTCCAAATTCTTTCGAATCCAGGCGCCCGGGCAGCCCTCCCCCAGAACTGCTCAAGTGGAATGTAAGTCTAAGGCCAGTTTCTGAAAATGGCCCTCGGGTGCTAATCAGATGCCACGAAAGTGCCACAGCGTAAGTGATTGATTATCCTGATCGAACCCAAACTCGAGCGCGTTCGAGATACTGCGGCCACGCCATCAGAACAGGTGGAGAAAAGTCCTCTCCGAAATCAAAATTCTCGCCGGTGATGGTGAGAAGCCACGCTTCGGGCTCGCCTTGAAAAAGGCGTGCAGCAAGTTCAAGAAGGGCCTGAGGAGAGAGATTGTGGGACAGAGTTCCGGGCTCGAAGCCACGGTCCCGCTCCAATTTTTCGCAATGAATCTCTCCCGCGATACCGCGATGAGAAGCATCCAGAAAAAGAACGCGCGACGAGTTTGAAACAGGCGCCGCTAATTCGGGCGTAAGTTGGTGCGCGGCAATCACAACCAAGTCAGATGAAGACTGTTCCCGAATCGAGGGCGGTGGCGGCCTTCGCGCCCACACCATCATCGGACCTTTGAGTGTTACCGAAACCAAGGATCAGGGTTTTAGGCATGGGAGCTTGCCGCAAGCGTTCAGCGCACTAGCTGGTCAATAATTTCGCCATCAGAAGCCACAAGCTGGACGACGAGTGCCATACGACCGTCAGCGTGTGTGGAGCAACTCAGACAAGGATCGTAGGCGCGGATCACCGCTTCTACCCGGTTGAGCATGCCTTCTTCGAGCCGGTCAGCATGAACAAAGTGGCGCGCAACCTGAAGAATGCTGCGATTCATCGCGAGGCCGTTGTGGCCCGTGGCAATGATCATGTTCGCCCAGCGCATCAGGCCGTGATCATCGATTTTGTAATGATGGATCAGAGTGCCGCGCGGCGCCTCCGCAACACCGACTCCTTCCTCGCAATTGGGACGAGCAATGGCACGCACGTGCTTGGAGAGTATTTCCGGATCATCGAGCAACTGCTGCATACGCTCGACGCAATACAGGATCTCGATGAGACGCGCATAGTGATAGTGGAATGAGCTGAGCACGGCGGTGCGTTGGATTTCGTGAAATTCAGCCAGTTCCTGATCTGCGCGCCGAGTGCCGAACCGATCGGCAATGTTGAGTCGCGCCAGCGGCCCAACCCGATAAATGCCATCCGGATAACCCTTGGGCTTGTAATACGTGGACTTCATGTAGCTGAAAGAGTCGACCTTCTCTCCGAGGAAATCCTGGTATGTCGCCGGATCGAGGCCGCCGGCAACGACATGGCCGGTGGCATCGACAATTCGGATTTTGCCGTCGTAGAAGGTCAGTCCGCCATCCTCTTTGACGATACCCATAAAGAGGGTGGGAAAATTGCCGAAGGAGGTGATTTCTTCGCGGAATTTTTCGGTCAGACGCTTGAACCATTCGAGCGTGAGCTGCGCGATGGTCAACATCTCAGGCAAGTCCACGAGAATGGCGTCGCGATTTTGTACGGATAAAGGTTCGCTGACTCCACCAGGAACGATCCAGGCAGGATGGATACGCTTACCGCCCAGGCGTTCGATGATCTGTTGCCCAAACTGGCGCAGGCGGATACCGTTGCGCGCAATTTCCGGAAAATCGGAGGCAACGCCAAAAATGTTACGGCGCGCCGGGTCACCATCGAATCCGAAAATGAAATCGGGCGATGAGAGATGGAAGAAACTCAGCGCGTGGGACTGCAACACCTGGGCAAGTCCGAAAATGCGGCGGAGTTTTTCGGCGGGACGGGGAATGCGCACGGCGAGCAAGGCGTCGCAAGCCTTGGCAGAAGCAATCAGGTGGCTGACCGGGCAGATCCCGCAGATACGGGCCATCAGATGACGGCATTTCTGAGAACGGGCGTCCCTCGCAAAATTTTTCGAACCCGCGGAATTGCGTCACGTGAAATTGCGCGTCGGCAACCCGTCCGTGATCGTCAAGGTAAAGAGTGATCTTGGAGTGGCCTTCGATGCGCGTTACAGGGTCAATGCAAATCGTTTTGCGGACTTTTTGGGGCGGTCGCTCTGCGATCTTCTCGGCTACATCATTCGGCATAAAATTCGGCTTACCCCAACGTTCCCAAAATCCGTTTACGATCCAAAATGTGTCTTTGGTCCCAAGTCAGGGCTGCGGCCTTCGAGCAACTCGGAAACTGCATAGAAAATTGTGTCGGCGGAAGGCGGGCAGCCTGGAATGAAAACATCGACCGGCACCACTTCATGCACGGGCCGGACTTTTTCCAGCAATGCGGGGACGGCGACGGTTGGTGTGCCGGGATCGAGCGTCACATTCTCCTGGTAGGCACGGTCGAGAATCGTTCGCAGCGGAAACTGGTTGCGCATCGAAGGTACATTCGCGGTAACGGCGCAATCGCCCAGCGACACCAATGTTTTGGTGCGCTGGCGAACTACTTGGATCTTGTGCAAATCTTCATCAGAAGAAATCGCCCCTTCCACCAGCGCAATGTCCACGTCCAGAGGGAAGTCCTTGCAATCGACGAGCGGCGAATAAACCAGATCCGCCTTTTCGGCGACGGCCAGCAGCCGGTCGTCAAGGTCGAGAAAAGACATGTGACATCCGGAACAACCGTCCAGCCATACCGTTGCCATGCGCATCTTGGTCACGAATACTCCTCGCGCATCTGGGTCAGGTAGGGCAGGAACTGCCGGCGTTTCAGCATCTCCGCGACCGACTTCCCTTTCTCAAACAACGCTCCAGTCGGACATACATGGACGCACTTGCCGCAACCAGTGCAGGTTTCGGACGAACCCCAGGGTTCTGCCAAGTCGGTGATGACCAGCGATTGAATGCCGCGGCCCATGACGTCCCAGGTATGGGCGCCTTCAATTTCATCGCATACCCGCACGCACCGGGAGCAGAGCACGCACCGGTTGTGATCGACCGAGAAGCGGTCATGCGAGGCATCCACTTCCAGATTCGGATAGCGATAGCGAAAGTGAACGTGCGTGATATCGAGTTTCTGAGCGAGCGTTTGCAGTTCGCAGTGCCCGTTCGAGACGCAAACCGAGCAAACATGATTGCGCTCCGTGAAAAGCAACTCGAGAATGGAGCGACGGTAGCGCTGCAGGCGCTCAGAGCTGGTAGTCACTTCCATGCCTTCCTCGACCAGGGTGACACAGGCAGGCAGGAGTTTGTTCGAGCCCTTCACCTCGACCAGGCACAAGCGGCAAGCACCTGTGCTGGAGAGCCCTTTCAGGTCGCACAAGCGTAGGTATGAAGATGTTGTTCTGGCGCGCGACGTCGAGGATGGTTTCGTCTTGCCGCGCACTGAAGTCCCGATCGTCGATCTTCAGCGTCTTGATGCTGGAGGCGTGAATCATACCTTTGCCTTTCCGACGCCCGACGCCACAACCTCAGTGGGGGCTTCCCCATCCGAAGCCTCGCTTGGCTGTAATGGATCCGGAGTTCCGTTCTTACAGACACCCGCCGGACAGCGCTGTTCTTCTACATGCGCTTTGTATTCTTCGGCAAAATAGCGCAGGGTGCTTAGGACCGGATTCGACGCCGATTGTCCCAGGCCACAAAGGCTGGTGTTCTTGAGCAGATCGGCAAGCTCTTCGAGTTGCGCGATGTCGTAGGTGGAGCCGCGTCGCTGAGTAATTTTGTTGAGGATGCCATGCATGTGGTACGTGCCAACGCGGCACGGCACGCATTTCCCGCATGATTCACTGGCGCAGAATTCCATGAAGAATCGGGCAACATCGACCATGCAGGAGGTATCGTCCATAACGATCATGCCGCCGGAACCCATAATCGAGCCCGCCCGGGCAAGGTTTTCGTAGTCCACCGGCATGTCCAGAAATTGTTCGGGCAAGCATCCGCCCGAAGGGCCGCCAGTCTGAACCGCTTTGAACTGGCGGCTTTCCGCCATGCCTCCGCCGATTTCAAACACCATTTCGCGCAGGGTCGTGCCCATGGGAACTTCGACGAGGCCGGTATTCTTCACGCTGCCAGCAAGCGCGAAAACCTTGGTGCCTTTGCTCTTCTCGGTGCCAATCTGTGCATACCATTCACCGCCGTTGCGGATAATGGGTGCGACGCTGGCGAATGTCTCGACGTTGTTGATCAGCGTAGGTTGACCGAAGAGCCCCTCCATGGCGGGATAAGGGGGGCGCGGGCGCGGGATGCCCCGACGGCCTTCGACCGAAGCCAGAAGAGCGGTCTCTTCTCCGCAAACGAAGGCGCCGGCCCCAAGCCGCAGGTCGAGATGGAAGCTTAACCGGCTCCCGCAGATATTGTTGCCAAGCAAACCCAGTCGTTCCGCTTGCTTGATGGCTATACGTAAACGCTTTACGGCCAAAGGATATTCGGCTCGCACATAAACGTAGCCCTCGGAAGCGCCGACCGCAAAGGCTGCGATCAGCATGCCTTCGATCACCCTGTGAGGGTCGCTCTCAAGAACGCTGCGGTCCATGAAGGCGCCCGGGTCGCCTTCATCGGCGTTGCAGACAATGTATTTTTTCTCGCCGGCCGCTTTGACGACGGTGCTCCATTTCAACCCTGTGGGATACCCTGCGCCACCCCGGCCACGAAGGCCGCTGCGCGTGACTTCGGCCACGACCTGCACCGGAGTCATCTCTCCCAAGACCTGCATCAGCGCGGTGTAGCCTCCGGCAGAGATGTAGTCTTCAATGCGCTCGGGATCAATGGTGCCGCAATTCTCTAAAACAATTTTTTTCTGCTTCTGGAAGAATGGAACGTCAGTTGGACACAACAGGCGGTCAAGGGGACCATTGTCGAGACTCTCGATCAGCGCGGGCGCGTCAGCAGCGCTGACTCCCTGGTACAGCGCATGATTGCCGACCGCCACCAGCGGTCCCGCGGCGCACAGGCCCATACAGCCGACACCCTTAACCTGGCAATGCGAACCATCTTGACGGTGTGACACTTCGCTCTCCAGCGCTGTCTTTACCGCTTCGCTCTGGCAACTGACGCAGCCGGCAGCAACGCATACCTTGACTGTGTGTTTGAATTTCGCCTGTCGTTCACGCTCGGCGTCGGCGATTTGTTCGAGCTCTTCAGGAGACATGCGATTTCCAATTGGCGAGGCGCTGGCGCAACGCCTGCGGCGTGACTTTGCCGGCAACGTCGTGGTCGTAAACGACGGCGGGCGCCAATCCGCAAGAACCGAGGCAACGGGCACCGAGCACGGAAACTCTGCCGTCAGGGGTGGTCTGACCCGGAATCACGCCAAGTTCCTTCTGCACGGCGTCGAGCAACTGGGGCGCCCCTTTGATGTAGCAGGCGGTGCCGATACAGATCACGCAGGTGTGCTCGCCTGGCGGCTTGAGCGAAAAGAAATGGTAGAAAGTTGCTACGCCGTAAGCGCGGCTCAGTGGAACCCGCAGAGAATTGGCTACAAAACGCAGCGCCGGGGGATCGAGGTATCCAAAGACTTCCTGCACTGTGTGAAGGGATTCGATGAGCCCGCGTGGATTGTTACCCATGCGCCGCATGGTAGCCTCCACCAGCTTCCAGCGTTTGTCTGGCGTGGGCGGAGTTGGGCGGCCGAAATCGACTGTTACAGGCACGCTTCCTTCTTCCTGCGTTACACGGTGCAGTACAAGATCAGTCTAGATTCGCCGCCGGACGTCGGATGTGACATGGCTCACAAGAAGATGTCTCCTTTTGGGCATGGCTCTTTGGGAGAACTTCGAAAAAGTTGTTGATGAAGCGGTGCCCGGCGTTTGGCGTCGAGTTCGAAGAGCAACTAATTTGGCAGGCTGCCGGGAGAATCTTCAGGCGGAAATTCGTCTTCCAAGCTACCTAAATCGGCCAGCGCCAGATAGGTGCGGTGCGCTTCTTGCTCATCAATTTTGCTGATGGCAAAACCGACATGCACCAGAACATAGTCTCCGGTAACGGCTTCCGGCACAAAATCGAGGCGAACCTCGCGCACGATACCACCGAATTGTACGCGTCCAGTGCGAGCGAAGCCCAGGTCTTGATCGCTCAATATTTTTCCCGGAATGGCGAGACACATGCCGTCGCTCCCGAACCGCAAGATCAGATTCCGAGATACTTATCTCGCGGCGCTGACACTTTGGTCGGTGATAAACGTCACATGTAGGTGTGACGTCGCGTGCAAAAAAGAAAAGCCGCCCGCTGGCGGCTTTCTAACTAATTTTCGCTTGAAGATGCCTTACGATCGCGCAGGCGGAGGCGTGCTCGATGGCGGGGTAGTGCTAGGAGTCGAATTCGGAGTCGTCGTGTTTGGAGTTGCCGAGGGATTCGGGTTAGTGGTCGACGGCGTACTACCGTTTGGCGATGAGGTGTTCGGTGTCCCCGCAGGGGATGTTGAAGGAGTCGTTGTATTGGGGATGGATCCAGGAGTCGTGGTTGTTCCCGGCGTTGTGGTTCCCGGCGTTGTCGTTGTTCCCGGCGTGGTTGCGCCTGGTGTCGTGCTCGGCGTGGGAACCGTAGCGGGCGGCGTCATGCCGGGGTTTGCCGGGGTTGTTCCCGGTGTCTGGGTCTGAGGCGTGCCTGATGGATTGGTGGTCGAAGTTCCGGTACCCGGTGTGGTGGCGCCTGGTGTCGAGGTGCCGGGTGTCGAGGTTGTGGCGTTTCCCTGGCCCGGAGCGGATCCAGAACCACCTGCGGTCTGAGCAACAGCCCACGATCCGCACGCTAGCACTGCTGACAACATAACCAATTTTGCCTTCATTAGGAAAACCTCCCATGTCGATTTATGCCAACTCCATTGTGCAAAAGGGAGGGCAGAGATCGCTATCGGGGTGGAACGGTAGATTGATGACAGAATCGACGTAGCGTCGCTAGTCTGCCAAAATCATTTTCCCGGGGGCCGTACCTGTCGAAAATGGCGAGTTCGTGACGAGCGTAGGTTGGCCACTATTCTGATCGTATGTGTAGGCAGCAACACCATTAGCGGATTGGCTTCCGATGTAAAGAAACGGTCCGGTGGGATCGATGATGGCGAACAGGCCTCCAGAGGCTACGCTAAAAGGCGAACCAATCGAGGGCGCTAACTGACCGGCAGTCGGGTCGATGTTAAAGCACCATATGCTGTAGTTCCCACCGGGAGTAGTCGCGAAGAGAAATCTTCCACCGGGATCAACCACCAGCGCGTTCGGACCGGAGCCTACGGCAGAGGTAAAAGGGGACCCCGCAATGGTTTGAAGAGCTCCTGTTGCGCTGATTGTAAATCCGGAAATATTGCCCACCGTCGTGGATCCGGGGTTCGGCGCTGACGGGTTCGCTACATAGAGAAACCGTGCGCTGCCATCAGTCGCCAGGCCATTGGCGCCGGATCCGGCGGCAAAAGGCGATCCGGCAATAGGGCAGAGAGCGCCACAAACTGAATTCGGGTCGAACGTAAAGGCGGTAACCGATCCGATTCGTGGGTTAGTGACGTATACAAAGTTGGACGTGGTAATTAAGATTTCGCCGGGCGTGTCATTGGCATAAAAGGGCGAACCGGTCACCGGCGTAAGAGCGCCGCTCCCCGAGTCGATCGAGAAAACAGAGACGCTATTGGACAGACTGCTGTTGGTGACGAGCAGATACTTACCGGACGGGTCGATCGCCATGTTGTACGGATTGGATCCCTGCGAAGGAGTCGGATCAGCGGCCAGCGTCAAGCTCCCATCGCTCGCCACGGTGTAAATGGAGATGGTGTTCGCTCCCGTGTTGGCGGCATACAAAAACTTGTTGGCGAGCAGCGCGAGGCCGTGGGGCGAGGAGCCAACCACCGACGGAGTTTGCGTTCCAAGGGTAATGGCGCCCGTAAGTCCATCAACATGCAGCAAAAGCACCGAACCGTTTGTGGGCAGCGTAACGTATGCCTTGTGGCCGGAGGAAAACTGAGGAAGTCTGGCACTTCCACTGCAGGAAACGAGAGAACCGATAGATAGCAAAACTGCAAGGGCGATGCCCATTCCTCGTAGACAGTTCAACCCCGATAGCACGGCACGCGCCGCCCGCAAAAAGCTCATTTGCAGTCCCGCTCCTGAATAGTTTGAATGTAGCTGTAGAGTCCAGACTCTATCGTGCACGATGAGGCGCATAATCCGCAACTGCTTGAAGACCCAAAAGTATCCAGCGCTATGCGATCCAAAACGCGCAACCAGCTTAACAGTTCTTTGCCTATGCTAGTTGGATGCGATCACTTTGGAAATCCGAAGTGTCGAAACAATAAAATTAGCAGGCCTTCACCCCAACGATTGGGAAAAGAGGGCGAACCACCCTAGAGTCGGCCGGTTTAAACTAGTGTGGTCTAATCAGGAACAGACGTGATCGATATCCATTGCCACATTTTGCCTGAGGTGGACGACGGTCCGAAGTCCTGGGAGATCGCCGTCGAAATGTGCCGGATGGCGGTAGCGGACGGCATTGTTCACACAGTCGCTACGCCGCATGCTAACAACCGTTATGCCTATGACCGGGCATATTTATCTGACTTGTTGGAACAGTTACGCTCGCGTGTAGGATCCTTACCCCAATTGACGCTGGGTTGTGATTTTCATCTTTCCTTCGAAAATCTGGAACGGGTGCTGGAGCAGCCACAAACTTACACCATCGGCGAAACCAACTATCTTTTGATCGAACTCAGCAATTACAGCATTCCGACCCAACTCGCGGACTGCTTCCGGCGACTCGGTGACCGTGGGTTGACTCCGATTCTCACGCATCCGGAGAGAAATCCGATTCTGCAGCAGACTCCGCAGCGTGTGCTGGAATATGCCGACGAGGGCTGTCTGATTCAGGTGACCGCTTCATCCCTCAGCGGATTTTGGGGAGAGCGACCCCAGGCTGTAGCGCGCTGGCTTCTCGATCGCTCGGCCGTGCACGTTCTCGCGAGCGATGCGCATGAGACGCGGCGTCGTGTCCCCAACCTTTCGGAAGCACGGGCATTCGCGAAGGATATCGTGGGAGAAGAATACGCAAACGCTTTGGTGGAAGGAAATCCCGGGGCGATTGTGATGGGGCAGCCAATTCCCTTTTGCCCGCGTCCTGTGATGGATTAGAGAAAGCTGCGGGTCGGGACTATTGCTGCGGAATATTGCTTTCGGATGGACCCGACTTGGTTGCGGTTTTGGGATTGCCCGTCGAAGGGGCGCTGGTCATCGCACTTTCCGGATTCAGCAAGTGGTCGTGGCTCGGGCCTAAGCCGAGTTTGATCAGAGCTCGCGAGTCGGGCGTAGTTTTGGACTGCCATCCATGGTCGGCCTGATAGCGCTGCATTGCCGATTGGGTGGAGCTATCCCATGTTCCATTCGGCTCTCCCTGCATGTAGTGCTCCCGAATGAGCGCTTCCTGAATCGCCCGAGCACGCTCTCCATCGATTGCTTGCTGGCCGCGTTTCTTCGTGGTTCTGATCTTAGAGTGTTTGGAACTCCGGGTGCCCTTCGACTTCTGCGACGATGATGGCGAAGTCTTCTTGCTCGTTGAGTGTCCGTTAGTGGCGGAATGCGTCTTCGTAGGAGCCTTGGTCTTTGCGTTACCAGTCTGCGTAGTTGTAGTTGAAGAGGGCTTTTTCGCGGCAGAGGATGTGTCGGTCTGTGAGGTGGCAAAACCCTGCAGACCAACGCCGAGCACGAGCGAAAGCAACGTGCTTTTCCAACTGCAAGGGCGAATTGGAGCAATCCAGTACATCTTCTCTTGGTAAACCCCTCTTTTGAGCAAACCTCTCGGATCCCAGCCCGCAAAAAATCCGGCGAGATCAGCTTCTCCTATGGTCTCTGAAATGGGGAGGATAAGCCAATCTCGCCGGTATGTCGATGGTTACGGAAGTGTGCCCGCCAGGAAGATCGTGCCGTCCTGAGCTCTGGCGCCGCGCGGGCGCACGAGGAAGACGACATCCTGCCCGCTCTTCATCGCGGACTCGATCTTCGAAAAATCGTCCGGACTGTTTACGGGTTGTTTGTTCACTTCCAGAATCACGTCGCCGCGGTTCAAACCAAGGTCTTCAGCAAACGATCCCTGTTTTACGTCCTGCACAACGACGCCTTTGCCGGCTGGAATATTCAGCCGGTCGGCAAGATCGCTGGTGATGCCTCGCACCGTGACACCGAACTTGCTCGGCTTAGGCTCCTCTTCGCTCTGGTTTTCGTCTTCCTCACCCAGACGCGAAGCGAAGAGCTTCGACCGATCCGCAATGGTTACGGTCGTTTCCTCTTTCTTGCCATTGCGGATGAAAGTCATCTTGGCCTTCGAGCCGGGCTTTCGAGCCGCGATGTCAGCAACCAGATCATCGCCGGTCTTCAGTTCCTTGCCATCGATCGTGGTGATGGTATCGCCGATCTTCAGGCCTGCCTGATCCGCCGGACTTCCGGAGATGACGTTTGAGACAGTGACGCCAGTTCCGTAGATGTGCGCGATTGCCGGATTGGGTTGCGCCGCGAATTCAATGCCGATGGAACCACGTGCCACCCTGTGCTCTGGCCCGATCAACTGGTTATAAACCTGGGCAACTGTGTTCGAAGGCATGGCGAAACCAACGCCTGCATAAGAACTGGTCTCCGTCAGAATCGCGGTATTAATGCCGATTACTTCGCCAGCCATATTGACCAGTGGGCCCCCGGAGTTTCCCGGATTAATGGCTGCGTCGGTCTGAATAAACGACTGAAATTGGCGGTTGGGAACGATGTTTCGTCCCTTGGCGGAAACGATGCCCGCCGTAACGGTTTCCTGCAACCCGAAGGGACTGCCGATTGCCAAAACCCAATCGCCGACCTGCATGCCATCGGAATTGCCGAGCTTTGCCGCTGGCAACGGACGATCCATCTCGATCTTGATCACTGCCAAATCGGTTTCCTGATCCAGGCCAATGACCTTGGCATCATGACCCGGAGAGGCCGGATTTTCGTCTTGCAGCTTTACACGAATGCGATCTGCCTTCTCGACCACGTGGCGATTCGTAACGATGTAACCTTTCGTGTCGACAATGACGCCTGAACCGAGCGAACGCTGGCGAATGGTGCCGGCATCCTGGCCCCCTTGGCTGCCGCCCTGGCCACCAAAAAATTTGTCAAAGAAATCCTGGAACGGGCTGTCGTCCTCGCCGCCCTGATCGTCCTGATCCGGATTGGGGCGGACGGATCGGCCTCCGCCGCGGCGGTGTGGATTCTTGATTGTCGATTCGGTATTGATGTTGACGACGCTGGGCTCCAATTGCTTGGAAATCTGTGAGAATGTGTTCGAGAGCTGCTGTGGGGCCGGTATCGACAGTGGAGTCGCGTCCGAAGATTTCTGTCCCTCTTTGCCCTTAACTCCATAAGAAATCACCGTGCCGATAAGAATTCCGACGGTGAGCGTGGCCAGAATCGTCAGGGTGTACGCCCAACGGTTGGCTTTGAGGCGCACCCAAAAGGCGCTTTCGCGCGAATCCATTAGTTCCTCCTGAAAAAGCCGTAATTATTAATTATACCTGTGGGCTGAGCTATGAAGACCCATACTGCTTGTCTAGGTATTAGACGCGCTCACGGGCAATTGCGTTCAAACTTATCTCGCGCCAGAAGCGCTTGTGCTGGACTACAGTTTCAACGTCAGCAGCGCCAAGAAGAGCCCCGTATAACCAGCAATTACCATGACTAGCATCAGCGCACCGACATTAAGAATATTGAAAATACCCCAAGGTTTTTCAACTGCACCTTGTGCAACCTTCCAAAGACCGGTGCCGCCTACCAGCGCGCAAATGGGAAGCAGAATGGACCCTATCAGCCGCCCGTGCGGCACGCGCGGAAAGGCGATCAGAAATGTAATCGCTGGCAAAAAACTCAGGGCCGGAATCAACGCTAGAGGAGCCCCGATCAGAAACGCGCGTTCGCGCTCATGAGCGGTCTGGGAATCGCGGAAGATCATGAGTCATCCCGTCATTGAGTCAATGACTCATCGACTCGCTGTTGTACACCGTTTTTCCTCCGACCACAGTTCGCAGAACCTTTGTCTCCAAGATCTTCGGAGGAGGAACCGCGGAGATATCGCGATCAAGAACAACAAAGTCCGCGAGCATTCCAGCTTCGAGCTTGCCCTTTTGTTTCTCGGCAAATTCGGCGAAGGCCGCGCCGGTCGTATAGGCAGCCAGCGCCTGCTCTGACGTCAATTTTTGACCCGGATAAGTTTTCCGTCCATCCTCACTCATACGAGTGACGGCAGCATAGACTCCGCGAAATGGCGTGACGGGCTCTACCGGATAATCGGTTCCGAACGCAAGAACAACCCCATGCCGGAGAAACTCCGCCCAGGCATAAGAATCGGCCGCCCGCTTAGGTCCCAGGCGCGATTCAGCCCAGTTCATATCCGTGAGCAGGTGGTTTGGCTGCATTGAGGCGATAACTTTTAGTTCTTTGAATCGGGCGATTTGCTGCGGTGTTGTCACCTGTCCATGTTCGATGCGAAGACGATAATCGTTGCCCCCATTCGCCGCATGCGCTTTGGCATCTTTGGCGGCACTGAGCGCCCCGCTGAATGCATCGAGAGCCATCTGCACGCCCTTATCGCCAATCGCGTGAAAGCCGATCTGATATCCGGCTAGGACGCGTTCTTTTGTCATTGCGTTCAACTTATCAACCGTGTACTGCGGGATTCCCGTGTTCCCGGGATCGTCGCTGTAGGGGGCGAGGAGCGCGGCAGTCTTTGAGCCGAGCGAGCCATCCATAAAGCCCTTGAGCATGCCGGTATGAAGCATGTTGTCGGTCGCAGAATGATAGTCGCGCTTGCGGTTCAACTCTTCAATCGAATCATCGAAAGGCAGCCACTCTGAGATCCGTGCGGTCAGTTTCCCATCTTTCTCGAGTTCTTCGTAAATCTGGAAGTCTTCCCAAGTGGAATAATCCTGCGCCGACGTGACGCCATGACTTGCCAGGTCTGCCAGTGCCAGTTCGATCGCTTGCAGGCGCTTCTCGTGGGTCGGCTGCGGGATGGCCACCCGCACAGCATCCTGGGCTTTTTCCCGAACAATTCCTATCGGCGTTCCGCCATCGTCGCGGTCGATTTTTCCACCATCCGGATCTTTTGTCGCCACCGTCACACTCGCGAGTTGCAACGCACGCGTATTCGCAACTGCGATGTGACCGTCGACGCGAGTAAGAAATACCGGATGATTCCCGCTGACTTCATCGAGGTCCCAGCGTGTGGGCAATGCGACGACCGGCCAAAGCGTCTCGTCCCAGCCTCCGCCGACCACCCACTCTCCGGGCGCGGCCTGATCGGCTTTGGCGCGCAGGCGTTCGCGAAACTCGTCGAGCGTTTTGACGCCCACCATGTTCACATTTGTTTTTTCCAGACCCGCACTGGCCAGATGCATGTGAGCATCGTTGAAGCCGGGCATGACGAAATGACCACCCAGATCGACAAGCGTGGTCGCTGGGCCTTTTCGCTTCATAATCTCGTCGCGCGTTCCAACGGCCAGGATTCGATCACCGCGCAGAGCTATCGCTTCAGCACGCTTGCTTCCGCCCAGCGGTGAGGATGCATCGACAGCTCCTGTATAGATATTTCCGTGGGTAAAAATCACATCTGCTTTTGGGAGTGGAGTCGCGTTTTGAGCCGAAAGACTGGAGGTCATTGCGCAAAGCAGAATCAGAGTTCGCGTCATGAATGTCCCGTTGGTCCTTGCCTTTACTGCTCGCCTACAGATGACAATGCGAGCATTGTAAGCAAAATGCGGCGCAGACCAAGGTCGCGACCATTGCAGTCGAACCATTCTTGCAACGTGTGAGCGCCGCCACCGCTGCCTCCGGCGCCAATGGCGATTGCCTGCCGACCAAGCGACAAGGGGATATTCGCGTCCGTCGAGGCGCGTTGAACCTGAGCGGTATTCCCAAGTTGAGCGTCCACCGCGCGGATGACTTTCAAGAGCCGGGCATCGGGCGCCAATTCGCCGGCGGGACGGTTGCCAATCTCGACCACCTCGCACTGTACAGTTTGCGTACGGCGCGGGCCGCGCGGTACTGGAGGCCGGTTTTCCGCGTCGACGGCATGATCGAGGGCAATACGCAATGCTCGTTCCAGACGATCGATTTCGACCATCGACGTGGACCTCAGATCGACCCGCATGCTGGCCGACTCTGGAATTGAGTTGACCGAAGTCCCGCCCCTGATCACCCCTACGTTGAAGGTCGTTTTCGGCAACGCTGGAACCGGCGTTTCGCTGAGAAACTGAATGGCGCGACCGAGCACGATGATTGGATTCGGCGTGCCGAAGTCGCTCCAGGAGTGCCCTCCTGGCCCGCGCGCGATCACCTCAAAGCGGCGACTGCCCAATGCCTCGGCGACTACCGTGTCGGCGCCCGCACCGTCCACAATCACGCTGTAATCAATAGCGTCTCGCCAACGTGGAGTTTGAAATACATGCCGCATACCACGCAGGTCACCTTCGCCCTCTTCCCCCACATTGCCAATAAAAACGAAGGGCAAGTCATGGGTGATCCGTGAGTTTGTCAGAACGCTGGCGACGGCCAACATCGCCGCAATTCCGGCCCCATTGTCAGAAACTCCCGGACCATACAGGCGGCTTCCCTGCTGCCGGATGTTAAGTGGAGTGGTGGACGGAAAGACGGTATCAATGTGTGCGCTGAGGGCAACAAAGCGGCTGCCCTGTCCATGACGCACTCCAAAAACATTCCCAACTTCATCGACTTGGACGTCGGTCAGGCCGATCTGCCGAAAGCGGTCGGCCAGCCACTCTCCCCGCGCACCCTCTCCAAAGGGAGGAGAGGCCACTCGTGATACTTCCATCTGCCATTGCGCGAACTGCGGCTCTTCCTGGCGAAATCGGCCGAAAGCGGAGCGAACTTCCGGCAAGCCGGCGAGCCGTGCGACTTCCTGCTGCGCCGGCGGATGTACATCAGACGCGGACACTCGTGATTTCACTCCGTTCGCTTCACGTTCCTAATCCGCTTATCTTAACTAACGACTTCCACTGGTAACAACTAATAGGAAGTTTTCCTAATACTGGGTTCCCTTTCTTCCGAAGCCGCATCCAAACAGTCGCAGTCGCTGCCTGTGACGGATCGATTTTGATAAACTTGATAGCGACTCCACAGTTTCTCCGTCGCTCCCGCCTTATTGGAGGTTGGCCGTGAATAAAAAAGCTCTCAAGATTGTTGGCATCGTGGTGGGTGTTCTGCTCCTGCTGGCCATCGCAATTCCGTTTTTTATTAATGTCAACAACTACCGTCCGCAGATCGAATCCAACCTGAGTTCCGCGCTCGGACGTCCGGTGAAGGTCGGCAATCTAAGTTTGAGTATTCTCTCGGGCAGCGTCCAGGCGGACCAGCTCTCCATCGCCGATGATCCCAAATTCAGCAACGGTTCATTCATTCAAGCCAAATCGCTGAAAGTTGGCGTCGAGCTGATGCCGCTTATCTTCAGCAAGCAGCTCAATGTCACCCACCTCGTGATTGAGCAGCCGCAGATTGCGATCCTTCGCAATCGCGAGGGTGTCTGGAATTTTTCTTCACTTGGCAATCAGGCAGGACAAGCGCCGAAGCCAGCGGACAAGAGCAGCAGCGCGAGCTCTGGAAATCTTAGCGTCGACAAGCTGGAAATTAAAGATGGCACCATTTCACTGGGCTCGGTTCCAGCTCGAAGGCAGCCTGTCACCTATGACAAGCTCAATGTGACGGTGAAGAATTTTTCGTTCACCAATTCGTTTCCGCTTACGGTATCGGCCCGACTCCCCGGCGGCGGTTCGATGAAACTGGACGGCACGGCCGGGCCGATCAACGCGACCGATACCTCTCTAACACCTGGCCAGATCAAAATCGAACTGCGGAAACTTGACCTCTCTGAGTCGGCAATCGTAAGTCCTGGAACGGGCATTACTGGTTTCGCCGATTTTGACGGCACGGCCACCTCTGATAGCCAGGTCGTGAAGGCAAGCGGAAAACTGAAAGGCAACTCCCTGAAGTTAGTACCCAAAGGATCTGCCGCGTCGCAATCCGTGGAAGTGACGTTCACAGTGGAACACAATCTGAAGAACGAAACTGGACAACTGCAAGGCGATGTTGCGATCGGTAAAGCAGTGGCCAAGATTAATGGCACGTACGATATGCAGGGAGAGACCACTGTAATCCGGATGAAACTCAATGGCGAATCGATGCCAGTCGATGACCTTGAGGGTTTCCTCCCCGCAGTCGGCGTCCAACTTCCCAGCGGTTCTAAGCTCAAGGGTGGAACGCTTTCCGTGAATATGGACGCGGTCGGTCCCGTCGACAAGGTCGTTGCAACTGGTTCGGTAAAGATGACCAATACCGCGCTCGCCGGCTTCAACCTTGGCTCCAAACTTTCTGCGCTTTCGTCACTAACCGGCAAGCAGATTGGCGGAGGCAATGACACGGTCATCCAGAACCTGAGTTCCGATGTACGCTACGCACCGGATGGGACGCGTCTCGACAAAATTGATCTCTTCATCCCCTCGCTCGGTACCGTCACGGGCGCGGGAACAGTTAGCCCCAGCAACGAACTCGATTTCAAGATGGTTGCGAATCTGAGCGGCGGTCTAGCGGGCGGTCTGACGAAGGTAGCCGGGATGGGCAGCAACTCGGGCGGCATTCCCGTCCACGTCACTGGCACAACGTCGAATCCATCCTTCCTGCCTGACGTGAAAGGGATGGTGGGTAACCAGCTCAAAGGATTGGTCCCTGGTGGCAAAGACAATCCCATCGGCAATATAGGCGGGCTATTCGGGAAGAAAAAGAAACAGTAGCGGCTCGAATCCGGGAGCTTTCGAACCCGAGAGGTTCCATTAGCGCACGCTGTGCAACGCGGCATCGGCAGGATTGGCCGATAAAGTCTCCATCCCATGCAGGATGGTTTCGATCACGTTCTCGTCTCCCACGACCGTGTTGATCATCATGTGATAGAGGGTGCGAGTCGGCCAGTCTGCATTGAAGTAATGCTTAATGTAGGCGATCCGTTCTTTGTCGACGTTGTCGACCAGATCCTCGCTCTCTTCCCGACTTTTTCCAACGGCAACCAAGCGCCGAATCTTCTCGTCGCGAGGCGCATAGGTGAACACGCGGAAGGTGTCTTCGCGATCCCGCAGAAAATACGGTGCTCCCCGCCCAATGATCACAGCATGTCCCTCGGCGGCAATATTGCCCATGATTTCTTCCATCATGGTCATCATCCGATCGGTGTCAAACGCATGGGAGTCGGCCACCGGCAAGCGCCGCTCGTAGCTTCCCCGCCAAAAGGCCTTCGCCAACCGGTAAAGGCGGCTGTCGACGCGCTCGTCACACATGCAGACGGCGTCTTCGTGAACCTGGGCGCGCTTGGCAATCTCCGACGTTAATTGATGGTCCCAAACTTTCCAGCCGAGACGACGAGCCAGTTCACATCCGATAGGCCCGGCCCCGCTGCCGAATTCGCGTTCCAAAGTTATGATCCGGAACATAGCCAGTTCCCTTCCAACCCGGCGATCCTTACGCCACGCTCACTATGCCACAAAAGCACCGTTTTGCGATGCACCATTTCTGGTGCAAATTCCTAATGCACCGCCATCCCACCGCCAGGTTTGCCTTTCTTAATTAGAAACACAAACGGAACCAGGCAGATGATAACCACCGACAAGAGCCAGAAATTGTCGATATAGGCAAGCATGGTCGACTGCCGAATGATGTTTCCCTGCACCATGGCGTACGCGTGTTGCGAGGCGGTACCGATGCCCGAGCCGCCGCCAACACCCGAGCCGCTAAACGTACCAGTCATTCCCTGGAGGGCGGAACGAAACGCCGGGTTAGCCGCGCTCAAGTTCTCTGACAAGCGCACTTGATGGAACTGCGCGCGCCGGGCGAGCATCGTCGTCACAAATGAGATGCCCACGCTTCCGCCAATGTTGCGCGCCAGGTTCATAAGTCCCGACGCCGCATTGTTCTTTTCGCGCGGCAAGGCGGAATAGGCGGCCGTGTTGATAGGCACGAATAAGAATGC
Source organism: uncultured Acidobacteriaceae bacterium (assembly GCA_963822545.1). Lineage (GTDB taxonomy): Bacteria > Acidobacteriota > Terriglobia > Terriglobales > Acidobacteriaceae > Acidiflorens. The sequence goes on from CAWGIB010000006.1 coordinate 387,314, forward strand.
CATTCCAATGGCTTGGTAGACGCGCGCCAGCATAACTGTTTTGAAGTCGACGTTCAGGTCAAACGTCGTCATGTGATAAAGCGAAAACGAGAGCATGAGCAGACCGAACATCAAAAGCCAGCGCGGGCTATATCGCGAAAGCAAGAAGCCGACCAGCGGCATCGCCAGCATGATGGTGAAACCACCCGGCGATAGCGCCAGTCCCGAGCGCTCGGCAGTGTAGCCGAGTAAAGTCTGCATAAAAAGCGGCAACAGCAGAGTGCTGCCAAGCAGGGAGAATCCCAGCATGAACATCAAAAAGTTTGCGACCGCAAAGCTCCGTTCCTTGAATAGATGAAGATCGATGATCGGATCCTTTTGGTACCACTCCCAGATAACCACCCAAACCAGCGATGCTACTGAAACTGCGGTCAGGATCGCGATCATGTTCGATTCGAACCAGTCCTCGCGCTGGCCTTTATCGAGCACCACCTGCAACGTCCCCAGGCCAACGGCGACCAAGCCAAGTCCGATGTAATCAATGTGCGTCTCGCTCAGCTTGCGCCGCCGGAAGTACGGCGGATCCTGAATCAGTCGCGACGTAAGCAGCAGCGAGAGAATGCCCACCGGAATGTTGACGAAGAAAATCCACCGCCAGCTGAAATTGTCGGTGATCCAACCTCCGAGAGTAGGACCGATCGCGGGCGCCATGACGACGGCGATTCCATAGACGGCAAAAGCCATGCCGCGCTTAGCGGGAGGAAATGTGTCTGCAAGGATGGCCTGCTCACTCGGCTGCAAGCCTCCACCACCCGCGCCTTGCAGCACGCGAAAGATGATCAGCATGGTCAGGTTGGGTGCAAATCCGCACAGGAATGAACTGACCGTAAAGACTGCGACGCAGCCCATATAGAAACGCTTGCGGCCAACGATGGAAGAAAGCCATCCGCTGAGCGGAAGGACGATCGCATTCGAAACCAGGTACGAGGTGAGTACCCATGTGCTCTCGTCCTGCCCCGCCGACAGGCTGCCCGCGATGTGGGGCAGGGCGACGTTGGCGATGCTTGTGTCGAGCACCTCCATGAACGTCGCAAGCGTGACTGCTAGCGCGATGATCCAGGGATTGACCGCCGGCTGCCAGGCTTCGGCGTCGTTCATTGTGATGGAAGCTGCACTCATTCGGTCACTACTTAGGGTTATGCGAGTCGCGAGGATACGAGTTTCGGGCGAGCACAAATGGTTTGCTCGCGGCTCGAAGCTCGCAACCTCCAGTTATCCGCTACTTAATCCAAACCTTCGGCGTCACTGACATTCCCGGTCGCAGTTCGTGTGATTTGTTTTGATCAGGTTCGAACACAATCTTCACCGGAATTCGCTGCACCACTTTCACGTAGTTTCCGGTTGCATTTTCGGGAGGAAGCAAGCTGAAGCGCGCTCCACTGGCGCCCGCGATCGAGTCAACGTGCCCTTTGTAGGTCTTCCCATTGGCATCGACATCAATATCGGCTCGTTGGCCGGGCTTCATGCTCTTGAGCTGGGTTTCCTTGAAATTTGCCGTCACCCACAGGTCATCGAGAGGAATGATTTTCATCATCTCCTGGCCGACCTGCACATTTTGGCCGACCTCAACCGTCCGATTGCTGACAACGCCGGTCACGGGAGCAGCAATTCTTGTGTACTGCAGATCGAGTTGAGCCTGGTCAAGCTTGGCCTTTTTCTGCTCCGCGTTGGCCAGTGCCGATTGAGCGCGCGATCGTGAAACCTGTATGGTCTGCGGAGCCGTTTGTGCCGTTCGTAAGTCGGCGCTCGCCTGCAGCACCTTACCCTGAGCTTGCTGGATCTGTGCCTCGGCGGCGTCGGCACTCGCCTTCGCTGCTTCCACGGTCGCGGCGGCTGCTTTCGCGTTGGCAACGGCTTGGTCGTACTGTTGCTGCGAGATTTCCTGCTTGTCGATCAGTTGCTTGTAACGCACCAGATCATTCTGAGCCTTCACATTATTCGCTTCGGCCTCCGCGACCTGAGCTTTCGCAGCCTCGAATTGTTGCCGGGCGGCGGCAACTCCAGCCTTCGCATTGGCGACTCCTGCCTGCGTACTCGATACTTGGCTGGAAGTATTCACATTCGTCAACGGAACATTAATGCCGGCCGCTGCCGCTTGCGCCTGGGCATCCGCGTATTCAGCCTGCGCCTGCTCGACTGCAACTTGATAATCCGCGGGATCGATCTCGACCAGCACCGTGCCTTTTTGCACGAACTGGTTATCTTCAACGTTAAGTTTTGCTACGTGACCGCTGACGCGGGCGCTGACCGAGTTCACGTGTCCGTCAATTTGCGCGTCATCCGTCGATTCATAACTGGCAAAGTAATGCCAGGCAAATAATCCAACGACCAGAAGCACAAGTATTGCGAATCCTATAATCCATTTGGTGCGCTTGTTGCCCAGGAACGCCGCTCGCCGCCGGTAGCGCGACTCTCCATCAGGCGGAGCCGGCGGCTGGGCGGCAGGAGCTTCCGGTTTCGAATCGGCTACGGCAGTGTTTGTTTCTTCCATAGGCTACTTCCCTCTCAGATACTCGCGCACGCCCTCTTCGGCACGGCCCAGGGCGCGGGCGAAGGAAACTTTTGCTAGATTGTGGAGATAAAGACTGGAAATCAGGTTCTCGTGCGCGGAAGCGACTGCCTCCTGCGCTTGAATGACTTCGAGGTTGTCGGTAACACCCTGCCGAGAAACGGTCTCGGGACTGCAAAAGCGCCTGTTCGGCAAGATTCACTGAACTTTGCGCGACTTCAACTTGATCGGCAGAGGACTTCAGGTCGAGCAGCGCGTTGCGAATATCCTGATCAATTTGACCGCGCACATCCGCAAATTGCGCCTGCGCCTGCCTTAGCGACGCCTCCGCTTTGAGAACGTCGCCGTGCACCTTGCCGCCCTGAAAAATCGGAACGCTCAAAGTTCCAAATACATGGTAGGTGGGAAGCACGCTGCTCGGGGTCGCGCCGATCTCACCGTAATCGGCGGCGACTTCGAGAGTCGGAAAGTATCCGGCAAAAGCCGCGTCCTTCTGCAACTGAGCCGCAGTCAAACGATCATGCGCAGCCTTGTAATCGGAGCGCAGGGAGTAGGCACGCTGCAGGCTGGTTTCAAGCTCGGGAATGGGAAAAGGCGTGTAGGGAGCTTTATCCGCCAACACGAATTCCTGACCCGCAGCCAGCCCGATCACGCGAGCGAGAGATAGTTTCTGCTTGGCGAAATCATTCGTCGCGGCAATCAGTTGTTGCTGACGGGATTGATATTCAACTTGCGCACGTAGCGTGTCGATCGCTGGAGCAACTCCGGCCTGCTGTTGCGCTACCGCTTTGTCAAAAAGCGCTTTGGCCGTTTCTACCTGCGCCTGCGCGGTTTCCCTGCGAGCAGCTCCCGCGATGGCCTGCAAATAGGCGTTGCCGGTGGCCAAGACGACAAGATCGCGCGCGTCCTTCAAGTTAAAGCGCGAGACACTCTCAGAAACCACTGACGACCGGTAGCTCTGAATCGCCTTCCAATCGAAGAGGCGCTGCGTAGCAGAAGCCCGAACGTCGAAATACGCGAATGGGCCGATGACCGGCGGAACATTGCCAAACGGCCCGCCGCTTCGAAGGCCCAGGGCGACAAGACTCTGCTTTTGGACCACTTCTTGTGCATCGGCCGTGACGTTTGGAAGCAGGTCGCTAAGTTGACGCCACTTTTCGCCCCGAGCTTCGATGGTGTTGTACTCGGAAAGCAAGCCGGTCAGATTGTGTCGCAATGCTCGCTCAATCGCCTCACTGAAGTTCAGTGAGAGGACACCTGGGGTGGGCTTCGCGTCAGGGACACTACCGTAAACCGGGTTTTGGGCAGAAGTCGGAACCTGATTGCCGACGGACAGACTGGGCGCGCTGCTGTGCGCCAAGTGCTATCGGGACTAGAAATGCAGAGGCAATCAGCAACAATTTTCGGAGACGCCGCCGGTGGCGGTTTGAATCATCGAAAGCCATGGAACGTGGACTCACTCCTTGAATGAACCCAAAATAATATGCTCTTGGATTCGTTTTGTGCGCTAAGGCGATGCAAATTGTTGAATGGATTCACGATAGAGGCAAGTTTGGAACCGACGAACCACCGTCCAGTAACTTAAGTCATCTTGTGAAATAACCATCGGAAAAGCGAACCTAACTGATGCAGGTGTATGGGAGCAATGTAGCCGCATGACCATGACTAAGTCCACGAACCCCTCCATCCAAGGCTCAGACTGGACCCGCCTGCTTACCGATTCCGATCTCGTCATCCATCTCCCAACATTGCTGAAGACTTACCGGGAAGTAGCCCCGAAGGAGCGCGAGGCCGCTTTGCTGAATGTGATGCGGAAGATCAAGGCTGCCGCCCTCGAAGCGAATTCTCCAAAGGAAAACAGAGCTTCCCCCACGCAACCAGAGAAGTTGTATTCTCCCGTCCCGGTAACGCACACGCCTCCGTTTGAGGCAGATTCGTTTCCCTTAGAAATGGCCCAGGATCGCCGAGGTTCTCCCCGGATTCGTTGTCATGTTGCCGTGGAAATCGAAATCGAGGGTGTCAGAGCTCCGGTTTGGGGCAACCTCGCCAATCTTAGCCGCGGAGGATGCCTGGTCGAAACCGCTACCGCAGTACCCTCAAACCAGACTCTTAAGATTGGGTTGTGGGTCGCGAGCGGCAAGATTTGGGTAAAAGGCGTTATCCTCACAGGCATGGCTACGCGCAACGCGGCCTCCTATGGCGTGCGGGTAAAATTCTCTCCTGAGGAACTTGCGGAAAAGGAACATCTGCGCGAATTCCTGAAGTTTGTAGAGAATGTGACCCGCAAGTCGCATAGCGGAAACGCCTACGTGGCCAAGCTAAAAGCCTAAACACGCGATTTGCCAGCCAGTTGTTCTCGCAACTTTTCTGCTGCTCGGGGGTTCGTTTTACAAGGGGCATATCCGGATGGCAAAGCCTTCTCGAAATTATGTTCTTTTGGCCTTCGCGGCCCTGCTCGTGTGCGGGTTGGCAACCACTCAAATAGCGCTTGGCAAGAAAAAAAAGGACATCTCCCCGGGTGCCTTGGACGACCAAAAACGCGCGGTTCACGCCCTCAACCGCTTGACCTTCGGGCCTCGCCCAGGCGAAGCGGAGCGCGTTGCCCAAGTCGGTGTCGATAAGTGGATCGAGCTGCAACTTCATCCCGAAAAAATCGACAACACCGTCCTCGATTCGAGGCTAGCGTCCTTTCGTACTCTGCGCATGAACACGCGTGAGATCGTAGAAAATTTCCCAAACAATCAGATCATCAAGCAAGTTGCCGAAGGAAAAGCAGCCATGCCGCGTGATCCAGCACTCCATGCGATCTACGCCGCCCAGATTGAGCGCTACGAAGACAAGCAGGATCGTAAGGCGGATGCCGGCAAGAACGTTGCCTCTGCCAAGAGTGCCGCGGGCGACCAGGACGGAATCCCAGAGAGCGATGCCATGCTCGCCGACGCCACCTATGGGCGTCGGCGCGAACAAATGCAAGCTGCCAATATCAAGCTTCTGGAACTGCTCGACCTTCCTCCCGACGAGCGCGTGAAAGAAATTCTCAAGCTCTCGCCAGAAGAACAACACATCATCGCGAATCGCGCCAAAGGCGCGAAGGCCGATGCTCTGATGGGAGGCATGAACGGCCAGCAAAAAGAAACGGTCCTCGCTCTCAACAATCCCGAGCAAGTTGTCGTCGATGAATTGATGCAGGCGAAGTTGCTGCGCGCCATCTATAGCGAGCGCCAACTCGACGAGGTGATGACCGATTTCTGGTTCAACCACTTCAACATCTTCATCAACAAGGGAGCCGACCGGTTCCTGGTGACGAGCTACGAGCGCGACGCAATTCGCCCCCACGTACTTGGCAAGTTCGAAGATCTTCTGGTGGCCACGGCACAGAGTCCGGCCATGCTCTTTTACCTCGACAACTGGTTGAGCGTCGGTCCGAACTCAGACGTGGCGCTGAACATCCCGAAAAATGCCCGTGACGGGCGTGGCCGCCTGCGCGCGACCGCCCGGCCGCGCGCCAAGGGCAAGCAGTCCAGCGGTCTCAACGAAAACTACGGCCGCGAATTGATGGAGCTCCACACTCTCAGCGTGAATGGCGGGTATTTGCAGAAGGATGTCACCGAAGTCGCCAAGGTCTTCACCGGCTGGACCATCGACCAGCCCAACAAAGGCGGAGGCTTCCACTTCGAGCCGCGCATGCATGAGCCCGGCGACAAGACCGTCCTCGGTCATCGCATCAAGTCCAATGGCGAGAAGGAAGGACGCGAGGTCCTGCATCTGCTCGCGCATAATCCGCAGACCGCCCGCTTCATTTCGCAGAAGCTCGCCATCCGGTTCGTCTCCGACAATCCTCCAGCCGCCCTGGTCGATCGTATGACCCAGACTTTTCTGAAGAAGAACGGCGACATCCGCGAAGTATTGCGGACGATGTTCAAGTCCCCTGAATTCTGGTCGCCCGCGACTTATCGCGCCAAAGTGAAAACGCCTTTTGAGTTCGTGGCGTCAGCGGTGCGCGGCAGCGGCGCGCAGGTTGAAGATGCACGCGCCCTGGTTGGAACCCTCAACAATATGGGGATGCTGCCCTATGGCATGATGCCGCCGACGGGCTACTCAATGAAAGCGGACGCCTGGGTGAATTCCTCTGCTCTGCTTGGCCGCATGAATTTTGCGCTCGGCCTGACCAGCGGAAAAGTTCGCGGCGTATCCATCGACGCTACACAATTAGCGCAGGGAGCGAGCGACGCATCGCAGGCGCTCGCACGTCTCGAAGGTTCGCTGCTCTCAGGAGATGTCTCCCGGCAAACCCACGATACGATCAGCAAGCAACTGGAAGATCCAAAGATCACCCAGCGGCGACTGGATGATCCTTCGCGTCCACCGAACGTAGGCGCGATCGCGGGACTAATACTGGGCTCGCCGGAGTTTCAGAAGAGATAGCCGTACGCCATCAGCCGTCAGCTCAAAACCGGGCCGACGTGAGGCTGAGAGCTGAAGGCTGAGGGCTGGTTCATATGTCCATCACACGTCGCATCTTTCTTCGTAACGGCGCTTTGGCCGTCGTCGGCACCACTGCTTTGCCAGGCTTTCTCACCCGCGCTGCTTTTGGCGCTGCTGATCCCGGAACTCGGACCAAGCGTCTGGTTGTAATTTTCCAGCGAGGCGCAGCCGACGGCCTCAACATCGTCGTGCCGCACGGCGAAGCCGGCTACTACGCGATGCGTCCGACCATCAACATTCCGCGAAAGTCCGTGCTGGATCTCGATGGCTTCTTTGGGCTACATCCCGCAATGTCATCGTTCGAGCCGCTGTGGAAGCAGAAGCATCTCGCGATCGTGCACGCCGCCGGATCGCCCGACCCAACGCGTTCGCACTTCGATGCCCAGGATTTCATGGAATCGGGCACGCCCGGAATTAAAGCCACCGATGATGGCTGGCTGAACCGTGCGCTGCACGAACTTCCTGCAGGATCACCTGCCGGGAAGCCTGCCTCCGGCAAGCCTGCAATCTCTCTCGCAGACGCATCGGCATTTCGCGCGATCGCCCTCGGCCCCTCGTTGCCCAGAATTCTCTCCGGCAAACAGCCCGCCGTCGCGTTCAACAATCTGAATGATTTTTCGGTGGGCGGCCAAAATCCAAAGGCAATGCCGATCTCGAATACTTTCGAAGCGATGTATGAAAATTCGGTCGACACGGTCATGCACGGCACCGGTCAAGAAACATTCGACGCGGTGAAAATGCTGCGTACCGCCGATCCCTCCAAGTACACGGCCGCCACAGGAGCTAATTATCCAAAGGGCCGCTTCGGCGACAGCCTGCGGCAGCTCGCGCAACTGATCAAAGCGAACCTCGGCGTGCAGGTCGCTTTCGCTGACATCGGCGGCTGGGACCATCACGTCAACGAAGGCAGCACGCAGGGACAGATCGCGAACGTGCTAGGCGAATTTTCGCAATCCATCGCCGCCTTCTGGACGGACCTGGGCGACCTCGGAGAAGACACGGTAGTAGTCACCATGTCCGAATTCGGGCGGACCGCCCGCGAAAACGGCAACCGCGGCACCGACCACGGCCACGCCAACGTGATGTTCGTCTTAGGCGGCCCGGTGCGCGGAGGAAAAGTTTACGGCCGCTGGCCCGGCCTGGACCAGTCGCAACTTTACGAAGGCCGGGACTTGGCAGTTACGACGGACTTCCGGCTGGTGCTGAGCGAAGCCGTTTCGCAATATCTGGGAAATCACGATCTGAAAACTGTCTTCCCGGGATTCGAGAATACGTCGGGCCAATTCCTAAGAGTGTTGGGATAATTTAAAGATGAAAGTGTAGAAGGAGATGTTGGACGGGCGCCTCGCCGTCCATGCCATGTCAGGCTTTCGTCCTGGCCTCTGCTAGACTCGCTTCGTTCATCATTCCACCCTGGAGCTAAAAGCGAATGCGCTCCAATGTGTCTTTAGCGACTGTCTTTTTCCTACTCGCCTCTGGGCCGATGCAATCCCAGACCAAAGGTTCGTTCACTGAGACCTCGGTCTGCGCCGTTTCATCCGTCCACCAAACCGTGCAAATCAACGACGATCGCCAGCACTCCATCAGCATCGATCAAAGGCCGTGCACCTCAAGGCAGCCCATTGAGATCGGCGGACTTACCGGCACCGAGTACGTCACCTACGGCTTCGACGATATTCAGAATGGCCATTCCGTCGATCGGGGCTATGTCGTGGGAGTGATGAAGAATGGAGACCGTTACTTTCTCACGTATGAGGGAACCGCGACGATGAATGGCATTGTGCCCAAGCATCTGGAAGGCAGATGGACCTTCACAGGCGGCAGCGGACGCCTGAAGCAACTGCAAGGCAGCGGAACCTATACAGCCCTCCCCTCGCCGAAAGGCGAAATGGAATTTGTCATTCAGGGAAATTACGAAGTGCCGTAGAAGAACGGCGACTAGAGGTCGATCAGCACATCCCCGTCGCCGTCAACCTTCACCGGATACACGGCGATCTTCGCTCCGGGAGGCCCTGCCTCGCCCGTCTTCGGGTCCCACGCCCAACCATGCCACGGACAGATAACCTTGCCGCCTTCAATCACGCCTTGCCCAAGCGGGCCGCCACGGTGCAGGCACACGTTCTCCATCGCTGAGATTTCTCCATTCACGTTGGCAACGCAAATGGTTTTGTCGCCACATGGGATTTCTTTGGCTTCGTTGGGACCGGGAAGTTCAGCTTGGGTAGCGATCTTTGTGAACATAGCATTCAGCTGTCTGCTGTCAGCCGTCAGCAAAATCCCAACCGATTACAGTATCTGCCGGACACGGAAGACTGCAGATCCCTCGTTTCGCGCGGGATGACAAGAGTATATCGGGTTTAACTGAAGGCTGACGGCTGATGGCTGATGGCTGAACTGACGGCTGTCAGCTATTTCGGCTGCATCGTCTGCGCCACCATCACCTGCCGCTTGAAGCTCTCCATCATGCTCTCGTCGAGCCGCACTTCGGTCGGCTTCTTGGCCAGCGTCATGGTGTCGATCTTGTCCTGCAGTTTGAGAAGCGCGTAGAACAGATTCTCCGGACGCGGCGGGCATCCAATGACATACACATCCACAGGCACGATGCGGTCGACGCCCTGCAGCACGGCATAGGTATTAAACGGCCCGCCCACCGACGAGCAAGCTCCCATGGAAATCACCCACTTCGGCTCCGGCATCTGGTCATAGATACGCTTCACTACGGGCGCCATCTTCAGCGTGACCGTCCCCGAAACAATCATCAGGTCCGACTGCCGCGGGCTGGGCCGAAACACCTCCGAGCCAAAGCGCGCGATATCAAAGCGCGCGGTGGACGATGCAATCATCTCGATGGCGCAGCACGCTAGGCCAAACGTCATAGGCCAGAGCGCCGACTTCCGCGCCCAGTTGAAGACGTAGTCCACAGTCGAGATCATGAAATTCTTTTCGAATTTGTTCTGGAGCCAGCTCATGGGGCCTCGTGCCGTACAGGATACCTGAACATAATACGCTCGATAGTGATAGTGGTCACAAGGGATAAAAAACACGCGAAATGCTGGTCGGCAATCCCCTTTTTGTCCCTGCCTCTACTCACTAATTGCCTCCAGCGCCGTCTAAACCGCAAACGGAGGACTTATGACTCAACACCGCAAAGTGACCTATGCTTCCCGCCGGCTAACCGTGTTGCGGGGCTTTTTCTGATCACCGGCGCCGCACAGGCTTCCGACCGCCAGGGAAATTACACCGAAGAGTTTCACAAGGTCTATCCGCTGTCCGCGCAAGGGCGCGTCGAAATTGAGAATGTCAACGGACCCGTCCACGTTACGGGGTGGGATCGGCCAGAAGTCAAGGTTGATGCCGTAAAGAGCGCCTGGAGCAAGGAACGTCTCGTCCGAAGCGCAGATCGAAGTCGAGGCCGGGCAGGACCGGATCTCAATTCGCACGCAATATCCCAATCACGACCGCAACTTCAACTACGGCGGTGACGAGGAGCATAACAATCCGGCGCGAGTGGAATACACGATCACAGTTCCAAGGCAGGCAAATCTCGATGAGATCAAACTCGTAAACGGGAAACTCGATATCCAGGAGGTTTCCGGCGAAGTGCATGCCTCGTGCGTCAACGGGCGGATCCAGGCCCGCAATCTGCAGGGCCGCACCGAACTAAACACAGTGAATGGCGAACTTGAGGCCAGCGTCGACCAGTTGCCACCTTCAGCGCTAAAACTCTCGTCAGTAAATGGTCGGCTGCACGTGATCCTGCCCTCGGATGCAAATGCAGAGGTCGAAGCGAGCACGATGTCAGGCAACATCTCCAATGATTTTGGTTTGCAGATTTCACGTCACCGGTTTGTTGGACGCAGTATGCATGGCCAACTGGGTGGCGGCGGGACGTTGGTCAAATTGTCGAACGTGAACGGCACGATCGAAATCAGCCACGCGGGTGACAACCGACCACTAAGTCCGGCGCGAAACATGGAGCGAGACAGCAGCCGCAACCATGACGGAGATCGCGATAAAGACGACGACGACAATGACTAGCTGTGAGGTCTGGTCATCCTGAGCGTAGCGAAGGATTCTCTACAATTGTTCGTAGCGATATCGGATGCCGGGCTAGTAAATCGTATACGCGGGCGCAGAATTGCGAACGTCCGGCTTCGACGCCATCAGCAACAGCGCACCCACTCGCTTGAACGCTTTCAGATCATCAAGTGTATGGAACGAAGTGGTCTGGTAATTCTCTGGCGTAGGCGTGTCATCTGGAATTTGGGCGTACTCCACTTTCTCAAAAGCATGGGCCTTGAGCAGCGCGACATATTCCTCGGCCGCGCGCACCTGCACCGGCACCTTCAGCTTCGGGACCCACTGTAGACGAGTAAGGATTGTCCTTATAAAGATTGATCAGGATGAACAGTCGCCCGTGAGGCGCCATGACGCGAAAAAGTTCCCCGAGCGCCCGATCCTGATCCGGATAGTAGTAAAAAGATTCGACCGACAGAACCTTGTCGAAAAAATTCTCTTCCCATGGAATCTGCGTGGCCGAACCCTGCACAAACATAATGTTGTCGAAATCCTTCGACGCCGCACGAGCCTGACGGATCATTTCGTCGGCGATATCCACTCCCACCACTTGCCCGAATCCTTGCGGCCCGTCGCTCACGAGTCGCGCCAGCAGGCGCGTCGCCCAACCCGAACCGCATCCGAGATCGAGGACGCGCTCGCCGGGCTCTCAGATCCATGCGGCGAAGCGTTTTCTCTGTAATGTCAAGATGGTGGTTTTCCATTTTTGGGCCCTCGCCGCGTTCGGCCCATTGGTTGAATTCCTGCTGCAGGCGATCGTCGGGGGACGGAGATTTCTCGGTCGGCATAGCGATTAGGCTATCAAAACAGCCCCCATCCGGTCTTGCCGAACGCCCCGCAGAACACCGCATGCTCCAGGCATAGTTGACGTCTGTCTGTGGCCGACTTATGATTCGCCCGATCCTCTCTAACTGATACTGGTCGATCACGATACAGGAGATGCTCTTGAAATTCCGCCTCCTCCCTTTGCTTCTCGTCTTATTAGTCAGCGCTTTCGCCTCCGACTCGCCCGACACCCGCGAACTCACGGATCCAAAGACCATGAACTCAGCCGCGGCCGAGGGAGCAACTCCAATCCCGGTTGACGATTTGTTTTTCACGCGATCGACGGGAGGCGGCTCCTGGTCGCCGGATGGGAAGTGGATTGCCTTCTCCACTAATCTCACGGGTCGCAATAACCTTTGGAAGGTCAGCGCGGATGGCGGCTGGCCCATCCAGTTGAGCCAGTCGGACGAACGGCAGTCGGGCGCGACTTGGTCGCCGGATGGCAAGTGGATCGTCTACCAATCCGATTTGGGAGGCGGTGAACTTTACGATCTTTTTGCCATCCCAAGCGATGGCGGCACGGTCGTCAACCTGACTAGCACGCCCGAAATTTCCGAAACAGGAGTCGTGTGGTCACCCGATGGAAAGTCCCTGGCGATCGGCTACAAACCGAAGACGGCATCGGCGACCGATATAGGCGTCATGGATTGGGCTTCACACTCGGTTCGCAATCTTACGCAGGAGAAAACGGCTGACCACCTGTGGGGCGGCCCCCTATGGTCTCCGGACAACAAATTTGTATACGCCACGCGCACCAATGCGGCGTTCACTGATTCAGATGTCTATCGCATCGACGTCAGCACGGGAGCCCAGGAAAATCTCACGCAGCATGAAGGCGACAACCGCACCAGCGCGTCGTCAATATCCCCCGATGGACGAATTTTGCTGGTCACCTCCGACAAGCCAGGCGGATTTGCCAACGTCGCAGAAATCGACGTTGCCACTAAGAAGCTCACCTGGGTCACCGATTCCAAATGGGCATCCGATGCCGGAGACTTCTCGCCCGATGGCAAGCAGTTCACCTACATCGTGAATGAAGATGGTCGTACGGATGACTATCTCGCCGACACGGCAACGCTTGCTCGCGGCAAAATCAATCTTCCCCCCGGACTGAATACCTACACTGGAAATCCCACGCCCTTTGCGCCGCAAGGCGGCCGCTTGCTGATCAATCACCAAAGTTCGACGCAGCCAGCCGATATGTGGGTTTATGACATCGGGAGGCACGAGGCGCGCCAGTTGACCTTCTCCGCGATTGCCAGCCTTACCACTGCTAAAATTCCGCCTTCGCAACTCGTTCACTACCGCAGCTTCGACGGCAAGATCATCAGCGCGTTTCTCTGGATACCCTTCAACTTACAGCGCGACGGTTCGAATCCCGCGATCGTCCTGCCCCATGGAGGGCCCACTGGGCAGACCACCGATTACTTCAATCGCACCGTGATTGCGCTCGTCAGCCGGGGATATATCTGCATCGCGCCCAATGTTCGCGGTTCGACCGGCTACGGTATGGATTTTCAGCGCGCAAATTACAAAGACCTTGGTGGCGGAGATCTTCAAGATGAAGTCTTCGCGACAAAATTCCTGCAAGACACAGGCTATGTCGACGCCAAGAAAATTGGCATTACTGGTGGTTCGTACGGTGGCTTCATGACGCTGATGGCTGTCGGAAAGACGCCTTACATCTGGGCCGCGGGCGTTGAATCGTACGGCATCATCAACTGGCTGACCATGATGCAGCACGAAGATCCTTTCCTTCAGCAATACGAACGCTCGCTGCTGGGAGATCCTGAGAAAGATCGGGCCGTCTATGAGGCCGATTCGCCACTTGCCTACATCAAGGACACACAGGCCCCATTGCTCGTTCTTCAGGGCGACAATGATATTCGCGTGCCAAAAGAAGAAGCGGAGCAGATCGTAAAGATTCTGCAAGACGCCGGGAAAACTGTGGACGTGCATTACTACCCCAACGAGGGCCACGGCTTCGCAAAACGCGAGAACCAGGTAGACGCGATCCGACGAACGATCGCCTGGTTCGATAAATATCTAAAGGGGACAAAGTAATCGAGCTTGGAAAGCGTCAGGCAAAAAGAAGCCCCCGGCGCGCACCCTCCGCGTTTACTTCTGCAATCTGACTTTTAACTTCTGACTTAGGAGCATTCCGAGCCGCAGCCTAACCAAGTATTTGCGGAGATGCTCTCACTCCAGCATTTCGCCCTTGATTAGCTTGTTTCCGCCGAGCGCGGTGTGAAAGCCCCACGCAGCTACGGCCAAAACCAGCACCGGCAGCACTCAAGGCGAACGAGGCGTACCAGCGCGAGAAGTCAAAGGTAAAAGGAAGATTCATGGTCAGGTTGGCCACGAAGACGGCGAATGCGAGCGAGATGAGGCCGAAGCGGACGAGTGCGAACGCGGCGATCCCGTAAATGAGAACCGCGCTCGACGTTTCAACCAGGGGATGCTGCGTGCCGATCACGTGAAGAAAGGTGAAGATCGCAGCGAATCCTACGCCTGCGGCCCACGGCTTCCGCAATAGATAACGGAGCACAATCAGAATGATGAAGAAGAAGAGCGTGCCCTGAATGCCGCCAGGGACAAGCACGATCCAGGCCCCGATCGTTCTTCGCAGGCCGAGGAGATAATCCGAGGAACAAATCACCGGAGCAAGCCCGAGACGCCCGATTCCGAAAGCGAGGCGGATCTCGTAGATCAAGAGCCAACTCAAACCGAGCATCACGCCAAACAGAACGTCGCGACCGACCAGCGGATCGCGAACCCGGCCGCTGACAACGCGCGTCCACGAGATGATCGTCTGCGGCCAAAGTCTGCGGACATAGGGCTCCAACGCCATGTAGAAAAGCCATGAGATTCCGGACATAAAAAGCGCGGTACTTACGGCGAGCGCGAAACCTCCGATCAGAATGTCCGGGTCGGGTACGAAGTGCCCGTAGCAAAGCCAGATCGCCATCTGCAGAACGAACACGAAGAGTGCGAGGCGGTAAGCGCCTTGGCGGTCACCTTTGCCGCGCTTGTACTGGCGACGTGCCAGCGCTGCCGCAGCAGCGAGGACGACGAGGAACAGGACGCCCTCGATGATATTGCTCGCCTTCTTTGCAGTTGAAACTTCATAGGGACGCATGCGAGAAGGTCGCGTCCAGGGCCCGATGAGACGGAAGAAGACGGGTTTGCCATGCCAAGCGGCAGCTTCGACGCGCAAGGGACGGTCGGTTCCTGGCCATTGCCCAGTCCAAGCCGCGCGCACGTCGGAACTCGCAAGCGAAGTCCACTCGGGCGTGGAAGGCTGCAATCGCGATGGAATCTAAGCCCGCGGCGGCGAACAGCGGAGCCCAATCTGCAGGCTTGGCCGGAGTCGATATTTCTTCTACTTCCAGGGGAATCGCCTGAAAGAAGGTGAGATGTCCGCGTCGTGTCAAGCTTCAAGTTGACCATTCCCGATTGCGTCGTAGGAGGATCGTTAAAGGTCACGATGCTTGGAGTATTAGAACGCTCGAACTGTTGCGGATCGAGGTAGCGCGCGGCCTGACGATAGTCAAAGCGCAAAATCGGCGGCTGCCCCGTGGCGAAAATCCTTGACCAGTCCGGATGCGGCTTGTCATTCGCTTCTGCCCAGCGCTCGAACTCATCGTCATCCTCGAAGTCGATCGCCGAATCTACCGGCTTCGCGTCATATCCCAACTGGGCCACGATATCGCGAGCCTTTTGTGTGAGAACGTCAGGAGATTGATCGAGCGGCATGCGCGACATGCCATCGTTGCGAGCCATAAGAACCAGGCTGGCAATCAAGCCCAAAACGCAGGCGGCGAGGCAAAGGATCGCGCGACTTCGGCTGCATGCCTTCGTGCGAGCCTGCAGCCGCAACCATTTGGGGAGACGGCGTTTCACCTGCGGCGAGTGCGGCCGCCAGTGGATCTCCACCGGGCAACGCAGCCGCAATCGAAAGCGCATTCGCAGGACGATTGGCCGGTTCCGGTTCAAGGCAGCGCAGAATGACCCGCTCCACCAGCGGATCAAGATCTTTCACGAATGATGAAGGCCGGCTGATGTCGCCCGCCGCTCGTGAACGCACAAGCTCCGTCAGATTGTCAGCGCTGAACGCCCGCTTGCCCGTGAAGACTTCATAGAGCACGAGACCGAGCGAATAGAGGTCGCTCTTTTCCGTGACTTCTTTTCCGGCAAGCTGTTCCGGCGCCATGTAGGCGGGAGTTCCACTCCGCACTTCTGCGCCTGGAACCTGATCCGTGAATGCGGCTAGCCCAAAGTCTGTGATCACCGCCTGTCCACGGCCATCGAGCATGATGTTCGCGGGCTTGAGATCGCGATGCAGTACGCCCTTGGCATGGGCCGCCGCCAGACCCGCACAAAGCTGGCGCGCGATATCGATGGCTTTGTCATTCGGCAAGCGCCCAATCCGTCGCAGCAGCGATGCCAGGTCTTCGCCGTCGACATACTCCATCGTGAAGTACGTCAGTCCGTCGACTTCGCCGACGTCGTATACGCGGCACACGTTCGGATGCGAAACCTTGCGCGCAATCCGAACCTCGCCGCGGAATCGGTCCAGCAATCCGGGATCGCTGGCCGCTTCTTCTGGCAGAAATTTCAACGCCACAGGCTGCCCAAGCGTGAGGTCGTCGGCGCGATAAACCTCGCCCATACCACCGCGTCCCAGCAGCGCGACGATGCGATAACGCTCTGCGAGCAACGAGCCAGGGAGGAATCGTCCATGATCGCTGAGCGCACCCGAAGAAGAACTGGGATGACCGGATTTCGATACAGGCCTCGGCGATCGTGGCGGAGAAGGCAGCGGCTCAGATGAAACAAGCGTCGGAATTTCGTCAGGACTTAATGCCGTGGTGGCATCACTAATCAGCGTCGGTACATCATCAGTCGATACACTCTTTCCGCAAGACGAGCAAAAGCGCGCCAAAGGCTGAAGGTCTGCGCCGCAGGAATTGCAACGGGCCATGGAAAACGGCTGCCTCGATCGGAAAAAACACTCAGCGGCAGTCTACGTGAATGTCTCGGAAATGAAAAATCGAACCAGTCTGAAGAAATTAACCGTTCTTACTTCGGCAATCTGACTTCCGCGATCCGCAATCTTATATCTCGGCCAGCGCCCGGTGCACTAGATGCACAGCAATCGCCCCTTCGCCGACAGCTGATGCCACGCGCTTCACATTACCTGATCGAACATCGCCGACCGCGAAGACTCCGGGCAAACTCGTCTCCAGCATCTGCGGAGCGCGTGGCAATTTCCACGCCTGCGCGGAATCGGCGCCAAGCAGTGCATCCAAATCTCGCCCCGTCAGAATGAAGCCCTTACCATCGAGCGCGACACATCCCTGCAGCCATTCCGTGCGTGGCGACGCGCCCGCCATGATGAAAAGGTGGGCAATCTTGTGTGTAGAGGTTTCGCCGGTTTTCTTGTCGAGCCAAGTCACGCGCTCCAGCTGTTCGTTCCCTTCCAAGCCCAACAATTTCGGTATTGCAATGCAGTTCGATGGCGGGATTTTCCGCAATCCGCTGGATCAGGTAGCGCGACATGGTTTCGGCAAGCCCGTCGCGCCGCACCAGCATGTGCACCTTGTGCGCGGTCTGCGAAAGAAACACGGCGGCTTGTCCGGCCGAATTCGCTCCGCCCACCACGATCACGTCTTCGCCCTCGCACAGTTGCGATTCGATGATAAGTCGCGCCGTAATAAACTCCGCGCCCTTCGAACACGCGCGAGATTGGCGAACTGCGGTTTGTTGTATTGCGCTCCCGTCGAAATTATGATCGCTCGCGCCGAAAGCCTGCTGTCGTTATCGAGCACGATCCTGTAGGGCCGCTGGGCGCAATCCAGCCGCACCACGCCGTGTCCGATCATCATCTTCGCGCCAAATTTTTGCGCCTGCGCGAGCGCCCGATTCGCCAGTTCCTGTCCGGACACGCCGGTGGGAAAACCAAGATAGTTTTCAATCTTCGAACTCGAACCAGCCTGGCCGCCGGGAGAGTCCGTTTCGATCACCAAGGCATCTAAGCCTTCCGAAGCCGCATAAACAGCGGCTGCGAGACCTGAGGGGCCAGCTCCGACAATAATCACATCGCGCACCAGCGAGTTATCGATATTGAAATTGAAGCCTAGGCAATCCGCGAGCTGCTGCGTCGAAGGATTCCGTAATAACTTTCCGCTAGCGTTGCAAACGACAACGGGAATTTCCGACAACTTCACATCGAAGCGATCAAGGAGCGTTTGCGATGTTTTGTCCGTGTCGAGATCGACATAAGTGTAAGGGTGAGCATTGCGCGTCAGAAATTCGCGCAGCCTAAGAGTGTTTGCAGAGTGCCGCGAGCCCATCAGGACCACGTTCCCGAAGTTTCCTTTGATCAGCGCAAGCCGCCGCAAGATAAAAGCTCGCATAAAAATCTCGCTCAATTCCGCGTCCTTGGCGACCAGCGACCGCAACCCGCCCGCGCTCACCTCAAGAAATTCACCGGCCTCGGTGACCCGTCCGCGCACCAGGCAGCGCGCGCCAGAGATCATCGCCATCTCACCGGTAAACTCGCCGGGGGCATCGTGCTTCACAATCGGCCGTTCGCCCGAAAGGTCGGGCTGCACAATTTCCATGGTGCCGGAAAGCATTACGAAAAACGGAATCTCGGTATCGTTCGGCTCAAACAAAATTTCGCCCGGTTCCACCTTGCGCAGCTTTCCCACCGGCCGGATGCGATTAATCTGCGCTTCCGTCAAAGTTGGAAAGGCTTGTGTGCGAGGATCAGGCACGCTGCTTGCAGGCAATGTGAATGCAGGAAATGTAGACATGTAGTTTTCCCCGATCGAGTGGATAACAACCCACGACCCTAATAATCGTGAGTCTAATAGATGTAACAAGCCTCGATTCGGCTTCACCTCGGTGGTTTAGGGTCGTATCACGATATCGCTTTAGCGATGCCGCCAGCTCTCGCCCTAAGGTGACCCTTTAGGGTCTTGAGAGGATGAGCTCCCGTGCTTATCCACCCGCGATCGTACGCAGATCCTCAAAGAATGTCGGATACGACACCCCAGCCGCATCCGCCCCGTGAATGGCCGTCTCCCCCGCCGCCCGTAACGCTGCTACGGCGAAGGCCATGGCAATGCGATGATCGCCAAACGAATCAATTTCAGCTCCGTGAAGCTTCTGGCTGCCAGCCACGCGCAGCCCGTCGGGCCGTTCCTCAACCTCCGCGCCCATCTTCCGCAGGTTCCTGGCCACGGCGGCAATGCGGTCGGATTCCTTCACCCTCAACTCTTTCCCGTCCCGCACCTCGAGCCCATTTTCGCTATAGGGCGCGATCGCCGCCAGCACCGGAATTTCGTCGATCAAGGCCGCCGTATCCGCCCCGCAATGGTCCCGCCCCGCCATGCACCGCCGCGGGCTTCGATGGCGCCCACCAGTTCCCCATGCTGTTGTTCAATTTGCGTGACGGAGACATGTAGACCCATCTGAATAAGAATGTCGAGCAGCCGCGCGCGCGTTGGGATTCATCAGGATTCCCGGCAGCGAGACACGCGAATCCGGGAAAGAGCGCGCCGCATAAAAAGAAACGCTGCGCTCGAAAGATCTCCTGGTACATGAGCTTCAATTGCCGCAAGACGTTGCCCGCCATGAATGCTGGCCATATTGCCATTCCGTTCGACTTCTGCTCCGAAGGCCCGCAGAGCAATTTCTCCGTGATCGCGGGTGCGAATTGGCTCCTCAACCACCGTTTCACCATCGGCGAACAGTCCCGCGAACAGCACGCAAGATTTCACTTGGGCGCTTGCCACCTCGGGCTTGTAGTGGATCGCGCGCAGTGGACCACCCTCAATTTTTAGCGGGGGACGTTCACCATCCATAGCCGAAATTCGCGCCCCCATTTCAGAGAGCGGCTTCATGATCCGGGCCATCGGACGGCGGGAGAGTGACTCGTCGCCAAACAACTCGCTCACGAATGGCTGGCCCGCGAGGATGCCGCTCAGCATCCGCATCGTCGAACCGGAGTTTCCGCAATCCAGCGACCGCGTGGGAGCCGTCAGACACATGCCCGTTCCGTTCACTTCGATCGCGTCGTCTGTTTCGGCTCGGCTCCATTTGGCGCCCAGCCCGGCGACGCATCCCAATGTGCTGGCGCAGTCTTGCGCCGCTGAAAAATTATGGAAACGGCTGGTTCCTTCGGCGATCGCAGCCAGCATCGCGTAGCGATGCGAGATTGACTTGTCGCCAGGAATGCGGACGACTCCTTGAACGCCGCGGGAGGGACGAACGACGACCGTCGAATCAGCGCACATGAGCATTCCATAGTAAAGCAGCCCAGCCCATGTCGACATTCGCCGCCTGCCCAACTCATTTTTTAGGAGGCGGGGTTGAAAATGGCTATGATCTAGCATCCAATCCCTAAAAGGTCATATCTTTGATCCGCATACTTCCCTGGCGCAGGAGGCTCTGGACTTTTGTGTTTTGGAGCGGGTACGTAAAAGAAGATAAAGTAAACAAATTCATGAATTTGCCCTTCAATCTGGCGCTCGTTGCTCTGGCGCTTTTGTCAGGCGCCCACTATGTCGCGCGCGCGCAGGCGCTTCCACCATCTATGATTGAATCGGAGCCAGGACCTGGTAGCGGGGATGCATCTCCTCCGGTCTTTGGCACCGTCAGCGGAACAATCGTCGACCAAAGTGGAGCGGTGGTCGCCGGGGCGCAAGTCAGTCTTCGCGAGAATTCGTCGCTTCACAATAAGTCCAAACAGACTGTCTCGCGTCCTGATGGCCATTTTTCTTTCAGCGACATCACTCCAGGTCCGTTTCAACTTACATCGTGTCGCCTGGCTTCGCCGCTCAATCACTCTCTGGAACATTGCATTCTGGCGAAGTCGATGCGATTCCCCCCATCGCGTTGGTCGTTGCTGAGGCCGTAACCGAAGTGCGGGTTGGGCTCTCACCGCGACGAAGTCGCCGAAATCGCTGAGCAGCAAATCAAAGTGGAGGAGCAGCAGCGCGTCCTTGGAGCTATACCGAACTTTTATGTCAGTTACGTGCCCGGATGCCGCTCCTCTTACGTCCAGCCAAAAATTTCAGCTGCGCCTGGAAAACAGTGATCGATCCTTTCACATTTTCTCGTGGTCGGGGCGACCGCAGGTGTAGAGCAGGCACAGAATCATTTCGCCGGCTACGGACAAGGCGCGGAAGGTTATGGAAAGCGCTTTGGTGCTGGATATGCCGATACAGCTTACAGGCACGTTTATTGGTGGCGCGATTCTGCCATCGGTTCTGAAGCAAGACCCGCGTTACTTTTACAAAGGCACCGGAAGTACCACGTCGCGCGCCCTTTACGCCCTCGCAAATTCAATCATCTGCAAGGGCGACAATCGGCAGATGGCAGCCGAACTACTCCAACGTGCTGGGAAACTTGGCGGCGGGGGGAATCTCAAATCTTTACTATCCGGAGCAAGATCGCGACGGTGCGGCACTGACGCTTGAAAATGCGTCCATCGGAATTGGCGCAACCGCCATCGGAAATCTGTTTCAGGAATTTATCGTGCGGAAGTTGACTCCGAAAATCCCGAAGCGCAATCCTGTTCCGTCGAATTAATCGACCACAACAGTTGCCATAAATTTCGGCGCCTGCCTGGCCTTCGTGGCTTGCTCAAATGAATATGCCAGCTTGATCAGCGTAGCCTCGCTCCATGCGCGTCCGAAGAAGGAAATTCCCACTGGCAAGCCGGAAATGAATCCGGCCGTGACATTAATGTTCGGGATATCCGGCAACCGCCGCTGCGTTGGAACTCCCGCCAGAAAAGTGATCGCCATCGATGAAGTCAGTGAGCCACGCGGGACTGCCGGTGGGCGCAACGATGGCGTCAAGTTGATGCTTGTCCATGAGCGCGTCGATGCCCTCTGTGCACGCGAGTTGATGACTCTTCGCGACCGCGTCGAGGTACTCCTTTTCGGTCAACGGCCCTTTCGCTTCTGACTTGATGAATAAATCCTGGCCAAAGTACGGCATCTCTTTGGCGCGGTTACGTTCATTGAAATCGATGACGTCTTTGAGAGTGCGAACGGGTGCGCTCGGGCCGAGGCGCTCGAGATAGGCATTCAGGCCGGCCTTGAATTCGTACAGGAGAACCATGGCTTCGCTGTCGTCGAACTTTCCGAAGGTTTCGATATCGGCTGGATCGACAAGCACCGCGCCCTGCTTTTTCAAGACATCCAACGACTGCTCCATTAACGCATCGACGGCTTCGTTGAAGCCAAAGTATTTTCTGGCGACTCCAATACGCGCGCCTTTGAGGCCGTTCGGGTCGCAGTATTGGGCATAGTCAGTTTGTGATTTGCCCGCGCTGGAGGCGGTAGCCGCATCATCGGGATCAACACCGGCCAGCGCGCCCAGTAGAATTGCTGCATCGCGCACCGTGCGGCACATCGGGCCAGCCGTGTCCTGCGTATGCGAAATGGGAATGATGCCGCTCCGGCTGACCAGCCCTACCGTCGGCTTGATTCCCGCCAGTCCATTTGCCGAGGACGGGCATACGATCGAGCCGTCAGTTTCTGTGCCAATCCCGATCGCGGCAAGATTCGCGGAAATTCCGGCCCCAGTGCCTGAACTCGACCCACAGGGATTTCGGTTAAGCGCATACGGATTCTTCGTCAAGCCGCCGCGGCCGCTCCATCCGCTGGTCGAGTAGCGGGAGCGACAGTTCGCCCACTCACTCAAGTTCGTCTTGCCAAGAATGACCGCGCCCGCGGCCCGCAGCTTTTGCGCTACAAAAGCATCCTGCGGCGCCTTGGAACCTACCAGGGCGAGCGATCCCGCCGTCGTCATCATGCCGTCGGCTGTAGCAATGTTGTCCTTGATCAGTACAGGAATGCCGTGCAGCGGCCCACGAGGCCCTTTTGTTCTGCGTTCCTGATCTAGTCCGTCCGCGATCGAGATCGCGTCGGGATTCAGTTCGATGATGCTGTTTAGCGCAGGGCCTCGCTTATCGATCTCCGCGATGCGCTGTTGGTATTTTTCGATCAGCGATCGGGCGGTGAATTTGCCGGACTTCATGCCCGCCTGCAGTTCCGCGATCGTGCTCTCCTCGAGTTCGAACGGCTTGATGTTGTGAGCGGGAGCGCTGGATTCGTTCGCCGGAACATGGCGAGCACCACCGAGCGCGGGATGATAGAGGTGCCAAAGATGCAACTGCTCCGCCAATCACAGCGCTCTGCAAAAACGACCGTCGAGTGGCCGAAGATTTTCTGGATTTTCGATCAGACATGAATTTTTACCTGGCGAAGGATACAGCTCAGAAAGAGGTTCAAAGGGGGATTCAGGGTTTACACACGAACTACAAGTGATCCGAAACAAGACTACTGGCAACCGAGGTTCGCGGTCGCTACTGCGTGCGAACGCGTCGTGGCCGCTTCAGCCAGAATTTCCTGAGGCACCTCGCGCAAGGTCAAGCAGAATTCAAACATTGGTGTTTCCGTCCCGCGGCCCCACCGATTCACTTCCCAGTGCGCGCGTATCGACTTTGCCTCTCGATTACCAGAAACATCCACTAGCAATGGATACTCTCCGCGATAAAACTTCTGCGGGAATGCCGCCACGGGCTTGGGATCGAACGCGACGCCATCGGTAGAAGCATGAATGCTGACGTCCAAAGACTCCTGCTCGATGATGTCCGTAATCGCAAGTGTCAGAAGAAATACTCGAGTCTCGGCCGCGCCCAGATCGAGAACGGGCCCATCACCCTTGGCAGTCGCCACGGTTTTCTCGGGAACAAGAAAGGCTTCGATCATGACGAGGCGATTCTAGCAGATCAGGTAAATAGGATCTGGGCTTTAGGCTTTAGTCCCGACGACCCGGAAAAAGTGAGGGCCCAAAGCCTAATGCCCAGAGCCTAAAGCCCTCTTTCACGCCAGCGGCACAAAATCCAGAAACTGCCGCAACAGCGGCGCGACTGCTTCCGGCCGCTCCCACGGAGCGTAATGCCCAGCTTTCGGAATCATTTTTAATCGACTGTTAGGAATGCTCTGTCGCATCAATTCCGCGTCCACAGCTGGCGTCAGTACGTCTTCTTCTCCCGTCAAGATGAGAGTCGGAACCTGAATATGCTTCAGATCTGGAACCGAATCGGGCCGCTCCGCCATACCGCGCAGAACAAGACTGACATCCTCGGGCGACATCTTACGCATCATTCGAAGCGCGCCCTCCACAAGGTCAGGTCGAGATGCAACGGACGTCGGGCCCAGGAGTTTGGGAATCATCGACTTTGAAGAAACGGTTCCGTTCCCTGCTCGAGTACAGCTTCAGCCGATTTCAAACGGGCTGCGCGGCCTTCGCGAGTATCGGGCTGCGGCCTCGTGTCACAAAGAGCAAGCGCGGAAATACGCGGCCGAAAGCGGCGCAGAAATTCGAACACGATATAACCGCCAATCGAGCACACGATGAAGGCGGCTTTGCCGACGCCAGTTGCGTCCAGAATGCGTGCGATGTCCGCCGCGTGCTTGGGCATGAAGGCGGGGCCCTGGCCAATTTCTGAGGCGCCGTGCCCGCGGATATCCGGAAGAATCAGGCGGTAACGGGATTCGAGCGCAGGAATGACTGGGACCCAGAACTCGTGGTCGCTGGGAAATGGATGAAGAAGGACGACGGCCGGTCCGTCGCCCTTAATTTCGTAGAAGATTTCTGCGTCGTCGCTGCGCAAGCTGTGCATAGCGAACTTAGGGTATCAAAAGCCCGGCGATAGACTGCCGCTAACCTAGCCTGCGACGGGCTGCTGATAACTCACTGCCGGCAACGAAAGCGGTTCCTCGGGAATGATGATCCACGCCAGGACGTACGCGACAATCCCGGGGAAGAATCCCGAAGCGAAAGTGAGAAATACCCAGAGAATGCGGACCAGCGAGGTATCCAGACCGAGATGCTCGGCGAGTCCGGCACACACGCCAGCGATTTTCCGGTCATGCCGGGAACGCGTTAATCGGCCCATGAAGTGGTGACACTCGATGGCACGGCCACAATGGGAGCAGAAGCGGGCCTGCTCAGCGAGAGCGTTTCCGCAAGCGTTGCAATACATCGTAGTCATAGTTCCCTCCCCACTTAATTATACGGAGACGAGGGAAGAAAAGTTTCGGGGAATAGTGATCCAACGAGCCGTTGGCGCCGCCCGGTTCGCTGCGATAGGGCGAAATTGCAGGCTTTCCCAGGACCTACTCCCGGTACGCTTCTTTCATCCTTTTGCGGGCTTTATCCGCTTCGGCGTTTCCGGAATTCACTGCCAGTACCGCCTGATACTTCCGAACCGCCAGATCGCGATTTTGCAGCTGGTCATACATCTCACCCGCCCCGAGGTTCGCTTTTTGGAGCAATTCGGGATCCGCTCCGTTTACCTCGCTGACTTGCTCGTAAGCAGCGGCAGCTTCCGCAAATTTCTTTTCCCCTCGCAACACATCTCCCAAAGCCAGGGCAGCCATTTCGTAACGCAGATTACCGTACTTCCCTTCCCGCCCGTTTTGCCAGACGCGGCGGTATTGCTGTTCCGCGAGATCAAGCTTGCCCGAGGCCCGCAGCAGATTCCCCTCTTCGAGAGGCAGCAAATAATTACGCGGAAAGCGAGGTCCCACGGCAGCCGCGATCTCCAGCGCCTCGCTGTAGCGGTGTTCCCGCCTCAGAAAGACGAGCAGCACCATACCCGCGTCAACGCTTGTTTCGCCATTCGAGCGGTAGTCGTCGTAGAGGTATTGAATTCCTTTTGCTTTGTCGCCGCTGAGCCCGGCCAAGGCGACCGCCATTTTCACGGCAAGCGACAAGCTGCCCATCACGTAATTATGCGTTCCCACCACGAGTTTGGCATCGGTGTAATTCGGGTCTAATTGGAGGACGCGTTCGTGATCATGGCGCGCTCCCACAGCATTGCGTAGGGAGGAAAACCATGCACGCTCAATGAGCGCGGTATAGAGGGCAAATTGCGCACGCGTGACGCCTCGAGCGTAAAGCATATCGATGTTCGCAGGATTGCGATTGAGCTCAGCGTCTTCCAATTTCTCTGCTTGCTGCACGAGCTGCTTGATGCGCTCTTTCTGCGCTGGATCAGCGGGACGATGGGCCAGTCCGATAAAGCTGTCATTCGTGTACTCGCCCGTATTAATCGCACCCATGCGGTACAACTCGCGCACCAGGATTGCCGAAAGAAGATGATTCAGGGCAAATGGATCGTTGGGATGCCGAGCTACGATCTTCTCGAAGTCTTGAATCGCTGCGTCATGGTCAAGGTTGTAATAGTGTTCGATCGCAGCAGAATTAAGCGGATCGGCGGGACGCAAGGTGATGGGCGCAGGCGGTCCGGCCGCCACGGCCGCTGGCAGTCCCAATAGCATCCAGCCAAAGAGAACGAGCCCTAACGCTACAACCGCGTACCCAACGTGGCGGAACCGAGAGCAAAGGGAGACCAAGCAGGTCCAGTTTACCTGACGAACGGACGCGGGAGGTTACTGCCGTTCTAATCTTTGGGACACTCAATGCGCCGTGGTGACTCGCCTGATGACTAAGGCTCGGACCGGTCGGAACCAAGGCGGATACGTGGCTTGGCGGGAAAAGTGGTGCAAAATAGATCGGAAATTCGGGGTAACCGCGTAAATCTTGCTCTCTAAATGGCCGTCTTCCCCTTTGGCCAGTGCGTAAATTGCTGTCTTTCCAGAGTCGTGATTTGGTGATTCGCTTGCGAATAGAAGGCCAATATTAAAGAGGAATCCTGTATGGCAGAAGTAGTGGAACAGGCCCAGCACGAGTTTTGGAGGCCTCCAATCGCCGTGTCCCAAGGAGCGGCCAGTCACGAATTAGTCGAAACCTGCGATGAATGCCATAGCGAGTTCATCGTGGGATCGCGCTTTTGTCACCACTGCGGTACCAGCCGTCGCGAACTGAGCGGTCACAAAACCGTTGAGATTCCCGGCCTGGCAGAATTGGCGGCGCTCGGCGTGCGCTTTGGACTCACGAAACCTGCCCTCGCTGCCTTCCTGTTTGGGATGTTTTGTCTAGTCGGAGCCTTGGCTGTCGGGATCATCTTCACGGCACGAACAGCTCTCGACTGGCAGGCCATCCAACTGTGGCGGATTGAGTGGCTCTTGGCAGCAATCGCAGGATTTGTCGCAGGCTGCCTGCTGAAGAAATCTGCCACGTAAGAGATCTTCTCCTCCCCCAGAAACTTTCTTCCCCAAATTTTCTTTGTTGCGTTTGTTGTTCCCTACCCATTCCCCTCCGACAGTTTTCGCCCAACTCAGTTTCGCGAGTGGGTCGCCTCTCGTTCAGAAACGATCTGACTGGACCTACGTTGCTGTGTCATTCGATAAAGATGGTTTAAAGGGCCCGTTCCCTTACCTATAGGGTAGGCGTTCGAGATAGCCGCTGAAACATATGCCTTCGCAAGCAGAACAGCCTCGGGAATCCCACGGCCATGGGCCAGATGACACGCCATCGCGCAAGCAAAGGCGCAACCCGTTCCGTGGGTCGAAGTCGACTGTTGGCGCTCAGCTTTAAAAACTTCCTCCTCGAACCCTCCCGCCGTTACGAAGCTGAGGAGATCGATTGCCTTTTGCAGATGGCCGCCCGTCACAACCACATTGGCGGCTCCCAAACCACGGAGACTGCGCGCTGCCTGCCGCATAACTTCGAGCGAAACCTCCAACGAGGCCCCGCTTGCAGTGCCCGCCCTGAGGATTCTGGCTTCAGGCCAGCGCTAGTGCCTTTGTCACCCGACGGGCGCTCGCCAACGCGATCGCCTCGTCGAGGTTTGGCGTCACAACTTCGGCTAAAGGGAACAGGCGCTCAACCATTACCCGTACTCCAGCAGTATCCAGCAATTCGGCCCCCGAACTTGACCGCAGAATCGGGTCGATGACCACGTGGGGCAATCGAGTTCGCTCCAGAAAGTCGGCCACGGCGTTCACGTTCTCTTGGTTAGCCAACATCCCAATATGAACGCCTTGGATCCCGATATCCGAAGCCAGGCACTCCAGGCTCTCGGCCAAAACCTGGGGGTCGCCCGCTTGAACCCGCCGGACACCTTGGGTGGATTGCACTGTCAGCGCCGTGATTGCTGCCACTCCATAGCATTCATGAGCGGCAATGGTCTTGATATCGGCGGTAATGCCAGCCCCCGAGGACGGGTCGAAGCCAGCAATTGTCAGCACGACGGGCGGTTGCAAAGCCATTTGGCCACTCTAAACCAAACGTCGGCCGTGCAGGAACATCGCCTTCAGCCCGGGTCCTACAATTCCGCGCCACGGAGATTTCGTCTGGCCTGAACCGCATGCTAGTAAGTGAATACTACGCATTCGATGTAAGTATCTGATTGTAGGAAGGTTATTTGCATTTTCCCTAAGTCCAAGATTCCATTGGCATGCACTAAATTCTTCGATCGGAGGTATTCCCGCGCGTCTATTACTATTTAGTAAATATGACGCGCTGACTGCTTTCAATGAGATACGAGCTAAAATGCCTTCTTTCATGGGGCTAAGCCATTGATTAATTACCACTTAGTTAATTCCATTAGGGATTTTTCCGATTGACTTAAAAGGGGGTCCCCCGTAGCATCACACAATCGTTTGGCGAAAGGAGCAAGCGACCAAAGACAACGACTTTCCATGGAGGTACTTGAATGCGACGACGTTTAGCTGAAAGTCTGGCGGTAGTTTTATCAGTCGCCAGTCTGGGAGCAGGCGCCGCATCCCGGCCCGGCAGCCTGGAAGCCGCCAATGTGAAGCACCCGACGGTCACTGCGGACCGTTATGCAAATCAGCCCAAAAACAAAGAAGACTCCCGCTTACCAAGTCGGAACTGCCTCGTGGTATGGAGAACAATTCCAAGGCAAACCGACCGCGAGCGGCGAACCCTTTGACATGCAGGATTTCACCGCCGCCCATCCATCCCTTCCCTTGGGAACGCTGGTGAAAGTAACGAACCTGAGAAACGGTCATGCAGTGGTCGTCCGGATTAACGATCGGGGACCGGTAGTCGATGGCCGGATTATCGACCTCTCTTATAACGCGGCGAGAGCCATAGGCTTCAAGGACCGCGGGCTGCAAAAGGTTCGTTTGGATCTGTATCGGCCAATGACATTGGCCAAGCTCGAACCCATAGCCAATCCCAACCAAAACCGATAAACTCGATAGCGGGTGATCTCCTCTTATGGACCCGCGCGATCAGCTTATCGTTGCTTTGGACGTGTCGACGACAGGGGCCGCCCGCAAGATTGTGGCGGCCGTCGGCGACTCCGCGCTGACCTACAAGGTCGGAATGCAGCTTTACACTGCAGAAGGGCCCCCGGTTGTCCGCGAACTGGTGGATTCGGGCCGCCGCGTTTTCCTCGACCTGAAGTATCACGACATCCCCAATACGGTTGGCTCGGCTGTGCGTGAGGCTGCGCAATTAGGCGTGAGCATGCTCACCGTCCACGCAAGTGGCGGAGGAAAGATGCTGCGCGCAGCTTCCGAGGCCGCGGAGAAGAGTCGATGCCAAACTACTGGTCCTTGCTGTAACCGTGCTCACGAGCCTCGGCGAAGCCGACCTGGGAACTCTTGGCTTGCGCGCTAGCGTGGTTGATCAAGTGTTGCGCCTGGCGGCCCTGGCCCTCGCTAACGGATGCAAAGGTGTGGTTGCCTCAGCCCGGGAATGCGCCGCACTGCGCCGGGAATTCGGCCCTGACTTTGCCATCGTGACTCCCGGAGTGCGGCTGGCAGGAAGCGGCCATGACGATCAAGCGCGTGTCGTGACCCCGGCAGAGGCAATTGAAGCTGGAGCCTCTCACATCGTCGTCGGACGGCCGATCACAGAACCAATGATCCTGCTGCGGAAGCCCGCGCGATCCTCGGTCAACTGAGTGCCACCCCAGTTCGCTAGACCTACACTCGATGCGTCTTCCCTTCGAGTAAGGTCTTCCCCCTATCTTGTCTACCTTCCTTAACCGAGGAGGCCCCTTTCTCGGCATCCTACCCTACCAAAATCACATCCCAAGCGCGGCAATGATGATCGCGTCTCACGATGTGGTAGGGAAAAGAACGAAGACGCGAAGGAGAAAAATAATGAACCGGATGAGAGATTGCATACTCCGTTCTTCTCTGCCTGCTTCTTGCCGCGGTTACTTATGCATGTCCGCAACAGGAAGAGCCGAAGTCCCACGAAGGTGCAGCGGCATCCCAAGAGCATCCTGAAGCCAAGCCCGAAGACTCCAACCGGAAGAGAACGCCAAGCCGGAAAAATCCGAGAAAGAGAACCAGGGAAAGCAGGACAAGCAGTCCGAGCAGGAACAGCAATCCGACGAAAAAGAAACAATGCGCGGACCTCTGAACGACAGGCGGGTTCAGGTCGCGAGATGAACGGGCAGACAGAGCATGCGCGTCCCACCGGGAAGAGTGCGCACATCCCTGACGACAAGTTCCGCGCCAGTTTTGGTCGTCAACACACCTTCAAAGTCAGTCGGCCGGTCGTCATCAATAACCAGCAGACGATTCAATATGGCGGCTATAACTTCGCCCTGGTCGATGCGTGGCCCGCGGATTGGGCCTACAGCGACGACGTCTACCTTGACTACATCGACGGCGAATACTTCCTGTTCGATCTTCTCCATCCGGGATCCGCATCGCAGTGTTCGTGGTGGAGTAAGTATGTCATTTAGTCAGTAAACAAATTGAGGCATTGGATCCGTAAGGGTTCCAATGCCTCAAGTATTATTTCTGCGCGAAGCGAGCTAGGATAAGTTCTAGAGCTTTTCAAAAAAATCGCAGCCCGAACATGAAATATAGATCCCGCCCGGGAATTCCCCGCTCACGGTCCTTCATGCGCTTTACAATGCGCGTCTCTTTGCCGCACTTCGGACAAGCGGTTGACTTCGTGGTATCCATCACTTTCTTACGGTCTGCTGTCTTTGCAATCTTCGCCATTCAGGTTCTCCTGACAGGAATGTGCCGTCACCCGTGGAGGTGAGGTTCTACCTGGTAATTGGGGAGTATCGAGGAACGCCGGGCGCGATGTAGCTAGCCCGGCAGGATCAACACACGTCAAATCTGTGCAGTGTACTCGCCAAACGAATTTTACACGATAGATATGACGGAGAGGAAACTGCGCACCGTTGCAGACAGGTTTGGCGGACAAAAAATTGGGGGCCGCTCTCGCAGCCCCCACTGTAGAACTCTTACTTTGGTTATTTGCCAGTTCCGGTCAGGCTTACAGACTGCGGACTGTCAGGAGCATTGTCCGTGAATGTAACCGCACCGGTACGCAGTCCGGTTTGCGTGGGATGGAAGGTGACTTTGATCTCGCAGGTCCCGCCCGCCGCAACCATGCCGCCGTTAACGCAAGGCGTTACCTTCTTCGTCTGTTTCACCGTCGCGAGGGCGAAATCGCCGTCGCCGCGATGTTCGTGATGGTCAGGGTGCGTTCCGGTGTTGGTAAGAATGACTTTCTTCATCCGGAGAGTCGTCCCCACCACCACCTTGCCCCACTTCAGCGAGGTCGGAGTCAGCGAAACTGCCGGTCCGCCTCCGCCGCCGCCGCAACCGTTAAAGGCAAACGATCCGATGTTTGTGTGCCAATTGAAGCTGCCACTGGCCTTCTCATACTGAGCCACATACCAGAAGGTACAATCGTCGCTGGGATCAACCTGCATGGCGCTGTAGTCACCCCAACGGCTCAGGCCGCCGTTCTGCGATCCACCACCTGCAATGAGGGTGAGCTCGCTCTCCAACGTACCGGCCGGATCGCCCGGCACACGGCCCGCTATGCGGTTCCCGGGATGGATACTGCTGCTGGATGCGCTGTAGCCAATGGCAATATCGGCGTTTTGATCTTCCGCCGCGCTTGCCATCCAACGCCAGGTGGAATCTGGAGCGTAGGTGCCTTGCTGGTTGAGCGTAACCGCGCCCGCCGGATCGTAAAGTTCGTACCAGCGAACGGCTCCTGTGCCGCTATTGAGGACCGTGTTGTTCAGGACTGCGCGATCATGATCGGCGAAATGCCGGACTGCAAAGCGGTA
Source organism: uncultured Acidobacteriaceae bacterium (assembly GCA_963822545.1). Lineage (GTDB taxonomy): Bacteria > Acidobacteriota > Terriglobia > Terriglobales > Acidobacteriaceae > Acidiflorens. Next base: position 419,275 of record CAWGIB010000006.1, read on the forward strand.
CATCTGCAGATCGCCCAAGGGCGTCGAGCGCTGAGCCGCTAAGCTCCGGAACGCAACTGCTGTGGCATGCGTCGGTGAAGCTGGAGACCGTGATCTTTGTGGCCGCTGACAGGGTAGCTGTCCCAGACGCGAAGTTGAGCGCCAAAGTGCGCAGGAACAACTGGTTCGTAGTGCCGTTGTCGTGGTTGATGAACACTCCTGGTGTGCCATCGGCCGGAGGAGTAGGACCATCCATATCGGACGGCAGATAACTAAACTCGCTGGCAGGAGTCATCTTGCAGAGCTGGGCCGCCGAGGCATTGCCAGCCAGCATCTTGGTGCGGTCCAGACCGCAGAGGTCCGCGCCGCCGTAGTTTGAAAAGTTGATGAAAATGTCGTAGCTCGCCAGGTACGCGCTGTTGCTCGCCGTGGCCCACGTGCCGAGTTTCGGATAATCGTTAAGGTTCGCCCCGAACGAGTAACCATAGAGATAATAGGCGCCAGTCGGATCGTTCGTCTTCGAAACGGCGATGCATTCCGAGGAACTGGTGCCGAGCCGATCATGCTGATCAGCCAGCGGTCGGCCGCCCGGTCATAAAGGACAACAGGATCTCCGTATGTGCTCGAAGAACAATCCCCTGCCAGACCTGAAAACACGTTCTGGATATTGGTCGGACCCGCAATCGACCCGCCGGTCTTGTTGAAAACCTGGAACAGCACGTTTACGACTTCCACGATCTCATTGGGACCAACCGCCATGTTGGAGTCGGAGGGGGCGTACATATTTGAGGCAATCCCCTCAAAGTCAACGCCCTTAATGATGTTGAGCGGTCCCAGCGGCTGCTTCTGCAACGCTGGGTCTTCCCCCATTCCATTCCCGATCGGTTTGTTGGGGCTTCGCCCCGGTTCAGGCATCTCCTGAGGTGGAAACATGGAAAGCTCGACCGGCATATCTGCAACCGGCCGCGAAACTCCGAAGGTCGGGATACGTCACGATGGTCTTATTGTTATTGGTTTTGGCGAAGGCCATCGTTGTTAACGAAAGGCCACAGAGAATGAGAACTCGAACAACCGCTCCTGCACGAACCATAGGGTTTTCCTCATTGAGAATTTGCTGCTCGTAAATTCTGTTCGCTGATGTTTGTGGTGCTTACGCGTGAACCCCTCCCCCAGCTGAGTCGGGAACAGCGTCTGCTTTCCCCAGCGTGGGCAAGCCATTCATTAAGCCACCGTAAAACATCGAGAGGGGACAATCTGAGAAGTGAGCTACTAGCGCCTATAGTTTATAGCTCTGTTCTCGCGAAGAAAGCACGAAGAATCCGTTCTCACAATTGATTTTATAGCGGAGGTGAATTTGTTTGCACAAAAAGACCGAACGCTTGCCTGATGCGCGCTCCAGACGTTCCGAACCCAATCGGACATCGGCCTGCTGCACCGGTGTTTGGCCACAAAAAAACGGAGCCGCTCGCGCAGCTCCGCAGAAAAACAGTTCAGACTTTATCTATTTTCCGTACCGTACCTGTCAGGCTCAAACTGTTGAGGACTGTTGGCAGCGTTGTCCGTGAATGTCACCGCGCCTGTACGCGTGCCGGTTTGCGTCGGAGTGGAACGTGACTTTGATTTCGCAAGTCGCGCCCGCCGCAACCGAACCGCCAGTTAACGCACGGAGTTACTTTCTTCGTTGCTTCACCGTCGCCAGCGCAAATCGCCGCTCGCCAGCGATATTGGAAATGTTCAGCGTCGCGTTTCCGGAGTTGGTCAGAATAACCTTCTTCGGAGTCCTTAGTCGTTCCCACCACCACCTTGCCCCACTTCAGAGAAGCGGAGCGTCAGAGTGACGGCCGGGACCGCCTCCGCTCCCACCACAGCTCGGAAACACAAACGATGCGATACGCGTCGTCCAGTTCTCGTATCCGTTAGCTGGCTGATACTCGTTTACATACCAGAACGTGCAGTCGTCGGTAGGATCTACTTGCATCGCCGTGTAGTCCCCCCAGCGATTGGCATAGCTGCCGCCAGTCTGCGCTCCCGCGCCTTCTATGATACTGGCTTCACTTTCCATCGTTCCCAAAGGATCGCCGGGCACGCGTCCTGTAAACCGAACGGCTGGGTTGACAGTCGTGCTTGATGCGCTATATCCAAGTGCAATGTTCTGGCTCTGATCCTCGGCGATGCTGGACATCCAGCGATACGTAGTATCTGGAGCAAACGTGCCCTGCTGGTTGAGAGTGACCGTGCCAGCCGGGTCGTAAAGTTCATACCACCGGACCGCCACCCGATTTCCGTTGTTACGGCGTGGCTGACCACTGCGCGATCATGATCGGCAAAGTGGCGAATCGCAAAGCGGTACATCAAACGATCGCCGAGCGTATCGAGTTGCTGCGAGGTGCCTGGTTGCGGAACACAAGCTGCCGAAACCGGAGCCGCAGGATAGATTGTCATTAGCGACACTGATGGTCGTCGGGACTAGAAAGCGCTGGATTTGCCGGTCGGAGAAGTTCAGAGTCAGTTTGCGCAGATACAACTGACCAGGGTTATTATTTTGCCAGGTCAGGAACAATCCGGGCGTCCCATCTGGCGGTACCGTCGGTCCGTCCATATCCGATGGCAGATAACTGCTTTCATTGCCGGGAGCTGTTTGGCAGAGTTGCGCCGCACTCGAATTTCCCGCCAGCATCTTAGCGCGGTCAAAACCGCAAATATCCGCCTGGCCGCCGTTCAGGTTATAGGTGACTAGGTAGGCGCTATTGCTCGCCGTCGCCCACGTGCTCAGTTTGTCGTAATCGGGCAAGGTGGTCCCGTAGCTGTAGAAATAGAGGCTGTAAGCTCCGGTCGGATCGTTGGTCGTCGAGACGGCAACGCATTCTCCGTAGCTGCTGACGTAGTCGAGACCGATGCCGGCAATCACCCAGCGGTCCGCCGGTCGGTCATAGAGCATGATCGGATCAACGACGTAGTCGTTGCCGCAGAGGCCGCCGATCGCGGCGAATATCGTCGGGATGTTGGTGGGACCTGAAAGCAGTGTGCCAGTCTTGCTGTACACCGCCAAAGACGTGTTGACGATCGTCCCAATGTGGTTCGGACCGACGGCAAGGTTGTTGTCTGGGGGAATCCAACCGGTCTTGGCGATGCCATCAAAACTCACACCTATGGTGGCACCAACTTGCGGCAACGTTTCAGTTTGCAGGGCAAGATCCGATTGCGAAGGCCCCCGATAGCCGTGGCGCGCCAGAGCGCTTGGCAGAGGTTCAGGCATTTCTCGATCGGGGAAAAGCGTCAGATCGACCGGAAGGTCCGTCAAACGCTGCGAAACTCCAAAGCCCGATGGATAAGTCACGCTGGGTAGGCTTTTGTGTGTTTCGGAGAAAGCCAGGCTCGTCAACGCCAAGCCGCACACGGTAACAGTTCGAAGCAATGTCTTCAGAATAATCATAATTTTTTCCTCAAGAAGCTTTCGCATCTTCGTTTACTTAGATCAATGAGTACAAAGGACAACACAAAATTTGACCAGAGCCAACTTCACGCGCGAGACTGCGAACGCTTTGCGTGACGCTTGAACAAAACGGGACCGCTCCCCGCGGCCCCGTCTTGTAGTTCTTCTATGCTCACTTTTAAATTACTCGTCAAGCCTGCAAGCGCTACCTGCGACCTTAGATCCAATCGTTGCGTTTGAATGCAATGAGTCTTGATCGCAACTGTTGTAAGAATCCGGGGCTGCTCGAGCAGCCCCGGAGATCAGGCGGTTGCGAACTCCTGTTACTTACCAGTTCCCGACAATGCCACAGACTGCGGACTGCCCGGAGCGTTGTCGGTAAAGTTCAGCGAGCCGGTGCGAAGTCCCTTCTGCGTCGGCGTGAAGCTGACCTTGACGATGCAACTCTTCCCTGCCGCCAACGTGCTGCCGCAAGCGTTCTTCGAAGTCACCGGGTAGAGAGCAAAGTCCCCAGTGGTAGCAATGTTGGTGATGTTGAGCACGGCCGTGCCGGTGTTCGTAACCGTCACTTTCTTCTTGCCCGTTGCGGTCGTGCCAACCAGGACCTTGCCCCATGCCAAAGAGGTCGGAGTCAGGCTGACGACTGGTCCACCGCTGGACGTAACGGTCAGTTGAACCGTTGTCTGATGACTCAGGCTCCCTGACATACCGGTGATGGTGATTGTCGAGGTCCCAGTTGCCGCACCCGCGCCAACGGTGAGAGTCAGGGTACTGGTGGTGGTGGCAGGATTCGGGGAGAAGCCAGCCGTTACACCCGTCGGCAGCCCGCTGGCGCTCAAGTTCACGCTGCCGGTGAAGCCGTCGATGGGGTTGATCGTGATGGTGCTGGTCCCGCTGCTGCCCTGAGCAACCGATAATGAGGTTGGATTGGCAGACAAGCTGAAGTCCGGAGATCCACCGCCGCCGCAACTTGGGAAGGCGAAGTTGCCGATGGCAGTACTCCAGTTGAAGCCTTGGTTCTGGCCGGTGGACTTGATATACGACTCCGAGAACCAGAACGTGCAGTCGTCGGTAGGATCGACGGTCAGCGAGCTGTAATCGCCCCAGCGATCGCAACCGCCCGAACAGACGCCTCCGCTTGACTGGGAGCCCGAACCCGCCAGCATCGTAACTTCGGATTCCAGCGTGCCTGCAGCGTCTGAGGGGACGCGTCCCGCATAAACCAGCGAAGGATACTGACCCGCGGCGGAGCCTGAACGCGTAAATCCCACGGCGATGTCCTGAGACTGATCCATGGCGATCGCTGGCATGAACCGGTACTGGGAATCAGGAGAAAATGTTCCCGACTGGAACACGGTGGGGGTCGTTTCGGGGTTGCGGATTTCGTACCAGCGCGCGCCCGATCCGGTTGAATTGACTTGAACGGAGTGACTGGTAAGCAGAACGCTATGATCGCCAAAATTGCGGTATACGAGGCGATACATCAGGCGGTCGCTCAGAGTCTCAAGCTTGTCGCTTCCCGCATCGGGTTGCGGTGCGCATGCACCACGGGTTGCGCCCGGACATGAGGGCTTGTAGGCCGCGATCGGGATGAGGGTTGGGCCGGTAAAAGTGGAGTTGGTGGGAGTGTTGAAGTCCACGTGGAAGTTGTACATCGCCAGATTAGAGCCGCCGCCGCGCTGCAGTTCCAGGAAGAAGTTCGGAGTACCCGCAGCAGGGGGAGTGGCACCGTCCAGGTCGGATGGCAGCAATCCAAACTGGCCACTGGGCGTGAAACAAACCTGGGTCGCAGTGTTGCCGGCCAGCATCGCAGTGCGATCGTTGGCGCAGACTTCCGATGCCGATCCGTTGACGTTGTAGGAGAAATAATAAGCGTCCGGCCAGACACCCATTTTCGGATAATCCGGGAACTGGCTAAACGTGAATCTGTAGCGGTTATAGGAACCGGTGGCGTCGGCCGTAGTCGACACAGCTATACATTCGGCATAGGGGCCGCTGCCTCCCGATCCCAGATCGAATTGAGCCGCAACCCAGCGCTTCGCGGCCGCGTCAAACCGGATCGTCGGGTCGCCCCAGTTGTCGCTTTGGCAGCCACCGCCGAAACCGGACCAGAAGGAGTCTCCAGCCAAGGGGCCCAGTTCCAACGAGCCGGTCTTGCTGTAAACGGCATAGAAAGTATTGACGAACTCGGTGTACTGGGTCGTGCCCGGTGCTCCGTCGTTATCGGCTGGCATGCAATTGCAGAAAAACGTATCCCCATAGCCTAGCGCGTCGAATTCCAGACCTGTGGACGGTGTCTCTTTGGTGGGTGAATTCTCAGGTCTTTGCAGCACGGCGTCAGGCGGATATGGCCGCTTGGTCCACTCTCCAAACCTGGGGTCCTCCCCGTTGTCGATCTCACGATAGGTCTGGGGGTTGAATTCGGGCAGCAGCGGAGCGATCTCGCGAAGCAGCGGTCCGGTATCATGGTGGGAGTCGGTGGTGACGAAGGGACCCTTTATCACCGTCTTTGGACTGTTCGCGAACGCGGGAAGTGCCAGACAAAACAAAACCAGGATTGCCGTTACTACGCCTCTCTTCGTCGTCACTTTTTCCTCCTCGGTTATTTCTTGTTTCCGCCAGCCATTGCGGCCGGCTCGTACGCGCCTTCCAGTTTCAGAGTCATCACATCGTCGGCGTCGACATTTCCCTCGTATGTGCCTCCGCCTTTGATTCCTTTAAATTTTCCCGAGCCGCGCATGAAATTGAACCGGCCCTTCGTAGTCGCCGGGCCTTTGTCAGCGGATACCTGGCCTGTCGTTTGCATTGTGATTTTTTCGCCGCCTTCGAGTGTGTCCGTCTCGAAGCTGTGCGGGATGCAGACGACCTTCCATCCTCTCGATGAAAGTTACCCACACGCCTTCCTTTGTCTTTGCACCGAGAATCACCATCGGTTCGGTCCAGCTACAGTTGCGTTTCTCGACTATCAGAGAATGCCCATCCCGATCCGGAACATCGATTGAATAGGAAGGAGAAGGCTTGTCGCAGCGCAGCGAACCTTTGATGTTCACCAATTCGCTCGAGGACGCAGTATTTTTCTTGCCCTCTTTTTTCTCTTTCTCTTTTTCTTTTTCGCCGGCAATCTCCTGTGCCGCCACCAAAAAAGCAAAACGTAATTACGAATAAGATGGGGAAGAGCAGATGAGCTAATGGGCCCAGGCCTTCTAACCTCGAACATGCGTTGATCTTGCCTTTTCACTTCGTGCGTACGGCCGGTAGACTTTTGGTCTAAGGACACAGTCGGGGTGCTGCCGTCGATTATCTGATTATTCTTAAACGCCACCTGGAAAACGCCGAGGGGGGATCGACGAAAAAAGGAGGCTACTAGCGCGAGTAGTTTTATATCCCGGAATCAGAAAAAAGCACGAAGAATCCGCGCAGGAACGAGGCTTTTCAGCAATGATGCATTTGTTTTCACATGAAGTGGAAATAAAGAAAATTAGATGTTTTCCGCGACACAGACAATAAACCTGTGTGGTGATTGGTAGCAAGAGGTTTTACTACAGGATTTCTCGTGAATGAACCTCGGCGTGCGTCCCCAAATCCATAAATCTCAAATCGCGCGCTTCATCGTGCACCGAACTGAGAGCGACCATCGACTTCGCGGATGTAGTACAAGCGTTGCGATCAGCAGGCAAATCATCGCCAGCCACAAAGACCGCTGCTCGCCGCCATGGCGGCATTCTGAACATAGATTCCCAATCCCAGCAGTAAACACGACGCAATCGTCGCCGGCCAAAGAAATTAATGCCAGAAGAAAACACCTCTGAATAATTCCCGCACGCCTTTCGATGGATGCGATCTGGGCCGTGTACGCTTCGGCTTCCTGTAGTCGCTCGTTACGCGTCGCATCGTATTTGGCATGCACAAACTGGCGGAGGCGGCTCACAATTCCCATCAGCCGTACGTTGATGGAAAGAATCAGAAGCGAAGTCGCGGAAATAAAAATTGCCGGAGCGAGGAAAGCTTGAAACAGACGAAAAATATCATTCATAGTCGACCATCATTTAGGAAGCACCTGATTGTAGCCGCTAGCAAATTGGAGAGCATCCATTCGGCGGCAGCCGGAAGATAAGATCATTGTGTCCTCGCTCTCAACCGGAGCGGTTGGTGAACTACAGCCAAGCGCTACGCAATTTAACCCTTCTAATTTCTCGGAATGTCCTCCAATTCAACAATCGCGACTAGGTCCAATACTGAAGACGGCAATTTTCACGTTTGTCGTCCCCGGTACCGTCGCCGGTTATATACCGTGGCGCCTCCGAAATGATACGAATGTGCCGATCAACGGCGCCGGAGAATGGTCGGCAGTCGTCATCATTGCCGTCGGCGTTGCGATCTACATTTACACCGCGTTCTGGGGCTTCGCATTGATCGGTGGAGGAACTCCCGCGCCGATTGCACCGACCCGAACCCTCGTCGTGAAAGGTCTTCACCGCTACGTCCGAAACCCGATGTACATCGGAGTGGCACTCGTCATCGCGGGACAAGCCTGGCTGTTCCGGTCCGCACACATCGCAATCTATTCCGTACTGATGCTCCTCACCGCCCACACCTTCGTCATCCTCTATGAAGAACCAACTCTGAAAAAACAATTCGGGGAAGAATACGATCACTATCGGGCGCGAGTGCCGCGATGGATTCCGAAAGTTCAGGCTTTAGATCTCGGTTTTGGCGCTCGGTTTTTGGCCTTGGGCTCCGACAGGTCAATTCTAGGTCGCGGCTTTCCCCAAAGAATCTCTCGGAAGGTCCTCGTGACCACAAACATTGCGCCGTAAATCCGAAAGCCGAAGGCCCATGGCCGAGCGCCGCCTCCGACGCCTAGCGCCGAAAGCCGCCCTTCTGCTAATTTGAAGAGTTTTCCATCTTATTGGCTTGACCTCCGGGGTGAACACAGATGCCGGCTATCAAATTTCGCGGTGTGGATTTTATCGATTTCGACACTTTGCTGAACGACGACGAGCGCCTCGTCCGCGACACCGCTCGCAGGTTTATTGAGGACAACCTCGTCCCCATCATCGAAGAGTGCAACCGCGCCGGCCGCTTTCCGCGCGAACTGGTCAAGCCCATGGCCGACCTCGGCTTTTTCGGCGCCTCGCTGCAAGGCTATGGCTGCGCCGGCATGGGCAATGTCGAGTACGGTCTGGTCACGCAGGAACTCGAGCGCGGAGACTCCGGCGTGCGCTCGTTCGTCAGCGTCCAATCCGCGCTCGTGATGTATCCCATCTACACCTTCGGCACAGAAGAGCAGAAGAACACCTGGCTGCCCGCCATGCAAAAGGGCGAAAAGCTGGGCTGCTTCGGATTGACCGAGCCGGGCTTCGGTTCGAATCCTGGCGGCATGCGCACCCGCGCCAGAAAAGTCGGCAAAGAGTACGTTCTCAACGGCGAAAAAATGTGGATCACCTCCGGCACCATCGCGGATGTCGCGGTGATCTGGGCGAAGGTGGAGGATGAGGACGACAAAGTCCGCGGCTTTCTCGTCGAGACTGATCGCCCTGGCTTCAAAGCCGACGATATTCACGGCAAGTGGTCGCTGCGTGCCTCCGTCACCTCAGGCTTGTCTCTGCAGGACGTCCACATTCCCGAGTCAAACCTGTTGCCCGGCACGGGCGGCCTTAAGTCTCCGCTCATGTGTCTGAACCAGGCGCGCTACGGTATCGCCTGGGGAGCGATTGGCGCCGCCATGTCCTGCTACGATTGCGCGCTGCAATACGCGTTGCTCCGGAAACAATTCCGCGATCAGCCTATCGCGTCGCACCAACTCGTCCAGGAAAAATTGGCTTGGATGATCAGCGAAATCACCAAGGCACAACTACTCGTCCTCCAAGTGGGTCGATTGAAAGATGCCGGCAAAGTCCAGCATCAACACATCTCCATGGCCAAGCGAAACAATGTTTGGATGGCGCTCGAGTGCGCCCGCATGTCTCGCGACATTCTCGGCGCGAACGGCGTTGCCGACGACTACCCAATCATGCGGCACCTGATGAACCTTGAAAGCGTGAAGACCTACGAGGGCACGCACGATATTCACACCCTGATCATCGGGTCGAGCGTGACCGGCATCGACGCCTTCTAGGGACAACGCTGCGGGCCGTGCTTCTTACTCGTTATCCAGCACCCCGAACTTCGCCGCGGCTTCCGGAGCTGCAGCTGACGGAGTATTGGCTGCTACCCGTGTACCAATCGCTACATCCATCGCAGTGTTTTTCGGAAACACCACTTCGTGTCCGCGGGAAAGGAAGTTCTGGTAAATGGAGCGGCCCGCTCCATACGCGCCCATGGTGTAGCCAAAGGCGCGCGATTGTACGAGTACGCCCATCACCATTCCCACCAGTTTGAATCCGCCCGCTCCACCCGCCGCACGGCCTCCCGGACTTCCCCGCATTGCCGGCTCGGGCCATCCGGATCCCCTCTGCCTGCCGCAGCCGCCAGCGCCAAAGAAAAAGTTGTCTTCATATAACGCGACTTTGGAGTGGAGGCCTCGGCGCCGCCTTCGGAGTCGAGCTTGAGATTTGCATCCTGTCCCGCCTGAACCCCTACCATGGCGGCCTGCACCTTCTGTTCAATCCCGTCCGGCAGGACAACCTCGTGGAACGCAATGCGCAGTTGTCCATTCTTCTTCATGCGCCTCGCCGGTTGCACCTGGCTAACCGTGCCCAGCAGCTTGCTGCCCTGCGGATAAAGCAATCGCTCTCCATCAAACAGCGGGCGCGCGAGCACGGCTTCCACGTCCTCGCCCTTGCGCGCATTCGCAGACGACAATGCCGTCAGCAACCTCGCGTGGACCACACTGCCTTCCGGCAGATCGCCTCCAATCGAACTGACCATTTCGGCAGGCAGCGTTTCACTTCCGAAATCCAGAGGATCTTCCAGTTCCGCAAAATAAATCGTTCCCGCCGGGACGTACTGCGCGTGCACCGGCAATTGCGCCTCAGCGTATCGCTCCAAACGATGGATCCGGCCAGGCGTTTTGAGCTCTTTCATCGCGTTGTTCCACTGATCGCGTGCCTGCTGCTTCGCTTCTTGCGTTTTCTGCGTAGCCACATCCTTCACAGTTTTCTTCGATTCTTTGTCGGGAGCTGTCACGAACTGCATGACCTGCCCCGAGCCCGCCGTCACGTTGGTATGCACTGCGAGATGTTTACCATCCGGCAGCACGATTTCATTGAAGGTGACTTCAATGTTGCGCACCGGAGTAAAATCTCCGTCCAATCCCGCGAGCGTTCGCTTTGTACCCGAAACCGGTTCGATTTTTGTGACCTGCCCGCGAATCTCCGATCCCGCCGGCACTACCAGACGGTCGAAGGCGTACACGGGATCCACCAGACGCGCCGAAACGCTTTGCCCAACCTTCCTCACCCGCAGTTCCTTATCCAGCGCGACCTGCAACGAGGTTTGCTTGGGTACCGTAAGTGGAACGATCTGTGGAGGCGCTGGCTGCTCTGGAGTGGCCGGTGGTACGGGTTTGCGCGCCGTGCCCGGACTCAGATGGGGCATTGGAGCTTCTTGCGAAACTGCTGGAGCATTGTCCTGCGCCTGCATGTTGATGCTGCATGCGGCGGCAATCAGTACGGTGGATAGAATTCGGGAACCTGCCATGAACATCTCCTGCAAGTAAAGGTGAGTAATTGCCCGGATCGAGTCGGCGTTACTTACTGAGATGCAAATCCAACTCGCGTGCCCGATGGCAATCCAAAAATGTTAGGGCTATAAAGGGACACAGAAGACCGATGTTTTCCGTGCCATCCCACTCAGTGTTCTTTTCATTATAAAGCAGTTTGAGGAAGTATTCGCCTTCCCGTTGATCCGCTTCTACGCTGCTTCCGTCGCGTACCCAACGGTACGCGGGACGCGCCTGGATTCGAGTTCCACCGAGCGCTCGCGCTGGCTTCGACCGTCATCCGTACAGTTCGGTCAACAGTTCGTAGGCGCGCCGCAAGTGCGGCACAACAATGCTGCCTCCAACGATCAATGCGACGTTCAATGCCTCTTCCTGTTCCGGCCGCGTGACTCCCAGACGGAAGGATTGAATGATGTGGTAGTCGATGCACTCCTCGCAGCGCAGGCATGCCGACGCGACCAGTCCCATCAACTCCTTATATTTGGCTGGGAGCGTGCCTTCGAGGTACGCGTTGTGATCAAGATTGTAGAAGCGTTTTACGAGGAAATTATCGGCTTTCTCAATATTGGCGTTCAAGCGCGTGCGTGTGTCGAGAAAGCGGCGGGCAATTTCGCTTTTGTCCGCGACCTGCTTCTCGGTCAGAAGATAAACGGGCTCTCGGCGTTCAGGATTCATGGCCAAAGGTTAGCAGAATCGTGCAACCTCCTATGACCGGCAAGGAATGACCACTCGAATGTGTCGTGGGCCCTTCCCTCCGCGCGCCGAAGGGGATATATTGCCAAATCGCGCCCAATTGCATCCAAGGCGCGGGCATGTTCCAGGAGGCGTTCATGGCAACGGAGACTCATCCAAAAGAAGATCGTTCGACTGAGAATCACAATCACTCACGCACCGAACCGCACACGAAGTGTTTCGGACAGAACATTGAGAGCGATCTTGCGCTGGAATTCCTCCGGGTAGTTGAGAACGCGGCCATCGAGTCCGCTCGCACCATGGGCCAGGGCGATCGCACTCTGAGCGATCAGGTCGCCACCGAAGCCATGCGCAAAACCATGGACTCGGTTCCTATGCACGGTACCATCGTGATCGGCGAAGGAGAGCGCGATGACGCACCCATGCTCTATATCGGCGAACAAGTCGGCGGCACCTTCTCCGACGGACAACAAGTTCCCCATGTCGACATCGCAGTCGATCCCCTCGAGGGCACCAACCTGTGCGCGACTGGATCTCCTGGAGCCATCACCGTCCTTGCCGCCTCCGAAAAGGGCGGTTTGCTCCACGCACCCGACTGCTACATGGAAAAAATCGTCGTCGGTCCTTCTTGCAAGAACGCCGTTGAACTCGACGCGCCCGTTCATGTGAACCTGAAAAATATCGCTCGCCGCCTGCATCGCGGCGTCGAAGATCTGGTCGTCATGGTGCTCGACCGTCCCCGTCACGAGAAGCTCATCAGCGATATCCGCAAAGCCGGCGCTCGCATCAAGCTCATCGGAGACGGTGATCTTTCTGCTGGAATCGCGGCCGCTGTCATTGGCACAGGCGTGCATGCCGTCATGGGTTCCGGAGGCGCGCCCGAAGGCGTCATCACCGCCGCCGCCATCCGCTGCCTCAACGGATACATGCAGGGACGCCTCGTCATCGACCGTCCCGAACTCGAGGAGCGCATCGCCAAGATGGGTATCAAGGACGGCAAGAAAATCTACGAAGCGGAAGACCTAGCCCCGGGAAAACAACTGATCTTCGCGGCCACCGGCGTAACCGAAGGCGCGCTTCTGAAAGGTGTGCGCTTCTTCGGCGAAGGCACGCGAACCTCATCCGTGATTCTGACCCTGAAAACCGGCCGAGTCCGCTTCATCGAAAGCATTCACCTTGATAAGGGACCGGATGTGATGGTGCGGTTTTCGTAAGACGCTCTCAGCTGTCAATTCTTTGGCGTTAATGGATTTGTTGCCCTACTCATCGATGAACACGATGAGTGGGGCCTTTCTTTTCTAGTGATCATCCCGATTTGTTGGGAACCTGACTTCGTTGCAAGCTAACGAGACAACGAGTGCCGGCGATTGGGAATCGAACCTGAACCGAAGTTCGAGACCCCTGCGGGCTTCACGAAAGGATGCGATTATGAAAACTCCATTTTTGATCGGCCGATTGCTATTTGGCGGATTTTTTCTGATGAGCGGAATTGATCACCTGCGCCATGGCAAACAGATGGCACCCTACGCGAAAGCGAAGGGAGTTCCCAAGCCCGAGCTGGCCGTGACACTTTCCGGTGTGCCACTGATCATCGGAGGAGCAAGCATGTTGCTCGGCATCAAGCCGAAGTTCGGCGCGATGGCCATTTTGGGATTTCTGGCTGGAGTGACTCCGACCATGCACGACTTCTGGCGTAATGAAGATCCGGCAGAGCGCCAGAATAATCAGATCCAGTTCATGAAAAATCTCGCCCTCGCCGGAGGCGCCTTGGCCCTGATGGGTGTTGAAGAACCGTGGGAGGCAAGCGTTCCCGTGGGTCAACCGACCCTCGCGAAGAGGGTGCGAAAGATCGCACGAAAGATGGCCGCGTAGGAATATTCCGGCTTCGCTCCCACTCATCGTTTAAAATGCGATGAGTGGGGAAGCAGCTCTTCTACTCTGGATGTGAACCTCCGCACTACGCCCTCCTGCTACAATCGCTAGCTCCATGATTCAAGGGAACTTCCTGTCCCACATAGACGTATCTATCCTGTGCTGTTAGACCTTTTCGCCTCTTTTCAGGTCCGACAGGCGTGCATTTATCGGTGGTAGCCGGTCAAATGCGGTGGCAGTCAGTGGTCGGCAGTAAGCGGTTTTCCGGAGCACTCTTGGAAGAAGCCCAGGTTGTCGGATTGCTCGTCCGTCGCTGCATCGGTGGCGATGCCGCGGCATGGGAAGAGATCGTCCAGCGCTACCACCGCCGCATCTATAACGTCTGCTACCGCTTCGCGGGCGATGCCGAGAATGCCCAGGACCTCACCCAGGAGGTCTTCATCAAGATGTACCGCACCCTGAATACCTATGACTCTGGTAAGGGGGCGTTCATGACCTGGGTCACCACCATCACCCGGAATCTGCTCGTCGACCACTTCCGGAAGACCAAGGGCGACCGCCTGACCGATTCCCTCGATACGGTGCCCTCTGAACACGAGGATGCGCAGCCCCTGAGCGACCAGATCGCCGACGCTGGATTACCTCCCGATGCGGCCGTCCAGACGCGGGAAACGCGGGAAATGGTGCACCAGGCCCTCCAGAAGCTGTCTCCCGAGCTTCGGGAGGCCGTTATTCTCCGTGATTTGCAGGATATGGATTACCGGGAAATTGCCACGGCTCTGAGGGTTCCGGAAGGGACCGTCAAGTCAAGAATTAACCGGGGGCGAGCGGAACTAGCGCGCCTCCTACAACGTACATATAGGCAGGTGATTTGATGCCAGGCGAAACAAAACACGGGGCTAGCTGCACAGAGTTCGAAGCCCTACTGATGGACGCCCTTGACGGGCAGTTGACTGGAGCTCGCAAAGAGAGCTTCGAGGCCCACCGCCGCACTTGCTCGGTTTGCGGACCGATGTTCGCCGATGTCGAGTCGGGCCGGAACCTGTTGCGGTCACTCGAGCCAGTTGAACCGCCGGCCTATCTGGTCCACAACATTCTGGTTGCGACCAGCGGCGTTGTGAGCACACGGACGGCAAGCGCCTCCGACGCGTTGCGGAATACCCCACGCGGCGAACGCCTGCGCGAGTGGTGGGACTCCTGGTTCACGCCAGCATTTAGATTTGTTCGCCAGCCGCGGTTTGCGATGTCATTCGGGATGGTCTTCTTTTCCTTCTCGATGCTTCTAAACCTCGCCGGCGTGAAACCTGCCGATATGGCAAAAGTTGATCTGCGGCCCGCGGCAATTCGCCACGCTTACAACGACGCACAGATCAAAGTCGTGAAGTACTACGACAATATTCGCTTCGTCTACGAGATCGAATCCAAAGTCCGCGAGTTCAAGCGTGCCACCACGCCCGCTGAACCCGGCCCAACAACCACAGAAGGAAAATCGCAAGAACGATACCAGTGGACAACCCGACCAGAAACAGGATCGCAACTACTCCCGTGACCAGGGCCAGACCGTATTGGCTGCTTTTATGGAGCAGTCGAATGAGGTTTCCAGTCGAAAACGAATGAACTGTGAGCCATCAGCCGTCAGCCAGACTTCGTCTGCTCGAGCCTCGATCCTCGAGACTCGCGGCTGTGTTTCCGATACCCTGAGCACCACCCGGAGGTTCGTATGAACTGCGCCAATCATGCTGATGCGTCAGCGGTGGCCTATTGCCGCACTTGCGGAAAGCCGCTGTGCGCGAACTGCACTCGCCCTGTTCGGGGCGTGATCTATTGCGAAGACTGTTTGGGAGCTCGCATGGAAAGCGGCGCGCCCGCTGCCGGCTTTGTTTCCGGCACCGTGCCTCCCGCCGGAGCCGTGCCCCCAACATTTGCCGTTCCGCCCGCGCCGCCTATACCGCCGCGTCCCGGCGCGCCCGCTCCCGGCAGCGGCCCGAATCCCACAGTGGCCGGAATTCTCGCAGGAGTGTTTCCGTTCGGCGTCGGTGCAGTCTATACCGGTCAATACGCCAAGGGACTCGCGCATCTCGCGATTTTTGGATTGCTGATCGCCGGATGCAACGTCAGCGGCAGCGACGTACTGCCCGCGATCTGCGGATTTGGAATCGCGTTTTTCATCGTGTACCAGATTTTCGATGCAGTGCGCTCGGCACGCGCCATTCAGGCCGGACTACCACCTCCTGATCCCTATGGACTCGCTGCCAGCTTCGGAGCTGGAACTCAGGGCACGAAGAGCGACATGTCGAAGATTCCGACAGGCGCGATTATCCTGATCGTTCTCGGTGTGCTGTTTCTGCTGCACACTGCCGGATTCTTTGCCTTCGGCTTTGATCGCTTCTGGCCTCTGCTCCTGATGTTCCTGGGAGCCTGGCTGTTTGCACGCAACTACGGACTTCTCGGAGAGGCTTGCACCGACCCACTATCACGCAAGCGCCGGCTCATGGGGCCTGCAGTGCTGTTCACGGTCGGCACGCTCTTTCTGCTGGAGACCGCGGGTGCTGCAAGCTTTCATCGCACCTGGCCCGTAATTCTGCTCGTGATCGGAGCTGTAAAGCTTCTTCAGGGATCCGATTCGCACTGGGGTTCCGGAGGCAATTATCCTGGCGCTCCTCCGGCGCAATCGGGAGGCGGGTTCTCGCCTCCTCCAGTTGTACCACCACCGGATGTGCCGCCACCAGTTGCCCCGCCACCCGCGTCCGTCCGGCGACGTGAAAGCGAGTGAGGTGAACAATGGTTAGTCCAGTGATGCAACCGCCACCGCAGGCACCGCTGCCGCCTCGTCCGCCACGCTCGATTGCCGGAGCCATCGTTCTGATCGTCATCGGCGGCCTGTTCCTCATGGGCACGATGGGAATTCTGAACTGGCACGGCCTGATCTTGATGTTCGGCCGCTACTGGCCCGCGCTGCTTATTCTGTGGGGCATCATCAAGCTTATCGAGCACGAGCAAGCCAAGCGCGCCGGATTTCCCTCGCGCGGCATCGGCGTCGGCGGCGTCTTCCTCATGGCCTTCCTGATCGTGGCCGGATTGCTCGCGACCGGAGCGTCGCGTGTGAACTGGGGCAACATCCGCGATCAGCTTCAGATCGACGACAGCGATGTCGATGAAATTTTTGGCGGATCAACCTTCGATTACAGCGGCGACCTCAGCCAGCGATCTGCCCACAGGAACCACCGGTGTCCGCATTTACGATGACCGGGGCACAATCACCGTCAACGTTTCGGATGACAAGAACCTGAAAGTATCCTGGCGGAAAAAAGTTCATGCCGGCAACCAACAAGATGCCGACACCTACAACACGAAGACCAACATCACGGTCACTCAGTCCGATAAAGTTGTGGTTCTGAATGCGAATACGCAAGCCGTCGGTGACAAAGGCGTCAGCGTAGACATGGATGTGTACCTCCCTCGCAACATGAACCTGGTTACTACTTCACGCAGAGGCGATGTCAACATTGCGGGTCTGACGGGAAGCGTCGAGATCAATCACCAGCGTGGCGAAATCAACATCAATGACCTGACCGGCAACGCGACGCTTAGCCTCGAACGGAGTTCGGCGCGCCTTCAACATGTGAAGGGTGATGTCACAATCCAGGGCCGCACCAACGAAATTGCCGTCGAAGACGTCGAGGGCGCCGTTCACCTGAATGGTGAGTTCCAGGAGAGCGTGCGCCTCGTGCGTGTGAGCAAAACGGTGAGTTTTCATTCCTCGCGCACAGATATGGAATTTGCGCGCCTCGATGGTCGCCTCGATCTGGACTCAGGCGATCTGCGAGCTGACACGTTATTCGGCCCCATGCGCTTGACGACACGATCGAAAGACATCGCGCTCGAAGGCCTCACGGGCGACCTGCGCCTCGAAGATACCAACGGAACAGTCGAAGTCGGTCTGCACAAACCCGGCAATATTCAGATCGATAATCGCAAGGGAGATGTGCAGATCACCATTCCGCCTAACACTCCTCTGAAGGTCGAAGCCCGGACTCGCAGCGGAGAAATCTCCAGCGACTTTGAGGAGATCAAAGTTGAAGAGCACGAACACCAGTCGAGTGCAAGCGGTTCGATCGGCAGCAACGGCCCCCGCATGGCCATCAATTGCGACAAAGGCACCATCGAACTTCGCAAAGGGACGGTGGGACAAGTCGCTCCTGCAGCCCCCGCGACCCCAGCCAGGCCCGCCAAGCCCGGTAAGGCACTGCCCGCTCCAAAGGCCGCTCCGGTGGAAACGGAGAACTAGAGGCAGATCTTCGCCGGTAGCTGAGAGCTGGCTTGCGTCATGCCGTCAAGCGGTAGCGTGAGTGTCCGAAGCATAATTCGCGCATTTCTCCCTTGACACGCTACTACGCCCCACGTACTATATCGTCATACGTAATACGTACCACGTATTACGCGGGACGATACTTATGGCCCAGAAAAACTAACGACCCCACCGAACTGGACGATTTTGGCCGCTTCTCCGAACCCGCCTTGCTGATCCTGATCAGCCTGGCTGAGGAACCGCGCCACGGCTATTCCATGACCGAAGATATCGAGGCCATCGCAGGCGTGCGTTTAGGTCCGGGAACCCTCTACGGAGCCCTTGCCCGTCTGGAGTCCCGCGGCCTGATTGAGCCGCTGAAGAGCGAAGACCGCCGCAATCCCTATCGCCTCACCGCTCTTGGCGCGCGCGCCTTGCGAGCCCGCCTCGATTCCATGATGGCGGTAGCCCGCACCGGCCAGCGGAGACTGGCCAGCGCATGAAATGGCTTCTGCGGCTCTATCCCGCACGCTGGCGTGCGCGCTACGGCGACGAATTTGCCGCCGTGCTCGCGACACAGCGCACCTCCGTCGGCCTCTTCGTCGACGTCTTGGGCGGTGCCGTCGACGCGCACCTTCACCCTCAAATTCAAGATTCCAGTTCGACACCGGTTCAAGGAGAAGACACGATGACACTCGCAATGTTCCAACGCTGCGCCGTCGGAGGCCCGAAACTTTCCCCCGCCGAACGCCGGATCGCCTATTGGCTCTCGATCGGAACCGCCCTCGTGATCGCCATGCTCTACCTGGTGCTCACGAAAATCTATCGCGAAGCTCCGGCTGTGCAGGCTCTCTACTGGTCGTCGATTTTCTTTCCAAACTTCATCTACCAGCAGACGGTCTATCTAAAGAGGCGCTTCTGGCTGACCCAAGCCCTGGTCCTCGCAGCAGGATTCTCAGCCATGTACTTCTTCATGCTCGCCGTATGTGTCCTGGCCCACAGGTTGTAATTCAGAACGGGCGGTGAGCGGTAAGCCGAAAGCCAAGAACCGGAATTCCGAGCCTAGGCTATAATCTCGCCCACCAATGAACCTGGCCTCTGGCACCAAACTCGGTCCCTATGAAATCGTTTCTCTCCTCGGCGCTGGTGGCATGGGCGAGGTCTACCGCGCCCGCGACTCCCGCCTCAAACGTGAAGTAGCCATCAAGGTTTTGCCGCAAGCGCTCTCGCTCGATGCCGATCGCCTTCGCCGCTTCGAACAGGAAGCCCTCGCCACTGCGGCCCTGAACCATCCGAACATTCTGGCCGTCTTCGACATCGGCACCGGCGAGGGCTCGCCCTACGTAGTCTCCGAACTCCTCGAGGGCGAAACGCTCCGCGAACGCCTGCGCAGCGGGCTCGATTGCTCAACGCAAAGCCCTCGACTACGCTTTGCAAATCGCGCATGGCCTCGCCGCCGCCCACGAAAAGGGCATCATCCATCGCGATCTCAAACCCGAAAACTTATTCATCACCAAAGATGGACGCGTCAAGATTCTCGACTTCGGTCTCGCCAAACTGACGCAGGTCGATGCCAGCTCCCACACCTCTATGGCAACCGTGACCCACGGGGGCACCGAGGCCGGGCTTGTGATGGGCACCGCCGGATACATGTCGCCTGAGCAGGTCCGCGGCATGGCGCTCGATCCGCGCTCCGACATTTTCAGCTTCGGCGCCATCCTCTACGAGATGCTCTCCGGCAAGCGCGCCTTCCACGGCAACACGCCTGCCGACACCATGAGTTCGATTCTGAAGGAAGATCCTCCCGAGCTGAGCGAGACCAATCGAAATGTTTCACCCGCGCTCGAGCGCATCGTGCAGCACTGTCTTGAAAAAAATCCCGAGTCGCGTTTTCATTCCGCCAGCGACATCGCCTTCGATCTCGAACATCTGTCCGGACTCTCCGGCAGCACGGCCCGAGTCTCAGCGGCCGAAGCCGCAATACGCCCGCGCAAAACGCTCCTCGCAGCGATCGCGGCTGGTCTACGTTATCGCTGGAGCGATTTACGCGACTCGGCTGGTGGATTGGTAAAAGCGCCCACACACTACAAGCCGAATACCAGCAGATCACCTTCCGCACCGGCTCCATCGGCAACGCCCGCTTCACGCCCGATGGCAGCATGATTTACAGCGCATCCTGGGACGGCGGTGAGAACCAGCTTTACATGTCTCGGGCTGACGATCCGGGCTCGCGCGAACTCGGCATCAAGGACGCCGAAATCCTCGCCATCTCCAAAGCCGGAGAGCTCGCCATCCGTCTCCACACCGTGCGCTACAGTGGCTATGCACGCAGCGGAACCCTCGCGCGTGTTCCCCTCAGTGGAGGCACTCCGCGCGAAGTACTCGACAACGTGCAGGATGCCGACTTTTCCCCTAACGGCGACAGTTTGGCGATCGTCCGCTACATGCCCGAAAACAGCCACTGGCGTTTGGAATATCCCATCGGCAAGGTGCTGTTCGAGGGAATCGACTGGATCAGCCAACCCAAGATTTCGCCCGACGGCAAATGGATCGCATTTGGCGACCATGAAAATCCCGGTGGGGACGACGAAGGCTCAGTTGCCGTGATCGCCGCCGATGGTGCCGGCAAAGAAAAGAAACTGTCCTCCGGATGGACCTCGATCGAGGGCATTCTCTGGTCCCCATCCGGCGATGAGGTCTGGTTCACCTCAACCAACACCGGCAGTGCTGCTAACCCGCGCGCCGTCACTCTCTCAGGAAAACTGCGCACCATCACCAACGTTCCCGGAGGCATGTGGCTGCAGGACCTTCGCAATGGCGTCACACTGGCAGTGACCAATCACGTGCGCATCGGGATTCGCGGTCGCGGACCCGGGGCAAAAGAGGAGCGCGATCTTGGCTGGTTCGGATGGTCCATCATGCGCGGCCTTACACCAGACGGAAAGAAAGTCCTCTTCGAGGAGGAAGGTGATGGTGGCGGCCCGAATTACACGGTTTTCGTCCGCGATACCGATGGCTCGCCGCCGGCTCGCATGGGTGAGGGATTGGGCGAAGCCATATCTTCCGATGCAAAATGGGTGATCACGAAACCCGCACGAGGAGGCCCGCTGAACCTTGTTCCCACCGGAGCCGGTGAAGCCCGGCAACTCACCCACGATGCAGTGGACTACGGCAGAGTCGCTTTTCTACCCGATGGCAAGCGCTTAATCGCCTCGGGAATTGAAAAGGGCCACGGTCCCCGCGATTACATCATTGACCTGAAGAGCGGCGATTCCAAACCCATCACTCCTGAAGGCACGGCTGGCGTTGTACTCTCTCACGACGGCCGCAATGTCGCCGTCCTGGGCCCAGATGGAAAACATGGTGTCTGGCCAGTCGAGGGTGAAAGTTTCCACGCGATTCCCGGACTCGATTCAAAGTACTACGTGTGCGGCTGGTCGTCGGATGGCGCGTCGGTATACGCCGTCTCCACTCACGGCGACAAGACCGCCCAGGTTTTTAAAGTAAACGTCACCACGGGAAAAATGGACTACTGGAAAAGCTTTGGAACAGAGGCAGGCACGGGCGTCTCCGAGTCCAGTGGTCCCCTTCTATCCGATGACGATAATGCCTACGCCTACATCTACGTGCGCAATTTGTCGGAGGCTTACGTGATCAAAGGCTTGAAATAGCTGGCAGCAAAGCTTTCTCCACTGCAAGCGCCTACAATCGAGAGGCGAGCTAGAGCCTAGTCCCCAAACCTTTCGACGGCGCGAGCCTTGGCTTTAGCCGCCTCTTCCTCGCGATTCTTGGGCGGCGCAGTCGTCTCCAGCGAGCGCAACAATCTCATTGAAACAGCCGCCACGTCTTCGATCGCCGCCAGAAACGCTTCCTCATTCGCCTTCGACGGTTTCGTAAACCCGCTGATTTTTCTTACGAACTGAAGCGATGCCGCCCGCACTTCATCCTCAGTCACCGGTGGATCAAAGTTAAAAAGAGTCTTGATATTCCGACACATACGGTCCCCACTCTAAATAGTGTGACACTCCAGACCATTAGTGTAAATTCTTCCTAGTTATTTTGTGGACGAATCAAGAAGACACAAATCCCGCAACCCATCTCGCCCGTCTATCAGCAAGAAATCAAGGTATTTACGGGGCGTTATACATATCATATTGTATGTACATTACTGTCATGTTCCACGTGGAACACTACGCGAGAAACGAAGGCCGAAATCCGAGGGCCCGAGGGGCCTAAAGTCGAGAGCCGCCTCGTGCTAGATTTGAACTATGCTCGAAATTCTGCAGAAACGCTCGCTGCGTTTCGTGTTTGCGGCGAATGTGATCTCCATGCTCGGCAGCGGGATGAACTCCGCCGCCGTGGCCTGGACCATCCTGCAGAAGACCCATTCCGAAATGGCGCTGGGGACGCTAGCCGTCCTTCAGACGGTCCCCGCCATGCTGATGCTTCCCTTCACCGGCGTGATCATCGACCGGGAAGACCGGCGTCGTCTGGTGATGATGCTCGACGCGGCGCGCGCCATCGTCATTGCTTTTGTTATGACCCTGGCCTTCCTCGGTCGCGTGCAGGTCTGGCAACTCTATCTGATGAACACGCTGGTCGCGGCAGGCTTCTGGATGTTCTGGCCGACGATCACGGCGCTGATCCAGGAACTTACCCCGGGAGACGAGTTCGTGCACTCGAACACCGTGCTGATGGCTGGCGTGCAGGGCGGGTGGATGATTGCCGGCGCAGTCGTCGGCTTCGTCTATGAACACATCGGACTCGGTGGAGTGCTTTTGATCGACGTCAGCACCTATGTCGTTTCCTTCCTGTGCTACTTCGCAGTGCGCCGAGGACGGCACGTGGTGCCGCGCGCTGCCGAACTTAGGCACGACATCGAAGTCGCCGAGACGGCGGTCGGAAAATTCTGGCGCGAGATGCGCGAAGGTCTGACATTTCTTCGCGAGCGTCCTCACGTCGTTTTCCTTGGCTCGAGTTGGGCACTGTTTCTGGGCGCGATGATGACTGGTGTAGTAGTGACGGCCCCGCTCAGTGATCGCGTCTTCCATGCCGGCGCTACCGGATATGGCTGGCTGAATGGTGGTTGGGGGGTCGGCGCTTTCCTGAGCGTGCTGTATGTCCCGTTCCTGATGCGCCGCGTGGGAGCGCGCTGGTCGATCGCGCTCTCGATGCTTCTGCTTACCGTGGGTATGGCGCTCTCGCCATTTTCGCCTTGGCTGGCGCTCGCTGTGATGCTCTATGGCGTGATGGGATCAGCGCGCGGCGTCAGCGGCGTCGCCATGAACACCAGCCTGATGGAACAGGTGCCACCGCAGTTCATGGGACGCGTCCAAAATACCTTCTACTTCTTTGGAACTTTGCTGCAAATTATTCTTGGATTTCTAGTCGGGGCGGTCGCCTCGCGAGTTAGCCTGGCAGCGGGATTTGGAGTGATCGCCGCGGTGTATGCGGTGGCCTTTGGCAGTGCATGCTGGCCGGTTAAGGCCGCCAAGGCCGTGGCGACGCCTGCCGACTAAAACCAAACACAGATCCGATCCACCACAGAGACGCAGAGTCACAGAGGGAAGCTAATTCTGGGTTTCGAATCGATGATTGGCCGGGGCAACGAAGCCGCGGCGGGACTGCAGATCCGTCACTTCGTTCGGGATGACAAGATTGATTTTTTTGTGATGATGACAGACCTAGAAGTTTTTATGGTGATTTGGGTCTCTGTATCTCTGTGGTAGGTTTTTCCGGCCGCGTGGAACGCAGCAACCGGACGTCTTAACTGATATTCTTTTTCCGACGAGGAGAGCTCTGGAATGTTTGAAGACCTGAAGGGCAAGACGGCAGTCGTCTTCGGAGTAGCCAACAAGCGTTCGATCGCGTGGGCGATTGCGCAGGGGCTGCATGACGGCGGGCGCAAATCTTGCTATCACCTACCAGAACGAGCGCATGGAGATGGAAGCGAAAGATCTGATCCTATCGCTGCCGGGCGCGGAAGCATTCATGTGCGATGTATCAAAGGACGATGAGATCGCAAAGCTCTTCGAAAAGTTGAAAGCTCGTTACGGCAAGACTTCATGCGCTGGTGCATAGCGTGGCTTACGCTCCAGCCGAAGAACTGAAAGGCGATTTCGTAAACACTACGCGCGAGGGATTCCGAGTGGCGCATGATGTAAGTGTGTATTCGCTTGATCGCGGTGTCGAGGGCGGCGGCACCCTTGATGGAAGATGGCGGCAGCATCATCACAATGACGTACTATGGCGCGGAAAAAGTTGTGCCACATTACAACGTGATGGGCGTAGCGAAAGCAGCTCTCGAATGCTCGGTACGCTACCTGGCGCAGGATTTGGGAAGAAAGAAGATTCGGGTCAACGCAATTTCGGCAGGGCCGATTAAAACCCTTGCTGCGCGCGGCATCTCAGGACTCGGTGACATGTTGAAGTCGCATGCCGAGCGGGCGCCGCTGCAACGAAACGTAGAGGTCGCCGAAGTCGGAAGCACCGGAGTCTTTCTGGCATCCGACGCAAGTTCGGGGATCACAGGCGAGACAATCTACGTCGATTGCGGGTACAACATCATGGGATTTTAGCGATCTGGTGAAAGCGCGTTGATCAGGTTGGTTCGCGGCGGAGTTTTTGACAAACTGTTGACCTGCATTTTCGCCGCTGCTTGACGTACCCTCTTTGAGAACAGGATGGATTCATGAGACAACGTCACATTATCGGCACGCTCGTTTCGGTGGTGTTCCTGCTAACCCCTTGCCTGGCCCACCACATGGCCGTTGTGACGGGCAAGGACAATAAGGTTCAAACTGTCACCTCGGCACACCTGGCGAAGATTTTCAGGGGCGAGGTGAAGAAGTGGCCGGATGGCCGCAACGTGATCCTGGTACTGCACCAAGTATCGCCTGATGAGATCAGCACCCTGGCGCACTTAACAAAGATGACGACTGCCGATTTCAAGGCGATGCTCGGCAGTCGCAAGGATTCAATCCGGGAGGTCGCATCCGATGCTGAGGTGATTGAGGCTGTCGCCTCGACACCCGGTGCAATCGGGTTAGTTAAAGAAAACTCGATCAATGATCGAGTAATCGTAATCAAGGTTGACGGCAAACTGCCGATGGAATCCGGTTACCTGTCGCATTAGCAACCAATTCACGTGGTAACGGCACAACCCTTTAGAGACTGCCGGGATTTAGGAAGAAAAAAATCGAGCCAACGCAATTTCGGCTGGGCCAAATCAAAGACCTTGGTGCGGCGCGGCATCTCGGGCCTCGGTGACATGTTGAAGTCGCATGCCGAGCGTGCGCCGCTGCCGAGCTCGCGCCGCTGCAACGAAACGTAGAGGTCGCCGAAGTCGGAAGCACTGGAATCTTTCTGGCATCCGACGCAAGCTCAGGAATCACAGGCGAGACGACCTACGTAGATTCCGGGTACAACATCATGGGATTCTGAGATGGCGCCCCAGAGGGTTGCGGACATGAGACATGCTAGCGCTCGAGCTATCGTCTCTTACTTCTTAGCTTCGGTTTGATCGAGTACAAGGGGTAGCTCCAAGCTGCCGAGCAGTCCGGTGCGGCCATCCCGGACGATCAAGCGCATCCGGTAAGTTCCCGCCGGCAAGTCGAGAGCGGCTTTAAGTGGCAATCCGCGCTGGAGCAGGCTTTCATTCTCAGCGGCTGTTGCAGTCGCGTTGAACGTCTTATCCAAGTGTGCAGCCACTTTTCCATCGGAAGCAAACGCACTAACGTGGAAATCGAGCATATAGTGGCGCGTTCCATTCGGACCCGGTTCGTAAGAGAGCGTGTTGGTGTTCACCAGAAACTCAACCGGCACGTTGACGGTAGCACCAGGCGCAGGGGGAATAACGCGGGCATCGAAGATCACGGATGTCTCGCCCACAAATTCGCCTTGTAAGGCAGCAGTGAGGTCGGCCTCGGCAATAGCTTTACCGCGAGCAGAATCCGTTGCGTAATAGCCGCGCCGGTAGCGCAAATGGGTATTGGGTCTTGCGACCTTAACCGTTATATTGCGGAACTTCTCGCTCCAATCCTTGTTGGTGGGATAGTAAGCAAGGGTGTAGTAAGACGAACCGTCGGCAGCGCTGAGAGCGACCGCCTTTGAAATTTCGTTCTGGTTCATGTAGGCGATTCCGCCGGTTTCGTTGGCAAAATCTTCCATCGTCCCCTGGCCGCTTAGCACAGAGCTTTTACGCTGCAGTTGGTCGGCAAAGTCTCCGCCTGCGTAGACGTTCCCCATGGCATCGGTCAGATTGCGGCTGGCGTCTTCGATGGCGGCCCCGACCAGTCCCCGAGGGTCAACTGGATAGACGGCGATCTGCGCTTGGGCGAGCCGACGGGCGGTCAACCTGGCATCCGCGTGCACGTTGCTATCGACGAAAATTCTCTGCGCACCGTTTAAAGAGAGACTGGAATCAGCTACGAAAACCAATGGAAATGAGCTTGAAATCCAAATCAGTTTCTTTCGGCCCGGATAATTGTCTACGGTGCCGGCGATAGTTCGGAACGCAGAAAGGGTCTCGGCAACTCTCGCCCCGTAAGCGACTGCTCCGCGTTCCAGCAACATTTCCTGAAATCTCGGATATTGCATAAGCGTTGGATCGCTACGCATAGTGGAGATATAGCGCTTCTCCGGTTGCATGGCCTCGTCTTCTATCCTTAATCCGCTAGGATCCTGCGCCAAGAAGTGCTCCACATTCTTTAAGAGCAGAGTTGGATCACTGGTGAAATCCTGCAAGAGATGTAGCTGTCCAGTCAATGCAAAGACCGCGATGCGCTGGTCAGGCCGAAGTTGTGTTTCCAGATACTTAACCAACTGTATCCGGGCATACATCTGATCACGCAGGGCCGTATTCACGCCATCAAGAACGATAATGGTCAAAGGTCCTGCCGGTGCTTTGTACGCTATGCGATTGGTATACACGTGTGCCGGGAGGAGAGCAGGAGGGTGGTTCTCGATAGGAACTGGTCCTTCGAAGCGGAAAGCCTCAATCTTCTGCGCCTTTCCATCTTCGGTCACAGAGAAGTCGCTTGGTTGCAACCCGATCACGGGATTGCCTGCTTTGTCCGATACGATCACATCCACTACGACCATGTGCGTCGAAGCGCGGATGGTTACTTGCGGAAGGTCAGCAACCGGCTCCTGCGCGAACAAAACAACTTCCAGAAGAGCAACCAACAGTAATAATCGTTTCATGTCACTACCCACCCAGGCATCGCTTTTATCACAACTTGGCAGGTTAGTCCGCTAGAATCTGGGGAAGTTATAACTACTGGACATACAAGATACGCCTAACTCGCTACCGCGCTGAGATGGCTAGAGTGTGCCGGAAGAGGTAGCGACGTACCAGCCTTCGGATAGAAACTTCTCAATTGGAACTTCCTGAACGCCTTCCTGGACGCGTAGTTCATCATTCAGGAAATGATACGAGAGCTTGCCAGCCAACAGATCGAGGTGGTCGATGCGGATGCGATTGCCGTCGCGATCGGCGCAGATGACGCCGATTTTAAGGTCCTCGGCCGTCGCTTTTCTGACCGTTCCTCTTATCTAGCGGTGATTGTGTGTTCGATGGCATCGATATTTGGATGCGAAATTGACGACTCGGGACGCAAGATGGCTGAGTACGCATCCTGAGCCTCCACTCAACCTTATCCTGAACTGCCTAAGAAACCCAGCGCCGCGTGATCGCCAAAGATTTGCGCAATCTTCCTGGTCGCAAGCATCCTATTAGAGGTATGAAGAACCGCACTCTAGTATTTTGCGTGTTCGCAGCGGCGATGCTTTTCTCAATCGCCCGCGAATGGAGCGCGCCCGTGGCGTGCCTTCGGCTGCTTCTCACACAGCAAGTTGCCCACCGCTAATCTTCTCACCCAGTTCGTCCGCGCAATTACTGACCAGCAACTATTGTGCGGCGACAGAAGGTTGCTTCTTGAGTTTGCGGCGAATATCCGGCCAAAATTCTTTGACCACGAGCGTAATCGCATCATAGCCAACCTGCGATCCCCAGACGCTGAGCGTGTTGCTCACGGTACGATCACTAGCGACGTAAGGGACGTTCTCGCCGGGTATCGGATGGTAGCCGGGGTGCGGGTGATAGCTGTAGGTGGAGATCGCGGCGGCAATCGCGCTTCCGAAGATTTCGGAGTAGTTGAACTGGGTTTTGCCCGAGTCGGTACGGGTTACGAAAATCCTGCTCACGCCATACTCGGCGCGATTAAAAAAAGTGCCCTCGGATCTTCGGGAAGAACCGCGGATCCTGATGCAGCATGGATGGCAAGATAGCGCCCACAAAAAAATTCTCGATGGTGCCGTCGGCTGCGTATGCTCCGTACCGTTTGCCATAGCCCTCCGCGCCTTGTCCGTACCCTGGCTCGCTGTTTTCGGCTTGGCTGATACCGGAGAGCGCACCGTACCAAACGATCTGAATTGGATCGAACGATCCTCGCGCCACGACCTTGAATTTTTCAGCGGTCGTCAGCGGCGGAACATTGCCGGCATTTTCTACAGTGAGGAAGTTGGGGAGCGCGAAGAAGAGCCGGTCTTTGGATGTGCCGGGCGTGTCTGATGCGCCCTTCGCCGCGTCTTTTGCGGTCTGGCTTGGCTTGTCCTTTTTCTGGTCGTCGGGGTTTCCGGACTGCCCGGTTGCGGGTTTTGCCGGCGCTCGAATCCTGGCTGTTATCCGCCGGCGTTTGCGGAGCCGCGGGTGGTCTGGTTCTGACTGGAGGTTTGCGAGTGAGACGTTTGAGCGTGGCAGAGAGATGCGACAAATAAAAGACAAACGACAACATTCGTACGTTTCAATGTATTGATGACTCCGATCCGGTAAAGTAAACCCGCCCGGCTCGCGAAATCAGCGGCTTGTCAGCTGAATTCTGCGCCCGTTTTCTCCCACTCTCTCCAGGCGAATTTCGATGTCGCGATCCCGTTGCAGACGCGGAAATTTCTCTCCCCACTCTATCAGTAAGATGCTGTCGGGAGCGAGCAGATCGTCCAAGGCAAGCGATTCCAGTTCGCGTTGAGTCTCAATGCGGTAGAGATCGATGTGGTAAAGGTTGGCGCGGGCTCCGCGATAATCATGAACCAGCGTGAAAGTGGGACTGGTCACCTCGTCTGCGCGAGCAGCTTCGAAACCCTCGGCAATACCCTTTGACGAGCGTAGTCTTCCCGGCGCCCAAGTCACCACGCAGAAGCACGATCAGCGGAGGAGAGAGCTCGCGGGCGAGGATCCGTCCAAAGGCGATCGTCTCCTCGGCGGAATGCGTCATGGTCTCGCTTGTCATGCTGAAGGGTTCAGACCGACACATTCAGTCTGGGAATTCAGTATAGCGACAAGACGGGCAAGGCCTACCGGTCGCCTCAAGCAACGAACGCAGTTAGAAATGTGGACGCTGGAGACTGGCCCGAACCGGGTTGAAGTAGATCCTTGTCCAAAGCCGTATCGATGGCATTGCGCAGTTTACGATGATCGTCATCGCCCAGAGCCACAAAGCGGAAGGGCTGCAGGCATGCGGTTTGAAGCTTGCGTGTTGGCCGGAGCATTTCCGCCATCGCGTAGATGGGGCCGGAACGGCTTTGAAATGCAATTTCCACGAAATCGCCGGTGGAGAGCTCTCTTTGCACTTGAAGCAGGCCGCCGGTGATGGAAACGGATTGAAGTTTTGCGCGCGCACGCTGGCCGCCTTCTGACAAGAATGGCGGCAGCAACAGATCCATTAAGTTGTAGTCTGGGCGCACGCTGATTGGCGTCGAGTTGGGGGAAGTGGGTCATAGCCAATTCGACTATGACACTGGGATCGCGCGATGGGCAGATTACCAAAGCAGCTGTCCCCAGCGTATGCTGGAAAATCAGCCAAAAACGGACCGTCCGGGGGCCGATTTTGCGATAATGACGGCAGTAACTTTTCGCAATACGTCCTGAGTAGTACTTTAGTGCCATCAGAAGTGATTCAAAACAGTTGAGTAATTGAGGGTTACAGAAATGCGGGAAGCTCGGGGATCGTGGTTTTGCGTTGCACTGGCAGTCTGTGTTTGCTGGCAGCATTGCCGGGATGTTCGAAGGATCCAAACGTCCGGAAGCAGAAGTATTTGGAGAGTGGCGAGCGTTATTCGAGAAGGGCCAGTTTCGCGAGGCGAGCCATTCAATTCCGGAATGCGATTCAGGTGGATTCGAATTTCGCGGAAGCCCATTACCAGATGGGCCGCACGGCGATGAAACTCGGCCAATGGCCGGGAGCGAGTGCAAGAATTTACGACCACTATCCAGATCAACCCGACCACAATGATGCGCGCCTGGAGATGGCGAGACTATTGATTTTGCCAACGAATTCGCAGCCGCCAAAGAACAACTTGACGTGCTCCAACAGAAGCAGCCCAACAACCCTGAGGTCTATTTGACCCTGGCTTCCTATTACAATTCCGGTACGCATGACACGGCTGCGGCGCTGGTTGCCTTACACAAGGCTCTGCAACTGGATCCGAAGCGGTCTGACAGCTATCTGAGCCTGGGCATGCTGGAGGCCCAGGAACAACAATGGGCAGAAGCTGAAGCTAACTTGAAGAAAGCTGTCGAACTCAATCCCAAATCTACTGACGCTCGGGTTGCTCTGGGGAATTTTTATCAGAGCCGCGGAAGATTTCCGGAGGCCGAGCAGACTTTCCGTCAAGGCATTCAGAATGCGCCGGCAAGGATCCAGCTCCACGACTTTCTCTGGCGAGCTTATTCCTGGCGGAAAATAAGCTGGGCGAGGCGGAGAATTATCTCCGCGAGTCGAAGAAAGACTTTCCGGAAGACACGGTCGGCTACTGCATGCTGGGGAATCTCTACATTTCCACAAACCAGATCGATAAAGCGCTCGCGGAATACGCCTCGCTTGTACAAAGACCACGCGCGTGACCCGGTCGTAAAGAGGAATTACATCCAGCTTCTCATTATGAAAGACCATCTGGACGAGGCGACCAAGCTGAATGACGAGATTCTGAAGGCGCAGCCAGGAGACAGCGACGCCCAGATCTACAAAGCGCAGATCGAGATTCATGGCGGGAAGGCAAACGCTGCCGTCGATACGCTCCAGAACGTGCTGAAGAGCGATTCCGATAATGCGGTCGCGCATTACCAACTCGGCCTTGCTTTCGACCAGGTCGGAAACATGAGCCGGGCGGAATCAGAATGGCGAGAAGCGGTGCGCCTGCGTCCCGGGATCGTTGAGGCACACCGGGCGTTGGCCGGGTCGGCGATTGCACGAGCGACGCCTCAATGCTGGCCCAGGAAGCAAACGAGATTATCGCATTGCAGCCCGGAGCACCCGATGGCTATTTGCTGCGTGCCGTTGCCGAAATTAATCGGCGCCAATATGGACCTGCGGAACAATATCTTAAAAGAATCAATCCAGAAGGATCCAACCAATGCTGCCGCCTACGTGCAGTACGGGAATCTGCGAATGGCGCAGAACCAGCCGGGCGAAGCGCAGAAAGCAATACCAGATGGCATTGGACCAGGATCCCAATTCAGTCGGACGCGCTCGGGGGCGTGCTCAACGTTTACCTGGTGCAAAAACAGCCCGACAAGGCACTCGCGACCATCAAAGCGCAGATCGCAAAAAATCCCAACAATTCAGCGTTTCATACCATGCTGGGTGATCTTTTGAAGGACCAGGTAAAGGATCTTGGAGGCGCGGAAGCGGAATACAAGCGGGCAGCAGAATTGAACAAGAACAATGTCGTGGCGCGAGGTCAAAACTCGGGATGGTGCAGAGTCAGCAGGGAGCGACGGACACTGCCTTGCAGACCTATTTGGAGGCGCGCAGAACAATCCGAAAGAGGTTACGTTTTATCTGCTGGCAGGCAGTCTCTACGAGAGCAAACAAGACTGGGAGCACGCGAAGCCAGATGTACCAGAAGGTTCTTGCGATCAAGCCAGACGATGCGGTGGCCTCGAATAATATGGCGTACGTGATGTTGCAACAGGGCGGTAACGTGGATGTCGCTTTCGCAATGGCGCAGACGGCTCGCCGTCAACTGCCTGGTAATGCGAGCTCCGCTGACACTTTGGGCTGGGCTTTCTTTCAGAAACACGTTTACACATCAGCGATTGGCTTGTTTCAGGAAGCGGCTAAGAAAGAGCCGGATAATCCGCTGTACGCCTATCATCTTGGACTGGCATACGTAAAGACGGGCCAAGCTTCGCTTGCCCGGCAGCAACTCGAGCGGCTGACGAAGATCAAACCAAACTCCACTGAGGCGGAGGATTTGCGGCGGAATATTGCTGAGGCGTCCAAGGGCCAGGGCTGAGGAAATTGTTTTAACGGCAGTTTATTTCGGAAGGGTTCACGGCGAATCGCTCTTGGAGAACTGCACGCCATTCTTCCTCTCCGGCGAGCACGCGTTCTTCTTTCCGTCCTTCATGGGTTTCGATCAGCTTCAATTCGGATAGTGTGACGCGTCCATCCAGGCGTGGCGAGCGAGCAGATTCGCTGGCGAGTGAAATGGGACTCGGGCGAAGTCTGGTGGTAGCGGCACATGCCTGCAAAATCCCTGAGTTGGCGGGGCTGCAGCGTGAACAAATATTGTTTCTTCCATTGATCTTTGGTTCGCGATTCGAGATGAAACACATCCTCGCTCTTCCATCAGCCGATAGACATGCCCTGCCTGAGGCTGCTTTCGCTTCGAAACTAGACGCAAAGGCTCAAGAAAGTTGTCGCCGAATCCAACATCGGCCAGCCATGGTTCATCTTCATGCACGTCGACGCGCAGCGTGAGGTGGTCAAACTCAGGACCAGCGCCGCTGCCGTCGGGGAGAGTTACGCGCGCGGAGAGCAGAGTCACTTTGAATCCCAATGCGCGCAACAGAGCGGCGAAGGCTCCATTGAGTTCGTAGCAGAATCCGCCTCGGCGCTCGTCGATAATTTTGTGAAGGAAGCGCGCTTCGTCACAGGGGATCAGACGGCCAAGATGAATGTCGAGGTTTTCGAATGGGACCGCGAGCATGTGCGCGAGGTGAAGTCCGCGCAGCGTTTCAGCCGAGGGATCGATCTGACCCAAGTACCCGATGCGGTCGAGATAGGCGGACACGTTGAGCATGACTGCGCTAGCCTAAGCCAAGATTGTTCTCTTTGAGGGTCATAACGCGACGAACTTATAGCCGAGCCCCAGCACGGTGACGAGGTAAGTAGGCCTGCGGGGATCATTTTCGAGCTTCTGTCGCAGACTTGCCACGTGGACATCGACGGTCCGGGTGTAGGTGCCGGTACTGTATCCCCAGACTTCCTTGAGCAACACCTCTCGCGACAAAGTGGCGTCGGGATGCTGCACAAAATACTTCAGGAGCTGGAACTCGCGAGCAGAAAGGGGCACAACTCTTCCCTTCCGAGTGACTGAAGTTCCGCGGAAATCTACTCTCACGCCGCCGAACTCCAGAACGTCGGGCTCGGCTTGGGTCTGCGTTTGTGATGGGGCTGGATTGCGGCGGAGATGCGCCTCGATCCGCGCCATCACCTCCAGCATTTCGAAGGGCTTGGTCACATAGTCATCAGCGCCGATTTTAAGTCCCTGGACCTTGTCAACGGTTTCACCCCGCGCAGTCAGGATAATGATGGGCACCATCAGCCCAGCGTTGCGGACGTCACGGCAGACGTCAAAACCCTTCTTGCGAGGCAACATCAGGTCGAGCAGGATGAGATCGAATTTTCCAGTCAGCGCTTTGCCATATCCTTCTTCGCCGTCGCTCGCCGTCTCCACGACGTAGCCTTCGGTTTCCAGGCGGTCGGAGAGCGCCACGCGCAAAGCTTCCTCATCTTCTACAATCAGAATTCGTTCGTCCATTGCGTTCGCTTCAAGTTGCCTTATTGGGGACATTCGCGCCGCCTAGCCTAGCCACTTCTGCAGGTTGTTTACCGTAAGGCAAGTGAATCGTAAATGCACTGCCTTGCCCAAGAATGCTCTCAACAGTCAACCGGCCGCCCATCGCATCGGCGAAGCTCTTGGCCAGTGCCAGGCCGAGACCTGTTCCATGAATCTGCGTCTCAGTGACCTTGGGACTGCGATAGAACGGTTCAAAGATGTGCTTCAAATCCTGGTCTTCAATACCGATTCCTTTGTCCTTCACAGTGAGGAGGGCCTCGCCATCTTTGTGGCGAACTTCGATGCCGATCCAGCGATCATCGCCTCCGTACTTGATAGCGTTGGTGATCAGGTTCTGCAGGCATTGAGAAAGGGCGCCAAAATCGGCCTCGACCGTTCCCAGACCGGACTCAATTTTCTGTTCGACCCTGTATCCCGAAGCAGACAAGAGGTTCGAAGTATTCTCTAAAGCTTCGTCCACTACTTCTGCAAGGTGCACGGGACGAACCATGTATCCAGTAGTGGCTCGGCGCGTGGCGGAGAATCGCAGAACTTGTTCGACGAGATGGTTGAGTTGGCGGGCCTGGCTTCGAATCAGCCTCCCGTAACGCTCGAGTTGCTGGGGGTTATCGACGATGCCGTCGACGAGATTGTCGGAAATCGAAAGAATGGACGCAACGGGTGTGCGCAATTCGTGAGACACACCGGCGACGAAATCCATTTGGAGCGTCGCCAGACGATGGGCGCGCTGGCTCGTAAGCAGGATCAACGCCATCGACGCCGCAAGTACCAAGAGCACGCCAAAGCTGATTGCCAGGTTCCACCGCCGGATTTCCGCTACGGCTGCTTCGACGGAACCTTTGCGATGCCGGGCTACAATCTGCCATTTCGGATCATCCGCAGTACTGTGGACGGGATCAAAGCGAATCGGGCCAAAGGCGCCTCCGCCCTCGCCGCTGAATTCGCGGACGGCGTTCTCTTTTCCGGCTTGGCCGCCTGGAAAATACTCGGCTATGGCAGGTTCGCCGTGGCGTGCGGTCCAAGGAGGACCAAAGAGATTCAAGCTGGCGTCGGTCTCTGCAGGTCTTTCGTTTCCG
The DNA here is from genome assembly GCA_963822545.1 of uncultured Acidobacteriaceae bacterium. GTDB lineage: Bacteria > Acidobacteriota > Terriglobia > Terriglobales > Acidobacteriaceae > Acidiflorens. The sequence goes on from CAWGIB010000006.1 coordinate 454,143, forward strand.
AATCCCTCATCTGAAGAATAGAAAACCTTGGATTGATTGTCAGACCTGGCAATCACTGCAAGTTCATAATCGGGCGACTCTCCGAAATAATCTTGTGCGAGGTCCGGATAGACGCGCTGTGCTAACACCTCGGGATTAATACCGACAAGAAGCCAAGAACTGTGGTGGTTTGGACCGGTCGGTACGACCAGCATGGAAAGGCCTTCATCAATGCCTCCAACTTGCACCGCATGGGCGGCGCGTGGATTGGCGGGAGGCTGCGGAATCGCGCCAGAGTTATCGATTTCGCTTTTCTCTGACTGCGCCAGAATCGCTTGGCGGATGGTGGTGAATTGGGCGGGCCATTCTACCGGGACCAACTTTCCCAGCGGCTGCAAATGGAAGAGGAACAAGCGATCCTCGTGGGCAGACTTCACCACATAAAGATCTGAAACCAGATTTGGAAGTGAATTTGCGCTCTCCCAATTCTCCACGGTTTCCGAAAGCTTCTTGGGATCAGGCGCGAGCTTGCCGGCCTCGGGTTCCAACGCCAAGCACATCGTGCCAAGCTGGCGGGAGAGATCCTCCCGAAACTTCACCATCGCGCCTCGCAAACCACTCAGCATGCGAGCAGATGCCGCGTCGCTGACTTCGCTGCTCCAGCGGTATTGTAGGGTCGCCAGTAGCACGAGAACGCAGGCCAGCGCGAACGAAACCAGCCAGGTGACGGCTCGGCCTCTTGTCAGCAAGTTCATGATTTCCCGATACTGCGCCTTTCCCAGAGGTCAGATACGGGAGATAGTTTTCCCCACGATTTCAGTATTATAAATTGTGTTTTGGCGGAGCTAAGACGAACGGTCCTATAGGGCGTAGCGTCCAGTTTTATATTCGGGACCCGAGCCGCGGCTTTGCCCGACCACTCTCGCAATCGGGCAGTCCCTGCGCTGAGGCGCCGATTGGTTTCTTACTTGTTAATCATCGCAGCCTCGTTGAGGCTGCCACGTGATGTCCGGGCCGTGAAGTTTTGTCCGTAGGCTTTGCGGTAGCCGGCTTCGAAGAGCTGGCGATCGGTGGCCTGAGACCAGCGCCCGGCGCTAATGTGCAGATCGTTGTTGTTCATTGCGTCATACTTGCCCACGAACAGCCCATCTCGAAACGACGCACTGGTAGCCTTGTTGTGCGCGATCGCCGCAAGACTCTGTCCATAGCCGTGGTTGTAGCCCGCAACGAAAGCCTGGCGATCTACGTCGGTCGACCAGCGACTCACGGAAATGTGCGCAGGTTCACCATTCTGTACGGCAAGTTTCGCGAGATAAGCTCCATCGCGGAACGCGCCATTTGCAGCCTGCTCTGCTTCCACCCGGGACGCTTTCGAACTCGACTTGGCTATTGCCATAGAACCAACCACCACTGCCAACAGAATAACCCCCACGTCCGTTTTCTTCATTTCCGTACTCCTCAGTTGATTGACTTGCTGTGAATGATTAGAACTGAGGAATGCACCGCATGAAGTAAAGGCTGTGTAAGGAGTATGTAAAGTGATGCGGGTCCGGGAAAACGATGACGGGAATGGGTTTACGTCATTTCCGTGGTGCAATATGAATACAGACGCCGCAATTCCGGATGCGGCCCAACTGAGACGTCTTTTTCATTGGCGCGATGCAAATTCGGGCACGCTTCCAGAATCTTAATGCACCGGGTTTCCCTATGATCGCAGGCGCTACGCGAAAATCTCACTAGTCCCCGACATGAAATCCAACGACAGGCTGGTGCGACTGATTGCGTTATTCAAGCTGCTAAAGGCGGTTCTGCTAATCGCAGTCGGTTTGGGCGCCCTGCATCTCCTGCATAAAGATCTGACCATGGTTCTGGAGCACTGGGTGATGAGGCTCGGCTTGGATCCGGGCAACCGCTTGGTCGACAGGACACTTCAGAAAGCAGCCAATCTCAGTCCCAACAAGATAAAAAGCTTGGGAGTCATCAGCTTTATTTACGCGGGGCTATTCCTGACGGAGGGGATCGGACTTTGGATGTTGAAGCGCTGGGCTGAATGGTTCAGCGTAATCATCACAACCTCGCTGGTTCCGGTGGAGGTTTACGAAATCCACCAACATCCAAGTGCGATCAAGGTTCTGGTGCTCATTGTGAATATCGCGGTGGTGGGATATCTTCTGCATCGAATCCGCACTAACCGCCCGTGAGGCCGTCGCATCTTTCCAATAGTGGCGCGAAGGACTAAGGATTTTGCTGAGAGCTGATGGCTGACAGCTGACGGCCCGGGCTAGACCGGCAATTCTTCCTGCATCCAGCCGCCTGAGGTTTCGACCTTCGGCTCGCTGGCGAGATCAAGCACCAGTTTTTCGAGGATCAGACGCTTGCCGGGAGGATTAGAGCGAAGCGCGAGATCGGCCTCTCGCAACCAGACGAATCGCGCGCGTTAGTTCGCGTTTTGACTTGTAACGGCGGGCTTGACGGATGATATCGTCGGCCGCGAAGGGCGGGACACGAAAGCCCTGCCACAACGCAGCCCACAACATACGCTGATCGCGAACGTTCCGTTCCAGAATCACCAGCATCTGGCGAAAGGTTTTTGCCAGCATGTAAAGATGACCGATCGCGGCATCTTCTCCGTCCCCAGTGGAGAGCAGGCAATCGAGAATCTCAAGGGCGCGGACACGGTCCTTCGAGGAGATGGCATCCGTCAGCTCGTAAAGAGATCGCTGTTTCGCCGCGAGCACCATGGTCTCAACATCCCCGAGCGTGATTTTTTTCTTTTCGCCGACATAGAGCATCAGCTTCTCGAGCTCATTCGACACCATCATCATGTCGCCGCCGAGCGCGTCGACTAATTCTCGCGCGCCATCGGGATCGATTTTCACGCCCCGACTTGCGCAATACTCGCCAATCCAGCGGACGGCTTCGCCTTCTTCGACGCGTGAAAGTTCGACGATGCCGCAGAACGGGCCGAGATCTTCGCGGATCTTCTGATAGCGCTCCTTGTCAGTCATCTCCATGCGGCGAACATCGGCGGGAATGCTGATGTGGTCGGCGACGAAGACAAGCAGAGCGTCGGGATTCGGATTCTTGCAGTACTCCTCGATGGCGGAGATCTTTTCGTCGTTCGAGCCGCGTCCGAATAGGGTCTTCACGCCGCGCACGAAAAAGACCTGGAAGGGCGCCATCAAGGAAGGCGTCCGCGCCCGATCCAGTACCTCGCTGAGCGAAGTCTCGCCCAGTTCAAACTCGAAGACGCTGAAGTCACGGGAGTCAGGAGCGACCATATGCTGGAGGATCGCGTCACGGCAGCGCTTGCGGAAGAAGGCTTCATCGCCGACCAGCACGTAAGCCGGACGCAGGTTGCGTGATTCGAGTTCCGAGAAAAACCGGTCGGCTTGGCTGAAGGCGCGCATCAGTACGCCTCTAGAATATTCGCTACGAGGGTACGTGCAAAGTCCCGAGAAAGGCGATCGACGGCGGGAGAATCCTCTTCGAAAAATCGCGGCAGGTCGGCCGAGATTTCGTACTCATCGTGAAACAGGTATGACGGATTCTGGAATACGACCTTGCCCTGGCGATCGGTCAGCGTGACTTGCATGCTCACCGTGACTAGAGCGCTGGCGGCCCGACCGGTGCGTGAGTCGTAGGCAAGGGGAGCTGCTGTCGCTGACAGCACGGTTGCCTTCAGGACGGCGTCGGCATCGTGCTTGGTATCAGGGATCACATGAAATTGAGTTCGCGTATTGAACTCGCGAACGACCGCGTCGGTCATCAGTTGTTCTACGCGAAACGTCTGGCTGTGGCTGACGAAACCCGGGATCGCGATGGTACGAATATTCGGAGGCAACGCATCAGATTGCCCTACAGTGTGATATCCACAGGCAGTCGCTATGAAAAGTATGGCAAGGGCGAAAGCAGCCGCACATTTTTCAGTCAGATTGCTGCCGCGCTTAAACGCACGCCAATGCTCTCGACCCCAGCGCTTTCCACCCCAACGCTTCGTTCCCCAGCGTTCGATTGCCCAGCGTTGCCAAGGCAAGCGCATCATTGAATCTGACCTCGCGGCCGGGAAGCGGTCAGACTTTCGGCGCATTCGACCGCGGTCAAAGCAGAAACCCGGAGATTATCGATGGCCGCCCAGAGCCAGACTCCGTTTTTGTGAGTAGCATCGCTAGTGAGCGAAACAAGAATGTCTCCCTGACCGGCGGCGCTCACGTTGTTGGGAGCGTCTTCGGGGCTGGTTATGAGCACATGCTCACCCTCGAGAACTTCGGAAAGATCCTTGGTCGCAACCGGCTTATCGAACTCGAGATAAACGGAGAACGCGTAGCCGTGAAACACAGGCGCTTGCACAACCTGCAAAGAAGGCTCGATTGCTCCGGCGGCGAACTGCCGGTAGTGCTTCAGAATGCGCTGGGAAACGGCATCGAGCGAGTGCTCGGAATGAGGCCCATACCGCGCGACCATGTTGAAAGCCACCTGCACGTCATAGACATTCTTCGGCAGATCCTGAAAGGAAAGCAGGTTCACGGTTTGCTCGTGCAATTCATCCATGCCCTTCTGACCGCGCTCGGATGCCGGCTCAAACACAGTCGCGATCATGCGCTCGATTTTGGCGAACTTTTGCGCGCGTAAGGCGAGGAGGGCAAGCGTGGTTGCTGCGGGATTCGCCACCAGAACCGGGCCAGGTTGCAACTGCGGGGGGACCGGTTGACCGATCTGCCGCTCGATCCAGGGTGAGCGGACGGTCGCTCCGGGCTCATCCTCCAGGCCTTCAGAAAGATCGATGATAGTGCTCCCTAGATCGCGGACGGTCTTCCATTTTGCTCTTGTGGCGCGCGGATCGGAGGCGAAGAAGGTGAAATCGACGCGCTCGAATTGTTCGGGGCGAATGCTCTGGATAAAGCTCATTTCGTCGCCCACTGCTTCGAGCTGTCCAAGAGACTTGTCATCATCCAGTAAGCGGATATCGACTGCAGGAAAATTACGATCGCGCAAAACTTCGGCAATTTCCTTGCCCATCAGCGAGGCCGCGCCGACGATGGCGACACGATAGAGATTGGTGCCACGGAGGTCGGCTTGCGAAGCGGCGGATTTCGAGAGAGGACTCATGATGTTAGAGATGCCTCTTGGGACGGCGGAGGTGCAGGCGGAGCCTTGCGCCGGAAGATCCACTGCAACCGCCACAGTATGCCGGATGCCATATAGACCACGGCAATACCGAAAAGCACAGGTCCCGAAAAATAGCGGATGGAGGCGATCAGAACTCCAATCAGGATGATGAGGCGGAAGGGATGGCGGGACCGGAAATCAATGTCCTTGAAACTATAAAAACGCCAGGTGCTCACCATGAGGTAGCCGACGACCACCACCATCAGGAGCCAGCTTACGGACGTGCGCCATGAGACGAGGGGTTCGCCTCCAAGGAAATGCACGACAGCTGCGATGACGCCCGCTCCTGCGGGAATGGGCATTCCGACGAAATACTTTTTGCCGGGCCGCCCGGGATTCGAAGGCTGCGGATTGTGGGTGATGTTGAATCGCGCCAACCGGCTTGCACCCGCCATCAGGAATGCGAAACAGGCAATCGTGCCGAGTTGCATGACCTTTACCCGCAACTCGTGCGGAAGCATGGTTGGAAGCATGTGAAAGCCCCACATCCAGGCGAGCAGCGCGGGAGCGACGCCGAACGTGACCACATCGGCAAGGGAGTCGAGTTCCCTGCCGAAATCGCTTTCTGTGTGGGTCATGCGGGCGATGCGGCCATCGAGACCGTCGAAAAAAACCGCGAACCCGATCGCCATTGCAGCGAAGTCCAGGTGCCAAGGCTCGGTCAGGGTGCCGCGAGTGGTCTCGAGGATCGCGAAAAATCCGGCTGCGATGTTGGCGGTGGTAAATAGAGAAGGCAGAATGTACATGCCTTTCCGCATGCGACCGTGAGGACGATCCGTTTCCCGACGGCGCGGGTTCAGACCTTGCATGAGGATGCCTCCCGTTGATCAGCGCCGGTCGAGCGAGTGTTCGCCACCGGCAGCACGGCGAGAATCGACGAGCCGCCTTTCACGTGGTCGCCGAGTTTGACCTGGATGGCAGCATCCGAGTCGAAGATTACGTCCACGCGCGACCCGAATTTGATCAGGCCAACGCGCTGGCCGCGCTCGACGCGGTCGCCGACTTTCAGGTTGAACACGATGCGGCGCGCGATCAGGCCGGCAATTTGCTTGAAAGTTACGGTGCGGCCTTCGCCTTCTACGGTCGCGATGTTTTGCTCGTTCTCGTCGGCGCAGGTGGCGCCCATGGCGTTCAGGAATTTTCCACGCTGATAGCGTACATCGCGGATGACGCCCGCGATGGGAGAGCGATTGACGTGGACGTTGAAAACATTCAGAAAAATGCTGATGCGGGTACGCTCGGCTCCCCCGACTTTGATGACAGATATGTCGGTCACTTTGCCGTCGCCCGGGGAGACGATTGCGCGGGGAACATTTGGGATTTGGCGCTCCGGATCGCGAAAAAACCACACGCAGAAGGCGCCCAGGAGCAAAATGGGAACGGCGTACGGCCATGGGGCAAGCCAGGCAATCACGCCCGCTGCGAGCAGGCTGCCTATCCCGTAAAAGTATCCGTCACGAACCATGGGAATTGAGTTGATTATAGAGCGGAGTGGCAAGAATCTGCATAACTGCAATGAAAAAAGGCGCTTACAAGCGCCTTGGGTAGACACAAACCTTCACTTATGATTTCGGAGAACGATGTAAAGCCGACTTCGACTAAGCAGACTGGCGCTGAGTCTGGCGCTCCAGATGCTGCATTTGATCTTTGAGGCGCAGCTTGAGTTTCTTGAGCCGCACTTCTTCTAACTTTTCATCATCGGTGAGGTAACGCTTCTGGGTGAGGGATTCCAGTCTTTGAGAGTATTGCGAGTGCTCCTGAACCAGTCGCTGGAATTCTTCATGACCGGTCAGGAAAGAGCCTTGTGGAGTCAGCATCCTTGCGGGCCTCCTGAGTATTAATGTTCGGTTAAGAAAGTAGCACAGGGGGAAGGCGGGTTCAATCAGAATTCAAGGGTATATTGCCTCAGAATGCGCGTGGCGCTCGAGGAATGGAATTGCACATATACCTGTGCAGATTTGATGGTCTAAATGTGACTAGATTCCAGATTGCAAACACTTTGCGGCCGTCTTGGAGGTGAAGTCTTCCTGTTATTTCTGGCTGGGACGCTGTCGCGCGTACAAGACCGCGTCTTCAACCGGATCGTGGTAGTAGGAGCGGCGAAGGCCCACCTCGCGGAGACCGTATTTGAGATAAAGAGCGCGGGCGGGAGCGTTGGATTCGCGAACCTCGAGTAGAAGCGCGGTGCCGCCGAGATCATTCCATTGCGCGATAAGAGCGCGCATCAGTTCGTCGGCGATGCCCTGACGGCGGTGCTCCCGGTCGACCGCCACGTTTTCGATTTCCCATTCGCCGGCGACGATTCGAGCGCACAGGAAACCGTAAATTTTGACTCCAGATTCCGCTACTAGAAAACAGACGTCCCGGGGGCCAGCTAGGATTCGGCTCTCATATTGAGCGGCGCTCCAATGAGACGCGGTAGGTGCGCCTTGCTCAAGGGCGACAAGCAACGGAATATCGTCGCGCGTCGCTGGCCGAATTGGAATGAAGGTCATGGGTATGACTTGGAGGTGAGCCTTGTAGCGACTTTCATTGGCGAGGTCACCCCTCCTTATCGTGGCGGCTGAGAAAATATTTCTGCATCAGAACGGCGGATGTAGTTCGCCTCGAGATCGTCGGGTTGCACGATGTGGGCCCGCAGTATGTGTTCCCATCCGAGGCGGGCGATGATTCCGCTGTCCGGACGGTTTATTTGCTCACATGGGATTCCCGCAGAGAGAAGAAGCTCCGCAGGCCCAGGGTCAGGTGTAAGGACGGCACTGTATTTCGCTTCCGCAAGGAACTCTTCCTTGGATAGCAGCCGTTCGCTGTACATGTGCGGTAGAGTATTTGATGGATGTGCGTCCGATGTTTTCCTGGCAACCTCGTAGTCGCCCACGTAAATTTCGCTGCGCCCTGCGTCGAGTGCGGCCAAGACGCGGCCTTGCCTGGAACTAATCCAAGCGATCGCTTCTAGAAGCGAGACGGCGGCGATCGGCTTCTGCAAAATCTCGGCCAAGGCCTTGATGGCGGCAAGTCCAACGCGGAGTCCGGTAAATGATCCGGGGCCGGAGGCGACTGCGAAGGCTCCGAGATCAGATTTGGTCGCCTCGTGCTGGGCAAGGAGGGCGGTGATCTGCGGGACCAGTTGTGCGGAGAATGTGCCGCCGGCTAGAGGAACGACTTCGAGGACCTCCCCTTCACTGTGCCCTTCGCTGACGCGGGCTAGCGCTAGGCTGCCGTTCTTTCCCGAGGTGTCGATTGCGAGCAGAAGCATCTTTAGACCAAGAACGAATCACCACAGAGGCACAGAGAGGAATCGGTTCATTTTTGTCATCAAAGTAGGCAGGTGACGACTTTCATTACCATCAATGCTTGCTGTCTACCAACTCCAGGAGCACGCCTCCAGCGCTTTGGGGGTGAACAAAGACGTAGCGATGACCGCCTGCGCCAATTTTGATCTCTTCGGAAATGAGGCGGACGCCGTCTTGTTTGAGTTTGGCAACCGCTGCCGGTAAATCCGGAACACGCATGCAGACGTGATGCAGGCCCTCGCCCCGCTTGGCGATGAATCTGGCGATCGTCGAATCTTCGGATGTGGCTTCGAGCAGTTCGAGGCGGCTTTCGCCCACGGGCACCATGACGAGGCGGACTTTTTCCTGCTCGACAGTCTCTTCCTCAGAAATCGGCAGGCCAAGTTGCTGGTATATGCCCTTGGCCGTAGCGAGCGACTTTACGGCAATGCCAAGATGATCGATTTTGAACATTTGTGACCTCAGGGGCTAAAGCCCACAGACATCAAAACAACACACGCGGCCCTAAAGGGCCGCTCTTCCACGATGGTCCGTACATTGCGAGTGTTTGCGCGAATCTTTAAGGCAACCCGTCCCGATCTGTTGCGGTCATCCAAGCCAACGCTGTGTCGAACTCGTCCTCCGCGAAGGAACAGCGGACAATTGCGTACCCCTTTACCTGGTTTTTGCCATGGCGCTGACAATCTCTTCCACCAACGAATAGGGGTCACGCTTGTGTTCGGCGATTTCGGTGGCGTAGCGATCGAGGCTCCCGTTGTCGATTTGGCCGCGCGCTTTTTCCAGCAACGCGTCGCGCAACATTTCTACCAACCGCTCGCGCCAGTTCTCAACGTTCTTCTGCAAGAGCAGGTTTTCTTTCGTCAAGAATGTTTCGTACTCGCTAATGGCTTCCGCCAGATCTGCGGTTCCTGTGCCATCGCTGGCTACGGTCTTGACGATGGGAGGAGTCCAGCCATCCTTGCGGATGTCGAGTGATTGCATGGCGCGAATTTCGCGCTCGACGCGTTCGGCACCCTCCCGATCACTCTTGTTGATGACGAAGATATCGGCAATTTCCATTATGCCGGCCTTGATCGTTTGAACGTCATCGCCCATGCCCGGGACAAGGATCACGACGGTGACGTCGGCGAGACGCACGATATCGACTTCGTCCTGTCCGACGCCAACCGTTTCAATCAGGATGCGATCGCGTCCCGAAGCATCGATCACCGTTGTTACATCGGCAGTCGTGCGGGCGAGTCCACCGAGCGAACCGCGGGTAGCCATACTGCGAATAAAAATTCCCGGATCGGAGTAGTGATCCTGCATGCGGATGCGGTCGCCGAGAATTGCTCCGCCGGTATAAGGACTCGTGGGATCGACGGCAATGATGCCAACGGTCTCGTTTTGCTTGCGATAGAGCTTGGCAAGCTGGTCGACGAGCGTACTCTTCCCTGCTCCGGGCGCGCCGGTGAGTCCGATGACGCTTGCCTTGCCCGAGTGCGGAAAGAGAGCCTTGAGCAGGTCGGCTGATTCGGGACGGCGATTCTCAATGATCGAGATGGCGCGAGCGAGAGCGCGCGTATCGCCAGAGCGAATCGAATCGATGTTCGTTGTCGTTGCGAGAGTCAAGCAGGAATAGTGTAACAACCGACGGCCGTCCGCAAGGGAAGCTTCACCGGCCGATGGCAGTCGGATGCTTTGGCTGGTAAAGGCCGATTCTTCCGCCTCCGGGTAGTGCAATAGTGGTCAGACTCCCCCAACGCTCCTCTTTCACCGGTCCACACACCACCATTTTCGATTTCAGGGATAGCATCGTGGCTTTTACGTCGTCGCACATGAAGTACAACTCGTGCCTTTCATTTTCTTCGGCGGGATGGAATGCCGCTTCAGCGGGCGGCAAGGCAAAAATCAGCCAGCCATGACCGGCGTTGACTGCTGGAAAATTGAGGATGTCGCGAAAGAACGCCCGGTCGGCTTCCGGGTCTTTGCTGTAAACGATAACGTGAGCGCCAGTGATCATCGCCGTTGTCCTCTCGCGATAGTGCTATGGGTGCTTGGGGGAACCTACGCTTTGCGGCGCTGGAGCTAATGCATAGATCCTTCGCTTCGCTCAGGATGACAAGACAACTGTGGCATCCAAACTTAGTCTTTCAGCAGTTGCCTTGCAATTACCAGGCGTTGAATTTCGCTTGTGCCTTCGCCGATCGTGCAAAGCTTTACGTCGCGGTAAAACTTTTCGGCCGGATAGTCTTTGATGAACCCGTAGCCGCCGTGAATCTGCACGCCTTCGTTCGCACACCGGACGGCGACCTCGCTGGCATAGAGCTTGGCCATTGACGATTCGAGGGTCGTCTTCATGCCGGCATCTTTCATGGCGGCGGCGCGGAGAGTGAGGAGTTTGGCGGCTTCAATCTCGGTGGCCATATCGGCCAGTTTCCATTGGATGGCTTGGAATTCGCTGATGGCTTTGCCGAACTGCTGGCGCTGTTTCGAATATTTGAGCGCAGCTTCGTAGGCGCCTTCGGCCATACCGAGTGATAGCGCGGCGATCGAAATGCGGCCGCCATCGAGCACGCGCATCGCGTCGATGAAGCCGTCGCCTTCTTTGCCCAACAGGTTTTCCTGCGGCACAAAGCAGTCTTCAAAGATCAGTTCGGCGGTATCGCTGGCACGCAAGCCAAGCTTGTTTTCTTTCTTGCCGGCACGGAAGCCCGCACTCCCCTTCTCGACGGCAAAGGCGGAGAGACCGTGCGTGTGAGCGGCGCGATCGGTGATGGCGAGTACGACCGCGACGTCAGCGTAGTGGCCGTTGGTGATGAAAGTCTTGGTCCCGTTGAGGACCCATCCGCCTTTGGCGCGGGTCGCGGTCATGCGGGCGCTGCCAGCGTCGGATCCTGAGGAAGGTTCGGTCAAGCCCCACGCACCGATGAACTCCCCGGTAGCCAGCTTCGAAACGTATTTCTTCTTCTGCGCCTCATTGCCGGCGAGAAAAATGTGGTTGGCACAGAGCGACGTGTGGGCGGCAACGATGATGCCGACGGATCCATCCACGCGAGAGAGTTCCTCGATGGCAGTGACGTATTCGACGTATCCCATGCCAGAGCCGCCATATTCGGCCGGAAAAATCGCGCCCATCAGGCCGAGCTTGCCTAACTCCTTGATCGTGGACAGTGGAAACTCGGCCGCTTCGTCCCAGCGCATGACGTGAGGAGCGATTTCGCGCTCTGCAAATTCGCGCACGCTTTTCTTGAGGTGCAGTTGTTCTTCGTTGAGTTGAAAATCCAAAAAGCCTCCGAACTAAGAAAGTCCAGCGATTTCCCTTTGCATACGCGCAAGGGAGGGGGATGGAAAATAAGGGAGGCCGCACGCAAAGGCGGAAAGCACTCCAAATTTCATTTAAGCACGTTCGGAGAAAACGGCGAAATGCGCTTACCGACCGGTTGGAATAAGAACCGGCAAGTCCCAGAAAAACGAGAAATGCTAAGCAGTCTTCTTTTTTGGCGCGGAGCCCGTCAAGCGGCGGGCGAGCCAAAGTGGCGCTACGAAAACGTGAACGGGATTCGTCAAGAAGGCAGGTTTGTTGCCCTCGATCAGATGGCCAAGCCATGCCAGAGCAAACGCGGTGGGGATGAGTAACAGCGCAATGACCCAGTGCCACCAGACGACGATTAAGGAAGAGAATCCGACAGGAATGGCAATCATGTGCAGGGCACGATTGACCGGATGGTTATGTGCGCCGTCATAGTGCGAGTAAAGTCCCATAAGTCCCCCACAGCCCAAAGACTTCGTGGCGGGATTATATCTCTGGTTCGCAATCCGGACCATGCCGAAATTGGGTGTTATGTCTTTCCAAGGTAGAGCTATTCCCCCGCCGGACCGTGAAGAAAACGATGCAAATACAGCGATGATCGAGGATATGGGCCGGATTTCGCAGCTACGAAGGACAACTTCCCACGTTCTTTTTTGGAGGGTTCTCCTCCTCGTTTTCGTTCTCTAATTTAGTGGAGTAGAGGGGTTTGGTCCGGACCGGGAAACCTATGTTCCCGGAGGAAATTCCGCGATATACTCTCTACTACTTTTGGAGTGCTCGGTTCTCGAACTTCCCTCGACAACCTGAGGCGAATGATGCCTTTGTCGTGAGGATGGAGGCGCACTCTCTCACCGGCTCTCCACGTTATCAGGCAATTAGAAGAAGATGGATGAGCGCGATTACAAGCGCGATGATTCCGACAGCCCCACGCTGCACGGCACGAGTCTGCCTGGGGACTGGACTGCTGCGGCCGCGCAAACTCCACCGCCTCCATCCAATGCTCCTCTCTCCTCCGGCCCACCATCGGACGCTCCGACATTGCCGCATGGCACGCCAATTCCAGGACTCTCGCCGGCAATGCCCTATATTCGGGAGGCCTCGGGTCCACAGAGCCAGCTTTCGAGCGCCGCTGCGTTTCAGGCTCTGCAACCTGGAGTATTGTTCGGTGGGCGCTACGAAATTCTAAGTGTGCTCGGCCAGGGCGGAATGGGCGCGGTATACAAAGCTCGTGACCGCGAGCTCGATCGACTGATCGCACTGAAGGTAATCCGTCCGGAACTTGCCACTGATCCGGGAATTCTGCAGCGCTTCAAGCAAGAGCTGATCCTCGCTCGCAACATCACCCACAAGAACGTAGTCCGCATTTTTGACCTGGGTGAGGCTGAGGGTATTCGGTTCATCACCATGGAGTATGTCGATGGCGATGATCTGCGAACTCTGTTACGGAGCCAAGGCAAGTTTTCACCGAAAGATGCGATTGCCGTCATTGAGCAGGTTTGCCGCGCTCTGGATTCGGCACACGCCGAAGGCGTTATTCACCGAGATCTGAAGCCGCAGAACATCATGCGCGACAAGAATGGCCGCATCGTGGTGATGGACTTTGGGCTGGCGCGGTCGCTCGGCGAGTCAGGGCTGACGCAGACAGGCGCGCTGGTGGGCACGCTGGAATATATGTCGCCCGAGCAGGCGATGGGGTCGACGCTGGACCAGCGTTCGGACATTTTCAGTGTGGGACTTATCTTCTACGAGCTTCTGACGGGAACGGCGCCGTACCAAGCCGACACGGCGATTGCCAGCCTGATGAAGCGCACCCGTGAGCCGGCGCGGTCGGCATCCGACGTAGAGGTCAGCGTTCCAAAGTCGGTGAGCGCGATTGTTAGCCGATGCCTTGAGCGGGACCCAGCAAATCGCTATCACTCGGTCGTTGAGCTAATGCAGCAGTTGACGATCTGGGAGGCGAACCCAAACATCTCGGCTGAAGCGCTCTCGAAGCTGATTGCGCATCCGATTGTCCACCCGGCTCGCACCAGCCTGGACCTTCCTGGAAAGCGGTGGATGTGGATCAGCGGCGCAGTTCTAGTGATCGCGCTCGCGGCGTTTGCGGGACGCGAACTAGTGAACCGGTCTTCGACATCGTCCGCGCAAACGTCAATTCAGGGGATTCCGCCGATGTCGCGGGGCAAGTACGTCGCTCTTCTTCCGCTAAAGCTTGCCGGGGACGAAAAGGCGCTTGGATACGTGGCAGATGGTATCGAGGAAGCTCTGTCGGCAAAGCTCTTTCAATTACAGGAAGTGCACCTGGCATCGTCAGCGGCGGTGGAAAAACTTTCCAGCAAAGATATGCCGCTGTCGAAGCTGGCGCATGAACTGGGCGTCAATCTGGTGCTGCAGGGGATGGTTCAAGGCAATAGCGAGAAGCTGAGCGTGATTCTTCATCTCGACGACGCAACCACTGGAAAGCGTCTCTGGAGCAAGGAGTTCCCGGGAGTGCCCGAAGATGTGCTTGCCCTTGAAGATCAGATCTATGGCAGTGTCGTCACGGCGCTTGCTTTGAAGCCCAGTAATGAGGAACTGGCTCGGAGCGGCGTTCATCCCACGGAGAACGTAAAGGCCTACGATCTTTACCTGCAGGGAAGAAACATCCTGCATAACGCGCACCGGCCCGAGGAAATGAAACAGTCGATCGCACTGTTTGAGCAGGCTTCCGAGAAGGACTCGAATTTCGCGCTGGCATACGCCGGCCTGGCGGATGCAAGCCGCCGGCTGTACGGCGAGACCAAGGACGTTATCTGGGCGCAAAAGGCCAATCGGGCAGCGCAACAGGCGGAGCAACTTTCCAGCAGCATGCCGGAAGTCCACCTTTCGCTGGGTAGCGTGTATTCAATGACCGGTAAAAATGCGCAGGCGATTACGGAACTGAAGCGGGCGCTTGAACTGGCTCCGAACTCGGACGAGGCCTACCGATTGTTAGGGGACGCTTACCTCGCGAACGGACAGAGCGACGATGCCATTGCCGCCTATCAGAAAGCGGTTGCAGCGAACCCCTATTTCTGGATGAATCACAACGAACTGGGAAAGGCGTACTTTGATCGCGGAGATACCGCCAAGGCGCTGCCATCGTTCCAGAAAGTCACGGAACTCGCGAGCGACAATCCGATTGGGTTCGAAAATATCGGAATTATTTACTACCGCGAAGGCAAGTGGGCCGAGGCGATCCCTTATTTCGAGAAAGCGCTGACAGTGGGCGCGGATGCCGTCACTTATTCGAACCTTGGAACGTGCTACTTCTTCCTGCGCCGCTACGATGAGTCGGTGAAGATGTACCAGAAGGCGGTGGAAATGTCTCCGAATGATGAGAGCATGATCGGCAACCTTGGCGACGCCTATCGCTGGTCGGGCCATTCCGACCAGGCTGCTGCGGCCTACGACAAGGGCATCTCGCTCGCGTTCCAGCAATTGCAGGTGAATCCAAAATCCGCAGGTACGATGGGCGACTTGGCGCTCTACTACGCAAAGAAGGGTAATGCCGCCAATGCACTGCAATACATTCAGCAGGCGCGGGCGATCGATGCTACGGACCTGCAGCTGATGTATTCAGAAGCTCAAGTGAAAGCGCTGGTGGGATCGCCGGAAGAAGCGATGAAGGCTTTGAAGGTAGCGTTGGGGAAGGGCTATCCCGCGCAGGAGGCCTGGAACGATCCAGAGCTTCAGAAGCTCCAGGCCCTGCCGCAGTTTTCACAACTGGTGAAGGAAAATTCGAGCAAAAATCACTAGGCGTTAAATCGGTTCTTCCAGAACTTACGACGGGAGAACATCGCGCCCAAGCCAGTTACCATCAAAGCCACAGTCGCAGGCTCAGGAGTGGTTCCGGCATGGCCGCCGATTTGCAGTCCGCCAGGCCAGCATCCACCATTGCACTCAAACTGCATGGAGAAGCTCTGGCCGTTCCCTATGCCTTTGCGCGGGTTCAAACCGCCGCGAACGCCGGACATGATGATTTCGACCGAGCCGTTCTTTTCTGTCTTGGTCGTGCAACTCAGAAAGAATGTTTGAACACAGCTGATATCGGCAGCCGGGACACCCGTTTCGACCAACGTCAGGGAGGTCCAATTCTTGCCGCTCACGTTCGTGAAATAGAGCACGCCTGAACCACTCTTGGGAACGGTTGCAGTGAAGTTAATGCCCACGTCCTGGCACTGATGCTTTCCGCACATTGTGTTTCCGCTACCATTGACGCCGTGGACGATAATTTTGGGGTCGTTGATTCCATCAGCGAAGGCCATTGCCGATGCCGCAACCACGATCAAAGCCAAGGCACAAATCCTAGAAATCTTCATGAGATTTTCCTATTCAACCAGAGAGTTTGCCGGGGGATATTTCTCCCAGCATTCAGGGAGTGCGCCGAGGTTAGCTGCTAGACTGTCGTGGGTCAAGCGGAAATCAGGATATGCCCAACATATTTTTGTGCGGCATGCAAAACATTGCGCAAAAGCGCACTAGGAGCGGCTTTTCAGTGCGCAAGGTTTTGCAGCCAGCTCGCGGAGGGTTGTTTCGACGCAGAACAAAAAAGCCGGAGCCATAAGGCCCCGGCTGTCCAGTTGGTTGTGTGCCCGGATAAAAATCAAAACGTGAAGACCGTGACGCAGCGGGTGCCTGCGCAAGATCAGGCTATGCGCTTCGGCGCGGCCGCACCGTCAAGTCCCGAACTTGCGCCAGGATGCTCGACATCTGCATGCCGTTCAGTTGCGAGAGATATGGAAACACTTCGGCAACAAATTGATCTTCCATCAACTCCCGCACTTCCTCCTGGCGGCTGCGTTCTCCACCCGAAAGCAAACTCGGAACGCTGACTTCGAGAGCGCGCGCCAACCTTTCCAGCGAGGAGAGCGTGGGCGTCGCCTTTTCATTTTCAATTTTTGAGACGTAGGTTCGAGGCACGGACATCCGCAAAGCCAATTGGCGCTGACTCATCCCGTTGCGTAAACGTAACGAGCGAATCGATTGAGCCAAGTGCAGGTGTCCACGTCCGTTGGAGTTGATATGGACCGGCGGTGCCTGAGCCTCCGGAGTCATGGCGGCGATCTCCGCCTCGTCCTCATCCAAAGACAGATGACAACGGCGGCAAAGACTATTGCTTGTGCGGAATTGCACCAGTAGACAGCGGTCGCACCGTACGACTTCCCGTGAGTCCACGGGAGTAAGTGTGGTAGCCATCAGGTTTTGGGAGTGCCAGAGCGGGGGCTACTCTCAAAGCCAACACGAACGTAATCTGAGGCATGGAGACTGTGGAAGTCAAGGAAAAAGAAGAAGAAGCACGCAAAGGTTCCAGTAGAATTCGAGCCACACCGACCAATTCGGAGGAAAGACGGGGCAAAGGAATGAATCAACGCCAATCCGCATGGTGTTTACTAACTGAGTTCACTCAATCAGAAAGTCTGCGAAAACACGGGCTCGCAGTCGAAGCGTGCATGCGCGCCTACGCCAGCGAAGACGGGAGCCGACGAAGAGCTGTGGGGCTTGGTCGGACTGATCCACGACTTCGATTATGAAAAATATCCGACCCAAGCGGAGCACCCGTACAAGGGCAACGAGATTCTTAAAGATCGCGGTTACTCGGATGAAGTGCGTCGAGCCATCATGTCGCACGCGGAATACACCAGTGTTACGCGGGACACTCCAATGGAGAAAACGCTTTTCGCCTGCGATGAACTGGCCGGATTCATTACCGCGTGCGCGCTCGTGAAGCCGGGAAAGTCAGTGGCGGAAGTCGAAGCAAAATCGGTACGAAAGAAAATGAAAGACAAAGCGTTCGCACGAAGTGTGAATCGCGATGACATTACGCAAGGCGCGGCCGATCTTGGAGTGGAGTTGGAGGAGCATATCGCCTTTTGCATCGAGGCCTTGAGAGCCATCTCGGGCGAGTTGGGGCTCGATGGAAGGTGCAGGAAAAAAGCCTCAAGGACAAGAAGCTAGTTCTCATTCTTGAGGCTGATGAGGAGTTACTTCACAGTGCATTTAAAGCCGACATTCGCGGGAGTGCCAGACGATGGAGAATAACGTCCGACCATTTCGTCGCTGTCGTTGATGCCATCAGCCCTCGTCGTGTTCGCACCCTTGGGATCGTCGAATTGAGTGAAAACACCGGTAGCGGCCTGATAAAGCACGCCGTGCCGATTGCTACTGGAGTCAAAGATGGTGTAGTCGAGGTCGTTGTTGTTATTGATTCCGTGGAGAACGCTCTCGCTGGCACCCGGAACATCCATGATGGTAAATTTCTTGCTCTTGTAGACATAGCCATCGAGGCCGGCGCCGCTTGAGGTCAGCGTAAACACTGCCATGGCGTTGGCGTTGTTGATGGACCAAACGGTCGTCGAGGGCGCTCCTTTGACGTCCACTTTGTGATACTTCACCGTATCCCAATAGAAGCCGTGGGTAACGCCTTTGGTATCGACGTACGAGCCAACAATCCAGCCGTTGTCATTGATTCCGTTCGCCTGAGTGCCGACTGACTTCGGATAGAAAACCGAAGCCATTTGTCCGTTGGCGTATAGGAAACCTTGCGTGACTCCGTTGGCGTCGATATACCATCCGACGGCAGCGTTCGAAGTGTTGATGCCATAAGCAGCGATGGTACTGCCTCCGGCCGGCGGGTCGAAAGTAGTCACTTTCTTCTTATTGAGAATCAAACCGTGCTGTACTCCCGAACTATCAACGTAGTCGCCGGCAATGACTCCGGCATTGTTGACGGCGTAAGCGTCGACTTCTAGGTTGCCCTTGACTGGGATTTTTACGTCAGAGCACTTGATGGTTTGAGCGGTGCCGTGTGTTGCAATCAAGCTGCAACCGAGAAGTATAGACAGCAGGACTGGGTTCCTTTTCATTGTTCTCTCCTGTGAAATACCCTCCGAAAAAGCGCTTTTTCCTTCACGATGTCATTACTCGTGTCAGGAATCCCAAGCCGGTGGCGGAATGGAGGAGGATGTCCGCAAACCGTAACTTCTGGGTCAGGGAGTTTGTCTCGGAAGTGCGCAGCTGTCAATAAGCAAGAAAATTCATACAGTGTGGGCCGTAGGCCGGGACGGGGCCTTCGCGGGTTAGGGCCTGCCGCCCGTCCGGAGTGACTGGCGGCAGGCCTATTGGTTCTATTTCTTCTGGTTCTTCTGGCTCTTTTTCTGCCCGAGCAGGCCAAAAATCTGCAGCTGCTTGTAGCTGGCAACGAAGACCTGGCCGTTGGCGACGACGGGCACCAAATTCGCGTTCCCGCTCATACTTGGCCAAAGGCCAGCCTTCGCTTTGAATATCTTCTTAATGTTGCCGTGCGGCCCGTGTGGATTGAAAGCGAGCAGATGGAGCGGGTGCTTTCCCGCGGAGTCGGGATGCGCCAACGCCCAAATGATGGGATTGCTGGTTCCGTTCGACGAGATTGTAGTAAAAAATCCCGGGTCTTGTGCTCCTCCAATCCAGACAGACGAACCCAGATAACTAAGGGCGGGCGAAGGTGATGTCACAACCTTCCAGAGTCTTATCGTGTTTCCACCGCTGCTAACGACTCGGCCAGTGTTATCCGTGGAATCAAGGAAATACGACTGTCCGCACCAGCAACCGCCAACCGAGTAGACTCCGAGCACATTGTTCTTTGAGACTGAATATCCACCCAGGTTGTCTGCATTCATGAAATACATATTGCCGTCTTTTCCGGCTGCGACTGCCATGTGCGGCGTTGCGCCGGGTTGGTCGGGGAGCAACAGCACACCACCCGAGCCAAAGTCCCCGTCAGACTGCTCCAAGGCAACCTGGTTTGATGGCGTGAACAGATCGAGAACTGTTGAAAGAGTAGGCGAGATTTTCACCACGCTCTCCTGAATGTTGGTAATCCCGTCGTAGGTGGTACCGGAATAATCCGAGTTTCCGGTGACGAAAAGGATATTGCCCGCATCATCGGCAACCAGGCCGTACCCTGACATCCAGATAGACGAAAGAAAGAAATTATCGGGTGAAGTTGCTTGCTGGTCGAAGAGCTGATTCGAAGGAAAGGGCGCCAGGCTATTTGCAGTCCAACCTAGCAACCAACCGCGGGAGACATCGGCCCGGAAATCGCAAAAGCTGCCGAACCCAGCATAGATACTGCCATTTGCGAGCAATAGTCCGGGACGCTGACGCTGATACATGGCGTTGAAGTTGAACGTGGTTCCATCTGTCAGCGGGTGAGAGGCCGTGACGAGCTGCGCGGTGACCTTGTCAGTCAGGCTCCCAAGGTCAAGTGCGTGCAGACGATAGTTTGGGGCTTTGGCGTCCTGTGTATAGATCATCACATACAGCGTATTGCTGCTGGCATCGATGACCGGAGTTGAGTTGATGCCGACGTTCGGTCCGTTATTGCTGCATCCGAGCGGGTAGTGAACAGGTTTGCCAAAATTCGGGCTCAACAGAATCGCGCCGGAATGCACATCGATCGCATATACCGTGTTGCCTTCGGTCGCGACGTAGACCACGTCGTGGGTGGTCCCCTGATATTGGCCGGCGGTGATCATCACACCCGGCACAACCAACGGCTGAGCGTCAACCTGATCATCGAGTGGAACTGTCATCTGGGAACCGAAGGAGGCCTTGACAACGTTGCCGGGAGTCAGAGACTGACTCATTAGAATTCCATCCTGTGCGGTGACTGTCATAGTGATAAGTTGTGACCGCAATCTGAGCGTTCGCAAAACGCGCGAAGCTGGTAAGAACGAAACAGAGAAGGATGGTCGCTGTTGCAATTGATATGCGCTTGTTCTTTCCGCATCCGGACATGTCTTAAGCCTCTTCTATTTAGGGTCGGGTCAAGGCTCTTCGAGACGGAAAAGGGGATTCCGCTCGCTACACTTCCCACAATCGTCGGGAGACTTCAGGTGAAGGCCTTAACCTTGGTGTGCCTCGGGGGAAAGGACACTAAAGCGCGATGAGTTTAATGTATGGCGACAACATATGTAAACAATGAATTGATGCGAAGAGACGGATTTCTCATGCGGAATCGTTGTCAGAAGTTTCAAATGGACGGTCCAGAGTCCAATGCCCGCGCGCCATTTGGCGTCTATTTTGTCGAACAATTCGGGAAACGATCGGCTGTTCAGCGAACGATTTGGGCAAGCTTACCGGAAGCGATGACTTCCGCGATGCGGGCGAAGTCCTGATACATCGCGCGGTCTTGATCCATGATGGGGGAAACCGCACGAATCTTTGTATGAGCCAGTTGCAGCGAGCTTTGAAGTTTTCAGTGGAGCCAGAAGGTCAATCGCCTGTGCCGCGGCCATCGCTTCAATGGCAAGCGCATTGCGCGTGTTTTCAACAATCCGCTTTAGCTTGTTGGCCGCGGTCATGCCCATGGAGACAAAATCTTCTTTGTTGCCGGAAGTCGTAACGGAATCGACGGAAGCCGGATGCGCCAGGACCTTATTCTCGCTGACGAGCGCAGCCGCCGTGACCTGAGGCATCATGAATCCGGAATTCAGACCTGCGCCGGGTGCAAGAAATGGAGGTAACCCCTCACTGAGTGCGGGATTTACAAGCCGCTCAAGGCGCCGCTCGCTGATGCCGGCCAGCGCGCTGAGTGCGATTGCGAGAAAGTCAAGAGCAAAGGCGATCGGTTCGCCGTGAAAATTTCCGCCCGAGAGCACGTCTCCTTCGCCATCCATTTCTTTAGGGTTCTTGACGAAGACCAGCGGATTATCGACGGCCGAGTTCATTTCAGTTTCAAACACGGTTCGGCAATGAGTGAGGGTATCGCGCACGGCACCATGAACCTGCGGAATGCATCGCAAGGAATAAGCATCCTGCACGCGCCCGCACTCGCGATGCGATTCGCGGATCGCGCTGTCTTCGAGCAATCTGCGCAAGTTTGCCGCGGTTTTGATTTGGCCGGCATGAGGACGCGCCTTTTGAATGCGGTCGTCGTACGCGACGTTCGTGCCTTTGAGCGCATCGCAAGACATGGCGCCGATCACGTCGGCGGAATCGACAAGGGTTTCGGCCGCAAGCTGCATCAACGTGCCGATGGCGAGCATGGCTTGCGTGCCGTTGATGAGCGAAACAGCTTCCTTCGCTTCCAGGACGATCGGCTTGATCTGCGCGCGTTTCAGCGCTTCTCCGCTGGCAATCTGCTTACCGTTTTCATCGAAGCACTCGCCTTCGCCAATCAGGGCAAGAGCGAGATGCGCGAGCGGAGCGAGGTCGCCGCTGGCTCCTACACTTCCCTGCGAAGGCACGACGGGAGTGACACCGCGGTTCAACATTTCGCAGATCGTATCGATCGTCACACGGCGTACACCCGAATTGCCTTTGGAGAGCGAGTTCGCTCTCAACAACATCATGGCGCGCGTATCGGCCACGGCAAGAGGCTCACCAACACCGACGGCATGCGACCGGATGAGATTCACTTGCAATTCGCGAATCTGGTCTCCGGCAATGCGAACGTCGCTCAGCTTTCCGACGCCGGTGGTGATCGCATAGGAGAGGCGATTATTGGCGACTAAAGTGTCGACCACGGCGCGCGCGCGGTTCACGGCTTCCGCGGCATCAGGAGCGAGCAATACCGGTCGCTTATCGACAGCGACTTCTCGCACCGCATCCATTGTCAGGTCGTTTCCGTTGATATGCAGGGCTTGCAAGCTTGGCTCTCAGTCGTTGTTGGTCGTTGTTGTCTCTGGTCGTTGGTCGTTCGAATTCGCAAGAGCGCATTTCTATTACAGAATCGGGCTCTGATGTTCCGGTTCCTAATGCGGTGCGAAAGACTGTCATGTACTTCTCTGGCAATCTTCGCGGCTTCATTTGGGCATTCGCGACAATGTGAGTTGTCTCACCTTCGGCGAGCAAGCGGCTGACTATCCGCGATTAACAATTCGTATCCGAAGTGAATCACTTTATCGCGAACACTCTGCAAGAAAGTCCGGATCATAACCTCGTCATCATAATGCACAGGCGCCTTGTATCGGCAACGAGCATCGACGACGGCGATGAAGCAATCGTCTTTCAGTTCCATGTCTTTGTAACTGAAGCCGAGCTGGCGTAGCAATTCAACGCGGCCTACTTCAAACCAGATGAAGTGATTGGCGTGGTAGACGACTCCCATTTGATCGGTCTCTGCATAACGAACACGGATGCGCGTTTCATTGACCACTCGCGTCGAATGGGCGGGTGTGGAATTTAGGTTTGTGGTCATCCCGCGGTCCATTTTGGCTTGCGTTTTTCCAGAAACGAAGTGACGCCCTCGCGGAAGTCAGGAGTGGAGCGAATGGCAGCGTTCTCGCGAACAGCAGCTTCGATCTGCGAATCGAGCTCGGCTCGTGCATGATCGGTAAGTAGGCGCTTTGTGTAGGTGAGGGAGACGGGACTGTTTTCCATCAGCTGTTCGGCGAGTCCGCGAGCTCGACTCAACAGTTCCTCTTGCGGGACGATCTGATTGAGCAATCCAATGCGCAAGGCTTCCTCGGCGTCAAAGATGCGTCCCGTAAGCAAGAGATCGCGTGCAATTTTTTCTCCCACCTGGCGCAGAAGAAAGGTTGAGACGATGGCCGGAACGAATCCGATTCGGACCTCGGTATAGCCAAACTTGGCTTCTGGTACGGCCATCGTGAAATCGCAAAGGAACGCGAGACCGGTGCCCCCCGCGATCGCTGCCCCGTTCACGGCCGCAATCGTTGGCTTGGGAAATTCGTAGAGCGACCGGAAAAGACTGACCATGGTGCGCGAATCTTGGAGACTTTGCTCGGGAGTACGTCCGATGAGATCTTTTAGGTTGTCGAGATCCATCCCGGAGCAAAACGCCTTCCCTGCCCCGGTGATGATAAGCACTCGAGCAGGCGAATTTCTCACTTCGTCGAGCGCCTTGAGCAGGTCTGCGATTAATTCGTAACTGATGGCGTTTCGCTTATCCGGGCGATTGAGGGTAAGCGCTGCGATGCCGGAGTCGAAGGCGAGTTGGAGTGTGCTGTAGCTCATTCTGAGAACTGAAACACGATGATAGTAAATCAGCGAATGAATTTTGTGATCGCTGTTAAAGCCAATTAAAGCACTTCTGGCTAGTTGTCAGCATTGTCTGTGGGCGCAGTTGCGTAACGCCTTGCGATTTCCGCGTTCGCGCGCGCGATGGGCTCCAGAGACTTGAGCAGCGGCAACTCGGCGCCGCGACTGCGAAGAGCTTCAACCACCGTTTCCGTCGCAATGTTTCCTACCAGCGCGTCTTGTGCGAAGGGGCATCCGCCCAATCCGCCGATGGCGGAGTCGAAGCGGCGGCAGCCGACGTCAAAGGCAGCAATAATCTTAGCTGCGGCTTCGTCAGGACGACTGTGCAAGTGCACTCCGATTTCAAGATAGTCGTACTTCGCCATCACAGCGGACACGACTTCCCTGATCTTCTCCGGCGAGGCCAGGCCAACGGTATCGGCTAGCGAGATGGTGTGGATGTCTTGCACTTCGAGCAGGCCGACCGCTTCCACAACTTCCTCCGGGGTCCACGGGTCGCCGTAGGGATTGCCAAACGCCATCGAGATATAGACGATGGTCTCGAGGCCCGCCTCGTCCGCCAGTTTCTCAATTTTTTCCAGTTCCTCAATGGCGTCTTCAAGAGTCTGGTGCTGGTTGTTCTGTAAGAAAGTCGGCGAAATCGAATAAGGAAAGCCCACCGTGCGGACGGCTTCGCTCTTGATGGCGCGCTGCGCACCCTTTTCGTTAACTACAATGCCAATGATTTCGACATCATCGGGCGGATCGAGTTCTTTCAGTACATCTTCTGAGTCGGCCATCTGCGGGACCGCACTGGGAGAGACGAACGAGGCGGCGTCAATGTGTTTGAACCCTGCGCTGATGAGGGCTCGGAGATAAGTCGCCTTAAGCTCCGTGGGAATTTGGCCCTTCAGCCCTTGCCAGGCATCGCGTGGGCACTCGATAAGTTTGACTTGGTCCGGCATCGTTAACTTCTCTTCCGCGGAATGCGCGGATTAACACGGATCGTGATCTTGGTAAAAAACTATACTTGGTTGAAAGTTGCGACGTTTTTTGTGACCTGTCTGAGGTTTCATCCGTGTTAATTCGCGCAATCCGTGGAGAAGAATTTATGTTTGCAATACTCCAACTTTGAACTCCGGCACCTCAGGGTTTAGCGACGCGGCTTCCAGGGCCTGGGTGATGGCTTGGCGCGTTTCCATCGGATCGATAATTTTGTCGATCCACAGTCGCGCGGCGCCGTAGCGAGGATCGGTCTGCTCCTCGTAGGTCTTCTTCACGGAATCGAACAGCTCTTTTCTTTCTTCTTCGCTCAGCTTCTTTCCGCTGCGCTCGAGTTGTTTGATCTTGATTTCGACCAACGTTCCGGCCGCCGCCTCTCCGCTCATGACGGCGTATTTTGCGGTTGGCCAGGCGAAAACGAAGCGCGGGTCGAAAGCTTTACCGCACATGGCGTAGTGTCCGGCGCCGAAAGACCCGCCAACGATCACTGTAATTTTCGGCACCACGGAATTCGAGACGGCGTTCACCATCTTGGCGCCCGCCTTGATGATGCCGCTCCACTCGGCGTCCCGCCCCACCATGAAGCCATTCACGTCGTGGAAGAAGATGAGTGGGACCAAATTCTGGTTGCAATCCATGATGAAGCGGGCCGCTTTTTCAGCTGATTCCGTATAGATGACTCCACCGAATTCAACCCGCTTGTTTCCTTCGTGATCGATCTGCTGCGCGTGGAGCTTTTGATTGGCGACGATGCCGACGGCGAAGCCTCCAATGCGCGCGTACCCGCAAATTACGGTTTTACCGTAGTCAGGCTTGTACTCATCGAACCGGCTCTCGTCGATGATGCGTGCCAGAACCTCCTTCATGTCGTAGGGACGCGCAGGCGAAGCGTCGTAGATGCCGTAGATCTCCTCCGCAGTGTGAGCAGGATCAACGGGCTTTTTGCGATCCCAAAGGGATTGCCGGCGATATCCCCACTTCTCGACTAACGAGCGGATGCGGGCAATACAAGCTTCATCATCGGGCTCGCGAAAATCAACGGTGCCGCTGATGGTGGAGTGCATCACCGCTCCCCCGAGATCGTCGGCAGAAACTTTTTGTCCGATGGCGGCTTGCACCAGCGCCGGACCTGCGAGGAAAAGGCCGCTGCCGTCCGTCATCAGAACGTGGTCGCACATGACTGGTAAATATCCACCACCCGCCACGCACATCCCCATGATGGCAGCGATCTGAGGAATGCCCATCGCCGACATCACGGCGTTGTTGCGGAATACGCGGCCAAAATCATCCGTGTCAGGAAAGACGTCTTCCTGGAGGGGAAGGAAAACACCTGCCGAGTCGACGAGATAGATGGTCGGAATTCGATTTTCGATCGCGATGTTTTGCGCGCGGATGACCTTCTTTGAGGTCATTGGGAAAAACGCTCCCGCTTTCACGGTCGCGTCGTTGACGATGAGCATGACCATGCGCGTCTGGATTCGAGCGAGTCCGGTGATGACGCCAGCCGCGGGCGCGCCTCCCCACTCTTCATACATCTTGTACGCAGAGTAAAGTCCCAACTCAAAGAAACTGCCGGGATCGGCGAGAAGTTTGATACGCTCGCGCGCTGTAAGGCGTCCTTTGGCGCGCTGGCTTTCGATGGCTTTGGCTCCGCCACCTTCGCAGATTTTCTCCTCTTCATTGCGAATTTGCGCCACCATGTCGGCGAGAGCGCGCATGTTGGATTCGAAGCGAAGCGATGCCGGATCAACTTTGCTGGCCAGCACATTGTTGATGGCGATTGACGTTGGTTCCGTGCGTTCTGGCATGAGAGCAGGCTTTTCGGGTTCCTTGAAACTTCTTACTATACCAGCGGGGTTAGCGGTTCGGAGCCGGGACAAGGAGTGGGCGCTACAATCTAATTTTCGGCGAATGAATGTCTAACACTTTTGCACTTCATCCGACGTTCTGCTTCACTCTGCTGGGCACGTTCATGATTTATATGTGGACTCGGCCCTCGCGCTGGGCATGGCTTGCAGTGGTGGCTCTCGCTGGTGCCCTGCGCTTGGCGTGTATCCGTATCATGGGCGGCTTAGGTGCCTACTGGGGTGTGTGGTGGATTAGCTGGGGAGCGTTTCTCGGCATTGCGAGTCTTCTGGTTCTGTTCGCGCAGATCGTTCGGGCGGGGCCCCGATCAACGAACCTCATGCGGAAGATTCGTCGTCAGACCTTTTATGCAGGCGCAGTTTTCCCAGCCTGCAGTCTGCTGATCGGTTATACGGCTCCGTTGACGATCTGGCTTTGCCGCAGAACCTACGACTCTTTTTTGCTTGCATTTGATGGAAGCCTCGGGACTCAACCAAGTTTCGTCCTCGGACGACTTCTACCATGGGGTTCTACCTATTGGGGGCTGGCTACAGTCGCATACTACGCGCTGCCATTCGCCGTTTCCGTTCTGTACGCATCCCGTCTAGCGGCGGATCGCGCTGGGGAGCGTCAACCGGTGGAGTTCCTTGGGTTGTTTCTTTCTATGATGGTGGTTGGGGCCGCTCTCTACACAATCTACCCGGCAGTTGGCCCGAAGCATGCGTTTGCTCAGTTATACCCGATGAATGCGCCGCCGCTAAAACAGCTTGTGCTTCGACCCATGACGGTACCCGACGATCCACGCAATTGCATGCCATCTCTTCATCTGGCGGGTGCTTTGGCAGTTTGGTGGAACTCGCGCCTTTGCCCTCGGTGGGGAAGGGCGCTAGCAGCCTTACTCCTGTGCGCGACGATTTTTTCAACGCTTGCTTTGGGCGAGCATTATCTGGTGGACCTGGTCGTGGCAGTTCCGTTCACGCTGGTTCTTCAAGCGGCATGGACTGTTTCTGTCCCGCTCGCGGAACGTTCCCGCCGGCAGTCGCTATTGGCCGGGACGATTTTGACCCTTGTCTGGTTGGTCTTGCTGCGCTATGGCATCCGGCTGTTCCTAATTTCGCCGGCGGTTCCGTGGGCCCTGATCCTCCTTACTGTGGTTGGGTGTCTTGTATTGGAGAAACAACTACGTTGGACTCCAACGAGATATGCTGGCGCACAACCGGAGCAGAGTCGATGGGGATAAACTTGGCTCAGATTTCGGAAGGCCGCCACTTTATCGCGACGCTGCTGCCGAGTTAGGTCCGCAGCGTCCTGTTAAATTCTGAGATCTGACGCATGGCCTCCGCGACTGGCTCGGCGGCGACCGCATCGACCAATCCAATCTCGAAAGCCCGTGCGGCAGAGATTTTTTCCGACGTGATGAAGAGTTCCAGCGCTCTGCCTTTGCCAATCAGGCGCGGAAGACGTTGCGTTCCTCCCCATCCGGTGATGAGGCCAAGAGCTGCGCCGCGATGTCCGAAGACCGTATTGGGTGCGGCGATTCGACGATGGCAAGCCAAGGCGAGGTCAAATCCTCCACCCATACAATGACCTGTAATTGCTGCTACGACTGGCATCGGGAAGGTGCTGACTGAATGCATCAGATCTTGTCCAAGCGCGGAAAACGCGTAGGCCGCCGGACTAGTCAGCGAGGCGATCTCTTTCAAATCGGCGCCGGCAGAGAAATTCGTGTCCCCGGAAATCACCAGCGGTGCCACGAGAGAGTCATTCGAAGATATCTCGTGAATCGCAGCCGTTAAAGCAATTAGCTTGTCGCGAGTAAGACGGTTCATGCCGTCTTCGGAAGTCAGCCGGATGGAATGGGCGTCGCAGATCTTACTTACTATGAAATAGTTGTCATTAGTAAGAGGCACTCAGATGACTTACTAGCCAGCAGCCGGAACGCCGTGTGATTTTACGTTTGTGCGGATGAACTGCACGATACTATCCATAGGCGTGCCCGGCTGAAAAATACCGGCGACACCAATTTTCTTAAGACCTTCCATATCCTGATCGGGAATAATGCCTCCTACCAGAACCAGCACATCGTCCATCTTGTTTTGCTTCAACAGGTCCATCACGCGGGGAACGATGGCATTATGGGCTCCGGAAAGGATGGAGAGTCCGATAACCTGAACATCTTCCTGGAGGGCCGCGCTGACAACCATCTCCGGCGTCTGGCGAAGTCCTGTATAGATGACCTCCATGCCGGCATCGCGGAGAGCACGGGCAATGACCTTGGCGCCACGATCGTGGCCATCGAGCCCCGGTTTGGCTACCAGGACTCGTATTTTTTGATCGGATGAAGAGCGATCGGACGGAGAATCAGGCATTATTTTCTCGATTTGAACAGTCCATTTAAACACATAAGCGGGGCAGGTTCTAGCTCGCTTAACGTGATCGCGTGCAGCAAAACCGCGCTTCCCTGCACCGACCGTCCAAGGGACCGACTCTGATGCAATTAAATGCGCCATCGCTCGCAACCTGAGTTATTCCGCAACTTTACGGCTTCACACCTAATTGCCAGAAGAGGAACGAGTACATATCCGTGCTCTCTTCGATTTGCTTGGCGACGGGCTTGCCTTGACCATGGCCTGCTTTGGTGTCGATGCGAAGCAGGATCGGTTTTTCCTGACTGGAACCATTCTTGGCTTCGGCTTGCATGAGCGCCGTCATCTTCTTAGCATGCATCGGGTCGACGCGGGTATCGGTGTCGGCCGTCATAAAGAGGATGGCCGGATACTCCTGTCCCGCTTTGACATGGTGATAGGGCGAGTAGGCATAGAGCCAATCGAACTGCTTGGCATCTTCGGCGGAGCCATATTCGGGTATCCACAATTTGGCGATCTGGAAATTCTGGTAGCGCAGCATGTCGAGCAACGGGACCGCGCAAACGACCGCGCGGAAGAGATCGGGACGCTGCGTGATCATCGCGCCCATCAGTAGCCCGCCATTCGATCCACCATAGATGGCGAGGTGGTCTTTATCGGTGTACTTCTGTGCGATGAGGTATTCAGCCGCGGAAATGAAGTCGTCAAAGACGTTTTGCTTTTTTTCAAGCATGCCGGCCCGGTGCCAGTCTTCACCAAACTCGGAGCCTCCACGTAGATTTGCGACGGCGTAAACGCCGCCGTGCTCCATCCAGAGATACATGGACCGATTGAAGGTTGGATTCAGAGAGACGTTGAAGCCGCCGTAGCCCGTAAGCAATGTTGGATTATTGCCGGTCTTGACGAGACCCTTCTTGCTGACGATGAAAATCGGAATCTTCGTGCCGTCCTTTGACCCATACCATTCCTGGCGAACATCGTAGGCGGAGGGATCGATCGAGGGTGCGTCAACCTTGGCCCATAACTCGCTTTTTCCGGATGCCAAGTCGTAGCGATAGATCGACGGAGGTACCGTGAAGGACTGGAAGGCAAAGAAGACTTCATTGCGATCATAGCGGCCGCTGGTGCTGAAAACGTTTCCAATGGCAGGCTGCGGGACATCGGCAAGCTTCTTGCCATCGAGCGAGAAGATTTTGAGTTCGGAAGACACGTTGTGTTCGTACTGCGCGAAGATTTTGCCACCGGTGACGGTGGCCCCCTGAAGCACTGCATCGGATTGCGGAATCAGTTCCTTCCAGTTTTCGCGCTTGGCATTGGAGGCATCGGCGACGAAGACACGGTAGTGAGGAGCGTCTTCGTTGGTGGTGATGTAGAGCTGGCCCTGATAGAACTCGCCACCGTAGAGAAAGTCCTTGCCGGTAGTCAGTTCAACAGGCGGATTTTTCGATTGGCGATCCTGCAGATACAACTCGACTTTGGTCCAACCTTCGAAGACGCTGATCAGCAGCCACCGGTCGTCCTCCGAAAGAGTAATGCCGGGAATGTACTGCGGATTGCGCTTGTCTTCGAAGATGAGCGGATCTTTAGTGGGATCGGTGCCAAGCTGGTGAAAGAAAATCTTGACGTGGTAGACCTCTTCGCCCGCGGGGACGTCACCCTTTTTGGGATGGCGCGTGTAATAAAAAGCGGAACTGTCTTTCAACCAGGCGAGGCTGGCAAAGCGCGTGCGCTCGATAGTGTCGGGCAAAGTCTTGCCGGTAGCCGTTTCGATCAGGTGAAGAGTGCTCTCTTCGGATCCGCTCGGCGACGTGCCGTAGGCAATGTATTTGCCTTCCTCAGACGCAAACCACCAGTCGAGAGCAACAGTACCATCGCTAGAAAGTTTGTTGACGTCGAGCAGAACGCGGTCGTCCCCTTCCAGCGTGTCGCGCACATAGAGTACAGGTTGGTTCTGGCCCGCATCGCGGCGAGTATGGAAGTAGTACTTTCCTCCCATCTGCGGAGGACCCACTGTGCCGATGGGCAGGAGTTGCGACAGGCGGGCATTGATCTTGTCGCGACCTGGAAGAGGATCGAGGAGGGAGCGCGTGTAAGCCATCTCCTGATCGACGAAAACTTTTGTGTCAGCGCCGCTGGAATCTTCAAGGTAGCGGTAGCGGTCGACGATCTTGTGTCCCTGAACCATGTCTTCGACGGCAGCAACTTTCGCTTTGGGAGGACCGGAAGATGCAGGAGCGTCTTCAGCCTTGACCGTGACGAGAGCGCAAATAAAAAATAGAAAGAAAACGATCAACAAACGCGAACCTCCCAGCATAGACACACCTCACTTCAATTGTGGACGGAGTAGAGAATGATAGGTTAGCAGAACCGGGTGGCGGAAGAGGTTCGTCGAAATATCAAGGAGAAGTGGATAGACTGCCAGGGGTTGTAGTCCGAAGCGATGTTGAATGAGGGAGGCCGGTTCGCGGGGAGGCGAATGCTGATTTCGGACTGTAGGTGTGTGATGACTTTTAGGACGCGAAAAACTCCCGTTATTTCCAATCGGCGGCGCGCTCTGATATGATTTTTGTGACAATCCAGCGCGCAAATTGCGTGCTACCACTCCTCAGTAGCTCAATGGCAGAGCATCCGGCTGTTAACCGGAGGGTTGTAGGTTCGAGTCCTACCTGAGGAGCCATTCTTTTCAGCGATTGGCACGGCGTGTCTCCGTTTTTGCAGCATCCAAGCGCGCCGCAACCTCGTCAAAACCAGACGTTGGGCCGTTCCAGCGCAATTGATCCACGTCTTCAAAGAGTGGGATATCAGTCCGTAAGGTGGCGAGTGTTCGAAAGAGCAGCGCGCGATCATGCTCGCGGCTGAGAGTATCCGCGAGAGCGCTTGCGTTGGCTGCGTTCACGTGCCATTCGCGCCAATCCGCTGGAATCGATTCGATATGCCCAAACTTGCCGAGGACAGCTGCAGACGATTTTGCACCCCAGCCGCGCAGTCCCGGATAGCCATCCGCGGAATCGCCTACCAATGCCAGGTAGTCCGGGATCGATTCCGGAGCAACCCCAAATTTCTTGATAACACCCTGTTCGTCTAGCGTAACCCGCGTCCGGCGGTTCAACTGAACGACACGCGTTCCCTTGACGGATTGGGCGAGGTCCTTATCCGGTGTGCAGATGATCACGCGTTCGACGCGCGTGTCTTGAGCAGCCAAAGCTGCGGCAGCCGCCAAGGCGTCGTCGGCCTCGAACTCTACCATTGGCCAGACAACAACGCCGGCTGCCAGCAACACGTCCTCCAGGATCGGAAATTGCGCTAGAAGATCAGGCTCAACGCCTTCGCTCGTTTTGTAACCACTCCATAGAGAATTGCGAAACGACTCGATTACATGGTCGGTCGCTACCGCGATATGTGTCGCGCCGCCACGGATCATCCCCAATACAGACGAAAGCACACCTCGAACAGCGGCGATCTCCACGCCATCTTTATCTCGCGCGGAAGGTAGTGCATAGTAGTGCCGAAAAAGCTCATACGTTCCGTCGACTAAGTAAATGTCCACCGCGGACTCCAACAAAACGTTATGGGGTGTAACTGTTGAGAATTTACGCAACCGCGAAGTCCACGCTCTAGGAACTCACAAACTGCACGGTGCGCTATCAGGACAGTCTTAAATGTACTCGAAGCACGCGCAACGCCAACGGCATGGTTGACGGGGATTCCACTTATCGAGAATCGGCCCGGCCAAGGAATGTAAAGCGATGTTCCGTCGAGAACCCACAGCCTGGGGTAAACTGTTGTCCGCAAGATGCTCACTCCTTCACGCCTTCGGTTCTCTGCTCCAAGTGTCTCCGTCGCGGGAATTTTCCTACTTCTTGCCTGCGGATGTTCCAGTTTCCGGACGAATAGCGCGGCTGCCTCCCACCCTAAAGCGGTCCCCGCGCACATCTACACCGTCACCGAGGAAACCACGCGCCGCCGGGTGCAAGCGGTGGGATCTCTGTATCCCCTCGAAGAAAGCACTCTCAGCGCCGAAGTGGAGGGACGCGTCTCTGAAGTCTTAGCCGATGTGGGGGATACTGTCCGGGAAGGTCAGCCCCTGATATTGCTCGATGAGCGGGAATTGCAATTTGAGGTGGAGCGGCAACAAGGATTGGTGCGGCAGGTGCGCGCCCAGCTTGGTCTCGGTCCGAAAGATCCGCCGCCGCAGGATTCGCACCAGTTGGCATCGGTGCAAAAGGCCGACGCCGACCGCTTCGACGCCCAACGGAAATACGAACGCGCTCAGGCCATGTTCAAAGACAACTTGATCTCGCAGCAGCAGTTCGATGAGGCGGCGAGCCGATTTCAAAGTACGCAAGCCAGCTACGATCTCGCGCTGCAAGAGGTCGAACGTCTGAAGGCGTTGCTGATCTCGGGCGAAGCCAGCGAGCATCTCGCGGAAAAAAAGCTCACGGACGCAGCCATTCGCGCACCGTACCCCGGTGCCGTTAAGTCGCGCGCCGTGCATCCCGGCGAGTATCTGAAAGTGCAGAGTCCCGTCATGGTGTTGGTCCGCACGGATCGTCTGCGGGCGCGGCTAGCCGTTCCCGAACGATGGGCAGGGTGGGTAAGAGACGGAGCACTGGTAGATCTGCACGTAGAGGCTTTTCCGTGCAGACCTCTTCCAGGGCAAGATCACCCGCATCAACCCCGCCGTCTCGCAGGACTCGCGCACCTTCGAAGCTGAGGCAATCATCGAGAATCGCGACGCGCGCCTGAAAGCCGGATTTTTTGTGCAGGCATCGATCCCCAGCGAAAAAGAAGAAAAAACGATCTCCGTTCCGGAGTCCGCCGTGAATTACCGCTACGGCGTGTACAAAGTCTTCCTGGTCAATGGGAACCGCGTCAACGAGCGGCAGGTCCGGCCCGCCGGGCAGACCGAGGATGAGCATGGACGGCGCTTCGAGGTTGCGGAAGGACTCAAGGCCGGGGACCGCGTGGCCGACGACTGTCGAGCGGAGAGTTGCACGATGGAGATCTCATCCAGGAATCGGGGGATGCGTCCGAGCCGGTCGTGCGCTAGAAGCTCGGCTAGGGGTCGCCGGGCACCAGAAAGTCTCGCCATGAAATTCGCCGAAATCTGCGTCCGGCATCCCGTGTTCACCGTCATGCTCATCGCATTTCTGGTGACGCTCGGCGTGTTTTCCTATCGCGGACTGGCGGTGGATTTATTTCCTAAAGCTGATCCGGCAACCATCAATGTCGAGGTGGCACTGCCGGGTGCGACTCCCGACGAGATGGTCACGGGCGTCGTGCTGCCGCTCGAGGACGCGATCTCTTCGGTCAGCGGCATTGATGAGATCAGCGTCTACGCCACCGAAGGCAAAGCTGACATTACTTGCACCTTCGTTCTGGAGCGCGAGATCGAAGGCGCCGCGCAGGACGTGCGGGAAAAGGTTGCCGCGGCCATCAACCGGCTGCCCCGGGAGACTCTGCCCCCGGTAATCACCAAAGAAGATCCGCAGTCCGATCCGATCATGACCATTCTGGTCAGCGGTCCCATGAGCCTGCGCGAATTGACCGAGATTGCCGACAAGCAAGTGCAGCGCGCGATTCAGAGGGTCGACGGTGTAGGCAGCGTCGAGTTGAATGGCGGCCAGGCGCGGCAAATTCGCGTCCTGCTTGACGCGCAAAAACTTGCTTCCCACAACTTCACCGTGCTCGATGTGCGCGAAGCTTTGCAGCGCGAGAACATCGAAGCGCCCGGCGGCCGCATGATCAACGGGCCCCAGGAGCTCGGGCTGCGAACTTTGGGGCGCGTTTCCTCGGCTGACCAGTTTGCCGACGTGATGCTCGGCACCCGCGGAGGCGTCCCCACCCGCATTCGGGATGTAGCCCAGGTGGAAGACGGTGCGGCCGAGCTTCGCACCTGGTCAGCTTTGTTCCGCCAGCGAGAACCCGGCAAAGACGTGGTCGCAATCCAGGTCTTGCGTCAGTCGGGTGCCAACACCGTCAAAGTTGCCGACAACGTTCGCGCCCTGGTCGGTGAACTGAACTCCCAACTGCCCCCCGGCGTGCAACTACTCATAGTCCACGACATCTCCGATTTCATTAAGGCGTCGGTGCACTCGTTGCTCGAGCACCTGATTCTCGGCAGCATCCTGGCAAGCGCCGTAGTTTGGATATTTATCCGCAACTGGCGAGCCGTACTGATCGCAGCGGTCGCGATTCCTGCCTCCATCATTTCCACCTTCACCTTGATGAAGGGAATGGATTTTTCGCTCAATAACATCACCCTACTCGCGCTAACTCTCGCCGTAGGAATCGTGATTGACGACGCGATTATCGTGCTCGAGAACATCTTCCGATTCATGGAGGAGAAGGACCGCAATCGTTTCGATGCAGCTATCGAGGCAACGCAAGAGATCGGCCTGGCGGTGATGGCGACCACACTCTCACTGATCATCATCTTTCTGCCCATCGCCTTCATGACCGGCTACGCGCGGAAATACGTGAACTCCTTTGGCTGGACGATGGCGATGGCCATCCTGGTCTCGTTACTGGTGGCATTCACGCTCACGCCGATGATGAGTTCCCGCTTGCTGAAACTGGGCGGGCGCGAGAAGGAAGCGCACGCCCACGGATTTCTCCATCGAGTGGAAACATGGTATCTGCAGATGCTGCAGTGGTCGCTTGCGCACCGTGCAATCATCGTGGTGATTTGCATTGTCACCTTTCTCTCGACTTTTGGCCTGTACCACATGGTCGGGCGCGACTGGATTCCCTCCGACGACCAATCCGAGCTTCAGAGTTCTTTTACTCTCCCGGAAGGAACCAGCCTGGCGAAGACCATGCAAATCGCTACCGACATGGCGCAGCGTATTTCGGCCATGCCGGAGGTCGCCTTCGTGCAGACATATACCCACGGGCCGACCAACCATGCGCACTTCTTTATCGGACTCGTCCCCCGCGGGCAGCGCAAGTTCACCCATCAGCAGATGGCGACCAAGGTGCGCGGCATTCTCGCCGAGTATCACAACGTCACCTACAACGTCCGCTTGCCTTCGGTGCTGGGCGGCGAAATCTATTTTCCGATCTCCGCCGTCATTCGCGGGCCAGACTTGAATCAACTCGCGGAAATCAGCAAGAAAGTTGCCGACCGGATGCACCAGTATCCGGACCTGGTGGACATCAACCCGAGCCTGAACCTCAATACCCCCGAACTAGCAGGTGAAGGTAGATCGCCAGCGCGCCGCCGATATCGGCGTGCGGATGACCGATATCAGCGACGCCGTACGCCTGTTTTATTCCGGCGAAGATGAGATCACGCGCTTTAAGGAAGGTTCGGAGCAATATCCGGTGACGATGCAGTTGCTGCCCGAACAACGTGATAATCCCGATGTGCTGAACCGCATGATGGTGCCGTCGAGCAAACTTGGGCAGGTGCGCTTGGAGAGCGTGGCAACGATCGGTCGCGGCTTTGGCCCCGCTACTCTATGGCGCTATAACCGAGAGTTCCAGGTCAGCGTGTATGCCAACGTCGCGTCCGGATATCCGCTCGATCTCGCTGCCGCCCACACGATCGGTTCGATCAAGGAAGTAGGGCTGCCTGCAGGCTACTCGTATTTATTCTCTGGGCAGGTAAAGGTGCTCGAAGAGACGACGTGGAACCTGCTGTTGGCGATGCTATTGGCTTCAGTCTTCATGTACATGGTGCTGGCCGCGCAGTTTGAGAGCTTCTCGTATCCGTTCATCATCATGCTCACCTTGCCGCTAAGCATTCCTTTCGCGCTCTTCTCGCTCTGGATTACCGGGCGCGCCTTGAGCCTCTGGAGCGCGCTGGGTATGTTCCTGCTGCTTGGAATTGTGAAGAAGAATGGAATTCTGCAGGTCGACTACACGAACCGGCTCGTGGCTCGCGGCATGCCGGTATACGACGCCATCCTCGAAGCGAATCGCGTGCGTTTGCGCCCGATCCTGATGACCACGCTTTCCATCATCGCCGGGCTTATTCCCGTCGCCATCGGCATCGGTGCAGGCTCGGAACAGCGCGCCTCGATTGCCGTCACCATCATTGGCGGCCAGACTCTATGCCTGCTGCTGACCTTGCTGGTGGTGCCCGTCGGCTACTCTTATCTGGCGGAGTTAAAAACTGTGCCATGGCGCCAGTGGGCGAGCCGTACCTTCTCACGATCTCATGACGTGAGCCCGACCGACGGCGACTGATCCATCTTCCTCCCAGCGTCCCAAAAACAATGAGTGACCGCCAGGAATTCCGATGGGCTCATAAAGTTCGAGCGACTCACTTGCTTGACTGCAGTGCGTGCAGCGCCGCATGGTTTTGTATACCCGGAGGCGGTGTCTCGCCCTTCAACATCAGCCAAAGAATACGGTTGTAGAGCTGATCGTCCGCGCGATCGGGCGCGCTAAGATCCAGTCCCTCCGACAAACGTGCGGCTGCGGTTTTCTCGGGATTCTTTTCATTCAAGTCTTGCGTGGGAACGATTGGATCATAAGGCGTCAGATCCGGCGTCGGTGCAAAGATGTCCGCCATGGAACGACTGAAGTAATCGAACTTCGAGAGCCGTCCCATGCCGAGGATGTCTTCGATCGCTGCGATCACGTCCGTCGTATTGATGAAGCGA
Source organism: uncultured Acidobacteriaceae bacterium (assembly GCA_963822545.1). Classification (GTDB taxonomy): domain Bacteria; phylum Acidobacteriota; class Terriglobia; order Terriglobales; family Acidobacteriaceae; genus Acidiflorens. Next base: position 491,680 of record CAWGIB010000006.1, read on the forward strand.
TGCACAGTGCCCGGCCGGTTGTAGGCCGACATCGCGTAGAACGGTCCGCGGTGTGAATCGGTGTGATCGGGGCCAGCCTGCGTGTCGTCCTCAAGGACGAAAATCACTGTGTCCTTCCAATATGGACTGTGAGAGAGCGCTTGCACGATTCGCCCGAGCGCGAGGTCGTTGTCTGCCATGCATGCGCGCGGCGTGCACTTGCCCGGCCTCCCGGCCGCCAGGTGGTCCATGGGAAGCCATAAGAGTTCGAGCTGTGGCATGTTGCCGTCGCGCACGAAGCGCTGGAGCTCGGCGATCCACACGTCCGCACGCTTCTGATCCTGCGTGATCAAATCGAATGGGATGTAGTCGGGATTCACATCGGCGCCCAAGTCTGGTTGCGTCACCGGCCAGCCGGGATTGCCCTTGACCATTTCTCCATAATCGCGGAAGGTGATACCCTCGCGTTTGGCAAGCGACCACAGGAAACCGCCTTCCGGCTGGTCGCTCTCTTCGCCATCCATGTCAGCATGTTTGCCGGCGTAGGCGGAGGGCACGACCTTCTCCCCGTAGTTCGTCACATAGGCGGCGGTAGACCAGATGTGTCCCAGTGAACTGCACTCGCCATTCACGAAGAAGCGATCGAACAGACCGAAACGACGCGCCAGTGCATGATGGTTCGGCGTAATCGTGATGTCAGGGAAATAAACGAGGCTTGCGTCGCCGTCGCCTTCCTTTATGTCACCGAGCACCTGATCGTAGGTGCGATTCTCCTTGATGATGTAGATGACGTGGTGGAACGGCGGATAGTGGCGCGCCGCAGGCTTTTGCTGCCAGTTGTTCGCGGTGACGACGCGTTGCGTGAATGCCGCGAGTTGCGTCGCTGTTATCGCAGATGGCAGAACGCGCATGCTGCCATTCAATTGCCCCAGCGTATACGCCGTAGGATTTCCATTCGGCCAGTTTGTGAGGGGAACCGGGCCATCCGGATTAGCATGCGTGCCGTGGCCTTTGCCAGATAGGACCAGCAGTTCTCCGTTGACTTCAGCGATTGCGGTGGGATACCAGTCAGTCGGGACGCGCCCCAGCAACTTGCCGCTGGCCTCCTCAAAGACTGCGACGGCATTGTTGTCAGCTTCTGCGACGAACAGACGCCTGCCATCGGAACTGAAAGCGATGGCGTTTGGTGTACTGCCCTCCGGCGGCGCGCCCGGTGCAGTATCGTGCAGATAACGCGCGACCTTCCGCAGCTTCGTGTCGACGACCGCGACCCGGTCGCTCCCGGCGAGCGTGACGTAGAGGCTCGTTCCCTTCACCGCCAACGCTGATGGATGCCGCCCGACTTCGATCCGGCCAACGTACGCGAGCGTTCCGTCCGCCAGAATGCGGAAATGCGACACCGTGCTGCCGCCCCATGCCGAGACGAACACCTGCCCGTCTGCCGTGAGCGCTACGCCATAGGGATAATGATCGGTAGGAAACCGTTGCGCGATCTCGCCGGTCGCGGCGTTCACCACCGCGAGCCGATCAGCGACGTTCTCGGCGACATAAACAAATTTTCCGTTGGGCGCGACTGCCACTCCCGCCGGATAGCTTGTGCCTGTGCCGTCCTCCGTCTTTGCCTTCGCAAGTTCGAACTTGCGTTCGAGCATCGCAGCGCCCTCTTTCCACGTATAGGCGAAGAGCATGTCGGTGTTGCCACCGGACACATAAAGATGATGGCCGTCACGCGAGAAGGCGGCACCGTAGAATGCACCGTCCTGGAGCAGCGTCTGCGTAACCTGTCGTGTCTTCAGATCGACGACCTGAATTCCCTGCTCGCGCCAGCCGCTCAGCACGATCACTGCTTTATCTCGTTCGGGCGCGAGTATCAGATTGATGGGTAAGCTGCCCAGCTCCACCGCTTCGCCAACCGGGTCGAGTCGTACACCAGTCGGCAGCGGCGAAGTGAAGGGAGAATCACTTTTTTGCCCGAACACCACAGCGCAGAGCAGGATAGAAAGTGAAAGAGCGAGTTGACAGATGCGCATAAAATATTTCCACCCGGAAGGTTCGTTTCACGCTCGACTATATAGGCATGCATATAAAATCTGCGAAGGAGCCGAGGATTCGTGTGGCTCAATTGAGCGGTTTTGAGAAAATCCTCCTTCGCCGCTTTTGCTATCGATGTCGGGTTTTCCCCGTATTGTCCTTCAGCCTATCTGGTTTGTGTAATAGACGAGGATAGCTGGAATATGTATCAGGCCAATGGAGATTTTCATGCCGCGGCCAGCCCAATACGAAGAAGATATGATCCTCGCGATCACACCGCAAGACTATTCTCGGATTTTGAGCAGAACAACGAGCGGGCTTGGAAAGCAGCCTAGCTTTTATAGAAAAAAGCAAAGGAACAAACTTCGTCGATGAGCGAAATTTCTCTGAAGGTGAATGGCAAGCAGCACATCGTGGCGGTTGATCCGGAAACGCCACTGCTGTTTGTTCTGAACGACGACCTTGGTCTGCGCGGACCTCGGTTTGGCTGCGGCATGGCTCAATGCGGAGCCTGCACCGTAATCATCCGGGGCCAAGTCGTGCGGTCCTGTGTCATGCCGGTAAGGGCCGTGGGTAAAGATGAAGTTACGACGCTCGAGGGCCTCGGCACACCCGAGAAGCCTCACCCGATTCAGCAAGCATTTATCGACGAAGGAGCTGCCCAATGCGGGTTTTGCCTGAGCGGCGTGATCCTGACGGCGAAGGCCGTTCTTGACGTAAAACCGGATGCCTCTGATCAGGAGATTCGGGACGCCCTTGGTGGAGTTTTGTGCCGATGTTTCACCCACACCCGAATGCTGAGAGCGATCCGAAAATACGCAGAGGCAAGACACGCATGACTCGCTCCCGGCGTGAGTTCCTGAAGAGCTGTGGCGCGCTGGTTGTCAGTTTTAGCGCTGGGTCGCTAAGCGTGTTTCCCGCTGAGGGCCAAGGCCCCTTCGGTACCCATCCCTCTCACATCGATCCGGAGAAACTCGATTCGTGGTTAGCGGTCGGAGCGGACGGGATGGTCACGGCATATACCGGAAAATGTGATTTCGGACAGGGTATGTTGACGGTTCAATCCCAGCTAGTCGCCGAAGAACTGTGTGTTCCGATCGCCCGCGTGCAACTCATCCAATGCGACACATCTGTCTGTCCGGATCAGGGAACAACGTCTGGAAGTCAATCGACTCCGACAAACTTCAACTCGCAGAATCTCGCCCTCGCCGCAGCCACCGCCCGCGAGGCGCTTCTCGCTCTTGCCGCCACAAAGTTGGGCGAACCGGTTGATCAGCTTACCGTGGCGGGCGGCATCATCACAGGCAAGACGGGGCGGAACCTCCGATATGAAGAGCTGATTGGAGACAAGAATTTCGATCTGCCCTTGAACCCGACTGCAAAGCGAAGGTCCGCAGCAGAGTGGATAGTGCTGGGGAAGCCGATTCCGTCCTTGGACCGAACCGCTCTGATGACCGGCCAGTTCGAGTTTGTTCACAGCGTCCGAGTCCCTGGAATGCTGCATGGTCGCGTCGTGCGGCCACCGGGCATGGGAGCGACAGTGGCCCACGTAGACGAACAATCAGTGCGGAATGTTCCCGGTCTCGTGAAAGTCGTCGTCCGTAAGAATTTCGTTGGCGTCGTAGCTGAAACACAGCACCAGGCAGCCGTGGCCACCAGACAACTGGCGGTCCAATGGGATCCCGGCCCGGACCTCCCATCGCAGCATGACTTCTTCGCCTATCTCCAGAAACAGCCCGGGCACGAAGCGCTCAGCGTTGACTCCCAGGACGTCGACGCCCAAGTGGAATCCGCGAGCAACGTAATCCGCGCCCGATACGCCTATCCCTACCAGATGCACGGCTCGGTAGGCGCCTCATGCGCAGTAGCCGACGTCAAACCGGGCGCTGCAACCATTTGGTCGGCAACGCAGTCGGTCTATCCAACAAGGAGCATCGTTGCCAAACTCCTGAACATGCCGCTCGAGCAAGTGCGAGTGATTTACGTCCGAGGATCGGGCTGCTATGGACTCAACGGGGCCGACGCAGTGTCATTCGATGCGGCTATTCTCTCCGAAGCGGTGGGAAGACCGGTGCGTCTGCAATTCTCTCGACAGGACGAAATGATGTGGGAGAACCTCGGCGCTGCTTGTGTGGTAGAGCAGCGCGCGGGCCTCGCGCAAGATGGACGCATCCTCGCTTGGGATCGAGAAGACTGGGTAGCCTCACTCGGTAATCGCCCCGGATACGACCAGCCAGGAAACGTAATCACCGGCATGCTCCTGGGCTATCCACCCGAATCCCTTGAGGCGCGGTCGAATAAGCCGCCTGTCAAGTTCCGCAATCAGAGCAACACCGTGCCGTCTTACTTCGCCGGTTGTGTTGGGGGCAGTTGTGGTGGCGACGGAACGATCCGAAGCGAGCGGGCCGTGACGCGCACCGTACCTTCGCCCTTCTTCACTGGGCCGCTCCGCTCACCCCTGCGAATTCAAAATACCTTCGCCAATGAATGCTTCATGGATGAACTCTGCGCCCAAGCCAAGGCCGATCCGGTGGCTTTCAGGCTTCTGCATCTGCAGAATTCACGAGTCATCGGCGTTCTCAAGGCCGCGGCCCAGGCTGCCAATTGGCAGGCTCGCCCTTTTCCCCGAACGGATGGCTCTCGCGCCGAGACGGTAGCCGGCCGTGGTATCGCCTGCGTCGCTTACGAAGGAAACAATGGATACGCTGCGCTGGTCGCCGAGGTCGAAGTGAACTTGAAGACAGGAACGGTCCGGCCCAAGCGCTTCGTGGTCGCGTTGGATTGTGGTCCCATCTCCAACCCTGATGGCCTGCGAAATCAAACCGAGGGTGGCATTCTGCAAGGCATGAGCCGCGCCTTGGTGGAAGAAGTCACATGGGACAACCGGCGCATCACCTCGGTCGACTGGGAAACCTACAACAGCTTGCATCTTGATTACGAGATGCCCACCGTAGAGACGGTTTTTGTAACACCTCCCAACGTGCCCGCAACCGGCGCCGGAGAAACTGCGATCACCTTGGTCCCCGCTGCGGTCGGAAACGCTATCTTCGATGCCACCGGCGTCCGTCTTCGACAAGTTCCCTTCACACCCGAGCGAGTCCAAGCTGCCCTGCTTGAGGGTCGCAAGACAGGCGTGGGCGTGCAACGATGAAACATAGGACAAAAATCCTGTCGCTCCTGATAATAGGGGTTGCCGCACTAAGCGTTGAACGTGGCGCCGCACAACTCGTTCATAAAGCCAGGCGCTCATGCCGATGCCAGCTCGGCCGAGGCTTTCAAAGCGATAGTCCCCGTGCTGCGCCATCCTCGATGTATGAATTGCCACTCCACCGGAGATTTTCCGCGGCAAGGTGACGACAGCCATCGCCACACGATGCAAATTCATCGCGGGCCTGACGGAGAAGGAGTGAGTGCCGTCAAATGCAGCACCTGTCACCAGGATCACAATCTTGCCGGATCGCACATGCCCCCGGGCGCTCCCGACTGGCACCTCCCTTCTCCCGAGATACCGATGATCTGGGAAGGCCTGACGGACCATCAACTGTGTGAGTTGTTCAAGGATCCTCGAAAAAACGGTGGTCGTACGCCACAGCAAATCGTGGAACATATGCACACACCTCTCGTCCTCTGGGGCTGGACTCCTGGAGAAGGCCGCACTCCGGTTCCCATGCCTCAGCATCAGTTCTTGGAGAAGATTCAGGAGTGGTCATCGAAGGGAGCGGCATGCCCGTAAGCACTGAAACCTAGGTTGATACGGACCAACGAATACAGGATGTATTCGATTTATATCAATTCATCGCGCTAGTAGCCTCTTTGTAGGTGACTTATGCCAGAAAAAAAAACTATTGAGCGCGCTCGCGAAGATGCCCGGGAAGGAAAATCACCCAGCACTCAAGCGGGCGAATTTATTCGTGAAGAAATTCATCACGTTCGCGAAGGCAAACACGGGGTTCGTTCGCCTCAGCAGGCGATCGCGATCGGGCTCTCGAAGGCGCGCCGCGCCGGCGTCAATCTGCCTGCTCCAAGTGAGGGAAAAACATCTGCGGAGACCAAGGCGCAAGCGAATCGCGACCTCAGTAAAGGACGAAGCAAGTCGCGCCGAAAGCCATCTATCCGACGCTCTCGCGCAACCAGTAGCGCGTTGAAGCGCGAAGGCCGCAGCGGGGCTTCCAAGAACGCGTTATCCAAACAAGCACGGAGCACAGCCCGTAAACGCGGACCGGCAGCCCGACATCTTTCAGCCGTCAAAGCAGGCCGCACAAAAGGCGCCAGAGGACGTTCCCAAGCAGCGCAAAAGGCTGCACGAAAACGAGCGGCCTGAAGCACGAAGCCACGGAAGGGCGCACTTTTGTTCCGCTGCTGGCTACTTCTAAGGGGGAGACTTTCGTAGACGTCAAACCTGTCACGGATCACAGTATAAGGACAAGTTTGTTTAGTACCTTCGCGCAGGATGGTCCTGCGCATGTTCAAGCACTGTAGTCCCGACTCCGCTAGATCCGCCTCTCTCATTTTTTCTCTCTCATCCGTCTCCGGGTTGTCGAATCAATTTCGACCTTTCGTTGCCGTGCTGATGTTGGGAGTTCTATTAAGTACTGGGTTAGTGCGAACGGCATTGGCTCAGGGTTCGAAACGCGCGTCGACGAACGACTTGGTCGAGGAAAAAGATAAAGACCGTCCCGATTTGCGGGATCGCTGGATGATGCGCGGCAGAAGCGCGCCTCACGGTCGATCGGCGGCGGCACTGCGTCTGCGAGCCCACCAGCAAAAACTCGCAATGCGAGCAGCGAGAAATGTAAGAACAGAGACACCCACGGGCTCTGGCATCCCATGGGTCGCACTGGGCCCGGCTCCACTCATCTCCGATCAGAACTTCTACGGCCCCGTATCGGGCCGCGTTGCCTCCGTCGCGATTGATCCATCCGACACGACCGGAAACACCGCCTATGTAGCGGCAGCATCAGGCGGAGTCTGGAAGTCAACAAATGCCGCCATAGTACCTTCAGCCGGAGTGGCATGGACACCATTCACCGATCAACAGGCTTCGCTCGTGAATGGCGCAGTGTCTGTAAAAACCGACGGCAGCGTAGTCCTTGTTGGCACTGGCGAGCCAAACAGTGCCATCGACAGCTATTACGGAGTGGGGATTCTCCGATCGACCGATCATGGTGGAACTTGGGGCCTTAATCCCGGCAGCCGATAGCGGGAGCAATTCTTTTGCTGGCCTTGGGATTTGCAAAATTTGCCTGGAGCGCCGCTGCCTCGAACACGGTCATGGCCGCGACGGGTACCACCGCTAAAGGAGTGAACGAGGGTGATCTGACCTCGAACACAAAGCGCGGTTTGTACCTTTCAACCGACAACGGAATCAGTTGGACCTACCAATCGCCGAATGACGGAGGCAGCACCGTCGCGCCAATCTCGGCTACCGACGTTGTCTACGATGCAACGGCCGGAAAGTTCATCGCGGCCCTCCGCTATCACGGTCTCTACAGTTCAACCAACGGCACGAATTGGACGCGCATGGCGAACCAGCCCACTCCTCTGAGCGTTGCGAATTGTCCGGCCGTGGCAAGTTCGACTTGCCCGATTTATCGCGCGCAACTCTCTGTAGTGAAGGGTCGCGACGAAGTTTATCTCTGGTTCGTGAGCATCGACCAGTTCAATAACGTCGTCGACGAGGGCATCTGGCGCTCGCTCAATGGCGCGCCATGGACGCCGATTGATGAAACCGGCATGACTAACTGTGGCGATCCAGGAAACAATGGCTGCGGCGCGGAGCAGGGCTATTACAACCTCGAAATCACCGCGGTGCCTGACGGCCAGGCAACCGCTCTATTTGCCGGAGCTGTAAACCTCTTCAAGTGCGAGTTGCTGAGCAACGGAACCACGTGCTCGACGCTCGATCCAAATTTCCCCAACCAATGGATCAATCTGACCCATGTATACGGGTGCAGCAGCATTGCCGGGGTGCATCCCGATCAGCACGGCCTCGACTACCTGCTGGTGGGTGGGAAGGCCATTATGTATTTCGGAAATGACGGGGGAGTCTATCGCACGGTCGACGGGTTGGCGCAGCTTCAGAGCGGAAGCTGCGGGATATCAAACGCCTTCGACAACTTGAATGGGGCGTCGAATGTAGAGAACGGCACCATTGGCTCGCTGACGCAGTTTGTCTCGTTCTCCGTCCACCCGACCGATCAGAACACGGTGCTTGGCGGTACGCAGGACAATGGTTCCCCTGGGACTGCAACGGCCACGACGAGTCCGCAATGGAACACAGTCAATGGCGGTGATGGAGGCTACAATGCCATTAACTTCTGGACCCCAACACAGTGGTATACCTCCAATACCTACGTCAACATTTATGCATGTGCAAATGGCGCCGACTGCACTACCAACAACTTTTCTCTAACCGTCGGAAGTGAGGAAGTCGGAGGAGACACTGGTGCGTTTTTCACTCCTTTTATTCTCGACCCGCAGAACGCAAACGAAATGCTCGTGGGAACCTGCCGCGTTTGGCGCGGAACGCCGACAGTGCCGCCCAGTTCATTCACCGTGTTGAGCGTAGACTTCGACACGCTGAGCCAGACGACCTGCACTGGAGAAGAAACCAATCTGGTAAGTGGACTAGCCACCGGCGGGCCCACTGCGAACTCTCTATCCACGATTGTCTATGCAACGACGGAAGGCACGGGGCCAAATGGTCAACCCCCGAGCGGCGGCGAGGTCTGGGTAACAACCAATGCGGGAATCGCGCCCATGGCGCAAGTCACCGGAAACATCAATCCCCTGAACTACACCATCTCATCGGTTGCAGTCGATTCGTCCGACCCTTCTGGAGCCACGGCCTACGTCGGAATCATGGGATTCCTCGGATCCGGGACGCATGTATGGAAGACGACCAATGCCGGTGGAAGCTGGTCCGCATTCGGCTCGACCGCCAACGGCCTACCCGACGCGCCGGTAAACGCACTGCTGGTAGATCCGGAAACGCACATAATTTACGCCGGGACTGATGTGGGAGTATTCGCGAGTTCCACCGGAAGCATTGCCTGGGGCGAAGTTGGCACGGGAGCTGGATACTTGCCGAGCGTGCCAGTTTCCGCGATCCGACTTTTCAACTCCGGAGGGACAAAAAAGCTTCGCGCTTCGACCTATGGACGCGGCATCTGGGAATACGCGTTGGCTACTGCTCCAGATTTTACGAACGAGATTTCGAACACGCCCCAAACAGTGTTCGGTACACAGACCGCGACCTTCAATGGCACCTTGACCTCGCTAAATGGATACGCCAACCCGGTTAATCTGAGTTGTACCGGCAACGTCCCAGCCCAGTGCATGTTGAGCCCAACATCTCTGACTCCTGCGGACGCTGGTGCGCCCTACACTCTCACGGCGAGCGGAACCTCCGGTGTCTATCAGGACTATGCGTTCAATGTTCACGCTGTCGGCGCCGATTCGCACGCGCTCACGCATGATGCGGCCGTAACGCTGCGCGTCGTTGACTTCAACCTGACTGCACCGAATCCGAATGCTCTGACCGTCACACAAGGCGGTAAATCGAATGTCAGTACATTTCAAGTCACGGCCTCCGGATCGTTTTCAGGAACGGTCTCTCTGACCTGTCCCATCGGATTGCCCGCGGGAGCCGCGTGCGTATTCTCGCCGGGTAGCGCGGTCAATCCAACTTCGGGAAATCCGGTCACCATATCGATGACAGTCACGGCAGGGTCCGGTACACCGGTGGGAGGACCGACTATAGTGACACTGGCGGCAAACGTCGTGGGCGCGCCTTCGCCGAAAACTCAGACCTTTGCACTGAGGGTGACGGCAGCTGTTCCAGATTTTACTCTCGGGGTCACCTCCACTCCCAACTCCACCGTCGTAAATCAGAGTGTCACCTGGAATGGAACACTGACGGCGCTGCACGGTTACAACAAGAGCGTAGACCTCAGCTGCGCCGGCGCGACTCCCTCTACGTGCTCGGTGAATCCCTCGTCGTTGGTCCCGACTGCCAGCGGTGCGCCGTTCACAGTGACAGTCGGTAACGCAACTGTTGCAGCATTCAGCTTCAGTATTCAGGGAACCGACGGGAGCAACCACCCATTCACAGAGCGCGAGCCTCACAGTTGGAACGGACGTCACGTGGAGCGATACCGGTGCGAACGCCGCCACCGTCGAGGCAGGAGACAGCGCAGTCTACAACTTCTCCGCGGTCCGGCTGGTGCTGCAACCTTTACTGGCTCTGTAAATTTCTCGTGCGGCAATTTACCTGCCCTGTCGACTTGCGCTTTCACTCCAGCAACGATCGCAGCAGGTGCCGGAACAACCAGCCGTGACGTTAACGATCTCGACCACAGGACCATATAGCGGGAATTCCAGGCCCGGTCAACACCTCAAACCCACCTCCAATGGCCGGACCCCGACCAACCGAGAAGGAAGACAAGACGTGCTGGACAAATGCAGCCAATGTCACAGGACTCCTGGCACTCACCGTTGCAGGATTTCTGCTCGGGGGAAGCAGGCCGCGCAAAGCCACGCTCACAAGTTCTCATCATTGGATGCTTCGCGGTCCTTGCTTCCATCGGACTGCTAGTATCATGCGGCGGAATCTCCGGAGGAGGTTCAGGAGGACAGCTTCCCCCTGTGACTGTGTCCGGTCACTCCTGGCTCCACCAGCCTCTACGAAGATGAACCGGGGAACACCTGGCCCGACGGCTGACACGCAGCAGCAATTTTCAGCGACGGTGAACAATGGCAGCAGCCAGACTGTGACTTGGGCAGTGACGGGCGGCAGCGCGAACGGAACCATTGACGCTAACGGAATGTACACCGCTCCCGCGACCACACCGAGTCCAGCAACTGTGACGATCACGGCAACGTCTACGCTGGCTACGTCTCCCGGGGTCTGCCACGGTGAATCTCAAGAATGCGACGACTGTGGGCGCGTCGAATATTCAAGTCACGGCGACAGCAGCGGCGGGGATCTGGCCATTCGGCAACCATCACACTGACAGTGGACTGACGGTTAAGGAGTCAGTGACGCCCCAAGCACGTATTCCGGAAGGCGCGTGATGTTTTTGGATCACATCGTTCCCTGTCTTTGTGCGATAGGATCGATGGGTAGATTTCCACGCAATCATCATGAGTGCAGCGTATGACATCGCAGTCGTCGGTGGCGGCATTGTAGGCCTGTCATTTGCCATGCAGGCAACAGCGGCATTTCCTCAGGCCCGGCTGGTTGTGCTCGAGAAAGAAGATGGACTGGCGCGCCACCAGACAGGCCACAACAGCGGAGTGATCCACAGCGGCGTTTATTACAAGGCGGGCTCGCTAAAAGCCCGTCTCTGCGTGGCAGGGGCTCGCGAGATGGTGGAGTTTTGTGCACTCCATGGCATTCCCCACGAAGTTTGCGGGAAGTTGATCGTCGCGACGAGCCAGGTGGAAGCATTGCGGCTGGATGATTTGTTCGCTCGCGGTACCGCCAACGGTCTGACCGGCTTGCGATTGCTCGACGAGGCGGGCATGCGCGAGATCGAGCCGCACGTGGGCGGTCTGCGTGCTTTGCATGTGCCATCCACCGGCATCACCGATTACGCGATGGTGACCGCGAAATATGCGGAGATCGCCGTGGCGCATCGCGTTGAAGTGCAAACCAGCGCGGGCGTGACCGGGTTCGGCCGGTCAGGAAACGATGTCGTCGTCAAGACACGCGCCGGCGAATTCGTCGCCCGCTACGTGGTGAATTGCGCGGGCCTTTATTCGGATCGTGTAGCGCAATTGGCAGGACACGATCCAGAGATGATGCTGATTCCGTTTCGCGGTGAGTACTACGATCTCGCGCAGGAGCGCGCGAGCTTGGTCCGGGCACTTATCTATCCGGTACCGGATCCCGCCTATCCATTCTCTAGGCGTGCATTTCACACGCAGGATTCATGGAAACGTCGATGCCGGACCCAACGCTGTGCTCGCGTTCCGCCGTGAAGGTTACCAGCGAACAGACTTTGATTTGGGCGAGAGCATGGAAATTGCGGGATACTCCGGCTTCCGAGCGATGGCGCGCAAGCATTGGAAGAATGGCATGATTGAGATGCGTCGTTCATGGCGCAAGCGGGAATTCGTGCGCTCGTGTCAGCGATTGCTGCCCGAAGTGCGCATGGAAGACATGTCGCCCGGCGGATCCGGCGTGCGGGCGCAAGCCGTGGCCGCGGATGGGACACTGGTCGATGATTTTCGCTTTGTAGCGCGCGAAAGATTTCTGCACGTGCTGAACGTGCCTTCTCCGGCGGCGACCGCATCGCTGCCAATCGGGCGTGAGATTGTGGAGATGGTCAAAAAAGCGGGAGTGATATCGGCATAAGCGCGAACGGAAGCCCGAGTCGATTCACAAGCTCCCACTCGAATCAGCTCTCTATCCGAATTCCAAACCTCGTCACAGGCTGAATCTCTCTCATTGATGTACTCTGGCTTAACAATCTGATCACTCAACCTGTGGATAGTCGTCAGAAGAGGTGCCTATGCGGAAACGGGTTGGCAGAAATAAAGTAGCGATTTTGGGCGCAGGAAAAATGGGCGCGATCCTATTGCAATCGTTCTTGCGCGATGGACTGCTTAAGCCCAGCGAGACCTGGGCGACGGTGGCGCATGCGGACCGGGCTCGCCTGCTGAAAGACAAGTTGAAGATCCATACCGGCACGGATAATCGCGAAGCGGTACGGGGCGCGAATATCGTATTTCTCTGTGTGAAGCCGCAGGTCGTCGCCGATGTTGTGCGCGAGATTCGCGATGACATCACCCGGGAACAGGTAATAATTTCAGTTGCGGCATCCGTCCCCACCGACATGATCGAACGCGGACTAGAGAAAGAGGTCGCGGTAGTGCGGGCAATGCCGAACACTCCTTGCGCGCTGGGCGCAGGCATGACAGCGCTCTGCAAAGGCAAGTACGCGCAGAAACAACATCTCGAACTGGCTACGAAATTCTTTGCGGCAGTGGGGCGTACGGTGGTGGTTGATGAGAAGCACATGGATGCGGTGACCGGGCTATCGGCGAGCGGCCCGGCCTACATTTACATCATTTTGGAATCTCTAGCGGAGGCCGGGGTGAAGGTTGGACTGCCGCGCGATATCGCCACCCTGCTGGCAGCGCAGACAACCATGGGCGCGGCGCGCGTGGTGCTGGAAACCGGCGATCATCCGGCCTTGCTGAAAGACGCGGTGACAACGCCGGCTGGATGCACGATCGACGGAATCATGGAACTCGAAGAGGGCAAGCTGCGTGTGACGCTGATCAAAGCCGTAGTAAAAGCGGTCCAGCGCGCAAAAGAATTAGCGTTCTCGTGAGAGACGTTCACTGAGTCGCTGAAAACACGCCAGCGCAGTTCCGGAGCTCCTACCGTAACATTCCGTTCATACTCACACCAACGCAGGACACCCACGTCCGTAACAACACGGCCGAGCGAACGCCGTGCGTGCTTCCCTAAACTTCCTTCTCGTTCCGCCGATAAGAAAGAAGAGTGGTTAGTGCACGTCCGCGCCCAGCGAAAGCGAGCAGGACGGGGAACATGCGCGGAGGGAACCGTGATGCGGTTCGAGATCGATGGAGCCCGCGCGCCTTGTGAGAATAAACCTGTGAGGCGCCACGCCCGGGCGATTTTCAGTGTCCCGCTGACGCTGCATCATCTGACGCATGGCGGAGTTGGCCGGTCCCATGGAATCAGCCTCGATGTAAGCGAAGGCGGCATGGGGGCACTCGTGCAGCACGGCCTGAGCGTCGGAGAAACAGTAGCAGTTGACCTTCCGTTGAGAGAGCACGTGCTACACGCAATCGCCATCGTGCGCCACACTTCAAAAACGCGTTGCGGTTTCGAATTCGTCGGACTGACGCAAAACGAGCGGAGCAGCATCATGCAAGCTGCCGGCACCCCCGATACCCGTCGCCATCTAACGGCAGCTGGCAGATGACAAAAACCGAAATCGGGGCCACCATCTCGCTATTTGGGAAGAGAGAACGTTAAGGTCACATCGGTCTGAAACGCAGCAGGACCATTAGCTTTTCGATAGGGCTGGTAGCGCCAGTTGCGAACGGCGCGAGCGGCGGCAGTTGCAAGAAGCGGATCTCCAGCGAGAGTACGCACCGCCGAAACTCTTCCATCCCGATCGACCTGAACTTCAAGAGACACGTCGCCAGCGCGATGCGCGGCGCGCGCATCCGCCGGATATTCAGGCTCAACGCGCTCGATCAGGCGGCGCTCTGCTTCGGAGGCTGCGAGCCACATAACGGATGACGTGGTTTCCCCGCTCTCCGATGCAGGCATTGTGAGAGCCACCCCGCTTGCCGCACCGCTGCCGCCGAACGAAGACAAATCATTTCCAGATGCCGAGCGCCGCGCTGATGCATTGCGCTCGAGCACTCGGATCGGTTTCATCCTGAAGATGACTTTTCCTTTTTCATAGATGATGAGTTCGTCGCGGGTATTCGGCGTCGCATTCATCAACTTCGGCCCTTTCGGCGTCCCGGACGATTCGAGCGCCGAATCCTTCCGGCGATGAACCGCGACTGTTGCCGCTTCTGACCGCGGCACGGGCGAATTACCAGCGACAAGCTCGACATTCTGCCGGTCCTGGTCTGGTCCGAGCGTAGCAATCCGATGCGGTACCCAATCATCAAGATGAGGCCAACGGCTGCGAAGACAACGAGACTCCCGAGTACGAGCGCCCAAGTACGATAAGGCTGCGGCGCTACGGCAAACATCGAATTCTTTCGGATGGATCGAGGCGGGAGTGAGATTAGCGTCGAGCAATTCTCTGCGCGGCGGGATGATCTCCGTTATCTTCAGAGAAGATTCCGTAATCGGACTCGTCAAAGTCGAAATCGGATGCAATGACTTCCCCGTGGGCAGCAGTAATTTCCGGCCAACGGGCGCGCAGATCAAAGAACTCGTTGTCGTTCGGTTCGGACCTCGACTTAGCGTGCGGAAGCATACGCACTCCAGAACCTGGGCCGTCTGTGAAAGCAGGCTTAAGGGCGAGTTTCCCGCGAAAAAGCTGAGAAGTCAATCGATTACGGGTCACTCGCGAGCGGCAGGAGTGCTCAAAAGGGCACGGCATACCGATCGTCTACGTTTTACTTCTCAGAGATTCAAAAACAACGTAACCGATGAATGCGGCAATCGCGGCAATGGCCAAGTTGGAGACCGTACAAATATCTTCGAGCGCCCACACCAGGCCTCGGTTACGCCCCATCTCTGAGCGCTCAAATTTGCCCATCAACAGATTGGCGTAGAAAAGAAACATGATGAAGCCGACCTCAATCAGCCCTCTCTGGAGATTTCGTTTCATGGCGAAGATAACTCCTTCAATGGTTCCGCTGAGCGCAGTGAACAATGGTTATTCGCGACCAGATCGACCGTTAACACTTAACACATTTAAAGGCGGGATCACAGAAGCGATTGAATTACCGAACTGTCGACATCAGTAATTTAGCCGAAGCCGCAAAGAGAAGGTACGCGGAGGGGCAATCGCCGTCCCGGAGAAGACGCTCGCGAAATTGATCAGATTCAGACGGTCATTCAGATTGCGAATATCGCCTTGCAGCGTGACAGAGCGGCTTTCCTTCTTATAGAGGTTCAGAGCGGCCGACAAATCTATGGATAACGAGGGGCGCACGCGTCCGGCGGCAATGTTTACGCGATCCACCACGGCCTGCCCGAATTCATCAATCAGCGTTTGCGTGCTCTCCCCATTGAGATCCACGGGCAAGCCCGAGTTGTAGGAACTACCCACCGCGGCCCAAAACCGCGGCGCCGGCTGGTAGCGAACTTGACCATGCAGCGTGTGCCGTTGATCCTGCGAGACCCAGATGCGGGAATTCGAGTTCAACTGTGAAGTGTCATCTCCCAGGAACAAGCCTCCCACCGCGGGAAGATGAGCCGACGCGACCATGTAGGAGTAGTTCAGCCAGGCAGAAAATGGCCCGAATGCCGGCAGCGAGAATTGGCTTTCCGCTCCATAAATGTGCGCAGCCGACAGCGCAATCGGAAAGCTGATTCCCGTATCAAGCAGAGTGTTATCGTCGCCAAAGTCGCGGGCATCCCGCCGGAAGAAGTTGGCGGAGATTCTGGTCTTGCGGAACAGTTCCTTGGTGGCGCCAAATTCGTAGTAGTTGGCACGCGAAGGACGAACAGGAAGTTGCTTTGCCTCATTATTCAGAACCTGTGCTTCCGGGGAGGTACTCAGCAGAAGATTCTCTACCGCAGGAGTATTGAAAGCCCGGTCATAGGAGGCTCGGATGACCAGCCCAAGTTTGGGTACGTACCATGCAAGGCCGAGGCGCGGACTCCACGCGGTCTCATCCACGCGCAGGCTGTAGTGGTCGAATCGGATTCCCGCGCTTACGTTGAAATTGCCAAAATGAGCGCTGTCCTGCACAAAAAAGGCCTGCTCGCGATCATCGCCGGACTGGTGAAAAAAGAAACTGGGCGGCGCCGATAGCGGAACACAATTTGCATTCGCCGGCGAACATAATTGATAGGAAAATTGTTCGTGAACAAGGCTGTAGATCGCGTCCACGCCGGCTTTCAATTCATGATGGCCATAAGCGGCAGCGACCATGGTGCTGATGATAACCCTCGCGAAACCCGCGATCCTGAAAGGCCACGACCGGGCTGGAATAAGGATTGGAAGTGAGAGATGCTTCGTCATCGCGAACTCTTCCCTGCACCGTGCCCAAAAGATTGGAAGAAAAAGTGTGCTGGTAGGAAACCTGCCCAGACACTTCGCGATTATCGCGATTCTGGCGTTGCGCCTCGCCGGGAACACTTCCCTCCTGAATCAATTCATTCGGAACCATGAATCCTGAGCGGTCGAAACTTGCCGAAAGGCGGACGCGATCCTTCGGAGTGATATCCCGCTCAAAGCTGGCCTTGGCTCCGGCGAGCGTCGTACTGTTAGTAAAGTTCTCCAGTACAGGAGGATCGAGGAAGCGATCAGTCCGACTGCCATCAACGCTCAGATCGATGACGTTGCGCCCATCAAAATAGCTCGATCCAAGATAGCCATCCAAGGTGCCGAAACTGCCTCCGCCCAGCATCGCCATGCCATGCAGCCACGCGTGGGATTGCGGTCCGTAACGGTTTCCACTACCCCCCCACTTTTCGTCCGTACTCAGCGGGGATGCCCGAGGTGTAAGTCTTTACCGATTGCGCATCATCGAGATCGTCGGAGGACGAGAATGCCGGCGAGCGATTATTTAGGATAGGGAGTCCATCCACAACATACTGAGTGTCGTACTCCGAACCGCGAGGATGAACAACTCCGTTTGCCTCGAGCACCCATCCCGGCTGCGACTGGACCACATCAATCGCCTGACGTCCTGGCACGGTCGCGGCCCAGTCACGCAAAGCGGGAGCGCCCAGCTCATAATCATTGGCGGTATTCGTGGTATCGAGAATCGTGTCGGAGTCGCTTACGTTGATTGTCTCCGCTACCGTCGCAACCAACAGCGTCACCGCGATTTTCTGAGGAAGTTCGGAACGAATTTGGACCAGCGAATCATACGTGGCAAATCCAGGATGCTGAAGGGTGAGGTGATACGTGCCCAGAGGAAGTTCCTTGGCCGTGTATTCGCCGCTTGGAGCAATATCGAAGGTTAATTCGAATCGGTTGGCTTGGCTCATCAAGACTCCATGGGCAGGCAAAGCCGCTCCGGTAGTGTCAGCGACGAAGAGTCGTAACTCACCCGAACGGTCCTGCGCCACCGCACAGGCAACCGCCATCATAAGAAAGGCAACAATGAAAACACGCTGCAGTTTGGATCTCCAAATAGAGGGGGAGTGGCCTAAAGGTAGTGTAACAAGACCGCCAAACCCGCCTTTAGGACTGCTAAAATCGTGCGATCTTTGCCGCTTCGACTCCCCTTGTGAGACATAACTGATGACGCCAGACAGCTCCTCAGAACGCTTTCTCGATAGCCACCAGTGGCATGCGGTAAGTGCCGCGTTTTTGGGCTGGACACTGGACGCGTTTGACTTCTTCGTAGCGGTATTTCTGGTCAACACACTCGCCGCACAGTTTCATGTGCCGGCTTCCAAGATCATTTTTACGACGGCCGCTACTCTCGCCATGCGTCCGGTCGGCGCCGTGATTTTCGGCATGCTGGCCGATCGTTACGGCCGACGCGGTCCGTTGATGGCGAATGTAGTGTTCTTTTCCGTCGTCGAACTCCTGTGCGGCTTCTCGCCAAACTACACCGTCTTCCTGATTCTGCGGACTATTTACGGTATCGGTATGGGCGGCGAGTGGGGCGTCGGCTCCTCGCTCGCCATGGAGAGCATCCCGCCCAAGCGGCGAGGTCTGATTTCCGGCATCGTGCAGTCGGGCTATTCGTGCGGCTATATCCTGGCGGCCCTCGCCGCAAAATTTGTACTGCCGTTTTGGGGATGGCGCGCCATGTTTTGGGTAGGAGGCCTGCCCGCTTTGCTCGCTCTTTATATTCGTTGGAAAGTGACCGAGACCGAAGCGTGGAAACAGAATCGTATGGCTGGGTTCGGCGCGATCGTCAAGGCTGCCGCCTCAAACTGGCAATTATTCCTTTACATGATCGGCATGATGGCCCTCATGAATTTCCTGTCACACGGTACGCAGGACCTGTATCCGCACTTTTTGGAATCCGTCCACGGCTTCTCAACGTCAACCGTCGCTAACATCGCTATCTTCTATAACGTGGGAGCGCTCACAGGAGCGTTAATCTTCGGACGACTCTCCGAACATATCGGACGCCGCAAAACGCTCGTAATGGCGGCTATCCTTGCGTTGTGTGTGATTCCGCTCTGGGCGTTCGGGCACACCCTCATTTCGCTGGCGGTCGGCGCATTCCTGATCCAAGTCGGAGTGCAGGGAGCGTGGGGCATCATCCCGGCGCATTTGAATGAGTTATCGCCTCCGACGGTACGTGGGCTCATCCCGGGACTCGCCTACCAGCTCGGAAACTTTGTGGCGTCTCCGGTGAATTCGATTGAGTACGCTCTGCGCGACCATTGGGGATACTCTTGGGCACTGGCAGGATTTGAGATCGCAGTTATCACCTTGCTGGCGGTAGTCGTCTTACTGGGTCCGGAACGCAAGGGTCAACACTTTGTGCGACCGGAACACGGCGGCACAGGATAGACAGGTTTGCGCGGAGACCGCACCTTGGTCAGTGAGTGTAATCGGGATGTTACAACAACCAACCACATACACCTTGGTGTGCAAACTCGTTGCCATTGACAACAAGGTGGTTAGGGCGCATCCTACGGGCCAAGCCATGGGGGGCCTTATGAAGAAGACGCACGGACGCAGTCTGTTTGACCTCGTTCTGTTGGCGCTGGCGCTGGCGGCTGCAATACCTTCTGCACACACCCAAACGCTTTCGCAGCTCTACAACTTCAACAATGATGGTGGCGTCGATGACACAGATCCCTTGTATTTCGCGCAGCCAGGCACACAGGCGCAGGGCCTGGACGGCAATGTCTACACGACCAGCCAGAACGGTTACACGCTAAATTCCGGCGCGTTCTTCAAGATGAGCCCAACCAGCCCAGCCAGCGTATTGACGGAACTGACTTCGTTCGACCCCTTCATTGACGGTGGTTGCGAAGCAGTCATCAGCGGAGTGACTTTGGGCAGCGACGACAACTTCCATGGCGCTATCCAAGAGTGTCCCGAAATCCCCGGAAGCGGCGCTGTTATGACACTCACACCCAGTGGCGGGCTGAATTACCCGTACATCTTTACCGGTGGCAGCGACGGAGGGCAACCTCCTTCCGCACCGGTCCAAGGCATGGACGGAAACTACTACGGCACCACCTTGATCGGGGGCGGCCCGGCCAACCGTGGCACGATCTATAGAATCACTCCGACCGGAGTTCTCACCACGCTCTATCAGTTCGACGAAGTCCATGGCTTTGCCGCTTATGCACCCTTGACCCTCGGAACGGACGGGAACTTCTACGGGGTAGCCGAAGCCGGCGGTATGAACAATCTCGGCGTGGTGTTTAAGATCGCAACTTCAGGGCAATACACGGTTCTGTACAACTTCGACGGCCCCCATGGCGCGACCCCTTTTGGTCCTCTGGTCCAAGGCAGCAATGGAGACTTCTATGGGACGACTGAGGGTGGGGGTGTGGGCGTCAACGCCAACGGAGTCGTATTCCAGATCACGCCAACCGGCAAGTTGAAAGTGCTGCATACGTTCGATCCAACCATGGGTGATGGGATCAACACGCTTGCCGGATTGACACTGGCGACCGACGGCTACTTCTACGGAGTGTCTTCAGAAGGAGGAACGTCACCAAACTGCGCAAGCGGTTGCGGCACCATTTTCCGCCTCAAATCGAAGACCACCTACGAAAACCTCTACAACTTTGACAGCACGACCGGTTCGTTTCCACAAAACTCGCTCTTGCAGAACACCGACGGACTCTTATACGGATTGGCGACCTACGGAGGCGTCTACAATTCGGGGGTATTCTTCAGCTGGAGCGAAGGCCTGAAACCGTTTGTGATGCTAGTCTCCACCTCAGGTGCAGTCGGCACGTCCATCGGCATTCTCGGTCAGGGGTTCACGGGCACAAAAAAAGTTATGTTCGCCGGAGGCGCCGCAGTGTTTACCGTGATCTCCGACACGCAACTGACGGCCACCGTTCCCAGCGGCGCGACGACGGGCTTCGTCTCAGTCAAAACGCCGAGCGGCACGCGGAAGAGCAATAAGAAATTCATCGTGACTCCGTGAAAATGGAAGAGCGCGGCGACTTCGATTTGCTTCCGAAAGCGGATAACTATTGTTATTGGCGCGCGCGACCAGACGCTCGTTGGACGAATGAGTCTAGGGGGCACACTGTCGTTAACAGGCAATAGCACTCATTGACCCGAACAGCCTAGTTGGTGATATGGCGATTTAACGCCAAGTATGTGGAAGTCGACGCGGAGTTCCGCTTCCGGTTTGCCGATCACACACCCCCGAACACCCCGCGCGCAAGAATGTTAGACTGCACTCGTTTGTTGAAATTCTCCCAAGACGATGATCACAATCTCTAAAGAGGACTATTTAAAGGCCATCGCAGAGGCGGAAGCCGAGGGTCAGACGGTTATTCCGGCGACCCTCGCGCATTGGCTATCGGTGACCCGACCCGCCGTAACGTTTGCCCTAAAGCGTCTTACAAAAGATCGGCTTGTGGGTATTACCAAGGAGGGGCGCGTTCGGCTGACTCCGCTAGGACGCGAAGTTGCGGAACGCACCATGATTCGCCACCACCTGATCGAGCGGATGCTGTCCGAGATCTTCGGCATGCCCTGGTACGAGATCCATGATGAAGCAGAAAGACTGGAACACGCCGTGTCCCCGGCTTTTGAGAAGAGACTGATCGGGAAACTGGGACACCGGGACACCTGCCCGCACGGAAATGGGCTGGCTTTGCGCAGTCCGGAAGAGCGCCGCAAGAGGGGAATGTTCCTGCTCAGCGAGGCGGAGCCAGATTGCAGATATGCGATTGCCAGTGTGTACGAGCGCGACCGCAAGCTGTTGGAATTCCTCGACAAAGAAGGGCTGCGCCCCGGGACTCGCATCGCGGTGCAAGGCCGAAATTACGATGGGACAGTTTCCGTATCAGTGGATCGGCGCCAGATCCGGCTCGGCACCGCGGCAGCGGAGAGGATCTGGGTCTCTAAAGCATAATATTCTAACAATTGTTTACTATCATTAACACATCATAGTGTATCTTGATTTCAGGACCTGGGGCGATCCGGCCTTTCGCCACCCCCCGCAATCCTGGAAGGATATGCGCGGTGAAATCAAGTTCCACGCAGATTGTGCGTTTGGCCCGGTTCATTTTCTTTGCTATTACAGCGGTTTCAGTCATACCGACCGCCGCGCGGGCCCAAGGCGAAACGACCAGCGCCATTCTTGGAAAAGCCACGGACTCAAGCAATGCGGTCATCGCTGGCGCCACAGTAACGGTCTCTAATCGCGAAACCGGGCTGAAGCGCAGTGCGAGAACGGACGACGCAGGCCGCTTCAATTTCCTCCAGTTGAAGCCCGGCACCTACTCGGTCAGAGTAGAAGCGCTGGGATTCGAACCGCAGCAAAATGACAATGTCGTTTCGGGCTTGGGCCAAAAACAGACGGTGGACTTCACCCTTAAGGTGGCACGGTCGAATGAGGCGATTGAAGTCAGCACCGAGGCTGCACTCATCAACATGGAAGATGCCAATACTTCCACCACATTGAATGCTCCAGCACTTGAGGATCTGCCAAACCCAGGCGGTGATCTCACCTACCCTTTACAGTTTGCTCCTGGCGCCCTCATTAACACGGCGGGCAGCGGTAACGACTTCGTGGGGGGCACCAACGGGTATGGCAACGTGGAATTCAATGGACTGCCCGCGCTCTCCAACGGGTACATCGTTGACGGGTTGGAAACGAACGACCCGCTCACCAATCTCAACAGCGGCCTTTCTACCAACCTCGTCCTGGGATTGAATTCGATTTCAGAGGTGACGGTAAACACTCTTTCCTATTCCGTGGATCAGGGGCGCTATGGAGCATCCCAAGTCAACTACGTCACCAAGTCAGGCACGAATCAGTTTCACGGGAATCTCTATGAACTGTGGAACGGCTCGCTACTGAATGCTGCCGACTACTTCACAAATGCGACGCCGGGAAATCACAAGCCCCGATCGACCGTAAATCATTTTGGCGGCAGCCTGGGCGGGCCGATCGCGCATGACAAGCTCTTCTTTTTTTTCGACAGCGAATGGGTGCGGATCGCACTGCCCATCGTCACGCCCACGATGGTTCCCACTCCGCTATTTCAACAATATGTCTTGCAGCAACTTCCGGTCAAACAAGCGGCTGCGGGAGCGTCCGCCGAAAAGAATTGTTCGTTCTATCAACAGATGTTTTCCCTTTATGGAAATACCAGCGGCGGAACACCGACTGGCGGTGATGACTTGGTTGCCCGCTTGGCGTCGCCGGGGATGGCTGCGCGAACCGGCAAAGCGTCTCGCATTCCAGCGACGATCATGAGCAGGTACAGACCGTCCGCCTCGATTACAACATCAACGAGAAAGATACGGCTTGGTTTCGCTTTCAGGCTGATACGGGGGTGCAAGCGGCTTACACCGATCCCATCAATTCTTTGTTTGATGCGGTCTCTCCGCAGCCTCTCTATTCTTTCGCTGCCGGACACACACATGTTTTTTCGCAGAACCTGGTGAACTATTTCAATCCCGCATTCTCGTGGTACGAGAGTCTGTTCGGACCAAGTAATTTTCAGAAGACTCTCTCGGCTTTTCCGATCGTGTTACAGGGCAGCGGCGCAAATGCCTTTCACGCCCATCGGCGGGCTAGACAACACTTGGGTGCAGGGCCGGCGCGCATCCCGCTTCTTCATCAACGACAACCTCGCCTGGAGCCGCGGCGCTCACGAACTGCGGTTTGGAACGAATACCCGCATCTTCCGCCTGAACGACTACGACTTCGAAGAAGGCACGGTTCCCACCGTGACCTACGCGAACTTACAGCAATTCATCTATGGAGTGGCGAACACCGCCTCCGAGACCTTCCCGTCGAACGCGAATGAGCCCTTCAATTTTCTCAATCTCGATCTCTACGCGCAGGACACATGGAAGGTGACTCCGACACTGACCTGGACGTTCGGCGTGCGCGACACATTCAATTCCAATCCGCTGAATCCTCATGATCAGGTCGCTCGTCTGCGCGGCTCCTTCGATTCCATTCCGCATGACGTCAATCAACCGTTGAACGCAGCGATTCAAACTGATCTTGGCAATTTATTCTCGTCCACACCACTGGCCATTCTGCAACCGCGAACGGCGATTGCGTGGCAGTTTGAGTCGAAATCCGTACTCCGCACCGGCTTCGGAATTTTCAGCGATATCTTGCCGGGCAGCGTTGCCGATCTGATCGGCACCAATCCGCCCTACGAGAAGACGTTTCAGGGCGGTGTGCTGGGCAACCGTGGGCGGCGACAGCCATCGCGCCGGGAGTGCCCAACAGCGCAGTCGACGCAACCGTTGCGGCGAATCAGACTTTTACTTCGGGATTTCCCCAGGGCCAGCTTTCGTGTGCATCGCCGGAGGCGAATCCGTCCTGTCTTCCGCCGGTTGCGATCACAGCCGTCCCAGATGGCAAACTCCACGCGCCCTACTTCATGGAATGGAGTTGGGCATTGAGCACCAATTCGGATCAACAGCCAGCTTGCAGGCGCAATACGTCGGCACGCGGGCCGTGAACCAGCCGTACTCAACCCAGGTCAACGGCTACCAAACCGTGTGCAAAGGATGTTTCGCGCCCTTCCCCTATCTGCAGCCGACCGATGCCACGGTTCGGCGCGGTGACGCAGTTCTCCACCGGCGCGAACAGTCACTACAACGGACTCCAACTGACCGCGATGAAGCGGCTCGGGCATGGCTTGCAGGGCCAGGTCAACTACACCTGGAGCCGCTGCATGGATACGGTTTCGAACGGAGGTTTTCTTCCGTTCTCCGCGGGAGGGATTCTCTCGCCGCTGCCGGGAGAGCTGGCTCGCGATTACGGCCCCTGTGACTACGACATCCGGCACAATCTCAATGCGCAGTATGTGTATCAGTTGCCGGTTAAAGTGCGCAGTCATTCCCTGGGCTACGCGCTCAATGGCTGGCAGATCTCCGGACCGTGTTTTGGCACAGTGGCATTCCGTTCTCGGTGCTGAGCACACCCTATTCAGCGAATGGAAATGGCATCGTGCAAGGCGGCGGACCGCAGTTCGCAAGTGTCGTTCCGGGCGTCCCGCTGTATGAGCATCGTCCGATTCCCGGCGTGACGCAGCCGGGAACACTCCAGTGGCTCAATCCGGACGCTTTCGTCTCGGCCGTGGACCCAAGCACGGACAGTGCAATGGCGGAGACAGCCCGCAAATTGCCAGTTCGGAAACTCGGCCGCAATGCTCTGCGCGGTCCACATTTCCTCTGGAGTGATTTCTATCTGACAAAATGGTTTCCGTTGACCGAGCATGTGAAGTTGCGGTTCGAGGGCCAGTTTTTCAACGTCTTCAACCATCCGAATTTCGGCCTTCCGAGCATGGTCCAAGCTGGCATCCCGGGTAACCATTCCACGCAGGCCGGATTCGGAGCGCTCACCTATACCACTTCTCCGCCGACCGGTTTGTTGGGCGTCGGGTTGGGCGGAGATAGCAGTCCGCGCATGATCGCCTTTCAGGCCCGACTGGAATTCTGAGCCGATGCTCGCTCTTTCCCATTGTCCTGTAGAGAGAGTTGGTCAATCCCATTAGGTTCCAACGACGTCAGTAGGTTGCGGACGTGTAACTCGCGAACCGCAGTCAACTGTTGTTATCAGGCAATTACACTCATTGAGGAGGCTGACCAAACGTCAATGAGTGTAATCGCGATAGTACGTCAACTGATGGTTCCGGCAATTGTCAAGCAGCTTTCGTGTGATGATCCTTACCCGTGACTTTACGCTGTTCGAGGGCTACTGCGGCGCCAAGAAAGACGCCGATCACGCCGAAGGCGGCGAGGGCGAGAAGCGCAACCATAAGGATGGGCATAAATCCCTCCTGATCCGAATTCTGCCCCCTGCCCCCCTGCCGAGCGGTGACGGCGATCACCCGTTTTTGTGAGATTCAGATTCCCATTCTTGTTACTCTCAGGCGACGTTTTAATGATCGCCTGCAGAAAATCCTTGTAAGGCTGCTAAAGTTAATTGCTGCACACCGACGAGCCGGATGTGCGGAATACAAATCTTCAAGGAGAAGGCTCGCTATGCGGATCGCGGTAGTCGGATCAGGCTATGTTGGACTGGTTACAGGCGCGTGTCTCGCGGACCTGGGGCACGAAGTCGTGCTCGTCGATAACGACGAGAAAAAGCTGGCGGCACTGAGAACGGGCGACGTGCCGATCCATGAAAAGTTTCTTGCCTGAACTGCTGGCGCGGCACCGCGGGAATCGCATTAAGTTTTCTGGAGACTTGCAGGCGGCGACCCGGGATAGCGAAGCGATCTTCATCGCCGTCGGGACCCCACCTACCGATACCGGCGATGCCGACATGTCGTACGTGGAATCGGTCGCGCGCGAGATCTCTGGAGCGATCGATACCTACAAAGTAGTCGTCGAAAAGAGTACGGTTCCGGTCTATCACGAACGAATGGGTCCGAACGGTCATCATGCGGAACGGCGCTGACCCTGACTTGTTCGACATTGCTTCGAATCCGGAATTCCTTCGGGAAGGTACCGCAGTCACTGATTTCCTATATCCCGACCGAATCGTGGTGGGAGCAGAAAACGAACGCGCGGCGGAGGTTATGCGGCAGGTGTATCAACCCCTGACCAGTGGCTGGTATTACGGGCGGAGCGACGCGATTCCAGGCCCCGATCGTACCCAGGGACCACCGCGGCTCATCATCACCAGCGCCAAAAGCGCCGAACTGATCAAGCACGCGTCGAACGCATTTCTTGCCATGAAGATCTCGTTCATCAATGCCGTAGCATCTATCTGCGAAAATGTCGGTGCCAACGTGCAACAGGTGTGTGACGGCATTGGAACGGATTCACGTATCGGCCCGCGCTTTCTGAATCCCGGCATCGGATACGGCGGATCGTGCTTTCCTAAAGACCTGCTGGCATTTCGCGCTGTCGCCAAGGAAGGCGGCTACGACTTCCGCCTGCTCGAAGAAGTCATTCGTATCAATGAGGATCAGCGTCACCGTTTCCTGAAAAAAGTACGCAGCGTGCTATGGACACTCCGCGGAAAGAGACTTGGCGTACTGGGATTAGCGTTCAAAGGCGGTACAGACGACATTCGCGAATCTCCCGCCCTGCTGCTTGTTCAGGAGTTGATCCGCGAAGGGTGCCACATTTGCGCATACGATCCCGCGGCAATGGAACGTGCAAAAGAGGTTTTGCCGCTGGAGGTCAAATACGCAGCCGACTCTTATGATGCCGCCAACGGCGCGGACGCCGTGCTCATTCTGACAGAATGGGAGGAGTTCGCAGCGCTCGATTTGGAGCGCTTACGCGGAACTGTGCGCTATCCAATCGTGATCGATGGAAGAAATCTCTATGATCCGGCCGTGATGAGCGCCAACGGCTTCTCCTACTACAGCGTAGGTCGGCCACCCGCTTTGAGTGAAGAGGCTTCAGCAGGCCGCACAGGAAAGAAGGAGCGCGCCTGAACACGATGAGCACTCGACGCGCTCTAGTCACGGGGGGAGCAGGTTTCCTAGGTTCCCATTTGTGCGATGGATTACTCGCCGAAGGATATCGCGTACTGGCGGCCGACAACCTTCTGACCGGCCGCCTCGAAAACCTCGCGCACCTGCGGAACGACCCGCGATTCGAATTCATTGAAAAAGATGTGTGCGAACCGGCGGACTGGGGCGCGCTCGATTTCGTATTCCACTTCGCCAGTCCAGCCAGCCCCGTCGATTATGCGAAACATGGAATCGAAACTCTCCGTGTCGGCTCGTACGGCACCTTTGAGGCGCTCGAGGCGGCGCGCCATTGTAAAGCGAAGTTCATGATGGCCTCCACTTCGGAGTGCTACGGGGACCCCCTGGTTCACCCCCAGCCGGAGACCTATTGGGGAAACGTCAACCCGATCGGGCCCCGGTCGGTGTATGACGAAGCCAAAACGGTTCTCAGAAGCGGTCACCATGGCATATCACCGGTACCACAAAGTGGACACGCGGATCCTGCGCATCTTCAATACCTATGGTCCCCGCATGCAGGTTCAGGATGGACGGGTGATTCCAAACTTCATGTGGCAGGCATTGCGCGGCGAAGATTTAACCGTTTATGGAAACGGAAGCCAGACCCGCAGTTTCTGTTATGTCGGCGATGAGGTGGAGGGCATACTACGGCTCGCGAAGTCAGACGAGCACTTTCCCGTGAATATTGGAAATCCCACTGAGTTCACGATTCTCGAGTGCGCGCGCAAAGTGATCGAGGTAACGAATTCTAAAAGCCAGGTCAAGTTCGAAGAATTACCGCAGGATGATCCAAAGCAACGGCGTCCCGATATCACGAAGGCGAAGCGTTTGCTTGCTTGGGAACCAAAAGTGGATCTCGAAAAGGGCCTACAACTCTCCCTTGAGTATTTTCGAAAAGCTGTGCTCGTGAAGGCATAGCCGGTTTCTGGATGCCGCAATCACCCGCCGGCAAGAACCAATGACAAATTTAGGGCTGGGATCACGCTTCGAAAGGACAAAATTGGGAGCGCCGGCTAGCGCTGCTGCTTATCGAGCACGGGGCCAGCAGCCAGCATCGCGAGCAAGCGCAAAATTTCCTCGCGCTCTACCGAATCGCGGAACATGAACCGGACTCCCATTCCGAATCCCGGATGAGTAGTCGTTACCTGCCCGCTGATCTTGAACTTCATGTCCGCCGTGCGGACAAGAATCTCTACCCCTGACTTCCCGGTCAAAGGAGTGGGCATCTCAACGTAGCATCCACCTTCACTGATATCGGAAAGCGTACATCGATTCGGAACGCTTGAGCCCAACTCATAAACTTCTGCGCCCAGCGTACAGGGTAGACGTTGCTCTCCACGTCGGTTGCTGCCATTGCCTAGACGCGCGGCGAGCTTACCTTCACCCGGTTCCGGATTGCTAGAGAGTGTGGGTTTGATTGAGTCGGCTGCTTCCTTCGGCGCCTCTTTTGCATCCCGCAACTGAAGCCAGGTCTCAATCAACCGGCGCGATGCCTGCGGCACGTCGATAAAGCGAATCCCGCTCCGGCCGGAAGAATCCTGCCATGCGACCTCGCCTGAAAGCCGAACCAACTTCTCCTGCCCGGGAAGTGCGAACTCAAAATAGACCTTGCCCGCTCTGGGCAGAACGTTCCGCGTTGTGATCAGGGTACCGCCATCGCTCAGATCAATCAGAGTCACCTTTAGATCGGGCGTGCCGGGATACGAAACGGTTGCCGTCGAACTGACTCGCGACCGCGGAGCACGCCGCCTTTCGCGTCGCATTAGACTCCGAGCCGCGTTAAGACTGAGCCGCGTGCGTTCCAGCGAAAGTGGACGATACAGTACAAAATTTGCCCCCAACCCGAATATGGGGCGCGCGTTAAAGTTCTCGTCAACGACCGCGATCAGCAAGCTGGTGCGGTTTTTAGTGGATTGCCGCAGGCGTGTGACAAATTCTTGCGATGCTCGATTGTCACGGTAGTCGAATACAACGGCATCAAAACGCCGTTCGTTAAGAAATTCTAGTCCACGAGAGATTGAAGGCGTGTGCTCGACCGCCATGCCCATTTCAGTCAGAACGGGCTTAATGAGGCCGGCTGAGTCTTGATCCGCGCACACCACCAGAACGCACAAATCCATGGCCCGATGGTAAGAGAGTTGGCTGGTGACGACAAGTTACCAGTGTCACGCGACAACCCTGAACATTCGATGTAGAAATGAAGCTTAGGCTGACGCGCTGTACCCTGGAATTTCTCCACATCGGGGACGAACGTGATCGGCACTTTCATAAAAATCGGCATTTGACTTTGTCGCTTTTCGGCTTGCACGTGAACGGCGCGTAAACCGGGGGCCAAAGTCGTACAAGCCGACGGGAACAAACAGTAACTCCTCCGCGATTACCTTACTAAAGACCATTGTACGAAAGACCCATGTACCCCGGTACTTTGACGTACTAACTTGCGTTTCCTAACATCGACTTACTTAGTCGTGTACTCGAAAGGTTGTTGTTGGCGGTCCCCAATTCGTTGTGGACTGCAAATATTTTTTTGGCCGGGTGCCAAACAATGGAAATCAGGAAGTCGAACATGAAGGCAACGCAGGTCCGGCATAGCGAGCGCGGCTTCAGCTTGCTGGAAATCATGATGGTGGTTGCGCTCCTTCTGATCATGGGGTCGATTACCTTCATGAGTCTGATTCCGGCACTGAAGGCGCAACGCGTGGTAAACGCGTATAACACGACGCTTTCAGCAATGCGCCAGGCGCGTGACAACGCGATCTCACAAAGAAGTTCTTATTCGGTGACGTTCGCTTCAAGTAGCGGCGTTAACACCATTACGGTCGCGCCAACGTTGACGGGCGGATTTCAAGGGCAGCAAAGCACGGCTGTCTACACCCTCCCTAGCGATGTCGGCTTCTACGCGGATCCCGTTCTGGCTGCGACTGCCCCTCCTGACGGATATGGAGCCGGACTCTTAGCGATCGATTTTGGCTACACAGCGAACGGTAATAACGGCGGTCAAACGACACTTTACTTCTGTCCGGATGGTTCGGCGCAGGACTCTGAGAACGGTGCCGGTAATTGTCTGGGCAGTGTGGATGGCGGCGTGGTTTACATCGCGCGATCGGGCGAAACATTGAGTTCTCGCGCGATCTCGCTTTGGGGCGGCACCGGCCGGGTGCGCGGCTGGCGGCTCTACCCCAAGTCCGGAGGCGGCTATCAATGGGTACGACAATGAGCAGCAACAAACATATCACTCGGGTTCGGAAGCCGGCAGAAAGCGGATTTACCCTCATCGAGGTTCTCGTCTCAATGATTGTGCTTACGGTCGGAATGGTGAGTCTGCTCGGAGTCTTTGGCCTGGCCATGGCTTCTACCCAGACCTCGCAGGAAGACATGATCGCCAAGCAATTGGGCAACGAGTCCTACGAGAGCCTTATTACCGCTCGTAACACGACCCAAATCAACTGGGACGACATCAACAACGTTGGATCGCCCAACTGTCCTGTGAGCGGCGCCTCCAGTTGCGGAATTTTTCTTACCGGCACCCAGCAGATCTATCAGGCAGGCGCGGATGGAATCTACGGCACCGCTGATGACGCAGCCTCTGGCGCCCGGCAAACTCTAAAGGATCCTGGTCCGGACGGCATCTACGGCACCGCCGACGACATCTTGATTCCTCTCGTTGGGTATCAGCGCACGATTGTGATTGCGCCGCTTTATGATTCCGGCGGCAACCTGATTGCCTCACTGCGCAGCGTGACCGTCACCGTGCAGTATTCGACTCCTCAGACGCGTGTGCCGAAAACATACACACTGAACTCCTACATTTCACAGTTCCCGTAAGGGGGGTTATGAACGATCGCTTACCAAAACGTGAGTCAGGATTCAGCTTGCTGGAGATGATTATCGCCATGGCCCTGGGCATGATTGTGCTCGGAGCCGCGGTACAGATCTATATCCAGGGCGTCAGCGCAACCTGGACGGTTACGCAGCGCGCAGAACTGCAACAGGATTTTCGCGCTGCCTCCAACATGCTGACCAAAGACTTAAGCTTGGCCGGAGCCGGACTGGGCAACGGTGTGGCCATCGCGCTGCCGTCCGGGGTAACGCCGCGTTATGGTTGCGACCAGACCACTTGCTATCTGAACGGCGTTGCTGGCACTTACCCGCTGCAAGGCACTACGCCGTATCTTTACGGGCTTCTTCCCGGATACACCAAGGGTCCAACGCTCAACACCACGCAAGGTCCCACGGACGTCGTGACCGTGCTCTATACGGACACTTCTTTCTATTTGAATTGCTATACGCCCAAGGCTACGGCTCGGGGGGTTGTGACGTTCTACCAGCCCAGTGCCCCGACAACTTGGGCGACCGAAGGATGTTTGCCGGGAGTCGATGCTCCAGCCGCCCCCCAAGCCGTCAACGATAGCGTGGTCGGGCTCACTACGGGTGACCTGGTGCTGATGAGTCTGGGTGGCACAACCGTAGTAGGAGAGGTGACAGGCAACGTGACGACCGGTACCGACGCGAATGGCAACACAACCTACATCGTTCCATTCGCGAATAGCGATGCCCTGAAGATGAATCAGACCGCCGTAGGCTTCGGCTTGAATACTGCGGCATTGAATGCTTCGGGATCGTCATCCTCGGCACCCTGTGGGGGGTCGGGCCCATGCCGCCTTCTGGTGATCACCTACTACATCGATAACACCATCACTCCACCGCGATTGATGCGGCAAGTTAGCGGGCATTCTCCAATGCCGGTGGCGGAGAACGTCGTTTACATGAAGTTTACCTACGACCTCTTCAACGACTCCACGTCAACCGCTGCGATTAGTTGCGTAAATCCTGGCCAGACTAGGTGACACCTGTGTCTCCGGTACTACCACAGGACTTCTCCCCAACCAGATCACCAAGATCAATATTCAAAACATGGCGATGGACGGCACGCTGGCGGGCTCTCAATTCGGGCTCGGCAAAGGCTACCAGTCGCTGGATTTGCAGACCTCGGTAAGCGCACGAGACTTGACGTACACCAATGAGTATCCGAATTAGATCTAGCCCGCAAAGACTTGATCATGAAGGCGAACCAAGAAATGGGAGTGAACGCGATGGGAACTAACAGTACCAGGAACACAGATCGGCAAAGCCGGGGATTCACGCTGATTGCGTCGTTGCTGATGTTGCTCTTGTTGTCGGGAATCGCGATCGGTTTGATGATGATGGTAAACACCGAAGGCAAGGTCGGCGGAACTGACTTGCAAAATAACCTGGCTTTTCATGCCGCCGAAGGTGGCATCGAAAAGATGTACTCCGATTTGAGTACGGTGTTCCAGAACGTACAGTCCCCTTCCGCGTCCCAGATCTGCGCCGTGGGAATGCCCACCACCAATGGCCCGTCGATGTTGGGCGTCACGTGGACACAATACTCGGTCATGCCCGGCACAACCCAGACCACTACGTGTCCAACGAGTTTGACCACCAGTTGGAACCAGATCAGTTCCGGACCTGACCAGGGCCTGTGGGCCCAGGTCATTCCGGTAAACATGCTGGCGACCGCGCAGTTTCCCGGAGGTCAGGAAGTCAGCATGACCCGGACCGCGCAAGTCGCGCTGATCCCGGTGTTTCAATACGGCGTATTCTGCGAGGGCGATTGCGGCTTTTTCGATAGTCCCAACCTCAACTTCAACGGACGCGTGCACACAAACTCCGATCTTTACCTCGGCGTTTCGAACGGCTCTACGTTAACGTTTCACAACAAACTCGAAGCATACGGAAACGTAATCACCGAGAATCTTCCCAACGGCTTGGCTGCAACCGGTGGATCCTGGGATGACACCGGGAACGTGTACATTCCAACTGCCAACAATGGATGCAGCACGACGACTACGAATTGCGTCCTGAAGCCCGCCAACAACAATCCTCCGAGCGGCGTGTATCGGCGACGGAAGTTTGCAGGGTGCAGGCGGAAACCCGCCACAATCCACATATAACGGCAGCAATGACTGGTGGAACTTCTCCAAGAACACCACCAACAAGATGCTCATCAACGGCAACTATGGCAATCAAACCGCCAGCCTGGTGGGAACCGGCGCGAAGAAACTCTCCATGCCTTTTGTCAGCGGAAGCAATTTACCGTTCGAAATTATTCGCCGCTCTTTGTCGACCGACTCCACCGCCCTCGCTCAGTCCCGCGAGATGAATCTCGCAACCATCCGTGTTCTCCTCAGCGACGATCCCGCCGAGTTACCAAGTGGATCGGTACGTTTGGCGAACGTGTCAGGCAGCAACCAATATGGTATTGCGCTCTCGACGTCTGCATTGCCTTCGGGTCTGCCTGCGCTCGGCAGCGGCACATATAACATGTATTTCGCAGCAGCCGGCAACGGATTTCCCGATGAAACCGCTTGCGGCGGCACCTATTGCCCGCCTGCGTCCTCGGACGTCTCCTTGGGATCGGATTGGCCCTATGCGCCCGCCCCATGGACGGCAGCTTTGGCATCGCCCTCAGGTAGTCCAGTTCCGCTGCTCGTTCCCACTGGAGCTCCCGTCGTTACGGGTACGGCCACAACCGCTCCTCCAGGCATCGTTCTTTGTCCTCCGCCCAACGTCGCGGCGGGATCGCGGCCTGCCGGATGCCCGGCGGTAGCAACTTCTCCCTACTACTCCGTCGCAGGTGTCGGTGTGACCAACAACACTACTTCCTTGGCCGCCTCGACCGCGACCTGGAACCTGATCGATGGATACCTGTATGTCGGGTACAAGGATTCTTCCGGCGTCTGGCACAACGTGACCAATGAATGGCTGCAGCTTGGCTTTACTCGCGACACGTTCGATCCGTATGTCTCGGGTGCCAGCTACCCGGCCGCGGGAACCAACGACATCAATCCCAATGCGATCTTGCTCTTGCAGCAACCGGCGGACCGCAACGGAGACGGTGCGATCGACAAGGTGGGGCGTGGCCCAGTCTGCACCACAACCGTCGGCGGTGTATGTACACGGTGGAGCAATCCGCTGCCTCCGGAAGTGCAAACTGATACTGCGAGCACCAGCCCATACTTCGGAGTCACCACCACCACAACCAGCGCGCAAAGTATCAGCATGCTCAACTTTTACCCCATCAACTTCTATGATGCCCGCGAAGGCGAGCCTCGGGATACGAACTGGGGCAACAACAGCTGCACGACGAACGGCGTTATGAATGCCGTTGAAATCGATGTGGGCAACCTGAATCGCTGGCTCCAGGGGAGCATTGGCAGCAGCGGTGGCAGCGTGGATTATGTTGCCCAGAACGGATACATCTTGTATTTCTCCGATCGCCGAGGAATGCTCTACAACCCTACCAAGGGTTACAAGTCCGGAGATTCTGGACTCGAAGATGTCGTGAATCGTACCAGCGCAGGCGGCGTGCCGGACGGAGTGCTGGAACCGGTTCCCGTCGGGCATACACTTTCTCCGGAGGACGTGAATCAGAACGGTGTGCTGGATGAATACGGCACGGCGAATCTCGGTATGGGACAGTATGGCGCGAATGGCGTTGCAAACCAAAGCCAGAATGCTGTGATCGTCGCAGCCGCTCCCGACAACCCCTATACTCCACGAATCGCAAGTTGCTTGACCACTGCCCGGAAGAGCTGGGTCAGCGGCGCACGCCACGTCTTGAAACTGGTGGATGGAACTCTGGGCAATGTACCGATTCGCCCGGTCGCACTGGTCGTAAATGGCGTCTCCTATTGGGGAGGATTCACCGTAGCTTCTGAAAACCCCGTGTACGTACAAGGCGACTACAACAGCAACCCGACAGACACCTTCTTTACGAATGCCACGGCTGCTGGTCCGGGTGCGGACATGACCGGACACTCTGCCGCTTCGGTGATTGCCGACACGGTTACGATTCTTTCCAACAGCTGGTCAGACTTCAACAGCATGAACGGCATCCCCACCCAAGGTCAGGGAGGCAACCGGCAAGCTACGACCACCTACTACCGTCTGGCAGTTGCCGGCGGCAAGAACATGGCGTTCCCGTTCCCCGCATGGGAGAACGCGACCGACTATGGCTTCGGCACCGATGGCGGAATCCATAACTTCCTTCACTTCCTGGAAGATTGGACCGGAGGTCAAACCCTGAATTACGGCGGATCGCTGGTTAGCCTGTACTACTCGACGTACAACACTGGGCTTTTCAAGTGCTGCCAATATTCGGTGTACGCTCCTCCGACTCGTAACTACATCTTCGACTCGGATTTCACAAACCCGGGTGGCTTGCCACCCGGCACGCCAATGTTCCGCGACGTCGAGAGCTTAAGCTACCGGCAGATGTACTCGACTCGTCAGACTAGCGAATAACCTAAAAACACTAATGATCGACAACCCCGGTCCAAAAGACCGGGGTTTTCTATTTTTGACAAATGTCCGACCAATGCCTGATGGCCACGTAAGGACCCTAAACTATTGATTAATAAATACTTTACATCTAAGTCCTTATTCTTCAAAGACTTGAGAGGAAATCTCTTCTAAGTCCTTGATTCCAAAATACCCTGATCAGGGGGATCTCTGAGCTCCATTCCCTATTTCGCTAAACCCAATGAAGCGTCTCCTTATCGGTACTCACGACACGCGACACTGACGAACGCAGATCTGCGAATGCTATCCTCATTCTCATCCGAGGCGATAAGATCGAGGAACAAATCGCGAAATGCCAAGTAAAAAGTATCGTCTGTTAGAGCTGACTGCCATTCTCATCGCCTTCGTTTCACTGTGCCTGTTTCTGATTCCCGCGTTCGTGATCCGCCCTTTCCGATACCAGAGCCCGAGCGCTCTGTCATTGGCGATTGCAGTAAAGCGTATCGCGCCAAGCCTTACTCTGCTATGTGTGTCGTCCTCCTGGCGCTGGTAGCGCGGTTATGGAAGAGATCCTCCCCGGCTGGACGCATCATCGCCATGGCGGCGTTGCTCCTTACCGTTGCTTCAGCAGTAATGGCGCGCCAGAACTATTTTGAATGGATGTTCCATCCGATATCTGCCGCAGGATTCGCGCATACCAGCGATACCCACCTCTCCGGCAAAGAAATGGTGATGACCGTTCGGATCGGCACCGATGCGCGAGCTTATCCAATCGTGCAGATGGCATATCACCACATTCTCAACGACACAGTGGGAACTGAACCGATCGTCGTCACCTATTGAACGCTCTGTCACACCGGTCTGGTGTGGAAGCGAGTGGCCAACGGGCGAGAACTGCATTTTTACCTCGCCGGTATTAACAACCAGAATTTCCTGATGCGCGATCGCGAAACCGGCTCGTGGTGGCAGCAGGTAACGGGCCGCGCAATCGCCGGCTCTCTGGCGGGCAGCACGCTCGAACTCGTTCCCAACGATGAGCTTACATTCGAGCTGTGGAAGTCAGAGTCTCCTCAGGGTCTGGTTCTCGCGCCAGTCGGGGACATGAAAAAGACTACGAAGAAGGCTGGGAAAAGGAAGTCGCAAAATATCCCGTACCAATGACTTTCACCGGACAAGGAGTGGCTGACCGTGACGTAGTCCTTGGAGTTTCAATCGAAGGTCAGCAACGAGCATTTCCCTTGATGAAAGTGAAAGGATCGAATCCGGTAGAAGATCAGGTCGGAGGCGTACCCGATCGTCGCTGCTGACTGGACCCGATGGCGAATCGGTTCGCATATTTCGTTCTGAGCTAAATGGAAAAGGTATTGAACTTTATCGTGAATCGAAAAGTGAAATTGCAGGGAGTGCGGATTGGCGTCTCATCGACTCGCAAGGCGACAGTTGGAATTTTGCCGGATGCGCAACCTGCGGCCCAGCGCAAGGGCAGTGTCTGGAAAAAATCAATTACCTGAAGGACTATTGGTTTGACTGGAAAAACTACAATCCGCGTACAACCGTATACAGTCACTGAGACCGCCGAGGAATTCTGCGCTCCAGCTCACTTCCCTTTTTGAATCTCCGGTGTTGCCGGCGCGGCCAGCGGCAAATCGATTGACCAGCAATCTGCCAGGATCTTCCATGTTCCCGCAGGCTGCCGCACCAGAACAATCAGATATTTTCCTCGTTCTTCGCGCCGCTTTCCCATCGCTGTGGGAACCAGCATTTTGCACCGTCCGAGGTCGAATGCAACGTCGCCCATGATTTCCAGGCGCAACGACTCCATCTCCACGTCGCCCAATCCTGCCTCCAGCATTGACAGGAGAAATTCTCTGATCGCGGCAAGACTCCGTACGGGTGGAACGCTCGAGCGAATCAGCGTCGCGTCGGCCGAGTAGAGTTCCAGCAGGTCATCGATGTGGCGCGTATTGCAGGCTTGGGCCCAGTCTTGGACGAGTTGCCGCGCGGCGGTTTCAGCGCGCCCTCCAGGAGCCGGTCCGGCAGTACCTGGCGCCCGGCCACGTGGAGCGGAGGTCTCGGAACTACCCGTCGGCACGGCTGACCTGCCTGCGGCGGGCACGAGATGATGATAGTGATGATGAAAGTGGTGTTGCGACGATGCACCCGTTTGTGTGGGAGCGCCCGCGATGACGTCTTTAGGAGATCCGCACCACACACAAAAACGAGCTCCGGCGGGCATGGCGCCTCCGCATCCCGCGCACGTGCTCGCCTGTTCCGCTACAGGATCGCTAGCAGTCGGCGCATCTTCAAAGGTTTCCATCTTGCCCGACATTCGGAGAATGGATTCAGCCGCGGCAGCCAGAGCATCGGGACTCGGCTTAGGCCAGCGAAAGTTAGATGGCAATCGCTGAAAAAAGTCGTCGGCCTCTGGGTTACTGACAGACTCCTCCTCAGGGCCCTGAGAATTCAGTTTGTCGGGCACGGAAACCTCATCGGAGATATTGTAGGAGAATTCGCGAACTAACGGAGACTGAATCGTACGCGGGCTTCTGAATCCGTAGGCACACCGTTGCAGAGCGCAGGACGGTAGCGCCACTGACGGACAGCGCGTAAAACTGCCTCGTCCTCACTCTGTCCCGCCCCCGCCAAAACAAATGCGCTGTGAACGTGTCCATCCGATCCGACAATAAAACTCACGCGGACGGGTTGATCGCCGTTATCAGGAGGCAAAAGCGGATCCGGCGTAAGCAATGCTTCGGGTGGACTTACTTGTCCGCATTTCGGCAGCGCCAAAGGCTCCGACACCGGGTTGAATTCTGAGATGTGTGCCGGTACGCGTCGTAGTATGCTCTCCGCTTGCGCTAGCCCGCCATCACAATTTCGTCCGTCACATCGGGAAAAAATGATGGAACTCCACGCTGCTTCTTGACCAATGATCAACACCACAAATGACAGCGCAAGCACTTTTCGCGACATCGCGATTTTCATTCACGCCCCCGAAGCGTCTTTCGTTTTGATGGTCACGATGCCAAATGGTTGTTCTGTGAAATGCTTTGCCTATCCAGCACTTCTGTCAGACACACGAAACCAGTTGGCTGGTGGCAATTCAATACCCAGTCGCCGTGACCAATAAGTCATTACCCATCAATGACATACACATTAATGCCTGTAACAATCAGAGTCCCGATTGCAACCTCTTGCGAACGTCCGTCGCCCGCGACTATGAAACGCCGTACCTTACAGTGATTTCTCAACCATCGTGTGTGAGCTACGTCACAGGGCGTTGGCAGGGAATGGCGCAAAATTGGAATGGATTTGGCGGCCGTCGCGAGGCGTCACAGCTCTTCTTGGGAGGATGTTATGTTCGAGCAGGAACTCGAGTTAGAAAAAAGAACCTCATCTATTGTTCCTCTTCTTTTAATCGTGGCTTTGATCGTCGCGATTGCCGGCGTGTCTCTTTACTTCGTGTTGGAGAGCCGAAAGGTGCTGAGCGCTGCGGAAGTAAGCCCCGTACTGTTGGCAAGCATCGACAACCAAGGCCCGGTCGTTCTTCATTTCGCAACCGGCATGCTGAAATCCCAGGTGGATCAAAAACCTCATGATCCGCAATATCGCCTGCTTGAAAAAGAAGGCTACCTCAAGATTGGCAAGGATGTGAACTGGAAGACGCCAGTATCGCTCACCAGCAAAGGACAGGCATGGCTGACTGACATTGCGGGAGTGAAGAAGGCGAAAAACAAGGATGACAACGACGAGTACTCCGTTCCTCTGGCAGAGCGAAAGCTCGCAGAGATCGGCAAGATCACGATGCTCAGTCCGTCAAAAGCAACCGTGGAATACTCCTGGAAGTGGCAAACCACCAAGGGCGGCGATCTATTCGACGCCGCGGGCCCGTCCGTGAAGGCGTTCAATACCTGGGATCGATCGACTTTGATCGACAAGTATGGCGCAAACTTTTATCATGAACCACCGGCCAAGGTCACAGTCCTCCTCGTGAAGGGTGCGAAGGGCTGGGAGATTTCGAACGAGTAGGACGCTCAATACACACGAAAAGGATTAAGGCCCTGCTAGCAGGCTTGAAGTCGACAGCCAGAAGCAGGGCCTTCCCTTTTGAAGAGCTTCTATTGCAGTCCGTTTTGGGTGAATTTATACGCGGTATTCGCGCCTTCCGCGGTCAAATAAATACTGGACGCTTGTCCGGCCATACTGTAGTTGTCGATCACGATTCCGCTCGGCCCGCCAGTCACAGGTGCGGTAACGAGCGGCGCGACGTCCGTGGTACGCGCCACCACACAACCAGACGTTCCTGTGCCGGAGCAGTCCTGCGTCAACCCGAAGAAAAAGAAATCGGTACCGCCGCCGACATTAGGGTTATAGAACTCCGTCCACCCGCTACACGTCGCAGCAGTTGACGTTAGAAGTTGTTGCGAGAAGACAGGCGCGGTGTTCATCGTACGGCCTGTGAAGCCAAACGCATACTGGTATGGGGTCGTGTCAGCTGCGCCGGTGCCACAAAGCCGAATCACGCCAGTCGATGGATCGTTATAGTAGTCGTTGCTGAACGCCGGTTGCTGAATGCTGAGCCCGAGCCCACCCGCAGATCCCAGCCCGATGCGAGCATCCGCCAACAATCCAAGAGTGGACGTGTCGACCTCGACCAGCACAGCGGAGAATCCGTCGTTGGCGCTGACGACGAACGTTGTTCCGTTCGTGACATCAATTATGGGTGCCGCAAGAATCCCCGGAGTCGTGCCGCTATGAGAGCCGACGCCAAGCACACTCAGAGCACCCGTGTTGGCATCGACCTGGTAGAGGTTTCCATTCGCGCTGCCCACCATAAGCACATTTAAACGGTTGTCTAAAACTGGCGGACTAAGATGATGGCCGCCGCTAACAGTAATCGGGAACGGGGCAACCAGCGCCGGTGTTCCGTGGAAAACACCCGAAACTTTGTACAACAATCCGCCATCGACGCCCATGTATGCCGTGTCGGTGTTGTAGTCAATCCATGGAGACGAAGTTGTACTCGTGGCGGTTGCCGAAATAGTAAGGGATGTCATGGTCGTTGGCACAACAGCCTTTGCGATTGTGCCTTGGTTCGCCGCCCAAGTTAGAACGTGAAAAATTGTCGATGTTCCAACGGACTCGACAAAAGCGATCTTGGTTCCGTCGAGTGAAATTACGGGAGAGAGCAGAACCTTGCCTCCCTTAACGGTCGTCACGTTGTACGCAAACAGCACCGTCGGAGCAGCCCCACACATGCCACCCGTACCAGAATAAAGGTTGTTAAACGCCACCAGGTTGGCCTGGCCGCCGGTTGCGCCAGCAACATTCACTCCAAAAACCACATAATCATTCGCGCAACTCGGCGCAGCCCCAGGATCGAAGGAAAACTTGGCAGGGTACATATCCGGTGCAATATGCCCTCTCACCAGACTGACATTCCAGTCCCGATGATTTTGAAAGGTACCCAGGTTGGAGTTGCGATTGGCTTCCCCGGCAAAGTGGGGATCGGCGGACCGGTACCGCTGCATTACCTGATTTCGAACGCGAGGCTCTCGAAGCATTAATTCAGGATGTTGGAGGAGTCCTTGGAGACTGAAGACCACATGGTGCTC
The DNA here is from genome assembly GCA_963822545.1 of uncultured Acidobacteriaceae bacterium. Classification (GTDB taxonomy): domain Bacteria; phylum Acidobacteriota; class Terriglobia; order Terriglobales; family Acidobacteriaceae; genus Acidiflorens. The sequence goes on from CAWGIB010000006.1 coordinate 532,891, forward strand.
CGACCAATCCTGCGGAACACCGGTATGCCGAGGGCTGGAACTTTCCTGAGCCCAAACACACGAGACCAAAATCAGCAATCCAACACAGCATCGCGCTGCAGCCCCACAGGCATGGTTGCGGTTCACGGAAGTCCTCCAATTTGGGGGTAATTTATTCATTGTAGACGCTTTTTCTATGGAAAGGAGGTAACTGATGTTAGCCATGAAATCGCTAGTACACACCCTTATAGATCAATTTTTCCGCTCTTTCGGTAACCGCCGCCGAACACAATAGTCACCTAAATCTCGTCCTGCACAGAACTGCTAATCCAGCGCCAACCACTGTGAACAGCACCGAATTGAAGAAGGTGCCGCAACTTCGTCCACTTTCCCGGGGCAAAACCCAGTTTCTGATTCTGGCAGGTTGTGGAACAATGAGAAGCTTCAGAGTTCCACAGCAACGGATGACCTTCGCCCCAAACAGCCTTCAACTCGCCCTCTTCACGGCCGCGCTGCTCGGCTTCCATCACGGCTTCGACTACGACCATATCGCGGCGATCACCGACATCACCAGCGTTCAGGTCGACCGCTGGATTGGGATGCGGCTCGGCATGCTCTACGCGCTCGGTCACGCAGCAACTGTAGCAGTGCTCGGCAGCGCGGTGATCTTATTTCAGCTTTCATTGCCGCGCGGTATGGACCGGATCGCTGAACGCTTGGTAGGACTGACCTTGCTGGTCCTGGGCATCTATGTTCTGGGATCGTTATTTAAAGGCAATGCTGTCCCGCGAAGCCGTTTTCATCTTATGGCGAAGGGCCTGCGGTGGGTCCACTGGAAATTAAAGAATTATTGGCACGATCACGAACACGAAGCGCCTGTAGATAAGCCTTCAAATTACAGTCCGAAATCGGTTTTGATGATCGGAGTGGTACACGGACTGGGCGCCGAAACTCCGAGCCAGCTGATGATTTTCCTGCTGACCGCAAACCTCGGCGGCATGAGCAAAGGCTTTCTCGGCCTTGCTATGTTCATCGCAGGGCTGCTTGTTATGAATACGATTATGACAGCCTTGTCTGTCGGATTGTTCGGAATCGACCACCCGGGTACCGCGTTTTCAGATTGTGGTCACCGCGATTACCGCTATCTACAGCCTTGCAGTCGGCGCTCTCTTTCTCTTCGGTTCATCAGGCCTTCTACCCCCACTAGGCTAGGCGAAGAACTGTACTCCCCAGAAACATCCCGGACCTCACAAAAACTTTCCGAAAATAAGCCAGTTATCCCTCAGTCACTGTTTCCAGAATCCAAGTGTAATTGCGTCTTTCCTCATCAATAAGTATGGCGAGATAGCCAAGTGAGTAATACAATTGCCGACGTAACTTACCCGAGGGGGTACTGTTGAATGACGAACATCGACAAGGCACTAGTCCGGCTCCGCGAGGAACGCCGGGATGCACAAAATCAGGTCCAGAAACTAGGGGAAGCAATTTCGGTTCTCGAGAAGCTTACCCGTGGCAGTAACACAGCAATGAGCAGCGGGAATCCGCAACGAGCCAAGCGGGTACTCTCAGCGGCAGGGCGTCGCAGAATTTCTCTCGCCCAAAAGGCACGCTGGGCCAAACTCAGGCAGGGTAAGAAGGCCGCCTGAAGTACCGGGCTTCTAGTCTCGTGAGGATTGTTGTCTCGCGGGAACGAACAGCCCATTGATTGCTCTCAGAATCGGCCTTGATTCCCCATCAGTCTTCAAGGCCGTTCTTTTTTTGCCCAAGCACATCCCGTCACTTCAAATTCAAATTAGGCATGGCCGCCACCGAGTTCGCGGACAATATTGCCCACGAATGCCTTGGCGTCTCCAAACAGCATCAGATTGTTATCCAGATAGTAGAGCGGGTTATCGATGCCTGCGAAGCCAGGATTCATACTGCGCTTGATCACCATCACGGTGTGGGCTTTATCGACATCAAGGATCGGCATGCCATAAATCGGACTGCGTAGCGTCTGAGCGAGCCGCAGGATTGGTCACGTCGTTAGCCCCAATGACGAGCGCGACGTCAGTTTGCGGAAAGTCGCCATTGATCTCATCCATCTCAATCAAGCGGTCGTAAGGAATGTCGGCTTCCGCAAGCAATACGTTCATGTGGCCCGGCATTCGTCCAGCGACAGGGTGGATCGCAAAGCGAACATCCACTCCGCGTTTGGTTAGAGCGTCATAGAGCTCTCGCACTTTGTGCTGTGCCTGGGCAACGGCCATGCCGTAACCCGGGACAACGATGACCCTGATTAGCTCCCGAAAGGATTGCTGCCGCTTCTTCAGGAGTGGCGCTGCGAACCGGCTTGGCTTCCTCCCCCGCGGCAGCCGCTACTTGTACCTGTCCAAAGGCTCCAAACAAGACATTGGTAAAAGATCGATTCATCGCCTTCGACATGATGATCGAGAGGATAAGTCCCGAAGATCCATCGAGAGCGCCCGCAATAATCAGCAGTTTGCTATCAAGCACGAAGCCCATGGCAGCCGCGGAAAGACCGGCATAGCCATTCAATAGTGAAATCACCGTCGGCATATCCGCGCCACCAATTGGAATGATGAGCAGCACACCAAACGTGAGCGCGATCGCCACCATAAACGGGAACAACATCCGCGATTCCGGATGCAATACCAGAGTTATCGCGATCACCAAAGCCGCGGCAAGCAGCAGAAAGTTTACAAAGTTCTGTCCTTTATAAGTGAGCGGACGCTGCGGCAGGATCTCCTGCAGTTTGCCTGCAGCCATCAAGCTCCCGGTGACAGTCAAGCCGCCGAGAATGACTTCGATCGATAACACCGCCATCATGAACTTCGAGATATCCGGCGTGCGCAAATAAAATTCCGCCGAACCAACGAGTGTTACGCAAAGGGCGCCAAAAGCATGGCTCAATGCGGTTCGCTGCGGTACTGCCGTCATGGCGACGCGTCCCAGAGGCACGCCAATAATGGCACCCAGGACAAGTGCGATCGCGATCATGCGGTAATCATGCAGACCGGTTCGCAGCAGCGTACCGATAATTGCCAGCAACATGCCCGATTCGCCCGCCCATATCCCGTGGCGGGCGGTCGTCGGCGAACTCATCCACTTCAGCGAAAGAATAAAAAGTACGCTGGCGATGAGATACAGAATCTCAATGGCGATCTGGCTTCCCGCGAATTCGGGGCTCATGATTTAGCTGCCGGGCGGCTGGATTTGAACATCTTCAGCATCCGATCGGTGATCAAGAATCCGCCGACGATGTTGCTGGTGGCGGCAACTACTGCGATAAATCCGAAAACGCCGAGAGCGTACTCTTGTGTTCACCTACCAGAACGATTGCACCCACCACGGCGATCGCATCGAGAGCATTCGTCAGAGACATGAGCGGCGTGTGCAGCAACGGCGAAACGCGCCGGATGACTTCGAAACCGATGAATCCGGCAAGCACAAAAATGAAGAGTGCGTTGATCAGATTCTCACTGCTATTCATCTTTCCTCCATCAAAAATGTTCCGCTCCGCCTTCAGGCAACTAACCTAGCTCGGGGCGGTCAGCGCCGGCAGCTTAAACAACTCCCGCACGCGCGGCTGCACAACCTCGCCGCCATGAGTCAACAAGGTCTCGCGCACAATCTCGTCCGTCAAATTCAGATTCACCTTCTGATCCTTTATAAGGTGCGTGAGGAAGGCGGTAATGTTCCGCGCATACATCATGCTCGCGTGATACGGCACGCCGGACGCCAGGTTCACAGCTCCAATGATGGTGACGCCATGCTTCACCGTGGCCTTGCCCGCTTCAGTGATATCGCAGTTGCCGCCACGCTCCGCGGCCAGGTCAACGATCACGGAACCGGGTGCCATACCTTTCACCATCTCTTCCGTCACCAGCACGGGAGATTTCTTGCCCGGAATAACCGCCGCAGTGATGACTACATCACTTTCCTGAACTGCTTTTCCCAGTAACTCACGCTGCCGGCGATAAAAATCTTCATCCTGAGCGCGAGCGTAGCCGCGGGCATCCTGCGCATCTTTCGCCTCGATAGGAAGCTCCACAAAACGCGCGCCCAGGCTCTGCACCTGCTCCTTGGCCGCGGGCCGCACGTCGTAAGCTGAAATCACCGCGCCCAGACGGCGTGCAGTCGCGATCGCCTGAAGCCCGGCAACACCGCATCCGATCACGAATACGCGCGCCGGAGTAACCGTTCCAGCCGCAGTCGTAAGCATGGGAAAGATGCGTATGTGAGTGTCAGCCGCCAGCAACACGGCCTTATATCCGCTGACGGTTGCCATGGAAGAGAGTGCATCCATCGACTGCGCTCGCGTAGTGCGCGGCATCAGTTCCACAGAAAATGATGTCACTCCAGCTTTCGCAATTTGCTCGACGACCTCAAGCGAGCCGAATGGACGCAAAAATCCCACCAGAATCTGACCTTTGCGATAAAGACGAACGTCCTCTTGGCCCGTTACGTCGTTGGCGCCATAGCAAAGCACCTGCGCAACAATATCGGCCGCCGCGAAAACCGAAGCTCTGTCTGCAACGATCTTGGCGCCCTTTTCGGTATATAGAGAGTCGGCATATCCCGCCTCAAATCCGGCGCCGGACTGCACGTGAATCTCGAAACCAACCTTGGTGAGCATGGGTATCACCGTCGGTACTAGCGCTACCCTGCGTTCGCCTGGATACGTCTCCTTCGCAATACCAATAATCACGAGTCCCTGCCTGTCTGACGATTTTTTTGATCGCGATCTTTAGGGCGCTGCAATTTGCTGAGGTCGATATGTCCCGCTACCGCGGGTCTTACGCTCAAATTGTTCTAAGGCCAGCCTGAAAACAAATCTCTATGAAGCGAGGATTTTAGATGAGCAAGACAGAGAGGCGCAATGTGATCTTGAAGCCCGACGATCAGAGGTCAAGAGAGAGAATCAGTCCGTCCTTGTCGCTGACCGCCGTAATGTCGGCGCAGTTTTGGACGATCCAATCCGGTCCCGCTCCTTCGAGTAGGTTCCGCGCCATCGTGGTAAGAAATCCAATCACTCGCGCGTCCGCCGCCTTTCCCGCCCGAACTCCCGCTGGGGCATCTTCCACCACCACACAATCGGAAGCCGCAAACTTCAACTTCGCTGCCGCCTTCAGATAAGGCTCGGGATCAGGTTTGCCGATCTTTACATCACTCGACGTAACGATTGTCTTTGGAATGGGCAGGCCAGCGGCCCGCAAGCGAACTTCAGCAAGCGGCCGCGTGCATGAAGTGGCGATGGTCCAGCGGTCCGGAGGCAAGCTGTCGAGCAACCGTCGCGCACCGGGCAAGAGTACTACTCCTTCCAGATCTTCCATCTCCCACCGCTCCACGATGCGATCCTCGCTATCGATGTCGGCATCCGGAAGAAGCTCGCCGATCGTCATTCGACTCGGACGTCCATGTGCCTTATGAACGACCATCTGCGGGTCGAGCCCATGGGCAATCGCCCAGCGACCCCAAACCCGCGCCACTGCCGGAGTCGAGTCAACGAGTACACCGTCGAGGTCAAACAGCAGGGCGCTACACCGAATCGAGATCATCGTTCGACAAGCTTGTCTCCAAAATATTTAGGCCCTCGCGCGGAGGGCCATTCTCGTACAACTTCTAAATTGGTGAGCGCGGCAGGATTCGAACCTGCGACCCACGCCTTAAAAGGGCGTTGCTCTACCACCTGAGCTACGCGCCCTCACCATCAAAAACTACTTAAAGATGATATCAGACTCGTCGATTTGCCAAAAGAACCGCCAACCTTCCGCTGCTTATCGGCAACAAAGTAGTGCTTTTGGTAGGCCTCGACACTTGAAGCGCGCGTACGAAAGGTATTTCGATTGAGAAAATTCATCTCCCGTCACAATCAAGAGGCCGCCCGCTCTGAGTATTCCACATCCCTTCGACCAAAGGAAAAACATGAAAACTTCAAGATTGTTCTTCGTCAGTTTTCTCATGCTTGTCGTCATAGGAACTCTCGTTGGGTGCACCAACGCCAACCAAAAGTCTCCCGACGTTGCAGACAACATCCGCAAAGCGCTCGATCAGGCTGGCCTCAAGGATGTTTCCGTCAGTCAGGACCGCGATAAGGGCGTCGTAACCCTCGCCGGGAATGTCTCCAAGCGACGACGCAAAGGCTCAAGCCGAGTCTCTGGCAAAGTCCATCGCGGCTCCTCAAGTAGTCGCCAACCAGATCGCGGTGGTGCCTAGCGATGGCGGAAAAGAAGCAAAAGCCGTCAATTCAGATCTCGATAAAGGAATTGAGCAAAACCTCGACGCCGCGCTGATCCAGAACAAGATGAAGGACAACGTGAAATACAAAGTGAAAAATGGCGTAGTCACTCTAACCGGCAACGTCAACTCGCAAGGAAAACGCGATCAGGCCACGAAGGTCGCCAGCGGAGTGCCCAACGTTCAGCAGGTGGTGAACGACCTTCAAATCAAGAATCAGAAAGCCAGTTCCACGAAGTAACTTTCAATGTAGCCTCGAGTGGAGAGCAGCCGGACCTCCGGTCGCTCTCCAGCTCGTTTTGACGTGCCCCCCGCATAATCCACCGACAAAAATCCCCGTCGAATTTTGTCCAACCTTCCTCTCTAGCCTGACCCACAAAACGCGTTACACTTTCTGTGAATGCTTCGACATCAAACGACGTGGGCTGACCGTCGCTTTGGCCTTATTCGTATCTGTGCGCCCAGCCTTGTGCATGCGAAAAAGAAGAATTTCCCCGCCGTACGTTGGACGTATGGCGCCCCGGGCTGCTCATTTGAACGTGGCTCCGATGGACGATATCGCTGGACGATGAGCGATCAAGACCTGGAAATTTCACTGATCGTCGACTCCCAGGAGCTAGCGAAAAGCCGCCATCGCTACTATCAGGTCTTTGCCGTTTACGTGGCGGTCACTACAAAGGGCTCGGGCAAGTTCGAATTCCCCGCAGACCTGCGCCTGGAATTCGTTCGCCACCACGATATAGTCGAGGGATTTTTCGATCCTATCGAGTTGCAGAACCGCTTACAGAATGACGTGGACTCAAAAATCTTTGAGACCGAGCGGCAGATCAAGAAGCATCCGGAAACTTCCGACGAGAAGACGGCCATCCTTCGTCAATACCAGAAAGAAATAGCCGAGTTCATTGAATTTCTAACTACCCAATATCTTGAGCCGGCCACTCTCAATCCCGGGAATCCGGAGGCTCACGGCTATGTCTTTTTCGCCACGCAGAATAAGTGGATTAGGCCGTTGAACGACCACGAAGATTTTGTTCTTGGCTTGTGGATGAAAGACAGAATCTGGCAGTTTCCATTTTCCCTTCCCCCCACCCCCGGCGACCTCATCCTGCGAGCGCCGCCAGAATGAGCATTCAACGCGCTCCGAAGCGCGCCGGTCACCTGTGTTAAAGTCCCTCCTCATGGATATAGCGCCCAAACCCAAGCAGTCCAAGCTATCCCCCTTAGTCATGTATTGCCCGGTGTGCTCGAAGGAAGTGATGGATCCGCTGATCTGCGGCGATTGTTCAGCGGTCATTTGCCGGATATGCGGAACGCCCCTCGAATCGTCTGACGAGTTGGCCATGGGTTGATGCTGGAGTTCTGAACTAAAATTCTTGCGTCTCAACAACAGATCGAACGTCGTAATATGAAAAGAAATTAGGCCTAAACGTACTCATGACTCCCACCCCTCCTTCCTCGGCCGCTGCGACTGAAACACCCGCCGAGCAACCCAGTCTCGTCCGCGGGCTCGGATTGCTCGATTCAGTGCTGCTTCTGATCAGCGGCATCATCGGTTCATCAATCTTTTTGACCGCCAAAGACATTGCCGGCCCGCTACCCAATCCCATTTTGTTTTTTCTGGTGTGGATACTCGGCGGAGTCATTTCGCTCTGCGCCTGCGTTGCCTTCGCCGAACTGGGCTCCATGTTCCCCGATTCCGGCGGCCAATACATTTATCTCCGCGAAGCCTACGGAGACCTCATCGCTTTCCTCTACGGGTGGATGTTATTCGCCGTGGCCAATGGAGGAACCATCGCGGCGCTTTCTGTCGCCTCCGCGGCCTACATGGGAAATATCATTCCCGCGATCTCACAAACGCACGTCATCTTTTCTGCTGCCGGCATCGTTTTCACTCGCTCGCATCTGGTCGGACTGATTCTTATCGTCATTCTCACCTGCGTGAACGTCTTCGGTTTGCGCTGGGGCGCGCTACTCCAGAATGTCTCGACCGCAACAAAATTCACCGCCATGGGCGCATTTGTCGTACTGGGCTTCACCATCGGCAAGGGTCATTGGTCGAACTTCACCGCGCGCGCTCCCGGCGGATTAACCATGGGTCTTGGTCCGGCCCAGCTCATTTCGGCAATGGGCGTTGGCTTGATCGCCGTGTTCTGGGCGTACGACGGATGGGTTTACATCACCTGGGTTGCGGGCGAAGTGAAGGATCCTCGTCGCAATGTCCCGAAGGCGATGGTACTCGGCGTCCTTGCCGTAGGCGCAATCTATCTCGCCATGAACATGACCTACGTATATGCCTTGCCGCTTGGTGAAGTGGCGAAGTATGAAACCATCGCCCATGCGGCCGCTGCTACCCTCTTTTCGCCGCACGCAGCACTCTGGCTCTCCGCCATGATTGCAATTTCCTGTTTCAGCGCGGCCGCAACTTGCACCCTGTCCGGCGCGCGCGTATACATGGCCATGGCACAAGACGGCGTTTTCTTTCGTCGTATGGCGATCATCCATCCCAAGTGGAGAACCCCAGCTTTCAGCCTGATCGGCCAAGGAATCTGGGCCGCGCTCCTCACCCTAAGCGGACGCTACGATCAGCTCTACACTTATGTCATTTTTGGAATGGTTTTGTCCTACACACTGACTGTGATTGGCTTGTTCGTGTTGCGCTGGAAGAGGCCTGACGTCGCCGCGGCCCTACCGTTGCACCGGTTATCCATGGCTGCCGGCAATTTATATTTTGTCGGCGGCGGCTGGACTTTGAACACGATCATCACTCGGCCGATGCAGGCCCTTGCGGGAATCGGAATCATCCTTCTGGGCGTTCCCGGTATATCTCTACTGGAAGTGGTCCCACGCCAAACTAAGCCGGTAAGCCACATCCGCAAGCTGCATCTCTTTGCACCCTGAAGAATCCTCTCATTTCACCCACATAAACGTGGCTCTGGAAGCCACGTTTAGTGCTATAGTTCCTCACGCATTTGAAGCCCCATTCCAGCCGTTCACCTCGTTGGTTGAGGAGTTCAAAATGAACACTCCATTTATGTAAATTTGCTGCGCAAGGTTGAATGGAGCCATGACATCTTCCTCGTTCTTTCCGCTGTCTCCCAGGCAGCCACCTACAAGAAGCTTTACAACTTCACCGGTGGAACCGATGGCGGAGATCCCACTAGCCGGGTAGCGTTTGACAGCGCCGGGAACGCCTACGGCACCACCGCCGCTGGCGGAGCCTACGGCTTCGGCACCGTCTTCATGCTGACGCCTTCCGGCCAGGAACAGGTAATCTGGAACTTTACCGGCGGCGGCGACGGCTTGGATCCCCACGGCGGCGTCACTCTTGACAGCGCAGGAAATCTCTACGGTACAACCGTCGCTGGCGGTTTCGGCGGCCTTTGCGCCGGTGACGGCTGCGGCGTCATTTACGAACTTAGTCAAAGCGGCGGAACTTGGACCGAGACTACGCTCTACAATTTCCGAGGCCTGAACGATGGCTTCGGCCCCGGCAGCGGCTTGATCTTTGACGGCGCAGGCAATCTCTATGGTTCTGCGCCTGACGGCGGAGCTCATGGCGCGGGTGTAGTTTTCCAGCTTTCTCCCAGCTCCAGCGGCTGGCATTACAAGGTGATCCATACCTTCACCGGCGGCAACGACGGCGCCGTCGGTTCTCTCGGACTCTTGCTCTTGGACGCAGACGGCAACATCTACGGTACAGCGGAATAGGTGGCGCTCATGGTGCTGGCACAGTGTATGAGCTGTCTCCCACCACTCGTGGGCCCTGGAGTTCCAAGGTGCTGTATCAATTCAACGGCACCCCGGATGCCGCAAATCCCTACGGCGGTTTGATTTTTGACGCTGCTGGCAATCTCTACGGAACAACTTACTACGGTGGCCAGAATGGCATGGGCGCCGTTTTTCAGTTGTCGCCATCTTTGAACGGAAAATGGCAGGGGAACATCCTCTACAACTTTCAAGGCGGAACGGACGGTAGCGCTCCAACCAGTACCTTGGTCTTCAACGGCACAGGCGTTCTTTATGGGACAACCACCAATGGCGGCCGCCCATCCTGCGACTGTGGCACTCATCTTCAAACTCACGCCCTCCCACGGAACGTGGAAGGAGATCGTCATCCATCCCTTCGGATTAGGCAAAGATGGCTCCTATCCCAATTACGAATTGACAATTGATAAAGCTGGCAATTTTTACGGTACTGCACCCGCGGGCGGTTCCGGAGGCGCCGGCATAGTATTCGAATACGGCAACTAACAATACAGTCTGGAACATTTCTCAGTGGGGTATTATGAATCGCATTTTTGTAGCTTTGGCTGTGCCGATCCTGATGGCGTCCTTTTGCGTGAGCGTGGCTGCCCAAGCCCACCTCACCGGCACCTTGCCTGACGGCGCGACTTACGTGATCGATACCCCGGCAAAATGGAATGGAACTCTTCTCCTGTACAGCCACGGCTACACCGCCGCCGGAAGCCAGAATCCCGCCTACGATGTCGGTGACTACCTCACGGGAGATTACCTGCTGAACGCCGGCTATGCGCTGGCTGGCTCGTCTTATTCAACTACCGGATGGGCAGTTCACGAAGCTATTCCCGATCAGATTGCCACACTCGACGTCTTTCAATCCCTGGTCGGCACGCCCACCCAAACCATCGCGTGGGGTCACTCCCTCGGAGGCATGATCACTGCCGGGTTAGTCCAGGAATATCCCAATCGCTTTCAGGGTGCACTCCCCATGTGCGGCGTGGTTGGCGGCGGCATCGGCCTTTGGAATACAGTGTTGGACTCGGCTTTCACGTTCAACACCCTCGTCGCAGGCGGATCGCTCGAGGTCGTGAATCTCAGCGACCCGTTGCAGGATTATCAGAACGCCGAAGGCTGGCTGGGATATGCGCAGAGCAGTCCCCAGGGCCAGGCGAGAATCGCGCTGGCAGCAGCCATGGCCGACGTGCCCGGTTGGTGGGACCCCAGTTCCCCGGAGCCTGCCTCCACCGACTACGCCTGCCAGCAATACAATCAGTTTCTTTGGCTCGCCTACGACGATTTTCCTTTTGCCTTTTATTACCGCGCCGAGTTAGAAGGACGCGCCGGCGGTAATTTCTCCTGGAACACGGGAGTAAATTATGCCGACCCAATTGAAGCGTTCGGCCAACAATGTGGAAGTACAAGCCTTATACACCGCTGCGGGCCTTAGCCTTGCTGCAGACCTTTTCGTGCTGAAAAGCGCTGCGAGGGTTGCGGTCAACCCAACCGCCGAGCAGTATGTAATTCAGAACATCGTCTACAACGGTCAACTTCCCATTCCCGTTCTCACCCTTCACAATGTCGGCGACGGCTTGGTAACTCCGGAGAACGAAAAGGCCTACCTGACCGCGGCGAAAAAGGCAGGCGACCAGGCCCCTTTGCGGGATCTGTTCGTACATCGCGCAGGACATTGTGTGTTTACGCCAGCGGAAACAGTGACCGCGCTCAAAACTCTCACCAACCGCATCGCGACAGGAAAGTGGAAGGGACTAAGCCCGAGCAGTCTGGACAGCGCGGCTAATCATTTGGGACCAAGCATGAACGTCCTGGATATCAACAACCAATTCGTGTACACGCCTCCTCAATTTGTCAACTTCAACGCGCCGCAGTTTTTGCGGCCCTTCGACGCCTTCAGCCAGTAAGCCAATTGACAGAAGACGGTCGGCCAATCTATACCGGCGTGGCCGTCTTTCGCTTGGGGTTGAAGAATGGCAGTGGCACAACCGTCGCTGTCGTCTTCCTACGCTGCGCTTCGATCGTCAACTCCATCTGGAGCTTTGTGCCTGCCTTTACATACTCCGTGCTCACGCTTGCCAATGCGATGAGCTTCTTCAGTAAGGGTGAAAACGCAGTCGTAGTCGCCTTTCCGACTTGCCGATCCCCCGAATAGACGGGAACAGCCACCCGCGATGCCTGGCTGGGAGCCGCCGGAGACAATCCAAATTTGTCAAACTCCTCCTCCACTTCCACCCAATCGATCTCGAGTCCGACCAACTGCCGCGCCACACCCTGCTTGTTATCTCTTGCCAGAGCGCGCTTACCGATGAAAGTTTCCTTCTCCAGATGAACCATCTTTCCGAAGCCCAATTCATACGGCGAGAACTTCTGTGCCGGGATCAACGCTTTTTTCGAACTCGAGTAGTCCACCTCAATGAGCAGCAATCCGGCTTCGACGCGCGACACGTCCAGCGCCAGCATTCCCGCCGCGTGAATATCAAATTGCTTTCCCTTCTCCATCAACGCGTCCCACACCTTCACCGCGTCATTCCATGGAATCCAAATCTCGTAACCGAGATCCCCCGTGTATCCGGTTCGCGAAATATCCACGGGCACGCCCGCGATCTTGCCGCTTGTCTTCCGGAAATATTTCAAATTCGTGATATCAGCCTCGGCAACCACCTTCAGTAAATTCGCCGAAGCTGGCCCTTGCAGCGCCAACGCAGCCGTCTGCTCCGAGATATCCTCAATTTGAACCTCCATGTTCAAACCGTTTTGGCGAAACCAGCGCAGGCTCGGATCAGCCGCCGTCCAACGATACTTATTCTCTTCGAGCCGGGTAATCGTTCCGTCGTCAATAACCTTCCCGTCTTCGTCACACCAGCAGGCATAAATCACTTGCCCCACCGCAACCTTATTGATGTCGCGCGTAATCACGCGATTGACGAGTTTCGTCGCGTCCTTACCTGTGATCAAATATTTGTAGAGCGGCGAGATGTCGATCAGGGCGCACGCGTTTCTGATCGCGTTGTACTCGTGCTCGTGGTGCATCTCATACACGCTCACCGTGTAATATCCCGACCATTCCCGATAGTTCAGGCTGTGGCAGAGTGCAAACGTTCTCTCGTGAAATGCAGTTCCAATAGGCAAGACGACCTCGCTTGATCTGTTCCGCGGTTCCCTGCGCCGGAGAGAAATGACCCAAAATCGCGCCCGGGAAATCCGAACCCTGAATGCCGGATTATATGCAGCGGCGGCACTGTCCAGCAAGCACCGATTAGAATTGACTTAGAGTCAGTAATAACGCGTAACTAGAGACAAATTAGCGATTTCTAGTTAGAATGACGAGTCACTTTCGCGGGCCTCGCCTTTCATCCGGATCAACTTATGGCATCTGCTGCAAATGGCAAGAAGTATGACGTAATTGTTGTGGGTGGTGGCCACAATGGCCTGACCAACGCCGCCTATCTCGCCAAAGCGGGCAAGAAAGTTCTCGTACTCGAGCGTCGTCATGTGCTCGGCGGCGCGGCCTGTACCGAAGAGGTCGTCCCCGGCTTCAAGTTCTCTGTTTGCTCGTACGTCGTTTCGCTCCTGCGGCCGGAGATCATTCGCGACCTCGATCTTCCCCGCCACGGCTTGGAGATCCTTCCCCTCGACGGCACCTTCACGCCCATGCCCAACGACGATTACCTCTGGCGCGTGAATGACCACGGCAAGACGCACCGCGAAATCGCCCGCCACTCTCGCGTCGACGCCGAAGCCTACGACGAATTCGGCAAGGCCATGCAAGCCATGTGCCGCTTCGTCAAACCGATCCTCAGCATGATTCCTCCCGACCCTTCGACCTTGAACCCCAAAGAGTTGATGAAGCTCCTCTTCATCGGTCGACGCTTTCAAGGCATGTCGAGCGAGGACAAATATAACCAGGTCCAGCTCATGACTATGAGCGCGATCGACTTTCTCGATCAGTGGTTTGAAACCGATGTGCTGAAGGCCACGATGTCGGCCTCCGGAATCATCGGCACTTTCCTCGGCGTGCGCTCGCCCGGAACCGCCTACGTTCTGCTCCATCACTACATGGGAGAGATTGATGGCGCATTCCGCGCGTGGGGATTTGCACGCGGAGGAACGGGCGCAATTTCCAACGCGATCGCCGCCGCCGCTCGCGAGGCGGGAGTAGAAATTCGCACGCAAGCTCCCATCGCCAACATCATGGTGAAGAACGGTAAGGCCTACGGCGTCGCGCTTCCCAACGGAGATGAAATTCTCGCCGATGTCATCTCCTCCAGCGTCGATCCGCGCTTGACCTTCACCAAAATGATCGAACCCGGCCATCTTCCGGAAGAATTCATGGACGGCGTGCGCCGCTACAAGTTCCGCGGTTCATCCGGCAAAGTAAATATGGCCCTCGACGGGCTCCCGAATTTCAAATGCCTCCCCGGAGTCGGCGCTCACCTCCGCGGCGCGATGTCGATTTCGCCGAGCGTCGAATACATGGAAAAAGCATACGACGAGGCCAAATACGGCCACTGGTCTTCGAATCCCTACATCGACATGGTGATCCCCACTCTCACCGACACGTCACTGGCGCCGCCCAGGAAAACATATCCTCTCCTGCTTTGTGCAATACGCACCGTACAAACTCGCTCCCGGCCTCGATTGGGACACCGAAAAAGAAAAGTTTGGCGACAACGTCGTCAACACGATCGCGCAATATGCGCCCAACATTAAAGACATCATCCTCCACCGCCAGGTAGTCACCCCGCTTGACCTCGAACGCGAGTGGGGACTGACCGAAGGAAACATTTTTCAAGGCGAGCTTTCCCTCGAACAATTGTTCTTCCTGCGTCCGGTCGCGGGCTGGGCTCAATTTCGTTCCCCCATCAAGAACTTGTATATGTGCGGATCAGCCACCCACCCGGGCGGCGGCATCATGGGCGCTCCCGGTCGCCTCGCAGCGCTTGAAATCCTGAAAGACGGGAAGGTGGCGTAATGTCCGACACGCGAGATGTGATCATCATTGGCGGCGGACACAATGGTCTCGTCGCCGCTTTCTACCTCGCTAAGGCAGGTTACAAACCGCTCGTCCTCGAACGTCGCGCGCAAGTTGGAGGCTGCGCGATCACCGAAGAGTTCCATCCCGGCTTCCGTTGCTCCACGCTCGCCCACAACACGGGTCCCCTTCGCGCGGATGTCGTGCGCGACATGCAACTCGAGCGTCATGGACTGAAGTTCATTACACCCGATGTCAGCACCGTTTCCCTTCTTCCCGACGGCAGGTCGCTGGTGCTTTACGCCGACGCCAGGAAATCCGCGCAGGAGATCGCGCAGTGGTCCCAGAAAGACGCCGCCGCCTACACGGATTTCTCGGCCGCGCTCGGCAAGATCAGCAAGGTAATTGGCGAAGCGCTCATGCTTGCGCCACCAAACATCGATAATCCATCCAGCGGCGACTTGTGGGGCATGCTGAAGACCGGCCGCTCCGTCCGAAACCTGGGAAAGAAAGACCTGTATCGCGTGCTGCGCTGGGGACCGATGGCGGTCGCCGATTTGGTTGCGGAATTCTTCGAGACCGAGCCTTTGCGCGCCACCATCGCCGCGCGCGGAATCTTCGGAACGTCTCTCGGGCCGTGGTCCGCGGGCAGTGCTCTGGTTTTGATGTTGCGCGCCGCCGCCGATCTCTCCCCCACCGCCTCACCAGCCGGCAGCGTTCAATTCCCTGTCGGAGGAGCAGGTGCCCTGACTGCCGCCATGGCGGCCGCTGCCACCCAGGCAGGCGCCGAGATTCGTACTGGTACCGCGATTTCAGAGATTCGGGTCTATGATGGCGTCGCCACCGGAGTCGTGCTCGCTTCCGGCGAAGAAATTTCCGCCCGCACCGTCGTCTCGAATGCCGACCCAAAGCGCACTCTCATGCGCCTGCTCGACCCCGCGCATCTTTCGCCCGATTTCGTTCAGAAAATCAAGAACTACCGTTCCGCTGGAACTGTCGCAAAAATCAACCTCGCGCTCTCGAATCTTCCTGACTTCACCGCGCTGAAAACCCAGGGCAACGGCGAGCTCCTCAAAGGACGTATTCAGATCAGCCCTGAAATCGATTACCTCGAGCGCGCGTTCGATGAATCAAAATACGGTAACTTCTCGCGCCAGCCCTTCATCGAAATCACCTTCCCCTCGCTCTCCGATCCCTCGTTAGCCCCCTCTGGCCAGCACGTAATGTCGGTCTACATGCAGTACGCCCCTTACAAGTTGAAGAACAGCGACTGGGAGAGCCAGCGCAAGGCACTCGGCGAAACGGTCGTGAAGACGATTGCCCAATACGCGCCGAACTTGCCGCAATCGATCGTGCGCCACCAGATCATCACGCCCAAGGACCTCGAAGAAACCTACGGACTCACCGGCGGCCAGATATTCCACGGCGAACTCGCACTCGACCAGTTTTTCACCATGCGCCCTCTACTCGACTGGGCCCGCTACAAGACGCCCATCGACGGTCTCTTCCTGTGCGGCAATGGCACGCATCCGGGCACCGGTTTAACGGGAGGCTCCGGCGCCAACGCCGCGCGTGAGATCATAAAAGCTCTGAAGAATAAGAAATGAGTTCGCGCAGTCTCTAGCTCCACAAACAATGCCCACCTCTGCCATCCTTCTCGTCTCTTGTCCTGATCGCAAAGGTATCGTCGCCGCCATCGCGGATTTCATCTGTCGGCACAACGGCAACATTCTTTCGAACGATGAGCACGGGGACGAGGATTCCAATCTCTTCCTGACCCGCGTCGAGTTCGACATCACTGGCTTCGATTTCGATCTCGCAGAATTCCCCCACCACTTCTCCCCCATCGCGCAAAAATTCGAGATGCAATGGCGTCTCGCCCGTTCCTCGGTCCGTCCGCGTCTCGCGATCTTCGTCTCCCGTTATGACCACTGCCTGCAGGATTTGCTCTATCGCCACCAAAGCGGCGAACTGCACTGCGAAATTCCGTTAATCGTTTCGAACCACACCGACAACCAGCGGATTGCCGACTTTTATCGCATCCCCTACGTCGTTCTGCCCGTCACCAGGGAAAACAAGCGCGACATCGAACAGGAACAAATAACGCTACTCCGCAAGCACCGGTGCGACCTCGTCGTGCTGGCGCGTTACATGCAAGTTCTTTCTTCAGAATTCATCTCCACCTGGGGATCGCAAAATATCATCAACATTCACCACTCTTTTTTGCCCGCCTTTGTAGGTTCCAAGCCTTACCATCAAGCCTTCCAGCGCGGCGTAAAGCTGATCGGCGCCACCGCTCACTACGTTACTCAAGTGCTGGATGACGGCCCCATCATCGACCAGGATGTGGTCCGCATCTATCACCGCGATACGGTCGAAGACCTGGTTCAGAAGGGCCGCGATATCGAGAAAATGGTCCTCTCGCGCGCTGTGCGCTGGCACGTAGAAAACCGGGTTCTCCTCTATGGCAATCGAACCGTAGTCTTCCAGTAACACACCCCTCCTCCAAACTTGCTTGTCAAGAAACATCTGGCCTGGCCAATGGTGGTGCAGTCACCTCCGTAACCGGGTAACCAATTGCGCCGTCTTGAAGTTTCGGTTTTACTTAGAAGACGACCCCCTTTTGACGTAGCTGACTGATCTCCAAGGAGTGCAATTTGGTTGAAGATCCTCAATGGGAACTGGCTCTGCTGGCGTCTGTGCAGGCCTTTTACCAGCGGCTTCTGAGCGAGCATTTAGGTGCGGAGCTTCCCGCTCCCGCCGAACTCGCGCCGGACGTCATCGGCCATGCCGACGATGTACGGCCGACTCTCCAGAAAATGCACCTGTGGGTCCAGCTCCTCGACATGGCAATCACGCCCGCCATGTTGCGGCTGGGAATGTCAGCAGACCTCGATGCGGAAGTAGCCGAAGCTCTGGTCCGATATTTCGCCCGTCATCGTGATGACTCCGCCGAAAATCGAGACAAAACCGATCTCGTCGTCACTTTCCTGTACCGCCACCCTCGCGTTCCTGGCCAATGGGAAAGCCGGGGCTATGGTCTCGACGGTTCCATCCCGCTTTCTCCATTCGAAATCGCCCTTCTCGAAATCATGTCTGAGTCGGACGTCCCCGTGCTCCCAGATGAGCACGTGCAACTGTTGCGCGAATTTGGTCCTCTCCTCGATCAGGCCAACCGCTTTCAGGATTTCAGTGCCCTCATGGATTCGGGCATTATCTCTCGAGTCCGTGAATTGAAAGCTTCGTTGGGAGAATCCGTCTACCATCCCGGAGTCCTGGCGACGCTCGCTCCCTACAACGCCGCATTCGGTGACCGTTTTCACACTTTGTTTGCGGCCGCCACCGAAGAGATCAAGAACTTCGCAAAGCAGCTCGAGGACCTCGGCGGCACTATTCTCACAACCGTTGACGGTTTCGAAATCACCACCGATCATGTGGCGGCTCTGAACGAAGAAGCGCTCTTAAATGCCGACTATGGCGCGGCCTTGGAAAAATTCCGGCGTGTGTCCCGGCTGAAAAGGGAATTGGAACGCCGGCCTCCGTTGCGCCGATCGCCTCGGGAAAACTCAATCGCAGCCGTCGGACCGCGCTCCGTTGGTGCTGGAGGAGCCGCAGTCGCTCCCGCGCGCACTCCGCATTACGTACCGGCTGCGATCTCTCCGCAGGCGCTCTCCGTCGAAGAAGCAAAGTTGCGCCGAGTGGAAGAATCGATTCGCGTCTTTGTGCGTGTGGCCGACCCCAAATTCCGCCAGATCGTTCCAATGCGTTATTTCAATCTGATGCTGAACCCGGTTGAGATCGATGCTTACACAGCTGACTATCTCGGCCAGGCAAGTCCGCGCGCTGACGCGGCGCGTATGGTGTTGCGCATGGTGGCAGTTACCGCGCGTGTGACCACCGAGATCGAGGAAATGAAGCGATCGCCGCAGGCCAGCACAATCTGGAAACTGCACGCCGATTCCCTGATGGTCCTACTCGATATGGCGAAACGCGTTGGCGAAGCCGTGAATCGCCTCAGTTCAACTCCGGAACATTGGCCGGGAATTGCCGATAGCAGTGATTTTTTGCGCGCGTCGCTGGAAAAGCTCAGAGCACGAACCGGACAGGCCTCCGCAATGCTTGCTGGGGCATAGTTTTCTTTTGCCCGCTACGTCTTTCCCTTCTCCGCAATAAATTTCTCCGCCGCTTTCGCATTTGGATATTTTGGATCCACGTCGAGGGCTCTGTGATAATTCTCCAGCGCGTGCGGCAGGTCGCCCGACTGAAATTGGGCGTCCGCCAAGCTATCAAACGTATTTGCGGATTTTGGAAAATCCTGAGTGTTCATCTGGAATACCGCAATAGCTTCTTTGTATTTCTTCGCGCCCAAAAGATCGTAGCCCAGGTGATTGATACCTTCTTCAGAAACCAGTGCGGACTTCGGGTCCGCTTGTCGAACCGCGACTAACACCGAGTGCACCTTCTCGAATCCGTCAGTAGCCGCAATTTCACTGATCGCCTCGTCTCCGACTTTAAAATACGGATCGTAATCGCGCATGTAGTTCGTAGCCTGCTTAGGATCAGACTGAAGTTGCATTTTCACCTTGCGTACATCGCGTTGGTAAGACGCTGGCACGTCGTTAACCGTTCGATTCAGGTCGGCTTTGGACATCCATTGGCCACGTACCATCACTCCGGTCACTCGCCGCGTGCTTGCAATCGCAACGAGCGGATTGCCCTCTAGCAACACGAGGTCGGCGCGCTTTCCCGCTTCCACCGTCCCGAACTCGCCGGCCTGCCGAAGATATCGCGCAACATTCACAGTCGCAGTTTGCAGCGCCTGGTATGGCGTCAGCCCATCGTTCACCAATTCCTGCAACTCATCGTGGATTCCGAATCCAGGCATTGGCCCTACCTCCGGCGCGTCCGTCCCGCACATCAGCGGGACACCTGCGTCAAACAAGGCTTTCACCAGTTTTCTTTGAAATCCCAGCGATGCCCGGATCTGAATAACGCCTTCGGGCGAGAACCCATTTTTGTATCGGTTCGCCGCTGGCTGGTATTGGGCTTGTGACCAGGGCGGCAAGTAGTTCATGTCCGGATTCTTCAGGAACGTATCGAGGTCACTCGCCTGCTGCACAATTGTCGCGTAAGTTGAAAGCGTCGGGGTAACCGAAATGCCCGCTTCTTTGGTGAGCCTTACCGCCTCCGGAATTTTGCTCTCATCATAGACGATGTGCGAATTGTTGTTATCGTGCTTCGGGTTGAAAAAGGTGTAGGTAAACTCTTCGAGGTGTGCGATCGACTGTCCGGACTGAAGAGTCAATTCAAACTCCGGACCACGGGCCACGTGTCCCATCAGAAGCATGTTTCTCTTTTTCGCTTCTGCGATCAGCGCTGGATATTCGGCTTTCGACACCTGGTTATAGATCTTCACTCCATCGTAACCAGCGTCTGCCTGCTCATCGACAAGGCGGACGGACTCCTCCGCTGTTCTCGCCCTCTCGAAGAGAGGACCAGTCGTAAAGATCGTCGGCCCAACCATTTCGCCGCGGGCGATTTCTTTTTTCCACCACAGATGAGCGGGATGGCCATCGAGATTGAAGACCGTGGTCACGCCATTCGCTAGGTAGAGCGGTAATTCGTTAGGAGAGAGCAGGTGCACGTGCGCATCCACCAAACCAGGAATCAGGAACTTGCCTTTTGCATCAATCCGGCACGTCCCGCGTGCGAGTACGGTTGTCTTCGACGGTCCGACCTGCGTTATTCGGCCGTTCTGGACGACAACGGTTTGATCAGAAAGGAGTTTCTCCTCGTTCATGGGAACAACGTTGGCGTGAATAAAAGCGCAAGGAGAAGGAGGTGAATGGACGATGTCCGCAGCTTCAGCAACAGCGAAAACTCTTAGAAGTACACAAAACAACAAGAAACAGTTTTGAAATCGTGTCATATCAGCAGGCTCCATCCCCCGAGGCTCACGGTTAATACGCAGCGACTACTTGGACGGTTCCAAACAAGAAAGGCGAGTATCTAATTGCGTGGACTTGAAGTTCGACACCGCTGAAGGCGACGTAACCGCCCGCTCCAAAAACAAAGGGACGGGTATCTCGCCCGTCCCTTTAGTTCTGAATTCTGGAGCCTAATGGCAAATATTCCTGCCAGACCGAACCTAGTGAATGTCGAACTGCTCCTGATGCAGCGCCGGATCCGACTTCACGATAATCGTCTTCTTCGTGAGTTCTTCCATTTCATTGAGCAGGCGCGCGTTGTTCGTTTTTAACGCCTTCGCAACCTCCGGGTTCACTCGCAACATTACGTCGCTGTGCTCGAGGTGCTGAGAAATCTTCCGCATCTCAACATAGATTTCGTTGCAGATCGTATTCACCGCTTTCACAAAGCCCGTCGACTGGCAATACGGACACGGGGATCCAATCGTGCGCTCGAGCGACTGCTTCACGCGCTTGCGCGTGATCGCCACCAGACCGAAATCGTTAAACTGCAAAACCTTCGAAGGAGCCCGGTCAAGGCGCAAAGCCTCTTCCAGCGCCTGCATCACCTTCTGCCGATTCCGGCGCTCGTCCATATCGATGAAGTCGATGATGATGATGCCGCCTAAATCGCGCAGTCGAATCTGCCGTACGATTTCCTTGATGGCATCCACGTTCGTCTTCACGATCGTGTCTTCCAGGCGCGTCGTCTTGCCGACGTACTTGCCGGTATTCACGTCAATCGCAACCAGCGCCTCCGTCTGGTTGATCACGATGTATCCACCACTCTTCAGCCAGACTTTCGACTTCAACGCCTTGTTGATTTCTTCGTTCAGACCAAACTGTTCATACAACGGAGTCTCTTTCGTATAAAGCTTGACCCGCTTGACCAATCCCGGCTGAAAACGGTTGGCAAAGCGCAGAATGCGTTCATACTCAGTTTCCGTATCGACCCAGATCACGGAGAAATCAGAACTCACCTGATCGCGCAGCACGCGCTCTACGACGTTCAAGTCGTGATAAATTAGCGCCGGCGACTTGCTGTTCTCGGAGCGCGATTTGATTTCGTTCCACAGGTTTTTCAGGAACCGGATATCCGCCCGCAACTCTTCGTCGGAAGCCCCAGCTGCCGCAGTGCGGACAATAAATCCGCCTCCGCCATTTTCCCTCTCGCTTTGAATAATGTGCTTCAGCCGCTGCCGCTCGTCTTCGGATGCGATCTTTCTTGAAACACCCGTATGGTTCACCGTCGGCATGAACACCAGAAACCGCCCAGGAAGCGCGATGTGACTCGTAATGCGGGCGCCTTTTTTCCCGATTGGTTCTTTGGCGATCTGGACAAGAATTTCCTGCCCCTCTTTCAGAAGCTCACTGATCTGTGGAACGACCTGATTCTCGCGACTGCGGAAGCGCCGGCGCTGACCACCACGACGCCCGCCACCGCGGCGGGCAAAATCTCCGCCACGCTCTGAGCCCCGTCGCTGCGTCCGCTGCAACAATCTCGCTTCAGGAGCCGGACCTCGCACTTCGGCGCTGGCATCGACCGTGCCATCTCCAATCGCTTCCGCCTCAAGCAATGCCTCGGCTTCCGCTTGCGCCTCCTCCAGTTCGAGTTCCTCTTCCTCTCGCTCTTGATCTTCCAGAACGGCTTCCGGAACTTCGCCGTTCTCCGCGGCTACAATAGGCTCGCCCGTCGCAGAAGACTCTCCGCCAACATTCGCCGGCACCAAATCACCACCAGCGGCCGTGGTTTCTTCTTCCACTTCCTCGAAACCGTCATCGTCGCCCGGTTCTTCTCCATAGGCTGCAAGTTCGGCTTCCTCTTCTTCGATCTCCTGCTCTTCTACGTGGCCCTGCGCCGCGTCGTAGCGCACTTCTTCCGTCTCAACATGCCGAGGACTATCCGAACCAAGCGCGGCCGCAAAATCGGATTCATGAGCGATTTCGTATTCCGCAGTTTCCTCATCGTCCGTTTCTGAGCGAGTTTGAATTCGCAGGTCCGAAACCGGCTGAGTTTCGGGGAAAGCAGCCGATGACCTTTCTCCAACTGCCGACGGCGATTCTTCCTCCGCTAAAGACGACTGCTCAAAGGCTTCTGCTTGCGGCACATGATCATGTTGTTCATGCAACGGTTCGGTAGCTTCAGCCGCAAAAATCGGCTCGTCATCCGGAAAGTTGGAAACGATGGAGGCTGCCACCGGACGCTCCGGTGCCACCTCAACTGGGGAGACAGCGCTCGATGCCTGCCGTTGATATTTTGAGATGGATTCGCCCGGGAGAATAATCGGCTGGTATCCGGGGGGCGGGCCGTAATCGTAATCCCGCCCCGTTCGCGCAGGCGCTGCCGGACGTTGAAAACGCGAAGCGGCAGTGCCACGCGATTCGGGACGTCCAGGCCGTTCGCCGCGATCATTGCGGCCCTCATTCCTCGGCTCCGCTGGCCGCGAATTCAGTAATCCGAGGCTCCGGACGGCTTTCATTGCGATCGCCGCTGGCGGGCCGTCCCCGGTCTCCATTCTCCGGGCGGCGTCCCCGACGGCGTCGCCGTCCACGGAAGTCCCTGCCTTCCCGAGACGTTTCCGCGCCATTTCCTGCTTCGCCAGCAGGTTCCGATCCGGTGCTGACGTACCTTCTTCGACTTCGGCAGTCTGCGCTTCGCTGCTCGCTGCTTGCTCTCCACCACGCTGTGGCGGACGGTTCGCTGGAATCGCTTCATCCAAATCCTCGTCCTGCTGCTCCAAATCCATGAAATCGGAGACGTACAGAAAGGCGTCGCGTTCGAGGCCTACATCCACGAAGGCCGATTGCATGCCTGGCAGCACGCGCGTCACACGGCCTTTATAAATCGAGCCTGCTAAGGTGTATTCGTTTTCCCGCTCGAGGTAAATTTCTGCTAATTGATCATCTTCTGTGATCCCCACTTTTGTTTCATGGGGTGTGGCTGATACAAACAGTTCCTTGTTCATTGCTACTCCGGTTCTTACTCACCGGACAAGAAGCGCAAGGCGGACGGAAGGATCGATAGCGTTCAGCGCCGCTCCGGGTAGGAGCGGGCCAGTCCGCGGCACTCTCGCCGCGAACCGCACTGCAGTGAATTTTTCTTACTCGTCTGCACTGATCGCGTTCAGCCATTCTGTCAGGCCTGTGGCCACTCTCTCGAGTCCCGAGGGGGCCGTTCCCCGCCTGACCGGCTTCAATCCTGTCCGGCTTCCACTTCGCCGGTTTATCTGCCCTACTTTTCGCGAGGGCGGTTCGTAATCTTATTCCTTACTAATCTGTTTCGGCGCTGTCCTCGTTGTCGAGAAGAGCGCGCCCAACTTCTGCCGACCCGCTCAGTTCACAAAACGGCGCATCCGCACATTCATCACGATCCCCAGCGCCAAAAACATGAAAAGGACGGAAGACCCACCGTAACTCATGAGCGGCAGAGGTATTCCGGTGACGGGCATAAAGCCGACCACCATGCCGACATTGACCAGGATATGAAAGCTAAGCACAGCCACCACACCCATTACTAGGAATGCGCCGGCGCGGTCGGGCGCCGTTTGCGCATTCTGCGTCAAACGCATCAGCACTATGAAGTATAACAGCAGAACCCCTAGAGCTCCCACAAACCCATGTTCTTCAGCAAAAGCGGCGAAAATAAAGTCCGTTTGCGGCACCGGCAAGAACGCCAAATGCGTCTGGGAACCCTGGCTGCTCCCCCAGATTCCCCCCGAACCCACCGCGATCAAGGACTGGTTCACCTGATACCCGGATCCCTGACGGTCCGCATCCGGGTCTCGAAAACTCGTTAAACGCTCTTTTTGATAGGGCTTCAACACCTTGACCCATGCCACCGGCAACAATGCCCCGAGTATCGCCACTACAATCAGCGCCTGCTTCCAGCGCAGGCCACCCAGAAAAAGGCCCATGATCGCGACCGGCATATACGTCAGCGCCGTGCCCAGATCCGGCTGCGCCAGCACCATCAGCATCGGGAAACCAACAATCGCACCCGCCTTAAGAAAATCTGGCCACGACAGTTCCCGCTGCTGTAGATCAGCAAAATACTTGGCCACCGCCAGAATCAGGATCAGCTTCACCCATTCCGACGGCTGGAAGTGTGCGCCGCCCGGCATTTTGATCCATCGGCGCGCTCCCAGGTATTTCTGCCCAAATAGGAGCACAGAAATCAGGGACGCCAGCGAAACGATATACATCCAGTGAACCTGTTCGAGGACACTTTGATAGTTGACGAGACTGACCAGAAACATGGCACCCAAGCCACCGAGTATCCAGTAGATTTGCCTGATGTGGGAGCCGACAAACTTTGTGTGCTCCGTCGCGCTATGAATCTGGAATACGCCGAGCCCGCAAATGGCCAGCACGAAGCCCAAGAGCACCCAGTCGAAATCTCGGTAGGAGACGTAGCGCGACATCGTTTTAGTCGCCTGAAACAGCAATCATTGAAATGAACTCATTCTTCAAAAACTTTGATAGGGACTTCAAAAACTTCATCGGTAGGAACTCACTGACAGGGAGTTGTTGGGCATGACGGGCTGATCGGACCCTCGTCATTGTGCAGCCATATCCATGCAGCCGCGCCGCCGATCGCTGCGGTACCGACATAAACAGCGGTTGGCGAACTCAACACTCCGCCATGCGCCGCGGTGGCCGCTCCGGCACGACGCTTTTTCTTTTTCTTCTTATCCGGATCGTTGGTGTCATCCCGAGTGGTCTGCTGGCCCTGCGTTACCGTCGTCGTTCCAGTATTGTCCTGTACAGTCACATCGCCCTTGTTCGCCGCGATCTGCACTCGCCCATCCACATCGACCACCTGGAATTCGGTCCATCCGTTACCGGCAGGCTTGATGGTCACGTCGCCCGCGTGTGCCGCCAGGCCGCGCGAGGTCGTCACGCGCACTCCGCCATGATCGATCTCAACCGCTGGACCCTCAAATTTGACCAGAGAATTCGCCATCACCATCAGGCTCGATCCGGTCGTCTGGATACTGGCCGTCGAGTCCGAAGGCGTCTGAAGAATGTCGCCGGAGAACATCGCCGCCGACTTCGGCACTGCGCTTCCATTCACCCAGGCCGAACCGCTGGTGTACAGCATTGCTGACGCTGACTCGTCCGCACCCAGCATTTGAGCCGGGAAAAGACATGCCAGCAAACAGCAAAGTGCAGTTCGCAGTTCTGCGCTAGATATAGTTGGGAGAGTGACCCGCATTTTCGTTTTGACCATCGTATGCGTGCAAAGGGTTACAGGTCAACGCGTTTGTTTAGTTCGGTGCACTCCTGAGTTACTATCGTGCCTACCTCGGCCACGCCCCCTCTTTGAGGTTCGCCGTGACCAGCTCTCGCAGCGACCCGCCCCACCAGCATTTCCCCGTCGACCCCCTCGACTTGGACCTGAATCCAACGGTTTGCTTCCCATTGTCCGGCAAGTCTCGCCTTCAAATAGTTCTCAGTCAACGCTTCGGTCGAATCCGGCCCATGCGTTTGCAGCGTGATCGCTTCCACCACGTTCCCCACCTGCGATTGAAGAAAAGCCGCCTTTTTTCCGGACGCGATGTCCCTCAAGATGCCGTTTCTTTCCCGCGCCAGCGCCACAGGAACTTGCCGTTCATGCTCGGCAGCTGGAGTTCCGGGACGCGGCGAGTAGGTGAAGACGTGCAAATAAGTGAAAGGCAATTCCTCGATCATTCGGCGCGTCTCGGCAAATTCCGCCTCGGTCTCGCCCGGAAATCCAACCATCACATCAGCGCCAATCGCCGCGTTCAGGCATCGCCTGCGCGGATCTTCAATATCTTCTCCCGGTAGTGCCAGGGACGATATTTCCGATGCATGCGTCGCAACACCGCATCGCTCGCCGATTGCATCGGCACATGCGCATGCTTGGCAATTCTCGGAGAACTCGCCACCAATTCGATCAGCTCATCACTCCAGTCCATGGGCTCGACCGAACTGATCTCGGAGTTTCTCCAGAGAAGTTCGAGCAAGGATAGCGCGAATCAGATCGACGAGTCGTTCGTCGCTAGTCATTCCTCGCTCGGGGCTTTGCCCGCCAACGACGAACGACGAATGACCAGCGGCGTCCAAATCTCTTCCCCACCGGCCCAGATTAATCCCCGAAATCACGACCTCGCGATACCCTGCCTCAACCAGCATCCGCACTTCCGCGATCGCTCTCTCTTCCGTCAGCGAACGGCTTTGACCCCGCACGTAAGGGATCACACAAAATGAACACCTGTTGTCGCATCCATCTTGTACCTTCAGATTGGGACGCGTGCGCTCGTTTGCCGCTTCGAAAACAGGAGCCGCCATCAACTCGGTATGCGCGAAAATGTCCCCCACCACAACTCTCTCGCCGATCTCCCCCGTCAGTTGCCCCATCGGAACAAATCCGCCAGCGCCAGTAAACAATGAGGAGGATGTCGCAATTTCCGCGGCTTGGTGTTTGTGGGAATTGCCCACCACCCACGTCACTCCCGGCAAGGCGGCGAGTTCTTCTGGAGCTCTTTGCGCGTAGCATCCGGTAACTAGAATTCGCGCATCAGGATTCACCCGCTGCAGCCGCCGTATCGAGGCCCGCGCATCCTTGTCCGCCCCTTCGGTGACCGTGCAGGTATTCAGAACGACAATCTCGGCGTCGCGGGCGGCCTTTGCGCGCTCCAGACCGCGCTCCAGGAACTGGCGTTCCAGTGCCGCGCCATCCGCCTGCGTTGCGCGACAGCCAAAATTTTCTATGTAGAAGCGAGCCACACTCCTATACTAATCGAGTAGTTGACTTGGGCTGAAGTTTTGAGCTCAGTCGATTGATACGTTGTCCGCATCTCGACTCTGCGAGGCGTTCCCATGAAGCGGCGCATCCTTCTCGTCGACGATGATCTCGCTGTCCTTCTGACTCTCAAAGCTGTTTTGGAACTCCACGGATTCGAAGTGGAAACTGCGGCGAGCACATCCGAAGCATTCACCCGTCTCGAATCAGGCGTTTATCACATGGTGATCAGCGACCTTCGGATGGATACGGAAGAGGCAGGATTAGAAGTCATTCGCGCGGCCCATCGTCAGAGTTATGATCCTGCAACCGCGTTGCTGACGGCGTTTCCACCCTCGGATGAATATCTGGTGGCCGGGGAGAATCGGCCTCCGGGCGGCCCCGATTCCTTGCTTATTAAACCGCTTGGCACCGGCGACCTTGTGCGCCAGATCGAAGCCTTGCTCGTGCGTCACGCCGATAAGCAAGAAATGCGGCGTAACACCGCCATCCAAGCGCAGCTCCGCAAACGACCCGCTTCTTAAATACCTGCGAGCCAACCTCAATATTATTGTTTCAGAGAATCGTCAGGCACTCGCGACGTGCCGCCCTTGTTGAAAGCACTCGCGGCATAGAACCGGCCTTCCCTGTGTTGGACGGAACGGGACCGTCGTCTCTTTACCGCACTGTGAACAGTTCGTTCGCGTTTCTGTTTTCGCGTACGAATGTCCCTGAGCACCCTGTCCCAACACGGCCACCCTTTTACCCTTGCAATTCTTGCAACGTTTGGGCTCGTTCTTGAATTGCTTGTCGTGAAAGAAAAGCTGCTCCCCGGCTGTGAACACGAAGTCCGTGCCACAATCGACGCACTTCAGTATCTTGTCCTGGAATTCCATTAGAAGAGGCGCTCCCATTCCCCGTCCTGCACAGCACGGGAGATCCGAATTGGGAAGGAATCCGGTTCACTTCGTGGGCAGGAGATCTACAATCCCCCTCGTGTTGTCCCTGGGTTCGGCCCACCACGTGACGACCTCACGTGGATCACTGCTCAATGATGCCCGGTCGGAAAACTTTGGGTGAGAGTACCGCTCGTCTTCGTGGAAAAGACTGCGGCCTAACTTCGAGTCCTGCTCTTGCGAGCTAATTGGCGGCTGCGCCTTATGCGTCAGTGCTTCTTTTACGCTTTTTCCAGCTCGGCCAGATAGCACTACGACAACATGTTCTATCTTGAATGTCTTCTTAATTCAAATCCGAAACCGGCCTTCTGCGTTTCCGGGGAAACCCCTTTTAGAAGTCAGACTCCGCCAATGGACCCCACGCCCCCTTACTCTGTCCCGATTGGACCCGATAGTTATGGCAAGGCTTGGGTCACTAAGTCAAGCGGAATGTGCAGGAATTTTCTTCCATGTTAAAAATTTAATCGCATGGAAAGCTGCAGCTGCCGCGGAGCGTAAGCGCTCATCGCCTTCATCAAGTTTGCAGGTCGTTGATAATAAGCGGGATAATAAGTTCCACCCACAGACTCCGAGTACTTGATGAACTGTCCCGCCGAGTTGTAAAACCCACTGTCTGCGATCCCATATCTTTGGTTGTCGCGGTTCAGTAAGTTGAAAGACTCGGCTGTCAATTCCCAATGAAGATGCGCACCCAGTCTAATCTTCCTTCCTAACCGCAGATCCACCGTTGCATAGTC
Organism: uncultured Acidobacteriaceae bacterium; assembly: GCA_963822545.1. GTDB lineage: Bacteria > Acidobacteriota > Terriglobia > Terriglobales > Acidobacteriaceae > Acidiflorens. The sequence continues at coordinate 562,242 of CAWGIB010000006.1, forward strand.
GGGTCCCAAAAACGCATTCCGCCCATAACCCGCCAATCGATCATTACTGGCATTTCCATCTTGATTAGGATCGCCTGACACCTCAGCATTCGCTGGCCGTCCCGATCCATAAGTCATGACTCCGGAAAGTTTCCAATGGTTGAACATGGTCGCCATCAATTTCTGTTCCGAGTTAAACAGATGTGGCTCTTCCACCGCCGCAATCGTCAACCGGTTTCGTTGGTCAGTTACGCTGTTCCCTCTCTCGCTGTTCGCAGCATACGAATTTTGCACTGTCGCCGGTTGCCCCGCGACCAGCGCGTCCTGTCCGTCGTCGATGGAATGGGCCCACGTATAAGCCAAGTGGAAATACAGACCTCGTGACATTCGCTTCCGCAGCGACACCGTGAAACCGTGATACACACTCGAAGCCGCACTTTCAAATTGATCGATTGCGTCGAGCTGCGGAACCGGACGTTGCAACGCGTTCAAACATGGAGGATAGGGACACGCAATCGTTCGCGTTGTCTGCCAAGCCACGAAAGAGTCCACATCGTAAAACGCATTTTCAAAAGTCGTTCCCGTGGGATCGAAGACCGGGTAACTATAAGACACCGGCACGGGCAGGTTTACATCCCGCGCGCGGATCATGTCCACTCCATGCACATAGAGGTATGACACTTCTCCCGTAAGCCCGTCCGCCAACTCTTTCTCCAGACGCAAACTAGCCTGCTGCACTCTCGGCGTTTTAAAACCTGGCCCAAACGCCGCCACCTGCTTGGTCGCAAACGGCTGCCATGACGCTGGTAGCGCGCACGCAACGGGGCCTCTCGGACAATTCACCGCCGCGTTCGGATAGCTTGGAAAAACCTGATGCTGATAATAGTCCGTGTTATCCAGCGAAATGAATCGGTCTGTGATTCCGTTGTCGTTCGATCACCGTTGACTGATAAATCTGGGGAATTCGCGTATAGAAAATTCCAAATCCAGCCCTCACCATCAACGGACGCTGTTCCCCAATCGCATATGCCAGTCCTAATCGCGGCGCAAAGTTCTTTCCCGGGGACGGCATCTTCCCTGCCAATGGCCACAGTGGATTACCGACCATCCCTTTCTGCCCAAAAGTCTGGAGGTCGTACCGAATTCCCAAACTTCCTGACAGTCGCTTGGTGAGCCGCACCGTGTCTTGCCCGAACGCTGCATAGTCGTTGCTGTCAGGGTGCGAAACCGGATTGCCGAAGTTCTGCACGTAATAGCGCGGAACGTCGTGTGCCCACGCCCGTAGCGGCGTTAAATCCACGCCCCCATGCATCGGTTCAAATGTCCACGGATCCACCGTAATGAAGTCGTAGATGTATTCCCCTCCAAACATGGACGGGAAGTAGTTGTAGTCCCACGTCCGCATTGCATCCGCGCCGAACTTAAATTGATGACGTCCGTGAACCGCGCTCATCGTCTCCGCAAAATGCAGTCGGTGTTCCCGCGTCTGTCGCGGCAAGATTGAAGATTCCCCCATGTCCGCGATCCAGTTATAAATTTCGCTTCTTACGGCCGTGGAGTTCGGGAACGATTGCTCAAGGTCTCGCGAAAATTGCGCCCTCAGATGACTTGTCCAGCGCGGTGAAAGGCTGCTCGTTAACGTGACCGAAGCGCTCTCGGTCGTCACGTCCTCTTCCCCATTTCCGCTCATCGCATCGTTGGTAATCGGACTCGACGGACTGAAAAAGACATTGTTCGCACCGTAGTAGCGCGACGTGCTCAATCGCGCCGATAAGAGTTGTCTTGATCCCAGGACGCGATCGATCTTCAGAAATCCGCTATTGCCCAGCAATCGGGAATGAAAAGTTCCTGCCTGCGTTGTTAATTCCGCGGCGCGTGCGAACACCAGAGTCTGGTCGCATGCCATCCCGCCCACCGCCGGATCACAAATCTCGTAGTCGCCGGGGTCCCCAAGCCCTCCCAACTGTGGCGCCACGACTGTTTGTCCGTTGTTGAATTCCACGACCGTGGGCACGTGAAAAATGTGCTCATCGTATCCCGCGAACATGAACATCTTGTTTCTTACAATTGGCCCTCCCAGCGTGCCCCCGAATTGATGTTGCTGATCGCTCGGATTAAAACCCACAAAAGCAGGCGCTGCTCCCCCCACCGAACTGTCACGCAGATAGTAGTGCGCGCTCCCATGCCAATCGTTCGATCCCGATTTCGTGACCACGTTTACGACCGCCCCCCCCGATCGCCCTGATTCAGCACCGTAACTATTGGAAGAGACGCGGAACTCCTGCACCACTTCGTTTGAAAACTGGAAGGGCGCCCGGTACCGGCCCCGCGCCTGCGCGAAAAATCCGTTGTTGTTGTCCGCCCCATCCACCAGATAACTCGTGTTGTAGCCGCGTATCCCCCCGTAAGAAAGATCGCCGTTCGATCCCGACGTCAGCCCCCGTGGGTCCTGCGTCACTCCCGGCGTCAGAAGCGCCAGATCCGTGAACCGTCGCCCGTTCAAGGGCAACCCTCCAATCGCGCCCTCATCCACCAACGCCGAAGTCGCCGTCGGAGTACCCTCCACCGCCTGCACAGAACTTGTCACCGTCACTGTTTCCTGCGGCCCTGCCACCGCTAACTTGAAGGTCAATTCCTGCGCCGCTCCAACATCCACCTTGATCACCGCGGAAATTTGCGGCGACATTCCCTCCACCTCCGCCCGCGCCGAGTAGTTTCCCGGCGGCAGCAGGTCGACCACGAACCGTCCCGCAACATCGGTAGCAGTGTGGTAGCGAATTCCTGTCTCCACGCTAATCACGACAATGTCCGCCTTCGTCACCACCGCACCTTGCGCATCCATCACAACGCCGCGCAGCGCGCCAGTTGACGCGTCCTGTCCCCACGACATGGTCAGTCCGAGACACAACACGACCACCCCAAACACCAAGTTGCGGAAGAAACAATTTCGGCCAGTTATTTGACGACGAATATTGCCAACAGGAAATACCGGAAGCGACCCACAGACGGAGCACATGCCAACCCCCTCGCGTTCAAGACTCGGAATCGGAGGGGATTCCTGAAATCCTTAAAGCCTGTATATCAAAGAGCGCAGCGTGAGAATGTGATCTGCGCACCTGACAATTGTTCAATTTCTCGTTTTTGGGACGACTGAGGGCAAACAACGCAACATCTATTGATCCGAGTTCATTTAGAAAAGAAAATGCCGCTCCGACGTCGAGCGGCATTGAAGGATTAATTCCCAGTTTCTATTCATTTCACGGACTTGGTATCCCCGTGGAACCGTCGCTGTAGGGTGTCCCTTGTGCAGATTGATCCCTCAGTCAAGAGCCGCCATGGCTTTCGTGCGAGGCTCGTTGGTTTTCTGGTTACCGAGACACTCCTCGTCCAACACCTACTCGTTGGCCACGTACATCACGAAATAGGGCGCCCCGCTGACGTAACCGGGAGGCAGTGCCCCGTTTTTCTTGATTCGCGTTTCATCTCCGACTACGGTATACCCGCTCAGGGCTCCCTGCGTGTACATGTTTCCTATGGTTAACACGTTCGTGTTGTTGCTGTCGTTGGTGAAGAACATTGTGAAGTAGTAATCGTTCACGATTGAAAGCGCACCCTTGATCGGATCTAGTTTGATGATGCACGGGTTCGTGATGGAGACCGGCTGTACGGGACAAACCGAGGTACTCGTAAGGTTGATGCTGGGATTGGCTACTCCGCCGAGCGTTACTTTCTTGGCGGAAACCACTGTGGTGCTGCTGCGGCTGGTTTTGTAGAGCACCATGTTGCCAATGTCCACCGTCGATCCACCGTAGAATCCGATATATAGGACAGTGGACGTGCTCTTCACTGGGAACATCGCCGATCCGGGAATCAGCGTTAACTCCGAAATGCCAGCCCAGTTCGTATTACCACCTGCCATCGGTCCTACCCCCGCGACCAGATTCGACAACACAGTTCCCGGGGCCTGGGCCATAGCGGTTGTCGCGATCACGCACAGCGCGAGAATAAGAATCGTAAGTTTGCGAAAGTCTTTCATTGGGAATCTCCCTATCTCCAAAATTTGTTTTGTCGGTATCATCCACGCGTTCAGTTCCACCCGATGCACCATTTCCTAATTCGTCATCACGTACATGAGGAAATCAGGTCGCGCCCCGTTGCTTCCGGACGGAATGGACTGACCCACCGTGAGCCGTGTTTGATCGGATCGAAATGATACCACCCTGTCAGAGTGCTAAGTTGGTTGGCTCCGACCGTCGCGCTCACGCCTGAATTGTTGTTGTCGTTGGCCGTGAAATATACAACCAGGTAGTAATCAGACAGCGCCGAGAGCGTCAGCGTTAGGGGATCGAGTCGCACGATGCACGGACTTCCAGTAGAGAGCGGTTGCACCGCGCACACCGTTTTGCTCGCGAGGTTGATGCTGGGATTGGAAACGCCGCCATACTTCACTGGCGTCACTGCGGTGATCGTCGAAGCCGTTACGCGCTGTTGTATACAACACCATATTGCTGACATCCGCCGTGCTTCCCCCAGTAAAGCCCAGGTAGAACGTAGTTGTCGTGCTTGTGTTTGGGATCAGTCCAGCGCCCGGGAATAAGATTGAGCGCAGAGTAGCCAGACCAGCCGGAATTGGACGAGACCGGCCCAATGACGCCGCGCTCCAGGTTCTGCGGCTTCGTTGTCTTGGCGTCCTGCGCCAACCCGCCCACTGTCACCGCGAACGTCATCAGAATCAGTACTGCGAATTTGTAAACAATCTTCATCGCAAATCTCCTCGATTCGAAAATGTGGATTTCATCGTTCAACACGCTTTTTGTATTCGCCTTTAGCCGTTCTTTTGCCAGCGCATCGCTTCCCTAGTTATTCATCACGTACATCAGGAAGTACGAGGGGCGGCCGTTGGTGGTCCCCGGCAGGGTTTGGCCAACCGTGAGATGGGTTAGGTCCGTGCTCCCTGCGAAGGAGGAACTCAGGCTCACCGGCAAATCGGCTGGCTGTATCGCGCCGATGCTCTGGTTGTTCGTATCATTCGTGAAATACACAGTGAGGTAGTAGTCCGATGCGGGCGACAGCGCAATTGAAACCGGATCGAATTTAACAACGCATGGGTTGGTCGTCGACAGCGGCTGCGTCGGGCAGACCGATGTGTTCGAAAGGCTGATGCTCGGATTTGAAATTCCACCGAGAGTGACGGGCTTGACCGCGGTGATCGTTAGGCTGCCATGCGCAGTCGTGTAGAGCACCATGTTGCTGATATCGGCGGTCGTTCCCGCCGCGAATCCAAAATAGAAGACGGCAGTCGAACTGTTGACGGGGTAAAGCGCCGATCCGGGGATTAAGTTCCACAGCGAATAACCAGCCCACGAGGGGTTGCTTTGGAACGGCGCGAGAACACCGAGTACGAGGTTTTCAGTGGTGGTAGCCGGTGTTTTTTTGGCCGGCTTCTGCGAAAAACCATACACCGTGACAGCGAGCATCATCAGCGTTAGGGTCGCCATTTTGCGGATCGTTTTCATTAGCATGTCTCCTCAAGTTAAGTCAGACTGTTTGGTTTCCTATCCGTCCCGCACTGTTCATCTCTTACAAGCTTCAAACAAACATCGCCGCTAGCCGAGCCACCGCGCTGGCGACAGAGTTTTTTATTTGCTCGTTCTGTGCGCACGGGAGTTGTTGCTCTTCCCCTATGGCACCTGGAAGACCGTGTTGCTGACGAGCGTCCCGCCGGGCGTCACCACCTTAACCACGCCGCTGGTCGCACCCGTGGGAACGGTAGTCGTGATTTCGGAATTGGAAGCTACAGTGAAAACAGCCGCCGTGCCGTTGAAGGTGACGCTCGTCGCACCGGTCAGATCCGTTCCCAGAATCTTGATCTTCGCCTTCACCTTGCCCGATGTCGGCAGCGTTTCCACAAACGGGCGAATACCCATATCGAGGCTGAAAACCGTGCCGACGCACGAGGGGCTGCAGGTTGGCCAGCCGGGCCCACCGTCCTGCATCGTCCCGTAGAGAGTCCCATCGGTGCCCTGCATCAGCGCCCCACCGCCGTTTGGTCCGGACCCGTCTGCACCGTCGAAGTTATGCAGCGTGGTCAGCGCTCCGCTAGGGGTGACTTGGAAGATTGTGCCTTGGCCGTTGGCTCCGCCGTTCCACGTGATTCCATAGAAATTCCCATCAGTAGCTAAATAGATGTTCGTGGGTTGTGCGCCGTCCGCGCAATTTTCCTGGTTGCAGAAATTGTAAAGGGGGGTCACGGCGCCGCCCGGGGTGACCTTAAAAAAGATGCCGCCGGCGCCGTACTTACCGCTTCCACCGCCAGCCGTTGTCCCGTAGAAATTCCCATCAGCGCCCTCGACCAGCGCTGAGCTGGATTGGGTGTAACCCGGAAAGTTGTAAATCGTCGTCAGAGTCCCGGTTGGCGTAATTTTGAAGATCGTGCCATAACCTCCGTTGACGCCGTCGTTCCCGCCAGTAAGCGTTGTCCCATACAGGTTTCCGTCGCTGCCTTGAACCAGCCCAAAAATGGGGCTTTGTCCGTCGATGCAAACGCCATTCTGGTAGTCAGAGCAAAACGAATAGAGGGTCGTGAGCTTGCCGCTTGCGGCCATCTTGAACACCGATCCGCATGCGCCAAAGCAATTATTATTGACGCCGCCATTCTTCGTTACGCCGTAAAAGGCCCCATTCGAGGCTAGAACCAGTGGCGCAAAAGAGATGCTGTTGACATTGCCGTATAGAACCTTCAGTTTGCCGCGCGTGGTAAGTCGATCAATATTGCCAGCCTGGTCCACCCCGTAGAAATCCCCATTGGTGCCGAGAATCAAATTCGCGTCAGGTGCCTGCGTGCCTCTACAGTTTCCAAGGTCGTAAAAGATGCAAAGTGTTTTCTCGGTCCCGCTGGTGCTGATTTTGAAGAACGTGCCTGCATCGAACTGATCCCCACCTGCATGGGTAACACCGTACAGGTTTCCGTCGGTACCCTGCACCAGCCCCTGGGGGTAGGCGCCGAGGTTTCCGGTTGTCCCTTGGAAGTTGTAGAGCGTGGTAAAAGTTTGAGCAATTGCGGAAACAGCTAGACCGGCTAACATAACCACCGCGACCAGCGCGGTCAGCAACGTTGCCGTCACGCCCGACGGCACACTTTGACCATGATTCGACTTCATTGTTTGTCTCCTGAGAAAATTGCGTTGAGGTTTTTTTGAGAGGGACCTGTGCTGCTCATCTGGCGCTGGCTTTGCCCGTAACCTTGCGGCTACGTCGTCGGCAGAAAGTTAATCTCCTTATCGCCTTCAAAGGGATTAAGATTGGGCATACTGATCCGGCTCCCCACATATAGCGCCGAACTTTGATCTGGAATTGTCCTTTCGTCAATTAGTCCGCAGATAGCGGGTAGCTGGCCCAATAACATTTGTGTTTCCAGATGTTTAAGCAGACTTATTGCCTGGAAAATCGTCCTCGAATGGTCCCCGTAGCGCTATCTCGATTCGTTCCGTAGGTGCTAAACTAGACGAACCTCCCCCCACTCATCCTTATGGGTTCTGCCCAGACGCCTGCGGTCCTCGTTCGCTTCGGTGTGTTCGAAGCCGATCTCCGCGCCGGTGAACTCAAGCGCAATGGCATCAAGGTTCGGCTTCAAGATTTGCCCTTCCGTGTACTCACGCTGTTACTGACTCGCCCCGGGGAAGTCATCTCTCGCGAGGAATTCCGTCAGGCGCTCTGGCCCTCCGACGTCTTTGTGGATTTCGAGCAAGGCATCAGCAGCGCCGTCATGCGCCTCCGCGACGCGCTCGGAGATTCCGCTGACAACCCGATCTTTATTCAGACCATCGAGCGCCGGGGCTACCGCTGGATCGGACCCGTAAATCTCCCTCAAGCCGTCTCGCATGAGTTGCGAGAAAAAGAATCGGGTGAAAAAGAACCGCGAGAGAAGGATTCGCCAGCAAAGGAATTCCGAAAGCACGAACGACAAGAGGACGAACGGCAGGAAAAAGATTCGCGACAAAAAGAACTACCGGAAGAAACCTACCAGGAACCACCGACGAATCGCGCAACCGCACCGCAGTCTTCACCAAGCACTTTCAAGTGGAAACTCGTCTTCGTCCTGCCGATTCTCGCTCTGCTTTTCGCCGCGTGGCTCTTCCGCCCCGCCTATCGCGATGCCAAAGCCGCCGCGAAATCAACGCCATCCCGTCCCCAAAGCCTGCATCAATCCACCAATCGCGAAGCCGAAGACTTCTACCTCAAAGGCCGTTTCTACTGGAACAAGCGCACCCCCGAGAGCCTGAATCAGGCTGTGGCCGCCTTCACTCAGGCCATTGCTCACGATCCCAACTATTCCGACGCCTATGTCGGCCTGGCCGATTGTTACAACCTGCTGCGCGAGTTCTCGGCCATGCCCGGAAATGAAGCCTATTTCAAGGCCTTCGCAGCGGCAAAAAAAGCGGTCGAGCTCGACCCGCAATCCTCCGAGGCGCATGCCTCATTGGCCTTCGTAACGTTTTTTGGAATGTGGGACGCCGCCGACGCGGAAAAAGAGTTCCGCCGCTCCCTCGAACTCGATCCCAACAGCGCCAAAGCCCATCACTGGTATGCTACCTTTCTCCATGCCCTGAACCGCCACGACGAAGCCCTCTCAGAAATCGAACTGGCCCGCAAACTTTCCCCGGATTCCCCCTCAATCCTCGCCGACAAAGGGGATCTGCTCTGGTCGCGTGGACAGCACGAAGAAGCGCTGCAATTACTAAAACAACTCGAGGCGGCCGATCCGAATTTTCTTTCGCCCCACCGGTACTTGAGATTCGCCTACCGCGAAATTGCCGATTACCCCGACTACATTCAGGAGCTGAAGAATGACGCTCAGCTCACGCACGACAACGCGCAAGCCTCAGTAGCCGAGGCGGCCGAAAAAGGCTTCGCCCAAGGCGGCGAGAGGGGCCTCTTCAAAGCGGAGCTTTCGGAACAGAAGAAGCTCTACGCAGAAGGAAAGTTGTCACCTTATTGGGCGGCCCAGAACGAGGCACTGTTGGGGGAGAGAAGCGAAGCGCTCAAGCACCTCGGCATGTGCCTGCTGTCACATGACGATCTCCTGCTGAATCTAAGCGGCGACCAGAATTTCGCCAGCCTTCACGACGAACCGTCCTTCCAGCAACTATTCGCCAAAATCGGCCTGCCCGCCCCACGCTGACGCACGGGACGTTTCATTTTCAGATTGCAGAAGTAAGACTCATCCCCTCCGACTATCACTTCTGCAGTCTGCAAGCGACAATCTGCAATGGCACGTGAAACGAGCGCTACTAAATTCTTTTGAATGCCCTCTGAATCTCCGTCATCGTGTAGCGCAAAACCACCGGCCGCCCATGCGGGCACGACATCGGATGCTGTGTCTTGGCGAGTTCCGCCAGCAGCCACTCCATCTTGTTTTGCTCGAGCGGCATGTTCACTTTGATCGCCGCGTGACATGCAATCGATGCCGCGATACGCGTGCGCACCGCTTCCAGATTAAGGGCCTGATCTTCCCGCGTGAGCTGTTCCAGAACTTCATTCAACATGTGTTCGATCTGCCCGGCGTCCACGCCCGCCGGCGCAACCTTCACCGCAATGCTGCGCGATCCAAACGGCTCGGCCTCAAAACCATTGTGTGCCAACTCCGTCGCAGTCTCGCTAAAGACTGCCTGCTGCGCTGGGGTCAGTTCGATCACCAGCGGCATCAGCATCCTCTGGCTCTCTACTTGTTGAGCCGCGCGCTGTCGCAGTATCCGCTCAAACAGTACCCGCTCATGCGCCACATGCTGGTCGATAATCCAGAGACCGTCTTCATTCGTTGCCAGAATGAATGAATTCTTGATCTGTCCCAGAGCCTTTAGCGTACGCAGCGATTCGAGCGTCGGTGCCGCCTGCTCAGCCTGCTCAATCGGTGGCGCGCACCCATGATCCGGGACGGCTGTCTCCGGCGCGCGCGCCAGCGACACCGCTGCATTCGCCTCGACCGCGATACTGCCCTCAAATTCGAGCCGCCCCGTAATCGGAGGAACCGTCGGCGCCTGCAACGCAAAATTTCCGCCTGGCTCGTAAACGCTCCGCCATGGAGCCTGCCCGCCAATACCGCGCCCACCCGGCGAAAGTCCCGCCCCTGCCGTCGGCTGCGCATTGATCTCCGCCAGAAACTGCGGCACTGGACGAGCTTTCATCAGCGCATCGCGCACCGAGTCGCGCACAAAATCGTGCATCACCGTCTGCTGGCGAAAGCGCACCTCTGTCTTCGACGGATGCACGTTTACATCGACCTCCGCCGCCGGCATCTCAATAAACAGCAGCACCACTGGGTAAACCGTCGGTGGCAGAATGTTCCGGTAGGCCTCGACGATCGCATGCTGCACGAGCCGGTCCCGGATCAGCCGCCCGTTCACAAAAATGAAAATCGAATTGCGGTTGAGCTTCTGGATCTCCGGCTTCGAAACAAACCCATGCAGCCGTATCTCCCCAAAATCCTGAAGGTCGTCTGGCACGAGCTCGTGTGGCGCGGGCATTCCTGCCCGCGGTCCCTCATCCCCGCCGCTAGGAACAACGGGGCTAGTCCGCCGCCAAGGCGGAGGCTGCGGCAACCCAATTCTTTCCAGCCTCTGCATCGCGGCCAGCGGAATCAGCTGATCCAATGTCTCTTTGCCAAAAACCTGGTAAACCCGTTCCCGGTGTCCAGCCACCGGAGGCGCCACCAGAATTGCATTCGTCGCCGAGTGCAGTTCGAAATGCTTTTCCGGATGCGCGAGCGCATAGTGCGTCACCAGTGAAGCAATGTGCGACAACTCAGTGGACTCCGCCTTCAGAAACTTCTTCCGCGCCGGAACATTAAAGAACAGATCTCGAATCGTGATCGAAGTTCCCAGCGGCAGCCCGGCTTCATCCACGCGCGCCATCTTGCCGCCATTGATCTCGATCACCGTGCCCGCCGCTTCCTCCTGCGCCCGCGTTTCAAGATGCAGCCGGGCCACCGATGCGATCGAAGGCAGCGCTTCCCCGCGAAATCCGAGCGTCGCAATACTGAGCAGGTCCTCGGTATCTTTGATCTTCGAAGTGGCATGCCGCTCAAAGGCCAGCATGGCGTCGTCGCGGACCATGCCGCATCCGTCATCCGTAATCTGAATCAGCTTCTTCCCGCCCGCCTCAACCTGAATACGAATCCGGTTCGCCCCCGCGTCGAGTGCGTTTTCCAGCAACTCCTTCACCACCGACGCCGGACGCTCCACCACTTCGCCCGCAGCAATCTGGTTGGCAACGCGTTCCGGCAGAACGTGAATTTTTCCCATGCGCTTGATCGTTAAGAAGATTGGACCGTTAAGTTTGACAGAGAGCGTCGACAGTGGCTAGTCGGCCACAGCCCACAAAAAAACGCTTTGGAAAGGGACACCTTCGATGCAAGGTGCCATATCCGCTCTACCGTATTTCCGTTGGCAGAATGTTACCCAAGTGCTGAATCGTTGTTTGAAATCGAACCGAGGAATTCCCGCTGCGTTGGCTATAGTTTTTTCATACCACTCCAACCTAGCCATCAACAGGGTGCCAATTGAAGAACCCGGAAAAATGGTTTGAATTGTGTGCGCAGGCCGCTGTCGAGAAAGATCCCGACAAACTTCTTGTCTTGGTCCAAGAAATTAACCGGCTGCTCGAAGAGAAGGAAAATCGTCTCAAATCGGCGCCCCCTCCGGCCGGTTCGCCGGATCAGTCACAGGAACAGGCCTAGGCGACTTCCTGGGATGAACCCGAAGGCGGAGTGAACTGGTATCCTGGCCTTCACAACTGTGCCGTCTTCGTCGGACTGAATCTCGAGTGTCCCGCCCAATTGTTGAATGCGTTCGCGCATTCCGCGGAATCCCACGCCCGCTTGCTGCGATGACCCGATCGCCGATTTCTTTTCCAGCGGGATGCCTTTGCCTGTCGTCACGGATCTCGATGGCTACATACCCCATCCGCATTCTGATCGACACGCCCGCCGTGCGGCTGTTGGAATGGCGATGCACATTCGTCAGGCATTCCTGCACCATCCGGAATATGGCGATCTCCATATCATCAGCCAGGCGTCCAAAATCCCCGGCAACTTCCAGACTCACATCAATCTTGCTACGCGTCGCAAATCCATCGATATACCACCGCAACGCCGAAGCCAGCCCTACTTCATCTAGCAATGGCGGATGCAGCAAATGAGACATCGTTCGTAATTTCGGTGCTGATTTGTTCGACCAGTTTGGCGTTCTCTTGCATGGCAGCGGCAGCCGCTGCATTCAACGGCGTCGATAGCACGCCGCTGATATTCATGCTCAGGGCGGCCAGCAACTGCCCCACGCTGTCGTGCAACTCCCGCGCCAGCCGCCTGCGCTCGTCATCCTGCGCCTGCAGCAACCGCGCAGAAAGTTGACGAAGCCCATCCACCGCTACATTCAGTTCCGCCGTCCGTTCTCGGACCCGGTCGGCCATTTCTGCATGCAGCATTTCCAAATCCCTTTCCCGAGCGCGGAGTTTTTGCTCCGTCTGTATCCTATCCCGGATTTCCAGTTCTGATCTTTCCCTTGATCGGCGGTTCGCCTCTCCAAGCGCAATGATGAAAGCGGAAAAAATGACAAACCCGATCATTCCTGAAATGTCAGATTTCGGATCCGCCAGCACAAAAGAATGGACGGGAGGCACGAACCAATACCACACCCCCAGCAGGCTCATGACCGTCGCCAGGATCGCGGGCCCCACCCCGCAGAACCAGGCAGCCACCACGACCGCTACCCATGCCGTGTGATATGGATTGCTCGTTCCCAGAAGTGGCGCAAAAACAGCGCGCAGGAGAAGCCCCAGAATTGCAGTCAAAATCGCGAGAGGATACCCCCGAACGCCCTCTCTTCGCAGCGCAGCTTCGGGATCCCGCTCCCAAGCCCGCGACGTCGAAATTGCTTCTTGATCCATCCCTACCTTGCCTTGGAGGTCAGAGTCCTGAAAGTTATCGCTTGGATCACTCAGAGGGTTTCCCCACGAACCGGGTACCTAAATTGTACTGCCCGGCACAGCCTCCCGGCGAAGCTTTTGTTTGGCGGCTTCCTCGTGCAGTTGTGCGATTCTCTTTGGATCCGTCACGATCTGCGCGTGTCGCAGGACAGCCAAAGGCTGTTTCGAGGCTCGCGAATACGTTGACTCGCATTTGCGCTTCATAATGCCCCCTGGGATATCGGAATTCTGTCTCTCGTGGGTGTCCGCTTCCTTCGTTGTCCCTAGCTCATGCTTCTGGATCGCGGTCAGATTGTTCAACGCGTCGGCGAGCGCTTGCCACTCCGTCATCGACTCCGCATCCCGCGCAAACATCAACTCTTTACTGCGGCGGTGAAGCTCCTCGTACGCCAACTTAAACTTTGCCGGCAGCTCTGACGGGTTGAGCTCCAGCATCGCCTCCGTGTACGAGCGCTGCCAGGCGTATTTAATCTCCATTTTCTGTACCTTTTTCTCCACATTCAGCCTACCCGCTCTACTAAAAAAAGGTGAAGATATTGGGTTCCTCTACGGTACCCAGAACAGAAGTGACCATGCGCAGAACTAACCATAGTTCCCGGTCCGCGAATCGTATGACTATAGTTAACTAAAACGCAAACCTATCGTAATCGTAAAATATTCTTGACAGATCGCATCAGTTTTCCTAAAATTTCGTTCGGTGTGGGGAGAAGCTTCCATGGCAAAGCAGGAGAAACGATCCGAGGCACCAGTCTCGAAGTACCGCAAGGTAACCGTTTCATCTCTCGAACGCGGCCGTCGGGGAAAACATCACGAGATTGTCCAAGGCATCCTGAAGGAATTGGAGGCGGCGGAGCCAAACTCCGCTCTCGAAATACCTTTGGATGATGTCGGCGGCATCGGACTGGCGAATTTGCGCTCCGCCGTACACCGTGGAGCCAGTTCGTCCGGAATCGCGATTGAAACGCTCGCGGATGACAAGAACTTTTACGTTTGGAAGGCGAGCTGAGCAACTCGCCTCATGCCAGGTTGCGCGTGCTCTCTCGGCAACAAGCGGCCCTGCCCTGCTACATCGCCGTAGAAATGGTGAATGGAGTGGTCAAGGCGATACCCTGCCGGCGCGCCGTCGACCGCGACCCTCTGAATCTTCAGTCGAAGGCCGTTGTCTTCGGTATATCCTGGCCCAAAATCACGGTCCCATCGATCGTCATCCCCAATTGGAATTTCGCAACGCAGCCCGAAGTTAGGATCCGGGCTTGCAGGAATGACCAGGGTTTCGTCCACCGACAAAGAAGAGCCGGAATTGACGACAACTTTTGCCGTCAGGCTGGTGACGTGCCACACCGGACCCGTAGCCGAGGCGCTGCCCGCCACCGAAAAAAGGGCGAGTACCGTCAGTCGTAAGCAGCGCCTGAAATTCATGTTCTATGAATTCTGCACCGCAGCCGAAACTAACGATACTGCCAGCAGCCTACCACCGAACCGAAGGTAACCCCTCGCACCCCATTGAATGCGGAAGAGTTATAGGAGTTTTATTTCTTGGCCGTGACCTTGCCCGAGATCTTGTCGTACTCCGCCCCCGGCATGATGTGCCGCGTCACCAGTTCTCCCGGATCGCTATACGGCCGTCCCGCGATCACGCGGTCTGCTTGCGCCGCACTCACACCGGGCAACGTCATCAGCTGACTCTTGGAGGCAGAATTCAGGTCCAGCAACTTGTTGTCATTGCGGCTCAAGCCCTCGCGAATACCTTCGGCCACCGCTTTCGCGTCGCTTTTGGCCTCGGCCGTCGCCTGCGCCGTCTTTTCCTTCAGTTCTTCTGGACTCTGCTGTTGTTGCGTACATCCCACCAAACCAACCAGCAGCAAAATTGCGGGAATACATCCATGCCTGACGATTTTCATTTTGGTCGCTTCTTTCCGCTCGTTGGATGCTTCACCACCCGCTCTGGTTAGCTTCTAGCCAGGATGAACGCGCAGATAAAAAACGCGCCTCGGTGTTGGGTTGGCGTATCGCTTTTCAGGATGCCTCGGTTTTGGGGAGACTTAGCGATTTTTTTTGGGATGGCGCAGTGGTTTTGGGATGGCGCAGCGGATTTGGGTGGCGCAGCGATTCAACGCTGCGATTATACAGCTACAAAACCCAACGGATTTAGCCGCTGAGGTCGGCCGTCCAGCGAGATTCGGCTCGAATCTGTGAAGTTAAGCTTTCGTTTGGTTACTTCGACCTGCTCTCTTGCGTCCCTGCGAGGCCGCACCACCCTCGAGGATCTCGAGGTTTGGAAGACCTTCCCACTCCCCGCTTCTTTCGGAAACCGCCCGCACGACTACGACTAGACTGGAGGTTGCGCTTTGTCGCGCCTGATTCCAGATTCGCCGCCGCTGCACAACAATAGGATTACGCCAGATAATTGCCGGACTTGCCATGAAAACTCCTTATGAATAATTACTTCAAGGAGTATGGCTCGCAATTTCGATTGCTCCCGTGGGAGTGATCACGTCAAGAGGTGACGGCGATCACACCAGAACAGAGAATGCAGATTCAAACCGGCGGAACGAGCTGCCGCTTGAGTTCATACACTTTGTCTTCATTCGGAATGCTTACGCTGGCGTCAGCCCGTACTTTTCCTGTAGACGATGTTCCATCGTCCGGAACACCAGTCCATCCACCATGTAGCCCAGAATAATAATCAGGATCATCACTGCCAGCACCTGATTCATGTCGCTCAAATCGCGCCCCATCATGAGCAACTGTCCAAGCCCAAGGCTCAGGAAAATCATCTCCGCCTGAATCAGCGAGCGCCATGCGAATGCCCATCCCTGCTTCATTCCGTTCACGATGAATGGCAGGCTCGCCGGCAGCAGTACCGACCAGAACAATCTGAAACCGCTCGCTCCCAGATTCCGTCCGGCCATCCCGTAAATCTTCGGCATCTGCTTGCGCCCGTCTTCCATGGCGATCGTCACCGAGAGCAGCGATCCCATCAAGACGACAAATAAAATTGCCTTCTCCGTCAGGCCGAACCAGAGCACTGCCAGCGGAATCCAGCAAATACTCGGCAGCGACTGCAGGCTCACCAGCAACCCGCCCAATGTCTCTTCCAGAAATTTGCTGCTCGACACACCCAGTCCCAAAATCATTCCTAGCACGACCGACAAGCTGTAGCCGATCAGCATGCGCTTCATGGTTACCGCAATCCCGATCCAGAAACTGTGGTCGGCGAAGCCATCCCACAATGCGTGGCCTACGCCCCACGGTGGCGGGAAAAGATACGGGGGCCAAAGGTGCAATTTTGCGAGGAGTGTCCAGAGCCCAAGTAGCGCGGAATAGAAAATAACCTGCCTAGCGAGCTTTTTCATCGGCGTACTCCACTTCCAGGCTCTTGTTGATCTCTTCCCGCAAACAATCCAGGACCTCTCGCGCTTTTCTCGATACATCCGGATGCTCCATGTGGCGCGGCCGCGGCAGGTTCACCGTAAATTCGTGCTTCACTCGTCCCGGACGAAACGTCATCAATGCCACGCGATCGCCTAACCGTGCCGCCTCCCGCACGTTGTGCGTTACGAAAATGATGGTGCAGCCAGTCTGCGCCCAGATGCGCTCCAGTTCATCATGCAGCAGATCGCGCGTCTGCGCGTCCAGCGCCGCAAACGGTTCATCCATGAGAAGCACATCGGGTTCGGTGGCAAGCGCTCGAGCCAGCGCTACCCTTTGCCTCATTCCACCTGAAAGTTGATGGATGTAGCTGTTCCGGAACTTTGATAATTGCACCAGGCGCAAGTAGTGCTGCACCTTCTCTTCGCGCTCGGCCTTCGGCACATTCTTCATCTTCATGCCGAACTCAACGTTGCCCCCTACCGTCAGCCACGGAAACAGCCCGAGTTCCTGAAAAATTAAGATGCGGTCGGTTCCCGGGCCTGCTACCGGTTTTCCATCGATCAGCACTCGTCCGGAAGTTTGCGGATGCAGCCCCGCGATCAGGTGCAACAGGGTCGACTTGCCACATCCTGACGGCCCAACAATGCAAAGAAACTCGCCCGGCTTTACCTCCAGGCTGATCTTATCGAGCGCCAACAGACGCTCACCCGAAGTCGTTTTGTAGCTCAGGGAAATTTCATCCAACGCGACTTTCGGAATAACAGATTGCTCGACCAAGGACGCCGGAAACGTCACGACTGATACGGGCGGTTTCCCATGAAAAACTTGTGATCGCCCAGTCGTCCCATGAACTGGCGGAACTGCTGGTGAAAATGCGTTGCGCGGACTCGTACTCATTGAATCGCCTTCTTCCCTTTTTCGTTCAATACTTCGTTCAACAACGAAAGGTCGTACAGACTTGAAAGATCTGGCATCTGCCGTCCCAGAAAACCCGCGTCAAAGGCGGACTTCGCCGCATTCATCAGCGACGCTCTCAACGGGTCGTACGTCGCCTTCATCCGCCCGAACGACTCGTCCAGAACTGCGTCCGGAAGGGCTTTTCCCGTCTCAGACGCAATCTGCTGGTTGATCAGCTTCTTCGCTTCCGGCAGATGTCCGTTGATCCAATCTGTCAATTCCACATGCGCGCGAATCCAGTTCTTCACCAGATCCGGATGGTCTTTCAGAAATTGCGTTCGTACGATTAGGTGCGCGGTAATGAAATCGCCATTCGGCCAAAGCGACCGCTCATCGAGGAACAATCGCCCGTTCCCTTCTTTGATCAGCCGGGTCGCCCACGGTTCGGGAGCCCACGCCGCATCCAATTCGCCCTTCAGGAAAAGCGTCAACTGGTCCGGATTCGCCAGCGGAATTACCTGCACATCTCCGCCCTTATCCCTCGACTTCATTCCATGCGCAATCAACCACGCCCGTAACGCCACGTCTTGCGTGTTGCCCATCTGCGGCGATGCAACTTTCTTTCCGTGAAAATCTTCCGGCTTCTGAATGCCGGAATCGTTGCGCACGACCAAGCGCCGCTCCGCCGCTCGTCGCTCCTGCCACGATGCGCAGCGCTTCCCCATTCGATCGGACGTATCCCGAGATCGCTGGATTCGGGCCGATATACGTCATGTCGATGGCCCCCGCAAACAAGGCTTCAATCGCCGAAGGTCCGGCATTGAAGCTCTTCCATTCGATCTTTACCTGTGGGCCCATCGCCTTCTCGAACCAGTGGTTGCTCTTCCCCACCATCGCCTGCGGATGCGTAATATTTGGAAACGCGCCGACGCGAACTACGTTTTCGCCCGCCGCCACCAGGCATGAACCGAGCAGCGCGAACGTTAAAACGATTGCGCTTGAGAACTTAGTCATGAAAGCGTTTGCCCCGCCGATGGAACTGCCATGGCCAGAACATTCACTTCGGTCTTTTTGCGCTTTCCCGCCTTTGATCTTGCGGAACTCGCCGGGCCACTTGAGACCAGGTCCTCCAGCGTCGTCCCTTCCAGAATCTTGGCTGCTGCATCCCGAACGTCGAGAAAGACTTTGTACAGTGCGCGCCGGTCATCATGCCGATCGATCAGCGAACGCAATTGATCCGCGTCCCCAAATGGCGCGAGTGGCCCGTCAATCAGTCGGATGATTTCGCTCAACCGGATCTCCGATGGTGCTCGTCGCAGCTGGTATCCCCCTTTGGCGCCCCGAGCGCTTTCCACGATTCGCGCATTTTTTAATTCCAGAAGAATGAGTTCCAGAAACTTTTCCGGCAGGTTCTCTTCATAGGCGATATCGCGAATGCGAATAGCGCCTTCCCGATGGTGACGCGTCAGCATCATCAGCGCCTGTAGTGCATAGAGTCCTTTTTGTGAAACCTTCACGGTCCCCTCCCACTCCCACTATCCCTATCGCTCCGATAGGCATTATAGAAAAGCACGTCTTTTGCCAAAACAATTATTTCTTGTGATTCATCAGTTCGTAGTGTTTTGTTGGAGTTACGGCTTGCGCCGCAGGTCGCGAAACTGGTTCATGTGCAAGGACTTGCACTTAAGGAACGTTTGTCGGGCACGAAACCCGCACTTGCAGAAGGATTACGCGCCTACTGCAACCGCACAATGTTGACCGTAATATTGTCCGGTCCGCCACGCTTCCGGGCCAGCGCGATCAGGTCGCGGCCGGCACTTTCAGCACTATGCTTATCCACCGCAGTCAGTATCTCTTCGTCATGCACCAATCCCCACAATCCATCACTGCAGATGACCAGCACATCTTCCGCCCGCAGCGGCTCCGGATGCCCAGGAGAATCCATAATCAGCTCGGGATTCGTTCCCAGCGCTGCGGTAAGAATATTCCGCTGCGGATGTATCTCCGCCTCGGCACGGCTGATCATGCCGGCTTCCACCAGCCGTCCAACATAGGAGTGATCGCGCGTTACCTGGGAAATCTGGCCGTCCCGTATCAGGTAAAGCCGCGTGTCTCCCACGTGCACGAAATAAAGAGCGTCGTGGACAATCGCTGCCGCCGTACAAGTCGTTCCCATCCCGCGCAGCGCAGGATGCGCGAAGCCATAGTTCCGGATCTCGTCGTGCGCGGCCTGCAAACCCTCGATCAAGGCCTGTTGCGGATCCTCTCCCTGGAAGTTGCGGTAAGTGTCGACCAGCGTGTCGACCGCGATCCGGCTGGCTTCCTGACCGCCTTCGTAGCCTCCCATTCCGTCCGCGACCACGGCGAGGCGTCCCTTGCGCGCAAACTGCGAGTCCTCTTCGGGCTCCCAATAGCCAAAGAAATCTTCGTTATTTTTTCGCAGGCAGCCGATATCGGATTGCGCCGATACCTCGATCCCGGCGCGAACTTTCATCCCTGCTCCGCTAGCGTTGCGGCCATTGAAACCATCGGCAGTTTTTCGGGTTGCAGCAAAACCTAAGAATTATACGGGTTTCGGGGCTGAGGCTCCAAGCCAGAGGGTAGTCTATGCAGCCCCACAGACCGCCTTTGCAAGCGGGATCTCAGACTTGTGGGTCGTACTTCTGCAATCTGCAGTCTTCGATCCTCGATCCAATCCAAAATCAAAACGGGGACAGCTGTGTCCAGCCGTCCCCGCGTGAAATCAACTCTTCTGAGATCTACGTAGTGCTAGGGCCACACTGCGAGTTTGGATTGCTGAATTGGTCGTAAATGCCTGCGGCCGACGCAATCGGCATATAGATCGGCTGAGAGGTAACGCCTCCAAAACTTACCGTCACAATGTAATCGCCCGAATAAAACCATGCGGCAGTCGGCGATGGATCGACAGCCAGGTTGACCCACGAACATGTCGCGGGTTCCACGGCGGTGATCAAACCGGTGGCGTTATATTGCAACGTCCCCTGTGACGGATCCGAACACGGAGCGACACAAGGAGGCAGCAAAGCTGCTCCATTTTGATCGACGCCATGAGCAGGATCTACTACTACGTGATAGGTGACCTCGTTCGTCAGGTCCTTCGTTTTAGTGCTGCCATATGTCCCGATCGCCTGCAACTGGATCGTTCCACCATTGCCCTCCAAGGTGACGAATCCACCCTGCGCCGTTGGAGGAACTCCGTTAATCAATTTGGCGTTGAGCTGAATCGACTGCAGGTTATTGCTTCCACCGCAGCCTGCAAGTACTAGAACCAGGAGAGCGCATGAGAGCGCTACAAAGATGTTTGTCCGTTTCACCGCGGATTACCTCCCAAAGGAAATCTCCTGCATCGTCGCAGCATCCGTCACATCGGACAAGGTAACCAAAGTCATTGAACTCCAAGCCAAGTTCATCCCTGCGGATCGCCGTGATTTACCGCGTTTTCCGGGCGCTTTACCGTATTTCTTAAGCAGAATTCTCCGCACTCGCTTTCCCAATTCGCTCTGAACTTCTACAATCGAGCGAGCGATGGCTGATCCAATTCACGATCCCGTTCACGATCCACTGTCAGATCCGAAGCCCGATCCAGCATCCGTTTCAAAGCCCGATCCCGCGCTCGTTTCGAGGCCTGATCCAACGCTCGAGCCGAACGTCGATCCCGCCACCGTCTCTTCGAATGTCCCTGCAGTAGTTGCTCCAATCCCGCCTTCAAATGTTCCTGCGAATGTTGGTGGAAATGTTGCTGCGCTAAAGCCCCAGATCACAGAGTTCAACATTGGCGAGGAGTTTGGCACCGCGAAGCGCAATCTTCCTCCAGCAGGAATCGTGCTGATCTGCATTGTTGTGGTCGCAATTGTGGTCGGAATTTTTGCGTTTAAGGGGAGGGCTCGGCCGCAAGGTTCTGGTTCTATTGATTTTGTTTCGGCGGTGGAAGTGCCGAACCAGAATATGAGTCTGGTTGCGATTACGGTCAAGCTGCACAACACCGCTGAAAAGCCGCTCTGGATAAGGACTTTGAAGGCTCAGCTGCAGACTTCGGACGGCAAAGATTATGAAGATGAGGCTGCATCGGCGGTCGATCTGGACCGTTATTACCAGAATTTTCCCGCGTTGAAAGAGAGTTCGGAAGCGGCGATTCCTCCAGAGACAAAAATTCCTGGGGGAGAGTCCCGGAAGGGGACAATCATGGTGAGCTATCCGATCAGCAAAGAGGCATTCGACCAGCGAAAATCTCTCGCGGTCACGATTCAGCCCTACGATCAACCGCTGCCGATTGTGCTGAAGTAGGCGGCCCCGCCAACGTTAACTGATTACCATTAGGAGCGACCCGTCCCTGGTTGTTCTTTACCTGGTTTGCACCAGAACCGGTGCACAAATAAATCCAAAATTGCACCGAAAACTGTGCAAAAGTCGGTGAACAACGGAGAAATGCATTCCGTACTTTGCCGATTTTAGATGTCAAAGAGCGCTGACAAAATGTGGTGCCAGCGACAGCTTTCGGGGTCCGCTCTTAATGACTTTTGGGAGACGGACACACCTCGGGCATGCCACAGGTCAGACCACTATTTTTTCGCGGGAGGGTCGTTACGTCTGTGCGGTTGGTCACTGGGTGCTTGTGATGTTCTCGGTCAGGCAGGTTTCAAAGTTTCAAGGTTGCAACGTTTCAAAGTTTCAGGGTTGCCAGGTCAAATTTTAGATTTTCAACGTCCGGGCTTTGCGACCCTAAACGCTCGGGAAGGTTATTGGCGACGATGACAGCGAGGACTTCGTGCCACGGGATCATGAGGGCGGGGCGTTCGGCGGGGGCGTTGGGGAGATCGATATCAGTATCGAGTTCGATCCAGAGGCCGCGTAGGTCGGAGTCGTCGAGGACGCGGGCGAGGAGGGTGTGACTGTCGTCAGCGGTCTCCGCTGAAGGGCGATCGCCGAGGAACATTTGAATGGCCTGCAAGTTGGCCCAGGACTTTCTGACAACCACCGCAGTCAAGGCATTCATCTTGAGCCGCATGGATCAAGGCTACTGGCGGGTAGCGGAGCGGGCGGTGACTTGGATCACGGGCGGGGGTGAGCGCGGGAGCACGATAGTTTGGTTGGGGTTGTTACCAGCTCCCATGTCAGGCACTTATTTCCGCGCGAAACAGCCGCATTAGTTCGTCGGCAAAGTCTTTTTCGGCCTTCCAGCCAGCCATCAATGTTTCCGGTGCCCATAGGAGGCTCCGACTTCCCAGTACCAATCAGGGTCGATGAGTGACCCGGCGATTTCGCACTCGTCGCGCTTGTCGTAGCGAGCCAACTGGAATCAGTGAACAGAAATCAGGGATCGCAAAATTCACGCTTGACATTGCCGGATAATCCACTACCATACGGTTGTGGATAAATTAGGTACGACGTTTGCGGCCTTGTCGGACCCAACCCGGCGGGCAATGATCGAGCGGCTCTCCCATGGGCCTGCCTCCGTGCATGGATTGACGGAACCGTTTGCACTTTCGCAGCAGATGATTTCAAAACATATTGCCTACCTGGTGCGGGCGCGGATTGTGATCAAGACGAAGCGTGGGCGAGAGAGTGTGTGCACGCTCAGGCCAGCGGCGATCAAGAAGGTCAGCGACTGGGCGATTAGCTATCGCCGGTTCTGGGAAGAGAGTTTCGACAAGCTGGATGTAGTTCTGAAAGAAATGAAACGAACGGAGGTCAGAGATGACAAATAACACGGTGAACGAGACAGAGCGGATGGTTGTGACAAGAGTTTTTGATGCCCCACGCGAACTGGTTTGGAAGGCGTGGACAGACCCGAAGTACGTGATGCAGTGGTGGGGGCCGAAGGGCTTTACTGCGCCCGTTTGCAAAATGGATTTTCGCGTGGGGGGGAAATCCCTCTTCTGCATGAAGACGCCGGATGGGCAGGAGTTCTGGAATGCGGTTGAATACCACGAGATTGTTCCCCAGGAAAAGATCGTTTCCTTGATGTACTTTTCGGACTCGAAGGGAAACAAGATCGATCCCGCGCAATTAGGAATAGAACATGAGGCCATCGACGGTGCGTACGACGTGACGATCTTTGAGGATCTCGGAAACGGCCGGACCAAACTCACCTTCATTGGAAATGAACCCATGGAGAGCGCGAAAAATAGCGGTCAAATGGAGGGCTGGAACCAGATACTCGATAAAGTTGCTGAGGTTGTTACGAAGCTAGCGCAGGCGAAATAAGAAGTCGGAGTTGTTCAGGGGTAGTCCAGCGGCGGAGAGACCCACACATCACAAAGTGCGTGATGTGTGGGGCACCGGCAAAGAGGGCACCCGCAGGAGCGACAAAGTGACGCGGTCAACCAATCAATCAAAGAAGCGTGTAGCCAGCCGCAAGGGTAAGGAAAATGCCGAAGGCAAGACCCCGGCGAAGCTGCTCGTCGCCATGACTGGCAAGGCAAGCGCGGCGAAGTCCGCAACGGGCGACGAACCCGTGTTCGCGTACATCGCCAGCTTGCCGCAGCCCCAGCGCGGCATCGCCGAGCGCATCGATGTCCTGGCGGCCAAGAGTTTGCCGGACATTCAGCGAGCGGTGAAGTGGGGCATGGCGTACTACGGGGTCGACGGGGGCTGGTGCTTCTCATCCGGCGCCTTCGTCGGCCATGTGAAACTGATGTTCATACGGGGCACGGCGATCAAGCCGGAACCGCCTGTGACGCCGATCGGGATGGGCAAATCCACCCGCGGAGTCGAGTTAGCTTCGGTTGACGATTTCGACGAGCGCCAATTGGCGTCATGGATGAAGCAGGCCGCCACCATGCCCTTCGTTGGCGGAAAGAAGCGATGACTACTCCGTGGCGCAGTGTTCGTCTTGAACCGGCGCGCAGTATAGAAAGACTCTCTTCTCTTGACGGAATGGCGGGTGGCCCAGCCTTGGGGAGGCTTTTGGTTTTCGCCTGCATCTCCCAGGCGAGGGTGCCCCATCCTTCGCGCACTTTGCGAAGGGTGGGAACCACGGACGCATATACAGCGGGTTTCGTGCGGAAGGATAAAAGGTTGTATCGGCAGCATCGCCGCCCACCCCTTCGGCAAGCTCGGGGCAGGCTCTTGCAAATGGTGCAATGCAAAGATGGGCCACCCGCCGAAATAAGAAGTTAGAGTTTCGATGATTGTCATGCGGCGAGGGCCCACTGCTCGATCAAACGGAAAACTTTCGAAAGGAAGACTTAATTTTAAACCTTGGGTGCCCCATCTTTCGCGGTGTTCGAAAGGTGGGATCTCCTCGAAGGGCAAACCTTTCCTCGTGGTTTTGAAAGCGGTGATCGTGGCTGATC
This sequence comes from uncultured Acidobacteriaceae bacterium, assembly GCA_963822545.1. GTDB lineage: Bacteria > Acidobacteriota > Terriglobia > Terriglobales > Acidobacteriaceae > Acidiflorens. Next base: position 586,790 of record CAWGIB010000006.1, read on the forward strand.
CCCGCATCTCGAAAAGCGCGAGATGTGGGGCACCCCAAGATAGAATCACCCACGAAATGGGGCACTGAAGTGGGCCACCCGCCGAAATAAGAAGGTGGAGTTTTAATTGATCGTCGGGCGCGAGGTCTGAAATTAAAGACCTGGGACAGACGGGACGTTCGCCAATTTCTATTCGTCGACAAACTGGGGAACGTCCCGTCTGTCCCCATATTTCAGGTTTCCCTGACCCCCTAGCCCCGAACACATTGGTGTCAACGCTGACTCACTGGTCTGGAATAGCTTAGTAAATTGCACGCGCGTACAAACGCACCCATGCACCCAAAATGATGAAACCGTCAGCTGTAGAGTAACGACAGCATATTCGCCCGGTCCATCTTTAGCGTATCGACAGACATCTCGGTCGTTTTGTGGTGCTTGATTCGCACGGAGACTCTCGCTTCCGCCTTGCACTCAAGCATTTTCACCACTTGCTCGGTCCGTTGGTGTTCCGGTTCTGGCTCAGTAAGTAATCGGTTGACATTGGACAGATAGGGAACATTTTGAAGGCGTGCGGTAAAAGCATTCTGCGAGGGTGTTTTTCCTCCCCATCCCGAACCAAACCCTCCCGACTGAAATAAGGACGCATAAGCATTCGGCTGCTGTGGCGGAGATGGAGTCCTGAGGAATTTAAACGTCAGCTGAAGATCGAGTTCGGCAAATTGCGCGTCGCCGGACACTTCGTACAACTTGCCTGTCTTTACCTCAAACTCCTTGATCGAAAGCGCACTGATCATATCCCTGGTTGCTCGACTCAGTTCTCGCGCCGCTCGATCAATCAGTTCGCGTTCGATGCTCTGTATTTCAAAATGCGTTTGAGCCCACTTGTCTGTAACCTCGATAGGAGTCGGTGCGTGAGCTTTGAGAAAATCCTGAATGGACCGGTAGATGTGCAGCTTTCCGTTCTTGGTTTTCAAATCGCGATCGATGTCTGGGTGAATTGCGTCATCCGCCCAAAAGCCGCCGTCGCCAGAAACGAATACCACCTCGGTTTCCGCCTTATCAGAATACGCAAGTGTCCACAACCAGAGGATTACATCGCGAAGTTCTTCTCCATTGTCGTTCGCAGGCCTCGTCCGGTGGATACCTCGCATGAAGGCTTCTTGAAGAAAATCTCCTGTTATTTCATCGAAGTAAATCGGAGCGACCCCGTCGGCTGGTTTCATTAGCTTCCTTCTGAGTTGTATCATCGCGGACTTGCCATCAGGTTTTTGGAAGTGTAGAACGTCGCTCTCCAGATCGAGGTGGTGATATTTCCGACAGGCATCCTCGAAGGCCTTGGCACCTGTCTTCAGACGGCGACCATAGTCGATCACCACCTCCTCGCGTACGACACGCGGCAGCACCAATCGCGATTCAGTCCGGCGCATGTACTCAAATAGGCTTTGGAAAGCCACGCCGTTCATCCTGTAATCAGCAGCGTAGATGTTAGAGTCGAGGATAATGTGCATGGTGAACGAGGGGCTTTTAACCACGCGACTTGGCGCTCATTCTTCTTGCTAACTGCGGAGCTTTACGTATCCTTGTCCTTTTCGTCTTGGTCTCTTTCATCCCCATCTTTTTTCTCTTCCTTGGATGTTGGACGTGGCGAAGCCTGAGCGCTAGCGAGAGCCGCAAGAGTGTTCAATTTTGACTCGTCCAAGTTAATACTGCGGAGATAGTTGTTGATTCTGGTGTTGAGATCTGCCTGGTCAAGATTGATGCTGCGGACATAGTTGCTAATTTTGTCAAGACTTGATTGGTCGACATTGATACCGCCGAGATAGCTATTGATTCTGTTGCTGAGAGTTGAAGGGTCCCAATCGACGCTCTGGAGATATTTATCATATATGTCGAGATTGGAAGGGAACTTGGCCGCAGCGAGGCTTGACAACGCAATATTTGAAGTAGATACGAGATCTTTTTCCGCTTCTTCTTCCTTTTTTGACACCGGGACATCAAATGACTTGAGAGCCTCCGACAAACGTGTGTATAAGGTCAACTTCCGCGACTGACTTACTCGGTCGCTGAACTCGTGGCGCAGCTCATCGTTGATATAGGACCTTTTACCTATCGTGACACCATAGTCTGAATCTCGTGAAACAATCACGAGCCCAGCCTTCTTCTTCGCCGCACAGCGAATCATCCATTCCCAATTGAACGCATCTCCGTACGAGGTGTCACCCGCTTTTCTCGGAGGGCAGCCATGCATAAATCTTCTCATCGCGGCGCGTCTCACGATGCGTCTGGTAATGTCATTTCGAGTTAGCGCCAGATCGTCAATTTTCTGAAAAATGCGCTGACAGACCTGATATACCGGATCGTTTTGTGCCGGATTATCCAATGCTTTGATGAGGCGTTCGCGCAGCTTCTTTACTCGCTTCTCAGCCTCCTCAAGGTGGCGGTCAATGATCTGCGTAGCCTTCACGTTCGAGAAGATCCCCGGACGGGATAGTTGAGATGGCTCCTTCAACGCACTCATACCATCGACGATCGCGGCCTGGCGATTCTTCTTGAATTCACTTTCGAGTTGAAACGTTACGATGATGCGATCGGCGATCTGTTCAGTACGTTCGAGCAGCTGCAGGCCCGTCTCGTTCTTGGCTCTATAAAAATCGAGCCAGATATTGGTATCGATAAATAGCAGATTAGGAAGCGCCATACTAAGTACCTACGGCGCACATTATACAGTCCGACAAACTCTTGCTTTGATTTTTCTCGGATGCTTTTCGTTGGACGATGTCAGGTCGAAAGCAATCCTCTACGGTGCACCGACGATAGTCATCTACCAGTGGCCTACGACGAGGAAAGTAGTCTGCTCGTATGAACAAATCGGCGAAGAAAGGTTAGTTTCACCTATCCGCGATGATCGACCTTGACACTTTCGATCCAAGAAAGTATTTCCCAGCCAAGATGGACGGGCACTGTGCCCGATTGCGGTTGCTCTCCATCAAATCACAGGAAATGTGGGGACACGCGGAACTGCCCCCAATTCTTCTGTCCCCGAATTGTTCCGATTTGATTCCCGCCGTGAACCTATTCATCCAATGAGAATCCGCCCGGCAAAGCTGCCTCAAGATTGATTTGTTCTCCGGTGATGGGGTGTTGGAAATTCAGAAATTGGGCGTGCAGGAAATATCCTCCATCGCCCGGGAGGCCGGGGAGATTTTCAAGGGGCTGGCCGGATAAAACCGTACAGAGGATCGCCTACCAGCGGATGGCCGATGGATGCCAGATGGATTCTGATTTGATGAGGGCGTCCCGAATCCAGGCTTACCTCACATGTTGTGGTGCTGCGGTGCGTGAGATCACTTTTGCCAATGACTTTGACGGTTTGCCACTCGGGTTGGCGGCCCATAAAAGACCGGGGACAGTCCCGGTTTTCCCCCAGCTTTGCAAAACCACAAGGTGTCGGCAGTGTGAAGGCCCACTTCTCGAAAAGCGCGAGAAGTGGGGCACCCTCAGCTAATATTCAGTCGGCAATCAAGACGTCATAATCGGTTCCGAGAAGTGGGCCAGCCGTCCTGTCACGGCCTTTCCGGGTCGAGGAGGCAGACCTCCCAGTTCAGTTACTGCTGCTTCTTGAACAAATCCTGGAAGATGAGCTGACCCCAAGTGCGGCCGCGTGCGTGCACCAGCGCGCCACCCTCGTTGAGCTTTCCCAGCTTGACGGGTGCGAACCCGAGTTGTTTGGCCAAATCCGCCACGGGAGTGATCGCGTCCTCGTCGTCGCTCGACAGAAAGACGACCCGGTGGCCCCCTTCGACGATCGGATCCGTAGCCAAAATGGCTGCACCCAGGTGATTGAAAGCTTTCACGAGTTTGGCACCGATGAAAGACCTCGCAACGAACGCGGAGGACGGGAGACTGTCCAATTCCTCAGGTGGGACTGGAAACGAGTTCATCGCGTCGATGACCGTCTTGCCTTTCCAACTCGGCAGGGCCTTCGCAACTTCGCGATGTTCCCCGAACGGGACCGCCAGGATGATGGTGTCGGCCTCAAGTGCATCCCGCAGCGACTTGGCGACGACGGTGGATCCAATCGCCCGAGCCTGCGGCGCCAACGCCTCAGGCGGCTTGCGACTCGCAACGGTTACGTCGATGTTTTTACGGGCAAACGCGTGGGCGAGAGCCTGGCCTATCTTTCCGAATCCTACAATTGCGTAGCTCATAATGTTTCTCCGATCCGTGTTGATATTGATTCCCAGCCTTCGACGGCGCGGGACATCAAATTCTGTTCTGTGGCGACCTTCCGTAAACGTCCCGCGGTAAATCACTTTTGCTGGCCACCGGAAGGTCAGCCGCTAGCAGAGGTCTGCAAACGTCAGATGGCCGTCATGCCGCCGTCGACATTCAACTCCACCCCGTTCACGAAGCTGGAATCGTCGGAAGCAAGAAACAGCGCGACCGTCGCGATTTCCTCAGGTTGACCCATCTTTCCCCGCGGGATCAGGGATTCGAACATCTCCTTCGCTTCCTTGGTGAGAACTTCTTCCTGCATCGGTGTGGCGATCGGCCCCGGCCCCAGCACGTTCACCCGGATATTTCTGCCCTTCAGTTCGTTGAGCCACGTGCGAGCAAAGGAGCGCAATGCTGCCTTGCTCGCCGCATACACGCCGAAACCAGGAAAACCTTTCACCGAAGCAACGGATCCGGTCATGATTATCGATCCGCCATTGTTGAACAGCGGCAACGCCTTCTGAACCGTAAACAGCGTTCCGCGCGTATTCAGGCCGAAGGTCGCATCGAAGTGCTGCTCGGTAATCTCGCCCAGTGGTAAGGCCTCGCCCCTGCCAGCGCTCGCGAACAGGACGTCGATCTTGCCCTTTTCCCGCTTGACCGTATCGAACAGACGGTCGAGGTCGTCGAGATTGGCCGCGTCACCGCGCACGCCGGTCACGTTTCGGCCAATCAGCTTGACGGCCTCATCGAGCTGCTCCTGCCTCCTACCCGTGATGAAAACGTAGGCGCCTTCTTCAACGAAGCGCTTGGCGCTCGCCAGCGCCATGCCGCTCGATCCACCCGTGATGACTGCAACTTTTCCTTCAAGCTTTCCCATAATTGCTCCCTTCGGTAGATGCGTAACATTCGGTACAGTAGAGTAGAGTTCTTTGGCGGTGGACGAGAACTGCTCAGGAGTCCTAATATTTTGTCCATTCGTCCAAACGAGAGAGGCTAAGTTGGATCCGATAACAGACATCTTCAGAACGATGCACGTAACCGCTTTCGGTCTGCACAGGCTCGAAGCCACAGCCCCGTGGGGCATAAAACAGGAAAACCAGACCGAAGAAAAAGTCACGCCTTCCGACAAAAAGATGTCACCCACAGATTTGGCGCACTTCGCCATGCTTTCGCGCGGCAACTGCTGGCTGAGTGTGGAAGGGATTGCGGAGCCGATTCCCCTCACCGGTGGTGATTGCTTTTTACTGGCTAAGGGGACTTCGATTGTTTTGCGCGACAGCCCGCGAACACGTCCGAGGTGGAGCTTCCGCGAGATCGGGGCCAAGGCCAACGGCAATGTCGCTCTTTGTGGCGGCGGTGGCGCACCGACGACAATCGTCTGTGGATCCTTGAGTTTCGATCGCGCCAGCCTGAGGCCGATCACTCAGTTATTGCCGAACTTCATTTTGATGAAGGCCGATCAGGCACGCACGCTTGCTCTTCACACCACAGTGCAGGCGCTCGCGTCAGAGATGGCAGAACAGGCGCCGGGATCTGAAGTCGTCGCGAGTCGGCTGGCCGAGGTTCTGTTTATCCAGGTACTCCGGGCGCATATCGCGTCGGGACCGGAACGCAACAAAGGATGGCTTCGTGCAATTTTCGATCCTCAAATAGGCGCTGCTCTGAGTGCCATTCACGACAGAGTGAATACACCCTGGACGGTCGAATCCCTGGCTGAAGCGGCGGGCATGTCTCGCTCCGCATTCGCAGCACGTTTCAAAGAGCTACTCGGACAAACACCACTGGAATATGTAACCGAGTGGCGGATGCAGAAGGCGATGCAGTTACTACAACAGCGTGACAAAAAGCTCATAGACGTCGCTCGGTCGGTCGGTTACGAGTCCGACGCCGCATTCAGTAAGGCGTTCAAGCGAGTTGTCGGGGCCAATCCTGGTGAATACCTCAGACGTGGTTTTGAAGGATCCAAAATCGACCGAAGCAGACCACGATCAGCATTAGGCTTACCTTCTCTCAAAGTCTCCAGCTTTGCCGGCCCGCCGTGACACCAGAAAAGTAGACAGAAGCTAGTGTCGCTTTGAGGCATTCGAACGGCCGGATCGCTTAGCGATTGCTCTCTTCGGCAATCGCGGAACAGCCTTAACGCCCGCCCAAAGGGTTGCGATCGTTTGCTCGACCACGAGAGTCTGGTCAGGCAAGTCAGGCACAACCCCTTGGATGACCATGAGTGTGGCGAGACCAAAGATCGTAAACCACCAGGTATGGGCTATCACGATGTCATCCCTGTTTGGCAATCCTTCTTCCTTAGCAACATCGAAAAAGAGCTGCACGAAACGTCCGAACAACGGCGCGCCAATGTCATTGATATATTGTCCAGCTCGGACGCCGTTGCGGTTCTCAGGCCCGAAGAAGACGTTGCGGAACTGCTGTGGATGGGCAATGCAGAATTGAATCAATCCGCGCGAGGTCGCAAAAAGGCGCTCTTTCGGTGCGAGATATTTAGCGGCAATCGCGTCGAAGTTCTGAATCATCAGCCCGATCGTCTCGCGGCTCAACTCGGCAAGAATGTGTGATTTGTCCGGAAAATGCTGGTAGATCACGGCATGCGTGTAACCGATTTCTTTAGCGATCTCACGAAGCGTCACGGCTTCGTAACCGCGATCGGCGAACAATTTACCTGCAGCCGCAAGGATTTCGCCCCGCAACCTCTCCTTGCGCTCTACCCGGCGACTTGGTGATGTGGATGTCACTTTCAATAGCTTAGTCCATTTTGATGATTGTTGCGACCGAGTGTTACTTTCTAACCATTGGTTATGTAACCAATGATTATTTTGCAACCAATGGTTTGTACGAGCCTCTAATAGTCAGGTCGCTCATTTGGATAGGCGGCCAAATACGAGGCAAAGGAGAATGCGATGAAAGTTCTAGTGATTGGAGCAGCGGGCAAGAGCGGAGAAGCGCTGGTAAATGAGGCACTGGCGGCCGGGCATAAGGTGACGGCTTTCGTGCGCGGTGCCGCGCAGTACAAGAAGGCGAATGTCAGAGTTGTTGCGGGCGACGTGCTGGACGCAGCCGCGGTCGACGTTGCGGTCGCCGGACAGGACGCGGTGATCGACGCGCTGGGCGGCAAGACGCCGTGGAAAGTGACGACGATGGAAACGAGCGCGGCACACAATATTGTGGACGCGATGCGGCGCAATGGCGTGCGGCGATTGCTGAAGATTTCGGTAGTTGGTGCGGGCGAGAGTGTCAGGAACGCCGGTTTTTTCAACGAGCACCTGCTGATGAGGACGTTTCTGCGGGGTCTGCTGGTCGACAAGGCGGGCATGGAGGCCGAGATCGAAGGCAGCAAGCTGGACTGGACGCTGGTGCGGCCGCCGATGTTGACCGACGGCGAGAAGACCGGCATTGCCAGGGTGCTGAGCACGGAAAGCGGCGAGAAGGCGCACAAGATCGGGCGGGCCGATCTGGCAGCCTTCATGGTTCAGCAACTGGAAAGCAGCCGGTATGTGCGTCAGGCTGTGACAGTGACGACCACATAGCAAGGCCCCCGCGAGGATCAACCACCTCTCTCATCGAGGCGATCCGATCGGCTGTGTAAAGGCCTGTAACGATTCATGCGACAGATGAAATGTGGTGAAATGTGGGGACATGAAATGTGGGTGAAATGTGGGGACAGACGGGACGTTCACTAGTTTCCATTTGTTGAAAGACTCGGAAACGTTCCGTCCATCCCCAATTTTTCAGGTTTTCAACGGCCACCCTGATTAATTCCCGCCATGAATCTACTGCTGCAATGAAAATCCCGACGGCAGAGCTGCCTCAAGATTGATTTGTTCTCCGGTGATGGGGTGGTGGAAATTCAGAAATCGGGCGTGCAGAAAATATCCGCCATCGCCCGGGAGGCCGGGGAGATTTTCAAGAGGCTGGCCGGATAAACCGTACAGAGGATCGCCTACCAGCGGATGGCCGATGGATGCCAGATGGATTCTGATTTGATGAGGGCGGCCCGAATTTAGGCTTACCTCAAATGTTGTGGTGCCTGGTGTGCAGGGTGACGCTGTGCTGCTTGCTTGCCGGGCTTGCCCGCTATCACAAAACGCGGGCACAACTGGACACAAAGACGCCGTGCTGCCTGGCGCCCGTGAGATCACCTTCGCCAATGACTTTGACGGTTTGCCACTCGGGTTGGCGGCCCACACCATGCCGATGCGCGGGTGCGGTACAAGTCCGATGGGTGTGAGGATTTCGTAGGCGTCGTGCTGTGCCATGTTTTGAGCCAGCGCCCAATAGATTTTTTGAATTCTGGGTGTGTTCCAGTCCGCGCCTAGTTTAGCGGCGGCCTGCGCTGTTTTGGCGAAGAGAACGATGCCGGTTGTGCCTCGGCCTAACCGGTGGACCGGGTTTGCGTTGGGGGTTTGCTTTTGCACCAGGCGCAGTAGCGTGTTTTCCATGAAGCCGCCGCCGGGGAGAGTGGGCAGTCCGCCAGGTTTGTTGACGGCCAACAGGTGGTGATCTTCAAACAGGATTTCGAAGTGTTGAGGAGATTCTGGTTCGATCCAGGGTGGACGGTTCCAGACAAGTGTTTGGCCTACGGTAACCGATTCGCTTCCGGTGGCGGTCATGCCGTTGAGGGCGACTTCGCCGTTGTTCAGATTTTGTTGCCAGGCTTCTGGAGTTGAGTGGGGGTAAAGGCTTGCCAAATGGGAGAGCAGGGTTTGCCCATGATGTTTGCCGCTGATGATGGTGGTGTAGGCGTAGCCCCGGTTGAGCATGTGGTTTGAGTGTAAGCCATGGTGCATCGATCCTCTGTTTCGTTTGGGATGACAATTGTTTAGGGGTCAGTGGTGGAGACTGCGGATCCCTCACTTCGTTCGGGATGACAATCCGTAGTGCGGCGCAATCGCACTCATTCACAAAAAGCGCGAATGAGTTGGGCACCCGGCAGGATTGTGAAAATTGCGAGATTTCGTTAACGAGAACTTAGAATGCGCCCTTATTTACGGACGATTCTCACGACGTGCTTGGGGTAGGACGACGAAAATGGCTACAAGGACAAGACATATGCCAGTTGCCGTCATCATGTCATAACGCAGGAAATTTACCCATGCGAACTCCCTGCCGTTGAGATAAACGACACCCATCTTGGACCACCCTGCGCGGTAAACCCTTCCCATCATCGGCTGAGGTAGGCGAGGCATCACGGCCTCGTAGTAGCATGCGGTCACTGTGTCGGCCACGAAATAGAAACATCCCACAATGCAAAATAGACCTGTAAAAACTTTCCGAGCCGTAATTTGTAATCCTGGGCGCATACTTCCAGCGTCATAAGCTTACTTAAAATGCTCCTGACGCGCACGACGATAGGCCACATAACGGACCTGCAGAGATTACTGTTGTAACATCGCCTTTACAGTCAGGACGCGGTCAATGAATGTAATTGTTGATTTCGATGGGAGTAGTGATCGTTTACGCGTTCCCGCTGGCGGCTGTCGTGCGAGGTTTTTCCTTGTCGATCACGTCCCTCAGCGTCCGGGTCAAGTCCGAGAGGGAGAAAGGTTTTTGCAAGAAGGCTTCGCCTTCGTTCAGTGTTCTTGCCTGCACGGAACTGTCATGGGTGTAGCCGGAAATGTAGAGCACCTTCAGTTGCGGCAACCGGGTAATTAATCTGTCGGCTAACTCGCGGCCATCCATACCGGGCATCATGATATCGGTGATGAGGGCGTGAACTGGTATGTTCTGTTTGCCAACCAGGTCCAAAGCGGCAGTGCCGCTTTCACATGGAACGATGTTGTAGCCTAAACCTTTTAACATCTCGGCTATCAAAGATCGGAGATTCGCATCGTCTTCCACTAACAAGACGGTTTCGGAGCCCCTGGTTGACTCGATTGGAGGTTGAGCCACGAGGCGCGCGGCGGCTGTTGATCTGAGAGGTAAGTAGATCTTAAAAGTTGTTCCGACCGCAGGTTCGCTATAAACCCAGATGTAACCTTCGGATTGTTTGACAATCCCATAGACAATGGACAGACCGAGCCCGGTCCCTCTTCCGAGGTCCTTGGTCGTAAAAAACGGTTCGAAGAGACGGGACATCGTGTCCTGGTCCATTCCGAATCCTGTATCCGAAATCGATAACAGCACATAGCGGCCAGGCACTACCGGCTTGTGGTGAAGGGCATAGGAGTCATCCAAATTGCATACGGACGATTCGATGGTGAGTTTACCGCCCTCAGGCATGGCGTCGCGGGAATTCACAGCCAGGTTCATGATGACCTGTTCGATTTGCCCTGGATCCACTTTGACTCGAGATTCGGAACAAGAGAACTTGAGGGAGAGTTCAATATCGTCTCCGATCAGCCGGCGCAGCATATTGGCCAGATGGCTGACAACTTCATTGAGTTCTACCACGCGGGGCTGGATGATCTGCTTGCGGCTGAAAGCCAATAACTGCTGGGTCAGCGCGGCAGCCCTTTTCGACGCAATGTGAATTTCCTCTGAATAATGCAAAGACTTTTCATCCAGGTTATCCCGGAGCTTGAGCAGTTCGCTGTAGCCGCTGATAACACCCAGCATGTTGTTAAAGTCGTGGGCTACACCGCCGGCGAGTCGTCCGATCGCCTCCATTTTTTGTGCCTGCTGTAATTGTTTCTGAAGAGTTTTTCGTTCCGTGACATCCTGCTTGATGGCGATGAAGTACTTGTTAATGCCCTCGTTCGCAGACATAGGGGTGATGGTCATTTCTTCCGTATAGTCCGTCCCGTCTTTTCGACGGTTGACCATCTCGCCTTGCCAAACCTGCCCAGAAGAAACTGTCTTCCACATTTCCGCGTAATAACTGTCAGGTTGCTGCCCAGATTTCAAGAGGCGTGGATTTTTCCCGACTACTTCTTCACGGCTATACCCAGTGAGGGTGGTAAATGCGGGATTGGCCCAAATGACTGTGCCATCGTTTTTTGTGATGAGGATGGCATTGGCGGCAGCCTCGAGGGCGGCTGATTGCAACTGCGATTGCTCTTCGGCTCTTTTGCGGAGAGTGATGTCACGGGCGATAGCGGAGGCCCCGACAATTTGTCCCATCGCGTCCTTTATTGGTGAAATTGAAACAGAAACATCGACCAGTTTGCCTTGCTTGGTCAGGCGCTGGGTCTCCATATTTTCGATTGCCTGACCACTCTGGATGCGCTCAATGATAGCGTCGAGTTCGGCGCGCCGTTCGGGGGGCAAAAGAATCGAAACATGCTGCCCGAGTGCTTCGGTTGCGGAGTACCCGTACATTCTCTCGGCTGCCGGGTTCCAACTGGTAAGGATGCCCTGAAGGTTTTTGGCGATGATGGCATCCTGAGAAAGCTCCACGATGGATGAGAGCAGTTCCTTCGCTTCTTCAGCTTTCTTTCGGCCGGTGATGTCGGAAAGAAGACCCGTGATGAGGCGCACACCACCAGCCTCAATGGAGGCAGAGGCGCGGTCGTGAGCCCAGAACCATTCTCCATTTTTCTTTTGTGCCCTGCATTCAAGATCGTAGGATGTCCCATCTCGAACGAGCGCTTCAAATGCCTCCTTCACCTTCTTCTTGTCGCCCGCGTGGACTGAATTGAACCAGATGGAATCTCCATGCTCGTAGAACTCAGACGCAGAATAGCCGAGGACTGTTTCGATCTGGTCACTCACGAAGATGACGTTGCCTTGGCCATCGGTTTTCCAGACAACCTCTGGGATGCTGGAAATCAGCGCGCGATACTTCTCTTCGCTCACGCGCAACGATTGCTCTGCAGCGCGGCGTTTCCGCAAGTCGAGCGCGAGTCCGAGCATCGCAACCCGATCGTTAAGAACGATACGAGCACCCGTCAGGAGACACGGGATCTCGGTTCCGTCTTTTGCGACAACGACAGATTCAAATTTGGCCGCTCCGTCGACGAATGTCGCGGCAATTGCGTTGGCCGCATTGTTTCGCTCGCGCTCGGCGACTGTTTCAAGCAAGTTAATGCCGGCAACTTCCTGATCGGTGTAGCCGAGCGTGGTTGCAAGGTTCGAATTCCAATGGATCAACCCGCCCTTGTCGTCGGTCATACAAGCCATCTCGGGCAGGTGATGGATGAGCTCGGCGGTGAGCTTTTCCCGTTCAACTTTCTCTGAGTGAAAATACCTGAGGTTCATCAAGAAAATAACGAAGCCGCAAAGGAGCACTGCCAGAACATGCGGGTGGCGAACCGAGAACGACGGAAGGGCAACCAGCGTGAAGGCCTCAACCCCCGTCGCAAGAATTAAAGCAATTGCGGCCCAACGAAGTGCCTTGGTTAGAACTAGACGTTTATCCAAATAAGTACCCTGGACGTTTGTCCACGTATGAATGTGACCGGGGGTGAACTAAGAGAAGTGTGGCCCTATAACTTCACAAGTGAAAGTGATCCCCATCACACCAGTACACTCTAGTAACACGTCAATCCAAGAAGAGCCCATCTAAGCGTTGTCTTTGTCTTCTTCCTTACGAGACCTTAAAGGACTGCTCTTACACATATCGGCCAATGACCGGCGTTCTCCAACTTCTATTTGGGGAAAGCCATGCTATCGATCTGATCTCTGTAGGTTTGAATACTTTGATAGTAACCCCTTTAAACTCAGAGACCTGGCGATAATAGTTCCTAAGTCTTTGAGTTTAAAGGACCACCAAAGGCGGAGTCGCCAGTCCTAAGTGGTAAATACCATAAACCAGCGGAAGTGCCAGAGACTGTTCTCTAAGTCGCTTATTCTTTTAATCCTTCTCTTTCAATAGCTGCTTGCGGGCTGCTTCCAGGGATTTCTTTTGGTCCCCGGTAAGTTTTGGGAAGTGGAGATCCATCTTCTTTAGTTCGTCGACGATGACTTGCGCGACTACGAGGCGAGTGAACCATTTGTGATCGGCGGGAACTACATACCAAGGTGCGTGTTTGGTCGCGGTGTTCGAGATGGCATCTTCGTAGGCTTGCTGATAGTCGTTCCAGAAGCTGCGTTCGTGAATGTCAGCGGCGGAAAACTTCCAGTTCTTTTCGGGGGTGTCGAGGCGTTCGAGGAAGCGACGCTCCTGCTCCTGCTTCGAAACGTGGAGAAAGAATTTGACGACGGCGATTCCGTTGCGCGTGAGGTAGCGCTCGAAGTTATTGATGTCTTCGTAGCGCTCGTCCCAGATGTGTTTGGTGACGAGCGAGGGCGGAAGCTTTTCGTTGGCGAGGGCTTCGGCGTGAACGCGGACGACTAACACCTCTTCGTAGTAAGAGCGGTTGAAGATGCCGATGGTGCCGCGTGCGGGAGCATGCTGGCTGGTTCTCCAGAGATAGCCGTGCTTCAACTCGTCCTCGGTAGGAACTTTGAAAGGAGTGACGTTGACGCCCTGGGGATTGACTCCCGACATGACGTGCTTGATGGTGCTGTCTTTTCCGGCAGCGTCCATGGCCTGGAAGATGATGAGCATGCCCCAGAGGTCCTGAGCGGCGAGGATGTTCTGGAGGCGGTCGAGATCGGCGATTCCGTCGGCGAGGAGCTTCTTGGCTTGCGGCTTGGAGTCGGAGTCGAGGCCGTGCGTGTCGGCGGGATCGTGATCCTTCAGGCGGAAGTGCTTGCCGTGTTCGATGCGGTATTTCTTGAGCATCTTGTCGAGGTTCATGGTTTGATTTTCGTACTTTGCCGAAAAAAGGGGAAGGGACAGGCTTTGGGCTTTGGGCTTTGGGCTTTGGGCTTTGGGCTTTGGGCTTTGGGCTCTCGGCTCTCGGCTTTCGGCTTTCTAGCTATGTACGGATGGCGAAGAGCGAACGACGACCAGCGAACAGCAAACGACGCCCCGAACGACCAACAACGAGCGACCAACGACGCGTCTACTGCTGCTTGTAGACGGAGCTGTCGGGCGTGGGTGCGTCGTATTCGCGGCCGTATTTGTTTTTGTGGGCCATGCTTTGGGTGGTGGCTTCGGGGACGCGGATCATGCCGAGAGAGGTGGCGTTTTCTCCGATGGTGATTTCGCGGGTGAGAGGCTTTTCGTTTTCGGGGCCCAGACCTTCGCTCCAGATATGGAGGAGGTAGCGTCCATAGGGCACGTTGGCGATGCTGACTTGGCCATCGTCAGAGGCGATTGAGTAAAGAGGAGTTCCCATGGTGATGATGACGGCGCTCATCTCGGGATGGATGTTGCAGAAGATGTAGCTGATGCCGGGACGATCGAAGCGGACCATGCGGGTGGTACCGGCTTCGTAGAGTCCGAGATCGAAGCGCTTGCCTTCGAAGAGCGAGAAGACGTTGTGGAAGAAGGGGTCGCGGTTGGGGAACTCGACCTGGGATCCGGCGGGCACGACTAGGACGTGAGGCTCAAAACTTTTGTTGCGCTGGACAAGGCGCGGATTGGAGCCGGGAGTGGGCTTGGGCGGATCGAGGTCGAGTCCGCTGCCGGGAGCGGGGGTGAGCCAGACGACGGCGGAAGGAGACGCGATGTGATGCTTCTTGGCGGCAGGCTTTCCTTTTTCAGGCGACTGCTTGGCGTCTTTCTTGTCGCTGTCTTTGTCGGATTTGCTGTCAGCGGCGGCGTCACGCACGACTTCGACTCGTCCGCGCACGGTGGCGGTTTGCGCGTGGGCGTGTGCGCAAAGGGCCAGCAATAGTCCGAAGAGCAGCGGATTTCTGGACTTCATTGGATCATTCTCAGTCGAAGCAAATGCAAACTGGATTCAGTTAAAAGAGCACGCCCATCATCAGGTTCAGGTGACCGGCGGATTCCGCGCCGCTGGTGATTGTGTTGGTAATGATACGACGGTATTCGGCGGAAAAGAGCAAATCGGAACGCGGACGGTAGATGAAGTTGGCGAAGCCGGAGCGATTCTTGGAGAGTGCAGCATCTCCGTAGGACTGCGCGTAAGGAAAGTATTCGAGGTCGGAGGCATAGGGATTGTCCATGCCGAAGGCGGCGTTGAACTCGAGCTTGGGCGTGGGATGGTACTTGAGTTGGGTCCAGCCGCCGACGGTGTTCAGGGCCTGAATCTCGGTGTTGGGATCGGTGGGATCGCCGCTGAAGAGAACGCTGCGACCGATTCCGCCATAGAGGCCACCGAGTCCTTTGCCGCGATAGAACTTTCCGCTGAGCGTGAACTGGCGGCTGAGAGGGAGTTCGAGATCGCTCATGGCGGCCCAGGCGTCGACGGTGCGCGAGAAGCCGTAGTTCTGGCGGGAGTAGTAGCCGCCGAAGCCGATGCGAAGAGGCTGGCCGAAGACATCGTGGGTCCAAGCGACGCGCGTGCCGAAGGCGGGCTGACGGGAGGCTTCTCCGGCGGTGGGCTGGCGATAGTAGCCGGTCGAGGGAGCTTCTCCACTGACGGGATCGAGGATGCCTGCCTGAAAGAGAAAGGCCGAGGTATCGGTCAGAGCGATTTTGTGTTCGACGCGGACTTGCGGAACCCAGCTCCAGAGGTTGCCGGCGTAGGAGAGCGCGGGAGTGGCAAGGGTGGCGAAGGAGGTGGGCGCGCCGGGAGAGAAGAAGAGGCCGTCTTGTCCGACGACGACTGAAGTGTTGACCCAATCCATGCGCATGGTGGCGGTGCGGAGGCGCATGAGTCCGGAATTGATGCCGTTGGGAGTGGTCGGGAAGCCGCCGGCGAGATCGAGTTGGAGATCGGCGCGGGTTTTGGCGCCGGCGACACGCGGGCCAAAGACTTCGAAGCCGACTTCAGACTGGCGGAGGGTGGCTCCGAAACTGCCGCTGGTGTAGTAGGCCGGTCGCGCGTAGGCGAGGGTGGGGAGATCGATATTGTCGACAGTTCCCTGATTGGCAAACAAGTTGGTGAGGACGATGCCGGAGATTCGCATCCGGTATTTTGAAGCGCTCTCGACTTTGGTCTGATACTGGTCGTCTACTTTGCCGCTAAGCAGATCGTATTGCTCGTCGAGGGTGGCAGTTCGGGAGGATCTTTGCTGGTCCTCCTGATCGTTTTGCTGGGGGGTTGCTATGCGGTGAGGTGGCGGTGGTGTTTTCGGTTCTGGCTACGGCTTCCATGACTACGGCACTGCGGGGCTGAGTACCGGCGCGCAACTCCTCTACTTCGCGGCGGAGCTGACGGGTTTCGGCGCGGGCCCGTTCGGAGTCAGAGCGCATATCGGCGACGGACTGCTGGAGTTGGCGGACCTGATCGCTCAACGTGCGAACGGCATCGGTCAAAGAATCCGATTGCAAAGAAGACGAGGGGAATGGGTGGTTGTTGGGCGAGGGTCGCCGCGCTGCAAAGTAAAACTTCGAGCAGCAGTAAACCGATTGCAATACGTCGCGACCAGAACTCGAACGAGTGCCTTTTCCTCATGTCGTCCCCCCACCAGAACAGATTTCACTTGAGTACAAGACTTTCTTACAGAAACCAGCGCTAGCTGCTGTGCTTCGCTGCGAGCACATTTTCGGGCGCGGGACTCAGCGGCATGTTGATACGGAATGTCGTGCCCAAACCCGACGTCTGCTCTACGATCACTTCCCCACCATGATCCTGCACGATTTTCTGGACCACGGTAAGTCCCATTCCGGTGCCGTTTTCCTTGCCGTGGCTGACGAAAGGATCGAATAATTTTTCGCGCACGGATTCGGCGATTCCCGGACCGTTATCCTCGACGCGAATTTCCAGCTTTTCGCCGATCCGGCGCAAGCTGACATCAACCTTGCCGGAATCCGGCGACACGGCTTCGCAGGCGTTGAGCAGCAAGTTGAGGAGAGCGCGCTCGAGTTTCTTGAAGTCGAACCAGCCTTCGGTGAGACCCTCGCTGGTGATTCGGATTCGTATGCGCTGGAATTCGGGGTGCGCTTTGACTCCCTGTACGGCGCGATCGACGGCGGAGCGCACGTCGCCATAAGAAGGCCGCAATGATTCGCGGGTGCGGGAAAATTCCAGCAGAGATTCGATGAGGTCGGTCATCTGGTCAACGGCAATGCGAATTTCGGCGTAGAGATCTTCGCGCTGCCCGTTGGAGAGGTTGCTCTCACAAAGAAACTCGGCGTTGGCCATCACGGCCGCGAGGGAATGCCGCAAGTCGTGCGAGATGGAACTTGCCATGCGGCCGATGGTGGCAAGCCGTTCCGCGTCGAGCAGTTCGCGTTGCGTGCGCTGCAGACTCGTGCGCATTCGATCGAATGTTCCGGTCACTTCGGCCACTTCGTCATTGCCGTGTTGCTGGAGCGGATAGGCGTAGTCGCCCTGCTCCAAGGCGCGCACGCCGGCGACGAGGTTTTCGAGAGGGCGCGTGAAAGCCTGGGAGATGATGTAGACGAGAAGGCTTCCGGCAAGAACCGCGGTTAATCCGAGAGCGAGCAGGAGTTCATTCAGGCTGCTGAGGAAGGCGGTCGCCTGGTCGAAGGATTTCAGGACCCACAGATTGACGCGCGGGGGCTCCGGCAACTCCGACGGAAGAAGGCAAATCGACTGAGCTCGCGAGAAAGCGCTCTTCCCCCAGTCGAATCTGATCGGATTCCAACATCCCGCCGGGAGCTTTTCGAGGAGCGACTTTCAGTAGCTCCGATTCCTGTGCAGGTTTCAGTGTGCTACGGACAATCGTGTCTCCATAGCGGAAGGCGACTTCGCTGGCGGAGATACGGCTCAATTCGCGCGCGAAGCGGTCATCGATCTCGTAACCGAGCAAGAGGTATCCGAGAACCTTGTGTTCGCTTTGCGGGCCGAAGTAGATATCTTGCAGAAAAATCTGGTAGAGGTGTCCTTCGACATACCACCAGTGACGCGTCTCCTCGCGCGAGACGACTTGCGGGAGAAATTCCTGTCCGTGAGCGATCGTGATTTCTTGAGGAGCCGCCTGCAAAGCCACGACTCGGCCGGAAGCGTCGGCCAGCAAGAGCAGATCGCTGCCGGCGAGGCGCCACAAACCGCGGGAGGCGTCCTGAATAGTGGCGGCATCGCGCGTGGTCATCATGGCGCGCACGTTGGGCAGGTCCGCGAGGAGGGCGGCGGAGCGCTCGAGAGTGGCTTCCCTCTGTTGCTGGAAGTTATGGAAGGCGGAGACGGAGTCTTGCAGGTCGCGCTGAATGCCTTGCCGCACTTGCTGTTGGACGGTGTGTTGCACCACCAATAAGGTGGCGAACGTTAACGTCGCCGAAACAGCGACCATGGAGAGCAGGAACTTGGTGCGTAGACGAATGCCATTCATGGTAAGGAAAGGTTCAGGTTGCCGAAGTAGCAAGTCAGAAGAGCAAGTCAGAATTCATGAAGTCAAATTGAAGAAGTAGAACCTTACTCAAACTTTTCCCGGCTTGCGACTTTGAAACCTTGCTATCATTGAAGCCTTGAAACGCTAAAGCCTTGAAACCTCGTTTTTTTACGGCACGAACTTGTAGCCGGCGCTGTGGACTGTGCGGAAGTGCAATGGGTTCGCACTGTCTTTTTCCAGCTTCTGGCGCAGACGGAGAATGTGGTTGTCGACTGTACGGGTGCTGGGATAATTCCGGTATCCCCAAACCTGGTTCAGTAGTTCTTCGCGCGACAAGACCCGCTCGGCATTCTGGATCATGAATTTGAGGACTTTGAATTCCTGCGACGTCATGGGGACGAGGACGCCGTCGCGGCGCAACTCCATTTTTGTGAAGTCCACTTTTACGTCGTCGAAGCTGAAGGAGTCGGCGATTGGCGCGGCGATGGCACGGCGGCGCATAGCGGTTCGCACGCGCGCGAGCAATTCGCGGGGGCTGAAGGGCTTGGTGACATAGTCGTGCGCGCCCAATTCCAGAAGGAGGACTTTATCCATGACTTCGGTGCGGGCGCTCAGAATAATGATGGGCAGGTTCGGTGCTGCCTGATTGATTTCGCGGCATACATCCTGACCGGGGGTGCCGGGCAGGCTCAAATCGAGAACCAGGACAGAAGGTGGCGCGGCGCGAAACAGTTCGAGGCCTTCGGCGCCGTTGCCGGCGACTTCGACGGCGAAGCCTTCGCCTTCGAACAACCGTCGAAGTGCCTTCTGCACGGCCCGGTCATCTTCAATGATCAGGATTTTGTCTCCCGTTACTGAGACCGGTTCCATGGTTGAACCTGAAATTGAGCTCTTGAGCATTGGCGAACCCCGCGCCATGCCATAACAGGCATGTATGATACCCCTAAACTGTAGCGTGGAATCAGGTTATTGGCACATTTCGGAATAGAAAATGACAGCGATTTGACAATTTATTGACATTCCCTAAGACTGCTCTTCAACTTACCTGGGCTACAATCCTCGACGCACTTACAAATAAATGACCTACGAACTGCCGTTCCTGGGGGATCAACCGGGAGCGGAAATCGGGAAAGAGGGGTTATGAATCGTCTTTGGATCCCAGTCTTGGTTTTGGTAGTGACGCTGGCGCCGACAGGTCTAACGGCTCAAGTTAATCCTTATAAGGATGGAACTCCCGGGGTCACCGGATACCGGTCGGAGGTGATGGCCGAGGTAATGATTCAGCAGGACAAATTTGTCCGACTGGCGCAAGCGATCCCGGCCGACAAATATACCTGGAGGCCCGCGCCCGATGTCCGGTCGTTCGCGGAGGTCTTCCTGCATGTCTCGGCCGCGAACTACAACCTCTACAAACTAGTGGGGACGCCGCCACCGAGTGGAATCGATATCAAGAACCTCGAGAAGTCGACGACGGATAAGGCAAAAGTGATCGCCACGTTGCAGGACTCATTCGCACACGCTCGAAAAGCGATTACTGCAATGCCGGACGCCGATCTCGACAAATCATTCGATTGGTTCGGCGGAAAAAACACCGAACGCGGTGTTCTGCTGTTTGTAGTGCGGCATGCGGCAGAGCATCTCGGACAGTCGATCGCGTATGCGCGGGTTGTTGGAGTGGTTCCGCCGTGGACGGAAGACGCAAAGCAAAAAAGCGAGACGAAGGAAGCGCCCAAAGCAAAACAGTGATGGCGAGTTTGAGGTCGGCTAGTAGGTGAATGAGGCGTCGCTCGTTTCAGTCGCCGAGTGGCGCTTGCGCTATGCACAACCACTGGCCCGTCGAGAAACTTACGAATCAGTGCCACCGTATAGGCGGGTTTTTCCTCCATCAGCCAATGTCCGGAACCTGCGACCACCTCTTCCTGCACGTTGGTCGCTACATGACGCATGATGACCGCCTGGAGGGGACCGAAGGACTTCTCTCCACCGACCGCCATCACAGGCATCGTCAGCTTGGTTTGTTCGAAGACCTTATTATCCTTGGCATCTTGCGAGAAGGCGGTGAACTGTGCGAAGCCTGCGCGCATTCCACCAGGCTGCGCGTAAGTGGCGGCAAAGAAATTCCTGGTGGCCTCGTCAGGCTGAGCAGGATCGGCGGTAAAGTCGTTCCAGATCCGGTCAAAATAAATTCGCTCGCGCCCGGCCACTAGCCGTTCCGCATCGGGTCCGTGAAAGTTGAAGTGCCATACTCCGGGATTCAGGAGAATCTCGTTCCATGGATCAATCCCAGGAATCGGTGCGTCCATGACGACTAGCCTCTCAACTTTGTCGGGATACGTCGCGGCATAAGCGTAGGCCACCATGTTGCCGATGTCGTGAGCAACGACCGAGGTCTTGTCGTATCCCAGCGCGGTTACGACGGCGCGCATATCTTTGGCCTGAGTCTTCTTGTCGTAGCCATCGGCTGGCTTGGATGAACGTCCAATGCCGCGGAGGTCCGGCACTACAACGGTGTGGTCCTTCATGAGATCAGCGGCGAGAGGAGCCCACGAATCGCTGTTCTCCGCGTACCCATGAATCAGGAGTACCACCGGCCCAGTTCCTCCCCAGCGCACAAAAATGTCTGCCCCTGCCGGGCTGTGGATCGTCTTTGCTTGAAAGCTGGACGGCAACGAAGGCTGGGCATGGGTTAAAGCCGCTGCCAAGGTGAGAAATAACAGGGCAATGAAACGTCGAATCATGGAGATCTCCGCTTGGTATATGAGTGAACGAATGGGATTTCGGTGCCACGAATTGTAGACGACACACTTCGTCACGTGAAGTAGCGACCAATCATCACGGGAGTGGCGCCGTGTGACCGCAGCGGCTGAAGCCGGTGGTCAAAACAAGCAGGTATCGCAGCGGTGAACCGCTGCGCCACCCAAAAGCAACAACTTCAGTGGTGAGCGCACCCAAAAGCAACGGCAGAATCGGTTTTCCCACAGGCTGCTAATAAGTGAATGACTGAAGCTCGTTCACTCCTGTCGGACCGTACACGAATCCGTTGCGCTCGCTTGGATGGATCGCAAACATTGGGCCGGTGGAGATCGGAAAACTGAAGCCGTTCAGCGACTCCACGAGATTTCCTTTGGTGTCGTACACCTGAATGCTGCTGCCCGGTCCGGTGCTGGAATAGGGCTGGGCGATCAGGAAGAGCTTGTTTATGGGATCGTATTCGACGTTCTCGCCGCTTTGAAGTTGACCGGGCGAACCGGGGAGCGTCACCGCAAAGCCGGTCTTCTTTTTCAAATTATAGAATTCGACGCGGGCATCAAGCTCTGTAGTCGTGCAAGCGATGCCGTCTTGGGAATCGACGGCGATTCCGTTGACGTAT
The DNA here is from genome assembly GCA_963822545.1 of uncultured Acidobacteriaceae bacterium. Lineage (GTDB taxonomy): Bacteria > Acidobacteriota > Terriglobia > Terriglobales > Acidobacteriaceae > Acidiflorens. Next base: position 608,499 of record CAWGIB010000006.1, read on the forward strand.
CCCTGGTGATAAGGTGCCGGGCCGAGGATGCCAGTGAACTGCGTGACGGTTCCTTTGGTCAGATCGACGAGAGCGATCTGGGGAGCGGGACCGCCGACGGCTCCAGTGGCGGCTGCGACGACGGCCTGGTTGGTATTGCCGTTGTAGTCCATGACCGGACCGTCGCTGAAAAAGAAGGTTGGGTCGGCGAGAGTGATCTGCGGTCCGAATGTATTGGCGCCAACGTTGGTGCCAAAAACAAAAGTGGTGTCGTTGCCGCCGTTTTCAAAGGCGAGGACGGCATTGGTGGTGGAGGCCTGGTTGGGCTGCACCTGATTTTCGCTGATACCCATAATGATGTCGTCGCTGGCGAGAGGGGCCTTCCACTTGCCGGTGAACTTATTGGTGGTCAACGGATTGAGTTCTTCGTAGATGCGCTTCACGACGTACAGGCCTTTGACATGTTCGCGCTCGACGAGGGCGACGCTGGTGCCGGTAATGCCGAGGGTCACGAAGTCGTCTTTGGTCTGGATTTTTTTGACGATGTTGAGGATGGAGCCGGTTGCCTGATCGAAGGTCTCGACGGCGGCGAGGATTTTACCGCCGCCAATATCCGCCGCTTCGCTGAGCACGCCCTCGGTGCCGTTTTGATCGATGGCGAAGCCGAAGATCTGACCTCCAAACTGGCTTTGTACGATTGTGTTGCCGGGGCCGATCGACTGCTGAGCTTCGAGCTGAAGTGGTAAGGCCAAGCAGAATGCCACGGCTGCTGTGGCGGCGGCCAGGAGAATCGATTTTGAAGTCATGAGGGCCTCATGCAGAAGCGAAATGGCGTCCGCGTTCCGGAGCGCGGTGCTGAAAAATTACGACGACTAGGGTCGATGCAGTGTCGCGCAGGAGTCAGAAATTTGTAAACAAATTGTCTCGGGCGGCAGAGGTTAGGGCGGAGCGAGTGCGGACCGTTCGTGTTAGACTGCCGTCGCAATCAATGATTATGACGCATACATCTTTCGGACGGGCGGGGATGAGTTTGTCGAGCGGGCGAAGAGTGGCGCTGCTGGCGCTCATCGGCTTGTGTTGGATACTTTTGCCGGCTTGCGGAAATCAGAATTCGACGATGCCGGCGATTGTGGTTACGTTTACGCCTGGATTCACGCCTCCGGCTGCGATGGCGACTGGCGGATCGGCGGGGATTGCGGCGACGATCACGAATGGTCCGCAGAACGCGGTGGTGAACTGGTCGGCGACATGTGGCAGCACGGATTGCGGAAGCTTCAATCCGACATCGACGGCGAGCACGATTCCGACGACTTACACTGCGCCGGCGAGTGTGCCATCCGGGGGCACGGTCACGGTGATCGCGACGTCGGCGAATGATGCGACGAAGTCGGTGTCGGCTAGCATTACGATTCAGTAGGCGGCGTCAATTTTTGTGGCATCAGGGGCTAAAGCCCCTTTTTATTTTCAAGCTGACGCGACCCCGAGGGCCGCCCCGCGATGACACGCATCCCCTAGCACGCTGCGGGAAACTCGTTGTGGAGTTGAACGTGTGACCTCAGTGGCTAAAGCCGAATTCAAAACAATGCAGTTATCGCAGCGCTGAAGCGCTGCGCCACCCAAAAGCAACAAGCTGCAGCGGTGAACGCTGCGCCACCCAAAATCACGTCTGACATCGAGTTTCTTCGCAGTCTGCTAGAGCCCAAACGCTTAAATTCAGGGCCGAGTGCGCAAAGTCCCTGGGACCGAGGCGGGTGGTAAAATAGGGATAGTTCTTTGCTTGGCCAGTCCCACCAGTGGGGGCGTCCCGGATTCGACGGAGATGCTTGCGGCCAGGAGGCATGCCGTGGTGCACACACCCGTTAATCGCGTGCAAAATGATAATTGCCAATCAACAGATGGCATACGCAGCCTAATTAATTAGGCTACCGCTCTCCGCAGCTTCGCCCTTGGGCTGTGAAAGAGCGTCACACAGAGGGCTGCTCTTCCCGTCTACGTCTGGGGCGGGAGGCTAAGATTACAGGCTAGCGTCTTCGGTTTCTTGTTCGTTCTGAGCCGGAGCCGCGAACGTCCTGGGGTAATGCCCAGGGCATGAACGGAATAAGCATGTAGTTCTCCTGTCCAGTAACATTTTCGGACGCGGGTTCAACTCCCGCCGCCTCCACCAATATCTACTTTATTATCAGTAACTTACTGACACATTTTAATTTCGTACAATAGCGTTCTGCGGAGGCGCGGGTTTTCCGCCGGCCTTCTCTCACGTTTTTTTCTTCTCACCGATCACGAACCAATCGAACGACTGATTATTCCTTGGAGGGATAGCTGGGGAAATGCACGCTCGGTTTTCGCACTGCCATTCTTGGACAGGATCCATTAATGAGTTCCTGTTTGCCGACAAGCCGGGAGTTGATCGGATTGGTCAAAAGAAGCGCGTTTAGCATTACTAATCCCGAAAACTAGCGGCTGCCGACGATTTGGAAGCGTCGCAGTCAATTTCATGATTAATTTAGAGGGCATTTACGAAGTATCGAATCGACAGTTTGGACGATTCCGCTTGGAGATCGCATGAATATGTCTGCCGGTGTTGGCAGCGAACGCTTCCAAAGCGGCGCGAACAAATATGCTGCCTACCTCGAGACGCCCGAGGGTCGGTTGCGCTCGGACTTGGCCTTCGCCAACCTGCGCGATTTCCTTCCCCAAGAGGCCGGCCAACCGTTGCGCGCACTGGATCTCGGGTGTGGGACAGGAGCGACGGCAGTTCGCCTAGCGCGACTTGGCATTCATGTCACGGCTGTGGATTGTTCTGCGGCGATGCTAGCAATCGCGCAACGCGCGGCCCACGAAGCCGGGGTCACGGAGAAGATGGTGGTGAAACACGGAGAGGCAGCACAGCTTGCCAGCTTGTTTCCCGCTCGTTCGTTCGATCTAATTCTCTGCCATAACATCCTGGAATATGTCGACGATCCGGGAGCCGTGTTGCGCGATTCGGCTCGCGCCTTGCGAGGTTCATCCGCGATTGTCTCGGTGCTCGTGCGCGGCCAGGCAGGCGACATATTAAAATCCGCAATCCGAACGGGCGATTTGGATGAGGCCGAAAAAGGTCTTATCGCTGAGTGGGGAAAAGAATCTCTCTACGGAGGGAGATTGCGACTCTTCAGTAACGACTACCTGCAACGTATTTTGAAAGCGGCATCTCTAACATTAATTGTGGAGCGTGGTGTGCGCGTGGTTGCGGATTATTTGCCGCCGGCGGTGTCTCGCGACACCGAGTATCAGCGCATTCTCGAACTGGAACGTAAGCTGGGTATGCGGCCAGAGTTTGCCGCAATATCGCGCTATAGGCAATGCTTAGTTCGACGCAAACCGATGAAGGAGGTGCGCGAGTGAACGACATGCGAGCGGAATCTTCACTCTTCACAACCGGCGCGAAACCTCCAGTTGCTGGTATTTCGCTCGGGCTTGGGCTCACCAACGAGTGCAATCTTTCATGTGCCTTTTGTTACCGGGATCCAGTCCGCACCGATCGCCTCTCTCTGGATCAAGTGAAGTCGGTCATGGAACGACTGCCGATCCGTTCGGTGAATCTTGGTACCGGCGAGAACGGCATGCATCCGGAGTTCAAAGCGATATTGGGTTACCTGCAAACGCAACCGATCAAACTCACTATCACTTCGAACGGCCACAGCGCTGCAGTTTTAGAAGACAAAGAGCTGCGCGCTTTTCACGATATTGAGTTTTCTCTCGATTACCCGACACAAGCCGAACAGGACGCGCAGCGCGGAAACGGCAATTGGGAACTGATCCAACAGCAAGCGGAACGCTGCGTGAGACTCGGCGTGCCGGTCACCATCATTTCGGTCATGATGAAAGCGAACTATTTGCGTCTGGCCGATGTGGCGCGAGTGGCCAAGGGTTTTGACGCGCCATTACGCGTGAATGTGTATCAGGCGGTTCGATCCGACATCTATGCACTCTCCTACGAAGAATACTGGGAGGGATTCCGTCGCCTGTTTGCGGAGACCGACGTCATCGCTATTGGCGAGCCGCTGGTGCGAGCTATGGCGGGTCTACCGCCGCTCTGGGGAGGATGTGGAGTTAGCACTGTGAGGGTCACTCCGCGGGCTACGACACAGCCCTGCGTGTACTGGCCGGGATCGGGCGAGCCGCTGGCGAATTTGATTTCGGCGGGAGTTGAGGTTCTCGACTCCGCGCCGTTCGACCAATGCCGCACGCTCCCCGAAGCTTGCCAGCCTTGCGAATTCCGGGACTCGTGCCATGGCGGTTGTGCCGGACGCCGACGCTTGCAAGGTGCTCTGCTGGAGCCTGACTATTACTGCCCGATCATTCGCGGGGAGCGGCCGCGCCTCGAAATCCGCATGGCCGCTACCCGCGATCTGCCCAAGATGAGCAGTTCCTGCACTACTGTAGTAATCGCCCGATAAGACGCGTCTGCTTATTTCGCGTCCATCCAGGTATCTGACCCCGTCAGCTTCACTGCCACGTCCGTAATGGAGATGTGCAGGGGCTTGCCGTCGGCGGTGCCGCGGTGCTCGGTTGAGACTAGTAGAGGACCTGCCTTCTTGTAGCCTGCCCACGTTGCTTTGACGAGGCTCGGCTTCTTGTCCCCGCCGTGGTGGAAGACGAGGTACTCGACGCGGTTGTCTTTGCCGACGTAGAGGTCCCAGGTGTCGCCGGGCGTGTAGCCGCCGGCTCCGCGCCATACTTCACCGAGACCAGCTCGCTGAGCCGGCGCCCGTCTGGCAGTTTCTTCATCCCTTCATCGGTCACGGTGGCGCTGGTGTCCCAGTAGGCATGTAACGGGAACAGGAGCCAATAATTATCGTTGATGAAAGCCGGCATCAGTTTGCTTCTTCGGTGTCGTCGTTGAGTTCGGAGCGCATGTAGGTAACCTTGACCGGCTTACCGTCTTTATCTTTCCCCTCAAAAGAGACCTTGCCGGTTTTGGGCTCCCACTCCCACGTGCGAGAAAGTTTGAAGAGTCCGGTGATTTCCCCGTTCCAGGTGTAGCGGATCGCATCAATTTGCCCGAACGAATCGAGACCATAAGTCTTGGCGATCTGTTCGAGAATGGGCGGGCGCGTCTGCGCCCAGGAGGTTGCGGCAAGGGCCAGCACTCCGCAAAGCAGAAGACCCATGATGGTTAAACGGCGGGCATTTCTCATAGAGTTCACTCCTCGGTGAATTGAACGGATGCCGTGTTGGATGATGGTGCGAGCTTCGGGATACACGATTCGCGAGTTGGCACAGTGCTCTTCGACCGCCCTACGGATTCACAGCGATTGCCGCGAATTATACAACGCGGGTTTGGTTCTCGGCATTTGGCGAACGCACCATCTACTCCGTCGAAGGTTGTTCCGCGGACTGCCGCGGTACCGCCGGTAGTCGCAACCGCCGGAGCCCGAGAATCGCGGCAGCCAGCGCCACAGATCCATATTCCAGAACCATGATCCATCCCGGAAGCCAGCCACGGACGGCCAAGCGTGCGCAAATGCCACACGTAGTAAGTTGGGATGATGCTCACCGTCCAAATGATGATCGGGACCGACGAGGCCGAGCGGACAAACGGCAGCAGCCAGAGAAGGTACCAGGGATATACAACCGGCGCACATAGGAGGGATGCGGCCATCGGCCACGCGAATGCTTCAGGCGAGAATGTCCCGGCCTGGCGTCTCAGCCAGATTGCGACAAGAAATCCCGCGAGCGCGGCCACGCCCAGCGGCAAGCTGCGGCGCCGCCAGTCTCTCGAGCGCTGCGAACACCGGATCATTGAAGCGGAAACTCCGCAAGTAAGTGCCAAGCGAGCCAGTGGGAATTCGTCCATGGTTCAGGAACGGCGTATAGAGAAGTCCAAACACAGCGGCTGCAAGCGAGGCCGTCGCGGGTGCGAACGCGTTTCCAGTAGAGCGGCAGTAGAACGATCGGGAGAAATTTAACCGCGACCGCCAGCCCAAATGCTACCGCCGCCACCTCGCGCCAGCGCCGACCGAGCGCGGCGGCGGAAATCAATAGCAGCAACACACCGACGATATCGATGTGACCGCTGCCTGCCACGTCGGTCGCCAGCAGTGGATGCCAGGCATAAGCCAGGATCCAGTGCGCTCCTTGCCCGGTGCTACGCAAGATCTCGATGAGAACGAGAACTATTGCCAAATCGCAAAATACAAAAGCTACCTTTCAGCGAAAAAAGAGACTCATGAATCCCGGTGACGGCGCGGAAGAAGATCTGTGCGCCCGGCGGATATGGGCTGGGTAAATCCGGATTGTTAAGCGAGCGCGTTTCCGGTATATGCAATCCACGGAACGAAGGATCGCTCGGGACCACGAGATAGGGGTTGTAGCCGAGCCGCTGCAAGCGGCCATCCCAAAGATATCGGTGAATGTCGTCATCGGGCCCCGGCGGCGACAGAAGAAACGGGATACGGCACAGGGCAGCCAGTACCAGCCCGATGACTATTACCCGCCGCGGAAATTTTGGGGTAGCGAAAAGCTCGCGAACGGACAGGAGATATGCAACGACGGCAATGCCCAGCGGAAAGATAAAGGACGGTCCGCCCATGCGGCTGAAGTTGCGTGCGCAAACCGTCAGCGCCACGAGTAAGACGGCGCCGAGCAGGTAAAGCCTGCCTGCCGGGGTGAACTTCAAAGGCCTACCGTGCCTGTCCGCAACTGCGCCACGGTCGGCGCCCACTGTTTTAACCAGACCGCGGTTCGTGGCGCCCGGGCGGGAGCGAGTTCGAGTTCCGTGGCGAGCCGAGTCAGGTCGCCAGCCACGTCGATGTCATAGAACGGATCGGTGAAGCCAACTGAGAGATCCAACCCGCGCGCGCGCGCCAACAAGGCCTCAAGCGCGCTATTGGTACCCATGCTATCTCGATCGAAAAGCCCTTCATGAGGAGCCTTTGCTCCTACGAGGTAATACCCGCCATCGTGGGTCGGTCCTATAACCACGTCGTGCCCGGCGAGCTCCTCGAACGCGCCTTCGAGAATCGACGTCGGCAGATGCGGGCTGTCGCTGTTGAAGGCAACGACGCGTTTTTGGCCGACGGCTGAGAAGTGCGCAAAGACCGAATTGAGCCCCGCCGCAAGGCCCTGTCCTTTCTGCGCCACTACGCCCGACACACTTGGCGCCAACCGCGTAAGTTCTTCGACATCCGGGGCCGGACACATAATGGCTACGTCAACCATTTTTACGGAGTGCGCCAGCGCAATGGTGTCCTTCAAGAGACAGCGATAGAGTTCAGTGACCGCCGCAACTGGAAGGCTCGGAGATAAACGCGTTTTGACCATCCCAGGCGTCGGTGCCTTTGCCATAATCACCAGCGTTCGCTTGTCGTTTGACGAAGGGGCCGTATTTACGCGAGAGGATTCCATAGGGATCGGTGCGCCGGATTCACGCCGGCCGGGGATTTGCCCCCGCTCGTTGCCGGAAATAATAGCGCACGATAAGCGAGAGGATGAACCATGCCGCCCCTACTGTGCCGCGCAGCGTACCGCTGATCTTGGATTTCCCAATCCGCGGATAATAGCTAACTGGCACCTCAACGATGCGGGATCCCGCGAGCGTTCCTTTTAGTATTATTTCCACCGCCCATCCATAGGTCGTCTCGTGCAGCTCAAGGCGGCGAAGAACATCTGCTCGTCCAGCGCGGAATGGTCCGAGGTCGCTTATCTTCACACGGTACAAGAGCCGGATCAGGAAAGCCGCCAGGTGATTGCCAAAGGCGGCATGCCAGGGCAGCGCGCCCGGAATGCTCTGCTTTCCGAGGCGCGAACCGATTGTGATATCTGCGCGTCCCTCGAGGATTGGTGCGAGGAGGAGTGGCAGTTCAGCCGGTCGGTCGCTGTAATCGCCGTCAAGGAATACCACAATGTCAGGGCTGCGGGCTTCAGCCAATCCCGTCAAGCAGGCGCGACCATATCCGCGACGAGGCTCGCGGAGGATACGGGCCCCCATTTTGGCAGCAATCTCGGGAGTCCCGTCGCTTGAATTGCTGTCTACGACTAAGACCTCCGTAACAATGCCGGCGGGAAGGTCAGCTAAAACGCGGCCGATGGACTGCGCTTCATTATGAGTAGGAATGATAACTGAGACTCGTACCTGGCCGGGACTCAACTTACCACCATGGCGAGGATGGCCAGCGCCGCGCAAGCAAGGCGTCCACGCCCCACGCACGGCCGGCGCGCCCTACCGTGAGCGAAAGCGCTGCCATCACCGAAACCAACAACTCCCAGATCCACGACGTGCCCCATTCAGAAACCCAAAGGCTGCCCAGGTACAGGAACGCTATGAAGGCAGCAGGGCGCGTCAAAAGGCCAATGACCAGCAGGATTCCGAGACCGATCTCAGTCACGGCCTGCATCGGAGCGGCCATTGCGGCGTGACTCGCCGCCAAACCCATCACTGCCTTCCACACGGCCGGCGAGTGACTCGCCTTTATGTAGTAGTTGATGAGGCCTGCATAGCCCGCTGGCGTGTAGAGGCCTTTCCCCAGATTCTCGAAGAAGACCCACACCAGCATCGCTCCGATGGTGACACGAACTATTGCCAGCCCATTTGCGGCGGCTGGTCGGGTTGCCGCATTTTGCGTTGGGCTTGCGTTCAACGTCATCGTAAACCTCGTACCCAATGGATGCCGTGCCAGTCTGCTTCGGGAAAAAAGGGATTGGACATCTTAAGCAATTCTTCCCGTTCTTGCTAGTCGAAAGGCAAGTGGTTCTGCAGGGCATAGTCGGTAACGACAATCGCGTTCGTGACGACGCAACTGTCAATCTCTATTGATTTGCCAGAAACGGGCTTCTGGGAAGTTGGCCGGATTAGTAACGACAAGTCGGCTAGGCTGGAGACAAAATCCTGGATGCTTGCTCGTTTCCCATTACCTAGGTTGTGAAACTTCCTGAAGCAGACTTCTGGACAACTTCAGGCGGTCTGGCCGAAATCACGGATGCGACCTAGTTTCCGCCTCCAGATGACTTCAGGTTTGCCCGTCGCCTAGGAGCCACTGCCAAAGGTTCGTGCGCACTTCAGATCCCGTCGAAATGGTTCACCGTCCACGGCTCGTCTTGTCAGGCGTTGCGGAGCAATTGCTGTCGCAGGAAGGCGCCGACATCGTCAAGCGCCTGTTGAGCCGCAGAATGAGGTTGGAGGGGAAGACATGAACCATGCCCTCCCACGTATGGACCTCTACAGTCCCTCCCGCAGCCTCAAGGGACTCACCGTAGCGAATTGAATCGTCGAGGAGAACTTCGTCTTCCCCCACGTGAATCCGGACCGGCGGAAGCCCAGCCAAGTCGGCATACACAGGCGATGCTAGGGGGTCGTGCGGATCGTGCGTACCGAGATAGAGCCGCGCCGTGGTTGCCAGTGAGTCCCTGGTCATGAGAGGGTCTGCCTCTGCCCGCGTTTTCATGCTTTCGCCCGACAGTGCCAGGTCCGCCCAAGGCGACATCACGGCTGCGGCGGCAGGACGCAGCCCGGATACGTCTCGTGCTTGGGCAACTAATAAGGAGAGAAGTGAAAGCGCGAGGCCGCCTCCGGCGGAATCACCCACCAACGCAATTGTGTCAAGTTCAACCCGCTGGTTTCCAGCAGGTCACTCCCGATAAACGAAGAGGCTCAAGATTATTCCAAGTCAAATGCCAGCCACTGCAATCCTCCTGCTCGTTCCACTTGCAGGACGACCGGATCATGCGGCTTGATTTGCCTCATGGCCGCACGAAGAGAACTCAGACGAATCGATCGATGACTGGTTGACGCTGTGAATCACGTCTCCAGTCTGTAAGCCGGTGGTGGAACTCATAAAATCCGCGACTCGTGCGACCACGATCACGCCGGAGGGAGTGCGCAGGGGACCGACTAGCGTTCGCAAGTCATCCGTCAGGTCGAGCCCCAGGATTCCCAGCCGCGAGATCAGATTGTCTCGGGAATTGGCGAGATCGGGCAGGGCATCCATGGGATCTTTCATTTCGAGGACGGGGATGAAGAGCGTCTTATGTTCGGTACCGCGAAGAACTTCGAGTTTGAGCACTTCATCCAGAGGATGAAGATACAGAATCGAGGTGAAGGCCGGCAGGGTGCCGATAGGACGATCATCGGCTTTGAGTACGATGTCACCGATCCTGAGGCCGGCGGCTTCGGCCTGGCCACCGGGAATCACGTCATCGACTACGACGCCCCAATCCTGCGCAAGCCCCAAGCCTTTTGCGAGGCTGGTGGTGATGGTTTGTGCGCCCGCCTTGATCTCGATGCGATGGACGTGTCCATATTTGCGCAGGCTTTCGTATACGAAACTGACAATTCGAGCCGGGATGGCAAAACCCAGTCCCTCGCTGCCACCCGCTTCGGACAATATGAAGGTGTTGATGCCGACCACATAGCCCTCCGAATCGACCAGAGGGCCGCCGCTATTGCCGGGGTTGATCGGAGCATCGGTTTGAATGTAGACCATCGGGCGGCTCGGGTCCGCTTGCCGGGCAACCGAACTCACCACGCCCATGGTTACAGAGTTCTCCAGCCCTTCAGGACTGCCCATGGCAAACACGAGTTGACCTTGATGGACGAGGCGGCGGATGCCCAGCGAAAGCGTGGGCAATCCAGTCATCTCAATTTTCAGCAGGGCGAGATCGGTATCCTTGTGGATGCCGACAATTCGGGCCTCGACGATCCGTTCCTTGCCCGCCGGCACAAGCTGATCGGGAAAGTTTGCCGATGGCACGGAAAGAGCGACGTGGATTCGCTGCGCGCCCTCGACCACATGTGCATTGGTCATGATGTAGCCATCCGGGTTCACGATCACCCCAGAGCCGATCGCATGCTCTCGGGTGACGAGAGCGGTCTGCCCGCGATTGCTCTCCCCCAATGCGCCGTAGCCGGTAACGAGCACTTGCACCACGGCCGGCGAGATTCTGGCGGTGAGCTGCTCGATCGCAGAATTAAGCTGCTGCAGGACTGGAGGCGCTTCCGCGGGGCGCGTTCCAAGTTGCTTTGCCTTGTCAACGGCGGAGTTTGCCGGGTCAGAAAGAACGACCGGCGGGGCCGGCTTTTCCGGCTGCTGGCTGAAGCCGGGCGCTGCAAAGCAGAGACAACATACGCAGGCGGCAATTCTAAGAAGCAAGGTTTCGAATCGAGGTTCCGAACGGCTAGTTGGAAAAACCATCGCGACGCACTCCATCGGCGTAGTTCGGCTATTTTAAGACGCATATCAAGGATTGCGCTGAGGCGAATTTTGCCATGTTCCCAATTTCGGGAGGCGAACCGGAATGTCGGCGCCAGGACGCGTTTGCACCTTCTGTGATCACAGTTAAGACCAGGACAGGCTGAAAACTTTCTCCTGCGCGCTTGCGGCATCTAAATCTGTCATGGTTGAGACGATTCAAACCCGGTGCTGTATTGCGGGCGGCGGTCCTGCCGGCATGATGCTGGGGTTTCTTCTAGCGCGGGCGGGGATTGATGTCGTTGTGCTCGAAAAACATCCCGATTTTCTGCGCGATTTTCGGGGAGACACGATTCATCCTTCGACTCTTGAACTGATGTATGAACTGGGGCTGCTGGAAGAATTTTTGAAGCGTCCGCACCAGGAGTTGCGCGAGTTGCAAGGAAAAGTTGGTAACGAATCATTTGTGATGGGCGACTTCACGCACCTGCCAACTCACTGCAAGTTTCTGGCGCTGATGCCGCAGTGGGACTTTTTGAATTTTGTGGTGGAGCAGGCGCGCGGTTATCCGGCATTTCATTTGAAGATGGAGGCCGAGGTTACCGATCTGATCGAAGAGGGCGGAAGAGTTGTTGGTGTTCGGGGGAAAAGCGTCGGCGGAATATTTGAGGTGCGCGCCGATCTCACGGTCGGAGCGGATGGGCGGCGCTCCGTGGTGCGCGAGCGGGCCCGGCTGAAGGTGATCGATCTGGGCGCGCCGATGGATGTGATGTGGATGCGGTTGAGCCGCAAGCCCGAGGATGGGGAACAGACGTTCGGGCACGCGGATCAAGGGAAGATTCTCGTAATGCTCAATCGTGACAGTTACTGGCAGTGCGCACTGGTCATTCCAAAAGGGGCGGCGGATCAGGTGCGGAAGCGCGGCATGACGGCGTTCAGGGAAGAAATTGTTGCGCTGGAGCCATTCCTGCGAGACCGGGTTGAGGAGTTGCGGGATTGGGATCAGGTCAGCCTTTTGACGGTTGCGGTTGACCGGTTGGCGGAGTGGCACCGGCCTGGACTTCTTTGTATTGGGGATGCGGCGCACGCGATGTCGCCGATTGGTGGGGTCGGGATCAATCTGGCGATTCAGGATGCGGTGGCGGCGTCGAATATTCTGGCGCCTTCGTTTCGGCGTGGGAATCCGTCGGAGGAAGACCTGGATGCTGTGCAGCGTCGCAGAACGTTTCCAACCGTGGCAACACAACGGATGCAGCTTGCAATTCAGAACCGGATTATCCGGCGCGTGCTCGGGAGCACAAAACCGCTTAAGGTTCCATGGATGCTGAGACTTCTCATCTTCTTCCCTTTTCTTCGGCGGATTCCGGCACGAGTGATCGGCGTCGGCTTCAGGCCGGAGCATATAAAGGCGGACGCCGGAGAAGGTGGTCCAGGGAACTTGCGCAGCGCGCCTTGAGCGATTTCTTGATTCCCGTGATTTCCTTGAAAACCACCGGCATTCTTTGGCCGCGACCTTGCGAACTCTGCTGCGATCTGAGTATTGTTACGAAGTGAAATTCGCGCGCAGTAGTGGAATTCTGCTCCACCTCACGTCATTGCCGTCACGCTTTGGAATTGGCGATCTGGGGCCAGCGGCGTATGAATTTGCCGATTTTCTGGCGGATGGTGGGCAGAAGATCTGGCAGGTGCTGCCGCTGAATCCTACGGGGTACGGGGATTCTCCTTATCAATGCTTTTCGGCATTTGCGGGTAATCCTTTGCTGCTCAGCCTTGAGCTGCTGAGGGATCAAGGTGTGCTTGAAGATTCGGATCTCGCTAGCGTTCCGAAATTTCCTGACAACTTCGTCGATTACGGCCCGGTGATCGCGTACAAGATGGCGATGCTGCGCCGCGCGGCCGAGGCATTTTTTGCGGATGGGTCAGCGACCGACCGCGCCGCTTTCGACCAGTTCTCGGAGAGTTCAGCGGCGTGGCTCGACGACTACGCGCTTTTCATGGCGGTGAAGGGTGCGCATTGCGGAGTGATATTCACTTCATGGGATCCGGCAATTCGGCGGCGCGATCCGCAAGCGATCCGGGAGTGGTCGGAGAAAGCTGGCGCCGGAGATCAGGGCATTCAAGTATTGGCAGTTTGAATTTTTCCGGCAGTGGTAGCGGCTGAAGAGCTATGTCGGTGGGCGCGGCATTCGGTTCATGGGCGACATTCCGATTTATGTGGCGCATGACAGCGCGGATGTGTGGGCGCGTCCCGGAGTTTTCTATCTCGACGAGAACGGCTCTCCGACGGTGGTGTCGGGCGTGCCACCGGATTATTTCAGCGCGACGGGACAGCTTTGGGGAAATCCGATTTACCGGTGGGACGTGCTGGCGGCGGATGGATACAAGTGGTGGATCGAGCGGTTCCGGGCATCGCTTGCTCTGTTTGATAGGGTGCGGCTCGATCATTTTCGCGGATTCGAATCGTACTGGGAGGTGCCCGGCGGCGAAACGACGGCGATCAAGGGGCGCTGGACGAAGGGTCCGGGAGAGAGTCTGTTTCTGGCGCTGCAGCGAGAGTTCGGAGAGTTGCCGATCGTGGCCGAGAATCTAGGAGTGATCACGCCTGCCGTGGAGAAACTTCGGCAACAGTTCGGGCTGCCGGGCATGAGCCTGCTGCAATTTGCTTTTGGAACGGATCCGCAGGGGCCGTCGTTTCGTCCGCATAATTACAGCCGCGATCTGGTCGCCTACACCGGAGGGCACGACAACGATACGACGGTCGGATGGTGGAACAGTTCGGTGGGAGCGGATTCGACGCGCACACTGGAGGATGTCCGGAAAGAACATGAATTCGCGCGGTCTTATTTGAATTTCAGCGATGATTCGCAGGTTCATTGGGTGATGATACGGGCGGTGATGGCGTCGGTTGCCGATACTGCGATTGTTCCTTTGCAGGATGTTCTGGGGCTGGGGACCGAGGCGCGAATGAATTTGCCGGGGCGCGTGAGTGGGAACTGGAAATGGCGGTACCGGCCGGGAGCGTTGACGAAGGACTTGAGTTCGCGGCTGCGTGAGTTGGCGACACTTTATGAGCGGTGATGACGTGGAGGTCGAGGGCGAGGCGCCCTCGAACCGCCGGCAAGGTGCCGGCGCTACGGTGTTAGTTGTAAGAGATGCGGTTGACGTCGGGTGTTGGAGATCGGGAAAGGGTCCATGGATAAACCGCCTCGCACGTTCTGGCAGATCTGGAATATGAGCTTTGGCTTTCTCGGGATCCAGTTCGGCTGGGGACTGCAGATGGCGAACATGAGCGCCATTTATGAATACCTGGGCGCGCGGGCTGATCAGATTCCGATTCTCTGGCTGGCGGCGCCGCTGACAGGATTGATCGTGCAACCGATCATCGGGCATGCAAGTGACCGGACGTGGGGAAGGCTGGGGCGGCGGCGTCCTTATTTTTTGGCGGGTGCGATTTTGAGTTCGGCGGCGTTGATTTTGATGCCGCGCAGTTCGGCGTTATGGATGGCCGCAGGCCTCCTGTGGGTTCTCGACGCTTCTATCAATATCAGCATGGAGCCGTTCCGGGCGTTCGTTGCGGACTTGCTGCCGGAATTTCAGAGGACGCGCGGTTTTGCGATGCAGAGTTTGTTTATCGGGCTGGGCGCGGTGATTGCGTCCGCGCTGCCTTATCTGCTGACTAATTTTTTTCACGTGCAGGCGAATACTGCTGCCGGGACGATTCCCTTCACCGTGCGGCTATCTTTTTATATTGGCGCAGGGGCGTTTCTGGGTGCAGTGCTGTGGACAATCCTTACCACGAAAGAATATCCACCGGAGAACCTGGCGGAGTTTCAGAAACAGAAAGCAGAGCACTCAGGTCTGCGGGCAAGCGCCCGTGAAATTCTGGCTTCGATCGGCGAAATGCCGCGAACCATGCGGCAACTGGCATGGGTGCAGATTTGCACGTGGATGGGACTGTTCTGCATGTGGTTGTATTTTCCGGTCGCGGTGGCGCGGAATGTTTTTGGAGCGCCGGACACAAGTTCTCCCCTTTACGCGGCGGGCGTGGAGTGGGCGGGCGTCTGTTTCGGAATGTACTCACTGGTTTGCTTCGGTTTTTCTTTCGTACTGCCCACGCTGGCGCGAACGTACGGCCGCAAGTTCACACACAGCCTGTGTTTGATCTGCGGCGGCCTGGGACTGCTTTCGGTGGCGGTGATTCATAGCAAATATCTGTTGCTGCTCTCCATGACCGGAGTTGGAATCGCGTGGGCGAGCACGCTCTCGATGCCGTACGCGATTCTTGCCGGTTCCCTTCCGCATGGAAAAACTGGTGTGTACATGGGGATATTCAACTTCTTCATCGTCATTCCGGAGATCACCGCGTCGCTGGTGTTCGGCTGGGTGATGGGACATTTGCTGAACAACAACCGGCTCGCGGCCGTGGTGGCTGGGGGCGTCTTCTTTATTCTGGCTGCAGTGCTCACGCAGCGCGTTGAGGATTTGTATGACGCGCGACAGAGGAGCGGGCCGGTTCCGGGCGCGCTGGCGGTGAAGTCTTGAGGTCCCGGTCTATCTTGCTGCCAATTGCAGAGATCCTTCGCTTCGCTCAGGATGAGAATGTACTCAAGGTAGGCGGCCGACTATCGTGGACGGACGGTTACCAATTCCGTTTCTAACGGAACTCCGCGGGCGATCTTGACGTGGACCAGGGCTTCGAAGGGTTTGATGTCGGCGGAGGATCCGGCAACTTGTGACAGAAGTTTTTCGACTGTCTCGGGATCGCAGGCAAACTCAACGGCGCCTTGCGTTCCAAATGTTGTAGTGCCCGCCAAAATCATTACATACCGGTCAGAACTTTTTCCGGGAACGAGTCCGACGACTGCGTAGTCCTCTATCAAAGGGGAACTCGATGGACTGGCGAGATAGTCGGAGGCCTCTCCTGGTTTGGGGTGGCGGCTGACGATTGCAAGATCGCCTTTGCGCGGTCCTGAGTGGACTCTTTCAAAGACAAATTCCTGGGTGCCGGGAATATCGAGGAGTGAGAGATTCTCGGAGGGGGAGCCGACGAAGATCAGATTATTTTTGTTCGCGTCATCGAGAGAGAACAAACTGCCGCGCTTGACCCTGATTTTCCGTCCGAGGGAAGCAAAGGCGTCATCGAGCGCGTGAACGGCCAGGACCTCCCCGACGCCGGTGTAGTGGTCATAGACCGAGGCATTCGAGTCTTGGCGGGAATTGTAGTAACGCATGCCGGTTTCGGGGCGACCGATGAAAGCGGCATTGCTGAAAATGACCCACGGTTCCTCGGAGGCGGAGGTGAAGGGCCTCCAAAATTTGGCGAGAGGACCGGACAATACGTGCGCTGGCGCGAGCGAGGCGGCCGCATCCGCTTGCTTGCGCGTCGAGAGGAGACTTCCAAGCACGACCAACGAAACAATCAGGCACGCAAGGAGAGTGACTATGGCGACTCGCCATGGTGCTGGAACTGTCGGGGGAACTACGGTCGGGGCGGAGGGTTCGCGGAGGGGAACGGATTGAAGCTGACCCTCGGCTTGGCGGGGCTCAAAGACGAGGTGATAACTCCCTTTGGGGATTCGGACGACAATGGGGTCTTTGGCGCCTTCGCTGGCGTAGTACTCGGCTAGTTTCAGACGAAGTCGTCCGGCTTGGACGCGGATAGTCGAGTCGGATTGGGGGTCAAAATCGGCGTGGCGGCCATAAACTTCCGTGGCGATTTGGTATTCCTTGACGGGAGCGTCGGGATGGGTGAGAGCCTGGGTAGCGAGGTATTGCAACAGCTTGCAGAGGGATTCTGAACTCCGGAGACTATGACTTTTAATAATAAGATCTATTTGTTGGAAGAATTGGTCGGGGCCGGCGGCGAAAGTGCGTGTCACAGCCATATAACACTGATGTAACAGTCGATCCTATGTGGTTGCAGTACAGCCATTTTAGCGCAGTAACCGTTTAAAAACCTAGTGAAACCTCCCGCAGCAGGGGCTTTGTACTAAGACTTGCACACTCTTTATTGGTCTTGATTCGTACATCGGGATTTTCGTGTGCGTACCGATGCGAAATGAATCGGGCGAGCAAGAAGTTCCCTATTGAATAAAGTCATCATTTCCCGGTTGTGCCTTCATTGGAGGAAACATGAATAGCAAGTTCTTTGTGGTGCTGACAATGGTATTGTGCTTGGCCGGCATGGCGCTGGCGCAGTCCAGCACAGGATCGATTCAAGGAACCGTAACCGACACTCAGGGGGCGGTGATTCCTGACGCGTCGGTGGTGATTACGAATCAAGCGACGGGCCGCGTCATAACGGTTAAAACGAGTGGAGACGGCCTGTTCAGCCAGCCAGCGCTTGACCCCGGTTCCTACAAGGTCGAGGTAGACCAGCCCAATTTTCAGAAGAGCATCAAGGACGTGGTGCTCCAGACAGCGCAGGTAGTCAACTTGGACTTCGCACTGGCGATCGGCGGGACCAGCCAGACAGTCGAAGTTTCAGCGGCGACGCCCATCGTCGACACGGCGACGTCGGGGATCAGCGATGTCGTGACGGGCAGCCAGATTACGGACTTGCCTCTCAACGGACGCAATTTACACAATTGGCTTCATTAGTTCCGGGAGTGACCCGAGGCCAGCCCGGCAACCAGCAGAGCGGCTCAGGCAACCAGGCCGAGACTTTCCGTTATGCGGAGAGCGGCGGAGGCGCGCTTTCGGTGAATGGCCTTCGTGTGCAGGCCAACAATTTTCTTTTTGACGGCATCGATAACAACGAGTCGCTGGTGAATACAATCGTTTTCTTTGTACCACCGGATGCAATTCAAGAATTTCGAGTAGACACGAACGTCGCGCCGGCGGAGTACGGTCGCGCGGGCGGCGGCGTGATAAACGCTACTTACAAGTCTGGCACAAATGACTGGCATGGAAGCGTTTTCTGGCAGATTCGAAACAGCGCAGCAGACGCTAATCCGAACTATTTCTCAGGGCGAGCCGGCGTTCCCGTTCCATCGCAACCAGTTCGGCGCCTCGGGCGGTGGATTTTTGATCAAGAATAAATTGTTTATTTTCGGCGACTATCAAGGCGTGAGGCAGTCCAAACCGTTTGCCGGGGAAACCATCACCGTTCCGACGGCACTGGAGCGTACAGGGGATTTCTCGCAATATCCAAGCCAACTTTACTTTCCGGGCGCGACCACACTTGCATCGCGAGTTCCAATACCGGGCAACAACTTTCTGACATCGGGACTGGGGATCGTTCCGGCTGGGCAAAACTACATGAACGCATTTCCTCTTCCCAACATTCTGCTCGGAAGCGATCCGCGATGCGCCCTGACGGGAACCGACTTATCGTGTCTGCAGAACAACTACCAGGCACATCGTGTCCAGATTCAGAAATACAACGACTTCGACACGCGCCTGGACTACATCCTGAGCCAAAAAGACCAGGCGTTCGGACGTTACAGCTACGGACAAGATGTCGATCTTACGACCTCGCAGATGCCGACCTTGCCAGCGGGTTATGGATCTGGTTACCAATTCCAGCATCCACGCAGTGCCGTGCTCGGTGAAACGCATAGTTTCGGACCAAGCGTGATTAACGAACTGCGCTTGGGTTATGTTCGCTCCTTCCTGGGCTATCAACCGCCGTTCGGATCGATTCCACTGTCGCAAAATCTGGGCATTCCCAATGCGAACACCAACCCGTTGCTGGGTGGAGGAGCGTTGATCGGGAACAGCGGCAGCCAGCTTTCCTACACGGGTGATTATGGCGATTATTTTGTGCCAGAAAACACATATCAGATTGCGGATAACGTTTCGTGGGTGAAAGGGCGCCACACGATCAAAATTGGCGCCAATATTCTTTGGCGGCAGGTAGCGTTTTTCAATGCGATCGCCGGCAAGGGCTTTTTCCAAGCTTCGTCGGGATCTCCGTGGTCGACCGGATACGAGCAGTCAGACATGCTATTTGGCTGGATGAACGACTACCAGGTTGGCCCGTCGAATGGCTACTATCACACGCGAAGCTGGGAGAACGGCTTTTATGGACAGGACGATTACCGGGTTAACAACCGCCTGACCTTGAACCTGGGGCTACGGTATGACATGTACACATGGCCGACGGAAATCAACAACCGGATGGCGAATTTCGACCAGGCAACCGGGCACATCATTTTGGCAGGACAAAATGGAGTTTCCGACAGCACGCTTCAAAATCCGAAGCACAATTTCGCACCCCGCATCGGCTTTCGCGTACGATTTACACGGCGATGCAAAGAGTGTGATCCGCGGCGGATATGGCATCTTCTACTTCATAGATCGCGAAGGCATCGACAAGCAGATGTCGGAGAATGCGCCCTTCGGTGGCAGCGCATTTTATTCCTATGCAAACGGCTTCTTCGGAAACGGTCTGCTGACGCTGGGTGGCATCGCACAGCAGGGTCCGAATGGCGCACCGATCATCAGTTCGATTACGGCGTCAGGCTTCCCCAACAAGCAGGTGCTTGCGATCGACCTGAATAATCCCGCGAACGTAAGTTTGACAGGCTGGCGTCCTAACGACACAACTTCGATGGTGCAAGAGTGGAATCTGCAATACCAGCGGCAGATCGATACGAAAACTGCTGTGACTCTTGCGTACGTCGGGACCAAAGGCAGCCATCTCTCGACGTTCTATGACGTGAACCGCCCGGCCTATGACAGCGGAATTAAACCCTATCCGCTGTTGGGAACGATTCCGGTGAATGACACCAGCGGCAGTTCGAATTACAACGGTGCACATGTGCAGGTACAGCGCCGGATGACAAGGGGGCTGCAATTTGACACATCTTACACGTGGTCTCATGCGATTGATAATTCGCCAGCCGGGTTTGACAGCGACTACCGTTACGGCGGCAATGTGGTCGATCCGTTCCAATGGCAAACCAAGGAACGCGCCAATTCGAACCAGGACGTGCGCAACCGGTTCATGTTTAGCGCGCTTTACGAGTTACCCTTTGGACGAGGCCGAGCATTTGGGGGCGATTGGAATCCAGCTGTGGACGCAATTGCCGGGGGATGGCGGATGAGCCCCATTGTTAACCTGGCCAGCGGCTTCCCATTCGACGTCATCTGTCAATATTGCTATAGCCCGAGCACACGTCCTAACCTCGTAGGCCCTCTGCAACAACATACCAGCCCGAACGATTGGTTCAACATTTACTCCTTCACTAAGGTTCCGACGTCGAGTAGCGGTACCCCGGTGGCTCCAGGAACTGGCCCGAGAAATCCCTTCACCGGACCTGGAACAAAGACGATGGACTTGAATGTCGCTAAGACCTTTGCCTTTGGCGAACGAGTTCATGCGGAACTCAGCGGCGATATTTTTAACCTCTTCAACACACCGCAGTTCAGTCAACCCGATGGCAATCTGAATGACGCAACCACCTGTCCCGCGAGCGGAACATATAATGGGAATCCCTGCACACCCTGGACGATTGTGCAGCAGGGTAATTTCGGCAAGATTACCAGCTTGCGGTATGCGAGCGAGCGTGAAATTCAAGTGTCATTCCGTGTAAGCTTCTAATCTTGGGGACCAGGGAGGGCGGTTCGCACCTCCCTGGCTTCCACCCAATCCGATGAAACCCACCCACGCTGGCGCCTCACGGTTGTCCTACGTCCTCTATGTTCTTGCGCTGTGCTCGCTAGGAGCAGCACAGGCTCCCACCATCAGCAAGATTGATCCGCCAAACTGGTGGTTGAACTTTACGCCTGACGTTACGTTGCTGTTGACTGGGGAGAATCTGAAGGGTGCTCATGTTGAGAGCAAGTCGGCAGATGCCAGCGTGGTTGGGTCGCAGGGTTCTGCGAATGGACATTACCTTTTTGTTCACTTGCGGCTGAAGACGCAGTTACGGTCGCAGTTCAAAACGCGCATCAAGACAAAGCTGGGGTCACCGGCTGCGAAGGGGGCCAAGATCAGTTTGCGCGTAGTAACTGCTGGTGGAGCAGCAACGCTGCAATTCCCTCTTTTGCCGCGCGACGAGACTCGCGGAGACTTCGAGGGCTTCAATCGCGATGACGTGATTTATCTGATCATGCCCGACCGGTTTGCGGACGGCGATCCATCGAATGATCAGCCACAAGGATCAACCGGCGCGTATGACCGCAGCAATCCTTCGGTTTATCACGGGGGCGATCTGCGTGGAGTGGATGAGCACCTGAGCTACCTGCACGATCTTGGAGTGACGACGATCTGGCTGACTCCGGTCTGGAAGAACACGGATTCCGACTACCACGGCTACCACGTGGTTGATTTTTATGCGCTCGACGAGCACATGGGGACGATGGACGACTACCAGACCCTGGTGGCCGATGCGCACAAGATGGGGATGAAGGTGTTGATCGACTTCGTGGCGAACCATACGGGACCAAAGCACACGTGGGCCACCGATCCTCCGACGCCGACGTGGCTGCACGGAACGCCTGAGCAGCATTTGTCGCCATCTTATTCCTTCAATGGACTGGTGGATCCCCATGCTCCGCCGAAGCAATGGCGCGCGACGCATCGAGGGATGGTTTGCCAATAAGCTTCCAGACCTGAATCCGGACGATCCGCAGCTTGGCCTTTACCTGGCGCAGAACGCGATGTGGTGGACGGAAAGCGCGCAACTGGATGGATTCCGGCTAGACACTTTTCCTTATTCGACGCGTGAGTTCTGGAGCGGCTGGCACACGCGGATCTTCAAGGTCTATCCACACATCGATGACATAGGCGAGGTAGCGGATCCGAATCCGGTAATCACTTCGTTTTTCGAAGGCGGGAAGAAACAGTATGACGGCATCGATTCGGGCGTGACCACGGTGTTCGATTTTCCGCTATCTGACGCATTGCGGGCGGTGATCATCAAGGGCGACCCGGTCTACAGGATTGTCGACGTTCTTCGCGCGGACGAACTTTATCCGCATCCGGAGATGCTGGTGACGTTCATCGGCAACCATGACGATCGCCGCTTTTTGAGCGAAAACGGAAGTGACACAAAAAAGTTGAAAGCAGCGTTCTCGCTTCTGCTGACGTTGCGCGGAATTCCGCAGATCTATGCGGGGGATGAGATCGGGATGCAAGGCGGAGAGGATCCGGACAACCGGCGTGACTTCCCCGGAGGATTTCCAGGCGATACGCAGAATGCGTTTACCGCCCAGGGCCGCACTCCCGAACAGCAAGACGTATTTGCGCATGTGCAATCACTGTTGGCGCTGCGACAGCAACATCCCGCGTTGCGCGCAGGCAAGCAGTGGCATATCGGCTGGGATGGGACTTACTACGCTTTTGTCCGGGAGACCGCGGAGGAGAAGTTGCTGGTTGTTTATAACAATGCAACCCAGCCGCGCTCGATCGAGATTCCGGTGGATGAAACTCCGCTCGAAAGCACGCGCCAGCTAGAGCCAATTTTCGGAAACAGTAATGCTGAAGTGAAACAAGGCAAAATCCAAGTCTCGGTTCCCGCTCAGTCGATCGCCATCTTCAACGCTCACTGATTTCGCACACCCAAAAGATCCCTCTGCGAGCAGGCAAAGGATGTATTTGCATTTCTGCGGGTTGCAGATGAGGATAGTACGCGATGATCGTGAACTTCGCCGAGCGTGCCCACAACCATAACTGGGAGCTGGACCCGGTTATTCGATCATTGCTGGACACGGATTTCTACAAACTGCTGATGCTGCAGTTCATCTGGAAGCATTACCCGAAGACACAGGTTTCGTTCTCCACTCTGAATCGCACCGCCTGGGTGCGACTGGCTGACATGTTTTCGCGGGAGGAACTGGCGCACCAACTGGAGCATGTTCGCCAGTTACGTTTTCGGCGATCGGAACTAGTGTGGCTGGCAGGCAATACTTTTTACGGACGTCGTGGCATTTTCGAACCCGCGTTTCTGGAGTGGCTGGAGCGGGGCTTTTGCCTATCGGATTATGAGATTGCGGTCAAAGATGGCCAGTACGAGTTGACGTTCGATGGCCTTTGGACCGACACGACGATGTGGGAACTGTATGCGCTTCCGATCCTGAGCGAACTGAAGACACGCGCAAGCATGAAAAATCTGCGCGAGTTCGGCTCGATATTCTGTATGCGCGCGCAAAAACGAAACTCTGGAGCAAGATTGAGCGGCTGCGCGGCGTTCCGGACCTGAGCGTCGCCGACTTCGGGACGCGGCGACGCCATAGTTTTCTGTGGCAGGAATATGTGGTCAGCGCGATGGCAGCCAACCTCGGCCAGGCGTTCACGGGAACGTCGAATGCGTTTCTCGCGCACAAGCACGATCTGGAGGCGATTGGAACGAATGCGCATGAGATTCCGATGGTGCTGGCGGCGCTTGGCACCTGACGATAAGGCGTTGAAGGCTTCGCAATATCGCGTGCTCGAGATGTGGCAAAACACATACGAGGGCGCGCTGCGCATCATGCTGCCCGACACTTTCGGCACCACCCAGTTTCTGGAGAATGCTCCGGAATGGGCGGCTGATTGGACAGGACAACGCATTGACAGCAAAAATCCGTATATCGCTGGCGACGAGTACATTCAGTGGCTGGAGAGGCACGGACCGGAATCCGCATGAGAAATTGATCATCGCCTCGGACGCACTTGACGTGGATGACATCCTGAACCTGCACGCTTATTTCGCGGGGACGATGGAGAGCGGGCTGACGCCTTCGGATTTCAATTCGGCGGCTCGACTTTCTGGATCGGAAGAAGTGGACGCCGGGGCGCCGGATACGATTCAGCACAGGTTGGGGAACACTTTTGACAAACGATTTTCGAGATTGCGATCCGGCAGGCGGGAATGGATTTGATCCGGTGAGCTTGATCTGCAAAGTTTCTACGGTTGAGGGGCGGCCGGCAGTGAAGCTTTCTGATAATTATGCGAAGGCGGTCGGTCCTCCGGACGAGATCGAGCGCTACCGGCGGGTATTTGGAACAGTCGGAGTCAGCAACGTGCCGGTGCTGGCTTAGAGACGATGTTGAGGACGGGGTGAGATGGCAAGACGATCAAACAGGATGGAACGGCGGGACAATTACGAGAAAGCGTTGCGAGAGGAAGATGAGGCGCTGCGAGCTTCAATGGGCAAGCGGACGGAGGGTGGAGATGGAACCGCGGAGAACCATGCGACCAGGAAGCCGACGCCGATTGCTTCGCGATGGGCGCGCGCCAAGCGTGAGGCCGATAAAAAGAAAAAACCTCGATAGATCGTGAGTCGCTGCAATCCAGTTCACGGCTATTCTAAAGCTCAGCCCGCGATCGATTCGATTTCCTGCACGGCCTCTGATGTCAATTCCACATTGGTGCTGTCCAGATCCTGCTTCATGTGGGAGGGATCGGTAGTGCCGGTCAACGGGAGCATACCGACTGCGCGAGCAAAGGCGAATATGATTTGCGGTGGCGTGGCTCCTGCGCGTTTTGCCTGTGAGATGACAAGCGGGTGACGGATCACCTCGACGTTCGCGGTCAGCAGAGAGAAGCCCTGATAGATAATTCTGCGCTCGCGGCAGAAGTGGCGGACTTCGCGATCCCAGCCGAGGCGGGCATAACAGCGGTTCTGCACAAATGCGGGCGGCTCCGGATGCGCAACCACCATCTGTTCGAGATGCCGCAGGGAAACGTTGCTCACTCCGAGTTGACGAACTCGGCCAGCGTCGCGCTGTTTGCGCATGGATTCCCAGACTTCGGCATCTTCCTCGGTCCAGTCATAATTGGAGGAGGGACCGTGGAGGACGTAACTGTCGACGTAGTTGCAGCCGAGATGTTCGAGAGAACTGGCCATGGACTGGCCGACCTGCGTTGTGAGAGTTGCCGCGGGATCGTAGGGAAGTCGATGATCTTGTCCACGCTGGTAGGTGAACTTGGTCTGCAAGAAAAGGTCGGCGCGCGTGACGATTCCGGCGCGATAGGCGGCGGTCAGACCCTCGCCGACACCGGCTTCCGAGTAGTGGCGACGCTGGTTGGCAGTATCAATGCCGCGAAATCCGACGCGGATCGCGAGTTCAGTCAGCGCTGCGGTGCGGTCTTCTTTCCAAGCTGTGCCGTAGAGAAAATCGGGGACTCCAAGAGCGAGGGACGGTGGCATCGATTCTCATAGTACCGGGTCGTTTTGATTTACGGGTTCAGAACAATCTTGCCGAACATCTGGCTCTTTTCCATGTATTCGTGGGCCGCGCGAATTTCCTGCAGCGGGAAAATGTGGTCGATGACGGGTTTGAGCCGTCCGGCAAAGACGTGGCCGAGTACTTCATTGAGCTCGCTCATGGTGCCCATGTAGGAGCCGAGGAGAGCGAGCTGGCGCGAGAAGAGGAAGCGCAGATCGAGATCGACTTTCGGTCCGGTAGTGGCGCCGCACGTTACTAGCGTCCCTCCCGCTTTGAGGGAGCGAACGCTGTCTTGCCAAGTGGCCGGGCCGACGTGTTCGATGACGATGTCGACGCCTTCGCCTTTGGTGATGGTGCGAACCTCCTGCGCTATTTTTTGCTGGTAATGATTGATGACGAAGTCGGCGCCCAGTTCGCGGGCACGCTCCATTTTGCGCTCGTCGCCGGCAGTGGTAATGACGCGCGCGTGGAAGAGCTTGGCAATCTGAATGGCGGCGATGCCGACGCCGGAGTTCGCTCCCAGGATAAGAACGGTCTGCCCGGGGCGGATGGCGGCGCGTCCAGTGAGCATGTGCCAGGCGGTTACGAAGACGAGGGGCACGCTGGCAGCCTCGTTGAAGTCGAGCGAATCGGGGATGGGAATAGCGTTGACGGCAGGGATCGCGAACAGTTCGCAGTTGCCGCCATCGACGGCATTGCCAAAGACGGTGAACTGGCGGCACTGATTCTGCAATCCGGCAACGCATTTGGCGCAGCGGCCGCAGAAACTCATGGGCGCGACGAGCACGCGCTGCCCGACTTTGAGATCAGTGATGTATTCGCCGACTTCGACGATCTCTCCCGCGGTGTCGGTGCCGAGGATGTGGGGAAGGTTGACGCCGGGGAGACCCTGGCGAACCCAGAGATCGAGATGGTTGAGAGCGCAGGCGCGAACGCGGATTAGGACTTGATCTTTGCGGGGCTTGGGATCGGGGATGGCTTCGTAGGTCAGGACTTCGGGGCCACCGAACTGATGAATGCGGACGGCTTTCATGGGAGCTCCAAAATGCGTTTCTAAAACGCGAATTTTGATCGTAACTGAAATTTACAAAAATAGTTGTGACGGCTGGCGGGGCGTGTTTTTGACTTGCTCTGGCAGCACCCTCATAATCGACAGATGGACCTGTACGAGGAGATCGTCCGGCTGCGGAAGGACGGAAGGCGCGGGGCGGTGGCTACCATCGTGAATGTGCGCGGGTCGATTCCTTCGTTCAAGACTGCGAAAATGCTGGTGCGCGACGATGGCTCGATCCTCGGGACCATAGGCGGCGGGTGCGTGGAGGCCGAGGTCTGGCAAGCGGCGCGGGAAGTGATGGAATCGGAAAGACCGCGGACACTGACATTCGATTTGAATCAGGATCCGAAATACGATACGGGCCTGGTCTGCGGCGGGACGCTGGAGATTTTCGTCGAGCCTATTCTGCCTCCGGCGGAGCTTTACATTTTTGGAGCGGGGCATGTTGCGGCGAGCCTTTATCGGGTCGCGCGAATCGCGGGATTCGATGTGACCGTCGTGGACGATCGCGAAACGTATGCGAATCGCGAGCGCTTTCCCGAGGCTCAGCAGGTAATTGCCGAGGATTTCGACAAGGCGATGGGGCAAGATTGTTCCCAGCGAATCGTCTTACATCGTGATTGTCACTCGCGGGCATCGAGATGACATGCGCATACTGCGATGGGCGGTGCAAACGCCGGCGCGCTACGTGGGAATGATCGGATCGAAGCGCAAGACCATCACCATTTTTAAAGAGCTGCAACAGGAAGGGCTGCCGGCCGCGTTGTTCGATCGCGTGCATGCGCCAGTCGGGCTCGATATAGGCGCCATTACTCCCGAGGAGATTGCGGTTTCGATTACGGCGGAGTTGATCGCGAGACGGACGAAATGTGGAGCGCGAGCTTCCGCATATGAGCTCCGGCTTGCGACGTGCGAGCCCGGGCCAAAAGCTTCAACCGCAGAGGACGCGGGGAACGCGGAGAGAAAATGACCGCCCAGAACCGGTACGTTGCGAGCTTCGCGGTTCAATCTCAACATGGCTAAGGAAGTCGAGATCAAGTTTTGTATTGGCGATCCGAGGGCGCTCACGCGGGCGCTGAAGGACGCGGGCTTCAAGCAGGTCACGCGATCCACCCACGAAATGAATACGCTTTACGATTTGCCTGGGCAGAAACTGCGCAAGCGGGGCGAACTGTTGCGCCTGCGAAAATACGGCAATAGCTGGGTGCTGACGCACAAGGCAAAGGGAAAGAGCGGACGCCACAAAGTGCGAACGGAACTTGAAACGCGAGTAGAAAACGGCACGCAGATGGACGACATTTTGCTGGCCCTGGGATTTGCGCCAACGTTCCGGTACGAAAAATTTCGTGCGGAGTGGAGCGACGGGAAGGGCCATGCCGTTATTGATGAAACTCCGATTGGAACTTTTGGAGAACTTGAGGGGCCGCCGCGGTGGATCGACAGCACGGCGCCGACGCTAGGGATTGGACGCGAGAATTACGTCACGCAAACTTACGCAGAACTTTTTTTCGCGTGGAAGCGCAAGACTCGCAGCAAGGCGCCGGAGATGACGTTTCGGGCGATTCGGCAAGAAGATCTAAGATTCGACATGCGCGGAGTTATTTCCCGTTAGCTGGTTCGATCTCTTTCCTTCAATCCCTGATTCAGTGCTTTACAACGTCGGTGAGGTCGTCCGTTTCGGCGCAATCGCCTTTATCGTCGTAATCGCAGGCGCGGCCCGGGTGGGTCTTCTTGCACTTCTGGCAGAGTTCAGTGGCCATGGTTTCCACCTCTCGCGTTCATGGTACCGGAGATAGGGCTGCTGTCTTGGGGAATGTCGTGGGTCCCGCGTCTGGAACGAGCTGCCAGATACGCGGGGCGCCCGTCAGTTGGAACTGAAACGCGCTCGCTAGCCGGCGGCTCCGCAGCACTTCTTGTATTTCTTGCCGCTGCCGCAGGGGCATGGATCGTTGCGTCCAACTTTATCGCCGGAGCGCACAACCTGCTGGACCTGCATGTCGCCGGAGCCGGCCATGCGGGCCTGCTCGAGTTCGCGCTTTTTCTTGCGCTGGAAAGCTTCTTCGATCTCATCCATCGAGGTGGCGATCTGGCGAGGCGGCCGATGGTTGCCACCGTTTCCGCCACTAATCACGGATGGCATACCGGCGTCAGGCGTGTCGACTGGTAGAACTTCAGTGCCTCGCGGTGGAGGCAATGTGCCTGAGTCAGGCGGACGCTCGAGAATCTGCATCAGGTAGAGATAGCGTACTGTCTCCTCCTGGAAGCGCTGCATCATCTCTTCGAACATATCGAAGGATTCGCGCTTGTACTCAACCAGCGGATCGTGCTGGCCATAGCCGCGCAGACCAATACCCTCTTTCAGGTGGTCCATGGAGAGGAGATGGTCTTTCCACTGCGCGTCGATCACGCTCAGCATGATCATGCGTTCGTGGTAACGCATGGCATCGGGGCCAATGAGCTTTTCCTTGGCGTCGTAACGCTCTTTCAACTTGTCGAAGATGGAGTCGCCCAGTTCGGCGCGATTCATCGTGTCGGGCTTCACGCCTTCGGCATAAATGTCGACACCGAAGCGCGTGAAGATGGCGTCCTTCAAGCCTTTCAGGTCCCAATCGTCGGCATGCGCTTTGGCGGGAGCAAATTTCTCGAGCATGTCGCCGAGGATTCCGGAAACGTAATCTTCGATGATGAGATCTTTCTGATCGAGACCTTCGAGAAGGCGGCGGCGAAGGCCGTAGACAGCCTCGCGCTGCTTGTTCATCACGTCGTCGTATTCGAGAAGGTGCTTGCGGGCTTCGAAGTTCTGGCCTTCAACAGCTTTCTGCGCGGCCTCGATGCGGCGAGTAATCATACGCGACTCGATGGGCACACCTTCTTCCATACCAAGACGCTGAAGCAGGGTTGAGACCCACTCCTTCGCGAAGATGCGCATGAGGTCGTCTTCGAGGGACAGATAGAAACGCGAGGAGCCGGGATCGCCCTGGCGGCCGGCGCGTCCGCGAAGCTGATTGTCGATGCGGCGGGCTTCGTGACGCTCGGTGCCAAAGATGTGCAGGCCGCCTGCTTCGATCACTTCGCTGATGTTCGCGGTCGGTATCAGCTTTGTAGCGCGTAAAGGTTTCGTTCCACTGGTCGGTTGGAACCGCGTATTCGGCTCCGGCGTAATACCAGGTTGTGCGGTTGGGATCGTCGACGATGTTTTCGATTTTTCCCTGGGTGGCGCGGACAGGCTGCGCGATTCCCTTCTTCACACATTCCTGCTTGGCCATGAATTCGGGATTGCCGCCGAGGAGAATGTCGGTACCGCGGCCGGCCATGTTGGTGGCGATGGTGACCATGCCCTTGCGCCCGGCCTGGGCGACGATTTCCGCTTCGCGCTCGTGATACTTCGCGTTGAGCACGACGTGGCGGATTCCCTTCTTCTTTAACAGTTCGGAAAGTTTCTCGGACTTTTCGATCGAGGTGGTGCCGACGAGGACGGGCTGCTCGCTCTCGTGCAGTCGTTGGATTTCATCGGCAGCCGCGAAATATTTTTCTTTTTCGGTGCGGTAGACAATGTCGGGATTTTCTTTCCGCAGCAGCACGCGGTTGGTCGGAATGACGACCACTTCCAAGCGGTAAATCTTGTCGAATTCTGGCGCCTCGGTTTCGGCGGTACCGGTCATGCCCGCTAGTTTCTTGTACATGCGGAAATAATTCTGGAAGGTGATGGTGGCGAGCGTCTGATTTTCGCGCTCGATCTTCACATTTTCCTTGGCTTCAATGGCCTGGTGAAGGCCGTCCGACCAGCGGCGCCCGGGCATCAAACGTCCGGTAAATTCGTCGACGATGATGACTTCACCATCCTTGACCACGTACTCAACGTCCTTCTTATAGAGCGCGTGCGCTTTGACGGCGGTCTCGACGTGATGCTTCAGGGCCCAGTTTTCTGGATCGGCGACGTTACCGATGCCGAGCAGCTTTTCTACTTTTTCCCAACCTTCATCGGTGACGGTGATGTTGCGGTGCTTCTCGTCGACAACAAAATCCTTGGTGTAGATCTTGGGCTCGCCGGGCTGCGTGTCGATTTCTTCGCCCTTTTCGAGCTTGGGAATGATGCGATTGACCTTGTAATACTTGTCGGTCGATTCTTCGCTGGCGCCCGAAATGATGAGCGGGGTGCGGGCTTCGTCAATCAGGATGGAGTCCACCTCGTCGACGATGCCGAAGTTATGGACACGCTGCACGCAATCGCGCAGGTCAAACTTCATATTGTCGCGGAGGTAGTCGAAGCCGAACTCGTTGTTGGTGCCGTAGGTGACATCGGCGGCGTAGGCAGCGCGACGCTCTTCGTCATCCAGATCGTGAACAATTACGCCCACGGAGAGGCCGAGGAAGCTGTAAAGCTTGCCCATCCACTCGGAGTCGCGCTTTGCCAGGTAGTCGTTCACGGTGACCACGTGCACGCCACGTCCGCTGAGTGCGTTGAGGTAGACGGGGAGGGTGGCGACGAGCGTTTTACCTTCGCCGGTTTTCATCTCGGCGATCTTGCCTTCGTGCAGAACCATGCCACCGATCAATTGCACGTCGAAGTGCCGCATGTTGAGAACGCGGCGCCCGGCTTCGCGAACAATCGCAAAAGCTTCCTCGAGAATTTCGTCGAGGACCTGCGCGAGCAGACGGCTGCGCTCGGCCTCAATCTCTTTCTGGCGGTCGATATCAGCTTCGGGTTCGTCGGGGATGGAGCTGAGGCGCTCCTGGATGCGGGCGCGGAATTCCTCGGTTTTGGCACGGAGCTGGTCATCCGAGAGCTTTTCGATCTCGGGTTCGAGCGCATTGATCGCCTGAACGCGCGGCATCACCCGCTTCACTTCGCGTTCATTCTTGGTCCCAAAAACCTTGCCTAATAGAGTGTTGATCAAACGGAGGATCCTTCGGGGGACACACGTCCCGATACTGAATTTAAGCCTAGCACATTAGATGCGAGAGGGATGGAAATGGCTCTGGGACACCCCGTCTTGTGCATTTCATGGGCGGAAGATTGGGCGGGCTGGGTCGAGCTTCCTAGTTTTCACCAGCTCTCTTTAGTATATTCACCAGCGGCCCATGCCCACTTTTTATCAGCGCTTTCAGGAGTCTGCGCGGAAGTTTCCGGACAACGTTGCGCTGGAGATTCAGCGGGCCGAGACGGTCGAGCGGGTCACATTTGCAGAGCTGTCGCGCATGGCGGAGAGCGTAGGTAAGTGGCTGTCGAATCGCGTGCCAACAGGCGCGAGAGTGGCGATTCTGGCTTCCAATCACCCGCGATGGGTCGCCGCGTATCTGGGGATCATCGCTTCGGGACGAACGGCGGTCCCGCTTGACACGGCCTTTCACGCTGACCAGGTGAAGACATTGCTGGTTGATAGCGGAGCTTCCCTGCTCTTTTGCGATGGAAAACATTTTGCGGTTGCGGCGGAGGCCGTCGGCGGAACAGAGATCGGGCTGGTGATGACCTCCGCGGAGGGCGAGTGGGGACTGCACTCAGAGCGGTCGTCCCAGAGTCCGCAATGGCATGGAGATCTGGATTCAATTTTCGCAGCGGGGTCGGAGGGTTTCGATCCTGTTGTGCCGGACGAGAACGACTTAGCCGCTCTTCTTTATACGTCGGGAACGACGGCCGATCCGAAGGGCGTGATGCTGACGCATGCCAACCTGGTGGGTGAAGCGAATGCGGTATTCGGCGTCGTATCGATCGGTCCCACGGATGCGCTGCTGGGAATTCTGCCGATGTTCCACGTGCTGGCGCAAATGGCCAACTTGTTTCTTCCTCTCTTCAACGGGTCGCGCGTGGTTTATCTAGAGACGCTGAACACGACGGAGCTGTTGCGCGCCTTGCATGAGCGGGACATTACGGCGTTCTGCGTGGTGCCGCAATTCTTTTACCTGATCCACGAGCGAATTTTCAAAGAACTTACGAAGCGCGGGAAGCTTACCCTGCGCCTGGTGGGGACGTTGATGGCTCTAAACCGGGGGTTGCGGCGAGTGGGGATCAACGCGGGCAAAGTTTTTTTCGGCAAGATTCACGCTACTTTCGGCAAGCGCATGCGGTATCTGGTGACGGGAGGGTCGCGGTTCGATCCGGCAATTGTGCGTGATTTTTACGCTTTCGGAATCGACGTGCTCAATGCCTACGGGCTGACGGAGACGACGGGCGGAGCATTTCTGAATCGTCCGGGGAAGATCGTGTTTGGCTCGGTCGGACCACCGCTGCCGTCGGTCGAAGCCCGGATCGTGGATCCGCAGCGTGTGGAAGAGGGCGCTCCCGAGGCTGGGGAGATTGCGATTCGCGGCGCGATTGTGATGAAGGGATATTGGAACCGTCCGCAAGCAACGAATGAGGTGTTGCGGGATGGATGGCTCTACACGGGCGACCTGGGATATTTCGATCCGGATGGGAACCTGTTCATCACCGGGCGGCGCAAAGAGATCATCGTACTGGCGAACGGGAAGAATGTTTATCCGGAGGAGATCGAGACGCACTATTTGCAGTCTCCGTATGTAAAAGAGATTTGCGTGATGGCGCTGGAGAGCCGGCCGGGCGATCCGACATCGGAGCGACTGTATGGCGTCATCGTACCGAACTTCGACCTGCTTCGAGAACGCAAGATCGTGAATACCAAGGAGGCTGTGCGCTTCGATATCGAGGCGCTCTCGCACAAAATCGCGTCCACCAAACGGCTTGGGAGCTATGACCTGTGGCAGGAGGATCTGCCGCGAACGACGACTCGGAAGTTGAAACGGTTTCAGATCGAAAAGCGGGTTCGTGAACTGCAGGCTCGAGGAGGTGGGGAAGATAAAGTTGGGGCGGAGCGTCGCTTGACCGAGGACGAGCAAGCATGGCTCGAGCGCGGCGAAGTGAAAAAAGCGCTGGCGATTGTGAAGGATTCCGCACGAAACGAGGTAGGAGCGATTGCAGCCTAGCTACAATCTCGAACTCGATCTCGGGCTAGATTCGATGCAGCGAATTGAATTACTGACGGCCCTCGAACAGCAACTGGGCGGCGAGGTACCGGAATCGCGATTGGCCGAGATTTACACGGTGCGCGATCTGGTCGATGCGGTTCTCGCAAGCAACCAGCGCGGGGAGGGTGGGCACCGATCGACTGCGCCGGCATGGTCCACGATTTTCAGCGAGCCCGCGACTGATCCGGAGGTGCTGGCGCTGGCGCAACATACTCTGGTGGCCGAAGTTGTATTTTTCCTACTGGGACGGTTTATCTATTTATTTGCGGAGGACCGCTTTCATTTCAAAGTTCGCGGCGTGGAGAACTTGCCCGAGAAGGGGCCTTACCTGCTGTGCTCGAACCACCAGAGCTACATCGATCCGCTGCTGCTGGCGTCGGTGCTTCCGTGGAGATTGTTCCGACACACGTTCGCGGTGGGGACGAGTGAAATTTTCGGGGATGGATTCATGCGGCGTCTCGCTCGGTGGCTGAGGGTCGTCGTGCTCGATCCGGATGCGAACCTGGTTCCCGCGATGCGGGCGGGGGCTTACGGACTGAATCACGGGCGCATTCTAGTGCTGTATCCGGAGGGCGAACGCACGAACGATGGCAATCTTAGGATTTTTCGCAAAGGCGCGGCGATATTGTCGGTTCATACGCAGGCCCCGATCGTGCCGGTAGCGATCGAGGGCTTCTATCAAGCGTGGCCGCGACATAAGAAGCTTCCCAAGTTTTCCGAGCTGCAGATGACGATCGGCAAGCCGATTCTGCCTCCGCCGGCGGATCAGGCGAGTGAACAGACCTATGATCGCTTGACGGCAGAGTTGAAAGCTGAAGTGGGAACTCTGTGGGAAGAGATGCGCAATCAGAAATCAGATAAAGATGATTCGAAGGGCGAAGCGGTCCACGCATAGTTGCTATGCCGCGCTGGTTACGCGTTGGCTGCGCGAGCACGAGCGCCAAAGGCTTTGACAAACGCCTCAACTGCGCCGGGGTGGAACTTCTCGCCGGCACCTGCGGTAATTTGGTCGACAGCCTGTGCGGGCGAAAGCGCCGTGCCGTAGGAACTGTTGGTCAGCTTCTGATAGGTATCGGCGATGGCAAGAATATGGGCTTCCATCGGTACATTGACCGAGCGAGCTCCCTGGTTCTGCAGAATCTGCTCGGCGACGATGATCGGAAGCACCTGACGTATGGAATTTCCGACCGCTTCCGCGCGCGGATCTCTCTTGCGCGCCTTGCGAAAACTTGCCACTACTTGATCGTGCGTCACGTCGGCGGCTTTGTAGAGAGTGTCGTTACTGATTCCGAGTTCGCTTAAGTCGCGCAGAAGAACAGCTGAACGCAGCAATTCGATGCGATCGGAACCAAGACCCATCGTCTCCGCGATTTTCACGGAAGTGTCCACGACCCGCTGATTTTCCGGGCTGGTGTGTTTTTCGTTGGCAAGGAAGTGTTGCAAGACCAGCAAAAGACCGGTGAAACTCTGGCGCATATCCGCGGTCATGCTCTGGGCGCGCTCGTAAAGAGTACCCATGGCGTAGCCTGTAACCGCGAGAATTCCGGCCCAGATTGCGAAATTAAAGAGGCGCTCCTGAGGCAACACCAAGTTGCGGTGCGCCGGCACCAGCGTATTCACATAATCGAGAAGAATTACGAGGAAGACGCAAGCGAACGCAGTAAGAGTGGCGTGACGGCGTCCAAAGAAGTAGGCGGAGTAGAGGGTGGGCAGGAAGTAAAAGCACAGGGCGAGCGGAAGGGACTGAGCAAAGGTCTGCAGCAGCGCCGCAATTAAGAATAAGGAGAGCAGCAGTGCGAGTTCTTTTGTCAGTTTGCTCAAGTTCCACCTTCATGATGGCGTAATTGACTGCCATCGAAACCGGGCTGTGCCTTCGCGTCGTCCCGCTATTGGAGGCGTCCGGCAAAGAAAGGCCCGGTTCTCATGGTCGAACATGGATGGGTTCGGCGCAAAGTTACTGGGGTAATGGCTTCCCAAGGGTGCTCGCAGCTCGCGTCCGGGAGAAGAGTCGAGAACCTTCGTGGGTGGACGTTCATCCTTTATGCTTTCGCGGATTTTGCGCGGGGATGGGTCTGATCGTAGACGTTCATGACGTGCTTGACGGAGAGATGCGTGTAGCGCTGCGTGGTAGCCAAGCGCTCGTGGCCGAGAAGTTCCTGAATGGCGCGCAGATCGGCGCCCTCTTCCAACATGTGCGTGCCAAATGCATGCCGCAAAGTGTGGGGATGGACGTCGGGAGAGAGGCCTTTGGCGATGGCGATGCGTTTGACGATGCGTCCGACGCTGCGGGTGGTGAGGCGGCCACCACGCTGATTGATAAGCAACGCGGGCGTACTCTTCTTAATTGTGGTGAGAAGGCCCTGGCGCCAAGGCAGGTAATGGGCAAGCGTCTGGCGTGCGGATCCGCCGAACGGGACGAAACGCTCTTTCTTGCCTTTCCCCCGAATCAAGATGGCTTCGTTGCTGATGCTGATGTCATCGAGATTGATTCCGACCAGTTCTGAATTACGGATGCCACAGCCGTAGAGGAGTTCGAGGAGAAGGCGGTCGCGCTCGGGGAACGAAGCGACCTCGGGCATTTTGCCATCGAGAACGGAGTTCACTTCTTCGATGGTGGGAACACGCGGCAGTTTTTGGGCAAGCCGCGGAGTCGAGACTAGCTTTGCCGGATTCTGCTCGACCACGCCTTCCTGGGCGAGCCAGCGATAGAGGGATCGCACAGCGGCAAGCGCACGGGCGACTGATGTCTTGCTCAATCCTTTGTCGTACAGATGGGAGAGGAAGCCGCGGATGGCGATGTGGTCGATCGTCTTCCAGCCGCGGGTGCCGATGTACGCGGAAAAAACGTCGAGATCGCCGGTGTAGGCCTTGATGGTGTGCGGGGATGCGTTGCGTTCGCGCAGATGGCGGAGAAAGTCGTCGGTGGCTCGTTCGACGATGGTGCGCTTGGTGGTGGCTTGGGTCATCTGTTTAGAAAACTTCTACCACAGGGCACAGAATCACAGAGAAAATCTCACGACTAATTTTCGAGGGCACGCGGGCGCTCACACTTTCGCTTTCGCACGCGGATGATGCTTTGCATAGACGCTCTTCAGGCGATCGAGTGCTACATGCGTATAAATTTGAGTTGTCGAAATATCGGAGTGACCGAGGATCGTTTGCACGGTGCGCAGGTCGGCGCCGTTTTCCACCATATGAGTCGCGCAGGAGTGCCGGAGCATGTGCGGACTGGAGTGGCGTCCCGAGGCGAGGCCAGCCTTGCCTACAAGTTGCCACACACGCTGACGGCTCAGGCGACGCGCTCCTCCGCCGAGAAACAAGAGCGGCGAGTTTTTCTTGCTGGCAAGCACCTCTCTAGCATTCCTTAGATACTGCTGCAATGCTTGCTGGGCGGGCATTCCCAAGGGCACCATACGTTCTTTATCGCCTTTGCCACGCACTAATATGTATCCCGAATCGAGTTTCAGATCTTCGAGACGGGCGTCTGCTACTTCGGAGACACGCAGTCCGCCGGCGTAGAGCAATTCGATCATGGCGCTATTGCGGAGTGCCATCGCCTGGCAGCGCGCGCTTTCATTGCGCGGCGCCCTGGGGGTGAGCATCGATTCGACTTCGCCGCGGCTCAGCGATTTGGGCAACACCTTCCATTGCTTTGGCGAATCGATGTTGAGGGTCGGATCTTTGTGGACTTTTCCATCGAGCAACAGGTAGCGATAAAGATGCCGAACCGCCGAGAGCTTTCTTCCCACAGAACGGCCGTCGAGCTGATTCGAAAAAAGATGCTGGATGAAATCGCGGACGTCTTCGCGGCGGGCGCTGGTAAGACTCAGACGGCGCTCTTCGAGGAACTCGGCGAACTGGGCGAGATCGCTGGTATAGGCGGCAATGGTCAGCCTGGCGGAGCCGCGCTCGACGCGGAGGTAGTCGAGAAATCCTGAAAGAACGCGAGCGTTGGCATCCGAGGCCATCAGAATTAGTATCCGTTCTTGCGAGGAAGTGTGCAAAGTGGCTAGGGGGATTCGAATTGGAATTTTGAGGCCGAAAAGCAGCAGCGGGGAAAGAGAGGCTTAGGTCCAAAAGGGCCGGTTGACAGGCGGAATGAGCCGAGGCTAGCATGACAACCTATTGCGCCTTCCCCGGTGCCATGCTTTACGGTATTCAGCGTTGAAGGCGGACTGAATCCGAGCTGCGCGCCCCGTTAAATTCCAGAAGAAAGTTTGAGAAGGAACGATGAAGAAACTGTTTGTGTGTGTAGCGGTCTTATGTGTTTGTCTTTCGACTCCGGCATGGGCGGCGTGGGGCAGTTTCACCTCTACGGGCAATACGACCGGGATTGGGAATCCATCTTGCGCTCAGGTGTCGAAGGGAGAGGTGGCCTGTGCAGTGCGAAGCAGCAAGTCTGCGGTGATGGTCAACCAGTTTGATGGGACGAAGTGGGGTACATGGAGCAGCCTGGCCGGAGCGGTCAGTACGGACCCGAGCTGTACGAGTGATGGAAACGGAAACGTGTTCTGCGCGGCGATTGCGACCAACGGCAATTTGCAGGTGGCGACCCTGAGCGGAGGAGTATGGAGCAAGCCGGTGAAGGTGAAAGCGACACTTTATTCAGCGCCCAGTTGCGCAGAAGTGGTCGCCGGTGAAGTGCTCTGCACTGCCCGGAATGCTTCGGGTGGGCTGGCATGGTCTCTCTACAACGGCACGAGTTGGAGCGCGTTCGCGAATCTTTCTACCACGGCGATTTCTGCTCCTAGTTGCACGACGGATGACAACAAGGGCGTGGTTTGCGCAGTATTCACAACGGATGCGGGGACCTTGGTGAACCGCTTCAACAGCGGCGCATGGGAGGGCTTTTTCAACATCGGGGGAATCGCCGGCGGCGAACCCGATTGCACGTTCTGGAAAACGACGGGCGAAGTTGTTTGCTTCGCAAAAGCCTACAACTCGGGAATTTACGTAAGCGCCTTCAACGGTGGGGCATGGAGCGCCAGCGACTGGAGCGCCTATAGTGGGCTCGGGGGCAATGTGAATGACAACGCCGGTTGCACGTCGCAGGCAACGGGCCAACTAGTGTGCGGCGCGATATCGGTGAATACCAACGTGTTCAATGCGACTGTGTACAACGGTTCCAGTTGGTCCAACTGGACTCCAATCGGAGGCTCTGGAGTGGGAACGCCCGACTGCGCGCCGCTCGGCACGGGTCAGGCCGTTTGCGTGGTCATGGGTACCGACAACAAACTGACGAGTGTCGTCGGACCATAAGCACAGCAGGCAAGTACCACGAGGAGTTAATCACCGGCGGTCTTCTTTTCGTGGGAGGCCGCTTCTTTATTGTTAGGGACTCATACCACGGACTGGAGCACATCCACCGCGTAGAGCACGCCTTCGGGCGTTTCCTCGTGTTTGAAGTAGGCGTAGACATCGCGGCCTTCGGCGAGATGCTGCTGAATGCGCCCGACCATGGCTTTGCGTTCCTCAGCGGTATAGCTCGGCTTGCGGTAACGGTAGTAGGCGAAGTTGGCGGTGACAACATCTGGCGTGTCGCGTTCTTCCGATTCGGCGACGCAGAGGGCGGTGTTGTCGCGATCGCGCAAAGTCTGCCAGGTTGCCTCGTCCGGCGTTCCTCCGCCAAACCATGAGGGGTTGCGAAACTCGAAGGCGACGCGAACACCGCGAGGCAGGAGTTTCAGGAACTCGGAGAGCACGGCCTGGTCAGCTTTGAAGTTGGGCGGAAGTTGAAACAGGATGGGGCCGAGGCGTTGGGCGCGCTCCAGAGTTTCCAGAGTGCCGAGAAAGCGCTGGACAAATTCTTCTGTGTTTTTCAACCGCTTGATGTGCGTGAGCACCTGATGCGCCTTGATCGTGAAGCGGAAGTGCGGAGGCGTGTCGGCGATCCAGTTTTGAACGGTTGTGTCCTTTACCAATTGGCGGAAGGTGTAGTTAACCTCGACGGCGTTCAGTTTCCCGGCGTAGAAATTCAAAAACTTCTTTTGCGCGAGCTTTTCGGGGTAGAAAGCGGGCTTCCAAGTTGGATATGCCCATCCGGAGGTGCCGACGTAGAGTTGAGGCATAGGTGATTGCAGAAGTCAGATGCAGAAGTAACAGCACTCGACCGGAATTATAGTTTGCGGCGCTTTCTGGGTGAAGACTCGTTCGTTGAAGGCCTGGCTTTGCTGGCGCTGGCGCGGGCGCGGCCATTGGCGACGCTGACAGTTTTGGCTTTCGCTGGCTTGGCGCGAGCGGACGATTTTCGGGCCGGGGAGACCGCTTCTTTGCGTTCGACTGCCTTCTTTGGGACGTCCGCATTGTCGTGAGCGGCAGCTTGTTTTGGTTCAGGCTTCTTTGCTGGGCCGTCTTCTTTTTCGGATGCTTCCTTGAGTCCCGACAACTTTGGGAGCTTCTGTTTGAGAGTTTGCACGGGGGCAAACAAGTCGCCCATTTTGTCGACACGGGCGAGGACATCTTTCGCTTCAAAGACCAGCAGGCCGGCATCTTTCTTCTTCAGCGCCTGCTCAACTTCTTCCCATCGAACTGGCGTTGAGACGGTTGGCTTCTCTCGCGCGCGCAAGGAATAGACCGAGATCGTCGTCTTGTGCTGGTCGTTCTGGCTCCAATCAACCAGAACTTTATTGGTGCGGATGGCCTTCTTCATGTCGGAGACAACCAGGTC
This sequence comes from uncultured Acidobacteriaceae bacterium, assembly GCA_963822545.1. GTDB lineage: Bacteria > Acidobacteriota > Terriglobia > Terriglobales > Acidobacteriaceae > Acidiflorens. The sequence goes on from CAWGIB010000006.1 coordinate 648,449, forward strand.
GGAATGCTCTTGCTCGAGGAGGCGAGCGATGGCGTGGGCAAATGGCTTGGTCTCGTCGTAGCTGGTTTTCGTGTTCAGCGGGATGTAAATCTGCAATCCCTTGGAGCCGGAGGTCTTCGCGAAACTTTGCAGTCCGAAATGTTCGAAGATGTCGCGTACCCAAAGCCCTACCTGGCAACACTGAACGATGTTGGCGGGCGGACCGGGATCGAGATCGAACACGATCATGGTGGGCGTTTTGATAGCGGAGCCCAGGGAGAGCGACGGGTGCAACTCGATGGAGGCGAGGTTCGCGATCCAAACCAGGGTTGGCAGATCGTTTGCGAGAAGGTAGTACATGGTGCGATTGTTGCCCTCGCTCCAGACCGGGGTGGTCTTCACCCAGTCGGGGCGATGCTTGGGCGCATTCTTTTCGAAGAAGAATTCCTCGTTCACGCCGCCGGGATAGCGCTTCATGGTGAGCGGACGTCCCGCGAGATGCGGGATCAGGACAGGTGCGATGCGGACGGCATAGTCCACTACCTGCCCTTTGGTAAAACCGGTGGCGGGGTAGAGAACCTTATCGAGGTTGGTCAGTTTGAGACTGCGGCCGGCTACATCGACGATGGTGGGGTTGGACATGAGTTTTGGTCTTTGGTCGTTCGTATTCGGTCGTTCGTCCTTGGTCGTTCGTCGTTCGCTGCTCGTCGATCGCTATTCGTCGTTCGCCAATCAGCATTGTGTTGGCATTTCAGAACATCTTCGATCCGCTCATGTGCAACGACGAGCAACTAACGACAATCTTCCGGCGGCGTCCAGTATAGTGTCTCCCTCGTAAAATTCCTCTTCATCCTTGACCAAGGGCATGAGCACAAGATCCTCAGATGCCGGGTTCGCGTCGCGAGTTTCTCTACGGTTGTGGTTCGACGGACGCCCTTGAAAGGTTCATTCGCTTTAGACTAGTGTGAAAGGTTGCGCTTTTGCCGCGATAACACTGGCGCTTGTGCTCACTCTTGCAGGCGGAGTTCGTCAGACAAGAGTAAGCGGTCGGCGAGTTGAGCGGCACACTTTTCTAATTGAGGTCACTATGCGAACGTTCCTTCTCTGTCTTCTTTCCGTGGCGTTAATCTCGGCGATCAGTTCCGGCCAGTCGAGTCCTTCTTCTCAGAGCACGACTGCTTCTCCATCGTCACCCAATATGCCAAAGGAAATTCCCGTGTTCGACTTGAATGCGATTGATAAGTCGATTGATCCCTGCGTGGATTTCTATCAATACGCGTGCGGGACCTGGATGAAGAACAATCCCGTGCCCGCCGACAAATCTCGTTGGGGGCGGTATGACGAACTGGCGGATCATAACCTTTACGTTTTGCGTGACATCTTGAGCGAGGCGCAAGCGCCTGCCAAAACTAGCGCGCCGGCGTTGATGGTCCGGACCTTCTATAGCTCGTGCATGGACGAGAGCTCGATTGAGAAAAAAGGAACAGCGCCGCTGACTCCGGAATTCGAGCGGATCAACGGAATCAAAACGAAGAAAGACCTGATCGCAACGGTTGCGGCCATGCACCACGATTCGATCCCGGCGTTGTTTGCGTTTTATCCGCAGCCGGACATGCACGATTCCACGAAAACAATCGCTTACCTTGACCAGGGGGGCATCACCTTGCCCGACCGCGATTACTACATCAAGGAGGACCCGAAATCGGTCGAGACTCGCCAGAAGTATGTAGAGCACGTGCAGAAGATGTTCGAACTAGCGGGAGACAAGCCGGAGGTAGCCGCGGCCGAAGCAAAGACGGTGTTGGCGGTCGAGACTGGCTTGGCGCAGGCTTCGATGGACCGAACAGCGCGACGCGATCCGAAGACACGGGATCACAAGATGACGATTTCGGAGATTGCCGGGGCCGCTCCGAATTTCGATCTCACGCTTTACTTTGCCGATAATGGCTCGCCCAAGTTCAGCGACCTTAATGTCGGTAATCCCGAATTCTTCAAACAGGTGAACGACCAACTGAACAGCGTGCCGCTCGAGGATTGGAAGACCTATCTGCGGTGGAGGACGGTGAACGATTTCGCGCCAACGCTGACGCAGGCTTTCGTGGAAGAGGATTTCAACTTTAACGGACGATATCTTTCGGGGCAGAAAGAGATGGAACCGCGCTGGAAGCGGTGCGTGAAAGCGACGGACCGCAATCTTGGCATGGCGTTAGGCAAACTGTATGTCGATCGCACGTTTGGCGCGGAGGGTAAAGAGCGCACGTTGAAGATGGTGCAGGCTATCGAGACTGCGATGCGCGAGGATATCGGGCAGCTGAACTGGATGTCGGATACGACGAAGAAGAAGGCGTACGAAAAGCTGTCCTCTATCGTCAATAACATCGGATACCCGGATAACTGGCGCGACTACAGCAGTGTTGTGGTCAAGGCCGATGACTATGCGGGAAATTCCGTGCGCGCCGCGATGTTCGAAACGCAGCGGCAGTACAACAAGATCGACAAGCCTACCGACCGCAAGGATTGGGGCATGACTCCGCCGACGGTCAACGCCTATTATCGCCCGCCGATGAACGACATCAATTTCCCAGCTGGAATCTTGCAGCCTCCTTTTTACGGCAAGCTCATGGATGATGCGGTGAACTTTGGCGGTATTGGCGTGGTGATTGGTCACGAATTGACGCACGGCTTTGACGATCAGGGACGCAAGTACGATGCGGAGGGAAACTTCCGCGACTGGTGGACGCCGGAGGACGGCAAGGAATTCGAGCAGCGCGCCGACTGTACGGCGAACGAATATTCGAATTTCGTGTCGGTGAAGGACGAAAAGGGCGATATTAAGCTCAATGGCAGATTGACGCTGGGCGAGAACACTGCCGACAATGGAGGCCTCAAACTGGCCTACATGGCGCTGATGTCCATGATTGGCGACAAGGCGGTGAAATCAATCGACGGGTACACTCCCGCGCAGCGCTACTTCCTCGCCTACGGCCAGGTCTGGTGCCAGAACGTGACCGAGCAGCAAGCACGGAAACTGGTGCTGACCGATCCGCATTCCCCGGGACGCTGGCGCGTGAACGGCGCGGTGCAGAACTCAGCGGCCTTCCAACAGGCGTTCGGATGCAAGGCAGGACAACCCATGGTGCCCGAAAATGCCTGCCGTGTCTGGTAGCAAGTTGAACGTCGCGCGAGTTGTGGCTGGCGCGAGTTTGACAAGCTTTGTCGCGGGCACGTAACGTCAATTTTTCGGCTCTTTCTTCGAGCACTCATTGTGTGGAGGCAAGATGAAGTCTCGCTTTAGGCTGACGTTTGTTGTGTGTTTCGTTCTTTGCTCAATTTCTTTTAGCCAGGATCTGGCTTCCTTCGAAAAACGCACTACCGTGAAAAAGCTCGCTAACGGATTGACCGTGGTGGTCTGCGAACGTCCGGAAGCGCCCGTGTTTTCGTTCTTCACGCATGTGGACGCGGGTTCGGTGCAGGATCCGATGGGGAAGACCGGTCTTGCCCATATGTTCGAGCACATGGCTTTCAAAGGCACGGACACGATCGGGACTCGGGACTATAAGGACGAGAAAAAAGCGCTCGAGAAGGTCGAGGAAGAATATGCCGCGTATCTTGCGGAGCGTGACAAGCCCGTCGGACGCGACGAGTCGAAGCTAAAGGAACTCGAAAAGAACTGGCGGGACGCAATTGCCGCGGCGGATAAGTACTCGGCTCCTTATAACAACGAGTTCGGCAGGATCGTGGAGAGTGAGGGTGGCGAGGGCATGAACGCCTTCACGAATCTAGATGAAACCGGCTACCACTACTCGTTCCCGATCAACCGTCTGGAACTGTGGGCGTATCTCGAGTCGGAGCGGTTTCTGCATCCTGTGATGCGGCAATTTTATAAAGAGCGCAATGTCGTAATCGAAGAACGGCGCATGCGAACCGACAGCAATCCGGTGGGGCGATTGCTGGAGCAATTTACGGAAGAAGCTTTTGCGGCGCATCCCTATCACCGGCCGACGATTGGCTGGATTGCGGACTTGAATTCGTTTTCTGCGACCGATGCGCAGCACTTTTTCGACACGTACTACATTCCGTCAAACATGGTCGTCACCGTAGTGGGAGATTTCAAGGCTTCGGAAGCAATGCCGGTGATCGAGAAATATTTCTCGCGCATCCCTTCGCATGCGAAGCCGGATGAGAGGACGACGGATGAGCCTCCGCAGAACTCGGAGCGCCGAGTGGTGCTGCGCGAGCAGAGCCAACCTTTGTACCTTGAGGGATATCACCGTCCCGATTACCGCAGCCCAGACGACCAGGTGTATGACGCGATTGCGGATCTGATGTCGAATGGACGGACATCGCGGCTGTTTCGAGCGCTCGTGCGTGACAAACAGATTGCTTCGGATTCGGCTGGATTTACGGGATTGCCCGGGAACAAATATCCACACCTATTCGCGTTTTATGCGTTCCCGATTCCCGGACATAAACCGGAAGAGATGGCAACGGCCATCCACGCCGAGATTGAGCGGCTGAAGAAAGAAGATATCTCGGACGAAGAATTGAAGATGATCAAGACTCGCGCCAAGGCGACGCTGATCCGCTCGCTCGGGTCGAATGAGGGGTTGGCGTTTGCGCTCGGGCTCAACCAGGCGCGATATGACGACTGGCGTGAACTGTTCCGGTCGGTGGATCGGATAGAAAAAGTGACGAAGGCGGACATCCGGCGGGTGGCAAATAAGACTTTTGTTCCTGAAAATCGTACGGTAGGGATTATCGAGTTTGCTGGAGGGCCTCCGCCGAATGGGGCGGCCGCTCCGCAAGGAGGTGGACAGTGAAACGTAGACTGCTTCCCTTCCTGGCGATCGCGATTTTCCTGAGCTGTCTTAGCAGCAACGTGCAACTGTGGGCGCAAGCGAGTTGGAAGGAAATTCCGATTCCCAAGCTGGCGCCGTTTAAGCCGCCGCAACCCAAACGCATCCAGTTGGCGAATGGCATGGTGATATTCCTCCAGGAAGATCACGAGTTGCCAACCATTGACGGCACGGCTCGCATTCGCGGCGGAAACCGGCTTGTTCCCACGAACAAAACGGGACTTATCGACATCTACGGTGACGTTTGGCGAACCGGTGGAACCAAGAGCCAAACGGGCGATCAGCTGGATGATTTTCTTGAGCAGCGCGCGGCTAAAGTCGAGACCGGTGGAACCGCCGACTCGACGATAGTGAGCTGGTCGTGCCTGAAAGAAGATTTCGAGGACGTCTTCCGCGTGTTTGACGATTTGCTGAGGAATCCTGAGTTCCGCGCCGATAAAATTGAGATCGCGCAAAAGGGCTTATACGACGCGATCTCGCGGCGGAACGATGAACCATCGCAACTGGCCGGACGGGAAGCGGCGAAGCTGGTGTACGGTGCGAACAATCCTTACGCGCGTACGCCGGAGTATGCGACGGTCGCGGCGGTTAATCGCCAGGACCTGGTGAATTGGCATTCCACGTATGTTCATCCGAACAACATCATTCTTGGAGTCGTAGGGGATTTCGATTCGGCGAAGATGGAAGCGAAACTTCGCCAGGCGTACGAATCGTGGGCGAAAGGACCGGCTGTAAAAGAGCCGGAGATCAAGCCAGAACCCGCAAAACCCGGATTCTACCTGGTCGAAAAAACGGACGTAAACCAGAGCAACATCCAGATGGTCGCGCTGGGCACGCTTCGCAAGAATCCTGACTACTATGCGATCTCGGTATTCAACGAAGCATTTGGAGGGGGATTTTCATCGCGGCTGTTCAGCGACATACGCACAACCAAGGGTCTGGCGTATGCGGTGGGTGGCGGAATCGGAACCGGCTGGGATCACGATGGAATGCTTCGCCTGATGGTGAGCACGAAGAGTGTGACCACGTTCGAATCGATTCAAGCCCTGGACGAGGAGATTGCTGACCTTGCAAAAAATCCGATCAGCCAGGAGGAGATTGATCGAGCGAAGGACTCGCTACTGAACGGGTTTGTCTTCCGCTTCGACTCGCCCGAAAAAGTACTGCAGGAAAAAATGTTGTATGAGTTCTACGGGTACCCGCTGGACTTTCTGGAGAATTTCCAGAAGAAGATCGAAACAGTGACCAAGGCGGATGTGCAGAGAGTGGCGGGAAAATATCTGCATCGCGATCAGATGGCCGTCCTGGTGGTCGGCAATCCAAGCGAATTTGACAAAACTCCCGCTTCGTTCGGACCTGCACACAAGATCGACATCACGATCCCGGCGCCGCCTCCCGGTGTTGTTCCGGAGCTGGGTGGGCCGGGACAGTGACGAAGAAGGAAAGGTAACGCTAGCTATGACGGATGCGGAAGGTCTTGCGGCGAGAACGTATCGCAAGGTAGACCTCCGCATCGTACCTTTCCTTTTCCTTTGCTACATTCTGGCGTACCTCGACCGAGTCAATGTGGGATTTGCAAAGCTGCAAATGCTGAATGCTCTCGGCATGAGCGATGCAGCGTTTGCTACGGGTGCCGGCATTTTCTTTATCGGTTACTTCTTCTTCGAAGTTCCAAGCAACGTGCTCCTGAAAAAGTACGGCGCACGTATGTGGATTGCCAGGATCATGATCTCCTGGGGCGTCATATCCGCGTGCATGATCTTCGTGAAGGGCGCATGGTCTTTTTATGGCATGCGCTTTCTTCTCGGTTTGGCTGAAGCCGGATTTTTCCCGGGCGTAATTTTCTATCTGACGTTGTGGTATCCCTCCAGTCTCCGATCGACTCGGACTGCATGGTTCGTGGCGGCGATCGCGGTATCGGGTGTAGTCGGCAATCCCGTATCGGGCTGGATTATGGACACGCTTTCTGGCGCAATGAAATTAGCTGGATGGCAATGGCTTTTTCTGGCAGAGGGGATTCCTTCCATCCTCGTTGGGATCGTGGTGATTTTCTATCTGGAGAGCAGCATTGAGGAAGCGCAATGGCTTACGGCTGACGAAAAAGCCCTGCTGGCGCGCAACCTCGAAGCCGAAGACAAGCAGAAGACTCAGCATAAACTGGCGGATGCGTTTACGAGTGGAAAGGTGTGGGTACTGTGCGCCATTTATTTCACGCTGATGATCGGGTTGTACGGTATTACATTCTGGTTGCCGACGATCGTAAAAGCGTTCGGATTGAAAGGGTATCTCCAAGTCGGCCTGGTTACGGCGATTCCGTACGGAGTCGCGGTGGTTGGAATGATTCTGTTGAGCAGCCATTCCGATAAAACCGGAGAGCGACGGTTACATTATGTGGCAAACGTCACGGCGGGAGCCGCTGGTTTGATTCTGAGCGGAGTTTTCGCCTCGAGTCCGGTGCTGGCAATCGTTTTTCTATCCATTGGTACACTCGGAGTGATTGGGTCGATGCCATTGTTCTGGCCATTACCCTCCGCGTTTTTGGCTGGGACAGCGGCGGCGGCCGGCATCGGCATCGTCAATTCGGTGGGAAATTTAGGTGGCTACATTGGACCGAATATCCCGATTTGGGTGAAGCCCTTTTCTTCGAACTCCTCCGCCGCCCTGTACGTTATCGCCGCGATTTTGTTGGTTGGCGCCCTTTTGACGTATCTGTTCGTTCCGCGAACATTGCGTGTGCGCGTCGGCGAGCCCTGAGCAACCAGATTCCCTGCCCGTCACGTAGCCAACGGGAACCATATCCGATGTCATCAAGGTGCACGTCTCCACTTCCATGCCGGAAGTTTAAGCTTGTAAGTCCTTTAAGGTATGCACAAACATCCCAGATGAAGGTTCGGGAAATCGCGGAGGCGCCACGCGTGTGCCGGCCACACGCTGCTTTCATCCGCGCGGCCGACGCCACCCGCATCCACGGCATTGGCTGGCAATCGCGGAACTTGTGGGCCTATCGCCGACCAACCATTATCTGGCCGGGCACACCGACTCGCAGCTACGCCTGTTCACGCATTCTCAACTAGGTTTCGCTCGACGTTTAATCGACTGGTCCGCTGCCAATGTATAATTAGGCTGAGCGTTTGCTCTGCGTTTACGGATTTGAAATGACCGTGGTGGAACACTTTCGCGCACGTGTAACTTTCGGCTCCCGGTATTGGGTCGCGGTTGTCCTCCTATCGATCTGCGCGCTCACGGCAAGTCTTGCAACTCGCTTCACGGTAGTGCGTACGGAAGTCCAGAAAGTAACAGCCGTAAAATCGCACACGTCTGACGCTTATCGACAACGCCTTCGCAGCGATAATCTAATCTGGACAGCTCCTGAGCCCAGCATTACCTTCTTTCAACCTCCTCGATCTGCCGCTCTTATAGTTACGGAGTTCGTGCCATCCACGACTCTTGGTTCTGCAAGCTGGTATCACAACCGGCCTCCTCCATCATCCTGCTAACTTTCTGGCTTTTTCAGCCCGCAGTTCTGGCCATTTTATTTTCTGATCGTTGACTGCGGCGGCTCCGCTGAATGCGAGGTTCGAGCGCATAAGTTCCGGGTCCGCATGATCAATTGTGCTGAGGTTTGAAATGGATGAGTCTACACATGCGTAAGGGACCGTCTCTAGTTCCTATTAGTACGACCGCAGCCATTGCCTTGATGGCTGTTTGCGTTCTTTTCACCGGGAGTTGTGGGGATGCGGGCGGTTCCGGTCCATCCCAAACTGCCGACAGAAACGCGACGGCCGCGGTTGTGCAAGTTAGACGCGCACCACTTTCCAACACCCTCGCAATCGCCGGAGAGTTCCTCCCCTACCAGGAAGTGGAACTCCACGCCAAGGTCGCGGGCTACATTCGAAACATCAATGTCGATATTGGTGATCGTGTCCACAAAGGCCAAGTGCTGGCGGTGCTTGAGATTCCGGAATTGGTGGCGCAACTACAGGCTGCTTCCGCAAGTGTGCGGCACAGTCAGGATGAAATTACTCACGCTCAAAATGAGGTAAGCCGGGCAGAAGCGGATCACCAAGCGGTGCACGCCGCCGCCACGCGACTGAGGCAGGCGTCGGAGAATCGTCCCGGCCTGATCGCGGAGCAGGAACTCGACGATGCCACTGCCAAGGACCGCTCTACCGAAGCGCAGGTCGAATCCGCCAAGTCGGCCTTATCGGCATCGAGGCAACAATTGGACATCTCCCAAGCTGACCAACAGCATTTCGCAGCACTCTCCGAATACTCTCGAATCACGGCTCCATTCGACGGTGTCGTGACTTGGCGGTACGCCGATACAGGATCGCTGATTCAGGCCGGCACTTCCAATGTAAGTTCGGCGCCGGTTGTGAAGCTTTCACAGGTGAACATATTACGTTTGCGGATTCCTGTGCCGGAATCTCTGGCCGCCAGCGTGCATGATGGCGAGCCTGCCGATATCCGCGTGAAGGCAACAGATGAACACTTCTCGGGAAAAATCATACGCTCGACCGATTCGCTCGACCGCTCGACCCGCACCATGCAAGTCGAGGTGGATGTGCCGAATCAGGACTACAAGCTGACTCCCGGCATGTATGCCGACGTTTCGTTGCGAATTCAAAATGACCCTAACGCGCTCACACTTCCACTGCAGGCGATTAGTCGCGGCGAAGACAAGACCTCGGTACTTCTGGTCAATTCCAAGAACGTGGTGGAGGAGCGTGAGATTCGTACGGGAATCGAGGGTTCCGATCGAATTCAGATACTTTCTGGATTGAACGAGGGGGAGCGGGTCATTGTCGGCAACCTCAGCAAGTATCGGCCCGGCCAAGCGGTCGATCCCAAACTGAGCACGATGGCCGATGAAAAATACACCGCCGAACAGGGAGCAAAGTAGAAAATGTCCGGTTTCTCGATTCGGTATCCATTTTTCATCATCATGTTGTGCCTGATCATCACGGTCGTCGGCATCACGACCGTCGCGCGCATGCCGGTTGATCTGTTTCCCGACATCAATATTCCCGTGGTGGTGGTGGCGACATTCTATTCCGGCATGCCACCGGAGCAGATCGAGGCGAACATTACCAATCCGTTCGAAAGATTTTTTACGCTCGGGAGTGGCATCGACCACATCGAATCGCGATCGTTGACTGGAGTCAGTCTTATTAAGATCTACTTCCAGCCGGGGACCAACCCGGATGCAGCTGTCAGTGGCATCTCAAATCTGGCGATGGCGCAATTGCGGCGATTGCCGCCTGGAACGTTGCCGCCAGTAGTGCTGAAGTTCGACGCTTCCAGTTTGCCGGTTTGCCTGATCACGCTAAAGGGCGAGGGACTGAATGAGACAGAGCTGCACGATCTCGGTCAGTTCACGGTTCGAAACCAAATTGCCAACGTGCCGGGCGCCTCTGTGCCCCAACCCTTTGGCGGCAAGTACCGGCAAATTCAGGTCTACGTTGATCCAGTAAAGTTGCAAGCGCATCAGTTGAGCCTGATGGATGTGGTGCGCACGGTCAATGATGCCAATACCATTCTGCCGTCCGGCGATGTCCGCATTGGTCCGAAAGACTACAACATCTACACCAACAGTCAGCTTCCCACGACTGAGGAGATCAATCGGCTGCCGCTGAAGTCGGAAGGCAACGCCGAATTGATGGTCGCCGATGTCGGTCACGCGGTCGATGGGGCCGCTATTCAGACCAATATCGTCCGCGTCGACGGGCAAAGATCGGTTTATCTTCCAATTCTCAAGCAAGGCGGTAACAGCAACACGATCGCTATCGTGAACGGGATCAAGACGTCAGTGAGCAATTTGGTCGACATCCCCAAATCATTGGTGACGAAGGTCGTGTTCGATCAGTCTGTTTTCGTGAAGACGGCGATCTCGAATCTGGGCAGCGAAGGCGGCATCGGGTTGGTGTTGACTGCTCTGATGATCCTGATCTTTCTCGGCAACGTGCGTGCCACGCTCGCGGTAATGCTTTCGATTCCGCTGTCAGCGCTGGCTGCATTCCTGGCCATCAACGCCAGCGGGGGATCAATCAACACCATGGTTCTGGGAGGATTAGCGCTAGCCTTCTCGCGATTGATCGACAACTCGGTTGTTGTGCTGGAAAACATCTTCCGCCATCTAGAGATGGGAGAAACGCCGGAAGTGGCCGCCGAAAAAGGAGGGAGAGAGGTGGCAATGCCGGTGCTGGCAGCCACCTTCACCACGGCAATCGTGTTCTTCCCGGTCGTCTTCCTGTACGGCGTTAGTCGATTTCTATTCACTGCGCTGGCCGCCGCGGTCGTCTTTTCCTTGTTTGCGTCTTACGCGGTGGCCATGACCGTAGTGCCTCTGTTTTGCGCGCGTTTCATAAAGTCACCACACGACGAAGCGGCGCACCATCCGGGGAAAACAGTGTTTGAACGCTTTGTCCGGGGGTTTAATCGCCGGTATGACCGAATGCTAATGCGCTACGACATCGCCGTAAGGCGAAGTCTCCTCCGTCCCGTGGCAACCGTTGTCGGAATCCTCGGCTTTTGTCTGTTCAGCTGCGCGTTATTTCCGTTCATGGGCTTGGGCTTTTTCCCGCGGACCGACCCAGGGCAATTTGTGATCAACCTCAAGGCCCCCAGCGGCACACGACTGGAATTGACCAACCAGTACATCAAGCATGTTGAAGCTGACATTCGCCAGGTGGTTGCGCCCCGAGATCTGGACATGATCGTTTCGAACATCGGGATCACTCCCGATTTCTCGGCGATCTATACCAGCAATTCCGGACAGCACACGGCGTTCGTGCAGGTCAGCCTTAAGAAGGAGCACTCGGTTGGAAGCTATGAATATATGCGTCGGGTGCGTGCAAAACTGGCGGATGATTTGCCGGAACTTTCAACTTACTTTCAATCAGGTGGACTGGTGGATGCGGTTGTCAATCTCGGGTTGCCAGCTCCCATCGACATCCAGGTCAGCGGCAACGATCAGAAACAGGCCTACCAGACTGCGGCCGAGATCGCTCAGAAGGTGCGTCGACTCAGCGGCGCGAGCGACGTGCTCATTCCGCAAGATCTCGATTACCCGGGCATTCAGCTCGATATCAACCGCGAAATGGCGGGACGCATGGGGGTGTCTTCCAAAGAGGCGGTGGACAACGTCATCACGGCGTTGACCTCGAACAGCATGATCGCTCCCAGCTACTGGGTCGATCCGAAGAGCGGAAACAACTACATGCTCACTGTGCAGTACCCGGAAACCCAGGTCAACTCGATAACCGACCTCAAGCAGATACCGCTGCATGCTGCCGGCAACATGAACTCGACCGACCTCGATGCTGTGTCTGACGTGAAAATGATCAACACGCCGACGGAGGTGGACCATTACCAACTTCGCCGCGTCATCGATGTTTATGTTTCGCCGCGCAGTGAAGATCTTGGAGGTCTTGCCAATCAAGTGGACAAGATCATTGCCAACATCAAGATGCCCGAGAACGTGCGCGTCACCATGCGCGGCTCGGTGGAGGGCATGCGTCAGTCCTTCAAGAGTTTTGGCGATCGGCTTGATACTGTCCGTCGTTCTTGTTTATCTGATTCTGATGGCGCAGTTCTCTTCGTTCATCGATCCGCTGATCATCCTGCTGGCCATTCCACCGGGCATCACCGGCGTCATTCTATTTCTGTTGGCGACGCATACCACTGTCAATGTCATGTCGTTAATGGGAGTCATCATGATGACAGGAATCGTTGTCTCAAACAGCATCCTCATCGTCGAGTTCACGCGATCTTTAAGAAAAGAGGGCATGCCGATTGAGGAAGCGGTGGCAACTGCATGCCGTGTGCGCCTGCGACCAGTATTGATGACCTCCTTGGCTACAATTCTCGGAATGATTCCCATGGCGCTTGCGCTGGAAGCCGGCAGCGAACAGTATGCGCCGCTGGCGCGCGCGATTATCGGGGGACTCACGATGTCGGTTATTGTGACTGTCTTCATTGTCCCCGCCGCATATCTGTTGATCCATCGGCGAGAAGAAAAGCCGGCGCCTGCCGCGCAAGGTTGAGGTCATAGAACACAATCATGAAGATAAAATCACTTTTCCTCCTGTGCATTGTGCTGTTACCGTGCACGGGCTATGGGCAAAACTCGCCGCTTGGTCAACCACAGTCGGCACAGGGGTTGCCTTCTGCCCCGGGCCCGCAGCCCGTGCGCGACCAGACCTTTCCCGGCACGCCCGCAAATGGACGCCCCTCCTCCGATCCTCAGATCAATCCAGGGACACAAATATCTCTGACCTTGAAGCAAGCGGAAGCGCTGGCGTTGAAGAACAACCCGCAGATTTCGGTAGCTCGGCTGACGGCGCTGGCCTCGCAACAAGTCACGCGGCAGGTGCGTTCGAGCTTGTGGCCAACCGCAACCGCCGACCTCACGGGCGTAGATTCCAGGGCGAACAGCCGAATCACGGCTGGCGGACTCAACAATCCCCTCATCTATGAACGTGCCGCTGCCGGCGTGATGGTGAGTCAGTTGATCACCGACTTCGGACGCACCACGAACTTGATCTCGAGTGCAAACCTCGCGGCCAAAGCGCAGGATCAAAACGCCGTAGCAACGAAGGACCAGATTCTTCTGGCAGTGGATCAAGCCTTTTATGCAGCTCTGCAAGCTCACGCGCTCTTAACCGTAGCTCAACAAACCGTCAGTGCCCGGCAGAATGTTGCGGACCAGGTAGGAGCATTGTTCAAGAGCAAGCTAAGATCCGAACTGGATCTCAGTTTTGCCAACGTCAACCTCTCTCAAGCCAAGCTGCTCATTTTGGATACGGAGAATAACGAAAACGAGGCGCGCGCGACGCTCTCGATGGTGCTGGGCTATACACAGACGCAGGATTTTCAATTAATCGAAGACACCACGGCAGTTAGTTCACCTCCCGCCAATGTGGATGCTCTTGTCTCGCAGGCGTTCGCAATGCGCCCGGAAATATTATCCCTGGAGCTTCTGGAGCAATCTGCTCAGAAGTTCCACGCAGCGGAACGCGACCTGCTTCTCCCCAATATTCGGGCCGTGGGGGCCATTGGGGACACACCAGTGCGAAACCCAGCGCTCTCTAATTGGTATGGGGCGGTAGGAGTGAATGTCGAGATTCCTGTATTTAATGGTTTCCTTTACACGGCAAGGTCGCGGGAGGCGAGTCTGCGAGCGCAAGCAGCACATGACCGTCTGCTCGACCTTCGCAATCAGATCTCGCGGGATGTCCGCGTCAGTTGGCTCAATGCGAATACAGCTTATGCGCGACGCACCGTCACTCAGGAATTGTCGGATCAGTCAAAACTCGCACTCGACCTTGCCGACACACGTTATCGCCTGGGATTAAGTTCCATTGTCGAACTGAGCCAAGCGCAGCTCCAACAGACGCAAGCCCAAATCAGCAACGTGCAGGCTAACTATGACTACGGGCTCGCTCTAGCCATCTTGCAATACCAGACCGGCGGATTCTAGTTGATCCATGAGTCTGTCACTTTGATTCGCTGGTCGTCCACCGGTCGCCATTCCCTCAATTATTGTCGCTCGCATCGTCCTTATCGGAAAAAGATCGACGAGGAGCGCGGGAAGGCCAAGCCGCGCCACAGTTTTCACAGTGAGCAATATTGCACGGACTGCGCCCTATCCTCTGCGGTAGCCTTCAACGTTATTCGAACAACAGGGGAAAAGTTCTCCCCAATCGTGAAAGGCAATAACAGGAGGAGATTTATGTCTCGTTTGAGGATGTGGGAAGTTTCGATGGCGACGCTGATACTGAGCGCCGGATTGTCCATCGTGCCCAGCATAGCTGCGAGCAGCTCCCAGACATTTACAGGAAAGGTGAGCGATGCTATGTGTGGCGCTAAGCACACTGAAGGGGGTATTGCCCCCACAGACTGCGTTCGTGCATGCGTCCAGAAAGGCGCGAAATACGCGTTGGTAGTTGGCGACAAGGTTTATACACTCGACACTGCGGACAAAGCCACGCTTGACGAACTCAATAAGCTGGCCTGGGAACAAGCCAAGGTTACTGGCACAGCCAATGGGGACACAATTTCCGTAAAGTCGGTGACAGCCGCCAAGTAGGAAGAGCGATGCCTGCTCCTCCCCGGCACACCCGCTGCCACTGGGCAAGAGTGTGCAGTTTTGAACAGACCACGCTGTCAGGCTTCGCTATGCTTCAACCTTCTTGGGTTCGAAAGGGGTTCACTGCCAATTCCCCCAGACCGATAACGGCAGCGATACCCCAGGCGGTGCGGCGTGCTCCTCTCTCCGAGGGCGTTGAGTCGCACCGCTTCTTTTCAAACAAAATTATCGGGATTCGTCCACCGACAAGGGCTGTTTACGAGCGTCCCGTGACTCAATCGTGTCCGCGCACTTTCCTTTTTGGCCTGGCACGTCGGAGGGGAGTGCCCTAGTCGCAAGACTCGTGAAGATCGAACCGCATTTGTCGAAGGTTGGTGGCTTTCTCCGGGTCCATTCCGGGTCGCAGGTCGGTTTTCTCTATGAAATAACGCCAGCCCTTCGTTCTGTCTTCGACGCTCTGGTGGCACTCACAATCGTTGAGAGTTTTCTGTGCACTCTCAATTCCCCGGGTGACGGCCACAACTCCACCCGACTGGTAGGTTTGTTCGTTAAACCGAACGACCGCGAATGAGACTTTGGATTGGGCTGTCAATTTCGTCAAAAAATTCAGAGGCAAAGTTATTTGCGTGGAATTGCAGGCTTTGCCTCGGTTTTAATCGTGACCTCTACATGGGCACTCCGCTTTTGAAGCGAATCAGCCGTGTGCTTTAGCGAAGGGGATGAATCTTTTCTTCTGGTTTGTTGATTTTCTTAAGCCAAGGTTGGCGTAGTCTCATTCGACCGTCATCATCCCACTTGACGACCGCATCATCTTCGTTTGCCTGCTCAACCGTACCCAATTGCCCAGTCGGCACTCCGAAATTACCCAAACCCTCAACGCGATCACCGGGATTCAGTTCCGGGCCAGTGGCAGACGGCTCGGCTAGCCGTGGTCTCTTGGCTCGGTCTGCGTCAGGAGGGGCTCCAGGGTGTGACAAGGGCGGCTGGGAAAATTTAGACAGCTTGCGTGGATTACCGGCTACGTGGGCCTTATTCATTTGATTCCTTTCATAGCACCGCGGAACTGAGAGATCGGTATCCAAGCCGCACCTCGTTCTCGCTACTTCAAATCTGCAGAATCCCCACTGGTGCTATTGTCCGCTCTTGGCAGTCACAAAGTCTGGTCAATACGGCTCGGATTGGCTCCTGGGCAAAATTAGATTTGATCCGTACTGCAGACGAAAAAAACGGCTAATGGTGCTCTCTGGAAGAGCGCTGAGGATCACGAGTGTCTCCGACTCCCTCTGCGTGCCGCCCTGATCAACTTGCAATGGGATGAGTAAGCGAGTCGTTAGCTGTTGTAGTCGTGTCGGGGATTGGCCGCGCTCGCGCATTTCTGCCAGACCGACCCCCATTCCGGCACATCCGTTCTCGATCTGTTGCAACGACTCTGCGGGGATGCCGCGTCCGCTATCTGCGATTTCAAGTGCCGCAATTTCCTTCTTGCGCTGAAAACGGTTGCGCGAGCTGAATGGCAAGCTGGAAATCAATTCCAGCGGATTCGGAACGAGTCGGCGAGCTGTGTTCCCACTCTTCGCTAAAGATCAGCACGCGCCAAGCCTGGAATACTTCCCGACCCCAACTGCTGGAACTGTCTATTCATCGGCGTGTAGAGCGGCCTGATGAATCAGTACGACAGGATCACGAGATAGCGAGTGATAGAAGAAAAATATACCGCTGGCTCTAAGACGTCCGTTTAAGGATAAGACTCAGGCTCGCGCCTGCTAGCTTAAACGTACCCGTGATTTCTGAATCGTCTTTGTTCATCGTGCCGTCATAAACACTCTGACTGGGGGTGCTTTCAAAGTGGAGAGTGGATCCCTTGTAGGTGATGGCGGTGATGGCGGCGCCTGAAATCTCTTGGTCGGGGTAGTCGATTGTGCCGCTCAGACTTCCGTCTTGTGCTGCTGAGATGTGCACCACGATTCGCCTTTTTGCTTGGGCTCCAGGATCGAGAGTCCCTTCCCACACTCCGACGATGGGCTGTGGATCCGACGCCATTACGGGAATGGGCGAGACGCTTATTCCGACCGTCAACCATATTCCCAGGTAGAGAGCAAACGAGGCGCAGGGATTCTTCAGGAGACTCATTTCGGGTTCCTTCCAGCTTTTTGGATGATATCCCAGTACTCGCTGGTTGGAAAATCCTATGGGACTCGCTCGACTCAATTCGCAGAATGGTGAAAGTCGCGTGGCCTCTGACGTGAAGTTCACGTTCAGTCACTTTAGCTCCACATCAACGTTTTCGCACGATCGGCTAAAACTCAACTTCACGCACGCCGACGTCCAACAATTTGATCTTCACTTTTGCATGTTTACTATCTAGTCATAGCGCTCTGAGCATGTCTACTTCCCTCTTCCCATACCCGACTTGACTTGGGCAATCTCGGGCGATAATCTAGGCGAACAAATGGCGAATACGGCCAAATCGTTGTCGCCGTCTTTTTCTTGGATTCCTGAGACCGGCGAAGACTCGGCCACAGCTTCAGCAACCGAAAACGGCACACAGCCGAAGCTGATTGGGATCGCGCGGCTGGCAGCGGAGGGCGAGTCTCTGCGCGAGGGACATGATGTCGAATATTTCTCGCTCGAGGCCCGGTCGGTGCTGAACCGGGTCGTCAGCCAGCGCAGCCTACCGTTTACGTGGGCGATTAATCCTTACCGCGGGTGTGAGTTCGCCTGCAAATACTGCTACGCACGATATACGCACGAGTTCATGGAGTTGCGGGACGGGATCGACTTCGAGCAGAAGATTTTCGTGAAACAGCGAGCGGTCGAGTTGTTGCGCCGCGATCTGAAGAAGGTAAAACGGGGCGAGGAGATTGCCATCGGAACGGCAACCGATCCTTACCAACCTGCGGAAAGGCGATATGAGGTGACCCGGGCGATTTTGGAAGAACTGGCGCGGCATTCGGGGCTTGAAATCGGGATCGTGACGAAATCGAATCTTGTTACGCGGGATGCGGAAATTCTGAAGAGGCTGGGCGAGAGGAACAGCTTGTTTGTGAATATGACGGTGACAACCGTGGACGTCGAACTGGCGCGCAAACTGGAACCGCGGGCTCCGCGGCCGGACCTGCGGCTCGACGCTGTGCGGCAGCTGAACCTGGCGGGCGTGAATGCGGGGGTGATTTGCGCTCCGGTGTTGCCGGAGATAACGGACAAGGCTCGTGACCTGGAAGCGCTGGTGAAAGCGGCCCGTGAGGCGGGCGCAAGGTATATTTACGCGAACGCTCTTTTCCTTAAACCATGCTCTGCCGCAGTGTTTCTTCCGTTTGTCGCGGAGCACTTCCCTTCGCTGGCCGAGGTATATCGATCCCGTTACGCGGACCGCGCGTTCCTTCCGAAAGGGTACGCGGAGCGGCTGTCAAAGCTGATGGCGGCCCTGCGAAATAAATATGGGTTTGGAGGCGAGCGCGGAAGACCCAGCCATCGATACCATCCCGCGTATTCAGGGGAACAGTTGGCGTTGTTTGGGACTTAGTACTTGCAGATCACGGCTCCGATGGCTCGTCGGTAGTTGGGGGCTGTCTTCAGTACTTTCAGCTCTAAACTTTTCAACGTGCCGAGGGAGTGCGCGGCAGAATCGCGTTCCTTCGCGCCGGCATCGAGATCGAGCAATTCGCGGAGACGTAAGGTTACGAGACGTTTTACATCGCGAATTTTTTCTACGAACTCATCGAATTGTATTTCGATCAATCCTGCGTCGGAGAGGGTTTTGAAAGCCTGCCCTGCTTCGATTTCGTCATCCGCTCGAGTCATCTGCTTCCGCCCCATTTCCGACTGACGACCTGATTCGTACGTAAGGTCAGTTGGTCATTCTTTATTTGATGTTTTGTGATGTTCTTTTTGATCTTGCGGCTGCGATCTTCCCTGTTTGAACCTCAGGTAGGTATAGGCGAGATACTGGTTCAGCTCGGCCCAGAAAGTTTCATCGCGCCGGCGAGGGTCCATTCCCGCCTGGGCCATGGAGAGGAGGCGCTCTTCGCACCGTTCGCGCTCGTCGGCCGTGACGTCGGAGGTCTTGCGCCATTCCTGCGGGTGAGGACAACCGGAAACCCTGTGCTCCGGGATCACTCGTCCGTCCTGCAGGATGAAATCTCTCCACACCAAGCCCCAGCGCACTTCCAGAAGCGGAGCGGTCTCGTCGCCAGTCGAAGATTTGAAAGCAATGACTTCTCCGCGCTCGGGAGGCCAGGAAGTTTCCGTTCGTAATTGCTTTACCGAGGACTGCATGGGTGGCACATCAACTGAAAATAGACTAGTTGCCTTCTTCTGGATTGGGTTTGCGGCCGACGATTCGATTTTCTTCGATGGTTGGTCTAGGCCAGTCGCTGCGCGACAGGACCCGGTCAACGGCTTGCTCGACGCGCAACATGAAACCTGAGTCGGCGTCGGTTACAGATGCTGAGCCTGCAAAGGCCAAGCCGAAAGCGTTGAGAGCCGGCTCAACTCTTGGTACAAGTTCAGGCTGCTGTCTCAAATAACCGATCCACAAGAGAGTTACAGCGTTGTAGGCCGTACTCTTCACCAAGCTGATAATGGCGGCCTGTCCGCTGCCAAACCACATCACAGCGCTGACGAGGATGAGCTCAATGCTGGCGAAGATGCCGAATCCCAGGGCGAGTCCGAAAACGGGCTGGCGCCAATAGTTCTTGAGAGAGCGGCACAGAAGCATCAAGAGGAGAAAGATTCCGACCTGGATGAGGCGCATGCTGCGGTCGAAAGTAAAGACGGCGGCGACGATGCGGTCGGCGGCGCCTTCGGCGCTGGACCACGCACCCAGAATTGCGAGTAGCAACAGGAGCCCGCACGACCAGCGGAAGATGGTGGTTCCTATGCTCTGGATGCCTCCGTAGCCTTTAAAGAGGCTGCGCAGGATTTCATCGAGGACGCCGACGGCAAAGATCACACTGATGGCGTTGCCGGTCCAATAGGCGGCGAAGTAGCTCTCGAAGAAGAACCGGTAGATCACAAATAGCGCCGCCGACTTGAGGAGCTGAAAGACGATGTAGTAGAAGAACCGGGGGAACACCGAGCGGAACTTTTGCCGGACCATGAAGACGAGCAGGGTCATCTGCAAAAGGGGACCAGCAAGCCAGCTCACATACATTAACCAGTTCATCTGCTGAGGCACCGAGGTAAGGTTCGGCAAGCATACCTATCCTGCGACCGCGCTGCAATAACTTTCTTGGGCGGCCTGGAACGGTTCTAGAATTCAGCTTGCCTTGCGCCTTACTGGCTACAGTCGCTTGTTGTGGCACAAAGGCATTGGGTCGCTTCCATCCGCAATTACAACGGCTTGTTCGACTCGAACAGACGTATTGCCAGGATAGGAGATTTTCGACGGCATTGCGCTGTATAGCCCAGCCAATGCTAACGCGGTTAGCAGGACTTCAATTACTTTCTTCATTGGGGGAGGTTCTCCTTGCGCATTGCTGCGCGTGCCGCGAAGTATATGCCCGCATAGGCTTTTGTGCGGAAATAAAAAGCTGTGGATAAAGTTGTCTTCCCGGATCACTCCCGGCTGTGGACTGGCACTTTGAAGCGGCGGTCCAGGGACTGGGGTCACGAAATATTTTCGAGCGGCCTGTCGATCCAGCGGCCTCCCGTTCGACATACTGATAGAGTGCGAATATTCATGACGATGGCGTTGAATGCTAGCCCTCAACTTTAAATCGACGAAGGAGACTGCAATGCGATTTCTCAGTATTTACAAAACGGCCGAACGATCCGCTCCCCCGAGCGCGCAAGAGATGGAGGCGATGGGCAAACTGATCGCGGAGGGCATGAAAGCGGGCTGGCTGGTAGGGACAGAAGGCTGCCTGCCAACGGCGCTCGGCGCCAGGGTGCGCCGGGACGGCCCCAAGATGCTCGTGACAGACGGGCCGTTTGCGGAGTCCAAAGAGGTGGTGGGAGGATTCGCGATATTGAAGGCCGGTTCGAAGCGAGAGGCCATTGAATTGGCCAAACGGTTTCTCGCGGTAGCGGGGGACGGCGAGTGCGAGTTGCGGCAGATCTATGAGGCGGGAGCAGGGTCAGACCAACCGAGTTGTCACGAGTCGGCTACGGTCGTCAGGAGCTGAGGATAAATTCCCGTGGTAGCGGTGAAACCCCTAAGGTTCACCGCGGGGCGGCGGGGCAGGGATCCGAGTGCTGGGGACCTGATGGAATGGTGGGCAGTGCAGGACTCGAACCTGCGACCTCCTGCTTGTAAGGCAGGCGCTCTAACCAACTGAGCTAACCGCCCGCATAGCGGACAGGCGATGTGGCGTTGATACAGCGCCGCTCGCGAACTTAAGGTGAGAATACTGGAGGCGTCTCTGCGGGTCAAACCGTGAGGCGGCCTTTGGCTCTTGGCTTTCGGCTCTTGGCTCTGGGCTTCAGCTTTCGTTCTGGGCTTTCGGCTTTCGGCTATATTGAAAAAGCGACGGTGTAACGAAAAGCTCTCACGCCGATAGCCTAGAGCCATTCTCTCGCAGCCTCCTGCTACACTTTTCCGGTGCGGCAATTAATCGTCAACGCGGATGATTTCGGCCTGACCACTGGGGTAAACCGTGCGATCGTCGAAACGCACCGCGATGGAATTGTGTCCTCGACCACGCTGATGGCCACCGGTCCGGCGTTTGATGACGCTGTCCGGGATGCGCGTGCCTTGCCGAAGCTTTCCGTTGGATGTCACGTCGTTTTGACCGATGGCATACCGGTATCGCCCCCAGAGGCGGTGGATACGCTGGTTGCGATCCGGTCGGCGGAGCCTAGAAGATTTTTCCCCAAGCTTTCCGGGTTCGCCGCGCGGGCCACGATGGGCGGCTTCGATCGCGAGCAGTTGCTGGCAGAAGTCATTGCGCAGATCCGGAAAATTCAGGCTACCGGCATTGAGGTGACGCATCTCGACTCGCACAAGCATGCGCACATTTTCCCGGAGATTCTTAACGCCATGTTGCGCGCAGCGCGGATTTGCGGCGTGAAGGCGATCCGGAGTCCGTTCGTTCCCATGAAGGCGATCATGGCGCAACACTTTGCCGGCAAGCGCCTACTGTTGAAGCGCTATGGTCAGGTGCGCATTCTAAACACCTTTGCCCGCAACTTCCGCCGCCAGACACAGCGGGCGGGCATCGTTTCGCCCGACGGCGTGATCGGAGTGATCGAGACGGGAGCACTCGACAACGCGCTGCTGCGACAGGCGCTCACTAGCCTCCCCGAGGGTACGTGGGAACTGGTCTGCCATCCGGGGTACGTTGACTCCGACCTGCGCGCTGCCCACACTCGCTTGCTTGAGGCGCGCGAAAAGGAGCGTGACCTTCTGACGTCCCCTGAGTTGAAGGAGTTCCTAGAGAAGCAAAAGATCGGCGTGATTGGATACCGGGAGTTCCTGCAAGCCAAGAACTGATGGGTTACCCGGAAGTGATGCGCCCGTGGTGTGATGCCGAACTTACTAAGGAGTATCGTAGCGGCAACGGGGAGCGGTATCATCGGCATAACTGCATCGGCACTGGCCGCGTGCGAGACTTGAACCATGGCTGAGCATCCTAATGAATCACGGATGACCGTTGACCTACCGGTGCGCGTTTGGGGAATGAGTGCGGATGGACGCGCTTTTTCGCAACATGCCAGGGCGCAAAACATCAGCTCCGAGGGCGCCTTGCTCAATGGCGTCGAGAGCGAACTCAAAGTAGGCGATGTAATCGGGCTGCAGTGCGACGATAAAAAGGCGCGCTGCACGGTGATCTGGGCCGTGAACACAGGCGCCATCAAGAAAAATCAGATTGGCGTAAAACTGGTGGCCGATCAGGAATGCCCATGGAGGAAGTACCTTCCGGTGGATGGGGACGTTGCCAGTGCGGTCGCAGATGCGAATCGCCGGCGCTATCACCGGCACAAGATCAGTCTTCCAGTTGAGATGCGCGATGAGCGCGTGCAAACTCCGATCCGCATCAACGCCACCGATGTGAGCGGCAATGGCTGCTACATCGAGAGCATGATGCCGATGCCGGCGGGAACGGTACTGCGGCTTGATTTCTGGCTTGATTCCGAGCGGGTGAATATCAGCGGTGTGGTGCGCACTTGCGATCCTGGAGTTGGCAATGGCATTGAATTTACCGGGCTGCCTCCTGATGGAAAAGTGCGCATGCAGGCGTATCTGGACGCCATCGATCCCGGGATGGGATTCTCCGAAGCAAAATCCGAAGAATCGAAGTAATCAGGCGAGCGGTTCCGCGTAGCGGGCGAGGACAATTGCCCGAATCAGTCCACCCATCGTGAATTCCCGCGCTTCAATTGCAACCGGCATGTCGAATTCCCGCAGCGTCCCGGAGGTTACCGGGCCAATCGAAGCGAACTGCACGTTCTTTAGAAACGCAGGCTGCCTTTTTTTGGCGTTGCCATTCTGCGGCGTTTCGCCTTTGCTGAAGAGCAGGTCGGCAAAATTCTTCACGGTGGATGAACTCGTGAAGGTGACGACGTGCGGCCGGCGGTCCTTATTCTTGAAGGTTGCACGCAGACGAGTCCGGGATTTTTCAGGCACGACAGTCTCGTAGGCTTCGACTACATCGATTTGCGCTCCAGCCTCTCGCAATGAGTCAGGGATGACGTCGCGGGCGACTTTGGCGCGCACCAGCAGAACCCTTTTGCCTTTCACCTTGTCACGGAGACCCTTGACCACCGATTCGGCAACGTATTCCTCGGGCACCATCTTCACCTTCAGGCCGTGCTTGACGATTGCTTTCTTAGTGGCCGGGCCGATGGCTGCAATCTGAAGATGCTTCAACTTCGCACGAGTAATGCGGAGTTTGCGAAGGCGGGCCCACATTGCCTCCACACCGTTTGCGCTCGTCAGGATCAGCCAGTCGTAGGACTTGAGGTTTTTGAGTGCGGCGTCCATTGGCGCAAACGATTGCGGCTTGCGAATTTCGATGAACGGAATCTCGAGAACGCTGGCGCCTAGGGTCCGCAGGGACTTGGAGAGACTTCCGGCCTGGTGGCGGGCGCGGCCTACAAGAATTCGGGTTCCAGTCAGGGGATGATTTTCGTTAGGTTTGCGCATGAAATAGTTCTGGTTTAGCCATCAGCCGTCAGTTATCAGATTTTAGATCTCGGCTCTCCGCTAAACACACGATCATACATTGCAGAAGAAGGAATGGTTTTTCAGAACATCTTTGAAGGATCGTTTTGTTCACACACTTGCTGACGGCAGACAGCTGAACGCCGAGGGCTGAAAGCTGGTCATGGTTGTTGCGGCAGGGCGAAACCTTCTCCGTAGACCTCTTCGAGAATCGCATCGCCTCCGCGCTGCAAGAGCGTTTCGCCGACCTCTTCTCCGAGGCGGACAGGATCACTTCCCATGCGTGACTCGCGCAATACTTTTTTTCCGTCGGGATGTGCGACTAGTCCGTTGAGCAGTATGCCTCCCTCACGAACTTCCGCATACGCGCCGATCGGCACCTGGCATCCACCGCCAAGTTTATTAAGTAGGGCGCGCTCGCAGGTGGTCGTAGCGCGGGCGGCCGCGTCATCGAGAAACGCCAGAAGTATGCGGGTGTTCGTATCGCCCTTGCGAATCTCGATTCCGAGCGCACCCTGCCCGGCTGCAGGCGTCATTATTTCTGCGGCAATGACTTGCCGTACTAGTTGCGTCTTGCCAAGACGGTTGAGCCCGGCAGCGGCCAAGATGATTGCGTCGTAGTCTCCAGCTTCAAGTTTACGCAGACGTGTGTCGACGTTGCCGCGGAGGGGGTAAATTTCGAGATCGGGGCGGACCGCTTTCAATTGCGCCTGTCGCCGCAAACTGCTGGTGCCAACTTTGGCATTTTGGGGAAGCGCCTCGATGCCCGAAAACTTCACCGAGCAGAACACGTCTCGTGGATTTTCACGAGTGGTGATGGCCGCGATTTCGAAGTCGCCGGCTAATTCTGTCGGCAGATCTTTCAGGCTGTGTACAGCCAGGTCCACGCGGTTCTCGACGAGCGCTTCTTCGATTTCCTTGGTGAACATTCCCTTGGTGCCGACTTTTGCTAAGGCGACATCGGTGATCTTATCGCCAGTGGTCTTGATGATCTCGAGTTCGACCGTGTGTCCTTGCGCACGCAAGAGGTCAGAAATATGGTGAGCCTGCCAGAGCGCGAGTTGTGAACCGCGAGAGCCGATACGGAGACGAGCCATTTAATTGGGTGCTCCTGGGCGCGTATTTGACCGTCCCGCCGGTTCTTTTTCGCGCTCTTTTTCACGGTCGGAGAGGTTGAAAAGGCGACGCACCAGTTCGACTACCGTGGTTGATTCAGGATCGCGGGCCGCCGTTTTCAGAGTGCTGATGGGAGTGTGCATGATCTTGTTGACGATGCCGCGAGTGAGCGCCTCGACGGCCATTTCCTGGTCGGTCGATAAAGTACCGAGGCGTCCGCGGACGCGATCGATCTCTGCCTGGCGAATTGTTTCCAGATGATCTTGCAGGCTAACAATGGTTGGAACCACGTCGAGAGTCTGAAGGCGGGCGTGAAACTTTCCGACTTCGTCGTTGACGATGAACTCGGCTCTTTCGGCTTCCTTCTTGCGGTCAGCAACATGCGAACTGACTGCCTGCTGCAGGTCGTCGATATCGTAGACAAAGATGCCGTCGAGCTTGTTCATCTCGGGGTCCACGTCGCGGGGAACGGCAATATCGATGAAGAACATCGGCCGGTTGCGGCGGCGGGAGAGGAATTTTTCTCCATGTTCACGCTTGAAGATGAAGTTAGGCGAGCCTGTCGAAGTGATGACGATATCAGCGTTGTCGCAGGTTTCGTAGAGCCGGCTGAACTCGATCGCCTGGCCATTAAATTTCTGGGCAAGGCGGATGGCGCGATCGTAGGTACGGTTAGCAACGAAGATCGAGGACGCTCCATGGGCCATCAGATGACGAGCCGCCAACTCGCTCATCTTCCCTGCGCCGACGAGATAGACGTTCTTGCCGTTGAGAGTCCCAAAAATTTTCTTGGCAAGTTCGACAGCGACAGAGGCAATCGAAACTGATGAAGACCCGACAGCGGTTTCGGTTCTGACGCGCTTCGCAACCGCAAAAGCGCGGGTGAGTAACTGGTCGAGCTGGGCGCGGACCGCTCCTACTGCGCGGGCAGTCGCATAAGCTTCTTTGACCTGGCCGAGAATCTGGGGCTCTCCGACCACCATGGAGTCCAGACTGGAAGCGACGCGAAAGATGTGGCGGATCGCTTCGTCTTCGCGAAATTCGTAGAGATGGCTTTCGAACTCCGCGGGATCGAGCTGGAAATATTCGCCCATGAACTCGCGCAGATCGCCGGTCCCATTTTTCATGTTGGCGATAAATTCGACGCGGTTGCAGGTGGAAACGATCATGCCTTCAGCGACTGAGGGATGGTCGGCTAACTTTTTACACGCATCTGCGAGACGCGACTCAGGAATGGCGAGACGTTCGCGGACTTCGACCGGGGCCGTTTTGTGGTTCACGCCAATGAGTTGGAATCTCATGAGGCGATGAACCTGTGCATTCCGCTGAAGTAGTTTGCGATCCAGGCAACAATCGCGGTGACGAAAGCGACGCTGGCGAGCATGGCAGCGCGCCTCCCACGCCATCCGGCATTCAGACGCGTGTAGACCATCAGCAGGTAAACCGCCCACATCAGGACGGAAAGGAGAATTTTCGGATCCAGGAAATCCACGCGGCCATAGGCCGATTCCGCAACCACCGAGCCCGCGATCAAGCCGAGGGTCATGAAAGGGAAGCCCAGCATCAGGGAGCGGTATCCGATATCGTCAATTACCTGGAGGGCGGGCAAGCGCGCAAACATTCCACCGGAAGACTTGGACTTCAGCGCCCGCTCCTGCAGCAAGTAAAGAATACTGGCGCCAAAGCTCAAGAAAAGCGCCGCATACCCGGTGAAGATCATAAGAATGTGGACAGCCAGCCACCCGCGCCGAACGGCAAGCGAGGTAAATACGAGCGGTTGTTGCCCGGTTGCGGCGACAAAGGTCAGCAGGAAAACCAAGGGGAAAATGACGATGCCCGGAGTCGTCGTCTTGTAGACCAGGTACGCGAGCATGAAGACGACCATGATGAGGAATGCGAGCAGCGATTCGGAGTTGTGAATCGACGCGGAGGTCAATTGGCCGCTTTGCACGACCGCTTCCGTAAGCGACACCAGATGGAAAACCATGCCCAGGTACGAGGCGTGTAATGCGACCTTGCTGAGGACTTCCGAGGTACGAGTGAGCGCGACCAGGGCGTAGAGCAATCCCACGGCGTAAAAGATGAGCGCGACGCGTAGCCAGACTAAAGGCATAAAAGTTTGAAGTCGTTGCCCGACCGCAGGATACCTTCCCCACTCTGCCTGAGCAATTATAGTTTGCCGGGTCCGCGGCGCCCCTGGAAACGGGCTTGATCACAAGTACATGTGACGGAGATCACAGGAAGCTGGTTTTACGACCCCAGGTCGTGCGTTCGCCACCGAGCAGCACTTTGACCGCGAAATGACAGTGATCCGGATAGTGCTGATGCCTCAAAATCTCACTCCGACCGCCG
This sequence comes from uncultured Acidobacteriaceae bacterium, assembly GCA_963822545.1. Lineage (GTDB taxonomy): Bacteria > Acidobacteriota > Terriglobia > Terriglobales > Acidobacteriaceae > Acidiflorens. The sequence goes on from CAWGIB010000006.1 coordinate 675,945, forward strand.
ACCTCACTGTGAGCAGTGCGCCTACCGACCGGGCCGGTCCGCGGTTTGGCGCTCGCATCCCTAACACGTAGAAAATCTGATTCGGAAAATAGGCGGAAAATAACAGCACGTCTATTCGACGCCTAACGATTTCAAGGACTCTTCGAGGAAGGCCTGCTCGATCTCCAGGCGGCGTCCTTGAGCCTGCATGTCTTCGATCTCATCGAACGCGCGAAACAGGCGCAGCTTGACTGCGGCATATTGTTCGGAGTCAGCGAGCGGACGCCGGTGCGATTCGGCCCATGACAGAACGACGGCGCGCGGGAGGAACACGCTGATCGAGTAGGTCTGCTTGCGGTCAGACGTGACATCGAAGATGTATTCGGTCGCTTCGAGAGGGGCGGGGGAGGGACGCTGGCCGACGAAATAATACTGGTACACATACCCTTGAGAACCCGCATACGTTTTGAGACGACGGATAGTCATTGATGGTCGTTGGATCTTGGTCGTTCGTCGCCAGATCTTCGGCTCGCTGTGCCTTGCGGCGCGCAATCGTCGTTCGCGGTTCGCGGTGTCATTTTGACTTATATAGCAACAACAATGCCTGCCTCAGGACTCAACGACCAAAGACCTACTTACTGCTATTTGCTGTCGATATCACCCGGCCCAATTCGCCGGCGTGTCCCAGACGGTCAAACATTCGCCAGGCGGCCAGAGCGACATTGCTGATCGCTTCTTCCCCCTCGCGTTCGTTGCGCAGATAGGTCGTCATCACGCAAATCACGAAAGGCCGCTTGTCGACGAAGACTACTCCCGAATCGTTGCGGACGCCTTCGAGCGCACCCGGCTTATCGGCAATTTTTAATCCGTCCGGAAGATTGCGTGGAATCCAGCTATCCTTATGGGTGGAAAGGATTTTGAAAAAGTCCTCAGTCATCTCTTTGTTGAGAACCTGGCCCTGGTAGATGGACTGAAGGAGCTTCATCATCTCACTGGGAGTGGAAATGTTCTCGCGGCCTTCCGCGGCGGCCTTCACGTCCATCATCTTTCGCTGCAGGCGAGTCTGCGTAAGACCCTGCGAGGTCAGGAAGGCGTTGACGTTCTCCATACCCACGCGATCGATCAGAACGTTGGTGGCGGAGTTGTCGCTGACCGCCACCATCATGGTGGCAAGATCGCGCAAGGTGATCTGCGTAACGCCTGGTGTGAGTCCACCCATGATATCGCTGTCTTGCACGAGATCCTTGGCGTTCACTGTATAGAGGTCAGTGAGCTTGAGTTTGCTTTGCTGAGCCTGGCGATAGAGTTCAGCGAGAACGCATATTTTGATGGAGCTGGCTTGCGGGTACACGTCATTGGCGTGCAGAAGGTAGCGGTGGCCATCAGTGAGGTCGAGGATTGCAACGCCCATCACACCGTCGAGACTGCGATCGACGTCAACGATCGATTTTTCCAGCTTCATCCAGAGGACTTGCTGCTTTTCGCTGGACGTGGGCGGGGACGTCTGCGCCGTGGCAGGAACGCTGGCAACAAAGACCGGAAAGAAGATAGCCAGGCTCGCCAGTACGACCGGAGCGGTGATGAGAAACGTAAAGGTTCTCTTGAGCATGAATTCGATGGCTCTCAATTTCATGGATTACAGTTTCGCCTCGCGCAAACGTTTCACAGCCGTCTCAGACGTGAGCGGAGAATAATACGTCTCTTTGAAGGTGTAGGACTTTGCTTTTGCTTCAAGGATCGGCATGATCTCGATGTGCCAGTGATAGTCGTCTTCGAGCGTCTTCCAGTAGCCAAGTGCTTCTGATGGATGCTGGCTGTTCGGCGAAGTATGAAGAACGGCGTGGAAAGAAGAAGCGAGGGTCAGGATTCGCTGCAAGGTATGGCGCAGGAGCGCAGCCAAGTCGGCCATGTTTCCCGCACGCGACGTAGCCGTACTTTCGAAAGCGGCTTCATGGCCGCGAGGCAAGATCCAGGTTTCATACGGAACGCGTGGCGCGTAAGGACATAACGCGATAAAGTCTCCGCGCACCTCAAGGACGCGTACCTGCTGACGCTCTTCTTGCGAAATGATGTCGCAGAAGACGCAGCGCTCCTTGCTCTGAAAATAATCGCGCCCGGCGCGAAGTTCGTAGAGCACACGGCGGGGCACGAAAGTTGTCGCGGTCAGTTGCGAAGTTGGATGATCGAACTCTTGTCCGGCACCCTCTCCGTGATTCTTGAAGATGCTGACGTACTTGAGGCGGCTGTCGCGCTTCAGATCCTGGATGCGCATCGCTGCCAGCCGCAGGAACTGTTCGACCTCGCCATTGGTCACATTCCACATGTGGCCGTCATGACGAGGATTTTCGATGAGAACTTCATGGGCTCCAACCGCCCGCATTCGGTCGTATAGACCATCGCCCCGGCGTCCGGCCTCGCCTTCGATGTGGTAGAGCGCTTGGGGATGCACGACGGAACGCGCCGACCAAGTGCCGCCGTTGACACCGGGCAAGGTTGCGATGACCTGCGCGGACCCGGCAGAGACGCCACAAAACTGGCAAGCTTCTGGTCGCGGAGATGCCTCGGCAACATCGTCACCGATGATCACCCAGGAACGGGTGATTGGATCTTTGCGGAGTTCCATGGAGGTAAGAAGAACAAAAATATGAGAGAGGAGTCAAATGCTGTGGAGGACAGAATGTTGCGATCGCTTCTCATTGCAAATTCGACAATTACAAATTACAAATTACCCATTGCTTTATGTCCGAACTCTCCACGCCGCTGATGCGGCAGTATGCCGCCATCAAGAAGGAGCATCCCAATGCTCTGCTGTTTTTCCGGCTGGGAGATTTTTACGAATTGTTTTTCGACGATGCGATCCTCGCTGCCCGCGAATTGCAGATCACGCTCACCTCGCGCAACAAAGAAAAGGGCGTCGACATCCCCATGTGCGGGGTGCCCTACCATGCCGCCGAGGGCTACATTGCAAAACTCATTCGCCGCGGCTTCAAGGTAGCGGTCTGCGAACAGGTAGAGGATCCGCGGCTGGCCAAGAAACTGGTGCGCCGCGAGGTCACACGGGTGGTGACTCCGGGGACAGCGGCTGACTCGTCCTTGAATGCCGAGGAAAACAATTTCCTGGCGGCGGTGGCGACCACGGCCGATCGCGTAGGATTTGCGGCGCTCGATCTCTCGACTGGTGAGTTTCGGGCGACTGAATTTGTCGGGGAACCGGCGGCGCGCCGTATTCAAGAAGAACTTGAACAGTTGCGCCCAAAAGAGCTGCTGTATGGATCTTCGGCACCGCTATTTGAGACAAGAACAGCGGGAGGTACGGCGGGTTCGACGGTCGGAGCGGCCGGCCCAACTGCTGCTCGATCATCCGGCGGATGGACGGAGACGCCGCTGGACGACTGGATCTTTGCTCCCGATCACGCGATCCCGCTGCTTGAAAATCATTTCGGCGTGCTGTCGCTCGAAGGCTTCGGACTCGCAGGCAAACCCGCTGCTGCTTCCGCAGCGGGGGCAATCCTTTACTACATCCGTTCCACGCAACGCGGCACGCTCGACCACATCGATCGCATCGGCTTCTATGAGCGGCAAAAATGCCTGGTGCTGGACACCGTCACGGTGCGCAACCTGGAACTGATCGAACCGCTCTTCGCCGGGACAGACGCGGGTGTCACGCTCTTCCGATGCCTTGATACGACCGTGACGCCGATGGGCAAGCGCTTGCTGCGGGCGTGGATGCTTCGACCTTCGATTGGTAGGGCCGAGATCGACGGCCGGCTTGATTCGGTCGATGCGCTGGTGAAAGACATCGTCAACCGCGAAGAGTTGCGGCGGACGCTGGATGGCATTCTCGATCTCGAGCGATTACTGAGCCGGGTCACACTTGAGACTGCCAACCCTCGAGACGTTCTGGCGCTGGCTGCGTCGCTTGCGAGGATTCCGAAAGTGCGGGGTGCGCTGGCTGGGCTACACGCCACGCGCGTGGGCGCGCTTCATGGATTGCTCGACGAACTTGCCGACCTGCGGGAAAGAATCGATCGGACTTTGGTGCCTGAGCCTCCGCTAACGTTGAGCGATGGCGGCGTCATCGCGTCCGGCATGGACAAGGACCTTGATGAACTGCGCGACCTGAGCCGGAATTCGAAACAATACCTGGCGCAGGTTGAAGTGCGCGAGCGCGAGCGAACTGGGATCGGATCGCTCAAGGTCAAGTTCAATTCAATTTTCGGATATTACATCGAGATATCGAAAGCCAACCTGCATCACGCGCCGAACGACTACGAGCGCAAGCAAACGCTGGTCAATGCCGAGCGCTTCACGACTCCAGAACTGAAGGAGTACGAATCGAAGATTCTCGACGCGGAAGAAAAGATCGTGGAGATCGAGCGCCGGCTGTTTGCGGAATTGCGATCGGCGATTGCCGCCGAGGCCAAGCGCATTCGCCAAACTGCGCTCGCCTTAGCCGAAGTAGATGTGCTGGCGTGCCTGGCGCATGTGGCTGCGCTGCGAAATTATTGCCGTCCGAAATTTGAAGAGAACTCGAAAGATTTGGACGATCTCGAGATCGTCGAGGGGCGGCATCCCGTGATCGAGCAGCAGGAAATTTCATCCGGAAATGACCGCTTCGTCCCGAACGACCTGTTCCTGAATTCGTCGACCCACAACATTACTGTGTTGACTGGTCCGAATATGGGCGGCAAGAGCACGTATCTGCGGCAGGCGGCTTTGATCGTAATCATGGCGCAAATGGGATCGTTCGTTCCTGCACGCTCGGCGCGCCTTGGGATTGTCGACCGCGTTTTCACGCGCATCGGAGCGAGCGATAACCTGGCGCGCGGGCGCTCGACGTTTATGGTTGAGATGACCGAAACGGCCGCGATTTTGCATACCGCGACGGCGCGATCGTTGATCCTGCTGGATGAAGTTGGGCGTGGAACGTCGACCTACGACGGGCTTGCGATCGCGTGGGCGGCGATTGAATATCTGCACTCGCACGTGCACGCGAAGACGCTCTTTGCCACACACTACTTCGAACTGACCGAACTCGCTGAACAGTTGAGCGGCGTGAAGAACTATCACGTCTCGGTCAAGGAGGCTGGCGGCAGCGTCGTCTTCCTGCGGAAAGTCGAGCCGGGCGCAGCCGATCGCAGCTATGGCATTGAGGTCGCCAAGCTGGCGGGACTGCCGCACGAAGTTGTGGTGCGCGCCCGCGAGGTGCTCGCGGAGCATGAATCGGCGGAACGCCGCCTCACTGGACAGCTCACCCCAGGGGCCGAACCCGAACGTCCAGCACAGCTCACGATCTTCACGCCGCTTTCGCAACCAGTGCTTGAGAAGCTTCGCGAGGTCGATTTGAACCGACTCACGCCGCTGGAGGCGCTAAACTTGCTGGCGGAGTTGAAGAAAGAAATCTAACCGCCGAGACGCAAAGTTCGCCGAGAAAGTGAAGCGGGCCTGATGAGCGATCGATCTCTGACAGAACAAATCGGCCAACTACTGATCATCGGCTTTGACGGGACCGAAATGTCTCCACGGCTCGCTTCCCTGCTCACGACTATCCAGCCAGCAGGAGTGATCCTGTTTGCGCGCAACATCACCGGTGCCGACCAGACGTTCACGCTTTTGCGTGAGTGCCAGAAGTGCGTATCCGCTCCGCTCTTCACCTGCGTTGACCTCGAAGGCGGCCAGGTAGACCGCTTCCGCAATGCGCTTGGCTCAGCGCCCTCGGCGGCCGCGGTTTTTGCGACGGGCGACCGCAGGCTTTTCCGCAGACATGGTCGCGTCATCGGAGAGAACTGCCATGCGCTCGGCTTCAATGTGGACTTCGCTCCGGCGCTCGACTTGGCCTTCGAAGCGTCGCGAAAGGTGATGAGTAGCCGCGCCGTCTCGGCCGACCCGAAAGAGGTGATCGCCTACGCACGAGAATTTATGCGCGGACTGGGCGATGCACGCGTGTTCGGTTGCGGCAAACATTTTCCCGGACTCGGCGAAGCCAACCTCGATACGCATCACGACCTGCCGAGTGTGAACAAGCAGTTTAAGAAGATGTGGGAGCAGGACCTTATTCCGTACCGAACGATGCGGCGCGAACTTCCCTTTGTGATGGTGTCGCACGCGGCGTTCCCGATGGTCACAAAGGATAAGACTCCAGCCTCGCTTTCAAAGAAGTGGATCACCGACGTGCTCCGCAAGAAGATTGGATACCGTGGGCTGATTTGCTCGGACGATCTCGAAATGGGCGGAGTGCTGGCAGCGGCGCCAATCGAGCAGGCGACGATCGGATACATACGCGCGGGCGGTGACCTGGGCCTGATTTGCCACCAGGACGACTTCATCCGGCGGGCCTACGAAGCGATGGTTGAGGAAGCGGGGCGCGACCGGCGCTTTCGAAGCCGCGTTCAGGAATCAGCGCGGCGTGTGCTCGCGTTCAAGAAAAAGCATCTATCTCGAGGGCGAGGCGCGGCGCCCAGCGCGGCTAAGGTTGAAAAGCTGACACGACGCCTCTGGGAATTCGGTGAAGAAATTCGGCTAGCGACGCTAGAAAATGCACTACCAACCGATCAGGAGCAGCCGGCATGATCGTTGCCGGCGTTATGAGCGGCACATCGGCCGACGGAATCAACGTCGCGCTAGTGCGCTTTGATTCAGGCGATGCGGCGAGTGCCCCCAATCCTCGATACGAAGGCAAATTTCCCGTCATTCGCGCTGATTGCCCACGAGGAATTTCCTTACCCCGCGGCCGTGCGACGAACAATTCTCGAGGTGATGAACGCGGAACGTGCTCGCGTCGCTGATCTGGCGCGGCTTAATTTTCTGCTCGGCGAACTCTACGCGGAGGCGGTCGCGAACACGGCGCGAAAGCATCGCGCGAAAGCTCGATCTCGTCGGCTGCCACGGACAGACGCTTTATCACCAGGGCGAGCCTGCACCTTACCTCGGACGTAAGCTTGCAGTCACGTGGCAAACGGGCGAAGGAGCGGTCATTGCAGCGCGACTGAGCGTGCCGGTGATTTCGGATTTTCGCCCCGCGGATATGGCGGCAGGCGGAAAAGGGGCACCGCTCGTTCCTTTCCTCGATTATTTTCTCTACCGCGACGAGCGCGTCGGGCGCATCGCGCAGAACATCGGTGGGATCGCCAATCTCACCGCCATCCCGGCCAAGGCCACGTCGGCGCAGGTCACGGCGTTCGATACCGGGCCTGGCAACATGATCATCGACGCGGTTATGCAGAAACTCTTTGGCCGAAGTTATGATCGCGACGGGAAAATTGCGGCATCCGGTGAAGTGAAACAAAAAATAGTCGATCGATTGATGCGCGCAAAATTCTTTCGGCAAACGCCCTCCTCGGACCGCGGGCCGCGAAGAGTTTGGCAGAGAATATGTAAACGCATTTTTGAAACTTTGTCGGGGGATGGTCAAGGCTGATGTCGTGGCGACTGCCACCGCATTGACTGCTCGTTCGATTGCCGATGCAATTCAGCAGTTCGTGCTGCCACGTCAGAAGAGCTATCGGGAGTTGATCGTTTCGGGCGGCGGCGCGAAAAATCCGACCTTGCTCGCGATGCTGCGCAACGAACTCGTGCCGCTCGGGATTGAGCTCCGCTTGTCGGATGAATTTGGGCGTTCCGGCGGAAGCGAAGGAAGCGGTCGCGTTCGCTGTGTTCGCCCATGAAACGCTGGCACCGGCGTCCATCGAATGTTCCGTCGGCAACGGGAGCGAAGCGGCCCGCAATTCTGGGAAAGATTTCCTATGCGTAAGGGACGTTGGCACGAAGGTCAAGGCTTCGAGAAAACCGTCATGCGGCGCCGTGATCTCGTTTTTATCATTTGTGCGTTGATGCTTCCCTTCTCTCCTGCTCTCAACCTCCCGATGCCAACACGATTGTCATGATCATTGAGAGCAGCCCGACGAATCTCGATCCACGCGTGGGGATTGACGCGCAATCCGAGCGCATCGACGCGCTCATTTTCGACGATCTGTTGAATCGCGATGAGCATTTGAATGTCACACCGGCGCTTGCGGAAAGATGGGAGGTTCCGGATCCGCTGACATATATCTTTCATATTCGGCGGGGAGTCCAGTTTCACGACGGCCGTCCGCTTACTTCGCGCGACGTGAAGTGGACGTTCGATTCGATGTTACAGGGAAAAATCCGCACCACCCGCGCCGCCGCTTACCGTTACGTGGACCACGTCGAGGCGCCCGACGACACGACCGTTGTATTTCGGTCTGAAGCAGCCGTATGCGAACCTGCTCTGGAATTTGTCGGACGGCGCGATGGGAATCGTTCCGTACGGCAGCCTTACGGAAATGACCAGCCAGCCGATTGGTTCGGGCCCGTTTCGGTTTGTCAGCGCCGAACCTGACAAGGAAGTGGTTCTCGCGCGGAATGACAATTATTGGGGAGAGAAAGCGCACGTTGCCCGATTGCGTCTTGACGGTCGTGCCCGATACTACGACGCGTGCGCTCGAACTGCGCAAGGGGAGCGCTGACATCGCCGAGCAATGCGCTCACTTCCGACATGGTGCTCGCGCTCCAGAGGGAGCCGAACCTGGAAATCGAGCACGGTGCCGGAACCGTCCTCTCTTATCTGGCTTTTAATTTGCGCGATCCGATTCTGCATGATGTGCGGGTGCGCCATGCGCTTGCCTATGCGATCGACCGGCGTCCGATGATCGAATATCTCTGGCGAGGATTTGCGCAACCTGCCGACAGCATTCTGCCTCCGCAAAGTTGGGCGTACGACGCCAAGGTGCCCAAGTATGAATACGCGCCCGAAAAGGCGAACCGAGCTTCTGGATGAAGCTGGCTATCCTCCGATTCAAGGCGTGCGATTTCATATCACGATGAAGACGTCCACGGAAGAATCGACGCGGCTGCTTGCGGCGGTCTTGCAGCAGCAGTTGCGGGCGGTGGGCATCGCGCTCGACATTCGGACGTTCGAGTTCGCCACATTTTTTGCCGACGTCACGAGCGGCGCTTACCAGATGTATTCTCTTCGCTGGATCGGCGGCAACGAAGATCCTGACATCTTCGAATACGCGTTTCATTCCGACAAATTTCCGCCTCATGGCGCGAACCGCAGCTTTTACAGCAATCCGCGAGTCGATCGATTAATCAATGAGGGACTTACTGAAACCGATGTCGCACGGCGCAAGCCCGTCTACGCTGAGGTACAGGAAATTCTTGCGACCGACTTGCCCTCCATGAATCTCTGGTTTCTGGATAATGTGCTCGTGCATTCCAAGCGAGTGCATAGCGTGCCGTTGAATCCATCCGGAAATTACGACTTCCTGAAGACGGCGGAAATCAGCAGCCAGTAACCGTTTAACACTCCATGAATCTGCGAGCGGTGATGCGGAGAACGCATCATTTTTGCGTGTTACCATCGAAAGTCGGGCATTCACTACAACATTGATCAACCGGAAGTTAAGATCCGAAATCCAAGACCCGACACCTGAGACCGATCTTGAACATTCTTTTTATCGGCGACATTTTTGGCCGTCCTGGACGAACGATCGTAAAAGAGCGCTTACGCGATCTGGTAAAGCAATACTCCATCGACCTTGTCATTGCCAATTGCGAAAACGCGGCCGCGGGGTTCGGCATCACTCCGTCGCTCGCGGAAGAGCTCTTTCGATCTCGGCATTGACGTGATGACCACCGGTAATCACATCTGGGACAAGCGCGAGATCATCGAATACTTTCAGATGGCGGATGGCAATCCGCATAGCCCTGCCCGACGTTTGCTGCGTCCCGCCAATCTTCCTGCCGGCCTTCCGGGCTGGGGAGTTTATGAGGGCCAGAAGAACGGCGTGCCGTATACCGTCATCAATCTTCAGGGACGCGTTTTCATGGGTTCGAGCGACGATCCTTATCGCTACGCCGATCGCCTGCTTGAACAGGTGAAGTCGAAGATCATCTTCATCGATTTTCATGCCGAAGCAACGTCCGAAAAAGTTGCCTTTGGCTGGTATCTTGACGGACGGGTGACCGCGATTGTCGGCACCCATACACACATCCCGACCGCGGACGAAAATGTTCTGACGAAAGGCACTGCCTACATCACCGATGTCGGCATGACAGGGCCCTACGACAGCGTGATTGGCGTGAAAAAAGAGCTGGTCATCGAACGCTTCCTGAGCGGGATGCCGGCGCGCTTCGAAGCCGCTTCGGGAGATGTCCGGCTATGCGGGGTGGTGATCGAATGCGACGACACGACCGGCCGGGCCGAGACGAATCGAAAGGCTCATGCTGCGGCAAGGCTAGTTCTCGAGACTGGTGGTCTCCGAGGCATTACGAACGTAGTTCCCTATTGAGTATTTCGCTTGCAAGACTTCGGGGGCTGGGCATTCTATAGTGTAGATGATGCGATGGTTGCGGGCTGGAATCCCTTTTTTGCTGGTTGGCGCGTGCCTGCTATTCTTCGCGCGCGCAACTTACGCGGCTCCGGCCTCCGATCAGAAGGAGGCCCATAAGGCCTTCAATCGCGGACTTAAACTACAGGAATCGCAGAATCTGGAGGCGGCGCTTCCCGAGTTTGAGGAGGCTTCGCGCCTCGCTCCTTCCAATGCGGAATACCTGGCCGCTCGCGAGATGACGCGGCAGAATCTCGCGGGCACCCATTTGGCGCGGGGAAATGACTATCTTGCCAGCGGCCGGCAGGCTGAGGCACTTGCTGAGTTCAGAACTGCTCTCGCTCTCGATCCGCAGAATGAGTTCGCTCAACAACGGATTCGAGACGCTCTCGGTCCGAATCCCGTTCCGCGACTTGGACCGGCTCAAGTCGTGGAAAGCGCGGATCAGATCACGGCAAAACCGATCGACGCTCCACATGATTTCCACTACCGTGGAGACTCGCGCGGCCTATTCACCGCGGTCGCATCCAGCTACGGACTGACCGTTCTATTCGACGACAGTTTTCCAAGCCGCACCGTTCGCTTCGATCTTACCGGGGCCGACTTCGCCGCAGCGATTCAGGCTGCGTCATCGATCACGAAGACATTCGTTGTACCGCTCGAGGATACCGTTCTCTTCGTTGCTCCTGAAACGCAGGAGAACCATCGCATCTACGATCGCATGGGCATGCGCTCGTACTACTTTCCTGGGGCTGATCCAGCAAAAGAGTTGAACGAGTCTGATGAATTCGCTGCGAACTTTGTTTGAATTCCGTTTTGTCGCGCTGAGCGCCGCGGCGAATACGATCACGATCCGCGGGACCGGTTCCCATGCTGGAGTCCGCGACCCAATTCCTTGCGCAACTCGATGTTCCGCGCCCGGAACTGCTGCTTGATGTGCAGGTGTTCGAAGTTGATTACACCTACACAAAAAACATCGGGCTGCACGTGCCCGATCAGTTCAAGCTGTACAACATCCCGGCGGCGGCTCTGGCAGCCCTGGGCGGACAAAATCTCCAGGACCTGATCAATCAACTGATTGCATCAGGCGGAATCAATCAAGCGGGCAACTCGAGCATTGCCGCGTTAATCGCCCAGCTGCAGAGCCAGCAAAATTCAATTTTCAGCCAGCCGCTGGCGACTTTCGGTGGGGGCCTTACTTTTTTTGGACTCAGCCTCGACCAACTCTCGGCCGTTCTTTCCCTGAATGAAAGCTCGGTGCGGTCGCTGCAACACGTAACGCTGCGCGCTTCGCAGGAGAAGGAAGCCACTTTTAAACTCGGGTCGCGTTACCCGGTGATGAATGCCAGTTTCTCGCCTGATTTCCAACAGCCCACCTATCGCGGGCGTCCTGCAAAACCAGTCTTATACAGCTCCGTTTCCATCCATAAATTATGAAGACCTCGGGCTGACGCTTAAAGCGAAGCCGCTGATTCATAACAATCTTGACGTGGATCTTACACTAAGTTTGCAATTTCGCGCGCTTGGAGGCACCAGCGTAAACGGCGTGCCGATCATCACCAATCGCGAATTTACGGGCGGAATCTTGCTTGAAGAATGGAGAGCCTGCGGTGATCGCTGGCATGGTGGACACTGTCGACCAGCGCAGTCTGAATGGCTTGCCGTTGTTCTCACGGATCCCCGGCTTCGGAGCACTGACATCCCAGCGTTCAACGCAAAAAACTGATGACGAACTCCTGATCGTCGTCACTCCGCATGTAGTGAGCGAGCCGCAGCAGTCAGAGGCCCAGGAAATCTGGCTGAGCAAATAACTTGCTCTTTTGCGACTTCCGACCAATCGTCTTACTGCCATGGGTATCCGATTCATCGAACCCGCGCCCAGCCTTTATTTTGGCCCGAGCGTGCAATTCGGGATTTACGTTCTGGATATAGATCGAATTGTTGCCGATGCGGTCGTCTGCCCACGCCACTGCAGTGAGCCCGAGTGAGCCGTTGCCACCGACAATCCATACTTGTTGGCAGGAGCCGACGAGACGGCGAACGGTGAGCACAATACATGTCCTCCACCATCAAGTTTGGCTGCTTGCATTGTTGACAGCCCATAACCCGGCGAATCGACCCAGAACACGAGTGCGCCAGTACCGATCTGGGCAGTCTTCACAAAGGTTTGCGTGTCGGAGCCAAGAGGAATCAGCACCAGGCCGGTCGGGCTCCAGAGCGAATTGCCCTGGCCATCAAACTTCTGCCCGTAGACGCCGTTCACAAACTGATTGCTGTCTTCTTCGGTCCAGAACATGAAAGTTTCGTCGGTGGACGCGCGGTAGGAGATCGATGGATCGACTCTGACATTGTTGGTGTCGGTGGATCCTGCGGACCCGTTATGCGGAAACGCTTCGCTTCCGTCGGCGCGAATATGTTGCGCGAAGCACTGCAGAGTTGGGCTGCTCGTGTACCAAGTGAAGATTGCGCCTCCGCTGCCATCGAGAAGGAAATAGGGGAATTCGCCAAATTGCAATGAACCCTGATCGAAGATCACAACGTTGCTCTTTCCCCACAGAAGTGTTCCATCGGCGGCCAGTTTGTTGGCGCGGAGCTGGTGATCGCCGCTAAATCCCTGTTCTCTTACCCATGAAATGATGACGCTGCCGTTGTCGGCGGCATGCATGTCAGAAAGAAAATATTGGTAGCTGGCCTCCTTGAACACGACGGGCTTGATCCAAAGAAGGTGTCCATTGCTGTCGAGCTTCTGAATCTTGACTTTTACGGAGTTGCCGTCGGATTCGGTCCAGCCAACCACCACCCCGCCATCGCTCGTGCCCGCGATTTTCGGATCGTAGTGCCCAGCCGCATTGCTGGTGAGCTGCACGCCGTAGGGCCCCCACAAGGGATTGCCGCTCTTGTCCATTTTGGCCGCGGTGACTTGCTGGTTGCGGCCTTCGCGAGTATCGAGAAACGCCAGAAGGGCGTTGCCCTTGGTGTCGATGTCGAGACCATAGTCTTCAGTCGAACTGTTGCTCAAGTCCGCGACCATGTTGCCGTCGTGCGGAAACTGTTCCACGCCGGCGGCGCTGAGCCGCTGCAGGTACACGTCGTATCCAACGGGAGGCGGACTGTTTGGATCGGCGTCAAACCAGCTCACATACCACTGATTGTTCGGGAGAGGTCTGACTTTTGGCTGGACTTGATCGTTGTTCAGCTTGTCGGCCAATGGAAGATTCACCGAGGGGTCCGATGACCACTGCGCCCACGCGGTCTGCACACTCGCAGCCTCCAGAATTATGAGACCAATCACCAAAGCTGTAAGCAACGCTAACCTGTTTTTCATAAATTCTCCCGGGACTTCAGAAATGCGCAACCAGAGATGTGAAATTTAGACGAGCCAAATTAAAGCTATATCTCCAGCGACGGCGATGGTACGCCCCGCGCGGCTTCTGGTCAATTTAGCCGGCGGTCACAGTAAGAAAATGAGGAACGTTCTCAGCTTCCTTGGGTCGAATTGTGCGCGTGAAGGAAAGGCCATTTAGCGAGACGGTGACATGGATGCTTCCGTGCGCGACCTGGTGAACACAAACGTGATGATCCCGCCGCCGTCTTCTCCTGGAGAAAACTTCCAGCGCTTGGCCGCCTCCAGCGCAATGCGCGCGAAATATTTGCTTGGTCCGGCTTCTTTCAGAGTGGCCTGGGTAACGTTGCCATCGGCATCCGTCTTTACTCTGACCCGAACTTTGATCTTCCCGGTAATGGTCCGCTGCGCGCTCGGAGAGACCTTGGGCATCACGCGCTCGACAACCTTATCTGTACCAGCGGTTTTCACCTCGCCGACCGGACCTGCGTCGCCGGGAGCTGGCGATTGGCCAGGCTTGGTTGCGTCCTGGCCCGGAAAAGACTCAGACGGAGCAGGCGTGTGCTCCGCCGCTGGCTGAGAGTCGCCCGCTTTCGCCTGCACGGGCGTCGTCTGCGGAGAAACTGTCGATGACGCCTGAGGCGTGTCGCGTCCGCTTCCCGGTCCATTCAACGATCGCGGGCGCAGAATCAGAAAAACGACAACCGCAATCAGCGCGACTACCGCGAGTACGTAGCGCCATTTGGCTCCCCTCGGCCGATCGCCAGTCGTGCCTACGACGCGCACACCTTTTGCGGGAACAGCTTTGGTGGACGCTACGGCAAGGGGCGCGCCTTTCATCCCAACGACGCCAGCCACCGGCCTTCCGTCGAGACGTTGACGGATCTCGGCGAGACTGCAGCGCTTTGCCGGATCCAACTCCAAACAACACTTTGCAATTCCGCGAAATGGTTCGGGAATGTCGCTGCTCACCTGGGGCGGATTCATGCGAGCCGGATCCCAAACGGGCAACTTTTGCGTCAGGATCTCTATCAGGGTCATGCCCAGCGACCACACGTCAGTCGCGCTCGTGACTCCTTCGGCCGCTTCCGGCGCGTCGTAAAGACTCGTTGTCAGCGGGATTTCCGCTGTCCGGCACAGATCGTCGCTCGAAACTTTGACTTGGTCCCGCGCCGCCATGATGTTGGATGGCTTCATCCGTCCATGGGCCATCCCCTTGCCATGAACGTAGTCGAGCGCTCCTATCACTGATCCGAACATCGCCCGCACTTCGTCCGCGGTGAGCGCGCGCTCTGGAAGTATCTGCGCGAGGTTTTCCTCCGCAAACTCTTCGACTACATACACAATTTCTTTTCCCTCGACTGTCGCACGCCCTGTTGCCAGAATTCGAATCAGATTCGGATGGCTTAACTCGCGCGCTTCCTGCCACCGGCGAAGTTGCGAGTCCGCCTCGGCGCCACTGATTGGAACCAGCTTAATGGCCGCATCTTCGCCTTCGCTGGCGGCGCTGTTTACCGCTCGTAATTGAGTTCGGAACACACCGCTGCCGTCGGAGCCTCCCAGATAGCCCCCAAGAACAAATTTTCCATCGACCGTGCGTCCTTCCCAATCTCTCCAGTTCTGACTCATGTACTCCATCGCTCCACTAAGTAGCGCTATTGTATGACCGTAAGTGCCTCATAGACCGGATCGCTGAAATTTTTTCGCCCGAACTATTCCAGCGTCGTATTCATTACAATATTGTGATGTCCATTCCAGCCGCGATCCACGGACAGCGTTACATCTCCATTGCTACTTTTCGGAAGACAGGAGTGCCGGTCTACACTCCGATCTGGTTTGCGGAAGAGGACGGCAAGCTCTACTTCATGACCAGCAGCAAACTGGGAAAGACCAAGCGGATCCGCAACAATCCGCAGGTCAAGATTGCGCCGTGCACCATTCGCGGGAAGATTACGGGGCCGGAGTTTCCCGCCACGGGGCGCGTTCTGCCGCAAAACGATGCTGGCCGGGTGCGTCGCCTCATCAATGAGAAATACTGGCTGGCGCGTCTCCCCTTCCTCTGGCGCAATACCGATACCTATGTTGAGATCACTCCGACCTCTTCGTGATTCCGCCCGCGGGATCGGTCGTCATTTACGCGACTTCCTTGCTTTGCTACCATCAAAGGTTGTCTTTTAGGCCCTGTTCATTCTGTCTGCAATCAAACTATTTTTTCGGAGGCACCATGGCTGTGAAAGTTGGCATTAATGGTTTTGGACGCATCGGTCGGAACGTTCTTCGCACCGCCCTCGCTGACAAGAATCTGGAATTCGTCGCCGTCAACGACCTTACCGATCCCAAAACGCTCGCGCACCTTTTGAAATATGACTCCATCCTCGGCAACCTGCCGAACAAAATCACCGCCGGAGCCGACAGCATTTCGATCGACGGTAGGACCATCAAGGTTTTTAAAGAAAAAGATCCCGCGGCTCTGCCCTGGGAGTCGGTCGGCGCGCAGGTCATGATCGAATCCACTGGCCGGTTCACCGATGCGAACGATGCCAAGAAGCACCTCCGCGGCAGCGTGAAAAAGGTGATCATCTCTGCGCCAGCCAAGAACGAGGATTTCACCGTCGTCCTCGGAGTCAATGAAGACAAATACGATCACACCAAGCACCACGTAATCTCGAATGCGTCCTGCACCACCAACTGCCTTGCGCCTGTGGCCAAGGTGCTTCAGGATCATTTCAAGATCATCAGCGGCACGATGACCACCATTCACTCCTACACCAACGATCAGGTCATCCTGGACTTTCCGCACAAGGATCTCCGCCGAGCCCGAGCTGCCGCGCTTAACATGATTCCGACAACGACCGGCGCAGCCAAAGCTCTCAAGCTGGTGATCCCCGAACTTGCCGGCAAAATCGACGGCTTTTCCATGCGCGTGCCTACGCCCAACGTTTCCGTCGTTGATCTGGTCGCGCTCGTGGAGAAGAAGACCACCAAAGAAGAGGTCAACGCCGCCCTCAAGCAAGCAGCCGACTCCGGTCCGCTAAAAGGCTATCTCGGATACGAGGAGGAAGAACTGGTCTCCTGCGATTTCAAAGGCGACGCGCGCTCTTCCATCGTCGACGCTAAGATGACCCTGGTCGTTGGCGGCACGCTGGTCAAAGTGATCTCCTGGTACGACAACGAATGGGGATACTCCTGCCGCGTCCGCGATCTCATCAATTACATGGCGGCCAAAGGACTGTGAGCTAACACAGGTCGTTGGTCACTGGTCGTTGGTCGTTCGCTGCGCACAAAGGCCGGATTGAAGTGCCTGCCGGCGAATCGTGACTCGCGATCTGGCAACACATGCCGGACGGCCAGCGACCGACGACAAACAACTGACAAGGTACACTCATGACCAAACTTTCTATCCGCGATCTTCCGCTCAACGATAACCGCATCTTCATGCGTGTAGATTTCAACGTCCCTCTCGACAACGGGCGCGTCATGGACGACACACGCATTCGCGAAACGCTGCCTTCGATCGAGTACGCGCTGCGTCACGGAGCGCGGCTGATCCTCGCTTCGCATCTGGGACGCCCCAAAGGCAAACCGAATCCGAAGATGAGTCTGAAACCGGTTGCTGAGCGTCTGCGCATGCTGCTCGACCGAGAGCTGTCGCGCGGAGAAAACGTTGGCTTTTGTCCCGATTGTGTGGGCCCCGAAGCGGAAGAAGTGGCACTCAAGCTGGAAAAGGGACAGGCACTCCTGCTCGAAAACCTTCGCTTCCACGCCGAAGAAGAGGCCAACGACGAAAACTTCTCCAAGCAGCTTGCAAAGTTGGCGCCTTTCTATGTGAACGATGCTTTTGGCACCGCGCACCGCGCCCATGCGTCCACGGTTGGCATCACGAAGTTTGTTCAAAAATCTGCGGCTGGACTGTTGATGGAAAAAGAGCTGCAGTATCTGGGCCGCGCGCTGCACGACCCCGAACGACCTTTCGTTGCCATTCTTGGCGGCGCCAAGGTCAGCGACAAAATCGGCGTCATCCAGAACCTGCTCACCAAGGTCGATGTTCTGATTGTGGGTGGCGGAATGGCCTATACCTTTCTTAAAGCGCAAGGCCAATCTGTGGGCAAGTCTCTGGTCGAAGCGGACAAGGTCGAGCTCGCCAAACAACTTTTGCAGCAGGCAAAGGCGCAGAAAATCAAATTTCTGCTTCCGACCGATCACGTCATCGCCGACCGCGTCGATGCCAGCGCAGTTACAAAGATTGTCGGGCCAAGCCAACCGATTCCTGACAATATGATGGCTCTCGACATCGGCCCCGAAACCGTTGAGACATTCTCGGAAGAAATCACACGAGCCCGCACCATCATCTGGAACGGACCGATGGGCGTGTTCGAGATTCCGCAGTTCGCCCGAGGCACAAATAAAATCGCCAATGCGGTAGCCGAGAATGCGGGCGCGATCACAATCGTTGGCGGAGGAGATTCGGTGGCCGCGGTGACAGCCGCTGGGGTCGCCGACAAGATCACGCACATCTCTACCGGCGGAGGCGCGTCGCTGGAATTTCTGGAAGGCAAGAAACTGCCTGGAGTGGAAGCGCTGACGGATAAGAAGTAGATTGGGCTTTGGGCTCTTGGTCTACGGCCTACCACTTTCGGTTTGACCTTTGTATCAGGGCATCGATTCAGTGATGCCAACAACCTGATTCCTCGAATGCCCCTTTAGGGCCGCTATGTCCGACTTCGCAGCTCGCCTAACCTTCGATAACGGCAAGACGATCGAATTCGCGGGGCCTGCTGATATCACCAAAGAAACAACGGAGGCGATCGTCAACGCTGCTAATTCTTCCCTGCTTGGAGGAGGTGGCGTGGATGGCGCGATTCATCATGCGGGAGGTCCGTCGATACTTGCGGAGTGCAAGCGGATCGTAACCAAGATTGGTCGTCTGCCCGCCGGCAAGGCCGTGATTACAACTGCAGGCCGTCTGGCGGCAAAGTATGTCGTCCATACTGTTGGCCCAATCTATCGTGGAGGCGCTCAACGCGAGGCTGAGACTCTATCCAGTTGCTATGGCGAATCGATTCGCATCGCCGACGATCACGGCGTTCAGTCACTGGCGTTCCCTTCCATCTCCACTGGAGCGTTTGGCTATCCTGTGAGCGAGGCGGCTGAAATCGCTGTGCGCGCCGTGATCGAGCACCTTCCTGCTGCGGTGCATCTTAAACTCGTTCGCTTTGTTCTATTCAGCGCTTCAAACTGCACGACCTACGTTCAGGCCGCCGAAAAGATTTCCCGCGACCCGGCAGCGAAATCCGCTATCTTCGAAAAGAGAGCCGAAAATAAGTTGGAATAGAGATCTTAAGAGCCATCGTGAGGAAGGTTTTCATGAGAAAGAAAGTAATCGCCGCCAACTGGAAGATGTACAAGACACCGGACCAGACTCGCGAATTCTTCCGCGACTTCCTGCCCCTTGTAAAAGACCATGATCGCGACGAGATCGTCGTCTGCCCAAATTATCTCGCCATCATCGCCGCCAAAGACGCGTCGCGCGGCAGCAAAGTTGCAATCGGCGCGCAAAATCTGCATTGGGAAAAAGAAGGAGCTTATACCGGCGAAGTCTGCACGAGCATGCTTGTCGCCTTAGGCATCACCCACGTCATCATCGGGCACTCCGAACGCCGCCAGTATTTCTGCGAAACCGACGACACAGTCAATCTCAAGCTGAAGTCGGCGATCGAGGCCGATCTGACTCCCATCGTATGCGTGGGCGAGGTGCTGGAAGAGCGCGAAGCTGGCCTGACGGATGACGTTCTGAGGCGGCAATGTCTGCGCGCCTTCAACAAAGTTTCTGCCAAGAAGGCTTCGAAACTGATCGTGGCCTATGAACCAGTCTGGGCGATCGGAACGGGCAAGACCGCGACTCCCGAGATTGCTGCGGATGCTCACGCCATTATCCGGAGCGAAGTTGCGCAGTCGTTTGGAGAGGAATTCGCTAACAATCTGCGCATTCTTTATGGAGGATCAGTGAAGCCCGATAACGCTCATGCTCTGATGACTTCGGAAGGAATCGATGGAGCGCTGGTCGGGGGAGCGTCGCTTGATCCGAAATCGTTTGCCGCAATCGTGAAGTACTGAAGTTGAGCTTTACACCGGAGATGAGAGGCTCACTGGTGACGGCTGACAGATCGCCAAGATTGAACTCCGCTATCTTCCGAAGTCAACCATGTATAAGTGCGCTAACGGGCGGTGAATCCAAAAAGACGGTGGGATAATCGAATTAGTATTCCCTCTTAATTCGGAGAACTTTCATGGATGCGAAATCCGACGAACGTTGGAGAGTTCTTTGCGAACAGGCAGCGAACGAACATGATCCCGAGAAACTGCTCGCTCTAGTGCAGGAGATCAATCAACTGCTCGAACAAAAAGACCAAGGAAATAAAGATTCAAAGAAACAATCTGCTGCTTAGTTCCGCACGAAGCCCAGAGACTTCTTTTCTACTCCCGCGAGCTGCGACTCTGTCAATCAGCGTTATTGAATTTCTCAAGCTGCTTATCGTTTAAGACTTGGTGCTTAGGATCTAGAGCCTACGGCGGCTCCGACTAATGATTCGAAAATTTTGACGCCGTCTACACCGCCAAGCTCAGGTTCGGCGGCGCGTTCGGGGTGAGGCATCATTCCAAGGACATTGCGTCCCGGGCTGCATATGCCGGCGATATTTTCGAGCGATCCGTTGGGATTGGATTCCGCGGTGAGTTCGCCTTGGGGTGTTGAGTAGCGGAAGACGATGCGGTTGTCGCGCTTTAATTCGGCGAGGGTCGCATCATCGCAAAAATAATTTCCTTCCATGTGGCCGATGGGAATGGTCAAGACCTCGCCTTTTTTGCAGACGTTGGTGAAGGGAGTCTGATCGTTTTCGACCCGGATGTGGACGTGCTTGCAGACATACTTGAGGCCGACGTTGCGCATGAGCGCACCGGGAAGCAAGCCCGATTCACAGAGAATCTGGAATCCGTTACAGATGCCGAGGACGAGACCGCCGCCATCGGCAAATTTACGGACGGATTGCATTACGGGTGAGAACTTGGCGATGGCGCCGGTGCGGAGGTAGTCGCCGAAAGCGAAGCCTCCGGGGACGATGATGGCATCGCAGTTCTGGAGATCTTCGGAGTCGTGCCAGAGGAAAGTAACAGGTTGTTTTGCGACCTGCTGGATGGTCCAGAAGGCATCGTGATCGCAGTTGGAACCGGGGAAGATGATGACGCCGAATTTCATATTTAGCCTCTAACTATGAGCATCGAGCGGGCGATTCTGCCCTACCCTCCCCCAAAGTCGGTCTTTCAAAGTCAAAGACTTAGCGCCGAATCCCGCCAGGTCTTTGAAGAATAAGCACTTGGAAGCAAAGTATTCAATACAAACGAGTTATAGTCAAAACCCACCTCAGCGCCTAAACGGCCGACTCTTCACTGAATCAGTCGCACGAGCGGAGCGGCGATTCATGCCCAGTCTGTACATGATGTCGCGATATTTTGATGGTGACAAGGGTTGAAAATTAGGTCAAGAGAAAAGCGCGGGCGACCGTCGAGGGAAAACTCCCAGAACCAGCATTGCGTCGGTTGAGGGTGTAGGGGTCCTTCGACTCCGCGGGGCTGCGCTTCGCTTACCCCGCTTCGCTCAGGATGACACAGTCAAGAGTCTATCACTGCTTCGCTCAGGATGACCGCTTTAAGAACATTTCCCATGCTTCAGACGTTCCGTTCCCGCGTTCGCTCCCGCATTCCGCTCCTTTACGCCTTCCCTCAGTAGGCCCAGCGCAGCAGTGTTGTGCCGACTGTGAAGCCGGCGCCGACTGCGGCTAAGAGGACCATGCTTCCTTTTTTCAGGCGTCCATCTTCTACGGCGGTTTGCATGGCTAGGGGAATCGTGGCTCCGGTCGTGTTGCCGTAGCGGTCGATGTTGATGACGATGCTCTCCGGACGCATTTTCAGGCGGTCGGCGGTGGCATTGATGATGCGAAGGTTTGCCTGATGCGGGATGAAGACGTCGATGTCGCTACCGGTGAGGCCGTTCTTTTTGAGGATTTCGTCGCAGGATTCGGCCATTTTGCGAACCGCGAATTTGAAGACTGCGGCTCCGTCCTGATGAACGACATGCATTTTCTTGTCGACGGTTTCGTGCGTAGGAGGATTCAGGCTTCCGCCTCCAGGCATGAAAAGGGAGGCGCCGCCGGCGCCATCGACCTCATGGACAAAATCGATCAGGCCGATGGAATCGTCTTCGGAGGGTTCGAGGATGACAGCGCCCGCGCCATCGCCGAAAATTACGCAGGTGGCGCGGTCGGTGTAATCGATGATCGAGGACATGACGTCCGCGCCGATCACCATGACTTTCTTGTGCGCTCCGGTTTGAACGAATTGCGCTCCAACCTGGAGCGCGTAAACGAACTGGGAGCAGCCAGCCGAAAGATCGAAACCCCAAACCTTGTGTGCGCCCAGCTTGTGCTGGACGAGACAGGCGGTGGCGGGAAAGAGCATGTCAGGGGTGACGGTGGCCACTATGATGGCATCGAGCTCGCTGGCTTCGATTCCGCGGTTGGCGAGGGCAACCTTGGCGGCCTCGGTAGCAAGATCGCTGGTAGCCACGCCTTTATCCACAATGTGCCGTTCGCGGATGCCCACCCGGCTCATGATCCACTCGTTGTTGGTGTCGACCATTTTCTCGAGATCGGCGTTGGTGAGAAGGCGAGGCGGGACATAGGTGCCCAGAGCGCTGATTTTGACGCGCTGTAGCTTGCTCAAAGAGGTCTCCTGTGACGAAAGTAATCCATTATTTTCAACGATAAAGGCCAGAATGTCTAACCGGAGGGCCTACCCAAAGGAGATAGCCCGTTCGAGCCATTCACACCAAATCCGTAAGAAGTTAGAGTAGTTGGTGAGCAGACTTCGGGGGAGGGCTGTTCAACGAGCGTCCCATGACTCTTTAGAGTCTGGGGCGTTTTGTTTTGAGGCCAAGTTTTCTAGGGGACTGAAACAAGCCGGCGGACAGGGCTGACCTGTCCGCCGGCTTGTTTTTGTAACTGCGTTTTTCCCTGTGGTATTACTTCTGTTTCTTGTCCCAGTCCTCGCGTGACATCGCCTTGAGGGGTTCGAGTTTCTGACTCTGCAGGGCGGTATTCAGCGGCGGCAGATTGGAGGTTGTGATGGATTGGAACTTCGATCCGGCATCGGCCAATTGCTTTTTCTCCACACTTTCGCCTTCAATCTGCGACTGCGTGGGGCGTCCAGAGTAGCCGTTGATGGATCCGTAGAGGTCCCCGAGGTGTTCGCGGAGTTTCAGTTCGCCGGTGATCATTCCGCCTTCCTTCACAGAAACGAGGGTGGAGCGGAAGTCTTCCAGTTTTTGCAGCAGAGCATCGAGTTGCTGTTTCAGGTTGTTGTCAGTTGCGGCAGAAGCACGCTGCTTGGTCTGGTCGCGGAGGTCATTGGTTGCTTCCACGATGTAAGTGAGCTGCGAGAGCATGCCGTAGAGCTCGACGACCGTTTTATGCTGCAAAGCGCGGTCGGCGGCGGTGCTCTTGGTTCGCGGGTCGGGAACGAGCTTCACCTCGGAGGAATAAGTCTCTTTGCCCTTGGTCAGCTTGACCTTGTACGTTCCCTCCTGGACTTGCGGTCCAAAGAAGAGAAATTCGTTTTCAACGAGACCGGCGGCGGCTGGAACTTTTGGCGGTTTGCCGCGCTCCGGCCACTGAAGGCGATTCAGACCTCGGCGCTTGTCACCCTGCAACGACGTCAGCAGATTTCCTTTGTCGTCGTAGACGTCGACTTTCAGGTCGCCGAAGATGTGACGCTTCCTCTGGTAGTAAGCGATCGAGGCCGTCTCGGGAACCGTGCGTCCGGCGTATTCGGCGTCGCCATCGAAGCGCTGCTCGCCGGCAGGAAGAGTAAGGACGGAGGGACGGGATGGAAGCATCACGAGATCCTTCGACAGCAGTTCGGGAGTCAGGGCGCGGAGTGAAGTGAGATCATCGAGGATATAGATACCACGTCCATGCGTCGCGAGAATCAAGTCAGACTCGCGCGGATGAATGGCGATATCACGAACAGCGACGTTCGGAAGACTGCCTTTGAACTGGGCCCAGTGGGCTCCGCCATCGATAGAAATAAAGAGGCCAAACTCGGTGCCAACAAACAGCAGGTTGGGGTTGACGAGATCCTGCCGCACAACGTGGGCGTAGCCAGTAATTTCCGGGGTGGAGATCGAGGTCCAGGTTTTTCCGTAGTCCTTGGTCTGGTAGACGTGGGGTTGCATATCGCCGGCGGCATGGCCGTCGAAGGTGGCGTAGGCAACTGCCGGATCGAAATGACTGGCTTCGATGGTTGAGACCC
Organism: uncultured Acidobacteriaceae bacterium; assembly: GCA_963822545.1. Taxonomy (GTDB): domain Bacteria; phylum Acidobacteriota; class Terriglobia; order Terriglobales; family Acidobacteriaceae; genus Acidiflorens. Next base: position 699,981 of record CAWGIB010000006.1, read on the forward strand.
AGGTGCTGGACGGCAGGCCAATGTTCTTGGTTAGGTTCGTCCAGAGCTTGCCGCCATCCCGCGTAAGTTGTACGTTGCCGTCGTCAGTGCCGACCCAGATGACCTCGCCATTCTTCGGAGACTCGGCGATGGTGTAGATGGTCTCGAACTTCTCGGCATCAGAGTTGTCGATAGTCAGGCCGCCAGAAAGCTCCTGATGCTGACGAGCCGGGTCGTTGGTGGTCAGGTCCGGGGAGATACGATCCCAAGACTCGCCGTGATCGCGCGAGCGGAACAGGAATTGCGCGCCCACGTAAATCGTTCCCGGGTGAGTGGGGCTCATGTGAATCGGCGCGTTCCAATTGAAGCGGAAATCCGGCTCGTTCGCACGGGGCAGCGGCTTGATATCGCGTGACTCACCTGTACTCTTGCGGAAGCGTGAAATTTTTCCGCCCTGGTATTCGGCGTAGGCATAATCGGGATTGGCAGGATCGGAGAAGGCCCAGAAGCCGTCGCCGACATCGATGACGCGCCAGTGGCGGTTGGCAATTTCGTCTACGGCGCGCGACGGACCCATCCAGGTGCCGTTATCCTGCAGGCCACCATAGACGTTGTAAGGATCGGCCATGTCGAAGCTGACGTGATAGAACTGCGCGACCGGAAGATTGTTGAGGAAGCGCCAGTGTGTGGCCTGATCGAGAGACTGGTAGACGCCACCGTCGGTGCCCATCAACATCTGGTCGGGATTGTCAGGGTTGATCCAGAGGGCGTGCACGTCGCCGTGAAAGCCTCCGCCCGGCCCTTCACGCATGGAAAAGACAGCGCTGAAGCTTTTGCCGGCGTCATCACTAACTGTGAGAAAAAACCCGGGCTTGTAGACGCGGTCGGCATTCTTGGGGTCGACGGAGAGACGCGCGAAATAAAACGGACGGCCGCTAATGTTGAAAGAGCTGTTGACCTCAGTCCAACTGTCGCCCGCATCGTCAGAGCGGAACAAGGCGGTGTGGTTGCGGGCTTCGACCACCGCGTAGACGCGACCGTGATTGCTGGGTGCGACGGCGATGCCGATGCGGCCAAGATCGCCTTCGGGAAGTCCCTTGCGCAATTCTTTCCAGGTCGCGCCTCCATCGGTGCTTTTGAAGAGGCCGCTGCCGGGACCGCCGGAGCGAAAGTTGTGCGGCTCGCGGCGGACATCCCACATGCCGGCGTAGAGGATGTTGGGGTCTTGCGGGTCCATGGCGAGATTGGCACAGCCGGTGCTGTCATTGCGGTAGAGAACCTTGTTCCAGGTCTTGCCACTGTCGGTGGTCTTGAAGACGCCGCGCTCAGTGTTGGAACTCCAAAGATGGCCGAGAGCGCAGGCGTAGACGGTATTGCCGTCTTTGGGATGGATGGCGATGCTGGCGATGTGTTCGGAATCGGGGAGGCCGACGGACTCCCAGTTGTCGCCGCCATCGCGCGAACGGTACATGCCGGTGCCGACGGAGACGCTGTTGCGGGCCCAGGACTCGCCGGTTCCGACCCAGACGGTCTGTGGGTTGGTGGGATCGATGGCGATGGATCCGATCGACATGGTTGGCTGCTTATCGAAGATTGGCTTGAAGGTGGTGCCGCTGTCGACGGACTTCCAGACTCCGCCGCCTGCCGAGCCGACATAGATGGTGAGGCGATCTCCGGTACGAATGGCAGCAATGTCGGCAATGCGTCCGCCCGTGACTGCGGGGCCGATGGAGCGGATGGGCAGGCCGCTGAGAGTATCAGAATCGAGCGTTACATCTTGCGCAGAGGCAACAAGCGCCAGCGCGGCGACACAGAGGAATACCCACAACAGACGGAAATAAGTGCTCATGATCACCTCGAAGGAAATCGAACAGCTTCGTGATTCTTCAGCCTTCACAGTGGGAAGCAAGTTGCTTAGAAGCTAAGGTCTGGGTCTAGTTGATTTTGAGGGGCACGACCGAAGTCGTGCCCATGCCAAACCGATTCGTGACTACCAACACCATTGATGAAAACAGCTCTCAGTTCTGCGGCGGATTGGGCTTTGGCGGATCTACCTTCGGCGCATCGGGCTTTACTGGATCGGCCTTGGGTGCTGCGGGCGTGGCGGCGGCCGGCGGAACCGCGGGCATCTTGAAGAAGGAATCTTCCACGGGAACATTCAATTCGATCTTCGTGATAGTCAACTTCTCCTTTTCCGCGCTGCCTTTGACGCCACTCTCGACAGCGAAGGGGAAGATGATGCCGTTTACTTCTTTGTAGTCGCCGATGGAAGATTCAACAGTTTGCTCAGTGCCGCGCACGGTGCGCTTGGTTTCTTCCTTAATTTCAAGGAAGGAGTCGGCGTCAATGTACTGGGTCTGCACGTCGCCGTTCTTGAGCGTGACCTTCAGTTTGTAGGCGTCGGTGCCTTCGACTTTTTCTTTGCCAAGCAATTCGACCTGGTTGCCTTTGCTCTTGTAGTCAATCATGGGGCCATCGATGTCGCCCATTTCCTGGACTTCTTTGGCTTCGTCGGCGGACATCAGTTCGGGATCTTTCTTGCCCATGAAGGGCATGACTTGCCAAGCGTTCTTGCCGTCATAAGCCTGGATGGCGGTCAAGCCCTGGACAGTGAATTCGAGTCGGGCAAATTCGGGACGTTTTTGGATAAGCACGCCGGGGGCTTCCATACCCGGACCCATCGCCATGGTAGCGGTCGCTTTCACTGAGTGGACACTTTTCAACTTGTCGGCTCCGCCGCGGGCTTGAACATTCTTGGCAATGATTTCGTCAACGGTTTGCGCTGCAAGGCTCGGGACGATTAGAGCGAGGCCGATAATCGCCAGACAGATTTTCTTAACCATTAGTATCTCCTTGAATTTGACCGAGGAATTGATTTGTATATCCGAGGAAGGGCTATTGTACCCCTCAACCCTTGCGCTCCGCACCCACGAGGGGTGATTGATATCCACTGCAATCTCGCCTCTAAGACTCTCGCAACACTCCGGTTAGTGAAGACAGCCGGGAGTGATGGCGCTCACAGACGGCAACCGTCGGCGTGGCTATTGTTACGCTAGCCAGGAGAATTTTGTTCCATGACGATTGCCCTGCAACCCACCACTACCTCGCGGGTGTTGAATACAAACCTCGCGCACAAGATCATGAGCGCTGACGAAGCCGCCTCGCTGATCCACTCGGGCGACCAGGTTGGCATGAGCGGCTTCACGGGTTCCGGCTATCCGAAAGTCGTGCCGATGGAGTTGGCACGTCGCATCGCGGAGGCCAATTTCCGCGGGCAAAAGTTTCGCGTGAGCGTCTTTACGGGCGCATCGACCGGCCCCGAACTGGATGGGGCGCTCGCCATGGCGGGAGGCATCAACCTTCGGCTGCCCTACCAGTCGGATCCGGAAACGCGGAAGCGCATCAACGCGGGCGAGATGGAGTACATGGATATCCATCTGAGCCACGTGGCGCAGTTTGTGGAATACGGGTTTCTGGGCAAGCTGGATGTGGCGCTGATTGAAGTGACGGCTGTGCTGGAGGACGGCAAGTTGGTGCCGAGTTCTTCGATCGGCAATAACAAGACGTGGATCGACCAGGCGGAGCGCGTGATTCTGGAGGTGAATTCGTGGCAGCCTTCCGCACTCGAAGGGATGCACGACATTTACTACGGGCTGGAAGCCGCCTCCGCATCGCGGGCCGATTCCATTGGTGAGCACGGGACAACGGATTGGCTCGCCGTATCTGGAGGTTCCTCCGGAGAAGGTCGTGGCGATCGTGCTGACGGATTCTCCGGACCGCAATAGCCCGTTCAAGGCGCCGGATCAGGCGTCGAAACAGATTGCCGGACACATTCTGGAATTCCTGAGCTGGGAGGTGCAGAAGGGGCGCATGCCGGCGAATCTGCTGCCGTTGCAATCGGGCGTGGGGAATATTGCGAATGCGGTTTTGTTTGGACTGGAAGAAGGGCCATTTGAGGGACTGACTTCTTATACGGAAGTGATTCAGGACGGGATGATCCGGCTGCTGAAGTCGGGCAAGCTGACGACGGCATCGGCGACAGCATTTTCGCTGAGTCCGGAGATGCTGCTGGAAGTGAATGCCGACATGGCCGGATACCGCGACCGGATTGTGATGCGCCCGCAGGAGATTTCGAATCATCCGGAGATCATCCGGCGACTCGGCGTGATCGCGATGAATGGCATGATCGAGGCCGACATTTACGGCAACGTGAATTCGACACACGTGATGGGATCGCGCATTCAGAACGGGATTGGCGGTTCGGGCGACTTCGCGCGCAACGGATACCTCTCGATCTTCATGGCTCCCTCTGTCGCGCAGAAGGGGACGATTTCGACGATTGTGCCGATGGTGTCGCACGTGGATCACACCGAGCATGATGTGCAAGTGGTGGTGACGGAACGCGGGTTGGCCGATTTGCGCGGGCTTTCGCCACGGCAGCGGGCGCATTTGATTATCGAGAAGTGCTCGAGTCCGGAGTACAAGCCTTTGTTGCTCGATTATCTGAATCGGGCGGAACGGCTTTCGTATGGGAAACACACGCCGCATCTGTTGACGGAATCGCTGGGCTGGCACAATCGGTATCTGCGAACGGGCAATATGCGGATGCGGGAAGAGATTTGAGGGGCTGCGAAGAGTGCTTCCGGCGAGCAGCGTTACCTCAGCGGCTAAAGCCGCGATGAAAAGAAGGAAACTATTGCAGCGGTAAACCGCTGCGCCACCAAAATCAACCGCCACAACGATAATCAAACGCAAAACAATCAAGCGCAATCGGAATTTCTAGCTCAGCTTCGATGCCAGCGTGCCGAACACTGGAAGCTCGAAGCGCTCGCCTTGCCAGGCTTTGACGGAGAGGACGATCCACAGACAGAACATACCGAGCGCGGCGAGGATTCCGGCCAAGAGAAAAACGATGGCGGCGGCTACATTTGAGAGGAAGATTGCAATCACGGTCAGGATGAAAAATAGCACCCAGATCAGGATGCTTTGACAGGCATTGAAGCGGACGAAATGACGGGTGCGAAATTGAGGAAGAAACAACAGGACTATCGCCGGGAGCGGAGTGAAATAGGCGAGCGCTGCGGCTGCCCGGTCACGAGGCGGAAGCGGGCGCATCGACAGTCCGCAGGCTGGGCAGAATGATGAAGTGGCGGGCATGGCGGCGGCGCAATGGGGGCATTCGGAGAAGCTGGGGCGCGGTTCTCGGCGGGTGGCGGATTGTAAGAGCTAGACAATTCGCCGTCCATTGATCTTCTTGCGGGAATCTTCTTTGTTGGAGGCTTCGCCTCGGTTGGCTTCGTTCTTTCGACAGTCGTCGCACACGCCGTAGATCTGGAAGGTGTGGCGAGTGGTCAGGTATTGATGCTTGCGGCCGATTTCCTTTTCTATTTCTCCTACCTGCGGTGAGAAGAATTCGACCGAGGCTCCACATTCAGTGCAGACCATGTGGTGATGGCTACGCCGGTTGTATTGGTGTTCGTAGCGGGCAATGCCATCATGGAATGCGACTTCGCTGGCGAGGCCGCAGCCAGCCAATAATTTCAGCGTGCGGTAGACGGTGGTGAATCCGATTCCGGGATCTTTTTTCTTTACAAGGCGGTGGAGTTCATCGGTGGAAAGATGTTCGCGAGTTTCGAGGAAGGTCCGAAGGATGGTGGTGCGCTGTTCGGTTTGCTTCAGTTTCACGCGGCGCAGGTGCTGAAGGAAGATCGCCTCGGCTTCGCGAATGCTTTCCCGCGAGGTGATGGGCTGATCGTCGATTCGTTTCTGAAGCATGAGGGCAAGCAGATCTATGGGCCGTGATGGTGAAAACATGATAACGGGCAGGCTCGGGTTATGCCAATCCGCCGGATCACACCTGAACGCCAGCGGCGAACGCGGCCTGATGGTTGTCTCTTAGTGAAGGCGCTCCTACAATCGTGTGCAATGTCGACGACTGCATCGGTATCTGAAGTCCGCTCTCGAAGTCGAGCCGGACAAATTCTTCTGTCAGCACTGCTGGTCCTTTTGCTCGCAGTTGCGGGAGGAGGGGTTTGGGCGTACTGGATCGCGCATTCTGCGCTCGCGCCCGTCGATGGCAAGGTGGTGGCGCAGGGGGTTTCCGCTAAGGTGCGAGTCGTGCGCGACAAGCAGGGTGTGCCGACGATTGAAGCGGCGACGCCCGAAGATCTCTTCTTCGCGCAAGGATATGTGACCGCGCAAGACCGACTCTGGCAGATGGATATGTTGCGGCGCGCAGCGGCGGGAGAGCTTTCGGAGGTCATCGGCGAAGCCACTCTGAAGATGGATCGGGAGCAGCGCATCCTGGGCTTGAGGGTTGTTGCCGAACAGGCGGAGAAGAAAATTTCGGAGCGCGACCGTACTTATCTTGAGGCGTATGCGCGAGGCGTGAATGCGTTCATCGAATCAAGGGGCGGTCATTTGCCGCTGGAATTCCGCTTGATGAAGTATCAGCCGCAGCCTTGGACTACCAGAGATTCACTCCTGATCGGCGCGCGGATGGTCCAGGATCTGAATCACTACAGCTATGCGCGGGCGCTGACGCGGGAGAAAATTCTGGCGAAGATCGGACCGGAGTTGACGGCAGATCTTTACGTCAATTCGTCGTGGAGAGATCGACCTCCAACGGAGGTTCGACGGGGGATCGGCGACGAGCCCGCCGACACCGGGAGACCAGGACGAAGACGATGACGATGTGGATCCGGGAAGTTCGCCGACGGGAATTGCATCGATTCGACGAGTGGAAATGCGCTGCTGGCCGCCGTTCGATGGGACTTCGACTTCGGTGGACGGGCAGGGGGCGGCGGTCCCTAAGCGAATTGGAGAGCGTCTCGCATTTTTCGCTCTCCGAGGCATTGGATGCGGAGCCGTTCCGGCCCGGTTCCAACAACTGGGTGATTTCGGGGCAGCACACGGTGACGGGAAAGCCGCTGCTCTCAAACGATATGCATCTTGACCACCAGATGCCGAACCTGTGGTTTGAAGCGCATTTGAAGAGTGGGGAATTTGATGCTGCCGGGAGTTACGCTGCCGGGCGTGCCGTCAGTGATTGTGGGGCACAACCAGCGCATCGGATGGGGATTCACCAACGTTGGACCAACCGTGGAGGACGATTACATCGAGGAATTCAATTCGCAAGGGCAGTACAAAACCCCGACGGGATGGCGGGAGCCGGCGCATCGCCAGGAAATTATTCATGTGAAAGGAAAGCCGGACGTGACGCTGGACGTGGTCACGACGCGGCATGGGCCGATCATTACGGAACTGTTGCCCGGAGAGACGCGCAAGATCGCGCTGCGATGGACACTTTATGACGGATTGATTCTAACTTTCTTCGACGTGGATACCGCGCAGAACTGGGAGGAGTTCAGCAAGGCTTTCTCAAAATTTGCAGCGCCCGGGCAGAATGTGATGTATGCCGACGTTGATGGAAACATCGGATATCAGGCGACTGGGTTTGTACCGATTCGAACGACGGGCGATGGGAGCCTGCCGGTGAGCGGCAGCGACGACGCTCACGAGTGGAAGAGGCTTCATCCCATTCGACGAAATGCCACGGATCTACAACCCTCCGACGGGAGTTCTGGCGACGGCTAACGGGCGAATTACTCCTGAAGGCTACAAATATTCGATCAGTACGGAATGGGAAGCGCCATGGCGAACGGACCGAATTTATCGGGTGCTCGAGTCAGGCAAGAAATTTGCGCCAGCGGATATGCTGGCGCTGCAGATGGATATCTCCTCGGCATTTGATCACCTGTGCGCCGACAAGTTCGTGTACGCGCTCGACCATGCGTCGAGTATTTCGGAGCGCGCAAAGAAGGCCGCAGATATTTTGCGCGATTGGGATGGACGAATGTCAGCGGACTCGGCGGCTCCGACCATTGAAACGAAAGCACGTCAGGAACTGGTACGCATGCTGCTCGAGCCTAAGCTAGGTCCGGCCGCAGATGATTCGGCGAAACTCCACGGCAGGGGCCGCGCCCAGTGCGGCAACCGCAAAGCCTCTTGGCATGCTGACGTGGAAGAGCTACCGCTGGGGCATGTCGACGGTGTGGCTCGAGAATGTTCTTAGCAAACAGCCACAGCGTTGGCTGCCTCCGGGCTATTCCGATTTTGACAGCGTGCTGACGGCCGCGATGGAGAATGCGCTGAAACAGACGGGCGCTCCTTCTGATCTGACAAGTTGGAAGTGGGGCGAAAATTATCCGGTGGAGATTGAGCATCTGGTGCTGAGCCAGTTGCCTCTGATCGGGCGCTCAACAGGACCCGGCCAACATCCTTTGAGCGGGAGCAACTACACGGTGAAGGCAGTGGGGCGCGGCTTTGGGCCTTCGGAACGGTTGACCTGGAATTTCGCAAATTTCGACGAAAGCACGCTGAACCTGGTAAGCGGGGAGAGCGGAGTTTTTCTGAGTCCGAATTATTTGGATCAGTGGGCCGCGTGGTACGGCGGATCGACATTTCACGTTTCCTTTTTCGCAGGCTGCAGTAGAAAAGAACCGGGCGCACGAGATGACGATCGAGCCAAGATAATGCCGGCTCTCAAGTCTCTCGCACGCCCGTCTGAGATCAGCGTCTTGTCTGCGCTTCGCGCAGATGCCAAGCCTGACTAGTTGCGGTCGTGTTCGTGTTCCTCGCGTTCGGCTTCCCAGCGGCCGCTCCAGCGATCATCGTCTCGAGCCCATTCGCCACGACGCCAGCCTCGGAACTGAGCTCCGTCGATCACCTCGCCATCCCGGTACTCGAACATGCGTTCGTGGCCGCCGGGACCGCGAGCATAAATCCGAAGAACCTTAGCATGGCCTTCGTCGGGATCGACGTGGAAGAGGCGGAAATCGACGCGGAAGCGCATGTCGGTACGCGCGAGCTCTTTCAGTCGGGGGGTAACATCCACGTGCCGATGTTCGTTCCCGTACTGAGCGCTGAGAATGACGAACTGTCCGGCGTCCGCGTCGTGCCGGCCCTCGTCGCGTCTGTCATCGTCATGAGGCCTGCCATTCCAGCCGCCATTCCAATGTTCGTCACCCCATTCAGCCGTGTCCCCAGCTGCGGAATTGAGCGCCGTCAAATACGCTGCCATCGGGGAAATCGAAGTTTCGTTCCTCACCATTGGGGCCACGGGCAAAGACCCGCAACATTTTTGCGTGGCCGCGGTCAGGGTCGACGGCCATCGACTCGTAGTTGATGCGAAAGGTGCGGTCACGACGCGCCAAGTCCTTCAACCGATTGGTTACGTCAACGTGATTGTGTTCGTTACCATATTGGGCATTCAGAATCAGGAACTGGCCTTCGTCAGCCGCCGCCATTCCTGCGAGCAGAAGCGCGAGGCAACGAGCACGAAAATCGCAAAACGTATTTTGAACATTAAGATCCTCCTAAGGTGCACGGGATATAAAAGCACGAAGAAGCACGCAATGTTTGTATCGTATACGAACGATACTCTCGAAGCGCGCGAGATTGAAGGAAGTGGCTTAGAAGTCAATCGTTTTGACGTCGACGAATTGCCCGGCGATGTTGGTAATTTGGATGGATTGCAATGCGTCGGTCGCTGTGTCATAGATGCCGAGCGCCCCTCCCTGAACCACGTACACGACGGTGCGCGTGGTGATGGGCTGGATGCCGGTTGCGTCTCCGTTGGCAGGCGGGATAACTACCGTTCCGACGCCGGATTGGGTCAGAAGGTTGGAATTGTAGATTGAGAGGCAGCCCCGGACCTCAGCGCCCGGAGGCGGGGGTTGCGGCGCAGAAATTTCGGTGCAGGTGCGCGCGCCAATAAAGAGCTGCCCATTGGCTGCGAGAGCCATGCGGTTGTGATAGCCGTCGGTGATGACGATGGGCGCCGGATTGGTCGCGGTCATCGTGTTCAAATCGAAGATGGTGAGGAGGCCGCAGGTGGTGGCCGCCGTCACCTGTCCGGTGCAAGGTTGCGATGGGACGCCGCCGGAGTAAGGCGTTCCGGCGAGGTACATGGTGGAACCATCGACGAAAGCTTCCGTCGCGGCGGGAACTGCTACAGGTAGGCCCGGGGTCGGCGTCGGTGTTGATAAATCGAGCGGCTGAACGCTGGCCTGCGTGCCTCCGCATTCGGGGCCGCAATTGATCAGGTAGGCGGTGTTGTCATCACTGGTGAAGTACGCCTGTACGGGGTGGTCAAATCCGGGGACGGGGAGGACCGGGCAACCCACCACTCCAACGTCGGAGGGAGTCACGAGGAAAACGTAGCTCGGCGTGGGATCGGCGCAAGGTGGCGCGAGAGAAGAGAGAACGGTGCTGAAAGCGAGAAGGCGGTTTCCGTTGTTGCTCAGGGAGAGGTAATGGACGGATGGGATATTGACGGTACCGTTCAGAGTTCCGGCGACCACTCCAATGACATTGACCGAGCCCGGAGATTGCCCGATGATCGGCGCCGTGGGCACGGCGACGTAGGCGATGGTGCTGTCCGGGGAAACAACGATACTTTCCGTATATCCAGCCAAGGTAATACTCGTCGCGTTGGTTTCGGCAGCATTGTTGATGATCGAGAACGCGTTGTCGGAAGATTTGTTGTTGTTTCCGCTGAAAACGACTGTTTGGGCTCGATTCGGGCGTGACGACCATCATTCCAGGCGAATTACCGGCGGTGATCGGGGCAAGCCCTGGGGGATGCACGTCAGTTTGGGCATTGATGATGTAAAGTCCAGCCGTCGCGGTACCGGCACTGACGCTGTTTGAGACCAAGGCACGATAAGGAATGCCACTGGTTTTCGCGCTGGTGTTGGGCGAACTGCTGCCACAGCCCGTCAAAATAAAGCTGAGCGACGGCAGTAAAAGCAAGGAAATCAGGAGTTTTCTCAAACCTGGGACTCCAACTTCATGTCGAATAATCTATTGGATGCGAGAACAGGGATTATAACAAAGGCTTGATTGGGGCCCGCCCCTCCGGCACCTGCGCGTCCCATTGGTGAACACTTGGCTTGACCAATGGCATGCCAGAGGGTAGCGCGTTCCTGTATTCTGAAGAGCATGCCGCAAAGCTTTCTAGAACGATTAAAGCGTGCGCCCGTGCTTTGCGACGGCGCCATGGGCACGCTTCTCTATTCGAAAGGAATTTTCATCAACCGTTGCTACGACGAGCTGAACATCTCGCAGCCCGAACTGATCCGCGCCGTGCACCATGAGTACCTGCAGGCCGGGGCCGACATTATCGAGACCAACACGTTTGGCGCCAACAGCTTTCGACTAGCACGCCACAGTCTGGCGGACCGGGTGCGCGATATCAACGTGGCGGGTGCGCACAGTCGCTCATGAAGCCGCCAAGAGTTTCGACGTTTGGGTCGCGGGATCGATCGGTCCGCTCGGTATTCGAATTGAACCTCTGGGCAAGACTTCGTTCGAGGAAGCTCGAGCCGCTTTCCGCGAGCAGGTAGAGGCGTTGGTCGAGGGCGGCGTCAATTTGTTGATGCTGGAAACTTTCGGCTATCTGGAAGAGATGCGCCAGGCGGTTCTTGCTTGCCGCGACGTCGATCCTAAAATTCCGATCATTGCCCAAGTCACCATCGATGAGGATGGAAACTGCCTGGATGGGGCCGATCCCGAAGCTTTTGCGGCTCGGCTTACGGAATGGAATGTGGACGTACTGGGCATCAACTGCAGCGTGGGCCCAGTGGCCATGCTGGACGCCATTGAACGCGTACGAGCCGTCACTTCCCTTCCTTTGGCTGCGCAGCCAAATGCCGGCATGCCGCGTTCGGTCGAAGGTCGAAATATTTATCTCTGCTCGCCCGAATACATGGCGAGCTATACGCGGAAATTCGTGGCTGCCGGAGTTCAACTGGTGGGGGGATGTTGCGGCACGACTCCCGACCATATTCGCGCGATGAAGTCGTCGTTGCGTGTGCAGGGAGCGCGTGGGCATGCTCCCGTTACGGAGGCATCCCACTCGACCGCCACACCACTGAGCCCGGCAAGTATTCCGCTCGCGAAACGATCGCGGCTCGGCGCAAAAATCGCCGCCGGCGAATTTATCACGATGGTGGAGATCGTCCCGCCGAAAGGCATCGACATCCGGAAGGAGATCGAAGGGGCGAAGTTCGTCAAGTCGGTCGGCGTGGATGCGGTGAATATTCCGGACAGCCCGCGTGCATCGGCGCGCATGAGCAACCAGGCGCTGTCGCTACTCATGCAGCAGGCGGTTGGAATCGAGGCGATCTTGCACTACACCTGCCGCGACCGCAACGTGCTCGGAATTCAGTCAGACTTGCTGGGAGCGGCGGCGACGGGGATCAACAATCTGATCTGCATTACGGGCGATCCCCCGAAGATGGGGAATTATCCGGATGCGACTGCGGTGTTCGACGTCGACTCCATCGGCTTGGTGAATATTGTCCACAATCTGAATCGCGGCTTGGATCTTGGTGGGAATCCGATCGGGGTTGGTACGAGCTTTGTGATTGGCGTGGGAGCGAACCCCGGGCTTCCGAATCTGGATGAAGAGATCAAGCGATTCGAATACAAGGTGCAGGCGGGCGCGGAGTATGTGGTCACGCAGCCCGTGTTTGATCTGCGACTGCTGGAGAACTTCCTGCGGCGCATCGAGCATTGCCGCATCCCGGTGGTGGCCGGAATTTGGCCGCTGGTCAGTGCACGGAATGCCGAATTTATGAAGAACGAGCTGCGCGTCTCCGTTCCGGACGAGATTTTGGCCCGCATGACTAAGGCCTCGACTCCGGAGGCGGCGCGAGACGAGGGCGTGGCGATTGCGCGTGAAATGCTGAAGGCTGTGCGCGATCGGGTGCAGGGGGCGCAGATCAGCGCCCCGCTGAGCCGGTACAGTTCCGCGGTCGATGTTCTGGAAGCTCTCGGCTCGCAGCGACCGACATCGGTTTAGGGCAATCCAGAGCGTGTCGCCGGCCTCGGCTTTGACAGTGCATAGACAAAGTTTGTTTTGGGAAGACAACTGCCCAAGAAATTACAAATTTCTACCAATTTCGCTGGACTTTTTGAACGGGAAGGGCCATTACAATAGATACAGGAGCAAATGGATTGGTTAAGTTTGAAGATTGCCTCGAGCGTTTAGAGAAGATCGTGCTGGAACTGGAAAAAGGGGAAGTTCCGCTGGAGAAGTCTCTCACGCTGTTCGAAGAAGGCATGCAACTTTCCGCAACTTGCCGCAAGCAGCTGGAAGAAGCGGAAGGAAAAGTAGAGATTCTGCTAAAACAGAACGGAAAGCTCCAAACTGAACCGTTCGAGCCCCCGGCCGAGAAGGCGTTGCGAAAGTAACGCTGTTCGCGCTCGGAGTTGATCACGCCTGTGACGGCATTTTGCTGTCACATCCAAGGCCGCCGCAAACGCGGCGAACTCAAGGGGGATGTATGGAACTACTCAGCCTGGTTGTTTATCACAACGACCCCAGAACTGCTCAAAGCCTGCAGGTCGGATTGTCCCTACATTTTGGTCGGGTCACCCTCGTGCGCGACTACAAAGAAATTCGCTCGGCCATTGGTCGCCATCGCGCGGATGTTCTGGTGCTGGACCTGGAGATTTCGCGGATGGATGAAATAGAGCGTCTGCATCAGGAATTTCCATCGCTCAGCATTGTTGCCACCCACCGGTTGGCGGATGACGATCTGTGGACCGCGGCCATGAGTCAGGGCGCGGCCGACGTATGCGAGCCGAGTCACGAGCAGATCGTGCGCTCGGTAATGCGCGGACGCGAACATCGCGCAGCCGCGGCGTAGAACGAACTTCGTCGTCACCAAGTCCCGGAGGGATGGCTGGGGCTTGTTATACTGCGGGGCGATGCTGAAACAAGTTTTAGAAGAGGGACGCGCGGCCGCCGATGCCGCCCTCGAAGAACTTTTGCCGGCGGCATCACAGCATCCCACCTCGATCCATCAGGCCATGCGTCATAGTGTTTTCGCCGGCGGAAAGCGTCTCCGGCCGATTCTTTGCATGGAGGCGGGACGCATGATCGCGGCGGCAAAGAAACCGCCCTCCTCTGCAGCTCAAATTCCATCTCTGCCCTCCGGTATCGCGCACCTGGGCGCGGCGCTGGAGATGCTTCACACCTATTCGCTGATCCACGATGACTTGCCGGCGCTTGATAATGACGATCTGCGCCGCGGGCGTCCTACATGTCATAAGGCTTTTGGAGAGGCGACCGCGATACTGGCGGGCGACGCGCTTCAGACACAGGCTTATGAAGTGCTGGCACAGCTCAACTGTCCGGCTGAGGCGCGGGTCGCCATCATTCGCGAGATCGCGCATGGGACCGGCACGATTGATGGCATGATCGGCGGGCAGGTGGTTGATCTGGAAGCCGAGCACAAGAAACCTGACCTTGCCACGCTCGAATACATTCACCGATCGAAGACGGCGGCACTGATCACGGCCAGCGTGGTGAGCGGAGGCATGTATGCGGGCGCCGATTCAGGCGATCTGGAGCGGCTTCGTATTTACGGCCAGTCGATCGGGCTCGCGTTCCAGATTGTGGATGATGTGCTGGACGTGACGCAGACCTCGGAACAGCTCGGCAAAACAGCCGGAAAAGATACAGCGGCGGAAAAAGCGACGTATCCGTCACTGTTTGGTATAGAGGAATCGACCCGCAAAGCGGATGCACTGGTCGACGAAGCATGCGCCCAACTGGACAGGTTTGGCGATAAGGCTGTCACTCTGACGGAGTTGGCTCGGTTTCTGGTGGCAAGGAAAAATTAGTCCCGCGAACACTGAGCTTATCGACACGTCTGAACGCAAAAATTTCAACAGAACTCCCGGAGGCACGGTGCGCCGATTTCTGAGTTTCACATTGTTGATTTTTGTTTCGATGCCGCTGGTTGCGCAGCAACCTGCCAGCCCAGCTTTCACGTTTCAGGAAGTCATGATTCCGGTGCGTGACGGAGTACACCTGCAGACGATTATCCTGACGCCTGCCGACCAGCACGGGCCGCTGCCTATTTTGTTTCGCCGCACACCTTATGGCGTTCCCGACAAATCGCCGGATCCATTTCCGGTCGCGTTCAAAGAGCTGGCACAAGACGGCTACATCTTTGTAATTCAGAACCTGCGAGGACGATTCAAGTCAGAGGGCGTATTCAATTTGTCTTCGTGGGTTGACCTGAAAGATCCGAAAGCTACCAACGAGACCACCGATGCCTACGACTCGATCGAGTGGCTCGTGAAGAATGTCCCC
The DNA here is from genome assembly GCA_963822545.1 of uncultured Acidobacteriaceae bacterium. Classification (GTDB taxonomy): domain Bacteria; phylum Acidobacteriota; class Terriglobia; order Terriglobales; family Acidobacteriaceae; genus Acidiflorens. The sequence continues at coordinate 715,132 of CAWGIB010000006.1, forward strand.
AACAACAATGGGAAGGTGGGAATGTTCGGAGTTTCGTATTCGGGTCTGACGTCGGCGCTTCCGCTGCTTCATCCGCATCCGGCACTGAAAGCCGTGAGCGAGCAGGCTTCACCGGTAGACCAGTGGATGAACGACGACGATCACCGTTACGGCGCATTGCGCGAGAGCTATGACTTCGAATACGCGGTGATGGAGCAGGCCGACAAAAACAAGAACACTCATTTCGATTTCGAGACATACGACACGTATCAGTGGTATCTCGACCTAGGTCCGGTCGCCAATATCAACGCCAAATATCTTCATGGCTCGATTCCCTATTGGAACGAAAGCGTCGATCATCCGGATTACGATGATTTCTGGAAGAAGGAAGCGTGGGTTAATCAGCTGCACGCTTCAACAGTTCCCAATCTGAATGTGGCGGGATTCTGGGATCAAGAAGATCCGTGGGGACCGTGGCAGATTTTCCGGCACGCGGAAGAAAACGATCCGGACCACACGAATTTTATTGTTGCGGGCCCATGGTTTCATGGCGAGTGGCAGACTCCAAAGGGAGAGAGCATCGGGCTGATCCCGTTTGGAGGCCACGAGACTGCGCGCGAGTTTCGGGAGAATATCCAGGCGCCATTCTTCCGCTATTACTTGCACGGGCAAGGGGAGAAGCCGGCTTGGCAGGCCACGACTTTCCAGAGCGGATCGAACAGTTGGCATACTTACGCGGCCTGGCCTCCGAAGGAATCGAAGGCGACGAATTTGTATTTGCACGCCGATGGCACGCTATCATTCAGCGCACCCGAAGCGGCGTCAGGTGGCAAGGCCGGTAAAGATTACCGGGAGTACATTTCCGATCCCGCAAACCCGGTGCCCTACCGGCAGCGTCCCATTTCACCTACTTATCCAGAAGGTGATTGGCGCACGTGGGAAGTAGCAGACCAGCGTTTTGTGGATCATCGCCCTGACGTTCTTACGTTTGTGAGCGCGCCGCTCGATCATGACATCACGATCACGGGACCATTGGAGGCAAAACTTTTTGCTTCGACTTCCGGCACTGATAGCGATTTCGTGGTGAAGGTGATCGATGTGTTTCCGGAAAACGCGCAGAAGAACGCGTGGAAGCCGGAGGATGGGCCAAAGCCGGGACAGTACGCGCAGTCGTTGAACGGCTACGAGTTGCCGATTGCCATGGAAGTGCGGCGCGGCCGCTATCTGGCGAGCTTCGAAAAGCCGAACCCGCTGGTAGCGAATCAGCCCACGGAATGGAAAGTTCCTTTGCGCGATCACGATCATGTGTTCCTCAAGGGCCATCGCATGATGGTGCAGATCCAGTCGACGTGGTTTCCGGTGATCGATCGCAATCCGCAGAAGTTCGTGCCCAGCATCTACAAGGCGACCGAGTCTGATTTTGTGGCGGCGACCCAGCGGATCTACTGCTCGCCAACTTTGCCGTCGCATATCGTGTTGCCGATGGTGCCCTGATCGTGCGCAGTGGGAATCTGGAAGGCCGGCGGTATAATCGACGGGTTCCAGGGGCCCCTATGAGCAACGACAACGATAAAAATCTGGGAATGAACCGTTCTATCTCGCGGCGCGACTTTTTGAATGGAGTCGCGCTCACCGTCGGCAGCACGCTAATTCCATCTTCTGCGCTGGCGTTTGACGAAAAATCATTTGATCCGGAAAAGACGGCTGGTTATTACCCGCCCGCGCTCACAGGAATGCGAGGCAATCACGACGGAACCTTCACTTACGCGCATCAGTTGCGCGACGGCGAGTCGTGGGAAGCGAATGGCAAACCGGAGGCTACTGGGGAGACATACGATCTGGTGATCGTCGGCGGCGGCATCAGCGGTCTGGCCGCCGCGCATTTTTACCGCAAGGCGACCGGACCGAAGACGCGCATCCTGATTCTGGACAATCACGATGACTTTGGAGGGCACGCCAAGCGCAATGAGTTCAAGGTTGGCGACCGCACGCTCCTCGCTCACGGCGGTACGATGTCGATCGAGCATCCCTCGCGATACAGCAAAGTTGCGATGGGAGTTCTGACGGATATCGGGATCGACGTGAAACGTTTCTACAAGGATTTCGATCGGAAGCTTTACAGCAATCTGGGAACGGCGATGTTTTATGATCGCGCGACCTTTGGCGAGGATCGACTGGTCACCGGGATGGGCAAAACGCCATGGCCGGAATTCTTCGCGAATTCCCCACTTCCAGAATTGGTCAGGCGTGATCTGATTCGCGTCTACACGGAAAACAAGGACTACCTTGCCGGGCTTAGCCGCGAGCAGAAGATCGAGCGTCTGAGCAAGACCAGTTACGCTGACTTCCTCACCAAGATTTGCAAGGTCACACCAGCCGCTCTGCCGTTCTTTCAGACCTACACGAACGATTTGTTCGCGGTCGGGATCGACGCGGTGCCTGCTCTTGATTGCTACATGTCGGGAGACGATTACGGGGCGATCACCTTTGCCGGCTTCAGCGGCATGAATCTGGAAAATGATTCGGGGAAATCCATAAAGGATGCACGCCAGGATGAGCCCTATATCTTCCATTTTCCCGATGGCAATGCCTCGGTTGCGCGATTGCTAGTGCGTCAACTGGTGCCGGGATCTATTCCCGGCCATACCATGGACGATGTGGTGACGGCTCGCGTCGACTACAGTCGACTGGACCAACCGGCTTCCAACGTACGCATTCGCCTAAACAGCACTGCGGTTCACGTCGCCAATGTTGGACCGGCGCTGAGCGCAAAAGAAGTTGCGATCTCGTATGTACGCGGCGGACAAGCTGCAATCGGTGAGCGCTAAACACTGCGTGCTCGCCTGCTACAACACGATGATCCCATATATCTGTCCTGACCTTCCGGCCAAACAGAAAGAGGGGCTCTCGTATCTGGTGAAGGCGCCGCTGGTTTACACGCACGTTGCGATCGCCAATTGGACGGGCTTCCACAAACTGGGCGTGCATCAGATCGTCTCGCCGGGGAGCTACCATTCCTTCACCGCGCTGGATTTTCCCGTGAGCGTAGGCGACTATCACTTCCCGAGCAATCCGGAAGAACCCATGGTGCTGTTCATGCTGCGGACGCCCGGCCAGCCGGGGCTGCCGGCGCGCGATCAAAGCCGTGCAGGACGCATGGAACTGATGGACACTCCTTTCTCGACCTTCGAACGAAATATTCGAGCGCAGCTTGGAGCGATGTTGGGATCGACCGGATTCGATCCCGCACGCGACATCCACGGCATCACCGTCAACCGTTGGGCACACGGGTACGCATACATGCCGAACTCGCTCTTCGATCCGCAATGGAAAACGGAGTCGGAGAAACCGTGGGTGATTGGGCGCCAGCCGTTTGGGCGCATCACGATCGCGAATTCCGATTCGGCCGCGGTGGCAGAGACCGATGCTGCGATTGATCAGGCGCATCGGGCGGTGAGTGAGATTCTGAGGCATACGTAAACGCGAGGGTTGGCCCCACGCTCGGGTGCTTCCCCGGAATCACTAGACATTAGATATTCAAGTCGGATTTCTGCCCGCGCGGGCTGGCGCCCGTGCCTGCATTTCCTCGTTTTTGCCCTTCCGGACATTGCATCCTGCGCAGTGCAGCAGTAGAGTAATTGGCAGCTCTGGCGGTCTCCCACCTCTTTGATTTTCTTCCTCACCTACCTGATTTGTGCGCGATTGCTGCATTGTCTGTGCAACTAAAGGCGGTGGTGTGATGGGGACCCCCATATGTGGTGTTTTAATACTTGACCCGTCCCCTCATTCGCCGTTAAAGTTGGTCAAACGTTGGGGTGCAAACTCGGAGGTCCGAGACGGCATCCCAATATGCGATCCGGGACGAACCTCGGTAGTTACCCCCGCGGGATCACCCACGGTTTGCAGGGCACCCAGCCAACGCGGACGCGAATTATCGCGGCCCACGCACATGAAGACAGGAGATGTCGGGGCCGGATCTCGGATCGGGCGCCACGTTTCGTCGTCGCACTTTGGTCGTGATGCATTAAGGAGTGACCTTGCTCAAACTCAAGAAGCTGCAAATCCTCGGATTCAAGTCGTTTTGCGATCGCACCGAACTGAAATTTCACGGTGAAGGCATTGCCGCGATTATTGGCCCGAACGGCTGCGGTAAATCGAATATCGCGGACGCCATTTCATGGGTGCTGGGCGAGCAGTCGGCGAAGACGCTGCGCGGTTCGCGCATGGAAGACGTCATCTTCGCCGGGACACGTGACCGCAATCCAACCGGGATGGCGGAAGTGTCGCTGACGTTGATCGATCCCGAGGTTTACAGCGGAATCGATACGAACGCTCCGACCCAGATCGAGATTCAAGATGATCTGGCCGAAGAAAATTGGGACGAAGCTGAGTTGCGAACGCGCGCCGCCGCGGAAACCGAGCAAGCCGTGGAAGAGGCGCAGCCTGGAAAGACCGAAGAGATTGAAGGGGCCGTAGCGACCGCACCTGCAACGGTGGAGGTCGCAGGTACGGAGGCTTCGGCCTCCGAAGAGACGCCGGAAGCTGAAACCAAGACGACGACTGTTGCGGGGTTGCAGATTGTGGAGCCGCAAGTCGTACTGAAGATTCGTCGCCGCAAGTTCAACCAGCAGCCTGCCCACGCAGGTGAAATTGCCGTCACGCGGCGTTTGTTCCGCAGCGGAGACAGCGAATATCTGCTGAATGGGAAGCTTTGCCGTCTCCGCGACATCCAGGAAATATTCATGGGTACCGGGCTCGGACCGGAATCTTATGCGCTGATCGAACAGGGGCGCATCGGGCAGATCCTGAGTAGCCGTCCTACCGATCGTCGCAACATCATTGAAGAAGCCGCGGGCATTACGAAGTTCAAGACGAAGAAGCGGCTTGCGGAAGCGCGACTGGAAGAGGCGAAGCAGAACCTGAATCGCGTGAACGATATTTTTGAAGAAGTCACGCGACAGATGAATTCCTTGAAGCGGCAGGCCAGCAAAGCCGAACGCTATGGACGGCTGCGGGACGAGATGCGCGCCAAGTTGCGCGTGGTGCTGGCGAGCAAGTTCACGCAGATGGATCAGGAGAGAGTTTCTTTCGATGCGCAGATCCAGCAACTGGGAGAAGAGATTCGGGTGCTGACCGAAGGCGTGCAGCAATCCGAGAATGAGCATTCCGAGCGCACCCAGCGCGGCTATGCGATCGAGACGGAGACCCGGCTGAATCGCGACCGCATCAGCCAGATTGCCCTTGAAGGCGATCGCGGAAAAGCGCGGATTCGCACCAACGAAGAGCGTTCCGCGGAACTGCTGGCACGGATGACGGCTGCGGAGGTTGAGCTTGCGCAAGCCAGCAATCGGCTCAGCGCGTTGGAAGAGGAGCGCACCGAACACCAGAGAGTTCTTGACTCTGCCGCTGCCGATTTGGCCGGCGCCCAGCAAGAACTGGCACTTTGCCAGCAGGACGCGGCCTGCGCCGCGGCCGAACTGGCGATGCTCGAACGCGGACAGGAATCTTGCCGCACCTCAATCCTCGAAGCGGTTGGCCAGGCGTCGAATCTCCGCAATCAATTGACGCAATCGCAAGAACGATTGGCGGGTTTAGATCGGGAGGAGCAGCGCCTGCGAGCCGAGCATGCCGCGGCCACAACTCAGGCGGAAACCTTCGGCGGACAGCGCGGCCAGCTCGCGTTGGAATTTGAAACTGTCTCGCAGAGGGCGAGCGGCTTGACCGCGGAGCTCAGCAGCCTGCGTGAACTTCTCGAGAGCAAGCGCGCTCAGGAGAACGAAACCAAGAAGTATCTTGACTCGATTCGCTCGGAGTATGCGACTGCTCTCGGCAAAAAAGGCTCGCTTGAGGCTGTCATCGCGGAGCATGGTTATTCGACCGAATCGGTGCGCCGCCTGTTTCAATCCGGCGCATTGCAGGGTGGTCACGCTCCCGCCGGAGTGCTGGCGGATTTCCTCGAGGTCGACCCTCGCTACGAAAGAGTGGTGGAAGATTTCCTGCGGGACGAGTTGAACTACATCGTTGTGAAGAGCTGGGATGCGGCTGACGAAGGCTTGAGGCTGCTGCGCTCGGACGTTGATGGACGTGCAACTTTCCTTGTTCATCCCGAAGACTCGCAAGCGAAGTTTTCGTTTGTGGCAAATGAGAGCACGCAATACGCTCCCGTCAGCGACACGGTTCTGCCGCTTAAGAATTCGATTCGCGTTCTGAATGGATTTGGTAAGTCGCTCGAGATGATTCTGCCAAAACTCGGCAATGGCTACATCGTTCCGGACGCGGGCATTGGCCGCGAACTGGCGCTGTCGAGTCCGGACGCATTTTTCCTGTCGCAGTCGGGGGAGTGCTTCCACAACGTGACCGTTACTGGCGGCAAGCAGCGCAGCGAAGGTCCGCTTTCGATGAAGCGGGAGCTCCGCGATGTGATGCGGCTGCTCGATGAATTGGAGCACGCCCTGCGCGAGAAAGAGATTCTTGCGCTCACCCTGGGACGCGAAATCCGTGAACACACTTCCCTGCTCGACCGACTGGAAGGCGAGAAGCGCGACGCCGAGAAGCAGGCGATGACGTCCGGACATCTGTTGCAGCAGTTGGATGGCGAGATGTCGCGTATACGCGAGCGCATTGAGGTGATCGGGCGCGAATTGCAACGACTGACGTCTGACCGGCTGGAACAGGATCTGTTCATCGCCGCACGGCAAGCGGAATTAGGCACAATCGAAGAGACACGGGCACAACTGGAAGTACAACTCGCTGCCGGGCATGATCAATTGGCTGTGCTGCGTGGGCGCCGCGATCTCGCTGCGGAAACCAGTTCGCAGCGTTCGGCGCGCGTTGCCACCCTTGAAGAACGCCATCGCTCGGCAACCGCGTTACTCCAACGGATCGAAACCGTGGTAGTTGAAATGCGCGAGCGAGCAACTGCACTGCAAGCGCAAATGGAATCGGCAACGGATGAGATTGCGCGGCGTCAGGCCGAGAACCTTCAACTGGCCGAACAGTTGGTAGAGTTCGAAGCGGAGCGCAATGCTGCTGAAGCGCGGGACGGCTTGCTCCAGGTCGAGTCAGAACAACTGCGCGTACGTTTGGCGGAGATCGAGGAGATGCTGCGAACGTCACGGCAGCAACTGGATTCGGCTCGCGATCGACGCGGTGAACTCGCTGCGAAGGCCGCGAAGCTCGATTCGGACCTGCAACATCTGGCGGATACTTGCCTCAACGAGTTGGGCATTGAGCGGCCGGTACTGCTGGCGGATACGACAATTTTGCCGATCATGGGCGAGGAACTGGCGGCTGAAGATCAGGCGCAGCGCGAGATGCGGGCCCGTCTTGACGCCATGGGTCCGGTGAACATGATGGCGCTCGAAGAGTACAAAGAGACTGCGGAGCGGCACCAATTCCTTGAAACCCAGCGCAAAGACCTGATCGACGCCATTCAGAATACGGCGGCTACCATCAAGGAAATCGACCAGATTTCACGAGAGAAATTTGAAGAGGCGTTCCACAAGATCAACGCGAACTTTCAGACTACGTTCCGCAAGCTATTCGGCGGCGGCGACGCTTTCATGCGGCTGACTGATCTTGAAAACAGCGCCGAGAGCGGGATTGACGTGGTCGCATCGCCTCCCGGCAAGAAGCTGCAAAATGTGCTGCTCCTCTCAGGCGGAGAGAAGGCGCTGACCGCGCTGTCGCTGCTGGTAGGAATCTTCCAGTACACGCCGAGCCCGTTCTGCATTCTCGACGAAGTCGACGCGCCGCTGGATGAAGCAAACATTGGGCGATTCACGGAACTGGTCCGCGAGATGAGTTTGCAGACGCAGTTCATCCTGATCACGCACAGCAAGAAAACGATGAGCATCGCACCAGTACTGTATGGGGTGACGATGCAGGAGCCAGGCATCTCAAAGCTGGTATCGGTGCGCTTCGGGGCAGCGTAGTGTCGATCAGCGACTAGAGCATTTGCGCCTTGAACGTCGCGGACGGAAAATAATTTCGCGCATTGTTCTTGACGCGAACGCCGTTTTTCTGCTTTTGCTGGCCAAAAAACATCTGCCCATTTTTCCAGAGCCTTCCTCAGTTTTTCCACACAGCCAACCCGCCAAACCCGGCCATGGGCGGGGACTCTCGCGTAGGATGGAACTGTCAACACTTTTCCGTTCGATGGTGTGATGAGCAACCGAAGGCGTGTAATCGAAAGCGTTGACAAAATTTATTCGCTGACTAGAATACGCGACAGTTTTCTCCCGGTTAAGATTAAATACATGAGCCCCGACACACTCGACAGCGTTCTCCTACAGACCGACTATAGCGATCTCGAACTCTTTGCCAGCGGTAAGGTTCGGGACGTTTACAACCTCGATAGCGATCACCTCCTTTTTGTGGCCACGGATCGCATCTCTGCCTTTGATTACGTGCTGGCTACCGGCATTCCGCACAAGGGGCGAGTGTTGACCCAGATTTCGTTGTTCTGGTTCGACTTCCTCAAAGACATCGTGCCCAACCATTTCGTGACTGCCGACGTTACCCGCTACCCGGAAGCCGTCCGCAAACATGCCGACGAATTACGTGGCCGCTCGATGATGGTGATGCGCGCCGAGATGTTTCCGGTGGAATGCGTGGCCCGTGGCTATCTCTCCGGCTCAGGGTGGAAGGAATACAAAGAAAGCGGAATGGTCTGTGGAATCAAGTTGCCGGCCGGACTGAAGGAGTCTGACCGGTTGCCCGAGCCGATCTTCACGCCTGCTACGAAGGCGACGACCGGACACGACATCAATATTTCTTTCGAAGAGATGTGCAAGCTGATCGATCCGAAGTTGAGCCATCAGCTTCGCGATCTGACCCTCAACATCTACAAGGCGGCGTCTGATTACGCAGCGAAGCGCGGGATTCTGATTGCCGACACAAAGTTCGAATTTGGCATGACCGGCCAGGGAATTACATTGGCCGACGAAGTACTCACACCGGATTCTTCGCGTTTCTGGCCGGCCGACACGTATCAACCGGGCAAAGCGCAAAATTCGTACGACAAGCAGTATGTAAGGGACTACCTCGAAGAAATACGCTGGAACAAACAACCGCCCGCGCCTGCCCTTCCCCAAGAAGTCGCGCGGCGGACAAGCGAAAAGTACCTCGGGGCGTATCGTCAGTTGACGGGACGCGAGTTGGAGATCTAGTTGCGCTCGCCTCACGGTCATTAGAACTATGAGCGTTGCGGATTGGGTCATCCTGGCATTTCTGGTGTTTTCTGTGATCGGGGCGGCGATGGAAGGCTTTTTTCATGAAGCCTTCAAGTTGGCCGGTCTGGTCGTGGGATACCTGCTGGCCGCCTGGCAGTACCATCGCCTGGCGAACTGGTTCGCGCCCTATTTGAAGTCGCCATGGTTTGGTGAGATTGCCGGTTTCCTGATCATCTTTTTTGCGGTTTTGATTCTTGCGGGCTTTGCCGGAAGAATCGCGCGCTGGGTGATGAAGAAAGCCGGGTTAAGCACGATTGACCGCGTTCTGGGTGCGGTCTTGGGCTTGTTGCGTGGCGTGTTGGTGGTGGCGATTGTGCTCACCGTCATGGCCGCGTTCGCGCCCGCACAGAAATGGCTGGCGGAGTCTGAATTGGCTCCCTATTTCCTGGTAGGCGGAAGGGCTGCGATCTGGCTCGCACCGTCAGAATTGCGCCAACGCTTCTATCAGGGACTGGATTATTTGCGGCACGCGCCTTCGGCAACTGAGGCACTTCATCCGCAGCCGGCAACGGCTAAGTAGGCAGCTAGCCGTGTTGATTTTTGGATTTGTGATGGTGCGGAAAAGAGGCCGGTGGTGAAAGACCAATTGGAAGCACTCATCCTTCAGATGTACAAAAGCAATATTCTCTATTCCGAAGCCGTGCGGGAATTCAAGAAGCGCTTCATTGTTACGGTGCTGGAAGAGAACCGTGGCAACCAGTGTAAGGCGGCACGGCAGCTGGGGATGCACCGGAACACGCTGAGCCGCACGATGCAGGAACTGAAGATCGATGTGCGGCCGCTGCGCGCCGGCGCCAAGCGTCCCCCCCGAAGCGCACGTCCTATCGCTGCGTTTGAGAGAAAGCAAGTTCGCTAGTCTCACGGCCTGGATTCGAACCAAGAGCAAATAAGAAGGGGCGACCCGATCGGGCCGCCCCTTTTACTTTCCCTGTTCCGCGAGTTCAGCGGAGTTCTTTTTTACTGCGCTGCTGGTTTCTTGTGGACCGGAGCCTTCTTGGGCGCTGCTTTCACGAGTAGCGCTCCATCGGTCATGGTCATGACAAAGGGCTTCGGAGTGTAGGAGACTGGCGTCCCTTCAAACTGAAAGTCCGCGCCCTCTTTCGGCATCTGCGCTTTCGGTATCGGAGCTGCGAAGCTAAGATCGATGTCGGCGCGCTTGGCGTCGATATCATCCGAACTGCCAGCGAGTTTCAGTTCCTTGGGGGAGTCGACGCTTAAAACTTGCGCGACCATCTGCAGGGGCTTGCCCTTCAAAACGCTCCAAACTTTTTCGGCATCTTCCGGAGTGCCTTCGGAGAGAACCAATTGCCATTCAGCAAAGCTCATCTCCTGAACTTTCTTGGAGTTCACGAGGTCATGAGCCTGCTGTGCAGGAGTGGGAGGAACGTATTGTGTGATCGTGATCCCTGCTGGCGTGGTAGCCGTGGCGGCCTTCGCCATCAGATCGGTCCATCCCTCTTCGCTGCCGTGGAACTTTGCGTACTTGCTCTTGCCGAACTTGGCAATTTGATCTTTGCCAGCACCTTGCGCGAGATTGGCAGCTCTGGCGATGTAGAAGAGTCCGGCAATTTCACTGTCCGGGCTCGAGCAGCCTTGCTGACTCGTCGGAGCGGGCGTTTGGGTGGCATCGCCACCGGCCGCGGGCGGTGCGGCAGGAGCGCACACTGGCGGTGTTAGATAGGCGAGAGCCAACGGATAAAGGTCGCGCAAGCTGGTCGCATCGGGAGGATCTGCGGCGACGGCTGCCGACAAATATTGCTGCGCCTTCGGATAATTCTTGGCCTGATAGGCGGCCATTCCGGCTGCGCCGTTGAAGATGCCAGCGGTTTGCGACTTCAGTTTCTGAAAGTCCGCATCGGTGGTGCCTTCGGGCTTGGGTGCGGTCTGCAGACATTGCAAACCTTTCTCACCGTTTTGCCCGGCATCCGTCAGATTCTGCGCTGCATTCTGACCGGCTTCAGCCATGGCTCGCTTGGTGTAGGAGAGCAACGCCAGGGCACGCAAATTGCACGGATTCGCGGCCAAAACTTTTTGCGCCGTATCCAGCGTTTTGGCTTGATTATTGGTCTCGCCGTAGGCGCCCATCAGTAGTTCGAGGGCATCTTCTTTCATTACGCTGTTGGGATATTGCGTCAGGAATGCTTCCAAGCCACTGACCTTTGCGGCAGGATCTTTCTGCTGAACAGCTCCGACGTAGGCGTTATATTCGGCCGGATCCTTGATCTCTTTTTTCTGTGCGGGGGCCGCGGGCGTGCTCGGCGGCGTTGATTGCGCGGGCGCAGCGGCGGGCGCGGTTTGGGCTGGTGTTGCAGTTTGGGGCGCTGTCTGAGCTGGCGCCGGAGTTGTCTGCGCGACGGCGGTAACTGCGGCTACCAGCAACATCGCAAGAACGATTCTCTTCATTCCTGTTGCTCCTTCACTCTTTGGGGAAGCTGGATTCACGTACTGCCGGCTCTGTCTTGAAGCCGGTTTTCGCCACGAACCTCTTTCACCTTGTCCATGGAGAATACTCCCGTAAATCCTTGGCCGCGTTCATGATCGACGCGACTTAAGATTATTCCGGTGAGCGGATTATAAGGATGTAGTCTCGCTTAGGCAAGCGAGTTGCGTTCAGGCTCCCCCTCCTTCGTCTTGGATGCCGAAAAAGCACTCCTCGGATGGATTCCGGGCGGCACTGTAATTAAAAGACAAAAAGCTGGGGTGAAGGGCGCCTCAGAATCTGGCACACTGTCTTTCGGCAGTTAAATGCAAGGAGCTCGCCTTGAACGAAAGCTCATCTCGCCCGGCCCTGTCGGAACAAGTCGCGCTGGTCACGGGAGCAGGCCGTGGTATCGGCGCCGCCATTGCCACAAAACTCGCAGCTCTTGGGGCGCGCGTCATTCTGTGCGGACGCCATCGCGAAGCGCTCGAACAGACATCGCAATCGATTCATAACTGTGGTGGGCAAAGCTCAGTCATGGAGTGCGATGTGGCTGATCTCCGTTCGGTGGAGTCGGTGGGCGAACGTGTCGAGCGTACATTCGGGCGTCTCGATATCCTGGTCAACAACGCGGGCATCATGGGACCGCAAGGACCGCTGTACCAGCTTTCACCCGATCGTTGGGATCAGGTGTTCAATACGAACTTGCGCGGCGTGTTTTACATGGTGCGCAGCCTGGCGCCGCTGATGATTCGCGCGCGCGCCGGACACATCATCAATATTTCGTCGCTAGCCGGGAAGAACGCGCTTGCGAACGGCGCGGCCTATTCCGCCTCGAAGTGGGGACTCAACGGTTTAAGTTATTCGCTCGCCGAAGAGCTACGCGCTCACAACATTCGCGTTTCGGTGGTCTGCCCTGGGTCTGTGCACACGGAGTTCAGTCCGCATGAGGGAAAGAAATCGGAAAAGATGCTACAGGCAGGCGATGTGGCACACGGTGTGGAGATGCTGGTGACGCAGGCACCGCAATCGTTTGTGAGCGAGATACTGATCCGCCCAACGCAGAAACCGTAGTGCGAATGTGCGGAGCGGGGTCTCTCGCTCGCATAGACGGCATTTGACTGAGAGATATTTATTTCTTGAACAGATTTTCAAACGCCTGACGCGCGTCATTGGGACGCTGCGCAACTTTGCTGGACGTTTCCTTCTCGATCATCACGCGGATTGAATAGAACGTGCAGTTATTCCGCTTGTCCTTCGGCGAAATTCTTTCCGGAATTGGCTGGTTGCATTCAAAGCGGCTTGAGGGATCAAAGTGCTCGCACTGTTTACAGGCGTGGAGATCGAATCCGCACTTGGGACACTGGCCGAGCGTCTCGCTGGTATTCAGGAGCAGGGCGCCGCACTCAGCGCATCGCGAAACTGTTCGCGTGCCCGGCATGTTGATGGGACGCGGTCCAAACGTGTTGTCTCTCTTGGCGGGAGCCGACTTCTCGAACGTCTTTGGCGCTTCCTTGGCAGAATCCTGGTAGCCGCGCTGCCGGTATTTGCGATCCGACAAAAATACCTCCTTGAAAATGCCTCATTGTCCGCTTTTGGAGCGTGGTGCACAAGAGCTTCTTTGCCCAGCGGCAACCCTCTCCATTATCGGGACATCTATGAGGCTGGTGAATTGTCTTTCACATATTGCGGTGCTAACATCCGAAGTGAGTCAATCATAGCGGAATACATGCGAGGAGGCATTTATGGCGGATCGTGACGGCAGCAGCTTTCTATGGTTTCTAGCGGGTTTGGGCGTAGGAGCCGTCGTTGGAGTTTTGTATGCGCCGAAGTCAGGCGATGAAATGCGCGAGGTAATTCGCACGAAGGCCCAAGAAAGCGCCGAAGCCGCGAAACAGCAGGCTCGCCGCGCGAAGGAACAGGCGAATGATTGGGTTGATCGCGGACGCGACGTCATCAACCAGCAGAAAGAACAGTTCCGCAGCGCTTACGAAGCGGGCCGGCAGGCTTACAACGAGACGACCGCTCCTACGGCGGAGCCGCAGAAAAATATCTAACGCCAGCTTCTCGAGGTGCAGGTCATGGATGACAATCTGCTGAGAATTTTTATCGCCGTAACCACGTTCGCCGTCGTGGTGCAGGCGGGAATTCTGATTGCTCTTTATCTTTCGGTCCGGAAAAGCGCCGCCAAAATGGAAGCGATTGCCACCGAGGTGAAAGAGAAGACGCTACCCACGGTGCAGAACGTCCAGAACCTGCTAGTCGAGTTGCGCCCGAAAATCGACTCGATCACGACGAACGTTTCCGACTCGACCGCGCTGGTGAAAAACCAGCTTGCGCGAATCGATGCCACCCTGACCGATGCCCTGGACCGCACGCGACTGCAGGTGATTCGCGCCGATGAGTTGCTGAATCGCACGCTGGATAAAGTCGAGAGCGCCAGCGAAGTGGTCCACAAGACCGTGGTATCGCCACTGCGACATGTCAATGGGGTGATGAATGCGATCTCGACCGGCGTCGAGGTCTTTCTCGGCCAGAAGCGGCGCGGCAAAAACGGCATGGGCGTTCCGCAGGACGAGATGTTCATCTAGAAACTTAGGAATGAAGGCGGGGTAACACCCCGCTTTCATTTTTCATCATCATCCCCGGTCTCGCTCCCGCCCACTACCCTCTCACTCTTCGCATCGGGCACCAGAATCGAGTGAACATTCTGTTCCGCCGCCAACTTTTGAAAGTTTCCGATATCCACGTTCCGTACATCATTCCAGTGTGCCAGCAGTTCATCAGTTTGCTTCTTCAGTTTGTCGAACTCCTGGTATTCCGCCGCGGTCGGTGCAGCATCGGCGAAGCCGCCAACGGCCATGGACAGGAACGCCAGCTTGCCATCGATTCCGGGTACATAGGCAAGTGAGTCTTCGCTCGCGCTGATTCGGAAATTGATCAGCGGGTCGCGAACCGCAATCAGCTTCGCATCGAGCGCGGTTACGCCGTCCAGGAGTGCCTTGGATGAGTCTTCGGGCACTCGCTTCTTGAGTCCGGACAACTGCTCGCGCACATCCTGGATCTGGTTGACCGCGTCGTACACGCGATTGAGTTGCTCGCGCACATCCATCTGCAGTTTGAACTGCTTTTCCAGATCAGCTTGCGAGACCGTTACGCGCGGATCAATTTTCAGGTCAAACGGCGCAGTCTGAGTCTTGCCGTTGGCCGTCAAGCGCACCTTGTACTGGCCGGGTGCTGCCAGCGGACCCTGCGCGCCTTCGTTGTATTCCCACAAGTAATAATCGGGAACGCGATGCGCTTCCTCGTAGTGCAGGTCCCACACGAAGCGGTTCAATCCATCTTCAAGTTTGATCTGCTTCTCGGGCTTCTTGTCTTCGGGGTCAAGAGGCTCTTCGAGAGGATCTGTCCGCTTGCTCGAATAGGTGCGGATCACCTTGTCGCTCGCATCCAGGATTTCAATTTTGACTTCCTCTTTGGGCGCCTTCGGGAAGTAGTAATAGATCACTGCGCCGTTGGGTGGATTCTTGCCTGCGAACGCACTGTGCCTGGTACTTTCACCCATGTGGATGCGGTAGGCCGTTGCAGGTTGGTAAAGATGCATGTCTTCACTGGCGATTGAATCCGCATATTGGCGCAGCGGCGTGACGTCATCGAGAATCCAGAAAGCACGTCCGTGCGTTGCCACCACCAGATCGTCATTCTTGACGACCAGATCGTGCACTGGAGTATTGGGGAGATTCAGCTGAAAATTGCGCCAGTGCGCGCCGTCGTCGAATGAAACGAAGATTCCGCGCTCGGTACCGGCGTAGAGCAGGCCCTTCTTCTTCGGATCTTCACGCACCGCGCGGACGAACGCTCCGTCAGGAATTCCGCTTCCGAGGCGGCTCCAGGTCGCGCCGTAATCGGTCGTGCGGTAAATGTAGACCCCGAGATCGTCATTCTGATGGCGGTCGATGGCAACGTAGGCAGTCCCGGCATCGAAATGCGATGCTTCAATGAGACTGACGCGGCTCCATTCCTGGAGATCCTTCGGCGTGACGTTGGACCACTTCTTTCCCTCGTCGCGGGTCACCTGAACAAGGCCATCATCGGTGCCGGCCCAGATCAATCCTTTCGCTAGCGGCGAAGGCGCAAGCGAAAAAACGGTGTCGTAGTACTCAGTTCCTGTGTCATCAACCGTAACTGGGCCGCCGGAAGCGATCTGCTTCGACTTGTCATTGCGCGTCAGGTCAGGACTGATCGCCTCCCAGTGCACGCCGCCATCGGTTGTTTTGAATACACGCTCGCCGCCGTAGTAGACGGTCTGCGGATCCTGCGGGGAAATCACGATAGGAGCCGTCCACTGAAACCTATGTTCGAGTGGGGCGGCACCGCGCGCGTCCGTCAATTCCGGCCAGACGGCGATGTTCTGAACCTGGTTGGTGCGGCGGTCAAAGCGCGTGAGGTTGCCCTGATAATCGCCCGCGAACACGATATTGGGGTCGGTCGGCACGGGCGCGATGTATCCTGCTTCGCCGCCGCCCACCGGGTACCAGTCATCTCGTCCGATCACGCTTTCATCACTGCGGCTGGCAATCGCGACACTTGAGTTATCCTGCTGCGCGCCGTAAACGTAGTAGGGCGTGCGTGTGTCGGTGATTACGTGGTAGAACTGCGCCGTCGGCTGGTTATCTTCGCGCGTCCATGACTTGCCGCCGTTGAGGCTGACCGTCACGCCTCCATCGTTGTACGCGATCATCCGCTTAGTATTTTTCGGATCGATCCACAGTCCGTGGTTGTCTCCGTGGGGAACTTTGACCTTGTTGAAGTTGCGGCCGCCGTCCGTCGACTTAAAAAATTCCACGTCCGCAACGTAAACGGTATCGGGATCCTGCGGATCGGCGACGACGTGCATGTAATACCAGGCGCGCTGAAAGAGGCCGTGGTTGCCGTTCACCAGTTGCCAACTATCGCCGCCGTCGTCGGAGCGATAGAGTCCGCCGCCTTCCCTGGCTTCGATGATCGTGTAGACGCGATCGGAGTTCGGCGCCACTGCCACCCCCACGCGGCCATACGGTCCTTTGGGCAGGCCGTGTTGTTCGAGATGTTTCCAGGTCGTGCCGCCATCGTTGGAACGATAGAGGCCGCTTCCCGGACCGCCGCTCGTAAGTGTCCAAGGCGTGCGGCGCACCTCCCACAACGAAGCAAACAAAATGTTCGGATTTTGCGGATCGAATGCGACGTCGATCGCGCCGGTGTTCTCATCCTTGTAAAGAACCTTTTCCCAGTTCTTGCCGCCATCGGTCGAGCGGAAAACTCCGCGCTCCGCGTTCGGGCCATACGGATGGCCGAGGGCCGCGACGAAGACGATGTCTGCGTTGTGTGGATTGACGATGATTTTTCCGACTGCACGGGAGTCTTTCAGCCCGATATTCTTCCAGGTCTTTCCCGCATCCACCGACTTCCAGATTCCGTCGCCCTGCGCGATATTTCCGCGAAGACATCCTTCGCCCGTTCCGACATAAACGACGTTGGGATCTGATACTGCGACGGCGATGCCTCCGATGGAAGGCGAGCCATCGTGATCAAAGATCGGGGACCAGGTGTTGGCGCCGTCTGTGGATTTCCAGACGCCTCCGCCGGTGGCTCCGAAGTAGTACGTCGTGGGGTCGCCAGGAATGCCGGAGGCCGTGATGGAGCGGCCGCCCCGGTACGGTCCAATGGAGCGGTAGATCATTCCACGGAATTGAGGATCGCCATGCTTCTTCTCGTCCTTGTCGTCTTTGATGTCACTATCTTTCGTCGAAATCTCGCTGTTGGCGGGAGATGTCTTGGGCCTCTTTTCCGGCGCGCGATTTCCCTCTCTTTGCTGGGAAAAGGCGACGGGGGCACAGAAAAAAACGAGCAGCATGAAAGCCGCTAGGCGAACCTGTAAACGTTCAATCATCTGATTGGATCCCTGAATAGAAGATTTATTTGGGATTATGGTAATTCCATTTGCGGCAAATGCACAAACCGCCTCGCGCCTCGCCAGCGGGGACGTGCTGGAAATGCCCGCTAGTGTACCCACGTAGTCAACAATCAGATTCACGAAAGCCTGATTGACTTCCTTCATTCCACGCCTAGAATGTTTCAAACATTCCTCATCAAACTTGTTTGAAACAGAATGCACTCAGAATGAAACGACAGTTCACAAGCAACGAGGTCATCGCGTTCACCGGGATTACCGGACGCCAGCTGCAATGGTGGGATGAGCGAGGACTTGTGAAGCCTGAGCGCAAAGGGCATCGGCGCATTTACAACTGGGATCAACTCGTGACCGCGGCCGTGATCAGCCAACTTCGCCGGCGCGGATTCTCGTTGCAGCGCATGCGCAAAGTCATTGCCTTCCTCGAACAGGAATTCGGCACCAGCCTGGCGGCTACTGTGCGCGCAGCGTCGGAGTATCACCTGCTGACGGATGGGACGCACCTGTATCTGCGCACTTCCGCCAGACAAGTGGTGGACCTTTTAAAGAACTCCTCGCAACCCATGTTCGACATATGCCTGAGCGACGAAGTGCGGCGGGTGCGGGGAGAGATCTCAGCTCGAAAGAAAAATTCAGCCTCAGAACAGGTCCGGCCAATGCGCCGGGTCCGCAGAGCCTAACGCAGCCGGGAGGCATGATGATCGGTGAATTGAGCATTATCAGCGAATGGATTCCCGAGCAGATGGAACCGGGCACCGTGTTCGTACTGGAGAACGCGGGCGAGGTCGGCGAAAAAGAGGATCCGTACTGGGCAGTCCTCTCCTGCCCCTCGTGCGGCACTTTGGGGTTAATTACGCGCAAGCAGATGGCTGGGCTACTGCCGACAATCTGCGGATCCCACGAGTGCTCGGCTCAATTCTTCATCAAGGATGAAGTGATTACTCCACGCAAACCGTTCTAATCTTCATTGAGCCCGGAATGCCTGAAGGACTACCGGATCTCCGCGCCCTTCCGTCCCAATCGGTCATCTAAAAGGCGTAACTAATTTTTGGACTGGCGGGTGACAATGGCACGCGTCTTCATCACTGGATCTTCGGATGGACTTGGCCGAATGGCCGGCCAACTCCTGGTCGAGCAAGGACACGGGGTGGTCTTACATGCACGCAACCAAAAGCGCGCGGACGATGCGATGGCGGCCGTTCCCGGTGCCGAGACAGCTCTGATTGCCGATTTGTCGAGCATCGCACAAACGCGCAACCTGGCCGCTCAGGTTAACGCGCTCGGGGCATTCGACGCCGTGATTCACAACGCGGCTGTTGGATACCGCGAGCGCCGGCGTGTCGAAACCGAAGATGGATTGCCTCAGGTGTTTGCGGTGAATACTCTCGCCCCGTACATACTGACCGCGCTGATCCGAAAACCGAAGCGGCTGGTTTACCTGAGTTCGGGCCTTCACCAGAGTGGCGACACGAGTTTAAAAGATCTTACGTGGAAGGATCGCCCGTGGAGCGGTCAGCAAGGTTATTCCGACTCCAAGTTCCACGACGTGCTGCTCGCGTTCGCAGTGGCGCGCCTGTGGCCAGGTGTTTTGTCGAATGCGCTGGAACCGGGATGGGTTGCAACCAAGATGGGTGGGCCGAGTGCACCCGACGATCTGGATGCCGGATTTCGGACGCAAGTCTGGATGGCGGTGAGCAACGATCCGGAGGCGATGGTCACGGGAGAGTACTTCTACCACATGCGGCCTCGCGAACCTCATCCAATGACGCGGGACGCTGCGCTTCAGCAAAAACTGCTCGACGCCTGCGAGGGTTTCTCGGGACTGAAGTTTCCAACTGGCTGATTTGTTTTTCTGCTATGCCTTACGCACAGCCGCGTTTACCGGAAGCTGCTCCACGATCTCAATATCGAATCCTTCCAGAGCGGCCACGCGCCGGGGATGGTTCGTCAACAGCCGAATGCGCTTGAGATTCAGGTCCGATAAAATCTGGGCGCCGAGCCCGATCTCGCGCTGCGTCTTCCGTTCACTTTCCGGCAGTGTTGGCAGTCGACGTTCGCGATGAAATGTCAGAAATGACTGGTCCCCAATCTTCTCCGCGGAAAATCCTCGCGAAGTCTGGTGGAGATAAATCAACGCGCCCCGATCTTCGGCGGCGATTGTTTCCAGAGATGCTTCGAGCGTGCGGTTGCATTCGCATCCTGTCGCGCCGAAGACGTCGCCCAGCAAGCAATGGGCGTGCATGCGAACCATGACGGGAACCGACGGATCGCTGATATCACCGCGAATCAGAGCGATATGGGAATCGCCGCCATCCACTTCACTCTCATAGGCGATCAGGCGAAATTCGCCATGCTTGGTCTCGACCATCGCTTCGCCGACGCGATGCACGTAGCGTTCGTGCTGCATGCGGTAGCGGATCAGTTCCGCGACCGTCAGCATCTTCATGTTGTGCACGCGGCAGAATTCGATCAGGTCGGGAACGCGCGCCATGGTCCCGTCGTCCTTCATGATCTCGCAGATAATTCCCGCCGGCACCATGCCGGCAAGGCGCGCCAGATCAACGGAGGCTTCGGTTTGGCCAGCGCGGACAAGTACTCCGCCCTTGCGAGCTCGTAACGGAAACACATGTCCGGGGCGAGCGAGGTCGGAAGGCCGGGATGCCGGATCGATGGCTACCTTGATGGTGTGGCAGCGATCATAGGCCGAGATTCCCGTGGTGACGCCTTCACGCGCATCAATAGCTTCACAGAATGCGGTCCCGTACTGAGAGGTATTCTCCGCCGTCATGTTGCCAATGCGTAGATGGTCGAGTCGTTCCTCGGTCATCGCCAGGCACACCAACCCGCGTCCAAACTTCGCCATGAAGTTAATGGATTCAGGTGTAACCTTTTCTGCCGCAAGCGTCAGATCGCCTTCGTTCTCGCGATCTTCGTCATCGATAACCACGACCATGCGACCCGCGCGAATCTCTTCGATCGCGGTGGCTACGTCGGTGAAAGGTGAATTAGGACTCATAGCTCGCCTTCGTAAGGATACTCGCTAGTGACCCGCCAGTCAGCCCCAGCTAAGTTCGAGTTTGAGCTGTCCTCGTTAGGGCGAGGGCTTCAGTCGCGGGTTTCAGCCAATAAGAAAGGGTCGCCAACGGCGACCCTTTTCAGCAATCCTTCCAAATCTTATAGTGTTGATTCGATTTCGAAGCCCCAGGCTTCGAGCAGCGGCTCCGGAATATACTTCGAGTTCTTGTTCCGGCGCGCCCATTCGCGCAGCCGCGTTGACCGCAAGTATTGATCAGGAGACAGTTTATACTCGTGCACGACCTGTTCGAACTCTGTGATCGTGGGAGTAATCGGACCGATGGGTTCGGGCTTTCCCCAATTCGGATTTCCGCGTCGCTTAGCCATGAAAAATATACCCTCGTCTCAATAAATTCAGGACACGCTTCTAGCCTGTTAGTTTGATTCCCAAAAGCCCCAATGGGATTCATCGTTATAAAGCAGATAAGACTCCGTCCGCACTGCTTTTATTTCCCTTGGACCTATGGAAGCTATTGATAATAATAGGTTTTTAGGCGATTGTCAACATAAAAGTGCCTTTTGGCGTACTTTGCTCATCCCCTTTCTAGACAGTCAGTTGCAGGGCATCCTACTTTCGCTCAAAACGGGTTAACCCCTTAAGCCCTCACCAGAGCGAACTACCGGGCTTTCCGAATGCAGACCTTGAGGTTACGTCCGTAACCGACCGCCCGTTCGTGGCGTTGACCGATGGGCCGATGGAAATAGAGTGCGATAGGAGAATGTCGGGCCTCCGGGAGTCCGATATCTCCTTCCCCCCGCCAGAGGTCTCTAGTTCCAATCACCGCTTCGGGAGCCAGTCCGCGGGCTGATCAGCGGGGAAGGGCGCATCGAAATGGAATTGAAGTCTTTATTGTTGAGTTCGGACGAAAAAACGGTGCGCATCCTGCGCCGTGTTCTGAGTGACCTGGAAATTCAACTCGATCATTGCTCAACCTCAGTGGATGCCATCCGCCGCATCACCCGCCAGCGTTTCGAAGCCATCATCGTAGATTGTGCCGACCCGCAGGAGTCCGGCGAGGTTTTGCGCGCTTCCAAATTAGCTCCAGTCAACAAACGCAGCCTCTCGATCGTACTTGTAGAACCTCCGGTTGGATTGAAGGGCGGCTTTCAGATGGGCGCCCATTTCGTTCTCCACAAGCCACTTGCCGTCGAACGCGCCAAGAGCAGCTTTCGAGCCGTTCGTGCGCTCATGAAAAGTGAGCGTCGCCTTCAATTGCGAGTTCCGGTGGAAGTTCCTGTGCTCTGTGTAGGAGCGGGGCAACACCATGCCAAGACCGTCGACCTGTGCGAAGGTGGCATGGCGATTCAGTTCAAGGGTCGCGTCAAGAAAGAAACCTCGCTTCGCTTTTCTCTCGACTTACCCGGCCTGACTGCGAAGTTCGATATCTGGGGAGAGCTGGCGTGGGAAGGCGACAGCAATCGAGCGGGAGTCCGGTTCAAGGATGTAACGGACGAACAGCGCCGCACGTTGCGCGATTGGATCAACAGCCAACTGCCGGAACCGGTACAAGATGATCCGCCTGTACTATGCCGCATGACCGACCTGACGATGGGTGGATGTTATCTCACGACGACTTCGCCTTTCCCTAAGGGCGCTTGCGTGACCCTTTCGGTACGCACGGGAAGTCTCGAAGTCTATGCTCGCGGCGTTGTGCGTCTCGCGCACCCCGAATTTGGCATGGGCGTCGAGTTTCTGCTGACCACTCCCGAACAACAAGATCAAGTGCGCAACCTCATCGAAACCTTGCGCTCCAGTGGAGAGTCGCCGGAACTTCAAGTGGTGCCCGACGGTCTGGAAGAGGGTTCCGGGGAAAAGAGTGACAGGAGCGTCACCCAACCCGCGCTGGATGACCCGCTCGTCGATCTCTTTCGGCACCAATCGGATCTCGCCGTTGACGTTTTCCTTCACCAAATGCAACAGCAGCGTCAGTTGCAATCGACCTGAAGATCTTCAGTTTCTTGCCCACACGTTTTCTGCGGCAAGACCCTCTAGCGCCGAGAGGCAAAGTGCGCCGAGAGAGATTTGGCTCACACCAGATGCCTTAGCCAGATCCTCCTCGGCGCACTCAGCGGTGAAAGCCTTTGACCTCTTCTTATTCTTGCGTTCCGAACTGCTTCAGATCCTCCGGCCCATCCGTAACGGCGACCGGCTCTTTTCCTTGCACCAGTTCCCTTACCTTTTCGACCACATCCGGATTCGCCAGCGTAGTAATGTCGCCGGTGTTCATCCGGTTGGAGATCGAGGCGAGGATACGACGCATCAATTTGCCGGAGCGCGTCTTTGGCATATCGGGAACGATGTGGATGTGCTTCGGCCGTGCGATCTTGCCAATGATGGTTTCGATCGCTTTGTTAACCTTGTCGACGATTTCGGGACTAGGCGCGATGCCCGGCTGCAAAGCGATGTAGACCTCGGGCACGCGGCCCTTGACCTCGTCGACTACCGGCACCACAGCCGCTTCGGCTACCTCGGGTACGGTCAGGCACGCTGACTCGATTTCTTTCGTTCCCAGGCGGTGACCAGCCACGTTGATGACGTCATCCACGCGTCCGAGGATGCGGAAGTAGCCATCGACGGCAAGCACGGCGCCGTCGGCCGCAAAGTAGGGCCAGTCCTGCCACTTCTTGCTATTGGGATCTTTGCAATATTTGCGGTAGTACTGGTTGACGAAGCGGTCTCGGTCTCCCCAGATCGTTTGCATAATGCCGGGCCAGGGATTGCGAATGCAGATGTTCCCTGCCTTACCTGCGCCCGCCAGGACTATCTCTCCCATTTCGTCCAGAATCTCGGCGTAGATTCCCGGCATCCCGGGACCCGCGCTACCGGGCTTCATGGGGTCCATGGCCGGCTTGGTACTGCAGAGGAAGCCGCCCGTTTCGGTCTGCCACCAGGTATCAACAATGACGGCCTCGCGCTTGCCGACTGTCTCGTAATACCAGCGCCACACTTCAGGCTCGATGGGTTCGCCGACTGTGGTCATGTGCTTGAAGTGGTAGTTGTATTTCGTCGGTTCATCGTGACCGGACTTGCGCAACATGCGAATCGCGGTGGGAGATGTGTGGAAGATGTTTACGTCAAGACGTTCAGCGATTCTCCATACCCTCCCCGCATCCGGGAAGTTTGGAACGCCTTCATAGATAACGCTGGTAGCCGCCAAGGCCAGAGGACCATAGACGATGTAGGAGTGTCCGGTAATCCAGCCAATGTCGGCCATGCACCAATACACGTCCTCGGGATGAATGTCTTCGATGTACTTTGACGTACCGGCTACGTAGGACAAGTATCCACCGGTGCGATGCTGGCATCCCTTGGGCTTGCCGGTGCTGCCGCTCGTGTACATGAGAAAAAGTGGGTGCTCTGCGTCAACCGGCACCGGAGGCACGATCTGACCTGAATAGTTCGGGAGGAGTTCGTCCACCCAGAAGTCACGGCCTTTGACGAACGGGGATTTAGAAGCGTTCTGGCCAGCATGCCGCCTCCAGACCAAGACCTTCTCTACCTTATGTCCTTCCTTGCTGGAAACGTCGAGCGCGATGTCGGCGCCGGCTTTGTGATCGAGCATCTTGCCGCCACGGTAATAGCCGTCCATCGTAATCAGTACGTTGCTGGTGGAATCAGCGGCGCGCATTCCGCAGGCCTCACCGCTGAAGCCGCCGAACACGACCGAATGAATTACTCCCAGCCGGGCGCAGGCGAGCATGGTGATCGGCAACTCGGGAACCATCGGCATGTGGATGGTGACGCGGTCTCCTGATTTCAATCCGCAGAAGTCGCGCAGCAATGCGGCGAATTCATTCACCCGCACATAGAGCTCACGATAGGTCACCGACACCACTGCATCGGTCTCTGGTTCGGGAACAAAGATCAACGCCGCTTTATTTTTGTATTTCGCCAGATGGCGATCGACGCAGTTATAGGAAGCGTTGAGCTTGCCGCCGACAAACCATTTCCAGAATGGCGGATCGCTCGTGTCGAGCGTGGTGTGCCAGTACTGATCCCAGCTCAGGAGGTCGGCATATTCGCGGAAGCATTCCGGAAACTTATCTTCGCTGAAGCGGTTGAGAATGTCGGGATCGGTAAGGTTGGCCTGCCCGGTAAATTTCGACGAAGGATAGTAGTATTCCTCTTCGCGCCAATGGACCGCGATTTGCGCTTCGCTGGTCTCGATGACCGCCGGTTGCTTTGAACGAATCTCCGCCATAATGACTACCCCTCGGATGAAAGAATTTATACTGCCTTGCATCGGCTCGAAACGGCCCTCATATTTAGAACCGAATCTCTTTTCACGCGGATCGCGGCGACTCGATCATCGAGTTGCGATGAACCGCAGAGTCTAGAAGCCCGATCCGGTGGCCTATGAAATTCTACTGCGCGGAAATCCGGAAGTCTGCTATGGAGTGTTGACTCGAATTTCCCTTGTGGACCTTGCCTTTTCTTGCGCAGCGAAAGCCGAGCCTGTTTCGCCCGGCTTTCGCTGCTTTTTACTTGCCTCTTGCCGCAATTTAATGCGCCCTTGCGGTCGCTTTCTCTGAACCCAGGCCCGTGTTCGACCGAACCAGAAGCTCGTTGTATTTGTGAAGCGCTGTTGGCTCGTGGCTCAACAACGTTCCGAGAATGGCTCCGACAAATCCCAGTGGAATGCTGAGAATTCCGGGATTTTCCAACGGGAAAATCGCTGGCCTTTGAAAGAGGTGCCGAGCCGCACCCACCACGGTTGGAGGATCGACGGCCATAAGGCTGGGACTGATCAGAATCAGTCCAAGCGATGCCAAGAGTCCTACCAGCAAGCCGCTGACGGCGCCCGCCGTGTTGAAGCGCTTCCAGAAAATTGAGAGCACGATCACAGGCAAGTTCGCCGATGCTGCCACCGCAAACGCCAAAGCCACGAGGAATGCCACGTTCGCGGTGGGACCAAGCAGGATAGCGATCCCAATCGCCACCATGCCAACAACGAAGGCTGCAATCCGCGCCACCAGAACTTCTTCGCCCGCCTTGCGCTCAACTCCCCTATGGATCACATTCGTCCAGAAGTCGTGCGCGAAGGAGGTCGAAGCGGTAATGGTCAATCCCGCAACCACGGCCAGGATTGTGGCAAAGGCAATCGCCGAAATGAACGCGAAGAAAACGTCCCCGGCCAACGCCTGGGCCAGCAGCGGAGCGCTCATGTTCGTTCCGCCGTGCGTCTTGATGAAATCCGGACCGACGATGGTCGCCGCTCCGAAGCCCAGGAACGTGGTCATTATGTAGAAACTGCCGATCAGCACCATAGCCCAAATCACGCTGACGCGCGCGGTCTTGGCATCCGGCACGGTATAGAACCGGACCAGAATATGCGGCAGTCCCGCCGTTCCGAAAATTAAGGCCAGCCCAAGCGAGATCAGATCCAGCGGACCATAGGGTGGTTTGTAACGCAGGCCCGGGGTGAGGAAGTCTTTTACGACTAATGTTCCCTTGGCGTCGTGATAGGTAACTTGTCCAATGGCATTGAAGAACGCGCTCGGATGGAAACCGAAATGGGCCATCACCAGAATACTGAGGAGCAGGGTTCCACACATTAGGAGGATCGCTTTGATGATCTGTACCCATGTCGTAGCCAGCATCCCGCCGAACACGACGTACACGATCATTAGAATGCCGACGCCGATCACCGCCTGCTGATATGAAATCCCAGACCCCTTCAGCAGCAGAGCTACCAGTGCTCCCGCCCCCACCATTTGCGCGATCATGTAGAAGGTGCTGACTACAAGCGTGCTGAGAGAGGCCATCGCCCGCACCGGCCGCGGTTTCAGACGATAGGCAAGGATGTCAGCCATGGTGTATTTGCCGGCATTGCGCAGAGGTTCGGCTACGACCAGGAGGACGGTTAGGTATGCAACCAGCCAGCCCACCGAAAACATAAATCCGTCGTATCCCTGGAAAGCAATGATCCCGGCAATACCCAGAAACGAGGCGGCGCTCATGTAATCGCCGGCAACAGCGATTCCGTTTTGCCATCCCTTAATCGAGCGTCCGGCAGCGAAGTAGGCGCTGGACCCGGTGGAGCGTCGGGACGCCCAAAAAGTGATGCCGAGCGTCAGGGCGATAAAGACAAGAAACATCACCAGTGGCGTCGACATGCTATTTGCCTCCCCTGTCGTTTTTCACCGACTTTTCCACGATGTCCTTGGCAAGTCGGTCAATATTGCCGGCCGCCTTCACGTAGAGGAAAGCAATCGTCCACGCCATGAAGAACTGCGAGAGCGCGAACAAATAGGCCAGATTCACGTTCCCCAACACCTTTGTCGCCATGAACCGCGGAGCGTAGCCGACGAGTACGGGCAACGCAAAGTAATAGACCAGGAAAAAAATGAAAGCGGGAACCACAAAGACCTTCTTGGTCGCCATCAGATCCTTGAACTCAGGACTTTCCGCGATCCGGTCCCACTCTGCCGCGCTTGTTTCATTAGTCACGGTTGTTTGAGGCATAACGTTCACAGTCCCCCTTCTCTGTGGAGGCGCATTTTACTCCCCCACCACTCCTCTTGCCGACAGAAATCTAAGGCCAAGCGGGCGACTTTACCCAGCTCGGAACCGACGTGCCGTCAGTTTCAACGACCGACTTCGCGGAGCCCCTGAGAAGAGACTCCGCGAAAGTCGTTGCCAGATTACCGGGTCCAGTTAGAAAGTAAATACTGGCCCGAACTCATTCCGCCAATTGTGCGCCTGGCGGACTGGTTTGCCCGCAAAGAGCAGGTAGTGCGGCGTGAAGCCGCTGGCTGACTGGTCGTTGGCAGTGTCGGTAACGATGTAGCTGGCTTCGTGCACAAACGTGACCCACTTGTTGAGGCGGTAGGTGAGCGAAGCTGTGTCGAGATCGGTGCGCCCAAGATGATTACCGTGTTGCGCGTCCGAGTATTTGGCACGGTCCGTGCCATATTGCATGTGCAGAATCCATCCGGCGTTGTGGCCTTCAGGGTTTGCGTTGAAGATACGGGAGAGCGGGAAGCTCAATTCCGCAAATCCGCCCGAACCGGCAACGGGCTGAAGAATCGCAGATTGAACCGGGCTCGTCGTTGGACAGTCAAATGTATTGGCGAGGACCGGATCTTTCGCTCCACCCAAGCAACCGAACAGGATGGCACGACCGGCTTCGGAGACGCCATTTCCTACTTCGAACAAACCGTTCAGGTTGGAATAGACATCGTTCAGTTGGCTACCAAAGAAGAACCGCATATCGCTTCCGCGGTAGTACTTGACTGCCAGAGTTACCCATGGCGTGGGCACCTGCAATTCAGCGGTCCAAAGATTCTGCGCATTGCCATCCTGGGTGCCGATGGGGAAGAAAGACGCCAGCGAGCAACCTGCCGGGTTTGCGCAGTCGGAGCCGATGATCGTGGTTTGGCTGAAACCAACGTTGGGAACGGTGGCGCTTGTGAAGGGGGTACAGGGAAGGGTCGTGCAAGTGGTTAGAAGCTGTGTCGCATGCGGGATGATTTCATTCATGCGGGAATGGTGACCGCTGAAAATGATCTGAGCCGGTGCCACACCCTTCCACTCGTGGGAGAGCGGGAACTGGAAGACGACGCGGGCTTCCACTCCAGGTTGATCAGACTCGGCGCCGACCGAGTCACCGAACCGCAAGTGTTGATCGGTCGTGAGACCGGAAGAACCCTGCGATGACAACACGATGGCGACTTCAGGCTGAATCTTCAAGTCACCCGCATGAAACTGGATACCGGTTCTGAACTGGGGGATGCGCTCGTAGAGTGTGCCCATGCCGACGCCCAAGCCGGTGGTTTCAAACAGGTTGGGAAGAGTAGATGAGATTAGAGACCAATCCTGGCCAAACTCAGCAAACCAGGGAAGGTCGCCAATTTTGTGGTCTAACCGCATGTAGGCGAGGCGGAGGGAGAACTGGTTGGAGCGGACGCTACTGATATTTCGATTGCTGACATCGGTATAGTCGCCTTCAAAGTCACCTTCCACTTTGCCAGTGATTGTGAAGTCCGAATTCTTGGGAACCCATTCCGTCTGCATTCCAATGCGGAAGCTGCGGGCCTTGAGGTGAACCTGGCCGTTGGCGGTCGGAATTGCTGTCGCGGTGTCGCCAAGGAGGAGCGGGAGTGGCCAGTCCTGGCTGCCAAAGGTGGCGCCACCGCTGGAGGCGGTGTCGGAAATAGCGCTCGCCTTGAAGAATCCGTAGATCTTCATGTTGGCGCCGCTGCCTAGTCTGATGTCGGGAATCATCCCGGCCTGTTTGGGCACGTCGATCGGCAGCACCCGCAGGGGCGCTACCGCCAGAATTCCAGCCGGAGTCGCGGTGACGGGCGGGGTGCCGGTCGGACCTCTTTGTGATTGTGCGTTGCTGCTCGAACTCTGCATGACCGCGTTGATCACGTGGGGCCCGGAGGCTTCGGTGAATGCGGCTCCCTGAACGGGCGTTGCCAGCTTGTCATAGTCCGACACGCTCAAGATGCCTTTTTGGAGCAGGAGTTCGAGCAATTTCGATCTCTGCTCCGACTGAGTTCCGACCAGGGACTTGGTGTCCTCGGCGTTGAGTACGCCTTTTGCCACCAGTAACTGCAGCAGTGGGTCGGCCGCTGCCGCCGTATTCGTTTGCGCCGTCGACGCCGGCGCGGCTAAGTTTTCGCCGAGTGCTGCTGTGGATATCAGAAGACCCAGAATGAGGCTCCCGAGAATCGTGCTTCGTACTCGCATCCGTTCCTCCTGTGGTGCCTTGCGTTGGTGCTCGTCCCAGCCTTACAACGTGGGCTCCGGTGACGCGACTGGGCGATGGGCGCAGATTTTGTCTGTTTCTTTTATTCCTGGCTGTGACCGCCGTCACATCTCTTCGTACGAAGTTGGCTTATGTCGCTAGTCTGCCGAGGGAAAGGCGCTTCCCCCTTGCCGGATTGGGTGTGACATCCATCACAACCGCCTGTGACCCACGTCGCCACCCCCCTCTTTCTTATCGGTCATAGTGGAATCGACGGCGGGGTTGCCCACTCAGCTCCCGGGTGGGGTCGCTTGTAAGACAACCTGCAAACTCAGCGGAAAACCGGCGGAAGACCACCGGCTAAAAGAGGAGAGTATGAAGCGCAAATTTAAGACCATGGACGCCAATGAAGCAGTGGCGCATGTCGCCTATCGCGTTAACGAAGTCATCGCGATCTATCCCATCACCCCGTCTTCCAACATGGGCGAGTGGGCGGACCAGTGGGCCTCTGAAGGCCGCCTCAATATCTGGGGCACGGTACCGCAAGTCACCGAGATGCAAAGCGAAGGTGGTGCGGCAGGGGCAATTCATGGAGCCCTACAGACCGGAGCCTTGGCCACGACTTTTACGGCATCCCAGGGTCTGCTGCTCATGATCCCGAATATGAACAAGATCGCCGGGGAGCTGACGCCGACCGCCTTTCACGTTTCCGCGCGCACGCTGGCGACTCACGCGCTATCGATCTTCGGCGACCACAGCGACGTAATGTTCTGTCGCACGACCGGCTTCGCCCTGCTGTCTTCCAATTCTGTACAGGAAGCGATGGACCTGGCGCTGATCGCCCACTCGGCAACCTTGGAGACACGCATTCCGTTCCTGCACTTTTTCGATGGATTCCGGACCTCGCATGAAGTCAACAAGATTGAAATCCTCAACGACGACGACCTGCGCGCGCTCATTAATATGGACCGGGTCTTCGAGCATCGGCAGCGCGCGCTCTCTCCTGATCATCCGGTGCTGCGCGGGACCGCACAGAATCCTGACGTCTTCTTCCAGATGCGCGAGACCATCAATCCCATTTATGACGCCTGCCCTGAAAAAGTGCAGACGGTGATGGACAAGTTCGCAGAAGTCGTTGGCCGTTCGTACCATTTATTCGATTATGTCGGGGCTCCCGATGCCGAGCGCGTAATTGTGATGATGGGCTCAGGCGCCGAAGCCGCGCACGAGACCGTCGAAGCTTTGACCGCTCGCGGCGAGAGAGTCGGCCTCCTCAAAGTCCGCCTGTATCGCCCCTTCTCGGTGAAGCATTTCGTCGAAGCGCTTCCTGCGACAGTAAAAAAGATTGCAGTTCTCGATCGTACGAAAGAAGCGGGCGCTGCCGGCGAACCTCTCTATCTCGATATCGTCAACGCCTTGCACGAAGGCAAGCGCTCCGCGGAAGTAATCGGCGGACGTTACGGTCTGTCTTCCAAGGAATTCACACCCGCCATGGTCAAGGCGGTTTATGACAACCTTAGCCAGCCCTCCCCGAAAACCCACTTCACAGTTGGCATTAACGACGATGTCTCCCACACCAGCTTGAACTACGATCCATCATTTTCAACCGAGCCTGATAGCGTGATTCGCGCACTCTTTTACGGACTTGGCGCCGATGGCACGGTGGGCGCGAACAAGAATTCCATCAAGATTATCGGCGAGAACACGCCGAATTATGCGCAGGGATACTTTGTTTACGATTCGAAGAAATCGGGTGCGGTCACTGTCTCACATCTGCGCTTCGGACCGAATCCGATCCGCTCCACCTATCTGGTTTACAAAGCGAACTTCGTGGCTTGCCACCAGTGGATATTTCTCGAGCGCTACGACATGCTCAGCGCCCTGGTGGATGGCGGCACTTTCCTTCTGAACAGTCCGTACGGGCCGGACGAGGTATGGGACAAGCTTCCTCGCATCGTCCAGAAGCAACTCATCGCGAAGAAGGCTCGCCTGTTCGTAATTGACGGCTACAGCGTCGCGCGTGATACGGGCATGGGCAGCCGCATGAATACAATTCTGCAAGTCTGCTTCTTCGCGATTTCCAAAGTTCTGCCGGGCGACGAAGCTGTCGAAGCCATCCGTAAGTCGATTCGCGACACCTACGGCCGCAAGGGCGAAGACATCGTGCAGAAAAACATGAAGGCGGTCGATGAAACCCTCGCCCACCTGCATGAAGTAAAAATTCCGGCCCAGGTCACGAGTACGCTCGAACTTGCCGAGCCTTTCTCCGCCGATGCGTCCGCGTTTGAAAGAAACGTTCTCGGCACGATCTACGAAAACCGCGGTGATGAACTTCCCGTCAGCGCCTTCCCGATCGACGGTACATTCCCCACTGGAACGGCAAAATGGGAGAAACGTAATCTCGCGCTTGAGCTGCCCGTCTGGGACACGAACATCTGCATTCAGTGCGGCAAGTGCGCGATGGTTTGCCCGCACTCAGTGATCCGAATCAAGGTCTATGACTCGAAGGAACTGGAAGGCGCTCCGGCGACTTTCAAGTCCACTCCGGCGCGCGATAAGGAATGGGCGGGGCTTAAATTATCCATCCAGGTTGCGCCCGAAGACTGCACGGGATGCGGCATCTGCGTGGACGTCTGCCCGGTGAAGAACAAGCAGGAGACGCGGCTTAAGGCGCTCAACATGGCGCCGCAACCGCCGCTCCGAGTTCCCGAACGCGACAACTGGGACTTCTTCCTAAAGATTCCAGAACTCGATCGGCGAACGATTAAAGTCAGCAGTATTCGCCAGCAACAGATTCAGGAGCCGCTCTTCGAATTCTCCGGCGCATGTTCCGGATGCGGCGAGACCCCGTATCTGAAATTGCTCTCGCAGCTTTTCGGAGATCGAGCGCTTATCGCGAACGCGACGGGCTGCTCTTCTATCTACGGCGGCAATCTACCTACAACTCCGTGGACGAAAAAATGCGGAAGGCCGCGGTCCTGCCTGGTCGAATTCTCTGTTTGAAGACAATGCAGAGTTCGGTCTTGGCTTCCGTCTCTCCGTCGATAAGCAAACTGAATTCGCGCGCGAGTTGGTAAAACGGTGCAACGGCGTGGTGGGTGACGAATTGATTGACGGCCTCCTCAACTCGCCGCAAAAAGATGAGTCAGATATCTACGACCAACGCATTCGCGTCGCCGCGCTGAAGGATAAGCTGCAGAATGTCGACACTCCGGACGCGAAGCAGCTTCTCGCCCTAGCCGACATGCTGGTGAAAAAGAGTGTGTGGATTGTCGGCGGCGATGGCTGGGCCTATGACATCGGCTATGGAGGCTTGGATCACGTGATCGCCAGCGGCAAGAACGTTAACCTGCTCGTGCTCGATACCGAGGTTTATTCGAACACGGGCGGACAGCAATCCAAATCAACTCCACGCGGCGCGGTCGCCAAATTCGCAGCAGGTGGCAAGCCTGGTGGCAAAAAAGATCTTGGCATGATGGCCATGAGCTACGGGAATGTCTATGTCGCGAGCGTCGCCATGGGCGCGAAGGACGAACACACACTTAAGGCGTTCCTCGAGGCTGAAGCCTACGACGGGCCGAGCATCATCATTGCATACGCTCATTGCATCGCGCACGGCATCGACATGACGACCGGCTTGCAGAATCAGAAAGCCGCGGTCGATTCGGGCCAGTGGCTGCTGTACCGCTTCAATCCGGATCGCATCCTCGCCGGCGAGAATCCGCTGATACTCGATTCGCGTTCGCCCACGCGCAAGGTACAGGATTTCATGCAAATGGAAACGCGTTTCAAAATGCTGACCAAGAGCAAGCCGGAAGATGCCAAGCACCTTTGGGCCGAGGCGCAGCATGACGCCGAGACGCGCTACAAGTTTTACGAATATCTGGCGTCTAGAAAACTGACGCCGGTTCCAGATCCGGTGGTTAAGTAGCTGCGGGGCGACCTACGAGATATGAGCTTCGAGCAAACTGAAATGGCTATTGATTTCGCAGGTTTTGCTTGCTCTTAGCTCGACGCTCACGGCCCAAAGCAACTAATGGAGAACGACAATGTCAGATTTGACAACCCGCTATCTTGGCCTCAACCTCCGCACCCCACTGGTCGCCTCTGCTTCACCGCTCTCGCAGGAGATCGACAGCATTCGCCATCTCGAAGATGCGGGCGCCTCCGCCATCGTTCTCTATTCTCTTTTTGAAGAACAACTCCGCCGGGAGAGTCTCGAACTCGATTTCTATCTGACGGAAGGCACCGACAGCTCCGCCGAAAGTCTCAGCTACTTTCCGGAGCCGGCCGAATTCAGACTCGGGCCCGACGAGTATCTGGAGCACATTCGCAAGGCGAAAGCAGCTGTTCAAGTTCCCATCATCGCGAGCCTGAACGGAAGTTCGGTGGGCGGGTGGATCCAATACGCCACGCAGATTGAAGAAGCGGGCGCCGACGCGCTCGAGTGCAACATTTATTGGATCGTCACTGATCCCAATGTGACTGCTGCAGAGGTGGAACAGCATTACATCGACATTGTGAAAGCGGTTAAGACAGCCGTGCACATTCCAGTCGCGATCAAGGTCAGCCCGTTCTTCACCAATTTTGCAAACATGGCGCGTCGCATCGACGCAGCGGGCGCTGACGGCCTCGTTCTATTCAATCGCTTCTATCAGCCCGACATCGATCTTGAATCGTTGGAACTCGCCCCTCACGTTTTGCTCAGCACTCCGCAAGCCATGCGGCTGCCGCTAACGTGGATCGGTGTCTTGCACAGCAAAGTGAAGGCTTCACTCGCGGCCACCAGCGGCATTCACAGTGCAGAAGATGTAATCAAGTTGCTCATGGTTGGAGCCGATGTCACGATGCTCTGTTCCACTCTGCTTCGCAATGGCATTAATCACCTGCGCTCGATCGAGCAAGGCGTTCGGGAGTGGATGGAAGCACACGAATACGAGTCGGTTCAGCAGATGAAAGGCAGCATGAGCCAGAGGAACTGCGCTGACCCATCCGCCTTCGAGCGTGCCCAATACATGCGCGCTGTCAAAGGCGCGCAGCATGTAGTCCTGGCGCCATAGGAAAACCGGCTTTTCATTCTCCAACAATTTCCTGCGCTTTGCCTCGTTGCAGCAGATACGCGCCCGGACCCTGCTGCCCGCGAACGGACCGGCAAAATTCAGTCACAACGAACCCCGCTTTGAGGCTTTCTCGAAACGCCCATCGGGTCGCCTCGCGCCACTCCCGGGCCAGTCCCATGTCGGCCTGCTCTACGGCAAGAATGTCTCCCGGGATTTCAATACTCACGCGCTCGCGTCCAAGCGCTTCCGCCAATTCGGCGCGGGCGGGTGTACCTTTTGCTTCAAACCGCACCAGCGGAGCCAGCAGTCGCAGCGCGTCGATAGTTTCCGCGCGACTGTTCTTGCCGCCGATCCGGTCTCGGCTTCTGCGCGAATTCAGCAACCAGCGCACCCATAAGCGATCCGTCCCGTTGCGATGCAACATGCTGGAAGTCTCCGGCCCGTAAAAATCCACTTTGTAGGTTTCGGACACGACGCCCAGCTTAGCAAAGTTGAAATGGGCATTGCGGCTTTGCAAGGGATCGTAGGTCCAGGTCATCTCGTGGACGCCCATGGCCAGCGCACGTTCCCGCTGCGCGTGCTTGAGCTTTGCTCCCAGATCAAGATGCCGGTATGCATCGAGCACGGCGAGCATGTGGGAATGGAGCGTCGTCTGCCCGTGCTCACGCCCCAGGAATCCGAAGGCAAACCCGATCATCTTTTCTTTGTCTTTGCCGTCTTTGTCCGGCTTGTGAGACTCGATCTTTCCTTTCTCGAATGCCCCAAGAAAGATGTTGCCCGCAGCCTTCAAGGCGATCGCCAGCGTCAGGGCGATGGCATCGTCGTCGGCCATCCCCCAAACCTCTTTTTCAACCGCCCGCAACTGCCTGAGATCGTCGATCGTGCGAAGGTCGCGAATTGTGACTTCCGGCCCAACAGCAGAAGACATGATTGCGGTTGTATTACAGGAGGGATTGCATACTTGTCAACGACAGTCGTTGGGAAGGCAACGATAAGCGCAAGTGGCGTAAATTCCGGGGCTATTTTCTTCCGGCCGGGAAGTTCAGGCGCACTCCGCCGCGAATGAGAATTGGCGGGCCGAGATTCAATAGCGGGGGTAGATTCGGCACAGGCGTGCTCGCCACCTGATAGCGCTGGTTGGTGAGGTTTTCGATAGCCGAAAAAATTTCGAAGTTACGCGTGACTGCGCGTCCCACTTCCAGATTCATGGTATAGAACTTGTTCAACGGATACACATTCTGGTCATCATTAAATTGCCTTCCAACGAAGCGGCCTTGGACGCTCAAGAAAAGACGCGAAGGATTCCAATAGCGCGCCTCCCAGGTGAAGACATTCCGCGGAATCTGGGGGACATCGAGTCCGGTTAGGTCGACGCCGCCGGGGCTGAGCGGATAACTCACTACCATCGCGGCCGTGTAGGCATACCCGGCTGTTATCTGAATATCGCGGGTGATTTTCAGCTGAGAGTCGAGTTCGACCCCTCGCGAGCGCGTGCGGCCGAGGTTTTCCTTTTGCGCCTGCGTCGCCGAGATGGTTACATTTTCCACCGGGTTCACAATGTCGCTCCAGAAAAATGTTCCGCGCACGTTCACGCGGTGATCCCAACCGGTGACATTCATACCCGCTTCCGCACCGGTCAGGCGCTCGGCATTGAGCGCCGGATTGTTGAACGTGGTGACATTCCCGACCCGAAATGTCCGGTACAACTCGTTGAGCGTCGGCGCGCGAAATGCACGATAGATCGAAGCGGTCACTGAGAAATGTTCGTTCAAGGTGCGCAGCACTGACAGACGCGGGTTGAATGCCAGGTCGCTTCGATCGGGATAGACCGTAGTCGTTGGTGAGCCGGAAACCGGAGCGGTAATCAGCATTCCGGCGAAGTTGCTCCAGTGATCAAGGCGTCCAGAGAGGATTACCGTCCACTTCGAACGATGGAAGACGTCCTCACCAAACCAGCCGAGGGTGCGCTGGCGTCCGCCGCCGGTGCGGGCGCGGTTGGGGCCGGCCAGAAGAAAGTCGTCACTCCATCCGATCACTTCATTCAAATCCATGCCGCCGATCAGAGTTTGACTCTTGCCGAGAAGGTGCGTCCACTGCGCTCCGCCACCGACTATCTGCTCGGGAACATGCTGTGTTGACGTCGGAGTCTCGGTGTTTCGATCCGTCGAAATAGAAGAATATGTCTGGTGATAAGTCTCTACATCGCCGTACATCCGTACAGAAAGCGTATCCTTGGGGCCAAAACGCCGGTCAAGGCCACCAGCGCCTTCACCGAGATGGGTGTCGTTGGTCTGAAAGGGCGTTCCGTTATTGCGGAACTCATTGAAAAAATTTCCGCGCAGGAAGACTTTGCCATTCGCTCCCAGGGTATGGCCGAGACGGCGCATATACGGACGCATCTTCCACGTTGGCATTTACGTCCACGGAGCCGCGCTGCGAATCGGGCACGAGAATGAAGCCGTCCGTGCGAAACAGGCCGGTTGCAACCGAATAGTCCCATGGCCCGGAGCGGCTTCCCGTCCACACGGAAAGATCGGGAGTGTTCTCATTGCCGTAGGAGGTTTCCAGCGAAACAGCGGGGGCCTCGGGTTCGCGGATCAGGAACTGCACCACTCCTCCCATCGCCTCACTGCCATAGAGATTTGAAGCGCCGCCGCGCACCACTTCGACGCTGGAGATTGCAGTTGTCGGAATGCGATCCCAATAAACCCAGGCTCCGAATGGATCCAGCAATGAAATGCCATCTGCCAGAACCAGGGCGCGGCTGGTCGCGGTGCCGCCCAAACCGCGAAGAGAAACGCCTTGGAGCGAGGCGTTGGCGGTACGGCTGCTGGAGCGGCGGAAGATCGAAAAGCCAGGCACCTCGCGCAACACATCGTCCACGCGAAGCACGGGTGACGCGGCCAGGTCAGTGGCAGAAAGGAGTACGTTGCTGCCCGGTGTCTCGGCGAGCCGAATTTCGCTGCGGGCAGCCGACACCAACACCTGCTCGTTTGCCGAGGAAGGTTCGAGAGCGATCTCGAGATGAAGAGCAGCGCCGCCGGACGTCCAGTCCTTGCGGACCTCGCCGAATCCCGCCGCCGAGACAGTGACGGTATCCATCCCTTGTGGCACCGCGGCGAATGAGAAGTGACCGTGCCCGTCGGTTGTGGTTGAGGCTTGGAACGCTCCGTTTTCCAGCCTCACGGAAGCGGCTGAAATTACAGCGCCGGACGAGTCACGAACGATTCCATCCACAGCAATTCTCATGCTTTCGGGCGTCTGCCCAAACGAGATTCGCGATGCCGAAAAAAGCGTGGCCGCTGCCATCAAACAGACGACGAGATAAGTTTTGCGTTGGAACGCCATCATCTAATTTTGAAGGAACCGGTACCCGATCTGGGTACTCCAGAAACGATAGCAGAGTTGACGCGATTTCTAGGTAACTCATAGAAGACTATGGGAAACTATGGTGATCAGGAGCGTCCCCATGACCGCAAACGACTTTCGCCGGATTGCGCTGAGTTTTGAAGGCGCCGAGGAAAGCTCGCACATGGGGCAACCCGATTTCCGCGTTGGCGGCCACATTTTTGCCACTCTTGCGTCCGCCAAGCAGGGCTATGGCAACCTTAAGCTGACCTCCGAACAGCAGGCAGCTTTCATCGAGGAACTCCCGGAAATTTTTCTTCCGATTGCCGGCGGATGGGGACGGATGGGCATGACTCACGTCCGGCTGGCTGCTGTAAAAGAAGATATTTTGACGGGAGCCTTGCATACGGCGTGGAGATTGCGAGTCGATAAAAATGCCAAATCGAACCGGAAGGAGCCGAAACAGAAGCACGTGCAGGCAAGCCAGAGCAATTGTAAAGAAAGAGAGTAAGACCAAGCGCAAGAAATCCTGACCGGACTTGCCATCTAGTTGAGCCCATTGCCGGCATCTAACATCTGCATGCTACTCTCGATCTCGGACACCAATACTAACTTGAGAGCTATTTCCAAGCTTCGGGTTTTCCCGGCGTTGGTTTTCGCTGGCCTCTTTATGCTGGCGAGTATGCCGCTCATGGCTGCCGATCATGGCACCATTGTTCGCGAAGCTGTCATTTATCTTTCTCCCGACGCTAATTCTCACAAGCTGGTTGAGGTCGAACGAGGGCGCGAGATCATCCTTCTTGGACAAAAGCCGGAACTGGCTCCAGGTTGAAGCGCTTCTAGGCTATGCGAATGTTCCCGACCCTAATTTTGTGGAAGACGACGAAGCGGATCGCAAAACCGTGACCGGATGGATCCTCGATGTGGGCGTGGTTTGGCCGTCCACGGCAAATGGTGACCGGATCCTCTTCGGTTCTGCCGTGGATGCTGAAGATGAAGGTAGCCGGAGCCATGGACGGCGCGGCGCAGCGCAGGATGCGCTAAGACTTTATCGCCGCGTCTACGATCTGTTCCCAACTTCTCCGCTCGCAGGCGAAGCTCTTTATCGTTCAGCGGATATCAAGTGGCAGATCGATCGAGCAGACTTTCTCTCTCGTCCATCCGCCCACGAAAAGGAATCGTTCTACCGTCAAGCAATTCCGGAAGAACAGATGAGGATGGTGATGAAGAAGTTTCCCGACACGAAGTGGGCCCAACTCGCCATTTTTCATCTGATCGACAACAAGCTCTGCGGAGATTGGCAAGGCGCTTCGAAGTGTCCCGACAAGGAAGCGGATGTTTACGAGAAGTATGTGAAGGATCATCCGCAATCGCCGGCGGCGCCGGAGGCTCTTTATAGAGCTGCCTCTCGACGCGCCGCCTTGATCGAAATCTACAAGACAGAAGAGCAGCCGAAGAAATCGGAACAGGCAAAGAATCAAGCGATTGCGCTGGCACAGGCGCTGATCACGCAATATCCGCAAAGCGATTGGGCAACGCGGGGGCAAACCCTGCTTTATCTGGTGCAGCAAGGCGTGCCCACTTACGGGAACTCGATTCAGTAACGCTTACCGACTTACTTCTTGCCCATTTTCCTGAACCGCATGTGGGGACATCGGCACTCCGGGGCCGAGAGAACTGATATTCTGGAACCCTTCGATGGTAGGGGGGATTCATGAGACACAAAGCAATTATTTCGACACTCGTTTTGTTGTTGACGGTGTTTTCGAATGCCCAAACCGTTTCCCACTTCAATGGCGAGACCTGGTGGGATCACGTCAAGGTGCTGGCCGACGATAAACTGGAAGGCCGCGATACCGGCAGCCGAGGTGAGCGCGAGGCGCAGAAATATGTGGTCGAGCAACTGAAGAAATCCGGCGCAGAACCCGCAGGCACGAACGGGTACTACCAGCCCGTCAAGTTTGTTTCACGCCAGATCGTCGAGAAAGATTGCAGTCTCGCGCTCGTCCGCGATGGCAAGCGCGAACCGCTCGTACTTGGAGAAGACGCTATTATCAGCACGCGGGTTATGCCTGCGCCTGAAGTCAGCGCTCCGCTGGTCTTCGTTGGCTATGGTCTCAAGGTTCCAGAAAACAATTACGACGACTTCGCCGGGCTCGACCTGCACGGGAAGATTGCGGTCATCTTCAGCGGGTCACCATCGGAAATCCCCGGCGCGCTCGCCTCGCACTACCAGACTGCTGCCGAGCGATGGAAAACCCTGCGCGCCGCCGGCGTTGTGGGCGTCGTTACGTTGATCAATCCCAGCTTCCATGGACATTCCCGTGGTCTCGTATCTCGCTCAACCGCGCGCATCCCTCGATGGAGTTGGACTATCCCGAATTCAACGAGACTGCCGGCGAGAAGTTGGCGGCCACGGTCAATCCCGCAAGCGCGGAGAAACTTTTTGCCGGCTCCGGACATACCTTCGCCGAAATCGCCGCGCTCGGCAAAGATCGCAAGCCGATGCCGCACTTCCCGCTGGCCGTTTCTCTCGAAGCAAAAACGCACGTCGACCTCACTAAGGTCGAATCTGCCAACATAGTCGCCAAAATCCCGGGCAGCGATCCCGCAGTAAAAGATGAATACGTTGTGCTCTCGGCCCATCTCGATCACGTAGGAATTGGCGAACCGATCAATGGAGACCGCATTTACAACGGGGCCATGGATGACGGCTCTGGGCAGCGCGCTGGTTCTCGACATGGCCGCGAGCTTCAAGAAAAATCCAGAAAAGCTACGCCGCTCGATCCTGCTCATTCTGGTGACGGCGGAAGAGAAAGGCCTTGCTAGGGTCGAAATACTTTGCTGCGCATCCGACTGTTCCGGCCAAATCAATTGTCGCCGACGTCAACGTGGATATGTTCCTGCCCATCGTGCCGCCTAAAGATTCTAACTGTGCATGGCATGGCAGAGTCTGATCTGGGAGACCGCGCGCGCGAAATCGGACGAGTCGATGGGGGTGAAGGTTCAGGCCGATCCACAACCGCTTCGCAACATCTTCATCAGGAGCGACCAATACAACTTCATACGGCATGGAGTTCCAGCCGTCATGATGGATGTGAGCTTCGAACTCGGCTCGCCCGAACAACAGACCTTCAAAGACTGGCTGACCCATCGTTACCACGCTCCATCGGACGACGTGAACCAGCCGGTCGATTTCGCCGCTGCTGCGAAGTACGAGGAGATCGTCCGCCGCCTGCTGATCAACGTCGGCCAGAGGATCGCAGAGACCGCAATGGAAGGCGCAGAGTTTCTTTCGCAGATACGCTGAAGGTAACTAGATGACTCAAGCTTCGTAACCTGCGGTTCATCTTCTTTCTGAGATACTGGTACGACCGCCGGGGAAAAAATTGAGCGATTATCTTCTGTCCGTATTGCTGGGAATTGTTGAAGGTCTGACTGAGTTTCTGCCTGTCAGTTCGACAGCGCATCTGCGCCTAGTGGAAGAACTCATGCACCTACCGCTCTCCAGCGGCTATTGGAAAATGTATTCCATCGTCATTCAGTTGGGAGCAATTCTGGTTCTGCCCATTTACTTTCGCTCCCATATTGCCAAACTGATTTCCACTTGGCCGGAGGGTGAGCATCGCGATTGCACGCCGCTTACGCATCCGCTTATCGCTGGTAATGATTGCTTTTGTCGTGACGGCGGGACCTGCATTTTTGCTGACCAAGGTAATTGGCAAGAACCTCGAAAGCCTCTACGTCATGGGAGCGTCGCTTCTCCTCGGCGGCATCGTGATGTGGGTCATCGATGCGATGAAAGCGCCATGGGAAAAAGCGGGACCGGATACACCCGGCTCCCCCATCCATACGTGGAAGATGGATGATGTTCACGGAGGGCAGGCTATCTGGATCGGCGCCTGCCAGATTCTCTCCGCTGTTTTTCCAGGCGCTTCCCGCTCGATGTGCACTATCGCAGCAGGGCAGGTTGCAGGAATGTCACGCGCGGCCGCTCTGGAGTTTTCCTTCTTTCTCTCCATGCCAACGATGGCGATGGCCACACTTTACACGCTGTACAAATCGCTCTCTGGAAAAGATGAAAATCCCATCGGCGTCGCCCAGATCACGCCTCATGAATGGGTAATCCTCGGGATCGGCTTCGTAGTGTCGTTCATCGTCGCGTACGGAGCGGTCGTCTGGTTTATGGCGTGGGTACGAAAACGCGGCTTTGCTCCCTTCGCCGTCTACCGGATTATTATCGGCGCACTCGTGCTGGCATGGGCCAAGGGCATGATCGGGCACTAGTCACGCCGGTGTCGGATTTCTCGTTTACGATTGCACGCCCACTGGAGCCGGTTCAATCCTGTAATTTGTTCTCGCGCCTGCTCTCTACGGAGCGGCGGTGGAAACCGTCAGCGCGGTGATGAAACTGCGTTGCACGTTGGTGCTTCCGCTGTCTGTAATTGTCATGCTTACTAGCGTTTGCTTCTTGAACGCTGCCGGCAGCTCATAAATCTGCATATCCAACCGCTGACCCTGGCCATTCACCCACGCGTTGATGGTGGTCGATTTCGCGACGCCCCCGGGCAATTGGCACACGATACCGTTGGTAGTGCTGCCGTTTTGGTTATAGTCGCGGACGTTTACGTTGCCGACGGGATTGAAGGTCCAAGAGGCTCCATCACTTCCCGAAAAGGTAACGCTGATCAGGCCGGACTGTGTTGTACCCCAACCGGTGTTCATGAGCGTGTAGACTGTCTTGACTTTGGCAACGTTGATCGGGATCGTGACCGATACCGTACTATTGCCCCCACCTGCCGCCACATACGAGTACCAGAGGTTATTTGCCGTCCCTTGGGCGTTCCCCGGAATGAGGAAAGGAATACCGTTGTAGGTTTGCTCGCCGAAGGGGAAGGTGGAGCAATTGATGAAGGTGCTTGCGCACCATGTAGTGTCCGCGAAGGAAGAAATGTCAATGGTCGTGGTTGGTGAGGTGGCTGCCTTTGCGAATCCCCCTGCCGAGGAAAAGGACCAGCATCATAATGGCAATCTTGTGTTGTTTCATGGTTTCCCTCTTGAATTCATTTGTTTAAGTTCTTGTCGACAAATCCAGTCTTACGCGCTGGGTCTCGGCTCCCAACTATGGAGCGGTGGTGGAAACCGTTACCGCCGCTAAAATGGCGCGTTGCACGTTCTCGCCTCCATTGTCTGTGATGGTGATACTTTCCAAGGTCTGGCTGGCGAATGACGCGGGCAGCTCATACAGTTGCTCATCCAATCGCTGCGGACTACTTCCGTTGGTCCAGGCATTGATCGCCCCGGATTGCCCTACTCCTCCGGGTAACTGGCAGAGGCAGGTATTCGTGTAATTTCCGTTGTTGTAGTCGCGGACGTTAACACCTCCGGTTAGATCGACGGTCCACGTTGCGCCGCCACTTCCCGTAAAAGTAACGCTGATGAGGCCTGATTGCGTCGATCCCCACTCCGTGTTCATGAGCGTATAGACGGTCTTGACCTTGGCCACATTGACCGGAATTGTGATCGACACAGCTCCGCTGCCCTGGTTGGCCGCCACCGAAGCGAACCATGCGGTGCTGGCCGTTCCCTGCTTGTTTCCCTGGATGGCGTAGGTCATCCCGTCATAGTGTTTCGTGCCGTAGGGGAAGGTGCCGCAACCAAGTAATGTCCTTCCACACCAGCTGTCGTTCACGAACGAGGCGAGGCTGATAGTCTTCTTGGCTGCATTCGCCAATCCCGTGCCGAGGCAAAGGACAAACAAAAGGGCTAACAACATATGGTTTTTCATGGTTCCTCCAATAATTCGATTGTGCTTCTACGTTCGCCGAGGATCGGTGGTCCTTCTCTCGTCCTTCCATACTATGGTTGATAAATCTGGACGTAGTCGAAGATGTTCCCTAGACCAGCCGAAGAGCCGCCAAAGCAATAGAGCCGCCCACCAACCGTGGCTGAAGCAGGTGTCTGAACGGCGTTCGGTATCGCGGCGAGGCTCGCCCAGGATTTGGTTTTTGCGTTGTACGCTTCGTTGACGCTCAACGTAGTTCCGTTGGCGAAACCGCCGGCAACATACAATTGGCCCTTAATTGCCGCGAAACAGGATTGCTGTCGCGCAGTAGGGTCGGGCGTCAGTTCCGTCCAGATATTCTTCTTTACGTTGTAGCCCTCGCTCTCGTTGGTGGAGTTTCCATTGGGTGCAACGTTTCCGTCTGCTGCCACGATTGTCGATCCCAGCAGACCTATCGCTTCCCAACTCTTCGCGAGCAGCAAAGGCAACTCTTCGGTCCAGGCATCGGTAGTGGTGTTATAAGCCTCCACGGTGTCGTACCAGACCTGCGCATTCGGGTTGTAGCCGCCAATAACGTAGATCACATTTTTATCGACGACCGCCGGCATGCTGTTCATCGCGGT
The DNA here is from genome assembly GCA_963822545.1 of uncultured Acidobacteriaceae bacterium. Taxonomy (GTDB): domain Bacteria; phylum Acidobacteriota; class Terriglobia; order Terriglobales; family Acidobacteriaceae; genus Acidiflorens. The sequence goes on from CAWGIB010000006.1 coordinate 759,300, forward strand.
TGGCATGGGCGACTTAGTTTTCCAGGTATTGGAGACGGGATCGTAGGCTTCGACCAGCGCCACAGGGTTGGAACCGCTCGTGCTTCCGCCAATTACGTACAAGATACCGTCGACTACGGCCGAAGCTCCGAGTTCACGCGGTGTCGGGTCAGGCGCGCCCGTCGTCCACTTATTCGTTTTCGTGTTGTAGATTTCATTCACGCCGGTGGCCTGGTAGCCGGAGGTGGTGGCGCCTCCGATGACATAGATGTTTTTTCCCACCGCTCCCGCAAACGCGCCAAAACGAGCAGTGGGCAGAGCGGTGCCGCTTGTCCATGTGTTATGGGAGACTGCGGGAGCCTGTGCCACGACAAGCGAAGCCAGACAAGGCAACAGGGTCGATATTGCGATTGACCGAAAAATAGTCCTCATAGTTTCCTCTGTTGCGGCTCGTAAAAAATGCGGCCGGGAGCCTTCCCCAGCACCCGGCCCCCAGCCAGGTTACGGCTGATAAATCTGCACGTAGTTGTAGACGGTATTGTTCGGCGGCACAGCCCAGTTCCCGCCACCGATGCAGTAAAGCTTCCCTTTGTAGACAGCGGAGCCTGAATCGGTCACGGTGTTCGGCATGGCAGCCAGCGTAGTCCACGTGTTCTTTTTCAGATTGAATGCCTCCATCAACATGACCGTGCCGTTCCCGCTGGTGTTGCCGTCCGAGGCGAAGAGTTTCGCGCCGACCGTGCCGAAGCACGACCCGTTTCTCCCGGTGGGGTCGGACGCGAGATGCGTCCAGGTATTGGTGGCAATGTCGTAGGCTTCGTTGTCGCCCGTGTCGCTGCCGCTGAACCCGTCCGCCGCTATGATCGTTGTTCCGCTCAATGCCGCAGAAATTTCTGACTTGCCCAGTAGGAGTCCGGCTTCTTCCGTCCAGGTATCGGTCGCCGGATTGTAGGCTTCCACTGTGGAGAGCCGGCTTCCGTTGTAGCCGCCAATCACATAGATGATGTTGTTCTTGCCAGCTACTGCCGTGGCACTGCATCTCGCGGTGGGCATCGCGGATTTCGGTGTCCACGTATCGGTCTTCGGGTTGTACGCCCAAACCGTATTGAATACCGTTCCTCCGCCGTTGTTGCTGCCGCCAAAAACATACAAAATGTTTTTCACGACAGCAGCTGTCGCCTGAGCAGTTGGCGCGGGAATGGACGATCCGCTGCTCCAGATGTTCGTGACCGGATTGTAAATTTGGTTGTCGCTTGTAGCCGGGCCACCTGTGTATCCCCCGATGACGTAGATCTTTCCTTTGACAACTCCGATTGCCGGCCAGTTAAGAGCCGTCGGCATCGCAGCGCCGCTGGTCCACGTGTTATGGGTGACCTCAGGCATCTGAGCGCCGCCGACCACGCTCATCGCGATTAATAACAACGCTGCCGAGAACACTAAAAAAGTCGCCTTCATATAGTTTCCCTCTCTTGGTGGTTGTAGGATCTTTTGTCTGCTCGTTTTCTTTTGCCTGTTGCTACGGCTGATAAATCTGCACGTTGTTGTAAACCGTGTTCTGAAAAACACTCCCGCTGCTGGCGCCGCCGATGCAGTACAACAGCCCCTTATAAACAGCCGAGCCAGGAACCGAGACGGCTAGCGGTAAGGGAGCCTGGGTTGTCCACGTGTTCTTGGCCACCTTGTACGACTCGTTGGTAGTTTCCGCGGGTGCGGTGTTGTCAGCTCCGCCCGCAACATAAAGCGAACCCTTGGCCGAGCCGAAGCAGGCACCGTTTCGCGGACTCGGATCAGCCTTAAAGGACGTCCACGAATTTGTGGCCACGTTGTAGCCCTCGTTGTCCCCATCGTCTCCGGACTGCGCGTATCCCCCTGCCACTACAATCGTGGTACCGACTGTTCCCGCCGCCGGCTCCGACTTTCCTTCGAGCAGCGGCTCTTCCTCGGTCCACGTATTGGTCGCGGGATTGTAGGCTTCGACCGTGTTCAGCCGAACGCCGTTGGCATAGCCGCCAATCACGTAGATGATGTTCTTTTCCACGCTTGCGACCGCGCTGCCTCGTGCTGTCGGCATCGCTGCCTTGGCAATCCAGGTTTTCGTCTTGGAGTTATAGGCCCAGACGGCGTTTGTCACCGCCCCGCCACCATTGTTGCTTCCTCCGAAGACATACAAGACGTTCTTCACGACCGCGCTCGCTCCCTGAGCCGTTGCCGATGGGAGTGCCGGGCCGCTGCTCCAGCTGTTTGTGGCGATGTCATAGATTTGGTTGTTGGCAACGACTGCGGAGGCGGTGTATCCGCCGACGACATAGATGCTGCCTTTGATCACTCCCGTCATTTCAAAGCTGACCGCCGTCGGCAAGGCCGCTCCGCTCGTCCAAGCGTTGTGCGTGACTTCAGGGGACTGCTTATGAATTAAATCGGATTGCGCTGCTGCAGGTAGCGAGACGCCGGCAAGCACAAGCGTAAAAAAGACATTTGAGATCATGCTTCGCATCAACATCAAGAAATCTCCTCGATCGAATTTTTGGGTTCACTGCATTTGGATATAAGGGGAAAGCCAGGCGCGAGTTCAGGGTTTACGGCTGATAGATCTGCACGTTCCCGAGCATTGTCCCCTCGAACGTGGTGATGCCGCCGATGCAGTACAGTTGCTTCTTATAAACTGCTGAAGCAGGGAACAGTGTGGCTTCTGGCATGACCGCCAGCGTTGTCCATTTCTTGCTGGACACCTTGAACGATTCGGTTAAAGTGACGGTCTGGAAGTCGTAGCCTCCTGCGACGTATAACGCTGGCCCGATGGCCCCGCCGCAAGCGCCGGTTCGCGCCGTGGGATCGGCCGTGACGGAAGTCCATACATTCGTGGCCGTGTTATAGACTTCGTTGTCGGCCATGGCGACATTGCCGGAGTTGACTCCGTCAGTGGCCACAATGCTGCTTCCGATCAACCCAGCCACAAACTGGATTTTCGCCACCAGCTCGGGCGCCTCTTCGGTCCAGGTGTCCGTCGTGGTGTTATAACTTTCGACGGTCGTCAAATAGCCGCCGTTATATCCATCGATCACGTAAACGATGTCCTTATCCACGACGGCAGAGGCCCCGACTCGCGCAGTGGGCATGGCGGCTTTTGGGGACCAGGTCTTCGTCTTCGGGTTGTAGGCCCACACTGCATTCGTCCAAGTGGATCCATCGGTGCTGCCGCCGAAGATGTACAACACATTCTTCACCACCGCAGAAGCCGCCTCGACGATTGGCGTCGGATACGACACGCCGGCGCTCCAAGTGTTCGTGACCGGGTTGTAAACCTGCACGGCGGAAGTGAAGGTGGTGTAAGTCACCCCGCCCCCGACAACGTAGATTCCGTCCTTGAGTGCGCCCGCGGCCGAATAATATACGGGTGTCGGCATCGGCGCGCCGCTCGTCCAGGTGTTGTGCGTGACCGTCGGACTCTGTCCTTTAGCCGCGCCGTCCTGGGCCGCAGCCGGGAGTGATGCGATCAACAAAACGAGAGTCATAACAACACCAGGGATCATGCTTCGGATCGACATTTAAAGATCTCCTTGAGTGAAACTTGCGCTTTTGAAGCTGATTCGGACTTTGGGGGAAATGCTCAGCAAAACCTTCCAACGGACGGCGCGCATCGAATCCTGCAGGATTGCAATCGCGCGGTTTTTCATCGCTTCCTCCGTGTGCGGCTTCTCAACATGTCCTCGTTAAGGGAAGACGAAGCGTGCCGTGCTTCTTTGAATGCGGCGCTCAATGTGCCCTAACTGCGGCCCGTGGTCAATGTTCCGGCCGTGATGCGTGCGTGCAGCGAATGTGACGCGCTAAAAGGTTTACTTACAGTCGAATGCGCGCAGTTGTTGTCTGGGAAACCCAGCTCAAGAAGGCCTGAAAAGAAAGGCGAAGGCGAGGCAGAGTTCGCTTCCCGCCGTGATTTGTTTGATGGTAGACTTGCTTCCTCCCCCGAAACGACCCCGTTTATGCCTATTAACTCGTTGAATCGCACGCCGACGGTCATCCTCTTCGGCGTGTTCGAGGCGGACCTGCGCACGGGTGAGTTGCGCAAGAACGGAGTCAAGGTCAGGATTCAAGACCTGCCTTTTCGCGCGCTGAAACTCTTGCTGAGCCGTCCGAACGAAGTCATCACGCGGGAAGAATTCCGTCAGGCGTTGTGGCCCGGGGACGTGTTCGTCGATTTTGATCTCGGGACCCGCAGCGCGATCAAGCGCTTGCGTGAGGCGCTCGGAGATTCAGCCGAGAATCCGATCTTCGTCGAGACCATCGACCGCCGCGGCTACCGCTGGATTGCTCCGACGCACATCGAACCTCCACTGGAAGCAGTGGTTGCGGACCCCGAAGAGGAAGACCTGTCCGGCCTCACCCCTGAGCCAGCATCCGCAGGACGTTGGCACTGGGTGGCCAGAAATTGGAAGATCACCGCCCTGGTCGCAGCGGCCGCTTTTGCCTTAGGAGCCTTAAGTCTGTCGTTGTTCAATCGACGCCCCGACGCCGATTCCATCGCCGTCCTCCCCTTCACCAACGCCAATGGAGACGCCAATACCGACTATCTCAGCGACGGCATCACCGAATCGTTGATTGGCAACCTCGCCTATGTGCCTCAGCTCAGGGTCAAGTCCCGCAACTCAGTCTTCCGGTACAGAGGAAAGGATATCGATGCGCAAAAGGCCGGAAGAGAGCTGGGAGTGACCGCGCTGGTGAGCGGACGGGTAACGTCGCACGGGGATGGCATCGAAGTAAGCGCCGAGCTCATCGATGTGCACGACAACACCGAACTATGGGAGCACCACTACAGTGGTAAGAGCGCGGACATCATCGCCTTGCAGGAGCAGATCGCGGGCGACATCGCAGAAAAGGTGCATTCCAAGCTCAGCAGCTCCGAAAAACAGCAGGTCATCCGGCAAGGCACGCGGAATCCGGAAGCCTACGAGCTTTACCTGAAAGGCCGTTACGCATGGAACAATCGCACTTCTTCTGAGCTTGAAAAAGCAGTCTCCTATTTCAACCAGGCGATCGCGAAGGATCCCGGCTACGCTCAGGCCTATTCAGGTCTGGCCGACGTCTACTCCGTGCTCCCAAATTATGGCGGCAATCAGAACGAAGACTTTCCCAAATCGAACAACGCCGCCCGCAAGGCGCTCGAACTCGATCCGACCCTCGCTCATCCGCATGCTGTTCTCGGCAGCAACGAGATGCAATACGACTGGGATTTTGCAGCGGGTGAGGCTGAGTTCAAGAAATCATTCGAGCTCGATCCCAACGATGCCACGGCTCGACAGTGGTACGCCGATGACATCGGCATGATTGGCGGCAGAGAACAGGAAGCGATTGCTGAAGTCAATCATGCGCGCGAGCTTGATCCGCAGTCTCCGGTTATCACCCGTGTTGCCGGCGGTATCCGCGTCTGGGCGCACCAGTACGACGAAGCCATTGAGATTTGCGGCAAGCTGGTCAATGACAACCCTGACTTCGGCATCGCGCATGATTGCCTGGCCTACGCTTATTGGGGCAAACGGATGTACCCGCAAGTCATCGAGCAATGGAAGATTTGTGGCAAACTCTCCAACAACCGAAGCGATCTTGAATTAGGTAACGTCATGGAACGGGGATTTCGTTCCGCGCGGATGGAAAGGCGCTCTCACCAATGCTATTGAATTCCGGCTGGCGCAACGTAAAAATGGATACGCCTCAGCGCTGGCCATCGCCCGCTTCTACGCCGACTTGGGAGATAAGGAGCAAGCCTTCCATTGGCTCGACATTGCTTATAGCGAACACGACTGGCTGCTGATCGGGTTGAACACTTACTTCCAATTTGATCCTCTGCGCTCCGATCCGCGATTCGCCGAGCTCGTGCGCAAGGTGGGACTACCGCAGTAAGCTGGCTCGTCGGTAAGAACCAGGACTGACTCCGCGCAGCTTACGGGCTCCCCACCTTTGTCACGATTGCAAAAGAAAAGCCGCCCAGCCATCGGGCGGCTTGCAAGTTTTAGATTCGATTAGTTGCGAATGAAGCCGTGATACGCACCGCTCGCGTCAATGTAGTATCCGGCGATGACTCCCTTCCGATTATTGCTAGTTGGGAAGGTGCCTTGGCCTGACGCTTTGCCAGCCGCTGGAACATCGAACGAAGTGATTGTGCCGTTGGGTGAGCCACGCAGGAAACCATGATTCGCTCCATATGCGTCGATGTAGTTTCCGACAATCGCCCCCGGACGGTTGTTGCTTTCCGGAATTGTTCCCTGCCCAGCGCCTACGCCTGCAGCCTTAACGTCGAACGTCAGCAAGGCACCCTTTTTGTCCTGCAGGAATCCGTGAAAGACATTGTTCCCGTCAATATAGGTGCCCGTGATTTCCCCGAATCGGTTGATGCTCACCGGCTCTGTTCCCTGATACGCACCAGTGCCTGCGCCAAGAACATCGATTGACTTGATAATGCCGTTGACGGGGCGTACGAAGCCATGGAGGGCTCCGTTTGCGTCAATGTAGATTCCCGTGATCACGCCGTAAGAGGTGAGGGCAGAGAAGTACAGGGGTTGGGTACCCTGTCCGGCACCAGTGCCTGCGCCCGGAGCATCGAAGCTGGTGAAGTTGCCACCGGCATCGCGCACGAAGCCGTGAGACACGCCGTTCAGGTCAACGTAGAATCCCGCGATCATCCCAAGGTCATTGATGTCTGCCGGCCAAGTACCTTGACCGGAGAGTGTACCCGCGCCGGGAGGGTCGAAGGCGGTGAGAGTTCCGTCAGTGTTGCGCAGGAAGCCATGACACACGTTTCCAGCATCCGCGTACCATCCTGCGATCGTCTCTTTGCTATTCATGGCATAGGCCCATGTGTTCACTGCCTGCGGAGGATCGAACTTTACGAATTTGCCCGTGGGCTTGCGCAGGAATGCGTGATTCGCTCCGTTCGCGTCCATGTATTGCCCAACCACCGATCCGCGCGCATTGATGCCGATGGCCATGGTGCCTTGGCGAGCTCCCGGACCCCCGCCCGGGACGTCGAATGTTGTGAATTTCTGCGCATATCCCTGGACGGGAAATGCCAGCAAAACCAATAGGGTTATAGCGCTAAGGAATGTTAAAGCATTGAGTTTCTGACGCACTTGCATAATGTCCTCCTTGTTCACGTGCAATCATGGTGTTGCGCAGGGTAGGAACCCTGGCTGTGAAATGTCGGACAGCAAAACGTAACAGTCGGAGAAGAGGGGCCCTTCGCCTCGGGGGGTGCTGCGTCTCAACCGGCGTGGAACTGCTCTTCGAGGAGGCGAATCTTTCGCGTCGATTGAACGAAAATTATTCGATCCTGTCAGTGAGGAAGCTCACACCTCGATGTGCGATCATCGGAATCTGGCAGATGCCCTTCCCGGCAAGGCTCACAGCTGGGACTAGGGAGAGAAAGCTGATGTTACAATCCATCGCATTCACGTTATGTCTACCTTTCTGGCTTTTCTCCGTGACATTTTTCTTTCGCGTTAAAGCTGGCGTTATTACTCCTTTGTTTGATCGCGCCAGTCTGCTTACGGGCCGACACTATTTCCGGAACTATCCAGGATTCATCGGGTGCCGTAATTCCTCAGGCACGAATCGAGATCTCCAGGGGAGGGCTAGAGCATCCTGTAGTGCTTTCATCCGACGGCTTGGGCAAATTTGTCTCGCCGGACTTGAAGCCCGGGACCTATTTGCTTCGGATAACGAGCGAAGGCTTCGAGCTCGGTGACGAAAACCATCGAACTGAAAGGGACTCTACAGTTACAACTCACGCTTGCTGTTGCTAAGGAGCAGGTGAGCGTCACCGTTTCCGGCAAGAATGCCGCATTCGCCAACTCCGATCCTCTCTACCGGCAACTGCGCGACATTGGGCTGGGCCAAACATATCGGCTCGACAACCTCACTCTAACTTGGGACGTTGCGACATTCCATTTTCAGCAAGGAACGCTGACAGTATTGAACCCGGTGGATGGAATCGAAACAGGCGCGATCTTCGTTGGGGAAGGCCATTTCAATCTTAAGCCCGTGCTTCCCGCCGACGCTCGGGAACTTCAGCGGCGTACGGGATCTCCGGAGAACGATGAGGACTTCACTGAAATTGTTTTCCGATTCACCCGGCAGCAATGGTCCAAATTTCTTCCTGCGCTTGTGCAACAAACGGGAACGCCGGCCGAAGCTCCCGCCGCCCTCAAACAATGGCGAGAAAGGATGCGAACGCGGCGCGAGCACGCTTTGGGCTTTACCCAATCTTTGTTGCAGGGAGAAACCATGGACAATGTGGACGCCGACCTGATGGCCGCGTTCTACAATCCCTCGCACCCAGAATTCTTGAATGCCTATCTCCGCGGCAAGAAGCACAAAGACTTACGTTTTTTTATGAGAGCCCGGGTGGGCGCACTCCCTCAATTGGATTCCCCCGAAGAGGTAGCGCTCGTTAACTATGATCCGGAGGGAATGGATGACGGGGTCTGGTATCTGGCTCATTTCAAGTCTGAATATTTGAACAGGACTGCCAGATCAGACGAGGACCGGCGATTGTTTGCAACCAGCCGCTACAAAATCGAGACTGTCATTTCCAAAAATGGGCATTTGTTCAGCACCGCCACCATCACTTTCACGCCGCTGGTTCCCGGGGAGCGAGTGCTGAAATTCGGATTGCTGCCTAATCTTCGAGTTACACGGGTTTCCGACGACCAGAGCCGCGCCCTTCATTGGATTCAGGAGAGCCGGAAGGAAGATGGTTCGTTTTACACGATCCTGCCGGAAGCGCCGGCGGCTGGAAAAGAGACCTCCGTGACGGTCGAGTACGCCGGCGATAAGGTTCTCGAGGAAGCAGGCGAAGGAAGCTACTATGTCGGCGCCCGCACCTCGTGGTATCCGAACCTCAACGGATTTGGAGAGCGTGCTCTCTATGACCTGACGTTTAAGGTGCCACGCAGGTATACCGTCGTAAGTGTTGGGCAGTTGCAGGCATCTACCAGCGAGCCAGACTTAGCGGTTACACATTGGATAACTCCCAGCCCGGTCGCAGTCGCGGGATTCAACTACGGCGAATATACGAAGGTTGAGTTACCTGATGAAATAACGGGCTACAAGATTTCAGGATACTACTTGTCCGAGTTACCCAATTCACTCCATCAATTCAAAGGGGGCGCGTTGGGTGGGATGGCTCCCGGCGCCATGACCAAGTACGCCCTCGAACAGACACGAGCTCAGTTGCAAATATGCACTTCTTTTTTTGGTAAGAGCCCCTATAACGAGGTTTACATCACCGAGCAACCGAATTTCAATTTTGGCCAATCTTGGCCTGACCTCGTCTACCTTCCAATTTCCGCGTACATGGATTCAACACAGCGGTGGATGCTTTTCGGACGCATCAACGATAAATTCACCGGCTTCGTGCAGGAAGTGACCCCGCACGAAGTAGCCCATCAATGGTGGGGTCACACGGTCGGATGGGCTTCGTATCACGATCAGTGGCTCTCGGAGGGATTTGCCGAATTCTCAGCCGCACTCTACCTGCAGCAGGCGGTTGGAAAGAACTGGAGAAAGGACTACATCGAATTCTGGTCGCGCCTGCACGACCGCATCCTCGACAAGAACAACTTTGGAATTGCTCCGAACGATGCGGGGCCCATCTGGATGGGATTGCGCCTGATCTCTCCCCGCACCGAAAATGCATACCAGAATGTCACCTATCCCAAAGGCGCCTACGTCCTCGAAATGCTCCGCTCGATGATGTACGACTACGACGATCAGGACAAAGCGTTCATCGCCATGATGCACGAATTTGTGGAAAGTCATCGAGATCGGCCGGCAACCACGGAATCGTTCCGGGCCATCGCCGAGAAGCATATGTCCAAGACGATGGACCTTCGCAGAAACGGGCATCTGGATTGGTTTTTTGACGAGTGGGTCTATGGTACCCAGGTCCCGCGCTACCACTTCGACTATCAACTCTCACCAGCGGGACCAGGGCAAAGTGAACTTACACATGACTCTTACCCAGAGCGAAGTAGACGACCACTTTGCCATGTTGGTTCCAGTCTTCGCGGATTTCGGCAATGGCATGGTCCCGATTCTCCAGATTGGAATTGGTGGCAGTAACACTCGCAGTCTGGATGTGGTATTGCCCCGCCAGCCCACCAAGGTCGCGTTGAACCCGTATAAAGAGATACTGGAACGCTGAGCGCCGGGACTAGACGCTGAGGTCATCGGACGCGAAGATCCCCTCAATTTTAAAAATGCGTGCGGCAGGGGTCTTGGAGCTCCCCGGAGGATAGTTGGTGATATTGCCTGTTAACAACAGCTAGAATGAAAAGCGCCATGTCGCCAGAGGTATCACCTCTAGCCCTGCGGGCAGTCGGTGCTCCACTCTTTATCATTGGCGGTTCCTTCTTAATTCTGATGTCGGCGCTCGGGGCAGCTCCCAAGCATGTGGTATTTCTTCTGCTATTGTGCCCTGCCACTCGTTGGGATTGTGTGGCTTTGGAAACCGTCCTCAGCTGCTGCGCTTAGCATCGGGTTCTCGCTCGTTGCTATGATGCAGTACGTTCCCGGCATGTGGGCATTTTCTCGAATCTGGGCGGCACTGTTGATCGCCGGACTGATCGCCGCTTCGGTGCTCGTGGTCGGAGCCTTGCGTGGGTTCCGTAATTGGCAACTGCCCGTTGTTCTTTCTCTCGCTTTTGCGACCTCCGCATTCGCAACCGACCGCCTGTTTACCAACAAAACGTCTATCCACTGTTATCAGATGAACGTGGCGATAAACGGTCATGCGCCTTGGGGAGATGTGGGGCCGCAGTGGTCAGGAAATTCGTTGCCGATCGTCTTGTACCGCCGCCTCGGGGACAGCTATTGCTACGACGCCTTCCAATCAGAAGAGTTGCGCCAACGGCTCTCTTCTAAAGATGGGAGTACCGTCGAAGTGGAGTACAACGTTTCTAGCGACTTCGGCAAGGAGCGAAGCTACAACGTTCGGTCGGTTGATGGATTGCTCCTAAACGAAGGGCAGCGGACGGTGCGAGACTTCGAGAGGTTTGGTGGTCAAATCTTGGGGAGTGCGACTTCTCCGAACGGCGTCGATAATTGTCGATAAATCCCCATTACACTCATTGACCCCGGAGAGGGGTTTTGAGTGAAATCGAGAGTTAGTTTACGCGATAATCATTTAGCCAAGAGGGTGGCCGGAGTGAAACCGAGTTCCACAGCTCTTTGGTAGCAATTCTTTGCCTGCTCGTTTTCACCCTTCCTGAGTAGCAGCGTTCCAAGATTGTTCCACGCAACAGGGTTGTTCTGCTCGGCAGCTTCACGAAGCCAACGTTCTGCTTCTTGCAGATTCGACAACACGCCTAAGCCGTTCTCGCAAAGAAACCCCATTAAGCACTGAGCATTGGAGTTCCCCGCTTTTGCAAAAGGCAAAGCGTATCTCCAAAGTTGCTCGTAGTCTTTCTGCTGCAACAGCACCAATGCAGCCTCGAAATTGTAATTCTTGTTCATGAGACGCCAGCCAGTGCGAATCATTTTAAGGCAGGACCGTCAGTTGGCGAAAAATCCCCATATCACCAACTACGACCCTCCGAGGGTCAATGAGTGTAAGCGCCTGATTTCGTCAATTGAGACCAAGAAGCAGTTTGGGGGTGTTTCAACTTGAAGGAAGTGTAGTCGGCATCCGGGGCGTCCAGAGCAGTAGCAGAAATAAGCCAGCCGCGTAAAACAACGATGCCTGCCAAAGGGCACCACCAATAACCATGCGCACCACTATCCCGTATAAAACGATAGCTTCCGCGAATGCAAACCCGATGAAGTGACCCGCTTGCCACTGTCTAAGAGCTTTCGGGTTAGAAGCATCCTTCGCTAGTGCCTCCTCTGAGCGACGCATCAGCTTCCGGCGAAGGGAGAATCCTCCCAACGCTGCATAGAGAGCAAGGCCCGCCATCACCCAATGCCACAATTTCCAATCGTTGCTACCGCGACCGCAGACGCTCTCGCTAATCCATACAAAGAGCGGTATTGCCAATATATATGCCGACTGAATCAGGCGCAGTTTCCCCAACTTCGATCTCATATCGTTCACGTTCAAGGCTCACGGCGGATTTTACATCTTGGGTAACGACAGGCCTACCAATGATATAAGGAGCAGAAGCATTAGAGGTCATTGGCGTAATATCTCTATTACACTCACTGACTAGGGTTCTCGCGGCAACACCCGGACACCTCACCCGCGAAGTTCGACGCTCTGGTGAAGCCCGAAAAGATGACGCGGCCCTGAGCGGACGATAGAACGCTCCGACGCAGAGCCGCTTCGATTGCAGCTGAAGAAAGTCGCGCTGCCGCCATCAGGGCGTGATCTCAAAAACCACTCCTTGACCACTGCTTCCGCCGATGACAGCGGTACCAAAAATATTTCCCTGGGCATCGACCGCCACGCGGCCATACGGTTGTCCGCCATCGCTGCCGCCGGTGAAATCGTAGAGGTCGGTAAATGTCCAACCATCGGGGGTCGGCGTCAGCTTAAAGACCGAACCAAATCCGTTCGCACCCGCGCCATTGGCCGCGCCGTAAATATTTCCTGCAGCATCAAGCGTGAGCTGGTTATACGGCCCGTAATAAGTACTGAAGCTGTGGAGCGTCGTGAGCGCCCAGTTCCCGCCCGAAGGCGACAATTGGTACACCGTTCCGCCGCCGTTGTCTCCGCCGAGAAAAGTGCTGCCATACAGAGTGCCGGCCTTGTCCATGATCAAGCCGCCAACCGGGTATTCACCGTCGCTCTGGCCCTGGAAGTTATACAGCACGGTCTCTGTCCAACCAGAACCCGAGGGCGACAGTTCGTATACGACTCCGGTCCCATAGGCGCCACCAAAAGAAGTGGTGCCATAAAGATTGCCAGCGTCGTCCAGAATGACGCTTGACACCGGAGTTCCGCCATCGTCGCCTCCGGTAAAGCTGTAGAGCAAGGTCTCGGTCCAATACCCATTCGAATGCGTGGCCTCATAGACTGCGCCGTTGTTGTAGGCGCCCCCCACATTGGCCGTCCCATAAAAGTTGGAAGAGCGATCGAAAGCTACTCCATTGGTTGGCTGTCCCCCGTCCTGTCCGTGGCCAAAGCGGAGCAGGACTTTTTCCTGCCAGGTGAAATCAGGCTTGTGGCAAGGGTTACCGCGTGGCCGTATCTTGAACGCAGTCCCCAGCGCTGCACCGCCCTCCGTAGTCCCAACGAGCGAACAGTCATGACGGATGACCAGAGAACCGAAACCGGGCGCCGCACCGTCGGCTCCTCCGGCGAAGTTATAGATCGTGCTGAATGTCCAGGATGTTCCATTGGGCGAGAGTTCATAAACGGTGCCGTCTGCGTTGCTCCCGCCCAGGTTCGTAGTTCCGTATATATTGCCAGACGGGTCGAGCGTCGGCCCTCCGTAGGGTGTGGCTCCATCGCTGCCCTCGCCTGTGAAGTTGTGAATGACCTGATAGCTCTGCGCCTGCACCATTCGAGGCGCACTGGCAAGAAACATGAATGCGGCCGCAAGAATGGAAAGAACACCGGTTGCATGACGTTGCAACATGAAATGACCTCCTGGAAGTTTTCCGGCAGGATGCGATAAGCCCCAATCCACAATCTCCCCAAAGGTTTCGGGATTTGCGGCATCGGGCATCGAGCCCAACTTTACCAGCGGGACCTACTTTATGTCTCGCAGGCCTGCATCGTAGTTGTTGCCAAATCGCCATATCACCAACTACGCCTCGTCCAGGGTCAATGAGTGAAATTGCCTGATTTCAACAGTTACTTCTGGCTTGCCCGTCACTCAGGGACAATTCCCAAGGTGTGAGGATGCCACATCTCTCTGGTTTCTTACCTATTATGAATCGGCTGTAAAGGCTACACGTTAGAGCGGTTGGTAGCGTGTGAAATGCACGCACTTTTCAGACACTACCAGCGGTTGTGTGCCGCTTGGCTGCCAAAGGAGATCTCCTGGTGCAGGAGACCCATAAGCGTGGCCTGGCTAGAGTGTGCACTTTTGACCGGAAGACAGCCAGCGCGAATGTTAAGGTCGAGATTGAGGATAGACGTAGCCCGGGATTTGTAATTCGGCGCGCCACAGATCGTTCTTTGACATTCGCGAATCTGAAACATCGCAAAGGAGTTGAGTATGGTCGGCACCTCAGGACAAGCGACTGCGCCTTTCAATGATCGCAACGTCTCCCTGGAGGCGCTTGCAGAGAGTGAGCAGAGATCTAGAACACTTGTGGAAGCGTTACCTGATGCCATTCTCGTTCATAGCGAAGACAAAATAGTCTTTGTGAATCCATTCTGTGTACGATTACTGGGCGCGGCAGGACCGGAGCAACTCCTCGGTAAGGACATTGGCGAGATCATCAATCCTGACGACCTGCCAGCAATAAGAAATCGAATCCAGGATTGTTACGCGAGCGGAACGGCGTCTCCTCCAATGGAGTCCGTTCTGATCGCCTGTGACGGGTCGTCCGTGGAAATCGAAGCTGTCGCGATCCCAATTTGCTGGAACGGAGCACCGGCGATCGAGGTGGTTGCACGCGATATCAGGGATCGGAAACGGGCAGAGCGAGCAGTTCAAGATTGGCAAGAACGCTTGGTATTGGCACAGAAGGCTGGCCTTCGGATTGGACTGTGGGACTGGGACGCAGTGGCCAACACGGTGATCTGGTCGGACGAGACCTACCGCCAGTTCGGATACACGCGGGATACATTTTCCGGTCGGGTTGAAGATGCTGTTACAAGGATTCACCCGGAAGACCGGCCTAGAGTAGAAGATGCGATCCGAAAGGTGATCGCGGGTGGAGGCGAGTACGCACAGCAGTATCGACTGGTGTGGCCCAACGGAACTACGTGCTGGGTCGACGCGCACGGCGTGATGGTTCGTAATGGGTCCACTCACATGCTTGGCATAGGAGTGGATATTACCGACCTGAAGAAAACTGAGCAGTCGCTTCAGGAGAGTGAAGAGAAATACCTGTTGCTGTTGAACTCGACCGCAGAAGCGATCTATGGCCTCGATTTAGAGGGAGATTGCACGTTCTGTAATCCTGCATGCCTACGTCTGCTTGGCTACGGGACTCCCAAAGACCTGCTCGGAAAGAACATGCATGAGCTCATGCATCACACGCGGGCGGATGGGACCCCATATCCGAAACAAGATTGCGAAATCTATGTAGCGGTCCGCGAAGGTAGGGCCAGTCACATCACTGATGAAGTCCTGTGGCGTGCCGATGGAACGAGCTTCCCGGCCGAGTATTGGTCTTATCCAATGTACAAAGCCGGTGAACTGGTCGGTGCGGTGGTCACTTTCATCGACATATCCGATCGCAAGCGGGCAGAACAAGCGCTGCGACAGTCCGAAGAGAAATATCGAGAACTGTTCGAGAACGCAACCTACGGCATCTTTCGATCACAATTGGACGGAGCTTTGCTGGACGTAAACCCAGCTCTGGTAGCCATGCTGGGTTACAGCTCAAAAGAAGAATTGCTCACGCGGAACCTGAGCCGTGACCTCTATGAGGATCCGGCCGATCGCAGGTCGATTCTTGACAGCTACGGGCCCAGCGGGCGCGTGAGCGGGTGTGAAGTCAATTGGAAACGCAAAGACGGCAAGATCATCGTCGTTCGTATAAGCGGAGGGGCTTTCCGCAGACAGGATGGCTCGTTCAGCCACTTCGAAGTCATTGTGGAAGACATTACTGAACGACGGAGCCTGGAGGCACAATTCCGCCAGGCGCAGAAGATGGAAGCCGTCGGGCTGCTGGCGGGAGGAATTTCGCATGACTACAATAACCTTCTGGGCGTCATTCTCGGAAATGCTGACCTGCTCCTCGAAACAACACCGACCGGAGTGCAGCAGCATTACGCGGAGCAGATCAAGAAAGCCAGTCGGCGTGCGGCCGAATTGACCCGGCAGTTGCTAGCCTTCAGCCGTAAGCAGATACTCTACCCGGTCATCCTGGACCTGAATGCGGTCGTTCGCGATGTCGGAAAGATCCTGCAACGCCTAATTGGCGAGGACGTGCAGATTGTGACAGACCTGGAGACGAGCCTGGATTCAACCCGGGCTGATCGTGGACAAATCGAGCAGATCCTCATGAACCTGGCCACAAATGCGCGCGATGCTATGCCCAACGGTGGCAAGTTCACGATCCGAACTGGGAATGCCGAACTGGGGCCAGACGATGTGGCCCTCCATCCCTACGCCAAGCTTGGGCGGTACGTTCGCCTCTCGGTAAATGACACGGGAGTGGGGATGACGGATGCCATACGGCACCGTGTGTTTGAGCCGTTCTTCACTACGAAGGCAGAGGGGCGCGGTACGGGGCTGGGATTGGCCACGGTCTATGGAATCGTCAAGCAGAGTAACGGATATATCTGGGTTTCGAGCGCGCCAGGAGCCGGTGCTACCTTCGACATCTATTTGCCGCGGGTAGATGAAAAAGCTCCGCCACTGGTTACCGGCCTGGAAGAGCGAAGCGAGTATCCACGAGGCACAGAAACAATTCTCCTGTTGGAAGACGAAGAATCTCTGCGGCAAGTGACGTGCGAGTGTCTCACCACGAACGGCTACAACGTCCTGCAAGCCGGTCGCGGAAATCATGCCATCGACGTGGCCGAGCAACACAAGGGACCTGATTGCTCTGATCGTCAGCGATGTAGTGCTGCCTGACATGAGTGGACCCTCAGTCGCGACGAAAGTACGGGCGTTGCATCCGGAAGCGAAAGTCTTATACGTTTCAGGATATGCTGAAGTCCCCGTGGCTCAACAACTCATCGCAGAGGGAGCCATCCTCCTGCAGAAGCCACTATCACGAGGTGACCTTCTGAGAAAAGTGGATGAGATGCTCCATCTCCGCAATTCGCTCGGCTCCCGATAAGCGACTCCGGCCTCGGCAATTCGATTCGAGCATCATGCGATCGTTTCCGATTTGTCGGCAGCCCTTGATCTATGGAGAGTAGTTGCATGCGAGCCCCTGTCGCAGAATCGCCTTATCACTCGCGATGCCAAAACTCGGTAATTGGCGTAACATCTCCATTACACTCACGACTCGACCGTAGGTGGTTCTCAGTGAAATTGCCTGTTCTCATCAGTTAAAGCCAACCGACCAATCTCAACCTGCTAAACTCTCGGCCCATGTCAACGTTTGTCCTCGTCCACGGCGCATGGCAGTCAAGCGGTACGTGGGACCTATTGGTCCCCTTACTGGAAACACGCGGTCACAGGGTGATCACTCCGGTCCTCCGCGGTCTTGGTACAGACAAAGGCCGTCTGTCTCGCGACATTACTCTCCTGCAACATGTCGAGGACGTTTCGGTACAGGTATCAAAGTGCCCGGACAAAGTGGTCCTGGTTGGCCACAGTTACGCAGGCATGATTATCAGCGGTGTGGTAGAGACAAATCCAGCGCAAGTGCAGCGACTGATTTTCCTGGATGCGTTTATTCCTGAAGATGCGCAAAGCGCGCTGGAGTTGCTTCCGCTGGAGATTGGCAGCTACTTTCGCGGTGTCGCGCGAGACCATGGAGACGGCTGGCGGTTACCGGGCGGGGAGGGGCAACTTGACCTCTGGGGACTCAAGCCGGGCGAGGCACGTGATTTTGTGCGTGCGAGGTTGTGCGATTTCAGTCTGCGTTGCTTTGAGGAGCACCTCCATCTTCCAGCCAATCGGAAAGCGGACATTCCAGCGACCTATGTTGCCAGCGTTGCGGAAGAATATCCTGCGAGGCGGTTCTTCGCGCCGTTTGCAGCAAAAGCTCATGCTTCGGGCTGGGAGGTCGCCGAAGTAAAGACAGGCCACGACAGCCATGTCGAACGTCCCGACGCCGTCGCGAACATCTTGCTGTCGGCTGCGCTGTCGCAATGAGCAAACATCCTCGTAGGGTTGCCGTAATATCGCAATATCACCAGCGATGACCCGCCAAGGGTCAATGGGGGAGATGCACGCGGTCATTTATTCCGGCAGACCTAAGTGCGCTACCAGGGCCTTGTATCGCGGATCGGAACGGATCGGATCAAGCGAGGGATAGCGGATGCACAAGACAACTTCTATTTCATGGTTGGACTGCGCTTTCTCCAAATATTCGAGCGCTCTGTTCCGGTCGCCGGTAACGGAAAGAGCCAGCGCTGCCCAGGCAAACTGCTCCGGCTGATCGAATGCGTGGAGCGCCAGGTCGCGGAAGCCTGTCGCGTCCGGGCTCCAGGTTCCCGGTTCGGGAGCAAACTTTTTCAACTCGCTCACTGCATTCGGGAAATCGCCAGCGATGGCGTACAACTGCGACAATTTATGATGGGCTGGCCCGAAAGTTGGATCGCGTTCCAGGGTCTTCTGGAACTGTGCGAGTGCCTCCGGGAAACGATGCGCATTCATCAAGGTGGCCGCATAATTCGTATTCATGATCGGAGAAAGAGGATCCAGTGACAGCGCGATCCGGAATTCTTCGAGTGCCTGATCAAATTTTTTCTCCGGGACGAGCAGGGCAAAGGCATACAAATAATGCGCGTTGGCGCTGTTGGGATCTAACTCGATCGCCCGCCGGAATTCCTGCTCGGCCTCGCGCCAATTCCAACTAAAAGTCACATGATCGGCGCGCGCCAAATGTGCCTCTGGCAGGGAATCGTCTAACTCGATCGCCTTGCGCGTTGCCTCATCCGCGAGTGCTCCAGCCTGCTTCGACGTTATGCCGGCCCTGTAACTTGGGATCACGTTGTAGGTATCGCCGAGCCCGGCATAAGCCAGAGCGTAGTTAGGATCGGCGGCAATCGCCTGTTGAAACAAATCGATACTCTTCTTCAAGCCCTCCGTCGTGCGTCCATACCAGAGTTGCCGCCCTTCCAGATACAGCCGGTACGCCTCTGGATTCGTCGTTCCGGCGCTGCCTAAGCGACGCTGTTTCTCATCGCTTATCTGGACTTGCAACCGCTTCGAGATGTCGCGCGCAATGTCACTTTGTAATTGTGTGACGTCGGCCGTCTTGCGTTCATAATGCGATCCCCAGAGTTCGCTGCCATCGGACGCATTCACGAGATCAGCCTGTACCCCTATTTCGTCCCCATGTTGCGTGACGCGGCCGATCAACACCGCGTTGACCCTTAGCTGTTGCGCAATTTTCTGGGGATCGTCGTCTTTTCCTTTGAACCGGAAGACCGTGCTCCGCGCCATGACTTTGAGATCGGGAACCTGTGACAAGCTACCGATCAGGCTTTCAGTAAGACCGTCGCTGAGGTATTCATTGTTCGCATCGGCGGTTGCGTTCACAAAGGGTAGGACGGCGATCGAATCAATCTTCTTAGTCTTCGCTGCTGACCTCGAATACATAAGGTACGCCGCCGTAGCGACCACCGCCGCCATCACAGCCGCCCCCACCCCTAACTGTAAGAGCTTGCGCGATCGAACCGGCGTCGCCATGGACGTTGCGCCGGAAGTTCGAACGCCGGAATCCGCGGCGTGAACCGCCGACACGTGCCCTGAATCCAGATCGCGTTTCAGGCGCGTCAGGTCTGAGCGCAGGTCCGCCGCACTCTGGTAGCGGAGATTCCGATCCTTCTCTAGCGCCTTGCTAATGATGCGATCCAGGTCCGCCGGCACGTCAGGATTGAGGCGGATCGGCGGGGTCGGGTTGGCATCGAGAATCGCCTTGAAGATCTCGGCCGAACTCTCGGCGCGAAATGGCAGCACGCCCGTCGCCATTTCATAGAGCACCGATCCAAAGGAGAACAAGTCGCTACGCCCGTCGAGCTCACGCGCTTTCGCCTGCTCGGGCGACATGTAAGCCACGGTGCCGAGCGCCGAGCCGGGAGTCGTTAATTGTTGATCCTTTGTGTTATGGATGCTGCGTGTCTGTGTGTTCTCGGAACTGCTGGCCGAGCCCGCCACCTGCACCTTCGCCAACCCAAAATCCAAAATCTTGGCGCGTCCCCGTTCGGTGACAAAAATGTTCGCTGGCTTGATGTCGCGATGCACGATGCCCTTGGCATGAGCCGCGTCGAGCGCATCGGCAATCTCGATGCCGAGAGACAGAAGCGTATCCATGTCGAGCGGCCGTCCTGCGATGCGGTGCTTCAGGGTTTGCCCCTCGAGAAACTCCATCGCGATGTAAGACTGCTCGTCACTCTTGCCGATTTCGTAAATCGTGCAAATGTTGGGATGGTTGAGGGCGGAAGCGGCACGCGCTTCCCGTCGGAAGCGCTCCAATGCCAGAGGGTCTTGCGCCACCTCATTGGGCAGGAATTTCAGAGCGACGAAGCGGCCAAGATCGGTGTCCTCGGCCTTGTAAACCACGCCCATGCCGCCACCACCGAGCTTCTCCACAATGCGATAGTGCGAGATTGTCTGGCCGATCACTGGGAGCGAATGTTACGTTGCCAAATCCGGCAAGTCAATGAAAGCCGTGGAGTTGGCGCGATCCCAAACGTTTTCTTGCGACGCTGCCACACCTACAGCCCGGCTAGCCGTTCCGCCCGAACCCAACTCGCCACCCATGGCCTTTTCAACCATTGTCGCGGCCTCCGGTTTCTTGTCATAATTATCAAGCTCTGGCCATGTAACGACGTTGTCGGGCGAGTCTTGTCCGGCGGGCGTTGTCGCTTGCCAAATGACATTTTTCTCGAAGATTTTTGAGCCCGGCAAGAACCGGCGGTTGAACGAACTCGTCGGATTCGTGCTGTGCGTCTCCGCGCTCCTCCTCTTCCTTGCGCTGGCGTCGTACTCGCCGCTCGATCCCTCACTGAACAGCGCTTCGGTCCTCGACGGATCGCACGCTGCCCGCAATTGGATCGGCATCATCGGCGCTTATCTTTCCGATATCGTTTTGCAATTTTTTGGGATCGGCTCGTTTCTTTTGCCGGTCTTTCTGGTGATGCTCGGCGTACGCTGGTTCCGTTCGCGCGTCATTCAGGCCCCAATCGCCAAGACACTAGGCGCGGTGTGGCTCCTGATGTTCGTGCCCGCGCTGCTCGCGATCTTGCCCGGCCATTTCCGCTGGATGGGAGAAATTCCGATTGAAGGCCTCGCCGGGCGCATCATCGGCGATGTCTTAATCCGGTATTTAAACGTCGCCGGCGCCTACATTGTTTGCACCACGGTTTTGGCGGTCGCACTTTACCTGACCACGGCATTCTCGTTCTCGGCAATCCAGGTATGGGCTCCCACGCGTTTCGCGTTTTTCATTGCCCTGCGCGAGCGTTGGAAAGATTGGCAGGAAGAGCGTCGTCGTAAACGCCAGCAGAAGGAACTCGAGAAACGCCGTACGGAAAAGCCGGTGGTCACGACGCAACTTGTGCCTGCTCGTGCGCCTGTCGCGCGATCCGAATCACCTCGGGCCGATCATGGAGTTCAACTCGTTCCTCCGGCCGCAGCCCGCACCGGCATCGAGCGCATGGCCGAGGAAGACGACAGCGAACTCGCTCCGGTTGCCGTGATGCCCTCAGCGCAGTCGCAAGACATCCCGGATATCGAGGTCACCGACCGCGCCGACACAGAGCGCAAGCCGAAGACCACGATGCCCAAGATCGCCGGCAGCTACAAACTTCCGCCCTCGAGCCTGCTGCATCGCTCCGACGAACAGCAGACCGTGCATGAAGACGAACTCAAGCTTCTCGCACAGGTGCTGACTGATCGTTACGCGGAGTTTGACGTCCACGGCCAGGTTACGCAGATAAATCCGGGCCCGGTCGTTACCACCTTCGAATACAAGCCGGAAGCGGGCATCAAATACAGCCGCATCATCGGCCTGACCGACGATCTCTGTCTCGCTCTCCGCGCCGAAAGCATTCTGGTCGAGCGCATGCCCGGCAAGAGCACCGTCGGAATCCAGGTTCCGAACCGCGAACGCGAAATCATCTGGCTGCGCGAGAACATCGAGTCACAGGAATTTATCGGATCGAAATCGAAGACCACGCTCGCCATGGGCAAAGACATCAATGGACGCCTGGCCGTGGCCGACCTGGCCGGCATGCCGCATCTTCTGATTGCGGGATCGACCGGCACGGGAAAGAGCGTCGCCATCAACGCCATGATCATGTCGATTCTCTACAAATCGACGCCCGATCAAGTGCGGCTCGTTCTGGTCGACCCGAAGCGCCTGGAACTTGGCAATTACGAAGGCATTCCGCACCTTCTGACTCCCATCATCACCGAACCGAAGCTCGCGGCGAACGCGCTGCGTAACGCCGTCCGCGAAATGGAGCGCCGCCTGAAACTGCTGGCAGCCAAGGGCGTCCGCAACATTGCCGGATACAACGCTCTGTTCGACGACACGCCCAGCCTCTTCGCCGCCGAGTCCTCTGACGAAGGACCGATTCCCTACATCGTCATCATCATCGACGAGTTGGCCGATCTGATGATGCTCGATGGCCACAACGTCGAAGAGTCGATCACGCGGCTCGCGCAAATGGCGCGCGCAGTCGGCATTCATCTCGTGCTCGCGACACAACGCCCGTCGGTTGACGTCATCACTGGACTGATCAAGGCAAACTTCCCCGCCCGCATCTCGTTTCCGCGTGGCCACGAAGGTTGATTCGCGAACCATTCTCGACGCCAACGGCGCCGAGTCGCTCCTCGGACGCGGCGACATGCTCTACTTGCCTTCCGGCTCAGCGCGCGTCCACCGTCTGCATGCGCCGTTCGTGACCGAAAAAGAAATTGCGGGAGTCGTCGAATTCTGGAAGGCGCAGGGCCTCGCGCAATATCAGGAGAAGTTCCTCGAAACTCCAAAAGAAGATCGCGAAGCAGCGACCAATGGCGATGACGGCTCGGGTGGAGTTTCCGAAGACGACAACGATCCGCTATTCAACGATGCAGTGAGGCTCGTGATCGAGTTCGGCAAAGCCTCCACTTCCCTGCTCCAGCGCCGCCTGCGCATCGGTTACGGTCGCGCCGCGCACCTGATCGATCTGATGGAACGAGACGGGATCGTCGGAGCCGCGGACGGCCCCAAACCCCGGGAAGTTTTGAAGCGGCCCGATTGGCTTTCGGAAACCGAAGAGTCGATGCGGTAAGACCCGGCCTCAACGCAAGACAATTGTCGGAATCACTTTGCGGCCGGCTAGCGCCAGTCAATCCTTTCACCGCAAGCACGCGAGCACTGCCACCGCTGCCAACATAGCTCCCCACAAAACCCAGCCGTGCCGCTCGGACCACGGGCGCTCGTCTGGACGTCCTGTGAATACCGGATTCCGGCTCTCAGCTGCCATCGTGACGGGAATCGCATCTGCCTCTTTATGGAAGAACCGGGCATAGTCGTATTCGGGAGCGGACAACTTTTCGTCGCCATAATAAAGTCTGACCGCGCTCTTTCCTGCCGGATCGAAATAAATTCTGCGCTCCAGGGCTTGCGGCTCGGCCTTTTCCACGGCCAGCGGTTTGTTATCGCCATTGTCAATTTCGATCACGACATGCGGTTCTTTGTTGGCACAAAACGGAAGAGCGAGGTCTTCCGCTAATACCTCTTCATGGCCGCTCTTTATGCGAATACGGCTGATACTCCCGCTGCATATCAACGTTCCCTTCGCATCACCAAGAGAAACATTGCGCCGATAATTGACCAGATTTGCAGGAATTGTGAACAGGATGCGGGCTACCGGAACTCCGGGGTCAAGATCGCAGGCGATTTTCGTGGTGCGGCCGGATTGTTCGGCTGGCTGGCAATTTCCCGCAGAAATCCATGTCGCCTTCACGTCCCGCTGCTGCGAGGTGCTGGCGCCCGCAATATCGCGAGGGTTGATGGCAGGCGTGATCGTCACGTGCAGAAAGCGAAATGTGGACGGAGGTAGGCGCAGCGCGAAGTTATTGCCCAAGCCTTCGCGGGAAAAGTCATAGAGCGTCGATGTGGAAAGCTCGCGTTGGCCGCTCGTACCTGGTGACTCGCTACCTTCCGCTGTCGCCGTCGCTACGAAGTTTGTGGCCTTGATGTGGAGTTCCACGCGGTTGTATTCGCGCTCGCCACCAATATCGACATCGAATTCCGTCCGATCACCACGAACTCCGAGATTCAAAATTCGCTCCTCGTGCTCCAGCGTCGAAGACGCGCCCTGTTCCTCGCTGAGCGCATACGGGATTTGCACGTCGCCGGCATACAGCCGAATATCCGTGAGCTCGGAGCTCGAATGCGCCCAAATCGCTTTGTCGACCACAACATAGTTCTGCTTTGCTGGCTGCGCGATGCTGATGTCGCGCGCAAATTGGAAGTACTCGCGCATGGGAGCAACCGCAACTGATTGGCTCTGACTCGAAACACAAAATAGCAGCGCGAATTGAGCGACCAGCAGACACCGCCGGATCAACTGTGCCCCCCAGCCGGACCTTCATCTTGCGCTGACGATAGTTTGAGCCAGTCTTTTTGATACACAAATGAAACGGCCAGCAAAAGCACGCCAAGAATCATGAAGCTCAGAATGCGGTAGCCTCGGTCCAACTGAGAAACGTCATACGCAAAAACCTTCACGATGGTTGCGGCAATCAAGAACAGTGCCTGCCAGCGGAAGAAGGCCGACTTGCACCAGAATCCGATCATCATGAGCAGAGCACCATACGCCATACCAAGGGCTGAATACGTGAATCCTTCCGTTATCGCGATCCGGTGCCGCTCCATTGCAACCGCCGCGGTCCAAGGAGCATTCGGAGACAATCTGCCGAGCATAGTAGTCCGCAATCTCGCGGCCCAATCCAATCAGCGCCAGCGCGTTCAGACGCCAAGACAGCGAGTGCCGCAATATGTTGATCGATGGCTTCGCCACGCTTCAGACTGAACCAACTCAGGAGCGCGAGCACTGCCATCGCCAGAAGATAAGTCCCCATTCGCGAATTCAGCAGCAGGGTATCAACCCTAAAATTATCGAAGACCACAAGGCGCACTACGCCGAGAGCGAGAGCAGCGGTTGCGAGGTAGTGCAAAAAGTGCGCGGCGATCCGGTCCGCGACCCAAAGCAACACTCCAGCCTCGACCAGCCAGCCGACCGTGATCCAGTGCCCGTCCAAGCGAATGGGAATGGCAATCGTAATCAAGGCGACAGCCAGCGCCAGGTGCAACAACCGCAGTACTTCCGCGTCAACCGGTTTGCGGCCGGCGGTGACCCGGCTCAGCGCGATGTGCACGCCAGCCAAGGCCAGCGCAAACCAGGCCATGGCCGTTTTATCGATCTCCTCCACCATGGCGTACGCTTGCAGGAAATACACACCGGTATTAATAAAGCGTGAGCGCGACCGGAAAGTATTGCAGAGGGCCCGCTTCTTCGGGAGCTTTCGCTACAAGGGGGGCGATCGCAAAGATAGCGAAAAATAAGTGTCGCAAAGACAAAGGTCGTCGAAAATTCTGGGTCGCCGATAATATTCCGCAAACCATCCGACATAGAGGATCAGCGTGCCGACGTAGCTAAGAATGAGCAATCGCCGCCAGGGCTTGAGTGAAACCAGGAGCGACCGACGCCGCGCAAAGGAGCGCCACGTAAGAGAACAACTGCACTTCCCGATTCTGGCCGGTCGAAAGCAGCAATGGAGTCGAGAATCCACCTGTTAGGGCAACTGCCGCCAGAATCTCGGCGTCCTGTTTGATCGCTAACGTTGCCGTGGACGCCGTCACGATCACCATCGCGAGAAATGCCACCGCGCTCGGAATCAGTCCATAAATCTGAAAGGCCGCCCAAAGGGAGAGATACAACACGCCCACACCTACCGATTTGAGCGAGTAGGAAAACATCTTGTACCCGCGCTTGCGAAAGTTTCGCTCCAAACGATGGCTGCGATGCCGGCCAGCAATCCGATCGAGACGCGTCCTGTAGGCCCGATCCAGTTGTTATCAAACGCAAATTTGAGGAAGTACGAGACACCGATCAGCACCGCAGAGATGCCAATCCGATTCAACCAGTGCGACCCAATGCGTGATTCGAGATCGATTTCACGCGCGGGTGGAGGCGGAACCGGGTTCGCATGAGGCGCGGTGAGGTGGGGAACAACGGCGACACGCGGGGAGGAGGAGGGGCGGCGGCGGTTCCGCAATTCTGGTAACGCTTGGCTCGACTGGCCGGAGATCCATACTCGAAGGGGCTACAGCCGCAGATGGCGGAACTTCGATTCTTCGCTCGAGTTGTTCCACGCGAGCGGAAAGGTCTCGTACGAGCGCACGTAAGGATTGCAGGTCGCTATCTTCTGGATTCACGTCTGCTCTTAGGACTGGGGAACCAAATCACTATATGGGAAGCCACTTATGAATGCATCTTTAAATGAGGAGGCACTCGGTGTTCCGCCTGTACTGTCACCACTTCGTTTTCATGCTTACATGTTAGAAGCATGAAATTTCATACCGAATACATTCACATCCACACCAAGACAAAGCGAGCCTACGTTCGCATCACCCCGCAGGTCGAGTCAGCACTCGAAAAGTCCGGAATCAAAGACGGAATGATTCTCGTCTCAGCCATGCACATCACTGCTGGCGTTTACGTCAACGATAATGAAAGCGGGCTGATCGAAGATATCGACCAGTGGCTCGAGAAACTGGCTCCCTTCGACCGCAACTACAAGCATCACCAGACCGGCGAAGACAATGGCGACTCTCACCTCAAAGCGCTGCTCGTACATCACGAAGTAATCGTGCCCGTAACCAAGGGAAAGCTCGACTTCGGAACATGGCAGCAGATTTTTTACGCCGAATTCGATGGCCAGCGCGACAAGCGAATCGTGATCAAGGTGATGGGAGAGTAGGTAGATTCACGGTCGATTGGCTCTTGCTTTGCAATCTACAATCTGAAATCTGCAATCCTCAATCTCCGACGGCCCACATGAGGGCGGCAACTCGTCCCCGCAAGTCCCGTATAATCGACCCATGAGCGCTCATTCCCATCCCGGACAGCAGCCACCAACTCCCCAACCTTTGCCTGGCGTCAACGCCATCATCGCCGTCGGTTCCGGCAAAGGCGGCGTCGGCAAGACTACGCTCGCAGTCAACCTGGCGCTCGCACTCACGAAGATGGGTCATAAAGTCGGATTGCTCGATGCTGACGTTTACGGACCGAACGTTCCGCTCATGCTCGGCACCAACGAGCAGCCAAAGGTGATGGGTGAGAACCATATTTCTCCGATCAACGCGCACGGCCTCAAGGTGATTTCGGTCGGCTTCCTGAATCCGGGAGACAAGCCGCTCATCTGGCGAGGACCGATGCTCCATTCGATCATCCGGCAGTTTCTTAGGATCCGTGGAGTGGGGGCAACTCGACTACCTGGTCGTTGATCTTCCTCCAGGAACCGGCGACGTGGCACTGTCGCTGATTCAGACTGTTCCTTTGACCGGCTCAATCGTGGTCTCTACACCGTCGGATGTGGCGCTTCAGGATGCGCGCAAAGCCATCGAGATGTTCCGTCAGATGAAGGTCGACATCGTCGGCATCGCCGAGAACATGAGCTACTTTGTCTGTCCTCATTGCCAGCACGAGATTGATATCTTCTCGCGCGGCGGCGCGGAAAAGACCGCAAAGCAGTTCGACGTCGCATTTCTCGGGAGCATTCAACTCGACCCGGAGATTCGTCGGTCGGGGGACAGTGGATCTCCTGCAGTTCTGAAGGGCGAGGATTCTCCGCATGCCAAGGAATTGTTTGAGTTCGCGCGGAAAGTTGTGGCGCGAGTCGAAGAAATCAAAGCCAGCAGTTCTGAAAGCGTGATTCAGATTCAGTAGCTTGCCGCTGCTAGTTCCGCTGCGCGATGGATTCGAGCAATTGAATTGTTCAATCAGGAAGATTCAGCTGTAGCTGACGATTAAGATTTCTTTGCGAATCGAGCCAGCCGATAAACTGGCTCTGCAACTTCATCCTTGAGCACGAGCTTTGCGACCATTTCTCCGAGTGCGGGACCGTGTTTGAATCCGTGGCCTGAACCTCCACCCATGATCCAGACATTTTGATTTGCGGGATGGCGATCGATGATGAAGTTATGGTCGGTCGTATCTTCATATTGGCAAACACGGGTCTCGACCAGCGGCGCGCCCTTCATTCCCGGAAACCGATAAGCCATGTAAAGTCGGGCACTTACAAGCTGATCTTGGCTCACTAATCTTTCGCCTGAAGTTGGGTCGAAGGCGGGGCCGCGGGTGTCGTCGGCAATCTTGAAACCTCGGGCCTGATTTCCGGGGATGCCGTACATGAAGTGCTCTCCATGATCGGCCCATACGGGAATGTTCGTTTTCGTTATAGCGCGGGTCGTTTGCGGGGGTGCCGAAGAAGAATACATCTTGTTTGGTTGCAACAAGATGCGGACCGATGGTGTGGGGAAAAAGTTTGCCAAGCCAGGGGCCGCAGGCAAAGATGTAGCGATCGGCTACCAGTTGGGATCCATCTGATAAAGGCAGCGCCTTCCAGTTTCCATCTTCCAACCAGCTACCGGTAGATGGTGATGTATCTTTTTGATTCGACGGAACTTCTGCTTGGCGGTACTGTCCGCCTTCGGCAATGAATTCTTCAGCGACGGCTTGGGCGGAGGCGCGAGCGAAGACGTATCCACTTTGAGGCTCATAGATACCCCATTCGATCTTGTCGTAATTGATTTGGGGCCAACGACTTACCAGTCTCTTTGGTCGAAAGCTGTTCGAACGGAATACCTGCATCTTTAAGGAGAAGAAATGGAGCCGCGTTCGAATTCTCCATTGCTGGCGGCCAGCCATAGGACTCCTATCTTATTGAAAAAGAGTCGTTTCCAGCGAGCTTCGTTTTCCTGCCAGAGGGTCATGGCGCGGGCGGCGAGATGGGTGTAGGGCTGGTCTGGTCCGTAAGCTCCTCGAATTACACGGGTTTCGCCTCCGGAGGAGGAGCGGGAATGGCCGGGGCCCCAGGCGTCTACCAAGGTGACTTTAGCTCCAAGTCGTTGAAGGTAAAGGGCCGTCCATCCACCGAAGGCTCCGGCACCGATTACTGCGATATGTGGTTTGTTTGCCATGAGTTAGCTTTGCGGTTCGCATTGCGGTACGGCAAGAAAATAAATTTTCTTGATTGGTCGCGCCGAATGGAGTTTAACAGCCAATTATGGTTCGAAATGACGATTCCGGTGTCCGGAATGAGGAGTTAGGAGACGCGGATTGGTTGGAGGGGTAGATATTTCCCGATTGATTTGTCAAGACCCTCGCGAAAAAACGACTCGGAATAGGCCTCAAGTTGTCTATTTTTATAGGCTTGTGATCCAAGAGACGCATAGAATTTGCTGCGTTAGAGAAAGGTTCCGGTGGATCGAGTTCCGGGGTCTGTTTTCCTCCTTAGTTATTGCGGTTTTGTCGGCGGGTCCTCAGCAAATTTTTCTGCTTCTCTTAAGTTGGTTGTGACGTGGGGCCGCGAACCTGGAGTGAGATCGAGCGCGTCAATTCCGAACTCAAAGTGCGCTCTCAGAAGGGGAACCGGATGGAGAGGATGGCGTTGTGGTTTGTGGTGTGAAATTTGGTGGTGGCGATCTGATAGCCTCCGCCGAAGGTGAAGCCGACCCGGCCTGCCAGACGAAAGCGTCCGAGGATTAATCCCGGCGTAACGAAATTCTGTTTCTGGCCGTCGTTCTTGCCGTCCTGAAAAAATGTGGAATTGAGTTCGACCTCGGGCCAGAGCTTTCGGAAAACGCGATATTGGAAGGCGTTGTTCCACGCGATGGCGCGGCCCAGAGTACTGGTGTCAGCGGTGGGGAGCCCGATGCCGGCGGTGCCCTGTAGATCGAAGTTGCCGAAACCTTTTCCGTAGGCGATGGTGGGCGTGATCACGGGATGAAGTGCGCCGTTCGAAAATTGGCCGGTGGGCAAACTCCAACCAAGGAAAGCAGTGAGAATGTAATTGCCGTGCTGTTCGTTGGCGGAGAGCAGACGATACTTGACGAGGAAGGCGACATCGCCCCAGCCGTCTTGGACCTTCGGGTTGTTGTGATCGATGTAGGGAGGAAGGTTGAAAATGACTTCCACCTTTTCGAAAGGGATTAATTCCAGGCCCTTTCCGCCATCGTAGCTGTCGGTAGTCACTCCTTTGGCGTTTTCCTGCCAGGTCTGATCGTAGCGATACTCTTCTTCGAGTCGAGGGGTGGTGGTGGCGAGCGGCGTGACCCAGTGGGGCTGCTCGTCTTTGGTTTTGTCGACGCGAGCGAACCAGTCGGAGAAATATCCGTTCTGGGCGAAGGAAAGGTTCGGAAAAAAAATAAGGATAACGAAAAATAAGTTGCGGCTACGCATGTTCGGGACTCCCGTTGCTCTATGCGCGCAAGAATTGAGAAGTGTATATTATGGACGTTTATACTGTCTATTAATGGATGGTTATATCCTTTATCGTCCACGGCGACCTACGCTCTTGCGATGTTTGACCGGACCGGCTGTTGTGGATAGGATGGCGTCCCGATGGCAAGGAAGAGAATATCCACGATGGAGGCAGGGACGCTGCTCAAGCTGCGGGAAGCGGCTTTAGACCTGGGAGTCAGCTTCCCTACGATCAAGCAATGGATTTACAAGAAGAAGATTCATAGCGTGAGGACGGCCGGAGGACATCACCGGATTCCGCAGACAGAAGTAGACCGGCTGCTTTTCAGGACGCGCGGCAAGAACGAGGACGAGCGGAAGCTGGTGATCCGGCGAGTGAGCGGACGGAATCAACTGGTGGGGCGGATCGATTCGGTGCGGATCAGCGGGTTGATGGCGGAGGTGAAGATTTCGATAGGAGGCCAGCAGATTACATCGATCATCACGGCGACGTCGGCGCGGGAGATGCAGCTGAAACCGGGGCAGACGGCGGCGGCGCTGATCAAAGCTACTGAGGTAATGATTCTTCGGGTCTGAGATGAGAAAACGAAAAGCTATTTTCGCTGTGCTCCTAGCCTTGACGTTACAGGTTCCCATTACCTGGGCTCAACAGCTCATTATCCAGCCCGACACTGGAAAGCAGGTGGTGTTGGCGCGGTCTGATATCGAGGCGTTACCGCATGTGAAAGTCACAATTGATTTGTCGGGTACATCGGCGACGTTCGAAGGTGCTTCGCTCAAGTCTGTGCTGGAACGAGGGGGAGTCGGATTTGGGGACATGAAGGGGAAGCAGCTCGCTTCCTGTGTGTTGGTGTCAGCTGCGGATGGCTACCGGGTGGTCATTGCATTGCCGGAGCTGGATCCGGCGTTCGGAGATAAACAATTCATTCTCGCGTTCTTGAAGGATGGAAAGCCTTTGGATGCGAAGGAAGGGCCGTACCGCATCGTAATACCCAATGAGAAAAGGATGGCGCGTTGGGTGAGGCAAGTAACGGAGCTAAAGATTGCGGAAGTGCAATGAAGGCTTCAATCCTTCCGAATCATGGCAGGAGACCCGTCTATGAATGGTCGGAGAATTACCGCAATCGCAATCTTGGTGATGACGTTTGCTTTTCAACTGTGTGCCGCGCAGGAAATAACCGTGGCAGCGGCGGCGGACTTGCAATCGGCGATGCAGGATGTGGCCGGGCGTTTTGAGAAGGACACAGGAAAGAAGGTCAAGGTTATTTTCGGTTCGTCCGGAAACTTCTTCCAGCAAATCCAGAACGGCGCTCCCTTTGATATGTTCTTCTCCGCGAATCTGGACTATCCGAAAAAGTTGGAGGCGGCGGGGCTGATTGAGAAGGGGAGCTACTATCCATACGCGCGGGGCAAAATCGTGGTGTGGGTTCTCAAGGAATCGAAAATTGACGTGAGTTCGGGCTTGAAGGCTCTTCTCGACGCCAGTATCAAGAAAATAGCCATCGCTAACCCTTTGCATGCGCCCTATGGACAAGCGGCGGTTTCAGCCTTGCAGAAGGAAGGTGTCTACGACAAAGTAAAAGACAAGTTCGTTCTGGGCGAGAATATTTCGCAGACGGCATCTTTCGTGGTCTCGGGATCGGCGGAGATTGGGATTGTGGCTCTTTCGCTGGCGTTGTCTCCTAATATGAAAGACAAAGGGCGCTACGCGGACGTGCCTGCGGATGACTACCCACCGATCGAACAGGCGTGCGTCATTTTGAGTTCGTCGAAGAACAAGGAGATCGCGCAACAGTTTCTCGCCTACGTCAAGAGTGCAGCTGTGGCGGACGTGCTGGCCGGTTACGGCTTCGACGTGAGCGGGCGAAGTCACAAGTAGGTTTATGGATTACGACAGGATTGTCGACGATCGGGACGAAATTGCTGGGCGATCCAGTCTGATGGAAAAGCTTGGCTGGATTGCGGCCTGGGTATGGACAATCGCTGCGGGCGGTGGCGGGTTGTGGCTTATGTGGACGAAGGGGCCATGGCCACTCACGAATGGATGGTTCGCGCTGTGCTCGGGGCTGGCCGCTTGTCCGGTGACGGCGTGGATGTTTAGAAAATATGCGGGGATTAGGATGTCAGGCCCGGTGCGGATTGCGGCAGCGGCGTTCTTCTTTATTGCGGGGAAAATTGCTTTAAGAATTGGAAGCTGATTTAGGAATTTCGGGCGCATCGAGCACCGGCGCAAAGCGGAAGCCCGCTTCCCAGCTATCAGACAGTTCGTGGGGTTTACAGAGGGATGTAAGAGTCGAGCAAAGGGATGATTTGCGAGGCTAGTTTCATCATGCGGGCTTGGGCGGCCTCTGGGGATTCTCCTTCCAGCATTGGAGTCATCAGGCGCACCATGCCTCCGTCGCTGCGATGCATGTGAATGGAATCAGAGATCAGATAGTACTTGGAGCGCCACTCGCTGGAGACTACGCGACCGTGTGCCTGAAACCAGTAGAGGACCAGTTGCCGCTCTGACGATTTTGACACCACGTAGCGATTAACTGGGATGTAAGATCCGTCGGGACGCGGGAGACGGATCACCTCGCGCGATGTCGGGATCCATCCGGCGCCGGGCAGGCAGTGCTCAGGGGAGTGGATGGTATCTCCCGCTCTTTGGGACGGGAAATAGACGACGTAGAGATTGAACCATAGCAGGTCCTCAGGGTGGGATTCTGTAAGTGCGGAGAAGATACTCAGGGTTTCCTAGGAATTCGAGTTCATCGGGGGAGACAGACTCGTCGGGCCCCTTCCACTCGTCAATTTGGGTGGGTAAGGAAGCGAGCGAGCGGGTGCGGTGGAATAATCTCGGTGCTCGAACGGACTTGCAGGGTGATGGCCGTCACGAACATGATGGCGGCGACGATCCCAAAGAGAAACGATCCTATTTGGGGATAAGGCGTCCGTGGCAATGGTTCCTGGACCGGCGTGATGTCCTGCGATTTCACTGGGGCTGGTTTCGAGATGAGACAAATCAGGCGATGTAATGCAAACAACATGATCAATGCAACTGCAAAGATCACCATTCCCGTAACGCTGTGATAGAAACCCTCCGCTAGATCGTCGTGATGGTACTGGATGAGCAGTCCGGTGCCAAAGATGCGGACGCTGTTCGCCGCGACCGCAATCGGAATGGCAGCGCACACCAGAACGACCCGCACCCACTTGCGAGATTCGAGCAGATATCCGTAGATGATGGCGAGGGTAATAAGAGTGAGAAGAGAACGGATTCCGCTGCATGCTTCGGCGACGTTGAGCTGCTTGCTGGCGAGGGACAGTAGATTGCCTTCGAGGAGGACGGGAACGCCGACCAGTTCGAGGAGGCCTGCGGACCATTTTGCGGCGACTAACTGAAGAGGAAATGTAACCCGGTTGATGAGAAGTGCTGGGATGGGGATCATCAGAAACAGGAACGCCCAAGGGAAGAGGAGAGCGCGGAAGAAGGTCCATCCAAGAAAGAGGATCACGAGGCCTGCGAGCAGGATGAGGAGCGAGACTCGCGGCAGGAAAATGTCGGCGCCGAGGATTCCCAGGACCAACATGAGCATGCTGAGCACGACGAGGGGAAGTCCGGTCCAGGATGGGGAAGGTGCGATTGCGGCCAGTTTTTTGCGGCTTTCCCAGACGACGTATAAGGCAAAGAAAGGGACGACAATTCCATGCCTGAAATTCGGATCCGGGTGGGGGCCGACCCATTCGAGAACAAGAGATTTGACGACGGAGGCGTAAAGCCACACGCATAGAAGCAGTAAAGCGAGTAAGTGCCAGCGGCGCACGCGGACATCTTATGACATGGCTGACTATTGGTGGTGCAGATTCGCCGTTAGAAAAATGTCAACTCTACGGAGTGGACACGTCGGCAACGTACTCGGCAATGTTGGCGAATCAGTGCGCGAACTGGCCCAAATTATGGGGTATATACTTTACGAACCAGGAGGTGCTCTGTGGAGCGAGCCCCGGGTCTGTCGTTCATCTTCATTATTGTTATCGCGGTTGCGTCGGTAGCGCTTGCTCAAGAATTTCCCGCTCACCCGAAAGCGGATCGCAAAGTCTGCGTCGCCGTGGTCTCAAACATGAGTGGACACATTGCGGTGACGACACGGTTGACCGACCGGCTTTCGAAGGATCTGAGAGACGTGAAGATCAAGGCTGTGAGCATGGAATCCAGTACAACCACGGACCGGAAGCTTCATCTCACGCCCGACAATGGTGAAGAAGCGAAGAGCAAGGGATGTGATTACATCGTGCTGACGCAAATCGTGGATCTGCGAACGAATAGCGCCGAACCGCAGAGCGCTCGGATTAGCATAGGAAGAAAAGGATCCAACGTGGATCCCAGCGATGCGAGCAGCGGTGCA
This sequence comes from uncultured Acidobacteriaceae bacterium, assembly GCA_963822545.1. Classification (GTDB taxonomy): domain Bacteria; phylum Acidobacteriota; class Terriglobia; order Terriglobales; family Acidobacteriaceae; genus Acidiflorens. The sequence goes on from CAWGIB010000006.1 coordinate 793,890, forward strand.
TCCGAGTGAGGGCAACCGAGAGGACTTGCAAATTGACTTCGCGCTGTTTCCCACCGATCGGGTGGAATCGGCAATGGACGCCGCGCTAGCAGGACCGTTTGGAAGTGCTCCGGATGATTTGATGTCCGCCATGGATCGCGAGTCGAACAGGATCAGTCACGAGTTGAAGAAGAAGTAGAAGGCTGCAGGATTCCCATGCCCTGATTTTCCGCGGGTGTTTTGTCGCGTCCCCGCGGCACTTCGTCTCGTGGCGTTGGTAAGGCGCAGGGGCTAAAGCCCATCTTGTTTTTATCCCTCAACGCGGCCCTAAAGGGCCGCTCTTCCACGGCGATGCAATCATTCCGGCGGTATCAGCGAGGCGAGCTTTTCGGCGGTAACAAGGACCAAAGCAACAAACGCACTAAACCAACTGTAGCAGGCTGGCGGATTAGGAATTTTCCGTGACGGATTTTGCATATTGCGGGCGGCGGCGAGCATCTAGAACAAGTGCATGAATAAAATTAAGGCTTACTCTGCTGGCAGTTCCTCTTCGCCGTTGAAGGCTAGTACGATCACGCGGCGCGATCCAACCGAACAGGATGTACAGATAGAAATACTTTTCTGCGGAATCTGCCACTCGGACCTGCACCAGGTGCGGGATGAGTGGCGCGAATTCCTGCCGACGGTTTATCCGTGTGTTCCGGGGCATGAAATTGTGGGCCGCGTCACCAAGGTCGGCTCTGCGGTGAAGAAGTTCAAGACGGGCGATCTGGCTGCCGTCGGGTGCATGGTCGATTCGGATGGAACCTGTGCCGAGTGCCAGGCCGGGCTCGAGCAGTTCTGCCCGAATCCTACTTTCACTTACAACTTTCCTGACAAGCATCTGGGTGGCGTCACGTTTGGCGGGTACTCGGAGAGCATAGTTGTGGATCAGAGGTTCGTGCTGCGTGTTCCGTCGAAGCTCGATCTGCCTGGAGCCGCGCCTTTGCTTTGCGCCGGAATCACGACTTACTCGCCGATGAAGCACTGGGGCGTCACGAAGGGCAAGAAGGTTGGAGTGGTCGGCCTGGGCGGGCTTGGCCACATGGGCGTGAAGATTGCTCATGCGATGGGAGCGCACGTGGTGGTGTTCACGACTTCTCCTCGCAAGAAGGATGACGCGGTGCGACTGGGCGCGGATGAGGTTGTGATTTCGAAGAATGCGAACGAGATGGAGAAGCATGCGGGAAGTTTCGATTTCATTCTGGATGCGGTGTCTGCGGATCACGACATTAATGCGTATATCAATCTACTGCGGCGGGATGGAAACATCACGCTGGTGGGGGCGCCGGAGAAACCGTTGAAGGTAGCCGCGTTTGGCTTGATCATGGGACGGCGGAGCCTGTCGGGCTCGCCGATTGGGGGCATTCCCGAAACGCAGGAAATGCTGGATTTCTGCGGGAAGCACGGTCTTACTGCGGACGTGGAAGTGATTCCGATTCAGAAGGTGAATGAGGCTTACGAGAGGCTGGTGAAGGCGGACGTGAAGTATCGCTTCTCGATTGATATGGCATCGCTCAAGTCTGAGTAAGTGTTGGCGATGAGGAAATGGATTCTTAAGGAGACGCAATGATGAAGAAACGCAAACTGGGGAAAAGCAATCTGGAAGTGTCGGCAATTGGACTGGGTTGCATGGGATTGAGCTTTGGGCTCGGTCCGGCGGTGGAGAAGAAGGATGGGATCGCACTGATTCGAGCGGCAGTGGAACGAGGAATTACATTCTTTGATACCGCGGAGGTTTACGGTCCATTCACGAACGAAGAACTTGTGGGCGAGGCGCTGGCTCCGTTTCGCGACAAGGTGGCGATCGCGACGAAATTCGGGTGGAAGGCGAATCCGGAGGATGGCGGGAAGTGGACTGCGTTGGAGAGCCGGCCCGAGCACATCAAGAAGGCGGCCGAGGGTTCGCTGAAGCGGCTCAAGACTGACGTTATTGATCTGTACTACCAGCACCGGGTTGATCCGAACGTGCCGATTGAAGATGTGGCGGGAGCGGTGAAGGAGCTGATTCAGGAAGGCAAGGTGAAGCACTTCGGGCTTTCCGAAGCGGGAGTGCAGGTGATCCGGCGGGCGCATGCGGTTCAGCCGGTGACTGCGCTGCAGAGCGAATACTCGCTGTGGTGGAGAGAGCCGGAGGAGCAGATTTTGCCGGCGCTTGAGGAGCTCGGGATCGGATTCGTTCCGTTCAGTCCGCTGGGAAAAGGGTTCCTGACGGGCAAGATCAATGAAGAGACGAAATTCGATGCGAACGATTTCCGCAATGTGGTTCCGCGCTTTACTTCGGAGAATCGAAAGGCGAACCAGGTGGTGGTGGAGATGATCAGCAAGGTTGCGGAAAAGAAGAAAGCGACGCCGGCACAGATTGCGCTGGCGTGGCTGCTGGCGCAGAAGGCGTGGATTGTGCCGATTCCGGGTACGTCGAAGCTGCATCGGCTGGAGGAGAACATTGGAGCGGTTGGCGTTGGCGCTGACGGCTGACGATCTGCGGGAGATTGATCATGCGGCGGCGAAGATTCCGGTGCAAGGGGAGAGGTATCCGGAGCGAATGCAGAAATTGATTAATCGATAGATTGCCTATGTCGGAGCTCGCAAGGTGGGACGGCTTTTATGTGATCGTCGGGTCGGCTGCAGGCGCGCTGATCGGATTGCAATTTGTGGTGCTCACGTTGATCGCCGAAAGACCGTCTACTGGGTCGGCGGATGCGGGGGCGGCATTTGGAAGTCCGACGGTGGTGCATTTTTGCGCGGTGCTATTTCTAGCGGCACTGTTGCATGTTCCGTGGCAAACGATCCACACTGCGGCAGTGCTGTGGGGCACGCTGGGATTCGGCGGCGTTGCTTATGCGGTGATCATAGCCTGGCGGATGCAGAAGCAAGTGACCTACAAACCGGTATTCGAGGACTGGTTATTTCATGCGGTGCTGCCTTTCATTGCATACGCAATACTTGCAGCATCGTCGATCGAGGTGCGTTGGCGTCCGCATGAGGCGTTGTTTGGAGTTGGAGGTGCGGCGCTGCTATTGCTGTTCATCGGAATTCATAATTCATGGGACAGCGTCGCTTATCACGTGTTCGTTAGCAGGGCTAAGACAAAGAGCGACCGGGAAGTGGACAAGAAATAGCGGAGAAAGAAATCAAAAATGGAAATCAAGAGAGCGGGGACGCAAGCTTCGGGCAAGGGGCCGGCGGACTGGTTCACGGGGACAGTGCGGATCGATCCATTGTTTCAGGCGCCGGATCCGGCATTTGTTCAGGGCGCGAGCGTGACATTCGAGTCAGGAGCGCGGACGGCATGGCATACGCATCCGCTCGGGCAGACTCTGATTGTGACAGCTGGTTGTGGTTGGGCGCAGCGCGCGGGTGGACCGGTCGAAGAAATCCGGCCAGGGGATGTGGTGTGGTTTTCTCCGGGCGAGAAGCATTGGCATGGGGCGACGCCGACGACGGCGATGACGCACATTGCGATCCAGGAGAAGAAGGACGGGAAGGTCGTGGACTGGATGGAGAAGGTCAGCGACGAGCAATACAAGAAGTAAGGACGACGATTTTCGCTTTCAACGTAAAGTCAGTTTGATTGTGACAAAGAGCCCAGTCATTCGCACGAAACGCGAATGAGTGGTGCACCCTGAGCTGGGTTATTTCAAACGCCCGCGGACGTATCTGGGCACCTGACACGCCACACCGATCGGACACACAACCCTCAGGCGTCTGCTTCCACGGGAAACCAGATTGGGAAGTGCGAAACCGTGGCGGAGCGTCCTGTTCACGGATATTTACACGGCGGACATGGTGAGCAATCTTGCTCAGACTTGGAAGCCCTCCGGATGGGAGAATCCTCAAATCGGTATCTGGTCTGACCCCACGAAATGAGGAGTTCCATGTGGATACTTTCAAAATGCTCACGAACCCGACCCTCCCGGGCTGATCTTGAATCGCTGCTGGTGGAACGGACAATTGCGCTGGAGAGACTTTCCCAGCGTCTTCTCACCCTGCAAGACGAAGAACGGCGCAAGATAGCGCGTGATTTGCACGACGTCACTGGACAGACGCTGGCCGCGCTCAAGATGGCCGTAGCCGAGTTGGAACGCAGACTCGGACAGGATTTAAACACAGCGGTAGTGCTGCGCGAAATTGATGCTCTGGCCGAGCAGGCACTGCAGGAGATTCGCACGACGTCGTACCTGCTGCACCCACCATTGCTCGACGAGATGGGTTTCAACGCAGCGGCGGAGTGGTACGTGGAAGGCTTCGCAAAGCGGAGTGGAATTAGCGCCAAACTGGACTTCGAGACCGAGAGCAAGCGATTGCCCATCCAGGTGGAAACCGCCCTGTTCCGCGTTTTGCAGGAGAGCTTAACCAACGTTCATCGCTACTCGGGGTCTACGGAGGTCAAAATTCGTTTCCAATGCGAGGCGGAAAATGCGGTGCTGGAGATCGCAGATCGCGGATGCGGCATCCCCGCAGAGCTGTTGCAACAGATCGAGGACGGATGCGCTGGAACAGGGGTCGGCCTGGCGGGAATGCGCGAGCGATTGCGCGAACTGAACGGCAAACTGGAAATCAGTTCCGGTAGATTCGGAACGAGTTTGCGAGCCATCGTTCCACTCTCAGTGAAGCACGAGCCTATGCCGGTTTTGAATTACATGCCGGCTTATTTCAGGAAGCCGCTGTTGGATTGTCGCCCGGAGCCTCGTTATGACGAACCTGCGAATTCTAGTGGCTGACGACCATGAGGTGGTACGTCGTGGTCTGGTTTCGCTCATCGAGTCGCACAGGGGCTGGGAAGTGTGCGGGCAGGCAGAGAATGGGCAGATGGCGGTGGATCAGGTTCGGGAGTTGAACCGGACGTTGTGATTCTGGATATCGCGATGCCGGGCCTTAATGGTCTGGAAGCGACGCGGGAGATTATGCGGGACAATCCGCGGGTCAAGATATTGATATTGTCGATGATCGATGCGGAACGCATGGTGCAAGGTGCGAAGGACGCGGGCGCATGTGGATACGTGGTGAAATCGGACGCGGCGCGGCTGCTGATCGGGGCGGTGCAGGCGCTCGAGTACAACAACACTTATTTTACGGCGCGAGTGGCGGAGATGTTTCACGCGGGATATCTGGAGAATCCGGAGGCGGCGAAAAAGTGGAAGGCGGTTGTGCCGTCCCTTGGCCGTCGCGAGCAGGAAGTTCTACAGCTGCTGGCGGAGGGACAATCCACCAAGAAGGTGGCCGGTCTGTTGGGGATAAGGCCCGGGACGGCGGACACGCACCGGACCAACATCATGCGAAAACTCAAGGTTCACTCGGTGGTTGGGGTGATCCTGTATGCAATCCGAAACGGCATCATGAAAGTCACCGCCGGAGCAGACGAGGTCGAAGAGACGAAGCAAGCGGCGTAGACGCGTCATTCGGCCGCTAAGTATCGTGTATCCACGGGAATGCGCCTGCCCCGGAAGACCTTCCGCGCCCGGCGTCTGCGTGTTCATTTTCCGGACACCCATCCTTCTATATTGCCCTTTTCATTGTGTGCACTATTGATCATACTAATGTTTGATATCAGGCGCATAATTGACGATGGAAAGGTCTCTATTGGTGCTGTGGAAGACCAATCCAATAGTTAATGGTGAAGCGAGTGATTGCTGCAAAGAAAAAACTTCATTTCAATCCACACACCTTCCTCTCCACGATTGGAAGAGGCAGGTCGATGATGCCGTTTGGAAAGAAGAGCACGATCTTTGCGCAGGGCGATACGACGGACGGGCTCTTTTTCATACAGAAGGGAAAGGTGCAGCTGACCGTGGTGTCGGAGGGCGGAAAAGAAGCAACACTGGGAATTCTGAGTGAAGGCGATTTTTTTGGGGAGGGCGGTCTTTCGGGTCAAGTGGTGCGGATGTCGTCGGCTACCTCAATGACGGAATGCGTCCTTCTGCATATCGATAAGAAAGCGATGATGCACGCGTTAGCGCAGGAGCCGAAATTATCGGCTCTCTTTCTGAAATATCTGTTGAGGCGAAATATCCGGTACCAGGATGACCTGGTAGATCAACTTTTCAACTCGAGCGAAAAGAGGCTGGCACGGGTTCTTTTGCTGATGGCGCAGTTCGGCAAAGAAGGGGTATCGGAGATGCTGGTGCCGCGACTGAGCCAGGAGACGCTGGCGGAGATGGTGGGAACGACGCGTTCGCGAGTCAGCTTCTTCATGAACAGATTCAGGAAGCTCGGGTTCATCAACTACGACTTCGGAGATCATCTGCGGGTGAAAAGTTCGCTACTGAACGTGGTTCTTCATGATGACGACGGAACGCCAGCGGTTGCGAGCATCGACAGATTGGTAACGCGTTCGAGCGAACGTCTCGAGCCACCAGCGGGGCGCGGCGAACCGCCGGATAAAGAGCGAGCGAAGAGGCCGCCGCTCCCAGGCATCGGACGACGTCAGGCGAGTTGATGCCTTCGCTCCTACGGGCTTAGATCTTGATGGGAGCACGGACTTTCTCGTGGCGTCCTTACGGGACTGCAGCTTGCAGACTCTCTTTTCCCGCCACCACGCTCCGGACTTTCCTGTTACATCCCTTTCGGGACCCAGCTGAGAGCTTGGCTTTTCACAGTCTTGAAAACGTGGTCTTTCACGGCTTTTGAGAGCTTAGCCTCTTACGGCTCTGACGAGCTTGGGGGTCAACCGCGCGAGCTAGGAATGTTCCTCGGAATGAATCAGAAAATCACGCCAAAGGTCTTGAAGCGGGAGAAATTCGCGTTCGTAAGTCAGGCGGAAATGCCCCGGGCATTGGTTGAGCGTTGACCAGGCGTCGCGCTCGATTACGTATGTGGTGGGCTCGCTCATCGCTTTACCTCACACCGATTTCGATGTTATCGGAGCGGAGCGCGCGAGTCTGGTCAAGATTGCTCGTTTCGAAGTGTTTGTTTGGGGGCGGGAGGGTCTGCAAGATTCCATACATTAGGAGTTCGTGGAAGCCCACTCATTCGCTAGAAACGCGAATGAGTGGGGCAAACCGGCACGAATGAGGCCCGGCGCGAATCAGTGGGAGTACCGGCTTTATCCAGGCACTACCCATCCACGACCGGAGTTCAGGGCTTGGGTTCATTTGGAAATTTGGACCACGAGCGAGCTCTGTCCAACGTCGATCGTGTCGGAAGCCGAGTTAGCGCCGCCACCACAGAGAGCGAAGGTGTTCGTGCCTTTTTTGAGTCCATCGCTGGGAAGTAGGACCCACTGATGCGTGGCATTCAGTATGCCGCTTCCCCCCAGTACGGGAAGCCATGGGATCTCGCGAGTCCCGTACGCAATGCATGAGCCTCCGTTTAACGAGAGGCCAACGATGATTTCATCATTGAGAAAAACATCTGCGCTCCAGGTCACGACGACCGGAGCTACGTTGGCTGGTTCGGTGATCTGTACCGTCTGATTCCAGAGGAAACAGCATTTGCCCACAAAAGTCGAAAAGGGAAGTACGCGGGAGACTTGAGTCGTGGGAACGGCAAAGGCTGAAATTGATCCCGCCAGCATAATGCAGGCGAGAGCTGCGATTAACGTCATCTTGTTGTTTCTTGCTGCCGATGATGTGGTCATGGAACGCTCCTTTGTTTTTGCAGGTCATTGTGAATTTCCAGATATGGATTGAATTTTTCTGTGTTGGTTTCGCGGCTGCTTACTAGAACGGTGTTGCGCTGGCGGTGGCGCATCCCTGGCGATAGACGTTGCCGTTCATATCGGCAAACGTAACGGATGCTGTGCTGCTCCACTGCCCCGACTGATCGTTGAACGTGATGTTCTGGGAGATTGTTTGCTGGCCCGCTTCAAATCCCGGGTCATGCGTTTTCTGGTTGGGCTGCGTGGTGTACTTAATTAAAGCCACGCTCTTGGCCGCGTAGCTTGATTGGCCAGTGCTGCTCCACATTCCCTGTCCGCCGCCTCTTTGTCCGTGGCCGAAGGCAGGGTTCTCTGTGTCTTCGTTCATCGTGCCGCCCTGAGCGAAGGTCAGCAGCGAGGTAAAAGGAGGTCCGAGCTGTTGGCCGCTCTGGCAGTCAATCTGCGTGACCTGGACCTGCCAGGTTCCAACCAGTTGGGTTTTCGTTTCTTTACGCGCGCCCGACTGGGCAAAAGCAGGCAGGACCATACCGGCTGCCATTAACAACAAGCTTGTCCAAATGTTTGACCGCATATGCTTCACTCCTTGATTCTTGAATTTGTGGCGTGATGTACTCATCCGGCCACGTGCGCTATCCTGTTCCCCGGTCCCGATAAAAGTCCTTAGAATCGTCCTGAAATGTTCTGAAAACTTATGAAGGCCGAGCGCAGACGATGAGCGAAGGAAGAGCTGGCAGCTACGAATTCGAAGATTTTCGGGTTGAAGTCGATAAGCGCTTGCTTTTTCGACAGGGAAAGCCCGTCCGCCTGACGCCCAAGGCGTTTGATACGTTGTTGCTACTGGTGCAGCGCAAAGGGGAAGTCATTTCAAAGGATGACCTGATGCGGGAAGTGTGGCCGGATACCGCAGTTGAAGAGAACAATCTCAACCAGAACATCTCCACATTGCGGCGAGTACTAGGCGAAAACCGTGGAGAGAATCGCTACATCGCGACCGTGCCAGGGCAGGGGTACCGCTTTGTTCCGTCAGTTCAAAGCGCAGGGTTGCCGCCTGCCACGGAGCCGGTCACGGTTGCGGTGCTGCCGTTCGCAAATTTGAGTTCCGAGCCGGACAGTGAGTTCTTCGCCGACGGGATTACCGAAGAGATCATCAACGCGCTGGCGCAGATACGGAATCTGCGAGTGGTGGCGCGGACATCCGCGTTTTCGTTTAAAGGAAAGCAGGTAGATTTGCGCACGGTGGGCGCAACGTTGAACGCTGGAATTCTGTTAGAAGGGAGCGTGCGCAAGTCAGGGGATCGCGTTCGTATTGTCGCGCAGCTCATCAACGCGGACGACGGATACCACATCTGGTCGGAGCGCTATGAACGCGAGCTGCAGGATATTTTCGAGGTTCAGGACGAAATCGCAAGGACGATTGCCGAGCGGCTGAAGGTGAGTCTGGGCCCTGAAAAAGCGGAGGCACTGGTGCGCTCCGAAACCAAAGACGTGGAAGCGTACCAGTTCTATCTGAAAGGTCGATTCCACTGGAACAAACGCAGCCCGGATGGATTGCAGAAGGCCGTTGAATACTTCCAACAGGCCATTGAAAAAGATCCTAATTACACGCTTGCTTATGCTGGGTTGGCAGACGCGTATAACATGATGTCGTTCCGGAACATGCTAGCGCCGCACGCGGTAATGCCGAAGGCAAAAGCAGCGGCAAGGAAAGCCCTGGAACTCGACGGGCAGCGCGCAGAGCCTCACGTGTCGCTGGCGTACGCCTTCTTTACCTACGACCGGGATTGGGTCGCCGCGGGCCGGCACTTTGAACGCGCCAAGGCGCTAAATCCTTCGTACGTGATGGGGCACGCGTTCTATCCCCTTTATCTAAGTTCTCGCGGCCGGTCGGAGGAGTCGCTGTCGGTTGCGAGGCGCGCGCTTGAACTTGATCCGGCTGGGGCGGCGGTGAGCCACGTGTTGGCTGTGCAGCTGTATCTGGCAAGGTTTTTCGAGGAAGCGGTGCAGCAGTGTCATCAGACGCTCGATCTGGATCCGAGTTACGAGCCCGCGTACGCGGTGTTGGGACAGGTGTATTCCTTAACCGGAAAGTATGAAGACGCTGTGCGGCAATTCGAAAAGAGTTTGGCAGTGACCCAACGGTCCCCGTGGGCGCTGGCTCTTCTGGGATATGCGCGCGCTCGATCAGGGGCACAAAGACAAGCGATGGACATTGTCGAGGAGCTGGAAACAACTGCAAAAGGGCGCTTTGTGCCGGCGCTTTGCTTTGCGCTTGTTTATACGGCGCTGGAAGAAATCGATCTGGCTTTCACGTGGCTTGCGAAAGCGTGCGAGGAAAGGCACAACCGTCTTGCCTACCTTAAGGTAGAGGCTTTATGGGACCGTCTTCGTTCCGACCAACGGTTTGAACGATTGCTAAAGAGCGCGAATTTCCCAACTGAGTGACCTAACGCTTACGGCTGTTGGGTTACTTCACCCGTTCGCATCGCTTAACGTCTTCGAATCCTTGACACCCTAGGCTGGGCTCCCTAGAATTCCAACTAGGCGTGGCGGAATCTTAATCTAAGCCGCTGCATCTAAAGTATTTAGAAGGGCGTTTAGCGCTCTCTGCTCATATTTTTATGCCTCTTGGACTGCCGGGTGGGCGGGAACGCGAAATCCTGACCGCCATCGTCGAAACATTTATTGCGAGTGGGGAGCCCGTGGGCTCGCGCACAATTGCGCGGGCGAGCCGCGAAGGGCTGAGTCCGGCTACGGTCCGGAACGTGATGGCGGATCTGGCGGATGCCGGGTATCTGGAACAGCCTCACACTTCCGCGGGACGCGTGCCTACGGCGGAGGCCTATCGTTATTATGTCGAGCAATTGAGCGGGGAGACCCATCTTTCGAAAGAAAACCAGAGCATTATTCAGGACACGCTGACGGGAGTGAGCGATGTGCAGGAGTTCATGGAGAGAACTTCGCATGTACTGTCGCTGATTTCGCGGGGCGTGGGTGTGACGGTGGCGAGCACCGGTCCGCGGAACGCTTTGGAGCATGTTTATTTTTCGAGGCTGGGCGATCAGAAGGTGCTGGCAGTGGTGGTGACGCGGTCAGGCGTGGTGCGGGACCGGGTGCTGCGGATGGATATTCCGCAGGCCGATCTTGATCTGGCGGCGCGCTACCTGAACGAAAATTTTCGCGGGTGGACGATGGAGGACATGCGCGCGGAGCTGGCGCGGCGCATCGAAGCGGAGCTAGGCGAATACCAGCAGCTGATGAAATCGATTGAGCGCCTGTACCAGCAGGGAGCACTCGCATCCAATGAGGGCAGCGAGGACGTGGTGTTCGTGGAAGGCGCGGCGAACCTGGTGACAGGAGAGAAGGACCGGCAGCGGCTCCAGGACATGTTGCGGACGCTTGAGGAGAAAGAGAAAGTTGTAAAGCTGCTGGGAGCGTATCTGGATACGCGCACAGAAGCGGTGCGGGTGGTGATTGGACTGGATCAAGATCAGGCTTCTTCGTCGTTGCAGAATTTTGTGCTGATTGGTGCACCGGCGCGAGTGGGCGGCGAGGTGCGGGGATCGTTGGCGGTAATTGGACCTACGAGGCTTGATTATCAGCACACGATGTCGGCGGTGTCGTACATCGCGCGACTGTTTGACAAACTTTTGAATGAATCGGAGTAATGAGGGGCATGCGTAAAGGAAATGGAAAGAGCGAGGCGACGAACCTCGATTTAGAGCACGAGCTCCCTGCTGCAGAGAGCGGAGAGAATGAGGGCGGCAAGAGTGGAGCGGCGCCGGTGGGTGAGCCTTCGCTGTCGGAATCCGAGAAGCTGAAGGCGGAGCGTGATGCGCTGCTGGATCGGCTGGCGCGGTTGCAGGCCGAATTTGACAATGCTCGGAAGCGGGCGGCGCGGGAGCAGCAGGAGTTCCGGGAGTTTGCGGCGGCGGATGTGATTAAGAATTTCTTGCCGATCCTGGATAGTTTTGAGCGGGCATTGAAGGCGCGCGGGGATGCGGGGGATTTCCGCAGCGGGGTGGAATTGATCTACAAGCAGTTTTTGGATGCGCTGCAGAAATCGGGAGTGCAACCGATTGCGGCGGTAGGGGAGGCGTTCGATCCGCGGATGCATGAGGCGATCGAAATGGTGGATACGACGGATGTGCCCGATCATCACGTGATTGATGAGTTGCAGCGCGGGTATAAGTATAAGGACAGGTTGTTGCGTCCGGCGATGGTGAGGGTGGCGAGGAACCCCCGGGGCTAAAGCCCTCGGGTATTTGGACGGGTACGCGGCCCCTTCGACAAGCTCAGGGCAAGCTCTGAAGGGCCGCTCTTCCATGGTGGGGCGGGCATTTCGCGGTTGCGGGTGGTGACTTTTGCGAGGCCCTCTAGGGACTTCTTGTGGAATCCTGACACTTGGTTTTCGTCGTTTTAATTTTGTTATTTAGCGAACAGCGGGGGGAGTTTCTGGCGGCTAATACTAAACGCGATTATTACGAGGTGCTGGGCGTTGCGCGCGCGGCTACCGAGGTCGAGATCAAGAGTGCGTATCGCAAGCTGGCGATGACGTACCATCCGGATCGGAATCCGAATAATCCGGATGCGGAAGACAAGTTCAAGGAGATTACGGAGGCGTACGCCATTCTGGCGGATGGAGAGAAGCGATCCCTGTATGACCGGTTTGGACATGCGGGAGTGGGCAATGCCGGAGGTGGCGGGGCGGGATTTGATCCGGTTATCTTCCAGGATTTTGGTGACATATTCGGCGAGTTTTTCGGCTTTGGAGATTTGTTCGGAAGTCAGGGTGGAAGGCGACGGACGCGGGCACAGCGGGGAGCGGATCTTCGGGAAGATCTGCATCTGGAATTTGACGAGGCAGTGTTCGGCACGACGAAGCAAGTGAATGTGCGGCGGCATGAGGCTTGCGATGCGTGTCGCGGGACGGGTGCAGCGCCTGGAAAAGCGGCAGTTCCCTGCCGGACGTGTGAAGGACGAGGACAGGTTCGGTATCAGCAAGGGTTCTTTAGTATTGCGCGTACGTGCTCGACGTGCCAGGGATCGGGATCGGTGATTACGGATCCTTGCCCGAAGTGCAAAGGCGAAGGACGGCAATTGCGCGAGCGCGTGGTGGAGGCGCAGGTTCCGGCGGGAGTGGAAGACGGCACGCGGATCCGATTCAGCGGACTGGGAGAAGCGGGAGCCTTTGGCGGGCCGGCTGGCGATCTTTATGTTGTGCTGCACGTCAAGGAGCACTCGTTTTTTGAACGCGAGGGGAACGATCTGCAATGCGTTGTGCCGGTTTCGTTTTCGCAGGCAGCGTTGGGAACGGAGATCCTGGTTCCCACTCTTGAGGGAGAGCACAAGCTGAAAGTGCCGGAAGGTACACAGTCAGGGACGTCGTTTCGCATTCGCGGGAAGGGCGTGCCGGTGCTGAATGGACATGGCAAAGGCGACCTGTTTGTCGAGGTGCGGATCCAGACTCCGGGAAAACTTAACAAGAGGCAGCGCGAGCTTCTGGTGGAACTCGGAGAGCTGAGTCCGGTGGAGAATAAGCCGCAGCGGCGGTCGTTGCTGGGGCGGGTTAAGGATATGTTTGCTTAGGGTGGGCTTTCGGCTCTAGGCTTTCGGCTTTAGGATTCGCTGCTTGCTGCATTTTTTGAATTTGCGGCTTGTGCCGGGACTTAACCGCATAACTTCTTAGGTCTATGCCTAGAACCTAACGCCCAGAGCCTGATTTGTGACGCGACGACGGTGGATAGCCGATGAAGTTCACGGAGACGTTGCTGCGCTGACGGGCGAACATGCTTCTCATTTGGGACGCGTCCTGCGAGCCCAGGTTGGACAACAATTTGATATTGCGACCGGGGACGAGGTGCGGCGAGGGACGATTACGTCGATTGCTGAGGATCGGATTGAGTTCGCGCTGGGCGACGCGTTGGTGGTGAAGGCCTCGGCGGAAGTGACGCTGGTGCTTTCCATATTCAAGTTTGATCGCATGGAATGGGCGATCGAGAAGTGTACGGAGATTGGGGTGTCACGGATTGTTCCGGTGATCGCCCGGCGGACTGATAGTCATCTGGCGACGGCGGCGATGAAGCGTCATGAACGGTGGGTGCGGATTGCGCGGCAGGCAGCGGAGCAGTCGCGAAGGAGCGGGCCTCCGGAGATTGCGAAGCCGGTGGCGTTCAAGGAATTGAGTTCGGTGGCGGGATTTCGTGTGGTATTGGCGGAGGCAGAGGAAGAGCGGTTGTTGCGCGATGTGCTGACGGATTCCGCAGCGGCCACGATTGCGGTGGGTCCCGAGGGTGGGTGGACGGAGGAAGAGTTGCGGTCGTTTCGAGAGATGGGATGGATTGCGGCGTCGCTTGGGGAGACGATTTTGCGGGCGGAGACGGCGGCAATTGTGGGGACGGCAATTGTTGTGGATGGCTTGCGGTAGGTTCTTTCGCCCCTACGGGGCTTGATTTTTTTTGGGCGTGGGTACCCACGGCTTGCGCCGTGGGCTTTATTCTTTCGCCGCGTCCGCGGCTGAGAGCGCTCTGATTGTCCTTCAGCGACGGATGCAACGGCTCTGATTACCTGTCAGCTCTGGATCACAAAATTTTCCGTTCTTTATGGCCAGTTTGCTTTCGATCGCAGTTGGGGCACAGGCCTTCCACAACGTGGTCTGATATGCTCCGGCTTGTGAAGGTTAGCGGAGTGGCGGCTGCGAAAACGATTGTTCCGGATGAACGGCAGCGGGAAGCTATTGAACACGTTCATGGTCCGATGATCGTGCTGGCGGGGGCTGGGACTGGCAAGACTACTGTTCTGATTCAGCGTATCGCGAATCTTCTGCGCGAGGGCCATGCGCGGCCCGACGAAATTCTTGCGCTCACTTATGCAGACAATGCGGCGGAAGAGATGCGTCAGCGTGTGCGGATGGAGCTCGAGGGCTCGAGCATTGAGGGCCTGCAGAGTTGCACGTTCCATGCGTGGTGCTTTGAGTTGCTCAAGCGGCGGGGCGCGGCGTTTCAGGTGCTGGATGACAAAGAGTTGTGGGTGTACCTGCGACGGCGCATTCGCGAGTTGCGGCTGAAGTATTTTGTGCGGGCCGCCAATGTCAGCCAGTTTCTCGATGACCTACTGGAATTCATGCGGCGGTGCCAGGATGAGTTGGTCACTCCCGAGGAATATGCCGAGTATGTGGCGCGGCTGGAGCGGGGAGACATCCCGCTGCCGCGGGTTGCCAAGTCAAGGAAGCAGGCGGAACTCGAGAGCACAGAAATTCTTGACCGCTGCCGCGAGATTGCGCGCGTGTTCGCCACCGTGGAAGAGATGCTGCGGACGAAAAACCTGGGCACGTTCGGGCACATGATTACCGGGGCTTACCGGCTGCTGAAAAACAATCCGGCGCTGCTGGAGGAAGAGCGGCGACGGATGCGTTTTCTGCTGGTCGATGAATTTCAGGACGCGAATTTTGCGCAGGTGGAAATTCTGACACTGCTGGCGGGGCAGGACGCCAATATTTTCATTGTGGGCGATCCCGACCAGGCGATTTACCAGTTTCGCGGGGCGTCAAGTGAGGCGTTTTCATTATTTGTTCGTCATTTTCCGGCTGCGAAGGTGGTGGCGCTCGAGCAGAACCGGCGTTCTCTCTCTCCCATTCTGCGTTGTGCGTTTGGGATCGTGAATGAGAATCCTCCGGTGTTTGCCGATAAGAGGTTCGGTAAGGGAAGCAAGCTGACGTACCAGCGGTCAGCGCTCGAATCGTGGCGGGAAGCAGCCGGTAATGCAAACGGCGGTTTAGCGCCATCGCAGTCGGTCGAGATCGTGACGTGGCGCGATAAGGACGTCGAGGCGGCGGACGTGGCGCGGCGCATCCAGAAGAAGCGCAAGGAACTGCGGTGCGAATGGAAGCGGTTTGCGGTGCTCTACCGGCAGCATAACCATCGCGAAGAGCTGGTCGCGGAACTGGCAGAGCGCAACATTCCGTTCACGATCGAAGGGCTCGACGTGCTGGATACGCCCGATGTGCGCGATGTACTGGCGTGCATGGGGGCGACGGTGAATCCGAAGGACCCAGCCAATTTGTTTCGGGTGGCGGCGCTTCCGCAGTTTGCGATTGATCCGGTGGAGTTGAAGGCGGCGATGCGAGCGGCGCATCGCGACGAAACGGATTTCCGAAAGGTGCTGGGGAAGGTCGTCAATGGCGCGGCGGTGCTGGCCGACGTGGAGAAGGCACACGCGGACCTCGAGCCGGAACATATCACGGCGATGGACGCGTTAAATCTGGTGATCCGGCGGTTTGCGCTGAAGAGAACTCCGGCGGTGGGCGCGTTCGCGGGATTTGTCGAGCGCTGGCAGAAGAGCGTTGTGACGGAAACGTGGCGGGCGGCGGAATTTCTGGAGTATTTGAGCTACTACCGGCAGGCGCGAGGCAGCACGATCCCGCTGCCTCCGAGCAAAGATGATGGAGTGCGATTGATGACGGTGCACGCCGCGAAAGGGCTTGAGTTTGGGCATGTGGCGATTCTGCGTGGCTCCTCGACGTCGTTTCCCTGCCCTTATAAGGAGCCGCTGGTTGATTTTCCGCAAGAGTTGCGACGTTCGCAATCGGCGCATACCGACAAGCTTCTGAACGAGCAAGAGGAGCGGCGGCTCTTTTATGTGGCGATGACGCGGGCGGAAGATTCACTGGCGATTTATGCGAAGCAAGGGACCGGGGTGGACACGCGGCCGACGAAGTTTTTGCGCGAGTTCATGGGGGCGAGTGCTTTCAGCAGGTTTTGGCGGACGCGCGAAGCCGCGGCGGTGCAGGATGACCTGTTTGGGGCAGCGGAAGAAGAACGGGTAGCGATCGAGCGGTCGAACGTGGCGGCGTGGCTGTTGACGGAGCCGACCGCTGATTTCGTGAAGGGGTTGAGCGCGAGTTCGATCGAGATGTATGAGCAGTGTCCACTGCGATTCAAATTGGAGCGGGAGTGGAATCTGCCGCGGGATGTGCCCGCGTCATTGCAATACGGGGCTGCGATGCACCGCGTGCTGCATACCTTTTATGACGCCCAGCGGTATGGAAGGCAGATCAGTGATGAGGTGTTGCTAGAGAACTTCCGTGCGGACCTGGCTACGGCGGGAATTGCGGACCGCTATCAATATGAGCTGTACCTCCGGCAGGGTAAAGAGCAGTTGACGCAGTTCCTGGAGTGGGCGCGCGCGGGGACACCGGAGGAGGTTCTGCAGACGGAGCAGAAATTCGATTTGAAGGTAGAGGAGACGAAGTTGTCGGGGCGGGTGGACCGGATGGATCGGCTGGCATCGGGCGGAGTAGTGGTCGTCGATTACAAGACGGGCAAACCGAAATCACAAGAGGACGCGGACAAGAGCCTGCAACTCTCTCTCTATGGGCTGGCGGCGAAGGAGTTTTGGGGATTGCGCGCGGAGCGATTGATCTTTCACAACCTGGAAGACAACACGCAGATGGTGACGACTCGATGCGACGCGGAGTTGGAAGAGGCAAAAGAGCGGGTGCGGAAGGCTGCGGAGAGTATCACGGAAAAGAAATTCCCCGCCAAACCTGGCTTCCAGTGCGGATTCTGCCCGTATCGCAATTTGTGTCCGGCGACGGAGAAGGTGATTCACATGTCGGAGAAGAAGTCCACGCGACAAGTGAATTGAGGTCCGGCGCAGAATGCATATCCCTCGCGGCGCCCGGGATGACAAATTTGGATGTTGGGAATGTTTGCCACAAAAAACTTAGGGGACGCTCATCGCGTCCCCATGGTTGCCTTGTTGCAATTGCCTAGTGCTTTTTGCTGCTTTTCTTCTTTGCTTTCTTTTTGGTTGCCATTGGATCTATTCTCCCTTTCCATTCTTCATGGAATTTCACAACGGTGTTCTGTTGCAACTAGTTGAATGTATAGAGTCAACGCAGAACGAAGTCAAGAAAAAAATGATCATGATCGAGGTATGCGACGTTGACCAAAGTCACATGATGAGAGTCACGCGCGAATAAATCGTGCTCGATGATCGAGAATTCTTCTTCCTTTGAAGTTTTCCATGCGCAGTTGAAAGTTCTACTTACACGTTCCACGGCTTGCTGTCGAAAAAACTGAAACGCGTGAGGACGAGGTCGCAATCGGGTGACGCGAACCTTCATGAAGCGTTCGGCCATCTATAATGAAGGACGGTTTCTGACGCAACGAACCCCTGAAGGAGCGCATTTATGGCTGGTGCAAACGATGTCGTGATCATCGCGGGATGCCGCACGCCGATCGGAAAATTTCAAGGAAGCCTGAGTGATTTGACCGCGCCGCAACTGGGCGCCATCGCAGTGCGTGAAGCAGTGAAGCGCGCCAATGTCGATGCGAAGCTGGTGGATGAGTGCATCATGGGCAACGTGGTATCGGCGGGGCTCGGGCAGAATCCGGCGCGACAGGCGGCGATTTATGGCGGACTGTCTCCTGAAGTGGGTGCCATGACAATCAACAAAGTTTGCGGCTCGGGATTGAAGTCGGTGGCCCTGGCGGCGCAGGCGATCCAGACGGGCAACAGTTCTTTGGTGGTCGCGGGCGGAATGGAATCGATGACGAACGCGCCCTACCTGCTGCAGAATGCGCGCAAGGGATTCCGGCTGGGAAACCAGCAGGTGATCGATTCGATGGTGCATGACGGGCTGTGGGACATTTACAACGACTACCACATGGGGATCACGGGCGAGAACGTCGCGGAGAAATATGGGATCACGCGCGAAGAGCAGGACGAGTTTGCGGTGAACTCGCATCGCAAGGCGCTGGCCGCACAGAAAGAGTGCCGCTTCAAAGCGCAGATCGTGCCGGTGGAGTTGCCGGCGAAAAAGAAAGGTCAGGCGCCGGTGATCTTCGATAAGGATGAGGGTCCGCGGGAGGACACGACCATTGAGACGCTGCGGTCGCTGAAGCCGGCGTTCAAGAAAGATGGAACGGTGACGGCGGGGAATGCTCCGGGAGTGAACGATGGTGCGGCAGCGGTGGTGGTGACAAGCGCTGAGCGGGCGAAGGAACTGGGAGCAAAGCCGATGGTTCGGATCGTGGCGCAGGCGACGAGCGGGGTGGAGCCGAAATGGGTGATGATGGCTCCGGTGGGCGCGGTGCGGAAGATCTGGGAGAAGACCGGGTGGAAGAAAGACGACGTCGATCTTTATGAACTGAATGAGGCGTTCTCGGTGCAGGCGCTGGGAGTGATCCGCGAGCTGGGGCTGGATATGGATCGCGTGAACGTCAATGGTGGGGCGGTGGCTCTGGGGCATCCGATTGGAGCGAGCGGCGCGCGCGTGCTGGTGACGCTGATGTACGAGATGATCCGGCGCGATGTGCACCGGGGGATTGCGGCGTTGTGCCTGGGCGGAGGGAATGCGGTGGCGATGGCAGTGGAGCGGTAGAACCGCGTGTTCACAGTCTCGAGCACGGGCGAGGCTAGTGCCAATGGATGGCGAGTATCGTCAGAACCCTTCGTCCAAATTGATGGCTAGGACCATGCTTTCTAATTCCTGCTCGGATTGGTTGCGCTGCGTTTTCAGGTCCGCGATTTCTTTGCGGAGGGTGGCGAAGGTGTCTTCCTGCTGGTTGAGTTGGCGGGTGTAGCGTTCGGTCAGGGCTTTCTCTTCGGCGGTGCCTTTCAGGGCTTTCATATTTTCGCGCAGGCGATTCTGGTCTTTGGTGAGTTCGGTGATTTCCTGTTCGCGCTGCGAGATCTGTTGGTCAAGATCGCTGATCTTGATCTTCTGCGACAGGATGCGGTGGAAGGCCTGCTGCATGACTGGGGTGATGCGCTTTTGATCGACTAGAAGCGCGACGATATTGCTGTCAAGGTTGCTGAGAACGTACTGGGCCTCTTCGGAGCGGGCCTCCTCCACGGAAATTGTTTCGGTCTTTCCCGCGTCGACTTTCACACGAAAACGTAAGAATGAGGCCGAGGTTTCTTCCGGCTTCAGACTGTCTTTGACCAGCTTCCAGTTTTCTTCCGCGGGATGTTCGATAACAACGTCGCGGGACTGGGCATCGGCGTTGTGGACTTCATACTTGGAGGTCTGGCGGTGTTCGCGGGTAAGGTCATGAGACCCTTGGCGATTTTGACGTGGGTGTAGGGACGTTGGTCTGATTCTTCCTGTGACTTTACGTGGACGGCGGTATCGGCGGCGTAGGAGAGCAGGCGGCGTTCGTCGGGATGGACGGTGGCGAAGATGCCTTCGCCCGCGAAGGTACCGCTGTCGATGATGTTGAAGGTGCCGCTGTCGAGAGTCTGGCCGCTGGTGTTCTTAAGCCAGAGGGCGCGAAGGGCGCCGGAGTCTTCATTCCAGACGGTGACCTTGTCGGCTTCAATAGGCGCGTTGAGGATCGGGACGAGAGCGGATTGATTCTTGGCTAGGCTGATGCGTTCTCCGAGATCGTATTGAAAGTAGTCGCCGACTTCTTTGCCTTGAGCGTCGGAAGTTTGGCGGGCGAGCGCAGCATTGAGAACGCTGGGGGAAGTTTCGACGAGTTGAGCTCCGGCTGCCACCTCGACGGATTCTGCGGAGGAGCCGATTTGGAGGGTGGAGTCGATTTGGTTGCGGGAGCCGTTGATGGAAGTGTTGATCTGATTGGTCTTGAAGCCGGGGGAATAAAACTGTATTTTGGCTGGGCCGCCGGGGACATTGTAAAAAGAGTAGTGTCCAGAGGAATCGGTGGTGGCGGTGCGGGAGAAGCCGGAATCATTGCTTACGGTGACGTGAGCGTTGGATACGACGGCTCCGGTTGGATCGCGAACGACGCCGGTGACGGTGTCGTTGCCGCCGACACGGAATGCGCCGCCGCCGGTGCCGCCGCCGCTGCCCGACCCGATACCTGAGCCACTGCCAATGCCTCCGACTGCACCATACTCAGCTGGAGGAGGAGCAGGGGGCTCCAGTGTTGCCTCATGCGTTTGCGGAGTGAGTTGGACGGTTTCCGGGAGAGGAACCACCGGGCGGCGGGTGTAGAAGGGTTGGGAGATTTCCTGGATGAATGATTGCGGAGCTCCAGCAACGAGAGTGAGATGAACGTCTTTCCAGTCTTCTCCGATGGTGTTGTCGACGATGGCCCAGCCTTGGAGGCGCGGCTTGGCGGTCACTTTCTCGGGGAGGATGATGCGGTAGGTACTTTTCCAGACGGGAACTTCACTGACGTAGCTGACGAAGACTTCGCGGTCGCCGGTTCCGGAGGCGGAGATCGTCATGCGGCGCAGGTCGCGGGAGCGGGAAGAACTGACAAGGCTGAGATAGCGGCTGACTTCGTCATTCAGGTCGCGATCGGCGAGGCGGACTGAAGTGCCGGGGCCGAGATCGAAGTTCCGCATTTCGCCGCTGTCGGTGATGATGGAGAACTGGGTGGTCTCGACTGCTTCGCCTTTGGCGGTCTCTCTTTTTGTTTTATCGACGCTGAGAAGTTTGCCGGTGGCGGTTGAGGAGCCGCTATGAACTTCAACGCGGGCGCCACGCAGGGCAATCAGGAAATCGTCGCGATCGACCTGTTCTCCGAAAGGGCAGGCGAAGGGCTTTCAGGCGCTCGGTGAGGGGCGCGATGGAGTTGTAGCGAACGGAGGAGATGCGGCCGTCGCCGAGGTCGACGACAGTAAGTGACTTGAGCACGTCGTTGAGCTGGGAGGTCGTGAAGTCGATGTTGAGTTCCTGTTTGCCGCGCACGCGGGCGGAGTGCTCGAAGTATCCGACGCCGTTTTTGTAGAGGATGACGCGCTGCACGGGGAGGCGGTTGGAGGGCTCGGGTGCGGTTGCAGAGTTGGTGGGGGGCCTCGTAGCCGGTGTGTTCTGCGCAAGCCCAACACTGGTGGCAAGATTAGCAGGAGCAAACGGACGCGATTCGACATCGTGCGAACTCCTTATTGAAGAAAGCTTCACAGTACTCATCATCCCTAGCGATGCGTGACGATTTTGATTTCAAACAATTTTGGCCATAGCTTTCCTGTGACGAAGAGGCGGTCTCCGGAGGGATCGTAGGCGATTCCGTTCAGGACTGCATCGTGGCTTGCGAGTTCTTGTTTGTCGATGATTCCGGATAGATCGATTCTGCCTAGAACTTTTCCTGTTATTGGAGAGATGCGCACGATTTCATCGCTGCCCCAGATGTTGGCGTAGATTTCGCCGTGAATGTATTCGAGTTCATTCAGATTGTCGATCGCTTCGCCTGCTCACGTCGGTGACTTGGATACGCCTGGTTTCGCGGAAGGTCTTCGGATCGAGGAAGCGGAGGTAGGACGTTCCATCACTCATGATTAGCCGGGTGCGGTCGTGGGTGAGGCCCCAGCCTTCGCCATCGTATGGAAATGTTTTTAGCAGAGAGAAGCTGAAGCGGTCATAGACGAATGCTTTGTGCTCTCTCCACGTGAGCTGAATCAGGGTGCTGCCCCAGTCGGTTAGACCTTCGCCGAAAAACTCGGCGTGGGACATCGTATTTCTGCAGAACCTGTTCCAGTGGCCAAATCCACCATGCGCAGCGATGAGCGGCCATCGAGGCCGGTGCTTTCGTACAAGTGGCCATCGACGTAGATCAGTCCCTGGGTGAATGCGTTGGGATCGTGGGGATACGTGTGAATGATCTGGTAGGTCGTGCGCGGGGCGGGTGGCTGCGCGGATAGCCAGGATGCGAGGAGCGAGGAACGCAGTGAGAGAGTGGCGGATCATGGGCGGAGATTGGATTGTAAGCCGACGCGGGCATTTTTCGGAGAGAAGGCTTTTTGTTTTCGTTGTACATGATCTTCAGCGGCCCGTCTGGTGGGAGCGTACGCATCCACGGGGGCTAAAGCCTATCTTCATTCGATTGCTTAGGCGGCTCTAAAGGGCCGCTCTTCCACCATCCTTCGCTGCGCTCAGGATGACAACGTAGGTGGTCTCTGCGATTCCGAAGGTGCGGCTACAGGTTCTGCGATTGGCAGTGTGATGGTGAAGGCTGCGCCTCCGCCTGGGGAGGAGGCGGCTTCTATGTTACCTCCGTGCTCGCGGAGGACGGTTTTGCAGATACTCAGGCCGAGCCCGGTGCCGCGTCCGGGACGCTTGGTGGTGAAGAATGGATCGAAGATGTGCTGCAAGTTCTCTGGAGTGATACCGGGACCGTCGTCCTGGAAAACGATCCAGACGGAATTCGGTTTTCGTCCTAGACGGACCTGGATGGTGCCTTTCTCGCGCGTCTCGCGAATCGCCTGCTCGGCATTCAACAAAAGATTCAGGAAGACCTGCATCAGTTGATTGGGGTCGGCGACGATGGCGGGCAAGCCCCGGCTCCGGCTAGAAGTCAACCGTGATGTTGCTCTTGCGCAGAGGATAGGTTTGAAGATGGAACGTCCGCTGCACGAGTTCGTTGAGATCGACCTGGATGCGTCCGGGAGCAGGAGGGACGAGCGAAGTACTGGAGGTTCTGAACGATTTCGGCGGCGCGCCTCGCCTGCTGGTGAAGGATGGCGACTTGCTTTACGGCCGGACTCGGTCACGCCGCCTTCCTGAAGAAGCTCGGCCATTCCTAAAATGCTGGTCAAGGGATTATTGAGTTCGTGGGCAAAGCCGCCGATCATCTGGCCCATGGCGGCGAGACGTTCGCTTTGAATGATCTGTTGCTCGAGCTTCTTTTCCGTGGTTACGTCGCGAACGGAGATGATGACGCCGGCAGGCTTGCCCTCGGCATCGAGTAGAGGACTTGCCACGCCGAGCATGGTGCTCCAGTTGCCGGCCCGGTTGCGGGCTGCAAATTCAGAAGAGGCTCGAGGGTTATGTTCGGTGGCAACGGTACGGTAAAGCTTCGCCAGATCGGTTGGACTGCTTTCAGCATCGTCGACGCTCTTGCCGAGAAGCTGATCGGGACCGTAGCCGAGGAGCTCGCGAATACGCGGGCTGACGAAGGTGTACTTCCCTTCCAGATCGAGGACGAGGATAAGGTCGGGGAAACTCTCGAGAAGATGGCGGCGGAATTCTTCCTGACGGCGTAACTGGCGTTCGAGAGCGCGCTTTTCGGTGATGTCGACGAGGGTGCCCTGATAGCGGATGATGTTTCCTTCTTCGACGACGCCGCTGGAAATATCCTGACAGACAACGATACCGCCATCCTTTCTGCGAAGGCGAACCTCACGAGTACGAGTGCGGCCGCTCTGGCTGCCGGTGCGTCCGAGGACAGGTTCGGGCGCGGCATCGACTTTCAAGGCGTCGGGCAGGTAGGTTGAGAAGCTCTTCCTTGCTCGCGTATCCGAACAGGGAGACGAGAGCGGGGTTCACTTCGAGGAGTTTTCCATCCGAAGTGCAGATGTAGACACCTTCGCGGAGGGACTCGAAGAGCTGGGTGAATCGCTGTTCCTTATCGCGCTGGCCGGTGATGTCGCGAGCGAGAACGCTCGCTCCGGCGACGTCTCCGCCTTTCAGGATAGCGTTGACGACGCAATCGAAAAAGAGGCGCTTCGGATTACCTTTGACCTGAACGGCGACGATGCCCGCCCAGCTGCGTTTCTCAAGGAAGCGGGCAAGATCAAAATGGTCTTCGACTACGACCGGTGAGGTCAGGAATTCTTCGAGTTTGCGTCCGATGAGCTGGGAGTAGGTGGTATTGAGAATTTCGCTGACGCGGCGGTTGACGGTGCGAAGAGTGCCGTCGAGGGCGACGGCAAGTGCAACGTCATCCAAGGAATCGATAAGCTCTTTGAAGTTGCGCTGGGAGCGCGAAATCATCTGGCCGAGCTGATCGAGTTGCTCTTCGCTGGGAGCGACGCCGGCGCGGTCCTGAAAACCCTTCAGGATGGTCTGGAGTTCGGAGACTTCCTTCTTGCGCCCAAAGGCGTAGCTCGCGAAAAGAACAGAGAGCACGAAGAGGCCCGCTGGAATCGCCCAGAGGCGATAAGGGAAGTCTTTGAGTTGTTCCCATGAAAGGTAGGCGACGGCGGCGGACAACAGGACGAGCAGTCCTAGTGCCCAGCGCCAGAGCTGGCTCTCTTCGCGCTGCAATTTAACGGGACCGTGGGCAGGCCGTTTCTGGTCGGGATCTTGATCGGGCATAGGGACCACCGTCACGAACCGGCTTGCAGCGAGCACGATTTGGTGCGGATAGCCCTAGCGTAGCACCGAAGGCGGTGAAAGATGACGATCTTCGCGGGGTTCACGTTCCATCACGGTAACGGGGTGATGGGGGTCACAGAAGTGGAGGTGGGGATCGGGGTATAGGATGGCGCCAGCGATCTCCCATCTGCGACGTCCTCTGAGTGTGGTTGAAGAGACACAATGGTTAAAAATCTCAGAGATGATCTGTATGCGGCGGGACCTCAGCGGCTGAAGCCGCGTTCGGGGGCAAGCCTTGATCGCAGCGCTGAAGCGCTGCGCCACCCAAAGGCTACATGCCAGATCGAAGCGCCGCCTCAGCTCATGGCGCTATTTCAGCTCAGGGCGCTGCGCCACCTACAAACTGGATGCGAGGTCAAAGCGTTGCCGCTCCTTAAATCTACGAGTGCTTCCTGGGTTCCTTATGCTTTATAGGACCCTTAGCGCTGCGGTTTATGGCGTGAATGCAAGCATCATCGAGGTTGAGGTAGACGTTTCCGGCATCAAGCAGAACGAAGACCGGTTCCATACTGTTGGATTGCCGGATGCAGCCGTGCGGGAAAGCCGTGACCGGGTGCGGGCGGCGCTAAAGAATTGCGGCTACGACATTCCGCCAACCGATATCACGATCAATCTGGCGCCGGCCGACATTCGCAAGGAAGGTTCTGGTTTTGACCTGCCGATGGCGCTGGGAATTCTGGGAGCGTATGGCGGACTGAACAAGAAGGAGATTACGGACGCGCTGTTTGTAGGCGAGCTTTCGCTGGATGGCGGAGCTGCGAGGAGTGAGAGGGGCGCTACCGATCGCGCTCGAAGCGCGGTCGCGGAAGGTGACAGCGGCTGGTGGTTCCGGAAGTGAATGCGCGGGAGGCAGCGATGGTGGGGGATGTGCAGGTTTATCCCGTGAAATCGCTGATTGAGGTCATTCATTACATCAATTCCGGCAACGGAATTTCGAGATTGGAGGTGGATCGAGCACGACTGTTGAGCGAAGCACAGAATTTTTTCGTGGATTTCAAGGACGTGCGGGGGCAGCAGACGGCGAAGCGGGCGCTCGAGGTGGCATGCGCGGGAAGCCATAACATTTTGATGATTGGGCCTCCAGGATCGGGCAAGACAATGCTGGCGAAGCGGATGCCGACGATCCTGCCGCCACTGACGTTTGAAGAGGCGCTGGAGACGACGCGGATCCATAGCGTGGCAGGAGTGCTGGATGCGCATGCGGGACTGGTGGGAGTGCGGCCGTTTCGTTCTCCGCATCACACGATCTCGGACGCGGGACTGATTGGGGGCGGGGCGATCCCGAGGCCGGGCGAGGTTTCGCTGGCGCACAACGGCGTGCTTTTCTTGGATGAACTGCCGGAGTTTCCGCGGACGGTGCTCGAGGTGATGCGGCAACCGTTGGAGGATGGGACGGTTTGTATCGCGCGAGCTGCGATGTCGCTGACGTTTCCGGCGCGCTTCATGCTGACGGCGGCGATGAATCCGTGCCCTTGCGGTTTCCATAACGACCGGACGCGGGAATGCCACTGCACACCGCCCATGATCCAGCGATATATCTCGAAGATTTCGGGGCCGCTGCTGGACCGGATTGACATTCACATTGACGTGCCGGCGGTGAACTACAAGGAGATGCGGAGCACAACGGAGCCGGAGAGTTCGGCGAAGATTCTGGAGCGGGTGGTGCGGGCGCGGCAGATTCAGTTAGAGCGATTTTCCACATCGAGGGCGAAGCTTTATTGCAATGCGCAGATGTCATCACAGAATATTCGGAAGTTCTGTTTGTTGTCGGCGGATTGCGAGCGGTTGCTGGAACGGGCGATGACGCAGCAGGGATTGAGCGCGCGGGCGCATGACCGGATTCTGAAGGTGGCGCGGACGATCGCGGATCTGGAAGGGACGGCGCAGAGTTACAGCCCAAGCATATTGCGGAGGCGATTCAGTATCGGACATTGGATCGGACGTACTGGGCATGAGGAGGCAAGTCAAAAGTCAGAAGTCAGATTGAAGAAGTGAGATGGAGATTGAAGATAAGCGATTTTGCAGAGTGTCGATTTCAGATTGCGAAGTTAAATTCCGCTGAATCTTGAAATGGAGAAGTCGGAAGACCGTTTCGGGCTTCCCGGCGTTTGGATTAGTGACGAATAGCGCTTGTGGATTAAACGATTGGTGAAGCCCCCGTTAAGCACGTCCATCAAAGCGACTTCGCGAACGCTTCCGGTTAAGCGGGTCTAGCGAGGCGGCTTCGTATTTGTTTTGGTTAAGCTCAGCCCGGTTAGCGGCGAGTTAATCGGCGGCGGCGGTGGTTTTTGGGGGCATTGCTTCTTCGGCCTGGCGGAGGCGAAGGGCACGGTTGGAAGGCAATCCGGCATCGCGGATTTTGTAGAGTAATGCGCGATAGCTGATGCCCGAGCGTGCGAGCGGCTTGTTTGCGGTTCCAGTGATGCTGCTGCAGGACCTTGAGGATGACTTTGCGCTCGAGTTCACGAACGGCTTGACGGGTGAGCTTCTTCAACGAAATCGGTCCGTCGAATGAGATGTCAGGGTTCAGGAAGTCGGGCTCGCGAGCCACGAGGTCATTGGTGATGGCTTCTTCGTGTCCAAGGATGACGTAGCGCTTGATCAGGTTCTCGAGTTCGCGAATGTTTCCCGGCCAGTGATATTTCTGGAGGACGGCGAGCACTTCTGCGGACAAGGGCCGGGCGCGACAATTGAATTTACGGTTGTAGTAGTCGAGGAAATAGCGGGCGAGATCTTCGATGTCGCCACGACGCTCGCGCAGCGATGGCATGCGAAGGTTCACGACATTGATGCGGTAGAAGAGATCCTGGCGGAAGGTTCCCGCTTCGATTTCGGCGGCGAGATCGCGGTTGGTGGCGCAGACTACGCGAACCTCAACTTTTTTGTCTTCCTGCGCGCCGATGCGGCAGAACTGGCCGTCCTGCAAAAGCTGAAGCAGCTTCGATTGCAAGGAGGGATCGAGTTCGGAAATCTCGTCGAGGAAGAGCGTGCCACGGTGCGCCATTTCGACGCGGCCGGGCTTGGCACCGAATGCTCCGGTGAAGGCTCCCTTTTCGTAGCCGAACAATTCGCTCTCGAGCAATGTCCCGGGAATCGCGGGACAGTTTACTTTCACGAACGGCCCAACCTTCCACGGAGAGAGACCGTGGATGAGCCGCGCAATAATATCTTTCCCCGTGCCGCTCTCGCCGGTAATCAGTACCGGAACATTGGCGGCGGCAACCCTGGCGAGCTGCGCCCGGATCGACTGCACGGCTTCGGAGTGACCGAAGATGATATTGTCCGGAGGAATTTCGCCCAGCGATTGCTGCAGAGAAGTTACAGAAAGTGTCGTCATAGGACCCTTTGCCCCAGTAGGGGGGTGTAACCTACGTGCACTAAAAGTGCATCCCAAGCACCAAACGGGGAAGGAGTTGAGAAAGGCCTCGGGGATGAATGTTAACTGCGAGATCTGCTAGCGACTTACGAAGATCATAACCCTTTATTTCAAATCGCGTGCATAGCACGATAGTGCCATATTATGCGCGACTTAGGAGGCGAAAACATTTCACATTGCGGCGACGGCTTTTCTCAAATTCTTGACAGGGGAATGGCTAGAGTCGGTCACGAGGGGACGGGAGAACTTCAGACCGAGAAGGTGATAATCGTCTAAGTGGCTCACCCAGACTGCCTTGGCCCGGATTACGCGAGATGCGGTGGGCAACCCACTGGCGGGACCGATGGGAGCGCTAGGGATTTCGAGGGAAACCATGGTGGCTTTGGGCAACGAACGACGGACAACGACCAGGGCTCCGCCGGCAGAAACGTTGATTGCGGTGGCGAATTCCAAGGTTTCCTTGCCACTTTCGTCGCTAGTGCGTACGAAAACCGGAATTGCGAGCTGCAACCGGGCCCATTTACGTCCGTTCTTGGTCAAAACGCGGTCCTTCACGTAACTCACACCTGCCAAAAAAGGCGTTAACTAGCCGAATCCAAGCATCTTAGGGGCCAAACAAGGGGGAAGGCCTACTTCTACAATTTGATGCCTCTAAACAACGCTCCCACTACGGAAAGTACGGAATTCTCTTGGACGGGAGATGATGAGAACCGCTACATTGGTCCTAGAACCAGAGTGCAACCTTTTTCTCTTCCGTGCCACCCAATGTTCGGGTTTGTCGTTGACACTCTGTTGGGCGTGGCTTAGCATTGGGCCATCCCCTCGTTCTGGTAGACGATTTCCTCCCCAACTTGTTGTCATAATTGGCTCTTGATGGCTTCTCACGAAAGAAATCCAGCCGTGTCTATTGGAACTAGTTCGATGAAAGAAGAGTCGTCGGCCAAACGCGGGGCGCAGGCTCCCGGTGCTCTAACTGCGAGCGAAACCGCGTATGAACTGGAACAGTTGCGAGATCGGTTTCGCAAAACCACCAACGCGCTGGCATCCGCCGCACATGATTTAAAAACACCTTTATCAATTCTCAACGGCTACATCGAACTGTTGCAGAGCAAGAAGCTTGGTCCGCTGAATGAGCGGCAGAGCGAAGTCATGGCGGACATGTTTGCGAGCGGACAGCGGCTGCAACATTTCATTCAGGACTTCCTGACCTTCTCGGTACTGGAAACGGGCGAACTGCGTATGCAGTTCATAGAAGGTGACATGAATGCGTGCCTCTCAGAGGTTTGCCGCATCTGGTCAAACCGGTTTCAGGAGCGCGGCCTGGCGCTTTATTTTCTGGCGAACGACAAGTTGACTGTGTTTCCGTTTGACGGGCCAAAGATCCAGCGAGTGATCTCGAACCTTCTGGATAATGCGTGCAAGTACACGCCGCAAGGTGGCACGGTCTGGCTGCACGCGGAGCCTCATATGTGGGAGCGCCGCGCGGCGAGCAATTCCTCGACGAACGGGGAGCGTCGCCGTCAATCGGTGAATGCTCCGAATGCGGTGAAGGTGAGCGTCTCTGATACTGGACCCGGAATTCGACCGGAGTTTCAGCTTGAAATTTTCGATGACTTTTTCCGGCTCCCTGGAACCGAGGCCGCCGAAGGTATGGGGCTCGGGCTTGCGATTGCGCGTCGTTTGCTGCAAGGCATGGGCGGCAAAATCTGGGTTGAAAGCGAGTTGGGCGCCGGCAGTAAATTTTCTTTCATAATCCCCCAAAAACCAGTGGTCAGCAGTCCTGCCTCGAGGGCCGAGTAAAAATGGGTCAATCCGCCAATATTCTGCTTGTGGACGACGAACCGGGAATGCTGCGGTATATCCGCACGCTTCTTGAGGTCGACGACCACAAGGTTCAAACCGCAACCACGGGGGAAGAAGCTGTCGCGCATGTGCAGAAGGGCCTGACTCCGGACCTGGTGCTGCTTGATTTGCTGATGCCGGGAATTGATGGCCTGCAAACTCTCGAACAACTGAGACAGTTGAGAGCCTGGGCTGAAGGTAGTGATGCTCTCTTGCGTGAGCGATACGCGCAAAGTCGTGCAGGCGATGCGGCTGGGAGCGACAGATTATCTCACCAAGCCATTTCAGAAAGCAGAACTGGATTCGGTGATTGGGCAATGCATTGGCACCGCAAAGGGTGAGAGTTACGCGGGCGAAGTGGAAGAGCTTTGCGACGATGTGTTTTTCGTAGCGGCGAGCCCGGCGATGAAGAAGATCCGGTCACAGGCTGCGCTGGTGGCGAATGTCGATATCCCGGTGCTGCTGTTGGGAGAAAGTGGAACGGGTAAAGAAGTTCTGGCGCGACTGATTCACAAGCTTTCACCGCGCGCGCATCGCACGTTCCTCAAAGTGAATTGCGCGGCGGTGCCGGCGGACCTGCTGGAGAGCGAATTGTTTGGCTACGAAGCGGGAGCGTTCACGGGCGCCAATCATGCGAAGCCAGGCAAATTTGAGCTTTGTAACAAGGGCACGATCCTGCTGGACGAAATTGGCGAGATGCCGCCGCTTCTGCAGGCAAAGTTGTTGCACGTGTTGCAGGACCAGACTTTTTCGCGGCTTGGGAGCCGGAACGTGATCAAAGTGGACGTTCGAATTCTGGCGGCTACGAATATCAATATTCCGGAAGCGATTGCGACGAAGCGTCTGCGGGAAGATCTTTATTACCGTTTGAACGCATTCACGCTTTCGTTGCCGCCATTGCGAGATCGCAAGGAAGAGATTCCGATACTGCTGAAGCATTTCATGTCGCGGATGTCGGAGTCGTATGCGCGGCCTCCATTGCCGCTCGGACCGGCATTGATGGAGGCTTGCCTGCGTCATACGTGGCCGGGCAATCTTCGGGAGTTGAGCAACTTCATTAAACGATACCTAGTATTGGGAGACGAGCAACTCGCAACTTCGGAGCTGCAACCACGTCCGGATAGCGGTGGCGGAAACCAAGTTGACCAAGCGGGTAGGGCTGCGATCGCGGGCGCGGAAGGGCCTGGTGGATTGAAGTCTTTGGCGCGCACGGCCAAGGATGGAGCCGAGGCGGAAGCGATTGCCCGGGCGCTCGAAGAAACGAATTGGAACCGCAAGCAGGCGGCGGCGATTTTGAAGATCAGCTATAAGGCGCTGTTGTATAAGATCCGGCAGTACGGGATTGCGCAGACGCGGAGCACGCATCGGCTCTCGGCCGGGGCGTGAGGTTGCCGGGGCTAAAGCCCAACTTTATTAGCTGGCTTACGCGGCCCCTTCGACAAGCTCAGGGCAAGCTCTAAAGGGCCGCTCTTCCACGGTGGCGCCAGGCTTTTGATCGGCAAACTCGGGCATTTCTCCACACGATTGCCCCAGGCTTTGATTCGCAACTCGGCCATTTCTTCCATGGTTGTGGGCGTCTGGATTGGCGACCCAGAATTGCATAGATCCTTCTCTCGCGTTTGCACAGGGCCTTCGCCTCGCTCACGATGACATCGTCACAAGTGGGTTGACGGCAAGACAGTTGAACTGCAACCCACGGACACTCAAGTTGAACAATCAGACATGTTAATGGTGCGGATAAGAGGACTCGAACCTCCACGACCTTGCGGCCACTAGGACCTGAACCTAGCGCGTCTGCCAGTTCCGCCATATCCGCATAGTGAAAGGAAAATCGGCAGGCCCTTTTTTAAGGGGACACATCTAATATCTACTGGCTGGCTCCCGGCTGTCAATGAACGGGCCGGAGCCAAACCCGGTATTCTAGCGGGGCAGCCGATGAGGCGATCTATTATTGAAGCGGTCTATCATTCATTTATAGGAAGGCAATACGAAGTCATTATAGGAATGACAATTCATAAGACACATGGAAAATACAGGCGACAAAATTTCTCCTGAACTTCTTCGCGAACTACGGATGCTGGCGCACGATTTGAGCAACGCACTGGAAACGATCGTGCAGGCTACGTATCTGATCACACAAGCGGGGCCGCCGGAGAACTCGCGGCGGTGGGTCGAGATGATCGATCAAGCTTCGCACGACGCGGTCAAGATCAATAACAAATTGCGGGAGATCATGCGGGCGCATAGCTGAGAAAACCGGCTTACGGCTCTCGGCTTCCGGGTCCAGGAAACTTTCGGGCTCTCGCCTATCCGGGGTTGAAGCCGAAAGCCAAGAGCCCGAAAGCCCAGAGCGAAGCCGGAGCGGTTTCTATCCCAGCTTTGCGTTCATTGTTATTTTTGCGTTCAAGAACTTTCGAGACCGGGCATCCTGCTTTTGCGTTTTGGGCTGCGGTGTTGAAAGCTTCCTGAGATGCTCCGGGAACCTTGGCGACTACGTCGAGGTTTACGGCGGTGATAGTCCAGCCGGCTTCAAGTTTTTCCATGGTGAGGGTGGCGGAGGTGTTGATGCTCTCGGGGGTGAGATTTGCGCCTCCCAGTTGAGCGGAGAGCGCCATCGAAAAGCACGCGGCATGCGCGGCCGCGATCAGTTCTTCGGGATTTGTTCCCGGCGTGTTTTCAAAGCGCGTGGTGAACGAATACGGCGTGTTCGAAAGCACGCCACTCGCGGACGAGACGGCGCCTTTTCCATCCTTCAGCCCGCCCTTCCAAACTGCACTTGCTTTCCGTTCCATGTAAAGCTCCTATTCAAGAAATAGAGTTTTTCCAAATCGATAACGAAGCGTATCCATTGTAGAAGTTTTGAAGGAAGTTGGTCACGCGAGGCGTGATGGAGACAGTACAGAGAAATCCAAGTGTATTTCGTCTCAGGATACGGCTCAGATATTGTGGAACCAGGCTGTAGTTGAGAGTTGATGAGAAAAGCCAAGGCGGCGGGCGTGGCGCCCGCGCTAGACAGGCATAACCGACCGACCGTCTTGTACTCCTATTCTCAGCATTTTTCGGGCGGGAAGGTCTTTCCGAAACTATAGAGCTCTCCGCGGGTTCAAGAGAAGGGCGAGGGTTTGCGAAAGCCTTCCAACTCGACTTGCAGTGTTGGCATCCAAGGCGCAAGATAATCTGGATAACGGCCTACAAATGCCAGCAACATGCCAGGATTATCGGAATTTTTTCCCGGACCTCAGCCGGGGAGCAATTTCTGATTGCGCACAGTAGGATTGGGGTGCGCGAAATAAGTGGAAAGATCAGGCTTCCCAGAGCAAGACGGTAAATTCCGCGGATGTCGCGGAAACTTCAAATCGAGATGAATCCTAAACTATGAAAACTTTTAGCAAACTACGACGATGGACAATCGTGTTGTCAGTGGCTGCCCTCGCCAGCGTTGCAATCACGCAGAGGATGGCCGCGCAAGATCAACAAGACCAGGATGACCCACCGACGCGCGTCGCGCGGCTCGGCTACATGCAAGGATCGGTTTCATTCCAGCCAGCCGGTGAATCGGAATGGGTGGACGCAGTGGCGAACCGTCCCATGACGACGGGAGACCAGTTGTGGGCAGACCAGAACTCGCGGGCGGAGCTGCAATTGGGCTCGGCGCTGATCGATCTGAATAGCAATACAGGTATTTCCTTCCTGAACCTGGACGATCGAACGGTTCAACTCCAATTGAGTTCAGGGTCAATCAACATTCGCGTGCGGCGCTTGAATCGCGACGACGTGTTTGAAGTTGACACGCCGAACCAGGCTTTCACGATTTTCGAAGCGGGACGTTATCGCGTGGAAGCGAGTGAGGATGGAAGCTATTCGGTGGTGAGTGTTCGCGAAGGCGAAGGCGAATCCACTGGAAACGGTCAGACCTACACGGTGCGCGCTGGACAGCGAGTCACGTTCGATGGAACCGACAGCTTGAACGCACAGGTTGAAGACCTTGGCGGGCCCGATGATTTCGACAACTGGGCGTATGGCCGGTACAAGCATTATGAAGAATCTCCGTCGGGGCGATACATGTCGCGCGATGTTGTCGGTTACGAAGATCTGGATGACAACGGAGACTGGCGTCCGGCGATGGGGTATGGGAATGTCTGGTTCCCGCACGTTGACGCGGGCTGGGCGCCTTATCGTGAAGGACATTGGGCGTGGATCGATCCGTGGGGATGGACGTGGGTCGACGATGAGCCCTGGGGCTATGCTCCATTTCACTACGGCCGCTGGTCGAATTTCGGTGGGCGTTGGGGCTGGGTGCCGGGACCGATGGAATCGGCACCGGTGTATGCACCCGCGTTGGTGGTGTTCGTTGGAGGCGGACCAGGCGGTGGATTTGGCGGCAACGTCGGATGGTTCCCACTCGGTCCACGGGAAGTCTACGTGCCTTCTTACCAGGTGAGCCGCGGTTACGTGGAACGCGTGAACATTAGCAATACGAACGTGACGACCGTGAACGTCACGAACGTATATAACACGACGATCGTCAACAAGAGCACCACTATTACCAACATCACTTATGCCAACCGAAGTGTTAATGGCGCGGTGACGGCTGTTCCGCAACAGACGTTCGTGAGCGCACAACCTGTGGGCCGCGCTGCGGTACATGTGGATGCAAAGCAAGTGGCATCGATGCAGGTGATGTCTCGAGCGGCAGTCGCGCCGACCAACAACAGCGTGCTGGGAGCGCGCGCGAACACGGCGAACCAGGCACGGAAGCCTCCGGCTGCGGTGATGCAGCGCGCGATCGTTGCGAAGCAAACGCCACCACCCGCTGCGCCCACGTTTGCGGCAAGACAGCAAGCACTCGCGGCGCATCCGGGACAACCGATTGCGCGGAAGGAAATGCAGCAGATGCGTCCGGCGAGCAATGCCGCCGCCGCACCTCGTCCGCAGATTAAACAAGCGCCTGCGGGAAAGCCGGCAACGGCGACTCCGAAGGCCGCTGGTGCGGGTCAACCAAACCGGCCCGGGAACCAGCCTGGCAACCAGGCCGGAAATCAGACGAATCGGCCGGGAAATGAACCAGCAGTGAACCAACCGGGCAATCGTCCGGGACAACCGGCGGCAAATCAACCCGGAAACCGTCCGGGACAGCCGGCTGCAAATCAACCCGGGAATCGGCCGGGACAACCCGCTGCGAATCAACCTGGGAATCGGCCCGGACAACCCGCTGCGAATCAACCTGGGAATCGGCCCGGACAACCCGCTGCGAATCAACCTGGGAATCGGCCCGGACAACCCGCTGCGAATCAACCTGGGAATCGGCCCGGAAATGAGCCTGCGAACCGGCCGGGACAGCCGCCGGCGAATGAACGGCCGGGCGCGAATACGCCGCGCCGCGAAAGAATGAGCCAGCACCAAACAACCGTCCGGCTCAGCCACCGGCTCGGGCTGATCGGCCACCTTCAGCTCAACCGAACAATCGACCGGAGCAAACCAGAACCGTCCGGAAGCCAATCGGCCGCAGCCGAACAGCCAGCGGCACGGCCAGTAGAACCACCGGCACGTCAGGAACTGCTGCACGAGCAGCGCTGCAGTCCGGAATGAACCGGCAGCCGCGTCCGGCGCAACCACCGGCGCGGAATGAACCTGCGGCGCGCCCGGCGCAACCGCCGGCGCGTCACGAACCTGCGGCACGGCCGGCGCAACCACCGGCGCGTCAGGAGCCGCGGCACGACGGCACAACCTCCTGCGCGTCAGGAACCGCTGCTCGTCCGGCGCCGCCGCCGGCACATGAACCTGCGGCGCGTCCGGCGCAGCCTCCGCACCAGCAAACACCTGCCGAGAAGAAGCAGGAAGAAGAACAGCGCAAGAAAGAGAAGCCGCCGGGAGTCTAGTCAGCTTCGTAGTTAGTTTTCACTCGGCGTCCGGGTTTTCTCGGGCGCCTTTTTTTGTGCTGGAGGGTCGAGGCGAATCCGATCGATCCGGAATTGAAACGAATGCAGCGGTTCGCTTGGAGCGAGGGAACAGCAGGGAGAGGACTCAGTAAAAATCGGAGCAACTCAGGTAGAAGCCACATTTTTTGCAGACGGCTTTGCAGCGATGTCCGCGAAGTTCGGTGGAACAGTTGGGGCAAAACATCGAGGGATCAGACTTTGGACTTGTCCTTACGCTCTCGGTGGACGAGCTCGAGAAGGGCTTTCGACATTCCGATCGCGATGGGATCGGGGATTGGGTGGGACATTCGGTTGTCGGTGTCGTGGGCGAACGGGATCCATGATCTGGCGTTTGTAGCACAAATCGAACGTTGGTAAAAGATAGACGTTGTGCACTCCAGCGAGATTCCTCGTTGTCGAATTGTGACGAAGGTTTGAGGTTCGGGGAAAATCACGCATAATATCTTTTCGGAGTTCAACTTCACTCGCAATCCTGGAGACTGGATGAGATGGATTTTGGTGGTGCTGGCATTGCTCGGTATTGTCGTGTCCGCGCTGGCGTTGAGGGAGCATTACCGGATCGAGGCTTCGCCATGCAGCATTAATGAAAAATGGGATTGCGGCATCGTGAACAAAAGTCCGTACGCGATGGTGGGAAGCGTTCCGGTTGCAGTGATTGGGATGGCTGGATATTTGTTGCTCGGGGTCCTCGCTTTCAAGAGAGCATATCCGTGGATGCTGCCGTTCGTGATGTTCGGGCTTTTGTTCGCGATTCACCTGGCGGATATCGAATCTCTGGTTTTGGGCGTGTGGTGTATTTACTGCGTGATCTCGCTCGGGATCATTACTCTGCTGACGTTTCTAGTGATAGGCAAAGTGATTGCAGATTCAAGGAAGATTGCGCGAGGGTAGCCCGTAGGGGGCTAAAGCCCCATGATTTTCTAGTCGCTACGCGGCCCTAAAGGGCCGCTCTTCCACGGTAGTGAGAGGATCCTTCCACGGCCGCGCGCGGATTCGTGGGTCGTACGAGCGCTTGTGGCGGGGCGGGCATCCACCGCGACGCGAGCATTCGCAGGTGGGGCGGGCATTCGTCGGGTCTTGCTGGCCGCAGCGCAATCCGGTTTCTCGCTCTGAGGTAGCTCTATCGGCAAAGCTGATTGCGGACTCGGGGAGTGAGTTTCAGCCTGGGTTATGGGCGACGCTAAGGCCGGGGGCGGGGCGCCCCCGGAACCGCCGGCGAGGCGCCGGCGCTACGCATTGGCGGGACTATTCGTAGCGGAGGCTTTCGATTGGATCCAGGCGGGCTGCCCGGATCGCTGGCAGCATTCCACTCAAGACGCCTACTACGCTGAGGATTATCGTGGCGACTGCTAGGCTTCCTAGATTGATTTGCAGGTGAATGTCTCCCGCTTGCAGGTTGTCGCCGAAGGCGCTCATGAGAGGCAGGGCGCCGACACCCCAGGAAATCAGATAAGCGATCGCGATTCCGGCGGCGCCTCCGACGAAAGTGATGGCCAGCGCTTCCGACAAGAAATTGAAGCAGGATGTGGCTTTTCTGCGCGCCCAGCGCTTTTTCGACGCCGATCTCGCGGGTGCGCTGCTGGACGGAAACCAGCATGATGTTCATCAGGCCGATGCCGCCGATGCCAAGGGTGAGCGCGCCGATAAACGCGAGAAGAATTTTGAGCGCAGCCGTCACGACCGTGAAATCGTCGAAGTCTTGCTTAAAGTCGGCGATGAATACGGCGCGGCGATCGTCGGGGCGGAAGTTATGGTGACCAGCGAGGACGCTACGCACGACGCGCGCGAGTTGCTGGTGATCCTGCCCCTCGTAATCCATGAACAAACCGGTGATGTATTGCGTGTCATAGAGGTCGCCCATGGTGCTGAAGGGGATCACGATCATGGTGTTGTCGTTGTTGTCTCCGCCCTGGACCTTGTGTTGATAAACGCCGATGACCTGAAAGGTGACGCCATTGATTCGGATGTTCTGTCCGATCGCCGGCTGACCGGAAAATAGACGGCGCTTTGCCTCGTCGCCGATGACGGCGACGCGTGCGTGCTCTGCAAGATCCTGCTCGCCGAGACCGCGCCCGGTTGCCACACCGAAGCCGCGGATGCGTTCGTACACGGGAAAAACTCCAGTGAGGAAAAGGTTCGTGTACGTGCGCGTATCGTGCTGGATGGTGACACCGTTCTGCTTGTCGAAGATGGGAGTGACGCCTTTGATCATCGGGACTTCGTTGCGAATGTAGTCGACGTCGGCAAGTTTGAGGCGCACTTCACTGCCAGCTTTGGTGCCTCCGGCCTGCAGAGAGGTGCGGCCGGGAAAGGCTCCAATGACGTCGGTGCCCCAGGAGCTGAAGATCATGCTGATGGCGCGTTCGAAGCCGGAGCCGAAGGCGAGGAGGATGACGACGGTGGCGATGCCCCACGCCATCCCGAGCATGGTAAGAGTGGTACGGCGACGATTGTGCTGCATTGCTCCGTAGGCTTCGCGGAAAAGGTCGCTGGTCATGATCGACTCCTTGTAGTTCTTCTTCGTTCGAGTGTTGGAAGGCCGGGCGGGGCGCCCAGCGCTCCCCTTCCATCTACTTCTTTTTTATTCCTGGCGAAGAGCTTCTACTGGCTCTAGCATTGCAGCCTTGCGTGCTGGGTATAGGCCTGCGGTGATTCCTGCCAACGAAAGAGAGAGAACCGCGCCGATCGCCGAAGCGGGTACGATTCGCGGCGTATCGAAGCCCTGCGGCAAATGAACTCCGGCGAGAAGATGAATGACGAGCATCGCCCCGCTCACTCCGATGGCGCCGCTGAGCAGAGTCAGGAATGCGCCTTCCAGGAAAAATTGAAAGAGGATGCTGCGATGGGTGGCGCCGAGGGCTTTGCGCAGGCCGATCTCGCGGGTGCGTTCGGTGACCGCGACCAGCATGATGTTGACGATCCCGATTGCGCCTAGCGCCAACGTGACTAAGGCCCACGCCACCGAGGAACCAATCCATCGCCGTAAAGATCTTGCCCATGGTTTTTTGATTTTTTACGGTGTCCCATTCTTCCCACGTATCTTTTCCGGAAGGATCGAAGCCACCGTGATTGCGGGCGACGATACGGTGGAGTTCATCTTTGGCAATTTCGTTTTCTTCGAAGGTGCGCGGCTGATAGTTGATGAACGAAACGGCGTTGCCTTCCTTGGAGTTGTCGCCCTTAAGCGGGAAGAGCTCGCGCATGGTGTTAAACGGGATGAAGATGCGGATGTTGGTGGCGTTTTGTTCTTCATGTCCGATCATGGAGAGCATGCCGATGACCTGGAAGCGGACGCCATTGAGCAAGATTGTGTTGCCCACGGCGGGGCGGCCGGGGAACATGTTGCGGGTCATCTGACGTCCGAGAATGCAAACGCGACGGCGCTCGGCGTCATCGTCGTTGTTGAGCCAGCGTCCGACTTCGAGAGGGATGGTACGCACCTGACTGTAAATTGCGGGCACGCCGGAGACCTGACCGTTGGTGCTGGTGTAATCGCTAACGGCGCGAATGTCGTCGCGGGCGATGACGGGCGAGATGTTCAGCGCGAGCTTGGATTCGTTTTTGATGGCGACGTAATCGTCGTAGGTGAGATTGAACCACTTCATCGAATTGAAGCTGCCTTCGACGGCGGGGACGCGGCCTCCGAAAAAGAAGATGATGTTTTTGCCGAAGGTTTCGAGCTGCTTGCGATTGCCGTTGCGGAAGCCTTCGCCAACACCGGCGAGCAGGAGGAGCGAGCCGACGCCCCAGGCGATTCCGAACATGGTCAGGAAGGAACGAAGTTTGTGGGCCCAAAGAGTTCGAATGGTCTGAGCGAAGGTTTCGAGAAGCATGCGCATTTCGCCCCCTTGGGCGGCCAGAAAACGGTAGAGGGGTTCGCTGGGTTGGCCGCTCTTTGTGTTATTCATTTCGACTGTTGGAATCAGCAACCGTTAGCGAGGGAGGTTTGTTGCAGAGTTATTTTCATGGCGGGGGCGAGGCGCCCCCGCAACCGCCAGCGGGGCGCCGGCGCTACGCCGAACTACTAGACAGATGTGTTGTTGTACGACTGAGGGAAATCAGGATTGAGTTTCAGACGGGTTGGAGCCGTCGGCGGTCAACTTCCATTCAATCTGGCGGAGGATTCCTAGCCAGAGTTCGGCGTCGTGGGCGTTGAGGTGTAATCGGCGGAGCATGCGGCGAAGCTTTGCTTCGGTTGGTGCCGAGGTCCGGGGTTTTATGTAGCCGCTTGTGCTCAACACGTCGAAAAGAAGATGGGTGAGGCGTTCGAGGGCTTCAGCTTTGGCCGGCAATTTTTCGTTCTCGACACGGGGCTGCTTGGCGGCGGATGCGGAGCTTCCGAGGCGCACCAATTCGTAGAGGCAGATGGCGACTGCCTGCGCCAGATTCATGGAGCCGTGTTCGTCCCGGGTCGGGATTCGCATCAGCCAATGGCAGTGGTCGAGATCGTCGTTCGACAAGCCTCTTTTCTCGGAGCCGAAGAGTAACGCAACCGGGCCGGAGTTCAAGCGGCGGTTGATGACGCGCGCGCCTTGGTCGAGGCGAAAAAGTTCTTGCTGCAACTCGCGCCGTCCGGCTGCGGTGGTTCCGACAACTAGAGTGCAGTCGGCGATCGCTTGCGCCACCGTGTCGTATTCTTTCGCGGTGGCAAGTACATCGGCGGCGCCGACAGCCGAGCGTGCTTCGCGGAATGCGACGTCGTAGGGATTGACAACACGCAGATGCTCGGCTCCGAAGTTGCTCATGGCGCGTGCGGCGGCGCCGATGTTCAGCGGGTTGCGCGTGGCCACCAGCACTACTCGCAGATTTTCGAGCTTGTTTGCCATGCTTCCCAGGAACTTCGGAACTTTCAGTTTTTACTATGTCGTTTCAGCAACAGGTTGCGTGGCGAAAGAGCAGTCAGAGCTTCGGTCACGCTGCGTCCAGCGCAGGCTGCAGCCTGCGACTTCCGCACCCTGCTCAGCATCTAATCAACGGTGCTAGGATAGATGGTTCGCCTTTGGAGGGCCAGCGGGTCAGCCGAGGCAACTCACATAAACTTTTGGGAAAGATGGAGGATGAATGGCAAGCAACGCCATCGTCGAGGTTACCGACGCTAATTTTGATGCTGATGTATTGAAGTCCGAGAAACCGGTGCTGGTGGATTTTTGGGCTGCCTGGTGTGGCCCGTGCCGCGCCATCGCTCCGATCGTGGAAGAGCTTGCCGGGGAATACCAGGGCAAAGTGACGATCGGGAAAATGGATGTGGACCGCAATGGGGCCACCCCGATGCGCTACAAGGTTACCGGAATTCCCACGCTGCTGGTTTTCAAGGGCGGGCAGGTAGTAGAGCAACTGGTTGGATATCGCTCGAAAGACGACATCCAGAAAGCTCTCGACCGGCACCTAGGATAATTTTCGAGGTATGGGGCGGGGACTCTCCTCCCCCCGCCTTGCCTCTAGTTGTTAATCCTCTTTAATTGTTAGTACTCTTTTTGTATTTGCCGCAGGCAAATACATAGTTGACAAAGTCAAGTATCCATTCCAACATGGGGCATGCCCGTCCCGTCTGCAGTTCCCTTTCCCTCATCTAGCGAACCTTCCGTTACGAGCCAGGCTGCGATCACTGCGGTCCGACACTTCAATCGCTTTTACACTCGCCAGATCGGCCTGCTGCAGCAGGGAATGCTTTCGACTCCGTTTTCCCTG
The DNA here is from genome assembly GCA_963822545.1 of uncultured Acidobacteriaceae bacterium. Taxonomy (GTDB): domain Bacteria; phylum Acidobacteriota; class Terriglobia; order Terriglobales; family Acidobacteriaceae; genus Acidiflorens. The sequence goes on from CAWGIB010000006.1 coordinate 835,421, forward strand.
ACCGAGGTGCGTTTGCTTTACGAGTTGGCGCATCGCGAGGGTGTGACTGCGACCGAACTTTCCGGCGACCTCAGCCTTGATCCCGGCTATCTGAGCCGCATGCTCGCCAAGTTCGAAACGCGCGGGTGGATTCAGCGCAAGCCGTCTCCCGGGGATCGCCGTCAAACTTTTCTGACTCTCACCCGCAAAGGTTCCGCAACGTTAGCTCCGCTTGAGGAGCGCTCCAATGCGCAGGTCGAGGAGATGCTGGCGAGGATTCCTCCGGCAGATCAAGGGCAACTTCTGGGCGCGATGAAGCGGATGGAAGCGATTCTGACACTCGAACCGATGAGCGCGGAACCTTACCTGTTGCGAACGCATCACCCGGGCGATATGGGTTGGGTTGTGTTTCGGCATGGAGTGTTGTACTCGCAGGAGTATCGCTACGATGAGCGGTTCGAGGCGCTGGTAGCGGAGATTGTCGCGGAGTTTATCCTGAAGTTCGATTCGAAATGCGAACGCTGTTGGATTGCCGAGAGAGATGGAGAGAGAGTCGGATCCGTTTACCTGGTGCGGAAGTCTGCGGCCATTGCAAAGTTGCGCTTGCTGCTGGTTGAGCCTTCGGCGCGGGGTTTAGGGATTGGGCGACGGCTGGTTGAAGAGTGCATCCGCTTCGCGCGGCAGGTCGGGTACAAAAAGATTGTTCTGTGGACACAAAGCGAGTTGAAAGCCGCGAGAGGGATTTACCAGCAGGCGGGATTTAAGCTGGTGGCGGAGGAGCCACACGATAGTTGGGGAAGAAGGAATCTAGTAGCGGAAACTTGGGAACTGGAATTGTGAAATGACCTCGCGAACCCGAAGGCCGGTTCAATACTTTCGCAATACTCCAATGACCCGTCCCTGAATTTCGACTGAGGCTGCGGGGACGATGATCGGTTTCATGGCGGCATTGGAAGGCTGCAAGCGGATATTGTCTCCCTCGCGGAAGAAGCGCTTGAGGGTGGCATCGGCAGCATCGATCAGGGCGACGACGATGTCACCGTTATGGGCAGTCTTGGTTTTCTCAACGAGAACGTAGTCGCCGTCGAGGATGGCCTCGTCCTGCATGGATTCTCCTCGAACTTCAAGGACAAACACTTCTTTGGAGCGGACGAAGTCTGCGAGTGAAATTGTTTCGTTGGTCTGGACCGCTTCTATCGGACGGCCGGCGGCGATGCGGCCTACGAGCGGGAGTACAACCGCAGTGTTCACAGCCATCGATTGCTTCAGTTTTCCCTTGGGAGGAACGAGATCGATTGAGCGGCTGCGGTTGTAGTCCCGCGTGAGCAATCCTTTTTTTTCGAGGTTGGTGATGTGTTTGTGCACGGTGGCCAAGGAATTCAGGTTCATGGCGTCTTTAATCTCTTCGAAAGACGGTGAATATCCTTTTTCACTGACGAAGCGCGACAGGAAATCGTAGACCTCGTGCTGACGTTTGGTGATTGCCATGGGCGCAGCATAGGCGAATGTAAGGCGAAATGTCAATAGCGGCGTGGGTACGGAGCAGTGACAGCGATTGGCGAACTACTCGCGCCACAAAAGAGAGCGCGAAAACGGTCTTTCGTAAAGAAGAGTAAATTCCGCTACCCTTTTGCATTGGAATGCATCGAATTTTATAGGCAGAACTGCAGTCTTCCACCTCCGCAAAAGAGCTGACGCACGGCGGCTCTGGGGGTGGAGGCTGCTGTTAATCTTTCCCCGGTATTTTTCGCTAAAATACAAGTATGAGAGTTCCCTCCTTATTTGTTCGTCGGTTTCCGGTCATTTCAGTCGAAGCGCTGTCGGTTGCGCTAATGAGTCTCGTGCTCGCGGCGGCGTTGCCTCAAAGGGCGAGCGCGCAGGAGGGAGCGCTGGATAAATCCCAGCCTAAGGGGATTACTGTTGACGAGGTGGTCAAGCGCTTTGCGGCGAAAGAAAAAGAGTTCAAAGAGGCGCGCGACCAATACACCTACCGGCAGGACGTGAAGGTGATGACGCTAGACGGTGACACGCCGGATGGCCGTTACGAGCAGGTATTCGACGTAAGTTTTGACGACAAGGGACACAGGATCAAGAACATCGTGTTCGCGCCGCAGGACACACTGACTCGGATCTCGATGACGGAGCAAGATATCGACGACATCGAAAACCGGCTGCCGTTTGTGCTGACCTCGGATGAAATTGGGGAATACGACATTCTTTATGTCGGGCAGCAGAAGCAGGATGAGCTGAACACGTATGTGTTCGATGTCGCGCCCAAGCAGATCGTCGGCAAGAAGCGCTATTTCCAGGGACGCATCTGGGTGGATGACCGCGATTATCAGATTGTGGAAACTTTCGGCAAGACGGTGCCGGACATCCGGAAGAAGAAGGGTCAGGAAAATCTTTTTCCGAAGTTCACGACGTGGCGCGAGCAGATTGACGGGACTTACTGGTTTCCGACTTACACGAGAGCGGAAGACACGCTGAAGTTCAGCCTGGGCGACATCAAGATCCGCGAGATCATCAAGTACACGAACTACAAGCGGTTCGGATCGAAGTCGAAGATTACGTATGAAGGACAGGAAGTAAAAAAGGGCGCCGAGGAAAAGAAACCTGAGGAGCAGAAGGCGCCGGAGCCGCCAAAACCGCAGTAAGGGCGAGGTTTCATGTTCAAGGTTTCAAAGTTTCTTTTTTGGGGAGCGAGCTCAGGAGTCGGTTGAGGAGACCCAGGAGTTGGTAAGACTCCTCTTCAAGCGACTGGTAAGTATCGTGATCCAAGAACCCGAGGTCCAAGGCAATCGCCAGTTGGGTTTCGGCTTCCAGCTTCACCCTTCCCTGTTTAAATCCTTATAGAGATGGAATCCCAACGCAACTCTACGAATGGAGAGGTACCGATTGGAGGGGGCTATGTTCCGTAGCGCGTATCGCCGATATCCCAGAGTCTTTGAAACCTTGAAACTCTGAAACCTAGCCTTTAATAGAAGAGGTACTTCCTCCACTTGTCATCGCTGTGTCCCATGAGGCGCATGATGTGACGCGAGGTGTGGAGATTGAAGGAGCGGGGCTCACGCAGGGGGCGCATGTTCGCTTCGTGAGGAAGCTGGTTGCCTTTGCGGCGGTTGCAGGGATGACAGCAGGCGACGAGATTTTCCCAAGTGGAAAGACCTCCACGCGAACGCGGGATGACGTGGTCGAGCGTGAGTTCGCCGGACGGCAACGCAGTGCTGCAATACTGGCAAGTATTACGGTCGCGCAGGAGAATGTTTTTTCTCGAGAGGGCTCGCGACTGATGCGGGATGCGGCGGTACTCGAGTAAACGGATGACGGAAGGCACACGCATGGCAACACGCGCGGCGTGGAGAAAGTGCCCGTTCTCCTCTTCGGTCATGGCGATGCCCTTGAGCACGAGAATGATCGCCCGGCGGGCAGCGCAGACGTTGATCGGTTCGTAAGAAGCATTCAGCACCAGCACGGGCTGGTGGAGAGAGTGCGTATCGGTTTCCTGATGGACTCCGGCTGCAAGAATGCCCGGTGGCACGTGCGGCCGATAGCTTCCGCCGAAATTGTGCATGCGTAACGACATGGTTCTACCCGTGTACCGCCATGGTGAGGCGGCTGTCTTCTTTGTTTTCTTCCCGTTCCCGATCTTCGGCTGGCGAAAAATCCTCTATAAAAGTTGGACTTGATACTTTCAACGTGCGCGCGACGGTTGCGACCCAGACGCGCGTTGCGCCAGCGCGGCGCAGAACACGAGCGCACTCGGACGCGGTCGAACCGGTGGTATAGACATCGTCTACCAGTAAGACGTCGCGATTCGCGATTGGCGTTGCATCCTTGATTGCGAATGCGCCTCGCAGGTTCTGGCGGCGCTGATGGCGAGTGAGCCCGATCTGGCTTCCGGTCTCGCGCGACCGAATCAGGGCATTGGTGCATAGCACATATCGTTCATCGCTACCCGGGCAGCGATCCCGCAGTTCTTTGAGGGCGGCTCGCGCAATCACCTCGGCCTGATTGAAACCACGATGCGATTGTTTGTGCGGGTGCAGAGGTACGGGCACTACGGCGATGGGCCCGGCGGGAAAAGAAGGCTCGAGAGCGGCGATGGAGTCCGCGAGCAAACGGCCCAATACGGAGGAGGCGGGGCGAACCTGGTCGAATTTGAGGAGGTGGATGAGATCGCGGAGCGCGGCGTCGTAGTTTCCGTAGGCGACTGCTCGCTCGAACGGCGGATGCTCATGCCGGCAGATCCGGCAACTGATGTTGGCAGCGGCGATGCGGCTGGGAGTTTGGGAATCGGTCATACCGCGCGCGGTGCCGAAGTCCTCTCCGCAGATGTAGCACCTGCCGGCTTTCAATGGCGAGAACGAATGCAGGCAATTTTGGCAAACCGGGAGGCGGGAAACTTCAAGTAAAGGGGAAGCACAGATACGACAATCGGCGGGAAAAAGCGTAAAGAAGAGGCTAGCGGCGGCTCGCTCTGCCCAGCGAGCGACGAGGGCGATCGCGGCTTTGGGCTGGGCAGCCCGTATTCGAAACCCGGTACTGCTGAAGACGGCCTCCCGCACCCGGAAAGGCGGCGATGCCGCACCGGGCGACTCACGGTCAGTATATCCGCGCTTTGAAAGGTGTGCAATCCGAGTCGTGGCGCGCGATTGGGGAATGTTGACTTCCGGGTTGCGCGCGCGGAACGTCGAGTAGGGCGTTTCGCGACGAGCCTACCCAAAGCAGTTGGAAGCGATTCCCGAAATCGGAGGCGACCTTTTTCTTGCAATCGTGTTGCTGGCGTCGTACTTGTAAATCTGCCTTTCGGCGTGGTAAGGTGCGCCGTCTCTGCTACTGTAATCACGAATGAAACTTCTTCTGGCCACGAGGTCCTCATGAGCACTCCTACGGTAAATCGCGAAGCTCCGCGCAAGCACCGCCCTTACGTTCCAGAAACAATGGAAATGAAGGAATTTACTTTCCGGGCCGTGTTGATCGGCTTGGTGCTAACGGGGATTTTGGGATCGGCCAACGCATATTTGGGCCTGAAGGCCGGGATGACGATTGCGGCAACGTATCCGGCGGCGGTCATCGGCATGGCGCTGCTTCGGTTAATGAAGGGTTCGCTGCTCGAAGAGAACATTGCGCGTACGGTCGGATCGATTGGCGAGTCGGTGGCAGCGGGCGCGATCTTCACGATTCCGGCTTTCGTGATGGCGGACTTGTGGCCAGCATTGACGCCGGATTGGCGGACTCCGGAGTACTGGAAGTCGGTGGCGCTGATGATGATCGGCGGGACGCTGGGGATTATGTTCGTGACGCTATTGCGACGCGTGATGGTCGAAGATCCCGATCTTCCCTACCCCGAGTCGGTGGCGGCGTCGGAAATTCATAAAGCAGGACAGCAGGGCTCGACGGCGGCGAAAATTCTTTTCGCGAATATGGGCTTCGGCGGGTTCATGTACCTGCTGGGCGCGATCAACATATTCAGTCCGAATAACACGTTCAACGTCACGATCGGAAACCTCGGCAAGAAATTGCTGCTGCGCACAAGCACGAATCCGAATGTAGCGACGACGATTACAGGAGGCGCGACGCTATTCACGGCGCCTGACGTTAGTCCGGCGTACCTTGGCGTGGGGTACATCATCGGGCCGCGCTTGGCGGCGTTGAATTTTGCCGGCGGCGTGCTGGCGTGGGGACTGCTGGTTCCACTCCTAACTTTCACGATTGGCCCTTACATTCAGGCGGGAATGCCGGCAGGGCAATCGATTGCGTGGCCGCTGCTCGCGCAATCCATTTATTTCTCGATCGTGAGGCCGATTGCGGTGGGAGGCATGCTGGTGGGAGCGTCATACACGCTTTTCAAAATGCGCAAGCAACTGGCGCTCGGCATGGGACGCGCGGTTTCTGACTTGAAGAAGTCTGCGACCGCGCACGCTGCCACCAATCGCACAGAGCGCGATCTGCCGGCAAAGGCTGTGTTTGCCGGAATCGCGGTCGTATTCGTTGCGATGATTCTGCTTTATCACTACTTCATCGCCGGGGCAGGAGGGTTGTCGTCATCGCGGGTACTCGCGGGCTCGCTGGTTGCGGCGGGCGTCATGATCATCGTGGGATTCTTCTTCGCGGCGGTGTCTGGAAACCTGGTGGGAATGATCGGGTCGTCGAACAATCCCGTGTCGGGCTTGACGCTTTGCACGCTGGTGATTGCTGCGCTTGCTGATGGTGGCACTCGGAGTGTCAGGTACGGGCGGCGTGGCGGCGGTTCTGGGAGTGGCGGCGGTGGTTTGTGTTTCGTCGGCGGTCGCGGGCGAGATGCTGCAGGATTTAAAGGTGGGACACATTCTTGGAGGCACGCCGTCGAAGATGCAGATTGGCGATCTGCTGGGCATCGTGGTCGCTTCGCTTGTTTTGTTCTTCCCGATTGCGATTCTTGCGAAGGCGTATCACTTCGGCAGCGCCGCCCTTCCGGCTCCGCAGGCCGGGTTGATGGCGATGCTGTCGAAAGGCATTGTTGGCGGCGACATGGCGTGGCCGCTGGTGATTGTCGGCATACTGCTGGGGCTGGGCATGATCATGATCGAAGTAAAGAGCGTCATGCTCTTTGCGGTCGGCATGTACCTGCCGCTGGGAACGACGTTCGCGATTTTCGTGGGCGGAATTATTCGGTGGATCACGGACAAGCTGCGCGATCGCCGCGGATATAACGATGCGCAGAAAGCTCGAGTGGAGAATGCGGGCGTTTTGACGGCTTCCGGAATGATTGCCGGCGAGGCGTTGTGCGGGCTGGTCATAGCGAGTCTGGTTGGATCCGGACACGACGTGACGCTGTTCAAGTGGACGCCGCCGTTCATCGTGGCGCTGATTGCGCTCGGCATTCTGGCGCTGGTAATGATCCGCGTGCCGCTGGCGAATGCGGGACGGCCGGAGGATCCGGCGCCGCCGACGGCAATCATGTAGGGCAAGTCAAAAGTCAGAAGTCAAAATGCAGAAGTGAAGGCCGGTCGATCGGTTCCTACTTCTGCATTTTACTTTTTACTTCTGACTTCGCTTTGCGGTCTCTGTGGTTAAATCTCTGCAGTGTCCATCGCTGAAAATATTGCTGAGGTGCGCGAGCGGATTGCGGCGGCTGCGCGGCGGGTTGGGCGCGATCCGGCTGACGTCACGTTGATGGGCGTCAGTAAGACGTTCCCAGCGGAGGCGATTCGCGAGGCCTATGCCGCGGGGATTCGGGTGTTTGGCGAAAACCGGGTGCAGGAATTTTCGGGAAAGAGCTGGGATCTGCACGATCTCGGCGAGGCGGAGTGGCACCTGATTGGACATCTACAGACGAATAAGGCGGCGAAGGCGGCGGAGTTGTTTTCTGCGATCGATTCGGTGGATTCGGTGAAACTGGCGGAGCGATTGAATGCTGCGGCGGCTCGGCTCGGCAAAACACTGCCGGTGTTGATTGAGATCAACGTCGGCGGCGAAGAGGCGAAGAGCGGGATCGCTCCGGGATCGGAGGAGTTGGAGAACATTCTGGTGGGTGCGCCCCAGTGGGAGAATCTGGCGTTGCGCGGGCTGATGACGGTGCCTCCGTACACGGAGGATCCGGACGGGTCGCGGGCTTTCTTCCGGCAATTGCGGGAGATGCGCGACGCGATTGCGGCGCGGAATCTGATGGGCGTTGCGATGGACGTGCTTTCGATGGGAATGTCGCATGACTTCGACGTTGCGGTGGAAGAGGGATCGACTTGCGTGCGGGTGGGGGCGGCGATTTTTGGAGAGAGAGCGACGGTCTAGTTTCGCAGGGGGTAGGGCACTGTAGAAGTCAAATTGAAGAAGTAAAGCCCTCCGCCAACTGAGGGTGTCGTTCTGAGCCTCTGGAATTTGACTTCTGACTTTTGACTTTTCTTTATGGTCTCGGTTCACGATAGCTCTTCAGGCGTTAGCTTTGCGGTCAAGGTTCATCCGCGGGCAAAGAAGAATGCTGTTACCGGAAAAGTGGGCGATGCTCTTAAGGTTGCGCTCACGGCGCCTCCGGTGGACGGGAAGGCGAATGAGGCTTGCGTGGAATTCTTCGCAAAACTTTTGAAGGTGCCGCGGACGTCCGTTAGTATTGCAGCCGGCCTGACTAGCCGGAATAAGGTGATTCGGGTGGTGGGGCTGTCGGTGACAGAAATTCGCGGGCGCTTGGGACTGTAGAGGCGCTGACTTGAGACGAGGGCGACTCTACCGCATGCGAGGGCAGGGTGCGCTCGCAACCGCCGGCAAGTTGCCGGCGCTACGATCTTGTTTGTTGACAGACGGAAGATTGACTTTTTTTATGCAAAGGCCGCGGGCAGGAATGTCCGCTCCACACAGACAGAGGAGCTACGTTGACCTTTTCTGAACGGTTGCAGGAAATTCGGACTGGGTTTGAGCGTCCGTTCTGGATTGCGAATCTCACGGAGATTTTCGAGCGGCTGTCTTACTACGGGGCGTTCGCGTCGCTGGCGTTATACCTGCAGGAGCGGCTGAATTTTTCGACGGAGCAGACTGGGACTCTGACCGGAATCTTCGGCGGGATGGTGTGGTTCCTTGCGATTTTTGGAGGAGCGGTTGCGGATCGCATTGGATTTCGTCGTGCGCTTTCGACCGCTTATTTGATCCTCGCGGTCGCATATTTTCTGATTGGGTCGATTGGGGCGCCGTGGCTCGCTCCAGTGCGCAACGTGCTTCCCCTCGGGCTGTTCGTCGGCGTGATTCTGGCGCTGCCTGCTCTCGGAATTTCGATGGTGAAGCCGTGTGTTGTCGGCACGACGGCGCGGGCTTCGAAGGAAAACGTCCGGTCGATTGGCTATTCGATTTACTACACGATGGTGAATATCGGCGGCGCGGCAGGGCCTTATTTTGCTTCGTGGGCGCACCGGCACCTGGGGGTTGAAGGCGTTTACCGAGTGGCCGCGTTCAGCGTCTTCTTGATGTTTTTCGTTGTGGTGCTGTTTTTTCGCGAACCCCGCAAGCCCGGGGACGCGCCTCCTCCTTCGATCGCGACCGTAGCGCGAAATTTTTGTGTGGTGCTCGGTAATGCTCGGCTGGTTCTGCCGGTGCTGGGCGTCGCACTGGTGCTGAAGATTTATAGCTTATTCCGTCCTGAGTTCAACATTCCCTGGTGGATTTGGGTTGGGCTGCTGGTGCTGGTGCTTGCGGGGATCAGCCGCTTCATGTGGTTTCTGGTGCTCTTCACGGGATATTGGGTCGTGTTCTGGCAGCAATATATTTCGTTGCCGGGATACATTCACGGGTACGTGAATTCGGGTGCAGATGTTGAAATTATTCTGGTGACGGATGGGCTGACGGTGATTTGCCTGACGCTGGCAATCAATTATCTGACCCGCAAGATCCCGGCGTTTCAGGCTGTCATTCTTGGTACGGTGATCACGTCGGCATCGTGGCTGATTCTTGCTTTCTGGCCGACGGTTTGGGGAGCGGTGCTGTCTTTATTTGTGCTGGCGCTGGGCGAGATCATTCAGGCGCCGCGATATTACGAATACATTTCGCGGCTTACGCCTCCGGGGCAGCAGGGGACGTATATGGGATTTGCGTTTCTGCCGATTGGGATTGGATCGCTGATCGGCGGATGGTTCGGCGGAACGCTGGTCCATCATTTTGGAGAAGTGGCGCACCAGCCGGCGCGGATTTGGTGGAGTGTGACGGCGGTTGGCATTGTGACTGCGATGCTGCTGTGGATTTACGACAGAGTGGTCAAGACGGGAACAGCCGCAGGCTCGGCTGGTTAGCCCTGGGCCATTTTTGATCTTCGTATTCGGATTATGACGGGCGAGGCGCCCGGAGCTCCATTTTCGTTTTGACGGGCTCGGCGTGTCGTTTTATTTCCGGTTTGCTCCCTTACAATTGCAGCGTGCAAATTCTGATCTCCGCCGGCGAGGCGTCTGGGGATATGTATGGGGCGCAACTGATCGAGGCCGTGCGCAAGCTGGCTTCGGAATCTGGACAGGGGCAGCGCCAATCCCTCCACAGGCATTACTTTCTTTGGGGCGGGCGGCGAGCGGATGCGGGCGGCTGGATGCGAGATCGTTGTGGATGCCAAGGATCTGGCAGTGGTCGGCATCACAGAAATTTTCAGTCATCTTCCGAAAATTCTTGGGCTGTACAAGAAGCTGATTCGCGCTGCCGATGGGCGCCGGCCCGATCTCGCGGTGGTGATCGATTCCCCTGCGTTCAATTGGCGGGTGGCGCGACAGATGCGCAAGCGCGGGATTCCGGTGGTGTATTACGTCTGCCCGCAGTTCTGGGCGTGGCGGCAGGGGCGGGTGAAGCTTTTGCGGAAGTACGTTAACAAGGCCCTCGTCATATTTCCATTTGAAGAAAAGTTCTATCGAGATCGTGGGGTGGATGCGACGTTCGTGGGGCATCCACTGGCCGATCTGCCGGCGCCGGCGGTGACCCGGGAGACGTATGCGGCGGATCACCAACTGGATCCGGCGAAGCCATGGATCACGCTGATGCCCGGAAGCCGGCGGAAAGAAGTCCGCATGAACTTGCCGGAGATGCTGAAGGTGGTCGAGCGGATGGGCACCGGATATGAGTTTCTGCTTCCGATCGCGAGAACTCTGGAGCCGGCTTTTGTGCGGAGCTTGATGGAGACCGGGGCGGATGGGACTCAACGAGACGGGACTCATCGATCAGGTGCAATCCGGTTGGTTCCGGAGGCTTTGCCAGCTCTCTACCTCTCGCGCGCGGGGATCGTGGCGAGCGGCACGGCGACGGTGGAGGCTGCCATCATGGGAACGCCGTTCGTGATGGTGTACCGGGTCTCTCCCCTGACGTATGCGCTGGGTAAGCCACGAGTGAAGGTGGCGCACTTTGCGATGGTCAATCTGATTGCGGAAAAAGAGGTGGTACCGGAACTGGTCCAGAGCAGGTTCACGGCGGACAACATCGTGGCAGAGCTGGGGAGGATCGTGCCGGATGGGGAGGGGCGAACGCGTATGATGCAGGGTCTGGCGGCGGTCAAGGCGAAGCTGAAATCGGCAAGTGATGGGCTGCCTCCCGCGGAAAAAGCGGCGGGGATCATAGCAGGAATGCTGAAATGAAGGTCCAAGCGGGGTGCTTGGCGGCCGGTGAATGTCAACTGCTTGTCGGGACAGCATCTTTTACGGGAAAATTAACATCATACTTATTTGCGGTGATCCCAGGAGAACCTACTTGAAGCTCTTCCACTCTCGACCACCGTGTCGGGCGCGTTTCGTTCCTCTGCTTCTATTGGCTTTGTTTATTGTCAGCGGGCTGGCGCAGGCGGCGGAGAAGCCGCGGATGCGGGTCGACGATTATCAGATCTCGGCCGAACTGCTGCCGGAGAGCCACAAGCTGATCGCGCATGCCACGGTGAAGGTGACGGCGCTCGAAGACCTGAACGTAGCGATTTTCCAGCTCAATAACGCGCTTCGCATTACGAAGCTGGTCGACGCGGACAATAAAGCCCTCGCGCCTGAGCGGAATACGCAGGACTCAAGCATACGGATCAGCCTGAATTCGGAAGTGCCAAAGGATACGAGCACTACTTTTACCTTCGACTATGAGGGCACGCTGGAAAATGCGGATGACAGCCCGGTACAGGGCCTGAAACTCGCCTATATCGGCCCCGACACAAGCTATCTGCTTTATTCGGGGCTGTGGTTCCCGGTGGCGGGATACGGAACTAACCGGTTTACGGCGACGATCAGCGTGACGGTTCCGGCGCACATGGTGGTGATTGGCAGCGGGAAGGAAGACACGGCGCGACCGTTGGTGACACAGACGGCGGCTGAAGAGAAGGCTCCTCCGGAAAAAGCCGGAAAGACGGCAGGAAAGAAGACTACTGCGAGTGCGGCTGCGAAGAAAAAGGCGGCCGCAGCAGCGGTTGCCCCGCCCGCTGCGGCTCCCGCGCTTGCCAATGGCAAGACGTTCACCTTTAGCTGGAACAAGCCGAGTTTCCCAGGCACGATTGTTGCGGGCGCGTTCCAGGAATTCAAGAGCGACGAAGCCGGGTTAGACCTGCATGTTTTCTTCAAGCCCGCGCATCAGGATCTGGCGGCGGAATATGCCTCCACGGCGGTTAAGGCGTTCACGTTCTTCGTGACGCAGTATGGAAACGCCCCTTCAACGCGTCTTGAGATCGTCGAAATTCCTGACGAGACGGTGCATTCGGCATGGGCTCCTGAGATTGCGGCGATTGCCACTCGCGATATCACGGAAAAAACAAATTACCGGTTGGTCGCCAATACCATTGCGCACCAGTGGTGGGGAGCATCCGTGAGTCCCGCGTCGAAAGCGGACTGGTGGATCAGCGACGGCTTTGCGCGGTATTCCGAAGCGCGCTACGTGGAAAGTGCGGCGGGACAAGGGGCTTTGGAGGACGTCGTAAAGGATATGTCGGTGGGCGCGCTGGCCTATGACAGCGTGCCACTTTCGAGCGCGGACAAGTTGGACTACTTCTCTCCTGAGTTCCAGGCGCTGGTGACCGACAAGGGGGCGATGATCCTGCACATGTTGCGGTGGGTGCTCGGTGAAAACAAGTACCTGAACGTAATGCGGGAGTTCGCCACGAAGTATGCGGGCAAGCCAGCCACAACCGAGGAGTTCCGCAAACTGGTGGAGCAGGTGTACGGGCAGAAGCTGACGTGGTTTTTCTCGCAGTGGATGGATTCGACGAGCGCGCCGGAATTCAAGATGAAGTACACGGTGTACCGCCTTGGGAGCAACAAGGGTTTCCGGGTGGTGGGCGCGATCCAGCAGGACTTGGATTTATTCCGCATGCCGGTGAAGTTGAGAATCGACACGGACGGTAAGACGGAAGAGAAACGCATTGATGTGGTGGGAACCGATTCTCCTTTTTCGGTGGAGACGTTCGGACGACCACGGCGGATTTCGATCGATCCGGACAACCGTGTGCTGACGAACTCGAAAGACATCAAGCTGCGCGCCTCGATCGTGCGCGGGCAGGGACTGACGCAGCAGGGCGATCTGGCCGGAGCGCTGAGCGAGTTCAACAAGGCCCTTGAGGTGAACAAGAACAGTTCGCTTGCGCACTACAGAATCGCGGAAGTGTTCTTCCTGCAGAAAAACTACCAGTCGTCGGCGAATGCCTATCGCGAGTCTCTGAATGGCGACGGCGAGCCGCGATGGACGGAGGTCTGGAGCCATCTGCAATTGGGGAAGATCTTCGATGTGACGGGCCAGCGCGAGCGGGCGGTCAACGAATACCGGCAGTCCCTACAGACGAATGACAATACCCAGGGCGCGCTGGACGAGGCACGGCGCTACATGCAGAAACCCTTCGAGCGGGAACCCGGCAGCGAAAAGTAAAGCCCGCAGCGCCAGGGCGAGTGGCGAAGCGGGCCAGGAGGGAACGATTCAGATCCTAATGCCGTTCTCATCTAATGTCAAGTAAATCGATAGACTTTGTTTAAAAATTCCCCAACTCCCATTGCATGAGGCACTTGCCGCCTTGAAAATCCTTAGTGGCCGCCCCCTTTGAATCCTTTGCGCCGCTGTTCGCTGTAGCGCCGCAAAGCGTCTTCAATGATCGGATAGGCTTGAGCGGCGGGCTGGATTTCGTCGACTTCGACTGACTTTCCCTCCAGCTGCTTGTAGTCCTGAAAGAAGCGCCGCAGCATGATGAGGCGGTGGGGTGGCATCTCGGCAGCTTCGCGGTAGGCATTGAACTCGGGATCCTCGGTAGCGATAGCGATGATCTTGTGATCCTTCTTGCCGGAGTCGATCATGGTCATCAAGCCGATGGCGCGGGCGTGAATGATGGTCAAGGGAACGACGGTCTCCTGGCATAAGACCAATACGTCGAGAGGGTCGTCGTCTTCGGCGAGGGTTTGGGGAACGAAGCCGTAGTTGGCTGGATAATAGACGGCGGAATAGAGGACGCGGTCGAGTTTGATGAGACCGCTTGTTTTGTCCAGTTCGTACTTGACGCTGGAGCCGAACGGGATTTCGACGATCGAATTGAATTCGTGAGGAAGCTGGTCGCCCGGAGTCACGTCATGCCACGGATGGATCATAAGAACTTGCCCTCTTTAGGTTGTCGAAAGTATTTTAAACGTCGTTCGTCACGGGTCGCTGGTCGTTCCCGTCCGGCTTTCGTCGTTGGTCGTTCACCGACCTGCGGCGGTTTGACCGAATCAGGGGGTTCCACTCATTGGCTGGGGCGAGAGGCCCGCGAATAGGAACCACGAAAGGCTAAGGACAATCAGCAAAGACTGCATCTTGACCCCGGTTTAGGTAGCGCGTAAAGTTCGACACAGAGGTATAGGTGGTTTATGTCCAGCGAGAGCCGTAAGTACCTGAAATTTGGTTCCGTGACTGTGTTGATTCTGTTCTCGTTGGGCTACCTTGCCTATACGGGAGTGCAGGATAGCAAGAGTTATTACGTGACCATCAAAGAACTGAACGGCATGGGAAAAGAGGCATATTCCAAGCGCTTGCGGGTGGCGGGGAACGTGGTGCCGGGATCGATCAAGCGGACGGGCACGCGGGTGGACTTCATGCTGAAGGAGCAGGACCTGACGCTACCGGTTTCCTACACAGGCACGGAAGCGCCTCCAGACACTTTCAAGGACGACTCTCAGGCATTGGCAGACGGCAGCTTTGGACGCGATGGCGTTTTCCATGCGAAGCAGCTCCAGGCCAAGTGCGCTTCGAAATACGCGCCGCAGCCGGGAACTACGCCGGCGGCCGAACCGGGCAAGAGCATGACGCAAAAACAGAGTCCCGCCTCGGGCGCGATGGCGAATTAGAATCGAAGCGATTGACTGAAAACGCCGCCGTCATCTCCGTCAACAATCTAATCAAGCAATTCGGCCGTTTCGCGGCGCTTCGGGGCGTTACCGCCGATTTTGCCGGTGGAAAGCTATACGCCATCCTAGGCGATAACGGCGCGGGCAAGACGACGCTGCTGCGGACCCTCGCTGGGTTGAACCAGCCATCGGGCGGCAACGTCACCATTCTGGGCGCAGCCAAATTTCATGATGTTTGCCGGCAGGTTGGGTACATGGCGCATCCTTCGCTGCTTTACGACGAGATGAGCGGAGCGGAGAACCTGGCGTATTTTGCGCAATTGTATGGGATCGACGATCCGAGAAGATGCGCCGAGGTTATCGAGGCTGTCGGTCTTGATCCAACACTGGCGCGCCCGGTCGGACAATACTCGCAGGGGATGCGGCAGCGGATGTCGTTAGCGCGGGCGTTGCTTAATGATCCAAAGATTCTTTTGCTGGACGAGCCATTTTCGAATGTCGATCTGCGATCGGCTCGCGACATGGTGCAGTTGCTCACCAGTCTGTGTGATCAGGGAAAAACGATTTTTGTCGTAACACACCAGGCGTCGCTGCTGGAAGGCGCGGCGGATGAATTCGTGTGGATGGAATTTGGCAAGATTGTCGAGCGCACGCGGGATTTGGGGCGGCTTGAGGTGGCACGATGAGCGCACCTTCGGGCATCACACGAGTTACTTTGCGGAAAGACCTTCGGCTGGAGTGGCGATCGAAGGACGCGATCAACTCCATGCTGTTTTTTTCGCTGCTGGTGGTGGTGGTGTTCAGCTTTTCGTTCGATCCGAGCGCAGAGGAGTCGCGGCAGATTGCGGGCGGGCTGATTTGGGTTGCATTTCTTTTTGCGGCGGTGGTTGCGCTGAACCAGACATGGGCTCGCGAATTGCGCAACCAGGTACTGGATGCTTACCGCGTCTCGCCGGCGCCGCCGAATTCCCTGTTCATGGCGAAAGTGCTGGGAAATTTTATTTTTGTCGGCGTGCTGGAAGCGCTGATGACGCCGCTGTTCATCATGTTCTACAGGCTGAGAGCGCTGGGTCCAGCATGGCCGTTGTTGCTGGTGGCTGCGTTTGGCACATGGGCGCTGGTGGTGAATGGAACATTTTTCGCCGCGATGTCGATCCGGACGCGGAGCCGCGAGATCATGCTGCCACTGCTATTGTTCCCGATCTCGATTCCAGCGCTGCTGGCGATGGTGCAGGCGACGACCGCAATTTTAAACGGCGAAGGAGCGCGCTTCTGGATCGTGTTGCTGGCGACGTATGACCTTGTGTTCACTGCAACCTGTTTGCTACTGTTTGAAACCGTATTGAACGCCGAGTGAGACTGTTTCAACGTTTCAAGTTTCAATGATTCAATGATTCAGAGCCTCGACAATTTATGAAACGTGCTTTTCCTGTTCTCGTGATCCTGACTGGCGTCCTGCTGAGCTATGCGATGTCGGTTGCGCTGTCGCCGGTGATTCATATCGGAGGAATCACGCTGAATGGGGCGCCCACGGAACAGACCATGGGCAATGTGCAGCGGATTTTTTACTATCACGTGCCCTCGGCGTGGACCGCGTTTATTCTGTTCTTCGTCAATTTTGGAGCTTCGATCGTTTACCTGATCAAGCGCAATCCTACGGCGGATGTCGTCGCGTTGACGGCGGCAGAGGTAGGGGTTGTTTTTTTGACGGTAAATCTCGTTACTGGGCCGATATGGGCGCGTCCGGTTTGGGGGATCTGGTGGACGTGGGACTGGCGCCTTACTTCGACGCTCGTTATGTGGCTGATTTACGTCAGCTATCTTTTCTTGCGCCGCTTTTCCTCCAGCGGACAAACTCCGTTGGTCGCTGCAGCCATGGCGGTGCTCGGGGCGCTGTGCATCCCTTTTGTTTATTTTTCGATCTGGTTCTTCCGGACGCAGCATCCACAGCCGGTTATGGGTGGAGGGGGTTCGATCGATCCGCAGATGATGCACGTACTGCTCATCAACTGGCTCGCGTTCTCGTGCTTTGCGTTTCTGGTGTGCTGGTCACGGTACCGGCTGGAAAAATTGCAGCGGCAGGTCGATGAGGCACATGCCATGCGTTCGCTGATGGATCAGCCGGCAGGTGCGTCAAGGAGTGGTCGATGAGGTCGAATCCTTATTTATTTGCCGCATACGCAGCCACATGGATCATTCATATCGGCTATCTGGCCAGCATCATGCGGCGGTACTCGCGGCTGAAGCGGGAAGTTGAGGAGATGAAGTAGGCTCTCGGCTTTAGGCTCTCGGCTCCAAGAATCTTTCGCGATGGGCGACTTCCAGACACCGCCTTTTTTCGCTTCGTCTTCACTTGGTCGATCGTGGCCCATTGCTGCCTTGAGAACTTGGCGCATCGGTTCCCAAAACCCAAGGCTCAGAGCCTACCGCAGGTTCTCTTACAACCATTCTGCTTGTTTCAGGCTTCTCATTAGGCGGTGTATTCTGTTTGGTCGGCTTGACAGCGTATCTCTTGGATGTAAAAGTATTTAATTGCTTTAATCCCAGTTTTTGGTGACGGGTACGTATCCGCTCTCCGGCGTCTGGCCGCGGCGGTGCAGGTGTGCCTTTCTTCTTCTCACCCCACTGGAAACGGGAAATCGGAGGAGTTTCGTGAATCGGAATTACCAGGTGCTGCCAGGAGGTTCAGTGAGAGAGTCGCAAAAAGGATCGCGCTGGAAGGTGACGGTATCGTTGCTGGCTGTAGTCGTGTTGACTGTGGCGGGCACTTTGTTCCATGTCGCGTCAGGCGCGAAGAACCTCACGCAAGCCACCGGTTCGCGTTCCGCATCGTCGCGGGGTACCTCATCGTCGGCGCCCGTTACCCTGCCGTTGTTTTTTGAACCAAATCAGGGCCAGACAGCAAGTGCGGTCCGGTTCCTGGCGCGGGGCTCCGGGTACGGTTTGTTTCTGACGTCGGATGAAGCGGTGCTTTCTTTGCATCGGCGCGATGCGAACGGAAAGCCATCAGCGGGGAACGTCATTCGGATGCGGCTGGAGGGTGCGAATCCCAGTGCGCAGGTCCGCGGCAGTGAGCCGCTTCCCGGCAAGACCAGCTATTTTATTGGCAGCGACCCCTCCAAGTGGCATCGGGATATTCCGCAATTCGGGCGTGTCGAATATCAGAGCGTTTATCCGGGAATCGACCTTGCCTATTACGGCAACCAGCGACAACTTGAATATGATTTTCGAGTAGCTCCAGGAGCGGAACCGAGCCAGATCGCGCTGAGCTTCGCTGGCGTATCTGCTCACATTGAGTCTGGCGACCTCGTTCTGTCGACATCCGACGGCGATGTTCGCTTTGAGGCTCCTTACCTTTACCAGCAGGATGGAAAGGCAAGGAAGGCCGTTTCAGGGAGCTTTCGCCAGATCGCGGACAACAAGATTGGCTTTGCGGTTGGAGCGTACGATCACTCTCGCGAGCTGGTGATTGATCCGCTGTTGACCTACTCAACCTACTTCGGCGGTTCGGGAGATGAAACGCTGGTGCGACTTGCAATCGATGCCAGTCAACTTATCTATCTTGCGGGCACCACCGACTCGACGGACCTGCCAGCTACGGGCGGAATCCAGACCGGACTGGCCGGCACTGCGAATATCTTCATCGCCAAGATCAATCCATTTAATGCCGGTGCGGCACAACTTCTTTATCTGACCTATCTGGGCGGGAATGGAACAGACAGTTTGGCGGGGGTAGCGGTCGATCCGAACAGCGGCGTGCCAAACATTTATGTGGCGGGCACGACGAGTTCTACCACCTTTCCGACGAGTGCGAATGCCTTCCAGACAACGTTGCCGACGGGTGCACCCGCAACGACGCACGGATTCCTATCGAAGCTGGCTCCCGGTTCGACGGGCTACACGCTCAGCTACTCAACCTACCTCGCAGGTGCAACTGGAACGGACTCGGTCACGGGATTAGGGGTGGATACGGTGCAGAATGCGTATCTGACGGGCGTTACCAACTCTACCGACGGCCAAAGCAACGGATTTCCGGCAAACGCCAACGGATTCCAGAGGAGTTCGAATAGTCCGAATTGCAGTTCTGATCCAACAGTGCCGTGTCAGTTCTTTGCCAGCGTGGTGAATACGACCGGCTCTGGTGCCCCGAGCATGATTTATTCGACTTACTTCGGTGGAGGGAACTTCGGGGGAAATACGCCGCAGGTGATTGGTGGAGGAATCGCAACGGATGTGAGCGGTAACTTCTACTTCACTGGCGGCACGAACATGCTGGGCGTGGTTGGCGCGAACCAGGAGCCGCAGTTTCCGCTCTTCAATGCATATCAAGGTTGTCTGAACAACGCATGCACGACTCCGGATTCGTCGCACACGGACGCGATCCTGGTAAAGATTAATCCCAGCAAGACGCAACCGCAGGCAGCGCCACTGCTTTCCACGTACATGGGAGGCAGCTTGGACGACGTAGGTATATGGGGTGGCGGTCGACACTTCCAGCAACGCGTATGTCACGGGCAGTACCGCTTCCTCGGGTGGCGGCACCGATTGGAACTGCATCCCGAGTTCCTGCACGATTGGGTTGGAGTCTGCGTATGGCGGCGGGGCGACCGATGCGTTCGTTGCAAAAGTCGGCAACCAGGTTCAGAGCGGATCGGTTTTTCCGCTGAACTTCTTCTCCTACATTGGTGGAGCGGGTAACGATAGCGGGCAAGCAATCGTGGTGGATTCGGTAGGATCGGCGCACGTTGCCGGCACTACCACGGGAAGCCTGACGCTGCTCAATCCGCTGACGCCTCCTCCGTATGATGGAAGCGTTTATGGCGGCGGAGCGAGCGATGCTTTCGTTGCCCTGCTGGCAACTACGACGATCACTACGGGTGATTACGTTACGTATCTGGGCGGCGACCAGGCCGATGAAGGCACCGGCATTGCACTCGACCTCAACAACACTTCGTATGTTGCGGGCACAACGTCATCTTCAACTTTCCCCCGCGTGAATGCTTATGGCGGGCCGTTTGGGGGCTCGGACGCGTTCGTGGCGAAACTGGGCGCCATCAGCGGCATTTTAGTAACGGCTGCATCTGGCAGCCCCAATCCGAACCCGGTTCCTGCCGGCACGGAGGCGACGTTTACATTCGACCTTAAGAACACTTCGACCGATCCTGCGGGCAACGTGCAATTCGAAGCGGTTGTTCCTACTATTGGCATCGGGAGTGTACCGACAGCAACCGTCAACAGCGGCGGAGGAACGTGCACTGCGGCGCAGGGTTCAATCATTCTCTGCAACATAGGCTCGTTGTCTGTCGGCGCGACGGCGACGGTTTCGGTCAATGTGACGCCCTCGATTCCCGTAAATCAGCAAAACCCATTTATTTCAGTTTCGGGCAGTGCGGGCGCTAACGGATCGGGCCTCGGAGCTTCTGTGGGGCAGCAGGATGGAATTGTCGACTTCTCGATTAGCGCAAGCAACTCGGGGCAGACGGTGAAAGCCGGCGATGTGGCCAGCTTCCCGATTACTTTGACGCCGGAACCGAGCTATAACGCAACCATCACGATGAGTGAAAGCTCATCCCCATCGATCATCACTGCGGTAAGTCCGACTTTCACAAACCCGACTGTGGTTCTTTCCGGAAGCGGCGCAGGTACGACGACGCTGAACATACAGACGGTAGCGCGCCCAGTCACAACCGGCAGCTTGTTGCACCGGACATCGTTCTATGCGGCATGGTTGCCACTCGGCGGCTTGAGTTTGATGGGACTGGGAATTGGGGTATCAGGCAAGCGCCGACACTGGATGGCTGGAACCCTGCTGGCGCTACTGGTGGGATTGATTCTCCTGTTGCCGTCGTGCAGTTCATCGAGCACGGCTGCGCAGACGCAAGGCGGAACTGCGGCGGGCCAGTACACGATCACGATCACGGGGTCGGCTTCGGGATCAGCTGCGCATAACACCGTGGTTATTCTGAATGTGACGTAGTCCGAAACAGTTCGCCGGAACCGAATAAGAGATTTCACTCGAGCCTTCGCTTTCGCGGAGGCTCTTCTTTTTAGGCTGTTAAATCACGTGGACGATGCGGAAGCTTCCAAGTGATTGACTCCATTGGACATTCCCTTCTTGACAATATTCCATATTGCTATATATTTATGGCGATCTGGAATATGACACTCGGCGAAAAGATTCGATACTTGCGGGAGGTTGAGGGTGCGCTGCGCGATATCGGACGCCCGATGACGCAGCAGGAGTTAATGAAGGCGATCCGCAAGGAGACGGGGAAGGCGATCAGCCAGTCCTACCTGTCGCAGATCGAGAGTGGAAAGCGTCCGCATATGACGCAGTCGACGAGGACGTTGCTGGCGCGTTTTTTTAAGGTACATCCAGGATTCCTGGTGGACGATCCGGAGGGCTATCACACGGAGCTGACCTCAGACCTGCGCACGACAGAGGGGCAGCTGGATGTTTGGCTACTGCAGGGGTCGGAGCGCTTTGCGAACGATCCGCAGGTAAGTGAAGCGCTGATTAAGGCGGCGAGAGAAAAGGACTCCCGGCGCGCGGTGTTGCTGCTCGGGGAGATTCTGAATACTCCGGGGCTGGCGGACCGGTTGTTCGAGGCGCTGAGACCGGTAAGCACACCGCCACGGCACAAGAGGGCGTGATGGCGGTTCGCGGTTCGCGGGTTGAAGTGTGCGGAGAAAAAGGAGGCGAAACTTATGACTTGGGCTGATTTCTATCTGATCTGTTTCGCCGTCGGATTTCTGCTGAGCGCGATTTCGTTCCTGGGCGGGGGTTTTCGCTGGCATGTGCATTTGCCGCACCTGCCCCATGGAGGCGGGCATATTCCGGTGGGGCACGTTCCAGCCGGTCATGGCGCGCCAGGGGCAGGCGGGAATGGAACCGCGACGCACGCGTCCGGAAAAGCCGGATCGGAAGTCTCTTTTTTCAATTTCACCTCGCTGACGGCGTTCCTGGCGTGGTTTGGCGGCACGGGATTCCTGATCACGCGATTCTCAAGTGTGTGGTTCGCGCTTGGGCTCTGGCTGTCGATTGGTGCGGGCCTGGTCGGCGCGGGAATCGTCTTCCTTTTTCTGACGCGCGTTCTAATTTCGCCGGAAGAAAACATGGACGCAGCCGATTACGAAATGGTCGGCGTACTGGGGCGGACCTCGCTGCCGATCCGGATGGAGGGGACGGGCGAAATTATTTATTCGCAGGCGGGCACTCGCCGGACATGCGGTGCACGGAGCGAGAACGGCAGCGCGATTGAAAAGGGCGCCGAGATTGTGGTCACGCGGTACGAAAAGGGAATTGCATTTGTACGGCGGTGGGAGGAGATGAACGGGGAGTAGCGCGGCAGCAGAACGTCGATTGCAGTTTGAAGTCGGAGCGGCTCTATGAATCGCAGGCTCTTCCAATTCGGAGTTCTTCTGCTGTGGCTGGCGTTGCCATTGGTGGCGGTGGAATACCGGCAGGCCTGGGATCATCTGCCTGCGTTGATGGCCACTCACTTCAACGCCGCAGGCCAGGCGAACGGCTGGATGCCACGCGAAGAGTCACTGCACTTCAGCCTATGGATGATGGGCATTGCTTCGATGGTGAGCACGGTGCTTCTGCTTGCGAGCGCGCACCGGAAGGTGGAAGCGGCGACCTGGGGGATGCTTGGGTTTTTCGCGGTATTCAACGTATTTCTGTTGGCTGCGAGTCACGCGGTGGTGAGTTATAACCTGCACGGCACGCCGGTGCATCCGGAGCGAATGCTGCCGGTGCTTGCAATTGCCGGCATCGGAACGATTGCGATTTACCTGGCATCGCACCGGCATGCCGCGCTGCCGACGGGGGAGACTCTGGCGGTCGAGACGCATTCTGGACGCGCTTGGACGCTGATTATTCTGGTGGCGATGGTGGGACCTGTGGTGGGGCTGGTACTAGGGAGCTCAGCGAAGCTGCTTTGGCCGGTGCTGCTCTTTGGATTGATCGGGCTCGCTGCAGTCGCGGTAGCGTGGAGCGGCTTTCAATACCGCTTTCTGCAACACGGCGTCGAGGTTCGCATGCTTGGCTTTCGGCTGCGTTCGATCCCGAGGTCAGCGATTTTGAACTACGCGATCGAGCCCTGGGCTTTTGTTCGCGGGTACGGCATTCGCGGAATCGGAAGCACGCGCGCCTATGTATGGGGCAACAAGGTGGTGCATATCAAGACTTCGAATGGCGATGTTTTTCTGGGACACAACGATCCGGAGAAGATCATGCGTGATCTGGATCAAGTGATGCAGGCTCACGGTTAGGTAAGGGTTGGTTTGGAAGTTCGAGGCTCGCACGTGCAGCGATTTCAGGAGGCAATATGGTGTTGGGCATAGCAATGGAAATCTGGATTGTGGTGGGTTTGGCCGATTTTGGCCGTCCTTTTATTGACAAGCACGCTGGCCCGTCTGTATCGCAAAGCTGGGCCGCATGAAGCGCTGATCGTTTATGGCTTCCGAGGCACGCGAGTAGTGCAGGGACACGGCACGGTCATCTTCCCGATGGTCGAAAACTGCAAGGATCTGTCGCTCGAACTGATGTCGTTCGACGTTGCTCCGCAACAGGATCTATACACCAAGCAGGGCGTGGCGGTCACGGTCGAAGCGGTCGCTCAAATCAAAGTGAAGTCGGACAAGGAGTCGATTCTCACCGCGGCGGAGCAGTTTCTTACCAAGACTGACCAGGAACGCGAAGGATTGATCCGGCTGGTGATGGAAGGACATCTGCGCGGCATCATCGGACAGCTCACGGTGGAAGAGATCGTGAAGCAGCCCGAGATGGTCGGCGACCGCATGCGGGCGACGTGCGCGGACGACATGAACAAGATGGGGCTCGAGGTGATTTCATTCACGATTAAAGAAGTTCGCGACAAGAACGAATACATCACGAACATGGGCAAGCCGGATGTTGCGCGAATCAAGCGAGATGCCGATGTCGCTACCGCTGAAGCGGATCGCGATACGGCGATCCGGCGTGCGGTGGCAACTCGCGAATCGGCTGTGGCAAAAGCGCAGGCAGACCAGGAGCGCGTGCTGGCTGAGACGCTTTCGCAGGCGAAGCAGGCAGAGGCTCAACGCGATCTTGAAATCAAGAAGGCGCAGTACCTCGAAGTCACGAAGAAGCAGCAGGCGCAGGCGGACAAGGCCTACGACATCCAGACCAACATCATGCAGCAGCAAGTGATCGCGCGAGCAGGTGAAGGTCCAGCAGGTGGAAAAAGAGGGACAGGTCAAAGTACAGGAGGCGGAAATCAACCGGCGCGAGAAGGAATTGATCGCGACGGTGTTGAAGCAGGCCGAGATCGAGCGCCAGCGCATCGAAACGATCGCTCTGGCCGAAAAACAACGTTTGATGTCGGAAGCCGAAGGACAC
This sequence comes from uncultured Acidobacteriaceae bacterium, assembly GCA_963822545.1. Lineage (GTDB taxonomy): Bacteria > Acidobacteriota > Terriglobia > Terriglobales > Acidobacteriaceae > Acidiflorens. The sequence continues at coordinate 859,544 of CAWGIB010000006.1, forward strand.
GCGTCGTCGATTCGGCAGCAGGGTGAAGCCGAAGCCGAGATCATCTTCAAGAAGGGTGAGGCCGAAGCGAAGGCGATGAACGTGAAGGCCGAGGCGTATCAGGAATACAACCAGGCGGCGGTGATCGACAAGCTGTTTGCGAGCATGCCGGAGATCGTGAGGGCGCTGGCCAGTCCGCTGGCGAATGTGGACAAGATCACGATTGTCTCGACTGGCAATGGGGATGCGGCCGGCATGAACAAGATCACTGGCGACATCACGAAGATGGCGGCGCAGGTCCCGGCGCTCTTCGAGACGCTGTCAGGCATGCCGCTGGGTGAATTGCTCGGCAAGGTGCGGCATATTGGCGAGAAATCGCTGAAGCCGCCGGACGCTGGGAATGGGGCGACAAAGTAAGCGGTCATTGGTCGTTCGTCGTTGGGTCGTTCGCGGTCTCGGAGATCGCGGACGACTCGCATACTCACCACCAAGCGGGTCGAAGGAGGTATTCCGTGCAGGATGAAGTGCATCACGCAAGATCGTTAGGCCTGTCTGTCGCGCTGGGAGGGGCGATGGGCGCCGCGATCGGCGCGGCAACAGGTCATATGGGCGTCTGGGTGGCCGCAGGGATCGCGGTGTACATTGCGATCTCGCTAGTCGGGGGCGCCTGGAAAACAGATCGCAATTAGGTGGGATTACCGGCCGCATCAAGCGCGCGGAATCGCAGCTAGACGAAGACAAACATAATATACGAGGTGATTTATGGCATTACTGGAGCGGGTTTCGACACTGGTACGGGCAAATCTCAATGACCTGATCGACAAGGCCGAGGAGCCCGAGAAGATGATCAAGCAGGTAATTCTCGATATGCAGAACCAGCTTCTGCAGGTGAAGACCCAGGTGGCGATCGCGATCGCCGACCAGCACCTGCTCGAAAAAAAGAAGCTGGAGAACGACGACAAGGTGCAGGAGTGGATGCGGAAGGCGGAGCTGGCGGTCGACAAGAAGCAGGACGATCTGGCGCGCGCTTCCCTTCTCCGCGTAGAAAGTTATCGCGAGATGAGCGCCGGGTTCTCACAACAGGTGGAGGACCAGAAGGCGCAGGTGGAGAATTTGAAATCGGCGTTGCGAAAGCTCGATCAGAAACTCGCGGAAGCAAACACCAAGGCTGACCTGCTGATCGCACAGCACCGCCGGGCGCGGGCTGCGGGCAAAGCTGCGGACGCACATTCGGGAATGTCGGCGAATTCGAAGTCAGCAACATTCGACCGCATGAAGCGCAAAGTGGCGCGCGCAGAGGCAGTTGGGGAAGCCAAGGCCGAACTGCTGGCGGATGATGTGGAAGACCGGCTGGCAGCGCTCGAAAAGGAAGATCGGATCGAGCAATTATTGAATGAGTTGAAGGTGAAGAGAGGCGCTTAAAATCCGGGGTGCTCGGGTGGCGCACGTCCGATAAAATAATTGTCGGTATTCACAAATGCGTAAAGTCTTCCATTTCGACTCCTCTCCCGAGCCTTACGTGGCCAACGCGGCAGTGCTGTGCTGCTTCGATCACCGCATCAGCAGAGCGGTGAGGAAATTCCTGAAGAAGCAAGGGATTGAAACGTCGGACATGATCGTGGTCGCGGGAGGCGCCAAGACCCTGGCGTCTCCGCGCAACGACTTTGAGCAGGACTTCATTCTGGAGCAAGTACGCATGTCGATTCGACTGCACCAGACACAACGCGTGCTGGTGATGAGCCATTCGGACTGCGCCACGTATGGGGGGCTTGCGTTCTTCAAGGGAGATCGTGCCGCCGAAAGCGCGCATCACCGGGCGGAACTGTTGCGTGCCCGCGACTTGCTGGTCAAAAACTTTCCAGGCATTTCCGTGGAGCCCTATTTTGTGAACTTCGAGGGAGTTTGGGAAATCACGCACAATTCTGCGATTCAAGTTGCATGACGAGAGTTCTCGAGAGCTGAGTCGTACGATTTGTTTTGCATCCTACCTTTAGACATCAGTGGAAGTCTGTAGTCCATCTTTCTTCCGTCCGTTTACGCAACTTCGCAATTTCCTCCGGGTTCTTTAACAGAACGGAGACCCCTGATGAAATCAATCTGTTCACGTAGTGTTGGGCTGGCGGTTTTGCTCGGCGCGGCATTCCTAATGGCGGGCTGCGGCAGCGGCTCGAATTCCGGCAACATCAACGGCAACTGGACTGCGACTCTAACTGATCCGAGTGGAGGAGCGGAGTTCGCGTTTACCACGAGCCTGACGCAAGGATCGGGGACATCGGTGAACGTTGTGAATTTCAATTTCACGACTTCCGGGATCCTGCTTCGCGAGCACCACTACGGAGACCGGCTCGTTTACTTTGGCGGGAGATTTCAACGGCAACGTGACAGGTCAATTGGGACTGACCATTTCGACGGATTCTCTCTCTCCGAACAATGTGTTGACTCTGCAAGGGGCGGTGAATGGGAGCAAGATTACTGGCACCTGGAGTCTGACGGGAGCGACTGGCTGCTCGGGCAACGGGACGTTCAACATGTCGAAGTCATAGCGGAAAGATGTTTTTGTGGTGAGTTAGCGCGTCAATTCGCGCGGGCGGGTGCGTCGGCCGGGGAGGCTTATGCACTCGCCTTATCAGTCAGAGGCAAGGGCTTTGCGAGATCCGCCGCGGAGTCCAGTTCCAACTGTTCCTGTCCGCTGAGTGCTGTGACTTTCCCGCGATAGGCGCGCAAGTGGGTTGTGGCTTTGTCGAATGCTTCCTGTGCCTTGCTCAGGCTCTTGCCAACATTCTCGAACTGATTCTGGAAGAAGTCGAAAGACTTTTGTGCCTTGGCGAGTTCTGTGCGGCTTTTTTCGAATCCCTTGGCGACTTCATACCATTTATGCACGAGCGAGATGGTATGCAGCGTCATGAGGAGCGTGTTCGGAGAAACCGGAAATACATGGTGCTCGTTCATCCAGTCGCCCAATTCGCGATTGCGGATGACTTCCATGTAGAGCGTCTCGCTGGGAAGGTACATGAGCGCAATGTCCGTCGTTCCATTCTCGGGCTGAATGTACTGCTGGATGCGCTTGGCCTCGGTCTTCATCACTCGCACAAGGGCAATGCGGGCCGCTTCGATCTCGGCCTTGTCGTTGCTCTCAAAGAGCGCGATTACCTGTTCGCGGGGGAATTTCGCGTCGATGGGGAGTTTGCGATCAGGGAAGTAGATGACGGCGTCGGCGCGTCCACCGCCTTCGCCCACTGGGCACTGCAGCGCGAACATATTGGCAGGAAGAAAGTCGGAGAGCAGACGTTCGAGGCTAGCCTCGCCGAACTGGCCGCGCAGGTGCGGCAGTTTCAGGAGATTGTTGAGGTCGTTGATGGAGTGCCCGAGCGCGCCTACCTCGCGAAGTTGCTCTTCGGCAGCCTTCAAATGTTGCTGAACTTTTTCAAACTGAGCAAATCCCTCTTTGATGTTCTGGTCGAGTTTTACTTGCACCTGCTCGGTGATCGCCATGAGCTTGGCGTCCACGCGATCGCGGATGGCTTCAAGACTCTGGGCAGTCTGCTGGTTCAGACTTTGAAATTCGACCTTCAATTGCTGCGTTGTGAGGAGGAGCGATGAAGTCATCTCGCTGCGACCATCCGCCAAGTTGCGCTTCTGCTCTTCCCTTCCCGAGGCAAGTTGCAGTTCGACGGAGTGCCGGATCTCTGAAAAGCCTTGCTGGATGCGGTCTGTGACCTGCTGGCGGAGGTCCCCTTTAGTCTGCTCCAAACGACTGGCCATATCGGCAGTAGCGGCGCTGAACTTCTGGCCAAGGGTGGTATCAAGCCTTTCGATCTGACTTGCAACCTTCGCGTTTACATCTACTTGCGCGGAGGCGGAAATGCGGCGTAGCAAGACGACCGAAAACCCAAGCAGGGCAAGGGTTCCCACGAGAACGGTAACCAGCAGGATGGTCTCCATGGTAAGTAGCTGGGAACGATTCTAAAAGCTAGCGTGAGAGATGGAAAGCAGAACTTTCCCCGGTTTCTGAATCCAAGTCAAACGCCATGCCCAGAGCCTTGTTTGCGACGGTTGCGATGTTGGCAGTAGGTGTCGGCTTATGCATGGGACAACAAAGTTTGGAAGCCGCCGAGCACCGGCAATCGCAGCCCACCCCAAGCACGAACTCGGCGGGTTCCTCCCCCAGTTCTGTAGAGGATGTGGCAGCGGAGAGAAGGCTTCTGGAACTGGCCAACCAGCGCCGCCACGAAGCAGGTGCGCCGCCATTGCGCATGGACGCGAGTCTCACCGATGCGGCGCGCGCTCACGCTCGACTGATGGTGACGCGGCAACAACTGTCACACCACTTTGACGGCGAAGCGCTGCTGATGCCGCGACTTCTCGAGACCGGATTGCGGCTCGATCACGTGGGAGAAAATGTCGCTTACAACTCGAGCGTGGAAAAAGCGTTCGAGGCTCTGATGCAATCGCCGCCACACCAGCACAACCTGCTCGATCCGGACTTTAACAGCGCGGGCTTTGCAGCCTTCTGGAGCGGAGAGCGCCTGTATGTTGTGCAGGACTTCGCGCACAGGATGCCGGCAGTCAGCACAACGTCATTGCGATAACGCTACTTCGCTGGCGAGTATTCGACAAAGTCCCCCGAATCAATTTGCCCGCTTCTGACCGTGACTGAGCGCGATCCTAGAATCCGCTCAAAGTCGTGGAAATAAGATGGCAGGCTTTGGTCCGTGCGTTCGTCGGGCCCATTCATCAACTGATAATGCAGGTGGGGCAGGAAGGTATCTCCTGAAAACCCAATGGCGCCGACCTGTTGTCCCTGTTTGACCTCGTCACCCTTCTTGACGAGCACGCTGCCGGGCTTCATGTGAACCATGACGCTGAACTCGCCATCGCCGTGGTCGATGACCACGTGATTGCCCATTCCAAAGGGATCGACTTCGTCCGGCAACTTCGGGTAAACGACTTCACCATTCTTGTAGGAATTCTCAGGGACGTCATTCGCTGCATCGACGACAACGCCATCGGCGGGCGCATAGATCGGGCTGCCGTATGAAAACCAATTTTGGGGTACGAAGCGGTCGCCGCGGTAGAGGTCGCCGTCCGCGTTGGTAATCATCAAGTCGTAGCCGTATCGGACTGAGTTCGGCCGGAACTGGTTGTTGCGGAAGACGGCTTGTCTGCGATGATGGGCGTAGAAGTCATGTCCGTCAAAGACGTAGAGGCGGCCATGCAGCGGTAGAGTCAGATTCGTCTTGTCGACGTAAAGGGTCGGATTCACATCGCATTCAGCCTTGCTGACAAAATTGAGCAGGTTCGGTTCTTTCTCGTCGGTCTTCTCGAAGAAGATCTCGTAATGCAGGCGAGTGAGAGGCATTTCTTCGTTGAAAGAGAAGAAGGGATTGAAGACCACGAGTTGGCCACCGGCAGGGACAATTCGATCAGGGACGCTTGAAATGCCGGATGGACGGCCGTTTTCGTCGAGATAGCGGCGGAAGGCGAGCGCTCCCTTGGCGTCGAATACCGAGACCTGGATTTTGTTGATCCTCAGAGCAGTCGGTCCGCTATTTTTCACCAGGAGATCGAAATTGACCAACTGTTCCGGACCGCGTCTCTCGATGTAGGGCTGCTTCGGTTCGACCGTCAGGGTGACGCTGCTTTGCGTTTGTGGCGACGCAGTAATTGTGCCGACGATTACGAAAAGAACAACGGCGAGCGTGGCAAGGCTCGGCACAGAACGGACGCTTCTCTTCATTGCAAAATTTTAGTCGAAAGTCGAAGACATTCGTTGTGGCTCGGATGTTTCTGCCAACGGCCGCGCCGATCCTGATGTTTCATGTGCTAACCTGCGATCATCTTCTCGATGGAGTCTCCCGCCACAATTCGGATCGGCACCGCCGGATGGTCTTATAAGGATTGGGATGGAATTCTGTACCCACCGGAAGTGACGCGCAAAAAGATTCATCCGGTCGAATACCTGGCGCGTTTCTTTGATGTCATTGAAATCAATACCTCGTTTTATGGGCACATCCGGCCGGAGTGGGGGCACTTGTGGTGTAGGCGTGCCGGGGCGGTGAATCCGGGGTTTCGATTTACCGCCAAACTGCATCGGTCGTTTACGCACTCTCCGCTGGCGGTAACGGAGCCGACCTCGGCAGTCAGCATTCGTCCAAATGATGAAGATGAGCGACTGGCGCGCGAAGGGCTCGAATCAATCGCCCAGGAAAATATGCTGGGAGCGCTGCTGATTCAGTTTCCAGTGTCGTTCAAGAACACGAGCCTCAATCGCGAATACCTCGAGCAGTTGCTGCGGCAGTTCATCGAGTACCCGCGAGTCGTGGAGGTGCGGCACGAGAGCTGGGACCAGCCAGAGACCATCGCCGAGTTCATGCGGCATAATATCGGGTTCTGCAACATCGATCAGCCTCAACTTGGACGTTCGCTGGAACCGACCGAGCACGTCACCTCGGCGGTCGGGTATGTGCGCCTGCACGGCCGAAACTATGAGCAGTGGTTCGAAGCGGACAATCGCGATGATCGTTACAACTATCTGTACAAACCGCCGGAGCTCGAGAAATGGAAGCAAAGAATCGAAATCATTGCGCAGAAAGCTCCGACAACGTATGTGATCGCCAATAATCACTATCAGGCCAAAGCTGCGGTGAATGCTTTGCAGCTGCGCAGTCTGCTGGACGGAAAGAAGGTGCGAGCGCCGGAACCGCTGGTGAGGCATTACCCCGACCTGAGAGAAATCTCGGAAGCCGAAGATGCCGGTCGAAACTACTCGCTGCTGGCGTAAGGACGGCGGTGGCGTGAATCCTCCGACTACCAGACCTTTCCCGGGTCGCCTGTTCCAATAATCGTTCGCAGCCATTCCGGCGAATCTTTTCCTGCCGCTGCTTTCTTTGCCTCATTGAGCGCAGCTTTTTCTTCCTCGAAATTCGCGCCGATTCCAAATGAGAAGTCAGCGCCCTCGATGGTGCGGATGCGGCCGTCGGCATAGACCTGGAAAGGTTCCTGAAAAATGTGCCGCGCTTCGGAAAGCTTAGAGGTTAGTTCTTCACGCGAATCACCCTTGCAGAGGAATTCGTCTCCTTGTTGGTGGTAGGCGTCGAGGCCAACTCCAATCATTATCTTGGCGAGCCTGCGCAGGAGAGCATCTCCGGCAATCGCGCCGTAGAACTCGTTGAAGAGTTTCATGCGTTCCACGTCGGCGATGGCAACGAATGGACTGGCTTTACCCTGATCGAAGGCTTGCCGGTTGGGCAGTCCAGTGATGGCGCACATGAGCACAACAGGCTTCACATATTCCACGACCTGGGTTGCCGGCAGCACAGATCGATGGATCGAGATCGCGGCCTTCGCCTCTTCCGGACTCGCACAGATCCCGCTCTCGACCATGAAAGCGGCGAGAATGCCGGGCGAGCGGGAAATGCCGTGCTTGCAGTGAATCAGGATGCGAGCGCCTTTATCAGTCTGTTCGTGCAACCAGAGCAAGGCTTCCTTTACATGCCTGGACGAAAGGGTTCCGATATCGGGCGCGGGAATGTATTTGTAGGCCTTGCCGGGATGTTCCGCAGACTGGTCTCGTCCCGGGGGATAGTAGGCATCGGGGCCTCGGACGTTGAGGATGGCCGTGATGTTCTCCGGATTCTTGCGGATGAGTACGTCGGCGTCGTGCTGGCTGCCAAGCCACAGGTTGTTAATGATGCGGTGCATCATAGGGGGCCAGGGAAAAACCTTCCATCGGCTCGCGTTTCCGTCGTGAAACCTTATCAGCAGGCTTCGACCGCGGCGGCAAAAGATTTGTACGAAACAGTTTACGAATGCAATGCGGCGGTACAAAGATTTTTTTGGTGTTGGACTTGGCGCTAGCCACCAGCGAATCCAAAACGCGGTCTTCAACATCTATGGACCATGCACAGCGATGTGGTATTCGCAGATTTTTCTGCCCCTGACCAATCTAAATTTCTGGACCAGCCAATTACCCATTTGACGGACGGGTCGGACCTGGGACTGCTCGATGCCTATTCGCGCGCGGTAACGGCTGCCGTCGACAGAGTGAGCCCGTCGGTCGTCAACATCGAGGTTCGCCACGTTGCGGGTCGTAGTCGCAACGGTGAACCGCGAGAACGAACTGGAGGGGGATCCGGGTTTGTTTTCACTCCTGATGGGCTGATTTTGACGAATAGCCACGTGGTGCATGGCGCGACGCGCATTGAGGTGACGCTCGCGGACGGCGTGCGCGGACCGGCGCACATGATCGGAGACGATCCGGGGACTGACCTGGCGGTGATTCGCATCGATGCTCCCGGACTTCAGCCCGTGCATTTGGGAGACTCGCAGCAACTTCGTCCGGGCCAGATGGCGATTGCGATCGGCAACCCGTACGGATTTCAATCGACGGTGACTGCGGGTGTGATCAGCGCGCTTGGACGGTCGCTGCGATCCTATTCGGGACGCCTGATCGAAGATGTGATTCAGACTGATGCCGCGCTCAATCCCGGGAATTCGGGCGGGCCGCTGGTGAACTCGCAGGGCCACGTGATCGGCGTGAATACGGCGACCATTTCGTCGGCGCAAGGCATTTGTTTCGCGATCGGGATCAATACGGCAAAGTTCGTGGCCAGCCGCCTGCTGCGCGATGGCCGCATACGGCGCAGCTATATCGGGGTTTCGGCACAGACAGTGCCAATCCACCGGCGTGTGGTGCGGTTTTACAACCTGCCAAAGGAAACCGGGGTCGTGGTGGTGGGAGTCGAGGCCGACAGCCCAGCACGCACGGCCGGCGTTCGGGAAGGAGACGTGATCATCGCGTTGGACGAGAAGGTGATCGCCGGGGTCGACGATCTGCATCGGCTGCTGACGGACGCGCAGGTGGGCGTCCTCTGTTCGCTGACACTCATTCGCCACACGGAAAGGTTGTCTGTGTCTATCTTTCCAGAAGAGGCGCGATAGGACCCCTGGCAGGTCGGGCATCAGGAAGCTTCGCGCGCCCACCAGGCGCGTAACTAGTGAGTTGAGGCAGCATTGCACTCCCCGGAATCCGTGTGGTAGCTTCGATTCCGGAGAGTTTCCACTTGCGACACACGGTTCCGGCTGGTATGGACCGCAAGGAAAGTGAAGCTTACTTGCGGCTCGATCCGGCGCGGCTTCCCAAGCACATTGCGATCATCATGGATGGTAACGGGCGTTGGGCCCGTCGCCGACATCTTCCGCGCGTAGCCGGACACCGCGCAGGCGTTGCGGCTGTACGCTCGACCGTTGAAACCGCCGCCCGGATCGGAATTCCTGCGTTGACCTTGTACGCATTCTCGGAAGAAAACTGGAAGAAGCGGCCAAAGTCGGAAGTCGATTTTCTGATGCGGCTTTTGTGCCGTTATCTCAAGGCGGAAATCCGCACGCTGAACGAAAACAACATTCGCTTGCGATACATTGGCCGCAAGCATGAACTGCCGGAATCGGTGCAGCGCGAGATGTCGGAAGCGAGTGACGCCACGAGCGCAAACACTGGCATGATTCTGACGCTCGCGCTCAACTACAGTGCGCGCAGTGAGATCGTTGATGCCTTCCGGTCGCTTGCCGAGTCTGCGGCCCGTAATGGCGGGCTCGAACATATCGAGGTCAGCGAGGAGTCGATCAGCCGGAACCTTTATACCCGCGACCTGCCCGATCCAGATCTGGTCGTCCGCACGAGCGGGGAAATGCGCCTCAGTAATTTCCTACTGTGGCAGCTTGCCTACGCGGAGATCTACGTCACTCAAACTCTGTGGCCGGACTTTCGGGGACTACAGCTAATCGAGGGCATCGAGGAATACCAAAAACGGGAACGGCGGTATGGTGGTCTCGGGCACGACCTGGCGCAGGCACGGGAACACGCTCCGGCATCGCGCGAACATGGCAAGCCTCGTCCTCATGCCGAGGCGAAGCATTGATGGCCGCGCGCACCGCGACGCCACGAATCGCGAAACTGGTTATCGAGAACCGATGATCACGCGCATCGCCACCGCCCTGGTCCTCATTCCCCTGGTCCTACTTTTGGTTCTGAAGGCACCTGTCTACCTGCTGGTCGTTGTTTCGGGCGCTGTTGCCTTTCTCGCCATCGCGGAATTCCTGAAGTTGATCACGCATTTCGGAATTCAACCGCTCTCGCTGCTCACCTACTCGTTTGTCGCCATTTTCTTCGTTTTTGTCATCGTTGCTTCGAACAATGCGACTCCGCTGATGGAAGCTACGGCGGTTGTGTATGGAATCGCGCTGGCATCGGCGCTCGCCCCGTTTATTTTTTTGACGGCGGCGATGCGGCGAACAGACTTGAGCGGTGGTTACTCGGCGTCGGCGGCCTCTGTGTTCGCCTTTGCCTACGTTGCGGTGCCGATGGCGTTGCTGGTGGAAATCCGGCGGCAGCCTGCGGGGGCCATCTGGGTGATCTACACGCTGCTGGCGGTTTGGGCGGGAGACATCTTCGCGTATTTCGTTGGCAAGTCGCTGGGACGCCATCGCATGTCGCCGCGCATCAGTCCGAAGAAGACCTGGGAAGGCGCGATTGCTTCAATTCTGGCGAGCGTGATCATCGGCACGTTGTGGTTTCAGCACGCGCCGGGGATCAGCGCGGCCCTGCTGCGCGTGGGACTGATTGATCGCCGCAGCGGAATGTTTGGACTGGAGCAGCCGCATCTATGGCCGATTATTTTACTGTCGGCTGTCGTCAACATCGCCGCCCAGTTGGGCGATCTGGTTGAATCGCTCATCAAGCGTGGCGCCGGCGTCAAGGATTCCGGCACGATTCTTCCCGGCCACGGTGGAATGCTCGATCGCATCGACGCGATGTTGTTCGCGGTACCGGTGGTTTGGGCCTACACCGCGTGGCGCGTGATGCAGTAGAGCAGGCAGAGGCGTCGCTTAAAGACAAATCCTTGCCCGAAGTTCTGAAGCCACCTTTACATGCCCTTCTTTCCCGGCGGCACTAAACACTGGCTTCTAGCCTTTCCCGTACAATAGGACAAGTCTTCTCTCGCATGAAACGCATCGCCATTCTGGGCTCCACTGGCTCGATCGGGCGCAGCACTCTCAGTATTGTCGAAAGCTATCCTGACCGCTTCGAGGTCGCGACGCTGGCTGCCGGCAGTAATGGGGATGCTGCCTACGAGCAGGCGCTTCGCTGGAAGCCTCGGGTGGTTTCGCTTGCGAAGGAGCGGGATGCTGACGCACTGGGCAAGAAGCTTCGCGCGGCGGGACTATCCGACATCGAGGTCGTCTACGGAGCGCAAGGGACAGTGCGCGTCGCGACCCATTCGGACGTTGATTTCGTGGTTAGCGCCATTGTCGGCGTCTCGGGCCTTGAAGCTACCTATGAGGCGGTGAAGGCCGGCAAGTCGGTCGGCTTGGCCAATAAGGAATGCCTGGTGGTCGCGGGGGAGTTGATTACGGCCGAGGCTCGCCGGCAGGGCAAGCCGCTCTTGCCGATCGATAGCGAGCACAATGCCGTCCACCAGTGCCTTCGTGGGGGGCGAATGGAAGAGGTGGAGCGGGTTTGGCTTACGGCCTCAGGTGGGCCGTTCCTGAATACTCCAAAGGCGGAATTTGCATCAATTTCGGTGCAACAGGCCCTCAACCATCCCACCTGGAAGATGGGTCAAAGAATCACCATTGACTCTGCGACATTGATGAACAAGGGGTTCGAGGTAATTGAGGCGTGCCGGCTGTTTAATATCGCGCCCGAAAGGGTGCAAGTCATTGTGCACCCGCAATCTACGATCCATTCCATGGTCGAATTTGTGGATGGAAGCCTGCTTGCGCAGATCTCGGTGACGGACATGCGGCTGCCGATTTTGTACGCGCTAACGTACCCTGATCGGATTGTCTCGGACCTTCGGTTCCCGGTCATGAACTTGCGGCACCTCGATTTCTGCCCCCCCGATGTGGTCAAATTTCCTTGTCTGCGTTTGGCTTACGAGGCGGCCGCGGCCGGAGGCACGAAAACGATCGCTCTCAATGCTGCCGACGAGGTCGCGGTTGCCGCGTTTCTGGAGGAGCAGATCGGCTTCGAGGATATTCCGCGCATCATCGAAGAAGTAATAACTGCAACGCCAACAAGAGTTTTGGAATCTATACAAGAAGTGCTTGTTTTCGACATCGAAGCCCGACAGATGGCAAGTGAAATCGTCCAACAGCGTAGCCGATCGGGATCGCCCATCCGAGCCATTTTTTAACGGAAATTACGGAGTATTCTGGTTTATATGCCCCAGCTTCTGTCCATTCTGCACACGATTTTTGTAATGGGGATTGTCCTCGGATTCATGATTCTGATTCATGAATTCGGACACTACGCGGCCGCCAAGTATTTTGGGGTGCGGGTGGAGCAGTTCGCCATCGGTTTCGGCAAGCGTTTGTTCGGCTTTCGCAAAGGCGAGACCGATTATCGCGTCAACATCCTTCCGCTGGGCGGTTACGTCAAGATGTCGGGCGAAAATCCGATGGATAGCCGAACGGACGATCCGGGCGAGTTCCTGAATCATCCGCGATGGCAGCGCTTTGTCATTGCGATCGCGGGGCCATTCATGAATGTGCTGCTCGCGTTTGGGCTGTGGACAGGCGTTTTCATGGTTCATTACCGGTACCCTGCGGTTATCGATGGGCCGGCGTATGTTGGATGGATCATCCCCAACACGCCTGCCGCCAACGCCGGAATTCAGCCTGGCGATCAGATCGTCGGGGTCGACAATATCGAAAATCCCAACTGGGAGCAGGTTCTTTATAAAGAGGCGCTCAGTCCGAACCAGCCCTTGAAGTTTGAAATCCTGCGCAAGGGAGTGATTTCGGACGTCACGCTCGTGCCGCAACCCATGGGACGTAATCAAGCGGGAGATGTGGGATTGGTACCCAAAGAACCCGCGTTCATCGCTACGATGATCGAACCCGGCATGCCGGCGGAAAAGGCCGGGCTTAAAGTGGGAGATCAGATCCTCACCGTGAACGGTCAGGAAATCCCCGCCCTCGATGCGCTAGTCGATATGTTGAGTCGCACTAAGGATCAGCCGTTGGATATCGTGGCTTTGCGGAAAGGGGAAAGGCTTAACTTCAAAGTGGAACCGGTGCTTTCCGCCGGCAATCCTCCCGCAGAGGTACGGTACCGTATTGGCCTCGCCAGCAATCCCACGAAAGATGTGAAACTGCCGTTTGGAGAAGCGGTTCGCAAGGCCGGAGGCGAATGCGTCAAGAATTCGTCTTTGATCATGGAATTGCTGCGGAAGATGATCGAGCACAAAGTTTCCATTCGCCAAGTGGATGGCCCGATCGGTATTGGCAGCGCTGTGGGTACAGCGGCACGTGAGGAAGGCTGGACTCCTCTGCTGCTGGTAAGCGCGATCATCAGCCTGAACCTCGGCGTGATGAATCTTCTGCCGATTCCGATTCTTGATGGTGGCGTGATTCTGCTTCTTTTCATCGAGAGCCTGATGCAGAGGGAAATCAGCCTCCCAATCAAAGAGCGGATTTATCAAGCAGCGTTTGTTTTTCTGGTGTTGTTTGCGGTGACGGTGATTTACAACGATATCGTAAAGACGCTGCCCGGTTTAACTCGGATGCCGTAACGACTCCCCTCTATGGGCGGGGTCTTTGGGTCAGGAATCGGCTTCGCTATAGAAGAATACTTCGATCACTGCCTGGCGAGTAGTTCGCGGGCGAGAGCAAGAACGCTCTCGACGTGTTTCTTCCAGCTAAAATCTCTTGCGCGTTCAAGGCCGGCTTGCTGAAGCTTGACAGCGAGTTCGCGATTTTCATACACCCGCAGGACCGCGTTCGCTAACTCCTCTGAAGAAAAGCGGGGAAAGTAGACGGCTGCATCACTACAAATTTCCCGATGCACAGGCAGATCCGACGCCACGACCGGCAAGCCGCTTGACATGGCTTCCACCAGTGGGTGGGCAAAGGTCTCAGTGTAGGCTGGCGTCACATAAATATGGCAAGCGCGGTAGAGAAGATGAAGCGAGTAGTAGGGGATACTTCCCAGCTCGACAATATCGCAGCGTCGCCGCAAGTCATTCAGCAGGGATGAGGCGATGCCAGTCTTGTAGCTGCCGGGGTTGGCGTCCGGACCCAACCGACACGTCAGGTAGAGCTTTACCTTCTTCCCTTCCATCTGGGGCTGTAAAAGAGGCATGGATCTGAATAATGTTTCGAAGTTGCGGTAGTAGTTGTAGTGGCTCACAAATAGCAGACGGAGCGCATCAGCCCCTGCGTCCAGTTGGGCTTGCACATTCGCCGGAAGTGGCGTGGCGTTGCTGGTGAAAGCGGCCGCGTCAAATCCATGGTGTATCGCGAGAACGTTCTTGCCGCTCCATCCAGTGAGTTCAGTCGCAAAGGCGGCAGAGGGGGCGACAGCAACATCGGTCCAGCGAATGGATTGCTTCGCGATCCAGCCTTTAAACAACGTGTCAAGCCAGAGCCTATAGTCTCCGCGGACCTGGAGGTCACGGAGAAAGTCGTCAGACGTATAGAGCGAGTTCCGGGATAGCAATATTTGAGGCAGCGGCGAATTCCAAAGGGCAACGTTGCCAGTGGAAATCAAGACTTGCGCCCCGCTACGTCGAATGAGTCGCGGGAGACCAGTTTGCTCCCAATACATTCGGCGCAGGGAGCTTAACGGAGCAGCTTCGATAAACGAAACATTAGGAAAGTCTGCGAACTCGCGCCGGAGCGCGGTGGGCAAAAGAACGGCAATCTGTGTGTCGGGATGTCTGGAAAACTCCGGAATTACGTTGCGCAGGTAAGTAAGGCCACCACCGGCGCTTGCGGCTACGCCGTTGATGAACAGTCGAATCATCGACTGGGCGCGGGGACACTACAGTTGGGAACGGGAACGGGAGTGCTTGCAAATGTCTGGGCCAGAGGCTCTGCTGGCGGCACAGCCGCGGGCTTCAGATCGGCGAGGATGAAGGCACAAAACCAGAAAAAGACGCAGGGATAGGCCCCAGCCGCAAAAAGCCAATCTTCAAAGCTTGCGTGCAGGAGGCCAGAGAGAACGACCATGGCTAACGGAATGGAGTAGTGATACGGGTTGGAGGTGCGATTCATCCAGGCACAAACCCGCCAAACGTTGAGGGCCGTCAGGGTAAGGATCGCAAAGAAGGGAGCGACTCCCAGAATTCCGACCCACTCTGCGATGGTCATATAGCTACTGCCGTGTTCACGAGCGGTCTCGGCGGAGGAAGAGAATCTCCCAAATCCGAGCCCAGGATCCTCGCCGGTAGGGCTGGTGCCGTAGCCGGTCCCGAACCATGGATGTTCCTTGATTGATGCGATCGACTTCTGCCATGGGGTTTGGCGTGAACCAAGCAATCCTTCGCTCCGATGCCCTTTATAGAGCAAGGCTTCCTCCATGTTGCCAAGTCCTTGATTCAGAGTATCGGGAGCAAACACTCCGGTCGCTGCGACCAGCAACAGAACAAAGCCGACAACCTTCACCAACAATTTGTACTGATGTAGACAAACGCAAAAAATAATTGCTTCCAGGGCCATGGAAATTATCCCGGCCCTTGCCATGCTGAAAAAGATCAGGTACGAGCACACGAGAAGGGCGGCAAAGCGACGAAATTTTGTCCCTCGACCATCGGCGGTAAGCCACCCCCACAGAAGAATGGGGAACACCCCGATACTCATGACTGCGCCGAGAGAATTGGGATTTCCCCAAATATTGGCGCCCAAGCCGAAATAACAGATCGTGGAGGCATAGACGAGAATCTCGCATCCCCAAAGCAAACCATTAAAAAAACGGTCCTCACGCCCAAGAACCGCGCGGCGGGCTCCCGAGGAACAATAGATAAACAGCAAGGTCAAGCTGAGAGCCTTGAATGAGGCCATTTGGACGTAGGTAGAAACGGTGGCCGAAACAAATGCAGCGCCCAAACAGAACATCGCAAGCAAATGGAACGTCCTGAATTCAGCTCGAGAACCCTTCATCCAAGAAAGAAAACCAACCAGGGCGCCGATCGCGAGTACAAGCCAGCGAGCGCCCGTCCAGGCGTCTTGCAGGGGCACATGCATGCCCGCCCACAAAAATGAAATCATCACCAAAGGGAAGAAGCGCTGGCTATATTTCCAGAGGCTGGCGATGATCACTTCGGCCAGGAAGATTAAGCCCAAGAAACTGATGCTGCTGAAAGACTGCAGATGGGAATAGACAAAATAGAGGAGGAGAGCTCCGCATAGCGCAAAACCAACCAACTGCAGAGGTTTCAGGGAGGTCATCGAATTGCCACTCCCTCGCGCAGAACGGCTTCAGCCAAGCCTCGAGCACAAGCTTCGGGAGAGTAATTTCGAATTCGCTCTGAGCTTCGGATGCCCATTTTTTGTCTAAGTTCCGAGTTTTTCACAAGAGAGTCAATCGCGTCTCTAAGTTTTTCGGTATCTTTTGCCGGGACAACGAAACCGTTCCATCCGTCTTTTACAAGATCGGGCGCACATCCCGCGACATGAGTAACGACGATGGGCAACCCGCATGCCATCGCTTCATTCACGACCAAGCCCCACGGATCGGTGTGTGTCGGCAAGATCAAGGCCTCCGCAAGCGCATAGAGAGCAGCCAAGTCCTCCCGGTGTGTGAACCCGGCAAAAACGATGGTCCCTGAACTGATTCGCCGGGCTTCGCGCTGCAATTCAGTTTTGCTACGTCCATCTCCTGCGAAAACTAATCCTACCTTGGAGCGGGCACTCTCTTCCAGTTTTCCGTACGCTTCCAGGAGATCGAAGATACCTTTTTCACGTACCAAACGTCCGACGAAAAGAAGGTAGCGGTCTGGCAGTTTGAGCTTCTCGCGGAACACGGACGCGCTGGACCGGACGATGTCCGCCTGAGTTCGGAACCAATCATTATCGACGGCATTGGGAGCAACTACGATATCGTCTGGGGCCGCTCCCAGGGTCTGAAGATAATCTCGGGACGCCTGACCAGGCACCAGGAACAGGTCGCAACCGGCGATAAAACGTTTCTTGAGCGACTCCACCCATGGCTGGCCTTTGCGACTGTCTTGCGCGTTGCTTTCAGACCACAAAATGAAGTCTGCCTGGTGACGGCGCGCCCACGACAGGGCCTCCCACGACGCGTAATAGTTATAGCCTCCGCAGATGATCGCTTCTGGAGAAAACTTTTTGAAGCAAGATCGTAATCCCCGGTTCAAAAGTAGGTTATGACGACCTGCGCGGATGCGCCATGATGGCAAGACTTCGTATTGAAAACGGATTTCGTTCTTGTAAACACGCCACTGGCGGAGGCCGGCATCGGTTTCCGACAGGAAAACCACTCGCAAATCGAGTTCCTCGCGCTGGGCAAACGCGTTGAAGACCGGAATGCGGTAAGGGGCAATGATCTCCGAGAGGATCAGGACCCGCCGCTGATTGAATGGCATCTGTTGAGAGTTACTGGATCGTATTCTACCGTTACGCTTCAGGAAAACCGTTTGCCCCGGTGGTTCTTCCGGTGTTCGACCGCCAGCTCCATGATCCCAGCCCATTGTGCGGTCACGGCATCCCACTGAAATTTCTGCGCATGCTCGATGGCGGCAGCGGACATACGGCAGCGCAGTTCGTGGTCATTGAGGAGTGTGGCGAGAGCCCGGCTTAGCTCTTCATCGGAATTCGCAAGCAGGCCAGTGACGCCGTCCACGACAAAATCAGGGTGGTAGGAAGAACGGGCGATACACGGGAGGCCGCAGGCTGCCGCCTGCGCGAGGACTTGGGGGTGCCCTTCAATTTCGCTGGGAAAGAAAAAAATGTGCGACTGTCGCATCTGATCGCCTAGCTGCGTGGCGTTCAAGTGTCCAAGGAAATGAACGTTCTTGCAATTATTCTCCTGGGCGAGGGCGCAACAGGCATTCTCTTCTTCGCCACTGCCGGAGAGACGAAACTCGCATTCCGGATGGCTGATGGCTTCGCGAACAACGAGATCCGCACGCTTGTACCGCCGGAAGGAACCCGCGAACAGAACACGGGTTGGCGTTGAATTGTCTTGGTTGGAGCTAGGGTAATAGAAGCGGCGATCAATACCGTCGTAGACGGTTTGCACGTTTTGGCCGCCAAGTTTGGTGACTACCTCAGTCATGTGGAGGCTGTTGGCTGCCACGATGTCGCTCTGACGTATCGCTCGAAAGAGGAGTGGACGATTGTCGTTTCAAGGCCCCCTGAGACCACGTATGTGACCAAGGCGGACTTCAGGGTTAACGTTCGGCGAACGGTGAGGAATGCAGCGTCAACGGGGCCCTCACGCGGAAAGAAGTAGACATCGGGGACATGGGTCAAGAGAAACAGCAGGAGGCTGGCCGCGTTCCCATGCTTGCGCCACGGCAGTATCCGAGTATTCGGCCGCGACGCAATGCGAGGGTCGGGCGCGTCTGATGCCAACATGACCACTCGAAAGCGACTGGGATCCAGCCGTGCAACCACTTCTTTCACCGTTAGATTCTGGGCATTCGTGTTGATGTCGTCGGCGAATGAGGGAGTGAATATGGTGATCATCGATGAAACAAGTCAGTGACAGCCAGAACGCTTAGCGAGAAGTTGATTGCAATTCTAACCGAAGATCTCGCACCGGGTTTTAAGGCGCGGCATGATGCGGGCAGATGCGTGCGAAGTATCTCGAATATGCTCATGCGCAACTTGAAGGAGTTCTTTGCGAATTCCCTTATTGGCATTTGCGGGGAGCGGGTGCCGTTCGTTGGGGTCAGCGGCGAGGTCATAGAGTTGTTCGATTGCGCCCGGCTCCAGTCGCATGATCAGCTTGTACTGACGATTTCGAACACTCGATTAAGCGCGGAGCCATGCGGTCTTTGGATCGAAAGGGATTTGTGCATCCGTACACACATTCCGAAATTACCGCTCGTTGCGGGACTTCCCTTCCTGCCGGTTTCGCAACAGGCTGGTTCCGCGAAAAGTGTCCGGGCACGGGAACTCCGAGTGCATCGAGCAAGGTCGGTGCGAGATGCAAATGACTGAATGGAGCGGGAGGGACTTTTATCTCGCCGACGGAGGGCACGCGGATGATCAAAGGGACGCGCGCGATCTCTTCGTGCAGGTTTACGGGTGCATGATAGCGGCGGTCGTGATCGAGGAACTCCTCACCGTGGTCTGCCGTACAGGCAAGAACGCAATTATCCCAACGGGTGGATTCCTTCAAATGAGTGACGAAGCGTGCGATTTGACTGTCAACCGCGCGAATACCGGCGTCATAGAGTTCGACAATGGCTTCTTTCTTCGATTGCAGACGTGGGGACGAGAGATCTGAGCGGTTCCAGAATTCATTGAGGTAACGGGCTCGAACGGGATCCGGCTCTTTGCCAGTGAGGTCGCGAAATGCTTTTGGGGAGGGGTAATAGGGCGAATGGGGATCCATGAGGTGAAGCCAGATGAAGAATGGACGTTCGGGGCTCGATGTAAGCCAAGCAATCGCGTGATCGATGATTTCCTCGGAAGAGGGAAAGCGGCGAAGGGCGTCCATGCCGCCAGCCGGAGATGCTGTCACGCGCATGCAATATTCGAAATAGAGATCATCGTAGGCGCGACCTGCACCCATGGCAATGCGCGGCGCGCTTGAGGGTCTGATTGAGCATGCTGCGAGCTGTGGAAGAGATTGACGGCGGTGCCCCATCGGCTTGGCCCGAAGGAGGTGCAAAGTCGAAAAAGTCTTTGAAGGTCTCAAATCCCTGGTCGTAGCCGAAGCGCGGAGAAATATAAGGGTTCGCGGCGGAGAAAGCAGCGGTCGCGTATCCGGCTTCGCGCAGGGCGGTGGCCAGAGTCTTCTCGCCGGGAGCTAGTCCGACGATATCGCGGCCCAAAGCTAAAGGCATGCGCGAAGCGAAAATTCCGGGTAAAGAATAGTAAGTAGGCGCGCCCGCGATCACGGCTGCGGGCTCGACAAATGACTCAGAGGCCAGCGTATCGAGGAACGGCGTGGTGGGTCGAGGGTAGCCATTGAAGCCGCAATGGTCGGCCCGCAGGCAGTCAACCGTGACCAGAACGAGCGACTTGCGTTCCGGCATCACTTACGCTTTCCCTTCTACGAGGGTGGCGCCTACAGCAACTTTTACTCCCTGCGCTTGATAACACCCTTCGCTAGCGATGTGGAAGAGATCCGAGTCTTGCACGTAAAGGACATCGGGCCATTTTTTCTTGACGGCGGCCAAGAACTGATCCAGAAGCGCGAGAGTAGGCGTGCGGAAATCTCGAAGAGACGAGTGAAAGTTGATTGAGTGGATCGAAACGATTGCAGGCACTCCGCGGTCGAAACATTGTTGCGCTTGCTTCAAGAGATCGTCTAAAAGAGCAAGTCGTGGTCGCAGGCTCCATTTCGATGGTGCGAAATGTGTGCAGCATTCCGCGGTCGTCGAGGAAAGGGCGTTTCGTCTCTCCCGGCCCGTTTTGAGCCACGCGAATACCGTCCTCGAACCAGGCTGTTCTCGTGCCATCATTCGCGCGATAGCCGGGCGCGCAGGCACTCAGAGGAGGGGCTCCAAACAATTGGCGATAGATTTCTGCCGCCTTATAAATTGCCTTGCGTTGTTCTTCAAGTGACAGGGAGCGACTCTTTGCGTCCTGCTCGCGATCCCAGTATTCGTATCCGATCCACGGCATTCGCCAGTGAATATACGGTGTTTGAGCGGTCCATAGTTTCCGGATCAGATCAGAGCACGTCCCGCCGGCGTTGAGTTCTCGCGATACAGCTTTGGAATTGAAGTGGGTGAGTCCATGCAATGCGGGGAAGAACACGCCGTCCAGAACACCTTGCTGGTAAGACTCGAACAAGTGGGGCCTTCGCCATTGGCCGGGAAGACCGACGGTGAGAGGGAGGAGTGCAATTTCCTTTTCGCCGTGTTGCAGATTGCGGTCGAAATCAACATTGGCCAGAATGAAATTCATGACCAAAGCGGGATTGCGGCCGACCGAATCGCGATACTTTCGGAGGACATCGCCTATGGCGTTCAGGTCTTCTGCGGTTTCGAGTGTGTAGTAGTCATAGGGTGCCTCACCGAGGTGTAGTCCGGCTGCCTCCAACTCTTCCCATCCCAGTTGATCGCGGACTCCGACTCGGCCCCAGTCATCACTTTGAAACACCAACAGGGGGCGATTGAAGTGAAAACCAAGATGGGGGGCGGAAGTCGTCGCGCGTTTCCAAGCGCGGTGGAGACGAGTAGTCATTTCGCACTTCCCTTGCGAAGAAGGACCATCTCGCATCCTCCCTCGCGCACCCGAAACCACCACAAAACTGTTGCTCTGATTAAAGACCCGAACATGGGAGTGGAAATCAACGTCTTCACAAACCGAGCCGACGCACTTTCAAATTTCCCTTGTCCGGCGCACTTGCGTTTGAACTGCTCCTGATGGAAATCCACGAGCACATATCCTCCTCCCAGCGCCTCCAGTCTTCTTCGTAGCCGCCGATTGGTTGTGTAGTGCAGATCCTTCAGCATAACGGGGTTGCGTCCGCGAAGGCGAAGGTAGAAACGTCCCAGAAATTTTGGCATGAGCGGCAACCAAAATACTTTGTAGTGGGGCTCGTAAAACCGTAGATAGTTCGGGCAAGCCACGTACATCGCACCGTCTGGGCGCAAAACGCGTGCAGCCTCGCGAAGAACGGCCGCCTGATCGGGAACGTGCTCGACAACCTGGTTTAGGGTAACCAAATCAAACGTCTCGTCGGCAAAGGGTAGTGCTTCTCCCAAGGCGGCGACAAACACATTGGAGGCAACGCGCCGCGAGGCAATCTCAATCGACGTTATACTGCCACCTGCGCCAATCCGGTCAGGTTCGACGCCGAAAGCGCAATAGCCAAGCTGGCGACAGCCGGCAACAAATCCCCCAACTCCAGAGCCGATATCCAACACGGAGCCGTTGGTGGGTAGGTCCCAGAATTGAGAGACTTGTTCCAGTAGTGTCTCGGCACCGGTTCGAAGCATTGCATCGACGACCTGTTCCTGGATTTCTTCAGTTTGGATGCCGTTCCAGTTTTCGCGCCTGTAAGCAAGAAGCAGTTCGCGAAGTTCGTCGTTGGGGATGGGTGCTGGACGCGTTGAATTGCCAGCTGTCATCGGCGCACCCACACGCTGAAGTTCGCGGCAAATTGGTCATTTTTGCCGCCAAGCTTTTCCAGCAGATTGCCAACAATATTCAAAAGAGGTACGAGCGTCCATCCAAGGACGTAAGCCAGCATTCTCGGTCTGGCAAACGAGATCAAAAACACGTTAAGGGTACGAAAGAGACCGGTGAAACTATTGCCTTCCGGAATCACTTCCACCGCTTCAAAGTCGCGCAGGATGTATCTCAGTCCTTCGGGCAGAAAGCGCCAGAACTCCCTATCGTGATCTCGTGGGAAGATAGCCGGCGCGCTAAAGAAAGCCACTCCTCGAGTACGAAGGACTCGCTTGATTTCGGCGGCCGCAAGTCCTGGGTCAGCGAGATACTCAAGGACTTGAGTGCAAATCACTAAGTCGAATTGTTCGTCCCTGAAAGGTAAAGCTTCGGCTGCCGCTACGACGTCGACTAGCGGCGAACGAGTAAGGTCCGCTGCAAGGTATTTTCCGACACGCGACCGCAGCAACGGTCGGTAGGGTTGTAATCTTCCACCAACATCAAGAACAGAGAGATTGCCTTCGGGCAAGCGGTCGAGTCCAGCCCGGAAAATTTCCCGGCGCTGCCGCAAGATCAACCAGTTCGGATCGCTGAGCGACGGATGCAAGCGACCATGGCTGTCGTGAAGTGCCTGATCCGATGTGCTTTGCGGCGGCATGAGTAGGGAGTCTAGATATACCCCAAATCGCGAAGGCGCTTCTCAAGAATTGCCTGCTCGGCCTGGTCGAGGGCCTCGGCGTCGTTTCGAGTCAAATCTCGCAGCACGTATTCAAGCAACGTTTCCAGATTTTGGAAGCTCGCTACGAAGCGCTGCTCAGCGAGCACACAGAGTTCCTCCGGCAGGCTGATCTGTCTGCGCGCGTTTGTCATGAAAGAGAGGAGTCCCTTCTCAAAGTTCCCAACAGTTTCCGTCGAATTGCAGTTGCGATCATCCGATCATCGTTGTCGAGCCCAACGAACAACGATAGTCCGCAAAATGTTATGTACGCAACGACCAGCGCCGCCCCAATCGAGACCCACTGCGGATTAACAGAAACCAGAAAGCGAAAAAGCAGTACGACTGCCAGGCTCGCGATGGAGGGAAAGACAATACGGAGGTAGCCGCGATTGTAAGGTGTGAACTGCAGCACGGCCCGGACCTCCCGGAGGTACAAGTAATTGCTGATCGCGTTTGTCAGTGCGGCCGCAACCGCAACCCCGATCATTCCAAAAGGCCGCACCAGCGCCACGGTCACACCGACCATGAAAACAGCCATGAAGCATTGCACTCGGACCAAACGCCGCTGATGGCCGGACATCAAGAGAAGGTAACCCACTGGCCCGACGCCGGCATTGATCAGCTGCCCCAACGTTCCAATAATAAGTACAATCCATCCCGCCTCGAAGGCAGGCCCAAACAAGCGCATCAGGGGTTTTGAATAAACACACATCACCAATGCCAAGGGCAAAGTCAACCCGATGATCCATTTCGTCAAAGTTTGAAATAGACGGCCCAGGAGGACTCGTTCGCCGCGCGCGTGAAGATCGGCAATGGTGGAAGTGAAAATCTGATTCACCGACTGGAGGGCCACGGGGACAAAGGTGACTAGCGAAGCTGCGACGGCATAAATGCCGACTTGCCGCACGTCGAGGAAAATTCCCAGCATGATTTTGTCAGCCTGGGCGAGAAGGAACTCGAGGACATTGACACCAAACAAGGCGGCGGAAAACCAGAAGACTTCCGATTCCATTTTCGACGGCTGTTCCGCAAGACGGCGCGCCGCAGATGGCGTCAGCTTCCAGGCAGCGGTGAATAGGAGCAAGAGCACAATTGCTCCACTCACGACTTGAGCCAACACATACCCGCGAAGCCCCATGCCCGCAGCGAGCAGGATCAGACCCAGAATTATGTTTAGCGGGCTGCCAACAAAACTTGTGATGACGGTTCGAAGCGCGATGTCTTTGTAACCTGCCAGGACTTGTCCCAGAAATGCCGTAAAACCGCCGAACACGAGCAGCCAAGCAAATAGAGGGAGGTAGCGCACCAAATCCGGGGAGTGGTATAGGCTGCGGGCGAGACGGGGACCGATCAGAAGCATGGCTCCCGCAAGTAGAAGGTTGGCCACCCCGAGCAGTCCCAAGGCATGTCGGAAAAACGCGTGCAAGCGCTGGTATTGCTCGGTTGCCGAATATGCGGCTACGAAGCGCACGGCCGTTTGCGGAAGGCCTAGGCCGTTGAAAAGTCCGAAGAAGCCAACCAGGGTCATGCCCAAGGCGTAAACGCCCAAGGCATTCGCACCAAGAATTCGCGCGACATAAATCTTGAAGAGATATCCGGCGGCAGCAGTGAACAAAGTCCCGAGAAAAAAGACAGCAGAATGGCGGGAAATCTGGCCCATTTCGCTGCGAAACCGCGCCTCCTGGCTAGGCATGGGCGGCAATTGGGCCGGGTCGATGGCTGTTTCCGGAGTACTCAAGATTTGGCCGTTTGTGTACGCGATCGCAAACTGTCTATTGAGATTATCGCAAACCGAACTATCCGATCTGCGCAAAGGAGATGACCGAACCAAACGAACAACGTTCAATGCGATAATCCCGTAAATTCAGAGTTTCAAGAACGGCAATCGACTCACCACGCCAGTCTTTCAAGTTCAGTTCGTCGAATGCGATCACCGCTCCCTTCGGCATGCGCGGGAGAAAATGTTTCAGGGCGGCGACAGTCGGCTCGTAGATATCGAAATCCAGATATAAGAGGCTAACGATGAGCTGGGGATTTTCCTTCAAATATTGCGGGATCGTCTTCGTCGCATCTCCGCGAACCAGTTCTACTTTTGGAACATGGCCGATGAAGCGATTCATATCGAAGAGCTTCATGCATTGTTGGAGGTGATCGTAGGAATCAATTGCCAGCCCGCCTGCCCGCGCCTCGGTCGATTCGCTGGAGCGGTCCTGCTTCGAAAGCTTCGGGAATCCACTAAATGTGTCAAAGCCCACGATCCGTCGCTGATGATTTGTGGGCTCGAAGATAGCGCTGAGTTGGGCCCAACCCATCAAGCCGCCGCCATGGAGCACTCCACACTCGATGATGGAACCTTGAATCTCGAGCTGGCGCTTGAAAATTTCGTATCGAACGAGGAAATTCGTCAGATCCTGGCGGGGCGTATAAAGACTGAAGTTCCGCAATCTGTCGAGGTTCGAATATGGGCTGTTCGCAATGCACTGCTCCATTTGAGCTGCGTAGCCCTGCTCTTTCTCGGAGCGTGTGGTACCTGGGCGATTCTTTCTCTGAATACCAGTAGGCATAGTTATGGGTCCTCAACGTCCAGAGGGGTTTTATGCGACTCGTTCGAGCAATCGCTCCTGCAACAGCCGCTCGATGATTGGGATGCATGTTTCGGCCGGCACGCCGATGCGGTCAGCGAGCGAGATCAAGTCTCGTTCCCCGTCGGCATAAGCGAGGATATCCATCATGGTTTGCACTTCGAGCCCGCTTCCTCGCTGACTCAACGTAGGATACAGACCTCTCTTGCCCAGCTGCGGCTCTCCCAGGCATGTGTTCCGACAAGTTGCGTTGGCCTCGATTAGAGTGAGGCATTTCTGGAGGGCGCCGAACGCACCTGCCAACCCTTGCGGTGAAATCAAATCCAGGTTGTCCAACGACGTGTGGTACTCAGGATAGGTGCCATACTTTGAGCGCATCAGGGAAACAACCGGCAGATCGATGCCAGGACTGCAGTATTGCCGTTCATCGCTGCCCCGCGTCAGAAAGCTATAGGACTCACATTGGGGATAATGATGTTTGATGACGTGCCTGGCGACTGCGTCCGCGAGCGTGTTCCCGCGGCGAGATTCGAGAAATGAATAGGCGCGATCGTCCCCGACGCAAGTAATGACATACCCAGCGATCGTGTTGCGCTTCATGACGTCCAGGTGCTTGCTCAGGTAGGTGATCGAACCGATGGTCTCGGGCACAAAAACGACGCGATACGTATATCGCCGATCGGGCAGGGATTGCATCCAACGAACCAAGGCTGCAGTCACAACCGGACCCGACAGTTCGTTGTTCGCCATCGAAGGATGGCACACATAGGTGGAGAGAAGGACTTCCCGCTCCTCATGGCCGGGCAGGATGATTTCTCCATAACTCAACGAACCCGGCGCCAAAGTGCTGTCAATGACGACGCGATACTTCGCGGGACGTAGCGTTTCTCGAACACGATGGCTGAGACAAAATCCCCAGCGCCGCTGGTAGTAGGAAGTAACATATGGAATCGCGTCGGGCATGGAAGGCAACGAATGCAGGTGGGGCTGCAATTCGTCCAGGGTCATTTCCGTGGAGATAGGCTCCGAGTAGCCAACCACGTGAAGATTGTTTTTGCGGAAGTCAATGACACGCCTTCCCTTTTCGTCTGCAACGAAGGCGTCACGGATGTTCCATTCGTCTGGGACAGTCCAGTCAAGAACTTTCGTGCCGGACGGAACCTCAGCAACTTTCAGCGCGGGCAGGAGGTTTTGCAGATAGCGCAACGTCTCCCGAACCCCCTCGCCGGTGATGCTTCGGCAAATGGGAAACAGGTCGCAGGCCCAGCGATACATCTCGTCGCCAACATTGGACTTGGTCATGAGCAAGTCCCGCAAGCTTTGCTCCAGCGGGTATATTCTTCGAAATTTGTCAATGCTGCACACCTTCCGCGATCAGAGACACGGGATCTTCATCCAACATCTTCCAAGCCGTTTCGAAAAGATCATTCGCGGAGACTGCCAAGATACGCGACCGGCCTATGTCGGCGCTGCTCATCTTCCCTTCACCAAGCAGTCGCTCCTGCAACCGCTGAAGATCGGCTTCCGACTTCCTTGTCAGGTCCCGTACGTTGTAAATTATCGAGGATTCGCGCTTCTCACAGTTAGGCAAAACGACTGTCCCCGAGAACTCTTTTCGGTAGCGATAGGCAACGCCATGCGCCGTTTCGACGTAATGGACAAACGTGCCTCCCCGGCTTAGCGAGCAGCCCAAGTTCACAATATCGGCATTCAGACGATGCAAGGCAGCGAACACGGAGTCGGGCCCGAAACATTCCATGACGGGAATGGCACATAGTTCCGATGCTAGTGGTCCCTTACAGGCGAAACTGAAGATTGGGTCGGCAGAGCGCAACACGCCGGGCTGGATGCGGAAACGTTCGCTGACCATGCCAACCGCACTGGGCGTCTTGAGGACGTCGAAAATTTTTCCCTTTGTGAAGCTGTAACTGAAGGTCGGGACCACGAGTGTGCCATCGGGAGCGATCGCGGCTTCGATCGCTGCAATGAGCAGATCAAGACGCTGATCGTCCGCCATCGGCGGAAACTGGGCCGCAACGATGGCATCAGCATGCACCAGGACTGTGCTTCCGTTCCTGATGCCAACGGAATACAGCGCATCGGTAACGTTGCCAGGTGCAATGGCAACTCGAGTTACGCTTCCATTGCCGACTGTCTGCGTCGCGCGCCACTCCTCTCCATTCAAAATGGTGGGCGCGTCCATCATAATCTATCGCTTGCGGGGGCTAACCGGCGCATGAGTCTCCGGTATGATTGGAGCTCGAAATCATCCATTCATGAAAGTTTTGTTGGTACATCCAGACGATTCCCTTGAAGTTGGTGCGTGGACGGAACACAGATGGGATCTGATCGTCGATCTCGGCTGGTCCGGCCGTCACTCTTGCTCGCTGCAGGAGAAGCGCTTTGGGTGCGAGGTTCGCAGTCTTTGCGACCTCCTGGATCACGACGAACATCGATTCCAATTACGCGAACTCCTCGGGGCCGGACTAAATTACCTGGTCGATTCAGAGTCGGTCGACTGGTGGGATATGTTTTCCGCGCTGCATTATCAGCAGATCGAGCAATTGATGTTGCTAAGAATTCTGGGCGACAAAATCACGGAATATGCCGATATTTTTGCAACGCGAGAGGACTCCACTACAAAGCTGCTGGCTTCCCTTTTAAAACGCCCGATCAAAGCCTTCGCGCCAATCCAGAAAACCGGTATAGGTATGCAAGGCCGGCGATATTGGAAGCGGATGCTCGCCTTGCGGCCGTCACAAATAGCAGAAATCGCATTCGACAAATGGGATACCGGATATCGGTTGAGGCGACGCGTCAATCGGAATCCATCGCCTTCAGCGATACCGGCGGTACTTCTTCCATCCGCCTATGGAAATGTCTCGCGCGCGCAGTTGGCATATGCACAGATGCTGCCGGAACGCCGCTTCCTGCTGGTTTATACGCGTCAAAGCGGGCGACGCCGGTTGCATTTGCCGGCGAACGTGGAAGTTCGCTCGCTTGCCGCGTACGCTCCAAAGCGATCGCTTTCCAGCAATCGCGAGAGAGTTCGCTTGCTTGCCAGGTGGCAAGAATTGCAAAGCGATCGATTCGCGCGGAATCCTGTGCTTGGCTTGGCACCCGAGATGGGGATGTTTGCGGCGTTTCCCAAATTTTTGGAGAGCGGATTGAGAGTAAGGGACGCATGGCGTGAGGTGCTTGCAAAAGAGGCGCTCACCGCTGTTCTTTCCGCCGATGAGCACAACCCATTCACGCGACTACCCGTCGTACTCGCAGCGACCCGGAAAGTACGCACTGTGTTTTGCGATCACGGTGCACTGAACATGAGTTTCGCAATTCGCAGAGCGCGCTCAGACATTTATCTTGCATCTGGGAAGATGGCGCAGGATTACCTGACCACGTGGTGTGGCCTACCGGCGGAAAGGATTATTGTTGGCGGTGCGCAAGAGGCTCACGGATCCGCGCAGGTCTCGGCAGAAAACGGCCGGGACTGGATTGTCTTCTTTTCTGAGCAATACGAGCTATCGTCTGGGCGGACACAGACGCTTTATTCGGAACTATTACCCGAGTTGTGTTCGCTGGCTCGGCAGTCGAATCGCAAAGTGATTGTGAAACTGCATCCTTTCGAAAGCCGCCGCGTACGAAAGGCGATGATCGAAAGGCTCACTGAAAATGACCGGGCGCTAGTCGAGATCCGCGACGGCCCCATGACGCCGGACCTGTTCGATCGCGCGTGGTTCACCGTGACGGTCGAGTCGAGCGTGGCCGTCGAGAGCACCCTGAATGGAGTGCCCTGCTTCTTGTGCAGATGGTTTGATGGATCGTGGTACGAATATGCGAGACAGTACGAGAAATTCTCGGCTGGCTACAGGCTCGACTCGCCTGTGAGCGTGCGCCAGATACCGCAACTGCTGGAGCGAATCAAAATTACAGACGCCACGCGCGAGGTGCTCCATACTTCCATCAACCCTGAAAAGCTCGATTCGATTTTGTTCGGACGTGAGCGATAGAAAACTGCGCCGCCTAGACGCGCGCGATGAGGTCCCAACGGAGAGGGGTTCCGCGTTCGATATCACATGCTGCGCGTTTGCCGAAGACTTCCTCGAGATGACGCGGGTGAAGGCCGTCGGCGGGACGAATCGAACGAACGTTCTTTGGGGTAAACAGATCGCCCTTCTTTACATCTTCGACTACGAAGAGCGAGCGGCGGAACTTCAGGCTATTTGCTTCATTGGTGCCGGGTGCGAATTGTGGCGAACCTAAAGACTTCTCGGCGATGTGAACAGCGTCGACCATTGCCTTGAACTCTTCGGGTTCCAGGGAGAAGGCGCTGTCGGGGCCGCGGTCCGCGCGGCGCAGGCAGAGATGCTTTTCGAGGATGCAAGCGCCCACGGCCACCGCGACGATTGGAACGGCGATGCCCATCGTATGGTCGGATAGGCCGACGGGACACAGGAAGCGGCGTGCCAACTCAGGAATCGTGCGCAGGTTCGCTTCGTCTGGCGAGGCAGGATAGGCGCTGGTGCACTTCAATAATGCGATCTGACTCGCGCCTGCATTGCGCGCAGCCTCGACGGCCTCAGCTATCTCAGGTTCGCTTGCCATGCCGGTCGACATGATGAGCGGCTTTCTGGTTCGAGCCATTTTCTGAATGAGGGGAATATCCACGAGTTCAAAGGATGCGACTTTGTGCGCGGGAACGTTCATCTGCTCAAGAAAATCAACGGCGCTATCGTCGAAGGCACTGGAGAAGAGGTGCATGCCGAGGTCGCTGGCAATTTGCTTGAGCTTCGGCTGCCACTCCCACGGCGTGAAAGCTTCCCGGTAGAGGTCGTGAAGGGTCCGGCCATCCCAGAGTGTGCCGCCGGCAATTCGAAAGCATTCCTTGTCGCTTCGGAGCGTGATGGTGTCGGCGGTATAGGTTTGCAACTTGACCGCATCGGCGCCACATTCTTTGGCGGCGTGAACGATGCGCACAGCCTGGTCGAAATTCTGATTATGATTTGCGGAGAGTTCGGCGATCACGTACACCGGGTTGCCGAGGCCGATATGGCGACCAGCGATTGTTATCTCAGTTGGCATGCGGACTCGCTTCCAGACTCCCAGCTAAAGAGCAATGCCGGCTGTCCGGCGACCTGCTCGGTCCCTGTTCTCCGAAATCCGGCAGATTCGAATAAACGAATCGAAGACAGATTTCCAGGCTTCACGAAGGCATCCACCGCGCGGACGGGATGTGTGCGCATGAGTATTCGAACCGATAGGGCAATCAATTCTCTTCCCCAACCGGCTCCGCGAAACTTTGGCGCGACTACGACTGAAAGCGTGGCGCGTTTCTCGATGATGTGAAATCGTACCTGGCCCATTGGCTCGCTGGCATGGGTCTCGCCTATATAGATGATCGATTGCGGATCGCAAAGCTTCCGCGCAAACCACTGCTGATGATTTTCCCAGACGACTGGGTCCGAATGGAAGGATGCGCTTCTGACCGCCGGGTCGTTCGCCCAGGAAAACAATTGCTGGCAATCGGATTCGGCGGCGGAACGCAAGTTGATTTCACGGTCCACGAGCGCGGCTCTTACGCGCTCGGTGCCGACGCCATCGACGAGGGCGCAAGCCCGGTTCGAAATCGTTTGACGCTGGTCGACGGAATCGATAAGGGAACTGAGTTGGCGGATGAACTTCTCGTGGGCGAAGTCGCGGGCCATGCCGGCGTGGACCGCCGCTGACAATCGAGATAGATGCTCGGCTACTCCGCGCTGGTTGTCTGCCACCACAAACAGCAAAGAAGGAACCCCCATGTAACAGAGTTCGTAGGAAGTCCCGCCAGCTGCGGAAACAGCGATGTCGGCCCAAGCCATCAATGCAGGCATGTCGAGCGCGTTTTGAACGATGCGGATTGAAATCTGCAGACGTTTCGTTGCCGATTGCAGAGCCTGAAGGTGCGGATTGCTGCCACCTACCACCATCACGACCTGGAGTTCCGGTCGGGAAAGAACCGCCATACCCTCAAGGATTTTCAGACTCAAATTGTTGGGGTCGCTGCCGCCGATTGTTACCAGAACCTTGCCGGCCTTTTCTGGAATTTGGCGCTTCCAGCCGAGCCATGGCAAGAATTCGTGCCGCAGCAGCGCATACTCTGGGCCCAGCAAGAGCCTGGTATCTGAATTCCGCTTGGTGTACGTCTCGGGCTGTGCGCCCACGTTTTGGTTGAGGACCCAGCGAACTGGATATTCAGCGGCATGCCCGTAGTCATCGATGGTCATAACAGCCAATCCGGCAGAACTTAAAGAGGATTGCTCACTCGCTCTAAATTGGTATCCATCGAGAACAGTCACGACGGGTTTGATACTGGTAACTCCCTTTACAACGGAACTCGCGAAGTCGGCTTGCGGAAAGGTATGGAACAGGAAACCTTCCGTGCGGACACGCTCCTCGATTCCGGGCGAACCTTCGGGCAAGAAAAATGTGGCTTCGCCGCCATAGCGCTTCCAGCTTTGTGCGATCGCCAGGCACCGCATGACGTGACCGGTGCCGATCTGAGTTCCGCAGTCCGCGGCGATGAGGAGGTGCCTGGGCTTATCCAAATCTCAGATCTCCAGCATGCTTACGCGCGAACTCTGAATACGGGCTGAATCATTTCGCCTTCGAGGTAGCGCTCGGGATTGGGATCGCTGAGCCATTTTGCTACTGTTTTACAAACCTCGGCATAGACCTTCAGTGTCCGCTCAATGGCCAGCGGATCGTGCGCCGCCGTCATGTTGTGAGTCGCGAGCAACAGAACGCCGCGCTTGGTGCACTCCTGGGTAAAGAGGCTACGGACGAGAAAGCTGTCCTTGCCGTCAGGATCGAGGAACTTGATCAGTGACCACACGGGATAGCCGATGCACTTGATACGGTTCTCAAGGCCCGATTCTTTTGCGAGGATGTTCAAGCCCTCTTGCAGGACGCGGCCATTGGCATCCATACGAGCCAGAGCGTCGGTAGTTTCGAGGACGTCGAGGACGGCCATGGACGCGGCCATCGAAGCCACCTCGCCTCCGAAGGTGAAACTGAAAAAGATGTCCTCAAACACTTTCATGACATCGGCTTTGCCGACCACGCAGGCAATTGGAAATCCGTTGCCCATAGCTTTTCCGAAGCAGGCCATGTCGGGCGTCACACCGAATCTTTTCTGCGCGCCACCGAGCCCGAAGTGGAAGCCGGTACAGATCTCATCGAAGATCATCAGAGCGCCATGCTTGCGCGCAAGGTCCTTGACCCCTTCGAGGAAGCCGGGCGAGGGAGGCCAAAAATTTACCGGCTCCATGATGACGGCAGCGAACTCTTTAGGATGGTCATTCAAGAGCTTTTGCAGGGAGTTCAAATCGTTATATGCAAAGGGGTGAGTCAGTGCGCGGACCGCTACCGGCACTCCGGCGTTCCGCGTGGTGCTGCCGATATACCAATCCTGCCAGCCGTGATAGCCGGAACACGCGATCCGATCGCGGCCGGTGAATGCGCGAGCCGCGCGAACTGCGCCAGACGTCGCATCCGATCCATTCTTGCCGAAACGAACTTTTTCCGCGCATGGAATCAATCTGGTCAGCCGCTCGGCCAATTCCACTTCGAGTGGATGGGGCAAAGAGAAACTATGGCCTTGTCCCAATTGCTCAGCGACCGCCACGTTCACCCCGTCGTGAGCGTAGCCGAGAATATTTGGCAGAAGTCCCTGGATGTAGTCGATATATTCATTGCCGTCGACATCCCAGACGCGGCAGCCTTTGCCTTTGGCCAGGAACATGGGAGCAACGCCGCGAACGTGTTGATTTGCTCCCTTGCTGAAAGTCTGGGAGGATCCCGGAATCACTTTTTCAGCCCGCGCCAGCCAGGCTTTTGATTTTTCAATGGGCCTTGGGGGCGCCGCAGCGGCATTGGCGTCTGCGAAAAGACTCTTGTAGTAGCCGCGGTTAGAAACAATCTCCGAGTTCATCTTCTCAAGCCCCGGATTCTCTGCGATCAATTCGAGCACATCTTTCATCCCAAAATGCTCTTTCTCGTGAAAGACGCGGTAAACCGCGCGAATGAACTCCAAATCGGCGGCTTCATCCACGGTCCAGCGGTAATGCTGATATAGGGTTGTCGAGTCGCACTCTACGTTGGCGGTACGAAACTTTTCCGAGCGAAGATACGGAGTGACATGCTCCCGCTCGGACGTCTTGGCGGCCTCGTGCCACGCTCGTTCGAGAGCGGAGAATGAGAAGACTTCTGTGTCGAGACCGTCAGGGTAGCTGCGCACCATGGCATTGGAAGCGTAATCCAGATCGCCGCGCTGGAACCGCCGTACGACGCGATCGATCACTTCAGGATCGATCAAAGGACAATCAGCGGTTATGCGTACGACCTGCGATGCCTTCTCGGCGCGAGCGGCACTGTAAAAGCGATCCAGCACGTCATTCTCGCTTCCGCGATAACAACGGACGTCGTTTTCACGGCACATCTGTTCGATCGAGTCGTCCAACGAACTGATTGAAGTCGCCACTACCACGCGATCCACCAGGCTGGCGCGTTTTACCCTTTGAATCACATGCCAGAGCATGGGCCGATTTTCGATCGCGGCTAGACTCTTACCAGGCAAGCGGCTCGAGCCCATCCGGGCCTGAATGATCGCTACTACGGGGCCATCATCGAGTTCGGTCGTCCAGTTCAGATTTTGGGGTCGGCCTTCTTCCGATGATTTCTTGGCGGCTTCGACAACTCGAATGACGTCGCGGCCTTGTTCCAGATCGACAACGGGACCCGTTCCACTCCCTAAAGACTCCAGGAAGTGCGAAATTTCCGTGACATACATGTCGTTAACTTCAAACGCGTACGGAATGCTCTTCCAGCCAGGATCCTCTGAGGAGAACCAGCGCACTGCCTGCGATGTGAAATCCCAGAGAGCGGTGCCACTGTCGCCGACGA
Source organism: uncultured Acidobacteriaceae bacterium (assembly GCA_963822545.1). Taxonomy (GTDB): domain Bacteria; phylum Acidobacteriota; class Terriglobia; order Terriglobales; family Acidobacteriaceae; genus Acidiflorens. The sequence goes on from CAWGIB010000006.1 coordinate 893,861, forward strand.
CTTTGCATGTACGGGTGTAGGTCCGTTGAACAAAATCAAGATGGAGTTCGGCGCGACGCCGCTCGGGAAAAGTCAGGTAAATCCATGCCGAGTCTTCGACGTCTACTTCCAGGCTGCTGAGGTGCTCTGCACGGCAGCTTACCTCGATCGGTCGGCCGAGAAGCCAGCAAATGTAATCAAGTTCATGCGATCCATCGAGGATGATGCCCCCGCCTAGTTCCTGGCGGGCGCTGTAACTCTCTCGGTAATTCTGCCAGGGACGCCAGTCGGGAAGGTATTGGCCAGCTTCTACGTTCAGCCATAGAACGCGTCCGATCTTTCCCGAATCGATCAGTTCCTTCAATATCTTCAGCCCCGGATGGAAGCGCATGTTGTAACCGACTTGCACATTCCGGTCACGTCTCCGCGCTTCCGCAATCAACACCTCAATTCCGGTTGATTCGTGCGAAAGCGGTTTCTCGATGAAGACATGCGATCGAGCACGCAACGCGGCCAGGGCTTCCTCGACGTGGTAAACCGGCGGTGTGCAGATCAGCGTCAGGTCAGGCTTGAAAACCTGCAGTGCTTCGGCGTAGTCGGAGAAAAGCTCGCCCTTAACATTTTCGGTGCACTGCTGTAACGCACTGGGATTTGTATCGCAGAAGGCGAGATGGCGCAGCCCAATGGTATTGAGGTTTTTTGCATGACGGCGGCCAATGGATCCACATCCCACCACGAGTGCCCGGTACTCCGCCCAGTCGACAGATTTCACCATGTCACGACCCAGATCGCCTCGAATCGAAGGCGTTGAGACGCTTGCCCTGCACACTGTAATGAGCCAGCACCTTATGAACGGCGCGCATCACATCCTCCACATCTTTTTCGGTCATCGAGTGGAACATCGGAAGACTGATGAGTTCGTCATAGGCATTTTCAGCGACCGGGTAGCTGCCCTTTTTGGAAGTGAGCGGGAAGCGTTCACGGTAATACGGGTGAAAATGTACCGGGATGTAGTGGACGTTGACGCCGATATTTTCCGCACGCAAGGCACGAAATATTTCCGTGCGGTCGACCGACAACGACGCGAGATTGAGCCGAACTGGGAAGAGATGCCAAGCCGGGGAGATTCCGTCCCGGACCTGCGGCACCTTCAACGGCAAATCACGAAGGCCTTGGACGTAGCTCGCAGCAATCGCACGCCGTCGTGCCAGATTCTGGTCAAGGCTGCGGAGTTGGGAAATTCCCAGCGCACATGCGATGTCAGTGAGGCGGTAATTGAATCCGAGCAGAACCATCTCGTAGAACCACTGGCCTGCGTCCTGCCGCTGACGCGCTTCGCTGCTGATGCCGTGGTTGCGAAAGCGGCGCAGCGTCTCTGCCAGCCGACTGTCGTTGGTGGTGACCATGCCGCCTTCGCCGGTGGTGAGGTGTTTCACGGGATGAAAGCTGAAAACGGTCATGTCGGCGATTCCGCCGACGCGAGTTCCGTGATATTCCGCGCCCAGCGCGTGGCAGGCGTCTTCGATCAAGAGCGCTTTATTCGTTTTCGCGATGGTCGCTAGTTCCTCGAACGCGGCAGGATGTCCCGCGTAGTCGACTGCAATGATCGCCTTGGTGCGGGGAGTAAGCTTGCTGGAAACGACCTGCGGATCGATGTTGAGCGTGTCATCACAAACATCGGAGAACACCGGGGTAGCGCCCTGATAGAGAACACAGTTGGCGCTGGCACAGAAGGTCATCGGGGTTGTGATTGCTTCGTCCCCAGGTCCAAGGCCAGCGGCGAACGCTGCGCCGTGGAGGGCCGCCGTACCGGAACTGAAGCTGATGGCGAACTTGGCGCCGACCCACGCCGCGAATGCTTCTTCAAACTCGGGAACCTTCGGGCCTGTGGTTAGCCAATCGGATCTCAAGACTTCTACTACAGATCGGACATCTTCGTCGTCCAGGCTTTGCCTGCCGTAAGGCAATAATGTTTCGCGCACGGGGGTTCCACCCTGAAGCGCGAGCGTCTCGATCTTTGTGGGTGAGGAACTCATGCTAGGCAGAGGTCGAAACCGCCTCGGCCGCGGCCGCTTCTTCCGGCGCAACTAAGTTTTCGAGTTCACGCCGAGTCAGCCATTGCTCGTTCGTGTCGCTCGAATATCGAAATCCCTCAGGGAGTGGACGGGCGTCGACCCAGTTTTCGGATTTCCACCACGGATGGGACGGCTGAATTACAAACATCTCATCGGTCGAAAGGGTTTGCCGGGATTCATCTTCGGAAATCAGTACTTCGTGCAACTTCTCTCCAGGACGAATTCCGATGTACTCGACATCGCAGCCAGGGGCAATGGTTTCAGCCAGATCCAGCAGCCGCATGCTTGGAATCTTGGGGACGAAAATCTCGCCGCCGTGCATCTGCTCTAAACAATTGACCACGAATTTTACGCCGTGTTCGAGCGTAAGCCAGAAGCGCGTCATGCGCGGATCGGTAATGGTGATCTTTCCGCGCCTGCGCTGTTCCATAAAGATCGGAATTACGCTGCCCCGGCTTCCAACAACGTTGCCATAACGCGCGCAACTGAAGCGCGTTTCTTGCGCTCCTGCGTAAGCATTGGCTTGCACAAACATTTTTTCAGCGCACAGCTTCGTGGCGCCATAAAGGTTGATTGGATTCACAGCCTTGTCAGTGCTGAGGGCCAGGATGCGGCGCACGCCTTGGTCGATGGCGGCATCGATTACGTTGCGCCCGCCCATGATGTTTGTCTGGATCGCTTCAAATGGATTGTATTCGCAGGCCGGCACTTGCTTCAGAGCCGCGGCATGCACGACTACTGTGATTCCAGCCAAAGCGCGTTTCAGACGATCCACGTCGCGAACATCGCCAATGAAATACCGCATCGAAGGATGATCGAAACCTGACGTTCGCATTTCATGCTGCTTCAACTCGTCGCGACTGAAGATGACGAGTCTGTGGGGCTGGTACCTGCGCAGCATGATCTCCACAAACTTTTTCCCAAACGATCCCGTTCCGCCTGTAACGAGTATTGATTCCTTCGACCAGTTGATCATTCTTTTCCCTTCGAAGTTCCCGGACTACGCTCCGCAGGCCTAGCAGTCAAACACGGGCGGTCCCGGAATCAGAAGATCTTCGCTTGTAGGGTAAGTTCTTGTGCTCGATAGTATATCCGAGCGAGGCGGTGGAAAAGTTTACCTGGTAGGCCCACCAATAGAAGCGGCGATGGAGAAGCGGCCATGGTCAGGTTGGTCATCGGTGCGGGGCGCACGATGGTCCCAGCAATGGGTTTGGGGCAACGATGTCTTACCTGGAAGTTGGCGCTCCCATATTGCAAATAGCGATGGCGGAGCAAACTCTGGCCGAGAGAACAGGCATCCGGAACAATATCATCCGGGTGGTTTTTTTAAATGGTTCCGACTCCCGGAAATGCTAGAATCAGGCCAAATTCAGATACAGTCTTTTATTTTTACACAGTGAGCCATTGGCAGCTCGTGCTAGAGCGGAAATGTGTGCGTGGCACGCCAGTTTCCGGGACTTGGTGGCCGGTTAAGGAGTAACGGATGTCTTTAGGACCCTTGCTTCCGCGAAATAACGACGGACTGCACGAATTGCAGCCGGCAGTTTCTGCCGAGTTCCTAAGGCCGATTTCCGCACACTATAACGCGTTGCCGTCGCAGGAAACGATGCTGCGCGAGTACATGCGCGTTCTGATCAAGCGCAAGTGGCTGGTTATAGCTGTCGCCGCCGGAATTTTCATGACGGTAGCCATCGCCTCCCTTCGCCAAACGCCGGTTTACGAAGCGGTCGGTCAAATCGTAGTCAACAAAGCAGATTCGAACCTGATCACGTTCAAGGATTCCGCGCCGGTAGTTGACTATTACGACCAGAGCGACCTCGACACGGAAGTGCGTATCCTGCAAAGCGACCTGCTTGCCCTTCAGGTTATTCGCCAGCTCAATCTCGATAAACGCACTGAGCTTGGCGGTCATCCTGAACAGAAACAGCAAAATCTGGTGGCGGACCCTCTGCAGAGCGACTCAAACCGCACGTCGGCGCTGCTCGGCGCATTCCGCGGCAATCTTCATGTGACGCTGATTCCCAATACGCGAATCATGGAGATCCACTACAACAGCACCGACCCCCAGCTCGCAGCGAGTGCGGTGAACACGCTGGCTGCTACTTACGTTGAGCAAAACTTCAAGACCAAGTTTGAGTCCACGATGCAAGCATCCGACTGGCTTTCGAAACAACTGGTCGATTTGCAGATGAAAGTGGAGACTTCTCAGGAGAAGCTGGTTCGTTATCAGAAGGAACACGAGATTCTAGGCAATGACGAAAAGCAGAACATCACGACGGAAAAGCTCGATGAGATCAACAAAGAGCTGACGATGGCCGAGTCGGATCGTATGCAGAAGGAAGCCGTATACCGGCAGACGCAGTCCTCCGACCCGGAAGTGGTGGCGGCGGCAATCATCGCGGATTCGGCTGGGACCGGCACAAGTGTCGGATCTCGACTTCTCGACAAATTGCGCGAGCAACAGGCCACCTTGGGAATTCAGGTGGCGGAGCTCAGCACGCAGTTTGGCCCCTCCTATCCGAAAGTCGCCCAACTCAATAACCAGCTCAAGGAAATTGACAAGCAACTGCAGTCAGAGGTCAATAAATCGGTTGACCATCTGCGGGGTGAATATCAGGCAGCGTTGCAGCGTGAAAACATGCTGCGCGAATCCTTCGAAAAGCAAAAGCAGGAGGCGAACCGTCTTAATGAGAGCGCGATCGAGTACACGCTGCTCAAGCGCGACGTCGAGTCGAACCGCACGCTCTATGAAGGGTTACTCGAAAAATTGAAAGAAGCCGGGGTCACGGCAGGGCTGCGCTCCAACAATTTCCGCATTATCAATGCAGCGCGCGTTCCGACCGCTCCGAGCGAACCGAATATTCCCCGTAATCTTGCCTTCGCATTGGTCATTGGAATTATTTCCGGCGTCGGGCTGGCTTTCCTGCTCGAGAACATGGACAACACGGTTCGCACTCCGGAACAAGCGCAGGCTATTTCGGCGCTTCCATCTTTGGGAATGATTCCGCTTGGCTCCAAGGCTACGAGCCGGGGCGTGGCGGGAGCGCGGTTTGTGTTGACTTCTTCCAAAGAAGCAGTGGAGATGGTAACCCAGGTTCGTCCGCAGTCACAGATGGCCGAATCGTACCGCGCGTTGCGCACATCGCTGCTGCTCTCGAATCTCGGCGCGCCGCCAAAGGTCATTATGGTGACGAGCGCACGCCCCCAAGAGGGCAAGACTACGACCAGCATCAACACCTCGATCGTGCTCGCGCAAAAGGGAGTCCGTGTCCTTCTGATCGACGGGGATTTGCGGCGGCCCAGTGTTCACAAAACCCTGGGCATGGGCCCGAGAAGCGGTCTTAGCAATGTATTGACGGGGAGCGCCACCGTGCAGCAGACAGTTGTTGCGTCTCCCGTGCTGCCGAACCTTTTCATTCTGCCGGCAGGCACTCCGCCTCCGAATCCCGCAGAGTTGCTAGCCTCTACCAACATGAGAGATTTGATCATGGAGTTACGTGATCAGTTCGACCACATCGTGATCGATACTCCGCCAACGCTGTCGGTTACCGACGCAGTCGTTCTGTCGCCGCGCGCCGATGCAACGATCCTGGTAATTCGCTCGGGACAAACTACCAAGCAGGCGTTGCGCCGAGCTCGCGACATCTTGACGCAAGTGAACGCTCACGTCGCCGGCGTCCTTCTCAACGCCGTGGATCTGACTTCGCCAGATTATTACTACTATTACGAATATCAGGGCAAATATAACCATTATTACCAGGAAGATAGCGTTGGCGAAGAGAACGTGCAGGAATCGAAGGCCGCTTCGGGCGGAATCTAGTTCAACAAATTGAAATTGACGAGTTGAATCTCGCGGCCAGAGAACTGGCGAAAACGGGACGGATGCCCCAACCGCTTTCAAATCGACGACGCAAGCAGTTCGCGGCGGGCTTCGCGCTTTTAGCAACCATATATTTCCTCCTTAGCGCAAAAGAGTTTGCGGCAAGCGTCTTTGCATCGAAACCCGAACTACACAAACTCGAATATGCCGTACGTCTGTCTCCTGGGAATGCCGACTACCGGCATCGATTAGGGAGTTATCTTGCGTTCTTCGGCAGTGATCCTCAGGGTGCAATTGAAGAGTACCGGGCTGCAGTCGCGCTCAACCCATACGATTCCGGGACGTGGTTCGATTTGGCGGGCGCCTATCAAGTAGTAGGGGATATTGGCGGTCAGCGCTCCGCGATCGACCGCGCCTTGCAAGCCGAACCTACAGCGCCTGGTGTCGCATGGCAGGCAGCAAACTTCTTTCTGGTTGATGGCAATATCGATCGCGCCTTGCACGAGTTTAGCGTGGTCATTGCCAACGACATTTCTCTCGTGGATATCTCGCTCAAGAATTGCTGGCGCGTGCGTCCGGACGCTAATGTGTTGCTGCGTGATGTAGTGCCACCGCGCCCTGATACCTTACTGGCATTTCTCAACCTTGTGATCAGTAAGAACGACACGGAGGGAGCGATCAAGACGTGGGAGCGGCTGACGCAGCTTCACGATAAATTCGAGGTCTCGCATTTATTCGAATACGTGCGGTACCTGATCCAGATCCACCGACCGGATGCTGCCATGGCGGCGTGGGAACAGGCAGCGGGAACGCTCGGCTTGACTGGGTACTTGCCCTCCGAGGACAACCTCGTCATTAATGGAGACTTTAGTCTTGAGATTCTGAATGGCGGCTTTGACTGGACTTATGTCAACCGCATTGGAGTGCGGCCCTTGCTTGATGCGAGCGACTTCCGCGAGGGCGACCGCTCACTTTCTTTGACGTTCGAAGGTCCCGGGATTTCGGACGCAGGGATTCAGCAGCTCATTCCAGTCCGTGGAACCACCACATACGATTTCTCTGCGTTCTACAAGTCGTCAGATTTTGAAGGAGCTGGCGGACCGCAGATCGTTCTGCGAGATGCTTATACGAATGCACCCCTCTTCGCCAGCGACCCACTTAAGGACGCTGATTTCTGGAAGGAAGTTCACACGAAGATTACGACTCCCGCTGACACTGTGTTGCTAAGTCTAGCGATCGAGAGGTTCCCCGCCGGAAGTCCCATTCGTGGCAAACTTTGGCTCGATGGGTTTCAGCTTTCGCAGGAAAACTCCTCCGACAATTCCAAGGAAAGCCATTGAGTGCCCTGGCAACAAAACCGGAACCCGCACCGCCCCTGAAGGCCGAGAGGCCCAAGCTCTCAAACTCCATGCTTCTGGCGGGTACCGGGGCCGTGCTGCTGGCGGCACCGCTTGCTTTTGGAGCGGTGGAGCCCTGGTCAATCTTCGCGTTAGAAACGTGTGGCGTGCTGTTACTGATGGCGTGGGGATACAAGCAGTGGCTGACTGGTGAACTGAAGGTCTCGAACAACGTTCTCTACCGCCCAATGGCTGCTTTTCTTGTGCTGGCCCTTGTCCAGTGGGTGACTGGGACTACGGCATATCGCCACGTAACCTACACGCACCTATTGCTCTATGCGGCTTACTTCATGCTCGCGTTTGTGGCGACTCAATCGGTCAGGCGAGCTTCGCACTTCGATTGGATGGCGAAGGTGGCCTCTTATTATGGTGGGGCCGTAGCGGCATTCGCGGTGCTCCAAGGAATCGCACCTAACGGAAAGCTCTACTGGATTTGGGCTTCCTCTCAGGGGGGCGCGATCTACGGCCCCTACGTTAATCGCAACCACTATGCCGGCCTGATGGAAATGCTCATTCCTTTCCCTGTGGTGCTAGCGGTCAGTCGCTTTACGGATGGCAATCGAAGAACTGTCATAACACTGATTGCGGCATTGATGGCCGGAAGCATTTTTCTTTCGGGCTCGCGTGGAGGGATCATCGCGTTTTGCGCGGAAATGGTTATCCTCACAGTAATTCTGGTGCGTTCGAAACATGGGAACTGGCGCAAGCCGCTGATGCTGGGCGCTTTCCTTGTTCTGATGATTGGATTCCTGGTGTGGCTGGGAGGCAATGAGGTTACCCGGCGCTTGGCCAGTATTCATTCAGAAGCCCGGAGCGAGATCAGCGGTGGTCTCCGCATGATGATCGATCGTGACTGCCTGCGCATGATTCTTAAACGGCCGTTCTTAGGATGGGGACTGGGATCGTTTCCCATCGTTTACCCGCAATTTCGGAGCTTTTACACAACGTTTTTCGTTAATCAGGCGCACAACGATTATCTGCAACTGGTGGTCGAGACAGGAATCGCCGGACTGGCAATTGCCATCTGGTTCTTTGTACTGATGTTCCGGCAGGCGGCAAGCAAACTGAAAGACTGGGAAGAGACAAGCACAGGCGCTCTGACGGTCGCAGCATTGCTGGCCTGTGTAGGAATACTCGTGCATAGCTTTGTTGATTTCAATCTGCAGATTCCAGCCAACGCAGCCTTGTTTTATGTTCTGTGCGGGATCGCAGCCGCGCAACCGCTGCAGGAATCACAGCGCCGCCGGGTCATCCGTAATCGTAATCTGGTTGCAGAAGTTCAACCGGTAGACACCGTTTCTTGACCGGAATACACGGTATTGTTGGTGGATTGCGGCCGTTTTTTCGCCGCTGATGCAGGTAGCTATCCCGTTGCCCTAGGTATTACTTAGGTAATGGAGGGCTTCTTTCCGGATATCTTCCGTGATATAACGCCGTTAGCTGCTCATTCAGGCGTGGGACTGGGAATTCGCATAATTTCTGGCCGTTGAGTCGAGTTCCAATGAAGAGCAGAGGAGGCATCGTGACCGAAGCACGTACCGGGAAAAGATTTCCACTGCATTTGCCGATCAAGATTCATAGCGAGGATTCCAATGCCGCCGCGAGCGGCATGACGGGTGATCTGAGCGCCGCTGGGGTTTACATCAAAGCGGATGCTTCCCTGGAGGTCGGCTCGCCTGTTGAGTTTGAGATCACTTTGCCACCGGAAGTCACGGGCGGCAAGGAGAACGTTACCATTCAGTGCCGCGGTCGAGTGGTGCGGACCGACGAGCCAAATGCCGGCGCAGCACCGGGAGACAACCGGGGCGTGGCATGTGTAATCGATTCGTACGAATTTGTGCGCAACTCGTAACTGGGAGCGACTATCCATGTTGAAACTTATTCTGGCCGATAATCAGGCTATTTTCCGCGCGGGCATTGCCAAAGTGCTGGCGGTAGAAGATGAGATGCGCATCGTGGCGCAGGCGCAAACAGCCGAGCAGATGTTTATGGCGCTCGACAAGTTCCGGGCCGCCGTGCTCGTCATTGCCGGAGGCTTTCACTCCGACTTTAACGCAGTGCTCTCGGCCGCAAACAAGAACAAGACGCGAGTGGTCGTGCTTGCCGACACCGGCGAGAGCGCGCAACGTTACATGGCTGCGGGTGCGCATGGCGTCGTGTACAGGAATGTGACCAGTCCGGCGCTGGTGGATTGCGTGCGCAAGGTCGCGCGTGGCGAAACCTGGGTTCAGGATGTCGCGGTGCCGAGCGAATTGACCGAGAACGATATGGTGGGATTGCGCGTCCGCGACCGCCTGACGGCCAAGGAACTGCGCATCGTCGCCCTCATCGTCCAGGGCTACAAGAACAAGGAAATCGCAACTCAGCTTGGAACGACGGAGCAGGTTATCAAGAATTACCTGCGCAACGTCTATGACAAGATCGGCGTGTCAGACCGGCTGGAGTTGGCGCTCTTCACAATTCACCACCGTATTCTGAATGAAGCGGCGGCAGCAACCGCGGCTGCAGCGGTGCCTTCAGCTCCGCAGAGTGCGGGAATTTCGAACTAGGGTTTCTTTTCACTAAGACATGGGCCGCCTGCTGGCGGCCTTTTTATTTTGTCTAAGTATCGCCTGAAAAAGTTCGGAGGCTTGACTTAGAGACTTACCCGCGCAACAATGCAGGGCTCACAGGTTGGGAAGACAATCTATGAAGACACAAAAGTTAGTGATCTCTTTATTGCTAGTGCCTGCGGCGGCGCTATTAGTGACCAGTCTTGCATGCGGGCACAAAGGCCAGGTCTCTTTCACTGCTCAGGAAGTACATATCAAGAATTGCATTGCAACGCCGAAGAAGATCGACGTCAATGAGGGCGACACGATTCGATGGATTGTGGACTCTCCAGACACGAAAATATATAAGATCAAGTTCGGGTTCAGGAAGCCAGTGCCGTCCAAGTCATTCCCGACGACGTCGTCTCCTCAAACTGTAAGCCCCGACCTGCTCTGTTCAGTTCTACCTGGTTCCCTTTGTAACTACGATTACACGATGACGCCGATAACAACACCCGCGTCACCTGTGTGCAATGACCCAGGCGTCCACGTCACTCCTAACTAGTTTGCGAGCTATTTGGTTTGTAGAATCCCTTGCAACCGCGCGTCACGCTGCAGGGGCGCAAAGTCAGGAGTATCTCGGATCATGGTTGTAGAACAACCTGCTTCCACGGCACGTTGCAGCGAGCTAATCGTCTTTTCCGTATCTCTAAAGTGATTAAAGAGAATGGCGGCACGGAACAGAACGTCAGCGTCCTTCGGAGCGATGGCTAACGCGCGGGCAATATAATCTTTCGCCTGTTTCTCCTGGTCGAGCATTGCAGAATAGTCGGCCGCGAAGGCGAGAAGGGTGGCGTCGCGTGGATTGACTTCCAGTCTCGCCGATGCAAGATCGATCGCCTTCTGGTAGGCGTTTAACGCCTCCGCGCGTTGCGCTGGAATTTGATACAAAGCGTCCGCGAGATTGCCCCAGTTCTGCCAATCCCTATCGTCAATTTTGAGCGCTTCGCGAACCGTACCTGCGCTGTCCTCATAGCGACGCAAGTAGAAGTATGCTGCCCCAAGATTTCCATATGCGTCGAACGTGGGCCGCAATTCGATCGACTTTTTCAATTCGTCAACCGCGTCCTGATAGTGTCCCTGCACCAGGTTCACCGCACCCAGATTTGAATAGCCAAGATAATTGAGCGGCGCCAAATCAATAGCCCGGCGAAACATCTGAACGGCCTCGGGATAGCGGGCCTGCCGATAGTAAAACGTGCCAAACGCGCTGTAGACTCCCCAATAATTTGGCCGCAGAGCGATGGCCTTCCTGTATGCCTCTTCAGCGGCGGAAACTTTCCCGAGTTTCTGATTAGTCTCCGCTAAAAGACGTAGTGTCTCATCGCTGTTGTGATCGAGATCGCGAGAACGCTCGAACTGCTGCACAGCATCTTCATACTGTCCCTGTGAGTAATAGACGTTGCCCAGGCAGGTGTGGCCCTCAGCAAGCTGCGGTGTAATGGCCAATGCCCGCTCGCATTCAGTCTGAGCTTTGTCCAGCCAGTCCTTCCCCTGATTTTTGTGTTGGAACCCCATCGCGTAAGCCATGCCCATAGCTGCGTGCGCGGGAGCGTAGCTTGGGTCCACGCTGACTGCCCGCTCGAACTCCACGATTGCGAGTTTGATGTTGTCAAGGTTTTGGGATTCCTCGAGGTAGCCGCGGCCTCGCAGATAGGAATCGTAAGCAGCAGGTTTCGTATCAGGGCGCGAATTTACTATTCCGCGTTTCTCTCTTGTACTTGCGGCGGGCAGCATCCCGAGAACTTCGCCTACTAAATCATCTTGAAGCGTAAAGGGATCGGTGGCCGAACCCGTAACCGTGCGAGCAGCGAGTTGGAGGCGCGTACGCGAATTCACCAGATTGCAGGTGATCCGTATTTGATCACCGTATTGCTGCAGGCTTCCTTCCAGGACGAGATCGGTGCCGAACTCGCGGCGCGCCTGATCCGCAGTCTTGACACCTTGGGCAATCAAGTCCCGAGTGGAAACCAGCTGCAGATGGCCATTGTCGCTAGCCTGGACAAGCTTGGCAGTCAATGTTTCGCTGAGACCCATCCCCAATGCGTTGGTCGGCGCATCGCTGGCGACTGATTCAAAGGGTAGGACGGCCATAATCTGGTCTTCGGCCGGTGGCAATTGTGATTGCCGATGGGTCCACCAAAATCCTGCTACCGCCAGCACGATTCCCAGAGCTGCAACAGCCCACAACACCGAGAACCTGGAGCGTTCCGGCGTTGCATAGACCGGAGCCGTTCCCGTCGCGAGGCTGTTGAGATCGAAGCGCAGGTCGCCTGCGGATTGATAGCGTTCGGCCGGATCTTTCTGCATGGTACGGAGAATGACTCGCTCCAGGCCTTCGCTAATCTTCGGGTTGAGAGCGCGGGGAGGCGTCGGGCTCTGGTCAAGAATGGCTGCAATTAACGGCGATCCGGTCAAATCTCCAAAAGGACACTTGCCGGTCGCCATCTCGTACAGCACCGCGCCCGCAGACCAGACATCGGCACGCGCGTCCGGCTTATGTCCCTTGATCTGTTCGGGGGACATATAGGGCAGGGTTCCGGCGTTGTCGAAGGATTCGGTAATTGGGACCGTGGCAGTGGGCGCGTTTTCCGCTTGCAATAGGAAGGCTAGTCCGAAATCAAGGATTTTAAGACGCCCATCGGGCGTGACCCGCAGGTTGCCGGGCTTGAGATCGCGATGGATGACACCTTGACGATGGGCGTGCTCCAAGCCGGAGGCAAGTTGTTTACCGAGGTTCAGAACTTCGGACTCTGGAAGCGGGCGGCCTGCAATCTTGGCGCTGAGCGTGACGCCGGGAACATATTCGGTAACGAGGTAGTCAAAACCACCGTCGCGGCCAAAATCGAAAGGCCATGGCAACATTCGGATCGGTGATACGCGCCAGGCTTAAGGCTTCACGGCGAAACTGGCGGCGCGAGGCCTCACTGAGCAAGTGCAGTTGAGGAAGAATTTTGACCGCGACGTCGCGGTCGAGTTGCTGGTCGAGAGCGCGGTACACGACACCCATGCCCCCGGAACCAACGAGCTCAGTGATGCGGTAATGGCCGAGCACCTGGCCGATTTCTGGGGTGGTCACCATACTTTAGCCCGGATACTAGGCTGCGAGACCGGCAGAGGTCAACTCAGTTGAGGTGCGGAATACGCTAGCGAACGAATGCGGAGTTTTTGTATCAGGACATCTGGATCAGGACAGTGGCTCGTCTTTTCGCCAGGCACGCAGGTTGAATGCGTAAAGAACGATGCAGAACAGGTTCGCAGGAATAAAGCCAGTTTGGTTTGTCTTCACCGCAATGACGCAAATGATGACGCTATTGATTGCGGCGAGGACCCAGCCCTGCCAAAACCGCCGACCAACTAAAACTGTCGAAACAATCGTAAGTAAGCACGAAACATAATCAGGCCGAAACAAGGATAAAACCTCCTTGACCTGATTGTGATCCGAGATATACCCCGCGTCAGTGATCGTCGAACTATGGGCGGTACGAAGGTAACGGATTGCTGGTCTTTACCTGCCATCGCTCCTAGTTTAGTTCTGTTTGATTCCCTACATTCGACGAACTGGCGCCAAACATCGACCGCAAAAAGCAAACGGGAGGAACGAACGTGAAGTTCGATTCCTCCCGATTGTCGAGTTGCTCGCGATTAGTTAGCGGCAGCTACTAAAACTACGTCGTTCTCGCTGACATTTTGCGCACGCAATTCCTTTTCCAGGCTGTTTGCGGGCAGCTCGTAACCGCGCTGTTCTCCTTCGCGATTAATGCTCGAGAGGAAATACCGGTCGCCGTACTTATGAAACACCATACTGGTCTTTGCGCTCGGCTTCAACGACTCCGTCGAATTGGGAGCAACGAACATATGCTCGTTTCCGCTATTGATGGACAGAATCGTCTGTCCGTCGCCGCGGCCCTGAATGGTGCACCAGCCGGCTGGCATCGTCTTGCCGTTGGCAACAAACTCAAAGGGAACATCGGCCTTGAGCAGCGCCCTGGTTTGCGCACTTACCAGCCCCGGCAGGGCGATGATCGAGAGAATCAGAAGGGTAGCAGCATGCTTTTTCATTGGTTTCTCCTTTTGATATTGGGGCTCCGGGGAAAGTTTTTTGTTTGCCCCCCATATCTGAAGAGATATTGAACCAGATGCCTGGGAATGACCATGGAGAGGGTCTGAATCGGTATCAACTTTCATGAAGAATCTGACCCGGCAAAGGACAGCTATGAGGCAGCAAAGTACGAAGGTCTTCCAAATTCCGATTCCGGGTGCGAAAAACCTCAAGTTGTCTATAATCCCCTGCATGAAAAACACCACCTTGTTTTCTATCGCCTTGTCGTTGTCTCTGTTCGGACTCGCGTCGATGAGTTTGGCGAAGACAGTCGTTCAGCTCAAAGACGCTCAAGGTCAGAGCGTGGGGACGGTCGTTCTATGGGAACAAAAACCGGGCGTGGGGATGGAACTGAATCTGGAAAATCTGCCGCCCGGCGAACACGCGATTCACTTTCACCAGAATGCAAAATGCGAAGCACCGGACTTCAAGTCGGCGGGTCCACACTTCAATCCAGATGGAAAGAAACATGGTTTAGAGAATCCGGAAGGTCATCACGCCGGTGATCATGCCAACTTTACGGTTGGCGCAGATGGTAAAGCGAAGATCCGGACGGATAGCAAAGACGTTACGCTCGGTAACGATAGCCATTCCCTCTTTTCGAATGGCGGAACGGCGATTGTGGTGCACGCAAAAGCTGACGATCAGAAGACCGATCCCGCCGGTAATGCTGGCGACCGCATCGCGTGCGGCGTGATTACGAAGTAGGATGGGTCGAGCGGGTGGCACAGGCTTCGAAACAAGTTTCCGTTTTTCTTCGGCCACTGACAGCCCACGAGCAAGTCGTGAGCTGTCGTGGCCATTATTTCGTGAAAGAAGCGCTCTTTCATGACGCTTCTGAGATGCAGCGGCGCTACCGGGTTTCCTTCCCTTCCGGCAGATAGATCACGGGAACATTCAGCTTGTTCACGGATTCGTTGAGCGCCACCAGGTCCTTCGACATTAGTTCGTGATACTGGGCGAGTAGCGGTTGGGTCTGCTTTTCCAAATCGCCGTAAACCTCGTATTGCTGGGTAGTAGGAGCGGCGTCGGCCAAGTCGACGCTGAACAGCAACGAATGCAGCCGCTCGTCGATGAGCACCGGGTAGTTCAGATTTGACTCGGAGCTTTTCGAATTAACCTGAAGCAACCGAGACTCAAGGTCAAAGCTCTTCCTGTCGAAGTCCTTCGCCTGAGCGGTAAAGGCAGCGTAACGCGAGTCGTCGTCAAATCTCTTGGTAAGCGTGTGAATCTGGGAGCGCGCTTCGCGAATTTTTCCGATCGCCTCGTGAATTTCCGAAACCTGCGCCACAATTTTGCGTCCTAATTCCACCTGCTTTTGCAAGTCTTCGTTCGAGGTTTTTACACGAACGTCCGTTTTGAGTTCCAGGGGCGCCGTGTAGGACTTCCCCTCCACAGTGAGGCGGACCTGGTAGGTGCCAGGACCAACCATGGGCCCGCGGTTGCGGAATTCGGCTCCTGGTTCACCGGCCAGCGGCGTTGGACCTTGCAGGCGCAAATCCCAGGCAAAGCGATTCAAACCTGCATTCGCCGGAATTTTCGTGTCAGGAGGAGTTTGATCGGGCCATTCTGGCGGAGTATCGGCTTCTTTTTTCTCTTCATTCGAATAGCGCCGAATCACTTTGCCAGACCCATCGAGGAATTCCAGGGCTACGACTCCCTTCGGGGCGGACGGCAGATAGTAATAGACCATAGCGCCGCTCGGAGGATTTTCTCCTACGGGTTGACGGCGCTCGTAGAAGTCGGGCCACCGCATTCTGTAAGTGGTGCGCGGCTTCAAGAGTGCGGCCTCGGTGCCAGCCTGAGGGGCGGCGATGCGCAGGGGCGTAATGTCGTCCAGGATCCAGAAGGCGCGGCCATGCGTTGCGACCACCAGATCGTCGTTCTTTACAATCAGGTCGTGAATCGGGGCATTCGGCAGATTGAGTTGTAATGACTGCCAGTTCGCGCCGCCATCGAAGGAAACGTAGATACCAGTCTCCGTTCCGGCGTAGAGCAGATTCTTGCGAACCGGGTCTTCGCGGACCGCATGGGTGTATGCGCCTTCCGGAATTCCATTCGTGATCTTCGTCCAACTCTTACCGTAATCAGTCGTCTTGTAGAGGTAGGGTCGCAAGTCGTCGAGTTTATGCGTATCGACAGCGGCGTAAGCCGTACCGGCGTCGTAGGGCGAAGCGTCGATGATGCTGACCAGACTCCATTCCGGAATTCCCTTGGGCGTAACATTGGCCCAGTTCTTTCCGCCATCGCGTGAAACTTGGATCAACCCATCGTCTGTGCCAGCCCAGAGCACGTCTTTCTGTAAAGGCGATTCAGCGATGGCGAAGACGGTGTCGTAATACTCAACCGAGGTATTGTCCTTGGTGAGCGGACCGCCCGAAGCGACTTGTTTGCTCTTGTCGTTGCGGGTCAGGTCGGGACTGATTGCCGTCCAGGATTTGCCTTCGTCGGTGGTTTTGAAAACGCGCTCGGCGGTCGTGTAAATGACGTGCCGGTCGTGCGTTGAAATCAGGATCGGGTGCGTCCATCCAAGCCGGTACCTCAGATCGCCCACACCATGACCAGAACTTTCCATTGGCCACACGGAAACGTCCTGCTCCTGATTGCTGCGACGATCGAGACGTGTGATCTGACCTTCTCCCGAACCCGCGTAAATGATGTTTGAGTCTTCCGGATCTGGCTGCAGGTAGCCGCTCTCGCCACCACCCGCGTCAAACCAATGCTGCCGCCCGATATATCCATCATCAGATCGGCTGGCGATTCCTACCGTGGAATTATCCTGCTGCGCGCCGTAGACGTAGTAGAGGAACTGGTTATCAGCGGCTACGTGGTAGAACTGCGCGGTAGGCTGGTTGTATTGCGTCGACCAGCTTTTGCCACCGTCGACGGAGATGGTTGCTCCTCCATCATTCCCGTTGATCATGCGATTTGGATTCTGCGGATCGATCCAGAAGCCGTGGTGATCGCCATGTGGCGCGGGAAGAAGGTTCAGGCTCTTGCCACCATCGGTCGAACGAAATGCACCGGTATTGAGGATGTAGACGGTGTCTGGACTCTTCGGATCGGCAAAGATGTGGGTGAAGTACCATGCGCGCTGCGTCAAGCGTTGATCATCGTTCACGCGTGACCAGGATGCGCCACCATCGTCCGAGCGATAGAGGCCGCTTTCCTTCGACTCGATGAGCGCGTAAACGCGATTGGAATCGCCACCCGAAACGCTTACTCCGATGCGCCCCAGAATTCCTTCGGGCAGGCCGTGGCCTTCGAGATGTGTCCAGTTGTTGCCGCCGTCTGTGGACCGATACAAACCGCTGCCCGGACCGCCGCTTTCCAGACTCCAGGGCGTCCGTTGAATTTGATAAAGCGCGGCAAACATAACATTAGGGTTGTGCGGATCGACGCCGAGGTCGATGGCACCCGTCTTGTCATCTTTAAAAAGAATCTTGTCCCAGGTCTTTCCGCCATCATTTGTGCGGTAAACACCGCGATCGGGGTTCGGTCCGTAGGCGTGGCCGAGCGCTGCGACCAGGACGTGATCAGGATTGCGTGGATCAACCCAGACCCGGGCAATATGTTGCGTGTCTTTCAGTCCGATGTGCTGCCAAGTCTTGCCTCCATCGGTCGTCTTGTACATGCCATCGCCGTACGAGATGTTCCCGCGCAGGCACGACTCGCCGGTGCCGACATAAATCACGTTGGGATTCGATTCCGATACAGCGATTGCACCGATTGACGAGATGACATTCTTATCGGAAATCGGCTGCCAACTCACGCCTCCATCGTTCGTGCGCCAGACTCCGCCCGAAACTCCACCAAAATAATAGGTAAACGGGCTACCGGAGACTCCGGTCACGGCAAGCACACGTCCACCGCGATACGGACCGATGCTGCGCCACTGCATACCTTTGAACTGCGCTTCGTTATAAGACTGAGCGACCGCGCTAGTCGCAATGGCAACGATTGTCAGTAGCGTAATCCAAACACACGACCACCACGAACGTCCTGCTTTCATTCACGACCCCCTGAAATAATGAAGACCAACATATTAAACCCTGAGGCCAATGAGGGCGAACGGGTTCATGCAAGCTGTTTGTGACCAAGAATCAGGCTGGGAAATCGCTCGCTGGATATAGAAACTCCAGTGACTCCAGGAAACGTGCAGCCCATGCGGCTTCCGAGTGGGTCGCGCCTTCGTCGATTCGTACTTTCAGCCACTCATCGCCGAGTTTCGCGTCAATCAAAATCCTGGCCAGCTCGCGGGCATCGTTCGTAACTCGCTCATCTTTTTCTGGGTTTCCAACTTCGTGCGTCCCCATCCCCAAATAGAGGCGGGATGGCCAAGCGCGAAACTTGCGGCTCTCCGCGAGGATCTTTCGATTCGCCACAAAGAGCGAGGGACTTTCTATCAGCAATCGTCCAAAAGTTCCGGGCGACGCCAGTTGCGTATACAGCGTGATCAATCCTCCCAGAGATGAGCCACCGAGGCCGGTATTCTTTGGCCCCGTCAACACGGCGTAGCGCCCTTCGACCAGCGGCATCACTTCGCGCTTCAGAAAATTCGGATATGAAGTTCCCTCAACGACCAGCACTTTTGGATCGCGCGACTTGTAGGGCAGATACTCACGCGCCCGGTTTTTGCCTGCGTTATCGATCCCTACGATGATGAGGGGACGAATCTTCTTTTCGCTGATGAGCCGCGTCGCTGTTTCGCCCACCTGCCAGTGAACACCACCAAACGCGGTTGACGCTTCAAACAAGTTTTGTCCGTCGTTCAAATACAGAACCGGATAGCGGGTTCCACCACCCTTTTCGTATTCGGGTGGGAGCCAGACGCGGAGAAAGCGGGTGTTGCGGAAAATGCGGCTACGCAGCTCATGGAGATGCAATTGTCCGCCACCTACCGGTAATGCCACTTCTTCGGATTTGATGTTCAGCCTTTGAGGTGTGGTTCGGGCCATGAGGTGAGCAGTTTATTATTTTCCCGCGGATCATGCCGGGTAATCTCGTTAAGGGCGTTACCGGTCAACTTCGCGCCTCCACCAAATCACTGCCGACAAGAGCGTGGTCGCCGCGATCAGCGCGAGCGAAGTTAAACAGAGAATGCACCAAACACCAAGGACACGCGCCTCGATGTAGGTCAAATAAAGAGCGAAGGCCAACCCGGCGGCCGCACCGCCAAATAGAAGCGCCGGGGTCTCTCGCCGATCGCGATAGACCGTCGCCAGTCCCGCCAGCGCAGCGTAGCCTAACATTCCCAGAAAGGCCACGGGGATACCGAGAATCGAAGAATATTCACTCCGATTTACGATGTCGCAGTTGAAGGTTTCGCCAATGTCGCAATAGGCGGTCTTCGACGTTGCATAGTGATGCTGCAGGGAAACCGATGATACAGCCACACCACAGACCGCAAGAATCCCAACGAGACTCATCAAACGATTGCGAAACTCGCTCACGGCAGCGAACACCCGGTCCGGTCGCTCAACTCTTCCAGAGTAAAGATTCGCTCGACGCGTTCGCCCATAGGTGGGAACTGCCAGGTTGGAAAATGGTGGATATTTTCGTCTTTACAAACCTGCGCCTCGCCGTGAGTGTCACCCTTTATGCCACATTCTACGTAGGGAGCATATTCGAATGCCGCGCCAAACATTTCCTTCTGCTCCTGACAATGGGGACACCACCAGGCTCCGTACATTTTGACGTCGCGATCTTTTAAGCAACGTGCAAAACCATCGTATTTATGTTGCGAGCGGTTGCCGAGGTAATAAGCCAAGCCGAACGCCGCCACGATCAGGACAGCATAGAGAGCGCGTTTACGCCACACTTCAGGAGTTGCCGCGGCTTTGGCTTCTTGTTTTCGCCGCTGGTGTCTCTGTTCCGACATGGATTTCTTATATCACGACTGGTGCCGAGGTCGAGAGCGAGCCCGACATCAATCGGCTTTGGACGTTGCCTGAAAAGCTATTTCGTTTCTTAAGCGACGACACGTAGTGCCGAAGGCAAGACCTCGATCTTCTGACAGTCGAGCGACAGGACCTCGCCATCTACCATTACATCCACTGGTCCATCCAGTTGAAATTCGACCACGCGAACTGCGTGGCGTTCCGCCAGTGGATGCTCCGTGTGCGTTCCGTCATAAAGCGTCGACAAGTTCCGGATCAATCCTAGTCGGCCGATCGGGCCCCACCGCACATATTCGATCAAGCCGTCGTCAGTCACTGCGTCGGGCGCGATCATCATGGTGCCGCCGGTAAACTTGCTGTTATTGAAGGTCAAGAACAGGCAGGGACGCCTGTCAAAATCTGTTTGATGATCGATGCGAACCGGGAACGGACGCCGTTTCAGACGCGCCAGGCAAAGGAAAATCGAGAGAAGGTACCCGACCTGGCCGAGCCCGAGAAAGTGACGATGGCGAAGCGCGGCTACATCCGCGGCAAAACCAACGCTCAGCAGATTGATGTAGTGGATCGTTCCCTGCTTGTGGGTCAGCTTTAAAACGTCGCAGGCGCGGGATCGCCTGCTTTCGAGCGCCTGCAGCGCGTGCTCAAGACCGCTCGTGGCAGTCGCTCCATGATTCGGATGGAGTTCCTGGAAATCGCGCAGAAATGAATTGCCGGTGCCCAGCGGAAGGAATGCCAGCGTAGGGATCTCATCGTCGGCGCTCGCTGAAGTCGCGTGAGAGACGGAGGACTGGGGCCGAGGGTTGTCATCAGAAAAAAGGCCATTGACGACTTCGAAGGAAGTGCCATCGCCGCCGACGGCGATAAATTTCCGGTAGCCGCGTCCATAGGCTTGGCGGGCAATTCGGGTGGCGTCGCCGGAAGCGCTTGTTTCCGTCGTCTCGACGGCAAGACCAGCCTTGCGCAATCGCTCAAGCGCAGTTCCGACGCGCTCGCGACACCGACCTCCGCCCGCTGCCGGATTAATGATGGCCAGAAAAGTTTCGTTCACAAAGCAGTTCTCAGTTCCCGGTTCTCAGTTTGGCCCTCAATTAGGCCGATGCGCTCCGCTAGAAATGGGGCCCGAGAAACCAAGAACTAGATTTCCACGATCTGCGCCCGTGTTGCGGCAGCGCCAATTTCTGCAGCCAGTTCCCCGCGCTTGATCTTTGTCGATGCAGTTCGGGGAAAATCTGTTTTCCCAGACGAGGTATCCGTTGACCCGCTTGTAATCGGGCAAAGTTCGGTTGCGCCGCACGATGTCGTCGCACAAAAGATCGTCGAAGTTCTGATTCGGCTCCATTCGCACTACCAGAACCAGCATTTCATTCCCCAGCGTCTTTTGCGGCCACAGATAATTTGCCGCGAAAATGCAGTATTCCTTGACGGCGAGCCCGTCGAACACCAACTCAATATCCTCGGGATAAATGTTCTTTCCGCCTTCGGTGACGATCATGTTTTTCTTGCGGCCGAAGAGCTGCAAGTGTCCGCGATCGTCGAATCGGCCCTGATCGCCGGTGAGTAGCCAACCTTCCACGATCGTTTGCGCGGTAAGTTCCGGGTCATCAAGATAATGTGACATGACCGATCGGCTTAGCACGGCGACTTCCCCGATGCCTTCGGGATCTGGATTCCTGACTCGGACTTCGGTACCGGGAAGCGGTTTGCCCACTGTATCCGCCCGAAACGGTTTCAGGTCGTTGAGAGTCACGGCCGTGCAAGCCTCGGTCAGACCGTAACCGCAGGTGACTGGAATACCGAGGTCGTAAAAAAACTGCAATGTCGCAGGATCAGTGAATGCTCCGCCCACAATCAGCGCGCGGAGCCCTCCACCAAATGCTTTGTGCACTTGCGGTAACAACCTTCGGCTTAATCCAACGCGCGGATGTCCTTTGGTAAGCAGTTTGTTCAAGGCGATGAGGCGGTCGAGCATCCATCGTTTCTTTGGCGGCAGGGCGTCGAATTTCGCACGCAGCCCGCGCTCCAAATTTTTCAGCACCATGGGCACGAGGCTTACGTAAGTGATGCGATAACGCACAAATGCGTCGCGCACGAATTCCGGACGGAGGGTCCGCAAATGGACCACGCATGCTCCACAAACAAACGGTCCGATGAAGCCGACCATGAAGTCGATTGCGTGGTTTGTGGGCAGAATGCTCAAGTAGCGTACGCCGGGCCAGAATGGGTACCACGCCGTGAGCGCGGCGCACTGTTCGAGGTAGGCGTCGTGGGTGAGCACGCATCCCTTGGGACGGCCACCGGTACCCGATGAATACACGATGCAGGCTGGATCTTCGCGCTGGCGCACCACAAATTGGGGGTCGCCTTTGCGACGGAATTCTTCCCATCGGAAGGCACCGCGCAACTCTGCTCCGGCAGGGGCCTCGGTCACTAGCACGATTTCAACTGCGAGCTTTGGAAAGCCCGGAGAGTTGGTTATCGCGCGCCACAGATAGTATTCGACGACGAGAAAGCGCGATTTGGAATGTGCCAGTAGCTGCAAGTGCTCGGTCGCAGTCAGTTTGTAATCCAGCGGCACCAGTAGTCCACCGCAGAAAAAGATCGAGTAGGCCGAGATCAGCCACTTCGACTGATTCGTCATGATGATGGCGGCACGATCCCCGGGTTTGAAATCGGCGTCTTCAAGCGCGCGACAAAGCGGACGGGCCAGGTCTTTGAAGTCGGAATAGGTGAGACGAACCTTTTCGCGGTCGCGATCGGCCTCAATGAGGCAAGTTTCGTTAGGCCAGCGATCGAGAGCGGCAGTCAGGGCCGCGCCCAAGCTGGCATATTGACGAAGATCAAGCATTCTTAATCGGTCTCACCACGGAGACAAAGAGGTATAGAGAAAAATGAAGTTTATCAGAACGTTATCTCCGCGACAGACGTCAAGCCTGGTGTGCCTCACGGTCGGCCCGAGGTTTTCTGTGTGTCTCGGTGACTCCGTTGGTGAGAAATCGGGTCACAGACGTGACTGGATTCTTTGCGCAAGCGTCCGGAAGTCTGATACGCCCTGGAGTTCGTAATCCGGCAATTCGATACGGAAGTGGTGCTCGATGCGCGTGAGCAGATCTAGCGCTTGCAGGCTATCAATGCCTAGCGTCTTGAAGAAGTCGTCGTCAGGCGTAAGCCTCTCGCGCGGCACTTTGAAGTGCGAAGCAGCAAGGTTAAGAATCTCGTCCAGAGTTTTGTCTGTGGTAGGCATAACTGAGTGCTCTTGCCTTTCGAGTTACAAATCAGAAATCATCAATCACAAATTCAGGGCAAGTACGGCTGCGGCCCTTCGTTCTCGACAAATTTACGCAACCCTTCTTCGACGGCGGGTTGGGCGTACAAGTCGCAAAAAATATCGATTTCCCGCTTCAATTCTTCGTAGGGAATCGGTTTCACGAACTTCTTAGCCGCTGCGCTAGTCGTTCGGTCAAACTTCCCTATCTGGCTGGCGGTGGCCCGGGCAACACGAAGGGACTCGCCTTCGGCGGCGATTTGGCTGACAAGTCCGATTTGCTGCGCCTTCATGACATTGAAGCTGCGCCCGGTAAGCAGTAAGTCCCGCACGACGGCGTTGCCCAAATCACGCTTCAGTCGCGGTATCCCACCAAATCCTGGAATCAGTCCCAGTCGCAACTCCGGGAAGCAAAAGCGAGCCATGCGGTCGGCAATAATAATGTCGCAAACCAGCGCAAGTTCAAACCCGCCGCCAAAGGTCACGCCGTGTACGGCTGCAATGGTCGTTAAGGGGAGCGAATCGAGGGTATTCATCACGGCATGAATGCGCTCGAGAAATTCGCGCACGCCACGCGCGGCCGTCAGTTTGTCCATGGATTGCGACCGCTCATAAAGTTCCCGCAAGTCGGCTCCTGCCGAAAATCCTGCGGGCCGCGTGGAATAAAGAATGAGTGCATGCGCATCATTGATCAGCGCCGGCAACGCGGTCGCAAGGGCTTCCAACTCCTCGAGCATGAGCGAGCCGATTTCGTTGCATTGGTCGCGATGAAGGCTCACTTCGATCGCGCCATTGACGATCCCCCACGACAGCGTCTGTCCCTTGAATTCGTTCATGCGTTGGCGGCCATCGCGTACATTGCTTCAATTTCGTTTCGGAAGCGCTCGGCAATCAAGTCGCGCTTCAGCTTTCCGTTGGCAGTCAAGAGTCCGCTTTCGATCGTGAATGGCTCCTCGACGGGCGTGGAAGGCCCGCACTTGTTTATAGTGCGGCAGTCCGGGATTCACGCGATCGAGAGCCGCCTGAATTTTGTCGCTTCCCACTTTACCCGTAACCAGCGCGGTCAAGTATCCACGAGCGTTTCCCACG
>CAWGIB010000007.1:0-42104 GCA_963822545.1 uncultured Acidobacteriaceae bacterium
GAGGCTCGCATGAGGTCGGATTCCGTGAAAGCCTCTTCGCCGGATACATTCAGGATGACTGGCGTGCGCGGCCGAATCTCACTATCAACCTCGGGTTGCGCTATGAAATGACCACCCGTCCGACTGATGCCAACACCGTGCCGGGATATACGGTCAATGGCTATACCGTCGCAGCAGCGGGATTCCAGGAAATTATCAGCCTGGCGAATTGCACACCCGGCACAACCGCTTGCGGACCCGTCGGGCTGAGCAGCCCCATCATCAAGAACCCCACCACCAAAAACTTCGAACCGCGCATCGGGTTTGCGTGGGACCCATTTCGCGACGGGAAGACAGCGGTGCGCGCTGGCTTTGGAATGTTCGACGTGTTGCCTCTACCTTATGAATTTGGCTTGAACACCGCCGCAACCGCGCCCTTCCAGATCATCGGTGCCGACAAAAATGCACTTTTAGGAACGGGAAGTCCCGACCCGAACGTCAACTTCAACGAACAATCCATCAGAAACCGGTTCATCGACGCATACCCGAAACGCGCTTTAGCGATGAACTGGAACTTAAATGTTCAGCGGGAACTAGCCGAAGGGTGGACTCTGTTTTTGGGCTATGTGGGATCGCGCACAACTCACCTTTCGGCGGCAGCGGACGACGTCAACCTCGTACAGCCGTCGGCAGTGGCGGGCGCTGGGCTCGTCTTTCCGTGCGATCCGTCGCTGACCGGTGGATTGCCCAACACGTGCGCGAATACCACAACCGGAACTCGTATCGATTCCAATTGGGGCGGCGGTGCAGGCATCCGGCCAGTTCTGTTCGACGGCTCGGCGTCCTACAACGCATTTCAGTCCCAAATCAAGAAGATGCTTAGCCATGGATTCCAGGGACAACTCTCCTACACTTACGGACACTGCCGCGACACGAGTTCGGCTCCAGTCACCGGCGATACCTTCCTGAATTCCATCGCGGTACCGCTCATGCTGATCAAGTCGGCTCGGGTTGGCAATTGCGATTACGACATTCGCCACGTAGTAGCCGGAACTTTCCTCTGGGAGATTCCGTCGATGAAGGGCGGTTCACGCGTGATGTCGACTCTAACCGGAGGCTGGCAACTTGGTACGATTGTCTCCGCAACCAGCGGCGCTCCCTTCACGGTCACCGTTGGTGATGGCAACGATCCACTTGGAACGGGTTTCAACGGCGACTACTCGATGGATTTTGCCAGCCTGCTTCCCGGATGCAATCCGACCGGTAGCGGCGTGAATTACATTCACACAAACTGTTTCACCCCGCCTTACGCACCTGCAACATTGCCGGTGGCTACCTCTGCCAATCCCTTCGGATGCGCGCCAAATTCCTTCCCCGCCTATCCGAATGCCGCGCCGAGCGGCACCCAGTTCTGCTCGAACGTGCTTGGCAATACTCGGCGCAACGAGTTCCACGGTCCTCCCCTCACCACGGTCGACTTCTCGGTCTTCAAGAACACCCACCTGACGGAGGCCATCAACCTTCAATTCCGGGCGGAGTTCTTCAACATTCTGAATCACACGAACTTTCTGTCACCGGGCTTCCTCAACACGTTTGGTCAGAATAATTCGGTCTATGACTTCAACGGCAGTTCATTGCCGACTGCGTTGAACCAAACTTCAACCGCATCCCGACAACTCCAATTTGGATTGAAATTGATCTGGTAGGTTACTTCCCCCACGGGAACTGCGGGTAGCGACGCGGTTCCCGTTTACCTTTTCCGACTCTCCGTCACCGAAAGTAAAGGCCAAAAGTTCTTGTTCGCATCAGAACCCAGATATGTCGTGGCGAGGCAAGTGCTTGAAGATTGACGCGACTCAGGACTCTCCGCGAAGCAAAGTGGCTCGGCCGCGGCCCACTTCGGTGCGCTGGGGCATCCTTGCCATCGTCATGGCCATCATGGCCGTGACCGCTCTAAACCGCCTCAACCTCAGCATCGCAGGCAAGCTGATTGAAGAGGAATTTTCCTTCGACACCATCAGCATGGGAAGGATCTTCAGCGCTTTCCTGTGGGGATATGGCGTGTTCCAGATTCCCTGGGGCTACATCTGCGACCGCATCGGTCCGCGGCGCACATTAACTGCCGCCATCATCCTGTTTGGCATCGGTGCTGGAGCAGTCGGGTTGGTTCCAAGTTTCGCCGCGGCGACTGGCATCAGTGCGCTCGCCGCCTTCCGCCTCGTCCGTTTTCTTACAGGCGTCGGCGAGGCGGCCATAACATCAAATGTCACTCGAGTAATTGCATCGTGGACTGCAGTTCGTGAACGAGGTTTTGCGAGCGGCTTGCAGGTTTGCGGCTTGGGTATCGGCGGAACCCTTACACCGATCTTCATTGCATGGACGATGATCCATTGGGGCTGGCGCGCCTCCTTCGAAATTTGTGCTGTTCTTGCTTTTCTCGTGGTCGCGATCTGGCACTTCTACGCCACCGATTGGCCAGAGCAACACTCTGGCGTCAATGAAGAGGAATTGCAGGCGATCCATCCGGGCTCGCGAAAGGGCGAGAGACTTGCCTCTGCGCATACCCCAACAACAGTGCCTTGGTTGAAGATCCTGACGAGCCTTTCAGTGTGGGGATTGATTCTTGGTTACGGCTGTCAGGGATACGCGTTCTACGTCTATTACAACTGGTTCTATTTTTATGCCGTCAAAGTTCGCGGATTGGGGATAATGCAGGCGGCCGCGTGGACTTCGGCGCCGTTTCTGGCGATGGCCGTCTTGTCTCCAGTGGGAGGGTGGTTTTCGGATCGTCTGAGCAGAGTTACAGATCGGCGGAAAGCCCGTCTTATCGCCGTCTGGCTCGGGATGGGATTGGGCGGACTGCTCTTGTACACCGGCAATCACCTCAGCGTAACGGCGATTGCGTTGCCGATGATCGCTCTTGCGGCAGGCTTCACAATGTTTGCAGCTGCAAATTACTGGGCGGCTTGTATCGACTTGGCGCCGGGATATTCTGCGTCGCTCTCGGCGCTGATGAATACGGTCGGAAGCATTGGAGGAGTAGTCTCATCCACTGTGACCGCCTCGATCGCGGTGCATTCGGGATGGAAGCCAGCTCTTGACCTGGCAGTATGGATCACGCTCGCGTCCGGTATGCTTTTCACTCTTGTCAACGTTAACCACACGATCGATGAACACCCGGTCGAACGGTAGCAGCGGAGACGTAGGCCTAGTGGTTCCGTTGGGACGCTGGCCGCAGCACGCTCTGCCCAAAATCCCCATCTACCGCCAGGATTGCAAGCACTTGAAATAAGAAGGGGCGACTACCCACTGCTCCGCTGGCCATAAACAGGTGATTGTGGCCGTCTTCGTAGAGACGGATTCCGCAATGGTTATGCACACTCGGCCAAGAAGACGGTCGCGCTTACAGTCCCACTTCGAGTATCGAGATCGCCGACGTGCGTAAAGGGATTAAGCTTCGCCGTTGCGGAGTAAGGTTCTGGGTTCGTAAGCTGTGGGGAATCGTCTCGGTCCCAGAAGTCGTTACTTCAAACACCGTACCATACCCGTTGTAGTGGCAATGTTGCGCCAACTGTGTCGGGTCACTAGTTCTCTCCCCTTCGGGTAGTTTTCAGGTTCGACCACTAGCGTCATCCCTGAGGTGTTTCTCCATGACAATGACGCGAGTCGCTGCAGTTGCCGCAGCCGGCACCGTGCTTTCCTCCGTTCTTGCTATAGCGCAACATCAGGAGAAAAAGATTCAACGATCAGATTTGCCACCGGCAGTGGAGAAGGCTGTGGCTGAGCAAAGCAAGGGCGCAACGGTACGCGGTTTTTCGCAGGAGAAGGAGAACGGGCAGACCTATTACGAAGCTGAGCTGATGGTCAACGGGCACCCGAAAGACTTCCTCATCGATGTGAACGGTTCGGTGGTCGAAGTGGAAGAACAGGTTTCCACTGAATCCCTTCCTTCTGCGGTGCGCCAGGGCCTGCAGCACAAAGCCGGAAAGGGCAAGCTCGTCAAAGTTGAGACCCTTACCAAGAAGGATAAGCTGGTGGCCTACGAGGCCAAAGTCCTCACCAATGGAAAGACGTCAGAAGTGCAGGTCGGTACGGACGGGAAAGCTTTAGACCACGAGGAATAATGCGTGATGGAAGTTGATTCCGCAACTCCAGATGGAGGATCTATGTGCTCTCGGAATGTACTTGCTGGTTTTCTGACCGCAATGGTCTTGTGCGCGCTTAGCGCCCCTGTTGCTGCGCAGAGCAACTGGGCGGTCGAGAAAACATTTCACGTTGGCGGTGACGGCGGAATGGACTATGTCACCCTGGATACCAAGAACCACCGGCTCTACGTTCCCCGAAGCACTCACACGATGGTGATCGATTCCGATTCGGGGAAGACGATCGCGGACATTCCCGGCCAGAAGCACAACCATGGGGTTGCTCTGGTCCCTGACGTCAGACGAGGATTCATCAGCGACGGGAGCGGCGCAATCGTGATTTTCGATCTCAAAACGAATGTTGTCTTGGGAACGCTCAAAGCGCGTCCCGATGCCGACGGCATCATCTTCGACAAGGCCAGCGGTCTCGTGCTGGTCGTCTCGGGTGACGACGGTGTTTTGATGACGCTCAAGCCGGACGTCGATCCGAAAACGGGGTCCATCGATGCCCCGATTGACTTGGGCGGCAAACCAGAGTTTCTTGCCGCCGACGGGGCCGGTAGAGTCTATATCAATCTCGAGGACAAGGACCTGGTCGCGGTGGTCGACATCAAAGCAAGGAAAGTTTTGGCGCGCTGGCCGATCGCTCCCGGAGGCTCACCCGTGGGGCTCTCGATCGACCCTTCGAAGAAACGACTTTTCATCGGATGCCGCAAGCCACAAAAGATGATTGTGATGAGCACTGAAGATGGCAAGGTCCTCGCCGATTTACCCATTGGCGCAGGCGTGGATGCCACGAAGTTCGATGGTCGCCAGGCATTCGCGAGCTGCCGGGACGGCAAACTTAACATCGCCGGAGAGAATGCGTCCGGTAAGTTCGAGATTTTGCAGACGGTGACTACTCCAGTTGGTGCCAAAACAATGGATGTTGACCCAGAGAGGCATAAGGTGTATTTGCCCACAGCGGAGTTTGCGGAACCGAAACCGGGAACAAGCGGTCGTCCTGTGGCCAAGCCTGGGACGTTCATGATCGTCGTTGTCGGGCTGCACTGACAAAGAAGGATGGCTGGCGATTCTCGGATTGTCGCTGGAGTGAATGCGTTCCCGAAGGGTCCATTTGGCTCTATCAATTCGGTGCATCACGCTCAACTAGCGTTCATCGAGGCTTCACCTTGAAGGGTTGAACTTTGAGTAGCTCCGAAATAAAATTCCCGATCATTCCAGGAGGCAACCCGTGTACTCCCCCTTGGCCCTTGGTTTTTCGTCAACAAAATATTCGTGCATCTCGCTCAGCTGTGTTCTGACACTTCTTTTTCTCGTTGCGTCCGCCCATATTGCTTTGGGACAACAAACACTCGGTTCGATCAACGGAAATGTCGTGGATAGCTCCGGCGCCGCGATTCAGGGCGCGGAGGTAAGAGCTCGTTCCACAGCTACGAACCTCGAAGTGACAGGCACTTCCAAGAGCGACG
Source organism: uncultured Acidobacteriaceae bacterium (assembly GCA_963822545.1). Lineage (GTDB taxonomy): Bacteria > Acidobacteriota > Terriglobia > Terriglobales > Acidobacteriaceae > Acidiflorens. The sequence continues at coordinate 5,594 of CAWGIB010000007.1, forward strand.
GATCGTTTAGCATCTCTGATCTCCCCATCGGTACGTATGAAGTCAAGTTCATCAAGAATGGCTTCCAAACCGATGTGCATCCAGACATCATTGTGCAGTCCAATCGCACAGCCACCATTAACACCAAGCTCAAGGCTGGGTCGGTGTCGGAAACGGTGACCGTCGAAGCCACGCCGCTCCTGAACGAGACGGACACGACCACTGGATACACACTGAATGAATCGCAGATCGCCGAAATGCCTCTGGCGACGGGAAGCTTCACGCAGTTGGCTATTCTGAGCCCGGGAGTCAGCGCCGATCTGTTGAACACCGCCGGCACGAACGCAGGGCTTGGCAATCAGGCAATCTGGGCCAATGGCCAGCGCGATACGAGCAACAGTTTCACGATCAACGGCGTGAACGCCAACAACTTGTTCAGCGGCAAATCTACAAGCCAGGTTACCTCGGGTCGCGTCGCGGTCAACATCGGCGAAAACGGAAACGGTAACAACCCCAGCGGAGAAATTGCCACGAGCACGTCTGTTTACGGCGCAATTGGCCAAGCCATGCCATCTCCGCCGCCCGAAACGATTCAGGAAATGCACGTAAATTCGGCGATGTACGATGCTTCGCAAGGATCCAACAGCGGCGCTCAGATTGTCACAATAACCAAGTCCGGTACAAACCTGCTGCACGGCGGCATTTATGCCTATCACCAGCAGACTGGGTGGAATGCGAACGAGTGGTTCTTCAACAGCAACCAGTTGGCACGCCCCCAGATGCACCGCAACGTGGATGGCGGTTATGTCGGCGGCCCGATCATAAAGGATAAGCTGTTTTTCTTTGCGTCCTATCAAGCCCAGCGCGTGAGCGACCAACTGCTTGCAAGCTCGATTGCAGCCGTGCCCCCTGGACTGACCGACAACAACCGTACCGCCCAGGGACTAGCGGACCTGGCGAATGCCAATGTTCCATGCGGCGGCGCAGGCGAACCAGCCTGCGTGCAGGCAAGCGAAGTTACAGCGCAATCGCTCGCCATCATGAACACCAAGGCATCGAACGGCACGTGGTGGGTTCCAAACGCAGTGACAGACCCGACTCTTCTGACGCGGCTACGTAGCCAGGGCGGAGATGCGATTGTTTTTGGTCCGAATTCGCATTTCTCGGCGGACCAGATAAATGGCAACGTGGACTACAACTTCAGCGTAAAGGACCGCTTGGCAGCCAAGTATTACTTCCAGAGGGATCCGAATAGCACGCCGTTTGCGCAGAGCACGCTGCTTGGCTTTCCGCAGAAACTCAGCGCCGGCAGCCAAACGTTTTCCCTCGACAACACGATTGCAATGACGCCAAATTTCACCTGGGAGCAGCGGGTGGGGTTCCTGAGGATGAGCGATTATGCCTCGACCAGTCAGTTCCTGACGCCTTCGTCGATTGGAATCAACATCCCTGGGACGAGTTTGTTTCCTGGGATCAATATCAGGAACGAAGACACCTCCGCGATCGTGAATGACGGTGTGAATAATGCGCTCGGGATCGGACCACTCAATAATTTTTCGGACGCCGGCTTCTATCAAAACGGGCTCCAACTCTCGACGGATGTGAAGTGGGTTCACGGCCGGCATTCGCTGTCCTCGGGATTCAATTTCAGTTACACCCAGCTCAATGTGATCAACAAAAACAATTCGGTGGCGCGGGTCACGTTTGAGGATTTCCCGGGATTCCTGACAGGGCAAGTGTGCGGCCCGAACACGGTTTTCTGCTCAGGACAGGATCCCTCCCAGGTACTCAGTGGTGCCACTAGCCGTTACTACCGTTCGAAGCAGGCGGGCTTCTACGCGCAGGACAACATCCGGCTGCGTTCGAACCTGACCCTGGACCTCGGTCTGAGGTGGGATTGGGATGGCCCCCTCTACGAGAAGAACGGCAACCTCACGAACTTCTATCCGCAAGACTATTCCTACAATGTCGCTTCCGACTCGATCGACAATATCGGGCTGGTGATTGGGGGAAACAACCAGACATTCGGCACGAAAGGCGTGAGCAACTCCACCCTAACCGGGCGCCAGTGGGGATTTGCACCTCGGATCGGAATGGCCTACAGCCCCTCGTTCCTGCATAACATCGTAATTCGTGCCGGCTTCGGCATGTACTACGATCGCGGCGAATATTTCACCGAATTTTCTCCCGGAGCCGGCGGTGGTATCGGCGGGCCGTTTGGAGTGACGGTAGCAGAGCCATTTGTGGTTCCGTTTTACGCTGTCGGCGGCGGATCGTTCGCGCAACCATTCGGATCCTCGCCGCCGCCCCCTCCACCCAGCCAATCTTTCCCAAGTACAGGCTCTATTGCCGAACGCTGGTCTACTGCTCGCCCAAAATACGAATTATTGCAATTCGATTGGCGAGTCGGGATGCGGCCCATTTCTCTTTGCCGGGTATGATCCGCGCAACAAACTGCCCTACTCTGAGAATTGGACCTTCGATCTGCAGTGGCAGCCGAAGAACGATCTGGTTCTGACGCTCGGCTACGTGGGCAACCATGGCGTCCACGAGACGATTCCCCTACCCTTCAATCAGGCGCAGATTGCCACCCCGCAGAATCCGCTGCTGGCTGGTGGACCCTACCAGCAAAATTACTCTTATGGATATAGCGTTCCGGGTGTGGTGGCGGAAAATCCCCAGTCCCTGACGGACGGGTTTGCCGCAGGGAACGCATCGCTGCGTTCCCCGTACATCGGATATGATCCGAACTCAACCTTTTACCGAACCGTGGGCATTTCGAACTACGCCGCCCTTCAGTTCAATATAACAAAGCGCTTGAAGCATGGACTCCAGGTGTCGGGTTCTTACACCTATTCACACACCCTGGACGAGCAGAGCGCACTTGGACTCTTCTTTAACGGGAACGATCCCAATAATCCGCACTCTGCGTATGGCAACTCCGATTTCGACCGCACTCACGTTTGGTCGATCGTCTACCACTATGACTTTCCCACGCTGGCTAGCGCGCATGGATGGGAGAAACAACTGGTCAGCGGGTGGGCGATCAACGGCGTGACGGTGCTGCAGAGTGGTCAGCCCTACAGCGTTATTGACTACACCGGCGGAGCGGCCAGCCTGTTTTGGGGAGGCGGCCAGGACGCAGTGACAAATCCCATCGTTCCAGTGGGCGGCGTAGGCGCGACGGCTACGAATCCGATTCTGCAAGGGTCGACCGGCATCAACGGTGCCAAACCGGTTTTGAACCCCGCAGCCTTCGGAATCCCGACGCCGATTACCCCCGGCGACAGCGGTGTGCCGTTGTGCGACTCCAGTTCCGGGACGCTTACTTGCGACAACTTCGAAACTCCCTATACCACGGGAGGCCGCAATATTTTCCGAGGACCATTCCAGAACCGATTCGACTTCGGCTTGTCGAAGAACTTCGCGATCAACGAGCGAATTGCGTTGAAGTACGACGTGATCGCCTACAACATTTTCAATCATCCGAGCTTCGACGTGCCGAGCAACAGTGTTTCTTTTAATCCGTTCTACGCAAACCCGCCGATCTACGGTTTTGGAAATTACCCCGCGTGCGTTCCGAGTACTGGGGCTTACACTTGCCCGCCCTCCGGTAATCTGGGGGTTCTGCAGCACACCATCGGCAGCCCGCGATTTGTGCAGATGGCGCTACACCTTACATTCTGAAAATCGCACTCGCCTGAAAAAATATCACTCGCTCCTCTCACTAAGAAGCGAGTGATTTGTACCACCAATGAGTTCTATCGCCAATTCTGGCACCGCTGGGGACCAGATGCACCGTCCACAAAAGGTCATCTCGATTCACGTCTTGAGTCGCGTCTTGCATTTTGCAATTCTGAGCGTCGCCTTTGCGGTGACATCGTATGGCCAGTCAATTGCTCCGGTCATCACCGTCGATCATGGCCCGAATGCTACGCAGCAGATCGCAAAACCGTACGTTATCCTGGTTTCACTCGACGGCTTTCGCTACGACTACGCGAAGAAATATCACGCCGATCATCTGCTCGATCTGGCAACGGAAGGTGCAAGCGCACCAGAGGGAATGCTTCCTTCCTACCCCTCAATTACATTTCCGAATCACTATACGATCGTCACCGGCCTTTATCCTGAACATCACGGCATCGTGGCCAACAGCTTTTATGATGCGGAACGTAAGGAAACCTACAGCTACCACGACTCCAAGTCGGTCGGAGATGGTACGTGGTACGGTGGAACCCCGCTCTGGGTACTGGCGGAGCAGCAGGGCATGCGATCCGCGTCCTTCTATTGGGTAGGATCGGAGGCGGACATTCAGGGAGTTCGCCCCACTTACTATCTCAAGTTCGACGCAAAGTTTCCCAACCAGAAGCGCGTCGAACAGGTGCTGGCCTGGCTCCATCTACCTCCCGAGCAGCGTCCGCACATGATCACGCTCTATTTCTCAGACACGGACAGCGCCGGCCATCGTTTTGGGCCTGACAGCAAGGAAGTCGCCGACGCTGTTCATGAACTAGATAGTGAAATCGGAAGGCTGATGGACGGCGTCAAGGAGTCGAAGCTGCCCGTGGATCTGATCGTGTTGGCGGATCATGGAATGATCGACGTAAAAGGTACTCCTATTTACCTTGACCAATTCGGATTGGACCCCGCGTTGTTTACGCAGATGGTGGGCGCTAGTGTGTATCCGAAATCGGACGAGGATGCGCAGAAGGCATATCAGGCGATGCGCGGGAAGAGTGACAAGTTCGACGTGTTCCGCCGCTCGCAGATGCCCTCCCATCTCCACTTCGACAGCAACCCCCGCGAAGGCGATCCGGTTGTGGTGCCGACCGGCCCTTACTTCATAACCGCGGCCGCCGATCCTCGCGCCGACGAGCATATTCCACGAGCCGAGCACGGATATGACGCCGTTTGCATGCCGGAAATGAGGGCGATCTTCTTTGCCGCCGGACCGGACATCCGCAGGGGAATCAAGCTGGAGTCTTTTGAAAACATAAATGTTTATCCTCTGATCGCGAAGATTTTGGGCTTGGACATTAGTAATCTGAAGACGGGCTCAATCGATGGAAAACTTGGCGTGCTGGAAGAAATTCTCAAGACAAAGTAAGTAAGCCTTCCTCCTTGGCTGAAATCTTCGCGGCCATTGTCTTGCCAAGAGTCGAAACGATCGTCAACATAAAGGCGTGCAAATTTCTGCTCCCCGCAGGCCGATGCATAGACTCTGCCCAACTCCGGAACGCCCAGGCCGGCTCCAACCTGCCGATCCGAACAACGCGGAAGCTTCTGATATTGCAGTCGACCTGCTTGCCTACCGCTCCCCGGACTCCAACTTTCTCTCACAGTAGGCACACTTAGAGAACTGGGCATTCATGTATACGATCTTGACCGCAGACCAGGTTGATGAGCCTTAGTTGTAGGCCTTTCTGACGCGAAATCGCTCAGTTCGGACTTTGGCATCCCTCAGCCAGTTTGGAGCTTCTTTGGTTATCCGACGCTCTAATTCTGCGGCCGACAAGTTGTATCGAATCATCGGATGGAACACTCTCAACGGGACTTTCGCGAACTTGCGGCCTTACGCGAGTCGATACCAGAAACTTTGTCCATGAGCTTTAATGCAACTGTCGGATCCGAGGCTTCGGACGTCAACTCGCGCACCTCATCTAGAAAACTCTCAGCTCTTGTGCTGCGCACCCCGAAATATGGACCTTCTAGAGTCTGGTCGGCACTCGCCCCGAAAATCTTTTCTTCATACTGTGCTACAAGTGCAAGTCCGTCTTCACCGACTTCCATCACGAATATGTTCTCACGCTCAAGCGAAGCGGCGACCAGTGGACTGTGACTAGTGAACGCGAACTGGAGGGTTGGAAAGGTTTTTGAAACCAGTTCGAGCACGCTCCGCTGCCAAGTGGGATGCAGGTGAAGATCAATCTCATCGACGACAACTACCCCACGGGTTTCAACCAATTTCCTACCCTTTGGGCAGGTCACTACAAGGTGATATAACAGGTCGCAAATCCATCAGATGTACGCTCGGTATCCGTCCGATAGAGCCTGGAACGGTAGATCCTGTCCTCGTATCGAGAATACAAAATCTCGCGCCATCATCCTTCCTGTAAATTCCGACTCACTCGGAAGAAGGGCATTAATTAAGTTTCTAACCTGACTAAAGCGCGCCTTGTTCTTCGCTTTCATCTCCGGAAGCCAGGTAACAAGGGGCACGGGCAACTTGGCTCTCGAAAAGACCTGCAACCCGCCGGTACCGTTGTGTCCTCTGTTTGTCGAATTCAGAAGAGCTATGGCGACTTGAATCTTCCACTCGCCTGGTCGCACCGTATCGAGTTAGGAAAACCGCTGGACTATCCTCCAAAAACAGCCCGTCGCTTGCTGCAAGCGATGGACCGGACATCCCCTTCGACAGGACTGATTCGTGGTCCCCCCTAAGGTGTATTTCGGCGTGCAGTCGAGTTTGCAGTGATGGGCGATTTGATGCCGGCGTGAAGTCCTGTCCATGCAGAATTGCACCCGCATCCACAAATAGCCCTGTACGTTTGTTTGCCGCGTCGGACCAAGAAAAAAGGGCGGAAGCCTGATTCGCGAATTACCGGAGCGAGAATTGCAAGGGCAAGCGCTTTTAGTATGGAAGTCTTTCCCGCCCCGTTGTCTCCTTGCAGCAGGTTGACATTTTGACACTTCAGCGAATCTTTGCGCCCACCTTCGCCAGGGTAGCGCAAATGCAGCAATACTTCTCTAAAACAGCGAAAATTCCGAATTCGGAGATTTTCGATGTACACGCGCACCTCACGTTATGCTACACATTACAACAGATACGGCGGACCGAACTTGTCGGCCAGTGAATCGAACTGCAACTCTCTTCCACCAACGGCCTGATACCCGGCTCGGTGTCCAGACTTTTCAATTCCGGCTGCCGTGTCGGCTACTTTGAAGCCTTTGTCTTCTCAATTTCCCCAAAAGCTCTCAACAATAGTGCCTGCAACTTCTCGGGAGTGTCACCCCAAAACGTCACGGCGCTGGTGTCATCGTCGCCCAGGCTCCTGTGGAGTTCTTCCGGGGACGCCAGCTAGAAAGAGATGCCGTAAAACTTTATTCCCGTCCCGGCAATCTTGGTCACCAATCGACACGCTCAGTCAACTCTTCGTCGTAAACGTTGATCTTCATGCTTCCCTATCGTACCGCGGCCATGCGTTTTGGGATGCTTACCCAAGCAGGATCAGGATCCGCAAGGCCCGCTCCAGCAATTGGTCGATCTCATGGCCACCAACCTCATGAAGGAGTTGCAGAAGGCCCACTACAAGGCACAACAATCGTCCTTGAGTCGCATGGCTAGGACGCTGCGAGGCGCGGCGGACTAGGAAGCAAATCGCATCGGCTAGGAGTACAGGACATGGTGATTCAAGGAAACTGCCGCCGATGATGTTTGCAACACGATGGCGACGTTGGAACGCAGCATGCCCACCACGAAGCCAAAAACTCTCATCGGACACCTTTGGGACAGTAGACCTCCATTCGGCCGCTGTCCCCCTCTGGGTGAACGGAGATGCTAACTGATTGGAATTGCAGGGAACTGGCGGAGAGGGAGGGATTCGAACCCTCGATACAGGTGTTAGCCCGTATAACGGTTTAGCAAACCGCCGCCTTCAGCCTCTCGGCCACCTCTCCGGCGTGTGGGAGCTTTATTTTACCATTCCCGGACAAAAACCTGACTGACTTCGTCCCTCCCACACTGACAATCCGACTTCCGTCGCTCTTTCTCGATTTTTTTCGACTCTTTGCCGCGGCTACACTTATTCTCCCGCTCATCTGCAATCTCGATCATCCCTATGCGATATCCTGATCTTTCCCATCCCTGACCATGGAAACCATTAAACCGTCTGCGATCGCTCAAGACGAGCACACGCCTTCAGCATCGACCAAGAAGCTGATCGCTGCTGCGCAAATTGCATTTCTGCCGACCGGCATTTTGACGACACTCCTTGGTCCTTTACTTCCGACTTTGATCGCCCGCTGGACCTTGAACGATGCGCAGGCCGGCGACCTGTTCCTGGTTCAGTTTCTAGCCTCTCTACTGGGAGTGCAATTATCCGGCGTCCTGCTTTCCCGGCTGGGATTTCGTCCCGCGTTCTTGTGCGGCTTGCTGATGATGTCTGTTGGCGCTGCCACTCTGCTTCTCGGATCCGCCTGGACCGGTATGGCCTCGGTCGCCGTGTATGGTTTTGGAATCGGCATGATAGTTCCGACCGATAGCTTGCTGATCGCCGAGGTTAGTTCTGCTTCAAGAACAAGCGCCGTCAGTCTCCTCAACTTTTTTTGGGGCGTCGGCGCCGTACTGTGCTCGGTCTTGGTCGCCTGGGCAGGACTGCACAAGATGTTGCCGTTGTTCCTCGGCTCAGTCTCTTTATTTCTCGTGCTTCTGGCATTTGCCATGCGAGGCCTTCCCTTCCCGAAGGCCGCCCCTGCTTCCGATCGCGCGCCTCGATGGGGGCACCTTGCCAAATCGCCAGCGTTCTGGCTTTTCGCCGCGGTCTTCTTTTTATATCCGGGAGCTGAGACCGCAGTCGGAGGCTGGATTGGCTCCTATGTTTCGCGACTTGGACCCATGGAAGCAAAGATGGCGCCCTTGATGCCCGCTTTCTTCTGGACTGCGCTCACGGTGGGTCGCGCCTTGGGAACTTTTTTCTTGTCTTCTTTTTCGGAACGAAAAGTTCTGCGGATTGGTTATGCGATGGCTTCGGCTGGCATCGTGTTGATGCTTTGGGCTTCCTCACTATCGGGCGTGATCCTCGGCGCCCTCGTTACGGGCTTAAGTTTTGCGACTTTATATCCAATTACCGTCGCCCGGCTCTCGCAGCGGTTTGGCGTGGCTGCTCGCAGCATTGGCGCGTTCATGTTTTCCCTCGCTTCGGTGGGCCCAGCCGTCATCCCATGGTTGGTCGGAGTGATTTCGCAAACCACCGGCAGTCTACGAGCGGGGTTATTCCTGCCTCTCGCAGCAACCGTTTTTCTGTTCTTCATCCACGTACGCGATTGGTAACACTAAATTAGAGAGCCGACTTCTTCACGCGTTTGGGTTTTTCCAAAGAGAGCGCGGCCGTGGACGCCAGTTCCACGCGGTTCCGACCTTTATTCTTGGCACGATAGAGAGCCTGGTCGGCTGCCTGAATCACCTGCTCGGGCTGGCGGTAACGTGTACTTGGCTCAGCAACCCCAATGCTGACCGTCACGGACAGATGATCGGGCACCTGCTCCGGCTTCGCCGCAGCAGCCTTCTTCCTTGCCGGCCTTCTGCGATCTGACTCGCTGGCTCGGCGCTCGCTGCTCGGTTCTGTTTTTCTTTCGGCCCTCCGATCCGCACCACGCATGCGAAAAGATGACTTTTCAATCGCGAGCCGCAACTCGTCCACATGCGCAAATGCGTCTTTAGCGGACTTGTCGCGAAATACTATGGCAAATTCCTCACCGCCGCAGCGAAAAGCCTGTCCACCTCCGTCAACACGGGACAGGCGCGAAGCGACCATACACAGCACCTGATCGCCCACATCGTGGCCGTAGGTGTCATTGAATTTCTTGAAATGGTCAATGTCGACAATGGCGATTGCATATTGCTGGTCAAGTGAGAGCAGCGATTCGTTGAATGCTCGCCTGCCGCGAATTCCTGTCAGTTCATCGTGATAAGCGAGCACATAGGAGGTCTCAATCAACGAAGCCACAAGAATCAGCGCAGCAGTAGCAACGTACACATCGGCCACACTACCAACCGGTGCGAACTGCAACCATAAGAAAGACGCCGCGGCAGACCAGGCAAAACCAGGCTCGAGGGGCTTGCGAGTTTCCATGAATCGCCAGACAAACAGCGCAACGGCAATCAGAAATCCGAGCAGCACCCAAACCGGAATTTCGTGAGAGTTCGGCGGTGCGGAACGGCTCGCGCTGTTCTCCGGACGGCACAGCACCGCCACGACGACCGCTTCAATAAACAGCAGACCGGCCCTCGGAGCGATTCCGGCGAGAACAAGGCCGCGCTCGCGCATCAAGGCGAAGACAATAAGGTTGAGCGGAATGATGAGGGCGGCAAGAGCGACGGCCATGTGGCCCGGCCCAGTGCCCCCGTGCGGATCGGAAAAGAAATCCACTGCGCGATGCGCCAGCAGAAACGTCAGCAGACAGAAAAAGATTCGGCTGGAATGGAACCGCCAAGCCAGCACGAGGCCTGCGCAAAACACTGCCACGTAGTAAAAACCGAGAGACGGCGCGACCAAAGGAAACACTGGGCTGTTGATTAGGGCAACGACCAGGGCTAAGAGCACCCCGCCGGGCAGCAACCATGCCTTCCATGTTTTCCCGTTCACTGTCGACCTCGAGGCAGACACGTCCTCATCGCAGGATAATCTTGAGTGGGACACCTTCAGAATACGGCGTGAACCCGTGAAAGGCGGTTATGTTCGTGGCACCCTGCGGTGAACTTCTCCAGTTGCACTGCAGCCGAATGCCCGTGGTAGTCTTCCCTCTTTATGAGTCAGCGTTCTAATCGCAAGTTGCGGATAGCAATCGATACCGGGGGAACCTTTACCGACTGCATCTGGATCGAAGATGGCCAACTCAGGACCCTCAAGGTCTTCTCGACGCCTGACGATCCCTCGCGGGCGATCGGTGAGGCGCTTCATAAAATCGGAGCAACATCCGGCGTAACGCTCTTCCATGGCACAACGGTTGGGACAAACGCATTGCTCCAGCGGAAAGGTGCTCGGGTCGCGCTCATTACCACCTCTGGATTCGAAGACGTGATCGAGATTGGACGGCAGGCGCGTCCGAAGCTTTACGACTTTTTCTTCGACCGCATTCAACCCCTCGTCGAGTGCGAAATGCGTTTCGGGGTAAAAGAGCGAATCGATGCCGAAGGCCACATTAAGGAAGCGCCGACCGAAGCGGAGTTGGCTCGCCTCCATGATGCAGTCCGCCGTTCCGAGCCTGATGCCGTCGCAGTTTCCCTCTTGTTCTCCTTCGCGAATTCCGCCAATGAAGTCAAAGTCTCAGCAGCCGTCGCGGATCTCGGCAAGCCTGTATCCATGTCGCACAAGATCTTGCCCGAATTCCGTGAATATGAACGAACCAGCACCGTCGTTGTGAATGCCTATTTGCAGCCTCTGATGCAAAGCTACATGGAGAAACTGGAGGAACGCGCCGAGCAACTACCTAGCGGTGCGGGGCGCACGTCTCGCAAATCGCGTATTTTCGTCATGCAGTCGAGTGGTGGCATCACCGCCCTGGAATCTGCAGCACGAGAACCGGTGCGTACTGTCCTTTCCGGACCTGCTGGCGGCTTGGTTGGCGCCGCGGCGATGGCCGCCCGCAGCGGATTCGTAAAGATCCTCTCTTTCGACATGGGCGGTACTTCTACCGACGTCGCTGCGGTGCAAGGAGAAGTACAAACTGGCGGTCAGACTGAGATCGCGGGGCTTCCCGTGGGCGTTCCGATGCTCCAGATTCACACCGTCGGGGCCGGTGGAGGGTCGCTCGCGCGCTTCGATGCTGGCGGACTTCTGCGCGTAGGCCCGGAATCCGCGGGCGCAGACCCCGGTCCGATCTGTTACGGACGCGGCACTCAGCCCACCGTAACCGATGCCAATGTTCTGCTTGGACGATTGCGCCCCGAACGCTTCCTTGGCGGGGACTTCACGCTGGACGTCGAGCGAGCGCGGCGTATCACTTCCGAATGGCTGAAGAAAACGGGCTCTCGTTTGAATCTTGAACAATTCTCCGCTGGCGTCATTCGTGTTGTAAACGCAAACATGGAGCGGGCACTTCGAGTGGTTTCGATCGAACAGGGCTACGATCCACGCGACTTTGCGCTAGTCGCCTTCGGAGGTGCAGGAGGTCTTCATGCCTGCGAACTGGCAGAAGCTCTGGCGATTCCTACTGTAATCATTCCCGCAAGTCCCGGCGCGCTTTCTGCACTCGGAATTCTAGTAAGCGATGTTGTAAAGGATTTTTCCCGCACCCTCTTATGGCGGTTCAACCGTCATCCCCCACAGGCTGCGTTGCAGGAGGAGTTCCGCAAGCTCGAAGTCGCCGCGACAAAAGAATTCAGCGCAGAAGGCTGGCGAGGTCGCATTCACTATGAAAGAAGCCTCGATCTCAGATATCGCGGCCAGGGATACGAACTCAATGTCCCCTCCACCCGCGACGTCGTCGCCCGCTTTCATGAGCAGCACCAATCCCGCTATGGATATCACCATGCAGACCGGGAGATCGAGCTTGTAACATTGCGTCTGCGCGCAAGCTTTCGCACCCCCGCACCCAACCTCGCGCGACGATCACGGCGACAACCAACTGGGATTAAGAATCAGCGCATCTCCGCAATCGAACGCGTTCCTGTCTTCTTTCATGAGAAGGCCGTGCTCACTTCGGTATACGAACGAGAGGCTCTCGTTCCGTGGGATGTATTAATAGGACCGGCAGTCATCACCGAATACAGCGCAACCATGGTGGTCCCGCCAAAGAAAAAGTTTTGGGTGGATCAGTCTGAGAACCTTCTAATAGAGGTTAGATGAAGAATCGAAGCGCCACTTTATCGGGAGGCTATCTGGGCTATTCCTCGTCCGGCTCCTTCTTCTCCTCGATCTCCATATCCTTAAATTCGCTGGATTCGAACACTTCGCCACACTCCTTGCACTCAACGTACTCCGCTTCTTCATCGCGCGAGACGATCTGAACCTGTGGATGCTTGCACTGGTCCCTACTGACCTTCTGTGGAGTGGGCTGCGAGGGCTGGCGGGGCGTCATAAGACTTTGCGGGCTATTTGCCTCAGAAGGGATGGTTGTAATTTATTGGAATTGGCGTATTTTGGGGCGGGCCGCTTGAGAAGTCAAGTCCCCAGTTGGACATGGTTTTGTCCCAATTTGGACCGGAGGACGCCAGCAGTTCTGGGTTCACCCTGCCAATTATCAATTCGAGCGTTAAGCCATTGAGAGTCAGAAAGTTACAGCTCAATGAAAATTTCGACATTTGGCTGTGGAACCTTGCCAACCCACACCCATCCCAGTAAAATAAAAAGGCGACCTAAACAGTCGTAGTTCTATCCGACCTTTACGGTCGCCTTTGTCATGTTGAAACTGACCAAGAAAGCGGACTATGGATTGATGGCCATGAAACACTTGGCCGAACATGTCCACCGCGGCGCTTGCAGCGCAAAAGATGTTGCCGAGGCGTATGGCATTCCGCAGGAAGCTCTAGCCAAGATCCTGCAACGCCTGGCAAAAGTCGGGCTGGTGCAATCGCAGCACGGCATCAACGGCGGATACATTCTGTCGCGAGATCCTAGAACAATTTCGGCCTTCGAGGTAATTAAGGCGATTGATGGACCGCTCTTTATTACTGCGTGCGTGACAGTGCGCGGCGAATGCGGCCAGACGGATCGCTGCACGATTCGCGAGCCGCTGCGTAAGGTGAACGAAAGCATCGAGCAGGTTCTGAAGAACATCAAAATCTCTCAGATGAAAGAAGAGCCGGAGACGATCGAGATCAAGAAATCGGCGGAACTGGTGACGATTTCCTAGCGCCGCATCAAGCGCTTGAACTGGTAAGAGGAGAATGGAATCAATGAGTACGAAGACGGCGACCCCCAGCATGCAGGAATTCGGACAGCGCTCGACTCCCGATGGAATCAAGCTGCCCATTTATATGGATAACCACGCGACCACCGCGATGGATCCGCGCGTTTTGGAAGAGATGCTTCCTTACTTCATCGAGAAGTTCGGCAATTCCGCGAGTCGTAACCATCCGTTCGGATGGGTGGCGGAGGAAGCGGTTGAATTGTCCCGCGAGCGCATCTCAAAGCTGATCGGCGCGACCGCCAAGGAAATCATCTTTACTTCGGGCGCGACGGAAAGCGACAACCTCGCAATCAAAGGCGTTGCCGAAATGTACCGCGAGAAGGGCAACCACATCATCACCGCGGTCACCGAGCATAAAGCCGTCCTCGATACCTGCAAGCATCTTGAGAAATATGGCTTCCGCGTCACCTATCTGCCGGTTCAAAAAGATGGACTGGTCGATTTAGACGATCTCAAGCGCGCGATGGATGACAAGACAATTCTCGTCACAATCATGGCGGCCAACAATGAGATTGGCGTGTTGCAACCCATCGCCGAAATCGGCAAGCTCTGCCGCGAGCGCGGCGTCATTTTTCACACTGATGCCGTGCAGGCCATCGGCAAAGTCCCAGTCGATGTGAACAAGATGAACATCGACGTCGCCTCCATCACGGGACACAAGTTATATGGTCCGAAAGGCGCGGGCGCGCTGTACGTGCGGCGCAAGAATCCGCGCGTGCAGATCGTTCCTCTGATTGATGGCGGCGGCCATGAGCGCGGCATGCGCTCGGGCACGTTGAATGTTCCCGGCATCGTGGGCTTGGGCAAGGCGTGCGCAATCGCGCAGGAGGAAATGCCGCAAGAATCCGTGAAACTGGCTGGCCTTCGTGATCGCCTGAAAGAGAGCATCATGAGCCGTCTGGACGAAACCTACATTAATGGTTCGACGGAACACCGTCTCCCGGGCAACCTGAATATCAGTTTTGCCTACGTCGAAGGCGAGTCGCTCCTGATGGGCATTAACGATATTGCAGTTTCCAGCGGTTCGGCATGCACCTCCGCGACACTTGAGCCATCTTATGTATTAAAGGCTCTTGGCACGGGCGATGATCTGGCTCATAGCTCGATTCGCTTTGGCATCGGCCGTTTCAACACGCAGGCCGAAGTCGATTACGTGGCCGACCGTGTGGTTGAGACAGTGACGCGGTTGCGCGAACTTTCGCCGCTCTACGAGATGGCAAAAGAAGGTGTGGACTTGAAGAGTGTGAAGTGGGCAGCAGAAGCGCACTAGAAGTTAAGGTTTCAAAGTTCCAGAATTGCAAGGTTTCAAGGTGCCTTGATCAAGTCTGGAACTCCGACCGGCTAGTGGGGTGTCGTTGAAACCTTGAAACAATTGAAGCTTTGAAACCTGAAGGGGTCAAAAATGGCATACAGCGATAAAGTTATCGATCACTACAATAATCCGCGAAACGTCGGCTCCATGGACAAGAAGGATTCCGATGTGGGCACCGGCTTGGTTGGCGCTCCAGAGTGCGGCGACGTAATGAAGCTGCAGATCAAGGTCAATCCGCAGACCAACGTCATTGAAGACGCCAAGTTCAAGACCTTCGGTTGCGGTTCCGCGATCGCATCGTCTTCGCTTGCCACCGAGTGGGTAAAAGGCAAGACGATCGACGAAGCCCTCGCCATCAAGAACACCGAAATCGTGAAGGAACTGGCGTTGCCGCCAGTGAAGATTCACTGCTCGGTTCTGGCCGAGGACGCAATCCGCGCCGCGATTGGCGACTGGAAGAAAAAGCAGGAAGCAACCAAGCCTGCCGAAGTGCACGCGCAGTAAGATAGCTGTGAGCCACTAGCCACTGGCAAGTCCGCACCTCGGACTTTGTAGAGTTGGTTGCTAGTGGCCCGAAGCTGAATTATGGAAGACACACTTAAGACAATACCGCCACCGGCTCCGCCCACGGCGCCGGCCAAGGGCCTCCAGATCACCGACAAGGCGATAGCGAAGGTCCGTGTCGCGATGGAGAAGGAAGGAATTTCTCCCGAGCAGGGCGGTCTGCGCCTCGGCGTGCAGGGTGGAGGATGTTCTGGCTTAAGCTACAACATCCGCTTCGATACGCAGCCGCGCGAGCGCGATCGTGTCTTTCAGTTTGGCGATGTGCGCGTGTTTGTGGATCCGAAGTCGTTTATCTATCTGCACGGGATGATTCTCGATTACCAGGAAACTCTGATGCAGCAGGGATTCGTCTTCGTGAATCCCAACTCGACCAAGTCCTGTGGCTGCGGGAGTTCTTTCTCCGCGTAAGGCGCAAATGGCACGACGAGCGCCCCGCCCATCCCTGTAAGTATTGCTGGCTGTATGGGGCGGGCAAATCGTCCGCCCTAAGTTTTTTATGGCAAATATCGAGTCCAAATCGTCGACGATTATGCCCGGTGACGCAACGTCGAGTTGCTGGTCATGCGGAACCATGCGCGCGGTCCATTTTTGCAGCGCTTGTGGCAAGGTCCAGCCCGCCGTGCCCGTCGACTATTTCACGTTCTTTGGGTTCCCGCGCAAGCTCAATCTTGACACCGCTGCGCTTGAGAAAGAGTTTTACGCTCTCAGCCGGCGCTTGCATCCCGACGTTTTTGCTCGCGCTGAGCAAACCGAGCGTGCATGGAGCTTGGAGCAAAGCTCGATGCTCAACGATGCGTACCGTACTCTGAAAGATCCGATCAAGCGGACCGAATACCTGCTGCGCCTCGAGGGCGTGGAACTGGAAGAGCAGTCCAAGCAGGCGACCGAAAAAGCCCGCGAGACCGGGGAACTGAAGAAGCAGGTCGTACCGCCCGATCTTTTGGAAGAGGTGTTTGAACTAAATATGCATCTCGAAGAATTGAGAATGCAGAAAAAAGCTGGCGAAGACGACCCAGCACTGTTGGAAGAAATCGGCAAGGCCAAGCTGTCCCTGGAAGAAAAGTATGACACGCTATTCGAAGAGCTTCAGGGAGAGTGGAAGAAGTGGGATGTAGCCGTCGATACAGGCACGGAAGAGGATCTGATCAAGATCCGTGACCGGATGGTTGATGTGATCAACCGCCGCAACTACATCCGCAACCTGGTACGGGATGTAAATGAGGCATTGGAATAAGAAGTCAAAAGTCAGAATTCAAATTGAAGAAGTACCCAAACAGTCTTGATCTTACTTCTTCAATCTGCAGTCTGACTTCTGCAATTGAAATCATGGCAACTGACCACATTGTCGGAATCGATCTGGGCACCACGAACTCGCTCGTCGCGTTCATGCAAGGCGACGCGCCCGCGGTTATTCCAGGAGAAGACGGCATCAACCTTGTCCCCTCCGTGGTGGCGCTCGACGAAAAAAATCAGATCATCGTAGGAAACGGCGCTCGTAAGTACTTGATCGAGACCTCCGATCGCGCAGTGTATTCCGTGAAGCGCTTGATGGGCCGCGGCCGCGAGGACATTGAGGAAGAATTAAAGCTGTTTCCCTTTCGACTGGCGGAAGATTTGCTCTCGGGGGAGGTGTTGCGCATCAAGATCGGCGAGCGGACTTACACGCCTCCTGAGATTTCCGCGCTCATCTTGCGCCAGCTAAAGCGGAATGCAGAGCGGTTCTTTGGCGGCGGTCCCGTCACGAAGGCCGTAATCACCGTGCCCGCCTACTTCAACGATGCTCAACGCCAGGCAACAAAAGATGCCGGTCGAATTGCGGGACTTGACGTTCTGCGACTGGTAAACGAGCCGACTGCGGCGGCGCTCGCTTATGGTCTCGACAAGCGCAAGAACGGCATCGTCGCGGTCTATGACCTCGGCGGCGGCACATTCGACATTTCTATTCTCAAGCTGCACGACGGCATCTTTGAAGTCGTCGCCACCAATGGCGACACTCACCTGGGCGGAGATGACATCGACAACCTTCTCATCGCCATAGCTCTCGACGACATTCGCGGCGACCTCGGACTCGATCTTCGGAAGGATGTCCGCCGCAACGGGGAAGCCATCCAGCGCATTCGGCAAGCCGTGATCGAGGCGAAGATTGCTCTCTCATCCCAACCTTCCACCAAGCTGGATGTCGAGTTGCCCGGCGGCAAGCGGTATCAGCGCAAGATCACACGCGAAGCCTTCGAACAGATGATTCAACCTGTGATTGACCGCACCATGGGTCCGGCGAAGCAAGCCCTGAAAGACGCTGGTCTGAAGCCAGAGCAGATCGATGAAGTAGTTTTGGTCGGCGGTTCGACGCGTATTCCCAAGGTGCGACAACTCGTGCAGGATCTTTTTCGGCGGATTCCGCATACGGACTTGAACCCCGACGAGGTGGTTGCTCTTGGCGCGGCAGTGCAAGCGAACATCTTGGGCGGCGGCTCTGAAATCACGAAAGAGATGCTGTTGCTCGACGTCACGCCGCTTTCGCTCGGCATTGAAGTTGCCGGAGGCGTGACCGACAAAATCATTCTTCGTAACTCAACAGTCCCCGCCTCAGCGACGCAGTATTACACCACGCAGGTCGATGGTCAGACGAACGTCGCAATTCACGTTCTGCAAGGCGAACGCGAACTGGCAAGGGATTGCCGATCACTGGCCCGTTTCGATTTGAAAGGCGTTCCTCCCATGACTGCAGGCATGCCGCGCATCGAAGTAAAGTTCCTAATCGACGCGAACGGCATTCTGCACGTCTCCGCGCGTGAGCAGCGCAGCGGAAAGGAAGCCGAGATCCAGGTGCAACCCAGCTACGGCCTCACAGACGAGCAGGTCGAGAATATGCTCCTTGAGTCCTACGACTATGCCGAAGAGGATTTCCGCCAGCGGCAACTGATCGAGGCTCGCCGCGAAGCCGATACAATTCTCGCCGCTCTCGATAAGGGAAAGAAGAATCCGGCATGGCGTGAACTCACCCAGGAAGAGCGCCGCGAAGCTGAAGCCCTCGAGCGCGCACTAGTCGTCGCCAATAAGGGTGAAGATTATTCACAGATTCGATCTGCGATTGACGCTCTGAATGCTGGCACCATGCGTTTGGCAGAACTAATGATGGATACTGCCGTTTCCACTGCCCTCAAAGGCAAGGCGATGGACGATGCCGACTTGCAAGAAGGACCGCAAGCCGGCCATCCAGTAGCAAAGGCAGAATTTAAATAAGAGTCTGGATGCTGGTCTGCCTAAGTTTCGCATGCTCGAATATTTGGAAGTGTCATTCCTAAGCTCGAATATTTTAGGCTTGTCATTCCGAACGAAGTGAGGAATCTGCATTTTGGAGCTTTATGTCTGACGAAAAAAATCAAAGCGTTGGAACGACCACCATTGAATCTCCCGGCGAAAACACCGTGGAAGTCACTTTCCTTCCCGAAGGCAAGACCGTGACCTTCGAGCACGGCAAACTGCCCTACAAAGACCATGGCAAACGAGAATCTCTTCTTGATGTGGCCCTGAACAATGGCGTTCATCTCGATCATGCCTGCGGAGGCAACTGCGCCTGCACGACCTGCCACGTCTGGGTGAAAGAAGGCGCGGACCTGATCTCTGAAATGGAAGATGACGAGGCCGATAAACTCGACATGGCCGCCGACCTTCAGCTGAACTCGCGTCTCGGTTGTCAGGCAGTCATTACGAAGCCAGGCAAGGTCGTCGTGGAAATTCCGGCTTGGAACCGCAATTACGTTTCGGAAGAGCATTAAGAACGAAGAGCATTAGGAACACTAAGTTCTTGTCGAATCTATAAAGATTGTCATTCCGAACGCAGTGAGGAATCTCTATCTACCAGCCTCGTTCGTACGTAGGGGATGCTTCGCTAACGCTCTGCATGACAACGTGGTGGGGAGACATTCATACATGCCAAAACAACTCACATGGGATGACGCCGAAGATATCGGCATTCTGCTTTCGGAAGCCCATCCGAAGATTGATCCGCTCGCCGTCCGTTTCACGGATCTGCATAACTACGTAACCGCGCTTCCCGACTTCAAAGACGACCCTTCGAAATCAAACGAGGGCAAGTTGGAAGCGATCCAAATGGCGTGGCAGTCCGAGGTTCTCGACCGCACCCAGGGCTAGCTGACCTCTTGTCGGCTGCTGAAACTTCTTGAAGCAAAAAAGCAGAGCTGCCATCGGCGGCTCTGCTTTTGTTTGCACTTTGAATCCTGGATTTTTGAAACGCTACTCTACCGGGTTACCACAGTCTGCGGCGCCACATCTTCCACGCTCGCCTCGCGCAAAAACCTCGCAGCCTCTTCAGGTGGTGTCGGGTTGATATAAAATCCCGTCCCCCATTCAAATCCCGCTGTCTTGGTCAGCTTCGGCATGAACTCGATGTGCCAGTGATAGTGCTCGTTTGTCGGATCCTGCGCCGGCGAGGAATGCACCACCAGATTGTAGGGAGGATTATCGAGCACCCGATCGGCTTTCATCAGCAGCAATCTTCAGCGCCTTCGCCAGATTCTCGAACATGTGTGACGACGAATTCTCAAATGCCGACTCATGCTCTTCGGCAGAATCCAGGTTTCAAACGGAAATCGCGGCGCGTATGGCGCAAGAGTAATAAAGTCTTCGTTCTCCGCTACGATTCGAGTGCCGTTATCCATTTCCTGCCGGATGATGTCACAGAAAACACACCGCTCTTTGTAAATGTAATACTGTTTCGCACCTTGCAACTCTTCCACCACATAGATCGGCAGAATCGGCAGAGCGATCAATTGCGAATGCGAATGCTCGAGCGACGCCCCCGCCGCTTCTCCATGGTTTTTGAAAAGCAGAATGTACTTGAAACGCCGATCTTTCTTCAGGTCAAGAATGCGATCCCGAAACGCCCACAACACATCTTCAATCCGCTTCGGCGGCAACATCGCCAGGCTATATTGTGATCAGGAGTTTCAATGATCACTTCGTGAGCACCGACCCCGTTCATCTTGTCGAACATGCCCTCGGCTTGCCTGTTCAGGTTGCCTTCAATGCCGAGCGCCGGAAACTTGTTCGGCACAACGCGCACGGTCCACCCGGGGCTGTCTTTTTGGGGAGCGACTCCGTTCGTTACTGGGACGATACGCAAGAATTTCTGGCGGCGTCTTGCTCTCATTGCCGTAGCAGAACGGGCAGAAGCCGCCCTTGATTCTCATCGTCTCGCGCACAAAATCTGTAGGCCGCTTCGCGCGATCTGTCGAAATAATCACCCATCGGCCCACGATGGGATCTTTTCTTAATTCGGGCACGTACTGAAAATCCTTTCAATAGGAGCGTGCAAATCCATTTTTGTACGAACTTGGATTGTACGACACCGAAAACGCATTTTGAAACAGTTCGATGGAAGGGCGTTTGAGGCCACGATCATAGTATATGGAGACGATGTCGAAACGTGTCTGGCACGACTGCGGCATGTGGCGCAGGAAGTCCTCCGCCACCAGCGATAAATCCTTTTGCTTATCGCGATCTACAGCAGCCTCGGCAGGTTTGACGGCGTGCGTCGTGCGGGTCTTCACCTCAATGAAACACAGCACGTCACTATCCCACCCGACCAGATCCAGTTCTCCCCGATGATTCGGCGACCGGTAGTTCCGAGCGATCATGACGTAGCCGCGTCGGCGAAGAAAAAAGTAGGCATCTTCCTCGCCCTGTCGACCGGTGCGCAAATGCTGTGCGGTTTGGTCGGGAGCAAGCGTTTTCGACACCAACCAATCCAACGAGCGTAATGCAATCTGTGTGAGACGGCCAGACAGCATGGAATACACAACTCCACGCTTAGACTACCTCCATGGCGAAAGAGCCACAGTGAGCCCTATCACTGCCACTTTGTTATATTCGCCACTGCCAAGCACAGGGGTCTCCTCCGGCACTGATAAGTTTTCAATTCACAGCATCTGATACTAGCGACGTAACCACAAGCACCGGCTTCCCCCTGCCCAAGGTGTTCACTAGCAGGACACCCGCGAGAGCGATGGCTCCGCCCACCAGAGAGACCGCTCTCGGCACTTCGCCCAGCCAGATCCAGGCAATACCAATTGCCAGAACAGGGATTGCGTAAAGCAACGTCGAAGTGCGGCCCGCCGCCCCATGCGACATCACATACGCCCACCCCACATAAGCAAGCGCCCCAGGAAATATCCCCAGATAAATGACCGGCACGGTGGCCGCCATCGGCGCCGCTCGCAGTGCATGCAGACAATCCTCCCGCAAAGGGCAGCATCAACAGTGTTCCCGCCCAGATTGAATACGCGGTAAACTCCAGCGCGCTGTAATTTCCAAGATAGTGCTTCTGCAGAATCATGTAGATCGCTGAGGTAATCGCTGCCGCCAGAATAATCAGCGCCTGCTTCGAAAGCCGGATGCCCGCGCCTTCTCCGCTTGCGATCAGTGCGACTCCACCAAAGCTCAGAAACACGCCCGCCCATCCGATCGCGTTCAGCTTTTCATGCAGCAAGAAACGCGCTGCCAGTGCTGTCCAGATAGGCGTCGATGCAATCAGGAGGCTTGCCGCACCCGCCGTCACCCGCGTCTCACCATAGTTCAGGGCCAGGTTATAAAACGTGATTCCGATTGCTCCACTCAGAATCAATCCCGGAACATCTCGCAATACCGGACGCCTGAAGTGGGCCACAGTCGCATAAACTGCCAGCACCGCCGACGCGATCAAAAACCGCAGTACTGCAAGATTCGACGGAGAATACGCGCGCAACCCCGCGCGAATGCCAGCGAAGGCCGAAGCCCATACCACCAGTGTGAAAGCGAGAGCAAGAATAGTACGAGATGTGAAGCGGGGCATACGGCCTCCTTTCATGGAGAAATTATGTTGTGTGGGAAAGCAGCGGACGAAAACCTACCAGGTTTCGCCGCCACGTTCAGGAGGCCATGCGCCCGCTTGTCGCCGCAGCAGGGCGATCTGTCCGGCGTGATAACTGTTGTGTGCAATAATCTGCCAGAGCGTGGCGCGCACCGTCGATTGCCGGGCAGTTTTTTGTGGCCCGACATCATGCACTGTCCGATCAAAGGTCGCCGAATCAGACTCGGCGAGCGCAGCTAGTTGCGCAAGGTCATCCAGAAAGTGTTGCCGTGCACGCTGCCACGACGCTTCATCTGCCGGTTCCGCATGCGGCGCCCAACTCTCAGTCGCCTTGTTCGGGCAGTGCGGAATTTCTCCGGCAATCTTCCGGAGCTCGTAATCCATCCAGTAATTCATGTGCAGGACAATCTCCCAGATGGAATGCGGATAGCCCGAGTTCCGACGAGACGCCAGTTCCGCAGAGATATCTTCAATGCAAGCGACCGGGTCGACGTGCGCGCCCTTGCCATACACGAGTTCACGCATTGTCTGGTCGCTCATAAATACTTATCTCGATAAAACTTCAATCACGGGAACACTTCACTGGCTGTCGCACTCGCGAACCGAATCTCCGGCGTGAATCACGCCCTCGCTAAGAATCTGCGCCCGCAACCCACCGCGATGGATCAGCCCCTTGATCACCGGCTTGCCCGTGACCTTCTGCAAATGACCGCAAGGTTCGCACAACCGTATTCCCCGAATGCGCACATCGCCAATCGTGAATTCCTTGCCCACAAGATGATTGAGTGCGACGCCTCGCGTGACAAGATTGCGCCGCGCGTCCCCTGCAGCCAGTTCGACGCCGTATTCGCGACCCAGGGCGTCGATCGCCTCCGCCTCAATCAGCGTGAGTTCGCGATCGGGATCGGGCTTGTAGAACGTACCCAGTTTGAGGGCGTACCGATCACCTTCAAGCCCCACTTGCGGAATTGCCAGTACCGCGTCCACGGCCTTGGTCGGAACCGCGGCGGCGGAAGCAATGTAAATCGATTCCACAATCCCCATCGCGAACCTCTCAGCAAGAACTACAGACTCTTTTCGACCGCCGCAATCGACTCTTCCAGCGTATCCATCGCGACGTCGGCTTCATCCTTGGTGACGATGAGCGCCGGCGCGATACGAACCGTGCTCGGCCCGCAACCGAGGAACAGCACTCCACGTTCAAACGCCATCTCCACCACGCGATCGCGCTCCGCGTTCCCGTATTCCCGCGTCTTCTGATCCTTCACGATATCGACGCCAATCATCAATCCGCGCCCGCGAACGTCGCCCACGATTTTGTGTTTCTTCGGCCAGTCTGCCATGCGCTTCATCATGTGATCGCCGACCTCCTGCGAATTTCGCAGCAGGCCTTCTTTTTCGATCACATCCAGCGTAGCGAGCGCGGCAGCGATGCAAACTGGATTTCCGCCAAACGTCGAAGCGTGCGATCCCGGCATCCAGTCCATGATCTCGGCCTTGGTCATCGTGACACCCAGCGGCATGCCCGATGCAATTCCCTTGGCCATGCAAACCATATCCGGAGCGACGCCCGTGTGCTCGACCGCAAACCACTTACCCGTACGGCCAATCCCGCTCTGCACCTCGTCCACCACCAGCATGATTCCGTGCTTGTCGCAGATCTTGCGCAACTCCTGCATGAATACGGTCGGAGCCACCACGTATCCGCCTTCCCCCTGGATCGGCTCCACAAAGATTGCTGCCACTTCTTCCGGCGCAAGAATGGTCTTAAAGAGCTTGTCTTCGATATAGCGCGCGCAGCCAAGCGCGAACTTCTCCGCATCCTGCGGCCCGCCCTCGCACCCGCGATAAACATCGGGGTAGCGCACGTGCGTCACTCCTGGCACCATCGGTGAAAAGCGGCGCTTCTGTTGTGGCTTCGACGCCGTCAGCGATAGCGCTCCCATGGTGCGGCCGTGGAATGCGCCGAAGAAATGCGATCACGTGCTGCCGCTTCGTGTGATAGCGCGCCAGCTTCAATGCGCACTCGATCGCTTCCGCTCCCGAATTACCGTAATAAATCCTGTGCGGACCCGGCATGGGTGCGATCTTCGACAGCCGCTCCGCCAACGTCACCATGCTCTCGTAATAAAAGTCGGTGCCAGACATGTGAATCAGTTCGCCTGCCTGCTTCTGAATCGCGGCTACTACTTCAGGATGGCAATGGCCGGTCGAGGTCACGGCGATGCCCGCGGAGAAATCAAAGAACTCGTTGCCGTCTACATCCTCAACAACAATCCCGCGCCCGCGCTTGGCAACCAGCGGATAGGAACGCGTATAGGAAGGCGAAATATATTTGTCGTCGCCAGCGAGAATGCGCTTGGCATGGGGGCCCGGAAGAGCGGTGATGATCTTGGGGCCGATGGTCAAAGTTTTAGTCGTCATGGCAAGTTCTCCTAAGAACGATTGATTTGTAGGAAAGTGCTGAGTGGCGATGGGCTTGTTTGCTACCAGCTCGAAGCTCGCGGCTCGAAGCCTTGGACCCGGCTAATTCGTCACGGTTGGGACGAAGTTCCGCCACCACTAACATTTGTGAGGAGAATGAAAACTAGTCGCTGCCAAAGAGATTGGCGCGTACATGCGAAGGCAGCACGGAGAGGTACCGCCTCGGACAGGCCCGTCCTTCGACCCAGCACATCATCGAGATGGAACCATTTGGCCGCATAAACACTGCTTAAAGTATATCCCGGAAACGCTCGCGCCGTAACCCCTAAAAGGTGAAGCAACGAAGGTAAGTCGTCTCGGCCGACGAAAGCCCCCAAAGCGGCGCAAAAGTGAAGCCCACGGCGCCAGCCGTGGGTTAGACACAGAAAACGCCCCAGCCCCGGAGGGGCGAAAGAAGTAGCAGCCTACTCCCCAGCCACCTTCTCAAATACAACCCAATCGCTCAGCAGAAAATTAGCCAGCGAGCACACCGTCACGGCAATCAAGTTGGCGATTACATAATTCATGTGAAACTGTCCCACGAGCGCCCGCATGATCAGCAAATTCCCCACAAGAGAAACCGCCCCGTTAGTGGCATTGAATTTCACGAACCTCACCAGCGACTGCGACCGTCGCGCCGCCGGACGGTCTCGCCACGTGAAGCGCTCATGCCAAAGAAAGTTATGGATCACAGCTGTCTCGACGGCCAAAGCTGTCGCAACGAGGTAATTAAGGTGTAGCACTGACCGGAACAAAGCCAACGCTCCCAGTTGCACAACAATTCCAACGCCACCAACCGTATTGAACTTGATCCACCGCAGGATGGTTTGCTTTTGGCCTTGCTGAGAGCTGATAGCTGAGCGCTCAGAGCTGTTCTTCACGGAACTCTCTCTTCGCGATAGAGCCGCAAAGTGTTCTTCAACGTGGATACCACCAACATCATCGTCATTCCCACAAGTCCAATCGCGCCGCCGATATCAAACAGCCGGAAGCGCCCATGAATCACCCAAGCCCACCGGAAGAGCGCCAGGTTCCCCACCGCGAGCAAAATTCGCAACTCCGTAGGGCCGAAATGCCACATCGACAGATGGAATTCCTTGATTGTGTAGGTCGCTAGATACGACTGGATAGACAGAAGGAGAAATGCGATCAGCAACCCAATCGCAATTACTGGATGCATATATCCCGATAGCGCGAGGCCGCCCATCATGGCAGTCGCGCCAATCGAATCAATCATGTGGTCGACATAAAATCCGTAACGCGGCCGTTGTTGATTTCGCACGCGTGCCAGCGTCCCGTCGAGGCTGTCACCGAACCAGTTCACCGCCAGGCAAACAATCGCCGCGAGCAGCATGCGCCGGTCGCGTCCGGCAAGCGCGTAGCAGGCTCCGGTCCCAATCTGTCCCGCGAAACCTATCGCCGTCAGGTGATCGGAATTCACCCACGATGGCATCCGCTCCGCCATCCAGACCAGAGCGCGCTTTTCTCCCGCCGCCAGCAAGCTGCCATGGACACGGGTAGCTTGTTGAAACTCGCCGCCGGTCGCCTTCGCCGGCGGGGCTTGAATCAGTTGATCGGGCAAGACTCGTCTCCGCCCTGCATTGTCGTCGAGTTATGAATCACTGGCAATGAAGACTTTTTAACGACACCATTTTCTTGGAGGGCAAGCATCGTGGCACATTCCAGCAAAGCCGGACACTAGCATTCAGCGATCAAATCCCTCAACTGCTGCACCGCACAAGCGATCTCATCGGCCGTAATGACCGCCGGAGGCGCGATCAACAAATGGTCGCCAGCAGTCCCGTCCACGCACCCCTGCATCGGATACACCAGCAATCCACGCCGAGCACACGCGGCACCCACGCGCCCTGCAAAATTGTCCTTCGGCGGAAACGGAGCTTTGCTCTTCTTGTCCGCCACAAACTCGATGCCCCAGAGCAGCCCCAATCCGCGAACATCCCCCACCACATCCAGATCACGCAGACTCTCAAGTGCGATTCTGAGCGCCGATCCCGCAGTCTCGGCGACCGCCGAATCCGCCAAACCAACTAATTGCTGAGATTGTATCCGCCGCAACACCGCGCGTCCCGCCGCGGCGGAAATCGGATGAGCATTGTACGTAAAACCATGCAGAAACGCGCCAGAGCCTTGGGCAACTGCCTCCACGACTTTCTTGCCGGCAATGACCGCGCCCAAAGGCGCATATCCGGAAGAGAGTCCCTTCGCCGTGATCAGAATGTCCGGCGCAACTCCTGAATGCTCGACTGCAAAATTTCGCCCCGTCCGTCCCATCCCCGTCATCACTTCATCCGCGATGAGTAACACTCCCTGTCGCCGGCAAATCTCGGCAACCGCCGCAAGATAGCCCGGAGGAGGCACCACCGCCCCAAGCGTCGCCCCGCTCATCGGCTCAAAAATAAATCCCCACCGCGCCGTTCGCGCTCTCGATCGCCCGCTCCAACTCCGCTGCATATTGTTGCCCGCAGTTGTAGCAACTGTCGGTGCAATCGAAAGCGCAACGGTAGCAATAGGGCATGCCGACGTGCTCAAACTCGCGGACCATCGGCAGATAAATTTCGCGCCTCTTCTTGTTGCCGGAAACCGCCAGCGCCCCCAGCGTCGATCCGTGATAGCTCTGATTGCGGGCAAGAATCTGATACCGCTTCGTCTCGCCAATCTCCACCTGATATTGCCGCGCCATCTTCAGCGCCGTCTCCACCGACTCCGATCCGCCCGAAGTAAAGTAAACCGCTCCACCCGTAAAATTCGGCCCCGCGAACTCCAGCAACTCCGCCGCAAACTCCTCCGCCACCGGAGTTGTGAACTGGCGGTATGCACAAACTCCAACTGCCGCGCCTGCTCTGCCATCGCCTCCCCGATTTCGCGCACGCCATGCCCAATAAAGTTCACCGCTGCCGACCCAGAAAAATCCAGGTAGCGATTGCCATCCGAATCCCAAACATAGACGCCCTCGCCGCGCACCGCTGAGGGATAAGGCTTGCGGAACGAACGACGAAGTACGGGGGTGCGAAGATTTTGCGAAGCGAGAGTTGAATCGGTCACCCAGAGATTATCGGTTTGGGCGAAAGGGGTGTCAAAGAAGATCGCACGTGGGGCGCGCAACAACCGAACCCGCGTCTCACAGGGGTTTGAATTTACTTTTGCATTCTGACTTCTGACTTTTGACTTCCCACACTTGTCATCCGCGATTCGTGCTCATTAATCAACGCCCTCCATAACTCCCAGATGCGTTAACCTGCAGAGGATGCGTCTTCTTCGCTTCTTCCGGCCATCGCACCAGCACACGGCCTTCTCCGCCACGCTGCTGTTGATGTCCGCCATCACCCTCTCGCGCGTCATCGGATACCTGCGCGAGGCCTACATTGCCTACGCCTTCGGCGCAACCCACCTCACCGACGCGTACAGCGCCGCGTTTACGCTCCCCGATCTGCTGAACTACCTCGTTGCTGGCGGCACCGCTTCGATTACTTTCATCTCTATCTACACTGGTTTTCTAACCGAGAAGCGCGAAGCGGATGCGCAGAAGACATTCTCCGTCATAGTCACTGTGATGACCACGGTGCTGATCGCGGGCACCGTTCTGGCCGAGATCTTCACCTTGCAGATCGTCAGCTGGATGGTTCCCCACTTCAAGCCGGAGCAGATGCAGCTTTGCGTGCATCTCACGCGCATCCTACTTCCAGCACAGATCTTCTTTTATGTTGGCGGAGTCGTCTCCGCAGTCTTACTTTCGCATCGCCTGTTTTTATTTCCCGCGCTTGGCCCATTGATCTACAACGTGTTCATCATCGTCGGAGGAGTCGCCGGCGGCCGTCATTTCGGTATCGCTTCGCTCGCCTATGGCGCGCTCATCGGGAGCATTGCCGGACCATTCCTTGTCAACGCCATCGGCGCCGCCAAAATCGGTACGGGATACCGTCCTTCGTTTGATATCCACAACGCCGCATTTCGCAAATGGGTTCGCCTCTCCATTCCCCTCATGCTGGGCTTCTCCCTGGTCACCGTGGACGACTGGTTCATCCGTTACTTTGCTTCGAGCGGAGTCGGAGACATCGCCCGCCTGAACTACGCCAAGCGGCTCTTCGCCGTCCCCATCGCCATCCTCGGACAGGCCGCTGGCCAAGCCTCCCTTCCTTTTTTCTCGCGTCTGTTTGGAGAAAAAAAACTCGAAGAATTCGCCGCCACCGTCAATGCATCCGTCTATCGCATCACGGCCGCATCCCTGCTCATGACGGGATGGATGATGGCGATCGCCGTTCCACTCATCGATCTTGTCTATCGCCGCGGAAGCTTCACTGTCGCGGATATGCATTCGACCGCTATTTACTTTTTCTGGTTTTCACTGTCATTGGCGTTGTGGTCGAGCCAGGCTTTATATGCTCGCGCCTTCTACGCCTCAGGCAATACTCTCACGCCCATGATCGCGACCACCTTGATCACGGTAGCCTCTTTCCCCATATACTCGTTGCTGTTTCGAACCTTCTCTTTCACCGGGCTGGCCATCGCCTCTGACGTCGGAATCGCCTGTAACGCGCTGGCGATTGCCCTGCTCCTGCACATTCGCGGCATGGTCCCATTCGGCGGCATGAACTGGAAGGAATTGAGCAAAGCTGCTCTTGTAGGAGTCGTTTCCGGAGGACTGAGTTACGAAGTCATGCGTAGCATCCAGCTCAATGGCAGTCGCCGCGCGGATCTTCTAGCGCTCGCCCTCGGATCTTTAACCTGGGCCGCAGCCGTAGCCGCAGGTCTCTGGCTCCTTCGCTCAAGCCTGCCTTCAGATTTTCGAAGAAGAAAATCACCCGATCTCCCGGGCGTCACCGAAGGCCAAGCAATAGAAACAGTGTCAGCAGGAACGGAGCCCTAAAAACGACGTTAGGCTCTGTGGGCTTTAGGCGTCATGTCAGGGCCATTGCTTCAGCGATGCCGACCTTGCATCCGTTCCAGCCGTCCCCTTAGCGGTCGCCCCAAAAACCAAAAGGGCACCCCAATCACGGGTGCCCCAATACTGTACGGCCACACGTTAGAGCCGATGGCGGACTGCCTGGAGTCTAAAGCCCAGCGCCTAAAGCCGTCGTCTTTACGCTCTCGCCGCGATCGCCGGTTCCGGCGTATTAGCCGATGCCGAAGCCGCCTTCACTTCTTCCGGCTTTCCGCCCGTCTTTCGGATATCAATACCACCCTTAAAGAACGCGCCATCTTCGATCGAGATGCGCGCCGCCACTACGTCGCCGGTCAGCGAACCGTCGCTGCGGATATCGACGCGGTCACTCGCCGTAAGATTGCCGCGCACTTTGCCCAGCACCACAATCTCTCTCGCGTTGATGTTCGCCGCGACCACGCCGTTCCGGCCCACGGTCACGCGATTGCCCGAGAGGTTAATCGATCCTTCGACCCGCCCGTCAATATATAGAGACTCAGAACCGGTCACTTCGCCTTTAATCACCAGCGACTTGCCAATGGTGGCCTGATCCGAAGTGGTAGTGGTAACCGGACGCGGTGCCGCCGCCGCAGGCTCGCTCGATATCGAAGATGGCGTCGGCGTAGACATACTTGGACGTTCCGGCTCAGCCGGCCGGCCAGGTGTCGCAGGTTGATTCGTGGGCTTCCACATTGTGCTCAAAATCCTTTCCTGTAATAAGGGATTGACATCCACCGCCGCATTTCGGTGGCCAAATCGATTCTACTCCCGATAACCCGCGAATGTGCTGTGGAAATCCAGCTTTTTGTAGGGTTTTCCTTGGTTCCCCTAACCTCAACCCATCGCGATTGAGATCACGATCCGAGTAATCGCTTCCCACCCTGCGTTATTTCTTCCCACATCCCGCCTCGTTCTCGCGGAGCTTTCGATCGCGCTAATATGGATTGTGTGGGGTCAAACCGTCGAGGAATTTAACGTCCCAAGGGGATTCTATGAGCACACTCTCCACCAGCATCAGCCGTCCCGCGCCCGCCGAATACGATCCTTATTATGAGCGCTACATTTCGCTCGTTAGCACAGACGACATCGTCGCCACACTTCAAAACCAGATCCAGGACACTCGAACTCTTCTGCGCTCGCTCCCTGAGCAGCAAGGTGACTTTCGCTACGCTCCCGGCAAGTGGAGCATCAAGGAAGTCCTCGGCCACATGAGCGACACCGAACGCATCATGAGCTATCGCGCCATGCGCATTGCCCGCGGCGACAAAACGCCGATCGAAGGCTTCGAACAGGACGACTATGTCCCCAACGGGAAATTCGGTCGCCGCACAATCGCAGATTTGCTGGACGAGTTCGCGATAATCCGCAATGCAACCGTTCATCTATTCCGGAACCTAGATACCGAAGCCTCGGAACGAAGTGGCACGGCCAATAACAAGGAGATCACCGCGCGAGCCCTGGCCTTCCTCATCGCCGGCCACGAACTCCACCACCGCCGCGTTATGAAGGAGAAATATCTGAAATAAGATTTGGTAATTTGGTAATCGGATAATTTTGCAATTTCAAAACCCCGGCTTAAAAGGATTTTCAATTACCAAATTACCCGATCGCAAAATTACAAAATGCCCTTCTCCGATTCCACTATCCTCCGCCACATAGAGCGCCAGCCCAAGAAAACGGCTAGCCACAAGCAACTCCTTCGCGAACTCGGAGCACGCGGAGGCGAAGCTCGCCGCGAGTTGACTGACCGCCTATACGCTCTCGTAAAGAAGGGTCAACTTCAGGAAATTGATCAAGGCCGCTATTCGATCCCGCAGGCAAAGACCAACCGCAACACTTTTGTCGGCCGTCTCAGCATGCATCGCGACGGCTACGGATTCGTAACTCCTGATGCCGCCTCTCTCGACCCAAGTCTCAAGTCGCGCCTCGCTGGCGACGTCTTCATTCCTCCGCACGCTACCGGAAGTTCCATGCATGGCGATCGCGTACTCGTAGAGATTGCGAATTTCCGCCCCGACGGCCGGGCAGAAGGCCGCATAATCCGCTCAGTAGATCGCGCGCATCCCACCGTCGTCGGCATCTTCCACTACGACCGCCGCAGTAACTACGTAAAACCCATCGACGACAAAGTTACGCAGGAAATCATCATCCCACCAGGAGCCGAAATCCCCCAATCCCCTGCGGACTCCGCGCACTCTGCAGTCAAGTCCGACGCCAGTGCTTCAGGAGAAACAGATGGAAAAACGCGGTCACCAGCCCAGAAGAAATCCAAGGACCGCGTAATCGGCGACCAGGCCGCCCGCCACACCGACTGGCAGGATCTCGAAGGCGTAGTCGTCGACGTAGAAATTACCGACTGGCCGAGCGCCACTCAAAACCCCCGCGGCCGCGTCATCGAAATCCTCGGCCAGGAAAATGACTTCGGCGTCGACGTCGAAATCATGATCCGCAAGTTTCACCTACCGCATCGCTTTCCACCCGAAGTAATCGAAGAAGCGCAGGCAATCGAAAATGTAATCCCCGCACAAGAACTCCGCCACCGCCGCGACTACCGCGATCTTCCTATCGTCACCATCGACGGAGAAACCGCGCGCGACTTCGACGACGCCGTCCTCGTTCGTCAACTCGCAAACGGCAATTACGAACTTCAGGTCCACATCGCCGACGTCGCCCACTACGTCACGCCCGACTCGCCGCTCGATCAGGAAGCGCGCTTACGCGGCACTAGCGTCTACTTCCCCGACCGCGCCGTTCCCATGCTGCCGCTTGAACTCTCCACCGACATCTGTAGCCTCCGTCCGCAGGTCGATCGGCTCGTCCTCTCTTGCACCATGGAGATCGACCACCGTGGAGAAATCGTCGGCTACGAGGTCAACGAAGGAGTAATTCGCTCCGCGGAACGCATGACCTACACCGCAGTCAACGCCGTGATCGAAGGCGACGCCGCGGCCTGCAACCGTTATAAAACGCAGGTCGAGCACTTCGAACGCATGCGCGACCTGGCGACGATCCTCAATCGAAAACGGGAGCGTCGCGGTTCAATCGACTTCGATCTTCCGGAGCCTGTCATTGAGTTCGACGAATTCGGCCTGATGAAAAGCATCACTCGCTCCGAGCGCAACATCGCGCACCGCCTCATTGAAGAGTTCATGCTCTCGGCCAACGAGTGCGTAGCCCACTACCTCGAAAACAAACGTATCGCCTCTCTCTACCGCGTCCACGAAAAGCCCGACGCGAAGCGCGTCTGCGACTTCGAAGTAATCGCCGCCACCTTCGGCTACTCGCTAGGCGTCGGAGCGCTTCCCATCCAGCGCGTCCAACTCAAAGCCGACCGCCGCGACGTGCGAGGCACCGGCAAGCACACCCGAGACATCGAAGTCCCCAAAGAAGTCCACATCACCCCGCGCATGTATCAAAAGCTTGCCGAGAAAGTCGCAGGCAAGCCAGAAGAAAGAATTTTGAGTTTCCTGATGCTGCGCTCTCTGAAACAAGCCCGCTACTCCGAGGAAAATCGCGGACACTTCGCCCTGGCGGCAACAACCTACACGCATTTCACCTCGCCCATCCGCCGCTATCCTGACCTGATCGTCCACCGCATCCTGAAAGAAGTCCTCCGCGACTCACCAGAAAAGATGGACGGAGAAATCCCGGTAGGAGTCTCGAGCGTCGCCACAATTGACACAGTCCCATCCGCGGAGCGCCGTAAGAACGCAGTTACTGGCGCAACCCGGGAGTCCAGAATGCAGCAGGCAACTGCATCGTCACGCTCCGTGAGAGCGGCCCTTTAGGACCGCGTCCCGCGCATCTTCAGACCGGGCTTCAGCCCCTGAGGCACCTCCGTCCCCCTGGTCCAAGCGCCGAGACCACGACGCTCATCAACAAGCACTAGAGCCGCTCGGCGGCCCCATCCCACTCGACGAACTCCACGCCATCGCCGAAGAATCCAGCCACTCCGAACGCCGCGCCGATGACGCCGAACGCGAGCTGATGGAATGGAAAAAGGCAAAATTCATGGAGCACCGCGTCGGAGAAGATTTCGACGGCCTAATCATCAGCGTCACCAAGTATGGATTCTTCGTCGAACTCACCGACCTATTCGTAGAAGGCCTCGTCCCTCTCAACACCCTAGCCGGCGACCACTTCACTTACCACGAAAACACCCGCCAGATCATCGGCCAGCGCACGCAAAAAACCTACAGCATGGGCGACCGCATCCGCGTCCTCGTAGATCGCATCGATCCCGTGGAAAAGAAGATCCAGTTCGCCGTGATTGAAGAAAAGCCGCAAAGATTGCCGGCACGCCGACAGAAAAAATAATCAAGGTCCGTCCATTGGCTGTGCGGCGGGAGGCCTGGGTTTCACGGCCCGACCTGCTAAAATCGCCCTTCACCATTCTTGGCGCCTGCCGAAGGACTCCCTCTCCGATGTCTACAAATCCCACGCCCCGCACCCGCGTTGTCCGCGAACCACAGCGCGCCGTTTACGATCGCGAAGCCGTCAATCAAATTCTCGACGAAGCTTTCCTCTGCCACATCGGTTTCGTCGCCGACGGCCAGCCTTATGTCATTCCTACCTCTTATGGACGTGCCGGAAACATCCTTTACGTTCATGGCTCCGCCGCCAGTCGCATGCTGCGTA
Organism: uncultured Acidobacteriaceae bacterium; assembly: GCA_963822545.1. Taxonomy (GTDB): domain Bacteria; phylum Acidobacteriota; class Terriglobia; order Terriglobales; family Acidobacteriaceae; genus Acidiflorens. Next base: position 39,989 of record CAWGIB010000007.1, read on the forward strand.
ATCTCAACCAAGGCCTTCCGGTCTGCATCACCGTCACTCTGCTCGACGGACTCGTCCTCGCCCGCTCGGTCTTCAATCACTCGATGAACTACCGCTCCGTCGTGATCCTCGGCGCCGCGACCCTGGTCGACGACCCGGCAGAAAAGCTATCCGCCCTCCGTGCCCTCAGCGAACACATCATTCCCCATCGCTGGGACGACTCGCGCCAACCCAATGAAAAGGAATTGAAAGCCACTTCCGTTCTCAAAATTCCAATCGAAGAATTTTCCGCGAAAGTGCGAGTAGGCCCTCCCATCGACGACGAAGAAGACTATCCATTCCCCACTTGGGCCGGTGTCATTCCGCTGGACACGACGGTAGGTGCGCCCATACGAGATGATCGCTGCCAGCAAGAATTCCCTTCGTATCTAAGGAATTACTCGCGCAAGAAGAAGGTGTAACCTGAGTCGTCCAACAGTTGCCTTGGGATCGCGCAGGGTCTTCATTTCGGAACTGCGGTTCTTGATTCGGAACTGCGGTTCTTGATTCGGAACTGCGGTTCTGAGTTGCGGTTTTTGATTTTGGGTGGCGCAGCGATTTATCGCTGCGATCTGAGAACTCAGATAGCAGACGGCTTTAGCCGCTGCGGTAAAAGGAGGCCGCAACCCTAAATCAGTTCCTGGATTCTACTTCCCAAAGAGCACTTCCCCCAGAATTCCGTTCCATTCCCGCCACGACGCCTCTTCACTATGCGGGCTGTGCCGCCCCTCCTCAAGGAAACGTACCTCCGCCCCTGCAGTCGCTTCGCTCGCCCTTTCAATCTCTCCTGGCTCCGTTCGAGGATCGCGTCTGCCGTGCACAAATGTAGTTGGTACTCGCAACTCGCCGAGACGCCCGCCATACAGATCTTCATCCGGACTCCCACTCTCGGCCGCAAACTCAACCAGACGCGACAATTCCTCTGCACCGCATTCTTCCAGTGCGTCGCGCCATGATCCGTGAAGAGCAAGTTTTGAAGCTTTCGTCACGAGTTCAGGATGATCGGCAAATCGCTGAAAAAAGTTCCGTGAACTCGGCTTCCTCCGGTAAAAATGAAACGCCTCCAGTATCAGCCGCTCGCATCGCTCCGGTGCGCGCATTCCGATCATCGCCGCAATCACCGCCCCGTCGCTATATCCCCAAGATACGGCACGCTCGATTCCCAGCGCGTCGAGCAGAGCAACGTCTCTTCCGCTGCTCTGCGATGAAAGTCTGTTCTCATCTCGTCCGGAAAATCTGAGGACCTTCCATGGCACGAACGATCAGGAATGACGTAGCGAACTCGATCCTTCAAGGCCTCGATCTGCCGGTCGATCGATACACTCCATATCCCCAGCCGCCATGCAAAAACACTACGGGCGGACCACTGCCCACATCCCAGTAGTGAATCTGAACTGGTGAGGCCTCAGACGCGTGCGGTGACCTTTTCAGTTCGAGGAATGGCATCGGAAGCGTTAATTCGGTATCAGTAATATCTTCCCAGAGGCTTTCCGCCCTTCCAAGTCGCGATGCGCCTGCTGCGCCTGCGCCAGTGCATACACATGCTCATCGACTCTAGCTTGTGATTGCGAATTATCCCAAACACTGCTCCCTCCCGGTTCTGTAATTCCTCACCAGTGATCACGTAGGAGCCAAGCGATGGACGCGTCAGGAACAGCGATCCCTTTTGCGTGAGCACCAGCGGGTCAAACGGAGCCACCGCTCCGCTCAAACTTCCAAACAGCGCCATCATCCCGCGCGGCCGCAATACGTTCAGTCCCTTTTCGAATGTCGTCTTGCCCACCGAGTCATACACCACATGACGCCTTTGCCGTCAGTCAGCCTTTTGTCTAAAACTCAAATCGGCCTGCGTATAAAGGATGATTCCGCTGCCGCCCCGCGCGCCGGTTTCGCCTTTTCCTCCGTCGACAGTGGCAATAATGCGCGTGCCATGTTGTGCGCCATCTGTACAAGCAGCAATCCCACGCCGCCAGCCGCCGCACGATCAGCGCCGTCTCGCCTTTACCCAATGGATGCGTGTCGTAAACGCAGACAGCGCGCCGTCATCCCTTGCAGGATCGCCGCTGCTGCCTCGCGCTGGGTGACGCCGGTTGGAATC
>CAWGIB010000008.1:0-21034 GCA_963822545.1 uncultured Acidobacteriaceae bacterium
AACGAGAAAAAGAAGTGTCAGAACACAGCTGAGCGAGATGCACGAATATTTTGTTGACGAAAAACCAAGGGCCAAGGGGGAGTACACGGGTTGCCTCCTGGAATGATCGGGAATTTTATTTCGGAGCTACTCAAAGTTCAACCCTTCAAGGTGAAGCCTCGATGAACGCTAGTTGAGCGTGATGCACCGAATTGATAGAGCCAAATGGACCCTTTGGGGAACGCATTCACTCCAGCGACAATCCGAGAATCGCCATCCTTTTTTCTTAGTGCTGCCCGACAACGACGATCATAAACGTCCCGGGCTTCGCGACGGGACGACCGTTTGTTCCCGGTTTCGGTTCCGCAAACTCCGCTGTGGGCAGATATACCTTATGCATCTCTGGATCAACATCCATTGTTTTGGCGCCCACTGGAGTCGTCACCGTCTGCACAATCTCGAACTTACCGGACGCATTCTCTCCTGCGATGTTAAGTTTGCCGTCCCGGCAGCTCGCGAATGCCTGGTGACCGTCGAACTTCGTGGCATCCACGCCTGCGCCGATCGGTAAATCGGCGAGGATCTTGCCATTGTCCGTGCTCATCACAATCAGCTTTTGTGGCTTTCGACATCCAATGAAAAGTCGTTTCTTCGAGGTGTCGATCGATAGGCCCACGGGTGAGCCCCCGGGAGCGACCGGCCAGCGCGCCAAAACTTTCCTTGCTTTGATGTCGACCACAGCGACCAGGTCCTTGTCCTCGAGATTGATATAGACCTTACCGGCCCCGTCGGCGGCAAGAAACTCTGGCTTGCCGCCCAAGTCAATGGGGGCATCGATGGATCCGGTCTTCGGATCGACGTCTGGCTTGAGCGTCATCAGAACTCCGTCGTCACCCGAGACGACCAGCACGAGACCGCTGGCCTTGTCGAAGATGATGCCGTCAGCATCGGGACGCGCTTTGAGCGTTCCCAAGACAGCATTCGTTTTGAGATCGAAAATCACGACCGCGCCGCTCGCCGTCGCTGATGAATCCTCGTCCGGCCTCGGGAACAATGGCGACCCCATGGTTATGCTTCTGGCCGGGAATGTCGGCGAGAGTCTTGCCAGAATCGGCATCGATGACCATGGTGTGGGTGCTTCGGGGAACATAGAGCCGATGATTCTTGGCATCCAGGGTGACGTAGTCCATGCCGCCGTCACCGCCGATGTGAAAGGTTTTCTCGACTGCCCAGGTGCCCTGCGCAGCAACAGGGGCGCTAAGCGCGCACAAGACCATTGCGATCAGAAAACCAGCAAGTACATTCCGAGAGCACATAGATCCTCCATCTGGAGTTGCGGAATCAACTTCCATCACGCATTATTCCTCGTGGTCTAAAGCTTTCCCGTCCGTACCGACCTGCACTTCTGACGTCTTTCCATTGGTGAGGACTTTGGCCTCGTAGGCCACCAGCTTATCCTTCTTGGTAAGGGTCTCAACTTTGACGAGCTTGCCCTTTCCGGCTTTGTGCTGCAGGCCCTGGCGCACCGCAGAAGGAAGGGATTCAGTGGAAACCTGTTCTTCCACTTCGACCACCGAACCGTTCACATCGATGAGGAAGTCTTTCGGGTGCCCGTTGACCATCAGCTCAGCTTCGTAATAGGTCTGCCCGTTCTCCTTCTCCCGCGAAAAACCGCGTACCGTTGCGCCCTTGCTTTGCTCAGCCACAGCCTTCTCCACTGCCGGTGGCAAATCTGATCGTTGAATCTTTTTCTCCTGATGTTGCGCTATAGCAAGAACGGAGGAAAGCACGGTGCCGGCTGCGGCAACTGCAGCGAGTCGCGTCATTGTCATGGAGAAACACCTCAGGGATGACGCTAGTGGTCGAACCTGAAAACTACCTGAAGGGGAGAGAACTAGTGACCCGACACAGTTGGCGCAACATTGCCACTACAACGGGTATGGTACGGTGTTTGAAGTAACGACTTCTGGGACCGAGACGATTCTCCACAGCTTACGAACCCAGAACCTTACTCCGCAACGGCACGCTTAATCCCTTTACGCACGTCGGCGATCTCGATACTCGAAGTGGGACTGTAAGCGCGACCGTCTTCTTGGCCGAGTGTGCATAACCATTGCGGAATCCGTCTCTACGAAGACGGCCACAATCACCTGTTTATGGCCAGCGGAGCAGTGGGTAGTCGCCCCTTCTTATTTCAAGTGCTTGCAATCCTGGCGGTAGATGGGGATTTTGGGCAGAGCGTGCTGCGGCCAGCGTCCCAACGGAACCACTAGGCCTACGTCTCCGCTGCTACCGTTCGGTCGGTTGTTCATCGATCGTGTGATTGACGTTGACAAGTGTGAAGAGCAAGCCAGACGCGAGCGTGATCCATACTGCCAGGTCAAGGGCTGGCTTCCATCCCGAATGCACCGCGATCGAGGCGGTGACGGTGGAGGAGACTACCCCTCCGACGCTTCCGACCGTATTCATGAGCGCCGAGAGGGAAGCGGAATATCCCGGCGCCAAGTCGATACAAGCCGCCCAGTAATTTGCGGCTGCAAACATCGTGAAGCCTGCCGCCAGCGCGATCATCGGCAACGCAATCGCCGTCACAGTAAGGTGATTGCCGGTGTACAAAAGCAGTCCGCCCAACCCCATGCCGAGCCAGACGGCGGTAAGACGGGCTTTCCGTCGATCTGTTACTCGGGTCAGACGATCCGAAAACCAGCCTCCCACAGGAGACAGTACTGCCATGGCCAGAAACGGAGCCGAAGTCCATGCGGCGGCGTCCATGATCCCCAAACCCCGCACTTTGACAGCATAAAAATAGAACCAGTTGTAGTAGACATAGAACGCGTATCCCTGACAGCCGTAACCGAGAATCAATCCCCACACTGAAAGGCTCGTCAGAATCTTCAACCAAGGCACTGTTGTTGGTGTATGCGCTAAGGCAAGCCTCTCGCCCTTTCGCGATCCCGGATGGATCGCTTGCAATTCCTCTTCATTAACGCCGGGGTGTTCCTCCGGCCAATCGGTCGCGTATAAGTGCCAGATCACAACTACTAGAAAAGCAAGCACAGCGCAAATCTCGAAGGATGCGCGCCAGCCCCAATGGATCATCGTCCAGGCAACGAAGATCGGCGTAAGCGTTCCGCCGATACCCAAGCCGCAAACCTGCAAGCCGCTCGCAAAGCCTCGTTCACGAACTGCGGTCCATGATGCAATTACTCGAGTGACGTTCGATGTTATGGCCGCCTCGCCGATACCTGTAAGGAAACGGACCAACCGGAAAGCGGCGAGCGCGCTGATACCGGTCATCGCGGCGAAACTTGGGACCAGGCCGACGGCTCCAGCTCCAATGGCAAACAGGATGATGGCGGCAGTTAATGTGCGACGCGGACCGATGCGGTCGCAGATGTAGCCCCAGGGGATCTGGAACACGCCGTATCCCCACAGGAAAGCGCTGAAGATCCGCCCCATGCTAATGGTATCGAAGGAGAATTCCTCTTCAATCAGCTTGCCCGCGATACTGAGGTTGAGGCGGTTCAGCGCAGTCACGGCCATAATGGCCATCACGATGGAGAGGATTCCCCAGCGCACAGAACTTGCTCGCGGCCGAGCCACTTTGCTGAGCGGAGACTCTTGGGTCGCGTCAATATTCAAGCGGCTACCTCGTCATGACTTGGATCGGTGTCTTGTTGCAAAACAGATTTTCGGCCAGCAACTTGTTGGTAGAGCATTCGTGGCGGTAACGGGAACCGCGCTGTGACACACAGTTCCCGTGGGGGAAGTAACCTACCAGATCAATTTCAATCCGAATTGCAGTTGTCGGGATGCGGTTGACGTTTGATTCAATGCTGTCGGTAATGAACTGCCGTCGAAGTCATACACTGAGTTGTTCTGACCAAACGTGTTGAGGAACCCTGGGGACAGGAAGTTTGTGTGATTCAGAATGTTGAAGAACTCAGCCCGGAATTGCAGGTTGATAGCTTCCGTTAGATGGGTGTTCTTGAAGACCGAGAAATCTACGGTGGTGAGGGGAGGACCGTGGAATTCGTTGCGTCGCGTGTTGCCCAATACGTTCGAACAGAACTGGGTACCGCTCGGTGCAGCATTCGGATAAGCGGGAAAAGAATTTGGAGCGCATCCGAAAGGATTGGCGGAGGTCGCCACCGGGAGCGTCGCCGGCGCGTAAGGCGGCGTGAAGCAGTTCGTGTTGATGTAGTTCACGCCGCTACTACCGGTCGGGTTGCATCCAGGAAGCAGGCTCGCAAAATCCATCGAGTAGTCCCCGTTGAATCCGGTTCCGAGCGGATCGTTGCCATCGCCTACGGTGACGGTAAAAGGAGCGCCGCTGGTTGCGGACACGATGGTGCCGAGTTGCCAGCCACCGGTCAGCGTCGACACGACACGAGAACCGCCCTTCATCGACGGAATCTCCCAGAGGAAAGTACCAGCGACCACATGGCGAATGTCGTAATCGCAATTCCCAACTCTTGCGGACTTGATCAGCATGAGTGGGACCGCAATGGAATTCAGAAACGTGTCGCCGGTGACTGGAGCCGAACTCGTGTCGCGGCAGTGTCCGTAAGTGTAGGAGAGTTGTCCCTGGAATCCTTGGCTAAGCATCTTCTTGATTTGGGACTGAAATGCGTTGTAGGACGCCGAGCCGTCGAACAGAACTGGCCGGATGCCTGCACCGCCGCCCCAATTGGAATCGATACGAGTTCCGGTTGTGGTATTCGCGCACGTGTTGGGCAATCCACCGGTCAGCGACGGATCGCACGGAAAGACGAGCCCAGCGCCCGCCACTGCCGACGGCTGTACGAGGTTGACGTCGTCCGCTGCCGCCGAAAGGTGAGTTGTGCGCGATCCCACATAGCCCAAAAACAGAGTCCACCCTTCGGCTAGTTCCCGCTGAACATTTAAGTTCCAGTTCATCGCTAAAGCGCGTTTCGGGTATGCGTCGATGAACCGGTTTCTGATGGATTGTTCGTTGAAGTTGACGTTCGGGTCGGGACTTCCCGTTCCTAAAAGTGCATTTTTGTCGGCACCGATGATCTGGAAGGGCGCGGTTGCGGCGGTGTTCAGGCCAAATTCATAAGGCAGAGGCAACACGTCGAACATTCCAAAGCCAGCGCGCACCGCTGTCTTCCCGTCGCGAAATGGGTCCCACGCAAACCCGATGCGCGGTTCGAAGTTTTTGGTGGTGGGGTTCTTGATGATGGGGCTGCTCAGCCCGACGGGTCCGCAAGCGGTTGTGCCGGGTGTGCAATTCGCCAGGCTGATAATTTCCTGGAATCCCGCTGCTGCGACGGTATAGCCATTGACCGTATATCCCGGCACGGTGTTGGCATCAGTCGGACGGGTGGTCATTTCATAGCGTAACCCGAGGTTGATAGTGAGATTCGGCCGCGCACGCCAGTCATCCTGAATGTATCCGGCGAAGAGGCTTTCACGGAATCCGACCTCATGCGAGCCTCCCGGGGCAAGGGCATTCAGTTGGTCTGGATTTCCATTGATAGGGTCCGGAGCCGGACAGGTAGCGTCAGGGACACCCAGAAAACAGTCGAGCGTTTTATAGGTACTCATTCTTCCGTTCGGGCTGAGCTGTTCGAGCACGTTATATTGCATGCGCTCGAAGGCAAACCCGATTTTGATCGAGTGAAGTCCGTGGGTTAAGAAGGCATCATTCGCGACCTGGAGGGAGTTCCAAGCATGAGAGAACCGATTGAATCCCCCCAAGCCAAAGGCTGTCGTAAGGCCGGAGCACCGGAATCTGAGGTGTCGCTCTGGCACCGGGCGCGATCGCAAGGGAAGGGTCGGTGGCAACGGCGTCGCCAGAAACAGGGTCATTGATCTTACCTAATGCCCGGTTGAGTCCGGCGCGAAATGTGTTTACAAACGCCGCGCTGAAAATGTGGGTCTCTTCAATGCTGAGAGCTTGTCGACGGGAGAGCACCTGGTGGACGGTGTTGCCCAACGGATCTGCCTGCTGCTGTGGTCCGGAATCGAAGAAGTAGCTGCCCCAAAGGCTATCGGTATTTGAGATCTTATGGTCGATGCGGGCAATGGCATTGTTCTCTTTGGCGATCGTTTTAATGCTCACTGGAAACGTCTGGGTTCCATTCCCGTTTTCAGGTGTGCCAGCCGGAGCAACGGGCCATAACGCAAGATAAGGCTGGATTGCCGGCACAGCGGCAGCACGTGATGCAGCGTCCGGGACGTTGATCGTACCGGATGCGGACTGGTTTTGCCGCAACCCTTCATAAGATCCGAACACGAAGGTCTTGTCTTTAATGATTGCACCCCCCGCGGAGCCGCCGAACTGTACACGACGGAAGGGTGGGATCTGGGGTCCGTCGAAGAAGTTGCGGGCGTCGAAGATCTTGTCCCGATCGAACGCGAACGCAGTTCCGTGAAAGCGGTTGGTACCGGACTTCGTAATCGCGTTGATGATGGCGCCGGAGGTTCGTCCATACTCTGCCGTGTAGCCGGAGGTGATGACAGAAAACTCCTGAATTGCGTCGACACCGAGGTTTAGGCCAGTCGGTCCGCCGGGTGCAGCGTTCGAGTAGTCATTGATAGAAATGCCGTTCAAACGATAGTTGTTTTCATTCGGACGGTGCCCTGAGTCCGTGATCTGGTTACCGAATCCGCGATTTCCTTTGTTCGCGTTAAACGAGGTAGTCGCCTGGTTTGGAACGGCGACGACTCCGGGTTCCAATGTGGCCAGGGACGCCCAATCACGCCCATTCAGCGGTAGATCGCGAACGGTTTTGGAGTCCACGGTCGAACTCACTGCGGAAGTCGTGGTTTGGATGTCTGGAAGAAGGCTCGTGACCTCGACAATTTCCTTGACCTGTCCTGGCTTCAAGTTGGCATTCAGAGCCTGTTCGGCGCCGACCGTGAGGACTACGCCTCTCTGAACGGTCTGACTGAATCCTTGGGCTGAGAAGGTAACGTCATACGTACCAGGTAGCAGGTTCGGCACGGAATAGAATCCGCCCTCATTGGCCTTCACCTCGTGCACTTCGCCGGTTCCCTCATTCTTGATCGACACTGTAACCCCTGATACGGTCGCGCCAGAAGTGTCGGTGACTAGTCCTGACAAGGTAGCGCCGGCCACCTGTGCCAAGGCTGGTTGCGAAAAAACAACCAGTCCAGCGATCACTAAGCACCCCGTCAAGACGAGCAGCAGAGTCGTGCACACGTGACTCTTTATGGTCATCGAATCCTCCTGAAAGCGTCTGCGAACTTTATGGAACCCCACAGATTCCCGCCATCAGAACCGCTTCGCCGAGAACACGCAATGCTCGGGCTCTCCAATCGACAACATTTTTGTGTCCTTTGTCTTCTCATTGAAAAGAAAGCGGATGCACTCGCTCCTCATTGACCTCTTCGAGCGACGGCGCTATACTCCATCGGCGCCGTTGATACCATGCATTCCCCTACGACACGCGCAAAGATTTTGCGTTTCGGCGTTTTTGAAGCGGATCTTAAGGCTTGCGAACTACGTAAACATGGATTTCGCCTTCGGCTTCCAGAACAACCTTTCCAGATTCTGACCGTTCTACTAGAAAAGCCCGGCGAAATCATCACGCGCGATGAGTTGCGAGGCCGCCTCTGGCAAGACGACACGTTTGTCGATTTCGATCACGGCCTCAACAACGCGGTGATGAAGTTGCGGGAAGTCATCGGCGACTCGTCCGAAAGTCCGCGTTTCGTTGAAACGATCCCGCGGCGGGGATACCGGTTCATTGCTCCAGTAGAAGAGGTATTTTTTTCACCGGGCCCGGTTGCGTCACCAGATCACGAGGCCCATCCCGTAACAGGAGTGCAGGACCTACTTTCGTCGCACGCGATTGCAGTGCCCTCTACTGAGCCGCAGCGGGTAGTCGAACGGAGTCGGATATTTTCTAAACGCATCTTTCTCTTGGGTTCTGTTGCTGTAGCCGCTGCGGCGCTGGTTATCGTCGCGTTCTTATGGAGCCGCTCGCGCTCCGGATTTTCATCCGGCACCACGTCACTGGTGGTCCTCCCAATGGAAGACCTTTCCGGGGATAAGGAACAAGAGTACTTTGCCGATGGCATGACTGATGAGCTGATCACCAACTTGGCCAAGATACGTTCTCTCCGAGTGATTTCGCGGTCTACCGCAATGGCGTATAAAGGCACACGCAGACCGCTGTCGGAGATTGCACGAGAGTTGAAGGTTGACGCGGTCGTCGAAGGTACGGTGCTCCGCGTTGGCAGCCGAGTCAGAATCACGGCAGAACTGGTGCAGGTTTCCACGGACCGCCACCTGTGGGCTGATACCTACGAAAGCCAGATTGGCGATGTTCTCGCGCTGCAGAACCGCGTTTCTTCGGCGATCGTGAACGAAATACGCATCAAGCTCACTCCCGAAGACCGGGAGCGGCTGGCCAAGGCGCCTGCGATCGCGCCCGACGCCTACGAGGCCTATCTTAAGGGCCGCTACTACTGGAATAAGAGAACGGATGAGAACCTGACCCGCGCCATCAGTTATTTCGAGGAAGCGACCCGCACGGATCCTAATTACGCCCTCGCCTACGCGGGACTTTCTGATTGCTACGCCATCATCAGTGCGACGATCTTTGGAACCATGCCGAGTTCGGTCTCAGCGCCCAAAGCAAAAGCGGCAGCCCAGCGTGCACTCGAGATTGATTCCACTCTCGCCGAGGCGGAGACTTCGCTAGCCACGGTCAAGTTCAATTATGACTGGGACTGGACTGGCGCGGACGCAGGGTTCCAGCGTGCTATCCGGCTCAACCCCAGCTACGCCACCGCGTACCAACGATACTCGCTCTATCTGATGGCGATCGGGCGCACGCAGGACAGTTTCGACAAGATCAACAAGGCGCGCGAACTCGATCCGCTCTCCATCTCAATCAATTTCAGCCTGGGATGGAGGTTGTACATGGCTCGGCAATACGATCGGGCGATTGAGCAGATGCAAAATACGCTCGAAATGGATCCATCGTACGAGCTGTCACATCTGGTGGCCGGGCAGGCTTACGCACAAAAGGGACAGTTTGAGTTGGCAGTGGCTGAACTGCGGAAGGCAGTCGATCTCTCCCATGCAACGCCAATGATGGTTTCTGCCCTGGCACATACCTACGCCCGCTCCGGAAATCGGAAAGAGGCCGAGAAGCTTCTCGCTCAGCTTTTCGAAGAGTCGAAGAAACAGTACGTCTCTCCTTATTACTTCGCTATCGTGTATGCGGGGCTGAGCGAAAACGAAATAGCGATGGATTGGCTTCAGAAAGCGTTGGCGGATCGGTCCAATGGCTTGGTTTTCCTCCAGGTTGAGCCCGAACTTGACGGTCTTCGCTCGAATCCTCGATTTATCGATTTGGAAAAGAAGCTCGACTTTCCAGCCTTGGCCATTTCAGGATTCGGTACCCCTGCGGCCCGATAACTTTGGGCTCGATGGCTCTAGGTTCTTAACCTTCGCACCTCTCAACAGAAACAGCCACGACATTCTTCCCAACGAATAATTTGCCTCTTCAGGTTGTTTTCAGATGGATCGCGTATACCAATGATCTGGTTGGGTTGGTTGCGTATCCGGAGTCATGATGAAAAAGATGTTCTCGTTGCTTGTAATCGCCACAGCCGGCATGGCGATTTCGGCAGGGTCCCAAGAGCCACTCAAGTTGGTGCAGACCATTCCGCTGCCCGGGGTCAAGGGTCGCCTAGATCACATGGACGTGGACGTGAGAGGAAAGCGTCTGTTTATAGCAGGCTTGGAAAATGGATCCATCGAAGTCGTGGACCTTCAAGCAGGCAAGCGGACGCGCAGCATTCCGGGATTCAAAAAGCCGCAGGGTATCTTCTACGTTCGCCAGTTAAAGAAGCTGTTTGTCGCCAGCGGCGATGATGGAATGCTCCGGATTTTCCTCGGCGACAGCTTTGATTTACTGGATTCCATAGCGCTCGAGTCTGGACCGAACCGGGTAGCTTATGATCCGCACAAAAGTCGGCTCTACGTCGGTTATGACGGGAAAGACGGAGGCAAAGATTACGGAGAAGTGGCCGTCATTGACGCAAAGAAAGACAAGCGGATAGGCGATGTCAAGGTCAGTGCTCACCCCGCCGAGATCCTGGCCGACAACGCTGGTAAAACCGTTTTCGTAGCGATTCCCAAGCTTTCACAGATCGAAGTCATTGATCCGAAGAAGCTTGAAGTTGTCGCGACCTGGAAGGTTAAGGGGGAACGCGATGGCGACATGGCTTTGGACGACAGAACCCATCGACTCTTCGTGGGAACTCGAACGCCCTTGATGATCGTTGTCAATTCTGCTTCCGGAACCGAGGTTACCAGCCTGCCGACAGTGCAAGGCATGGACGGTGTTTACTTCGACGCGGCGCACAAGCGGATTTACGTTTCGGGCGGCCGAGGCTTTGACGTTGGCTCGGTATGGACTTACCAGCAAAAGGACGCCGACCACTACGAGTTCATTGGCAAAGTGTCCACGCGGCCCGGCGCTGGAACGTCATTCTGGTCGCCAGAATTCAACCGCTACTACGTAGCTGCACCCGCGAACGATAAAGAGGATGCGGCGATTTTAGTTTATGAGCCCCAACCGTAAGGAGAAGACTTTGAAACCCACGAATTTATATTTGATGACGATGTTTACCCTCCTTTCTTTCTGCATCGCAGCCACCGCACAACATGCCTCCAGCAAAAACCCGGCCCTTGCTGCCAAGAAGAGCGCTCGCCAATTTGCCACGCTACAGCTCGAAGAAGAGATTCCAGTGCCCAATGTCGCCGGCCGTTTAGATCACTTCACTGCGGATCCGAAGCGTAAGCGGCTGATCGTTTCCGCGTTGGGTAATAATACGGTCGAAATTATCGATGTGTTCGCCGGTCGCGTGATACATAGCATAACCGGCGTTTCCGAACCGCAAGGCCCGCTCTACGTCCCCGACATCGACAAACTGTTTGTCGCGGACGCAGGCGACGGCAAACTCAACGTCTTCGATGGAGGGACGTATGCCCTGCGCAAAAGCATTGACCTCGGAACGGATCCCGATAATGTCCGCTATGATGCGGCCTCCAAGAAGGTGTTCGTAGGATTTGGAGAAGAAGACGGCGGGATCGCTATGATTGATCCGGCAATGGAGGAACGAGTTGGAGAAGTTTTCAAAACTGGCGGCCATCCAGAGTCATTCCAGATCGAAACATCAGGCGAGCACATCTTTGTAAATGTTCCCGACCAGGGAAACGTAGTCGAGTCTATCGATCGTAAAACGGGAGCGGTTGCCAAGTGGCCGCTTAAGGGTCTTCGCGGAAATTACGCGATGGCGCTCAACGAAGAGGATCACCGATTATTCACGGTCACGCGCAAGGCCCCGATGTTGGTCGTCTTGGACACCCGGACGGGCAAAGAGGTCGCGCGCATCCGAGCGACTGGCGAGTGCGACGACGTCTATTTCGATGCGAACCGCAAGCGCATTTACGTGATCGGCGGCGAAGGCTTCATCAGCGTGATCGAGCAAAAAGACCCCAACCACTACGAACTGCTCGAAGAAGTCCCGTCGGGTATCGGAGTACGCACCGGATATTTCTTCAGCAAGCGCGATCGTTTCTACGTGGGTCTGCCTGCCAAAGGCAACGAACCCGCGCAGATCTGGACCTACGAGGCAGAAGACTAGTGGTGGCGAAGCTGTTGACTCAGGTCATTCCCCTTCGAGGCGGGTCGAGTGTCCACGGCGGGACGACGCCTATCGAGCGGGCATAGGCGATCTGCTGACCAAGGTGCTGCCCGATGTGAAGGTCGTCAATGGTTCTGGCCGAGAAGGGCTACGGTAGCCTGTTCTCGACGACTCCAGGCAATTCTGGTATAGTTGCCGAAATCGGGCGGACGCAGCTCGTCAGCGGATCTCTCCCCTGCTGATCTCTTTCCAGACACTTCCCGGATCGTCATCCGGATTCTCTTGGGGGCCAAGGTGAGGCGCTTACTCTTCCTTTTCGCATGGTGTGCGATTTTTCTTCCGTTTACTGTCGCGTTTGGCCAGCGAACTATGAAGAGTGCCGCGTCCGACACACAATCAACTGCGGTCATGAGTAGTGCAGGTAGCGTTCAGGCCTTGCCGGATGGAGCTTTATCACAAGGTAAGGGCAATCACTTCGGCGTTGACTACTCCTTCAAAGGCCAGGACGGTGCAGCACCGACAGCGACTTTGATCCAGGATGCCGCCGGCAACCTGTACGGAACTGCTTCGTCTGGCGGTTCATACGGACTCGGAGTCGTCTTCAAGCTAAGTACAGCTAATCAAGAGACTGTGCTCCATACCTTCACTGGTCCGGACGGAGCGACACCGAACGGAAAATTGGCGCTGGACAGGGCTGGAAATTTGTATGGAACAACCTCTGCGGGCGGGACGTCGGGCCTAGGGACAGTCTTCAAGATTGATGCGAGCGGCACGGAGACGGTCCTTCACAGTTTCACCGGGAATCCAGATGGGGCGAGTCCTTACGCTGGGTTGATCATCGATGGCTCAGGAAATCTTTATGGAACCACCGAGGCAGGCGGCACCTCCAACTCCGGAACTGTTTTCGGCATCGATGCGAATGGGACGGAAGCTGTTCTTCATAGCTTCGCTGGCGAGCCGACGGACGGCGCGGATCCCAAAGCGGGCATAACGTTGGACACTGCCGGGAACCTCTATGGCACAACGTTTACGGGCGGATCTCATGGATATGGAACTGTTTTTGAGATCGATACAGCGAACTCCGAAACAGTTTTGTACAACTTTAGTGACCTCGCAGATGGTGCGAATCCGTTTGGCGGTTTAACTCTTGATGCGAACGGCGTGCTTTACGGCACGACAGAGAATGGTGGCAAGGCGTCTGGAAACGAACCGATCGGCGGCCCTTACCTCGACAGACCTTACGGTTGTTGCAAAGGTGTTGTTTATTCGATGGACGGGTCAGCCTTCAGTGTCCTTTACACGTTCACCGGGGGAAACGATGGAGGAATGCCCACGGCGGCTTTGGTGCTATCGGGTGGAGTTCTTTACGGCACAACTTTGAGTGGAGGACCAGCTAACCGCGGAACGGCTTTCTCCGTTACTGTCGTGACTGGTTCCGAAAGCGTTTTGCACGGATTCACTGGCAAGTCAGATGGAGGTACTCCCGGTGCAGGCTTGCTTCTGGATTCCAACGGATCACTCTACGGGGCTACCGAAGGCGGGGGCCGCTATCAGCATGGCACAGTTTTTCAGGTTAAGAAGTGATGCTCCAGGACAATCGCTCCGTGAATAGAAATCTCGTTTCGTGACGGCTTTGAGGGTTACTGAGCCAAGTGGGAATATTCTGCTTTTGCTTCGGGGAGCAGTGAAACGTCAGGATCGGCATTCTCCCACAACGTAAGAAATTGTTGATAGTTGTGGCGTGCTTTCGGCGTTTCTGAGGACAGGGCAAACGCTCTTCCGAGCTGAAGGTAAACGAGGACGCCGATGGTTCCGTTCGCGATGCGACCACGGTGATCAAGAATCTTCTGGAACTCAGCGGCTGATTCGGCGGATTTTCCCTGCATGAGATACGCCTGCCCGCGTAGGTAAACGGGGTAGAGGGTATCGAGGGTGATGGGGTCTCCTCCGAGTTCATACGGCTTGGTCATCTCCAGCGCTTCGATCGCTCCAGAAGGGTGTTGGCGAGCAAGTTCGATTGCTGCTCTGATACTGGGAATCCAATAGTTGTTAACCCACAAATCAGTAGACGCTCGCCTAGTCAGATAACCCAGAAGTTTTTCTGCGCCCTTAATGTCTCCCGCCCTCGCTAACGCGAGCGCAGCCACTTCCTGGATGTCTTCCTTTGTAGCCAAAGCTTGAGTCGCTTGCTGACGTGCGAGCATTGCATTCCCAAGTTCTGCTTCTCGCAACGCCGCGTGTGCTTGCCATTCTGCGGCCCTTCCTTTGGCCTGATGTCGCAGCGCAGATTCAATCGCCTTATGCGAAAAATTTCTGGAGTTCTGTAATCTCCCGTAGTATGCGTCGGTGTCTGCCTGGCTCGAATAGAGAATGTCTTCGCTTTCGGGGTTCCCCGGAGCTGAGGAGATCAACTTCTCCGTGCCCTTGGCGTCGCCTCGCATGAAGGCCAGTAAATAAGAAACTTGTGGCACATATTCATGCGCGAGCTTGCGGGCTTTCAATTCGTCCAAAACGCTCTGGGCTTGATCGAGCCGGCTGAGAATTATGTATGTGCTGGCCAAGTCGACATAGTTGACAACGTCATTTGGCTCGAGCTTGATGGCCTCACGATAGCCCGCAGTGGCTTTCTCGTATTGACCAAGAAAACCATCGGAGTAGGCCAATTTTTCGTAGGGAATCCGATCTCTTGGGTATGCTTGTTTCCACTGTTCGTAGACCTCTATCTCTTTTTCTAGTTCGCCTGTAGCCACAAGGTAATACGAAGAATCAACGTAAAACTTCTCCCGTTCAGTTACCTCGTCCCGCAGTTCATAGGCCTTGCGGGCGTGCTCTGCGGCTTGGGCAGCGTCGTCGAGATTTGAGTAGACAGCTCCCAAAACAGCGTGTGCCATTGCAAAGTTCGGATCCAGATCGACCGCACGCTTCAGTAGAGGCAATGCTTCGTTGTCTCCTCGTGATTGCCTAATCTTCAAAGCTGCGCTATAGGCTTGAAGAGCTTCGAGCGAGGGCGTCGTTGCTTGCTCCACTGGGAGGTCATATTTTTGAATCGATGCGAGCGATTCGCCAAGTTTGTTGCGCATGCTGACTCCGGCATCGTGCAGCTTTGTCAGTACGTCCTCGCGGCTGGTGGCTTCCTTCTGCTCTTCAGCTAATGGTTCCTCGTTCTGACAATTGACGGCCTTGAGGCCGATCACGTAGTGGCTGCCGATGCTCGAAATGCTTCCAAGCAGCATCGCCTTGCTGCCGGCACGCTGGCACAAGTCTCGCGCAAGCGTTGGAGTGACGCGGTCGTTCGGCGAGTGGCCCGCATAACGAAGCAACTTCGTCACGCTTTCGTCGGGCATGATATTGAGGTACGGTGACTGGTCCAATTCCACTCGCAACCATTGCTTCAAAGTCTCGTCCCAGACCGGATCGCCCGTTTTGTTCGTGAAATCGGCCAGCAAAAGCGTGTCTTTATCGGTGAGGTGAGATGTCGCAGATGGCGAACGATAAAAGTAGATTCCGAGTGCGATTACTAATGCGACCAAAGCGGTCGCCAGCCCGAACAATAATTTGGGAGCCTTTCGCTGCAAACTGCCGGACCGCAGAGCGCTGAGGTCTCGCAACATGTCTGCGGCCGACTGATACCGAACGGTCCGGTCTTTCTCCAAAGACGTGGAGAGGATGTGATCGAAGCCGCGAGGCAACGCTGGATTTAATTCCACTGCCGGTTTGGGCTGATTCGCAAGTAGCGAGTGAAAAACGACTGCGGTGGTTCTGCCGCTGAATGCCTGCTGGCCGGTTGCCATTTCATACAGCACCACGCCAAAGCTGAACAGGTCCGTGCGAGCATCAAGTTCTTCACCGCGCGCTTGTTCCGGCGACATATACGAAGCAGTTCCGATCGCCGATCCAGCGACGGTGAGGTTTGGGTCGACGGCGTTTGTGTCCAGAGGTGATGATCCCGCGGATCCTTGCCCAACCAACCCGCCGCGAGCAGCGCTTTCCGCGTTTTTTCCGTGCTGAAGTTTCGCTACGCCAAAATCCAGAATCTTGGCGTGGCCCCTTTGAGTCACAAAAATGTTTGCGGGCTTGATGTCCCGATGAATGATGCCTTCGGCATGCGCGGCTTCGAGGGCATCCGCAATTTCGGCTCCCAGTTGCAACAACTTCTCGTTTTCCAAAGGCGTGCCGGAAATGAGTTCGTGTAGAGTCTGCCCGTCGAGATATTCCATCACCAGAAACGGGCGGTTTTCGTGTTCGCCAACTTCGTAGATGGTGCAAATATTCGGATGGTTCAATGAGCTTGCCGTACGAGCTTCGCGGTGAAACCTACTGAGTGCGTAGGAATCATGAGCAAAGTGTGCAGGCAGGAATTTGAGCGCGACGATTCGTCCCAGCCTAGTATCTTTTGCTTTGTAGACGACGCCCATGCCACCCGTGGCCAAATGGGAAACAAGCTCGTAGTGAGAAATTCGGCTTCCAGGCTGGTAGCGATCGATGTCGGCGTTTGCCAGCTTCTTTCCTTGCTCGTGGGCTAATGCTTTGGCAACACTTTCCAGTGCCGGCGCTTCGATGAATGTGCTGGATTGCTTGCTATAGATAAGGAGTGAGTCAACTTCGCGGCGCAGAGCTTCATCACCGGCGCACTCAACATCGAGGAAAGCGCTCCAATCGGCCTCATCACGCTCAAGGGCGGCGTGATACAGACGCTCGATTTGCCGCAGGCGCTCACTCATGGAAGTTTTTCTTCGCTAAGGGCACGCATCAGCCAGGACTTCGCAAATTTCCAATCGCGCAAGACGGTTTGCTCAGAGATTTTCAGAACCTCGGCCGTTTCTTCAACGCTCAGGCCACCGAAAAATCGCAGTTCCACGACTTCGGCTTTCCTCGCGTCCAGGATGGCCAACTGATTCAGAGCGTCATCGATGGCCACAATGTCCGCATCCCGCTCTTGGGATACATGAAGGGCTTCATCCCAGGAAACCTGGATCGCGCCACCGCCTCGTTTCAGATATTGTCGTGAGCGGGCAAAATCCGTGAGAATCCGCCGCATCATCTTTGCTGATACTGCAAAGAAATGAGCACGATTCTGCCAACTCACCTGCTGAATATCAATCAGGCGAAGATAAACTTCATTTACCAGGGCGGTGGTTTGAAGAGTCTTGCCCGGACCTTCACGGCGCATGTACTTGTGCGCTAAACGGTGCAACTCTTGCTCGACGAGCGGCGCTAGTTTCTCGAGCGCATGGTCGTCTCCGTCGCCCCACGCTCTGAGCAGTTCGGTAACCCCAGCTTTGGTGGGGTCATCATGAGAGCCGATCATCTGTTTGTCTCCCTACTCCCAAGGGCGGGGTACAAAAATATCATAGCCATCCGCCGCAATCTTTCCTTTTAAAAAGTAGGTCATCTTGCACCCAGTTCCTTACGGAATCCCTCAATTTTTTAACCAGTGCGATGTCAGTTTCGGAGGCTGATTCCCGCTATATCCAGTAAGGCGTTCAAAACAGGGCTGGGACGGCCCGAAACCCCCACAACCAGGAGTCGTGATGGAAGTGACAACAAATCGTCGAACCGAGTCTGTATTAGACGGCGAAAATTGTCGCTGGGGCGTTCAGGCGGCCCTCGAGGGTCCCAGGCCCAAAGCTGCGACGGCGGTACCTCCAATTTCGGATGGGATGCCAAAAAGCCCGGAACCGGTTTTCTTCGACAGATCGGGGAAAAGATGGCGGATGTGCCTGACAACGCTAGGCGCCGTTGGGTTCCTGATAGCTGCTGCTGCGGCTCTGTTTGTAGCAGGCCTTTTTCATGATCCACGCTTTCCTTCCCTCAAGATCGACTACGCATCGCTACTGCAACAGAATGAGCGCAACGAGCAAATTGGGACACCTGGCACGCTCATCAAGAACGCTTTCGCGGAGAATGACGTGGCCCCTCCCGAGGCCCACATGCCGCGACACGGTGAGAGGCCTGTTGGATTTTCCAGCAGGCCTCCCGTGATTTTCGGTTTTCACGTTCCATGGGACGACAATAGTCTCGTCTCACTCAAAGCAAATTCCGGGCACATCACTCATGTATTGGCTGAGTGGTTGATCCTGCAAAATGGCGTCGGCGACCTGCAGGACCACACCGAAATGCCTGTGGTTGAGTGGTCGCGCCGAGAGAAGATGCCGGTGCTGGCCGTAGTGACTAACTTCCGGGATGACCAATGGCGTGCCGCCGAGTTGCATCAGATTCTTTCTCATCCCGCTGCGCGCCGCCGGCTTGCGAATAACATCTATGACAGCGTTCATCGGTACAGGCTCGCCGGCGTCAATATTGACTTTGAACAGGTGCCGATCGGGGACCGCAACAGCCTGACGGCATTCATGCGCGAGCTGCACGATGCTTTCAAGCCCGATGGGCTCACCTTGACGCAGGATGTCCCGACCGACGACCCGCATCTTCCTGCATATGACATGCGCGCTCTCGCCGAGCTAAATGACTATGTCATCCCCATGGTTTACGACGAGCACTTTGCCGCGGGTGCTCCCGGACCAGTCGCCTCGCTGCCTTGGCTTCGCGATCAATTGCAGGAAGTGTTGAAAGCCCTCCCCCCTGAAAAAACTGTCGTCGGGTTAGGCAACTTCGGATACGACTGGACGCTTGGGTCGACGCGAGCGGCCGTTGAAGTCGGGTTTTCCGATGTCATTTCCCGTGTCAATCAATATCACGGGAAAATTGAATGGCATCCTGGTTCAAAAAATGCTTCCTTGCACTATTCGAAGGGTGGAGTTCAGCACGAGGTCTGGTTCCTTGACGCGGTGACCGGCCTGAACTCGATTGCAGAGGTGCATCAGCACGGATTTGCCGGGGTTTCGTTCTGGCGGCTTGGGGCAGAGGATCCCGCACTTTGGAGTGTTTTCAAAAACAAATCCTGGCCCGCGGATAACTTCGGAACTGATTCTCTCGCGCCTCTACCGCCAGTGTCCGGTGTCCGACAATATGGCCGCGGGGAAGCGATTCGCGTCACGCAGACGAGCAGCAGTGGCTACCGGCACGTGTGGCGGGACGGTGAGGACTTGGACGAGACGTTCGAGCGTGTTCCCACCGGTGATGTCGTCGAAAGTATCAATGATGCGCGGGACAAAGTCTTCGCGCTGACGTTCGATGATGGCCCCGACCCGCGCTATACGCCACGCATCCTCGACATATTGAAAGCCAAGAATGTCCGCGCCACTTTTTTTGTAGTAGGCAGCCAAGCCGAGAAGTCGGCCGATCTGCTTCGGCGCATGTATGTCGAAGGACACGACATTGGGAACCATACCTACTCGCACGATAACGACGTTTTGGCGTCGGACACGAAGCTGGGACTCGAACTGAATTTGACCCAACGAATTATCGAGCACGTGGTAGGTCGGGCGACGACATTGTTTCGCTCTCCTTATAAGGCAGACAGTGATCTCAGAACTCCGGAAGCAATTCAGTCAGTTTTACGGCCGCAACGCTTCGGATATACGACGATCGGCGAACGAGTTGATCCAAGAGATTGGGAGACCAGATCGAAAGACGAAATCCTAGATGTCGTCATGCGTGACAAACATCTTGGCAACATCATCCTTCTTCATGACGGCGGCGGAGATCGCGAAGCCACTATTCAAGCCCTACCTGCGGTGATTGATCAGTTGCGCTCCGAAGGATACAGGTTCGTCAGCCTGGAAGAATTGTTGGGTCGCACTCGCGACGAACTGATGCCTCGGATGGGCCTGATGGAACGGAGTTGGGCGACCGTTGAAGGCGGGTTGATGGTGTTTCGCCAAAAAGCATTGTTCATAGTGCAGTGTCTTTTCCTGGCTGCCATTTCGCTGACAGTGTTCCGCATGCTGGTTTATGGCGCTCTCAGCATCTGCCAGAAAATGCAGACGAGGAAGAGACGTTTCGAGCAGGGATTCGAACCGCCAGTGTCGGTCATCATTGCCGCGCACAACGAAGAGAAGGTGATCGTTAAGACAATAAGAGCTGTGCTGGAGAGTAATTACCCAGATTTTGAAGTGATTGTCGTGGATGACGGGTCGACCGATGCGACGCTGGAAGTATTGCGGCAGGCATTTTCCTCATGTAGTGCAGTGCGCGTGCTGAGCCAGCCAAATGGAGGGAAGGCGGCGGCTCTGAATCGTGCGATTGCTGTGGCGAATCACGAGTTTCTGGTGGCTCTCGATGCGGACACACTCTTTTGTCCGATCACCATTGGCAACCTTATCCGCCATTTCTATAACCCCAAGGTGGCGGCAGTATCCGGCAATGTGAAGGTAGGAAATTCGAAGAAGTGGATCGCCCGGTTTCAGTCGATCGAGTACATTACCGGCTTCAATCTGGATCGCAGAGCGCTCGACTTGCTGAACGCGGTAGCAGTTGTTCCCGGCGCTGCGGGGGCGTGGCGCAGAAGCGCAGTCCTTGAAGCAGGCGGCTACCCGCGGGATACTGTTGCCGAAGATACCGATCTGACGCTCGCCATCCGCCGGCGGGGACATGTGATCCGCTATGACGAGCATGCTATCGCGTATACCGAGGTTCCGGAGACAGTTTCTGTGTTGGCCCGGCAGCGTTTGCGTTGGGCTTTTGGCACTTTGCAAAGCGCGTGGAAGCATCGCGACACCACCTTCCGACGAGAGTATGGAACCATGGGATTTATTACTTTGCCGAGCATCTGGCTTTATCAGGTCATGTTCGCAGGTATCTCGCCGATTGCAGAAATCGCTTTGATTTTCGCGCTGGTGGGTCTAAATACCAAAATGGCTTTGACCTACTATGCCGCGTTCTTCGCGGTAGAGTTGGTCGCCGCTTGCCTCGCCTACGCGCTCGAGAGCGAGGATCCGCTTAATCTGACTCTTCTGTTTTTCCAGCGGATACTCTACCCCCGGCTGATGTTTTACGTGGTGGCCAAGTCTCTTCTATTCGCTGTTGGAGGGCGGGCCATGGGCTGGGGCGCGCATGTTCGGCGGGCAACGGTGAAGATTTCACCCCAGCGATACACCAAGCCTGCACTTGAGAAAGTCGGCTAGGTTTATGTTGCTGCGCGAACGAGTCAGGCATCCGCCGATTGCCTTGTTCCGAGTGAAACTACCGGCGAGGAAGTTAGGGTTGGTTTTATCGTGCTCCTTTCTGATCATCACGGCGCCAATGCATGCGCAGCAGGTGGGATCCTCTGGGGCACCGGTTTTGAGTGTCGAGGCCGTTGCGAATTCCTCTGCCTCCGATGACACGGAGAAAGATTCCAACCGCAAGGCAGTCGCCGAGCCAGCTTGGCTGATCACGAGTGATTCCGCCGGAAACGTTGACCAACGCATTAACCTACGAAGTGACTTCGCTGTGGGCGAACACGTACGGCTGGGCCTTATGCTCGGGCAGGGCTTTGTGTACAACACACTCGCGAACT
>CAWGIB010000009.1:0-710090 GCA_963822545.1 uncultured Acidobacteriaceae bacterium
GAAATAGCGGTTGGCAGCCACGCTCTGGGTTTCCGTAGACTGCGCATATTCCATGATGTGTATGCCCTCTTTTGCCAAACGGGGCAAAAGTTGGAGGCGCAAACAATCCTGTCCGGCTTTATAAAGTGCGGCCACGCGCTCGCGGATGGCAGCCAGTTCCTGCGCGGGCGTCATACCGTCGGGTCCGGATTCGAGAGCGCCGCTTTCCAATTGGCGCTTCAGGCCCGCGACCCGGACCATGAAAAACTCATCAAGATTGGAACCTACGATGGACAAGAACTTCAGGCGCTCGAGAAGCGGGTTCTGGTCATCTTGAGCCTCTTCAAGGACGCGAGTCTGAAATGCGAGCAGACTGATCTCACGGTTCAGGTAGAGCGACGGATCTTGAAGCGAAAGAGGTGGGGGAACTGATCCGTTAGAAGGCGTCTCTTTGCGGCGCTTGGCGCGAGCTGAAGAGCTCGCTGCGTTTTTTTTGGGAATTACGTGAGTGACGCTCATTCAACCAACATTGGACTGTTTCGGAAAAGCAATCATACAGGAATCACGCCGTTGATGATGGTTTTCCGCTCCTGACCGCGCGCGTCTGACGATAGCTGGCCAGTGTTGCAGCATTGTTGCGGTATTGTTAAAGGAGGATGAATTGAAGCTCGGAAACTACCACGTCGCTTTCTCATAGGGCACACTTGCTGGCTTCGACTCCGGGTACCATCGTTGCCTGTGCAACGAGGGTACCCGAATCTGGTTCATCAGGCTTCGAGCGGTACCGATCTCCGCCGATCTCCTGACGGTTACTCGGCCTACTTTGTGCCCAAAGCGGATATCGCTGGCGGTTCCGACCGCGCGCCTTCCGCTTTGTTTTGACCAGGGAGACCGAGCGCATACATGATCGACCCCGCCAGGTACACCTTGCCATTCACAACAATGCCGGACGGAAAGTAGGCACCGGTTGTATAGCGCCAGAGCTCTTTGCCACTCGTGGCGTTCAAGGCGTAAAAATTCTGGTCGCCCGAGCCAAAGTACACGACGCCGTCCGCAACCGCAGAGGCCGCGTACACGGGAACGGTGGTTGTAAATTTCCAGCGTACTTTTCCGTTCAGAGCGTCGATGGCGAAGAAAATTCCGGCGTCTCCCGAGCCTAGGTAGACCATGCCGTTCGCGACGGCTGCGGTACAACCATCAGCGGGTGCATTTGCCAGAAGAGTTTTCCAAAGCAGAGTGCCGTTAGCGGCGTTGATAGCGTAGAGATTGTCATCGGCTGACGCCATGTAGAGCACTCCATTCACCACCGACGGAGTCGACCCGTTATATTGCGCGGTGGTCGTGAACTGCCAGGCAACGGACCCGGTGGAGGCGTTGAGGGCATAAATGTTTCCGTCACTTGAGTCGACATAAACGAGGCCGTTAGCGACAGTGGGCGTAAACGAAATGGGGCCCTCCGGTCGCGTACTTCCAAAGCAATCTGCCGTTGTCTCACTTGGAGCGCGTAGACAGTATTGTCGTCGGAACCGACATACACGATCCCATTCGCAACGACGGGCTGCGAAACGACGTAGCTTGCGGTGGAGTAATGCCAAGCAAGCGTGCCATCGGCCGCGTCCAGGGCATATAAGCTGTAGTCACCCGAGCCAACGTAAACAATTCCATTCTCGACCGCGGGAGAGCCGCCGGCGATCTGCCCACCTGTTGTGTATTGCCAGACGGGCGATCCGCTAGCAGCATTCAATGCATAGACGGTGGTGCTCGAGCCGAAGAAAAGTGACTCGCCGACCAAGGAGGGTGTGCCCGCAGCCGGGTAGGTCCAATCCACGATCAGATTGTTGACCGTGGTCCGGTTGAGCTGGTTTTCAAAGGGGTTCCATTGATCATGATTGGCATCGAAACCTAGCTGACTCCAATCCGTCTGGACGAGAAAGGGGGCCTGCGCTCCTGTGTGACTCGCGGGCTGTACTGCGCTGATCCAATGTGTTCCGGGCGTAGCTTTCGCGGGAACGACAAGGTTGATGTTGGAGAAGGAGCCGGTCGCTGCTCGCAACCGCAATAGCCTCTTCCTTAGTGTCAAAGTAGATGTTGATCTTGGCATTGGGAGTAAAGCCGGAACCGGAGAACTGCCACGGTAGCTAGTCGGCGGGCCGCTTGTTGGAGAGAGCGTGACAACCGGTTGGGCGACGCATATTCCCGTCAGCAGCAAGAAGAATAATGAGGAGACAGAAAATGCACGTGCTCTGTGGGTTTCCGGCACTATACGTCGGGGCGGTCTGAAGAACACGCTGGAATGAAGATTTGAGAACGTTATAAAAAGGCGAGGGGCGGAACGAGCAAACGCAATTGGCGTCAAGCATAACAATCCTTCCTGGAAGGCACGTGAATGGACTTAACCGAGAGCCGCGTTCGCATTTGCGGTACTCAGATTGCTTCTGGGTAAATATGCGAAACATTGAGAACTGGTTGCTTTGGGGAAGCAAGATAGGGCCTTGGGATCGGCGATTCAACCGATGTTGGCTACGATGGAAAGTATGTTCTATAAGAGCCTGGATTGAGCCATTAGAGTAATTTTCATGAGGGGAGAAGGGCGGTTGCAAACTGAAAGGCTGAAGCCCACCACAAAATTGGAGTTTATTTCCTGGTTGGAGCGCTTCCTGATTCGAGAGTGCTTTCTCCTGAGGGTAAGAGCCAGAAAGGTATGGCTCTCAATCCTCCGGTCGTACTTGTCTGATACCCGACCGACGAAGCTCTTGGCCTTGCGAAGGCCGGAGATAAGTGCTGGGCACATACAAAGGAAAGTGGACGTGAGGGCGTTCGTCGGCATCAAAATATGCCCATGTTGGGCGATCCCGCAAAGGTTCGCCCACGACTTGCGAATGGGCATGGCCTTGTCGGGTGGTAACGGTGAGGCTGTCTTTGCAGTAGGTGGACGAAAGAGAAAGGACGAATCGCCTAATGAACGAGCAACCCGATGAACTCCCAGTGACATCTTCGGTGCCTACGGTATTGCCGGGAGATCAAGAGTCTCTTTTTCTCGATGTTCTCAACACTTTTGAGGAGCGAGGTCTCCCTTTCGCAGTTTCCGGTGCGTTTGCGCTCCAACAGCACACAGGAATTTGCCGCTTCACCAAAGATCTGGATATTTTTTTGAGTCCCGAGGCAGCACGCGATGCCTTAGCACTCCTCGAGCAAAAAGGCTACGAGTGTGAGGTTTGCGATCCAGTATGGCTTGCCAAAGCTCATCGCGACGGCTATTTCGTAGACCTGATTACGGGTATGAGCAACGGGGTCATGACCGTTGACGAATCGTGGATCGCGCGTTCCTATCCGGCTACGATTTTGGGTATCAAGACCAAGGTACTGGCTCCCGAAGAATTGATTGCTTCAAAACTCTTTGTAACGCGAAGGGAACGCTTCGACGGCGCCGATATTGTGCATATCATTTACGCATTACGCGGGCAACTTGAATGGAATCGCATACTCGAATTGGCGGGCGCGAACTGGGAGATTGTGTTATGGACTTTGGTGCTGTACCACTACGTTTATCCCGCCGGTAGCGACTATGTCCCAAGCGCTATCTGGGAGGACTTACTCTCACGATTCGCTCGTGAGATTCGGTCGCCGAACCCCAACGCCAAGTTCCGCGGCAGTTTGATCGACGACAAGATGTTTGCGATTGACGTCGAAGAGTGGGGTCTGGATGACATTCTCAAGGAGAGCCAGGCTCGTGCCAGGAAAATAACGGTTCAACCGACGTCGCGTACCGCCTGATTTTGCGAGCCGCTTGAGGGAGGAAATGAATGAGGATTGCAGCCACCGCGGATCTGCATTTTGTGCCAGCAAGTCATTCGGCTGTGCTCGACCAGCTTGGCAGGGCGCGCGATGAGGCGGATGTTTTGATCTTGGCCGGCGACCTGACAAATTACGGTCAACCCGCTGAGATGGATCCTCTGTTGAACGCGCTCGTCCGTTTGCGGCTGCCGATCATTGCGGTGCTTGGCAATCATGATTACGAAAGCGGAAAGGAACAGGAATTAATGCAGATGATGACTGCGGCGGGCGTGAAAGTGTTGGACGGCACCGGTTATGAAAGAGACGGGGTCGGGTTTGCGGGCGCAAAGGGATTTGTCGGCGGGTTTGGGCGTGGAGTTCTGACTGCATTCGGTGAGCCGGAGATCAAAGTATTTGTGAAGGCTTCAATTGATGAGACGCTCAAACTTGAGCGCGGGATGTCACAACTGCGCGCCGCAAAACGAGTTGTGGTTCTGCACTATTCCCCAATTGCGGGCACGGTGCAAGGGGAGGCGCCGGAGATTTTTCCGTTCCTGGGTACTTCACGTCTGGCGGAGGTGATTGATCGGCATGGGGCCGATCTTAGTCGTGCATGGTCACGCCCATCATGGATCATTGAGTGGCAAAACTACTGCCGGCGTTCCTGTTCATAACGTCGCAATCACTTTGCTGCAAGCGCAGCAACCACCTGCTGCCTACCGAATTTTTGATATCTAGAGCGCGGTGGAGAATTCTTTGGTGGACTGGTGTCTGCTCCCTGAGGTTTAGTGTCCGGCATTCAGCATCATCAGCGCAAACAAGGCGGGCAAATATACGATCGTCGCCTGAAGAAGGCGCCGGGCATGCGGTTTGGAGGCAGGCGCCGTGGCAGGCAGTTGTGGACGTTGCCATCGCCATCGACATTCTGAAAAAGCATTGCGCCCATCAGGATCGCTCCGACGAAATAGACACGACCCGCCATCCCCAATGCCACAGGAAGGACGCTGACGGGAATCAAAGCAGCGGAATAGGCGAGTATTCGCCAGACAGTTGACTTGCCGTTCGAGTCGACTACAGGGAGCATACGAATGTCGCCCTGTGCATAGTCTTCGCGGTAGAGCCACGCGATCGACAGGAAGTGAGGGAACTGCCAGACGAACATGATGGCGAACAAGATGAAGTTTCGATCTCAATGCGTCCGCGAATAGCTGTCCAGCCGAGTGCGACCGGCATCGCGCCAGGAAAAGCGCCAACGAACGTGCATATCGGCGAGATTTTCTTCAAAGGGGTATAGGCGGCAAGATAGACAAGAGCAGTGAGGAAAACGAGCAATCCGGTGAGTAGGTTCGCGTAGATAGACAGATAAACGGATCCACCTAAGAGTGAGACCTAACCCCACGATGATCGCGTGGGTTCGCGACATGCGTCCGGAGGGAATGGGGCGCATGGCAGTGCGGCGCATGCGCGCGTCAACATTCGATTCCATCACCTCGTTGAGCGCGGCAGTTCCACTCGATACGAGAGCGATTCCGAGCAAGGCGTGGAGAAGACCGAATGACCACGAAGAGATGCCGGAGCGGTGGGCTCCAAAAAAATAGCCGCACCATGCGGTCAGGACGATCAGTGTAGTAATACGAGCCTTGGTAAGTTCGGCATAATCGCGCACAAGGTTCGAAGCGCGTCCCACAGAAGTTTCCTGAATCATGGACCCCACAGTTGCCATTTTTCCCCTCCGCCTTCACGTGGCGGTTGCCCAAAACGGCAATTACAATTCAGTTTCGATCGTAACTTTCAAAGGACAGCATTCGTATCGCGTCGTATGTTCAAAGTCAAGACAAAATTCCGAAAGCGTCCAAATCGTTAACCCATGCTCGCACCAAAGGGCGCCTTTGGCAAATTAGCGACCCAGTTATGGAGTACCTTTTGCGGCGGACACTCCAAATGTTTCTGGCGGATCAAAGTAGCATTGATGCCATAGAGCGGCGTCGGTCAGAGAACCAGCTTTCCATCGCCTTAGTGTGGGAACAGTGGCGGCAATCATTCCACCATCTGCCGAGTCGAAGATTAGAACTAAACCAAAAACGTCTGAGGACTTTGCCAGTTCATCATAATTCTTATCGAGCAGCGACTTGGCAAATTCAAGCTTGGCATGACCCCCGCCCTCTTGATCACTCTCATGGATCTTCTGCACTGAGATGATTTTTACGCTTTTGCCGCGGAGAGGCTCCCAGTCTCCGGGAAGGGCGCAACTTCTTCCCGGCTAATCTGAAACAAATCTGCCGCTGTGGGTGCACCGGTCGATGCCACCAATGGAACATCCGGGATACCTTCTGGCATCTCCAGGCTCGTCCGCCAGATCCAGCCTCGAGACAGTCCTGAGATGCGGACATGGACCCAGTCGGCGTTGAAATCCAGCATTTCGAATTCATCCTGAGCGCTTGCCATGAAGAACGTCTTCGCGGTCAGGCTGGGAGATGCAAGGATCGGAGTTCCCGATTTCTTCACAGCCACCAGATTCTTAGGATGAGCCTGGTTCTTCAACACTTCTTCCAGACCTGCGATTTCTGTTTGCGGTCGGCTGCCGCGATTGCCGGAAGGAGGCGTGTCACCTGGCGCCGAGTCGCTCTAGGAATTTCCGGGGTTGCAGCGGGTCGCAGGTGAGGAAGGATGTAACGCTTTCGGAAGTGTTCGAGGCATGGGCGCCGAGAGGGTCGGCTCGTCTGTGGCGGCTTGTTTTGGCATCGCGGAAGAGATATTTCGATTTTTCCTTACGCCGCTTGCACACCAGCGTGATGTGCTTCCCAACTGGTCCGAGAGCTGGTCGAGCAAGTCGGACTCGATCCTTCCATTGGATAGCAACACCTGATATCCGGCGCGCGAACTTATCCGCGTACCACGCTGTCACCTTCGCGCTCACGCGAACGATCGAACCGCCGGCGGGTGTGGGAGTTACTTTAACGGTGCATTGGTAAAACGCTCGCTGATATTGCGTCAGAGGATGGTCGCCGACCAACGCAAACCCTTCGAGAGCCGGCAAGCGTCCACTCATGGAGGATTGCAATTGCTTCAAAGCTTTATCGACGTTGCCCTTGGACTCGGCAAACAGGCGTTCAACTGGCGCGCTTTGAGCGCCGCTGTTTCGGGCGAAAATCAAAACTAGTGCGGTCAACGCCGCGACTCGCAACGAGGAGCCTGCAAAGCATGAACGTTGTCTCACGGCAGGTACTCCAGTTGGTCGCGCCGGACCCAGCCATGCTGTCCTTCATGTGTTTCGACACCTAACCAGTAGGGCGTCAGAATTACGATGAGAACTTCCGTGCCGGGATCGAGCGATTTCAAAGTGCTCGCCGTATGGAAGGGGGCGGACTTCAGAGGCGCTCCCGGTTTTTTCACTAACCGTTGCACCTCACGGCGCAATTCGGTCAGATGCTGCTCTGGCGTTTGATTCGGGTCGGTGTATGGAGTGGGCGACGTTGGCGCAGTGGTGGATGAGGTGTCACGACTCGAACTCTCTCCAGTATTGGCAGGAGTACTCAGCAGCTCAGTGTCATTGCTCATGCCAAAATCTTTCTTGGTATTGTGCTCCTGCTTTGCCTTCAACGCCTCCTCAGTTTCCTTCTTGAGCAACTCCATGGCTGTCAAGTGATCCTGAATAGACTTGTATTCATTGGATTCGACCGAACCATTGGATTGGTGAACGGTCCGGCGGAAGTCTTCGACAAAGAGCGCATCGATTCGCAGAACGGCATTCTTGTCGCCCTGTGGCTGCACAATGTACCGCACCGCGAGCGTCCCGACGTCGTTACTGTCTTTAAAGTTCCAAGGATTAATCGCCGGCTTGCGGACTTTGTAAAAAACCTTTCCAGAATCGGTCCACGCGGGGAAAACCGTGGTGGAGGTCGCTGAAGCAGCTCCCGCGATGTATTCGTCTTTGTTGTATTCCTTGGTTCCCCTGATGATCCCATTCCCAGCCACGTCCTCTACCGCTTGCGTAACTTCGTCGACGGGAAGGGGAATGTTCACGATAAGTCCGGCACCGTACTCGAACCGCGTTCTTATCCTGGCCTGGAGGGTCGGAACAACGAAAATCGATAGCAAAATCGAGTTAACGGCGCAGATTCTCGCCAATCGCCCGAAACGCAGGCGGCCGCTCTCAATTGCTTGTCCCGTAGTCACGGCAGATCTCATCGATTCTCCAGAGTCTGATACGCGGAGGCTGCGGCTGTCAACAAGGGAGTCCCGAAACAGCGGAGAGACGTGCTTTGCAAGAGGTAGAAGTAAAAATTTTGTAAAATTTTTTTTGTCAGCCTCTTGCACTTGCCTACAAATGGGTAGTAGTATCCTCCCGCTAGTGGGTGGTTGGACCACCGAACCGGAAAAGTTTTGCGTGTATTTCTCCCGATGGGAGGTCGCGAACGTTGTTTGGTACGTTGCGCGACCGAAGTGATGGCGGGAGCTTTTGCGCTTCGGCAAATGGGTTGGGTTTCAGCAAATTTTGTGCATTTCTTCTGAGGAGTGCAGCATGCGTATGTGGGCGCAGTGGAGTCACTTTCACTTATCTCAGCGGCTCAAGTCGTGCACCGTCGCTGCCATTGTTCTGGCGTTGATGATCTTGAGTGCGAGCCAACCTGCCGGAGCAATCCCGGCCTTCGCAAGAAAATACGGTTTGCGATGCTCTGCTTGTCACGAGAGCTGGCCGATGTTGAATTTCTTCGGACAAAAGTTCAAGGACAACGGCTACCAGTTGATGAATGACCGGGACGCTCCAATCTGGCAGAACAATGGCTATTGGCCCGTTACTTTCCGCATCCGCCGATCTGGCATCGCGTTAGCCAGGGTAAAGTCGCTATTGATAGTCGGAACCGGCCCGGTGGAGCAGCGGGTTACTTCCAGCGGCTTCGACCTAAGCGGACTCGACTTCCATACCGGTGGCACTCTCGAAAAGAACTTCTCGTTCTACGTGCTGCCTTCGTCGGATGCGACCGGTGCGTTTCACTTTGAAACGGTCATGGCTCGCTTGGATAACCTCTTCGGCAGCCCGTGGCTGAACGTGAAGCTTGGAAAGTTCGAACTCGACAACCTGCTCTCTGAAAAGCGCATTCTGACGCTGACCGGGAACGGCGGCATCTACCAGCTTTATCACTTTATCCCTGTCGGCGATGGCAACATCTTCGGCCAGATGGGTGATAACCAACTGGGCTTGGAAGTCATGGGACACTCCGCAAACGACCGCACGCGCTACTCCGCTGCGCTGCTGAGTTCCAACGATGGCAGAGTTGGGCTTGCCTTACGGCGCCAACTCCTATTCCGGATTCTTCACGGCCAGCCAGGCATTTGACACAGGCAGGTTGGGTGTTCATCGCGTCGGCGTTTACGCAATGGTTGGCGAAGCGCCCACCACGTGGCTCACGCAGCGGCGGCGCTCCAATCCGCGGTTCTGGAATCGGCAACAAGGGCTTCTCGCGAGTAGGTTTCGTCGGGCCAGTTTTACTTCGGCGATCACGTTGATGTCACGCGTTGTGACACAACATGGTGAGGATAGCGCGTGGTTCGGCCAGGGCTACGGCGATTTGATCGACAATCGGCGTAGCGGCCCAAACAACAATCACTGGCACTACGCTACCAGCGGGTTCGCGCAATCCGACATGGAACGGCGTGCTGATCGAGCCGCATTACGTCTACAGTCCGCAGCTCCTCTTGCTGGCGCGCTACGAAACAATCCGGATGTCGCAGCAATCGACGCCGCGGGACGCGTTCAGACTTGGGCAACATCACTACCTACACCGTCGGTTACCGCTACAACCCCTTCATGACAAGCCGCGCTGGGTTCGCGTGGCACGGCGAGTTCAACCTGCTCCACCAGATCGGGACCTCGCCCGTTACTTCCACTAACGTCAATACCAGCGAAGTGCTGACCGGATTCGACTTTGATTTCTAAAGAGGGATAGCAGATGAACTCGCGATTGCTAAAACGAACCTATCTGTTGGTGATGGCGTTTCTCTTTACATTGCCCGCTTTTGTTTACGCGCAGATCACCGAGTATCAACAGAAGCAGTGGCTTGATACTCCGGCCGCTTCCAGCCATATCGGGAATCTGACGGGGAACGCTCATGCCGCGGCCGGCGCCCTACCGCCGTTACTGCGTTGGCTGTCACGGCGAACTCGGTGACGGGCTTGGCGAAAATGCTCCATGGCTGGACCCGAAGCCACGTGATTTCAGCGCTGGAGTGTTTAAGTGTCGCTCTACACCTACCGGCACTTTGCCAACTGATCAGGATATTTACGACAGCATCGGGCGCGGTTTGGATCGTTCCAACATGCCGCAGTGGAATACCTTTTCGAACCAAATGAGGGCTGATCTGGTGGCGTGGATCAAGCATTTCTCGCCCCGCTGGCAGACTGAGAAAGCGGGCGATCCGATTCAGGTCCCCGCAGAGCCTGAAGTAACGGCTGAAAGAATCAAGAACGGCCAGGAAGTCTTTAACCGAGTGCAATGTTGGAAATGCCACGGAGTGGAAGGCAAGGCCAACGGGCCCTCTGCTTCCACGTTGCAAGACGACCAGGGCCATCCGATTCTTCCTTACAACTTTACTGAAGGCGGCCGCTTCAAATGTGGCTCGACAGACAGTGATCTTTACAAGATTTTTATGACGGGACTGGATGGAACGCCGATGCCCTCCTTCGCCGACAATATCAAGCCCGACGAAGCATGGGATCTGGTGTTCTTCTTGCGGACCTTGCAGCCCTTCCACACCAAGGCGAAAGAACTTGCCAAGGGGCTGAACCTAAAACCACTGAATCCGAATGCACCTGCTCCAGCCGCTCCTCAAACGGAGAGTAAGTAAAAGAAGTTCAGGAGAAATTTAGATGAAGAATGGATATAAGCGCGTCTTTGGAATTCTGTCAGCTCTGGTTGTCGCCGGCGTGTTGGTAGCCGTTGTGGGCGAGCACGTGAAGGCTGCTGGCGAAGGAAGCATCACCGGTACGGTGAAGCTCAACGGAACCGCCCCTCATATGAAGGGCATCGATATGTCGAAGGACCCCTACTGTGTCTCGCAGCACAAAGATAAACCCGCCACATTAGAGAACGTGGTTGTCGGTTCCGGCGGCGGTATTGAGAACGTAGTCCTGTATCTCTCTGAGGGGTTGAGCGGACCGGCCGCCAGCGCCGTACCATCGCAGGAGCCAACCTTCGATCAGAAGGGTTGCATGTACACGCCGCACGTCATCGCGGTCGATGCCGACCAGAAGTTCAAGGTCACCACCAGCGATCAGACCACACATAACATTCACCCTCTGCCGGCGACTGGAACGGGAAATATCGGCTGGAACAAATCGCAGCCGCCGGGAGCACCGCCGATCGAGACCAGCTGGAA
Source organism: uncultured Acidobacteriaceae bacterium (assembly GCA_963822545.1). Classification (GTDB taxonomy): domain Bacteria; phylum Acidobacteriota; class Terriglobia; order Terriglobales; family Acidobacteriaceae; genus Acidiflorens. Next base: position 11,131 of record CAWGIB010000009.1, read on the forward strand.
GAACCAGGAAATCGCAATTCCAGTGAAGTGCAACATTCATCCCTGGATGCACGGATGGCATGTTGTCGTGAAGGGTCCGTACGCGATTACGGATGAAAGCGGCAATTTCACAATCAAGAACGTTCCGGCAGGTTCTTACACGGTGACTGCATGGCAAGAGGAATACGGAACTCAGACCGCGAAAGTCACGGTAGCGGGTGGCGCGGCCGCAAAAGCGGACTTCACTTTCAAAGCCAAGTAAATCACGGCTCGGAGCCGCCCACAGTGCGGTGGACGGCTTCCAAAATTATCTTCACCAGTGCTCGACTCGGGGGGCAATGTGGCGAAATTGTTTGCAGTTACCATCTTCGTGATTGCAATAATTTCTGCGATTCCAATCGTCAATCACACATGGTGGATGGCGCAGGATATCTCTACTCACGGAGCGCAGATCGACGAGCAGATGAACGACACCATGTGGGAGGCGGGAATCTCATTCCTCGCGTCCCAGATTCTGCTGGCTTGGTTCATCTGGCGTTTTTCGGGCGACCGCGCGGGTGAGAAGACCAAGAACTTTCCGGGCGGAGCCAAAGCAGTTGTTTGGGCCGCATTCCTGCTGGTGGGAACTGAGGTATTAGCGCTCGGTGTGTTTGGATCGAAAGCCTGGGCGAATGCCTATTTCAAACCGCCTGCCGCCGATGCGGTGCCGGTCCAAGTACAAGCCGGACAATTCGCCTTCTATTTCCGCTATCCCGGTCCCGACGGAAATTTCGCTCCGATTCACCCAGAAATGATCAGCGAGTCCAACGAAAACTTCTATGGGATTGACACGGCAAACGATCCGGACGCGAAAGACGACATCGTCACTGCGGAGATGGCTGTTCCCGTGAATCGCGAGATCCACTTAATGATGCACTCGAAGGATGTCGGGCATTCCTTTTTTGTGCCCGAGTTAAGAGTGCAACAGGACTTTGTGCCCGGGCTTGATCTCTCTGTGCATTTCACAGCAACCAAGGTCGGCAGATACGAGATCGTGTGCACGCAGCTTTGTGGCTTGGGTCACTACAACATGAAGGCTTATCTGAGTGTGCTGTCGCAGCAGGATTACGATGATTGGTTGAAAAAGCAGGCGGCACTGCAGTAAAGATTACGCTAAGACCATGTACGTAAGGGAAGACGGGCCGTTACGGCCCGGCAAGATAAAAACATCTCCCGCGAGGTTCAGGGCTATGCACGATATGTCAGGGCATGCTGCGACAGCGCATCATGCGCCAACCAGCTTTATCCGAAAACACGTATTCAGCCTCGATCACAAGGTGATCGGCAAGCAGTATTACGGCTTGGCGCTGGCTGCGGTCATCATCGGCATGGTGTTGTCATGGTTGATGCGTATTCACTTGGCTTGGACGAATGCCGCGATTCCGGGACTGCATCTGTTATCCGTGAGTGGAGCGCCCGGCAACGTGATGACGCCGGAGTTTTATCTCCAGTTGATGACGATGCATGCCACCATCATGGTGTTCTTCGTCTTGACGACCGCGCCTTTCGCGGCCTTCGGAAACTATTTTCTGCCCATTCAGGTCGGCGCGGAAGATATGCCGTTTCCGCATTTCAACATGATGTCGTTTTGGGTTACGTTTGTTGGATTCCTGGTTTTGATATCGTCCTTCTTCGTAAGCGACGGACCAACGCTCGGTGGCTGGACACAATATGCGCCATTGAGTGCGGTCGGATCCGTGGGCGGACCCGGAGAGGGAATGGGCGTCGTCCTGTGGGCGGCCTCGATTGCGATTTTCTGCGTCGGCCAGTTGCTCGGGTCGCTGAACTTCATTACCACCACGCTTGATATGCGGACGCGAGGGATGAGTTTGTGGCGTCTTCCGCTGAGCGCATGGTCATGGTTCATCACTTCTTGCATGGGCCTGACAGCCTTCGCTGTGCTGATGCCCGCTTGCATCCTGCTCATTCTTGATCACGTCGCAGGAACCAGCTTTTTCGTGCCGTCGAATCTGGTGATTAATGACCAATTCCAGCCGCATTCCGGCGGTTCGACTTTGCTATGGCAGCACCTGTTCTGGTTCTTCGGACATCCTGAGGTCTACATCGCGATCGTTCCGGGCATGGGCATCGTGTCGCATGTGTTGATCACGAACATGCGCAAGCCAATGTTGAGCCATCGCGTGCTCATTTACTCGATGGGTGCGTTGGCCGTCCTTAGTTACATGGTGTATGGCCACCATATGTTCGTCAGCGGGATGAACCCGGTGTCGTCGCTTGTGTTCTCGTTCCCGACACTGGTGATCACCATCCCTTCGACGATCATCGTGCTGATCTGGTTGTGCAGCCTTTATGGCGCGAAGATACGAATCAATTCAGCTTCGTTGTTCGCCTTGGGTTTCATCTCGATGTTCATCAGCGGCGGCGTTAGCGGATTCTTCCTTGCGCAGCCATCGCTGGACATCATGTTGCATGCGACTTACTTCGTGGTCGGCCACTTCCACATGGTCATGGGAGTTGCTGCCATGTTTGGCATCTTTGCCGGTACTTACTTCTGGTTCCCGAAGATGTACGGCCGCATGATGAATGAAACTCTGGGCAAGGCTCACTTCTGGTTGAGCTTCGTTGGCACTTATGCCATCTTCATGCCGTTCCACTATCTTGGACTGGCAGGCAATGTGCGTCGCTACCAGGCATTCGTAGTGGATTACATGCAGCCGTTCATTCCGGTACACAGGTTCATCACGTACGCTGCCTTGTTCACAGGCGCAGCGCAGTTGATCTTCATTTACAACCTGATCCACAGCCGTTTCAAGGGCGCGATCGCGCCGGCAAATCCGTGGCAGGCGACTTCACTCGAGTGGAGCACGCCGACCACCCCGCCTCCACACAACAATTTTGGCGACAAATTGCCGGTCGTTTATCACGATCCATATCAGTACGGGATACAAGGCACTGCGGGCGACTATGTCATGCAAACCTCGCCTGAAAAGGTGACTGGACCCGACGAAGCATAGCAGCTGGACAGATAAGCTCTGGCCAACAAGGAGTGAGGGGTAGATGGCAACGACAGTTCCGGAACCGCCAAGAATAGAAGAACGAGATGATTCGCTGCGGCGGCTGAGCGATTCGGGCAATGGCGGCTGGAGAAATTTAGTTCCGTCGGATGGCAACTTGCGCGCGGTCAAAGATTACTCACCGCCGCCAGCGTCCACTGGAATTTGGGTGGTGTTGGCGTCGATCACGATGACGTTCCTGGCGTTCACCAGCGCCTTGGTGGTCCGCCAAGGATCGGCTTCTGACTGGCGCCACCTGAGCTTGCCGTGGGTTTTATATCTGAATACCGCGATTCTCGTGGCGAGCAGCGTTACGCTTGAAATGGCGCGGCGCGAGGTCGGCACCTACATGGGAGGCTTAAGGGGCCAAGCGAAGCCAACAAAGTGGCTTTACATCACGTTGTTTCTGGGATTGCTGTTCGTGGCGGGACAGTACGTGGCGTGGCTTCAACTCCATGCGCAAGGCTTGTATCTTGCCACGAATCCAAATAGCTCGTTCTTTTATGTACTCACGGCGGTGCACGCGCTGCACGTCACCGGCGGCTTGGGCGGACTCATAAGAGTGATTTATCGTCTGAATCATTCAATTCTGCGCAAGAGTTCGTTGGACGCGACTTCAAATTACTGGCATTTTATGGGCGGTCTTTGGATTTATTTGCTCTTGTTGCTGTTGATTAAACTTTAGCGACTTACCATTCGGGAGGTAACGTGAGCCAAGCGGACATAACGATGGCAGGGCACTCGGCGCTGATGGAGCGGCCTACATTTTCTGTGCCTGCAAAAAAGATGGCGATGTGGCTGTTCATCATCGCCGATACAGCCACATTCGCGGGCTGTCTGGTGGCCTACGGGTTTTTGCGCAATGCCACCGCCAACTGGCCGCACCCCTTCCACAGCATTACGAACGTCGCCGTCATGACCTTCATTCTGGTGACGAGCAGCCTTACGATGCTGTTTGGAATCGATGCTGCTCGACTGGGAGACAAAGCCAAGGCATTGCGATGGACGCTGATTACCGCGGCGCTGGGCGCTGCATTCGCTGTCCTCCACATTCGCGAATGGTTCGCGTTGATCGAGGAAGGCATGACCCTCTTTAAGAACCCATGGGGCACGCCGTTGTTTGGATCCGCCTTCTTCAGTATCACGGGATTGCACTTGTTGCACGTCACGGGCGGCGTTATCGGGTTAATCGTCGTGGGGCTTCGCTATAAAGGTGGACGTTATAACGCCGATGATCTCGAAATCACCGGGCTCTACTGGCACTTCGTAGACCTGGTGTGGATGTTCGTCGTACCTCTTCTCTATCTTCTTAACCTCAGCCGGTAAAGACTGGGAGCGAAAATATGGCTATGAACACAGGGACAAACCAGCAGCATCGGGAAGTATGTTGGCATTTACGTAGTGATTCTGGTGATTGCTGCTTTACAGTTTGTGATCGCCTACTCCAACGTTTCGAGTGAACAGATGCTGACGCGCATGATGGTTTTGGCATGCATCGAGGCGGTGATCGCGCTCCTGTTCTTTATGCACCTGTCGGACAATCGGGCGCTGATGTGGTTCGTGTTGATCTTTACCGTAGCGGTGATTCTCGGCATGCAATATGGTTGGTCGGATAGCAGTCGACATTGCGCATGGCGTGCAGTGGGCAAAATGAAGAAGCTGGCGGAACAGAATCGCCGTAGTTTGCGTTACGCAGCGATTTTGGCGGCCTATTACTGCTCACCGCCTTGCCGGCATTCTCGCAGAGCTGCGCGCTTTGCTACACCCAAGCGGCGGCCGCAGGGTCAAGGATGATTGCGGCCCTACGTAGCGGAATTCTTATTCTAGTTGTTCCTCCCACCCTTGCATCCGTAGGAATGGTGTTCGTGGTGCATCACAAGCGAAACCAAGTGAGACGGGAAGATTCGAGCTACGAATCGGATCGTGACTGGTAAATTGAGCTGTGCACTTTGCCAAAGCTTTTCCAGGGCCCCAGCATTTCGAAGTAGTGTTTGGTTCTGCCTCCCACTGATCGCTTGTTTTTTGTTGTTCCATTCGCTTTGTAATGCGCAGGCATCTTCCAGCAAAAGGTCGAGTTCGCTTCCAGCCCGAATCACGAGGTTTTACGAAACTCCTAAACCTTTGCCGCCCGGCAAACCCGGTGAATTAATCCAGTCGGCCCCAGCCAACGAATTATTTCCTTTCGGCAGATTTTGCGGCGTACCGCATTCTTTACCATTCTCGATCCGCCTCCGACCAGGATGTGGCCGTGTCAGGGGTGGTTCTGGTGCCAGAGAAAACTCCGCCAAAGGAAGGGTGGCCCGTTATTGCATGGGCGCATGGTTTTACGGGAGCGGGCCGCCAATGCGCGCCATCGCTGTTACGAAACCTTCATTCCGGTCCCTTCTTTTCGATGTACATCAACTTGGGCTATGCCGTGGTTGCTACCGACTACGCCGGGCTGGGAACCGATTCCAGAAATGCCGTCATGGACGTGCAATCCAACGCCAACGATCTAATCAATTCAATCCCAGCCGCGCGAACCGCCGTGCCTCAACTTAGCAAACGATGGGTTGTCATGGGGCCGTACATGGGCGCAAACGCCGCGATCGCTGTGTCGGAGATGGAAGGCCGGCTTCGCGATCCTAACTACTTTGGAGCCGTTGCGATTTCAGGGATTGCAGACCTGGCGGAAGTATATGACCGGCTTTCCAAAGAGCAGGCTCTTGGCATGCTGTCTGTGCTTGCGTACGGGGTGAAGACGGTCTATCCGGAATTCACAGTTGGTGACATGCTGAGGGAGAAAGCGCTGCCGGCTTACCAGGACGTAGGCGAAACCTGCGGCAGCCTAGGCAAGAGCGTCGACCTTCCAGTCGCCGATTTGTTAAAGCCAAGCTGGAACAGTAATCGATTCGTCGTACAGTTCTTCGACCGAAACACATTAGGACGGACTCCGGCAGACGGGCCGCTTCTGATCATAGAAGATGAAGGTGATCCATCATTTCCGCCATCCCTGGCGGTTCCGGTCGTCGCCCGCCTCTGCAAGCAGGGAGACCGCGTTCAAGTTAACAGGTTTTCCGATCCCGGACCCGGACAAGTTCTAGGGGGATCAGTCCGGGATCAGATGTCCTGGATTGAAGCCAGATTTGCGGGTCGTCCCGCGCAAAGCAGTTGCCCGTAGTCCGTGGGCTGCGTTCCGGCTGCGTTTCGCTTGCGGGAGTTCTGAGTCGGGCGTCGATCAAAGCATGCCGCCGGTTTGCACTCCCAAAATTGCCAAAGCCAGTTCCAGTTTGTTGACGGCCTCCTGGATCTCGGGGTGCTCGCCCACCTTATGCTGCAAGGCTTTCAACAACTGAGTGGCGGAGGCTACGTGTTGCGCGGCTTGTTGAGAGTCAGATTGCGGTCCTTGTTTCCCTTGAGTTGACATGGCGCCTCGCTTCTTTGTGAAATTCTATTCCAGTTGTTGAGCGAATGCATCCAACAGCTGGCGTGAGAGAACTGGGGGGAACCTTAACAAATGGATAAAAAAGAAATTAACTCGCCTAAGTTAACGGCCAACTTTTTATTTTGGATTTGCGGGGTAGGAGGAGCGTTGCTTCTAGTTCTTTTGGGACATTACGTTTGGAAGGTTTTCTGAAAGAGTTTGGTCCGCAGCCCCAGGATCAGAATCCGATCAGAGAAAGCTTAACCAGAAGAACCAGAGACAGTCCGAGCGCTCCAATGCTGTTAGCCCGCAAAGCGCGATGAGTGGCAGCCCATGGGAACATCAAAATATCGAAGATGGGCATGAACTTTTCGGGCCACAAAAGTCCGGCCATTCCGAACGCCAGACACAGCTGTACCACGACACACAAGCCGAGATGATTCATAGTTGGGTTCCGTCGAGAAGCGACATTCTAGTAGAACCCAACTGAGGGATGGAAGGAAAATTACCTGGGTAACGCCGCAATGTCCTTTTCAAGACACAACGTCTTGAACGGAACTCAGCAGTTAAACAGTTCTAGAGCCGTTGCGATCGAGCCGAGTCCGTTATGAGCCGTGCTTGGGAATGATGCCCGAAGGAGTGGCTTCGACGGTGACTTCCACCTTGGCACCTTCCTTGAGCTTCACGGAACGTCCGTTTTCATCTTTCAGATTGTTCTCAATGCGGATTTCCTGGTAAAGAGGGTCCGCGCCTTGCTGAATATTAATCTGGGCCTTTTCAGGTTGTCTTGGGTCGGGAGACTTGATGATCTTTTCGACAACAGCCGGCAAAGTTACATTAGGTTTCTCTGGCATGGTCCCTCAGATCTTGGAAGTTTTCCGGCCCCATCTTTCCCGACCGAAAGATAACCCAATTTTAACAGATTGATCGATCCGAGCGAACCGTGAGAATCGACCCGAAAGGACATTTCCGCAGAGTTTGTCGAGCCCAGAGGGGAGCCAGACTTGTCAACATTACCGACGCTGCTGATCTCCGTTTTCTTTGACACCGCGCGGCGGGTCAAGGAAAATTACGGTGATCGTGGGTCAGGCAACAACTCCATTCTCGAAAGGTAAATCATGAAAAAGACAACTGTGATCACGGTTCTTTCGGTTTGCTTGTCATTCGCGGCTGGGGCCGCCCTGGCAGAAAGAGTTCATGACTGGGCAGACCTTGAACGTGCCCATCATCACGTCGAAGAAGCAATGAAGGAACTCGATCACGCCCGCGCCGCCAATCATTACGATATGGCCGGTCATGGCGCAAAGGCAGAAGAGCACTTGCGCGCCGCCGAACATGAACTTCATGAGTCCATCGAGGCAGCAAGAGCGGCCCGATAATCGCTAGGAGAGGCAGGAAAGGCGCGGGATCATCCTGCGCCTTTTTTTATTGCCTGGCGGACCGGGCTTGTTGTGAGATGCCATCTTACGAGCGTTTTCGCTATGCAATAAACGAAACAGGGCCCCGGTACGTTGGTGGGACGGGAGAATGTCGGGGAACGATGTTTGTGCGCCCAGGATGCTCGCTCACTCCAGGTCCTTGCGGCACCGAAACGGGTGCCTGCTGTGCCGACGTGAGACCGCCTGGACTGAAAGTTGCGGTATCCGCGTTCTGTCCGGCGGAAGCCATGGTAAGCGTCGGCGTGTCCGACGACGGTGCGAAGGCTTGCTCCAGAGTTTCAAAGTCCGAAGCGCGATGATGCGTATGGGAACGTGCGCATGATGTTCTATTCGGGTCGACCTGATTGCTAAACATGCTGCTGCTGAGGATTCCGGTTACGGACATTGTGTACCTCCAATTGAAATAACGCGGTCCCGGCGAAATGCTCGGCTTGCGCAGAGACCAAAATTCAGAAGCAAGCCTGTTTCCATGCCCTGAAACGCTCCAAGTGACCCATTTTTTGGCGCCACGAGGAAAAATAAAGAAAGCGCGGGTGGCGAGGCGGAAAAGTGTGCCCCGTGGCGCTGAGCAGGATTTGCAGGGTACGTTGCTGCCAAAAGGAGGTAGATCGAACACGCGAAAGCAGTTGTCTGGCATTTGTCCTAATGCTAGGCTTTCCGGATTGGGTGCCGCGCTCTCTCCTCCCCCTCTGAGGGCACCATGCTTCCATTTCGCATTGCGCAAAGGGTGAGTGAAAACCGTCATGCGATTTCAAAATGTGCTGCGGCCCGTGGAGTTCGGGCGCGACAAAACCGGTGAGACTGCCGAAGAAAGACGCGTGCTCGACCAGCTCTTCAGCTTGACCTACGAGGAATTGCGGCGGCTGGCCTCGAGTGTTAAGCGCGGGGATCCCAGCATCACATTAAGCCCGACTGCTCTGGTGAATGAAGCGTGGCTGAAATTGGCTAAGTCTCCTGGGGTTCGGGGCCACCTCCCGTCTACATTTCAAACGGATCGCCGCGCGTGCCATGCGCCAGGTTCTGATCGAAGCTGCCCGCCGCCGAAATGCGCATAAACGTGGTGACGGGGAAGCGATTTTTGTTTCCTTTGACGATTCTTTGGATGGTCCAGCGACTTCAGGTAAAGAATTGCTGGCACTGGACACGGCGTTGACTGAACTCTCTCGCCTTGAACCGCGGCAGGCCGCGATCGTGGAGAACCGTTTTTTCGGGGGTTTTGAAATGACCGAAATCTCGAGTTTGCTGGGCGTTTCGGAGGCCACTGTCCTGCGCGATTGGCGGGCGGCAAAAGCGTGGCTGGGACAAGAACTCAATCACGCTAAGTAAGGGTAGTTTTCTCAGAGTAATCACACCTCTCTATGGACAGCGCGCGCTGGAAGCAAATCCAGGCCGTATTTCACGACGCGGCGGACCTGCCTCAACCCGAGCAATTGGCATTTGTCGCTGCAGCGTGCGATGGCGACGACAAACTCATGTCGGAAGTGCAGGCCATGCTCGAGCAGGACGCGGCTGGCCAATCGATGCTCGACCGTGGACTGGCGGAAGTCGTCCATCAGACGTTCGTAAAAGCAGGTCCATCTGCACTCGGTCCGAAGGAATTCGGTCCCTACCGCGTCGTCAGATTGCTGGGCGAGGGGGGAATGGGAGTCGTTTACCTTGCCGAGCGTGCCGATCTCGATACCCAAGTGGCAGTGAAGATCTTGCGTGATGCGTGGGTCTCTCCCGCTCGCCGTGAGCGCTTTGCCAGCGAACAGCGAACGCTAGCTCAATTAAACCATCCATCCATCGCACGTCTCTACGATGCCGACTCGCTCGAGGATGGCACGCCGTGGTTTGTAATGGAGTATGTCAACGGCCTTCCGCTTACGCAATATTGCAGGGAGCAATCCTCGTCGATCGAGGAACGCCTTCAGTTGTTTCGGTTGGTGTGCGAAGCCGTGCAACATGCTCATGGTCATGCGGTCATTCATCGGGATCTGAAGCCCTCCAACATCCTGGTTAAGAGCGATGGCACCTTGCGACTTGCTCGATTTCGGAATTGCCAAGCAGGTGGAGAATCTCGATCTTCCAGTCGATCAGACGATGACTGGATTGAGATTGATGACGCCCGCCTATGCGGCACCCGAGCAAATTCGGGGGGATCGCGTTGGGATCAGCACAGACGTCTATTCTCTCGGTGTCATTCTTTACGAGCTGTTAAGTGGGCAGCTTCCGTTCGACTTGTCGAACCTTACACCCGCAGAAGCCGTCAGTGTGATCGCGGAACATGAGCCGACCAGGCCCTCCGTGCTTGCCAGGCGCTCCACAAATACTGCCGCGCTACTTCCCGCCGAGCAAAACGGCACGGGCCGACCTCGACGTGCTGTGCCTCACTGCCATGCATAAGGAGCCCGAACGCCGATACCGATCGGTGGAGGCATTAATTCGGGACGTCGATCACTATCTAAACGGCGAGCCTCTCGAGGCTCGTCCCGATGCGTTGCGTTACCGGATGGGGAAATTTGTGGGCCGCCATCGAAGCGCAGTTGCGGCAACCGCTCTCGTCTTCGCGGTGATCGTCGTGCTGGTTGCGTTTTTCACTGTGAGGTTGGCCCGGGCCCGCGATGCCGCGCTCATGGAAGCGGCGCGCACGCAGCGCACGCAGCAATTCATGATGAACTTGTTCCAAGGTGGGGACAAAGCAGCTGGGCCATCCGACTCGCTCCGCGTTATGACGATTGTTGATCGCGGCGTGCTGGAAGCGAAAACTCTTAGCCAGGATCCCAAGGTACAAGCCGAGCTCTACCAGAACCTCGGCAGCATTTACCAGAAACTCGGCAAGTTTGATCAGGCAGATTCTCTTTTGCAGTTGGCCCTCGAGCAGCGAAAATCACAATTCGATGCGGATAGCCAGGAGGCTGCAGAGAGCCTTATTGCGATCGGCCTCTTGCGATCCGACCAGGCGCGACTGGAAGACGCCGAAAAACTGGTGAGACAAGGACTGGAGATGACGAAGCGGCACGTGCCGGCTAATCATCCAGCAGTCGCAAAAGCGCTGGCTAGCTCTCGGGGAAGTGCTTGCCGAGCGAGGCTCTTACCCGCAAGCAATCCAGGCGCTCGACGAGTCGGTGCGGCTTCAGTCGGCGCCCGGCGTGGCACCGGCGGATCTGGCAACCAGCCTGTCGGCGCTTGCCGACGCGCACTACTCGGCCGGACACTATGACGTCTGCAACGGCTTGTACAAGAGGGTGCTCGACATGCATCGCCAGATTTATGGCCCGCAACATCCGTTGGTTGCCGACGATCTTAGGAAGCCTGGGTGCTGCGCAGAGAGACTTAGGCTACTATCCGGAATCAGAAAGCTTCGAGCGGCAGGCACTCGATATCGATCGCTCCTACTATGGCGAGGATCATCCGAAGACTGCGGCCCGTTTGACGTCCCTTGCCGAGTCGTTGACATACGAGACCAAGTACGACGAAGCGGTTGCAGCGCTCCAGCAGGCATTAGCGATTCAACAGCGTATATACGGTCCGGCACATCCGGCGGTGGCTGAGACCGTCAACGAACTGGGCAACGTGGCGTCGATGCGAAATCAACTCGATGAAGCAGAGGTGCAATTCCGCCGGGCCGCTGATATTTATCGCACGGTCTATGGCGATCATCATTATCTGGTCGCGATTGCGCTATCGAATGTGGCAAGCGTCTACATGGACAAAAAGGATTACCCTCGCGCTGAACAAGCTTTTTCGCGATGTGGTGCGCCGCTATTTGGAAACGCTTTCGGCCGACAATGTGAATACAGGCATCGCGCATATCAAGCTAGGCCGAACGCTTCTTCGTCAGAATCGCTATGCAGAGGCGGAAGTGGAGACCCGGGCCGGGTATGAAAATCTGATTAAGCAAAGCAGTCCATCCACCAGCTTTCTGCATGCCGCGCGCAAGGATCTGGCCGCAGAGTATGACGGTTTGAACCAACCCGAGAGTGCCGCCAGGTTTCGTGCTGAGCTTGCCGCTCCGCCGACGAATTCCTCAACAGTCGCAAAGTAAGGATCACCCCCGACAGGCGTTCGCCGGAGCCCTGTGGGCGCAGCCCTTTCCACAAATTCTTCGTACTTCTCCTCGATATGCCGTCGCGCCGAACAAATTTATTTTCTGAGCGTGACGGTTTTCCTCCATTGATTGCGCAATGCGTAATGAATAGGGAAGTGTGGGAACCCTATTCGGCCAAACCAATTCTTGAAAATGGAGCGCAGTATGAAGAATCGTGGTTCGCACTCTTTGAAAATTCAGCTTCTGTTCGTTTTCACGGTCCTCGCGGTGGTTGCCACCGCGGCAATTCCGCTCCAGGCGCAAAATTTCCAGAACATACCAGGCTTGGCTTTTACTATGCCTTTCGGCGGGGCCAACCCGCTTCCGCAAGTTGTTACCGTCGCGCAGATCAGCGGGACCCTTCGCTTCACACCGGTTGCGAGCACAAACTCTGGCGGCAACTGGCTGTCTGTCTCGCCCAATGGCACAGCCTGCTGCTATGCTCCCTACCCGATAACAGTTAGCGTTTCAGGAGCCGGCTTGTCGGCTGGCATCTACACCGGCCAAATTGTCATTACCGACTACAACAACAATAGCGACAAGATCACGGTGCCCGTCACGTTGACCGTAGCCGCAACCGGCACCACGTTTTTCGACAATCTTGCAGGAGGGCTGACTTTTTCCTTCAAAACGGGCGCTTCTGCCGCTACGTCACAGCCAATCCAGATTCTCAATGGCGGATCAGGCACGCTCCACTGGACGTTGAGTACCAGTACGGGGATCGGCAGCAGCTGGCTGACGGCTTCGGCAACGAGCGGAACCGCGCCCTCCACGATTTCGATTGGAATTAACCCGGCCTCGCTACCTTCCGGCGCCGGAACCTACATCGGCGAGTTGCTTTTCACAACCTCCGGAGATACCACGACTATTCCGGTTGCGGTCACGGTGGGCGCTTCAGTATTTGAACAGATCAACCCCATCAGCTTTACGATGCCCTATGGTGGAACGAATCCGCTAAACCAGGTGCTGACGCTCGAAGCCACTGATAACTCTGCTCTGCGCTTTACGCCTGTGGCCGCGACTGCCAAAGGCGGCAATTGGCTGCAAGTATCGCCAAATGGCCTGGCATGTTGTTACGCGCCGTATCCAGTCACAGTCAGCGTAACGCCAGGCACTCTCGCAGCCGGTACGTATACGGGAGAAATTACTTTCACCGAATACGCTAACCCGGCCAGGTCCATGACGGTGCCCGTGACTCTAACCATCGAAGCTTCGTCGGGAGCGTTTTTTAACGATCTTCCCGGTGGCCTCAGCTATTCATTCAAGACCAATGGCACCGCAACATCGCAGGTGATCCAGATCGGGGGTGCGGGCTCCGGCAGTTTGAACTGGACCGTTACGCCGACCACGTCCGATACCGCAAAATGGTTGACCGTCTCGTCTTCCAGTGGGACGGCTCCATCCGTCGTCACGGTAAGTGTCAATTCCGGGCTGCTCCCCGGTGGCGGCGCAATCGCAGGAACCTACGTCGGGCAGTTGCTCTTTCAAACCAGCGGAGACACGACCAGTATTCCCGTGTCGGTAACCGTTGGAAGTTCGGTCTTTGAGCAGGCCAATCCAATTACTTTCACAATGCCATTTGGAGGCAAGAATCCGCTTCCTCAAATTCTGACAATAGAGAGCAACGACAATTCAGCCATTCGGTTCACGCCGATCGCAGCGACGGGTCAAGGGCGGGAGTTGGCTGCAAGTATCTCCGAACGGTCTTGCGTGCTGCTATACCCCATATCCGGTGACGGTCAGCGTCAGCGCCAGCACTCTTCCGGCAGGCACCTACACCGGCGAAATCACTGTCGTGGAGTATGCCAATCCCGCGAGAACACTCACCGTGCCCGTCACTTTGAACATCATCGCGTCGGGGGCATTTTTCGATAACCTTCCCGGCGGGTTGAGTTTCTCCCTGGTAAAAGGAGGAGCCGGCATATCGCAAAGAATACAGGTCAACAATGGTGGAACCGGGACGTTGAACTGGACCGCGGCAACGAGCACCTCCGATGGCGGCGCATGGCTGACGACATCAGCCGCGAGTGGCACGGCGCCCTCAGCAGTGAGTGTTGAAATCAATCCAACTGCGTTGCCAGGAAACGGCCTGATCGCCGGGACCTACGTCGGAAACGTGCTCTTTCAAACAGCAGGTGATCTCACGAGCATTCCTGTGAGCGTAACGGTTGGCGACTCCGTCTTCCAGCAAATGAACCCGATCGCTTTCACCATGCCGTTCGGCGGGTCGAATCCGCCAGTTCAAACCATCAACGTTGAGAGCACGGACAATTCGGCCATCCGATTCACTCCTGTCGCAGCGAGTGCGAATGGAGGCAACTGGTTACAGGTTTCGCCAAATGGATTGGCTTGTTGCTACACGCCTTACGGCGTAACCGTGAGTGTGAATGCAAGCACGCTTCCAGCGGGAACCTATACTGGCGAAATCACGTTTATCGAGTATGCAAACCCTGCGCGTTCGATGACCGTGCCCGTCACGCTCACCATCGTCCAGTCGGGCGTATTCTTCAACAACTTTCCCGGCGGCATTAACCTTCTCGATGAAGACAGGCTCAAGCAAGATCACATCGCAGGCCCTTCAAATCAGTAATAGCGGTTCCGGCAAGTTAAGTTGGACTTTGACTCCGACCACCTCTGACGGCGGCGCTTGGCTTACTGCTTCAGCCCTAAAGGGCACCGCTCCGAAAACGATCAATATCGGCATCGTTCCTGCGAACTTGCCGGGTGCCGGGCAAATCGCTGGAAGTTTTGACGGACAATTGCTCTTTATTACCGTCAACCGGCGATACGAGTAGCGTTCCCGTAACTGTCACGGTAGGGAGTGCAATCTTTACCCAGTTGAATCCTCTTAACTTCGTGATGCCGTTCGGTGGAACCAACCCACTACCACAGACTGCTGACCGTGGCAGGAACCGATCCAGCGACAAGCTTACGGTTTACGCCGGCTGTGTCAACGGGCACTGGCGGGAGCTGGCTGTCAGTCTCACCTAACGGTCTCGCGTGCTGTTACACCCCCTATCCCGTGACGTCGCCGTAAACGGTGCTTCGCTCCAGGCAGGAACGTATAGCGGAGAAATCACGATCTCGGAATACTCCAATCCGAGCTTATCGATGACAGTACCGGTAACCCTGACGGTGGTCTCTTCCAGCAGCGCGTTGTTTGACAATCTGCCAGGACAGACCAGTTTCTCGCTTACGGCGAATGGGAAGAATCCCGCAACTCAAAGTGTCGAGGTCAACAATGGCGGCGGCGGTTCGTTGAGCTGGAAAGCGTCTGCCATCACAGAGGATGCAGGCAAATGGCTCAAGGTAACGCCTACGACAGGAGTGAACACTGGCACCTACACCGTATCGGTGACAGCAAAGAGCCTTCCCGGCAAGGGATTGATCGCTGGCACATTTCTCGGGCAGGAGATCCTCAGCACAAAGACCGGTAACGTGACCATTCCCGTGGTTGTCACCGTGGGGGATCCGGTCTTCGTCGAGCTTCCCACGGTGACCTTCAATACAAAGGTGGGAGTCAACCCGGCGTCACAGATCATCGATGTCGCCAGCACCAGTTCGGCAATCCGCTTTACGCCAGTTCCGGCGTCGAGTAAAGGTGGCAACTGGTTATCGGTTTCGCCGAGCGGCCTGGCTTGCTGCTATACACCCACCAACGTCACGGTGAGCGTCAACAGCAGCAGTCTGGGTGCCGGTACTTACACTGGCGAAATCAACATCTTCGAGTACGCCAACCCGGAGAAATCGATGACGGTGCCGGTAATCCTTAACATTACGCCATAGTGGCTCCTGTTCCGGTTCGGGTGGTTGTGCTGCTCGCTGCATGGCCACTCGAAGTATAGCGACTGGAATTCGCAATAAGAACAAATGGCCCGCACGCGGTACGATAGCGCGTGCGGGCCATTTAAATTTACGCTACATCAGGTCGTTAAAGATCGGCCGGTCCAGCGTCTTTACATGGACTTGAATACAAAGTTAAGCTCCTTCTTCTCATTCGCGCCGATCGTAATTGTCTGGCTTGAGATGCCAAGTTTTTCATGCCACGCCTTCACGGTGTAGGTGCCAGGCGGAAGATTGGGAAGATCAAAGCTCCCATCCTCTTTCGTCACGACGAAATAAGGATGCTTGAAAACGGCAATGTAGCCGCGCATCCAGGGATGAATGTTGCACTTAACGGGTATTGATATTTCTTCCCGCGGAAAGGCCTCTTCCATCTTACTTCCAGGGAGTTCAACCTTGTTCCACTCCCGGTTGTTTGCCGGAGTGGGATGAATATTGTGCGCCGTGGGATCGCTGTTCACGACTTCCAACTGCTGATTAGCGCGCATCGCGATAACGTGCGGTTCATAAAGACAGCCCTTCTGGGAGATCACCACCGATTCCTTGGGGATGTCGAAGGTGCGATCACCGAGTCCGTCTGCAATAAATACAACCACGTTTTGTAATCCGCCTTTTGAGTCGGCGATAACCTCTTTGGTGCGCACCGGCCCACGATGTTGCGCTGCACAGCTTGGGTCAGCCGACATGCTGATTGGTTTCGATTCAGGTACCGTACCTGAGAATTTCACCACGCCTTTTATCAACGCGGAACCGGCGGTAGGAGCGGGCACGCTGGGATTTGCTTTGACCGAGTCCCGGCTATATATGCAAATGGCCAGAGTCAGGCTAAGAACCAGAAAAAAGATTTTCGATTTCATATTGCACCTCCGCGAGGCCCTTGCCTCACATGTTCGTAAGTGAATGAGCGAGAATGGCTACTCGACTTGACGGGAGCGAATTCTCCGGTGAGACCCGGCTGGCTAGAACGTCATTGAATCCCTTCTGGTATCCGGCCGTGAAAGACGCTCGGGACTCGCTTGTTGACCATCGGCCAATTGCAATGTGCGACTCAGCCCCGCGCTTTGCGGCGAGTCGTCCTAGATACAATCCGTCTTGAAATGCGCCGTCTGGCGCCTGTCCAGAAGCATTCGTATTCTGAAAAGTGGAGCGATGATTGACGACGAAGCCTGACAGCATTCCGAGGCAGATCGCCATCAGACACCCAAACATGTAGAGTTTCTTCATTTTTGTGTCTCCCTCTCTCGACCAGGGCCGACTTTGTTTGAATTGGCTGGTCGATGAGACGAGCGTACGTGCTGAGGTAGGAGACGTTGTCAGACGCAGGTCACGTTAGCGTCATTTTGTCGTCGTAACTTCATCTCGGATTTGTAAACGCAGGCGGGAGGAATGTTTCTGAAAAGAGGCATCGGCGATGCCCGGATTAGTTTTCTGAACAAAAGCCTCTACGACGCGGATCCTGCACGCGGGTGTTTTCGCACATACGAGAGCCCCCGTTTGAGTTCCGAGCCGAGGTCGGTCGATGGGTGTGCGATCTGTACGGGTTCTCCGGCGGATTCGCGTCCTAGCCAGACGTTCAGCTCTTGCGCCTTCGCAACAATACGCCGGCCTTCATGGGCGACTGCGCATCCCGGACTTCGCCCAACGCTGCACCACGGAGATTGGCTGGCCGAGGAACGCCGCGATGGCGGGCCAGCCTTTCAATACATCAGATTCGGCCTTCGCCACCGGCTTCTTAACTCTTGCCATGTCGAAATCTGCGCCAAGAAACTTTCTGCGCGCCTCTCCTAAGCGGCTTTTGACTCGTTACAGAGCTGTTGATAGTACTCGCGTCCGCGCTGGTAACCTCGCGTGTAGGCTTCCTCCAAATCGACGCCCGGATTCTGGCTTTGCAGGTCCTCGATGTTTCTCGCCATTTCGGCAGAAACCTGGTCGAACTCTTTGCAGCGGGACCTCGCGTGCAGAGCTGCTTCGAAGCCGAGCCGGTAATAGCGCTCGCTTTCTCCGGAATCTTTGCCATAGTCCGCATAGTGTTCGCGTTCGGCACTGCGCAATCCAATCCACCATTGATTGCGGGCGGCGTCGATAGTCTCGGCTCCTTCGGCGCGGAGTGCTTCTTTATAGCTGTCCGCAGCCACCGTATCGTCAGCGATAGCGATCACTACGCTGCGCCCCTGCCGCAAGGCATCCTCATACACAAAGATCTCGTCTTCAGGCAGTCCGTCGGTGGTGGAATTTTCCACCGCTCCGCCAGCGGCCGCGCCAGCTCCGGCCGCAGCCAAAACTGCGGCACCGAGCATTCCAGCCGCCGCGACCCAGCCAACGCCAGGTATCGCAGCCACCAGAAGGCCCCCAGCGGTTGCTCCACCTGCTGCTCCTATGGCTGCCCCGATCGCTTTCCCGATTCCTGGTTGTTCTGTCGTGTCCGCGTGGAGTTGTTCCAGGTTTACAGGCGTCTTACCTGGGGTCAGCAGTGTAATTCGATCGGCGGGTACGCCCTTTGCCCGTAAATCCTCAACCGTTCGGCGGGCACTGTCTTGCGAAGCAAACACTCCAGTGACAGCTTGCATGTTAGACCTGCTTTCTATCGCGAGCGCTATACGTACTCAGTCGGCGTTAATTGTCGCCCTCCCTACGGTGCTGCGCCATACATTGAATACCCGACATCTTAAGTGGTCCGATTCGTTCCGACCCTCCGGAAGTGCCACAGCCTCGAAGGGCAGAGAGACGAAAATCTAAAAACAAAGCCCGGTGCCGCTGTTTAACAGATCGGCACCGAGCGAATTATTTCGTCGTAATAGTTAGGCTGCCCGTCGACCGGATTTCTTTCCGGCTTTGCTCATCTTTTTCGTTGTGTCCTGCTCTTGCTCGTCTTCTTCCATTTCCTCGCCGCCCTGATCATTGGCCTGCGAGTTGATGTCCTTCGCCAGCTCGGTCAACTTTTCGTCGGTTTCTTTCTCTTCGTTCAAGGTTTCCTGCAACAGTTGGGCATGTTCGCTCTCTCCGAGGAGGTTAGCGAACTCCAAGACGGTGCCATAGGCTGCGATTTCATAATGTTCAACACGCTGGGCCGCGCCAATAATGGCCGCGTCCATGACGGCGTCTTCGAAATCTTCGCCCATCACTTCCGAGCCCTCTTTTACGAGTCCTTCCATGCCGGCGCATTTCTTGCCCTTTGGAGACTCGTCCAACGCCTCAAAGATCTGCTCGAGCCGTTGCACATGTTCTTTCGTCTGCTCCAGATGGTCTTCAAAGCCCTGCTGCAACTCATCTGACGAGGCGGCCTTCGCCATCTTCGGCAGCGCTTTCACGAGCTGGTTTTCCGCGCTATACAGGTCTCTTCAGTTCGTCAATATACAGTTCTCTCAGTCCTTCGTTAGCCATGTGTCCTCCAAAAGTGAATGTGAATCTGTTGATGTGGTTTCGTACGATAGCTTTATCGGGGTTCTGTGCACGCCCTTGTGCCAAGACCACGTTTCATCGATGCGTTTCGACAAGTTAGGTGCACGCATGCACGTGAGGGGTTGGTTGGAGAAAAGTGCACCGGAACGGCGAGCTTTGCAGGGCGGCTACTCTAGCGTTCGATTCCTTGCGCGAGGGTGGTTGGAATTCCTACCGTGAATGTGTCGACCACCGCAGATAGGTTCTATTTCAAACCCAAAACATGGAGGGTGCCTTCGTCGAGCGTGGCCTTTCCGTTCGTCTTGGTCGCGATTCCAAACGATCCGGAATAGTCCCACAGAGTCCAGCCGATTCCATACTTCTCGAGCGCCGTACGCACGTCGTGCAGCCAGGCCTCGCGGTCTTTGGGATTTGAGTAGTTTCGGTACACGCCAAACTCGTCGCAAAGAACCGGCACGCCCCGCCGATGGGCCCAATCGGCGGCTGCTTTCATCTCCGAGTCGAGTGCGGGCAGCATTCCAATGATCTTCTCCATAGCGGATCACCGCCAGTCGGTTCACTTCCTCTGGTTCCTGCGCTGCCGCGCGCTCCGCCGACTGAGGGTCGGATGGATAGGGTAGTCCGTGCAACCAATGCCACGAGTTCACCGCCCAATTGGCTCCCTGATGCGTAAAAATGTGCGGCTCGTAAAAGTGAAAGTTGTAGATTACGTTCGGATCGTGGAGCGGCTCCTGGAAAATAAGGTCGTCATTATCCGACCAGCGCGCTCCTGAGGCGATGATCGTATGCGAGGGCGCGGCTCGCGCGGATCGTCGCAGCCAGCTTCGCCTGCATACCCATCCATCGGTAACGGTCAGACATTTCAGGCTCATTCAGAATTTCGAAGAAGATCCGCTCAACCGGCCAGGTGGAATAATGGGAAGCGAGTCCCCGCCAGAAATCCGCGAACTGCTCGACAAACTCGTCGTCTTTCACGAAGCGAGCTTTGAAGTCGCCATCGGGATGCACATCGATTACAACGGACAGCCCGTGATCGAGAATCATTTTGACCGCAGCATCGAGGTATCCGAGGTACTCGAATGGAATCTTATTGGCCTCGCCGGTCGGTCATCATCGGCTGCGGATTCACGCTCAATCGCACATGATCGAAACCGGCAGACTTAATCAGTGCAATGTCATCTGCCGTGGTCCATTCCTGAAAGTGTTCTTTCGTGTAACCACGCTTGTCATAGACTTGCGCGAACCATTCACTCGTGTTGACCCCACGATTCAAATGGTGCGCACGGACAAACGCTGGGGATGATTGCGCCTCGCTTGGATCACTTGCTTGAGCCCACGCGCCTCCGATAATCGTAAAGAGCAGGGCGAAGGCGATCGCGACTTCTTTGGAGGCGAGGTGGCACTCGAAAGATTGGCGTCCAAGGAAGGGAACTAGACGAGGCGTGGCTCTGCGGCCCGCAATCCGCGAGCCTGATGAACGAAACGCGGGATGAAGAGGAAACGGACGCATGAAACATAAAATTCCAAAAACGATCAGCTTTGGTCTGTCGTCAGCGTCCTTTTGTCGGTGCCGCTCCCATCTTTCGCAATTTGTCGCGCGCCTGCATCGCCTCGGTAGTCCGCGGATAGCGCTGGATGACATGCCTTAATTCCTGGGCCCCGTCTTCCTGCTTCCCGAGTTCAATCAGCGCAAATCCTTTTTTCAGTTGGGCCGAGGCGGCCTTATTCCCGCCTGGAAAGTTCTGCAGGACCAGATCGTAATTCGCGACCGCCTTCTGGTAGTCGCCAGCCTTATATTCCATCTCGGCCAGATAAAAATAGGAATTTCCCGCCAAATCGGTATTCGGATAGAACTTGATGTAGTCTTCAAACTCCTGCATGGCGACGTCGTTTTTCCCGCCGTTGAAATCGCGCAGAGCGTTGTTGTAGAGCACGTCGGGCGGAGGCGCCTGGGCCATCGCCTGCGTCTGCTGCTGCGTTTGCGATTGTTGGGCGGCCATGGATTGCTGCGACGCCTGCATATCCTCAAATTGCTTGCTCAGCTTCGCAAGACGAACTTTCAGTTCGTCCATGGTGTCGTTGAGCGCCTGGATCTGTCCCGAAATCTGTTCAACCTGCGCTCCACGATCCTGCTGCTGTTTGTTGAGAGACGATTGTAAGCTATCAATCGCGGCGCTCACTTTGTTGGCCGCGTCGGTATTCTTTTCGAGCAGATCCCTCATCACGCCCATGCGTTCGTCGAACGACTGCTTCATCTGCGTCATGGCCTGCTGCAGTTGGTCCACTTGAGTTTGAAGCTGGACGATATCTCGGTTGGCTCCGTAAGCCGGAACAACCGCGATTGAGGATGCGAAGTACAGCGCGAGCGCGAGCAGCGGGCGACTCGATTTCTTGATCTTTGCCATAGATTAGTGACCTGATTCGATGACACTAGTTTGCGGCGTCAGGGACGGCGTGTGCCGCCCCTGACACAGGTTTTGGTTTCTACTTCTCGTACACGAGATGCCCGCGGCGATTCTGCTGCCAGCAACTCTCGTTCGACTCCGTGCAAAACGGCTTTTCCTTGCCGTAGCTGTAAATCTTGATTCGATCGCCGCCGACTCCGGCTTGAATCAAAGCGTTCTTAACCGCATCCGCACGGCTGGTCCCGAGCGCCAGATTGTATTCGGTTGAACCGCGTTCGTCGCAATGGCCTTCGACGGTGATGTGAATTCCCGAGTGCTGCTGCAGGAATTGCGCATCAGCGCGAATCGAGGCCTGTTCGCTCGGACGGACATCTGCCTTGTCGTAATCGAAGTAGACGTCCTTCACGTTTTGCGCAAACAGCTCTTCCTCCGTCGCGTTCGAGGCATTCGTCGGAGGCGGAGCAGGTGCGCCGTTCACTGTCACGCGTGCCGTTGCGTCTTGTGTGCCTCCAGCGCCTTTCGCGACCAGATGGTATGTGGTGGAATCGGTGGGCGTAACTTGGCGCGAACCGCTGGTATTCACGGCTCCGATCCCGTCGATATTCACCTCGGTTGCGTTGGTCGTCTGCCACGTCAAGGTAGTGGACTCACCTTGATTGATGGTGTTCGGACTTGCCGACAGCGAGGCGGTCGGGGCGGGTGGCGCAGGCGGTGGTGGCGGCGGAGGCGGAGCTGTTTTCTTCGCGCATGCGCCGAGGAACATAATTGTGCCAAGTGCGACAACGAGCAAGCTCCACTTCCTGATCTGGTGCTTCACGTAATCTCCTCCAAAGTTTCTGTGCGCCCATATTGTGGCGTGCATTCGCGGAATCACGGCCGGGCGCACGGTTGGCCGGCCGCAAAATTCCAATTGCCTATCTAAAAATAGGTTCTATTTCCAACTCCAGTTGGGCTGCGAGTTATTGCCCTTAACTGTTAACTGCTTCACATTTGATCCATCTGCAAGCATAGTCCAAATTTGGTCGCTGCCCGAACGATGTGACTGAAAAACAATGTGCCGCCCATCCGGAGACCAGCACGGAAAATCATTGCGGCCAGCGTCATGGGTAAGCTGCACCCATTGCTTGCTCGCGATATCCATCAGGTACAAGTCATTTGAGCCCGGTTCGCCGGGACCATATTTGCGCATCCATGAGAAGGTCAGAAACTGCCCGTTCGGCGACCAGTTAGGAGAGACTGCGTAGCCTTGGTCAGTGATCCGTTGCAGGTTAATACCGTCCGCATCCATCGTGTAGACCTGCGGCAGACCTGTGCGTCCGCTGACGAAAGCAATCTGCGAGCCCGTTTTGCGATTCCATGTCGGAGAAACGTCAGGACCCTTTTCATTAGTCAGGCGGCGCGGGTTCCCGCCCGAACCGTCTGCAACAAAAATATTAGGATACCCGTTGCGCGAGGATGAGAATGCAATCTTGCCATCAGGCGACCAGGATGGAGACAGATTCATCCCGCCAAAGCGCGGGAAACTGACCATGCGATTCAGATCGAACGAATACATCAAAATTTCCCAACCACTTTTGGTAGCTGAACTGAAGGCGAGGCGCGAACCATCCGGCGAGATGCGCGGCGAAAGCGAAATGCTTCCAAGATGCGTGATCTGCGTCTGGTTGGCGCCGTCGTAGTCCATCATCCAGATTTCTTTGTGGCCGGTACGGTCGCTGACAAAATAAATTTTGCTCTCCGCAATGCCCGCGATGCCTCCGCCTAGCCGAAAGATGATTTCGTCGGCGAACCGATGCGCAATGACGCGCACTGCATTGCTATTTGCCGAATCGCTGTATTGCTTGCCTAACACCTGCGGCGACGCCTGGTTCTTCAGGTCGTAAAGCCATCCTTGTATCGTAACTTTGTCGGCGGCCGCGCCCAGATTGCCGAATGCAAGCATCGACGCATTGGGCGGTGGCGATCCCCACGCCGTGAAATTAACCTCTGATGTTTGGCCCGGCGTCTGAAGAGGATAGAAACTCTTTGAAACGAGATCGAAAATTCCCGCCTGATCTAAGTCGTTCCAGAGCGTGTCGTTGAAGGTCTTCAGCAGTTCGGCATTCTTGGAGTCTTGGGACCCGGCTTTGAAATCCGAGGCGGCGAGGCGTACTTTTTCGACACCAAGTCCCGTTCCCGTGCGAATCCAGTCTTGTGCCGAACCGATGGCCGTGAATGAGAAAAGCAGTGCGATGGCGACAATACAAGCCATCCACGGCCACGCTGGGATTTATGATCGTCGCGCGACGTAATCCCCTCGCCAAAGGAGCAAAATCGCCTCTCTTCTGTAGGATGTCGAACCGGCGAAGTCAAGTTGCTCAATTTTCACTCCCTGAAATGGTCGTTTGTCGTTGGCGTCATTCGTCGTCAGGAATATTCGCCAACGTAGCGACCAGCGACTGACTTTCTACTTCTTGTAATCAAACCAAAACTCTACTGAAACCTTACCACCGGAGTACTCGGGAGGTAGCGGTCCGAATGTATCGATGCGCTGGATCGCGTAGACAGCGGATCGATCCAGTGACGGTACCCCGCTCGATTGTTCAATTTGAACATTGGCGGGATGCCCATCCCGCGCGATATCAAATGTAAGATAAACCCGATTTGCCTGGTGAATGGTCGGGTCAATTTCATACTTCATCCAGTTGTCAGAAACTTTTCGCTGGACCGCCTGTACATACCATGCGAACCGGCTTCCAAAGTCGCCACCGCCTCCGGTGAATCCGAATCCGCCTTTAGCTCCACCCGCGGTGAACATCGCGTATGGACCGCTGACCGGGCCGCCTTCGCCGTATGGGATCTGATTTGTTTCCTCCGGCTGCGGCGCGGGCTTACGCTCGGTTGGGCTCGTCACCGTCTTATTTTTCTTCTTTGTATTCTTGTCCGGTATTGGAATCGCATCCGGCTCTTTTTCTTCCGCTTTCGGCTGAGACTGTGTGAGGCCCTTGGATTCTGTAGCGAGTACATTGGCGGTCTGCGCAGGATTGGCAGGCAAGGGAACTGAGGTTACCAGCGTTGCTCCCATCGCCTCTCCTCCTCCTCCGCTTCCCCAACCTTCACCGCGAATGCCGGTGATGAACGTGGCCCACAGCAAAATGAAGGCAGAAACGCCTACATGCAGTCCTACCGACCAGGCCAGAGGGCGATTGAGTTCGCCACGTTCAGAATAGAGGTCAGTGCTGGCTGGCATGTGAATCAATGGGCTGCGTGACGATGCTGACGTTGCTGATGCCAGCCTGTTTAATGGCGTCCATCACCGTGGCAAAAGCGCCGAAAGGGACCTCCTGATCGGAGCGCAAATAAATCGCCTGATGCTGGGGATCGCGAACCTTCTGCTTTAAGCGCGCTGCAATCTGATTGATATTGATCGGATCGTTGCCCAGAAAGACTCTCTGCGATTTATCGATGCTGATGACCAGTCGCTCTTCGGTGATCTCCTTCACGGTTTTAGTCTTTGGAACGTTCACCTCAATGCCGGACTGCAGCACCGGCGCCGTCACCATAAAGATGATGAGCAGAACCAGGACGACATCAACCAGCGGTGTGACGTTGATGTCCGAGAGTGCGGTCTGCGTGCGTCCGTTGGAGGTCGTGAAAGCCATCAGCGACGGACCTCGCTGAGCGGTTGCACCTGCGGGCGTTCGATCAGATTGAGCATCTCAAGCGCGAAGTCATCGTTGCGCGAAGCCATCTCTCGGATGGACCCAATGATCAGATTGTAGGCAATCACCGCCGGAATCGCCGCAGCCAAACCTGCCGCGGTAGTAATGAGAGCTTCCGAAATTCCGGGTGCGACCGCACGCAAAGTCGCTGCTCCCGCCGCGCCCAATCCGTGAAAGGCGTCGATGATTCCCCAAACGGTTCCGAACAATCCGATGAAGGGAGTTACCGCTGCGGTAATCGCGAGCCACGGAACATTGCGTTCGAGCCGAGTTATTTCTTCCGAAGACGAGATCTGCATCGCGCGCTGGATGGCCAAAGGACTCTGGATTGACCCAGTAGTTCCCATCTGGCGCTTGTATTCCGCGACAGCGCCCTCGAACACTCCGACCAGCGGACTGGGACGGAACTGCTCAACTACGGACGCCACGTCCTGCATCCTTTGAGCTTTTCGGAAGGCACGGATAAATCTTCCACTCTGGGCGCGGGATTTGCGAATGACGTTCCACTTTGACAGGATCACCGCCCATGAGAGCACGCTGAACGCTAGCAAGACGAAAAGCACGGTCTTTGCGACCGCACCGGTTTGAAGGACTAGGTCGACAATTTCGCCGCCGACAAAAGATAGGGAGAGAAGAGACAAGTGCATCGTTTTCGGGAGAACCCCTGTCTTGAAATTATAGTCCCAACGTCGCGAGTCACGGGTCGACGTACCGCATCCGTCAA
Organism: uncultured Acidobacteriaceae bacterium; assembly: GCA_963822545.1. Classification (GTDB taxonomy): domain Bacteria; phylum Acidobacteriota; class Terriglobia; order Terriglobales; family Acidobacteriaceae; genus Acidiflorens. The sequence continues at coordinate 37,146 of CAWGIB010000009.1, forward strand.
CGTTAGGAGACCGTAATCTCGTCATTACCGCAGCACGAAATGGAGGGTCATCAGCAAACCGGGGAATGGGATGAAAGGGAGAGCGGACCGTCAGAAGCGAGGATTTATGCCAGTCAATTCTTGGGAATTTTTACTTTTATCTCGCTGGAATACGCACTCTCCTGGCCTTGATTGTTCACCTCTGTTGCCACGTAGTAATAGACTTTTCCCCCAACAACCGTGTAGTCGGTGTAGTCGGTAGATGCATCGAGAGAGCTGTTGAGCTGCTGATAAGGTCCACCGTGAACCGTTCCCCGATAGATGTTGTACCCAACTGCGCTTGGGTCGCCCGCGTTCCACGTAAGGTAGGCATCATGCTGAGCTTGCGCTACACCTGTGCCGGTTAGCTGCTCGGAGGTGGGAGAGTCTACAGCGTTACTGAAGAACTCAGATTGCGCATTCGCCGTGCCCGACGCGTTCGGAGTGAACTGGATAGTCGCCTGAACACTTGTTCCCTTACGAATTGTGACGGGAAATGTCAGCCCGGTAATCGAAAACTCTGAGCTGCTGGACTGGTCCGACGAGACGATCACGTTTCCGTTTGAGGCGGTGAGCGTCACTGGGAGACTCGCTGTTTTGCCTACGGTTACGCTGCCGAAGTTGAGCGCAGTCGGACTCAAAGTCAATTCTTTGGCATTTTGGGCCAAGCCAGATCCGCCGACGTTCAAAGTAAGAGGGGATTTTGGATCGCTGCTGGTGATTGTAACAACGCCTTCAGCATGTCCGGGTTGCGCCGGAGTGAAATTCACCGGCAATTCAATGCTGGCGCCCGGTTGTAATTTCACCGGCAACTTGAAAGATCCGAACGAGAAAGCGTCTCCTTGAATGGAATCAGCTGTAATCCGCAATGTGGTGCTTCCGCTGTTCTTGAGAACGAAAAAACCACTGGCAGTCGTAGAAACCTGCACTTTGCCGAAATTGTAATTGCAGGGCTTGCACCCAAGTTGCTGGCACCAGGCAGACAACGGCGCGAAGACGCAGATTAGCAATGCGACAGCTGCTTTGGGGGAAGATCGCATAGATCAATAGTCGCGAAGCGACTGGTTCCCGGGCAAAATCGAAAGTGCATTGTTTTGCAGGGGTACCCAGCCGAATGCCTTGTGGGCAGCCCTTTTTACCAGAAACCCGCGATTCATGCTATGCTGCGCGGTAATTTAACAATCCGAGAATGCTGTGCTAGCTGAGCTGCGACTCGAAAATTACGCGGTCATCGATAACGCCGTAATCGAGTTTTCGTCTGGCCTGAACCTCCTGACTGGCGAGACGGGAGCCGGTAAATCGATCTTGATTGATGCTCTCGGCCTTCTGTTGGGCGAAAAAGCCTCCGCGGACGTGGTTCGTTCGGGCGCGGAACGTGCCGTTGTGATGGGGGTGTTTGAGAGCGAAGGAGCCGCAGCCCAAGCCATCGAGAGCATTTTGGAGACGAATGGACTCGATGCCGAAGATGCATCGCTGATCTTGCGGCGCGAGATCGCAACTAACGGCAAAGGGCGAGTTTTCGTCAATAACCAGCCCGCGACAGTCGCCGTCCTGCGACAGATTGCGCCCCACCTGGGCGTGATTCACGCGCAGAACGAAACCCTCGCAAACTTTGATGCGGCCGCCCGGCAAGGCCTGCTCGACGCCTATGCCGGTGTCGACCTGAAGGATGTCTCCGCCGCCTATGCCGGTTGGAAGCAGATTCGGGAACGCATTGCGGACCTCGAAAACGACGAGCAGGATCGCATGCGGCTGCTCGATCTGTGGACCTTCCAGTCGCGAGAGATCGATGAGGCGCGTCTCCTTGCGGGAGAAGACGAGCGCCTTGAAGCAGAGAAGCGGGTGCTTGCCAACGCGGAGAAAATCTACGGGGCCGCGATGAACGCCTTCGACCTCCTCTACGAAGGAAATGGTTCCACCTCATCAAGCCTTCGCGCAGCTCACAAGCACATCGAGGAACTGGCACGTTATGAACCCAAATTTCAGGAAGCGCTCGCCGCTCTCGATTCCGCCCGCATCAGCGTAGAAGATGTGGGCGCAACGCTTCGCGACTACGCAGGCGGAGTCCATGCCTCCCCTGAGAGACTTGCCGAAATTGAAGAGCGCCTAGCCGCGCTCGATCGCCTCAAACGCAAGTACGGTCCTGGTCTCGAACAGGTGATTGCATTTGGTGGGGAAACTCGCCGCAAGCTTTCCGAGATGGAAAATAAGGATCAGGTACTCGCAGACTTGCGTGCGCAACTTTCAATTGCGGTGGAACTCTATCGCAAGGCCGCGAAAAGCGTATCCCGCAAACGCACAGAGGCGGCAGGGAAGTTGGAAAAACTCGTCGAAGCCGAGATCAACGACCTGGCCATGCGATCCGCCTTTACGATCGACGTCGAAGAAAACACAAGCGAGCAACACTGGGCTCCATCTGGTATCAATCAGGTGGTCTATCGAATTGCGACCAATCCTGGGGAACCCATGAAACCGCTTGAGCAGATTGCTTCCGGCGGTGAGTTGTCTCGGGTCATGCTGGCGCTGAAGGCGACCATCGAAGCCGGAGCGAATGCGTCTGCCAGGAAAAAGAGTGCTGCCGCTCAACGGACCCTTGTCTTCGATGAAATTGATACCGGCATCGGTGGGCGTGCGGCGGAAGCTGTGGGCAAGAAATTGAAATCTCTGTCGAAGGCGAACCAGGTGTTGTGCGTGACGCACCTGCCCCAAATTGCCACCTTCGCCGATCAGCACTTCCTCATTGAGAAGCGAACCGCGGGTGGGCGGACCAAAACCTCTGTCCGTCACGTAACCGGCGAGGAGCGCACAGAAGAGGTAGCCCGCATGCTGTCGGGAGCCAAACTGACGGATACATCCAGAAAGCACGCGGAGCAGATGATCAAGGCAAACGCCTGAATTAGCCGCCTCCTGAGAACCATTCCGGAGCACATTGCGACCAAGTCTCAGGGTATTATTAAAGATGATGGCAAGTACCCACCCATTCCAGACCGACGATCCGCAGTTGCACCCTATTAAGGATAAGGTCCTCGCGGGCGAGCGCCTGAGCGAGTCCGATGCGCTTGCTCTTTATGGCACGGGCGACATTCTCGCGGTCGGCTGGCTCGCCAACTGGGTGCGGGAGCGGATGCACGGCGACACCGCATATTTCAACGTCAATCGCCACATCAATCCGACCAACGTCTGCGTGGCCGCGTGCCGCCTTTGTGCTTTTGGCCGCAAAAAGGATACTCCGGGCGCCTATACGATGGCCCTCGAAGAGGCCTTCCAGATTGCCGGGACCGGATACACCGAAGCCATCACCGAGTTTCACATCGTCGGCGGACTTCACCCTGACCTGCCCTTCGAGTATTTCCTCGACCTGGTCTCCGGGCTGAAGGAACGCTTCCCGCAAGTGCACATGAAGGCCTTCACAATGGTTGAGGTCGCATACTTGGCGAAGCGTTCAAAGTTGACCATCCTCGAGACGCTAAAGAAGATGAAGGAAGCAGGCGTCGACTCGCTGCCGGGGGGCGGCGCGGAGATCTTCGCCGATCGCGTGCGGCACATCATTTGCGATCACAAGATTGACGGTGATCAATGGCTGGACACAGCGCGGCTCGCGCACCAGATTGGCCTTAAGTCGAACGCGACCATGTTATATGGCCACATCGAGAACGATGAAGATCGCGTCGATCATCTGATGAAGCTGCGCACACTGCAAGATGAAACTCACGGCTTCCAGACGTTTATTCCGCTGGCTTTCCACCCCGCGAACACTCCGCTCGAACACTTGCCAACGACGACCGGAATGCTCGATATCAAGCAGATTGCGGTGAGCCGCCTGGTCCTCGACAATTTCCCGCACATCAAATCGTATTGGCAGATGATGACGCCCAAGATTGCGCAAATTTCCCTGCGGTTCGGCGCCGACGACATCGATGGGACCGTGGTCGAGGAGAAGATCTACCACGACGCCGGAGCCACTACTCCCCAGGGATTGCGCCGCCAAGATCTAATCCGCCTGATTAAAGAAGCCGGTCGCGAACCGGTGGAACGCGACACGCTCTACCGTCCAGTGACGCGCACCGAAACGTCATTCACCGTGTCGGTCTAACTTGCGCTTTTTCTAAGTGCGCTCCTCCGTTCGACTAAGTAACTCCCTTCTGCACGCACGAAAAAGCTATAGGTATCTCCAGGAAACAGGTGTACCATCACGTGTTTCGGGAGGTAAGTTCATGCGCCGCTTCAAGTCCTTCCTGATCGTCAGTGCTATTTTGGCCGCTCCCTCGTTGCTCTTCGCTAGTGATCCACAGTGGGTGGAAGTAAGGTCGCCTAACTTCTCGGTGATAACCGACGCAGGGGAAAAAAGAGGAAGGGATGTTGCCCTTCATTTCGAACAGATGAGGTCAGTTTTTGGCACATTGATGACGCGCGCCAGTGTCAATCTCTCGGTTCCTCTTCAGATCGTGGCCTTCCGCAATACGAAAGAGATAAGGCAAGTCTCACCTCTATTCAACGGCAAGCCGACTGAATTGGCGGGTCTATTCCAGGGCGGCACGGACCGCAGTTTCATCATGCTTGACATGTCGGTCGAAAATCCATGGGCCGTAGTCTTCCATGAGTATGCGCATCGATTAATGGATGGAAATGTCTCGTTTCGCACCGACCCGTGGTTCGAAGAGGGCTTTGCCGAATACTTCTCCAACATCCAGGTGGATAACAAGGAAGCCCGCGTTGGAAAGATTCCGGAAGAAACCTATCAGATACTCCAGCAACTGGGCATGATGAAGGTGTCGGACCTATTCCGTGTGCAGCAGAACTCAAAAACGTATAACGAGAGTGGCAGTCATCGAACTACTTTTTATGCCGAGTCGAGCCTGGTTGTCCATTATTTGTACGACAAGGGTCTGATTCCGAAGCTGGGCGTCTATTTCGAGGCATTACAAGGGCAGAAGAAACCGGTGGCCCAGGCTATTCAGGAGGCTTTCGCTATGACGCCGGAACAGTTCGACAAAGTTCTGCGTGATTATCTGAACAGCGGGCGATTTCTTTACTATCCCATAGCAACACCGAAAAACATTGCGCCGGCGCAGTTCGTCGTTGCGCCTGTGAGTGCGGCTGACGCGCAGGCCCTGCTTGCTGACATCCACTCACACAGTCCGGATTACGGTAGCAAGGCGCTCGCCGAATTTCAGGAAGTGCTCAAGATAGACCCGAATAACGCTTCTGCCTTGCGTGGCGCGGGCTTCGCATATATGCAGAACAGAGACTTCGAACATGCAGGGGACTATCTGCGGCGGGCAGCGCAACTCGACAGTAAAGATCCCCGGGTCCATTTTTACTACGCAATGTTGCTCAACCAGCAAGGCCCGCCCGACAAGACGAAATCCACAGAGATCAAAAAACAGCTTGAGATGACGATTGCCCTCGATCCCAAAATGGCGGATGCTTACTCTCTTCTCGGCTACACCCAGGCCTTCTCGGGTGAACCTGAGAAGGGAATGGCAACTTTGAAAAAGGCAGTGGAATTGTCCCCACGGGACGAACATTACCAGTTCAACCTGGCCAGCGTTTATCTAACGAACCGGAAGGTCGACGATGCGATTGCGATTCTGAAGAGTCTCGCCGGAAGTTCAAATCCAGAGGTCGCTATGCGGGCGAATCAGATGCTACCACAGGCGGTAAATTTTAAAACGCAGATGAAGGAGTTCAGTTCGCGTAACACGCTGTCGATCGTAGAGAATGCCGAGCCCTCGACAGGAAAAGATGGGCTGGTGATTGCTGTCGAGCAGCCTGAATCGACTCCAATACACGCGCCAGCGCCACCCCACTTCCTGAAAGGCAAGCTCATCTCGGTAGATTGTTCCGTGGCTCCGGGCGCTGTACTCACCATGCAAACCGGGGACAAAACCTTGCATGTCTACATCCGAGACAAAGCGCACGCCGTACTGATTGGGGCCGACCAGCTATCGTGTGATTGGAAAAACAAGAATGTCGCCCTGAACTACCGTGGACGTCCCGACGGTGACGGTGATTTGATTTCGCTGGAAATACAGTAATCACGGAACTTCGGGCAAGCCCGAGCATCTAACGACCATGGCAAAAGAGCAGGCAGCAATCTTCGGTGGCGGATGTTTCTGGTGTATCGAAGCCGTTTTTCAGCGGCTGACGGGCGTCGCTCAAGTCGAATCCGGATACATGGGCGGGCACGTCGACAACCCGACCTACCGCCAGGTATGTGGCGGCGACACTGGGCATGTGGAAGTCGTGCGCGTGACTTTTGATCCCGACCAGATCAACTACCGCGAATTACTCGACGTATTCTTTGCAGTCCACGATCCAACCCAGCTCAACCGGCAGGGCAATGACTCAGGCGAACAGTACCGTTCGGTGATCTTCTATACCGACGAAGAGCAACAGCGCATTGCCGAAGATGTCATTGCAGAAATGACGGCAGGGAAGGAATTTCCCGAGCCGATTGTGACGGCGGTCGAACCCGCGTCGAAATTCTACGCAGCCGAGGGCTACCATCAGAACTACTACAACGAAAACTCCCGCCAGCCCTATTGCATGTTTGTGATCTCACCGAAGCTGGCGAAGTTGGAAAAAAAGTTTGCCGAGAAGTTGCGAGCCTAAGCGCCAGTGACAAGGTGAGATCAGACAGAAGTGAACGTAGTTGCTAGATCGTAGCGCCGGCACCTGCCGGCGGTTCCGAGGGCGGGGCGCCCTCGGGCCTACCCGAATCCCCAGCTAAACAGGGATTGCACCAGCTCTAGCCTTCGGTTCCAGTCCGCTTGATCGTGGGTAGAAGTCGTTCTTCGAGCAACAGACGCCGCAAGCTGCGCAGATCATTCAGAAGGCGGCTGCTCGATCGCAGGTGCCCTTCCAGTTTCTCCAGCTTGTAATGAATCAGCCTCAGCGCTTCCAGCCTGCGATTCGGGCTCTCATTGGCGGCGCTGATATCCGTCGTCAGTTCGCTTTCCGCTTCAACAATTGCTTCGAGGAGTAAGCCCACGTATTCGTGAGCGCTTTCAAGATTGTCAAACGGAGTTTCGGGTTGATAGCTCAAAAGAACCTGCTTTGAAAAATGCTCTGGAATCGGGTCGGATGAGAAACCCGTCCTGCACAATATCCCTGGGAGCTTACGTGCAGTCATTCTATGAGGCGGAACCTTGCGCTTTCAAGCATATTCGACCGCTAGGCCTATGCCGGTCGACCGATGTATGAGAACGGTATTTAGCGCAGGACATATTAGCTTCCAGCCCCAATTCTTTGGCATCACCATTTGGGAGGTATTGGTGCAACGAAGCGCTGCAATAGTCGTGATTCTGGCGACCTTTACCTTTCCATGGGCGTCATTAGCTTTTCGATGACGATGATGCGCCCCTTGCCGCGATTGATCACAGCTTTGTGAACAAGCGAGGATCGACGGCTCGACGAATGCGATTGTAGGGCTGTCTTCACCGAGTGGTCGGAGATTTGTTGTGGTTTTGGGGCGAGACAGTAAAACTGAGCAATATTGACCAGACAACGATCTGCGTCTTCGCTAAATTGTGAGTTGCTGAGAAGTCGATAAAAGACGGACTACGGGTGAAGTTTCTGAGCAACCCGCAAGATCCCTCTGGCGGTGCGGCGTGCTCCTCTCTCCGAGGGCGTTGAGTCGCACCGTTTTTTTATCGCCCAAGGTACCGCAGCGGTCTGTGTCGGCGCGCAACTACTGAGCCGGAGGAGCTTGAGCCAAAGACGATGAAGTCGTAACGCGACTTCAGGTCGAAGGTGAGACGCACTCGTGGTGCGAAGTTGTTTTTGCCGTTCTGGTCGAAATCCCAAATCCGCGGTACTGAACCAGGACCGTACCCCCATCGACCACAACCGTTTGGCCGGTGGCGAATTGTTCCTTGATTAAAAACAGGTAGGCTGCGACGCAAATTCATGCCTGCGTCGGTGCCTTTGCGCTGAACATGCTTTTGAAGTTTCGCGGTCGTAAAGCAGGGAATTCTGGCGGAGAAGGGTTAGCGCGCGACTGCGCGCTCCGCCAGTAGTTTTCCGTTTATTCATGCGGCCTGTGACAACAGTCACAGATTTTTGTGCTAAATCTGAGCGTCGGCCCGTGAACACGCCAATCACACCATCTTTGTGCGCCATGCGCCAGGTCGCAGTATGCCGGAGATGAATTCTCTAGCCGTCGTCCTCGATAGGCGTTAGACAGACTTTGGCTGTATACATAGCTATGACCTTCCTACACCGCGTCGTAATGCTCTTTACCAGTTGCAAGTTTGGCCGGCGTCCAAAGGCCATGTGGGCGAATTGCGCCTTGGGGACGAGTCAAGCGTCCATTGCATTGCTAGTGCTGTTGTCGATTCATCCGGCCTTTGCGGCGAATGCTGACCTGGAGACTGTGCTGACGGGCTCGCGCCAGCGTATCGAGAAATTGGACTACCGCGTGACCGGGCGACTCACACGGGTCGAAGGTAATGGCAAGCGGACGAGCTACAAGTTTGTCGGCAAGGCTCACTGGTTTCCCGACGGTCTGCGTCTGCTATGCGAGATCTCAGGGCCTGGCTCAGAGAAGACGAGCCTTCTTCTGCATATGAGCGTGACTGGACACGTCACTATTGAGGCGCTACTTCCTGGCGAGAAGGCCGTTAGCCCGTTGCCATTCGAACGATGGAACGAGCCAATCGTGGGAACAGACTTCTCCTATGAAGACATGGTAGAGAGCCAGTTTTTCTGGAAGCATCAGGAACTTCTGGCGCCGGAGAAATACGGGGCACGGGATTGCTTTGTCCTTAAGAGCAAGGCCGGCGCTGAAGACCGGACTCACTATGATTCGGTAACAGCGTGGATTGACCGCGGCATTTTGTTCCCTGTGCATGTGGTGAAGACGGCTCGCGGGACGGGACAGCAGAAGGAGTTCATTTATTACGGGCTTCGGCAGGTCGGCGGCGATTGGTCCGCGTCGCAAGTCGAGGCAAAGGTGCAGGGCAAGACTGGTTCCTCGATTCTTGCAATCGAATGGGGGTCGGGAAAGGCACATCTTGGGAGCAAGGACTTTGATATCAGCCAGTCCAACGCTTCAGGAGAGAAAGCGAAATAAGATCGAATTGGTTATTCAGGCCGTCGCTATACCCGGTGCTGTCACTGGAGCATCCACCGCTGTTCGCGGTCAAGGTGTCAGCTTCTTTTCAGGAGTTGCCGGAGCCCCATATAAGCCGAAGGGCCACCAGTTCCAGTCGCCGGCAAGTTGTAAGAGTGCGGGCCCGACAATCATCCGCACCACTGTCGCATCGATGAACACTGCTGCGGCGAGCGTAAAGCCGAGCATCTGGACGACCAGAAAGCTTCCCATAGTGAATGCTGTGAAGACGGCAATCATAATTGCGGCGGCACTCGTGATGAGCCCAGCCGTCCGCGCCAGACCCTCGATTACCGCTGATCTCTCGGAGAGACCGCGCCGCCGTTCTTCGAGGACCCGGGCGACCAGGAAAACCTCATAGTCCATGCTTAGTCCGAAGACGATGGCAAACGAGAGAATCGGCACAATCGGATATACGTTGCCGGTGGGTCCGTCGAGCCCAAAGAGTTTGCTACCGTGGCCTTCCTGAAAAACGACAACTAACGCACCGAATGAAGCGCCAACCGAGAATAGATTGAGCAGAATTGCTTTGACAGCGGCAAATAAAGAACGTAGCCCGATCATGAGCGCCAGCAAGCTGCCCAATACGACGCCAAAGATCACTCTCGGCAACTGCTGTTTTACTACCGAGTCATAATCTGCGTCTTGCGCGGGAACGCCGCCCACCCGCAGCACGGCGCCGGGCACACCCGTCAACGCCGCGACATCGGAGGAACGCACCTGTCGTACCCATCGTATCTCTTCATTGGGCGTAAGAGCGGTGACGGGCAGCAACTCGATCAAGGTAGCTTGGCCATCGCTGCGAAGAAGACTCTTGCGGATCGCCTCGGGCACATCGTTGACCGCATCCGCGGTCTCAGACATTCCCGTGAGGGTCGGAAGAGACAAGACCTCTTGCGCTCTAGGATCACTCTGGAAATTCTTCGTTAAGCGACTGACGGCAAGCCAGCCAGCCGCCGAGAGTGGTGGAGATTGCGGCGGCAACTCCAGGACAACTCGGAGGGACTCCACGATACCGGATCGTCCCATGTGCTGAAGCGTGTGGAGTGCCTGCACCGATTCGGCTGCAGCGGGGAGCGAATCACGGTCGGGAATTCCGGGAGCGATCTTTCGCGCCTCGAATGCAAGGATCAGTAGCGGAATTCCGGCGACAAGCAGGGCGGTCCAAGGCCGGCGGGTTATGATGCTGCCCCACCACACCCAACGCTTACTCGCCGCGCACAGGCTTTCGCGTGTTTCGAATCGTTTGGTTCGAAAACGCACTCTGGCGGCATTGATCCTATGCCCAAGCAGACCAAGCACCCAAGGCAGAATGAACGTACACAGCATGACACTGAAAGCGGTGACCAGCAGGCCAGCGACGCCAATGGAGCGCAGTTCACTGATCGGCACAGTCAGCAGCGCTGAAAACCCGATGGCAACTGTAGTGGCCGAAATGAGCAGCGTTCGTCCTGCTTGCCCGGCAGCAAGGTCGGCTGCGTGGCCAGGCTCATAACCCTCGGCCAATGCTTCCCGAAACCGGCTCACCATCAGCAATGCATAATCGATGCCCAAGCCAAGGCCGAGCATCGTTGCCAGATTCTGCACCAGAATCGAGAGGTGAAGATACTGCGCGAGCAGCGCGGCCGCGCCGAGTGCCATCGAGATTGAGAGAACTCCAACCCCGAGCGGCAGAACGGCGGCCACAACACTGCCGAAGGCCAGCACTAGCAACACGAGAGTGACCGGCATCGCTCGCTTTTCGGCATGAGTGACGTCTTCCGCACTCACTTTTCGAAGATCGAAGGTCAGTGGCGTTTCACCCGTAATCTCAAGTTTAATATTGGGGTATTGCGACTTAAGCTGGCCCACCATCGAGTCTGCTCTTGCCCTCAGTTTGGGAACCAACGCCTCGACATTTTTATCGTGCGGGTCTAACCCAACGATGATCAAGGCGCCGCCATTGTCGCCGGTGAACAGAGGATCTGGCCAATCCAGACTCGAGACGGCACCCGCCACTCCCGGCATACTACGCAATGAACTGGTTATGAAGCCCAATGCATCTGCGCCTTTTGCTGAATCGATATCGGGAACACCGCTGATCACCAAAACCAGGCGGTGGGCGTACGGAGACTGGAACCGCTGCGCCAGTTCCAGATCAACTTTTTCGGATTCTCCGCCCTTAATGTGAACAGCCGTCTCCAGACGACGTTCGACGTTGAAGGAAAAGGGCAGCAGCGCAAGTGCCATGACAAACCCTGACATCGCCAGCCAGAATCGGCGGCGAGCGGCATCACGGCCAGTCTTCACGCTTGCCATTCCCATGGAAGATCCAGGTCGTTTCCCAGCACGTCCGAGCGCAATGAAACGACTTCGGTGATCGGCGCATCCATGATATACGGTCAAACCGGATATTCATGGGGGCTCGGCCTTGAGCTAGCAACGATAGATGTGGAGACTGCCCGTTTGGTTGGAGGTCATCGAATTGAATAGCCACCATCGACACAAATCGTGGTGCCCGTCACAAAATCCGAGGCTCTCGAAGGTAGATATACAGCAATTCTAGCAATCTCCTTGGGGTGTCCCCATCGACTTGCCGGAGTGCGCAAAAGAATTTCGTCGTTCAGCGGCATTGTTTTTACGCGGGCTGTCGCCGGAGCATACTGTGTTTCCGTTCTACGCCGAACTCGTGTGTCTCTAGGATCAGAATGAGCGGCCTAGAGTTGCTGACGGAGGTTAGGACGCAGTGTAAGCGAGCCGTCGGTGTTTAGCTTCTGGTGACAAGCCCACCGCACGGGATAGCGCATTCCCTTTACCTCAATCGCAGCTCTCAGTTTCAATCCCTTCCAATCGGTGACGTTTGGAAGCACGAATTGTGCCTGCCGAATCTTGCCCGGTAACGGGTAACCGGCGTCCAGACAACCGGTCTTGAGCACGTTTCCGTCTTGGCTCTCGACGGTCACCCTCAACACGCCTGGCACACCCGCGATGCCGTCATTTGCGAAGCCGACAATCAGCCCTTGATGACCGTCGCCTTTATAGCTCCAGATGAAAGACGGCCTAACCCGATAGCCAATTCGGCGATTGATCCGGTCGACCGCTGCCGGATAAGCCTGGTAATAGCTCATCAGATTCTTTGCGCTGATGTCGTGAAAGTTCCAAAGCGACCAGTAATTTGCTCCGACATCAACCACGTGAGCGATCATGTTCTCCGCAGGCGATATTCCTTCGTAAGAAGCGCTTGGATCGGGAGGTTTACCCGGAAGCCCTTGCTCGAGCAATGCCGCGATCCATGGTGGGCGATTGCTGAGTGCTTCAATCTGCTCGTTCTCAATAAAGATGGTATCGCTCCGAATCCAATTGTTGCTTCGAACCGTCCGGTCTAGCAGCTCTGAATTACCAACCCGGCTGTAGTCTGGCTGCGTATTGGTGAGTAGAGGAGTTTTTGAAAAGTGTTCGAGCTGGACTTGGAGCATATTGATCCAGGTGCGCTCGGCCGTCTGATAGTCGGGGAAAGGATTATTGGCAAATGGCCACGTGTGTCCTTCGCCCCAAAAGCCATACATAAAGGTGTCGATAAATTCGATGAGCGGATTGCCATCAAACTCCGCCGCCAATAGGCCAACCAGCTCTTTGAATGCCTGCTGAAAAAAAGGATGGTCGTAGCGGGGCTGGTAACGCGAATGCGGATTTTGCAGAAATCGTTGTCCCGAGGTAGCGCTTTCCTGATCACTCAAGACCAGATCCACTTTCGGCACCTTCTCGAGAATAAAATCCGGCAGGGCTGGTTCGTGCGTATAGTCAGGAGCGCTCATTTGAACTCGCAGTCCGACCCGCTTGTGGTTTTTTTTCGCCAATTCAAAAACCAGCCTCACGTAATCGGGTATCTCCAGATGTCCACGGCGCGGCTGCATTTCCCTCCAAGTCGGACGGATGTAAAGCTGCTGGCCTAAAGGAAAGCGAACCAGATCTTCGATTGCCTGGTGAACATTGTCGGACTTGATTTCCTCCGTGCCACTGTCTGCCGTGATATAGGTGACCAATCCTTTGCCATAGTTCGGAACGGCTTCTTCGGAGGGAGTAGTAGTCATCACTACATCGTCAGTGGGAATAACGGCATCCGGTGGATATTGAGGGAATGGACCCTGATTGAGCCGATCGGCAACCTGAGGACCAGGACCGTGATTGTAATTGTCCCAATTGTGGGCGGGAACCTTGGCCTGCGCTGTACCCATGCGGAGTTCTGCAGCTGCGGCAACAGCGAAAGTACTTCTTAGAAAATCTCTCCGCTGCATCGGAATTATCTCCTCCTTGTCTTTCGATTAGACTTTGGCTGAGCTTGGCACCCTGCCGCCACTCTACTCCGATGAGCCGGCAAACCGGAAAGTGCCGTGCTGAATCACGGGATGTTACCCGGCACATTGACATCTAATGCGAAGGTACCCAATACCTTCGTCCAATTGTTTCGATCTGAGGTTTCTGGTTTGATGCGCTCATTGCGACCGACACACTCGGATTGCGGTGAGGGAGCTTGCCAAGCGAGGACCTGAATTATGACTCTCGAAAAAGCACATCAATCGCAAAGCCCTGAGGACTCCTGCTCGAGATGATTGGAAAAGTGCCCGGCGTGCCTATGGCAACGACTCGGGGCGGCCTTCAGGTCGTTGCACGTTGAGTCGAACACAGTAGCTCTTTCTCAGCGACAGGTGAAATAGCCAAAGAAGATAGAGAGGAGGAAGAAATGTTCAAGCGCATGTCTGTAATTGAACTAGCGGGAATTGTCTCCCTGGTTGTTCTCGTCCTCGGCGCCAAGACACCTCATTCTACCGCCGGGTCTTGGCTGGTGGACACGCACCGTTCCGAAGCGCAACTGGTCACCGATGGAACGACGGATTATGGCAAAACGAAGATCGACATCACGTTGGGTTTTGCCAGAGTGATGGGCGGATTGAAAATCAACGAAGCCGACGCAACGCAGTCTCAAGTCGATTTGCACATCTTTCCGGCTATGACCGCCACGGAAGCCATCGAAGAGGACGGAAACGTTAAAAGCCGTTGGATGGCAAACCGCGCCAACCACACCATGCTGTGCTTCCATTCCAAGAACGTTAGGCGGATGTCTGACGGCCGCCTGCAGACCACAGGCGAGCTGACATTGGTGCGTGTGGACCGCAACGTACAGATTCCTGCCCCGAGTGAAGCCTACTCTGGCCCGGTGTATGGTCCACCCATAATTAACCGCATTACCCGCCAAGTTACCCTGATTCTCGACATCCCGGCTGATGCGAACGTGCAGAAGGACGGGGGGATTGAGGCATCGGCTTCTACAAAGGTATTCCGGGAGGATTTTCCTCAGCTCGTGAAAGCTGTGCTCAACACCGACTGGCCGCCTCTGGTGCAGGACGAAAACTGTACCGTGCCCAGCCCCAGCGAAGCCTACAGTGGCGCAAAGTGCACGGGAACATTCCTGCGAGGCCCGAGTCTCCCGGAAGATCCTGGTACACACATTGGGGAGGATTACCCTGGTCCGCAGACTTTCAACGCCCAAGTTGGAGAGCGTCTGAATATTCTGGTGCGCATGCGGCTGACGCCGAGTGGCGGGCAGGAAATGGTAGGTGGAAACTAATCGTCCCTGGAAGTCAGCTTTCGTCGGGCACCACTACCTGTCGGACAGAGGTCAAGAGAGGGCGGATAGATTTAATACGACGTCTGGGGTATAAAGGCATCCATATTTTTGGTTGATTGCGGCAGCGGTCGCGTCAGACGCTGTCTTCGCAATCGACGACTGGTGGCCTGCTCCGTCCCGGGTGTCCTTGAACTGTAGAGCCAGTACATTGGGTTCGCAGTATGGGCGCGAGCAAAATTGGGGGAGACAACATGACCCAGATCCAGAAACGCTATCTGCTGATCGGCGGAGTTTTTGGCTTGATCGTGCTCGCTCTGGTTGTTGGAGCCGTTCGGCCATACAAGAAAGGTATGGCTGCGCCGCCGAGCACTCCGGATGTCGAGGTAGCGCAGGTTCAGAAAGAAGATGTTCCGATTTATGCGGAGTGGATCGGTACGCTTGACGGACTGGTCAATGCTGACGTCGGGCGCAGGTCACTGGCTACTTGCTGAAGCAAGGCTATCAGGAGGGGGCCTTTGTTAAGCAGGGCCAACTCCTTTTCCAGATCGATCCGCGGCCTTTTCAGGCGGCGCTCGATCAGGCTCAAGGCCAGCTGGCTCAGGCGAAGGCCGCGCTCGCCAACGCCGAAGCGGTTCAGCGTCGGACCGAACTTGACGTCCAGCGCTACAAGCCACTGGCAGAGCAACAGGCAGCCAGCCAGCAGGATCTCGACAATTCGGTTCAGAACAATCTCGCCGCGCTCGCAACCATAGAAACCGCCAAGGCTCAGATCAAGACCTACGAGGCTGCGGTTGAAACCGCGAAGATCAATCTCGACTTTACACGCCTGGTTGCGCCCATTGACGGCATTGCCGGCCAGGCGCAACTGCAGGTTGGCGCGCTGGTCAGCCCCAGCAGCGGAGTGGTCACTTCCGTCTCCACCGTGGATCCGATCAAGGTTTATTTCACCGTTAGCGAACCTCAGTATCTTTCATGGCGGAGGCGTTTTCCGACCGAGGAGAGCCGCTTGCAGGCCGACAAGGAACTGCGCCTGCAACTGATCTTGGCGGACGGCTCAACTTATCCGCACGAAGGAAAGTTTTATTTTGCCGACCGCCAGGTGAACGAGACCACCGGAGCGATTCGAATCGCCGGGCTATTTCCCAATCCCAACAACATTTTGAGGCCCGGCGGCTACGCCAAAGTCCGTGCGGTAATCCGGACCCAGCCGGGGGCGTTGCTTGTTCCGCAGACGGGCGGTGTCGGAGCTGCAGGGCGGTTACCAGGTCGCTGTGGTTGGCCCAGACAACAAAGTTGACGTTCGAACGGTCACTGTGGGCGACCGGGTTGATAACCGATGGATCATCGCCAACGGGCTGAACCCCGGAGACAGAATCGTTGTCGAAGGAGTTCAGAGAATGCGCAGCGGTGTGCGCGTGAATCCCAAGCCATTCATGGGCCGAAAATCAAGGTCAGCGAATCAAGGATCGGCGAATCGATAAGGACGGACTACCATGTCGAAATTCTTCATCAACCGTCCCATCGTTGCCATGGTGATTTCCATCGTCATGGTATTAGTTGGCGCGCTCACCGTGCTGAGCTTGCCCGTCGCGCAGTTTCCCAACATCACTCCACCTGAAATTCAAGTGCTTGCCACCTACGTCGGAGCCGACGCGCAGACGCTGGAGCAAGCGGTGGCTACTCCTATCGAGCAGCAGATGAACGGAGTGGACAACGAGAACTACATGTACTCGCTGAATGCCACGGGCAACTCAAGCACCAGCCTGATTGTGGACTTTGACGTAAAGACCGATCCGAATACCGATTTCATTCTCACCCAGTCGCGGGAAACGCAGGCCGCTTCGCAGCTTCCATCGGACGTCACCAACTACGGCGTCACGGTGCGAAAATCGGTGACCGCTCCGTTGATGTGGGTTGCGCTTTATTCTCCGCATGGAACGTATGACGCCAAGTTTCTGGCGAACTACGCCTACATCAATATCACCGACCCGATTCTTCGCTCGCCGGGCATCGGCAACGTGCAGGTATTCGGCGCTGGTCAATATGCGATGCGACTTTGGGTGAAGCCGGACACGTTGGCGAAACTTGGCATCACGGTTCCGGAGATCGTCAGCGCGATTCAGTCACAAAACACCGTGAACCCCGCCGGCAAAGCGGGAGGCGAGCCAGCTCCGAAGGGCCAGGAATACACCTATTCGGTGCTCGGCGCAAGGACGACTGGTTTCGCCGGAAGAATTCGGCAACATCGTGGTTCGCGAGACGCCTGACGGTGCGACCGTGCGCGTGCGCGATGTCGCCCGCATTGAACTGGGCGCTCAAGACTACAGCGTTGCCGGACGTTTCAACGGCAAGCCGGGGGCGATTATTGCGGCCTACCAATTGCCCGGATCGAACGCAGTCGATGCCGCAGCCGGGGTCAAGAAGCTGATGGCGCAAATGAAACAGCGCTTCCCCGAGGACATGGATTTCGCCGTTTCTCTGGACACAACTCTTTCTGTGACGCAGGGCATTAAGGAAATCATCTGAGACTCTGGTGATCGCGCTCGTCCTCGTCATCATCGTCGTTTTTCTTTTCCTTCAGGGCTGGCGCTCAACGCTGATCCCGCTGCTGGCTGTGCCGGTTTCGCTCGTTGGAACGTTCGTGCTTTTCCCGCTGTTCGGTTTTTCCATCAATACACTCTCTCTCTTCGGGCTGGTGCTGGCGATCGGCCTGGTCGTAGATGACGCGATCGTCGTCGTCGAGGGCGTGGAACGGCATATCGAAGAGGGCATGACGCCAAAGAATGCGGCGCTTAAAAGCAATGGAGGAACTGTCGGGTCCCGTGGTGGGAATTGCCCTGGTTCTCTCCGCGGTATTCGTGCCCACGGCATTTATTCCCGGAATCACCGGCAGGCTGTATCAGCAATTCGCGGTCACTATCGCAATCTCGGTAATTCTCTCCGCCTTCAACGCGCTTACGCTCAGCCCTGCCTTGGCCGCACTGCTTCTTCGACCGCGCGAAGAGAGCCATGGTCTGCTGCGGAGATTCTTCGATTGGTTTAACCGAGTTTTTGAGCGAGCCACCGAGGGCTATGTCAGTTGGAGCGGCGTCCTGCTCAAGAAAACAGCGGTAATGGTTGTGCTTCTGCTGGTCTTTTGTCTCGCGGCAGGATTCTTCGCCAGTCGAGTGCCGTCGAGCTTCCTTCCCGATGAAGATCAGGGCTATGCCTACGTGAATCTGCAATTGCCCAACAGCGCGTCGTTGGAACGAACGTCGCAGGCAGCGGCACAGATCGAGAACATTCTGGCTAACACACCGGGTGTGAAGTACACGACCAGCGTCATCGGCTTCAGTTTGCTCAGTTTTGTTCGCACCAGCTACAACGCTTTCTTTGTGGTCACTCTGAAGCCATGGGACGAGCGCACGTCCAGAGCCGAGCAGTTTCAAGCAATCAAGGCGCATTTGAATCAGCAGCTTTCCAAATTGCCGGCGGGAATCGCATTCAGTTTTTCGCCGCCGGCCATCCCGGGCGTCGGCACGGCAGGCGGATTTACGTTCATCCTCGAAGATCGCTCTGGCGGCAGCATCCAATTCCTGTCGCAAAACTTGAACACGTTTCTCGAGGCGGCACGAAAGCGGCCGGAGATCGCCAGCCTGAGCACGACTTTTCTGCCAAGCGTTCCGCAGAAGTTCGTCGACGTCAATCGTGACAAGGTATTGAAGCAGGGCGTCAATCTTTCCGACGTCTACCGCACCATCCAGGCGTTCATGGGCGGATATTTCATCAATTACTTCAATCGCTTTGGCCGCCAGTGGCAGGTCTACATCGAAGCCGAGGGCGAGGATCGTGCCAGCGCCGGAGAACGTTGGACGCTTCTATGTCCGCAACAACAAGGGCGAGAGACGTTCCGCTGTCTACGCTTGCCACGGTCAAGTCGCAGCTCGGCCCCGAATTCACACGAGCGCTTTAACGAGTACCGTTGCGCACAAATCAATGGCAGCGCCGCGCCGGGCTACAGCGCGGATCAGGCGATCGCCGCCCTCGAAGAAGTTTTCAAACAAACCATGCCGCGAGAGATGGGATTCGACTACTCGGGTATCTCGTTTCTGGAACAGAAAGCGCGCGAGGGAGTGCCCCCGGCGGTCATCTTTGGCCTGTCGCTATTGTTCGTGTTCCTGATTCTGGCGGCACTGTACGAAAGCTGGTCGCTGCCTTTCAGCGTACTGCTCAGCACGCCGGTGGCGATCTTTGGAGCGTTTGTAGTGCTTTGGCTGCGCCGGACTCTGCTCAGCGTTTTCGTGCCGCCCTACATGGTGCAGATTGAAAGCGACATCTACTCGCAGATCGGCTTGGTCATGCTGATCGGCCTGGCGGCGAAGAACGCGATTTTGATCGTCGAGTTTGCAAAGGATCGGTACGAACAGGGAAAACCACTGGCCGACGCCGCGCTCGAAGGCGCAAGGCTGCGACTGCGGCCGATCCTGATGACATCCTTCGCGTTTATTCTCGGCTGCGTTCCTCTGTGGACGGCGAGCGGGGCAGGTTCGGTTGCCCGGCAGATCATGGGGACGGCAGTCATCGGCGGAATGCTCGCGGCGAGTGCGATCGGAATTTTCTTTATCCCCGGCATCTTTTACATGGTCGAGAAATGGACGCGCTGGGAAGGAACCTGCACCTGCCGTATTGCCAGGTGCGCCTTCACCGGCGCCGGGAGATTAGGGACCTCGCAGTGCGTTCAAGAGCTTGGGAATCAAGCGGAGTCTGCGGAATGAGGTTTGCGTGATGATGAGAATCGCGAAATTCGTGACCGTGACGTTGCTCTCAGGCGTGCTTTCGGGTTGTGCGGTAGGCCCTAACTATCATCGTCCAGCCGTTCAGACTCCGAATTCTTTTCGCGATCTGGCGGACAATCCTCAGTTCCAGGCGCAGGCCGCCTCTTATGCCGATCTCCCGTGGTGGCAGGTATTTCAGGATCCGAAACTGCAGGAACTCATCCGAACGGCGCTGAAGCAGAATTATGATTTGCAACTGGCCACGGAACGAATCAACGCTGCGCGGGCTGAGCTTGCGATTGCCCGTTCACGACTTTTTCCGCAAGTTTCGGGGAACGGCAACTTCAGCGGTGGCAAGGAAAATCTCCAGCAATCCCGGTACAACTTCCTGACCCTGACCGCCGATGCGGCGTTCCAATTGGATTTCTTCGGCCGCTTGCGCCGCGCCAACGAGGCTGCTCGCGCTCAACTGCTGGCTACCGAAGATGCACGCCAAGTCGTCACATTGACCCTCGTCAGCGATGTTGCGAGCGACTATTTCACGCTACTGCAACTCGATCTGCAACTCGCGATCACGCATGAGACGGTCAAGACACAGACCGATTCGGTCAAACTTACGCAACTGCGGCTTGATCACGGAGTTGCCACGAAGCTGGATGTGCTCCAGGCTCAACAGGTCCTCGACACTGCGAATTCGCAGATTCCTGACCTGGAGCGACAAATTGGCCTGGAAGAAGACGCTCTCAGTATCCTGCTCGGAAATTATCCACAAGACATTGCGCGCGGGATTCCACTGGTCGAGCAATTGCTTCCGCCTGAAGTTCCAGCCGGCCTTCCGTCTTCGATCATCGAACGGCGGCCGGATATTCGAGAAGCGGAACAGATCCTAGTTGCCGCCAACGCCGACATCGGCGTTGCCAAAGCGGAGTTCTTTCCGCAAATCTCGCTGACTGGCGGAGGCGGCGGTTCATTCGGCCGGGACTCTGCTTTCCCAAGTGTCTTCAACACGCAGCTCGGAATCTGGTCGTATGGCGCGCAGGTCAGCCAGCCGATCTTAACCGGGGGCGCACTGAAAGGCAATTTGCATCTGGCTGAGTCTCAACACCGACAGGCTCTGATCGGCTATCAGGAGGCGATCCAGCACGCTTTTGGAGAAGTCTCGGACGCGCTTATCGGTTACGAGAAATTTCATCAGGTCCGGACACGCCAGCAGAATTCCGTAGCCGATCTACAGGAAACTGTCAGGATTTCCACGCTCCGCTACAAGGGCGGCACGACGACATACCTCGAAGTGCTCGACGGACAACGGTCGCTCTACGGCGCCGAACTGACGCTTGCAGCGGCCCGGGGAGACGAATACCGCAGCCTGGTCCAACTCTACAAAGCACTGGGCGGAGGCTGGCGACAATAGAATCGGCGACCAGTCCTAGGAGAAAGTTTAACGAACGCGAACCTGTGGACGGTTGCGAAGCGGCAGCAGAGAAGTGAATGATGACGACGATGCGCGAATACCGATGCGAAATTTGCGGAATTGTGGACACCCGTCCCGTCCACTGGTTCGTCATTCAGTGCGGCGACTCGCAACTCTCAGTCGATCGCTGGACTTCAGGAGCGGCAGAAGCCGACGGAGCCCGGCACTTCTGCGGTGAAGCCCACGCCCAGGCGTACATCAGCCGATGGTTTGATTCGGTATGCTCGCCACCTAAACCCAATTTCAACTCTCCTTCGCCAGCGAGATGAAGTGACGATTGTAAGGCTTACCAAGTGAACGCGGTCAACTAACCTCGGGCTTGCCCCAAGCCAGACCGGCAAAAAGTGGTGGTTGGCACATGGGGCTAGCCTGACTGAAGTACTCCGACGTTCCAAGTCTCTGGCACTTCTCCGAAAATTCATTGGCATTTCATCAAAAGCGTTTAGGCTTGTAAAAAAGGGTCGTTCTGCGACGCCCGCATTCTGAATTTTCGGAGAGCATGCATGGCTGGCACAAATGAAGTCCTGAGGCCGCTTTCGCCCGAAGAATTGAAGAGCATTGATGCCTACTGGAGCGCCTGCAATTATCTATCAGCGGGCATGATTTATCTTCGCGCGAATCCCCTTCTGCGCGAACCGCTGAAGCCTGAGCACATCAAGAGACGACTGCTGGGTCATTGGGGGTCAGATCCCGGCCAATCTTTGATATGGGTGCACCTGAACCGCCTGATCCTGAAGTACGACTTGAATGTCATTTACATCTCTGGTCCCGGCCACGGCGCGCCGGCCACGCTCGCCAATTGCTATCTCGAAGGCCATTACTCTGAAATTTATCCGGAAAAGAGCCGCGACGAAGCGGGCATGCTTAAATTCTTCAAGCAGTTTTCGTTTCCCGGAGGGATCGGCTCGCACTGTACACCGGAGACTCCAGGCTCGATCCATGAAGGCGGCGAGCTTGGTTATTCCTCTCTCACGCTTATGGCGCGGCGTTCGACAATCCCGATCTCATCGTCGCCGTCGCGGTAGGCGATGGTGAGGCCGAGACTGGTCCGCTGGCAACTTCCTGGCATTCGAACAAATTCCTGAATCCGATTCGCGATGGCGCCGTTTTGCCGATGCTGCACCTCAACGGTTACAAGATCGCAAATCCCACAATACTCGCGCGCATCCCGCACGAAGAATTGGAAGCGCTGCTGATCGGATACGGCCACAAGCCGTATTTTGTGGAAGGCAACGATCCGGCGGCAATGCATCAGCAGATGGCTGCAACGCTGGAGCAGTGCATTCTTGAGATTCGCTCGATCCAACAGCATGCCCGCTCGACGGGCGACACGCACGCGTCCGCGCTGGCCGATGATCGTGCTTCGTTCTCCGAAGGGATGGACGGGACCGAAAGAAGTCGATGGCCACAAGGTGGAAGATTTCTGGCGCGCGCACCAGGTCCCCGTGCTCGATCCGGTCACGAATAGAAGGAGTCTGAAAATCGTTGAAGACTGGATGCGAAGCTACAAGCCCGAAGAACTCTTTGATGAGAACGGAACGCTTCATGCCGGAACTGCAGGAACTTGCACCCTCGGGCGCGCGCCGCATCTCCGCTAATCCGCACGCTAATGGCGGACTGCTACGCAAAGAACTCGAGTTGCCGGACTTTCGCGACTATGCCGTTGAAGTGAAGGCGCCGGGTGGATCTATGCTCCGCCCACCGATGTGCTGGCGCATTTTCTTGCCGAAGTGATGCGCCGCAATATGAACTCCTTCCGCGTTTTCGGGCCGGACGAAACCGCTTCCAATCGGCTCACCGCGATTTACGCTGCTTCGAAAAAAACCTGGCTTGCCGAATTCAAGCCGGAAGATGCCGACGGCGGCGAACTCGACGTCTCCGGACGCGTCATGGAGATGCTGAGCGAGCACACGCTCGAAGGCTGGTTTGAAGGCTACGTGCTCACCGGCCGTCACGGATTTTTCTCGAGCTACGAAGCTTTCATACACGTCATCGATTCGATGTTCAACCAGCACGCCAAATGGCTGGAGAAATCAAAGAAAGAACTCGACTGGCGTGCTCCAATCCCTTCGATCAACCTGCTCATAACTTCACTGGTCTGGCGGCAGGACCACAACGGCTTTACGCATCAGGATCCCGGATTTCTTGACGTGGTCACCAACAAGAGCCCCGAGGTGGTGCGCATTTATTTGCCGCCTGACGCGAACTGCCTGCTCAGCGTGGCGGATCATTGCCTGCGTTCGCGCGATTACGTAAATGTGATCGTCGCGGACAAGCAGGACCATCTCCAGTACCTCACCATGGAGGAGGCTGTGACGCACTGTACAAAGGGCATTGGCATCTGGGATTGGGCTTCGACCGATGATGACGCGGAGCCCGATGTAGTGCTGGCATGTGCCGGCGACATTGCGACCATGGAATCCCTTGCGGCGGTCGCGATTCTGAAGGAACACTTTCCGGATTTGAAGATCCGTTTCGTGAACGTCGTCGATCTCTTCCGGCTCATGCCGGCGCGCGAGCATCCGCATGGACTCTCAGACCGCAGACTTCGATTCGCTCTTCACCGTCGACAAGCCGGTCATCTTCAACTTCCATTCCTACGCCTCGCTGATCCACAAGCTGAGCTACCGCCGCACGAATCATGACAACATTCACGTACGCGGATACAAGGAAAAAGGCAACATCAACACGCCGCTCGAACTCGCCATTCTCAACCAGGTGGATCGCTTCGATCTTGCGATCGATGTCATCGACCGCGTTCCGCGCCTGCATCCGACTGGCGCACATGTTAAAGAATGGCTGAAGGATCAGATCATCGACAGCATCAATTACGCGCACGCTGAAGGCATCGACAAAGAAGAAATTCGCAACTGGAAATGGCCGGGATAGAGACTGTGGAAACATCGAGTCATAAAGACGATTTAATCCTTGCGCTGAATAGCGGATCCTCTTCGCTGAAGTTCGGCATCTACTATCGCGGTGCCGGAGACAGCGACGAAACGCCGCTGCTCGCCGGAAGTGCCGAGGGCGTCGGAAAGGACAACGGCTCGTTACACATTCGTTCGTCCGATGGAAAGACGCTGATTGCTCGCGAATGTATTCATGAATCGCAGAGTGACGCCCTCTCTACTCTCGCCGCGGAAGTCCGGGATTATATTCACGCGGCTCCGGTCGGCGTAGGCCACCGTGTCGTGCATGGGGGGCCTCGCCTCCGCGAACACCAACTCATCACGCCACAAGTCCTGGAGCAACTTCGTGCCGCCACGCATTTTGCGCCGCTGCACATCCCGCAGTCGTTAAAGTTGATCGCCTCGGCTCAGAAGATATTTCCTTCGGCCGCGCATTTTGCATGTTTCGACGATGCATTTCACCGAACCATGCCGGAAGTGGCATCGCACCTGCCGCTTCCGCAGCGATATTTCGACGTGGGTATTCGACGCTATGGTTTTCACGGTCTTTCCTACGAGTCGCTCGTGCATCACTTCGGCGCCCGCCTTCCTGACCGAGCGATATTCGCCCACCTTGGTAACGGTGCGAGCCTGTGCGCTCTTCGCAACGGAATCTCCATCGACACCACCATGGGGCTTACCCCCACTGGCGGAATTCCGATGGGTACCCGCTCCGGCGATCTTGACCCCGGCGTTTTACTCTTCCTATTGCGTAATGAGAAGCTCGGTGAGGATCAGCTTGAAGATCTGCTCAACCATCAGAGCGGCCTCTTCGCGCTCTCTTCCGGTGAGAGCGATGTGAAGACGCTGGAAGAGACACGCGCAAACGACCCCCACGCTGCTCTCGCGCTGAATGTCTTTGCCGTTTCCGTGCGCAAGACAATTGGCGCCTATGGAGCTCTTCTCGGGGGGATCGATCTGCTTGTTTTCACCGGGGGCATCGGGGAGCACAGCAGGCACGTTCGATCGCTATCTACTGATGGCCTTGAGTTCCTTGGCCTCACCGCCGACAGGATCCAGATTGTTGCGGCCGAAGAAGAGCTACAAATCGCTCGCCACTGTCGCAAAATGATGGCCAAACTCCCCTGAAAAGTCTGAGCCGCGGGTGATGCGAGAGAAATTCGGATCCAACGTTATGAAGAAGGGGAATTATGTTTTTAGTGGGACGATTGTGCCTTTGCTAACCGGTCGGCGATGATCGAATACACCGAGGGGTTGAATGCCAGTCCTATGTGAGTACCCGAGACTTCACAATCGACTTGTGGATTTTTAGTCATGCAATAACGCCAGTCCACGATGCCGTCATCGCGTGTATAAATCGCGGTCTCCAACATCGAGTCTCGTACAGCACGCTTCAAGGAATCCACGAATTGGCAGGGTGCACCGCCCGGTATAGCAATCGGGGAGCCGCTTTTAATATCAACCAGAGCAGTCGTTGGCATGAGGCGATGTCCCGAGCACCCGCCGTTTTTTCTGTAAATCGGAGCGCTTTCGCGCGGAATTTAGCGGTGGTAGACTGCGCATATGCCGAAAAAGAAAGCCAAGAAAAAGTCCGCAAAGGCAAAGAAAACTGCTGTTAAGAAGATTAAACGCCCAGCCAAGACAGCGCGAAAGAAGCTAACGAAAAAGAAGGCCGCTCCGACGAAGAAGAAGGTTGTAGCGAAGAAGAAGACCGCAGCGAGGAAGCGCGCCGAGAAGTCAGTCAGGACGAAAGCTCCTGCCAAGAAGCCTGTTGCCAGCATAACGAGAGCGGGGCGAAGACGTTCTCCTGTAGAGGAGCAGAGTTTCGATTTGGAATCGATCGCACTCAAGGAACGCCGTACCGCATCTGCTGGGCAATCCGGCGATCTGCAGGGACTTTCTCACGCGGAGGACGCGGACTCGGAAAGTGTGGAAGAATTGATTGAGGAAGGGAACGCCTTCGAAGCCGACGTTGTGAGTGGCGTGGAGCGGGCCGGCGATGGTGACCCGGAGGAAGTGCGTACGCGCGAAGTTCCAGAAGATGATGTTCCGAGCGAGTATCTGGACGAAGAGTAGGGATTCCGCGGTAGCAAGGCGTGAGCATAACGTTTCGCGAGAAGCACGCAAGAGGGCTATCCGCCCTCTTTAAGTTTTGTGCAGAGTTCCGCCGCACCCCTCGCCTTGCGGAAACCGTGTTGCGGAGAATGCGCATTTCCATTCACCTTTCGGCCATTTCTTTAACCCACTACGTAAATTAGGCGTCAAATCTATAAAACCTTGCGCTAGAATGTCCGCTCGGTTGCCGCACTTTTTGCTGGCGCAATCGTGATCATCGCAAATCCCTTGCCGGTCGGGCTTTTTGAGCACAGCATTTTGGTAGACCATTCGGAGAGGTCATATGAAGAGATCAAATACCTGGGTAGCTTTTTGCCGTCGTCAGCCACGGGTCGCGGGCGGCGCGATGATCATGGTCCTTATCCTTATGGTCTTGGGATTTTCTGCCCAATCCGCATTCGCCCAGAATGGCTATTCGGGAATCTTCGGTGGCGGACCGTTTTATAAGAACGCTGCGAACAACATCACTGAAATAGAGAACTCCGGATTCACGGAAGCGATTGTCTGGAGCGTTGAGGTGAACAGTACGGGCGACTTGAATTTGAATGGCGAATTTCCGCTTACCGCAAACGGCGTTTACGTCGGTGACCAGACGCATCCTGATTTTGCCGGCAATATGTCGCTCCTGAAGCAAGGGAGCGTGAAGAGAGTCACGTTGAGCATCGGGTCTTCTAACGTCGGAGATTGGCAAGATATTACCGCTCTGGTCAAGGCGCAGGGTACCGGCCCAAACAGCATCCTCTATAAGGATTTTCAGGCACTGAAGACGGCAATTCCCGCGCTCGATGCGGTGGATTTTGATGATGAGAATAGTTACGACCTGAACACGACCGTGCAGTTTGGCGTCATGCTCGGCACGCTGGGTTATCACGTGTTGCCCGATGCCTATACCAACAGTTCGTACTGGACGAGCGTGGTGTCTGAGATTAACGCTCAGCTTCCGGGTACGGTCGATGGAGTTCATTTGCAGGTTTATGCGGGCGGGGCCGGCAACAACCCATGTTCGTCGAGTTGGAACTTCGGGAGTGTTCCGGTGTTTCCGGGGCTGTGGGATCGCGGCGACAGTTATCAGCAGGTCGAGAGCAAAATGAAAGGCTGGAATAGCCAGTGCGGTATCAGCGGCGGGTTTATGTGGATATACGATGATTTTGTCGGGAACGGCCTGGCTGCCAAGTACGCGAACGCAATTGACGTTGCGGTTGGGATCGGCGGCTTTACGATTTCCGGGACGCAGACCGTCTTCCTGAATGAAAAATCAACCGCCAAGGACGCCATCAAAATTACGGACTTCGGCGTTTTCAATGGCGTGGTAACCCTTTCTCTTTCGCCGCTCCCAAGCGGAGTCAGCGCTTCCATTGGAACAGGCAACAAGGCGAAAGTGGTATTTACGGCGAGTTCTACGGCGGCCACAGGATTCTTTCCGGTAACGGTCACCGGCACGTCTGGGAGCACTACGCAAACATTTACTTTCACGCTCGCTGTGAGTGCGGCGAAAGGGGCTAAGGGGACGGGCCAGGAAGTGGATTTGTCTCCCGCATTCAACCTGAGCGGGATCTATACAGATGGAACGGCGTACTCAACCGGAGGTCTCGACGGTGCTGGATTTTCGTACTCGGCAAAGTTGCTGACTAAGACTCGGGTCCTGGACCAGGTGCGAGTCAAGTTTGGACCTGCCAACCAACCGGATGCAGTCAGCTGTGACGGCCAATCGGTCACTCTGCCGAAGGGACAGTTTTCCGAGTTGTTGTTATTAGCGACGGGAGTGCAGGGAAGTCAGACCACGCAAATGATCACCGTGAACTATACCGATGGAACGAGCACTCAGTTCGTTCAGAGCTTCAGCGACTGGTCTTCTCCGCAGAATTTCGCGGATGAAATTGAAGGCGTTGCCATGTCTTACCGAAACTCTGCGAACGGCACCAAGGAGGCGGGAACGTACAGTCTCTATGGCTACAAGGTTGGGCTGGACTCGACGAAGACAGTACAGAGTGTCATCCTGCCGAATGATCCAAATGTTGTGGTGTTGGCGGCCACTGTTTTGTAGGGCGAAAGGGGGGATCTAGCCCTGAAAATATAGGACCGGGCGTCCCCTGACCGCTGTTGTCGACCCGTATGTACCTGATCTTCCGTGATCTCTGAAGGCGAACCCCTGCTTGCTAAGCTCCAGAGGGAGTTTCAAGGAGGGCCTTTGGCCACGACCAGTTCGAAATCTACGATCAAGATTCTGTACGGCGAAAGTGATGAAAAGGTGCTCGCCAGCCGCGCCGCCGATATGACAAAAGCTGGGCATCACGTGACCACGGCGCTGGAACGCAAAGGGGTGCAGGAAGCGCTCCGGCGCGACGCATTTGACCTCGTCATCATTGGATCGACGATGTCGAAGGACGACCGCCATCACTTGCCTTATATGGTGAAGAAAGCGCACGAGGGGACCAAGGTCCTGGTCATGCATGCCGGCTCACATCATCATGAGGTTGACGCCGCGGTGGATCCCGGAATGAGCATGGGGTTGATCCTGGAGAAAATCGCCGGACTGTTGCAGCCGATGTCAGTGCGGTAACTGACCAACCAAAGTTCGTTTGTAGAGAATCTGCAGAAAAACGTCTGGCGCATGCGAGAGCGGCATCGCGCCAGACAGTTTCCAGGGTATGTTCCCAAGCTTTTCTCAGTGAAAAGAAAGCAACGTGGAACACCCTCATTGTCCCTTCTGGCGCCCCTCGTTTTGTCACTCCTATGTCAACTTGCCGTCACAATTCAGGCGAGCCGAGTTGACGTTCGGAAAGTCCGTCGCGAATTGCAATTTAGTGGGAAAGTAAAATGGGCCGCCAGCCAAGAAGCGGTGACGTTTCCTTGGCTATCGGCCCATTCGATCCGGAAAGGGATCGGAGGTGATATCTCCATCGTAAACCCTGAGGAGTGGTTGTCAAGGACAAGTTCCGGAAATCCGGGGTGGAACCCGTCTCAAAATGAAAAAGCCGCCTTTTGATTGACACCTTCGTCGCCAGAGTGTTAGTTTTATTGGTTTTACAAGCGCTATTCTTCTAGCACGATCAGCCGGCATTCGATCAGCAGACAGGTTTAAACAAAGGGCATGGAGCAGACACTCCGACAACTAGGCGAATTACTGCTCGGAAGCGTGCCGACGGTGATTCTGCTGGCTTTCGTTTATATCCTCTATACAGTTCTGGTTTACAAGCCGTTGAGCGCGATCCTGGCAGAGCGCCGCAGCCGGACCGAGGGCGCGATGGAAAAAGCTCGGGCGGATATTGCAGCCGCCGAGGCGCGCACCGCCGACTACGAACAGCGTTTGCGGGAAGCTCGCCAGAAAGTTTTCAAGAATCTGGAAAATCGCCGCCAGCAAGCCACCCAGGTTCGAATGGAGGCGGTGAACAAGGCGCGGGCACAGGCGCAAGATCAGGTCAAGCATGCTCGTGTACTGCTGGAGCAGGACAAGCAAGAAGCGATGAGCAAACTGCAAGGGGAAGCCGGAAGGCTGGCAGCGGAGATTGTGCGCACCGTCTTGCGGCCGGTGGCAGCGCCTAGTCAGGTGGGTGGATGATGGCGAAAATGCTTGGTCGCTCATTCCTGACGGTTGGTCTGGTGGCTTGTTTGTGGCTGAGCGTGGCGCCGGCTCGCGGGTATGCGCAGTCGTCTCCTTCTCAACCGTCGGATCAGGTTTCATCCGACAAGAGCGATGAGAAGAAGTCAGAAGGGCAGAAGCCGGATCAAGCCGCTGACCAGAATAGTGACGCGGAAAAACATCCCCACAGTTTCGGCGGAGCGCTTGCCGAAGAGACGCGGAAGTCCGAGGGCGAAGAAGAGGAAGAGAACGTCAAGCTAAAGCACTCTTCCATGGTACAAAAGCTTGCCAACATTACCGGTTTGACCATCCATCAAGCTCACCTGCTGGCACTGGGATTTAATTTCGCAGTCATCGTTGGGCTGATCTTCTGGCTCGTACGCAAGAGTGTCCCGGGCATATTGAGAAGCCGGAACGAATCGATCCAGAAAGCGCTTGAGGAAGCGCGGGCCGCCAGTCATGAAGCGGGTCGCCGGCTGGCTGACATCGAGAACCGGCTGCGGCAGATGGACGTTGAGATTGGCAGGATGCAGGCCTCGGCTGAAAAAGATGCTGAAGCCGAAGAAGCACGCATTCAAAAAGCCGCGGAAGAAGAACTGCAAAAAGTGGTGGAAGCTGCCAAGCACGAAATCGACGCAGCCGCCAAGCAAGTGCGGCGCGAATTGGCAACCCA
The DNA here is from genome assembly GCA_963822545.1 of uncultured Acidobacteriaceae bacterium. Lineage (GTDB taxonomy): Bacteria > Acidobacteriota > Terriglobia > Terriglobales > Acidobacteriaceae > Acidiflorens. Next base: position 67,386 of record CAWGIB010000009.1, read on the forward strand.
CACAGCTGACCTGGCTCTCGCATTGGCTCGCAAACAGATTAACGTGGATGCGAATACCGATCAGGTCCTGGTTCGCAACTTCGCTTCGAAATTGTCGGATGGTCCGGTGGCAAAGGGTTCGCCGCGAAATGATGGCGGAAAGGATGGTCACTAGCCATGGCCTCCGTGGTCGGCACTTATGCCCGGGCGTTCGCCGATGTAGTAATGAGCAGCAACGCCGATCCGGCGCGCATGCTCGAAGAACTGCGAACGATGGTGGCTTTGCTCGCGGAGAGCGACCAGTTGCGTCGCGTGATGGAGAATCCCTCCATTCCGGGCGAGCAAAAACGAGCGGTGCTCGATGCGGTCATAAACAAGGTGGGCGGGTCGCGTCCGGTGCGAAACTTTGTTGCCGTGATTACGGATCATCGGCGGCTGCCGTTTTTCAGCGATATTGTGAAGCAGGTAGAACAGGAACTGAACGAGCGCCTTGGATTTGCAGAGGCACAAGTAACCAGCGCGCGGCTTCTGGGAGATCCCGAAAAGCAGTTCCTCGAAGCGGAGATCGGAAAGCTGACGGGCAAGAAGGTGCGGGCGCGTTACCAGCAGGACCCAGCGCTTTTAGGCGGCGCGGTAGTGCAAGTCGGCAGCACGATTTACGACGGTTCTGTAAACGGGCAGTTGGAGAGAATTCGAGAGCAGTTGGTGAGTTAGGCATCAGCGGTCGGTCGTCAGCAGCCGGGAAGCTGCTGGTGGTGACCGACGAGGCAGTTGTTTTAGCTGATGGCTAATCGCTGAGAGCTGATTTTCCTATGGCACAAATTAAAGCAGACGAAATCACGCAATTAATCCGCGAGCAGATCGAGAATTACGAATCGAAGATCGCGGTCGATGAAGTGGGCACGGTCATCACGCTCGGCGATGGTATCGCCCGCGTTTACGGCCTCGATAAGGTCATGGCCGGCGAACTGCTCAGTTTCCCGCACAACGTTGCGGGCATTGCCATGAACCTCGAAGAAGACCAGGTCGGCGTGGTACTCCTAGGCGAATACACCGAAATTAAAGAAGGCGACGAGGTGAAGCGAACCGGCCGCATCATGAGCGTTCCCGTCGGCGATGCTGTCATCGGACGCGTGGTGAATTCGCTTGGCGTCCCCATCGACGACAAGGGACCGATTGCCAGCGATAAGTTCATTGCCCTAGAGCGAATTGCGCCGGGCGTGATTGATCGTCAGCCGGTGCGCGAACCGATGGCGACAGGATTGAAGGCGATCGACTCGATGATTCCGATCGGCCGCGGCCAGCGCGAACTCATCATCGGCGACCGCCAGACAGGGAAGACCGCTGTCGCGCTCGACACCATCATTAACAGCAAGGGCAACAACCTGATTTGTATCTACAACGCGATTGGACAGAAACGTTCGTCGATCGCGCAGGTTGTGAAGATTCTCGAAGATGCTGGCGCGATGGAATACACGATCGTCGTCGCGGCTTCGGCCTCAGAGCCCGCTCCGATGCAATACATCTCGCCATATGCCGCATGTGCGATGGGCGAGTATTTCCGCGACACGGGCCGGCATGCTCTCTGCATCTACGATGATCTGTCGAAGCACGCAGCGTCCTATCGCGAAATCTCGCTGCTGCTTCGGCGTCCTCCGGGCCGCGAAGCGTATCCCGGAGACGTCTTTTATCTGCACTCTCGTTTGCTGGAACGCGCTGCGAAGTTGAGCGACAAAAACGGTGGCGGATCACTGACGGCTCTGCCAGTAATCGAAACTCAGGCAGGCGATGTTTCCGCGTACATTCCGACCAACGTAATTTCGATCACCGACGGCCAGATCTATCTGGAGACCGATTTTTTAACCAGGGCGTGCGTCCGGCTGTGAACGTCGGACTTTCCGTAAGCCGCGTCGGCGGCAGCGCGCAGATCAAGGCGATGCGGCAAGTCGCCGGAACACTAAAGCTGGAACTCGCGCAGTACCGCGAACTCGCGGCGTTTGCGCAGTTCGGCAGTGATCTGGACAAAGCGACACAGCAACAGCTTGCGCGTGGCCAGCGCCTTGTGGAATTGCTGAAACAGGGACAGTTCTCGCCTCTGCCATTCTCGAAGCAGATTCTGATCATCTTCGCCGGAACCAGTGGTGTGCTCGACGATATGCCGGTCGATCAAGTTCGTGCATTTGAGAAGGCCCTTTACGAGTACGTGGATACAACCAGTCCGGGCCTGCTCAACACGATCATGGAAAAGAAGATTCTCGACGACAATCTGAAAGCGGAAATGTCGCGAGTGATTAAAGAAGCGAAACAGCAGTTTGTGGATTCCAAGCAGGCGGTAGCGAAGTAGATGTTTCAGTTCGGATTTCCGGTCTTCGGTAGAGACTGGGAATGGGTAAGTTTTAGCTAGGAACTGGCAACTGATTTATGGCGAACGTTCTCGACATCAAGCGCCGGATTCGCAGCGTGGTCAACACGCGGCAAATTACCAAGGCGATGAAGACTGTCTCGGCGGCGAAGCTGCGCCGGGCGCAGGAAGGCGCGCTCGCGGCTCGTCCGTATTCGCAGATGTTAGTGAACGTCTTGAAGTCGCTCATTAAGCGGGCGAATATCTACGATCCGGTTACCGGGGAGCCGTTGCATCCGTTGCTTGCTGAGCGGCCAGAGAAGAACATCCTGCTGATCGTCGTTACCGGCGACAAGGGGCTGGCGGGTGCCTTCAACACGAATATTCTGAAGATTGTGACTAAATTTATCGCGTCAAAGCCGGACCAGAACATTGACGTCGAATGCATCGGCCGCAAGGGCCGTGACTTCATGCGGCGGCGCTTCCCGGTCGCTCCCACGAAAAGAAATGTGGAAGATATCCAGGCCGGCGAGGCTCCTATCCAAAGTGAAGCGCCGCGCGCGGGGCGCGTTCAAATCACGGGTGAATATGTTGGAGTGCTTGGGAAGGTCGATTACAAGTTCGTCGCGAGTCTCGGGCAGGACGTGGTTCAGCGCTTCTCAGACGAACTGATCGACGGAGTTTACATTCTCTTCAACGAATTCAAGTCTGTGATCGCGCAACGGCTGGTTGTGGAACACCTGCTGCCGATAAAACAGATCGGCGAAGTCGACATCCAGATGGCGGAGGAGGGGACATTAGAAGAGCGCAAGCGCGCCCTCGAAGCCGCGAAAACTGCCGGTGTGGGGGTTCGCCCACCGGACACGCACGAAGTCGACGAAGCCGCTGCCAAATTCGCTACAGCCGATGTCGATTACATTTACGAGCAGCCTCCGGCGCAGTTGTTTCGGGAAATTCTGCCGAAGTACATCAGTATTCAAATTTTTCATGCGCTGCTGGAATCAGTTGCGGCCGAGCATGCAGCTCGGATGACCGCGATGGATTCGGCGACGAACAACGCTTCCGACATGATTGATTCGCTCACACTGATAATGAACCGCGCGCGCCAGGCGAAGATTACGAAAGAGATTATCGAGATTGTAAGCGGCGCAGCCGCACAGGGATAAAGAAGCTGCGAGCCGCGAACGTCGAGCAACGCCGGCGCTGATTTTATGGCTGATTTCATTGATAAAGTTTTGGACTTCGTTGCAAGAATTGGTTTTGGTGGGGCACGGCTTTAACCGTGCCGAACAGGCGGGAAACAGGTGCTTTAGCTCCTGACGTTTTGATCTTAATTGCTCGTAGCTCGACGAATCGCAGCTGAGGTTTTATGCCAGAGAATATTGGACACGTAATTCAAGTCGCAGGTCCCGCCGTCGACGTGCAGTTCGTCGAGGCGAACATGCCTCCCATTTATGAGGCGCTTCGCGTGGTCAGCGATGGCTTCACGGTGCCGACCCCAATCAACGTCATTCTCGAAGTGCAGCAGCATCTCGGCGAAGGTCGCGTGCGTTGTGTCGCCATGCAGCCCACGGACGGCATGGTGCGCGGTATGAAAGCGATCGACCAGGGCGGGCCGATCTCGGTTCCCGTTGGTCGCGGCACGCTGGGACGCGTGATGAACGTAATCGGCGAGCCCGTCGACAATCTCGGTCCGGTGGCGTTCGACAAGCGGATGCCGATTCACCGACTCGCTCCGGCTTTCGACGAACAATCAACGACAGCCGAAATGTTTGAGACCGGCGTGAAGGTCATCGACCTCATCCAGCCTTTCTTGAAGGGCGGCAAAATCGGCCTCTTCGGCGGCGCAGGTGTGGGCAAGACGGTCGTCATCATGGAACTGATCAACAACGTCGCGAAACAGCACGGAGGTTTTTCCGTGTTCGCCGGCGTTGGCGAGCGCACCCGTGAAGGCAACGATCTGTGGCTCGAAATGAGCGAGTCAGGAGTAATCAAGCCTGGCAAGCCGGCTGAGTCGAAGGCGGCGCTGATTTACGGCCAGATGACGGAGCCTCCAGGTGCGCGCCTGCGTGTGGCGTTGACCGCTTTGACGGTAGCCGAATTTTTCCGCGACGAAGAAGGCAGCGATACGCTGTTATTCATCGACAACATTTTCCGATTTACCCAGGCGGGATCGGAAGTATCGGCGCTGCTTGGCCGCATGCCTTCCGCCGTCGGATATCAGCCAAACCTGGCAACGGAAATGGGTGAGTTGCAGGAGCGCATTACCTCTACGAAGAAAGGTTCAGTCACGTCGGTGCAGGCGATTTACGTGCCGGCTGACGATTTGACCGATCCCGCGCCTGCTACGACGTTTGCCCACCTGGACGCGACCACCGTGCTTTCGCGTGCGTTGACGGAAATCGGAATTTATCCGGCAGTCGATCCGTTGGGCTCGACGTCGCGCATTCTTGACCCGCGCATTGTTGGTCAAGATCATTACGATGTTGCGCAGATGGTCAAGAAGACCTTGCAGACCTATAAAGATCTGCAGGACATCATCGCCATTCTCGGCATCGACGAATTGAGCGAAGATCAGAAGTTGACCGTCGCGCGCGCCCGCAAGATCCAAAAGTTCCTCTCGCAGCCGTTCTTCGTGGCCGAACAGTTCACGGGCACACCGGGCCGCTACGTGAAGATCGCCGACACGGTGAAGGGCTTCCGCGGAATTGTCGAAGGCAAATACGACGACATTCCGGAGCAAGCCTTCTACATGAAGGGCACGATCGAAGAAGTGCAGGAAACCGCCGAGAAGATGAAGGCGGTAGCGGCGTAGGAAGATTGCAGGGAGCCGTAAGCGGTCAGCGGTAGGCTGACGGCTGGTGGCTGATAGCTGATAGCTAAAATGGCAGATACTTTCCAACTCGAGATCGTCACGCCCGTCAAACTGGTGGTTAAAGACGCGGCGGAGGAAGCACAGATTCCTGGCCTGGACGGGTATCTGGGAATTCTTCCCGGTCATGCTCCGCTCATTAGCGAGCTTAAGGTCGGCGAGATTACTTACAAATCCGGCGGCACGACGTACAAGCTGGCGGTGGCCTGGGGATTTGTGGAAGTGCTGCCTGACAAGGTCACAATCCTCGCTGAGACGGCGGAGCGTCCGCAGGAAATTGACGTGCCGCGCGCCGAAAAAGCGAAGGCCCGCGCGGAAGAGCGGCTGAAGAGCAACAGTACCGACGTCGACTACGACCGCGCCGAAGATGCCCTGCAACGCGCGGAAACAAGAATCAAGGTGGCGTCGGAGAAGTAGAACTCTTCTGTTGCCGGGTGTCATCCTGAGCGGAGCGAAGGATCTATGCGTTCTGCCCGTTCGCATCCGATGTAGTAGTTTCTCCCAGGTTGAATCCAACGATATTCGCTCTATTCCGGTGGTAGACTCTCAGGTTTTTCTACATAACATCGCGAGGCAATCATGGCAATTGAACGAGTAGGCGTCGTCGGAGCGGGCACGATGGGAAATGGAATTGCCCACGTGTTTGCGCGCTTCGGATTCAATGTTGTTTTGTGTGATGTTGAGCAGCGGTTTCTTGAGCGCGGGCTGGGGACGATCTCCAAGAACCTCGATCGCGAAGTTGGGAAAAATAAGATTACAGCGGCCGACAAAGAGACAACCATGAGCCGCATCACTTCGACGATTGATCGTAGCGAAGCTTGCCGATTGCGACCTTGTCGTCGAAGCGGCTACCGAAAAATTCGATATCAAATCCGAAATTTTCCGCGACCTCGACCGCATAGTGAAGCCGGACGTCATTCTTGCTTCCAACACCTCGTCAATTTCGATCACGAAAATAGCGGCAATCACCAAGCGTCCCGACAAAGTGATTGGGATGCATTTTTTCAATCCCGTTCCGGTGATGAAACTGGTTGAGGTGATTCGCGGGCTTGCAACTTCGCAATCGACATATGACACTGTGCGTGATCTTGCGACGAAGCTCGAAAAGACGCCGGTTGAGGTCAATGACGCGCCGGGCTTTGTTTCGAATCGCGTGCTCATGCCTCTGCTGAATGAGGCGATGTTTGCGGTGATGGAAGGCGTCGCTACGCCGCAGGCGGTCGATGAAGTGTTCAAGCTGGGGATGGCGCATCCGATGGGGCCGCTGACGCTTGCCGATTTCATCGGGCTCGATGTCTGCCTCGACATCATGCGAGTTTTGCAGGATGGCTTAGGCGATCCGAAATATCGTCCTTGTCCGCTGCTGATCAAGATGGTCGATGCCGGTTGGCTTGGGCGGAAGAGTGGGCGCGGTTTTTTTACTTACGCCTGACGGGATGATTAGGATGCTTGGATGAGTGGTTCAGAAAATCGGATTCTTCCCGAACACAAGACCGGCGGCGACGCGGTCTGCTATGTACTCGCCGCGATCTTGCGGAGCGGCAGCGGCCTGGGTGGACATCAAGGTCGGCGACCTGCTGCTGACCGCGATGATCGTAGTGGCATCGTGCATTCTTCTAGGCTTTCTCAGGCCCCGGAAACCCTGGCGTTGGGTGCTGCTGATCGGAATTTGCCTGCCGATCGTCGAGTGGCTGGCCTACTACTTCCTGACTGAAAAGCCGACACGCGCTCAGGTTTACGAATCTTTTCTCGGATTCGTGCCGGGAATTGCGGGAGCTTATGGTGGAGCGATTGGCCGGGGGGTGGTCAATAACCTGTTTGCGAAACAGTAACGCGTTGCCACCAAAGGTGCCGCATCAATAGAAATTACTCCGTTTCCACAGCGGGTCAGCGTAAGCTAGCGCCATATGGCAGTGTCGGTGTCGGTGATTGCCAGCGGCAGTCGTGGGAATTGCGCACTCGTAGCGAGCAGCTGCACGCGCATTCTTGTCGACGCCGGCCTTTCCTGCCGCGAAACCTTCAAGCGGCTCAAGGGCCTTGAGGAGCGCACCGAGGAAATCTCCGCAATCCTGATCACACACGAGCATTCCGATCACGTCGCAGGGCTGCAGCGTCTGGCAAAAAAGTTGAATGTGCCGGTGTACCTGACGGAGGGTTGCCACCACGCCTGGAATCGTTCCATGCGCGATGAGGAAGGCAAAGTTCCGGAGCTGCCGAAGCCGGAGCATTTTGCCTCGGGTCGCAGTTTTCGAATCGGCGATATCGAAGTCTCGCCATTCACAATTCCACACGACGCGGCGGACCCAGTAGGCTTCACTTTCCGGGCGGAAGGAATCAAGATAGGCTTCGCCACCGACCTCGGGTATATGCCGGTGAGTGTGCGCAACCATCTCCGCGGGTGCCACGTGCTGGTGATGGAGTCGAATCACGACGTCGAAATGTTGCGTTCGGGACCTTACCCCTGGTCGGTTAAACAGCGTGTAATGAGCCGTGTAGGCCATCTTTCAAACGACTCGCTCGCGGAATTCTTCTCCAACGACTATGATGGAGTAGCCGAGTACGTTGTCTTGGCGCATCTATCTGAACAGAATAATCATCCCGAAGTCGCGCGGGCGTCGGCCGAACAGGCCTTGCGGGGCCGTCAGGGACTCTGGAGCAACCGGGTGCTACTGGCTGCCCAGACCGAAGCTTTGGCGCCCATCCGGCTGTAATCTCGGCCATAAGCTCGTATGACAGACTGCATTGAACCCATCGTAGGGAAGATCCTTGCGGGATGGCGGTATGACATCTCGGGCCTAGCTCCGGAGATGCGGGGTGACTACGAGTTGCATTTCGCTACGTGCGAGCGATGCCGGAGCCGCCAAAAAGTGCACCGCATTATCGATATCTCGTTGATTGTATTGGCATCGGCCTCGGCTGGTGTGTTCCTGGTGGCGTTTGCGGCGATCCGGCATTTTGAGCCGCGCCATACTTTCTGGCTCGAGGTTGGAGCGCTTGCCGGCTTTGCGCTGTCCGCCCTGATCTGGTTGGTTGTGGCGGTGGCTACGCCCGCCCCGATGGCGGTCGTGGATGCCGCGAAACTCGGTGCCCGTCACGTGCATGACCGCCTTCCGGCTGAGATCCGCGAGCGATTGCCTGAGGAATTGCGGGTTAAGATCACCGGGTCATAGAGGGCACTGACAACGACGAGCGTTTTCCTCCGTCCGGTGATATATCTAGGATAACGATGACGCCGATGTCCAAAATCATCGCCGCTTTACTGATCTCGACGTTGACGGCGGGGTGCTGCGCGGCTCAGCGTCTTTCATTCTCTGCCCAATTCCGTCAGCGCGCATCGGGTTGCCACCAGCATCGAGGCGGGAGTCCCGCACCTGCGTCTAACCATGGTTGCTGTTCGGCAAGTCAGGATGTGGCAATTTTGCAGGTTTCGGATGTCCCGAGGCACGATGTTAGTCGCCAAGAGATGACGGTCCTGAATCCGTCGCCTGTGACTAGGGTTCTGGACGTAAAAGACACGTCACCAATTTGCTCCGCTGATCCTCCAGTCCTACCTTCGCTTCGAATTTAATCCTCATCCCGACTCGAGCCACGTGTTTTGTCAGAAGATCTTCTCGTCTGCCACGCTTGAGGAGTGAAATGTGCGTTCGCCGATTGTTTATCTCGCAGTAGTTTACATCTCGTTTTTCGCTGACGCCCAAGCCCAGGATCCACATCTACACGGGGTGGCTCAATATGTGTTGGACGAGCAGCAAGCCAGCCCAACCCAAGATCACGATGTGCCCCAGCACACGCAAGAAAACATAGACGAGCACATGGACATGCCCGGCATGAACATGGATATGCCTGCTGGCTGGATGCCCTCTCCCCATGTCAGTTCGGGGACAGGATGGCAACCGGCGGCGATTGCGGAGCATGCCTGGACGAGGTCGGTCGGCAGCTGGGATCTGATGGCCCATGGTGTTCTTTTTCTTGACTACAACCAGCAGGGCGGGCCGCGCGGCGAAGGCAAAGCCGAGTCAGTGAACTGGCTGATGGTGATGGAGCAGCACCAATTAGGAAGCGGCACGCTCCTGTTTCGCGAGATGTTTTCCGCCGAGTCGCTCACCTCTCCACATCCGGGCTTTCCGGAGCTTTTCCAAACTGGCGAGACCTACCATGGCCAGCCGCTAGTCGACCACCAGCATCCGCACAATGTTTTCTCAGAACTGGCGATGGAATATACACACCCTTTTGGTGAGAACTTTTCATGGCTTTTCTACGGAGCGGCGGCGGGCGAACCGGCTCTCGGTCCGGTGGCGTATGTACATCGCGCTTCGGCCGCGGAGTTGCCAATGGCGCCGCTGTCGCACCATCTGGAAGATTCCACTCACATTAGTTTTGGTGTGCTTACCACTGGACTTGTGCTCTACCGCTTCAAGTTTGAAGGGTCGGCGTTCAATGGCCGCGAGCCAAATGAGAAGAGATATACCATCCAGTTTGCGCCGCTTGATTCATGGTCGGCTCGTGTGAGCGTCGCGCCTTCACAGTACTGGACAGCACAGTACAGTTATGGGCGACTGGAACATCCTGAGGCGCTGGAGCCAGGCAGCCAACGCCGGCAGACGGCTTCTGTGGAGTATGTCCGTCCTTTTTCGAAAGGGACGTTGTCAAACGGTGCGTGGGCAACATCCCTGATATGGGGAAGAGTGCATCAGGTTCTCTTCGACAGGAACCTTAACAGCTACCTTCTGGAAAGCACTCTAACTTTCCGCGGGAAGAATTACGCCTTCACGCGTGTGGAACTGGTGGACAAGGATGAATTGTTTCCCAATAATCCGGTGCTTCCTACGTACCGGATCGGCGCGTACACGTTCGGGGGCGCTCGCGACCTGATTCAGAACAAGCTCTGGCAATTGGCATTTGGTGCGGATGTGACTCTCTATTCAAAGCCAGAGGTATTGAACGCCTCTTACGGCAGTAATCCGGTTTCATTCCAGATTTTTCTGAGAGCTCGCCCGGGGCTGAGTCACCACCACGGACACTAAGCCGACGGCTCTCTATCCGTGCGAAGTCCAAATTCGGATAAGCTGATAAAGGCGGCAAGGGAGCTACTGCGATGTGCATCAAGGATGAGCTGGAACTGGTCTACCTGAAGGCGGTGGGCCGCATCGTGCGTTTGATGCTAGATGCGATGAAGGCCGAAGTACGGCCCGGAGTTTCTACGAAATACCTGGATGACATCGGGGCGCGCGTGATGGAAGAAAATGGGGCGCGCTCGGCGCCTCGCATGGTGTACCAGTTTCCCGGAGCTAGTTGTATCAGCCTCAACGACGAAGCGGTCCACGGAGTTCCAGGAGATCGCAAACTGAACGAAGGCGATCTGGTAAAGCTGGATGTAACCGTCGAAAAAGATGGCTACATGGCGGATGCTGCGATGACGGTCCCCGTCGGACGCGTCAGTGAAGAGGCCGAGCAGTTGATGAACTGCGCGGAGCGTGCCTTCCATAAGTCAATGCTGGCGGCTAGGGCAGGCTTTCGTGTGTTTGAGATTGGGAAGGTTGTCGAACGGGAAGTACGCAAGTCAGGCTTTAAGGTGATTCGCGAACTCGGTGGTCACGGGATTGGCAGGACGATTCATGAACTGCCCCACGTTCCGAATTATGCCGATCCGCAGGCGCGCCAGATCATGACGGAGGGCCTGGTGATCACGGTTGAACCGATCATCTCCAGCGGCTCCGGACGAGTGTTTACCGACAAGGACGGCTGGACGCTACGAACGGGGGATCACGCTCTCTCTGCGCATTATGAGCAGACCTTGGTGATTACCTCGGGAGAACCGATCCTGTTGACTGCGGCGGCTTCGTGAAATTCATCGAGGTGCGAGGATAGGAAAGTCCAACTGCCGCTTGCTTTAACCCAAGTCCTAGAGCGAATCGTGCTGAGGGCGACGGCTCATCGCATTTTCAGCCCGAGAGGCCCGTTTTAGGTACCAATGAGGCCATTTTGGGCCCCTACCGGTTGACCAGCGCACGGCTTCCGGTTAAAGTTCAGATTCAGGGTTTCAGTTGCGCCCCCAGCCCTCAGAACAGTGCGCCCCGTCCGTCTCAAACTCGCAGTTATCTTGCTGGGACTCGTAGCGTTTGCGACGGGCAGTTCGGCATGGGCGGCGCCTCCGCAATTCTCAGCGCAAAAGCATATTGGGCTTTCGTCGGGCGACCAGTGGGAACCAGCAGTCGCCGCCGATGGCGCGGGCCATGTGTTCGCCCTATATCCGCACTACGGACGGGTTCCGGATTGTAAGGATTGCAGTGTCCCGACCATGTTGCTACTGACCAGCAATGACAATGGAAAAACCTGGCTGCCGCCGCATGTGATGCTCAACTCGGGGTCGGGCCAGTTTGACGCTCAGATCACGGTGGATCCCGCCGACCGCCATACGGTATTTGCATCCTGGTTGGAGAACAAAAAGCGCGAGGTCATGCTCGCAAAATCAGTGGACTCGGGCGCTACCTGGACATTTACGATTGCCGCCCGCAGCGATGTTGAACTCGATAAACCGGCCCTGGCTCTTCGCGGCCAGAACGTCTATGTCGCGTTTAATCACGAAGAACAAGTGTGGGTTGCAGCCTCTCAAGATGGAGGGCGAAGTTTTGTTCCAGCCCGAGTAAATACGGATAGCCGGCCCGGTTGGTCGCTGCTCGGTTCTGCAACAGTGGATCCCACTGGGAATGTCTACCTTTCGTGGGCGTCCTACTCCAAAGCAGGTGGTGCGCGCGGCTCTGTGAATTTGCTGGTAGGTAAGTCTTCGGACGCTGGCAAAACCTGGACCGCGAAGACAGTGGATGTTTCCGCTGCCGCTCCTGGCTGCAAAGCTGAAAACTGCGGCGAGGGCTATTTGGGAGCTCAGATCGCAATTAGTTCCGACAGCGACGGCACGCTTTACGCCTTGTGGAGCGCAGGCCGCACGTCCATGGATCCGCAGCGCATTTACTTTTCGTCTTCCACCAACGGCGGCGAAAACTGGTTGTCTCGAGTCAACGTGTCTTTGGCCGCGACTGGGGTCGAGCATGCTTTTCCATCGATCGTGGCGGGAAGCACCGGCGACGTGAGGATTGCGTGGATGGATTCTCGCAACGCGCCGTACTGGAACACCTACTATCGCAGTTCGAGCAACGGCGGCGCCACGTGGGCTGACGAGATTCGTATCTCCGGCTACGTGCCAGGCTTTCGTTACATCAAGGCGGGAGGGTTTCGCTTCCCATTTGGCGATTATTTTGGGATGGCAATCGATAGCCGCGATGAAACTCATGTTGTTTGGGGCGAAGGCCTGAATTACCAGTCCCCTGGCTCGATCTGGCATTCCAGCGGAAAATAGAACGACTCCAGTTCGTAGAACACAAACCCAGACAACAACTTCCAGAAGACAGGTAACAATTGTTATTGTCTGCCGCGAATATGCGATTTGTTTGACTTGCCCTGCCTGCAGCGCTAAAACTTAAATCAAAAGGAGGGCGAGTATGAAGATCTTCGGGCTCTGCTTTTTCCTCTTTATCTTCTTCCTGGCGCCGATCTCGTCACGGACAAGAATCGTCTGCGGCCAAGAACACACAGGCGACCGTTGAAAATTCGCCGGCCGCCGCGGACGGCATTATTCTCGATCTGAACTTTTCGACGACTGCGGGTCCAGATCATGGCTGCGCGTATATGCGAACATATCGCGTCAAGCGAGATCGTCCAGCGTCAGACATGACGAGACCCGCGGGCTACACGACTTGCGTGCCTTTCAAGCGCTTCGAGGTAAAAAGCGCGATGCAAGTGCAGGACGAGCCGATAGTTCGCAAATAGCCAGCCGGTAGCGCGGACCTAGCCTATGACGGCGAGAGACGGGCAGGTACTGCGCAATCTGCGCCCGCGGAGAAGTTTTCGGACTCCGCGCCAAAAGCATGGTTGAAGCGCGCCCGGTAATTTTCCCAGGCAATCGTAGCCGTCAACTCCACCAACTGTGCGGCATTGAAATTCGCTCGAAGACTCTCAAATAAAGTTTCGTCGACTTCGACTGGCGTTTGCGTGAGCTGATCCGCGTATTCAAGCACCAGTCTTTCCAATTCCGAAAACTGTTTACTGGTCCGGAAGTCTTGCAGTTCTCGAATCTTTGCCTCTGAAACGCCGGCTGTTCTGCTGACCGCAGAACCGATGTCGATTCAAAAGGGGCAACCTACAAGAGTGGCGACGCGTATCTCAGCGAGATGCTTGACTGTGCCATCGACCAGCGCACTGCCAGCGAGGGACTGCTCCATCTGACCGTAGCCCCATAAGATCCTGGAGTGGTGGGCGGTGATTTGCACAGGCGCAACCGATCGCCCTAACTTGCGCCTAGTCATGTCGTAAACGACGCGGGTAAACAATCCGCTGATCCAGCTCTGCTTTCTTGGATCTGCTCCTTCAATGCGAGCCATGGTATTCACCTCTCAGATTCTTAGATCAAAATCCAGTCTGCAAAGTCGCAACGCAGAGGTTACACTTCCAAAGCATGCGTGTTCTAGGCATTGACTGCGGCACTGAATACACGGGGTATGGCATCGTGGACCTTATTTCGGACGAACGCAAGAATGATCGATTGGTCTGCGTCGTCTGCGGCGCAATCAAGTGCTCGGCCCGCGATCCTATGCCGACGCGTCTTTCGCGCATTGCGCGCTCACTCGAAGAACTGATCGAGGTTCATCGTCCCGATCGGGTTGCGATTGAAGATGTCTTCTACGCGCTCAACGTGAAATCCGCGTTGAAGCTTGGGCAGGTGCGAGGAGTTGCGATGCTGACCGCGGCGTCGGCTGGGCTCGAAGTGGCCGAATACTCGCCACTCTCGATCAAGTCAGCCGTGGTCGGCTATGGGAAGGCCGAGAAGCATCAGGTCCAGCAAATGGTGGCACGTCTTTTGCGCCTGGATGCAATTCCCGAGCCTGCCGACGCGGCCGATGCCTTGGCCATTGCCATTTGCCACCTGCACACTGCGGAGACCCGTGACCGCCAGAAGGGGAGTGCCCAACGCGCCTTCGGAACGGCGGCACGCTGACCCCCAAACTCGGACCGGGTAAGTTACTCAAGTCCTAATCCAAACTCGGTTTGGTACCCCGTACACTCGTTAGTGCATGAGGCGCTATATTTCGGCATTTCTTGTACTATTCTTGATTCGCGTCAGAGCACATCTGTCGCTCTATAAAATCTCTAATCTAGTTAAGAGGACTCAATGGGACTACGTCAGTCCATCTGCGCCACTGTTGCGTTCTTGGTATCGATCTCGGCTAGCCTTTATGCGACGCAAGCGTCCTGCACGTTTCAGACATTTTCCGTGCCATCGCAATACACGTTAGCAGCAGTACAAGGCATTGCGGATGACGGCACGGTTGTCGGACAAGTCACCGACAACAAGACGCTCATGCCGATGGGTTTTATGCTTTCATCGAACGGTCAGTTCACCGCCTACACCGCGCCGAAATCGTCGACCACGTGGGTATATGGTCAGAACGCGACTGGCACGAGTGCAGGCTCTTACCTCGACAATGGACTGAAAGTGCATGGTTTCACGCTGCTGAACAATAACTTCACCGCTATCAATTATCCGAAGGCTTCCAATACGTGGCTCTTCGATGTGAACCACGTAGGAGCAATGGTGGGTAGTTATGGTGGCAGCGGTTCGGTGAAAGGATTTCTATATTTCAATGGACAGTACACCAGCATCATGGAGCAGGGGCAACAGGTCACATATCCGATGGCCGTGAACGATAACAATGTGGTCGTTGGATATGCGGCAAGCGGCTGGGTGGATTACGGATTCCTGTGGCAGAACGGCAAATTCACTTCCATCAATTTTCCGAAGTCGCGGTTTGGAACAATGCTCACCGGCATCAACAATTCCAATGTGATTGTCGGCGACCACGTTTCTGCCGATAAGGCATTCGGATTTCTGTACGTGAATGGTGTGTTCAAGAGCATTAACTATCCGGGCGCTGACTACACAATGGCGGGCGGGATTAACAACAATGGGGTCATTTCGGGGCAAGTCTATATAACCAATACGAAGTCCCTTGGCTACACGGCGGTCTGCAAATAGCAATTTTCCAGATGGAAGACGAAAAGCCGCCTGCCGCCAGGCGGCTTTCTTGTTCCCACCAAATTCTCCGGCGCCTTGACATGGCTGCGGTCTCTCCACAATGATTACAGCGCGCTATGTCGCTTGCCTTCCGCCTTCTCTGGGTTCTGATCCTTTCGTCCATTGCGTATGCCCAATCAGCTCCTTTTGCGGGAGGCGACAGCGTCCGGCCAGTGGTCACTTTCACACTGGACTTTCCTGATTCGCAACCAGAACACTATTCGATACAAGTCCCCGCCAATGGCGCCGCACACTACCAGTCCAGCGGACATCTGTCAGCGGATTCCGACCTGACCGACAACTTCGACTTCGATTTCGTGCTCTCGGCTGAAACGCGGTTCAGGATTATGGCGCTGGCTTCCAAAGCGGGATATTTCCAGAAAGATCTGGACGCACACCGGAAGGGAATGGCCTTCACTGGGAAGAAAACGCTGACATACAAGGACGCTCGGCACTCCGGCGAGTCCAGTTACAACTACACCTCAAACGCCGCCACCCAGGAATTGACCACTCTCTTCCAGAATCTTTCCGCAACCCTCGAATTCGGTCATCGTTTGGACTACGACCACCGCTATCAGAAGCTGGCCCTCGACGAGGAGCTAAAGCGTATGCAAGAGATGGCACAGGACAAGCAATTGACAGAGGTATCCGCAATTCATCCCATTCTGAAAGAGATCGTTGCTGACCAATCCGTGGTCAACATCGCCCGAGCGCGTGCCCAACGTCTGCTGGACAGCCCCGCGACGCACTGAGCAGCTGTCGAAAAGATCCTTGGAAGTTTGGTCCCGAAATTCAAGCTTCGGCAATGGCCGAAGAACTAATTCCGCGGACTTGCAGACAACATGGCATTAGCTATTGGAGGCTTTGTCTCTGTAACTAGCGCGTCCCGATTGATAGTGGTGAGTTCATGCTCACTGCCTCTGGAGCGAGAGGTTTGTTTCCTGGGACCGCCCTTCGTCTTTGCAGTCGTCCACAGATACATAGTTGCATATGACCGCCACGGCCGCCATGCCTCCGCACGTCGCGCAAAGTCGGAGGTATTGCTTAGCTTGAGCGCTGAAAGCAAAGCGACATCGCCGGCCAGGAAGGCATCCGGCTCACCGAGTGCGCGCATTGCGACGTATTGAGCGGTCCATCTTCCGATGCCCGGAATCTGCATCAAGCGCTCGAGCAGGGTGTCGCAATCCACGACTCGCTGAAAGCTGATCTGGCCATCACAAACTGCTCTCGCCAGAGCACGAATGGTTGCGGAGCGAGATTTCGTTAGTCCGATTGCGCTGACGTCGGCGTCAGCGAGAATTTCGGCAGTGGGAAATAAATGAGTCACCTCGCCGGTGCCAGCAAGGGGGTGCCCCAACGACTTGACCAGACGTCCTGCCAAAGTGGTGGCGCCCCGAACCGTAATCTGTTGACCGAGTATGGCGCGGATCGCCAATTCGAATCCATCCCAGCAACCGGGCACGCGGAGCCCAGGAGCCGAATCGATGAGTCCAGACAGCGAAGGATCAGTTCGCAAGACCTGTGCGATGTCGTTCCAGTCCGCGTTTAGATCAAACATTGTGCGGATCCGATCGATGATTAGAAACAGTGCCCGTGGATCCCCAAACCGAATGTGAACGCGTAGGGAGTTACGTCTTTCATCGAGAGAGACGTCGACATAGCCGGCCGTGCTGTCGACGGAGATAGAGCGAGAGTAGTGGCCAGATTTGACGCTCTCGACGCCCGGAGTTGCGCGGGCCTCGAGGAAGGCCAGCATCCCAGCCCAGTGATACGGCGGTCGAAAACGCAAGTCGAACACATACTGATTTTCAGATTGACGTATTTTCTGGGGAGCGAGATGCCGGATCTGAGTCGGTGTGCGTTTGTAAGTCTTGCGAATGGCTGCGTTGAATCTTCGGACGCTGCCAAAGCCGGAGGCAAGCGCGATCCGGCTCATGGGAAGCTGAGTCTCATCGATCAGTTTTTTCGCAAAGTGGAGGCGCCGGGTCTGAGCCACCGCACTCGGAGTAGCACCCAAATGTCGGATGAACAGACGGCGCAAGTGTCGAGCACCAACTCCCAGGCGCTCTGCGAGCCCTTCGAGACCATTCTCGTCAAGCCCGCTCTCGCCGATCAGTCGCAAGGCCCGTGAAACCGTGTTGGAGGTCCCCAGCCAGGCTGGAGTTCCAGGAGAGCATTCGGGCCGGCATCGCAGGCAGGGCCGGTAACCGGCTTCGGCGGCAGCGGCAGCCGTCGGGAAGTAGCGGCAATTCTTCTCAAGCGCAGTGGGGGCCGGGCAAATGGAACGGCAATAAACCATGCTGCCGCGAACACCAATGAAGAATTTGCCGTCAAATCGTGGATCGCGCGAAAGCCTCGCCCGCGAACATACTTGCCAATCCAAAGTCATAGCTTTTTGAGGCGATTCGAGTGAAATCGCGACCCCAGGCTGCAGGCCTCCATGATAGTCGACTCCCGGAGAGAGGTTGGACGTTTTCGGACCATACTCAATTTTTCGATCAGCCGCTGCGGACCGATTGCGCTGACTTTGAGGCAGCAAGGTCCGCAAACGTCCAGCTTGAGGTAGCCATGTCCGCAAACGGCCAATGGGTGGACACCCAATTCGATATGGTCGCCACACTGCGTGGCGAGGTTGTTCGAAAAACCGACGCAAGTTGCGCAGTCAGCGGAAAGTGCGAGTCGCCGATTAGACGAGGCTAAGGACTCCTGCCCTCGCTATTCGGCTGATAGCGTCGGTCGATACTTTATGACATCTCGTGTTCGCCATTGCGTGGAGTGCCCGAAGTGCCGCACCAGATACCTTCCAGGCTCGAGTCCGTACGCGAACGGCTCTTATCTGTTGCCGCTGGTAGACGCAGTACTGCAAGAAGGACTGCTTTACTGCGCATGCAGCCGGCCGGCGATTTGTGTTCCATGGAATTGGACCGAGCTAAAGATGTATGTAGTCTCTAGTCGAGCACATGATAAGGGCTACGGTGGTCCTGAAGAAATCGTTCAGGTCGCGAGAGAAACGCGGCAAACGCATTGGGGCCGGCCCTAACAATGCCGCGCTGACACAATCCGTTTTGCGGGATAGTTTGGTAAAAATCATAAGCCAAGGTGATTAATGAATTTGAGGGATAATCCTCGCTGCCGTTGCACCTGGTGACGGGGAATACTCAGTGAGATTCACGAGTCGAATCAATGCATCTCAAGATTGCTCACGACCGCGTAGGGGATGAGACAGACTCAAGTGCCTCTGCCAACTCGCGTTCCAAATGACCGATGAGTTCGGCAGCGGAGGTGCGTCGCGCCATACGGAGACCCTGTCCAGCCCACAGAGAAAGATATTCTGAGCGGTTTCGCTTAGTCGCTTCCGCCCGCAATGGCCGGGTGAGGACGTTCTGGAGCGGGAATGGCAAGATAGGACTGCCGTCCGCCTCGAAATCGCGAAGGAATCTGTTGGCAATGCCACGGGCCGGGCGCCCAGAAAATGCTCGAGTAATGCGAGTCTCGTCCTCCGCAGCGTCGAGAATGGCGTCTTTGTAAGCAGGCGCGATTCCCGCCTCCGAACAAGTGAGGAATGCTGTACCCATCTGTGCCGCGGATGCACCTAATACGAGCGCGGCGCCGATGCCTCTTCCGTCCATAAGCCCCCCGGACGCAATCACCGGAACATCGACAGCGTCCACGACCTGCGGGACGAGAGACACGACTCCCACCATGCCAGAAGAGAAATCGCTGCTAAAGGTACTGCGATGACCACCAGCCTCACTTCCTTGGGCCACCACTGCATCGACTTTGTTCTTTTCGACCAAGGCTTGCGCTTCTTTAACGGTGGTTGCTGTCCCCATCAGGAACATGCCGCGCCGCTTTACCTCTTCAACTGCGGTTGATGGCAATAGTCCAAAGACAAAGCTAAAGGCAATGGCGCCTGTCTCGAGGGCGGCAGCGAATTGGTCATCGAAGTTCGAAGAAGGAAGTTTTGGCTCGGCAGGTGACGGCAGTTCCAGCTCTTCAAAATATGGACGGACCCTTTCCGCAGCTCGTGCAGAAGCGAGCTGATCGACAGTCGGGGTATCAGTCGGAGCGAATAGATTGATGCCGAAGGGCCGCGATGTCTGGGCCATCACCGAGCGTCCCCTCTCAATGATCTGCTCGGGAGAGAGGTAAGCGGCTCCGATGAACCCAATCGCGCCTGAATTCGAGACTGCGGAAACGAGCTCCGCAGTATCGCCGCCTCCCGCCATCGGCGCCTGAATGACCGGTATCGAAATATTGAGCGCATCTGTCAAAGGAGTGCGAAAAGACATTGGTCCTCCAAGTCTGCCTTTATCTTGAGATGAGAGTGCGACGAAAAATGATTCGTGGGAATTAGCACGAGGGACCTGCAAAGACGGCGCAACTTCTGCGTGTGAGACTAGGATGGACGGGTGAAATGCTTCAAGACGAGAGATCGCCTTGCATCTTACGCGTGGAGCATTTCATCGACTTTGTTGAGAAGGTCGATACGAGGAACCGGCTTTGACATTACGGTTAAGCCTTCGGCAATGATTTGCTGCGCGACAGGAACTTCGGTGTATCCCGAAACGTAGAGTGCTTTCATCTCAGGATGCAATGCTTGCAATTTCTTTACCGCCAAGGGTCCACTCATTTCGGGCAGTACTACATCGCTGATGATTAGGGCAATTTCGCCTTTGTAATGTTCGGCAAGGCTGATGGCCTCGTCGCCCCGGCTCGCCTGAAGCACCTTGTACCCACTGGCCGTCAGAAACTCGCAGGTAACTGCGCGCAGTGAAACTTCATCTTCCAAGAGGAGGATGGTTTCTGTTCCTTTTGGAGACTGCGCTTGGTGGTGTAAATCAGGAGCAGACGCGACTGCAGCCTCATCAAGCCGTGGCAGGTAAACATCACAAGTGCTTCCTGTACCTGGTGAACTCGTAATCCAGATATAGCCGCCGCTCTGTTTGACGATACCGTAGACGGTGGCCAGTCCGAGCCCGGTACCATGGCCTTGAGGCTTGGTAGTGAAAAACGGCTCGAACACGCGAGATTTCACCTCTTCACTCATTCCGACTCCGGAATCGGAGACCGAAAGGCGTATATATTTGCCAGGTTTCACATAAACGCAGTGCTTGGCATCTTCGAGGGTTAACTCGGCATTCTCTGTCCGGATCGAAACCTTGCCGCCATTTGGCATAGCGTCCCGCGCATTGGTAGCCAGATTCATCAGGATCTGCTCCATCTGCCCGCGATCGGCACGAACCGAGCCCAGTCCTTTCTGCAAAAGCGTTTCTACTTGAACATCTTCTCCGATCAGTCGTTTCAGAATCTTGCTGATGTCGCCGACGATCGTATTTAGATCGAGAGTTACGGAATAGAGGACCTGTTTTCGACTGAAAGCAAGCAGCTGACGGACCAACTGGGCAGCACTCGCGCCGGCCTGCTTGATGGCTTCGCCGTAATGTTGCTGTGGGCCGGAGGGCGTTGCCTCCAGGAGCAGTTCCGCGTTCCCGATGATCACCCCGAGAAGATTGTTGAAGTCGTGTGAGATGCCGCCCGCGAGAAGTCCTACTGCTTCCATTTTCTGGGCCTGGCGATATTGCGCTTCGAGCCGGCGGCGCTCTGTAATATCCTCGACGATCACCTCGTAGTGGCTGACGAGCCCGTCCTCTCCAATGATCCGTCCACCGGTGGTTCTGACGGTTATGATCCTGCCGTCTTTACGTTTCCAATTCAGTTCAAGAATGTCGACCCACCGGTGGATCCCGTAAGAATCAAGAATCTTCTGTCGCTCTGCGGGATCCTCATAAATGTCTCTCGCCAGATTCAGACTTAGCAGCTCTTCCTTGGATTCGTAACCGAGCATCGTCACGAGCGCAGGATTTGCGTCCAGCAACGTGCCATCGGGCCGAGAGCGGAACATGCCCTGCCTTGCATTCTCAAAAAGATTCCGATATTTCTCTTCGGATCGCTGAAGCGAAATAGCATTGTTTTTGAGATCGGTAATATCGACGCCAATGCCCATCATGTGTTTCGAACCGTTGCTTACCATCACCCCATGGGCATCGATCCAACAGAGAGTTCCATCCGGCCGTACCACTCGGTATTGCGCAGCGTAGTCTTGTGCTTTGCCGTCGAGCACTTTCCGGATCATGTCTCCGACTCTTTGCTGGTCATCCGGGTGAATACGGACAGAGGCATCTTCGACTCGTCCTGAGAACGTACCGGGCTTTAAGCCAAACTGGCGGTAGGTTTCGTCGGACCAAATGACGGTGTTAGTGATCAGATCCCAATCCCACAATCCGATGCGAAGGCCGGCCTTCTGTGCCATCTCCAGTCGCTTCTGCCAGTCGTGTGCCGCTCGCTCCGCATGTTTGCGCTTCCTGATATCTCGCAGCACGACCTCAATCGCAGGAGCGCCCATCCATGAAATTGGGATGGCCAGTGCCTCAATATCGACCGGAGAACCGTTCACGTCGATCAAAGCCACCTCGAACGGAGTGGAGGCAGCGCCAGTTGAATAGCAGTGTTGGATTCTCCGCCTTACTTCCGGCAGGTACTTTGCACCGATGAAGTCGGAAATTTCATGTCCGAGGAGTTGTCCCGGACCTTGAGCTCCGTGCAGCTGGACACAAAAGGGATTGACGAAGACGATTTTGCCATTGACATGGATAAGGATGGCGTCGGGCAAAGCCTCGACCATCGTGCGAAAGCGATGTTCGCTCTCGGCCAATTCCTGCAAACTGAGACTGCGGTTCGCAGTCTCTGTGCAGATGGATTTTGTCGGCGCGGGCATCAATAGGATTCTCTAGTGCTGAGCCTAAGGGCAGGGTGGACATCACGATGTGACGCAGATCACAGCGGTGGATAGCGCACGGTATGACGTTAGTAATCCCGGTGGTTACGTGGAAGGTAAGGAAGGCCGATTTTTACTTTTCTGCCTCCATTTTTGCGTCCGTCAGCATCTGGTAGATGGTTGCTCTGGAGATGCCGAGGATTCCTGCAGCTTGAGATTTGTTGCCGCCGACCTGTTCCAACACCTTCATGACGTGACGTCTTTGCATCTCATGCAAAGTGATCAGGGTGGGATCCGGTTCAGCCATATCGGTCGACTGACTGCGCACCGGTTCTGGGAGATCATTGATATCGATGACCGGTCCTTCGACCATCATGCAAGCATTGCCTATCACGTTCTCAAGCTGGCGAACGTTGCCCGGCCAGGAATAAGCAGCCATTCGTTTTTGCGCGCGGCGCGTAATGCCCCGGACCGGTTTTACATATTCGGCAGCGAACTTCTCCAGGAAATACCGCTGCAGAAGAGGCATATCTTCGCGCCGGTCGGTCAAACGGGGCAGGGAAATCTCAACCATCGACAAACGGTAGAAAAGATCTTCGCGAAACTTGCCTTCCGCCACCAGGGTACGCAAGTCGCGATTGGTTGCCGCGATCACGCGAATTTCCACTTTTTTAATGACAGGCGATCCGATCCGTTGGATCTCGCTGTTCTGTAATACGCGCAGGAGTTTGCCTTGGGACAACAATGGCAACTCCCCGATTTCGTCGAGAAAGACGGTGCCGCGATTCGCGAATTCAAATAAGCCGACCTTGTCCTGAAAAGCACCTGTGAATGCGCCGCGGACGTAGCCGAACAACTCGCTTTCGACCAGGCTCTCGGAAATTGCCGAACAGTTGCAGACTGCAAACGGACCCGCGGCGACCGGGCTCAGGCGCTGCAGTGCACGCGCGGCCAATTCTTTTCCGGTCCCGGTAGGCCCAGTCAGCAACACGGTTTTGAAGTGTGGTGCTACCCGACGGATTTTTGCAAATGCATCGAGCATAAGCGGACTCCGCCCAACAATGCCCTCAAACTGGCAAGCGCTGAGCAGTTCCTGATCGAGATGATGAGTTCGCCGACGCTCTTCGGCCTCAGACAACAGTTCTGCAATACGCCGGCGGAGGTGCTCTACGCTCAGTGGCTTGTTGAGATAGTCAGTCGCTCCTTTTTGAATCGCCTCGACCGCAGATTCTGTGGAGTAGTGCGCCGTCATCATGATCACTTCGGCGCCTGGATCGGCGGTAATAATCTTTTCGAGCGTCTCGAGTCCGGTCACCCCCGGCATCACAAGGTCCAGCAATACGATCTCTGGACGGAACCGCTTGAACAGGTCAAGGCCGGTTTTCGCATCGCTTGCGGTAAGAATCTCCAACCCTTGGCCGGATAGCGCGTCTTTGATAAGTTCCAGGCTCTGTAGCTGGTCATCGATTACCAGAAGCTTGGGCATTTTAGATTCAGTCATACGAACAGCCCCGGGCCGTCTTTTGCGGCATGCTTCCTTACGTTTATGGCGGGGAATTGTATCTATGTTAGGGTATACGCGCTGAGCGTGCATTTCACCAGCTTTCGCAGGCTGGATGTTGTACGTTGATGGACTCGGCAGCCAGGCTGGTCCGTTCTGTGGATTCTGGGACACCATGACGCAACCGGAGTTCACAACGCGGTTTGCTGGTTTAAAATAACTATATGGCGCAGGAACAAAGCTTCGGTCCATACGTTGATCTCCAGAACGGCAAGCGAGTTGTCAAGGAACTGGTTTTTGGAAACCCCGTTCCAGAAGGCATTGTCATGACCACTCTGGATTCAACCGTGAATTGGATGCGGAAGAATTCCATCTGGCCGATGACCTTTGGCTTGGCGTGCTGCGCGATTGAAATGATGTCGATGGGCGCGTCGCGCTTCGACATTGCGCGATTTGGAGCGGAAGTCTTCCGGCCATCGCCGCGCCAATCCGACCTGATGATTATCGCCGGCCGCGTCTCCAACAAAATGGCGCCCGTGATTCGCCAGCTCTGGGAGCAGATGCCGGAGCCGAAGTGGGTCATCTCGATGGGAGCCTGCGCGACCTCGGGCGGGGTGTTCAATAACTACGCGCTGGTGCAGAGCGTGAATCAGGTCATCCCGGTAGATATCTACGTCCCCGGCTGCCCACCGCGTCCTGAACAGTTGATCTACGCGATTACGCTGTTGCAGGACAAGATCATGACTGAGCGCGGGACAGTGAGGAAAGCCCTCAATCTGGTTCCCGTCGGCGAATAGTCGACAGGCAGCTCTCCCAAACGACTAATCGATATTCCTGCTCGCGCTATTGCGACGCCTGTTTCGACCGCGTCGCCATCTGACGCTCCGGAGGCGTCATCTGGTTCCACACCGCGACTAGATCTTTTTCCAGAATCTGGTTGTTGGGGTCAGCCTGTAACGCCAGCGCAAACCAAGTGTAGGAAGTTGGCAGATCGCGATTCACACAGTGACCGGTTGCATACATCGTTCCGAAGGTGCTGCGCGCCTTTGCGTTTTGTTTGGCTGAAGCGGCTTTCAAATTTTTGATTGCCTCTGAGCAGTTTGTAGCCGAGCCGCGCCCGTAAAGATAAGCTTCTCCCCTTCGGAATTCTGCTGCCCCCTTGTCGTCTTCTCCGACCTCGGAAGAGGTACGAGTCGGGGTTCGAGATGCAGCCGAAGTTCGTTGTGTCCGCGCGGCTTTCGCAGGAGTCGAAGGACGCTTCGCCTGTGCCGGCGCCGGAGTAGAAGACGCGCTCTCGTTTGGCTGTGCGTCGTTGTTTGCCTGATCTGCCTTCGCCTGATCGGCCTTCGCTTGGTCTGCCTTTGGTTGATCTGCTTTTGCGTTAGCCGCAGGAGCGGGATTCTGAGACTGCTCCGCGGATGGTTCCGACTTCACGGCATTTGTATCCGATGAAGCGGCACCGTTTGGCACCTTTGCGGTTGTTGAATTGTCAGCTGAAGTTTCAGTGCCCTCCGGCTGCGCCGCCGGAGTGATAGGAATGTGGCGGCCACCCGCACCCGTCTTGTTGTAGTTGGAATAAGCCCACCATCCCCCTGCCCCCAGAACAGCCAACAGCAGTAGAAGCAGGATCACTCGACGCGCCCCAATGTTGCCGTCTTCGGGCTCATAAAATGAGCTCGTGCCCGAAAAGGATTGATCCTGGAACGTGCTCTGCTCAGATACGCGCGGCTCCGAGAAGGAATCATTCAATCCCAGGAACGACGGCCCGGCATTCGGAGGAACTCGATCCTCGACGTCGAGCTGCGAGGCGTGAGCAGCCACCGGAACGCGGGTCTGTACGGGTATACGCGTTTCGGCGGGAACGCTTAGTGTCGGCCGACTGGTTTCTTGCAAACTGGCGACTCTGGGAGCACCAACAGGTTTACGAACTTCGAGCGACGTGCCACACATTCCGCAATAGCGGAAGTTCGAGGAATTACTCTCACCGCAATTCGGGCAAATCACAATTAATCTCCCAGTCTCTTCAGATAGCTTAGTCTTCTGCCGCTCTCAACGCTCGACCCATTTCGCGTTAGAATTCCTGTCTCGTTATCTTTCTGATGCCCATGAGCAAAGCACCTCAGCGAACTCCTGCGCCGGTGGTCAAACGCTTCGAGGCGACGCTCGAACGCATGCGTTCTCGCCTGAATTGGACCATTATTCGCATCCCTTTTGATGCGGCCAAGATGTATGGGATGCGTGGCCAAATTAATGTAAAGGGCGATATTAATGGCTTCGAATTTCGTACCTGTTTGTTCCCGGTCAAGGGAGGCGGGCACATCCTATTGGTAAATAAGCGGATGCAGAAGGCGGCCCGGGCCAAGCCGGGATCCGTGGCTCAGTTTTGCATCGAACCGGACCGGAAAGTAAGGATTTCCCCCATTCCGGAGCCTTTAAAGCGAATCCTTGCGCAGGATGCGTCTCTCCGACACTGGTACGACCAGTTGACCCGGTCCAACCGGAACGACATCGCCAAATGGATAAGCGATCCTTCGGGCAAAGAAGCTCGAGTCCGCCGCGCCGAACAAATGGCTGAACGCTTATTGTCCGTCATGGACGCAGAGCGCGAATTGCCCCCCATCCTTCAGGTTGCCTTTGCCCGAAATCCGACTGCACACGACGGGTGGGGCCATATGACCGTGGCTCGCCGGCGAGGCCACCTGTTCGGAATCTTCTATTATCGAACGCCCGAAGGCCGCGGGCGCCGCATCGAGAAAATGCTCGACGATGCACTTGCGATCGCACAGAAAAAAGCCGATTCCGGGTCCTAAGCGCCTGACAACACGCATATTGCCAGCTGCAACGGGCGCGTAAGCCAGTTCGGACATGACGCAGATCACACTCTGACACGTCGGCCATCACATCTCGCCCGCACTTCATGCGAAACAATGCACTTAAGTCGGCTTCATACGTCGACGGATCTGCGTTTAGAAAAGCTGGCGAGTGAACTCACCGTGGCGGCAAATGCGGTGAGCTCAGGAACACAATTTCAGGAGGTGTCATGGCGATCACCAAGCAGCAAGCGCTCGATTATCACTTCGGGGCTCGTCCGGGAAAGATTGAAGTGACTTCGACGAAGCCTTGCCGTACACAGCGCGATTTAAGCCTTGCCTACACTCCGGGGGTGGCCGAACCCTGCCTCGAGATTCAGAACAATCCGGAAGATGCATTCAAGTACACGGCGCGGGGGAACCTGGTGGCGGTCGTTACCAACGGCACCGCGGTACTCGGCCTCGGCGACATCGGCGCGCTGGCTGGAAAGCCCGTCATGGAAGGCAAGGGAGTTCTATTCAAACGCTTTGCCGACGTGGACGTGTTCGATCTTGAAGTGGACAGCCACAATCCCGACGACATCATCAAGGTTTGCCAGTTGCTGGAGCCGACATTCGGAGGCATCAATCTTGAAGACATCAAGGCGCCCGAGTGCTTCTACATCGAAGAGACACTGAAGAAGACGATGAAGATCCCAGTGTTCCACGACGATCAGCACGGGACGGCAATTATCTCCGGAGCGGCTCTGCTGAATGCGCTTGAAGTGGTGGGCAAGGCGATTGACCAGGTTCATGTCGTGTTCAACGGCGCCGGTGCTTCCGGTATCGCTTGTGCCGAACATTATGTGCGGCTGGGAGTGAAGCGCGAGAACATCACGCTATGCGACACCAAGGGCGTGGTTTACAAAGGGCGCACCTCGGGGATGAATCCGTACAAAGAGCGCTTCGCGCGGGAGACTAATCTACGCACGCTCGGCCGAAGCCATGAAAGACGCCGATGTGGCCGTGGGTTGTTCCGTAAAGGGAGCGATCACTCAGGACATGGTCCGATCGATGGGATCTCGCCCAATTGTGTTTGCAATGGCCAATCCCGATCCGGAAATTACCTACGACGAAGCGAAGGCGTGCCGCAGCGATGTCATCATCGCCACCGGACGGTCTGACTATCCGAACCAGGTCAACAATGTTTTAGGGTTTCCGTTCATCTTCCGCGGGGCGCTCGACGTACACGCCACCGCCATCAACGAAGAGATGAAGCTGGCGGCGACGCGTGCGCTGGCAAATCTGGCGAAAGAGGATGTTCCGGACTCGGTCTGCCGAGCTTATGGAGTGGAGCGTTTGCATTTTGGGCCGGACTACTTGATTCCGAAGCCGTTCGATCCGCGAGTCTTACTGTGGGAAGCGACGGCCGTTGCGGAAGCGGCGATCCGAACTGGCGTGGCGCGAAATCCGATTCCACTCGACCTCTACCGCGAGCAACTGGAGCGGCGGCTGGGCAAAGCGCACGAGATCGCTCACATGATGATTCAGAAGGCGAAGGCACAGCCGAAGGAAGTGGTGTTCCCGGAAGGCGAGCACGAGAAGATTCTGCGGGCTGCGCACAACCTGCTCGAGGAGAAAATTGCTTTCCCGATTCTTCTGGGAAATCCAGAGGTCATTCGACAGCGCGGAAAAGACTTGGCACTTGACCTGACAGGGATCAAGGTTGTCGATCCTACATCTTCTACGTTGTGCGAACCGTACATTCAGGAGTTCTTCCGCATCCGGCAGAGGCGTGGCGTGACGCTCAATGAGGCACGCTCGCTCATAAAAGATCACAATGTGTTCGGATCCATGATGGTGCGAATGGGTGACGCCGACGCTCTAGTTTCTGGAGTCAGCCAGCATTTCCCGGATACGATCCGCCCTGCGTTGCAGATCATCGGAACCCGGGAAGGTCTAAAGAAAGTGTCTGGCTGTTACCTCATGATCACGCGTTCGGGAAGGCTTTTCCTCTTGGCCGATCCGAGCGTGAATATCGATCCCACCGCGGAAGACCTCGTCGAGATCGCGTTATGTGCGGCGCAGACTGCGCGGCGCTTTGACCTGACACCTCGTGTAGCGATGCTGTCGTTTTCGAGCTTCGGCAGCACGCGGCATCCACAGTGTGACAAGGTACGGAAGGCGGTCGAATTGCTGCACAAAGCCGATCCCACGCTGGTGGTCGATGGCGAGGTGATGGCCGACGTGGCGGTGTCAGCGGAATTGCTGGAGAAGAATTATCCCTTCAGCACGCTCAAGGGTGGCGCAAATGTATTGATCTTCCCCGATCTGGGGTCGGCCAACATTGCGTACAAACTTCTCTCAAAGCTTGGCGGAGGAGAGACACTCGGGCCAATTCTGATGGGCATGAACAAACCGGTACACGTGGTTTCACGCGACACGGAAGTGGAGGAGATCGTGAACGTTTCCGCTCTGGCCGTGGTCGATGCGCAGGAAAACGACGTGACCGCCTGGACATCGATTCCGAAGCCGATGGAACTGGTTGGAGAGTAGGAGAAGTTAGAAGTCAGATTGCAGAAGTAAGACCAAAATCCCCACGCATCGTAACCGCGATGCGTGGGGATTTTTATTTTCCGCCCAGAAGATTCCGCAACACTGCAACCTCTGCCTTGATTCCGGTTCTGAGCGCTGGATCCGCATCGGGTGTGAAGAACGGTGAGTGATTTGACGGCAAATGGGTTCCGTTTCTCGTGGACTCGGCCAACTTTGCGGGATCTGCGCCTCCAAGGCTGAAGTAGAGGGAAGGAATTCCTTGCTCGACGAAAGCCGAGTAATCTTCCGACGGCGTGATCGGTTCTTCAGTAATTACGTTGTCTTTTCCCAACGCTGCCTCGAGCGGAACTCGCAGGCGATTCGCGAGAGCCGGGTCGTTGTAGACCGAGTCTGTCCACTCGTAATGCTCGATCAGCGGTTCCCGCGTGGCTCCGGCCGCGATGGCTTCGCCTTTCACCGTTCGGTCGATGGCGGCGAGCACCTGCTTGCGGACATCCTGCTTGAAGGTGCGGATCGTCAGGCCCATCTCGGCCTGGTCGGGAATAATGTTGTTCTTGGTGCCGGCGCGGATGTAGCCAACCGTGATCACGGCGAGTTCTCCTGGCTTTACCTCGCGCGAATTAATTGTCTGCAGTGCAATGATGGTTTTGGCGGCAATCACAATTGGATCGATTGTGGTATTAGGGGCGGCTCCATGGCCGCCTTTACCGTAGATCGTGATGCGAAGCGAGTCCGCATTCGTGTTGTAGATTCCGGGTGTGATTCCGACCTCACCGGCTGGCAGTTCATTGCCCACATGCAGAGCGACTCCGATGTCAGGCTTGGGAAAGCGTTTTAGAAATCCGTCAGCGATCATCGCTTTGGCGCCGGTAATCGTTTCTTCCGCAGGCTGGCCGATCAGCATCAGCGTGCCGTGCCATGTCTCCTTACTGTGTGCCATGATTGCAGCCGTGCCTTCCATGGCTGCCATGTGGAGATCGTGACCACAGGCATGCATGACGGGAACGTCGCGTCCGGCGTCGTCCTTGGTATGAACCTTGCTGGCATAGGGAAGGCCGGTCTTTTCTTCGACCGGAAGCGCGTCGAGTTCCGTGCGCAACATCACGGTGGGGCCATTCCCATTCTTGAGGATGGCAACGACGCCCGTGCCGCCGACGTGCTCGGTCACTTCGTAGCCAAGGGCTCGCAGGCGATCGGCGAGCTTGGCCGCCGTTTGTGTCTCGTGCGACGAGAGTTCAGGATTTTGATGGAGGTCAAGATAGAAATCATGGGCGGCAGGGAAGACTGCATCGATTTCTTTTGACTGCGTGGATGTTTGAGCAAGCGCGAAAGCGGCGGCGAAAACGCCAGCGAGAAGCAGAAACTTTGCATTATTCATCTTGGGGGCGATGATAGCTGGCCATCGGCGCGTTTCGCAAACTCGCCGGAATGCGGCAAAAGTGGTGTAGGGGGATTTAATGCAAATTGTCTCCGCAAGTCGGATAATTTATTTGGGCAAGCGCTCGAATGTTCCGGAAAAATGCTTCTGCGCTAACCGACAAATCCGTATAATTCAGTCGTTTTAATAGAATACAAAACTACGGAGACCTCGTGAGACGTTTCGCGATCGCGCCTTTGATCGTTGTTCTGAGCTCGCACCTGGGCGCGCAAACGATTTCGGTCGACATTTCTCACCCTACGAATCATTTTGTTCCGAACCAGACCTTGGGCGCTGGCATCGATCGAATTCCCGTGGCCGCCATTGACGGCGATTTCACTCCTGAATCTCTTCGCCAATCAATGGCTTCCGGCTGGCAGCCGGTCTCGTTCCGCCAAAATACTGAGTTGACCGTAGAGGCCTGGCACTGGAATCCTGCCGGCACATGGAGCGACAAGGCCGCCAAGGGATACTTCACAGGATCGGCGGTTCCGGGCGAGAGCATCCGCTACTCCTATGGATACAGTCTTCCGCGACGGGGCTTCACTCGGAATGATGGCACGGGAAACGCCGGTTATTCGCGCTTGACGGATGGAGATACAAATTCGTTCTGGAAGAGCAATCCTTATCTCAGTGAACGCTTCACCGGCGAAAGCGACGAACTTCATCCGCAATGGGTCGTTATTGACTTCGGAGCCATGCAAGCCGTCGACAGTATTCGCATCGCCTGGGGGGAGCCCTACGCCGCTCGCTACCTCGTCCAATATTGGACGGGCGACGATCCGATCAAAGCTCCGACTCGCGGCATCTGGCAGACCTTTCTTACGGGACAAGTTGCGAAGGGAAAGGGGGGAAACGAAACCGTCCGACTTACCAGGGATCCGGTCTATGTCCGCTATGTGCGGATCTGGATGACGAGTTCCTCAAACACCTGTGACGCCGATGGAGCCAGCGATCCGCGCAACTGTGTTGGTTATGTGATTCGCGAACTTTATCTCGGCACGACCACCGATGGCGGCGTATTCCACGACATAGTGCGACACACGCCAGACCAGGAGCAGACAACGACGTACTGTTCGTCGGTCGATCCCTGGCACAAACCGTCAGATCTTGGTTCCACCCGGCAGGCCCAACTGGGCTTTGATCTTTTCTTCACCAGCGGAGTAACTCGCGGACTTCCCGCGATGATTCCCGTCGCTCTGATCTATGACACACCTGAAAACGCAGTCGCCGAAATTGCTTATCTCGAAAAGCGGCACTATCCAATCTCCTACGTCGAGATGGGCGAGGAGGCGGATGGCCAGTTCATGCTGCCGGAAGATTACGCTGCCTTGTACCTGCAATGGGCGACGGCGTTACACCGGCTTGACCCGACACTGAAACTTGGCGGACCATCGTTCCAGGGCGTGAATAAAGACATCGAGGTGTGGGCCGACGAGCGCGGCCGGGCGTCGTGGACGGCGCGCTTCCTCGACTACCTCAACCAACATGGACGTATGAACGACCTGGCTTTTTTCAGTTTCGAGCATTATCCCTACGAGCCCTGCAAGACGCCATGGGGTGTGCTTTACGATGAGCCAGAGCTCATCCACCACATCATTCAGACGTGGCACGAAGACGGCGTTCCTGCCGACATGCCGCTGTTCGTTACCGAGGGAAATCTTTCCTCATCTTCCAGTGAGACGTATCAGGATATTTTTTCCGGCCTCTGGCTCGCCGACTATATTGGGGCGCTGATGGAAAACGGAGGCAAGGGGGTCTACTACTTCCATTATTTGCCATTGGTGATGGAGCAGGGTTGCAATAACTCCGCGGGCACTTTCGGAATGTTTACGGTCGACGCCGCCTACAAGATTCAGCAGCCGCTCGCGCAGTTTTTCGTGGCGCAACTGATCAACACCGACTGGGCGCAGCCGGGCGGTGGCGATCATCAGGTGTATCGTGCGAAATCCGATGTGGAAGACGGCGCCGGTCACGAACTAGTGACCGCCTATGGATTGAAGCGTCCTGACGGGCGATGGGCCTTGCTGGTCGTGAATCGAGACCAGGAGAACGCTCACCGCCTCCGGGTAGCGTTTCAGGGAGCAGGGAACTCGCAGACCGGCTTTACCGGTCCAGTCGAGACGGCGACATTTGGCAGTGGCCAATACCACTGGAACCCTCCACGGACCGGATTCTTCGCCCATGCCGACCAGGCAGCCGCACCCAATGTGGTGACGTACACCGACGGCGTTGCCGATCCTGATGGGCCCGTATTGCGAAAGAACCTGAATGCGGCCAAAGACACTCTTTACGATCTGCCGGCCGCCTCGGTTCTGGTGATCCGGGGGAAAGTCGCAATGCCATGAGTAGCTTGCGGGGATACCGCAACCAAGCCTCTCCTCAATCTGACGACCGGGCGCTATTACCCGGGTAATCAAACAGGTAATACAAATTTGTTAAAGGTCTGCTATACTCCTTATAACGCTTTTGTTACGGTTTGCTAGTTAAGCGGGGATCCTGTTGGATCCGCATCACCTCCGCATTTCCTGCCCGCCGTTTTGTCAGCGCCAATTTGATTGCGAGCGGGCCGTGCGTATTCTCGACACGTGTGTCTGAGATCTGACTTAGCCCCTCCAGAAAGAAAAACAACGAATGAATACATTTACAGAACTGCCTCTCTCTGCTGCTTTGCAGCAGAAGCTGGCGGCTTCGGAATTTATCACCCCAACCCCTGTCCAGGCGCAAGCGATTCCTCCAGCACTGGAAGGGAAAGATGTACTGGGCACCGCCCAGACCGGAACTGGCAAGACGCTGGCGTTCCTGATTCCAATTATCGAGATGCTGCGGCGTGAGCCCTCGGCACACATCAGCGCGCTGGTGCTGTTGCCAACGCGTGAACTCGCCATGCAGGTCCATGAACAGTACGAACAGTTGTGCGGCAAAAACATGCCGAAGGCTGCGCTGGTAATTGGCGGCGTCTCAGAAAAAGCGCAGATTTCAAGTCTTCGCGCGGGCTCACAATTTGTAATCGCAACTCCCGGCCGCTTGCAGGACTTCATTACCCGCAAGTTTGCCGATCTCCGGCACGTGAAAATCTTGGTCCTCGACGAAGCCGATCGCATGCTTGATATGGGCTTCTTGCCTTCGATCCGACGTATTTTGCAGGTGGTTCCGGAAAAGCGGCAGACGCTTTGCTTCTCGGCAACGCTCGAACAATCCGTCGCTGCGCTCGTCAACGACTACATGCGCAATCCTGTACGCGTTGCTGTCGGCTCGGTTTTGAAGCCAGCGGAGGGCATCCGTCTGGAAGCCTACGAAGTGCGTCCAACTGAAAAAATGGATGTACTGCGGCAATTGCTTTACGCAGAAAAAGGGCAGACGCTCATCTTCGCGCGCACCAAACGCGGAACACAGAGGCTGCACCGGGAACTCGAGCGCGATGGCTTCTCAGTCGCGATGATTCACGGCGATCGCACCCAATCGCAGCGCAACAGCGCGTTGAGCGGATTTCAGGAAGGACGCCATCAGGTGTTGGTTGCAACCGACGTAGCTTCTCGAGGACTGCACGTTGACGACGTGGCGCACGTGATCAACTACGACCTGCCGAAGATGGCGGAAGATTTTATCCATCGCGTCGGACGTACAGGCCGGGCCGGTCTCCAAGGCAGGGCTTCGAGTCTAGTCACGGGAGTAGAGGTTCTCGAGCTTCGCAACATTGAGCGCACCTTGAAGTTGCGCATCGAACGCAAACAGGTGGACGGGTCGGGAACGACCCAACCGCGGCGCGTGATTGAAAATACGCTTGCGTCGAGAACTTTGACTGCACTGCCGGGCGAGGTCTTTGTTTAAGAGGGTCCGGTCTAACAGGTACATTAACCAGAAATAAAAACGCCGGAGCGTAAGCTTCGGCATTTTTGTCTGTAGCCAGACCGTTTTTGTATCAGGGCGTTGCAGCGATGCTGCACCTCTTCTAATTCCGGCGCCCCTTTAGGGGCTGCCCGATTTACTTGATTCCATCCGGCATGACCGACTCGGGGACATCCGGCTCGTCTTCTGCTCCAATGCGGAACAGGGCGGCCTGAGCTTCAGCCAACTCACGCATCTCGCGCATTTCGTCGAGCTCGTTGCTCGGGCTTCCTTCCGGTCTATCCTGCTTACGCTGGGTCTTGCGTTCGTTCTTGTCACGCTGTTTTTGCTGGCGGGCTTGTTCTTTCTGACGTTTGGTAAAAGTCGATCGGCCTCGAGGCATGTACAGTCTCCCAATATCTATGGCGTTAATTCGTTGAGTGGCCGGACGCACAGCGTTTTCGGAGCTGGTCCAAGTCTCTATAGACGGACTCAACCCAAGGTGGCCGCTTCCTTAACGATGTTTACATATCCAGTATAACCCTGAATCGCGGAGTGCTTGGCGTAGGAAGTCGGAGACAGTACCGAGACGGCCAAATTGCACAGGCAAGTAGCGGGTTTTACTCGCATTGTGATATCCTCGACTACGTTACGAAAATGAGAAGAGACAGGAGTGCAATAGGTAAGTGCTAGCCAGACAGCAAAAGCAATCCGTCGTTGACACGTATCGCACGCACCCGACCGATACCGGCAGTCCAGAGGTTCAAATCGCTCTGTTGAGCGAACGTATCGGTCAGTTGACGGACCACTTCAAAACGCACCTGAAAGATCACGGCTCGCGCCGCGGACTCCTCATGATGGTGAGCCGGCGTCGCCGCCTGCTCGACTACCTGAAGAAATACGACTCGGAACGGTACAAGACCGTTATTTCGAAGCTCGGCATCCGCAAATAGCAACGCGACCGGCTCAATGAAGAGCTGGTTTTGACCCCGAGAGAATCAGGATAGTGCGTTTTCCCAACCGCGAGCGCGACAGCATTCGCCTTTCGCCTGATACCTATGCATGCGAATTCCGCATCGGCGCCCTCGCGCTCCTGCCCCTATAAAGGATGATTTATGAAACCTGTACCTACCTCAGTCACCGTCGAAATCGCCGGCGGTAAGACCATATCGTTTGAAACCGGGAAGCTCGCGAAACAAGCCCATGGCTCCTGCGTTGTCCGCCTGGGTGAGAATGTCGTTCTCGCGACTGCCACTGCAAATCCAGAGCCGCGTACCGGCATCGATTTCTTTCCGCTAACGGTTGATTATCGCGAATACACCTACGCCGGTGGACGCATTCCCGGCGGCTTTATCAAGCGCGAAGGCCGCATGAGCGAGCGCGAAGTTCTTACCAGTCGCCAGATTGACCGCCCGATCCGTCCCATGTTCGCGGAAGGCTTCAAGTGCGAGACGCAGGTCATTGCCTTCGTTTTGTCGGCTGATACGGAGAACGATCCGGATGTTGTCGGCATCAACGCCGCTTCTGCGGCGCTTACTGTTTCCGACATTCCGTTCCTTGGCCCGATTGGCGCCGTACGCGTCGGCCTAGTTGATGGGCGCTTCATCGCGAATCCAACCTACACTGAAATGCGCGAAGGCTTGCTGAACATCATGGTTGTCGGCACGGCCGACGCGATCCTGATGATTGAGTCAGGCGCAAAAGAAGTGAAGGAAGAAACAGTAGTGGACGCGATCGAATTCGCTCACACTGAAATCAAAAAGATTTGCGCCGCCATCGAAGAGCTGCGCAGCAAGGCCGGCAAGCCGAAACGCAAAGTTACCCCGCCCGAGTTCGACGAAGCCTATTACAAAGAGTTGCAGTCGAAGATTGGCGGGCGCCTCGCCGACGCTCTCGATACCCAGAAGCACCCCAAGGCCGAAAGCTACGAGATGGTGCGCACTCTGGAGAAAGAGCAATTGGCGGCGATTCCCGAGGATGATTTGGTTGCGAAATCCAAGTTCAAGGAGTATTACGAAACTCTCCGCGAGCGCATCTTCCGCGATCAGGTGATCAATAAGAAACATCGCCCGGATGGCCGTGCATTCGACCAGATTCGCGAGATCTGGAGCGAAGTTGGAGTTCTTCCACGCGCGCACGGCAGTGCGGTGTTTACCCGCGGTGAGACCCAGGCTCTGGTCACAACGACTTTGGGCACGAGCGACGACATGCAGCGGCTTGAGGGCTTCGAAGGCGAAGCGAAAAAGCGCTTCATGCTGCACTATAACTTCCCGCCGTTTTCCGTTGGAGAAGTTGCTTTTCTGCGCGGAGCGGGACGCCGAGAAATCGGGCATGGCGCCCTCGCGGAACGAGCCGTTTCCGCAATTCTCCCCACAGAAGAAGATTGGCCTTATGCGATGCGCGTCGTTTCCGACATTCTGGAGTCGAATGGATCGTCGTCGATGGCCACGATTTGCGGCGCATCTCTTTCGCTGATGGATGCAGGCGTTCCCTTGAAAGCGCCGGTAGCCGGTGTGGCGATGGGACTTGTGAAGGAAGGCGATCAGTACGCCATCCTCACGGATATCGCAGGCGCCGAAGATCATTACGGCGACATGGATTTCAAGGTCGCTGGCACAAAAGACGGAATCACCGCTCTCCAGATGGACATCAAGGTCGGCGGCATCACCGCGCAGATCATGCGTGAGGCGTTGGCGCAGGCACAGCGCGGACGGTTGTTCATTCTTGACAAGATGGGCGAGGTCCTGACCGAGCAGCGCGTGAAGGTTTCGGCGTATGCCCCGCGAATCTACACGCTGCAGATTCCGGTCGACAAAATTCGCGACGTAATTGGGCCGGGCGGCAAGATGATCCGCAGCATCATCGAGCAGACGGGCGTAAAGATCGACGTTGAGGATTCCGGCAAGGTAAACGTCGCCTCGAACGATGAAGTTTCTGCGAACAAGGCTCTGCAGATCATTCGTGACCTGACGGCTTCCGCCGAGGTTGGAAAAACCTATCTCGGAAAGGTAAGCCGACTCGCAGACTTTGGCGCGTTCGTTGAAATTCTTCCCGGACTCGATGGCTTGCTACACATCAGTGAAGTTGCGGAACATCGGATCAAAGACGTGCGCGATGAACTGAAGGAAGGCGACCAGGTTCTAGTGAAAGTCCTGGCTGTCGAAGGCAACCGGATCAAGCTATCACGCAAGGCGATCTTGAAAGAACAGCGCGCCAAGATGGGTGGTGGCGGTGCTCCTCCTCCGGAAGGTGATGGCGGCGGCGAGCAAGAAGCCGAGCCCAGCGTTTCGCAGGGTGCTCCCACCGCTGTGATCGAAGGCGGTGCGGATTTCGACGCCGACGACGAACCAAACTTCAACCGGGTTGACGCTTTGGCAGGTTCAGCAGAACCCGCTGGCGTTCGACCGGAAGGCGCGCGAGACACACGCGGCGCTGGCGGTGGTGATCGTGATCGCAACCGTCGTC
The DNA here is from genome assembly GCA_963822545.1 of uncultured Acidobacteriaceae bacterium. Lineage (GTDB taxonomy): Bacteria > Acidobacteriota > Terriglobia > Terriglobales > Acidobacteriaceae > Acidiflorens. The sequence continues at coordinate 105,038 of CAWGIB010000009.1, forward strand.
GTCGAGGTCGCGGACGCGGCCCAGGCGGTGGTGGAGGTGGTGGTGGCGACCGTGGAGGCCACGGTGGTCACGGAGGCCATGGTGGGGGCGGTGGCGGGCGAGGACGACGGTAAGGAGTACGTTCTCAGTTCCCAGTACTTGGTAAGTGCCAAATAATGAAGGGCCGCAGCGATGCGGCCCTTTTCATTTTGTGCTAGCCAATTTTCAAAACGAGAGGCGTTTGAAAATTCTTTCCGGAATGTGTTCAACCGCGCTCATCACGTAGCGCCAAATTTTCGGCGTATAGAGGACATCCGGTGAGCGGCCTTCGAGGGCTCGGACGATATCGCGGGCAACGACTTCGGGAGCGGCGAAGCGGGCGGCATTAGACAAATGATCTGTCATCGGAGTCTGCACTGGACCCGGCTTGATGGTGATGACTTTGACGCCGGCAGGATGCAGTCGGCTGCGCAGACCTTGCAGAAAGAGCGATAGCGCTCCTTTTGCCGAGCCATAGATGTAGTTGGAGCGCCGTCCGCGGTCTCCGGCGACAGAAGTGATGGCGGCGATGCATCCTGAGCGTTGCCGTTCCAATTCGGCAGCGAAGAGCGTGAGAATTGCCGACGCGCTGACGAAGTTGACGTTCAACTCTTCCAGAAGCAGATCGATGGATGCTTCGGACTCTTTCTGATCGTGCATGCTTCCGTAAGCGAGGAGCACACTGTCGAACCCGGGAAGCGCGCGACGAGCAAAATTGAAGATTGCGGCATGTTGTTGAATGGATGCCAGGTCTGCGGCGAAGACGAAAACGTTCTTCGCGCCGCGCGCAATCAAGTCGGCTCGCAAGATTGCGAGACGCTGCTCCGAACGAGCAACGAGCAGCAACTCGCATCCACGCTCTGCAAGTTCGCGTTGAACCTCGCGCGCGATGGAGGAAGTTGCACCCAGCACAACGACTTTCTGCAACTGCGATTTACGACTTTTAGGAGGCGTAGTCATTGCGCCTCCGTTACGCGTCGCCAGAATGACGACGATATTTTGGGATCGATCCAGGGAGCGAAACTTCGCCAGTAAGGAAATGAAGCCTCGAACATTGCCGGACTCATGCGCGCATCTTTCGCGGGGTAAAGCGCTCCACCACTTTGGCGAACGACGTCATCGAGAGAGCGCAACAGTTGCAGCGTAGGCTCGCCGCGCATGGCGAAGTCGAGTGCGAGCGTGAGCCCAGGACGCGGGAATGACATCATGCCCGCAGATGGCGCGTCGCCGAATTGTTTGAGGACTCCGAGGAATGAGCCCATGCCCGAATGAGCGATCCGTTCCAGCACCTCCTCGAGCGCAGGGACGTCCGTATCCGGAATCACGCACTGGTATTGAACGAAACCGCGCTTGCCATAGAGCAGGTTCCACTGTCGAATGGAGTCGAGTGGATAGAAGAACGAGTCATAACCCACAAGCGACGAGCCTTTCCTTGCAGCATGGGCCCGATAGTAGACGGAGTTGAAAGCCTTCACGCTGTAGCGATTGAGCAAGAACGCAGGCAATGAGAAGGGAAGCTTCGGACCTCGCTTGGGATGAAACTTCTTGCTCGTTCCGTCGGAATGGTTGCCGCGAAAGAAGATGCCACGAGAATTCTTCCCCGCAAAGCAATCGAGCCAGGCGACGGTGTATTCGAATCGCCCGTCACTATCGCGGCTCAGGTCGAGGAAGCTGGAGAGAGATTCAAACGGGATGTGCTCGGAGTCGATCCAAGGTCCAGCTACGCGCCGCAGTTGAATGTCGGCCCACGCAATTACGCCAGTCAGGCCAAGGCCTCCGATCGTTGCGCGGAACATTTGCGAATTCTCGTTAGGACTGCAAACAACCGTCCCGTCGTTCGAACGGTGCAATCCAAGTTGATGAACGTAGTGTCCGAACGTTCCGGCGCGGTGATGGTTCTTGCCGTGTACATCATTGGCGATGGCTCCGCCGACGGTGATGAATTGCGTTCCAGGCGTCACCGGAAGAAACCAGCCTCTGGGCAGAAATACGTGGATGATGTCCGCGAAACTTACGCCACTTTCGCAGCGAAGTATCCCGCTCGCTTCATCGAAACCAAGGATGCGATTCAAGCGACGACAGTCGACAAGTGTTCGGCCGTCATTGAGACAGGAATCGCCGTAGCTCCGACCGAGACCGTAAGGCAAAAGCGAGTGATCTGCGGCAGTTGTGAGAACCGGTGCTACCTGGTCGTTCCACGCGGGTTTTTCGACGTGAGCGTGCGTCGCATCCGGGAACCGCCCCCAAGAGACATAGCGGCTCGTCGGTGGCGAGCCAGCGGATTGTTTGCGTGCTAAGGCAGCAGATTGAGCGGACATATCAGTTCGTATAGCTGTTCGGTACTACGGGCGGCTGAAGCTGTGGAGCGAGCTTCAATTCGACGATTAGGACAGAACGTTTCAAGGCGATTACCAAGTCATACTCGTTAAGCTAGCGGCGATGACGCACACGGAAGCCAGCGCGACTCCGTAGCTGACCGGGTCCCGCATTGCGAGAGTCACCGGATCTTCCTTCAGTTCGCCGCGATGCGCCTGAAGCCAGGTTCGGCTAAGCCAGAACAAGACAATCGGACAAAGTAAAAATAGGTACTCAGGCGACAGATAGAGAATGCGCACCTCTTGACTGTGAACGTAGAGACTGAGAATCACGATGGCTGAGAAGCTGCTGCCGACACCGAGTGATAGCAGAAGTTCACGATCGTCCACGCGATAGCCACGTCCCGAGTTGCCCGAGGCTACTAAGTCGCTCGCATGCAGCAGTTCAGAATAACGTTTTGCCATCGCCAGACTGAGAAAGAAGAACATGGAAAAAGCCAGAAACCACTGCGAAAGCGGCGTTGCAGAGATGGTCGCTCCCGCAAGAATTCGGAAACTGTAGAAGCTTGAAAGCACGAAGACATCGAGCAGCGCGATTTTCTTAAGGTGAAACGAATACCACGTGGTGAGCGCCGCGTATCCCAGCAAAACGAATCCGAATTTACGATCAAGGGCAAAACCTAATCCAATCGCGGACGACAAAAGAACTACAGAGATAAACAGGCCTCCGGGAATCGATATCTCACCTGCGGCGAAAGGGCGCTGTCGTTTCCACGGGTGCTCACGATCGGAATGTAGATCCAGAAGGTCGTTCAGAATGTAGAGTCCCGAAGCGCAAAAGCCGTAGAGTACGACGCCGGCAATGGTTCGCAAGACGGGAGCGGGTTCCAGATTATGAGAGAGCGCCAGCGGCAAGAACAGCAACAGATTCTTCGCCCAATGATGTCCGCGAAGGGCGTTAACCCATGTGCGAAGCGACGCCGATGGTTCAGTGATTGTCTCTCTGACAGTGGTAACTGCGGCTGCCTGTTCTGACCGCGAGCGCGTGCCGACAACGTAAGCGCCCCGAGCATGCTTCCAGACCTTGATATCGGTGCGTGAGTCGCCTACGTAATCGAATCCCTGCTGCGCAAAGCGCTCGGCGAGGAACGCGGCCTTATTTCGTCCCTTGAGATTGTGATTCCCATCGCTCGCATGGACCTCATCGAAGAATCCCAGATGCGCAGCAATCGCTTGGGCGAGTTCAAGGTCGGCTGCGGTCACAAGGGCAATTGTTCTGGCAGCAATCTTCTGCCTGCGGAGGAGGTCAAGAACCTGCAGGCGGTAGGGAAGGCGGGCCGGGTCGAGATGAACGCGAGCGGCGAGCTGACGTTTGAGAAAAGCAGGGCCGCGAAGGTACCAGAACGGGAGGAAGAGCAACGTAACGGGATGAGTTTTCAGGAGCGCAAGAACGCACTCCCATAGCAGATTGCCGCGGATGAGAGTGCCATCGAGATCAACGCACAATACGGGCAATGTCTCTCTAGCGGCTTGGGTTCCCGACGCTGACCCCATGGAACAATCGTCGCAAAGGACACGGCGAAATAGGGGAAGAACCGGCACACGTAGGTAACCTGGGTAACATGCGCGGAGCCCATCTGGAGGGTAGTATGGGCCCATCCGACAAGAGTTGAGAGTCGTGCATTTTGAGAGGACGCGTGCCCGAAATCCAGGAAGCCCAATCTCCAGAAGTGACGATAAACGAGGCGCGGGAAGCTCCGGAAATGGGCGCGATGAAGGTGCTCGGAGAATATCTGCGGCAGCCGGGGTGGATGGTAACTCTACTCGGGCTCACGACGGTCGTAGTGTTCAGTGGTTCTTTGTACTTCGATTTTGTGTGGGATGACTGGCCACAGATCGTCAACAATCCGATTTTGCGCAGTTGGAGTAATCTCCCGCGCGCTTTCGGAAGCGACCTTTGGTACCACGTAGCGCGGCACCAGGTTTATTACCGGCCCCTTTTCGTAGTTTGGTCAATCTTGAATTACGCGCTGTTTGGCCTGCGAGCATGGGGATGGCACCTCGGCGCAATCTTGGCGCATGTGGCGGCACTAGCGGCGGTCTTCTGGCTGGCTCGGAAACTCCGCCTTGAATACTGGACGGCAGCTTTGGCGGCGTTAGTTTATGCGTTGCATCCGATCCATATTGAGCCGGTAGTGTGGGTTTCCGCAGCCTCCGACACGATGGTCACGATGTTTGTAGCCCTCGCCTTCGGCGCGTTCTTGAACGCGCGCAATCCCGGCCAAACGAAAAGAAAAACGTGGTGGGTAGCGTCGTTAATGTTGCTGGCGTGCGCTCTTCTGACCAAAGAGATGGCGGTGAGTTTCCTGGGACTCGTCGCGCTCTACGCCTGGCTCAACCCGGCAGAGGGAAGAACGTCATTTGTATCTCGAACCATGTGGGCGGTGATGGACGCTATCCCTTACGGAATGGTCACATTCACTTACATGCTGGTGCGAAAGCGTGCGCTCTTGCACGCGACCGGGCAGTTTGATCCGAACCACGGAATGGTGGATGTGCTTCGGACTCTCCCGTTGGTGATCAGCTTCTATCTCGGGAAGTTGCTGGTCCCGATCGGCCTCACCGGGCTTTATTACACGCGTTATGTGACGACCGCAATTTACAGCCAACTTCTGATGCCGCTGTTGCTGTTGGGCGCGGTGCTTGCGGGATTGTGGTACTGGAATCGCCGGGAAGGGAATTCGACGGTTGCCTTCGCGGGTTTATGGATGCTGGTAGGCTTGGCACCCGCGCTTTACCTGCGCAACTTTGGCAACGGTGATTTCATAAGAGATCGGTATGCCTGCTTGCCATCGGTTGGTTTCGCGATTCTGGTCGCAATTGGCGTGCGGCACCTGCCTTCGATAAAAGGGCTGAGGAGCCAGGCCGTTCAGGTAGCTGCCGTTGTGCTGATGTGCGTGGCATACGTGGGAGCTTCGCTTGCACAACAAGTCTACTGGGCGAGCGATCTGCTGGTGTGGACGCGTGGGGAGCAGATGTATCCCGGAAACCCGTACGCGGAAGTCGGACTCTCGGAGGAGTACAGCGAGCGGGGAGCTCATGAGCGCGCGATCGCACTTGCAGAGAAAGCCGTGCGGGAGCATCCGGAGTACGAGTATGGTCCGCTGGCACTGGCAGAGGCCTACATTCGAGCGGGGAAGTTCGATCAAGGCCGGGTATGGATGCAGAGGGTCAGTCCCGAATACGCGGAGTCGGAGATCGGGATCGCAGGCTTCGCAGGATTGTACGGGCGGATGGGCGATTTTGATAAGGCGCTCGCCTTGTGTTCCGAAATCCTGGAGAAAGAACCGAATCTCTATTCCGCGCTCTACAACTGCGGAAACATTCACTTCGAGAATGGTGAGTATGCGGAGGCGGCACGATTGCTGTCGCGGGCGGTTGCGCTTGCTCCGGATCAAGCCGGGCCCAAACATTATCTCGGGCGGGCTTTGTTGGCCGAAGGTCAGACCGCGGAGGCGATGCCTTACTTGAAAGAGGCTGTGACACTCGATCCGAAGGTGTGGGATTACCACTACTGGCTGGGCATGTCGCTTGAGAAAAGCGGGAACATGGCGGCAGCGCGAGCGGAGTATCAACAAGCATTGCAGCTGAACCAGGACAGTACGGAAGCGAGACTCCGGCTCACCGCGTTGGAGGCAAAGTGAGAGATACCGTCAACGAAAAGTCTAAGGGGCCCTCAAAGGAACTGACTCTGGTTTCCGGGGAATCTCTCAGCGTCGAGGTACGCGTCAGAGAAATTGGGACGGCGGAAATAGATCTGGTATCCGCTTGGCCTTTCGGCGCGAAGCACGAGCGATTGGCTCGCTGGCTCGTATTAGGAGCAGTTCTCCTCATCGCAGGTCTATACGTTGGCCTTCACATGAGAAGTGGGTGGGTACCCGCGGATGATGGAACATTGGCGCAGAGCGCGGTTCGCGTGCTTGACGGGCAACTTCCGCAGCGCGATTTTATTGAGGGCTACACCGGCGGCCTCAGTATGATTCACGCCCTGGCCTTCCGGCTCTTTGGCGTGAATCTGATGGCGCTCCGCATCTGCGTATTTTTGTTTTTTCTCGCCTGGATTCCGGCAGTGTACTATATCGCGCTGCGATTCATCCCTTCGCTCGCAGCCGGATTCATCACACTCCTAGCGGTCTCATGGGGATTCCCGAACTATCCTGCGGCGATGCCATCCTGGTACAACCTGTTCTTCGCGACGTTCGGAGCGGCAGCGCTACTGCGCTTTTTGGACCTGCGAGCACGACGTTGGTTAGCTATGGCGGGCGTTTGCGGCGGAGTCTCAATTCTGATCAAGGTAATCGGAGCGTACTACATTGCAGGCGTGCTGCTGTTTCTGGTTTTCCTGGCGCAGAGCGATGCAGACAGCGACTCTGCGGCACGAACCAGCGTGGGATATCGAATCTTCAGCGTCGCGTCACTGCTCGCATTTCTCGGCACAGTGATCTATCTCATGCACTCACGCCTGACCACAGCAGAGCTTTATCACTTTGTATTGCCGTCGGCGGCAGTTGTTGGACTGATTCTGTTCGGGGAAAGAAACGTGTTCGCAGGATCGGGGGAGCGATTCAAGACACTCTTCCGATTGCTGATCCCGTTCTTTGTCGGAGTGGCCGTGCCAGTGGTCTTGTTTCTGGCGCCTTATGCGATGTCAGGAGCATTACATAGCTTCTTTTCGGGAGTCACGTCGAGTGCGGTTGTGCGAGCGAGCGGATTGGCTGTGATACGGCCGGCGCCGGTTCAATATGTTGTCTACGTGTTGCCGCTTCTTGGATTGCTTCTCGCCGCAATGTACTGGGACAAATTTCAGGGTGCGGCAGTAGGATCGGCGCTGGTCTTGGGTGCGCTGGTGATGGCGGTGCGAGCCAAACATTCAGAAAGCATCCTCTCTGGGATCTGGTTTTCTGCTGTCATGCTGACGCCAATTGTGGTCGCTCTGGGAGTAGCTTTCTTGTTAATAGGAAGGGCGCGAAAGGGACGAGCCACAATTGATCGGCAGCGCGTAATGGTGCTGGTAGCGCTGGCTGCAACATGCAGCCTGGTGCAGTATCCTTTTGCTGCTCCAATCTACTTGTGTTACGCCCTGCCACTCACGCTGTTGGCCTTAACTGCGATTATCGCCACAAACAAAACACAACGCGGAATCTACGCGTTTGGGGCGATTGCCGCACTTTATCTCGTATTTGGAGTTGCGTCGCTGATTCCCATGCACCTCGCTGAATTGACGCACGAGGTCGGCCAGATGAATACGCTGCAACTGCCGCGCGGAGGCGTAGAAATTGAAGGCTCGGTGTTCTTTGAACAGTTGACTCATCTGCTGCAGCAGCATTCTCCAAATGGGCTGCTGTACGCCGGAAATGACTGCCCCGAGCTTTATTTCTTATCTGGCTTAAAGAATGTTACGCGCGATGATTCGGGTGCTGCACCCGAGGAAGTGTTACGGGCGCTGCAATCGAATGACTTGAAGGTGTTCGTCATCAACGAGGCGCCGTTCTTCGAAGTGGGGAAGATGAATAAGGCCGTCCGTGCCGAAGTTGAGAGAAAATTCCCCGCTCACGTGCAGGTAGGGATCTTTCAGATATTCTGGCGCGAATAAGTCGCGGTTTCCGGGGTCGTTTTCGGCTTACAGTTCCGCGCTTCTTAGACCAGCGTCCAATGTTGTGGCATCGAGTTCCCATGGCTCGCGGAACGCTCCGCCAAGCGAACAGTCGACCGGATGAGTCAGCGGGACCTTCCGTGGGCAGGTCAAGCGGCGATCTGCTTTCAAGGCTTAACCACCTTGGCTTCGACGAACCCAAGGTCGACTCTTTGGACGAGGGCTTCACGGGAGCAGTTTCTCGGACAGGTGTTGTAATTTTGTCTTGTTGCCTAACGTCCGGACGTCGCGGTCAAAGATGCTGTGCTGGCCTGCATGGCAATTCCCGGTTCGTGCTCAAAGTTTACGCGGTACTGTTCGACGACCAGCGGACGGTTGTGGACCTGGGTATGAATGTTGCCGATGTACTCGCCAAGAATCCCCATGAAAAGCAGTTGCAGCGAGCCGAGAAAGAACATTCCGATCGCGATGGGAGCGATTCCGACCGTAAACTGGCGCCAAAAGAAGAGTTTGTAGGCAAAGTAGATCATCCCACCTAGAAGAGAAAGCGCCGACCCGGCGAAGCCTGCAAAGGTAACCAAACGAAGCGGAACCTTGGAAAGCTTAGTGATGCCCAGCATGGCGATGTCGTAAAGCGTGTAGAAGTTATTCTTGGTCTTGCCGTGCTTGCGCCGTTCCTGCACGTACTCGACTTCTGCATGGGGCAGGCCGATTTCAGCGATCATGCCGCGGAAATACGGGATACGGATCGCCGAACTGCCGAACCAGGTCGATGACCTTGCGATCGTAGAGTCCGAAGCCGGTGAAATTCTCGTAGGTTTCGATGTCGTCAGAAAGACTGATTTACCAGGCGGTAGAACAGGGTTCGCGCCAGGAACATGGGCGCGGCCTCTCGGCTTTTCCGCTTAACGGCAATCACGATCGGCATCCCAGCTTCCCATTGCGCGAGCAACTCGGCAAGGACTTCAGGCGGATCCTGAAGATCGGACATCAGGACGATCACGGCTTCTCCACACGCCTGAAACATTGCGTGCATAGGAGAGCGGATATGTCCGAAATTGCGGGCGTTGCGAATGAGTTTTACGTTGGAATCGGCTGCGGCAATCTCTTGCAGAATCGCAAAGGTGCCATCATGCGAGGCGTTATCGATGAAGATATGCTCGTAGCGGTAGCGTCCGAGCTCTGACATCAGCTTGCGCACGCGTTCGTAGACTTCGCGAACGTTGCCCTCTTCGTTATAGCAGGGAGTGACAACGCTGATGGTCTTCATCGGGGGCTGTGGAGTCATTTCCCACCGCCCGCTTTTGCGGCGTGAGCCGCGGGTTGAGGAGGCAGGCCGCGATGATAAATAAGTTCGTTCAGCGATGGGATATTGGCGTAAGGACTGTCGATTGCATCGATCATGATGGGCTGATCTTGCGGAACTGCCTTACGAATCACTTCGCCGCGCATGAGTTCGCGGCATGAGATTTGCCCTTGCTGCAGAGGAATCGCGAGATACACATCCGCATCTTGTAGCACGTGACCCAAAGGAAGATCGTGTCGCGCATAGACTCCGCGCACCAGCGAGTCAAGATAAGAGATTTCTTTTTGGGGAGGCAGGCGCTTCTGTGTTCCCGGAGCTCCACACATTCGCTTCGCGCGGTGGAAAGCCTTGAACCATGTGTCCACCTGCTCGGGAAGAGAGCAGTAAGGCGATACCGTCATTCCCTCGGTCTGAATATCCACGTGGCGCTCAAAGGTGCGCGCGCCCTTGGCGTAGGCCATTAGCATCGACGAGGTCCAGTCCTGGTACTCGTGGGTCGAAAAGCCAATCGTGTGGTTTGGATAACGGTTACGGAGAAAGTCGATCTGGTTGAGTTCGATTTCGCTGTCTTCCGATGGGTAAAGTGAAACGCAATGGTTAATGGCGATCGGAATATGTCGGTTGTCGAAGAATGTAACCAGGTCGTCGATATCTTTGAGCGACGAACCTCCGGTGGAAACAATGACCGGCTTCTTTGTCTTCGCTATCTTCTCGATGAGAATCCAGTCATTGCAGTCCGAGCTGGCAATCTTGAGAATCGGAATGCCGAGCTTACAGCAGAAATCGACTGAGCTTTCGTCAAAAGGCGTCGCCAGCGGCAGGCATCCAGCGTCGCGAATAGCCTGCACCAGGGTGACAAAATCTTCTGGGCGAAGGCGGGTATCGATGGTTTTCTTGATGTATCGTATGTCGTCGCGTTTGCGGAAATCCTTGTGGATGAACGTGTCGACATCGCGGAATTGCAGTTTGATCGCCGCACGTACGTTATTAAAGCGGACGACCTGGGCATAGTTACTGATAATCTTCAGCCCGCGTTGCAGGTCTCCCAGATGGTTGTTAGCCATTTCCAGGACAAATAACTCATCAAAAATGTCGTTACCAGTCATGATCTTAGTCGCCTAACTGCAGTCCTTCCTCAATCAACGGCTATTAATTCCGATGATACGGTCCTTATTCCTTGAAGACGTTGTCCATCAGTTCACTCGGATCCAGGAATGGGTACATGTCCTCTAGATTGGGGGAAACGATTCGGCCGTCAGGTAATTGCCGTGCGCGTGAGCGTGGTTCAAATTCCTTTGTGGGATCGAGGACGACATCGATCAATGTTGGGCCGTCAGCGGCGAGAGCGCGATCAACTTCCGACAATTGTGAGACGCGATCGACTCGAAGCGACGGGATGCCGTACGCGCAGCCAACTTTCACCATGTTTGGGAAAGACGCGCCGCTTGTGGAACTCTCGCCGGTGAGCCTCCCGAAGAAGCCATTCTGGGTCATCCGCATGGAGAGATAGCCAGAGTTATTCAAGACAAAAATCTTGATCGGCAGGTGATGGTGAACGATGGTCTGTAATTCTTGGACGTTCATCTGAATACTGCCGTCTCCGGCAAGACAGATGACACGCTTGCCGGGCCGGGCAAAGGCAGATCCGACGGCGGCTGGCAGGTCATATCCCATGGAAGCAGAGCCCGAATTGGAGATCAGGCGTTGGCGTTGCTTTAACCGTAACGTTTGAAAGGGCACGATACAGGCGGTCGCATTACCGCAGATGATCACGTCATCGTCGGCGAGGCGCGATGAAAGTTGTTCAAGGAAGTAATAGGGATTCAGCGGCGGTCCAGCGGTCCGTTGGCAATCCTGCACGACCGGATAGCGGCGCACGCGCTCGCGGCACCATCCCAGCCACGAGGCGTGAAGGCTGGCGTCAATCTTCATTCGATCGCATTCGCTCAGCATGCTCTGCAGAAACTCCTTCAAGCCGCAGTGAACAGGCATATCCGGCTGAACGGTGGGCTTATAAAACTCAGCCGTGTCGATGTCGACTTGAATCTTGAAAGCATGCGGGGCGAATGACTGCCAGTTGTAGCTGGTCTGGCGGATGTTGAGGCGCGATCCGAGGATCAACAGAAGATCGGCATTCTGTACCGTGAAATTTCCCGCCCGGTCGCCGATTGTTCCTTGGCGGCCACAGAATAGCGGATCATCGGATGCGATTACATCGTGAGTCCATGCGGTGGTTACGGGAATGCCTAGTCGGCGGACCAGAGATGTGAATTCCTCGGTTGCATGGGCGGCGCGCACGCCGGTGCCAGCCAGAATGACTGGCCGCTTGGCATTACCGATGCGCTCAAGAATCTCGCGGCATTGGCCTGAAAGTTGAGCGTGATCGAAGCTGTAGGCGTCTTCGGCTTCGTCATAACCACGGAGAGCGGTTGGGTCGATCGACGCAGCCTGTACATCGACCGGAATGTCGATCCAGCACGGGCCCGGGCGTCCAGTTTGAGCGAGGTGCCATGCGCGCTCCAGATGATAGCGAATCGTGAGGGGATCATCGATGAACGCGGCGTACTTGGTGATGTTGCCGACCATGGCAATGATGTCGGCTTCCTGATCGCCGAGCTGGCGTAGGCCGGTGATGCCTCGGGAGCGCATGCAGGTCTCGCGCTTGACCTGTCCTGAGATAACAAGCATGGGCACGGAATCGGTCCACGCACCGAACACTCCGTTGAGAGCGTTGATGCCGCCTGGTCCGGTGGTGACGTTGACCACGCCGGGTTGCCCGGTGACGCGCGCATAGGCTTCTGCGGCCATCGCGGAGGCCTGTTCGTGATGATTGCAGACGTACTTGATTCGGGATTCCTTGCCGATGGAGTCGTTGAGGTGCATGGCGCCGCCGCCAGTCACGAGAAAAATATGGCGCACGTCCCAGTTCGCAAGACGCTCGACAATGTAGTCAGAGAGTTTCATGCGAGGCAGACTCCGACATTCAAGTTCGAGATGAAATCGGCGATTGGATTGCGCAATTTGGATTGTTTGTTATGCATGTTGTGCTCGCGCGAGTGGTGTCTGTTGAACCCTTCGCTCAGAGAGAACCTTCTGCCGAGAACCAATCATGCGTCCTTCGAATCGCTTCCCGGAGCGGTGTATCGGCATGGAGGCCAAGTTCTTCGCGGGCTCGGGCCGTTGATGGCACATAGCGGTGGAGTGGGGCGCCAGCCTGAGGCGCTGAGGCGATCCGAACGCCGATTTGTTGCGGCACGGCGGCGGCGACTTCATGGGCCACAGCGGCGATGTTCAAGGCGTCTTCAGAGCCAACGTTATAGGCACGCCCAGAACGTCCTTTGAAAAGCGTGGTCCAGAGCCAGACCGCTAGATCTGACGCATAAAGATAAGAGCGGATGGCAGAGCCATCACCCTTGACCTGGATCGGGCCACCACGCAGGGCGTCGGAGATGAAATTTCCGATGGCAAAGTGCGTGTCCAAGCGGCATGTACGGGCCGACGAAAGCGAAGCAGCGCGCAATAGTGGTCGAGAGGCGAGGCGAAGCCGTAAGCGCACACAGGAGCTCAGCGGCGCGCTTGCCTTCGGCATAGGCGGATGCTTCGATTGAGTGGATCAGGGCCGCCGTCGAAAGACTCACTCACATGCGTGACATGCGCAGGCTGATTTCCGTAAACTGCGCCGGAGCTGACGAAAAGGAACCTGCCAGCCGAGCTGGCTACCGAAAACTGCAGCGCGCGCCGCGTACCTTCGACGATGGTGTCGAACATAATCGCCGGTGCTTCATTATTCAGGTATGCGCTTGCTTCGGTTGCGGCGTGAATGACGTGGGAGAAGTGGCCCGCGGGTAATCATCATCCCGAACATCGGCGGCGTGCAGAGTGATTGCCGGGTCAGCGGCGAGGTGCGGAGCCTTTTGTGCAAGAGTCTGGGGATGCCGAGATAGTGCCGTGACCTGCGCTCCGAGATTCAGACGGTTGTTTGCCCAGGCAAAACTTTCTAAGCAGCCAGCACCCGAAAAAGCCGGTCGCGCCCGTAATCAGGAAGCGCTCGCCACGCAGTTCGCTCCAGAGCGACTCGGTGCGGCCGAGGATGTTGTCGAGATCATGAGCCAGCCTGTTTGTGGTCGTCATCGAGCTATGCTCCGTGCGCCGGCAGCTTTCGGAATTTGATGGAAAGCCTCGCCATGTAATCGATCATGGATTCGGTAATGCCGGGGTAGAGTCCGACCCAGAAAACGTTGTTCATCACGAAGTCCGTATTGGGCAAGATCGCCGATCGACCGGTAGCTGGACGTCGCGGTATGCTGGCTGGCGAAGCAGATTGCCGCCAAATAACAGCCGGGTTGCAATCTTCCGCGACTCCAGAAACTGGACGACGCGATTGCGTGTGAGGTCGGACTTCGGACGTACGGCAATAGGGAAACCCAAACCAACTTGGATTCGAATGCGGGGTGGCTTCCGGGAGAATGAAAATATCTTCAAGATCCTTGAGAGACTCGCGAAGCGTTGGCGAAGTTGTCGCGGCGTGCGGCCATGAATGCGGGCAACTTTTTGAGTTGCGCCACGCCAATGGCGGCCTGCATATCGGTAGCTTTCAAGTTGTAACCGATGTGGCTATAGATGTATTTGTGGTCGTATCCCGCCGGAAGGCTGCCCATTTTCCATTCGAATCGGCAGCCGCACGTATTTGATTTGCCCGGATCGCACCAGCAGTCGCGCCCCCAGTCGCGGAACGACTCGACTAATTTCTTCAGCATCGGCGATTGTGTGAGCACGCATCCGCCCTCGCCCATCGTGATGTGGTGCGCAGGGTAGAAGCTTGTCGTTGCCAGATGTCCGAAGGTTCCCACGGACCGGTTCTGGTAAGTTGAGCCGACCGCATCGCAACAATCTTCGATGACCCAGAGATTATGTTTGCCGGCGAAGGCCATGACCGCATCGATATCGAACGGATTTCCGAGAGTATGCGCGACGATGATGGCTCGGGTGCGACGGAGACGGCGGCTTCCAGTTGCGTGACATCGATGTTGTAGGTGGGGAGTTGAACGTCGACAAATACCGGTACCAAGTGATTTTGAATAATTGGATTAACGGTGGTTGGGAACCCGCGGCCACCGTAATGACCTCATCACCGGGCTGGAGCCTGCGATCGCCGAGTGATGGAGAGGTTAGACAGGAAATCGCAACCAAGTTTGGCGGACGAACCCAGAGTTCACGAGCGAAGCGCAGCGCACTCCCATGAACGCCGCGAAATCTCGTTCGAAACTCAGCTGCAAAACGGCCAGTGGTAAACCAGGCGTCCAGAGAGGCTTCCACTAAGATACTGAAGCTCTGTCGAATCAAAAACCTTGCCCGATACCGGAACTGCGCTCTCCCCCGGCATGAACGGAGGCGGCGTTAGAACCGCATCGTAATACTGCCTGACGAGGACGCCGATTTCGTCGCGGAGCTGGCGGGGAGTTTTGAACATCGTTCCGTTATCCCTTGCCCGCGTGAGCTGCGGCCGCCGACGCGCCGAGAAGTTGGCGATACCACGCGATCGTCCGGTCGAGACCCGAATCGAGGGTGAACTGGGGCTGCCAGTTCAGAACGGTGCGGGCGCGCTCGGCGCTCAGATACTGGTGGCTGATTTCGTTGCTCGCCTGATTCAGAATTTCGGGGCGAAGTGAGGAGTTCATCTTCTGCAGAATTCGCTCGACCAACTCAAGCACATTGACCTGGCTCTCGTTCGAGAAGTTGAATGCTTGACCTCGCAGTACTGGATACGACGCGAGGCGTTCCGCCAGAAGCATGTAGGCTGCGGCTCCGTCTTCGATGTAGAAGTAGTCGCGAACAAACTTGCCATCGGAACGGATTACCGGTTGATTGCCCCGAAGAATGGAACGGATTGTTCCGGGGACCACGCGATTCCAGTTCAGGTCGCCGCCCCCGTAAAAATTTCCGCAGCGGGTGATGGCGACGGGGAGGTTGTAACTCGTGGCGTAGGTCTGTGCGATCATATCGGCGCACGATTTGCTCACATCGTAGGGATGGCGGCCCTGTAGCGGCATTGCTTCGTCGTAGGGCAGGCGCTCTTGATCGCCATACGCCTTGTCGGATGAGGCTACGACGATGGATTTAACGTGCGGCGCGCGGCGGCAGGATTCCAGCACATTCCAGGTGCCGCCAATGTTGGTCGAAAAAGTCGAAAGCGGGTTGCGATTTGCAATTCCGACAATGGCCTGCGCCGCAAGGTGGAATACAACTTCCACTTCGTATTCGCCGAGTGCGCGCTCGACCACATCGCCATCAGTAACGTCGCCGCGGATGGTGGTGACCTGTTCAATTTTTCCAGTGCGAATCAGTTCACTTTGCGGTACCCAGTCACGAACCAGACAAACGACATTTGCCTGCGCTTCCAGCAATCGCGAAACGAGGCATGATCCGAGGAAGCCTGTGCCCCCAGTAACGAGAACCGAGCGATCTTTCCAAAAGGAGGTCATTATTCCGCGCCCGCTTTCTTCGCAGCGGCCAGAGGTCCTTTTCTACGGTCAACTTCGGCCGACCATACTTTCCATGGTGTTTTCGAACTCGCCCAGAGTTCGTTCAGGTATTGATATTCGCGATAGGTATCCATGGCGAAGAAGAAGCCATCATGGCGATACGCCATGAGCTGGCCCTCTCGCGCGAGACGCTCCATCGGCTCTCGTTCGAGAATGCATTCCGGGCCGTCGAGGTAGTCGAATATGCGGCGGTTAAAGACAAAGAAGCCGGCGCTGATAAGGCCGGTGTCGACTTTGGCTTCTCCATGAAGCGTTTGACTTGGCCTTGCGCGTCCGACTCGAGCACGCCGAAGCGGGAGATCGGAGGTACGGATGTAACGGTTGCGAGCTTGCCGTGGCTTTTGTGAAAGTCGATCAGACGATGGATGTTGACGTCGCTCAGGCCGTCGCCATAGGTCAGAAGGAACGTGTCATCGTCCGCCAGGTAGCGATTGACGCGCTGCAAACGGCCTCCAGTCATCGTATTCAGGCCGGTTTCGGCGAGCGTGACAGTGAAGTCCTGCTCCTCGTGAGCGCCCATGAACTCGACGTGCGATTGGCGTCCCAAGGAGATGCGGAAGTCATTGTTCATGGCTTCGTAATTCAGGAAAGTAGTCCTTGATCATGTTGCCGCGATAGCCAAGGCACAGAATGAATTCGCGTATTCCGTAGTGGGCATACATCTTCATGATGTGCCACAGAATGGGACGGCCGCCGATTTCCACCATTGGCTTGGGGCGAAATTCGGTCTCTTCGCGAAGGCGGGTTCCTAAACCACCGCACAGAACGACAACTTTCATATCTGGGTTCCTGCTAACGGCATGCCACAAACCTGCTTCATGCCTTGTCGGATATCTACGGGCCTGGGTCCATTAGGGCGGTCCGCAGTTCAGTTATCCCACACGAACGCGCCGAAGGCAGGATTACGGAAGTCACCAGCGAAGCTTCCTCGGGAGCGAGAGGAGTCCTGAAGAGTTAACGCGCAGATTGCGGAGACGGTTTTGATGCGCCGAAAGAAATATGGCGATGACCGAAAAAGCTGAAGACGACGGAGAACACCAGCACGATTGCGCCAGCTATATAGGGTGCATGCTGAGCGATCGTGATCTGACGTCGAACGATTGGAACCAAAATCGGGAGCGCAGCGGCAGACAGTACTATGCTTCCGCTGTAGACGGCTATGCAGCGGAGCCATTCTTTTAGGTAGTTGCCGCGCGTCTTGAAAACAAACCACTTATATCCAAGGAAGGAGAATGTGATGGCGAACAGATTGGCAAACAGACTCGCGAAAACGTATCCGTAAGCAATGAGCGGGGTTAACAACATCGTAAATAAAGCGAAACAGCCATAGCCGAATGCGGTATTAGCGGCTCCCACCGCAAGGAACCGAAGACAGGTGGCGCGATGTTGTCGTCGGCTTAGTGGGCATGGTCATGATCGCGTAAGAGCGCTCGCGAGCCGCAGACACACGATGCGCCATCACAAGCGGATGAAAATCAGCTGTGATCATAGTCTGAGGGGGTGGCAATCAGAAGGTTACGATCGTTACCTGTGTGATGCGCTAAATGCCTTGCGCTCGCCGTTTTGGGAAGATGTCGCCGACCCGCCGGATCTCAGCACCCACGCCTTTCAATTTTTCTTCGATGTTCTCGTAGCCGCGATCAATGTGGTAAACGCGATCGATGATGGTCTCGCCCTCGGCGACCAGAGCGGCGAGAACAAGAGAGGCTGAGGCGCGAAGATCGGAAGCGAGCACAGCGGCGGCACTCAGCGGTGTCTTGCCACGAACGATGGCGCGCCGGCCTTCAATCTTGATGTTCGCGCCCATGCGAACCAGTTCCTGCGCATGCATGAATCGGTTTTCAAAGATGTTCTCGACCACAATCGAGGTGCCTTCCGCTTGCGTCGCGAGCGCCATGTATTGCGCCTGCATGTCAGTGGGGAACCCGGGATACTCTTCGGAATTCATGTCGGTGGCCTTCAGCGGATGGTCGCCCATGACACGCACCGAATCGGATTTGATGGCAGTCTTCACGCCCGTCTCTTCTAGTTTTTGCAGGACAACGGTGAGGTGATGGGGGTCGCATCCAGTAACGTTCAAATCCCCTCCGGTCAGCGCGCCCGCAATGATGAAGGTGCCAGCTTCGATGCGGTCTGGAATAATGCGATGCCGTGCACCGTGCAACTTGCTGACGCCTTTGATGCGGATCGTAGAAGTGCCTGCGCCCTGAATCTTCGCGCCCATGGCGTTGAGCAGTGCGGCTAGATCGGCGACTTCGGGTTCGCGAGCGCAGTTCTGCATGACAGTTTCGCCATCGGCGAGCGTAGCCGCCATCAGTAAGTCTTCCGTTCCCGTGACGGTGATCTCTGTCGAAAACAATTTCGGCGCCCGTGCAACCGATCGGCCGTGGCTTCCACATAACCATGTTCTTGCGTGATCTTCGCGCCAAGACGTTCCAGTCCCTTAATATGCAAATCGATCGGGCGTGCGCCAATTGCACATCCACCGGGCAAAGATACTCGGGCTCGTCCGCAACGGGCCAGCAGTGGACCAAGCACGAGTGTTGAGGCGCGCATTGTTTTGACGAGTTCGTATGACGCTTCGGGCGCGAGCCAGCGTCTTGGCACAGATCGTCGTGCGATGGTGGGCACGGCCATAGCCCAGTTCAACCTCGGCGCCCATGGCGGCGAGAAGTTTGCGCGTCGTTTCGATATCACGCACCTGCGGAATGTTTTCGAGGATGACGGGTTCATCCGTGAGCAGGGCAGCGGCCATGCAAGGCAGGGCGGCATTCTTGGCTCCGCTGATACGGACGGTGCCGAGGAGAGGATTGCCGCCGCGGATTACGAGTTTGTCCATATAGAGTGAAGAAATCCTTAAAATCTTTTGTAGAAGTACGATAGATCCTGGCGCCAATTCATTTTACTGGCGGCCGGTGAAGTACGCTCCGGGCTCATTCGTATTTCCCAACCGCAGGGCAGACGAGCGCATTCCCAACTGGTCAATGTCTTCAGTTCTCTTTCAAGATATTTCGCAAAGCCGCCGTGTGTTGGTGGGTAAGGGTTGCACGCAGCAGAGCCTCCTCCATCGGGAACATCGATCCATACTCGACTTGCTTATTTTCCGCTGGATAGATGGCATCAATGTAAGCATCTCGATATGCAACCCAGGCTCTTTGCGCCGCCTTGATCTTGGTGGTAGCCACAGAGGCGTGTTTTACCTTGAAGAGCAGGAGTTTGTAAATCCGGTTCAACTCATCGTCCTCTCGCTTTGCCTCATCACTCGCACAAGCATTCATTTTGCGTAGAAGCCTTTTCTTCACAACGGCGGTATTGCGGTGAATCTTGCGCGCCGCTCAAGCAACAAGCCACAAATACAAGAGACAGCCTCGGTAGTTCACTGTGGTTCCTCCTTTATCAATGCGCAGATCGCGCTCCGCACATGGCCATTTGCTAGCTTCAGGGCTCTTCCAGCTTGTACGCACGTGACGTCAGCTTTGGCCATCACCAGTGCTACCGGCACACTATGCTGCGCCTCCCGCAAGACTTTGCGGGCATCTGCTCGGCTCAGGCCGGCGGCTTGTGCCAGGATTCCGATGCCGCGCTCGCTCAACTTTTCGTTTTTCAGATGCAGGTTGACCATTAGGTTGCCATAGACATACCCAAGGCGCGTCATGGCGCCGGTGGTCAGCATGTTCAGGATCATCTTTTGAGCGGTACCGGCCTTCATGCGGGTTGAACCGGCCAAAACTTCTGGCCCGACTTCCGCAACAATGGCAATTTCGGCTGCCTTCTCGAGTGGCGAGTGACGGTTGCAGGTCACGGCAATGGTCGTCGCGACCGTGTGCTGCGCGCATACTCGACGGCAGCGATCGTGAAGGGAGTCCGTCCGCTGGCTGCGACACCGACGACCACGTCGTTACTGCGAGGATTCTTGTTGGCCATCGCCCGACGGCCGAGTGTTCGAGAATCTTCACTCACCTCGCTGGCTTCCGCGAGAGCCTTGGATCCGCCCGCGATGATGAACTGAACCATCTTCGCCTTCGTGTTGAAAGTAGGTGGACATTCAGCGGCATCGAGAGCTGCGATGCGTCCGCTAGTGCCGGTGCCGACGTAGATCAGCCGGCCACCTCTTGAGACCGCGTCCGCAATGCAATCGATGGCTCGGGCGATCTGCGGGAGGGAACGCGCGACGGCGCTCGGCAACTTTAGCATCTTCTCGATTAATGATGCGGGCGATTTCGAGCGAGGATTTGCGGTCAAGATCGATCGAGGCGGAGTTCGACTTTTCGGTTGAGAGGTGACTGATGTCTGCTTATTTTCGAAACGCGCTTCACCTCACTTCCTCCGGCTTTTCAGAGGAGCATAGGTTTTCCAGTGCTTCAACCACAGCATCGTGAAATGCTGGACGCACTTCTTTGATCGACTGATTCTGGCAGTCGGGCCAGGTGCGATTCGTCAGTAAGTGTGATCGAAAGCTGACGGTCGGGATCGATCCAGAGCGAGGTTCCGGTATAGCCGAGATGCCCGAAGGAGCGCGGTCCAAAATACTTTCCTGACTGTGATGGCGATGACGGAGTATCCCATCCGAGTGCTTGAGATGTTTCGTTGGGCATGGATTCTCGACGGGTGAAAAGTGCACCGTCTCTGGGCGAAGAATGGGATAGCCACCATTCAGCAGAGAGTGGGCAAAGAGCGCAAGATCGCCGGCAGTTGAGAAGAGTCCAGCGTGCCCAGCGACGCCGCCAAGAACGATGGCGTTTTCGTCCTGCACCTCGCCTTGGATAACGCGCTTTCGAAACGTACGGTCGTCCGCAGTGGGCGGAATGAGATCCCGCAACGTTTGCCGGGCTGAAGGTGGTATGCGACATCGCCAGTGGTCCAAAGACTTCGCGCTGGCAGAAAACCTGGAGCGGCTCATCGGCGAGACGTTCGAGCGCAACGCCGAGGATGATGAATCCGATGTCGCTGTATTCAGCGTGCGTGCCGGGTGCTGCGGTTAGCTCTGTCGTGAAGGCGGCATGCAGAAGCTCATCGCGAGTTGTGCGCACGAAGAAAAAGCTTTTCATAAGCAGGCAGGCCGGAACTGTGCGCAAGCAACATGCGAAGGGTGACCTGAGCGCGTCGAGCGTCAGCAGCGCCAAACTCAGGAATGATCGCTACGACAGGTGCTTCCAGGTCGAGGACTCCTCGTTCATAGAGGATCATGGCCATTGATGTGGTCGCGACGACCTTTGTAAGCGATGCCAGGTCGAAGATGGTGCCGTTCGACACTTCCGGCGATGAAATTTCGTACGTGAAATGACCCAGCGCCTTCTGCGCGATGAGCTCTCCGCCCAGAGTGATTGCCACCGAGCAGGCAGGAAAGGCGCGGTTCCCGATTGCGCGATCCAGAATCGCAAAGGCATCGCGAAAGCGCTCATCCTGCGCTGCGTCATTATGAGCCAGAAATGAGAAGCCGGATTCCGAGTTTGACGTTATGGGCAAGGGCTGCCCACAGTGTAGCGCGGCGCGTCCCGGCGAGGCAGTCCTTTGCCGCCTCGCTGTTGCATTCCGAGATGCTGTTTTTGGGCGGTCCCGCAAGAAAGTTACTAAATGGTGCCTCACAACCATCATCTTGCTTGAGAGCGCTCTCTCTGGTCGTGTAGAGTCACAGCAATCGTGAAATTCATAACGGTTGTCTTTGTTGTTCTTTCTGCAGCAACCGCTTTTGGGCAGGCGCCGCTTGATACCCGTCTATCTGTTCTGGATCCCATCATCAATGAGGCCATCGCGCAACAAACGATTCCAGGCGCGGTGCTGATCGTTGGGAACAACAACCAGATTGTCTATCGCAAGGCGTACGGCAGCCGTGCCATCGTTCCGCGTCGCGAGCCGATGACGCTCGACACGATATTCGACTGCGCATCCCTCACCAAAGTTGTCGTGACCACAACGGCGCTCATGCAGCTTTGGGAGCAAGGAAAATTCCGGATGGCCGATCCGGTTGCGAAGTATCTTCCTGAATTCGCGAAAAATGGCAAGCAGGACATCACGATCCGCCAGTTGATGGTGCACTACTCCGGGCTACCCGAAGACCTGGATCTCTCGAAGAAGTGGGAGGGCAAAGACACTGGGATATCGGATGGCATTCGAGATGACGCCGGACCGTTCTCCGGGCTCGGCGTTTGTTTACAGCGACATTAATTTTGTTGTGCTTGGCGCGCTGGTGGAACGGCTCTCCGGCGAGTCGCTGGATGAATACACGGCGAAGCATGTATTCACTCCGCTCGGTATGAAAGAGACGCGATACCTGCCTCCGAGTTCCTGGCTGCCGCGTATCGCACCGACGGAAGAGGACGAAAATCATCATTTGCTGCATGGAGTCGTGCATGATCCAACAGCGCGGCGCATGGGAGGAGTTGCCGGGCACGCCGGAGTATTTTCAACGGCCGACGATCTGGCAATCTTCGCGCAGGCCTTGCTGGGTGGTGGCAGGGGTGTATCTCACGACGGCGACGGTCGCGAAGATGACTGCACCACAGCAGCCCGTAAATGGCACTGCACTTCGCGGATTTGGCTGGGACATCGATTCCCCTTTTTCGACCAACCGAGGAGAGCTCTTCCCAGTTGGCGGTTTTGGTCACACCGGCTTTACAGGGACGTCGCTCTGGATCGATCCCACGACGCAAACATTTATTGTGCTGCTGACGAATGCGGTCCACATGAATGCCATCCCCGGCCACGAGAAGGGAAGCGCTGTCTCACTTCGGACGAAGGTCGCAACCGCAGTGGCGGCGGCGCTTGCGCTCGATCCCGTTGAAACTGAAAAGATGCGCGTCGCAACACTTACTGGATACAACGAAATGCAGAGTGCGGCGCGCAAGCTTCCCGCAAGGAACGGCACAGTAAAGACAGGCATCGATGTACTGGAGTCGTCGCACTTCGCGGCCTTGCATCCCACGAAATCCGGCAGCCCTCGACGCATCGGGTTGCTGACGAATCAGACTGGCATCGATGCGGACGGCCGTCGCACGATTGACATCCTGGCAAAAGTGCCAGGGATTTCGCTGGACGTCATCTTCAGCCCGGAACATGGAGTAACGGGGACGCTCGATACAATACACGTCAACAACACTAAAGATGAAGCCACCGGCATTGCCGTTTATAGCGTCTATGGCGGCAAAGAATCTGCCCGCCATCCACCGATCGACGTGTTGAAACGACTAGATGCCGTTGTCATTGATATTGCCGATGCTGGCGTGCGCTTTTTTACATACGAGACGACGGTTGGATATTTTCTGGAAGCAGCGGCGAAGGCCGGTATCGAAGTCGTGATTCTCGATCGTCCGAACCCGATTACCGGGTCAATAGTGGAGGGCCCGGTTTCCGAGGAAGGCCGCGAGAATTTTACGAATTACATGCCCGAGCCGGTTCGGGGAGGAATGACGCTTGCAGAACTCGCCAGATTTTTTAATGGCGAGCGCCATGTCGGGGCGCGACTGGAAGTTGTTCCGATGGAGGGCTGGCAACGGGGAGATTGGTTCGATTCGACGGGGGTCGCGTGGGTCAATCCTTCGCCAAACTTGCGAGACATGGTTGAAGCGACAGTTTATCCGGGGGTTGGCATGATCGAAGGCGCAAACATTTCCGTAGGGCGGGGCACCGATACGCCGTTTGAGATCGTGGGAGCGCCTTGGATCAAAGGCCGAGAATTTGCTGCTTACTTGAACGCCCGCGAAATCCAGAGCGTGCGCTTCATCCCAGTAAGTTTCACGCCGTCTTCCAGCAACTTCGCTGGGCAGCGATGCGAAGGAATTAACCTCATCGTTCTCGACCGCAATTTGCTGGATGCCACAGAACTCGGCATTGAACTCGCCTCCGCTCTCCACAAGTTGTACCCGGGGGACTTCAAACTGGATCGTTTATCGGATCTCTTGGTGAACCAGCCCGTTCTGCAATCAATCGATGCGGGAGAGGATCCAAGAAGGATCGTGCAGGATTGGCAACCGAGGCTTGAGGAATTCCTGAGAGCTCGCGAAAAATATCTGCTATACAAATAGGACCCTTTGGCTGGTATCTTGCCCCTCTTACTTCTTGCTTGGGCAAGCCGGTAAGCTAGAATGGACGCGGTAGGCAAGAGTCCCGTGTCCGAAAATATCTTTCAAATTCCAAGTGCATTTTATCGTTGCGCCGGCCCGAATTGCGGCGTGTTGAAGGGTGCGAGCGACCGGTGGTGGGTCATGTGGAGTTCGATCGGCGACTACGACCTCCCTGTCATGCACCTGGCTCCGTGGGATGAAAAGCTGGCAGTGCAGGAAGGCGCGCTTCATGTCTGTGGAGAAGGGTGCGCGCAGAAGCTGCAGTCGCAATTCATGGGCAACGTGCTGGCAAACCGGCCGCGCCGGGTTGGTGGCTAACGTCGTTTCATCGGTATGGGTTCGCCGAGTCATCAAATTTTACTTACTGTCGCCAGCGTGTAGCTAACTCGGCGTTCTGCTGAACGCATCAGAAATCACAGTTGTCCGTCGCAATTATCCTGAAAAGGTGGGCCGTCGATGAGCCTTGTCTCGTATTTTGTTATTGGCCGTGGTAGCTGCCGCACAGACCACTCCGCCTTCGGCCCCCGCCGCCGCGGACGAATCGAAGCCCGTGTTGACGATTCCCGCCGGGACCAGGATTCCGCTTTCCCTGAAGCAGGCTATTTCAACGAAGACGGCCCGCGAAGGCGACCCAGTCTATGCCGAGACCTCCTTTCCGTTCGTCGTGAACGATCACGTCGTGGTTCCGGCGGGAACCTACATTCAGGGAAAAATCATGCGCGCGCAACGTGGAGGACACGTCAAAGGCCGTGCAGAGTTGCTCGTCCACTTCACTTCGATGATCTATCCAAACGGCTATACGGTAATGCTCGGAGGCTCGATTGAAAATACGCCTGGCGCAGAGAAGACCTCGATGAAAGATTCCGAAGGGACGATCCGGCAGGACAGCGATGCGGGAAGGAAAGCGAAAGACGCTGCGGAAGGGGCGAGCACGGGTGCGGTGATCGGAGCGGTATCAGGCGGCGGCAAAGGAGCAGGCATCGGAGCTGGGGTCGGCGGCGTGACTGGCCTCGCGATCTCGATGCTATCGCGTGGCGCCGACGTTCGCCTGGAGCCTGGCACATCCATCGAAATGGAAATTCAACGGGAAGTAATCGTCGACGCCAGCCGGATCAAGTGAGAGTGCGTCTGTGTTTTCTAAAGTCTTCCTGCCTACTTCAAAGTAAACATCGCGTTCACGTGCGCGGTAACCGTCACATTTTGCGGACTAAATTCCTCGGTGGGAGCGGGAGCTTGAGGCGGCCATCGCCATCGGGGCGCCTCTCCGTGCCATTGGAGCGAAGACGCGAACGTTCTCCTGGGTATCAACCGAGGCGTACGAGAGTTCTCCGAGCGTGCGTCCGCTGGCGGTAGCGAGTGACTGCGCGGATGAGCGAGCACGGCGGTAAGCATCGGCGACCGCTTTGCTTTTCGCCTCTTCAGTTGCGTCGAGTGTGTAACTCAGTGACTGGCTTCCGCTCACGTTGGCATTCGCCAGTTGCTCGGTCACGGGACCGATCTTCGAGAAATCCTTGAGCTTCAAGCTGACGCTAGTTGTCACCTGATAGCCAATGATCTTGTGCGTCTGATCTTTGTAGTTGTATTGAGGATTGACCGAGAAGAATCCGATTTCGGCACCCTTGGGATCGATGCCATTTGCACGCAGAACCTGGCGCGTTGCCTCTGCTTGTCTGGCGGCTTGATCGTAGGCATCTTTCGCGGTCGACGCTTGTGCCGTGATGTTGAATTGGATCAGTGCGGTGTCGGGAGCCGTTTCATACTTTCCATCAGCTCCGACATAGATCGTGTTGGGGAGCGCGGTGACGGTGGGAGTCTGCGCGGACAACATAATCCCACAAATGAATAGGCTGCATAGAACGAACGAAATCCGAGTCTTCATCAGGTGACTCCTGAATGCGATCTTAGAGCATTTCTTGCACACCTGCTTCTAGAACGCGCTGAAGGCGAGGAGTTGCATAGAAAAGGCAGTGCAGTGGTTCGGTGTTCTTGTCGAAGGTAAAAGGATGGGACTTCCCCGTGTTCAATCGCCGGAACTTTCCCCAACCAAAACCTCGTATGTGTGAGGGGGGGAATGCATGAGGAAGATTCTGCTGTTGGTCGGAATAGTGGCATTGGCGATAACGGGGTGGACACAATCGGATGCGCGTCCTGAAATTCTTGTGCTTGGCACTTATCACATGTCGAACCCTGGGCGTGACATGTACAACATGCAGGCGGATGACGTGCAGTCAGAGAAACGGCAGCAGGAAATCGGGCAACTGCTCGATGTGTTGAAGAAGTTTCATCCCACGAGGATTGCCATCGAAGCTGATACGGGAAGCGAGCGAGTGGCGAAGGAGTATTCGGACTACCTTGCGGGTAAGTACACGCTGACTCGTAACGAGACGAATCAGATTGCGTATCGGCTCGCGAAGGAGCTTGGACACAAGACAATTTATGCGGTCGATGAAGAGGGCGATTTTCCGTGGCAGAGGATTGTCGACTATGCGAAGGCGACTGGCCGCACACCTAAGCTCGACGAATTACAAGCAAGCATTGGCGCAAGAGTGAAAGAGGAAGACGCCTTCCTGCACTCGCACACTGTGCTTGAGATGTTGGAGTTCATTAATTCTGATGCGATGGTGGCAAAGGATGTGGCGTGGTATTACTCCGTGGTGCCTTATGGCGAGCCCGGTGATTATGCCGGGCCCGATCTGCTGGCAGCGTGGTATCAGAGAAATATTCGCATCTATCACAACATTATTGGGGTGATCGAATCGCCGGGCGACCGAATACTTGTGATTTATGGCGCCGGTCACCTCGGATGGTTGCAGCAGAACATCGCCAATGACGAGACGGTGAAATTGAGAAAGCTGTCAGAGTTCACACGGAATCGTTAGGATGGGACACGGGACCCCGGCGTCCGGTTATGCTTGGTTGCTCTGCCGCTGCCGTAGCCATACTCCGTCTAATCCGGCATAACTGACGGAACTTATGCGAGGGTGCAACTAGTTGCATACTTGTTCGCCTGACGTGCAGCGTACTGTGCGATCGTCAGGTTGTGCTCTTGACAAAGCCTGTGGATGGGCCTTTGATACTGGGAACCATAAGGAGCGCGCCATGAAAGTCCGGCCGTTTGTTCTCTCAATCTTTGTCCTATCGTTTGCGATTTCGTTGCTTCAGGCCCAGGCAGTGAAACCAGCGAGCGTAACAATTTTTGCTCATCCGAATTCGACGAGCCCACAGCAGCGAATCCAGTTTTCCAATACCGGCAGCACGGAACTCACGGTGATGATTTCGACCGGTGCGCCATTTGCCATCTCAAAGAATGAGTGTGGGCATCCGATCAAGGCTTTCGCTCACTGCTATGTGTGGCTTACATATTCGCCCACGGCTTATGAAACGGATGACGGCACGCTGACGTATGCTTTCAATGGTCAGAGCGTTTCGGTTGCGCTAACCGGAGAAGGCGTGCAGTGGATTCCCACCTCGAACGAGCTTCAGCTGAAACAAGATGGCACGCTGAAAACTACAATCAACGTTGTAAATGGATATAAGGTTCCCGACGGCGAACAAGTTCAGGTTACGTGCACATGTGTGAGCGGGCCCGACAAAGGATATGTCGTGTACGCCACGGGAACGCTGGAGAACGAAGTGGCTTCGGTGCCATCGTCAATGGTGAATGTTCTGGGCGGACATTTCATGTGGTCGTGCTCGTCGTCGTACTTTGGCGATACTGGTTTTGCGCTCAGTTACAGCCAGTCGGTGACGGTGTGGAGTAAGCGTTGAGCTAGCCGGGTGCGGGCGCACGCGAGACGTTCCCTGGAGATGCGGGTGGCGACCTCATCCATTCTGAAGGATCCGGCGGACAGGCGATCGGTTCGGATCGCGATCGTCGAGGAACATGTTCGACGTGAGAACGCGCACGATCTTGAAGGCGTGCTCGGTACCTTCGGCGATTCGGCCCGCTACGATGACGAACCATGGGGGGAACACTACGAAGGCCGCGACGGAGTTCACCGGTTCTACGAAGAGCTGATGAATGCGCTTCCTGACTTAGTGATCGACATACAGCACCGGCATGTCACCGAGGAAGCGATCGTGCTCGAAGTCCTAATTCGCGGAACGCATCTTGGAGGGTGGCGCGGTTTACCAGCGACTGGGAACCGCGTCGAATTTCCGTTATGCGGTATCTACACCTTCGATGCCCATGATCGTCTTGCGGGCGAGAAAATCTACTACGATCGAGGAACGGTGTTGCGACAACTTGGCGTTTTCCACGAGCCGCCAAGCATGTTGGGACGAATCGGGATTCTGGTGACACATCCGATTACGATTGCACGGGCGATTGCCCGGGCAATGCTGCACAGATGAGAATGATTCCAGCGGCGTGACAACGTGGCGAAGAAGCGGCGCTACGATTACCCAGATCTCTCGAAAATCGTGAGATTTGGGGCACCCCGGGAAGGCCTTTGGTGCAATCGGTATGCCTCCCACCCTTCGCAACTTGCGCGAAGGATGGGGCACACGGTTTTTGTCTAAGCTGCGATCTGCTTTCTCTGTTCGATGAACGAGAGCAGGTCGCCATTGATCTGATCGGCGTTGGTGGTGGGCATTCCGTGGGGAAAGCCGGGATACACTTTGAGAACTGCGCCTTTTACGATTTTGGCGGACATGCGGGCTGAGGCGTCGATGGGCACGATCTGGTCGTCGTCGCCATGCATGACCAGGGTTGGCATGTCGAACTTCTTGAGGTCATCGGTGAAATCGGTTTCGGAGAAGGCCTTGATGCAGTCGTAGCCCGCCTTCACCCCACCCATCATCCCCTGGAGCCACCACTTGTCACGGATGCCTTCGGAAATTGTTGCGCCCGGACGGTTGTAGCCGTAGAAGGGAAGCGTGATGTCCTTGTAAAACTGGGGACGATTTTTTGCGTATGCTTCGCGAAGGTCATCAAAGACCGACATCGGCGAGCCCACAGGATTCTTATCCGTCTTGACCATGAGCGGCGGGACCGAACTGATCAGGACCGCCATCGCGACGCGTTTTGACCCGTGACGGCCGATGTAGCGGGTAACCTCACCTCCGCCAGTGGAGTGGCCGACATGAATTGCATTTTTCAGATCGAGTTTTTCGGTTAGGGCGGCAAGATCATCAGCATAGGTGTTCATTTCGTTGCCCTCCCACGTCTGCGTGGAACGACCGTGTCCGCGACGGTCATGGGCAATCACGCGAAAACCGCGTTCGCCGAAGTACATCATCTGACTGTCCCAGTCATCCGCCGTGAGTGGCCAACCGTGGCTAAAAACTATGGGCTGGCCGGTCCCCCAGTCCTTATAGAAGATGGATGCGCCGTCTTTCACTGTAATGGTCGGCATAGAATGCTCTCCTTTCAATCTCTGAAAGCAACTGGTTTGGAATTCGCAGTTATCGGGCGGAACGGTCCGCCGCAGGAAGCGCTGGCCGCCGAGGGTCGGATGCCGGCGCGATGAACCCCAATGGATGGGAAGAAGTATACGCGCGTTGGCGCCTCTTTTCGAACGAAGTATCCGCAGACGCTGGCGAGCCGCGGACATTAACAAGACAGTTTCGGTGCCTTGGGTCATCCGAGCCCTACAATATTTGGACCCCCTCATTCGTCTACACCAGTAGATGAATGACGTGGCCAGCCTGGAGCGGATCACCGAGCAGATGAGCCTCGAACAGGACCAGCGGATCTCCGACGTGGTCAAGCGGGACGGGTCTCGCCTGCGCAACTTCATCCGGCGGAGGGTGGCGGATCCGTTAGACGCAGAGGACATTCTGCAGGAGACCTTCTATGAACTTGTGGAAGCCAACCGGTTGCTGATGCCGATCGAGCATGTCACGGGATGGCTGTTTCGGGTGGCGCGCAATCGCATTACGGATTTATTTCGAAAGAAGAAGCCGGAGAGATTCGGCGATGTGGCTGCGGCAGATGGCGGGGAAGAGGGAGGATCGTTGGGGCTGGAAGATTTGTTGCCTTCGCCGGACGACGGACCGGAGGCGCTATATGCGCGCAATGTGCTGCTTGAGGAATTCGAGTTTGCGATCGAGGAGTTGCCGGAAGAGCAGCGCGAAGTATTTGTGGGCCATGAGATCGAAGGACGGTCATTCAAAGAGATGGCGGGGGAGAGTGGGGTGAGTGTGAATACGTTGCTCTCGCGGAAACGGGCGGCGGTGATGCATCTGCGGGAGAGGCTGGAAAGTATTTATCGCGAATTTACGAAGATGAGGAAAAGAACATGAGAAAAAGATGGTATTTGATTGCGCCGGCGGCGATTGTCGGGATTGTGCTGTTTACGTTTCTTGGCGGCGAGGTGGTAAAGCTGCTATGGAACTGGCTGTTGCCGTCGTTGTTCGGGTGGCAGGCGATTACGTTCTGGAAGGCGGTTGGAATTCTGGCGTTGTGCCGGATTCTATTTGGAGGGATCAGCGGGCGGGGATTGCATCGTTCGCGATTTCGTGGGCGGATGCGGGAACGGTGGGAGCAGATGACGCCGGAGGAGCGCGATAAATTCCGGCAGGGGATGCGGGGGCGGTGCGGGATGGGGGCTCCGGCGGAAGGCGCGAAGTGAATGGGTGAGTTACAACTCATCATTGCAATGTGCGCGATGAGTGGGGCATCCGGCACTGCTAGGCCGTCTGATGGAGATCTTTGAGGGCTTTCTGTCCCTGGAACCAGCGGTAAACAAAGAAGCCGTGGACTCCAAAGGCCCACACAGAAAAAACCGTCATGAGCGCGAGCATGTCGAGAGCATAGATAGCGATGCCGAGAATAAAAGCCCAGCGATGTCCTTTGCGAGCGGCGAATCCGAGGGCGCAGAAGACGACGATCCAAATCACTACAGTACCCTCGGCCACAGTAGGGGAAATTTCTCCGAAGCGCCTTCCGTAAATAGCTAAAAGGTCAAAGAGGCCAATGTTGATGAGGAAGTGGATTTGGATAGGAAGGATGCCGCTGCTGGTGGCGGCGAGCCCTGCGGCGTAGAAGAAGTAAGTCGCGTCCTTCTGGCTATCTTCGCGCAACTCGTCGCGGCGCCATTGCTTAGCTTCCTGATACTCAGCGTCCGTTCGGCCAGCACCAACATTGAGTAACTCCATGATTCACCTTGAGAAAGATGGGTGAGTGTAACACGGAAAGTGAGTAACAGGTGGTTTCCTGATTGCGGCATTAGGTTTGGACGTTAACCTGGGGCACCAATGTTCTTTCGCCCCGCTGGGGCTTTGTCAGGTTCTGCTTCTTGCCCACGGCTTGCGCCGTGGTCTGCATTCTTGTGCCGCTCCGCGGCTATTCGTACTGCCGCGCGCAAAGATGCCATTGGGCCGAGCACCCATCGTAGCGTGAGCGATGAGTGCGGCACGCTTTTTGTTAGTTGCAGATCTCTCACTTTCTTCGCGTGACAAATCGAATGATGGGCCGGCGCAATCAGAATTGAAACTGTGCGCTAGATCGACTTTACGGGGAGTGTTGTAAGGTCATCGACGAGGCCGACTTCTTTTTGGACGAAGGGTTCGGCGAAGGTTACGCCGCCTAACATTCCGTAGAAGCGGGCCATGGATTCGATGCGGGCACGGATTTCGGCTTGAGCGGGGAAGATTCCGCTGCCGGCTTCCTGATCGGTGAATTGCGATTTATAGGCCATCAGGGAAGCGAGGCGGGTCTCGAATTGTTCGGTGATGTCGACGACGAAGGTGGGACGAACGTCGCGATAGAGGCTGGCGTAGATGATTTTGAAGGGACGATGAGGAGCGACTCCGGCGGTGCCGTAGTCGTAGAAAGATTTGCTGCCGCTGGCGGGAGGAGGCTGGTCGGTGATGGGAAGCTTGGCGAGTCCGGCTAGAAAGCTGGCTTCGTAGCCGAGGATGGAAGCGGTGTAGTGGTCAGGGTGGCGTCCCTCCCAATAAGGAAGGATGAGGACGCGGGGACGGAGTTCGCGGATGACGCGCGCGACTTTCAGGCGATTCTCCCAGGTATTTTCGACGCGGCCATCGGGGATGTCGAGCGCCTGACGCCAGGAAACTTTCAGGATGCGGGCGGCTTCGGTCGCTTCATTGGCGCGATCTTCGGCGGTGCCGCGGGTGCCCATTTCTCCTTGCGTCAGGTCGAGGATGGCGGTGCGATGTCCGCGTTCGGCCATTTTGAGGAGGGTGCCTCCGCAGGTTTGTTCGACATCGTCGCGGTGCGCGGCCAGGGCCAGAACGTCTATTGGGGTTGATTCCATATAGAGGTATTAAAGCAGATTGGGAGGGAGTTCTCTGGGGGTCTTGGTTCCCGGTTCTCAGTTCTCAGTTCCCGGTTCTCAGTTTTCGGCGGGCGGTATCAGAGTTTGGAAACGTGGTGGCTTCGGAATCCTCTCACTTCGTTCGGGATGACGGGTTGGGGAATGTTAGGGATGACTCAGCGTTAAGTCTTGGGATGACAAATCGAGAGGGAAAGTTGAGCAGTACGGCAGGAAATTATTTCAGGCCTTCTACCAGATAGAGGTCGGCGAGCATGCGGTGGTAGCCGAAGACGCACATTTTGGCGTCGGCGGTCATGATGATGGGGCCGATGGTTTCTACTCCGGCGGGATCGGAGGGCATGAGTTGCTTCCAGAGAGTTCGTTTGCCGGTGTGGACATCGAGGCGGTAGACGCTCGCGGGTAGTTCGCCGGGCTGGTAGACGTAGATGGAAGAGTTGTCGGCGCTCCAGGTGATCGGTTGCTCGGCTGTGTTGAAGCCGGGAATTGGAACGGGGTTGCCGCCGGCGACTGGATAGAGGTAGCCCTTCTGATCGGGTCCGATGCCCGCGACCCACTGACTGTCGGTGGAGACGATGAAGGCGCTGCCGTTCACGCCTTCCTGAGAAATGGCCGTGCTCTTGCCGGAAGCGAGATCGTAGACGTAGAGCTGAACACCCTTGCCGGGCTCGTTTCCGGCGAAGAGGATGCGCTTGCCATCGGGAAACCAGTGCGCCCAACTGTGGGTGATGTTGTCGCTGGTGAGGGCGCGCGGTTCACCGGCTCCTGTGGGCAAAAGGCGGAGTTGGGAAGGAGAGTCCTGCGTTTGAGAGATGGCCCACTTGCCGTCGGGCGAGAGAGCGATGGCTCCGCCGGGTCCGAGGAGGACGGCGGGGGAGCCGTCAGTCTTTCGTAGATAGACGGCGTAGGAGAGGCCGCCGGATTTCGAGTAGTCGAGGGAGCCGCCTCCACCTTCTTCGTCGAATAACAAGGTTTTGCCGTCGGGAGAAAGTTCGGCGGGATAGGAATAATCGAGCCAGGAGAGATCGCGCTGTTTCGACTCGTCGGAGGCAAGGCCGATGAGTTCGCGACGCCAACTAGCGCGCATCATAAGGATGCGGCCGTCCTTGCCGATATCGAGCAAGCATGAGGGCGCCGGGAAGGCGAAGAAGCATGCGCTCCTTGCCATTCATGGAAACCGCATACATGGTGCGATCGATGCCGGACTTGCTGGCAGTGAACCAGACTTCGTCTCCCTTGGGGGACCAAGCGAGGCCTTGAATGGTGTACCACTCGCCGGAAAGATCTTTCTTTTTTCCTTTGAGGTCGACGACGGCAAGCGATCCGCGGTCGTCACCCTGGATGGGGTGATCGAGGAATGCGATCTTGTCGCCCTGGGGTGAGAAGCGTGGGTGGCCGATCCAGCCTCCGGTTTCGTAGAGAACTTTACCTACCGGGTATTCGAGGCGATTCTGCCCGTTGTAATCGCGGACGACGGCGAGACTGCTGCCATCGGGCGCCCAATCGGCCCATTGAACGTGTTCCAGAACTTCGCGCGGAGCGCCGCCGACGAGCGGGGCGCGGGCGAGAGTGCCCATGGTCACCCAGGTTCCGACGGCGGCGGCGTTCAAGAGGACCGCCATTTCAGAAGTGGACGAGACAGACATGAGCTGCGTGCGGCTCAATCCCATCGAGCGGGCTTCGGGAGCTTCGGGACGGGCAGTGAAGACATCCATGGGCGTGCCTTGCCAAGCCGCACTATAGAGAATGGTCTGGCCGTCGGGAGCGAACCGCGCAGAGCGAACGCTACCGCGGCGGAAAGTGAGCTGGCGATAGAGGGGTGGAGGCGGAGGCTGTTCGGAGAAGAATACTTTTCCGGCATACATGCCAACGGCGAGAGCAACGAGAGCGCAGGCAGCGACAGCGATGAGGCCGAATCGGCGAGCTTCAGGGATGATTTTTGTGGCGGTGGAACTGCTGCCGACGGCTGGTGCGGATGCGGGGGTTTCATGGACGAGCGGCGTGCGGGAGGATTCCATGGAACGCTGAAGGCGTTTGAGGTCGGCGCGGAGTTCGCCAGCGGTCTGGCAGCGCATCTCGCGATCTTTTTCGAGCGCCTTGTTGATGATCTCGTCGAGCTTTTGGGGAAGATCGGGATTGAGACGCGTGGGGGGCGTGGGAACGCGGTTGAGGATACCTTCGGTGACTACGGCGGAAGTTTCTCCACGAAATGGGGCGGTGCCGGTGGCCATCTCATAGAGCACGACGCCGAAAGAAAAGAGGTCGGTGCGTTCGTCGAGGTCCTTGCCGCGAAGCTGCTCGGGAGACATGTAGGCGACGGTGCCGACGGCGCTGCCGGGGCTGGTGAGATCGAGGGCGCTGGCTCCAGCGCTGGTCAGGGAATCGCCGCTGACATGGCGGGCCTGCTGGGTAACTTTGGCGAGGCCGAAGTCGAGAATTTTGGCGTGGCCGCGATCGGTGACGAAGATGTTGGCGGGCTTGATGTCGCGGTGGACGATGCTTTTGCTGTGCGCGGCTTCGAGGGCATCGGCAACCTCGACACCGATGCTCAGGAGGCGATCGAGATCGAGGCGCTCACCTGGCAGATGCTTCAGGGTATGGCCGACTAGGTATTCCATCACGATAAAGAGGTGGCCGTCATGCTGGCCGATTTCGTGGATGGTGCAGATATTGGGATGGTTGAGAGCGGAGGCGGAGCGAGCTTCGCGGCGAAAGCGTTCGAGGGCTAAGGGGTCTCCGGACGCTTCGTCGGGAAGAAATTTGAGGGCAACGAAACGGCCCAGCGTGGTGTCTTCGGCCTTGTACACGACGCCCATGCCGCCGCCACCAATTTTCTCGATGATCCGGTAGTGGGAGATTGTCTGGCCGATCATTGTTTGGCGATCATCGGTTCGCGATTGTCTTCGGCGAGCATGGGAGCGCAAACCGACGCGTGGCGGACATCTTAGGGTGAAAACGGTAGTTCGTCAATTAGACGGTAGGGGAGGCTGGGCGCGGATGGGTTGAGGTGCAGGCGCGGGTTGGGGGTCGGGAGGTTCGCGATCCAGATTTCACAGGCGGGCAAAATTCCTGCTACAATTTTTTCAGTCTTTCTGTTACCCTCCCGAGTTCTTAGGAGCATTAAAGAAATGGCCTACGTAATTGCCGAGCCCTGTATCGGTACCAAAGACACTGCTTGCGTTGACGCTTGCCCGGTGGACTGTATTCACCCGAAAAAAGATTCCGACAAGTACGGGACCGAAGAGATGCTGTATATCGATCCGGTCGAGTGCATTGACTGTGGCGCCTGCGTTCCTGTGTGCCCGGTGTCGGCGATCTTCGCGCTGGACGACCTTCCGGAAAAGTGGAAAGAGTACACAGAGCGGAACGCGAAGTATTTCGGACGATAGTTTTCAGCGAGCGGCTATCAGCCGTCAGCGATCAGGAAGAGCAACCCCTTTGGGCGCATGCCGCGACAGGCTTGCGCCTTTCACTTTTGTGCTGGCGGTTGAGAGCAATGATTATGTTGTGCACGTCGCCAGGTTTGGCTGGCCGCTAATAGCTGCGAGCCAGCCCCTTCCATTACAATTGATAATTCACCTGTTGACCTTCCATGGCGCTGAAGGAGTCGGAAGCAATCGTTTTGCGCACCTATCCGTTGCGTGAGTCTGACCTGCTGGTCACGCTTTTTACCCGCCTGGAAGGGAAGGTAAAGGGCGTGGCGCGCGCGGCGAAGAAGTCGAAACGCCGGTTTGGAGGCGCGCTGGAGCCGCTGACGTATGTGCGGGCGACGTACGACGATCGCGAACGGCAGGAGCTGACGCGGCTTGACTCCTGCGAAGTGATCGAGTCGCCGATGTCGGGAGAAGTGACGTATGCGCGGGCGACTGCGCTGGCACATGTAGCGGAATTGCTCGACCAGTTGATGCCGGACCGCGAGGCGAGCGATGCAGTGTTCCGGCTGAGCCTGGCGATTTTGCAGGAGCTGCGGGGATCGGCGCTGTGGATGCCGGTTACGTACTTCGAGCTCTGGATGACCCGGCTGATGGGTTTTTTGCCGGAGTTCTCAGAGTGCGCAGTTTGCGGAAAGCCGCTGGATGGGACCCGCGCTTACTGGCACGCCTTGGCGGACGGACTGGTTTGCGGCGACGATAAGAGGCTGGCGTCGTCGGAAATGTCTCCGGAGTCGCGAAAGATTGCGGCGCAGATGCTGCGGTCGAGGGCCTCGGAGTTTGCCGGGATTGATTGGCCGAAGGGACTGGGTGCGGATTTGAGGAAGTTTCTGATCCAGATACTGGAGCGGCATATTGAGAAGAAGCTGGTGACGGCGGGGATGCTGGAGAAGATCGACTCTTAAAACGGGAAAGTTACTTTGAATTCATCAAAACCCAATTCGCTGACGTTTCAGGAACTCATTCTTAAGCTGCAGGCGTTCTATGCTGCGCGTGGGGCTGTGATTCAACAGCCTTATGACGTTGAAGTCGGCGCGGGAACGATGGCGCCTGAGACGTTCTTGCGTGTGCTTGGACCGAATCCTTACAAGGTGGCTTATGTGCAGCCGTCGCGGCGTCCGGCGGATGGGCGGTATGGCGATAACCCAAACCGGCTGTTTAAACACATGCAGTTGCAGGTAATTCTTAAACCTCCTCCTGAGAATGTGCAGGAGCTCTACCTGGAGTCATTGGGCGCGATTGGCATTGATCTGCGGCAGCATGACATCAAGTTTGAAGAGGATAACTGGGAGTCGCCGACGCTGGGTGCGTGGGGAATTGGCTGGCAAGTGATGCTTGATGGGCTTGAGGTCACGCAGTTCACTTATTTCCAGCAATGCGGCGGAGTGGATCTGGATCCGATCTGCGCGGAGCTCACGTATGGACTTGAGCGGTTGTGCGCGTTCTTGCAGGACGTCGATTCGATTTATGACATTGTGTGGGCGCGCGATCCGGAGACAGGCAGGGAAGTGAAATACGGCGACGTCCGGCTGACGGATGAGCAGCAGTTCTCGACGTACAACTTTGAAGCCGCGGACGTGCAGAGCGCGTGGAAACATTTTGAATTATGCGAGGCGGAGTGCAAGGCGATTGCTGGATCGGTATGCTGCGCTCAGTAAGAAGAGCGCGGAGGGAGATGGGATAGCGCAGGAAAAGTCGCGCTTTCCGTTGCTGGGGGCTTACGATCTCTGCCTGAAGTGCTCGCACTACTTCAATATTCTGGATGCGCGGGGTGCGAT
The DNA here is from genome assembly GCA_963822545.1 of uncultured Acidobacteriaceae bacterium. GTDB lineage: Bacteria > Acidobacteriota > Terriglobia > Terriglobales > Acidobacteriaceae > Acidiflorens. Next base: position 142,381 of record CAWGIB010000009.1, read on the forward strand.
TTCGGTAACGGAGCGTGTGGGCGTGATTGCGCGGGTGCGGGCGCTGGCGGTTGGGATCGCGAAGGCGTGGATGGACCAGCAGTACGGGTCGGAAACAAAGGCCGAGATAAAGGAACCGGGTACAAAGCCAGCCAAACAGAAGAAGGGATCGCTCGCTCCGGTGGGGTAGGGCTTTTCACCACAGAGGCACAGAGTCACAGAGAGAAGCGCTCTTGTCTTCTCAGTTTGATGGCGGCGACTCTGGATCTTCATTTGGTTTAAATGTGGCGAAGTTGGTGTGATCCGGCTCACTGTTACTCGCTATTAATTTTGAGAGCATAAAGTGATTGTCTAATGGCAGATTTTCTAGTTGAAGTTGGGTGCGAAGAAATTCCCGCGCGGATGATTGCGGGTGCGGTTCGCGAATTGCGCGAGCGCGTGCACACGCTGTTGCAGCGGGAGCGGCTTGCTCCTGAGCGGCGCGGTGACATCGCTTGACACGCCTCGACGATTGGCGGTGCTTGCGTCGGGGATCCCCGAGTGCACAACCTGATCTCACGGAGCAGGTGACGGGACCTTCCGCACAGATTGCGTTCAAGGATGGACAGCCGACTCCGGCAGCACATGCCTTCGCGAAGAAGGTTGGGGTGGATGTTCGGCGCTGGAGAAGGTGACGACGGCCAAGGGCGAGTACCTGGGCGCCACAGTGACGCGGAAGGGCAGGACGGCGTCCGAGATTCTGGCGGAGATGCTGCCGAAGGAAATTGCCGGGCTCTACTGGCCGAAGAATATGTACTGGCGGAAGCGCGGAGAGGTATTCGTGCGTCCGGTGCGGTGGCTGGTTGCGATGCTCGATGAACAGGTTGTTCCGATGGAGTTGTTCGGCATTGCGGCGGGGAGCACTTCGCGCGGGCACGGATTATTGGCGGGAAAAATGGCGATCGCAAGACAGTCGCTGTTTCGAAGCCGAGCGCTTACGTTGAGGCGCTGCGGGGCGCGAAGGTGCTGGGGTCAGACGAACGGGAGCAGGTGATCCGCAAAGCTTTGGATGCGGCGACGCGGACGATTCCGGGTGCGCGTTGGCGAGAAGATAAGCCGCTGGTGGCGACGGTGGTGAACCTGACGGAGTTTCCGTCGGTGGTGCTGGGAAGTTTCGATACGGAATTTCTCGCGCTTCCCGAAGAAGTTCTGGTGACGGTGATGCGGGATCACCAGAAATATTTTGCGATCGAAGATGCGAACGGAAAGCTGCTGCCGCATTTTCTGGCGGTCCTTAATACGGACGGCGATTCGGATGGACTGATCCGGCATGGCAATGAGCGCGTGCTGCGAGCCCGCTTCAACGATGCGCGCTTCTTTTGGCAGACGGACCAGAAGCAGAATCTGCGCGAGCGCGTCGAGTTGTTGAAGAGCGTGACATTCCAGAAAGATCTGGGCAGCTATTACGAAAAGACGCTGCGCATGCAGCGGTTGGCGAGCTGGTTGTCAGAGACGATCAAGCAAAACGGGATGGCGATTCGTCCGGGCGTCGTACACAAGGCAGCGCTGTTGTCGAAGACTGATCTAACCACAGAGCTGGTGAAGGAATTCACGGAGCTGCAGGGAATTGTGGGCGGACTTTATGCTGACGTGCAGAGGCTGGATGACGATCTGAGGCCGGAGGTGCAGGCCGAGGTCGCGAAGGCGATTTACGATCACTACAAGCCGGAGTCGATGGAAGATGATGTGCCGCGAACGGTCGAAGGCGCGGTGGTTTCGATCGCCGACAAAGCGGATTCGATTGCCGGCATGTTTGCGTTGGGGCTGGTGCCGAGCGGATCGAAGGATCCTTTTGCTCTGCGAAGGCAAGCCAATGGAATCGTAAAGACGATTGCGGAGCACAAGTTGCCGTTGCGGATTTCGGAGGTTATGGCGGATGCGCGCTACCACTATCGGGGATCGGCGGCGGAAAAGAAGTTTTCCAATGCGGACTACGCGGCGGCAGTGAAGGGCTTCTTCCGGGAGCGGCTTGAGTTTTATTTGAAGGATGCGCGCGGGTATGCGTATGACGTGGTCAGCGCGGTGCTGGCGGTTGATGCGGACGATGTGGTGGATGCCGTCTCACGAGCGGAAGCGGTTAGCAAGGTGCGCGGTTCGGAGGATTTTGCGTCGATCTCGATTGCATTCAAGCGCATGAAGAACATTCTGCGGCAAGCCTCGGAGAACAAGAGACGGATCGCGGAGCGGCTGGACAGCTCGGCGCTGGCGGAGGAGTCGGAGAAGGAACTGGCGGCGCTGATTCCGCAAACGGCAAGCGCCGTAGAAAAGTTGCGTGCGACGCGGAACTACCAGCAGGCGCTGCTTGAAGTCGCCAGGCTGCGTCCGGCGATTGATAAGTTTTTTGACAAGGTGATGGTGATGGTGGAGGACGATAACCTGCGCGCGAATCGTCTGGCTCTGCTGGAGACATTGGTGCGGGAGTTTTCCACGATTGCGGATTTTTCCGAGATTGTGACGGAAGGCGTGAAGTAATACGAGAGCGAGCGACGGACGCGGGCAGGGATTGCCGGTGAGCTCCGGCGCTAACGAGGAATTTTATTTAGAGGACTAATCATTATGGCAACGACTACTCTCCCCGCGGAAATTGCGAAGAGCAACGGCTCTGGAAATAAAAGCAACTCCGCGACGAAATATGTGTACTCATTTGGCGGCGGCAAGGCTGACGGCAACGGAAAGATGAAGGATGTGCTGGGCGGCAAAGGAGCAGGCCTTGCCGAGATGACGAATGCCGCGATTGCCGGTGCCTCCGGGATTCACGATTCAGACGGAAGCGTGCCGCGAGTACATGCGGAAGAACGCGGTTTCGAAGGAAGTAGATGCCCAGATGGATGCGGCGCTCGATCAACTGGAAAAACTGCAGGGGCAGAAGTTAGGCCAGGGCGAGAACCCGTTGTTGGTGAGCGTTCGGTCGGGCGCAAAGTTTTCCATGCCGGGCATGATGGATACGATCCTGAACCTGGGGTTGAATGACCAGAGCGTGGAGGCGCTGGCGAAGCGCAGTAACAATCCGCGATTCGCGTATGACTCCTATCGCCGGCTGATTCAGATGTTTGGCAACGTGGTGCTGGAGATCGAGAAAGCGGCGTTCGACGAAGTGTTTGACGGGAAGAAGAAGCAGCGGAAGGTGAAGCTCGATACGGAGCTTGACGCCAAGGCGCTGAAGGAAGTGATCGAGGAATATAAGAAGGTCGTCAAGAAGCATGCCAAGCGCGACTTTCCGCAGGACGCCCACGATCAGCTGGTGATGGCGCGGGATGCGGTGTTCCGCTCGTGGCAGAACGATCGCGCCAAGCACTATCGCCGCATCAACAATATTTCCGACGATCTGGGCACGGCGGTGAATGTGCAGGCGATGGTGTTCGGGAACCTTGGCGACACGAGCGGCACGGGCGTCGGGTTCACGCGCAATCCTGCGAATGGTACGAAGGAGTTCTACGGCGAGTTTCTGCTGAATGCGCAAGGTGAGGACGTCGTTTCTGGCGTGCGCACTCCGGTTCCGATACTGGAACTCGAGAAGGTCATGCCGCAGGTCTACCAGCAACTGCGCGAGATTACGACGCGGCTGGAAAAGCATTACAAGGACATGCAGGATTTCGAGTTCACCATTCAGGAAGGCAAGCTCTACATGCTGCAGACGCGAAACGGCAAGCGTACTGGTCTTGCCGCCGTACGCGTCGCGCTGCAGATGGTGGATGAAGGCCTGATCACGAAGGACGAAGCGATCTTCCGCGTCGATCCGAACCAGCTTTATGACTTCCTGGTGCCGCGACTGGATGAGAAGGGATCATAAGCCGGAGAAACGTCTGGCAAAGGGCTTGCCGGCCTCTCCGGGCGCGGCAGTTGGACAGATTGTTTTTACCGCGGACGAAGCGGTGGAGAAAGCCGGACACGGCGCGGAGAAGAATCCGGTGATCCTGGTGCGCGCCGAGACTACTCCGGAAGATATTCACGGCATGGAAGTGGCGAAGGGCATTCTGACTTCGCGTGGTGGAATGACCAGCCACGCTGCGGTCGTCACGCGCGGCATGGGCAAGTGCTGCGTCGCAGGAGCGGGCGACATCGACGTCGATGAAAAAGCACGCGAGATGCGCGTGCAAGGGCAGGTACCTTCAAAGCCGGCGATTGGATTTCGCTGGACGGCACGACCGGCCGCGTGATCAAGGGCAAAGCTGAAACGCTTGACCCGTCGCCCGGACGATCCTGAACTGCTGAAGTTCATGAACTGGGCTGACCCGTACCGCACGATCAAGGTGCGGGCGAATGCCGACATTCCGCGGGATGCGGTACAGGCTCGGGCATTTGGGGCGGAAGGAATTGGATTGTGCCGCACTGAGCACATGTTCTTCGGCGAGCAGAAGATTCCGCACATGCGGGCGATGATTCTGGCCGATACCGAAAAGGATCGGCGGACGGCGCTGAAGAAGTTGCTGCCCATGCAGCGCAAGGATTTCGACGGCGTGTTCCGCGCGATGGACGGGTTCCCGGTGACGATCCGAACGCTGGATCCTCCGCTGCACGAGTTTCTGCCGCGGCGCGAAGAGTTGATGGTGGACATCGCGACGCTGCCGCATGCGGATGCGAAGCAGAAGAAAGAGATGGTCGCGAAATATCGCGACTACGGGGCGAAGGCGGCGGGGATTTGAAGAAGCTGATGCCAGCACTGCTTAGCCGCGTTGAACAACTGCACGAGTTCAATCCCATGCTGGGACATCGCGGTTGCCGGCTTGGCATTACCTATCCAGAGATTACCGAGATGCAGGCGCGCGCGATTTTCGAGGCGGCGGTGGCCGTAGCGAAAGATGGCGTGAAGGTGTTTCCGGAGGTGATGATTCCGCTGACCGCGACGCTGAACGAGATGGCGAACCAGGCGGCGATCGTCAACCGGGTGGCGAAAGAAGTATTCGAAGAGAAGGGGACGAAGGTTGAATACCTTGTCGGCACGATGATTGAATTGCCGCGCGCGGCGTTGATCGCGGATGAGATTGCCAAAGAAGCGGAGTTCTTCTCGTTCGGCACGAACGACCTCACGCAGACGACGTGGGGATTCTCGCGAGACGACGTGAACAAGATTTTGCCGACTTATATCGAGTTGGGGATCATCAAGCACGATCCATTTGCGGTGCTCGATCAGGAAGGCGTTGGCCAGTTGGTGAAGATGGCCACGGAGCGGGGACGGAAGACGCGGCCGAATCTGAAGGTTGGCATCTGTGGCGAACATGGTGGCGAGCCTTCATCGGTTGAGTTCTGTTACAAGACTGGTCTAAATTATGTATCTTGCTCACCGTTCCGCGTTCTGACAGCGCGTTTGGCGGCGGCTCAGGCGGCTGCCAGCGACAAACTGAACGTCGAGGGTGGGCGCACGAAATAATTGTTCGCTCGAGAAAAGGCCCAGCCGCAAATGGCTGGGCCTTTTTTATTTTCTCCTGCGACGTGGGCGACATGGTGTCATGGCCTGCAACTCGTCAGTGTGGTCATGAATCAGTTCTTGCACGTGAGCGGTGCTGGTTTCGTCAGTACCCAGATGTCGGGGAAGCTGTAGGTTCCGGCTAGCGCGTCGGATGGATCTTTGCGTTCGAACCATTGCAGCGTGGCCTCGTTCTGCAGTGTGTAAACACGCGCGTGCTTGTCGAATCCTACGACTTGCTCGTGCAGTTGAATGGCGGCGGGCGCATCTTCGACCGCGTCGCCAACCTCGATGTAATCCTGAAAACACAGGTTGTGGAAGAAGGGATCTCCCCAGAGGAGGGTGCGGCTTGAGAGATTTCCGTTGAAGGCATCGTGAACCGTCTCGGCAATTTCGTGGCTGAGTGTGGCCGCGTCGGGCGATGGAATCGTGAAGAGATCGTCCACGTCGTCGAGCCAGGAATTGTAGGAGAAGACGACCTCCGCCGTTTTTTGATCAAGGTAGACAGCCGCGTGGTAGCCGAAGGCTTCGTGCTCAAGGGCGTTGTAGGTCACGAAGATGGTGTTCTGGGTCGCGGAAAAGTTCCGTTGCCGATCATTGTGAAGATCGGGTCATCGATCGCGCGGTCGCGAACTACAGCCAGCAGCTTTCCGGATTTTGATTGATAGACCTTGGCATCGCCTTTGGCAACTGCGATGTCTATGGTTGAGTAAACGGTGGGCGAAAAGATGAGTGTGCCAGTTGGCGACGGCCTGCGGGAATTCCGCGCGCAACATCGCGTCGGTGAATTGCTGGGCGTTGCCGGTGATGTAGTCTGACTTGGCGAAGATGGGGGAATTCAGAATGTCCTTTACGATCGGAGTGGCGTCGAGGACGACGGGAGTTTTTCCGTCCTCGGAGAAATCAGAAATCGTGAGGCGGATGGGCACAATCACAGCGGGAATGGTGGTGGTGCCTCCGAGTGTCGGATCGCCGCCGAGAATTGTGTAGTGATAGTCCTTGCCTTCGATTGAGAAAGAGCCTTGCCAGTAAGGAAGAGTTTGAAGGGTGCCGGCCTGTTGGGCGGCTTTCATACGGGTTTGGTCGGCGGCGGAGCGAGCCATCAGATCTGGACGGTTACGGCTGGGGTGCAGTTTGGGCGTCAGTTGCTGCCACGGAATCGGCTTGTTGAGAGGTTCGGTCTGGGGCCAGGCTGAGTTGGCGCACATGAAGGTGACGCTCGTTAACGATGCAATGGCGATGGTTCCGAGCAAATTGGAGAGGGAGTTCATCGGACCTCCGGTGAATCAAAAGGCGAGGAAACAGCCGTGCGCGAGATGCTACCGTTCGAGGGCAGCGGAGGTCAAGCGGGGCGCGGTTTTATTTGGAGCGACTTGGGGCAGTGTGATTGGTTGCTTCCAAAGTCTTACTGCACTTTTTGCAAGCGATTGATTAGCTTTTGCGCGAGATTTTCTTCGGACTCAGACCAGAGCAGGCGTCCGGTTACGCCGGAATGCTTTTCAACGTTGGCGGTGAACTCGACGAGACGTTGCACGTTGCCGCGGACGCGGTCTTCCGCCTCGGAGGTGAGTGCGACTTCTTCGTGGAGGAATGATGTGTCGAGGCCAAAATCGATTTGCATGTGTCCGGAAGCGGCGGCGGCGTTCTCTTCGAACTTGAGGCCGTGGGAGGTGAAGCGCACGAGCGTTGGCTCCTGCACCCATTTTTCCGTTCCGGTGGGCGGAGTCCAGAGATCCCAATAGGCTTCGAAGACGTAGGCGTAATCATCGTGGAGGAACTCGGCGACCGTTCCGACGGCGACTTCGGGCGGAAGGCCGGGAACGAACCGGCGCTCGAGGATAGTGGGCTCTCCCCAGGAAACGGGATGAACAGCGGCGTAGGTCACGCCGGGGCGGGCAGCGGAGAAGGGAAGCTGGCGCAGCACGCTGACGGTGCGAGGGAAGATGTCGGGGAGATCGAAGCTGGGGAACCAGAGGCTCAGATACAGTGAATCAGCCATACAGATATTCTAATGGCTGTCGGGCAAATGCGAAGGGGGTTGGGGAGGTTGTGAGGCGCGGGCTCTGATAGAACGATCTCTGATAGCACAGCTTTGGATAGCGCTCGTTTTTACAGGATGAACTTTGACAGGGCAAAAACCGCACTGTTAGTATGAGCGTCTACAGTAAACACCGGCAGTGAGCAAGATTTTCAGGCCGGAAGGTCCCCGTCGTCTAGCCTGGCCTAGGACATCGCCCTTTCACGGCGGTAACACGGGTTCAAATCCCGTCGGGGACGCCAAGATTAATCAACCACTTACGCAGTCGCTGCTTCTTGGCGTGGTGCCTCCCTTGGTACCACTAACCGGATTACTCCGGCATGTGCCTCCCGTTTCTGATCGGAAAGCAACCACTCGCAGCGTGGGCTTCAATCCGAAATTAACCTTCTCCCAGTAGAACTCGGACTTGATCTGATCGGATGCAGCGTCTGGATACTTGAGCAGGTACTGCTCCAATTCAGGCAGGTACGCGGGGCAGCGCCTTGATCTCGTGCAAGAGCGAAGCGAAAGTCTCTGCTACCTGAGTGGGGTGGTTCTTGTCGCGATACGTGGCGAGCGCCGAGTTCCCGCCTTGCTGATAGCGCTGCAGCGCGTCCAAGACCATCCGTTGAGCGAGACGGTTTGCCTTGTCGGCACGATTAGGAGCCGACCAATCCACCGACCTCTGAAACTCTTGCATTGTCTCGGCCGGAAGTTGTACTTCACAGTGGCCTGGCTGGCAGCGCTGAATGTCCTTCAGATCTTCATCCTCGAAAGAGAAGCCATCGAGGTCAGCGGGCCGCGGAGGGTCGCTGAATTTGCGCAGCGCGAGGAAGCTCGGAACTTTGCGAAGGGCGTCGACATCGGACGCAAGCTTTAAATACTTTTCGGGCGTTGAATTGATGTAGACAGTGCCGAAGACGAAGACCTCATCCGGAACCGGCGACTGCAGCACTATCGCGATCGCCTTCCCCGAACGAACATCCTGTATCTGGTCGTCACTCAGGCCGACGAATTCCCGAAAGAACGTCCCCGGCTCGTTCGACTGGTTGACACTTCGCTGCTCCCCGGCGCGAGCTTGGGAAATGAGCAGCAGAATGAGAACGAGATGTTTAACTTTTGTCATGGTTGCGCATTCCTTTCCTGCCCCACAGCTGTGGAGACGTTACCTCTTAAATGCAAACCCTGGCTGTCCGATCAGACTTGGTTCAGTTGGTCGAACGGTTTTCTCGAACTATGCCGTGCCCAGCGCTTCGCCTCGGCTGCTGGACTTCAATCCGACTTTTTTCGCCACCAACAGACCCGCCTCCGATAACGATCACTCGCCACGGGCGGTTTGCTTTCGCCTTCCACTACACGCCTTGGACCATCACTAGTTCCGAGTCAGCCTTGGCTTGGCGCAGCGCCTTTGGCTCGGCGTACTCTGGCGAAGCCCACCACTCTCGCGCCTGCTCCATGCTGGGGAACTCGGCGATGATTAGCCGTTCGCGTGGCCACTCTCCCTCGAGAAGAATGGGGCCGCCGCGCGCAACCAATCGCGCGCCATACTTCGCCATTGTTGGCAGCAGCATCCGTCTGTAATCCTCGAACCGAACCGTGTCTTTGATCGTAAGACTTGCAATGACATAGACTGCCATGTGTTCCTCCTTTATCGCCCGATCGATGATTTTGCCGTACGAAGTTCTTGAAACTGGCGGCCACGTTGTTTTCTGTTCCGACTAAGTAGCGTAATCGCAGCCGCGAGCAGCCAAATTGCCTGAACTCCAGCAACTACTGTGACTGCGTCAGGCCAGGGCAGAGTGAATAGAAAAATCGCCCCTAACGCCGCAAATACGACTGCTAACGGAAGCACCACATATCCAAAGATTCCGCGCAGCACTTGCGGGCTGAGAAGAACAGTCCCCAATGGCAAGAACAGAACTGGAGCTGCCATCAGCCAATAGCCGCCTAAAACGATCTTTGCGACTAGGAAAGTGATAAACATGTCGATTTAGTCCTTTCGCCTGGGACGGCGCCGTCCGCCGGTTTCACAGGCTGCTTCCGCCCGCGCCCCGAGTTTCTGCGCGAGGAATATCCTCTTCCGCTGTTCGATCAGTTGGTTCAGCTGGTCGAACGTCGTTTTTCCCGAACTATGCCGCGCCTAGCGCTTGGGCTCGGCTGCCGGATTTCAATCCGGCTTTTTTCGCCACGAACAGCCCCGAGAAGGAATTGCGCACCTGCCAGAAAACGACGACCCATAGCACCGTGACGACAATGGCGGGCGCCATGTTTTCTGAGTCCAAAAACATGTGAAAGCTAAGGATGTTCACGATCACCGGCCCGAGCAACGTCAGTGCGAGCGGCACGTAGCGATTGCTGAGCAGCAGCGCGCCGCCGATGAGTTCCGTTCCGAACGCGATCACGTAGTAATGCGAGCCTAATAAAGCTCCCATGAACTGTCCCGCGAGTCCCGGCACTGGGGGATTCGGGAAGAAATGTAGAAACGCGTTGAGGCCAAAGACCGTGAAAACGAGGCCCAGTAACACCCGAGCGATGACAAAGGCGTACTTCATTGTTTTTTCTCCTTTACTTGTATAGGTTGATCAATCTGCGAACGCAGGTGGACATTCGACAAGCGTCATGCCGTTCGGTCTCGGCCCCGCTTCAGGGTGTGTCCTGCTTGGTCGAGGCTTCCATGCTGTGCTCATGGTGGGCACCATGCGGACCGCCCATGGCCTTTTCGTGGAGAGCCTTGTATGTGCTCTCTCTGGCGGCGGCTTCCTCGGTGGTCAGTTGCTCCGGCTTGGGCGCTTTTTCATAGACGTCATATTCGTAGCCGAGCTGCGCAACACGGTCGGCCGCGCTGACTGGCAGATCGACGCGCTTGCCACTCCTGTCTCCATATGCAAACGTGCGGTTGAGATATTTGGGATCGGTTGGATTGCTGTGGCCAAGTCGATTCCAGCTTTCCCAAATCCGGTCCAGGTTGGCGTGATGTAGATAGAACAACGGGTCACCGCCGACCGTGGCGAAATCAGCCATATCGCCTCCGACTGCAAGATGTGTCAAGAAATGAGGGTTGGTGTCCAACTTGGGATTAAAGCCGTGGCTGCCCGTTGGCGAGTCGATGTAAAAGTCCTCGTTGAGAGCGTCCAGACTCAGCCAGTCCCGGTAAAGTATGTCGATCCGTTCGCCGCCATTGACCCAGGGCCAGCGCGTGCCGTTATACAGTGTGGTGCCAGGAGCCCGGAACACAGCCGGTAGAACCAAATCAGCGTCGTTTCCAGTGACCGGGTTCCAGTAGGGAAGCGTAAAGGTCTCGTCGTGCAGCACCTCGCGAATGACTCCTTCGAACTGATTGAGCATGAGCCGATGCCAGGGCAGGAAGTACCACTGTTGATATTGCTCAGGATTCGACGGGTTGTAGGGGTGAGCTTGGCATCCGTCCCATACAGCCTCGGCATCGGCTTGATACTCCTTCGGGAGGGCCGCGATGACCTCTGCTTTCTTTTTCATGGAGTAATCCCATAGGAAAGCAGGGGGGCCCTTGATCCAATGGGTATTCCACCACCAGGTCCAGGAATGAGTGTCGTAGTCCGGAAGGGTTCTCATGATCTCGATCGCCTGCGCGTATTTCGCGAGCATCACCTGACCTTCGGGACTGTTCACGTTGTAACGTACGTACGACTTCTTCGCTCCAGAAGAAGCCGTGCCTGCGCTGTTCGCGCCCTCCGTCGAAATCGCGCTTACGTTCTTCAGACGAGCAGAAGAAGTCGCAATTACGTTGTTCACAGCAGCGGAAGAAGGAGCCGCACCCACATTCTTTGCACCATCTCGAGACGGCGCTTCTTCCTTCTTCGCACCCGTTTGAGGAGTTGGAAAGAAGAAGTTCAGCTCTAGGACGTCATGCTGTCCCGTGTGGACTTCGAGACGCGGGTCGAGGAACGACAATGCTCCAGCAGACTGAATCATGCCGCTGACGAGATGTAATTCGTTCCCGATCACCGCGCCCGCGATGCCATGCCGCGGCATTGGCATCGGTGGCAGCGAGATCCATGAATTCGTGGCCGGCTCGTACGCCTCGACGGCTCGGAACGCGCCGACGAGCTCTTTCGTGGTCACCTCGCCACCCGCTACGTAGATCCTGCGGCCATCGGTGCCCCAGGCGCCGCCGCTACGGGGCGTCGGCATCCGTTCTTTCGGAGCACTCCACATATCACTTACGGGGCTGTACTCCTCCACCACATCCGTGTTGGTAGCGGACAGGATGAAGGCGTGGCCAGTGCGGCCGCCAATCACGTAGATCTTGCCGTTAACGGCTGCGGCGTACGCATGATTCCGCGCCACCGACATCGGCCTGCGGCTCTCCCATTTGTTCGTGGCAGGGTCAAAAACCTCGTTGGTGGTGAGAACCAAAGATGGACCGAAGAAAGTGAAGTACGGGTCCTTAGAACCTGCCACCGTGGTTGCACCGCCGATCACGTAGATTTTGCCTTCGACTTCAACCGCAACCGCAGCACCACGTTTCGTCGGTAACGAAGCCAGCGACTTCCAGGAATCGGCCGCCGGATCGTACTCCCACACGTCGGCGATGGGTTCCCAAGCACCGCCGGTTGGGATCTGAGTGTCCTTTGGAGGCACGAAGCCGCCAATGACGTAAAGTTTGCCGTTGGCCGTAGCTATGGCGGCATGGTGGGCCGACCGCGGCATTCCTTTCTTCTGAGTCCATTTGTCGGTAGCGGGGTCGTACTCGTAGTTGATGCCGGCAGCTTTGCCGTCATCCCAGCCGCCAATCACGTACATCTTGCCGTTAACGGCAGTGCCGTAGAGTTCTTCGTCCGGCATAGGGAACGGCGCTGCCTTTTTCCATGGGTTTATTGGCGTCTGCGCCAGCGCGGCGGTGCAGAAAACCAGGCTGAGGATCAGGGCAAGCATTGCAGTTAGTCGTTGTGGACCTTTTGACATACAAGTCTCCTTATTGAGTGTTGAATAGAAATCAGCTTCTTATCTCGATGGCATTCTGAAGATCAGACCAAACATTAAGTAACGGAGGTCTTTGATTCCGTTTGTGCTTTCCCACATGTAGGAGGGCTGAAACGACACATGCTTCTCGATGGGCACGGTGACGCCAGTCCATGCTCGGTTTTTCGTCCACCCGCTTCCCTGGTCGTAAAAGGCTTCGTAGGACGCGAAAGGTTTCCAGATGCGGCCCTTAACCGCGAGGGGGTATGCGATCGCGATCTTATAGCGATAGCGGTTGATCTCTTTTTCTGGAAGAGACTTTCCACCATCCATGTATGTTGGAAGAAACCTTCTGACATACATATTGCGCTCGGAGATTTCGAACTTGTGGACCGAGAACATAACTGTTCCATCAATCCGAAATTGATGCTCCTCGTAAGTGTTAGTAAATCCTCCCGAATGATTCGCGAGTTCATTAAGCCCGTCTGCAGGGATCGAGTAATACAGATAGCTGGGAGTGATCGACAGAAACCTTGTCGCGCGAAAAGTGGCGTCAAACTGTGCTGACGGTGCTTTCACTTCGCCGATGTAGAAACCGTAGAATTTGAGATCGATTCGCTGTTGCACAGGGGCGATCAGTTCTGCCCAGCCCGTGGGCGCGACAACCGAGCCGCTTCCGCGTCCAGTCGGTACGTCTACTTCTTGAGCAATGCACCGCCCGCCAAGAAAAACGAGCCACAACACCAGAACAGGTGGCACTAGATGCGCCGTGAATTTTGTGAGTCTTTGCATGTCTTCTCCTACGATCGAGGCGTGCGTGAAATCCCAATTCCGAATGTTTAGGGGGATACGTGGCGATGAACGGTATTGCCTCACCCCATTGATCCCGCTCACGACCGGCTGTGATTGCGATCACATCCAGCTGTGACGTGAATGACAAAGGCAATCGGCGCGCCAAAGTGATGCCAGGGCTAAGTGGTGGATTTCATTGCGGGTCACGCAACCTTGCGGAGGGATCGCAATGCCACTGCCCTTATATGGGCAGTCGTTTTTTGGGCAGCGGGCACGAGCACCGGTAGTGCCGCGGGATGGGCAGTCAGACCGCCAACTGGGTCAGTGCTCGTCGTCGCGGCATGCACTCATGCAGGTCAAATCGCAGTGTGATGGCGGCGTGCCAATGACGGTGGCAGTCTCCTCAGGTTGAAGATCTTTGGAGGTTTGCGATGAACACACCGATGCATGGCAAGTCCCTGTCTTTATTGCACGCAGGCTGGAATCAGTGGATACTTGACGCTCAACGGCACTGCCTGTGCTGTGGCAGTATTCGGTCGCACATCCATTAGAATCGACACGCTCGCGACAACGGATGTGAATTTATTTGCAGGCAAGTGAATTGCAGGAGAGCACCAGAGCCATGACAATGACCGATGATCGATATCGAACTCTACTTGGTGCATTCAGTGCCGTGGCCGATCAGCCCACCGTCAAAGCTGTTCTGCATAGCCTCCGTGGCGTTCTGGCAAGCACGTCCAAGTTGCATGGGGTGGAACTGTACCTGTTGAGCAATGATGGACAAACTCTGGCTAGCTTCGAGTTTGATCGAGATGACGATGCGCCGGCGATCAAAGTCGGAGCCAAGCTATTACGCATTGGTGCCGTGGCGAAAGTACTTGATGAGCAGAAGCCGGTCTTTATACCCGAACTGGCGCAAGAAATGTTGAAGCATCCTGATCTGGCCTCGTTTGCACCGGAGGTTGTAGGGCGGAGCACATATCTTTTTCCCGTCTCTACGGTCCAGAAACAGTTCGGCATTCTGTCGACACCCAAGTTGCAAGGCCAGCAATTCGCTCAGGAAGATGTCGAAGTTCTTGGTTCTCTAGCGTCGCACGTAGCAGTTGCACTCGAATGTGCCTTCGCGAAAGATCGCGCAGAGCAGTACCAGCGTGAACTCGCGAGCGAGCGCGACCGCCTTCGCCTAGTGCTCGAAATCAACAACCATGTTGCCAAGCTAGACATTAATGACGTGCTTCACTCGGCGAGTGCATCGATCCGTTCGTATTTTGTGAGTGACTTCACCGCCTACTGGATCCTTGATAAAGACTCGAGCGAACTCCGCGGAGTCGGTCTGGATTTTCCCATCAGTAAGGGCGCCATATCGGAAAGTGCATCGGCCGACTTAAACGCAGAGGATTCTGAAAAACTCCGTGCACGGCGTGCTGACATCTTGACGACGGCGGATTTCGGGAACCTGCCGGCGTCGTTCGCAAGCTCATTGAGAGCAGAGTCGATCTCATCGTTGGCTCTGGTTGCGCTCACCACAGGAGGCGGTCCGATCGGTTTACTAGCGGTGGGCAGCCGCAAGACCGATGCGTTCGGACAAAAAGACTTGGATCTCCTGTCACAGATTGCGATCCAGATATCGCTCGCGCTAGATAATGCGCTTGCCTATGGGCGCCTGAACGCATCCGCAGCCCGCTTGGAAGAAGAGCGACTCTATCTCGAAGCAGAAATAGAATCCGAGTACAACTTTGAAGATATCGTTGGCAAGAGTGCCGCCATCCGCAAGGTACTGGATCAAGTCGCGATCGTGGCGCCCACCAGTTCTACTGTGCTGCTCCACGGCGAAACTGGTACGGGAAAGGAACTGGTCGCCCGGGCCATTCATAATCGCAGCCCGCGCCGTGCGCGAACATTCGTCCGCCTGAACTGTGCGGCCATTCCTTCGGGACTGGTGGAGAGCGAATTGTTCGGGCATGAGAAGGGTGCCTTCACCGGAGCGCTGATCCAGAAGCGCGGCCGCTTCGAATTGGCGGATCACGGCAGTCTGTTCCTCGATGAAATCGGAGATATCACAATGGACTTGCAACCCAAGCTCTTGCGTGCTTTGCAGGAGCGGAATTTCGAACGCCTTGGAAGCACAAAGACGCTTCAAGTGGATGTTCGCTTAATCGCGGCCACGCATCGCAATCTGGAAGGCATGATCCGCAACAATCAGTTTCGCGAAGACCTTTTTTACAGGCTCAACGTGTTTCCAATCGAAATCCCGCCGCTTCGTGAGAGACGCGAGGACATTCCGCTCCTGGTGCATTTCTTTGTGTCACGGTTGTCCCGCAGAATGCAGAGACATATTCGGTCAATCCCGAAACGAGCCATGGAGGCACTAATCGCTTCCGACTGGCCGGGTAATATTCGCGAGCTCGAGAACTTCATTGAGCGCTGCGTGATTCTCACACAGGGGGACGAATTGAACGTGCCTCGGACTGAGCTGAGGAGATCTGCTGAACGTTCAGTGGTTTCTGCTGTTTCCACATTCGAGCAAGTGGAGCGGCAGACCATTCTTGATGCGCTGAAAAATGCGTCCGGAAAGATTGCAGGAAAGGGAGGCGCAGCAGAGCGCCTCGGTCTAAAGAGAACCACACTTCAGAACAAGATGAACCGGCTAAGCATCACTCGCGCCGATTACCGAGCCTGACCGCATGCGGGCTATTGCCCCACATCTTTTTCTGCTCATTCTAGAACGCCACCTATTATCAATCAGTTAGAAACAGAACTCTCGGCATAGTAACTGCAACTCTCATTGGCCCGCCTCTCGAGGACGGGAACAAATCCATCGTGAGCTCACAAATGCTACGCGTCACAACGAGCCAAACAGTCGACATTCTGACCTTCAAACTCGAAGGCCGACTGACCGGCGAGCGAGCTGAACAAGTCCGTGCGCTCGTCACCCGAAGCAACACCGAAATGGGATTGGAAGTTGATATTACGGAGTTGATGTTTGTCGACGGCCTCGGGGAAGAGGTGCTGTCATTTTTGAAGCGTTTTGGAGCACAATTCCTAGCCGAAACGGCATACTCGCTGGATATGTGCGAGCGCCTCCATTTGCCCCTGGCGCCAAAGCAGAGCTCGGGCACCCTTTCGGCTGGCCATGACGTTCCTTGACCCTTACTCGCTAATTGAAGGACGTTTGAGTCGTATTGGACCGGGTGCCATAATGTGTGATGTTTTTCGGCTACCCACATGCGGAAGATAGTTCCTCGCCGTTTTAACTTGCCCGGCAAAACCGTTGCGGTCATCTCGTGCGTCTTTCTGTTCTATCTGTCGTTCGGTACAACATTAGTTCACGCCCTCGATCCAGACAAACATCTCACTCAATACATGCACACCTCCCGGCGGGTACAAGATGGCTCTGAGCCGCCTGGCATCGAAGCGCTTGCGCAAACCTCGGATGGCTACCTTTGGTTTTCATCTGACTCCGAGGGCATCTACAGATTCGACGGTGTTCGGTTTCTTCCTTGGACTTGGTCCCCGGAGGGTAAAACGGTCAAGCCTATTGTGAACGTTTACGGAGACCATGGTGGTGGGCTATGCGGATAAGGTTGTTTTTGGGGAGTAGTACTACTAGTGATAGTACAGTTTTTGCCCTTTCTAGTAAGTTTTATCATTTTTATTTCTGTTTATTCGTGTTGTTCACATGCGAATCGGTGTAAACTTACGCGGTTTCGAAATCTGCGACGCGGGCTTCATCCTAGTCGTAAACTGGCGCCCACCGCGGGTTCTGACATCTGGCAGCGCACAATCCTCCCCAATCACCACGGTCGTCAACCAGCAGCTTACGAAGTCTAAGGAGAAAACATGATTCGGAAAATGAGGTTTTTATTCGCGGTCGCATTCGCATTAGTGGCGATCGGGAGTGTTGTTTCTCAGGCGGCGCCGCAGCCTACGATGACTCGGCATACGCGCGGTGCGGTGGTGAATGGCGAAGCGCAGTCGCTTGGTCGGATGCCGGCAACGCAAACCATGAATTTCAGCGTTGTTCTCGCGCTGCGTCATGCACCAGAGCTCGAAAATTTCTTGCAGCACATCTACGATCCTTCCAGCCCGGACTACCGGCACTTCGTCACACCACAGGAATTTACGGCGCGCTTCGGACCGAGCCAGGAAGATTGGGATGCTACGGTTCGCTTCGCGAAAGAGAACGGATTCAAGATCATCGACGGCACGCGCGAGGGGCGTGACCTTCAGCTGAAGGGCACGGTCGCGCAGGTTGAGAAGGCTTTCCACGTGACCATGGGCCTTTATCAGCACCCGACGGAGAACCGTACCTTCTTTGCGCCAGACCGCGAACCTCAGGCGGATCTGCCGTTCCAGCTATGGCACGTTTCCGGTCTGGACAACTATGAACTCCCGCGCCCGCTCGTGCACCACAAGGCCCGCCCCCAAGTGGTTCAAGGTTCTTGTCCCAGCGGCACCTACTGCGGTAGCGACATGAGGGCTGCTTATTATGGCGGATCGGCTCTTACCGGCGCCGGCCAGAACATCGGCCTACTCGAGTTGGCCGGTACCACCTTGTCCGACCTGACCCTCTACTACACTAACGCTAAGCAAACGGAACCCTACACTCCCACTCTTGTTTCGACGGGCGGATACGGCACGACTTGCACCGGCGCCTGCGACGATGCCGAACAAACTCTAGACATGACTCAGGCTATGGGCATGGCCCCTGGCTCGACTATGCTCTACAACTTCGTCTGCGGTGATGCCTACAATTCCGGCACCTTTGACGAAACGGCGTGCCTCAGTGCGATGGTTACGACTGCGAAGGCGCCGTTGAGCCTGCAGATCAGCAGTTCGTGGTCGTGGATGCCGGCAGATCCCGGCACCGACGATCCCTATTACCAGCAGATGGCATCACAGGGACAGAGCTTCTTCGATGCAGTCGGCGATAGTGGCGCGTGGGTGTCCGGTGGCTTTGCTTACCCGGGTGATGACGTATGGGTAATCGGCGTCGGCGGCACGGAATTGCAGACCAACGGTGCGGGTGGTTCCTGGAAGTCGGAGATCGGCTGGCCCGATAGCGGCGGCGGAATCTCTCCGGACGGAATTGCGATTCCTTCCTATCAGCAACTCACCGGTGTGATCACCTCTCAAAACAAGGGTTCCAAGACGCTGCGTAACGGACCAGACGTCGCGGCTGAAGCCAATTTCGACTTTTATGTTTGCCACAAGGCCAGATGCGGTGGCGGGTGGGGCGGAACAAGCTTTGCCGCGCCGATGTGGGCCGGTTACATGGCTCTGGTCAATCAACAGGCGGTTGCCAACGGCGCTGCGGCACCCGGCTTCATCAACCCAATCATTTATCCGCTCGGTCTGACCGGAAGCTACACCAGTGATTTCCACGACATCACCAGCGGCAATAACGGCTTCCCCGCGGTGGCTGGCTACGATCTGATCACCGGTTGGGGTAGTCCGAACTCCGGTCTGATCAATGCCCTGGCTGGCGGCGGTGGCGGCGGCGGTGCGGCCGTTACTCTGAGTCCGACTTCGCTGAAGTGGGGCAAAGTAGTGGTGGGAACGACGACCAATCCGAAAAAGGTCATTGTGACCAACTCCGGAAACGCGACTCTTACCATCTCCAACATCGTGGCGAGCGGCGACTTCGCGCTCGCGACGGTAAAACAGACCAAGAAAATAACTCCCTGCGTGAACGGTAGCTCGGTTGCAGCGGGCGCGACTTGCGAAATCAAGGTCACGTTCCATCCAACCCAAACAGGCGCGCGAACAGGGGCAATTACGTTCACGGACAATGCTCCTAACAGTCCACAAACCTTGCCGCTGTCGGGAACGGGCAAGTAAACAGAGAAGCAGTTTTTCCAGTGGGGGCTGCGAAAGCGGTCCCCATTTTTGCTTAAAAGGGACGCGGCGATAAGCGCGCGGCAGAGAAGGATGCGATGCCAGAGCGGATTGGACCCAGATAAAATTTAGTTGAGCAGGGAAGTGAGTTTGGATATTTGTGTTTCGACAACAGCCGAAGGATGATCTCGCTTGGCAGCGAGATCATGCGCTTCGATTGTGGGCTCGGTCATCGATGCTTGATGAATGAGCCACTTTGCAATTCGGACATCGCCTCACGCAGTTGCTCCTGCGTGTTCATTACGATCGGTCCGTACCATGCGATCGGTTCTTCGATCGGCTTGCCGGAAACGAGCAGGAACCGAATCCCCTCATCGCCTGCCTGAACGCTGATCTCGTCGCCTCGATCAAACAAGACCAGCGAGTGATTGCCGGCCTCGTATTTGGCCGGGGCGTCGGGTTTCTCGACGTGCTCGGTGAGGACGGCGCGAGGATCCGAGGCGTCGCGAAACGTGCCGGAGCCTGCAAAGACGTAGGCAAAGGCGTTCCGGGTCGTCTCGACCTTCAGTCGCTTGCGCTGACCGGGTGCAACCGAGATGTCGAGGTAATTCGGATCAGCAGCGACACCTTCGACAGGCCCTTTCTTTCCCCAGAATTCGCCGCAGATGACACGCACGCGAGTGCCGTCATCATCAGTGACTTCGGGGATCGCGCTTGCAGGAATATCCTGATAGCGCGGGTCAGTCATCTTCAGCGGTGCGGGCAGGTTCGCCCACAACTGAAAACCGTGCATGCGGCCTTGTTGATCGCCGCGGGGCATCTCCTGATGGAGGATGCCGCTACCCGCGGTCATCCATTGCACGTCGCCGGCAGTCATCTTGCCTTTGTTGCCGAGACTGTCACCGTGCTCGACCGATCCGGCGAGAACGTAGGTGATAGTCTCAATGCCACGATGCGGATGCCAGGGAAATCCGGCCAAGTAGTCCTGCGGGTTGTCGTTGCGAAAATCGTCCAACAGGAGAAACGGATCGAAATCTTTGGTCTTGCCGAATCCAAAAGCGCGCTGCAACTTGACCCCCGCGCCCTCGATGGTGGGCTTGGGCTGAATAATCTCTCTTACCGGGCGGAGCGACATACTTCCTCTTTCTGCGCCACGAAATTGTCGCAAGGTGGCACGAGCCAATTAGGCTTTTATAAATTGAACATCGAGCGTGATCGTTACTTCCTCGCCAACGAGAATGCCGCCGGTTTCGAGGACGGCATTGTAGGTTAATCCGAAATCTTTGCGATTGATTTTGGTGGTGGCCGAAACGGCTACGCGCATATTGCCCCAAGGGTCTTTGGCAGCCGGAGTTGGACCTTCTACGGTGAAGTTCGCCTTGCGCGTGACGCCGTGAATGGTCAGGTCGCCTTCGACGGACAATTCGCCATCTTTCACCGGCCGGACGGCGGTTGACTCGAAGGATAGCGTAGGGAACTTCTCGACGTCGAAAAAGTCGCCACTCTTCAGGTGCGCGTTACGCTGCGGATCACGCGTCTCGATTGAGGATGCGTCGATCGAAGCCTCTACTCGAGACTTTGCGAGGTCCGATTCGTCGAGAGTCAGGCTTCCGCTGAGCTTCGGGAACTGGCCCTTCACGTTGGAAATCATCATGTGTTTCACCTTGAACTCGGCCACGGAGTGGACGGGGTCTATGTTCCAGGTGGTGGTAGTTGCCGGTGCAGTGAGTGTGGTCATGGTTGTTTTCTCTCCTATGCATTAGATGCGTTACGACGATAATCGTCGCAACAAGTATCAGAAACAAAAAATCAGCTGATCTCTGAGCGGGCCGCTTGCAGCAGTTCCGTTAAGGCGCGGAGTCGTTCCCGTCCCAAATGCCCCAATTGTTTGCGATGACCTGACTGGATCGGCTCGTCGAGTCTTCCGAGTACGTCGAGGCCTTCGGGGGTGATCCTGGTCATTACGGTCCGGCGGTCGTGCTCATCGCGGCAGCGAGAAATCAGTTTTCGTTTTTCCATGCGGTCGAGAAGACGGGTCACGTCAGGATCGCGTGTGATCATGCGATTGGCGATCTCCCCGCACGGAAGGCCGTCGGGTGCGCCGCGAAGGATTCGCAGAACGTTGTATTGCGTCGACGACAGATCCTCGGCTTTAAGGAGATGCGCCATACCTCGAGAGAGCATGTCGGTAGTTCGCAGCAGATCCAGGAAGACGGCCTCTTCGGCGGAGGGGAGGGCCTGGCGCTTGCGGGATTCTGGCTTATTTTTCACAAACCCATAATAGTCGTTACAACGACTAGTGTCAAGACGATGGTTGGGGATGGAAAAGGGGACTGATCGCGGCTCGGGCTTTAGTTCATACTGGGGAGCTATTTTTCCAGTGTGCCGCGGTCCCACCTAGCGAGGTTGGCAGCCGCTTCGTACGTACTCTGACAGAAATCGAGTAATGTTGAGGTCGGCGATGCTGCGGTACGGACGTCGTCGTACATCATGAGGAATTCGCCGAGTTCCTTCGAGTAGTGGGCAGCGGCCGGTCGAACAGGGACCTCCTTAAATCCCGGGGGCTCGGGTGCCGCATAGGAATAAAAGGCTGCCCCCTTTACGTCGCTTCCACCGGGCCAGAAACCGACGCTGCTGACCTCGTGGGAGTAGGCTTCGCGCGTAATCACGTCGGCTCCGGGCTTTTCCGGAGCGCGGCGCCCAGAAAAGCGCGTGACGGCGAGATCGAAGCTTCCCCAGAAGAAATGGACAGGACTGCTTTTGCCGATGAATCGCGCCCTGAATTCGTTAAAGACGGCGTCGGCTGAGAGGAGGATTCGCCAGAGCTTCTCGACGGCGGCGGGATCGTAGGAGTGATGGGTGTGATCCTGATCGAAGGGAATTGGATTGGGAATTTCTGCAGGCATACGCCAAATCTTGACTTCGATGCCGGCAGAGCGAAGCATGTACATGAACTCGGCGTAGAAGTCGGCAACCGAGCGAGGGGCGAGCGGAATCATCTTGACGATTCCATCGTTGGTCTCGAGCACAAGCTGGTGACGGATGAAATCAAACCAGAGTTCAAAAGCGCGGTGTCCGTACGGGATGCGAGAGGTCGTGAGTCCCCGGGCCGAAACGTAGAATGGAACATTCCACCAGTGGTTTACGAGCGGCGTCAGGCGGAGACGAACCTTGCCCACAATCTGGCTCCACATGTGGAGCGTGGCATAGGTGTCTTTCCAGGAGTCGAGGGGAAGGGCAGGCCAGCATTCAGGTCGGTCTGGGCTGAGGGGAGGCATAGATGGTTTGTTGATCTTATATCGGAAAGGGCCAAGTCCTTCCACAGCCATCTTCGCGAGGAACGCCACCCCAGAAGAGGTGAGTCACGCGCGCTGCGGATACCAGAATAGTGTTTTCTGAATCCCCGGCGGCGTAACCCGTGCGCTGGTTTTTTTGTCGTCGAGAAAGTCGCCGCGAAACGATAGGAACTTGCGCGCGGAAAGTCCTTTCTGCCAGCGGGCCGCACTCTAATATCCGTTTTCGTCTCTCAGAGCGATGAATACGGTGCGAGCGAGGATCTGCAAATCGAGGGCAAAACTCCAGTTGTGAGCGTAGTAGAGGTCGTATTGGAGCCGGTCCGAAATCGAAGTATCCCCGCGCAACCCGTTGACTTGGGCCCATCCAGTCATACCGACCTGACAGTAGTGACGCCTGTTGTATTTCTCGATGTCGGCGCGGAACTTAGTGACAAAATGAGGTCGTTCTGGACGCGGCCCGACAAGACTCATCTCCCCGCGAATCACATTAAAAAGCTGAGGCAACTCATCGAGGCTAAACTTGCGAAGTACCCCGCCCATCGGGGTGCAACGGGGGTCGTTCTTGATCGTCCAAGTAGTGTCGCTCTCGACGGCGGTGCAGCAATACATGGTACGGAACTTCAACAGCATGAAGCGCTTTCCGTGCCGGCCGACTCGTTCCTGGCGAAACAAGATCGGGCCGGGAGAGCTCAGTTTGACGAGGACTGCAATCACGAGCAACAACGGGCTGAGAGCCACGACTCCAAGAACTGCAATAACCAAGTCAAAAGTCCGTTTCAACACCGTATACGCGAAGCTTTCAACCGGAGAGATGGCGAGATTCATCATCTGCAGACGGCCTACCTGGAACACCTTTTCACCAACCGAAAGTCGCGGTCCGAGATCTAGGACGGCACGAATCGGTTTGCCGAGATCCTGTAAATCGTCCAGAACCGAGGAAACTTGCAAGTAGCGATTGGCCGGTATGGCCACTACCACTTCGTCAAAACTCAACCCCTCAAGGTCCAGTGGCTCCGCCGCATTGATCACTGGCGCATCGTGAACCAGAACGGATTGTCCAGGGAGCTGCACGTAGCCTTGAATTTGACAGTGAAAAAATGGGATGCGACGCAGCAAAGTGACGGTTCTTCGCGCATGCTGATCGGTCCCGATCACGAGAATCCGCTCACGTTTGCGTGGCCACTTCGACGACGCCGATGTGAGGCGAAAGAAGTTTCTTGCAGCCACCACGCAGATAAACAGGACGACGTTGCTGAGGAGGATAAATGTCCGCGAGACGATCAGTTCTTTGCCAAAAACAAGCAGGGCTGTTTGCATGAGCAAAGTAGCAAAACATGCAAAGAACGAGGCCCGTATGCCGGTGTATTCAAAAAACAGATCTGCAACCGACGAAAGCTTGTAGTAGTTGGCGACAAGAATCCAGACGAATTCAGTGAACAGCAACAGAATTAAATAATCCCGTGTCACAACGTTGGGCACATAGGGCAGCCACGCGTTGCCAAATCGGAGGTAAGAGGAAATTCCGAAGGCGAACAGCGGCAGCGTGTAAATAAATACCCGCAATAAACCACCGTAATAGTGGATCCGAGAAATCATCCCTTGCTCCATCGGGCATTTCGTATGGTGGCTTTGATTTTGTGACCCCAATCGGCGTTGCCTATGCGCGGTTTTTTTATGAAAACCGTTTGTTCTCGGAGAGATACAAAAACGTTGGTAGCCGAAACGGATTCCCGCGCACAGAGCGCGCGCGATTTTTCATGCAGAGGCTCAACTACAAGGGAGCTCCACGTTGCGCCGAATTCGAGACGAGGATCGCGAGACAAGACCCAACCTCAGCTAGCAAGCCCCTTGCGGTCCGTCACGGGCCCCCCTCGCGCTAACCAGTGATGGTACCACAATCAACTTTAACAAAATTAAGTTGCATCTTGGAAAGGAGAAGGGCATACCGGACGGCACCCGGAAAAAACTGACTGTGGCCCAGGCTCCATCACGCCGAAGAACTGAGAACTCTGAAGGCTACACCTGGAAGAGGAAAGCATCCGGGCGTATGCTAAAGATCGGTCAGCCCACGGAGAGCACACTTCAACCCTCTGTTAAGTCCGGCCCGCCCCTTAGACAAGAGACATTATAGATCACAATAAAAATAAAACGGTTCTTTTCAAGGGAGCGGTTTATCAAGATACTTATCGACGAACCAAAGCGCTTACGGGTGCGCGGCTGAACGACCCGGGGTAGATGGTCCCGCAGCCGCGCGCAATTTGGGCCACAAGCGGATCCCAATCGAAGCGGAAAGGTTAGTACGCGGGCCCGGATTCAATTCAGGAAAATTCCAGCGTTCATATTGCAGGGAGGCGGCAAGCTCTACGTGGGGTCGGAGCATCCAAACTGCGCTACCCGAAAAGTCGTCGACGTTTCCGCCTTTGAGCAAACTCTGATCCGAAGTTATTCGGCGGAAGCTCGTCGTGACCTGATTGCGACCGGAGAACCAATACGTCGCGGAAGCCTGGCCTCCATTGCCGCCACGCCCAATCCAACTCGTGAAGAGCTGGCCATAGTTGCGGTCACCCTCGGCATAATGAGCGTTCACATAGTACGAATTGTTGCCAGCATTATGTCCAGGAATGTTCGTGTAAATACCTTCGCATCTGAGATCCAGATTCTTGATCAGGGGTACCTTCGGCAAATAGATTCCTGCGTTCAGAGCCGACTCGAGAGGAAAGAACAGCGGAAAAGGCTGAGTTTCACTAAATGCGTCCGCATAGAGCACCGCTTTGTCCCGCAGTTTGGGAAGCCGGTAGGCAGCGCTCATGGCTGGGCTCCGATCTCCGGGGTCTACTGGTTGTGCATTGCCGTGCTGCGAAAAGGTGTGAAGAAATGTGTGGAGAGTCAGTGGCCGGCCATATCCTGCAAAAACCGCTGTGATGGCGAACCCTAATTCCAAGTTAGATGTGGGCTTGAAAGCAATGTTTGCTCCCCAGATGTAGGGCTGGGGATCCACCAGATGAATCCCATCGCCATAGAGCACGAAATCGGGACCCAAGCGAAGATATCGGTGCCCTCCGAGTCGCCCAATAAAGGCAGAGATAGACATGGGGCCGAGTACACCGAACACGCTGGGCAATTTCCATGGACTGGTCCGCTCCAGCCGCAACATCGGAATGGCTTGAGCGTTATTGGACAGCAACAGGCTGGTGCTGCGGTTGGCCCCCCACCAAAGGGCTTGTTGCCCGAAAGTAAACTGCCAATTGCCAATATTGAGGCCTGCGTATGCTTCCACTGTCCGGATCCGGGAACTCACTCCAAAAGTTGGAACGGAGTTGACCGGCAACCCATCCGAGGCGGCAACGTCCTGTGCCTGCGCCTGGGTGTACTCCTGGATCGACGAACCATACTGATATTCGCCGCGGACGTAGAGAAAAAAGGGGCCAGCTGCGGCATTGCTGGTGAAACCCGAGACGTTGTTTGCGCCCTCCCCGTAAGGGCGACCAAAGTCGTTTGCTATCGTCTGGGCAAAGTGGAAGGAATCACGCAGTGGCTGGCCACTGATGCCGGTGTATCGGCTATAGACGGATTCCAATTCCGCGCTGACATTCGGAGTGTCGCCATTTCTCAGCTGCGTTTCTACTGCAAATTCGGAGTCAAGGTCAGAAATCAGCTTCATCATGTGCGCATCGGGAAGATCAATGTCGGCCTCCAACCGCTGATGAACCTCCGACAGGATCCGCGCGCACTCCAGCCTTGACCAGGGCCGGATGGAAACTGTCCGGTCACGAATAAAGCCGGAAGCTATGAGCCGGTCAAAAGCCGGATAGACCCAGCTATCGACCGGAACGTAGCTGGAACCCATATTCTGCCAGTCACGGCCGTTATCCTCATCCCCTTTGCTGAACGTGCCATATCTCGCGATCTCCGCCGCACTATAGTGAGAGTGGGAGCGGAAAACCTGCCAACCCGTGTACCAGCCGAGGGCGCTGCCCACTAGGGCGTCCGTCGCGAAGTGCTTTTGTCCGGTTACGCGCGCGGCGCTCACCGCTCCTGCCAAGCCGTAGACCAGCAGTTGCGTCATGGGTCCGGGATACTCGTGAGCAATCACGCTGGCAATCGCCCAACTGACGGACGCATGCTCGGAAGGAAATGAGTCGCCCCCGCTTTGAAAGAAACGCCCTCGCCCGTCGCCGACAAAGGGCCGCTCCCTTCGCAGCGTGTACTTGAAGACTGTCGTCTCCAGCAACGCGTCGATGCCTGCTTCCCCACTGAGTAATCCAGTCTCACGTTGCTGATCGTTATGCCCGGTCTCTCCCAACAGGAACATTCCGGCGCCGGCGCCGACCATGACAGCGAGGCCGGCGTTCGAAGCTGTGACACTATGTGAAACCGTCGTTGGACTTGTGGGAACGTGTCTCTCCACGGCAGTGTCGGTCGCCAACAGTCCGGCGCCAACAAAGGCCAGAGGCACGGTCCACTGCCATTGCCGCTCGGTCATGTGGAATGGGGTTGTCCAGAAGCTCTTCTGATCCTCAAAGAGATTGCGCGGAAGGGATTTCAAGCGAAGCGGAGGTGGCTCGGGAGACTGGACTTCCGGCTTTGGAGGGTCGGGAGTATTTTTTTCGTTGGCTGGCGTCTGTGCGTTGGCGACCAAACTCCCGCCCATGACCAGGACCAGCAACCACGAGGTCATCACGGTCTTGGCACAGGAGCATCCAGGTTCGGACGCATGGACGAGAGGTCTAGCAAACCTCATCCGACGTCCTGTTGGTAGCAGTCTCGCACCACAATCACTCTTCGCCTCGTATCGATCCGGTTTCATATTGCAGATGTCTGACCACCGATGGATCCTCGTGTCCCGCTATTTTTCTGTCAGAGTTCTGAATTGACCTAAAGCTAGCACGAAACTGGAAACATGTGTCCGTAAGAAACAACGGGGCACTCTGATACCCGATTTCGCATCGCAGATGCCCCGTCTCTAGGATGCAAGTTTCGGGCAAGGAAGCCTGATAGAATCACTGTCCATAGGTGTCACGATAGTAAACTGGTGAGTCACGCGGATACGATGATTCAGACTGAAATTCAAGCCGAACCGATTGATCAGGAAAAGGAAACAGGCCGGTCTCAGACCAAGTCCGAATTCTCGCTACTCGATATTCTGGTTCTCCTTTCTGGCGACAAGCGCTTCATCGGTCGCTTCGTGTTGGGCGGTTTTGTACTGGCAACGGTGGTTTCCTTCCTGCTGCCTGTCCGATACGAGGCAAAGACTGTGCTGCTCCCTCCGCAGCAAAATTCATCCCTGGGGTCGGCCTTGCTCGGACAACTCGGGAATGTGGGATCGCTGGGATCGCTAGCTGCGCTCGCTGGTGGCAGTCTTGGTATCAAGAACCAGGCCGATATGTACGTCTCCCTGTTGACTAGCCGGACAGTGGAAGACGCCATGATCCAGCGTTTCGACCTGATGAAGGAGTACCGCGAAAAGCGATTGTCGGACGCACGCAAGGAGTTGGAGAACCGCACCACCGCCGTTGTTGGGACAAAGGATGGCTTAATTCGCGTCACGGTAGAGGATCACGACCCGAAGCGGGCTTCCGAGATGGCAAATGGCTACGTCGAAGAATTCCGCAAACTCTCCGCCACACTGGCGATCACGGAAGCCGCGCGCCGCCGGTTGTTCTTCGAGCAGCAGTTGCAGCAGGCCAAGGACAATCTAACCGAAGCCGAAGAGGCCATGAGGAAGACTCAACAGTCCACTGGCGTTCTGCAGATCGACAGTCAAGCCCGAGCGCTGATTGAGTCCGCCGCCATCTTGCGCGCCCAGGTTGTCGCGAAAGAGGTGCAGATTCAGAGCATGCAGACTTTCGCTGCCGACGACAATCCTTCTCTCGTCCTTGCTAAGCAGGAACTAGCGGCGCTCCAAAAGCAACTCGAACACCTGGCAGGCTCACAACAGGACGTCGGCTCTGACATCAACCTTTCCAAAGGAAGGGTAACAGGATCCGGGATGGAGTACCTCCGTCGCTTGCGCGATCTCAAGTATCACGAGACGGTCTTCGAACTGCTTGCGAAGGAATTTGAAGTCGCCAAACTTGATGAAGCGCGCGAGGGGGCGATTATTCAGGTGGTAGATCCTGCCGTCATTCCTGACAAGAAGTCATCCCCGCACCGCGCCCTGATTGTGATTGCGGTGACGATTTTCGCGTTTTTTGTTGCTTCTTTCTGGATCTTGCTGCGAGAAAACTGGGCCCGCGCCTCCGAATTGCCCGAAAACCGCCAGCGCCTGGACGCAATCAGGGAGCGTTGGAACGGAAAGCAAGAAATGGTGTAACCGCGTTTTGATTCCGATTCGGGTCTAGGCCGAACCATCGGATCCGCGCGGTTTGCCAAACGACTCGTTGCCTCTCTCGGTTGCATCTATCCGATTCCGTGCTGTGAAGTCTTCGAGCGCGCAAGCAATGAACTCGGAAATCTGACGCTTGAACATCGCTGTGTCAAATTGTATCGAATGTTCGCGGATGGTCTGTGGACAGAAATCATGTTCCATCGATTCGAATTCGAGGATTGCCTTCGTCAAAGACGACGAAGACTGCTCCCGGAAGAAGACTCCCGTCGGGTTCTCCACTCTAGCTTTGCCTGGATAAATACCCCGCACAGTTTCCAGCACGCCGCCTGAGGCATAAGCAATTACGGGCCTGCCGAAGCTCTGTGCCTCCACCGGAACAATGCCAAAATCCTCCTCTCCTGGAAAGAGCAACGCGCGACAGTCGGCGAGATGTTTGCGAAGTTCTTGATCGCTGACCTGTCCAAGAAATTCCACCGTGGGTCCAGCCATTCGGCGGAGAGCCTTTTCCGCTGGTCCACTGCCGATAACCTTCAAGCGCCTGCCCAATGCCGAACAGGCAGTAATTGCCAAGTCAAATCGCTTGTAGGGAACCAAGCGCCCAATCGCCACGTAGTACTCGCCACCCTTATCGCTTAGCTTTGAGGTTGAGGCCTCGACCGGTGGATGAACCACCGTACTGTCTCGTCCGTAGCACTTTCGGATACGCGAAGCAGTGAAGAGGGAGTTCGCCAAGAAATAATCGACGCGTCTCGCACTGGCATAATCCCAAAGTCGCATGTAATGCGACGTCAGCGAAAAAACGCTGCCCACTAGAAATCCCATATTCTGCCTGTATGCCGAGTACATATCCCAGATGTAACGCATGGGCGAGTGGCAATAGCAGATGTGGCAGGTTCTCGAGGAGGTGATCACTCCTTTTGCCGGACCGGATTCAGAACTGATTACAAGGTCATATCCACTGAGATCAAACTGCTCCAGCGCTAAAGGTTGCAGAGGAAGGAAGTGGCGATGGAACTTTCTTGCGCCCGGGATTCGCTGAAGGAACGATGTCTGTAACTTCCTGTCTTGCAGAACGGGCGCGAGCGTTGAGCGGTCAGCGACTAGAGAAAACAAGTCCGCCTGCGGAAACACTTCTGCGAGAGCCTCGACGACACGTTCGCCCCCAGCACGCCCAACAAACCAGTAATGAACGATGGCAACGCGAAGATTTGACAAATCTGCAACAGCTGAGGCTGGATTCTCCATCAACCCGCGAGTTTCCTTTTAGTCATCATAGCAAGGGTGCCCCCGGCGATGGCAGCGACAGCCATGCCGATCGTTCCCATGCGTGACCGCTCTGATCCATTTCCGGTTGCCGATTTTGCGTGGGGGATGCAAATAACTTCCGATTTCACAATTTCCAAAAACGTGGACTGTGCCCCAATTGCTTACGGATAAAACCTGTCAAAGCGTCAAATCTCTTTTCACCGAGCAAATAGCCCACCACAAAGTGCAGGTGGAAGAGCGGGTACTTTGCAAAACCCATGCGTCCATATCCGCGATATAGCTTGTAATATTCCCGCAAAGGCAGAGTCAGTTGGTCCCTGACGTATGGATAGAAGTAATTCGCATAATCATGAATCACGTCCTCGACCACGTCGACTCCCTGGGTCTCTTTCAGGTCGCGAATGATTGCCAGTGCTCCTCCCACCATATTGAGGCGAGCCTGCGGTGTGTATCCTCCGGGAACATATTTGCCCTGTTCTTTGGTGCTATTCCCAAAATCCGGCGGCTCGTTAGCCCTGCATAATATCAATAGTTTCGGAGTACACACAGCTGTCTTATTTAATAGAACGCTCGCCGTCAGGTGCATTTGATAATAGAGCGTGCCGTCAAACTTGCTGGTCGCGGCGGCATTTGCTGAATCACGATGAATGATGTAACCGGAGATAACACCTGATCGACGAAACGCGAACCGTATCGCCGAAATCCCCGCTGCGAATTCCTTTTCTTCATTGAGCCAGCGAATTTCCTGGTTTACTTTCTCGGGGGTCTCATCGAACCAGCCATAGCTCTTTAGTACGAGGCCGACGTTGGGATAACGGCTGATCACGCTCGCTACGTTCTCCAAAGCGCCTGGACACATGATGTCGTCATTACCCATGAAAAAGCAGAACTCTCCCGTTGCCTTTTGCACTAGGTTTCGGATGTTCCCGTCGTAGCCTAAGTTCTCATCGTTTTCGAAGTACTGCAGCAGTTCTGGATAGCGTGCCTGGTACTCACGCACGATGGCCGATATCTGTTCGCGTTCGCGAGACCTATCTTCACAAATCACAATCTCGAAGTCGCGGAAATCCTGCGCTACGATCGAGTCCAGGAGTGGAGCAAGATGATGCGCCCGGTTGTACGCAGGAATGCAAATGGAAAAGAGCTTACGTGTCCGCTCCTTCATTCTTGCGTAACCTGGACTGGGTTACTCACTACGATTTCATTTTCAGGCCGGATTTTTCCGAAGGCCACCAGGAAGGCGAACAGAAAAAACATGACGTTTACGGGGAATATGATGGGGAAGGGTAAATTAAGGGAACCGAAAGCAAAATAGCATCCAAAGAGAAGAAGTCCGAGATAGATTGGCCTGGCTTGGCGCTCCGCTTTAGAAAACGCTTTTCCCAGCGAGAATATCAGTGCTGATACGAGGCCCGCAAACACGCAATACCAGGGCCCTCCGAAGTTAACCAGTGCACCCGCCCACCAAGACTCGTAAGCGGTATAGATCGAGTCGCCAACCATTGCCCATTCGGTCCATCTACCCGCCGAACGCGTCCAGGGGAAGGCATGACCTTCAATACTGCCCTGTTTCGCTGTCAGCATGTCCTCAAAAGTCTGTCTAGGTAATTGCGAAAGTTCGTGCATCAGGAGAATCGCCAACAAGGTGCACACACAAATAGTTAGCCCTGCCAAGAATGGCCGGTTTGAGAGACGGATGGGCAGCCACACGATAAAAACCATTAACAGGAACACAATCCCTGTCCACGATTGCGTCAGTAGGAGTGAAACGACTATAGCCGCTAAGGTAAAGAAACGAGTCCATCCTTTAAACCGCCCATAGGACCATCCCATGAGCAGAAACAAGACTGCTGCAAATCCATTTGGGTCGTCCAGGAACCCCCCAAACCGGATTAAGTAGGTTCCTTCGAAGGCAAGTGCCGGCAACCGGCCAAATGCCATGAATAACACGACCTCGATCAACGTGCTGCCCAGAGCGAAAACTAACAAATACCGAAGATAGCGATCGATAGTTGAGATGCTCACGACATCAGTCGCCCATACCAGGAGTAAAGAGAACAGCATCCAAAAAGACAGATCGACGTACGTCGCATTGGTGTCGCCCAAGATCTTCGACAGAGAGTACAGCGACAGAAACAGCACTCCCAGGCCGATCATCCACTGCTTCAGCGATGCGCTCTTTTTGAGGCACTGAAACGCGGCTATCAAGAGCAACGGCAATACCAAAATGAAC
Organism: uncultured Acidobacteriaceae bacterium; assembly: GCA_963822545.1. Taxonomy (GTDB): domain Bacteria; phylum Acidobacteriota; class Terriglobia; order Terriglobales; family Acidobacteriaceae; genus Acidiflorens. Next base: position 174,514 of record CAWGIB010000009.1, read on the forward strand.
TTGCCCGCTTGCAGCACGACCGGCGTGTCGGAGTACGTTGGACTGGTCCCAGTCGAGTTAATTTGCAGTGGATACCTGTACGACTGATAGACGGTGCACAGGATCAGGCCCCACCAGAACACCCAGTTCTCGGAAGTTTTTCGCACCTCCTTCATCGTGAGGCTACTCCAGTTCCTTTGGTCCTCCAACTTGATCCGCCTGCTCCGTCAGCCTATCACCTCGGACCATGAACCATATTCTTCGTAAGGAGTTCGTGTACCCTGGTAGTTGTCCTCGCCCACGAAAACTGGGCGGCCCGCGCAAGTCCCAGTTCCCGAAGCTGGTCACGTAGCGCTGTGTCGCTAGCGATTTGTTCCATGGCCGCGGTAATTTGCTCCACCGAGGTTGGGTCCACGAGCAGCGCAGCACCTCCGGCGGTCTCCGGCATCGCGGTTACGTTTGAAGTCACGACCGGCGTGCCGCTCGCCATGGCCTCGAGCACGGGCAGCCCAAAACCCTCGAAAAGAGAGGGGAAGACTAGCGCCTCGGCGCTTCGATAGAGTGATGGCAGTTTTTCTTCTGAAACCGCGCCCACGAAATCCACACGTGAGGTCACATTGTTCCTTTCTGTGCAATCCCTAAGATCGGCCGTCAGCTCGCCGGTGAAGACGAGATGTATTTCGGCGGCAATGCTGGCCCTGGCAAAAGCATCCACCAGCCGGACCTCGTTTTTGTGCCGCTTGCGGTTGCTTACGCAGAGGAGATACGGAAACGGAAGTTCGTAGGTGGCGCCTCCGGGCTGATACGACGGATCTACGCCGCATCCCACATTGAGGACCTTCTCCGGCGGGACTCCGGACCACTTGACGATCTGGGTACGTGTAAATTCCGAGACGGTAACGATGTTAGCTGCACGGTGGCAGGCACGCTTCAGGATTGTTGCGTAGTACAGTCGCTTAGATACACTACTGTTTTCTGGACAGTAAATGTGATTAAGGTCGTGTATCGTGAGGATGAAAGGCGAGGCACAACTGAGGGGGGAGTTGTAACCCGGCGAAAAGAACAGGTCGTCGCGGGTCAACCCGCGGAGCGCACGCGTGAGCCGCCAAGCGTCCAGCGGCGCTGCCGGATGCGATCCGAGCGGGATCGGATGATAGTCGAGACCGGCAAGCACATGGCGGGCAAAACGGCCGATGCCATGGTGTCCTATCCACCTCTGATCCGCATAGATCATGGAAGAAGTTGCGGCCTTCCTCGTGCCCCCAACACAGAGAAGAGCCGGCAGCTTGCTTGATAGTCTTTCATGCGCCGGAATTCCCTCATAACTATCTCAGCACCTCGATGAAGTCCCAGTCAGAGACAAATGCGAAAACGATCTTGTGCCAATCGCGCAATCCGCAAACAAAGCCTTAGATTGTGAGGCCGCGACTGAAGGTCCTTGCGCTTGTGCGGAACAGAATCATAAAATGTTATATTAACGAATTGCTAACGTGTGTACACCAAGCCGCCGGAGATTTCCGAGGCTGGGATTTTGAGCAGCCTGCGAAACGGTTCGCGCGTAAAGACTTCCTAGTCCGGATCTGCGGCAGGTTGGCTGTGAAGCGTCAAGAGCCTCAGAACACCCGCCCCGAAGACCTCACCAACGCTTGGGAGAACATACCTTCACTCTTTGAAGAAATCTTTAGCTATGGGAAAAACAGCTCTGATCACCGGCATCACAGGTCAAGACGGTTCCTACCTGGCCGAACTTCTGCTCAAGAAGGGCTACGTAGTGCACGGCATTAAGCGCCGATCCAGCAGTTTTAATACTTCTCGTATCGACGACGTACTTCCTGACTGGCATGAACGCGAAGCGCGGCTGTTCTTACATTTTGCCGACCTCTCAGACTCGACAAGCTTGGTCAGGCTCCTCTATCGCCTTCAGCCAGATGAAATCTATCACCTAGGCGCTCAGAGCCATGTTTTGGTGAGCTTTGAGATCCCCGAGTACACGGGCGACGTTACTGCACTCGGCACAGTGCGTTTGCTGGAAGCCATACGGGAATCGGGGATCAAGACCAAGTTCTATCAGGCCTCAAGCAGCGAGATGTTCGGAAAAGCGAGTGAAGTTCCGCAGCGGGAAACTACTCCTTTTCGACCCTGCAGCCCCTACGGTTGCTCCAAGCTCTACGCATATTGGACGACAGTCAATTACAGAGATGGCTATGGCCTCTTCGCGTGCAATGGGATCCTCTTCAATCATGAATCTCCACGGCGAGGAGAAACCTTTGTCAGCCGCAAGATCACCCGGGCAGTCGCAAGGATTGGCGCCGGCTTGCAGCAGCGACTCTATCTGGGCAATCTTGATGCTAAGCGCGACTGGGGCTACGCGCCTGAATATGTGGAGGCGATGTGGCGCATGATGCAACTCGACGAGCCCGATGATTTTATAGTAGCGACCGGTGAAACCCACACCGTCCGCGAGTTTGTGCAGGCCGCGTTTGATCATGCCGGGCTGGACTGGGAGAAATACGTTGAAATCGACCCAAAATATTTCCGCCCCAACGAAGTTGATATTCTGCTGGGCGACGCGAGCAAAGCGGAGCGTGTGTTCGGCTGGCGACCTAAAGTAAGACTGAACGAACTGGTCAAATTGATGGTCGATGCTGACACGAAGCTGCTTACTAATCAGATTGAAGGGCGATTAGTGCATCAGATTTCTTCAACGGAATGAGCTAACGTTGTCGAATTCCCGGCGTCGCGCGCATGTCGGTACCATTAAGGCGGTTTTTTCTGATTCTGAAATTTCCCTGGAGTTCCAAATCACATTCAGGTTTTAAGCTTGACCTGATGGCGAGCTTAACGGGCTCGGCTTGGGCCATGTTAGTACAATTGGCGTGCGTTCCTCTATACATCCGGTTTCTCGGCATCGAGGCTTACGGGCTAGTCGGCTTTTACCTAATGCTGCAAGCGATGCTCCAAGTGTTGGATTTAGGGCTCAGCCCAACGATGAATCGGGAAATGGCACGCTATTCGGTCCAACCGGACAAGGCAGACGAAGCGCGAGATCTTGTACGTACGCTCGAGGTCGGCTACTGGCCGATTGGACTTATTATCGGCGTAGTCTTAGTGGCTCTATCGCCATGGGTCGCGTCCCACTGGATTAAAACCAGCAGTATTCCCGTCCGCAACATCAAACAAGCACTGGCACTCATGGGGGTTTTGGCAGCCTTTCAATGGCCAGTTAGTTTCTATCAAGGCGGGTTAATGGGATTGCACAAACAGGTCCTTGTCAATTCTCTCAAGATCATTGCGGCAACTATCGGCAATGGCGGAGCTGTTCTAGTCCTGTGGTTGGTATCCGCTACGATTCAAGCTTTTTTTCTGTGGCTGGTTGCCACGAATGCAGTCATGGTTGTTCTCTGGACGATTTTCTTGTGGAGGAGCTTGCCTTCGGCAACTCGTGGTCCTCGATTCAACCTCAGTTTATGGCGGAACATTGGACGTTTCGCTGCTGGCATGAGCGGTATCGCCGCCTTCTCTTTAGTGTTGGGTCAGTCAGACAAAGTGATACTGAGCAGAGTGCTTACTCTAAAGGTTTTTGGGTATTACACAATCGGGGGGCTGTTTGGCGCAGGCATGGTCATGATCGTCTCATCACTGTTCAACATTATCTATCCGCGATTTTCAGCTCTCGTAGCACGCGGTGATGAACAGGCGCTAATCAGGCAATATCATAGTGCAACCCAATTGATGGCCGTGTTCGTTTTGCCTACCGCAACCGTACTGGCGCTTTTTTCTACTGAGATTTTACAATTGTGGACCAGAAATTCTGACGTCGCACAGAACGCCGGACCGATTGCAACCTTGTTGGTGATTGGATCTGCCCTGAACGGCTTGATGAACTTGCCTTATGCTTTGCAGTTGGCATATGGCTGGACGAGTATTGGACTCAAAATCACAATTTCCTTAACTATCGTAGTCATTCCAGCGCTTTGGTTTATGGCTACCCATTACGGCCCAGTTGGGGCGGCATGCGTTTTTGTAGGGTTGCAGGCAATCAACATGCTGGTTGGGTTGCCGTTTACTCATAGACGCTTGCTCCGGAATGAGCTGAGAAAGTGGCTGCTGCAGGACGTAGGTCCCCCGCTGGCGGGTTCGATACTAATAGTCGGACTGGCGCGATTTCTGATCACTAACCGGATATCATCGTTAGGGACTCTGGCAGAGTTATTGGCTGTTCTCCTCACTGCACTCGTTGCCGCCGTGTCCTTAGCACCCCTAGTAAGGGAACGTTTGCTCAGCAAGCTTTCTAGCATGTGAATGAATTGTGCTTAACACGTTGAACCTTTGCGGATTCACGGTCGATCGAACCAGTTTAGAAGTGCACTCGTTGTACTGGGGGAAGCGGAACCGAAGATGTGTGTCGAAGTATTGAAATCGAAAGCAGAAATCGAAAAAGCACGCCGCGAACTTCAGAGTAGAGACTTGTCATTCACCAGTCCGTGGTGGAAACACCTTGCATGCAAAACCGGTATTTCCAAAGCAATTGATGTGGGCGACGAGTTGAAGAGCTGGGACGTCCTAAAAACCATTCAGTTCATCGAAAGCAATATTTCAAAGAGCGAACCAATTCTGGACATAGGCGCGTTCGCTTGTGAGATTCTTTGCATTTTGCATAGTCTTCATTATTCAAACTTGGCTGGCGTCGATTTGAATCCTCGTATCAAGAACATGCCACATGCGGATGCTGTGCACTACGAAGTAGCGGATTTTATGCACACCCGGTTTGAAAGCGCCTCTTTTCAAGCGATTTCGGCTATTTCCGTCATCGAACACGGGTTCAACAGCAATCTGCTTTTCGCCGAAGTCTCTAGGCTACTTCGTCCGGGGGGATACTTTATTGCTTCATTTGACTACTGGCCAGAAAAAGTAGCCACGACCGGCATCTCGTTCTTTGGACTGGACTGGACGATATTCTCCGAGCAAGACGTCCGAACGCTTTTCGAGGATGCTGGCTCATACAACCTGGCTCCCATCGGAGAATCCGATCTAGCAAGCAGGGAAATGGCAATAAAGTGCGCGAATAAGGAGTACACATTCGCCTGGATGGTGTTGCAGAAACGTACAATGGAATCAGGCAGCTCTCTCGCACATTCCTTATGAGGGTTCTTCTTATCTCTGGTTCGCTACCTCCAATGAAGTGCGGAGTCGGTGACTATACTGCCAATCTCGCGAAAGCTTTAGTTCAACGCGAAGATACGTCCGTGGCAGTGCTGACCGATGTGGCAGCAACTCCGATACCTTCTGAATCCCACTTTGAAGTCTTTCCTGTTGCCAACGGGTGGAGAATGGTGGACGTCCTTCGAATTGCAAAAGTGGTGCGACGCTGGGACCCTGACGTCGTCCATATTCAGTATCCTACCCAGGGGTATGGAGTCAGGTATTTACCTTGGTTGTTGCCGGCCCTATTCAGCATGGTGAGTGTCCCCCTTGTTCAAACCTGGCACGAGTACCAGGCAGAACCGGCCAGGCGGACGTTACTCAACGCCGTCTTGGGCGGCGGTCTTATTGTGGTGAAGCCAAACTACAAAGAGACTATGCCGGATTGGTATAGATGGCTGAATCGGAAAAAACACTTTGCCTTCATACCCAATGCTTCTGCAATTCCGCGGGTGCGACTGAGTGAAACGGAAAGACTAGCGACCCGTTCTAGATTTGCTCCTCCACCCACGCGTTTGATAGTCTATTTTGGCTTTGTTTACCCTCCCAAAAGGGTCGAATTGCTCTTCGAGATCGCAGATCCGTTGCACCATCATCTCGTTTTGGTCTGTGATTTGAAGTCGGAAGACGCGTACCACGCCGCAGTTCTTGACCGCGTTCATCGCGACCCATGGATCGGAAAGGTGACGGTAACGGGGTTCCTGCCCGCTGAGGAGGTAGGACGAATACTGTCATCGGCGGATGCCGTAGTCCTGCCGTTTCGGGACGGGGGGGGAATCTGGAACACTTCGATTCACGCGGCGACATCCCAAGGATCATTCGTCCTGACCACAGCCCAGGAACAACACGGCTATGATTCTTCTAGAAACATTTACTATGCTCGACCCGACGATGTCGCGGACATGCGCCATGCGCTCCAAACTCATCTCGGCAATAGAGGACCGGGAGCCGTCGACGATCCCAATTCAGAGTGGGAGGCTATCGCTGAAGCGCACAGGGCGTTTTACGAGTCTGTTCTCTGAGTGCTCGCAATTGAGATGAATCACATCAAGATTTCGGTCTGTATGACAACCCGGAACCGCGGCGCATTCATTGGCGCGACGTTGGACAGTATTATTTGCCAGGCCACCGATGAGGTGGAGATCGTCGTCGTCGACGGCGCTTCGACCGACAACACCGACGCGGTCCTTCAGTTGTACCAGCAGCGCTTTCCGCGATTGCGTCACTTCCGCCAGGACACCAACCAGGGCATCGACCGCGACTTCGCGACAGCGGTTGAGTTGGCACATGGCGAATATTGCTGGCTATTCTGTGATGACGACCTTTTCAGGCCGGGTGCTATACAGGTGGTACTCGACGCTATCAAGAGTGACTACGCGCTGGTAATCGCGAATAGCGAAGTGCGAAATGCCGACCTGTCACGATTACTCGAGCCCAAGAGGCTTCCCTTTAAAAAGAATCGGCTCTATAAACCCAACGAGATCGCCCTTTTGTTGACGGACACTGCAGCCTACCTGAGCTTTATCGGATGCGTGATCATCAAGCGACAGGTATGGGCTATGAGGGAGAAAGAAAAGTATTTTGGCTCCTACTTCGCGCACATCGGGATCATATTCCAACAGCCCCTGCCTGGAGACGCACTAGCCATTGCGGAACCACTGGTCTCGATTCGCTATGCAAACGCGTCCTGGCTTAGCAAGTCGTTCGACATTTTTATGTTCAAATGGCCGGACCTGGTTTGGTCGTTTGCCGAAATCTCTGACTCAGCGAAATACCGGGTGTGTCCCAAAGAGCCATGGCGGGACCTTAGGACGTTGTTGCATCTCAGGGCCAAAGGAATTTACACCAAGAACGAATATGCCAAGTCGCTGAAACCACGGTTGAGCTCCTTTTGGGCACGGGTGGCGAGTAAGGCGATCGCTTTTTTCCCTGGTCGAGTGGCTAACCTTCTTGCGTTCACTTATTACTCAATCTTTCATCGCGTGTCGTCGCGTCTGCTAATTCTGTTAGATCTGGCGAATAGTCCCTACTGTTTTTGGAAGCTACCAATCAAGCGTCACACACCGTCTAAGACCGGCTCAAGTGACGTCGGTCAAATCGCGGCTTCCATCCAGCACTTCGGACAGGATTGAGGCCTCCGTAGAATGACAAGCAGAGCGCTGATTACGGGCGTCAACGGCCAGGACGGATCGTACCTCGCGGAGTTGTTGTTGAACCACGGGTATCGCGTCATGGGAACGGTACGCAGCGCCCCAGACGGCGCGAGTGGCCCCGTCCACACCAACCCAGTTCCAAATGCAGTCGACATTGTAGAAGACGGCCTCCTGGAAGATGCCCCCCTGCAAAGCCTACTCCATCGGTTTCATCCAAACGAAATCTATAACTTGGCAGCCCGTGCATCGAGTCGTGAGTTGTGGTCGGAACCGGTTTCGACCGGAGAGGTGAATGCCCTTGCAGTCGTACGATTACTAGACGCGATTCACCGAGTAGACCCTGCCATCCGATTCGTCCAAGCCTCTAGTAGCGAGGTCTTCGGCAACGCCGCTGAAGTGCCGCAAACGGAAGCAACTCCTCTTCAACCTCGCAATCCCTACGGAGTTGCCAAGGCCTTTGGCCATTGGATCACCTCCGTATATCGCGAGCAGAGAGGCCTATTCGCGTGTTCCTGCATTCTCTACAACCACGAAAGTCCCCGGAGAGGAACGGAATTCGTGACCCGCAAAATCTCTCGCGGCGCAGCGATGATCAAGCTTGGCTTGGCCAAGGAACTTCGTCTGGGAGACCTGGAAGCCAGACGCGACTGGGGCTTCGCCGGTGATTATGTTCAAGCCATGTGGCTGTCTTTACAGCATTCGAGGCCTGGTGACTACATTGTCGCGAGCGGGGAAACGCACTCGGTGCGTGAATTCTGCGAAATAGCTTTCTCGCACCTCGGCCTGAGATATGAGGACCATTTAGTCCAAGATCGCGAGCACTTCCGTTCACCCGAGACGACCTTGCTCGTTGGGAATTCGACGAAGGCAAAGCGTATCTTGGGTTGGGTTCCTTCGATTGATTTCACACAACTGGTCACGATGATGGTGGATGCCGATCTGCGCGCTCTCCAGGCTTCGGACAGGCCGACTTAACCCCGCGGTTTGGTATGCTAGACGATACAGCGAAGGGCCCAATCCGTAAGGAGATAGAAATAGTTAATGAAGATATGGACTAGCTGCCGTGTCTGCGGTGGCTCACTGGATCCGATTCTCTCGCTAGGAGAACAGTACGTTTCCACCTTCCTGAAACCCGATCAGCCGGACGGACCCAAGGCACCTTTGGAACTGGTGCTGTGCCAAAAGTGCCGGCTTCTCCAATTGCGGCACACTGTCCCTGGCGAAACGATGTATCAAAACTATTGGTATCGTTCCGGAACAAACCAGACCATGAGAAACGCCTTAGCCGACATTTCAGGCCTGGCCGCAAAGCTGGTTCAACTCAGCGCGACGGACTCTGTATTGGACATTGGCTGCAACGACGGCACGCTTCTTGGCTCTTACACAGTGCCGGGAATCTACAAGATCGGCTATGATCCAGCCCAAAACTTGGCCGTCTTTTCGCGAAAGGTTGCGGACAAGGTCCTCGTCGGGTTCTTTGACGCGGAGCGTTTTTTGGCGGATCGTGATCTTCAGGGGCATCGGCCGAAGATTGTCACTTCCATTGCGATGTTTTATGACTTAGAGGATCCCAACAAATTTGTATCGGACATTCAACGAATCATGCATGCCGAAGGTGTATGGATCGTGCAAATGAGTTATCTCCCCCTCATGCTCAAGCAGAACGACTTCGGAAATATCTGCCATGAACACCTGGAGTATTACTCACTGCAGTCTCTGGAATACTTACTCCACCGGCATGGTTTTTCGATCGTGGATGCGCAACTGAACGATGCCAATGGTGGGAGCATTCGTGCGTTCATTCGGAATCAGTCAGCCAGCCCGAATTCTTTTGGCGACGACGCTTATCGGCAACAGGCTGCGGACCGAGTTTCCAGGCTGCGTGAAGGTGAAGGAAATTTGGGTTTGAACAAGACGACTCCTTATCGCGAGTTTGCGGAGCGGGTTCAGGGAATAAAGCAGCAAGTTTGCGACTTTATTAAAGGTCAAGTTGGGCAAAAGAAGAAGGTCTTTGTTTACGGAGCCTCGACCAAGGGCAACACCATGCTTCAATATTTCGGGCTCGACCATTCAGTCATCAATGCCGCAGCCGAGCGCAACCCCGACAAATGGGGCATGGTAACAGTGGGTACTCGTATTCCCATTATTTCTGAAGCAGAGGCACGAGCCGCGAAACCGGACTATTTTCTCGTGCTGCCATGGCACTTCATTGAGGAATTCAAGGTGCGGGAACACGAGTACCTGTCTTCGACAGGAAAATTCATCGTCCCCCTACCCCAATTTGAGCTGGTCTGATTGGATCTGCGAAGTCGAAATCACAGGAATAGAGGCGCATTTACTGTGGTAACAGCCCGAACACTGCCACGCCAGTCGGAGTCCCAACGAACACCTTGCCGTTTGCGATCATTGGCGTGATGAACTTGTTTCCCCCGAACTGATCGCGGCCGCCGGCCTGGTTGCTGTTGTAGAGTTCGTTCAGATTCGTAGCATCAAAAGCATGCAGCACGGCGGTCTGAGCAACTGCTTCAGCCCACACGATTCCGTTGCTAGTGCCATTCGCAGAGATGCTGGGCGTTGCCCCGGGATAGTCAAAACCCATGGCGGTTTGTGCGCTAGGGCTGGTCGACAGTTTCCCATTGCTGATCGTGAAGGCTTGGATGTTGTATCCCACTGGCCCGTAGTAGACCATGTTGTTGAAGTATGCGGGCGCCGCATACACCCCACCCGGCAACAATCCGGCCAGTTCCTGATAGAGGCTGGTGTTGTTTTCGCTCAACTTGCCCATTGAATCGCGATTCACCACGTACAGGTTGGTGTCTTTTCCGGCGGCGACCGCCAGGTGCACGATGTGGCCCGAGCCGTCATTCAGATCAGGCAGCACCATCGCCCCGCCAGAGCCCAAGTCGACGTCGCCTCCATTCTCCTCAATCTCGTTGTCCATCTCGAAGTAGTCGGCCACAGCAAGGCCGCTTGAAGTCGAGACCTTCAAAAAAGCATTCCCGTAGTCGCCACTGCTGGGAAAACCATTCGCGTCCAACGTGTCGTCGAAGGTGCCGTTAGCGTCGGCAAAATAGATGTTGCCCGCGTCGTCGGCGGCGGGCCCCGCTCCAGACATCCAGATGGCACCGTGGTCACCGTTTGGGGTGATGTTCAGCACGCTCGTTTGCGCCAACGTGGATGCGCTGTACCCGATGATCCACCCCGTGTAAGGCCGGTTGTCATAGTGCGAAGCCCAGGTTGTATAGACGACCCCATTCAGCAAAAGCAACGCGCAACGTTCTCGGTACTGCTTCGGATCAAAAACCACATTTGTGCCGTCGCTGTTATCGCCCTTTCCCGGATAGGTCGCCTGAATGTCGGTGGGGCCACCAAACAATTCTGTGCCCAGCGCGAGATCGAGCGCATGCAGGCGCTGGTGGTAATTGCCAAGTCCGTCCGTAGACGCAGCCACCACATAAATCGCGCCATTTGAGCCCCGAGCTCGATCGATCACCGGGGTAGGGTTCACGCCAATCACGGGAAGACAGGTTGGACAAGCGGGATCCTGGGAAGGCATCTCGCCCGTCTTCAACGTTGTGACGTGCCAGATGGTCGCGCCCGAATCCGCGTCGAAGGCATAGGCCGTACCATTCTCTGTAGCGGCGATCAGCAGATTGTGCGTTCCGTTGTTTGGAACCGGGACGTTCGAGGCGTAGAGCGGTTCGGCGTCCACCAATCCGTCAGTCGGATAAAAACCGACCTTGCCAAACGTCGCCGAATTGACGTTGCTGATGGTGAGGATGGTCTCCGTGAGGTTTTGCCCCGTGCGTGCATTGTCATTGTGATAGGTGAGCACATCGGTCGCAGCGTTAACCGTCAGCGTCGCAGCGCCGCTGGTTACTTTCCCGGCCGAGCTTGACACAACCACGCTAAATTGTAATCCGCTGTCGGATGACGTAGTCGCACCGGTAGTGTAGCTGGCTGCGATCGCTCCCGTAATAGGCGTCGTGCCCTTCTGCCACTGATATGTCAGAGGAGGCAGGCCCTTTGCTGTCACTGAGAAGGTCGCCGTTTGTCCTACGACAACGGTCTGGCTCGCTGGCTGGCTAGAGATCAATGGAGGGGCGCTCGCGCCACATCCGGCGCAACACGACAAGACCAGCCCAATTGCAGAAAGACAGGATAGATTAGCCAGTTGTTGAAGTTCCATAGGCCAGAAGTCGAGTTAGTCTACATAACCAAGTCCGATTTTGGGAAGGAAATAGTGGCAGGCTATCTGTGCCGAAGCCGCGAGAAAGGGCCGGTTCTTGGATGCTCATCGAAGTCCGATGCGAGGTCCCCACCCTCATCGCTTCCATATTCTCCCTTTCACCAGTCAGGGCGGCCTATGGCAGCACCGTGGCGAGGACAGCGCCGGTCAGAGCCGCTTGGGAAATGATCTGCGTCCAGTCTCGCAGTCCGCGGACAAAAGCCCCGGTCGGGAGTTTGTAGGGCACCACGATCTGGTCACCCGGGTAAAGACGTAGGCGCTCAAACTTCGTGCCTGTGAAGGCTCCGTTCACATTGTTGGCAGCGACTACGACCCCATTCGCGCGCAAGACAAAGGCGTGATGCAAGTCGGACATCGGCTTTCCCTTGCCGGCCATGTCTAGGTACGCTCCTGTTGTGTTACGCCGTTCGTAAATGAACGATCCGGGATTGTAAACGTTGCCCACCACCGAGACGGTTGAAGGTGTGTGGGGGATCGTGAGCCGGTCGTTGTCTTCCATGATTATGTTGGGGAAATCGGTGATGCTGTGGTCCGCGGGCTTGACCGGGAGTGAAACGCGGCCACTGGCGCGGGCATTATGGAGTTGCGCCAGTATTCCCTGCTGTGCCGCCAGCAGTTGCGGTAGTTCCCCGGACGAGGTGGAAGCGGCCACTGACACCGCGGTTTGCCTGACTTGTACATCCATGGCATTCGCCAGTTCATCCAGGCTCTTCTGTTCCTTCGCGCGGGCCGATTCCCGCGTCAGTTGCGCCCCATAAATATACGCATCCGGCGACAGGCCACCCGCGCGTTGCAGTACCGACCGCAGCGTCTCGCCCATTTCCAGCTTGTAAACTCCCGGGCGCATTACTTCGCCCTCGATGATTACGTACTGAGATCGGTCCACCTGCGGCACGCTGATATCTCGCTGGGAAAAGATCGTGACGATATCGCCCGGCTGCAATTCCAGATTACTCGCTTCGTCGCTTTCCAGGATGGCCTTCCGCGGGCTCATCCAAATCAGCTTGGACGTGAGATCGTCCGGATTGACCCGTTGGATGATGGCATAATCCCAGTTGATCTCTGGGGCGTAACGCCTCACTTCATCGGCCACGTCTCTAACCTTGGGGCTTTCAAAATTCTCCCCGGTGGTTGCATTCGCTTGCTGGCTGTCCGCCGGCTTTTGTTCGCCCGGTTTCGCCTGGGCATTGCCCGATGAACCCTGCGCATTCTGCCCCGCAACGGCTCCTGCCGCTGAAGTAGAACTCACGGCGTTGGTCGAATCATAAGCATAAGGAGGAATATAGTTCCCCTCGGAGTCCATCATGTCGGGTCGTGCGCCGCTGGGGGTAGTTCCGTTTGAATTTGCACCATTCTGTTGCTGGTTTGGATTCGTCCCGCTTGCCGGTTGAGGTTGCTTGCGAACCGGATATTCGGTTGCACGCCCATTCACGATTGAGGCTCGATCGCGCCAGTAACGACGCGTCAGCAATGCCTGCGCATTCGGAATGAGGTCACGCACCCGCATTCCCGGCTTCCACGGATAGCGGCCCGGATTGGCCACGTTGCCCCGCAAAGTCACGGTCTCTTCGAAGCGAGGAACGATCGAGAACACGCGCACAATATCGCCATCCTTGAGCGGCAATGCGCGCGATTGGTCGTCGTAAGGGAACTCCAAGGTTTGGCGCGCCTGGTGATTTGTGAACCGGTCGATCGTGATCTTGGTGGTATCGGCCATCGTGCTCAAGTCGCCGGCAACGTCGATCACGTCCTTCAGCGAAGAGTTGTCCTTCATCTCGTAGATGGCGGGAGTATTGACCGATCCGGCGATCGCTACGAGAGGACCTACGTGCGGGATGTAGAGGACATCGCCGGGTTGAAGGCGGACGTCTTTGGATTTGTCTCCTTTGGTCAGGAGATCGTAGAAGTCGAAATCGGTGATGGTCCTTCCGTCTCGCCGCACCTGGATGTGGCGTAACGAGCCCTGCGGAGTAGGGCCTCCCGAAACGAAGATGGCATTCACTAACGTGCTTAGCGAGCTGATGGTGTAGGTGCCCGGATAACGCGCGTTGCCCACGACGACAACCTGAATAGCGCGAAGGCGGCCGATATTAGCGGTGAGACTGAAGTTCTTGAATACCTTTCCAACTTCCTGTTTGAGGTGGGTTTCCAATTCGCCGTAGTGGATGCCGGCTACCGAGACCTGTCCAACCTGCGGAATATAAATTTGGCCTGAGCGGTCCACGATGACCCGCAAACTCGCTTGGACCTGTCCCCAAATTCTGATCTGCAATTCATCGCCGGGGCCGATGATGTAGTCGTTGGGAACCTGCATCCAGTCGACAGGAGAAAAGGTGCTGGGCGGTTGAAGGAATAGAGATTGCCCAAATAATGGCAAAGTGCGTCCGACCGAATCGGCCACCATCTGCTCGAATTCGGTTTGCGGACGGATGGGCGCCTCACCCTGCTTTAGCTGCGAGGGATTCGGTGGAGGATTGGCCGGCGTGAACTGATCCTGGCCGCTGCTGGGGTTGGTCAGCACAGGTGTACGCACGTTGCCCGAAGAGTCCCCTTGCCCTTGCGTGCCGCCAGATCTCTGCGCCTGACTCGCGCATTGGGCGCTTTGGGCCATCAGTGGATCGGAGCAATCTTGGGATGTATCCTGCGATGATCCTATAGACAACGGGTTGTTAAGAGACTGCGAAAAAGCGGTGACAACTGACAAAGCGATAAACAAAACCAGCAGGCATGAGCGTCGCATCATTGATTCAGGACCTCGAGAGTCCAGCAAACAATCCTTATATTCAAAATATTCAAACTTGAGACTGTACCAATGGTCCAACTTCAAGGGGCGTAGTCACTTCGATGCAGCGTTTGAAGCAAGCAGCGAAGGTTCATTGTATCTAGGAATGGTCGTTTTTCCGAAACATGCATGGGTGGACTCGGCCGCTAATTGGTAAGGAAAGCAGCACGACAATCCAGAGTATGGTACCAATGTAGATATGGCTAAGCGAGAATGCATCGAATGCGGCGGCGAGTTAGTGATGACGTTTCGTCCCCACGGGGGCGGACAGGGCAGTACAACCGCGCCCGATTCATCTAGATCGAATGCAAGCTGGCGATGCAGCACTTGCGGCCATTCGTTTAGCCCAGGACAGTTGCGCGACGATAAGCGAGCGCAAGCAAAGGCTGTTGGTCAGGCCTGATCCAATGCAGCCGGGTTATGTGTGCTGCATCCGCGCCCGTGTGGCAGCTCTAAATAAGGAGAATTGAATGGCTGACGTGACTGAAGAGAAAACTGCGACCGAAACCAAGAAACCCGCTGCGACTGCGCGGCCGGAGCCCTCCAATAAGCTGGCGGCCAACAGAATCGCCAACAAGCAAAGAAAGAAACGAGCTCATCGGCGCACCCTCAGGCGCTCGAATACCAAGGGTTAGGACCCTTCAAAGGTAACCGTTAGCGGTCCAACTGGTGTAAACTAAAAGAACTGGGTGTATTTCTTCAGCGGCCATCCATCGCATCCCGCGCTTGTGTCGCTGATACGCCTAAAGTCTTACAACATGAAATCGCGCTCGTTCTCGCGAGTTCGATCGACGAGTAATGTGGGTGGTTTGTCAAAAGCACAGTTTTTGCAAAGTGAACAAAACACTGGCAAAACTAACCTTTTACCGCGAAAGAGTGAAACACATGGAATCCGGAATCAGCACGAAAAACACCAAGTTCATTGTGAAAGTAAACCGTAGCGGCGCGCGCGCTTCTGAATACGTCCAGCGGATTGATCGGACCCCGATTCAGACAACCACGAACCGCAAACTCGCGCTGGTGATGGGCCGCTTCACGGCGGAAGACACGATGAAATCAATTCAGAATTCCCGGTGCAACCCGGAATTGGTGTACGTGCAGATTTCTGCGTAGGTTGTCCCTCTGTGGGCCTGTTTGGGTGCGGACCAAGGTTCCACCGGCTGCCATTGCCACTTTCGGCGTTTGGCACCGCCCCGGAGACTTGCCGCTCTGCATTCGACCGAACGCTGACAATGTGAAGAGGCGCGCTTCTTTCAGGAGTGCGCCAATTGCAGTTTGCTTTCGATAGATTTCGCTTCAACCAGAGTTTGCTTCAACCATGGATGACATCAACAAATTTGACGCACCGCGAAACGGCAAAGAATATCTGACCGATGGCGACGTGGGTGGTCTTCCACCCGAGGATGTCCATTCGGCTGCGCCCGACGTGGACGATATGCTCGCCACGATGCGCACGCGGGGCCTTGATGTTCTTTCTGACGTCGATCCCCACATGCCTTTTCCCTTGGAAACCAGGTTTGCCAAGGAGGCGGAGGAAGAGGTCGAGCTCGACCTGACGCCTGGGGCACCTGAGGTAGACAGCGATCCGGTACGGGTTTACCTGCGCGAGATGGGGGCTTCTCCCCTCTTGACTCGCGAAGGAGAGGTGGAGATTGCCAAGCGTATCGAGCGCGGGCAGCTCTCCATGCTGAAGGCCCTCTCGCGTTGTCCGCTGGTAATTCACCAAGTAATGACGTTGGGCGATGACTTGAAGCGCGGCATGCGCTCAATCAAGGAAATTGTTGTTTTCGATGAGGAAGAGGTCACCGACGAAATTCTGCAGCGTCGTCTGAATCAAATGACCGGCCGCATCGAACAACTTCACAAGCATTACAAGGTAGCTTGCCGGCTAGCTGAGCGGCTGGAGACCTTGACTGAAAAGAAGAAGGCGCGTGAATACCGCCGCTGCCGTCGCGATCTGGGGCGCGAGATCATTGGGATGTCCCTTATCATTCGCAGCCTCGGTCTGAATCACGCGGAGCGGAGGCGATTGATAGAACGAGTGAACAAAACTGCAGAAATCATGCGGACGCTCGATCGGCAGATTACGAGCCTGCAAACCAAGCTGGCAAGCACGCGCAGTGAGGAACTTCAAAAGACTTGTCGCGCGACTCAGCGCCAGCACCGCCTCGACATGAAACGATTGGAGAGCGATGCGGGCATGACCTATGCGGAACTTGGCCGCACCCAGCGCCAAATTATCCAGGGCGAGATGAACGCGGAGCAGGCAAAGCACGAACTCATCGAGGCAAACCTGCGCCTGGTAGTTTCGATCGCGAAAAAGTATGGCAATCGCGGGCTGCAATTCCTTGACCTGATTCAGGAAGGCAATGTCGGCCTGATGAAGGCGGTCGATAAGTTTGAATATCGCCGCGGCTATAAGTTTTCGACCTATGCCACGTGGTGGATTCGCCAGGCGATCAGCCGGGCGATCGCCGACCAGGCAAGAACGATTCGCCTGCCTGTGCACATGATCGAAGTCGTCAACAAGCTCATTCGGACCTCCCGCCAGCTCGTCCAGGTGTTGGGGCGAGAACCCTCGTCCGCCGAGATTGCCAAGCAGATGGATATCCCGGAGGCGAAGGTGCGGCGCGCTCTGAAGATCATGCGCGTGCCGGTCTCGCTCGAAACTCCAATTGGCGAGGAGGGCGATTCGCATCTCGGCGACTTGATCGAAGATCAGAGCAACGTCTCTCCAGCCGAGGCGATCATGAATGTGAACCTGCAGGAGCGCACCGCCAAGGTTCTGCGTACGCTGACGCCGCGGGAAGAGAAGATACTCAGGATGCGCTTCGGCATGGATGATGGCTCAGAGCACACGCTCGAGGAAGTCGGGCAGATGTTTGCCGTCACGCGCGAGCGCATCCGCCAGATCGAAGCCAAGGCCCTCCGTAAATTGCGCCATCCCTCGCGCTCCAGCAAGCTCAGGTTGCTTCTGGAAGATGTTCACTAAGACGACGGAAGCCGCTCTTCAGAGCCAAGGCCGCAGTTTCCTGAATCTGCAGCTTCTGTAATCCATCTAATTCCCGGTATCCTTTCCTACACCCTTTTTGCCTATGAAACTTCTTTTTAGTTATGCCAAGGAGTATTGGAAACTGTTTCTTGTCGCGCTTTTGCTGGCCGCGACGAACCAGGTTTTCTCGCTGCTTGATCCCCTCATCTTCCGTCATGTCATCGACGGATACGCCACCAAATATCACCAGTACACGCAAGCGCAGTTCATTCGTGGCGCCGGATTGTTGCTGCTGGCGGCTGTTGGCGTGGCATTCGTGTCGCGGGTAGCCAAAAACTTTCAGGATTACTTTACGAATGTGATCGTGCAGCGTCTGGGTGCAAAGATGTACTCGGACGGCATTCGTCATTCTCTCGATCTGCCTTACCAGGTTTTTGAGGACCAGCGCAGCGGAGAAACGCTCGGTAAGTTGCAGAAGGTTCGCAGCGACGTGGAAAAATTTATTACGGCCGCCATCAATACGTTATTTATTTCTTTCGTCGGCATCGTGTTTGTGATGATTTACGCGTACCGGGTACACTGGTCGATCGCTCCCGCGTTTCTGCTCATGATTCCGACGCTTGGGATCATCAGTTCTGTGCTCAGCCGCAAAATCAAGAAGATCCAGAAAACCATCGTCGCCGAAACCACGGCTCTGGCTGGCTCGACCACGGAATCGCTCCGCAATATCGAACTAGTGAAGAGTCTCGGTCTAGCGCAACAGGAAGTCGTGCGCCTGAACGGCGTGACCTCCAAGATTCTGCAAGCTGGAATTGAAAAAGGTGAAGTACCTGCGCAGCCTGAGTTTCATCCAGGGAACGGTCGTCAATGCGCTGCGCACCAGCATCCTATTTCTGATGCTTTTTCTGATTTTCCGGCAGCAAATCACGATTGGGCAGTTTTTCTCGCTGCTGATTTACTCCTTTTACATTTTCGGGCCGTTGCAGGAACTGGGAAACGTCATCAATATTTACCGTGAGACCGAGGTGTCGCTCCAGAATTTCCAGGGAATTCTCGACACGCCTCGCGATCCGAAGCCCGTCGATCCCGAGCCTGTCGACGCGTTGATGACGCTGCAATTCGAAGACGTCAGGTTTCAGCATCAGTCCTCCACAGCATTGGCGCTGGATGGAATCAATTTCAGCGCAGCTCGCGGCGACACGATTGCATTTGTTGGCCCTTCGGGAGCAGGGAAGTCCACTCTGGTTAAGCTGCTGGTTGGCTTGTATGCGCCGAGGTCCGGGGAAATTCTCTACAACGGAATTCCATCGACCCGGGTTGACCTTGATCTGCTGCGGGAAAAAATAGGCTTCGTTACGCAGGACACGCAGCTCTTCTCAGGATCGATCCGTGAGAACCTTCTCTTCGTGAATCCCAATGCAACCGACGAAGAATGCATGGCGGTGCTGCGGCAAGCCGCTACCCACAGCCTGCTCGAACGCGCCGATCGCGGCCTCGACACCCTCATTGGTGAGGGCGGAGTGAAAGTGTCAGGCGGCGAGAAGCAGCGCCTCTCGATCGCGCGCGCTCTGCTTCGCCATCCTCAGCTGCTGGTTTTTGACGAGGCGACTTCTTCGCTCGATTCGCTGACCGAAGAAGAAATCAGCCGTACCATCCGCGAAGTTGCCACCAATCAGGAAGCCATCACGATTCTGATTGCGCACCGTCTCTCGACGGTCATGCATGCCGACCGCATCTATGTGCTGGAGCGAGGTCACATTGTCGAATATGGACGCCACTCCGAGTTGCTGAATCAAAAGGGTCTTTACTACGCCATGTGGCGCCAGCAAGTTGGAGAACGGGAAGCGGTGGCCGGGGCCAGGTAAGGGCAGTGCTAACTGGCAGGGGCCGGTAACGGTTACGCGCCGTCTTTTACGCGCGAGCAGTGCGTGTTCATTCATCGTCCGAACTCGACCTGCGCTTGCAACTTCGTCAGGCTGGCCGGGACGATTTTCAGGCCCTTTTGATCAGGCGCGTAATCCCAACCAAAATCACGGCGCCGACGAATGCTACGATGATTGCACCAAGCAATCCGCCGGCGGGCCAGATTCCTAAGAGCCCGAAGACCCAGCCACCGACGACGCCGCCAAGCATGCCGAGAATAATGTCAACGAGTACGCCGTAGCCACCACCCTTCATGACTTGTCCGGCAAGCCATCCGGCGATCAGTCCAACCAAAATCCAAATCAGAATACCCATGCTAAGTCTCCAGGGGCCCGCTCTTTTGCAGGAGGCTGAACTGTACACCTCCGGTCGTCGATACTCAAGTGCTGCTCGCATCAGATGCTGAGTTGAACGACGGGGACTCCGCAACTGGATATACATGCCGGAGTCCGGAGCAGGCGCCGGAAATGTAATTCCCAACTTTACGATCTATTGAAGTAGCATCTTTGCCTTAATATTCGGTGCGCGGTCCCCGGTTCTTTCATCCAACTGTTAATCGATATTTGGTTATTCTGCGTGCAAAGGAGATCGAATATGAAAGCAGTGGTCGTCCACCAATATGGCGGTCCTGAAGTACTGAAGTTTGAAGACTATCCTGATCCGGCGCCCGGTCCGGGCGAGGTTCTGGTGAGGGTTGCTGCCACGAGTGTGAATCCGATCGACTACAAACGACGTGCTGGATTAACGAAGGATTTTTATCCCATCCAGTTCCCGGGATTGATAGGAGTCGATATCGCGGGAACTGTTGTCAAGATTGGGCCGGGAGTGGAAGGTTTTTCCGCCGGCGACCAGGTGTTCGCCATGGCGGCCAACACTTATGCCGAACTTTGTGTCGTCGATGCGGCGATCTTGGCGAAGATCCCCAAGGGGCTCGATTTGATCCAAGCCGCCGCCCTGCCGCTCGTTACGACGACTGGCAACCAGCTTATTGCGGCTTCCGGAATCAAAGCAGGCCAGTCGGTTCTCGTTTTAGGTGCTGCGGGGAATGTTGGACGCTCGGCAGTGTTCACCGCGAAGCAACGCGGAGCGACCGTGATTGCAGGGGTGTTAACGACCCAAATGGATGAAGCGGAGTCCATCGGAGCAGATCAGGTGCTCGCAACCGATGACGACAATGCGACTGCGAATCTCCCTATGCTCGACGTCGTTGCTGATACCGTCAACGGCAAAACCGCCGAAAAGCTGATCGCCAAGGTGAAGCCGGGAGGTGTGTTTGCGTCGGTTCTCGGAGCGCCGCGGAATGCGGCGACTTTTGCATCTGTGAAGGTGGTGCCAGTATTCGCAAAGCCTGATCCAAAAACGCTCCAAGTCATGGCTGAGGCCTTTCGCGACGGCAAACTGGTAATCCCGATTAGCCGCAAACTGCCACTCAGCCAGGCAGCTGAAGGTCAAGCTGCAGCGGAGAAGGGCGGCCTTGGGAAGGTTTTGCTGGTGGCGTGAGACCCTCTTTGCGGTAGACGGCACGAAAGGAAAATCGAAAATGAAAAAGGATCGGCGCGGAATCAACAGCGCTTCGAAGCCGAGCGGCAGTGGGTGTGTGGAATGCCTGGCGTCACCGAAAGGTTGGTGGCTTCACCTTCGGCGATGTGCGGAGTGCGGCCACATCGGATGCTGCGATAGCTCTCCGAGCCAGCATGCGTCTAAACATGCGGCCGCGACGGGACACCCGATCATCATGAGCTTCGAACCAGGTGAGGATTGGTTCTACGATTACGAGACCCAGGGGATGGTCAAGGGCATGGAATTAATTCCGCCTCACTCGCATCCGGAGGATCAACCCGTGCCCGGACCGTCGGGAAGAGTCCCACCCAACTGGGAATCGCTCTTGCACTAGCTGGCGTTAGTGATTTCAAAGCCAATCGCTGCGAAAGGCGGACGACGGAAATCGACACGGCGCATTGAGGGCGATTACTACTCCGTAGGTCGGCTTGTCAGACTAAAAGAGCAGGCTTTGCTTGGATCAGTTGGTGCTCGCGCGCGGAGGTGGAATCACTCCGGCTCATCACTCCGAAACGCAGTCATGCGTTTTGTGGAAGGGCTACGGTCACGACGTCGCGGCCGCGACCTTTGGATTCATAGAGGCATTGGTCCGCGATTTTGAGCAACGCGACAGAAGTGGAACCATGTTCCGGAAACGCGGCGACGCCTACCGAGACAGTGAGCGGTCCCAAAGACTGACCCTTATATTTTAGCCGCAGGCCCTTTACTTCCGAACGCAATGCGTCCGCCCGAATAGCCGCGTCGTGTGAAGTCGACTCAGGCAGGATGATCGCGAATTCCTCGCCTCCATAGCGACAGCATATGTCGGTGACGCGAAAAAAATTGCGAAACAGATCGGCCAGAGACCGGAGAACCATATCTCCCGCATCGTGGCCAAAGGTGTCGTTGAATCTCTTGAAGTGGTCGAGGTCAAGGAAAAGAACGGCGATGGATTGCTTCTTCCGACCGGCTAATTGCAACTCTCTTTCGAACGATTCTTCCAGGAAGCGCCGGTTGAATAAGCGAGTCAGCGGATCACGAATCGACTGTTCACGAAGTGTCTCTCTCAATTGCAGGCTAGCGAGCGAAAGGGCGACCTGCGAGGCCGCGCTGATAGCCAATCCCTGCTGCGAGTTTCGATAACCATCTGTGCCAGACTCGACTCGGAGTTCAACGGCGCGTTCAAACTCCAAATGCAGCACTCCGATCGTGTTCCCCTGAGCGACCATCGGAACGCATAGAGAGTCGGTCGTTGAATTCTTGGTCAAATGCTGGCACGCGATCTCATTTCCCGGGCATCCACTCCAGTGGAGCTGGCCACGGCGAAGAGCCCAGCATGCGTCGGGAGGAAATGTCGGGGCTAGTGCGTCTTCGTGTCCCCACCGAACTGCCGCCTCGATCAGGTCTCGCGACGACCTGAACAGGTACAGCGCCCCGGAAGAAGCATGGGGAAAAAGCTTCGGCACAGACTTCGCGACGACGTCGCACGCTTCCTTGACAGACCCGCTACACGCCAAGAGAGAACCCATTTCATTCAACAACATCGTCTGTTTTGTGCGAAGCTCTAACTCCTTCACCACGCGGTCCAACGACTCCGCATGGTCACGCTGCGCCTCGCTCGCCCTCATCTGCTCGGAAACATCCTCATAAATCAAGTACGCCCCGCGCACTTCGCTCCTCACCAACAGCGGAACACCATGCAATGCAAGGTCGAGAATCTTCCCGTCGCTCCGTCGTTGACGGATGGTTTTGCGCAAGGTATTTCCGGCAAGGACCTGACCAATCAGTTGCGTGAATTCTGACCCCCCGCGGCCGGGTATCTCCGTAGGGGTGACGTTGATCGAGGCGAGTTCGCGCTTGTCACACTGAAAAAGTCGCTCAAAAGCGGGATTCGCCAGTTCAACCCCACCTTTCCGGTCAAGAACGATGATTCCCAGTGGGCTGTTCTGTATGAGCGAATCCAAATAAGTGGTTTGCCTATTGAGATCGATGGCGAGGCGGTGTCGCTCGCTGACCTCGGATCCCACGATGAGTCCTACCGCAGACAGCACCATCATGAGCAGGGCGACTTTGTTGAACACAACCGTGGTAGGCGGGAACAGATGCATGGCCACTACGATTCCAAAATTCATTACGAGCAAGCCGGTGACAACTCGCCGGATTCCCTGACGCATCGCAATCCAGATGATCGGAATAAAACTCAGATAGAAGTGATCGTAACGCCGCTCGCTGGATCCGAACATGAGGAGAAGGACAACGAATATCGTCAACGCCTGGCCAAAAGGCTCTGCGACGACCCCGAAGGTGAGTTTCGCTTTGTTGAAACCGCCCTGAGGAAGGGCGGACTCTGAAGGCGCTGGCGAGAGCCAAGTACGTACATACGGAAATACATGGACTAAAAGAAAGGGCGCGATTCCCAGTAACCCGATCACGTCGCCTAAAAACCATCCCAAACCCGATGACTTGTATTCACTCCACGCAATGCTGTGATCGGCGATCAAGCATCCGGCGCCAATGATACTTGCTATCCCCGCTGCGATCGTGCCCACCAAAACGTAGCGGACTACATCGCGGCGGCGACGCAACCCAAGGTCAATCCGGAGAGGCCCGCGCAACAGGTAGGCCGCAGAGGCATAACAGAGAGCACTTCCCACGCTTCCAAGTGCGCCGCTGAAGGACATCACCGCCTGGTCGTAAATCACTCGCCCGGCGAAGGCATCGGCAAAACAGACCAACAATGCGTAGCGCGGACTGAGGCCTAACAAGAGCGCCACTACAAGACCGATGGCGGGGTACCAAGCAACAAATCCTATGCGCGAAATGAAAATGATTTCGGGCCGGTTCAGCAGTAGGTACAACAGAACAAACGCAATAGAGACGAGGCCGTGACGAAAGATCAGGCGCGGCGAAGGCATGACTAGAATCTCACTGAAATCGACGCACATCGGCTTGAATTTGCGATGTGCTATTGCCGGGATGTCCTAAGCGTGGAGATGTCGCTATTTTCATTATCCAGGAACAGATGAATCAATGCTGGTCAATAAAGCTCACATCGCGATGCAAGAGTTTGACTCTCTCTCAACTGTTTAAGAGTGTTTTCCGCCGGCTTGAGCTTTTACGTGCGGCTCAGCTTCGTCTCGGAGTTTGTCGGCAATCTGGTCAGTCGCCAAAGGTTTGCTGAAGTAGTAGCCTTGAATTTCGTCGCAGAAATGTGCCCGCAGGAATGACATTTGCGCTTCGTTCTCAACCCCCTCGGCAATCACCTTGAGATTTAGGCTTTTGGCCATGCTGATGATCGCACTGGTTATGGCGGCATCATCAGGATTCACAGCGACATCCCGGATAAACGAGCGGTCGATCTTGACCTTGCTGACGTGGAATTGCCGCAAGTAATTGAAACTGGAATAGCCAGTTCCAAAGTCGTCAATCGCCAGCGTCAGACCCATGGACTTCAATTCCTTAAGGACGGCCAGCGTCACATCTGCATCAGCGAGAAGCAGGCTTTCGGTTAGTTCCAGTTCGAGATATTGCGGGGCAAGATCGGTCTCGTGGAGTACCCTTCTGATCAGGCCGCAGAAGCCCGCTTGACGAAACTGGACTGCTGATACGTTGACTGCCACCGTCACCGCAGCAAGACCTTCATCCTGCCATCTCTTCGCCTGACCGCACGCTGTTCTCAATACCCATTCACCAATCGGCACGATGAGGCCGCTATTCTCTGCAATTCGTATGAACCTGTCGGGGGAAACGAGCCCCAAATCTGGATGCTGCCAACGAAGAAGCGCCTCTAGTCCGGTAATCCTTCCAGTGGCTATCTCCATCTGTGGCTGGTACACGAGAAATAGTTCTTTCTTGTCGAGTGCCAGTCGCAAGTTGTTCTCCAAAGTCAATCGCTCCACTGCATGAACGTTCATATCCTCTGCGAAGAACCGGAAGTTGTTGCGTCCACCCTCCTTGGCGCTATACATGGCCGCGTCGGCATTCTTTATCAGCGTTTCGCAGTCCATGCCGTGTTCAGGAAACATGCTGATGCCGATGCTGCAATTAACATTCAGGGAGTGCCCTTGAATGATGAATTCGGCTGTCATTTCATTCATGAGCCGCTCGGCGGCAACCGCCACGTCGGGTATGTCCTTGACGTGAGTCAACGTGATCAGGAATTCGTCCCCACCAAGACGGGCGACGGTGTCCTGCTCTCGTCCCCATGTCTTAAGTCGTCCTGCAACTTCTTTCAATAGGAGGTCGCCGACCGAGTGTCCCAGTGAGTCGTTGATGTCCTTGAACCTGTCGAGGTCGAGGAACAGAAGCGCAACTTTGTCCTTATTACGCCGAGCACTGGCGAGTGCTTTCGTCAGCCGATCCTGAAGAAGAGTGCGATTTGGCAACCCGGTAAGAGCATCATAGTAGGCCAAAAACCTGACCCGCTCTTCGGCGACTTTGCGATTGGTGATGTCGCGGAAATACCAAATTCTGCCGCGATACTGGCTTTTTGAGTCCATGAGAGGCGCCGAGTATCGGTCGAAAATCTTCCCGTTCTTAAGTCTGAGCTCATCTCTGCTCTTCTCATCCCGATGGTCGGTGAGATACTTGATTCTGTCGATGAAAGCGTCAGGGTCCTCAACTTTATTCGTCATGTGCTGGCGCAAGATAAGATCATCTCGTGTGCTCAGTAGCTCATCCGATATCTCGAAGCTGAGCCCAAACTGTTTATTTGCAAGTACGATGTGATCAGATTCGTCGATGGCCAAAATGCCATCAATTGTCGTCTCCGCTTGCGCCTCGAGTAATGCAGTCTTAAACAACAGCGATTCCTCAACCAGCTTACGTTCAGTGATGTTGTCGAAAACCGCAACAAAGCAGCCCTTTCCCGCCCCATAGGCTGAGATGGAAAACCACATTCCCAAGCCTTTGACTTCAATCTCAAACCGCTCTGGTATGCCCGTCAGCACCACTCGGCCATATCTTTCAAACAAGTCTTGCCGCGACGTTTCGTCCTCCGGAATGACCTCGGTGAATCTCCGGCCCACCACATTTTGCAGGCCCGTCAACTGTTCGAATGCACTGTTGACGGCCAGATATACGAAATCTGTCGGACGGCCGCGGTCGTCAAAAATCATCTCGCAGTGGGCAAAGCCTTCCAACATATTTTCGAAAAGACGGCGATAACGCCTTTCGCTTTCTTCTGCCGCTTTTCGCAAGCTGATGTCTGAAATGAGACCAGTAGCCACTCGCAAGCCGTTCGAGTCCATAGTAGCCACTGCCCGATCGTGCGCCCAGAACCACTCGCCATTCTTTTTTCGCGCTCGGCATTCGATATCATAGGGTTCTCCCTCCTTCATGAGCGATTCGAACGCCTGCCCTACTCTCTCTCTATCGTCTACGTGGACCGAGTTAAACCAGAGGGAATCTCCTTGTTGACGGAACTCGCCAGCGGAGTATCCGAGGAGCGTTTCGACTTGGGGACTCACAAAAATTACATTGCCCTTCGCATCGGTCTTCCACACAACCTCTGGGATGGTCGCCACCAACAAGCGGTACTGCTCCTCGCTCTCTCGTAAGCGTTCCGCTTGGCTGAGTTTCCTGAAATCGTCAGCAATCCCATGAGCCTCAGTTTCCAGCCCCTCTTCGGTAATCGTTTCAAAGGCTGTAATCTTCCCAGCGTCTGCGCTGGTCCGGATAACTGCCGTCTTTAAATTCGACTTCCAGCGGAACCAGAGAGCCAACAGGACAACAATGGAAGTGCATAGTAATAATGCGGCGATGTCGAATCGCAAAGCGGCAAGACCGAGGAAGGTGATTTGCCTGAATCTCCTAAAACATAGCGCGACAAACAGCGCAACCATGGCGCACAGAGGTGCTCGAAATCGGCGGTAATGCGAGATCATTTTCAAACTAAGAACCAATCCTCATCAACAAGAACGCAACCGCTGCGATGCCGTTTTAGACACGGCGCTTAATGGAAGTCACCCGCAAGCTTACGTGGCACTTATCAGGTGAGATACCTGCACGGCTAGGTATCGTTGTGAACGCTCCATCCCAGGTTAACGTTACTCTTGCTCAGTCGGTCACCACTAGTTACGAAAGGTGACAATACGCCAATATGGGTATTGTTTGGCTGCGGTTCGCGTCCTCCCAACCGAGCTGCACCGAAGCCAACAAAGCGACCCACATTGCGAGTGACCTTCGATCTGCACGCTCGCCCGAGATTCTCCCTACAATCAAACATTCAAGCTGTAGAGGAACTGAACTCTGAATCAATCACACCTATGGGTAGGCACTACAGCTTACTGCTTCGAATACATCAAGCAAACCTTGCCAACAAATCCCGCCATCCACGCGACGAAATCGTCGCGCAGCAATCTGATGGCTGTGCAGCACACTGTCAAAGAGATGTACGGAGAAGCTGTTGCGAGAGGTGTAGTGAAGGACTTGAACGGCGCTCCTTGACTATACCAGGGCGGCGGGGACGGCAAAGGTAGCTGACCTAATGGCGCGGCACGGGGCACCAATGAGGCATAGCATTAAGACATGTATACAACGACTAGAAGCATCACAGGCAATACTCTGATGACATGCAGCGATTGCGGGCATGCTATCAGTATGAACAAGATTTGTGAGACGCCACTTCAATCGGCAACGGATATGTTGAAGCACATGTCTGCCCACAATTCCTCGCGCGCTTTCGCGCCGGCAGGCCGTGTTATCGCTCCGGAACCGGAAATCATCCCTTCCATCGAACCAGCCCTGGTATTGCCCGAACCCACAGGGTTCTCGCAGCTTCCAACCTAAGTCCGGACAAACTACTCGAAAACGATTCTGTAGCTTTGATTCACAACATCACGCAGGTTGTGGGCAAAGCGAAACCATCAAGAGAATAGAAACAGGGTTCTCATCCTGCTCCGCCAGAGACGTTCGTTGCGTACCGGACCTGGGGGCAAATGTTTCCACAATCGGCGGCGCAAGTTTCGCGGCGCGCCACCTCCGCCATCCCAGAAAGAACGCGATAACCGGATACTTGCAATTGGGCGAAAAATGACGAGGGCAGGGAATACCTAAGCTATTGAAGAATATGGTGGCCAGGGACGGAGTTGAACCGCCGACGCCAGCCTTTTCAGGGCTGCGCTCTACCACCTGAGCTACCTGGCCACTTCTTGTCCGCAAATTGACGCGTCCACATTGCGGTAACTGCGCGCTGTCACTGGGCGGGAGGCTGCGATCGCCACGCAGCCAGTTCGCTGAGAGCGTGCGGAACTTGGGAATTATAACAACGCGACCCGTTCACTCAAAATCGGCGGCAAAATTAATGAGCAACGGATCGGCGACGGAAGACAACGCTAGAGGACACCTTGCGTCGAACGACGACGCTAGACGACTCTATGGAGTGCGCAGAGGGTCACATTGCTTCGCGTTCGTTCACGATACCATTCAGAATCGTCATCACGCAGCGATTCGCTCCGAACCAGTAGGGAATTTCTCGGTAATCGTCGACGTTAAAGACGGCCAGGTCCGCATCTTTGCCCGGCTCGACGCTGCCCTTACGGTCTGCGATGCGCAGCGACCACGCGCCATTGATGGTGGCGGCGCTGATCGCCTCCGCAGGTGACATCTTCATGTGAGTACATGCCAGCGACATCGCCATCGGCATGCTCAGAGTTGGCGATGAGCCGGGGTTGTAGTCGGTCGCCAGAGCAACGGCGACTTCCGCTTCAATGAACTGCCGTGCTTTGGGATAACGAGACAGACCTAGAAAATAATTCGCTCCCGGAACAAACGTTGCCAGCGTATCACTCTCCGCCAACATTGCCAGGTCGGCCTCGTTGACATAGTCCATGTGATCGAGAGAAGTCGGGCTGTATTTCAGAAAGGGCTCAAGCCTGGTTTCGCCGAGCTGTCCCATGTGCGCACGAAGCGCAAGCCCGTTTTGATGGGCCGCTTGGAAAATCTGTTTTGCTTCATCGGCGGAGAAGGCTCCACGATCGCAGAAAACGTCGGCAAAGACGGCGAGCTTGCGCTTGGCAACCGCCGGCATCATCTCGCGGCAGACGAGGTCAACATATTCTTGCGACCGGCCTCGAAACTCTGGCGGGACTGTATGAGCTCCGAGAAATGTTGGAACGACCGTTCCCACCCATTGTTTGGCGGCGCTGCGAATCGCTTCGAGAGACTTCGTCTCGGAGTCGAGACTCAAGCCATATCCAGATTTTGCCTCCACAGTTGTTGTTCCATGTTGGGCGAGATCGTTGAAAACGGTGCTCAGACGATCCGCAAGTGCCGCCTTGCTGGACTTGCGCACGCCATCAATGCTCGCGCGGATACCTCCACCTGCCTCGGCAATCTCTTCATAGTTGGCACCAGCGATACGCTTCTCAAAATCGATGAGGCGCGGTTGCACGAACACCGGGTGCGTGTGCGAATCGACAAAGCCAGGCACCACGACTTGTCGGTGACAGTCGAGTTCGATGAGCTTCTTGCGGTTCTTCTTCAGCCACGGATCGCCCAGCGCGTCTTTCGTTGTTCCGACGGAAGTGATCTTGCCGGCCATGCAGAGGACAGCCGCATCATTGATGATCGCGAGTTCAGAAAGAGATGCGCCGCGCCGAGGGCCCGCCGCGCTGGAACCCATAGTGAGAAGCTGTCCGATGTTTACCAGCAACAACGGCTTTGTTTGCACGCGATAAACATATCAGGATTTTGTTGGTGAGCGAATCGAAGCCAGCACTAATTTGACCCGCGCTCCCTTGCGAAAGTCCCACGCAGTTCGCCACGCGCCCTGAGGGGTCGCCCATCAAGCACTTGAACTGCATAGGAACATGCTTTACAAACAAAAGGCTTCCTGCTCACCGACGCGTAGCAGACCCGTCTAAACTCAGACCTGCCGGAGCTCCAGGGATTGCTGAACAAAGTTGCCCTACGACTATTGTTGCTCCTCGTGTTGTGCGCATCTACTCGTGTTTTTGGCGAGCCTGAATTTCAAACACTTCAAATTCCTCGCGTAAGCGCCCCTCCCAAGCTGGAAGACTTCCTCAACATGGAACCGGCGCCTGACTGGCGGGGCAAACTTGTGAAAGTCGATCGTTTTATCCAACGCGTTCCAAGCGACGGCGCCCCCGTTTCGCAGCGCACTGAAGCCTATCTCGGCTACGACGACAAGAACCTGTATGTAATCTTCGTTTGCTTCGATACCGAGCCGCAGAAACTGCGCGCCCGCCTTTCCCGTCGCGAAGATATCTTTGACGATGACACGGTCGAAATCATTCTTGATACCTTTCACGACCACCGCCACGCTTACGCCTTCAACGTAAATGCACTCGGCGTGCAAGCCGACGCTCTCTGGACCGAAGGGCCGGGCACCGGAAACGACAACTTCGATCCGTCATTCGATACCGTATGGAATTCAGCCGGGAAAGTGACCGGCCGCGGGTACGTCGTCTGGATTGCAATCCCATTTCGCAGTTTGCGCTTCGCCTCCAGCGATCCGAAGACATGGGGAATATTTCTGAACCGCGGCATTCCGCGCAACAACGAAGATACGTTCTGGCCACCTTACTCAAGCCGCATTCAGGGACGTCTGAACCAGGAAGGGGCAGCGACGGGGCTTGAGAAAATTTCGCCGGGACGAAACCTGCAGCTGATTCCGTATGGTATTTTCCGCTCGTTCAAGGAACTCGACCTCACCGATCCCAACCAACCGACTTATTCTCAGCGCAACGCTTTTGGACAGGCTGGGCTGGACGCGAAGGTCGTACTGAAAGACAAGTTTGTCCTCGACCTAACCGCCAATCCGGATTTCAGCCAGATTGAATCTGATCAGCCACAAGTCACGGTCAACCAGCGCTTCGAAGTCTTCTTCCCGGAGAAGAGGCCGTTCTTTCAGGAAAATGCAAACTATTTTCAGACGCCCATCACGTTGGCTTTCACGCGGCGCATTGTCGATCCGAAGTGGGGAGTTCGATTAACGGGGAAAGACGGCCCGTGGGGAGTCGGCATGCTGGTTGCTGAGACTGCCTCACCGAGTGAGCAGGTTTCGCCCAGTAATCCTATCTTTGACCAACACGCTCTGTTTGGGATCGGGCGCTTGAGCTACGACATCGGAGCGCAGTCGCATGTCGGCATACTATATGCGGATCGCGAGGTGAATGGATTCTTCAATCGAGTGGCTAGCGTCGATGGACGCTTCACGTTGAATCAGCATTGGGCTGCGAATGTGCAGGGAGCCTATAGCGCCACGCTCAACCCGTCGGATCCGGTTTTCAATATGTTCAATACGACCGGTGCAAATCAGACCGGAACCGCGGCTGAGGTCATCTTGCAGCGCGATGGCCGCAATCTGAGCTACTTCCTCGACTATTCTGACCGGGGCCCGAACTTTCGCACCCTGACCGGTTTCGATCCGCAACCCGACATTCGCAATCCCTACCAGCGAATTCAATACAACTTTCGTCCCGAAGGGAAGAAGCTGATCTCATGGGGTCCGCAATTCGAGACTTACCTCAACTACGATCATGAAGGCAACGAGATTGGCTCTGGATACATGCCCTCCATCAACGTGGAATTGATCGGTCAGACTTTCATTAAGGTCCTATATGCAAGAGAGATGGAGCGCCTTCGGAATCAGGATTTTTCACAGATTCCCGTCAATGACATTCAGAAATACACGCGGAACACGACCGAATTCCAGTTCAACACCAACTACTTCCGCAAAGTTTACCTGCAGGCCGACTATCGGTTCGGGACCCGCGCCAATTACGATTCTCCGTGTGTCGGCCCGGACAAGAATATCTCGACCTGCACTCTGTACTTCCCGTTCATGGCCAAACGCAGCAGTGCTAACGTTACCGTCACAGTTCGGCCTACTCGATCACTGCGAGTTGACAATACGTACCTCTTCTTTCGTTTGCTAGCCTGTCCGGACTGCGCGAATCCGCAACCTGAGTTGCCCCGGCCCTTCGGCAGCATGAATAACCACATCATCCGGAGCAAGTGGAATTATCAGTTCACCAAGGAATTTTCGTTCCGGTTCATCGGACAATACAACGCGGTGCTAGCTAACCCCAATTTCACCTATCTGCAAACATCCAAAATCTTCAACGCCGATTTCCTGTTCACTTACCTCGTCCATCCGAATACTGCGCTCTATGTCGGCTACAACAGCAACCTCGAGAATATTGGGATTCCGTTGGCACCGGATGAACTGGGAGGCGTGAACCACGATCCCACCGGGCGCTTAAGAAATGACGGGCGGAACTTCTTCGTCAAGGCGTCGTACTTGTTCCGGTTTTGAATGCACTTTCGATCGTAGCGATGGCACCTTGCCGGCGGTTCCGAGGGCGCCTCGCCCTCAGCGACAAGGAGTTATATGTAGCATCCGGTCACGGCACTAACGACCGCTCATCGGAATCCTGATGTCTTTCTTCGCCGCAAACTCCTTCGCCTCGTCATAGCCTGCGTCGACATGACGGATCACACCCATTCCCGGATCGGTTGTCAGCACACGCTCAATGCGTTTGGCCATCATGTCAGTGCCATCGGCGACGGTCACTTGTCCTGCGTGCAGGGAATAGCCGATGCCAACTCCTCCGCCGTTGTGAATCGAGACCCACGATGCGCCGGCTGCGGTGTTCACCATCGCATTCAGGAGTGGCCAATCGGCAACCGCGTCAGTACCGTCTTTCATGCTTTCGGTTTCGCGGAACGGAGATGCGACCGAGCCGCAGTCGAGGTGATCGCGTCCAATTACAATCGGAGCTTTGATAGTGCCTTTCTTGACCAGGTCGTTGATGGCCAGTCCGAACTTTGCTCGCTCGCCATAGCCGAGCCAGCAGATACGAGCCGGCAGACCCTGGAACTTGATGCGCTTGCGGGCCAGTTCGATCCAGCGCCTGAGGCTGCGATTCTCGGGGAAGAGTTCGAGCACGAGCTCGTCGGTGACTGCAATATCCGAGGCCTCGCCGGAGAGAGCGGCCCAGCGGAACGGACCGCGTCCTTCGCAGAAGAGGGGACGAATATAGGCCGGAACGAATCCGGGGAAGTCATAAGCGTTCTTCACGCCGCGCTGGAAGGCGAATGTGCGAATGTTGTTGCCGTAGTCGAACGTGACGGATCCCATCTTCTGCAGTCGCAGCATGCCTTCGACGTGCTTGGCCATGGCATCGAGCGAACGCTCCTGATACGCCTTCGGATCGCGCTGGCGCAATTCGAGCGCCGCTTCGAACGTCATGCCATTCGGAACGTAGCCGTTGAGTGGATCGTGAGCGGAAGTCTGGTCGGTGAGAATGTCAGGCACAACGCCGCGCTCGGCCAGTTCCGGAATAACGTCGGCGCAATTGCCTACCAGGCCGACCGAGACGTTCTCCTTCTTGCGGACGGCGTTCTTCAGAATGCGCAGAGCCTCATCGAGCGTGGTTACCAGGAAGTCGCAATAGCCAGTCTTCAGGCGCTTCTTGATGCGTTCTGGATCGACATCGATGCCGAGGAACGCCGCGCCTGTCATCGTGGCCGCTAGTGGCTGCGCTCCGCCCATGCCTCCCATGCCGCCAGAAACGATCAGCTTGCCGCTCAGGTCGCCGCCAAAGTGCTTGTCGCCAGCGGCATTGAACGTTTCGTACGTGCCTTGCACGATCCCTTGCGAGCCGATGTAAATCCACGAACCGGCGGTCATCTGGCCATACATCATCAGACCGGCGCGCTCGAGTTCGTTGAAGTTTTCCCAGTTGGAGAAATGTCCGACGAGATTCGAGTTGGCGATCAATACTCGCGGAGCGTATTCGTGCGTCTTGAAGATTCCTACTGGCTTGCCTGATTGCACGAGCAGTGTTTCGTCGTTTTCGAGACTCTTGAGTGAGGCAACGATGGCGTGATAGCAGTCCCAGTTTCGCGCGGCTTTTCCTGTGCCTCCGTAAACGACGAGGTCTTGCGGGCGCTCGGCAACTTCCTCGTCCAGATTGTTCATGAGCATGCGCATGGCAGCTTCCTGCTGCCATCCTTTGCAGGAGAGGGAAGAGCCGCGCGGCGCGCGAATGCGGGTGTAGGAAGACGGTTGAATTTCGGTCTCAACTGGCATGAAGCAATGGTAGTTCTTCGGGTGCGAAGTCTTCAATTCGAGCAGATTGTTTTGTGGCGAGATCTCGCGAGGAAAGATGAGTTTAAGAGGCTTCGAAAATCCTCATTTCCAAATCTCAGTAATCGTTTTGATAGCAGGATCGTTTCTCCCCCCTGATCGGGGTCTTTGAAAATCAAGGACTTAGCGGGCAATCTTGCCAGGTCTTTGAGAAATAAGGACTTACAGATAAAGTATTTATAAAACAATGACTTGCGGGGTTTTCTGCTTCCTATCCACTAAGCGGAAGCGTGTGGGCGCGACGGAGGACTTCGTGGAATCCCACTCATCGCAACGTGCGCGATGAGTGGGGCACCCGGCAAGCCGTATGGGCGGAGCGCTTGGGTTACGCGCAGCTAGATGCGAGCCTTTCGGCAGGGGTCTTTCGGGCGCTGCGCGAGAGCAACCTGCGATTGTTGGAGCCGGTGCCGCGCGCACGGTGGGTGGAGTGCTATGGGGGCCACGAGTTACGCGAACGGCAAACGGTCGAGGAGTTCGTCCGCATGGAAGCGGCCCACGACTTGAACCATCTTCGGCAGATCGACCGCATCTTGGGCGGGCGAGTGGAGTGGTAGCCGTTTGGCTGCCAACGCTTCGGAGAAACCGGGGAGATCAGAAAATGGGGAACGTCCCGTCTGTCCCCGTATTCTGCTGACGCCCCTTTTATAGGACCGCCGCTAACCTTCAATCCACCTTCAGTGTCAGGGTTATCGAGTGCGACAAGTTGCCAGAGGTCCCGGTTATCGTAAACGTGTACAAACCAAGCGGTGTACCGGGATTCTGTGATGAGTTTGAGCCACCTCCTCCGCACGAGGCCAGTATTGCTGCACTCACGATAATCGGTGCCAGCATAGCCAGTCGTAACAGTGGGCTGATCTCCCAGTCCCAGTGGTGGCCTAGGGCTGGCCATAGTCCGAGCACCCCGACCAACAGCCATACCGCAGGCCAATAGAGCAGACTCCATCGCCTATGACCACCATCGTTGAGCCGACCATAGAACGGCGTTACAGATGCCGCTGTGGTCGTGACCGTTACCGTGCTGGTTGACCCGGAGGTCCCATTGAGTACGAGTGAGTTGGGGGTGAGTGAGCATGTCGCCTCAGACGGCGTACCAGCGCAAGAGAGGCTCACAGTCTGGTTGAACCCTGCTTCAGGCGATAGGCTGATTGAGTAGGTTGCGGTCCCGCCAGGCGTCACCGTTGCGCTCGACGGCGTACCAGGTGTTACAGTCACGCCAAAGTCCTCCCCGGAGCCCGAGAGCATCACGCTCTGCGTGCTATTCATCTGATTGTTGCTGTTGTCGGTAAACGTGACGGCCGCGCTCCGGGCGCCACCCGCCGTCGGCGTGAACGTCACATTAACTACGCATCTGGATCCGGGCGTGACTGTGCCGTTTACTACACACGTCGTCCCGCTCGACGCGACCGCGAAATCTGCGGCATTCGCTCCCGAGATCGCGACTGAGGAAATCGTCAGGTTTGCATTCCCGGTATTTGATACGGTTATCGGCTGCGCCCCACTCGTCTGGCCTACGATCTGACCGCTGAAGGCAATGCTGGCGGGCGAAACGCTCGCCTCCGGCGCTGTCCCCGTGCCGTTCAAGGTAACCGTCTGCGGATTGTTCGGTGCGTTATCGGAAACAGAAAGCGTTCCCGTGATTACACCCGCTGCAATTGGCGCGAACACCACGTCAATCACGCAGCTCGTGCCCGCCGCGAGGCTGGTTCCGCAATTGTCGCTCTCGCCGAAACTCGAGCTTGCAGTAATTCCCGAAATGCTCAACAAACCGGCCCCCGTGTTTGTCAACGAAATAGTCTGAGGCGCGCTGGTGGTGCCAACAGGTTGCGGCGAGAAGACAAGGCTGCTGGGTGAAAGCGTCACTGCGGGATCAGTCACGCCGGTACCCGAAAGGCTTACTGTCTGAGGACTGGTCGAGGCATTATCAGCGAAGTTGAGCGTGGCGCTTTCGGATCCGAGATTCGACGGAGTAAGGGTAACCGACACTGAACAAGTCGCCTCCGGTGCGACGGATGCTCCGCTGCATGTGTTCGCGCTAACAGAATAGTCTGCGGCGTTTCCGCCTGAAACCGTCACGGCATTGGGGCCGAAGGTCAAATCAGCGCTCCCGCTGTTCGTGACCGTGACAGACTGCGGCGGGCTGCTCACATGAACAGGTTGGTTACCGAAAGTGAGGCTCAAAATGGAGAGAATCGCAGCCGGCGCCGTTGCAGTGGGATTCACGACAAATACAGCACCGCAGAGGCAGGTGGTACCACCGCCTGCATCGGTTGTGGAGTAGAGATTGCCCGAGCTGTCCATGACCAGCGGCGCTGCAGGGTCTTGTCCGTCACCGGCTGCGCCGAATCTATGCAGAATTTTCTCGGAGTATATGCCGGAGGAGTAAACCAGCTCGTAAACGATCCCGCATCCTTGAGGGGCGCAGTTTGTGCCTCCCAATCTGGCGGTGCCGTACAGGTTCCCTGAGGCGTCCATGAGCACACCGGGCACCGGGTCTTGCCCGTCATCATTGCCAGGACCCTTAAAGCTATACAACACCTTCTCGGTATAGGTGCCGAGAGAATTCACTAGCTCGAAAACCGTACCATAGCCGTATTCCCCGCCTCCCTCAGTAGTGCCGTAGAGACTCCCCGATGAGTCGAAGCTTAAACTTCCGCTGGGCAGCTGGCCATCGGTTCCAGTAAAGTTATAGAGCACATCTTCGGTATAGTTACCGCCCGAATTCACCAACTCAAAGACGATACCGCCCCCGGAAGCGCCAGCAGATTCTGTGGTGCCGTACAGGTTTCCTGCGGAGTCCAGGGTCACACCTGCGTAGGGATACCAGCCGTCGCTGGAAGAGCAACCAAAGCTATGGAGGACCTTTTCCGTGTACGCTCCGGAAGAGCTGACGAGTTCGAACACGGCCCCGAGGCCGCAAGCACCGCCGCTGTAGGTTGTTCCAAAAAGATTGCCCGACGAATCCATCGTCAGGCCTGCATAGGGGTAAGCACCATCGGGGCCCGTAAAAGTATAAAGCAACTTCTCGGTGTAGCCATTCGGGGTTGCAGCCAGTTCGAAGGCGGTCCCGCAACCGTCCACGCCGATGTCAATCAGGCAATTGGGGGAGCCGCCGTAGGTCGTGGTTCCGTAGAAGTTGCCCGCAGTGTCCCGGATCAAACCTGCATATGGGCTCGCGCCATCCTTGGTCGCTGATGTAAGCCCAAAACTGTAAAGTACCTTTTCGGTGTAGCCGTTTGGCGACTTCAGCAACTCGTAAACGATGCCACAGCCAAAGACCTCACCAAGGTCGCAGAGAGTTTGAGAACCTTCGACCGTAGTCCCGAAGAGATTGCCAGAAGCATCCACAACGAGGCCCCCGGCGGGTGCGTAGCCATCGCCTGGCGTGCCCCCGAAGCTGTAGAGCACAGTTTCAGTTTGGCCAAGCGCGGCACCCGAAACACCCACCAGGATCAGCCCAAGCAACCAGGCGATCCAACTAACATCTACGATGCTCCCAAAGAGGTGACGAAGCCTCTCGCACGGATCACCCACCAACCCCTCCGTTTGCTACTTCTAAGCTAACTAGAGCGGCATTTCTACCCGAGTAGGATCATAGCTTTTAACAGCCAAGATAGTCGAGAACTAGGCGCAGTGATCTTTCGCTCAAGAACTCAGCGCGCTCCGTAATGAGGTCACACTGAGTCAGTTGACCTATCAAGCAACAACTGGGAACCACTGGGGACAGACGGGACGATCCCCAATACTTTGGTCCAATTGTTTTTCCTTTCCCCGTCAAGCTTAATAACCACCAGGCATAAATACGAAGAACCAGAATCAGCAGATGAACACTGGTTGTCGGAATTGGGGTCGTCAATGAGCAGCGTACAAATCGACCAGAAGAGCTATGAGATGCCCCCGAAGGAAGGGATAAGCATCGCGTGTTTTCTCACCGTCGCCGACCTCGAGCGATCGGCTCGCTGGTACGAAAAGGTCTTCGGCGCTCGCATTCTGACCATGGGTGACGGCAACGCGCCTCCGTACCTTCAGCTGGCGAATATCTGGATGATTCTGAACGTCGGCGGCGGCCCGACCCCGGATAAGCCGACGGTAACGCTCAGCGTCCCCGACCCGAATCACATCAACAGCTTTATGAATTTCCGCGTTGCCGATATTCAAGCATGCTATGAA
Source organism: uncultured Acidobacteriaceae bacterium (assembly GCA_963822545.1). Classification (GTDB taxonomy): domain Bacteria; phylum Acidobacteriota; class Terriglobia; order Terriglobales; family Acidobacteriaceae; genus Acidiflorens. The sequence continues at coordinate 212,617 of CAWGIB010000009.1, forward strand.
TTATGGAAAAGTCGAGGAGCCGAGTTCCTCACGCCGCCGATCCCCAAGTACGGCGAGATACGTTGCTACATCCGCGATCCTGACGGCTACATCATCGAAGTCGGACAGAGCACCGACTTACTTACGGTTGATGCTCGGTTAACGCCCGGTCCGGACGGGATGCGGGTGGCCAAGACAATGGGGGCGTCCCGGTCATTTGCCCACGTTACGATGCATGCATTTTCGGAGGCACGCCGGCTCAGACTCCCAAGAGATATAAAGTCGTGGAATCCCAGGTTTCGAAAGGCGCGAAACCTGGGGTACCCGGCGTGCCCTTCCACAAAACCCTACTCCCACTCAATGGTGCCGGGAGGCTTCGAGGTGATGTCGTAGACCACGCGGTTCACGCCGCGGACTTCATTTACGATGCGGTTCGAAATTGTTTTCAGGACTTCGTAGGGAAGCGGGACCCAGTCGGCGGTCATGCCGTCTTCGGAGTGAACGGCGCGGATGGCGCAGGTGTAGGCGTAGGTGCGCTGGTCGCCCATGACGCCCACCGACATCACCGGCAAGAGCACGGCGAATGATTGCCAGATCTTCTGGTAGAGTCCGGCTTTCTTGATTTCGCCCACCACGATCTCGTCGCAATCCTGCAACAACGCAACTCGATCCCTCGTGACTTCGCCCAGGATGCGCACGGCCAGCCCGGGACCGGGGAACGGTTGGCGCTGCAGGATCTCTTCCGGCATGCCGAGGTCGCGGCCGATGCGGCGGACTTCGTCTTTGAACAGATCTTTGAGGGGCTCAATCAGCTTGAGCTTCATCTTCTCGGGCAGGCCGCCGACGTTGTGGTGAGACTTGATGATCTCGGAGGGGCCGCGCACGGAGCGGGATTCGATCACGTCCGGATAGAGCGTGCCTTGCACGAGCCACTCGACGTGCCCTTCGGTTTGCAGGATGCGGTGCGCTTCGTCGTCGAAGACTTCGATGAATTCGTTGCCGATGATCTTGCGCTTCTTTTCGGGATCGGTGACGCCGGCAAGCTTCGCCATGAAACGATCGGTTGCATCGACGGCAACGAGATGCAGTCCGAGGTTGTCGCGAAGATTCTTCTGAACTTTTTCAAACTCGTTTTTGCGCAACACGCCGTTGTTGACGAAGACGCAGGTCAGACGAGACTTTTGCCGATAGCATCGCGCATGGCGCGATCGACCAGCACGGCTGCTACGGAGGAATCCACGCCGCCGGAGAGGGCGCAGATGGCTCGACCGCTCCCGACCTGCTGCTTGACCTGCGCGATGGTGGCATCGATAAAGTGCTGGCCGGTCCAGGTTGGTGGCGCGCCGCAGATGTTCGAGGCAAAGTTGCGAAGAATGTCGGCGCCGAGCGGGTGTGTGATGGACTTCGGGATGAAACTGCACGGCCCACATTTTGCGCTCGGGATTTTCGATTGCGGCAACGGCATGCGGAGTTTTGGCGGTCAGGCGGAATCCGGCGGGCAGTTCTTCGGCAGAGTCGCCGTGGGACATCCAGACGGCGAGCAGCTTTGGAAGCCCGTGGAAGAGCTGCGAGTCGGCGACCTGCATTTCAACCTTGGCGTGCCCGTACTCGCGCTTGGCCGCGGGAGTGACTTTGCCGCCGAGCGCGTAGACCATGAATTGCAGTCCGTAGCAGATGCCGAGCACGGGGAGGCCAAGGTCGAAGACGCGCTTGTCGGCATGCGGCGCGCCTTTGTCGTATACGGAGGACGGTCCGCCCGACAGGATGATGCCGACGGGCGAGTAGCTGCGAATCTCGTCGAGCGTGGCGTTGAAGGGCAGGACGACGGAAAAGACTTTGTTTTCGCGGATGCGGCGCGCAATGAGTTGCGAATACTGCGCCCCGAAGTCGAGGACAACGATGGATTTGGTTTCCACGGATGAGTTTCTCAGATTGGCGAGTCAGTGTAAAGGAAAAGGGAGGGGCGGGCCAATGCGCTGGGGGTGGCGTGCGGGATGCGAAGAGCTTGAGGGGATATTGTGCAGGGGCCTGGCCCGCTTCGACGGGGCAAAGCCCCGTCACCACAGAAGCATGATGCTTCTCTATTCTCCTTACTTCACCTGAAAACTGCGGGGATCGACGGATTGGTTGTTCAGAATGTTGAGGTCTTTCATTTCCCACTCGATGGACTTTGCGAAACCGCGCTCACCCTCCATAGTGACGCGAATATCATAGCTATGGGGGAGTACGAGGCCATCCGAGTTTTTGAAATCCCCGAAGATTTCATCAATCCGGTAACGTCTGGCCGACCTGCTAGCCATGGCGCTTTCTCCACCTCTCAGGGTGTTCGAAGGCTCGAGTTTGTAGACAGTTCGAACGTGCTGATAGGTCTGAGGATCGAAGTAGAGAAAAATCTCCAAATCGACTGTTTTTTTTGGGCGATACTCCACGGCTAAAAGGTCCCTGCCATCAACCTTTTTGATTCCATCCACACGCAATTTTGCTTTTCTGCCTTCGACGTCGAGAAGGGCCCAAGCGGGGGACAATACGCCACCGAAGAGATTCTCACGCAAGATTATGTCTTCGGTCAGCACCATATCGCCAAATTGGGAGCGGCGCTTGTCGGAGTAGGTTGCAGCGACGCTTGTTTTGTCGCCGTCGCAAATGAATTGTTCACCCATGTATCCACTTGCGCTTACTTTAAAAAGGAAATTCGACTTTTGGCCTTCGCCGGCAAACACGAACTTGCCGATCGCTGACCCTGATCCGCCGGTGAGAAGTCGATAGATGGCTGCGCCCTGCACTACTCTTGATTTCAGATTACTGCGCACCTGAAGAGTGCCGATCGCGTCGAGATGCTTGGCAACGATTTCCTCGGGTTTCAGGTCAGCCGCCCAAGAGATCGAAGAGCTGACAGTTAGGAGAATAATTAACTTTGCAATTTGGATGCGAAACGCGACGAGCGGCATAACAGCACTTACCTCCAAAGGTAAGCGGAGTGTAGTCTCCGGCCATGCGTCGTTACAAGGACATCGGTACGTAAGGTTCGTTCGCAGACACCCGAGCCGACAACCCGAGAAAGGCGCTCCGCGCGGGTCTTCGGTATTTCAGGCTGCCTAATGATGACTAATAAAGATTACTTCCAAACATCCGTGATTGGCTTGGCGCTGGCTGCGTTGGCGAGGTGCGGGAGGCTGTACTTGTCTTCGATCGTGCGCAGAATGTTGTAGTGGTTGATCTTCTCAGAGTAACTGCCGGGTTTCACCATCGGGCCGACAAAAATCGTGGCGATGTGGTTGCCGGATGAACCATCGTCTTCGTCGAACTGCACGATGAGAAGGCTGTTGTTGGTTTTGGCCCACGTTACGTAGCCCAGAAGATGGGCCTGAAGCCAGGCATCTCCTTGCTGGATAGTCCCATCGTGCATGTCATCGTCGAGGTTCGGGATCACGAAAGCCACTGTTGGCAGCTTTGAGTAGTCGGAAGGGAAGGCGCTGAAGGGCTGATTATCAGCTGCTTTGTCCTGGGAAAAATCAGTCCAGGGAGCGTGCTTGCGGGCATAGAGTCCAGAACCGCAAGTGGTAGAGCCGGCCTGCGGCAAACCTTCTGAATAGCCAGTAAAAGTTTTACCCGCCGACAGCAGTTCACTCTCAAGCGAGGACACAGAAAACGTGTGCGGGCAGGAATCATCGGTGAGTCCCTGGGTTGATCCTGAAAACAATGCAACGTAATTGGGCTCGCTGGGATGGGCGACCGCGAAGGACTGCGTGAAGAGCGCTCCTTCGGTAACCAGAGTGTTGATATACGGAGCTTGTGAAGAGCCAATGATCTCGGAGTAGCTGTGATTTTCCTCCATGACGATGACGATGTGGGAGGGAGGCGAGGATTGCTGGACGACTCGGGCCCTGCGGGGACGAGGAAGAAGATGATTGAGAGGTGCCGCAAGAAGCAAGCAGTCCGATTGAGAGAAAAAGGCAGATGCCTAAGGTTCGTCTGGGGGAGAACATGATGACCTCGTGATGAAAGTAAGCAACGGCCAGAAGCGAACGAAGTGAGTGTTCTTGAGGGTTGGTGCCATTCTATGCCGCTTAGGATGCCAGCGGACCTGGGTGTGTTGCCGCCCGTTGACGCCTCGAGGTAAGAAGCCTGTTTTCAGTCAGAAAAAGCTTGGTTGTTCGTCACAGGTCCGTGTGAGGCAGTGCACTGCGCTGCGCTTCGGCCGGGGCTAGTTTTGATGCAGGAAGAGGAGGACCGACATGCGCTTGGCAAAACCGGTATTTTTGGCTTCAATTTGCGTTCTTTTACTTGCTGTGGCGGCATTGGCAGCACCAAACCAGATGGGCATTTCTGACTTTTATCGGGTGAACTTTCCCGAGCAGGTCAAGATCGCAGACACGCTGCTGCCTTCGGGGAATTATGAAATCCAGCACGTTATGGAAGGCTCCGATCACATCATGATATTCCGCCAGGTTGGCGTAAAAAAACCTGTGGAAGTGCGTGCGAAATGCACCCTTGTTCCGTTAACTGAAAAAGCGCCCAACAATGAAAAGATCTACGAGCTTAACGCTTCCAACCAGCGCGTGTTGCACGAGCTGACCTTCAAAGGGGATCGCGCAAAGCACGTTTTCTAGGTGCCGCGAGCCGCTGAAGTCGTATTCCGGGCAGAATGCCTGTGGCACGACTGATCCTCGCTGCAACCAAGCCTCTTTGGGCGCTTGCGCAGGGACGCAACCTGGTGCGTCTCTGCGCATTTGTTCGTTGCTGACTCTGGATTCGCATGTCCAGGGCTCGACTGCCTGGGGCTTCGGTTACCATCAGGCGCCCGGACCCCGAAACTGACCTTGCAAAACGCCAAGAACGGTCTAAAATTCAACAACCTACCATCCGACCTGCATCTTTTAGGCATCTCGGTTCATCCAAAGGTTGAGTGAAAGTGACTCAAGAGAAAATCATGAGCGATCCTGTTATTACCTCCTATGAAACCGCTGGACGCTCGCTCCCGATTCTACCGGTGCGCGATACCGTCCTTTTTCCGCATGCCGTCCTCCCGTTGACCGTGGGGCGCGACAGTTCGGTGCAACTCATCAATTCGCTGGGCGAAGACAAGACCATCGTGGTGGTGGCGCAACGCGAGGCACGCGTGGACTCTCCGCAGCCTACCGACCTCTATTTGGTAGGTACCCTTGCCGTAGTCCACAAAGTAGTCAAGATGCCGAACCAGAGCCTTTTTGTGTTTGCCGAAGGTCTGGAGCGGGTACGCCTGACTGAGTTCGCGCAACTGACGCCGTTTATGCGCGCTCAGGTTGTTACTGTGCCGGAGACGATTCCGCCGAAAGACTCCGAGATTGAAGCGCTACAACGCAACGTATTAACTCTCTTTCAACAGATTGTCGCCGGGTCTCCGACGTTGTCAGATGAACTTTCAACGGTGGCAATGAACATTGAGGAACCCGGCCGTCTGGTCGACTTTATTGCATCCTCGCTGCCGTCGCTGTCGACTTCTGACAAGCAGGACACGCTCGAGACTACCGATGTCAGAGCGCGGCTGGAAAAAATCAATCAGCATCTTGCGAAGGAACTCGAAGTTCAGCAACTGCGCAACAAGATTCAATCTGAGGTACAGGATCGTGTGCAGCAGACGCAGCGCGAGTACTACCTCCGCGAGCAGATGAAGGCCATCCAGAAAGAACTGGGCGAGCAAGATGAAGGCGCTCGCGATACTGAAGAACTGAAGCAGAAAATCGAATCGGCGGGTATGCCCGACGATGTGAAGAAAGAAGCTCTGAAGGAGCTCGGGCGGCTATCGCGCATGTCTCCCATGGCTGCCGACTACTCCGTAACGCGCAATTACATCGAGTGGCTGGCCGTGCTTCCCTGGAATAAAACTTCCGGCGGCGAGATCGAGATTCCCAAAGCGAAGGAGATTCTCGACACTGATCACTACGACCTGCAGAAGGTGAAAGATCGCATTCTCGACTATCTTTCTGTGCGCCGGTTGAAACCTGGCATGAAGGGACCGATTCTGTGTTTCGTCGGGCCTCCAGGTGTCGGGAAAACTTCGCTTGGAAAATCGATTGCGCGAGCGCTGGGACGCAAGTTCGTACGCCTTTCGCTGGGCGGCGTGCACGATGAAGCCGAAATCCGCGGCCACCGTCGTACTTATATCGGAGCGTTGCCGGGACAGATCATTCAGGGCATCCGGCGCGCTGAGACGAAAGATCCGGTGTTTATGCTCGACGAAATCGACAAGGTCGGCCGTGATTTCCGCGGCGATCCGGCGTCGGCTTTGCTCGAAGCGCTTGATCCGGAGCAGAACGCTTCGTTCCGTGATAACTACCTGGATGTAACATTCGACCTTTCCAAGGTGCTGTTCATCACGACGGCGAACATGCTCGATCCGATCGCGGAGCCGCTGCGGGACCGCATGGAGATCATCGAACTGCAAGGCTACACCGAGGAAGAGAAGGTTCACATCGCGTTTCAATACCTGATTCCGCGCCAGATCGAGGAAAACGGAATCACCAAGGAGCAGATCGAGTTTCCCGAAGAGACGGTGAGCTACATCATCCGCCATTACACGCGGGAAGCTGGCGTCCGCAACCTGGAACGGACCATCGGCACCATCTGCCGCAAGCAGGCGCGCCGTTTGGCCGAAGGCAAAAGCGACAAGCTTGTTGTCACCAACGAGATCGTCCAGCAGTTTTTGGGCGGCATCAAGGTGCGCAGCGAGGGCGAGATCGCAGAGCGAACGAAGCGGGCAGGCGTGGTCGTTGGATTGGCCTGGACTCCGGCGGGCGGCGATGTGCTGTTTGTTGAAGCCAACCAGATGAAAGGCAAAGGCGGGCTCACCATCACCGGCCAGATTCAGGACGTGATGCGTGAGTCGATGCAAGCCGCGTTAAGCTGGGTGCGTTCGAACGCCAAGCAGTTGGGCATTGATGAGGAGTTCTTTGCCAACCACGACATTCACATTCACGTGCCGGCCGGAGCGATTCCAAAGGACGGTCCTTCGGCGGGCGTCACCATCGTGACCGCGCTCGTATCGCTGCTGACGGGCAAGCAGGTTCGACCGTTGACGGCGATGACGGGTGAGATCACGCTGAGCGGGAATGTTCTCCCGGTCGGAGGCATCAAGGAGAAAGTGCTGGCGGCAAAACGCGCTGGTGTGCACGACGTGATCCTGCCGGCCGATAACAAGACGAATGTGGAAGAGGACCTTACGCCCGAGCAATTGCAGGGCCTGACGACGCACTACGTGAAGACAGTTGACGAAGTGCTGGAGTTCGCCATGCCTTCAACGCCTCGGGAAGAGCGCCAGGACGCTGAAGAGCGCGAAAAGGTACTGAGCACGTAAGCGCCTAGCCCAGAGAGTAATTTGAATGCCAGCCGAAAATCGGCTGGCATTTTTGTTTTGGATCGATATGGAGAACTTTCGAGTGAGACAGACTCCTATGGCGTGTTTGCCTGGCCAGTTTTCTGCGTGTTATCCACGCGGTTCTGAACTGGTTTGACCGTGCGCAAGAAAGCAAAGATTGCTTTCAGATCCTCGTCGGTCATGTTGGCGAAGGCACGCCAAGGCATTAGAGGATTCAGAGGCCGGGCACCGACACGTCCCTTGCGCATCGCCTGGAGGAAGGTAGATTCGTCGTAGTAGGAGATTCCCGATGGGTCTGGTGTGATGTTGGCGGAGGTAACCGTTCCCCATGGGCCAACGAACGTCTGGCCGCCTCCAAACTCTTTTCCGGCGACTGACTTCCCGCGCACCATGGGGGTATGACACTCGGCGCAACTGGCGACTGTTGCCAGGTATTCGCCGCGGCGCTCTGGAGTGGATGTGTCAGGAGGCGTAACCGGTTCGGTTATCGGTTGCGGCACGTCGCGGATCAAGTACCTCACCGGGAAAATAATCGTGGTGGGTGGAAGAGGATTTCGCACAGCTGGCAAGGAACGAAGGAATACTACGATGGAGGCAAGATCTTCGTCAGGCAATCGACGGAAGCTTTGGTAGGGCATCAGGGGAAACAAGGCTCGCCCATCATGCCCAATGCCTTCGCGAATAGCTCTTGCGAATTCGTCGTCGGTCCAACTTCCGGCACCCGTCTCTGGGTCCGGCGTGAGGTTGGAGGCAACGATTTTCCGGGAAGACCTTCGGCGGGAAAGATCACGCCAGCGCCTTCTTTCCCGGCAATGATGGGAGCATTGGCGGCTTTCCAGTTGTGCTCTGAATGGCACTCCATGCAGCCCAAAACGTTCCGTGCCAGGTATTCGCCGCGCGCCATGCGGACAGGCGTACTTTCGAAATGACGGTTGGTAAGAGGCCTTGTGCGAGGACCGAGGAAGGGCCGCCATCCGATGGTGAAAGTCACAAGGAGCGCAAGCAGGCACACAACGACCAGCAACAATTTGAACGCAGTTTTCATCTGTGCTTTTCTACTCCAAGACTTTGTAGAATCACAACCCGCTCAAGAACGGCACTGATGTTTTTTGACCGGATCACGGCAACGCGTCAGTTGCGTGTGTGTCCGTCGGCTTGTAGAACTATAACGGAATCGTTCCGCAATGACAGCCACCAAAGCAATGGATAGTCCGGTCGCAGCGCCTCCCAAGGCGAAGATCGGGTCTGCGCGCATGGATGGAGCGGGTGCTCGAGGAGTGTGATCGCGCCGAAGCAGGATTCGAAGCTGATCCTGTGCACGACTTGCGAGTGGCTTTGCGCCGGTGCCGATCTTTGGCGGACGGGTTGATGGCTCTCGATCCAGATCCTTCCTGGAAGCAGATGAAGAAGGCGGGCAAAAAGCTCTTCCGTGCGCTCGGCGATCTGCGAGACATGCAGGTGATGGAGGAGTGGCTGGAAAAACTCGGCGCTAAAGATGATCCCGTCGTAATGAAACTCCTGAGCCACCTCCACGGGCGCGAAGATGAATATCAAGCGGCTGGCCAAGCAGGATCTTGACCAGTTCGATCGGAAGCGGTGGCGCCAATGGAGCCGGACCTTGCCGCGGCGGGCGGCACGCGTGAGGCCGGGAAGCAGCGTGTATCTGCACCTGGCCCTTGAAAAGTGGACGGAAGCGTATACCCTGCACAAGCGCGCCATGCGGACGAGATCGCAGGTCGCATTGCACCAGTTGAGGATCGGTATCAAACGCTTTCGCTATACGGTCGAGAATTTTCTTCCGCAGCAACACGAACTTTGGGGCGACGATCTGAAGAAACTTCAGGATCTGTTAGGAGAAGTTCACGATCTGGATGTTTTGTGGGCGACGGCTCTCAGCATCCAAGCCTTTCCGGATATTGAGACCAGCAAGCGCTGGCGCGAAAAACTGAATCTCGAACGCAATCGGCGCGTCGAGAAGTATCGCGAAATGATGATCGGGAAGAGTTCGCTGTGGCGTGCATGGCGTTTGCAACTTCCTTCGGGCCCGCAGCTGCGTGCCGCCGCTCTGGCCCGGCTCAAAGTTTGGGCGGGATATCTTGATCCGGACTTTGCACATTCGCAGCGCGTCGCGCAGTTCTCACTCGGCTTGTATGACGGGCTTGTCCGGGCAGGCGTACTTCCATCGGAGGTGTCGGACAATTCGCGAGAGATTGTGCAGGCAGCGGCCTTCATGCATGACGTTGGCAAAGCGAAAGGGGACGAGAACCATCACAAGAAGTCGTACCGCATGATTCGGAAGTTGACGCGTCCTTTGGGTTGGACACCGAGAGAACTGGAACTCGCTGCGGTGGTGGCGCGCTATCATCGCGGGGCTTTACCGCGTCCGCGGTCAAAAGCAATGCAGCGCGTGGAACTGCCCGACCGGCAAATTGTGTTGAGGTTGGCCGGGAGTGTTGCGGCTTGCCAACGCTCTGGACACGGGGATGAAACCGGAAATCTCCGTCGAATTGCACGACCATTTCTTGCAGGTAAAGTGCGCAGGATATTCGTCCTTCGACTCCTCCGCTAATGAGGTCGCTGCGTCCCGGCATCTGCTTGAGACCGTTCTCCGGCTTCCGGTGATCGTGAAACCGTTGCGGGTGACGCGAGGGTCCGAGGAGTAACCGGTCAGGCACTTTGCAGACGCGCGCTGTGCCTGCAAGCTGAAACTGTGACCCACTCGAAACTGGTATCGCTGGCGATCCACTGGCTGCGGCGGTATCGCTGCGGAGTTGTGCTCTCAGAACAGGCGTGTGCGAACGGCGAGATGCCGGATGCGGTCGGCTGGAAGAAAGCGTGTCATTCGGTGCTGGTGGAATGCAAGGTGACACGCGGAGATTTTCTTGCTGATCGTTGCAAGCCGTTTCGGAAGGACTCCGCGAACGGCGTTGGCTGCGAGCGGTACTATCTTGCTCCGCGCGGCCTGGTACGCGTTGAGGAACTTCCGGCGGGCTGGGGTCTTCTGGAGCAGACGGCCGCGAGATCGAACTCATCAAGCGGTCCGCGAAGAATCTGCGCTCGGCTGCAGGGTTTGAGTTTGAGATGAATCTGTTGCTCGCAAGTCTTAAACGGGTCGAGCTGCGAATTGAACCGCAAAGCATTACGGATTTCCTGAAGTGGAAGAATCGAATGTCAGAGTACAACCGCGGTGTGCTGCCGGAAGGTCTGACGGCGGTGACAGAAGAACCGAACGTTTATTTGGAAGCGGGTGTCGGTGATTTAGAAGTAGGGAAGGCTACCCTGCCGCAAGACTAAAAAGTGAAACCGGGCTGGTCGGCCCGGTTTCGAAAGCGTCGCTGGAGATGCGGTTACACCTCGTCGCGGCGCGGCTGGTCTGGATTCGGAGGTCGCTGTTCGCGCCCCTTCATGCATCCCTCGCCAGCTAAAAGGCAAAAGGACAGACGGAAGGAAAAGAGCACCCGATGGGCCACGGCTGCCATTCGACTGAAAGTTTAACAATATCCTTGTAAACAATTGAAACTATTCATGCACACGACATCGTCGATGGAGCGCTATGGCCGCGTGATCGGTCTTTCATCCGGAAGAGTAGTCAAAGTGTTGCGTGTTTTCGACGCAGAGTTGCACCCGATGACCCGCGGAAGAAATGGTTCTCCCGACGACGTCTGAGGGTCGAACTCCTTCCGAAGGGATAGATGTTTTAAAGAGATAAAGCTTTAGCGGAGCAGGGCTAAAACATCTCACGAGCTTCGGAGTCGGAATAGTCGGCGTCCAGACTTGTGACTTACTGTGCTCGCAGATGAGGCGCGAATGTTTTCCGTCAAGAGCGAGTGAAATGTATAATCCACAATTAACCCCTGAATACGTTTTTCTTGGAGCCCAGGCTTGAGTGATCAAGAAGGTCCGGTGGAAGCCGGAAAAGAGCGAAGGCTCGGCAAGCAGCAGACGAAGAAACCATATACGAAACCGGCATTCCGTTTCGAACGGGTATTTGAGACACAGGCTCTGAGCTGCGGCAAAATTGGTGGCATCTCAAACCAATGCAAGCTCAACCGCAAGAATTCCTAGCTACCCACCAATAATCAAACTATCTGAGGCCAAAAAGCAGCCAAGGCTTGCTCCTTTGCTATTTCAGACCGCTTTGCGTCAGTTTAACCGCACAATAATTGTTCGCTCCGCAGATGGTGGAGGCCGCGCTGGTAGCCAGCGTGGAGAAATAGACGCTCGCCGCCTGAGGGTAGGTCAAAGGGTTGGCCGCATTGTCGACGATAAGTCCGCTCGGGCCACCCAGGTAGCCAGTTGCTTGCGCTGTGAACGTGTCAGCGGGATTGTTGAGTTGGTTAGTGACGTTCCACATCTGAACAACATTGGCCCCAGAGGTGGCAGTATGCTCACCCATTCCAACGAAGATCCGATCCGTAGTTCCATCGTAGAACTCGGTAATGGGTGAGCAGGTTCCGTTGAGCGAACCTGGATCCACATTCTTGTCTGCGCACATAACAGGAGTGGTGTTCACGATGCCGGTAGTCGTGTTGAAACTGATCGGCGAATAGATCCTGGGCAGTTGTTGTGGTCGCGTCGGTGCCACAGCTATACAGCGTCGACTTGGCGTTCTTGGGTCCAAAAGTAAAGTAGTTGTTATCGAATGCTCCGTAGAACAGAATCGGATAGACGTTCGTGCTGGCGGGACCTAGCGGAACTGCCACGCCGGAGCCGGCAGCAAGGCTGGTGGGTACTTGCGTCACCGAAGTGTGGGCAGTTGGCGTGGCGATGTCTTTCGCCGAGAATGCATAAATGAAGTTGTTGAAGGCGTCGAGTACGGGACCGGGTCCGGTCAGAGTGCCGGCTCCGTAGGTATAGGTCGCTTTAAGAGTGAATCCTGCATTGAAGGTAAACGCATACAGTTTCTTCGAGTCGGCGATGAAGACTTCAGCGGGATTGAGCAGGGGATCGTAAACGGCGCCGCTGAGCGCGGTGCCGGCGCTAGCATTCACGGGAATGCAGTAATCAACGGTGGGAGCGCCGGTAAAAATTGTCTTGATGTGATAGAGGATCCCGTTGTCGGCGCCGAGGTAGGCGGAGTCGGATCCGTAATCCACGTAGATCTCAGAATTGGTGTTGATTTTCGCGCTCGCGGTGCATCCAGAGTATGCGGAACTCGTGTAGTCGATGGCCAAGTCGCAGGAGCCCACGGTGGGGCATGCGCCAATTGCTACGGCGCCAGTAGTCGCGTTCGTTCCTTGGTTGGCAGCCCACGTCGTTACGTGCAGGATGGCGTGATTAGCTGAGGAGTTTTCAATCCAAGCAATTTTCTTGCCGTCGAGGGAAATCACCGGCGAGAGCAAAGATCCGCCAGTGCCGATCGCATAGGAAAAGAGGAATGTCGGAGCGGTGCCGCAATATCCAGTAGGACTGGTGCCCGAATATAGATTGGTAATACCGACCAGGTTGGCTTGGCTGCCCACCTTGGGAGCGGCCTTTAGCGATAAGACGATAAAGTCGCCGACGACCGCTCCGACTGTGCAGGTCGGGGCGGCGTTTGGATTGAAACTATATTTTGCTGGACTTTCGCCGATCGCCATGCCAAAGAGCGGACCCAGCGATACGGCCCAATCAATCTTGGTGTTCGTGGAGCGCGGATGACGGAGAACTTTCGGGCGGACTTGTATCGGTAGAAGGTCTTCACCATCCGTCGGGGCCGCAAAGGGATTGGCGTTGTTCAACTGAGCTGCAGCGCCGTTCGGAGTCGAGGTCTCCCTCATGTTGTGGAGCAAGAAACTGGTAAGAAATCTGGGATCGCTCCTGACTTTCATCATGTCTTCGACGGAGCCATTGCGCGTATAGATCACGCGTTGTGTGCTCCAGTCTTCTGGAATGCCGATGTGCGGATACGCGATCGGCGCGCCATCCGGCGACTCTTGCGCAGGCAGCGCAGCGGCCAGCAAAAGCAGCGTGGCCAAACCGAGAACCGTCTTCCGAATAGGGAGAGAGAGATGAGACATAGATTCAATCCTTCGAGGGGATGTTGATTTTGATCCATTATACGAGCAGGGCAACGTGCATCCTAGTTACCATTAGTAACCTTGCGGGCATCCTGCCAAGCGGAGGAATCGAAAGGAATTAGCTAGAATTCCGTGGCCCAGGCTACATCTCTCGACGGCCTTCCATGGCCTTGAGCATGGTGACCTCGTCGGTATATTCGATGTCGCTGCCCACTGGAACTCCCATGGCGATTCGCGTTACCTTCACGCCTTGCCGCTTCAGTTGCTGCGCGAGGTAGGTGGCGGTGGCTTCCCCTTCAACGGTTGGGTTGGTCGCAAGGATGACCTCTTCGATGTCCCCCTTGGCGACGCGGCTTACTAGATTGCCGATGCGCAACTGGTCTGGACCGACACCGTGGAGTGGCGATAGCGCCCCGTGCAACACGTGGTAGACGCCGTTGAAATGCCGTGTTTTTTCCACGGCCGCGATGTTGGTTGGCTCCTCGACTACGCAGACGAGTTTCTGGTTGCGGGTGGGGCTGCTGCAATAGACGCAAGGATCGACGTCGGTGATGTTGTTGCAGATCGAGCAGAGACGCAGACTGGCTTTGACGTCACGAACGGCGGCGGCCAGTGCGTCGGCGTCGTCATCGCTCGATCGCAGAATGTGGAATGCCAGGCGCTGAGCGCTCTTGCTGCCGACACCTGGCAACTTCTTGAGTTCATCGATGAGCCGGGTCATGGGCTCAGCAAATTTGGACATAGTGATCTGTAATTGATGATTTGTAATCGGTGATTGAAATTCCGACAGTAAAGGTACAAGTGGTGGCGAGTTCAATCGCAAATTACAAATTGCCAATTACAAAATCAGAGCAGTCCGCCGAGGCCCCCGAGCATTCCACCGAGACTGGATTTCATGGTCTCGTCGACTTTGCGTCCAGCTTCATTGACCGCAGCCATCACGAGATCCTGCAGCATCTCGAGGTCGCCGGCCTTGACTGCCTCAGGATCGATCCGGACGTTGAGGATCTGTTTGCGGCCGTCCATTTTCACGGTGACCGTTCCACCGCCGGCAGAAGCTTCGACGACCGTCTGCTCCATTTTCTTTTGGAGTATTTCGGCTTGCTGCTTGGCCTGCTGCATCATTTCTTGCAAGTTGAATCCGGACATAAGAGAAATTTCGTAGTTGGCAATTTTGTGATTTGGCAATTGGAAGCCCGGAGAAGTTTATCGAGCTAACTCTTGCCTTACCAATTGCAAATTACCGAATTACGCAATCAGCTTCTTCCTTTCTCGCGGTAGTCGATTACGGTGCGGATTTCCGCTCCGAATTTTTCTCGCATGCGCTGGACGAGAGGATCCTGTTCGGCGCGGCTGCGAGCACTGCCGTTTGGAGCGGAACGCCGCGGCGATGAGTCGGAGTTGGCGGCTGCTTGAGAAGTTCCTCCCGGCACGACTTGCACTTTGATTGGCCGGCCTGCAAGTCCGCTGGCGGCAGCCGAGGCGATGCGGCGCGCGTCTGACGTGAATGACATCTCAATCATCGTCGTGGAAGCGGGAACTTTCGCGATCAGCGAGCTTCCTTCCAGCGTCCACTGCGCAGTCTCCAGCATGGAAACCAGCATCGGCTGAGTGCTGAGGGCATTCAGAACGGCGTCGCGGAGAGAGTCGGAATTCACTTCAGGACGGGCTCTTGGTGTATTAGCCAGGACTGATTGTTCGGGCATCGCTTCCGGAGTCGTGGGCTGAGCGATCAGTTCTGGAGCCGGTTCCTGCTCGATCTCTTCGATGGCGAGAGCTGTCGATCCCATGGTCACGAGGTTGCTATTCGCGCCGCTTGATTGATTGGGACGAGATGGTGACGCGATCGAGGATTCGGGCGATGACTCCGCTTTCAGCGTTCCCTTACGCGCCGAGTCCGCGGCAAAAGGTGATACCGAGGTCGATCGGGCCGCAGTTTCAGAACGGCGCACGTCAGAGTTTACGCTGCTTCCAGTCGCTGATCTTGGCGTAGAACTCGAGAGCGGGGACGCGAGAGATGGTCTTGCGTTCAGGCGCACTGGCCCGACCCCGAACCCGCCGCCGCATCGCTCAACAACTGCTCGATCGGCAGCAATCGCTGAGCGTGCGCCATCTTAAGCAGGCCTAGTTCCAAATGGAAACGTTGCTCCTGCCGGTAGCCAAGTTCGCCATGCGTGCGAAGCATGATCTGGAGATGACGCGCCAGTTCCTCTTCCGTGAACAGTTCGGCGATGCGCGCCACACGTGCCCGTTCATCGGACGAGATCTGTAGAAGCGGGCGTATCCTTGCCTGCGATTTTGGCGACGGTGACGTTGCGCAGGAAGCGAACCAACTGCCGGGCAAAATGCGTGGGACTGTGGCCCTCGCCAAGCAACTCATCAATCAGCACGTCAGAATTTTGTCGCTCGCACTTTCGGCCACAGATTGCATGACCGTCTCAAGGGCTCCCGCCGGGGCAGAGCCGATCAGACTGCGCACCGATTCGAGCGTCAAGTGCTGCGAAGTGGAGGCAATCGCCTGATCGAGAATCGAGAGCGCATCGCGCATGGAGCCGTCACCAGCCTCGGCGAGCAGGGCAAGAGCGTCATCGTCGGCCGTGATTTTTTCCTGCGCGGTGATGTCGCGCAATTGCTGCAGGATGTCCTCGAACTTGACTGCCCGGAAACTGAAATGCTGGCAGCGTGACCGGATGGTCTGCGGGATATCCTCGGGCTGGGTCGTCGCCATCATGAAGATGATGTGGCTAGGCGGCTCTTCAAGTGTTTTGAGCAAGGCATTGAAGGCCGCGTCTGTAATCTGGTGCGCTTCGTCAAGGATGTAGATTTTGAAGCGGTCGCGCGCCGGGCGGTAGCGTGCTGCGTCTCGCAATTCGCGGATCTCGTCGATCCCGCGATTGGTGGCAGCGTCGATCTCGATCACATCGACTGCGTTCCCGGCGCGAATCTCAGTGCACGATTCACAGATACCGCACGGTTCGGCCGCCGGCTTTGCCGACGACCGGCAGTTCAATGCCATCGCGAGGATGCGCGCGACCGTCGTTTTGCCGATACCACGATGTCCGCTGAAGATGTAGCCGTGCGCAATTCGCTCTTGTTCGATGGCATTCTGAAGCGTGCGCGTGACGTGTTCCTGGCCGATTACATCGGAGAATTTCTGCGGACGGTATTTACGGGCCAGGACCTGGTAGCTCATGCGGGAGTCTTGATTATACAGTCTGCCGAGCGTGGTCAGTTTCGAACCAAAACCACTCTGGAATACAAAGATTCGAAGGCTGTGCTTGCGCGGTTCTCCTTGCCGCTGTACGCTTTTGGTTCGCATTTACAGGCGACCCCCAGATGGGATCTTGTACGGGAGGAACACTGGCCATGCAGTTAAGTATGAGCACAAGAACGTTGGATGGAGCGATGGTGGTGGATTGCAGTGGCCGGCTGGTGTTCGGCGAAGAATCGGCAACCCTCCGCGAAGTCGTCAAGAAGCTGGTGCTTCAGTCTCCAAAAGTCGTACTGAACCTTCACGAAGTAAATTACATCGATAGCGGCGGCCTGGGCACGCTCGTGTCGCTATACACCACAGCCCGCAATGCCGGCGGATCCGTCAAGCTGGCTCGATTGAGCCAACGAGTTGGAGACCTTCTTCAGGTCACGAAACTGCTGACAATCTTTGAAGTATTTGACGACGAAGAAAAAGCGGCGCGCTCATTCCATACGGCGGCCTAAAAGAAAGCGGGCCTCGATCGAGGCCCGTTTTGTCCCAACCAGTTTTGCCCAGAGGATTGGGCTTCCCTCTACTTAACATCGGTCAGCAAAACCGGAACGCCCGAGATGGCGCCGCCGCCGCTGACGTCAATCAAAACAATTGTGTAAATCTGGCCGGCAGCAATCGAATAGCTTTGCCCGTTGATGTAGGGCGTCTTGTTTCCTTGAGGCGTCACGTATAAAAGATAGGTTGTCGCGGAGCCAGAAGCACCGGCGCTAACGCTCACGTAACTGCTGGGCTGGGCGTAGGTGAGTCCGGAAACGTTGGGCGAGACGCTACCAATGTTGGTGCCGGGCGGTACGAGATAAATGTCGACCGAGCCGCCGGGGGCGCTGGGAGACGCGTTGACGATGCGGAACTCTCCATTTCCCGCAGTCGGCGCGTTGTTGTTGTCAGTCAGAAGCTGAGCTTCAGGTGCGGTCACTCCCGACCCAATTCCAAGAAGCAGGACGGTATATTGATTTGAACCTAAGTTGAGTGCCGTTGAGTTGATCACGGGTGTGGTCGTTCCGGTTTGAAATACTTCGATCGGATCACTGCCGGTGGCGATTTTTGCATAGCCGCTAGACGGCTCAACGTTAGCCCAGCCGACGTTGCTGTAGGTGGCAGTGGTTGACGATGGGGTGGTGACGTTTACATCAATATCAACGTTGTAGCTGAGGCCCGCCATTGTGTTCACGACGCGATACTGGGCATTGCTCGAGCCACAACTGATAGCAAAAATACTGAAGCCAACCAGAGCCAGCAGCAGGAACAGCCCTTGAAACAGACGCATGGATTTTCTCTCCAAAAGGCAGTTTTGTGGGTAATGTTGTTGTGTGATGCTTCCATCGTAACCTTTGGATTTACTGTGATGTGTAAAATTTTGTAGAAGCATCTAGTTGAGCAGGGCCCAGGTCGCCTGCCGCAAACCGGTTCAGCGCGCATGAAAAAGCGAGAATCCAGCACAGAAGAGAACGCCGTCGCGAAAAAGCGTGCGCGGGTGATTGGCTTGATTCGTGCGCTGCCCTCGGGCAAGGTTTCGAGTTATGGCGCGATTGCCGCAGCCGCGGGGTGGCCGGGCGCGGCGCGTCAGGTGGTCCGCATCCTGCGACAGGTTCCGGGATTGCCATGGCAGCGCGTGCTGGGTTCCGGCGGCGCGATCAAATTGCCGGGAGAGAACGGGGCCGAGCAGCGATTCCGCCTGCGGATGGAGGGCGTTACATTCCGTGGGTTACGGGTAGACATGAAGAAGCACGAGTTTCAGTTTTCAAAGAAAAAGATGCCGAAGGAAAAGCCGCGACGGAAGAGTAAAACCTAGTGTCGAAAATCATCAACTCTTTCCCGCGACCACGGTCCCACAAGGGCAGGGCGCTTTATACGTGTTCCGGCAACTTGCCTTCCAGCAACTCGTGCAGACGATTTGCCGGGCAGCGCAGTCCAACGTAGAAGCTCCCAAACAAGGCGTAGATGGCGCTGACCTGGTCGAAACGCATCTCGTAAATCAATTTCTTGAAGACGAGAGGATTGTCGGCGAATAAATCAACGCCCCACTCCCAATCGTCGAAGCCAATCGATCCCGTGATGATTTGTTTGACCTCGCCGGCGTAGCGCCTGCCCACCAAGCCATGTTCATTCATCTGACGCTGGCGCTCTTCCATCGGCAACATGTACCAGTTCTTGTCCTCGCCGCGCAGGCGGTCCATGGGATAGAAACAGACATACCGGTTTGGCGGCATGGTGGGGAAGAGACGCGGCTTCATGGCCTCTTTGGAGCGCTCGATCGTCTCTTGAATCGCCTTTTTCCATTCGTCGGAATGCGGTGCTATACCGCGCTCGGCCAGCGATTTATAGGTCTTCAGGCTGGATTCGTACAAGCCCAGCTCGATCACGGAAAGATAGGAGGTTTCGATGTGCAGGAAGTCGCTGAGCCGCAGGCGAGCCAGATCGAGCTCCGCCTGATTGAGCTGATCGAAGCTTTCTCGGAAGTGGACGAACATCAGGTCGCCCTTGTGTCCCAGTAATGAAAAGAGAGCGGACTGGCCGTCAGCCTTACTTTCCATTTGGGAGAGCAGCGCAGAAGCCTCGCGGGTGATTTCCTGCCGTTCGCTCTTGGCGAGCGCGCGCCATTCCGTCCAGCGAAAGCGCATCATCTGATGCAGGGTGGCATAGCCTTCGATCGTGAGGGGAACGGCAGGTAATTGTCCGGCTTCGACGGGAGCGGCGAGGTGTTGCGTATGGCTCATGGGTTTCCTGGGCAAATCGCGAGCTGTGAGTCACAAGCTAAGAGCGCAAGCTTGCAGCGCAGAATGCAAGAAGTCTAGAAATTCAAAGGGCTCGATCGCTCGAAACTTATCTCCCAATTGTAATCGGAGAAGGGCAACTGCTGGGACACTTGTCGAGTTTGCGGGGGGTGTCAACTAGGCGCCGAGTATCCTGCGCGATACGGGTGCTGGATTGCCGCCACATATCCGGGTATGCTACAAGCGCTATATGCGTAAATGGATGAACGAGCGGCTGAAGCGCCGCAAAAAGGGTGGCGACCGAACTCCCAAGGAGCAAGCCAGCCCCAACTCTCCTGAACCTTTGCAGCCAAAATATTTTGAAAGTGAGCTTGGCGAGCAGCCCCACGCCGCTGCGGCGGTGGAAGAGACTCATTCGGAACGAGCGCCGGAAACTCAAGCCGATTTTCAGCTGGTCTTGCCATCTCAAGCTGACACGGAGCCTGCCGCGGTTGCTCCATCGGGCGCGGCGCGGACTGGACCTACTCGTCGCCGCCGCAAACGGGGAGGCCGTGGCGGAGCGCGTCGAGGTGCGGGTCAGGGTTCGGCTTCGCAAGGCACTCCAACATCCGAGGGTGCGGGACGCAGTGCGGATTTGGCGTCGGGAGCGCCGCTTACTCCCGAATCTGCCGCTCCATCGCTTGACCAGTTACCGGTTGCCGCCGTCGCTGCCGCCGCGTCGCCCCGCGCAGGAGCCCCGGTTGCCACGGCGGCTGCGGCTCGTCCAAGCAAAGGAACGGTTGTTCTCGCCATTGGACTACCGGGATCGGGAAAGAGTTCATGGTTTAAGCGTCACAGTATCCATCCCCTCTCAAGCGACTTGTTGCGCGAGCTGCTTTTTGATGACGCGCTCGAGCAACGCTTTCAGGACCTGGTTTTTTCCAACCTGCGGTCGATGCTAAAAGCACGGCTGATCGCGCGCCGTCCCATGAATTACGTGGATGCGACCAATTTGACGCCCCACGATCGCCATAGCTGGATCAAGCTCGCGAAGGATTATGGGTACGATGTGCAGGGGTTATTTTTCGACGTTCCGCTCGAAGTATGTCTCGAACGACACCAGCGGCGCGGACGCGCGGTTCCGGAAGACGTGATGCGAAAGATGGCTGGCAAGCTCAAACCTCCGACGTTTGAGGAAGGCTTTTCGAAAATCACTGTCGTGCGCGTAAAGCAGAAAGAAAACGTCGAGAGCTAAAGCTGCGCGGCAGCCAAGTGGCTCGCGGAGTCGACGCTTTCCGAAGCCCAACTCGTCTTAACCCTTCAGGTAGGGTAGGAGTTCTCGAAACGCGGGCGCTCCTGAAGAGCGCAGTAGCTCGTAAATCATCATCTCAGTCGAAGAGAGAATTGCTCCCGCGGCACGCATTCGTTCGAGGCCGATGCGCCAGTTGAGTTCGGTGCGCGAGCTGACCGCGTCCGACGCCACGTGCACCAGGTAACCTTCCCGCAACGCTCCCAGCGCGGTCTGCATGACGCAGATATGGGTCTCCATTCCACAAAGGAGCACGGTCGTTCGCTGGCCGGGCAAGCGCTTCAGTAAACTGCAAAAGAGCGTCGCTGCCAAAGCACGAAAACATCACCTTATCTATCGTCGGAGCGTCCGGCAGCAATGACGAAACTTCGGGGACCGTATGGCCGAGCCCCTTGTTGTACTGCGTCGTCACGATGGCGGGAATCTTCAGAATGCCTGCGAGACGGATCAGCAACTGGGCATTGCGGACCAGTCTCTCCTTCTCCCAAATCGGCGGCAATAGCTTTTCCTGAATATCGACAACGATGAGCGCGCACTGGTCCGGGTTCGAGCGCGCGGCGCGCCATTTCCGTCGAATCAGCGACGGCGGTCAAATTGTCAAAGCTGGTGCTCATGGGGAATCCCTTCGGCTCAGGAGCGAATGCGAGCCCGCTGCGACAGATTTTATCGCATAGAGGGAAGAATGCAGGTGGGCTGGTCTCAGGCTGGTCGTTCTTTTCAATCGCGTTTGTGTTGACCGCCCTTTGCTTGGAACATAGAATTAATTGGAGCCGGGAAATCCGGTCCGCAATACCTGCTGCCCCCTCGTTCAACGGCTAGGACACCTGCCTCTGGAGCAGGCTATCGGGGTTCGAATCCCTGGGGGGCAGCCAAATCTTCTCTCTCCCATCGGAACTTCTTCAGCTACATTTTGGTTTGATTCGCGACAGCGTTTGTGGTGCTTTGCGTCAATCGCCACCCATCTTTCAGATTCGCGGCGACGAGGGGAGAGCTGTCGATCGGCCTTTTTCACCCTCGCACCTGCCCTGCGTTTCCCTATTTGACACTGTTTAGAGGCGGGCCTATACTCCGGCACCACGCCACGAATTTTCCCTCGGAGATATCGCCATGCTGAAACGAACCCTCGCTACTGTATTGATTGCTGCTTTTGCCTCAGTCGCCCCAGCCTTTGCAGAGAAAACCTATTTTCCGAAGTTGACCGTGCAAAATAGTGGGACCACGGAGGGCTTGATTGCGGTGAGCCCCGTGAGTTCGCGCGTCGTTTGGGCCGCCGGACGCCACGGTACCTTTTTACTTACCACCGATGGCGGGAAGACTTGGAAGCCTGGAGTCGTGAAAGGAGCACAGTGGCTGCAATTCCGCGATGTTCAGGGCGTGAGCGACAAGGTCGCATACCTGCAGTCCATCGGCAATAGTCCCTCGGACTTTCGCATTTATAAGACGGTAGACGGAGGCGCCACGTGGACACTGCAATTCAAGAACGAGCTGGCGGGCGCATTCTATGACTGTTTTGCGTTCTGGACGCCGACCCGCGGTATTTCGCACAGCGATTCCGTGAACGGAGTGTTCCCGGATATCCGTACCACTGACGGACAGACCTGGCAGAGCATTGCTTCCAATATGCCTCCGGCACTCTCGGGAGAGGCTTCTTTCGCGGCGAGCGGCACCTGCGTCGCTACGCAGGGGGAGAACAATGCCTGGATTGCAACCGGCGGCTCCAGCATCGCACGGATACTAGCCACAACTGACGGGGCCAACACCTGGAACGCCTACGACACTCCGCTGGTCAGTTCGCCGTCAGCCGGCGCATTTACCGTGGATTTCCGCGATGCTTCGAATGGAATCGTGGGTGGAGGAGATCTCGACCCGAGCGATCCGGACAACGCGCGGACGGCGACATCGGGCGATGGCGGTCAAACGTGGACGCTTTCGAATGCGCCTCCAGTGACCGGCGCAATTTTCGGCCTCAGCTATGTGCGGCAGATTCATGGATGCGGTGGTAGTGCCCGCTGCCAGGCGCTTGCACGTTATGTGGTTGTGACAGCGAACACGGGCGGAGCGGCGTGGACGCCCGACGAAGGAACGACTTGGTATGTATTGCCGGGAGTAAATGGCGGCTGGGCCGTGGCATTCGCAACCCCGGGCGCAGGCTGGCTGGTAGGAACGAACGGACAAATTGTGAAGATCAGTTTTTGACGGACGGCCGACGCAGGGCCAAGATACAAGCCTAAGTATTTAGAACGGCGCCGGCTTCAACGTTTGGGAATTCAAGGTCCCGAAGCGTTCTGGCCAGCGCCGTTATTCTACTTGTGCTTCCGGGACTATTCTCAGTCTCCCGATGGCATCAGTTCGTCTAACTCGTCCTTGGACGATGCGGCGACCCCACCTTGAGGCGTTGGCGACGGTTTGTGGATCATCTCTGAGAGAAGCACCCGATCAGGATTCAGCAGTTCGGCAACACGCTCTTTGTTGACTTGGGCGACGATGATCTGTCCAATCTCAGTCTGTACTTCCGAGAAGATCCCGGCGCTCTTCATACGCTGCGTCTGGAACACGTTGTCCTCGGTCGGAGTAACGTAGTGCATCGAATTGGCGTTGTAGCGGTGGATCAGGAACAACTGGGCCACCGTCATGAGGCGCTTTTTGCGGACTGGCGCCAGGGTATTCGAGTCGCGAATGGAAAGGATGTGACGACCGCGACGATCCTGGATGTAGGCGAACACGATGTTCGCTAGCTTCTCTCCCTTGGGCTCGCTCAGCACACTCAGCTCCAGTAGTTCTGACCCAGCCGTGTGCGGCCGCAAGCGAACGCGAATTTTTTCCGCGTAATTATTGTGCTTGCTCCAGTCTGCGAGCCACTCTTCCAGTAACTTGGTTGGAACTTCGGTCTGCACCAGGTGCTGAAATTGGGTTGAGCCTTTGCCCATTGCCTTGGTAGCGGCGGTCCGTCCCGAAGAGGCCATCAAGGCGGCATCGAGGCGGGGACCTCCGACCAGGGTTTGGGGCGTGCGGTATGGCGACTCCAGCAGCCTGAACTTGCGCTGCAACCGTGCCAAGGCCAGCATTCCGTCCTGCTTTAATGCGGTCGCAAACTCTTCGGCCGCCAAGCCGTCGATCTGGTGGCCACCGTAGGTGATGAAGTTGAAGACGAAGCCGCGTTTGCCGAGTTCCTCGGGGAAGCGCTTCATCTGCTCGTCATTCATGCCGGTCGTATCCCAACTGAATGACGGCGAAAGATTGTAGGCCAGCATCTTGTCGGGGAATTGGGCGTGGATAGCCTTTGCAAACTTCTCAGCGTCTTCGATGTCCGCCGTCTTCGTCTCCATCCAAAGGATGTCGGCAAAAGGCGCAACCGCCAGCGACTTGGCGATCGCATAACCGAGGCCGGCCTGAATGTGATAGAAGCCTTCCGGCGTCTTGGGCAGTTCACAATCCCACGTGACGTGAATCCCCATGGACCTTGCGCGCTCGCGCGCCTCGTAGTGAGACGCCTTGCTCGAGAATGCCAGCCACTCTTCCACGGACATGTCGAAACGCTCGCCCTCGGCTGTCCTGAACTCCAGTACTTCAGCGACGGCGCGTCCATAGCTTTTCATCCCGGCTTCTGCCTGCCAGGTTTCCACGTAACGCGTATCGATCTTGTCGAGCGCCGCATCGAGTTCGGTGGACGACATGTTCTTCAGAGCCGGGGCACGCTCGGAAATGAGCGACATGAGTCCAACTCGCTCCAGCCAGTCGAAAGCCGCTGCGTACTCGACCTCGGACAAGGCAAAGAGCAGGTGGCCGCGAACCTCATCAACCCCAAGTTCGTAGAGCTTCCGCAAGATGGCCAGATACCCAGCTTTGTAGCTGGGAAGATCGATGTTGGTAGCGCCCAAGATGAAGGGCTGATCGCGCTCGTCGCTGCGATTTTCAATAAAGGTAGCGGCCTCAGCGTCGGTACGCGCCACGATGATCCCCGGCACGCGCATGATGTCGAGCTGCAAACGTGCAGCGTTAAGGCGCTTGATTTGCTCGTCCACGGAGACAAGGACCTTGCCGCCCTGGTGGCCGCATTTTTTGGCTCCAGGCTTTTGATCCTCGATGTGATAGCCCGGAACGCCGACCTCGACGAAACGGCGAATCAAATTGCGAACATGCGCGTCACCACCGTGGCCGGTATCGGCGTCGGCAATGATGAACGGACGGAAATCTACAGCGGGTGTTGACTGGCGTTGCTCTTCGGTCATACGCGCCCGCGCAAAATGCTGGTTCTTGTCTGCGGTAAGAAGAGCACGCACGAGACCGGCAGCTTCGTCTGGCACCTGACCCAGCGGATAGCTAGCCAAATCCGGGCCAGGATCCTCTGCCAGTGATCCCTTGGCCGACGTCGCCCAGCCGCCAAGGTAAATGCCTTCCATGCCAATCCTCTTCATCATGACCGCTTGGCCGGGAGAATAGGGGCCAAAGGTGGTGATCTGCTTGCGTTCTTCGAAAAGCTGGCGCAAACGTGTGTAGAACGCCTCGGCAGCCTCACGTGCAACGGTGTAGTCGCCTGCAAGCGTCCCCTGTTGCTCAGCCACCTGGCGTGGAGAGTAAAGACGGATGATCCCATCAAACCGAGGAGCCGCGAACCAGTCCTTCGCGGCCGAAACCTGCTGATCCAAAATCGTCATGGTTGTTTCCTGGTTTTGAACGCTGATCAAGACTCTACTCCTCGGTGATAGTTGTGTCGTTGCGGAAACTCGCGTGTGCTTCGGGTATCAATCTCCCGAAGGCAGCAGTTCGTCATCCCAGGAATTACCCGCCAATGATGGGTAATACAGGGCCGAGAATACGGCGAGACTCTGGCTAAATCCCGCATTGAGGATTGCGTCCTCGAGATTGCTATTTTGGCGGTTGGAAGAGGTCGAAGTCGTCATTGGAGTACCCCACACAGAATTTGCGTCCCAGACGTCGCGTCCTCGTTGCAGTAGACCCTGGATCATCCCCGTATTCAAACCGTCCTGTCCGCCGCGTCCTAGTGGGTCAAATTGACCTAGTTAAGAAAATATTGAGCTGGTGGCGGTACTATCGTATTGTCATGATGAACGCGGACACTTTAGTGGAAAAACAAGCGCAGAGCAGTCCGGCGCAAACCGCCATTCTTACCCCAGAAGCCAGTGCCTTCCTGACCAAACTGGGGACAAAATTCGAGTCCCGCCGCCAGGAATTGCTGGCGCGTCGGCGCACCATTCAGAAGAAAATCGATGAAGGCTGGCGTCCTGACTTCTTGCCGGAGACGGCGGAAGTCCGTAAGAGCGACTGGAAGGTTGCGCCCATTCCGAAAGACCTGCTCGATCGACGGGTCGAGATTACAGGTCCGGTCGATCGCAAAATGATCATCAACGCGCTGAACTCGGGCGCGAATGTTTTCATGGCGGATTTCGAGGACTCGAACTCCCCCACCTGGAATAACAACGTAGAAGGGCAGTTCAATCTGCGGGACGCGGTGCGTGGCGCGATTACGTTCGTGAGCCCGGAGGGGAAGCGGTATGAAGTGGGTGCCAAGCCGGCTACGTTAGTCGTAAGGCCGCGTGGGTGGCATCTGGATGAAAAGCATTTTCTGGTGGATGGGAAGCCGATCTCAGCGTCCCTTTTTGATTTTGGTCTCTACTTCTTTCACAACGCCGCTGCGTTGATGAAGAAGGGAACAGGGCCGTACTTCTACCTGCCGAAGATGGAGAGTCATCTCGAGGCGCGCCTGTGGAACGATGTTTTCAATTTCGCTCAGGACGAACTGGGTATTCCAAGAGGAACGATCCGCGGGACCGTCCTCATCGAAACGATTCTCGCGGCCTTCGAGATGGACGAGATTCTCTACGAATTGCGGGAACACTCTTCGGGGTTAAATTGCGGCCGCTGGGATTACATCTTCAGCTACATCAAGAAATTTCGCGCGCATCCAGAGTTCATGCTGCCCGATCGCTCGCTGGTCACGATGGACGTGCACTTTCTGAGCTCCTATGTCGAGTTGCTGATTCAAACCTGCCACAGGCGCGGCATCCATGCGATGGGCGGGATGGCGGCACAGATTCCGATTCGTAATGACGCAGCCGCCAACGAAGAGGCGTTGGAGAAGGTGCGGCGCGACAAATTGCGCGAAGTGAAAGCTGGCCATGATGGTACTTGGGTGGCGCACCCTGGTTTGGTGCCGATCGCGAAGCAAATCTTCGACAAGTACATGCCGGAACCGAACCAGATTTCGAAACCGCGAACGAACCGTGCCGTGACCGCCAAGGACTTACTTGAGGTTCCGAAAGGCGAGATCACCGAAAAGGGCTTGCGTTGGAATATTGACGTGGGACTTCAATATGTGTGGTCTTGGCTGCAGGCATCTGGTTGCGTTCCGATCTACAACCTGATGGAGGACGCAGCCACCGCTGAAATCTGCCGCGCGCAGGTGTGGCAATGGGTGCGCCATGGCGCGAAGCTCAGCGATGGCCGAACCGTCACGGCAGACATGGTGAAACAGATTCTTCGCGAGCGGGTTGCCGAACTGCAAGGCGACAAAACTCGTGGAGACGGCAAACTGCAGCAGGCCGCACAGGTGCTTGACACGCTAATGACCGGCAAGGGGTTCCCTGAGTTCCTTACCCTTGCCAGTTACGATTTATTGGATTAGAAACGTCAGGCATGGGCGTACGCCGAGTTCCGCCTGCCAACGGCCCGATTGACGAAAGACTCCTATCTCAACTCCAGGAGTTTGTCGCGACGCGCGAAATCGAGCGCGGCCTCGCCTGCTTGCGATCCCACCGTGACGTGATTGCGGCGATTGATGCCGCCCAGCCAGACGCCGCCCGGCTACTGGCGCTGGTTGCCATCTGGAGCGATATCGGATTCGGCGGCTCTCCTCCGGTTAAAGAACTGCTGCATCGCTTCCATACCCGATCGACCCTTGCCATCTGTGACTACCTTTGCCTGCGAATGACGGAGGGCATGGTCGCAATGGCGGAGGAGGCGATCGAAGACGCGCTTCCGCACTTTGATTTCGTCCTCGGATTGCCCGCAGAACTCAATAACCAATTTCTCCTCGCCATTGCCTATTACTGGAAGGGCCGCTGCCTGCGGCGTAGAGGCGAGTACGACGAGGCCCTGATCTATACGGGAAAGGGAAGAGACTTCGCGCTTGCCCTCGGTCATCCGCGTATGGCCGCTGTCATGCAGGTACTCGAAGGCTGGATCTTATTCCAGCAAGGCAAGTGGAAAGAGGCGGTGCGCGTCTCGGAAGCAGCCGAAAAGGCGCTGAAAGAGACCGACGACTATGTAACGCTCGGCAACATTCAGTCGTTTTATGGACGCATGGCTCGCCGCGAAGGCCGATTCGATAAGGCCATCAGTCTGTTTGCGAGCGCCATCGAGCACTACCGCAAGCGCGATCCGCAACATCCCAACCTGGCACGCTCGCTCGCCAATATGGCGCTGGCAAAACGCGGAATCGCTCTGCAACTGCAAAGAAGGATCGATATCGACGCGCAACGCCGGCGCAAGACTTCAGCCGGGGCTGCTGGCAAACAGGGCGCGGTCGAGAAAGCCGATTCCTCAGATGGATCGGGCCGCGTCGATTACCGGCGACGCCTGAGTCAGTTGCGCCGCGAGGCTCTCGAACACCTCAAGGCGGCGCAGGAAATTTATTTGAACCGGCCGAATCACCACGGGTCTGGCACCGTCTATCTCAATGCGGCCTACATTCACCTTGACAACGGAGATTTTCAGAGCGCGGAGGCGGAATCTTCGTCTGCCTACAATCTGGCCGAAGAAAAGCGCGACTACATTCTGATGGGACGCGCGCGAATTCTGCAATGCATGATTGAGAACGCGAAGGTTGAAGAAGAAATCGGCGGAGGGGCGGACCCGGGCAATCACGCGCGGCGCGCCTTTGACTATAGTCAAGAGGCCATCGAACTCGCCAAACATACGCAGCATCATCTGTTGCTCGCCACTGCCTATCTCTGGCAGGGGCTGACGCAATGCAATTCGTTCTTCGACAACCTCGACGCGGCGCGCGAGTCTTATGACCTGGCCCGCGCAACCTGCGGAGATACGCAGCCTGACAACATCTGGCAGGAATTGCAGGCGCTGCGTGCAAAAATCCTGCGTAAGGGCAGCGTTGATCCCGCATTAAAGGCTTGGTCGCAAGGCTCAGTTGGAGACAAGACGTTCAGGCAGATCAGTGACGAGTTTGCCGAAATTGTGATCGCACGGGTTTACGAACGGGAAGGCCGCAAAGTGTCGCGGGTAGCCTCACGCCTGTCCATTTCACCAAAGAAAGTTCGCCGTATTCTGGCGCGGGTGGGACGTCGCAAGCCGCGAAATGGTTAATTGGAAGAAGCGCTATGCCCACTTGATGGGAGCAGCGCGTTCGCGCGGGGGACGAGTAAGTGTGGCCATCAAATCACGCGGCCGTACTGACGGCTGGCTGCTGTTGCGTCATGCAATGCAGCGCCCCAAAGCCCCAGATCAGATCACCGGAGTAGATGGGAATAATTTCACGCGTTAAAAAAAGATCTGCCAGCGTATTGAGCGCGATCCGGTCATTCGGATCGTTGAAGACAGGTGCGAGTACGACGCTATTCGCAATGTAGAAATTGGCATAGCTGGCCGGCAGGCGACGGCCTTCGAAAACCACCGGGCGCGGCATGGGAATTTCAACGATGTTCAATCGCTCGCCATTCTGGTCGCGCGCCGCCCGCAGCCGTCCGAGATTGAGATTGAGCGCGGGGTAATTTCCATTTTGCGCATTCGGTTCAACCATCGTCACAACGGTATCGGGTGAGACGAAGCGAGTGAGGTCATCGACGTGGCCGTGGGTGTCGTCGCCTTCGATCCCTTCACCTAACCAGATTGTCGACTGAATTCCGAAGTAGTCGGCAAACATCTGCTCGTAGGCCACGCGATCCATGGCCGGATTGCGCTGCTGCGTATTTGAGAGCAGGCACTCTTCGGTAGTGATCAAAGTGCCGCGGCCATTGACGTCGATCGAGCCGCCTTCAAGGACAATTCTGTGCTGACTGGCCATGTGGTCGCTGAGCTTGGGCTGGACGATGCGAGCACCCGCAAACTTCGCCATCCGAGCGCCTAGCTTCGCGTCCTGCTTGTAGTTGGGATATTTTGCCCACGCATTGAATTGGAAATGCAAGGCAGCCAGTTCCGGCTTGGCGGCTCCGCTTGATGGCGTCAGGAAGATGCAGCCGGAATCGCGAGTCCAAACGCGGTCGGTGCGCCAGCGATGAAAGACGACGTTATCGGATAGTGCTTCTGCCTTTTCGAGCACCGCGCGAGCGCCATTTTCCGCGCGCTCGCTATTGACGATCAGGTCGACGCGTTCATGCCTCGCCAGATTGCGAATGATTTCCGTATAGACCCACGGAACCGGCTCAAACTTTCCCGGCCAATCTTCCTTGAAGTGCGGCCAGGCAAGCCAGGTTGAAGCATGCAGCTCCCACTCGGCCGGCATGCGGTAGCCTTTGCCAGCGGGAAGAAGCTTCGCGCGGTTCCTGGATATGTCTGTCATCGAGCGTGGATAGGCAGTCAGTTTAAATTCGTTGGGACCATCTCACGGAAATTAGTGCTTTTTCGCGTTGCAATCACTTTCCATCAATCATGCGGCTGGTGATGGGTGCATAACTGTCGATGCGGCGGTCGCGCAAGAAAGGCCAGTTGCGCCGCGTGTCCTCGAGATGCTTTAAGTCCACTTCGCCAAGCAGGATTTCCTCTTTGTCAGTAGAGCCTTCGACGAGCATCCGCCCAAATGGATCGCAAAAGAACGATCGGCCCCAGAATTCCAGTCCTTTGCCGGGCGCGGAGTTGCCGCGAATGTTGCCCGTTTCAAAGCCCACGCGATTCACCACCCCGACATAGACTCCGTTGGCAATGGCGTGCGCGCGTTGGATCGTGCGCCACGCGTCGTGCTGGGCCACCCCGAATTCAGCCTTCTCGTCCGGATGCCATCCAATCGCGGTCGGGTAAAACAGAATGCTTGCGCCCTGCAATGCCGTGAGACGCGCCCCTTCTGGATACCACTGATCCCAGCAGACAAGCGTTCCGATCTTTCCAGACTCTGTGTCGAACGTCTTGAATCCCAGATCACCCGGAGTGAAGTAGAACTTCTCGTAGTAGAGCGGGTCATCCGGGATATGCATCTTGCGATACGTGCCGCGCAGAGTTCCATCAGCGTCAAAAATTGCTGCCGTGTTGTGATAAACGCCGGGCGCGCGCTTCTCAAACAGCGAAGCCACCAGCACGACATGGTTTTTCTGCGCCGCCGCTGCCAGCTTCTCCGTGCCCGGCCCGGGAATAGGCTCGGCAAGGTCAAACAGATTTGCATCTTCCCGCTGGCAAAAATATTGCGTCTGAAAAAGTTCCGGCAGGCAGACGACGTGCGCGCCCTGCCGCGCCGCCTGCGTGACGCGATCGAGTGCCTTGGCCATGTTGTCGCCCGGCTCCGGGCCGCAGGACATTTGTATTAACGCGACGGTAAACTTGTCGGGCACTCGCTTCTCCAATGGCGTTTCCAGTCAGCGCAGAAGCACGCCTTGCGCATCGACAAAACTGGTTCGATCTCAGGATACCAAAGCACGGGAGCTCCTGAGCATTTCGCTGGACTCGCTCACTTCTAGTACATTGGTTGTTCGCAAAAATATCATTACTTTTTACCGGAGGCTCCATCCGTGTCGCAGAAAAAGGCTTCGAAGCACAGCAATCATCAGGAAGGCGCGGGTATCGACCGCAAGCTTCACGATCCGGTTGCGGACCGCCTGATTCCCCTGGCGCCGCTCGACCTCTCTAGCATTTCGTCCATCGATGATCTGGTGCGCGCGATGTCGAAGACGGCGTTCACAGGACGCCAGCTGGGCGAAGCCGCCGACGTGCTCGAGGCAATGGCGCGGGATGAAGACGCTTTCGTGGTGATGACGCTTGCCGGGGCGATGACCGTCGCAAAGCAGGGATTGATCATCGCTGAACTGATCGAACGCGGCATTGTGAATGCCATCGTTTCAACTGGCGCCCTGATGGCTCACGGTCTTGTAGAGGCCACCGGGCGTGCACACTTCCGCCACAATCCCGAACTTAGCGACGAGGAGCTTTACGAGGCTGGCTATAACCGCGTCTACGACACACTGGAACCAGAGCAGAACCTCGACGATGTGGAACGCGTCATGCACGCCGTCTTCTCGGCCTGGGATTCAGACGAAGTCATGTGTTCCTACAAATTGAACCGTGCCATCGGAAAGCATCTTTCAAAGACCGCCAAGGGTCAGCGCGGCATTCTCAAATCGGCCTACGAAAACAACGTTCCTGTCTTTGTCCCGGCTTTCTCGGATTCCGAACTCGGTCTTGATTACGCGCTCACCAACCGTGAGCGTGACAAGCAAGGGAAGCCGCGCTTCCGCTTCGATCCATTCGAAGACTTGGAACACTTCGCGGCCACGCTACTTGCGCAAAAGCGTCTCGGGATTTTCACGATTGGCGGGGGCGTCCCGCGCAACTGGTCGCAGCAATTCGGTCCGTTCATCGAACTGCGCCACCGGCGGGGCGGGGAAGACTTGCCGCTGAAGCGTTATCACTACGGCCTTCGCATCTGCCCGGAACCGGTGTACTGGGGCGGCCTTTCGGGCAGTCCGTACAGCGAAGCGATTTCCTGGGGAAAGTTCGTGCCTCCATCTGAAGGCGGCAAGTTTGGCGAAGTGTTTGTTGACGCGACGGTAGGACTGCCGATCATCGTGGCGGCTGTGCTGGAGCGGTTAAAGAAGAAAGCCGCGCCGAAGAAGACGATCGCGACAGCAAAATAGAGACGCCATCCGCCGCGTCTCTATCGTCGTTCGAAATCTTTTGTCGACGTTCAGTTAGTCGAAAATCGTGACCGCCGATGCGATGACCGTTGTCCAGAGGCCGCGCTTGTCACCCACCGCGGACTGCGTCACGTTGGCCGTGCGCACGATCTTGTTCGAGATCCGGTAGATCTCCTTTTTCTCATCCCACGAGCGGTCCGGATCGAACTCCACATCCAGCGTCGTAGCGAGCATTTCGGCCGCCAGTTCTTCCGCGTAGTCTCCTGCAGCATCTTCGGTCTCGCCGAACGAGTGGTGCTCGCTCAGATACCCGTAGGTGTTTCGGTCGGCCGGAATTGCGACGCCAATCGAAGAAGCCAGCAAGCGGTGCGGTTCGTGAGTTGAGTTCTCGGCCACCACCGCAAAGACAACCTCGCCCGGATGCAGGTATTTGAGGCCCTGCGAGCGCGGAATCAGTTTGCAATTTGGGGGAAAGATGGATGAAACCCGGACTAGATTTTGCGCTGCGATGCCGGCATCGCGTAGGGCAAGTTCAAACGAAGTTAAACGCTCGCGGTGTTTTCCCACACCTTTGGTAAAGAATATTTTCTTGGGGACCATGTCCTTGCCCAATTCATTTTCCTCCGCAGACTTTTAAGTTGACCATGGATTCGGCCAATCTAACACAGCGATTTGTGAACATTGCATGAATTGTATGAAAAAACGCAGGAAAATCCCTTGACGTCTCCACGCAGTCACCGGTCGACCGTCGTGGACATCAAAAACAGCCGCGAAAATTCCTGATCCGGCGCCAATCTCAGGCCGCGTGAACGCGCACCTGTTTTGCCGCCAGCGGAATGATCATCGGCTTTGCCAGCCTCTCGAAATCATCGAACTTCATGCGCACCAATTCGCGATGCGTGCCGGCGTTGAAAGCGATTTCCTTGTCGTCGAGCAGATTCTCGTCCGCGAAAACGTCCATGCCATATAGATTGCCGAACGGAGGCATGGAGCCTGTTTCGCAGTCGGGAAAACGCCCGCGGAACTCCTGTTCCGTGGCAAGTTCCACGGTATCGGCGCCGAGGTATTTCCGGAGGCTTCGCAGATCAACGCGACATGACGCCGGCACCACGGCCATGGCGAGGCGTCCATCGATGAGGACCATCACTGTTTTGGCCAGTTCTTTTCCCTTGATATGAGTAAGAGCGGCAATCCCCTGCGCCGTATAGGCCACGGAGTGAGAGATCACCAGGTATTGAATTTGATTGCAATCGAGGAATTCACGCAACTTTGAAAGAGGCATTGAAACCTCCCGGCAGAACCGCGAGTAGAAACTGCCTTCATGTGCGACCTGGCGGTCGTCCGAAAACATGCTCGCGGATGCAAGCCGTTTCTATTATCCGCTTTGCGGACAGGAAAGGTGAACAAAAAGTTATGGAGTAAACCGGAGCCGCCGGAGGCGTACCGACGGCTGAAAAGTTAGGCTGCTTCCTTCGTCAAGAGGGAACGCGCCGTAGTCTTCGAGGATGTCTCCGCTACGCGCATTGCCTGCCAGTCGTACGCGAATTCACGCCCGCAATCGAGACACACCACATAGGTTCCCGCACGCGCAGCAGAAGCGCTGCGATGAGCATTCGCGCGAATCGTGATCGGGAAACTGTAGCGACTGTGGCGGCACCCAAACACCGCGTCCATCATTTTTGTAAACATGACCTGCCTCCAGAAGAAAGAGCGAGAAAAGACGTCAGAACCCTTCGCGATCGCTGGTTATGCCCTTCACTCAGTTAGATTCAGTTCGGGCCGGAAAGGTTCGATATCCGACCTACAACGATCGCCGCGAACTAGGTGAGTCAATGGGGATGAATGGGAGGTTACCCAGTGTCAAGGGGTTGATCTTAATGGAGTAACGAGATGGGGTGGTTAGTTGGATGAAAAAGGCTACACCTTTTGGGGCCCGGATTTCTTGTGCGCCGTGCACTTACTCATGATCGCTGTCTGCAAACGGCCCCGTAAATCTTCTGGCAATTCATAGAGTTCCTGGTTGCGATAAATTTCGATAGTCTTGCGGGTGGTATCGCATACCACGTAGCAGTTGTGGCACCACGCCAAGTGATCCTCGAGTTCGGCCTTGGTTCGATCGTCCAGCGCCTTGTCGAGGTAGTTGGTTAACTCGTTCAAAAACTCAGTACACTTCACTTGTCGCCATCTCCGCTGGATTGGTCATCATCGGCACCAGGTTTGTCGGTTTCTCCGCTGGCACGCTTTTGAAAGTAGCGGCTCAGTCGGTCCCGCAACTGCAGCCGTGCCCGCAGCAAACGCGACTTCACGGCCGGAATACTCAATTCCAACGCCTGGGCCGTTTCTTCTGTCGAAAGGCCTTCCACGTCTCGTAACACAAACACCGTCCGGAAACCGGGCGGCAAACCCTGAATCGTGCGCGTCAGGATATCGCGCAACTCAGCTTGCTTGTACATCTGTTCTGGATTGGGGCTCCAATCCGCAACCTCGCGTGGCAGCGAGTCGTCTTCTGTCTTTACGTCTTCATCCAGAGAGACCATGCGTTCTGGCCTTCTCCGGCGCAACCGCATGAGCGCTTCATTGACCGCAATCCGAACCAGCCAGGTATAAAACTTTGACTGCTCCTGAAACTGCGCCAAATTGCCGTACGCTTTGAGGAACGCATCCTGTACTACGTCTTCTGCGTCCTCGCGGTTCTGCGTGATGTGCTGCGCGATCCGAAAAACGTTGCGATCATAACGCCGCACGAGTTCTTCGAACGCTGAATCATCGCCGCGCTTGGCGCGCCGGACCAGCTCCATTTCTTCGCTGACCGGTTGCTCTATGTTGGGTTGGATGGCACTCATTCGTAACTTGATGCAGATTTTTCTGAAAGCTTTGCAGCTGCCCCTCAGCTATTGTAACGGTTGGGAGCAATTTGCGCCCAGCCTGTTTCCCCAAAAACGCTAAAAAGGCAGGGTTCGACTCGATTTATGACCCGATAGTGCACGTACCATGGTGCCGGAGGGATGCTTCCAACCGGCCATATAATCGAGGTTAGAAGGTAACGTGCCTCTCGGCTCAAGATCATCCTGGTGGAGTACGAATGTCGGATCGCGAGTGGATTGAACCAATTGTAGAAAGGGTGGTTGGGCAGGTCCTCGATGCCCATGTCGCCCAACTGCGCGCTGAAATTGTGCGTCGGGTCAGCGAAGAGATTGCAGCTCAGCCTGCCGCCGCAGCGTCTGGCGCCTCGGGAACCGGCCTTGCGCGCGCGGTTGCCGACATTCAATTGGGCACCTCGCAAAAAGAAATTCTCCGCGGCCTCCTCGATTCCTGCTCACGGTACGCGGCGAGAACTGCTCTCTTTGTGGTCAAAGGAACGAACGCGACCGGCTGGCAAGCTCGCGGCTTTGTACGTAGCGACGCCGTAAAAGACTTCACCGTTGACCCGAAGGCTCCGGCTCTGGTTCGCGCCATCACCGAGCGCGCCGTCTGCGACGTACGAGCGGACGAATTTGATGCCCATTTCTTTGAGGAATTCGGAACCCCTTCTTCCGGGGAGGGCCGCCTTTTTCCTTTGATGTTGAAAGACAAGGTCGCCGCTCTGATCTATGCGGACGCTGGCAGCGGGAATGGAGCGACGCTCCTCGATACTGGCTCCCTGGAAGTTCTCGTTTTGGCGACCGGAGCATGGCTCGAAGTCAACGCTTTGCGCAAGAACGCTCACAAGGATTCATCTGCCACCCAGGCGGATACTCATAGTGCTGCGGCGCCGGCGCCTCCTTTTAACGACCCCTTCGCCTCGCACGCTCCGGCGTTTGCGATGGCGGCGGCCGCGTCCGCCGATTCACCGGGTGTTTCCACGGCTGACTCTGCTCACAGTTTTGAAGCTCCGGCAGTGGAGGGTCACACCGCCGCCGACGAGGTTCAGTCTGCAGCTGCAGCCGCGCCTGCGGCGGATCCATTAACTGTCGGGCAGGTAGAGGTAGCATCAACGCCCGTAGCTGATTCCGCGATTTCGAACATGTCTCCTGAAGATCAGGACGTGCATCGAAAGGCGCAGCGCTTCGCGCGGCTCCTGGTCGATGAGATTAAGCTCTACAATCAGGTGAAGGTCACGGAAGGCCGCAAGAATCACGATCTTTACGACCGTCTGAAAGACACGATCGATAAGAGCCGGACGACGTACCAAAAACGTTACGGGAAAACTGTTGCAGCTTCCGGCAATTACTTCGAAGATGAAGTGAAGCGTAGTCTCGCAGAAGACGATCTAAGCATCATGGGTCCCAATTTCAGGATGTAGGTAGGGTTGAGTGCGTCGTTTTGTAGGTTGCTTTGTCGCGGTAACGTTCTTCTTTTTCGGTCTTTATCAATTGGCGGTCGCTCAATCTGCTCCGGCCGCATCCTCCACTTCGTCCTCAAAGCCAAAGGCAAGCTCGAGCAAAGCGCCCCCGCACAAGACATCGGCGAGCAAGCCAGGCCAGAAGAAAACTACCCAAAAGAAGCGCCGGAAGCCGGTTTCGCCGAGAGTGCGCCGGACTCGCCAGGCTTTTGCAGCCTCCACTACGCTACGCCCGATGGCGCAGCAACTGCTTCAGGACCGCACTCCCGCCGCATATGCAGGAGTCGAGACCTTCGCCCGTCATCATCCCAAGGAAGATGCCGGAGCGCTCGCGTGGCTTGTCATTGGCTACGCTCGCACGCTTGATCACGAGTACGCCAAGGCAATCGATCCCTTTAATCACGCGAAGTCCGGTGCCAGTGAACTGGGAGATTACGTCGCGTTCTACCTGGGCGACGCTTACATGAAGACCGGACGCAATGCGGAGGCCCTTGCCACCCTGGCCGATTTCAGCAAGAACTTTCCGGATTCACTGCTCATTCGCGACGCTCATCTTGCTTACGCCAACGTTCTCCTCGAAGAAGGCAGGCCGCAAGAGGCTGCCACTCTGCTGGAAAAAGATCGTGCGCCGGTCCGCAGCGACATCGAACTGGCCATTGGACGTGCCTACGAGGCTGTTGGCGAGAAGCAAAAGGCGGCCGATGCCTTGCGCAACGTTTACTTCAATATTCCGAACAGCGTTGAATCTGACGCAGCAGGGGCGGAACTGCGTAAGCTCGGCATCACCGGTTCGCTGACTGAACGACGCACGCGCGCCGATCTGCTATTCAAAGCCAAGCACTACAGCGACGCCGCAAATGAGTACCGTGATTTGATGACCGACGGCGCTGCGGAAAATCGAATTGAATTACAACTGGCACTCGCCACTGCACTTGAAAAAAGCGGCCGCAGCCACGACGCTCGCCAGTTGTTGAGCTCCATGGGTGCCCAACAGGCGGACGCGGAAGCCCAGCGGCTCTACCTTTTGAGTGAGACAGCGCGTTCGACCAGCGATGAGAACGCCGTACTCGAAACCGTGAACCAGTTGCGGCAGTTTGGACCGACCAGCCCGTGGCTGGAGCAGGCGCTACTCTCTGCAGGCAACATGTACCTGCTGAAGCGCGACTACGATCATGCGATCGACTATTTCCGCGAGTTGCAGCAGCGCTTTCCAAAGGGTGCGCGTGCTTCCTACGCGCACTGGAAGACCGCCTGGCTGAGCCTGCGGCAGGGAAGAACTGAAGACGCTCGTAAGGGTTTTGAAAATCAGATTGCCCTCTATCCCGACTCCGCAGAGATCCCCGCCGCGCTCTATTGGCGTGCACGTCTGGCTGAGGAAGAAAATAACCCGGCCATGGCGCGGGCGTTTTATCAAAAGCTCATTGACCGCTTCCACAACTATTACTACGCCGAATTTGCGCGTCTGCGTCTGAAAAACCTGCACCTCAAGCCGGAAGAGGCCCCAGACACGCTGCACTACGCGCTCCTCGACCATGTTGCGCCATTGTCCACCTCAGGGAAGATCTCCGAAGCTGAGCCTCCGGATGACAATCTGCGCGTTGCCAGAGCGCGGCTGCTTTCAAATGGCGCGCTCGCCGATATGGCAGTGCGCGAGTTGCAGGCGGCGGCCAGTCAGGAAGGCGGAAGCTGGGCTCCTCCTGAGATGGCGCGCGTGTATCAGGATGGTGGCCGCTACGATCGCGGCATCGAGATCATGAAGCGCACGACGCCCAACTACTTCGCCGTCGATATTCCAGACCTGCCCCGTCCCTACTGGGAGGCTCTCTTCCCGAAGGCTTACTGGAGCGATCTGCGGAAGTATTCGCTGCTCAACGGGCTCGATCCGTTTCTAGTCGCCTCGTTGATCCGCCAGGAATCGGAGTTCAACGCTGGCGCTCTCTCGCGTGCCAACGCAGTGGGACTGATGCAGCTTTTACCGAAGACCGGAAAGTCGGTTGCGAAACAGGTGAAGCTGAAGGGGTACAACGCGCCGCAGCTATTTACTCCTTCAGTGAATTTGCAGTTGGGTACACGCTACTTCAAAGACATGGTCGACAAGTACAACGGGCAATTTGAATACGCTCTTGCTGCCTACAACGCCGGCACCGACCGTGTCGCCGACTGGCTCGGCGAGGGCCACTATCGCGATCCGCAGGAATTCGTTGAGTCCATCCCCTTCACCGAGACCCGCGAATACGTCCAGGCGATCCTGCGCAACGCCAATGTGTACCGGCAGCTCTATCAAACCCCTTAGCGCGAGCTTGCTCGCTATCCGTAAATCTCTTAAGTTGTCATTCTGAGCGCAGGAAAGACCTCGTTCCCC
This sequence comes from uncultured Acidobacteriaceae bacterium, assembly GCA_963822545.1. GTDB lineage: Bacteria > Acidobacteriota > Terriglobia > Terriglobales > Acidobacteriaceae > Acidiflorens. Next base: position 251,709 of record CAWGIB010000009.1, read on the forward strand.
ATCGGCGACAATTGATATTCCGGTTGGACCGAAATGCAACGAGGCGTTCTACGCGGACTGCTGGCTGGGTGATTTCGTGAAGACGATCTCAAAAACCAGCAGGCAGGCGCCTACCACAATGGCGCTGTCTGCCACGTTGAAGGCCGGCCACTGGTAGCGGCCAACGTAGAAAAGCAGAAAGTCGACGACCTGACGGCTCACAATCCTGTCCCAAAGATTGCCAATCGCGCCTCCCAGAATTAGAGACAGACCTATACCCGTGGAAGTCAGCGTATGGCTATTTTTCCAGAGGAGGAGCGAGACAATCACCAGAGCAATGATCGAGAACGCGATCAGCATAGCGATCTTCCATTGCGAAGGAGAGTCGGCAAAAATGCCGAATGCCGCCCCTGGGTTTTCCGTGTGAATGATCCGAAAAAATCCGGGAATGACTGTAATGCTGTCGTGCATCGACAAGCGATGAGCAATCGTCCACTTGGTGACGCGATCGAGTGCGACGACAAAACATGCGATTAGAAAGTGATATTTGCGCATTGAAGAAACGATGTGGTTTTAGATTATCGCGTTTTGAAGGTTCACACACCTGGTTGCTGCCATTACGAGCGGGCTAGAAAAAGAATTTCCGACCCGCGCTACTTTTTCTCGGCTGCAATTTGGCGGGTCGCGGAGAGACGTACGGCTTCGGCTAGTTGCCTTTGGGCCTCGGCAATCTCGGAGGGCTTCGTCACCAGGCTGAGGAAAGACTGCAGATGTCCCGTCGCTTCCGGATAGCTCGCTTTTTCCATCAGAACCGTGCCCAGCAGATACTCCAGCTTCGGGACTTGGTGTGCGGCATCTACTGCCAGGCCACGACGAGCGCTATTTTCCGCCTCCGTCATGTGCTGCAGGAAATAGTGAGCCAACCCGTTCGCATACCATGCCTCGGGGAAGTTGATCGGATTGAGGCTCAGCAGGGTCTGGCTGATGTTGGTTAGTTCGGGCCAGTTGCGATCCCGCAAGGCAAGTCGCATCAGGCCGCGATAGGGATTAACGTACTTGCCGTCAGCCTCGATGGAGTGCCGGAAGGATTCGCGCGCCGCGACCACCTGGCCCTTCTCGAGTTGCACGTTCCCTAACTCAAACCAGGCAACTGCGAATTTTGGGAAGATGTTCACCGCTCTCTCGAGCAATTTTTGCGCTTCCTCCCACTGACCTTTCTTCTCCTTCTCTTGGGCCTTTTCGAGGGCCTTCCTCGCTGGTTCGGGAGCTTGAGCGGTGGTCGCGCTGATGGTCAAGCCTTCGACGTCCTTAATGCGATGAAGCACAATGCGTCCTACATCTGCATTCTCGGAACCGGAAAATCTCTCGTTGAGCCGAATTACATCGGAGGTGAAACCCGTAAGGGAAGCCTGCAAGTCGCAACCCTGCAGGTCGCGACGTTCCGGACGGCCACCAACACTGCCGGTATAAGGTGAATCAACATCAGCCGAAGTCTCCTCAGTGGCGGCGGCCACACCGCCAAACTGAAACGAGAAGTTTCCGTTCGCGTCGGAATGGGTTTCAGTTCGCTTTTGACCATTGCACATGGTTTGGATATCGGCGGAGGCGGTAAACGCGCTCCCGTCCCCCAAAACGACTTTTCCGGAGAGAACCACCATGGTTGGAGCCGTGGGATCTGGAGCGACGACCGTTCGCCGACGGCTTCCAGCGAACGAGGGCAGAGTTGAGATCGAAACCAGACAAGCCAACGCGAGAAGGCGTTTCATGAGGCCCCCACACGACAAACGTTAGTTGCGATTGTACGTCTGAGAGGTGGCTGAGTTTGTCAAATTATTGTCCCGAGACGCGACGCGCTTTTCACGCCTACTTTCAAGAGAGGTCCGAAACTAGCCTGGGAATCCGCGCCGGACTACAGTTTCTTCAGCACCGCACTGCAGCGTTCACAAACCGTCGGATACTCTTTGTCTTCCCCTACATGGGTTGAGTAGTTCCAGCAGCGATCGCACTTCTTGCCATCGGCTTTCTTGATTTCGGCTTTCACCCCGCCCGTGCCGTTGCCAGCGCCCTGCGACAGATTGACTGCCGAGACGATGAAAAGGTAGCGAAGCTGTGATTCGTGACGCTTTAGAGTCGCATACAGTGGATCGGACGCGGTCAATTGAACCTGCGCCTCAAGGCCGGTTCCGATGAGTTTGCTGTTACGCGCTTCTTCGAGAGCCTTCAGGACCTCGTCTCGCACTGATCGCAACGTCTGCCATTCTTTTTGCTGAGATTCATCCTGTTCGGGCACATTCGCGCCCAGAAGATCGGCGGTCGTTGGAAACATAGCAAGATGAACGCTTGCTTCACGGGTCCCCATCTTGGGCAAATATTGCCAGATTTCTTCGCTGGTGAAGGTCGTAATCGGGGCTAGCAGGCGAACCAGCGCTTCTCCGATGCGCCAGACGGCAGTTTGGGCACTGCGGCGAGCGGGTGATTTTGCCGCAGAAATGTAGAGCCGATCTTTCAGTACGTCAAAATAAAAGGCGCTTAGGTCGACGATGCAAAAATGATTTACGCGGTGGTAGATCCGGTGGAAGGCGAACTCCTCGTAAGCATTCTTCACGTCCGTTGCGAACGAGCAGGTTTGCCGGAGCATGTACTGATCCAACTCTTCCATGTTTTCAAATGGAACCGCATCCTGGACCGGATCGAAGTCGTAAAGATTGCTCAGGATGTAGCGGAACGTATTGCGGATCTTTTTATAATTTTCGCCGACGCGCTGCATGAGCGCTTCTGACCCGACAACGTCTTCTCGGAAATCTACTGAGGCGGTCCAGAAGCGGACGATCTCGCCGCCGAGCCGGTTCGCGATGTCCACCGGATCCACATCGTTGCCGCGCGACTTCGACATCGCCTGACCTTTTTCATCGAGCGTCCACCCGGGCGTCACCACATTTTTGTAGGGCGGCGTTCCATGCGTACCCATCGCGCAGAGCAGGGAGGATTGGAACCATCCGCGATACTGATCCCCACCCTCAAGATACAAATCCGAAGGCCATGGATACTCCGGTTCAGCAGCTACCAGCGAGAGATAGCTCGCTCCTGACTCGAGCCAGACATCGAAGATGTCCGTTTCTTTTCCGAATTTCGTTCCACTGCAGTGCGGGCACTTCGTCCCTGTGGGAAGAAGATTGTCAGACTCGGGCATGAACCATGCATCGGCGCCCAACCGGGCAAACAGATCGACAACTTTGCGATTGACGTCATGATCATTGAGCGGTTTGCCGCAGCTTTCGCAAAGGAAAACTGCGATGGGCACGCCCCAGACGCGTTGGCGCGAGATGCACCAGTCCGGGCGAGTCTGGATCATGTTCGACAGCCGCTCTTCACCCCACGCAGGATCCCACTTCACCTTTTTGATTTCGCTCAGCGTGCGAGTACGCAGCGTGTCCTCTTTGCCTGTACCGCCTGGCATGGGCGTCTCCATCGAGATGAACCACTGTTCGGTTGCGCGGAAAATTACAGGATTATGGCAGCGCCAGCAATGCGGATACGAGTGTACCGTCTTTTCCGAGTGCAACAGCGCGCCGCGACTCTTCACCAGATCCATGATCGGCTGGTTGGCCTCCCACACACGCTTGCCTTCGTATTCGGGGAGGCCGTTGCGCAGGATGCCTTTTTCGTCAACATTGCTGGTGGCATCGAGGCCATACTTCACGCCAGTGATGAAGTCTTCCGCGCCATGTGAAGGAGCCGTGTGCACCACGCCCGTGCCGGTGTCCATCGTGACGTAATCGGCCAGAACGCCAAGAATCTTGCGGTCGAGAAACGGGTGCTGAAAGTTCAAATGCTCAAGTTTCCGTCCTGGAAAATAAGCAAGCCCGTGCGGATCCCCCAAGTTGCACTTTTCCGCAACGTCCTTCGCCAGCTTCGACGCAACGATGTAAACCTCACCACCCGATTCGAGCGCCACGTACTCTTCATCGGGATGAAATGCCACCGCCATCGACGCGGGAAGAGTCCACGGAGTCGTGGTCCAGATGATGGTGTTCAGTTTTTTCCCAGCGAGCGCGGGATCGATTTTCGCTGGATCATCGAGCAGCGCGTACTTCACCCACACTGTCGGACTGGTGTGCTCTTCATACTCGACTTCCGCCTCGGCGAGCGCGGTCTCGTCGTGCATGCACCAGTAAACCGCTCGCAGCCCCTTGTAGACGAATCCGTGTTCGTAGAACGAGAAAAACGTTTCGAGCACGACTGATTCATACTCCGGATTCATGGTCGCGTACGGTTTGTCGAAACGCCCAAACACGCCAATGCGCTTGAATTGTTGCCGCTGCAAGTCGAGAAATTTCTGTGCGTATTTTCTGCACGCGTTGCGGACCGACAACGGCGGCATCACCAGCTTTTTGCCACCGAGTTCCTTGTCGACTTTGATTTCGATGGGCAGCCCGTGGCAATCCCATCCCGGCACATAGGGGGCGTCGAATCCGGACATGGTTTTGGACTTGACGACAAAATCCTTCAGGCACTTATTCATGGCCGTGCCCAAATGGATAGGTCCACTGGTGTAGGGCGGTCCATCGTGCAGAACGTAGAGGGGCGACCCTTTGCGAGCCTCACGAATGCGCTCGTAAAGCCCTTCCTGCTCCCAGCGCGCCAGCATCTTCGGCTCGTTCTGAGGTAGGTTCGCCTTCATGGGGAAGTCGGTTTTCGGCAGATTGATGGTGGACTTCAGCTCCAGAGGCACTCGCTAGATTCTCCCAAATGATTGAATCTTCTCATTATAGGGACGTCGGGAGGACACGTCTATTCGGCACCTCCCATTTGCCGGTGAGCTTAAAAAGTACCCTGTCATTGAGGAAAAAACGTGTACAATTTTCTGGAGATTCGCAACCCAGTCGGCATCTAACCTCCCCATGGGGATGGAGTAACTGTTTTGGTGCCCGACCCCGTGCACTGGTGAAGCGACCGTTGAGGAAGGTGTAAGCATCTAAATCAGCGGTTCCAGAAGAGCGAGTTGAAATCCGTGGACGCTGGAGCTCTCGGGAAAATATGCCTGAACTTGAGACACTGCCGGAAAAGAAAGTAGTTGGCGCAGAGCCCGAACTGAACCTTCTGCTGCACAACGAGACCCTGGACGAATCGATCTGGAAGTCCCTGTTCAACAACGTCAACGAATTCTTCTTCCCGAAAAAATTGCCGCCTCTAGTCTTGACGTCGAAGCCCGTGCCCGTGCGCGACATCTGGGGCTTCTACGACAACAAAGGAAAAGGTGCGGTCGGGTCGACCATTGTCCACATCCTTGCGCTTGCGCTCCTCATCGTAGGAACGATTTTGGGCCAGCGCGTGGTGAAAGAGATTGTTAAGCCGAAACAGACGGTTGAATTGATCGCGCCGTCTGAAACTCCGACGCTGGAACCTTCGAAGACGGTTTCTGGGGGCGGTGGCGGCGGTGGTGACCGTGACAAACTGCAAGCTTCGCAAGGACGGTTGCCCAAGAGGTCTATGGAGCAGATCACGCCTCCCGCAGTGATCGTGCGCAACGAGGCACCCAAGCTTCCGGTTGAACCGACGGTTGTGATTCCACCCCAAGTTCACCTTGCCGAGCCCAATATGCCCAACCTCGGCGACCCGCTTTCGCATATGCCGGCTTCGCTTCCTTCCAACGGAACAGGTTCCGGCTCAGGCATTGGATCGGGTAACGGCGGCGGCGTAGGGAGCGGTGAAGGCCCGGGCTTTGGTCCGGGACACGGCGGCGGCACCGGTGGTGGCGCATTCCGCGTCGGCGGCGGTGTATCAGCCCCGAAGATCATTTATCAGCCAGACCCCGAGTACTCTGAGGAAGCTCGCAAGGCGAAGTATCAGGGAACTTGCGTACTCTGGTTGGTGGTCGGTCCGGATGGCAAGCCCCGCGATATCCGCGTGCAGCGCACGCTGGGATCTGGGTCTGGATGAGAAAGCAATCGAAGCCGTCAAAACCTGGCGCTTCGAACCAGCTCTCAAGGATGGCAAACCAGTAGCCGTTCAGATCAACGTGGAAGTAAGCTTCCGCCTCTACTGATCAGGAATTTAAGAAGTTAGGAGCCCAAAGACGGCCGCGCAAGCGGTCGTTTTTATTGCGTCGTTCTTCTGACGCAGGTCTCCCTTTTCCGCTCAGCATTCCTTGTGTAGCGCCAGCGCCTCGCCGGCGGTTGCGCGGGCGCCCTCGCCCGCGAATCTATCCCGCCTACTCCTTCAAATCCACGTGCACCACGTCATCCACTGGTAGTCCCAGAAATCTGCTACCCATTTTCTTGAATTTCTCGGCGGAATCCGTGGCAAAGAATTTCAGCCGTGGAGCAGACCTCCTCTCCGTCTTGCTCGATACGGCCAGCGGTTCCACCTGTAGCTTCCGAGCGACTTCATTCGCGGTTGACTCCGCAGAATCCACAATCGCAATGTGTCCCGCCGCAACTCGGTGCAGCAATGGCTTGATCAGCGGGTAGTGGGTGCAACCCAGAAGAAGGACGTCGGCGTCTCGACCATCTCCAGAAAAAGCTTCGCCAATGTAGATTTTCGCCACCTCTTCAGTGACAGGGTGATCCGTCCATCCTTCTTCGACCAGAGGCACAAAAAGCGGGCACGCTTTTTCTTTGGCTGCGACTCCTCGCGCTTCGAGTGCTCGCCTGTACGCATGGCTGCTGACCGTCGCTTCCGTGCCGATCACAACAACTTTCCGGTTTTGACTGGCCGCGGTTGCCGCCTCAGCCCCCGGTTCGACGACACCAACCACTCCTATTTGCAATGCAGCCTTGATCTGATCGAAAGCCAGCGCCGTGGCGGTATTGCATGCTATTACCAGCATTTCAGCGCCGTGCGATTGAAGATGATAGGCGGCGTCTACCGCATAGTGGGCAACGGTCTCAGCAGACTTCGATCCGTAGGGCAGACGAGCCGTATCACCGAAGTAGAGGTAGTTGGCGTCTGGAATCCGGTTGAGCAGCGCGCGCAAGACAGTCAGGCCGCCAACGCCGGAATCGAATACGCCGATGGTCGGCCTGCGATTGCCTTGCCTAGGGATGTCCGTCACGCCGCTTAGATTAACACTACCGTTTCGTAGCGGGACTACGGTGCAGTCGTCGTACTCGCCACGGTTGCGCTCCCTGCATCTGCAAAAGAAAACGCAATCGATACGTTCGGATGCTCCTTGCCCGCAACTTCCACATAGGGATAAACAAAATAGTTCAGCGGTTCACCGTCTTGCGCCGGAGTCAACTTCAGGTCCCGTCCTTGCGTGAACTGCACGCGATTTGCGTCGTGTGCGCCGAAGAAGTAGTCGTGCTTTTCCTGATGTTTCCACGCCTCGGAAATATCGACCGGTACCCATCCGATGGAATCGATGTAGAACTCGGCCCAGCAGTGATAGCCGGGAATCTCGGCCGAGGACTTGTCCGGTGGAACCGAAAATCCAATCTGGAAGCGGGCAGGAATTTTCTGCGATCGCGCCATCGAGATAAAAACGGAATGGAAATCGGTACAGTTGCCGTGTTTCGAATCGCACGCCCAAAGCGTGTCGCCGTGTCCCCAGCCGGTGCCGGTCTTGTCATATTTCATGGTGCGGAAAACGTACTCGTAAATATCTTTTGCCTTCTCGAGCTGAGTGGTCGCACCTTTGGTCTGTTCGACAGCTAGCTGAGCTGGAAGTCCGGTGATCGGCACCAGGCGATCCGCCTCAAGAAAGCGCGCCAGTTCCAGCCTGGGCGCCGCGGACTTTGACCCGCCAGTCGCCGGCTTTCCGTTGACGAGCACGACGTGCTCGTGGCGCACGACATCGTAGTCGACGGAAAACTTGTACTCATCCTTGTCGGCTTTTGCGCTCTCCGCATACAAAAGCACATTGCCGTACTCCGACTGGCGAACTTCTTTCAGCGGCAGGTCGCCACCCTTCGCCGTGACCTTTACATCCTGAGAAGCGTCAGAGTGGGCGAGAGGAATCCAGACACGCACCCGCTCTCCGGGTGCCACGTTCTTGACGGTGAACGCATAGTGAAAGGTAAAGTGTCGTTCTTTCTTGTCCGCGCCGTTCTGGGCAAACACGGGACTGAGACACAACACAAGAATCAATACAACGAATAAGCGACGAGGCATGACGGCATCCTTTCGATTGGTTAAGAAACGCGCAGGGAAACGGCCGACGGACGTTCAGGAAGGCGGGAGTCAGGTGAAGCCGCAGCCGGAAAGAAGCGGAGCGGGTCGCATGATTTTGGCAGTCTGCCTCTTGAAGCAGCAACCTGTCAAATCTCACATCGGTACCGTTACGACCTTCTGTCAATGGACCGCCCGTTCACTGGTGGCAGGTCTGGCATCCAGTCGAGTTGCCGGACCGCTAACCCGCCCTTTATCCTTCTCCCTTATGCCCAGCACACTAGTCGAGTGCGTCCCCAATTTTTCCGAGGGACGCGATAAGGCCAAGGTCGACGCTATCGTCGAAGCGATGAAAATTCCGGGAGTCTTCCTGCTTGATCGCGAGATGGACTCCGACCATAACCGCTGCGTCATCACGCTGGTCGGCGAACGCGAAGCCATTCAGGAGGCCGCCATCCGTGGGGTAGGGAAGGCCGCCGAGTTGATCGACCTGACCACGCATCAGGGCGCGCACCCGCGGATGGGGGCCGCTGATGTTGTTCCATTCATTCCGATCGACGGCGTAACCATCGAAGACTGTGTCGCCATGTCTCGCCACGTCGGAGCGGAAATCTGCAAGCGCTTCCAGATTCCTGTCTATCTCTACGAAGCCGCCGCCACATCTCCGGAACGGCAAAATCTGGAAAACATCCGGCGCGGCCAGTTCGAAGGCATCCGCGCCGATATTGCTACAAATCCCGCCCGCAAGCCCGACTTTGGGGAATGCCGCGTGCATCCCACTGCCGGGGCGGTCGTGGTCGGCGCGCGCAAGGCCCTTGTCGCCTACAACGTCTTCCTGAATACGCCGGATGTAGATATCGCCAAGAGGATCGCAAAGGCCGTGCGCTTCTCGAGTGGCGGCCTGCGCTTTGTCAAAGGTGCTGGATTTCTGGTTCGCGGTCTTGCGCAAGTCTCAATGAACCTTACCGACTTTGAGCAGACTCCTGTGCATCGGGTGTTTGAATTCGTGAAGCGTGAAGCCGCGCGTTACGGAGTGATACCCGTCTCGAGCGAGATTGTAGGACTCATTCCGAAGAAGGCCCTCGAACAAGCTGCCGAATGGTTCCTGCAGGTAGAGAATTTTGACTCGTCGCTGATTCTAGAAAATCGCCTTGCCGCAGTGATGGGCGGCAAGATGGCAGTGGGCGGCCTGCGCGCCGGAGTTGAGCCCTTCATCGAACAACTGGCAGCGCCAACCGCAACCCCTGGCGGCGGCAGCGCCGCGGCTGCCAGTGGCGCCATGGCCGCCGGTCTCGCCAACATGGTGGCTGCGATGTCGCGGGGAAAGAAAGCTTACCTGCAATATGAGGCTCCGCTCAGCGAGGCGATCGCGCGTCTCGGTCAACTTCGCGAGGAGCTGAAGGCCGCGATCGACGCCGACGCCGACTCCTACAATCTCGTAATGAAGGCCTACAAAGCGGCGAAGGATTCCTCGGATGGAAGTGCCGCCATCAATGCTGCTCTCAAGCAGGCGACCAGCGTTCCGCTGGGAGTGGCGGAACGCGCAGTAGAGGTAGCGCGCATTGCGGAAAAGCTCGGGCCAATCACCAATCCCAACATGAAATCAGACCTCACGACCTCGGTTGCCCTGGCCAAAGCCGCGCTCACCGGTGCGCTCGCCAACGTCGAGATCAACCTGGAGTCGCTGGAGGATAAGCAATTTGTGTCCGAAATGCGGACGAAAGCGGGAGTTCTGAAGGAGTAGAAAGAGTTTCATAAATACGTTTTGGGTAGGGCGCGCCTTTGGCCGTGCCGCTGAGAACCGCAATTGATGCGGGCCTTAGCGCTTGGGATATGGATTCTGGCCGAAAAAGCTTAGGATTGGGAAATGTGGAGAAAATTTACCCTCGCTCTGATTGTCACGGTGGGGCTGGTTGCAATCGGTAGCCTGTTTCTTGGGAGGAGAAGCCTTCATTCACAGGTCTTAAAGTCCTGTTTCACAGATGTCCACGGCCTGAAGAGAGGCGCAGAGATTAGGATTGCGGGTGTGGATGTCGGAACCGTCCAATCTGTCCGATCAAAGCCACAAGATAAGAACTGCCCAGCCGAGGTCACGATCGAAGTAGCCGCTGAATCTGACCTGCGTATTCCCCGAGATGCACTCACCGAAATTGACACGGCTGGGGTGCTGGGAGGCAGTTTCGTCACCATAGACGTGACTCAAGCTTCAGGTTTACCGATTGAGAATTATGGCTACCTCAAGAGCAAACCGGCAAAGCGCACCCTTTCCCTGGACGAAGAATTGACCGCAGCGCGCGCCCTCCTGGAACTTGAGGCAGCTCAGAAATCGACCGACAAGACCCCACATAACGAGATGCCGGCATCCTCGCAGACGTCCAAACACTAGAATCGACCAGTCCCTCGTGGTGCAAGTCTTCCCAAAATCAGCGTTCTATGATCAGCCGGGGGAATGCACTTTAGTACCGGCTACGCCACCAGAATCAGGGCTAAAATAGAAGGCACAGCTATTTTCCAAGTGATTTGCATCTAAGTTCGGAGACCTATTTGTTGAGGAGTTTTATGAAGAAATTGTGTTTGGTTCTTTTGGTTCTGTGCGCCGCGAGCGGCTTCGCTATGCCGATCGCTTCGTCCGCCCGCGCCTTGGTACCGTCTGAGATCCAGCAGTTGATTGGCGTGGATTACCGCGCGCTGAAGGATTCTCCGACCGCGCAGCAGTTGAAAGATCAGGTTCTTCCTCCCGACCTCAAGAATTTCGAAGCTTCTCTGAGAAGCTTTGGCATTTACGCCGAGCGCGACCTCGATCAGCTAAACTTCGTCTCGTTCCGCACTCCCAAAGTTGGCATTCAGACCGTTTGCGTGGCTCAGGGATCGTTCTCCGCCAAGGCAGTTTTGAAGAAGTTGAAGCTGAAAAAGATCACGGCGACCAAGTATCACAAAACCGATACTTACCCTATGGACGGCGGCTACGTAATGACCTTCCTCGACGACAACACGATGGCGTTTGGACCGGAGCCCGCTTTGCACAGCGCCCTTGATGCTCGGGACGGCCGGCGCGCTTCGCTCGATTCCAATCCGCAAATGTCCGATCAGATGGCCGCCGTGGATGGCGCCGCAGTCTGGAGCATTCTCGACCAGGAAGGCACGCAAGCCATGATGCGCTCCGCCCTTGGCGATGCGGCAAAGGTCGCCGACTACGACACCATCAAGAAACGGATTCTGGCTTCGCGCTACACGATGAATTTCCAGAGCGGCGTGAATTTTGACTTGAGCGTTTTGACGTCCGACTCGATGACCGCGGGCACCCTCTCGTCGCTTGTTAAAGCGGGAATGATGTACAAGAAAATGGGAGCCACGGCCGCGGAAAAGACCGCCCTCGACTCGACGACCGTAGATTTCGATAGCGCGAACCTGCAACTGCACTTCAAGAGCGACGATCAGAAATTCCAGGCCCTGATGAAATCGCCACTGTTCGCCGCAGTCTCGCACTAAGCAGCATCAATACTAGTATCTGCCTGAGCGGCATTTGTTTTTCCTTAGCGACCCGGCGCAGTCGTAGCCGGGTCGTTCTTCGTAGCGCCGGCGGTTTCGAGGGCGACTCGCCCTTGGGTGTGCGCAATTGATTGATCCGAATGAGAGATGGTGCAGTAGATGGGCGTTCGCACCCTAACGTGAACGCTACTTCGGCTTCGCTGCTCTACTGGCCCTCTTTTCCCGAGCCCAGCCTTCTTTCACGCTCTGCCGCGCACGACCCAAGGCGAGCGCATCGGCCGGCACGTCCTCAGTAATACAACTCGCTGCAGCCACATAAGCTCCACGGCCAATCTTCACCGGAGCCACCAGCGTCGAGTCGCTCCCAATGAACGCTCCGTCTTCAATAACAGTTTTGTGTTTGTGAGTTCCATCGTAGTTGCACGTGATCGTTCCCGCGCCGACGTTGACGCCCTCTCCGATCTCGGCGTCTCCCAGATAGCTGAGGTGATTTGCCTTGGAACCTTTGCCTAGCTTGATCTTCTTGGTCTCGACGAAATTGCCAAGATGCGCGCCCTCGCCAATATCGCTTCCCGGACGAAGACGAGAGTACGGTCCAACAATCGCGCCGCTTCCAACGCGGGAATCATCCATCACAGTCATCGGATTGACGGTTACTCCGTCTCCGATCTCCGAATTAGTGATCACGCTGTAGGAGCGAATTCGGCAATCGCCTCCGACCCGAGTCTTTCCCAAGAGTTGCACGAACGGCTCGATCACCGTGTCTGCACCCACCGTTACACCGCTGTCGATCACGCACGTCTGCGGATAAAAGATAGTGGCGCCGTCAGCCATCAACTGACGGCATTTTGCGAGTCTCAGTCGAACATCGAGATCGACAATCTCCGCGCGCGTGTTGCTGCCCAGAATCTCCCCGGCGTCGGACGTCTTGAAGGCGACGACCTTCTTGCGCCCACGTTGCAGCAGCGCCGCCATGTCGGTGAGGTAGTACTCCTTATGCGCGTTGTCGGTGGAGAGGTGGCCGATGTTCTCGTAGAGTGCCGGCACGGCAAACACGTAGAAGCCTGAATTAATTTCCCGGATTTTCTTTTGCGAGGCGCTCGCTGCTTTTTCTTCTACAATGGCACGCACTTCCGAGCTTTTAGGGCTCTTGCGTAGAACGCGGCCATATCCAAACGGATCCGCAAGTTCCGCGCTCAGCAGCGTCATAGCCGCCTTCTGCGCGCTGTGAAACGCGATGAGCTTCTGAATCGTCTCAGCCGTAATCAGGGGCGCATCACCCGAAAGCACAATCACCTCGTCATAGGATGAAAGCGCTGTTTGCGCCACCATGAGGGCGTGTCCCGTACCGCGCTGGTCGCCCTGCACCACGAACTTCACGCCCGTGTCGCGAACCGCCTCGCGCACGCGCTCCGCCTCATGCCCGATGATCACGTACACGTCGGCGGCGGGCACAACCTTCACCGCCGTTGCGATCACGTGCGCCAGAATCGGCTTACCAGCGATCTCGTGCAAAACTTTAGGATGCTTCGACTTTAGGCGCGTGCCTTTTCCCGCGGCCATGATTGCGATGGCCAGCCGGGGCGGTCGAATGGAGGATGGTTTTGAATTCCTGGTGGCAGCTTTTGGCATGAGTAGCCAATATAACGCGAAACTGTGGCGCGAAAGCTAACGGGATTGGGCCCGATTACCGCGTATTGACATGCCGAGACGGGCGGTGCGCCATCAGTTCCATCAGATCGCTCGCAACCTGTTCGGTGGCATGGCGCACAACGTCGCCCTCATCCAGGTAGTCGCCCAGAACAGGGCAGACGCCAAGCGCTTCGATCGCCTCCAGATCCACTTCAATCTGGGAAGCATTTTCGAGCGCGTACTTAGCCTTCATTTCTGGCGATACGGGCCTGCGGTTCAGAAGAGCGTAATCAAATAGCTGCGCGTGGGCATGTCGATTGAGGGCCCGAATATGGTCTGCGGCCGTTAAACCGATGCTTTCATTCGCCTGTGTCATCAAGTTGCAAACGTAAACAGTTACGGCATTTGACTCGAGAATAGCCTCGGCAATCCCGCGGACCAGCAGGTTCGGAATCAAGCTCGTAAAAAGCGACCCTGGACCAATCGTGATCAGGTCGGCCGCAGCAATCGCCTCGAGCGTTTGCGGCAGTGGCTTGACATCGGGAGGGACGAGAAACAGCTCGCGGATCTTGCCCTTGCTCGCGGTAATGCGCGTCTCGCCCTTAACGCGCGTCCCATCTTCGAACTCGGCTTCCAGTTCCACGGACGACGTCGTCGCCGGATAAATGTGACCGCGTGTAAGCAGAATTTCGGACGAAAGCCGGACCGCCTCCGCAAAGTCTCCGGTGATGGAGGTCAGAGCTGCCAGAAAAAGATTTCCGAAACTGTGTCCCTCGAGCCCGGAGCCTTTTTGAAAGCGATGTTGGAAGAGTTTCGACAGCAGCGCCTCGTCTTCCGAAAGCGCGACGATGCAATTGCGCACGTCGCCCGGGGGAAGCATGTTGAACTCTTTGCGAAGTCGCCCGCTCGAGCCGCCATCGTCGCTCACGGTCACGACGCCGCAAAGTTCCGAGATGGCATTGTGCCCTGAGGCGGCGAGCGTGGGAGTTAACACGTAACGCTTCAAGCCCTTCAGAAGGGTAGACAGACCGGTGCCGCCTCCGATTGCGACAACGCGCAGATCGGAGCCGGACGTAACCCGTTCGGATAACTTGGTGCGCTGGAGGGGAACCATACCGCCTCAAGGCGCTAGTAGGCGCTGGTCTCTTCTTTGGGTGCTTCCGTCTCGTCCGCGCCCGGATCCGGATAAAGAAGTTCGGTGAACCGCGGATCTTCCGCCAGATTCTGGAAGTCGCCGTCGTTCCGGGCCTGGAAGCGCAGCGCCGGACTCACCTGAATCGCCTCGCCCAGCGTCTTGAGCGACTCTTCGACATGACCGGTCACGCAGCAGAGTGCGGCCAGGCCATACAGAACGTAATCCGACTTCGGCTGCTGCTTCAGCAGCTTATCCAGATGCTCGCGGGCCGTATCGAAGTCGCCGGTATTCATCACCGACATGGCATAGTCGAAGTGCTCCTCCGGGCTCTTGAAGTGCAACGCCGCTTTTTCCGCATGCTGGTCACAGGTGAGCATATGGACGTTTGCGCGATCCACGAGTGCCTTGTCCGGACCGCTCAGCACTTTCTGAAGAGCAACCTTTGCCTTGTCAAACTTGTGCTCTTGCAGTAAGCGTAGTCCCGTCTCGTAGTTCTGTAACGCCTGCGTATGACGTGGATCCTCAGTCGGCTGCTTTTTTGGAGTAATCTTCAGTGCCATCAAAAGCCCTCATTTCGAGATAAATAGGAATTGCGAAGCTAAACCCGAAAACAGCGTTCAGAAGTCAAAAGGCAGTCGTCACTCGATGCTCGCCGCTTTATCGAGATCCACCAGCTTCCAGTCGCCTTTGATAATCCCTGCGCGGATCTCGCGCGCCGTTTTGCCCTGCTTGTACATCGTGTAGGTGTAATAGAGCTCTTTCAGGCAGGTGCCGCACTCGGCGCCATGCGTGCCTGCGAAGCAACTGTGCAAACTGTTATGTCCCATCCCGCGGTCACAATAGCAATAGCAAGGCTGCTGATAGATCACCTTTGGAATCTTCGCGGCCAGTTCATAGGCGTGAATCTGGTACGGGTGCTGCGCATTCGCCCCCCAGAGCTGTTCTCTGGTGAGGATGGCCGGCAGGGTCTCGCCCTTGACCGGAGGCGCCGCGTTGAAATGCGGCACATCCATATCAGATTCCGACTCCAACCATGGCGCGGAGATGACCGCCACCATCAGAAACAACACCGCCGACACAGCAACCCGTGTGCTCATTCAGACCGTACCTCGGAATACGTATTCTAACCGAATCGGGGCGGTTGGCGGGTACTCAGCAGGTCCCGGGTCTACAGGAGGGACACCTTAATGAGACCCAACAAGGAGAAGCCAGAGGTCAACGGAGCATTCTCCGTGACCTCCGCCTTCTCTGTGGTGAAAGCTTTTCTATCCGCCCAGCTTCTCAAAGAACAGGCAGATCGTCTCAATGCCCCGGTGGAAGTTCGGGATATGGAACTTCTCATTCGGAGCATGCAGGTTATCGTCCGGAAGTCCAAAGCCCATCATGACGGATGGAATCTTCAGCACATCCTGAAAGTCCGTAACGATTGGAATGGACCCGCCGGAGCGGATGAAAACTGTTTCTTTCTTGAAGCTGTCGTGGAGCGCCTCGGTAGCCGCCTTGATAAAGCGGTTGTCCGTGCCAACGACGCATGCCGGACCTTTGCTATGTACCTTGATTTTGGTCTCGATCCCCTTCGGCGTCAGCTTCTTCACGAAATCCGTGTAGCGCTTCAGAATGTCATCCGGATCCTGATTCGGCACCAAACGCATGGAAACCTTGGCCGTCGCCTTCGCCGGAATCACCGTCTTCGCTCCGACCGCGGTAAACCCGCCTGGCATTCCGTGAACTTCTAACGTTGGCCGAGCCCAGGTCCGGTAGAGAACCGAATATCCCGGCTCCCCGGTCAACACCTTCGACCCAACTTCCGTCTTGCGGTAGGTCTCCTCGTTAAAGGGAAGCCGCTTCCACGCCTTGAGTTCGTCCTTGGTTGGCTCCTTCACCTTGCTGTAGAAGCCCGGTATCAGCACCTTTCCCTTGGAGTCTTTCAGCTTGCTGATGATTTCGATCAGCGCAAAAAACGGGTTCGGAGCCGCGCCTCCATAGATTCCGGAGTGCAGATCAGTCTTCGCTCCATATGCTTCGATCTCCGTATATACGAGGCCGCGCAGTCCCACGCACAAAGTCGGAAGATTGGGCGCGAATAGTTCCGTATCGCAGACAAGAGCGAAGTCTGCCTTCAACTTGGCTTTTTGCTTGCGCACGTATTCGGCAATCGCCTCGCCGCCAACTTCTTCCTCGCCTTCAAAAATCACTTTGACGTTGATTGGAAGCTTCCCGCCATGCGCCTGGAACAGCGATTCGAGCGCCTTCACTTCCATCCAAAGCTGGCCCTTGTCATCCACCGCGCCGCGGGCGTAGATGTTGTTGTTGCGCTCGGTCGGCTCAAACGGAGGCGTGTGCCACTCATCCAGCGGCTCAGCCGGTTGCACATCGTAGTGCGCATACATCAGTACCGTCGGTTTGCCGGGAGCTTGCAGCCAGTCGGCGTAAAGAAGAGGATGTCCTTTGCTGGGAATGATCTCGACATTATTCATGCCGATGCGCCGCAGTTCGGCAGCGACAAATTCCGCTGCCTTCTGCACGTCACCTTTATGTTCGTCGAGCGTGCTGATGCTGGGAATACGGAGTAAGGTCTTCAGCTCATTAAGGAAACGCGGCTGATTATTGCGCGCAAAATCAACTGCCGGGGAAGCCATGGGGTGCCTTTCTGGCGCGAGGATTGCGTAACATGATTTAGGATGCGCCGAAAACGTTTCAGTATATACCCGAATCGGGATGAGGGATTTCCAGGCCGACTGCTCGTAGGATGGAAAGCGTCTGGAAGATAAATCTGCATGACGGGAAAAGAACCATGACATTTCCGGAACTCGCCCGCTTCGAGTCGGCCGCGCTGCTGTTGATGCGACTGATGGTGGGCGCGATCTTTATTACCAGCGGATGGAGTCACGCAACCGATCCCGCCGAACGCGCCAAGAGCATTGGAATGAGCAAGCCATTCACGCTCTTCCTCGGAGTCGCCGAACTGGCCGGCGGCCTGGGCGTTGTCTTCGGAGTGCTCACCCAACTCGCAGCCCTCGGCCTCATCCTTGTGATGTTCGGCGCCATCTACAAGAAGATCGCCGTATGGCACACTGGCTTCTGGGGTGACAAGTCATCCGGCTGGCACTACGACTTGATGCTGGTGATCATGAACCTGGTGATCATTACCACGAATGGCGGAGCCTATGTGCTGATGAAGTAGAAGATAGGAGGTAGCGAGAGTTACTGTGTTCCGGCAGGCCCCTGGCGCAAGGCGGCTGGCGCGATGAATCGATAAGTTTCTTTGAGAAGTGTCAGAACAAAGATAGAATTCCCTCCCATTATGCGCATCATCTCTATTCAACTTGCTCCGGTCGCCCTTGTTTTCGCGATCCTCTATGCGGTTTCCGGATTGCTTGCATTCCTTATCTATGCGGGCGGCAACGAGCCGGCGTTTATCCTGCCGATTGGCATAATCGGACCATTGTTCCATCTCAACGTTAATCTTAGTTTTCCACGCTCATCTGATTTGCTCGGGAATGTCTTTTTTGGTCTGGGAGCGATCCTCTCCTACGCCCTGACTGGATGGATAACAGGAATAGTAGCGACACTTTGTTTTAACTTTATCGCGCAAAAGACAGGCGGAATCAGCGCGAAGTTTGTCTCGGTGGCCGACGCGCCTGCTGCAAAATCGTTGCCATAGAGAATGCGATCTAAACGTAATTAGCGATCTAGCTAGGGCTGCCGCTCTTCTTCACGCAAGCTTTCAAATTCTTCGCCTCTATTTGATGACCCCGTACTTCCGCAAAATCTCAGTAGTCTTCTCGATCGGCAGCGCCTCGACGGTGTGTCCATGTGCAGTGGTTGTTGTCGCGCGGAACATCGAGTTGTAAACCGCCTCCTCCGTCGCTTCGATTGCTGCTTCAAACAGTGGCGACATTGCATCATTCGTCACCACTTCAATGTGCCGCGTCAGGGCTTTATCCGCGGTCTGTATCCGAACCTGCGGCGCTGTGGAGAAAGCAATCGCGTAATCTCCGCTTCCGTTGGAGGCTGAACTCCCAGTGCGAGCTACGCCCAGCCACGCTCTTGCCGCCAAGCGCTTCAGGTTCCTTGCTTCCATCGGAGCATCGGTCGCGATCACGATCATCACCGACCCATCCGCCCGGTCTTTGCTAAGGCCGCGCGCGTTGCCTGACTGTTGAACTTCTTCTCGCAAGTAATACTGCCCAAGTTCCCGTCCCACCGGAGCTCCGCCAATCGTGAGCACGCCTCCATAATTCGTTTGCACCAGAACACCGACCGTGTAGCCGCCGAGTTTCGCCGGCAGCCTTCGTGAAGAAGTCCCAATGCCACCTTTCCACCCGAACGCGACCGTGCCAGTGCCCGCGCCTACGGCGCCCTCTTCGACCGCCCCACTCTTCGCATTCTTGATGGCCGCAAACACATCCTCAGGCGTGATGTGGCGCCCGCGAATGTCGCTCAGATATCCATCGTTGGTCTCGCCGACTACAGGATTGATGGACAGCACGTCTTCATTCCCCGGCAAAGCCAGCATGTAACTGATCAGCGCGTCGGCCACGCGCGGCACGCTGGTAGTCGATGTCAGCAAGATCGGCGTTTCAATGTCGCCCAACTCTTCCACTTGCGTCGAGCCGGTCATTTTTCCAAATGCGTTGCCGACAAAAACTGCGCCGGGCACTTTTTCGCGATAGAGATTTCCGGGATGCGGAACGATGGCGGTGACACCTGTTCGCAAATCATCGCCACGGATGATGGTCGTGTGGCCAACCGCGACCCCAGCGACGTCCGTGATCGCATCCAGAGGACCGGTGGGAAGAACGCCAACCTTTAGCCCCAAGTCTGAGGCACGAGGGCGAGTCACGGAAACTGCGCTTTGCGCAACAGCGACTGAAATTAACAGCAACATCGCAGCCGCCGCAGAAATTACCTTAGCCATCACGCCGCCATTAGAGAAAAAGAAACGTGTCCGCATGGAAAGATGCTACTACGTCCCAAACGGTGACACCGAACGCAGGCTCTACGTCAAAGGCTCGACTCTTCTAATCTTGAAACCTGCTCACCTCGAACTCCGTCAACTCAAACTCCGGCCTTTCCCCGCAGATTACCTGTCCCATCAGTCGCGCTGTAATCGGAGCCAACAAAATTCCATCGCGGAAATGTCCTGTAGCAACGAAGTATCCCGGTGTCGATGTTGCGCCCATGATCGGCAACGCGTCGGGCGTTCCTGGCCGAAGCCCAGCCCACGCTTCCAGAATTCGCGCCTCCGCCAACTTTGGAACCACCTCGAGCGCCGCCTGCCGCAGTTTCTGAATCGTCTCCGGAATCGTCTGCTTATCGAATCCGGCTTCTTCTTGAGTCGCTCCAATCAGCAGGCGTCCATCGCTGCGCGGGATCAGGTACACATCCGGTGTACGGATAACATGTCGCACCAATTCTTTTTCCGGCATCACAACGCAAAGCATCTGGCCTTTAACGGGACGTGTTGGAATCTCACAGGGAAGCGCCGAACCGCCCTCAACCTTGGCGACCGAGGAGTCCGTTACTCCAGTCCCACCCCAGCCAATCTCCCCAGCCCAAGCGCCCGCACAATTCACAACCACGCCGCCAGAGAATCGCGTCTTGTTCGTGCGAACTCCCGCCGCTTTTCCATGGGCAATCTCAATCGCCAACACGCGGTCGCCAGATGAAAAATCGATCGTACGATGCTTCGCCGCTGCGATCGCCGCTGCCGTCAAATGCCGCGGATCGACGCTCCGCTCGTGCAAGAACAATGTCTTGAACTTTGAAATTCTCCCGGCAACCTCCATCGCCGGCTCTAACTCGCATAAGCTCTGCGGCAACGCGCCGCATTCGGTAGTCCAGTGCCCTGGCGTCGCGTCTCCGTACGGTTTAGCCTTCTCCGGTTCAACAAAAACCAGCGCTCCGTTCGACCGCAAATCAATCTTTATTCGCGATTCATCTTCGAGTTCGTGCACGAACTCGGGATACATGCGCGCACTGGCCGTTGCCAGCTCCCGCAGGGCCGCCGGCATCTCCAGTGGGAAGTCGGCCAGCATGCCTCCCGCCGCCCACGATGCCTCCCGGCCCGGCTCGCCCTTTTCCACCACCAGAACCCGCAACCCGCGCTTGTTCAATTCGATAGCCAGCGAAAGCCCAATGATTCCGGCCCCTATAATGATCGCGTCCCAATGCTTCACCCCTCCATTCTAGCCGCAAGTTACGCGGGGCCTTGAACCTCAGAGGGAATTGACACCGACCGTCGTCTAACAAACAATAGAGCTACAAGTTCATATAACTGGAGACGAAAAAACGTATGCCCGAACCAGGCGAAGGTACACACGTGTATCAGTCCGAGTCCTCGAGCAATGTTGGCAAGTGGATCATGGTTGCGCTCGTCGTCATGTTCGTAGGTGGAACCCTGTTTTTCGCCTACGACATTCAGAACAAGCTGGCGAAAATTACCCAGGATCAAACTGCGACTCAGAAGCAACTTGCGGACCTGACCAAGCGCATGCAGTCCGCGGAGTCCGACGCGGAGACACTCGGCGCCAAGATCGGCATGACCAAAAAGGAAATGGCCGCACGCGCCGCTGAATTGCAGCGGTCGCAGCAGGCCTCCGCCGCCCGTCTCGCCGAAGAAGAGAAGAAGGACGTAAGCGCCGTCGCCGGCGAAGTTGGCAACGTTAAGACGGATGTCGGGGGCGTCAAAACCGACCTGGGCACGACGAAGGCTTCTCTCGAAGAAACCAAGGCCCAGTTGCAGCACACCATCGGCGACCTCGGCGTGCAGAGCGGACTCATTGCCAACACTCGCGGCGATCTGGAAACCTTAAAGCACAAGGGTGACCGCCAATACTACGAATTCACGTTGATGAAAGGCGCGAAGCCGCAGGCAATTTCGACGGTCGCGTTGCAATTGAAGAAGACCGATCCGAAGCGCGGCAAGTACACCTTGACTGTCAACGCCGACGATAAGGCCATCGAAAAGAAAGATCGCAACCAGAGCGAGCCCGTCCAGTTTTACACCGGCCGCGACCACATGCTCTATGAACTGGTTGTCTGGACCGTCGACAAAAATAAAATTACGGGCTACATCAGTACGCCCAAGAATGCCCCGATACCAATTACAGCCACACCGCAATAGGACGAAACTAGACTCGGTTGCTGACTGAGTGGTGATTGCATAACCGCAGGACGGGAAGAAGGGCCTTCACCCACGCATAGTGTTTAAGATTTCGTCCCGCTCCTATCATCACCGTGGATTTGCACATCTAATCACCGTGGAGCTATGCATCGCCGCGGAAGAACGGCCCTTCAGAGCCGCGTAGACGTCGCAGGAAAAAGGGCCTTTAGCCCCTGGCTTTTGAAGTCCAACTGTCCGGGGAAAAATGTCCTAAACTAATCATCCACGTCCATGATCCCCGCGAACGCCCACACTCTACTCGAGATCGCACTTCGCACCGGAGCCATCTACCTCCTGGTCCTTCTCGGAATCCGCTTGAGCGGTAAGCGCGAAGTCGGCCAGATGACGCCCTTCGACCTCACTCTTCTTCTATTGCTCTCGAACTCCGTGCAGAACGCCATGACCGGCCCGGACACATCACTTGCCGGGGGTGCAGTTGCCGCCACAACGCTTCTCGTCCTCAACTACCTGGTCGCAGAAGTTTCCGGAGGGAACCGCCGCTTCCGTAAATATATTCAAGGAGAGCCCAGCCTTCTTGTCCACGACGGGCAGATCATGGAAGCCCACATGGCGAAAGAACACGTCAGTATGGATGAACTCGAGCGCGCGCTCCGCGAGCACGGAGTCGCTTCCTACAAAGATGCCGCGCTCGCCGTCCTCGAAGTCGACGGCTCCATCAGCATCCTGAAATATGACGACATCCAGCCGACAGCGTCGACTCACCTGAATCGCCACCGCCGCTTCTTAAAGAAGAACTAGCTTTTACGGGCGCGTCATCTTCTCCGGTTTCACCAGAGAATCAAATTCTTCGCCGCTTAAGTATCCGAGTTTCACAGCTGCTTCGCGGAGGCTGGAATGCTCGACGTGGGCTGTGTGCGCGATCTGGGCTGCTTTGTCGTATCCGACTTTTGGGGCGAGAGCAGTTACTAACATCAGTGAATTCTTCACATACGAATCCACTCTTGCGCGATCCACTTCGATGCCCTTGATCATGTACTCGACGTAGCCGTGGCATGCGTCGGTAATGAGCGTCACGGAGTGCAGGAAGTTGTAGATGATGACTGGCTTGTAAACGTTGAGTTCAAAGTTTCCTTGCGATCCTGCCATGCCTACGGCGGCGGTTGCGCCGTGGACTTGCACGCAGACCATTGTCATCGCTTCGCACTGGGTGGGGTTCACTTTTCCCGGCATGATTGATGATCCAGGTTCGTTCTCGGGGATCACCAGCTCTCCGAGACCGCAGCGTGGACCGGAGGCTAGCCAGCGGATGTCGTTTGAAATCTTCATGAAGGATGCTGCGAGAGTTTCCATTGCGCCTTGCGCGAAGACGATTTCGTCGTGTGCCGAAAGAGCGGCAAACTTGTTGGGATGGGAGCGGAAGGGAAGTCCGGTCAGTTCGGCGATTTTCTTGGCGGCGCGTTCGGCGAATTCGGGATGGGTGTTCAGTCCTGTGCCTACTGCGGTTCCGCCGATGGCTAGGTCGTAGAGGCCGTCCAGCGCTTGCTCTAATCGCTTGATGTCGCGGTCGAGGAGGCTGGCCCATCCACCGAATTCCTGGCCGACGGTTAGGGGCACAGCATCCTGTAAATGGGTGCGTCCGATCTTCACTATGTCATTGAATTCTTTGGCTTTGGCTGCGATTGCATCGCGGACTGTTTTGACTGCTGGGATCAGGTTGTTCTTCACTCGTTCAGCGGCTGCGATGTGCATGGCTGCGGGGAAGGTGTCGTTTGACGACTGCGACATGTTGACGTGATCGTTTGGATGGACTGGCTTCTTCGATCCGAGTACGCCTCCGGCTAACTCGATGGCTCGATTGGAGATGACTTCGTTCACGTTCATGTTGGTCTGGGTACCGGAGCCGGTTTGCCAGATGCGGAGAGGGAACTGGTTGTCGAGTTTTCCGGCGATCACTTCGTCGGCGGCCTGGGTAATGAGCTTCGAAATGTCGGCGGGAAGTTTGCCTAAGTCCTGATTTACCAATGCGCAAGCTTTCTTCAGGGTGCCGAAGGCGTGGATCAATTCGGGGGGCATGGTGTCGCGTCCGATATCGAAGTGGAGGAGGGAGCGTTGGGTCTGGGCTCCCCAATAGACGTTGGATGGGACATCGATTTTGCCCATGGAATCGGATTCGACGCGCGTCTTGGCGGTCGAGAGGCGGCGCTAACTTTATGATCAGTAAGGGTCGACATGATGAAATCTCCTGGGCGCCGGAGCGACGGGAGCGGCTGCGCTTCGGCGAGGAATGAAGAACTGAGTATTATACGGCGGCGTGAAAAAGAGAGAGTGTGACGGGTGAACATTCTAGAAGAAGATGGGAGAAGAAAAAGCGCAGAAAATAAATTTGAAAATCGTGTCGGGTAGGTTTTGGGGAAAATCGTAATTTCTGGTTCGATGATTACTCTCTGGTACTGAGGGCCTCGTCGCGTGGATGTTGGAGAATCATTCAGTTAGAGGGAATGTTCTGGTGCGGTCTTTGAAACGGAAGAAGTTAAATCGAGTTATTGAGAGAAAAGGAGTTAGAAGTTTTGGTTTGTTCGTACCCCCGGTTCCGTCCCGAATGAAAAAGCAATATTGACAAATCGAGTCGTGGGTAAGGGGGGGTACGTGGGTGAAAAAGGTGGCGGGTGAGGCGAATGAAGCCAGACGATCGACTTCATGCTTTCGTGGAATCCCACGTCTCGAAAGGCGCGAGACGTGGGGCACCCGGCAGAAATTTTTCTGCGTCCACCGGAAAGACTCCGGCGTTGCGGCGGGGCAGGTTTCTTCCATGATTTTTGTCTTAGCAGCGATTTACTTGCCCGTACCCGTGAGATTCGACGTTTGCGGGCTATTGCTGGCACTGTCCTGGACAATCAACTGACCCGTCTGTGTTCCGGTCTCCGTAGGACTGAACGTCACGCTAATCTTGCACTTCGCTTTGGCGTTTAAATTCGCCTCGCACGTCGTCGCCGAAACCGCAAAATGTCCTGTTGTCGAGATTGCAATTCCAGTCAGATCTACGGGTTGGTTATTCGTCAACGTAAACGTTTTCGCCGCACTGGTGGTGCCGACTTTCTGCTTTGCAAAGACAGCGCTGGCCGGCGTCAACGTCGCAGGTTCGACGCCCGTCCCCGATAGCGCTACCGTTTGCGGACTATTAGCAGCGTTGTCGGTAAAGGTGAGCGTCCCTGTTAGCTCACCCGAAGCCATCGGCGTGAAGGTGATGCTCACCTTGCAGCTTTTGTTCGCAGCGAGGGTGGCCCCACAGGTGTTCGCGGAGATAGCGAAGTCGCCGCTGGGCGTGATGCTGCTGATATCGAGAGTGCCCGTGCTTGTGTTTTTCAGCGTCACCATCTTGGCACGGCTGGTCGTGCCGACCGCCTCTTCGCCAAAACTCAGCGAGTTCGGCGATACATCGATCGGTGGCAGACCACCGATGAGCGGTATCGTGCCGGAAGTAACTGCACCGTAGTTGTGATCGCCCGCATAGCTCGCATCCACGTAATGCGTTCCCGGCTCGACTGGCGCGATGCCGTTCACTGTCACCGTCGCGGTTTCGGTCGGCACCGTCAGCAGGATCGAGGCTGTATTGACGTTCTTCGTCAACATGGCCAGGTCGGGCACGCCGTCCCCGTTGAAGTCGGCGGCGACGATGGAAACGGCCCGACGAAAGATGTGCTCATAACAGGAGTGGTCGCGGTCACCGCAAACGTGCCATCTCCTGCACCGAGGAGAAGAACGATCTGATCATTGTAATTGTCCAATCCCGCCATATCGACTTTACCGTCGTGGTTGAAATCCCCCACCTCAAGACTATAAAGTTCATTCGGAACCCGAATCGGGCTGGCCGCTGTTTCGTGTGAAAGTTCCATCGCCATTGCCGAGAGCGATCTCAACGCCATTCAGGTCAGAGAAAGCTAGGTCGAGAACCCCATCGCCATTGAAGTCGGCGACTACATACGGAAGTGGGGAAGTAGTCTAGGGTGAACGTTGCCTTGGAGAATGTGAATGTCCCATCGCCTTTCCCAAGAAAGATCGTGGTGGAGTGCCGCCGAATTCGAAGTAATTCGGAGTCACAAAATCCGGAATGCCGTCTCCATTGAAATCTCCGGTTGCAATCAAAGCCAAAATCGGCGGTCACATCCACGTTGGGACCCGCCGCCGTAAACGTCCCGTCTCCATTTCCAAGGAGAATCGTCACGCCTCCGCCGAGGAGACGTAGTCGCCGACAACCGCGACATCCAACTTGCCATCCCCATTGAAGTCAGCGGCAGCCAAGTGTTCCGAGAATGACATCGCCTCCCAGTTTGAGCCTTGGTTATAAACCTGACCTGTTATCGGTGTTGCGAATGTTCCATCGCCCTTACCCGGCAGGACTGTAATGTAGCTGATGGAGTTTCCGTTGTAACTCAGCACGGCCAGGTCTGCCTTGCCGTCGCCGTTGAAATCGCCGCCAATCATCGTTGGGTAAGCTTGGATACCCGACGGTTGAACTGTAGGACCTGTTGTAAATGTGCCGTCACCTTTACCGAACAAAATCGTAAACGAGAATGGACCACCGATTGCGTTGTTGCTCCAGAGTATCGCCAAATCCGGTATGCCATCTCCGTTAAAATCCTCGGCCACCTCAGACAGCGCATTGCCGCCCATGGCGGGCGTCTGCGATATAAGCCAGCCATTCCCGCCAGCACCTGCTCCCAACGCCGCGGTCGCGAGCACGTTATTGCCAAAACTCGTATCGACGAACGAAACGTTCCCGGTGGGCGGGGCAGGGCCGCCATATCCAATGACAGTGGCCATGAGGCTGTAGTCGCCCTGCGACCCACCGCTGATTGTGATCGCAGCGGCATCGCTGTAGACGGGCGTCGGGTGGAGGGCCTACCTTCAGCGATGCGATATTCGATGCGCTCGCCAGGCCAAAGCCGTCCTCGACGAACTGAGCCTGGTAGCTGTGCGCGCCCGCTCCGGGTACAAACTCGAAGGTCGCGGTTCCCGAGCTGTTCAGCGCGGACGTGCCAAGGATATGTATATCCGTGCAGTGTGGTGCCGAGGCATCGCAGA
This sequence comes from uncultured Acidobacteriaceae bacterium, assembly GCA_963822545.1. GTDB lineage: Bacteria > Acidobacteriota > Terriglobia > Terriglobales > Acidobacteriaceae > Acidiflorens. Next base: position 278,264 of record CAWGIB010000009.1, read on the forward strand.
AATTGACCTGCCCGGCGGTGACCGGGATACCGCCGGCGCTAACTTGCGCGGTGAGGAGCACCGCGGTTCCCGGAGTGACGCTTGTAACCGGCACGCCTCCCGCTGTCACACTTAATGTGGTTGAGGTGGTCGGGCAGCAGTCCCCACAACGGGATCGAGCTGGAAACACTGGATTTATAGATGCCTTCGGCGGGAAAACTTGCCTCAGCCAAATGCCGACCCACGCCATTGATTTGAACACTGGCGCTTACGCTTGCCGTCTCCGTAGGCTCGGTCAGGAACAGCCCCTGACTACTGCTGTAATAGCCGCCGGCCACGATGTCCGGGTATCCATCCCCATTAAGGTCACCGAGGCCAACTTCGAGATAGTAAGGAACATTGAGGCCCGAAACCACTGGGAAAACTCTGGCTGAGTGAGCCGCTGCCGTTGTTCAAGAAAACCGTAGCACTGCCGCCCGAATCCGCCAGAACCACATCCGGAGTGCCATCCTGGTTGAAATCCGCCACTTGGATCCAGGTCACGCTCGTTGATGTCGGGGAACCGGAAAATGGCGAATTGAAAGTCCCATCCCCGTTGCCCGTGAGTACCGTCACCAGCTCACCAGTACCGCTGCCCGCCGGCACTGCGATATCTAACTTGCGATCGCCGTTGAAGTCGGCCACAGCGATGGGCGGAGCGATGGTTCCTGAATTCAGGGATCCCGACGCCGCAAATGTGCCATCCCCGTTTCCGAGAAGAATGGCAACCGTACCGGCGTTCTCCGAGACCGCCAAATCTGTCTTGCCGTCTCCATTAAAATCGCCCGTAGCAAGGTGCGATGGTATTCCGGAAATAGGAGGGTTCGTTGTTTCTGCCGTAAAATTACCATCCCCACTGCCGAGGAGAATGTCCACGACCGAATTGTCGCTGTCGACAACGGCTAAGTCGGGAATTCCATCTCCATTGAAATCTGCGTCGACAACCTGCGTGATATCGACGGGAAAGCCCGGCACAGAAGCCATAATCGGCTGGGCAAACGTGCCGTTCCCTTTACCTAATAAGATCGCTATCTCGTTCGAACCATACAAGGGTACGGCCAAGTCCAGAATTCCGTCCCCATTGAAATCGGCGCTGACGATTGGATAGCTTGTAGGTCCCTGAATGGAAGGGGAGCCCGCTCTGGTATAGGTCCCATTCGAATTTCCCAGGAAGATCGACACCTGATTGGAACCCAACACCAGATCGGGAATGCCGTCTCCGTTAAGGTCCACCACCAGCACAAAATAGGTGCCCTGTGTGTTCTGCAGCGATCCCGGGTTTGGCCAGCCGACGCCGGCAACAGCCGCTCCTAACGAGCCGGTTCCCAGGACAGAATTTCCGTTGCTGGCGTCAATAAAGGAGAGGGTTCCAGTGGGCGCAACTGTCCCTCCCGCCTCCGTCACGGTTCCAGTCAGCGTGTAATTCCCCCAAACCCCCGTTTCCGCAATCGAGGTGGCTGTGGCAAATGGACCAGTAGTTCCGGTCACGGTCAGAGGTGCCACGCTCGAAGTACTGGAGGCATAAGAATTGGTGCCGACAAATACTGCCTTATAGCTGTGACTGCCGATCCCCGGGCGAAAGTTGTAACTGGCCGTGCCGGAACTCGTCAGTTGCTCGGTGGCAAGAATATGAATGTCCGTGCAAAATGGCGCCGTGGCATCGCATAAATTCACCTGGCCTTGCGTCACTTTCGTGGATCCCGCCACGACCGTAGCAGTCAGCGTGACAACGCTGCCTGCCTTCACAGAAGTGACCGCAACGCCGCCCGAAGTTACAGCAAGCGAGGTTGTTGTGGCCGCACCGGCGAATGCCAAGGAACTTATTGCAACTGTACACACCATCAGCGCAATCTTCAGTAACAGCAATGGACGCCGAGCTACTGCGTTCAATGATGGCAATTGGAGTGGAAAGAACATGTGGTTCGACTCCCATAACTGCGCGACCCGCTCTCCCGACAGCAGCATGGAAGAAATGAGACGAAAACGGGGCTCTGGACCTGACCGCGGATTTGGAAAAGAAATTTGCGCCATGGAGTTAAAAGAACCGAAATGTCGTACTATCTCAAGACCGTCGAGGATTGTACTCCTATTTCATCAGTTAGTAATGTGCGAAAAGACATTCAGCTGCAGTGCGATTGCGATTTCGACGCGGTGAGGTCACTATCGCTAAAGCACGCCTCCCCAAGGCAGGCAGTTAGGGCGGCAGTAGCATTTTGTGGTTGTTGGCTATGTCGTCATGCCTTGAGTGTTAGGCGGTGGCGAGGAGTGGATGGGAATCTCACATCTTGAAAAGCGCGAGATGTGGGGCAGCCTCGGCTGAAGTCGTCCACCTTCAAAGGGGGCGCGGGGAGTTGGGCGATTGCTCCCTCAGCGGCTAAAGCCGTCGGGGATGCGGCTTGGATCGCAGCGCTAAAGCGCTGCGCCACCCAGAGGCAGACGCTTTCAGTGCCATTCCCTTCGACTTCGCTCGGGGTCGGGTGACAAAGTTCAAGAGCTTAACTGCAGATCCCTCACTTCGTTCGGGATGACAAGACCACTGGGTGCAAATCAGGGGCGCGGGCGATTGCTCCCTCAGCGGCTAAAGCCGTCGGGGATGCGGCTTGGATCGCAGCGCTAAAGCGCTGCGCCACCCAAAGGCAGATGCTTTCAGTGCCATTCCCTTCGACTTCGCTCGGGGTCGGGTGACAAAGTTCAAGAGCTTAACTGCAGATCCCTCACTTCGTTCGGGATGACAAAACTGATGGGGCAGATCCCTCACTTCGTTCGGGATGACAAAACTAATGGGTGTAGATCCGTCACTTCGTTCGGGATGACAAAATTCAAGACGTCAACTGCAGATCCCTCACTGCGTTCGGGATGACATAACTAATGGTTCTCGGCGGGGATGTCTCGAAGGCATAGCTCAAGAGAAATTCCTTGACTTAGCAGGCACAAACTCCAAGATAGTTACAGGGCACACAAAACGTCCTTGGCGGCTTGGTTCTTTGATAAGACACGACCGATAAGACACGGTCAGATCGTGGCCAACGCGGTCGACAAAACCGCTTCAAAATCGTTCGCAATGCAACTTAACCGCGCTAACTCCTTATTCCGAAATACTTTCCATGTAAGTCATTTAACTCAAAGACCTGGCGCGAAATTCCGGCTAATTCCATGATTCTTAAAGACTGGGGGAGGGGGAGGGGGTATCCCGGTACCAAGTAGTTACTAACTGGCGCAGGTAGTTCAAGGCTGTTACCGGCGCGAATGTGGGGACTCCGGGTTTGTGGAATCCTAGGTGTCGAAAAGCGCGAGAGGTGGGGCTGCCCGGATCGAGATCCCGGTCACGCGACGTGGTGGAACTAGTTTTTTGGAATCTTGGCCAGGACTTTTTCGAGGGGGACAACGCGAACGCGAATCACGAGCGCCTTCTTTTTCGGCTGGTTCTTCTTCGGTTGCTTCTTCTGTTTCTTTTTGACCACCGGGGAGCAGTATTTCACAGTTCAGGCAATACCGTCGGTGCGGTGGTAAAGGGAACCATGGGTCTCCGGGGCAGGTGCAGCGCGATCCCTGGCAGCGCGGGCATTCCAGCGAGAGCAGTGGATCATGGTCAACCGGCCGGCACTCTCGGTCTCCTCACATAACGGTGTCCGTTCGAAAACAAGGAAGTGTGCAATATTGAACATCTTTCAGAGCGGTAGCGGTTGTAGGTTTGTTAGAGGAGAGCTACGCGGCCCCTAATGCTGTTGCCCGCGGTCGTTTGCTCGACTATGGCGCGGCCGTGAGGCTGGGCCATTTTTTGCATGTGGGAGCAAGTGTCTGGGCCTGGGGTGGATCATGTCCTCTGCTTACAACGCGAACACGACGCTGCTGTGCATCGACGATAACGAAGACGTGCTGGAGTGCGAAAAGGAGTTTCTTGAAACCTTTGGCTATACCGTCTTTACCGCACCCAGCGGACGCAAGGGCCTGGAACTGGCGTCGCTCCATCCAATTGATGTGGTGATCGTGGACTATTTCATGCCTGAAATGAACGGGCAGGAATTTGCGGTCAGGATGAGGCGATTGAGGCCGCAAGCGCCGATCATCATGCTCTCAGCCGCGCTGGACATTCCCAAACAAGTTTTGAAAGTGGTGGACGCATTCGTCGCGAAAGATCGATTGTCCAGCCACTTGTTACCCGCGATCGTGCGATTGCAGGAAGACCGATCCGCTGCTCCGCGCTCCTACGAAGCTTAGGGTTAGAGTTTCGATGCCTGAGCTACATTGCACAGACCTGACAAGGCGCGTTGAGTCATTCTAGTTGTACCTGGCACCAAGAATGAGGTCTCGACATGTCGGTCCCCGCAACAGCTAACCCGCATAAAGTCCTGATGGTGGATGACGATGAAGCGATCCTCGACCTGACCACCCGGCAGCTGGTAAGAAAAGGATATGAAGTGGTGGCGGCGGCGAGCGTTACGGAGGCTCTGCGGTACATTGCAACCGACTCGTTCGACGCGCTGATCACGGACCTTAACATGCCGAACGCCGGCGATGGTTTTACGCTGGTGACGGCGATGCGGCACTCCCAACCGGATGCACTGATTTTGCTGGTAAGCGGCTATCCGGATGTAGAGCGGGCGATGGCGACGATCGCATTACAGGCGGATGAAATTATTGTGAAACCATTTGACACTGCAAGCCTGGCTGGACTTCTGAGCGAGAAGCTGGTGGCGCGTAAACCGGCTGTCCGCGCGGAGAAGCAGAGAGTGAGCGCAATTCTCGAACGGTGCCTTCCCGACATCCTGACCGACTGGCTGGCGGAGGCGAAACTGAGCAGTGAACTCAACCACCTCAATCTATCGGACGACGAGCGTACCGGATATCTGTCCGAAACTGATTCGGGACCTGATTGTGCGACTCGACAAGTTGGGCAGCACACCGCTGAACGCCGGAGCACCCTGTTCGCCTTCGGCCGCGGAACATGGGAAATTGCGCTTCCGACAGGGGTACTCATCTCCAATGCTGGTGCATGAATCGCGAATCCTGCAGGTGACGCTGTTTGGGATATTGCAAAAAAACCTGAGCCATATTGATTTCAGCTTGCTGCTGCCGGACGTGATGAAGATTGCGGACGAGGTGGATGCGCAGCTGACGGAAGCGATGAAAAGTTTCACACAAGCCACGCACGGGGAAGTCGCGGCGTAAGTTGTGATTGAGCGGGCGACGAAGTGGTCATTATTGGCCAGTTTTTAGGATGGGATTTGGGTAAGGTTGGGCGAGGTCATTTTTCAAATGGCGGAAAATCCTAGTATCACGTTGCCGGGGACGGTGGACAAAGTCATCCCAGCGACATCCACGCGGGAAGCGGAGACGGTGCAGATTCATGTGGCGGCGGCGGATGAACTGTACCGGGAAGTGCGCATCAAGAATTCGCTGACTACTGAGACCGGGGACAAAATCAAGCTCAAACTGGGGTCGGCGGTCGATGTGACGATTACTGCGGAGGCGGGATCGACGACCGTGGAAACGCAGCTACCTGTTTCGAAGAAACCGTAGGCCCATCTGGAAGGCTCCATCCTGTTAGGCCCATCCGCAAGGCTCATCCTTTTGGTCTGAAACAATCCTGGCTTAAAAAGGCGCGAGATGTGGGACGCAGGCAGGGGCAATTATGATGCTGACCCTCGGGGAGTGCGGAGCTTTGCTCCGCTTGGACGGGCGAGGCCCGTCCCCACACCTGATTCCCAGTTCAACGTTCGCTTACTTTCGACTCAAGCCAAGAGCGGGCCTGAATGGCATGCGCCAATGGTACATGGCTGATCACAAGTGCTCAGTTTCTCTCCGCGTACGAGCCTAGTCTGGATCTAGATTCAGGAGGGGCTCTCATGAACAACGAGGAGAGAATATCTTGTCCGCTATGCGGCCAAGGCGCAACTTTGGCGAACGATATGGTTACAGATCAACCTGGTAAAGCCGTACATGAGGAGTGTTATTTCAATCGGATGACGGGCAAGAGCTACGCGGAGCTGCCGCTTCCATTTTTGGAGATGATCACGCGAGCCTGTTGACCCACTTGTCGTTCTGTCCGGTAATAGAGCCCTCCATGTTCCACCTCGTTTCGCCTTCGAAATAGCATTTTCCACCTCCCAAGCGTGCACGCCCATGAGGATCGACAAGATTTGTGGGCTGGTGGAATCCCACCATCGCAAAGTGCCCGATGAATGGGGCGCCCGCGTCGTTCTTGACTGCAGATCCCTCACTGCGTTCGGGATGACAAAGCATTGCGTTGACGGGGGGATGTGGGCGGAGGATAATGCACGCGGTCTTAGGAGTGGATGGTATGTCAGTCGATAAAAATGTTGAATTGATGAGGCGGTGGTTCGAGGAAGTTTGGAATAAAGGGCGGAAAGAGACGATTTTCGAACTGCTGGCTGAGGATGCCGTCGGGCATGGGCAGCTTGAGGATGGCAGCGAATTGCGCGGTCCGGCAGGGTTTGTGCCGTTGTTCGAGCGCATACGGGGCGCGTTTCCGGACATAAAGATGGTGGTGGAAGACGCGTTTGGAGTGGAAGATCAAGTCGTGGTGCGATGGTCGGCTACGATGACGCATCGCGGAGATCACCTGGGAGTGCCGGCGTCGGGCAAGACGGTGCGGCTGGGTGGGGTGACGATTGTCCGGATTCGCAATGGGCAGGTGGTGGAAGGTTGGGACAATTGGGATCAGCTGGGAATGCTGAGACAGATTGGGGCGTATGGGAGTCCGGAGAAGTTGCTGAAGAGCGCGTAGGAATTGCGATGGGCACGGTTCGAGCGCTTCGAGGATTCTGCGGGGAGTTGGGGGAGTCCCCACATCTCGAAAGGCGCGAGATGAGGGACAGCCGCTGTTCCTAACTACAGATCCCTCACTCCGTTCGGGATGACAAGTGAAAGTTTGGTAACTTGTCTTTGCGGGCAAGTGCTTTCACTTCATCTGAAACAAACTCTGTTATGAAAACGAATGACTTGCGGGGAGTTGGGTGAGAGTCCCCACATCTCGAAAGGCGCGAGATGTGGGGCGACACCCGGAACTTTCCCGAAGTTTAGAGTGATGGGAAAACTTTTACTTGCAACTCTCGCTGACCATTTTTACGCTGGTTACCTGCAGGTCGGCGTGTTTCTTTCCTGAGATTTCCTTTTGTTCGGAAGGTTGACTTTTTTCTTCCTGTGCTTTGGATCGATGGGTGACCGTGCCGGTCACCGTTACGGTGTGGCCGACATGATCGGCGAGGGCCACGTCGGAGGCGGGGTAAAGCTCCCAATGCTTGTTGTCGGTGCTGAGGAGGAAAAATCCCCCATAATCCTCAGTACCTTTCTGCAGGCATCCTGTGATGGTTTGGGCGGCATTCTCGTTTGCCATCTGCGGCGCGCCAAACATCAGAACGGAACTGAGGCCCATGAACACAGCCAGCAATGTGATTTTCTGAAGCATCGTGTACGTCCTCCTTAAAGGACTAGTATGGGCGTCTTTCGTGGAAAGGGCTATGAGGGGAACCCGGTAGTTAGACTCGGGCGGCGAACGGAGGGTTGGTGCCGCTGATATCGTTTCGCAAGCCTTCCCAGATGCTGTCGGGCATTTCGAGATAGACCTCGACGATGCCGGGGTCGAACTGGCGCCCTGACCAGGCTTTGATTTCAGCGCGGGCAGCCTGGAAACTCTGGGCGGCACGATAGGCACGGGTCATGGTCATGGCATCGAGGGTGTCAGCAACGGCGAAGATACGGGCGCCGAGGGGAATCTGATCTCCCTTGAGACCACGGGGATAGCCGGTACCATCGTATTTTTCCTGGTGGGCGTAGACAATTTCAGCCGCCTCGGCGAGGAACGGGATCTGGCTGACGAGTTGGTAGCCTTTATAGGCGTGTTCCTTCATTAACTCGGTTTCATCGGGAGTTAGTTTGGCGGGCTTGTTGAGAATTGCATCGGGGATGGCGATCTTGCCGATGTCGTGGAGGAAGGCGCCGCGCGCGATGATACGAATTTCTTCATTTTGCAGGCCCATCTTCTTGGCGATGGCGATGGTGTAGGCGGTGACGCGGCGGGAATGGCCTTCGGTCTCGGCGTCTTTGAAGTCGAGTGCGTTTCCCAAGGCTTCCAATGTCATGTCGTAGGATTTTTCGAGGTTGGCGAGGGCGACTTTCCATTGCTGGGTACGGGCGGTGACCAAGGCCTCGAGGTTCATGCGGTAGGCATCATTTTCGCGCTTGAGGCGGCGATGCTCGAGAGCGCGGCGGACGGTGGCGAGTAACTGCTCGCGCTCGAAGGGCTTCAACAGGTAGTCATAGGCGCCGTTGCGGAGGGCCTGAAGAGCGACGGAAATGTCGTTCATGGCCGTAACCATGACAAAGGGCATATCGGGGAAACGTTCCTTGGAGCGTTCGAGGAGAGCGATGCCGTCCATTTCGGCCATCATCAGGTCGGAGAGCACGAGGTCGAATTCGTCGCCGGATTCCAGGATGGCGAGGGCCTCAATGCCGCTCGCTGCCTGGCGGGGCTGGAAGTTCGCACCCTTCAGCATGGAACAGACAATCTCGCGGATTGTCTCCTCGTCATCCACCACCAGAATTCGGTCGTATTGCATGCCCATAAGTCTAAGTCTAACGGACATTCTAGGCTGTCCGGCTACATTCCGAAAGTAACCATCTGAAGACGGAAATCGCATAACGCGAGGAGTTTGAGCGTGATACTTAAAGGGCGAGGCAGTCGTCCGTTTTCTGATGAATCCAGTCCTGTTTTTCCGAAATTCGATTGGCGCGCTGACTGTCCCTTGGCTGACGGAACGGGAGACGGCCGCGTTAATTGTGGTGGCGGTGACGCTGCTATTCTTCCGCGCTTTCCGGGAGCGGTACCTGCTGGTCTGGGGTGCCGGGTGGATCGCGTACGGAACGTTTCTTTTCGTGGTTCGAACCAGCGAGTTACATCCCTCAAAAGAGATCACTGCGTTTACGCAGGCTGACTTCGTACTTGCAATCGGCCTGTTTGCGGCTGCGGCGTTGATGTCGGCGCAGTCGAAGCGGGCTTTGACGGCACTGATCGCGCTTTCGTGGATGTGGATGGTTTGCGCGGCGATGAACCCGCTGTATTTCCCGGAACCTGGGTCGGTACGGGTAGGGCTGGAAATCGGATGCCGGGTGATTGCTGCCGGGGCGGCGATCGAACTGATCCTTTCGCGCTGGGGACGGGTTGGGATTGGTCCCATCCTATTTGGAGCGGGTCTGGTTACGCTGAATCTGCACGGGCCGCACCTGGACGCGCATATTCCCGCACTGGTCTACCTGCTGGCAGAAATTCTTCTTGGATCGAGCATGCTGCTGGTGGCGCTGGATGAGTCGCGCGCGCGAACGAAACGGCTGGCGGTGCTGAATGATTTGGCGGTCACGATTGCGCGGGGACAGAACCATGCTCCGATGATGCAGGCGGCTCTGGGAAAGTTGAAGACTGCGACGTCATCGAATGCGGCATGGTTCCGGGGGATTGAAGGCGAGAATCTGGTGCCCACGCAGCACGTGGGCTTGACGCCGGAGCTTTTGCGATCGGTGGCGCAGATCGGCACGGAGGCGGCGCTGGCGCGCGTTCTGCAGGAGAACCGGGCGGCGGTGGTCAAGCTTTCCGAGATCGGCGATGGGCTAAGACAGCAACTGAAGAAGTGCGGCATCCATCATGTGGTGCTGGTGCCGCTGGTGGGCAAGAAATCGGTAATTGGAGTTTTGTCATTCGGCTGCTCGCGCAAATGGCGTCATAGCCGCGAGGAGCTGGAATTTCTGGAGATGGCGGCGCAGCAGTTGGGAATTGCCGCTGAGAACCTGCGGCTGCTGGAGCAGGTATTGCGTTCGCAGCGGCAGTGGATGAACACGTTCGATTCGATCCATGATTTGATCCTGGCGCACGATTCTGATTTCCGAATTCTGAAGACCAACCAGGCGCTCTTGCAAAGGCTGGAAAAAGCGGCGGCAGACGTATTGGGCAGTCCGTGCGAGGCGGTGCTGCCGCGAGCACATTCATGGAGCGCCTGTCCGTATTGCGAACGCGGTGCGGGGCTAACGGAAGGGCTGGACCCGTGCTTTGGCGGCGAGTCGGTGGTTTCCACATCGTCGTATGCCGAGCAGGGCGGATTGCAGCAGGGAACTGTCCACGTCATTCACGACACGACGGAGCGGCATGTCGCGGAAGAAAAATACCGAACGCTGTTCGAGCAGGCGCAGGAAGGCGTGTTCGAAGCGACCCTGGAAGACGACTTGCTGGACTGCAACGATGCGTTCGTCACCATGCTGGGCTATGCCAGCCGGGATGAGCTGATGGCGCTCGACATTGCGAGCATGCTGGGCTCGAGCCAGGAAGAGCGGGAATCATTCGAGCGGGAGCTCGAGGCACATAACTACGTGCGCAATTTCGAAATTGCGCTGCGGCGGAAGGACGGGATGTTCCTGACCGTGGCGCTGAGTTGCTTTGCGACTCGCGATTCGGTGGGGCGCATTTCACGGTACCAGGGGTTTGTTCTCGACATCACGGAGAAGAAACGCTCGGAAGATGAGATGCGGCGGCGCAACCGGGAATTGAATGCGCTGAACGCGATGGCGGTGATCGCAACGCAATCATTCGATCTCGACGAAATTCTGAACTTGACTCTGCGGCAAGTGCTCTCGTTGTTTGGAGCGGAGACGGGGTCTGTCTATCTTTCAACCGAGCCGGATGGAACGTACCGGCGGCGGGCAGGTTGGGGGCCGAGGAGCGAAGCGCGGTTACGGATGTCGGAGGTTGCGTTTCCGGATGGGCTGGGCGATCTGGTCATGCGATCGCGTGCCGAAGTGGTGACGCAGGATTTTCTGCCGCACCTTCCTCCGGCGCTTGTGGAATTTGTATGCGCCGACCGCTTGCCTTGCTGGATATGGGTGGTGATGTGGAGCAAGGACAAGCCCATCGGCATTATGGGGATTGCCAGCAAGGAGCAGCGGCATTACTCGAGCAACGACGAGAACCTGATGGTGGCGATCAGCCGGCAACTTACTACCACCGTCGAGAAAGTGCAGTTGTATGAAGAGACGTGCCGCGCGTATGAGGACCTGAGAAAAACGCAGGAACAGCTGTTGCAAAGCGAAAAGATGTCGGCGGTGGGGCAGTTGATTTCCGGTGTGGCGCACGAGTTGAACAATCCACTGACGGCGATCCTGGGATATGCGGAGTTGCTGGAAGGCGCAAACCTGGATGATCGCTCGAAAGATTATGTGCGCAAGCTCTTCAAACAGGCGCAGCGAACGCACCGGGTGGTACAGAACCTGCTTTCGTTCGCGCGGCAGCGCAAACCACACAAGCAGGAAGTGGATCTGAAGAAGATTCTGGAAGATACGCTGGCCTTGAGTGAATACGATTTGAAGGTGAGCAATGTCGTTCTGGAGCGCGAAATTCCTTCGGATCTTCCTTCGGTGGTGGCGGACGCTCATCAACTGGAGCAGGTGTTCCTGAACATCATCAACAACGCGCTGGACGCGATCGGGGAAAGCAGCGATAGTCATCGCGGAAGTTTGAAAGTTCGAGTTGAGAAGAAGGATTCGTTTGTGTGCGTTGCGTTCGACGATAACGGTCCAGGGATCAAAGACGTTCACCGCATTTTCGATCCTTTCTACACTACGAAGTCGCTTGGCAAAGGGACGGGCCTGGGGCTGAGTATCTGTTACGGAATCGTGCAGGAGCATCTTGGAGAGATTTCGGCGCGCAACCGCGAAGATGGGGGCGCGACGATCGAAGTGCGGTTGCCGGCCAGCGGCAAAGCCCGCGGTGGCAGAGGCCGCAACGTCCCACGCGGCGAGACGCGATGCTGTTTGGACGGGTGCTGCTGGTGGAAGACGAAGACGCGGTACTCGAATTCGAACGCGATGTACTGGTCGGAGCGGGAGCGGACGTGACGAGCTTCCATGAGCGTGGAGGATACCAAGGCACGCTTGCGGAGTGCGGCGTTTGACGTAGTCGTGATGAACGGGCGAATGCCGGGAGGCTGCAGCGCTCGAGAGATGTTTGAATGGATCGGGAGCAACTGTCCCGGGCGTCGAGCGGCGTTTGCTATTCACTTTTTCGAGCGTGATTGAAGAAGAGACGCGGGCATTTCTCCAGGAACAGAATTTGCCGGTGCTGTCGAAGCCGTTTGAGATCGCAGATTTAATTGTGCAGGTGCGGAATCTTGCGCAGAAGCAGGAGAAAGCCGCTCTGAAAGGTTCGGACGAAAAGGCGCTCACGGCGAGCGCAGGGAACTAATCCTTCCACAGATGGCCTGGCAGGCTTCGCGAAAAATCGTTCTCGAGTTGAAGGTGTGACCTCAGTGGCTAAAGCCAAATTCAAAACAATGCGGTTATCGCAGCGCTGAAGCGCTGCGCCACCCCAAAAACTGAGGCGCCGAGTGCCGCAGAGGGCTGAAGAGCTGCGCCAAAATCACTTGCAACACCAACATCACTTGCAACGCCAACATCCCGTTCTTTCCGCGGCTGTTAGAGTTGGCCCTTCAGGCCACGCATCATCTCAGAAATAAACTTTTCGTTTCGCCGATACCAGCGCCAGTGGCCTTCGCGCTTGGCTTCGACAACGTTGGCCTTCACAAGGATTCTCATATGGTGAGAGATGGTCGGCTGGGCCAGCTTGACTCGTTGTTCGATGTCGGACGCGCAGAGGCCTGTTTCTTTGTCGATGGAGCATGCGCCTTTTTCTTTCAGGGCGCTCAGGATGCGGCGGCGGGTTGGGTCCGCAATGGCGTGGAGGAAGAGGTCGAGGTCGGAAGTGGGAGGCATGAGATTAAGGATTGGGTCTTTGGGTAATTTCTAAATTTGTTATTTGTGATTTTTAATTTCTAAAAAAAATCCAGGCACATGTAATCCGCTTCGGTTTCACCGGGGAAAAAACATAGGCGGCTACTTCTTTACTATCGGGTTATAGCCATCGGTGATCAGGCGGGCGCGCATTGCTTCCGCTTCTTTCAAGTCGGCATACGGGCCTACTTGCACGTGGTAGAACTTGTCGGAAGTGAGGTTCGTCGAGGAGAAGGCGGGATACTGCTTTTTCTTTAAGGCATCGACGAGAGACTCGGCATCTTCCTGACGGCTGACGGCGGCGACCTGAACGAAATATCCGGTGGCCAATGCGGTGGAAACAGTGCTGGGGGTTGGGGTCGCGGTTGAGGGAGCTGCCGCCTGAGGCTGTTGTGTTTCCTGAGGGGTGAGTTCGGTGTCGGTGTTCTTGGCGCCCACGGACTTGTAGAAACTGAAGTCGGTGGATTGCGGCTGGGCTGGAGTTCCGTTTTGCTTGGCGGCGGAAGGACGAACGACGGCGGCGGAACCTGAGCCGGGACCGGTGACAACCGAACTGGTTCCGGCGTAAGAGGTCTTGCGGCCGAGTGAGAATCCGATTGCAAAAAACACAGCACAGACAAGCACGAAGGTGAAAAAGAGGGCCAGCATGCGGCCGGTGCCGAGGGTTATTTCAGTATCCTGTTGCGCAGTGGGCATAGTTCGTTACTTAGCCTCAAGCTCCCGCGGCGGGCGCGGGTGGGGTTGCCAACAATTTCTGGATGCCGGAGAAGAAATCGACCGGCACGGGGAATACGACAGTCGTGTTTTTCTCCACGCCAATTTCGGTGAGCGTCTGGAGATAGCGTAACTGGACGCTGACGGGCTCAGTAGATAACAGATGGGCAGCGTCCACCAGGCGCTGGGCGGCGGAGAATTCGCCTTCCGCGTGGATGATTTTCGACCGCTTTTCGCGCTCTGCCTCGGCCTGCTTGGCCATGGCCCGCAGCATGGACTCGGGCATATCCACCTGCTTGACTTCGACGTTAGCCACTTTGACACCCCAGGGAGCGGTGTGCGTGTCGAGAATGCTTTGCAGGCGAAGATTGATCTTTTCGCGGTGCGCGAGCAGTTCGTCGAGCTCCTGTTCTCCGAGGACGGAACGGAGAGTGGTCTGGGCAAACTGCGAGGTCTGGTAGACGTAATTGGAAACTTCAACCACTGCTTTATTGGGATCGATGACGCGAAGGAAGATGACGGCGTTTACTTTCAGGGTGACGTTATCCCGGGTAATGATGTCTTGCGGGGGGACTTCCAGGGCTTCCTGGCGAAGGGAAACGCGGACGATGCGATCGATCGGGGAGAAGACAAAAATTACGCCAGGGCCTTTGGCGGTGCCGAGCAGGCGGCCGAGGCGGAAGATTACGCCGCGTTCGTATTCGGCAAGGATCTTGATGGAGCTGAGCAGGTAGATCACAAAGATAATGACGACAATCACGAACACGGGAAACCCAAGATCGGGCATGAAAGCCTCCAGGCTCACTGTGAACAGGGTATAAGCGGATTGTAACGTAGTTCGAGTACTGCGGGTCGGGGTTTGGAGTTCCCAGTTAGAGTCCTCCGGCGTGGCTGAATGGAGCTGCCCCACGAATCGCACGGTGCGATCCGTGGGGCAGGTTGGAGAGACTACGGTTGCAGCCGGAGCAGGGGTGAGCCGCTATTCCGAGTTGCCACGTTGTTCGCTGCTGACGGGAGCCAGCATGCCGAAGATTCCGTCTGCCTCGTCGTTTGCCCCGGCGGTGAAGAAGAGATTGGTGGCGAGGCCGCTATTGGTGTTGTCGCCTCCGAAGCTCAATCCCCAGAGCCCGTCGATTGCGATGGGATTCCCGTTGGCATCGAGAAGCGCGCCCTCCAGTTTTCCGGTGACTGCATTGAACGCGTGGATCCAGCCGTCGCCGAAGTTGCCAATCAGCAGGCGATGACTGAATACGCCGAAGTCGCCAGGAGCCTGAGCGATTCCCCATGGAGCGTTGAAGAACGCGCCATGCTGCAAGCGGAGGAGGAGGCGTCCGGAGGTATCGAAGATGTCTACGAATCCGAGTCCGGCACCGTGATCCTCATCGTGGGAACCGGGCTTGCGGTGCGCGAATGTGACCACAATGTTGCCGCCCACGTTCTGAATGCCGAAAGGAGCGTAGTTGGCGGGGAGGTTCGGATCGAGGAAGCCGCCGACTGTGTGGACAGGATGAAAGTTCCCGTCAAACACGTCGACCGCGGCGGTCTGGAAGTTGGAGGCATACAGGCGCGGACCCGCTGCAGTGGTTGCGAGGGTGAGGCCTTTGTAGACTGCACTACCTGAGCGATTGACGCGTATCACAGCGCTGGTCGCATTGACATTGGGATTCCAACCGGAAATGGTTCCATCTTCAGTGGCGAAGAGAAAGATGGCAGGTTGGCCGGTGGCGACGTTGAACACGGTCGTGTAGTTGAAGACCGTTCCGGTCGGGGTGCCGCCCGGCTGTCCATCCGGTGCTGGGATGGAGACGACCAGCGACTTGGGCAAGCCAGTGCTGTCATAGAGGGTTGATAACGAAGTGCCATTGTCGGAGATCCACCAGGGTGAACCGGAGGAGCGAGACATGCCCCAAGGGTTGACAAGGTTGGGATCGACGTTCGGCGCCGGGGAAACGCTCGAATTATCGGTGGTGAGATCCGTTCGGGTGTAGTGCTGCGCGAGGGAATTGCCGGCAAACACAAGGACGAAGGTTAGTGCAAGTGCGGCCACTCCGGCCGCATGTTTCCAATTTCGTGAGCGCGACATAAATGTCTCCTTTGTTAACGGGTCGATATTCGAGGGATATGTTTTTCAGTCGAGTCTCAGGTGACAGATTCGACGTTTTTTACGGTAGAAGGAGGAAAGAGACGAGGTGTCACATTGATGTAAATGAAAAGTCATTTTCTGCGCTGAAGCGGTGCAGGGGAAGGGCTCTCAGCCAACTGAGAGTTGAAAAGAGGCAACAAACATCTGACTAGAATTGTCTCAAGCCGTCACGGGCGTTGGCGTCGTTACGGGGTCGACACGGAGGATCAAGCCGTCGACGTGGCGAACCACGATCTGGTGGCCGGCTGAGACGGGGATGGTGGAGACGGCGTCCCAGAGTTCACCGTGGACGAACACTTTTCCGGCTGGAGATAAGGCGGTTTCGGCGACGCCTACTTCGCCGATCAATCCCTGCGCGTCCGGTTACGACTTTGTTGCGGCGAGCGCGCATGGCGATGCTCATGAGGAAGGCAGTAATGATCCCGAGAGGAATGCTCACCGCGAGAGCGGTGGCAAGGTGAACGCGCATCTCGGGGATTGGGCCATCCACGAGCAGGAGCCCTCCGAGCACCAGCAGCGAGATGCCACCGATGGTGAGGACGCCATGGCTGGCAAATTTTGCTTCGAGAGCGAAGAGGGCGAAGGCTCCGACAATCAAACGACGGCGGCAAAGCGAACGGGCAAGAGATTTAGTGCGAAGGCAGCCAACAAAATGAAAACGACACCGACTGTGCCTGGAATAACGGCTCCGGGATGGTTGAACTCGGCAAAGAGGGCGAGGGCACCGATCGCGAACAGAATGAAGGTGATGTTCGGATCCATGATGTAGCTGAGGATGCGCTGCCGCAAAGTCATCGGGAAGTTGCGGACGGGTTGATCGACGAGGTTGAGCGTGGCGGTGGTGCCATTGAAACGCTTGAAACTCTTTCCCGCGAGTTGGCGGAAGAGGTCCTGCTCGGTGGGGGCGATATATTCGATCAGCTTTTTGTCGAGTGCTTCCTGTTCGGTGAAGGATTTGGATTCACGCACAGCGCTTTCGGCTAGCTCGACGTTGCGCCCGCGCTTGGCAACGACGGAGCGCATCAGCGCCGCAGCATCGTTTTCCATTTTCATCTTCATGACGTCGTCGATTTTTCCGCCACCCATAACGACGGGATGCGCGGCGCCGGTGTTGGTTCCGGGCGCCATGGCGGCGATGTCGGCCGACTCGAGAATGAAAAAGCCGGCTGAAGCGGCGCGGCTCCCGCTGGGATCCACATAGATGATGACGGGAACGGGGAGGCAGTGATCTTTTCGATAATGTCGCGAGTGGAATCGAGGAGGCCGCCCGGGGTGTTGATTTCGATGAGGACAGCCTGGTCGTTATTTTGGGCGGCCGCGTCCAGGCCGCGCGCGATGTATTCAGCGCTGATGGGGTGGATGGCGTCGTTGAGGACGATTTTCAGGACGTCGGCGTGGGCGGGGAGAAATGACAGGAGAAGGAGAAGGAATAGTTGGAAGGTTGGGGTTGAGAGTGAAAGAAGAGTGTGACCTCGGCGGCTAAAGCCGTCCGGGTTAGGGAGAGGGTTATCGCAGCGCTGAAGCGCTGCGCCACCCAAAAGCTGGTTTGAAGCGGGGCGGGAAAAGTGTTGAGGCGCTGCGCAACCCAAAAGCTGATTTCCAGTCAAAAGCTGGTTTGAAGCGGGGTGAGAAAAGCGCTGAAGTGGTGCGGCACCTAAAAACTGGGCTGAAGCGGGGCTGGAAGTGCGGCTCACTGCAGGGCGGGGAATGCATGCAAGGGTGTTCATGGCTGAGGCAGCGGCGGCGCTTTCTCCGCGAGCTTGGCTGCTAGGGTGCGTTTCAGATCTTGAGCGTTGGGATTGGCGGGCTCCAACTGCAGGGCGCGGTTGACGTCCTGGGTGGCGGCATCCACACGGTTCTGGCGGAGATCGAGGCGGGCGAGGACGAGGTAGGCCTCGGCGGATTCGCGCATGCGCAGGGAGGCCTCGGCCTGGGAGCGAGCGGCCGCATCATCGCCGCGTCCATCGTAGATGTTGGCGAGGGCGGTGAGAGGAGCGGAGCTTGAGGGATCGACGGCGGCGGCGTGGCGGAATTCCGCCTCTGCTTCGGTGGTGAAACCGTGGGCCAGCAGTTCCTGACCGAGTTCGACGTGATAGCGAGCGTGGGTGCGGGGATCGGATCGGGCGAATCGCTGCTCGGCCCATCCCTGCATCTGGGTCGTCATCTGGCGGAAAGCGTCTTCCTGATAATTGCGGTTGAGGCGCTCTTGCGGAGTTTTTGCTGTTGATGTGGCCGGGACCGCGGCGGATGTATTGGGCGTGAGGGACTCGAGAAGCGCTTTCGCTTCGCTATCGCTTGGGTGTCGATCCAAGGCGAGCCGCAACTCACGAGCGGCTTTGACCTTGTCTCCGGAGCGAACGAGAGTTACTCCAAGGTTGAAGTGGTAGTCCGAATCACTGGGATCGTTTTGAATGGCGCGCTCGAAATCGTCGGCGGCTCTTTTTTGACCGCGGCGAGCGGCGACGACTCCGAGATTGTTGTAGACCTCCGCGAGTGGGAGGCGGACGGCGACAAATTCAAACGCGTTGGCCGCCTTGTCGAAATCTCCATGGGCATAGGCGGCCAGACCGAGATAGAAGTTGGCTTCACGAGCGACGCTTGAAGATCGCGGAACCTTCTCGAGCGAGCTCATTGCCGGTTCGTAGGATTTTTGCTTGTAGTAGGTTTCACCCAACTCGAGCCACGCTTCCGCGAATGAGGGATTCATGCGCACGGCGTCGCGGTAGTTCTGCACTTTTTCGTCGAGCGTGGTCGCGAGCACTCCACGGATGTAACTTTCCAACGCGTCGAGACGCTGGGGCGGAAAGCCCGCGATGTAACGATCTTTGGGAATGGAGAAGTTTGTGCGGATGAGCCGGAGGAGATCCCAAGCGAGGGCAGATTGAAGGGTCCCAAGATCGCTCAACCTGGCAGACTCGGTGGCGTTGGGCATGAGCTTCTGGGTGCGCATGTCGAGAAGCTGGGCGGACGCGGTGAGGGTGGCACCGTCGTAGCTGTAGGAGCCGAGCACGGCGTAGTCGACATCCATTTGCTCAGCAATTCGGTAGAGCGTGGCGCGGGATGGATGAACGCCAGCGGGAATGCCTTGACGATCGTAAGCGCGGAGACGCTCGTCGCGGGTAACGACATAGAGCACAGGGGAGTCGAGGTGAGAATGGAGCGTTTCGGAGAAGGCTTCGCCCAACCATTCGAGACCGGGTGTAGGAGAGGTGTTTTCGAATGGAATGACTACGATGGTGTGGCCGGCGGCCGGACTCTCCTCGGATTGAAGGGCAGCGGAGAAAAAGAGCGCGATCAGAAATAGACAAGCGGCACGTTTCACGGCGCTTTTCACGACACGTTTCAAGATACTTTGATTATATCGGCTGAGGAGAGTGCCAATCAGAGGCTTCTTCGCCATGCATTGCATTGAGTGTCAGCCGGGGTCGAAGAATACACAGATCCTTCGCTTCGCTCAGGGTGACACAAAGGGGATCAAGCGCGGCGTTGCAGGATCATGAGCGGCGTGGGAGCAAATCATGCCCCGCGCTTGAGCGGCGGGTCAGCCGATTCAAGATCGTGCTGCGAGGAATTCCAGCCGGGCAGGTCGTTGCTACCGGTGATGAGGCGAGCGCCTCGTTCGTAAGTGAGATATGCCCAGGCCCAGTTGATCATGACAACGATGCGGTTTCGAAATCCGATAAGAAAGAGGATGTGAACGAAGAGCCATGCGAGCCAGGCAAAATAGCCGGAGAGCTGAAATTTTCCAATCTGGGCGACGGCGGCGGCGCGGCCGATGGTGGCGAGGCTTCCCTTGTCGTGATAGTGAAAGGGCTGGCGCGGCTGGTTTTCGAGATCGCGGGCGATCGTTTTTGCGGCCCAGTTGCCTTGTTGGATCGCTACCTGGGCAACGCCGGGCAACAACTTTCCCTTCTGATCGGCGAGTGCGGCCATGTCGCCGATGACCATTACCTCGGGATGTCCGGGGAGGCTGAGATCGGGTTGCACGAGCACGCGTCCGGCGCGATCGACGGGAACTCCAAGCTTCTTGCTGAGCGGAGAAGCGGCGACGCCAGCGGCCCATAAAACGACAGCAGCGGGGATCCGCTGATTGCCGACCCAGACTGCACCGGGCTCAACCAGCGTCACCATCTGCGAGGTATGGACTTCGACTCCAAGGCGGCGAAGTTGATCCTCTGCTTTGCGCGAAAGCTCTTCGGTATATGCAGGGAGGACGCGCGGGCCGCCTTCGACGAGAAGGATGCGGCTTTGCTCGGGCTTGATATTGCGGAACTGGTCGTTCATGGCGTGGTGCGCGATTTCGGCCAACGTGCCGGCAAGCTCGACGCCGGTGGGACCTCCGCCGACAACGACAAACTGGAGCGGCGGGGCAGTTTCGCCCTCGATGGCCTGGCGTTCGGCAAGTTCGAAGGCGAGGAACACGCGACGGCGGATTTCCAGAGCGTCTTCGATGGTCTTGAGTCCGGGCGCGATGGGAGCCCATTCGTCATGGCCAAAATAGGCGTGGGTCGCGCCGGAGGCAATGATCAGGTAGTCGTAGTCGAGGGTTTGCTCGACGGGTGATGACCTGCTTTTGAGACAGGTTGAAATCAACGACTTCTTCAAGTAATACTTCAAGGTTTGCGTGGTCGCGGAGGATCCAGCGGATTGGGGCAGCGATTTCTCCGGGAGATAGGCCGGCGGTCGCCACCTGGTAGAGCAGCGGTTGGAAGGTGTGGTGGTTCTTGCGGTCAATGACGGTTACCTGGACAGGGAGGCGAGCGATGGCGCGGGCGGCGGTCAGGCCGCCGAAACCTGCGCCAACAATTACTACACGCGGTCTTGGATTGGTAGTCATCCGCTTATATAGATTCGCATGAGAGGCGGGCGGACGGAACTTTTTGAGGACGGGGGGCCGCTCTTTCCAAGGTTGCTTATGGGGACGTTCGTGTGTCGAGATAGAGAGCATCGCATACACTACATCGCATAGGATCGCGGCCCATTGCACACATTGATGACCTCGGAACAAGCGGGAGTGGAGACGAAGGAGCGCGGCGGGGTTGCGCTGGATGCGCCTGCGGGATTCCGCGAGTTGGTGCTGACGGTGGTTTTTCCTTCCGCGCGAGACATCATTTTCATTTTCCTGCTGTGGTCGCTGCTTGCGGGGACGCTCTCCAACCGGCCGCTCTCGGATCCTGATATCGGATGGCATATTCGAACGGGCGAGCAGATTCTGGCAACGCACACGCTGCCGCGTACTGATCCCTATTCATCAACCATGCAGAGACAGCCGTGGTTTGCGTGGGAATGGCTGTATGACCTGGTGCTGGGAATTCTACATCGCGCTTGCGGACTGAATGGAGTGGTATGGCTGTGCGCGGTGCTGGTGGCGACCACTTTCGTTATTTTGCTTTCGCAACTGATCAAACGTGGAACGGGAATGCTGTTGGCTATCGCATTGATGCTACTGGCGGAGGCTGCGGCGACGGTTCACCTTTTTGCGCGTCCGCATATTGTGAGCTGGCTTTTTTCGCTGCTGTGGTTTGTGGCTCTGGAACGATGCGGAACGCGGAGGCGCGCGCCGCGATGGATGCGGTGGTTTTTTCCCGCTTACGACTTTGCTTGTGGGTGAACTTGCACGGCGGATGGCTGGTCGGACTGGCGATGCTGGCGATTTATGCGCTGGCTGCGTTCATTGAAAGCGTGCGAGAGGAAGATGCGTTTGCGGCGGTTCGGTCAGCGCGGCGGGCTCGGGCGATGGCGTTGGCATTTATCGCTTCCGCGATGGCGACGCTCGTTAATCCTTATGGATGGCGGCTGCATGCGCATATCTATCACTACCTGGGCGATCGATATCTGATGAACCGGATCGCGGAGTTCCGGTCGCCTGACTTTCACGGTTGGGCGCAACGCTGCTTTCTGATCATCCTGATTGCGACGCTGATGGCGTGGGCGGGAGCTCGGGCAACGAGTTCGGATCAGTCATCTTCTGATGGCGATCTTTGCGACGTACATGGGATTGATTTCGACGCGAAACTTGCCAGTGTCATCGATGATTCTGGTGCTGATCATCGGGCCGCGGCTGTGGGAGGACTTTGTTGGTTTGGCGAACAGGGCGGGCGGATGGATGTGGATTCGGAAATCTGCGAGCAGGGTCGTGGAATTTTCGGAACGAGTAGGCGCGCAAGAATTGGGACTGCGGTGGCATTTGTGGCCAGCGGTCTGCGTCATCGGGGCGCTGGGGATTTGTCTGCACGGAGGATGGATTGGGTCTCATCAGGTAATTCACGCCCAGTTTGATGCGAAGGCATTGCCGGTGGCGGCAGTTGATTTCTTGGCGGGAGAGCAGAGCGCGACGCCGGTTTTTTCCACGGATTCATGGGGAGGTTATGTTATTTACCGGCTGTATCCGCAGAGGCTGGTGGTGGTGGATGACCGTCATGATCTCTACGGGTCGGAGCGGTTTCGCGAGATTCTGACGGTGATGCAGGGAGAGCCGGGCTGGCGCGGGCTGATTGAAAAGTTACAGGTAAGGACGGCAGTGTTGCCGGCGGATGCTACGCTGTCAAGCCTGCTGCGCGAATTGCCGCTGGAGTGGAAAGTTGTTTATGAAGATAAGGTGGCGGTAGTGTTTGAAAAGAAGTTTTAGGCGCGCAACTCAAGTAGGTGCAACTTGAGAGGTTCCGCATCATCAGATGTAAAGACGTTTCGGCGCGGGTGTCGCTAATTTGGTCTTTGGTGTTTGTCCTGGGTCGTTAGGCTAGAGAAATTATGAAGATCGTGACTTGCCATCGTTGGGCTGAAGATCACACGGAGAGCTGCCGGTGAACGCGTGCTGCGTGCCGTTCCAGCAGATTCCGCATACGGCGCGACTCTTTCTTGATTACCTTTCCCATTCTCCTGCGGTTGAAAAATTCTATCCGCGATCTGCGATTTTCACTGACTGGCTGAAGGATGAAGCCGGGCGCGTGAGATATGACGAGGCGCGCCGAAAGAAAGTCAGCGAAATTCTGGAGCGGCAGAATCGAACGTGGGGCGCTTCGGCAAAGACTCTTGCGAACGTGGAGCGGTTGCGGCGGGGAGCGCTGGCGACGGTTACCGGGCAGCAGGTTGGGCTTTTCGGGGGACCGGCGTTTTCGATCTACAAGGCGCTGACTGCGGTCAAACTGGCGGAGGAGGCGACGGCTGCCGGCGTGGACTGCGTTCCGATTTTCTGGCTGGCGACCGAGGATCACGATCTGGCGGAGATCAACCACGTGTCGTTAGTAGGGGAACGAGGGGCGGCGGAACGAGTTGTTGTGGGAAGTCATGGTGTGACGGATGCTCCTGTGGGGACGATCAGGTTCGGGCCGGAGGTTGATGCGACGGTTGCGACGGCGGCGGCGCTGCTGGGGGATTCGGAGGTCGCGAAGTGGTTAGGTGAGGCGTATCGTCCGGGAGAAAGTTTTGGGGGCAGCTTCGCACGCTTGTTTGCGCGGATGTTCGGAGAGTGGGGAATCATCCTGCTCGATCCTTCAGACAAGGAATTTCATGTCGTCGCAAAAGGGTTGTTGCGGACGGCGATTGAGAGGGCTCCGGAACTGGACGAGGCGTTGCTGGAGCGCGGGAAAGCGCTGGAGATGGCGGGCTATCACCAGCAGGTGAAGGTGACGGCGGCGACTACCTTGCTTTTTGAAGTGAGGAATGGGGCGCGGACGGTGGTGCGGCGAAAGGCGAACGGCGGGGGTGCCGCTGACTTTGTGGTGGGCCATGAGAATGTTTCCATGCACCAACTGCTCGAGCGCATCGAGAAAGAGCCGGAGAATTTCAGTCCCAATGTGCTTTTCCGTCCGGTCGTGCAGGATTATCTCTTGCCGACCCTCACCTATGTAGGGGGGGCGGCGGAGGTTGCGTACTTCGCGCAGGTCGGAGTGGTGTACGAGAAATTGCTGGGGAGAATCACGCCGGTGTTGCCGCGGTTTTCGGCGACATTGGTTGAGCCGAAGGTGGAGAGGCTCTTGACGCGTTACGACTTGAAACTCCCCGATTTATTTCAAGGTCCGGAAAAAGTTCGGGAAACGATTGCCGCCAAGTCGCTGCCGGTGGATTTGCAGGCGCGCTTTTCGGAGGCGTATGCAAGCGTTGAGCAGTCTATGACGGCGCTGCGCGATTCGATTGGAGAACTGGACGCCACGCTAATTGGCGCGTCTGATCGAGCGCGCATGAGCATGTGGTATCAGGTAAACCGTTTGCAGCGGCGGGCGGCGCGGGCGGAATTGCTGCGCAATGAGGTCATCACGCGGCATGCGGATACGCTTAGCAATGCACTTTTTCCAAACAAGCTGCTGCAGGAGCGGGAAATTGGCGGCGTAAGTTTTGTGGCGCGGTATGGGCCGAGCCTTCTGGAGAAAATCTATTCAGCGATACGCACGGATTGCCACGATCACCAGGTGATCGACGTTCAGTAGCACTCTAGTTTGATACGCCTATTTCGAATCCCCAAGAGCCAGATAGGTGCCGAGGCCGATCATTACGGCGCCGGTGAGCGCGCGTTGCCGGCGACGAAAGCGCGAAGATTCACGAATGCGCTTGCCGAGCGGGCCTGCGAGCAGGATGACGACGATGTCGGCGGTCGTGTTGAGCGCAACGGAAAATGTCCCCAGCAAAACGAATTGCAGAAAAACGTGACCGCTGGCGCGGTTTACGAATTGCGGGATGAATGAGAGGAAAAACAAAGCGGTTTTGGGATTCAGGACTTCGGTCAGGACGCCTTGCCAGAATGGGTTTCTCGCCTTCTCAAGCGTTGCGATGGAGAGTTGATTGTCGGTTGTGTCGGCTTCATTTCTGGATTGAAGGATCATGCGGACGCCGAGAAAACAAAGATAGGCTGCGCCGAGATACTTGACCGTCGAAAATGCTACGGCGGACTTGGCAAGAATGATACTAATGCCGGCAGCAGCGGCTACGACGTGAACCATGCCTCCGGCAAAAGTACCGAGGGCGGAGAGCAAGCCTTCACGGCGGCCGCCCGCCAGTGAGCGCGCTAGAACGTAGAGCATGCCGGGTCCGGGTGCGATGGCGAGCAGAAGGGCGGCGGTCAAGAAGATGAGAAGGTGGGCGTGATCGATCATGGATGGTCGCCTTTCAAGTTTCCATTTGTCAGAAACGTCGTCAATTCGGCCAGCGATTCGACTCTTGGGACTTTCTTGTCGACGTAGGCGCCGGGGACGTCCATGAGGACGGCTTGCATGCCGGCGCCGGTTGCGCCCAGGTAATCCACCGAGTACATGTCGCCCACGTAGAGGCTCTCTTCCGGGTTGACGTTCAAAGTCTTTAGAGCATGGCGGAAGATTTCCGGATGCGGTTTTTCGTAGCCCACTAATCCAGAGTCGGTGATGCTCAGAAAACATTCGGCGATCTCGCAGCGCTTTAATACTTCGTCAATTTTGCCGTCGGCATTGGAGATGACGGCGATCTGATAATTGGTGGCGATCTGGTTGAGATAGTCGCAGGTGCCGGGAAGAATCTGATCCCAATTCGCGGAGTTGCGGATGGTGTCGACCAGGTTGTCGCGGAGCGTGTCGTCTTTGAGGCCGAGATCGGCGAAGAGTTCGGTGTAGTACATCCACCAGAAGCTGTGGTCATGGCTGCCATCGGCGGTCATCAACGCGTCGAATTCGTTCTTGATGCGGCGCTCGAGGGCGCGCAGGTGCTGGGCGTCAGGGGCGAGGCCTCGGGCGGCCAGGGGGGCGTGAATGCGGACGCGATTCGGAAAGAGCAGGGTGTTGCCGACGTCGAAAAAGACTGCTTTGACTTTGGAAGCCATCGTTGTTTCAGGATACATTGTCGATTTCGTTTTATGGCTCAAGGGTTAGGCGATCGGTGGTTTGGTTTTCGACGGCCTGGCGTGAATAGGCCATCGGGAAATATTCGCCTGCGTCCCAGAGTGGCATCAGGTCGGAGTAGTGGGGACTGCCGGGCTGGCCGCTCTGGCCGGGCGTGTTGACGGCAACCGATCGATCCCAATTGCTGGTGTCGAGAATTTCGCGGTAACTGGCTCCAGAAATCTGCTCCCAGGAATCGCCTTCATTGCCGGTGGCGTTGACTGTGTATTCATCGCCGGGGCGGGGAAGAGGACCGAGATCGAACAGTTCGTGAGCGCCAGGTTGCTGATCGAGGGCGTGACGGAAATTGACGGTGTGAAGCTTGCCCCAGGACCAATGGGGCGAATCGGAGCCGAGAAGCTTCTCGAGTTCCTGGCTGGTCGAGAGCCATGTGCTGGCGAGAAGGCGATCGCGCATGAGTTGGGGATTAGGGCCGAAGAGATCTTCGGTGGGATTTTGTAAGGCAGCGAGGACGGTGTCGGGCGAGAGATCGTAGCGGCTCCGCGCTTTCGGCAGGGGCGGGGCATTAGGTTGCGGCAAAACCGATCCGCAATGTTTTGCGTGATTTGTTGAAACCAGACTTCATACATCGAGGCGTAAGCGGAATCGCGTATCAGCTTGCCATCCCATTTGAAGAAGCCACCGATCGCGGGATTGTCGCGGAAGAACGGAAGCGAGGCCGCGAGTTTCTGGAATTGCTGTGCGGGGAGGGAAAGCACATCGGTCTGGAACGATTCCATGTCTTTCACGGTGAGCTTGTGATGATCTGCTTTTGCATTCTCGATCATCATGCGGACGCGATTGACGCGATATGGCGGAGCCCACTCGAATCCCACGTTGTAGGGATAATGGTCGGGAATCATTTTGTGGTTGGCGGTGGCGATGAATCCCTGCTTCGGGTTGAACGAGTGCGGCAACTCGTTGGCGGGAACAAATCCGCTCCATTCGAACTCGTTGGGCGATTTGGGTGATGTGGCTGAGCCGGGAACTGGAAGAAGGCCGGTCCATTTGCGAATGGGAGCGAGTCCGGCGGAGTGCTCGCCGATGTTGCCGTCGACGTCCGCGTAGACGAGATTCTCGGATGGAACCTTCCAGCGGGGGATGGCGGCTTCGAACTGATCCCAATTCTGGGCGCGATCGATTGCGAGCGAGGCAAGATAGCCGGCCGTGCCGGGCTCACTGCCGACCCAGCGCAGGGCGAGGGCGCGTTTGCCGTCCGACCAGAGAACCGGTCCGTGGCGGGTAAACTTCAAATCGATTTCGGCATCGGGCGCGCCTTTCACATGAAAAACTTCGCGCTGCTTTTCCATGTCGCGCCAGCCGCTTTCCGTCTTGTATTGAAGCGGGTTGGAGGGATTGAGTTCTTCGACGTACAGATCCTGCTGATCGAGACCGAAAATGGTGAAGCCCCAGGCGATGTGTTCATTGTGGCCGAGCGCGACGCCGGGGAGTCCGGGTTCGCCCGCTCCGGTGACGTTCCAGCCGGGGGCGACGAGGTGAACCATATAGCGGAGAGAAGGCAGGCCGATGACGCGGTGCGGATCGTTGGCGAGCAGGGGCTTGCCGGTAGCGGTGAGGGAGCCGGAGATTGTCCAGTTGTTGCTGCCTTCGCGGGCGTGGGCGGGGAATTGAATGCGATGGTCGCTGCCGATGAGATTTTTGAGTAGATCGGGCGAGAGTCCGGACAAATCGAGGCCGGGCGCGGGATCGAGCGGGAACGGCGGGATCAAAATTAAAAAGCCTGGCGGCTTTCTGGGCACCGAGATCGACGAGGGCGCGCGCATGCTCGAGTTCGCCGAAAGCATTGCCGGTCATGGAAAAAGCGGCCATGCGGTTCAGGCAGTCTTCGGGACGCCACGGGTCGGGGGAAAATCCTGCGACCTGAAACTCGATTGGGAGGCCGGGACCTCCGGGCGCGGTAAGGCTTGCAATGTAGGCGTTGATGCCGTCGGTGAATGCGGTGAGGATGGCGAGCGTGTCGGGGGCGTAGCTTTCGTATTCGGCTTTCATGTCGCCGCGATAGCGCAGCGCGCGGGCGTTCACGTCACGGGGCAGAGCGGAGGGGCCGAGGATTTCGGCGAGGCGTCCCTGGCCGGAGCGTTTCCAGAGTTCCATTTGAAAGAGACGATCCTGAGCGGCGACGACGCCTTGGGCGAAAAACAGGTCATGCTGGTTTTGGGCGTAGATGTGGGCGACTCCCCAGCGGTCGCGGAGGACATCGACTTTTCCCTGGAGACCTTTCATGTGTATCTGGCCTGACAAGACTGCCAGAGGTTTGTGAGCGGAGTCGGCAAGATTGGGGTTCTGGTCGGCTTGGGCGGCGAGAGTGCAGGGCAAAAAGGCAGAAAGAATGAGTAAAAGGAATGGGGCCCGGGGTGTCTTCATGGGAGGTTCATTGTACTGCGGCGAGTAATCACAAATGCTCATGGTCGCTGACGCTTGGGCACAAAAAATGTAAGATCGAACTTCTGCATGAATCTGCGGCAGCTAATTCGAGGCGTTCCCGGGGGCTCGATTTTATTTGCCCTGGGGCAGGCGCACGGATGGGCATGGGGTTATCGTCCCGCAATTCATGCGATGACGGCTGGAATTCTGCCGGCGATCTTTCTGCTGCTGACGACTCGGGAGAAAATTTATAACTTTTTGTGGGCGCTGGTGTTTGGATTTGCGACGCTGAATATTTTGAGTCTGGGAGCGCGCCGTTTTGAAACCCAAAAAGGCGGGCTGAATTTCGGGGAAGTGCTGGCTATTCTGATCGTGTTTCTATCCATTCTGCTGCTGGGTTGGGAGATGCTTTACGTCTTCCACGTTCTACCGATCCGCCTCGGGCCACGATAAGCTGAAATGCGATATGATTCGCGTGTGGCGAAACGAGAATCCAATTTTGACGTGACGTGCCCGTGTTGCGGGGCGGTCATGAAGATCGACACTGCGACGCAGTCTGTGATTGCGCATACCGCACCGGTCAAGCCCAGGATGTTTCAGGATATGGAAGAGGCAGCCCGGGCAATGAAAGAACAGGATGGCCGGCGCGACTCCATCTTTCGGCAGTCGGTGGAAGCGCAGAAACATGCCTCGGAACTGCTGGAGAAAAAGTTCCAGGAAGCGGTGAAGAAGGCGAAAGAGACGCCGGACACCGGGAAGCCGATTCGCGATTTCGATTTGGATTAGTTGGCTTGGGTTTACCGCCGAGACGCTGGGGGCGCCGAGAAAATGCTAAACCTTATTAATCTTCTGCCCTTCTATTTTTCGTTAACTTCTGATTCGGATTTCATGGCTCATCCTCTTCTTCTAGGTCATCGCGGGGCGCGGGCTTCGCGTCACATTCCAGAAAACACAATGGCATCGTTTGAGCTATGCCTTGAGCATGGCTGCGATGGGTTTGAGTTCGATGTGCGGCGGTCGCAGGACGGAATGGCTGTGATCTGCCACGATCCGACTGTCGGAAAGCTTCAGATCGAACACTCTTCTTCGAAAGCGCTAGGCCTGCCTGCGTTGGAGCAGGTCCTTCAGCAATTCTCTTCACGGGCGTTTCTCGATATTGAATTGAAGGTTGCGGGGCTGGAAGAGCAGTTGATCGAAGCGCTGCGGGAGTATTCGCCGCAGAAGGGGTATGTGGTTTCGTCGTTTCTGCCGGAGGCTTTGGCGGCTGTTCATCAACTGGATGACACGGTTCCGCTGGGATTTATTTGGGACGGGAAAGAGAAAATGTTCCCCGCCTGCCTTACCTCTTTTGCTGGATGGTCCCTAATGTCGCACTCGTCAGCCGGGAACTGGTCGAGGAGGTACATGCTTCGGCGAGGAAGATTATGGTTTGGACGGTGAATCGCGCAAACCAGATGAAGCAACTGGCGGATTGGGGTGCGGACGCGATCATCTCGGATGAGACTGAATTGCTGGCGCGTTCGTTCCGTTAACGGTTAGTTCTCTCGCGGAGCATTGCTCCCGCAATCACCCTCATTTACATTGGACAGTCATGCCTACGACAGGGGAACGTTTCGAGCGGGCGGTTCAAATCATGGCGCGGCTGCGCGCTCCGGGCGGGTGCCCGTGGGATCGCGAGCAGACTTTTGATTCCATCAAGCCTTACACGCTGGAAGAAACTTACGAAGTGCTGGAGGCGATTGATAATCGCGACTGGCCGGAGCTGACTGGGGAGTTGGGCGATTTGTTGTTGCAAGTGCTGTTCTATTCGGAGATGGCGCGCGAGGAAGGGCACTTTTCGGTGGACGACGTGCTGGACAGGCTTTCCAACAAGCTGGTGGATCGGCATCCGCATGTGTTTGGGGAGGTGAAGGCGGACACATCGGCGGAAGTATTGCGAAACTGGGAGGCGCTGAAGGCCGAAGAAAAAAGGAAAAAGCTGAGAGGAGCGCGGCGGTCAGAAGGTTGAAGAGGCGGGCGACGCGCAGTCGGTGCTGGCGGGGATTTCTTCGCGGGTGCCCGCTCTGCTCGAAGCGCACAAGCTCAGCACGCGCGCGGCTCGCGTTGGTTTTGACTGGCCGGAGATTGGGGGCCTGTTCGACAAGCTGACGGAAGAGACGGCGGAGTTGCGGGAAGAGTTGAAGGATGCGCCGGTGTCGGGTCCGCCGGGAACGGGGGTTGCGAGTTCGGGGACGCCGCAGGTCTCGCCTGAGCTGCACGAACGGCTGGAAGACGAAGTAGGCGACTTGTTTTTTGTGCTGGTCAATATTGCGCGCTATTTGGCGCTGGATCCCGAGTCGGCGTTGCGGAAAACAAATCGGAAGTTCAAGCGTCGTTTTCAGTGGATGGAAGAGCAACTGCGTGTGAAAGGCCGCGGCGCGCAACAGGCGTCGATGGAAGAGCTCGAGCAGCTATGGCAACAGAGCGAAGCAACAGGAAAAGCGGGCGTGACCGAAACTCGACAGGCCGCGACGAGCGATGCGGGAGCGGCTCTTGTCATTCGCAAATGCGGGTCGCTGGAGGAGATGCAGGCGGCTTTCGCGCTGCAAAAAGAGGTGTGGAGTTTTTCAGATGCGGACCTGATTCCGGTCCGCATGTTCGTGGTTGCGTCGAAGATCGGCGGCCACGTGCTGGGGGCCTTTGACCGGGACGAGATGATCGCGTTTGCTCTTGCGATTCCGGGGACGCGGAACGGGCACTTGTATTTGCATTCGCACATGCTGGCGGTGCGGCAGACGTATCGTAATGCAGGGTTGGGCCGGAAGATCAAACTTCATCAGCGCGAAGAGGCTCTGGGCCGCGGGTT
Organism: uncultured Acidobacteriaceae bacterium; assembly: GCA_963822545.1. Classification (GTDB taxonomy): domain Bacteria; phylum Acidobacteriota; class Terriglobia; order Terriglobales; family Acidobacteriaceae; genus Acidiflorens. The sequence goes on from CAWGIB010000009.1 coordinate 309,000, forward strand.
CGAGTTGATGGAGTGGACCTTCGATCCGCTGGAGATCAAGAACTCGTATTTGAATATTGAGAAGCTGGGCGCGATCACGCGACGTTACAACGTCAATCAATATGGGATTACTTCTTCGCCTTTGCAGGGCGGGTTGCCAACGGATCGACTGGTGGCCGAGTGGTGGATGAAATCGCGGCGGGTGGAAGATCTTTTGGCAAATGGTTCGGCAAGATAGAATGCGAACCGCGAATGAAGATCGATGTGCCGGCGGAGATTTATGGATGGAAGGCGGCTGCTGGGACTCGGAGTCAGGCGTTAGAAGTGCAAACGAGGAACCGGCAGAGATTTGTTAAGGGCTTCGGAAAAGGATTGTCGGTACTCGGGTACGAGCGAAATGAACGCGGGGATGGGCGTTTCCTGCTGGGAGAGTGGGATGAGGATTGGGAGTACTGAACGATGAAATTGTCCGCGCCGATGGTTGGTTGAACTGGAACTAGCCTTGCCGACGAAGTTCGTCAGCAACTATACTTTTTTCGCTCTGGCCGAGCTCACCTTTGATGACCAGGAAAGCCCCACATAAGAAATGAAGATTGAATCCGTAACTCTCCGTGAGCTTCATATGCCGCTCGTGCATTTTTTCGAAACGAGCTTTGGCCGCGTCTACGAGCGGCGCATCCTGCTGGTAAGCGTTGATTCCGATGGCGTCCGAGGGTGGGGGGAATGCGTTGCCGGGGAAGATCCGTTTCTATAGTCCGGAATGGATCGAGACGGCGTGGCCGACGATCAAGCGATATCTGGCACCCGCGCTCCTGGAGGGAGAACCGAAGTCGGGGCGAGATTGTCCCGCGCTGTTTGCCAGAGTGCGCGGGCATCGGATGTCGAAGGCCGGGCTGGAAAATGCGGTGTGGGACACCGAGGCGCGCCAGAAGCAGCAACCGCTTTGGAAGTTGCTGGGTGGTTCGCGCCGTGAAATTACGTGCGGAGTTTCGATCGGCATTCAGGATACTCTGGAGCAGCTTTTGCAGAAGATCGAGACGGAACTTGCCGCGGGATACAGGCGGATCAAGATCAAGGTCAAGCCGGGATGGGACGTAAATGTTCTAGAAAAGATCCGATCGGGCGGTGGGCGGACATTGTTCTCAGCGTCGATGCGAATTCTGCTTATACGCTGGATCAGGTGGAGCACATCCGAAAGTTTGATCAGTTCAAGCTGCTGATGATTGAGCAGCCTTTGTGGGATGACGAGATCTACCTTCATGCGCGGTTGCAAAAGGCGATTGAGACGGCGATTTGTCTGGACGAAGCGATTCATCATGCGCGCGGTGCTGACTTCGCGCTCGAAACTGGAGCATGCCGGATCATCAATATAAAAGTCGGACGGGTGGGTGGTTTTACGGAAGCAATCAAAGTTCACGATGTGGCGCAAAAGCACGATGCGCCGGTGTGGTGCGGCGGAATGCTGGAATCAGGGGTTGGCAGGGCGCATAACATCGCGCTTTCAACGCTCGCGGGCTTCCGATTGCCGGGAGATGTTTCGGCGTCGAAGCGCTACTGGAAGCAGGACATTATTGAGCCTGAGGTGGAAGTTCGCGGGGACGGGACGATTGCGATCAGCGATGAGGCGGGAACTGGTTACAAGGTGCGCGAAGATCTGGTGAAGAAGTTTACGGTCCGCGAAGAGACGTTCCGCGCTTGAGGTGGTTTCCTCGCGGTCATGTTCTGGCGGTTTATTTTCGGGCGAGATTGGCAGTGGTGCGACGGGTTCTCGGCCAGCGACTCTTCTTTCTTCAAGAGTTCGAGCGCCTGGGCGAAGGTCAATTCGGCGGGAACCTTCTTAAAGCCGCTGTAGACTTCGGTGGACTGAATGGTGAGATGTCTTCACCATCATGATTTTGCCGGTGAAATTCACGGTCATGCTGGAGACTTCCCAGGTATTGTCACCCACTTCCTGTTGATGGACGACGAAATGTCCACCGGGATCTCAATCGGCCGAGGATTCCCCAACCGAATCCGACCTGCCGGAAGAGCGTGCCGTCGATACTGGCAATGCGGGCGCGCTGGGCGTCGACCAGGATGTGTCCCTGCATACCGACTAGTACTTCCTCCACGTGGGAAGGCGGCTTGTAGTTGGGGTTCGGGTGAAACTTGAGCTTCACGAGTGGATCGCCCGTTCGCCCGATACCGGGGGAGCCATTCTCTTCTCCCGCGTACTCGAAAAGAAAAGCTTCCGGCAGAGCGCGCATGATGCGAATGCTGCGTTCGGCGTCTTCATGCTCCTGATTGCGCTTCTTACGCAGTTCTTCAGGATCGCGGACCATATGCTCGAGGTGTTCCTGTTCGGCGCGGCGTTGCTCAGGAGTCAGGGGCTTGCCGTCGTAGGCGACAACCAGTCCAGCCGTAGCCTCGTTGGTCTCAACGTAAATTTTGGTGGTAGACCCCTTGGCAGTGGTTTTTGTGCCGCGAAACATGAAGTGTGCGCTGGTATCGTGATTGGCCTTGATTTCGTTCTGGACAGCCCGGCGAACCAGTTGAATCGGGTCTCTGAACTGGGAAACGGACGCGTCAGGTTGAGCGAGCGCGCCAATGCTTGTAAGGAGAAAACAGGCAGAAAGCCACCGTCGGGCAGACTTCACCCTCGAATTGGAACCCGGCACTCTCACGCTGCTTAGACGATAGCAGCGAGTGAAGTGTTGCTCAATGGGAGGTTAGCCCGTGAGGTAAATGTTTGTGGGTGAAGCATTTCCATGGGTCTGACAAAGCCAGGCAGTGAGAGTGATTGCGCATGGGAGCCTTTCTAAGCCCAAAAAGGTAAGCTAGCCACGCAATGCCGGGCGGCCGGTTGAATACAAGATTGTCGTAGCCGGGCTGCCGAGTCCAGATTCAGCAGCCCGGATTCGGAAGTTTTAGAAAGTGTGCTTGACCGGTGCCCCGTTTCCGTTGCCTCCGCCATTGATCTCGTCAAACATCAACGCAGCGCCTATCTGCTCGACGTAGATGTACCAGGTGTGACCTGTGGGAGGCGGATAGGTTGCCTTACTCAGATCAAACGAGCAGTTGATTACTCCGGAACCGGGAGTGCAGTTCGCGCCCGATGGACTGATTGAGTCTTGTGACAAAGCGAGGTCTCCTGCACCGGAACCGTACCAGATCTTGAAATGATCGATTGTTGTGGAAGAGGTGCAGGTTGTGTCGGGGGAAGGGCAACTCACCGGGTTCGATACCGCACTTGCGCTCCACGATACCGTCGTACTATTCATGGACGGAGTGGGAATGCGCCAGCAGTTATCCACGCCGTTCTCAACGTTGGTCCCCTCGCCGTAGTCGTTCCAGGTCGCAAGAAGGAGCCATGGCAACTGGTTCGTGCTGCTATATTTTGCCTGGGCGATCTCGCCAGTGGAAAGGTGGCCTCCAAGAAATGGCAATAACTGGCCGCACTGACGCGCCATAACCTCGTGGTTGTAGTTATTGTTGCTACCGTCGAAGCCGATGTAGAACGTGCCCATCTGAATAGTCTGGTTGTTTTGTTGATAGGCCTGTTGAGCTGCGTAGTAGTACTTGGCGACATAGTCATAACTGGTATCGCACCCATTGTTATATTGACCCGGGTACTGCCAGCAAAACTGAGTGCCGGAGTTGTTGTTGTCATAGGTGAGGGGCTGTGGCCATGCATAAGCGCCGTCCCACTCACCGAATGATCCATACCATTGAGCAACGATCTTGTAGGGCGTGGCATATTTCATCGACATATGCGATTTAAGAGTCGACCATACGGGTACGTTTTGGCCGCCGCATACGGTCTCGCCCGCCTCCCAGCAGACATTGGGGAATTGGCTTTCATCGATGTAGATGAGGGTCATTGGGTAACCACTCACAGGATCCTTTGAATAGTAGGATTGGCGGCCCCAGTTATGGTCGATATAGTCATAGGCCGCTTCCAGAACCGTAATCACACAAGTACTGTCGGGGGTGGTGTAGGGACAACCGGCACTCCCGCCGCTGTAAGTGGTCTGCGTCATTCCGCTCAAAATCAGTCCTTTATCAATCATGACCATCAAGTACAAGTAGCCAGCGGCTCTGGTTGACAAATCTGCGGCTTCGTCAATGACGGTCTGATTAAGGAAAGTCTGCGCCGTCCCGCCGTTGCAGTTGGTCCCATCGCAGTTGCCATACCAATCGGGACTCACGTCTGTGAATCCGACGTTGTGCATGGTGGTGTGTTGCTTCCAGATTGTGCCGCTGGTGCCCGTACTGTTCTCGCTGTATCCCGTGCATGGATGCAGGGAATTGCTCTCGTTTCCGGTTCCGTAGGGCGCGTAATAGGAACAATCCGGGTAAGTTGAGCCTTCGGGGGCAAACCATGGTTGGTAAGCGGCGATGATTCGAGTGGTTGCGTTCGGATAAAGGTAGCTGTGCTTTATCGTCTCGTTAGAGACATGGCCAGGTAACGGATTGAGTATCTGCGTTTGTGCATTCGTGTTCGTATAGAACGTCGTTAGCCCAGAAATCTCAGAAACTGTGCAGTATGCGGGAACAGCTTTGCCCCCTCCATAACTACTGGACGAGCAGGCCGAGGTGTTGTTGGCAGTTTCAGCAGTAAGTGTCGAGGTTGGCTGCGCAGGTGGTTGTGAATAGGCTAAAAGTGGAAGTCCAAGGCAGATCAGCAGGCCCACAATGCGATGTTTCATGTTACTTCTCCTCAATCCCTCTTAGGGCAGGGGCTCAGATGTGTGCAGTCGTCTGCCGGTTGTGTGCATAAATGTGAGGTTGCGGAGCGCGGGCTACGGGTGCGGTAATTGGTTCCCGCCAATGCTCAAGCTCTCGGGAGCGGTGCGCATGTTGGGAGTTGTAGAACGCAAGAGGATGGCCAGCCGGCCTCTTGGGATTGTCAAATATGCAATAGTTGCAAACGTAACTTGCTATAGCTCGCGTACGTTTTTTTCTCCATAATCCAAGATATGTCCCTTGTTGTCTTCCTCCGGGGTGTTAATGTTGGCGGACACAGAACGTTTCGCCCGAGCGTGCTCGCACGAGAACTGGGCGGCTATGATGTCCTGAACGTGGGTGCTGCGGGCACTTTTGTGGTTCGTAAACCTGGACCGCGGGCACAATTCCGTACTACGTTGCTTCGCAAGCTGGCATTCGATGCGGAAATTGTGCTGTGCGAAGGCCGCGATGTTATGCGACTGGAGATGGGGAATCCGTTTGGAACTCAGCCATCACCCCCGGATGTTGTCCGGTTCGTGAGTATCCTGTCGAAAGCCGGGGGCGTACGGGCCTCGCTTCCACTCGCGTTTCCCTCAGACGGGGAGTGGTTGGTGCGGGTGATTGCGTCCGATGGGCCGTTCGTGTTCGGAGTGTACCGTCGTCACATGAAGACGATCGGCTATCTTGGCCAGATCGACAAGCTGTACGGGGTGCCAGCTACGACTCGGAATTGGAACACCATAATCCGGATATTGGAAATTTTGAAGAATCCGGCGGGCGGACGCTGAGATTAGTGAAATCGTGTGTTATTACGCGCGACGGAGTTGGTGATTGTAATCGGGATCAAGGCCAGACGCAGCCGTGGGCTTCGTACTTAAGTTGTCGTGTTGCACTCCCGTTCAATCCCTCACGCACAGGATGATTTACAATCATTGGATTCGCGGTGCGCCCGAACGCGAGGAAATGAGGCCAATCGATGGATGCTCCGCAGGCTGGTAGTGGACTTGCCAACATCGGCAAGTCAGTCGTTATTAAAGGTGAGGTTTCAGGGTCTGAGGACCTGTTTCTTGATGGAGAAGTTGAAGGGAGCATCGACCTGAAGAACCACAGTTTGACGGTGGGGCCGAACGGCAAGGTGAAGGCAAACGTGACGGCGAAGACGATTGTGATTCAGGGCAAGGTGGATGGCAGCCTGGCGGCTTCGGACCGGCTGGATCTTCGCAAGTCGGCGGTAGTAACGGGCGACGTGACGACGCAGCGCATTGCGATTGAAGAAGGCGCGTTTTTGAAGGGTAAAGTCGATATCCAAAAAGAAGTTGGGAAGGGAACTGTTTCTTCCTAGGAAGTGACGGTCTGATGATGCGACCGGCTGCGGTAGAAAATGGGATCCGTTGCAGACAATCTGATGAAATTTTTTCGTAGCTCCTCGAACCAGAGTGAAACGCCTGCTGCTCCACATAAAACGAGCCGGCGGTCGAGCGGCGTCGGAGAGATCGCACGCGTGCTCAATTCGCAGGAGGGTTTGTGCGTTCTTGACGTAGGAGCGACTTCGGCCAACAATATCCGTTTCTTCACCGATAAGGGTCATAAGAATTACAGCGAAGATCTGTTGCGGTCGTCGCTCGATCCTGCGCTGCGCGTGCAGGACGCGGCTGGGAATACGGTGGTCGACGCGAAGAAGTTTCTGGATGAGAATCTGGTCTATTCGAACGGGCAGTTCGACATTGTGTTGTGCTGGAATCTGGCCGACTACATGGAAGAGAGCCTGGTGAAGCCGACGATCGACCGTCTATGGTCGGTGATGAAGCCCGGGGGATTGCTACTCGCGTTTTTTCACACGCGCGATGCGGGACCAGATTCGATGTGTTACCGCTATCACGTGACGGGCAGCGACATGCTGGAGATGCAAGAGGTGAAGTTTGCGATTCCCGGGCAGTCATCGTCGGAGAAGAAGTCTCCGCGGCTGCAGCGGGTGTTTAATAACCGGCATATCGAAAACCTGTTCCGCGACTTCGTCTCGATCAAGTTTTTTCTGGCGCGGGATAACATTCGCGAAGTGCTGGTGGTTCGGTAGAGCGAATCCGGTGCCTCTTTAACTTCGGTTGAGATGGCATGAGCTGTACTGCAGATCCCTCACTTCGTTCGGGATGACAATTCCTATTCGAGATCATTCTCGTTCCTGATGACAATTCCTATTCGAGATGACTCTTGTTCGGGCTGACATTCATTCGGGGTGAGAAGTATTCGAGATTTTTGTCCTTTGCGGACCGCAAAAAAGCCAAGCTGCGAATTCCAAAGATTGATGATGTCTTGATAGTATGAAGGGTCAGGCATCGGTTCCGCGCGACGTTTTCCCGCCAACCCCGCCAGGTCCGGAAGGAAGCAACGGTAACGGGCTCTTTCGTGTGCAGTGGTCGCCGGTGCCTGGCTTTTTCTTTTGACCCACTTCGCCGTTATCTCCAGTTCGGCTATTTCATCATGACCAAACGCCTGTATTACGACCAGCCTGATCTGCTCGAATTTGATTCCGTGGTGGAGGAGATTGCGGCCGCGCCCGCGAACGAGTCCGCGGATCCGCAGCGTCCTGCGCTGATTTTGCGGGAGAGTGCATTTTATCCGACCAGTGGTGGGCAGGTTCACGATACTGGCTGGCTTTCGCTTGATGGGCAAGGCGGAGCGCCGGAGCGCTTGCGGGTGCGCGAAGTTGCGGACATGGAAGACGGCCGGGTGGTGCATTACCTGGAGGCGCCGCTCAAGCAGGCAGTCGCCGGGGCAAAGGTGCATGGGAGCATTGATCCCGAACGGCGGCGCGACCACATGCAGCAGCACACGGGGCAGCATGTGTTGTCTGCGGCCTTTATTGAGCTGTACCAGATGCCGACCGTGTCGTTTCACATGGGCGAAGATTACTGCTCGATTGACCTGGCGATCGCGGCGGTCAGTACGGCACAGGTGGTGGGGGCGGAGAAGCGGGCAAATGAAATTATTTTTGAGAATCGTCCGGTAAGCATTCGCTACGTGTCACGCGCGGAGGCGGAAAGGTTGGGATTGCGCAAGCTGCCGCCAGCGGAACGTGATGAGCTGCGGCTAATCGAGATTGCCGAATTTGATTTGTCGGCCTGCGGCGGGACGCATGTGAGCGCGACCGGGCAGATTGGATCGATCCTGCTGCGAAAGACGGAGAAGACACGGCAGGGAACTCGAGTGGAATTCGTTTGCGGCGGACGAGCGGTGCGGACGGCGCGGCGCGACTACGGTGCGCTGATGGAGTCGGCCGGACTTTTTTCGGCGCAGCTCTGGGATGTGCCGAATTCGATCCGCAAGAGCTTTGATGATTTGAAAGCTGCGCGAAAACAAAAGGAAGAGGCGCTGGATCAACTGGCGGGCGCGATGGCGGAGGCTGCGGTCAAGGAGCAGCCGGAGGTGAATGGAAGGCGCTTGGTGACGCGTGTTTTTTCGGATCAGGACACGACGTTCGCAAAGCTGTTTGCGCAAAAAGCGACGCGGTCCGGGATGCCAACGGTTGCGCTGGTTGGGAGTAAGGTGGATCCTCCGGGATTGGTGTTCGCGCAAACTCCGGGCGGAACGGCGGACATGGGTGCGTTGTTGAAGCAGGTGCTGACGTCGGTGGGCGGACGCGGCGGCGGCAGCCGTGATTTTGCGCAGGGCGGAGTTCCTGCAGGCGTCGATGTGGAACAGCTTCTGAAGCAGGCGGCGGGTACAATCGGAGGCTGATACGCCTGCGGCTGTGTGCCAATTGCAGAGATCCTTCGCTTCGCTCATGATGACACGGCCAATTTGGGATGACACGGCAATCTAGAGGACGAGCTACTTAATGTTGGAACCGCGGCTGATACTGATCCATCTGTTGATCAAGCTGGGCGTCGCCGCCACGGTGTCGACCGTTCTTGGACGGTCGAAGGAATTCAGGAAGCTCCTTTTTCGCGAAGATCGCGAACCCCGACATAAAATTTATCTGGCAATCTGGATGGCGCTGCCGATCGCGGTCGGCGTCTGGATCCGGTATAGCGTGAAGAGTTTTGTTTCCGGCGACCTCTCGCTGGAAACCGCGATGTTGCTGGGCGTGATCGGCGGGCGCTTGTCGGGCGGAGTCGGTGGGGTGCTGGTGGCGTTGCCGGCGGTGATTCATGGCGAATGGGCCAGTATGCCGCTGGACGTTTTTGCCGGGATTGCGGCGGGCCAGTTGCGGCAATTTGCGCCTGAGCAGGAAGACATCTGGTCGTTCTCACCTTTTATTGATTTGAGTATCTACCGTTGGATCCGGCGCAATCTGCCGAGGCCGAGCGTGTTCGACTGGCAGGTCACTTTTTTCCTGATGATCGTGGGCCTGCGATTTTTGCAAACCGAAATGTGGACCTATCTTTCCGAATGCGATCTTCAGCCTGGAGAGCGAAAACCGCTGGGTGGAGAGTGCGATTTATCTCTGCGTGATCATGACAGTCGGCACGGAGCTGAAGATCTTCAATAACGTGCGCATCGAGTTGAAACTGGAAGAGCAGGAACGGCTACTACTGCAGGCGCGCATGGCGGCGTTGCAGAACCAGATCAACCCGCATTTTTTGTTCAATACGTTGAATTCGATTTCGTCGCTGGTGCGCTTCGATCCGGATACGGCGCGCGAGATGATTCTGAAGCTGGCGACGATTCTGCGTCGGCTGTTAAACAGCACGGATTCGTTTGTCTCGCTGCATGATGAAGTGGCTTTCATCGATAACTACCTCGATATTGAGGTGGTGCGATTTGGGAGCGGATAAACTGCGGGTGATCAAGGAACTCGATCCGGCTTCTCTCGAGGCGATGGTGCCGAGCATGATTCTGCAGCCGCTGGTCGAAAATTCAGTCAAGCACGGGCTGGCTCCCAAGGTGGAGGGAGGCAGCATCACACTGCGCAGCCGGTTGATTAAATCGCGCTTGGTGATTGAGGTAGAGGACGACGGCGTGGGCATGGGCGCGACGCAGATGGTCGATCCAGATGGCACTGGCGGGGCGGGGATCGGGATGGCGAATGTCGCCGAACGCTTGAAGGTGCTTTATGGAGACACCGCGAAGCTCATGGTCGAGCGGCGCGACGGTGGCGGGACGCTGGTACGGTTGCGGCTGCCTATTTTGCCGAATCCAGAAGAACTGATGACGACTGCGGCGCTTGCGCCAGCACCTTTTGGTAAAAGTCTTCGTAAAGCGGAATGATCCGTGAAGTGCAGAACTTCTCGCGGCACATGGCGCGGGCCCGTTTTCCCATCGCGCGTAGAGCTGATTCATCGCCGAGCAGATCAATGGCGTAGCGCGCCATCGTATCGACATCTCCCACGTCCGCCATGTATCCGGTCACGCCATGTTCGATCACTTCGGGGACACCGCCGGATCGCGTGGCGATGGGAACGACTTCGCAGGCCATTCCTTCCAAAGCGGCCAGACCGAAAGACTCCAGTTCGCTGGGCATGAGCAGGACGTCGGAGATGGCAAGCTTCTCGCGAATCTGATCCTGCTTGCCCAGAAACATGACCTGCTCGTGAATACCTTTCTGGACGGCGAGCCACTCGGCCTGCGACCGGTCAGGGCCATCGCCGATCAGAAGAAGCTTGGCTGGAATCTTCTTACGGACGCGGTCGAAGATTTCGATTACATCGAGCACGCGCTTTACCGGGCGGAAGTTTGAGAGGTGGACGAGGAGCCGCTCGTCGTCGGAAGCGTATTGACTACGATCGGCGAGCCATTCCGGCTTGCGCATATATTCATCGCAATTGACGAAGTTGGGAATGACTTCGATGTGGTTCTTGATGTCAAAAATGTTGAGAGTGCGATTGCGCAGGTATTGCGAGACGGCGGTCACGCCATCGCTTTGTTCGATAGAAAAGCGGGTGATTGGGAGGTACGAGCGATCGAGTCCGACGAGTGTGATATCGGTGCCGTGGAGAGTCGTGACAAAGGGCAAGTGGCGACGCGGCGGAGTTGCGGCCAGCATCTGTTTCGCGAGCATGGCGCTGACGGAGTGCGGGATCGCGTAATGCACATGGAGGAGATCGAGTTCGTAGAGCTGCGAGACTTCCGCCATGCGGGTGGCCAGCGCGAGATCGTAGGGAGGGTACTCAAACAGGGGATAGCGGGTGACCTCGACCTCGTGATAGTGGATGTTGGGCTCGGGTCCGGTGAGGCGGATGGGCTGGGAATAAGAGATGAAATGAATTTCGTGGCCGCGGCGAGCGAGTTCGAGACCGAGTTCAGTGGCAACGACTCCGCTGCCGCCATAGGTTGGATAACAGGTGATTCCGATCCGCATGCACTCTCCCGCGACATTCATTTGATTCGCGAGAATGGTGGGGGATGCAGGCGGGGAAGTCAAATCGGAGGTTAGCTGGGGCCTTTAGAGGATGCCGGGGGCAAGGTGCCCCCGGAACCGCCGGCGGGGTGTCGGCGCTACGAAAATCGGCACGGCGCGATCGAAAGCGCCGGTTGCCTGCTAAGTCAAAGGCGTGCCCTGGATGACGTGCTCGATGCGGTGGAACGCCCAGTCGATCTCCTGGCGGGTGATGACCAGGGGCGGGGCGATGCGAATCGACGCGTTCGTGGGTCTCTTTACAGAGGATGCCGACCTCTTTCAGAGCCTCGCAATAGGGGCGAGCTGGGGTATCGAGTTCGATGGCGATCCAGAGGCCGCGACCACGAACTTCTTTGACGTGCGGCGAGGTTAGGGTTTGAAGCATTCCCAAGAAATAGGCGCCGAGCTGCGCGGAGCGTTCTACAAGTTCTTCTTCGACGAGAACGCGGAGGGCGGTGCGAGCTACGGCACATGCGAGCGGGTTGCCGCCGAAGGTGCTGCCATGATCGCCGGGGTGGAAGACGCCGAGAATTTCGTTGGACGCGAGGACGGCCGATACCGGGTAGAAGCCGCCGGACAGGGCCTTGCCGACGATGAGGACATCAGGAGTGATGTCGTCGTGCATGTAGGCGAAGAGTTTGCCGGTACGACCCAGTCCGGATTGGATTTCGTCGGCGATGAAGAGGACGCGATCATGCTTGCAGATTTGCGCTGCTTCTTTCAGGAAGCCGGCGGGTGGAATGATGATGCCGGCCTCGCCTTGAATCGGCTCTACGAGAAAGGCGCAGGTGTTGGCGGTGATGGCATCGCGGAGGGCACGCGCGTCACCGAAGGGAATCACTTTGAAGCCGGGAGTGAAGGGGCCGAAGCCGTCGCGATACTGCTCGTCGGTAGAAAAGCTGACGATGGAGATGGTGCGGCCATGAAAATTGTTGGCGCAGACGATGATTTCGGCCTGGCCTTCGGGAATGCCTTTAACTTTGTATCCCCATTTGCGGGCGGCCTTCAGCGCGGTTTCGACGGCTTCCGCGCCGGAGTTCATAGGCAGGACGCGATCAAAGCCTGTGAGGTTGTGGAGATCCTGACAGAGGGGCGGGAGCTGTTCATTGCGAAACGCCCGCGACGTCAAGGTCACCTTTTCGGCTTGCTCGATCAGCGTGCGAAGAATCCTGGGATGGCAGTGGCCCTGATTGACGGCGGAATACGCGGCCAGACAGTCGAGGTAGCGGCGTCCTTCGACGTCGTAAACCCAGACGCCGTCGGCGCGATCGATGACGACGTCGAGTGGATGATAGTTGTGGGCGCCATATTCATTTTCGAGCTCGATGAAGTCATGAGTGTGGAGAGTTTGATCGGTTACGGTCATAAGAGTTCCTTTCGAATCGATCTCGGTTTCAGGCGGCGTTGAGGCCGCGACTCGTCAAAGTTCACAGGCTAGTAATTTCCTTCCAAGAGCATTGTCAGTAGCGCCATACGCACGTAAAGGCCATTCTTGGCCTGGCGAAAATAGAGGGCCCGGGGATCGTCATCTACCGACTTGTCGAGTTCGGCGGTGCGCGGCAGCGGATGCAGGATCAAGGCGTCGGGCTTCATGCGCCGTACCAGCGCTGAATCGATGGCAAACCGGTGGAGGTTGCTGCGGTCGAGGTACTCAAGGCGTTCGGGATGGATACGGGTCTGGTAAACGACGTCGACTTCGCCAATCACCCGCTGGAGGTCGGATTCGAGTTCGTAGCGGACGTCATGCTCTTCGAGATAGTCGAGTATGTCGAACTTCATCTGCAGTTCGTTCGGGCTGACGAAAAAGATCTTCACGCGCTCGAATTTGGCGAGCAGATAGGCGAGGGAGCGGGCGGTGCGGCCTTTGTCCAGCTCGCCGATGATGGCAACGCTGAGGCCGTTGATGGGACGCTCGCGATAGATCGTGTAGAGATCGAGCAAGGCCTGGGTGGGATGCTGGCCGCCGTTACCGTCTCCCGCATTGATGACGGGGACGGTGGAAACCTGGGAGGCGCGCTTGGCGCCGTCGGCGGCAGGATGGCGAATCACAATCACATCGCTGTAGCCAGAGAGAATGCGGATGGAATCCTCGACCTGTTCTTCTTTAATTTCGGAAGAAAAGGCGCCCGCCTGTTCGGTGGATAAGACGCGGCCTCCGAGGCGTAGCATGGCGGCTTCAAAGGAAAAACGGGTGCGCGTGGAGGGCGCGTAGAAGAGCGTCGCCATGATGCGGTTTTGAAAGTCGAGCGTGCCGCCGCGAGCCACGACGCGTTCCATGAGACGCGAGCGGTCGAAGAGCTCCATCAGCAAGGGAACGGTGAATTGCTGAGACTCGACGACGTGCCTGAGGCTGGCCTCGACAGGACGAGAGGAGCGTCGGCACGCGCGGGGCAGAATCGTGGGCAGGAGCTTTCAAGGTCGGTAGGGTCATGAGTGGCCTCGCGTGGGAAGAGCGAAGTGGTCGTCCTGGCTCGGCTGCGGACAGAGTTTTGTCGGGAAAAGCGTGGGTGCCGGAGCTGCCCGACACGGCGAGGCGAAGGTTCTCAGCGGAGGCGATGATGGCTTGCTGGCCGCCATCGCGCAAAAAGCGCAAGACCGATTCGATCTTTGGTCCCATGCTGCCGGGCGGGAAATGTCCGGCGGCGAGGTGGCGCTTGAGTTCGGTGGCGCACACGGTGGCGAGTGGACGCTGGAACGGCTTCTTGTAATCGAGATAAACGAAATCGGTGTCGGTAGAGATGACAAACAGATCGACGCCGAGCCGAGAGGCGAGAAGCGCGGAGGCACGGTCTTTGTCGATAACGGCTTCGACTCCAACGGGCTGGCCGTTTTGGCGGGCGATTGGAATACCGCCTCCACCACAGGCGATGACCAGCACGCCGTGATCAACCAACTCGCGAATCACTTCGAGTTCGACAATTTCAATGGGCTCGGGCGAAGGGACGACCCGGCGATAGCCTCGGGAGGCATCTTCGACGATCTGCCAACCTAGCTGGCGCTTGCGGTCTTCGGCTTCTTCGCGAGAGTAAAAAGGTCCAACGGGCTTGTTGGGATGCGTCATGGCGGGGTCGTCGAGGGAGATGACGCTCTGGGTAAGAACGCTGATGACGGGCACGTGAACTCCGGCGGCTTGCAGTTCGGCTTCAATGGATTGTTCGAGGATGTAGCCGATTTCGCCCTGGGTTGCGGCGTCGCAGACGTCGAGCGGAAGTCCGGGAACCTGGCTGGCTCCGGCTTCGGAGCGAAGAAGGGAAGCGCCGACCTGGGGACCGTTTCCATGGGTAAGGACGATGCGGTAGCCGTCAGCGATCAGGCCAACGATCTCGCGGGCGGTGCGGCGAGCATTCGACATTTGTTCCGCGATGGTGCCTTTTTCCCCCGCACGGATGAGGGAGTTGCCACCGATGGCCAGGAGCATGGTCTTCATAAGACTCAACCGACTGCATCCCTACACGTGCGCCAACTCGCGGAGTTCTGCAAGGTCTGGAAGTTTCACGAATTCGCCTTTCATCAGTTCGAGCATGATGGCCTTCTGCGCATGCAGTCGATTTTCGGCCTGCTGGAAGACGAATGACTGCGGAGAATCGATCACGTCCGCGGTGACTTCGTCGCCCCGATGAGCGGGAAGGCAGTGCAGGAAAATGGCGTCGCGCTGAGCGTGGCGGAGCAAGTCTTTGTTGACCTGGTAGGGGGAGAAGATCCGCTTCCGCTTTTCTGTTTCGGATTCCTGACCCATGCTGGCCCAGACGTCGGTATAGATCACATCGGCGGCCAAGACTGCTTCGCGAGCGTCGTTGGTGATGGTGCAAGTGCCTCCGGTTTCGCGGCCGCGTTCGCTGGCCCAGCGGACGGCTTCGGCTTTCGGCTCGTACCCGCGCGGAGTTGCGATCCAGACGTGAGCTCCGATTTGGGCGCCGGCAAACATGAGCGAGTGTGCGACGTTATTGCCATCGCCAACGTAGGCGACTTTCAATCCTTCAAGGTTGCCCTTGGCCTCCCACATGGTGAGGTAATCGGCGATAGCCTGGCAGGGATGGCTGTAGTCGGTGAGGCCATTGATGACGGGGATGTTTGCGTGTTCCGCCATCTGCTCGACGAGTTCGTGGGCAAAGGTGCGGATCATGATGCCTTGCACCATGCGCTCGAGATTCTTGGCAACGTCGTGGACTGACTCGCGCTTGCCCAGGTTGATTTCTGCGGGCGAAAGATAAAGAGAGAAGCCTCCGAGTTGCTGGATGCCGACGTCGAAGGTGACGCGGGTGCGGAGCGACGGTTTTTCGAAGATCATCGCAAGGGTCTTGCGTTTGAGCGCGTCACTATAGGTGGTGGGATGGGCTTTGATCTGGCGGGCTAAAACCAGAAGGTATTGGATTTCGGAAGGCGAGAAATCTTTGATCGAGAGAAAATCGTTCCCGTTCATGGCGACCTCATTCCGACATCGGTGAGACAAGCGGGGCGCCCTCGATTTCCAACCGCGGGACGCCCATCGCTCCTTGATTTAGACCAACGCGTGCTCGCGCCGCGCAAGCAGTGCGGCCAGTTGATCGGTCAAACCGGGCTTGGTCAGTTCTTCCACCTCGTATGTAACTCGCAGCGCCGGCTTGTCGATCTTGATGACGCGGGCCAGATCGATTGGAGTGGCAATCAACACCAGATCGCAGGGCGTCTGCCGGATGGTCTCTTCCAGTTCGTGCCGCTGCATTGCGTTGTAACCCATCGCGGGTAGCAGGCTGGTCAGGTGACCATAGCGTTCATAGGTTCCGCGAATTGATCCAACGGCAAAGGGCCGCGGATCAATCAGTTTCGCCGCGTCACATTGCCTGCGCCGCGACAACACCTGCGCCGTATGGCATCTCTCCATGAGTGAGCGTCGGGCCGTCTTCGACTACCAGAACGCGTTTGCCCTTGATGAGCTGAGGATTGGGGATGGAGACGCGGCAGGCCATTTCTATAACGGTTGCATCGGGGTTGCAGAGTCTGATGTTCTGGCGCACGGTTTCGACGTCATGGATGGCAGCTGTGTCGACCTTGTTGATGATGAGGACGTCGGCGCGGCGTAGATTCACTTCGCCCGGGAAGTAAGCTAGTTCGTGGCCAGGGCGGTGCGGATCGACGACGACGATTTCGAGATCCGATTTATAGAAGGAAGTGTCATTGTTGCCGCCGTCCCAGAGGATGACATCCGCTTCCTTTTCGGCCTGGCGCAGAATTTTTTCGTAGTCCACGCCGGCGTAGACGACGGTGCCGAGTTGGATGTGCGGTTCGTATTCCTCGCGCTCTTCGATGGTGCATTGCTGCGTGTCGAGATCGGCCAGCGTGGCGAAACGCTGGACGGCCTGCTCGGCAAGGTTTCCGTAGGGCATGGGGTGGCGAATGACAACCGGCTTGCGACCAAGTTTGCGGAGGTCGGAGGCGACCAGGCGCGAGACGGGACTCTTGCCACATCCGGTGCGGGTGGCGCACACGGAGACGACGGGAACGGAAGATTCGATCTGGGTGTGCTCCGTGCCGAGCAGCCAAAAATCGGCGCCGGCGGCAATCACGCGCGAGGCAAGGTGCATGAGCGTCGGATAGGAGACATCGCTATAAGAGAAGACCACGGTATCGACATCTTCTTCGGCGATGATCTTCTCCAGATCTTTTTCCTCAAAGATGGGAATGCCTTCTGGATAGAGGCGTCCGGCGAGTTCGGGTGGGTATTGACGGCCCGCAATATCGGGAATCTGAGCAGCGGTGAAGGCCACCACGTGATAGTCAAGATTCTCGCGGAAAACTACGTTAAAGTTGTGAAAGTCGCGTCCTGCGGCTCCAAGGATAAGAACTCTTTTCATTCGATCCCCCAATACGCGATTACCGCTCATCATGCGCTTTGGGGTAGCGGCGGACAGTGCGGCCTGTCACGCGGAGTTGTGAGAAATGAAGCAGGGTGGTTGTGACGAGGATGGCGAACGACAAGAAAACAAAGGGGAGGCGAAGGACGCCTCCCCGGGATAATGATGAAGTGGGTACCTAGTCTTTGCTGGGCTTCTTGGGAGTCAAATCGCAGGCCTCGCGGACACGACCGAGATCGAGTCCGGCGGGCGAAAATTCGGCGATTTGCCGGCCGCTGCGGGTCGGAAGTTCTACCTTGAAAACCTGCGCGCCGATCAGGCCGCGAACTGTGCCTTTATCCATGGACAGGAAGTGGCCGCGCACCCAGTTCCAGCCCTTGAAATAGTGCACATCGTCGACGCGAACCATGACTTCCAGCTGGGGCTGGCCCCAAAAGCCGGGACGATTCGGAGGAGGCAGCCGGACGCCGGGATTGAAGTCTCCCAGTTTGAGCTTGCCATTGCTGCAATACAAAACGACGCGAGGCTTGTAGTTAGGATCTTCGCGGAAGTAGTTGTCGGCCTGGAGCTCAAAGCGGACCTTTTTCGCCGCGGTCATCTTGTCGGTGGAACTGAACTCGTACCAATTACCGCCGACGCTGACGCCGTCAGACTCGTCCTGATTGGGGGACATGCGGGTGTTTTGGGCGCATGCGCTTGCAGCCCAGGTGAAGAGCACCAGCGACAAAACGACAGCTTGACCAGCCCAGCGGACTGCTTTGCGAGAAATGCGTGACTCTTCCAAGATTTCCTCCGAGAGATTTGTCCTAAGTATATGGAACCCGAAAAGTCGGGAAAAGTTGTATGGAAGGCACGGGGAGCGGAGGGTATGTAAAAGCTTGTAAAGCAGATGTGGAATGCTGGCAAAAAGGTTGCGGGATGCGGCTGAAGTTTGGCTTCGTTTATATTGAATATTCTGTTCTGCCGCCCGGATGGCGAAACTGGCAGACGCACGGGACTTAAAATCCCGGGTCCGTAACAGGACGTGTCGGTTCGATTCCGACTCCGGGCACCACCCAACCCGATCGTCTTCTGATCTTTGATTTTCTTAGCGATTGTAATGGGATTTTTCACCAGCGAAGACGGAACAGTTTCAGGGGCGATCGGTGCTTATTCGTCGTTTATAGAAACACCAAAAAGCAAATGTCGCGAGCACCATCACGATGACATAGCTGATCATCCCAACCCGTTCCAAATGCGGTTGGACTTCCTGCGGATTGACCGCCCTCCAGAGACCCGGCATCTCCTTGCCGCCGAGTACCCATTGGCCAAAGTTCCAAGCGGCGTGCAGACCGATCGGTATTGCGAGTCCCCGGGTCGCCAGTGCCGCCATCCCAAATAACAACGATCCCGTTGCGACTCCCAGCATGGCGTTTGTCCAGCTATACCCTCCCGCCACATGCTCAATCGCGAACGCGAGGGCTACAAGCAACTGAGCCGCGTAAGGCCCGAAAAGACAGTCCAGACGGCGTAACGGATAGCCGCGAAAGGCAAGCTCTTCCCTACATGACAAGACAAGATAGGCGGCCAAGGCAGTACTGGTTGCGCTGAACCCAACTTCTGGCGAACGCACCCAACGAGTGCGTCCCACGACGCCGACCATGGAAGCCTGCAGCCCGACGAGGCCCAAGCCAATCAGGAACCCGATCGCCAAGCGTAGCCAGCTCCTGGATGCTATGGCAGCCCCAACATCTTTCAGTTCAAGTCCATCCCACCGTGCGAAGAGCTTAGTCAGTGCAAGGGTGACAAGGCTGGTGGATACGCCCAAGATAACCTGTGACCACAGATCGGGGAGCGTGGGCATTGCCACCCCGGCGGCGATCAGCACCAAGGCACAAGTGATCATGAACAGCGCGACGCGTGCTACTCCCGTCCACCACTTAGAGTGAATGACGATGTCTGCCACGCAATCCCCAATCAGTGTTTAACCGCACCATTGAAAGCAGAGTAGAGAAAACCCCGGAACGTGTCCAGAGTTGGGATAGTTGGCGAGAGCAGTAATCGGTGAGATTCCATTCAAATTCGACTTGTTGGGCGGAGTGGCGCGCGGAGACGAACCGTGAGAATTTCAAATTCGGGATCAGGAGGTCTAGGCGATCCAATGTCAACAGAACTTACTGACCATCTGACGCAGTGCCTACACAGGCAGGGAACCTTTCGCGCCACGACTTGACACCGTCTCCGATCTATGGGAATCTTTCGAACTCAGAGACGGCGTTAGACTATCCTTCCCCGTTGTGCCGCTCTTTTCGGGACCCTGAATTACCCCCTTCCGCTTGCAGGTGACCTGCAAAATCCAACGGTCGGGAGGACTCTCGCTTCTATGAAAAACACTCTCCGAGGCTCAACGTGTGCCCTGCTGATCTTTCTCCTGACCATGCAGGCCCCGTTCGTGATGGGAAGTAACTGGGTTGCGGGTGTTGGAACCACAAGCAGTGTCGGTGAATGGTCCAATTACTCCGCGATCAACATCATTGCAGGACCCACGATCTTTCCATTGACTAGCACTAAAACGGTCCTCTATATCGCGTTCACGGGCGGTACCGAAGCTGATATCGGCAACATGGTTCTTTACACAACCGCGACGCGTCAATCCACCATTGCTACCGTCACGCCCGTGACTCTGGGCGGGGTTAAAAACCCGACTATCGACCTGACCAACAAGAAGGTCTGCAAGACTCAGCCGGTTTCGACAACCAATCCATGCGTCATCAAATTGGACCCCCTCACCCTGAAGCTCTTGCCACAAAACGACTATTACTTCGTGATGTATTTCGTGAACGACTCCAATAACGGTTCTCTCCAAGGCGCTTCTACGCAGGCCCAGAACACCAGCTTGACCGGCATCTTCGAAGCGGGCGACGAAACCCAGCTCAAAGTAGGAAATCCCGCGCCCACACCGGGTGGCGGCAATGCTCCTTATTTCCTCGTTGCCGTGCAGACGAGTTGACAACAGCTGGCAGGTGTCGCGACGACCGGCCGCTGCTTGCAGCCTTGGCTGCAAAATTTAAACGGCTCGCCGGAATTCTGCACCCATTTATGAAAATTTCTAGTTTTGTGACGTTGATTGTTCTTGTCGTAATGACCGTGGTGGCCCAGAGTGCCGCTGCCCCACCCTTTAATCTTGCTGCCGGCGTCGGACCCATCACCACCGTAGGTGCATGGACTGGTTACTCGGCGCTTAGTGAGGTTTCCGGATCTGGTCTTTTCCCCCTGGCCAGTAACACGACAACCTTCTACATCGGCTTCACCGGTGGAACCACAGCCGCTGTGGGCAACATGGTCCTTTACAGCACCGCAACCCGAGGACAGAAAATAAAAACCGTTGTGCCCGTGAAACTGGGCGGCATCTCCAATCCGACCATCAAGATCACCGATACTTCTGTTTGTCCATCGCAACCCGTCTCTGTAACCAATCCCTGCATCGTACGGCTCGATCCAATCACGCTGAAACTTTCGTCGAAGAGTGACTACTACCTCGTCGTGTATTTCACGACCGGAACTGATATCTCGTCGACTCATGGGGTGTACCCGAACACCACCCTGACCGGATGGTACGTCGGAGCGGACGAGACGCAATTGACAGTCGGAAAAACCCTGCCTAGCGGGAACAATGGCTCGTCGCCTTACTTCCTGCTTGCCGTCATGAGTGATTAGAGATAGTGATGCCAACGATCGATGGAAAAGGCCGCCGTTTGCAGCGCTCCTGCAAAATCCAAAACGGGGCCGAACATGCAGATAAGCACATGAAGAACTTTCAGAAATCAGCTATCGCTCTCCTCATACTCCTTCTGGCGACGTTTGCTGTGGCAGGAACTCAGGCAAAAACCGTCCAGGGTAACATCGTTGCTGGGGTGTTCACGACCGCTTCGAGCCCGAACTGGGCCGGATTTTCCTCGGTGAACCTTATTGCCGGCACTTCCGTGATGCCAACCAATTCGACGCAAACCGTGCTTTCCATCGCCTTCACTGGCGGTAGCCACGCCGATCTTGGCAACATGGTTTTGTACGCAACCACTGCACGTTCGGCTTACACGGTCGGTGCCGTCACGAAGGTGACCTATGGAGGTGTCTCCAACCCGAGTATCAACCTCACCGATACTTCTATTTGTCCGGTGCAACCGGTTTCCAACACGAGTCCCTGCGTCATCAAGCTTGACCCGATCAGTCTTAGCTTGTCGACGCTCGTTGATTATTACTTCGTCGCGTACTTCGTCAACGACTCCAACAACCAGAACCTTTCGGCCGCCACACCCGCCTTGAGCCACATCACGACGCTTACTGGCTTCGTGGACACCAAGGACGATACCGGCATCGCCGTTGGGGGAACCTTACCAACCACCAACAGCGGGAAGCCGACTGTTCTGGTGGGAGTGGCGACCCAGTAATCGCGGCTTGGCTGTGGAGCATCGCAGGTGACTCGTCCTCGCCTAGTTTTTTGTCCGAAAAGCAGGCGAGCGAACTCAAGGAGCGCCGGTGTACGTTTGAAGATGGAAGCGAGAAATGGGGCGAGCAAATGGGTCCGCCCCGTTTTTGAGTAAGCAGACTTACGCGACCGCCGGGACGTGAGAAGTCCTCGGCGGTCGTGAAGCTGCATCTGGCCATTTCTTCAAGAGCAGGAACGCTGTTTGGGTTTCGCCCGCCTGCGGCGCATTGACCTCAAAATTACTTCGGTAACTTGGTGGTAACACCCGGCGGCGTGAAGATAGGCCGGGGTGGGTCGTGTCCGTAGGTACGCAAAAAGCGAGCACGCAAGGGCAACGGGAGATGGCAGACGGCCTCTCTCTGCTCGACGAGAAGATCCTGGCGATGGTGGTTGCCCAGAATTCGCTCGATCGCATCCTTGAAACCCTCTGCATTGAGATTGAAAGGCAGCAGGCGGGCCTGCTGTGTTCCGTCCTTCTTCTTGAGCCGGATGGAGAGACGCTGCGAAGCGCGGCGGGGCCGAGTCTTCCCGAAGAATACTGCCGGATGGTTGACGGCGTGAAAGCCGGGCCGTGCATGGGTTCCTGTGGGACGGCGATCTACCGGCGAGAACCCGTCATCGTTTCAGATATCGCGATGGACCCGCTCTGGGCGAGCTGTCGCCACCTAGCTCTTCCACACGGACTGCGTGCCTGCTGGTCCACGCCCGTCGCATCGCAAGATGGGTCGATGCTAGGGACGTTCGCGGTCTACTATCGAGAGCCGCGGCTGCCCGCTTCGCAGGACTTGCGATTGATTGCACACGCCACGCACCTAGCGGCGCTTGCGATCGAACGCGATCGGGATAAGACGCAGCTTCGAGCCGCAGAAGATCGTTATAAGACGCTGGTGGAGCACTTGCCGGCAATCACGTACATTGCCGAGCTCGGAACGGGCGGGCCATGGCACTATGTGAGCCCGCAAATTCAGACCATTCTTGGATTCTCGCCGGAAGAGTGGCTGCGCGATCCGTGGAACTGGATGAACCACATCCATCCGGAAGACCGTGAAATCGCGGCGGCTGCGGAAAAACATTTTGAGGAAACGAGGAAGCTGTTCAAGGCTGAGTACCGCATGTTCGCGGCGGATGGGCGGGTATTGTGGTTCCGCGATGAGGGCGTTTTGCTGAACGGAAGCGAAGATCGCGCACTGCTGATGCAGGGCGTGCTGTATGACATTACCGAGAACAAACGGCTGGAAGAGCAGCTTCGACATTCGCAAAAGATGGAAGCGGTGGGCCAGCTGGCGGGCGGCGTAGCTCACGACTTCAATAATCTGCTGATGCTGATCCAGGCGCAGACAGAGCGCTTGCGCAGCCGTTTGGACCCGGCGGACGCAGCGCACCAAGATACATTGGAGATCGAACAGGCAGTCAACCAGGCGGCGGCGGTGACGCACCAGTTGCTGGCTTTCAGCCGACGGCAATTGCTCGAACTTCAGGTGCTGGATTTGAATGGGGTGCTGACCGAGACGGCAAGAATGCTGGAGCGAGTGATTGTTCCGCAGATCAAACTGAAGGTGCAACCGGACGCCGAGCCGCAGTTCGTGAAGGCCGATTCAAATCAGGTGGGGCAGGTGATTTTGAACCTGGCGGTGAACGCGCGGGATGCGATGCCGAATGGCGGAGTGCTCGCGATCAGAACGAGAAGCAGCGAGCTGACCGAGGCGCGAATTGCAAGTCATGGAGCGATTCCTCCCGGCACATACACAATACTTTCTGTGAGCGATACGGGCACGGGAATGTGCGGCGAGGTACAGAGCCACATTTTCGAGCCTTTCTTTACGACGAAGGAGCCGGGAAAAGGGACGGGGCTTGGGCTTGCGATCGTCTACGGAGTGGTGAAGCAGACCGGGGGATGGATAACGGTCACCAGCAAACCGGAGGTCGGAACGACGTTCGAGATATATTTCCCGCGCGCCGAACAAGGCGATGGGCAAGCGATTCGCAAATCCAAAGGTGCGGACGCTTCTGCCAAGGGAACGGGTACGATTTTGCTGGTCGAGGATCAGCAAGGAATTCGAGACCTGATCCACGAGTTCTTGAAGAGGAATGACTACACGGTTTTATGCGCTTCGGACGGAGTGGAAGCCCTTAAGATTGCGAATGCTCACAAGAAGAAGATCGACCTGGTGGTGACCGATGTCGTCATGCCCAACATGGGAGGGCATGAACTGGCGAATCGGCTAAACCTTTCGAGGCCGGAGACCAAGGTCCTGTTCATGTCCGGGAATCCTGACCAGGCGTCGCTTAATGGTCGAGCGAGGCGCCCGCCAGCGTGCTGCAGAAACCTTTTCCGCTCGATACCTTACTCCAGAGAGTCCGCAGCCTGCTGCACCAGTAGGCCGGTTTCCGCTCCCAAACAATAGGCTGTGACGCGCATCACTGCATGGGGTGTCCTCCAAGGTCAGAATCGCCGCATTCTGCCGGGCCCTCGGCCGGGCATAATGGTAATTGCCAAGGAGCCTCCCAATGGCCGCGACGTTGACCCCCACCAATATTTCCAACCTTCTTTCTGTTGAACCGGAGTATCCCGCACCCAAAATCGTGGTTGATCAGGTTCAGAACAAGAACTGGGCTGCCGACTACGAACGGTCGGTGAAGGATCCGGAAGGCTTCTGGGCTGCCGAGGCGCGCAAGTTCACGTGGACCAAGCCGTGGTCGAAGGTGCTCGACTGGGATGGCGTCCATCACAAATGGTTTGTCGGCGCCAAAACCAATATCACGATCAACGCGCTTGATCGCCATGCCAATTCGGAACGCGCGAACCGGGCAGCGTTCATCTGGCTGGGCGAGGATGGAACGGAACGCATCGTCACCTATGGACAGCTTTACCGGCAGGTCTGCCGGTTCGCGAACGGGCTGAAGTCGCTGGGAGTCGGCAAGGGCGACCGGGTTGTAATCTACATGCCGCTCACGACGGAAGGTGTGATCGCGATGCTGGCATGCGCGCGAATTGGCGCGATCCACTCGGTGGTGTATGCGGGGTTGGGGCACACCGCGTTGCGCGACCGCATCACCGACGCGCGGGCGAAGGTGGTGATCGCGGGCGATGTCGGATTCCGGCGGGGAAAGACAGTTCCGTTGAAGCCCATCGTGGATGAGGCGCTGGATGGAATCGAATTCGTGGAGAAGGTAGTCGTGTTCTCGCGACAGGCCGCGGTGTTGAGTGGACGCGAGATCGACTTCAACGATCTGATGAAGTTTCCCGCAGAGTGTCCGGCGGAGGAGATGGATTCGGAAGATCCGTTGTATTTGCTCTATACGTCGGGCTCGACCGGCAAACCGAAGGGCGTGCTGCATGTCCATGGCGGATATATGGTGGGCATCACCTATCACTTGAAGAGTTACTTCGATGTTGGTGATCGGGATGTGTTCTGGTGCACGTCTGATATTGGGTGGGTGGTGGGACATTCGTACATTGTTTATGGGCCGTTGTGCGCGGGCGCGACTACGCTGTTTCGCGAAGGTGCGATTGATTATCCGAACCCCGGGATTGCGTGGGAGATCGTGGAGCGTTACGCGGTCAGCAAGATATTCACGGCGCCCACAGCGTTGCGGATGTTCATGCGCTATGGCGAGCAGTATCCGCAAAAATATGACCTGACGTCGTTGCGCGTGATTGCCTGTGCTGGGCGAGCCGTTGAATCCCGAGGCGTGGCGCTGGGCGCAGACTTACCTGGCGGGCGACGGCAAGTGGGGCTACGTGATCGACAACTGGTGGCAGACTGAGTTGGGCGGTCCAGCGATCGGAACGCCGCCAACGTATCGCGATGCGTCCGGGAAAGTGCGGCGTGTCGGTGCCGGGCTCGGAGGCGGATGTGGTGGACGAGCAAGGCAAACCAGTGGCTCCGGGAGTTGGCGGACGGTTGGTATTGAAGCGTCCGTTTCCGCACATGCTGCGAACGGTCTGGGGAGATGCTTCGCGCTACGAGCGCGACTGGCAGCAGATTCCCGGTTGTTACGTGACGGGCGACGTGGCGCTGAAAGATAAAGATGGATACATCACCGTGCTGGGACGGGCTGACGATGTGTTGAACGTAGCAGGACATCGGATTGGGACCGCGGAGGTTGAAAGCGCGCTGGTTTCGCATCCAGCGGTGGCCGAGGCGGCTGCGATCGGAGTTCCCGACAAGCTAAAAGGCGAGACTATCAAATGCTTCGTGCAGTGCCGGGCGAACCATGTGGCTTCGGACACGTTGGCAGCGGCTCTGATTGAGCATGTGCGGCGTGAGCTGGGGCCAATTGCCACGCCATCCGCGATTGAGTTTGTGACGGCGCTACCGAAGACGCGGTCGGGGAAGATTCTCCGACGGTTCCTGAAGGCGAAGGAACTGGGCGTAGACGCCGGGGATGTTTCGACGATGGAAGGGTAAAACTTCTTCTTATAGTCTTTATTTTTTCTTTCCAGTTCCAGGTTGTCATCCCTAACGAAGTGAGGGACTGCGCTTAAGACAGGTAGTGATCCCTCACTTCGTTCGGGATGACAAGGCGGATGACAAGGCTTAAGAGTGCGCTCGCCGATTTGCGGCGGATATTTAATCTGTTCCCAAATGGGCGTATAGTTGGCTGTCAACGAGCGATACCGCCGTTGATGACCGTTCTTACTTACCAGAAGCTAATCAAGTAAGGCAATCCCGGTGGGCGTTTGTGGTCCAGCACCTCTCCGATAGGTTCGCCCAGGGGATAGTTATGAAGTCTCTCCGCTCCACCTGTTTCTCGATCTTCTCTTTGTCGACCTTCGTATTTGTCGCGCTTCTGATCCTGCTTGCATCTGCGCAACAAAGCCCACTCGCTGGCATCACTCAGCAGAGCGCACTCCCCGAGCTACAAAAGTCGCCTGTGGCTGCACAGCGAGTCCGTGCTGGGCAGAAGCCGCTTGTGAAGTTTGAGAGTACCGTGGTCTACGACTCCGGCGGGTCTGGCGCGGATTCAGTTGTGGTTGAAGATGTAAACGGAGATGGTGTTCCCGATCTGGTGGTCGCTAATGGCGGGTCGAGCGGAACATGCGGGTCCGGCGACGGTGGCGTCGTGAGCGTGCTCATCGGAAATGGAGATGGGACGTTCCAGTCGCCCGTTTGCTACGACTCCGGTGGCCCGAATGCCGTTTCGGTTGCGATCGGAGACCTGAACGGTGATGGGCATCCCGATCTCGCGGTGGCCAACGTTTGCCAGAGCAGTTCGAATTGCAACAACGGCGGCGTCAGCGTGCTGTTGGGGAATGGCGATGGTACTTTCCGGGCGGCCGTGAGTTACGGGTCGGGCGGATACCACGGTTCTTCGGTGGCGATAGCAGACCTGAATGGGGACGGCCGCCCTGACTTGGTGATGACGAGCGCCTGCCCAACCGGCGCCTGTAATGGCGCTGGCGTGGTGAGCGTGCTGCTGGGAAATGGCGATGGCACATTCCAGGCGGCAATTCCTTACAGCCCCGGCGGGTTTTACACTGCCTCGGTCGCGGTCGCTGACGTGAACGGCGACGGCACGCCGGATCTGGTGGTGGCGAACAAATGCCTCGATAGTTGCCCCAACGGATCGGGTATCGGCGGAGTGAGTGTGTTGCTGGGGAATGGTGACGGCAGCTTTCAGGCTGCGCGTAGTTATGGCACGGCTTCGTATGATGCCTCATCGGTCGCGGTGGCGGACGTGAATGGGGACGGCAAACCGGATCTGGTGGTGGCCAATTTTTACCAGAACTCCGACGAGAATATTGGGGGAGTAAGCGTGTTGCTGGGGAACGGCGACGGCACGTTCCAGGCGGCTGCCAGTTACAGCTCGGGTGCTGGTGCTGCCGAATCGGTGGCCGTCGCGGACGTAAATGGCGACGGGAAGCCGGATCTGGCTGTGGTCAACTGCTCCAAGGCCACCAACTGCGGAGGGAACGGTGGTGTAAGTGTGCTGGTCGGGCAATGGTGATGGAACGTTTCAGTCGCCTGCACGCTTCAGATCAGGCGGAAAAACCGCTAGATCGGTCGCCATTGCGGATGTAAACGGAGACGGCAGGGCCTGATTTGTTGGTAGCTAGCTTGTGCGTGGCTCGTTGTATCAACCGGCCGCCTGGTACCGTCGGCGTGCTGTTGAACGGGCTTTTCGTTACCACGAGCACCGAAGTGGCAGCATCGTCCAACCCATCGAAGGTCAACCAGTCGGTGACCTTCACTGCCACGATTACTGCCGATCCGACTGTGCCAAACGGGGAGGTCGTGAGTTTCTACAACGGCGCCACCAAAATCGGAACAGGCACGACGACAAATGGCGTTGCGACTTTTACCACATCTTTCTCCACCGCAGGGAAGTATGCGATCAAGGCCAGTTATCCGGGCGATGCTTTTCACAAGGGGAGTTCGGAAACTGTGAAGCAATTAGTGACCCCGTAAAAGGGTTTCATTTCACTCGCCAATTCCGACAATGACGGGAGTTCCGCGGGGGGCCTCATGCGAGCCTGATTCGGGCTCGAGGGTTACCACAAAATTCTTAGCCTCGACGCCTTCCGGCAACGGAGGATTCACGAGGGTTGCGCTGCCATGCGCGTCGGGCTTGAACAAGCCGGCTGCGATCGGTGCGCCGCCGTTAGCAGGGAAGAGCCACAGCTCATAAATCTTGTCCGCAGGCAACGGAGCCAGATTGCTGGCCAGGAAAATCAGGTTGCGGTTGCGGCGCTGGTAAATCGCCTTGCCTCGGGGCTGCGGCTTGCTTCCCGCAGCTACCAGTTCAATCTTTTTGGCTTCCGGATCGAGGAGCGTCGAAACGATTTCATTGGCCTGTTGCAGATTGCTGCTCTGCGCGTCGAAGCGGCTTTGCAAGGACGCAAGATTCCGCTCGAGCGAAGAGTTCTGCCGGATCAAGCCAATCGAAAGAAGAACCATGGCAGCCGCAGCGACCCAACCTAAGACTCCCCACCAGGAGCGGCGTTCGGGGAGTGGCTTTCCGGCAGCTGTTGTAACACGTGGTTCGTTGGCGATTGCTGACAGGAGGCGCTGGCGCGAGCGAGCCGGGGGCTTTGGGCCGGTCGCGGTCATGGCGAGCAATCCGAGGTCGCCTCGTAGAAGATCGAGTTCGCGGCGGCATGAGGCACACTCTTCCAGGTGCTTTTCGAGCGCGATGCGCTCCGCACCTTCAAGCGAACCTAACGCGTAGAGCGAAAGGTCTTCGGCGAATTGTTCGTGCACGCTCATGCGGCTAACACTTTTCGTAGTGACAGTAGTCCGGTGCGAATCCGGGTCTTGATCGTTCCCAAGGGCTCGCCCGTTTTTTCGGCAATCTCGGCGTGAGTCAAACCTTCAAAATACGCCATCTCGAGTGCTGAACGCTGCTGGCGGCGCCATGGTTTGGAGCACATCGCGGACCTTGCCGATGGCCCGGGAGCGGTCAGCGTCCGACGCCAGGTCAGGCTCGACCGAGACGACCACATTATCAATATCGTTTTCAGGACGGCGGCGGCGCAGCGCATCTATGGCGCGGTTGCGGGAGATCACAGCCAACCAGGCCGCCATGTTACCGCGACTGGCATCGAAGGCCGCGGGCTTTCGCCATAGCTGCATGAAGATATCCTGAAGTACGTCTTCGGCCGCGCCCGTATCCTGCAAGACGCGGAGCGCGACCGCATACACGATGGAGGAATAGCGATCATAAAGGGCCGCCATCGCCGCTTCGTCGCCCGACCGGATCGCCGCGACCAGAGCCAGGTCCGAGGTCATCGAGTTGGTGTCAATGCTCGGCACCCCGATTTCTTCATCCTCCTGAAGTACGTCTCAGAACGAGCTATGGATTGCTTAAGTTCGGTTAACGTTGGCCGTTCGATACGCCCAACGAAAAATAGCAGCGTAGGGTGCAAGAAGCAAGACTTGGGAGGAGGATTAAGCATTTGCACCATCTACGATCCACGTAAGGCGAGATGCGGCTGGGTGGAAGACCATGGCTGTACACTTCCTCGAAAGCACTTATTGATCCTTGTCTATGGAATGGATGTCGCGGCCAATGAAGTTTAACGTGGTGGGTATCGGCGAGGTGCTGTGGGACATGCTGCCCGCCGGGCCGCAACTGGGTGGAGCGCCGACCAACTTTGCCTATCACGCGCACGCGCTGGGCGCGAACAGCCAGGTCATCACTCGCGTCGGGAAAGACGATCTCGGGCGAGAAGTGATTCGCCGTTTTCAGGGACTTGGGCTGCCTGAAAGCACGGTGCAATTGGACGACGTTGCTCCGACCGGAACGGCTACAGTCAAGATTTCTGGCGACGGGTTGGCGCGGTTCACGATTCAGGAACACGTCGCGTGGGACCTGATGGTGGCAACGGAGGAGGCGCTCGCCGCCGCGCGCGAGGCCGACGCGATTTGTTTCGGCAGTCTCGCGCAACGACGTCCGGTTTCACGGCATACAATTCAACAGCTTGTTGCCGCTACGCCTGCCCATGCGCTGCGTGTCTTCGATATCAATTTACGGCAGAGCTACTATTCGCGCGACGTGATTGAGCAATCGCTTCATTTGGCAAACGTTCTTAAGTTGAATCAGGATGAGTTGCCGGTTCTTGTGAAAACATTTGGACTGAGAGGCGCGGCGGGAAGCGTCGATGAAGGCCCGATGGAAGAACTTGCGCGCGCGTTTCATTTGCGGCTGGTGGCGCTTACGCGGGGACCGGACGGAAGCCTGCTTTACGAAAATGGCCGGTGGTCGGAATGTGCGCCGAAGCCGGTGCAGGTTATCGATACGGTTGGCGCGGGGGATGCGTTCACGGCGGCCATGGTTCTCGGATTGCTTCGCGGATTGGATCTCGACAAAGTCAACGCGATCGCAAATGAAGTTGCGCGCTATGTGTGTTCGCAGGCGGGAGCGACTCCGCGGTTGCCGACTGAATTTGCGACAAACTTCTAGCCGCGCGGGCTGCGAATTCTGCATCAGAGCGACGAGCGATTGAACCGAAATGCCTGCCTCAGACCACGTGCGGACGACTGCCTCGGCGCTTGGACGTTGGGCGCTCGCGCAACTGCAGGATTCGGTGGCGGTTGGTTGCTTGTGGCTGCTGGGGCTCTGGATCATTCACGTTCCATGGGCTCCACTGTGGGCAGCACTCGCGGCGGTGTTGCAAATCATTCCGCACTTTGGGCCTCTTCTAGGATTAATCGGTCCGGTGCTGGCCGCGACGGTTCGATGGCACGATTGGCGGCATCCTCTTTATGTCCTCATACTTTATGCGGTGATCGTTACCGTGGACGGTCTGCTGCTACAGCCCTATCTGATGCGGCGCGTTGCGCGGGTGCCGATATGGGCCTCGATTCTGGTTCCAATCGTTCTTGGATTTGTGATCCCGTTCTGGGGAGTGCTGCTGGCGCCTCCGCTGCTCGCGGTTGTGTATACGTTCAAGGCGCGGCGGGCGGGAAATCTCTGAAGTGCGATTCCCGCGAATCATCCGGTGATGGGGATCATCGAATGACGGGAGGGGATACAGATGAAACTTGACCCGGAGAAAACTGCGTTGCTGACGCTGGATTTTCAGGCTGGGATTCTTGGATTTTCGCCCAGCGCGGAGGCAGTGATTCCGAATGCAGCGAGGGCGGTCGAATTTGCCCGGAAGAAACACTTTTTACTGATTCATGTGGGGCTGGGATTCTCGGAGGGACATCCTGAACTTCCCAACACCGACTCGCGGCTGAAGAGGATCAAGGAAAATAATCTTTTCGTGAAGGGATCGCCGTCCGCGGAGTTTCATAGCGCTATCCGGCGTCCCGGAGACCTTGTTGTCTACAAGCAACGGATCGCCGCATTTTCGGAGAATCAGCTGCACCTGATTCTTCGCACTCGTGAAATTGAGAATCTGGTGTTTTTCGGAATCTCGACCAGCGGGATTACCCTCTCCACGCTGAGGAGGGCTTTCGACCTGGATTTTCGAAGCATCGTGCTCAAGGACGCGTGCTTCGATAACGATGCGGAAGTGCATCGCGTCCTGACCGAGAAGATCTTTCCGACGCAGGCAACGGTCCTGACCGTAGACGAGTTCATTGCGGAGCAGGAGAAAGACTGAGGGAAGGGAGCGTCGCCGTTAGCTCTGATCTGCCCAAAATCGGAATACGCAGGCTTGAAAGAATACTATTTCTTTGCTGCCCCTCCTGCTGATGATCCCGTTAGTTCATTCGCCAACCCACCCGCGTTATAGATCTTGCGGAGAGCTTCCAATATTCCCCGGGAATCGACGCTGACCGCGCGCGAAATTTTGTCTTCGTAATAGAAGTGGAGGACGAGCGACTGGATGTTGCCGTCAAAGATGATGCCGACTACTTCTCCAGCCTTGTTGACGGTGGGGCTGCCCGAATTCCCGCCGATGATGTCGGCGGTCGAGACGAAGTTCAGAGGGGTCTTGAGGTTCAGCTTGGACTTCGCATTCAGCCAGCTTTCTGGCAGCGCGTAGGGAAATTTGCTGCCGTGTTCTTCGGCGTGCTGAAATGCACCTCCCATGGTGGTGAAGTAGGGAATTGCCTTCCCGTTCTCCTCGTAGCCCTTGACCGGCCCATAGCTGAGACGAAGCGTGAAGCCGGCGTCGGGGGGCAGGCTATATCCCGATTTCTCAAAGAGCGCATGAACGATGGTGGCGCCATCGCGACGTTCGACGGCATCGACCTCGTCTTCAAAACGCTTGCGGGCGGCGCGGGCTTCTCCGTCGACATTGCGCATGAGGACGATGAGCGGGTCGGTGCTGGCGTCAATGGCTGCTTTGCCTCCTTCGTATAACTGCTTGCGTATGGCGACGTCATCGAGCTTGGTGCCGGCAATCAGTTCCTTGGCGGCTTCCGCGGGAGTCTTGCCATTCAGCGCTACTTTGACGGCCGGATCATCGTTGCCGAGAGCCTGCTGCAAAAGCGTGAAGGAACTTGTGAGGACCGCGGTGTCGAGGGTTTTGTAGACGGGAGCAGTCGAGAATAACGCCTGCTCGAGTGACGGCAAGTTCGAGTCGCGAAGCTCACGCAAGCGCTCGCCATTGGGCTTGGGCTTCTCGTCCGCGGCGCGCACCAGCACGCGTGCCATCCGCGACAAATTTGAATTCAGGCCACTCATGCGCTCCACGTACATCAGAGGTTTGTAAATCGAGCGATTGACTTCGACGGCTGCGGCGATCTCTTCCCAGGGATTGTTTGCGCCCGGATGCTGCGCTGCGTACTGGGCACGCTGCTCCTGCTCGGCGCGGTTCTTTTCCGACATGGCGGTCTGGTTGCGCGCACCTTCGAGATAACCGGTGATCGCTTTCTGGCTGTTCTGAAGACCGAAGATGTCTTCTTGGGCGACGCGGGCGTTCTCGGGAGACTGGCGCGCTGAAGGCTTGCAGGTCGGCGATACGCAGCTTATAGGCGGCGAGGCGAGCCGGGAAATCCACATCGCGCAGGAAATAGACCTGGTCCATGGTGATGAGACGATCCGTGCCTCCGGGATGGCCGGAGACGAAGATCAGGTCGTTGTCTTTGACGCCTGTGGTCGACCAACGCAGATAGTTGTCGAGATGAACGGGCTTATCGTTTTCGTAGACGCGGAAGAAAGTTATGTCGAGATCGTAGCGCGGGTAAGTGAAGTTATCCGGATCGCCTCCAAAGAACGCCATGGCGAATTCGGGCGCGAAGACGAGGCGCACATCGGTGTACTTTTTGTACTTGTAGAGGTTATAAACTTCGCCCGAGTAGAGGGTGACCACGTCGCAGCGCAGGCCGGAAGAGGCGGCGCATTCCTTTTCGATGGCGCTCATAGCCGAACGCTGGGCTTGGCCGGCGTCAGCGGCGGACATTGTCGATGGAGCCGCGCTCTTGATTTTGGTGGAGACATCTTCGATGCCAACCAGCACATTGAGTTCGAGATCGGGGCACTTGGCTTCTTCCTCGCGTGTTTTGGCGTAGAAGCCGGACTTCATGTAATCGGTCCCGGAGGTGGAGAGCTTCTGAATGCAGTTCGCTCCTACGTGGTGATTGGTGAAGGCAAGGCCGTCGGCGGAGACAAAAGAACCGGAACCGCCGTTATTGAAGCGGACTGAGGAGAGGCGAACATGATCGAGCCATTCTTGTGTGACCTTGAAGCCGTAAGCCTTTTCGACTTTGTCTTTGGGAAAGGCGTTGTAAAGCCACATGCCCTCGTCAGCAAAGACGAAGGGGACAAAGAAAACGAGGATTAGGGCGAGAATAAACAATCTTGATTTCATCGGGACTCCAAATATTGCAGGCGATGTCACGCGGGGGCGTGCAGAGGGCGCTAGCAAACCTATTATTCTATCGGACTTTTGTGGGATGCAGCCATCAGCGATCACTCATCAGTAAAACCTGCCGCTATACCACGAATGCTCAAGTGCAATTCAGTGTTGGGCAATTCCTCTTTTCGTAACCAGATAGACCGCGAAACTTCCGAGCCAGTGACCGCCTTCGTAGTGCGCGCCCGTCACGGCGGCGAGGCCAGCGCGGCGGTGGGATTCGGCGGCGGAGCGGATGGCAGACAGGCGCCGATCATTTTTGGGCAACGCCGAGGCGATGCCCTCGAGCATCCAGGCGCGGCTGAGGTTAAGGCCGTCAAGATGGGCAAGTTTCGGATCGCTTGGATCAGGAGACACGACGGGCACAAGCCATGGTCCGTTCTTCGCGAGCGAAATCTGCGGTAGGAAAGTCCGGAGCCAGCGCGCAAATTCGTCGTTCGGAAGCACGCGCCGCATCAGGTCGGCTTCACCGATGCAGGGTGATAGAAAATCTTCGCCCGAGGGTTCGTAGGCGAGTGGGCAGTTCTTGTCGTTCAGATAGAAATGGCGAGCTCGCGCGATTAGGAGGTCGGTGAACTTTGTATCGTGCTGAGCGCGGGCGTAGTCGAGGGCGAGGCCGAGGGCGAAGGCGGTCTGCGAATGTTCTCCGATACGGACAGGGTGAGAAAGTTTAGGGAGCCAGTCGTTGAGGCGCTCCAGTGCGGCTGTTTCGAGTGGATGGAGATTGTCAGCCATTTCGCGGGCTTGCGGGTCATCCCACTCGCGGAGTTCCGCGACCAATGTAAGCAGCCAGGCCAATCCGTAAGGTCGTTCAAAGCTGGCTCGTCCCGGTGCGCGGAGATAGACGGCCTCCTGCACGATGTTGTCGGCGGTGAGGCTTTGTCGAAGCGCCTCGCGCGCGGCTGGTACGAACGGAGCGTTGGGAAAGGTTCTGATCAGGCGCGCGAGCAGCCAGTGGCCATGTACCGAAGAATGCCAGTCGTAGCATCCGTAGAAAGCGGGCGTGAGTTTGCGAGGCGGCGCAACGTCGGCATCGCTGTTGAGATTGTGGCTTAGTTTGTTGGGATATTCCTTGTGGACGCAAGCGAGCGCAAGGTTGGCGAATCGCTCCGCGGCAGCGGCGTCGAATGCAGCAGTGTCGGTGGATTGAGCGCTCATTGTGGAAGTACCAAGACTGAGAAGAAGAAGCAGTACGCCGAGTTGGCATTTCATTTACCGGATACTTTAACTGAAAAGGCCTGGCGGAATGGCGGCGCTCGGTGCTTTTGCTGTTTTGTCCTGCGATGATGGGCAACGCCTTATTCGTGGACTCTAGAGTAAAATCAAATGTTTGGCTGAAGTGGGGATGGGGGATTTATGTCAAGTCTGACCAGTGTTCATGCGCCCAAAGGGCTGGAGGGGGTGGTCGCGACCACCTCAAGTATCTGTTACATCGATGGAGACGCGGGCGTTCTCGCCTATCGCGGATATGACATTCACGAGTTGGCGGACCACTCGACTTTTGAGGAGGTTTGCTACCTGTTGTGGTTCGGACGATTGCCAAAGGCAGATGAACTGCGCCAGTTGCGGTCGCGCATGGCCGAGGCTCGGCATGTAGATCCGGGAATTATTTCTGCGTTGCGCGAGGTGCCGAGGAACGTCCCTCCAATGGATGTTCTGCGCACGCTAACGTCAGCCCTCTCGTACTACGATCCCGAGAACACCAAGAACGATCATGACGCGAACGTAAACAAGGCGATCCGGCTGACGTCGCAAATTGCGATGCTGGTCGCGAATTACGACCGCGTCCGGAAAGGAAAGCCGCTGGTCGAACCTGACCGGTCGCTCTCCCATGCGGCAAATTTTCTGCTGATGCTCAACGGCCAGCCGCCTTCAAAGACAGCAGAGCAGGCATTGGATATTGCGCTGATCCTCCATGCGGATCACGAGTTAAATGCATCGACCTTCGCCGCCCGTGTGACGGCAGCCACGCTGTCGGATATGCATTCGGCGATTACATCGGCTATCGGTGCGTTAAAAGGCCCGCTGCATGGCGGAGCCAACGAGGCGGTGTTCAAGATCCTGATGGAAATCGACAAAGCGGGCGCCGATCCGGTCGAGCATGTTAAGGGAATGTTGGCGCAGAAGAAAAAGGTGCCGGGCTTTGGACATCGCGTCTATCACACGGAAGATCCACGTGCCACGCACCTGCGGAAAATGTCGCGGGACCTGGGAGCAGCGAGCGGGAATCCGAAGTGGTTCGACTATTCGAACAAAATTGAGCAGTTCATTCAGAACGACAAGAAGCTCAACGCCAACGTGGATTTCTACTCGGCATCGACGTACCACACGTTGGGCATCGATGTGGATCTGTTCACACCGATTTTTGCGGTCTCACGAGTGAGCGGCTGGACGGCCCACGTGATCGAGCAACTCGATGACAACCGCCTGATCAGGCCACGCGCGGATTACATTGGGCCGGAGTACCCGCAGAAGTACGTGGCGATGGAAAAGCGATAAAAGGGTGCCTCACGGAGGTTTAGTTCATTTTCGTAGGAAGCTGATAAAGACGGAGTTGCGAACCCAGCAAGATCGCCAACAGCGACCCGTCGGGGGAAATTGCTACATCGGGACTTCTAAAGGTTATCCCGCCACCACGCGTAGTCCCGCCGATTCCGGCTACAGTCACTTTGAAAATGGGCCGCACGTCGTGCAAGTCCAAAACCTCGAAGGTGAAGTTTTCCTCCCGTTCTCCGCGCCGAACTTCTGTTTTTGCCGCTGAAAGAGCTAATCTTTCGGCGCTCGCGGGTCCAGGATAGAAAGCGTGAATGGGATCAACGGTGTCACTGCGATACAGCACGTTTCCCATTTCATCGACCAGTTCATACGCCTTACTTCCGTCTTTAATCGCAAAGACGTTATTGCTGACCAGCCGACCATCGCCGCCCAAAACACTACAATTGCTTTCCACCGCGCATAGCGCGAGGCAGAAAGGCCCTCGCAGGCGCATGCATTTTTCCTTCCCGCTTCTAACTTTTCGTGAGTCGGACGATTTTGCGTCTGACAAATTCCATCTCAATACATAAGAGAGGACCTTGCCGTCGTCCGTTAAGCCTCGGCAGGCCCTCCCTTTCCGAAGAGTGTGCCTAATTCTATGTTGTCACTCGGGAAGATGAATTTTCGAAATTCGTCTACATCCTCAAACTCATTGAGCATGACGAGATTGCCCCCGGGACTGACGAAGACAACCGTTCGGTCCGGGTTGCCGATGGGACGCTTTTGTATGACTTCCAACCTGGAGTTATACCGAAGGAGAAAGGTCCCGGTGTGGGCAACGAACTCGCCAGCACGGGTCGGTATCAGCAAACGCAAGCCCTGCCCCGGCGGGGAAGACGGCGTCGACTGGTGGAGTGTATGAAATGGAATATGCAGTGTGTGCTCCACTTTCCCGTTGCTTGTGTCCAGAAAGAGCGAGTTCAATGTCAAGGAGCATTGCGTTTTCTCAGCACGTATCTTGAGGCGCGGAGAAGGTTCGACTGCAGGTGCCAAGCACGGGTCGAGAAAAGAGACACCCAACCGATTATTGTCGATGAAAACAACCTCAGGATTAATCACGATTGAGGAATGCAGGAAATGCTCAAAGGAATCGATACTTCCTAGATCTACCGACCACAGCGGTGTTTCGTGATCATCCCCCGATGGCTGGGATGCCTCGGTAGTTGGGCCCATCATGGCGACGCCTGCCAGCCAGATGCAGCAGATTTTTATCAGTC
Source organism: uncultured Acidobacteriaceae bacterium (assembly GCA_963822545.1). Taxonomy (GTDB): domain Bacteria; phylum Acidobacteriota; class Terriglobia; order Terriglobales; family Acidobacteriaceae; genus Acidiflorens. Next base: position 346,324 of record CAWGIB010000009.1, read on the forward strand.
GTAATCGCACGTTTTCAGGCTAACATCTGCGTACGATGGCATCGATTAATTCTTCTGGCCCTCCAACTCATGCTGCGGTGCGAATGCTAGCGCCCGGCAAGACTAAGGCGTGGTGCTCGAGCGACCTGGCGCTGCTGATCTACATTGCTGCCGCGACGGTGGCGATGCACATGCTCACCGGCCACCAGTATGGATTTCAACGCGACGAACTCGCTACGCTCGAAGACGCGCGGCACCTGGCTTGGGGATTCGTCGCCTACCCGCCGGTGACTCCTTTTTTCGGCCGGCTCTCGCTCATTCTCTTTGGCACATCTCTCGCCGGATTTCGGTTCTTCGCCGCGGTGGCGCAGGCGGTGGCGCTGGTGTTTGTTGGACTGATGGCGCGCGAGTTGGGTGGACGGCGGGGCGCAATGTTGATTGCCGTGGCGGCAGCCATTCCATTTTGTATTGGCGGCGGAGCGCTGATGCAGTACGTCTCGTTTGATTATCTGTGCTGGGTTCTGACGTCGTACTTCGTTGTGCGGCTGCTGAAGTCGGGAGATCCTCGCTGGTGGCTGGCGATTGGCACGACCATCGGCTTTGGCATGATGTCGAAATACACGATGGGCTTTTTTGTGATCGCCATTGTGGTTGGAGTGCTTGCAACCGACAGGCGGCGCGATCTGGCCAGCAAGTGGCTATGGCTTGGGGTTGCGCTGTCGATCGTGGTGTTTTTGCCGAACCTGATCTGGCAGGCGCAACATCATTTCATTTCCCTCGATTTTCTGAAGCATATCCACGAGCGGGACGTGCGCATCGGGCGCGCGAAAGACTTCTTGCCCGCCCAACTTAAGTTGATGCTCCTGGCCTTTCCGATGTGCGTGGCAGGACTGTACTTCTATTTTGTTGCCCCGGCTGGCCGCCGCTTCCGCATGCTGGGCTGGATGTACGTTGTCACGCTGCTGCTTTTCGCCATTGCCAAGGGACGTTGGTATTACATGGCGGGAGCGTACCCGATATTGTACGCGGCAGGCGCTGTCTGGGGAGAGCAATGGCTCGCGTCTCTGGGACGAGGATCGGCCAACACGCTACGGTCGCTGGCCTGGGTAGCCTTGGTCTTGGATGCGGCTTTGCTCTTCGCGATTGCGCTCCCGTCAGCACCAGTCAACTCGCCGCGCTGGAAATTCGCCGCCAAGAATAACGGTGATCTCGTCGAGGAACTCGGATGGCCGGAACTGGTTCAGGAGGTTGCACGGATTCGCGACTCGCTTCCCGAGAAGGAGCGAGCACAAGCAGGAGTTCTAGCCGCCAATTATGGCGAGGCAGGCGCCATTAATCTCTACGGTCCCAGTTACGGATTGCCGCGAGCGCTGAGCGGCGTCAATTCTTTTTGGGCGAAAGGGTACGGAGAGCACCCGCCGCAGACGCTCATCGTGCTCGGTTTCTCTCAGCGGTTCCGAGATGCGAACTTTTCGGACTGCCAACTGGCGGGACACACGCCGAATCCTTACGGGATTGAGAATGAAGAGACCGGCGACCATCCGGACATTTATGTGTGCCGTGGCATGAAACAGACCTGGCCGGAGTTCTGGAGCGATTTCCAGTATTTCGGATAAAGCAGCAGACCGACATCCGAGCCGCGGAAAACTATGCTCCATAGTGAATGAACTTTGGTAATTTGCAGTAACCCGACGCCCAGACATATGTTCAAACTAGGGCGTTGCGGTTGTGGGACCGCAAACTCTGGATCCCCCCTCCCAAGCCCGAATACATTCCAGGTGAGAAAGTATGCGCTCGTTTTCTCTTTACTTGACGCTCGCCGTAATCATTATCTTTTCGCAGTTCTGCGTCGCACAAACCGGCTATCAGGTTGTCTCTGTCCAAAACGGCGGGACAATTAAAGGAACAGTGAAATGGCAGGGCCCGATGCCGCATCTGGTCGCGTCCGAGATCAACAAGGACCCGCAGGTGTGCGATCCACTCGGACAGAAAAAACGTGATCTGGAGCGGTTGCTGGTATCGCCGACGAGTGGCGTCGCGAACACAGTGGTCTATCTGAAAAATGTTCCGGCGGGGAAGGCGATGGATTTGCCATTGCAACGCCGGTTCTTGAATCAAAAGAACTGCCGTTACGAGCCGCACATCCTGCTCGTTCCACTGGAAGGGACTTTGACGGCAAAGAGCAGTGATCCTCTCTTGCACACGGTTCACATGTCAGGAAGCGCCGATTACAACCTTCCTTTTGTCACTGCGGGGCAGGAGATCAGCCGCCAAATGACGCGCGAGGGAATGGTGGATTTGCGATGCAATGCGGGCCACGTTTGGATGAACGGCGAAATGGTGGTTGCGCCGCATCCCTATTACACGGTGACGGACGCAGAAGGCAATTTTGAACTCACGGACGTCCCCCCTGGCCAGTATGAAATTGTCGCTTGGCACGAAGGCTGGAAAGTCGTCGGCGAAACTCCGATGTACGACGTCATGACGCAGGTTAGAGTAAAGCGACCAATGTTCTCCGAGCCCGTGATATGGACGAAGAGCGTGGCGGTTCTTCCGCGTGCCACAGCCGAAGTTAACTTCACGCTGGGCGAGAAAACGCCGCAGGTGGCGCAAGAGCATTAGACACGCTGACCGCTTACGGCTGACTAGCGTGTCCTTCGTTTTTTCAGGACTCAGGGAGTGCTTCTTCATAACTGACCATTCTTGTCGTGACTGCAGTCACGGAAAGTCTCGGTCCATCCACGTAAGTTTTCAACAACGCTGTCAGCCATTAGCGGTTAGTCGTCAGCCACTCCACGCCAGCCCCCGCCTTCACGAAACGCGCAGCAGCCGCTTCATCCCAGTACAATAGAACGAGGATGATGGGGCGAGTCTATCTCGACAATAATGCAACCACGCCGGTGCTCGCGGAGGTCTTGGACGCGATGCGTCCTTACTTCGGCGAGCAGTTCGGGAACGCTTCCTCGATTCATCACCATGGACAGCACACACGCTTCGCGGTGGAACGTGCGCGGGAGGCGGTGGCGAAGCTGCTGGGGTGCCGTCCTGCAGAGATCGTTTTCACCAGCGGCGGAACCGAGGCGGACAATCTTGCCCTGTTTGGACTCGCCCAGGTTGGCGACCACATCATTACCTCGACCATCGAGCATCATGCGGTGCTGAATGCCTGTCGGCATTTGCAAGAGAAGGGATGCGAGGTGACGTATGTGCCGGTCGATGGGCGGGGATTGGTTGATCCCGCGGACGTGAAGAGGGCGTTGCGTCCGAACACGAAGCTTGTCTCGATCATGGCGGCGAACAACGAGACTGGCGTGCTGCAAGCGGTGGCCGAGATCGGCAAGATCGCTGCCGAGGCCGATGTCTATTTTCATACCGACGCGGTGCAGGCCGCCGGGAAGATTCCAGTTCGCGTGGATGAGATCGGTTGCGATCTGCTCACGCTTTCTGCGCACAAGTTGCATGGTCCGCAAGGCGTAGGAGCTTTATACGTTCGGAAGGGAACTGATCTCGAGGCCATGATTTATGGCGGGCGGCACGAGCGTTCGCGGCGCGCGGGCACGGAGAATGTTCCGGGAATTGTGGGACTCGGAAAGGCAGCCGAGTTGGCTTGCACATCATTAGAGAGCGGTGGGGAACAAAAGATGGCGGAGATGCGCGATCGGCTGGAGAGCGCGATTCTTTCGCAGGTCGAAGCCGTGGGAGTGAACGGCGCGGGCGCGAATCGCGTTCCGAACACCTGCAATCTATATTTTGACGGGATCGATGGGGAAGCGCTGGTCATCGCGCTGGACTTGAAGGGGCTGGCGGTTTCGACGGGCGCGGCCTGTTCTTCCGGAGCCATTGAACCATCGCACGTTTTGACCGCGATGGGCTTGCCTGTTGAGCGCGCACGGGCGAGTTTGCGGTTCAGCTTCGGGAAGCAAAACACGCAGACGATGTAGAGTTTGCATTGGGGTTAGTTTGTGAGACGGTTGCTCGGCTGAGGGAGCTATCGCCGGTCTACGTCTCGACTAGCAGGGCCAATCGATGAGAGTGACCCGCAGCACGGCTGTGCGATCCCTGCAACCAGTAATTGGAAAGAGGCCGTGGCGCGCAAGACAGGGTTGGGGGAGTTTCTTAACATTTGAATTCGGGCGGAGGATCAGACACGGTGAGTTTTGGCATGGTGCTTGGCATCTCTGGATTTACATGTGCACTTGGCGTTTGGATGGGCCGCACGGCGCGCTGATTCATTCGGAAAGTCCTCGTGCGTTAATTGGAACAGTGCTGTCTCGATTCACCGGACGCCCACTAACTGCAATTGAAATCGGATCCCGAGCTAGTTGGACAAGATTTGAGTTCGACGAAAAATATCAACTCAGATGCATGCCGTTTAGCCGAGAAGAAGAAACCCGTCATGACGGCGGGGCCGATTATTGGATGTTGTTTATGCCGCACAATAGAGTCTTAAGCGTGCGGCCTGGAAACCGGATTTCAATTCAGCGGTCGGATCGCGTCGCCTGAAGGAAACGTGAGTAGCCAAACAACCATCGCCGTTGCCATGTCGGGAGGAGTGGACTCCTCGGCCGTTGCGGCCATGCTGCGCGCCGAAGGCCACAACATCATTGGCCTGACCATGCAGCTTTGGAACCAGCGGCGGCTCTCTGGACACAAGGGAATGCCTGAGTCGGTGCAGGGACGATGTTGCTCGATCGACGATGTCTACGACGCGCGGCGCGTGGCCGAGACCATCGGCATCCCGTATTACGTCGTCAATCATGAAGAGCGTTTTGAGCGCGACGTCGTGCGCCCGTTCGTTGAAGAGTACCTGGCGGGCCGCACTCCCATTCCTTGCAGTCTCTGCAACAATCACTTGAAGTTTGACCAGCTTCTGGTTGTGGCGCAGCAGATTGGCGCAGAGCGCGTTGCCACTGGCCACTATGCTCAGGTCGAATTTGACGAAAGTGCGGCGCTGGTTGCTGAAGCGTCCCGCCGATCGCTCGAAGGATCAGACGTACTTTCTTTTCGGGTTGACGCAAGAGCAGCTGAGCCGAACGCTCTTTCCGCTCGGAGGAATGACGAAGCCCGAGGTGCGGGAGCTGGCGCGCAAGTTCAGCCTCGTGATCGCCGAGAAGCCGGATTCGCAGGAAATCTGCTTTGTTCCGGGCGGCGACTATAAGGCTTTTCTCGACGCGTACCTGACCGAGCAGGGAGACACGCGGCAGGTCACGACCTCAGGCGAGATGGTCACGAGCGATGGCAAGGTGATCGGCGAGCATGCGGGCGTTCACAATTTCACGGTTGGACAGCGCAAGGGGCTTGGCGTGGCGACCGGTTCGCCGCTTTACGTAATCCAGATCAATAACGACACACGCCAGGTAGTTGTCGGCAAGGACGAGGACTTATACTCGCGAACCCTGCTGGCGAAGAACGTCAACTTGATCTCCAGAGCGGAGATTGGCGAACCAATGCGGGTGACGGTGAAGATCCGACACAAGCACCAGCCAGCGCCAGGGATGATCGAGGCGGTTGGCCCCGCAGAGGTGCGGGTGACATTTGATGAGCCGCAGCGTGCTATCACCCCGGGGCAGGCAGCCGTTTTCTACGACGGCGACGTGGTGGTCGGCGGCGGCTGGATCGAGGACGAACGGCGGTCCTAGGCCGCAGACCATAGGACGGTCCCTGCCACCATGAGCGAATAGGAATCACCCTCCCGACGGTCAAGGTCACCGCTGAAACTAACTTTCTGATTACCTCCAGATGACCATTTGGACATCGCATAGCACCTTCGTGGGCTGGACCTCCCGTTGGGGTCCGCGCTACTTTAGCCTCACGACGGGACCTCCGTAGTACTCCCCAGGTCCGGTTCCGGCGTGGGGAGACAACTATGAAAGTCTGGTATCTGTGCTATGCGGCAGTGGGAATAGCGGTGGCGCGCTGGGTTTTCAAGCGTCAACCAGTGCCAAATGATCCGATCCAACGTCTTCGTGCTTCTGGCTTTTAATGGATGAGGGGGCAGGACGCCTCCCGTTGCGCGTCGCTTCGATCCGAGCGCGTTCCGCCCTTCCTCCATTCGCTTCTCGCTTCTCGCGCCAACTCCCGCGCGATCCGAGTACCTTGGTAACTTCCATCCTGTTACGTCACGCCTCAAACTGGAACTGAGCACTTGCTGATTTGGGTCTCGCACTCTTGCTGGAGTGAGGATCTGCCGATCCCAACAGTGAGAACTCGAAATTTGCAAACATGAGATGGTTCCGTTCATCCCGATTTCCTAGCCTTGCGCTCGTGTGTCTTTCGCTGTGCGGAGTGCTTTTGTCCGCGGCAGTCGCGGTTGCTCAGGAAGAGGAACCATCCCTCGGTGATCTCGCGCGCAATCTGCGGAAAGAAAAGGCGGAGCAGAAATCGCAACCGGCAGCCCCGGAGGCGCCGCGTACCGTCATCGATAACGAGAACCTGCCGCAGGTGATGGAAGAAGCTCATAACGCCAAGCCGGCCGCGCAGAACAAAACCGTTTTCTCGCTGGATCCATCGGGCAATACTCTCAAAGTCTCATCGCCGGACGTGACTTGCAGCATGTCATTCAACGCGCGCGCGAGTTCGCTCCTGATCCGGCCGGTGTTGATTGAAGATTTGCCATTGGATGAACTGGTGAAGCTGGATGGCCCCGGTTCGATTCAGGATGACAGCTTGCAACTCGAAGTCTTCAACGGAACGGAGTGGTCGTTGCGCGAAATCACGATTGGATTGACGCTCGAACGCAAGCCGGGGGAAAACGCAGAACTCGCCGCGCGGGCGCGCGTGATTCCTGCCTCGCAGGGAATTCCGGGCGTGACTGTGGAACGGCACTCCGATGTGACGCTGCTTTATCACTTGAAGACCGATGCGCAGCCCTTCAGCCGGACATCACTGCAGCAGAGTATCGGCATCACGCCCGGACCGGATGAAGACTGGCGCTGGTCGATCGTGGAAGCGAAGGGAATCCGTCCGGCGGGTGCGCGCGTCGCGCCGGAATCGCTATCAGAACCGCTCTTTGGAAGCCCGTTGCCATTCGTGCCGAGCACCAACCTTCCGCCTGATGCACCGCCGCCCGGGCCTGCGACTGTTAACAATCCTCGGCAAAAGTAAGAGGCTTAGCCGTGGCGGGCAACAACGAGAATTTGATGAAGAGCGATGAAGAGAAAGACAAACGCACCCGCGAAGTGCGACGAACGTCACGTTGTTTTGGATACACTGCAGTGGTAGTCTAACCAAGCTGAGCGGGAGTAGTTCAGCGGTAGAACGCCAGCTTCCCAAGCTGGATGTCACGGGTTCGATCCCCGTCTCCCGCTCCATACCTTTGACACTTTTGGTTTAACGCCTGCCGGCTGTTCAGCTCACACAGCAAATGAATATGGGAAAAATCATGAGTGCATTCACCTTTCATGAGAAGGCCGATCGGAGTCGTGCGCTTGGAGCACGTCGACGACTTTGGAGCCTGCAGTATCCGTCGCGACTCACCATCTGATCCCATCTGTTTACAACGATTGACTGTCACCTCTCGGTTTGCCCATTCCTGATCCACGGTATTATGCTGGCCCTAAGTTGTGTGGGTTGAACTCTGAAGGAGTGAAGGGGAAATCATGTTCAAATTCAGTTTGCTTGCTTTCGCAGTTCTGGTAGCTGGCCTCTTATGCTCTTCACCTGTGGCGCAATCCCAGGTTGAGGTCGGCGTAAACGTCGGAGTGGCGCCCGTGTGTCCTTACGGGTACTTCGACTATGCTCCCTATGACTGTGCGCCGTACGGCTACTACGGGCCGGATTGGTTTGTGGGTGGAGTGTTTATTGGAGCTGGCCCGTGGTTTCACGGTCATCACGGCTTTTACGGACATGTCGACAACCGGTTTGATCCGCATCACGGTTACGCTGGACCGTTGCCGGAGCGCGGGGCGGAGCGCTTCAACCACTTTCAGGGAAACGAGGCGCGAGATGGACGAGGAAACGTAGGCAACGCTGGCCATGAACCAAGGGGTGAGCGCGCGCTCCCCGGATACCGGGGTGGCGGCGGGCATGCTGGTGGACATGGCGGCGGGCACCACTAGGGCGCGATTGGGTTGGGCGACTCGGTCGAGTCTGAGAGAGACGAGGTAAGGCGCGGCGTCTTTCGGGAAGCAGCTAACCCGACGGCGCCGTCGCCTACCCAGAACTAGCCTAGGTAATACCGCTCGCGCTGGCTTGCGGCGGCGTCACTTTTCTGTGGATTGCGATTAGTCCGAAACACACGGCGTGGGTAAGTGTTATGGGGCGGACGGGAATCTCCGCTCTTGACGGCGGCAACTTCTCCCGCGCCCCGGTAGTCCAGGGTGCGCGAAGTTAAGGTGTGGACACCCACAATTCGCACGTCGGCGACTGCTTCCATATTCGTCTGCAGCCACGTTCCTTCAAGTTCCGCGAACTCAAACTTCACATGAACTTTGCGCAGCCACCACGACGGCGTTTTCGCGACGTCGCCGTCGACCTGGCGCACAAGAAATGAATGCTGATCGACCAGCGCTTCTCCAACGATCAAATCTTTCTCGTTGCGCCTTGGCTTCAGGCCCAACCGATAGCAGGGTTGGCCGTCGAGGACTGCCTCGCCGAGATAAGTGAAATCGTAGTTATTGCGATTGATGTCGGCTTGGCCCTGGTTTTTGTTGGAGGATGCTTCCACTTCGTGGTCGAGAACATGTGTGATTATTTGGCGCGCCCGCTCGGTTCCGGAAGCAATTTGAATCCTGTATTGCTTGTTTGCTGGCGGCCTGAAATCCACTTCAGCCACGACCTCAGAATTCGATTCCGAATTGCGTGCGCCAAAAAGACGGTAGTCGCGGATCACCTGATATGAAATCTGCGGACGAACTTTAGCCTGTGCCGCCTGCATGGCGTCAACAATCGTGTTGAGCGAAATGGCTTCCGATGAAGTGGATGGCTGGGCGATGCCGAGAGAGCAGAGCAAGAGCGCCGAGGTTCCCGCCGCCAGCCATTGAGAAGCCACTTGCACCATTCATGCCTCGGCCCATTTGGATGCGGAATCAAGGTGCGGGTGGGACAGGGCAGTGCACTTTCGAGTGCTCTGCCTTTTAAAAAACGTGGCTCTAGAGGGAATGCCGTACGGTTTCTCACCTAGCCGCGCTCAGAACGAGCCGGGCGAACGTCTGGCCAGTTGAAAGCACCGACTGGACAACGTCGATTCCAGTTTTGATGTCTAACCTGAAATTATGAGGGAGGGCTCATGAAGCGCGCCACATCGAAGCGTTCATGCCGGATAACAAAGAAATTCGTAGGCGGAAAGCTGTACCTCGCCTTGTTTTTGCTGGCGCTCGCACCTTGGCGGATCCACGGTCAAACGTTCACCGTTCTTCATCAATTCAAGATTGCAAAGGGCGGAAACCCGTTCGACGGCCTTATCACGGACGGGAAAGGGCATTTCTTCGGCACAGCCTCTGCCGGAGGCTCTTCCAATGATGGCGTGGTGTTTAGGCTCGGGCCTAAGGGGTCGGAGACAGTTCTGCACAACTTCACAGGGGCGGACGGCGCAACTCCGGCAGATGCCCTGGTTCGCGATGCTGCCGGCAATCTCTATGGATTGGCGGTTGTCGGTGGTGATATGACCTGTTATGGGCCCTATGGCAATCCGGGTTGCGGAACGATCTTCAAAATTGATGCAAAGGGCGTATTTACTCTGCTGCACACTTTCACCGGCGCGCCGTCCGATGGTGCACTGCCAAGCACGGGGGGAGGGATGGTGTTGGACGGCAGCGGTAATCTGTACGGCACCACTGGATTCGGAGGCGCATACAACGGCGGAGTGGTGTTCAAGATCACGCCCTCCGGTCAGTATTCGCTTCTCTACAGTTTCGGCGGAGTCAGTGGAGACGCGGTTGGCCCCAATCAGCAGATGCTTCTTATCGGAAACGAACTCTACGGGACTTCCGAAGCCGGTGGCAGTTCGGGCTACGGCAGCATTTTCAAGATCAGCCTGCAGGGAAGCGAGAGCGTGCTGTTCAGCTTTGGACAAGGCGATGGAGCCAATCCAACCGCGCCGCTGATAGCCGATCCTTCAGGAAACCTCTACGGCACTACGGAAGGTGGAAGCGTGTTCGAAGTCACCCCGAGCGGCAAGGAGACAGTGTTGTATTCCTTCGGAGGTGGATCTGACGGAGAGGAGCCGGCGGCAGGCTTGTCCTGGGACAATGCCGGGAATCTTTACGGTACGACCTGGATGGGCGGCACGGGAACGAACCCAAACTGCACGGGAGGCTGCGGCACAATCTTCAAGCTGTCGAACAGCGGAGGAACTTGGACGAAGACGACAGTCCACAGCTTCGACCAAACTGACGGCTCGCTACCCGAGTCTGTGCTTCTGCTCTACAAAGGAAGTTTTTATGGGACAACCCTGGCTGGAGGAACTTCAACCTGCAACTATCCAAACGACACGGGATGCGGCGTGGTCTTCAAATTGACGCCGTGAGTTTGTGCTAGCGGCAAACACTCATCTCGTCGGCCGGCGGTTGCGATAAGCGCGGCGGCCGAATGAGGGTTATTTTCCGGCGGCTGCTGAGGCAGAAGACGAGGCGGCCCTCAACTGGATCAAGCCAATTCCCAAGCCCCCAACGGCACCCGCGAGCACTCCCAACAGGAGCAGGACGGGCAAGCTTTCCAAAATAGATTTCTTTTTCACTGAGTTGTCCCCTTATGTGGCGCGAAATGTTCTTACACCAATTCTAGCATTCGCGCTTCCAACCCCCCGGGTTAAAAAGTCTTTCCAAGTTACTGATAGGGCACAACATGTGGTTACCGAGCGCGGCTCGACCAGCGTTGCGGTGCAGACTTTTTCAGCTTCCGCATTCGGGAACAGTAATGGAGTGCCTATTATCGAAGAGCCGGGGTCGTCTCGACGAAAGGGCTATTCGCCACCTATCATGAAAAGAAAATCATAAAGAGGTCTTTAATATGACGGAACCAACCTACGACGAGTTGAAGGCGAAGCTTCAGGATCTTGAAAAACAGGTCGAAACCAAGAAGCGAAGCGGCGCCATGGAATTTCGCGTCAGCGAGAAGGGCGGGGTAAGCGTCTACGGTCTGGGCCGCTTTCCGGTGACGCTTTATTACGAACAGTGGACACGCTTGCTGAATGCAGCGCCGGAACTGAAAACCTTCATCGAAGAGAACAAGAGCAAGTTAAAGCTGAAAGAGGGCTAGAAGCGTTTTGTCGGTGAATACTCTTTTGCAGCCGCTGTCTCCCTAACTGATGTCATCCATCGAAGATATTTTCAGCCGGACGCAGCCGCCATTCGACGCTCGGGTCTCTTACGGGGCAGATGCAAACCAGTTCCTCGAAGTTCGCCTGCCCACTGGCAAGGGGCCGCATCCCGTTTTGTTGAACATCCACGGGGGCTACTGGCGAGCGAAATACGATCTAGCACACGCGGGCCATCTCTGCGAAGCGATTCGACTATCAGGGGTCGCCACGATCAACGTGGAATACCGCCGGGTCGGAAATCCCGGTGGAGGCTGGCCCGGCACCTTTTCCGACATACGCTGCCGCCTACCAGTTCGTTCGCCAGGCGTCCGGACGATTCCATATCGACACCTGCGCGCCTGGTGGTGATGGGACACTCGGCCGGCGGCCAGCTTGCTCTATGCCTCGCGGCGCACGAGACGTCGCTGCAGCGTGTGGTCTCTCTGGCGGGCGTGGTCGATCTGAAGCGGGCCTTCGCGTTGCATTTGAGTAATGATGCGGTCGTGGAGTTTCTGGGCGGCAAGCCCGACGCAGTTCCAGAACATTACCGCGAGGCGGATCCGATGGAACTCAGCGTTCCAGCCGCGCGACAATGGCTCGTTCATGGCAGCAACGATGACACTGTGCCGCCAGAGTTCAGTCGAGAGTACGTCAAATTCAAGACGTCTGCGAAGAATGTTGGGAAGAAAGAGAATGCCGCGCTCGTTGAGATACCACATGCGGGACATTTCGAATTGATCGATCCAACTTCTGAGGCGTTCAAACAAGTTAGAAGCACGGTGCAGGCGTCCGTGGCATGATGTGGCGATGCGATCATGTGGGAGAGGTTCTCATGAAGACGCGATTGGCAGCGACGATTGTACTGGCAGCAAGTGTCATGGCCAGCGCGCAAGGCATGCCCTCCGACCCCAAGGCGGAGACAAGCAAACTCATCGCGATTGAAAATGCCTGGAACCAGGCGCAGATCCATCGCGACGGAGAGGCATTGAACCGCCTGGTAGGCGAGAAATTCGTGTACACCGACACGGACGGCACGGTGATGAATAAATCCCAGTTCATCGCCGACAGCAAGGATCCGTCAGTGAAGACAAGCCTGGTCGCGAATGACGACGTCAACGTGTATTTCTACCCCGGCGTGGCGATCGTCACCGGCGCCTACCATGCCAAAGGGATGAATCACGGGAAACCCTTCGATCACTTCGGCCGCTTCACGGACACCTGGATACTTTCATCGGGCCAGTGGGTATGTGTCGCGAGCCACACGAACCTTGTGAAGAAGCCTGTTCCTTAGGCCGGCCAAGTCACCGCCGGCTAGGCGCGGGCCTTGCTACAATGCAGCCATCGTCGATGCCAGACTGGTGGCGGATCCGATGTTTGATTTAAAAGTCTTACCGCCGGTAGCTACTTCAGACGGAATCGAAACAACGTTTGACGCGGAAGACGCGTTTGAGGGTTTCGAACGGCTGATGCCGTTCCGCGTGCAGGACATCCTCCTGGTTTCCAACCTCTACGATTCCTTCATTCTTCGCGAAGACGGGCGCCTGAACGAGCTGTTGATTGGCGAATCGCGCGAGCTCAACCTGCAACAGATTCCCGGAATCACCCACGTCTCCAGCTGTTCGCAAGCGCTTGACCTGGTGCGTTCGCAGTCACGCTTCAACCTGATCGTTACCAATCTGGCGGTCGGCGAAATGAATGCGGCGCAACTCGCGCGAGAAGTTCAGAAGCTAGGTCGCGACGTTCCAGTGGTTGTGCTTGCTTACGATTACCGAGAGGTGAAGAGTTTTATCGCGCGCAATCCGGTCACCGACATCGATCGCATCTTTCTCTGGCAGGGAAATGCCCGCATTCTGATCGCAATCGTCAAGTACGTCGAAGATAAGCGAAACGTCCGCCATGATGCCAAGACGCTGGGCGTGCCGGTATTGCTGGTGGTTGAGGACAACATTCGCTATTACTCCTCGATTCTTCCTGTGATTTATACGGAACTGATCAGCCAGTCGAGTCGTGTGATCCGCGAGGGGATTAACGTCGCGCACAAATTGGTGCGGCAGCGTGCGCGCCCGAAAATTCTGCTTTGTTCCGAGTACGAAGATGCCGCACGCCTCGCCATGGAATATCGCGATAATTTGCTGGCAGTCGTCTCGGATGTGCAGTTCCCGCGGGACGGGGCCCCCGATCCGAATGCGGGGTTTGAACTCGCGCACATGATCCGGGATTCCGTTCCTGATGTTCCGGTCGTGCTGCACTCCAGCCATACCGAATACCGGACACGAGCTCATGCGGAAGGGTTTGCGTTCCTGCAGAAGCGTTCGCCTACTTTCTTGCGTGATTTCCGACGGCTCCTGACGCAGCAATGTGCCTTTGGAGATTTCATTTTCCGCATGCCCGATGGCACCGAGGTCGCGCGCGCCAGCGATATGAACGCGCTCGAGGCAAAACTTCACACCGTTCCAGCCCAAAGCCTTGGGTACCACAGCCAGAGAAATCATTTTTCGCGCTGGCTGACGGCCCGGACTGAATTCGCCGTAGCCCAAAAGCTTCGGCCACGAAAAGTTTCCGATTTCGCCGACCTCGAAGCGCTGCGTCAGGATCTGATCCAGTCGATCAACGATTACCGGCGCGAGCAGAGCGAGTTTCTGATTGGGGACTTCGACGCCGCCACGTTCAAGGCGAGTGACGGCTTCTTTCTTCGCATTGGTTCGGGATCGCTGGGAGGCAAGGCGCGTGGCCTGGCGTTCGTGCGGCATCTGCTGTACAAGCGACGCTTCTCGCGACGCTTTCCCGGCGTGAAAGTCACAGTACCGCCCGCGCTCGTACTGAGCACGGATGTTTTTGACCGCTTCCTGGCGGAAAACAATCTGCTGGATTTTGCGATTCACTGCAACGATGACGCCGAAATTCAGCGTCGCTTTCTGGCCTCACCGCTGCCCGAGTCTCTTCGGAGCGATCTGCTTGCGTTTCTGCTGGAGATAACGTGGCCTCTCGCCGTGCGTTCCTCGAGCCTGCTTGAGGACTCGCAATATCAGCCTTTCACCGGCGTTTATGAAACGTTCATGCTCGGCAACCAGCAACCGGATCTGCAAGTGCGTCTGGCGCGATTAACGGAAGCCATTCAGCGCACCTATGCTTCGACGTTCAGCCAGCATGCGAAGGCCTATGTGCGGGCCACTCCCTATCGCACGGAAGAGGAGAAAATGGCGGTCATTCTGCAACAGGTCGTTGGCAGGATGCACGGTGCGCGCTTCTATCCTGATTTTTCTGGTGTCGTGCGCTCGCACAATTTCTATCCTGTGCCGCCTATGGCATCGGAGGACGGCGTTGCAGCAGTTGCGCTCGGCATGGGAAGGGAAGTGGTGGAAGGCGGACGCTGCCTCACCTTCTGTCCTCGGTATCCTCGCAATCTCGTGCAATTCTCCTCCGTTAAAGACACTCTTGCGAATTCGCAATCGGAGTTCTGGGCCCTTGAGATAAAGTCCGGTCATTCGGACTCGGGTAATTCGCGGAATGAAGTAGTCGGCAAAGCGGATAAGAGTAAGAAGAAGGATGACGCAAATGATGCAGCCGCAAGCACGCTGACCGAGTTGCGCGAAGTCCGCTATTCTCTCGACGCCGCCGAAAGCGACGGTACTCTGCAGTCTGTCGTTTCCACCTACAGTCGGGATAACGATGCCATCTACGACGGAATGAGCCGTCCGGGCACGCGCATCGTAAGTTTTGCGCCCATGTTGAAGCAGGAGATTTTTCCTCTCGCCGCGATCATCGATCAACTTGCAAAAGTTGGAGAAGGCGCTTTAGGACAGCCGGTGGAGATCGAATTTGCTGTGAGCCTGCCGCCCGCTCCAGGGAATCCAGCGGAGTTTGGATTTTTGCAGATTCGACCGCTCGTCTTATCCCGCGAGGGCGAAGAACTGCGCATGGGCGATGTCGATCCTGCCTCGCTCGTCTGTCGCAGCGCGATGGTGCTCGGCAACGGACGAATCCAGAACCTTCGCGACGTCGTGCTCGTCGACTTCCACAACTTTGAACGCGGACGCAGCCAGGAAGTCGCCGAAATCGTCGCCCACTTCAATAGCAAGCTGAGCCTCGAAAACCGTCCTTACTTGCTGATCGGCGTCGGGCGTCTGGGCTCAAACGATCCGTGGCTTGGAATCCCGGTGGAATGGGATGAAATTTCCGGAGCCCGCGTCATAGTCGAGGCAGGATTCCGCGATTTCCGAGTCGATCCCCTCGCAAGGCAGTCATTTCTTTCAAAATCTGATGGCGTTTCAGGTCGGTTACTTCACGGTGAATCCGGATGCGGGCGAAGGATCAGTCGATTGGGAGTGGCTTGCGAGTCAGGCAGCCATCGAAGAGTCCGGATGTGTGCGGCACTTGCGCTTTACAGAACCACTCCTGGTGATTATGAATGGCAAGGCTCGCGAAGGGATGATCTTCAAGCCCGGGTCTGAGAAAACGCATCGATTGCTTGAGAGAAGTGTCCACTACTTCAGGACACTGAACATCATTCGAGAGCTCTACGATGCGCTTTCTCCAAATGTAGTTCCCGGCTCGGTGGCGCCTTGCCAGGTTTGGATTTGCTTCTTCATCAGCCGGTAGCAGTCGCACGCGACTTCTTCGAGTCCGCGGCGGTCCACAATGGTCAGGACTCCGCGGCTGTACCGAATTAGCCCTTCTTTTTGAAAAACTCCTGCGGCAATCGTTACGGTGGATCGACGCGTGCCGAGCATTTGGGCCAGCAATTCTTGCGTCAGCGGCAGAGACGCATTTCCAATGCGGTCAGCAGACATCAGCAACCAGCGCGCCAGGCGTTGCTGAATGTCATGGAGCCGGTTGCAGGCGGCAATCTGTGTGACCTGTGCCGCCGATATCTGCACGAACTGCTGAAGCTTTCTCTCCAGCTTCGGGCACTGTTCCAAAATTTCCATCAACGCCGAGGCATCGATTCGGAACACCGTGGATTCAGTCTGCGCAACCGCTCGAGTCGGGGTGGTGCGGAAACCGGCAATCAACGGTAGGCCGACGAAGCCTTCTTTCCCTACCAATCCAACTTCGACGCATGTTGCGTCGGGAAATACGCTGAGGATTGAAACGATTCCACTGTTACAGAAGTACGCGGATTTCACTTTGTCGCCCGCCTCATGGAGCAGGTGATGCGTGTTCAACCGCATGTACTCGAGTCTTGGGAAAAGAATCCCGGCTTCTTGCTCGGGAAGTTGGAGAAGGATTTCGTTGTAAATGCGATTTCCGTCTCCGTCGGTGCGCAGCGTTTTTTGCGAACGGCTCATCTTTAGAATTAGTTCCTCGGTCCAGCGTTCTTTCCGACATGCTCCAGTAACCTGCCGTCCTGAGAGATGCCGCTAAATACCAGTCTGGGTGCTGGAAAACCCCAATAGGCTAGCTCCAAATACAATCATACGTCTATCCCGAAGCGGTCAGTCTTATGTTCGACAGCGAACATTAACTGCAGCGGAACCTCTTGGCTTTTATAAGCATTCAGCTTCGGGATTCCTCGTGCAATCTAGGGCTTATCGTGCAGTGTCGCCATTTTCGAACACTACCTCCTACCATGTATTGTCTTTCTCCTCCCATCGGTTAAAGTAACGACACGACGATATAGAACGGTCGACTGTTCTGTATCGAACATAAAGGTGGCTCGGGATACTGCCGTTATTTGGACGGAAAAGGGGACTTCGGATGTCGTTAAGAATTTTGATCGTCGACGACAATGCGCACATAAGGCGCTCCCTCCGACGGTGCATCGAGCGTGAGCCGGACTGGAATGTTTGCGGCGAGGCTAACGACGGACAGGCAGCCGTGGAGAAGGTCAAAGAACTTCATCCCGACGCGGTTGTGCTGGATTGGCATATGCCGGTCATGAGTGGCATCGAAGCCGCCCGTCAGATCGGGAGGATTTCGCCTAAGACTGCCATGGTGATGCTGACGCTGCACAGTGGCGCGTACCTCTCGCAAGAAGCCAAGGCCGCCGGTATTCAAGAGGTCATTTCCAAGACAGACGTTCTCCTCGTCGGATTATTCTCCTGGCTCAAAAAAGTGTGGTGTGGAAAACGTATTGAGGCCGAGCAGGCCGCTCTGTAAGTGTTGTGCGGTAAAAGCGATGGTGGGCCCGGAGCGATTCGAACGCCCGACCCCTTCGTTCGTAGCGAAGTGCTCTATCCAACTGAGCTACGGGCCCGTCGGTACATTGTAAACGTGCTTTTCCAGAGAGACAAGTTTGGGGCTCGGTCGCGAGGAAGTCAGTGAGTGCGACGGCGATTTTCCCAACAATTATTTGTAATAAGAACATCTTATGAGGGTTGAAGCCTAGCCTCCGCCGGCGAAGAGGATTTCGTTGTCACAATCACGAGTGTGGGGCGGAAACGCGTGTGACTTGGCGTAAATTCCTGAAAATTGTTGGCGACGGTTTGGGATCAAACGAAACGCGCTTTCGGCGGGAAGTGTTCGCG
Organism: uncultured Acidobacteriaceae bacterium; assembly: GCA_963822545.1. Classification (GTDB taxonomy): domain Bacteria; phylum Acidobacteriota; class Terriglobia; order Terriglobales; family Acidobacteriaceae; genus Acidiflorens. Next base: position 364,006 of record CAWGIB010000009.1, read on the forward strand.
GGCCGAACAACAGGAGCAGAGGGGGAAGGCGGCAGAGTCGCGTGTTCCAAAAAGATCCTGTCTTGTTTGCGGGTGCCGCCTTTCGCGAGACGTAAACTTTTCCAGTCCCACGAAAAAGCTACCCAGCAAATTTTTCTCACTCACCGTCGGGAATCGCGGATATGCAACATTTTACGAATGGCAGCCAAACTGCTTCACACTATGGCAGACGAAGTGGCGCGCAACGGGGCATTTCGGAGAATACTTCGGCCAGAGGTCTTTCCGGATGCCCCTTTGCATTTCGCATCGATTGTTTCAACACTCCGCTTTGCTCTCGTGCAGCCCTCCCCCACTAAGTTATCGCCGGGCGCAGGGCGGAGCGTCTTCTATCCTCCCCCGCAGCGCCCTCTTAAAGCGAAAATCATTGGGTTTAGGCCAGAACTAGCTGTTCCTGCACGTCGATTCCAGCCTGGCGCAACAGCTTTGCGACAGCGTCGGCCTTCATGCGCGAGGCGTCATACAAAACACGGACCGTCCGTTCCTTCTCATTGAACTGAACTCGCTGAATGCCGTAGACCTCTCGCATGCCGTCAATGGCGCGCAACTCGTTCTCTCTGGGAGTACTCTGGTAGCGGAAGGCGGCTTCGAGATAGGTCATTTAATTCTCCAGGTTCGTTTGCTATGAATTTCATTCCTCGTACCTTTATGGGTCGAGGACTATCCTTCTGAGTATCTAATAAGGGCGGGGTTCCGCCAAGCGGGATTCCGCAAGGACGATTCTCGCTTCCCGTCTTCACGATTATCACGAACTCATGGATTAGCCAGAGTTGGAGAAAACGCTGGAAAAGAATGTGGAAAAGTCGAATCCTACCGCTGCCGTAGACCCGGTCTGCGGAATGAAGGTGGATCGCTCTACCGCCCGCTTCAAGACTGCGTATGCCGGACGGGAATATTTCTTCTGTTGTGCGGGATGCATGAAGAAGTTTCAGGCCGACCCGCAAGGCGTGCTGGCCGCTCCTCCAAAACCAATGGGCGGAGGGTTTGTATCGCTTGGAATGGTGGGTACCCCTAAGCCCCCTTCTCTGCCGCAGGGCGCGGGGCCGCTGGCACCCTCGCACTCCTCAACACAACACGCGGGCGTGTCTGCAGCCAACCGCGACACCCGCAAATACGTTTGTCCGATGTGCCCGGAAGTGAGCAGCATTGGACCGGCCCCATGTCCGAAATGTGGCATGGCTTTGGAGCCCGAATCCCCGAGCCAAGCCCCAACAAAGACGGAATATACCTGCCCCATGCATCCGGAAGTTGTGCGCTCGGAGCCAGGGAGTTGCCCGATCTGCGGCATGGCGCTGGAGCCACGCTCCGTCACTCTCGAGGAAGAGAATTCTGAGTTGCGTGACATGACGCGTCGATTCTGGATTGGCGTGGCACTCACGGCGCCCGTTGCTCGCGATTGCCATGGGGAACATGATCTGGCCGCAGGCTATTCCTGGCGGGCACGACTGTTTATCGGCCTGGGCGAACGACGATGCGGCGACCTTGGCGTTCGATGGTCCCATGGCTTGAGCTCCTTCTCGCTACTCCTGTCGTGCTCTGGTGTGGCTGGCCATTCTTTCAGCGCGGATGGGCCTCGATCGTAAATCGCAGTACAAATATGTTCACGCTGATCGCCATGGGCACGGGCGTCGCGTATGTGTACAGCGTGGTGGCGACGCTGTTTCCCCAAATATTTCCGGCGTCGTTCCGCAGCATGGGCGACCGCCCTGATGTTTACTTCGAAGCAGCAGCGGCAATCGTTACGCTTGTGCTGCTGGGGCAGGTATTGGAACTCCGCGCGCGCAGCCAGACTTCCAGCGCGATCCGTGCGCTGCTCGATCTCAGTCCAAAGATGGCGCGCTTGCTTGCCGAAGATGGCAGCGAGCGCGACATCCCGCTCGAACAAGTGAATCTCGGCGACCGCCTGCGCGTGCGTCCCGGCGAGAAAATTCCGGTGGATGGCGTGGTCCTCGAAGGCCAAAGTGCAGTCGATGAGTCGATGATCACCGGCGAATCCATGCCGGTAGAGAAGGGAAGCGGCGCACGTGTAATTGGCGGCACGGTGAACGCGAGCGGAGCATTGGTCATGCGCGCCGAACGCGTCGGCACCGAAACGATGCTGGCGCAGATTGTCAGACTTGTGGGCCAGGCACAGCGCACTCGCGCTCCGATTCAGCGGCTCGCCGATAGAGTTGCCGGATGGTTCGTGCCGGCCGTAATCGCAATTGCGGTCGTCACGTTTATTGCTTGGGTTAGCTTTGGACCCGAACCGCGTTTCGCGCACGCCATCGTGAATGCCGTAGCAGTTCTGATCATTGCCTGTCCGTGTGCTCTTGGCCTGGCAACTCCCATGGCCATTATGGTGGGCACTGGACGCGGCGCGCATGCCGGCGTTCTGATCAAGAATGCCGAGGCGCTCGAGACCATGGAGAAAGTTGACACCATCGTCTTCGACAAGACCGGTACGCTCACTGAAGGAAGGCCGAAGGTCGTTTCCTATAGCGATTCCGGGACGCTTCGTCTGGCTGCGAGTGTGGAGCGCGCTAGCGAACACCCTCTGGCTGCGGCGATTGTGCGTACTGCACAGGAAAAGAGTTTGAAGATCTCGGACGTCGCAAACTTTGAATATCTACTTGGCCAGGGCGTGAAAGGGGTCGTGGACGGCAAGAGAGTGGCGGCAGGGAACGCGGCTCTGATGACCGACCTCGGCGTATTTGGGAACGGGCGCAGGAATGGTCCACCGGCCACCTTCCAGCCGGGAGCGACTTACGTGTTCGTCGCCGTCGACGGACAATACTTCGGCCACATCGCAATTGCCGACTCGATTAAGCCATCGACCGCCGGCGCATTGCGTGAATTGAAGGCGCAAGGCTTGCGGATTGTAATGTTGACTGGTGATAGTCCGGCCACCGCCCAGGAAATTGCGAACCAGGTTGGAATTGTCGACTTCAAGGCCGAAGTCATGCCCGCACAAAAGAGCGAGATCGTCAGGGGCCTGCAGTACCAGGGCCGCGTAGTGGCCATGGCGGGCGACGGCATCAACGACGCCCCCGCACTCGCCCAGGCCAATGTCGGCATCGCCATGGGAACGGGCACCGACATTGCCATGGAAAGCGGCGGCATCACCCTTCTTAAAGGAGACCTTGAAGGAATTCTGCGTGCCCGCAAATTGAGCCAGGCAACCATGCGCAACATCCGCCAGAATCTGTTTTTCGCCTTTGTCTACAACTCAATCGGAGTGCCAATTGCCGCAGGAGTACTTTATCCGGTGTTTGGTCTGCTGTTGAGTCCGATCCTGGCCGCCGCTGCCATGAGCTTCAGTTCGGTGTCGGTAATTACGAACTCATTGCGCCTTAGGAGAGTCAGGCTCTAGGGCTTTGGGCTCTAGGCTTTGGGCTTTAGGCGCATATCGCAGGTAAGATTTTCCTGAGGGCTGATGGCTGACCGCTGGCGGCTTCCTTACAACTTGGTCAAGTAGTCCGTAATCTCCGGGCTTCCCCAGTCCACGGCGCCGATGAACTTGCGGCGGATCACGCCATTCCTGATCGATCACGTAGGTTTCAGGCCATCCGAACGTGCCGTAAAGCGAGCTTGACTTCTTCGCCTCATCGCGCACCGTGACCATGCTCACGCTGTAGTCCTTGAGAAATTTATGGTAGGCGGCATCGTCGGCGTCGATGCTGACGGCGAGCACGACCACGCCCTTATCCTTCATCTTGTTCTGCATGCGAACCAGCGAAGGCGTCTCTTCAATGCATGGCGGGCACCACGTCGCCCAAAAATTCAAGCACGACCACCTGCCCGCGATACTGGCTGAGCGTGATGGAGTGGTCGGAGTCCTGCACGGTAAAGTCGGGAGCGTTCGAACCAATGCGGGCGGGATGAGAGCCGCTATAGCATCCGATGAGTCCAGCGAGCAATCCAATGAATATTAGGGTAAGAAGAAGCGTTCGTCTCACATCGTTATAATAGCGAAAAACCGATGGATCGTTCACGGACCGGCCTGCAACTCGCGGATTTGAAGCCCGAAGTCTCGATCATCGTTCCAGCCCGGAACGAACAGGCGAACCTTGGAAACTGCCTGCAATCGCTGGTGACGCAAACCGGGGTGGACTTCGAAATCATAGTCGTGGATGATGGATCGACCGATCGCACGCGCCAGATCGCAGAGAGCTTCGAGGGCGTGAGGGTAATCTCTGCGCCTCCGCTGCACGCAGGTTGGACGGGAAAGAACAATGCAGTAATTGCCGGCGTGTCTTCAGCGGCTGCGGGCGAGTGGTTGCTCTTCACTGACGCCGACACAATCCATCGCCCGGGTTCACTCGCTCGCGCAGTCGAGGAAGCGAAAAAAGAGAAAGCCGATTTGCTGTCCTACTCACCCGAGCAAATCGTTATCAGCCTCGCCGAGCGAATCGTTATGCCAGTCGTTTTTGCGGAACTGGCAGCACAATATACTCCAGCTCGCGTGCGTGATCAAAATTCCGCCGTGGTCGCCGCCAACGGGCAATACATATTGGTACGACGTACCGCCTACGACGCTGTCGGCGGTCATGCCGCTATCGCTGGAGACATATTAGAAGATGTCGCGCTGGCTAAGGCTTTCCGGCGCGCCGGGTTCCGAATATTTTTCCGATACGGTGCGGATGCCGTCAGCGCGCGCATGTATCGCAACTGGGCCGAGCTTCGCGACGGATGGAGAAAAAATCTGGCGTTATTATTTCCGCACCCAGTACGTCGCGCATCGATGCTGGCTGTTTGGTGGTTGGTCTCGAGTTTTGCGCCGCTGGTGGTCCCAACGATCGCGTTGTTCTGGCGCATTCGCCGCGCCAACTTCAGCCTTGCGAACACGCTGCTTGCAACGTTAGTCGGTGTGCCGGTCTTTTCCTACTTGCTCATCCGTTCCTATCAGGCTCACACGCACGGTAATGTATCGTGGAAAGGGCGGACGTATGCCGGAGGCTCCAACGAGAAGGGGCACGCGGCAACGATCGCAGCAAAAGTGATTCCACCAACTACAGAACAGATTCTGAGAACCGAGAACTGACCGACTGATTTATGGTCTACCTAACCCGTAAAGCCGAATTCTCCGCGTCGCACTACTATCATAACCCGTCTTTCACGGCGGAGGAGAACGCGCGCATCTTCGGCAAATGCAACAACCCGAACGGTCACGGGCACAACTACACCCTGGAAGTGACCGTGAAGGGCGCGGTCGATCCGAAGTCAGGATTCGTCGTCGACCTCAAACAACTCAAGGACATCATGAATAGGGAAGTGCTCGATGCGCTCGACCACCGCTTCCTGAACAAGGAAGTGCCGGAGTTCCTGACGAAGATTCCCACCACGGAAAATCTCGCCATCGCGATCTGGCAGCGGCTCGCGCCCAAACTTAACTCCGCGCAGTTGCATCGCGTCCGCGTCTACGAAACCCCCGACCTCTTCGTCGACGTTTACGGAGAAGCATGAAGGCCCACTTAACCCGCCGTTACATGTTCTCCGCGTCCCACCGCCTGCATAGTGACCAGATGTCGGAGGAAGAAAATCGCGCGACCTACGGAAAATGCAACAATCCCTTCGGACACGGTCACAACTACATGATCGAAGTCACGGTGAGTGGTGCAGTTGACGAACAGACTGGCATGGTCTGTAATCTTGTGGACCTCGATGGTTTCGTACATAACGCCATCCTCGAGCGCTACGATCATCAGAACCTGAACCTACTGCCCGAATTTGCGGCTGAGGTGCCGACCACCGAGAATCTCTGTATCTCCATTTATCAAATCGTGAAGCGCGGATTCAGTGCAGCGCATCTAGACAAGGTACGCATTGAAGAAACGATGATGAACTCGTTCGAATATGCGGGAGAGTAAGTTCATTGGTAATTTGTGATTTGTAATTGTTGATTTGTCAACGCCGCCGAAACGATGGACGCGTTGGTCATCACAATTACAATTTACGCATTACAGATAACAAACCTATGAAATCCTCCACTGAATCGACGTCGCTTACCAGCGCCAGCTACGAAGAATTGGTGCGCGAGATGATTGTTCGCCTGGGCGAAGATCCCGAGCGCGAAGGCCTGGTACGGACGCCTGCGCGCGTGGCCAAGGCGATGCAATTCCTCGTGAAGGGCTACAAGGAAGATCCCGAAGCGCTCCTGCGCAAGGCCCTCTTCACCGTCACCTACGATGAGATGGTGATCGTGAAAGACATCGAGATGTTCAGCCTGTGCGAACACCACATGCTGCCCTTTTTCGGCAAAGTGCACGTCGCCTACATCCCGAACGGCAAGGTGATCGGGCTCAGTAAAATTCCGCGTCTGATCGAAGTGTTCTCGCGGCGATTGCAGATCCAGGAGCGCCTGACCGTGCAGATCGCCGAGACGATTCAGAAGACGATCGAACCGCAGGGCGTGGGAGTGGTCATTGAAGCGCGGCATCTCTGCATGATGATGCGCGGCATCGAAAAGCAGCACTCCTCCGCCGTCACCTCCTCGATGCTGGGCTGCTTCCGCAACGAAGAAGAGACGAGAACGGAATTCCTCTCGCTCATCCGGCAGCGCACCAACGGTTCATAACGCCAACTGCACGCAACATACAGACACGAACAAGGCCCGACGGTGCCAGGCCTTTTAGTGTCAGCGGCCTCTTAGTTTACGTTCGACAACTTGCGCGTCCACAAGGCCGCAACTGCGATAGACTTGACCCTCCAAATGAAGCCAAAGGCCCCATTGCCGCTGGCGAATCGTCTCGCGCTTGTGACGGGCGCCAGCCGCGGCATTGGATTGGAAATCGCATTGGCGTTGGCGGCCGAAGGCTGCGATCTCGTCATCACCGGACGCGATGAGAAAAAACTATCGCGAGCCTGCCGTGAAATCGAAAAACACAGAGTGCAGGTGCTCGCGCAAACCTGCGACGTTCGCAATCCCGACTCGGTCGACTATCTTTTCGTTGTCGTTCGCGCGCTCCATCGCCCAGTAGATTTTCTGATCAACAATGCGGGCATCGGACATCGCAGCCTTGAAGTCAGCAAGTTGCCGTACCCCACGTGGATGGACGTGATTGACACGAATCTCACCGGAACATTCCTCATGACCCAGGCTGCGCTCGGCGTGATGAAACGTGGCGGCACCATCGTCAACAATTTGTCGATCGCGGCGGAGCGAGTGTTTCCCGGATCAGCCGCCTATAACGCGTCGAAGCACGGCGCGCTCGGATTTACCGACACGTTGCGCGAGGAATTGCGACCGAAGGGAATTCGGGTGATTGCGCTGCTCCCGGGCGCGACCGATACGGAAATCTGGAAGACGCTCTGGCCAAAAGCGCCGCGCAAGAAGATGATGTCCGTGGCGACGGTGGCCCGGACGGTCGTGAATGCGCTGCTCGTGCCGGCCGACAGCACCGTGGAAAAGCTGATCGTCATGCCCTCGTCTGGAACTCTGTAGCAGTGCCATCAGCTCGAGCAATGCGATCGTCTGAGAGACGAACTCGGTAGCGCGCCACACCAAGCGCGATTCCATCGCAGCATTTTTGCTTCGGCCAGCATCTAATGAAGGAAGAGAGCGAACCATGCAATTCTGGGATTATTTCAAATCGATCAAATCGCCTGAGCAGCGACTCGCGTGGGCCGTTGCGATCGGCGCCGACGCTTTGCAGATCGTTGCCTTCCCATTTTTCGCCGAGGGAGCAGCCTCTCCAGCCGATTCCGTCCTCGACCTGATCGTTGCCTTTGTCTTGATTCGTCTGCTCGGATGGCACTGGGCGTTCCTGCCATCACTCGCTGCCGAACTCATTCCCGGAGCCGACCTGATTCCGACCTGGACAGCAGCCGTCTGGTTTGTCACGCGCCAGCATCAGGTGAAAACGGGCGAACAAGAAGTTCTTCCTCCCGGGCCTGCACCGGAGCCGCGACCCCGATACGGTTGTGAGTTGAAAACTCAGCAGGGCAGCGACGATCGCAACCCAGAAGAAAACTATTCGCGCACCATTGTTCATTTGCCCTCCGATTAGTCTTAGCGAAAAATTCGTAAGTGAATAGCGTGGGTCAAGACGAACCTAACTACCAGGTTCCATAACGATATCGGTGCGGCCTCTCACTGAAAACTTTAATCATCAGGATCCCGGCTACAAATCCCCCAACGTGCGCCCAGAATGCAATGCCATTGGACGGCTGCGTGGTCTCCGAAATCGAGGTTGCGGTTCCGCTCAGGAAATTCATCAGGAACCAATAGCCCAGCATGAGCCATGCGGGCACATGAAAGAAAAAAATGGGTGGAAACCAGACCAACACGCGGGCCTTCGGATAGAGAATGAAGTACGCACCCATGACCCCGGCAATGGCGCCGCTCGCTCCGATGACTGGAGCACGTGAGTTGGCATTCAGCAGAATATGCGTCACGCTGGCAGCCACGCCGCTCATTAGATAAAACAATAGATAGCGGAAGTGGCCGAGATAATCCTCGACGTTGTCGCCAAAGATCCACAGGAAAAGCATGTTGCCCCCGACGTGCAGAAAGGAACCATGCAGAAACATCGCTGTGAAAATCGGCAGGATTGCGGTGGCAGGCCCGTCGTACGACTGCCCCGTGAGGACCGCGATGGTATGGTGAGGAACCACTCCGAACTCCATCAGAAAGCCATTCAAAGCGCGATGGCCGACCGAGAGTTCCCACAGGAACACCAACACGTTCAAAACGATCAGAAAATAATTGATGAAGGGCGTTGAAAAGCTGGGCTGGTCGTCGCGAAGAGGGATCATTCAAGTTCTACTTTGATACTCTAGGGTCGGGCCCTGGGCCGTCCTTCTTGCTCTGTCCTGTTGCCTTCGAATTATCAATTACAAGTCAGCAAATTACCAACCGCATGAATGGCATTCTCATCATCGACAAGCCGCAGGGTCTAACCTCGCATGACGTGGTCAACCGCGTGCGCCGGATCCTAGGCCAGCGCTCGGTGGGCCACTTGGGAACGCTCGATCCCTCTGCTACAGGGGTTCTTCCCCTAGTCGTCGGCAACTTCACTCGGCTGGCGCAGTTCTACGCGCATTCCGAGAAGACCTATGAAGGTGTCATCCGGTTCGGGTTTGCCACCAGTACCTACGATGCCGAGGGCGACGCCATTACGCCTCCGCAGGATGTAAGCCTTAACCAGTCGGAAATCGAAGCATTGTCCGCACAATTTCAAGGAACCATTGAGCAGATGCCGCCACCCTTTTCCGCCAAGAAGGTCGACGGTGTTCGGGCCTATAAGCTTGCCCGCAAGGGACAAGAGGTTGTGCTCAAGCCGGTTCAGGTTGAGGTCACGGAATTCACGATTCTCGATGTCGCAGGCGATCGTGTTACCTTTCGCGCGCATGTGGCGTCCGGTACCTATATGCGTTCGATCGCGCACGATATGGGACAGCGGCTCGGCTGTGGCGGCCATCTGGCGGCCCTCCGGCGAACCTCGGTCGCCGAGTTTGTAATTGACGATGCTTGCAGCCTGGAAGCCCTGGAAGCGGCACAGCGGCAGGGAACTGTTCAGGATAAATTTGTTCATCCTCGAAAGCTGGTGCCGAATCTTCCCAGCGTGACCGCGACCGATGAAAATGTCGCCTTCATCCGCAGCGGCCGCTCCGTGAACCTGCCCGAGATGTCCCGCGCACCGCTTGGTGAAGGTTTTCTACGGACAACGCGACCTCGTAGCCATAGCGACAGTGTGGCCGGGACGCTATTCCACGCAGGGATCGTCTTCATGGGGACGGAGTAGGCGAGTAAACAAACTGTTGGGATTCGGCCACATTGGCCTAGCTAATATGCAATGTCCGATAACAGGTATTATGTTAACTACCGAGTTAGCAAGTGTCATGACCGACACCGGCGCCGGGCACCTCAGGATCGGGAGATTCTAGATCGGGCGTGTTCATGCATTTGCGCTGGAACAAGGATTGTAAAGCACTCATTCAACGTCGCCCCACTGGCGGAACAGACAACAGACCAATTACCTACGTCTTGAGCAGCGCCTTTAAGTCCTCACGAAACCTTTTCAGAGTCTCCAGCCTCTCGGGAGTCGCTTCAACAATCTCACTCTTCGCTTGGAAAACTTTTCGACCTTGCACCTCGGTGAGCACTCCAATCACTTCACCCAGGCGCCAGCCTGGGGTTCCGAGGATCTGCAAGCCATCAACGCCGGGCACGAGCAAAGCAATGCAGTTGTCTCGTACGACTCCGACACACTTTGGATAGCGGTCGAACATCTGCAGTTCGAACCCGGCAACGTACATGCGCTGGAGCTGTTCGGCAGAGTCAGGCATTGGTGTCAGGCATTGTTCCGTTACGTCCTCAATTTCCTTATTGCCATCCGTGTCCTTCTTGTCATCCCGAACGAAGTGAGGGATCTGCATCGTGCGCCACCTCGGATCCCGCACATGGCAATTTTCTACCGCGCCTCCGCACGAATCACCTCGAGCGCATTTCCCTCTCCCAGATTGACAAACGTGAACACCGATTCATTGGCCGAGTAACAGGCAAACGAAGCGATCGCATTGCCGGAAAAAGAATAAGTAGAAATATTTCTGCCAGTCTGCGCGTCGGTCACCACCAGCGATCTGGCTTGGATCGTTCGAGAACGCAACCGCAACCTGATTCCCGGAAACATGAAACGCGCTCGCCCGGCTCGTAGCCGTAGGCGCAGTCAATCTTCAGCCGCCGCATAATCTTCCCACTAGGCGAAATCACATACACCAGCGCGGGTGATGCTGCGCGCATGACATATAAGTTGCCGTCGACGCCCACTTCCGCGTCTGACAGATCGAGGACGGGCGCAACCGCCTCGTCCTCCTTGGCAAGCTTGGTCGAGCGCGCTCCAGCCGGTTGCTTTTGATTGCGCTGATCGGCGAATGACAGCTTCGCGAGCATCCGTCCATCCGAAGAAAACACGGCGGTGAAATTCTGGCCATGATCTTTGGGGTTCGTCAGGTCGCGCTCCACGCCCGACACCAGAAGATTGCCACTCGGAAACTCCGCAAACGTATACACCTCAAAGCCCGCATCCAGTTGCACCGACGACAGCGGAGACCCATCCGAAGAAAAATGGAGCACATAAATTTGCGGCCTCACAATTCCCTTTTGCGCAATCTCGTAAAGCCCGCCATCGGCTGCCGGAGAAAAAGTATCCGCGCGGTCAATTCCAGCCTGCGAAAATGTTGCTGGATCAAATAGCGCGACGCGTTTGCCGTCCGTGTTGATCTTCACCACCGGACCCAGCAGCGGCCGATCCGTCGCATATTTGCGGATATAAAGATTTCCATCCTCATCGCACTTCGAGCCGCTCATGAACGCGCCGCCCAGCTCGGACGCAACCGTAATTGTTGAAAGTGAATTGAGGGGAATCGCAGAATTGGAAGTCTTTGCGCTCGAACTGGATTTACTTTGCGTGGGAGAAGCAGAACTTGTGTGACTTGGACTTTGCGTGGTGCCGTTGTCCTGGGCGAAGGCCGCAACCACCATGACGAGGATGCAAGCGCACTGGGAGAGCGCTCTCATCGCACTTACATCTTGTACTTGCCGAGGTCATCATCGCCCAGGCCTTCCAGCCACTTGCGAAGCTCGTCGCTCGTGACCCGATCCGACAGGTTGGTCGCCTGTTTGGAATGCTTCAACACTTCATCTTCCACAAAGATCGGGCAATCCATGCGCAGCGCCAGCGCCAAGGCATCCGAAGGACGCGAATCAACGCTCACTACCCGCCCTTCCCTCTCCAGCCAGATCACGGCATAGAACGTGTCGTCTTTCAATTCCGTGACGACAACTTTGTGCACCAGTGCGTCGAGGCCCGTCAGAACATTCTTGATCAGGTCATGCGTCATGGGACGCGGCGTGTTGACCTTCTCAATTTCCAGCGCAATCGCATTCGCCTCGTACACTCCCACCCAGATCGGCAGCACCGCGTCGCTCCCTACATCCTTGAGCAACACAATCGGCATATTCGACACCGGATCCATGATCAGGCTGCGAATTTTCATCTCAACTTCCATCGGATCCCTCAAATCTGTTGCCACGCTGAATCATTCAGCCATCCGCTCTCACTGACTGAATGACTAAATCGCCGTAACCATTTCTCCCACCAAGCTGTTCGAGAAGCAATTCGTGACTATCACGTTGACGTAGCTCCCGGCCTTCAGTTCCACACCGGCAGGCACCGTAAAGTTCATCACTTTGATCTGCGACGTGCGGCCGATCCACTGTCCTCGTGCCTCGTTCTTCCCTTCCACCATGACTTCAAGAGTCTGGCCCAAATGGCGCTTGTTACGATGCGTGGATACCGCCCGCTGTTTCTCGTTCACCACGGCCAATCGCCGCGCTTTTTCGGTATCTGGGATGGCATCTTCCAGCGCCAGCGCCGGAGTATTCGGCCGAGGAGAATACTTGAACGTAAACGCGCTGTCATAGCCGACCAGTTCGATCAGCGAGAGCGTCTCCTCGAGTTCGCGCTCCGTCTCGCCCGGGAAACCAACAATCAGATCGGTCGTGAGAGAAATTTCGCGCTTTGACGCCTGAATCCATCCGATGCGTTCGAGGTATTCGTCACGTGTGTAAAGCCGTTGCATGGCATCGAGCACACGCGTGGAACCGCTCTGCACCGGAAGATGCACGTGGTCGCAGAGTGTCGGCACGGCGTCCATCACCTCGACAATGTCGCGGCCAAAGTCCCGCGGATGGGAGGTTGTAAACCTCACGCGACGAATGCCCTCAAGCTCACCCAGCGCTCCGAGCAGCTCTGCAAATGTCTTCTTTCCATCAGGATCGCGGTAGGAGTTCACGTTCTGCCCGAGCAATTGAATCTCGGTGTATCCGAAATCGACTAGCTGCCGCGCCTCCGCCATCACCGACGCCGCCGTCCGGCTCCGCTCCTTTCCGCGCGTGTAGGGCACCACGCAATACGCACAGAACTTGTCGCACCCCTCGATGATGGTGATGTAGCCGCGGTGGGGATTGGTGCGAGCCGTGTATTCGGTCTCAAAGCAGAGGTCAGTCTGGCGATCGTCCAGCCCGGTCGAGCGCTTCCCTTCCTCGATTTGCACCAGCATCTGCGGCAGATTGCGGTAGGAAGCGGACCCGCATACCAGGTCCACGTAGGGAGCCTTTTCAAAAATTTTCTCGCCCTCCTGCTGCGCCACGCAGCCAAGGACGCCGAACTTCTTGCCCTGCTTCCGCAGCTTCTTGTAGTCGTTGAGCCGGTTGAAGACCTTCTGCTCCGCCTTGTCGCGGATCGAGCAGGTGTTATAGAGGATCAGCCCGGCCTCCTCCACCGTTTCGACCTGGCGGTACCCTTCCTGTACAAGCGTTCCGATCACCTTCTCGGAATCGTGCGCATTCATCTGGCACCCAAAGGTTTCCAGGTAAAACGTTTTGGAATCCGCCCCCGACATGGAGTCAGTATAAACCAGAGCGACGTGGCCGACCTTGGCGGGCGCCGGGGGACGATGGAAGATCTTCCCAGTTCCATTTCCGACCTTCCTCGTTCGTTGACTTGCCACCTAGCCGGACGTAAGATTCGCGCCAATGATCGGACAGACTATTTCCCACTACCGCATCGTAGAGAAGCTCGGGCGCGGCGGCATGGGCGAGGTCTACCTGGCTGAGGACAATCAGCTCGGCCGGAAGGTTGCAATCAAGTTTCTCCCCAAGGAAGTCGCCAGCGATGACCGGGCCAAGCAACGCCTGCTGCGGGAAGCAAAAACCGCGGCTACTCTCGATCATCCCAACATATGCGCGATTTACGAGGTCGGCCAGGATGGCGATCAAAGCTTCATCGTCCTTCAGTACATCGAAGGAGAGACGCTGGCCTCAAGGCTCAAGCGGAGCCTGCCAGATTTGCGCGAGGCTCTCTCGATTGCGGCGCAGGTCGCCGACGCGCTGAACGAGGCGCACGCACGCGGCATCATTCACCGCGACATCAAACCGGAAAACATCATGCTCACCGCGCGTAACCAGGTCAAGGTGCTTGATTTCGGTCTGGCTAAAGTAATGCGCGATGCGAGCATCATCGATGCGAATACAACCAGCATGTTGAGCATCCCCGGAATGGTGATGGGCACCGTGCCCTATATGTCGCCGGAGCAGGTACGCGGCGAGGAGTTGGATTACCGCAGCGATATTTTCAGCTTCGGCAGCGTGCTTTATGAACTACTGACCGGGCGACGACCGTTCGAGGCGAAGAGCAGCGCAGAGGTCATCTCCGCAATTCTGACGAGCCAACCTTCTCCGATTAGTCGTTCCAGCCTCAGCCACAATGGCAACGCCGAGGAGCAATTGATTCGGAAGTGTCTGGAAAAGGACGCCGCGCTCCGCTACCAGGCGATGGGCGACCTGATCGCCGACCTGCAGGAAATTCGGCGCGAGTCCGACAGTGGACGGGTTAGTTCACGATCACTCATTGCTAAGGCCGCACTCACTCAACCAGAGAAAGCAGCAACCGGCAGCGCTAGGATAAAATGGAGCAACCTTCGATCCTTCGAGATTGGATCTGTCCTCACAGTCGTGGTGTTAGCCGTCGTGGCAGGCTTGTACACATGGTCAGCTCGAACCCATAACCCCACACCTGCCGCAGGCGGCAAGTCTGCCAATCCCGCGGCTTATGACGCGTACATGCGCGGCATGGTCGATGTCAGCAGCGAGAATCCAGACGATAACCAAACTGCCATCAAGCTATTCGAGCAGTCTGTCGCTGCCGATCCGGTCTTTGCCGCTGCCTACGCCGAGCTCGCGCGCGCCTACACCATCAAAGCACGTTACGTTGCCTCCGAAGCGGATCGCAAGAAGGCGTATGAGGATGCTGAAGTCGCGGTGAACAAATCGCTCGCGATAGATCCCAACCTGGCGGAGGGACACTTCGCCCGCGGTCTCATGCTGTGGACGCCCTATAAACGCTTCCCGCACGCCCAGGCAATTCAGTCGTACCGCCGTGCGATCGAATTGAATCCCAATTTGGATGAAGCGCACCACCAACTTGGATTTGTCTACCTTCACATCGGAATGCTCGACAAGGGCCAACAGGAGATTGAGAAGGCTTTAGCCATCAATCCGGGCAACACCCTTGCGCGCTACCGCTTGGGTGTCATCAATATGTGCCGCGCCAAATACGCCGAGGCCTATCAGGTATTCAACAGCACTCCGCTCGAACAGAACCCTGAACTCCTCGCGTTTTATACATCCAACGCTTTATTTCGTCTTGGCAGGAACGAAGAAGCCTCGGCGTTAATTGACAAGTACTTCAAAGAGTATTCAAAAGATAAGGGCGGAATGGTGACCAGCGTCAAAGCCATGATGCTGGCGAAGGCTGGCCGGAATGGCGAAGCGGCAGCCACCATACAACACGCGATCGACATCGGCCGCGGTTACGCTCACTTTCATCACACGGCTTATAACATTGCTTCTTCATACGCTCTAATGAATCGTCCAGACGAAGCGATGAGATGGCTGCAGGTGACTGCCGATGAGGGCTTCCCAAACTACCCTTTATTTGAAGGCGACTCACAGCTGACAAATCTGAAAAAGGATCCGCGCTTCGTTGCATTCATGGCGCAGCAGAAAAAGCAGTGGGAGCTTTTCAGTTCCACATTGTGATGGTGGCAGCCTCGCTGCGTTACTTGATTCCGTCAACCAGGTAAAGGTCTGACAGCGTGCGGCCATATTCGTAAACGTAAGATTTGCCGTCCGGAGTAATCAGAATTGGTCCCAGATCGGTGATGCCTGCTCCATCGGCAGGCATCAGCACCTTCCAAAGTTGTCTCTGCCCGGTCGCTACGTTGAGACGGTAGACTTTGGAAGGAAGGTCTCCAGGGTTATAAACGAAGATAGACTGGCCATCACTCGTCCAACCCACGGGCACATCGCCCACCCCAAATCCAGGGATAGTTCGCGAATCACCGCCGTCGACTGGGAATAAATAGCCCTTGGCATCGGACAGCACCGCCGCCACGAATTTCCCATCCGGCGAGACTACCCACTGCGTCGATTGAATGCCTTCGGGAGAAATTGCAGTTGGGTTGCCGCCATCCACACTCTGGACCCAGAGTCGCAAGCCATGCTCTTTTTCGTTTCCCAGAAACACGAATCGTTTACTGTCGGGGAGCCAGTGCGCTCGCACAAGTGAAACGCCGGCATGGGTCAGCTTTCGGCTCTCGCCGGCCCCGGTGGGGAGAAGGGTGGTCTCCAGTGGCGAACGCACTTCGCCCGCAATCACCCACTTTTGATCCGGAGAAAGCGCATAGGCCGCGCCATCGCCCAAGCGTACGGCGGGCGAACCATCGGTACTTCGGATATACGCGCTGTAGTTTTCGCCGCCGCCCTCACCTGACTCCAGGAACAACAGCGTTTTTCCATCCGCAGAAAGGTCGGTGGGAGCAGACCAGTCCAGCCATGAGAGGTCAGCTTCTTTCGTCGCGCCCGGCCCCATCCCTACCATTCCCACACGCTGCACATCGCGAGTTAAAAGCACGCGTCCGTCGCGCGCGACGTCTTGCAGCGTAAGTGTGCCGGGTTCGCGTGCCAGGAGACGAACCGTCCCAGAGATAGTGGCGGCATTCAGAAATCGCCCATTGCCAACCTTGGCGCAGCTGAACCACACCTCTTGGCCATTGGGCGACCATGCAAGACCCTGCACCGACTCCCATTCTTCCGAAATAATTTTTTTGTTGCCCGCCGTATCAACGATCGCCACGAAGCCCTGGTCGTCGCGGCGCTGCGGGTGATCGAGGAACGCGATCCACTTCCCGTCAGGCGAGATACGTGGGTGACTTACCCAACCGGCAGTCTTGTACAAAACTTTGCCGATGGGATACTCCAGCCGGTTCTGCCCGCCAAGATCACGAACCACTACGAAACTGTTCCCATCGGGTGACCAATCCGCCCACTCCACGCCGTCCAGAACTTCGCGCGGAGCTCCGCCTCCCAATGGAACTCTCGCGAGCGTGCCGTTATTGATGTAAGGCTCCGTGTTGCGGCTCCGCAGCAGAACAGCCATCTCTCCCTGCGAAGAGATCGATTGAACTTCCGCGCCTTCCAGCCCGAAAGGCCGTGACTCCGGGACTCTCCGGCCGGGTCGTATAAATTGCAATCGGCTTTTCTTCCCACGCGGCACTATAGAGGATGGTTTTGCCGTCGGAACCAAAGCGTGCCATGCGGATGCCGCCATGCCGAAATGTAAGCTGGTGATAGACGGGCGGCGTGATCGGCGCAGGTTTCGCTGTCACCCGTCCTAGAAGAAATCCCGCCGCGAGCGTTACGACAGCCACTGCCATCATGGCCCACGGAAGCTTCTTTGCGACAGGACTGGTTGGCTGCGCGATCGGCACAGACGTCGACGATTGATTCGCGCTGGTGGCAACTCGTCCCGATTCTTTGTCCCTCTTCAACCTTTTCAAGTCGCCGCGCAATTCCGCCGCCGTCTGACAGCGCAAGTCGCGATCTTTCTCGAGCGTCTTCTCGATAATTTCTTCGAGTCGCACCGGCAGTTGGGGATTTAACGTCGCAGGCTTTGGCGGCTGATGTTCCAGAATCTGGTTGAAGATCACTGCGGAAGTGCCGCCCGCAAACGGTTGCCGTCCGGTTGCCATTTCATACAAGACGACACCGAAAGAAAAAACATCAGTGCGGCTGTCGAGCGGTTCGCCTCGGGCTTGCTCCGGCGACATATAGGCGACGGTCCCCATCGCTGTACCGGGATTCGTCAAATTCATGTCACTCGCGGCGGTGGGCTGGGTGTTGGAACCGGCAGGCACAGCGTTCACTTTCGCCAGCCCGAAGTCGAGGATCTTTACCGTCCCGCGAGTCGTCACGAAAATGTTCGCGGGCTTGATATCGCGATGAACGATACCCTTGCAATGCGCGGCATCGAGTCCATCGGCGATTTGAACTCCAAGGTCGCAGATCGTTTCCAGGCGGAAGGGTTGATTTTCAATGCGATGCTTCAGCGTCACCCCGTCCAGAAACTCCATCGCGATAAACGCCTGGCCGTCGTGCTCTCCGATGTCGTAGATCGTGCAGATGTTGGGATGATTCAGCGCCGAGGCGGCTTGCGCTTCGCGTTGGAAGCGAGCCAGCGCCTGCGGGTCCCGCGCGATTTCCGGAGGCAGAAACTTGAGCGCGATGAAGCGATGCAGCCGGGTGTCCTCGGCTTTGTAGACCACGCCCATCCCTCCGCCACCAAGCTTTTCGACGATGCGGTAATGCGAGATGACCTGGTCGATCATGCAGTCGGGCAATGGTATGCGGGAACCGAACGCTAAGTCAACGAAGACGCCGCTGTCAGGTCACTGATGGAAAGCCGGACGACCTTTCACAGCCACCATACCAGGACTACTCAAAGCAAGAAGGACGGGCACACTGCAGATCCCTCACTCCGTTCGGGATGACAAAATCTCATCGGTTAGCGCTTGTTCACGGCGAGCCAAGGCACTCCCCGGTAGGACTCCGCCACCACCCATGCGCCCGCTGTCAGCGCGAATGAGTCGATGGTCTCGCTCCATTGGAAGGTGTCTTTGGAGACTGCGGCCACCACGATGGGCACCCACACCAGCAGCGTGAACATGCCCATCTGTATTGCCGAAAGCGCGGTTGCCAGACGTGCAAACACTCCGATGAGCACCGCCAGGCCCGCGACGATGAAGGTACAGCCGAAGAAATATGCCCAAGTCACATGCCATGGCAGCCAGTGCGGCACCATCGCGGCGGTGTCTTTGAGGTAAGCGAAATGCCCCAAGCCGAACGGGATCAGGGACAGACCAAAAAATATCCTCGCGATCCGCACGCCCTTGTCGCCGGTAGCGAAACCAAGGCGCTGCCTGTCCCAGTCCGTGGCGAACCACGCATAGAGCACCCACGTTCCCGCCAACATCACTCCAGTTTCACCGGTGGCAAACCAGGAACCTTCCTCCGCGGGCGCATGGAAGATGCCGGGCACTCTTACCAGCAGCAACCAGAGCAGGAGAAAGGCAAGCAGCACGCGAGTGGCAAAGACGGCCGAGCGCTTCCAGAGCAGGCCAATGGCAGAAGCAAGGCAGATGCACGCGCAGAGATAGACCAGTACTTCGCGTCCGGGCATACTCTTCGGTACCGGCAGCCATACCGCGACGAAATTGCGTTTGATCAAGGTCAGGATTCCGAGGGCCATCAGGGCCGCCGCAAAAACCGCCTGACCTATGCTTGCGATGCGCATCGCCCTATCCTCCGGCGAGTTTGAAGAACTTACTCAAAAATAAAACTTCAGTGCCAGTTGGATGATGCGCGGACCGCGGTAATAGGGCGAAGACGATCCCGTGCTGTCGGTCGTCACCTGTCCAAAATTTGAGCTGCCTCCAACCGCGCCACTCGATGAAGTCGGGCTGAAGAACTGCGTGTGATTGAACGCATTGAAAAAATTCGTTTGAAATTGCAGTGACTTACTTTCGGTGAAGCGGAAGTTCTTCATCAGGGAAATGTCCCAGTTGTTGATTCCGGGTCCGCGCAAAACGTTTCTGCCTATGTTCCCGTAAGTGAACATCGGAACTCCGCCGGCTACCAGTTTTGTGCCACCGTCGACAACCGGTACAGGCTGGCCCACCGGCGGACCAGGAGCGCAAACCAGATTTGTTGGGTCAAAGAAGAAGAACCCTGTTTCGGTTCCACCCAGGCAACTTCCGTGCAGACCATCCGGGTCGGGACTGAAGGTTCGCTGTTGGCGCGGATTCTTGAATATGTGGATGGGGCCGACTACATCCGGACGGTCGAGGCCCGCGTTTGAGAAGCTGTTCCCGTTGCTCGAAAATATCGTAAACGGGTTCCCGGATTGGAAGCTCGTGATGGTGGAAACTGCCCATCCCCCAAGCACCTTCGACATCAATGAATTTCCATGATTGCCGTAGGGGATCTGCCAAATCGGGCTCAGGACCAGGCGGTGAGTCGCGTCAAAATCCGCCAGCCCGCGGTCAAAAGCCGGGTCGAGGGGGTTCGTGTAGGTAGATGATCTCGTCCGAAATCCCGAGGTCTGGTCGATCGTCTTCGCCAGTGTGTAAGCAACACGGAACTGCAAACCGTGGCTCATCTGCCGATCTACTGTGAGTTGGAACTCATTGCTGGAGGAACTGCCTTCACTCACATTGGTAATGATTTGCGTCGCTCCGGTGGGAGTACCGGTGAAAGCAGGCGAGCCATTGCAATTCGCCAACGGTCGAGAGCAATCAGCGGAGATCGCGAAATAGGGATCGGAATCTCCTTGGAGGGGATCGGCATAGTACTGATACTGGGCCATGAGTCCGTTCGGGCCGCCGACGGTCGGATTATTAAGGTTTGTGCCAGAAATGGCTTTGCGGCTCATGCTGCCGACGTAGACGGCCTCGATCATCGTGTCTTTGGTGGCCTGATACTGAAAGCCGAAGTTGAAGTTTTCAGCGTATGGCGTTCGGAAGTGTGGGGACACAACGTAGGCAAATGGAATTGCGGGAGTGAAGAACTGCCCATAGTTCCCCGAAGCGATAAACGGGTACGGATTGGAGTAGCCGGTGTTCGCGGTCTGAAAAGGGTCGGCACTATAAGAGCCGTTCACTGGCGCAAGACAACCAGAGCCGTCGCCACTGACGGTGGTGAAGCACGGGAAGTTGTTGGCCGCGTATCCAAATGGAGGCTGCCCTCCAAATTGCAGGTTCAACGCGCCATCCTCGATGTCATAAAAAATTCCAAAACCACCTCGCATCACCAACTTGCCACTTCCGAGCATGTTCCAGGCAAAACCAAACCGTGGCGCGAAGTTATTGCGATCTGGGTAGACGAGCCCGCGGTTGGGCGTTCCAGGATCGCCGGGGTAGAGGAAATTTGGTGGAGCTGCGGGAAACACTTTCGATTGTTGGCCTGGATACCAGGCAATGATCTGGTTTGTGGGATCTTGCTGCGGCGAGTTGTATTCGTAGCGCAGCCCGTAGTCCAAACTCAGGTTTTTCGTAATCTTCCACGCGTCCTGCGCGAAAAAGTAGAGCTGGTGACTGCGTATTCCATAGGCAGCGCTGGAAAACTGGAAGTAATTGTCGGTGTAACCGCCCACGAAATCGGCAAGCGCATTTCCCGTGTTGGTGTAGTAGGTGCCGAAATCGAATGAGCCGTTGTTGTAAAAATCATAGTGGAAATTGCTCTGCGTCCAGCGAAGGTCTCCGCCAAACTTCAACGCATGGTTTCCGCGCGTCCATGAAAACGTGTTCTGGACCTGGAAAGTCACGTCGTGATCTTTGGTCGGTCCCTGCGGCGACGGGCCAAGATTGAAAGCTCCGCCGACGCTGATGGCCGGAGGCGCAGTGCCCTTTGGATCGTCGGGAATGACGTTGGTGAAGCCGAGATCCGAAGGCGACGTCGTATCGTGGGGAATCGCGTTGAAGGTGGCGGAACGATTTGCGGAGAAGCGCAACTCATTCAACATGGTGGGCGAGATGGTTCGAGTCCAGCTGACCGACCCGCTCTGATAGCGTTGGTTGTTGTTGAACCCCGATCCGAGCGGAACATCTCCACCGGTTGATGCGCCCTTCAGCACCTCAAAAGGAAAAATCTGTGGTTGGTCATCAAAAATGTAAAACGCTGACAGAATGTCTTTGGTCGAAGGGTTGTAGTCGAAACGGAAAATGAACTGATCCTCCTGCAAACTGGCCACGGGATCTTCCACAAACCCATTTGTTGGGGGCGTTCGGGAACGGAAGATATTTGTTAATGTAATTCTGCATCACGGAATCAACCGGCACCTGATTGCAAACATTTGCACCGCACATGAACGGGCTGCCCGTCGTGGGATCAGTGAGTTGGGCGATATCAGAGCCAGGTGTCGGGGTCATGAGTTGAAACCCAGAGTCACTGAAATCGCCCGGTCCGCTCAGCCGGAGTCAGTACGGTCAGAATGCCGGGGTTTTGACCCTCCCGCCGGCGCGCTCCTTGATAAGAAGCGAACAGGAAAGCCTTGTCCTTCTTGATCGGGACGCCGATGCTCCCGCCGAACACGTTGTATTTGAAAACTGGAACCTGCTGCAGAAAATAGTCGGCGGCATCGAGGGCAGTGTTGCGAAAGTAGTCGAATAGGGTGCCATGGATCGCGTTCGTGCCCGACTTGATCACCTGATTCACGATGCCGCCCGACGTTCGCCCGTATTCCGCTTCATAGTTGTTGGTGATGATCTTGAATTCGGCAACCGCGTCAGGGTTGGGGTTGACGATCATGTTGTTACCGAGGAAATTGTTATTGTCGGCGCCGTCGATCAGGAAGGTCATGGATTCCGAGCGCTGACCACTCACAGAGAATGGATTGAGAGAGCCATCATCCTGGTCAGGTGCGAAAACGCCAGCCTGCAGAAGGCCCAGTTGCATCGTGTCGCGTGCAGCCAGCGGCAAGTTTTCGATCCGTTGCGTGGTCTCAACCTTCCCGAGAGTCGCGCTGATGGTGTCCACCTGCGTCACGTCTCCCACTACCTCGATCACCTGGCTTTCGGTGCCTACTCTGAGGTCGATATCCAAGTGCGCGTTCTGGTTAATGTCGAGCGTGATGCCCCTGCGCACGTACGTGTTGAATCCGCGCTGCTCGACCGACAGTTCATAAGTGCCGATCGGAATCAGCGTGAACAAGTAATCGCCGTCTTTGTTGGAGGTTGCGGCCCGGGCGATGTTGGTGTCGGTGTTTTTCAGCGTTACTTTAGCGCCGACCACGACGGCATGCGTCGCGTCATGTATGGTGCCTGTGAGTTGAGCAGTAGCTTGCTGGCCGGCGGCTTGATTCGCGCCCAGGAACACCACAGAGATCATGATGCAAAAAATGGTGACGGATAGGCCAAGACGGGGGAAGGAGATGGCTTTCATGGGGCCTCGCTAAAAGTTGGGCACAAATATTGCACGTTATCTTCCGCGAAGACAAGTCTGAACTTAGTTGGATTGAGTGGCAGTACATGACTGTGCGCCATCTTCGGTATTTTGGATTGTCGCCAGGTGCTGCCGCGCGCACGCGCAAAGTTTCAGAAAGAGTCTCTGTTCGTCAGAGCCGGAAGCGCAGATCCGCACGTCCACTCCGTGAAGGACAGAGTCAGAAAGAGAAACTTGACATCCTCAGGCAATCACCAGTTCGAGCGATCCCGAGTTCGAGCGTGGGCATCCCATGCCAGTCCTGCCGTCTCCACCGAAATCTCTACACTGCCACCTACGGAGCCGCCAAAGGACGCGAACGTCTGCTGCGTAACCGTCGTCTGCAAGTGATGTGAGTCCATGAACGTGGTGGGCAGAGCGCTTTCGTTCCAAAATATCTGCGATTGTGGAGTGAAGTCGCTTCCATTCACGGTCAGTCCAACGGATTCGGAACTGCCCGCAATGCCTCCCGGCGAAAGCGACGTGATCTGGGCTGCCTGACCAGAATCTTCACAACTGCTGAAATTGACCATCGCGTTGCAAGTTCCCCACGCAGATACCAGCAGGGTCAGGACTACCAGCGAAGCAATGCGAACCCAACGATAGTGTTTGACGAAACGGGAATACATAAGGGTCTCCCGACGACAATCATTGCCAGCATTTTATCCCCGTCACGCGCGAGTGTGGCGCCGCCCACGCCCAAAACTACCTTCGGCGGTCTTTGACAAAATGACATAAACTTTGCCTTAAAGCTTTTGGGGAGAGTTCTCCGTTACATCTTTGATTCCACAAGATTAGAAGGCGGAGGCGTAAGACTCAACCGAACAGGAACTCCAAATCGGGCCGGACGGAACAGCATATCTCGCGCATTTGCGAGTATGCTGGACCGTCCCTAACTTTTGAATTCGTCCTCAGCGGTTCACAGCGAGGCTAGACTTTCAAAAGAATTTTCGGAGAAGACAATATGAAAAAATTCTGGTCAGTTCTCACCCTGCTTGCCATCGTCGCATTGCCCGCTGTCGCACAAAAGAAAGAACGGGAACGCGTTGCAAATGCCGGCAACGTGATGAAGGAAATTATGAACATTCCCGACAACATCCCGCAGAGCGTGCTCGACAAGGCTGATTGTGTCGTCGTCCTTCCATCGGTCTTGAAATTTGCTATTGGGGTTGGAGGCAGTTACGGTCGCGGCGTTATGACCTGCCGTGGCGGCAAAGACTTCAAGGGTCATTGGGGCGCTCCCACCATGATGGCGCTCGAAGGCGGCAGCTTCGGCCTGCAGTTGGGTGGACAAGCCACCGACTTCGTTCTCCTGCTGATGAGCCCGCGCTCGGCCGATAACATCCTTACCAGCAAGGTCAAGCTGGGAGGAGACGCCTCGGCTGCAGCCGGTCCTGTCGGTAGAAATGCCTCCGCGGAAACCGATGTCACGCTGCGAGCTGAGATACTGTCCTACTCGCGTGCGCGCGGCCTCTTCGCTGGAATCTCGCTTGCTGGTTCCACCCTGCGACCGGACAATGACGCCAACAAAAGCTTGTACGGGAAAGAAGTAGACGCGAAAGATATTGTCTTCAACAAGGCTGTTGCAGCGCCGGCGTCGGCGCATCTGTTGATCGCCACTCTAAACAAAAAATCGCCGGTGAATAAGTCAAAAAACGATTAGGTAGCCGGTATAACCATTTTCGACCAACATGTCTGCCGTTGAGTTGGCGCTCCTGATCTCGACCGGTCTTTTCGTGTCTTTGCTCGCCTGTCTCGAAGTTGGTTATCGGGCGGGACGGCGCGACACGTTTCCGGCGGCTCATGAGGGGATCGGAGCGCTCGAGGCGGCAATTTTCGCCCTGCTGGGCTTGCTCCTTGGCTTCAGTTTTTCCGGAGCTACGGCACGTCTCGACGCTCGTCGCCAACTCATCGTCAACGAGGCCAATGCCATTAGCACAGCGTACCTCCGCGTCGACCTGCTTCCCGCATCCCAACAGGAAGAAATGCGGCTGTTGTTCCGCCAATACGTGGACGCTCGCTTGGGTGCCTACGCGCGCATTCCTGACATGGAGGCTTTCCGGCAAGGAAACGCGCGCTCAGAACAATGGCAGCAACAGATCTGGGGGAAGGCCGTAGCCGCCAGCCGCTACGATCCCACCCACGATTCCGCTCGCCTGCTGCTTCCAGCACTCAATGAAATGATCGACATCACGTCGTCGCGCACCATCGCACTCGACACGCACCTGCCCTGGCTGATCTTCGCTCTGCTGGTGGCAGTTACGTTGTCGAGCGGCGTAGTGGCCGGATACGCCATGTCCAAGCGAAACCGGAGAAGCTGGCTGCACATGGCTCTGTACGCGGCATCCATCGCGGCTACGGTTTACACGGTTACCGACCTCGACTTTCCTCGTTCCGGCCTGATCCACCTCACTTCCGCGGACCAGGCCATGGAACACCTGCGGGATTCCATCCACTAATCGCAGCGCGTCATGCTCGTCCCAAGTGCTATCGCGTCTCTACTGTCTTTCCGTCTTCCAGATAGGCCTGAGCCCAGCCCAGAACGCGCTTCCAGCCTTCGGAATGACCCTTGGCAGCTTCAGCATTGCCTGCAAAGCCAGTTTGCCGGATCGTCACCCGCGTGCCCGTCCCCGCCCGCTTTGGGCCGTTCGGATGCAATCCGTGGACGTCGGTCGGTTCCAGTTCCCAGCGCACAAGCGTCTCGAGGTTGCCGCTCCAACTGGCAATCCATGTATGAACAAGCAAGCGCGGTGGATCGACCTCCCTGTATACGCCGTCCACGCGAAACGACTTTCCGTCCGTGCCGACGCCGACGCTCGACCACTTCCCTCCTGGACGCACATCACCTTTCCATTCAGTGATGCGATACATGCCTTGTTGTCCCCACCATCGCGGTACTTGAGCCGGGATCTGTGATCGCCTCAAACACTCGCGCGGGAGGCGCCGCAATAAAGATTTCTCCAAACACCGTGTCCTGATCAGGAGTAATTGCCACTGTCGCCATTGGATTGATCCTTTCTTTGATTTCTCAAATTTCTACTCGGTCGCCATCATCTATTTCGCGCGCTCCATCGTGAACTGCTCGCGCATCTCTTTTCCGTGATCGAGAAAGACCCACTCTTCGGTGTGGTGATCCGCGTCGGGCTGCGTGAAAGTCACGTGCTGCATGTGTCCAGCATCTGGACCAATGTTGGTGCCGTCGAAGAATTCGAAGCTGACTGACTTCGCGTCCGCCGAAACCACCTTCAAGCGCGGCTGGTTACCCGCCCCGCAATAGTGCGTCATGATCAGGCGATCCCCATCCATGTGGAACATAGTGACCATATTTTCGGGACCATGTCCGTGAATCTCGCTCATCAGTGCCGAGCCTCCCGCAGTCGAACGGAACGATATCTCGAGCGTTTGCCCCTGATTGTTCTTCCCCACCCAGTTCCCTTCCATGCCCTTCAGCATCTCGAATGACTTGTGAGCATCGGACTCCGCCACCGCAAAATTTGTGGACAGTACAGCCGCCAGAACGGCGGCGATCGTAAGGACTGTGCGCAATAGCTTCATATGGATTCTCCTGAAAGTTATTTGTGTTTCCCCGGGTTCTTGCCCGACTCGCGGGCGTACTCGTCTTCCACAAAAGTCTTCAAACTTTCCAGATTCATTTGCCAGAAACGGCGGTATTCCTCGAGCCAGGAATCGACTGCTTTGAGCGGCTCAGGATTGAGTTGGTAGAGGCGGTGACGTCCGCGGCGATGTTCAACTACCAGGTGGGCTTTCCGTAGTTGTCGAAGATGCTTGGAAATGGCCGGGCGCGATACCGGAAAGGCGTTGGCGATATTCCCCGCTGGCTGCTCGCCTCTGCGCAGGAGGTCAAGAACAGCGCGGCGGGTGGGATCGGCGAGTGCGTGAAATGTGCTCTCGGCCGAATATGTAACCAATTGGTTCCGCATAATGCGTAACCATACGCTCACATATTAGGTCGCGTCAAGCGGAATATTTGGGTTCCCTCGCCCCAGCTTTTCGCTGAGATTTCCGGCAATGAGTTTGCCGTGGAAACGTCCATTTTCAATGAAGATTTCGTTCGTTCTCGACCCCGCCACGATCACGCCGGCCACATAGATTCCCGGAACATTGGATTCAAGCGTCTCCGGATCGCACACGGGACGCAATTGTTCGGGAGAAAGTTCGAGGCCAATGCTGCGCAGGAAGTCGTAATCAGGGTGGTAGCCGGTCAGCGCGAAGACAAAATCATTTTTCAGACGCCGCGTGCCAGAAGGCGTATCGATCACAATGCAGTCTGGTCCAATCTCCTGAACCGTGCTATTGAAGTACGCGCCAATCTCACCCGCCTTGATGCGGTTTTCGATATCCGGACGAACCCAGTACTTCACGTGGTTATGCATCCGTTCGCCACGATGCACCAGCGTAACGCGCGCTCCATGCCGCCACAAGTCCAGAGCCGCCTCTGCCGCGGAGTTCTTGCCCCCGATCACCACCACGTCCGTGTCGTAATAAGGATGAGGCTCTTTGTAGTAATGAAAGACCTTTTCAAGTTCCTCGCCGGGAACCCGCAGTTGATTGGCCAGGTCGTAATAGCCGGTCGCTATCACGATCTTGCGCGCCTGGTAATCATGGATCGCACTATTGCGGTCGGTCGTCGTTACAGAAAATTTCCCGTCTTCGCCGGTGATCGTCTTCACCCACTCATACTGCTTGATATGCAGTTGATAGTGCTCGGCCACACGCCGGTAATATTCCAGGGCTTCGATGCGCGTGGGTTTTGCCGAGGCCGTGGTGAACGGGATGTCGCCGATCTCAAGCAGCTCCGGCGTGGTAAAGAACACCATGTTCGTCGGATAGTGATAGAGGGAATTGACGAGGCATCCCTTGTCGACGATCAGGGCCTTGAAGCCGGCCTTCTCCGCTTCAATCGCGCATGCCAAACCGGTAGGTCCAGCTCCAACCACAAGCAAATCGCAAGCTGAATCAGGACGCGAATGGGATTGGGCGCGAGGGAGTGTTTCCGGTACCTGTTCTTCAGAGCGAGTAAATGTTTCTGAAACCTTTTGGATAGACAAGGGTATGAGAGCCTTCATCGCACATGTAGAAACCAATTATTCTAGCACCGCGTGCGAGGCTCAGCTGTGACCATGTGTCAGCTTGAACGGCAAGCTCCGGTTTTACTTCTTCAGGCAGACGGCGACTCCATCCCGGATGGGCAGGATGGTGGTGAATAAATCTTTGGATTCCGATATAAGCCGGTTGAATTCGAGAATAGCTTTGGTTTCCGCATCCGGATTCGGCTTCCGCAACTTCCCGCTCCAAAGCACATTGTCCGTAATAAACAAGCCGCCGCTTTTGACTCGCGGAAGCGCCAGTTTGAATACCCGCGGGTAGTCGGTCTTGTCGACATCGTTAAAGATGAGGTCGTAGGTTCCCTTCTCTTCCGAGAGGATTTCGAGCGCATCGCCGACGCGTACGGTGATTCGATTCGCGACTCCTGCCCGTTCGAAGTAGCGCCTTGCTTTATCGGCCCTCTTCGGGTCGCCATCGGTATAAATGACACGTCCGCCTTCGCCGACAGCGCGCGCCCACCAAATCGTGGAGTAGCCAATGGCCGAGCCCATCTCGAAAACTGTTTTCGTGTGGCTGACGACCGCCAACTGATAGAGGATTCGAGCAACGGCCGGTCCTACAATCGCAACATCGTTCTTGCCGGCATCTTCTTCCATCTCCTTCAAGACTTCGTCGCGCGGAGGCAGCATGTCGTAGATGTACTCTTCCACTTCTGGAACCGTGATACCGCCCATGCGCCAGTCAGGCGCGGTTGCTTTCTTGTCAGCCATATTTCCTTTCAAGGAAAAATTGAGTCCCGGACGACCATTGCCTAGTCGGCTAAGCGAATTCGAGTCAGCCTAAGAAATCGTCTGTCCCGGCTTCATCTCCAGCACCTTCACATCGGGCACTAGTTCCTGCAACTGACTCGGCCGGCCCGTCAGCATTGGAAATGTGCCAAAATGCATGGGGATGACCGTTTCCGGCTTTAACAGCTTACAGGCATAGGCAGCTTCACGCGGCGACATCGTAAAGTGATCGCCGATCGGCAGCATCACAATCTTCGGCGCGTAAAGATCGCGAATGATCGCCATGTCGCTAAACACATTTGTGTCGCCTGCGTGATACAACTTCACGCCGTTAGAAAATTCCAGCACGTAGCCACAGGCCTCGCCGCCATAAACAATCTGATCGCCATCCTGAATTCCGCAGGAATGCACGGCGTGGACCATGGTGATCTTCACGCCGCCTACTGTCTGCGTTCCGCCTTTGTTCATCGGCGCAATCTGCTTGACCCCCTTCTTCTGGAGCCAGGTGCAGAGCTCAAAAATTCCAACCGCGGTGGACCCGTGTTTTTTCCCGATCTCCACCGCATCGCCAATGTGATCGCCGTGGCCATGCGTGCACACCAGCACGTCGGCCTTCTTCACATTCTTTTCGTTCTCAGGACACATCGGGTTTCCACCGACCCACGGATCAACATAAAACATCCTTCCTTCGGGGGTTTCAATTCGAAATGTCGCATGGCCAAGCCACGTAAGTTTGATTCCATTCAGATTCATGAGTCCTCGTAACTCCTAAACAACCGCATTGGATGCGGCCGGATGGTTCGATGTGACTTTGTATTTTAGTGAAGGCGTCGAAAAGCGCGCAACGGACTGCGCGCAAATGCGGCACATGAGTGAAATGAGCAGGTAAGACGTTCTAAGAAGGCGAGGGTGCCAAGTCTAACTTCTTCTATCGCGCAGAGGTTTGGTTATGCCACAATGTTCGGCCGGACAGATTAATCTCGGCCTCTGGAATCTGTTATGTTCCGTAAATTGGTGCCTGCCCCGTTCCTGGTAATTGTCGCGTTTGGGTGCTTTGCGCAATCCCCCGCGCCCTCCCCCTCAGCCGCGCCAGCCGCCGGATCCAGCGTTAGTACCGTGGAAGCCGGCGTTCCGCCCGACGCAGCCCTTGCTCCCGCGCCCTCAGCTACGGCAAACAGCGCGCCCGTATGGAGCAATTCCCTGGGAGAGGCAAAGGCACTTTATCGTAAAGGTGACTTTGCCGGCGCGATCGCTCGCTATCAGGCGATCCTACAGGAGAAACCGAAATCGCCAGACGCGTTTGCCGGACTGATCCGTGTCTATCTCAAACAGAGGAACGTCGAGTTGGCCGCCAAGACCGCGGAACAAGCCCTGCAATTGTCGGACTCTCCCAGGGTTCGCACCGCTCACGCCGAAGTCCTCTTTCGCCAGGGAAGGATCGATTCGGCGGAGAAAGAATGGGTCGATGTCATCAACGCCGGTAGCCCCGAGGCCCGTGCGTACTTCGGCGTGGCGCGCGTGCGGCGAGCAATCGCAATGTACAAAAGCGCGGAAACGTTGATCAAGAAGGCCCACGAACTCGATCCGGCCGATCCCGATATCCAGGAAGACTGGGTGGAGAGTTTGCCTAGAGCCCAGCGCATCAAGTTTCTCGAGGAATCGCTCGCAGGTGAAAACAATTGGGACGCCGACGAGCGAGCGGATACCGCCAATTATCTTGAATATCTAAAAGAGCGCGCCAAACTCAAGGGTCGCTCGTGCCGCCTCGTGAGCAAGGTAACGGCAACCGAGACTCCGCTGGTTCGGCTTCTGTCGGATCCCAGCCACCTGCGTGGATATGGCCTCAACGTGGTATTGAATGGTCACAAGACCAATTTGTTGCTCGACACGGGCGCCAGTGGGATTCTCGTTAAGCGATCCGTGGCGGAGAAAGCTGGAATTTCCAAGCTGACGGCTACAAAGATCGGAGGAATTGGAAGCAAAGGAAGACGGAATGGCTACGTTGGCATCGTGGATTCCATCAAGATTGGCGACCTCGAGTTTAGCAATTGTCCCATCGAGGTCATCGACAGGCGGTCTGTGGTCGATGAAAACGGTCTGATTGGCGCCGATGTGTTTGAGGATTTTCTGGTCGACATCGATTTTCCCGATGAAAAACTGAAACTAAGCGAATTGCCGAAGCGGCCGGGCCAATCAAACACCCCACTCGCTCTCAACGATGAGGAAGAAGATTCCTCGAATGGTGGGCAATCAGAATCCAGTGAAGCTTCAAAGCCGGCAGACCCAACTAAGGGTTCGCCAGCCCCACCCTCGTCAAGATGGCAAGATCGCTACATTGCTCCTGAAATGCAGGGCTATGCCCACGTTTTTCGCTTCGGCCACGATCTGTTGGTCCCGACCACGATCGGCAAAGTACCTCGCAAACTTTTTATCTTGGATACCGGTTCGTTCACCAACACGATTTCGCCGGCCGCAGCTCGAGAGGTCACGAAAGTGGGGCTCGATTCCGACACAAAGGTGGAAGGCCTGAGTGGAATGGTCGACAAGGTCTACAGC
Organism: uncultured Acidobacteriaceae bacterium; assembly: GCA_963822545.1. Classification (GTDB taxonomy): domain Bacteria; phylum Acidobacteriota; class Terriglobia; order Terriglobales; family Acidobacteriaceae; genus Acidiflorens. The sequence goes on from CAWGIB010000009.1 coordinate 395,311, forward strand.
GCGAACAAAGCCGTACTGCAATTCGGACATCTGAGACAGGAAAACCAGGAAATGGTTGGATTCGACACAACTTCAATCAGCGACAATGTGGGTACCGAGGTGTCGGGCTTCCTCGGCTTCGCGATGCTCCGGCTTCTCGACATTAAAATCGATTACCGCGATGCGCTCGTCGATTTCAGCTACGATCCCAAACGCTGGCGTTTCTGAGGCGGCTCTTTCAGGCCATTTCGATCCAGTGCCAACTCGTGTATAAAATTGAGGCTCGATGGCTGACCTAAAAGTTTATTTGTCCCGTGAACAAATCGCCCAGCGTGTCGCCGAACTAGGCGCCCAGATCGCCCGCGACTTTCAGGGGCAGTCGATCATTTTTGTCGGAGTTCTGAAGGGCGCAGCAATTTTCCTAAGCGATCTTGCCCGGCACGTTCCGCTCGACGCCACCTTTGACTTCATTGGCGTCTCGAGCTATGGAAATCGCCCGATCGCGAAAGAAGATCCTGCCGGACATGCTGCCTGGGACTCTCTCGGCGAAGTCCGGCTCACCAAGGACATGGACCAATCCCTGGCCGATCGCAACGTAATTCTTGTCGAAGACATCCTCGATACCGGATTGACGTTGAATTACATCTCCAAACTCGTGCGAGCGCACCAACCACGGTCGTTAAGCATTGCCGCCCTGCTCGACAAGCCTTCGCGCCGCAAGCAGCCGATCGAAGCGCAATATATCGGTTTCAAAATTCCCGATGCCTATGTGGTCGGCTATGGACTCGACTACGCGGAAAAATATCGCAATCTTCCCGATATCTGCATCATCGAAAATCCGTAGGGTTTGCGATTGAATTTACGATCCGCAATCATGAATCGCCGATTGCCGGTCTCAATGCGTCAAACTACAAATCACCAATCACAAATTAGCTGGCTGGTATGATGATGCCTGTGAAAACCACGACCACCTCCCAACCCGCACGCTCATATGAGGTGGAACCGCTCCTGCTCGAAGTGGCGGATGTGGTCAATACCACGCTTGACCTCGAAACGACCTTGCGCCGCGTCGCCGAACTGGTTCGCAAGGTCATTGACTACGAAATTTTCGCGATTCTTCTTCTCAACGAGCCGCGCCAGGAACTATACGTCCGCTTCAACGTGGGCTATCCGCCCGACGTGGCCGATCGCGTTCGAGTCAAAGTAGGCCAGGGTGTGACTGGCCGGGCCGCCGAAACCCGGCAGGCAGTGCTCGTTGAAGACGCCACGCGCGAAGATTTCTACATTTCCGCTCTGCCCAACGTTCATTCCGAGCTGGCCATCCCGCTGATCGTAAAGAACCGCGTCATTGGCGTGATCGATATCGAGGCGCGCGAGAAGGCGTATTTCACCGAAGAGCACAAGCGTTTGCTGACTCTGATCGCTTCGCGGATGGCAGTCGGCATTGAAAACGCTCGTCTGCACACACGCATCACGCGCCAGGCGCGCACGCTTCTCCTGCTCAATGAGATCGCGCGCGAGCTCACTTCAATTCTGAATCTTGATGAACTCCTCAAGCGCATCGCAGAGCTTCTGCGGCGTTTGATCGACTATCAGATGTTCAGCATTCTTCTTCTCGATCAGACGGGCGAAAAACTGCAGCACCGTTTTTCGCAGCGTTTTGAAGAGCGGCTCCATCTGAAGCATGACATCCCGTTGGGGCGAGGTGTCGTGGGCTATGCGGCGCAGGTTAAAGAGGCGGTGCTGGTTCCAGATGTTTCGAAGAGCCCACGCTATATCGCCGTCAATCCGGAGACGCGGTCCGAGCTCGCCGTCCCGCTCATCTACCAGGAGAAAGTGATTGGTGTGCTTGACCTTGAGCACATGCGTCGCGGCTACTTCACCGAGGATCACAAGCGAACGCTCATTACGCTGGCCGCGCAACTTGCGATTGCCATCGAGAATGCCCGGCTCTACGAGGAGATAGCGCGCCAGGAAACTCGCCTCGAGCGCGAGCTTGCTCTCGCCCGCGAGTTGCAGTTTCGGCTTCTGCCTCATTCGCTGCCTAAGATGCCGCACCTCGAGGTGCAGGCGAAATTTGTGCCCGCTCGCGCGATTGGTGGCGATCTCTATGACTTCGTCCCCTACTCGCTCTCGCGCCTCGGGATTGCGATTGGCGATGTCAGCGGTAAAGGAGCACCGGCCGCCATCTACGCGGCTCTGGTGAGCGGCATACTGCGTTCCCATGCGCCAATCGAGCCAGGCCCCGCCGAAATGCTCTCTGCTGTGAACCTGTCGCTCGCCGAACGGAGAATCGCCGCGCAATTCGTCTCGATCATCTATGCGGTTTGGGACGACGAGCGTCGGACTTTGCTGGTCGCGAATTCCGGCTTACCCCGGCCGCTCTACGTGCACGAAGGCAAGATCGAAACGATTGACGCAACTGGATTGCCCCTCGGCCTCTTCGACGAAGCCGACTACGACGAAATGCAATTCAAGGCCAAGCCCGGCGATATGTTCGTCTTCTTCAGCGACGGCATTCTCGACGCCCGCAACCGTCACGGACACTCATTCGGCAGCGAACGCGTGGAATCGATCGTCGCGGGATGCGCGGACAAGTCCGCCGATTGCGTCGTCAAGGAAATCTTCAAGGCTGTAACCGAACACGCCGCCGGCGTCGATGCCTTCGACGATCAGACCGTTGTCGCCATCAAGGTGAAAGGCAGCGCGAGCAAAAAGAAGTGAAGCGCCCGCCCAAATCTGGAACCAAATCCCCGAACACAACCAAGACCGTTCGCCCGCCCGGTTTTGCCTATACTGCTTCGAGAGCGCTCGATTCGGGCAGCCTGCATTGCGAGAAGGTCGATCTTGAGCAACTGGCAAAACGCTACGGCACCCCGCTTTACGTCTACTCGGCCGACACGATCCGCGCTCGACTCCACGCCTATACGCATGCCTTTCGCTCGATCCCGCACACGATCTGCTATTCCGTAAAGGCGAATTCAACGCTCGCAATTCTCCGGCTCGTATCCAACAGCAACGCCGGATTCGACGTAGTATCCGGCGGCGAACTCGAACGCGTACTGCGCGTGGAATCGAGAGCCGCGAACAAGGTTGTTTTCTCTGGAGTTGGTAAGACTGCGCAGGAGATGGAACTCGCGCTCAAAGTCCGGCATTCTGCTCTTCAACATCGAGAGCGCGTCTGAACTGGAAGCGCTTGCTGCCACTGCTGCTCGACTCAAGAAGAAAGCGGCAATCGCCATTCGCGTGAATCCCGACGTATCGGCGAAAACGCATCCCTACATTTCCACCGGCCTTCATCAGCATAAGTTTGGTGTGCCGATTCCCGAAGCACGAACTCTCTACGCCGAGGCAGCAAGCGATCCGAGTTTACGCGTTGCGGGCGTCAGCGTTCATATCGGATCTCAAATCACCGACGTGACTTCCTTCCAAGATGCCCTGCGGCGCGTCGCCGACCTCGTGACCGAGCTGCGTGGCAGGGGTCATGACATTCGCTACGTCGATGCCGGTGGCGGCCTTGGTATCCGCTATGAGACGCCCAAGGACGGTCCGGATATCAATGCAAAGGACGATCCTTTTCCGGAACAATTGGCGGCCTACGCCAAGGCGGTTCTCGAACCGCTACGCGACCTCAACGTTCATCTCCTGCTTGAACCGGGCCGCTCGATCGTTGGACCCGCTGGCGTGCTCCTGACCCGCGTCATTTATCGCAAAACAAATAACGGCAAACGCTTCCTTATCGTCGACGCCGCGATGAACGACCTGCTGCGTCCTTCGCTCTACAGCGCTTATCACGAAATGGTGCCGGTGAAGGAACCTCATCCTTCCTTGTCGACTTAACAGGAACGAACCGACGTCGTCGGTCCGATCTGCGAGACTGGAGATTTCTTCGCCCGCGACCGCGAACTCCCGGTTATGCAGGAAGGCGATCTGCTGGCAATCCTCGATGCCGGTGCTTACGGAGCCGTATTGAGCTCGAATTACAACACCCGAGGGCGCGCCGCCGAAGTGCTGGTAGAAGGTGCAAAGTCCCAGGTGATTCGCCGCCGCGAGACGGTGGCGGACCAGATTCGGCTGGAATCACGCGCTAAGCGGTGAGCGTTTCGAACTTCCACTCCAGGCAAACGCTTTTCTACAGCGATTCCAGAAAATTAGTCACCGCGCGCAGCACTGGTTCGGGTTGCTGAATGAAAAGCGCGTGCCCCAGATTGCGGAATCGGACATGCGCGTGATGCGGAAGCAAACGTGTGGCCAGCGCGACATCCGCGTCCGACATCAATCCGCCCAGCTCCGGGCTGCCCTGCAGAAGCAACGTCGGACAGGAAATTCCGCGCAGCACAGTCTCGCCATCCCACCCTTCGATCGCCGATCCATCCAGCGTCATGTCATAGGCATCGGGATCGGTCTGTTGCACACAGCGCGCCCAGGAAAGCAGATATGCTTCGTCATTTCCCGGCAGCTGGCGAATCGTAATCGTGTCGTCACTTCCAGGCAGTGGGAGAAGAATTTTGCCAATGCCGTCGGCAATGGTCTCGATCGAACCGCCCTTACGAGCAAGGTCACGCAGTCCCAGAAACAGGGCGGTATACATCGGGTTCCTGAGTCCGGGATTTTGTGACGCTGCCTCGCCGCCCGTTTTGTGGGTCGCACGCGGCACGATCATGTTGTCGCCCAGTATCAAAGCGCGCACCAGTTCAGGATGATGGCATGCTACCCACATCCCCACCATGCCGCCCAGCGAGTGGCCGAAGACTACCGCCGGCTCTTGGACTCGATCCCGGAGAAAGCGCGCGACGTCCTCCGCATACTGCTGGCCGCGGTATCCGCGTGCCACGCGTCCCGACCTGCCATGACCGCGAAAATCCGGAGCAAGAATTCGCCAGCGCAAACTGAGTGCGGGAATCAGAGGAAGAAAAACCTGCCAGCGGCGTCCGAGTCCGTGGAGCAGCACCAGCGGCGGCCCATTTCCCGGACCTTCTGCATAATTCAGCGAAACTTCGCCCGTTTCGAACGCCCGCTCGGTGATCCCAGGATGAAGTTCGTTCACGCGATCATGGTCTCACGACCGGAGACTGGTTGCAGCCCGACTAGGCAACCTTCCGTCCCCTTATCGTTCTTCTATCGCCCGATAGCCTCATGTTTTGCGGTGCTCGCATCGTAGGTCAACTTGCCGCCAACCCACGTCTTCAGCACTTTGACGTCGCGAATCTTCACTGGATCGATAGTCATCACGTCGTCGCTTAGCAGCACCATGTCAGCAAGTTTGCCCGGAGTGATCGAGCCCTTTTCCTGTTCCTGGAATTCCGCATAGGCCGAGCCCATCGTGTAGGCTTCGACGGCCTCTTTGATCGTCAACTTCTGTTCCGGAAACCATCCATTCGGATTTTTGCCGTCGAGCGTGGCGCGCGTCGTCGCCGCATACAAGAGTCAGCATGGGATTCAGGGGCGCGACGTTCCAGTCCGTGCCGAGAGCAAGACGAACTCCGTGGTCGAGGAAGGTTCGAAACGCATACGTACGGCTGGCGCGATCATGCCCAATGCGTCCTTCGGCCCAACGTCCATCGTCAATCGCGTGATACGGCTGCACCGAGGCAATCACATGCAGTTGGGCGAACCGGTCAAAGTCTTTCGCCGCCATATGCTGCGCATGCTCAATACGCCACCGCCGATCTTTGCTCCCATGCGTCTTCTCGATATCGGCATAAATATCGAGGATCGCAGAAATCCCGGCGTCTCCAATCGCGTGCGTGCAAATCTGCAACCCGGCTTCGTCCGCCTTCATCATGCGGTCGTGCATAAGCGAAACAGGATGCATTTCATCCGAAAGAATGCCGCGATTATTCGGCTGATCGCTAAAGGGCTCAAAGAAATAAGCCGTCGCGGAACCAAGCGAACCATCCGCAAACGCTTTGACTGCGCCGATCCGCAAGTACGGACCGCCGAAGGCACGATGGATTCCAATCTTCACCTGATCGTCAACCTGCGTGATGAGAGGTGCTGCGTAGATGCGCGTTGTCAGCTTGCCCTCATCGAGCAGTTCGTTGTAGATCGCGATATCGGCATAGTCAGGATCCATGTTCTGGACGCTGGTAACCCCGAGAGATGCCGCATGCTCCAGCGCGCGTTCTACCGCATGACGGCGCTGCGCATGCGTGAGCGGTGGGATGGCCTTAAACAGCAGATCCTGCGCAGCATCTTTCAGACCGCCTGTCGGATTCCCCTTCGCATCACGAACAATGACTCCACCCGGAGGGTCCGGGGTTTGCGCGGTGATTCCCGCCAACTTCAGCGCCAGCGAGTTCGCCAGGACCATGTGCCCGTCATATCGATTCACCGCCACCGGAATATCGGCTGTGAGCGGATCGATCATCTCTTTCGTTGGCAGTTCCGCAGGAGTCCACTTCGTCTCGTCCCAATCGCCGCCCTGGAGCCATTCGCCTTTGTTCATCTTGGCCGCGCGCTCGCCGATGCGGCGAGCGAACTCGCGAGCGCTGGTAGCGTCGTTCAACTGCACATAATCAAGCGCCGATCCGCCGTCCACAAAATGGACATGCGCGTCATTGAATCCCGGCAGAAGCCGCTTCCCTTCCGCATCGACCACTCGGGTATTGGGTCCTCGCCACGCGTCTACATCTTGATTCGATCCGACGGCGACAATGCGATGCCCTAACACTGCGACCGCTTCAGCCTCAGCATGCGACGCATCGACGGTCCAGACGCGAGCGTTGCGGATGATGAGATCAGCAGCCGGTTTCGATTCGGCCGACATAGAAAGAGCGCAGACGAGAACGAATGCAGAACTCAAGAAGAATGATTTCATTGGTTCCTTCCGGTGCGACATGAAGAAAAGAATCTGATAATCGTGCAAAGACGGCAAGTAGTCTCCGCACGCACTGCGCGCGAATTCCAAAACGTAGGAGTGCTATCGCTCTCCCCACTTCAACTTCGTCGAGAGCACTTCAAAAAATGTCTCCTGGAATCGCAGGAGCTTAGCCGGATGCTCGGCCTTCACGCAACGCACCACGTCGCCATCCTGAATGGGCATACCGACCTGTCCATCCAGGCTGAGGTAGGCCTGCTCCTGCCCAGTCTGCACTCGAATCTGGATCTCTACGGTGTCACGAACGACTACCGGACGATGCGTTAAGCCATGCGGGGACACCGGCGTGATGACGAAGGCCTGCACATCCGGCTTCAAAATCGGCCCACCCGCGCCGAGCGAGTACGCCGTGGAACCGGTGGGAGTCGCGATAATCAAGCCATCCGCCTTGTAGCTGGAGACGAACTCGTCATCCACATACAGTTCAAAATGGTTGAGGCGCGAGATAGCGCTCTTGCTCACGACCAAATCATTCAAAGCGGCGTGCGTTGCCAGGACAGAGCCGTCGCGCACGAGCAAGCAAGTCAGCATCGAGCGACTATCCACGATGTAGTCGCCCTTTTCAATCGCATCTAGAGCCGGGTAGAGCCCGGAAAGCTGGACCTCGGTCAGGAAGCCGAGCGTACCTAGGTTCACGCCAAGAATCAGTGTTCCCGCGTTGGAGACGGCGCGCGCCGCCGATAGCAAGGTCCCGTCGCCTCCGAGTACCAGCGCCAGGCCGGGGGCGGATTTCCCCAGCTCGCTGCGCGGCACGATGTGCGCGCCCGGATAGTAGTTGGCACTCTCCTCGTCCATGATGGCGGTGTAGTGGCGCGCCTCCAGCCACTTCTCCAGCGCCGGTAGAACCTCTGTTAGCTCGGGACGATCGGGCTTCGAGACGATAGCAACGGTTTTTGAATTTGGCGAATGGTCGGAAGGTTCGGTCATTGTCTGCGAAACCGGAATCCCGATTGTACAGAACTCCGCATTAAGACGTCCGAATCGCAACGCGAAATGCAGCAGGGCTGAGGCGATTATCCGCTGCGTATGGAAAACGGCGTGGAGCAGAAATTCGCGGTTGCCTTCGCCACCCAGTATCGGCGATTCGATGCATTCCAGGTTTGCGCCGCCGAGTGCCACCAGCGCCGCTTCCACTTTTTTGACCGCCGATTGCTGGGCCGCCTCATCGCGCACGATTCCGCCCTTCCCCACCAGTTCCCTGCCTACCTCAAACTGAGGCTTTACCAGGACGACAATTTCACGCACCGAAGGATCCGCCGCACCTTTGGTTCTGGCAAACGAGGCGGCTTCGATCACTGCCGGCAGCACCAGAGTCGCTGAGATGAAGGAAACGTCCATGGCAATGAAGCGAATATTCTCTCCGCCGAAATCGCGAATATCCTCCCGCTTCAGATATCGCGCATTCGATTTCTCCAGCAGCCGCACTCGCGGATCATTGCGCAGTCCGAAATCCATCTGCCCATAGCCGGTATCCACCGCAATCACCGCCGCCGCGCCGTGCTGCAACATGCAGTCTGTAAATCCGCCGGTAGACGCTCCGACATCAAGGCACACCTTGCCCTGCACGTCGATCTGCCAATGCTCCAATGCTTTTTCCAATTTCAGGCCGCCGCGGCTTACGTATCGAAGGTCGTCGCCTAGGACCCGGAGAACGGCCTCAGAGTCGATCGAGGCTCCGGCTTTATCAATCTTCTGATCATTGACCAGAATCTTTCCCGCCAGAATGAGCGCCTGCGCACGTTCGCGCGACGGCGTAACACCTCTCTCCACCAACAACTTGTCGAGGCGCGTCTTCAAGGTAGGCTTACCCGCACTCAATTCTGCTCGATGTCTCAGACGCGGATGCAGATCGCGATGCCGCTAGCACTCTCTACTGTGCAGACTGTAGAAGCGATTCGTTAACAGGAGGTTACAAGAGTAAGTTCCTGCTTTTCCACAAACTTTTCCTCAGGGATGTTGAAAACTTCGGCAGTACTGCCGAAAAAGTGAGCGCCAGCACATGCGAATGTAGACCAAGTCACAGAAAAGCCGCCCATGCAGGCGGCTTTTTTGAAAATCAGATTCAAACTGCTGCAGCGAATTTATCCAGCCACTTCTTCCAGCGTCTTCTGATCGATATCGAAATTCGCGTGGACATTCTGCACGTCTTCGCTGTCTTCCAGAGCTTCCATCAGCCGGATCATCTGGGCGGCCTGCTGGCCTTCCAGCTTAATGTAAGTATCCGGAACCATCGAAATGCTCGACGAAACCGGAGTGATCCCCGCTTTTTTTACTGCCTCCAGAACCCCTTCGTAAGATGAAGGTTCCGTGATGATCTCCCAGTTCTCGCCGTCATCCTTCAGGTCATCGCCGCCCGCTTCCAGGATGATGTTCATCAAATCATCTTCCTTCGCCGAGGACTTCGCAATAATGATGTCGCCCTTCTTGTGGAACATATAAGCGACGGCGCCCGCCGCGGCCATGTTGCCGTTGTTCTTTCCGAATACGTGCCGGATCTCGCTTACGGTGCGGTTCCGGTTGTCGGTGGAAATCTCGGCCAGTAGTGCGACGCCTCCCGGACCGTAGCCCTCGAGCACGAACTCCTCGTAGGTCAGGCCGGGCAATTCGCCCGTTCCGCGCTGGATGGCGCGCTTGATATTGTCGGCAGGCATGTTCTCGGCCTTGGCAGCCAGAATGGCGGTGCGCAGACGCGGGTTCATGTCAGGATCGCCGCCGTTCTTGGCAGCCATGGCAATTTCTTTAATAAGACGGGTGAAAATCTTGCCGCGCTTTGCATCCAGCGCGCCCTTTTTATGCTTAATTGTGGCCCATTTTGAATGGCCGGACATGGGAATACCTCGGATCGATTGGACTTAAATTGCGTTGATTCTCAGAACTTTGAATTCGCCTACGGAGGAAATCATCAGGACACCCTCATCGGTAAAACCTTCAGGCGAATGAAGATTATAGCATGGCACAGCAACCTCCTAGCGTCGACGGATTAAGCACACATTGGCCCAGTCCGGCCCATCTGGAACGGAACTCAATCGACGACGAACCTTTGGATCGACACGAACCTTTGCACAACCGTGGAAGAGCGGCCCTTCAGGGCCGCGTAAGACGAGTCGAATTGCGAGGGCTTTAGTCCCCGTGGTCGTTGTCCCACCTTCAGACTTTCCTGTTGTGCTTTTCGCAACTCATGCCGGGCTTCTCTTTCCGCTCTTGATATGATCGCTACGCCCCGAGAACACAACTATGCTCATTCTCATCTCTTGCTGGCGATTTGAAGCCTGAGATCAAAACGATGCCGACTTTCACCCCATGTCTTCGAACGCTCTGAACCGTCGCTTGTCCGATCTCGAGTCGCTGCGCTACAGCTTCGGCCCCGGCGCAGCCGCACAAGTGTTAAAGCTCCTGACCAAGTTAAACTCCGCTCGCTTCACAAACACCAGTTCGCTCATCCGCTTCCACGAAGCGCTCCTGTTCCTGCGAGCGTTCCCGCAATCCTCAGCGGTACTGCGAAAAGCAGAAAGCTTGCTCAATCACTTCCATAAGACAGTTAAAGCATTACGCGAGGCGTCCGCCGACATGGATCCCTTCGACACTTTCGAAGTCGGGGGCGTCGCCGGAACCTCTATGGAAGACACTCTCGGGTTTGAGGTAGCACGTTGGCTCGTCCGCCGCCTGCCCGGTCAGGTTGAAATTGCCTGGGATAACTACGAGCCGGGACGCGACCTAGCCAACACCGGCCCGCGCTTCATCCCTCTGCTCGCCGATGATGCCTCCGTCGAAGCCGACACACCCTGGCGCCAGTGGATCGAGAGAGCTTGCGGCAAAAAGAAGTCGACCGCCGCATGGCTTATCGACCGTTTCGAAAAGCTGCCTTTGTCCGCTACAGAAAAAGCCGAACTCTACGATTCCCTGCGCGTCCCCCTGCGTTGGGAACTTAACAACTCTCCTCTCACGCGCACGCGAAACTGGAAGCACACACGCGACGTCTTCTATCACAGCGAACCGCTGATCAGCCGCAGCCAGGTCTCACTCGCGGCCGAACTGGCGAAGCGTCCCCCAAAGCTGAGGAAGCTTTCCCGCAAGCAGGGCGACGAAATTATCGAGCTTATCCGCGAAGTCATGCTGGTGCGCTATCGCGAGCTCTATGGCACGACTCTGGGAGATCCGCGCTCCGTGGTGCGCGCCGATGTCGGCCGCGGCGTCTCCATCTACCTGTGGAACCTGCCGCCCGACCGTCGTCTCCCGCTTCGCGCCTACGTCGCGGGGCTCACGCTGAAAAATGGCGTCCCCATCAACTACATCGAAGCCATCGGGCTCTGTGAATGGATGGAAGTCGGCTTCAACACTTTTTACACATTTCGCGGCGGCGAAGCCGGATGGATCTACGCGCAGGTCCTCCGCAGTCTGTGTCACTTGATGGGAACGACCTGCGTCTCCGTTTATCCCTACCAACTCGGCCACGATAACGAGGAAGCCATCGAGTCGGGCGCCTTCTGGTTCTATCGGAAATTAGGTTTCAGGCCGGGCCGGGCCGACCTGCAAAAATTAGCCGAACGCGAAGAGCAGAAGATCGCTAACGATCCCAAATATAGGACGCCCGCCCGCACCCTGAAGCGCCTAGCCGCCGGACACGTCTTCTACGAGCTCCCCGGAAGCGAAGTGGGAGCATGGGACACGTTTTCAACTCGCAACATCGGATTACGAGTGAACGCGCGCATGGCCCGCAATTTTGATGGAGACGCTGACCACATGCGCGGCCATTCAACCCGCGCGCTGGAACGGATGCTCGGCGTCAGCACCGCAAGATGGACTCCGCTGGAAAAAGAGACGTTTGGGAATTTCGCGCTAGTCCTAACGCAGACACCCGGTTTGAGCAAATGGACCCGAGAGGAAAAAGACGATCTGTTGCGAGTCATCCGCGCCAAGGGGAAACCGGATGAAATGCTCTACCTGCATCTCATGCAGCAGCATCAGCCGCCTAAGAAGCGCACTCATTGACCTCGGTTCATGAAGAAGCGACGCCCGCTTCTTTTAGATTCTTCAGCGCCTTCTGCCCCTCAAACCATTTGAACAAGAAGAAAGCGTGGACCCCGAACGCACCTATCGAAAACATCATGATGAGCGCGATCATATCGGCAGCATACAAAACGATGCCAGCCAGGAATGCCCACCGATAGCCGGCGCGCGCAGCAAACCCCAGCGCTACCAAAATGACGAGCCACGTTGCTGCGGCGCAGTACATCGTAAGCAGGTAAAGGGGTCCCAGCGGTCGTCCGTAAGACCGCAGCATATCGAGAGCGCCGACGCTTACCAAGGTATTCAGGCGAATTCCCAAAAGGCCGGTACCGAGCGCAGATAAACCTGCTGCTATGAAAAAGAAATTCGCGTCCGTCAGACTGTCCCCGCGCAAATCAGCTCGCCTCGTCTCCTGAGCAACCTCGTACTCGTCGTGTGTTCGTCCTGCGCCAACGTTAAGTGTCTGCATAGAAACGTCCCAACTAAATAGCCCCAGAGTATATACGCAAGATTTTGCATAGTCCCGCAATTTCGCCGATGCACTACTCATTTACACCCGCTTCGGCCATCAGTTAGAATTTCACCTCCCATGAAAAGAAGAATTCAATCAACAGTCTCATCCTAGCCTCGTTCTGCGTCCTGTGCGTCGTCCTTCTTGCGATCTCCGCGCCTGCACAGACCTTCACGAATCTGGAGACATTCTCCCTCGATGGCGTTACCGGATCTCAGCCTTATCAGATGAACTTGATTCAGGCTAACGGACGGCAACCTCTATGGAACGACGTTGAATGGCGGATCATATGACAAGCCGGGCTCTAACATGTACGGCACGATCTTCAAAATGACTCCTTCGGGAACCTTAACCACGCTCTACAGTTTCTGCGCTCAGGCGGGATGCCCAGACGGGAACAACGTCTATGCCGGACTTGTGCAAGGAGTGGATGGCAATTTTTATGGGACCACCCAAGCTGGCGGAACCTATGGACTTGGTACCGTGTTCATGATTACGCCGCAGGGAACACTCAAGACCCTCTACAGTTTTTGCGCAAAACTATGCTCCGCGAATGATGGTGGAGCACCCACCGCTGCGTTGCTTCGGACCTTTAATGGACCGATCTATGGCGCAACGATTGGCGGCACGATCTTCAAACTGTCATAGAGCGGAAAATTAATAATCGTCTACCGCTTTTCGAACAATGCCGGTCCTGCCGGAGCGCTGCTGCAAGGGCTCCAATGGAAACATTTACGGCACCACATTTTCCGGCGGCACCAAGGATATGGGTTCGGTTTTCAAAATGACGCTCTCCGGTAAAGTGACCACACTTTATAGCTTCGGTACACAAAAGGGCTGTAGTGACGGACAGAGCCCGGTCGCGGCACTGATTCAAACGACAACGGATTCTTCTACGGCACCACCTCTTCGGGCGGTAGCTCGTGCGGCGGCTTCGGTACTATCTTCAGGGTCACGAACCAGGGCAAACTCACAACCTTGCACACCTTTACCCAGAACGATGGCGCAAACCCGACAGCATCGCTGGTGCAGGCTTCCGACGGCAATTTCTATGGAACAACCTCAGCCGGCAATGGGTCGCTTGCTGGTGGCGCAGTCTTTCAAATCACCCGAAGGGTGCCTTCACCAACCTGGTCACCTTCAATAACAACGACGGAGCGAGTCCCCATGGAGGACTGGTGCAATCGACCGATGGCAATCTCTACGGCTCGACCACTGGCAACCCCGCTTACAACGGCGGTACGCTTTTCGAGTTGAACATGGGTCTGGCTCCATTCGTGACTACCATCCCCTCGAAGGCAAGATCGGGTTTTCCGTCACAATCCAGGGAACGAACCTCACAAATGCCAGCAGCGTGACCTTCAACGGGAAGGCGGCGATCTTTAAGGTAGTGTCTGCTTCCGAGATCACCACGACGGTCCCAAACGGTGCTACCACCGGCACGGTGGAGGTGAAGACATCCAACGGAACCTTGGCTGACCACCAGGCCGTTCCTCGTCCTCTTTACCCATTAATCGGAAACGCGAAAAGGCGATCCCCATCGAAATTACGTCGTTTTGGTCTACGCCTATCCAAAGCGTTTAACTTCTGCAATCTGACTTCTTCAATCTGGAATGCTTTCCTTACCTCGGTAACTGGAGTCTCCTCCTCGCCGGTGCAAAAATCGGGTAGCCACAGGAGGCTTCATGCGCTACCTCGTCAAAATCGTTCTTTCTCTTGCTTTGATTTTGTGCACCTCCGGCCTGTTCGCTAAAACGGCAACCCAAGAGGCTCCGCAGACCGCCCGGCAAGCTTTGATTGAGATGTTCTTCAGCAAGCAGCCCGGAACCCTGGTCAAGCACTTGCCCGCGGTGACCCGCGCAGCCCTCGAGAAGTCAGGCGCACTTGCCGGCCTGCAGCAGTACTCGATGATGGCAAGCCAGGTTCAAGCCATGGGGAAGACTCTGCAGACCTTTGAAGCCGGTTCTGTGATCCTCACCTCCGAAGATTTGAAAACTGGACAGAAGTTCGAGGTCGTCGTCGACAGCGACTCCCTCCGCGGCGATCAGGATGACATTGCAATCTCTTTGCACAGTTACAAGAACAATCAGGAAGAACGAACTCCCTTCATGCCACGCTTTGTGTTCAGTATGAAGACAGAGTCTGGAATCTGGACACTGAACGACATCGCCGTCACCATCAATCTCCCGCTCGCCGACCCCGATTTCCTGAAGAGCTTCTCTGAAAAGATGAAAGCGAACGCGGCCGCCAGCTCGCAGGTTCACATTCATGCGATGGGGGACAACTCGGCCCAGGCTTCGACCACCACGTTCGGCGGCGATGCCAGCGCCATCGCAGACCTGCGCAAGATCCTCGCGGCCGAGACCACTTATGCCGCAACCTATCCTGCCGTGGGTTTCACTTGCACTCTCTCTGATCTGGATGGCTTCGGCTCCGCCGAGACCAATGAACATCAGGCAATGCTGATCAGCAGCGGGCTCGCCAGCGGCAAGCATTTGGGCTACACCTTCTCACTGTCCGGGTGCTCCAGCAGTCCAGCGGCAAGCTACCACCTCACTGCCGCTCCGGCTGGAAACAGCTTCGGCCGTAAAGCGTTTTGTACCGACCAGTCCGGCGCGATTCGCTCCTCCGCGGATGGTAACGCGGCCAGTTGCCAGACTAGCGGCACGCCTGTCCAGTGAGCGCCTGACAAGGCTCACCTTTTTTGTAACGATGGTAATTACCTTGTGACAGTCATCACACGACTGGCGGATGACGTGCCTATACTCTCAGCATCATGTACACCATCTCACGCAGCAAAAGTACCGGTGTGGTTCTGAAGTGCAAAGTGTGCTCTCATATCGAGCGCGTCAACGAGTTCGATGACAGGCAAGGGAGCCGGCGTACTCAGGCAGCTCAAGCCATGCTGAACCACTCACGTAACGATCACAATGGAAGAGAACTGGTCGGCAGGCCAATGTCCAAAGATCTGGAAATGTGGATCTGAAAGCGGGAGTGGAACCCGGGAACGAACGGCTCAAGGCTTTAACTTCTGCAATCTGAAATCTGCAATAGGAAGTCTGCAATCCCCTCACTCCGGCCAGATCGACGCCGCCGTCCGGCTGAAGATCTGCTGTCTCATCTCTTCCGGCATCGCCAGCCCGCGAAACTCATCCACATTCTGCTTGATGTCGGGCACGCCCGGCCCCGGCCAATCCGTCCCAAACAAGGTCTTGTGCGCAATTTCCGATAATCGCGGGAAGTATTCCAGCAACCTCTTCGGCGGAATTCCGCTGATATCAAGATAAACATTCGGATGTCGCCGGATGAGAAAGAATGCTGTCTCCATCCAGAGCGGGCGCCCGCCATGCGCCAGCAGAATTTTCAGCTTCGGAAAATCAACCGCTACGTCGTCCACGTAGATAGGATCGCCGTATTTATTTCGGGCGCCCGGAAAGACCGACGTTCCAGTATGAAACATCACCGGAATGCCATTGGCCTCGGCGGCCCGGTAGATAATTTCAAGTTCCTTTACGCCGTGAACATAGTCATTAGGATAAAGAAGCTGGTGCGGTGGATGAATCTTGATCATCCGGATGCCGAGCCGCAGGATGTGCTCCACATCCGCCAGAATGTTTTTCGTGTGCCGAGGATGCACGCTGCCACATGCGATCAGCCGCTTGGGATCCTCTTTCACATAGTCAGCAACGAACTGGTTCACGATCGGTCCGAAGCCCATCACTTCAGGCGCAACATAGTTGATGAGCGCCGCGCGATCCACTCCGCAGCGGTCTAAATACTTGAGGAAAGCTTTTGGTGAGCGGCTGTAAGCTTCGATTTCGTCGAAGTTCGCGCGCTTCTTCTTCATCAGTTCAAGCGCTTCCGGCTTGAACATCTCGTACGGCTCGATATGAACATGGCAATCAGTAATCAAGAAGCCTCTGATAGCTGACGGCGAACTGGTGACGGCTAACAGCCGACCGCTGCCCGCTTAGATATCCGGAAGTAGCTGTGAGCGGTCAGCCGTAAGCAGTCAGCCGCAAGCCAACCGCAATCACTAAGCAGCTCCACAAACCCAGCCACCTAATACAAAGGTATCTTCGGATCCACGGTTCTCGCCCAGCCATCAATCCCGCCGCGCATCGATTGCACTTTTTCGAATCCCTGTTGCCTCAGCCAGTTGGTGACGGTCAGCGAACGCACGCCGTGGTGACACATGACGACGATATGCTCATCCGGATCAAGCTCCTGCTGTCCGCGCGAAGGGATGTCGCCCATGGGAATGTTCTTCGACCCTTCGATGTGCGCGGTTTCTATCTCCCAGGGCTCGCGGACGTCGAGCAGCGTAAACTTCTCGCCGCTCTTCTGGAGCGCCTTCACCTGTCCTGATGAAATCTCAAATTCCATTTTCTTCAGCCTAGCCGATCGCCGCTATCGCGTCCCTGCCGCGTTCAACAGGATGGTCAATGGCGGCACATGCTCGGGTTTCACGTACCGGTTCACGAGAAACCTCTTCCCATCTTTCGCCACATCGTATGTAAAAACATCGGTGCTTGAAATCGGCGCGCGCCCGCGAACCTGAAACAAAGCCACCGGCGTGCCCGTCGCAAACGCGCTCTGCGCATCCACCGGTACCGCCATCAGAAAGCCATTCGGAGCTATGTAGAAGATCTCCTTGCCATCTCCGCGCCAACGCGGTTCTGTCCCGCCGCCTCGCGATACCTGCCACTTGCCTGCCGCATCCGGAAACGATGTAACGTAAATCTCCCACGCTCCCGAATCATCCGACGCGTAAGCCACCCATTTCCCGTCCGGAGAAAATTGCCCAGTTCTTTCGCTCCCCTTCCCGTTCATAAACCGGGTGGGCTCTCCCCCAGCTTCCGACAGCAATTCAAGATGCTCTCCCGAAGGAGTCTGACGCATGCACAGAAGCTGCCGGTTATCCGCCGACCACGAATTTGGTTCGATATCGTCCATCGAGGTGGACGGGATGGTATATCTTTCCTTTTCGCGTTCCAAGCCGCTCGAGGACTTTAACACCACACTCGCGCCCGCCGCATCTGCGAATCGGTATGCCACCTTGCTTCCGTCCCGCGACCACACGCCCACCACTTCTTCGGAAGGATCAAAGGTGAAACGCGTGTTGCCCGCTCCCGTTGTGCTCTCAATCCAGATGTCCACATTGTTCGCCCGCGGATCGCTGATATCCACCGCCACGCGCGTACCGTCTGGCGAAAGCGTTGGGTTCGCCATGATGGCCGGCTCGCCAATACGCGTCAGTTCCTTCCCCGACCGGTCCATCCATGTCAGCGCGGAATATGCCGCCCCAACGTCCGTGTTGTAGATCAGCGTCCCGTTTTCCGCGACGTCGAAAGCCGTCCAGTAGGTGGAAGGTTGAAAGCCGACGCTGTTTGCGACCACGCTCGCGCTTCCGGAGAGCGCCCCTGACGAGAGGTCAAAGGGAACGCTCACTAATTCTTTCTGTTCATTCGCATAATACAAATGGTGCGCATCGTAGCCAAAGCTCGAATGACACAAGGCGACAAGCTTCTTCTCCTTGCCTGCCAGTGAACTCATGTAGATTCCGCTTGTGCGATCACCCTTCACGTTTCCGAAATTGCCGCCCCAGAACAGAAAATGATCTCCGTCCGGAAGAAAAACCGGCCAGCGATGAGATTGATCGCCATTCGTCCGGATGCTCTCGGTAACGGTGCCCGCTCCGGATCCATCGGCGTTCACCCGTTGCAGAGGACTTTGCGCGTCCGGAGAATAGAGGATCACGCCTTTACTTCCCCAACTGCCGCCGCGTCCGGCTAACGCGACAGCAAGGGCCTGCGGCGTTCCTCCCGCGACGGCCGTTTTCTGCAATTTCCCGTTGGCAAAAAATCCCACGTACGCGCCGTCCGGCGACCAGAAAGGATAGCTCGCCCCTTGCGTTCCCGGCAGCAGAGTGACATTCGGCGAGCCCACTCGCTGCACAAACAAGATTGGCATCGCCGATGTCTCTTCTGGCGAGACAAATACCACCATCGCACCGTCGCGCGAGAGCGCCATGTGGCTGATGCTCATTTCATCCGGCACGGCCACCGCGAACTGCATGCGCATTGTTGGTCCCGGCCGTCGCGCAAGCATCCATGTCGCGGCTGCTACGGCGACCAATGCCACGGCCACGGCGAGCAGCGGCAAAATCGGCATGCGCCGGGGAGTCAGTGCTGTCGCGGCCGCTGCTCGCGCCACACTGCTCGTCTCCGTTCCCGAAAGCGCACTCAAAGCAAACGACAAATCGCGCGCCGATTGAAACCGCTGCTCCGGACTCTTTTCCAGGCAGCGTCTAACGATCCTCTCCAGCGTCGGAGAGATCGCTCGCCTCGATTCGCTCAGCTCCGGCGGGTCATCCTTCAACACCGCCGTCATCGTTTCGGCAGCAGTATCTTTCCGGAAGGCGCGCACTCCGGAGAGCATCTCGTAGAGCACGGCACCGAACGCAAAGATATCTGTGCGCGCATCCACGGCCTCACCCCGAACCTGCTCGGGCGCCATGTAGCTGGCGGTGCCCATCACCACGCCGGCCGCTGTTCGCGACTCGGCCATCGTGACTTCATCCGATCCGGCTTCCCGCGCCTGCATGAGCTTGGCGAGTCCGAAATCCAGGATTTTGATTCGACCATCCCGCGTGACGAAAATATTCTCCGGCTTTAAATCGCGGTGTACGATTCCCTTCTCGTGCGCCGCTGCCAGCCCGTGCGCAATCTGCACCCCGTACTCAAGCGTCTTCCGCTGCGGCAACACGCCCGCTTCCAAAACAGCCCGCAGGCTCTCTCCCTCCAGCAACTCCGAGACAAGAAAAGGCGATCCCGCCTCCTGGCCGATGTCGAACACGGCAAGAATGTTTGGATGGTTGAGCGCAGCCACTGCCCTCGCCTCTTGCTCGAAGCGCCGCAAGCGATCGGTATCTTGAGTGAACGATCCAGGAAGGATTTTCAAAGCGACATCGCGTCCGAGCCGCGAATCCCGCGCCCGATACACTTCGCCCATGCCGCCTGCTCCGAGCGGCGCGACAATCTCATAAGGACCAAGCTTCGTACCTGGAGTTAAAGCCATGTGTGCGGGTGATTATAGCGGTTTCAAGCCCTTGCCGGCCCGACAGACTGAGCAATTCGCTTCTCAAATGGCGTAGCTTCACGGACCACGCCACAGCAGGTCCCAGCGACACAACAACTAGGACCCAGCAAGCCAAAACAGCACCGAAGAGTTCGCGCACCTGTCGAAGATCGGACTTCAAGGACCCGCCTAAGTTAATTTAAGCAGAAGAGCGGCTACCGTCGGCGAGCGGCCAAGGTGAAGGAGCGGCCCTTCAGGGCCGCGTACCTTGCCTCGGGCAGAAAGGACTTAGCCGCTGTACTCACGCATTCAGCGAAACTCCTCCGAAGTCTCGCCCGCCACTACTATTTATAGAGTCTCATCGACCTCAGGTTCGAAACCATCTTCAGCGCACGCCGGTAGTACCTCGCTGTCTGCAATTTGCGATCCGCACCCTCTGTTTCACGCAGTGCAGGCGTGATCAGTGACGCGTGAACTTCCGGCGCCGAAGTCGCGCGGACGATCCGCGCCACATTGGAAGGCGTGATTCCCCGCCCTGGCATGACACGTAAGCGACCCTTGGATAACTCGACCATCCGAGAAAGCGTCGTAAGACCCGCGCTTACATTCGCGCGGCAACCGGAAGTGAGCAGCCGCCTGGCTCCCGTTTGAATAACCGCTTCCAGCGAATCCTGCCAGCAAGACGTCTCGTCGAATGCCCGATGGAAGGTCACAGGCAACGGCTGTGCAAGTTCCACGAGCTCGCTCGTGCGGGCTACGTCAATCCGAGAGTTCCGGTCAAGAATACCCAAAACGATCCCATCCATCTTCAACTTCTTGGCTTCCTCGATCGCGTGATGCATGGTCGTCAGCTCGCGCGCTGAATAGATAAAGTCTCCGGCTCTTGGACGAATGAGCACATGAATCGGAATCCGCAGTCGCTCGCGAACAGCTTTCATCAAACGAGTGCTGGGAGTAACGCCGCCGCAGCTGAGATCCGTGCACAGTTCAATCCGATCCGCACCGGCCCGCTCCGCAGCCGCGGCGTAATCGAGTGAAGTCACGCATATCTCAAGCAAGACATGATTAGGCAAGTTCAGGGTCTTTCGAAATGCGGAAAAGTGAGTGCCGCGGAGTTGTTCGCGACGCAGCGTCTTCGGACCGGACAGGTAACGATAATGCGCCTATGGACGAAGTTGACACAACTCGAGTCGGCATCGCCGAGCGCTACCTGCGTGCGGTCATCTTGGACCGGCCGATCGTAGCCAGGCTGAGCATCGCGGCCAGCGCCCAAAGCGTTCCCGTCGCTACACGAGCCGCCCTCACATCGTCCACTAGAATCGTGCGCCACAGAGTAAGCCCAAACCCAATCAAAAAATTCACCATCAACACGCCGAAGAATAGCTGTTCCCGCAGGCATCGGGTATCGAGCGCCAACGCGCCAAGCAGAACGATCCAGACAATGTAGGTTGCTGCCGTCCACGCATCGTGCGGCCACGTGAAATCGCTGCGCATCACGTGGCTGAACGAAATCCATGTGAAGTAAGCGCAGCCCAGAAAGCCGGCTATGCCCCATAGCGAGGTGCGGCACATGAGGTGGCCGGAACTGTATGTACCCCTCGCCTCGGTCTTCGTTCCCGCGCTTCCTACTTGCCTGTCCATTTCGGTGATCGTTTTTCGAGGAAAGCCATGATACCTTCGCCGGCGTCTGCCGTCGAGATCAGTTCGTCTAAATAAATCTTCTCGGCTCGCGCCAGGCCTTTATCAAAATGGATCGCGTCCCATGCATAAACTGCTTTCTTGGCCAGCGCCAACGCCGCAGGGCTCATCTCGCCCAGCTCCGCGAGCGTCTCCAGAACCATTCCATCCACTTCTTCCGCACGCGCTGAACGATTGGCTAGTCCGATCGCCACCGCTTCTTCACCGCTGATCTGACGTCCAGTCAGAATCAGCTCACAAGCTCTCTTTTGCCCGACCAGAGCCGGCAGCGCAACTGCCGCCACCGGTGGATAGCATCCCAGCTTAATTTCGGGAAATCCCCAGGTTGCGTCGCGCGCCGTGTAAACCATGTCGCACACCGAGGCCAGTTCGGCTCCTCCACCAAAGCACGCCCCGCGCACCGCGGCGATCGTGATTTTGTGGGAGCTTACAACTGCCCGGATCACAGAATGAAAACTGGCAAGCATCCCCCGCACCTCTTCAGGAACATGCGCCTTGATGTCCACACCCGCCGAAAATGCCCGGGCGTCGCCTTCGAAAACTATGACAGAAATCTGCGCGCTATTTTCGAACTCCTCGAGCGTCTCCAGCAACTCCCCCATCATCGAGACAGTAAGAACATTCAGCGGAGGATTCGCCAGCCGGATCCGTCCCACCGCTCCGGTGATGTTCGTCACAATTTGGGAGGTATTCATGACCTTTATATCTCAGCGTTTTTGCCCTGCTTGGCAGCCACAACAAACGGACGTGTCTATCTACCTTCAGCAATATCCAACCCAGATACGTACCATTATGAAGTGCGAGAACGTACGTACAACGTTCCACGTGAATATATCTCACTTTTGTGAGATTCACTTACTCACCCCGGTCGACTAGGTCGGCGGCCTACAGGTTGATGGCGGACTTTCGAGGCTCCCCAATGGTTGAAAATGGATCGCGTGCCCCTTCTTTCTCCTTAATCCATTTCTTTTCATTACGAATGATGTCGAGCAGTAGTTTCTTGTCCTCGGCGCTCGGCAGACACTCGGCCATGTGCTCCTGATACGCCCGCTCGTCCATCGACTCACCCGTCTCCGAGTGGAACGCCTTCCCTGTCCAGCGACCGATGCTGCGGTTGAACTTGATGTCAGGCGTGTAAAACTTTTTCTCTCCCGGACGCAGGAAGCTGTTCAGCCGATCAACCAGGCCCGAGACTTCCTGCCGATAGAGATGGCGGTTGTAGTCATTCAGATCGTCGAGGTCGGCGGCCTTATCGTTCTGCGGCTCGTCGTAGCGTCCCTTAATTCCCCAGACATAGGCCCAGTGTGCCGATGAGGAGTGGTCGGTGCCGAACAGATCGTAGGAACTCGAGATCCACTTGTTGAGGTACTTCTGCAAGAGCCATTGCGGGATTACTCCTGCCTCGACCACGCGGCGCAGACCGTCATTGCCCGTGCCCATGTGAAAAGCTTCTTCGCGGAGCATGTAGGAGGTCGAACGGCCAAGCGGCGCGAAAGACGAGTACTTCAGCATCTGGAGCTGGAACTTTCCGTCGCGGTCGACGAAGTCCGTATAGGTGAAGAAGTCGAGCCAGTTATCGACGTCGACGTTAAAAGTGCCGAGCAGGCGCTTGTTCTCAAAGGCACGCCGTTCCAGCATCTTTTGGGCTTCAACTTTTCCGGAGTAGCCAAAGAAGTCGATCAGCAAGGCGCACATCTGCCATCCGTGCCGCATCTCTTCAATCATCACGCGAGTGAGCGCACGGCGATCCCAGTCAGTAGGCGCGGTCTCGAACAAATTGCGCTGCTGCTCGACGCTCGCAAACTCCGTATCGCCCTGGTAGACGATCATGTTCATCAGTGCGTCGCGCATCTGTTGCGTGGGCACTTGCCGCAGGTTCTCCCACTTCTTGCGGCCCTTATACGAGCCGAACTGAATGTCATCGGTTTCGATGGCCCCGTAGAGCGTGTCAAAGTGAAAGGCCTCGACATCATCTTTATTGACGCCAACTTCCTTGCGCCACTCGTTGAATAGTCCTTCCCACTCACTGAAGCTTCCAATTTTCGCTACTTTACCTGGCATAAATCAAAATCCTTTCACCGCTGAGACGCAGAACGCCGAGAAATGCTTTTCACCACCGAGACACAGAGTCACAGAGAAAATAAACGCCCATTTGATTTCTCTGTGTCTCTGTGCCTCTGTGGTGACTAATCACTTCGCCTTGAATTCGGCCGGACGCTTCTCTACGTACGCAGCCAAGCCTTCTTTGGCGTCTTCGCTTTGGAAGAGGATCTGCTGGTTCTCGCGCTCCACGGCCAGTGCTGATTCCATCGGAATCTCCCAGCCGGTCTGAACGGCGCGCTTGATGCGGCCCACAGCTTTCGCAGCCTTATTGGGCGGCGTGAACTGGCGGGCGTACTCCATGATGTTTTCCATGAAGCCGTCACGCTCGAAGATGTCGTTGATGATGCCGAGATCTTTCGCCTCTTCGAACGAGAAGGTATTGCCGACTACCATCAACTCGATCGCTTTGCTTTTGCCGACCAGTCGCGACAGGCGCTGGGTGCCGCCGGTTCCGGGAAGAACTCCGAGATTGACTTCGGGCAGCCCGATCTTTCCAGCATCTTTCCGGGCAATCCGGATGTCGGCTGCCATCGCAATTTCGAGGCCGCCGCCAACGCAGTGTCCATTGATGGCCGCGATCACCAGCTTCGGCGTGTGCTCCAGACGCAACAGCATTTCGTTCGCGTGCAGGCAGAAGTAATACTTGAAGGTTGGATCGACGGAGGCGAGCATCTTGATGTTCGCACCGGCCGAGAAAAATTTGTCACCTGCGCCCGTCAGCAGGATCACGTAGACGTCGTTATCCATGCGAGCCTTCAGGATGGCATCGTCGAGCTGGCGGTTCATCTCATAGGTGTAGGTATTAGCGGGCGGGTCGTTCATCTCAATGACCGCGACGCCCTGGTCGACGCGGTAGTTGACGAGCTGTTTCGTGGATTCGCCGGTAGCCGGGTGCGTGGTGGTTGCCATAAAGTGCTCCTTGGTTGATATCGATCAGTTTTTTCTGCGCGACTTGTTGCCACGCGTAATTCCGTTGCGGTTCACAATTCCATTGCTGACAATGCCATTCAGAACAAGGTCGCCCATTTGCTTGCCGAGAGCATCAGCGTTGCCGTCGACGCGTGGGTTGTACCACGTGTAAATCCAGTTGATCATGCCGAACAAGCTCATAACTGCGGTGCGCGAATTGAAATCAAGATGGTGCTGGCGTTTGAGATCGTCGATCAGGCCGAGACAAATACGGTAGTACTCGCGCTTGATGGCTGAAATCTCCGATCCAAAGCCGTTTCTCAGTGATTCGTCCTCGTGAGCGAGAACTTTCAGCCCGCTCTGGTTGGTTACGAAATATTCCAGATGATTCTGGATGAAGATGCGCAGCCGCTGATCGGGGTCGGTTACACCCTCAAGACGTTCTTTCAAGCGCTGCACGATAGTCGAGAAGGTATGTTTCTGGATCAGGTAAAGCAGGCGTTCCTTGGATTTGAAGTAGTGGTAGAGGCCGGCGAGGGACATGCCAGTGGCGCGGGACAAATCGCGCATGGAAGCGCCTTCGTATCCCTTCTCGCAGAAGACGGCGGTGGCATGGTTAAGGATCTCACCTAGGCGGCGATCGAAGCGCGATTCCGCGGCGGGGCGGGGAGCGGCCTTGCGACCATGCGATGGCCGGCGAGAAGGGCGAACTGGAGGAGAGGCAGCCATCATTCGAACGTTCGTTCTAATTATATCCGCGTGTGACATACATCACAATAGGAAGTGACGAGGGGCTGGAACTCAATTCGCCGGATCGCGCTCGGTTAGAAGAATGCGCTTGATTTGATTGCGGTCGAAGGTCTGGATGTTCCCGCCGACTCGAACCTGGACCTGCATTCCAGACACGGACACGAGATCTCCAGTGAGGACGGACCCGTCTCGCAACTCCACGGTGTCGTGAGCTGCGCTGCCCAGTTCGTAGCTGACGCTGCCACCAGATGCATCGTCCGGTCCGATTTCAACATGGAAAGTGCCTGGGTTAAAACCGTCCTTCGCAAAGTGCAGATCGTGTTTTCCCACGCCGAGTTGCAGAAGCTTTGGCGTTGTGCCGGTGGCTTCTCCATCGACAAAAAGCGCGGCTCCCTGCGGAACCGAATTCACAGTGATCGAAACCTTCCGTGGAGGAGCCAAAGGCTGGAGTTCAGCAGGCAAGGAATTCGCGGTGAGTTCAAAGGAAACTGGCGTTCCCATTGTATGAACCATCGTTTCAAACTTGATTGTCTGGCCCGGGCCGACGTTTTCGAGGGTGATCCAACCATCGCCGATGCGAACCTTGTTCTTGTCGAAGATATAAAGATTGAAGCCGAGGTGAGAGATCTTTTTGGTCCAAAGATTTTCGGCGCTCGTCTCAATGACATAGTTGCGCTGGCTGGCGATTGAACTCACTTCCTTGAATTTACCGAGCGTCACACGCACGATCGGCGAACCACTGGGTGGCCAGTTAATCACTTGACCAGGAACGTCTTTGGCGGCGGCAGATCCACAAGCAGCGCCCAAAAGTAGCAGGATGGTGGCGATCCTCGACATCGCTGGCTAAACCTCCGAGCGCTTATTGCTTTGGGGCCTGTTGAATGATGATAGGTTGCTGCGCGATCTGACGTTCCACCAGCATCATCTTCTTGACTTGATTGCGGTCCAGCGTCTGTTCCTTCCCCGCTACGCTTACTAGAACCGATGTCATCGACATGGAGAGCACATCTCCAAGAAGAACAGTGCCGTCGCGTAGTTCGACGGTATCTCGCGAGAGCCCGCCTAGCTCGACCGTGATGCTGCCACCTGGAAGTTCGTCGGGCGTTATTTCGAGGGGAGTGCTGCCGGCAGCATAACCCTCTTTCAGAAGATCGAGCGTGTGGCTCCCGACCGTAAGTTTGACTATCACGGGAGTGGTACCGGCTTCTTGGCCATCAACTCTCAGTTTTGCGCCGGGCGTCAGCATGTCTTTCTTGGCCGTGATCATGAGACTGGCTGGCACACCGACAGAATTAAATTGGAAACGCACTTTTACCTGTTGCTGAGGATTGAGGTCAGAGACCGTCAAAAATCCGTCCGCAATGCGCACATTGTTCTTATCATTGCCGTACACAGTGAACGATGCGCGCGGCACAACTTTGTCGGTAAGGTTTTCGATGACTACATCGCAGACGTAAGTGGTCTGGCCCGCGAAGCTTCCTGCCTGCTGAAACTTCCCGAAAACGAACTTGATGGCCGGCTTATCCTGGGGCCAGAGCAAAGTCAACGTCGCATCTTTCGCAAAGGAAATACTGGCCAGAAGACAGACGAGAAGGACGCTACAGCACCGGTTGTTCATACGGGTGTGATTTGTAACATACAGAACTAACGAGGGCAACGAAAACCAGCAGTGAGTTACTCAGCTCTTGACGTTGCCCATCAGTTTCTCAATTTCTGCTTTCTGCTCGCCAGTCAGGGGCAGGAACGGCAATCGCGCGGGGCCTCCGTAGTAGCCGTTCAAATCCATTGCGTACTTGACTCCCGGCACGCCCAGTTCCGAAACAACCCGCTGGGCCGGCAGTTTGACGCGCTCCTGTTTTTCCTGAGCAAGAGCTGTGTCGCCATCCTTCAGAGCCGCGTAGATTTCGTAACATGCGGTGGGTGCCGGAACGGCAAACGCAAGGATCGCTCCGACAGCTCCACGAGCGAGAGAAGGTTCGAGCTGGTGAGCGGCTCCGACCATAACCTGAAAGCCAACTTCTTTCTGCCGCGTTTTGAGAGTGCCGAGTACGGTGACGGCGCTTGATGATGGCGCCGCGGAACTTCGCTCGGCCGGACGGGCACGGGCGCTCGTCCCCACGTTGTCCGATGTCGCGGTGCCTGTCAACGAAGCGACGCTGACCAATTCCCTGCTCTCTTTTTCTTTCTTTTGGGCCCCTTCCACGGCGGCGGCTTTGATCATGCGCGGCGTTGCGGCGGCAAAGGTTTCCGTGACGGTCGCAGAGCGTCGCACGTGCCGCGTGCCATCCACCATGGCCTTTACTTTGTCGAGATTCCCACTCGATTCTTTGATAGCGATGATATTTGGATGATTGGAAAGTTCGATTACCAATTCCGCCGGCATATCGTATCCCGTGGCCTGCGGGAAGTTATAGATGATGATGGGCAACGGCGACTGATCAGCCACCATCCGGTAGAAAGCGAGCAGATTGGCGCCAAGCATCTGCTTCTTGTAATAGTGCGGCGTGCGAACCATGGCTGCATCGTAGCCGAGCGTTGCGGCGTATTCAGCCAGGCGCAACGTTTCGAGGGCCGACTCGATACCGGTACCGGCGATCATTACTTTGTTGGGCGAGGCGGCAGAAATCGCGCTTTTGAGCACGTCACGACGCTCCTGATCGGAGAGAAGGATGGCTTCTCCAGTCGATCCCTGGACCACGATGCCGGCGACCGGCGTGCGCGAGTACCGTTCGACATTGGACTCGATCTTTTTGTAATACACCTCGCCGGTGGGATAGAAAGGCGTCGTGATGGGCGGGAAGATTCCGGATAAAAGCATGCGCGAGCTCCTGAATATGACTGCCTGATGTTAATGCAATAGATTAGCAGTTCTCTTGGCCGAAGAACTCTGATGCATGACCGGGTTTAAGACCTAGGCGCAATTCGGCAAAGTTTTTCCCAAAGGATCGACTTCGTGACGGTACTGATCTTCGGTGCCGACGAAGAAACGCGTAAAAGGTGTCGAGTTTCGCTCGTCCAGATCATTTTGGATTTGCCAGATCATGCCGCCTTTGCAAACGCCCGCGCTCGACAGAGGCGTGCGGCCCCGAGGTCCAACATAAAAGTAGTCGTCTTTGCCGTGTCCGCGTTGTTCCTCAGAGGAGGTCGCGATCTTTCCCTGCGCATCGAGTTTCAGTAGCCGACGACCGTCCTCGGTTGGCAGCGGCGGCGCGTCTTTCCGGCGGTATTCGATGCGAACCCATCCTGTGAACCCGTCAGGAATTAGGTAGCGCTCGGGAGGACGGCGATGAATGGCAAGATCAAACGCGGTCGGCGCTAAGAAGCTCCCGGCAATGACCGCGGGAATCACAATGATGGCGAGGACAAAAAGTTGCGGATTCTGATTTGCCATGCTGGTCCGTAGCGATTATGCATGGCGCACGGGAGCGCTGTCACGCGCGAGCCACATTGGCGGTGCAATCGGCCGTCGAGGGTTAGACCGCCAAGGCCGCGCTATGAATTTCAATTGCTATGGTTGGCGGATGCAGCAACGTATTGTGAATGAGGCATTGATGGACGGCGTGTTCGATGCCCTCGACATGCTTGGGATCGAGGCCGGCCGGCACATCCACGAAGATGCGGAAGTCGTCCAGACGCGGAGGATCCTTACGCTTGTCGGCTGTGACGCGAACTTTTGTTCCTTCTCCGCCAAGATTGTGTTTGCGAAGATACATGGCTGCGTAAAATCCGGCGCATGAACCAAGCGAGGCCAGCATGAGCTCGGGAGGAGTCATGCCTTCGTCGAATCCACCGTTCTCGGCCGGCTGATCGCAGGCAATGACGTGTTGACGGGCTTTAATCTCAAACTGAACGGAACCGAGATGCTCGACCAGGACTTCCATGATCTCTCCATTCGCCAGGAACTGAACTCCTCCGTCAATTATTTCAACGGGCATCCGTGGCGAACGTGATCGCGATCACAGGGTTACGTACGTCTGACAGGGCCACGGCTGGGCCGATTTCGAGGGCGATTCCAGGGCATGCGCAGCAATAGTCCTGCCATCAGGCAAATATCCGTCAGCCCGGCGAAGGTCAAACCGGCGCCGATAAGAGCGACGAAGTACACCCAGTAATGATTGACGGTAACCGACAAAAGTACGCCAACCAAAACCAGCAGGCCCGCGATCAGACGCACCTGACGCTCGATCGAGAAGCGGGAACTTGCGCTGGTGACGACTGGCAGCCCGGCTGCACTCCATGCCACCGTTCCACCTTCAAGGACCGTCACATCTGTTCGGCAGGGCTCGATCAATGCAGCGGCCATGCGCGCTCGCTTCCCAGCCTGGCAGACAAGCACGATGGGAATTCCGGGCAACAGATCGTCGAGGCGAGCCTCGATCTGTTCGAGCGGAATATTGACCGCTCCGGGAATGTGGCCCGAGGCGAATTCGCTGGCGGAGCGCACATCCACCCACTGAAATTCCCGAGGCACTCCGGTGTCGGGAGCGAGGTCCGTAGCTTTGACGATGTTCATCGCAAACTCCTCTATGGATGAAGAGCGCAGGTTCGAGGAAAAAGATTCAGACACGGAAAAATAGTTTGAACATGGACGCGCCTATAGTAGTCGCCGTGGAGGGTCCGAGGGATGTGACGCAACCCGAATTATTTGGCGGCGATCCGTTCGGCATGCAACGCTTGCAGGGCTTGCACGCGAACCTCTCCACGCTGCAGGGCGGCGATGCCTTCGGCGGCCGCGCGCGCTGCGGCGAGAGTGGTGATGGTTGGAACGCGCGAAGTGACAGCGGCTCGGCGAATGGCCTTTTCGTCAAAATAAGGATCGGGGCCATGGGGCGTGTTGATGATGAGCTGGATGCGATCAGCCTTGATCAGATCGACCGGGTTGGGGCGGCCTTCCTTGACCTTGTACACACGATCGACCGAAAGTCCCGCTTCTTCGAGCTTGTCGGCGGTGCCGTGCGTGGCGACTAGTTTGAAGCCCATGTCGACGAAACGGCGACCGACCTCGACCACATGCGGCTTGTCGTGATCGGTGACGCTGATAAAGACCGTGCCCTGCGTTGGGAGCTTTTGTCCGGCGGCGAGCTGAGCTTTGGCAAAGGCTTCGCCAAAGTTATCAGCTACCCCCATGACTTCGCCCGTGGACCGCATCTCCGGGCCGAGAACAGTGTCTACGCCGGGGAATTTTGACCACGGGAAGACTGGCGATTTCACAAAGAAACAGCGGCCGGTGTCGAGATCTTTGGCTTGCTCGATGTATTCCGGCAGAAATTCGCGGAGCTTTCGTCCGGTCATGAGGCGTGCAGCGATCTTGGCCATCGGAACGCCAGTGGCTTTTGAGACATATGGGACAGTGCGCGAGGCGCGGGGATTCACTTCAAGGACGTAGACTTTGCCGTTTTCGTCGGCTATGTGGCTGCTACCCGGACGGCTGGGTGCAGCCGTCCCTGCATTAGAATCTTGTGGCGCGTTCCGAGGAATTGCGAATTGGACATTCATCAGTCCAATTACTTTGAGCGCGCGCGCCAGCCTGAACGTGTAGTCGCGCATGCGATTGAGCAATGGTTCGGGGATATCGACCGCAGGCAGCACGCATGACGAGTCGCCCGAGTGAATTCCGGCCTCTTCGATGTGCTGCATGATGCCGCCGATGACCACATCTTCTCCATCGGAGAGCGCGTCAACGTCCACTTCGATTGCATCTTCCAGAAATTTGTCGATGAGGATGGGGCGATCCTGCGAGTACTCGACCGCCTGCTTCATGTATTGCGTGATGGTGTCTTCGTCGTAGGCGATGACCATGGCGCGGCCTCCAAGAACGTAGGAGGGACGGACGAGGACGGGAAAACCAATCTTCTTGGCGGCTTCGACAGCCTCCGGAATCGAAGTCACCATGGCGCCGGGAGCCTGGGGAATGTCGAGCTCTTCAAGAAGCGCGCCAAAGCGTTTGCGATCCTCGGCAAGGTCGATGGATTCGGGCGAGGTGCCAATGATGTTGACGCCCGCAGCTTTGAGCGGAAGCGAAAGATTCAGCGGCGTCTGTCCACCGAACTGAACGATCACTCCTACGGGCGCACCGCCCGAGGCTTCGTGCTCGCAGATCGCGAAGACATCTTCAAGTGTCAGCGGCTCGAAGTAGAGGCGGTCGCTGGTGTCGTAGTCGGTGGAAACCGTCTCAGGATTGCAGTTGATCATGATGGTCTCGTAGCCATCTTCGCGGAGGGCGTACGAGGCATGGCAGCAGCAGTAATCGAACTCAATTCCCTGCCCGATGCGGTTCGGGCCCGAGCCAAGAATGACGACTTTCTTTTTTGCTGTCGGCGTCGCTTCGTCTTCCTCTTCGTACGTCGAGTAGAGATAAGGAGTGAAGCTTTCGAACTCCGCGGCGCAGGTATCAACGCGCTTGTAGACAGGCTGAATGCCGTGTTTCTTCCGGAAGTGCCGAACTTTCTCCTGCCCGCCTTTGCCGTCGAGACGCCAGGTGAGCGCGAGGCGACCGTCGGAAAAGCCCATGCGTTTGGCTTCGCGAACCACGGCGGGCGGAACCGACTCCATCGGATGCTTTTCCAGTTCCAGTTGCATGTCGTTAATTTCTTTCAACTGGTAGAGGAACCACGGGTCGATCGACGTCATCTTGGCGATCTGCTTGATGGTGTGTCCCTGGCGAAGTGCGTAGCGAACGTAGGAAAGGCGCTCGGGATGCGGCGTGACCAGGCGCTGGGTCAGGATCTTCGGTTCGATTTTCTCTGAGCCGACTCGTTTGCCGGTATCAAGAGCGCGAACGCCCTTCTGTAAGGCTTCTTTGAAGGTGCGGCCGATGGCCATGACTTCGCCAACCGACTTCATTTGCGGGCCAAGGCTTTCGTCGGCGCCCGGAAATTTCTCGAACTGCCACTTCGGAATCTTCACGACTACGTAATCCAGTGTGGGCTCGAAGCAGGCGGGAGTCATGCGGGTAATGTCGTTCGGAATTTCGTCGAGCGTGTAGCCGACCGCAAGCTTCGCGGCAATCTTCGCGATCGGGAAGCCAGTAGCTTTGAGGCCAGCGCCGACGAGCGCGACACGCGCGGGTTCATCTCGATCACCACCATGCGGCCCGTCGAGGGATTTACTCCGAACTGAATATTCGATCCACCAGTCTCCACGCCGATCTCGCGAATGACGGCAATCGAGGCGTCGCGCATCATCTGGTATTCGCGGTCGGTTAGCGTCTGCGCGGGGGCGACGGTGATCGAGTCGCCGGTATGCACGCCCATCGGATCGAAGTTTTCGATCGAGCAAATGATGATGACGTTGTCTTTTGTGTCGCGCATCACCTCGAGCTCGTATTCTTTCCAGCCCAGCACCGACTCTTCAATCAGGCACTCGTGGACGGGCGAGAGGTCGAGGCCGCGGGCCAAGGACTTCCATCAGTTCTTCGCGGTTGTAAGCGATGCCGCCACCGGTGCCGCCAAGCGTAAAGCTTGGACGGATGATTACGGGGAATCCAATTTTGCCTGCGAATTCAAGGCCATCTTTGAGATTCGAAACGAGCGCAGACTTCGGCACATCAAGGCCAATGCGCTGCATCGGCGTCTTTGAAGAAGAGGCGATCTTCGGCCTTCTTGATAGCGCTGATCTGCGCGCCGATGAGTTGCACATTGTACTTGTCGAGCACGCCGCCGTCGGCGAGTTCAATGGCAAGATTGAGCGCGGTCTGCCCACCAACGGTCGGCAAAATGGCAAATCCAGCGCTGGGCGCCATTTCCCGCTCGATGCGGAGAATCTCTTCCAGATACTCGCGAGTGAGCGGCTCGATGTAGGTGCGGTCAGCGGACTCGGGATCGGTCATGATGGTGGCCGGGTTCGAGTTTGCCAGCACCACTTCGAAGCCTTCGGCCTTGAGAGCCTTGCAGGCTTGCGTGCCGGAGTAGTCGAACTCAGCAGATTGTCCGATGACGATCGGTCCAGAGCCAAGAATCAGAATTTTCGAGATGTCGGTTCGTTTAGGCATTCAGTTTAGTTGTCTGTGTTCATCCGGCACTTAGTATTCTAGTTCTCGAATTAGGCTGTACCAATCTTTCTTCATTGGATTGGACATCCGCCAAAGGGTTGATCCGAGGGGTTTAATTGCACCACGAGATTGAGTTTACATTCGCGCACGTCGCCGCACTCCACTTTGTTCAGCTGTTTGAATCCTCGACTCGCTACCAGAAAACGATAGCGACCCAGTGCTGCTAGTCCCAAATCAAACTGACCATCGTTATCAGTGGACACTTGGCGGTAATCAATGAACTTTCCGTCGTCTTGCTTCCGTAGAATGACTTTCGAGTTTCGGATAGATGCCCCTGTCTGATCGCTCAGTATTCCGGTCACGTACTGCTCCACTCTTACCTCGAAGTTAGGGTGTACTGTCTCCTCTTTGCAGGGTATCTCCCAAGGCATTACCACCACTGGGTTGGGAGCATATTCATTCGGTTTGAAGTGTTCTCCAACCGTATTAGGGGTGGACGCACTCGCGCTCAGTTCCAGACGCTCGGCCTTAACCAAGGCGGCGATCTTGTCTTCATCTCTCAGAATCGTCTTATAGATCCAGGTGTACCACGGTTTGTTCTTGATCACTTTGTCGGTGCGCTCGGGGCCAATCAGTGCGCGGTCGGCTTGGATTTCCAGATAGCAATCGATCAGGTGTCCGTAGGTGCTGTATTCGGTTTCGGCAGCTTCGGGCAATCCTACGGGCACACGAGGATACATCTCCCTTAGGCGGTGGATCGCATCCTGCATGGCGACGCGATGCTCGGCTAGGTACCAATGCAGTTGCTCGTGGAGAAACGATGACAGCAATTCGTCGTCCGAGCCCGCATAGTGGGTATTGAGAGTCATGACCGGAAACGCATGGTTCATTGCGCGCTCATCGATGATGACAGTGCGCGTGAAAGTGTATTTGCCGACGTCGTATTTCTTGAGAATTTCCTGGAGTTCGAGTCTTTCTTGAAGCTCATGGGCGGACGCGGGATGCGCGACTTGAATGTCGATGGAGTCGGCGGCGAAGATCGCAGACGAGGACAGAAGTAGGGTCGCAAACGTAGCTATAGTCGAAATAGCGGCGCGGTTTGACATGTCGACGTTCGTCTTCATCCTTCAACGCACCCAGTTCCACTAACGCACGCGGCTCCACGGGGACTTTCCTGCCCTGTCTCCCTTTCAGAATTGCCATCTTTCACGATTGTTCGCCGTCGACTCCCTATCTCTTGAACTCCTCCATCATCTTCACGAAATCTTTGAACAGATAGTGGGAGTCGTGCGGTCCCGGCGCCGCTTCCGGGTGGTACTGAACCGTGAATAGCGGCAGATTCCGATGGCGCATGCCCTCCAGCGTGTTGTCGTTCAGGTCCATGTGCGTCAGTTCGACTTCGCTTTGCGAAAGCGAATCAGGATCGACCGCAAAGTTGTGGTTGTGCGCGGTGATTTCCACCTTGCCCGTGTTCAACTGCTTCACCGGATGGTTGCCGCCGTGATGTCCGAATTTCAGTTTAAACGTCTTGCCGCCGAGCGCGATACCAGTGAGCTGATGCCCTAAGCAGATGCCGAAAATCGGCTGCCGCCCCATCAGACGTCGAATGTTGTCGACCGCATAGGTGCACGGCTCGGGATCGCCCGGCCCGTTCGATAGAAACACTCCGTCGGGTTTCAGCGCGAGCACATCTTCTGCCGTCGTCTGGGCGGGGACGACCGTAACTTTGCAGCCTTCGCCGCGCAGTTTGCGCAGAATATTCTGCTTGATGCCAAAGTCATAGGCGACCACGTGGAAGCGCGCCGGCTCATCTTTAACGCCGACAACCTCGTCGGGCAGATGCGAGCGCTCGCCCCGTTCCCAGACGTAAGTGTTTTTGGTGGAGACGACCTTCGCCAGATCCATGCCATCCATCTTCGGGATACCGCGCGCCTTGGCGACCAGCTTTTCAGCGTCTTCCTCGAGCGTCGAGATCACGCCGCGCATGACGCCGTGGGTGCGCAGGTGGCGGACCAGCGCGCGCGTATCGATATCGGCGAGAACTGGAATCTTAAACTGTTCCATGAACTCGTCGGTGACCTGCTGCGAGCGCCAGTTCGAGCTGACTTTCGAAAACTCGCGCACGATCAGCCCCTCGATGTACGGACGCACCGCTTCGCTATCTTCGGGGTTGGTGCCGTAGTTTCCGATTTCAGGATTGGTCAGGACGACAATCTGTCCCGCGTAAGATGGGTCGGTGAAAATTTCCTGGTATCCGGTGATGGAAGTGTTAAAAACGACTTCGCCGGAGCACTCGCCTTTGGCGCCGTAGCCTTTGCCTCGGAAGACTCTGCCGTCTTCGAGTGCAAGCGTAGCTTGCATTGTTACTCCTGGGAGTGGATTTTAGGGATTCTAGCAGGAGTGGGCCTGTGGATTACGGGGAATTTAGCCACCAGCGGTCAGCCATCAGCGGTCAGCTACCGCAGTCTCCCCAGCTTCTCCATCGGCCAATACCCAAACACGGCCTTGCCATAGATGAACCGCTCATTCACCGACCCGAAGTCGCGGCTGTCATTTGACATCGTGCGGTGATCGCCGAGTACAAAATAGCTATTCGCCGGCACGATTACCTGTGGATAGGACCGGGCATCCGCGTAGTCGGTCGGCACATAATCTTCGTCGACCGGTTGGCCGTTGACGTAAACCTGCCCGTTTTCAATGCGGATGCGGTCTCCGGCAAGCCCGATCACGCGCTTAATGTAGCTCTTCGAAGGATCGCGCGGATAGCGGAAGACCACAATATCACCGCGCCGGATCGGCTCCCAGTGATAGACAAATTTATTGACGAAAATTCGTTCCTGATCTTCCAGGCCGGGCATCATGCTGGTGCCTTCGACCTTCACGGGCTGGTAAAGAAAGATGATGATGAAAGCGGAAATTGCGATGGAGACAAGCAGATCGCGCGCCCAGACGGCGATTACCGGCAGAGGACGAGACTGAGCTTGTACTGGCGCAGTCCCAGGAACCGGAGGCTGCGGAGTCACCACATCTGACATTGTGGCCTTATTTTATACGGAAACAGGGGCGAGAAACGAACGCCAGAGATTGCTGGTGGGAATTCATAATTAACTGCGACAAGGCGGAAATACTGCGGTCAAGGTTGTCTTACTTCAACAATTTGCCTTTTGACCTCTAACTTAGAAGCCACCAGGCTTGCCAAGTCTCGATTCTCCCCGTACAAAAGAGAGACTCCATGACCGACTATTCCATCTTTCCCAAGATCAATGCGACGCTGAACGGATCGAGCGCGGTGCTTCTAGTCATCGGACACCGATTGATCATGCGCGGCAAGATGGCGGCGCATCGGGCGGTGATGCTGGCCGCCTTTACCACCTCGACCGTTTTTCTGATCTCCTATCTGTACTACCACTGGCCGCATCACGGCGGCGTCATTTATTTTCACGGGACCGGATGGTGGCGCCCCGTCTACTTCACCATTCTCATCTCGCATACCATCCTCGCCGTTGTCATCGTGCCCATGGTGATCATGTCCCTCTCCCGCGGTCTGCGCGAACAATTCGACCGGCATCGCGCGATCGCCCGGTGGACATATCCATTGTGGCTCTATGTGTCGGTGACTGGCGTCATCGTGTACTTCATGTTGTTTCAGCTTTTCCCCTAACGACCGACCATTGCGCCGCGTTTTTTGTCTACCGGGTGCCAATTCATCACAATTTCGATGGCCATCCGCCACAGGCTTGTGCCCCGGTGATTCTGTTATAGTGAGCGTCTAAAAGGAGTCTGCACTCATGGCCGGCAAAAGCGTAAATAAAGTGATCCTGATTGGAAATCTGGGCAAGGATCCAGAAGTAAAGTACACGCCGCAAGGCACCGCCGTGGCGAAGATCACGCTCGCCACCAACGAGCGCTTCAAGGGTAAGGACGGCAACTGGCAGGACCGCACCGAATGGCACAACGTCGTGCTCTGGCAGCGCCTCGCTGAGATTGCCGGAGAATATTTGAAAAAAGGCGGCAAGGTCTACATCGAGGGACGCCTTCAGACTCGCTCCTGGGATGACAAGACCAGCGGCCAGAAGAAATACATGACCGAGGTTGTGGCCAACGACCTCGTTCTGCTCGGCGGACGCGGCGAAGGCGCCGAACACTCCGGCGGATCGCGCGGAGCCTCCGCATCAGGCGGCAACAATTTCGATCAAAGCGTCCCTGAGGCAGAACACGCTCCAGCAGGAAGCTCGCCGATTACCGATGAGGATATTCCCTTCTAGGAAAGCTCCTTTGTTGATTTCTGAAGGGCGAAGTCTCGGTAGCGAAATAGTCGGGAAGCCTCCGCGTGGTGGCCAGCGCGTGAACTACTGCTGGAGCAAAATCGATACCGTTCCATCGCTCAAGTTCGCCGTGGCAAGATCGAGTTTTCCATCTCCATTGAAGTCTGCCGCCACGATCTGGTACGGATGTTGCCCCACCACATAAGGTGAACCTGCTGCCTGTGTGAACGTCCCATCGCCGTTCCCAAGCAGAAGCGTGATAGTCCCGTCTCCATAGTTCGCAACAGCGAGATCCAGCTTCCCGTCATTATTGAAATCTCCCGTAACGATCGCGAAGGGAGTATTTCCAACCGGAACGGTCGTCGGCGCCCCAAAGGTTCCATCACCCTTCCCGAGCACGAGGATCACCGTATTGCCAACAGAATCGGTCACCGCCAGATCGAGCTTGCCATCCCCGTTAAAGTCGGCCGTCACGATCGCGGGGGAACTCTGCCCCAAGAGAATCGGCGAACCGCTCGCTACGTTGAACGTCCCGTCGCCGCTCCCAATTAATACGGACACGCCGCCATTCACCACGATCACATCCAGCTTTCCATCACCATTGACATCCCCAACCGTCGCACCCGCGAGCCCCCCGGTATAAGGAAGGTCTCCCGCCTTGCTGAACGCACCGTTGCCGTATCCAAGAACAACTGGCGACACTCCGGAAACTTCGTTCGCGATCGCAAGATCCAGATTCCCATCCGCATTGAAATCCGCCACTTCTATTGCGGATGTCGGTTGACCAAGCGCGTTTGCGAACGACGCCGACGAGGGGACAAAGGTTCCGTCCCCGTGCCCCAACAGGATCAGTGCAGCCTCATTTTGAAGCAACCCTACTGCTAATCCCAGATGGCCACTGTTATTGAAATCGCCCGTGACGATGGGTCCGAGGTAGGGTGATGGATAGTCATCGTATGGCGGGCTCGGCACCAGCGTTGGAGAGCCCGCCGCCGGCGCAAATGTGCCATCGCCGTTCCCGAGGAACGTGTACACCCTGAAGTCGGCTGCGA
Source organism: uncultured Acidobacteriaceae bacterium (assembly GCA_963822545.1). Lineage (GTDB taxonomy): Bacteria > Acidobacteriota > Terriglobia > Terriglobales > Acidobacteriaceae > Acidiflorens. The sequence goes on from CAWGIB010000009.1 coordinate 433,535, forward strand.
TTGAGATATCCTGCTTCCCGTCCTCATTGAAGTCACCCACCGTGATCCCAGACGGTTCATAGAGTTGAAACGGCGAATTCGCCGCGGGGGCGAAAACAACCGAAGATACGGGCGCGCCTACCTGGAAGAAGACCGCATTGGACTCGCCCCCTCCCGGTTCCGGATTCGCCACCGACACCGCGGCCGTGCCTGCGTTGGCTATTTCCGAAGCTGGAACCATCGCGGTGAGATGCTCGCTGTCCACAAACGTCGTCGCCAGTGCATTCCGATTAAAGTTAACCGTCGCGCCCGAAACGAATCCGGTCCCACTTACCCTTAGAGTGAACCCTGAAGCTCCAGGCGAAACCGCTGTCGGCGCCAACGACTGATTCAGGAATGGAACCGGATTGCCCGCCGCGCCAATCGGCATGATCTGGATGCTCAAGAAACCGTCGAACGCGAACGCGCCGGTCGCGTCCGTTGCCGTAGCTTCGAAATACCACGTTCCGCCGCCGGTGGGCGTTCCGCTGATGGTGCCCGTGGCCGGGTTCATCTGCAATCCATCTGGCACCGCACCGCCGACCTCATATCCGGTTTCGATCGGTCCGTCGTACACACTCCATTGAAACGGGGGCGTGCCGCCGGTGAGCGCGATCACTTGGCTGTACGGCGTTCCCACCGATCCGTTCGCGAGCGTCTGCTGAATTGGAATCTGCGGGTAGGGGTTCACGGTAATTTGCAGGGAAGCTGTCTTCGTCTGGTCCGCGACGGATGTCGCGGTGACTGTCGCCTGTTGCGCTGTGGTCACGTTGGTCGGCGAGATGTAACTAACCGACAAACTCGTCGAACTGGTCAGCGAACCTGGGCCGGACAGAGTCCACGATACCCCTTTGGAAGACTGGTCATTCGTCACGGTGGCCCTGACCGCGACCGTTTGGCTCTGGTCGATTGCCTGCGCGGAGGAAGGCGACAAGTTCACCGAGATCGGAGGTGGCGACGAACTCCCACACCCGCCCAAGAGCGCCGCCATTGCGAAGACGAACACGGCCGCACCGCAAGAACACAACCGGGACATTGCCCCTCCACTACTATGTTCTGTGAGGGGGGAAGTATCGCATAACTCCTCGTCCTGTGCTTGCAGGAATCTCGATATCGCGCGCACACTAACTACAGCCCATTCCGCACCGTCCTATATCCCCTGTCCGTCACCAAAGCTGATATCCTTTCGCCTCAGCAATTCCATCCAATTGAGGAAGGTATCCATGCGTCGTGTTGCGCTTGCCGTGTTGCTCGCCCTTTGCGCTCCCAATTTTTCGATGCAGGCCCAGCAGCAGAAGGCCGGCCACTACCTGTTTGCCTGGACGGGCGACTTCGCGCAAAAGGGCAATGACTTTCTGGCGGTCATCGATGCCGACCCGGCATCCGCGTCCTACGGACAGTTGATCACCACTCTCGCAACCGACCAGCGGACCACGGTGATCCATCACACCGAATATGTGATGCCCGAGAGCGGGATGCTCTTTGCCAACGATCATGATGCCGGCCGCACTTTCATCTTCGATGTCCGCGACGCGTTGCACCCGAAGATCGTCACTTCCTTCACCGATATGGGCGGCTACATGCACCCGCATTCCTACCTGCGGCTGCCCAACGGACACGTGCTGGCGACCTTTCAACATGCGCACCATGGAATGCCCAGAGGAGACCGGCGCGACTGGCGGCCTGGTGGAAATTGACGACAGCGGCAAGGTGGTTCGCACGGCGAGCAGCGCGGACCCGGCGTTTCCCAACGCGCTCCTCACGCCTTACAGCTTGGTCATCCTGCCGGAACTGGATCGCATTGTGTCCACCAACTCTTCAATGCACGACACCGAGATTTTCAGTGGTGTGACCTACCAGCTGTGGCGACTATCCGACCTGAAGCTTCTTAAAACGTCATACTTCGACTCGGGTGACAATCGCTACGGACATATCAGTCCGGAAGAGCCGCGGCTTGGTCCCGACGGATCGATCTTCGTGCAGACGCTTGGCTGCGGCATCGAACGCATCACCGGCATCAGTTCGGACCAGCCCGCTTCGCAACTGGTACACACATTTCCCGGCAACTGGTGCGGCGTCCCAACGATTGTCGGCCATTATTTGATCCAGAGCGTCCCGAGCCTTCATGGGCTGGTTGTGCTCGACATTGCAAATGCAGCGAAGCCGGTGGAGGTGTCGAGGCTGAAGCTCAGCGATACGTACTCTCCGCACTGGACGGGATGGGATGCGAAGACGCAGCGGCTGGTCGTCACCGGCTCCGAGCCACGCCTTTTTCTATTGAAGCTCGATCAGAGTTCCGGCGCCCTAACGTTGGATGAGAATTTTCACGATGCCAAGGGAAATGTCGGCTTCGACTTCGCCGACCGAGAATGGCCCCATGGCTGGAAGGGATCGGGCAAGCCGCACGGAGTCGTTTTCTCGCGCTAATTCAAGGAGGATCGGAAACTCTCGCTTGCGGACCGGAGTGGACTCCGGCGTCAATTAAATCGGCCCAAAAGCTTAACCGAAAATAGCAAGCCTCAGTGCCCTGCTCCCACCGCGCCGCGCCCCACTGATTTTTTCAGCGCAAAGACAATCGGAATACAGATAAAACAGACGAGCGCCATGTAGCGGAAATCATCGACATACGACCAGAGCCGAGCCTGTGCGGTTAACGATCGATCAAGGAGTGCGTAGGATCGCGCCAATGCCGTCTGCGCAGATGCTCCCTGGGCTATCAAGTACTGTTGCATTCCAAGAAGTGTTCCTCGCAATCCATCGTTGCCGGCATTCACCGAATGCGAGAGCTCCGTCCGATGAAGCTGTTCGTGCCGGACCACAATCGTGTTCACGATGGCGATGCCGATGCTCCCTCCGATATTGCGCATCAGGTTATAGAGGCCGCTGGCATTGCCGATCTCGTTCATTCGGAATTCCAGCCATGGTCGTCGTCGAGAGCGGAACAAAGATGCAGCCGGAGCCAAAACCGCTCACGATGATGGCGCCGAGAAATGTCCATTGAGCGACCGAAAGATTGGCGCCGCCAAACTCCAGGCTGCTGAATCCGAACAACAGGAAGCCGATCGCGATCAGCCAGCGATTATCGATCTTGGCAGTCAGGTAGCCGATGATGGGCATGGCCATGATCGCGCCCAGTCCGCGCGGGCTCACCGCCAATCCCGCCGCCAACGCCGTATAGCCAAGCAGTTCCTGATAAAAGAGCGGCAGAAGTGTGACCGTGCCGTAGATCGCCGCCCCGAAAATTCCGATCAGCACACATCCGATCGTAAAATTGCGATGACGGAAGACCCGCAGATCGACGAGCGGTTTGTCGTGGCGCAATTCGCGAATGATGAAAGCGATAAAGCAAACGATGAGAATCGCGGTTGCCCAGCGGATCCAGCCCGCGCCGAACCAGTCATCTTCCTGTCCCTTGTCGAGAATCATCTGCAAGCAGCCGAGCCATACGGCCAGAAAACCCAGGCCCATTGCGTCCAGTTTGCCGGGGTTGCGCATCCTTGATGTAGGGCGGATCTTCCACGTAACGCAAAATCATGAAAGTCGCGAATGCGCCTACCGGAATATTGATGTAGAAGGCCCAGCGCCACGAGTAAGCGTCAGTGAGCCATCCGCCAAGAGTTGGCCCAAGCACAGGAGCAACGACCACGCCCAGCGCAAACACCGCCATCGCCATGCCCGCGCTTCTCCGGCGGAAAAGTTTCCAGCAGAATGGATTGCGATAGCGGTTGCAACGCCCCTCCGCCCGCGCCCTGAACGGTGCGCGCGATCAGAATCATCGCGAGACTGCCCGAGGCTCCGCATGCGAACGAGGCAAGCGGTGAAAATTGCGATGCAGGTGATGAGAAACCGCTTGCGTCCAAAGCGCAGCGAGAGCCACCCGCTGGCAGGCAATACAATCGCATTGGCGACGAGATAGCTGGTTAGAACCCACGTCGCTTCATCATTGGTGGCCGAGACGCTCCCTGCGATATAAGGAAGAGCGACCGCGGCGATGGAAGTATCCAGCACCTCCATGAAGGTGGCGAGCATCACAGAAATGGCGATGATCCACGGATTGCCAGCAGGCTTTACTCTGGAGCCGGGCGATTGGGAGTTTGGTGGACTTGGCATCTCGCAAATGCTCAGACAGCAAACGGACCCGACGGCAAAATGCTTCTGATGCAAAACCGGTGTCGCAAGTTTCGCTATCTTATCGGAATTGATTGAGGAGTGTAACGAAAGGAGATCAACAATGGCTACATTGGCGGATATGACATGCGTCCCGTGCAAAGGAGGGATTCCTCCGCTCAAGGGCAAGGAACTGGAAGCAATGCATCATCAGTTGCCCGAGTTCGCGCACTGGAGCGTCGTCAACGAACATCACATTGTGAGGACTTATAAATTCCCCGACTTCAAATCCGCACTGGCCTTCGTCAACCGCGTTGGAGAAATTGCCGAAGCGCAGGGACATCATCCGGATATCCTGCTGACGTGGGGCAAAGCGGAAATCACGATCTGGACCCACAAGGTCGACGGCCTCACAGAGTCGGACTTCATTATGGCGGCCAAGATTGATCGTGTCGTCTGACCACAGAGTTCTTGAGTATCCCGACAAGTCACAAGCAGGGATCTGGGTTTCTCTGTGACTCTGTGTCTCTGTGGTAAATCGGAGGGACGGTTCCCCCTACCCCAAGGCGCGGTCCATCACCCGATACTTCCGTACCGACAATCCCCAAAGGGTCGCCGGGATGAGCATCAGCATGCCGGAAACACTCGCTATTTGACGGGCTGCGAAACCCATATCGACAAATCGTCCTGCCAGATAAGCTCCCGCGGCAATCGTAAACATGCACAGACCAAGATCAGCGGCAAACACACGTCCGCGAAACTTGTCGTCGCTCTGCAATTGCAAGAGCGTTGTCGAGAATACCCACACGATCGAACTCCCAAAATGCGCCAGGATCACGCAAATGCACGCTTGCCAAAGATGGCTTGCGATGCCCAGAAAAGCATAGCCCGTCGCAACCGAGAGGTATCCCCAGAAAATTGCCTTTTCCAGACGAGGCCGCCAGTGCCCTGCCCACGAAGCCGCGAGTACCGGCCCCAAAAGCGCGCCCAATCCTCTCGCTCCGAGCAGCAAACTCATGCCCAGAAATGCGCCGCGTTCAGCCGACATGCCTCGCCAATGCACAGCAAATTCTTTCTGCCCCATCACCGTAAACAATACCCAACTCGGCCCAATGATCAGATTTCCAAATTTGACGAAGATGGTCGCGCGCAATCGAGCCTGCGAGCGCACATAGCGAATGCCATCCACGATGGGAGAGAAATCCACCAGTTCCCGGACATGAAACGGCCGGCCACCTTCCGCATGTGGCTCGGCAAAGCGCATGCCCCAAATCAAAGCCGCCGACGCTACGAACGAGAGAGCGTTGAGCAAAAAGACAGCATTTCTTCCAAACAGGGCCGCTACCAGTCCGCCAAGCGTGGCGCCCACCATCAGGTTCACCGACCACGTCGTGGATGCCAGCGTATTCGCCACCACTACGTCTTCCTTGGCGACGAGGTTCGGAATCACGGAACTGCGGGCTGGCTCGAAAAATGCCGCAAGCAGCGTCTCCGCCACGAGCAGCGGATAGATGAGCCACACTGATCCACGGGAGCGCGCCAGGAAAAGCATGCAGAGCACGATGAAAACACGGCCGAGGTCGGCGGCGATCATGACATGTTTGCGCCGCAGATCGATCGTTGATAAATCCGGCGGTCGGCCCGATCAGCGTCTGCGGCAACACTTGCAGCACAAGCGCCAGTGCAACCGAAGCCGCATGTCCGGTCAGTTGCAGCAGTAAGTTGTAAATCGCCAGCGTGTAAAACCAGTCCCCTAAGTTCGCTGACCACCTGCGCGGCCCATAGGCGCCGGAAATTCCCGTTGCTGCCGAGCAATCGCAGATAGGAGCGAAACGTTACCGGACTGACTTCAAGTTCTTGAGCTTGCATGGATGAATGTGGATCGGAATTTCCCAGCATACCGGATTCGGCAGAGAGGTACCTCTCCGACACGCGGAATAGAACATGTGGAGTAGAAGAAGAGAAGTGAGCTGACGGACAAGCTCAACGCAAAGATGATTACCAAAATAGTGAAAAAGCTTGCGCCCTCGCCCCTTTACACCTGACCTTCAGGTTCTAGAGAGAGCTCAAGAAGTCAGAAAACGCCAGTGAATTCGCAGTGAAACAGAAATTGATGAATAGTTGCTGAATTCACAAGGACTGGTCAATCATTTGCGAAGGGTAGCCGCGGAAGGAGTACTACTCGTGCGGAACTTCATACCAGCCCTTTTATTCGTACTGGCCCTCACCACAAATTCCTTGGCAGGAACGCATGTTCTACACGCCTCGGCTGTCCCTGAACCCGGCATCCTGATCGCGCTCGGAGGCGGGCTCGTAGGATTGGCCACCATAATTCGTCGCCGCTTCCTCCCGTAGTCCGACCGCGAAACAGAAATCAACCCTACTTTTGATTGCTAACTAGCTCCAGAAAATATTGATGGACGCGGCTGTCATCGCTCAATTCAGGATGAAAGGTCGCAGCTAACGTATTCCCGTGCCGCACCAGAACCGGGTTGTCGCCTTCCGTGGCAATCACTTCCACGCCCTTCCCTACACGCTCGATCTTCGGAGCGCGAATAAAGACCATTTCAATCGGTAGATGCCCGAACCGGCCTTCGCGAATCGAGCTGTCAATCTGCCGCCCGTAGGCATTGCGCCGCACGGTGATGTCGAGCGCGCCTAGTCCGGCCTGCTTGGGATTCTCGACATCCGACGCCAGAAGGATGCATCCGGCGCATGTGCCAAAGGTCGGCTTGGCCCGCACGAAATCTTTCAGCTTCTGCAAATCCCGCATCGCCCAGCAGCTTAAGGAATGTTCCCGACTCTCCGCCTGGAATCACCAGGCCGTCGATGTCATCGAGTTGCTCGGGCTTCTTAACGAGCAAAACCTCGGCTCCCAACTCCTCCAGTCGCCGTCGATGAGCGTCGAAATCGCCCTGTAAAGCCAGTACCCCAATCTTCATGAACATCTCCGGTCGAGAAAGGACATCAGACCCTAAAACCACAAAGGGCGCGGACAGACGCAGCGAAATCTAAATTCTCTGCGTCCCTCTGCGGTAATGAGTTTGTTACCAGCCGCGCGTCTGCAGCATGTGCGCTTCGTCGATCCCCGAGATTGCCAGCCCCTTCATCGCGCCAATCAAGTCCTCACTCACTTCAAGTAACACTTTAGGATCCTTGAAGTGCGTCGCCGCCAGCACAATTGCCTTGGCGCGCTTTTCCGCTTCCACCGGATCCGCGAACTCGGTCGAGTTCTTCATGAAAATTCCCGAACCGACAAACACCGCTTCCGCGCCTAATTGCATGACGAGCGATGCATCCGCCGGAGTCGCAATCCCGCCCGCGGAGAAATTCGGAACCGGCAGCTTTCCATCGCGCGCCACGATCCTGACGAGTTCATAAGGAGCACCATGCTCCTTCGCCTTCGCATAGAGCTCTTCTTCCCCGAGGACGGTCAGGATCTTCATCTCCTGCACAATCTGTCGGATGTGCTTCACGGCGTGGACGACGTCGCCTGTGCCGGCCTCACCCTTGGTGCGGATCATGGCTGCGCCTTCGGCAATGCGCCGCAGGGCTTCTCCCAGGTTGCGGGCACCGCACACAAACGGGACATTGAAGGCATGTTTGTCGACGTGGTGTGCTTCGTCGGCCGGCGTCAACACTTCCGATTCGTCAATGTAATCGACGCCGAGCTCCTGCAGAATCTGTGCTTCCGCGAAGTGGCCGATGCGGCACTTGGCCATGACCGGGATCGACACGGTAGCCATAATCTCGCGAATCTTCTTGGGAGACGCCATGCGGGCCACGCCGCCTTCCGCGCGAATCTGCGCAGGAACGCGCTCCAGTGCCATCACTGCGACGGCTCCTGCCTTTTCGGCAATCTCCGCCTGCTTCGCGTCCGTGACGTCCATAATGACGCCGCCCTTAAGCATTTCGGCAAGCCCCGTCTTCAGCCGAAGGCTGGTGTTTCCGTTGTTCGAGTGTCCATTGTTCTTTGACATGCATGTTCTCCAGTTGGTCCCATTCAGCATATCCGAACTAGTGGTATCTACAAATGTCCATTTATATTTATTGGACCAGTCCGCTTTCAAGCGCCGTATCATGCCCCGCGAAGCCACCTCCTTGCCGTTGAGCCTCGTCGGCGCCCAAGCCTGGAATCGAACTCTATCGCTGGCTTTACGACCAGCTAAGGACCGCAATTCTTGATGGACGACTTCATCCGGGATCGCGCCTCCCGGCTACGCGGGACCTGGCGAAGGCCTATCGTCTGTCGCGCGCGACCATCGTTGCGGCCTTTGAGCAACTCAAGTCTGAGGGATATGTCGAAGGCCGGACCGGCTCTGGAACCTACATCAGCAAAATCCTGCCCGAAGAGTTGCTCAATGTCGGCGGCCCGCGCGACCAGCGACGGCTCCCTCACAAACGAATTGCGCTTTCTGCCTATGCTCGGCGGCTGCAACCCTTCCGGTCGTCTCGCGCGCATCCGGTTCGCGCGTTTCGTGCGAATCAAGCCGCGCTCGATCTCTTCCCCACCGGACTGTGGGCGCAAGTCGCGGCACGCCGCCTGCGCCGGGCTTCGACAAAACTACTCGCTGGAGGCGAAACCCTCGGGTACCGTCCCCTTCGCGAAGCCGTCGCCGAATACCTGAACACGTCGCGCGGCGTGAAGTGCACTGCCGAGCAAGTACTGATCGTCTCTGGTGCGCAGGAAGGCTTCGATCGCACGGTTCGTCTGTCTGCTCAATCCCGGCGACTCGGCGTGGATCGAAGAGCCCGGCTATCGTGGCGCGGCAGCGGTGCTGCGCGCAGCCGGAGCCACGATCCGCGGTGTTCCGGTGGATGAAGAAGGGCTCAATCTCGAATCCGGAATTCGCCTCTGGAAAAATCCCAAGCTGGTGTATGCGACGCCCGCCCACCAGTTTCCCCTGGGCGTTGCGATGAGCTTGCGCCGCCGGCTCGCACTTCTGGAGTGGGCCCGGAAATCCGGCGTGGTGATCTTTGAAGACGATTACGACAGCGAGTATCGCTACTCGGGCCGTCCGGTTCCCGCGTTGCAGGGCCTAGATCGCGCGGGCGTCGTAATCTTCGGCGGCAGCTTCAGCGCCGTCATGTTCCCTGCTCTCCGCCTCGGCTATCTGGTCGTCCCGCCGGAGATGGTCGACGTCTTCGCCGCTGCGCAATCGGTCAGCACGCACCATCCTCCGTTGCTCGGCCAAGCCGTGCTTTGCGACTTCATCCGCGAAGGACATTTTGCGCGCCACATCCGCCGCATGCGCGAGGTTTACGCCGAGCGTCTCGGAGTTCTGCTGAAGGCGGCTCGCGAAAAACTTCGGGGCGAAGTTGAGATCTCAAACGTAGAAGCCGGTCTGCAAACGATCGGCTGGTTGCGCCGTGGCATCAAGGCTGAGGACCGTCGAAAATGCCGCCGCCGAAAAGAATGTCGAAGTCCGGCCGCTCAGCCGCTATGCCTACGGACGCGCCGCCGCGCAACGGCATCGTATTGGGATTTGCCGCCGTCGAACCAAAGGAACTGCGTCGCGGAGTCGAGGAACTAGCCAGGTGCTTGATCGTGTATAGGGTAAACACCCTGTCCGCCCAATGTCCGTAGAAAAAACAAACTGCGTGCATCGAAGTCGTCCAAAGCGGCGGATGCAATACCCGCTGCATGGCAGTCGCTGGCCAGGCTCTATTTCTTCTCTGCCTCTCTCTTGTTCCCCCCGGCGGGAGTCAATGAAGCCCCGAGCACTTGCCCAAAATCAGGTTTTTGAACGAAAGCAATCAGGCGAAGATTCGATTGGTCAGGCGCGTTCGGCAGCTTCACGTCAACATCCCGTTCAAACCCGTCGCGTTTCTCCAGCGTGCCCACTTTGTTGAGTGCCAGCACCACCGCAACATGCTTGATATCGCGGCCCTTGTTTTCCCCCTTCAGAACGTGCGACTCCGCGTGGTCGAGCGCAACCGCCACGAAGATGTCGGCTTTGCGAACGCCGAGTGATTCCGGCAGCGCATCGACTCTCAAATGCACACGAACTGTTCTTGGGCCTTCCATGGAAAACGAACCGATCCGAACTGAAACCCTGGGATCGCTCTTGGCCGCTTCAATGGCATGGACCGTCGCCTGCCCATCACTGCCATTGATCTGCGCGGCTCCGTCCACAACAATTTGCGGTGTGTATGGGCCATTCACCTGAAATGCTCCTCGTATGCGTTCTGACGCGCGGTGAAGGAGCTCGACGAATAAGGATCTTTCCATCCATCGTGATTCCAATAATCAACGTGTTCGCTGAGAACGATTGTTTGCGCACCGGGGACCGGTTGCAGGCTATCCAGCTTTGTCAGCAATAAGTCCGCCGGTGGGCAACTGGAACATCCCTCCGACGTGAATAGCTCCACTAGGATTGGAGACGGGGTAGCTGCTTGAGAGCTATCGACAGCGGCGACGAAAACACCCAAACATAGGACGACCAGCACGATTCCCAAAGCCGACTTCGCTGGCTGAGAAAGTGACCTCATAGGACCTCCATAATTGGGTGAAAATGCGGGCAACTCCCTCGCCCGATTGGTTAGATGCGCCGCCTACCTCTCACCTATCCACGAACTTCGCGAACATCTTATGCGGATCGATGGCGATGAACAGCCCGCGCCCCGTGCCAGCACTTCCCCTTTTCGATTCAGAATCTCGGCAACATTGATGTGCTTGCGGCCCGTAACCTTTTCCTCCCGTGACTCCACCCGCAGCGGCTTGTTCAACGGGACGGGCTTCAGATACTTCACCGTGATCTCCGAAGTGAGCGCGACCACCTGCCGCAGCTTGTTGACCTTGCCCATGGCCTCGTCGAGGATGGTGGCAATAATGCCGCCATGGCAATGTCCGGGAGGGCCGGTATAGCGCTTGTCCAATCGAAAGCGGCACACAAAACACTCGCGCTCTTTGTCATAGGTGAAGCGCAATAACATCCCATCAGGATTGTTCTTCCCGCACGCGAAACAATAATTCTTCTGGAGCCGGACGTAATTTGTCCCATGTCCCGCGCCCGCTTTTCTTCCGTGGCATCGCATGATTCTATCGCGAAGGCAGACGAAGATTGGATATCATGGCATCCCGAAACCGTGACCAGGAGAGGTGTCCGATGGCTGCCACAAAAACTCAAAAGTCCTTGTATAGCGTTCATCCCGGCGTTGCCATGATGCAGAAGTGGATCAAGGAATTACCCGCAAAGACCGGGCGTTCCCTGGACGAATGGATCGAGCTGACAGAAAATCCGGCCTGCCCACGGAAAAACAGCGCCGCGAATGGCTGAAAAAAGAACACAAATTCGGCACAAACTCTGCCTCCTGGATTGCCGAACGCGCCGACGGCAAGGGGACGGAAGAAGACACTCCCGAAGCCTATCTCAAAGCCGCCGAACAATATGTGGAGGCAATGTTCTCCGGCCCGCGCGCCGCCCTGCGCCCGCTTCTACGATGAACTATTGAAAATCGCGCTGGCACTCGGAAAAGATGCGAAAGCGTCGCCCGGGAAAGACTGCCGTCTCGCTCTACCGCAATCATGTTTTTGCGAATTTGAAGCCTTCCACCAACACTCGGATCGATGTCGGCCTGGCCCTGGGAAATATGAAAATACCCAGGCGCCTGATCGACACCGGCGGCTACGAAAAGAAAGATCGCATCACCCGGCGTATCGAGGTGAAATCAAAAGCCGATATCGACGACGAATTGAAGCGGTGGCTGAAGAAGGCATACGAACTAGATGAATAGGACGGGCATCTCGCCCGTCCCTCCACCACCCTAAAGCTCAGTCGTAGTATTCCAACCCCAGGTGGGTAATCAGTTCTTCGCCCTTCAAATGCCGCAAGGTGTTTTTCAGCTTCATCAACTGAATAAAGAGATCGTGCTCCGGATACAAGCCTGGCGCCGTCATCGGCGACTTGAAGTAGAAGCTCAGCCACTCCTGAATTCCGATCCTCTTCAATTCCGGCGTTCGCTGTGCCAGATCCAGTAACAGCACCAGGTCGAGCACGATGGGCGCCGCCAGAATCGAGTCGCGGCACAGGAAGTCAACCTTGATCTGCATCGGATACCCGAGCCATCCAAAGATATCTATGTTGTCCCAACCTTCTTTGTTATCACCGCGTGGCGGGTAATAGTTAATGCGAACTTTGTGGAAAATATTCCCGTAAAGTTCCGGGTAAAGCGCAGGCTGCAAAATGTGTTCCAGTGCGCCCAGCTTCGACTCTTCCTTGGTCTTGAACGATCCCGGGTCGTCGAGCACTTCCCCGTCGCGGTTTCCAAGAATATTCGTCGAATACCACCCACTCAGCCCGAGCAAACGCGCTTTGAAGGCTGGCGCCAGCACAGTTTTGATCAGCGTTTGGCCGGTCTTGAAATCCTTGCCGCAAATGGGCACTTCACGCTCGCGCGATAGTTCGAGAATCGCCGGAATGTCGACTGTCAAATTCGGAGCGCCATTCGCAAACGGTACGCCTTCCATCAACGAGGCATACGCATAGATCATCGAAGGCGCAATATTCTCGTCATTCTCTTTCATCGCCTTCTCAAGCGACTTCACGCTTTGGTGGATGGCGCTGGGTTCAATGTAAGACTCGGTCGATGCACACCAGATCGTAATCAACCGCGCCGCGCCGCTCGACTTCCGGAAGTCGCGCATATCCTGCCGAAGTTGCTCGGCGAGGTCGAGCTTGTTCTTGCCCTTCTTCACGTTCGGTCCGTCGATCTTCTTCACGTAGTTGTGATCAAAGACGGCTTTCATCGGCGTGATGGAACTAAGTCGGCTCTTCACCTTGTCGAGCAGATCACGCTCGAGCACGCCCGCATTGCGCGCCGCGGCGTACATGTTGTCCTCGAAAATATCCCAGCCCGTAAAGACCAGGTCATTCAGTCCGGCGAGCGGCACAAACTCTTTAATCTTCGGCGACCGTCCATCGGTCCGCTTTCCCAGCCGGATCGTTCCCATCTGCGTGAGCGACCCAATGGGCGCCGCCAGGCCTTTGCGGACCGCTTCTACTCCGGCCACAAACGTGGTCGCAACCGCGCCCATGCCAGGAATCATGACGCCCAGTTTGCCCTTCGCTGGCTCAATCGAATAGCCGGTGTTACTCTGGGCTTTGACCCGAGGACTTCACTTCGACGCTCGCCTTCTTCGGCACGTCTTCGCACCCTAGACAGGGACTTCTTCGCCTTCGCCATATTTTGGCTGCTTCCTTATCGGATCAATGGGATGTATGCAAACTAATCATGTTCTCGTATCCCATCAGCATTTTGCAAATGCGCGGGTGCGAATGCGCGAGAAACCCAACTCAATGGCGCCTACGCCACATTGGTTGGCAGCGTCATTGCAGTCGAAAGCGCGCAACGTTATAGACAAATTCGCTGATCAGGTGGATCCGCTAGCTCGCCCGTTCTCTTACTTGCCGTCCAATTCGAGGGTTTTGATCGGCAAGTCCCAATGCGAAATCAAAATCTCAAAACGCCTCTGCTCTTCCTTTGCGTAGGTTGCCTGATCAGGCCAGAGCTGCTTCTTCAACGCGTCTTCATCAAAGGGTTCGTTGGCCGCCGCCGAGTTCTTGAAGATGATCGTGACGCGATAATCCCACCGGCCGTCTTCGGTCGTATGGTAGCGCGGCTGATCCATCCATACCTTGAGCATCCGGCCCATCTCCACCTGCTTTTTCAGCAATGGATAATGGTTTTTCTTAAACAGTTGGAGGAATTCATCGGCATAGCCCCATTTGGTTTTGTAGTAATACTCGACCGTGAAGGGCTTTCCTGCGTTGTCTGCGGAATTTTGCGAGTGCGCTCCGACAGGTAACAGCATGACCAGCATCAACAAGAATTTCAGTTTCATCGACGTCCTCCAATGGGAAGCCATTTTCGCACGCCGGACCTCCCTCAGTACGATCGCACCGCCGCAAAAGACCCATCCCTAAGCGATGTTAAAATTAAGCGTGACCGCCAATTCCCTCCGCCTGATTGCAATCGATATCGACGGCACGCTGCTCAATCCCCAATTTGAGATCTCGAAAACAGATCTGGCAGCCCTGCGCCGGGCCAACAGCCAAGGGATCGAGGTCATTCTCGTCACCGGCCGCCGCCACGCCTTCGCCTTGCCGATCGCCCAGCAACTTGGCTTTGACCTCTGGCTGATCAGTTCAAACGGTTCGATTACCCGCTCGCTTTCAGGCGAGACCTTTCACCGCGATCTGCTGCCTCGCGCCACCTGCCACGATCTGGTCAAGGCGATGCAAGAATTCCGGGGCCAGACCGTTCTTACCTTTGACAACGAGGATGCGGGGATCATTGTGCTCGAACGCCTCGACCAACTCGAAGGCAGCATTAAGCGCTGGCTCGAAAAGAACATGGAGTACATCCGGTTGGTAGTGCCGATCGAGGACTCGTTGACCACCGACCCCGTTCAGGCCATGTTTTGCGGGCCAGTCGAGCAGATGCAGCGCGCGCTGGCGGGCCTTGCCGCATGCGGGCTGCCCATCACGGTCTTGCGCACGGAATATCCGGGCCGGGATCTTTCGATTGTCGACGTGCTGAATGCCGACTGCTCCAAGGGTCACGCCCTCGAACGGTGGGTGAAATACCGCGGTATCGGCCGCGAACAGGTCATGGCCATTGGTGATAACTATAACGATATCGAGATGCTGGCTTTCGCCGGACAACCCTTTATCATGGGGAATGCGTCGCAAGAACTACGGGAACGTGGCTGGACGCTGACTCGATCTAATGCCGAAAGCGGCGTCGCAGCAGCGATTGAATCGGTGCTCGATGGAAAGACGCTAGAACCGGCAGTCGCAAGATGAAAACCAGGAGTAGCGCCGGCAACTTGCCGGCGGTCGCGAGGGCGCCTCGCCCTCGCAGCACCACCATTAGGATCGCGGGTAGAAACTGATTTGTGTTAGACAGATGAAATCAACGCACCCCAAGTCGGCTCGAATCTTCATCGCGATTTTCAGCGTTGTCGCTATCGTCTTGCTCACTCGCCAAGCTCCTGGCGCCGAACTTGCCATCCTGCGCAACGGCTTCAGCATTTCGCACGACCATCACCTGGTGATGGGCGCCACGACGCGCTTGTACCTGTCCGCCGACGGCTACAGTTTCACCGACGTTGCCACCGAGGAAATCACCGGTTTTGAAAAAGATCTCTCGCCGCCACCCACTACGCCCGTTTCGCTCACGCTGCCTGCGAGTTCCTCGCCGGTTCGCGCCTCGTCCGTTCGAAGCGCGGCTGATCTGACGGAGGTCGTGAACTCCGCCAGCGCCACCTATCATCTTGATCCCGATCTGGTGAACAGCGTCATCCATGCGGAAAGCGGATTCAATTCGCACGCCGTCTCTCCCAAGGGGGCGCGCGGCCTCATGCAGTTGATGCCTTCCACCGCCAACACTCTGGGCGTAAACGACGCCTTCGACCCGCAAGAGAATGTTGGCGGCGGCAGCCGCTACCTTCGCGAACTTCTAGAGCGCTATAACTTCGACCTCGTCAAAGCACTGGCCGCCTATAACGCCGGTCCACAGCGCGTCGAGCAATACAACGGAGTGCCGCCCTTCCACGAGACCCGCGCCTACGTCGCCAAGATCGTCCACGACTACAACCGCAAGAAGATTGCGCAGGAAAAAGCAGCGGCAGCGGTGCAAAAGCGCAACAAGGCCGTAGCTGCTTCGTCTTCCAAACACCACGCCCCGTCGACTCCTGTTGCGCAACGCGCCACCGCCCCGCCAAGACTTCCCTCAACGTCACCCCACAAATCGCCGCCAATGCAGCGGTCGAGCAATTCGACGCGTTGACCCTGCGTGCGCTCTGATTTAC
Source organism: uncultured Acidobacteriaceae bacterium (assembly GCA_963822545.1). Taxonomy (GTDB): domain Bacteria; phylum Acidobacteriota; class Terriglobia; order Terriglobales; family Acidobacteriaceae; genus Acidiflorens. The sequence continues at coordinate 449,475 of CAWGIB010000009.1, forward strand.
CTTCTCTCTGGGACGTGCTCGCCATCGCGCACTTCTGCGCAGCGTGCTCAGCACTCTACTGACCGGACGCATTCATGAAAAAGAAATACGTGGCCTACGTCGTCGTGTTCGCGGTCTTGTGCGTCCTCGTCTATCTGCAATTCCGTACCTGGCGCAACTTCGATTGGTCCAAGCTTCTGCAGACCATCTGCACTGGCGGCACATCTTTCACGGATCGTTCTCATCTACTTTGCATACTTTCTTCGCGCCGTTCGATGGAAGATTTTTCTCCGGCCCGTCCGCAAGGATGCTTCAATTCTCGGACTGGCTTCGGCCACTGTAGTCGGATTCACAGGATTGGCACTGCTCGGACGTGCGGGTGAAATGATTCGTCCTTACCTGATCGCTCGCCGCGAAAATCTTAGCGTGGCCTCTCAGGTAGCGGTCTGGACAGTGGAACGCATTTTTGACTTCGGAGGTTTTGCCGTTCTCTTGGTCTCGGCGATTTTTCTTCCTCCGAAACTGCGCGCATTTACGGAAGGAGCCGGCACTCCACCCGAAATCAGGCACTGGAATCCATGTAATCGGATACGCCCTCATCGGGCTTGTATTCGGGCTTCTGACCGCCGCAATCGTTATGGCTTATCGAGGAGATTGGCTCGCGAAATGGGTCGAAAAACGTTTTTCACACCTTGCCGAGAATCTCGGCCATCGCATTGCGCACCAAATTCGTGAGTTCACCATGGGACTGAATACCATTCATAGCCCTTTCGCATTTCTTCAGCTGGCAGGGGTGTCGATCGCGATGTGGTGGGTGATCGCACGTGGCCTACAAAGAGGTCACCTATGCCTATGGCGCGCCGATGGACACCATGAGCACCACTAAGGTCTTCTCGTCATGTGTTCGAGCATGCTCGGCTCCATGGTGCAGCTACCCGGCGTTGGAGGCGGTTCCCAATTGGGAACGATCAGCATCCTCGACCACGTCTTTCATATCGTTCCCAAGGAACTCGCCGTAAGCTGCGGCATCATGCTTTGGCTGGTAACGTTCATGGCCATCGCCCCGTTCGGACTCTTGCTCGCACATCACGAACGTCTCTCATTACGCAAACTTTCCGATGAGAGCGCCGAGGCTGAGGAAAGCACCGCAGTCGAAGAAATTTCGTAGAATTTGTGCCCAGATCACCGACTTCGAACGTCGCATGCTGTCGGATGAGGTCATGATGGCAACCTCCGCTTTGGCTCCAACCAGCACCGACCGCTACCCCCGCATCGCCACCCCACTCCACACGATGATTGTGCTCGCGCTGGTCGGCGGCTGGGCGATTCAGGCAAAGGTCTTAACGAGCAACTTCAGTGGATCGTTTAATTCGCCCCGCTTGTATATCTATGCCATGACCATGTGCATGGAGTGGTTCCTCTTCGCCGTCGTGCTTATGGGTGTGCGACGCAGTGGCTCGCCTCTTTCCCTCGTTCTAGGAGACCGATGGCGTTCCGTCGGCCAAATATTGCGTGATCTTGGAATTGCCATTGTCTTTTGGTTCGTCGCGCTCGTCGTACTTTGGACGGTTGGGAAACTGCTGCCCCACGCTGCGCCAATTCGGAACATGCAATTCCTGCTTCCGCGGCGCCGACCTGAAATCATCACATGGATCGCGCTCTCCCTCACTGCAGGTATCTGCGAGGAGACCATCTTTCGTGGCTACCTGCAACGCCAGTTCATGGCCCTGACAAAGCACGCGCCCACCGGCATCCTCCTTTCCGCCAGCGTCTTCGGCGCGGCTCACCTATACCAAGGTTTCAGGGGCGCTGTTCTGATCGGTATCTTTGGAGCCCTCTTTGGCATTCTGGCTTACTGGCGGGGCACCGTTCGCCCGGGAATGCTCGCGCACGCGTGGCACGACTCAATCACTGGAATCGCTGTCGGATTAATCAAACGTTAAGCAGGTCATCAACCGCGACGCCTGTTTAATCCCGCGTGGCGCCGTATCTGGTAGCGCCGGCGACCCGCCGGCGGTTGCGGGGGCGCCCTCGCCCACGCCGAAGGAAGCCCAACACCAACACGGCGGAGGCGACCAAAAGCAAGGCACAAATTGTGCCTACCCGACTACCAGTCCCAACCCAACTTTCTCAAGAATTGTCATCCCGAACGAAGTGAGGTATCTGCAGTAAGACCCCTGTAACCCGTATCAGTGTTTTTCCAGTACCTCGTCCCCTCGCCTCCCAAAAGCAACCCCTGTCCGAGGCACCCGCTCTAAAGTCTGGCTCCCCGGAAAACTTTTCTACTTTTTCGTGGACCTTGAGGTAACGCCATGAGCAGTTCTTTCGTCTCTGCAGTATCCGTTCGTTCCTTGCATCCACTCCGCGCGACACTCGCCCTGACGGTCGCGATTCTCGCATTAGTTTTTGTCTCAACCCCGATCTGGGCGGCCAGCCCCAAGGTCCTGCATAGCTTCAACAACAAGAATGGAGTCGTGCCCCACGGTGGCCTCATCGCCGACGTCTCCGGAAATCTTTACGGAACAACCGCTGACGGTGGCAGAAATAACGACGGCACCGTATTTGAATTGACGCGCAAAGCTGGCGGTCAATGGTCCGAAAAAGTTCTTCTCAACTTCGATGGCCACAATGGAGCTATCCCCTTGGCGGGTCTCACATTCGACGCAGCTGGCAATCTTTACGGCACAACGTCCCAGGGCGGCGACCCGAGTTGCTCTAACGGATGCGGAACCGTGTTCGAACTGTCGCCGCACCCCAGCGGCAAGTGGACTGAAAAAATTCTTCACAGCTTTGCGAATAACGGCACCGATGGAACCTTTCCCGAAGCGGCTCTCATCTTCGATGGCGCCGGCAATCTCTACGGAACAACCGCCAATGGCGGCACAGGCGGTGTTGGAACCGTCTTCGCGCTGACGCATGGCTCCTGGAACGAACAGGTCCTCTATGGCTTTCAGGACGGTGGCCGGCCTTATGGTTCACTCACGCTTGATGCCGCAGGCAATCTCTATGGCACAACCGGATTCGGTGGCGCGCAGAGCGACGGCACCGTCTTCGAACTCAAGAAGTCAGACGGTATCTGGAAAGAGAAAGTCTTACACAGTTTCAGTGGCGCCGATGGACGCATGCCCCTTGCGGGCCTGATCTTCGATGGCGCAGCAAACTTGTATGGAACCACTGCAGGCGGCGGCGCCTACGACTATGGCACAGTATTCCAACTGACTCGAAAACCAGGTGGCGCCTGGAAAGAGAACCTGCTGCAGGTTTTCAATTACCTGAACGGATCGAGTCCAGCCGCGAGCCTCGTCTTCGACGCTTCAGGCAATCTCTACGGAACCACATCTGGTGGCGGCAGCGGAAACTGTCAATATGGATGCGGCACGGTATTCCAACTCTCTCCTCAAGCGGGTGCCTGGATGGAAACGCTGCTCGTAGATTTCCAGTGGGTAGCTATTCCGGAATCGAACGTCATTTTTGGTCCTTCCGGGGAACTCTATGGCACTACCACGAACGGCGGCTCGGCTGACGGGGGAACAGTGTTCGAAGTCGCCCCGTGAATAAGGGCGAGCCGTACCCAAGCTTCATCATAATTTTCATCGTCCGAACGAATTGAGGGATTCGGGATTTAGCGTAGCGCCGGCGGCCCGCCGGCGGTTGCGGGGGCGTCCTCGCCCCCGGCAGTCCGATCGCAACAGCCGGAACGGCCAAACGCCGCAACCAAGACGCTTCCTCTGCCCTACGACACACGCGTGCCCCTGCTACAATCAAACTTTTCCAGATGCCATCAAGCTCATGAAATGCCCATTTTGCGGCTTTGAAAACGATAAAGTAGTCGACTCGCGCGAGAGCAAGGAAGCCGACTCCATTCGCCGCCGCCGCGAATGTCTCAAGTGCGAAAAGCGCTTTACCACCTACGAGCGCATCGACGAAATCCCGTACATGGTCGTCAAGAAAGATGGACGCCGCGAACGCTTCGACCGCCAGAAAGTTCTCAACGGCCTGATGCGCGCCTGCGAAAAACGCCCCGTGCCAATCAGCAAACTCGAGCAGATCGTGAACGAGGCCGAGACGTTCGTTATCGAGTCCGCCGAGCGCGAGCGCAAAACCAGCGAAATCGGTGAACTCATCATGAGCCGCCTCCGCCGCTACGACAAAGTCGCATACGTTCGCTTCGCCTCCGTTTACCTCGATTTCAAAGATGTCGGAGAGTTCATGACCGAACTCAAAGATCTTCTGAAAACCAAAGATGTTCCCGAGCCCAAAGGCAAGGCCGCCAGAACTGAATCCAGCCGCTGAATCACGCTGAGTCGTGTGGCGCGTCACAGACGCGAATCCGTTCAGAGGGAGAAGATAATGGATTCGGCAAGTCCGGGGTGTGCTCGACTGCTGAGATTCTTATCCAGGCTTTCGTGCGAGGACAACTAGCTGGTCTCTTCCGGTCCAAAACTGAAAAAAATGCGATTATTGTCATCTAAGTCTTTAATGATGAAGACTTTGCCCGTAAGTCCTGTGAACTCAAAGACCTGGCAAGCGAACAGCACCTAAGTCTCTGATTCCAATATACCGGGGGAGGGGGAGGGGGGTACCCCTATCTAAAGAGTAAACAGCAATGCCGACCGTGGCCTGATTCTGGATTTAGCGCTGCGCACCAATTAGCATAGAACCATCTCATGACTCATAAAATTACTCTTATCCCCGGCGACGGCATTGGACCCGAAGTTACGCAGGCAACGGTCCGCATTCTTGAAGCGACTGGCGTGAAATTTGAATGGGAGTCGTTCGCTGCCGGCGCCGAAGCCTACGCGAAATACAAGGAATACATCCCGAAAGAGCTTACCGAATCGATAGAACGCAATCGCGTCGGACTGAAAGGTCCCGTCACCACTCCGATTGGCGGTGGTTTCTCCAGCATCAACGTCGAACTCCGCAAGCGCTTCGAGCTTTTCGCCAACTTCCGCCCGATCCGCAACCTACCCCACATACCAACTCGCTATCCCGACATCGATCTCATCGTCGTCCGCGAAAACACCGAAGGTTTGTATTCCGGCATCGAGCACGAAGTGATTCCGGGCGTGGTCGAGAGCTTGAAGATCATCACCGAAAAGGCTTCCACCCGCATCTCACGCTTCGCCTTTGAGCATGCCCGCGCGAACAAACGTAAGAAGATTCACTCCATTCACAAGGCCAACATCATGAAGATGTCCGACGGCCTGTTCTTGAAGTGTTCGCGCAAAGTCTCGAAGGAATATCCCGAGATCACCTACGGAGAGCACATCGTCGATAACACCTGCATGCAGCTTGTGATGAACCCGTACCAGTACGACATGTTGCTGCTCGAAAATCTTTACGGCGACATCGTTTCCGACCTCTGTGCAGGACTGGTCGGCGGCCTAGGCCTCGTGCCGGGCGCAAACTTCGGCCACGAGTGTGCGATCTTCGAAGCCGTGCATGGCTCCGCGCCCGACATTGCCGGGAAAAATATTGCCAATCCCACCGCCGTCCTGCGCTCTGCCCTGCTCATGCTCCGTCATATCGGAGAAGCAGAGGCGGCGTGGAAGATTCGTAATGCCATCGATGACGTCTACCGCGACCGCAGCAAGCTCACTCGCGACGTCGGCGGCAGCTCGGGTACCTCGGAATTTGCCGACGCAATTATTCAGGCTATGGAGTCGCCGCGCCAGCCGGTCGCTCCCATGCCCGTAGCCGCCGGTTAAGCGCGCTATGCGGACGAGTCTGGCTGCAAAGTGTCGTCTGCTAAACTGTTGCGTTCAGAAAGGGCGTAGGCCGTTTGGGTCCGCGCCGTTTTCAGAGGGGCCATGCAGAAAGGTATCGAACTTCCGTACAACCAGGGGCTGCACCGCTTTGCCATTTTCACCGCCAGCATCACGCTGCTGCTGATCGTCGCCGGAGCGCTCGTTACCAGCAACGACGCGGGCCTCTCGGTCCCGGACTGGCCGACGACTTTCGGATCCTTTCTACAAGATGCCGCACATGGTCGGCGGAGTGAAGTATGAGCACGGCCACCGCATGGTCGCCGAGTTTGTCGGACTACTGTACCATCATTCTGGCAGTCTGGACTTGGCGCGTGGAAAAACGGCGCTGGCTGCGCATGCTTGCCCTCGGCGCCCTCGCAACCGTAATCACACAAGGCATTCTCGGCGGTCTTACGGTTCTTTTCTTTTTGCCCGCCCCAATTTCCAGCGCCCACGCAGCCGTTGCGCAAACTTTCTTTTGCATCGCTGTCTCAATTGCGGTGTTCACAGGCCGCAGATGGATTCAAGAGCAGCCTCGCACAGACTTCGATAACCGTCGTCCCTCACTCTTCACCCTGACGCTGCTTTCTATTTTCGTTCTCTACGTACAGTTGCTGCTGGGAGCGATGTTCCGTCATCACGGCCTGAGCTGGTGGCCGCATGTTGTTCATGCCGTCGTCGTTGCCATTGTTCTTTCCTGGACCGCGATCCGCGCCATCTCGGTTTACTCCGAAGTGGAAGCCGTCAAGCGCCCAGCGGTCCTGATGCTCGGGTTAATGGTTTCGCAACTCTGCCTCGGCTTCTTCGCGTTTATCACGCGTGTGATGTGGGGCAAAGACGCGACTCAACCCGAGCTGCCCATGGTGATCGCAACGGTCGTGCACGTTGCTGTCGGAGCTTTGCTCCTCGCAACCACCGTCGTGCTCGCAATCCAGGTATGGCGGCACGTCCCCGTCGCCTTCGCCGAACGCATCGGTGGACGCGAACAAAAGCCCGTTGCCGCCTGAATTGATAGAATGGCGTGTGGCCTCAAACATCTCTGCGATCGACGTCGCACCGGCTGACAAAGTGTCTCAACCGTCGGGTCCCGCTATTATTCAGGTCCGTGATTTAATTCACCGCTACGCGAACCGCACCGCTTTGAATGGTGTCTCGTTCGACGTGCAGCCGGCCGAACTGTTCGGATTGCTTGGACCCAATGGCAGCGGCAAGACGACCCTCTTCCGCATACTCTCGACGCTCATGGTGCCGACCTCCGGGAGGGCCACCATCGCCGGCCTCGACGCCGTCCGCGAACCCGGGGCCCTGCGCCGCCGCATTGGCGTGGTCTTTCAGGCGCAGAGCGTCGATCCAAAGCTCACGGCGCGGGAAAATCTGTGGCATCAAGGCCATCTCTACGGCCTGCGCGGGTCGATTGCTTACGAATCGCATCCAGGAAATTCTCACGCGAGTCGGATTGCTCGACCGCGCCAATGATCGCGTCGAGACTTTCTCAGGCGGCATGCAGCGCCGCATCGAACTCGCCAAGGGATTGCTTCATCATCCCGAGGTGCTGCTGCTCGACGAACCCACCACCGGCCTTGATCCAGGCGCACGGCGCGACCTCTGGCAGTATCTGGGGATCCTTCGCGATCAGGAGCGGGTGTCCATCATTGTGACCACCCACCTGATGGAAGAGGCGGAACGCTGCGATCGCCTTGCCATCCTGAATGAAGGCAACCTGGTCGCCCTTGGCACGCCACAATCGCTTACGCGCGAGATCGGCGGCGACGTGATTCTGTTGGAAGCACGGGAACCGCAGGCTCTCGCCGACCACATTCGCAATAGATTTCATGTGGACGCCAGTGTCATGGATAAGCATGTACGACTCGAGATCGAGAATGGGCATCGCTTCGTACCGGATGTAGTCGAAGCGTTCCCCGGAGAGATTCAGTCGCTCAGCGTCAGCAAGCCGACGCTCGAAGACGTCTTCATTCATCGCACGGGACACCGCTTCTGGAATGAGGAAGCCGAGGCGACAACCGCAGCGGCAAAGAAGAAGGGGAAGAAGCACTGAACGGCGATTCGATAATTTTGCAATCGGGTAACTTTGTAATTTAGAACCGCCGCATCTTTCGGGCTCAACGAAATTATCCGATTACCAAATTACACAATCTATGGCTATGGCGACTCAAACTGCGACGTTTCCCTCAAACGCTCCGGCTTCGACCGGCGTGATGCTGCCTGCCTTCACGCTATGGTGGCGCGAAGTGGTGCGCTTCTATCGTCAGAAGGCGCGCGTGGTCGGCGTCATCCTGTCTCCACTTTTGTTCTGGGTGGTCCTCGGATCCGGCTTCGGAACGTCGTTTCGATCCGGACAATCTGCCGGCCAGCAAAATTATCTCGACTATTTCTATCCCGGCACCCTCGTGATGATCATCCTGTTCACCGCAATTTTCACGATGATGTCAGTGATTGAAGACCGCAACGAAGGCTTTCTGCTTTCCGTGCTGGTAGCGCCGGTACCACGGGCCGCGATCGTTCTGGGGAAGGTGCTCGGAGGGACCACACTGGCGGCGCTGCAAGGGATCATCTTTCTTGTCTTCGCTCCCCTGGTCGGCGTGCATTTTACGCTCGCCTCCTTCGGCCTCATTGTCCTTACGATTTTCCTGGTTTCGTTCGCATTGACGGCGCTCGGCTTCGCCATCGCTTGGCCAATGGATTCCACACAGGCGTTTCACGCCATCATCAATTTGTTCTTGATTCCCTTGTGGCTGTTTTCGGGCGCGCTCTTCCCTCTTTCCAAGGCTTCCCGTGGATTCGCTGGATTATGTATGCCAATCCCTTGACCTATGGCGTCGAGGCGCTGCGCACGCTGATGTATCCCGAAGCGCCGAGCTCGTTCTCATTCGAATTCTCGCTGACAGCATCGATTCTGACGCTCGTTCTCTTCGTCTTGTTCATGTTTGGACTAGCGTTTGTTTTGGCCAATCGGCGGACGACCAAGCCGGCCGCGTAACGGGACGCTCGTTCTTGTCCCCATCGCTTCTAGGGATGTTGATCGACTGAGTTCAAGCGCCTACCAGTTCCCGATTTCCGCTGGGCTGATATTCGACGATATATCCGGCAACCGCACTCGCCGCAACCGTATATGGAGAGGCGAGGTACATCTGGCCGGGGCCGCTGCGCCCGGGAAAGTTGCGGTTCTGCGCGCTGATGACAACCTGATCGGCGCGAGTCGAAACTCCGGGGCCAGCATTAATGCAGGCTCCGCAACTTGGCTCGATGAGGCGGGCTCCGGCCTTTTCAAAAATCTCGATGTAGCCCTTCCGCCGCGAATACTCGCGCGTCTCCTGCGAGCCAAACTGAATCCAGAACTGCACGTTCTCCTGAGACACGACGCCCCTGCTTGAGCGCGTCCGCCAGCACCGCAGCATACATATCCATGTCTTCATTCTTGCCGGCGGTGCAAGTACCTCCATACGCGATGTCGATTGGGACGGGTGTTTGGAGATCGCGAATATATTTTCCGTTGCCGGGATCGCCCGGAGTGGCGACCATGGGCGCAATCTCCGAGGCATCGAATTCGATGACGTGAGAATATTCGGCGTTGGGATCGCTGAAGAGCCCCTCAATCATGCCTTCGACATCGGCTCGGCCAAGACCGCGGCGTTCCATGAGGAACTCCACAACTTTCGCGTCGGGAGCCACGATGCCCGTAAAACCCCCAATTTCAGCGGCCATGTTGGTCATGGTCGCACGCTCGTCAACGCTCAAGCGCTTCGACGGCCTCTCCCGCATACTCCATGACCTTGGCAAGCGCCTGCCCACTGCGGACGTAATCGAGTGAGAGTATCTTCAGGATGAAATCCTTGGCGGTGACGTTCGGCTGGCGGTGGCCCTTGATGACGATCTTCACCGACTCGGGAATTTTGACTCGTACATCTTTCGTGATCCACGAGTTGAACAGATCAGTCGTGCCAATGCCAAATGCAATGCATCCGATCGCGCCGACATGCGGCGTGTGCGAGTCGGAACCTACGTTGACTTGCCCGGGGAGCGCATAAGTTTCAAGCATCACGGAATGGCAAATACCCTCGGAGCCCTTGCGGTCCGTAAGTTCGCCGTGCAGCTTGATTCCCTGCTGTTGCGCGAAGTCTGCTTGCTTGATCTTGAGTTGGGTGGCGAGATCGAGCAGCCCGATTTTCTTCTTCTCTTCGGAGATGACCTCATCGAGAAATGTAAGGTGGTCACGGAAGAATCGGATGGACGACGCGTCGTTGACCGGCACATCCTTGCCGACGTTCTGCTCGTAGAAGATGGAAGCCATCGGCGTGACGTATTCATGGCTGAAGCGGAGATCGACGCGCGTGAAGCCAGTGTCCCCGGGCTTGACGGCCGGAACGCCCACGGTGCCATCCAGGAGCGACCATATGGCTGGCGAAGATCTTCTCGGCCAACGTCATCGCGCGCTTCTCGGTCTTGATCGCTGGCAGAAACACTTTCTTCTGCATGCGCGCGACATTGAAAGGAAACAGGCCGCCGTATTCGATCACTTGCCGGGTAATTTCGTCTTCACCTTCGGTAAATTCGCTGAGCGAGATCTCGTCTCCCGTCCGAATACGGTCGATCAGAGAAAAGTTGGTGGAGGTTAGCAGCCCGAGGTTCTGGCAGTTTTGCTTGTAAATCCGCTCGATATTTTCCGCGATGACCACTTGAATGCCAGCGGACATTTCCGCATAAGGGGACTGCTCGCGGCTGGAACCTTTGCCGCGGCGTTTCCCGCTTACCGAACAAACAAATCCGCCGTTTTTCACCGCATTACGCCCAATGGGCACGACGCCCTCGCATTTCAATCCAGCGTAGGGAATTTCGCCCAGCGTCTGGTCGAAATAGAAACAGAAATGCGCGGGCGTGATTTCATCCGTCGAGATATCATCGCGAAGCTTGGGATTATTGGCCGGATTCTTTGTGTCCCAAGGCAAATCTTCGCCCGTAAGTTGCTTCTTGATCAGGTCAGGATCTTCGGTCAGAAATAGAATGCGGCCTTGCAGCCGGATGCGATCTGCTCGCTTTTCCACCTTGCGGTCAAGCAAAGAGTTCGAACTGATGAGTTGGAACCGAGCGAAGTAGACACGTTCGTTGGCATGCTAAACCTTGAACCGCAGGGATGCCAAAAGTAGCGTCCGGCAGAAGACTATTTACATACTTTCATCGCGCGCAAAAACTCCGACAACGATCCCCACTGTTATAGATTGTACCGCTTAGGATTTTGGTTGTTTCAGGTAGTCGGCGGGGTTGGGCAGATCCTCGAGACCGCGCCCGGCGAACACATCCTGGAATTCCGCGATCAACGCACTATGCAACAGACCATTGGAGGCCAGCGTTTCGCGGCTCTCAATTTGAAACGGGCCTCCGGCAAAGTCGGTGACGCGCCCTCCAGCCTCCTCCACGATCAGCACCCCTGCCGCAGTGTCCCACGGATTGAGGTTGAATTCCCAAAAGCCATCAAAGCGCCCGCTGGCAACATTGCACAGATCAAGCGCGGCCGATCCCGCCCGCCGCACTCCATGCGAACGCAGCGAGAGCTGGTGATAAAAATGAATATTCGGATTCTTGTGACGCTTCTGGCTCGGAAAACCGGTAGCGACCAGCGATTCGCTCAGACTTGCGATCGACGAAACCTGCATCGACTTCTCGTTTAGACGTGCCCCGCTTCCCTTTTCCGCTGCGAACATTTCATCGCGGGTAGGATCGTAAATGACACCCGCAATCCGCTGGCCTCGGAATTCAACCCCAAGCGAAACGCAAAACACTGGATAGCCGTGCGCGAAATTGGTGGTTCCGTCGAGCGGATCGACATACCATTTATAGTCGCTGCCGGTCTCGATGCGAGTGCCCTCTTCTCCCATGACGTCATGATTGGGAAAGCTCCCGCGAACGCGTCCTAGGATCAGCGCTTCTGATTGCCGGTCGGCGATCGTAACCAGGTCGGCGCTGCCCTTATATTCCACCTTCACATGCTGGCGGAAATGACCCATCAGCAGGGCGCCGGCTTCGCGCGCGATGGATTGCATAGTGGTGAGGAGTTCAGGTGTTTGCGGTGATGTCATGCTTTCAGATTCTCTCCAGCACAAGCGCATCGCGGGTGGCAGGCCAATTCATAGATCCTTCGCTTCGCTCAGGATGACAATTCGTGGAGTTTTACGTGTCGGTTAAAAGAGTTCGAGTGCCGGCGATTGCGACTGCTTACTTCTTTTTCCCGTCTTCGGCGATGTAGACAATTTCGTGTTTGAAAATAAAAAGATTCGGACCATCGTCGCGTGTCACGCGGACCATGTTCTTGTCGTAGTACTCGATCCAACCGCGCACGACTTCTCCGTCAGCAAGCTTGAGACTGACGATCTTCTGTTTCTCGCCGAGCGCCTTCAGGTACGCTGCTTCCTCGAAAGTTTCGTCGGGAGGCGGGGTTCGCTTCTTGCCAAAGCTGGGGTTGCCGGACTGCAATGACATGCGTTTATTTTACAACGACCGCGACGCCTTGATTCGCGGCATATGTGTGCAAATTAGCACCTACTTGTGCGCGGTCAGTAGTCGCTATTTTTCGAACCGTTCATGTAGAAGGCGGCTTCTTCCGGTCGGTGAACGCGCGGAATCCACAGCGGACGTCGCAAACCTCCGGGACCGGGCGCGGGCCGAGCGAGCGCCTTCCATCGTTGATAGACAGCGAAGGAAAGATTGGTGTCGACAAAAATGTCTCCGTACTGATCGTCGGGCGCCGCTCGCTCCACGCGCACGAGTTGATGCCAACAATGCATGCCGCTAATGGGATCGGGATGCACGGGGAACGTGATGTCCTGGTGAACGCCGGCATCGCTCCACCAAACACGCTTTGTGTCAGGGTCAGCGCTGTCGTAAGGCTTCACGCCGGAAAGCTGGCGCATCTTCCATTGTCCTTTGCCGACTTCTTTCAGATCGACCCACGCGCTCGACATGCGCTCGATCTGCTCGTCCTTATTCACCTTCCAGCGGCCGAGATGATGCGAGCAGGCGACGACTCCCGGCGTCAGGCCTTCCGTCACCCAGGCGTGCAGCACAAAAAATCCAATTTCCGTGTGAACCTTGAGCAGGTCTCCAGTACGAATATCGCCAAGCTGCTTCGCGTCTACCGGGTTCACCCAAAGCGGATTCTTGTGCGAGATTTCGTAAAGGTACTTCGCATTCCCCGAGCGTGTGTGAATCAGGTTGGGCAGACGGAAGATGGGCAGAAGTGTGTAGACGTCTCCGTTCGAATCTTTTGGCCATTCGACGCGCGGCATGTACTTGGGATCGAAATCCTCGGCCGGTTTTCCCATCGAAGCTCCGTGCGCCGAACGATGGATATGGCTGCGGTAGTATTCCGGCAGCGCGAACTCAGGCCACTTCCAGTCGGCTAACGTTTTTGAAAACAATTCGAGTTTGCGCGACGGGGTGTTATAGCCAACAACCGGCTCACCTTCGACCATCACGCCCACGGCTTTACCATTTTTCTTAATGACGCCGTTTGCTTCGACGCTCGATTCGGAAAGATCGGCGGGCGCGACCGGCTTCTCATTGAGCCGGTGAACGTCGGTAGTCACTTCATACGCGCCGTACTTGCGCATGTATTCGAGCGGCTTCAGGCCTTCTTTGGCAGCGGCCTCGGGGAGGCCAGGGACGGAATTTTCGAACATCCAACCGTAATATTCGTCGACCGTCAGTTTCTGCCCCGGACGATACGGCGACTCGAACCATTGGCGAATCCCCATGGAGCCATCCGGATCGATCGCCCATGAAAGGTTGATCCAGAATTCATCTTCTTCCCAGACCTCTCCGGGATTGGCCTGGTAGGTATAGTCGAACTTCTCCCCCGCGCGCTCCCTGAGCACGCGCGCTACCGGCTGCCGGAAGCCGATCCACTTGCCTGCGTATGATTCCTGGCTCATCAGGTCATGTCGCTCGGAGCTGAAGCCCATCGGCAAAACGTAGTCCGCGAACCAAGCCGTTTCGCTCCAAGTCGGCGTGAGGGCCGCGTGCAGTCCGACCTTCTCTTCGTCGCGCAACATTTCGATCCATGAGAAGCCGTCGGGGTAAGTCCACACGGGATTGAATACGCGCGTGAAATACGCTTCGAGGCGGCCGCGGCCTTCTTTCAGGAAATGCGGCAGGAGGAATGACATCTCGTGCGTGCACAGCGGCCACTCCGGCGGATAGAGCAATTCGTTCCAGCGCTTTTGCGGTGGCGGGGTCTTAAATGTCTTGGGAACGAATTTATTCCATGCGTTGAGATTGTGTCCGCCTTCCGTGCCAACTGATCCAGTGAGCACGTGCAGCAACATGAGCGCGCGCGCAGGCTGCCACCCGCCGAGATTGCCGGAGGCACTGCCTCGCCAGAGATGCGACGCAAAGCGACTGCCGGCCGTTGCAATCTCTCGCGCGATCTTGACGATGACTTCCGCCTTGACGCCGCTTTCCTTCTCCGCGAACTCAGGTGTGAACTTTGCGTAGTGGCGCTTGAGCGCATCGATGACGGCGTTGAAGCTCTGCCCCTTCGCGCTGAAGCCGTCAACCTCGAGTTCTTCCCAGTTTGTCCAATTCTTCACGAACTCGGCGTCGTACCGATTCTCGTTGAGAATCACCATCGCCATCGCAAGCAGCATTGCGCCTTCTGTACCGGGATAACTGGGCAGCCAGTAATCGGCCATGCTCGCGGTGTTCGACAGCCGCGGATCAACGACCGCAAGTTTAGCGCCCGCCATTTTGCCTTCGATAATGCGTTGCGCGTGCGGATTGAAATAGTGGCCCGACTCGAGGTGAGCCGATAGCAAAAGGATGAAGCGCGCATTGGCGTGGTCAGGTGATGGGCGATCGGCATAATGCCAGAGCAGGTAGCCCAGGCGAGCCGAGGACGAACAGACGTTGGTGTGCGAGTTGTGGCCATCGATGCCCCACGCTTGCAACGTGCGCTCCATGATGTAGTCATGGCCGGGGCGGCCGACGTGGTACATAACTTCTTCGCCACGATTTTCCTGGAAGGCTTTGCGAATGCGCGCGCCAAAAGTTTCAAGCACTTCATCCCAACTCGTTCGAGTCCATTGGCCGCCGCCGCGCGGACCGTTGCGTTTCATCGGATACAGGATTCGGTCCGGGTCGTGAATCTGATTGATAGTCGCCGGGCCCTTGGCACAAAGACGCCCGCGACTTGCGGGATGCATTGGATTGCCTTCGAACTTCTCGATCTTCCCTGATTGCTTATCGACGTACGCCAGAAGACCGCATGCAGATTCGCAATTGAAGCAGACGGTGGGGACGATCTGGAAATGCTTTTCGACGCGACGCGGCCATTCTTCCGGATCCAGTTCGACCCAGTCATCCCACTTTTCGACTGGCGGACAATACGCTAGGTTGCTGCCGTCGCGTTTGAAATCTTTTGGCTTCGTTGTCATTGCCAAATCTCCATACTTATTCCTTCAACTGTTCGGCACGCTTTGACCGGCCATGACGAAGCACCACTCGAAAATCAGAAGTCCGGCGAGCGCAAGCAGCGCGGAGCTGCCTTCCGTGATCGCATTTCGTGGCGCGGCCAGCAAAACCGCCAGCGGCACGAATCCGCCAATCGCAATCGCGCCCGCCCAGAACGCCCGCGCGAATGGTCCATGCGTAATCAGACGCGCCGCATAGCGCGAGTTATCGGTGGTGTGCGGCATCGCCACCTCGCCCAGCATCATGATCAGATGCAATCCCAAACTGAGTACTAGGGCCGTGGCTGCGAACGATCGAGCGGAATCCGAACCACCCAAACTATTCGGCAGCAACGCGAGCACTGCTGATCCACACAGCAATGCCTGCACAAACAAATGAGCCGGCAGTAGCGGCGTCTGCCACAGATCGCGACCTTCGCATTGTCCAAAGAGAAAAGCTGTATAAACGGCTGCGCAAAATCCCACCACCACGGTTGGCCAAAGCAGGATCGATGTGACGAACGAAAATCTCCCAACGGCAGCCAGCCAGAAGACGCCACACAACCCGCTATAGGCGATCAGGATGAAGGCTCCGCGAGCCAGCCACGACTTGCTTTGCGGCGTAAAGACAACTTTCAGGAAGCGCTCTTTATGCTCAAGATCCCAGACCAGTAGCACCGTGGTAAGCGCCGTGAACAGTAACGCGACGGTGGCGAGCGCGATGTCGCGCATACGATCGCCCGACAATCGGCCGAGGACCATTGCGACCGCCGGTATCGCCAGCACGCCGGAGCCGATCGACTTTGTCCACGAATAGGCTGGTACTTGCCATCCCCAGGGACGCGCGTGGCCAACATCGTAGGCGGCAAGCGCATCTTTCTGCAGCAATGGACTGTCAGGCGGATAAACTGCGCCGCTGCCGTGGAGCGCGGCATTGCGCTGCGAAAACATATAGAACGGCTCATGACGCGCAGCGGTCGGCACAATCGCGCTCTCGTCGGCGTCAATGTAGTAAAGCTTCGGCTGCGTTCCCTGCTCCGGCTTGCGCACGCGAACAGTTTCGCGCGCGACCAGCTGCGCAACTTCACTCGTCGTATCGCTCAAATCACCCGCAATAATGGCGTGCTCCGGACAGACGATGACACACGCGGGCTCGAGCCCAACTTCCGTGCGATGCGCGCAGAAGTGGCACTTGGCGGCTGTTCCCTCGTCGGGATCGATGTAAATCGAGTCGTAGGGGCACGCCTGCATGCAGGCCTTGCAGCCGATGCAGCGGTCGGAATTGAAGTCGACGATGCCATCCTTGCGCTGATACATCGCCTTGGTTGGGCAGATGGTCACACAGGGCGGCTTCTCGCAATGATTGCAACGCGTCACCTGAAACACGCGACGGGTATTCGGGTACGCGCCCTTCTCGACGTACTTGACCCACGTGCGGTTCACACCCAGCGAGACGTGGTTCTCAGTCTTACAGGCGACAGTGCACGCGTGGCAGCCAATGCACTTGCGGTTATCGATGACGAATCCGTATTTCATTTCCGAAGTTCAGCCCCACGAGCGATAGACCATCATAATTGCGGCGGGTCGATATCAGGTGACGTTGTTGAGGCGGGTAGTAATTATTTTTCGACCGGTATTTTCAGATCTGATAATCGATATCGTCCATAATGCGTTGAATGGACGCGGATAGTGGCTCGTGTTTCGATTCCGCGCCTTCCAACTGATTCACGCGCTCCCGCAGTTTGCTGACTTCGTTGGCAACGGCTGCGAGCGCCTCGGAGAGTGGATCGTTGATCTGCTTGGGATCGGTAATGACAACGCGCTTGCCTTCGCGAAAAATAATGTGTCCGGGCACGCCGACCACTGTGGAATCGTCGGGCACGTTGCGCAGCACGACCGAACCCGCGCCAATCCGGCAATTTCGGCCCACTGTAATGTTGCCGAGAATCTTCGCACCCCCGCCCACAACTACATTTTCCAGCAAAGTAGGATGGCGTTTGCCATGCTCCTTGCCCGTGCCTCCCAGCGTAACGCCCTGGTAAAGCGTCACATCATCGCCGACGGCGGCGGTCTCTCCAATCACAACTCCCAGCCCGTGATCGATGAAGACGCGACGGCCGATGACCGCGCCAGGATGAATTTCAATTCCGGTTAGAAGACGCGCCACCTGCGAAAGCCAGCGCGCCAGCAGGAAAAACTTGTGATTCCACAACCAATGATTGATTCGATGGAACCACACCGCGTGGAGGCCTGAATAGCAGAGATAGAC
The DNA here is from genome assembly GCA_963822545.1 of uncultured Acidobacteriaceae bacterium. Lineage (GTDB taxonomy): Bacteria > Acidobacteriota > Terriglobia > Terriglobales > Acidobacteriaceae > Acidiflorens. The sequence continues at coordinate 466,931 of CAWGIB010000009.1, forward strand.
CTCCAGGCGGGAGCGCGCCGCGGGATCGCGTTCGAGTACAGTGGAGACGTCCTCGCGAATGTGAGCCAGCAGATGCGGCATCCCTTATTCCGGAAGCTGTGCAGTGGGAATCTGCAGAGCCTGATTCCGAAGCCCCTCGAAAAGGATACTACTCAAGTAGCGCTCGCCGAACGAAGGCAGAACCACGACGATTAATTTGCCTTTATTCTCGGGGCGGCGTGCCACCTGCAAGGCCGCCACCACCGCTGCGCCGGAAGAAATCCCAACCAGAAGCCCTTCTTCCAAAGGAAGCCGACGCGCCATGTTGATCGAATCGTCGTTGGTCACGGCGATCACCTCGTCGAGGTAGTCCCGTCGCAAGATGCTGGGGATAAAGCCACCGCCGATTCCCTGAATCTTATGTGGCCCGGGCGGCCCTCCGGACAGAACTGCGCTATCCGTGGGTTCGACCGCGACCGCCTTGAACGAAGGCTTCTTTGGCTTGATGTACTCACACACGCCCGTGATGGTGCCGCCCGTACCGACTCCGGCAACAAGATAGTCGACGCGCCCGTCCGTGTCGTTCCAGATCTCAGGTCCGGTAGTTTCAAAGTGGATCTTTGGATTCGCCGGGTTGTCGAATTGCTGGAGCATGTACGCGTTGGGAGTAGACGCGAGCAGTTCATTCGCCTTGAGAATTGCGCCCTTCATGCCGCGCGGACCAGGAGTCAGGACTATCTCGGCTCCAAAAGCCAGCAGCAATACACGACGCTCCAGGCTCATCGTATCCGGCATGGTGAGAATGAGCTTGTAGCCCTTGACCGCGGCCACGAAGGCCAATGCAATTCCTGTATTGCCGCTCGTCGGCTCAATAAGCACAGTCTTTCCAGGCTGAATTTTCCCGGCCCGCTCTGCGGCATCCACCATGCTGACGCCAATGCGGTCTTTTACGCTGGCGACCGGGTTCTGGCTCTCAAGTTTACCCACCACTTCGGCGACGCAGCCCTCCGTCACACGGTTGAGCCGCACGAGAGGAGTGCGGCCGATCAGTTCGGTAACATTGTTGGCGATTTTCATATAGTCGAACCCTCAGCACAGGTCATTTGAACAATTGCTCGATTCGATCCTCTGTTCGTCAAAGCAGGCGCCCTCGAGGTAGATTTCGATGGTCGACATTCGCTCGAGCGAATGTCGTCCCGGCCATCGAAGACGACTTCGGAGATCAGCACTCAAGCTTTGCAAACCGGCGATAATCATCTTTTCGAGGCGTGTGGGGCCATTTTAATGCTAGACCCACCATGCTGTGGTAAGTCAGCCTGATTCGTTTACACTTTTACCCGTGAACGCCGAGATTATCGCGGTTGGGTCAGAGATGCTGACGCCTCACCGGCAAGACACCAATTCTCTGTACCTCACGGAGAAGCTCAACGAATTGGGAGTCGAGGTGCGCTACAAGTCCGTCGTCGGCGATGAACGCGAGGGCCTGGTGGCTGCCGCGAAGCTGGCAATGAAGCGGTCTGACATCATTATTTTTTCGGGTGGACTTGGGCCTACCGAAGATGACCTGACGCGCGAGGCCGTCGCGGATGCGTTGGGACTCATGCTCAATCGCGACCCTGACATTGTCATCCGGCTTGAAGAGCGATTCGCGAAGCGCGGTTACAAGTTAACTCCAAACAACCTGAAGCAGGCGGATGTGATCGCAAATGCCACTTCCCTGCCGAACAAAATGGGCAGCGCGCCCGGCCAGTGGATCAGCGGAAAATATGATGGCAAAGATCGCATTCTCATCCTCCTTCCTGGGCCTCCCTACGAACTAAAGCCGCTCTTCGACGCCGAATGCATTCCGCGGTTGCGTGCGAAGTTGCCGGAGCAGCACATCGCGACTCGCACGTTGAAGATGGCGATGATGCCGGAATCGCAAGTCGATGCGCGCGTCGCTCCGATCTACAAAACTTTTACCGATGTCGAGACGACGATCCTCGCTGGCGGAGGAGAGATTCAGCTTCATCTCCGCTGCCGGAAAGCTTCGAAGGCTGAGGCGGAAGCGCGGGTGGAAGAACTCGCCGAGAAGATCGAAGACGAGATGGGCGACGCGATCTTTTCCCGCAAGGGAGAAACCATCGAGCAGATTGTGAGCTACCTTCTGCAAATGCGGAACATGACGCTGGCGACAGCGGAATCCTGCACGGGCGGAATGCTCGCCGAGCGCATCACCTCGGTCAGCGGAAGTTCGCGATACTTTCTGGGCGGAGCGGTAGTCTACTCGAACGAACTGAAGACGCAATTTGCGAACGTGCCCAAAGCTTTGATCGAGAAGCATGGAGCGGTTAGCCGCGAAGTGGCGGCGGCAATGGCGGAAGGCATTCGCAAGCGCTGCCTGTCGAGCTACGGAGTAGGAATTACCGGCGTCGCGGGCCCCAGCGGGGGGACCGAGCAGAAGCCGGTCGGATTGGTTTATGTCGCTCTCGCTGGAGAAGAAGGCACGCAGGTAGTAGAACGCAATTTTCCGGGAGATCGCTCGCGCATCCGGCAGTTCTCCAGTCTGCAGGCGCTCGAGATGATAAGAAGGGCGCTGCTGTGAGCATCGGCTTCAACCGCCATTTGAGACAATTCCCGACACGCGGGCGAGGACGCAGGCGCCGCACTTCCACAACGTGAGAATTTTTATTGGTATCGATCTGGACCCAGAGATCCGAAGCAAGATCACGCGCTTCGTTGAAGGGGTTAGTGGTTTTGCGCCAGAGGCACGTTGGGTCCATCCTGAGTCGTTGCATATCACGCTGAAGTTCATCGGTGAACAAAAGCCCGAGCAGGTCGAAGCAATCACTCAGCGGCTGCAAAAAATCCAGGGGCCGGCATTCGCAATTCGGTTCTCGGGATATGGGTTCTTCCCGACCGCGAAATCACCGCGTGTTTTCTGGGTGGGTATCCATGCGGGGCCGCAGCTGGCGGGACTTGCCAGTCAAATCGACGCCGCGATGGGTGAGCTTGGCATCCCACGTGAAGAACGGGCATTCAGTCCGCATCTGACTTTGGCGCGGGCTGGTGGCCGTTCGGGTGACCCCAAACGGCGCAAAGACGACCACCCCAACTCTATCTTAGCGGTGCTCCACAAACGCCTGGCAGCGATGGGAGAGCTCGAGTTCGGTACAATGACGGCCGACAAGTTTATTCTCTACCAGAGCCAGCTTTCACCAAAGGGATCGAAGTACACGAAGCTGGAACGCTTTCCGCTGCAACCGGTGTAACGCAACTCGTTTCAGATGAATTCACTTCCCTACCTCGTCACCGCCGTGGTGAGTTACCTGCTGGGATCCATTCCCTTCGGTTACTTGCTGGTACGAATTTTCACTGGCGATGACGTGCGCGTCAGCGGGAGTGGCAACATCGGCGCAACCAACGTGGCTCGCAAGTCGCCACTGCTGGGGGTCGCGACGCTTCTGCTGGATGCTGGCAAGGGGCTCGCCGCCGTTCTGTTCGCTCGCAATTTCTTCGACGGACCTCATCACCATCTAATGATGACCATGGCGGCGTTCTTTGCAGTGTGCGGCCATCTTTTTCCGGTATGGTTGAAGTTTCACGGGGGGAAGGGCGTTGCGACCAGTCTGGGAGCCTTTGCTCTGCTCACTCCGAAATCGATCTTGTGCCTGGTGGGAATCTTTCTGCTGGTTGCGATCGCTTTCCGCTACGTCTCCCTTGGATCGATCGCGGTTGCCGCAGCGTTTCCTCTGCTCGTTTGGGCGCTTGGCGAGTACCGGGAACCGCTCGAACTGGCCGTTATCCTGATGGTTTCTCTGCTGGTGATCTGGAAGCACCGGCAAAACATCGGTCGGCTGGCGACGGGAACAGAGTCAAAGCTTGGAAGGAAATTTGATCGGCAGCTTGCAGATGACATAGAGCAAGAAGACGAAGGAGAACCACGCGAATGAGCCGCATGGCCATAATCGGTGCTGGCGCGTGGGGAACCGCCCTGGCGATGGCGCTGGCGCGAAACGAACGTCACAGCATCCGACTTTGGGCGAACGAACCGGATGTCGTGGAAAGCATCGCAAAGGAACGAATCAACCAACGGTTTCTACCGGGATTCGCTCTTTCTGAATCGATTGAACCTACGAACGATTTGGCTACTGCTCTCAAAGACACCGAGATCGTAATCAGCGTAATGCCCTCGCAACATTGCCGCGCGCTTTTCGAACAGATGGCGCCGTGGCTTCATGCGGAAACGTTGATTGTGAGCTGCACCAAGGGTCTCGAAAACGCGACTCTATCACGCATGACGGAGGTGATCGCCGATGTGATGCGGCAGCGCAAATTTTCTCCGCGAGTCGGAGCGTTGAGCGGACCATCGTTCGCCAAAGAAGTGGCGCGTGGCGATCCGACGGCGGTCACGGTAGCTTCATCCGACAGCGAACTGGCGCGGGCTGTGCAACAGGCCTTCAATAGTTCTCGCTTTCGCGTTTATACGAATGACGATGTGATTGGCGTCGAACTAGGCGGAGCGCTGAAGAACGTCATCGCTATCGCCGCCGGAATCTGCGACGGCTTGCAGTTGGGTCACAACTCAGTGGCTGCCTTGATCACGCGCGGCCTCGCGGAAATCGCGCGGTTGGTTGTAGCGTGCGGAGGACGGCTTGACACCATGGCGGGACTGGCTGGACTCGGCGACCTCGTGTTGACCTGCACCGGCGATCTGTCGCGCAATCGCAGCGTAGGCGTCGAATTGGGCAAGGGCCGGACGCTTCCCGACATTATCGCGGGCATGCACGGTGCGGTAGCGGAAGGCGTTTTCACGACCAAGGCGGCGGTTGGTCTCGCGCACAAGAAGAATGTGGAGATGCCGATCACCGAGCAGATGTTTGCCATCCTCGAAAAAGGAAAATCACCACAGCAAGCGATTGAAGAATTAATGACGCGGGCGGCGCGGTCGGAAGTGTAGGTTTCTCACGTTTCATCGACTTTGTCATCGGACTCGTCAGCGATCCTCAGCGCGCCAGTGGCTCGCCAACTTGAACCGTCCCGTTTGACCGTGTATAAAGACGTAGGACGCATCATCCCAGGGCGGCGATTCGCCTGTGAGGGCGCTGAGTAGAGAGCAGCCCTCGAAGTGTCCCGTGCAGACCTTCAGTCCCTCAAGCGGTTTGCAAAGCAGGATTTTAAGCGGAAGTGGTGGAACTGGCAGACACACCATCTTGAGGGGGTGGCGCCGAAAGGCGTGGGGGTTCAAATCCCCCCTTCCGCACCATTCTTTTTTCACCCGCATCTGATTGACTGCGCGTGGTAATTCTCCTTACGCCAGCTTGAGCGTTGTAAAATAGCAGATTATTTCCACGCCGCTAACCGTCTCTATGACAGTGCAAGACGATTCAACGATCACTTCCCGCGATGAGCGTTATGACGCCCAACGCGTCGAGCAGAAATGGGCTGAGCGCTGGCTGAGCGATCCGCAAGCTCTATGCCGCAGAACCCAATTCGACCAAGCAGAAATTCTATGTGCTGGAGATGCTGCCCTACCCTTCGGGCGCGCTCCACATGGGGCACGTGCGCAACTATTCGATTGGTGACGCACTCGCTCGCTACATGTGGATGAAGGGTTACAACGTGCTTCATCCCATGGGATGGGACTCCTTCGGATTGCCGGCCGAGAATGCGGCGATCAAGAACAACACTCCACCGAAGCAGTGGACCCTCGCCAATATCGCGGCCATGAAGGTCCAGATGAACCGCCTGGGCTTTGCTTACGACTGGTCGCGCGAAGTCACAACTTGTTTGCCGGACTATTACCGGTGGAACCAGTGGTTCTTTCTCAAGCTCTACAAATCCGGCCTGGCATATCGCAAGAAGAGCAAGGTGAACTGGTGTCCGCTGTGCGCGACGGTGCTGGCGAACGAGCAGGTTGTCGGTGGCATGTGCTGGCGCCATGAAGATACTCCAGTGGAGCAGCGGGAACTGGAACAGTGGTTCCTGAAGATCACGAAGTACGCGGATGAGTTGCTGCGCGACCTAGAGAAGCTCGAAGGATGGCCGGACAAGGTCCGGATCATGCAGCAAAACTGGATTGGCCGCAGTGAGGGTGCGCTGGTCGATTTCGATCTGGGCGGAACGATCGGCCCGGCAGGTTCGACGATCACCGTGTTCACCACGCGCATCGACACAATTTACGGTGCGACTTCAATTCAGATTGCGCCCGAGCATCCGATTGTTTCCGACATGATCGCGCGCGATGCCGACTTGCGCGCCAAAGTTGAAGGCTTGATTGCGGAGCAGCGGCGCGCCAAAGAATCGGGCAGCATCGGCGAGATCGAAAAGCATGGCGTGGCGACCGGACGCTTCGCCAAGAATCCATTCAACGGCGAGACCCTACCGGTGTGGGTGGCGAACTACATTCTGATGGACTACGGCACGGGCGCCATCATGAGCGTGCCCGCGCACGATGAGCGCGATTTCGAATTCGCAACGAAATACAAGCTCCCGATCAAGCTGGTCGTTTTGCCGGCGAGCACTGATCCGGAAGAAACCATGACCGCGCCTCCATTGCCTTTCGTCTCGGAAGATGGCTTGATCGTAAATTCCGGAGAATTCAGCGGCCTCAATGGTAAAGAGGCAATGAAGAAAATGACGGCCCGCGCGGAAACAAAGGGCTTCGGCAAAGCGACCATCACGTTCCGGCTGAAGGATTGGGGGATCTCCCGCCAGCGCTATTGGGGAACTCCGATTCCAATGGTGTATTGCGAGAAAGACGGCGTGGTGCCGGTAGAGGAAAAAGATCTACCCGTAATTTTGCCGGAGAACGTGAAAGTCACGCTCGCCGGGGGATCTCCGCTCGCGAATGTGCCCGAATTTCTGAATACTGCGTGTCCCAAGTGCGGCGGCCCGGCTCGCCGTGAGACCGACACGATGGATACGTTCGTGGATTCGTCGTGGTACTTCTACCGCTACGCCGACGCAAAGAACGACAAGGCTCCGTTTGACTCGGCAACGATTGCATACTGGTTTCCAATCGATCAGTACATCGGTGGAGTGGAGCACGCGATTTTGCATTTGATCTACTCGCGCTTCTGGACGAAGTTCATGCGCGATATGGGGCTCGTTAAGAACGGTGAGCCGGTGCAACGCCTCTTTACCCAGGGCATGGTGATCAAAGACGGCGCGAAGATGTCGAAGAGCTTGGGCAACACTGTGTCGCCCGATGAGATGGTGGCGCGATACGGCGCAGATGCAGTCCGAATGTACACGCTCTTTGCCGCGCCTCCAGATCGTGACCTGGATTGGCAAGACACGGGCATTGACGGCATTCAGCGATTTTTGGCACGCGTTTACCGCTTCTTCGTGCGAAATTCTGTTGGGGCAAGGGGCCAGGTGGCAAGCTCCGCACCCGGTTCGGTCTCGCCTGAGGTTCGGGCGATCCAGCGCAAGTTGCACCAGACGATCAAGCGCGTTAGCAGCGACTTCGAGGGACGCTGGCACTTCAACACCTGCATCTCTGCCATCATGGAATTGGTCAACGATTTGTATGCCGCGGAAGAGGCGATCGCTGCGGGACGAGTGCCACCGTCCTTGGTCGCAGAAGTGCAGCGGACGATGGCGCTGCTGCTGGCTCCGATGGCTCCTTACTTTGCGCATGAATTGTGGGAGATGACTGGCGAGAGTGCCAATCTCCTGAAGGCGGCTTGGCCGAAATATGATGCGGCGCTGGCCGCCGAAGATGAGATTGAGATTCCGGTCCAGGTCAACGGCAAGTTGCGCGGCAAAGTTGTGGTGCCCGCAGCGGCTACCGAAGAGCATGTGAAAGCAGCAGCGCTCGCTGATGAGAAGGTACAGGCTGCGATTGCTGGCAAGCAGGTGGTGAAGGTGATCGTAGTGCCGGGCAAGCTTGTGAACATCGTCGTGCGGTAAACGCCCGCCCGGAAAGCCTACGCAGCGTTTGGCTGATCCGCGGGAACGAGCAGCGCATCTTCCGGAACGCTCGCAGATAACAGCGGCCAACCTTTTCGCAGAACGTAATCCAGCCACGCCCCGGCAATCCCCGAGGTAATGACGGCGGCCAGCACAAGCGTCGTATAAAACTTCGGGCTGATGATGCCGGCATCGAATGCAACCGTGGCTAGCACGATGCCAGGTCCGCCACGCGCATTGGTCGTGACCGCAAGGTTGATCAGGTCCAATCCGCGAAAGCCAGCAAAGCGTCCTGCTACCGATACGGAAAGAATCTTCACCACGCAGCTTCCGACGATGAACGCCAGAATCATCTCCCATGAAAGTCCGCGAACCAGGTCAAGCTTCAATCCCACAATTGCGAAATAGACGGGAATAAAGAACGCGAAGGAAACTTTCCCGATCGCATCGAGAGCATCCGCGAACAATCGTCGTTTTTTGTGAACGACCGCGAACCCGGCGAGGAATGCCGCAAAGACCAAGCTGACCCCGAGGGCTCCAGCAAAGACGCAATAGCCCAGCAGCACTGCGATGGCATAGGCCACGGGTGCGTTTTTGGCGACCACATTGAATTTGGACTTATTGATGCGCTTCACCGCCCGAGGAAGGAGCGTGAGGCCCAAGACGAAGAAGACGATGGTCGCCATCAAGTGCAGCGAAAGTTGCCGCGGACTTAGGGCTTGCTTGGTCGCCAGAGCCGTCGCGATTGCTAACGCCAGCCAGAGAACGATGTCTTCGAGAACCGCGACGCCGAGAACGAGGCGCGCGAACCGGGTGTGGAGGATATTCAGGTCCGCGAAAATCTTCGAAACCACGGGAACCGATGTGACGGCAACCCCGACGGCCAGAATGATGATGAGAGAGATGCGATTGCCATTCGGTCCGGCAAGCGCAGGGACAATCAACCACGGACCTACCAGCAATGCGAGGAGAAACGGCAGGCCTGTGCCGACAATTGAAAGCCAGGCCACTTCGTGGCGCTCTTCGCGACTGAAAAGGTGCCGCGTCTCCGCACCGGACAAGAACATCAGCAGCAATAACCCGAGCCAATAAATGAAGCTCAGGACGTTCCCGTGATGCTTGATCGCTTCCGTCAGCCCTGAGGCGAATGGCAGTCTGCCGATCATTGCCGGCCCCAATACGACGCCCGCCAGGATCTCCCCAACCACTTTCGGTTGGCGCAACTTCACGAAGAAATAGCCAAGAAGTTGGGCCAGCCCAACGAGCAGCAGGAGGATGAACAGAATTGAGGTCAGATCGGCATCGGACACTGGCTTAAGATGCCTTGGGCGGGCGAAGGTTTGTTATCTGGAGTACAAAGGCTCCATTTAGAGCTTTCCACGCCACATTCCGCGGTGTGGGCTTCGTTCTGCCCGGCTTGGAAGGCCAAAAGCGGCCACCGGAATCATTTTGCTTCGGGATAAATGCCGAGAACCTTAACCAGTTCTGCGACCTCTCCTAGATGGCGCAATGCATTGCGCGAGTCGCCATCATCGCCGCGCAACAGGTCGACAAAAAATACATACTCCCAGGGACGCCCTCGCATGGGGCGCGATTCAATTTTGCTGAGGCTGATGTCGCGCAGCGCGAAGACGCTCAGGGCCTTGAAAAGCGCTCCTGGCGTATTCTTCAGGCTGAAGGCAATCGACGTTTTGTTCGCCTTGGCAATCGATCGCGGCTTGCCCCGCTGAATGAGGAAGAATCGCGTGAAGTTCCTTTTGTCGTCTTCAATTCCGGCCTTCAAAATCTTGCCGCCGTAGACTTCTGCTGCCCGGCGGCTGGCGATCCCCGCGGCATCGCTCAATCCTTCGGCGACAACATGCTTTACGCTTCCGGCAGTGTCATAGAACGGCATTGATTGGAATTTTGGATTCGCCGCGAACAAGTCGCGACACTGATCGAGCGCCACCGGATGCGAGAAGACGCGCCTGACGCCCCGCAGCTTGGTCCCGGGCATGGCGATCAGGTTATGGACGATCCGCAGCCGGAATTCCCGCACAATATGAACGTCACGGCCAAGCAGGAGGTCGAAATGTTCTGCCACCGATCCCGCCAGCGAATTTTCAATGGGGATGACCGCGCCACCAACGCTACCCCGCCTGACCCGGCCGAAAACCTCGAGCGATCGCGCGCACGGAACGATCGTTGCTGACGGCATCATCGCCTGCGCCGCTTCGTGGCTGAAGGAGCCGAGTTCCCCCTGAATCGCAATTTTCATTGAAGTCGCCTGCCGTGCGGTTTCTTCACCGCACGACTCAAACTTAACCCTTTCCTTGCAGTTCCTTCGTCATCTGCAATGCGTCCAGGTTATTGGCATAGTATCCGGGAACCGTCTTTTCCACGAAGTATCCTTTTTGCTTGTAGAAGCGAATGGCGGCGGTATTATTGACCGCCGTTTCCAGAGAAACGGTCTCAGCCCCAGCCGAACGCAAGCGGTCTTCCGCTGCCGCCAACAAGGCCGAACCCACACCCAGACGCCGCGCAGGCTCGATTACGTCAATTGTAATGATATGGCCCGTGCGCCGACGAGTCTCGGCGACGATAAATCCCAGAACTACAGGAGTTTCAGCAGACTGCGGGTCCTTCTTCTCTGGCTCAGAAGCAGCGGATTTCCCAGTTTCCTCTGCATACGCCACCAGCGTAAATGAACCCGGCCGACGCATGTAGAAGGCCAGTTCCGGGCGGGAGTATGCCATCTGCGGATCGAAGCACGCCTGGTCGATTTTCCACAGCGTTTCAAAATCGGACTTCCTAAATTGGCGAATCCGGAATGGCACGCCGCCATTGTAGCGGGACGATGGCTGCGCGTTACGGTCACTTTGTCCGGCCGATTTTTTTCGTTTCCTCCACTTGCACACCTGCATCTTACGGACGTACGATTTGGGACAGAGAGGCACGTGTGGGGCGTTCGATTCTGATCGGCGTTGGGTTCACAGGGACATTCGTTCTGCTCTGGTACACGTGGTTTTCACGGTACAACCGGCGGCGTGCTGCAAACGTACTTCAGTGGGTGCAAGCTGCCTGCCTCGGGAAAGCCCGCCTGTCTGATCTGAAATGGCAGGCAAGCAACTCTCGCCTCAAAGCCACTCTGCATCTTTCGTCACGTTGGTTCGACGAAGCCCATCTGACAATTCGACTACGGCCGCGGGCATTGCCTTTCCAGTGGGCGGTAAGCCGCTGGCGCGATCACCAGGAGACGCTCACTTTCGAGGCCGACATGGGGTTTCCGCCGGGCTTCCACCTCGATGTTGTTCGGCATCGCTGGTCGGGCCATACGGGCGCCAAGAATTCCGAGCGCAAGTGGACAATCAGTCGCCCCGGCCCCGTGATTCTGACGACAAAAGAAGACTGGCCCGTTGAATTGACGCCCGTAGTCAATGCCCTCGCCACTTGGCGTGACAAAGATTTTGTCAGCGTGAGATTTAACCAGAAATCTCCTCACTTCACAGCCACGGTTGCTTTGGATAATCTTTCCGACCAGCAGTCAGCGGCGTCGTTGCTAGGCCTTTTCCGCGAATTGGCGGCTAGTTCTTCTGCGAAACAGCATTAGGTAGAAAGAGCTCGTTGATCGTTCGCCGATGGGCGCTTGGGCTCTGAAAAAGAGCTACTGAGTCGCTTCCCTACTCCGGTTCGGCTATGAATCGATAGCCCACTCCCCGTACAGTCTGCAAATGTTTGGGTCGCGCTGGATCATCTTCAATATAGCGTCGCAGTCGCACTATGAAATTGTCGATGGCGCGCGTGTCCGTATCTTCGTGGAGTCCCCAGACTTCTTCGAGCAACGCCTTGCGAGAGACGACGCGGCCCGCGCTGCGAACCAGATATCGTAGAAGCTCGGCCTCCATCACCGTCAGATGGATCGTATTGCCGAGGCTACGAAGTTCGAGCTCAGCGAAGTCGATGGACTTCCCGGCGAACGTAAAAGAGTCGTCCGCTGGCTCTGCCTCGGTTGCCCCGGCGCTTTCCGCGCTGGCAGTTGCGAGAGTCGCGCTTTGTTTCATCCAGACGCTTCGCCGCAGAAGGCCTTCCAGCCGCGCGATCAGGATGGCCAACTCAAACGGCTTTGGCAGATAATCATCGGCGCCAGAAGCGAATCCCTGCAGCACATCCTCTGGCCTTCCACGAGCGGTCAGCATCAGGATAGGAACATAGTTCTTTTTTTCCCGCAGCAACGCGGCCACTTCGAAGCCGCTCTTGCCGGGGAGCATGACGTCCAGCACCAAGGCATCAAAGCGGCCTGTCTGCTCGCCGATCAGGTCGAGCGCGGTTTCGCCGTCGCCGGCCACTTCCACTTCATGACCTTCGGCTTGCAGGTTGAAGCGCAATCCCTGCGCCAGGTGCGCCTCGTCCTCGACGACCAGCACGCGGCTCATGCAATCCTCCGAGGAAGCTCGAGGGTCACCGTGGTTCCCTTCCCTGCACCTTCGCTCTGCGCAAAGACGCGTCCGCCGTGATTGCGCGCAATTGCACGGACAATAAACAGGCCGAGTCCCGTTCCTTTCACCTGGCTGCGGGAACGCTGGCGGTAGCGATAAAAGCGTTTGAAGATTCGTTTCAATTCCTGTTGCGGAATCCCCACGCCTTGATCCCGCACTCGCAAAACCAGCTTTTCATTGTCAGGAGCCTTGAGTTCGACCGCGATATGAACCCCATCCGGTGAATACTTCACGGCGTTATCGAGCAGATTGCTGACTGCTGTATGCAATTCGTCCGGGTCGCCCAGCAGCCGCGCGCTGCCCAGGTCCGGCAGCGACTCGCGATAATCGAGATCTTGCGGGCGAAGATGGTGCCGGGTACGGGCCAACTCCACGCACTCGCGTACCAGCGCATTGAAATCAACGGCCATGCGATGCGCGGGGCCCTTCTTCTGTCCGACCGCGCCTGCCTTTAGCACTTGGTCGACCGTAGTCATCAGGCGTTCGGTGTCTACCAGCATCAACTGGTAAAACTCGCGTCGCTGAGCTTCGTCCACCTCGCGGCGCTGCAGCGTTTCAAGGTACAGGCGGATGGAAGCGATCGGCGTTTTCAGTTCATGCGTGACGGCATTGATGAAGCTATTGTGCTGCTCGTTGCGCCGGATCTCGCGAACGAGAAAGATTGTATTGAGAACGAGTCCAGCCGCAATCGCGCCGAAGAAGATAATTCCTAGAAAGAGCTTGATACCTTCGCGCCAGTTCAGGATGATCCAGCCGCTGCCCACCGCCACAGCGAGAGCGGCGAGGCAGACTCCGAAGGTCACGAAGAACGCAATCGCTTTGCGACGGCTGGTGATCCGCACAAACAGATTGTAGCGGGGCCCGCAGAACGTGTCAGGCTCCACCCGGCAGTATGGACATTGGCGTCAAGAGATTGGCTGCGGTTCGCGCTTCAAAGGCTCGTGTGTGGGTGCTTGGTTTTCATTGACGCGGCGCGGCTTCTCGCCTAACATTGCCGGACTTCATGATCGACCAAACCATCTCGCATTACCGCATCGTTGAGAAACTCGGTGGGGGCGGGATGGGAGTCGTCTACAAAGCCGAAGACGTCAACCTCCACCGGTTCGTCGCCCTCAAATTTTTGCCGGACGATGTTGCCAAGGATCCTCAGGCCCTGGCCCGGTTTCAGCGCGAAGCACAGGCTGCCTCGGCGCTGAACCACCCGAACATTTGCACCATCCATGAAATCGGGCAGGAAGACGGTCAGCCCTTCATCGTCATGGAGTTTCTGGATGGGCAGACTTTAAAGCACAAGATCGCCGGGCGTCCGATGGAAACCGAGGAGATTCTCGCGCTGTCCATCGAAATTGCCGATGCCCTCGATGCGGCACACGCGGAAGGGATCGTTCATCGCGACATCAAGCCCGCCAACATCTTCATCACCAAGCGAGGGCGCGCCAAGATTCTGGACTTCGGATTGGCGAAGGTCACATCAGGCCGTTCTACGGTGGAGGCAACTGGGGCTTCAGCACAAGCTACAGCGGCCGGTAGCCTGGACCAGCTTACGAATCCCGGAACGGCATTAGGGACGGTCGCCTACATGTCGCCGGAACAGGCGCGGGGCAAAGAACTGGATGCCCGCACAGACTTATTCTCGTTTGGAGCCGTGCTTTACGAGATGGCGACAGGTACCGTGCCATTTCGCGGCGATACCTCAGCTGTAATCTTTGAAGCAATTTTGAATCGCTCGCCCGTAGCCCCGGTACGCTTAAACATTGACCTTCCCATCCGGCTGGAAGAGATCATAAACAAGGCGCTCGAAAAAGATCGGGAGATGCGCTACCAGCACGCTGCCGATATGCGCACTGATCTGAAGCGGTTGCGACGGGAAATGGAATCTGGACGCAGAACCGGGTCGGATGTTGCTGAGCAAATGCCCTCGTCGGCGGGCAGTGGATCTGTCGCGCGTTTGGCGGGACCGAGTGGCTCGTCAGTCGCGGTTGCGCCGCCCAGTAGCTCCGGCATGGCGGCGGCCTCGGGCAGCGCGCAGGTGCCGGCTGCAAATTCATCGATCGCTCCGCCCAGCCGCAGGCTCGAAGGCGAAACTTTATGCCGGGTTGGTTGCGCTGGTCGTTGTCGTCGGCATTGCGGGATTTTTCCTCTATCGCCACCGTGGACACGCGATCACCGAAAAAGACACGATTCTGGTCACTGACTTCGTGAACACTACCGGCGACCCCGTTTTCGACGGCACCCTGAAGAAGGCGCTCGCGGTCGATCTCCAACAATCGCCTTTTCTCAGCGTTGTGCCTGAGCAGCAGGTGCAGAAGACGCTGAAATTCATGGGCCGCAAACCGGACGAGAACGTAACGGCCGATATCGGCCGTGAGGTCGCCCAGCGCGATGGAATCAAAGCGATGCTGACCGGGTCGATTGCGCTCCTAGGCAACGAGTATGTGATCACGCTGGAAGCTTTCAACGCTTCCAACGGCGATTCTTTGGGACAGGCTCAACAGCAAGCAGCCGGAAAAGATTCAGTGCTCAATGCTCTCGGGAGCGCCGCCACCAAGTTGCGAGAGAAGCTGGGCGAGTCGCTCGCTTCGGTGGAAAAGTTCGACAAGCCGCTCGCTCAGGCCACAACTTCTTCATTAGAAGCATTGAAAGCCTTCACTCTCGGTGACCAACTCCACACCAAACTCGAGGACGTCGCCTCGATACCTCAATACCAGCGCGCCATCGACCTGGACCCGAACTTCGCCTT
This sequence comes from uncultured Acidobacteriaceae bacterium, assembly GCA_963822545.1. Lineage (GTDB taxonomy): Bacteria > Acidobacteriota > Terriglobia > Terriglobales > Acidobacteriaceae > Acidiflorens. Next base: position 482,021 of record CAWGIB010000009.1, read on the forward strand.
GGCCCACTTGCGGCTGGGCGTAGTTGCAGGAAATACGGGGCAATTTGTTTTGTCGACGAAAGAGGTAGCCAAGGCCTTCGAACTGCGCGACCGCACCAGCGAATACGAGCGGCTCTACATCAACGCGTACTACTACTTCAACGTCGGGCAAGCCGACAAATCGATTCAGGGATGGGAACTGATGAAGCAGACCTATCCGCGTGATGAAACGTCCCGGATCAACGTCTCGGTGAGTTATCAACAGATTGGACAGTACGAAAAGTCGGTCGAGAACTGTCTTGAGGCGATTCGCATTCAGCCCGACACCCTGAACTGCTACCTCATAGGAGCCCAAAGCTACAGAAACCTGGGCAGGCTGGACAATGCCGATGCACTGCTGGCGCAGGCCCAGCAGAGGAAGATTACTGGAACCGGTCTTTACACCAATCTCGCGCGTTCGGCGATCCTGCGAGGAGACAGTGCCGCCGCAGCGCGCTTCGAGGAAATGGCAAAAGCGAGCCCCGAGGGAGAATTGCGAGCGTATCGATCAGGAAGCATTACATGCGGCGGCGCTTGGCCAGGTAGCGCGGATGAGGGAACTGCGAGGCCGGACTGTGGATGGAGCCAAACGCCTGAACATGTCTGATTTTGCGGCTACACAACTGATGCAGAAGGCAAACGCCGAAGCTGAATTCGGATACAGCTCGCGTGCTGTCGAAGACTTGAACGCGGCCCTGGCATTGTCGCGTGACCCGACTTTTGTGTCGCAAGTTGCCGATTCATTCGCAACTGCCGGTCAGGACAAGCAGGCCCAAGCTCTGATCGATGAAGTCGCGCAAAGCTCGGCCCGATGACGAGCTGCTCCAGAACATAATTGCACGGCGGGTTCAAGCCGCGTCTCCAGATGCGTCAGGGCAAGGCTGCCGCTGCGGTCCAGACTCTGGCCGCTGCCCAGCCTTATGAAGACGGCACCTGGTTCTACAACCATGTGCTACGGGGCGAAGCTCTGCTTGCGGCTGGCGCGCCGGCTGATGCCGTACTCGAATTCAAGAAATTCCTGGCACGCCGCGCGATTCAACCGTTTTCGACACATGCTCCGGTCGCACAACTCGGGCTCGCCCGAGCGTTCGCTGCTCAGCATGACACCGCGAACGCCCGTACCGCTTACCAGGACTTCTTCGCGCTCTGGAAAGACGCCGAGCCCGACGTTCCCCTGCTGAAAGAAGCTAAGGCCGAATACGCTAAGTTGCAGTAGCACGCGTCCTCCTAAGAATCTTTCAGGCTGACCGCGGCCCCTTCGATTGTGTTGCGCCCACCGCTGCTCGTTTAAACTGAATTGGAGGCCAGTGTTCGTGGGGAAAACTCGAAGTGCTGTTGCCATGGTCGTCTTGGCGGTGCTGAACCTTGCTCCCATGCTCGGCAGGGAGGCGCCCGAGCCGTCCGGCGTGGCAACCGCTCCACTAAAACTAAGCCAGGTGGTCGACAACCTCATTCGCAGGAATCAGGAACGCGCCCTATCCCTTCAGCATTCCGAATCCACGAGAGTCTACCGGCTTGTCTATCGCGGGTTTCCCGGAGAACGCGAAGCCGAGATGGTCGTAAAAGCCATCTACGACAGTCCTTCGACGAAAAACTTCAAAGTAGTTTCCGAGAGCGGATCAAAGTTGATTCAGGAGCGTGTTTTCAAAAGGCTCCTCGACAGCGAAAAAGAAGCCGCGCAGCCCGCAATCAGCGCGCAGACACAGCTAAATCGCGAAAACTACGACTTTCAGTTAGTCGGCTACGAACCCTCCAGTTCGGGCGGCCAGTATTTGCTGCAGGTCAGTCCCCAAATCCAAGAGCAAATACGTCTATCGTGGGAAAAGTCTGGGTCGATGGAACTGACTTCGCCGTAACTCGCATCGAGGGTGAACCCGCGCTGAATCCTTCATTCTGGACGAAAAAGAGCGAGATTCATCACGAATACAGAAAAATCCAGAATTTCTGGCTGCCGGTGCGGAACGAATCAGTGAGCTATATTCGGCTGGGCGGACGCGCGATTTTAACGATCGAATACACGGACTATCACGTAATCGAGGCTCCCCGCCCCAAGACCCAGTTAGGCGGAGCTCCGTAATGAAAAAGACTCTCAAACAAGCCTGCGTGGCTTGAATCGAGAGCCTTTTGTGATCCGAGATTTGCTTCTCTTAGTCGTTGCCTGCCGCTACCGGTACAACAGCTTCGGCCAGCGGAAGGTCACGAACCAGGGCTGGCTTCGGGGGGAGATTGTGAACTGAGAGCTTATAAACGTGGCGCGCTAATCCCAGCTTCTTGAGCAGCCAGATTCCGTACCAGTTCATATCGATTTCGTACCACGCCATCCCGTGACGGGCCGAAACCGGATGCGCATGGTGGTTATTGTGCCAGCCTTCGCCGAAGGTTAGCACCGCGACCCACCAGTTATTGGTCGACTGATCTTTCGTCGCAAAGCGGCGCGAGCCCCAGACGTGCGTCACTGAATTGACGGCCCAGGTGGCGTGCAATCCGACAACAACGCGTGCGAACACTCCCCACAACAGCCACGGCAATCCGCCGATGGCTAGAAGAATCACGCCGACGATGACGTTGCTGGTCCAGTGATATTTGGTCAACCAGACGTGAACTTTATCCTTGGTCAGATCGGGAACGTACTTGGCAAGTGTCGTGGTGTCATGGTGCATCGATTTGCCGGTGAGGATCCAACCCATATGCGCCCACCACTTGCCGTCAACCGGGGAGTGGGGATCGCCTTCTTCGTCAGAAAACTGGTGATGAATGCGGTGCGTGGCTACCCAGAAAATTGGTCCGCCTTCGAGCGCCAACGTGGCGCACCAGGTCAGAAAATATTCCACCCACTTGGGAGTCTTGTATCCGCGATGCGTCAACAGGCGGTGATAGCTCATGCCTATGCCGAGGCTGCCGGAAACCCACCAAAGAAAAATAGCGACAAATAAAGCTTTCCAGGTAAAGAAAAAAAGCGCCGCAATGGCGCCGACATGAAACAGGATCATCGCGATCCCGGTAATCCAATTAAAACCGTCGCGCTGGGCGCGTTCTTTGCGCAAGCTGGTGCCCGTACCGGTAGCTTGCAGCAACTCTGTCGTCTGGCTCATAGATTGTCCCCAATTCGGATGGTGCGGAATGCCTAAATTCACAATACCAAGAGCTCGGCAAAGCCTTTGTAATACTTGTGTAATCCCCTCCGAAGCAACAGGTTACGAGAGTTCCATCTACGACCGTGCCTGTCGTAATCCGTGGGCTGCAAATGAGACTAGACTTACTTCAGACCGTATCGAGGGTGATTCCGCATACCTTGCGCAGTGACGAATGACCTTTCGGCACGGACATGCAAACCCTAGAATTTTGCTAGATCAAAGTGCAACAGAGGAGGGTTCCATGTCCAAAAGGACTTGGTTAACGCAAGCTTTGTGGTCGATTGTCACGCTGCTCACTTTTGCAATGATGCTAGGAGCGCAGCAGAGCCAGCCTCCCGCAAAATCAACTCCCGAGTACAAAATTCCGCCCGAGGCTAGCCAGAAGCAGAATCCAGTGAAGCCGACAACAGAAACATCTGCGAAGACAAAGAAGCTCTACGCCATGGACTGCGCGATGTGTCACGGAAAAGACGGGGACGCCAAAGGCGATATGGCGTCGGACATGAAGAATGTGACCGACTTCACGAATCCTTCATCAATGGCCAATCGCAGCGACGGAGACTTGTTCTACATCATCCGCAAGGGTAAAGGCGATATGCCGCCCGAGGGAGATCGGGCAAAAGACGATGACGTCTGGAATCTGGTGAACTACATCCGTTCGCTCGCGAAGAAATAAGATTCGCGATATCTAAGATCTACTTCGCCGCGGCCTTCACTTCGATGCCCGCCCACTTCTCGAGCAAGGTCAAGGTCGCGGCATAATCCAGATCCTGCTGCCCCTCTTCGGCAGCGACGTCATACACTTCTTCAACCGCTTCCAGCCCGGGCAGCCGCACACGAGACTCGCGAGCCGACTCCAGTGCGAGATGAATGTCCTTCAACATCAATCGCAGTGGGAAGTTTGGAGAGAAATCACGTTTCAGAATAAATGGAGCCTTATACTCCACCACTCCTGATCGCACCATGGACGCCTGAATCAAGGGGAGCAACTTCTCAATATCGACGCCGAGCTTCGTGCCGAGCGTGAGCGCTTCTGCGAATCCCTCAAAGATGAGCGCGATCTGCAGGTTCATCACAAGCTTTGTCGCTTGCCCTTTGCCGGTTTCGCCCATGTGGAAGACCTGTTTCCCCATCGCATCGAAAAGGGGTTGCAATCGAGCGAGTGCTGCTTCATTGCCTCCCGCCATGAAAATCAAGCTGCCCCCGGCGGCGGCAATTTTTGAGCCGGTCATGGGAGCGTCCACGTAATCGACTCCCTGCGCTTTCACGCGCTCAGCGAAACGCAACGTCGCCGATGGCGAGATCGTGCTCGAGTCGGCGATGATCATTCCGGACGTGAGCGAACTCGCCGCTCCATTCTCCCCGAAGAGCACGCTTTCAACGGCCTTCGTATCAGAGACACACATCCAAATCACTTCAACGCCCTTGGCAGCATCCGCGGGAGAGGTGGCTGTGCGAGCGCCTTCCACATCTTTGCCAGCACTGCGGTTCCAGACAGAAACCTCGTGTCCGGCTTTCACCAGGTTGGCCGCCATCGACCGTCCCATAATTCCCAATCCAAGAAAAGCTACTCGCATTAAAGTCCGTCCTTCCAAAATGAGTTCTGCAGCGTTGTTCCGAAAATTGTGATGACCCGGGGTTTGCTCAACGTTTTTGAGCTCACTCCGATTAGATATGACCACGAAAGTAACGGTCAAGGAAAAGACTGGTTGTCATACACTAGAAGTAGCAACCGGATACTTGAGGTTCGATTGAATACGTCCGCGCCGGTCGTTATAGCATCGAATAGGCAGATGGCTGTGCATCATACTGGCCGGTTGATGTGCGTCAGGAGCGAGCTGGGAATTAATGATTAAGTCGCCACTAGCAAATCCTGCTCTACGCAAGCGAGCGAGCCAGTTTACGCGCCTCGTCCGACATTCGGCAGTCACCCCCCGCACCGGCAGCACCCACAAACCGCTACTCGTTTCCAATGGACAGCTTGGTCTGACATTCATCGGCCACTCCAGCTTCTTTCTGCAAATCGGCGGAATGAACGTTGTAATCGATCCGAACTTCGCGCGCTGGCTCTTTGTGCTGAAGCGCCTCCGCCATCCTGGACTCCATTTGCGCGACCTGCCGCCTATGGATGTCGTGCTCGTCACGCATGCCCATTTCGATCATTTGCACCGTCAGTCCCTTCGCACGATCGCGCGTCAAACGCGGCGGGAAACCGGCAGCACTCCGACGCTCGTTGTCCCGCATCATGTATTCGACCTCGTTTCCGATTTAGGCTTCAAAAATATTGTGGAACTTGAGTGGTGGAACACACACCTGCAGGGGCAACTGGAAATCACGCATGTGCCCTCCCGTCATTGGGGAGCCCGGGTCCTAAAAGATTCTCATCGCGGGTATGGTGGCTACGTTTTGCGCGCCGGAAAACAATCGGTCTATCACGCTGGCGATACCGCCTATTTCAACGGCTTCCGCGAAATTGGACGCCGCCTGTCGCCGGAAATTGCGCTGCTCCCGATCGGTGCTTACGATCCTCCACAATTTCGAAATGTGCACACCAGTCCTGCAGATGCCATGCAGGCCTTTCTCGATCTGAAGTCGCGCTGGATGATCCCCATGCACTACGGGACCTTTCGCCTATCGCATGAACCGATCGAAGAACCGCTTCAACTGCTGGATCGGGAAGCGAAAAAGGCGAAGGTGAAAGACAAGATCATCGTTCTCGAAGAAGGCGTCACGCGGCTCTTCTGACGATTGCAACCGGATTGCTGCAACCAATTCAAGCTGGCCGCACGCATTTCATCTCGATCGTGTCTACCGTAATTTCTTTCGGCGATCTAGATTCCGTCTGAAGAGCTGTAGTCTCGGTGGCTTTCGGCGGATAAGATTGAGTTGAGACGAATGCCCGAACGTGCCCAACTACCGAAACCGCTGCTCGTAGTCCTGGCTATCCTCTTCGCGATTGCGTCCGTCCTCTACACCACGCTTTGGATGATGGCGGCAAACCTGACCATCCCTGTAGAACTTGGCTTCGACAACAAGTACATTCCCGAAACGCATGCTCAACTGGTGCAGAGCGTAATCGCTGGCAGTCCGGCAGAACGTGCTGGAATGAGGAAGGGCGATCGCATTGTCGGTATCAATGGTTCTCCAGTCGAAGAAGATACGCTCGTGCAAGTTTGGAGCGAACATAGACCCGGTGACGCAATCGATTTGGCCATTGAGCGACCCGGAGTGCCGGGCCGGTTTACTCTGCATGGCACCTTCCGCTCAAGTACTCCGGCTTCCGCGGAGGCTGGGGTTGCTCAACACCTCGGTCGAGAGATCAACAACCTCTTCCCCGTCATCTTCGTGATAGTCGGCCTATCAGTGCTGTTCCTCAGGTTGGAAGATCCGAACGCGTGGTTGATGGCGCTTATGTTTGGGAGCTTCGTCGCAATTCCGGGCTTCGCCAACTCCTACCTGGGAGTGCCCTCCTCACTGCGATCCTTCACCGTTGCTTACCGGACAATTTTTGACAATCTGGTGGGTGCGTTCTTTTATTTCTTTTTCGCGACCTTTCCGACGCGGTCTGTCATTGATCGACGTCTGCCATGGCTGAAATGGGTCGGGCTGCTGGTGGGCGCCGGCTTGGCTGTCGCCGCATTGCGATCGGGTGCCGGCCCGAATGCCCGGATCGGATTGCCATCCGCAGGATACGGGCACCTGGCGATCTTGGCGTTTCTTTACGGATTGATTGTGCTGGGCTTCATCTCGTTGGGATTGAACGCAAGCGGAACGACATCTTCAGAAGCGCGCAAAAAGATCCGGGTAATTCTATGGGGAACGTTGGTGGGCGTTGTGCCAGCAACGTTGGTACTGGGAGCGAACGATTTTCTTGGCTACAACATCTCGCTCTTAGTGGGCACCATCATCGTAGTCCTGCTGTGGCTTTTTCCTGTGTCGTTCGCTTATGCGGTAGTCAAGCATCGCGTGCTCGATATTCCGATCCTGCTTCGCCGGAGCGCCCGCTACCTGCTGGTCCAACGCGGATTTGTGTTTGTGCTCGTTCTGTTGAGCGTCGGCATCACCACGGTCTTTGCTCTGGCCTTCTCGCACTACCTGCAATCGCACACAACAGCGGCAGTCCCAGGAGGAATCGCGATGGGAACTGTCTTCGGAGGTGTGTTGCTTTGGACGGGCTCCCGGGTGCATGAAACTGTTGGCCGACGAATTGACCGCGCATTCTTTCGGAATGCGTACGACGCGCAGGTCATCCTTGAGGATCTGGTCGAAAAGACTCGAACCGCGACCGATCGCAATGAACTCGCCGCCTTGCTCGATCACCATTTGAAAGAAGCGCTTCAGCCCAGTTCGGTCGCCGTGTACTTCGAAACGCTCGATGGTCAACTCGAGGTTGTAGCCGGCGATGTATCGCAAGAATCGAGAACGCTTTCGGCCAGCGACCCTGCGCTCCGGCGACTGGCGGAATATGGTCAGCCTCGAGATTTCTCCAGTAAGGATGCGAACGAGGCGCCGCTTCCGGTCGCTTTGTTACCGCTTCAGCCGGACTGCCTCGTACCAATTCTGTCGCGCAATGACCGCCTCGCGGGTCTAATTGTGCTTGGAACGCGCTTGTCGGAGGAGCCCTACTCGGGTGAGGACAACCATCTATTGGCGTCGGTGGCGAACCAGGCGGGTGTGGCCCTTGAAAGCTTTCGCTTGGGCGAGAAAGTCGCAGAGCGCATTGAGGCAGAGCGCCGTGCCGCCCAGGAAATGGAATTTGCCCGGCAGGTCCAGACCCGGCTCTTCCCTCAAAAGCTTCCACCGATGGCGACCCTGGAGTATTCGGGCGGCTGCAGTCCAGCTCGTACGGTCGGCGGCGATTATTACGATTTTCTTGAACTCAGGCCTGGACGTCTGGGAATGGTTTTGGCGGACATTGCCGGCAAGGGCGTGCCCGGTGCGCTCCTAATGGCGAACCTGCAAGCCAACCTGCGGAGCCAGTACGCCATGGCGATCGATGAACTGCCACGGCTGCTCGCCTCGGTCAGCCGGCTGTTCTACCAGAGCACCGATAATGCCAGCTACGCCACCCTGTTTTTTGCGGATTACGATGACCAAACCCATATGCTTAGGTACGCAAATTGTGGGCACCTTCCGGCCATCGTGCTTCGCGGCAACGGTTCGCCAAAGGAGTTGGTTGGATCGTCTGAGAAGGCTGGCGAGGCGCAGGAACAAGCCACCTCCGAAGTCGTCTGGCTCCATTCCACCTGCCCCGTCGTTGGGTTATTTGAAGATTGGCAAAGCGAAATCGCGGACGTCCGCCTTATACCCGGCGACCTGTTCGTCCTTTACACCGATGGGATCACGGAAGCCACCAACGCCGATGGAGAGGAATTCGGCGAGCGCCGGTTACTGGAAACACTTCAAAGCTGCGCTCACCTTCCGGTGGCAGACATATTTGACCGCGTCGTGAGCGTGGTCCGCCAGTTCGATGGCGGCGCCAAAGAGGATGACATAACACTTGTCATCGCCCGATGTATCAGCTAAGAATCAGCTCTGGAATGCACCTCAAAGGCATCTCTAGAGAAGCCCAGGCAGGCATTCGATTTGCGTAAATTGCCTGGTTTTGGGACTAAAAGATGCCCCCCAAATGTAACTACCGAGGCAACTTTGCATCCAATTAAACAGGCGCATCTGCATGTTATACTGCGCTCAGAAGGGGTGGGTGTTCCCTCCACTTGCCTGCCCGAGGATTTCGAAACATGGCCGGTAGTTCTCGTCGATCTCTCTTCCTGGTAATTTTTGTTCTCGCGCTTTTCGGCTTGCTTGGCATGTTGTTCGCGCAAAGGGTTAGCCCTGCCGCGTCGCCGAGCAGCGACTCCGATGTGCGCGACAGCTTTAAACAGTTCACGCAGGTCTATGAGACGGTCGAAGAAAACTATGCGGACCCGGTGAACCCCGACAAGGCGATCTATGACGGGGCGATCCCGAGCATGCTGCACCAGCTCGATCCTCACTCCAATTTCTTTGATCCAAAATCCTATTCCCAGCTCCGGGAAGAGCAGCGCGGCAAGTACTACGGCGTCGGTATGACGGTGGGGCCACGCAACAACAAAGTCATTGTGATCGCTCCGTTTGTCGGAACTCCCGCATATCGTGCCGGCATCCGCCCAGGCGACATCATCGCCGCCATCGACGGCAAGCCGACTGACAACATGAGCACGTCGGATGTCGCCGACCTGCTGAAGGGGCCAAAAGGAACTACCGTTCGCATCACCATGCTGCGCGAGGGTTCTGATCATCCTCTCGAGTTCAGCGTCATACGCGACGAGATTCCGCGTTACAGCGTCGATCTCCATTTCATGATCAAGCCCGGCATTGGCTACATGCACGTCTCTGGTTTCCAGGAGACGACAGAGCATGAAGTCAGCGAAGCCCTCGAACAGATGGGCGATCTCAAAGGGCTGGTGCTCGACCTCCGGCAAAATCCTGGTGGATTGCTAAGTGAAGGCGTAGGCGTCGCCGATAAGTTTCTGAAGAAAGGCCAACTGATCGTTTCGCATCACGGGCGTTCTTCACCGGAAAAGCGCTACACGGCCGCGCGAGGCAATGGCGGCAAAGATTATCCATTGGTGGTGCTCGTCAATCGCGGAACTGCATCAGCCGCCGAAATCGTCGCGGGCGCAATTCAAGATCACGACCGCGGGCTGATCGTCGGCGAAACCACGTTTGGCAAGGGATTGGTACAGACCGTTTATCCGCTGGCTGAAAACACCGGCCTGGCGCTGACGACCGCGAGGTACTACACACCTAGCGGACGTTTGATCCAGCGCGACTACAGCAACCTGTCTTTGTACGACTACTATTACAATCGCGAAAACGAAGATAACAACGCCAACAAGGAAGTGAAGCTGACCGATGGCGGGCGCACGGTGTACGGCGGTGGAGGAATTACTCCAGACGTGAAGCTGCCTCCTTTCAAGTCCAACAAGTTCCAAGAAGAGATGCTTCAACATTACGCGCTCTTCAATTTCGCTAAGCATTATTCAAACGGGCATAAAGTTCCCCAGAATTTCGAAGTGGATGACGCGATCCTGCAGGACTTCCGCAAGTTCCTGAACGATGAAAAAATCGCATTCACCGAATCGGAGCTTATTGAGAACAACGAGTGGCTGCGCTCGAATCTGAAAAGCGAAATCTTTGTAGACGCTTTCGGGCAGGAAGAGGGTCTGAAGGTTCGCGCTGAAACCGATCCTGACGTGATCAAAGCGCTGGAGTTGATGCCTCAAGCTCGCGCGCTCGCTGATAACGCACGGAAGGTGATCGCGGAACGGAACTCTGCTGCTCCGGTCCGCCGTTAGCACTTCCAAATTTGCTTCACGTGGAAGGCCCGCAGTCGTCGGGCCTTTTCGCTTTTAAATCAAAATGGGCCCTCGACTCAATCGATTGATCACATGGAACTGGCGTGGCTTCCGGTTCCTCTTCGTTTCCCTTCTTTTGCTGGCTACCCTCGGCGTCGCCGAATCCCCGCAAGATAAAAAAGAAATTTCGAAGGCTCATGCCGCTCGCGTCTTCGGCGAAAAGCGCAAGGTCAACGGCGTATCCTAATTTCGGGAAGGTAAGCTCCACGCTCTATCGAGGTGGGCAGCCGTCGAGAGAAGGATTCGAAGCGCTCTCGAAAATGGGCGTTGACATTGTGGTCGATACGAGGGGAAATCGCACCAAAACTGAAGGCAAGATGGTCAAGCACATGGGGATGAAGTACGTATCGATTCCATGGCACTGCCCATTTCCTCATGACGAAGATTTTGCCCGTTTCTTGAGGTTGATGAAGGACAATCCCAACAAAAAGGTATTCGTCCATTGCAGGCTTGGCGACGATCGTACTGGAATGATGATCGCGTCCTATCGCATGGCCATAGAAGACTGGAGCGCCGAAGATGCCATGCTCGAAATGCAGCACTTCGGCTTCAAGCTCGAGCACCATTTCATTTGTCCTCGGTTAGCTTCTTACGAGGAAAGCTTCCCGAAGCGACTGCAGAACAATACTGCTTTCCGGGATCTGCACTGAATTCGCCAATAACGACTACGGACTCTGAACCGAGCGCGGAGATGAGCCCTGCCATCTTTCGCGACTCGCGTAGGACCGACGTATACACTCTCCACAAATTGATCGCTTGAGTGTGGCCTCGCGAAAGCCCTAAAGTACATGGAAAGAATGCGCGGAGGCGCCTTTCTGCAAGCGGCGATTATGATTCATCAGGATCGGGGGCCGTAGGCAGGACCATGGATTCCCGCGTTGTTTCTTGCCGTTCTGGCGGGCGTTCTGGATTGGCGCTACCGGAGAATTCCCAACTGGCTCACAGTATCAGCCGCGCTAGCGGGAATCGCCATCAACACATTCTTATCCCGCTGGCCGGGCTTGAAGAGCGCGCTACTCGGCATGGTGATTGGGCTCGCATTATTATTGCCCTTTGTATTGTTGCGGGCCATCGGCAAGGGCGATTGGAAGATGGTGGGCGCTCTTGGCGCATGTCTCGGCCCACAGCAACTCATTTCCGCTCTAATGGTGGGCGTGTTGGTTGCTGGAGTTATCGCGTTGATCGCTGTCATCGCGACGGGACGACTGAAGCAGACGCTGGTGAATATCGTCCATATGCTTGGAGCGCTTTTCACGTTGCGAATGCCGGGCCGCGAAGTATCGCTGGACGATCCGAACTCGACGAAGATTCCTTTTGGCGTGGCCATGGCGCTGGCGATTTTGCTCTATGGAGTGGGTAGGGCTACTGGAAGAGTACAGTGAGATTGTGCAATGTCGACCAGCAAGGAAGCAGAGTGCAATGCTTCATGTCCGGGCCGAAGCATGATTCTGAAGATGAGAGCGTTCATACATAGCCTACGAGACACTGACGGCGCGGAGATCGCTGAAGCTGCGCTCGTACTCCCGGTCGTGTTCGTTTTCTTGCTGGGCATCATCTGGTTCGGACGCGCTTTCAATATCTACTCCACGATCCAACAAGCGGCGCAGCAAGGCGCATTGGTTGCCGCCAGGCCGACGTGTGCAACCTGCGGAGCGCCAAGTCCGCCGTGGGGGAGCACGACTTTTCCCGGTGATCTAACCGTTGCAAATACAATCTCTTCGGTCATGCAGGCATCCAGCCTCGATCCGGGCCAAATCCTTCCTGCTTCGAGCCCGCCCCCCTTGCCCTGCACATGGCCGGCGCCAGTTCCGTTGCCTGCGGGAAACTGCTCGACCACCAGCAACATCACAATCTGCCGTGAAGTACTGTTAAATCCCAGCGCAGCGGCAACTCAACCACAGATCTGCGGCACATTAGTGAGTTTTCAATACCCCTTTCAGTTTTATTTGCCGTTCACTTCACTCAACCTGCGGCAGATTGTCTTAACCGCGCAAGCACAGAGCAGGATGGAAAACTAAATGTTTCGCTCTGGACGTCCAGCCTTCGACCAGGTGCGACGCGACGCAGCAGGATTATTGCGCGCCACCGAAGGCTCGGCAGTGCTGGAATTTTCTATCATTCTGCCGCTGCTGGTTGTGTTCGTAGTAGGTATTTACGACTTCAGTAGCGCCTTCAACCAAAAGCAGAAGGTAGAGCAGGCGGCGCAAGAGGGAGCCGTGTTCGCAGGCGCCCAACCGACCAGCGATATCACCGTAGACAATCCCGACTCCCTGCAACCGGTCGTGTATGCCGTCTTCAAGTCGCTCGCAGATAGCGGCGTGTTGCAACTGGCGAACCAGGGCGGGACTTGCAGTCTTTCCCCGTTTCCAACGCCCCAGCACGCCGGACTCACCTGGACGTACACCATCCTCGGATGCTCGGGTTCGCCTCCCGATGCGAATCCCGGTTGTATGGGAGATCCTTCCGATAAGTTATGGATCGTAATCAATCGTGGTGTGCCTGGGGGAGGCACGCTGCCTGTCCCGCTGGAAACGTCGGTGACGGTGAGCTACGACTATCACTGGCGATTCAATAGCGCGATTCAGTTGCTGTTTCCGGGCGCGGGGTATAGCGCGAAGACCTGCATCAGCGAAGCATCCACTGTGCAAAATCAGATGTAATTCTGGTTTGCGTCCCGGCGCGTCGATTTCGCAAACCACATTTCCGCAAGTGCTTGAAAATATGGTGGAGCTAGTCGGGCTCGAACCGACGACCTCCTCGTTGCGAACGAGGCGCTCTCCCAGACTGAGCTATAGCCCCACTGCGGTGGGTTTTCGTCAGACAATTTTAGCAGTCGACACTCGATTTCGCCTACCTGCGTGACGCAGATCACAGCATCGTGTTCACCCGGTCGTTACCCTGATAGTCAGACATGGCCGAGTTCACCATACTCACGAACCGGAAGCGGGCGCTAGTCGCGCTTGTTCACTCCGTTCTGTTTCTCCTGATCGCAGTCCGCCAGATGCTTTTTGCGACGCCGGCAGTCGGGATCTGGCTGCCCGCAACGGTGCCCGCAGGCACTTGGATACTCCTTGCCATCTTTTTGATCGTGTCTGCGATTCTGATCTGGCTATTCGCAATCGCTCGGGGCTCGATGGAGAGACTTTATTTTGGAATGTGCGCGGTCAGCGCGACCTCAGGGCTATTGCGCACCGCCGCTGGTGACCAAGCCTTTCATGCAGCCCTCTATGTTCGGGTGGCCATGCTGATGAGCGCGGTGCTGGTGGGCCTGCTTATTATTCGCATGCATTCCGAGCGCGCCGATCCGTTGCAGCAGGCCGAAAATGAAGTCGGAGGCTAGAGAGGCGAGTCGAAGGCACCCCCAGAGATTTTCACTGGGAGATTGTCGAACTCTGAATCTTCATCGCACCCGGACTTGGTACTTCTTGCAGTTCAGAGCATCCAACCAGTAGGTAAATTCGACCTATATAATCCGATGGTGACCCCTTCGAAAGTAAAACAAGTCGCGTCCGCGGACTTCCCCACTCGCTGGGGACACTTCCTGATCCACGGCTTTGCGACCCGCGCATCGTCTGACCATGCCAAAACAGAAGAGGCGGTAGCTCTCGTCATGGGTGACGTCCAAACCGGCTCGCCCCTGGTTCGCATTCACTCGCAGTGTCTTACCGGTGACGTCTTCGGCTCACTGCGTTGCGATTGCCGCCAGCAGCTAGAGATGGCTCTTTCCATGATCGCGGCTCGCGGCGCAGGTGTATTGATCTATGAGCAGCAGGAAGGCCGCGGAATAGGCCTCATGGCCAAACTACAGGCATACGCGCTCCAGGACAGCGGGCTTGATACGGTTGAAGCCAACCATCGTTTGGGATTCAAAGCCGATCAGCGCGAATTCCGCATGCCAGCTGAGATTCTGAAAGCGCTCGGCATCCAGCAGGTGCGGCTGCTCTCGAACAATCCTGATAAGGTTGCATCGCTCGAAAATGCAGGTATCCGCGTGACCGAGCGCGTCCCCTGCGAAATTCCACCAACCGAATACACTCAGGAATATTTAAAAACCAAGCAGGAAAAGCTCGGCCACCTGTTCACTGTCCGTAATAGTGAACATTGATGTGTCGGCGCTAGGCCGCAGTGATTCTGCAGCCAGCGCTATCACAACGCTCTATTTCTCGAGCAATCGTCGCAATTGATTACGATTCTTGACCGGAAGCCCTGCGAGCGCCGCACGCCCCAACGCCTTATACACCGCTCGCGTGGTAGAACTTTTCTTGAGCAATCCCAAATGGTTCGCCACAGTCTCGACGTCTCCACGGATGAACGGGCCACTAAAAGAATCCTGCGGAGCCGAGATGGTAATAGTTCTCCAGCGTCTGGCGGATGATCGGCAAACTGAGACGGCGCGCTTCCTCCCGCCGCAATCCCGCACCTCGTGCCGCGTCTTCGAGGGTCACTAGATACGCAAGCAGCAGCGGAGACAGCATCGTCGCCCAAGCGTGATATGCCGACCTTGCGGCGATCGGCCAGCAAGAAATATTCTCCCCCAAGAGCGCCAACAATCTCTGGCGGCCAGCTTTTTTGCCGCGGAATCGCCTTCCAGCGCAAATGGCAATCCTTCAAGCGATGGGCGCGAAGCAGGCACGAAAGTCATCAGCGGATGCACTGCCGCGACAGTCACTCCAAGCTTTCGCAACGACTCCAATTCCCTGCTGACAAGGGCGCCGCTGGAATGAAACGCAAATCGTATTGTCGAAGGACTGCCTTCCGACTTTAAGGCAGTGATGCGACCTGCCAATTCCGCTGCTGCACCGCGGATCTCGCGGTCGGGCACGCAGAACCAAAGTAAGTCGGCGTCTAGGCTCGCAGTCTACGCTGTCACTCCACGTGCGCCGATTTTTCCTGCTAGAGTGCGAGCACGGCCCGCGACGGTTGCGGACGGTCGCGCCCAATCACCTCGGTAATCCGGCAACCCGGCATCGCGGAGTGCTCGCAGCGAGCGACTGCCGCCAGTCGCCCTGCGCCCACAATCGCTATGGACTGCATTTCGCTTCCCTGTTTTTCGCGCCACCCGCGCAGCATACCTTAATATGGATGCCATGGCGAAATCCCGCACCTTGAAATCCGGCAAAGCGCGTGTGATCTCTTCCCGCATTGCGTATAAAGGACCCGTCTTTACCGTCACTACAGATCAGGTCGAGGAACCCGGCGGAATCCGCGCCCGCCGCGACGTCATACGACACTCGGGATCCATTGTGGTACTGGCCGTCGACGATGAAAAAGCTAAGCTGAGCATTCTTCTGGAACGGCAATATCGCCATGCCGCCAACTCACTCATGTGGGAACTTCCGGCAGGCCGGATCGATCCCGGTGAAAATCCACTAGCAGCAGCAAAGCGCGAACTATTAGAAGAAACCGGCTACACCGCCCGCACCTGGAAGAAGATTTTGTATTTCTATGTCAGTCCGGGCTTCCTGGATGAAACCATGACGATATACCTGGCACGTGGCTTGCGGGCCGGCGAAGCGCAGCCGGAGGCCGACGAAAAAATTGCCATTCGATTCTTTGATTTGCAAGATGCCGTTGAAATGGCGGTGAAGTAACCGAATCCGCGATGCCAAAACTATTTGCGGGATTTTGTGGTTTGCACGGGCCAAAAATCGTAAGTGACACCGATTCCTGCTTCCTCTTCTAAGCGCTAACTCCTTCTCCCACAAGCACATCTGCTTGTGACACACATCCTTGACACGTTTTCCCCGCGGTATCACAATGGCGGCACATTTTTGCACTCTCCAGGAATTGAGCGGTTTTGGAGAACTGCAGAAAAGGAGACGCACGTGGAACGTTTGAAAGGCACTGTGAAGTGGTTTAACAATGCAAAGGGATATGGATTCCTCGGCCGCGAAGATGGGCCGGATGTGTTCATCCACTACAGCTCAATCACAACCGAGGGCTACAAGAGCCTGCAAGAAGGCGATAAGGTTGAGTTTGAAATCGTCCAGGGACAGAAAGGCCCGCAAGCTGCCAATGTAACGAAGGCTTCCTGATTGGAAGCATCCTTTCAGTCAGGCTGGATTTCGGTCTGGCTTCAGCGACGGATATCGCGACAGCGGGCAAACTATGCTCACGGAGGTAGTACGTTGCTCCGTCTATGCGAGATGTTACACAAACTCGCCCTGCTCGGGCGTTTTGAGTGGCCCTGATCAGGCGTTATTACCCTGACGTTTCGGTTCTGCTTCAGTCTTGCCCACATCTCAGTTATCCTTGGTGAACATTCAAAGCATGATGTTGTGGTTTGCGGACTCTGCCAGAGACGCTGAACTGGAATGTGCAAGGATGCACGAGCCCGCCAGAGATGAGATCCTTTTTTGCGACGCAGGCGATTCAATTCGAAATATGACGACGAACAGGGTGTCATCATCACGCTGGTGGCGGTGTTCATGCTCTTCGTGCTCGGCGCGATGGCAGCTTTGTCCATCGACGTTGTGACGTTCTACACCGCGCGCAGTGAAGCGCAACTGGCTGCCGATGCAGCCGCGCTCGCGGGCGCTCGAGTATTAGCAAATTCCGGAATGACTTCGTACCAAACGCTGGCGGCTGCATGTGGTCCCGTCGCGAGCCCGGCTTTTCGCCCAGGCCGTAGCAACGTTCAGGTTGCCAAGAGTAATCCTGTGGGAGGAAGAGCTCTCAAGGATTCTGAGATTCTGGTCGGATTCAGCGGCGCTCAAAACAGTCTTTGCGCCTCGCCCTCGCCTTTATCCAATCCCTGCATCTCAGTACGCGTAAGCGCAACGATCTGCCGACTTTTTTCGCGCACATCTGGGGAAGCACCCAGATCACGGTTGCCGCGGCTGCCGCGGCTGAAGCCTACAATCCCACTGGGTCTGCCAGAATCTTCAACGGCGGTCCGGCCTTCCCTGTAGCCACATCCTGCGTGAAAGCCTTGGCTGCTGCCTAATCTCGACCCGACCGGCACCGCTCCTAACATTTTTGTTCCCGGTACCGGCGCCATTCCACCGGGAGGAGCTTTATGGGGATGGGGATCTGACGGCGGTGGAACTCCCATGCACGTAGCCTGCAATGGATCCGGTGGCCCCGGAGATTGCAGTGGCGCTCTAGCACCGCAGCCGCTTGGCAATATCTTCCCGGCACAAACTGGCGCTGCCGCTGGCGACTACCCGTCCCCGCCAGCAAGTTCATTGATTGCTCCCAGACCACCGGTTTCAGCGGCAGCGGACTATCAAAATAGCGATTGCCGGGTGCGTCCCACAGCCCATCGCCGTGCAACCAATTCGTAAACATCGACACAAACCCTATACGAGCGATCGAGCATGCCGAAACCGCACCAGCGGTGAATTGCCTGACTCACTCGGCACCTCGGGTGGAGATAAGATCTGTCACGTCAAACCAGTCCATCCACCGCGGACCATTCGAATTTCTGACTGGCGACGACAATCCCGTTGCCGTCTTAACACCGGAGCGGTTGGCGCGACACCAACATGTCTTCGTCAGCGACTCTTTCGTGACGGTATCCGGTTTTCGATGCAGTCGGAATGCACGGCAGCGTCATTGACCATCAATCGAACAGGTAATCGGCTTCGTGCAACTATTTCTCAGCCCACTTGGCATCGGCAACGCCCGGTACAGGTCTACGTCAGCACGGCCATTGATCAATCTGGTCGGCTGTGGGACCGCATCGAGTGGTATTCCTCGTCGGCAACGGTGCATCTGGCCGTACCGGTAAGACTGATCGAGTCTCCGGCCGGGCCCTGAGAATGAATCGTGTTGGCTTAGCTGCGCGACAGAATGACGCGCTCAAGCGAGAGTTCGTCCCCCACAAACACGAAGTTGTAAGGCGATCCATTCAAAAGCGCGGACAAAACATCCCGCGCCGGAGCCGGACCCAGATCGGCAATCACCTTCTCTTGCTCTGCTCCCGCTGGAATTGCAATGTCGGCTTGGGTCTTTTGCTGTACTTCAAAGAGCACTTGCGCCAGAGTCACTTTGTCGGCGTGAATCCGCAGCATCCCGTTTTCGTAGCTGACGTTGATTTCCGGGCCGTTCATCTGCTGCAATACCGGCGTGGCTTCGGGCAGAAGAATTCTGCAAGGCCTCACTAACCTCGTTGATGCGGGAAGGTGCGGGCACGCTGGGCGAGGATGCGGCCGGCGCTGCTTCGGACACGTTTCGAACAGTCATTGCCGTACAGCTACGTTTGCGGAGGAATTTCGTACCGGTGCAAGATTCGAGGCGACCCTTGAAGACGACGCAAGCGCCGCATTCCGAAGATGACGCCCCCGACCGTAGGCTCATTCGCCACCTGCGTGGCATCCTGCTTGAAGGATCCAAGTTTCACCACAATTGCGTTCGAACCCGTAGAAACCTGATAAGACCGCGGCTCTGCCAGAT
Organism: uncultured Acidobacteriaceae bacterium; assembly: GCA_963822545.1. Lineage (GTDB taxonomy): Bacteria > Acidobacteriota > Terriglobia > Terriglobales > Acidobacteriaceae > Acidiflorens. The sequence goes on from CAWGIB010000009.1 coordinate 500,970, forward strand.
CCAGCACAATGCGCGTGATTGGAGGATTATTGAAAAACAATCCGGCGCGAATACTCTTAAGCGCTCCGTGATTGACTTTCAGCGCTCTCAGTTCGGCAGATGGAAGCATTCCGGGAAAATCAATCACAATGCGGTCGGGTCCTGTGAGGGCTTGCGTATCAGGTGAAGCTGGAGCACCGGAAGTTTGAATTTCCACTTCCATCGCGTCTCCCTTGCCGCGCACCAGAACGTTCCGGACGTGGGCAGGCTCGCTGCCCGCCTTACTCTGTGCTGACAGAGAAACAACCGCGAGCGTCATCGACAAGACGCCGATGGATAACAACCGTAGCATTTGGGACCTGCTGGAAGTCTAGCAGTTGCTACTAAACGGAAGGTACTCGGAAGTATTAGAACTTGCGGAGCTGAACCACGTCAGACTCTACAAAACAGAATCGCGTGGCCGCCGGCGGATCGATGCTTCTTATACCGCCATAGGATCATAGCCCCGCCGGAGGCGAGCAGGATCAAGGTCGCTGGCTCAGGCGTATTCGGCTTCTTGTGTGGACGGCAATGCCTGTCGATAGCGCCATCCAGAAAACGACAAACCGCTGCGGACGGTCCAGCAACCGGAGCATAGGGAAATGAAAATCCGCCCCCATATAATGCACCGGGCGGCGGTTGCCCGATTGGCAAAGCAGGCCTGAGCGCTGGGCGAAGCGGCAACGATGGCCCCAAGGGCTCCAGAGCCACAGGTTGATCCAGAACCTCTTCGTCCGGCTCCTGGTCTGATACATCGGGCTTGGCCGTATCTGAAATCTGGTTGCCGCATTTTGCGCGGGCGGTCATGTTTCCGTCTGTCAGCAGCGCCTCACCCGGAAGCAGCCGGATCTTTTTGTGCGTCCAAAAAATTGTGTCGCGAATGCGATATGAGACATAAACATCGCGGGGTTCGGTTACACGAACAAGGCGGGCCTTGCCATAGTCGAAGTTGGCGTAGTGGCGGGCCACCGCGCGGTCGCGCGCAGCCAACTCTCGCAAACTCTGCCCGTTCCGTACTCCTCCCGGCACCACGGAATAGGGATAAACGCCTTCAACCCGCGATACGTACCGGTGTTGTTTGTTTTCGTGAGTAGGAGCGAATAGCCAGGTTCGTCTGGCCGTAATTTCGCTTCGTAAAAGAATCGGGCAAAACGTCTGAAGCGTGCAAGGAAGGAAGTTTAAAGAAGCGAGCCGCACTCTGCCAGCACACGGCGGCAAGCACCACGAACAGGATCGCTGCAGCCAGTGCCCGCTGCCTTCGCAAGCGACGGCGATACCAGGTCCGTCTCCTGCGCACCACTATCCCATTGGATCCGTCTTTCAAATAGAACTCCTGGGCATGTGCCCGGTGGGAGAGGGGGGTGTCAACTGAAGTGCTGCATCTGAGCCTCCACGAACCGGCAGGTGCAAACGGTGCGGATGCAAAGAGTTAGGGCTTGTTGACTGTCGATATTAACAGAATTGTGCAGGCATTTTCACACAAAAACTGTGGAAAAACAGTACTCAATAGGGAACGATCTCAATAGGGGACGATCTCAGCCTTCGCTGCACTAGCCAAGCCGAAGTCAAATGACATGGGCGAAACCTGGCCATGAGGCAGACCTTGAGCTTATTGCGCCACCTCGGTGAAGACGGCGGAGTTGGTTACTCCAACGACATTGGCCGTAATATTCACCGTGCCCGGAGTCTGTGGAAGGGTATACATCTGGCTTGCAGCTCCGTTGCTCCCTGTATTTCCTGGATTCGGGTTCAAAAAAACGCCTTGAGCCCCTCCATCATCGAACGTAACGGCCGCTCCGGACACTGGATTTCCGTACAGATCGGCAACGATCACCGTCAACGCTTGCGGTAAGGTAGTGCCCGCCGGAGCAGATTGATTGTTCCCTGCACTCACAGCCACGGATGCCGGCGGACCCGCAACGGAGTACTCAGGGAACGACACGCTCTTCAAGCCTGCCGCGCTCGCGGTCACAGTGATCGTTCCCGTCGTGGTCGGCAGCTGAAGGTAGGTGCGAGCTAGTCCTTTTGAATCGGTTTGGGCAGAACTTGGACTTGGAACGCCACCCTTGTTCGCGCTGAAGTTGATCGTTACGCCGGCAACCGGGTTGTTATAAACATCGACTGCCGACGCTACGATCGGATTCGGAAGCGTCGAACCGGCAATTCCCGTTTGTTTTTGTCCCGAATGGGGAATTAACCGGCTCGCGGCGGCAGCGGTGGCAGTTTCAGTAGCGGTAATGTCGCCAAAATTCGTGGCCGAAATTGTCAGGGAATAAACGCCAACTTTTTTCCCGAAAGTATAAGTCGTGCTGACGACGCCGTCCGCGCCGCTAACCTGAGATGGCGGAGTGAAGTAGCCGCCTTTCCCACCATCGCTGAAATTGACAGTTACACCTTGGATTGGCTGCCCCGTGTAAGGGTTCTCCGTCTCGATCACGATCGGCGCCGGCAATGGACTCAAAATGGGAGCACTCTGGTTGTTGCCGCTCTCGATGCTCAAGATATGGAGCAGGCCGTAGGCTTCCAGGCTATTCTGTGTCGCAACATACACTCTTCCGTTCGCTACGGTCTGAGTTGCAAAGTGGGCGACCTTCGGCAAGAAGTCACGCGTTTTATTTTGGCTCGAGCTATACAGCAGCTTGAGTGAAACCGCGTCCAGCGCGGTCAGATTATTCCCGCTGATCAGCCATACGATTCCGTTCGTGTTGCCATCCGAAGAAATCGAAGGCGAGTGAGCCCCGGTATATCTCTGCGTGGTTTTTGCCAGGAGGCTGAATTTACCGTCCGATCCAATTTGGTATGACTGTACCGGCGAACCACCCGGCGTGAAATAGGCCGCTCCATTCCAAAACGCGGGCGATGCCATCAACTCGCCATTATTCACGAGTGGAAATTCGTCGATGATCTGGGGATCGGTGTTCCCTCCCGGCACAAACTGACCCAGATTATCGCGATCCAAAACGTAGACTTCCCCTTGCTTCCCCGCCGCGATAACCACGTGCGGAAACGAACCATCCTGGTCCGGCAGCACTACGGGGCCGCCCGAACTTAAATCCAGATCATTCGAATTCAGCATGGCAACCGACCATGGAGTGAAGAAGTCGGTAAGATCAAGTTCATAACCTGTGGGCGACTGCGGCGAGGGGTTGAGGGTCAGTTTCAGCACGCTATTCGGATAACTTTGACCGCCGTAGTTCGCGCTTTCGGCAGTTGAAACGTATATGTTTCCAGCGGCGTCGGCCGCCAAACCATTGCCTGTCTGCCAAATCGACGTGAGCCCGATGTCGGGCGACGTGTTAAATGCGCCGAGCTGCCCCAAAGTGCTTGCATCGTATGCGAGCACCCATCCAGTGTTGTTATCATTACAGCCATTCGATCCGAAGCCCATGTAAACGACGCCGTTCATCAACAGCAGGCCAGGACGATTCTTTTGGTGCAGGCTGTTGAAGTACGTGAACTTACCCTTCTGACTCGTGCTGCTCGCCGTGATCTGAACTGGACTGCCTTGGCGGTCAACTCCCGTCCCAAGATCGATAGCATGCAACGAATGGTAAACCGTCCCATTGCTCATGGTCTTGGCGACCAGGTACATCGTGTTGCTATTCGTGTCAATGGCCGGAGTGCCAACAATTCCTTCCTGGTTGAATCCGCCAAGCGTTCCGCAAGGCAGAGACTGCCCGCTGGCAGGCAGGCCCCCGTCGAGCATGCTGGCATACCACAATTGCGAACCATCGTCGGCGTCGATGGCGTAAACCGAATCCGCTTGCGTTACGACATAGATCACGTTGTGAGTGGTCTGATCGGGCATCACCACATTCGGGATGTAAAGCGGCTGGGCTAGGGCTTGATAGTCAATCGGAAAGCTCCACACGTGTCCAAAGCTGCCCTTGTTGACGTTGTCCGGGTTCAGGAGCGTCTCGTTCGTGTTAGCGGCGGAGCGCATGTTGTCGGAGTGCCCAGTGGTAAAGGGCTGCTGGGCGAACATACCGGACATCAGCGAGAAACAAAGAAGTATTAGCGCCGAAATTCTATATTGCATAATCAAAAATTCAGTAATCCCGAACCTGGTTGGATGTAACTTCTGCACCGAGCAGTTGGCAAACAAAATGGCCCGTTCGTGCACCGATCTGAAACCACTCAAGGCTGGTTCTACCTGGGAAACAGCACGTTTGACGCCGGGGAGCATCAGGAAGAGCAAAGAACTACCGCTGATTATACAAGACTTTTCTGGCTTAGGCCCAGTTTAAGAAATGATACTCCCGACGTATGTGCAATTCGTTGCACTTACTCGAACTATCCACGACTTTTCGCTCAAAACGGCCACTCCCGCCAATGCTCCATCGGGCTCTACTTCACAGTCACCGTAAAGTTCACTGGATTCAGGCCCGTTACTGACGCGGTTACGCTCACCGATCCCGTGTTGGGCCCGGTGGTGTACTGAGTGCTCGCTCGTCCTTGCGCATTAGTCACAACCGAGTTCGAGGAGAAAGACCCTGCTGCGCCATTGTCAGTGAAAGACACGGTAACCCCGGGTACGTTGAGGCCAGCGGCGTCAACGACCTTCACGACAAGGGGCTTCGACAGCAGAGTGTTTGGCGGCCCGGTTTGCTTGTTGCCGGAAACGATGCTCAAGGTCGTCGGTGCGCCGGATGTGGATGTTTCCGTGAACTTTGTGCTGCTCGTGCTCGGGTTGCTGCACGTGATGGTAACAACCTTCAGCGAACGTGGAAGCTGGTAGGGAAACGATGCCTGTCCTGTCGCATCCGTTATCTGGCTTTCGCCGTTGACAAACTGCCCACCGGCCTTCCCGTCTTCGCAGGTCACACTAACACCCGCCGCCGGAGCCTGGCTGTATGCGTCGCTTGCCAATACCACGAGCGGTGCGGGCAAAGGCTGACCGCGGGTCCCGCTCTGATTGTTTCCACTCAACGACGAAAGAGACGACAAGAGACCGTAGACGGTCACCGCGCCTTTCCCGGCCACATACACCCTGCCGTCAGACACGGTAGGAGTTACGAAGCGAGTCACTAGTCCAAGCTTGTCCCGCGCATGCAACGCCTGGTTGCTGCTATACAGCTGATTGGAAAGATTTGTTGCATCGAAGGCGTACAAGATGCGATTGCTATGCCCAAGCGCCCACACTATTCCATTTTGATTTCCATTCGACGTAATGGAAGTCGATGCTGGCCCTGCACCTCCGAAAATGACAGTCGATTGGGACACCGGCTGTGGCGTCATCATCCCATTGATTAACGAATACTGTTTGATGTAGTCGTGGTCGCCCGCCACGTATACGCTACCGTTCCAGTACGATTGGACCCCGGTGAGTTCAAATGGAAAACCGGGAAAAGACTGAATGACATTGTCGGCGTCCGGGTCATACTGGCCCAAGTCATCCCGGTTGATCAGGTACAGCGTTCCCCCTTTTCCTCCGGCAATTAGCTCGTGCGGGTAGGCTCCTGCCTGGTCGGGCAGGATTAACGTTCCCCCTGAGCCAAGGTCGAGATCGTTATCTTGCAGATAGAACTGGTTGTACGGAGTAAAAAAATCCTGCAAGCCAAATACTTTCCCGTTCCAGGCAAGTTTCAGGACGCTATCGCCGAAGTCGTTATCTCCGTCAGGACCGTCGTAAGTTCCATTCGCCGTCGCCACATAAATGTTTCCCAAAGCATCAGCCGATGGTCCGGCGCCGCCTTGCCAGATCGATGATTTTTTCCCGTTGGGAGCGACTTCAAAGACGGCTTGCTGTTGCAGCGTTTGCGCATCGTACGCAAACAGCCAGCCGTTGTAGGTATAGATGTCGCAGCCATTCCCGCCAAATCCAATATAGATCAGGCCGTTTTCCAGAAGAAGCGCGGGGCGCTGTAACTGGTAAAGCACATTGAAGGTTTGCGTGCCTCCATACGTTCCTATGATCAGCGTCGGGCCGCCCAGCACTTCATCGCCGGTCGTGATGTCGAGCGCGTGCAAGTTGAATTCGCGATCGCTTCCGTTCAGCGTCTTGGCCACCACGTACAATGTCGTCTTCGCGGCGTCAATGACCGGCGTACTCGTGACGCCGATCTCCGTAAAATGTGTCCCTGTACATCCATAATCGGAGATCGGATCTGGAGTTCCTGCCCCGTTCAGACTCACCGCCCACAAGGGGGTCGCGTTGCTGCCCTGGTTTGAATCGGCGTCAAACGCATACACCGTGTTGTGCTGGGTGGCAACGTAGACAACGTTGTGCACTAACCCGTCATTCATTAGGACGCCGCTGGCATATAGCGGTTGCCCTACGACGACGCCGTCCACATTTTGGGTAAACAACTTTCCAAACTGGTTCGCGTTGACGTTGGCTGGCGTAAGCCACGTTTCATTCAGATTCTGACCAGTTCGGCCAACATCGTTGTGCTGCGTCAGGACGTCGTTCTGCGACTGCGCGAAAGAGGAGATCAGAACTACCGTTAACGCTATCGTGGACAGGGTCAACATCCACGCCTGCAACAGATTTAGGACCGGATGGATCGCTGCGGTCATCCAGCCCGGTAACGCGCTCGGGGGCTTCATTTGAACCTCACAACTCCAGGGGATCGGGGAAAACCGTCTACTCGGTGGTCAAGCCAGAACAATCTGCAAGGCCTGCGTGAAGACAGGTCGTTGCATATTATCGAAACGCGAAAATTATGCAATGCCACTAAAGCGGTAGGGGCGAATCCTAGTCCGTCTGTAGTGCTCCTTACCTCGCGCGAACGTCACCCTACCGAACCCCCTATTACGGTCCGGGCTGGCTTGAAGGACCTGTCCCGAAAACATTGACAATCCGTAATCTCCGCGAGAGCATAAAGCGATTGGTCCGGTTGCCGGATATTCTTTGGATCCTGAACCTTCCAAAAGCCACTCATGACATTGCAATTGCTGATATACGGAATCGGCGTAGTGGTGGTGTGGTTGCTCGCTATGCGGATCCGCTCGGTTCGCGCCCGTCAAGTGCTCTACCTTGCCGTCAGTTATGCGTTTTACTTCAGTTGGGGCTCATGGCTAATTGTCGTTCTGATCTTCAGTTCGGTGATGAACTACGCCCTGGGCGAGTGGCTAAAGAAGCGGATTACGGCCAGCCGACTGTGGGTCGGCCTGCTCGCCAACATCGCCCTACTTAGTGTCTTCAAGTACCTGCCGATGCTCTCGAGTGTCGCGCCGGCCGGTTCCCCGCTCTTACTGCTCAAACGGATCCTGTTCCCGGTGGGGATTTCCTTCTGGACCTTCGAGGCGATGAGTTATCTGTTGGAAATTTATCGCGAAGAAGATCTTGATCCCACGCTGCTGGAATTCTGCCTGTACATGTCGTTCTGGCCTACAGTTCTGCAGGGCCCGATCTGTCGGATGTCGAGCATGCTGCCCCAGTTCCGGCAGGACTGGGCGGTCAACGATGACGACCTGAAGACTGGGGTGCGCCGGGTTTCGATTGGCCTCCTCATGTCGGGTCTGGCATTGGTCATGAGCGGCGGCCTCTACGCGGGAGCGGGGGTGGATGCCCTCTTCGACCACGCGACCTTCGCGGATCCCGCAGGACGAGTCAGCGGGATCGATGTCTGGTTTTTGATAATCGGCTACGGATTCCAGCTCTATTTCAGTTTTTGTGGATTCTGCCACATTGTGATTGGGGCAGCGCGTCTGTTTGGAATCCAGTTGCACGAAAACTTTAACCGTCCGTACCTATCCGCTACGATTTCGGAGTTTTGGACGCGCTGGCATATGTCGCTGTCATTCTGGATTCGCGACTTTCTTTTTCTACCTCTGGCGACCATCCGGCGTGAGGTTTGGTGGCGCAACTTGTCGCTGGTGATTGCCATGCTTGTTTTCGGGGCCTGGCACATTACACCCGGATACAGGGGAAACATCCTGTACATATGCTGGGGCGTTTGGCACGGCCTTCTGCTGGTCGCACATCGGCAGTGGCAGGAATTTCGCAAGCGCATGGGATTCGAATGGTCGGGGCTACTGCCGTCGCTGATCTCCTGGTGGCTGACCTTTTGTGCGGTGTGCATTGGCTATATTTTCTTTCGTGCGGAGAGCATCCCGCAGGCATTGGGTATGCTCAAGGCAATCGCCTCCTTGCACAGTTACCGGCACCTGACTTTGGACCGCAGCTTCTACGTGATGGTCTTGGTGGCGGCCGTGGGTTACTTCGCCGTTATCGCCGGAACCATGCTGCTCGACCGACTAGCGGAATCCGCCAGCGACCGCACAGCGCCCAGTCGAATTAAAAATCTTCTTGCTCTTTTCGCCCGGGAACGCTGGGTGTGGATTGTGCCGGTCGTGCTGGTAGCGACCTTGTATTTAAGCGTGATTTTTCAGCCCGGCCACGCCCAAACCGGACCTGTAATGTATGCGCTCTTTTAGCCGATTGGAGCTTCGTTCGACCACACGTGCTGTTTCTGAGAAAAACTATGCTGGGATTCGTAACCGTGCCGACAACGACACAACGAGAGAGAGGTTGAGCCGGTGGCCCCTGTAACCGAGAGCAGCCCCACGCTGGATAGTGGACCGGCGATAGCGCGCTATAAGCCGCTTCTCAAGTATTTCGCTGTTCGTCTCTGTGTCGCCATCACGTTGTGCGTGCTTCTGCTTGTGTTGGGCGAAGTGTATTCCTATTTCCGTTACCTTCCTGCCGCCGCTGACGTTATGGAAATGGCGGTCAAAATAGAGCTCGCCCAAAAACAAAACACGGCAGAAAACCAGTACTGGAAAGAATTCGCCCAAGCCAACAAGATTACGTATCACCCCTGGGTTCTGTGGCGGCGGCAGCCATTCAACGGCCAGCTTATATCGATCAATCAGGATGGAGTACGGCGCACGCTACACACGCAATGCGACGACAAGACCTTCACGATCTGGATGTTCGGCGATTCCGTGATGTGGGGTGCGGGCGCGCCCGACTCGGATACCATTCCTTCTCTCATCGCGGCGGATTACGAGAAGGCCGGTCGGCCAGTCTGCATCGTCAATTATGCGGAGAAAGGCTGGTCAAATACCCAAGAGCTGATCGGACTGATGGAAAACCTGAAACATGCCAGCCACAAGCCCAACGAAGTCCTCTTTTACGACGGCGGCACCGAGGCCTTCACTGCCTACCAGAGTGGCCTGAACGATGTGCACAGCAACTACAGTTCTTTCAAGAATTTTCTCGACAAGTGGGGAGCCGGACAGAAAGCGCACTTCTCTTACCTTAGCCAAACCAACACGTACCACCTCCTCGACAAAATTGCCGCTAAAGCTCCCTTCCACCGCAAGGCCGTGGAAACCATTGCTACGGGTCCGGATCCCGTCGCCATGGCTCCCGAAGTAGTCCAGAATTACGTTCAGAACATGGAGTTCATCACTCTCCTGGGCAAACAGTACGGGTTCCATCCGATTTTTGCCTGGTATCCGAATATGGCAGTCGGCCATAAAGAACTCACGCCCTACGAGCAGCAAGTCCTAGCAGTGGAATATAAGAAATTCCCCGGCATGGGGCGGATGTACGAGGAAGTCTACAAAAACGCACGCGAATTGAACCCGCCGGGGCTTCTCTATCTCGGCGATCTCTTGGATGATCAGAAGGGTTCGATCTACGTCGGGATTTCGCACCTCAAGCCGGAGGGCAATCAGATCGTCGCGGATCGCCTATTCGAAATCCTGCAACGTAAACATTGAAGTCCGCGAATCTGAAGGCAATCACAGGTCGATATTCTTAACTCCCGAATTAGCATTAGTTGGTTCCTTATTAATTCAATCCAGGTGAACCATGGTTCCGCAGAAACAACCGAGAAGTTTGATCAGTGGTTTTTTCCGTTCCCTGCTTGCCGACCCCAGCCATCCCGCCCTTGAACTCGGCGACGACGTTCTGAGCTACGAGCAACTATGGAACTACGCCGGCAAAATCACGGCTCGCCTCAACGATAGTTTGGGCTCTTCCGAAGATGTGGTCGCACTCTTGGCGAGCCGGAGCCTCGCAGCCTATGGAGGGATCCTCGGCATCCTGGGAAGCGGCCGCGGCTACGTTCCGTTGAACCCGAAGTTTCCTTTGGAGCGAACGCTGGTCATGCTCAAGGCCTCCGGTTGCAAGACGGTCATCGTGGGAAAGGAGTGTGTTGCCACATTGGCGACTTTCCTGCCCCAACTCGACACGCCGCTGACATTGATTTTTCCAGATCCCGGGTCAGAACCGGATCCCAAATCGCTCTCGCATCATACGGTCGTTCGAGCGAGCGATTTGTCCAATGTGGCAGACCCCTCTGATCCCGTTGTGCACGCCGATGCGACCGCCTATTTGCTTTTTACATCCGGCAGCACAGGAGTGCCAAAGGGAGTTGCCGTCAGCCAGTCGAACGTAGTCGCCTACATGGAATACGCCGCCAAGCGATTTGGCTTTCATGCAGCCGACCGCTGTTCACAGAATTTCGATTTGACCTTCGACCTGAGCGTGCATGATCTGTTCACCTGCTGGGACGCGGGAGCAACGCTCTGCCCCTACACCGAACAGACTTTGACTCCCGCGACCATGGTGGACGAGAAAGCGTTGACCTGCTGGTTCTCCGTGCCGTCGGTCGCGATGTTCGCCTCGAAGGTCGGACTTTTGCAGCCTGGAGAGTTTCCCACCCTGCGCTGGAGCCTCTTCTGCGGCGAAGCCTTGTCCGCCACTCTCGCAGAGGCATGGCAGCAGGCAGCCAACAATTCAATTCTCGAAAATCTTTACGGTCCGACCGAGGCCACCATCGCCATCACCTGGTATCGGTGGAATTCGCAAACATCGCCCGCCGAGTGCGTCCGCGGGCTGGTGCCGATTGGCTGGCCTTTTGACGGCCAACATGTCTGTGCCGTGAACGAAGAGCTCGAGCCGGTTCCAGTCGGCGAAAGCGGCGAACTGTGCTTAGGCGGATCGCAGGTCACGCGCGGATATTTGAACGATCCCGTCAAGACCGCAAAGAGTTTTGTCCGCCTGAAGCATACCGGCGATCAGATTTGGTATCGCACCGGCGACCTGGTTCGCCAGGACGACCGTGGCTGCCTGTTCTACCTGGGACGCCGCGACTTCCAAGTCAAGATCAGCGGCTATCGAGTGGAGTTGCAGGAAATCGATCTCGTTCTCAGAGAAGCCTCCCAAACGGAGCTGGCAGTGGCCATTCCCTGGCCTCTCTCCGATGGGACAGCGTCGGGAATTGTGGGCGTCGTCTCCGGTTCCGACCCCTCACTCGATAGCAAGGTCATCGCTGCCTGCCAAACCCGTCTGCCACGATACATGGTCCCGACGCGCATCTATCATTTTCCCCAAATGCCTTTGAATGTGAATGGCAAGATCGATCGCGGGAAGATTACAGAGATGCTGAGCAACTGGAAAGACTAAAAAAAAAATGCAAAAGTAAAAAGTCAAATTGCAGAAGTAGAATCGAACGCCGAGAGCCGCGTCAGAGTGAAAGGCTTTTTAATTCTCCAATCTGACATCTGCAATCCGCAATCGCGAGTTCACTTCTTCAATTTGACTTCTGACTTTTGACTAACTTTGACCTTAGCTTTTCGCTGGTTTGCCAAACTTATCCGCCATGGCGAACATGAGCCGCACCGTGTCCATGTCCTTCGCCTGCACCTTGCTGGCGGGAACTTTTTTCCCGGCAATCTTCTGAAGTTCCAGAAAAACTTCAATCATGGCGAACGAGTCAATCAGCCCCGAGGACACCAGCGGGGTATCAGCCGAAATTTCCACGCTTTTGCCCTTCATCACCTTATCGGTTATGAAGGTGGCTAGCTGTTTCATCATCTCGTCATTGCTACTGGCTACCTGCTCAACATTCATAAGTTCTTGGCCCGAGAGTCGTCCCTACCATTCAGATTCTATGTTGCTCCGCTTCCGCTTCCTCGTACATGCGTCGCGTACAGGCGCCTTACGGTTTCGGGTGCGCAGCGAAAAACTGCCACCGTGCTGTGTCTTCCGAGTTCTGCCAGTTGTGTCCTACACCCGACTCCCAAATAAACTGCACTTCGGTGTTTTTCGCACATCCCGTCGCATCATTTCCCGTCGTATTCGGGTTTGGAAGCGCGTTCTTACACAGCGGCACGCTGTTCTTCAAACTCGTGCAGGAATTTTGCTGCTTCCAGTAATTGAAAGACTGATCCACCGTCGCCAGATAGAACTTATAGCCTGAATACTTCGTGATGCCATTGTTGCAAGGCGGAATCGTGCCATCGGCTGTCCCGTGCCACTCCTGAATCGAAACTGGAGCAACAGCAGCACCGGGCAGTGTGATCGGCGGTGGGCTCGGTTGACCGACAATCGTGCCCGACCCGATGACAACTGCCGCCACCAGATCGGAAATTTCGACCCCAACTCGATGCGCCATCTGCGCCCCCGATGAAAATCCAGCAACATACACTTGCTTCGGATTCACGTTGTAGTTGGCGATAAGGTGCAGAATCAATTGCCGCAGAAAGCCCGAATCATCCGGCGGAGTTTGAAACGCGTGGTCCATGTAGTAGGCATCCCAATTCCATTGTCCAGACTGCTTGTTGTAGGTCGACGCCGGCTTGACCAGGATGAACCCATACTTGTTCGAGACATTCTGCCATCCCCACATGTACTTAATGGGCGTCGCTGGAGGAACGGATTTGTCTGTCCCATGCAGCATCAGCACCATCGGCGGGTTTGCCGGAAGATTGGCAGGCAGATACACCTCGTAGTAGCGCGTAATCCCGTTCCAGTCATCGTGGAATCAATGATGGTACCGCTGGCTTCGGCGTGCCTGCGCTCGCCGAGGCCGTTAGCAGCAAAACAATCAAAATCGCGGCGATTTTGATTTTTCACGACTTTCTCCTCTGCTGCTTGATCTTGCGAACCTGCATCGTTCAACAGTGAATCGGCACCCTGATCACGGCTTCGGGTGCGATGCAAAAAATTGCCAGCGCACCGTATCATGCTGCTGCTGCCACGAGTGCGCCACGTTCTCTTCCCAAATAAACTGGACTTCTGTCTTATTCGAACATCCAGTTGCATCATTGCCGGTCGTATTCTGGTTAGCCTGCCCGTTTGCGCAGAGTGGCTTGCTGTTCTGAAATTGCGAGCACGCGTTCTGCTGCGTCCAGTAGTTAAAGGAATCGTCCACGGTCGCCAGGTAGAAAGACTTACCGGAATATTTGGTGATCCCATTGTTGCATGGCGGGATACCGTGATCCGCTGTGCCATGCCACTCCTGGATCGAGACCGGCGCTACCGCAGGTCCAGGCAAGTGATCGGTGGGCGAGCTGTCTGCCCTACAATCGTGCCGGAGCCGATCACAACCGCCGCCACCAGATCGGAAATCTCAACCGCCACTCGATGCGCCATCTGCCCGCCCGAAGAAAACCCGGCGACGAACACTTGTTTGGGATTCACATCGTACTGAGCTGTCAAATTAATAATCAGTTGGCGCAGAAAGCCGGAATCGTCCGGCGGCGCGAGAAATGCCGAATCCATGTAATACGCGTCCCAGTTCCACTGCCCCGATTTTGGAATTGTAGGTAGAAGCAGGCTTGACTAGGATAAATCCATACTGGTTCGCAACGTTCTGCCATCCCCACATGAGCGTCGACAGGGGTGTTGGAGGGACTGCAAAATTCGTTCCATGCAGCATCAAAACCATCGACGGGTTCGCCGGAAGATTAGGAGGAAGGTAAACCTCGTAGTAGCGGGTAATGCCATTCCACACCATGGTGGAATCTACGATCTTGCCCGAAACCTTGGCGCCCGCCGCCCCTGCCACCACCAAAAGGGATAGCAATACAGTCAGAACTTTCTTCATCGGGCGCTACGGACCTCCGGTCGGGAATCGATTAGCTCGGCGGGGATGGTGCAAAAAGCCGTTATTAAAAAACTACCATGCCCGGAAGGATTGTCAATATGACGAACGCCCGAGATAACTGCGAATTCAAACATGAGCCTCTAACAGGCTGATTCCAAGCAGATTAGCTCGCCGGACCCGGGGATAATCACGCGCTCCCCTCACAGACCCTTGATCGCTGGCGAACCCTCCAGAGCTGGACTGGCTTCTCTATGGTATTGACGCTGGGGGGTACTTGTAGATTCAACACTCTGCCGAGAAATAAGAGAAGAAAAGCCAACGTTGGCGCTTCCGCGCAGCATCACACGTTTGTCAGCCAACTCAATCTCCAATCGTCAACAAGGTTGCGGTTATCCGCAGAACGTCGTCCGGAAGGAAGCGGTAGTGCTTCCGGGAGATTACGGTCTGGCCCGAATCTCGAACTGAATTTAACGTGCAAAGTTTGGACTAGGAGTCGCTTCATGATCAGGGTGCGTCCCGGCCATCTCTCCTTCTGTGTCATCTGCCTCGTTGGAGTCATCAGCAGTTGCGGAGGCGGCAGCGGTGGCAGTAGCTCATCTTCTCCTGCCGCGTGGAGCATCGCCAAGACCCACGCCGGCAATTTTGTACCCGGAGGAGTTGGCCAGTATGCCATCAGCGTTTCAAACACAGGAACAGGTTCGAGCAGCGGAATGGTAACCGTGACCGACTCCGTGCCTTCCGGACTCACCGCCTCAAATATCGGCGGCACGGGTTGGAGTTGTACGATCAGCTCAGTGTCGTGCAGTCGCTCCGATGCACTTTCCGCCGGCGCCAGCTACCCTTCGGTGATTGTGACGGTTAACGTTGCGCCCAGCGCCTCAGGGTCGATTACCAATCAGGCGACAGTCTCTGGCGGAGGGGCAGCCGATGCTACAGCGGCCGATCCCACGCAGATCGGCACGGGCGGAGGGGTGGGAAAAATCAATCACGTAGTCGTGATATTCCAGGAAAACCGCACCCCCGATAACTTGTTTCAGGATCCTGTTTTGATCAACCGGGGCGCTGACATCGCCAGCAGCGGCAAGAATTCAGTCGGTCAAACCGTCACTCTTACGCCCACCTCCCTGGTGACGAGCTACGATATCGATCACGGCCATAGTGCATTCCTGCTCGCATGCCAGTGGGACGGCACCGATTGCCTGATGAACGGCTCTGACCTTGTCGACTGTGCCCCGCAAAACAACTGTCCTGCAAATCCGGCATTTCAGTACGTGCAAGCCTCCGATATTCAACCGTATTTCACCCTGGCTGAAACCTACGCATTCGGCGATAGGATGTTTCAGACCAACCAGGGCCCAAGCTTTCCCGCTCACCAGTACATCATTTCTGGAACTTCGGCGACTACCGAGTCCGGCACAATTTATGTGGCTGGGAATCCCACAAATTATCAGCGCGCTGACGGAAGCGCGGGCGCAGGGTGCCTTGCGCCTCCTAGCGCGGCGCTCAACCTCCTCGATGCCAGTCAACCTTTTCCCAATAATGCATACATACAACTCGATGGACCCGAATGCTTCGAGCATCCCACGTTGACCGATGTACTCGATCAAGCAAAATTGACTTGGAAATATTACGCAGCGGCCGACGGCTCGATCTGGACGTCACCCGACGCGATCCAGCACATGTGTCAACCTACGGGTCAACCCAATCAGCTTTCGTGTAACGGACCCGACTGGACCAATCCCAAGCCGAACGTCGTAATCGAGGGAACGGGAGCGCAGGTCATCACTGATATCAACAATGGTCAACTCGCTACTGTCACCTGGGTCATCCCCGATGGTGCAGCTTCCGATCACGCCGAAGGCAACAAAGGCTTGGGACCATCCTGGGTGGCTTCGATTGTGAACGCCATCGGCACTAGTCCGTTCTGGTCGGATACCGCCATCATTCTCGCTTGGGATGATTGGGGAGGTTGGTACGATCACGTACCCCCACCGATGCGCAACACGAATTCCTACGAGTACGGCTTCCGCGTGCCCATCATCGTGATCTCGCCCTATGCGAAGCCGGGCTACATTTCGCACCAGCAAAACGACTTTGGCAGCATCCTCCGCTTTATCGAGGAACAATTTGGAATACCACAAATTGACCCTTCAGTCGGATATGCAGACTCTTATGCGCTCGGCGACCTGTCGGACTTCTTCAACTTCAATCAAAGTCCACTACCCTTCACGGTCGTCCCGTCCGCGAAGAACGGAAAATTTTTCCAGAATCGAAAGGAAGCAACCACGCCACCGGATAATGACTGACGTCCAGCGAAATTTTTGACATACCAGATCGAAGAGTCTGGATAGGGGTAGCGCACAAGCGCTGCGTTCTGATCTTTGGCAAGAGCCAAGAGCTACCACACTCTAATTCCCACTAAATCAGCATTCAGGAAGATCGGAGAAAATTAGGGGAGGGGGGAGGGGTCTCATAACAAGGGACTCTTGAAACCTGACGGACCTCTCAATCTGCCCACAACGGATCTACACGTCCTGTTGCTGATACGCTGTCGTACCCATTCCATCTGCCACCATCGCGACATCTCCGTGTGGAACAAGCTCTCCAACCTTAAATGCGCGTTTGGTTGCGAACACCCAGAACGCACCGAGCCCGTAAACAATTCCCGCAATTCCCAATTGAGCAGCAAGCTGACGGTAATTGTGGGGATGGAACCAGTTCCGCATCAGCAGAAGCGCAACCACCAGTGGCGTAGTGATGAGGAGCGGTAAAGCATATGCCTCCCGCAAATACGTCCACATGCGGATGCCAAGTTGCTTGCACAAATGTCGCGGCATAAACAGCGTCATCGTGCAGGCCAGCGGTATCGCGGTTCCAAGCGCATCGCCGTAGATGCCGTAATAGGGACCGTGTCCAGCGCGCTTGAAGTAATGAACGAGCACTATGCTGAGGAGCAGGTTGACGATCCCTTCCGTGAGCGTCACGTAGGCCCAGGTGCGATGCTTGCTGATTCCGAAGAGCACGCGTCCCGAAGCCGCCTGGCACCACATGAGGTTCGCGGAAATAACGAGAATGACCATTACCGGATAGCTGAGGGCGGCGTATTTCTTTCCCATCCACACCTCGACCAGCGATTGCCCGAGAATGAGGAGAACCGCCGTGATCGGCAATGCCGTGAATGCGCAGAAGCGATTGCCGGCAACAAACACTTTACGTAACCGGTCCATGTTCCCGGTCGCTTCTGACTGGCTCGCAATAGGAAGAAAATTCTGCGCGAGCGCCATGACGACTTGCTGCGCATAGCTGACGATGCGCGCGCCGATGCTGAAATACGTCACCGCAGCCGCCGAGATCATCGTGGCAATGACCACGTTGTCGCTTTTGAACTTGAGCTGCGTCGCGATCATGATGATCAGCGTCACGCTGCTGTAGTTGACGATGGTGCGGAAGGTATCGCGATTCACGTACCGGAAGCCGAAGGGCACAGGTCGAATGCGGTAAGCGACAATGCTGCGCAGCATTGAAATCACAAGCGGCGCTCCAACGGTGATCGCTGCGATGGTGAGCAATCCTCGTCCCTGCCGGATCGCGATCAGAATCAGAACGAGGCGAGCCGCATCGCCTCCGATATTGGCCCAGTTGTTCACATAGAAACGCTGCAAGCCGTCCAGATATCCGCCCACAACGCCGAGCGGAAAGCCGATGGCAACCGATGTCCCGACAATGACCAGCAGCCACCGCGTTTGCGAATACAGTTCAGGCGGAATCTTGAAAATGTGATCGACGTAGATCGAAAGAATCGCCGTGATAATGAGACTCAAGACACCAAGACAGCTATAGGTGAAAAGCGCCGTGTTAACGAGTTTGGCAAGATCTTCGACGTCGTCCGTGGCAGTGAACTTGGAAACATAGCGAACGATGGAAGAGCGGATTCCGAGATCAAACAGGCCGTAATAGCCGGTAATCGAAAAGATCAGAACCCAGATGCCGAATGCAGTGTCGCCCAGCCAGTGCACGATAATGGGCGACAAAAACAGACCAACCAGAACGTCGCAACCCAGTGAAAACCAGGTTGATCCGACGTTCTTCATGATTTGCCGCTTGTTGATCTTAGTCATTCACCGACTGCTCATTCCTTTTCAGTTTGATTCGAATCGACGCTGATCGCTACAGAGGCTGACCGGTCTTCGCCCAGATTGGGATGGCTTTACTGTCAAGTTCCTTGCTTTGCAATTCGTAGCCCAGAAAGTTCATGAGCGGGAACCACGCTACTTCAATTTCCTCGACCGAGTGTCTCGGCAAACTTTCTTTCCACCCTCCCGATTTTGCAGCGCGCACAAATGGAATTTCTTTGACCGTGTTCTTCGTTCCTGTCCACTTGTCGGCATCCTGCTTTTCGAGTTTGCGCATGCGATCGGCGGAACTTCGCTCTACCGCAGTCTCCAGCCTCTCACGGTCAGCTTTGATGCCTAGAAATTCGGCGATCTTAGCTGTCTCTTCAATTGGATTGGCTAACAGGTCTTCATACCGCGCCAGCAGAAATCGGGGGTTTCCATAACGCGGACCAATCCAGCTCGCCGCGTGCTCCCACCACGAACCGTAGGAGGACGTTTCGCCCGAAATAAAGAGCTTCACGAACTGCTCGAGTGACATGTCCGGAGCGATATAGCGTTTCTTGAGATCGAAGTGATACTCCGAGACAGCAACGTCGCGCGGATCGCGAACGAGATAAATCACTTTCCGGAAGCGCACGTCGAAGGGCTCGTGGCTTTTCATGATGCGAGGACGCGACAACTTCTTGAGAAAGCGTTTTGATAGCACGCCTGGTGCAGGAAGCAGGCGATTGATATTCGAGAAGCCGACAGTCTCGTTTGGATGGATCAAGTTTGCCAGCAGGAACCGAACCCAAGTGTTGCCTGACTTGGGATACGACACGAGAAACGTATCGTCGGGAAAGACTGTGTAATGCTTTCCGGCAAGATCGAGGCCGAGCGCGTACTTAAAAACGTATTTGAGCTGCCCGATCATATTCCCCGATCATAGTTGCCATGGTCCTTATGACAGAAACTCAGTGATAACTCTTTGAGCACCTTTAATCGCTGGCCCGAGAAAAGATTCCGAGACCCGCATAGTCACGCGCTTCCGAAGGCGCTTGCGTCGCCAGTTCATAACCCAGATGCCGCATGATCGGTCCCCAAGCCGCTTCGAGTCTTCTCGACCATCGGCCCCGGTAAATCCTTCCGCCATCCGCCAGAACCAGCCGCGCGAACAAACGACAAATCCTTCCGCGAGCCCTTCGTCAGCCCGCAATCTTCGCTCTGCGCCTGCTCGAGCTTTCTCATGCGTCCCGCAGAGCTTCTTTCGACCGCCTGAGCGATCTGCTCCGACGAAGTGTTCAGGTGAAGGAACGAAACAATCTTTCGAAGCTCTCGCGGCGTGTCTGCGACCATATCTTCATACCGCAACATCAGGAACCGAGGATCGCCTTCGCTTGTCGCCAGCCAAGTAATAACGTTTTGCCCCCATGAGCCATGAGGACAAGTTTCTCCGGCCAGAAACCGTCCAACGAACTTCTCTATGGGCGAATCGTCTTCAATCTTCTTGATCTTGCGATGGTAGTGGTACTGAGAAACAACCACGTCGCGCGGATCGCGCACAATGTAAATCACGCGCGGATAGCGCGGATCAAAGCATTCGTGACTCTTGATGATGCGAGGGTTCGGTAACCGCTCAAAGTCGCGTTTGGTCGTGCCCGTAGGATCGGGGATCAACCTATGGATATTGGCAAACGTCGCCAGTTGATCGGGGAACATCAGATTGCCAAGTAGAAATCTTGTCCAGGTATTGCCGGACTTCGGAAACGAAACCAGAAAAACGTCTTCTGGAAGGATGACGAGGCTGCGGCCAGGAATATTCGTTCCCATCGCACGCTTTACGCCCGCTTTAAGGTGCCGCATTACGCCACTCATGTTCGTTTGACCTCTTTCGCCTGCGCGAAGAAAATGCCGCTCAACCGCGCTCCGTCCCCGCATGCACGAGGCTGGAGACGGCGAGTTCGTACCCCAGTTCCCGCATTAGTCCGCCCCATGCTGTTTCAATTTCCGCGATGCCCGCTTCCGGTAATTCCGTCTTCCAGCCACCAGCCTTGGCAGCGCGCACAAATGGTTTGTCCTGCCGCGTCTCTCGAGTCGAAGACCACAGATGACCTTGTTTCTTCTCGAGTTCCCTCATGCGGCTTGCAGAGCTCTGCTCGATGGCAAATGCAATCCTCTCCGGATTGGCGGGAACTTCGAGGAACTCGGCAATCCTCGCCATCTGGTGGGGACCTTCGGACTGGAGCGACTCATAGGTAACGAGCAAGAGGCGCGGACTGTTGCCGCGCGTATAAAACCAGGTCGCCGTATTCTCAGCCCAAGTACCGTAAGGATGGTTGACTTCCCCTCGAACAAATCGCGAAACAAATTTTTCCAGCGGATAGTCATCGCTGATCGCACGCCGCTTGATGTCAAAATGATATTCCGAGAGGACGACATCGCGCGGATCCCGGACTACATGGATCACCTTCGGGTACCGCGGATCAAAATATTGATGACTCTTGATGTAGCGCGGCCGAGGCATGCGATCCAGATGCCGCTTTGCCAGCCCTTCGGGATCTGGAATCAATTCGTTGATATTGGAGAAATCAGGGTACTTCTCGGGAAAAACCAGGTTCGCGATCAGAAAGCGCGTCCAGGTATTGCCCGACTTCGGGATAAGAGACGAGAAACACGTCGTCCGGAAATACCTTCAGGTTACGGCCCGGATGATGCAAGCCAACGATCCGTTTTCCGCCAGCAATCAGACGCTTAATCATTGGATAGTCCAAAGCTCTCCAAACCAAACAAATCGAATTCCTGCTGAAACAATCACCCGATGCTCAATTTCGAATGCGGTTCCAATACGAAACAAGCTTCGACGTCGCTCCCGGCGCAATGCTCAAGCCAATGACGGTGAGACTCAGGCTTGCCTTATGCAAATACTGGTTGGCCTCTGAAAACAGTTTCCGCGCCTGCGCGAAGTCGCGCTGGTCCATCTTGCTCTTGCCTTCTTCCAGCAAAAATCTCGCACGGATTTCGGCAGCGCGCTTCTCTACCACTTTTCGGTCTACTTCTTTAAGCGGAAGAGTCTGCTTGTACTTTTCGAGGATGGTCCAATATCCCTCAGCCATTCGCGCACGCGATTGACTCAGCGAACCAGGGCGTCCCACCGGCATGCGCGCCTGAACTTTGCGCGAATACGCGATCTTTGCCCCATGAAACGCGGTCCGCACCCACATGTCGTAATCGTCGCACCGCGCCAGTTTCTCATCGAACATGCCAGCCTTCACGATTGCGGTCTTGCGTGCTACCACGGTAGAAATCGGAATCTGACAGCGCTCCACTAGTAACGAGTCGAACGTCGCTTCCCCATTCGAGGGACAGCGCTCCATGAACTCGCGCTCCTCGCCTGGCATTCCGACCAAACCGTTCGAATAGGTCAGGCCCAGCGAAGGGTCCGCGGAAAACATCTGCATCTGCGAAGACAGGTGATCTGGCATCCAGGTGTCGTCACTGTCAAGAAAAGCGACGAACTCGCCTCTGGCATTCCGGATCGCGTTGTTTCGCGCTCCCGCCGTACGTTTATTCTCCTGCTTGATGTAGATGATCCGGTCCATATACGGCGCTAACACCTTCTCGAGTTCCGGCGTGTCGGGCGACCCGTCATTAACGACGACAGCTTCGAAGTCTTTATAGGTCTGGGCGAAAACGGAATCGAGACAAGCCGCAATCAGGTTGGCGGTCTTGTAGGTCGGAATGATCACGCTGACGGTCGGTGCGGCACCCCCGACCTTCTTCTCTGAAATGGATTCGGCTGTCGGCATAGTTCCCTAGTGGCTAGTTGCTTTGAAAAACCTCTTCTTTTTCTCCCGCCAGAATATTGTTGACGGCCTCCACTCCCATCATCACGGAGTGGTCCATGTTGCCGATCTCATAGCGCCATGCGCCGAAACGTCCCCGCGAGTAAATTCCCTGGGATAACAAGGCCGGTTGCAGGACAGCTAGAGCAGGATCACGGCCGAGCGTGGGAATCGGATAGGAATACTCCACAACCCGATGATAGCGCGACACGACGCAGCGCCGGTCCGCCTCTTCAAGCAACTTCGCTTTAATTAATCCAGTTGTAACCTGGTCAAGAATCTTCTCTGGATCGGGCGTCTCGCCTACGCGAAACGACATTTCGCACATCAGCGAACTGTACTGCTCGGTGTCGCCATTCGGAACATTATTCGGCGAATAATGCGAGAAGTAGGTCGCGCGATAACACGGCATGTCTTCATCGGTGAAATAGATCCAGCACATGCCCGTTTCAATCTTCTTCTTCAATCCGAGCCCGAGCACCAGAAGGTTGTTGTGCTCCAACCCCTTCGATGCATCGAGGAGTTTGTTGTCGGCGGGCTTCATCATTTTGACGAACAGATCGAGAGGCGCCGTCGAAATCAGCACATCGTAGGTATCACCGGTTCCATCCGCGAAAGAGACGCGTCGGCGAACGGGATCGATCTCCGCCAGCTTCTTGCCGGTTTGAATCTTGCCGGCAAATATCTTCGCCATCCTCCGATAGATCTCGCCGGTTCCACCATGCAACGGAAATTTAAACTTGCTGTTGGGACCCCAGCTGACGTCATCCCTCTCGTACAGGACGTTTTCCAGGAGCCTCTTGAAATCCATTACTGCGACGCGGTCGGCGATCCATGACTTGGACATCTGTTCGAGCGGCGTTGTCCAGACCTTTGAGTTGTAGGGGAACATGAATGCATCAGCGATCCCCTCACCGAACGTGGCCAGAACCCAGTCACGGAAGTTGGCGGCTTCGCGGCCACCGCCATTGGATGCAGCTTTCGCGGCACCGACCAGGCACTTCACCTGAACATCCTTTGGAAGGTAGCGCAGATTGCTCTGAAAGGGATATGGGACCAGCGATTCGCCCTTTACGATCCAACTCTCGCGGATTCGCTCGTGCTGTTCCTTGCCGAGAACCGAGTCGATCAGATTGTCAAAATATTTGTAGTGGGAGAAGATGACATGGCCGCCCTCATCCCAGACAAACCCTTTGTTATCAACGTGGGATGTAGCATGGCCACCGACTTCGTCCGACTTCTCGTACAACACCCAATTGTCATAACCCAGTTCGTGTAATCGGTAGGCCGCGCCTAGCCCGGTCGGCCCTGCTCCGATGATGACAATTTTCTTGCTCATAATTCGATGGGGAGGCAAAGCCTGACGGCTTAAAGTGCTGAGCCAACTGAGGTCGAGAAGACTAGTTTGGTATGTCCGCCTTCACCTTGAAGCTACAATCAGCAACCTCCAGCGTACTGGGGGAATTTACCGAATTGTACCATCTCGATTTTGGACGCAGAGTTCCGTAAGTAACCGCAATGATTGCTGTTTAGACGACCCAGCAATGTCCGATTCACCTTCTTCACCAAATTCATAGGTGCACTAAATTTGGTGCAAACAGCGATTAAGAATGGCGCTTAATCCACATTAATCGTAAAGAAAACCGAATTCACCCCGGGCGAAGAAGCGGTAACAGTCGCCGTTCCTGTCTGCGCGGGAGCCGTGTAACGCGTCGATGCGATTCCCTTCGGACTGCTGACCGCCGGATTCGGCGAAAAACTTCCGCCCGCATTGTCACTAAAGCTGATGGAAGCCGATCGCACGGGATTCGCATACTGATCTTGAATCAGCACCACCAATGCCTTGGCCGCGGTCGCGCCCGCCTTCACCGTCTGATTGTTGCCGGAGTAAATCGCCAGCGAGGCGGGAGGTCCAGCAAGAACCGTCTCTTTGAAGGACGGCGCTGAGTCCGGATGCGGAGGCGGTGATCATTACTGTGCCCGCCTTGGTCCCCGTCGTATAGGTGGTCGTGGCAATACCCGTTGAATCGGTAGTAGCCGTTGACGGTGAGACCACGCCGCCGGCTCCTCCATCGCTGAAAGAAACCACCACTCCCGGAATAGGATTCCCCTGGGCATCCTTGACCTTCACTTGCAAGGGGGATGGGAGGGCCGTCTTAACCGGGGCGGATTGCCCGCTTCCCTTCGCAACCGCGAGGACCGCTGGACTACCGGTAGTTGCGGTTACCGTAAAAACAGCGCTCGCGTAGCCGGCGCTCGATGCGGTGATGGTATATGTTCCGGGCTTTTTTGAAAGCGTGTAGTTGGTGGTGGCAGTCCCCGTGTTATCGGTGACAGTCTGGGGATTCGAGAAGGAGCCTGCCTTACCGCTCGCGGTGAAGGTGACCGGAATCCCCGGGGTTGCAATCGCATTGCCGGTGTAAGGATCCTGCAGACCAGCTTGCAGTGGAAGAGGCAAGGTGGTACCGACGAGAGCAGTCTGGTTATTCCCACCGACAGGCGCAAATACCGGTAATAGCCCAAAGACCGTCAGCTGACTCTTACCATCCACATAGACTTTGCCGTTGGCCACGATGGGCATTCCAAAATGGACCAGCGGCCCCATCTTGTCGCGCGTCGGTTCCATGCCACTGTCGTACAGCTCATGCGTAAGATCCGTCGCATCGTATGCAAAGAGCTTGTTGGTTGGAAAAGTTACGTGCCAGAAGATTCCATCCTGCACACCGTTCGAAGAAACAATCCCCCCGGTTGGGTTGGCAGTCGCTTTCGACGCCTGCGATATTGGCTGAAGAGAAAGCTGTCCATTGGAATACGCATATGCCTGGAGCGGAGTCTGCTCCGCGGCTACATAAAGGGTGTTGTTCCAATAGGTGATCCCAGCGTGGACTTCACCCGACACTGGAACAGCAAGTTCCTGCGGTATCTGGAAGTCGCCGTCGGGATTGTATCCGCCCATGTTGTCCTGATCGAGAACGTAGGTCGTTCCGTTCTTGTCGATCGCGATCGAGAAATTTCCACCTCCCTGCTCGGGCAAAAGCATGACGATACCGGACCCCAGGTCCAGGTCATTCTGTTGAAAAAACAATTGATTGTACGGGGTGAAATAGTCGGTGAGAGTCAGGACACCGTTGCCTTGGGTCAGTTTGATCACGGTGTCGCCAAAGTGCGTCCCGCCTGGACCATCAAACAGGCCGTCACCAGTGCTGAAGTAGATGTTGCCCGCGTTGTCTCCGGCAAGGCCGCCACCGGATAACCAGACCGCGGAAGCGTCTACATCAGGCGAGGCATTGAAAGCTCCCACCTGCTCCAACGTGCCCCCGTCGTAAGCCATGACCCAGCCCATTTCCGTCTTGATATTGCAACCGGGGCCTCCAAAACCGATGTAGACAATTCCATTCTGCAGCAAGAGGCCGGGACGTTGCTGCTGGTATCTGTCCACAAACGAGTAGGTTTGACCATTCACAAATGACCGTCGCAGCGATCGTGTCGGACCCCCGAATAGCTCGGCCCCACTGCCTAGATCAAGCGCGTGCAATTTGTGAACGTAGTTGCCGTTTTCTTTCGTCATCGCGAGCACGTAAATAGCATTCCGGCTCAAGTCAATGACAGGAGTTCCCTGAATGCCGAACTCTGTGTAGCCCGTCACATTGCATTTCTCGTCGGCCAATGGGACAGTCGTGACTCCCCCAGCGGGATTTAGAAAATTGGTCTGCCACAATGGCGAGCGTTGCTGAACCTTGATTATTCTCGGCATCGAAGGCATAAACAGTGTCGTGCATGGTCGCGGCGTAGACGACGTTGTGGGTCGAGTTAGTCGCCGGAATAAAACGTTGGGAACATATAGCGGCTGGCCGGCCTGCTGCCCATCAGCGCTTGAATGAAGAGCTTTCCAAACTGAGCGGGATTTACATTCGCATGCGTCAGCACCGTTTCGTCGATGTTCTGGCCTGTGCGGGCATTGTCGTAATGATTGGTCAGAACGCTAATCTGTCCGAAAACTGAGCAACTAAGAATCAAGAACGCAGATGAGAAGTGTCGCGGCCAAGCGCGCCAAATTCTCGTGGCGACAGGAGTTCCAACATCGCAAGGTGCGGATAGTAGCCAAAGATCGCATAGAGGCTCCAATGTTTGTGAACCTAGGGGGGAGAAGGGAATGCCAGGACAAAGCTGTCGAACCTTTGCAATTATACCGTCCATGGCGTTAGAAACGACATTCGCTTTTTGTGCGTGAAGAACAGACTCTTGTATGGCACAAAGGTGCCACCTTGTTCCAACGCGTAGCCGGAACGTAGTGACTGACGACTGAGTGCTAGTTCGGGCGCTACAATCGGTCCTGCAATGGACAACAAAGCCATCGCTGGAATTCTTTATGAAACGGCCGACTTGCTCGAAATCGACGGCCAGGATTCCTTCCGTATTCGCTCCTACCGCAACGCCGCCGAAGCCATCGAAGCGCTGCCTCAGCAGGTCTCAAATCTGATTACCGAGCCCAAGCAGCTTCTTGCCGTGCCCGGCATTGGCAAAGGCATGCTAGCCAACCTGCAAATGCTATTTAAGGATGGGCGGATCGAGGCGCACACCGAGCTGCTAAAGAAGTACCGGCCTTCGATGCTCGAACTGCTCAAGATCCAGGGCCTTGGTCCGAAGACGATCGCGCTGATCTGGAGCGCTTACCAGGTGAGCGACCTTGACGGAGTTGAAAAACTGGCGCGCGAAGGAAAGCTTCGCGAACTGCCACGCCTGGGCGAAAAGCACGAGCAGAAATTGCTCAAGGCGATTGAGGACTATCGCCGGATCGGAGGCCGTTTCCTTCTCGATACGGCCGAGCAACTTGCCGCCAAGATCGTGGCGCATCTGATGTCGATCCCAGGGATAGAGAAGGTCACACCCGCCGGATCGCTGCGGCGCGGCCGGGAAACCGTTGGGGATCTCGACATTCTCGTCACCGGCGCGGCTTGCTGCGACGCCGAATCGCGCCAGAAAGATCGTCGCGCACCTTCTTCTGTTCCCCGGCTTGATGGAGGTCATTGCCCAGGGAGAAAACAAGATCAGCTTCCGCCAGCGCAACGGCATGCAGGTTGACGTTCGTCTGCTTCCGCCCGACTCGTTTGGCGCTGCCATGCAGTACTTCACGGGCTCCAAAGCGCACAACGTGGCGCTCCGCCAGCGTGCTCTGAAAATGGGATACACGCTCAGCGAATACAGCCTGGCCAATGTGGAAACCGGGGAGCGGGTTGCCGGAAGTACTGAAGAAGAGATTTATTCGGCGCTCAAACTGGATCTGATTCCGCCCGAAATACGCGAAAATCTTGGCGAACTGGATGCCGCCGCCCAGCACAAATTGCCGGCACTGCTGGAACTGTCGGACATTCGTGGAGACGTGCACATGCACACCGTCGAAACCGACGGCCGCAACACGATCGAAGAAATGGCCGAAGCCGCGCGCGAACGCGGCTACCAATACATGGCCATCACGGACCACTCCAAGAATCTCGCGTTTGCGAACGGCCTGACCGACGAGCGCGCGCTCGCTCACATTGAACGAATTCGCGCGGTCGAGAAGAAGATGGGTGGGATCCGCATCTTTGCGGGCATTGAAGTCGATATCCTCACCGACGGCACACTCGATCTCTCTGACTCGGTGCTTGAGCAGATGGATATCGTCATCGCCAGCGTCCATTCCCAGTTCAATCAGGATCGCGGCACGATGACCGAGCGGCTGATTAAAGCGATCTCGAATCCCAACACGTCTCTGATCGGCCATCCAACGGGACGCCTGCTTCTGCGCCGCGATGCCTATGCCGTTCGATGTTGACGCCGTACTTAAGTGCTGCCGCCGAGCACAAGGTTGCGATGGAACTCAACTCCTATCCTGACCGGCTCGACCTTTGTGACGTCCATCTGCGGATGGCTAAGCAACACGGCGTGAAGATCGTCATTAACACCGATTCCCATCACACCTCGCACATGGAAAAAATCCGCTACGGGGTTACCCAAGCCAGACGAGCGTGGCTCACCAGAGAGGATGTCCTCAACACGTTGCCCGCCCCGGAATTCGCCAAGGCGATGAAACACGGTTGGTAAGAGGGGAAGTCGTAACGGGATAATTTTCTCTTCTTACCAACATCCAGCCCCGAGGATGGTGGTAATCTGATTATCGCGCTGGATGTGGATGAACAAAGTGGATTGTCGGGCCGGGAAGCTCTCTTCGTAGGATGGACATTCGGCTTCCTGATGAGTGGCAAAATGTTACAAACTCTTTCACACGAGCTGCACTTCGGCTCCACTCATTTGCACTCCCCAGACAACTGTCTCATTATCAATGCTTTGCACTGCTGTTTGCGGTGACATGAAGGAAATGGAATTGCTCGTCAGTTATGGTTAAGCTGACTTAAGTTTTAGGGTCTTACAACTAGAGCGACTCCCTTCCGGAACATTCCTCGCCACCCCCTGCGAGACCTTGGGGGCGAGTTCGAGGAGCGAAATTGACTCACAAAGATTCCAATACCACGGAAAAAACTGCACTACGTATCGGGAGGATCAACGAATTGACCGCTTCGACCAGTCACCTTATTGCCCCGCACGGAGGGGAACTTGTTCAATTGCTGGCATCGCCAGATGCGGTAGCTGAACTCAAAGGACATTCGAAGGAATGGCCGTCATGGGACCTGAGCGCCCGCCAACTCTGCGATCTTGAACTGCTCATGAACGGCGGCTTTTCTCCGCTGCGCGGTTTTATGAACCGCAAGGATTATGAAGGCGTTTGTCATGACATGCGCCTGGCCGACGGTTCTCTGTGGCCAATGCCGATCACGCTCGACGTGACCGAAGACTTCGCAAAGAAATTAACCCCGGGCTCGAGCAAGATTGCTCTTCGCGATGGGGAAGGCGTGATGCTCGCCGTCCTCAACGTGGAAGACGTCTGGCAACCGGATCGCGCCGCCGAAGCGAAAGCCGTCTTCAACTCGACCAGCGCAGCCCACCCGGGCGCCGACTATGCCATCAACAAATCAAATCCCTGGTACGTTGGCGGTAAGGTACAGGGAGTGCAGTCGCCCTCGCATTATGATTTCCGGTCGCTCTTCGCCTCGATCCCGCCGATTTGCGCGCCGAATTCACGCGCCTCGGATGGACTCGAGTCGTTGCTTTCCAGACCCGCAATCCCATGCACCGCGCTCACGTCGAACTCACGATGCGCGCCGCCAAGCAGGTCGAAGCTAATTTGCTGATTCACCCTTCGGTCGGAATGACCAAGCCAGGCGACGTCGATTATTTCGTCCGCACTCGTTGCTACCAGTTGTTGCTCTCCAAATATCCGCAAGGTACGGCGAAGCTCTCAATGCTGAACCTGGCGATGCGACTGGGCGGACCGCGCGAAGCGATCTGGCATGGTCTGATTCGCAAGAACCATGGTTGCACACACTTTATCGTCGGCCGCGATCATGCAGGTCCCGGCAAGGACACAGACGGCAAGCCGTTCTATGGTCCATACGATGCCCAGGAACTCTTCAAGAAACATGCAAGCCGAAATGGGCGTCGCGATGGTTCCCTTCCAGATGATGGTCTATCTGGAGAACGAAGACCGATATGTTCCCTCGGACGAAGTTCCAGCAGGCGCCAAGGTTCTCGACATCTCGGGTACCGAGCTGCGCGCTCGCTTGAACGAGGGTCGCGACATTCCGGCATGGTTTACCTATCCAGAGGTCGTGAAAGAATTGCGGCGCAGCTATCCTCCACGGGACAAGCAAGGCGTGACGATCTTCTTTACTGGTCTTTCTGGCTCAGGGAAATCGACGATCGCCAACGCGCTCATCACAAAGTTCCTTGAAGTGGGAGGCCGTCCGGTCACCCTCCTCGACGGCGATCTAGTGCGGAAGCATTTGTCATCGGAACTCGGTTTCTCTAAAGAGCACCGAGATATCAACATTCGGCGCATCGGTTACGTTGCCTCGGAAATTACGAAGAACGGTGGAATCGCGATTTGCGCCCCCATCGCTCCTTACGAAGCAACTCGCAAACACGTGCGCCAGATGATTGAGCCGGTTGGCGGGTTCATTCTCGTCCATGTGGCTACCTCGATTGATGTCTGTGAACAGCGCGACCGCAAGGGCTTGTACGCCAAAGCCCGCGCCGGTATCGTCAAGGAGTTCACCGGCATTTCCGATCCTTATGAGGTTCCGACCGATGCGGAGATGGTAATCGACACGGCGAAGTTAAGCCCCGAAGAAGCGGCCCAGACGATCATTCTTCATCTGGAACGCGAGGGCTTCATCGGCGTGAACGGAAGCGCAAACTGATTCCGCAACGAGGCATCTTCAGCTGATAGTGACCGGGACACAGCATGGAACTTCTGCTGGCAAAAATCCTGATCGGCTTCGTTGTTGGAACGCTGATTGGACTGACGGGACTGGGTGGCGGCGTATTGCTGCTGCCCATGCTCATCTTCGGCCTGCACATTCCCGCGATTATCGCTGTCGGTTCCGACGCGCTTTTCAACTTCTTCACTAAGATTCCGGCGAGCATCATGCACCTGCTAAAGGGCACGGTGCGTAGAAAAGTGGTCCTGGCAATGGCCGCCGGCAGCATTCCTGGCTCCTACCTGGGCGTCACGTTGTTGGTACATCTCCGTCATGTTTACGGCGCCGGGGTCAATGATTTCATCAAGTCCGCCGTCGGACTGCTGCTGGTTTTGATTCCAACGCTGCTTCTTTTCCAGGGACGGATCGAAGATCATCTCGCGCGCCGTCAGCCCACCATGAAGTCATTCGCCTTCATGAGTGTCATCGGGCTCACCGGCGGATTTCTGGTTGGCATCACGTCCGTCGGATCGGGCAGCATCATCATGATGCTGTTGCTGCTCTTTTATTCGTTTGCCCCCAAGATCATGGTCGGTACAGATATCGCGCACGCTGTGATTCTGACCGGCGTCACCAGCCTTTTGCATTGGCGGGCGGGCAACGTGGATTTTCATCTGGTCGGAGCATTGCTGATCGGCTCGATTCCAGGAGGCATGCTCGGCTCACAACTGAGCACGCGCGTCCCAGTACTTTGGCTTCGGCGGATTCTGTGTACGGTGTTGCTGATGACAGGAGCACGGATGCTTTGGGCATGACCTCAGGTTCTGGTTCTCAGTTCTCGGCAATAAGGAACTATGCCAGTTAGCTAAAATCGACTTGGCCAGAATTGAGAACTTCAGAAACTGAGAACCGAGAACTGGGAACTTCTTTCGGAGAATAAATTGACCTCATACTCATCTGCAGAAACGTTGAAACGGATACACGCTGCCCTTGAAGAGGCGCGCACGGTACTAAAAGGCTTCACGCCCGGCGCCATCGAAGCCCAATACAAGGTAGGAACCGATCCTGTTACCGAAGCGGATCGCGCAGTCGATGCTGTTCTCAAAAAGAATCTGCTGCGTCCAGGCGAGGGCTGGCTGTCGGAAGAAACCGTGGACGATTTCACGCGGCTCGACAAGGAGCGCGTCTGGGTGGTCGATCCGCTCGACGGCACGCGCGAATTTGTGCAGGGCATTCCTGAATTCTGCGTCTCGATTGCCATGGTGGAAGATGGAGTTCCTGTCGCTGGAGGAATCTGCAACCCCGCGACGGATGAACTGATTCTGGGGTCCCGCGAAACCGGCGTCACTTATAACGGCAAACCCGCACAACCCAGCCAGCGCAAGGATCTGCACGGAGCGCTTGTTCTGGCCAGTCGCAGCGAAGTGAAACGCGGCGAGTGGAAGCAGTTCGAATCCGCGGAATTCAATATTCGCCCGATGGGGTCGGTGGCCTACAAGCTCGGATTGGTCGCTGCCGGTCGCGCGGATCTTACCTTTACTCTTGTTCCAAAGAATGAATGGGACGTGGCCGCAGGGGCCGCGCTCGTGGAGAGCGCGGGAGGATGGACGTTAAAGCTCGATCAATCTCCGCTGCGCTGCAACCAGAAAGATCCACTGATTTCTGGATTGTTGGCTGGCGGGCCTTTCCTTCGCGATGAACTGCTGGCTCTGTTGGAGCGCCATGCACAAGAAGTTGGCGCGGACAAGCGACCCTGACGTCGGCAGCCCGGTCCGGAGTTGCTTTAATATGGCTTTCCCGCGCATCGTCTACCTGATGTATCACGAACTCGAACTGGCTGGCCGCAAGCTCCGCCAGTCTGACCCCGGGTACGTGCGGTATATTCTTCCACTGGAAACGTTTCGCAGCCAGATGGAATGGCTGAAGCGTTCCCGCTTCCTCGGCTTGAACGTGAGCGAAGCCCTTGCCTATCCCACAGAACCCAGCGTCTGCATTACCTTCGACGACGGGTGCGACACCGATCTAATTGCGGCTGCTCCCATCCTTCGGGAATTCGGTCTGCACGCCACTTTTTATCTAACCGCTGGCTTTGTTGGGACCCCCGGTTTTCTAAGCGCTGATCAGGTACGTGAGCTCGACGTCCAAGGATTTGAAATTGGCTGCCATTCCATGACGCATCCATATCTGCCTGATATTGAGGAGTCTGAACTGAAACGCGAGATCGTGGACGCGAAGCAGAAAATTGAGCAAATCCTGGGACATGCTCTTGATCATTTCTCATGTCCCGGCGGCCGCTACGACCAGCGAACACTGGCAATGGCGCGCCGGGCCGGATTCAAGACTGTTGCCAATAGCGAGTTCCATGCGAACGCGCCGAACACCAATCACTATGATTTGGGACGCGTTGCCATGTTACGCGACCTTCCAGACGGACGACTTCGACGCGGTGTGTCACGGTCGAGGATTGTGGAAGAAGCGGCTTTATCACCAAAGCCGGCGCACGGCGCAACGCATCCTTGGAAATCGATTGTACGATCGCGTTCGCGAAGCTGTTCTCGGAACACCTCGGTAGTTCTTGCCAGGAAAGTGACGTTGGTTATCTCTTAGATTCTTAGTCAACGAGGCTCGCTCGCTAACGCTTTGATAACACAAACACTTCAGAATCGCTGAAACACCCCGTCCCGCGCCACTTTTAAGGTGCTTACTCACTAGTACACCCGGTAGAACAATCGCCCATGCGAAACGGTACATGTCAATTTCGAATGTACTAACGCGTTTATACGTGAACTTGTGGCATCTGTGTTGCGGCCTCCCGTCCCATTAGATTCGGCGTGTGGACTTGCTCGACTAGTCCCCCATTTCTTGCACGGTCGAGGTCACATCAATGTTGGATACTGGAATTGTTTTTCATACCTGTCAAGCAAGTCGCACACGGCGACGCGCGGAGAACTTCAGCGCGCTCGTGCTCCTCTTTGTAATTTGCCTCATCAGTGCATCGTGTGGAACAGTGCAGGCTAACGGGAACCAACCTCAGCCTCTTGCTCTCTCCGGCTCACTGCCT
The DNA here is from genome assembly GCA_963822545.1 of uncultured Acidobacteriaceae bacterium. Classification (GTDB taxonomy): domain Bacteria; phylum Acidobacteriota; class Terriglobia; order Terriglobales; family Acidobacteriaceae; genus Acidiflorens. Next base: position 534,072 of record CAWGIB010000009.1, read on the forward strand.
GCAGGCAGCATAAATCAGTCGTATAACGCCGTACTGTCAGTAAGTGGCGGCGCTTCCCCCTATCGTTTTGCAGTTGGATCCGGAGTGCTACCACCGGGCATCACCCTGAACCAGGTCACCGGTTCTTTTACCGGCACCCCTTCCACTCCTGGTAATTATTCATTTCAGGTGGTAGTCACGGACAGCCCGCACCCGGATCAGGGAGCGCAGTCCTATGCAGTAACAATCGGCGGAAGCGGGAATGGAGGCGTCCACGTCTCCGTCTCTCCGACTACGGCCAATTTGAGTTCAGGCGGAACTCAGCTCTTTTCCGCCAGCGTCACCGGAACTGCGAATACCGCGGTCACCTGGTCCGCGTCGATCGGCTCAATTAGTTCCACCGGTGTTTACACCGCACCAGTTGTTACTTCAACGACAAATGCGACCGTCACCGCAACCAGTCAAGCAGACTCGACGCAATCCGCGAGCGCAGCAGTCACGATAACCGTCGGCCAGGGACAAGGTCTGCAAATTTCAACCCCAGGACTTCCCCAGGCACAACAAGGGAATTCCTATAATGCAGTATTTTCCGCTACAGGCGGAACTCAGCCTTACATTTGGAGCGTCACCGGTGGAACTCTTCCGACCGGTCTAACGCTGAACGGAAGCGGAGATCTAGCGGGCGTACCGACCACTGCCGGAAACTTCACGTTCACCGTTACCGTCCTCGATGCCAACAAAGCGACGGCGAGTGGCAGCTTCAGTGTGAATGTAAGCGGCGGCTCCGGCTACGATGGGCCCGCACAATTACCAGTCGCCACGGTTCCGAGCGCCATGTCCGATTCACCGGCGCCCGGCGGAGTCGTCAATGTTGCCTCCGGCGGCGATTTGCAGTCAGCTCTGAACAGTGCCCAGTGCGGCGAAACAGTCCAGCTCCAGGCAGGCGCAACCTTCAGCGGTACGTTCACTCTACCGGCGAAGAGCTGCGACTCCGATCATTGGATCGTCGTACGCACCAGTTCTCCGGATAGTGCCTTGACCGCTGAAGGCCAGCGTATGACACCGTGCTACGCAGGAGTGAATTCTCTTGTGGGACGGCCAGCCTACACTTGCAGCAAACCGACCAATGCACTATCAAAAGTACAGACGGCAAAGACCGGTGATGGGCCTTTCCAGATCGCCAACGGAGCAAACTTCTATCGCTTCATTGGTCTGGAAATCACCCGGCCAGATGGACTCAGGGGCAACGCGACGTTGATCTCACTCCAGGGAACCGCCGACCACATCATCCTCGATCGCTCATGGCTGCATGGGAATCCACAGGATGAAACAAGCGACGGATTCTCAATGAGCGGTGGCACTAACATTGCTGTTGTCGACTCTTACTTCAACGACTTCCATTGCATCTCGCATACAGGGAGCTGCACCGACGCGCACGCTGTCAGCGGCGGCATCAGCGAAACCCAGGATGGCCCTTACAAGATCCAAGACAACTTCATGGAAGCATCCGGCGAAGCGATCATCTTCGGCGGCGGCCCGGCTACGATGACTCCCACCGACATTGAAATCCTTAACAACCACTTCTGGAAACCGTGGCAGTGGATGCCGGGGAATCCGGGCTTTGTCGGCGGTTCCGATGGCCGTCCTTTCATTGTTAAGAACCACGTAGAGCTCAAGAATGCTGCACGTGTTTTGATCGAAGCCAACCTCATGGAAAACACCTGGGGTGGGTTCAGTCAAACCGGCTACGCTCTACTCTTAAGCCCGAAAAACCAGCATACGCGTTCCGGCAGGAACGTCTGCCCGATCTGTGAGGTCGTAGACGTGACGATTCGTTACGACAAGATCTCGCACGCGGGTGGAGGAATGCAGCTTGCAACATCCATCTCCGGTAACGGCGGCGACGGCGGTCCCGGTCTGGCGGGCGAGCGCTGGAGTCTCCACGACATCGTGATGGATGATCTCAGCCAACAGTACGTCGGCGGGGGCGGCGCATTCGAGATCACCAACGGCTGGCCCAAGAACCCCATGAACACGATCACCATCAATCACGTGACGGCGTTCCCGGATCCGACTGGCCATCTCATGATCGCCGGCAACCAACTCAGCAATCCCTCGATGTATGGGCTTGTGTTCACCAATAACCTGTTGATCACAGGCCAATACCCGGTTTGGAATGCCGGAGGGGGAAAGACGAACTGCGCAGCGAAGGACGTTCCAATCACCACCTTCAATGCGTGCTTCACATCTTTCACGTTCGCCAACAACGGTCTGATTGCCTCGCCTAAAGCATTTCCGCCATCATCGTGGCCGGCAGGCAACATGTTCCCCCCAGAGGTCAGCGATGTACTATTCGTCAACTTCAACAATGGCAACGGTGGGAACTACGAGTTGCAGTCATCGAGCCCTTACAAGAACAAGGGACTGGATGGAAAAGACCTTGGGGCTGACGTTGTTGGGCTGAACCAGGCGCTAACCGGCGTCGAATAAGCTCCGACAGTTCGCACAAATAAACAGAAGGTTCGCGGTCTGCGCGAACCTTTTTTTTTTCACAACGATGGCTTATGCGTCAGGTGTTGAAATAACGATGATTTTTAATCGTCGTCCGGATCTCCTCGATCGCTGAAGTCGGCCTTCGGGGCCTTCACTGGCCTATAGCGAGGAACTTCACTTTTGCGTGAAGAATCCGCTCAGGTCATCGGCAAAAGCGTCCGCAAATCCCAAACTCGGCAGACCGAAGTTCGATTCCACAAAGTGAACGATGCTTCCAAAGTCGTGTGGTTTGATTGTCCACCATGGCCGGCGTGTGAGGCGAAATCACCAGGAGCGGAACTCGGAATCCGTAGCAATAGGAAACGCACCAGCCGGTTGTATTGGTCAGTGGCGAAATGTGATCGTACCAGCCACCCCAGTCATCCCACGTAACCAGGATAGCGGTGTTCTGCCAGTATAAGGTCTTGCCAACGGCGTTCACGATTGAAGCCACCCAGGCCGGACCACCCGAACCATAGCTTGGATGATCGCTGTAGCTGCCCGCCGGAATCACCCAGGAGACATTTGCCAGATTGCCCTCCGCTATATCGGTCAGCACTTGCGGTGGATCGTTGATGACGTATTTCCAGTCTGGCCCCTTACACACTCTATTCACGGGCTGGCAGATATGCTGAATCGCGACGGGAGCCGCCCACATCGAAGTGTTGCTCGGCGAATAATACCGCCATGACAACCCCGCCGCGTCGATTAGATCAGCCAGGGTCTGCGGATCAAGACAGGAAGATGCGAGGTGATTTTCGTTTCCACTCGAATCAATGAAATTTACAGGACGGTCTTCCATGCACCCGCCAGAAACTCCTTCACTCTCGAACAGATCACTCGTTTCAGTTGGCATCGACGTTGCACTGAACAGGAATTGATGCGCCGGGGTGGATGGCCCCTGATTCGTCTGGAACATCCGATTTGCGAAACCATACTGCATGGCCAGTTGGCAGTAAGGCTGAATGTCGGATGCCTTCACGTAGTCGAAGCTGTGTTTGCCCCAGTGTCCCGCTAGATGGCTGACAAAAGATGGATGTTTATGGTCCGGGTTGTAGCTTGTGTTGAGCCCGATTGGTCCGGAATTTTTCTTCGCATCAGCGCCGGGAATGTTGCAATCGGAGAATAGATTATCGGGAGTGCGGTTCTCCTGCACGATGATGATTACATGTTGGAACTGCTGTGCGCCGAGACATCGACGCACTAAGGGTTAACAAGAACATTAATACTTTTCGCATTAAGAGTGAACTCCCAGGATGAAAGTCCGCTCCCACCGCGGACTCTCGGTAGGTTATCCTACACGCAGACTGCCAAACCGCAAACTCGGTTGTTCTAGGGCTTAAGCCTCGGAATCATCATGTTATCCTCAATTCGGCATTGAAATGGCAGACTTGCATCCCTGCATTTCTGTCTGCAGCAATGAGCAGGGTTTCCAGTTAAATAGCCGAAGATTTGCCTATATCTACGGGGTGGCGTGCTCATCTGTCTTATCCCTAGCTTCAAGACAGGATTCTCGGGTTGTCAGGAGAGAAATAGAAATGGTTTACCTTCCTTCCAAATCATCGCGTTTCTCATCCTCTCTACAGCCTTAATTGCCCTCGTCCTTTTCTTTGGTATTCTCCCCATCGAGCAAAGGAGTTGGCCTTCGCTGCGGGTCCTCCAACCGATGAGAACGCATACTGCGGGAAAGGCAACGAAGCACATTTCGGATCAAAGGATGGGCCTGCCGAGCTACCCAAAGCTTGTTATTACACGGGAATGGACGGAACTCCTTCGCCCGGAAAGCAGGTTCGCGTAAACGCAAGGAAGATGTCGCCAAGGCGAGTCGATGATGCCAAGTGCGGCGACACTTTGTTGCTTGCGAGCAGGACAAATCTATGAAGTGAAGCACTCTCCCCTCAAAGAAATGCGACGATGCGCACTACATCACCGATCCGAACTGACACGCCCGATTCCAAGCTGCCTCCGGAAAGCACACGCATCTCTCCCGCATGGGCCGGCGTCGCCGATCTTCCCGGCCGCCCTCCGTTCGCGCAACCAGCCGGTGGTCCTGCGAAACTGATGGCAACACTGGAAGTCAAGACGCCATCGGGTGCGGTGATTGGTGACCACGTTCGATTCATCGGCATCGAATGGACTTCTCGGCCCGGCTCCAACGTCACTCGCCTCATCAGCACTGAGCACGGCGATCACATCATTTTTGATCGGAACTATATCCACCCTGCCGAAGGCGCTGAGATTGCCCATGGCATAGGTATGGTCGAAGGCAGCCACTTCGTCGGCGTCATCAACTCCTATATCAGTGGATTTAATTGCATCGCGCGCTCGGGCAAGTGCACCGATGCGACTGCCATCGGCGGCGCCCACAGCAGCGATCCATTCGGGACATTCAAGATCTACAATAATTTCCTCGAGGCTTCCGGCGAAAACGTTCTGTTTGGCGGAGCGCCTTCCAAGAACAATCCCACCGACATCGAAATCCGCCGCAACCACATGTTCCGTCCGATGATCTGGAAGGAAGGAGAGCCGGGATATACTCCCAGCCCCAACGGCGACCCTTACATCGTAAAGAACAATTTTGAACTCAAAAGCGGTATCCGCGTTCTCGTTGAAGCGAATCTGCTTGAAAATTCCTGGGGCGGATTCAGCCAAAGGGGCTTTTCGATGCTCCTGAGCGCGCGCAGTCAGGCGAGCCAATGCCCAGTCTGCCGCGTGAACGACATCACCCTGCGCTATAACCGCATTCGTAACGTCGGAGGAGTATTTCAAATCTCAAATTCGCCGGCTGGCAAAGGTAAAGGGCATGCTGCCGATGGCGGCCTTTACAGCATCCACGACATCATTGCGGATGATGTCCACGGCGAAGAGTATCGCGGCGGAGGCGTTTTCCTCATCTTGTTATCTGGAGGGCCCCCGGTTCACGATGTGCAGATCGACCACGTCACGTCCTTTGGCCCGGGCGTTCTCGCTGCAATTCTGAATAAAGAGGGTTCCGATCGGATCAAGAACTTTGCCATCACGAACAGCGTCTTTGCCATCGGAGGCGGAAGACGTCCCGGCCTTGCGTCGGCCGGCGGCGGCCGCGAGAGTTGTGCTCAGCGAAGCCAGCGACTGGGTGCGGAAGCTCTTCTGACTGCGTGCTTCGACCCATACCGCTTTGACCATAACCTCATCATCACCGACGAAAAGGGCGGCTGGCCCAAGGAAAACATGATTGTGTCTTCCGCAGGAGCGGCTGGCGTCAGAGAGTTGAAGGGTACGGTCAGCACGAATCCGGCTCTTTGCCATGAGAAAACTCCCGGCTGCGCTAAAAAGTCTCCCGGTGCGGGTGCCGCTTCGGATGGCCGCGATATTGGCGCTGACGTCGAGGGGGTGCGGGCCGCTATCGACGGCGTGGAATAGATAGGCCGCGAATCGAATCACAACCGTTGGGGGACGCTCACGCCGCGTAACTTCCGTAACCCCTGTTTTAACAAGGGTTTCAAACGGCCGGCGTGTTCTCGCGTGATAAGATTTTCTTGAACGTGACCCCGTCTAATCCAACTGATCGCGGGACCTTCCCTGTCTTCGTGATGGGCTGCCACCGCTCTGGTACCAACCTCCTCTACGACATGCTTTTGTCTTCCGGTGGGTTTGCGATCTACCGCGGGTACCTACCGGTTTACAAGGTTTTGATCCCTCGCTTTGGCTCACTGAGCAATCGCGCGAACCGGGAAAAGATCGTTTCCACATGGCTCCGCAGCAAGGGGTTCCGCCGCACTGGACTGAAACCGGAACAACTTTCCACCCGTCTTTTGAATGACTGCCATACGGGTGGCGACTTCATTCGAATTGTGATGGATTCGGTGGCGGAACAGCAGAATGTCCGTCGATGGGCGCTTTACGATCCCGATAATGTTCTGCACGCGGAGCGGGTCAAGAAAGATATTCCCAATCCGCTATTCGTGCATATCATTCGCGACGGTCGCGATATTGCTCTTTCGCTCAAAAAGATGGGAGGATTCACGCCTCTACCCTGGGATCGCGGCGAGACCAACAGCCTGGTCGCCACGGCTTTGTACTGGGAGTGGATGGTTCGCCGCGGACGCGCCGTAGGGAGAATGTTTCCGGAAAATTACATCGAGATACGCTACGAAGACCTGATCGGCAATCCGCGCGAAACGCTCGCCAAGGTTGGGCGGTTTCATTGCTCACGATCTCGACTACGACCAGATTCAGCGCACCAGCCTGGGTCGTCTCTCCGAAACTAATTCATCGTTCCGCGAAGAAGGCAAAGAGAAGATCAACCCGCTGGGCCGCTGGAAAGAACGTCTGTCCAAAGCCAGCATCGCAGCCATTGAAGGCACAGTAGGTGATTGTCTTGAAGAGAATGGCTACCCGCTTTCCTTGCCGGCCGCGGAGCGTAGCGTCACTGCTCACTCTTCGGTGATGAGGTCAGTGTACCCTGCCTTTCTCGGCAGCAAGCTCTGGCTTAAGATGCACACGCCGGTGGGACGCTTGGCCAACGTCTCTGCGCTAGAGTTGGAAGAAGAACCGGTGCCCGTGCCTGAAACGGCCCGGCCCTAAACTGTCATGAATCCTGTCGCCGCAACCACCGCAAAAAGCAAAACCGGCCAGCGACCGGCTTCTGGCGCGCGCTCTAAAGCCCCAGTATTCGTGCTCGGCTGTGGCCGATCCGGCACAAAGTTCCTTTATCACACCCTGCTCTCTGCCGGAGGCTTTGCCATCTACTACGCGGAGAGCAACGCATTCAATCTGCTTGGCCTGCGTTTCGGCAATCTCGCGCGCCGCGGAAATCGCCGCAAATTGCTGGATGCTTATTACAAGAGCATGCTGTTCGAACGCACCGGCCTAAAGCCGGAAGAAATCGACCAGCGCGTGATGGAGGAATGCCGGAACGCAGGAGACTTCCTTCGCATCGTCATGGAGGCTGTCGCGCGCAAGCAGGGCGTCGAGCGCTGGGCCGAATGCACTCCCCTGCACTTGCTGTATTTGCCTCTGATCAAGAAAGTTGTCCCGGACGCGCTTGTCGTGCACATCATTCGCGATGGTCGCGACGTCACCGCGTCCTTGCATCGTATTGGTTGGATTCGTCCGCTTCCCTGGGATCGTGCGCGCGCCTACCTCGCGCCCGCAATCTTCTGGCGCTGGATCGTGAGCAAGGGACGACGTTACGGCCGAGCCATGGGGCCTGACTACATGGAAGTGCACTACGAAGATGTGGTGCAGAATCCCCGGGAAGCCTTGGCCCGCATCGGCCAGTTCATCGATCAGGATCTCGATTACGACCGCATCCAGCAAGTCGCGCTTGGCTCTTTGCAGAATCCGAATTCCTCTTTTCGAGGCGATGGGCAGGAGGCGGAAGCAAAGACAATCGGCCGCTTCAAAACCATGTTCACCCCTGAACAGATTCAGGAAATCGAAAGCCTCGATGGCGAACTGCTGGAAGGCACTGGCTATAAGCTCGCAAATCCGCCCGAGAAGCTTCACGCGTCGTTCGCGGCGCAGTTTATGAGTTTTCTGTATCCGTTATATTTCGATTTCAAACTGTGGCTTAAATCGGATACGCCCTTGAAGCGCATCGCTAACACGGGCCGCATGGGCAAAGCGAAAACGGGTGAAGCGAAGCCGGAAACGGCGTAGACAAATATTCTGGATCGCTGCTCCACGCTACGCACGACTGACAATGTCCGCCGACCACAATCCGTCGAACTTGCGCGCCGAGGTCGATCAACTCATCGCAGAAAGCGCGCCTGACGAAGCTTCTCGTCGTCTTGCCGAACTCTGGCGCCGCGAGCCTGGAGCCGCCACCGCCAACTTTGTCATCTCACGCCTGGATCAGCTTCGCGATAAACTTCAGCTCACGAAATTCAAGCTCGCGATTCTCCGATCGTTTACGGTCGAGCCTATCGTTCTCGTTTTGCGCGCGGAAGGCTTTGCCCGCGGTATGGACCTTGACATTCACGTTGGCGATTTCAATACCTACGTCCAGGACATTGTCGATGCCGATAGCTCTCTCTATCGGTTCGCACCGAACACAGTTTTGTTGGCCGTCCGCACCGAGGATGTCGCACCCGATCTTGCACGCGAGTTCGCCGACCTCTCGCCGGAGGATGCTCGCAAAGCGGCTGATCGCGTCATCCATAGCTATGAGCAGTGCATCGCCGCGTTCCGGCAGCATAGCCAGGCCGCGCTGATTATCCATTCGCTGGAGCGTCCGCGACACGCTAGTCTGGGCGTCCTGGACAATCAATCTGAGACCGGGCAATCGGGACTGATTCGGCAGATCAACCGCGAGTTGCGTCGGATCGCCGCCAGTCATCGTGGCGTCTACGTCCTCGATTATGACGCTTTGGTCGCCCGCTACGGAAGCCATGGCTGGCATGACGAGCGCAAGTGGCTGATGGCCCGCCTTCCAATCGCCGCCGACCACCTGCTGCACATGGCGCGCGAATGGATGCGCTTTCTCGTCCCGTTAAGCGGCCGTACCGCCAAAGCTATCGTCGTCGATCTCGACAACACTCTCTGGGGCGGCGTTATCGGCGAGGACGGGATGACCGGCATCAAGATCGGTGCCGAATATCCGGGTGCCGCATATCAGGCGCTGCAGCGGGCATTGCTCGATCTCTCTCGTCGTGGAATCCTGCTCGCCATCTGCAGTAAGAACAATCTGGACGACGCTATGGAAGCGCTTGAGAAACATCCAGGCATGCTCGTGCGCTCCAAGTCTTTCGCGGCGATGCGCATCAACTGGACTGACAAGTGTCAGAACCTCCGTGAAATAGCCGAGGAACTTAACATCGGTCTTGATTCGCTCGCCTTCCTCGACGACAACCCCTTCGAGCGCGAGCAGGTTCGTACCGCTCTGCCCGAGGTCGCAGTCATCGACTTGCCTCAGAATCCGCTCGAGTACGCCACAATCGTACGGGACTGTCCCATTTTTGAGCGTCTCACCCTTTCCGCCGAAGATCAGCAGCGAACCGCGATGTATGCAGAACAGCGGCAGCGTTCAACCGCCGAACAAAACTTCCAGTCCAAGGACGACTTCTTCCGCTTCCTCGAGCAGGAAGCCGAACTAAGTCCCGTATCGGATCTCACGCTAGCGCGTGTTGCGCAGCTCACACAAAAGACCAACCAGTTCAACCTCACCACGCGCCGCTACAGCGAGACCCAGATTGCAGAGATGGCAAAGCAGCCGGAGTGGAATATATTTTCAATTCGCGTGCGCGATCGCTTTGGCGACCACGGGCTGGTCGGCGTTGCCATCGCCCATGACCAGGGTGAGAAGTGCGAGCTCGACACGTTCCTCTTAAGCTGCCGCGTCATCGGACGCACGGTTGAGACTGCGCTTCTCGCGCACATTGCGAAGAGTGCCTCCCAACGCGGTTGCAAACAACTCGTTGGAAGATTTCTTCCCACCAAGAAAAACGCGCCGGCGCGTGACTTCTACCCTCAGCACAATTTTGAACTGGTCGAAAAGAATCAGGATGGTTCCCTGTTTGCTCTCGACCTGACGCGGCACGAAGTACCGTTCCCCAAATGGGTTAGACTGATCACTCCCAACGGAGGACATTGATTGACGCCGGTTGTTTTCGATCAGATTCGCACCATCGCATCCGATCTTTTCGGGGTGCCCGCTGAGAAAATTACCGCTGCTTCTTCGCCTGAGACGCTCGAAAACTGGGATTCGATCCAGCACCTCAATCTTGTGCTTGCGTTAGAGGAGAGGTTCGGACTCCAACTTTCTCCGGAAGAAATCGAGCAGCTGAAAACTGTCGGAGAAGCCGCCAAACTGGTCGAAAGCAAATTGCAAGCCCCTTCGAGGTAAGTTTGGCGATCACCATCCAGCCCTATCGCCAGGAGCACGAGTCGGCAGTCAGGGAATTCAACGCACGCTTAACACAATCGCAGAGCGATCCTCACCTGACGTTCTCCCAATCCGCCATACCGCGCTGGCTTCCGCCCACCAGCGATTCACCCGTTTGGAACGAGTACTACCTCGCACTGGAGTCTGGATTGGTCCGCGGAGCCTACGGGCTGAAACAAGAAATGATCTTTGTGCGCGGAAAGGGGCTGCAGCGCATCGCTTGTTATCATCACCCTCTTTCTGAAGGAATCATCAACCGGTCTTACGCCAGCGTTGGAGTGCTGCTCACTCGGGATGCGCTGGCCCGCCAGCCGTTCCTCTACGCCCTCGGCATGGGAGGCGTCGACCGTCCCATCGCGCAGATGTTGAAGGCGCTCGGCTTCAGCTTGACCACGATTCCTTTCTTTTTTCGCGTTCTGAAACCAAATAAATTCTTGCGAGAGATGCAGGCTCTTCGACAAAAGGCATGGCGCGCCAGTCTTATGAATCTTGCCGCAGCCACCGGCACGGGGTGGGTCGCCATCAAGTCTGCTCAGAAACTTAAAAACCTGAGCAGCCGACCGGGGAATTTTGTTGTCGAAGAAGTCAGCGAATTTTCCGGCTGGGCAGGCGACCTGTGGAACTCATGCAAAGAAAGCGTCAGCATGGCCACCGTGCGGGATGCAAATACCCTGCGACGTCTCTACCCGGCGAGCCTGAACTCCGTGAAACGGCTGCGTGTGAGCCGGAACGGTATTCCTATCGGATGGGCCATTGTGGGCCTGCGTCGTAAAGACGCGAAGTTCGGGGAGATGCGAGTAGGCTCAATCGTCGATTGCTGGGCATCGCCCGAGAACGCGCCTGCGGTGGTGCGGGCGGCAACTGAGTCGCTGGAAAAAGACGGCTTTGACTTGATTGTTTCCAATCAAAGCCATCACGCCTGGTGCCGCGCCTTTGAAACAGGAGGATTTCTGAAGGGTCCGTCAAACTTCGTCTTTGGGGCTTCCAAGAAATTGACGGAGCTATTGCAGCCGCTCGATGAAAATCGTCCCTCGTTCCACATTACTCGCGCCGACGGTGACGGCCTACCAGCAAACTTTTGAGCGATTACCTCTGTTGGTGCGCTAGCGTAGCGCTGCTCGGCGTCTCTGAACTCAACGGGTAGCCTAACGAAATCATGATGTGACCCCACGCGGCCTCGATCTGCTCAACGCTCTTGGGGCCCAGGACAGCCTTCCAGCCACCCGATGAAGCCTTCCGTACAAATGGCTTGTCCTGCCGCGTGTACCGCGTCTGCACCCACTTTTTGCCCTGAGTTTCTTCCAACTGACGCATGCGATCGGCCGAACTTAGCTCCGCCGCGCGGACCAACCGCTCCCTTGTCGGCTCAATGCCAAGAAGTTGTGCAACTTTCACAAGCTCCTTCGCCGGGTCGGCAATCATATCTTCATATCGCAACACAATGAATCCGTCGCGGTCGCCGCGCGTGCTCACCCAACTGGTAACGTGATCTCCCCAGTTTCCCAGCCGATCCCAAACTTTTCCTTCAATCCAGCCAGGCAAGAATTCTTCGATCGGACAGTTGTCACTCACCGCCCTCTGTTTCATCTCCCAGTGATAGTTTGAAATTGCCACGTCTCTGGGATCGCGGACGATGTAAATCACTTTCTTGTATCGCGGATCAAAAACTTCATGGCTCTTCAAAATGCGGGGCCGATTTAAATGCCGCAGGTAGTAGTCGCCGTGCTTGTACATGTCGGGAACCAGTCGCTCGACGTTCAGGAACGTAACGGCTTCTTCTGTGTATACAAGGTTGCCGACGAGAAAACGAGTCCAAGTATTGCCCGAGCGTGGATAGGAGGTCAGAAAAACATCATCCGCAAAGATCGTGATGTCGCGCTCAATGCGCAGCCGGCGCATCAGTACATCGTTGACCCGCGACAAATGCTTCAGTCCCCTCTTGATCAACATTCCCGATTCTCCTTATCCGGACGCCGAATCGTCGCGCTGGCTGCGTTCTCCCTGGAGCCAGCCGAGAAACTTCTGCTTGCGCGCAAACATGTTGCGGGCCTCGTTGCGTAGCGCGCCGACAATCTGGTAGCGCGACTTCGTAAACCACGGCACCCGGTGCGGAACACATCCGTATTTTTCTTTGTAAGTGCCTTCTCCGCCCCAATCATAAATGGCCGCTCCGCGCCTCTTCCAGTAACGCAAGGCATACCAGTGGCAGGCTTCATTTGGACGTAATTGCTGATGCGAACGAAAACTCGCGTTGCCCCAAAACTCCGCAATCTTGTTAAAGCCCGGATAAATTCCGGTAGCGATGCACTTTCCCTCGGGGTCACGCGCTCGAATCAGCAACACATTCCCGCTCGGCGCCACATGCTTTACCAGTGACCGAACCCGCTCCACCGAATATGTCGGCACTAAGCCCTGCTTCGCAAAGACGTCTTTCAGTTGCTCGTAGTATTCGTCCGCGAACGCCATGTCGTGCGCTTCTTCGATGGTGACGCCACTTTTTTCAGCCTTGCGAACGCATCGGCGGCACGCGCTTTCCATGCCGTTGAACAATTCGTCTTCGGACTTCGTCAGATCCGTCCGGTAGGAGCCGTAATATTCGGCTTTGAAGCCCAGTCCTTCGCCATCCTCAAATGTGAAATGGGGATCGGAAACTTCGAGGTGCAGGCATTTCAGTTCGTCCCACGCAAACTTCTCGAGCGCCTCAAGAGCGTTGCGCCGCGATACCCCGACCTTTAGATTGAACCCAATATAAGGAGTCGTCCACCCAGGAAAAGAACTGCCGAGCACCTTCATGCCAAACTTTGAAACCGTAAGTCCTGTGAAGTATCCGGCAACGTCGCTGCCATCGCGGAGTTCGGCGAGCACCGGTGTAGCCCCCTGCGCCTCTTTCACGAATTCCAGCCACGCACGCGTCTGAAAAACAGTGCGATCGTCGAAGCTGTCCAGCAGCTTCCAGTCCACCGTTTTGAAATCGATCTGGTGAAGCTTCATCAGTCTCCTAATCCTTCAAATCCCGTGCTACTCACCAGCAAATTCCCACGTAAGTCTTCGCTCCGTCCGGCCGCTTGGCGTGATCCAGATGAACGAGATCAATGACGATCTGATCCGGCCGTAGATATTTTGCCAGCCGCTCCTTGCTAGCCGACTTATTGCCCAGAATCACCACTTCGGAATAGCGCAATACCGCTTCCAGGTCCGCTGAAAGGACCGATCCGATGTGCGGAATAACTTCCTCAATGTACTGGCGATTCGCTCCAGCCAATCGCCCAAGCGACACATCTTCATCCCATACGCGGACTTCGAGGCCCTCGCCCATGAGCCGCTTGATCAGCTGAACTTGCGGACTCTCGCGCAAATCGTCCGTGCCGGCCTTGAAGCTCAGCCCGAGCTGCGCGATTTTCTTTTTGCCCGTGCTCATCACCATGTCCACGGCGCGATCGACATGCTCCGCGTTGCTCGGCATGAGCGACTCGAGCACGGGAAGCTTCAAATCAAGTTCTTTGGCCTTGTAAGTAATCGCCCGCAAATCTTTCGGAAGGCAGGAGCCGCCGAATGCAAATCCCGGCGACAGATACGCTGAAGATATGTTGAGCTTGGTATCGGAAGTGAAGATCTTCGTTACCGCCTGAGCATCCACTCCCAGATGCTTGCACATCGTTCCCATCTCGTTCGCAAATCCGACTTTCAGTGCGTGATAGCAATTGGAGAAATACTTCACCATCTCGGCGACGGGGATGGTGGTTTCATACAAGGTGGCGGGGACGTCTTTATAGAGTTCGCGCAGAGGCGCAAGGTGATTCGTGTCGCTCGCTCCCAGAATGGTATACGGAGGATTAAGAAAGTCGGCGACCGCGCTGCCTTCGCGCATGAATTCCGGGTTGTAACAAACGGTGAAGTCCTGCCCGCACTTCTTGCCGCTCTCTCTTTCCAGAATTGGCAGTACCACCGTCTCGGTCGTCCCGGGTAACACCGTGCTGCGCAGAACAAAAACGTGCGGCGCTTTTTTCTGCCGGATCGCGGTGCCGATTTCGCGCGCGACGCTTTCAATGTGGCCCAGGTCCAGCTTCCCGTTCTTGAGGCTGGGTGTACCAACACAGACGAACGAGACATCCGAGTTCAGCACCGCCTCCGTAGCATCTGTGGTTGCACGTAGCAGGCCCCGCTTCTTGGCATCCGCGACGAGCTCGCTCATGCGGGCTTCAATGATCGGGGTGCGCCCGGAATCCAGCATCTCCACCTTGGCGTGGCTCACGTCCACTCCGATGACCTTGTGTCCCATCGACGCAAAGCAGGCAGCGGATACGGACCCGACATAGCCCAAGCCGAAGATACTGACCGACAAGCCCAAATTCGTTCTCCCTCAGGAAGCTTCTAGATTTCTCTGAACCGTAAAAGCACGTGCAAGCCGCCCTCCAACGGACGTTACTCACTCCCTCACAAAACTATACAACATCTTTGTTTACAATATGTTGCAGATCGCACCGAAACGGTTATCGACCACGAGTCCTCGTCGAAGGCAAAAGTGGATAAAGTTTTTCCACCCTGGGGGAACACCAGTGGGTTACTGGGGGCTTCCAACATCCTAACTCAGCCCGGCGTGCAATTGAAAGTTCCCGTCGGACACGGCGTGGCGGGGAGCCTTGCAGCTTATTTCGAACAAAATTCGCACTCTAAGAAACCTCTCGGGGGACGTTAGCAAGAGGTAACCTCCGATACTGCCTCCCCTGCTGCCTCATCGAGGCGGGTGCCGATTTCACATGTAAGATAGGGAAATCTGTGGCCTCAGGATGGCACAACAAGCTCGGTCGCATCTCCCGCATGGACTGGGCGGAAGTACGAACGCGCCTTGGGCAGGAACTCAGTAAGCGAGGTGACCTCGTACGGAGCCAGTTTGGGATGGCGTCCGGTACGGTTCAGCTGTCCGAATCGCCTCAAACGCCTGGCAAGTTTTTTTTCGGGGCGAGCGATATTCCAAATCGCGTCGAGTTAATCCGCCAGCCAGTTACCCGGACAAGCTGCCGAAATTGTGCGCGAGGCGGACGCGATCTGCCAACACAAGTTTCGCCTGCTCGGCTACGACAATCTCGACTACGGCTCGGAGATCGACTGGCACCTCGATCGTGTGCATGGAAAGCGCGCGCCTCTTGAACCCTGGTTCCAAGTTCCGTTTCTCGATTTCAATGTAGTTGGCGATCACAAGGTAACCTGGGAACTGAATCGCCACCAGCATCTGGTCACACTCGCGAAGGCTTGCCTGCTCACCAACGATGAGAAGTACGTTCGCGAACTGGCGGTGCAGTGGCATAGTTGGATCAAAGCGAACCCGTATCCTCTTGGGATCAATTGGGGCAGCACTCTGGAAGTTGCGTTCCGCGCGTTGTCCTGGATTTGGGTGGATCAACTGCTCGCTGGAACGTCGAAATCAAACGCATCTTCCGCGGAGTTCCGCGCCGAACTTCTGCCGATTCTTGCATTTCACGGCCGCTACATCGAACGCTATCTCTCAACCTATTTTTCGCCCAACACTCACTTGCTAGGCGAAGCGGTGGCAATGTTTTTTCTCGGGACGCTCTATCCGCAAATGCCCGGCGCTGTGCGTTGGAAGAATGAAGGCTGGAAGATCGTGCTGCACGAGGCGGAGCAGCAGGTTCGTCCCGACGGCGTTTATTTCGAACAGTCATTTCATTACCACGTGTATGCGCTCGACTTCTTCCTGTACGCGCGATTGCTTGCCTGCGCTAATGACGTACCAATTCCTGCGACTTTCGACGCGATCTTGCTACGCATGCTGAGCGTGGTCGAAGCGCTTGCTCAGGCAGGACCACCAGAAGGATTCGGCGATGATGATGGCGGACGTCTCTTCGACGCGCACCGCAATCGAACCGAAAACATGACCGACCCCCTTGCCCTCGGCCTTCTAACATATAAACGGAACGATCTTTCTGCCGCACAACTGACAGAAGAGTCAATCTGGATTTTTGGGGATCACGCTGTTGCGGAATTGGGATCAACCAGGTATCCGACAGCCGCAACCTCAGCAGCCTTTCCCGATGGCGGCCTCTATATCCTCGCCGACACGGAAACGAATGCGGCGGGTGCTGGTTCGCAGAAGTCGCGCCACTTGATGATGATCGACGCAGGCCCGCAGGGTGTCGGCCGTTCCGGTCATGGCCATGCCGACGCACTTAGCCTTCGGCTGACAATGAATGGAGCGCGCTGGCTGGTCGATTCCGGTAGTGGAGTCTACATATCCCAGAATCTCGCCGATCGCAATGCCCTCCGCGGCACTTCGGCGCACAACACCATGCTCGTCGATGGAAAAGACCAGGCGGTCCCCAGCGAACCATTTTCGTGGACGGATATTCCCACGACCCGCGCCGAAAACTGGATCACCGGCCGCACGTTCACTTACTTCTCTGGCAGCCATAACGGATATGCACGCCTCGCCGACCCCGTAACACACAGGCGTTGCGTGCTACGAGTGCCCGGGACGGACGGTGGAATCTGGCTTGTGCGCGATCTGGCAATCGGCGCAGCAGAGCACGATTTGGAACTCCGCTGGCATTTCGCAAGCGACCTGACTTTGCATGAAAACGGTGCCTCGGAAATCGTGGTATCACGTTCCGATGGCGAGCGTTCGGAATTACGCTTGATCTGGCCCGATTCGATTCCGTGGAGAATAACCATCGCTGAGACCCAACTCTCCCCGGCCTACGGACGTTACGACGAGGCGCCCGAAGTCCGATGTGAGGCCCGGCTCAAGTTGCCCGCTGAGATTGCGACCGCGATGATCTCGCACAAACTCTCACGCCAAGCTAATAACCCAGCTCGCATGACCTCGACGCATGCCGAAACAGTACAGATCTACGAGGTTCACGACGATAGCGGTATTCATGCGTTCTTTTTTGCGCTCGGCAAGCAGCCCTGGAGCTTTGGGCTCTGGTCCTCCGACGCGGAATTACTTTATTACAAGATTGCGCATGAGAAACTGGAGCAGTTGATCGTCATTGGCGGCAGCTCGGTTGGCTGGCAAGGCCAGCCTCTACTTACCGCTCAGCAGCCCGTCAATTTCTTTGAATGGCATAGGAGCGGCATAAATCATGCCGAACCTGAGTCCTTCTCGACGACTGTACTTTTTGACGAATTGACTAAGGGTTCGTTGCGCAGCCGACCGTTCGATTTCATCTTCCACTTACGCGGAGAAACACTAATGTGCGGCATCGCTGGGATTTTTGAATTTGGCCGAGACAAGCGAGCAGACGCCGCAGCCTTGCGCGAGATGTGCCATGTGATGGCCCATCGCGGGCCGGATGACGACGGCTTCTACACCGATGGCTCGTTAGGTATTGGCATGCGGCGCCTCAGCATCGTCGACGTCAAAGGTGGACATCAACCCCTTTCGAACGAAGACGGCACGCTCTGGATCGTCTTCAATGGCGAAATTTACAACCACCAGATTCTTCGCGAGCAACTGATTGCTCGCGGCCATCGTTACAGCACGCATAGCGACACCGAAACTGTTATTCACCTCTTCGAGGAATACGGCGCCGATTGCGTCCAGCATCTGCGCGGGATGTTTGCATTTGCGATCTGGAACCGCAACACGAAGACGCTTTTCATTGCGCGGGACCGGCTCGGCATCAAGCCGTTGTATTACAAACTGACTCCTGATCGATTGCTCTTCGGTTCAGAAATTAAAGTTTTGTTGGCCCATGGTGGCATTCGTCCCGAGTTTAATCGCGCCGCGCTGCCCGAATTCCTCGCCTTCGGCTATCTCTCCGGCGAAGAAACATTCTATTGCGGGATCACCAAGCTTCCGCCGGGACACACCATGACGGTAGGTCCGAACGGCAAAGCGGAAATTCGCCAGTACTGGGACCTAGATGCGTCGAAGCCGCACGAGTCGCGTGATGAAAGCTATTACGTCAATGCGTATCGCGAATTGCTCGAAGGCGCCGTCCAGAGCCACCTGATGAGCGATGTGCCGCTCGGCGTCTTTTTGAGCGGAGGTGTCGACTCAAGCGCCGTAGCCGCGCTTATGACGAAGGCTCGGCAAGAGCCGGTAGAAACTTTCTCCGTCGGCTACACCGAACAGACATACAGCGAATTGCCATTTGCGCGCGCCGTTGCCGACCACATAAAGTCGAAACATCATGAAGTTTTAGTCAGCGAACAGGGCTTCTTTGGAGCTTTGCCGCACTTGATCTGGCATGAAGACGAGCCGATCGTTTGGCCGTCCAGCGTCTCGCTCTACTTTGTCGCGAAGCTCGCCCGCGAACGCGTCACGGTTGTGCTCACCGGCGAAGGCGCTGACGAAACCCTGGCGGGCTACACCCGGTACGCGTTCACGCTAAAGAATGCTGCCATGGATCGTGCCTACCGCAGCGTGACGCCCAGCTTCCTGCGTCGCGCTCTGCGTCATCAGGTCGCAACTTCTTCCATGCTGGGTGCGACGCTTCGACGCAAGCTCGAACACACGTTTGTCGGCAAAGACGGCGAGGCCTGGGACTCGTTCTACTTCGATAATTTCTTCTCAGCGTTTGGCGGGGCCGAGCAGGAAGGCCTACTCACGAGAGAGTTTGCCGAGCAATTCGCACCCAGCACAGCCTACGCCAACGTTCTTTCTTATTGGGATCGTTCGGCGAGCCAGGCTGGCGACAACCTCCTGCAGCGGTTGCTCTATACCGATATCAAAACCTACCTGGTCGAACTGCTGATGAAGCAGGACAACATGAGCATGGCCGCTTCCATCGAGAGCCGGGTACCGTTCCTTGATCATGTGCTGGTCGAATTTGCCACGCGCATTCCGCCCGAAATTCAGATTCAAGGTCTCGCCGGCAAACGCATTCTGAAAAAAGCGATGGAAGACCTGCTACCCCATGAGATTCTTTATCGTCCGAAACTCGGATTCCCTACTCCCTGGAGCGGATGGCTAGCCGGATCGCGCCTGGAAACGATCCGCGACATGCTGCTCGAACCCCGCAGCCTGCAGCGGGGATATTTCCGCCGCGATGCAATTGAGAAGCTATTCAATGAACATCGAGCCAAACATCGGGACAACTACGATCGCATCTGGCGTCTGCTGAATTTGGAATTGTGGCACCGCGTCTGCCTGGAAGGGGAGGCAAGAGAAGAAGTCAGTGGTCAAGCAGTGAACATGGTCACAACTCGCTAAGAAAAGCTAGAACTTCGTATCCAGGATGGACTCGATATACGGGAACATTGATCCCGCCTCTTCTGGGGTGATTTTCACGCCCAGCAAGCCCGCCGCTTTGGCCATCACTGGATCCCGCCCGCTTGCTAAATCTTCTGCCGTAGGAAGAATCTTTATGTCCGGGTCCACACCAGCGTGTTCAAGGCTCTTCCCGTCCGTCATAATCAAATCGGCCCCAGTTATTTCCGCGCCATAATAGATTTGTGAGTCTACAAGCGTCTCATGCGGGTAAAATCGAGCCTCCATCACCATCCCTTCGGTACGGTCACCCATGATAAATCCGCGTTTTTCCAGCTGTATAACGCGCGCAAAAATCTCCGAAGCGGAAGCGGAGCCGCCATCGACCAAAACAACCATGCGGCCTACAAAAGCACTATTATGGCGTCCACTAGCAACTTCGGGTTTTGTCGAATCTCGGCCCACTACATCGCAAATTCTCACATCATTCTGAAAGATTCCTCCCAGCAATCGCTCCAAGGTGTCGACGAATCCGCCGGGGTTACCGCGAAGATCCAATACAACGCCTTTGCGCTTGCGAATTCTGCTGAGCACGTTGTCGACTTCTTCGGCTGAGAAGGCAAATTCAGGTATCTTTACTGCGATGAAATCATTGCCTTTCTCAAAATAACGAGCCGCAAGAAGACGCTTATCGTCATTCCAGTCCCGGACTGCCTGATTAATGCCTTGATGCAGCTTGTACTTCATGACAGTGGCCACCTGGACCTTTGCCAGCACTTCGACCTTGCGTTGCGTCCCGTCGTGATCCGCCACTGTCAGTTGGAGAGCTGGTTGTGGCCGCAAACTGTTGTAGATGTATCTGATTTTCCAGAACGTCTTGCGCGAAACGGGATGATCGTTCACGCCTAGAATTACATCGCCCGGCCTAAGACCCTTCTTCTCAGCATCGCTTCCGGAAACTACCCGCAGGACATAGCACCGATCCCCAATCATCCTGAGCTTGAAACCATAATTGTGTGTGTAGTTTCGAGGCGGCACCACAAAAGCAGTATGCGAGTCGTTCAGGCTATCGAGGAGCGCTGCGATTTCGGACACGGCCCCATCCATCGAGTCTGTCTTATCAATATCTTCCTTTGCTTGCCGGACCTTGGCGTCCCAGTCGACGCCATGAAACTTCGGATCGTAGTAGTGCTTCCGTATATCTGCGTCCACGTCGCGTAACATCTGCTGCGCGTGGTCCCGCTCGAATTTGGTGAACTGCTGCGACCACAGAGAGACCGAGAGCGCGAATAGCCACACACTTATTCCGGCCGAGCGGATGGAAAACGAAAGGCGGCTTTTCGGAAGGGAAAGCACAAGTCCTTCAACGTCTCGATGCAGCAGAAAGGTATCAGGTCAGAGCGATGATGGAAACAACTTTCGAACGCGGGGAGTCGCAGACTTGACTATGACCCCTGACACCGAGCTACACTGCCCGTCCCAGAAAAGTGCACTCAATGTTCCAGACGAATTGTCCCAGATCCGCTGGAGTATAAATTCTTTTCATCGCCAGCGGTTCATCTCCCGCGCGCACCGGGCCGCAAGTTGTCAGCGCGGCTGACTTGAATCCTGCCTCTCGCGTGATTTCCAGCGTTTGCTGTGACCACTGGGGATTGAGCGCAGGATGTGGATAGGAAAAATGCTCCACCGGCGCGCCGACTTCTTCTTCCAACCGCTTTTTTGATCCTGCGATTTCAGCGCGGGCCTCGCTCTTGCTTACCTGCGCAACATTGGGATGCGAAATCGTGTGGGCTCCCACCGTGTGGCCGGCTTTCTTCAAACTCCGGACCTGGTCCCAGTCCATCATGTAGCCGTGGCGGGCATTCACGGGCTCGATTTCCAGCGACCTCTCAACCCCGGCGATAAACTCTTGTTGAACAATCCCCGTCAGGCGAGCCCCCGTTTCCCACGCTGCAATCATCCCCGCCTTGCGTTGCTCAGTAGTCGCTAGAGGGTAACTTTTCCCGTCGGGCGCGCTCCATGCAGCCTTTTTCGTGGTGTTAAATGCATAACGAAGACGGCAGTACCAAGGTAACGTTCCGTTTTGCACGGCATCGACCATAATGTAGAAGGTTGCCGGAATGCCGTAACGATTGAGAATGGGAAGCGCCACTTCACAATTGTCGGCAAATCCGTCGTCAAACGTCACTGCAACCGCCCGGGGTGGAAGTTCGCGTCCCGATTTGGCGAACTCGGCCACGTCCTCAACGGTCACGGGAGAGAACTTCTCGGCCAGAGTTTTCATGTGCTCTTCGAAGCTGGCCCTGGCCCGTGAAATGCCAAGGATCTGGTCAGTGGTTTGCGGTTCTTCGACGATCGAGTGGTAGGAAAGAATGACCGCGGACGGCGGAAAAAAGCGGCTTGCTGTATGGAGAATGGAACTGCGGACCAGCGCTTTCTTGAACCAGCGCTTGGATTTAGACCTCAGCACTCTCCACTCCCTTAAGGCCGCAGGACGCGTAAGCGCCCTATGATAGCATACGGTTTTGGGGCATCGATCGGGCCCGAGTTCGCGATCTGCGAGGCGAGTGGGGCTCCGCACGATCGGTTGCCGGTTCACATAGAAGTTCTGTCTTGCGCGCAAATATCATTTTTAAATCGAGGGCTACGTGAGTTCCAAGGAACAGGTAAACGAGCTTTTTACGCAAACTGTAGACGATTGGGCCCGGTTTTACGAGGATCCCAAGCCAGCCAAGCTAAGCGCCCAGAACCTCGTGTCGCGCCGGCGTTTCGCGATCGAGATGATCGAGTCCAAGCTGGTTCCCGGCTCCAAAATCCTTGACGTAGGCTGCGGCACCGGCCACCTGGCGGCCGAGCTTGCCCGCCGCGGATTCGATACCTGGGGCACTGACCTGTCGGCGGGAATGGTGGACTACGCCAAGCAGCACTACAATCCTGATCGTTTTCAGGTAGCCGATATCGAACGCATTCCTTTTCCCGACAATTATTTTGACGGCATCGTTTGCCTGGGCGTGATGGAATATCTCGGCTCGGACGAGCCCGCTCTACGCGAAATGTGGCGCGTGCTCAAGCCCGGCGGCCACGCTGTAATCACCACCCCGAGCAGCATCTGCCCATTTTTCTATATGGACCGCGGCCTCATTCGATTTCGCTTCGCGATCCGACCGCTGACCGGCGCAATACGCCGCATGCTC
The DNA here is from genome assembly GCA_963822545.1 of uncultured Acidobacteriaceae bacterium. Taxonomy (GTDB): domain Bacteria; phylum Acidobacteriota; class Terriglobia; order Terriglobales; family Acidobacteriaceae; genus Acidiflorens. The sequence goes on from CAWGIB010000009.1 coordinate 556,816, forward strand.
GGTGGAAAACAGCGTCCCGCGCAGCCGTATCCTAAGGTCCAGCACAGGCGCTACCGCAAAAGCAATTGGGTTAAGCTCCTACGCTCGCAAGGTCTCGAACTCGAAGACTGGGTCTGTCATTCCTGGGGATGGTATGGACTGGAGCGCTTCTTTCCGCAGGGAGGTTTCTGCCGGGCTAGTGATCCTTTCGCCCGCAACAGCGCAATGAACTGGGTGGCTTCCGACCAACTGGCCTGCGTCCGCGCCGTAAAATAACCGGTTAAGAAGCCGGTGCGAGTAGCTCGCGATACGCCTTTACCCATTGCTCGCGGACTACTTGCCACGTGTATTTCCGCGATTCGCGGTAAGCATTCTGGGCTAACCCTGTTGCCAACGCCGGATCGCGCAACAATCGAATCACATTCGCAGCCAGTGCTTTCTCATCCCCCACGGGTGAGAGGAGACCGGTTCGCTCGTTCTCCACAAGATAGGGCATGGATTCAGGCGAGGTTGTCACGACAGGCGTGCCCGCTCCAAAACCTTCGATCACGGACACCGGCATGTTATCGAGCCAAGAAGCGTTGATGAAAATGTCAGCGTCGTCGTAGTACTTGCCAATCTGCTCCCGTGAAGCGACGCCCGTAAAGTTCACGCCGCTCAAGTTCAGATCCGCCACCAGCTTTCGTAATTCTCCTTCGAGGGATCCATTGCCGACCAGGTCGAGCTGCGCCTCCGGATATTGCTTCTTGACTTCATTGAACGCCTTGATAACTACGTCTACGCTGTAGTATTCGTGGAACCCGCGTGTGCACACCAGGTGCGAGCGGAGCGGATTTCGTTCGCGATAGCGAAACTGCGAGAGATCCACAAGGTTCGGGACCACGATGGCCTTCAGTCCAAATTCCCGGAAAACATCCACCAGATAACCGGACGGTGTAACGATCCGATCGACCCGCGACAAAACAAACTTACCGGAACGAAATCGTCGCAAGTGGTCGCGAGCTTCGCCGCTGCGATAGTTAATGATGGTTTTCTTGCCCCGCAGTTTCGCGAAGAACCAGGCAGGCGCCGGAGCCAGCAGGAACGACCAGTAAGACGCGGAAAAGATATGCGCGATATCGACATCTTTCAGCCTCCGCCAGAGATGCCAAAAGTAAATCGGTTCGCGAATAATTGTGCGCAGGCCGGGAATTGCTTCTGCCCATGCAAGACCCTTCGGGAACGGTGGGTCCACCGCGAGAAAACTGACCTCTACTTCCGGATCGTTCTGCCAAAGCCGCATCAGCAAATCGGCTTGCACGGCTTGTCCGCCAATATAACGCAAACTCGGCGCGACAATCGCGACCCTGATCCGCTCTTGGCGGGACGGCCTTCGGCTCGCCCGTCATGCGCTGTGTTTTCTCCGGCCTTTTTGCTTGAGAAGCGTCGAGTAGAGATCTTCGTACCGGTGGATTACTCTGCTCAAGGCTGAAATTTTCCTCCACAAATCGACGCCCATTCCTGCCCATTTCTTCCCGAACGCTGCCGTCCCCTAACAGTCGAAGGATGCGCCGCCGCAAACTCATTTTCTTTCCTGCTGCCGGGACCAGGACACCACGTTGATCATTAATCAGCTCCGTATTTCCGCCTACACCGTAGGCTACACTGGTAGTCGCGCCGCCATCGCCTCCAGAATTACATTCGACAGGCTCTCTGAATCGGAGGTCAGTACAGCAACATCCATCGAGGCGAGTATCGCGGAAACGTCGCGCCGGTCTCCCAGAAATATGACACGATCACCCAAGCCGAGATCAGCGGCGAGTTTCTCGAGTTCCGGCCGCAACGGTCCGTCCCCCGCTAATAGGAATTGCACATCAGGCATGCTTTTATGAACTTCAGCCGCAATGCGTAAAAACCCCGCATGATTTTTGTAGTGGGCGTTCATCCGCGCGACCATACCAACTCGCAACACGCGCGAGCCATTCTGGTCGGAGCTACGTGGCAACGCAGGAGCGGCCGCTTTCAAATGCGGCTCCAGGCACGGCGTTCCCAATGACCGCAAGCTTCTCCCGTGGCAACCCGTCTTCGACTAGCCGCGCAGCAGCAGCTTGCGAATTGCACACAATCGCATCGCACCAACGAAACACCGCCGACTGGGCTCGGAATTCCCGGGGCCTCATCAGATCTCCAAGTTGACGGTGGCTTCCGATAATCACGGGCACACGCGCCATCCGTGCGACGGGAATAAGCATAACGTTCGTGTAGTAGTCGAAGGAATGGGCAATCTCAATTTGGTGCTCGCGAAAATGACCCGCCAGTTGGAAGCGCGAGCGCATTGCCCTCCATCCCAAAAGGCTGCCTCCCAGCGGAAACTGGGTCACCTTTCCAACTTGATCAGCCAGAGGTCCGCGCGGGTTCACGCATCCCAAATGAACGTCGAACTCGTGAGGCATCGGCATTCTGCGCCAGGACGGTAAACTGCCGCTCCGACCCTCCTGTTTCAAAGGTATTGATCATCAGAAACAGTCCGATCGGCGATTCGGCGAGATGGCTTGTGGTTATGTCGGCAGCGTTCGTGGCGCCCACCCGGTCATTCTCCTACCGGGGCAGATGCTAACACGGGAGTGCTTGGCACACTCCTCCGCGAGTCGGCCACCACCGGCAGCGAGAACAGGCCGGCGGGCTTGACGTATTTCTCGAGGAAATTGCGGTGCCAGAGCTCAAACATCAGCAGGCGCCACAAGCGGCCAGTCATCGTCTTGCCGCGAAGCAGATGGTCATCCATCAGTTTCCGGACGCCCCTCGCCTGGAAGTAGCCGCGCTCCAGCGTGCGCGGTTCCACCAGCACCATCAACATATCCTTAAGCTCGTTCCGCATCCAGTGAACCAGCGGGAGCGAGAATCCCTGTTTCTTGCGATACAGAACTTCCCGAGGCACGCCGATTCGCTCGGCGAGCTTCATCAGGATATATTTTTGTTGCTTGCCACGAAGCTTCCATTCCGGCGCAAGACCCGTTACCCACTCGACAAACACGTGGTCAAGGATCGGCACGCGAACCTCGAGCGAGTTCAGCATGCTCATCCGGTCAACCTTCGCCAAAATGTCATCGACCATATAAGTCTTCGCGTCGACGTACAGAATCCTACTGACCGGATCCTTCGCGGGAGCGTCGGCAAAACGCCGCCGCAGGACGTTCCCAACATCATCCCCTCGCATCATGATTGCGCGAAAATCGTCGGAAAGAATCGGCGTGTCCCGCTCGAATGCCGGCAGGAACGACAGACCGTCAACGTAGCGCTCCTCCCAAGGCAGCGAAATGTTATAGCTGAATTTCCGGCCCTGCATGCTGTTCGGCAGCCGCGGGAAAACCTGGTTTCGGTAGAATTTGCGCGCCCAGTCCGGAATCTTCTCGAAGACCTGGCGATCTGCATGAATGCGGTAACGGGTGTAGCCGGCAAAAATTTCATCGCCGCCATCTCCTGAAAGCGCCACCGTAACGTGCTGCCGCGCCATTTGCGATACGTAGTACGTGGGCAGCATTGAGGAATCACCAAACGGCTCTTCCAGCGAAGTCGTCAGGTGTTCGACGGTCTGAACGACGTCCGGTTCCAGGATCATCTCGTGATGATCGGTCTCAAACTTCTTCGCGACGATGCGCGCGTAATTCGCTTCATTGAAATCGTCCTTCTTGAAGCCGATGGAAAACGTCTTCACCGGGGCAGAACTCGCACGCGCCATCATGGCTACCACGGTGGAAGAATCTGTACCCCCGCTCAGGAATGCGCCAAGCGGCACATCGGAGATCAACCGAATCTTGGTGGCCTCAAAGAGCCGATGCTCCAACTCCTCCAGGCATTCTTCCTCGCTCTTCGGAGAATGCGTGTTGTATTCCGGAAAATCCCAATACTTCCGGATTCGGATCTTGCCATTTTCGAATTCCAGCAGATGCCCGGAAGGCAGCTTGTGAATATTGGTAAATGCCGTAATCGGTTCGGGAACATATCCGTAATTGAGATATTCCAGCAGCCCCTGCGAATTGACCTCAGCCAACTCTGGGGCAACCGCCAAAATGCTTTTGATCTCCGATCCGAAGTAAAGCTTCCCGTCATGCACCGCGTAGTGCAGAGGCTTCTTGCCGAAACGGTCGCGCGCGAGAATCAGTTTGCGCTTGGGCTTGTCGTAAATCGCGAGCCCAAACATCCCCCGCAGCTTCGTTACGCAGTCGGCGCCCATCTCCTCATAGAGATGAATGATGACTTCGGTATCAGTCTTGGTGTAGAAGCGATGCCCGCGGCTTTCGAGTTCGGGGCGTAGCTCGGGAAAATTGTAGACTTCGCCGTTGTAGACGATCCAGGCGCTGCGGTCTTCATTGAAAACAGGCTGATGTCCACCTGACAGATCGATAATCGACAAGCGTCGCATTCCAAGGCCCGCGCCGTCCGCCACGTAGATGCCTTCGTCATCCGGACCGCGATACCGGATCTGATCGCACATATGGCGCACGAGCGCTTCAGTGATGTTGCTCTCGCGAGTTGCGCTAACGACTCCGGCAATTCCACACATGATCTTTCTTATCCTTTCAAGCTGGGACCGAGCTCGACCTTTCCATCGACGGCGCAACTCTAGCCAGGCTCTTAAAGCGATAATCACGGTAATCGCCAGGATTGCCCTCGCGCCCGTCGCACGCCGCGAAAAGAATGTTGGTCATCTCGCGCGCCGTCACGAAGTGCAAAGTTTCCTTCCGATCGGTGGCTCCAGTAACAAACTGATCCAGGAACTTACGGAAGGCGTCGCCAATCACCGAGTTCTGCTGCATGGGATCCATCCCGTGACAATGCAGCTTGATGAAGAGCCAGTCCGCGCGGCCAGCCACATGCACCCGAGCCTTCTTCCAGAGCGCCAGCCGATGCAGGGTCATTGGGGTTGAACCGGCAATCGCCCCATTTTCAAACACAGGCTTCATCCGGCGCGCCGAACGCTCAAAGTCGGTGACCAGCGGGCCCTGAACGATCAGGGGCAGAGTTTTAGGGGCACGCCCCACGGCCAGGTCACGTCCGCTTCTATGCGGCACTTGCTGGTCAAGCGGCAATCCGCACTCATACACAGAATTGATCTTGGCGGTCTGTGCCGGATGCCATACGCTGCTCGGCATGGTGAAATCTGCGTAGCAGCCGGTTTCCGCGAGAATTTGCATCTCAGAATCGACGCCGCAGAATTTTCCGCCTGCAGAATTGGCCAGCGCAAAATTTCCATGCACGAACGCATAGCGTGGCAACGTCGACCCCTCTTCCACCGAAAGGCACCGGTGACGCAATGCGAGGTGATCGCGGAACTCTACTAACTGGCGTCGCGTATTCTCGGCCGTGTCCGGCTCAAACATGCCATGGTGCAGATGGATCTCAGTCTCGCCCCACCCCGCATGGCAGTGCGCAGCCAGCATTTCGAGAATTTCTTCGTCATACTGCTCAGCTGGATAAAAGTAGGTGTGAACAAGCGGCTTGCCATCGTGGTCGCGCAGGCGATCCACTACTCTGGGATACTCGCGAGTCCAGTGCTCCAACCGCCGCAATTGCTCAGGTCGCGGTACACGCTTGTAGCCGCTGGTCGGATCGATTGCAGGTTCGAAGTGGTCAGCCAGCGCAAAAATAATGTGGACCGGATCATTCGCAGACAATCCAAGGCCCCGCCCGATGGCAGCAGGCAGAACTTTTCTGGCGTATGCGAATTTTCTCCCGATATTCATCGACCCCGTCAGCTACTGCCCCACCTGACACGCTGGGCTCTTGCAACGAACCAAACAGTTGTCGCCAGAAAATCGCTCTGCAAACCGGAACTCTACTTCGCTTTGAGCGGCTTGCGCCCACGAACAGCAATCGCAAACTCGCCAATCCGCATGTCTTCCATGCCCATCGCTTCGTACCACCGGAAAACCTGCTCGTAGGTGTGCTTGGACTGATATTTCGGCGAGTACCAGTCAAAAGTATCGAGCGTCCTCGCCTCCGGATTCTTCTGGCGGTTGACTGGAAATACTAGATGCAGCAGTCCCGCTGCCGGACGTCCGACCAGCGGCACCTTTTTCAGAATTTGCTCAGTGTTGTAAATAACCGGCACGGCCACTTTCACGATGCCGTGCAAGTTTTCCGGCTTCATCTTGCTGGTGTATCGCCGCCAGAAATCACTGAAGCGGTACCACTTGTTGTATCCGCTATAAAGCCAAACAGCGAGAATGCCGCCCGGCTTCAGGTACTTATCGAGCACCTTGACCGCCGCTTCGCAATCAGGTGTGTGATGAAGAACTCCAACGCTATAGATGATGTCAAAGCTTTCCGGCGCAAACGGGAGCGCGAAAACATCCGCTTGAAAAGCGACAAAGTCCCGCGCCGCTAGATTCTTCGCCGCCACTTCCGCCGCCGCGCTCAAATCGATACCGACAACACGGGCGCCCCAACGCGTGGCCACTTCGGCGAATCGTCCCATGCCGCAGCCAACATCCAGAATCAGTTTCCCCTTCAATTCTTCCGGCCGCAGGGCGGTCTTCATGATGAAGTTATGTTCCGATTCGCGAACTTCGTCATGGTCCAGCTGCGTTTTCTGGTAGCGATGCCATTGGAAGCCGAAGCTGGCCGCGTAGTGTTGAGCGTCGACGAACCGGGCGATCCCGTTTACGTTCGGGTACACGCGCTTGCACCCCGCGCACACGTATCCACCGGCATTGTCGCTCTCCAGTTGTGAGCCGCAGCTCAGGCAACGCAAAATTGCCTGTAAGTCAGCGGACAGGGGCGACTGCACCTGTTCTTCCGTGATCGGCATAAACCTCCAGGAAATGACGCGGCTTCTTCGGTGCCGGGGTCACCGGGCCCGCGCTTTGCTCGCGATCTTGTTCTTTGATTGTCTGTAAAAGTGTGGCCGTAAAAGCAACCGCAAAATAAGGGAAATACTGGTACGCCTCAGGCGCAAACAGCGCCCCCACGACAAACCCAACGAGTGAACTCGTAAGAGCCCCCACAAACAACACAATGTCGGGGTCGAGATCGGTCCTCTTCCTCAGGACCTTGAGATTCTGAAATGCGCGCCGGAAAAACATCAGGTAGATGCCAAGCACGAAGATTCCACCCTCGGCCGCGACTTGCAGGTACGTCATATGGACGTCGTGCCAGATCAGCGAGTAGGTGGCGAAGTTTTGTACGCCAATTCCAAGAATGGGATAGTGCTCAATGGCATCAATGGCACGCCCCATCAGGTACATGCGGTCTTGGTACGAACCGTAAGCGTTCTTTTCCGTGGTACTGTCTCCAGATAGCGCTTCAAACCGGTCGTAGAGTTTGCCGCCCACCGTGACCATGATGAGAACACCGAGCAACGCGGTCGCCGCGATCAGGTACATCCGCTTTCCCTTGATGGCGAAGTAGTACAGAGTCACGCTTCCGGATATCGTCAGATCGATGAAGCCTGCTCGCGACGCGGTCTCGAAGATCGCGATCAACATGATCACCATTCCCAAAAACCACAGCACTTTAATGAATACATTTTTCGCTGTCACCAGAAAAGCCAATGCAAACGGGAGCGACAGAACAATGGCGAATGCCAAGTCGTTCGGGTTGGAATAAATACCGCCGATCACACCTTCCAGTCTCGGCGTCCCATGTCCCTTGATCAGCGCGGCGGCACAAATCACCACTACCGAACATGCCTGTACAAAGATGATCGTCCGCAACCTGTCGAACGTTGTGATGAGCAGGAATACCAGGGACCAGGCCACGATGATCTTCGAAAAATCCAATGTCCTGGAAACGGCGCCACCTCTCCACACAGGGGAACAGAATCCACCCAACAACAGCAGGGCTATCATGGTCATCAGCAGACGTGCTTCTAATGGGAGATCTTTGAGCGTCCGCTTGGTGCGTCCGATACTCTTGAATAGCCCCCACATGGCGAAGATCGCGGTGATTTTTGCAAGCGGCAGCAACGCCAATCCGGGAAGCCAGTCACCGGGCCGGGCGCAGTAGACAACGAAGAATGCGCTCAGCCAGAAAAACGCGCCCTTGGTCGGGTCTGCGGTCTTAAAAGACATACGTCTTCCCGGTACTGTTTCCACCGCTGCTAAGTTGCCGTTGTCGCTTATAGCCACAAATCCTCTTTCACCTAAATGCCAACCGATGGTTGTGCCGAGCGCGCCGGCAGCATCCCGGCTGCATGAGATTTCTTTTCTGCCACTCTCTCCAGCACTTCGCTGAAGCACTGGCCGATCGCCGGCCAGTCAAAGCGAGCAGCCGTCTCAGCGGCCGCTTTTTCATACCGCCGCCGCATATCCTGGTCACGTAGCAGCATGATCACGGCCCGGGAAAATGTCTGCGCATCGTCCGCGAGAATAATGTCGCGCCCGCTATTCACATCCAGTCCCTCTGCACCAATGGTTGTAGAGACAACTGCCTTCGCGGTCGCCATCGCCTCATAAATCTTCAACCGCGTTCCGCCGCCAATCCGTAACGGCACAATCACTACGGCCGACTCCCGTAAGTGTTCGACCACGGAAGGCACAAGTCCAGTCACTTCGATGGAGTCCGAAGCCCAGCTCTGGACCCGCCGCACCGGATTGCGCCCGACAATGCGGAATTTTGCGTTCGGGACTTCCGCCTTAATCGACGGCCATACCTCACTGCAAAAATACTCCACGCCGTCCACGTTCGGCTCCCAATCCATGGCGCCCACAAACGTGATGAGGGGAGCGGTATCCCTGCCCTCGCTATTCCCTGCTTCGCCAGTTGGCGCGTAATGCGCCAGATCCACACCGGTTGGAACCACTGTGACCCGATCGCCATCCACCCACTTCATCATCAGCGAGCGATCATTTTCCGAGACGGCGATCACATGCTGAAATTTGCGCACCGTGCTTCGCTCGTAGCGCAGCATCTTTCGGAATTCGATCCGGTACATCATTTTCTTGGCGGGATTGCTCGCCGTCTCCGCGTGCCTCCGCCAGATTTCGCTCTCTACGTTGTGCTGAAACAGCACGCTTGGAGTATTCAGACGTCCCGGAAAGTTCACTGCCGCATCGAGAAAGTCGCACACCGCTACATCAAACCGTTGCTCGCGGAACCATTTCTTCATTTGCTTTTGTACAGTGGTATCTGCGAAACGACTGACCGCATATGGCGGCTCCGCCCCAAGGTGTCCGACGTAGTCCAGGCCGCGCGCCACTCCTGACAATTCCCTCTTGCCTGTGCAGACCGCAAGTGCGCCGGGAAGTTCTCGCTGCAAGTCGCGCTCATAAATCGGATCCCGTTTCCCGCCGTAGTAGGAAAAGAACGTGAGGTCGTGCCGACCGGACAAATATCGCAGCAGGTGATACGTGCGGATATTGCCGCCGTTTTGCACCGGCAAAAGCTTATCGGCCTTGACCCAGAGAATTCTCATAACGGCTCAGCGAACCCAGACTGCCTTTCTTCCGGTAATAAAATTCACGGAGGCAACCAGTGCAGCCGAGTTCAATACGACGAAAGTCCGCGCCGGATCGGCAATCCGGGAGAGCGGTCCAATTTGGATGCCTTTTAGCGCCACGATGCTCAGCGCATAGAAACAAATCTGCGCGACCAGTGCCGCCCGGTAAAACGGCTGCGGCAGAAAAACCGACGCCACCAGAACGGCCAACAATGCGAATGGCACCACCAGCCGCGAGAGCTTGTGACTCACAAACTCAAACCGGATCGCGTTTTGCGAACTCAAGAGCCACGGCGCCAGTTGCAGCAACTGGTAGTTTCCACTCAGTGTGCGAACCTTCCGTGAGAATTCCCGGCTTTCACCCAAATCCGGCAAGTCCCAGGCGCGCGCGCGCGAGTCGAATATCACTCGAGCTCCCTTGCGAATCACCTGCATCGGCAATAACACGTCATCCAGAATGGTTCCTTCCGGCAATCGATCAAGAAGGCGGCGGCGCGCGCAATAAATCGCGCCCGTGGCGCCCGCGACCGAACCCGATGCCGACTCCATTTCCCGAATCTTCTTTTCAATCCGCCAGTAAAAGCCCATACCCTTGCCGGTTTCCCCGCTCGCTGGATCGCCCAGCATCAATTCCCCGCTGGCCGCTCCCACTTCCTCGTCGGCAAAATTCTCTACCAGCAACCGCAACGCGTCCGCTTCAATCTGCTGCCGCGCGTCCGTAAACAAGAGCAACTCTCCCTGCGCCCGCTCCATCGCATCATTCAGGCCAGCAGCCTTGCCTTCGGAAGTCGGCTTCATCATCACCTGCACCCGCGGGTTCTTGCAAAATCACGCAGGATCACGCCCGTCCCATCACTCGATCCGTCGGAAACAACCACAACGTCCAACTTCTCCGCTGGATAATCCAGCGTGAGCAAGTTGTTCAACTTGCCCGCAATCGCCGCGTCTTCGTTCCGCACCACTAACACCGCCGTAACCGAAGGCTCATCCGCGCTTCGCCGCACCGGACGAGGTGACCACCGGCTTCGCAACCACAACCACACTCGGATACCCCAGGTAGGAGTAACCGACCAGCGACGCTGCCAACCAAAAAAGCCATTTCATCTTCACTGCGCGCCTCGGCCTAACATCACCGTTTTTACCGTCTGGAACATGATCAGACAGATCGAGTCCTATCGACGCGTTCTTGATATAGAACAGGTCGTACTGCAGTTTCTCCCGCGCATCCTCGACCGTGCTTCCGTACTTGTATTTAACCTGCGCCCAGCCCGTCAGTCCCGGACGAACAATGTGGCGCACCCCGTAATATGGAATTTCCTTCGACAGCCACTCGATAAACTCCGGGCGCTCGGGACGCGGTCCCACAAATGCCATATCGCCTTTCAGCACGCACCACAGCTGAGGAATTTCATCGAGCCGCGAAGAGCGCAAGAATTTGCCGACCCTCGTCACTCGCGGATCATTATTTCCAGCCCATTGCGGCCCGCCCAATGCTTCGGCGTCCGTCCGCATCGTTCGGAATTTCACAACTTTGAATGTCTTCCCGCCTTTTCCTACCCGCGCCTGTGTGTAGAACACCGGCCCTTTGGAATCCATCCGGATGGCAAGTACGATCAGAGGGAATAACGGCAGGGCGATAATCAGTCCAACCATCGAGATGACTACCGACACCGCACGTCGGACAATCCGGAACAAACTGCTGCGGCGGAAACCTTCCCCAAATACCAGCCAGCTCGGATAAAGGTTATCGACTTCGATCTTGCCCGAGATCTTCTCCAGCCATGAGGCTGCTTCTTCAATCTTCACCCCGCGCATCCGCAGATCAAGCAGTTCCTGCATCGGGATGGTACCTCGCCGGTCCGGCATCGCGACAATTACACGATGCACCTTTTGCTTGCGGACTACTTCCATCAGGTGGTTCGCGACCGAATCAAGAGTGACCGCACCTTCCAGCTTGCCCGTCCAGCTGACGATCTCCACGCCGATCTCTGGATTCTGTCGCAGGCCTTGCACCAGCCGAAGCGCGCGTTCACCGGTTCCCAGCACGTAGACCCGCTCGATCAGGATCGGCAACTGAATCAGCCACGTAAAACCGATTCGCCATCCAAACAGCGCTATGGTCAGAATCACCAGGCCGATAACCGACGACCCGTTGCCCAAAAGATAGTTGGGCCGGAAGTACGAAATTGCCGCCAGCAGAAACGCCAGCAGTCCTGGAACCATCAATAGCCGGAAATACAGTTCTCCTCGAGTATTGAGTCGCGCTGTGTCGTACAGATCGAACCAGTGTGAGCAAAGCAAAACCAGGAGCGTTACGGCGCAGATCTTCTCATACCCATGGTCGTAGTTGAGCGCGATATAGGTGTCTTCCCGGAATGCGTACAACGTCCCCAGCAAGAAAGAGGTCCACACAATCAGAGCCTCTCCGATTAGCAGGACCAGCGTACGGACCGGGTAATAGACGTTGAAGAGCCGGATCACCTTGGCCTCGGATCAATTTCGCGATTGAGTGCCTACGGGTTCGCCGTAGTAGTACTTCGAATGCGCATGCTTTTCCGGGGGGGCACCGTTGAGCACAACTCCTAGCAACAACTTGTCGGGGAATTCTTCCCGCGCGCGCTTGGCTAGATCGGTTGGCGTCGAATTGGAACGCACAACCATCAGAATGCCGTCACAAGCCGCCGCCACCAGCGTGGCGTCGGATACAGGGATGACGGGCGACGAATCCATAATGATCCAGTCGAACAACGGCTCGACGCGCTGGAGCAACAGTTTCAGACGCCCGTTTGCCAGCAATTCCGCCGCGCTTCCGCGTGGCTGGCCGGCCGGAAGAAAGAATAAATTCTCCATGGGACCGCGCTGGACGCAGCCAAATTCATCGCATTCGCCGATCAGATAGTCCGACAAGCCTGGGCTTACTTGCGTGCCAAAATGGCGATGCATGCCGGGGTTTCGCAGATCGGCATCGATCACCAGCGCACGCCGTCCGTGTTGCCGCACCAGCACCTGCGCAAGATTCGCTGCCACGAATGACTTTCCTTCTTTCGGAAGGGCGCTCGTCACCAGCAGCCGCTTGAGAGGCATCTTCTCCCGGATCTGATAGAGCCGCGAACGCAAGGTACGGAATTCTTCCGCACCGGCCCGGCTCTCGTCACCATCAAAGAAAAGCATGGTAGCCGGGTCAGGGTGCCATTCCGTCGGAGCGCTTCGAGCCAGCAAAGTCTCGTAGCTCAGGTCCGAGATTCGGCGGCATCCCGCTGTTTCCCGTACCTTGCATCGAAGGCATGGGCACCTGTTGGACTTCGGGTTGGTCGAACGAGGGCTCGACGTGCGTCCCCATGGAGGTTGCTCTTTCCTGTTCGGCGCGTTTTAAAGCGTCATGGATGCGGCTCATAGTTTCCTTTCCTTGGGGAGATCTTGCTGTTCAGACTCGCGTAATCGGTCGGCCAACGTGGCCAGCGTGCGCAAAGCTTCCACCAGATCAAACTTTTCCGACGATGCCGGTGCTGCCGGCATCATGGCCCCTGCCGTTCCGTCGGCCAAATCAAAGTCCCTTGCCACTGAATCAACGATTTCCAGATTGACTTTCTTTCTCTGATCCACAAATGCGCTCACCAGGCAGTGCTCGCAAAGCAGATTGATCACGCGCGGGATGCCCAGCGAATAACGGAAAATTGCTACCGCTGCGTCATCTTCAAAAATCGGGTCGCCATTCGATCCGGCAATTCGGAGCCGCTGGTTGATATAGGACTTCGTTTCCTCGATGTTGAACGCATGCGTCTTGGCGCGCAGCGTTAGCCGCTGGCGCAACTGACGTAACTGCGGTTGCTTCAAGCGTTGTTCGAGTTCAGGCTGCCCCACCAGCACAATCTGCAGCAATTTCTCCGTGAAGGTTTCCAGATTGGTCAGCATCCGGATCTCTTCCAGCACTTCGTCCGACAAGGTTCTGCGCCTCATCCACTACCAGTACCGCGGTTTCTCCCGCCCGGTAGCGATCCAGCAGCCAGTTATAAAGCCGCTGCAAAACCTGGCTCTTCGATTTCGTGTCGCACGGAATACCAAAGTCCGCCATCATGTAGTCGAGCAACTGCGGCACATCCATGCGCGAATTGAAAATGAAGGCCGTGGCCACTTGTTGCAGCCGCAGCCATTCCATCAATTTGTTGATCAGCGTCGTCTTGCCCGTGCCGACCTCGCCCGTGAGCAACACAAAGCCCTTACGGCTCTGTATGCCATAGGTCAGGCAGGCCAATGCCTCCTCCGTATGCCGCGTCAGAAACAAGTAACGCGGATCCGGATTCACATTGAACGGGTTGGCACGCAGTCCAAAAAACTCTTTATACATACTCTCGTCCTAAACTCCGACCTTATCCTTATCACTCGGGCTACCGCGTCCCCAGAACCGCCGGTTGCCATTCCCGTTCGAGTCAGCTTCTTCCTCTTCCTTGCCCAGCCATGGCACGGAGATCAGCAGTGGCAGGTCCATCGCCGCCGCAGCATCCTTCTCCGTCCGGATCGAGTTGTCGCTGAACTCCAGAAAGACGGCAATCAATAGCCCTAATGCAAGGCCCCCGGCAAGACCAGCCGCCGCGAAATAAGGACGAATCGGGAAACTTGGCGTGGCAGGCAATCCGGCCGTTAACAGAATCGTCATCTGTTCGCCTTGCGCCTGGTTTTCCATGCTTTTGCCCAAATCCGCTGAACTCTTTTTGACCAGCAGATCCTGATAAAATTTTTGCGCTGTGCTATAGCCTTGCGTCAGGTCGTTGTACTGTTGCTCGATGGCCGGACTCATGGCAGTCTTCGCCTGATACGAATTGATGCCGGCCTGCAACCGTTTCTGATCGCCAGTCGCCTGGTCGATTACCGCCTGGTATTGGTGGATCTGGAGGCGCAACTGGCGGATCTCGGGTGGTTCGTTCGCACTTGCCTTTTCGGTCGGGTCAGCCGGACCTGCAGTCTGTTTATTGATCTCGTTTAACCTGGCTTGCACTTTGGCGATATCCGCCTTGGTCTTGATCACATCTGGATAGTCGTCCGTATATCGCGCCTGCAATTGCATCAGTTGCGCCTTGCAGCTGCGTCAACTGGGCCTCCAACGTTTGCGGGCTGGTCGTCGACTGCGAAGACTTCCAGGCAGCGATTTGCTGGGCAAGCATGCTTTCTGTGTAGGCCTTATCCTGCTGGGCGCGGCTCAGCGTCTGGGTCGTTGCATCCAGTTGCGAGTTCATCGACATCAGCATCTTCATGTTGTTATCGACGTCGCCCGGCAACTGTCCGAAGTATTGTTTCTTGAAGGCAGCGAGTTTTGCATCCTGTTCGTCGATCGCTCGCTTCGCGTCTTCTACCTGCCGATCCAGAAAGTCGGTCGTGCCTTTTGCCACTTCTGCGCGGTTCTTCAGGTTTTCATCCAAAATTATCGACGTCATCTGATTGCAGATTTTCTGTGCGCGCGACGGGGTTGGTGTCGAGAGTAGCTAACGTTGAACCCAGGCGCAGGCTCGTCCATCGAACCCGGCTTCTTCTTAGCGCCCGCAACCCCGCCGTGGCGGCACCCATGGATGTAATCACCGGCGTTACTTGCAGATTCGTCCGGATGTCATCGACCACTGCATTTTCTTCGCCGGGCTTAACTCCCTCCAGACCTCAACAAGCGGTCGGAGTCGGGCGGTGCTCTTGACCTGCTCGGTCAGAGTCTCAACTCGCTGCGTAAAATCTGCCGTAATGACCGGTTGCACATAGCCGGACGGCACCTTTTGCCCTTCGACCAGCACCGTGGAAGTGGCTGTATATTTCGGCGGAAACGCGTAGGAAACGAGGAACCCCGCCAAGGGCGCCATCAGCAAAGGAATCAACACCACCTTCATGCGACGACGCGCCATCGCCAGGTAATCTTCCATCGTCAGTTCGCGTGTATCAGTCATACCCTTCATCCAATCCGGCCGCATGAACGGCCAAAAAAATTATTCGATCCGAATCGCCTTCGGATGCCACTCCAATGCAAACGTGACAATCTGTCGACGATTCGTGCTGCCCGTGGATCCGCTCAACGTAACCGGTACGTTGAATGCCACCTCGGCGAAATGGTAGGCCGCAATCGCGTCGAACGTGCGCCCTAGGTGCTTGCGCAGCACGACACCCACCGTTCCTTCGTTATAGCTGCTCGCTCCGACAGCGTTGCCCGCCGGTTGCAACCGCTTGTTATATGAGTAAGCGGACTCCAACAAGAAGTCATACGTGCGCCAAAGTGGACGTCCTACCGTAAACTGCGCTCGTTGCGTTTCCGCTCCCGCGAAAAATCCGGATCCTGGCGACGTGAACTTTTCGTACGCAGCCGTCAAAGCCGTATGCTCAAATCGGTATCGCAATACAGCGCGCCCGGTGACCGACACCGACGTGTAGGATCCGCCATACTTCAAATCCGTAATCTGCGGGCCGACGCCTCCAATAAAACTCATATGGCCACTGATCGTGTGGCTCCAGCGAATGTTGAATACGTTGTTATAGACTTCGCCTCCGGCGGTATCTGGAAAACGGAACAACTGCGCCGCGTAGACCGCCCCGAGCTGGTCGTGACGCGAAACCAGATGACTGTACCCAATCTCCCCCGTTGACTCGTCGCCGTCGACCAGTCCCGCCGTGTTATCGAAATAGTGCGCGTTCGTGTATGCGCCGACAAGCGTGATGGCAGACCGCGGATTAATAGCCTGCACCACATCCACAACCGCTGTATTCGAAAGTCTCGGAATCACTCCGATCGATCCGAACACCTCGTGAAATAGACCTGGCATTCCCAAGCCTAGCCCACCATTCGCAATTCCAAACCCCGGCAACCCGCCCGCCGATCCAAAGGAAAAGTTGCCGTCGGGCAGATAGCTGAAAGCATCTCTCACCGAAATTTGTCCAGTGCGCCAGCGCGTTACTCCCAGCAGGCCTGCTGACTGCAATTGCCGCGCATAATACGGAGAATCTCCGAAGGCGGCTCCACCCAGGTACTCCACAAAAAGGTCGCTTCGCGGCCAGAATTTCTGCAAGTCGAGAGCTCCCAGCACATGCGTGACGCCTGACGACTGCGAATTTGCTCCCAACGAGTTTTGCGAGTTGCTGTCGTACGATTCGCCGACCTGCAACGCCGGCGAAATGAAGCTGCGGCTTACCGTTTTCAGGTTCAGATTTGGTTCGTCGAGCCCGGATAATGGTGGGTTTTCCGGATTTAAGATCGGAGCATTTTGACCAAAGGCAGGTGCAGGAGGCGTGGTCTGCGACGGTGGGGTGTCCTGCGGTGCCTGCGCCTGGGGACTATCCTGCGCGGCCGCAGCGATGCTCAGGCTCAGCAGCAGCAACCCCCATCCAATGATTCGCAATTTCGCCATGCTCACTCCCCGAACTCGCTTATGGGACAACGATCGTGTCTCCCGGTTGTAGAAGGTAGTTGTGACCCATGTCCTGGCCTTTCACCAGATTGCGATAATTCACAGGCAGCTTTTGCTGCTTGCCATTTTCGACGCGCAGCACATAAATCTTTTTTGTGTTCGCAAACTGGTTCATTCCCGCGCTCGAAAGCGCCTGCAGAACCGTCATGTTGGGCAGCATCGGGATCGCTCCCGCATGGCCCACTTCCCCAACCATATAAACGCGCTTGCTGTTAATCTGCGTGACCACCACGGTCACGCGGGGATCGGCCACAAACTTCTTCAGCTTCTCAGTGATCGAATCCGCCAACTGTTGGGGCGTCAGCCCCGCAGCTTGCACATCGTTCAACAGAGGAAGCGAGATCTTGCCATCCGGACGCACCGGCAAAGTTGCAGTCAGGTCCGGTTCTTTCCACACGGCAATATGAAGATTATCCTCGGGACCAATGACATAGGTTGGACTCGATTGGGCACTCGCAGTAGCAGTTGTATTGCTATCAGAAGCGGTACTCGCTGCGGGCTGCGCTGGCGTCTCTTGCGCCGACGCGATACTGCCGGCCAATAGAACTGCCGCCGCCACCGCTTTCCATTTCACAGTCATATCTTCTCCTCAGTCTCTTTTTGCTCCCAACAGAAGAGCGCTGTTCTAGGCCCCGTATCCTTCGTATCCAATTTGCTTGAGTTTATAGAGTAATGCTTTGTAGCTGATCTGCAATTCCTGAGCGGCGCGGCGCCGGTTCCATCGCGTGCGGGTCAGCACCTGGAGAATCAATTCCCGTTCCGCCTCGCGCGAAGCTGCCCGAGCCGCATCTTTTAACGAAATCTTTTCGCCATTCGTCGTGTCCGTGCGCCGCAAAAGGGAGCGTAACCCTCCCATTGCCAGCGCCTCGTCTCCCATTGCCACGATGGCCCGCGTCGCTTCCTTCAATTCTCTGATATTTCCGGGCCAGTGATATTCCAGAAAAAAGCTTTTCGTTTCGCCGCTCAGAGACGGCGTTTCCCGGCCAAAATCATGAGCAGCGGCTGAGAGAAACCAATCGCGCAGGACCGGAATATCTTCCTTTCGCTGCCGCAATGGCGGCAGCCGCAAACACACGCCACTGATCCGATAATAAAGGTCTTCGCGGACTTTTCCGCTCCTTACTTCGGGTTCCAGTTCGCACGACGTACCACAGATGTACCGGGGGACGCGCACAGCCCTCAGAATCCCCGATCTGACGAACCAGCTCCTTTTGGGCAGCCGCGGAAAGATCGCTTACTTCCTGAAGATAGATTGTGCCACCTTGTGCCTCGCATCCCGCCAACGTCCGCTCATCCACGTCCCGGCCCAGGTACGACTGAAATGGATCTGCGGCACGGCGCGAAAGGCTGTGAATACGTCCTGCAGCAGCAGCTTTCCCAGCTCCATGCTCGGCAACCACCAGAACAGGCACGTCGTTCTGCGAGAGTTCACGCAGAACGGCTTCGACCGTACGCATCCCGGGACTGACACTCTCCAGCCAGACGCGTGGGCCGCCGTTAGGCGCAGTGCCAACACCTGCCATCATTTTGCTGCTTTGGGATTCCATGATCTTCCGTTCCGAGGCGGAGGGGTCGCTGCTCGGAATGAGGCTTGTACCTTCTACTGCACAATCATTGCCATCCCGGCCAATGGCGGCGCTAACCAATAAAGCTATTCGCCCTTCTGAATCAGCAAGTTAGATCCGTAACTGAGGCGCGTTGCGTAATTCAACTTACCACAATGCGGACAAATGGGAAAAGTTTTGCCCACATCTTTGGTAATTGGTAGGACATTACTTCCCCAAGGTGCCGCTGATCCAACCCCTTCCCCGACCCAGTATTTTTTTACGCAAATTGCTCGATTTCGAATATTCTCGAAGACAAGCGCTTCTTATGGGGAATTCCGTCGAGATCGCCCCGCTTGCTCCCCCGCGGGAACGTGGATTTTCATCCGGCCTGCTCTGGTTTCAGGGCTTGGTCTCTTTTGGTTCTTCTTGATCTGGCTTTACCATTCGATTTTCTACAACTTGTTTGTTCAGTGGATCCATGATCCCAATTTTCAGCATGGAATGTTTGTTCCGGCATTCTCTTTTTACGTCCTTTGGCAGAATCGTAACCTGCTGAAAAATGTCGAACCCGCGCCTTCCTGGTCAGGACTCCCTGTCATCCTGCTCGCGCTCTTCATGCTCGCGTTGGGCATCCTTGGCGTGGAGCTGTTCACCTCTCGGCTCTCCTTCGTTATCTTGCTTGCGGGTTTCGTTCTCCTCTTTCGTGGATGGCCTTTCTTCCGCGCCAGTCCTCTTTCCGTGGGCATTTCTCATCTTGATGATCCCGCTGCCAAATATCATCCTCCAGAAGTTCACCTTCCCTTTACAGATGTTGGCTTCGAAGCTTTCCACTCTCATGCTTCAGGTCGTCGGAGTGCCGGTCCTTCGAGAGGGAAACGTTATCGTCCTTGCGGCCATGCCGCTGGAGGTTGCGGAGGCATGCAGCGGTATTCGATCTCTCTTCTCCCTCGTGACCCTCGCCATCATTTACGGCTACCTGATGGAAAAGCGCATCTGGGTTCGGATCGTGCTGGCTTGCGCCGCCGTGCCCATCGCAGTCGTCGCCAATAGCTTCCGAATTTTTGGCACAGGCCTTCTCGTGCAGTATTGGGACCCGAATAAGGCCGAAGGATTCTTTCACACCTTCCAGGGATGGCTGATCTTCGTCGTTTCGCTTGTACTGCTCTTTGGTGTTCACAGCCTCATAAACCTGATCTGGATCCCCACTTCAAGAGATGAAAGCAAATCGACGGGTCTCTTCCAATTGACGCGTGCGAAGAGTGGGGCAGTTCTCTCCCCGCGTCCAATCGGTGTTTGGTCGCCGCGTTTCCTGCTGCCGGCGATTCTCATGCTCGCGACCGCTATCACGCTCCAGGCACGGGCCCAAGACGAGGTCTTCCCGCCGCGACAGCCTCTAAGTTCGGTCCCCATGGACATCAACGGGTGGAATGGCAGCGACGAAGCTCTCGATCAGCAAACTCTCGAGATCCTCGGTCCGGGCGAATATCTTGTTCGCGACTACCAGGACATCGCCAATCGCAATCCGTGGATCAATCTCTTCATCGCCTATTTCCCATCGCAAAAGGCAGGCGATACCATTCACTCCCCAAACCACTGTCTTCCAGGAGCGGGATGGGTTCCCACAGAACGAGAGATCATCCGGCTTTCTGCCCCGGGCAAACCGTCTTTTCCGGTCAACCGGTACGTAGTGTCGAAGTCAGGCGACCGCCAACTCGTCCTGTACTGGTTTCAAGCACACGGCCGAGCCGTCGCCAGCGACTATTGGGCAAAGTACTACCTCATCTCTGATTCCATTCGGCTGCACCGCAGCGATGGAGCGATGATCCGCTTCATGACGCCAATGTATGAGGGCGAAACAGCGGACGCTGCCCAAGCCCGCGTCATGCAGCTTGGCAACTCCATCATCCCGCAACTCAATAGCTACATCCCGCGCTGAACTCCAGTGCAACGAATCCTTCTGACTTGTTACAAACCCAGGGCACTGAGACCAGGATGGTCATCCGGTCGTCGCCCGAGCGGCCAATCGTACCTGCGTTCGGACGACTTGATAGGCAGGTCATTGATCGATGCTAGCCGCAGCCGCATCAGTCCCGAATCGTCAAACTCCCAATTCTCATTGCCATACGATCGAAACCAGTTTCCTGAATCGTCATGCCACTCATAGGCGAAACGCACAGCGATCCGGTTACCATCGCAAGCCCAAAGTTCCTTGATCAGGCGGTAATCCAGTTCCCTCGCCCATTTGCGTGTCAGAAACGCAACAATTTCCTGCCGCCCATTCACAAACTCCGAACGATTGCGCCATCGGGAATCGGGCGTATAGGCCAGCGACACCTTTTCTGGATCGCGCGAATTCCATGCATCTTCGGCCAACCGCACTTTTTGCGCAGCAGTTTCGCGTGTAAACGGAGGAACCGGGGGACGGCTCGTCATTGCTTGCCTCCACAATCTTTAAATATTGACGGTCACAACCAATCTGCCCTTTACGCGTGCATGCGGAACTCGTCTCGCGCCAGTCTCGCCGCCCGAAAACTCTCCGGAAGAAACCGCAAAAGATCGGTTGCCACCATCGAACCCTCACCGATAATCTTGCTCGCCAGATCGCCAGCCAGCCCGTGAAGAAAAACTGCGAGCGCCGTTGCCTCTAGCGCCTGCTTCGGATGTTGCGCAATCAGCCCAGCTACCATGCCGGTCAGAACATCTCCCGTGCCGCCGGTCGCCATGCCCGGACTTCCAGTCGAATTAACCCAAACTGTACCGTCTGGAGAAGCGATCAGCGTACGATGTCCCTTGAGCACAACAATCAACTCGTGCTCGTGCGCAAACTGCCGCGCAATCTCCAGACGCTTCGCCTGAACCTCAGCGATGCTCATCCCCGTCAAACGTGCCATCTCACCGGGGTGAGGCGTGATGACCATGGTGTGACCTCTTCCCTTCAATTCATCGGCCCTGTTTTCGAACGCATTCAGCGCGTCTGCATCGATAACCATCGCAACATCGCGCTTCACAGCATCAGACTTGAGCATGCCGCGCACAAACGCAGAAGACTCGGGGTTACGCGAAATTCCCGGCCCAATCGCGATTACTGTTTTTCGTTCGACCAGTGCTGCGAAACCCTGCTCCAGTGCCTTGACCGCAATCGTCCCCTCCGCGGTTTCGGTCAACGGCTCGGTCATCAATTCAGGATGGAAACCAGCCACAGTTGCGAGTACTGACTTCGCTGTCGCGACCGTCGAAAGTCCCGCGCCCACCCGCAATGCGGCAAACCCAGCCATCGCCGCTGCGCCGGCCTTTCCAACCGATCCCCCAAATACCAGCACATGTCCGTAGCTGCCCTTATTGGATTCACGCGGGCGAGGAGCAAGCAAGCGCGCGAAATCGGCAGCCGTGCTGAGCTGAAGTCCAAGTTGCGATCCGATCGCTTCCGGAGGCGAGCCAATGGGCGCAATCACGGTCGGGCCATTCGTCAATTCTGCAAAGACGTGCGCAGGACGAGGCGCAGTAAACGTCACCACTGCGTTCGCGCGAGTCGTAATTCCACTGCTTGGATTGCGGCTCACCCGCATCGCGTCCGCATCCGAGCCGGACGGAATGTCGACAGCAACCACGGGAGCCGAACTCCCGTTCATCTTGCGGATCGCGGCAGCATAAAGTTCACTCACTGGCGGACGGAATCCCGTTCCCAGCACAGCGTCAACGATCAGGTCCGAAGCAAAGATCTCCGCCGCATCGCTCGAACCGAGTGCTTGTTCCGAAGCGGCAACGACTGGCGCTACTTTCAGTCGCTCGAACATCGAAGCCGCGTCTCCACGCAATTCCGCGGGATCGGCGAGCAGCAGAACTCGCACCGCGCAACCAGCCTCCGCCAATTTCCGGGCCGCTACGAAACCGTCTCCGCCATTGTTCCCTTTGCCGCAAATCACGCCGATTCGTTCAGCGTCGGGATAATCGCTCAGTACGAAGCGGCTCACGGCTGATCCCGCGTTCTCCATCAAGGTCAACGACGGAACGCCAAACTTCTCCGTTGTCGACGCGATCGATCGGCGCGCATTTCGGCTGCACTGACGATCTTCATACCTCGTGTCCCTCTGTCATTTCACCACCTGAACATGAGCCAAAATTGTCCACTGACACTCAATTTCTACGAGTATATTCCCGGCAATCCCTCAAGTGCCCTGAGTAACATTGTGCCCGTCGCTGCACATTGTTACGATCTGACTATAGGATGAACTCCGCTATGAAGCTATCGGTCGTCATGCCGGTTTACAACGAGCGTTATACGCTCCGCGAAGTCGTTGCCAAGGTGCTCTCGGTTCCAATCGAGATGGAACTGCTTTGCGTGGATGATGGCTCGACCGACGGATCGCGCGACATTCTCGCCCAATTGGCCGAGCAATATCCGCAGATGCGGGTATTTCTTCAGCCGCAGAATATGGGCAAAGGAGCAGCGCTCCGCCGCGGAATTCAGGAAGCGACTGGCGACTTCGTCATCATTCAGGATGCGGACCTGGAATACGATCCCGCGGAATATCCTCACGTGCTCGAGCCTTTGGTCCAGGGCAAAGCGGATGTCGTCTACGGCTCTCGCTTCATGGGCAGTGGACCGCATCGCGTTCTCTACTTCTGGCATTCGGTCGGCAACTCGTTTCTGACGCTTCTTTCCAATTGCCTGACGAACATCAACCTCACTGACATGGAAACCTGTTACAAGGCGTTTCGTCGCGAGATTATTCAGTCCATTCCAATCGAAGAAAACCGCTTTGGATTCGAGCCGGAAATTACTGTGAAAGTTGCGCGCAGGAAGCTGCGGATTTTTGAGGTGGGAATCAGCTATTGCGGCCGCACATACGAGGAAGGGAAAAAAATCGGGTGGAAGGACGGGGTGCGCGCCCTGTATTGCCTGCTTAAATATTCACTCAAAGAACCGAAGGCCGAAATCGCCCGAGTACCGGCAACTCCTGCCCCCAAGCAATCTACTATTTCGCGATAACGTGGCGCGCTCCGCGCCACTCTCAGCTCTCTCAAAAACAGAACAATCTAGTGACGGCCTTGGCCTTTTTGCTTCAGGCGTCCCTTATAGGGATTCGAGGCCTGCTTGGTCGTACCGATGCTGCTGGAACCGCTACCCCCGAACTTCACGGGAGGGTTCGAATCGCTTTTGCCAGATTTTATGGACACTGGTTTCGGCGCCTTCTGCGCGTGAGATTTTCCACCCGTTTTTGCGCTTTGACGTTCGACGTTCTGGAGCTCTCTCGAACTTGAAGCCGCACCACCGCCGACTTTGCCTGGAGGCGCGGTTGTACTCTTTGGCAGTTTTGCTACCGAGGTCTTTCTATCGTTCGATTTGATTTCTGAAGACTTCTGCGCCACGCCGATCCCGCACATCCCAACCAGCACGACCATAACTGCAATCGAAAATCGCATTGTTACTCCCTGTGCCAACGATACTCTCTACTCTTCGTCGAACCCAATCCTTTAAACCCTCGCAGCCGATAAAGGACTCGTTCTAAATGGTGATCTTTTCTTCGGACGCGCTTTGGTGGCCTTGCGAGGGAGGACTCTTAACCAGATTCTAACATCCTTGGTAAAAAGTGGGGGGTACCCCTCCCCCCGGGGGTATCTATTGGACTCATGGAGTTAGCGAGAATTTCCCGCCAGGTCTTTCATTCGTAAGGAATTAGAGTCAAAGTCTTGACTCCTAAGGACTTACGCTGCGGTCGATTTCGGCCGCACCTTTAGTCGAGCGGATTGAGATCGTTAAGTCAAGAACTTTGGGACTGCTTAACGATTTCGCCCTTACCTCAAGGGCGACGATAGGTCCGGTTGCGGCTTCGGATGTGGAGGCGATCCGGGATCCGTCCCCTTAGCGTCGCGCCAAAGAATCGCATTCAGTTGGACAGAGTTCACCGCGTCCGGCCGAGAGAAATTCATGTGCGAAGATTCCTTCGCTCCGGGGGCTTTCTTCTCGTTCACGTGATAGATGAGTCCATTGCGCAGGTTGCTGTCGTCCACCTGGTAGGCAGGTTGCGTTCCAGGACCTGCAAAGAGGGGAGCCATCACGGGCGCGTGCGCGTCGAAAAGGTTCATGGGCGGAAGTCCCAGCAAGCTTTCCATCGTGTGAATCAAGCTTACGGTTGTATAGAAGTGATGGTCGACGAACACCGAATCGGCGCGAGGAGAATATTTGCTGATCACAAACGCTGTCGAGCGGTGAGCGTCGACGTGGTCTGCTCCGTTCTGCGCATCGTCCTCGACCACAAAGATTGCGGTGTCATCCCAGTAAGAGCTGTGTGAAACGGCATCGACCACGCGACCGAGCGCCAAATCATTATCCGCAACCGAGGCTTGCGGAGTTGGCTTGCCGGCCCGGGTTCCTCCCGTATGGTCGTCGGGCAAATATAAAAGGATGAACTGCGGCAGCTCTTTCTTAGTGCCTTTGGCTTTTACAAATTCGTCGAATTCGCGGAGGAATTCGTCGGCGCGTAGCTGATCGGGATAGTCAACTTCGAAGTCCGGATAGAGCGGATCGAAATGATCACGCTGCGCCGCTTTAGTCGGACGCACGCTCTTGAGCCGAGGCACACTCCACGGCCAGGGACTCGGGCCGCCCGGAGGATTGCCGACGTTCGCCGGCAGGGCATCTCCTTTTTTGATTTCTGCGGATGTGCACTCGCCGGACAAGGGCGATGGCGTACCCTCCATCGGCGAACTGACCCTCTCGCCCTTGCACCAAGTAAGCGCCATCAACTCACCGTAAATGCGGTACGTGAGGTTGTGCTTCGCGAGATTGTCCCAAAGAAATCCCGTGGCAGGATCGTCGACGTCAGGAATGCCCTGCTCAAGCGGATATTCTTCTGCGACCGCCCCGCTGAAATCATAGGTGCGCTCTTTGCCGCGATAGGCAATGGGCCAGGTCTTCTCGTTGTAGTCGGAAGTCGTGGAGGAATCGGACCAAAGGTGTCCGTCGCCAGAAACTTCTCCGCTGTCGTAAAAATTATCGAGCACTCCGAACTGCAAAGCCAGTTTGTGTTCGTTAGGTGTGATGGCGGCGCCATACATGGTGAGCGATTTGTCACCGTTCCCCGTGGGCAGATCGCCGAGAATCTGATCGTAGGTACGATTTTCTTTCAGAACGTAAATCACATGACGGATGGGATTCTTGCCCGCCGCAAATGCAAACTTCCCGACGTCGGCGTGGAGCAGATTATCCTCTTCGACCTGCCGCGTGTAGGCAGGCAGATTCTTGTCGATCTGTGCCAGGCTCAAACGCTGGATCGAGCCTCCGACTAACGTCGCGATGTACGGGTGCGCGTTGGGATGAAGTTCCGTCTGCGCATCGTTCCTCATGTCATTCGGTCCACTTCCCTGTCCCTTCGCAGTGGCAATGATCAAGTCGTTGCCAACCATGGCGAGGGCGCTGGGATACCACTCGGTGGGAATGAATCCGATGGGAGACACGGTGGTGTCAGACGAACCCGACCCACGCGTTGTCGTAAAGACTGCCACTGCATCGAGCGACGCTGCCGCGGCATAAAGGTGGCTGCCATCATTCGACAAAGCGACCGATAGAGGGACGCTTCCCCGCGCATCATTTCCCGGCTCATCATGCGGCTTCAACTGAGTGCGATAACGCCGGACAGGCAGTCCGGACGACAAGTGAACGGCAACCACGCTGTCATCGTTGCCGGAGGCTACATAAATCAAGTCCTCTTTGGGATCGAGGGCCATCGCTGTCGGATGCGATCCCGGTTCGTTCGGGTCCGAGTAATGCCATAGTTCCAGCCATCGAGCGACGCGTCCCGATTGCAGATCCAACTCCGCGACGGTCGAGCCGTTCCACAAACTTACCCATGCCTTGGTTGCCGCTTTGTTGGCGATCACCGTGTATGGATACGCGGCGGGCACATGGCGGTCGCGGCTCACGTCGAACGATTTTTCAACCGTTCCCAAATTCACGTCGAGCATCACGACATTGTCGGAAAGATTGTCGGCGATTAACAACCGGTCGCCGTTCGCCGATGGCAAGACCGCAAACCCAGCCGGATATGGCGGAGCAGTACCGGCTGGAGTCTTGCGAACTCCATAGGCGACCTCTTTCCCGTCAGCCATTTTTTGGGGAGGAATCTTGATGAACCGCTCCGGTGTAACCTGACCTGCTGCAAACCGGTAGATCGCGATGCCGTTCCCCGTGCTTGTCGGTTTTTCTCCGGTTGGATCGGTAATCGATCCCATGGAAGCGTAGAGATGCTGTCCATCGCTCGAAAAAGCGAGACCGATAAAGAAGCTCTGATGAGTCGAACTGGTATCGGCACGCAACCGATCGTCGGGAAAATCGCGTAATTGATTCGTGCTGAGATCGAGGATGCCAATTGACTGTCGCGCCCCGCTTTCCTGCGTGCCGTAGCCTTCGTTGAGCAACGCGGCATAACGGCGATCGGGACTGAGCGCAATGGTCGCCGGAAAGCTGTTCGTGCGGGCGAGATAACCGGGGACTGGAAGGGTCAGAGTCTTACTTGAGGGAAGGTTGATTTTGCGCGACTGGTTGGCCGCACGCGCGGTTATGAACAGGATGAGCGAGCAAAGAGCAAGGATGGCGAACAGAGCGATTTTCTTCACAAGAGAGGGCCTTGGAGTTCTTGTATCATCGCCGCTCCGTTTCGAGCAACCGTCAGGACGAGGCGCTACAGATAGAACGCAAAGCAAGTCGCAGGTTGCATCGCGGCGCTGTCAGCGGGGCTTGGTGAGAAAAACGATAGTCGATCCAGCGATTGGATTCGCTCCTGTCAGCGTACCTTTTACTCTTACGTAGGGAGGATCAGGAACCACTTCGGGTGCACTATACAGACCCTCGCCAGAAATCGTGCCGCACGCAGCCTCGGCGCAGCCGGCTCCAGTGACGGTCCAATTCGCCGACTGGTCGGTAACGCCGGCCAGTCCGATTTTGAACTGGACCCGAGCTCCCAGCAGAATTTGTGGATTGCCGGGCGTGATCGCAATCCCATCTTCGTCGTAAAGAAACTGAATGCGCGCCGGGAGACCAGTGCTTTTAAGTTCGGGAGGGAGAGACTTTGAAAGTTTCAAGGCAGAAACGCAGGCCTGTGCCTGCTGCGTGAGGACGTTGTCGGCGTTCGAGGACGCGACAGCAATTTTGCCGACCTGCCCCTTGCCGTCGATAACAAACGCGACCGTCACTTTCGCTGGCTGCGACGAGAATGAATGCGTCTTGTCCAAGGTCCATTTCGTCCAGCACTTTTGCGCCTGGGCGATGGCAGGAGCGAGATACAAATTGTAGTTGTCAGCGAAAGGATGACCGCTCGCCGCGGCGTCAGCTCCAGCATCGATTTTACCTGTAACACCTGGCCCGTAGAGCCGGAACGAAACCTCAACCATAATTTGGACGCCGACGGGCTTGCCGTCTTTTGTGGCAGGCTCGAATTTCCAGGTCTTCACGGCGTCGACTGCCTTTTCATCCAGCCCTTCGCCCAGCGGGACGAGCGACTTGATATTGCGCGGCAGGCCATCTGGGCCGACGACCACCGACAGCAACACCGTACCGCTATATTTTGATTGGCGCGCCTCGTCGGAATAGTCGGGATCGGGCTGATAGATTGGGCGGGGAGCAATGATGCCTCCGGGCATCACCATGGTCGGCGGGGCGGACTTTTCAGAAGTGGCCGCGACCACGCCGCCTATCTCAGCGGCTGGGGCCTTGATATCTCCGGAGTTATTCCCCGACCTACTTTGAGAAATCCACGCCAGATTCGCCTTGGCTTTCTCGTTGCCCTGGGCCGCCGCTTTTTGATACCAAGTTGTTGCCAGAGAATAATCCTTGTCTACGCCCAAGCCTTGCTGGTAAAGCCACCCGATATCGTTTTGCGCACGCGCATCCCCTTGATCTGCAGCCTTGAGATACCAGGTCATCGCCTTGGCATAGTCCTGCTTGATTCCAAACCCATTCTGGTAAAGACCTCCGAGATTCGTCTCTGCCCGGTCGTTGCCTTGTCCCGCTGCCCGGTAATACCACGCCATCGCCGACGCATAATCCTGCGTGACGCCGAGGCCGCGCTCGTAAAGAGTGCCGATATTGTTCTGTGCGGCTGCATCGCCCTTCTCGGCTGCCTGGAGATACCACGTCATCGCCTCCGAGTAGTCCTGCTTCACGCCCAATCCATTTTCATAAAGCCAGCCAATGTTTCCATGCGCGCTGGAATTTCCCTGGCCCGCAGCTTTGCGATACCACTTCATGGATTCGGCATAATCCTGTTTCACTCCGTTACCTTCGAAGTACAGCCGTCCGAGATTGTTCTGCGCGTAAGGATCATTGTGATTGGCTCCCTTGGCGAACCACTTGATCGCTTCGGCGTAGTTTTGATTTACTCCCCAACCTTTTTCGTAAAGCCAGCCAACATTATTTTCGGCCGCACCGTTCCCTTTCTCGGCCGCCTTGCGAAACCACGTCATGGCTGAGGCGTAGTCCTTCCTGGCGAGGTAGTCGTTGCCGAGTGTAAGTTGGGCTCCGGGAGTTGTGGGTGCTGGGGCCGGGGCGGGCGACGAATTATTCTGAGCGATGACTCGGGGAGAAGCCGCGCCCAAACAAAGGACGAAGAGCAAGAGCGCTGGAGTAAGGAGTTTCACTGGGCCGTCCCAGACCACAGCTTTCTATCATTCGATGAGAGGAAGGACAAGGCTTTTGAGGGCCGTAGGATCTTCTCGAGGCCGAGCCAGACAATCCCTCCTCGACAGGAGTCAGGGTGCGAGCCACTCTGCGGCTGCTCTATTTGCTGACGAGGTGCACTTCGGCCACCGGGTCACCCGCGCGCGATTTTTTCACGCCCATCAGTTCAACGGCCTTGGCGGCGATGTGTTCGGCGGAGACTTCGAATTCTTTAATCAGCTCCCAGGGCGCGCCGGAGTCGCCAAAGCGATCTTTCACTCCGATTGCCCCGGTGATGACTGGAATGCCGTAGAGAGAAGGGGCTTCGGTGATCACGCTGGCGACCGGGCCACGCGAGCGCTCCGATCTGGTGTTCCTCGGCGGTGAGCACGACGCTCGTATCGCGCGCGGCGCGGACGATTGCTTCGCGGTCGAGCGGCTTCATCGTGTGCATATTGATGATGCGGGTCTCGTATCCGAAGTCGGACTTCAGAATCCAGGCAGCACGCATCGCTTCCGGCACCATCGGTCCGCACGCGATGATGGTGAGGTCTTCGCCTTCGTCGCGGTATTCGGATTCGAGTTTCGTCTCGAAGGCGTCAATGAAATTCGCAGACTCGCGGCGCAGACGGATCACGTTGGCTTTGCCGAATACGAACGGAGTTTTTTCGTCGGTAACAATGGGCGTCGCTTCGCGCGCGAAGCGGATGTACTTCGGGCCCACATGCTTCAGGAGCAGGTAGTCGGTGGCTTTACGGGTTTCTACCATGTCGCAGGGGACAACCACGTTCATGTTGGGCAGTCCGCACATGGCGAAGAGATCTTCGAGCGCCTGGTGAGTGGCGCCATCGGGCCGACGCTGACTCCTCCGTGAGCGCCCGCAATCAGGACGTTGAAATTTCCGTAGCAGATGGAGGTGCGGATCTGGTCGAGATTACGTGCGGCCGCAAAGGTTGCATACGTTCCGAAAACAGGAAGCTTCCCTTCTTTGGCGAGCCCGGCTGCGGCTGAGGTGGCGGATTGCTCGGCGATGCCCATACTGATCCATCGCGCTTTGCGTTCGGGCTTGCCTGCATAAAACTCGCTGATCGTGATCGACCCAGAGATGTCGAGGCCGAAACAGACGACGCGCGGATCGTCGCCGTTGGCGGCGAGCGACTGCCCAAAGCCGAGGCGCGTCGGCTTCATCTGGACCTTCATGCTGGGGTCGGTGTTCCACCAGTAATTGCGATGGAACTTTGGCATCTTGGCATCGAGCTTGCGATCGACCTCGGCCTGGTATTGCTTCGCGTGGGCGAAGAGATCTTCGACGGGAATGCGGCCTTCGAGTCCGAGTTCCTTTAATCCTTTATTTAGTTCTTCGACGTTGGGCGTCTTGCCGTGCCATCCGGCGATGTCTTCCATGAAGCTGACGCCTTTGCCTTTCACGGTATCGGCGATGATGACGGTTGGCTTGCCGCATCCGCGCTTCGCCTGTTCGAGCGCGTCGACGACCTGGCGCATCTCATGTCCGTTGATGGTGATTACTTCCCAGCCAAAGGCGTGATACTTCTCCTCGAGCGGTTCGACGTTCATCACGTCTTTGACCCAGCCGTCGATCTGAAGGCGGTTGCGATCGACGATGCCGATCAGGTTGTCGAGACTGAAATGTCCGGCCTCCATGGCGGCTTCCCAGATCTGGCCTTCCTGTTGCTCGCCATCTCCCATGATGCAGAAGACGTGATGATCTTTTTTGTCCAGCTTGGCGGCGAGCGCGATGCCAACCGCGATGCTCAGGCCCTGGCCGAGCGATCCGGTGGAAACTTCGACGCCCGGCAACTTGAGCCAATGCGGATGACCTTGATAGGGCGAATAGAGTTTGCGGAGCAGCGCGACATCTTCTTTGGGACAAAATCCCGCAAACGCAAGTCCGAGATAGAGGCTGGGAGCCTTATGTCCTGTGGACCAGACGATGCGATCGCGGTCCGGCCAGTTGGGATTTTTGGGATCGTGATCGGCGACGCGCAGATAGAGCGCAGCGGCGATGTCCATGATGGAGAGTGTTCCGCCCGCGTGACCCGAGCCCGCGGCGCAGAGTGCGGCAAGGTTATAGCCGCGCATCAAGGCAGCTTGCTGCTTCAGTTCGTCGACGCTGTAGGAACGCAGAACTTGGCCGGTGGTGGAATCCTGGATCGACATGGGGATGCTCCTTCGCGGGCGCCGCACGCTGAACGACAATCCGGGCAAGGCGAAAAACGGCGCATAGGCTGCAAGATGAGGCTAAGCCGCCATGTCGCAAGGGTCTGTGAGAGAGGGTCACAGGTGGGGGTGATGTTGAATGGCGGTGACATCCGGACGCCAGACGTATCAGTGTCAGGCTGAGCTGCGAAGACAAATACTTGCCGGCTGCTTCCTTGCGGCACTCAGGATGCAGCGATGAAGACATCAAATGTCGAGCTCGGTTTATCGCGCCGATTTGAAAATCGAGAACACCGCGCCTTGCGGGTCGGCCATGACTCGACATGCGGCCTACGCCTTCCATCGTCGTAGGTGGCATGAAGAGATTCGCTCCCATTTCTTTGGCCTTATTTGCGGTGGCGTCGACGTCATCGACCTGGAAGTATGCCATCCAGTGGGGAGGCATTCCGGGCTGGCGGTACTTTGCGGGAGGTACGCCTCCGATGAAGTGCTCGCCGTTCTTGATGTGCAGGTAGCCAGAGGTATCTTTCGGGTCGGCAAAGATCTGCCATCCGAAGAGGCCGGAGTAAAAATCGGCCGCGCGCTTCTGATCGGGCGTGCTGAGGTCAGCCCAGCAAAGCGTGCCGTGGACCTGGGCGATTTGGATGCCCTTGCTTCGGGCCAGCTTGCCATAGGCAGAAATGCGCTCCAGTGGGATCGGCAATGACGGCCATGCGGCCTGCATCCATGACATCGAAGGGGGCGAGGATGACTTTGCCGCCAAGTTGCGGGACCTTGGCCGACGGAGGCTTCGATGTTGTCGACCGCGATGTAGAGCATCCAGTTCGGAGGCACTCCCTGCTCGCGCTGATCGGCGCGCAACGTGTAACCCGCAGCGGCGTCGCGGCCATCGAGCTTGAAAATCGTGTAGACCTCGCCCGGCCCCATGGGATTGTCGTTGGGAGTCCATCCAAAAATTGCACGGTAGAATTCCTTGGCGGCGTCCTGGTTGGTGGTGCGCGAGTTCAACCCAGCAAAATGATCCGGCGGGATGCTTATCGATATTGGTCATGGCGGAGGAATTCTACAACAATTTGGGGTGGTGGTTTGTCACAGGATACAAAGTTGAATTACGTCGAATGCCAGATGAAACCCACAAACATCATGCGGCTCAAGCTTAGAATGTGGAAGAGGACTGCCGGGCGAGGGGCCCCGGCTATCGCCATTTGTAAATTCTTTATCGCAGGTTCTCCCCGACCCAGCCTTCAATCCGCGTCAGCGCTTTATTCAGATTCTCCAGCGAGTTCGCGACGCTGAAGCGAAGATAGCCTTCTCCGTAGGAACCGAACGCGGTGCCTGACAGACACGCGACGCCCGCCTCTTCGAGTAGAGCGTCGGCTAGTTTCTTCGAGGGCCAGCCTGTCTTGGCGATGTTCGGGAACGCGTAGAACGCGCCCTTCGGCATGCGGCAGGAGAACCCTTTGATCTTGTTCAGACCGGCAACGAAGACGTCGCGACGATGTTTGAACTCGGCGTTCATCTTGTCCACTGAACTCTGGTCGCCGCGTAGCGCTTCGATGCCTGCGATCTGAGTGAAACTGGCAGTGCAGGAATTCGAGTTGGTCATCAGGCGCGTGACATGGGTGGCCAGGTCAGGACGCATCACGCCATAACCCATGCGCCATCCCGTCATGGCATACGTCTTGGAAAAGCCGTCGAGCAGAATGGTGCGGTCTTTGAAACCGGGCACGCTCATGATCGAGAAGTCTTCGCCTTCAAAAATCAGGCGGCTGTAAATCTCGTCGGACAGAACCATGATGTTGCGGTCGCCGATCGCTTCTGCGATCCCGAGAACGTCGCGTTTGGTGAGCGTACCTCCCGTGGGATTGTGCGGCGAATTCAGAATGATCAGCTTGGTGCGATCGTTGATCAGCGACGCCAGTTCTTTCACATCGACGGAAAAATCGCGTTCTTCGCGCAGAGGAATGGGCACCGCATGGCCGCCAACATAATTGATCATCGACTCATAAATCGGGAAGC
Source organism: uncultured Acidobacteriaceae bacterium (assembly GCA_963822545.1). GTDB lineage: Bacteria > Acidobacteriota > Terriglobia > Terriglobales > Acidobacteriaceae > Acidiflorens. The sequence goes on from CAWGIB010000009.1 coordinate 590,044, forward strand.
CGGGGTTGGGGTAGATGACTTCATCTCCCTCATCAATCAAGGCGAGGATGGTGAAGAAAATAATGGGCTTGCCACCGGGAACGACGACCACTTCTTCGCTTGCCACGGGCACGTTTCGGGTGCGGCTGACGTATTCGGCGATGGTCTGGCGGAGGTCGGGAAGACCGGCGGCGGGACCGTAGTGCGTCCAGCCATTGCGTAACGCATTGACGCCGGCGTCGACCACGTTGGCGGGCGTATCGAAGTCGGGCTCGCCGATTTCGAGGTGGACAATATCCTTGCCCTGCTTCTCCAGGGCGCGAGCGCGGTTCAGAACCTCAAACGCAGTTTCGGTGCCGAGCCGCGACATCCGGCTTGCAAGACGTAATTCAATCTGGGTAGTTGGCATAACGGCGGTTGGCATTATAGCGCCCTCTCAGGCGGGTTCGCCTGTATCTGACGATTGTCGCGCCAGCACCTCTGAAGGGTCAAATGGCGAGATCACAGAATGATGTGATGTCGAGGCAGAGAGTTAAGGGTTCGATTGCAGATTTCAGATTGCAATTGCAGATTTCAGATTGCAGAAGCAAGAACCCGAAGCCGCGGATTTTGCTCTTAAGTTCTGCAATCTGAAATCTACAATCTGCAATGATTTTCTTACTCCGAGATCGTGCTCTCTTCGCTTTGCGCACGCAGGATGCGATCGACGGAGTACGGGGCGCGCTGTGTCGGCTCGTGGTAGTGACGAACCTGCATCTCGCCGAGTAGGCCCACGGCCAGCAGATTCAATCCTGCCAGGAAGAGCACAGCGGCGAACAGCATCAGCGGACCGTGTTTGGTCATTACATCGGTCTGATGGAGCAGTTTCTCGATTCCTAGATAAGCAGCGACACTAAAGCCGCCCATGATGCTGAACATTCCAATCGTGCCGAAGAAATGCAACGGGCGCGAAAGGTACTTCAGCAGGAAACGGATAGTCAGCAGATCAAAGAAGACCCGGAACGTCCGCGAAATGCCGTAATGTGAAACACCGCGTTCGCGGTTCACATTCTTAATCGGCACTTCAATGATCGACGCGCCATGCCATGAGGCAAGCGCCGGAATGAAGCGGTGGAGCTCTCCGTAGAGCGGAACCTGCCCGAGGATCTCACGGCGATAAGCCTTAAACGTGGTGCCGAAGTCGTGGATATCGACTCCACTCAGCTTCGCCATCAGCCAGTTCGCACAACGCGACGGGAACCGGCGCAGCCAGAAATTGTCGACGCGGTTCTTGCGCCAGCCGCTCACGATGTCGTAGCCCTCTGCAATCTTTTCGAGGAAGAGCGGGATGTCAGCGGGATCATGCTGAAGATCGCCATCCATGGCGATGATGTATTCGCCGCGCGCGTGATCGAATCCGGCGGCAAGGCCAGCGGTCTGACCAAAATTGCGGCGCAGTTTGACGACCGTCACGCGGCTGTCAACGGCGGCTATCTCCCGCAACAGTGCAAACGTGCCATCGATGGAGCCGTCATCGACCAGCACCATTTCAAAAGTTTCGCCGCTCGCTTCCATGACCGACTTCAGGCGAGCGTACAGATCAGTGACATTCTCCTGCTCGTTATGGAGAGGAACTACGATTGAGTATTTGAGCACAGTGTTATCAATTATACGGCAGTGCGTGCCGCTGATTCGAAGTGACTGAGGTGAGACATCAAGGGGTTTACCAAACAGATTCACCTAAGGGTTCGGGCCTTAACCACGCGCAAGTAGGTAGGATTGCTTACTTTTATGACTGCGAACTATCCATTCACCACTTTTGCTTCCCCGCCATTCAGGGTGCCGCCTTCGAGCGAACTGCGCAGCCACATGCCCAGAAATTCGATTACATCTTCGGGAGGGCGCAACCACAATTGGGCTGCACTCTCGCGTCGGTCGGCGCGCACGAGGATGCTGACGCCTCGATCACCAATGGCTTGGAAGGCAGACTCATCGGTGTTGTCGTCGCCCAAATATGCCACGGGCGTATCAGGGCTGATTTCGCTCAGGAAAACACGAACGGCATCCCCTTTGTTGGCTTGTCGGGCGCGAATTTCAATTCCGCCATCGAACTCGAGCAGGTCGAGGCTACTCTCGACGACAATCGGACGCCAGCCCAGCAAGACCTGCGCGCGAAGGTCAGCCGCATCCGCGGCGCTTAGGCCACGCCAGTGAATGGCAATGCCTCCGGGTTTGAATTCTGCTCGATGTCGCAGGTGCTTGTGGCTCAGCCACCGCTCAGCATCCGACAACCCGTTGAGGGTTTCCGAATCCAGTTTCGGCATCTCGGGAATGCCATTGGGACGAAGTCGCTGAAGTCCGTGGCTTCCCCAAATCTTCCGGCCGAGGATGGATATTTAACAAGGGCATTAGGTCATTCACATCGCGTCCGGTAACGACCACGACCCGCGTACGCGAGTCCCGAACAATTTCCTGCAAGAGAAGAGCGACTCCAGGATATGGGAACGCCTGGTCTCGCTTGACGTGGAAGGGAGCAAGCGTTCCGTCATAATCAAGCAGGAGAGCGGACTCGGGCGCCAAAGCAACCGTTTGCACAAAAAGTCTGATTGCAGCCTGCACTTCTGGCCTCACTGCACAACTCCTTGACGAGGCAGTGTCGCCAGAATTCCGAGCGGGGATAAGCCGCGCGAACCTTCGTCGCGCTTGGATTCGAGCTTTGTTCTGCGGGCTGACTGTCCGACTTCCCAAATCATGCAGCGCCCGCCTTCTTGCCAAACTGCCGCTGCACGTCTTCCTGCGCGTCCAGACGGACCTCGCAAAGTTCAGTGATTAAGTTGCCCGCCCAGCGATAGATATTGTTTTCTTTTATGACCCGCCGCATGCGCTGAATGCGAAGCTGCTTATCTTCCGGCTCCATCTCAATCGCAACCCGAATTGCCTCGGCGGTCTGTTCGATGTCATAAGGATTGACGAGCAATGCATCACGTAGCTCCCGCGCGGCGCCGGTGAACTGGCTCAGGATCAGCACTCCGCTTTCATCCCTGCGAGCCGCAAGAAATTCCTTCGCGACCAGATTCATGCCGTCATGCAGCGACGTAACAAGACACAGATCGGCCGCGCGGTAATAAGGTTCGATCTCCTGATGGCTATGCTGGCGATTCAGGAAGACGATGGGCTTCCACTTCCCTCCCTGGAAGCGCCAATTGATGCGCTCTGCCTCCGCTTCCACTTCGGCCAACAAATCGTGATAGCGCTTGATGTGGGTACGGCTGGGCGCTCCAATCTGGATGAAGGTGAACTTGCCCTGATAGGTCGGATATTTTTCCAGAAAGCGCTCGATGGCGAGGAAGCGCTCGAGGATTCCCTTTGTGTAGTCGACGCGGTCGACTCCGACTCCGACGTAGGTCGCATCAATCCCCAGGCTGCGCAGTAGTGAAGCGCGCTCTTCATAGCTCGAAGCATACTGATGCTGGTCGGAAGAATCGTCGTCCGCAAAGGCGACGCTGATCGGGAAAGGGTGGACGAGTGTGCGATGGTCGTGCCGCTGCACGGAAAAGTGCTCCCAGTCGACACGGGACTCGACGACGCGGTCGACCGTCTGCAAAAAGTTGTTGCAGTGCGATTGGACGTGGAAGCCGATCAAGTCAGCGCCCAGCAGTCCGTCAACCAACTGGCGCTGCCATGGGCAAATGCCGAAGGCCTCGGTGTTTGGCCACGGAATGTGCCAGAAGATAGCAACCCTCGCGTCCGGACGCTTCTCTTTGATCATTCGTGGCAGAAGCGCGAAGTGATAATCCTGCACCAAAATGACCGGATTGCTGACGTTGGCGATCTCTTGGAGGACGGCGTCAGTGAAATTGCGATTAACATCCTGATAGTGCTGCCAATCAGAGGCACGGAAGAGCGGACGCGTATGCGCGATGTGGCAGAGCGGCCAAAGGCCTTCGTTGGCAAAGCCGTAGTAATACCCTTCTTCTTCTTCCTTGGTCAGCCAGACGCGACGCAAAGTGTAACGGGGGTCGTCGGGAGGCACGCGCAAGCGATCATGCGCGTCCACTGTTTCGGCGTCTGCGTTGCCGCTGCCATGAGCGATCCAGGTTCCATCGCAGGCGTTGAGAATCGGCTCGAGCGCCGTGACCAATCCACTGGGAGGGACGTGGACTTCGATGTCGCGACCGTCGCGGCGGTGAATGTAAGGCTCGCGATTCGACACCACATAGAGATTGCTGCCGTTCAGCCGGGTCTGGACCTGCACGGAGAGCCGGTCAGCAGTCCACATCGATTCCGACGCATCGCGCAGACGCGCTTCGTTTTCGGCGGCGCTTCGGGCCAAAGTGAGGCTCTCTGCCATCGTCGCGACCTCACGCGCCAGCGGACGGAACATGGCAAGGTCCGGCACGTCATGCCGGAACGTAATTTTGCCGGTCCGGAGGGCGCGCATCCATTGCGCGGCGCGAGCGATCGGGCCGGCAATGCTCCAACGGATAATCAATAACGTGATTAGCACTATGATGAAAACTTGAACCACTACGTGAACAAACGATTGGCGCCAGGCAAGAAGAATTCGAGACCGGATGTATCCGGCGTCGTGCACCACGGCGAGGCCGCCCACCACCTCGTCGTCGTGAAGGACCGGGGAAGCAAAGATGTGAAGTGACTGGTCGTTCAGGCGCAGAAATGACCCGAGCTCATGACCCTCGTTCATAGCTTGAATGACGGGCGGAGGACTCTGCGCGAGCATCGTTCGCAGGTCGGGAGTAATCGCGATCAGCTGGCCATTGCGATCATAGATAGCGATACCGAGCAGGTGCTCCCGATTGCCGAAGCGCTGGACGAGTTTCTGCAACTCCTTGTCTTTGTCATGACCCGGATTCCATGAGCGCTCGACACTCCCAACCAGAAGTTCGGAATCCACGGATCCGTTATGTTCCAGTTCGCTGCGAAGCGTCCGCTTTTCGCGCAAAGCTTCATAGTAGGAAAAGGCAGACGAGACCAGGGTAATGCCGACGATCAGCGAGATAATCAGACGAACGCTCAGCAGGCGCATGGTCGGTCTTTAGATGTGGGGAGCCTTCCCCGAGTAGCCCACGAATCGCATTAAACCACTTGCGAGCTATAACTTAAAGACATGATAAAAACCGTTAGTGCAACGAAAAATGCAATGATCGACCGTATTTAGGGACCGGGGCGAGGACGGTTCCAGGTCCGAGTCGCCAGATCAACTGGCTCGCGAGTTAGCTCTGTAAACCTCGTGCTAACATCGCCGATAGGCCCCGTAGCTCAGTTGGATAGAGCAGCGGTTTCCTAAACCGTTGGTCGGCGGTTCGACTCCGCCCGGGGCCTCCATATCATTTCACTGAAAACAAGCATGTTGCGTATCGATACCGCTAGGAGGCAAATCCAAAAGCGTTGCCACTTAGTTGCCAGATAACTTCTATTGGGCATCGTCGGTGCGGCGGAGGGCAAGAGGCCCTCAGGTCGTGACTCACTCCTCAGCCTCTTTAGATTGACTCTCGACGCGAGACCTGACCCTTAGCAAAATTCGCTCGTTATCCACAATCAACGACACAGCAATCAGCACACTCACTTCGAATCAACGTCTTCACTCTCTCGTGGATTTCGTCCCGAATTGCTCGCACGGCTTCTGCGGATTGGCCTCTGGGGTCTTGCGATGACCAATCAATCGTTTTCAATCCGGGGACGAACGGGCAGGCATCGCCGCAACCCATCGTCACGAGCACCGAGGCTGTTTGCGCCAATGCAGGAGTAAGCTTTTGTGGTTTAGACGAACTCAGGTCTATTCCAATTTCACGCATCGACTCCACAACTTCTGGGTGGACGTGGTTGGCAGGCTGCGTTCCGGCAGAGATTCCCCGGCACTGTCTCGGGTCTGCGTATATGTTAAAGAGTGCTGCCGCCATCTGGGATCGACCAGCATTGTGAACACAAGCGAACAGGTAGGTTTTGACTTCCATAGAACCATGTGGCATCAGAATTTCCTCGGCAGTTTGGGGTAACGACGGCACAAGCCAACGAAACAATAATGTGGCCGCTATTGCTCCCATGATCTGTGCTCCGATGAACGCGGGCGCATCTGCTGGCCGTACACCAGAGAACGTATCTGAGACAGCGCGAGCGAGCGTGACAGCGGGATTAGCAAACGAAGTTGACGAAGTGAACCAGTACGCGGAAGTGATGTACGCGCCCACTGCGAACGGGACGGCATTCGCCCTCAAACGCGAACAGCCCCATATCACAGCCATCAGGCCAAACGTAGCAACAAACTCGCTGAAGACTTGATGTGGGCCACTCCTGGCGTGATGTGATATGGAAAACGGCGGTAACCCAAACATCAAATGAGCTACTGCGGCCCCGGTCAGTCCACCGCAGGTCTGTGCGCCGATATAGGCGGGCACCTCGCGCCATCGAAGGCCGCCCTCCATCGCGTCAGAGAGAGTTACGGCGGGATTGAAATGCGCTCCCGAGACACTGCCAAAGGCTAAGATTAGGGCGACAAGGATCGCCCCGGTTGCCACGGTGTTGGCAAGAAGAGCGAGCGCGACGTTGCCGCCAGCAAGCCGTTCGGCCATAACTCCCGAGCCGACTACCCCAGCCACGAGGAAACAGGTTCCCAAGAACTCCGCGGCTGCACGCTTGGCTATGGGAAGGGTGGACATTGCTGGGTCAGATAATCGCACCCTCGGCTACCGAAAGCCAAGCCTTGCGGGAAGTAGGCAAGAAGTAGGTTGAAAATAGCCCTTTAGAACACCTGTGCATATAGGGCTGAAACGAGGCGTTCTTCAGTGCATTTCGTGTCAAACCCTATACTGGCCAACCTCGCCCAACCCATCCGGGGTCATCTTCCGCTACGCCCGCGCCTTTACCATCTTGATTGCCAGCTTGGCCTGTACCGGGTCGACTGGATCGAATACGAATATCCCCTCGGCGTCGCCCTCTAGCATCGGTTATTCGGTTTTTTTCTCCGCTTTCTTGGCGGCGCCAGGTTTGGGATGATCCGGGATAGCTTTCACCTTCGCTTCATCGACCGGGTTCGTGGTGCTGGCCTCGGGGAAGCTGGCGCCCGCTGGAACGATCCACTGTTCGCTGGTCATCGTACCTTCGTTGCCGGTACGGCACTCGATGCGGCTCGCGTCAATATGCTGTTTCGCTTCGCCCGCTGTGAGATAGAACTTCACATCGACCGCGCGCTCCGCTGCGAGATTCTTCCGCTTCTCGTTCGGATCGGCATTGCCGACCACGACGAGTTTGGCGTCGGGATCCTGTTGCAGCTTGCTGGCTACGTCGTCGAGCATGGCTTTGCAGGTGTTATCGACGCGCCACGGCTTTTTGGCGTTGGGGTAGTCGCACTGGTTCAGTTTGGTGGCTTGCGGCGGCGCGGGTGGCGGATTTTCAACCGTTACCGAGCTCGAAGTCGAAGCCATCAAGCTGCGTGAGTCGGTACACGTCGTGTTGATCGTAACCGGACCGGACGAGACGCCGGTAGTGTTCAGGGTGGCCGAGTTTCCGCTGCCGGAAATGCTGCCACCGCTCGCGCTCCATCCACCCACCGTTACGGGGACGTTATCCGGACTGGAGCAGGTGCAGGTGATGGTTGCCGGGTTACCGGCTTGAACTGTTGACGGGCTCGCCGAGCAAGAAATTGCCGGTGGATTCTTCGGCGGTTCTCGCACGGTGAAGGTCGCCGAGCAACTGGCCTCGCCACCTTTTCGCATTTTGGGATCGGAGATGTGGGCGCTAACTGTGTAACTGCCTCCAGCCAAGCCATTGGTGTTGATGTCAGCCGTCTTATCCGTGCCTTTAATTTGTCCGCCGGTGCTGGTCCATGCGTAAGTGAGTGTGTGCTTCGGATTGAAATTGTCGCCGACAGCATTCGCGGTCGCAGGCTCTCCGACCATGACTGCAGCGGGATTGACCGTGCAACTGGCCGAGACGGGCGGCGCAGGTTGTTCACCGCCCCACATGAGGACTATGCCAGTTTGCAGTCTTGCGCCCCTGATATCGGTACTCGGAGTTGTGCTCGCAGGACCATACCGATAGCTGGACATTACGTAGTCCGCCCGGAGGAGGCGCAGTGCGAAGTGCCGGGACAGGTTGACATCGAGACCGCCGCCGACCATGAACCCTAATTTGTCGATATCGTAGAAGCTTTCAGGCTCAAGGCGGTGGTCGCCCACTAACGCCTCAAGAAATGGAGAGAAATGACGGCTGCGGAACGTAATCTTTGGACCTATGGACAAGTTGTAGAAACCGGTGTCGTCAATTCGGGCGACTAATCCGCTCTCACCGCTGCCCCAATGTCCACTGATATCGCCGGTCAATCCGAGCCAGCGATTGAAGTTGTAGGTGAGACTGGCACCGGCGCCTCGGGGATTCGATTCCAAGCGACTTGCCACTGGGGAAATTCCAAGCGGAAGCACGCCGGACACATCAGCGCCGGGATAAAAAAAGGAGTATCCCCCGAAGACTTCCCATTTGGGAGCGGGCTGATCCTGTGCAGCGGCGAGCGTGCCCACGGTGCACACGATGGCAATGATCGCCAACTGCATAACTGCAAGACGGCCACAAGGGTTATGAGAGTGCGATGACATATGCCGATTCCTCCGAACTTCAATCACCTGAATCATGTTTTTCCAGCACGCCGGTAGTGGACCAGCGTCGAACTGATCGCACTACCGAAAACCTCCTGACGACTACCTCATGGACAGGGAGGTACATTCACCGGATTGCTCAGCAATGAGACTGCGCCGGTGCGGGCAAGAGCTCTGCCGTTTAAGGTTGCGCCGGTGTCAAGCGAGACTGACGCCTGAGCCATGATGGTTCCCGCGAATGTTGTGGTGGTCCCAAGAGTCGCCGAACTGCCGACCTGCCAAAAGACGTTTTCAGCCGTGGCGCCGCCGATCAGAACGACATCGCTGTTGTTGGCAGCCGTCGTGAGTGTAGACACGATTTGAAAGATGTAGACGCCGTTGCCGCTGAGAGTAAGGGTTCCGGTAATCCCAAGCGAAGGCTGGGCGCTGGTCGTCTTATAGACGCCAGGGACGAGTGTTTCGCCTCCTATATCTGCGGGTAGGACGGCACCTCCTGCCGCGCCTGCAGCATAGTCATAGGCCACGGTCAAATCACCCTGGGCCGTCTGGGCGACCGCATCGCCAGCGTGTTCTGTGCCCGTCAAAGTTCCTGGGGGAAATCCGGTGATCGAAGATGCTGGCCATATGCCAATATCTCCCAGAACGACGGTGGGGCCGCTGCTACTAACCACAGGGGTCGCTGCCAGAATTCCAAACGTGCAAGCCGTTCCCAAGGGAACACCGGAGGTACATGGAGCGATCGATGTGGTGAACGTCCACACGTAGTTACTTGCCAGTGGATTGCCAGTTAGGTCCTGGGCCCCCGTAGTGATGGTGGCGGTATAGAGGGTGTTCAGTGCGAGGGGATTGGTTGGTGTGAAGGTCGCGACGTGGCTCGCCACATCGTAGGTAACTGTTCCCGCCACGGCGACGGGTGGAGTCCCCGATGTCAAAGTGAAGGTGGTGGTGTTAATCGTGGTCGGATTCATCGCCTCGCTGAAGGTGGCAAGGACAACGGTGTCAGGGCAAATTCCGTTAGAGCCATTCGGAGGGGTAACAGAAGTGACGGTGGGTGGCCCCCCGAGACATGTCGTGCTACCAGTTGTGAAGGTCCATACGAAGTTACTCGCGAAAGCAATACCCTGCGCGTCTGTGGCTCCGGTTGTAATGGTGGCAGTGTAGGGAGTGTTCAAACCGAGGGCAATCGATGGCGCGAAAGTCGCGGTGTTGCTGGACGCAGAATAGGTAACTACGCCATCCACTGCCACGGCAGGAGTGCCCGTGGTCAAGGTAAAGGTTGTGCTATTGATCGTGGCCGGATTCATCGGCACGCTGAAGGTGACGGTTACTACTGTGTTAGGGCAGACGCCAGCGGCACCATTCGGAGGGGTTTCGGAGACCACCGTAGGCGGGACCAAGCCTGGGTTGCCGCCCTTATCGGGATCGCTGCAGGCAGCACAGAAAACGAGCAGTAAGAATGCTATGAAGCACGTCGTGTGATTGAAGTATCTACGCATGACCGTCATCCTTCTTCCTCTCGATCCACTGCTGCCGCACCGGAAAATCTTGTCGTCTGTGGAAATCTAGCAGGGACACCTGCAAGAAATCTGTTCAAAATTGCTCACGTTATCAGGCGGGCTTGCGTTCCACATTCCGTTCTTCTTTCAATAGCTTCATGTCCTCGTTTGAACACGCAGGAGAAGAGACGTACTGTGTTTCATTGTTCTCTTGGAGGTAGCGCTCCGTCTGCAGACTTCCGGCTCTGTAGGCGAACGCACATTGTTGGCGTAACGTTGCAATAGTATCGACTCAGATTCGCTCCGGTCGCTTGGTACCAATGCCTCATTTCAAGAGTTATCCGCGAACCTCCACATCGGCCGCATAGGCGGGCCTTTTGTCCGCGCCTTTTAGAGTGAGTTCAACGGAACAGGAACTGGCGCCGCCATCGGTGATGGGGAATCTTTTCGATGGATCCTGGCGTTTGAGTCCGAGAAAGGAGAGAGGCTGCAAAGAGAACGGCGCATAAGATACGAGGCATTTCGATCATAAGTTCAGGATCATACGAGCGTGCCCAAAGCCAGGCGGATTGTCTCTCTGACTGAATGGTTTTCTACATTTGCATGGGCGGGAAGTTATTTCGCCTTATTTAAGTGCCGACTGTGATGCCTGCACCGCGCAGCCACCCGTGCCGAATAGATCACAAGGTTGGTTACTCAACATGGAGAAATACGTCTGAGAAGCTCCCGCGATCGTTCCCGAGCTGACGGTGTTGTCGATGATAATGCCGCTCGTCCCTCCGGCTGCGGCGAGAGCTGAGGTCGCAATAGCTCCCAGGTTTTTCCAAGTCACCGTGTTGTCGACGGGTGTCATGCCCGCGGTTGTGCTCCAAATGGGTGTGAGACTACCAGATGTCCCCGCAGTAATCACAAACTGGAGGTTGCTGTTGATGCCCAGAATCAGCGTACCGTTCGTGTAAGTGTGATTCGCGATCCATGCCGCTGGTGTGACGGCGGAGCTAGAGTGATGATTGGCTGCATACGCTGACTCAGTTCCTAATCCTTCGACGAGGGAGAACACTTGTGAGCCATGGAGACGGCTTCATCTTAGGGCTTTGCCCGCCCTGTGTTGCGTCAGGATGTCCTGCATTCAGTTCTTTCGCGCTCGCTTTTCGATGGCAAGCCTACCAACTGGACATCCAGTCGGATGGTGCGACCGATCACAGGAGCAATCTGATGAATACCCGGCACGACACATAATAACTGCAAGCCAACATTCGTAACCTTACGCTCTAACCTGTGACATAAGTGATCAACACTGACCATTTCGGAGTGGGGCTTCACGACTAGTAGAGTTTGGGTAGTTAGAGGTAGCGAGTTAGCGAAGTCATGTCGTGCCCGAGAGAACGGACTTACCGCGACATCTATGTTGAGAAGGTCTCTGTCCATCTGCCCGCAAATAAATCACGAGCACTGTTCATTCTTGCACAGTTTGGGACCCGAGACCGGAGTAATACTGTTCGTGGTCGTTGATGCTCATCACCGGTCGGCATAACCTTAACCGGGATGAATTTGGGAAGCCAATGAAGGAAGACTATTTGCACGGTTGGAAACAATAGGAGGCTTCATGATCGTCGAGACGAACACAAGGACGCCCGATCCCATCTCTCAGTTGGTTGACGATCTAAAAAGCGACCTCCATGTGATTCTTGCTGCTGGCGAACTAGGATACTGCGACCTCGCATTGGAAACATGGTTGTCGGCCAACAACGTGCTGCAAGTGATCCGACAAACCTTGCTAACTCCTCGCGACATGAACGCTGATCCTGATCATGATTACGATCGCTGAAAAATTAAAAGATGGACAATGAAGCCGTGCCAGAGAACTAGCAGGAGTTGGCTTTTGGACGGCGTATACAAGAGTGATGGGGCACTGGTGCCGTAATGCTGCTGGACGACTTCTTCGATGCTGTTCACCGTGCCTTTACAAAAGAGGCGCTTGGTGTCGTTCTACCAACTCGTTCGGACCCGAAGGCTCCCTTGGAAATGCCCCTTCCGAAGCCGGAGAGTTCGCAGGCTGCCCCCTCATCAGAGCGTCATCTACGAGAACAGCGTCATCCGTCAGAGCGTCGGCGGCCATGATAAGTACACTTAGCCGCAGGCTGCCCGACGAGGGAGTCAGGTTAGTACTTGATTGTTATTACATTGCAATGTACGGTAGCGGACAGTGAGCCGGAATAACATCCGGTGCGACCCACCCGACACCACTAAGACACGACGCACCGGGGTCCTCTTCCGTACCCACAGGGCCAAGGCTACCACCACATTTTCAAGGTCGTTTGGATGTTGAGGGTAGGATAGGTCAGTCAAGACAACAAGGGGAGAAGTTTGCGCAATTGGAACGATAAAGGGCTTCATGATCGTCGAGACCAACACTACGACGCCCGACCCCGTCCATGGATTGATTGACGACCTGAAGAACCATCTTGATGTGGTGCTCGCGGCGAACGAACTAGGCTACGTTGAAACCGCCTTGGAGGCTTGGTTGTCGGCCAAGGAGGTGCTACAGGCAATCCGGAAAACGTTGCTCACCCCACGCACCATGAATGCCGATCCCCATCATGACTATGACAGTTAGAGCAAACGTTGGGGTAAGCAAAAGTGACCATTCCAGAGTGCGGTTTTAGTCGGTAAAAGCATCTAGACTCCGTGGTTGGTAATCCGAGTTCTTGCCCAAACCTAATCCATTGTCCGCGCCTCAGCCCAATTTTTCGCTCGACGGCATCGCGTAGCACCATCGCTTGGAGGAACATCCGCAGAGACGAGATTTCGACATTTCATGGCAACATTCCAGCAGAATTTCACCTAATCCTCAGGGCGATCCGATCACGCGATCGCTCAGCCAGGTGATTCGAGTATCGTGATCAATGGTTAACACCGGACAGCGATAGAACGCAACCGAGCAGTTGTAGAACGCGCATCGTCGAAGCGTTGGGATCGCCAGCGGCGAGGCATCGCCCCTTTACCGATTTGGTTCCAATGGTGGACTCGGGCATGCGAATATCGGATTTCGTGACCGCGATTTCAAACTGGTAGCGCCACTGCTAAGTGACCGTAAAGGTCAAGGCTGGACTGTCCCCGCCGCTATCGCAACCGAGGTCTCCCGAGAGGTTGGCAGGAGTGTGCACAACAATTTGAGCGGTACCGGGAGATGAAATCTGGGTCGTGGTAATCGTGACCTGTAACTGGGTACTGCTCGTGACGGTAGTCACCAATGCCTCTCCGTTCCATAGGACAATCGAGTTGGAATAAAACTGGCTGCCATTCACTGTGAGCGGCAAGCCTTGCTGTACCTCAGCGAGGCTGGCTGGGTTCGGTGCGAGCGAGGTCAGGCCGGGTTTCGGGCGGGCACTCCCGCACAACGGGTTGATCGCACCGCAACCGGCGAAGAACATGATTGCAAGCAGCAAAGGAAACAGCGATTTCTGGATTTGATTGCTAGGTATCGTCAAGAACACACCTTCTTGCTGTCCGCTGATTCTTGGATATCGCGAATACGCTGTTCCAACGTTCTAAAGTCTTCTTCAATGGCATGCGCCAAATGCTTGAGGCCGTCCAACATCTCGATGGTTACCACATCGGGGCTATTAAGTCTGGCCTTCTCGAAGTGGTTTCTAGATTCGCTGTAGCTCATTACGCTTTTCCTCCAAATTCATGCATTGGAAATTCCCTCTGGCTCCCAATCGTGCCACTTCCATTGTTTCTGGCAATGCGCGTCTAAAGCGCAGAGCACGTTTGAGAAAGCGGTCGAGAAATGTGTGGTGGACGGGCATGTGTGGCTGTGCCATGGTCATTCAATGCCCTAGCTGCTTGGGTGCGGCAGGTACCGTTCCGGCTGCTGAACTCTCGTGTGGTGGTGGAGTATTTACAGAGTGGGCATTTGAAAACTGAAAAGCCGTGCATCGTATTGATGGTGTGACATCTCACGCCTTCAATTGTAGGCGCTCATCATGGGCGGAATCCGAACTTAAGTTACCCCAGATCGCACCACAAGGTAGTAATTCGAGCGGCGATGGGGATAGCCGAGTTTGGCCTCGGCTTGTGCGAGGGTGATTGGCCCTCAGATGTGCCCACCCCCTACGAAGTGGACGATCTCTAACTGGTCTCCGTTTTTTAGCGCCGTCTGGGACCAGCGGTCGCGAGGGACGATTTCGCGATTCAGTTCAATCGCCACGCGGTCCGGCTTCATTCCCAATTGCTCAACCAGGGAGGTCAGAGTCTCTGCCGAGACGCTTCGGTTCTCACCATTGATGATCAGGTTCATAGATTGGGGCTAGAAGATCTGCTCTTCAATCCAAGACGTGCACTCGGATATATTTTGCAGCGACACGGGCGAGGACATTGGCATGCTTGTTGAGTTCGGACGGCTGATTTCGAACGCCCCATCCGCGTCTACGGGGCGGCGCGCAGATGAAATTTTCGGGTCGCGGTTCGGCCTGAGAAGTTTGCTTGCACCAGCACAGAAGAATCGGGCAAAGACTTCTCATCTACCTGAACACTCATCTCGGCCTGTCCCTTGGAGTCGGTAAGAACCTGCGCGTAATAGGGAGCCGCGTCGGGCCGCTCAAATCGAAACGTGAGGCGGGCGCCGGAAATCGGAGCGCCTGCTTCGGTGACCCGCAGGTGCATCATCAGCGCACCCTGAGAATGCACGGAATCGGCGTTCGTCCACTCCAGTTCCAGTTGCTTAACGGCGGCGAGCACTTCGGGCGTATCACGCTTGTCGAGGATGGAGTCCAGACGGCCCTCGCGGATTGCATCCAGCACCTGGCGATGCAGATCGCGCAGCAACTTTTCCTTGTGCTGGTCCCGGGTGTTGTCAACTTTAGTTGAGTCCGACAAGTTCGGATCAACGCCATTCGGATCGATCGCAGATCCGGCCTTGGAAGCGCCGGCATCCGAGCCAGCGGCCCCGAGGTCGCCAGCTTTTTCTTCCGCGACGATCGAAGCATAGGAGACGGCGCGTTTTCCGACGCAGCGGCCGCGTACAAAAACCTGCGTCTGCAATAATTTCTCGCCCTCGCGTGCCTCACTTTGCACGTGGTAGACAGTGTCTTCGTGCCGAATATCCGTGTTAAAACCGAAGATCATGCGGCTCAAACTTTCATCGGGCCCGCCAAAGCGCAGGCTCAGAATTAAATGACT
This sequence comes from uncultured Acidobacteriaceae bacterium, assembly GCA_963822545.1. GTDB lineage: Bacteria > Acidobacteriota > Terriglobia > Terriglobales > Acidobacteriaceae > Acidiflorens. The sequence goes on from CAWGIB010000009.1 coordinate 605,291, forward strand.
GTTAAATCTCCCACTTAGCTTGACACCTCTGGCAGCAGAAACTTAATCTAGACAGTTTAGTACTTGCTTGGCGCGAATTATATATAGCTCTCCGTATGCCCGACAATCACTTCGCCGGTTACCTGCCTCTTCTCATGCATTTCGCCATTGCTTTGGGCCTGGCGGGCGCGATTGTAACGCTGTCGTATTTCATCGGACAGCATAAGCCGGGCCGGGCCAAAATGTCTCCTTATGAGTGTGGCGTACAGCCCATTGGAGACGCCCGCGAGCGCTTTTCGGTCAAGTTTTACCTGGTAGCGATGCTCTTCATTTTGTTCGACGTGGAGGCCGTTTTCCTCTACCCGTGGGCGGTTATCCTGCGGGAACTTAAGATGTTTGGCTTCTGGGAGATGATGGTATACATCGGCATCGTCCTGGTTGGCCTCTTTTATGTCTGGAAGAAAGGCGTGCTGGACTGGGGTATGGCGGCCGCCAAGCGGGGGGACGTTTAGTGCCGTTAGCTCCTCCGATTACTGATATTGAGCTATTGAAATCGCACCCTGCGCTGGCTCGACTGGTCGATTCGATCCCAACGGCGATTCAGGCGGCCAAGTTTGACCGCGAAGAGCTCACGATCTGGGTCGACAAGGGCTCGATTCGCGAAGCCTGCGCGATTTTGCGCGACGATCCCAATTGCCCGTTTAATTACTTGGCGGATCTCACCTGTGTTGATTGGAATCCTTCGGAGCCGCGCTTCGAGGTTGTTTACCACCTACTGTCGATCCCGAAAAAGGAACGTGTTCGCCTGAAGGCGAAGGTGGATGGCTCGAGTGCAGCGATCGAGTCCGTGACCTCGGTCTGGCCGGCCGCCAATCACTACGAACGAGAAGTCTTCGATTTGTTCGGCGTCCGCTTCACCGGACACCCCAACCTCAAGCGCATCATGATGCCCGATGACTGGGAGGGCCATCCCCTGCGGAAGGACTATCCCGTGGAAGGTTACCGGTAATCATGTCGAGTCCAGTAACATTCACCGAATCCGGAGATCGTACTCTTACCCTGAACATGGGTCCGCAGCATCCGTCGACCCACGGCGTGCTGCGATTGGTACTGGAAATTGATGGCGAGACGGTCGTCCGTCTCAAGCCTGAAATCGGCTACCTGCACACCGGCATCGAGAAGACCTGCGAGGCGAAGTTTTACCAGCAAGTGGTGCCGCTCACGGACCGCATCGATTATCTCTGTCCTCTCACCAACAATCTCGCCTACTGTCTTGCCGTCGAAAAATTGCTTGGCCTTGAGATTCCTCCGAAGGCGCAGTGGATGCGGGTTCTGATGAACGAACTCACCCGCATCAATTCGCACCTCGTCTGGCTGGGAACGCATGCCATGGATCTGGGGGCGATGACGGTCTTCCTTTATTGCTTCCGTGAGCGCGAAGACATTCTGCGCTTCTTTGAGATGGTCAGCGGACAGCGCATGATGACTTCCTATTTCCGCATTGGCGGTCTTGCACTAGAACCGCCGATGGGATTTTTCGAGAAGGTCAAGAAGTTCGCCGACCGCTTTCCCGGCAATGTCGATGAATACGAAGGATTGTTAACGGGCAATCCCATCTTCCTGATGCGCACGAAGGGCGTGGCGCTGTTAAGCGCGGAAGATGGCATCGCCATGGGCGCTTGTGGGCCGACCCTGCGAGCCAGCGGCGTCGACATCGACCTGCGACGCGACGCTCCCTATACCGGATACGAAAACTTCAAATTCAAGGTCCCGCTTTCCACAGATGGTGATGTCTTCGCGCGGTACGTCTGCCGCGTGCAGGAATTGCGCGAGTCGATCGCCATCGTACAGCAGGCGCTGGCCGGCATGCCGGAAGGTCCGGTAAAAGCCGACGCTCCGAAAGTAGTGCTTCCCGACCGCGAAAAGATGAAGACGCAGATGGAAGCGCTCATCTATCACTTCAAGATCATTACGGAAGGCTTTGCGGTTCCGGCGGGCGAAGTCTACCAGGCAATCGAATCGCCGCGCGGCGAGATGGGCTACTACATCGTCAGCGATGGCACAGCTAAGCCGTATCGCGTACACATGCGCGGCCCATCGTTCGCAAACCTGCAGGCCCTCGCCAAAATGTGCGAAGGATATTTGATCGCCGACGTAGTAGCCGCGATCGGAAGTATCGATGTCGTGCTGGGAGACATTGACCGGTAGGAAGATTGGGTAATGGGTAATTTTCAAACTGAGTAATTTGAAAGCCACTGGATTGGAATTTTCAATTACTCATTTACCCGATTACAAACTTACCAAATTATTTTATGAAGTTTTCCGACGAATTCGAAACGCGGTTCGCGTGAGATGCTCACGCACTACCCGACGAAGAGATCTGCGCTCGTTCCGACGCTTCTCTACGCCCAGGACGAAATCGGCTACCTGAGCGATGAAGCTATCCTCGAACTCGCGCAGCGCCTCGATCTGACAGAACTCGAAGTCCGTAACGTGATCAGCTACTACTCCATGCTGACCACCAAGCCGCGCGGCAAATATAACGTGCAGGTCTGCACCAACATCGCCTGCATGCTTCGCGGAGGCGAGGAGCTTCTCGATCACTGCAAGAAGAAATTTGGCGTCGGCCACAAGGGCACGACGCCGGACGGCCTGTTTTCGGTAGAGGAAGTAGAGTGCATCGGAGCGCTGCAGCTGGGCTCCGGCGGCACAGGTGAACTACGACTTTCATGAGAACCTGACCATCGAAAAGATGGATAAGGTTCTAGACGAGTACAAGAAGAAGGGAACGCAGTGAATTTGTAATCGGCAATTTGTATTTTGTAATTGAAAGGTACCGATTTTGCCCTCGGCTGCCAATTTCAATTGCAAATTACAAATCACAAATTTCAAATGGCGTACTTGGTATCCCATCCCGACGAAGTAAAGGTTGTCTCGAAGCGCTTTGGCTGGGCGCCACGAACATCGACCGCTACCTCGAGCTCGACGGCTACAAAGCCGTGCAGAAGGCGCTCGCCATGGAGCCGGATGCCGTCATTAATGAGGTGAAAGCCTCCGGCTTGCGCGGCCGCGGCGGCGCTGGCTTCTCGACTGGCATGAAGTGGTCCTTCGTTCCCAAGCAGTCCGCCAAGCCCAAGTATGTTCTCTGCAATGGCGATGAAAGCGAGCCCGGCACCTGCAAGGATCGCCTGATCTTCGAGCACGATCCCCACGCCGTCATTGAAGGCGTCATGATTGCGGCGCGGGCCGTCGGCTCGAACACTGGCTACATCTACATTCGCGGAGAATACCGTTACCTCTCGGTGATCATGCAAAAGGCGATCAAAGACGCGTATGAGCGAGGATTCCTCGGCAAGAACATCTTTGGCAGCGGATACGATCTCGACGTTTACTGGCATGGCGGCGCGGGAGCCTACGAAGTCGGCGAGGAGTCAGCGCTCATGGAATCGCTCGAAGGGAAGCGCGGCATCCCTCGCATTCGTCCACCCTTCCCTGCCGTGGTCGGCCTCTGGGGCGGCCCGACGGTCATTAATAATGCGGAAACCTTGGCAAGCGTGCCTCACATCATGCTCGGTGGCACCGACTGGTACGCGAAGCTCGGCACGCCGAAGAACGGCGGCACACGACTCTTCTGTCTTGCTGGCCATCTCAACAAACCCGGCGTTTACGAACTGCCGATGGGCTACAACCTGAAGAAGATGATCTATGAAGTGGGAGGCGGCATTCCGAACGGTCGCGCATTGAAAGCAGTCGTTCCCGGCGGATCGTCCACCCCGGTACTGCTCCCGGAAGAAATTGATATTCCGATGGACTTCGACGGCGTCGCGAAAGCGGGATCGATGCTCGGATCGGGTGGCGTCGTGGTCCTTGATGACACGACCTGCATCGTTAAGTTCGCCCTCCGGACCATCAAGTTTTATCAGCATGAAAGTTGTGGCTGGTGCATCCCGTGCCGCGAAGGCACCGACTGGCTGAAGAAGACGCTGACGCGTTTCCACGCAGGCGCCGGAGTTAAAAAAGACATCGATAACATTTATTACCTGGCGGAGAACATGCTCGGCAAAACATTCTGTCCGCTAGGAGACGCGGCCGCCATGCCGACCATGGCGTTCGTGAAGAAGTTCAGAAAAGAATTTGAAGACCACCTGGACGGCAAGCCCTGCCAGTTTGAAAAGGCAGGGGTAGCCGAGCCAGCGCTGGCTTGATTTTGTAATTTTGTAATCGGACAATTTCGTAATTGAGAGCCGGATGGAGTCGCAGCAAGAGCAGCTCCGAAATCGAACTAAAGATTTTGCAATGCGGATTGTACGCATTTTTCGCACTCTTCCGTACAAAACGGAAGCTCAAGTTCTCGGAAAGCAGTTGTTAAGGTCTGGAACAGCGATTGCAGCAAATTACCGGGCCTCATGTCGGGCTCGGTCCAAGGCAGAATGGATTGCGAAAATAGGAATTGTCGTCGAAGAGGCCGACGAGTCCGTATTCTGGTTAGAGATGTTGTCAGATTGTGAGATCGTTCCGCCAAAGAAATTGGAACTAATTCTAAAAGAAGCACATGAATTAAGTGCACTGTTCACCGCTTCACGGAAAACGAGCCGAAGTGCTCGGTAGCTTTTAAAATTACAAAATTACCCGATTACGAAATCACAAAATGCCTGATGTAAATCTCACTGTCGACGGCAAGAAGCTCACCGCTCCCGCAGGTACCCTCTTGATCGAGGCCTGCAAGAGCGTGGGCATCGAAGTGCCTTCATTCTGTTATTACCCGGGCCTCTCGCTCCAGGGCGCATGCCGCATGTGCGTAGTCAAAGTTGAAAAGATGCCCAAGCTCCAGACCGCCTGCACCACCGTTGTCGCCGAAGGCATGGTCGTCGCCACCGATAGCGACGAAGTCCGCCAGGCCCGCAAAGCGATGGTCGAGCTCCTGCTCGGCAACCATCCTCTCGATTGCCCGGTCTGCGACGCTGGCGGAGAGTGCGAACTTCAGGACATGGCGTTCTCCTACGGCGCCTCCGAATCGAAATACACCGAGGCGAAGAACCATAAAGAGGAGCAGCAATGGTCGCCCGTGGTTTACTTTGACCGCCCGCGCTGCATCCTTTGTTATCGCTGCGTGCGCGTCTGCGGCGAGGGCATGGACGTCTGGGCGCTCGGCGTTCAGAATCGCGGCGTAAGTTCGATCATCGCACCCAATCAAGACGACCACCTCGAGTGCGAAGAGTGCGGCATGTGCATCGACATCTGTCCCGTCGGTGCACTCACCTCCGGCGCCTACCGCTACAAGACCCGTCCATGGGAGATGAAGCACGTTGGCACCGTTTGCACGCACTGCGGCGACGGCTGTAAGACCACGCTAGGCGTCCGCCGCTCCGACACCGGCTCAGAGATCGTGCGCGGCGATAATCGCGACAAGAGCGGCATCAATAACGATTTTCTTTGCGTGAAGGGGCGATACGCTTTCGACTTCGCGCATCATGAAGAACGCCTCACGACCCCGCTGATTCGCAAAAATGGAAAGCTCACTCCCGCCACATGGGAAGAGGCATTTGAACTCATCGGCCGTCGCTTCCGCGAAGTTCGCGACGAGTATGGCGGCCATGCGATCGGCGTCGTCGGCTCCAATCGCACCACCAACGAAGAGAGCTACGTGCTTTCGAAATTTGCGCGGGTGGTCTTGAAGACGAATAACGTCGATCATCACCGCACCGCCGACTTCCCTGCCCTGGCCAAGGCCCTCCACCGCAAAACAGCACGAACGGCGAGCATGCGCGATGTGCTGACTGCGCCCGCCATTTTGCTGATTGGCAACGATCCGACCAACCAGCATCCGCTGCTGGCATGGCAGATCCGCACCAATGTACGACTGCGCCGCGCCAAGCTTTACGTCATTAACTCGGCGTCGATCAAACTGAAGAAGCAGGCTGTCGCGTTTGCGCAAGTTCCTGCCGGCGCGGAGGCAAAAGCCGTTGCCTTCCTCGGCGGCGATGACTCAGTGCTGGATGCCGTCGCGAGCGACGTCACCAGCCGCGACTCCTGGACGGCCCTGCGCGATCAAATCCGCGGCGAACAGAACCTCGTGATCGCCTTCGGTTCCGAGGTGCGTGGCGCGGCTATTGAAAAACTCGCGACCTTCGCCGCGTCTCTGACCGGCGCAAAACTGATCTGTCTTGGCGATTACTCAAACTCGCGGGGCGCGAGCGAGATGGGCCTGTATCCGGATCTCCTCCCCGGCTACGAACCACTCACCAGCGTTACGAAGTTTCACGACGAATGGGGTGCTCTGCCGACCGAAAAGGGTCTGGCTCTGCCCGAGATGATCGAGGCGGCCAAGGCTGGAAAACTGAAGGCCTTGTATGTCGTCGGCTCGAATCCGGTCGGACGTCTCGGCATTGATCCCTTCGCGCTCGCGAAGAGTTTCGTCGTCGTGCAAGACATGTTCCTGACTGAGACGGCAAACATCGCCGACGTGGTCCTGCCCGCGGCCAACCTATACGAAAAGAGCGGCACCTGCACCAACACCTGCGGTGATCTTCAACTGGTAAAGAAGGCTGGTGAGGTCAGCGACTGCAAGCCCGACTTCGACATGATCGTTCGCATCGCCGACGCGATGGGCTTCGATGTCCACGGCCTGGTTCCGTTCGGACGGGGCGGCACGCGCGCCGACATGGGCCAGTCTCGCGGCGCGCAATCCGGAGAAGCCGACCGTCATGCCGTCTGGCTCGAGTCGCACAACCTGGAACCCAAGATGACGCCTTTCGATCCCATGGCAATCCTCGACGAGATTCAGCGAGTGGTCACCGGCTACGACGTATCGCGCGTTAACTTGCTTGCGGGCAATGATCAGCATCTCGACATCGCCGAGAGCGGCGGCGGCGCGATGCAAAATCCGGAACTTATCATTCCGGCTTACGACAATCTTTTCAGCTCTGGAACCTTGGGGCGATATTCCAAAACACTGAATTCGGTCGAAGAAAACAAATCCCCTGCCGTAGAAGTGGCGGCGGACTAAGTCATGACCAGGCGATTAAATTGTCATTCCGAGATCATGATGGATTGTCATTCGAAGCGCAGCGAGGAATCAGCAGTCGCTTGCGCCACAATGTTAACGGAAACATCAGGTAAGACGACTTGAGCATAACGGCCTTCATCATCATTTCGCTAATAAAGTCTGCCGCCGTGATCGGCGTTCTGCTCACGGCAGTGGCTTATAGCGTCTGGCTCGAGCGCAAGGTGTCGGCTCACATTCAGAATCGTTGGGGACCCACGCGGGTCGGCCCATTCGGGCTACTGCAGCCTCTGGCCGATGGAGTCAAGTTCATCTTCAAGGAAGATCTCACGCAGCCGCACGTCTATAAGCCGCTCTACATTGCGGCGCCGATCATCGCAGTCGTGTTTGCGATCACGTCGATCTCGGTAATCCCGTTTGGCAACTATGTCACCATCGGACCGTGGGGCACCTATCTTCAGATCACCGATCTGAACATCGGCCTGCTGGTTGTGCTCGGCATTACCTCGATGGGCGTCTACGGCGTCGCTCTCGCGGGCTGGGCCTCGAACAATAAGTACTCGCTGCTGGGCGGATTGCGCGCCAGCGCCCAGATGATCAGCTACGAGGTTTCGCTCGGGCTATCGCTCGTCGGAGTCCTCATCATGTCGGGCAGCATGAGCCTGCGCGACATCGTGAACTACCAGAGCGGCACATTCTGGCATGTCATCCCGCGTTGGAATATTTTTCACGGCCAGACGCTCGCCTTCTTTATTTATCTGATCTCAGCTTACGCGGAAACCAACCGTACGCCATTCGATTTGCCTGAAGCGGAGTCAGAACTGGTAGCCGGCTATCACACCGAATACAGCGCCATGAAATTCGCCATGTTCTTCATGGCCGAGTACGCGAACATGGTGACCGTGGCCTGCCTGGCAACAATTTTGTTTCTTGGTGGGTGGAACGGACCGATTTTCGGTCCCCCGATTTTGCAGGCGGTCATTCCGGTTTTCTGGTTTTGCCTGAAGGTTTTCTTTTTCATGTTTCTGTACGTATGGGTGCGCTGGACGTTGCCCCGTTTTCGTTACGACCAACTCATGTCTTTCGGGTGGAAGGTTCTGTTGCCAGCAGCAGTTTTTAATATCGTAGTAACCGCGCTGATCGTCGCGTGGAGAGCGTAAATAGTTCTCGGTCCCCAGTTCTCAGCCCCAATGACAACTGGGTTTACTGAGGACTGACGACTGAGAACTGAGAATGAGAACTCGTTAAATGCTTCACCTAATCCTATTTTTATTTTTCGGAGCCATCTGTGTCGCGGGAGCTATCAACCTCCTGGTCCAGAGCCATCCCATCAACAGCGCTTTATCGCTGATCACCGTGATGGCGGCCTTGGCTGCCGAATACTTGCTTCTCGGCGCAGAGTTCGTTGCGGCCGTGCAGGTCATCGTTTATGCAGGCGCGATCATGGTGCTCTTTGTCATCACCATCATGCTCTTAAATGCCGGAGCCGAAGAACGTACGAAAGGCAGTCGCATTGCCCTCCTGATCGGCGTTCCTGGCGTGGCGATCGGCGCAGTTCTCGTTGCCTGGACGCTTCTCTTTCGAGGCCATACAGACTCAGTGGGCATCGGCGCGCTGCCCGGTGGTCCCCAAGCGATCGCCCGCTTGCTGTTTCATGATTTCCTGCTGCCCTTTGAAGTCACATCGGTCCTCATTCTGATTGCGATCATGGGCGCGGTCGTACTCGCAAGCAGGCCCGAAGCCATCGCCCACCGTCCGGGCAAAGAAGCGACTCAAAAGACGCCAGAACTTGTCGCCGTCGGGAAGGAGCGCTAAAGAAAATGGTCCCTCTTTCCTACTACCTCGTGCTCAGCGGATTTCTCTTCGTCTGCGGCGTGGTTGGCTTTCTCATCAAGCGCAACATCATCACCATCTTCATGTCGATCGAGTTGATGTTGAACGGCGTCAACCTGTCTTTCGTCGCCTTTGCCGCTCAATGGCACTCGCTCAGCGGACAGATTTTCGTCTTCTTCGTGATGGTGGTGGCCGCTGCCGAGGCCGCCGTTGGACTCGCGATCATCATCGCCGTCTATCGCACCCGTGAAACATTGAACGTCGACCAGGTGAACCTGCTCAAGCTATGACGCCAAATCCTTATCTCTGGCTGCTCCCTGTTCTCCCGCTGGCGGGAGCGGCAATCAATGGCTTCTTCGGACGACACTCGTCCAGGAAAGCAATCACGGCGGTGGCTCTCACCTTCTGTGGAGCGGCGTTCGCGTTGGCGCTGTTCATCGCCCTCCGCTTCTCGTCCGCTTCCGCCCCCTATTATTTTGACCTCGCGCACTGGATCCGCTCCGGCAACTTCCAGGTTGATTTCAGCTTCTACCTCGACCAGCTTTCGCTCGTCATGCTGCTGGTCGTCACCGGCGTCGGCTTCCTCATCCACATTTATTCGGTCGGCTACATGTGGGATGACGACGGCTACTACCGCTTCATGTCCTACCTCAACCTCTTCATGTTCTTCATGCTCACGCTGGTGCTCGCGAAGAACTACCTGATGATGTTCATCGGTTGGGAGGGCGTCGGTCTCGCCTCGTACCTGCTGATCGGCTTCTGGTTCACGAAAGACTCCGCCGCATCCGCCGGCAAAAAAGCATTCATCGTCAATCGCATCGGCGATTTCGGCTTCCTCATCGCCCTCTTCCTGATGATCAAGCATTTCGGAACGCTCGATTTCCCGACGCTGTTTGCGAAAGATCGCGCCGCTGCGCGCCCGAAACGGTCGGCGCTGGCATGCTTACCGCCATCGGCTTGCTGCTGATGGTCGGGCGCCGCCGGCAAGTCCGCGCAGATCCCTCTGTATGTTTGGCTGCCCGATGCTATGGAAGGCCCCACGCCAGTCTCCGCGCTGATTCACGCTGCCACCATGGTGACTGCAGGCGTTTACATGGTCGCTCGCTCGCACGTGATTTTTGAACGCGCACCGAGTGCGCTGACAGTAGTCGCAATCGTTGGGACGCTCACCGCTTTATTCGCGGCCACTATCGGTATCGCGCAAACCGACATCAAGAAAGTTCTCGCTTACTCCACGGTCTCCCAACTTGGCTACATGTTCATGGCGTGCGGCGTAGGAGCGTTCTCCGCTGGCATCTTCCACCTGATGACCCACGCCTTCTTCAAAGGCCTGCTCTTCCTCGCGGCGGGCTCCGTCATTCACGGAGTTGGCGGCGAGCAGGACATGCGCAAGATGGGCGGCCTCCGCCGGTATATGCCCATCACCTTTATCACCATGGGAATCGCCACTCTCGCAATCGCAGGCATTCCGCCGCTCGCCGGCTTCTGTCCAAGGACGAAATTCTTTGGCAAGCCTTCCAGGTGAGCTGGGTTTACTGGTTACTCGGTGTCATTCACCGCCTTCATCACATCTTTCTATATGTTCCGGCTTATGTACATGACCTTCGGCGGCGAGTATCGGGGGGCCCGGAGGTCCACGATGTCACGCATCAGTCCGCCGACGCGCAAGCCATGCGCGATAAAGCGGCTCAGAATCTGGGGAATAGCGGCCACGGCTCTCATGGCGATGATGCCCATGGGCACGGTGAACCCCATGAGAGTCCTTGGGTGATGAGCGCCGCTCGTTATCCTCGCCATTCTCTCTTTCGTCGGGAGGCTTTGTAGGCTACGGCAATCACTTCGAGCATTTCCTTGCTCCAGTCTTTCAGGCGGGCCAGGCCGTGCAAGAACCGCGACTGAGTCAGCCAGCAAGACTCTCGAATACTCTTTCATGGGCGTCTCGGTCGCCGTAGCCTTCCTCGGCTGGTTTCTTGCCTATCTGCTTTATATGCCGGCGGCCCGAAATTCCCGCAACGAATCGCGACACGCCTGGGTGGTCTTCTATGAGGCCGTCGTGCACAAGTACTACATCGATGAGTTCTATGCGGCGCGTTTTCGTCAAGCCTCTGATCGAAGGATCAACCGCGATTCTCTGGCACGCTGTCGATCAGGGAATGATTGATGCCACCGTGAACAACTCGGCGGATGCTGCGCGGCATGTATCCGACGAGGTGCGCCACATGCAATCCGGCAATCTGCGCTCCTATGCCGGATGGGTGGCCGCCGGAGGCGCCGCCGTCATCGCCTACATGGTCTGGATGGGGATCTCGATGAACACCGCTCGACTTCAATCCGATCATTCTCTCGCTGGTTACTTTTATTCCCGCGGTGGGCGGCCTGCTGATCCTGCTTATCCCGCGCCGCGATCGCGATATCAGCTGTTCGCCCTCGTCATCTCTCTGCTTGCGTTTGTCGCATCGCTGCATCTCCCGGTCACCTGCACCGCACCTCGCCGGTTTCCAGTTTGAAGTCGATCGCGTCTGGATAACAGTCCCAACATTCATTACCACATGGGTATCGATGGGATTTCGGTCTGGCTGGTTGTGCTGACCACTTTCCTCACCCCGCTCTGCGTGCTGATCTCATGGACCTCGATTCACGAGCGGGTGAAGGAATTCTTCATCCTGCTGCTGGTGCTGGAGACGGCACTGATCGGCGTCTTCTCTTCCCTCGACCTCTTCCTCTTCTACTTCTTCTGGGAAGCGACGCTGATTCCGATGGCGCTCCTGATCGGCATGTACGGTCACGGACGCAAGGTGTATGCGGCCGTCAAGTTTTTCCTCTTTACAATGATTGGCTCGATGTTCATGCTCGCCGCGATTCTGTGGCTGTATGCCAAGGTCGGCAGCTTCGATTTCGTCATCATTCAGCAGGCAATTCGAAGTGGAAGCGTCCCAAACTTCGCTGGCGCTGGGCAGTGGCTCTTCCTCGGCTTCTTCATCGCCTTCGCCGTTAAGGTTCCGCTCTTCCCTCTCCACACATGGCTGCCGGACGCGCACGTCGAAGCACCCACCGCCGGATCCGTCCTGCTTGCAGGTGTGCTGCTGAAGATGGGAACCTACGGCCTGCTGCGCTTTGACGTCGGACTATTCCCCGAGCAGGCTCGCCGCAATGCGCCTTGGGTCATGACTCTGGCACTGATCGGCATCATCTACGGCGCGCTCGTCTCGCTTGTGCAGCCCAACATGAAGAAGCTGATCGCCTACTCTTCGGTCAGCCACCTCGGCTTCGTGGTTCTTGGAATCTTCAGCTTCACTACCGCAGGACTGAATGGCGCGGTTTTTGTCATGCTCGCGCACGGCGTCGCCACAGGAGGCCTGTTCATGTTGGCCGGCATTCTCTATGAACGCCGTCACACTTACATGATTTCCGACTTTGGCGGCCTCGCGACTCCCATGCCGAAGTACGCAACGTTTTTCCTGGTCACGGTTCTCGCGTCGGTTGGATTGCCGTTGCTGAACGGTTTCGTCGGTGAGTTTCTCGTGCTGAGCGGGGCGTTTCAGGCTCGTCCGATTTACGGCATTCTCGCCGCCACTGGAGTGATCTGGAGCGCCTGCTACCTTCTCTGGATGTACCAGCGCGTTTTCTTTGGCAAGGTGACTCATAAAATCAACAACACGCTCCCCGATCTGAATCTTCGGGAGAGGTCCGCGCTGATTCCGATCGCAGTCGTTGCCATCTTGATGGGAGTCGCGCCGATTATGTGGCTCAATGCAATCGATCCGGCAGTGCAGGCCGCGCTTGCACCCTATGCGCAATTGGCGGCCAAGGTGGTGGGCCAATGACGCAAGCGCTCTTTGCCCACGGAATCATGACGCACGACTTCGCATCGATGTTTCAGTTCGCGCAGGCTCACTTCCCTGCTGCTCTCGCCCAGTTCGTTCCTCCGCCCGTCGAAGATTATCTGCGCCTCCTGCCCGAGCTCGTCCTCTCCATCTTCGGCATGATCGTGATGGTGATCGATCCCCTGCTGGAGCCTGAGCGCAACCAGAAGCCATTGGGAGCAATCGCGCTAGTAGGTGCCTTCGCCGCGCTAGCCTCCACCTTTGTGATGGCTGGCCATCCGGGAACGGCCTTCTCGGGCTCTGTGCGAGTCGACGGCTTCAGCGTATTTTTTCACGTGCTGGTGGTCGCAATCTCCACCGTCGTCATTCTCAGCTCCTACGAGTACATGGCTGTGCAGCGTATTCGCGCCGGAGAATATTACGGGCTGATTCTGTTCGGAACCGTGGGCATGTGCCTGATGTCGTCCGCGGTTGAACTTGTTCTCATCTTCATCGCACTCGAGATTTCGTCCATTTCGACCTATATCCTTGCCGGATTTCGACGCCGCGACGCGGCTAGCAGCGAATCGTCCCTCAAGTATTTTCTGCTCGGCTCGTTTGCCACCGCCTTCTTTCTCTATGGAGTCGCCCTGATGTTTGGGGCCACCGGCTCTACCAACATCACTGCCATTCGCGATTCGCTCGCGGCCGGACGAAACGATCTGCTCCCCTACGTCGCCGTAGCACTCATGTTCATCGGGATCGGGTTCAAAGTGGCGGCGGCTCCTTTTCACGTATGGACTCCCGACGTCTATGAAGGCGCGCCGGCACCAATTGTCGGCCTCATGTCGACCGGTCCAAAAGCCGCAGCCTTCGCCGTTCTCATCCGAGTTTTAATAGAAACGAAAGCTCCCGGATGGTTCTGGCTGGTGTGGCTATCGGCTGCACTCTCGATGACGATCGGGAACCTGGGCGCTCTCTTGCAGGACAACGTCAAGCGTCTGCTCGCTTATTCTTCCATCGCACACGCTGGCTATCTGCTCGCGGCCTTTGTCGCCAACCCCGAACTTGGCACTTCTCCCGCGATGTTTTACAGCGCCGCTTATGCCGCAATGAATGTGGGTGCATTCGCCATAGTCAGCCACTTTGCCAATGCCGACGAGAAATATGTGACGCTCGAGGACTATGCGGGCCTGGCGCGAAAGTCCCCCGTGCTGGCGGCCACGTTTACCTTCTTCCTTATGTCGCTGATCGGCATTCCGATTACGGGCGGCTTTTTCGCGAAGTTTTATGTTTTGAACGCTGTTCTCAAATCCGGCCTGGTTGGACTTGCAATCATCCTCGTGCTAAACAGCGCTCTCGGTGCGTACTACTACCTCAGGATCATCGTGATGATGTATATGCGCGAGCCGCGCGGAGAGGTTCCCGTGCGTAGAGTTACATTGTCGTCGGGCCTGGCAATCGCCGTTTGTGTCCTCGCCACTCTTTATCTCGGCGTGTTTCCGGGACGAGTGTTGAACTTCACAACAGACTCGGCAGCCCAACTGGTTCACGGCACCGCCATCTCGATCTCAGCGGTACGAAAGTAGTAGTTACCTTATTTATCATCTCGGTCGAAAACCCGCGCCCCGCCCGCATCTGTCAGTTTTGTAAAGTGGCGGCGGTGGAAAACTAAAGTCATACGGCAATTGACATTCGGTCTTTCAGACGGCATTATTACGTACACAAGTTTGGCCGAAGAATTTCTGCAGTTTGGAGGGATTTATGCATCAGTTTTTCCGCGATCTCTGGTCTGGCGACGAGGGCCAGGACATCGCCGAATACGCCGTTATGTTAGCGGTGATTTTGGTGCTGGTGATCGGGACCGTGCGTCTGATCGGAACGAATGCCAATACTGCGTTTTCTCAGGTCGCCAGTTCCTTGCAGTAACTTTTGAACCACAGGTTCGATGCTGCGAAATAGACAGGACTTTTATTCTCGATGACTCGATTTAACACCTTCGCTTATTTTGGCCGCTATCTTTTTGCACACGCGGCGGAGGTGCAGGACCGGAGCGAATTGAAAGAAAAGTAAGATTAGCTCAAGCGTTCCCACCAAAGCCGCGATCAAATCGCGGCTTTTGCTTTTTGCGAACAATTCGGAAAGGACCCAAAACCATGATCGTAAACATGTCGGACATCGCAACCGAGCAGCAGATCGAGCACATCATCCAGAGAATCCGCGAGGCCGGATTTCAGCCGCACGTAACGCGGGGGAGCGAGCGGACGATTGTGGCAGCCGTCGGCAGTGCTGGACGCCGTCACGAGATCGAAGCCCTCTCTGTCGCCCCGGGAGTCGACACCGTCGTTCCCATCGCTCAACCCTTTAAACTGGTCAGCCGCCAGACAAGGCCTGCGCCTACCATCGTCGATGTCGGAGGCGTCAAAATTGGAGGCCACGAAGTCGTGATCATCGCGGGGCCCTGTTCGGTTGAATCGCGCGAACAGATGCTCGAGACAGCACAAGGTGTGAAGCGTGCCGGAGCGACCATGCTCCGCGGCGGCGCTTACAAGCCGCGAACATCGCCATACGAGTTTCAGGGCCTCGGGATTGAAGCGCTTAAAATTCTGCGCGAGGCGCGTGAACTCACCGGGTTACCGGTCGTAACCGAGGTCATGGGTACCGAAGACGTCGACATCATCTGCGAGTACGCCGACATGCTCCAGGTGGGCGCCCGCAACATGCAGAACTTCTCGCTGTTGCGAAGACTCGCGACCGCCAAAAAACCGATCTTGCTCAAGCGCGGTCCATCGGCAAGCGTGAAGGAGTGGCTGCTGGCGGCCGAGTACCTTCTCTCCGGAGGTAACGATCAAGTCGCGCTTTGCGAGCGAGGCATCAAGACCTTCGAAACGGGCACCCGCAACACAATGGACTTGGCGGCAATTGCGCTCGCCAAGGAGCTTTCTCACCTGCCGGTTGTCGCCGATCCTTCCCATGGAACCGGAAAGCAGAGTCTGATCGGAATGGTCTCCCGGGCGGCGATCGCGGTTGGTGCTGATGGCATCATCGTGGAGGTCCACCCTTGTCCGGAACGAGCACTTTCGGATGGTCCTCAGTCTCTGGATATTCCTCAGTTCGAGCGCGTCATGCGGGGGCTCAGGGATCCATTGCGTCCGGTTTTGGGGAGAAGCCTTACTACCGCGGTCGCATAGTGCCGCGGGAGCCCGATAGCATCTATCCGCGAGTCGTACATGTCTCTAGAGACGCCTGCCAAGGCGCGACATTTATCTATCTTGGCCAGCCTCAACTGGTTTCGATGATCGAGGCTGATCCGGCGAAACCAAGCCAATGAGACATTTTGGCCTCAACGACGCCCCTGACAGACCCGCCTCTTGTTTTGAACGTTTTAGCCTCGTCCAACCCCTGTGAACCGCTTGGAGTGGGCCAAATTGTCCCGTTGTGCCCGGAAGCCAGCAATTCCAACCTGCTGTAAATACGTGACTTAGCTCGGCACGGTTGGTTTGCTAATTGCCTACTAATGTCCGGGCGCTGAGGCGCGACTTCACATTTGTCGCTACGCCAGGCCACGCATCTTCATTATGAAAAACATCGACACATTGCCCACTTCGAGACGACCTAAGGGCCGTCTTCTCGGTTCGGTAGCGTTTAGCGCTGCCTGGGGTCGTGTCCTCGGGATGGTGTTGCTGACATTGTCAGCAGTGCCGTCATATGCCGGCAGCCGTCAGTTTCTTGACGGTGACGGACCGACGACTCCCGTCGCGAAATTCGCGAAGGATCTCAACAAGCACACTGGCTCGGATGGTCTGGTAACCGTGATCGTGCAATTCCGGCAGATGCCCAACACTACCTCGTTAGGCAACCTGCGGACGCGCGGCGCTGCAATACACACCAAGCTGAACACAATCCGCGCGGTGACAATGCGGATCCCGGCCAGCATGGTATCGGTTCTGGCCAATGATCCCAACGTCGTTTACATCAGTCCTGACCGTGAAATGGGGATGACCGCCAATCCTCAGACTGAACTCTATGCCAGCGCTGTCGGTGCAGATGTCGCCGCCTCGCAGTATGGCTTTGATGGAACAGGCGTCGGCGTCGCTGTGATTGACAGTGGAATTGCCGATCATAATGATCTGCACGACAGCTATGGCAACAGCCGCGTTGTCTACAGCCAGAGCTTTGTAGCCGGCGACACCACGACCGCGGACGGCTTTGGTCACGGAACGCACGTCGCGGGCCTGATCGGCGGCTCGGGCGCAAGTTCCGGCTCCGCCAACGGCTATCCGGCAAACTATGCTGGTATGGCCCCGGGCGTGAACCTCATCAACTTGCGCGTGTTGAATGCAAACGGATCGGGCACTGACAGCCAGGTGATCGCTGCCATTCAGCAAGCCATCGCGTTGAAAAACACCTACAACATCCGCGTCATCAATATGTCGCTGGGACGTCCGGTGTTTGAAAGCTATACCCTCGATCCGGTTGACCAGGCAGTGGAAGCCGCCTGGAAGGCTGGCATCGTGGTGGTAGCGGCGGCCGGCAACAACGGGCGCTACATGCCTACTTGGGGTTTCGCCACCATCGGCGTTCCCGCAAACGATCCTGCCGTGATCACGGTGGGAGCAACCATGACCGAAGGAACGGCGACTCGCGTCGATGACAAGATCGCCAGCTATAGTTCCAAAGGGCCGGTTGCAATCGATCACATCGTGAAGCCTGACTTGGTCGCGCCGGGAAACCACATGGTCTCTCTGCGGGCTGCGGGCAGCACGCTCGACACAACCTATCCACAATACGAACTCAGCTCGACCAGCAAAACCTCAAAGTATTTCGTCTTAAGCGGCACCAGCATGGCAACCCCCATCGTGAGCGGTGCGGTGGCCTTGCTGTTGCAGCAAAATCCTTCCTTAACTCCTGATCAAGTGAAAGCACGCTTGATGAAGACAGCATGGAAGGGCGTCGGGCAGTACACGTCGTCGTGGGACATCTTCGGAAACGCCTACAACAACGAGTACGACCTTTTCACTTACGGAGCGGGGTACCTGGATGTCTACGCCGCTCTTGGCGATACCAACCTCGCGACGGGACTGGCACTTTCCCCGACCGTGGTCGTCAGTCCGAACGGCACCGTCACAGTCCAGAACACTGTTCCCAGTTCCACTTTTGCGGGCAGCAGCGTTGTCTGGGGTGCGACTTCGGTGGTCTGGGGAAATTCAGTAGTTTGGGGTTCCAATGCGATTACAGCTAACTCGGTAGTCTGGGGCGCGACCAGCGTAGTTTGGGGAGCGACCTCTGTATCCGGTTACAGCGTAGTCTGGGGTGCAACTTCGACGTTACCTTCGGCTGTGGCAGCACTCAGCGAAGGCGACCCAGGAGATAACTAGATTACCCGACTGAAACCTATTCGGAGACTACCATGACAAATTCAATGCCAATCAAAGCCAAAGTCATGATCGGAATGGTGGCCGTCGCGAGTTTATGTCCGCTGCTCTTCGGACTCATAAACTGGCACACGCCAGCCTGGCACCAGTTGGGGCTTCTACTCTTGGCCGCGATCCTTAGTTCGCGGATGAAAGTGAAGCTGCCTGGGATGACAAGCACGATGTCTGGAAATCTGCCCGTCATCCTTCTGGGAGTCATTCAACTAGGGTTGTTCGGCAGCCTGCTGGTTGCAGCCACAGCAGCAGTCGCTCAGTCCTACGGTTCCGGCAAGAAAATTAACCCAGTTCAGTTCCTCTTTAACACGTGCACGCTGATGAATGCTTGCGCGATCGCTTACTTCGCATACCACAGCCATTTGTTCGCCGGCCACGTGGGCGGAAGAGTGATTTCGCTGGCGGTAGCGGCCGCGGCTTACTTCCTGGGCAATACCGCCCCGGTCGCAAGCATCATTGGACTTACTGAACACAACAATCCTTTTGTCCTGTGGAGCAAGGTTTTCGCGTGGTCTTTCCCGAACTACGTAATCGGTGCGGGATTGACTGCCATCGTTTCCTTCTTCACCACCGTTAGCGGGCTCGCTACACTCTTGGCCGTCCTGTTTGCGGTGCACAACTCATACAAGCTGTACGTGAGCCGTGCGGAGCAGGTACAACCTAAGACGCTGGCCATGGCGGCCGGTCGCTAACCAAACGAACCACTCTTCTTCTGCGCGCAGTCCTCACGGACTGCGCGTTTTTTTTTGGAGATCAGATCCAATGTTTTGGAATCTAGCAGAAACTAAAAAGGCGACCTCCGAAGAGATCGCCTTTCTGAATGCGTGAGTAGCCTTACAGAGCCTGAACGTTTTCTGCTTGCCAGCCCTTCGGACCCTTCGTGACGTCAAACTGCACCGTCTGGCCCTCCTGCAGGCTCTTGAAGCCGCCCGCTTGGATAGCTGAGAAGTGCACGAAAACATCTTCGCCATTCTGGCGGCTGATAAAACCGTAGCCCTTGGCGTCATTAAACCACTTTACTGTTCCTTGTTCTGCCATGTTGATACTGGTGTTCCTTTCAATCGATTTACGCTGGAGAGATTCGGAGGTACTGCTGGCAGGTTACTGGTAAGGCAAGGCTGCTCACGACCGACTCGGTCTAACGCACGGACCTATGGTACGCCGGACGACATAAATAAGCAACTACCTTGTTTTTAGGCCAAAACCCTAAGCCCATGCTTCACCACCAGAATCGGCCAGAAAGCTTACCGGGTGCGGGTTCCCCACAAGACAGCGAGGGCCTTGGCGGCCACGTCGACACTGGTTTCGGGCTTTGCAGGGACGTCCTTGGCGGCAGCGGATGTCCGGCGATAGATCGGTGAATGTGCCTTCTGGTTCTTCTCCCAATTGCCCTTTAATGCTGAATCGAACATCTGCTTCCAGTCGGTGGAGACCATCGGTTTCAAGTTCGTTGTGGCGGCGGCCATTCTATTTACCTCGCTCCTCGCTTAAGACTCCCCTATTAAAGCGGTGCAGCGCCGGACCCACCATCGATTGAATGCTGTAGAATCATCTGCACTTCTCCCTGTCTAGCGGCCCAGGATAACGTAAGTGAGGTTCCCAAAATCTTGTTGCCCACGATCGCGCAGATTTTAAGAAAATTCCTGCGCATCTTCGCAGGCCGATCGTACGTGAATGAGAAATTCATCTCATGCGAACCACAAACGACCCTTTACTTCGCCTGTTTTCTCTGCTATATAGCAGTCACGGGTCTCGCGCAGCCGTTCCGGGATCCTCATAACGCTTACTTTGCGCTGATACAAATTCTGTCGATGTATTCCCGCTATTAAATCGAATTATGCTGGCCTTTACCGCGGCGAGGATTTTCAGTCCGGATGGCGTCACCGAGCGCCCCATCATGCTCGTTGAGGAGGGTCGCGTCATCGAAGTTGCTTCGCAAAACGGACGCTCCCTGCCTCATGGCATCGTTCCAGACGATTTTGGCGACGGCATCATCGCACCCGGATATCTGGACGTCCACATCCATGGCGGCTCGGGATACGACGTCATGGCGGAAAATGCCGAGGCCCTGCCCACGATTGAGCGCCTGCTCGCTCGCCACGGAGTCACTAGCTATTTTCCAACTACGGTCACCGCCCCCCTCGACACCACATTGCGCGCGCTCGAGCGTCTCGCAAACGCAATCGAAAGCGCCGACAACGAGTGCTTGCCCCTCTCAAAGGGCGACTCGGCAAAAGCAACTTCGGGGCTCGCCGGAAGAGCCCGCCCACTGGGCATTCATCTGGAGGGACCGTTCATCAGTCACGCCCGCAAAGGCGTCCATCCCGCTCACAATCTATTGCCGCCGAAGATCGAGACCTTCGAGCGATTCTGGCAGGCTGCGCGAGGCCTTATTCGCATGATGACGATCGCTCCTGAACTCGACGGAGCCATGGAATTGATTGCTTCGGCAGCTGCGCGCGGCGTCTGCGTCAGCGTCGGACATTCCGACGCGGACTTCACTACCACGGAACGCGCAATCGCAGCCGGAGCCCGTCATGCAACCCACACCTTCAATGCGATGCGACCGCTCGATCACCGCAGCCCTGGCATCCTTGGCGCCGTTCTCAGCGACTCACGCTTGACCGCTGACATCATCGCGGATGGCGTTCACGTCGATCCCTCAATCGTGAAGTTATTTGCGCGCGCCAAGGGACTAGATCAAACCGCACTGATCACGGACGGCATGGCCGCCACCGGTATGCCGGATGGCCGATATCGACTGGGATTGATCGAAGTCGATGTGAAAGGTGGGCGGTGTGTTTCTGACGGTAGACTTGCTGGAAGCGTCTTGACCATGGACCACGCCGTGCGCAACCTGATGCACTTTGCGGAGTGGGACCTGCCGCAAGCAGTTGCGGCGGCCAGCCGGAATCCAGCACGCATCGCGCAATGCTCTAAGAAAGGCGTCCTCGTAGCTGGCGCGGACGCAGATTTTATTGTTCTCGACGGCGAAGGCCACGTGCTTCGAACTTTTGTTGGCGGCGTCGAAAACTAGCCAGGAAAGTCTTAATTAGCGAAAGGAACCGTACCGAGAGATATGACCGAACCGCGGGAGTTTCCGCACCATCTGATACGCGAAATATTTGAGCAGCCCGAAGCGTTGCGGCGCGCAATCGACAATCGTGTTTCACTCGTCGACGGCCAGGTCCGTCTCGAAGATATCCGTATTCCGCGCGAGGAATTGCAGGCTCTCCGCCGGATTCACATCGTCGCTTCCGGCACCAGTCGCCACGCCGGCATGGCTGGGCAGTTCATGATTCAGGAACTGGCAGGCGTGCCCGTCGACGTCGACTACGCCAGCGAGTTTGAATACCGCAATCCCATGATCGGCCACGGCGAGTTGAGCATCTTCATTACTCAGTCGGGAGAGACTGCCGACACCACGGCTTCTCAGCGCGAGGCACGCGCAAAAGGTTCACACACCATCGCCATTTCGAACGTCGCCGGTTCGACAATTGCGCGCGAAGCCAACGGCTTTATTTATACTGATGCCGGGCCCGAAATCAGCATCGCTTCCACCAAAGCCTTCACGGCACAAATGGCGTGCCTGTTTCTGTTCGCGCTCTATTTGGCCGAAATTAAACAAAAAGTTCCCAAGCAACTCGCCCAGCGATATATCCGCGAACTACTGGATCTCCCCGAAAAAACAGAGACTATTCTTGCGGCGGCTGATCAGGTGGAACGACTGGCCGAGCTTTACTACCGCGTCGACGACTTCATGTTTCTTGGACGCGCTATTCATTATCCAGTCGCCATGGACGGCGCTCTCAAGCTCAAAGAAGTTTCCTACATTCACGCTGAAGGCTATCCCACCGGAGAAGCCAAACACGGGCCCAATGCCCTCATTGACTACCGCCTTCCGCTGGTGATGATCACTACCCGCGATCCTGAGGATCCAGGCTCACTGCTGCGCTACGAAAAAAACGTCAGCAACATGGAAGGCTTCCAAAAGCAGGGTGGCACGGTCATCGCCCTCGCCACCGAAGGCGACACGGTTGTCAGCAAATTGGCCAACGAAACTATTTTCATTCCGAAAGCGCCAGAACTGCTTTCTCCGATCCTTGAGATCGTGCCGCTTCAGCTCTTCGCCTATTACGTCGCGGTAAAACGCGGACTCGATGTCGATCGTCCGCGGAACCTGGTCAAAGCTGTGACGCTCGAATAACTCTTGCTCTAATTGCCCCCGGGCGCGAAATGGCTAATGCGCTCGCCGCCTTGCTTTGATCAGCACATCCACTTCGTCAGGCCGCCCGTTCCAGAAATCAAGCCGGATGCGTCCATCTTCCATCTGCGTAACCGTTCCTGGAATCGAACTGGCCGTCAAATACCACCCTTCCGGCAAGACCACAGCGTTCTTCGGACGCCCCAGGTTCCGATCAAACACCAGTTCATCTCCATCCAAGCGGTAGCTCGCCGGCGCCGCATAGGTTTCTGTAATTCGTAAACGAATGTTTTGCCCCGCCTTCACCGGAGCAAATGGAATCACTACCACTTGAGCCGCCGCATCCACCGGCTCTCCGACATCAATTTTTGCCGAAGCTAATTCCGCACCTGTCATGGTCTTGGTCGCGAGTTTTTCGCCTGTATCGAGCAAATAGGCCGACGGCTCCGACACCCTGCTTCCGGTGCGCACCACGTTGAAATACTTGTCTGCCCCCGGACGCGACTCTGTGTAGTCGTGATAAAGGCGAAAGGCGTGCGTCTCAGGCTGTTGCAGGAAATAAACAATCTCTCGATCCTGATGGGCGCGTTCCTCAAGACGCTCTTTTTCCGTAGCTCCCTCAAACGGCGACTCCCAACTTTTCGCGTTACTAGGTGCACGAGGCGCAGACGCCGCACCCGATTGCGCGCCCCTTTTGGCTTTCACAATGAGCGGCGCCTCGGCCCCGCTGCCGTTCATGAAGCTGATTTGAATCCGCCCATCGGGCTCAGTCAGAACCTGCGACGGTATGTTGCAGGCGACCACCTCGTAACCCGCGGGCATGACCACGCTATTCCTTGGAATGCCGAGCCCACGTTTGAAAACGATCGCGTCTGCTTCGCGAAAATAGCTCTTGGCATCCTTGTAAGATTTGAGAATAAGCAAGCGCGCCTGCCCTTCCGAAGGCACCGGGCGCGCGAGCTGCACCTTGATGTAATCCACCGAGGTCTCCTCGCCCTTCATCAGCGGATCCTTCACCGCCTCCTCGCCGCTAACGATTTCAAAGTGCAGCGGCTGCCCGGTCATGACATCGATCACCGACTCTCCGCTGGCAACGCTTCCCTTCCGGATGGGATTGTAAAAATATTTGGCGCCGGCAGTTGTGGCCGTGACTTCGTAGCGAATCGCAAAGCTGGAGCTCTCCGGTGACAGCAATTCGTAGCGCGTGTATTCGTCGGTCTCCGTTTGGGTCGGAGCACCCGCAGCTTGTCCGTAAAACATCCCTGTTCCAGACAGCATTGCCGCGCACAGCGTCAGCAGATGCAAATTTTTAGTCAACAAGCGAATCTCCTGTGATCGAGAGCACTTTACCATTGCAGTTCAGTCAAAGACACCTAGCGCCTCTACGTAATTTCAAGACCACGGTCGAAGATCTGTCGTGTTCTTCTTTTCTTCGCTATTCTATTTCTCGCGAATCGCAACCGAGCGGCCCAAATAGAACATGAGTTTTGCTTCCCTTCTGCGCCAAGAGTTGTCCGAACGAGCGCTGAAATACGCTCGGGCAGAAGCGCTGCTCTACTCTGTGAGCTACGGCGACCTGCCGGTGGCTTGCTTTGCGCCAGACGAGAACACGTCGCGTCACGGAAATTTCACCGCGAAAAGTTACAAGGCAATCCTTGCGAATCCCGCATGGCGGCAACGTTTGACGAAAGTTCACACGAGTGGCCGCCGCTCCCTGCCGGCCACCGATCGAGGCCGGTGGATGGAACTCGACTCCTGCATGAGCTCCGACGCTCTGCTGATGAACATCTTCTGCGACGGCAGCGTAACGGGAAGCGTGAAAACAATCGCGATGCTCGGGATCGACGCTGGTGACACTCCGCATTTCGGCTACAAGGCCCGCGTGCCTCTGGCGAGCGGACGCTGCGATCGGACCGAAGTCGATATGCGGCTCGGCAACCTGCTCGTGGAAGCGAAGCTTACGGAAGGCGACTTTCAATGCGCCAAAAAGACCGCGCTCGCAAAGTATCGAGACCTTCATGAGGTCTTCGATACCGATCAACTCCCGCAAACCGAGAATTCCTATTTTTCCTACCAACTTCTGCGCAACGTGCTGGCAGCGCATGCCTTGCAATGCTCGTTTTGTGTATTGCTGGATGCTCGCCGACCCGACCTGAAAGAGGCATGGTACGCAGTCATGAAGTGCGTAAAGCCGGTCGATCTGCGCACCGCATTAACCGTTCTAACCTGGCAGGAACTGGCTCCGACTCTGCCCCCAAAGTTACAGAGTTTCCTGGCGGTGAAATACGGAATTGAAGCCGGCGACTCCGATACGCGCCTTTCAACTGCAAAGCGACACAGCTAGAGCATCCTCGAATATCCATGAGGCGCATATCCTCTTTCTTGAGGTTGATCCGCTGTTCGGTGAAATCCGCTCCGACTCGCGCTATAACGCCCTCAAACGCACTTGGCTCGACCTTTGCAAATCCGCCGATCTTGCAGTATCGCGGGGCGACACGCTCGCATCAAAGCAGCGGCATAGATACAGGGTTCTACTGGTCCAGGGTTGGCACAGAAGAAAGAACACACTGGATAACTAAACTGACGAGGAATAAGTCTTTCTGAGCGAGACACCGCAAACAAAAAAAACCGGGTTGCGGTCGCTTGAATGGCTTAACTTCTTTCTCGCTGACGTGCAGACCGGCCTCGGTCCATTCTTGGCAGCCTATCTTGCTTCGAGTGGATGGAATCCCAGCAGCGTGGGTTACGTACTGACTTTCGGTGGGCTGGTCGGGGTCGTCATGCAGACTCCAGCCGGTGCGGTCATTGACGCAGCCCATCGCAAACGGACGTTGCTTGCGGTAAACCTCGGATTCTTAGTTGTGGGAGCGTTCCTGCTGATGGGTCGTCTGAGTGTCTGGAGGGCCTACGCCGCGCAATTCCTGATTGGCGGGTCCGGCGCGTTCCTAGCACCCACCGTCGCTGCAATCACACTCGGAATTGTGGGATCCGCAGCTTTTGACAAGCAGTTCGGGAAGAATCAGGCGTTCAATGCGGCTGGGAATGTGTTCACCGCCATGCTCGTCGCTTATGTCAGCTACCAATTCGGGTATCGCACAATATTCGCAGCCGCCGCATTGCTGGCCGTTCCTGCTGCAGTGTCTCTCTTCTGTATCGATACCCGGCAGATCGACTATGCCCGCGCTCGCGGAGCGATCCCAAAGGAAGGCAAAATCAACACTAAGGGGTGGTCTGCTCTCCTCAAGGATCGAATTCTCATTTATTTCCTGCTGTCGGCCTTTCTTTTTCATTTAGCAAACGCGGCGATGTTGCCGGAACTGGGAGAGATGCTGTCGAAGGATAATCTCAAGGCGGCAGCCCCGTTCATGTCCGCCTGCATTATCGTGACCCAGCTAGTGATCGCAATCTCTGCAGCCTGGATTGGAAGACGCGCCGCTGCGAATGGGCGAAAGACCCTATTGCTCCTTGGCTTCGGCGTCCTTCCTGTTCGTGGTGTGCTTTACACTCTTACTCGCGCTGTCGGAGCGCTGATCGCGATTCAGACGCTCGACGGCGTGGCCAACGCCATATTCGGCATCGTATCAATCCTGGTGATTAAAGACAGAACGCAGGGGACGGGACGCTTCAACGTGGCTGCTGGATCACTGGCAACGATGGTTGGCATCGGGGCAGCTTTAAGTACGACAATTGGGGGCGTGTTGATCCAGCATTCCGGCTACCGAGCCTCTTTTCTCGGACTATCGATGATCGCCGTGTTCGCCTTCGCCTTGCTCTGGTTCGCGATCCCCGAAACCCGCTCTCAAACTTCCGCCCGCTCGGGATCCGACCCCGAGATGAATTCAACATCGACGAAACAAGCCTTTGCCAAATGACATTGATGCCAATAGAACACCAAGTTACGGGTTTCACCGGAAGTGTCTTGGGGCTTCATGTCGGCGTTTTGCACATAATCATCGACGGGAGCAAAACCATCGTGATGGGACCGAAGCATAACGGGAGAAAATGGTAGATGGTCTCTCCCGCGCTTGCTCACGGTCTTGTGTCGCTCATCGTCGGCATTAGCATTCTCCTGATGCTGATCCGTCCCCGCAATATTCCAGAAGTGTACTGGATTGCCGGCGGCGTACTCCTGTTACTCGTCTTCCGGCTTGTGCCCCTGCCGCTCGCAGGCCGAGCTGCCGCGAACGCTTTAGATGTCTGCCTTTTCCTCATCGGCATGATGTTGCTTTCTGAACTCGCGCGCGAGCATGGAGTCTTCGATTGGCTTTCGTCGGTTGCCGTTCGAAGCGCTCGTGGTTCCTGCTCAAGACTGTTTGCGCTGGTTTACGCCGTCGGCACAATCGTCACCGTCTTCATGTCAAATGACGCGACTGCAGTGGTTCTGACCCCAGCGATCCTGACAGCCGTCCGTAAGGCCAAGGTCAACCCGTTGCCTTATCTATTCGTCTGCGCCTTCATCGCGAATGCGGCATCGTTCCTTTTGCCGATTTCCAATCCCGCGAACCTGGTGGTGTTTCACAACCAAATGCCACCGCTTGGGCGATGGCTCTTGTCTTATAGCGTTCCATCTCTTATTTCGATCGCCGCAACCTTCATCACTATGCGCTGGCTCTTTCGAAAAGAGTTATGCGCCGGCATTGAAGGCGAAATGGAACCTTACTCCCTCCGGATTGAAGGTCTTCTCGTACTCGGTGGATTGGCCGCCATGGTGGTTGTGCTGTTGGTGGCCTCATCGCTGGACAGAGATCTGGGGCTGCCAACGTGCTTAGCAGCTCTGGTAATCACCGCAGTGGTCTCCATCAAGGCCCGATGCAACCCACTAGCACTTGCCCGCGAGATCAGTTGGGCAACGCTCGCCCTGGTAGCAGGACTCTTCGTGATGGTCGATGCGATGGACAGCATCGGCGCCATGCAGCAAACGACAAAATGGCTGACCTGGGCACAATCGCTGGGGTTGACGACGAGCACATTGATTACTGGGTTTGCTGTCGGGGTAGCGAACAACTTAGTGAATAATCTGCCGCTCGGTCTGATTGTCGGGAGCACGCTGCAGGCGGCGCATGCGAGTGGTCTGATCGCCGACGCCGTGCTTATCGGCGTTGACCTGGGACCGAATCTCTCCATCACAGGTTCGCTTGCG
The DNA here is from genome assembly GCA_963822545.1 of uncultured Acidobacteriaceae bacterium. Taxonomy (GTDB): domain Bacteria; phylum Acidobacteriota; class Terriglobia; order Terriglobales; family Acidobacteriaceae; genus Acidiflorens. The sequence continues at coordinate 632,682 of CAWGIB010000009.1, forward strand.
ACCATCCTATGGCTGATTGCCCTGCGCAAACAAAAGCTTGATGTGAGTTTCTGGGACTTTCTGAAAGTTGGAGCGATAGCGATGCCGGTCGCTCTATTGGCGTCGCTCGGCGGGGCGATCTTGATGCATATGTTTTTCCACAATTCTTAGTGGTCAGTTCTCTGCGTGCTACGGCCTTATTTCGAATACCGTGCCGAATCCATAAGCCCCGCCGTATGCAGTGACTCCGTAGAGATTACCTACCGTGTCGAACACCAAACCTCCTAGCGGAGTATTACCGTCGCCGGCTTGGCTGCCGAAGGTGTAGAGTATCGTCTCTTCTCCATTCGGACTAAGTTCAAACACCGTTCCTTGCCCATAAAGACCACCCGCGAACGTGGTCCCGTAAAGATTGCCTTTCTTGTCGAAGACTACGCTGCCGTATGCATTGACCCCGTCGCTGGCCTGGCCGCCGAAGCTGTAAAGTATCTTCTCCACTCCAGCCGAGCTAAGTTCAAAAACCGTCCCTTGGCCGTAGACGCCACCATAAAAAGTGGTCCCGTAGAGGTTGCCTTTTTTATCGAAGACTACACCTGAAGCGGGATAATATCCGTCGCCCGATGTGCCGCTGAAACTGTAGAGTACTTTCTCCACTCCACTCGAGCTAAGTTCGAACACGGTGCCGTGGAGGTAATACCCGCCCGCATCCGAGGTCCCGTAGAGATTGCCGGCCTTGTCGAATGTCAGATTCGCAGTTGGAAATATTGCGTCCTGGACCTGGTCGCCGAAGCTGTAGAGTACTTTTTCCTCTCCAGCCTTGGTTATCTCGTACACAATTCCGCAGCCACCAACGCAACTGTTGGCGTAGGCGCCGCCCTCTTCCGTCGTCCCGTAGAGATTGCCCGCCTTATCGAAGATCACACCGGCAGCGGGATAGATCCCATCACCGGACTCGACACCAAAAGTATGGAGTACTTTTTCTTTCCCCTTCAGCGTCAGGTCAAATACCGTCCCCACACCGCCCGCCGCACCACCCTCGAACGTTGTGCCGTAGAGCTTGCCGCTCCTGAAGGCCAAACCGCCGAAGGGACGCGGTCCAAAGCCATCTCCTGGCTGGGTGCCGAAGTTGTACAGAACGTTGTACTGTCCCGCCGCGGTGATCTCGAACACATTCCCCAAATTGCCGTTCGGGTTGGCATGCGTTGTCCCGTAAAGATTGCCCTTTTTATAGACCAATCCTCCATAGGGATAAGCTCCATCGCCGGGAACGGTGCCAAAGCTGTAGAGTATGGTTTCAGTCTGGGCGTCGGCACGAGCAGTCGCGAGAAGGAAAAAACTCCCGAGTCCTGCGAACACCAGAAACCCGAAACCCAGAACTCGTTTTATCATCGCCAACTCCCCCGTGACTGACCAGAACTTCACCAGATCGCGCGCCCATTGTCGCTTCCAGCCACGTTCGGGTCAACGTGAAACAGTTTTCACAGCAGAATGGCTCCTTTCGTGACGTGGTTGGCGCTTATTGTGCTTCTACTCGATGGTGTGCAGCAGCACACCCGCAGTGCCGTTTACTCTCCACTGCGAGTCCCACCCACCACTTCGAATGCTAGTGCCCCCGTGCCTCTTTGATTTTTTCCACGAACTGCTTCGCAACACGCGTGATTGAAGCGTAATCACCCGTCATCGCTCCCGCCGTCAGATTGCCCCCAACGCCCACCGCCACCGACCCGGCTTTGATCCACTCACCGATATTCTCGAGGCTGACGCCTCCGGTCGGCATCAGTTGTGCTTGTGGCAGCGGCCCTCTCACCGCCTTGACGAAGGCGGACCCAAGGATCTCACCAGGAAACACCTTCACAATATCGGCACCGCACTCCATCGCCTCGACCACCTCGCGGATTGTCGCGGCGCCCGGCAGATACGGCACCTGATACCGATTGCAAAGACGTGCCGTCTCAGCGTTAAGCGAAGGACTGACGATAAAGTGAGCGCCCGCGAGAATCGCAATGCGAGCAGTCTCCGGATCAAGAACGGTTCCCGCCCCCAGCAAAATGCTATTTGAAGAGTTTCTTGCGAGATGCTCGATCACTCCGACTGCGCCAGGCACCGTAAAAGTAATTTCCAGCGCCGCCACTTCCCCAAGTCCGCAGGCTTCTGCAATGCGAGCAGCCTGATCAGGGCTTTCCGCTCGGATCACGGCCACTAACCCGGATGTAATAATTCTTTTCAAGACTTCTATTTTCGTCATTGTCATAAACTGGATTTTCCCGGGCCGATTATACGCTGTGGAAATTTCCTCGCATCCCACGTCAAGTATCGCGATTGCGCCAGCACCCAAAACGTCTAGAATGCCGCCATGACTTTGATCCAATTGAAAGCAGCCCATTGTTGTCGGTGGGACCTCGTCAGCCTTGGTGAAGTGATGCTGCGGCTCGATCCGGGCGACGAACGCATCCATACTGCTCGCACTTTTCGTGCCTGGGAGGGCGGCGGAGAATACAACGTTGCCCGCGGCCTTCGCAGATGCTTCGGCCTGCGCACTGCCGTCATCACGGCGTTTGCCAAAAATCCAGTCGGACAACTGCTCGAAGACCTGATCCTTCAAGGGGGCGTCGACACATCGCTGATCCGCTGGGTGCCCTATGACGGCATCGGTAGAACAGTGCGGAACGGTCTGAATTTTACTGAGCGAGGGTTCGGCGTGCGTTCGGCGGTGGGCTGTTCGGACCGCGGGAATACCGCCATAGCAAACAGCAAACCCGACGACTTCGATTGGCAACAGATCTTCGCAACCAGCGGTTCTCGCTGGCTGCACACTGGCGGTATTTTTGCGGCACTATCTCCCTCTTCCGCCTCCGTGGCGAAGGCTGCAATTCAAGGGGCGCGCTCCTCGAATACCTTGGTTTCTTATGATCTCAATTATCGGGAATCTCTATGGAAAGGGATTGGCGGCAAGGCGAAGGCGCAGGAAGTAAATCGCGAGATGGTATCGGCAGTCGATGTTCTCTTCGGCAATGAAGAGGACTTTTCGGCGACCCTTGGCGTTGAGATTGAAGGCGTTGCCGACGACTTCAGCTCTCTGCCTGCTGCTAGTTACGAAGCGATGTTGCGTCGGGTCGTCGACCTCTACCCCAACCTCAAACTCGTTGCCACCACGCTTCGTACCGCACACACGGCAACAAAAAATGACTGGGGTGCGATCGCGCTCTACGGGGGAAGGATCATTCACGTTCCGCAGCGGCCACTTGAGATCCTCGACCGCGTTGGCGGCGGCGATTCATTCGCCTCGGGCCTGATCTATGGTTTTCTCGCGGGCAAAGATGCCCAATGGGCCGTCCAGTGCGGCGTCGCACATGGCGCGCTTGCGATGACCACGCCGGGAGACACAAGCATGGCCACGCTTTCGGAAGTCGAAGCCGTGATGCGAGGCGCCTCAGCGCGAATTGCGCGCTGACGGGAGCCTTTCAATGCGACTCGCGCGGGATGCCGGCGCCACGGCATCCTGTTAGGAAGTCAAGATCCGCCCCAGTATTCGCCTGCATCACCCGCTCTCTATACAGTTGTTGGTAACCGCCCTTCATTAGGTTTACCGGCGCCTGCCACTGCGTCCGCCGACGCGCCAACTCCTCGTCCGCCACCTCGAGGTGAATGTGTCGTGCCTCAACGTCTAATTCTATGAAGTCGCCATCCTTCACCAAGGCCAGATTTCCGCCCACCGCTGCCTCCGGACAAACGTGAAGTACTACCGTCCCATATGCCGTTCCGCTCATGCGCGCATCGGAGATTCGTACCATGTCGCGGATCCCGCGCTTCAGCAGTTTGGCCGGTAAAGCCATGTTGCCAACCTCCGCCATACCCGGATAGCCTTTCGGTCCGCAGTTCTTCAACACGAGAACGCAATTCTCGTCCACTTCCAGATCAGGATTATCGATGCGCTCTTTATAGTGTTCGATATTTTCGAAAACAACCGCCCGCCCCCGATGACACATAAGCTCCGGCGAAGCCGCCGAAGGCTTGAGCACTGCCCCGTCCGGCGCCAAATTACCGCGCAGCACTGCGATGCCGCCATGCTCCACTAGAGAGTTTTCGAGGGGGCGAATCACTTCCTTATTCCAGTTGGGAGCGGCCTCGCAATTCTCCCATATCGTCTTGCCATTAACCGTGACGGCGTCGCGATGGATCAGCTTGCGCTCGTCGAGCGCTCGAATGACCGCGGGCAGTCCGCCAGCATAATAAAAATCCTCCATCAGAAAACGGCCTGACGGCATGAGATCGACAACCGTGGGCACGTCGCGGCCCAACCGGTCCCAATCATCAAGAGTCACCTTCAGCCCAACCCGTCCGGCAATCGCCAGCAGATGAATCACTGCGTTAGTCGACCCGCCCACCGCGCCATTGACGACGATCGCGTTCTCGAATGCCTCCCGCGTCAGAACCTTCGAAATCCGCATATCATCGCGGACCATCTCGACAATCCGATTACCCGCAGCATGTGCCAGCGCATAGCGCCGAGAATCCACAGCTGGAATCGCGGCATTGTGCGGGAAAGCGAGCCCCAATGCTTCAACCATGCATGCCATCGTTGAAGCTGTTCCCATCGTCATGCAGTGGCCCGCGGAGCGCGACATGCAAGCCTCCGCCTCCCGAAAGTCCGGCAGGCTGAGCGTACCGGCCTTCAGTTCCGCATCGAACCGAAAAACTCCCGTTCCTGAACCAATGTCATTGCCGCGGTACTTCCCGTTGAGCATTGGACCGCCGGAAACCACCAAGGTGGGGACGTCGCAGCTTGCCGCTCCCATGACAAGAGACGGCGTCGTCTTATCGCAGCCGCACAACAGCACAACGCCGTCAATGGGATTCCCCCGTATCGACTCTTCGACGTCCATGCTCACGAGATTTCGAAAGAGCATCGCCGTGGGCCGCATGTTTGTTTCACCTAACGACATCACGGGAAATTCGAGAGGTAACCCGCCTGCTTCCCATACGCCCCTCTTCACGTATTCGGCAATCTGGCGAAAGTGCGCGTTGCAAGGCGTGAGCTCCGACCAGGTGTTGCAAATACCGATGACTGGCCGTCCGTCAAAAACGTGATCGGGAAAACCCTGGTTGCGCATCCAGCTTCGATGCACGAAACCGTCTTTGTCTGTCTTCCCAAACCATGCGGCTGAGCGATACTCGCGTTTCTCGTTTGACATGGACGAAATGTTAACAATAGTGTTGACATACCGCAAACAAGTCAAATAACCTTCGCTTCATATATCTGAGCAAGTCGCTTCCGTCCGGCCGCACGAAAATCAGACAGATCGCTGTTGGGAGAATGACGTCAATGACTAATGTGAACTCGGGGCTGGGATTTCGTAGACGAATTCTCACATGCAGATTGATCTTCACCTTAGCCATTCTCGGCTTCTGCCTGACAGGAAATCTTGTCACTGTGGCTGCGTTGAATAATCAGACCGAGGCGCGCTCAAACCCGTGGCTGAGCGAACACCTACTGGGAGAAACAGCGCAACCACCATTCTCGTTCGCTTACGACAGGCAGGGATCAAGCGTTCTACTCAAAGCCTGGCCGAAAAAGATTGAAACCCATCAGCTCGACGCTGGCCGCACGGAACACATCGTGCTCTGGACTGATCCGAAAACCGGCCTGCAGGTCCGCGTAAGAGCACTAGAGTTCGGAAACTCTCCCGTCGTGGAGTGGACGGTTTACTTCAAGAATGACGGCAAGACCGACGCCCCGCTGCTTGAATACGTGCAGGCGCTCGACACTTCATTCGAGGTGACCGGCGAAGGCATCCCGACGATTCTTTACTCCAAGGGATGCGGCGTCATGGACACCTATGCTCTGCAGAAAAAGCCTCTTAACCAACTTGAGTCTTTTGAAATCTCAAACCAAGGTGGCGGGAAGACTGGTGAAACAATTCCATTCTTCGACATCCAGACGGCCAGCCATGGTTTGATTGGTGCCCTCGGATGGCCGGGAACTTGGACAATCAACTTTTCGCGCGCAACCGAAGGGGCGATCGCAGTCTCCGCCGGCATGGGGAACACCCATATCTCGCTGCATCCTGGCGAGGAGATTCGTACTCCAGAAGTTTTGCTGCTCCCCTGGGACGGCGACGACGTCGACGCTCACAATGTCTTGCGCCGCCACATCCTCAAATATCAAACTCCCCAATACGATGGAAAGCCGGTCGTTCTGCCTGTTTCGCACTTGGGATGGGGAGGGATGAAGACCTCGACAAGTTTGCGCCTGATCGCCGAGATCGCCAAGGAGGACATTGGATTTGAAAACTTCTGGATGGACGCGGGCTGGTATGGCACCGATCGCCCAGTCGATGAATTTCAGATTTTTGGCAAAGAAGACTGGTTTCTGCACGCCGGCAATTGGCGCGTCAATGAGGTTCCCCATCCTGACGGTAAGGGTTTAAAGCCCATCAGCGACGCTGCACACGCAAAAGGCATGAAGTTTCTGCTCTGGTTTGAGCCTGAGCGTGCAGTCGTCGGAACGCCGCTGACCATCCAGCATCCCGACTGGTTTATCGGAGAAGTGACAACTCACTTCGAAGGAAATACCGAGCGTCCGCTGGTGAAGTTCCGCATGTTTGATTTCGGCAATCCGGCGGCCCGCCAGTTCATGATCGATTCCATCTCCGACCTCATCGACAAGGAAGGCATCGACGTTTACCGGCAGGATTGCAATTTCGCGCTCGCTCCTTTCTGGGAGCAGGCAGATAAGACCGATCGCCAAGGCATCACGCAAATCCGGTATGTGGAAGGGTTGCTGGCCTTCTGGGACGGCCTGCGGCAGCGCCATCCAAACCTTATCCTCGATATCGTGCAGCGCGCGGATCTGGAAACAATTTCGCGCGCCGTTGATCTGAGCCGCGCCGACTATCCTGTTTCACCCGATGCCGATCCGATCGGAGCGCAAATCAGCACCGAAGGTCTTGCATACTGGCGTCCGCATTTCGGCACATTGCTCCAGGTTCGGCCGCGCGATACCTATCATTTCCGAAGCGGTATGGCGCCCGGCCTGGCCTTTGCGCTCTTTAATGTAGCGGGCTATCCGAATCAGGTCGGCAAATTTATACCGGCAGATTTCCCCTACAACTGGATGCGCACCATGGTCGCGCAGCTGAAAATCGTTCGGCCCTACTACTACGGCGACTACTATCCCCTCTTACCCTGCAGCCAGAATTCCGATTGCACGACCGATCCGACCAAGGAGCGTAGCGCTGCCTTCGAATGGGCCGCTTCGCAATTCAATCGTCCCGAACAAGGCGACGGGATGGTGCAGGCTTTCCGTAGAGACAAGAACGATGAGTCTTGGAAGAATCTGCCTTTGCGTGGGCTTGATCCCTCAGCTCGGTATGAGGTGACCGATCTCGACGCGCAAAAGCCGAGCACGATCTCGGGAAAAGAATTGATGCAACAGGGACTGCACGTTGAAATTAAAGACGCGCGCGGAGCGGCAATTATTATCTACAAGAAAATCCGCTAATCGGCTACCACCGCCTGGTTTTGCTCCCCGAGGCCTCCTATGCCCAGTCGCATGCGATTACCCGGACGCAGATAAACCGGGGGCTTCAGGCCGAAACCGACGCCGGGAGGCGTGCCGGTTGAGATAATATCGCCGGTTCTCAGACTCATGAATCGGCTGAGATAACTGATCAGGAAAGCCACTCCAAAAACCATCGTCCTAGTCGATCCATTCTGGTAGCGGTGACCATCCACCTCGAGCCACATATCAAGGTTCTGCGGATCTGGAACCTCGTCGGGAGTAACGAGCCACGGACCGATCGGCCCAAACGTGTCCGCGCTCTTGCCCTTCACCCATTGGCCGGTTCCTTCCATCTGAAATGCGCGTTCGGAAATGTCATTGATCACGCAATACCCCGCCACGTGCGACAACGCGTCGGCCTCCTCTATGTACTTGCCCGGCTTCCCGATGACCACGCCGAGCTCAACCTCCCAGTCTGTTTTTTTTGATCCCCGTGGAATGATCACATCATCGTCAGGTCCACAGATCGACGACGTCGCCTTCATGAAGATGACCGGCTCGGACGGCAACCTAACCCAGCCTCCTTCGCGTGATCCGAATAGTTCAAGCCAATGCAGATAAACTTTCCCACGCCGCCCACGCAAGGCCCGATCCGCGGCTCGCCTTGTAAGGTCGGCAGACGCGAAACATCGAGGTTTCTCAGCTTTTCAATCCACTCCAGGCAGCAGGAATTCCCCAGCAACATCCATGATAGTTCCCGACAAATCATGGATCTTGCCATCCGCAGCGAGAACCGCCGGCTTCTCCTGCCCGGATGTACCGTAGCGCAGCAATTTCATTTTTTCTCCGCGAAGCTCTAGAGGCTAAAGCCGCCATCAATAATGTGGATTTGTCCCGTGGTATAGCTTGACTCGTCCGAGGCCAAATATACTGCCAGCGCCGCAATTTCTTCCGGACGGCCGATGCGTCCCATCGGCTGCCGCGCCACAAACTCCGATCGAACTTTCTCCACATCGCCTTGGGCGGCAATCCGCTGTTCGAGCGATGGCGACTGCACAGTTCCAGGACAAATCGCATTGCACCGAATGCCGCTACGAATGAAATCAGCGGCGATGGCCTTTGTCAGCCCAATCACCGCAGCTTTCGTACTCCCATAGACAAACCGGTTCGGCGCAGCCTTGATGCTGGAGGCGGCCGACGACATATTAATAATGTTTCCCTTGCCGGCCTTCAGCATGCTTGGCAGAAAAGCCCGGCAGGTACGATACATCGACTTGACGTTCAGATCGAAAGAAAAATCCCAGTCTTTTTCTGAACAATCGAGAATATTTCCGTGATGAACATAGCCGGCACAGTTAAACAAAATATCAATCGTCCCCACCTCAGCTGCGCAAGCCGCGATTTCCTGCGTATCGCGGACGTCCAGCCGACGGGGTCGGATACTTGGCCGATCCTGGCTCAGAGCGGCGAGCGCCTGCTCATTTACGTCAGTAGCCCACACCGTCGCCCCTTCCTCTGCAAACGCCCTCGCGGTGGCCTGTCCAATTCCCTGTCCTGCCGCCGTAACCAGCGCAATCTTCCCCGCAAGTCTTCCGCTCATTTTTCTTTCCTGAATGATTCGTTCCCTGGATAACACCCTACGCCATTGAAGGACTCTTGGTAAGGACCCCGGATGCGCTTCGATCCTCGACGGACTGAATCGTAGTGATTCGTGCCTTCGGCTGTGGTAGGCTAGCCGAGACCTGTATCCATGTCAACACTATTGTTAACATAAAGCGCTGATCGATGCGGTGGCGGCGCCACCTGATTGATTTCTGGAAGTCGTGTTTTGGGCCATCGCGGAATGAGGCATCGTCAACCAGGATTTTGGTTGTCGATATTCAGAAAGGACTCTGTATGACGCGAATCGCAGCCGTCCTCACATTCCTTAGCCTGCTGGCGCGGGCGCAAACCACCTTCGACCTATCAGCAGATTTCTCTCTTCGCGACAACCCAAACAAAGTTTGGCAGTACGGCTACTCCGCAACCAACTCTCTTGCGCCAGAACAGTTTCAGCTCGACAAGCAGGCGGACACAACTGGCCCCGTCGGATTCTGGCATCCGGACACCAATAAAGGACCGGGCGTGGGTTATTACCCCTACATCGCCTATAACACCACGAAGCAGTCGCAAGCTTGGCCTTCACCCAATGGCTGGGTCGTGCGCGGCGGCGAGATTGCCATGGAAGCGAGCAACAGCGGCCAATACAGTCTGGTTCGCTTCGTGGCGCCCATGGCAGGTACCTACAAGATAAGCGCTCAATTCGAAGGCGTCCATGTATGGTCTACGACCGACGTGCATGTGCTTCACAATGGCACGTCCCTGTTTGACGCCGACATCGATGGCTACGGAGGAGACCCGGCATTTCGCAAGGTGGAGGGCGCGAGCCCTACGGCGTTGTATTCAGGTCAAATCGAAATGAAAGCTAACGACACCGTCACATTTGCTGTTGGGTACGGTAAGAATAAGACGAATTCCGGCGATACGACGGGTCTGTTCGCCCGCGTCGTCTTGCTCGACGGCAAGGCCAACCACTGACGTTCTGATTTCTTTTCACGAGAAGTTAACTAAAATGCAATTGGACATCGAGGACTTCGACGCCCTTCGTAATTACCTCACCACGCGCGGAAGCGTGAAGGCGGGCGAGACGGTATCGTTCAAGAACCTGCACGGGGGCGTTTCGAATCGAACGGTGAAGGTGGCATGGCCGGATGGCCATGGATGGGTTCTGAAGCAGGCACTAGCGAAGTTGCGAGTCAACGTGGACTGGTTTAGTAGCCCCGAGAGGATTGGCGTCGAGGCCAAAGCTCTCCGCTGGCTAAATCAGTTGGCGCCACCGGGCACCACTCCGGCTTTCGTCTTCGAAGACATGCCGCACTACCTGATGGGTATGGAGGCGATCCCGGAAGAACACGAAAACTGGAAAGCGGTCCTCCTTTCCGGACGGATTATTTCAGATCATTTTGAACAGTTCGGGTTGCTTCTCGGAACCATTCACCGCCAATCGTCGGAGTCCATGCCGGAAGTTAGTAAGTTGTTCGCCGACACGACTTATTTCGAGAACCTCCGGTTAGATCCTTACTACCTTTACACGGCTCAACAAACCCCAGAAGCCACCGAGTTTCTCAACGCTCTGGTGCAGGAAACGCTTCATCACAAGAACTGTCTGGTTCACGGCGATTTCAGTCCCAAAAACACGCTGATCTACCAGAACAAATTAATTCTTCTCGATTACGAAGTGGTCCACGTCGGAGATCCGGCTTTCGACTTAGGTTTTGCGATGACACATTTTCTCAGCAAGGCTCATCACTCTCCAGCCGCACGCAACCGTTTGGCCAGCGCCGCCGAATTATTCTGGCAAGTTTATCTCGAGGCGATTAGTCAGCTCGACTGGGCCGCAGAGCTGGAGCCGCGAGTCGTACGTCATACGCTGGGATGTCTGCTCGCGCGGGTGGCAGGAAAGTCGCCCCTGGAATATCTGACGCCTGCCGAAGCAACGCGACAGCGCGATACCGTCTTAAGCTTGATGCCACAGCCACCGACCAGTGTTCCCGATTTGATTGATAATTTCATCTGCAAAATCGAAACCTATGCCAACAATTGAACGACTCTACGGCCGCGAAATTCTAGACAGCCGCGGCCGACCCACGGTCCTTGCAACATGCGTCCTCCAAAGCGGAGTGAGCGCTTCCGCCTCCGTCCCCTCGGGCGCTTCTACCGGGTCCGGTGAAGCTTTCGAACTGCGGGATGGCGATCCCAAGCGCTACAAAGGCCTAGGCTGCCGTCGTGCTGCCCAAAATATTGGCGGAGAACTCGCCACCGCTCTGGTCGGTCATTCATTTACGGACCAATACGCGTTGGATAAAACAATGATCGCGCTCGACGGGACAGCCACGAAGTCGCGCATCGGCGCGAATGCGATTCTGGCCGTCTCCGTCGCCTTCGCGCGTGCCTGTGCGTTGTCTCAGAACGTTCCGCTCTATCAACATTTCGCCAACATGCAAGGCGCGCCCGCAAACGCTCTCCCTCGCCTGACCATCAATCTGTTTAGCGGCGGAAAGCACGCCGGGCAGCAGGTGTCGGTACAGGATGTCTTGATCATTCCGATGTCGGCTCGGACCATCGATGAATCCCTGGTATCGACTTCGGATGTTTATCAGGCGGCGGCCAACCTTATTCTGAAAAAGTACGGGATGCGCCTTCTCACCGCTGACGAAGGTGGACTGGCTCCGCCGTGCCGTTCCGCCGAAGAGATGTTGGCTCTGGCCGTGGAAGCCATCGAGCAGGCAGGCTATTCTCCCGGCAAAGACTTTTTCCTCGGCATCGACGTCGCCTCCACACATTTCTACGAGGGCAACAAGTACCGTCTCGACGGACAAGTCCTCGACAGCGCTGGAATGATCCAGACAATTGCACAGTGGCTCGGTCGCTACCCGATTCTGAGCGTTGAAGACGGCCTCGCCGAAGACGATTGGGACCACTGGCCCACTCTTCGCCGCACCATTGCCGGGCGCGCGCTGACGCTGGGAGACGATCTTCTATGTACGAACCCAGACCGCATAACTCGCGCGATCGAAACAAATGCCTGCGACGCTCTACTGCTCAAGGTCAATCAGATTGGAACACTGACAGAAGCTCTCCAAGCCTACCTGCAGGCACGGGCCGCTGGATGGGACGTCACGCTTAGCGTTCGAAGCGGGGAAACCGAAGACAACTGGGCAGCCGATTTGGCCGTGGGATGGCGAGCGGATCAATTCAAGAATGGATCGATTCGGCAGTCTGAGCGCCTGGCAAAATACAACCGCTTGCTCGAAATCGAAGAGGCAACACACTGGCCCCTGGTGAAGTGGCCGGGTCGCGATTAAAGTCCTCGGAACCCAATTGCCCATGGAGGCCGCATCTGAAAGTACGCAAGCAGCCGACCCGAATGTCGATCCGTGGCGCGATCCTGATCCAACTTTCAATTCTCTGTGTGGCGACTTCCCTGTTGTCGGCGCAAAGTCCTCTCCAGAGTGGCGATGGCTACATTCGCCATAAAGGCAACGAATGGATTCTCGGAACCTCCAGTGTCGAAAGAAGGATTCGACTCAACGGCGGGCACCTTTATTTGGCGTCGCTCCGCAACAAGCTGACCGAGCGTGAATACCAGGACGCCAAAACTCCTCCCGCCGAATTTCGATTTTCAGCCAATGGCGAGGATGTAAGTGCCTCCGGGTGGCACTGGAAGTTGCGCGGTGAACAAGCCATTTCGATATCGCAGGGCGCGCTTCAACTTGACATCGAGCTTGAATCGACAAGCATACGTGTAACCAAACACTATGTGATCTACCCTCAGACCTCAGTAATTCGTGAATGGTTGACTCTGGAAAATATATCCGGCAAGCCTGTGCGCATCACGAACCTGGAATTTTTACACACCCGCTTACTAAGCTCGATCGCGCAGGATCTCCAATTCAACTACCTGACCGGCGGGGGCAACTATAACGGCAGCCAGTTGCTCAAAACGGCACCCATGAGTCCCGACTACCATCAGACCCTCGATTCCAATGGAGGCGTTCAGCCGGGCAACTACAGCAGCTTCCTGCCCCTTGTTTTTCTCAATCACAATGACACAGAGGGCATAGCCATCGGTTGGGATTACATGGGCCACTGGCGCTTTCAGATCGGCGATCAAAAGGGTGATTCACTCGGCATGAGCCTCGAATTGGCTGGCTTCGAAAAAGACCTCGCTCCCGGCGCGAAGATTGAAACTCCCAAAGCGTTCCTCGCGACATTCTCTGGCGGAGTCGATGAGCTTGGAAATCAGCTTCTCGACTGGCAATACGCTTACCTGTGGGAGTTCACTAATCCCGAATACTTCGCCAAGACCCGCTGGGCGGTCGACTGGCCCGATCCGTGGGTCGGTGATGGAGGAACTCCCAGCGCCGATAACTGGGGCCGACGGTTGGCTCTCGATCTTCGCTATGTCGATCTTCTTCGCGAAACCGGCACCGATATCTTATGGGACGATGCAGGATGGTACGACAAGTGGGGGACATGGAACGCGCCAGATTGGGCGAGAACCACCGCCTACTTGCGCAAACATGACATGAACTGGGTGCTCTGGTATCCGACGTTCTTGGCGACGGCCGAATCCAAAGTGGGGCAGCAACACCCCGACTGGCTGATCCCAGGCCAGCAAATCCTTGAACAGTCGATGGCAGGAACCGCCGATTGGCAAACCCGATTGTTAGATGACAGCGTGAGCGCATGGGGAAACTATCAGTGGCGCTATGACATTGCTCCCGCAGCCAGTTCGAACGACACCGACGCTCTAACAGCCGATCAACATTTTCGTGCAGTGCTGGAGCGTTTCAAACGCGACCACCCACAAAGCGGCATCGATGCCTGCGACGGAGGCGGACGCTGGATCAGCTACGACCTTGCTCGTCTGGCCGAGTCAGGCGAATACACAGACGGCGGTGTTGGCCCTTACAGCTCTTACTACACTTCCCTGTTGATTCCTCCTGACAAACTTCACAACGTGGTTGATTTCGATCACACCTATTACGACGCAGCAACCGACCGCACGCATTTGGCAATGGATCCGACATGGTATCGAGATCCCGGTGACGGCCCCGACGTGGAGTCGATTAGAAAAGACTGGGAGATCTATCACTATCTGGTCAAAGAAGGTGTGGCGGGGCGCTGGAGTCATGTCTTCCGACCCAAGGTCGACCACGATGACCCTATCTGGTACTTCCAGAGAATGAACCGCGACAGCTCCAAGGGTGTCATTCTCACAAAGCATGCCAGGCACGGTTCCACCTACTACGTAACCAGCCGTCTCTCCAAGCCTTTCCCCGGTTCTTCGGACCAATATCGCGGCGGCGCGGGCGAAATGAACCAGGCAATCACAACCAGCGCTGCCAGTCTCGAAACTGGAATTTATGAAGATCCAGTCGATGGCGCATTCCGCTTTTACGGCGTCCCCGGCCAGGGGTTCGGTCCACTGAACGTGAAGTATCAGCTAGGTGAAGGCGACCAGCCGCTGGTTACTAAGATCGTAAAGATCGGAGCAGAACGGAGAGTGGCCAACCAGTTCTTTGGAATGGCACTTCAGTTAGATGGGCCCCTGATGGTTACCGAGTTAGGCCAATTCGATCCCGGAAACAACCGCGGTACTTACACGCTATCCCTGGTACGAGCCGACGACAACAAGGTTTTGTCGACAGCCGAGTTAGACATGAGCCATACCAATCCCGACGCGATGGGATTCAAATATGCTCGCCTCCCTCAGCCTGTCAGGCTTGAGGCCGCTCCGAAACCGGTGGTAATTTACCCGCGTGGACTTGTGCCCTCAGCAACCTACGACGTGCGGGCCAGCATCGCCGGCACCCGTCTTCGCAAAACTGGTTCCCAACTAATGTCCGATGGAATCACTCTCGACAAAATCGCCGGCGGGGAGCTGATATTTCTTAATTTGTCCGCGTATCCGGGTTCTGGCACCGACCATGTTCCTCCCAGTTCCCCCGACCACGTAACCAAGCGCCTGGGAACAAATCTCGGTACCCAGGGCATCGAACTTTCATGGTCTCCCAGCCATGACGACAATTGGATTTCATACTACGAAATTCATAAGAATGGACGACTGATCGCAAAGACCGCGAAGGGAACGTTCTTCTTCGACCACTCCGACTCCGCCCGCAACGATATTGACGCTCGCTATGAAGTGGCAGCAGTTGATGGCGACGGCCATCACAGTCCCGCTGCGCCCGCTCAACAAATAACTGGCGAACCCCAGACGTACGAAGCTCTTGGTGATTTTTCTCCTGCCCAATCAAGTGAACACTGGTCTTACGAAGAAGCGATTTCTGAGGGTACGTATAAGGATCTGGTGTGGGATAAATCCGGCTACGAAGGCCGCTGGTCCGGATCGGGCCTAGGCCGCATTGGCAGAATCTGGATGCAGCCGTCAGCGCGCTACGATCTCTCTCGCACCTTCATTGCTCCTGTAGCCGGTACGATCAATACCTCGGGCTCGATCCGCAAAGATCCGAGCGCCGAAAATGGCGCTTCCTGTTTTGTAAGAATTCTTCACAACTCTACTCAAATCTGGCCAGACTCAGGGTGGGGAGAAGTCTTCCCCGATTACGACAAGAAAACCAACTATGCGATTTCGAACCTGCACGTAACGGCGGGCGACAAGATTCGATTCATCGTGAAGCAGAATGGCGAGAACCGTGCCGACCCCATCATTTGGGATCCGGTGGTTATGTATCACGTTTCAGAGACGGCTCAGCCAGCATCAGCACACTCTCATTAGCGGCTCGTCTGCTGGAAAGGCACAAGCGCAGCGCCAAGCCGATCCAATCCTTCACGCACAGTCTCGGTCGCTCCGCCAAAGCCGAGTCGAAAGTGCTGCGGTTGCTCGAAAAACTCTCCCGGTACTACGCTGGTCTCGAATTTCTCGCGCAGCACCTTCACAAATGCTTCCGCATTCCCCACTCTTAGCCTCGGAAAAACCGTCGTGCCGAAGCGGCTCGGCTCACAGTCGAGTTCCTTATGTTTGGCCAGAAATTCGTTCACCATCGAACGATTCGGTTCCAGCAAGCCGCGGGCGCGATCGCGCACCCGACCCAGATTATCGAGTGCAATTACCCCCATTAACTCTGCTGGATGCACCGGGCTTCCATAAGTGAAATCGACGACCTGCCACATGCGCAGCACTAACTCCGGCTGCGCAAGTATCCACCCGCAGCGAATCCCACTGAGCCCATATGCCTTGGTCAAGCTGCTGGTGATCACGAAGTTCGGTCCAAGATGAAACGCGGAATGCCAAGCCTGGTCAAATAACGTTTCAAGATATACTTCGTCCACCAGCACCCGCGCCCCTGCCTTGGCCGCCATCTCTCCCACCTGCCGCATCGCGTCCTCATCAGTAAGGGCTGCGCTAGGGTTGTGCAGATTGCAAAGAACTACGAGACGCGTTTGCGGCGTGAGTTTGCGCTCCAACTCTCCCAGTCCCAGCCGGAATCCTTTTTCCGGGCGGCGATCAAAGCGGGAAACTCTGGCCCCGATATAATCGAGAATTGTAAGGATCGGATCATAGGTAGGCCGCTCGATCAGTACCTCATCTCCCCGGTGCACCAGCGCTGTCAGCGCAATATAGTTCGCCATCGAAGTGCCGTGCGTATACACAACGCACTCCTGCGACACGCAAGCTTTCTTGGCTAAGCGCTCCATCAGCGGTTTAAAGCCGTATGGCCCAGTGCCTCCAATCGCAAGGTCTTCGATACGCACTGGCAACTCCGCGAGCGGATAGTCCATCACTCCACTCGACGCCAGGTTGTAGCGCGCATCCGAGTGCAGCTTAGCCCACGCCAGATAACGCGAGGCTGCCTCCGACTGCAAACCATTCATTTCAAACTCCCCAATTTTCGCAAAAATAATTACAAGTAATTTGTTTACGAATTCACGGAACGCGGGCGCGCTCGCCGGCTCCAGAACCAGTAAACCGGCACGCCCGCCAGCAGCAGTGCAAAACCAACCAGGCTATTCTGCGGATACCGATAGATCGTATTTCCAACGACCCACCAGCATATCGCGGTGAACATCGCCGTGCTCACGGGGTGTCCGGGCACGCGATACTCGGCACTGGCATCCATTTCGCCGCGCGCGGCTCGCCGCCGGAAGACAAAGATCGTTGTCGCCGTCAACCCAAAGAACAGAAAATCCATTGAGATGACGTAATTCAAAATCTGTTCATAGCGGCCCGACAGGGCAATGATGATCGTCCACACACTCTGCAGCACGATAGCCACCACCGGCACTCGCGTCCGTGGATCGAGCCAAGCCACTGCCCGAAAAAATAATCCGTCGTCCGCCATCGCAAAATACACGCGCGGAGCCGTCAAGATCGACTGGCTCAGAAATCCTAGAGTCGATATCGCGATGGCTGCAGCAATAAATGTTGCGCCTCTCTGCCCTAGCGCCAACCTCATCACAGCCGTGGCCGGCGTGCTCGTCGCTGCCAACGCTTGCGGTCCCAGAGACCGCAGGCACACCCAATTCACCGCCAGATACAGCACGACCACGCCCAGCACTCCCAACAGGAGTCCTCGGGGCAAGTTCTTCTTTGGCTCTTTCACTTCCGCCGCGACGAAGTTCGCCGTTTGCCATCCTCCATAAGCGAATAACACCGGCACCATGGCCGCTCCAAAGGACGTCAGCGACGAATGCCGCTCCGCTGCCGTGTTGACGGTCACATGCTTGCCGCTCAAAACCGCCCCGGCAATCACCATGCAGGCGATGGCGATAATTTTCAGGACCATGAAAATACTCTGCGTGCGACCGCCGGTCTTCACTCCCAGGCAATTGATCACAGTGAGCGTGCCGAGTGCCACCGTCGCTATGATCCAATCCGGAGCCTGCAAACCGGTGAACTCAACAAAATAACGGGCAAAGGTGATCGATACCGCCGCCATGCCTCCTGTCTGTATGACGAGCAGTAACACCCAACCATATAAAAATGCGACTGCCGGGTGGTAGGCCTCGCGCAGGTAAGCGTATTGGCCTCCAACTTCCGGCAACGTCGCGGCCAACTCGGCCCAAATGAACGCGCCGCCGACTCCGATAATGCCGCCAAAAATCCATGCTCCCAGAATCAGGGCAGGTGTATGCACCTGCTGCGCCACTACGTAGGGATTGATAAATATTCCTGAGCCCACAATGCCGCCCATGACCAGCATGGTGGCATCGAACAATCCGAGTTTCCGGGCAAGGGCAGGCCTGTGATAGGAGGCTCGATGCGAGCTGGGAAGTTCAGCCACGCGGGCGGCTGCGCGCGGGCGCCGCTATTTCAGTGTGTGCCAGGAACATGAGGGATGCTTCCACGACTGGCGAACGCTGCCATGCCAACAATAAATTGTCTCTAGCCTGCTCGCAATATCAAGGTAGACGCCGAAGCAGCAAGACATCCGAACCGTAGAGTCTCTGGTCGGCGAATTCCTTGATGGCACCGTCCCCCTCGGCGAGCCACTTGTCGGGAAGATGCACCGCAACACCATTCATTAAACTTTCGCCCGTCATGTCCCTCTCTCGCCCCGGCCGGTCATTCAGACTAGTCACTCGATATTTTGCCTTCGCATCCAGTCCCCGCGCGTGAACCTTCGTATCACTGACCGTAGACTTGTCCCGAAAAATGTAGACGACCGACTCGCTCGCATCTTCTTTCACGTATTGGATGGAACTCCATCCGTCAGCCTCAACTTTGGGATGGTACACATCTTCCAGCAAGAGATGGCGGTACTGCTTGAAATAGATCAGATTGCGTTCAAATGCCTCGATAAAGCCGGGAGGCGCCGCGGAAAGAAACTGCGACGACATGCCATTGATGTTGCCGAAGGATATCCCATGCGTCAGTTTCTTCCGGAAATAGTAGTCGAGGGAAGAGGCGCTATACCACCGAGCTGAAAGATTCTCTCTACTGGCTTCACCCTGTCCCATGCTTGCGAGCGAACCCCAAACATTCGGACTGAGCATTGGGCCGGTAACGAACTCATTGGTGTATCCGCCCGGCAACAGGCTCTGCGGGCCGGGATTGGTTCGCGCGAATTGTAGTGCTGGATCGCATTCAAATCCTGACAGGTTTGGAAAACGCTCGAGCAGGTAGCGCATGATCTCCATCCGTCCGCGATACGCTGCATACGCCCCATCACTCTTTCCGTGACCGTGGTCTGTCCGATTGCATTCATAACTTACAGTTGACGACGGATCCCACTTAATCCAATCCAAGTGCCACTTTTCGATGATGTCTCCCAATTGCTTCTCGATCCAAGCAACCACTTTCGGATCGCCCAAACACAGCTCCTTGGTGATAGCCAGCGATGGATGCGTTGCCCCCAACGTCTTGCCATCGATCATGGCCAACCACTCTTCCGGAATCTCGCCCGACGCTACCCGCGCCGCATCTACGTTCCCGGGATCCACCCACAGCCCGAACTTAAGTCCCGCCGCATGGACCGCATCCGACATATTCTTCAGCCCGTGCGGAAATTTCTCCTTATCTTCTTTATAGCTGCCGAGCCCCAGCGTCCAATCATTCATCCCCGGAACAAGCGACGCTCCCTCATACCAGGTCGCGTCATGGTAAAAAACGTCGAATCCCATTCGCTTCGCCAGGCTCAGTTCCTTCAGAAGAGATTCTTCGCTATTCTTTGCCGTAAGCCATATGCAATAAGTAACCAGAGGGGAGTCCGGTAACGGCGCCTGGAAGACATACTGTTTCAAATAACGGAACGTCTCATTTCCCGCATTGTCGCTGTCGCCCTTCGCTAGGACAAAGAAACTGATCGGAGTTTCCACCGTCGCGCCGGGTGCTAGCTCAAACGTTGCCGCAGGCCCCGCCTTCTTATCCTTTATAAGAATTGTTCCCGCTTCGACCTCGGTAGCCGCACCTGCGCCCCGGACCTCGGTTCTCCACCCCAGCACCCCGAGCCCAGGTTCACCACCGATGAGGATCGATTCACCGGCACCTTCATTTTCTAAGACCAGCCAATCAGTAAAATCACGCTTCGGCGTAGCGCCCACGGCCACATGAAATCCATGCTGGCCCTTAACAGAAGAATAGGGCTTCAGCCCCTTGGCCGGATTCTTCAGTGTCAGAAACAGCGGGTTGATGTGTGGATCCAGAAGCAACACATTCTGTCCGCGATTCTCGATTTGCATGGCCGTCTGAACCACGGCACCCGTCGGATACAGTTTCAATTCCAGAGAAAGCAGCCCCCCATCCTCGGACTGAAAACGCAGAGTGAGTTGCTTGCCACCTTTAGCAAGGTCGGAAATCAGGTCTTCCCGATAGCGGTAAGCGCTTGCTGACTTGTCGGGGACAGCGACAATGGGTTTACCCGGAACAGCCCACTCAGAACCGCCGTCACGACGCATTGACTTCATAAGCACCGCATCAGATGAGTGAGTCAGTTCGACGCGAATGTGGCCATTTGCTAACTCCCAACCGCCGGGCGATTTGTTGATTGATACTTGGCCTTCCGCGAAGAGAGCGACGCTGAAGAATAGGCAGGCAGTGAGCAGGGACGCTCTCATCGGATGGACCTCGACACTCTCAGTGTGTCACAGCAGGAACCACACGTAGCACGCACAAATACTGAGGTCGGCGCAGGTAATTTCCAGTTCGACCTTACTAACGAGACTTGCCTCGGTGATGAGCCGAGGCAAGCCGATTTCCAGATGAACGAACAGACTAGAAAGTAAGGTGGATCCCGACCTGCATTCGTCGCCTGAAGTCGACAATACTGGTGATTACGCCTGCGTTTGCAACATCAACAAATGCCGCGCCGTCACCCGTGGGTGTCGCTAAGTTGACACGGTTGAGAGCGTTGAATACATCCCACTTGAGATCAATGTGGGTCCTTTCCGTGATGACGAAGGACTTAGTCAGTGATAGATCGACTTCACCGTAGCCTGGGCCCAATAGGCTGTTGCGTCCGGCATCCCCGAAGGTATATTGCGCCGGAGTGCCGTAGGCTGCGGGGTTGTACCATTCATTGCGGTTGGGATTGGACACATGCGGATCACCAATCTGGTTCGGTCTGTCGTAGATAGGAGAATTCAAGTTGCCCGGGGACCCTAGGTAATACGGCGTGAAATACTGACCACCCTCGAAATTGAAAATTCCACTTATCCTCCAGCCTCCGACAATCGCATCCCCTCCACGGCTCAGGCCATTCGCATAGGCCTTGCCATGGCCGAATGGGAGTTCCCAGTTGGCCGCGCTCACCCATGACCATGGCCTTACGGTGCCTGAGGGACCGTAATTGCAGTGGTAGCAGAATTGATTTCCGTTGCCGTCCCCAGGGCCGAACGTTCCCACGTCAAGCGATTTGGCCCAGGTAAAGTTACTCAGCAAATACAACCCCTTATGAAAACGTTTTTCCGCGTGAAGCTCCAGAGAATTGTAATTACTTCTCATCTCCGGTTCGTGGTAAACGGCGTTGTTCCGTTGGTATTCCGGTACAGCCCAACCATAATTGGCGAAGAACGGCTCGCGGGAGGTGTAGGGTCCCGGTCCCGGCGGTGGCAAGTTGACGTTATAGTTATCCCACAGATGGCGGCCAATGTTACCCACATATGCAATTGAGGCGGTGATCTGATACGGGAAAGCGTGCTCCAGGGTTACATTGTAAGTGTCGTTGTAACTATGGGGATAGTTCCCTACTCCGACGAAGTATTCGCTACCGCCCGGGGCGCCGAAAAATGAAATCTTGCCATTTGCCGGAAACGGCGGAAGCGGAGGCGGAGCGCCTGGGCCCTGATCAAACGTGTAGCCCAGTGGGGCGAAAGGATTGGCCTGAACATCAGTCTGGCTTTGCTTGATGGGCCAGCAGCATCCCTGGGTTCCAAATCCTGCTCCGTCCGCATTCATATAGTAGCTTCGCCCGTATCCAGCGCGGAGCACCGTTTCATGCGGCAAGCGATACGAGAGACCAATTCGCGGCGAAAACTCGGTTTTTGGGGTTGTTACACCAGCATATTTGCCCGCTAGGTTGGTTAACAACAGCGTGTCGGTGGCTACATCGATATTTCCGACGCTCTGGCCGTCAGGCGTAAAGATCGGACTCATATAGTCCCACCGCAAGCCCAATGTCAGCGTCAGCTTAGGGCTAACCTGCCAAGTATCCTGGCCATAGAACGCCCATTTCCAATATTTTTCCTGAGGCTGAACCAACGTGATGTCTCTTCCGAAACCAGAGGGAAGACCGAGTTCGAGGGCCGCCAAGCCTGATCCGCAAAAGTGCTGAGGTAACGGGTCAGTGCATGACCCCGGAACTGGAGGAACGGTCGTGTCGTTGAGCTGAGTCAGGGCTTGGCTGACTGTGAAGAGTCCGCGCCCGCTGACGTCGGTCCGTATGCCAAAGAACTTGCCGATATCGGCCCCCCACTTGAAAGCGTGGTGGCCCGAGGTTTTGGTCCAGTTATCGTAGAACTCAAAGTTTGCCTCGCGCTCAAAGAACGGCAGTCCAAAATCTCCCATGTTGAACGGGGTCAACGGGTCGCTAACATTGATCTGTGGCAAGCCTGACGTGTAGACCGTGCCCAGGTTAATGTTTGGAATTCCAACCGCCGTCGCCGCGTCTGTGTTGTAATCCGGCTGCAACTCCGAAATTACGATACGGGAAAAAGCGAAGCGCGCATCCGTCAGCAACGATGGAGAGAAAGTGTGCTGATAGTTAAACATCAAAGCTCTTGTCGTGATCGGTCGAAACTCCCGCGTTCGCAACTCCAACGCCACCCAGCGGCGGACCGCCTCCCGCCACACCGTAGGCCGTCGGCGTGTTAAACGACGCCCTGAAATAAGTGAATTTGCCGAATATAAGCGTTTTTGAAGTAACGTAGTAATCGGCTCGCGTATCAAACTGATTCTGATAGAACGTGGCTGGACTGGAGATCTGATAGTTTGAACTAAACCCCGTAGAATTTGGCTCCGGCAAAAGCGCCAGCAGATTTGCCGCCGCTGGACTGATGCGATCGGGGCAAATCTTGTTCAGGATGCCATTGCACGAAATCTGCGTTCTCCCTGTTCCATCCGGATTGCCCGTCGCCGGATCGTAGATCGGGTCGATGGCTGCGACCGAACTGAAATCTCCCGTTCGAAACGCATCAATCGGTACCGTTTCGTTGCCCGAAGCGTGCAGGTTGTTCCGCATCCCCTGATAGTCTGCGAAGAAAAACAGCTTGTCCTTGATCGCCGGCCCACCGATGCTGCCGCCAAACTGATTCCAGCGATTGCCGGGAACACCATTGGGCTCGCTGAAGTGGTCGGCTGCGTTGAAACCAGAGGTGCGATAGTTCTCGAAAAGCGATCCGTGAAATGCATTTGTGCCCGACTTAGTCGTGATCTGCCAAAGTCCGCCGGCGACCTTGCCGTATTCGGCGTCGTAGTTGCTGGTCGCGAGTTTCACTTCCTGCACGGCGTCTTGTGGACTCACGATGATCGATAGGCCCTGGATTGCCTCCGTGTTCTCAACTCCATCCAGCAGGTGACCATTTGCATTGGGCGCTGCTCCATTGATGTTGAGGTTGAAGTCGGAGCCCGCATTCTCTGGGTGTAGATCCAGTTGACCGCCCGGCATCGAAACTCCAGGAGCCAGAAGCGACAATCGCGTGACGTTGTTGCCGAATGTAGGCAAACTGCTGATCTCTGAGGAGTGAAGGGTTTCGTTCACTTCAGCGCTATCCGTCTGGAGGAGAGGTGCCTCGCCGGTCACTTCAACCTTGGAAGTTGCTGTCCCTACCGGCAACTTGGCGTCAACCCGGTACATGATTCCGGCGTCGATTCGCGTAGCCTCCCGAGTAAATGTCGCGAATCCCTCCTTCTTGATCGTGACCGAATATGTTCCCGGGATCAGACTCGGGAATCGATACGCCCCATCACTGTTCGTAACGGTATCGCGAGTCACCGCGTCTGGAACATCGGTTGCTTCCACCGTCGCGCCCGCCACGGCCGCGCCGGAAGAGTCAGTCACGTTACCCTCAATGCCGCCCGTGACCGCCGTTTGTCCATGCAATACACCAATGCTCATCAGTGAGAGAACTGCGATTAGCGTCAGAAAACGATAGGTGGTGGAGTTCATCGTGGAGCCTCCTGGGGAACTGCGCTTTCGACCGGAAATCTGCCTCCGAATTGGGAGGCCTGCGACGCACGGAGTTTGAGCCGCTGCCGTCGTGTGCGGAAGTTGGGTTGACGCGACGATGCCATCTCTCATGCCGTCGCGCAAGTTAACTCATGTGCGAGCCAGTGTCAAGACAAATAATGTCAACACTAATGTCTACAGCGTTGAATGTCTTCCCTGGCCTAATTTCACGGCGATTGATTCCCGTTCCATCGGTGCTGAACGCTTCGGCAGCACTACTGTCGACCGCGATGTCACCCACATTGTTGACAATCTCGACACCCTGCTGACCGCGCACTGAGTTCCCTGGCCCCGCGAAAGACCCGATGCTCGCGGCCTTGCGGAAATATGGTCCGCACACCGCATTTTCACTAACTCTTGTGTTTGACTCGATTCCAGCTTATAAGTATTGACGAGCTGACATGCGACCTTCGTCCAATCATTCAGGCAAGCCCGATCGCGGCGTTTCCGCCAGCAAACGTGTTGAAGCCCACCTGCGTCACGCCATTCACGCCGGCAAATTGCGCCCGCGACAGCGCATCATCGAAGAGGATTTAGCTCAGGAATTGAAAGTCAGCCGCGGCCCGGTCCGCGAGGCCCTCCTGCGTCTCGAGCGCGACGGCTTGGTGGTTACCACATCTCGCCGCGGCACCTTTATTCGCGATATCTCCCTTGCGGAAATCGATGTGATCTTCCGCATGCGCGCAAAGCTTGAAGGACTCTGCGTTCGCTACATGAGAGAGAGTTCGTCCAATGATACTGCGGGCCTTCTAAATCGAGCTCTTAAGAAACTCAAGACGGCAGCGGCGAAGAACAACGAGGATCAGTTTTTTAATGCCGACATGGAGCTACACCGCACTATCTGGAAGGCATCCAACCAACCCCTCCTGTATCGGACCCTCAATCTGCTCATGAATCCCTATATCTTCATCATCGCGCGCGCCTATTCTTCACGTATTCCTCTGGCACACCGGCGCGACAATCATGAGCAGTACGTCCGAATGTGCCTGAAAACACCTATCGATAAGATCGAAATCGAAGTGGAACGTTACTTTAACGGTCTGTATGCCCGCACCTTCCAGCAAGGTCCGACCTTTCCAGACTTTGCACCGGATCATTGGACGGAAGATTTCGCTCCCCAGTAAGGCTTCCGGCATCGCCCCCCACGCAAGGCTCTGTCATCAATTCTGTTGACATAAGAGTACTCGAATGCTTCAATGGCTCGGCTCTAGCTCGCCCGGCGGATATCGAATTATGCTCCGCCTCGTGACACTGAGTGATCCGCATTCGCGCACGGAAATATGATGACCTCACATACCGTCCAGGCAATCGTGTTGGTTCTGTGCGCCGCGATCATGAACGCCGCGTACGCCCTTCCCATGAAACTCAATCGGAAATGGGCTTGGGAGCATACCTGGTTCGCCTTTTCCATTCTGGGTGTCGCTGTCGTTCCCACTATCATCGCCCTTCTCACCGTCCCAGCTCTCTGGTCAACCTACACCGCCGTTTCGGGCGGAACTCTCTTCAAAATGGTTGTGTTCGGCGCCAGTTGGGGAGTATCGCTGGTGCTTTTTGGTCTCGCGCTGACTCGATTGGGTCTGGCCATCACTTTCGCTGTCTGCCTCGGAACCTCGGCTGCTGTCGGAGCTCTCACCCCTCTCATCGTTCAGCACTCTGACCTTGTCATGACACGACAAGGAGGCCTGATCATTCTTGGCGTTGTGGTGATCATCTTGGGCGTCGCTATCTGTGGAGTCGCCGGCAAGTCCCGGGAAGCTGCTCTTCAGCAGGCAAGCACCACGGCGCGACAAGGTTTTCTCGGCGGATTCCTCTTGGCATTTATCTCCGGGATTATGGGCTCCATGCTTAATCTGGGACTGGCATTTGGCGGAAGCATTCAGCGCGCCGCGCAGCAGCACGGAGCAAGTCTCGCCATGATGTCGAACGCCGTTTGGTTGCCATGCCTCTATGCCGGATTCTTGCCGGGAGTGATTTATTGCTACATCCTGATGCGTAAGAATCACAATGTCGCGGCGCTTCGCCTCCCCGGCACTTGGTACTACTGGCTCGCCGCTGCAAGCATGGGACTCCTCTGGTTTGGCAGCATCATTTTGTACAGTATCTCGACGGTGAAACTGGGCGATCTCGGCACATCCATCGGTTGGCCGCTGTTTCTGGCCTCGATCGTTGTGGCTAGTACTATCTTTGGCGTGCTCACCGGCGAATGGGCTCGCACCGGTACGCGTCCGATAAGAACTATGATTGTGGGTGTTAGCTTGCTGGTCGTGGCCATCGGCATCTTGAGTTATGCCGGGCAGGCATGATCTCGGATACTCAAATACCATCAACCCGATCGGCCTGCAGAAAGCTTCATCTCTGCACTTAGGGTTCCGACACTCCTACAAGCCTTGGCCCGCAAATTTCTTGCTTTCAAATCTCCGTTATGTCAACAAAAATGTTGACGATGTACCAGTACATCGAGTATCGTTCCTGTGGATTTCGATACGCGACGCGAGCAGTGCGAAATGATTACTTCCGTCAAGCTTATCGAACTCCGTTGCTTGCCAACCGCATTTCTTCCCATACACGGTCATGAGGTAGCTATGCGGGAGCGTGCATACAGCGAAAGACACTACACCAGCAAGAGGGTGCAATGAGATTCCCCGGCGGCTCAATTCGCACGCCCTGTAGCAGCCGCAAACAAATGCTCGTTGGCCGCACTTGTGCAACCGTTTGCTTTTTCTCCCTGCTGTCGTCCCTTGCTTTCTCCGCCTCAACTACCCAACCGGGCGCGCGTTCCGCCCTCGTTCGAACCGGATCGAACCCCGGTATTCGCTTTAACTCCGGTCTTACCGTTTGCGATGAAGAGTTGCGCAACGGTCGGTGGGTGAGTCGCTATTGGGATTCAAGTGGCCAGGTCATCGCAGACATACAGATCGACGCGGAACGGCAGCAGATGGACCTTTTGCCCGTCGATGCATTCAAACTCGAGATCGAAGGCCAGAACCTTTCCGGAACCTGGAAATGGATTGGTGCGAGCAAATCTGAAGTCCACAATCCCGACGGACTACTCGTTACCGCCGAACTTGAGAGCAGCGTCCGTCCGATTAGAGTTAAGCTTCAGACTCTTCTAAGCGGCGGCCCGGTCATGGTTCGTTGGCTCGAAGTCCAAAATACTGGGCAACGCCCCACCGCCATCTCGAATGTTTCGCCTTGGTCAGGGCAACTCTGGCACACTCCCAACTACGTAGAAAAGCTTCATCCGGACTCTGCCAATGTCTACGACGTTGGTTACGCTCAATACGACAAATGGGGATATGAAGGTGCTTGGCGCTTCGATCCAGTCGTTAACGAAACGAAGATAATCTCCGGCGACCGTGGCAAGTCAGGATGGGGCCATCCCACATTTTTCGCCCGCAATAACGCAACCGGCGAATGGTTCGTCGCCTCCCTTGCCTGGAGCGCGAACTGGAAGATCCGAGTTACAAGCAAAGTAGAAAAATCACCCGTTGATCGCTCTGACTCCATCGACCGGCCGGTCAATGATGCCCGCCTGTTTTTCGAAATGGGTCCGAGTTCCTTCGACCCGGTCTTGAGGGTTCTCGAACCAGGTGAGAGCGTCAAAACTCCGGAAACTCACATCCTGTGTATGAAATCTGATCTCGACCACGTAACGCAAGCGCTCTTGACCCACGTGCGTCGTGATATTTTGCCTCGCCCGCCTTCTGAGCACGTTTTCGATGTGGAAGCAAATCATCGCGGTTATATCGTCGATCACGAAACTGAGGAAGGCATTGATCGCGAGATCGACATGGCGGCCGACATCGGCGCCGAAACATTCTTCATCGACGCCGGGTGGTATGGTCCTGACCCGAACCACTGGTATGACAATACCGGCGATTGGTACGCCGGCAATTGGCTGCCGAACGACGTCCAGCCCATCCGCGAATATGCTCGCAAGAAGGGAATGCGTTTCGGACTCTGGGTTGAGATTGAGGCCGCCGGAGCCGCATCCAAACTGCGCAAAGAGCATCCCGACTGGATTCTGACCCGCAACGGTCGACCTTTCGCCAACGGACGCCATCTCGACGTAGGCAATCCCGTAGTCGCCAAATGGATGGAATCGGAAATCGCGCGCATCATCAAAAAATATGATCTCGATGTGTTTCGCATCGACTACAACATGTCCGTCGAAGAAGACGGGAATCGTGTGATCGATGGTTTCGTTGAAAATTCCGGATGGCGTCACGTCGAAAATCTCTATGCGATGTTCGATCACTTGCGCCAGCAGTTTCCCAAAGTAATCTTTCAGAATTGCGCCGGTGGCGGCGGCCGCCTCGACTTGGGCATTCTCCATCGCTTTGACAACACCGAACTCTCAGACTGGATGCGCGAACCGCGGGGCGTGAAGATCTTGAACGGTATGACGTGGCTGCTTCCCCCCGAAATCCTGTTACGCACCTTCGGTACCGAGGTCCCTGATTTAGCTGGAGACGGCGACATTGACTCTCAGCTACGCCAGGTGCAGATGTCCCTCCCGATCTTTCGCGGAATCGCACCGTCGCTCGCCGAATTGAATCCCATCTTGCGTGAGAAGATCCGGACAGGCGTTGATCTCTACAAAAACGAACTCCGGCCAATCCTTCGCGATAGCGTGGTCTACCATCACACGCCGCAGACTCCGTACTTCAGCGAGTCGCCCTGGGTCGTGCTCGAATACGCTAGTCCTGACAAAAAGCGGGATATAGCAACTTTGTTCCGCACGTCGAACCACGAAGACCCCGTCTATCGTTTCGTGCCCCGCGGGCTCGATGCTTCTCTGACATACAAGATCACGTTCGAAAACCGCGCCGAGACGGTCGAACTATCCGGCATTCAACTAATGATGGAAGGTGTTCCAGTAAGGCTTGAAACATCCGGAACATCAGAAATGCTGCTGTTCGAAAGCTCGGCCCTAACTACTAAGAATCGTTAGGGAAAGATCGCACTAAGAAGTTTCATAGAATTGAGCCATGGACACGAAAAAAGTGGATATCAAAAAACTGTTTGATCTCACCGGGCGCGTAGCGTTGATCACCGGCGCTGGAGTCGGCTTCGGCGAAGCGATCGCAGTCGGCTTCGCGGAATTCGGCTGCGACATCGCAGCCTGCGACCTCACCATCGAAAATCCGCAGCGCACAGCCGATCGGGTGAAAAAACTGGGAAGGCGCGCCATCGCGCTCCAAGCAAATGTCGCGGTTCCCAAGGACATAACCGCCATGGTGGACGCTACCGTCAGCCAACTCGGCGGCATCGACATCCTGGTAAACTGTGCGGGAATTCCGCAACATGACCCCGCGGAATCCACTCCACTGGAAACCTGGGACCGCGTCCTTGATATCAATCTGCGCGGAACTTTCCTGTGCTGCCAGGCCGCGGCGCCCGTCATGTTTAAAAAAGGCTCTGGCGTCATCATCAACTTCTCGTCAATCGCCGGAGTGGTAGGCGTGGGCCGCGGCGCCAATGCATATTGCGCCAGCAAAGGCGGCGTCAACGCGATGACCAAGCAACTCGCTCTGGAGTGGGCCGACCGGGGAATTCGCGTCAATGCCATCGCCCCTTGCCAATTCATGACGCCTGGCCTCAAAGACGTCATGGCCGACCCGCAATTCGATCCCAAGAAGCTCATGCAGACTTGGGTGTCCAATATTCCCCTTGGTCGTGTGGGTGAGCCCGACGAGATCGTCGGCCCGTCCCTATTCTTGGCTTCGGACGCATCGTCCATGGTGACTGGCGTGATTCTTCCCGTGGATGGAGGCTATCTCGCTCGATGAATTTCCAGAACAACATCACATCGAGTTTGTCTTCCGTGCCTGCCTTGGCGCAACTCAAACGGCTCGTCCAGATCGGAATTGTTGTCGCCGATCGCGATCGAACCACGCAGTTGCTGACTTCGCTCTTCGGCATTGGACCCTTTCGCCTCGTCGAGTGGCCCGATAGACCTGAAGCCAAGTATTACTATCGCGGATCGGAAGAACGCATTCGACTGAAACAGGCTTTTGTCCAGTTAGGTGACGTTGAGGTCGAACTCATTCAGCCGCTCGAAGGACGCAACGCCTATCAGGATTTCCTCGACGAAACAGGCGGTGGTATTCACCACGTCCTCTTTGAAGTCCCTGACATCGATCCCGTAATCATGGAATTGGATAAGGCTGGGATAGCCGTTCTTCAATGGGGCACTGGGATTCGGCCTGGTACTCGTTGGGCTCTGCTGGACACACATAAGTTACTCGGATTTCTCGTGGAATTGCGGCACCGTCCTGGCGAATCAGACGGTAAGTCGTTTTCCTGATCGCAACAATTGTCTAGTCGTACACAGCTGGATTGAAGCAAGCGAATGCCGAAGACAAGTACAACTCGCCTTAGGACTGCGATTGTGGGATGCGGCAAGGTAGCCGGAACTCACGCCCTCGCTTATCAGACGATACCAAACTCCCAACTGGTAGCGGTCTGCGACGTTGCCGCTGATCGCGCACAAGGCTTCGCTAAAAAACTCAGCGTCAACGCCTACACCGATTTGGCTGAAATGTTGAAGCAAGAGAAAGTGGATGTGCTTTCCATCTGCACGCAGCACACGCAACATCCCGCAGCCGTTGAAATAGCCGCCGCGGCAGGCGTGCATGCAATCTCAGAGAAGCCGCTCGCCATCGATCTCGCGTCCTGCGATCGCGCAATTGCCGCCGCTCGTGCCGGAGGAATCAAGCTAGGTGTCATCAGTCAGCGCCGCTGGTACGAACCAGTCCTGAGGATGAAAGAAGCGATCGATGCCGGCAAGCTCGGCAAACCGGTCCTCGCAATTGTAACTATGCTCGGATGGCGTGAACCTGCCTACTATCTCTCCGATCCATGGCGAGGCACATGGGCGGGCGAAGGCGGTGGCGTGGTAGTAAGTCAGGCGCCGCACTATCTCGACCTTATGTGTTGGTTCATGGGTCCCGCCGCGGAATTGCAGGGCTATTGGGATACCTATAACCATCCCGACATAGAGGTCGACGATACCGTAATTGCTTCCGTTCGTTTTAAGAATGGCGGCATGGGTTCGATCGTCCTCAGCAACTCGCAGCGCCCCGGCCTGTGGGGAAAGATTCACATCCATGGCTCGTCCGGGGCATCCGTCGGAGCAGAAACGGACAGCGGATCTCCCTTCATTTCGGGTGTCACGGAAAAAATGGATCCCCCTTTCAACGATATTTGGACAATACCCGGGGAGGAGCAGAATCTCGCAGTGTGGAACCGTGAAGACCGGTCGCGCCCATGGGACGTGATGACTCACTACCATCAGGTACAACTGGCTGACTTCCTCGACTCCATATTGGAAGATCGGGAGCACATGGTCGACGCTGAAGCAGGGCGTCGTGTAGTGGAACTATTTACCGCGGTTTACCGTTCGCAGCGCGAACACGCACCACAGACTTTACCGCTGTCGCAATAAGTTCGGGAGGCTTTCATCATGTCGGAACGAGTTCTGGCCGAGCAGATATCAAACGAACTGCTCTTCACCTATTACAAGAAGATACTGGAACTGCGACTCTTTGAACTCAAGGTTCAGGAACTGTATCGCAACGGTAGGCTTCCCGGCTTTGTACATTTGTATGTAGGAGAAGAGGCAGTCGCGGTCGGCGTTTGCTCCCACCTGAAAACGTCCGACTTGATCTTCAGCACGCACCGCGGCCATGGCCACGCGCTGGCCAAAGGCGTGCCCGCAAAAATCGTTCTCGCCGAACTCTGGGGCAAGGTTACAGGTAGTTCCGGCGGACGCGGCGGAAGCATGCACCTCTACGCGCCTGAATATGGTTTCATGGGGACCAATGGAATTGTGGGCGCTCCCATTCCTCTCGCCACGGGCGCCGCCCTAAGCGCAAAACTCGGAAAGAAGTCCCAGGTTGTCGTCTGCTTCTTCGGTGATGGCGCGGTCAACAGCGGCTCGTTTCACGAAGCCGTCAACCTCGGCTCAGTTTGGAATTTACCGGTTGTGTATGTCTGCGAGAACAACTTATACGCCACGGAAATGGCCTTTCAGCGCGCCACCAAGAATACGAGTGTCGCCAGTCGCGCGGCAGCATATGGAATGTTAGGAGTTCAAGTCGATGGCCAGGATGTAGTCGCAGTCCATGAAGCTGCGGAAGCCGCCATCCAGCGGGCCCGAAACGATGGTGGCCCCACCTTGATCGAATGTAAGACCTATCGATACGTTGGCCATCACGAGGGCGATCCGGGCACGGATTATCGAACCCGCGAGGAAGTTCAGCAGTGGAAACAAAGGGACGCGGTAAAAATCGCGCGTAAACGACTTCTCGATTCGGGCGCGGTTGGCGACAAAGAGATACAAGCAGCCGATCAGGAGGTAGAGCGACTTATCGACGAGGCTGTCGAATTCGCCGAGAACAGCCCCGAACCATCGGCGGATTCCGTAAACGACCACGTGTTTTAGCTGAGGAGAATATATGTCAGAGCAAGGCCGTGTAATCACGTACGCGGATGCTGGAGTGGAAGCTCTTCGCGATGAGATGCGCCGCGACAGCAGTATCGTCTATATCGGACAAGGCATCGGTCCGCGCGGAGGCAATTTTCGTCAAACCCGCGGGCTTTGGAAAGAATTCGGCGATGACCGTCTGCGCGACACCGGGATCTGCGAACTGGGAGCCACTGGCGCAGCGATTGGCGCTGCTATGGCCGGCACTCGTACGGTGGTCGACGAAGTGTTCCTTGATTTTGCTCTCGAAGCGATTACCCAAATTGTCCAGCAGGCCGCCAATATTTCCTACATGTCCAACGGCAAGATCAAAGCGCCCGTCGTCATCCGCGGAGCAATGGGATCAGTGCGCAGTGCCGGCGCGCACCACTCGCATACATTCTATAACTGGTTCGCCAATACGCCCGGATTGAAAGTTGTACTTCCCTCCACACCTTACGACCTGAAAGGACTCTTCAAAACCGCGCTTCGTGAACCCGGACCGGTCGCGGTAATCGAGCATAAGTCCCTCTATAACACCAAGGGTGTTGTTCCTGAAGAGGAGTATCTGGTCCCATTCGGAGATGCGCGGATCGTCCGGGAAGGTAAGGATCTGACGATTGTAGCGATGTCTCGGATGGTGGACTTGGCCGCCAAGGCCGCAACTGTCCTCGCGGAACAAGGCATCTCGGCTGAAGTCATTGACCCCCGCTCCATCGTTCCCCTCGACCGGAAGAAAATCACCAGCTCCATCAAGAAGACCGGCAAGTTGGTAGTCATTGATGAATCGCCTTCCTATTGCAGCTTTGCGGGAGAACTCCTCGCGATCGCGGTAGAAGATTGCTTCGAAGAACTCCAACTAAGCCCGAAACGCATTTGCTCGTTAGGGGTTCCGAATCCCTTCAGCCCTGTTCTCGAAAATCAAATGATTCCGACAGTCGACCGCATTGTTCGTGAAGTGCACGACATGATGAAAAGGTAAGGAGAAAGTATTAAAGATGGCGTACAAAATTGTCATGCCGCAGCTCGGCCTCACCATGGAAGAGGGCTCGGTAACCAGTTGGCTCAAAAAACCCGGCGAGTATGTCGAGAAGGGCGAAGCTCTATTTACTGTGGAAACCGATAAGATCGAGATGGAAGTCGAGTCGATGGGAAAAGGGTATCTCGGCCCAATTCAGGTTGAAACTGGTTTGAAAGTGCCGGTAGGAACTCTTCTTGCCATGCTGACCGATGAACCCGAAGTTGCTGCCTAACCGTTTCAACCGTGATGAGGCCGCCGATAACTAAACTGACGACCTCTTCACGATTGCGTCCTTGCGCGTGAGCACATCGGAACTTAGCTCAACGCCCAAGCCTGCCCCCTCAGGCAATGGCAACTCGCCGTTCGCTCCGGCAACCAGCTTCTTCGTAACCAGCCCGTCATACTCTTCGCTATAGTGACGCCGGACGCTCTCCATGATGAATAAGTTGGTCACATTAGCGGACAGGTGCGCCGTGGCATAGTGCAGAATAGGACCGCCGCAGTTATGCGGCGCGATCGGCAGATAGTAAGTCTCAGCCATCGTTGCGATCTTCTTGCCCTCGGAAATCCCTCCGCACCACGAAATGTCCGGCATGATGATGCTGGCTGCGCGATTTTCCAAAAGCTCACGGAATCCCCAACGCGTCAATAGCCGCTCGCTCAAGCACAGTGGGATATCAGTAGAATCCGCCAGGTCAGCATAGGCGTCCAAATTATCCTGCGGCAGCATCTCCTCCAGCCACATCGGCTTGTAAGCCTCCAATGCGGCCGCGATTTTTTTCGCTGAGGGCAGGTTCCAGAAACCGTGGAACTCAATTGCAACATCGATCGAGTCGCCAAACTCCTCGCGGATCAGCCGCAAAGGCTCACTTCCCTGCCGTATCTCCTCCGCGGAAATATAGTTACCCGCGTTTTTCCTGGCGATGTCATCAAACGGCCAAATTTTCATGGCCTTGATATTGCTTTTGAGAAGTTCGCGCGCAAGTTGCACTGGCTCGCGATTGAAATCTAAGCGGTCGTAACAGGTGTTATACAGCCGTATGGATGGCCGCGACGCCCCACCCAGCAGCTTGTAGATCGGCTGGCCTGTCACCTTCCCGTGCAAATCCCACAGCGCGATATCGACCGCACTCAGGGCGCGCATTTCCGCTCCACCCCACCCGCTATAGGAAATCGCGAGGAACATATCCGCCCAGAGTCGATCAATGGCGCTCGGATCTCTGCCCAACAGAACCGCAGCCAGACGCGAATGCACGATCGCCGCCTCAGCCTCGGCGTTGGGATAACTCTCCCCCAAACCGATCAGCCCTTCGTCCGTGTGGATCCGAACCCACAGGTAGGTAATAGCACCCACATGAACGCTGATCCCGCGAGGAAGGTAGATCGTTTCGACGGCTGTAATCTTCATGAGTAGAGACGTTACGCGCGATGCGAATTATCTCCGAATCGAACCTGCACAGTCAACATTATTGTCAACATAAAAAGTCATCCTGGACGGCACCCGGAACCCGATGAAGGCTGCCGCAATCGAACAGTTCCCTGGATTCGCCTTGACTCCATTCTGTGTCAACACTATTGTTAACGGCGGTGGGGGCGAAACCGGAGTGGACCGTCGCAATCTGAACGCGATCTGACCAGTTTCTCAATCGCCCCCCAGTTTGCGTCCCGCTAAAGGAAAAGTTGCTATGGCCCAAGTCGAACACGTTCTCGAAGTTCGCAATGTAATCGGAGAAGGTCCTGTCTGGCATTCCCAGGAGGGCCGGCTCTACTGGGTAGACTTCATCGAGCGTCTTCAGATTCTCCAGTTTTCCCCAAAAACACAGCACCTTGAAGTCTTCGATACAGGCATGCCGGTGATGGCCCTCGGCATCCGGAAAACTGGCGGCTTCATTGCCGCCACCGCCAAGGGCCTCGCCTATTGGGATACTCAGCACAAGAAGTTTGAAACTTTTAGCGATCCCCTCGCTGGCCGCGCTGGCATTCGCTTCAACGATGCGGCTACCGACAGCCGTGGCCGCTTTTGGGTCGGCACCCTGAACGAAGCCAATCCCAAGGGTCCCGATGGAGAGCTGTACTGTCTCCAGAGCAACAATTCGTGTCAGTTGATGGACAAGGACATAACCGTTGCCAACGGGATTGGCTGGAGTCCCAACCAGAAAATTATGTATTTTGTCGATTCATTTCGTTATTGCATTTATGCCTACGACTATCCCCCCGAGGCCGGAACGATCTCCAATCGCCGAGTTTTCGTTCAAAATACTCCTGAAGATGGAATACCCGACGGCCTGACCGTCGACACGGAAGGGTTCATTTGGTGTGCTTACTGCGGAGGCTGGAAAGTTGTTCGCTATAACCCGGAAGGCAAAGTCGATCGGGAGTATCGCTTGCCCGTCGCCAACCCCACCAGTTGTGCGTTCGGCGGCGAGAAACTGGACGAGCTCTACATCACGTCAGCCGCTCTGGGGTTGAGCGAAGAGGACAAGCGCCTGCACCCGCAGTCTGGAGATTTGTTTCGTCTTCGTGCAGGGTTTACTGGAGTAGACGAACCGCGCTATGCGGGATGACCACCACCGTCCCTGCGCTTAATTCCGGTCGACATTATTGTTGACAATATTCTCCGCACAGAAGTAGAGTGTGCAGGCCGACAGGGGGCACCTTCGAGTGTTATCGTAACCAGGCGAGGATCACGTTTGCCACGCTACGCGAACTGTTCGTCGCTCAAGGTTTCTAAATTTCTTGTCAGTTGGTCCATATGTCTCAAGAACCAAGATTGCATGGGAAAAAAGCGCTGATCACTGGTTCCGATACCGGTATCGGTCATGAAATCGGCCTCGAGTTCGCACGCCAGGGCGCCGACGTCATTTTCCACTACGTTCAAAGCGATTCAGGAGTGCAGGCGGCAGTCGATGAGGTAAAGTCCCTCGGCCGTCGCTCAGCCGCCTTTCAAGCGGACTTCGACTCCTTGGATCAGGTAACGCATCTTGCCGAGCAAGCGATCGATTTCCTTGGCGGCGTGAATTGTCTCGTCAACAACGCCGGCGTCACCATGAACCGTCCATTCCTCAAGGTGACTCCTGAACAATTCGACAAAATGTTCCACATCAACTTCCGCGGGCAATACTTCCTCACTCAAAAAGTCGTGGAGGATATGTTGCAGCGAGGGGGCGGTGTCATCTGCAATATGTCCTCGGTTCACGGCTTGCAAGGTGTGCCGGAACATTCCGTTTACGCAGCGACCAAGGGAGCAATCATTGCCTACACCCGATCGCTGGCTGTTGAGCTTGCCTACAAAGGCATTCGCGTAAACGCGATCGCGCCCGGTTGGATCACCGTCGAGAACTATTTCAAGTGCATCCCGGGCTTCACGAAAGAACTCGCGCAAGAATCATGCTACAAAGCGATTCCTGTCGCGCGCTGCGGTGAACCCCTCGACATCGCGCGGCTCGCGGCATTCCTGTGTTCCGATGACGCATCGTTCATCGTTGGTCAAACCATCGTCGCCGATGGAGGAACCACCGCCATGATGTCTCTCGTGTCTGACTTCAGAAAAGAATCTACCAACACCTTTGGCAAAGGTTATATTCCCGGCATCTAGGTGCAGATAAATGCTGCAAGATCTCATCGCAACGCTAAAAGCGGTCGGCAAATCTACTGAACTTTACCGAACTGACGACGGCACTCGAGTCCTGATTTTGCCCTATGGCGGCCGAATCCTCGGCGTTTTCGCCCCGGGCAGCGACGAGAACTTCCTTTGGACCAATTCCGCCCTCGACTCCGCCGAATCAGCCCGCGCCTACTACGCAAGTGACGACTGGCAAAATTCCGGTGGCGACCGAACCTGGCTCGCTCCGGAAGTTGACTTCTTCTTCCCAAAATTTCCAAACATCGATATCGCCGGTTATTGGCAGCCGCGCAGCCTCGACCCCGGCAACTACGAACTGGCGAAAACGCTTCAAGGAGTAAAGCTCACCAACCGTCTGAACATCGATGCCTTTCGCTCCCGAAAGCGCTTGCAACTCGAGATCACAAAATCCGTTGCGGCCGCTCCGAATCCCCTGCGCTACGACACCGCGAATCGCATCGGCCCGGTGGAATATGCTGGGCACACCCTACTCACATCCTTGAAGATCCTCGACCCCAACCCGGGTGGCGTTCCCCTCGTCGGCCTATGGAGTCTCACCCAGATGCCGCATCAGGGGGAACTCTTCGTCCCGACATACTCCAGAACCGAGCCGCGTATCTACTTTGGCCTCGTCGATACGCCGCCGGACGAACTTACGATGAGCGATCGCCTGGTGCGCTTCAAGATGCGCGCTGCCGGCGAACATAAAATCGGAATACGCGCGGCGGCCACCACTGGACGAATCGGTTACATCTATCCCGCCGGCAACAGCTACGCGCTCATCGTTCGCAATTTCTTCGTGAATCCCTCCGGCGAATACGCCGATGTTCCATGGACCGAACCTGACGATTTAGGCTACTCGACGCAAGCCTGCAGCGTGAACAGCCGCTGGGGAATGTTCAGTGAAATGGAATATCACGTTCCAGCCATCGGCGGCGACACCGGTCTCAACCAGATTGAAGATCGCTCGCAACTCTGGGCCTTTCGAGGATCGCGAGAAGATATCGTGAAGATTGCTCGCGCGCTGTTGTCGAACGAGATCGAGTGACACGATGCGTTCAGAAACAGTGATCCGTCGGGTAGCCTCTCATATGTCCGCAAACTAACGTTCTCGCCGCACTCCATTAGTGCTTGCTCGTCGTTCAAAAGTACACGATGGAGTCCCACACTCGGCGACGCCAATGGCATTCTGACATATCGATTCAATGACTTGCGTGTCGAGGGTAAGGGCCACTCAACTGCACTCATTAATTAAGTTGAGTGAGCATTCCTTCCCCCTTTCAGGCTCTCTGAAACTGAGTCGACCCATCTGAAGTTGTTTCTTCTTTGCTATGGAGGTACTGCGCTATGAAACCATTGACGACTGGGCTGCGAGTTAAGTTTGACCTTGAGAACGAAATTTCCCTCATGCGAGTTGAGGGGCGGCTCTCTGACGAATCTCTGACAGAACTCTAC
The DNA here is from genome assembly GCA_963822545.1 of uncultured Acidobacteriaceae bacterium. GTDB lineage: Bacteria > Acidobacteriota > Terriglobia > Terriglobales > Acidobacteriaceae > Acidiflorens. The sequence goes on from CAWGIB010000009.1 coordinate 671,460, forward strand.
GAGGCAAGTCAAGACTATTCGAATGCCACAAATGCCCGTGTGAGTATTGTGGACCTGACATCCATCAGTGAGTTTGCCTTATCGACCATGTTCATCGAAAATCTGGCACATCAGAAACCACTCCTGGGAAATATCAAGCGCTGTTGCTTTATTGTTGCCCGCGAAGGGCATGCATTTGGACTATGTCGTATGTTCCAGCTCTTCGGAGAGACTAGAAGGCCACTATTGCAGATCGTGCACACGCTGGGTGAGGCGTTCGCAGCAATCGGCACGCAGCCCCCCAACTGCGAACCTTCAGCCATCCCGACACCATTCAGACCCGGTTATCCCGCTGTTCTCGCGTAAGACACCAGAGAAGCGGTCGCCATGTAGAACGATTCGGAAACTGGCCCCCAGCGGTCCTTGATCCCTGTGTATTTATGGTTTCTCTGATGACGCACTGCGCCGTAGCAATCTTGGCAAAAAGTTTCCTACCGTCTCTGCCGTCATTGATCCTTGAAGATTGAGCGGCGAGCGCTGCATTTCACTCGCCGCTTGGTTGTCCTAGAAGCTGTGCTGTCACTGAACCTTACAGTAGCGTTTCGTTGTTCCAGCGAGGCTATTCTTGCGAATGTGGAGTGGCGATTCGCTCTCGTCAGAAAGGACAGTTTCCAGGATCGTTTTCGTCAATTCGACCCGGCTGGCCTGATGGAACGAGCCGGAAAGCAATGACATCTGCCTCAACGTTGCCTTCGTTTCGGACGATGTGTACATGCGTACCACCCTTATCGACAAAGGTCATCCCCGTTGTGTACACGTGCGGCGTGCAACTGGGATCGTCCCCGTCATAATGGGTTATGGTTCCGGCTGTGACGATGATTAAAGTTGGACCAGGGTGCGAGTGCCACCCCGTAGTTCCTCCCGGCTGCCAGACATTGATCAAGAAATACCCGTCTGAGTTTCCCTTAGTCTTGAGTGACGAGACCCAGAGTTTCCCTTTGCCAGAAATGAAGTAGTTGCTGGTGTCGAACGGGGCGAACCGCCCCTGAGCGGTCGTTGTGCTCGTAAACCCTTGGGGTGGTGTCGCCAAGGCACTTCCTGCAGTGGCGATCATCGCCGCACCAAGCAAAACCAACCACCCTAGCTTTTTTCGCATAATCGAACTCCTTTCGTTGGCGTCGCCGTCTGGAAACGCTCAGACACCATCCGCCATATGTTCGACGCGGTCAAAGGGCAATGCGCGGAATTACGCCGTGCCATCGAATGCCGTACTTTGCCGTCCCCGTCCGCGGACGCTACAATCGGATGCCCGGGTTCGCGACAACCCGCGGTGTAACGAGGAGGGCGCGATGGGCGAAACATCTCCCGGAAGACAGTCCTCCGAAACCCCTCCCTCAGAACGTCTCGATTCCTGGAAGGAAATCGCCGCCCACTTCGACCGCGACGTCACCACAGTCCAGCGCTGGGAGAAGCGTGAGGGGATGCCTGTTCACCGTCATCTGCATGACCGGGCGGGCTCGATTTATGCGTTTACACCCGAGTTGGACGAATGGGCGCGCAGTCGGAAGGTTCGAGTGGTGCAAGAGAGCGGGGGTGATGTCCCGTCGCCCATCCCCGCTCCTTCGCCCGCCCGCTCAATGGTACCGGTGCCTCGTGTGCGATGGAGAGTGATTCTCCCGTTCGCAGCGGTCGCCGCGCTGCTCGCCATTGCAGTCAGTTTGTGGCTTAGGAAGACTGAATATTTCTGGCGAGATCCAATCGCCGGCGCGCGCTTTCAGACAGTCACGGACTTCGATGGAGCAGCAGAGGGCGCTGCGGTGTCGCGTGATGGCCAATTCGCGGCGTTTTTGTCGGATCGCGACGGGCAGATGGACGTCTGGGTTACACAGGTTGGGTCAGGCCAATTCCACAATTTGACCCGCGGGAACTTCGCCGGGACTTGCTAATCCATCGCTTCGCACCCTTGGGTTCTCTCCTGATGGCTCGCTCGTCACGTTTTGGTTTCGTAAGCAGGACGGGTCGAACGCCGACAACATCAGCGTGTGGGCCGTGCCAACACTCGGCGGACTGCCTAAGCCATATATTCCGGGAGTGGCCGAGTACGACTGGTCCCATGACGGCTCCCGACTCGCGTACCATACACCAGGCCCCGGAGACCCGATGTTCGTCTCAGACGGCAGGCGGCGATCGGAGGACCGACCGATTTTCACCGCGCCCGGCGGCCTCCACAGTCACTTCCCGTTGTGGTCGCCCGACACGGCATTCATCTATTTCGTCCACGGTTCCCTGCCAGACAAATTGGACATCTGGCGTATCCGTCCAACCGGTGGAAATCCTGAGCGGATTACGTCGCACAACGGGCGCGTGATTTACCCGGCTATGTTGGATCGACGGACGCTGATTTATCTCGCTAGCGACCCTGATGGTTCGGGGCCGTGGCTGTATAGCATGGACGTCGAGCGCCGCATTCCTCACCGTCTGTCGTCTGGTCTTGACCGGTACACTTCGTTGGCTACCAGTGCTGACGGACGCCGTCTGGTTCTCACGCCGGCAAGTCCGAAGAGAACACTCTGGCGACTACAGATCGCCAATTCACCAGCCGACGTGTCGGTTCCTACTCGCTCCTCACTGACGACGAGCACGGGATTTTCCCCACGATTGGGCCGAGATTATCTTCTGTATGTTTCGACAACTGCCACGAGCGAGAGTATCTGGAAGCTCGGCAACGGGACAAATGCGGAACTATGGAGCGGCACGGGCGCGCAAGTCGTGGGCGGTCCCGCAATCAGCCCGGACGGAAAGAGCATCGCATTTTCGATCCGTCAAAAGGGTCAAACGTTGCTATACACGATGCAGGCCGATGGCACGAATGCGCGGATCGTGACCGATACGCTGGACTTGGATGGGGATCCGGCCTGGGCACCCGACGGACAGTCCATCACGTCGGCGGCGGTCGATCATGGCGTTCCGCGCCTGTTTCGCGTTCCCCTGGACGGTCAGCCGCCTAAGGTCTTTGTCGAAGAGTACTCGGTTGACCCCGCGTGGTCGCCCGATGGCCGCTTCGTTGTTTACTCGGGACCTGACATCGGCACCACGTTTACCGTTAAAGCGGTTACAGCCGCGGCCGCAGCCGTTCCCCTGCACGCATTGAAGTTAACTCGCGGAGCGCGGCATTTGGCTTTCCTGCCTGGAGCGCAGGGACTCGTATTCCTGAAGGGAGACATTCGGCATAAGGACCTGTGGCTGATCGACCTGGAAACGGGGGCGGAGCACCAGTTGACGAATCTCCCTCCCGACTTCGACATTCGCGACTTCGACATTTCCCCGGACGGCCACGATGTGGTCCTCGAACGAGTGCAGGAACACTCCGAGGTGGTGCTCGTGGATCGTCCTAGACAATAAGCCGCGTTTGTGGGAGGGTCACCGAACTGTCCGCGCTACCTCGAGTTCACTCCTGGACCCAGTCCGGCGCCATAGTATTCCGAAACTGCCGTCTTCTCGTCCGCAGTCAGCTGCTTCGCGATACTACGCATTCGAACATTAATGTCGTTGGTCCTATATCCATTCGAAAAATGCTCCAACTGCTGTTCCAGATAGTTGCCGTTCTGGGTAGCGAGTGGAGGAGCTCCTTTCACATAACTAATCGGACCATGGCATGACTGGCATGGTGGTATGCCGCGCTGCCCATCTCCGAAAACAATTAATCGAATCGCCATCGTGGCTCGAGTGGGATCGGACATGGCCTGCGGAAACGCTCGGTTGTCCTGAGGATCACTCGCGGTAGGCACCATTGCATAATACGCCGCCAAATCGGCTGAATCGCGGGCCGAGAACCCCTCGGCGATGGGTTGCATCACCGACGAAGGTCGCTTGCCGGATCGAAAGTCCTCCATCTGCTTCCAGAACGACAGCCGATCGACGCCCGCCAGATTGGGGAAGGCAGGAACGGAAGTGAATCCCTCTTCGCCATGGCAATGATTGCAGCGTCGGGCAAGGAGCAATCCGCGAAATGCGTCACCATTGGAAATCAGGGCAAGCGTATCTTCCGTCCACGCCACGTTAGAAGGGATGCGAACCGGAGGTTCAGCATTTTCCGATTGAGCCGAAGAATCTCTTCCCGACGAAAGAAGAACAGTCGCAAAGACAATCCCCAGCATCCCAAACCATCGTGACCCGATTCGCAGACGCCAAGCCTGATTAGCGTGGTTCACAAGTCCGCCTTTCGCCAGGAAGCAGTGTTGCAAACTGTTCCCGGGGGACCACGTGCAACTGGCCTCTCATTGCATAATGCCCGGCTCCGCAGAACTCATGACAGGGTATCTTGAATTCGCCTGGCTTCGCGAAAGTAAACGTATCTTCGTTGACCGCGCCAGGCACAGCTTTGAGGCCGTAGTTCGTACCCAGAAAGCTCAACATGTGCACGGCATCCGCGCTCGTAATTCGAAACCTGACCGGAACGCCCGCAGGGACTACGACGCACTGGGGCACGAAAACAAATTGCTGTGCAATCATCCGCACCGTGAGTGATCCGGCCGGTCCTTCCGCTGCGCCCAGGTTGCTCTCCACGAATTCTCCCTGCAGGTGCAGGGTCGCAGGATCGGATCCTTTGCCGCCGCCAAGAAAATGCCAGATTGGCAAGTCCACCATGTAGTAGCGAGTGGAAAAAAGTGCCACACCGACCAGCGTCAGGGCCGCTACAAATCCAATCTTTTTTTTCATCGCATCCCAAGCCAGTCCGCGCAGAGGCTGGCGTTTAAGAAGGAACCTCACGAGTGATCCCCCATTTGTCGGCAACCGAAAGTGCTTCGGCGAATCGGATGGTCCCCATCGCGCGTTAACTCTTCTTCGCCTTCGCGGGAGGAACCAGCGCGACGGCGGCCTCGGTGGTCAGCAAGAGGAAAGTGAATGTCTCCTGCAAGTACAGACGGACCGCGGCATCGTTGTGATTGAGGTAGCCGATGGATACGTCCTGCCCGATGTGCAATTCGAAATCGCCCCCACGCGTGGTCAGTACGAAAGCACCAGCTATGGCGGGCGCCCAGATGATTTGATCTTTCACCAGCCGCTTGACGTGCTCCAAAACCGGGTATCCATGATCGCTGGTTTCGGCAAGTGCTGTGTAGGCGCCGGCACCGAGCAACACGGCGTAGGGACCGTTAACACCGACTAGTCGCAACTGGCTCAAGCTTTGAGCAATCGCATCTGGATATTCGCGCACGTCTGCAGGGAGTGTCATGATCGGATTGCTCGTTCCTTGACGTACCCCGACAATACCAGCGGCGTCATAACCCTCGAGTATGGCGGCGTCCTCGGCGAAGGCGATCTGTCGCGCAGCATCCTTCGCGGGTTGCCAGTCTGAGTCGTTCGCGCCCCGATCGACATCGTCGATCGATTGCCGATCTAGTTCGAACGGAACGCGCACTTCGACCAAAGCCTTCACCTCGCGCTGGCTCGCGATCATGCCTTTGGCTGGCGCGGCAATTGTACGCAGGTGACCGGTGCCGACGGCTGAGAGGCCTGTGCCGGCTGGACCTTTTACGTCGACGACACGTCGACCAGCAAGATAACGCTTGAGCGTTCGGGATGTTTCTTCTTCGATCTGAGCCCATGCAGATTCGGAAATAGGAGCAAGTTCGCGATGGAGATTATTCATGTCGTGTGTCTCCTTTGAGAGAGCCGATGCCGAGCGAACCGTCGCTGCGCCGATGGGGTGGATGTGGAGGTTTCGGCAGCCGCCGGCACTGCCGGAGATTCCGCACCCGCAGGCTGGGTTTGATCTTCGGCAACGTTCTCCAGAAACGTTGCCGACGGCACAAAGAAAAGGTTTCCAGTGACGGCGCGGCTGAAGTCGAGCAGCCGATCGTAGTTGCCGGGCGGCCTGCCGACGAACATGTTCTCGAGCATCTGCTCAATGGTGCGGGGCGAACGGCTGTAGCCGATAAAATAAGTGCCAAATTCGCCATAGCCCGGGCGGCCGAAGGGCATGTTGTCACGCAGAATCTTGATCTCTTTGCCGTTCTCAACGATTGTGGTGAGCGCGCTGTGCGCCGAGGTCGGCTTGACGGAGTCGTCTAATTCTATGTCTGAAAGCTTGGTCCGGCCGATGATGCGTTCCTGCGCTTCGGTGGAGAGAGCGTTCCATGCGCCAAGATCGTGGAGATATTTCTGCACAATGACATAGCTGCCACCGGAAAAGTAAGAGTCCTCGGCGCCGACTACTACGGCCTCGGCCGCCGCCGCGCCCCTGGGATTCTCCGTACCGTCGACGAAACCCATAAGATCCCGGTCGTCGAAGTAACGGAAGCCCTGCACTTCATCCACAGGAGAAACGGCGTTTCCGATACGCGCCATAATCTGAGTGGCCAGTTCAAAAGACAGGTCCATGCGCTTGGCGCGGATGTGGAGTAGCAGGTCACCCGGCGTTGAGACTGCATGGCGCGCTCCGGCAAGAATCTCCCGGAAGGGGTGCAATTCCCCTGGCCGCGGCTGGCCAAAGAGGCGGTCCCATGCGTCGGATCCAAACCCGATGACGCAGGAGAGTCCTCCCTCCAGATCACGAAATTCCACGGCACGCACGAGCGCGGCGAGGTCCCCACAAAAGGAGCGCAGGATCGCCCGATTTTCAGAGCCCGGTTTGACCTTCGCGACCAGGAAGATCGCGGCGCGGGTGAGCGGCGCGGCCACCGCCTGCGCGAGAGCAGGCGATCTACCTGCCGCTTCGGGTGCTTTCGCCAGACCGGTCTCCATCGGGTTCGTGCCTGTCTTCGTCATTTGCGTCAACCTTTAACTCCGATGCCGTCACATCTACGCGGCCACCCGCTCGAAGATAAATTGCCCATCTCGTTCTGACAACCTTCCTAGGCATACAGGAACGGCCTCTCTCTGTGGCTCCTCCAGAAGTAGGCGAGAATGATCACACTTGCAACCGCCGCGTACGCACACCATAACGACGTGAACGCGTATCGCTTAACCTCCATTACAACGAGCAGTATCGCCAGGTTGGCCGCGCCGAAGATTACCATCATTCTGATCTTCGAAAAGAACAGCGAACCGCAAGTTGCAATCACATAGAACAACGCAACCGCTGTATTGTTTGTCGCCTGATTGATGTACACGATGCTGTTTCCCCTGACATACAGTTGCAATGGGAATGCCGTCAACGCCCATAAAATATAGAGGGTAGTTGCTGCACCAAGAACGAGAAATGGCAGCATCTGCTTGCGGCTGGCTTTGTTCGGTTCGAATAGCAGCACGCTTAGCGGCAGCAAGAAAGGCAAAAGCCCCTGCGCGTATAGCATGAATGCTGCGCCCATGTCGTGCGCCACGGCAGGGGAAAGAATCCCATCCAATCCCAGCCAGACGAACCCCTCGATAAACTGGTGAACGGCGAATAGCATAGGGAGCGCTGCGAAAAGCAATTCTCGCCGGTGCTTCACCTTCGTCAAGGTTACGACGCCGACGGCACCGAGGACTCCGCTGCCTACGAAGTTCGCGGTGGCTGAGAAGCACATGGCTGCTCTTCTCCTTTGCGAACGTACATCGATTGTCCAGGAACGCAAAACGACAGACCCACGGAAGCATGCTGCCCCGCTACGGCGGCTTTGATCCGTCGCTCGCTCCACGATTTCAATTCAGGCGCCCCTAAACGACTGCGATCATGTGCCGCTTTGCTAGAGCCTCAATTTCCGGCTCGGTCACCGCCGAGAGGTCTGCGCTTTCGGTAGCGATGACCCGTCGAGAAATGTCGGGATGATGCGTCGTCAAGTATTCTTTCAGGAAGTCGGCGGCGTTGCTTTTTCCAGTGCCGTGTCCGATGAGGACGATCTCATTTGCCGGAGTGATATCTTTCGCGATCTCCTCATAAAACGAATCCTCTTCAGGTACGCGCTCGCCACGGTAGTGAGCCTCCTTTCGATGAATCAGATGATGATGGAAATTGTAAGGATCGTAAGGCTGCACCTTGTGTTCGTCTGCCGGACGACTTCCGCCGAGATCCCGATAAACGTGCGCGGCGTGGTGGTCGATGACGACAATCATACGGCTAGGCTTGACCGGTTCTGCTACATGCGCAGCCGGTCCGGCTTCTTTCAAGAATTTACGCAGCCGAGAAACCTCCTCCACGCCAAGATCATGGGTGTGCGGGCGCTTGAAAAAGACGCGTTGGCTGCCGACGCGGAACACAAATTCATTTTCTCCATGGGGTTGGACCTCACCCAGATGCTCGACCAAATCTACAGCCTCGTTCCAACTGAGGTTATGGGGTAGCTTGCCGTCGAGAAGGTTCTGATACAGCGATTCGAGGTGCTTACTCATCTTTGTCCTCGCCTGGATTCCGAATTCCGCAAGTGGTTATCGAGCTAATTGTGAGATGTTGGTGCCATGGGTATTTTCATGCTCATTCTCGTTTAGGGCACGCGCGGCTCACCGCTTCTGATACGGGTGGAAGATGTAGTCCTTCGCTTTGACGACCGTATGGCACGCGTTTCCGCAGTCTGAGAGGCTCTTGGGATCGGCCGTAAACTTGTCCGATGCTGGGTCATAGTTAAACACCGCGTATCCCCATCCGCCGGTTTTCGGAAATCTCGTGCTGTCCTTTTCCATGACGAAAGCCTGGCTAAAAACGTCTGGCACGTCCACCGCGAATTGGGCCTCTGTGCTCTTCTTCGGCTTCCACTGGAGCTTCACTATCATGGAGCCCTCCGGGAAAGGCTGGCCATTGCCCGGAATACCCGCCTTGTACGCCTTGATCATCATCGGATTAGCGACGATCACCTTGAGCACTTCGTCGGTCCGGGCAGTAGAAACCGCCGACCAGTCCTCGTATCCCCTGAAGTCAGAGAACGCGATTCCGCTCGGCGATTTCAGTAAGTACTTGTCCTTGTCCTGGGCTTGCGCGTAGAGGGCTGCAGCGACGAGGACAGTGAGCGCTGCAACGGCCGTCGCAACGACGCTAAAACCGCCAGCACGTTTCACTGCGGTGCGGATTTCTCTCTTCTCTTCTGATTGTTCTCGCGCCACAGACTTCGTCACAAGTTCAGACATAGTGTGTTCCCTTTCACAAGAAAAATTTCTTCTGAGCCCAATCAATGAACGTCTCGAACAATTGCGATTAGGCCAGACGTGAAGGGGTTAAAACAATTGGACGATAGTATCGGCGATACCATCGTCCAATTGCGCGGGGCATTTTGATCTGGCTGAATGGTGGCGAAGTTTTGGATTCACGAAGGAGACCGCAACTGTTCGTGTAAATCAATAACTGTGAGGCGTTAGGACATTTGCGAGTCGAAGCATGAGGACTCTGGTCGATATTTCATCGGTGATTTCTAACGCAAACTAGTCATCCCTCTACCCATGGTCTTTTAAAACCAAAGACTTGGCTAAGGGAAAGCTCTAGGTCTTTGAGAAATAAGGACTTACGATTAAAGTCTTTATAAATCAGAGACTTAGCTGGAATTCATGCGCCAACTGATTTTCGAGACGAGCGGGTTTGACGGAGGTGCAAGAAATGGATTGGAAGCGGTTGGTGCAGTTTGCGCTGCTGGGTAGCGGTGATTTGGAACAGTATGCCATCCTGCTGGTACGCGTTTCGATCGGGCTGTTCTTCGCCATCTCCGGGGCAAACAAACTGTTTGTCGCGGGCGGCACGAAACCTGTTTACGATACGCTCGTTCAGGCCAAAGTTCCGTTTCCCCGCCAGACGGCTTATTTCGTGTCGGGTGTCGAGTTTGTTGGCGGATCCCTGGTGACCGTGGGATTTCTTTCGAGCGCGGCCTGCGCGGCTTTAATGATCGATATGATTGTCGCCACCCTGACCAGCGCGATTTCCACCCTGCCAAAAGGACTTTCGCCTCTCAGCTGGCTCGACGATTTCCTCTACCTTCCCGAAGTTCTGTACGTGCTCTTCTTTATCTGGCTGATCTGTTCTGGTCCGGGAAAGTTCAGTGTTGATTACCGGCTCGCCGGCAACTTATTGGGATGATCGACCGGCAAAGCAGTCTGCTGTCAGGCAAGGGCGTGATGGGCATCACCAGAAATTGTTCGACATCAGAATTGGTCGTTGCCCATTTCGATCCGCTGCAAGGAGGATTTATGCAAGCAACCGTCAAGTGCGCATTCCTGACGGCGGTCTTCACGTTGGCGACCGCCGTCCCTGGCGTGCAGGTTTCCGCCGCGCCGAGTCCGCAAGTCAAGTCCGGAGTGGACCGCCTCTATGTGATCGACTGCGGCGACGGCAGTGGTCCTGACGAGTCGCGCTGGACGCCCGGAGCCAACGTCGGAATCGCCGTCGCCTTTCCCGGCCATTGCTACCTAATCCACCACAGTCAGGGGTGGTTCCTGTGGGACACAGGCATCGATGATGCGGTAGCGCAACTGCCTAATCATGAAGAGGTGTTTCACGAATGGGGACCCGGCACTGGTCCGATCTGGCGCAAGCCAATCACGCTTGCGGCTCAACTCGACGAGTTACACGTTAGACCCTCGGACATCAAGCTGATGGCCGTGTCACACAGCCACCCGGACCATGCGGGGAACGTCGAAATGTTTCCCGACACGAGGATGCTGGTGCAAAGAGTCGAGTACGAATGGGCCGGGAGCCGACAAGATACCGTCTCCTTTAACAAGAAGCATCCGGTAAAGCTGATCGACGGCGACTACGACATCTTTGGTGACGGAAGCCTGGTGCTGCTCTCCACACCCGGACACACGCCCGGCCACCAATCTTTGCTCGTGAGGCTTCCTAAAACTGGACCGGTGATTCTGAGCGGAGACGTTGCGCATTTCCAGACAAGCTTCGAACATCGCTATGTCCCTAACAATAATTGGAATAAGCAGGCATCGCTCGAGTCGATGGACAAGATAGCGGCCATCATGGCGAAGGAACATGCGCAGCTCTGGATTAACCACGATCAGCCTCAGAGCGACGCGCAAAAGAAGTTACCGGCGTATTACGAATGACGACGATCGTGACGCTTGCCGGAACGGACTGATCGGCTCAGATGCCCCTGGGGCAAGATTGCTTCCTCCCACCCTAATCTCCAAAGGTTGATCCGCATGCTACCCGGGGGCGAGCGTTAACCGTACGTTTAACCGTAGGTGAGGGTAGTGCTCTGTCCGACCTCGATGATGTAGCCGTCAGGATCGCGGATGTAGCAGCGTATCTCGCCGTACTTGGGGATCGGCGGCGTGAGGAACTCGGCTCCTCGACTTTTCCATAGTTCGTAGCACGCTTGAATATCCGCAACGCGGAAATTCATGAAGCTGTTGATGTGATTCGGGTCGGGGACGCTGAGCGTTACGGTCGGCTTATCCGGGGTGGGGCCGCCGCCGACGTTCAGAATCATCCAGATATTCGCCAACTGAAGGTACGGAGGCGCGTTGCCGTCACCCATGCTCAGAATGCGAGCGCCGAAGACCTTTTCGTACCAGCGAGCTGATCGCTCGAGGTCGGCGACGGTGAGAAAACATGCGATGCTGATCCCTTCCTTCGGGGGCATCTCGTAGGTCTTGTGGTCGATTTGTACGCTGGTCATTGACGGCTCCAATTCCGATCAACTGTGCTCATCCGCTGATTCTGGTTCTCTCGCATTCATACCTGCTGCTGATTAAGCCTGACGAGGAAAGGAAAAACAATTGGACGAAGGTATCGAGCGAACCTTTGGCACCGTTTGCGGCCAGTTGCCCGGTAAGGCCGCTATCCGTCAACTTGCCGGAGAAGACTCCTGGGTGGCGCGTCGTTAGCGACAAGCGCGTAGGCTCCGTCTGTCCTCGTATTCCAATCTAGAATAGATGGAGCATCACAGCCACGACCAATTGGGCATTTCGTATTTGATTGACCGCAGTTAGAATCAGGCAGATGAGACGCGGGTACATGCAACGCAGATCTAGTATCGACACACCGTTCTTGGCCGGGCTTGGAATCGAGCCGGAGAATCCGTGGACCACTGGCGGACTCCGTCGAGGATTCAAAGGTAAAAGCGGTTTGGTCACGCTGGAATTGTGCGCCGGCGCAGGAGGTCAAGCAATCGGTCTAGAACAAGCCGGAATCAATCACGTCGGCCTTGTTGAGATCGACGCGAGAGCTTGTTCAACATTGCGTCAGAATCGGCCAAAGTGGAATGTTATTCAGCAGGATATAAGTGTTTTCGATGCCACCCCTTTTGCGGGCGTGGACATCGGGTCTGCCTTGCCCCCCTTTTTCGGTAGCGGGTAAACAGCTCGGCAAATCGGATGATCGGAATCGTGGACCAAGTTCGGCCCCGCGCCGTCATTATTGAAAATGTCCGGGGAATATTGGACGTTTTTGGTAGGACGAGTGTAGGCGTTAGGACCCACCGCTCGACGCCTTCTCGAACCGATCCAGCAGTGATTCCATTTCCCTTTCCGCGAAAGCCTGGCAGTCGGCGTACAACTTCGTTAGGAGCACGGGCATCGTGCCTATAAGGGACGGCAGCATCTGCTCAAGTTCAGGAAATGAGCTGCGGAACAGGCGGAGCCGCTGCAGATTGTCGCTTAATCGTTGTTTTCGCTCCGCCTCGTCTATCCAGATCTCTTTCCAGTAAAGGCAGGTCCGGCAGGATCGTGCGCACCGGTTGCCGTCATGAGAAAGGAACGATTCCCAGCCGGAGCTCGCGAGCGAGAGAGCAAAGCAACGAATCGTCGCGGCGCTTCTCGTTATTGCAGCGCTTGCATGCAACCAGTACATTTCCCGGAAGATGAAGTCCCACCCGCAAGCGATTCATTCCATCCAGGTGTTCGATCACTGTTATGGTGTTTGCCAGATCGCAGGAGCAATAGGGACATCGGTTTTCAAATCGCTCGCGCACAATCTTTCCGTACTCTTCGCCATCAGACGCCATCCGCCAAGTTCGGCTTATCCTACGGCTGAGTTCATGAAGGAACATACTAACGAGCTTGTTCGCGACGTCGGATTTAGCTCTCCGCGTAGCTGAGCGCAGCTGAGATGTGGGGTCCTTCATGCCTTTCCTCTCCCCCCAGAGCCAACTGGCTTCGACACCTAAAACTGCGGCGAGGGCCTTAACCTCGTAGTCGAGCACGCGACGATGGTTATTCTCGATTTTGGCGATGGCGGCTCGGTCCAGCTGGATGCCGATCCGGGCGAGTTTGCCGGAGAGGCCATCTTGCGTTAGCGGAGGGGTACACGCCTGGCGCGCTTGAGCGACGCGTTTGGAAATGATGTTCTTCTGGCCAGCCTTACGAATCACATCGAAAGGGTACCCCTCCTATAAACCAAAAATGTTCTATACTAGAACATCACAAAGGGGAGTGTTTTAAAGAAAGCATCCGACTTCATCTGGCACGGGGAGCGGGGACGCAGGCTTGACGCTTATCGACCGTGCCCATGCGGGACCTGCTCGGGGACTCGCCGAGGGGTCGGTTATCTATCGTTCTCGAACGCCTCCGGCCGCGGATTTACGGTTTGGATAGAAAACGAAGAGGTCTTCCAGATGCTGAGCGAGGCGCTAAACCGCAGAGACACGAGGAAATGCGAGGCGCCGAAACTCGACCCAGTCACGAGGCGCACTAAGTGCGCCAGTTGCCTTCCTGATTATCTCGGCCAGCGACAAGGGCTTCGCAGATAGCCCAGAGATTGTCCCGGTCATTTGTTCCTCCCCAAAATCGGGGTTTCTTGTGATCCACAACAAGCGTGATCGCATGTTGCTCGACCGATTTGCCGCACATCTGACAACGGCCGTGAGCTCCGTGGATAACTTCGGCGCGTTCCTTTAGGCTAATCTGCCCTTCATCAATTACGTTCCGTCTTATACCGGCGTATCTGTAGAGGGCGACCTTCCTGTTCTGACCGTTAACGACTATGTTCGCCATGTTTTTGTTGATGACGAACCATTTCTTAAGGTCCCTTTTGCGCCGGTCCAAATGGGTTTGTTCACCGGGATCTAGGCCTTGCCTTTCAAGCTCTTGCCTTATCTGGCCACCAGAGATGCCTTCGGGGAATCTCTTCATCACCTCGACTATGCGCAGGTGGATTTTACCGGGCTTGCTTCTGCCAGCCATAGGGACTCACGCGACCCCGCTACGATACCAAAGTCACGCCGAATCGTCTCCCCGCTGACGGCCGACTAAGACGTTACCCGGGCCCGAGAGTAGGGGGGATCGTTACCTAATTTTCTTTCCGTGGAAACCGGTGAACGTCCCGTCCGTCCCCGGTTTATCCGAGGCGTCGGCAGCCCAACGGCTACCACTACATACGCCCACCCAAGATGCGGTCGATCTGGCGAAGATGGTTCAAGTCGTGGGCCGCTTCCATGCGGACGAACTCCTCGACCGTTTGCCGTCCGCGTACCTCGTGGACCCCATAGCACTCCACCCACCGTGCGCGCGGGACCGACTCCAACAGTCGCAGGTTGCTCTCGCGCAGCGCCCGAAAGACCCCTGCCGAAAGGCTCGCATCTTGCTGCGCGTAACCCAGGCGCTCCGCCCATACGGCCTGATCCCACCACGTTAAGGCCACGCCCGGATTCGCCAGCATGTTTCGCAATCGCCACCCCATCGCCAGCTCCGCGTCCGCCAGGTGCGCTACGATCTCGGCGATGGACCACTTTTCAGGTGCAGGACGCCGGATCAACTCCTCGGGCGCGACATCGCGCAGACGCCGATCGAGTTGCGATGGGGTGGCTCGTTGGACACCGATGGGCTCCTCATCGCCAAGATAGCTTAGGACTCGAGTTCGGTATGCTTCGAAGGTCTCCGCCATTGGTCCTCCCGGTAGACTGCGCACGCGGCCGAACATCTCGTGGAGTAGAACGAGCCATCCTGGTGCGCAATCATACGGAAAAACCGGAGACAGACGGGACGTTCACGAATTTCCAGTGTCGAGAAATGGAAACGCCCCGTCTGTCCCCAGCTTTCTCCAGCGCAGAGAGGAACAAATCCGTCCTCACCCGTCCGACCCTGAATGCATTGATATCTAGGCAGCACGACTCGCCGCGGCACGAATCGCCGCTGGCGGCACGACGATCTCAACAAGTCCGGTCACCACGTCATAGACGAGGCCGGAGATAAGCCACTCTCCCGGCAATGCGGGAATCCTCCGTAGCAAAGCAACATCGACGGCGACCGCCGCCCGGGGATCGGTCGCGGCTTTTTTCTTGAGTTCCCCTTCCGGTATTTGAAAATAGCCCGCCAGCATGGCCGTCTCGCCGGAGAGGTAAGTGATGCCGCAGTTGGTGTGTTGGAGGACGATGAGATGAAACTCCCCGCCGCCTCCAGGAATCGCTCCGGCAACCTCGCCGATTCGTCCGAGCATACCCAACTGCTCCAACAGCCCCGGCGTGATTCGACCCCCGATGTTGCGCATCACGACGGCTTCGCCAGGTTTAATGCCGAGTACATGAGCCGGGTCCACACGCATATCAGCGCAACCGATAATGACTGCCTTCACATTCGGCAGCGCACGAGGCATAAGCTCTCGCGCCGCAGACTGGCTAGTAGCAAAATCTTTATTACGTTCCAACATGGAGTCGAGAGTGGGCATATTCGTTGTCCTCCATCGCAAGAGATTCCAGCAGGGGATTCCAGGATTCACGTTTTTTGGGTCGCAAGAGCGCCTTCGTTTTGCAGAAGACGATGCAGACGGAAAACTCCGGGACAGACGGGACGTTGACTAATTCCATTGTCGAAAAATGGAAAACGTCCCGCCCGTCCCCGGTTTCCCTACGATTCTTATGCCGCTGAAGCCGACTCCCTCCTCCGATTGAGTGCCGGTAGAAGAAGTTTCAGAAGCGCTTCATCAGAGAACGGGTTCTGGCCTGAGATCAGCTCGCGATCTTGAAGGACGTAGCTACTCCATGGAGCGAGCACACTTACGTCACCGCCCGCCGTACGCAAGGCGAAGTCCGGGTAGAAGAGCACCTTGCCACCAATCTCAAGCGGCTCCCGCTGCTGCTCTTCCGCTGTCGAAAAGATGGTCATCTTATATCCGGCATATATCCAGCCCTGAGCCTTCGCGTGGGCTCCAGCGGTATCGCCCGCTGCCAGCGCGGCGACCACCTCTCTGGAATTCGGAAGAGCCGAGAGAAGCGAAATCGGGCCATGGCACAGCACGGCCGTAGGCTTGGATGTTTCATGAAAGTGTCGCATCACGGTGCCAGCGTCGGGATCATCGAGAAGATCGATCATCGGGCCGTGGCCGCCGGGGACGAAAACAGCGTCATATTGATCCAGGCCCGAGGCGATGACATCCGCGATACGCTTTGGATCTCTGAGCCCAGCCAGGCCGTCGCGGAATAACATATAGTCCTGAAGTTTGGCCGCGTCCCCGCCGAAGAAATCGGCGACCTCTGAATGCACATCCACTTGGGGCGCGTTGCCTTTGGGGTTGGCGAAGGTGATTTCGTAGCCCTCCTTCATCAGGGCGCGAACCGGAACCGTCAGTTCGTTGAGGTAGTAGCCAGCGCCCTTATAAACCTTGCCATCTTTCAAGGGCAAGCCGCGACCACTCGAGACTAGTACCAGGACTTTTCCTTTGGTTGCCATTTTGTTCTCCTTTTTGAAATCGAATCTGTTCTCCTGAAATATGGAAGCGGTTGAGGTGGCTTATGGCTGCGGGAATCCGAACATCAGCCATGACTGATTGGCTACCCAGTGCGGGTACAGCTCCGTCATCTGATCGAATAGCTCCTGGTCGGACTTCGCGGTTTTCTGCAGGCGATCGAAGTCCTCGAGGTAACGCTTGGTGTCCTGGATGGTCGAGGGAGAGTCGGGCGCGCCAGTCTTCTTGTGGCCGGCGACAACCATCGTCGGATTGAGAGCCGCTAACCGGTCGAGCGCCGCGATCCAATTCTTTCGGCTCTCGGGAGTGGTGTCGCCGACGTACATGCGGCATTGGTTGTAGACAACGTCACCAGCGGCGATCAGGCCGATCGATGGAACATAGAGAGACGTCGAATCGGGACTATCGGTGCGGCCCTGCTCGATGATGCGCAATTCGTGGCCCTCGAGAGTGAAGGTGTCGCTTGCGTAGGGCTCAGGCGAGACCAACTTCGTCGGCACTTGCCCAGGAAACAATTGGCGGGCGAATTGGGTCAGCGGAGGAACAAACGACGACTTCATGGCCTCCACCGTTTTCGGCGTTGCGATCGCCCGAGCGCCCGGGAAGCGATCGAGGAGAACGCTGAGACCGTAGAAGTGGTCGAAATGGGAGTGCGTTATATAGATGGTCTGCAGGTTGCGGTTGTGCAATGCAACCCAATCGGCGAGAGCCTCGGCTTCCGCCACTGTTCCCATTGCGTCTACCAGTACCGCGTCGTGCTCGCCGAAGATTAAAGTTGACGTGATCGGGTCAAAGCCGAGCGGCTCGCCGAAGGACTTTGGGCGCTCGCCGACCATCGCCTTTCCCGGGGCGGTAAAAACATTCACGCTCAGCGTGTTCGACGCGACAGGTGCGGACGCGCGCGGGGTATCTTTCAGTCCATTTGTGGCGTCCATTTTGGTGCTCCTTTCGATGGCAGAGCGCGTGACTGTTCAAGGCAAGATGGCAGAAGCGCGGCGACGAGTCTATTGGACGATGGTATGGGTTGTATTTTGCGCGGACGGCTTTCGAAAAACTTTGGAAAAAGTGGTTTTCCCGCGCTAAAGGACAGTTAGTTCAGAAGTGATTCCCAGTTGGCTGGCACCCTTCCTGCCGGTCCAGGAGCGGGCTGGTTGTTTGGATGCGAATGAGGGGCAGGCAATTCCACACCTTTGATCATCTCCTGCTTCTCGTAATCGTAGAACCAATCCTCACCCGGTTCAAAGCTAGCAATAATTGGATGCCCTGTTGCCGCCGCATGCTTTGATGCATGCTGACTCGGCGAGCTGTCGCAGCATCCGATGTGCCCGCACTCCGCACACCGACGGAGATGAAGCCACCAACCTTTCGGCGACGCCAGGCATTCCACACACCCATCGCCACTCGGCTTCGAAGCGGGGTTGATTCCGCGCCGATCTTTCTTCATAGACGACTTCCCTTTCGTGCCCTCTGCGGGCAAGAAAAATGTCAAGCCACCGGCAGGACCTTCCCGCTAGCACGTTCCTCAGCGGTGGCTTAAGCTTCGGCTGCCCCGGTGATCTGCATCAGATTCTGGACTCAACAGTGGCTCATCTTCAAAGAAGTTCGAAATTTCGCCCACTGGAGCACATCCCATATCTCGCACTGCAAGTAAAAGCCTGACGAGATAGAAGGCGCTATCACTCCTTCGCTAACGGCGTCGCGAGCCAATTCATGCACTGCTTCGTAGCCGGGGATCTGTACTCGCTTGGCGAGCTCGATCAGTTCTTGCGCGGGCAGTTCACGCTCTGCAAGCATCGACAGCAATAACATCAGGCCATCGGGGCCCGCGAACCGATCGAGGGCTAATCCCTCCACAATGGCACGGTCCTTTCTGAATTCGTCTCGCGGATTGTACTGACATCCGTATGGCTCTGGCCATCTTGGGCTCGTGTTACGACGGTGAACTAACCGCAGACCGCATACTTTCGGTTTGCCCTTGGCACCCTCTGCCGCAAGCCACTCGACCCATCCAGCCTGCAGGTCTAACACAAGTTCGCCGCAGCTATCACATCGCCAACCCGATCGAATAAACTTATCTCTTGGCATGTCATTCACCTACTTCCACGCGAAGTGGCGTGAGTTGAGGCGATTGCTTCCTATGTCGGCCGACTCCCTGACCAGGGATCTTTATCTCTGCGCGCGGCGTTCGCGCGTCAAACGCCTTTCGCAGCAGCCTCTCTTCTATTCTTTTGGGGATGAATACCCAGGTCGGGCCATGACGTTTCCGCGAGGTTGACATCGTAGTACTTTGCAGCTTTCTCGATGTTCGCGAACGCCAAAGCACGATCGGCATCGGGGACGTCGATGACTTGATCGAACCGCGCGACCGCGTTGCGCACATGTTGTGCGTCGGTCAGTGGTTCTTTCCGCTGCTTCGGAAACGCGTAGACGCTGTCGGGCAAGTCACTCTGCATCGTCAGGCGTCCGTGTTTCTCGTGAGGTTCCCAAGTCGCTTCCGGCATGTCATTGCCATCCTTTCTTTGAACTGATTTGAGGGCAGGGCCAGATCTCGCTGGTCGGAAAGTCGCGACGTCGACCTGTGCTAGAGACAGGGAGGGGCGAATCAAGCCACAGGCAGCCGGGGCGTGGTCAACTCTATAAGCATGGCCAAATCCGGGTACTCATTGGATCCATATTGCCCTTCACGGTGTGGCGCGAAACGAGAAAGATGAGGCGATTACACCGCAGAGGCTCCGGGGAATAAAGGACGATAGCATTGCACACCTCCGTCCCCGATCTCGTCCAATCTGCTGGTCCAATCAATTGTGCAGATCGATACGTTCGTCCAATAGATTCGTCATCGTGATTCTGGCTTAATCGGGGGGTAGGAGTGCGGTCACGATTTGGATAAGGAATAAGGAGAAAATGTGGCAGCCCTGAGTGCGTCTCCGAGCAGTAAACCGATCAGCGGCGATAGTGCTGAAAGAGTAGACATGAAGTTCGAGGCGGTCGTGATCCCGGTGCGGGATGTTGATCGCTCGAAGGACTTCTACACCAAACTCCGGTGGCGACTCGACGCGGACTTCCGTTTCGATAACGGTTTCCGGGTTGTCCAGTTCACGCCGCCCGGGTCCGGATGCTCGGTTCAGTTTGGTACGAAGATGACATTGGCCGCGCCGGGATCGGCCCAAGGCCTCTATTTGATCGTCTCCGACGTTGAGGCAGCACGCAAAGATCTTGTCGCACATGATGTTGAGGTGAGTGAGGTGTTCCACACCGGAACACCAGGCGCTCAGTTCCAGATCGACGGCAGCGGTCGCATCAGCGGGCCCGCACCCGGGCATGCCACCTACAACTCGTTCGCCACGTTTCGTGATCCCGACGGCAATGGATGGCTGCTTCAGGAAGTCACGACGCGGCTACCTGGCCGAGGACTTGGCACCTTGGATGTCGCGACGTTGACCGAGCTCCTGCAGGAGGCTGAGAAGCATCATGGCGAATACGAACCCACCGCTCCGAAGCACCACTGGTCGGACTGGTACGCCGCCTACATGGTCGCGCGTCAGGAAGGCAAGACGCCCGAAGAGGCAGCCAAAGAGGGCAAGCTCCACATCGAGGGGGCACACTGACCGGGACACCCTGGAACGGTAACTTTGACCCGCAAACTTGCATTCATTTTACTTCGCACCAACGACAGAGTACGGAACTCTCACTTCGGATGAAGCGCCAAGCTAACCGCCTCAAGTAAAGACGTGTCGCTGAAAGGCTTGAATAGGCACTCCACTGCACCCTGTTCGATCAGCCGCTGGCGCACCATCGGATCTCTGTCAGCGGTAATGAAGATAATCGGAATCGCTTGTCGCCGACGCATCAATTCCCGTTGAAGATCGGGCCCGGTCATCCCAGGCATGGCGACGTCGAGGATCAGGCATCGGGTCTGATCGATGCAATCGGATTCGAGGAATTCTCGCGCCGACGAGAACACTCGGGTTGCAAAGCCGAGCTGCCTTATCAAGTCAGGTAGCGACTCGCGGACAGATCTATCGTCATCCACGATTGACACAAGTATGCGTTCAATGGTCATCCCCGCACGGCGAGACTCCATCGTTTCAGACTGCTACACGGATGGCAAAGCCGTCTATTACCTTTTGGTATTGGTTTTGCCCGTAAGGTGACCAGTGGAGCCTTTATGCCGCATTCATATCGGTTACTGCGGGGGCCTGAATGTCATAGATATCGTCGGCTTGGGCCGAATCCCCTGAAGCTCGAGGAATGGAGAACGAAAACGAGGCTCCCGGTCCATGATTGAGCGTCGCCGACAGACGGCCGTGATGGCTCTCGATTATGGAGCGACTAATCGAGAGGCCGATGCCCATACCATCCCCCTTAGTGGTATAGAACACATCGAAAAACCGGTCTACGGCCTGTGGCTCAAACCCGACTCCCGTATCTTGTACCATCAGGCGCACCTGATTATCCTCGTCTCTCTCGGTTCTGATCACCAACTGCCGCGAACGGTCATAGACTGTGCTCATGGCATCTGAGCCATTCCGGACCAAATTCAGTATTACCTGCTGAAGCTGCACACGATCGCCTCTGACGAGCGGAAGGTCATCCGCAAGTTCAAAACGCAGGATCACTCTGTTTTTCTGAAGGTCCGCCAACGACAGAGCAATCACTTCCAGCGCAGCCTCATTCAGGTTCACACATTCAGTCGCAGTGTCCTTCTTGCTAAAGAGCGCACGCAACTGGGTGATCACCTCAGACGCACGGTTGCCATCGCGAATCGTGCGCCGAGCGGTTTCCCGGGCACCCTCAACATTCGGAGGATCAGCGGCTAGCATCCGCAGACAGGTGCCGGCGTTGGTGACAATGCCAGACAGCGGCTGGGTTAGTTCGTGGGCGATTGATGCTGTCAGCGTTCCTAGGGTCATCACCCTGGCCACATATGCAAGTTCCGATCGAGCCTTGTCGCGTGCCTCTTCCGCCCGCCTGCGCGCCGTGATGTCCTGAACCGAAGCGATGTACTCCAGTTGACCATCCTGGTCCCGGGTCGCATGAGCGACTGCATGCATGTACTTGATCGAGCGGTCAGGCATCAGCAAGCGGAACTGCCATTCAAACTCGTTGCCTCCATCTCGTGATTGTTCGACCATCTTCATTTTCTCAATCAAACTGACATCTTCTGGATGGACTCGGCTACGGATCAGTTCAGGCGTCACGGGTACGCCGATCTCAAGCTCGTAGATGCGATAGAGTTCGGCCGACCACGTAATCTCGTCTGTCGCCACGCGCCACGAAAAGCTGCCGATTTGGCCCAGATGTTGCCCTTCCGCGAGGAATGCTTCGCTGCGCCGCAAAGCGCTCTCGGCTCGCTTTTGCTCGCTCAAATCAAGCGCGAAAGCGACGCATTCCTTCCCGCTTCCTTCGAAGAGTGCGCCGCCGAGAAGTACAGGCACTCGGCTGCCATCTTTCCGGAAGTACTCCTTCTCGAAGGGTTGAAAGATGCCGGTCGCCTTCAAATCCGCTACGGCCCGCTCGGCATGGCCGCGCCATTCGGCCGGTGTCAGATCCGCCCAGCATAAGCGACCGCAGGCGAGATCTTCACGGTCGTATTGCACCATCCGGAGAAATGCGTCATTGGCTCCGGTGACTGCACCTTCGAGATTCCACATGACAATTCCCACAACATTGGCGTCGACCAGACGTCGGACCTTCGCTTCCAACCCTCGCGCCAGTTCACGAACTTCCGCTTCTGCCTTTTCGCGCTCGGCCACTTGAAATTTGAGATCTTCTATCCGTATCAGAGCTTGATACGCCGAAGAGGCAAACTTCCCTAGAGAGGACATGACCCGGTTATCCTCTGCATCGAACTTCCGGCGGCTACTGTGCATAATTCCCCATATGGTTCCTACCGCCTTACCATCGACGTAAAACGGAACTAGCAGGCACTCTTCGGCTGCTGGAATTACCGACAGCAAATAGGGGTAGCGCCGTTCGAAATGTTTGAACACGAGGGCACGATTTTGATCAAGCACGTCTCCGCAGGGACCGAAATTGCGCGGGGTGCCACCCCCAACGTGCGGATTCCACATGCCGGCGATTGCTGGCCAATAGAATCTGTTGCCGCAAATATCCGGCGTCTTGCCATCCCTTGTCAAAAGGCTAAGACCGGCGGAGTCACACTGCGTAATGTCCAGGATCGTTTCAGCTAGCATCTGAAGTACGGTGTTTGGCGAATCGGCGAGTCCGCCCACTAGCTTTACGAGCGCGCCGTTCTCTTTTTCATAGTCCGGCGGGCGGGATGGGCGACGGTGCAACTCCTCCGTGCAAAGAATCGATTCCAGAGGAGCCGCGGGAACATATTTTTCCAATCGAACATCAAGCGATTTGGCAGAGTTGGGCATGTTCTCCTCCCCATCGGTGCGGCTACGAGCTTCGAAGCCTTAAGCGTTAATTGCAGCCATCACGTTCTCTTTGGCTTTGGGTGGGACGGCATCCGCGCATTAGCCCGTCTTCACGAATGATTAATATGGATGCAGTCATTAGGCCGCAGCCATCATTGCTGGTGCGGGATTGAGCTTCGCGGCCATTCTCACCAAATCGGCAAGAGAATCGGCCTTCATCTTCTGCATTACCTTGCCGCGGTGTGCTTTCACCGTGATTTCGCTGATACCGAGTTCCCCACCAATCTGTTTATTCAACAAGCCGGAGACTACCAGCGCCATAACCTGCCGTTCACGATGGGAAAGTGACTCGTAACGGTCCTGGAGCGCCCGCCGCTCCACCTCCCGAATCAGAGCAACGCGGCTGCGTTCGATGGCGGCCCGGATGGCCCTCAACAGTGCATCTTCACCGAATGGCTTCGTCAAGAATTCGACAGCGCCCGCTTTCATCGCCTTGACCGTAGTGGACACGTCGGCACAACCGGTGATGAAAATGATTGGCATGTCAGTCCGCTCGACAGCGATGCGCTTCTGTAGTTCGAGACCGGTGAGGCCCGGAAGTGAAATATCCAGAATGAGGCAGCTCGGCATGCCAGTTCGCGGACGCTCGAGGAATTCTTCCGCCGACGCGAACGTCTCGGGCTGAAACCCTTCACAGCGGATCAACAGTTCAAGCGACTCGTAAACCGAAATGTCATCGTCGACAACGAAGACGGTTGGTGCAGCGTTCGACACGGGTGGCGAGCTCAATTCATGGCCAAGTACGTGCGCTAGACTCATACTTTGCTCCTCAACTCAGCGTACTGCTCTCTTTGCCGTGCCCTAAGGCTGAACGAATGATTTCGAGTAGCCGCTCATCGCTAAAGGGCTTGCCCAGGAAAGCGGCAGCACCTGCTTGAAACGCTTTCTGACGAGAATTGTTGTCGTCATAAGCCGTAATGAAAATGATAGGGATCCCACAGCCCTTGGCTGCGAGGTAGCTTTGGAGTTGCAAGCCAGTCATGCCGGGCATCTGTATATCAACAATGAGACACGAGTTTTCCTGCAGCTGGCCGGACCTCAGGAAACTTTCAGCAGATTCAAAGTCTAACGCTCGAAAGCCGAAGGATTCGATGAGTAGTTTTGTGGTCCTGCGGACGGATTCGTCGTCGTCAATTACCGAGATGAGATTCTTTGTCACTTTGAACCCCTGATTGACTTCAAGGTATTCCAAGCGAGCAACCGAATCTATTGGGCGTTGGTCGATCTAGGTCATAAAAAGGATGATGCGGGTAAGCTTTCGTTTACGAGGCTTTTTGCGACGGGACCTTGAGTTTCTCGATCATTCTTGCCAAGTCAACAAGGGATTGCGCGCGCATCTTCTCCATGGCGCGGCTGCGCTGAACTTTTACGGTACTTTCCGCCGTTCCGAGTTGAGCCGCGATTTGCTTGTTGAGCATACCCGAGACAAGCAGGGTAATCACCTCCTGCTCGCGAGAAGTCAAGGAGTCGAAGCGCAGTTGAAGTTCCGTTACTTCTTTCTCCTGTTCACGCCTGGCCCCATCCTGCTCCAGTGCGACACGAACAGCGTCCAGCAGATCCTGGTCGCGGAACGGCTTGGTGAGGAATTCGACCGCCCCAGCCTTCATGGCGCGAACGCTCATTGGAATGTCGCCGTGGCCGGTGAGAAAGATTATCGGGATACGAATGTTCTTCACTGCCAGCTCGCGTTGAAAGTCGAGTCCACTCAACCCAGGCAGTCTGACGTCCAGCACGAGGCAACTGGGCGCATCTGGTGGTTTCCTGTGCAAGAAGTTGTCAGCTGATCCAAACCCTTCAACCTGCAGCCCCACAGTGCTTAAGAGGAATTTGAGCGAAGAACGTACCGATGGATCGTCATCGACAACAAAGACGATGGAAGCACTACTCATGCCGCGCTCCCGACACTTACAGGCAGCGTGAAGGAAAACACAGCACCGATGGGAAGGTTCGGCGCTGCCCAGAGCCGTCCTCCATGGTTTTCAACGAGAGACCGGCTGATTGACAAACCCATTCCCATGCCGTTCGGTTTCGTCGTAAAGAAGGGAGTGAACACGCTATCTGCTTTTGATCCAAGTCCAGTGCCCGAGTCGCGTACGGCAACCAGTATGTCACCAGATTCGTCAACCCGGGATTCCACCCAAAGGGAGCGAGGTCGATCTCCAACAGAGATCATCGCTTCGATGCCATTCATGACCAGGTTCAGCAGGACTTGTTGCATCTGGACCCGATCGGCCAACACCAGCGGAAGAGCCGTCGTCAATTGGCGGTCGAGCAAGACTCGATTTTCATAAAGCTCACGGTCAGCCAGAGTCAGTACCTCTTGAATCACCTCGTTTATATCTAATTCGTTCTTCTCGGCGGGAGCCTTCTTTATAAATGCGCGGATGCGAGATATAACGGCGCTTGCACGAGTGCCATCAGCAACGATTTCTTCGAGAGCTCGACGGAGAACCTCAGGCTTGAGATTACTCGCGGCGAGCAGCCTCAAGCACGCACTGCTGTTATTGGTTACGGCGGTCAGAGGTTGGTTGACTTCATGGGCAATGGACGCTGCCAGTTCGCCCATGGTTGTCAGCCTGGAAACGCGGGCAAGCTCCATTTGGGTCATCTGCAAAGCATGTTGTGCTTCTTTCCAGTCATGCAAATCCACGACGCTCCCAAACCATTTGATGACCCGGCCTGCCTGATCACGCAAAGGCAGGGCGCTCGAAATACACCAGCGATACGCGTGGTCCGCCGCCCGCCGGCCGCGGAATTCATACTGAAAGGGCTCTCCGGTTGAAACGGCGACCCTCCACGCTTGCTCCATCTTCTCAATCTCATCCTGATGAACAGACTTCATCCAGCCTGCCCCTCGGACTTGCTCCGCGGATAAGCCTGTGTAATCGAGCACGCGTTGGTTGCAGTAATCGATCGCACCGTCTCCCTCCGCGCTCCAGAGCATCTGCGGAATGGTCTCGGTTAACTGGCGCAGGCTGCGCTCACTATCACGCAGCTTGTCCTCCGCATGTTTTCGTTCAATTCCCTGGGCGATCAAGTCAGCACCCGACGCCAGTGTCTCGGTTGTCTCTGGCGTGACTGGTTTCCGAGAGAACATGGCCAGCACGCCTATCGTGCGGTCTCCGACGCTCAGTGGATAGCCGGCGAAACTAGCCATCCCTTCTTGTTTTGCCCATGCTCTATTACTGATCCGAGGATCATTGAGGACATCGTTGGTCAGATGCGGTTTGCGTTCCCGCGCGATCATCCCAATTTTGAACTGTCCTATCGGAATGCGGCTGTGAGATCCGTCAAGATGTGTGTACATGCCCGCACTGGCCTGCAGCTCCAACGTCTTCCCATCGTCGCTCAGGGTCCAAATCCTGGCGAATGCCGCATCAAGATGACGCACAATGGCTTCGCTGCACTCACCCAAGATCGTTTTCAAACTTTCTTCTCTACCGAAAGCCATGCTTACTTCAGCGCGAACAGCAATCTGGCGTGCGTGTGCTGCCCGCATTTCCTCTGCCAGTTTTCTTTCGCTGATATCGCGGATAAAACCGGTAAATACTTTATGTCCATCTCTAGCTAGTTCACCAAACGAGATTTCTACGGGGAAGTTCTGGCCGTTTTTGCGCAGTGCGGTCAGTTCGGTGCCTTGCCAGTTGATGTGTCTCTGGCCAGTAGCCAGATAGCGCCTGAATCCGTTCTCGTGCAATTTGCGCAGGAATTCCGGCATGAGTACGGTCAACGGCTTCCCGATCAACTCCGTCGGATCATAGCCAAAGATTCTCACAGTGGCGGGATTGGCAAACAGAATTGCACCGCTCTCGTCGATGCTGATGACGGCATCAGGGGCTGTTTCGACCACGAGGCGATAGTTCTCTTCGCTGTAGCGGAGGGCGGATTCCTCCCGTTTACGGTCGGTAATATCCATAGCCACCCCGCCGATGGCGTAGATTTCCCCTTCTGCGTTGAACAACGGAAACTTCTGGACGATCCTGGTGCGGGGTCCGTCCTCGTGGAGAGCCACGTCTTCAAACTTAATCAGCAGGCCAGTCTGCAACACCTGGCGATCCACGGTCTGAAAGGCAACCGCTTGTTCCGCCGAAAATAGCTGATCGTCGGTCTTGCCTTCGACCTCGCCGGAGACGTTAAAGGCTTTCTTGAACTGCTTGTTGGCGTAGAGGTAGCGGCTCTGGCGATCTTTCACAAAAATCAGGTTGGGGCTGTTTTCAAAGAACGCCCGTAGCGATACTTCGCCCTGTTGCCTGTTGGTCTCTGCTTGTTTGCGTTCATGAATATCCTCACAAGCGATCAACGTTCGGAAGGAGGATACGCGAGCGGCGGTTGGGGCAACGGCTAAGAGCTTCCTGATCAAGAACCAGCGGTATTGGCCATCCGTCCGACGGATGCGTGCCTCAGTTTGGAATGGCTTCCCGCTGGCCAAAGCCACGGTTAATTCATCAATGAATTTGGCAGCGTCCTCTGCGTGAATCGCCGTTTGCCAGACCCATCGATTCGACTGTTGCGTTGGGCAACCCGTATATTCCTGCCACTCTCGGTTCACGAACTCAACAGATCCGTCGGGCAACGCACACACCGCCAGCCCCGGCACCGCTTCGATAAGATTCCGAAGATCTAGCGGATCGATGGGTTGCTCATCTTGTGTTTCAGTGGTCATGTTTCGCGAAGCTTACCCCAAGCTTCTTGGTCCAAGCATTCTAAACCGAAAGGCAGACCGAGGTCATTCGGGGTTCGCCACTCGCTACAAAATCGTGGCCACGGATGCCTTTGAGTGCCTTTAGATCAATGCTGGGGTCGGAAGGATAGCGCAGAGCCGATACCAAAGTATCGACGATACCATCGTCCAATTGTTCGTCTCCCAAGCTTCTGTTCTGATGACTCGCGTCGACCGAATTCAATAGGAGCCCTCGCAACCAGATTCGAAGTCGAGTTTCTAGATTCTGATGGGCAGGCTCTTTCGTTCACCTTGAGCTGTTTAGCCTAAACCTGGGAACAGCAGCAGAAAAAAAGTTTGACTGGCACGCAAATCAGGCGCCACAAGCCAAAAGATCCAAAACTAAACAAGAAGAAGGACACCATGACTCAAATCAGTACTACACAAACCGTCAACAAGCAGGCCGATAACAAGGATGCGATTCGTCCGTTTCATGTGAATGTCCCGGAAGAGCAACTCACCGGATTGCGCAACCGCATCAAAGCAACAGTTTGGCCTGAGCGGGAAACGGTCAGCGATGCCTCGCAAGGCGTCCAGCTTGCGACGGTCCAGGCGCTGGCGCGCTATTGGGCGACAGAGTACGACTGGCGCAAGGTTGAAGCAAGACTGAACGCCCTTCCACAGTTCATCACCGAGATCGACGGGCTCGACATTCATTTCATTCACGTTCGTTCGAAACACGAAAATGCATTGCCGCTCATCGTCACGCACGGGTGGCCCGGCTCGATCATCGAACAGATGAAGATCATCGATCCGCTGGCCAATCCCACTGCACATGTCGGGAACGCATCAGACGCTTTTGATGTGGTGATTCCGTCGATGCCGGGATACGGGTACTCTGGAAAACCAACGACCACCGGGTGGGATGTTGCCCATATTGCGCATGCCTGGGTGGTGCTGATGAAGCGCCTTGGGTATACGAAGTTCGTGGCGCAAGGCGGCGATTGGGGTGCGGTCATCGTCGATCAAATGGGTCTGGATGCGCCCCCGGAGTTGCTCGGCATTCACACCAACATGCCTGGCATCTTTCCAGTCGAAATTGACCAGGCGGCTTCGTCCGGGGCGCCAGCGCCATCGGGTCTGTCAGCCGATGAGAAGGTCGCCTACGAGCGACTGCAATTCGTCTATCAAAAGGGCATCGCCTATGGGTTCCAGATGGGGTTGCGACCGCAGACCTTATACGGAATCGCAGACTCACCGGTCGGCTTGGCGGCCTATTTCCTCGATCACGATGCGCGCAGCTATGAGCTGATCTCGCGGGTCTTTGCGGGAGCATCCGAAGGCCTCACGCGCGACGATATCCTCGACAACATCACGATCGCATGGTTGACGAACACGGCGCTTTCTGGCGCCCGCCTCTATTGGGAGAATTGGGGCAAAAGCGGGTATTTCAACGCCAAAGGCGTCTCCATCCCGGTAGCTGTGAGCGTCTTCCCTGATGAGCTGTATCCTGCAC
This sequence comes from uncultured Acidobacteriaceae bacterium, assembly GCA_963822545.1. Taxonomy (GTDB): domain Bacteria; phylum Acidobacteriota; class Terriglobia; order Terriglobales; family Acidobacteriaceae; genus Acidiflorens. The sequence goes on from CAWGIB010000009.1 coordinate 700,592, forward strand.
CGCGGAGTTGGACAGAGCAGGCGTATCCCAAACTGATCCATTACAACCGGCTCCCCAAAGGGGGCCACTTTGCGGCATTTGAGCAGCCCCAACTCTTTTCAGAAGAGGTGCGCGCTGGTCTCCGATCACTGCGGTCGGGCGTGGAAAAGTCGGATGTGACCTTCGCAAAAGCTAGCTAGCTCTTGGCAAGCGACAGGGGATCTTCGATGGCAAGAGGCTCGCCTGTTTCGACTACGTGCCATGGCGCTCAAGAACCTGGAAAGAGGAACACAATGAAACGAATCGCTTTCCTGCTGGTTGCGGTTGCCGCGGTCGCCGCCTTTGTCGCCTACTCGGCCCACGCCGCCGATGAAGAGGCTGATCCGATCTTCGGAATCAAAATTCCTCCCGGGTACCGCGACTGGAAGCTGATCTCTGTGGCCCACGAAGAAGGCAACTTGAACGATCTTCGCGCGCTTCTCGGCAATGATGTAGCCATCAAGGCCTACCGGGAGGGGAAGCTTCCGTTCCCAGACGGCACAATCATCGCCCGGCTAGCCTGGAGTTACGTTCCGTCTGAGGAAAACAACAAAGTCTTTGGCCGTTCCCAATCTTTTGTGGCCGGGCCAGCCACAAACGTTCAGTTCATGGTCAAGGACTCGAAAAAATATGCCGCTACCGGTGGCTGGGGCTTTGCTCAATTCAAAGACGGGAAACCTGCCGACGGGGCGCTGCTCAAGACCTGCTTCCCTTGCCACGTGCCTGTCAAAGCTCGCGACTTTGTTTTCACTCAATACGCACCCTGATGCGGGGAAAAAACATGGACAACGAAGAATCGTTTTGCAAATCGACTTACGAGGACCAGATCCAACTGGCGGAGCGCGAGTTATCCGCATTCATCCGTGCGGTGACGGAATTGTTCGGTCCAGAGCAGGCTGGGCTTGCGACGGAGGATTGGCTGGACGAGTCAGAAGTCATGGATAGCCCGCCTCGGGCCACCAGTCGAGATTGGCGAGCTGTCACAGTGGCCGCCTCGGCTCGATTGGCAAAACGTGCGGCTCTAGCTCGAGATCATCGAACGCTTGCGGCATCGACGGATGCAAAGGTTTCGCCAATACTATCGTCCAATTGTTTCGCATCCGGGTTTCTGCTGTGATACTTCATCGCAGCCTTTGTAGTCGAAAACGCGCAGCGAAAAAGAGCGCTGTGCATGTGACCCTCGAAACTGTACAACCCAGCTGAAAGGGCTTAGGCAAACACTGATTTCCGTTTATCGAACCACATTGAATGGAGGAACGTCTTATGAGACGATTCGCATTATTCTTGGTTGCAGTTACAACAACCGCCGGCCTTGTCGCCATAATTGGCCCCGCCACCGGCCACGCGGACGGGCAATCCGCCCCCTACGTTACCGACATCCCTAAGGGGTATCGCGACTGGCAATGGGTCTCCTCGGCCCATGAAGCAGGCAAGCTCAACAGTCTAGGTGCCGTCTTGGGCAACGATGTAGCGATCAAGGCCTACCGGGCAGGGACGCTTCCGTACCCGGACGGCACAATCATTGCAGCTCTGCATTACCATAACGTCCCGTCGGAGGAAAACAACAAAGTCTTTGGCCAGGCTCAATCTTTTGTTCCCGGGGCCCCCACGAACGTTCAGTTTATGGTCAAGGACTCAACCAAGTACGCAGCAACTGGCGGCTGGGGGTTCGGTCACTTCGCGGACGGTAAACCTGGCGACGCGGCGTTTATGAAAACCTGCTTCCCCTGCCACGAGAAGGCAAAAGGGACCGACCTTGTCTTTACTCGTTATGCACCGTGATGTTGAGCTAAAGCAGAAAGGAATGAGATGTTGGCACGAAGTAGCATGAAGGCAGCACACGAAGAACAAGGGAGACGACAATATGTCGCACCACTACTCCGGTCCGGAGTTGGCTTTCCACATGGCGACGCCCGCCTCGACTTCACTGACCTGTATGCCTTCGCCAAGCCGGGGGATTCAAGTAAGTCCATCCTTGTTATGAACGTGCACCCATCCGTAGGGATGAACCCACCGGGGCCTTCCTCTCCTCACCAATGGAGAGGTGACGCAAGACAACGTAGGGCCGCACACCGACTTGCTCATCTCCTTTCCTTATTTCGGCTCGCCGCATAAGGTCCGGTCTATGGAATTAGCTGTCTAAGCCGACGGAAAGGAAGTTCCCATGACATTTCCGACTATTTACCGCACGATACTGGTTGACGGCCTCTCGATCTTCTATCGAGAGGCGGGCCCCGCGGACGCGCCGACGATTCTGTTGCTCCACGGACTGCCTTCTTCGTCGCGAATGTTCGAACCGCTCTTCGCACGGCTCTCCGATCATTTTCACCTGGTCGCCCCTGACTACCCCGGCTTCGGACACAGTGATTGGCCGGATCCAAAACAATTCGCCTACACGTTTGATCACTATGCCGACATCATGAACAGGTTTACCGAAATGCTAGGACTCTCGCGCTACACCCTTTACATGCAGGATTATGGCGGACCGGTGGGATTCCGCATGGCGCTTGCGCATCCTGACCGTATCGAGGCTCTCATCGTCCAGGATGCTGTGGCGCACAACGAAGGGTTGGGTGCGAATTGGAAGACGCGCCGTGAGTTTTGGGCGGATCGCGCTCCAAACGAGAGTGCGCTACGCACAAATCTGCTTTCGCTGGCCGCGACGCGTACTCGCCATGTCGGAAACGATCCGAATGTGGGAAGGTACGACCCCGATCTATGGACCGACGAATTCTATTTCCTCAACCGGCCCGGACAGGCTGAGATTCAAAGCGATTTGTTCTACGACTATCGAACCAATGTGGACTCCTATCCGAAGTGGCAAGCATGGATGCGTCAGACGCAGCCGCGCCTGCTGGTGATATGGGGTAAGTATGAGCTCTCATTTGACTCAGGCGAACCAGAGCGTTACAGAAAGGATGTGCCGAAAGCTGAAGTCCACATTGTCGACGGCGGTCATTTCGCGTTGGACACAGCGGCGGATCAGATTGCCGGGTTGGTGCAAGCGTTCGTCGGCTCTTCACGAGAGGGCTTCGCGACACGGCGCGCGGGATGACGCCGCCCTTGAGAGAGCCGGCGCATTGGGTTCGAACCTTCAGAACGAAAGGTTACGGGCAAGAAAGCCGCCATCATGACCCCTCTCTAGCGGGCGAGCATATATCGTGTGCAGCAGGCCCGCAGCAAGCGACCGAGTCGGGGCAGACTTCGATACTAAAGTCTAATTGGTATTCTGCTTTCCACTACCGCATGCTTGTCGTGATCCAGGAGACGGGAGGCTAACCTGGTAATTCAAATTGCCAAGAGCATTCTCCTGGTGGTGAGCGCACTCTTTCCGATCGTGGACCCGATCGGAGGCAGTCCGGTCTTTCTGCTGCTCACGCGAGACTATTCAGCCGAGACACGACGAGTGGTGGCTCGGCGCATTGCGGTAGATAGTTTCATACTGCTGATCGCGTCGTTTACCCTCGGGGCGCACGTACTCTCCTTCTTTGGGATTTCTCTCCCAGTTGTGCAGGTCGGCGGTGGATTGATCGTGATTTCAGCGGGCTGGGCGATGCTGAATCAGAAGGATGGGGATGACCAGTCGGCGAGACGAACGGTTACTTGCGCTGATGCTCTAAGCCAGGCGTTCTACCCGCTGACACTTCCTTTGACGGTTGGCCCCGGCTCCATCTCGGTTGCGATCACTCTGGGCGCGAATTCGTCGCAGCACTTGGAGGCAAACCTGCTGGCAATTCTCGCGGCGGCGATCGGTTCCGCTTTCGTGGCAGTAACCATTTATCTCTGCTACGGCTACGCAGATCGGCTCGCGAGCAAAGTTGGCCGCACGGGGACAACCGTAATTTTAAAACTCACCGCGTTCCTGCTCGTCTGTATTGGAGTGCAAATATTGTGGAACGGCGCGAGCAAATTGCTGAGTTCGTTGCCGCAGTTGAGCGGAGTTGTAGCGCTGCCGCGTTGAATGGAGACGCACTGATAAACAGAATGTTTGAAGAGATCGATGGAACTCGACGCCGCCTCCTCAGCATGGCGGCCTTCGGCCTTGCTGCCACCAAGCTCGGGCTTGTCGGCCCGGCATCGGCACAATCCTATGCGCCGGGCCTGCCGGCTGTTAAACCGAAGGCGCTCGGACAGTCAAGGGACAGTGGGGCAATGCGGTGATGAACCGCGAAGGCTCGCGCTCGATGCCGTGGGGATGGAGAGCTTGACCGCAGTTGCGCTGCGTTCGATTTCCATCGTGCAGAGCGAATCGCCTGCGGCCTTGAGTTCCGGCTTTTTCTCGTGTCGCCAGCGAATGACCAACCGCTTTGCGGATCGGCTTCTACGATCTTGCCAGTGTCGGTGATGCTGCCATCGGGCACAATCTTCCGCGAGGACCCGGTCTTCCATTCGCTTTCGCAGTGCACGCCGAATCAACTTGCATGTAAAGTCGCGTTGCTTTCGATGGTGTCCTCGTTGGTTTGAATTGGCCGGCAATTTTCTGGCCGGGCTACACTGGAAGAGGCACCGTGCGCGAGTTGCTCCTCTAAAATGATCTCTTTCTCAAACATCAATAAACAGTATGGCAAGCAGTTGCTCTTCGTGGATGCTTCCTTTCAATTGAATCCCGGCGAAAAAGTTGGGCTGGTTGGTCCCAATGGGGCGGGCAAGACAACGCTTTTCCGGATGGTGGTCGGCGAGGAAACCCCCGACGAGGGCTCGGTCTCAGTCCCCAAGAAGATGACGATCGGCTACTTTCGCCAGGACGTCGAGGAGATGCAGGGGCGTTCGGTCCTGGATGAAGCGATCGCAGGTAGCGGACGCGTCGGTGATCTACACCACGAGCTCGAAGCCTTGCAGAGAGAAATGTCCGACCCCGACAAGGGAGATGAAATGGACCGCATCCTTGATCGCTTCGGTCACGTTCAGGAAGAGTACGAGCATTTAGGCGGTTACGCGCTCGAGTCGCAAGCCCGTGAAGTGCTCCACGGTCTGGGATTCAAAGATGACCAGATTGACGGCGACGTGGGCGCTCTCTCCGGCGGATGGAAAATGCGAGTTGCGCTGGCGCGCGTCCTGCTCGGAATGCCAGATGTACTGCTGATGGACGAACCGACGAACCATCTCGACATCGAATCCATCATCTGGCTGGAGCAGTTTCTCAAGTCATTTCCCGGCGCGTTGCTGATGACCTCGCACGACCGCGAGTTCATGAACCGCCTGGTCTCAAAGATTGCGGAGATTGATGGCGGCGAAATCATCACCTACTCGGGTGACTACGACTTCTACGAGCGCGAAAGGGCGGTGCGAGAGAGCAATCAGCAGGCTGCGTTTGCCCGGCAGCAGTCCATGCTTGCCAAGGAGCAGCGCTTCATTGATCGTTTCAGAACGCACGCGGCCAAAGCAGCCCAGGTGCAGAGCCGGATCAAGGCCTTGGACAAGATCGAGAAGATCGAACTGCCGAAGAAACGCCAAGTGGTCAAGTTTGAGTTTCGTGTCCCTCCCCGATCTGGCGAACAGGTGGCCGTCCTTGAGAATCTGCACAAGAGCTACGGCCCGCGTGTGATTTACGAAGGGTTCAATCTCACCATCCGCCGCGGAGAACGCTGGGCCGTCATGGGAAGAAACGGCGCGGGCAAGACCACGCTGCTCAAGATGATTGCCGGAGCCAGTGCTCCAGATGCCGGAAGCGTGCGGCTCGGCGCCAGCCTGTATATGGGCTACTTCGCGCAACAATCGCTGGACGTGCTCAATTCCGATCTCACCGTCGCCGAACAGCTACAACAAGATTTTCCTCAAGACAGCATTGGCTCGCTGCGGAACCTGGCGGGAGCATTCCAGTTCTCCGGTGAGGACGTGGACAAGAAGATCCGCGCACTCTCCGGCGGAGAAAAATCGCGGCTGGCCATAGCACGCATGCTCTACAACCCGCCGAACTTTCTGGTGCTCGACGAACCGACCAATCACCTGGATCTTGCGACCAAGGAAATGCTGGTGGATGCCCTGAAAGATTTTGAAGGCACCATGATCTTCGTATCTCATGACCGCATGTTCCTTCGCGGTCTGGGCTCACGTGTGCTGGAACTGGGGGGCGAGAGCGGTACGGACCGCAATCCCACTGTTTATCCTGGGTCGTACGTTGAGTACGTGCAGAAGCTTGGACATGAGGCGCCTGGGATCTATTCGTAGGCTAGGCAGGGGTTGTGCAACGACTCGCCGGTTAGATATCGACCTGAGTCGTAGCAGGTAATGGCGGAAAGAGTGGGACTCGATTTCCACCACTTAGCACAAATCGTAGCAACGACTAGACATAAGCGATTTGCTCTGACACTTACTGTCGAGCGGACCAAACCTTGCAGCGTAAGGGTAGCGATTCCGCCTGGGGCCGGACAACACAATCATGCTGCGAGTCTTTCCCTCGCAGCCACTTCTTCCAGCACGCGCAAAGTCTTAATGGCGGTGTCCAGTGCGCGTTGTTCGTTTTCCGGGCCGCAGGTCAGTATTTCCTTCGCCCGGTTCACAATCGCATGGCGAGCTTCAGCAATTCTTTCCAGCAATTTGGTATGGTCAAATTCGGAGATCGCCAGCTTGTAGAGTTGCTCCCAAGCCGGGCCGGAGGCAGTGGAAACCGGAAGGGCTTTCCGGAGCGAAGTGCCACTATAAAGGATTTTCTCGAACTGCATCATAAAATTCCTTTTTCGGCGAAGAGGTGTCGAGTCGGAGCGCTCCGGAGTGGCTTGTAGCGGCTCACAGTTTGTACAAATTGGCAGCACAAGAGTCCACACCTTCCCGTTATCCGAGAAGAATGTGGCCCGCATGTGCAAGAGTTTGGTCCCGCAGTAATGGCAATGGACCAGAAGCGGCGCCGCGGACAGAATCTCGAAAAGTTCCTCGACGGATTGCGTTGCCTTACCTGCAAACGAAACCGATAGAAGTTTATTCTCCACAGGAATCCCCAAAAGATTTGATTAAGCTGGCTTTCGCAGGACCCGTCACCTGGAAAAGGTGCGCGGCGGAAAGATGCGTTGAAGCGTCTAACGATTACCCTACACGGGTGGAAGAGCACAATCTGTCTACTATGGGACAATTACGAACGCGAAATATTCTTATCTCGCATCGCACATTTAATGGCGCGGGAAGTCCCGTCCCTCCAGCTTCGCTACCTGATCCTCAACTAGGCTCAGAAGCGCATTGATATTTATCAAGAGTTCACGCAGCCTTTCGGGATCAGTCTCCCTGGCTATTTGGTCCCTCAATTCGCGCAGTGCTTCCGAACCGAGCTCGTGTGCCATTTTTTCGTTAGACAAAGATGTTAGATGTGGGGATGAGACAAGATATTAAAATCGGACGCGCCGAACCAGATCACATTAGGTCACCCTTAAAATTAGCTTTCGTAATCAGAACGTCCGAGCCGGCGCTTGCCGCGGTTCAGGATTATCCCCTGTCGCATAATCGTTAGCTGTTGTTGCGTTTCTCTCCTCCAAAGGTCGTAAAGGCAATTCTCACGCACGTTGGATACTACCCTACGCGTCCCTCTGCAATTTCAACTCACTCGTGCGATGAATTGTTTCTACTTTGCCTGATTATTAGCATTTCACATTAAGAACTAGCCTACCTCACTTTTTGGTCCCTTCTGATCCCGGTGAGTTATGGGATGTTCACGCAAACGCAGATTTAAAAAACCCTTAACAAATGAACCCACACGGTCCTCAATGCGTGGTGACGCGACGACACCCGAAATTGGACTGGCGACCTGCAGTGCAGCCACCTGCTTGAAAACCGAAAGGGAACGGCCAGTTTCAGAGGCCTGCTCGGCTTGCGCCGCAGCAAGATTCGTATAATGCATCTGCGCCTCGCGAGCTTCAGCTTCGGCAGTGCGCAAGCTCGCCCTGGATTCGTCCGCGTCCGCTTCGAGGCGGAGGTTGCGGAGAACAAATAATGGAGCTCCCGCTTCTACCTTGGTCCCTTCATTCGCCAGAACTGCGGTGATTTGCCCCGGCACGGTGGCCCTTATGACCGCCTGTTTCTGGGGTTCGAGAACAAATCGTCCACTCACGGTCTCACGCCATACCGGCGCGAACACGGCCAATGTTAATAGGACTACGGCTGTTGGCTTGTACGGTTCCCGCCACCAGTCACGAAAATTCTGGCGTTTATCCAGATAGAAGTCTTTCATAAATCTCACTGAGGAGCGCAGCCGCGATCTCAAGATCAGCAATCCCAACAGGAACGCCGGCAGGAATGCCCATTGCGGGCTAAAGTGGAAAGCGATGTTATAAACGATGCGCACTACAGCAAACAGGACAACATAGCTGTACAAGCCGGAAACGGTGGCATAACCCACGAATAGCCAGCGCCGCCGTGGCCGCAAGTAGGGAACGTCCACCGGCAGCCCGAGGAGGTTGCGCTTCACCCAGCTTGAAAGGTATTCAGTCGAGCTCTCCTTGATGGTTGGGATGCCGATGAGCTCACCAAAAAGATAATAACCATCGAGTTTGATCAGCGGGTTCAGGTTAATCAGAACCACCGCAGCACCCGTGATCAACATGATTTTGTAAGCGAAATCATGGACCGCGCCGCCCGCCGGAGTACCCCACCAGACGATGCTCGCCACCGAACAGAACATGAGTTCCACCCAGATTCCCGCGATGATCGCGGCGACCCTCGCCCACTTACCGCCGTACACGTAAACTTCTCCAACATCGCAAAAGAATGCCGGAGACAGATACACCAGCATGAAGCCCATTTTGTGGACTGCACCGCCAAAATGCTTGCAGGTCAAGCCATGGGCGCACTCATGAAAAAAGCCAATCCCAGTGAACAACAGCCAGAACTCGGCCAGATCAGTGGCATTCTTATCGGTAAACGTGTAGTAGCGCACTGTGTCACGCCAGATCTCGCTCCAGCCGCTTATGAAAATAAGCGCCATGATCGAGAACATACCCAGGGTCAACCAGGTGAACCATGCCGTATAAACAAAGCCCAGGCGGCTGTAGACTCGCGTCAGGTAGTCGTCAGGATCCCAGGTAGAGAAGGTCATCAGCGATAGATCTATTTTTTTCTTGGCTCGGCGACGGCGTTCGTCCGCAAGTTTCTCGGTGACCGTGCTGTTCAGTTCGAGCGATGTCCGGTACCAGATGCCGCCCTCCTCGAGCGAGTCCACAAAGTTCCGCACATCTTCTTCGGCGAACGCGACGCCGCTCTCCTGACTCTTCTTCCAACTTCGATCTTGGCGTCGCCCAACACGCCGGCCGGGATCCAGAATACACAGCCTTGAATTCCGACATTTCGAACCTGGAGAAGCAATTGAATGGTCGTGAAGATGCGACATCGGTCTTCGCCAAACTCGAAGACAGATTTTCAGCGTTCTTGAAGCGGCAGTCGGACCGGGAGCGACGTTGAAGCGATGGGGGCAAGTCAATCGTCGCATGGCAGTGCGGATCTTTTTTCCAACGGAGAAGGAGAATGTCTCAAGAGAGTCCAGGATGACGACGCGCCAGCG
>CAWGIB010000010.1:0-924541 GCA_963822545.1 uncultured Acidobacteriaceae bacterium
GTGTTGAACACCAGCCTCAGGCATAAGCGTGCAATCCAGGCAGCAGATAGGTCACTCCAAAGAACGTAAACATCACCACACCGAAACCGAGGATTGCGAAATATGCAGCGCGCCGTCCTCTCCAGCCGCGTGTGATGCGCATGTGCAGGTAGCCCGCATACACCAGCCACGTAATGGCCGCCCAGGTCTCTTTGGGATCCCAGTTCCAGTAATCAATCCCCACGTTCGGTTCTGCCGAGTAAGCGCCGGCCGCGATCATCAGAGTCAACAGCGGGAAGGCGAGGCAGATTGTTTTGTAAGTGATTCGATCCAGAGCATCAGCGGTAGGCAGCAAGCGTTCCAGGTCGGCGCGGCGCCAAATCAGAAAGAAGATAAAGCAGCGAGATAAAAATGCTTCCGACAAGCGCCGAGAGAATGAATGGGCTAGCCGTGAGGCTGGTGGCAAACAGCGCGTCAGCGTCCAGCGACGGATAGCCGCCATCGCCAGCCCGCAGCAGGAACAAACCAGTGTCATGTCTGGAACAGAAAACTGACAAACACAGCGCGGTTCGCGATCGAAGAAAGTCCGCCCTTTTTAACGACTTATTCCATAGAGAACTAAAGGGGCCAATCATTACGAGTGCCAACAGCATCAGCCATCCCAGGTCGGGAATCGTTACAAAAAGCCGCACACCCTTCGAGAGGAAAACTTCCTGTTTCTGCTCCGCATTCCATGCGACCAGATCGGCTGCCCCATTTTTCAAAGCGCGTTAACACGATGCCGGCAAAAATAGCCACACGAAGTAATCACTGAAACAAAGTCTCGTGTTCAGTTGTCCTGAATCAGGAACATCATGGCGAGCGCAAAGCCAACGCCACGCCGCATAAGCCAGCATGGCCAGCGTGACGTGCACGTGCAGCCATGTGGATTGCAGCGCCGGCACCAGAGGATGCACGTCGGTGCGCAGCAACTGCATCAGCACCACTCCAACAATCGCCACCGGCATGGTGACCGTACCGATTACTTTTACCTGATACTTCTTTTCCGCGATTGACGTGAGCACCGCAAGCGTCCACACGAAGCTCAGCAACATTTCATACACGCTTGCGAAAGGAGGATGTCCCGATTCATACCAGCGATGTGCCACTGCGCCGGTATTGCAAGCAATCCCGCCCACGTCGCCAGGGATGCGAACTTCACATAAGATTCCGTGCCCGTGACGCCAAATCCAAGGTAGAGTGCGCCCGCGCCCGCGTAGAAAATCAGCGCGGCAAACAGAAGATTCGTCTCGTTCAGCAGGTTGCCGCTCTTCACTACATTCAAAAACGCCATAAACAACAGAAACGCGATTCCCAATCCGACGAACACAATCAGGGTCGCTCCCGTCGCCGCTGGTGGCTGCTGCTGTTCCGCTTTAACGTGTGCCATTTCTAGGTCCTCCATTGCGTCCGCCTAGCGCGTGCTGGCCGCCGCGATGTGCTCATCCCCGCTATTAGCCGGAATGGTTTTCAGTTCTTTTTCGATTTCCTCAACCAGGGAGCCAAACTTTTGCTCGAATGCGTCGCGATTCCGATTCGCGCTTCCGCCGATCCACAACGTGTATAAGCCGGTGTGTTCATCGCGCACCGGCAGAATCCAGAAGCGCATGTGGATGACATAAAACACAAATGCCAGCCCGATACCCATAAGCACAACGCCAGCCCACACACCCCACTGCCCCGGCTCGTGCGAGACCTGCAGCCCGGTGAAGTGGCCCATCTTGAGATCTTTCGGTTCGAGTAGATAAGGAGCTTTCGAGTTATCGGCAACCTCTTCGAGCGACGGGAACCATACGTCATAGCTCTTTCCGCTCGCCTTAGAGGTTACGATCAAATGCGCGGCCGGATTGCCCATGTCGTTTGAGCGCTTATAAACTTGCCCATCGCGCACGGCATAGTCAGAAATGAACTCCGCAAAGCGGACCGTGGTATTGGCATCGAGATCTACCGTGTCGCCAACCGTGAATGCGATCTCTTTGGGTTCGGCGGAAGCAGAAGTCGCGCTAGCCGACTTTGATGTTTCGGTTCTCGCCGCTGGATTCGGCATCGCGGTAAGGACTAACTTGTCCACTTTGCCATTCGGGCCGTAGCTCGACTGGTAAAAGCGCACACCACCGTAGAGCAGCGGGTCGTTGACCACAATTTCTTTTGCCTTCACATCCTTGCCGTTTTCAACCACAGCAAGTTTTGACCACCACTTTTTCGGAGTGCCGTCTTTGTAGTTCTGCTGTCCAGCCGCATCGCACCGGATCGCGAAGGGCATGTTGCGCATTCCACCATCGCGTAATTCGACGACATTCGAGGTCTGGCCTTCATTCAGGTTCAACGTTCCGCGCCAGCCATACACGCCGTCCACGATCCATCCAAAGAAGATGAGGAGCAGACTGGCGTGCACGATATAGACCGCCATCTCTGACATGCGATGACGTTCGGCAAAAATTCCGAAGTGATCTTCCCGCACCACTCGTTCCGGCTTCAGTCCCAGGGAATGAAGAGCCCGCTCGCCGGCGACTAGACCAGCCTCTTCGTCCGCAATCGCAATAGATTTCTGTGGATGCAGAGCCCGCCGAAAATTCACATCGGGATACTTGTACGGCCGCGAATAAAAACGCCACGCATTCGGGAACCGATCGATCGAGGCCGCGATGATGCACAGACTGACGAGCGCCATCAGGCCCAGGAACCACCACGCATGAAACACGTCGGTTAGGCCGGTAGCATCCAAAAGGTGCAGTGCCTGCGGAGAATAAGCCCGCTGCATGTCGTCCGGTTCGGTCATCGGACGTTGCAAAATGACGGTGCCTGCGGCGGCCAGGATAACCACCAGAATAAGAAGAACCACGCCCGTCTTAATCGACGCGGCTGTCTGCCACATCTTGCGGATCACTGATTTATTGGGTTTTGTGCTCGCACCCACAGTCATAGCTGTCTCCCACCACGGCAGTGAGAATGCACGTTCCGCGCCAAGCGAGGGCCAGTCGACAAACTCTTATAAACAATAGCCTTGCCTGACGTTGATGGGATCTGGTTTCCTGGCTGTTTAGGGCCAAATCGCGCACAGCTCTATCGGCCGAACGGGATTTCACCCATCACAGGCACCTCGTGACAGGTATCACCTACCTGGGTGACGCAGGAATCTTCGAGAGACGCGGCGAAGATTCTCCTTCCTCTCTTGCACTTTGCGTTATTTCACCGATTGCGGTGTGGGAGAAAGCCCATTCGAAACAATTCGTAGGTCATTCTCAACTGCGGGCATAGAGTGGTGAGGCACCGGTAGTTATTTTGATCCAAGCACTTAGACCGCTGTTGAAAATTTCCACGCTGGAGATCAAAGCGGCGACCTTCGTGCAACACTCCGCTTTGGAGAATCCCGTGAGAGCGCTCCCCCAATTCATAAGTAAGTCTCGGAACCTCCCCTCCCCGACCGTCATCATCCCAACTTCGTCCCTGGAGAACATGCTGCTGAAAATCCTGTTTCTTCTCAGCCTGACCTTGCTTTGCCGGGCAAATCTTTTCGGCGCAGTTCACCCTGTCCCGCTCGACCCGAAGACGGACGCAGCCAAATGCATTGAGTGTCACGAAGACAAGTCCAAGGGAAAAGCTGTCCACTCCGCGATCGCGATGGGCTGCATGAGCTGTCACGAGGTGCGGGTCAACAAAGACATCACCCGCATAAAGCTCATCACCTCGACTCCGCAGGCGCTTTGCATCACCTGTCACGCTGACAAGGACGCCGCTACCCTCAAAGGAACGGTCCACCCTCCGGCCGTGCGCGATTGCGTCAAGTGCCACGATCCGCACCAATCCGACAATAAGTTCCAGTTGCTCAAGGCGACCTCGGGCGAGAAGAAGGACAACCTCTGCCTCACTTGCCACAATCAGGGGCTTAATGTTCCGGAGAAGGGCAGTCGTCATGCCGCTCTCGACATGGGGTGCGACACTTGCCACGTCACCCACAAAGTGGGAGAGGTCGGCAAGATCGAGTTCGATAAGCACCTGACCAAGGCCGTGCCAGCGCTCTGTATCGACTGCCACGATCCGAAAGACGCAGCGCTCATCAAGGCGCACCGCGAACAACCCTTCGGCACAGCGAACTGCATTCAGTGTCACAATCCGCACCAGTCGGCGCAACCGAAGCTGATGCAGACCTTCACGCATCCTCCGTTCGCGGACAAATCATGCGAAGTCTGCCATTCACCGGCAAAGGATGGCAAAGTCGTCCTGACCAACACCGACACAAGGCACTCTGCGTGACGTGCCACAGCGACCAGGCCGAGAAGATCGACAAGGCCAAAGTCCCGCATCCAGGAGCTCAGGGAGAATGCGTCGCCTGCCACAATCCGCACGCCGGAAGCACTCCTGGATTTCTGCAGCCTGATCCGGTAAGCGCATGCCTTGCTTGCCATTCCGACCAGGCGGACCAGTTCAAGAAGGCGCATCTGCACCAACCTGTGTTCAAGCAAGGTTGTGCGATCTGCCATGAGCCTCACGGCGGTGACAATGAACACCTGCTGCGCGCGAAGAAGGCGGACGCGATCTGCCTGGAATGTCATGGACCGGATTCCCAGCCGAAGAAGCTGGAAGCCGAGCACATGCTGACGATCTTCAACGGATCGGTGAAGCTTCCGGAAGACTACTTCACGAAGAACAAAGTCGTCGTGCTGCCGCTGAAGTACGGACGAGGACATCCGATCGAAGGCCATCCCGTTTCCGATGTAATGGACCCGACGGATATCACAAGGTCAGAGCGAAGATTGATTGCCTGTCTTGCCACCAGCCGCATTCTTCGGCGCAGCCCGATCTGCTGGTGAAAGATCAGGTTAATAATGCGGCGTTCTGTGCGAGCTGTCATAAAGATCTGACGCGGAGATGATGAGGAGAATCGTAACAATGTTGGGAAACACGCAAGCTCGGATTTGCAAGGGCAAGATGCTTCTGGGGATCGCACTTATCTCTGCGTTGACGCTCGCCTGCACCGACAGCTTTTGCCAAGAAGAAAAAGGGGACGACGCCGCGACCAAGAAAGCCCCTCCGGTCATCGACTACTCGAACATCGTGTGGCCGAATCCGCCCGCCATAGCCCGGATCAAGTATCAGGCGTTCTATTCGGCTGAGAAGATCTCGCAGGTCGAAGAGGGAACTCACACCCAAAAAGCAAAATGGATGGACCGCCTTGCCGGCACGCAGCCCGCCAGTGAAAACACGAAGGTTCTTTTTCAACTTGGCGAGCCCTACGGGATGGCCGTTGACTCGAAGAACAACCTCTACGTAGCTGACCAAAAAGTCGGCGCGATCTTCATCTTCAACACGGAAACGCGCGAGGTCGAGCTAATAAAGAACAAGGAGCATGCGCATTTCGTCCGCATCATCGGCTTGGCAATGGATGACGGCGACCGCCTTTTCGTCGCCGATCCCGGCCTTCGCCACGTGATGGTCTTTGATTCCGACCCACAAAGCGACCGACGTCATCACAGACGGCATGGTTGAGCCTGGCTCGCTGGCTATTGATCGCGAAAATCGGCTGCTCTACGTATCCGACGTCAACCTTGATCAGGTTCTCGTCTACGACGCGGACTCGCTCAAATTGAAGCGCAAGATGGGCACGACCGGAAAGACTCACGCGCTTACCACGCCTGGCGATTTTGCTAAACCCTCCGGCCTGGCGGTTGACCAGGAAGGCAATCTTTACGTTTGCGACACGCTCAACGACCGCATCGAGATCTTCGACGCCGACGGTAAGTTTATTTCCACGTACGGTAAGAACGGCGATGGACCAGGCTACTTCGCGCGGCCGAAGGGCATTGCTGTCGATGCGGATGGGCACATCTGGGTCGCGGACGGCATGCAGGACCGCGTGCAGGTTTTCAATAAAGAGTGGCAGTTGCTCATCACTTTCGGTGGACACGGCTTGCTTCCGGGGCAGTTCCAGGGGCTGGTTGGAGTCACGATCGACAAGAACAACCGCGTCTTTACGTCGGAGATTTATCCCGGTCGCGTGCAGCAGTTTCGCTATGTCACTGATACCGAGGCGGACAAATTGAAGAAGGACCGCGAAGAGCAACTGGCAAAGAAAGCTGCGAAGTAGGATCACTGGACATTAAGTCGAGTCTGCTGAATCGGTCAGGGGAATGCGCCGGAAACCTCCCCTCCACGAACCGGTCCTTTGAGATCAAAGACTTAGCGGGCGTGCCTTTCCAGGTCTTTGAATAATAAAGAGTTATTCCTAAAGTATTTATCAGTCAATGACTTAGCCGCTGATTCAGCGTGTTCTTGCAGTGGGGAACGTCCAAACGCCGCCACGGCACCCTTTATGTGAGCCAGGCGAGGTTTAAGTACCTATCACCCGCGTGTGTCTCCTTGATTTGTTGTTTCGAGCTATCCGGCTGAGAGATTTCGGTGCGAATTTTGGTTGTGGGCATGTTTCGTGAGGTGGGAGTGCGGGATTTCACCAACGCCCTTTTGGCGTTGGCTCATTTGCCCCACTTTGGGAACGCGTTCTTATCTGTTGAAAAATTCCTCATTACTCGCTACCCAAACAGATTCAATTGTTTACAGTCGGTAATCGGGGATCGAACTTTCGTGCCGATTCGGAGATGTAGTTGCATTATCAATCGCGAGGGGCGGCTGCGAATGGTGCCCAGGCACAAAACGCGGTCCTCGGCCTAAGCCTCTGACAGTTTGTAAACAGAAGTACACATCTATGGAGGTCTTATCTATATGAAGAAAGCGATGTTACTCGTACTGTTCGTCCTGGCGCTGGCCGGATTGATGATGGCGCAGAACTGGTCATCGACCGTTGACGTGTTGGGTGCTCACCAGAACCAAGGCCGCGGCTGCGCGGGCTGCCATGCTCCGCATAGCGGCTCTTTCGGTTCCGGTCACGGCGGCACGGCGGATGCCGGGTCCTATGCATTGTGGGGCCAGGACGCCAGCCCGTTGTATGGCAAGACGATCGCGTTCGGCGATAACGGCCGGTACGTTGAAGTTCTGCCCAACGGAATCGCCAGCGGAAGCCAGGAAGTCGGCGGCATCCTGCTTTGCCTGAGCTGCCATGACGGCAACCTGACCCAGTCGAACATGATGCAGAACTGGTCTTACGAACAACAGATCGGTCTGTTGACCAACACCACCTACGGCAGCCAGAAGATCCCAACCCTGCTTGGCAGCGACGGTACCGGCGCGGGCAACTACACCAATGATCACCCGGTGGGCCAGAATGCCACAATCAGCTCCGGCAGCGGACTGGTTTGGGCCAACAACACGTTCACCGATCACTGCTGGATCACCATATGCCCAGTTCGTAGCTAACTATGGTTATCCGGCACTGGCGCCTGGAAAATGGTCGAATCCCTGCGGCATCAACGGCGCAGGCAAGCCCTACGTGCTCTGCACCACCTGCCACAACCAGCACGTGATGACCGTTTACACGTCGAGCGCATCGAGCCCGATCGTGGGCGACGGCGGCGGCAAGTACTACGCCACCTACTTCTTCATCAACGGCCCGTACAACCCGAACCTGCAAGGCAAGCTGACTGCTGGCCAAGCGGCTTCCACGACCCAGTTCTGCCGTCAGTGCCACTTTGGCGAGGCGAACGAAGCGAACAACACCAACAACATCCCGACGGTCTTCCAGTAGACCTGAGCCGATGTGGAAGTTTTTCCAGAAAGGGGGAGAGAGGTTTCTCCCCCTTTTTTCACGAAAGAAATTGGCAATTTAACCATTTAGTCATTTAGTCATTTAGCCATTGAAACCCCTAGAACGCGGCTGGACCATTCAATGATTCAATGACTCAATGATTCAATGACCCAATAGATTGGGGATGGCAATGAAACACAGACTCTTAATCAGCACGCTTCTTCTCTCAGGTATGGCGCTGGCTCAGGTTTCATCACATGCGCCGACTACGGTGCGCATCCGCTGTCCCGGCGCCCGGCGCCATGCAGCAGACCGCGCCGATGGTTGTGACCGACAAGCCAGTGGCGCGCGTTAATGGCGTCGCGCTCACCGATCGCGACCTGCTGCGCGAGATGTTTGCCATCTTCCCTTATGCCCGGCAGCACAACGGCTTCCCCAAAGCGCAGGAAGCGGCCATCCGGCAGGGCGCGCTGGAGATGATTATTTTCGAGGAGCTGGTGTATCAGGATGCGGGGCGGCGGAAGCTGACAATTCCCACGGCAAAAATCAACCAGGCCGAAGCGGAGTTCAAGAAACAGTTTCACAGTCCCGATGAATACCAACAGTATTTGCAGTCGGAGCAGGGCGGCTCCGAGCAGAAGTTACGCGAGTCGATCAAGCGGTCGATGTTGATCGAGCAGGTCTTGAAGATTGACGTGGAGAACAAGTCGGCGATTACGCCCGCCGAGTTGCAGGCTTATTACGTGAAGAACGTGGCGAAGTATTCGCAGCCTGAGTCGTTACAACTTTCAGAGCATTTCGGTCGTTCCTCCGCTGAAGCCGACCACAGAGCAGGCGAAACAAGCGCTGGCGAAGGCGCAAGACGCGCTGAAAAAAGCGAAGACGACGAAGAGCTACCAGGATTTTGGATTACTGGCGGAGAGCGTCTCGGAAGACGATTTCCGGGTGAACATGGGCGACCACAAAGCGGTCGGACGCGACAAGCTGCCGCCACAGATCGTGAAAGCATTCGCGGGCATGCAAGCGGGACAGGTGAGCGGGCTGATCCAGATTGAATCGGCCTATACGATCGTGCGTTTGAACGCGCACAACCCAGCCCGGAAACAGCCATTATCCGAAGTGAAGAACGACCTGAAGACCGAATTGCAGAAGATGAAGTATGAGAAATTGCGGTCGGGATTGGCGAAGCAGCTGCGGGCCAAGGCCAAAGTTGAGGTGGTGTAAGGAGATTTACTCATTTAGTCATTGAATCATTTAGGCATTTAATCATTTAGTCATTGAACCCCGTATTTCACCGGCAGTGTGGGCGAAGGTTTTCAATGATTGAATGGCTCAATGACTAAATTTTCACCATTCGATCATTGAACCATTCAATCATTGATTCATATAGTCATTGAAACCCGCTTCACCCTTGGTATGGGGCGAAGCTTTCAATGATGGACTGACTCAATGATTCACTGACTCAATGTCGTGACTAAATGTCTCGTAATTTTCCCATTCATGATTGAGTCGCAAAGTTCGAGTTCCACTCTTGAGCGGGCGGCGCAGCTCAAGTTGCGGACGAAGCGATTTGCGATTCGAATTGTCGGTCTTTTTCGGTCGTTGCCGCACTCTCCGGATGCACAAACGTTGGGAAAACAACTGCTGCGATCCGGAACGTCGATCGCGGCGAATTATCGAGCGGTTTGTCGCGCGCGATCCAGGGCGGAATTCATCTCGAAAATGAGCGTTGTGATTGAGGAAGCTGACGAGAGCGTGTTCTGGCTCGAGTTGTTCGGCGAAAGCGGAGTTGTCTCCCCCGTTAAAACCCGAGAACTACTGAAAGAAGCAAATGAACTGCTGGCAATCTTTGGTGCCTCCCTCCGAACCTGCAAGCAGAACCGGGCCGATTAGGAACTTTGAATCATTCAATCATTGAGCCATTTGGTCATTGAGCCATTTGGTCATTTAGTCATTTAGTCATTGAAAACCTTCGGCTGCGGTGCGGGTTTTGGGTCGGCGTTTGACTTTCAATGACTAACTGCCTCAATGCTTGAATGCCTCAATGCTTGAATGCCTCAATGCTTGAATGCCTCAATGCTTGAATGCCTCAATGCTTGAATGCCTCAATGCTTGAATGCCTCAATGCTTGAATGCCTCAATGAGGTCCCGCTGGCGCAATGAGTCCCGCTTTCTGAGCCTTTTGAGCGGTCCACCGGGTGATATCCCGCACTCCTCGATGTGACATCTGGCGACGCCCGGACTTGCTTCCGTAAATCATTGAATCTATTGCCTGTTAATTCGTGCTTCCTCACTCCACTTTGGCAACTGTTGTGCCTTTAGTCAGGTAGCGGGGATCTCTGGCAGGAAGGCACTTCGAGCGATGAAGGGCGCAAATCGCAGCTTCGGATTAGGACTGGGAATCTGGGTGGCACTTTTGTTGGTGGCCCAATTCTCCGCCGGCCAAGCTTCTCCCCAGGCACTCTCGGTGGGCGAAAATACCAAGCTCAATGCCGGCGGTATGTTTACCGCCGGATACGCGGGCGATTATGGCGACGCCATTCCCTCCAGCCACGGCCTGGATTTCGGCATGGATGGCAAGCTCTCCGGCTACTACTACAACCCCAATTTCCTGTCGTTCTCCGCCACGCCTTATTACAACCAGTCGCGAAATGATTCGAGCTATCAATCGCTGACCGGCGCGAGCGGCATTGACGGCACTGCGAATTTCTTCACGGGCAGCCATTTTCCAGGGTCGGTCAGTTATCGTTACGACCGCAACAGCAGCGGTACGCTTGGCTTGGCTGGCCAACCCAACTTCACCACCATCGGCAAGGGCCAGGGATTCGGTATCAACTGGAGCGCATTGTTTCCCGACTGGCCGACGCTTTCGGTGGGATATTCGCAGGGAAGCGGCAGCGGGAACATCTATGGCACGGACCAGGAAACGAGTTCGAGCACGAAGCTTTTCAACGTCCACTCGAATTATCAGATTGTGGGATTCCGGTTGAACGCTTTCTATACGCGCAACAGCCTGAATTCGGAGTATCCGGAATTCCTGACGGGCGAGGGAGAATCGGTGCAGGACTCGAGCGGGCAAAACATTGGATTCGGAGCGCAGCACAGCCTTCCGATCCATGGCTCATTCTTTGCCGCCTTCGATCGATCGTCGAGCACGGGTAACTACTTATCTCCCGGCACACCGTTGAGTCAAAACAGCTACACCGACGACAACGAAAACGCGGGCGCAAGTTTTCACCCCACCAAGAAATTCTCCTTCAACGTCGCGGAAAGCTATAGCAGCAATCTGAGCGGATACCTATCGCAGAGCCTGGGAACGGGTGGCGGAGCAGTGCCGGTAAATCTGGGATCAGGCTCACACTCGATGACCATGGGAGGGGGAACAAGCTACCAGTTCACAAACTTTCTATCGGGATCGGCGCAGGCAACACACTACGACCAGTTCTATTTCGGACAAAACTACACCGGAACATTCGTCAGCGGCACCGTGAACTACTCGAAGCGGCTGCTGGATATGTTCAGCTTTTCCGCCACGGTGCTCGACAGTAGTAATGGAGCGGACACAAACGCGATTGGCTTCATCGGGAACGTGAATTATTCGCACAGAATCTTGGGCTGGCAAACGGCGGGCCAGTTCAGCTACGCGCAGAACGTGCAGACGCTATTGGTCACGTATACGACCTCTTATTACAACTACAGCGCGAACGTGCACCGGCGATTCGGCCGTGGATGGCAATGGACGGGGGCATTTAACGGAAACCACAGCGGCCTGACGAATTACTCGGGGACAACGAATCGCAGCGAAGGCTTCTCGACGTCGATTGGCTCACGGCGTTTTCAGATGACAGGTAATTATACGCAGGCAACTGGCACGTCGCTTCTAGGCGCAGGCAGCATCGTTGGATTACCGCCGACGCCCGGCGTAAACGATTTTATTATCTACAACGGGGACAGCTACGGCGGAGGCTTCTCGGTAACGCCGCTCCGGAAATTAATGATCTCGGGCACATTCAGCCGTGCGCTAAGTAATACGCTGGGCCAGACGCTCTCGCACAACGATACCGAGATCTACAACGCGCAGATGCAGTACCATCTGAGAAGGATCGGACTCCAGGCAGGCTACACGCGATTCACCCAGGGCATCAGTGCCGTGGGCACCCCGGCGAGCACAACCTCATACTTCGTGGGATTCTCCAGATGGTTCGACTTCTTCTAGAAGAGCGGAGCGGGCCGGCATATCGAAGTGGGCCGGCTATCGCCGGCCTGATCATTTTGCTGGTGATTTTGCTGGCTGTGCCGGCGAGCGCCATGAAGCGCTCGAAAACGACAACCAAAGAAGAGTCCCCGCCGGATTTGTTGATGGATGGCGGACGCAAACTTTCCTACGAGCGCAGCTTCAGCCTGGAGCGCGAGGTCAAGCCCAAACGCAGCTTTTGGACGCGCGTGGTCGACGTGATCGCGGGCGAGCCCGACTTTCACTACCTGGTCAGTCCTTACAGCGTGACGATCGATTCGCGCGGGCGCATCATTGTGACCGACCTAGCCGCGGTCGGCGTGCATATTTTTGATTTCAAGCAGCAGAAATATAAATTCCTCTCGCGGCGCGACGCCGGGAAAGACCCGATGCTGACGCCGCAATGCGTCGCGGTAGATGCGCAGGACAACATCTACGTGACGGATTCGCTGGCCGGCAAGATTTTTGTTTTCGATGCGAATGGGAAATATCGCCACGCCCTCGGCAGCCTGAAGGGCGGCGAGGGTTATTTCAAGCGTCCGACGGGGATCGCCGTGGATTCGGCGGCCGGACACATTTATGTGACAGACACGCTGCGCAACAAGATCTACATGATGGACATGCAGGGCAGCGTGCTGCAGGTGATCGGCAAGGCGGGCGCGGGCGACGGCGAGTTCAACTTCCCGACAGAGTTGCGGCTGAACGGGCAGGAGTTGGTGGTGGTCGACGCGATGAATTTCCGCGTGCAGGTGCTCGACCGCTCAGGCACGTTCAAGTATGCGATCGGCAAAGTGGGCGATGGAGCGGGCTGGATTTTCCGTCCCAAAGGGATTGGGTTCGATTCCGAAGGCCATCTGTACATAGTCGACGGCCAGTGGGGCATCGTGCAGGTGTTCGACAAGGAAGGGCGGCTGCTGTATTACTTCGGCGGTCGCGGCACCGGGGCGGGACAATTTCAACTGCCGGCCGGGATGCAGATCGACGGGCAGGATCGCATCTACGTTGTCGATTCGTTCAACCGGCGGGTAGAGGTCTTTCATTATTATGGCGTCGCGGGCGATGGGAGGAAGCAGCCATGAGGCGAATCCTCTTTGTTGCTTTGCTGCTGACCGCCGCGCTCGCTTTCGCACAGCGTAAGAAGGCGCCCCAGATATCAGTCGATGTGCTGGGCATGCACAACCTGACGCAAGGCAGCGGCGCGTCGGTTTATTCGCAGGGCAGCCTGGGCTGCACATTTTGTCACGCGCCGCACAGCGGCCTGGGCGGGATCTCGCCGCTTTGGAATCAGAAATATTCGAACGCTTCCTACACTCCATACAACAGTTCGACTTATGTCGAGCAGGGCAATGCCAAGCCCACGCTTGGGATCACGAGCAGCCTGTGCCTGAGTTGCCATGATGGAACCGTAGCGGTAGGACAATCGCAAGCTTACGGACCGTTACCGGTCGTGGGTTCGATGAATAGCGTGGATTCGTTCGGCACTACGCTGACGGGCTCGCATCCCTTCAGCCTTGTATTGCCGATGAAGGATTCGCCGGACCTGGTCGCCTCCCTTATTTCGCAGGGCAAAACAGGCGATCCGACCGGAGCTGTGAAGCTCATCAATGGCAACATCGAATGCACGAGCTGCCACGATCCGCACGTCCAGAACATCGATCTGGTCGCGCAGAATTTTCTGGTGCGCGACAGTTCCAGCGGGCAGATGTGCCTGGCCTGCCACGATCCCAACCGCGTAGTGCAGGGACAGATCAACCTTTTGGCGGGGTTCACCAATAGTATTCACCAGACGGCAACGAACCAGGTTTCGCCCGATGGAAACGTCGGTTCTTACCCAACTGTGGGCGTGAACGCATGCACATCGTGCCATTTGTCACACGATTCGTCTGCGCCGGCGCGGCTTTTGCGGCCTGCCACGCCGGCGGCTCCGTCTTATGATTCCGTCACGCAGGCTTGCATGACTTGTCATGAAGGCGGAACCTACGTGTCACCGGCCGCGCCCAACATTATGGCCGAGGTGGCGAAGGTCAGCCATCCTCTGCCCGCGGGCAATAATTTCCACGACGCCGCCGAAACGCACGTTGCTCAATAACAATCGCCACGCCACCTGCGTGGATTGTCACAATGCGCATGCTTCGAACCCAATGTTGCCGTCGCGTCTGCCCCCCGCGATTCGTCCGCCGCAGCAGGGAGCAACCGGCATCAGTGCGCTGGATGGCGTGACGCCACTTATTCCCGCAGTCAATCAATATGAAACCTGCTTGCGCTGTCACGGGACGAGCACCGGCAAGCAGCGGCTGATTCAGTACGGCTACTCGCCGGTGCGAGTCGTGGCGGCGCCGGACCCGCTCAACGTGATTGCAGAATTCGCGTCGACCGCTACCTCGAGCCATCCTGTGACTCACCCGCGAACGAGTCCGTTGCCTCAACCCAGTCTGTTAACGGATATGTTGAACCAAAAAGGATTGGACTCAGGGATTGCGGTGGGAACACAGCAGTATTGCACCGACTGCCATAACAGCGATGACAATCGAGAATTTGGCGGCACGGGAGCGAATGGCCCGCACGGCTCGGTCAACGCTCATATTCTCGAGCGCAATTACCAGTTCAGCCAGGCTGCAACGCCAGGAGGCACAGTCACCAATCTTTTCCCGACTCCGGATACGAGCGTCGCCGGGCCGTATTCCATGTGCGCCAAGTGTCACGACCTCGGGCAGATCTTCGCGAACACCAGCTTCACGCAGCACAACCTGCACTCTTACCAGTTCGGTTTCAGTTGCTCCGTCTGCCACACCCCGCACGGCATGGGGGCCGTATCGCCCTACATAACGGGCGAGCGGATGGTGAATTTTGACGGCAATGTCGTCGGCCAGAACAATGGTGCGCCCATCGCTTACAACCGCGGCACCAACACCTGCACGCTGACCTGCCATCTGTACAACCACAACTCCGATGGAACCGTCACCCCTGCCGGGCAGAATTTGAAGAAGGGGAAGCCCGGCAAATGAGTGAACGCGCACGGCCGCGGGGCCCTCTACGCGTCGTGGCTCTGCTTGCGCTGTTCAGCGGATTTGCTCTTGCTGAGGCGGTGCGCTGCTCCTCGCTTTCGAGTCTGCCCAGCGCCGATACCTGGTGGCATCTCAGTTCGGGGCTCTGGATCCTGCACAATCATGCGTTGCCACACACCGGCATCTTCTCGCAGGCGAGCGATACACCGTGGATCGCTGCCAGTTGGACTTACGATCTGAAGCTCGCAATTTTTTATCAGCTGACGGGGCTTCGGGCGGTCCCGATATTCGCCATGGGTTTCAAGGCGTTCCTGGCTGTTGTGACATTTCTTCTCGCTGGGGGACACCGTGGAAGGTTCTGGCCAGCGGTCGCACTTTCGCTCGTCGCGCAATATATTCTCGCTGCTGCTCCGCCCACTCCTGCCTATGGTTCCATCCTTCTTCTGGGCGTGGAATTGTTGCTGTTGCTGGAAAGCCGCCGCAGCGGCAGCCCGCGTCTGCTTTTCTGGCTTCCGCCGCTCTTCCTGGTGTGGGCCAACCTCGACGTGCACTTTGTGTACGGTCTTATGCTGCTGGGCTTATTTCTGGCGTCGCTCCCGCTCGAAAGCGTTGTCTCGACGAGTGCATCGTCCTTGCTGACCCCGGCCAAGGTTGCATCCCCAATCGCCGTTTCCATTCTCGCCACTTTCATTACTCCGTTTTTCTACCGCCCCTACGGAGTTTTCTTTTCCACGATCTTCAGCGCGGCGAACACTTACCTGCCGGATTACAAAGCGCCCGGTTTTCGGCAGTCCCAGGATTACATTCTTCTTCTACTTGCCATGTCCGCGTTCCTGGCGCTCGGTCTTCGCCGTTCCCGCGACCTGTTTTTGATCACGCTCCTCGCGATCTGCGCCGGACTTTCGTTCCACGCGCAGCGCGACGTGTGGCTGGTCGTGCTCGCCGCCGTGGCGGTGATCGGCGAGATGCTGATGACTCGCGTTTTGGCCGCCGACTCGACCAGGGCTGACTCTATGCCGCTGCGCGATCTACTCACAGCCGGAGCTCTCGCATTCGCGGTTCTGATCGCAGCTGCTGCGCTCGTCCTGCCGCGCAGTTCCGAAGTCCTGCTCGCCAAAGCCGCGCAGAGCTATCCTGTCGCCGCCGCCAATTACATTCGCGAGCACAAGTTGCCTCAGCCGCTCTTCAATGCCTTCGAATGGGGCGGGTTTCTGACCTGGTATTTGCCCGAGTATCCGGTGGCGATTGATGGCCGCACCGATCTTTACGGGGACGAGTTCATCATCCAGTATTCGAAGGTCATGAATGCAGAGGTGCGCTACACGGACTTTCCCGCGCTCGCGAATGCGCGCACGATCGTTCTGCCGCGGTCCGCGATCATGGCTGAAGCGCTCAATACAGTGCCCGGATACAAAGTGGCCTACAGTGACGGCGTCGCACTCGTTCTGGAGAAAGAATGAGATTTCCAACATAGAGACGCAGCTTGCTGCGTCTGACTCCGACCTCTGGCCGACGGTTTGAGCGAATATGACGGACTCACCCGACACGATCGCGGTTCCGACTGAAAGCGTTCCTGCGCCGATCATGAATGTTGTGCCCGTCTACGCGTCCGCTCCTGCCCCGGAATCTCCCTGGTGGCGCGTCGCCGATTTCGGCGTCCTCGGACTCTGGATCGCCGTCGTTGGCTTCATCCTTCCTTATCACGAGAAGTGGGCGGACGAGGCGCAGGCTTGGCTCATCGCTCGCGACCTCGACCTCAAAACCATCTGGTTCTACGAATTGCGCTATGAAGGCTCGCCCGGCCTGTGGCATACCATCTTGTGGGTGGCGCAGCACGTTTTTCATGCACGCTATGGGGCACTCGGCTACATCGGAGCCGTGGGCGCGCTCGCCGGTGTCGCCCTGTTGATCTTCAAAGCGCCGTTCCCGCGCTACATTCGATGGCCGCTCGCCTTTACCTATTTCATGGTGTATCAGTACGCGGTGATCGCCCGTCCGTACACGCTGCTGCCGCTGCTCGCGTTCGCCGCCGCGCTGCTCTTCAAAGACCGCGAGCATCCGGAGCGAATGACGGTCGTCCTCGTGCTCCTCGCGAATTTGAGCTTGCACGGGACGATTCTGGCGGGATGCTTAGGGCTTGCGTATCTGATCGATGCTTGGCGTGCGCGCGACACGCTCGACGCGCGAGTAAAGAAACGCTACTGGATTTGCATTGGAGTGATGGCGGTGACGTTCGCGTTCATTGTTGTGATTTTGAAACCGACGCCGGACGTCGGAGAGTTCGCAAAAAGGGAACCGATGGCTCCAGCCTTGCAGGCGATGCAGCCCACAAAACTCGTCAAGTTAGAGTCGACGATTTCGGGCGCTTTTTTCGACTATTGGCTGCCATCGGCGCTCTTCATTCTGTTTGCGGGATGGTGGTTTTTCCTGCGCCGCAGTCTCCTTGTCTTCGCTTTACCGGTAGGATTGCTGATCGCCCTTTACGCCTTGATACACGGGTACGCGCATCATCATGGAACGCTGTTTCTCGCTGCGATCGCGGCAATATGGGTTGCTTGGCCCAGCACTGATGAGCAACGGCGGTTCAACCTGTGTCACCACCGTGCGCTGCAATGTATGACCACGGCACTTCTTTGCCTGTGTGCGCTGAATATCTGGGATGCGGAGGTAGCAATACGGCACGAGTATTCATTTCCGTACAGTGGAGCCGAGGATGCAGCGAAATACTTGAAGTCGGTCGGAGCCGACCGAGAGAAGATAGTCGGATTCCTATATGGAGTTGTTGGAATTCAGCCTTACTTTGACCATAACATTCTAGCCAACATCCCCACCGCGTATTACCACCACGGTCTGCCCTTGCGCGCTTTCGATCTTGATCCCAAAGAGTTCAGGCGGATTAATCCGGAATATGTCGTGGCATTCACGGAGCAGCCGCAGCTCATGATGCAGTGTGGCATACCCGAAATTGCTGCAGAGGGATACGAGATCGTGCATGTTTCGGATGGGTACATGATCTACAAGCAGGGAGTTTACGTCCGCCAAGTTTATTTGATTCTCCGACGTGTCCGCGTCATGAGCACGCAGAACCACTAGCGGTGGGCGATCTTTGAGTCCGAGCTAATAGCTGAATTGAACGATGGAAGCCTCTGAAGAACAATCACCGCTCGACATTGCCGAGGAAGCGCGGATTTTTCGTCCATCCGAGTCTTAGTAGTTCTGCAGAAGAGTTGGCACGGTGTTCGCGTTGTTGGCTTCGTTCGAATTGTTGAAGTGGCACTGGCGGCAGAATTGGGTAGCGGTGGAGGCAGTAGGATTCACAGCTTTGACGATGCGCCTGGGATTGTACGGTCCGTTCACAAAGAAGAATGTGGTATAGGGTTTGCCGCCGCCATCGCCCGCGATCTGGCTATAACGCGAAGACACATACTCGGTCATCATGTGCTGGTTATGACAGGTGATGCAGAGGACGAAAGGCTGCCCAGACGGGTTGATTCCCCACGGATTCGACGAACGTCCCGGAACTAGCGCAGGCCAGCCGTAGTTGTTAAGGAACTGCGCGTAGCGACTGCCCGGAACAACCGTGAATGTGTTTTTGAGCCAGACCAATCCCTCGCCATCATGGATGACGGCGTTCGGTCCAACCGGATGATCGTTGGCGTAATTGTCGCTGCCAAGCAGTGTGGGGATCGGCTGACCGCCATAGGCAGGTGCGGGCAGCAGGCCGATTCTCTGGTCGAACGACTGCCCCACCATCATGCTCGGAGGAGTAAGGTTGCCGTCGTGGCAACTAAGGCAGATAAGGATGCCATTCACTTCGCGATTACTGGCGGAAATGTCGGCGGGAAAAACTTCGACGTAGCGCCCGCCGTCTCCGAAGGCGAAGGTTCGGCCGTAAAAGGGAATGGTGCTGGGACCCCAAGGCGCACGGGCGATCTCGGAGGGTGCGCCAGGCTCAGTCGAAGTCACAGCGCTCGTCTGAGCGTGGCAAGTAAGACAGCCGCGTCCTCCGACATTGTGCGCGCCGAGGAGGGTAGAGGAAGGCGCAGGCATTTGCGCGGCGGCCAATCCGGCCAGCAGGATCACGAACAAGAGGGTGCCAGTCTTTGTCATTGGCGCCTCATCGCCAGCACGGGGCAGAGAATGGAGATTGGAACACAACTCTTTTATGGCACATATTTCGTCCGAGGATCAGTGACAAGCCGCCGGACTGAGCGTGACTATGGTAATCCCAAGGCTGATAGGAAATGCCTTACGGCGGCGCGTTAGGCTCGATTAGCGGCGGGCGAACACGGTTGCTATGTCGTCGTGATAAACGAGTTGGAAGCGGGGATCGATGGTGAGAACCTTGGCGAGCGGAAGCGTGGAGTCCAGTAGCACTACACCCGCTCCATTCAGATAAGGATCGCTCTTGTAGGACTCCTGGGCGCTCTCGGAGTTGTAGAAGATCTTGTCGAGGTCGTCGCCGTAGAGATCGTTGCGGCCATCGATGGCGACGGGATAGTCGGGCATATACCACATCAGGAATCCGCCCCAGTTGAGGTTATTGTAGAGCGGACCCGGCGCGGGATTGCGGCGCAGAAAATTGATGGCGTTCACGGGATAGTCGGCGCTGATGGCGCGGTCGAGTCCACGCTCGTTGAAGTCCACGGCGCTTGCTACCAGTGCGAGGCAGACTACGACTGCAGCGGCGATGCCGAGTTTTTCCAGCCAGGGTTCGGCAGACTCGACTATTTGGGTTTGTTGGGGAGATCCTTCTTCGCGGCGCTCGCTGGACCAGGCGTGAAAGGCATCGGCCACACAGGCTGCTGCGGGAAGAGAAATGAACCAGGCATCGCGCATGGTGCGAAAAGCCACTACACTGCCTGCGGCCAGAAGAGCCAGCCTGAACAAGTCGATGCGCGTTGACTTCCCGTGTAACTTCGCCTGAAGGCCGGTTGCCTGATAACCCACGGCGAAGAATCCTGTGGCGGCGATGAACAGCTCAAGGAAGTGGCTGTATCCGCGGAAGCTGAGTGGCTGAAGCTCGACGATTACCGAGTAGGCGAACTTTGCTTTCGAGTATTCGAGAACGACTACGTAGGGATGGTAGAAGTTCGGGCCTACCAACGTCGCTAAGATACAGGCGGCGGAAATAGCGATAAGCTTCCCCGTGTCAAGCGGAGAGTCCTGCAAGTGTTTTGCCCTGAAGGCGGGCAGGAGTGCCCGGGCTATACGTAGAAAGATGTTAACGCCGACGAACAGGTCTAGGAGAAACAATCCATAGATGAACTGGATGTGGAGGTTGGCCCAAACGGCGAAAATCAGGGGCAGCCAGTAGAGTCTTTCGATTCGACCGGTGCGGTTCGCTTCGAGAAGCAGGGTGAGCGTGACCGCAAAGAGCGCAATCGAGAAAAAGAATGGGCGCGGCGTGCCATTGAACAGGAATGACCAGCACACAGCCCAAGTCAGGATCCACGCCACCCAAAAGCTGCCGGAAAGACGAAGCAGCATCCAGTAAATTGCATAGGCAACGGTGAGCGTGAGCACCGTGCCAAATACGCCGATGCCGAGCAAGCCAAACCACGCGCAGGCGCGCGAGAGTAAAACTTCGTAGCCCCACGAGTAGGCGACCCAGGGGCGGTCCGCCGCCGTGAGCGAAAGAATCCCTGTGTGCGGAACGGCGGTATGGTCCACGATCCAGTCGCCCACCTTGAGGTGCCACCAGATGTCGGAATCGAGCACGAAGTATTTCAGGCGCAGCGCTTTCTCGCCCACGACGACAAAGAGTGCGGTCAGCGCGGCGAGTTGGAGGGAGCGCAGGCGGAGGTATTGAGTCATCGAGTCAGGAACTCACTTCAGGACGCGAGTGCGGGCGCTTTTCGCAAGTCCACATTTAGTCCGTTCATGGATTCGGCTCCGCCTTCTCCAGCCTCGTGGTATTCGGCGTCCTGGTTCACTGCCCACACATCATACCTGCGCTCGCCCGCCAGGATGTTCTTTGCGGTGAGCATGGCCGTCATCATGGCGTGGTCCTGATTGTTGTATTTGTGCATGCCGTTGCGGCCGACCAGATGCAGGGTCGGGAAGCTGCGTCTCCAGCTCGCGCGCGAATCTCGTCGACGTGCTGCTGGCGTAGTCGTCGTCATACACCGGATAGGCCTTGGGCTGGCGGACCACGCAGCCATCGACAACATCGTTCGGCATCGGCCAGGCCGATCTGCTGCGATCTCCTTCTTGGCCAGCTCGATCAGTTCCGCGTCCGGCGCAATTCCAGAGCCCATCGCCCTCGAAGCAGAAGTACTCGAGACCGTAGCAGGTAGTCGCGGGATCGGGCACCATTTCCGGCGACCAGGATTTGAAGTTCTGCACGCGGCCCGACCTTGCACCCGGGATCGTGGATGTAGATCCAGTTGTCGGTGAAACGGTCGCTGGTCCTTGACGATCAGCGCCACAGTCAGGAAGTCGCGGTAGCGCAGCGACTGGCGGCGCGGTCGCATCGTCGGAAAGCGTCGCGGCTGGATGCTGCGCGACCAGTTCGCGCATCGGCGCGGAGGAGATGACGTGCTCGCCGCAGAATGCTGTCGGCTTGGCCGCTCGGCGTCGCGTGTCGGTCACAGTCCACAACGTTGCTGGTCGGCGTCGATAGCGGCAGCCGGTGACCTTCGGCCCAGCAGAACGTCGCCGCCCGATCGCGGATTTTCGCGGCGCAAGCCTCCCACATCATGCCGGGCCCCTGGCGCGGGTAGCGGAAGGAGTCGATCAGCGTCTTGATGACGTGCTTGCGGTCTTTCGGCTTGCGCGGCGGCAAGAGGGCGTTCCAGATCGCCGAGCCGAGCGACAGGCCCTTGATGCGCTGGGCCGCCCAGTCAGCGGAGATTTCCTGGCAGCTCATGCCCCAGACCTTCTCGGTGTAGGTCTTGAAGAAAATGCTGAAGAGCCGCTGGCCGAACTGGTTGGCTACCCAGTCCTCGAAGGTTTTCGGGTCCGGCGATCGGGCGAAGGCGGGCTTTGGCGAAGGACAGCATGCAGCGGACGCGATTCGAACAGGCCGAGCTTCGAGCAGCGCCTCGAAAGGCCTTCAGCGGATAGGAGAAAAACTGGCCGCGATAGTAAATGCGCGAAGAGCGTGGACGATCGAGCAGGTCGTCGGGCCAGCGATCTCGGTCCAGAGATCTTCGACTTCCTTCGATTTGGAGAAGAAGCGGTGGCCGCCGATGTCGAAATGGAAACCCTTGTAGTTGACGGTGCGCGAGATGCCGCCGACATATTCGGGATCGCCTTCCAGAACGACGACGTCTGCGCCCTGCTTGGAGAGTTCATAGGCCGCAGTCAGTCCTGCTGGTCCAGCGCCCACGATCACGGCTTTGAAGGTTTTTGGCATGGGTCTCAGCGGGGCTCAGTTGTCCCCGATCAAATTTGTTTCCTTTTGGACTGAATTTATGGCCTTTGTGTAGGCCAATGCCGTCTCACCGGGATTGAAAAGGCAATTGGCTTGCCACGCGCCAAGTTCTCTAAGTGCTTGCTGGAGAGCGCTTCAGCTTGGTTCTCTGCGGTCGCATCGACCTGGTAGAGGGGCAAAACACACGCTTGGTGAGGGGAAATGCTCGATTTGGGAGCATGACCACGGGAAGCGAACAAATCGGTGGTCATAAGAGGCTGAAAGGAAAGATGGAAGTGTTCAGTTGAGCAGTCGCGATTTTGGCATACGCGATGCATCCGTCTCAAGTTGCACCGCCGCGTCTGAGCATACATCGCTTTGCTCTGGCAGACAGCCCTCGCTTTTGGGCGCCCGCTGGGGTAACCGGGCAGGGCTGGATCACTAAGGTTTGACGCCGCGGTTAGGCCCACGGAATCAGATCCGGTCCAGCCCTGAATCGTATATGTCCGAGTTGCGACTCGAATACGGAACGAAAGAATGAGTGGTCCTGTCAATCCCGCATTGGAAGATCTGGAATCCGCGAAGCCTTCAATGAACGACTGCAAAGCTTCAAGCCGCGGCCTTCGCTATTGGTTGCCCCGAATTGCTTCTGCCGTCTTCTTGCCTGTTTTGTTATTGGGCTTGGTCGAAGCGGGACTACGCTTGTTTGGCGTGGGATACCCCACAGAACTGACGATCCCGTGTACAGTGCAGGGACGACCTGCTGCTTGTTACAACCTTTTTTTCCCCGCGCCATTTTTTCCTCCGGGCATGATCAAAACGCCGCAGGCGTATGCCATTCCCGCTGAGAAACCTCAGGGAACATATCGTATCTTCGTCCTCGGAGAGTCGGCTGCGATGGGCGATCCCGATCCGGCTTACGCGTTCAGCCGGTATCTCGAGGTGATGCTACGCCAGCGCTATCCGGCGATGAAGTTTGAGGTCGTCAACACGGGCAGTGTTGCGATCAATTCCCATGTGCTCTTGCCGATCGCGAAGGGGTTGGCGAAGGAGCGTCCCGACCTCTTTATTATTTATTCCGGGAACAACGAAGTGGTCGGACCCTACGGTCCAGGAACAGCGCTCACCTCTGGTGGCATGAGCATGCCGGTGATCCGAACGGGGATTTTGTTGCGCTCAAGCCGGGTTGGGCAGTTGCTAACAAAAGTTGCTACTCAGAAGCGCGAGTGGGGCGGGATGGAGATGTTTCTCGACAAACAGATTCCGGCCACGTCGCCTCTCATGAAAGATACTTATGCGAACTTCGAGCAGAATTTGAGGGAGACGGTCGAGACCGCCCGCAGTTCGGGCGCGCGCGTGATTGTCAGTACAGTGGCGACGAATGTAAAGGACTGCGCGCCGTTCGCGTCGATGCACAAGGAAGGTCTGAGTCCAAGCGAACTGCAATTGTGGAATTCGTTCGTGCAACAGGGGTCGGAGCTTGAAGGGGCGCGATCGTATCCCGAGGCATTAAAGGCGTATGATGCCGCGGCCAAGATCGACGATCAGTATGCAGAGCTCGAATTCCGCATTGCACGTGCGCTCTGGATGCAGGGCGACTACGCCGGAGCAAAGCAACACTTCGGGCGAGCGCGCGACCTCGACACGCTTCGTTTCCGCGCTGACAGCAGGATCAACGAGATCAATCGCGCAGTAGGGTCGTCGGCGGGAGCCGAACTGGTCGATGCAGATGAAATATTTTCAAAACAAACTCCGAACGAGGCGGTAGGCAGCGATCTGGTGTACGAGCATGTCCACATGACTGCGGCAGGGAACTACTTGTTGGCGCGGGCGATGTTTGTACAGATTGCCAGCAAATTGCCGACAGCGCCAGGACGCTCATTCACCGCGGAGGATGTTCCGTCCGAAACCGAATGTGAACATCTGCTTGCGTTCACGAGTCATGATCGCACTCGCATTGCACGGGAAATGCTGGAGCGGCTGCAGAAGCCTCCATTCACAAATCAGCTGAACCATTCAGACCAGCTCTTGCGGTTGGCGTTTCAGGCGGAGTCTCCGGATGAAAACCCCCAACAAACCTCGGCCGAGTATCAGTGGTCAATTGCGCAGGCTCCGGCCGATCGGGTGTTGCATTACAACTACGGTCTTTTTCTCTTCGGCTATGACCGCAACGCAGCAATCGGCGAATTGCGTCTGTCCCGCCCATGGGACGGGTTCCCAGTTTTTACTCCGGATGGGATGATGGTGGAATGAACCAGCTCCGCTTAATCACCCGAGCATCAGAAATTGCCGTACATCAGTTGAGCCGTGTTCGTACCGCGACTTAGTGTCACGATCAAAACAAACAGTAAAGCTAGCGCATAGATTGGCGGAATCCAGAACCAACGCCAATCGGCCAACTTTGCGAATGGGCCACGCTGTGAAATGGTTGGCGCGTTCTCGTTAGCCGATTCAGTCGTATAACGATCGAGCCAGTCGATCACGGAAAGCACAACTGCGTAGCTAGCAGCAAGCGCGAGGACAAGCCAATAAAGACTCGCGGTCAAGAAGTGTGCGCGGTAACTGGCTGGCGAAACAATTGCCGAGAGCATCTGTTGCGCTTGGAGTAGGGAATTGGCGCGAAAGAAGATCCATCCGAGGCTGACGAGGGCGATGGTTGTGGTCCGGGAGAGGACAGTCCAAAGAATTTTCGGAGGAGTCCAGTCATACTTACGCTGCACGCCATCGACTAGGCGGTGCAAAACGAGAAGGACTCCGTGATATGCGCCCCACAGTAAGAAGAGGAGTGTGGCTTTGTGCCACAAGCCGAACAACGTCATGGCAATAATTAAGGAAAGATTTCGCCACCAAAGTTCGCGGCGCAATCGCATTAAAGGGAAAAAGACGTAGTCGCGAATCCAGAACGAAAGCGACATATGCCAGCGTGTCCAGAAGATCGAAGGGCTGGTGGATAGGAACGGCCGGTCGAAATTTTCTGGCACGGTAATTCCCAACACTTGGGCCGCGCCGACCGCGATGTGCGAGTAGCCTGCGAAGTCGAAGAAGAGTTGCAGGCCATAGCCGAAAGCGAGGCACCAGACGTCAGCGCCGCTCCAGTGGGTGACGCGATCGAAGCCGGAACTGATGCCGTCACCGGCGAGAATTCCCTGGCCAAGTAGTTTGGCCAATTGCATCATCAAGATTCCGGTAGCGATGCGCTGAAAGCCGCGGGAGATGTCGTTCCAGCGCAGCGGAGTCTCAGAGCGGAGTTGTGGAAGCATTTCGGGCATCCGGCAGATTGGGCCGGAGATGGTCACCGGGAAGAAAGCCAGGTAGAGGGCAAATTCCGGGAAAGAGGCATCGAGTTCCTCTCCTTGGTAGAGATCAAACAGGTAGCTCATCGCCTGGAAGGTCCAGAAGGAAATGCCGAGTGGCAGCGCGAGGTGTGAGAACTTTTGCAAAGACGAGAGTGGAAGGTGGACCGAAACTTCGGGAAGGTATTTGAAAGTGCTTAAGAGAGCGAGGTTGAAGAGGATGCCTGCCCAGAGTGTGAGAGCCGCGCGGGTGCGACGAAGTCTTTGTCCGACGAGATAGTTCGTTACCGTGGAGGTGAGGAGAACGACGAAAAACCAGGGCTCCCAGCTCAGATAGAGCGCGTAACTGGCGGCGACGAGGACGATCTGACGTATTCGGTGCGAACGAAACTTTCCGAAGATCGCAAAGCAAAGAAGAAAAGCGACAACGTATAGGATGGCGCGTGACAACATTCCTCCGCGTGCAATGAAAGCGAATGCCGGCGAGATGTGGCCGGTCAACAATTCAAGTGACAAGTATGACGAGCGAACAAAAGGATCAGCGAACAAGAATAATCGGCGAACCGGCTGCGTACAAGGACGCGCGACCCCTTCCGCTAAGAATGCTCGGTGGTTCGCTATCGCAACCTTATTGAAGCTCTGTATGCCGCTCCGGCCGAGCGTCTATGTGTCACCGCGTGGGTAAACGAGGACGAAAAAGAGGCGGTGACATTTGGGGAGTTCCGCCGCCGCGCTCGGGCGCAA
The DNA here is from genome assembly GCA_963822545.1 of uncultured Acidobacteriaceae bacterium. Classification (GTDB taxonomy): domain Bacteria; phylum Acidobacteriota; class Terriglobia; order Terriglobales; family Acidobacteriaceae; genus Acidiflorens. The sequence goes on from CAWGIB010000010.1 coordinate 26,288, forward strand.
GCGGGAGCGCTCCGCGACCGCGATGTGAATCGCGGAGATCGGGTCGTCATCGTCATGCCTCAGGGCATTTCTGCGATGACGATTTTCGCTGGCGCAATGATGCTTGGCGCGGTGCCGGCGTTTATTGCCTATCCCAATGACAAGGTTGAGCCCTCGAAGTATCTGTTCGGCCTCGCGGGAGTCACTGCGAATCTCAATGCCAAACTTGTCGTCATTGACGAACATTTCCCGGATGAAATGCTCGGGCACGTTTCACTGGGCGAGGAAACGAGGCTTCTTCGTGCCGGCTACGGGAAAGACGCGGGTGGCGAGGAAGACCTTCCGCATTCAACGCACCATAGCGATGGATTGGCCTTCATTCAGCATTCGGCGGGCACGACGGGACTGCAGAAAGGCGTGGCGCTGACCCACACAGCCGTGTTGCGACAACTGGAGCATCTTGCGCAAGCACTGAAGATCGACAGCAAGACGGACCGGATTTATAGCTGGCTGCCTCTTTATCACGACATGGGCCTGATCGCATGCTTCATGCTTCCAATGGTCTATCACGTGCCACTCGTGATGCAGTCGCCGCTCGACTGGGTCATGCATCCGGAAACCATGTTGCAGGTCATTAGCGAGCATAAGTGCACGCTGGCTTGGGTACCCAACTTTGCATTCCAATTCGTTCCGCGCCGCACACGGCCAAACCGCCGCGCGCAGTATGACCTCTCCTCCGTTCGCGCGCTGATCAATTGCTCTGAGCCGGTCCGGGCAAGCAGTATGCAGGAGTTTCAAAGCGCATTTGCCGCAATTGGACTGAAGGAGGGAGCGCTGCAAAGCTCTTACGCGATGGCGGAGAACGTTTTCGCGGTCACGCAGTCGGACATTCATCGACCTTCCGGCCCAACGCGCATTTGGGCCGATGGCCGACAATTTCGCAGTTCACATCGCGTCGCTCGGGTGGCGGAGGGGACGGCGGGTTCGGTTTGTTTCACATCCTCGGGCCAATTGCTGCCCAACCACGAGATTCGTATCGTGTCAGATTCGGGAGCACAACTTTCGGACGGCAACGCCGGCGAGATTCTTGTCAGAAGCGATTGCTTGTTTGACGGTTACTACAACCGTGCCGACCTCACAGAAAAGGCGATCACCGATGGCTGGTACCACACAGGCGATCTTGGGTTCTGGGTGGATGGGGAACTTTATGTGGTCGGACGAAAGAAAGACCTCATTATTGTGGGCGGAGAAAATATCTACCCGCAGGACATCGAAGAGATTGCCGCGTGCCATCCGGCCGTTCATGATGGCCGAGTGATTGCGATGGGTGTCTACAATCCAGATTTCGGGACAGAAGAAATCATCATCATCGCCGAATTGGAAGGTGAAGAGCTGCTTGCCCAAACCGCGGAGATTGATCGTGAGATTCGCGCCCAGGTGACCGCCGGACTGGGAGTGACCGTTGCGACAGTTTTTCTAAAGCCCCCAAAGTGGATTGTGAAGAGCACCGCCGGAAAACCAGCCCGTTCCGCGACGTTTGAAAAGCTACAGAAAGAGCATCCAGAGCTCAACGTCGATTAAGAACGGCGCTGTTACAGGTGAGATATGAGGAGCGAAATTCTACAGGGAGAGAGCATTGAAATGACGGAAGAAGCCAAGCAGATGATCGAATACATCGTTCGGCGAATTCGAAAGCCGACGCTGGTGATTGACGAGAACACGCCACTGGTCTCGTCCGGGCTGGTGGATTCGATGGCACTGGGAGAGGTCGTGCTGGAGCTCGAAGACTTGACTAACACCCGAATCCCTCCAGGGGCGGTGAAGCCGAAGGACCTCGATACGGTTGCCAAGATGTTTGCGACGGCCCAGCGGGTGGGAAGACCGCGGAAGTAGATTCGGCGGTTGGGAGAATGCCGGGACTTGCCGCGCGCTGGCTTTGCACCCCAGCATGACGAAAATGCCCTAGCGGCGATGTTTTCTTGCGTTGCACGTCGTGCAAATGACAAACGCACATGGGACTTGCACAGAACTGCTGGGACACATTCTCAGCTATTACGCAGGCTCCTAACTCCCTTGCTTTGCGATGCGAATCATTGCCGCTGCGCTCCGCTCGACATCCTCATTGGTGGTGGCCCAACTGGAGACGCTGATTCGCATCGCCGTATGCCCGTGCCATTGCGTCCCTCCACACCAGCAGGTGCCATCGTTCTGGATATTTCTGATGACCCTCAGAGTGTTCTCCGCGTTGCCGAACGAGACCAGCACCTGATTCAGGACCACGTTGTTCAAGATAGCGAAGCCCGCGTTGTGCAGGCGCTGTGCGAACTCTTTGGCTTGGCGACAGTTTCGCTCGATCATTTCCCGCAAACCGCTGCGTCCGAGTGAGCGCATCGCTGCCCACAGCTCGATCGCGCGCGCACGCCGCGACGCCTCCGGCGCGTAGTGACATGGCTCGCGCCCATCACTCGTCGCCAGATACGCGGCGCTCAGCGTCATGGCGTTCCGGAGATACTCCGGCTTTCGCACCACTGCGACACCGGAATCGTAAGGTACGTTCAGCCACTTATGACAATCAATCGCCCATGAATCGGCCGCGCCGGCGCCCGCCAGCAAAGGGGCATACAGCGGTGAGACTGCTGCCCAGAGTCCGAACGCGCCGTCTACATGCACCCAGGAGTCTGCCTCATGCGCACGTGCGCAGATTTCCCCGGCTGGGTCAAATGCTCCGGTATTTACGTTCCCTGCCTGCACACACACAACCGTCCGATCGTCGAGGGGAGGCAGTGCGTCCAGTCGGATCCGTCCCTGGTCGTCCACTGGAACCCGAGTCACTCGCGAACGCCCCAGGCCGAGCATCGATAGTGCTTTGAGCACCGAAACGTGAACTTCGTCGCCCACCACCACGTGAATGGGAGGCGCTCCAAACAATCCGTCCTCCTCGACGTCCCATCCCGCGCGCTTCAGCAGCGCCGTCCGCGCCGCCGCCAAGGCTGAGAAATTTGCCATGGTCGTACCAGTAACAAATCCCGCCCCCGACCCAGACGGCAGACCCAGCACATCCACCATCCACTCCAGGACGATTTCTTCCAGCTTCGCCGCCACAGGAGACATCACTTGCATTCCGGCATTCTGGTCCCACGCTCCCGCCAGCCAGTTGGCCGCCAGTGCCGCAGGTAGCGAGCCTCCGATCACGAAACCAAAATAGCGGCCTCCGGCCGTTGCCACCGTCGCGGGCGACCCGATGTCATCCAGTAATGCTAAGACCACTGAGGGATCTGTGGGCAATTGAGGCAGCGGTCCTCCCAGTGCTTCCAATCGAACGATGTCCGCAGGCAACGGTGGGACCGTCCGATTGGCGATGCCCGCGAGGTATCGGGCCGCTCGATCGGCAGTTTCTGCCAGCAATTTCTTCATGGATGCCTCCGGTTAAAGTAGCAGAGCATTTTGTCCATCCGCCCATCCCGCACAGTGACTTTCATACGGTCCGAGCCAGGCTTTCGAGCTAGAGATATGAGCGGGCGCCATTATAGTTGCGACGGGTGTCGCGGGCGATGTATGACATCTGAGGAAGTTGGAAAGATTCTGTGCTCGGTGGATGGTCGGGAAGGTGACAAGATCTGTACCCAGAAGGCGCCGAGTGTTCAGAGATGGTGATAACAGGCGTAAGGTCGCAACGGTTTTGCGGAGCTCGCGCGCTTCACTAAGGTTGTCACTTGCAGGCCACTGTCTGTTGATTCAGCCCGATAATCGTTTTCTCCAAGAGGGCGGGCTGAAAGAGCGAGTAAACGACCGAATAAGTCTCGGTATTCTCGCCCGCTCTTCCCGAGCTTCCGGTCACCGAAACAGATATGGTCCCTTCACGATTGTAGAAGCTGTCTTGGGAGCGATTCGCGGCGAAGGCATGCGTTTTCTTGAAGCCTGGAAGGTGAGCGCTATACCACGCTACGGTAGCGTCCACCTTGGAATCGTATACCGTATAGAAGTCGGCTTGCATTTTGCTCCCACACACGTTCGACTCCGGCAGACGGATGGGTTCGTTACCTAAATGGAGCCGAGAATCGGTGGCTGAATAGAGTGGGAGATTGGTCAGTGGATCTGCCGTCAGGAGTTTCGTGTTGCCAGTCGCGATCATTACAAAGCAGAAGACGAGCGCTACCGCGAGGGTTATTGAAGGTTTCATGCACCTACTAGACATTCGGCATGTCAACCATCTTTGATCGCTCAATATTCCTTGCATCAGTGCCACCCGTGATTTCTGGTTCGTTAGCGGTATTTGATCTCCGTGCGAAGGTCGGGAGGTCGGGTCGGAATCCGGCCTCCAGGATTTCCAGATTGCATTGGCTCTGGCTTCCTCCACGCGACAGCCGCACCTCGCGCTACGGCTCGACCTTGTATAGGGCCATCATCCCCATCACCATGTGTTCGTCTACGTGGCAGTGAAACATCCATGTTCCTATGTCGTCGGGAACCATGTCGGCCGTCTGCATCTCGGCCTGTGCCAAGGGCACGACGTCCGTGCGATGTCCGCGGTACGTGACAACGTTTCCATGCCAATGTGGGGTGTGCCCGTCGACTGCTCCACCGAGGGAGACGAGATACCAACGAACCCGCTCTCCTTTTTTCATTGTCATGAGTGGTCCGTTGGCATACATGTATCCGTTAATAGAGGCTCGCAGGTTTCCGCTGCTGAATCCGGTACCGATGAAGGAGAAAGCCCCGTCGAGGTCGGCAGGCTTACCTTCCAATTTGTCTACGCCCTTGGGATCGGAGGTGTAAGTCTGGATATTGTGGTTGAGATACCAGCTGAGGTTTTCGTTGAAGACAAGAAAAAGGTCGATGAATTCGCGGTCCACATCTTTTGGACGGCCGTCCGGTCCGCCCATTCCGCGGGCGGTGATGATCATTGGTCCAATCAGGCCGCTGTTGATGTCACGCTGTTCATCGACATGGGAATGGTAGAGCCAGACGATCGAACTGCCATCCGCGGGGCCAGGGCCGGCACGTTCCGGCACTTCCCAGGTGTAAGTGTGCGTTTGGCCCGGTGGAACAATGGAATTAGCTTTCTGCTCGGGGGTTGCGCCATCATCGTAAACCGCTCCCTCGGACTCCTTGGTATAGAAGACGCCATGCGGGTGCATACTGTAGGGCCGGGTGGCATGATTTCTAAAAACGACGCGAATCGTTTCGCCCACCTCGGCGCGTAACACAGGCCCGAGGATTCCCATGTGCTCCCATTCGGGAGAACGGGGTTTGAGCTTGGAAAAACTGGCATCAGTGTATTCGCGATAAACCGCTTTTCGATAGACCTTGCCGATCGCGTGGGGGCCACTTTTGGTGAACATTTCTCCCCATCCCTCGAATTTCATGCCCATCATTTTGTCGACGCCGCCGGGAGCGTAGTCCCATTCGACCTCGTCGGCGGCGATGTAATAGGTGCGAATTTTTGACTCCCAACCGGTAGGCAATGACTGGGCAACGCCAGCAGCGGGAAACGTTATAACGACAGCTAGGAGCGCAGCGGCCAAGAATCTGAACATGTCGGAATTCCTCTTTTTTCTTTGGCTTCAACTTCGATTGCGAGGGCCGCCTTACTGGCCGGTGCCCGCTAACGGAATCAGTTGCGGGCTTCCGGGCACGCTGTCCTTGAGGCTGAGCGTGGCGGATCGTGAGCCGGTTGACTTCGGTGTGAACGTCACACTGATCGAACAACTTGACCCTGCGACCAACGTAGACGGCGCGAGCGGACAGGTCGTGGTTTCGGCAAAGTCTGCCGCATCGGCTCCGACAATCTTCGGTTTGCTGATGCTGATTGGTGTGCCGCTGGGGTTGCCGATGGTAATGGTTTGTGGATTGCTCTTGACTCCAACTTTTTCCTTACCGAAGTCCAGCGCATTAGGAAAGACTCCAATGACCGGAAGATTGAGAAGAAGAGAGACTGAGTTGGAATAAGCGTTGGCTACCGCCAAGTCACTCCCGCCATCGCCGTTGAGGTCAGCCGACGCGACGCCGATCGGATAGATCCCGACCGGATAGTCCACATGTTGTTCGAATGTGCCGTCGCCGTTACCGAAAAGAATAGAAACTGTTCCTGGACAGTTCGAGGCGGGGACCGAACATTCGCTGTTGCTTACTGCCAGATCCAACACTCCATCGGCGTTGAAGTCGCCCACCACCACGTCATACGGGAAGAGGCCGGCGGCGTAATCGACATGGGGCTGAAACGTTCCATCGCCATTGCCGATGAGGACTGAGATGGTGTTCGTATAGAAATCTGAGACGGCCAGGTCGAGTTTACCGTCCCCATTGAAGTCGCCAGCAGCGACCTCGTATGGATTCGCCCCAGGTGTTACGGGATATGTAAGTGCAGGCAGGAATGTGCCATCGCCTTTGCCGAGTAAGATACTTACGCTGTCATCGCCCGCGTTAGCTGTCACTAAGTCGAGCTTGCCGTCCATGTTGAGATCGGCGCTGATCATCCAGGCAGGATTGAAGTCCACCGCATAATCTACGTGGGCTGAGAACCCTCCACTTCCGTTACCTAACAAAACGGAGACGGTGGAATCATTAAGATTGGCGGATGCTAAGTCCAGATTTCCGTCACCATTAAAATCCCCGGTAGCGATCCCTGTTGGATATCCGCCGGTTGGAAAACTGATCGGCGCCCCAAACGTACCGTCGCTCTTACCAGACAACAGCGAGACAGCATTCGACCCTGCATTGCTTGCCACGACATCAGTCAGGTTGTCTCCATTGAAGTCGCCGGTGGCGACTTGTAAGACGCCAAATCCCGCCGGATAGGCGGTTGCCGGCCGGAACTTGCCTGCTCCCTTGCTTAAGAGAATCGACGCGTTATTGGATCCGAAATCGCCAACCGCCAGATCGGGAATATGATCGGCGCCAAAGTCTGCGATGGCCAGAGAGAAAGGTATCGTGCTTGCTCCTATTTCGACATCGGAATGCCCTTGGAAGGTGCCTTTGCCTTCATTCACGAGAAGCGTCACAGTATTCGATCCGTAATTCGTGGCGACTAAGTCGGATTTGCCATCTCCATTCAGATCGGCAGTGGCCAGCCCCCAAGGGTTCAAGCCCGCGCCATAACTCTTTTTGGCCCCAAACGTTCCATTCCCTTTGCCCAGCAGGACCGAGACCGCGTTGTCATAGAAGCTCGTGATTGCCAGGTCAACCTTTCCGTCACCGTTAAAGTCGGCGGCCACCAAGCCATAAGGGCCATCGCCCGCCGCGTAATCGACGTGTGACTGAAACGTGCCGTCGCCGTTGCCCAGCAAAATTGATACGTTGTTGCTCGTGGCATTGATGACCGCCAGGTCCAGTTTGTGATCGTCGTTGAAATCGGCCGTTACAACCGCGAGGGGCACCGCGCCCGTCGCATACTGAACGGGCGGTTTGAAAGAACCATCTCCGTTACCCAGTAAGACGGCAACCTGGTCGGAAGGCCCCGCGACCGCGAGGTCAAGCGTATTGTCGCCATTGAAGTCTCCGGCAACGAGCCCGCTTGCTCCGTTGCCGGCCGGGTAACTCATCGACGGCTGAAATGTGCCGTCACCATTGCCCAATAAAATCGAAACAGAGTACGAAGTTCCCACGGCCAAAGCGAGATCGAGCTTATTGTCGTGATTGAAGTCGCCCGCCACGACCTGGGCAACAAAACCGCCGCCCACTGAATAATCCACATGCGGCCGGAATGTGCCGTCGCCATTGCCGAGGAGGATCGATACCGAGCCGGTCCAATTCGAAACCATTAAGTCGAGATTGTGGTCTCCGTTCAAATCCGCCACGAAAATGGAGGAAGGCTCCGCTCCTGTCGCGTAATCTACGGCTGGCTGAAACGTTCCATCCGGATTGGCGAGATAAACCGAGACTGTATTGGTGTAGTAGGTGTTCGCAACGGCGATACTGGTCGGCCCGCCAGTCTGGAATGCACCGGTCGCTACCGCGGTTGGGGAATCACCGGTAGCGAGGTCCATCCTGCCAAAGACATACCTCGCGGCGGCCGTGGGCGCGCCCGGCAAACGAATCGACTGCACGGGAGATATCTTCGCAACGTCGCGTGAGCGAGGATCGAAGCGCGCCGGCGATGATTGCGCTTCCGGTGCACCGGGCGTTTGTGCGAGGTGTTGCAGAAGTTGCTCGAACTGCTGCTTCACAGGCATGCGCGAGGATTCCACGGAAGGGGCGGCGCCAACGTTTTGCGCCACGACAACGGCGGCTACAAGCAACACTAAAGCCAGGAAAAACGGGGTTCGGACACGGACTTCTCTGCTAATACGCATGACATCCTCCTTGGAAAATAGCTGTCTAAATAATCTGGTGCGTTCTGAATCCGCAGGGAGCACTACTGGCTGATCGTTGCTGAAAACCCCTCCATGTTGCCGAGGCTGTCGATATACATGCCCACAAATTCGTTTCCAACAAATGTGTCGGTCCATGTAACTTGCGCATCAGCGACTGGCAATTGGATCGGCGTGAAGGTTCCTTGATCGAGGAAAAAAGCATTAGGTGTGGGCCAGTCATGTTGGCCGACGACGATGGCGTCTCCGTAACCACCAACCATCTGACCCTGGTCATTGATGCCGCTGAGTTGCGTGTTGCTGGCGCCCGGATAATCGATCGTCGTGAACTGGCCATTCTGATAGGCAAAGCCATGGCTAAATTGGTTTTGGTCTACCCAGAATCCGACGATCACGCCATTGGAGTTAATCCCCACTGGTTCCGTGAAGATCGATCCGTCGGGATCGAGCGTTGTGTACACTCCTTTTTTCAGAACGAATCCGTGGAGAGTGTCGCTCGCGTTCTGCGAGTAGGTGCCGATGATGAGGCCGGCATCATTGATATTTGAAGCGATCGTATAGTAGGAACCGGGATGATCGATGTTGCTGTAGTTTTTGCCGGTGCGCAAAAAAGCATGCGGGTTGCCGTCCGGTCCGGCGTACCAACCCACGATCTTTCGGCTCTTATTGATTCCAAGTCCCAGCGTGTAAGAAGCTCCCGGATAAACGAGTTCCTGAAAGGTATTTCCTTCAAGCACGAAAGACTGTTCGGTTCCTTCGTACGTTGGAAGATTGGGGCCATAGAGTCCGACGATGTCGCCTCGGCTGTTCAGGCCCTGCGCAGTGCTGTCAGGAGAACGCGGGAAATCGATAAGGCCGAAGGCGAATGTTATGCCTTGCGGCGCACGTACCGTTCCTGAAGTGGCAATGGCAGGCGAGGCTGGCGTCGCCTGCGGGTCAAGATTGCTGCCGAATCTAGAAACTCGCTTCGCCGGAAGTTGTGCCTGGCTAGAAACGGCGAGCAATCCGATGGCAACGAGAAGCAGCCAATTCAAGGAAAACCTATGATTGCGTTGCATGATTACCTCCTTTTGGATCTTGAATGTCTTAACTGCCTTTGTTGCCTTGCGCCGAAAGCTTTTGAAGCAGTAATAACGACCTGCTTAATGATTGGGCACTTACTCTCCGAGGACGGCGTGATGCTGCCGTCCTCGGAAGAGGTAGAGAGTTAGTGAGCGATGTAATACACATACTGTTCGTTCGCGATTGAGAAGCCGCCCATTGCCGCGTTGAAGTCCGCGAGGGCGCCGTGGCTCAGGGCCGTAAGGTCTGTGTTCGACCATTTAGTCGCGGGAGCAGGCAAGAACAGTTGATTCACGTGATCGCCGGCAACGTAGTACACGTGGGTCTGGTTGTTTGGAGTCGTGGCGAACGCGATAGCCCCGTTGGAAGAATTGGCCAACGGCCCTTTCGTTTTCTTGGTCAGATCCGCGGTTGTCCACTTCTTGTTATTGGTGGAGGCCAACTGGATCACGTGATTGTTAGTGCCAACGTAATAGACGCGCAACTTTGTGGTCCCTGGAATTACCATTGCAGACAAGGAGCCATCCGGGTACTGCGGCGAGGGCACGGCTTTTGCCAGGGCGGTGATATCCTCATCGGCCCATTTGACGTTGTTGTAGTAGAGTTCGTGGACGTCACCGCCAAAGGCCACGTAGTACACGTACTGCAGGTTGGCGATATTGAAGCCCGTGAGGAACCGTCCCTCAGGTTGCGGGGCACCTGTTTCCGCAGTCAGATCCTCATACTGCCAGCCATTCCCCACGTTGTAGGTCTGGATGACATGCGGCCCAGGGGTCACATAGTAAACGTGCAAACTATTGTCGGAGGTCGCAAATGCGTTGACTTCGACGCCATCGCTAATCGGAATGCCGTAGGTGGCGCTGAGATTTGTATACGACCAATCCGAGTTGTTGTAGAAAAGTTCATAAACATTGAAGTCAGCGCCAATGTAGAAAACGTACTGAAAGTTCTGATTCGAGAAGCCCACCACGTTGGAGATGCTGTTGGCCGGAACTCCACCCGTTTGCGCAGTCAGGTCCTGGTCCGTCCACCCGCCCCCGACGTTGTAGAGTTGGTGAATGTCGCCGGTGTTGGAAATGTAGAAGACATGCTGATCGTTGTTTGGCGTCGTGGTGAAAGCACCCACGCCGGTAGCGGAACTAGTCAAAGATCCGTTCAGGTTTGCGTCCGCCCAGCCTGAGTTGTTGTAGAAAAGCTGGTGGACTTGCTGGCCCTGCGCATAGGAGCCGAAGAGCGCAAGAAAAAGAGCGACTAAGCAGATTGCCAGATAAGATCTTGGTGTTTTGGCCTGGTGAAAGTTGTTGTTGGTCATAAAGTCCTCCTCAGAATTCCGGGCTTCCGGTCGTTTTCAATCGAGGTGCCCGAGCCCCATGCGAGCTGCCTCGGCGGACGTGAATCTGATCGAAATCGACTGCGCGGTCAATGAAACTGGTTTTTAAGTCTCCCTTAACTGAAAAGTCCTTGTTCCACATGAGCTTGCGGGTTGGTCTTAACTCGAGTAGGGTGGTCGCCTAGCCGTGCTACCATCTTCCAACCTTGGGGAAGACATGCCGGGAGAGGTTTCAGGCAGGACGCGTTACCGTTTCGGTCCGTTCGAACTGAACACCGGAGAGGAGTCGCTTGCGCGGAATGGCGTCCGCGTGAAAGTCCAGGACCTTCCCTATCGATTACTCGTCATGCTCTTGGAGCGGCCAGGAGAAATCGTCACCCGCGAGGAAGTCCGGCAGCGTCTTTGGCCCGAAAACACGTTTGTTGAGTTTGATAACAGCCTGGGTGTGGCCATCCGAAAAGTTCGGGACGCGCTCAATGATGATGCCGACGCGCCTCGCTACGTTGAAACCCTTCCGCGGCGAGGGTACCGGTTCGTTGCCCCGGTCACGGTGTTGAGTTCCGAGAGGTTGATTCCGGCAAAGCCGCAGCCAGAAACGCTAATCGCAGTACCTGCGGCTGCGGTCAGCGCGCCTAGAACAATTTCAGAGACCGACGAGCGAAGTTACCGCCGCTATTGGGTTGCAGCCGCGCTGAGCCTCGTTTTGGTGGGGGCCACCGTTTACGGTCTCCGTAGTTTGCAGAGGGGTAGGTCTATCAAAGTGACCGCCGATGGCCCCGTGCCAGCAATCCGGACCCGTCGATCGGTTGCAGTTCTTGGCTTCCGAAACCTGCCCGGCAAAACCGAAGACAATTGGCTGTCGCCAGCCTTCGCTGAAATGCTCACTACCGAGTTGGCTTCCGATGGCGCGCTTCGAATGGTTCCGGGCGAGGATGTTGCCCGCGTGAAACGCGAACTTCCGCTCGCTGACGAAGATAGTCTCGCCAAGACGTCTCTAGTGCGTTTGCATATGAACTCTGGGGCCGATTTTGTCGTCCTCGGTTCGTACACCGCGCTTTCCAGCAACGGGGACAAACGAATCCGGCTGGATGTTCGAGTGCAGGATACGGTCCGCGGCGAGACCATTTCGCAGCAATCGTTCACGGGCAACGAGGGGAACCTGTTCGAACTCGCTACCCAGGCAGGTCAGGCACTTCGGCAGAGTTTGGGGATCGGCTCTGCCTCCTCGCAAGCCAGCATTCAGGCTCGTGCCGCTCTTCCATCGAATCAAGAGGCAGTACGGTTTTATACGGAGGGCCAAGAGCGGTTATGGGCGTTTGACTATGGAAAGGCCCGGGATCTGCTGACGAAAGCTGTCGCCGCCGACCCCGGCTATCCCCTGGCGCACGCCGCTCTGGCCGATGCATGGACCCATCTTGGCTACTCGTCAAAGGCTCACGCAGAAATACAGCGGGCACGTGATCTTTCCGGGCATTTGGGGCCTGAAGATCGTGTGCTGATCGACGGTCAGTACTACGCGGAGAACCTGGACCGGACGCGAGCCATCGATGCCTATCGGCAACTTTTTAACCAGTTCCCCGACAATTTGGACTACGGTCTTCGCCTCGCCGACGAACAGCGATGGGTGAATCCGGAAGATGCGCTTCATACCCTGGAAACGCTTCGGCATCTTCCCCTACCTTCTGGGGATGATCCACGGATCGACTACCTCGAGGCCCGTGCCTGGATTACCAAGGATGTCGTCAAGGCGCGGGCGGCCGCACGGCGTGCCGTCGAAAAGGGCACCGCTCAGGGCTCGCGATTGCTGGTTGCGCGAGCCTACGGTGTTCTCTGTGGGATCGGGGGTGAGGAGTCCACCGCCCAAACCTGTGAGAATGCTCGAAAGAGTTACACGGCGGTTGGCGATCGCGACAACGCAGCTCGCGCCACCAACGATTTCGCCACCTTTTATTATCAACAGGGCGATTTGGACAGCGCGGAGGCGATGTTCCAGGACGCGATCAAGGTATTTCGTCAAGTGGGCGATCTCGAGGGTATTACCACGGTCTCCGGTAATCTGGGCGAAATGCTTCTGGCTCGCGGGAATCTGACCGATGCTGCACGCGCTCTCTCGGACGCGATGCCGGGGTATAAGGAAATGGGAGACAAGGACGGCGTAGCGGCGACGCTCGCCGACCTTGCCGAGGTTGCCAGACAACGCGGGGACCTGAAAGCGGCCCTTAGTGGTTACAAGGAAGCACGAACCGTTGCGCAGGAAATTGATGACAAACGGGCCGTGGCCTCTACGCTCTACGGAGCCGGCCACGTGCTTGTCGATCAAGGGGATTTGCAGGCGGCCCGCAAGTCTTACCAGGAATCGCTGGCTCTCCGCAAAGAGATTGGAGATAAGCAAGCCGTCGCGGAAACGGAACTCGCCTTGGCCCGGCTCTCGATGGAAGACGGCCATGCTGCCGACGCCGAAACTGTGATCCGAAAATGCCAAGAGCAGTTTCATCAGGACGGTCAAACCGATGATGAACTCGCGGCCGACGTCGCCTTGATTTATGCGTTGGTGGGTCAGGATAAGTCCGTGGAAGCGGCCAAAGAAAAGCAACTGGACCAAGCGCTCGCCACGAAGAGCACAAACCAACTCGACCGGCTCCAGTTTGATCTTGCTTCGGCGCGAGTGGAACTCGCCGAAGGCCATTTAATGTCTGCTCGCGCCCGTCTGAAACGAACTTTACAAGGTGCCCGTGTTCATCAGCTCTTGGGAATCGAACTCGAAACTCAGCTCGATGCAGCGGTATTGAAAAAGAAGGCAGGCGAGAGAGCGCAGGCACAAGCTGACCTCATCGAATTGGAGAGATTCGCCCGTGGTAAGGGATTCGGCCTGATAGCAAGCAAAGCTCTTTCGAGCCGCAACAATAGCGGAAAGCAATCTATGTAAATTAGCCCTAAAGGAAGTGGCAGTCTGAGGAAATGTTTTTTCGCCGGGGCGGGATTTTCTCAAGCTATCTCGGGGACATAGCATGGATAGCCGCGCCGCGCAGATGTAGATATTTCCGGATCGAGTTCCAATGTTTGCATGGGACGGGTTGCGCTTGTCACGGCCAGGAACTGTCCTTCGGGCGCATATGCGAAACCGCCGCCGCCAAACTGCGTTCCGCCTGCGGATCGGCCATTCCGGTTTGAACTAACTACGTACGCGCCTGAAACGAGTGACGCCATTGCGCCCGCGATTTTCCACGGCTCTATGTTGCTCCCTGACGCGCGCGGAATGACGATTAGCGAAGCATTCTGTTTTCCGTAAGCCCGTGCACGCTCGTTGAACATTGCGTCCGTGCACAAGAGCGCTCCGACTTTCAACCCCAGCACGTCGGCCACGCTAAAACCTGAATCATCACCGACATACCATTCGCTTTCGAACCATCCTGGTTCGTTTGGAAAATACTGTTTACGGTGAAGCGGGCGGACTATTCCGTTCTCAAGCACAAATGCTTCATTCGCCAGCCGTTTGCCATTCCACACGGGTCGCGAGGAGATTACGGCGGGAAGATCGAGACCCTTTAGTCCCTCAAGTCCCTGTTCATGCGAGCGGATACCGAGGTTGGCCAAGTCCTCCGAAAAAGCAGAACCTTCCGCGATCCAGGGGCCGAACGGGAGTTCATTGGTGACCAGGATGTCGGGACGGGCGGCCGTAACGGAGTCTTTCAATCTGTCCCACTGCGCATCTGCGGTTGACAGATTTTCCGGCCACTCCACAAAAGCTATTCGCAGCGTCGTCACCATAACAGAATCACCATATCGCAACCCGCTCTTCCGGGCTCAAATATAGCTTGTCGGTGGGAGTTACCTCGAAGGCTTTGTACCAGGCTTCGACGTTGCGCACGGTGTCGCTTCGGTATTCTCCGGGCGCATGGGTGTCCGTTTTTATTTGACGACGCAGCGCGTCTTCAGTCTGCGCCTTGTGCCATCTTTGCGCGAACGCCAGGAAAAATCGTTGTTCGCCGCTCAATCCACCGATCACCACGTCCGGCTTGCCCTTCAGCGCCAGCAGGTAGGCGTCATGTGCGACGAGCAATCCTGCGAGGTCGGCGATATCTTCATTCAACACCTGCTTGCCGTTGACACAGAGATCCGAAAACGGACAGTAGCCATCAAATTGTGCGGCAAGCTTCGCGGCGGCATCGTGGTACTTCGCGCGGTCTTCCGGTGTCCACCACATGCCGAGCCGCCCTTGCTCGTCGTAGATATTGCCTAGTTCGTCAAAGCTGTGGGTGATTTCGTGGGCCATGCCTGCGCCCGCTGATCCGTAATTTGAAGCGGTGTCCCCCTCACTATCGAAATACGGTGGCTGCAAGATTCCGGCAGAAAAAGTCTCAGTGTTGGGAGTGAAAACAATCACCGCGCCAACAATTTGTGGATCGATTCTCCACTCGTCGGGATCGGCAGGTTGTTCTAGCTTGGCCAGATTGCGCGAGCGATTGAATGCTTCCGCCCGGCGCAGGTTGCCGAGCGCATCGCCTCGCACGACGTCAAAGGTCGAATAGTCGATCCATCTATCCGGATAGCCGACTCCGATCCTTAACGCGGCCAGTTTGGCCAGCGCCGTTTCCTTTGTCGGGGGCGACATCCAAGTGAGATTGGAAATTCGAACGCGATAGGCGGCGATCAGGTCACTGACCATCGCTTGCGCCTTCGCTTTCGCTGCGGGCGGGAAATAATACTGGGTATAAAGTCGACCGACGGCTTGGCCCAAGGCGCCGTTCGTGGCCATGATGGCGGCGGGCATGCGTTCCGGCATCTGTTGCGCTCCCAATAAAATCGTGCCGTAGAAGGCGAAGTCTTCGGCAGCCACGGTCCTGGGTAAGACGCTGGAATAATGCTCAACGAGGTGAAACCGAAGGTAGTCTTTCCAGACATCGATGTCTTCGCTTCCAACGAGGGCAGAGGTGCCGATCACCGCTGAAGGTTGCCAGAGGATGAATTCGCGCTGTTCGGCCACTCCGGCTGCGGAAAAGTAGGCGTCCCAGTCCAGACCCGGCGCCTTACTGCTGAAGTCGGTGCGCTTCCATGGATTGTTCTGTTTGAATACGTCGGCCGCATCGGAGTCGGGCGCATGGGATTGCGCGATCCGGATTTCAAGCGACAAAATGCGAGCGGCTTTGCCCTTAGCGTCTGCGACATTCGCAAGCTTCAGAATTGCCGCGATGTGTGACTGATACTGAGCGCGTAACGCAGCGTTTTTCGGCGACGGGTCAAGGTACGAGTCGCGATCCGGCATTCCCAGACCGCCCTGCAGCAAATGAAAGACGTAGTGTTGCGAGTCGGTAAAACTCTGGTTCACCCAGGCGCCGAAAACGTGGTCAGCATTGGCCGTGAGTCCGTCCACCTCGGTATTCAAAGTCGAGCCCAGGTAGGCAGAGAGCGCGGTCTTATCTGTGATCGCCGCAATTGCAGCCATTTCCTTTGCGAGCGGCGTCATTCCCTTCGATTCGATGTCGGCCTCGTCCATGAAGCTAGCGTAGTAGTCCCCGACTTTTTGGGTAAGAGTTCCCTTGGTTGCCCGCGCCGCGGCTGCCTCTTGAATAAGATCGCGCACCCGATGGCTTGTCTTCTGTACCAAAATCGCACGCGTATCGAAACTCGCTTGGCCTGCGGGGATCTCTGCCATTTTGAGCCACCCACCATTGGCGTAGCGGTAGAAGTCGTCTCCGGCTTTGATGGAGCGGTCCATGTTGGGATCATGGTGTTGGGATCATTGGTGCTTGCGGTCTGATCAAGTGACGCTGCGATCGAGCTGAAAGAAACTACGGAGACGAAGACCGCGATCAGCGCCGTCCGGCGACAAAAAGGCATGAGAGGTCCTTTGCTGGTTGCAAACCTGGAGGAATGAAAAGCAGTCGTGCAGCCCCGACCATACCGGAACGTATGGCAGGGGATTGGACGTTAGCGGACCCTAATCCCTACTCGTCACGGGAAGTTGCAGAACACCCGGTTTGCAAGCAGAGACGGAAACCAGAATGGCATCTGCGCTTGGAGCGATGACGGCATCGAGCGGCCGACCGAGTGGATTGGCGGAGTTTTCGGATAATCTGGCCGGCTCGGCACATCCCCTGAAAAACATCCAAGCGATGTCCCAAAATTAGGGGTAACATGGTCGCCGGCCGCTATTCGTCACCAGCTCATGTGACTCCCATCACAGGGGCGGGCCCTTTATGAATGGTATTCATTCGACTCGTTCTGCATGTTCTGATGTCCGTTGATTGGAGCCAACCATGGCGCAAGCGACTCTGCCGCACCCCGAAAAGCCACGTCGGACCGCTTCTCTGCAAGTAGTCACCCCCGAAGCCCCTCTTTCGAAGGAAACAAAGATGGCCATGATGTCGCAGTTCCTCGGCTTCATGCTGGACGCCTACGACATGGCCATGGTGCTGGTGATGGCTCCCATTCTGGTGAAGGTGTTTGCTTCGCCAAAAGGAAGCGCGGCATGGCAGTACATCACGATCGTTTTCACCTACTCGATCACGATGGCTGCGCGGCCGATCGGTTCCGCAATCTTCGGCCACTATGCCGACAAGATTGGCAGGCGATTCCTTCTGGTGTTGACGATCGGCGGCGTGGGCGTGATGTCATTACTCGCGGGTTTCCTGCCAACTTACGCGCAACTTGGGGCCTGGTCCTATGTGATTTTCTGCGTGTTGAGATTCATGATGGGAGTGTTTTTCGGTGGCGAGTATGCGGTCGGCCACGCGTTCGCAATCGAGCACGCGCCGCAACCGCGACGTGGCGCGATTGGTGGATTCATCCAATCCGGCTTCCCTCTGGGCTACGTGCTTGCTTCGCTGGTGTTCGCTCTGATTTCATATCTTGTCACCAAAGACGCGATGGGTCAGTACGGTTGGCGAATTGCATTTATGACCGGCGTCGTGCCGGTGTTTCTTGCACTTTACATCCGACGCAATCTTCACGAATCGCCGGAATTCGAGAAGGCCAAAAGTAAAGGAACAATCGAAAAGGCCCCGTTCTTCAGTCTCTTCAAGCCGCCTCAACTGTGGGACTTCCTGCAAGTCTTCTTTTTCATGACAGGCCTTTTCCTGACGGACTACTCCGTGTACGGATTTCTGCCTCAGATTTTGACATTGCGCGGACGCGGCTTCGATACGACGACTTACAGCTTGATTTATGGATTTGCGCTATTTATGGCCTTCCTGGGCTACAACTTCTACGGCTGGCTTTCAGATCGCACCGGCAGGAAGATCCTGACGCAGTGGTATTGCGTGTTCCTTGTAATCTTCGGCATTCCAGTCTTCTACGTTCTCTATCATGCAGCGATTGAGAGGAATTTCTGGATGGCGGTGCTCGGAACGACGATGGCGGCGATGCTCAAGCTGGCGTGGGGAATTGTTCCTGCATATTTGTGCGAGCGTTTTCCGACCAAGCGGCGAGCGGCTGGAGTCGGTTTCGGCTACTCTTCGGGAGCACTGATTGGCGCATGGTTTGGCGCGTACGTGTGGTGGGCTCACAAAATTCCTTTTATCGCCGCGATTGAAAAACAGGATCTATGGTTATCGCCGGCGGTTGTTTTAACCGTGGGTTCGGTAATGACGTTTATCAGCCTTCTGTATTCTCCGGAGACCAAGCACCTGGAACTGGATCAGGTGGGCGAGGCCGAAAAGAAAGTTGGGATTCCGGCGCCAGCGGTGATTGCACCGGTCGCATAAAGGCCAGACGCCCACTGTCTACATTGTCCGGTGTTTGTAGATTGCGACGGAAGAGTTTGTGAACACTTTGTCCTGAGCTGAGGATGATTTGCCACTTCTCAGGATTTTGATCTATCGATTTTTCCAGTTCGCTTTCCGCGAAGATGTACTGGATGCCGGATGCCCAAAAGTTTCGGGATCGTTGCGGATCTTGTCAATTCCGAAGGTTGCATTGAAAAGTCTCGCGTACCAGCGCTTTCTGTTCTCGGCATCAACCGACATCAGCCCAGTGGCCCCAGAGAACTGTGTTTCCCGAGTAAGCAGGGATCAAGCGGCTCGTTTCCCAGGTCGCAAATACAACTTCGTCTGGCTTCGTTCTCTCCTTTAGAAAATTCAAGCCCGCGAGCACATCGTCGGGAATGTAATACGAATCGTGCTCGTTGATTTCCACCTCTCTGGCAGTACGAACCAACTGGAAAATGGGAGTGGCAATCAGCAGTGGAACAGCAACGACTATGGCGCACATCCAGAGCAAGGTACGGCGATCGCGCGAAGAAACTTTCGTTACGCTTAGATCGTGAATAATTCAGGACACAACAGACAACTTCAGATTTTTTGTAACGCGCGAGTATAGTCAATAACGTAGGATTCTGTAGCGCCGCTCAAATTGCGACGCTTGGTTTGCTTTTCACCTCAAGATAAGGAATTTTAACGAATGCAAAGCATCCGCTCAGTCCGCTGGTCTCTGACAATCCTGTTCTGTGTTTTTGCCTCGATTGCCGTTGCGGCGAATAAGGAAAGCGACAAGGTCTCGAAACCAAATGGTGGCGCGGCGGCGTCTTCTTACGAGCAGCCGCAGCCTGCCAAAGAGAACGTCGATTACACGATGTACGACCGCATTCGCGACGAAGGTTTGCACCATTCCCATGTGATGGAATTTGCCTCGGCCCTGGTCGACGGGATCGGGCCGCGCCTTACCGGGTCGCCCAATCTTCGGCGCGCAAATGAGTGGACTCGCGACCAATTGACCGCGATGGGATGCGTCGATGCCCACCTGGAAGATTGGGGGGAATTTGGGATGGGATGGCAGCAGCTCAATACCTGGGTGCGCATGTCTTCGCCGGACGCGGCGGTTTTTATTGCTCAGGCCGCGCCATGGTCCCCTTCGAGCAATGGCGCCGTAAATGGTGGCGCAGTCTGGATGGATATAAAGAAGGAAGAAGATCTTGAAAAATACAAGGGAAAGATTTCAGGGAAAATAATTCTGCTGGGCGAGATGCGCGAAGTGAAGCCGGTGGACAAGGCTCTTTTCGAGCGGATGGAAGACAAGGACCTTGCGAAGATTGCGTCGTATCCGCTTTCTCCAGACCGGGAATATGACCAGTTCCTTCAGGAACTCCTGAAGCGGAGAGAGTTGCAGCAGAAGATCGTTACATTTCTAGCTTCCGAACACGCTCTGGCCGTAATTCTTCCCAGCCGCGACGGACGAAACGCCGGTGGTTCGGGCGGAACAATTTTTGATGACGGCAGTCTGGGGGCCTTTACTTATCAACGAGACCACGCGTTGCCAGTACCCATCGTCGTTATGGCAATCGAGAATTACGGCCGCGTGTACCGACTGCTGAAAGCGCATGTGCCAGTGAACATCGAATTGAATGTCGATACGAAGTTCACCGGCGACCACGAGCATGGGTTCGATACGATCGCCGAGATTCCCGGCAGCGATCCCCAGTTGAAGGATGAAATCGTTATGGTGGGCGGCCATCTCGATTCCTGGGCATCCGGTACCGGCGCAACCGATAACGGCGCTGGGACCGTGGTGGCGATGGAAGTAATGCGCATTTTGAATTCGCTCGGAGTCAAGCCCCGACGGACCATTCGAATTGGGCTCTGGACGGGAGAAGAACAGGGACTGTTCGGCTCGTCGCGCTATGCGAAACAACATTTCGGATACGCGCCTCTTTCTACGGCTCCTGACCAGCTACGCTTGCCGGAGTGGATGCGCAAAACGGCTGGACCGCTCGAGTTGAAGCCCGAGCAACAGAAAGTCTCCGGCTACTTCAATGTGGATAACGGTACCGGGAAGATTCTCGGCATCTATTTGCAAGAGAATGCAGCCGTTGCTCCCATCTTTCAGCAATGGATGGAGCCGCTGAAGGACCTGGGCGTGACCACAATCACCGTGCGCAATACGGGTGGGACCGATCACGAGTCGTTCGATGCAGTCGGAATTCCGGGATTCCAGTTCATTCAAGATAATCTGGACTACGGCTCGCGAACTCACCATTCGAACATGGACACGTATGAGCGGTTACAGCCGCAAGATCTGCAACAGGCCGCCACTGTGGAAGCGATTTTTGTGTACAACACTGCGATGCGCGACCAGATGCTGCCGCGTAAAGCGTTGCCGCATCCGGAACTCGAAGACCAGCGCAAGGCCCCGCTCAAGCACCTGATGCCGGGTGCGCTGGAAGCTGAGGAGAAGGACGCAAAGTCGCAAGAAAACAAATAATTGAGTCGAAGCCGCTTCGGTCGACGAGACGCTGAGTTCCAGGCTTACCGGCGTCCGTCGACCATGGCGGCGCTCTCCAGATGGCTATGCATCGCTGCCATGGCTTCTGCTTCGGCAATTTGCTGGTTTCGATCCCACTCCGGGCGCAACACCATTTCTCTCACGTGAAAGCGTGATTCACGGCGGGCATCGTCAACGCGGATCAGAACCTCATTGTTCTGGAAGCGGAAGCCCGTGGTTTCGGCGAGCGGCACAAGTTGGTCTGAGCTCTTGCCGATAATCACATAGACCACCCGGTCTGTGACTAGAACGTACTCGGGACAGAGTTCTCCCGTAGATGCTCGGGCGGAACCGGAGAGCGCGTCCATGAAGGCGTGTTGCGAGCCAAGGCAATCGGTCATGCGCATTCTTATGATGGTGCCTTGCTGGCGGACGCGGTTTTCAGCAGATAACGAAATAGGGAGCGTGCAAAGCAAAGTGGCGATCATAAGAGCGCGTTTCATAAGACCTCAATTCCCGGGGTTGCTGGGGTAGTAGTAACCGCGCCGGCAATGGAACTGCAGGCTCGAATTATGAGTTGGCAAAATGCGAACTAGGTGAAAACCGACTTCGCGGGTCGGCAACTTGTAGGCGACGGTGTAGGTTGCATGAAAATCGGCGAGGATGGCGTCCAGCACCTTCTCTGTTCCAGCCTCGATGGGGAAATACTCACCTCCAGTGTTCGAGGCGAGGCTGCGCAAAACGAGCGTTCCGGGCGCGGAATGAGGATGTTTACTCGCGTCACTCGTGTAGATGGCGACATCATTTTCGATCGCAGTGTTAAGTGCTTCACCAAAAGACTTCAGGCTGATGGTGTCGACTCCATCCGAAAGCAGAACCAGAATTCTCCGTGTATGCTCGTCGGTTTTTCGCCCGAGCATGGTCGAAGCGTAGGCGATGGTGTCATAGAGAGGCGTCTGGCCTCCGCTCGCTGCGGCGGACAGCTGCGACTCGCTCTTAAGTTCCAGACAGTTGCCGTCGCAAAGGATTGCCGGCTTCATATCGCGGAAGGCGATCACCGAGAACGATTCAGCGGGCACACCCTCGCTCTGCGTAATCAACTGGATCACGTTGAGAAGTTCCTGGCGAAATCGAGGAGAGACGGATTGGCTCGCGTCCAGAAGGACTGCAATATGCAAACTTGTGTAATCGGAGTGGGTAAAACTGCGGAAGTCTCGAATCACGCGATCCTGGTCAACGATTGCAAGATCGCTCGGCTGGATGGTCGCGACTATCCGGTTATTTTGATCGGTAGTGGAGAAGGTCATCCGAACTTCGGTGACGTCGGAATGGAAGGTTAGGCCCGGCGGCGGCGCATTGGTTTCGGCAAACAGAGTGCAATGGAAGCTGCCGCACAGGATTAGCGAAAGTGCGGTGAGCGGAGCGAGGGATGGGAGGCTTCTGCACACAGGGAATACATCGGGGCCCTACGTGCAGAACTTTAGGGCCATGCCCATGCGGGACGGTTACCCCTGTCATCCTCGCCGGTACCGACAGTGCGTGTCAGTCTGAGGACGTGGCGGGCTGTTAATTCGGGAGCGCGTTGGCCTTCGTTCCCGGCTTCACTCCCGAATGCTTCTTGGCCTCAGCGATCATCTGCTCCACCTTGTCCTTGCCTTCGTAGTTGGGATTGGTGGCCAGAAGCTTTTGCCAATCCGCCACGGCGCCGTTGATATCCATTTTGCCTTGCCACTTCACGAGGCCGAGGTTGAACAGGGTGTTTGCTTTGTTGGGTTCGTATGTGAGTGCCCTGTTGAATTCCGCGATCGCGGCATCGGCGTTTCCCATATACCAGTCCGCGGTAGCCATGTCGGTGCGAATGGCAGCGTCCGAGGGCTTTGCTTTGAGCGCGCGGCCGTAGTAATCAATGGCGATGGGGAACTGCTGGGCGTCGTAGTAGAAGTTGCCGATGCTTGCGAGCAGATCCGGATTGTTCGGATCCGCCTTCAACTTTTCAAGAAGCGGAGCGGCCTGCTTGTCGGCCATGAGCTTCAGTTGCTCAGGGGTGGGCTGGCCCGTTGCTGCTCCGCCCATCGCTGGGGCGGGAGGGGCTGTCGCTTCGGCCGCAACTGCGGTGGGCGACTGTGATCCTCGAATGAGCCAGCCGCCGGCCATGCCGAGCAGCAGGCAAACTACCGCGAGTGTGTAGGCTTGTACACTTGTCCAGATCGTCGTTGAATTCGTGTTTGTAGTTGCAGACATTGCAGACTCCTTAAGATATCGATCGCAAATCTTAGTTTGGGGTGTTTCCCTGGCGGACCTCGGCCATGAGTTTTTCAACCTGGGCCTTTTTCGCTGGTTCCAGCTTCGGATTCGTTTTCAGCAGCTGCGCCCACGCTGACAAAGCTCCCTTGTTATCTTTTTTCGCCTGCCACCGGACCATCCCCAGGTTGAATAGTGAGTTTGCGTCTTTCGGATCGTCAGTTGTCGCCTGTGATAGCTGCTGCAGGGCTCCGTCGACGTCCCCTGAGTAGTAGAGGCACGAGGCGAGTTGGGTGCGAATCGCCACGTCCTTTGGGATTCACGTCGAGTGATTTCTTGAAGTAGTCGGCGGCCTCCGTGAACTGATGAGTGGAGAAATAAATTTTGGCTACCTGGACGAGCAAGTCGGCGTTCTTGGGATCGTCTTTCAGCTTGGCAAGCAGAGGTTCAGCCTTCTTGTCTGCCATCTGTCTCATCTGGTCGAGGGTCGGTGGTTGACCGCCCCGTCCACCCATGCCGGCATGCGCAGCAGCGGCTGGGTCGGCGGCAGCCTGCGCCAGCGGGGCGCGACGGCGCAGGGGACCGCGATCCGCGAAACAGGTATCCCACGGCCAGCCCGATCAGCAGGCAAACGACTGCGAGTATGTATGCCTGGGTTGCCCTCCATCCGGTCGAGGATGATTGCGAAACTACTTCTTCATTTGCCATGCTTTTTTGGCTCCTGCATCTATGCCTTTGCCGTGGTACCTACATTAAGTCCCTGGCGACCCGGCAACAGGTAGGGCCATCACAGGAGAATGTGATCTAGATCACAATGCGGGCGGTTACCGCGGCGTTTTAATCCGTTGGGATGAACCTTGGAGCGGGCGTGGGAGACGCTCTGGACCGTGGGTTAGAATAGACCAGCTTCGCATGGCAACCGAAAAAATCCTGGTGGTTGACGACGAGCGGCTCGTGCGCTGGTCGCTGCGCCAGAAGTGTGAAGAATGGGGCTACCAGGTGTTCGAGGCCGAAGGCCGGCGAGGCTGGGTTGAGGCTTGCGCAGCACGAATCTCCAGACCTCGTCCTGCTCGACGTGCGCCTGCCGGATATCAACGGTATTCAGGTCCTCGAACAGCTCAAGAAAAATGAAAACGCGCCGGCCGTGATCATGATCACGGCGGATCCGCAATTGGACGATGTGAAGGTTGCCATCAAGCTGGGCGCTTACGATTTCGTCGGCAAGCCGCTCGACTTCGACGAACTGCACGTCACCATCAAGAACGCGCTCGAAGCGACTCGCCTGCGGTCCGAGGTGCAGTCTCTGCGCGGAGAGATGAAGCGGCGCGCAGGTTATCACGAGATCGTGGCGAATTCTCCCAAGATGACCGAGCTGATGAACTTCGTGCGCAAAGTCGCGTCGAGCGAAGCGACGACCATCCTGATTCAGGGCGAAAGCGGCACGGGCAAGGATCTGATCGCGAAAGCCATCCACTACGAAAGCAGCCGCCAGGAGCGGCCTTTCGTGGCCATCAACTGTTCGGCGATCCCGGAGACGCTGATGGAAGCGGAACTGTTCGGCCACGAAAAAGGGGCATTCACCGATGCCAAGCAGATGAAGAAGGGCCTCTTCGAAATGGCTGACGGGGGCTCGTTATTCCTCGACGAAATCGGGGAACTTTCGCCGCTCCTGCAGGCCAAGCTGCTGCGTGTGCTCGAGGACCAGGTGATCCGCCGTATCGGCGGAGTTCGAGACATGCAAGTGAACGTGCGTGTGATCGCGGCGTCCAATCGCGATCTGGAAAAAGAGGTGCGCGAGGGTCGTTTTCGGCAAGACTTGTACTATCGCCTCGCAATTATTGCCATCTTCATTCCGCCGCTGCGCGAGCACAAGGAGGATATTCTTCCGCTGGTTGATTTCTTTATCGAGCGTTACAACCAGCGGTTCCGTAAATCGGTGCGCGGCATCACGGAGGAGACACGACGCTTGTTGCAGCAAAGCAACTGGCCGGGAAACATTCGTGAACTGCGAAACTCGATTGAGCGCGCCATGATTTTGGAAGACGAGTCACTTTTGCGACCCGCATATTTGCCCTTTGCGGTGAACCAGGCGAGCGCAGGGATTACTGCCTTCGAACATAGCGCCGCGCATGACAATGGGAATAGTCTTCCCAATGGCCGGTTCCTGCCCCGCCTTTACATTCCCGAGGGCGGAACATCGCTCGAAGAGGTGGAGCGCGCGATGGTAGAAATCGCCATGAAACAGGCCAATAGCAATCAGACGCACGCCGCCAAGCTACTCGATATCAGTCGCGACGCCTTGCGCTATAAACTGAAGAAATTCGGCCTTGGGCAGTCGGACGAGCAGGAATCGGAAGCTTCCTCGAAGGAAGGGTAGGATTTCAGGCTTCAAAGTTGCAAGGTTTCAGAGTTTCAAAGTGAACCGGGGCGATTTTCGTTGGAACCTTGAAACATTGAAACCTTGCTCTGATAGAATTTCAGAGTTAACCCCACGCTGTCCGTTCCGGGCAGCGGTTTCAATCGGGACGTAGCGCAGCCTGGTAGCGCACTTGCTTGGGGTGCAAGGGGTCGCGAGTTCAAATCTCGCCGTCCCGACCATTTTCTCCACCGCTACTTCTGCATCAGCCGCCTAGGGCACCTTAACGCTAATGGTTTGATCTCCATACGCGCCCGTGCTGTCCCACGCCCTTACGAGCACCGTATGCGTGCCGGAGCTCATTGAGACATCTGCATTAATCGAGCTTTTGCCCTTTTGCGAGTACACAGGATTCTTGTCGACGTAGATGTACCATCCGGTGATCGAATTTGTGGACGATGCTCCCGCCTGGATGTTGACCGGCGATTGGACAGAAGCTCCGTTGGCCGGTTTGCTGATGTTGACCGCAAATTTGGCTACTTGCAGCGACAAAGTTTGGTCGCCGTAAGCGCCGGAGGTATCCCACGCGCGAACCAAAACGTTGTGTGTTCCTATCGATGCAGTCACCTTGGCATCGATCGACGGTGCGGCTCCTCCCTTGTACACACCCGCGCCATCGACATAGATGCGCCAACCACTGATGGACTGTCCACTGCCAGGCGTAGCAGACGCTTGAATGTGAATCGGAGAGTTGACTTCAGAACCGGTCAAAGGCTCAGAAACAGCAACCGCCGGTTTATTGCTGACCGTGATCGTGAGGGTTTGATCACCGTAGGCGCCCGAAGAATCCCATACTCGGACCAGCATACTATGCTCGCCTGCGCCTATTGAGATGTCGGTGTTGATCTTGTCCACGGCGCCGGCATTGTAGACGCCAGCTCCATCGACGTAGACCCACCATCCGGTGATGCTATGACCTGACGTGGGTGACGCGGATGAAACTACGTTCACGGGCGATCCAACCTCGGCGTGATTTGCCGGAGCGGAGACGGTGACGCTTGGCTTGGCTGCGCCGACGTTCAAGGAGATAGTTTGATCTCCGAAGGCTCCAGACGTATCCCACGCCCGAACTAACACGGTGTGCTCCCCGTCACTCATCGTAAGACTTATGTTGATTGTGTCGGTTGCGCCGGCGTGGTAGGCCGCAGCGCCATCCACATACACGTACCATCCGCTTATCGAGTGGCCGGCAATGGGCGTGGCAGATGCCTGTAGGGCCACCGGGGAACTCACCGATGAGCCATCTTCCGGAAAAGCGATTACAACGGCTGGCTTATTCTTGTTGGCGGTAAAGAAATCCGACATATCTTTTACGGTGGCTGCTGCGCCCGGGTAAGTGGTGATACCCAAGGCGTCCAACATGGTGCGCAAGGTATTCTCGTGTTTGTACGCGGTGCCGGAAACGGTATGTGGAATCACTTTTGGTCCAATCACGCCCGCATACACAGCTGATCCACAGCCCTTATCCGTGCCTCCAGCGCATTCATCGAATGTCACGAAGATCAGTCCATCCCCGCCCGGCTGGAAATCCGGGGAGCTCAAAATGGGGGTGAGCGTGCTGCTCAGGAATTTGTCAGCGGCGGCCAATTGCTGCTGCCCAGTACAGGTCTTCATGCCAACTGGACAATCATGGGCATCATGGTTGCCGTCGGGAACGATAATCGCGTAACGGGGCAACGCACCGTTTGCCAGATCGGTAGCCAGCTGGGACAGGTCGACAATCCTCTTCGCGGATTCGTCCACGTTACTCAATATGTCGCTATACCAGGTGGCGCCATTGTGCCGGCGGTAGTACGAAGTTCCGTTGCTGTTGTCAGGAGTCGTCGGTTTTCCGCCAGCTGCGGCATAGGATTGCGCATAAACCTTCCAAGAAATGCCGGCATTATTCAATTCCCGGAAAATGTTATCGTCCGTGATCGGATCGCTGGTTTTCGTGCCGGGGTAGAAACAATCGTTTCCGCTGCAGTGAAAATCGTGCGTTCCTTTAGGAAGAGTGCAATTGGCGCTGGAGTGGCAACTACCCGAGGCGAGCCAGAGGTAATCCAGCAGGGAACCGCCATTATCAGATTTGTAGTTGGTGGCGTATCCATTCGCCTCACCCTGAGCCACAAGCCAGGGCATGTAGGACATCACGTCGCTAAAGCTGTGGTTTTCATCGATCACCAGAATGACGTGTTTGGATGATGGTACTTGCGCTAAAACTGCCGTCGTGATGAGCAGGAGTATTAGAGAGACGGACACACTTCTGACCAGCTTCGTAACAATCACAGATCCCCCTTTGCGAAGTACACCGATCCGCCTTGCGCATCCCGAACGGACGCACAACTATCCTCAGATCCTTGGGGGAGGACAGGTAGGTTTTGAGGTAGGGCCTGAGAGTACTACGAAAATGCGTCGGGGAAGGTTATGAAGTGATGAAAACGAACAAGTCAGACACTCGGAAGTACATATGGAGAGATGCATCGTCCGGCAAACGCACTTTACTTGTGTGACCGCAGCCCTTGCATTTTCTGGCACGTTGGAGCAACGATTAGAGTTGCGAAAGGAGCGCCTGCTCACATGATCTATCTTCTCGTCCACCACGAAGTCGCCGACTATCCCAACTGGAAAGCAAAATTCGATTCCTCTCTCGATTGGCGAACCAAGAATGGCGAGCGCAATTGCCGCATCTTCCGCGGCGTCCAAAATCCCAACGAACTGACCCTGATGTTCGAATGGGAGAATGTGGAAAAGGCGCGGGCGTTTATTGCGTCGGACGAGCTCAAGGCCAGAATGGCGAGTGCGGGGGTTAAGTCCACGCCTCGGGTCGAATACCTGACCGAAATGTTCAGTATTCGGCGTAGCGCGGCGGACTAGTCCGGTGGTGTCTAAGCTGATCGCGCAGAACCCACACGTAGCTGGCGTTCTTTTCGTAGGCGTTGTATCCCTTTGCGCCCATTTGCATCCAAAGAGTTGACATCGACCGGCCTTAGGCGAGGCTTATGCCCAAGAGCGCCGGTATCCTGCTCAGAGTGGCTGTCGGCCTGATTTTGCAGCCCAGTTCCGCAAAAAGAATTTCGAAACATAATATTTTCACAACATGAGGAGAACTTGATGGCCAAGAAACCGATCTCGAGCAATGGCGGGAAAATTTCCGCTCAACCCCGTTTTCACCAGCGCGCTAATGAAATTCAGCCTTTTGGCACCGTAACCAGCATGCAGCCCCTGCAGCTCGAGGAGCCAGTACGGCTGGAAATGACCGAGCAACTGAACCAGTTACTGGCCGACACCATGACGCTGCGCGATTTGTACAAGAAGTCGCACTGGCAGGTCGCCGGACCTACCTTCTACCAACTCCATCTACTCTTTGATAAACACTACGAAGAGCAGAGCGAACTGGTCGATACCATTGCGGAGCGCATCCAGCTTCTCGGCGGAATTAGCATCGCGATGGCCGCCGACGTGGCTGAAACGACGAGAATTCCTCGTCCACCGAAAGGCCGCGAAGAAGTGCCGGTTCAACTTTCACGACTACTCGACGCGCACCAGGTCATCATCGAACATTGCCGTAAATTGGCCGAGCGCGCCGACAAACTCGGGGACGCCGGTACGAACGATGTGGTAGTGAGCGATGTGTTGCGCACGAATGAACTGCAGGTGTGGTTCGTCAGCGAGCACCTCGTGAACGAGCCGCTCATCGAGGCTGATGCCGAGGGCGAGCCCAGAAAACGATCAGCATAACTGCAGTTGATTTGGAGAAACAGAAGCGGACCGATATGGTCCGCTTTTTTCGTTGCAAAAATTTTCTCTGTTGGATTCGTAGGGATCGTCGGCTAATGGCGGGCCGAGAGGATATGCAGAATCTGCTGCAATTCCTGTCTTAAATGCGCGACGTTTGTGGTCGGGACCGTTGGAAATGGCAAGGCTGATTGGCTGCGCTCCGTCTTTGTCTCTTCGCGCAACTGCACGCGTGCGCCCGCGATGGTGAAGCCGTCTTCGTACAACAGCTTCTTGATGCGCACCACAGACTCGACGTCGCGCTTCCGGTACATACGCTGCCCTGTGCTGCTTTTCACTGGTTTAAGTTGCGGGAACTCCGTTTCCCAGAAGCGCAGAACATAAGCGGGAAGACGGCACAGTTCGGCCACTTCTCCGATACGGAAGTAGAGCTTGTCGGGAATAATGATTTCAGCGTTGCGAGCCGTTCTTTTCAACGCCTTCTTTGGCATCGTCATTGAAGCCATCCCTCACATCTCTATAGGCGTTTCTAGCATGATACGGGCCGGCAAACAATCCCCAAAAGTATGCATTGCCCGTCCGGTGGGCCTTTCGTGAACAAGGCCCTGCAGGTGCCGTGTTCAACTTTCGGATGAAACGGCCTTCGACAGCCCTAACCAGACTGATTGCGAGTCCCGCTAGCATCGCGGCCATTAATATCGCCAGCGTGGCGCGCGACACCCCTCTCTTGTTTAGAAATACGAACCAGCGATCCCACCCCAGACCGAGCCTGGCGGGTCGCGGATCGTTGACGTATTTCCAGAACAACTTGATCGGGCCGATCAGAGAGTAACTCAGACGGTAATCCCAATGGGCATCGTAATAACGGCCACGAGGCACCTGATCCTCCATGAAACTTGTCGCGAGCGAAACGGCTTGCACCAGCCCCCCAAGAGGAGCAAACCATCGCGACGATTTTCGGTCGCGAACCTTGGATTTCTGCCACGCGTCTGCCAGAACAGGCCCTAGTGCCAAACACAGGAAGACGGTTGCCGGCACCAGATACCTTGGTCCGACACAATATCCGCCCTCCCATTGGGAATACTTGGCATAGAACAAAAGCTCGACAGCAGGGAAAATGACGGCTAAAGTCGCAAGTGCACGGTCACGACGCCAAAGGCGGCGGAGCCCGGCAAGTGCAAGGATGACCGGAGGCGCAAAAATAAAGACAGATTTGCCGGGAGAAAATAAGAATCCGTAGAGTCCTGTGAGAATTGGCGTGTCAAAACGATTGAGTTGCTTGCCTCCCTCGGCGGAAGTTGGGTATCCGAAGGAAAAAGGACTTCCGAACAGTAGAGCATTGTGACCTAAAAGGAGCGTGATGCCGAGAGTCGAAGATGCGCATAGCACGACCGCAGCTCGCAAACCACGAGTGCCCTCTCGTATCAGGAGCGCGAGAGCGAAGACGAGAATCGACAGCACGTTTGTGGGGCGTATCAAGGTGGAGAGCCCGAGGATCAGACCGGCAAGGCTTGCGGTGCGCAGCGAAATTGGTTGAGTGAGTCCGGCCGAGGTTCTGCTCATCACCCACCAGGGCCTCGCGTTTCCGGGCAAAAATCAGCCACGCAACTCCCAAAAAAATCGCGGCGGATAAGCGGCTCCGAGAAAAACCAAGCGGAATAAGAGAAGATCGGCGTGCCCAGTCCGACCATGGCTGTCGCCATTAATCCTGCGTGCAGAGGGATTCCAATTCCCATCAATATAAGAAAGAAGAAGGTCACGGCGAGGGCGGCAAAGGTCGCGCTACTCAAGCAGGCGGCGAATGCTACTACCAGGTCGGTGACATCTTTTTCCGGAGGCGAGGTGGGCACACCCGGCAAACGTGCGAGAACGTACTGGCCGAAGGCAAACCAAGGTGCTGCAGCTAACGCCTGGCCGGGAGGATAAGCGGCTCGGGGTACGCCGTGTACATCCCACCGTCCATAGAAATTGTTCAGTCGCACAGCCTGCGGTACGGCGGTAGAACCATGCAGCACCAGACTCTCTGTGGTGTACAGGATGTTGTATTCGTCAGGCGTTCGCACACGCCCGGTGGAGGTCAGTAAGTAGAAGAATTGGAACGATGCAAAGAGCCACAAGGCAATGTGCCGCGATGAGGGAGGGCGCAGTGATTCGATACCGAGGGCTGCGAGATTGGATGTGGCAACGTGGTCTCATGGTATCAATTCGATTTGCCGGCCTCACAGCGATGTGCAGCCGCGCATCCGTCCCGTTACTAGAAGGAAGTAGGTGGCCTAGTCTCCAGTTTCGTGAGCAAACTCTGGTGTGGATTCGAGCGCGGTTTAGAGATGGGGCAAGGCGGATTTTTCCAGTCAGAAAGATCCCGATGGATTATGGTCTCGAGCTCCTCGACCTCAGGCTGAAAGATTTCGTACATCTGACGGGCACTTTCTGACGGCAAGTCCGCGAATGGCGGTCCGCCGCCCAAGAAAAGTTTACGTAGCGGAGATTTTTAAGCCTGGAAACTAATCTTCCCAATCTTCGCGCTTTGAACCAGTCGGCTGCCCAAGCGGCGCTCCGTGTGCGCGTGTAGTTCTTAGGATGGGTCATATTCTCGGACGCGAAGACAAATTCCCTCTGTCCGAAGACGTCAGTTGAAATCTCGGCACGCCGATGAAATCAACCACGCGATCCAGGTACGACTGGGGATAGTCTCGCAGGTCGTCATACACCGTTGGGTAAATCTGGTCTTTGCCCAGCGTCTGCTGCCAGGCTTTCAGGTTGGTGGCGTAGCGCCCTGACTCGACCAGTTCCGGATCCCTGATAACGGCTTCATCGAATTTCCAAGGGATCATGCCGTAGGCACTCTTGAGCCGGTACAGGGATAAGACCCGCTCAACGGGATTACGGAAGATACACACGATTCGCGCGTGCGGCACGACTTGCGCGATCCTCTCGCGGGCCGAGTCTGAGGCAAAATACGTGGGAGCGATCTCTCCCATCCGCTTCCCGGGAACCGAACTGGGGAAGTGTGCCCGATACCACTCCACACCCCGGTGAAAATGATATCGAAGAACCTGGTTTCCTTGATCGACTTTGGCAGGACAGCTCGATCCTTAAGAACTTCGTGGAGCCAGGTCGTCCCGGTTCGCGGCGGTCCTACGATGAAAAAG
This sequence comes from uncultured Acidobacteriaceae bacterium, assembly GCA_963822545.1. Classification (GTDB taxonomy): domain Bacteria; phylum Acidobacteriota; class Terriglobia; order Terriglobales; family Acidobacteriaceae; genus Acidiflorens. The sequence continues at coordinate 58,688 of CAWGIB010000010.1, forward strand.
GTTGGAAGTACTGTCATGCTTATGTGGGCGCACGTTACCAGCTTTGCGCATTTCTCGAAATTAACCTCAAAAATATTAAGGCAACCTTTTTATGGCCCGGCGATTTGGATGGGCATGGACAGCCAGGGGTTGTTTGGTTTTCTTTGGCAGGTGATTGGAAAGATCGGGGCCGCCGGAGCGCGATGCCGTTCATTCCCGCGGTAGGACCATTCTTCAATGGCAGTATAGTGCAAGCCTGCGTTCGCATGCGTACAAAGCTGCCGCATGCGATGGATCTCCAATGCTGTGCGCGAAAGGATCCGTGCGCCATGCTGAATTTCCCAGTCATTTCTTTGATTTGTTAGAATCGGTCGAAGCCACGCCAGGGGATAGAAGAGCGCTCAAAGCAAGCGATGGATGCCCTGATCAGCTTTCTGTGAGGCTAAGAATTTGCCGTCCATTAAGCGAGCTGCCGGCGAAAAACGGAAAAGCCTCTCGAGAGGTGCTTCTCCCGAGAGGCTTTGGGGAATTTCTTAAGACGAGCATCGTCCGCTTAGTGTTTCTTTTTCTTGGCGGCTTTCTTCTTGGTTGCCATGAAGTGATTCCTCCGTTTGAACGATTTTTGTTCTCCCAAGGTTCGACAGGGCACCTTGATGCCCGTGCTACCCAACTTGTGGTATGAGCAGCTGTCCTAGTACAAGATATTGCCATTCGTATGTAATTTGTCAACATAAATCTTTCAGTTCGAAGAAATTTGGCCGACGACGTGCCTCTATCAGAGTCTCCTGAACCGTCATTTTTTCTGAGAGCTTCTTCTCCGCAACGCTTCGTCGTGCGCCCTGGCACGAGTAAACCCGCGAGCCTGTGCGATAATTTCTGTAGAAAAAATTTATGTCTGAACGCACCGTGTTTTGCGCAAAATTAAAACAGCAACTGCCCGGACTTCCCGAGCCGCCTTTCGACAGCGATCTGGGCAATAAAATTTATGACAACGTGTCCCAACAGGCTTGGGGACAGTGGATGGAACACTGCAAAATGCTCCTCAACGAATACCGTCTGAATCCCGCTCGAAAGCAGGATCAGGAAGTGATCGTGAAGCAAATGGAACAGTTTTTCTTTGGTGAAGGTGCGGCCCCTCCCAAGGAATATGTTCCTCCCGCGCACTGAATTTTCGTCATGGCTTGGTCCAATTCTGATCGCGAAAGCCTCGCGGGACAGGCCATTTGGCCGGAAGCCGATTGTCCGGACGGCCGGTTACTTAGAGGTTACCTCTGGCCGTTCCTAGTTCCCGATTCATTAACCCTTAACAATTTTGCGGAACAATAAACTCGTGGACTCACCCGTCTACGACACGCTGATCCTGTCGGATCTGCATCTCGGTGCAGAGATGAGTCGTGCGCGCGAAGCGTTGCGCGTCCTGCAGGAGACTTCCTACCGCCGCCTCATTCTGCTGGGCGACATTTTTGCCGACCTTAACTTCGGACGCCTCAAGAAAGAGCACTGGAAGTTTCTCGGCTACATTCGCAAACTTTCCAATCCGAAACGTCAGATCGAAGTCGTGTGGGTGGAAGGAAACCACGATCACGGGCTGACAGAAATCATGTCTCACTTGGTCGGTGTTCGGGTCTATCAGGAGTATCAATGGAGTTACGGTGGATTGCGGCACATTGCCGTCCACGGCCATCAGTTCGATAGCTTCGTTGTCAAGAATGTTCGGCTCAATTACTGGTTCGGAACTCTCCTTTACCTGCAACTGCAGAAGTGGGACACGAAGAATAAGGCGCTGACGCGTTTTCTTGACCGCCTCGGCACGCGCTGGCAACGTCTCTCAGAAAAGGTTGCTGATGGTGCGCTCGCCTATGCACGTCACCATCTGGCGCAGCGTATTTTTTGCGGACATACTCATGTTGCACTCCACAAGCATGAGGGCGGAGCGGACTATTTTAATAGTGGCAGTTGGATCGATGAGCGGCCGACCTACGTCACCGTGAGTGACGAGGGAGTGCAAATCCACGAATACTTCGAACCGTCTGTCGCTCTACACCATGAAACGGGCGAGCACGACAGCCGCAGCAGCGAAGAAGAGATGTCCGATTCCGATGTTCGCGGACTTTGCCGACGAAACCGGAACGCCCGACACTGAAAAGAACAGCAGTTGAGCCAGCGAAACATGATGAGTATCAGGGTGTGGCTTGCTGAGCGGGCTTTGATGAGTTCATGGCCAGGTGATTCTTGCGAAAGCTGACCATCGTTTTTCACCACGCTGGAGGCGGACACCGCAACGCAGCCGAGGCGGTAAAGAGCACGCTTGCGCAGCAGGAGCATCCCTGGGACGTCACGCTGCTCGATATTCAGGAACTGCTCGATCCCCTCGACCTCCTTCTCCGTTTTACCGGCATACGAATTCAGGACACCTATAACCAGATTCTGCGCCGCGGCTGGACGAGGTTCACGCCGCAACTTTTGTTGATCTTGCAAGGTACGATCCGCGTCTACCACTCGCAGATTGTTAAAGCGCTTAAGGCGTACTGGGCAGAACATCCGGCGGACGTTGTGCTCTCCGTTATTCCGCACTTCAATCGTGAGTTGGCAGAGAGCTTGCCTTTGCTTGGGGAAGAGAACACGCCATTCGTCACTCTGATCACCGATTTGGCGGACTACCCGCCGCACTTCTGGATCGAGCGCGAATCCGACTACATTATTGCCGGGACTGAGGAAGCCAAACGACAGGCTTTGGCGATGGGGCATTCCCCTGAGCGCGTATTTGAAACATCGGGCATGGTTCTGAAGCCGAAATTCTATGAAAAAAAGATTTTCGAGACCACCGAGGTGGATCGGGTGCTCGACCGGACGCGTCTTGGCCTTGAACCCGATTGTCTGACGGGGATTGTTCTCTTTGGGGGCCACGGATCCCGCGTGATGGTCGACATAGCCAAGCGACTCGACCAAAGCGGCGCCGAGGTACAGCTCATTCTCATTTGCGGGCATAACGACAAGCTCGCTGCCGAGCTCAACGCACTGAAGACACGCAAACCAAAACTGGTTCAGGGCTTCACCCAAAACGTTGAACGTTACATGGCACTGGCTGACTTCTTTATCGGAAAGCCGGGACCGGGCTCAATCAGCGAAGCGCTGCAGTTTCATTTGCCGGTGATCGTTGAGTGCAATGGCAAGACTCTTCCGCAGGAACGTTACAACGCGAGATGGGTAGCTGAAAAAGGTTTCGGAATTGTCGTGCCAAGTTTCCGGCAAATCGTCCCAGCCGTTGAGCGGATGATCGACGGCGACGCCTTTAGTGAATTTCGGAGCAACACAGAGAATTATTCGAACCGTGCGCTGTTCGAGGTGTCAGACATTCTCGAACGCTGCTATCGCCCGGAACCAGGTAGCTTTCGCCCTGAGACGGCGGACGAAAGCGTAGAGCCCATTCGGTCCTAAGCAGCGCGATTCCCCCTACAGCCCTTCGTTGTGACACGTGCGGACCTTAATGTATCGACCCAGCCCCTCATCCAAGCCACAATGGTCTTACGCAAGAAATCGCAAGAAATTTGAAAATGTGCTCGGGACTAATCGGTGTCTGAGCTTTGGGGGCCTTATGCGTAAGATCAGAGGAAATGATGAATTCTCGAGATGGTGGAACCGCTGGTCGGTGCGTTTGCAGCGTCTCCGCATGCCGAACGGGCAGATATCTCCTCGCGAAAAAATGGACAGCGGGAATGAACAAAACTCCCATCAGGGAGAGTTAAAGCGAAGTCCTATGGGGCGTCATGACAAAGCCAGCTAAGTTGCGCAAGCCTTCTGATCCAGTGCCTACACCCGAACCGCCCCCGACACCGGTCGAAGAACCACCGAACGACGATTCGAATCAACCGGATGCGCCCGTGCGGGAACCCGATCCGGTCCAACCGGAGTCAGTCTGAAACCCGTTAGAAGTGAAATGCTATGCCCGTTGAAAAGCGAACGCCGTTCTGCGTTTCGCCGTAGAAGCGGGTTTCGATCCAGTCGAGCTGCCCACGAAGCGACACCGGTCCTGCGATCCGGTAATCCAACCCGCCCCCTGCGGCGTTCGCAAACGAAGTGTCCGAATCGGAAATCCCATTGCTCCGACTGATGTGGCCAGCGCCGATCAGGAATTCCGCGAAGGGTCGAACTGGGCCAACCTGAGCCGAAACCCGGGGCCCGAAGAGAAAATTGTGGGCCGTTACATCCGAGTGAATGCTCGTACAAGTTTGCGGGCACGCGACAACAAAATTGCCGCTACCGTAGTGAGAGTCGAAATCAGCGACCAAGCCTACAAAAGGGAAAATCTTCCCTTCAAGCGATGCCTCCCAACCATTTGCATTGATGCTGTCGTTTGTCACAACCGGTGTCCGGTCGAATGAATAGCCGATAAATACGTTGCCTTTTGGAACCTGCGCCCACGCGCAGCTACACAAGGCTGTCCCAGAACAACTACCCACAGCTTTCGCATCATCAACTCCTTGAGCCGGTTTACGAATAGATGCGAAGCTCGTGACATCCTTTGCCTATAGTTTTTCCATTTTGACCCTACCGGTTTCGGCCCGAGTCACACAATTTGACATGAAAGTGACAGTTTTTTGACAACTGGAAATATCCACCGTCCTACAGTCCCTTTCAATGCAAGCGGGACGTTCCGCGACTTAGGAAACCAGCGCAGTCAGTAATTCGCTCCTCGGGGGTTTTATGAAAAGTCCCAGAAACATAGTGCTTGTAGCTCTGCTCGCTGCACTCGTCATCAGCCTGACGGGCGCGGCCATGGCCGGTGATTGGTACAACAAGAAAGGCAACATCCTGATTGCCGACCAGTTCAATAACCGTGTTTTAGAAGTTAATCCCGCAACTCACGAAATCATATGGTCGTTCGGCGATGGTTCATCGACTGCCGGACCGACCTCAGTGGTTGCGCCGAATGATTTTCAGCGCATTGGCGGAAGAAATCTCGTCGCCGGAACGGGTGCGCCTCCGGGAAGTGAGCCGACCTGTCCAGATGGGTGCCCCGACAATCGTGTGATGCTGATCAGCCAGGGTGGCCAGATAATTTGGCAATACGGCCAGACTGGGGTCACGGGATCTGGCTTTGACCAACTCAACACGCCGGTGCAGAACACGTACCTGCCGAACGGCGATATTCTGATTTCCGATCAGGGGAATCAACGGATCATCGAGGTTAATCCCTCCAAGCAGATCGTTTGGCAGCAGGGTCAGACGGGTGTCGCAGGTGCGAAATTCAATCAGTTAAACAATCCGAACAGCGCTGAACTGCTGGACAATGGGGACATTCTAATTGCGGACGAAAGCAATAACCGGGTCATCGAAGTTGATCGGAATCACCGCATCGTGTGGCATTACGGAAGCGCTAAAAGTAACGAAACTGAATGGCGCCGCCTTTGCGAGCCGCCTACCTAGCGGCAACACGTTGATCACGGACGCCAACAACAACCGGATTCTCGAGGTAACGCCGGCTGGGCAAGTGGCATGGCAGTACGTCACCAACACGCGTCCGGGAAGCGTAGCGAATCCGCAGCCAACGCGCGCTGTTCGGCTCGCCACTGGCAACACTCTGATCAGCGATCAATTCAACATGCAGGTGATTGAAGTCGACCCATCCGGAAACATCGTCTTCAGTCAGGGACAGATTGGCGTGGCGGGTACCGATTTCAACGAGCTCAACGCGCCTTACGATGCGAAAGTCGTGGGGGACTATACAGGGCTAACGCCGCCGTAATGCTCGTGCGCTCGTGAAACAAACAGGGGCCAGTCCCACACCTGGTCCCTGTTCCGTTTATGGAGGTTCAATCTTGGGCCGCCCCTGTAAATCATTCTCCGCCAAGACCTGAAAAGAGCCAAGATCGGCCAACGGACCGATGGCCCCCCACTTCTGGTTCATTGATCCAGGCCCGGGATTGTGTTACCTTCGGCGCTCATGAAAGCGCTGCTTTCCAAATTCTTTGGGTCGTCGGCCGAGGAACCCAGGCAGATCGTGCATACGGATACCCCTCCGTTGAACGGCGCGGCCATGGCCGTAGCGTATTTCTCGCCCCAGGCAGGCGGCGATTTTCATGCCTTCGTTCGCGTCAGTCCCACGCGTTTTCTTTTTGGATTGCTCGACGTTGCGGGCAAGCGCGAGACAAGCGGTCCGATCCTAGAATCGGCACAAGCTTGCTTTCTTTCCTCGGGCGAGGAGATTTTTTCGGCGCCGGAATTGAATGAATCCGAGGCAATGGTGGAACTCTCGCGTCGGCTTAATCTTGGAATTATGCGTGCTGCCGGTGGAGTGCGAAGCTGTCCCGCGTTCGCAGGATGCTACAACGAGGAGCTAGGGACCGTTTGTTACGTGAATGCCGGCCATACACCCGCCCTGCTGCGGGATGAGGCAAGCGTTGTTGAATTGCACGCAACGGGGTTGCCCCTCGGGCTATTTTCCCTGGCTCCGACTGATGCACGTATCGTGGGCCTGGGACCAACGGGTTCAATTGCCGTCGTTTCTCGCGGAGTGGTCGAGGCGGAGAGTAAGAATGCCGAGTTTGGACTTTCGGGTGTGAAAAATGTGATGGACGGCAGACCGCCATCAGCCAAGGATCTTTCCCAGCGTATTTTGGAAGAAGTCCAAAGCTTCATGCACACCGTGCCGAAACACAACGACGTAACCGCGCTCACCCTGATGCGTGCGAGCTAGACATACCAGTGCTGCCACCCCACTGAATTACCCCCAGTCTTTATTCTGCGGGAGTGGCCTGAGGGATCAATTCGGGCGTAAAATAACAAAAAAACAATCTCCCGGGGTTTGGCTCTAAGCCGTTTGACCCAGGTTTCAAGAGAGCTTAATGAAAAGGTCCAAGCTTGCAATTTTGCTGACGATGGCGTGCGCCGCGCTTCTTCCGACGCTCGTATCCGCCGATAGCGTGGTGGAAGAGATCGTGGCGCGGGTAAACAATGAAATCATCACGCGCTCGGAATACGTTCGCAGCCGCGACCAGTTGAAGCAAGAGGTCCAGCAGCAGGAATCGGCCAATGCCGATCGTGCCTTCGCTGAAAAGCAGGCCGATGTCTTGCGCGATCTGATCGATCAGCAGTTGCTGCTGCAAAAGGGAAAAGATCTTGGCATCACCGGCGACACGGAACTGATCAAGAAGCTGGACGAGATGCGCAAGCAGATGAACCTTGAGACGATGGAAGATCTCGAGAAAGCTGCGCAGGCGCAAGGCGCTTCCTATGAAGAATTCAAGCAGAACATGCGTAATCAGATCGTCACGCAGCGCGTGATCAGCGACGAAGTTGGCCGCCACCTGGCCATGAACAAAGAGGAAGAACAGAAGTTCTACGACGACCACAAAGCGCAGATGGAGCGGCCCGAACAGGTGCGACTGAGCGAGATTCTGATCGCCCCGAAACCGCCGGCTAAACCTGCCGGGCTGAACGGTAAGCCTGAACCTCCGACTGATGCCGAAAACGCGGCGGCTCTTTCTGAAGCGCAAGCCAAGGCGAAAGATCTGCTGGACCAGATTCACAAGGGCGCTAATTTTGCAGATTTGGCGAAGAAAAACTCGGATGGTCCCTCCGCGAAAGAAGGGGGCGACCTCAGCTATTTCAACCGGGGTGCTCTCGCCAAGGAATTGGAAGACAAGGTCTACGGTCTGAAGCCAGGCGAAGTCACCGACGTGATCCGGACCAAGCAGGGCTACGTGATCCTGCAGGTAACCGAGCACCAACAGGCCGGTATCCCCTCGTTGAAGGAAGTAGAGCCGCGTATTGCGGACGCCTTGTATATGCAGAAACTGCAGCCCGCCTTGCGCGCTTATTTGACCACGTTGCGGGAACAGGCATACATCGACGTGAAGCCCGGCTACGTGGATTCGGGGGCTAGCTCAAAGCAGACCAAGCCTGTCGAGACCACCACCAAGGAAGTTGCGTCGAAGAGCCTGAAAAAGAAAAAGAAGCTGGGAGTATTTTAGGCTAAAGCTGCTGCCTGAAAGCCGTGCACGTCCTGCTCTCCGTTTGCGTGTGCGGTAAGGTTGTATTCGAAGCAGAAGAGGTTGTGCCGGAGGCTCATGAAAGAGTTCTTCATCTGCGATTGTTCCATCCAGGAAAATAAGGTAATCACATCCAGCTTCGTAGTGGCCTCGAAACAGGTCAAGCCTAAGAAAAATGGAGAGCCTTATCTAGCGCTCATTCTCGCCGATCGCTCGGGCCAGATTGAGGCGAAGATGTGGGACAACGTCGAAGAATTCATCGGTAGCTTCGAGCAGGACGATTTCCTCAAGATCAAGGGGCTGATCAATAAATACAAAAGTCGCTTTCAGCTCACGATTCACAAATTACGGCGGATGAACGAATCGGAAATCGACTTCACCGATTACTTACCGAAGACCACCAAGGACATTGGCGAACTCTGGCGCACGTTGGCGGATTACGTCAGTTCGTTCAAGGACCCGCATCTGAAGGCACTGGTGGAGCTGTTTATGTCGGATACGGAGATCGCTGAGCGATACCGTAACGCGCCTGCCGCCAAGACACTTCACCACGCGTATATCGGTGGATTGCTCGATCACGTGGTTTCGCTTTTTCGATCCTGCGACCTGATGAGTCGCAACTACCCGCAGGTCAACCGCGACTTGCTGTTGACGGGAGCTTTTCTTCACGACATCGGCAAAATTCAGGAACTGACTTACAACCGCGCGTTTTCGTATACGACGCGTGGTCAACTACTCGGGCACATGATTATCGAGCTCGAGATGTTGCAGGCGAAGCTGGCCCAATTGCCATCTTTTCCGCCGGAGTTGAAGACTCTACTGGAACACCTCATCATCAGCCATCATGGCCAGTATGATTTCGGCTCGCCCAAGCTGCCTATGTTTCCGGAAGCGCTGATGCTGCACTATCTCGATGACTTGGATTCTAAGATGGAAGCGATGCGCGCGCATTTTGAACGCGAAAAAGAGCTTGAGGGCCCGTGGACGAGCTACAACTCTTCGCTCGGGCGACCTCTGCTCGACTCGCGGAAATTTTTAGCAGGACCAAAAGCGGCCGCAGAAAAAGACAGCGCCGCAGATGCTCCGACGACCGAAACGCCAGCCGGCTCATCGGAAGGGTCCTCAGATGCGGCAGATACAGCTCCTGTTCTTGACCTTTTCACCGAGCAAAAAGCGTAACGCCCCGGAGCCCGCATTCAGCAATTGGGCCACGTCGTGCAAGCAAACGTGAAATTCCCCTTCACGTCTGACGATCGTCAAAGAAGGGCCAAATTTCAATGGATTTCTCGCGCTTCACCACCATCAGTTTCGACTGCTATGGCACCCTCATCGATTGGGAGTCCGGGATCCTTCCTACGATGCGGACGGTTTTATCGCGGCATAGTCAAACACTCTCCGACGGCACTATCCTCGAACTGTACGGAGAATTCGAAGCCAAGGCAGAAAGTGGCCCGTACCGAACGTACCGTGAAGTTCTGCAATCGGTTGTCCAGTCTTTTGGTGAGCATCTTGGATTCGATCCGGGCCGCAAAGATCGCTCCGCTCTGTATGATTCGGTGCCCCGATGGACGCCCTTTCCGGATACGGTGGCCGCACTGGGTTTGCTCAAGAAGCGCTATCGGCTCGCGGTGATTTCCAATATTGATGACGATCTATTCGCCGGAACGAGAAAGATGCTGGGCGTGGAATTCGATGCTGTGATCACCGCCGAACAGGCCAAGAGTTACAAACCCTCGATTCATAACTTTCAATTGGCATTAGAGAAGCTTGCGATTTCTCCAGCGGAGCTACTGCACGCGGGGCAGAGCGTCTATCACGATGTGATTCCGGCCAAGTCTTTAGGCATTTCTGCTGTGTGGGTCAATCGGAAATCCGCCCGTCCTGGAGTGGGCGCAGTGCGGTCCGCAGAGGCTAGACCGGATCTGAAGTTCCAGACATGAAGACACTGGCAGCGTTAGCGGTAAGCTCTCCCAGCACGAAAGGATGAGTTCTACATCGGCAACGGCACAGGAAGAACTTTTTCTCGAATCGCAGCCGTTACGAGCTGCGCCTTATTGTGAATGTCGAGCTTGCGCATGAGGTTAAATTTGTGCGCTTCGATGGTCTTGACGCTTACCCCGAGCGCGGATGCGGCCTCGCGGACCGTCCGGCCCTCCGCCAGCAATTTCATCACTTCGCGTTCGCTTCCAGTCAGAATGCTTCTCCGCATAGGGACTCTGCATAGCGTGTTTTCGTCCGGAGGCCGTCATCCTTAAAGTGGGCGAGAATTTCTGGACTCCAAGATCGTTCTCCGCGATGGATCCCGCGCAAGCGCACGCAAGAGGGATGGCGTAGGGGTGTCCTTCAGCAGATAGCCGCTCGCTCCCGAGCAAAGTGCTTGCTCAACATACTCTTTGCCATCGTGCATGGTCAGAAAAACCACGCGCGTTCCTGGACAGTGCTCGGTGATCAGTTTGCCGGCTTCGAATGACGACATTCCAGGCATTCCGATATCGAGCAAAACCAGGTCTGGGCGGTGGTGCAAGGCCGATTTCAGAGCATCTGCGGCGTCGCCGGACTCCGCAACTACCGCAAAATCAGGATCGTCTTCCAGCAGCCGTCGCACTCCGTAACGCACGAGTTCGTGATCGTCGGCAATTATGCAGCGAATCGGTTGTGTGATTTCAGAATGAGTTTGAGATTTCCTGGTCAACACCGCAGAATACCCTCGAGTCAATTGACGAAGTGGGCGATGACTCTGAACGCCCGGGTGCCACTGCAAATTTCTCCTATTGTACCCGCATTGTTGGCGCAAAATCAGCCTAAGCCGATCTTTTCTTCTTCATTTACAATGCGTGTTCACATGCTGCGCTACTTCACCTCCGGAGAATCGCACGGCGAAGCCCTGGTTGCATTTCTTTCTGGGTTGCCGGCGGGATTGGTCGTCGATCAGGCATTTGTGGACCGTGAACTCTGGCGTCGCCAGCAGGGTTTTGGTCGCGGCGGCCGCATGAAGATCGAAACGGATAAAGCGCACTTCCTTTCAGGCGTGCATCATGGCAAAACAATCGCTTCCCCCATTGCGGTGCTGCTTGAGAATCGAGACTGGCAGAATTGGAAGGAGTCTCTGCCTGTCGAATCGGGCGATCCTGAAAAACACAAGCGGGTGGCGTCTCCCCGCCCTGGTCATGCCGATCTTGCCGGCGCTCTGAAATACGATTTTACGGAAGCTCGATATGTTCTCGAACGCGCTTCGGCTCGTGAGTCCGCTGCCCGAGTCGCCGTCGGGGCGATTGCCAAGCTGTTTCTGCGCGAATTGGGAATTGAAGTCTTGAGTCATGTGATCGGGGTCGGCTCGGTTTCCATTGCCGATCGCGAAATCTCCTGGCAGCAAATCGAACCTTTAGCTCAGAAGAATGAGATGTTGTTGTCGTGTGCCGACCCTGCCGCCGAACAGCGCATGAAGGAAGAGGTCGACAAAGTTTTGCGAACCGGCGACTCCGTCGGAGGCGTGTTCGAGGTGGTCGCACGCAATGTCCCCCCTGGCCTCGGCAGCTACGTGCAATGGGATGAGCGGCTCGACGGACTGCTGGCGGCTGCTGTTATGTCGTTGCAGGCTGTGAAGGCAGTTGAGATTGGAAGCGGAATTCAGGCGGCGTACTCCGCCGGATCGGCTGTCCATGACGAGATCGGATATCAGCGCGAAAGCGGTTTTGCGGGCTTTACGCGTACCCGGAATAATGCGGGCGGCATCGAGGGCGGCGTTTCCAACGGGCAGGAAATTCGCGTTCGTGGTTATTTGAAACCGATTTCAACCCTGAGGCGGCCGCTGCAGTCGGTGGATTTTACGACGCGTGAACCGGTGAAGGCGGCCTACGAACGCTCGGATGTCTGCGTGGTACCGGCGGCCGGAGTTGCGGGCGAAGCGATGGTCGCACTTACCCTCGCGCGTTGCGCACTCGATAAGTTTGGCGGCGACTCGCTGAAAGAAACGAAACGAAATTTCCGGGGTTATCTGGATCAACTGAAAAATTTCTGACGACTCTAGAGAAGATGATCTATCCAATTGTCAAATTCGGCGATCCCGTCCTGGAAAAACCGGCCGCAACGGTGACGGATTTCGACGATGAACTCAAGAAGCTGGTCGAGGACATGTTCGAGTCCATGTACGCTGCGCGAGGGGTGGGGCTGGCCGCACCGCAAATCGGGATTTCAAGACGAATCGCCGTTGTCGACGTGACGTTCAAGGAAGATCCTGACGCGAAGCTGGTCCTGGTCAATCCGGAGATCGTCCATAAAGAAGGCCGGCAGCGTGGGAGCGAGGGTTGCTTGAGTATCCCCGACTTTCGCGAAGATGTATCGCGCGCCAAAATTGTGACCGTGCGTGCACAGGATTTAAAAGGCAAGGTCTTTGAGCATACCGGCGAAGACCTGCTGGCCCGAGCCTTTTTACATGAGACCGATCACCTGAATGGGAAGCTGTATATTTCACACATCAGCGCGTTGAAGCGGGATCTGATCAAGCGCAAGATCAAGAAACTGGTAAAAGCGGGCGACTGGTAGGAGGGAAGTTCTCAGTTCCCGGTTCTCAGTTTTTGAGCATCAGACCCACAGAAAGGGCATTCCAGAAATTGTCTCCAGGTGATCACTTCACAGCCGCCGACTCGGTTCACTTTGTCAAAATGGTTTTAATTGAGAACTGAGAACTGGCAACTAAGTCATTACGATGATTCTCGTTTTCTGCGGCACGCCTCGTTTCGCGGTTCCGACCCTTGAAGAATTGGTCGCTGCGGGACATTCCGTGGCTTTGGTTGTATCGCAGCCTGACCGGCCTCGTGGCCGCGGACTGGAGTTGGTCGCCTCTCCGGTCAAACAAGCTGCGGTGCGTCTCAGCATTCCCGTCTCCCAGCCTCTTGCAATCAAGAAGAACGAGGAGTTTCGCGGGCAACTTGCCGGTCTCCGGCCAGATGCGATCATCGTGGTCGGCTACGGCCGCATCATTCCGCAGTGGATGATTGATCTTCCTCGCCTTGGAAACCTGAACTTGCATGCTTCGCTGCTGCCAAAATATCGTGGTGCCGCACCCATTCAGTGGGCCATCGCCAGCGGGGAATCTGTCACCGGTGTGACCACCATGCGCATCGACGCCGGTCTCGACACGGGCGACATAATTCTGCAGCGCGAGGCGCCTATTCTGCGTGAGGACACTGCGGAGACGCTTGCCCCAAAACTCGCGGCTATCGGCGCGCCGCTCATGGTAGAAACGTTGCGTGGACTCGAAAGCGGCCAAGTTACGCCCGTTCCGCAAGATCATTCACGGGCTACGCTCGCGCCAATTTTGAAAAAAGAAGATGGCCGTATGGATTTCTCGCGTTCGGCAGACGAATTGTTTAACCGTTTGCGGGCATTTCAGCCTTGGCCTGGGGCGTTTACGACCTTCAAAGGAAAGACGCTGCAGGTTCATCGCGCCGAACCTTCACAGGGCGCGGAACAATTGCCCCCAGCGTCGATTGGCGTGAATGGTTCGCGTCTTTCCGTCGGCTGCGCCAACAACACAGCACTCGAATTGATCGAAGTTCAGGTTGAGGGCAAGCGGCGCATGACTGTGCAGGAATTTATCAACGGCTATCGCCCGAAGACTGGCGACCGCGTGGCAGAATAGCCTGCGATGGCTGTCTCCCCCTCTCGCGCCGCAGCTTTTGACATCCTGATGAAGGTTGATCGCGAGCGGGCCTACGCGAGCGAACTGCTTCATTCCGCGCGTTTCGCCAAGTTGTCGCCTGCAGATCATGGCCTGACGAATGAAATTGTCATGGGTGTCCTTCGTTGGCGCTCGTTGCTTGATCAGCGCCTCGCGGGAGCTTCGTCGCAGAAAATAGAACGGTTAGACGCCGAAGTACTCACCGCATTACGCATGGGCCTGTACCAATTGCAATTTCTCTCGCGCGTACCGGCGCACGCCGCCATCTTCGAGAGCGTGGAACTCGTCAAGTCAGCGCGCAAGCGTTCGGCCGCTTCATTCGTCAATGCGGTTTTGCGAAAACTGGCGCGAGGGTTGGTTGATAAAGCTGCCGGACCCGCTGCCCAAGAGCTTGCGGCCATTCGATCCTCTTCGGACCCAATCGCTCTTGCGCACAATTCCGCCCATCCAGAATGGTTGGTGGAACGCTGGTCCGGGAGTTATGGCCTGGAAGCTGCACGAAAGATTTGCGAACACAATCAAACTGTTTCTGTCACCACAATCCGCCTAAACGACGAAGAAGTTTTAGCCGAACTTTCCAAGAGCGGTATTCAACTTGCTCCGGGCGGTTTGCTGTCGACGGCGCACACTGTTCTTGCGGGAGATGTCACACAGACCAATGCTTTCCAGCAGGATCGAATCGCTCTTCAGGACGAGGCTTCTCAGTTAGTGGCGTTGTTGGTCGGACGCGGTGAGCGCATTCTTGATTGCTGCGCTGCGCCCGGCGGGAAGACAAGTTTGATTGCCTCTCGCAACCCGGATGCCAAACTTCTTGCAACCGAGTTACACCCGCACCGCGCTCGACTTGTACGCAATCTTGCGCGCCAGTCAAATATTTGCGTGGTCGCTGCCGACGCCCGCCAGTTACCTTTTTCGAAACAATTCGATCGAATCCTCGCCGACGTTCCGTGCTCCGGTACCGGGCACTCTTGCCCATAATCCCGAGATCAAGTGGCGGCTCTCCCAGCAGGATTTAAGCGATCTGCAATCACGGCAGATTGACATTCTCAAATCTGCCCTTGGTCAGCTATCCCGTGGTGGTCGGCTCGTTTACTCAACCTGCTCGTTGGAGCGCGAAGAAAATGAGGACGTGGTGAAGGCTGCGCTTACTGGAGCCTCGCAATTCTCGATCGTCGAATGCCGCGGAGAACTTGAGCGGATGCGACAATCTGGCGAGTTGTCCATCGATGATCTCTCCTTCCTTATTGCTGGTCCCTACCTGCGCACAATTCCCGGAGTACTTCCGTGCGATGGATTCTTTGCTGCCATCATTCAGAAAGAAACGTGATAGTCCCGGCAAGAGGAGTGTGAAAAGAGCGGAACGGCAACTATCGGACTTCGAAATTTACGGCGCTGCCAGCTGCGATTTTCTGCCCAGGGCCAGGGCTTTGGGTCACGATCATGCTGGCGGGGTTCGGCTCAGAGGATGCGTTTGTCGCATTTTGCGTTTGATCACCCGTGACGGGTGCCATGATGACTTTGCCAATGTGCATGCCTGCATCCTGCACTGCTAAGGTCGCGCTTCCCAGCGGTTGGCCCGTCAGATTCGGCATCACAAACATTTCTGGCGCGGCCCCCGCGCTGATTAGAAGATTGATCTTCGGCGCTGCAATCCCGCTGGCATTCGCAGGCGGGTTTTGCGCGACAATCTGTTCTCCCGGAGCATCCGGCAAATTCATTTGCGCAACTGAGCCCAAGGCAAGACCGCGCCGGCGCATGTTCAACTCTGCCGCTCGCTCGCTCTGGCCGGTTACATCAGGAATTGCGATCCGTTGCGGACCAAGGCTTCGCGCCACCCGCACTGACCATCCCCGCCGTACCTTCGCACCCGGTAGCGGCATCTGCGTCATGATTTTTCCTTCGGGAACATCGGGGCTGTAAAATTCTCGCTCGACAACAAGCTGGAGGCCGGAAGCCGCGCCAAGTCGCTCCGCTTCGAGGGGAGTCATGCCTACGAGTTTGGGAATGGTGACCTCGCGCCCATGGATTGCCAGGCGCATTGCAGTCAGTGCCGAAACGAGCGCTATCGTCATCAGCACGAGCGTTAGGAGGGCGATGCGAAAGAATTGCCGCATTGCCGACGATTATAGTTGGCACTCGTCGCGCTAGGAAGCCGGAGCATCACCTTGCGGCACAACGCTGTCTTCCTCTTCCCACTCATTGCCGCAGACGTGGCACGTCCAAGCCTTCTTATGAACCGGTACCGGTACGCCGACGTACGCGGATCCATAAGAAAGAAACTTATTCAGCTCCTGAAAACTGATGTCGAGCGATTGGCAGTGGGGGCACTTCGGCTGCTCGTATTCGCCGATACCTTCCACGTCCACCGACTCGGGGATCGGCTGATTCAGAATTTCGTTTGCTGCTTCCGCATCTTCGGCGCTGACTTTCAGCTTGATCCCGCCAAGAAGATTGGAGATGAACCAATCCATCCGGATCATGTTGTCATCGACGAGATAGGCTTGAATCCCGGCGGACTCCAGGCTGCCTTTCGCCAACAAGGCCTCTGGAAGATCGCGGAACTGGCGAAGGGTGACAGTTTCATTTAGTTCAGGAACATCGAAACCGGGCGGCGGTGCAATGGTAACATTGAGTCCACGGCGCGCGACTTCGACGCTAAAGCCCGGTGGGCCTCTTCGCTAAGATGGAATCCATTCGCCGCCAGTTCCTCCAGTTCTCCGTCGTTCATGGAGGAATAGAGTGTTGCCAGACGTGCGCGTTCCTGCTCCATCATTGGCGCGGGTCGCTGTGGCTCCTCCGTCTCCGGCGAATCATCGATTGATGGTGACGCAGGATCCAACCCGCGACGGATGATTTCCGCCGAAAAGACTTCTTGTGCAACTGGAGTGAGTTCGTCCCCGCTATGAGCAATCTTAAGCAGTTCGTGATCGGTCATACCGGAGTAGACTCCAGCGAGTCGGGCACGTTCGTCGTCCTGCATGTTCATCGCCTCGACATCATAACTCCGATGCGAGTCGGCTTCTACTGCCTACTTCGCGTGGATGCCGCCGCTGGCAGCGGCTTGCACCTTCTGTTCCGCGACCCACTGGTGAACACGGGTGGAAAGAACGTCCATAGGCAAAGCTCCGCCGGCGAGCACTTCGTCGTGGAAGCCGCGCAAGTCAAACTTCGTCCCCAACTGATCCTTCGCGTACTGCCGCAGTTTCAAGATCTCCAGTTGGCCGATCTTGTAACCCAGCGCCTGCGCCGGCATCGCCATGTAACGGTCGGTCTCGCTCTGGACCTCCGGCTCATCGATGGCGGAGTGATCGTGAAAAAAATCTACGACCTGCTGCCGGGACCAATGTTTATAGTGGAATCCCGTATCTACAACCAGCCGGATCGCACGCAGCATGTCGTCCTGCAAGTGGCCGTAGTAGCTATAAGGATCCTGAAAGAATCCAACTTCCTTGCCCAATCGCTCCGCATACAGCGCCCAGCCTTCCGTGTAAGCCGTGTAGTTTTCCTGCTGGCGGAAAGGTGGAAGCTCAGGCAACTCCTGAGCAATCGCAATCTGCATGTGATGGCCGGGAACGCCTTCGTGGTACGCAGTGGTTTCAATATCAAGCGTGGTGCGCTTCGCAAAGTCTCCGGTGTTTACCATCACGTGCGCTTTACGCGAACCATCGGGCGTTCCTTGAACATATTCCGTGGAGGCCTCTTTCTCGCGGAATTCTTCAATCGGCAACACTTCGAGTTTGCCTTTCGGCAAACGTCCAAACATATCCGGAAGCTTTGTGTACATGCCGTCGATGTACTTCCGGTACAGGTCGAGAATTTCCTCACGCGAGTGCGGATGCAATTTGGGATCAGTTTTAAGAGCCGCATAAAAACTCTTCAAGTCGGGATACCCAAGTTGATGAGCCACTCCGAGCATGCGGTCTTCGATTTCCTTGACCTGCGCCAGCCCGATCTGATGGATCTCCTCTGGTGTCAGATTCGTGGTTGTGCTTTGCTTGACGCGGAATGCATAGCGCTCGGCGCCGTCGGGGAGCGACCAGACACCAGGCTCGGCGCGGCCTTTGGGCGCGTACTCGTCGCGCACGAACGCGGTGAACTTCACGTACGCGGGAATGACGGAATCGCGAATCGCTGCCATGCCGGCATCATGCAAGCGCTTGCGGTCGGCTTCCGGGATAGCATCGGGGAACTTCTCAAATGGATGCGCGAACGGGCTCTTTTCCGCCTGCGTTATGGCAATTCCATTGGACTGCGTGACTACTTGCTCCAGCAGGATTTTCGGTGGCATCAGTCCGTCCGCCATCCCTTTGCGCATTTGCACGATCGTTTGATCAAACAGTCGTGGCAGCAGATTGAGACGCGCGATGTAGTCCTCGTAGTCCTTCACACTCTCGAAGGAAAGGACGCTGACAAGTTGCGGAGCGTCAATGTGAATTCCACCAAACTGAGTGACCGGCATCTCCCAGGGCTTGAAGCGCGCGCCATCCAGATTGGATTTCAGGTCGCGCACCATCAATTGCTTGTTCAGAACTTCCTGGTCGGGGAACCCGGTGGTATCAATTGCTTCGAAGCGGACGAGGAAGCTGCGATTGTGTTCGAGATTCTCTTCGATAGCTGCTTGCGAGAAGTCGTCGATCTTATCGTTGTAACGCTTATCTCCCAGGATCGAGGCATAGATCGGGCTCGTGCGTAAAGTGTCTTCCCATTCCTCGTGTAGCAGGTCCGTCAACGCCTTACGTCGCGCTTCGAGGTCGCCAGCAGGATTGGAGGCAAACACCGTCGCCGGAATCGACATGATTAGAACTAACAGCCCAATGAAATATCGCATGGAAACTCCAGATTTAGATTCTTCGAGACACAGCAAGCCCACATCCTGCTGTTGTTAGACGAATACGAGAAACGATCGTTATCAGTTCCCCAGTTTAATTCCGGGCGTTGCGCCGCGCAGTTCGAAGCCCGGCAGTGATCCCATTCTGTACAGCCTCCCGATAGCCAGATTTGTCCATTGCATCGGCAGCACTTGCCGCGATGCCTCCGGGAGTGACGGCCTCCTCGAGGAGCGCGCCAAGTGAAAGTTCGCCTTCGCGCCAGGCGAGAATTCCATCCGCCAAGGCGTGAGCGCTTGCCAGAAGCGCCGTCTTTCGATCGAGGCCAGATCTCTGGGCGGCATTCGCCAAGGTTGATAAGGCGTGATAGCCGTGGCTGCATGAATAGGTGACCGTGAAAGCGTCGAACTTGGTCTCGGGCAATTCAATAACCTGGCCGAAACTCGCAAACAAGTCGCGAACGCGTTTGCGATCAGCGGTCGGCAGAGTTCGCGGGAAACTTAAAGCTGTCAAGCCGCGTCCACCGCGGCACAGCGGACTCGGCATGGCGCGCGCCCAGTGCACTGGGGCTCCAAGCTCCTTCTTTAAGATCCGCAACGGCACGCCGGCCGCCACGCTCACGGCCAGCATCGGACGCTTCACCTCTGCGATATCTCGCAAAACCTCTCTGACTGAACTCGGCCGTACAGCGATCACCAGCAAGTCCGCACGCGCGGCCGCTGTCGTCAGATCGATTTCGACCTCAACCGCGTATCGCCCCTTCAGATCGCGCAATTTGTGACGGTTGCGGTCGTGCACCACCAACGTGTGTTTCGTTTTCGCGAGCCGCAGACCGGCCAGCATGGCCGAGGTGATTCGTCCGCCACCAAGGAAGACGACGTTCATCGGATCTCCGCGCAGACTTCATCGGCGGCTGAGAGCAGCGCTTCCACATCCTGCATGGTGTGAGCGGTGGAAATAATCCAATGCAGTCCGTTTGAAGGTGTCATGTAAATTCCGCGATCGAGCAGGCCGTGAATGAAGCGCGAATACTTTGCCGTGTCGGCGTATTGGCAGTAGTCACGATAATCATTGATCGCATTACCGCCGGTCGCGTCGCGCTCGGTGAAATAGATTTGGAACATCGGTCCAAATCCTTGGACGACGGCGGGAATTTTCCGGTGGCGAAACACCTCGCGCAGTCCGGCGATGGCGGTGTCTCCGACTGCATAAATCTGCTTGTAGGCAGCGCCATCATTGGCCGCCAGCAGATCAAGATTCGCGGCAATTACCTTCATGGTGAGCCGGTGGCCGTTGAAGGTTCCATAGTGCAATACCATGCCTTCGGTGCCCCAGCGCATGCGCTCAAGAATGGCGCGCGGTCCGGCAACCGCGCCGACGGGAAAGCCCGCGCCCAGCGCCTTGCCGAAGGTGCTCAGATCCGGCTTGAGACCAAATACTCCTGGCATCCGCCGGGAGCGTAGCGAAAACCAGTCACTACTTCATCGAGAATAAAGAGCGCGCCGTACTCGTGAGCCAGATCGCAAAGCTTCTGCAGATAACCCTCGCGCGGCAGAATGCAGCCCATATTCGCCATGATGGGCTCGGTGATGATGGCCGCCAGATCGCGACCATGCTGCCGCAGAATTGTTTCCAGGGCTTCGAGGTCGTTCCAGGGTGCGAGCACCACATCGTCAAAAGTCGTCTTGGGAATGCCGGCGGAGTCAGGGAACCGCGTTGGATTGTCTTTGGGGCCGAGCTGATCTGCCGGATGGCTGTGTCCGTTAAGACAATACGGGTCATACCAGCCGTGGTAGTGTCCCTCGAATTTCAGAAATTTAGTTCGTCCTGTGTGAGCTCGCGCGAGGCGCAGTGCCAGCATGGTGGCTTCACTGCCGCTATTGGCAAAGCGCACCGTTTCCGCGCTCGGGACCATCCGACAAAAACGCTCGGCGGCATCGAGTTCCGCGGACGTGGCGGCGGCAAAATGCGAACCTTGCGCCATGGTCTGCGACACGACCTCAACCAGTTTGGGATGTGCATGCCCATGGATCAGCGCTCCGAACGACATCATGAAGTCGACATACCTGTTGCCATCCAGATCCCAGACGTGGGAGCCGCTCCCGCGCTCGAGCACAACAGGGCCGTCTGAATACACTGCAGCTCCGCGAGACGGCGAGTTCACGCCCTCGATCAGCACTTGTTGGGCACGCTGGTACCACGCACGCGAGCGCTCCCGGATATTCGTCTCTATCATTGTGGCCAATCGCTAGTCCGCGGTTCCGCCGCCATCCACTACCAGGGCGGCGCCAGTCATAAAGGACGAATCGTCTGACGCGAGGAACAAGACAGCCTTCGCAATTTCATCGGGAGTTCCAATCCTTCCCATCGGACGATTTTCGCAGCCTGTGAGATAGGTCTTCCAATCGAGACCGCGCAACCGCGCGTCCTCGGGCAACATGGGAGTGTCGACATCGCCGGGGCAAATGCAGTTCACGCGAATGCCCTGTCGCCCATGATCGACCGCCATCGCCTTGGTGAGCAAGACGACGCCACCTTTCGAGGCGCAGTACGCCACCGCTTTATCACCGCCGACCAGGCCCCACCCGGAACTGTTATTGATGATGACTCCGCAGCCCTGTGCAATCATCGGCTCAAGAGCATACTTCGACATCAGAAACGTGCCTTTCAGGTTGACGTCGATCTGCAAATCCCACTCTTCTTCGGAGCACTCGAGCGCGTTTTGCGGGAAAAAGACGCCCGCGTTGTTGAAGAGAATATCGAGCCGTCCAAATGAATGCAGGGTTTCGTCGATAGCCCGCTTGCATTCGGCGGCCTTGCGAACATCCGTCCGCAGGAAAATTGCTTTGCCGCCCGACTCAAGAATACGCGCGGAAACGGCATGGCCACGTGCTTCATTGCGCCCGGTGATAGCTACCTCCGCGCCCTCACGTGCAAAGAGAAGAGCGACGGCCTCTCCGATGCCGGAGGTGCCACCCGTAATGATCGCGACCTTATTTCCAAGACGCATAGTTCTCAAGTCTCAACAATCAAGCCGAACCGGCCAGACCGCCTCCGTCAACTACCAGCGCGGTTCCCGTCACGAACGACGATGCGTCGCTCGCCAGATAGAGCACGGCTTGCGCGATTTCCTCCGGCCGTCCAACTCGGCCCAGCGGACGCTTCGCAGATTCGGTAAGAAAACGATCGTTCTCTTCGCCGAGTTGTTGTGCTTCATTACGCAGCATGCCCGTATCCGTGTCGCCCGGGCAAATACAATTCACGCGAATGAGTGGCCCGTGGTCGATGGCCATCGCTTTGGTCAGCAACACGACCGCACCTTTTGACGCGCAATACACCGCCGCCTTCGCGCCACCCGCCAGGCCCCAGCCCGAGGCCGCATTGATGATCGAACCCGCGCCCTGCTTCTCCATGTGCGGGATCACCTCTCGCGACAGCAGGTAGATCGATTTCACGTTCACGGCCATTACGCGATCCCAGTCGTCTTCGCTGATATCGAGTACCGTCGCGCGGCGAATAATGCCTGCATTGTTGAAGAGCACGTCAACGCGTCCAAAATCGTTGATCGCCCGCTCGACCAGACGGCGGCAATCTTGTGCCTTCGTGACATCGACCGCTTCGAAGAAAGCCCGACCGCCCGCACGAACAATTTCCTCCGCGACCCGTTGGCCTGCCTCGCGATTTACATCCGCTACGACGATGGCTGCGCCTTCGCGCGCGAACAGCAAAGCTGTGGCGCGCCCAATGCCGGACGCTCCGCCCGTAACGATGGCGACTTTTCCTTCCAGTTGCATGGATTATCGGCTGGCGAGGCCCCCTGCCGTCTCCCCTCCGTCGCACGTGTACACGTGCCCGGTCATATTTTGCGCGTCATCGGAGGCAAGAAAAGCGAAGAGCGCCGCAATTTCTTCGGGCTGCGCATGACGCCGAAGAGGAATCTTCTGGTTCACTTCTTCCAGCATGGCGTCGGTGTATTCGGCGCGCTGCATAGGCGTGAGAACATATCCAGGCGCGACCGCGCACACTCGAACTTTTGGCGCCAGTTCCAGGGCCATCGACTTGGTTAGCTCGATCACGCCTGCTTTTGTGGCGTTGTAGTCGGCGTAGAACGGGTAGCCCATCACGCCGTTGGTGGAGGCGGTCTGCAGAATGACTCCGCTCCCGCGCTCCATCATGTGCTTCGCCGCCGTCTGCGCCACGTAGAACACTCCTGTCAGGTTCACGGCGATCACCTTGTCCCATTCGGCGGGCGTGATGTCGAGAAAGTTATGCCGAATGCTGATCCCGGCGTTATTGACCAGCACATCCACTCCGCCCATCAGGCGAATCGCTTCCGTAAAGGCCGCCTGCACTTGTCTTAGATCAGAAACGTCAGCAGCGAGTACCCCCGCCAGGTCGGGCAATTGCCGCGCAATCTTCGTACGCGCGTCGGCGTCACGATCGAGGACGCACACCACCGACCCTTCGTCGAGGAATCTGGACGCCGTGGCGGCGCCAATGCCACTGGCCCCGCCCGTGATCAGGATTCGCTTTGCTTCCAACCCGCGCACTTATGCCCTCCAACCTGGTATAGCTCGGACACTCTGCGAACTTCTTTTCCGCTGATTCACGCGGATTTCTTCGAGATCAAGCCCGATCCGCGTACATCCGCGTTAATCAGCGGAAAAGAAGTTCAGAGAGGGAGAATGTCAGAGCAATACAAATGTCGATCAAAAATTAGCCCACCTGCCACACAGTATCCAGCACCGTGCCATCCACCCACTTCACCACGGCGCACGGCTTGCCGCCGAACTTCGGTCGTGCCGGCTTGCCGCCGCAAATCTTTTCGACTTCGGACTTGATGTCCTGAATCGGACGCATCGGCAGCTTTGATCCTTTGACCGCATCGAGCAGGTCCGTGCGCAGCGGGTTAATCGCGATTCCGCGCTCGGTGACGATCACATCAATCATTTCTCCTGGACCGGTCAAGGTCGTAACTTCGTCAACGATAACGGGAATTCGGTCGCGAAATGACGGGACTGCCAGAATCGTGCAACCCGAAAACAAGCAGTTCTGCCATCCGCCAATTCCATGCAACAGGCGCCCATCGGAATGCGTCACCACATTGGCGTTGAAGTTTACGTCTACTTCAGTCGCGCCCAAGACAACGGCATCGACCAGCGACGCGAAATTTCCCTTGCCGTGATAGTTGTAGGAGGTGAATGGAGACGTCGCCACGTGCCGCGGATCATTCGCCATCGACTTCACGCCATCAAGGTCGAACGTCTGCCCATCAAGAATGTAGTCTGTCAGCCCTTCCTGCAACAGTTCGACCAGATATTTCGTCGATCCGCCGCGCACGAAGCGGGCTTTGACGCCATCCTCTTTCATCATCTGCTTCAGATACTGGACGAATGCCAGCGCGATGCCACCCGCACCCGCCTGGAACGAAAATCCGTTCTTCATGATTCCGGCGGCGCGCAGGAAACTGGCCACCAACTCCGCAATGCGCAGCCGGTCCGGCGATCGCGTGATCTGCGTTGTGCCGGAAACAATCTTTGCCGGATCGCCGATCGATTCGACTTCGACAACGTAATCCACGTTGTTTCCTTGAATCTGCCACGGCACGCACGGGAAGGGAATCAGGTTGTCAGTCACCACGATCACGCGGTCGGCATAGATCGAATCGGCGAGCGCAAATCCCAACGACCCGCACGCGGACTTGCCGTGCGAACCATCGGCGTTCCCGAAGAAATCAGCAGTCGGCGCAGCGATCACCGCGATATCAACGTGCACTTCTCCATCCTGGATCGCCTGGTAGCGTCCGCCATGCGAGCGCAGCACGCCCATGCCGCGCATCTTCCCCTGCGTGCAATAGTCGCCGAGCGGGCCATTCATCGAGCCTTCGATGTGATGGATCACTCCTTTATCCATCAGCTCGATCGCGCCCTTCTGCGACGGAAAAGATGCGCTCGGAAACCAGGTCAAATCCTTGACGCCGATCTTTGCCGCTGCGTCAAGCGCCATTAGGGCAACTTTGTCGCCGTCCCGCAAGTGATGGTGGTTCGAGATCACCATGCCGTCGCGCAAACCGCATTGCCGCAAAGCGCGTCTCGAGGTTAGTGACTCGCTTGTCGCCATTGTCCGGATAATCTTTGCTGGAGCAGATCGGCGGGGCCGCTTTCCGCCCGCGTGGCTGAAACTTGCCAACGCCCAGAAACGGCATCTGCGGCTTGCCGTTCACAACGGCGGGCACCTGCCGCCCAATTGCATTCTGAGCAAGTTCTGCCCGATCGCTCACGAAATCGCTCCCATCGCTTTTGCCCGTTCGACGAGTTTCAAGGCTCGCTGCACGACCGGCGGATCAATCATCTTGGAACCCAGGCTGACCACGGCCAATCCTTTTTTCTGCGCTTCTTCGAACGCCGCCACGATCCTCTGCGCTTTTTCGATCTCTGCCGCAGTCGGTCGAAACGCTTCGTGGATCACCCGAATCTGTCCGGGATGAATGCATCCCATTCCCTCGAACCCCATGGCGCGCGATCCCTCGCCCCAACGACGCAATCCGTCCATATCCCCAACATCTCCGAATACCGAATCGATCGCTTGCATCCCCGCCGCTCGCGCAGCGTTTACGACGCGGGCCCTGCGCGTATTGCGATTCGCGTCCTTCCGCTGTCTTCGCCACACCCAGATCAGCAGTGTAGTCTTCAAGGCCAATCGTCAAGGCGGCCACGTTCTCGCTGGCCGTCGCGATCGCAAAAGCGTTCTCAATGCCGAGGGCCGACTCCAGAATTGGCATGATCCAAACGGACCGCGTGATTCTATTCCGCGATTTGATTTCCAGAATCGTGCGATCCGCTTCCACGACTTGCTCGGGGCGTTCCACTTTTGGAATCAGAATCAGGTCGGGGCTTTCTCCAACAAGTTCTTCCAGATCCTCAAGTCCAAGCGGCAACTGGTTGATACGTACCATGCGCTCGCACGTGCCAAAGTCAACCACACGCAAGGTGTTTCGCACCAGGATTCGAGCCGCATCCTTCTCGTCGCGATGGACCGAGTCTTCCAGATCGAGAATCACCGCGTCCGGCCCGTGCAGTCCAGCGTTGATGAAATACTTTGGCTCCGACCCGGGCAAGTAGAGACGCGACCGCCGCAAGCGCTCTTTCAGCGAGGGCGCGGGCAAATAATGGCTTTCAGGAAGCCAGCGTTTCCCGATTCCAATTCCGGCGCGCCGTGCAGCAGCTTCAATTCGCGCGCCGATCGTGTACGGCAGAGCGCCCTCGTCTCGAATGACTACGCCGGCATGCTTTACTTCCAACGCGGCCAGCACTTCGCGCGTTTGTTCCATGATTGAGCTGCCGTAATAGGGTGCGACCCTCGACTCCAACGAAATTTCCAGGCCGCCGCTCTCGCGTGTCTCAATTGAGACGTGCAAGTCCGAACGGACTTCTTTGCCCCAATGCCCCGCCTCGGCGGAATGTAAAGTCTCAGCACTCCTCATAAAAACCCTTCACCACTGAGACACAGAGTCACAGAGAAATCCTTGTTCTTGTTTTCTCTGTGACTCTGCGATTCTGTGGTTGTCTACTTCAGTTTCTCCAGAATCGCGTCGGTCATTTTCACCGTCGAAGCCGCACCCTGGCTGAGCGACTTGGCTCCGCCGGGAATCCGCATCATATCGTACGTTCGGACTTTGCCCTCGCGAACGACTTCTGCAATTGCCGTACGGATACGCGCCGCCTTCTGGCCTTCATTCACATGATCCAGCATCATCGCGGCGGAAAGGATCATGGCAATCGGGTTCACGATTGGCGGATTCAGCTCCGCATATTTTGGCGCCGATCCGTGAGTCGGCTCAAACACCGCGACGTCATCGCCGATGTTTCCTGACGCGGCAAAGCCGAGACCACCGACCAGTCCCGCGAACGCGTCGGAAAGGATGTCGCCAAAAAGATTCGACGCGACAATCACGTTGTACTCTTCCGGATTCTTATTCAGCCACATCAGTTGCGCATCGATATTGGTCGACCAGAGCGCAATCCCCGGGTAATTCTTCGCCACTTCTTTCGCTACTTCTTCCATCATTCCGGAAGTTTCGCGCACGACATTCGGCTTCTCGCATATCGTCACACCTTTGAAGCCGCGCTTCTTCGCATATTCGAAGGCTGCTTTGACGATGCGCTGGGCCGCATGCCGGGTGATAATGCGGCAACTGACCGCAAGGTCCGGTCCAGGCACTTCCGCGAAGGCTTTGAAGCGTGGATGACTGTTCAACGCGGCGCGCACGTTTTCCGGAGGATTTGTCCATTCAACGCCGGCGTACATGCCCTCCGTTCCTTGCCGAAAAACCGTCGTATCGATTAACGGCTCGTCGAATCCTCCATCCGTTTTCTTGCGAATGTAATTCAGAGGATTGCCGGTGAATCCAACGCATGGTCGCATGCAGATATCCAGGTTGAATTTCTGCCGCATGGTCACGATGGGCGAGTAGTATACGTATCCTTTGTTCTGAAGTTCTGGCTTCAGTTCGGCCTGCGCAGCCTTGTTCGGTTTCGAAGTGATCGCTCCAAAAAGTCCGAGTTTGTGTTTGGTCAGCAGTTCGACTGTCCGATCGGGCAATGCGTTGCCTTGCGCGCACCAGCAATCCCACCCGATGTCGGCGTGAATGTACTCGGCATCAAAGCCGACTGCTTTCAGGACCCGTAGGGACTCCGGAAGAACCTGATTTCCAATGCCATCTCCCGGCATCGTGATGACCGTATGTTTTGCCATGATTACTCCTAAAGAAAATCAAAACCTATAACCGCAGAGGACGCTGAGTTCGCAAAGAAACCACTCACTAAACGGCCTTGTCACCCTGAGCGAGGCGAAGGATCTATGTATCTCTCTGCGTACTCCGCGATCTCTGCGGTTAAATTGCCAAACGCTTGGCCACGAGATTCTCTACGCCGCCTGCGATCACCAATGATTGCGGCACGCTTCCCAACGCCGGGAACGTAAACTGCTCGCCGCGCCACGAAATTGTGCTCGATGTGAAGTCGATATCAACCTCGTCACCCGGAATTACTGTCTTGTCTTTCGCGGCAATTTCTTTCGCAAACTGGTCGCGCAACTTCGCCACGAACTCCGGCACTTCAATGCACAGAAAGCCGTTGTTGAACGCGTTTCGCAAATAGGTCTGCGAGAAACTAGCGGCAATGACCAGAGGAACTCCCTTCGCTTTTAGACAAGTCACCGCCTGCTCGCGACTCGACCCGGTACCGAAATTGAACTGGCTCACAATGACGTCGCCGGCCTCGGTCCGTGCCGCAAACTGCGGATCGTAGTTCTCCATTACCACGTTCGCCATCATCTCCGGAGTCATGTCGTCGCGATAGGTATAGTCCTTGCCGTAAATAGCGTCGGTATTGACGTTGTCCTGCGGCATGAGCACAAGTCGTCCCTTCACGCGCTGCGGGAATCCGGGCAGAATCTCGACTTTTTCGCTACCAGCCGCCGCCGCTCCCAACTCGGTAAAGTGTCGCTGCGGGCTGCCCGCACCAAATTCATGCGGCCCGCGAATGTATCCCGCAAGCGCCGACGCCGCTACCACCTCCGGACTCGCCAGATAACACTTCGCGTCGCGCGACCCCATGCGTCCTTTGAAATTTCGATTCGTCGCGGAAATTCCGACTTCGCCAGCTTCGAGTAGGCCGACTCCAAGCCCGATGCACGGCCCGCATCCTGGCGGCAACGGATGTGCTCCAGAATCCATCAGGACTTTCCAGATGCCACGTTTCTCCGCTTCTTCCTGTACCCACTTGCTCGCCGCGCCCAGATAGAATTTCACCCCGCTCGCGACTTTGTTCCCTTTGAGCACGCTCGCCGCTGCTTCCAGATCCTCAACCCGTGAATTCACACATGAGAGCAGATACGCCTTTTGTATCGGAACCCTCTTCGCTTCGAGGTCGGAAAGCGATTGCATCGCCTGCACGGTATCCGGCCCCGAGACATGCGGCGTGATCTGCGCGAGATCCAGCACGATGCGCGCTGCGTAGTTCGCATCAGGATCTGGCGACGGTGGGTTCGAGGTCCATTTGTCGATGTCGCTTTCGGTGAAGCGCTCAACTCCCAGCGTCTTCAACCGCTGGTGCACCGCGCGCATGTAGGCGATCGTTACGGCATCGACGGGGAACCATCCGACGAGCGGTCCCCACTCGGTCGTCATATTTGAAATGGACAGGCGCGCGTCCATCGAGAGCGATGCGACCCCCGGCCCCGTGAATTCGACCGCTGCATTCAAGCACTCGTCATGGTTGTAAAGACCACAGAGCGTGATGATGACGTCCTTACCGGTTGCTCCCGCCGGCAGCTTGCCTTCCAGCACGACTTGAATCGACCGTGGAATCTGCCACCAGAACTCTCCCGTTGCCCATACAGCAGCCGCGTCGGTTCGGACGATAGGAGTTCCAATCGCTCCTAAAGCTCCGTACATGTTCGAATGCGAATCCGACGCCACCACGAACGAGCCGGGAACAACATATCCGCGTTCCACCATGATCTGATGGCCGATTCCAGATCCAGCCGGATAGAAATCGACGCCATGCTCTTTAGCGAACGCTTCGATCGCACGATATTTCTTTTGGTTCGACTCGTCCTGATTCTGGATGTCGTGATCGAGCGCGAAAACCATCTGTCGCGGGTCCTTGAGTTTCTTCGCGCCGATACCTTTGAACTTGCTCATCACCGCCGACGTGTTGTCGTGGGTCATGCAGCGATGGGGTCGAATGGAAAGAAAGTCTCCTGCTCGAAGAGGACGCTTCGGACCTTCCGCCATATGCGACTGCGCGATTTTCTCAACGATGGTCTGACCCATAACTGTCCTCTACTTTGTCATCCTGAGCGCAGCGGAACGATCGCGAAGCGGCCGTTCTGCGGAGTCGAAGGACCCCTACCTTTCCTCAGATCTAGGCTTTCGCTAGCGCTTCAACTGGAAACCGAGATACACCATCTGCCCGATGTGATGATGCAAATGCGTCGCGCACTGCAGGACGATTTCGAAGCGATTCTTCGCGTCAACACCCGTACCTGAATAGGGTTTTGACCAATCGTCGGCCGACTGGTTCCGAATCGTCCGGACCGCTATCTCCACCGCCTCATCGAACTTCTTCATCACTTCTGCTTTCGGCGGCCGGCTGGCTTCCGAAAATTCCCGCGGACGATCCCGCACATACCCGGTCTCCGCCATCTGCGCCCCGACGTAGTAATTCAGATTGCCGGTCAAGTGCAGCACGAGGTTGCCAAAACTGTTTCCAAACGGAAATGGTTTGGTCCAGAATTGTTCTTCGCTTAACGGCGTTGCCAGTTCGCGAACCCAGCCCCCAAGCGTCGTGTATCGCACGGCCAGGCTCGATGCCACGGTTTCTTTCAGATCAGCCATCGCTCTTTCCTTGGCGCCGTTTCTTTATTGCGCGTTCGCCTTCAGTTTTGGTTTTGAGGTCTTCGCCATGCTGGCGTTTTTCCCGACATCTGCCTTCATCAGCGACATTAGCTTCGAAACCGAATCGATCTTTTCCAGGTTCCAGATCGCATCTACCAGTTTCTTCTGAGCTTTGTCTGAGAGTACGCCCTCCGCCAAGGCGCGGAATTTCTCTTCAATTTCCGCATCGCTCAGCGGATTTCGCGGGTCGCCCTTCGGGTAATCCAATTGCTTTGTGAACGTTCGTCCATCCTTCGTTGTGATATTCACGATCACTCGCTGGAGCGCAGGGAAAACTTTCTCTATCTCCGGGTCCGCCACCACTTCCACTTTCTTCAGTTGTGCACGGATTGTAGGGTCCATAATCTTTTTCATCTCAAACTGCGCCGGAGTCACTTGCCGATCGACCAGCGCCGCTGCGATTACGTATGGCAACGAATGATCTGCCGTTTCTTTGGTATGCGGATCGTATTTGCTTGGGTCGGAAAGAATGTCTGCCGCCCGCGCCAGTGACCGGATCTGAATCTTTTCCACTCCGTCCGGATGCAGATCATGATTTTTCACCAGATCAAGCACGGCCGAAATCGGCGCGTGCGTCAACGCTTCGGTCGGGAAGAACTTCATCCCGCACTGCGTGATTCGCCACGATTCGCCAAGGCCGTCGGTCAGTAGTTCAAGCTTCCATTCCGGACCGTAGCAATGTGCCAGGCCTTCCTTGCCGTCGATCACATGCTCGGGCCCGCTGTATCCCTTCTCCGCCAGCAGCGCTGCCAGCACGCCACTCTGCGTGGCCATCGGATCGACCGTGTTCTTCATCATCGTCAGCTTCCCCGCGGTTACGGCGCCCATCGTGCAATGACGCGACGCGGAGATCCCAATGGCATGCTGAATTTGTTCCCAAGTTAACCGCAGAGCGCGCCCCGCCACAATCGGCGAAGCAAACGCCGTAAGTGTTGCGTGATGCCACCCTCGCTCGCGGATCCCGGGGAAGGCCGCCTCGCACAGGCGCATCTCGAATTCGTGTCCAAGGACGAACCCGACGATCAACTCCTTCCCATCACCCTTCGCGCGCTCGCAACAAGCCATCGCCGCGGGGAAAATATCCGAAGGATGTGACGGATCCTGCTTCCAATAGATGTCGTTGTAGTCCATGCACCGGATCATCAAGGCGTTCGCGAGCGACGCCGAAACGGCGTCAACCTTCTCGCCCGTGCCGATCACCGTCGCAGGCCCACGCCCGGCAATTTCTTTGAGGACTTCGAGCGCGATAGTGACGTCATGCTGCTGATATCCACCAAGCGCGCAGCCCGCCGAATCCAGCAAAAATCGTTTTGCCTGGTAGATGGCGTCCTGCGAAAGCTGCTTGTACTCCAGCCCAGCCGCCCAGCGCGCCATCTTCGCCGTAATCGTCTCTTTCCCTGTTGCCTGTGCAGTAGCCAAGAAAACGTCTCCTTCAGAAATCGATCGCTAACTCAAAACTGTATCTCAGGTTTGGCGTCCAATTATCTTGGACAATGTCTCGTCTCCCGAGAGCCTCGCCATCCTAGAGCTAAGCAAACTTGCAATTGTAAGCGCAAGGACGGAAAGCACATACCTTCGCAGCGGTTGGCAGATCGGAAACTCAAATTGTGGTGAGATTTTGGTTCTACTCGTGTCCAGTTTTTCCGGCAAGCAAGTCCAGCGCATGAGGCAGCAAATCGATCACCGCTTGTAGCGATTCCACCGCGCCTGCCGGACTGCCCGGCAGATTCAGAATTAGGCTCTTTCCGCGAATTCCACATACGCCGCGACTCAGCGCGGAGAAGCGCGTCTTGTGCATGCCCTCGGAGCGCATGTGCTCCGCGATCCCTTCCACCACACGGTCGCACACCGCCCGCGTCGCTTCCGGCGTGACATCCCGCGGCGCAATGCCCGTCCCCCCGGTCGTAACTACCAGTCGAGCCCTGCCGCACCATTCAATCAGTTTGTTTTGAATGATCTCGCGTTCGTCGGGGACTACATCACGCCCGGCTATCTGGAACGAGTGCTGCTCCAGT
This sequence comes from uncultured Acidobacteriaceae bacterium, assembly GCA_963822545.1. Lineage (GTDB taxonomy): Bacteria > Acidobacteriota > Terriglobia > Terriglobales > Acidobacteriaceae > Acidiflorens. The sequence continues at coordinate 90,640 of CAWGIB010000010.1, forward strand.
TCTTGCACCACAGCAGGACCGGAAGCGTCTGTCTTTTCGCCTCGCGCACACGAGTCACTGATTGTAAGAACGGCAGCCGTCACCATGCCGTGCTCCGCTTCGTCAGGAGAGAAATATCAGGTGTCGAGCAAGACATCTTCGCCCTCAGCGGCTGCATCACGCTGCGCTTCGTCGAGCAACCGCAGGCCCTCCATCAGCAGGCCCTGGGTGTTCAGAGTCGTCGTTTCTTGCGTTGTGCTCTTTTCGAAATCGATCTGGAAATTTCCGTCCGTCCAACGCAGCACCTTGAAAACTGCCTCATCGCCGGTGACCGATCCGTAGACGGCGTGTTTCGCTTGACCCTGGCTGAAATAGATTTCGCATTTGTCATCCCCATTGGTCATGGTGAGAAGGCAGCTCTTTCGTCCCATCTCCAATGACTGCACCAGGTCGATCACATTCATCTGCGACAGGCTGCCGCGCAACACGCCGTCTGCGGTAGGCGCCTTCGCCAGCTTTTCCAGCGCAATGCGGTCGATTACGCGCTTAATTCTTCGCACCGCGTCTTTCAGGAAAAATGGTTTTTCAAGGTGATCTTCGATGGGATCTTGCAAAGAGAGCCGCTCGCTGATGTCCGCCTTGCTTGCCATCAGGATGATCGCGATGCCCGCGGTTCCCGGCCGGCTCTTCAATTTTTCGAGTAACTGCCTGCCGTCCATGCCGGGCATGCGGTAATCGCTGATCAGAATGTCGGGCACCTCTTCTACCGCCTTGAGCAAGGCATCCGCCGAATCGCTCGCCGTTGAGACCTCGGCCAGCGGCGCAAGAGCCTGCTGCAGCATTCCCAGCACCATCGGGTTATCATCCACCAGCAGGATTCTTACATTGCTTGCCATGAGAACTATTTTCGCTTCCCTGGTCGGCGATAATCTCCGCTCTTCCCGCCTGACTTTCTCTCCAGCATGATTTCTCGGATTTCGATCCCTTTGTCGAGTGCCTTGCACATGTCGTAGACGGTGAGCGCGGCCACACTCGCCGCAACTAGAGCTTCCATTTCTACACCTGTCTCAGCCGTGGTCTTTACTTTTGAGCGAATGGCCACGCCATTTTCGCACACGCGCAAAGTCACAGCAATGTGAGTGAGCGGCAAAGGATGGCACATCGGAATCAGGTCGGAAGTCCTTTTCGCAGCCATGATTCCAGCCGTTCGCGCCACCTCCAGCGGATCGCCCTTCGGATTCGATGGCAGTGCGCGAATCACTTCGGGGCTCATCACAACAAGCGCGCTCGCCTCCGCTTCCCGCGCTGTCGGTCGTTTCGCCGACACATCCACCATGCGCGCCCGGCCGGCGGAGTCATAGTGCGAGAGCTTTCTCGGCTTAGCCATCTTTATCAATTATCGTACTCGCTTGCCTCGGCTACGTATCGATCGATGCAGACTGCCGAACTTAATCAGCGCCGCAACAGCGCGACCCATTCCCCGGCTTCAATCTGTTCCCGACCTTCTGGAACCACGATGTAGCAGTTCGCCCGAGCCAGCGTAGCAATGTCACCCGACCCTTGCCACCGTGCCAATTCGACCTCGGCATTTTCAAACTCACCAGACAGAATCCCCGGCAGAAATCGTTTGAGTCCGGTCTTGGTTTGGATCACCGACTTCAGTCGCGCACTGGTGAAGACGAGAGGTTCCGGCTTCATTCCACCGAGCGCAGCGATCATCGGCTTGGCAAACAATTCAAAGGTCACCATCGTGGATACCGGATTTCCGGGCAGCCCGAAGAAGTATCGCTTGTGTGGCCCGCGCGCTGGTACAGAACCAAATACGACCGGCTTCCCCGGCTGAATCTTCGCGCCCGTGAAATAAAACTCTGCGTTCAATTCAGCCAGCACCTGCTCCACCAGGTCGTACTTGCCCATCGACACTCCGCCGGTAAGAAGCAGACAGATCGCACGATAAGCCTTCTTCAATCAGGGCGCGTAATCGAACAGGTTCGTCAGGCGCGATGGGGAGGCGTAGCGCCTCTGCGCCTATCTCTTCAATTTGCGCAGCCAGAGAGTAGGAATTGGAATTCCGGATCTGAGATGCCCCAGGAGTCGAGCCAATCTCCACGAGTTCGTCGCCAGTCGAAAGCACCGCTACTCGCGGCTTCCGGAATACCTCGACCCGGCTCTTGCCCACCGATGCAGCGATCGCGATGAGCGCGTGATCCAGCCGATGTCCGCGATCGATCAGCAACTGCCCAGCGCGGGCTTCGGCGGCGCGAGGAACGAAATTCTCGCCACTTTTTGCGGAGCGTTGAATCTCCACCGAACCGTCATCGCCGGCCGCCGAGCGCGACGTGTACTCGACCATCACCACCGCGTCTGCACCTTCCGGAAGAGGCGCTCCTGTCATGATGGAAACAGCCTGTCCTGAAGTGACTACGAGGGATGCTTTCTTCGGAGAGTCGCCCGCCTTGAGCTCGCCAATCACTTTCAGCCTGGCGGGGGTTCGCTCAACATCGGCGGCACGGACGGCATATCCATCGCGTGTAGCGCGCGGAAACGGAGGAAAATCACGATCCGCAATGATTGGTTCTGCAAGAACGCGTCCACGAGCGGCGAGCAACTCGACTGATTCAATGTTTCCAGCTGAGGAAGCGCCGGCTTCGCCCCCGCTAGCTGCATCTCCGTCCAGGCGCACCTTGGAAGCACGTTCTTCAACGATGTGCCGCGCCTCTTCAAAGCTCACGACCCGCGTCGGGGAACCGGAGGGCATTTCAGAATGATAGCTGACGATTTTGCGGGTGCCATACCCACCTCTCCCTTTTCATCACCTGGGTCGCGAACCTAATCCAGCGAAGGCTAGCCGCAATCCCGATTCATGCTGTCTAATGCAGCATGGCCTACACGTGGTTCATACTGCTGCTCGCCATTGCGGGAACGGTTTTCATGCTCTTGCTTTTGCATGGAACCTCGCTCGGCAAGGCCCTTCACGAGCGCATTCCCGACCGCCCACGGCGTCGCCTCTTCGTAGCCTCGGTGAGTTTCTTTCTGACGTTCGCCGGAGTGCGTGCGGTTGTCTATGCCATCCTGCACCAGATTCCTCCATTTCATTTCATTGAGTTCGGAGGGCGACATGTTCACCACCTCGTGATCGGAATCGTGATTCTTCTGGCCGTGGGATACGGATGGCTTTGCGAAATCGGTTCTGGCACCGAGGCTTCGTCGATCTTCATGAGCCGTCTCATGTCGATCCTCTATGGAGTGGGTGCCGCCCTCACGCTTGACGAGTTTGCGCTCTGGTTGAACCTGCGAGATGTTTACTGGGCCAGGGAGGGAAGAAGCAGTATCGACGCCATCATCCTGTTTGGCGCTTTGCTCGCTGCAGGAGCATGGGGCGCTCCACTATTCGGCGCCAGCAAGAAGGTGCGAAGCGGAGCAATCAAAAAAAGCGGATAGGAAATGCAAAACCAGCCTCAAGAATTCCAACGAGATTAGTTTCTCGCCAGTTCCTGTTCCAGCAGTGTGGCGTTGCTGGCGAAACATAGCGCGGTTTCAGCATCGACTAAGCCGGAGCGCACGCGTTTCGCGATTTCGGCGTCGAAATGCTGCATCCCTTCGCTTTCACCAGCCTTCAGACAGTCGAGAATCGTTCGCCCCGGCCGTTCGCCCTGCTCGATACAATCGCGCGTTCGTGTATTGGATTTTAAAATTTCGACGACTGCAATACGCTCTCCGCCATCGGCGCATGGGATCAACCGTTGCGCGATGATGTAGCGAAAAGTTTTGGCGAGACGTTCCCGCACCGATTGCTGCTCGGCAGGTGCGAACGAGCCCACGATGCGTTCGATTGTCTTCGAAGCGTCGATGGTGTTCATGCTGGAAAGAACCAGGTGCCCGTTTTCGGCGGCTTCCAACAGGATTTCGAGCGTTTCCCGGTCCCTGATCTCTCCCACCATGATCACTCGCGGCGCCTGCCGTAACGACGCCCGGAGCGCCAGCGCGAAGGTTGGCGTGTCGCTGTGCAGTTCGCGTTGGTGCACAGTCGAGCGATTGTGCATGTGCAGGAATTCGATCGGATCTTCGACCGTCAGAATGTGATAGCAATGTTCGCTGTTGATGCGATCAATCAGAGCGGCCAGGGTAGATGATTTGCCTGCACCGCTTCCGCCTGTCACAAGAATGATTCCGCTGCGTACGCTGGCCGCGGCTTCGAGTTGCGCGGGCAACCGAAGCTTTTCGAAAGTGGGGATGACGGTCGGGAATGACCCGCATAACGACCGCACAGCTTCCGCGCTGAATGAAAACGTTGACTCGGAACCTTGCCATCCCCGGCAATCCGTACGACACATCGCAATAGCCTTGCTCGCGAAGAGTATTGATGGCCTGCTTGTTCGTGCCGATCAGGTCGGCAGCGATGCGCCGCGTGTCGTCTGCGGTAAGCATACCCACTCTTGGGATTTGGACAGCGCTGAGTTGTCCGTGAATTTCAACCTGCGGCATGCGTCCAGGCGAAAAGACCAGATCGCTCACTTTTTCAGAGGCGCGCAACATTCCGGCGAGCAGGACCGCAGTGGGAATCGTGCCCTTTCCGGTCGCCCCTCAAACGAGACTGCAATCGGGGAATTTCCCGTCGCCGCCATTGGCAAACACTCCCAGTACTCGAAATTTGACGCCACAGGGGAGAAACGGCCAATCGCCGCGGGGAAACTATGTCTTGAATGTACGCTGATTGCCCTAGAGAGCGAAGGACAAGTAGGTCATAGACCTCCGTAACCCATTGAAATAAAAAGAGCAGCCGATAAGGCTGCTCTCAAGGTTCGGTGGTATCGAAGAGGGTAGTCCTCGCTACTTCTTGGCCGGCTTTTTCTTTCCGAAACCCGTTTCTACCGTGGACCCGATGCTGGCCAGCATGTCTTTCGACGTCTGCGCCATCGGACCATTGGGATCGAGCTCGAGATATTTCTGGAAGGCCTCGGCAGTTCCGTCGGGTGCGACCATCTTGTCACCCTTCAGCGTTGCCTTGCCGATCAGATTGATTCCCTTCCAGTAGTAAGCCATCGCCTTCGTGGGATCGGCGGCGATGACCTTGTCGAAGGCCACGATCGCGTCATCCACCTTGCCGACATTCGTGAGGACAGCGCCTTCATTGAAATAATAGGTTGCAGCATGCCCGGGATCGAGTTGGGCTGCCTGGTTATAGTTGGCGATTGCGTCGTCGATCTTGCTCGATTTGGCATCTGATTCCGCCAGGTTGTTGTAGTAGGCGGCCATCTTCAGATTGTTTTCGGGATCCTTTTGAGCCTGTTCGGAAGCCTTACGCAAGTCAATCGCCTTCTGGTAGTCGACAGCCGCCGTCTCGTAACGCTTCTTCTTCTCGTCCGAGTCGGTTTGCTTCGCTCCTGACAGACGGTAGGCATCCGCGAGTTTGAACCAGATCAGATCATGCGAAGGGTCCACCTGGTTCGCTTCGTTCAGGGTCGCAATCGCTTTGTCGAAGTCACCAGATGCGATGGCCGTGTTAGCGTCAGTGAGTTTTTCGTTCAGCGCTTTGACTGTGCCTTGTTCTTTGAGCGCTTTTTCGCGCTGCGCCGCTTCTGCCGCCGCCTGCTCGGGCGTCTTCCCCTGGCTGGTGGCCGCAGCGACCTGTTCCTTCTTCAGGTCGACGTCCATGTCTGTTTCATCAAGGCCGACAGGAATATTATTGATGTGCCAGACTTCCTTACCGTCCTTGCTGACCTTGAGGTTGTACTTGCCGGGGACAATACCGAGAGAGAAGTACTCGCCTTTTCCGTTGGTTTTTAATGTGTAGGTGTGTCCCGTTTCAACGCCAACCCATTCGACAACCGCACCCGTAATGGGTTTTCCTTCAACATCTTTAACCACTCCCTTCACGCTGCCCGTTGTGTCAGAGTAGGCCAGCGGAGCAAGCAGCCCCACGGCGATTACGAGCAGAAGGGGAAGGATGAAATATTTCCTCATGATGAGCCTCCCGGCAATGGTACGTATATTTTGCTGATCCAATCAGCTTTTCCTAAATTCTCACTTCAGAAACCCATAGATGCGCTTTGCGGCCGCATGATCACTCTTTTTTGCTCTTTCACTTGGCAAGTTCGGACCGCACTTCCGCATAAGGTATCGGATCTTCTGCACCTGCCTCGCGAAAAGCGCGCAACCGGAGCGCACAGCTATCACAAACGCCACAGGCGCGATCCTCGCGCTGGTAGCATGACCACGTTAAATCGAACGGAGCTTTGAGTTCAAGGCCAAGCCTCACAATCTCCGCTTTTCGCATCGCAATCAGCGGCGTTACGACCTCGATCGCACCTTCTTTCGTTCCCGCCCGCACCACCTCGTTGAAGGCCCTGTAATACTCCGGCCGGCAATCCGGATACCCCGAGCTGTCGGGCTCGACCGCTCCGATATAGACCTTCTCAGCGCCCAAAACCTCGGCCCAACTGACTGCCACCGCCAGGAAATGCGCGTTGCGGAAAGGCACATACGTCACGGGCACACCGGCGCCGATCGCGTGCGATTCCGGGACGCGGATTTCAGGATCGGTGAGAGCCGATCCGCCGATTGCCCGAAGGGCGTCATTTCGGACGACGAGACGGTCCTGGATGCCAAGACGGTCGCAGATCGCCTCAAACGAACGTCGTTCGCGAAGCTCCGTGCGCTGCCCGTAGCTGACGTGCACAGCCGCCGCCTCGTGATCTCGAGCCGCAAGCGAGGCGCACACACAGGAATCCATCCCGCCACTAAGCAGAACAACCGCACGACGAGACCGGACAGGGGGCATGGACGTACTCACCACATTCTCCTTGCAATTTTATGATAGTTGGGTGGAATCCTGAATTAAGGCGGGAAGACTCAAGTCCGAAAGCCTAAAGCAAAGCCCAAAGCCCAAAGCCCAAAGCCCAAAGCCTAAACGCCCTTCGCCGCTGGATCCCAGATCAGCTTGTGAATCTGCAAACTCAAACGCGCTGGAACATCATCCGCCAGGATCCATTGGGCAAGCTCTTCTGGATCCAGAAGACAGTGCGAAGTATCGCGCGCGCCCTGCGCCTCTTTCCTGAATGCCGGAGAAAACAGAATTGCGTGCACCCGATCGGCGAGACTGTGTTCCCTGACGAAGTCGCGCGCGAACTCAAAGTCAGTACGATCGGTAAGGACGAACTTCACTTCATCGTGAGACTTCAGCGCCGCGATGTTCCCGAGGTCAAACGTGTCGGCCTCGCCTGAGTGAGGACACTTCACATCCACAATCTTGACAACCTGTTTTGGGACCCGCGCCAGAGGACGTTCGCCGCTTGTTTCAAGCAAGACCTTGTAGTCCGCCTCGAGAAGTTGCTCCATCATCGGAATTGCCTCACGCTCCTGGAGCATCGGCTCGCCGCCGGTGATTTCAACCAGTCCTCCGTTCGGACTGAGGCTGGCAACCGCCGAGAGGACTTCGTTGACACTCAGCTTGCGACCGCCGTGGAAGCTGAATTCGCTATCACACCAAGTGCAGCGCAGGTTGCATCCGGTCAAGCGCACGAAGACGCAGGGAAGCCCCGCGTGCGTGGACTCTCCTTGAAGCGACTTGTATATTTCGGTTATTTGCATGGGGCTTACGTGAGCTTCTGCGGTTAGCTGTCAGCTCTCAGCAACGCTTATTCTGAATAGCGCGCCGTCGTTGTGTCGGTCTCGAAAACAGTTACGTCCTTTACCCGCACGCGGCCGTTCGTCACATTCTTCAGGCGAGCGTTGGTCTCGTCATAGAAATACTTGGAAAGATTTTCCGCGGAGGGATTCAGAACCGTGAACGGTTCGATATCGTTGATCATCTGGTGATCGAGGCGGTCGATGACGTGCTTCATGACCTCTTTCAAGTCCTTGAAATCAAGGAGCAGTCCCGCCTTATCAAGCTCGCCGCCCGCGAGGGTCACCCGAATCTTATAGTTATGGCCGTGCGGGTTCTCGCACTTCCCCTTGTAGTTGCGGAGATAGTGCCCGGCGGCGAATGTGTCTTCAACGGTTACTTCGTACATGAATTAGAGGTAGCCTCGACTCCGAACTGTACGAGTTTATTGTACCTTTTGGGAGCGCCCGGCACACGGCGAGTAGCACCGATACACCACAGAGCCACAGAGACATAGAGAAAGCTAGCTTTCGGTAACGCTTTCCTTCTTGGTTCTTCAGGTTCAGGGTTTTCTCTGTGCCTCCGAGTGAAAGGATTTGTTAGGTTGGAAACGAATGACGAATTCTGAAATCACAATCCGAGAGGCCACGCCGAGCGAGTCGGCGATTATTCTCCACCACCGCCGTTCGATGTTTCGCGATATGAACGAAGGCACTGTCGAACAACTGGATCGCATGGTGGAAGTCGCGCGGCCCTGGCTCCAGCAGGCCTTGTCTAACGGATCTTACCGACATTGGCTGGCGATTTACGGTGCCGGTCGAGTGGCGGGAGGCGGTGGAGTATTACTCTCGCCTTGGCCTGCAAATCCTCACGACCCGTGCACCGAGCGGGCAGTAATCCTGAACGTCTATACCGAGGCAGAATTCAGGCGCCGTGGCGTGGCCAGGCAGGTAATGGCGGCCATTTTGAACTGGATCAAGGTCCACGGCCTGCGAGGTGTCAACCTCCACGCGAGCGACGAAGGACGCCACCTGTATGAAGCCTTAGGTTTCAAGCCGACCAACGAAATGCGTCTGAAATTCGAGGGCAAGTGACGGCCTGGAGCCGAGATGCAACGTCCAATCTTCTAGAGGTTGTCATCCTTAGCGCGGCGAAGGATCTACGTGCCTGTTTGCCCCGAAACCTGGTGGCGTCGCAACACTGCCCCACTGCCGCCTGCTGTTGAACGCTGTTTTCGTTAAGCAAACCAAGGGCCACTTCCTATAATCTGCTAACGTTTGGGATGCGGCTCCGTCTATCTCTGTGCAAGGCGAGGTTGAATTGCTTGTAGAGGACAGAGACAGAAAATGCCGGCCGATTCCTACACAGTAGCAATTCCGGTTGGCGGGGTAAGCAGCCCAAGACGGGCGGCGCAAGAGAGCGGCACCCAGAACCCCACCGTGAGGGGCTCATTGGCAGCGCAGGGCAACCGCATTGACGACACGAGTTTAATCCGGGAGGCGCAACAAGGAAACCGCGCCGCCTTCGAGGTACTCGTGCGTCATTACGATCAAGCGGTCCTTCGGCTCGCGCTCCACTTGACTGGCTCCGAATCCGATGCCCAGGATGTCTACCAGGAGGCCTTCCTCAAGGCCTACAAGAATTTGGGCAGCTTTCGTTTCGAGTGCTCCTTCTACACGTGGATCTACCGGATCGTTACCAACCTTTGCCTCGACCACCTGCGAAAACGCACCGTCCGCAAAGAGGATTCGCCGGTGGTCACCGATTCCTCGGGTGAAGAGTTCAGCGTACTCGAGCAATTTGCCGACGCGCGCGCTGGAGCGAACCCCGAGCGCGACCTGATGCGGCGCGAACTTGGAAAGAAGATTGGGGCCGCTTTATCGCGCCTCACGCCGCGCGAGCGCATGGTCTTCGAGCTGAAGCACTATCATGGCCTGAAATTGCGAACCGTCGGCGAGATGCTCAATACGACCGAAGAAACGGCTAAGAATACGTTGTTCCGCGCTACGCAAAAATTGCGCAGCGCGCTGGCAGAGATGCGATGAGGTTGACTTAAATGAAATGCGATTGGGTACAACAGAACATTCTTTTCTACGTTTATAACGAACTCGAAGACGATGCTCGTTACGAGGTAGAGCAGCACTTGGCGCGCTGTTCAGCCTGTGCCGGCGAATTGAAGGCCGCCCGTAAGTTCCACGCCACCATGTCAGACAAGCCGGTGACCGAGCCGTCTCCCAACTTGCTGGCCGCCTCCCGCATGAGGCTCCAGGAAGCGCTCGAAACCAGTACCCAAGGCGGGCTCTGGCGGCGTTTGATATTCGAACCCACCGTGTGGCTGCGCCAACTTCGCATGTCTCCCGCGCTGGCTGCGGTGCTCTTCATTGTTGGCTTTGGCGGCGGCATCGGAGCGACTTACAACTTCATGACCAACCGCGGGGATGGCAGCCCGGTTGCCGTCGAACGCCCGGCAGGAAGTGCCGCGTCTCCCGCCGAGGCATCCATTACCGGCATCCGTTCCGTCACGCAGGAACCGGGATCGAATCAGGTGAGCATCAAGTACGACACAATTTCAACGCAGGAAGCGCAAGGTTCGCTGAACGATCAGCGCATCCAACAACTGCTGCTGTTTGCCGCTCGCAACAACTACAACTCGGGCGTCCGGATGGATTCTGTCGATGTGCTTACGCAAGCGCCCAGCGATACACGTGTGCGCGAAGCCCTGATCTACGCTTTGCAGAACGATACCAATCCGGGCGTCCGCCTGAAGGCTCTGGATGGGTTGAGTGGTTTCGTCAGTCAGGATCCGCAGGTCCGCGATGCCGTACTGCGATCGCTGATCAGCGATACGAGCCAGGGTGTGCGTCTGCAGGCTTTGCGACTGGTAGAGCCGATGAAGGCGGATAGTAACGTGCGTGCCGTGCTGACCAGGTTGGCCCAAAACGATCAGAACGTTTCGGTCCGTTCGCAGGCCCGCACAATGTTGGCGCAAACGCCAGAGATGGATTAGGAACAGTCGATGGTCACTCGTCGCAGGCCTTCGACATTCGCGGTCGATCGCGAGAGAGGTTGCTAACGACGCAGGACAAACGACGAAGGACTGATGTAGCTGAGGGAGGACATTCATTGAAGCAAGCATTTAAATTCGCCGGGCTGGTAGTTGCCCTGGCATCCCTGGCTTTCGGCCAGGAAGGCAGGATCTACCGGGAAGGAAGCAATTGGGTCCAGGAAGTCTCGGGAGAGCTTAAGGGAGCGAAAAATCTCAGGGTGAAATTGGATTCGGGAGCCGTACGGGTTCAGGGTGGATCGCAAGCGGCCATTACATATGTTATTCATCGTCATGCGTACACATCCTCGGAGCAGCAGGCTCGTCGCGAATTTGAATCGACCCGAATCAGCGCCGTCGTCAAAGGAGATACTGCGTGGCTGATCGCCGAGCGCGTGAGCGGTCGTGATCACAAGTGCTCCGACGATGTCATCGTCAACGTACCGCGCAATCTGGACTACGCAAAGCTTGAAACCGGAGGCGGCGATGTCAATGTCTCCGCGATCGGTGGACGCGTGGAAATCGAAACGGGCGGCGGAACCGTTCGTGTAGATGACATTGGAGGCGAGGTCAAGGCTGAGACCGGCGGCGGCACCATCGATGTCGGTAGTGCTGGGGGTGAAGTCAACGTCGAGACCGGCGGCGGAAATATCAAGATCGCTTCGGCTAAAGGCGATATTAAGGCGAGTACGGGCGGCGGCAGCGTCGTCGTTCTCTCCGGACTGCAAGGCGCTGTGCTCGAAACCGGCGGAGGAAGCATCCGTCTGGATAAATGTAGTGGCACGGTGAAGGCGACGACCGGCGGCGGCAGCATCGATCTTGGCGAGATTGGCGGTCCGGTCACAGTTGAGTCAGGCGCCGGCAGCATTCGCCTGGCTTCTGCTAAGGGACGCGTAGAAGCTGAGACCGGTGGTGGCAGTATTCAACTTAACGGCGCATCTTCCGTCAGGGCAGAGACCGCGGCGGGAGGCATTGTAGTAAAGCTGCTTTCCTCTTCCGACGCTCGCAGCAACTCCACCCTCGAGACTACTGCGGGTGACATCACCGTTTATCTGGCGAACGACCTGGCGATTACTGTCCGCGCGTCGGTTGAACTCGCCAATGGTCACAGCATTCGCAGCGATTTCAACGAAATTCACATCTCGAGCGAAGGTGGAAACTGGGGACCCAGAACTGTAACCGCCGAAGGCCAGTTGAAAGGTGGAGGGCCTGTCTTGAAGGTCCGTACCACTTCTGGAAACATCAGCTTTCTCCGATTGAGTCACTAGGAAGTGTTGGAAGCAGGGGGAACTTATGATGCATCGCATGGTGCTGTGCACGCTTCTTCTGACGCTGGTTGGCAGCGCACAACCGGCTCAACGCGTAGTCGATGAAACTGGAGAGGGCTGGAGCTTCAGTTCGGACGAGGGCGGAAGTGGTTCCTCGTACCTCGGGGTCGACATCACAGATGTGACTTCTGAACGCCTCTCTGCCTTGAAACTCAAAGAAGAAAACGGGGCGGAGATCACGATGGTGGATCAAGATGCTCCCGCTGGCAAAGCGGGCCTGCATGAGCATGACGTGATCGTGAGCCTGAACGGGGCTGCGGTGGAGAGTGCGGCCCAACTGCGCCGCATGATCAAAGAAACTCCATCAGGCCGCGTCGTCGCGCTCGGTATCAGTCGCGACGGCCAGCCGCTCACCATCAAAGTGCAACTTGCCGACCGCCGCAAATCAATTGCTTGGACGCCAGGTAACCACGAATTTAAGTTCGAAATGCCGCAACTGCCACACCTTCCGGACATCGATGTGCCAGTCTCTGTCGTGATCGCGCATTCTTCCTTGCGAAGCGGGCTGATGGTGGAAAACATCACTCCCCAGCTTGGAGATTTCTTTGGGGTGAAGGGTGGCAAAGGCGTTTTGGTACGCTCCGTTGAAAAGGGAAGCCCAAGCGAGAAGGCAGGGTTCCATGCTGGCGACGTTGTGGTCAAAGTTAACGATCAGGCGGTGCACGATACCTCCGACTTCACTCGTGCCCTTCGGACGACTGCGGGCGGCTCGGCGGCTGTGACCGTGATTCGGGATAAGAGAGAACAGAATCTGACGCTGACCTTGCCGGAGAGAAAGGATTCCGGTTACCTGAAAGAAGACAGCCTGGACATTCCGGAAATCAACGAGGAAACCGAGATCGCGATCAGCCGCGCCGATGAACTGGCGCAACTGAACCCAAACATCATGAAACAAGTTCAGGAAGCGACCAAACAGGCCAGCGAAGAAGCGCAGCGCGTCCAGCAGTGCTGGCAGGATCGCCAGAAGGAACTCGAAAAAAATCTCCAGAACCAGGAGAAGACTCTCCGCGACCAGGACCAAAAGATGCGTGACCGCGAGATGAAGATGCAGAGAGAGATTATGGGCGAGTGGACTGAAATCTGAAGTGTGGTTACGGAAGTCATCGCTCCTATCGACTGCGACGGTACGAATTAGCGACGCCCGCCCTTGACCGAATCCCATACCCTCCGGACCCGCTCCACTAGCGCCCCCGGAGGGTTCTTCGATGCTTTTTGACGGACCCTGAACATGCTCATAGCCTATACGTGGGGTGACCACATTCCACACAGGTTCACCCCCCGCTGGTTACCTATTTTCCGGCGGAAAGACTCGATAAGCTTGACATGCGATGGCTTTCCGCGCCCTGCTGTTCTCGAAAAGCGAGGAGTCGAATGAAGCGCTGATTTCTGCCTGCGCTCAGGCCGACATTCGCCTCGAGGTTTGTCAGGACATCTTCGCGGCCATCGACAAGGGAACCAAGCAGCCGTTTTCATGCGTGCTTGTCGATTGGGCAGGCCAGCCTGAAGCTGGCTTTCTTTTAAAGCGCTCCCGCGAATCCGGTCCTAACAAAAGCCTGGTGGCGATTGCCCTCGTAGATCACGATCCAAGCACTGCGGAGATGCGCGATCACCGCCTCGATTTCTTGATCCATCGTCCGGTTGTTGCGGATGAGGTCTGCGATCTGCTCAAGAAGGCTAGCGAGAAGATGCATCCGGTAGATTTTAAAGAAACTCCCAGCGCACCTGCGGCTGAGCAACGGTCCTATGAGGCCGCTCCAGTTCCGGCAGTTGAGGCGCAGCCAGACCATTCCCAGGATCAACTCGAACATGCAGGCAATTCCGTAGAAGCTAGCGCTTCCGACGAAAATAACGCTGACCAACTGGAATCTGACGAACCGGTACATCGATCTCACAATTTTGCGCACGTGTTGCGGAACGCCTTCGCTGCAGCCCTCGTGCTCACGGCGGCACTGTTTATATGGAACGCGCGTGACACGTTCGTTTATCTCGCGCACACTCGCGAGGGAAGAATCAAGGTTCTACGCGAATCCGTTTCAGCACTTTTCTACTTGAACTCTTCCGGGGCGCAAGCCGTCGACGCCGCTAGTACAGATGCGCAGCAAGACGCATATTTTTCGCGAACAGGAACCGGACCGACTTCCGCCCAGGCGCCACAGATTGGAGTCGTGCCAACCGAGGCCGATCTCAGCGGCTCGCCCATGGAGTTACGCAAGGCAAATGACATTCCCTTGCCGACACCAGTTTACGAACGCCCGGATCCTGAGCCTGTGGGCAGGCGAAGCGCGACCATTCCAGACAGCTTGCGGGGCGCGGCTTCCATCACGCCACCAGTCGTTGTGACTGTGAATCCGGCGCAGAATGCGCCCATTAACATGCCGTCGATCATGCCGGTTTCGACCCAGACCACGAACGAACCGGTTTCGGTGAGTGAAGACAGTGCGCGCGCCTTGTTAATTCAAAAGGTAGACCCGATATATCCACCGGAAGCTCTCGCTCAGAAGTACCAAGGGCAGGTTGTTCTGCAGGCGACGATTGGGCGTGATGGCAGCGTCGAAGATCTGAAAATTGTTCGCGGATACTTCGTTTTGGGCAAAGCTGCGATCGCCGCAGTCAAGCAATGGCGCTTCCAACCTTACATGCTGAACGGCCATCCCATGCAGACCCAAACTACCATCAGCTTAAAATTCACCTTCCCGCCCAGCTAATCAGTGATGGTCGTGGTGTTGATGCTGCTCGGTCTTCTCCGTTTCAGGGGGAACTGTCCCCGTCGCCTTCTTCCAGTAGTCCTGCACGGCAGGCGGAAGCTTTTCCACGCGGGAAATAAACGCAGTGACCTTCCAAATGTCAGCGTCGGAAAGCGTCTTGTCCCAGGCAGGCATTCCCGTGTAGCGCACACCATTGTGAATCACGTAGTAGATGTGCCATTCCGGGTCATCATCCGGATCGAGAATGAGATTTGGAGGCGTAGGGTAGAACGACTTCTCGAGCGTGGAAGGCTGGCGATCGATTCCACCATGGCAGAGCGCGCAATTCATGGTGTAGATCTTCATCCCTGAAATCAGGTTCTCATCGGTGGGAGGAACAGGATTGTTGGTGCGCGGCGCATGACGCTCCACGGAGTTATCCAGAGCGCTCATGGCGATTTGTCTTTGCATCTTCGGCTCAGGAATATTGGCGCGAGTGGGCAGAAACCCAAGCAGCGCAAGCCCGAGAACAACCAGCACGAGAACGACTATGGTTACGATGAACCCCAAAACGAAATTCCGCATGGCAGACTCCCGAGCGTTTTGAACCGCGATTCTGAATGCCACTGCTTTCGGGATAACAAAGTCCCAAAGTTATATATAACAGGTGCTGGGATGCATTGCAGCGATCTGCGGGGGGTTAACTCCGTTGATCAGTAGGCCTGCAGACGTCGCGCCTCGCGCACCAAGTCGCTCACTTTGGGCAGGAAAAATTCTTCCTGCGGTGGCGAAAATGGGACTGGAGTATCGAGCGAGGTGAGACGAACAATCGGTCCATCCAGATCGTCGAATGCCTCTTCGTTGATGATCGCCGAAATTTCTCCCGCGAGTCCGCCTGTGCGCGCGTGCTCGTGAAGGATGATGACTTTGTTCGTCTTCTTCACGGTCGCCGCAATCGCTTCGCGATCGAGCGGCGAAACCGTACGCAGATCGATCACTTCAATTTCGATTCCTTCTTTCGCCAGAATTTCCGCCGCTTCGAGCGCCACGTAAAGCATCGCGGCGTATGTAATCACACTCAGGTCTTTGCCTTCTCGCGCGACTCGTGCCTTGCCCAGCGGAACGATGTAATCCTCATCCGGAATTTCTTCCTTGATCCGGCGGTACAGATATTTGTGCTCGAAAAAAATTACCGGACTGTTATCGCGGATCGCCGCTTTCATCAGTCCCTTCGCATCGTACGCGGTGGCCGGACAAACCACCTTGAGTCCGGGCGCGTGCACGAACCACATCTCGGGATTTTGCGAATGAAACGGCCCACCATGCACATTGCCGCCGCTCGGTCCGCGGATCACCAGCGGTGCCGGAGCTCCCCAGCGGTAGTGCGCCTTGGCCACCATGTTGACGATCTGATTGAAGGCGCAGCCGATGAAGTCCATGAACTGGAACTCGGCAATAGGTCGCAGTCCGGTCAGCGAGGCGCCAAAAGCCGCGCCGACAATCGCTGACTCTGCAATCGGAGTGTCGATCACCCGCTCCGGCCCAAACCGGTCAATAAAACCGTCGGTGACTTTGAAAGCGCCGCCATAAATACCGATGTCTTCACCCAGGCAGAAGACAGAAGGATCGCGTTCCATCTCTTCCCAGATTCCCTGGCGAATGGCTTCGAGATAGGTGACGGTCGGCATTCCGGGGAGTGTAGCAAAAAGTTGCTGGTTTTCAGTAGCGATCCACGGGTTGAAGGGTACCCCTCCCCCCTCGGTCTTTTATAATCAGGAGTTGCGGGAAATTCCCACTAGGTCTTTGAATAATAAAGACTTATATGCAAAGTATTGAATACATGAGGCTTAGACTTAGACTTTCTCCAGCCCCTCATATCAGCTGGTGGAATAACTAAGTTTTTAGGCTTTTAACCGCTAAGTCAAACCAGAATTTTTAAGTGCATGAATTAGAAAATGCGGTTCCCAAGGCCGACTTTATTGTTTGCCCGCGGGAGGAGAAACGGCGTTTTGACCGTCCGAAAGATTCATCCACAGAATGTGGTCGTGCCCCCAAGCGCGGACGGCTTGCAGAATCGGAAGCACGCTCTCACCGTGGGTGGAGATTCGATATTCGACGCGGGGTGGAACTTGCGCATACACCTTGCGCTCAATGAGTCCGTGTTGCTCAAGATTACGGAGCGTTTCGGTCAACACCTTATGGGAGATGTCTGGCATTAACCGGTGAAGTTCATTGAAGCGCCGAGTGCCAGAGTGAAGCCAGTAGAGGCAGATCAGGCTCCACTTCCCGCCGATGGCGTTGATGGCGGCGGTAAGTGGGCATTTTGTGGCCAGAGCAGACTGCGGCTCCTCTGGCAATGCCTTCGGCTCCAACGTTTTGATTGGCCGACCGACCCGTTTTGTGATGGCACGTTCCATCTGGTAACTCAATTACCGCAAAGTGCATTCTTGCTTTTTTGCGCTCGCTACGCAAGCATTCTGCAACGAGAAGAGCTGGCGCAGGGGACAAGGAGAGGCGAAATGAAGTTATCGAGACGTTTGCGGATCTGTTTTGTCTACGTGTTGGGTATGGTGCTATGCCGCACAGCACTTTCACAGGCGGCTCCAGTTGCAACTGAAGGACGGCAGACGCAAGCCAGGCGCGACGGGCAACACGATTTCGATTTCGAGATTGGCTCGTGGAAAACGCACTTAAAACGTCTCTCGCGCCCGCTTTCGGGATCTACCACGTGGACTGAGTATGAAGGCACCTCGCTTGTACGCAAGATTTGGGACGGCCGCGCCAATCTGGTGGAGCTTGAGGTCGACGGTCCGGGCGGACATATCGAAGGTATTTCACTGCGGCTCTACGATCCGCAAGCTCACCAGTGGAGCCTGAACTTTGCCAATAGCAAGGGCGGAGGGTTCGGGACGCCGACCGTGGGCGAATTTAAGGATGGGCGCGGCGAGTTTTTCGATATGGAACCATTCAATGGCAGAAGCATTCTGGTTCGAAATGTGTGGTCCGACATCACTCCGAGTTCGTGTCATTTCGAGCAGGCATTTTCGGAAGATGGCGGCAAGACATGGGAAGTTAACTGGATTGCGGACGACACGCGGACGAAGGATGACGAAGCGCGACCGGCCCACTAGTCCTTTGGTAGTCCGATTCCATCCAAATCTTTGCGGGAGGTAAAGGTGAAGAAGATTTTCGCTCTCTTAGCTGCTTTGGCATTTTTGGCTGTAGGCATGACAGTTCATGCGCAACAAAAGAAAGTGTTCGCGGAGCCAGAGTCGGCGCCGACCATCGCGTCGGTGATGGATACCCAACTGCGCCTGGTGGAGAGTCAGGTAGTGCCGGCCGCCGAGGCCATGCCGGAGGATAAGTATTCGTTCGTGCCCACCCACGGCGAATTCAAGGAAGTGCGAACCTTCGCGCTCGAGGTGAAGCACGTAGCGGCTGCGAACTTCGCGTTTTACAGTGTGATCCTGGGGCAAGATCCGCCACCCGGTGCGAATCTGATTGGGACAACCAACGGCCCTGACGAAGTCAAAACTAAAGAGCAGATCGTGAACTATCTGAAAGATTCTTTCGCGCTGGGGCACAAGGCGATTGCGACGCTCACCGCCCAGAATGCGGTGACTCCTCTCGTAAATCCGCCCATACCGTTTATGAACACTCGCCTCGCGATGGCGAGTTTCAGTTGCTCCCACGCCTGGGATCACTATGGGCAGATGGTGGAGTATTTGCGAATGAACGGAATTGTCCCGCCGACCAGCCAGGGTCAGCCGCCTTCAAATCCAAAAAAGTAAAGTAAGGGAACGACGAGGGACTGGACGACGCCGGAGCTTGCATGATCGTCGAGATGCGCACTTACAAAACGAAGCCCGGAATGCGTGCCCGGTTTCTGGAAATTTTCTACACCAAATCCGCTCCCGCGCACGGGGAGATCGGCATGAGGATACTGGGTCCGTTTCTGTCCATCGAAGACCCGGACACGTTCTTTTTCATGCGCGGCTTTCCCGACCTCGAATCGCGCGAGCCCATGAAGGCGAAGTTTTATGAAGGCGAACTTTGGAAGAGCGAGCTGGAAGCTATTCTGATGCCGATGCTGGAAAAGTACGACGTTGTACTGGTGGATGATCCTGACGGCTCGATCCAGTGGTAGCGGAAAGTACTGGACTGAGCCATCGCCGGTGCAGGGCGGGCTTGGAGCTTTCCCGGCAGAGCCATGTCGAGAGGGGACGCAAGTGATCGCCAAGTGGGATCGTGCTGTGACTGGGGTAATGAGTGGCCCAGCGGATCGCTTCGTCCGGCATTGAAGGCGACCCTATAATTCCGCTATGACGAGGCCATCCAGGGCCGGCGAGATCTTCCTTGTTGTCTTCGGAATGGTCTTTGC
Organism: uncultured Acidobacteriaceae bacterium; assembly: GCA_963822545.1. GTDB lineage: Bacteria > Acidobacteriota > Terriglobia > Terriglobales > Acidobacteriaceae > Acidiflorens. The sequence continues at coordinate 109,661 of CAWGIB010000010.1, forward strand.
GTGCACTGGAATCTTTTTCGCGGGCAGCTTTTTGTTCACTGCACCCGACCGGGTCCAAGGGAACCGCTGGGTGGGAGTGATCGTCGGGTTGGTCTTTACCCTGATCGGAGGCGGAATCATTTATGCCGCCATTTCCGGGACCCGCAAGATGAAAGAGCAAGCGGCCGTCGAGGAGGCGAATCCGGAAACTCCATGGCTGTGGCGGAAGGACTGGGCGGCGCGGCGGGCGGAAAGCCAGGGTCGTACGGGCCCCACTGTCCTCTGGGTCGTAGCTATTTTCGTCAACGCAATCGCGTTTTCGGTCGCTCTGTCGGTTGTGCCTTCGCTGTGGCGCAATTCGGACCTGAAAGTATTCTTCCCGCTTGGGTTCTGCGCTGTTGGCATCGTCATCGCCGGGTTTGCCACGCGGGCAAGCATTCGGCGGAAACGCTTTGGCCAAACCTTTTTTGAGTTTGCTGCGCTCCCATTTTTTCCCGGAGGACGGCTGAAGGGCGCCATCCACTTGCGCTTCACGAGCGACGCCGAACATGGCATCGACTTGCGACTGAGCTGTGTTCGCCGTGTTGTGACGGGCTCGGGCAAGAACCGCTCGGTACAGGAGAGCGTGTTGTGGCAAACCGACCAGAACGTGTCGCAGGGAGTGCTGGCACCCGGCCCGATGGGCGACACCACGATCCCAGTGGATTTCGTGATTCCAAGCGACGCGTATGAGTCGTGTCACGACCAGCTCGACGATCAGGTGCTGTGGCTTCTGCACGCGGCGGCGGACGTCCCGGGTGTAGATTATTCGGACGAATTTGAAGTTCCGGTTTTCCGGACGACGGGATCGGCAAGGTTCGGGGCAACCGCCAGCGCATCTTTTTCAGGCCAGGCCGCGACCGCGACAGCGCCCGCGTTTGAGTACGATCCCTCCGACGTAATGGCTCCTGCGAGCCCGAAGGTTGTGGTTTCGACAGGGATACAGGGCGGCACCGAATTCTACTTCGCGCCGTTTCGGAATCCCGGGCAGGTCTTGCTGCTTATGGCTTTCACAGCGGTGTGGACGGGCATGATTTATTTCATGCTCCATATGCACGCGCCGTGGTTTTTTCCCGTTGTGTTCGGGTTCTTTGATTTCCTACTCATTTATGCGGTGGTTCGGACCGCGCTCGGTTCATTCCACGTTGAGGTGGGCGACGGGAAGATTGTTTTCCGCCGGGCGCTGCTCGGGATTGGGACAGCTCGCGAGATTGCCTTCCCGGATATTGCGCGGGTCTTGACAGTGACGGGATTACAACAACAGGGGGCGCGGGCTTCCTATTCTGTTTGCTTGTACACGAAAGGCGGCAGCAAGGTGACCCTTGCTGACGCGATCGAGGACCGTCAGGAGGCGCGCTGGGTTGTAGCGCAAATCGAGAAACTCGCGGGTCTGAATTTGGATACGCACGTGGCGGTGCAGGGGGGCTTAGCCCTTGACAGTCCGCCGCCGCAACGCGCCCGCTTTGGCACGGGATCGCCCCCAACAGTTCGTCGCAACAGCCGACTCGCCATGGTGGTAGGGTTTGCGTTCTTTTTTGCCTGGGCTGGGTTTGTGGGTTACAAGTTCTTTTCCCCAAGCCGCAGACCAGTGCCGCGCATTCCCAAGGCCGCGGTTGCAGCGCGAGGGCGGGTGCAGGCGGTGGTGTACTCGCCGCTGACCGATGCGGACATGGAGCGTCTGCAAACGCTTCCAGAACAGGCACAAGCGGAAGAATTGCTGGCGCGGTCAATTCAGCACGATCCCCGCGCGCTCGAAATGCTTGAACAACAAATTGGGGGCTGGCATAGTTTGCGACGAACTCCGCAGATGAACGACCTGGAGGTGCGATCTCGTTTCTCCACCGATCTGCGGGTCCGATACGCGAATACGGATCTCAACCTGGCGCTGGACGGACTGGTGAAAAGTCAGCAATCAGCGGAAGAACTCATCGCGCAGGCAAAAGGCGATCCTGAACATCGCCCCTACAGCGTTTATCACATGGGGATGCTGGCCGGGCGCGGGGTGGACTACGAGCGACTTTATCCCATTTTGGTGGATTACGCGAAAAACGATGCCAACCCAGAGGTGCGGCAATGGGCCGTGGAAGGTTTGCGCTTTGTTGGCACCGACGAGGCGTTGGACGAGCTCTTCTTTTCGTTTACGCATGACCGGGCGAATGCGGTGCGCGATCGCGCGGGCTGCAACGTGTCGGATTGCGGCAACTTCATGCGCAAGCAGCGAATGAGAATGGTTCCGGGATTGATCGAGATCGCCGCCGCTCCCCAAACCACGGCGCAAATGCGCGACTGGACCTTTCTTGCCTTGCGTGAAATCACCGACGAAAGCTTGCCGGCCGACGCGTCCACCTGGCGGGAGTGGTATTCACGACATGGAGCAGAAAAGACTGCCGATTTCGAACGCCAGGATTGGTGGAAAGTCCGAGGCGATCAGTAGGGACCGGAGGATTTTTCGGCCGGTCCTCAGCTTTGAATCCCTGTCGTTTGCAGCCACGTCGCATACTTCCTGAGTCTTTACTCTTTTGCTGGTCATGCCTCACTTACGGCAGGATCGAAGGCCTCTGCCCCGTCCCGAACAATCTGTATTCACCCTGAAGAGCGAATACCAACCACGAAATCGCTTACAATGCTCTTCCCACGGTTCCAATTCCCTATGACCGTCGCGGTTCGCTCCTTTGCCAAGATCAATCTCGGGTTGTACATCGGCTCGCGGCGCGCCGACGGTTTTCATGACCTGCGCACCGTCTACCAGACGATCGCGCTGCATGACGTGATTCGAGTCAGTGTCACGCGTGGCAGCGGAATTGAGATTCGTTGCGACGATCCCCGAGTCCCGCTCGACTCCTCCAATACCTGCCATCGGATTGCCGTTCTCGTCATGGGAGCCCTTGCCGCCCGAGGCAAGGCCATCATCGAGATTGAGAAAAAATTGCCAATACAGGGAGGACTTGGTGCCGCGTCGTCAAACGCGGTGGCGACCATGCTGGGGCTGGAAAAGGTTCTCAAGAAGCGCTTGACCCAATCCCAACGGTTGGCGATTGCCGCTCAGGTGGGATCCGATCTGCCGTTGTTCGTGGTTGGTGGGACCGTCCTGGGCGTGGGGCGCGGAGAGGAAGTCTATCCGCTGGCGGATTTGCCGTCGCTACCCATGGTTGTTGTTACGCCTGAGATAGGGGTCTCCACGCCAAAGGCGTTTGCGGACTGGGATGCGCTCGCCGAACAGAGCAAGATCCCCTCGGCTTCACGGAATCCCGAATTGACGCATCCGAAAGCGTCCGATAGACTGTTTGAGGTTGGCTGCGCGTTGTCGGCGTGGCTGAGTGGTTTACCTAACACCGGTGCTTCCGCAAATGTCGGGAGCCGGGCCGGGAGCCTGCTTTCCGACCTTGTCCGTACCGGGATTGAAAACGACTTCGAAAAAGTCGTCTTTCCGCAATCTCCCGAATTACGAGACATGAAGTGTGCGCTGGAGCGCAACGGGTCGAGATACGCCTCGCTCTCCGGATCTGGGTCAACCCTTTATGGGCTGTTCCGGTCCCCGGCCGACGCTGCAAAAGCAGCAAAGCGCCTCCGTAAAGAGGGGCTTAAGGCTATAGAGACCCGGACGCTGACACGGCGGGAGTATTGGAAGCGGTCGTTTGTGCTTGGTCGTTAATCGTGGCCGAACAAGATTTGTAGTTTCTTGTTTGCGGGAACGTCAGGCTTCGGCATACTAGAGTCGATCTCAAAGTTTTTGCACGATTACTGGGCCGTCGACTAATGGTAGGTCAAGTGCCTTTGGAGCACTTTGTCTAGGTTCGAATCCTAGCGGCCCAGCCAGAAAACCTAGTTCTCAGTTGCCAGTTCTCAAAGAGACACTGGAGCCCCAACAACCGAGAGCTGACAGCATAGTTTTAAGAACCGAGTTTCAAAAACTGGGAACTGAGAACTGAAACTATGGCCACTGCGATAACGACCGCCGAGAAAACGGAAAAAAAGCCGGCTCCTCCGGACGAGAAAACTGAACGCAAGCCGCAGCGGGCTCGCGTCGACGACCGGTTCAAGATTTTTTGCGGAACGGCCAACGAGGCACTTTGCGACGAGGTCTGCGCGTTTCTCGGATTGACGCGCGGGCAAGCGCTGGTCACTCGCTTCAAGGATGGCGAGGCGTACGTGCAGATTCAGGAGAACGTGCGCGGAGCCGATGTGTTCGTGATGCAGCCCACCTGCCAGCCGGTGGACATGCATTTGATGGAACTGCTTTTGATGATGGACGCGCTCAAGCGGGCGTCGGCGCGGCGGATTACGGCAGTGATTCCGTACTTCGGTTACGCGCGCCAGGATCGCAAAGACAAGCCGCGAGTGCCGATTTCATCGAAGCTGGTGGCGGACCTATTGACCACCGCCGGCGCAGATCGTGCGCTCGTCGTTGATTTGCACGCGCCGCAGTTGCAGGGTTTTTTCAATATTCCGGTGGATCACTTGTTTGCTTCGCCGGTGCTGGTGGATTACTTCCGGAAGCTGAACCTGCCGGATCTTACGGTGGTTTCGCCGGACGCGGGTGGCGTGGAGCGCGCTCGCTTCTTTGCGAAGAAGATGGATGCAGCCCTGGCCATTGTCGATAAACGGCGTGTCGAGATGAACGTCGCGGAAGTGATGAATGTGATCGGCGACGTCAACGGCCGCACTTGTCTGATCATCGACGACTTGATCGATACGGCGGGAACGCTGGTCAAGGTGGCGCAGGCGCTGGTTGAGAATGGCGCCGGCACAGTTTATGCGTGCTGCTCGCATCCGGTGCTTTCGGGGCCCGCGGCGGAGAATCTTTTGAATTCTCCGATCAAAGAGGTGGTTGTAACCAATACCATTCCGCTCGGTGAAGCCGCGCGGAATTTGCCGAAGATTAAAGTGCTGTCGATTGCTGGGTTAATTGGACGGGCGATTCAATCGATTCACGAAGAAACTTCGGTCAGCAGACTTTTTATTTAGAACCGTCGCTCGGCGTTCGCTATTTACAGGACTTGCGAACAGCGAAGCGCGAATGACGAATAGCGATCAACGAAGGACGGAAACAGAATTATGGCTACAGCAACGGATATCAGCATTCTGGAAGCGGAAAAACGCGAGCCAGGTACCAAGAATGCCGCGCGGCGTGTGCGCGTCGGCGGAAAGATTCCCGCAGTCGTTTATGGCGCGGGCAAAGATGCGGCGCCAGTCGCGGTGGATCCCCGGCAAGTGCTGCGAATTCTCCGTTCAGAGAGCGGACACAATACGATTTTTGATCTGGCGCTCGACAGCCATCGCGTAAAGGCCATGATCGTGGATTGGCAATTCGAGCCGATCAAGGGAAAGCTGTTGCACGTCGACCTGCAGCGCATCGCCATGGACAAGAAGCTTACCGTTAAGGTGCCCGTCGTGCTGAAGGGCGAGGCGGCAGGCGTGAAGCAGGAGGGCGGCATTCTCGAGCAGCTGTTGCGCGAGATCGAAATCGAGTGTTTGCCGGCGGATATTCCCAAGTCGATCGAAGTGGATATCAGTCACCTGACATTTGGCGTTGAAGTGCGCGTGCAGGATCTGCCACACACCGACAAGCTGAAGTTCCTGACGGATGAGAACCAGATGATTGCCCACATCACCACCGTGAAGGAAGAAGTGGTTGCCACACCTGAGGCAGTGGCTGCGGAAGCAGGCGCACCTGCGGAACCCGAAGTGATCAAGAAGGGTAAGCAGGAAGTTGAGGGTGAGGAACCGGCCGAGGGCGATAAGGGCAAGGGTAAGGCCGAGCCCAAGGCTGAGAAGAAGGAAAAGAAATAGAGAAGCGCTGGCTTTTAGCTGATGGCTGAGAGCTGATGGCTGAGAGCTGATTCGCGTGAAACTGATTGTCGGTTTGGGCAACCCTGGAATCGAATACCAGTTCACGCCCCACAATCTCGGGTTCTTGACGATTGATCGAATCGCCAATGATCTTGGGATTGAGGTCAGAAACCGGCAGTGCCGGGCGCTGACGGCTCGTGCGTCGATTGCCGGGACGCCAGTGGTTTTGGCCAAGCCGGAAACCTACATGAACCTGAGTGGGCTTTCGGTGCTGGAACTGGTTGCGGAACATCAGGTCGACGTAATGCAGGACCTGATCGTGATCTACGACGAACTTGATCTGCCGTTCGGGACGATTCGCATCCGGCAGCGGGGAAGTTCGGCGGGACACAACGGGATGGAGTCGATCTTGGGTGCGCTGGGGACGGACGAGTTCCTGCGCATTCGGCTGGGAGTCGCGCCCGATCGTCCCGTGGGCGATGGCGCGAAGTACGTGCTGGCACCGTTTCGTAAGGCGCAGGAAGCGGTTGTCGACGAAGTTCTCGACACCGCAGCGCAGGCCGTCGAAGTGATTTTGAAAGAAGGCCCGGCGGCAGCGATGAACCGGTTCAATCGCAAGAATGAACCGGAGAACGGTGGTCAGTGATCGGTGGTCAGTGGCCAGGACATCACAAACGGATTTTCGACTTGTTCGCTTTTGGTTTTTTGAATGGCGAGCATCGAGCTAAAGAGTACTGATTTTGGAGATAACGAATGAATCGCAGCTATGAGTTGATGTTTATTGTTAGGCCCGACATGGTGGATGAGGATTTGAACAAGCTGATTTCCACGCTGGAGTCCACAGTGACCACGGCGGGTGGCACGGCCAAGGCTGAAGTCTGGGGCAAGCGGCGTCTTGCTTACAAGGTTTCGAAGTTTAACGACGGAATTTTCGTGGTCCTCATGATCGAAGGCCCTGGAGCGATTATCCACGAAGTGGAGCGTCGTCTGCGCGTCACGGAACAGGTGATCAAGTTCCTCAGCGTGCGAACCGACGAAGAGCTGAAGCGGCTCGATAAGGTGAAGAAGCTGCGCGACGCGAAGAAGAAAGTGAGCGCGGCTCCCGCGGCGCCTGCACCTGCGCCCGTCACGCCTGACGCGGCCGCGGAAGTGCCGGCTCCGACCGCGTAGGAAGCGCGAAGAGCGGCGCTTGCCGGGCGATGAGTCTGTCAACATCACATAAATTGATCAATATTTGAAAGAGTTAAAGGAGCACTATGGCAGAAGAAACAAAGGCACCAAGCGCGGCCCCGGAAACCAGCAGCGTTGGGACTCGTCCGGAAGGACGCCCTGAGCGCAGCGGTGGGGATCGTGGAGCCCGCGGTCCGCGTCCCGGTGGCCCGGGCGGTCCCCGTGAAGGCGGTGGCGGACGGAAGTTTTTCCGGCGCAAGAAAGTTTGCAAATTCTGCGTCGAGAAGATCGAAGCGGTGAACTACAAGGATGTCCGGCTGTTGGCGCAGTTTGTGGCGGAGAGCGGCAAGATTACGCCGCGACGGTTGACAGGCGTGTGCACGCCTCACCAGCGGCGGCTTTCGAAGGCCATCAAGCAGGCTCGCAATATCGCTCTGCTGCCTTTCTCGGGACGAGCGCAGTAAGAGCCTGTCGTTGGTCGCTAGTCGTTAGCCGATTGCGATCAACGATAGCCGCAAGCAGCGCACATTCTGAGATTGAGCGAACGACGAACGACCAACGACTAAAGACAGATTCAGAAAACGGAGTTATTGAAATGGAAGTCATTCTCAAGGAAGATGTCGCCAAGCTGGGCAATCGCGGCGAGGTAGTTAAGGTCGCGGAAGGATATGGGCGGAATTATCTGTTGCCCAGGAAACTCGCGATCGAGGCTACGCTTGCCAACAAGACTGTCATCGAGCAGATGAAAGCGGCCGCGGTACGCCGCTCGGCCAAGGAAAAGTCGGAAGCGGAAGCGCTTGCCAAGCAGTTCGACGGGCTTGAGGTTTCGTTCACCCGCAAGTCAGGCGAGAACGATCAGCTGTTCGGTTCAGTGACGGCGGGAGACATCGCCGAAGCGCTCGAAAAGAAGAGCTTCCACATCGATCGTCGCAAGATTCAATTGCACGAGCCGCTCAAAACCGTTGGCGAGTTCATTGTGCCAGTCAAATTGCACAAGGACGTGACCACGCATCTGAAAGTAACAGTCGGCAAGGAAGAAGCAGGCAAGTAGTTGGAGTGTTTGGTGTCGCTCTTATTGTTGCTCTGAATGTGGTGACGGGGCTCTGCCCCGCCACCACGCAACCCATCATTCTGACGAGGAATCCGCTCCGAAGAACTGCTCCACCTTCCGCAAGTCGGTCGTCTTCGCATAATTCGGCAGGCTCTCCACAAACACTCGCCCATAAGATTTTTTCAGGATGCGGTTGTCGAGCAGGCACAGCAGCCCGCGATCGTGCAGCGACCGGATTAGCCGTCCAAAGCCCTGTTTCAGCGTGATCACCGCGCTCGGCACCTGATAGTCGCTGAACGCATTGCCTCCCGCGAGGTCGATAGCCTTCACGCGCGCCGCCACGACCGGATCGCTAGGCACTGCAAATGGCAACCGGTCAATGATCACGCAGCTTAGTTGCTCTCCTTGCACATCCACTCCCTGCCAAAACGAAGATGTGCCGAAGAGCACAGCATTAGGCGTCAGTCGAAACTCATCGAGGAGCGCGGATTTTGGAGCATCTCCCTGCTTGAGCATCGGGAACTCCAACAGCCCCAGCAGCCGATCGTAGATCTCATTCATCTGCGCGTAGCTGGTGAAGAGGACGAAGGCCCGTCCTCTTGTAATTTCCAGCAGTCGACGGATGACATCTGCGGCCTTCGATCCGAACTGAGGAGTCCTAGGGTCAGGCAGATCAGGCGGAACGTAGAGGATCGCCTGGCTCGCGTAGTCGAAATGCGAGGGGACAACGAGTTCATGCGCATGGTCGAGCCCGAGCCGCTGGCGGATATAGTCGAAGCCGCCACCGACGGCGAGAGTCGCAGAGGTTAGAACGGCAGTTTCCAACTTGGACCAGAGACATTCCCTCAAAATCGGGCCGACTTCGATTGGCGTTGCCTGCAAATAAACGTTGCTTCGTCCGCCCGCATGTTTTTCGTCCGGCAGTTTCCGACGCGAAGAAGCCGCCGCTCCGCGAAATCCTCGCCGCTCAATCCAGAACACCGTGTTTGGATTTTCGTCTTCCATGACGAATCGGAGCTGAACCTGTAATTGCTGAGCCCGGCGCGCGAGGGTGAAAATCTCATCCGGTTTCTGCGGCATCTGCTCGAACTCCGCTCCCAGGCGGACAAGCGCCTGCATCAGAGCGATGAATTCTTCCCCGTTTTCTTCCAGAAATTCGCGCCGCGTCTCGAAGGCAAAGCGGCCCTCATGCGAGGGCAGGAGCGAGAAGAAAAGTTGGGAGCGCTCGCGCAGTGCTTGAATCGCGGACGACATCTGCGGCGTATAAAGTTTTTCGCGCTGAAGGAGATTCTCAGTATCCCGCGCCAGTTCATCCATGCGAAGGTTGCTGACGGAAATGCCAAAGTAGTTCCCGGCGACTTCTTCCAGTTCGTGCGCTTCGTCGAAGATGACGGCGCCGCAATCGGGCAGAACACCGGCGTCCGGAGCGCCATCCGCTTCCAGTTTGATCGACAGATCAGCGAAGAACAGGTGATGGTTGACGATGATGATGTCGCTCTCGGCAGCCTTCCTTCGCATCTCGGTGATGAAGCATCGGTCGTATTCCGTGCATTTTTGCCCGAGGCACGTGTCGGCGCGCGCGTCCAGTTTATGCCAGACTGCGCTGGCTTCCGGCAGTTCCGCGAGTTCGGAGCGATCGCCCGTCTGGGTGGTTTTCTCCCATGCCGCGATGGCGCGGTAGTGCTCGATTTCCTCAAGCCCGCTGAGTACGGGCTGGTCGGTCAAGTCATAGAGTTTCTTGCGGCAAAGGTAGTTGTTGCGGCCCTTCATGTAGCAGACAGAAAGATGGCGACTCGATCCTTCCTGCCCGACTACGTTGAGAATCTGATTCGTCGACTCGTTTGCATCTCCAGAGAAGAGAGCACGCTCAAGGAAGGGAACATCCTTGAAATAGAGCTGTTCCTGCAGGTTTTTTGTGCCGGTGGAAATGATGACGCGCTTGCCTGAACGGAGTACCGGCAACAGGTATGCGAGCGTCTTACCGGTGCCCGTGCCCGCTTCCACGATCAGGTGACGCTTCTCTTCGAGTGCCTCTTCGACCGATTGCGCCATTTGCAGTTGACCACGCCGGAACTCGTAGTTGGGATGGCTTTTTGCCAAAACACCGCCGGGCGCGAAGAACTGGTAGAGCGAGAATCCGGCGCTGCTCGATACAGGATGGGAGGAAGGGGACACTGAGTCTCTATAATACCTAGTAGCCAGTGTTCGATGGCCAGCGGTCCATAAAAACCTGTCAGAAGCGACCCGCGATCTAATTTCTTCTCATGAAAAATGCAATTGCGAATTCCGGAACGGCACCTCTGGTCGCCATCGTAGGCCGCCCGAACGTTGGCAAATCCACGCTCTTCAATCGGCTTACCGGCTCGAGACGTGCCATTGTCGGCGATGAGCCGGGCATTACCCGCGATCGGCTCTATGGAAACGCGGAATGGCGCGGGTATGAGTTTCGCGTGGTCGATACGGGTGGGATTGTCACGGACGACAAAGAATTTATTCCAGCGGAAATCTTCCGCCAGGCGCGAGTCGCCTTGGACGAGTCCGCGGCCATCGTGATGGTAGTCGATGGGCGTACCGAGATTGCGGCTCCAGACATGGAGCTGGCGCGACACTTGCAGAAGACCGGGAAACCGCTCTTTCTGGCCGTCAACAAAGCCGATTCCGACAAGCAGACTGGAATCGCGGGCGAATTCCACCGGCTTGGGATCCGGCGACTCTTTCCGATCTCTGCGGAAAACGGGCGCGGGCTGGACGATTTGCTGGACGCGATTCTGGAGGTTCTGCCCGCCAAAGACCAAGCCCCAGAAGATTCCGAAGAAAGCGACTTGCCCGAGAACGCTCCCTCCATGAGTTCCAGGAGAAGGAACGCTCCTGCGAGACATGTCCCATCAAAGAACGCGCCTCGCAAGGGAGCTGACTTGCCGGAGGTTCCAGAACATCTGGATGAAGACAGTGGCTTCATCAGAAACTCAGCTTCGACGGTTGCCGACGCGACCGGTTATTCAGGAGATGAACCCGACGCCGAACTCAGCCAGAGTCCCTCTGTTAAAGAGGGAACTGACGGCGCGGAGGACCGAGAACCCGCGCCTGAGGCTGATTCTCGAGAGATCAGGGTAGCCATCATCGGTCATCCCAACGTGGGCAAATCGACTCTGCTGAATAGGCTCACTGGGACTTCACGCGCGATTGTGTCGCCGATTCCCGGCACGACCCGCGACGCGGTCGACGAAGTGATGGAGTATCAGGGACGCCAGATTCGCTTTATCGACACGGCGGGAATCAGGCGAAAAGGCAAGACCCGGCTGATGGCAGAAAAGCTTTCGGTCGTGATGTCTCGTCGCCATCTGGAGGCCGCCGACATTGCCCTCTTCATGATCGACGCCACGGAAGGCGTAAGCGGGCTCGACGCGACGATCGCGGGCTACGCGCATGAGAGCGGCCGGTCGGTGATCATCGTCGTCAATAAGTGGGACTTGGTGACGAGTGGCGAGAAGCAACCCGTCAGCCAGTCAAAAGCCGCCCGCATGCAGGAGTCAAAGCGGCCGCAGGATCGAAAACTTTATGAGGAACGGCTGCGTTACGGTTTGAAGTTCCTGAACTACGCACCGATCGTTTTCATCTCAGCGCATACTGGAAAAGGAACAGAAAAGATTCTGCCGCTCATTGAGAAGGTCGCGGCCGAGCGGCGCAAGCGGGTCACTACCGGCGAGATGAACCGGTTCCTGAAGAGAGTTGATTTCGAACGCGCCTCAGTTCCGGTCAGCAAACGCGTACGCATCTACTACATGACGCAAGCGGCGGTCGCGCCTCCTACTTTCATCCTCTTCACCGACCGGCCTGTGAAACTGCATTTTTCCTATGAGAGGTTTCTCGAAAACCAGATTCGCGAGGCGTTCGGATTTATGGGATCGCCGATCTGGATCAAGAATCGGGCGAGGAGCTGAAGGCCACGAATGAAGTAAGCGGCCTACCAACTCCGGGATCTCGGCGCTATCCCTTTGCCTTCTTCACTTCCTCGATCAGCGGCGGCACGATATCGAACAAATTGCCGACCACGGCGAAGTCGGCAATTTCAAAAATCGGAGCTTCCGCATCTTTATTGATGGCGATAATACTGCGGGAGCCTTTCATGCCCACAATGTGCTGAATCGCTCCGGAAATTCCCAGCGCAAGATAAAGCTTGGGAGCGACGGTCTGCCCTGACGATCCAATCTGGCGGTCCATGGGCAGCCAGCCGTTATCGCAAATCGGACGTGACGCCGCGAGTTCTGCTCCAAGAGCTGTGGCCAACTGCTGCGCCAGTTCGATATTTTTCTGCTCTTTGATTCCGCGCCCCACTGAAACAATAATCTCGGCCTGCGTCAGGTCCACTGCCTGCTTCGCTTCCTTGAATACTTCCTGTGGCTTGTTGCGGATGATACCATCGGGCACATCCAGATTGACCGTTTCAATTGGAGCGGCCGCCGCGCCCGGCTCTACCTTGTCCGCACGAAACGAGCCATTCTGAAAGGTCGCGAAACATGTGCCGGAGCCAGCAAAGCTGACGTCTGCCACAAACTTTCCCTGAAACATCTGGCGTGTGAAAAGCAGTTTGCCGCCTTCATACTTGACGCCGACCACGTCGCTGATCGCCGTGGTCTTCAGCGCGGTAGCCAGTTTGGGAACGAAGTCGCGCACCTGGTAGGTGTGCGGCATCAGCACGAGCCTGGCTGGATGCTTCTCGATGAATTCCTTGAGCGCGTGCGCGTAGGCATCTGGCGTGTAGGGCTCCAGCTTCGCCGACTCGACGTCATACACCTTGGCGACTTTCTTCGCTGCCACTTCGCCCGCGATGCTCGCGACTCCGGAGCCGACCACTGCGGCTTCGAGTGTCCAGCCAGTCTGCTGGGCAATCGCTTGCCCCGCCGCAATCGTTTCCCATGAGACGCGGTTCAGTTTGCCTGCCCGCTGCTCAACCACTACCAGTATGTTGTCCGCCATAAAAGTTCTCAGTCCCAGTTCTCAGCCACGGCCAAGTTCTCGACTGAGAACTGGGAACCGGAACTGAGAACTCTGATTACAGTACCCGCACCTCGTTTTTTAACTTCTCCACCAGTTTCTTCGCCACTTCCGCTGGAGGACCTTCCAGAAATTCTGTGTTTTTCGATTTTTGCGGAACGTACATCTTTTCGATCTTCTGCAAATTCGGACTCAGCGCCGCTTCAACTTCTGCAATCGTGACTTTGCGCATCGGCTTGGTCTTGGCCTGTTTGATTCCAATGAGCGTGGCGTAGCGCAGTTTGTTAATGCCTGACTGAATCGTCAGCACTGCGGGCAGCGGCATATCCACGAACTGGAAAAATCCCGCTTCGAGTTCGCGCTTCACGCGTATCCCCGTGTCGTTCTTTTCAATCTGCATAATGATGGTGGCGTGCGGCCAGCCGAGGATCTCGGCCAGAATTACACCGGTCTGTGCGTAGCCGTAATCGTCCGACTGGAGGCCGGTAAAGATGAGGTCAAACTGCTCATCCTTGATGGCAGCGGCAATCGCGCGAGCGGTGTTATAGGCATCGAGTCCAACAAAGCCATCGCCCTCAAGATGGATGGCGCGGTTGGCGCCCTTGGCGAGAGCCTCACGAAGAACCTGCTGCGCCCGTGCCGGGCCCGCGGTCACAACAACGACTTCGCCAGAATGCTTTTCTTTTTGGCGCAGCGCTTCTTCCAGCGCAAATGCGTCCGGTTCATTCACTTCGTAGGACACATCTTCTCGAATCCACGTTCCCGCTTCGTTCAGCTTCAGCGGAGCGTCTTTCTGCGGGACCTGCTTCATGCAAACCAGGATCTTCACGATTCGACTCCAGTTTCAGACGGTACGAATTTGCCTAAATGCCATGGGCAAACCCCTAAGTATAAACCCAGGAATTGGACTGCGGCGCGAACAGACGCTCCCGCGGTTGAAAAAGGTAAGAAACATTTTTGGTGGTGTTGACTCCGAAATGGAATCTCAATGCGCTTTAGAGTTTGCAGAACTATCCCAGTTCCGGATTCTCCGGCGGCGGCGGAATGTCGCGAAAATCGTTCTTTCTGCCACTGGGGCGCGACAAGCTCAACGGAGAAGTGTGCCGCATCTTGGACGCAGGGTTCTGCGGTACTGAAGGAGGAGTAGGAATACCGGAAGTTCGGCGCTGCGCGTTTGCCTTGAAGATGCGCCTCAAAAACGAGAGCAGGATCACCGCGAAGATTGCGATCCTTAGCCACGGTTCCATCGCGCGCTCCTTTGTTTCCCTAAAGCCCAAGGCCTGAAGCCGAGAGCCCGCTTCAGTCCAGAAATGCGACGCTCTGCACGCCCGTGATTTCGAATCGCTTGCGGCAGCGCATGTTCTTACACATCATCATGTCGTCGCGGCGCAGCATGTAGGATTGCGCCTTCGCGAACTTTGCACGATCGCGCTCATCGGCCCGCGGCGGCAGACTCTTTCTCTTGGTGCGGACCAGCCACTGGATTTCATATTCGGCAGCCTGGTGGCAGTGGGGACAGTTCAGGTTCGCCGGTTTCTTATCGGAACGCTCGTCAAAAAAATCGCGCTCATCCATATTCGACAATTATTGCACTTTTGCCGGAATGTGCGAAGATGCGAACACCAATTGCTATGGCTCGCAAGCGCAAAAAGAAAACGTTTTCCGCCGCCAAGACCGTTCGCGAAATGGCTCGCGAGCGCGTAGGTTCGCCGAAGCCCTCGCAACTGGTTCCTGCCAAGACAACCAAACCGGAAAAATACAAGCCGACGCTGGATAAGTTGCTCGACGAAGAGTAAGCGCTAAGCAGTCCTGCTTTTTGCCAAGAGTATTCGGAAGAAGGTTTCGATCCACCAGAAGGCAATTTACGATCAATTAAAGGTGGCTGTTACATTCACGACACCCGCTCCTACAATGGTTATCGAACATTGGTTCGGATTTGAACCAACTGTGCATCCGGCGCTCCAGCCAGAAAAAGTTGAACCTTGGTTAGCGGCCGCGGTCAGCTCGACGGTTCCAATCGGAAACTGTGCGCCACAAGTACTCGATGGGCAATTGATACCCGGGGGTTGACTGGTCACTGTTCCTGACCCGGACCCTGCGATCCCTACCACCAACTCCCCGTTGCTCGAGCTCCCTCCTGGGCAATGTGGGTTGCTCGTATCTTGTACGGTCACAAATGAATATCCGACAACTATATTCGATGCACCGCCTGTTCCTTCCGGCATAGTGGCCGAGATATCTGCGGAACCACAACTGCCATTTGTGGTCACCAAGCCACCGTTAATCGAGACCACCGGGTCGTCAACTGCCCAAGTCGCCTGGGTGGTGACATCCTTCGTCGCAGGAGGATGGATGTAGGTGCCCAACGCTGTGTACTGTCCAGTAGCCCCGGCGGTGGGCACCGGGAATGTGAAACCGGGCGAAGCCGGCTGAACCGTAAGGCTCACTAGCTTCTGATCATGCCCGCAACTCGGCAAACTCAGAAACGCTCCCAGTGCAACTACCGCGCTCATCGCCAGACCGATGTATCTACCCTTCATACCCACGACTCCTCCGGACAGACCTATTCCGCTTAGATTTCGGGAAACTTGAAATCTAGTAGAAGAGCATGCAAAAAGCAAGAAAACAGCTTGGCGCTAACTTGCTTCTCGCCTGCTCGAAACGTTCTCGCACTTACTTCTTCGGTCGCGATTCCGGAGGAACAAGCCCTGCAAGGCGGTAGTAAACGACGAGTTGACCGTAATGCTCTCCGGAATGCTCAATGAACTCCCACCCCGCGTCCGAGATTCGCACCTGCTGGTTGGCAAAGGGATCGACGATGAGATCGTTCATTCCTTTGTCGCCCTTTTGTTGAATCGCTTTGGCGCCGTCGGCGAACGCCTTCTTCACGAATGCCACCACATCCGCTTTCGTCTTGTACTGCTCGCGCTTGGGATTTTCCTCTGCGGGTGGCTTTAAACCCATTGCGGGATTTGAGAAGAAGTAATTGGCATTGGCAGCATGCAGCAACTGCTCCGCAAAAGTACGCTGTGCCGGAGTGGCCTTGAAGTCGTATTTGTCCTCTGGGAAATCCTCAGCCATTGCAATCAGCTTGCGGCCGATGTCATTCCAGCTATCGAGCAATACTTTCGCCGGCGGATCAGGCGGCTTGGGCGGTGCCTTCTTCGTCTCTTGTGCATAAGCCGAATTTCCACCCACAGCGAACAGCAGACACAAACATAAAGCCCAACACAGATTCTTCATCGATACGCTCCTTTTAGTTCGAGATTCCTGCCTTCGCTAACATTTCCTGGAACTGCTTCTGGGTTCGCATGTCGATGGACTGTGCCACAAGCTTGCCATCGCGGTCGTACACGAAGGTCTTTGGAATTCCTTCCACGATAAAGGCCTCGTTCACCCTTCGTCCGGGATCGAGCAGGATCGGGAAGGTCACTTTGCGCTCGCGGATGAATGGTTCGACCTTCGCAACCTCTTCATCCGAGATGCCAAGAATCACCAACCCCTGCGATCCCAACCGCTCGTAGAGTGTTTCCAGGTCGGGCATTTCCTTGCGGCATGGCGGGCACCACGTTGCCCAGAAGTTCACCATCACGACTTTGCCGCGCAGATCGGCAAGCGACCAGGTCTTTCCGGAAAGGTCTTTCAGGGCGAAATCAGCATGCTCGCGCTTGTGGTCGTCTGCTTCGAGCCGCGTCATTGCTGCCTGATACTGATCGTTGTCGAGCGCAGCCTCTACATGCTCGTAGCGCACAAGCGAGGCGAGTTCGACATAGGGACTTGCTGGTTCCCGGCCAGCGCCCTTGCTTGCGTCTTTCTGCTCGGGCCATGAAAGAGGACGTTCCTTCAGGGTTTGCGCGAGCGTGGTTGCGACTTCCTGCAAGGTGTCGTGACCGAAGTCGCCTTCGGTGGAGAGATTGGCGAGTCCAACTGCGAGGCGAAGCTTGTTCTCGTTGGCTGGCAACTGACGAATCTTGAGAGCGAGGTCTTTCGTCGTTCGGGCGCGAACGTCGTCGGGAAGAGATCGCAGGGTGTGAATCTGATCGGCGATGGGCTTCTCGTCAGCGCTCCAGACGACTTCTTTCTTCTGCGCGAAAGCGGGTGGAATCGCCAATACGCTTGCAAGGAGAGCGAGTGCGATCTTCAATCTTCTGCGCAAGTGGCTTGCTTGTGATTTGGGTGCTCATGCGAAACTTTGCCTTTCGGTTCTTTTGCCAGTCAGCTTACACCGTTCTGCGATGGTTCGTCCTGCGTGCTCTCGCAACCAGCTAATTTCGTGCTTTGGGCTGCACCAGCGCTGCGACTAAACGAAGTCGATCTGTGCTGTTATATTCCGCTGTTAATCATTGTCTGGTGCAAGGGTTCAATCGCAAGATTGAGTGCGAAGTGGATTGAATCCAAATGGGAGGTTCACACATGAGATCGATCGCGAGACTTCATCTGAGTCGGGTGTTTTTTTCACCATTTTCCGGAATGCTGGTTTGCTGCGTCCTCGTGTTCAGCTTGCTCCACGGGAGTGTCGCGTTGGGCGCGCAAGACGATCCGGATGCGATCTCTCGCTCCCAGGTCATGGCGCTCGAGAAGGCGTGGAATCAGGCTTACAAGATGGGAGACGCGAATGCCCTCGCTGGACTTCTGGACAATTCGCTGGTGCTGGTCGAAGACGATGGATCGCTGAAGACCAAGGCAGAATTTCTGGCGACGATCAAAGGTCCAACTGCGAATGAAGAGCAGGTTGCGCCCGAATCTTTGACAGTACGAGTTTTTGGAAAGACTGCGATTGCGATTGGCGTGATTTCAGTGAAGGTCAAAGAGCATGGAAAGACTGTGAATCGGCGCGAGCGGTTTATCGACACATGGGTTGCGAGGAATGGAAGTTGGGTCTGTATTGCGACCGATGCGACTCCGATGGCGCACTAAAAGAGCTTGGTTTACTTCCGCAATCTGACTTCTGCAATCTGACTTGTCTCGAGAATGGTGGGGCTACTTGCCCAGCCCCACCAAGCTGTCCGCTTCCAGGAGACAGGCGTGTTATGAAACTCAAAGAATCGACTTCCAGAATGCCGGAATGTGATCCGGATGCGCGACCAGGACCCGGCCTACGACGCCTTCCTTTTTCTGTTTCCCGCTCAGATACATTGCCGTAGCCAGTTCATTGACGGGCAGTCCTCGCGCTTTGCCCTCTTTGTTGTGAAAGAGGAAGAACCCGTCATGTGTTTTGCAGACCACCTCCGGAGGTCCCGCGACGTAATCGCGCAGCTGCGATGGCGAGAATTCTACGTCGTCGGGCATGGCCGGCACGATTTCACCGGTTGTCTTGATAATGAAACTGAGGTTATCTGTCCGATCTGTGGTCATGCTCCCTCCGAATGCTTCGCTGATCGCAACGTTGCCAGCTGCCGAGCTTCCCGCAACCTAGAGTTGCGCGGAAGGGATCCGTCAGAACTGTAGTACTGCAGCCGGCGACGCTCCCAACATCGGGTTGGCTCATCGAAAAGGACGCAGGAGTCGATGGGCTTGGAGTAAACGTGCAGGCTCACGCTGCCGTGGAGAGACGTCTCAAGATTCTCGATCTGGTGAGTAGTGCGACGCCGATCGACCACGGCGACGCTGCCATCGGCCTGGCAGGTTGCGCTGCCGAGAAGTTCGACGTCCACGCGTCTGCTGCCGCAATCCGCTGTAACCAGGGTGCTGTCGTTTTCCTGCTGAGCTCGAATGAAGCGGTAGTCGCGACAGACCAACTCGCCTTGCACGACCGTGACCCAACCCAACTGTCCGTTGTGAGAATGGACCGGCGTGCGCTGCCCGGGTAGCCAGCAGAGAGCGAGGACCTCAAAGAAGTCGTCGCGGTAAATGAGGTTGCGCGCATAGGATTGCGGGTTCCATCGAATGTAAGGAGTGAGTGCGTCGGCGCGGAGCCGAGTTTGCCCGAGAAATTCCAGGACCCGCTCGCTCGTGATTCGATCCTCCTCGAGCGATTGCAACCCCTCAATAAAGTCCGCCACCCGCGTTTGCAAAGGATGTAGATCGAGCAGTTGAGTCAACTTCGTCCTCCGAAGCCGAGGAAACGCGGGGGGAACGAACCAGCGGCGAGTGCATTGAACCGTAATGAATGTCTACTACAGTGATAGACAATATAGTGATTAGAAAGCGTCTGTCAAGAGGGAAATTGGCTGGGCCGGCGCGTGGCGGGAGGCCGATGGGTCTTCTTCAAGCGGAGTGGAATGCTTAGCGACGTATGAGCATCATGCTTGGGTGGAGGCGTCGGCCTTCAGGCCGGCGTTTGGTGGCACCCGAGAAAAGGCTTTCGCCCGGTTCGGCATGGCATCGAGGTTGAAGCGTCCTGTCGCAGATGAGTAGGAGTAATCATCCGGTTTACGAACCAGCCCCGCGCGTACTGGATTCATACGAATGTATTCGCGATGCCGCGCAAAATCTTTTTCGTCCCGGATCCGGCGATTCGTAAAGCTTGCCTGCCAGACCGGGGAGACTGAATTCAGTAGGAACGAGAATCCTCCTGTGATGAATTCGACCGCGCGTTCAAGGGAGATTTCTGGCGAGGGCGTAATCAAGGCATGAAACCGGTCTGGCATGACGACTAGATCATGCAGTTGATATTTGCCCTGGTCGCGATAATGGAGGACGACATCGATGAGAAGGTCGGCCGTGGTCGGTCGCTGAAATAAAATTCTCCGCTGAGCTGTCACGGAGGTGACGAAGAACGTGCGCTCCATTTGAGGATCGTAGGAGTGTTTTGGCGCAGGAGATAGGAGTTGGGTCACGTCGAAATGTTCACTTTCGTGGGATACCGCGAGAAAAGGGAAGAGCACCCGGCATTTGAATATGTTTATCAAGTAGTTAATTAACCACTCGTATATGGGTACCCCCCTCCCCCCAGGGGTCTATTGGAATCATGGAGTTAGCAGGAAATTCCCGCCAGGTCTTTGGGTTCAAAGTACTTATATGCAAAGTATTCCGGAATAGGGAGTTAGCGTCCCAAAATATCTCAAAATAAGTTTGGGGCAGCTTCGGGTCGTCTTCGTTAGACGGACACAAGTGGGCTGCCCCCATTCAGAGATGATTGTTGCACCCTGCGGATTGGGAGTCTGTGACGTGGGTACTGGAAATTTGTGATGAATACGATTGCAGAAGTCAGATTTCAGATTGCAGACGTTAAACCTAAACCCTGAGCGTGTTCGCCCCTCAATTCCTGGATGTCCAAAATACTCGGCACCCTGTTACGGTTTGGGTCGCCCAGCCGCAGTTCGTTTGAAGTTCTCATACCACGGATCGGTTTCGTGGACTGCGACCGTCACGAGATCGGCCACATCCTTGGGCACACCCTCTGACTCTGAGCCGTAGAGAAGAGTGACACGACCCCCGGCGCCGTCATTGAATTGGAAATTGAGGGTCAGCTTGCACGGGGCGCCGCGCGGATTCTGGTGTTGGAAGGCTCGCCCCCGAATCTGCAGCATCGCTTCTGTCACATTAGACCGGACCGCCTCGAAGATCGCCGGATCGGTTTTGCCAATGAAGAGTTCGCGCTCCGTATTCTCGAGGGTACCGGTTCCCATACGGTTGATTGATCCGTCTTCAGACAGCAGGATAAACACGGACGGCTTCTCGTTGATATCGAGCGTGATGGAGAGGGCGGTAATGTCCGATGCGGCCGGTGGTTCTGCCGGGATCCGGCCACTGAAGAAACGGACCGCGCTCAGGACAATGATGGCAAGCGCAACCAGACTGACGAGAAAAAAGTCCATTTTATAGCCGCGACATTACCATGGGTGCCGTGGACGGGCAACGAGTGTGGAAGACGACTGGCCAAAAGCCCAAGAGGTCTGGGGTCGTGGAATCCCACCCTTCGAAAGGCGCGAAGGGTGGGGCACCCGCCGCCCACTTGTCGGCTTCGCGAATTTTTTCTGCAACCTCAAGATTCTTGCCATTGAGTTCAGCGTTGAGCCGCGTGAGAGCGCGGGGATCAACACCTATACATGTCACAGTTACATTGCCGCCTACGTTCGCAATGGCGGGGCTACACCAGCCGCTAGTGTTCTGTACGATCGAGGGCGGGCGCTTCGGCTGTCCAAGCACCAAAGCGGTAGCAATCAGCATTGCCACCAACGTCTTCCCCATAGAATTCTCTGCTCTTATGGCGTGCCAATTCGGAGACCTGTCGTGCTAGGTTAGTTGCCATTTCGGCATGGCTAAAGCCCCTACCCAAAACTCTCGGCGGACCCGCGGGCAGGAATGCCCGCGCCATACGAACCTGAGCTCCTGCACATGCCGGCGAGACGCCGGCGCTACTTTACGAACAGCCGCTGGTGCTGCCGCAGGACATGCATTTGTAGCAACTGCCGTTGCGGACCATGATGCTTCCGCAGACGTGGCAGCTTGGGGCGTCGCCCATGTCGATCATCCCTGCTAAGGCATCGGCGGCGTGGATTGATCCGGCTCTCGGCTCTCGGCTTTCGGCTCTCGGCTCCGTGCCGGCGGTCAGGTCTTCTACTATCCCTTCGGCGGGCGGGCGGGTTAAGTCCCCCATTGCTTTCGGGCGCAGGTTTTCGAACAGGAACTGCTGCTGTCCGGTTAAGAAGCGGAGATGGAGCCAGCGGAAGATGTAATCCATGATCGACTTGGCGAAGCCGATGTCGGGATTATTGGACCATCCGGCGGGCTCGAAGCGGGTGTGCGCGAATTTTTCGCAGAAGAGCTTGAGCGGGACGCCGTGCTGCAAGGAAACGGAGACGGCCAGCGCGAAGCTGTCCATGAGGCCAGAGACGGTCGAACCTTCTTTGGCCATTTTGATGAAGATCTCGCCGGGCTCGCCGTCGGGATACAAGCCGACGATGATGTAGCCTTCGTGGCCTCCGATGTTGAACTTGTGCGTGACCGACATGCGCTCTTCCTGGAGCTTGTGGCGGACGGCGCGGGGCGGAGCGTTGAGATTTTCTTCGGGCTGCGCTGCGGCAGCGGCAGCGTTGCGGGCAGCGTCGTCTTTCGTCGACGTTGCCGTCTTCGAGCCAGCGGCGGAAAGCGGTTGCGACTGCTTGCATCCATCGCGATAGACGGCCACCGCTTTGATACCTAACTTCCAGGCCTGGATATAGGCCTCGGAGATGTCGTCGACGGTCGCGGCGTTCGGCAGATTAACTGTCTTGGAAATCGCTCCCGAGATGAAGGGCTGAGCAGCAGCCATCATCTTGAGGTGTCCCATGTACTGAATGGATCGCGTGCCCTTGGCGGGCTTGAAGGAGCAATCGAAGACGGCGAGATGCTCGTCTTTGATGTGCGGCGCACCTTCGATGGTGCCAGTAGCGTCGACGTAGGAGACGATCGCGTCGGCCTGCTCGTGGGTGTATCCGAGCTTGAAGAGAGCGCTGGGCACGGTGTTGTTGACGATCTTGATCATGCCTCCGCCGACCAGCTTCTTGTACTTGATCAGGGCGAGATCGGGCTCGATTCCGGTCGTGTCGCAGTCCATGAAGAAGCCGATCGTGCCGGTCGGAGCGAGGACGGTGACCTGCGAGTTGCGATAGCCGTGCTTCTCGCCGTTGGCGAGAGCTTCGTCCCAGGTCTGCTTGCTGGCTTCGATGAGTTCGACTAATTGCGCGGCTGCGGAGGTACGCTCGGCCGAACGGTTGAGGGTCGTGGCAGTCCCGCTGGTTACACCGATGTTATTGACGGACGCGCGGTGCATGCGGATCACGTCGAGGAACGGCTCCCGGTTCAGGTAGAAGCCAGGGCAAGCGGCTCCGGGCATATTTTCGGCTGCAGTAACTCCAAGACGAGTTTGGACTGTGCTGGTTGCCGGACCTAAAGGCTCGCAGAGTTCGGCGACTCGGCTGGACTGGAGATAGGCTTGTCCGCACATGATGGCGGTGACGCAGGCGGCGTAGTCGCGTCCGGCGTCGGAGTCGTAGGGAAGACCAGCGGCCATGAGCAGCGCACCGAGGTTCGCATAAGCCAAACCCGAGCGGGCGATAGTCGTGCGAGTTCTTCCCGATCATCTCGGTCGGATAGCCCGCATTGTCGACGAGAATCTCCTGCGCGGTGATGACGACGTCGACGGCGTGGCGATAGGCGTCCACGTCGAAGGTTCCGTTGGGCGCGAACTTCAGCAGGTTGAGGCTAGCGAGGTTGCAGGCTGAGTCATCGAGGAACATGTACTCGGAGCACGGGTTGGACGCGTTGATCCGGGACGTGTTCTTCGAAGTGTGCCAGCGGTTGATGGTGGTGTCGTACTGCATGCCGGGATCGCCGCAGGACCAGGTGGCTTCGGAAATCTTCTGAAGCAGGTCTTTGGCTTTGTAGGTGTTGATGACGCGGCCATCGACGATCGAGCGCGTAGAGAATTCGGTGTCGCGCATGACGGCGACCATGAAGTCGTCGGTGACGCGGACGGAGTTGTTGGCGTTCTGGAAGAAGATGGAGCTGTAGGCGTCGGAGTCGGGATGCGAGCCGTCGTAGCCCTGCGCGACAAGCGCGTGGGCCTTGGCTTCTTCTTTGGACTTGCAGTTGATGAAGTCGACGATATCGGGATGGTCGATGTTGAGGATGACCATCTTGGCGGCGCGACGGGTCTTGCCTCCGGACTTGATTACGCCGGCGAAGGCGTCGAAGCCTTTCATAAAGCTGAGCGGGCCAGAGGCGGTGCCGCCGCCGCTGAGAACTTCGGTGGAGGAACGCAGCGGAGAGAGATTCGTTCCGGTGCCCGATCCCCACTTGAAGAGCATGCCTTCGGTCTTGGCCAAGCGTTAGGATCGAGTCGAGCGAATCCTTCACCGAGTTGATGAAGCAGGCGGAGCACTGCGGACGGGTGTATCCGGTAACGCCGAATTCGATTTGCTGGGTGGCGGCGTTCCAGTGCCAGTTGGTGGCATCGGAGTTGGGCTCGATGCGATCGCATCCGACGTTGAACCACACTGGGGAGTTGAAGGCCGCGTACTGGCGGATCAGTAGATGGACGAGTTCGTCATGGAAGGTGGTGGCGTCTTCGTTGGTGCGGAAGTAGCCATCCTTCATGCCCCAGTCGCGGATGGTCTCGGCGACACGGGCGACGAGCTGGCGGACTCCGGTCTCGCGGTCGTCGGTGCCGACCTGCCCGTGGAGATACTTGGAGGCGACGATGTTGGTCGCAGTCATCGACCAGTCTTTGGGGACCTCGACGTTCTTCTGCTCGAAGATGATGCCGCCCTGGGAGTCGGTGATGGAGGCGGTACGGAGCTCCCATTCGACGTCGTTGTAGGGAGACACGCCGGGCTTGGTGAAAAGGCGGCGGAAGGTCAGGCCGGGAGCCTTCTTTTTATTATTGGTGGTGGCGGCGGACTGCGTCTGGACCTGATCTTTTTGCTGAGCTTTATCCTTCACTTCGGGCATGTCCTTCTCCTAATTAGATGATGGCGGAATGAAAACGATGTTGCATAAGGCTTAGCTAAACTGCTGATTTATCGTTACCTCAGCGGCTAAAGCCGCTGGTTAAAAAGGACTGATTTCGCAGCGCTGAAGCGCTGCGCCACCCAAAAACTTAAGAACGCTAAATATGAAGACGCATCGAAAATTTCAATGATCGAAGGGACGCGGGCTCGAGCCCGTGCCGTTGAAGACTCTGCCGTCAACGACCTAGGTGGCGACTTCGGCTTCGGATTTCTTACGAAAACTGTGTTCGGGGAGCGCGGCAAGAGAGGGCAGCTCAGTGGGGCGAGTCCATTGTTTGGCTACAGAATCGCCGGCTGGGCATTCGATGCCGTGACGGACAAAAGAAGCGGCAACCAGTTCGAATAGACCTTCCATCGGGGCTCCTCGTAATGCACCGGAATCAGTGCGAAGAGCTGCCGGTCGGGGCAGTTCGTTCGCGATACTTGGCTTGGCGGTGCGACTTTGCCCCGATAGGACGGGGAGAGCCAAGCACCACACGAGCCGACCAACGTACTGAATTGATGATCCCCCGGGGGATACTGGCGAACCAGAATCGGCCTTACCAGGCCATGGGGGAAATCACCGCAAAATCCATCGACGGCAGGAGGATGGTCTCCGTAAAGGAGCGAACGCGAAGTCACCTCAACTTTGAGTGCGCCCCTGGATTATTTGTGTTCTGCCTCCTTTTCGGAGGTCTATTTAATTGCCCTTGGGATGCTTAACGTACTCCCACTGGTAGTGCGTGTCAAGAGGAAATCACAACATATGGTGGCCCTAAAGTGGTACGGGTGCTGAATTGAAAATGGAGCCGGGTTTTTGGAGCGGCTTTGCGTTGCTGGCGCCCGATTTCGTTAATAAGACATCCATGACCAATCACCCCGGGAGCTAATAACGGACCGAATAACTAAAGGAATAGCTGGGTCGATGAGAGTTGCGAGTTGAACGTCGGATTCATGCTCCGGCGCGAAGTTGGTCTTCGCCTGCTGTTACGGTCCGGCTCAGAACGGATACGGCCGGTCGCGTCATGACGGAAGTTGCGGATCCATTCCGCCCCGAGGTGGAAAGATCGCCGATCGTAATCGTGATCGCGGGAGAGGTTGCTGAAGGAGCAGAGAACGGAACATAAATGTCTTCGAAGAGTGCCTGGGTAGTGATGCGAAGAATGCCGTCGGAAAATTCGACGAGATAATCGCCGGGCTGACCGGAATGTTCGCGGCCGAGTGAATCGGTGAAGAGGAGAGGTTCAGTGAGTTGACGGGCGCGTACGAGAAAGCGAGTGCGATAGATGTTCCATGGATTTTTTGAAGTCATCATGATCTTTTTTCCAGACTGCGTGGGCAGTTCTTGTTGAGAGCAGTTGCGTTTCTTGTTGCCGGTTGACGTGATGAGGTGGTGTGACTGTACGCGTAGAAGAGGGGTCGGTCAATTACACATTAATTGTGCAATGGTGGAATTTTGAGCAGGCAGTGGAGAGCAGGAATCGTTGCGTTTGAGAGATAGCAAAAGGCGCGCACGCGGCCACGTTTCAAGGGTTGATGCGAGATTGGTTCCGAGTCCAGTCGGAAGCAAGGACCTAATTTACACAAAGGTTGCACAGGATAGTCAGAATGCAAGAGGTGTTTACAGATCTAATTCGAGCAAAGAAATTCAGCGGGAGATCGAGCACGAAAAACTTCATGCTCGCGTGATTTTCGAATGAGCTTGGGAAAATGGTTTTCTCGAGCCAGAGTCCAGCCTGTGAGTTCGGGAAGAAGTAGGGATCCTTCGACTCCGCATGAACTTCACTTCGTGAAGTTTCGGCTCCGCTCAGGATGACAGTGCCAATTTATTTGCGGTTGATGAGGGAGGCAACGTAGCCCGCGCCGAAACCGTTGTCGATGTTGACTACGCTTACGTTGGAGGCGCAGGAGTTCATCATTCCGAGGAGAGCGGCCAGGCCGTCGAAAGAAGCGCCATAGCCGATGCTGGTCGGGACGGCGATGACTGGGACGCCGACCAATCCTCCGACGACGCTCGGGAGGGCGCCTTCCATGCCGGCGCAGACGATGATGACGCGGGCTTTTGCGAGCACGCTGCGATGAGCGAGGAGACGATGGATTCCGGCGACTCCCACATCGTAGAGATGCTGAACGGAGTTGCCCATCAGTTCAGCGGTGACGAGAGCTTCTTCGGCTACGGGGATGTCGCTGGTTCCTGCGGAGACAACGGCGATTGTCCCTTTGCCATGGCGCTTGCGATCGCGCTTCAGGACGATGGTGCGAGCGAGTGGACGATATTCAGCTTTCGGGACCTCGGCAGCGACGGCCTCGTATTGTTCTGGCGTGGCGCGGGTGGCGAGGACGTTGCCTTTTGGATTGTGGGTCGCGAGTCGACTGAAGATGCCGGCCACCTGCGCGGGCGTTTTGCCCTGACCGAAGATGACTTCGGGCATGCCGACGCGAAGAGCACGATGGTGGTCAACCTTGGCGAAGCCAAGGTCTTCAAAGGGAAGGTGACGGAGGCGGGAGACTGCTTCGTCGGGAGAAAGCTTTTTGGTTCGAACCTGGGTGAAAAGATCGTGGAGGGAAGCCGCGTTCATACTTAACAATTGTAGAGGACGCTGCCTGATCGATTGCAGATTGCCGATTTCAGATTGCAGAAGTAAAAACCGAAGTCAAAAGTCAGAAGTTAGATTGAAGAAGTAGTACCTTGTTCGTCGTGTGGGCGGCTTGGGTCTTGGGCGTTTACTTCTGCAATCTGACTTCTGACTTCTGTAATTGTGGCCACGCTGGGGCTACTTCGGCAATCAGCAAATCAAAAAACATAATGGAGTCAGCAGTTTACGAAGATTACTCCAGAGGTTCTACGCCCTTCGGAGAGATTGCTGGGGGGAGGGGTGGGACCTATAATCGGGACACTCTGGTTCTGGATTCTCCGTCAGGTTGCGGGTAGGTGACCCGAAGGCGTTGGTGTGTCTTTTGGCGGAACTGAAGCCCGTATGCAAAGAAACCTGAAGATCGTCCTGATGGCTGGACTGACGGCGACCACTTTCCTCTCCACATTTTTGAGTACGCTACCCGCTCGTGCGCAGTCTGGCATCACTACGTCGACTGACGAAAACGGGCGGAAGATCTACGTAAACGGGGATGGGTCGAGCGCTGGCAATGCAAGAAGTGGGACAAGCCGTGGCGCAGGATCTGGTTATCAGTCCACGAGTTCGACGGGCCGGCACTCCGGGCTCGAATACTGGAGTTCGACCGAACATCGATTCAAACCGGTGCCTACGAGTGGAGCGGTCATGAGGGCGGCTCAGACGGCGGCTTCGGAAGTGAACACGTACCTCGACGGGCGAGGGCGTAATTTCAGTCATCAGCCGTTGAATGTTGGATTTACGCAGCATGATATCGATGTGGCGATCGATGAAGCAGCGGCGCGGCACAATGTGGATCCGAACCTGGTGCGGTCGGTGGTAAAAGTGGAGTCGAATTTCAACCCGAACGCGGTGTCGCGCAAGGGGGCCATGGGGCTGATGCAACTGATGCCAGCCACGGCGCGATCGCTGAATGTTTCCAACCCATTTGACCCGCAACAAAACGTGGATGCCGGGGTTCGACATCTAAAGAAGCTGCTGGATAACTATGGCGGCGACGTGCGTCTGACGCTGGCGGCTTATAACGCGGGCGCGGGCGCGGTGGCGAGAAGCGCGGGGGTTCCGCATTTTGCGGAGACGCAGAATTATGTTCGGAGGATTACGGACCTTTACGCCGGTGGGGGCGTAGGGGGAACACGGATCGTTTTCGGTCCAGCGCGGGAACCGGTACGGGTGGAGCGGGATGCGCGCGGGGTACTGTTTATCAGTAATACGGAATGACGCAGCGGAGTGCGGAGAAGGTAGGGATCCTTCGCTTCGCTCGGGATGACAACGACTAGCAGCTCGGGAACCAAAAGCAGCGAAATGTAGTGCGGAAAAGTAAGTGAAGACCCAGGCTTCTTCGACCCTAACTCGAGGCCAATCGGGCTTATTGCATCGCGCGGCGCGATGGTGCGCGGCCGTGTCTGTTCTGACTCTCATCGTTGCGATGCCGGCGGCGGCGCGTATCCGTCACAATGATGCGTGGGCGCGCCAGCAATTCAGCAAGGCAGAGAGAATGCGCGAGGCGCTCAATGGGCGTCCGGCGGGGCAGCGCACGCGTGCTGAATATCAGCGGGTAATTGACGCGTTCCGGCGCGTTTATTTTGGAAGTCCCGCATCGTCGAAGGCGGATCCGAGCGTGGTGGCGACGGCGGAACTTCTCGCCGACATGGGACGGCGCTTCGACGACAACAAGATTTTGCGCAGCGCGGTGGATGAGTATCGATTCCTGCGCAAGGAATATCCGGGAAGCAAATATCGCTGCGACGCTCTGTTCACGATCGGCGAAATCTATAAAGACGATTTGAACGATCCGGAAGAGGCGCGGTCGACTTTTGAAGATTTTCTGCACCGGTATCCGCGGAACCGGCTGGCCCCGGACGCCGATCAGTCGCAGTGACGAGAGATTGACAATGCGGCAGAGCAAATGGAGCAGGCGGAGCGCAAAGGCAAGCGGACAGAGGCAAAGGAAGTTGCGGCTTCAGTGGGGCATAGCGAATTGCCGCGAGTGACGGGCGTGCGACACTGGTCGACTCCAAATTACACGCGAGTGGCGGTGGACGTGGAGCGAGAGGTGAAATTTAGCTCTTCGCGGATTGGAAGGCCGGACCGGATTTTCTTTGATCTGCGAGATACGAAGCTGGCGTCAACGCTGGTGGGGAAGACGCTGGATGTGGACGACGGTTTCCTGAAGAAAATTCGAGTGGCGGAATTCAAGCCGGGACAAACGCGCATCGTTCTGGAAGTGGATGACCTTTCCGCATATGACGCATTTTTGTTGCCCGATCCTTACCGGCTGATTATTGATATTCACGGAAAGAAGAGCCGGACGGGAACGGCTGCGAATACGCAGCGCAAGACGGTGTCGGGATCGTGGGGCGACGAGGTGGCTGGCGCGTTAGCGAACGGAGTCGAGTTCGGGCGGAGCTTCTTCCGGTGGCCGAGAGGATGCGGACGACATAGCGGTTGACGCGGCAATCGAACAAAAAGGCGGTCAGAAGAAGTCAGAGAAAGAGCACGCCATCGTCGCGAAGGTGGATAAGGGCGATGCGAACGCCGGGAACGATGATGAAGAGGGCGACTCCAAGGGAGGAAACTCCGGCGATCGTGACGAAGGCCGAGCAGGACCTGGCGGCTGCGGATGGCAAAACGCCTGCTGCCAAGAAACGAAGCGGATCGGGTGGAGTGGTCAAGACTACGGTTGCGGTGAAGGGATCGAGCGCGAGGATTCCGAAGACGATTGTCGATGCGGACGAGGAGGATTCGACGACGGTTGCGTCGGCGGGGACTGGAAGAACGACCGGGAAGAAGGGCAGGGGGGCGCCAGCGCGGGAAACTACTTCGTCCGCTGGCGATGGGACGAGCGACGTGTCGGATGGTTCGGGTTTGGTCGAAAAGGATTTGCAGCCGGCGACTACCGTGGCCACGGCTTCGCCATCGACTCGGACTTCGATCCCTGCATCGGTTCCGTCTTCCACTTCGTCTACGGCGCGAACAGGTTCGCGAGGCAAATCGTCCCGAAAATTGAGCGCGACAGAGACGGCGGATCTCGAGACGCGAGAGGCGCGGCCCACAGCGGCGGGTGATCGGTCACTGACGCGGGCGCTTGGATTGAAGATCGGCAAGATTGTGATCGACGCCGGGCATGGCGGACACGATACGGGGACGATTGGTCCGAATGGGCTGCTGGAAAAAGATTTGGTGCTCGATGTCGCGAGGCGATTGGGACGGTTGCTGCAAGGGCGACTGGGCGCCGAAGTGATTTACACGCGGCGCGACGATACGTTTATCCCGCTGGAGACGCGAACGGCGATTGCGAACCGGGAGCAGGCGGATCTGTTCATTTCGATCCATGCGAACTCGAGTCGCGATTCGGATGCGCGGGGGGTGGAGACTTATTACCTGAATTTCACTTCGTCTCCGGAGGCGTTGGAGGTGGCGGCGCGCGAGAACGCGGTGTCGGAAAAATCGGTTCACGAGCTGCAGGATCTGGTGAAGAAGATCGCGCTCAAGGAAAAGATTGATGAGTCGCGGGAATTTGCCGGGGACGTGCAGGAGTCGCTCTACGGCGGGCTGGCGCTGAGCAATGCGGGGATTCGGAATCGCGGAATCAAGAAGGCTCCGTTTATTGTGCTGATCGGAGCGAACATGCCGTCGATCCTTGCGGAGATTTCGTTTGTGTCGAACCCGACGGACGAGAGGAAGTTGGAGACGTCAGAGCAGCGGCAGCGGATTGCAGATGCGCTTTATCGCGGCGTGGCGCGATATGCCGGCGGGCTGAGCGGGGTCAAAGTCGCCAGCAAGATTGAAAAGGCGTCGGGGCAGTAAGGCGGCTCTGTCCTTGCATATGATGGCCAAGATTCTTTACTGTACGACCGTTTAAGACAATGTATTTGTGTGATCACCTTCAGAGTAGAAGTTCTTCTCAGATTGCTCGAACCTGAGGATTGCAACTTCACCCATCATGGGAGTGACCGAAAACCCTAATTCTTCCGCTTCCAATCGGAGAGGTAAGCACCATCCACGAGGTACATTACGACTTCGGGGCTGTTGCGGGATAGCATGGTGTGGATTCTCGTTGTTACGAAAGCGGGTCCTATGACAGTTTCCTGGATGAAGTAATAGGTCTTGCCCGCTTCGAGGTCCATCTCAAATCCGTTCGCATCGTCGGACTGTGAAATGAGCGAATATTTTCCCGGATCGACGTAGGCGATGCTATACGTACCCATCTCATTTACGGCGATGACCTTGCCATTGGCATGAAGCTTGACCTTGCTCGGATACCCGGTCTCGCTCGCAAGCAGCGGGGGGCAGACGACAACAAGGGTTGCCTTATCTGACTTCACCTCAGGCGATGGGTGAGCTGTCAGGTCAAGCTTGACCGAATACTTGGCTTTCCAATCCGGGCTACGGCTCTTGTCCGTGCCGCCATCCTTGGCGGCGGTCGGCTCCCCCTTTTCGGGATAATTCGCAATCATCACGCGGTCGCCAAACAGACTTTGACTTTTGGCGGTTGCCTTATCGTAAGTGGCTCTCGGCACGACCAGCAGAACCTTCTCCGAATGGTCCCCCTGACGGTACTCCAGGTAGAGCCAGCGATCATGCACGTGAACGCTCGCAATCCACGCGGTCCCGTGCGTGTCCGTATCGAAGACAAGCTTGGTGATGTCGGAATATGGGATGGCGAAGTTATCGCCCGCCTTACTCTGAAATGTCAGTTTCTGGCTGGCGTCTTCAAAGCTGAGTACGCCAGTCTTATCCACCAGTTCCCGTTTTTCGGCGCTTTTGTGCCGGCGAATTTTGACACCCTCGAACTTGGTATCTTCTGAAAAGAGCAAAGAAATGCTGAGGAACAAAAAAATGGCCAGATACGTCGCCTTCGACATGCGCTGCCCTCTCGGCCTAACTCGGAAATCGAACCCGAAAACGGAACCATAGTACACCGTTGAAATTGGCGGGCTGCCGAAAAATCGATTCCACCTTAAGCGTGTGTTTCGCCCAGCTTTTGGGGTTGCGACTGGCAGGGTACGTGGCAGTGACGTTCGTAATCTGCCAATCGATTTTTCCGTTCTTTCCCGTTTTGTGTAAATGCTAACGTAGCGGGATTCCGTTCGAAAGTTCGGTTAGGAAGTGCTTCGAATGCTTCGTTTCATGAGCACAATTGTGTTGTGTGCGGCAGCGGCAGGCGCAATGGCGCAGGCTTCGGGCGACCTCACGAGCACGAAAACGAACCTGGTTGCGCTGGAACGGATGTGGAACCAGGCACAGGTGAATCGTGATTCGGCAGCCATTTCCGCGATGATCGGGGACCGGTTCGTCAACACAGAGTTCGATGGGGAGTTCAGCAACCGCGGTAAATTCCTGGCCGATTTTGCCGATCCGAAGTTCAAGCCCAGCCTGATGAACATCCAGAACATTGAAGTAGAGGTGTACGGTGGCACGGCCATCGTGACCGGGGACTACCACATCAAGGGTGTTTACGGCGTCAAGGGCTACGAGCACTTTGGCCGGTTCACGGATACCTGGGTCTACCAGGACGGGAAGTGGCTTTGCATTGCCAGCCACAGCAGCCTTAGGAAATAGCACAAAGCATCGTTCTTCCGGGCAACCACCCCTCACGAAATTAGCTGCCTTCCGAAGGAAAATGGTGGCTCATACCCCTGCCCCTACGAGTGCGACTCCCCTGCCCTTCTGATAGCTGTGCATTTATCGAAGAGTCTCTAGCATAAGCGGACGGAGGCTCTCCCCCTATGAAACTCCTTGCCCGGCTCGGTTT
This sequence comes from uncultured Acidobacteriaceae bacterium, assembly GCA_963822545.1. Classification (GTDB taxonomy): domain Bacteria; phylum Acidobacteriota; class Terriglobia; order Terriglobales; family Acidobacteriaceae; genus Acidiflorens. The sequence goes on from CAWGIB010000010.1 coordinate 142,487, forward strand.
TGCATCTAATTTTCTCGTCTTAACTCTGATAACCCCCTTGGCGATCAACAGCGCTTTTGCTCAGGATGCGAAACCTGCCGCGACCAAGTCTGTCACAGTCACCATCGATGCGCTCAGTAATCGACATGCCATCAGTCCGTACGTGTATGGCGTGGCTTATCCGAACTCGACTGTCGACATCACGGACAGTGGTGCGACGGAGGTGCGATGGGGCGGGAACGCGACCTCGCGCTACAACTGGACTGCCGGGACCTATAACGCGGCGAACGACTGGTATTTCGGCGATTACGGGTATTCGGAGATTGGGGATACGGATTCGTCGAAGTTCATCAAGGACGTGATTGCGGCGGGAAGCAATCCTCTGATGACAATGGTGATGCTGCCGTGGGTGGCGAAGGATGTGACGGACGGGAGCGCTTACAGTTTTTCGGTCGCGAAGTACGGGGCGCAGTGCGCGGTGAATCCTTATAACTCGGATGATGGGAATGGAATGAAGACGGATTGTGCGACACCGATTACGGGGAACGATCCGAACGACGCGGACGTGCCGCTGAAGGACTCGCCGCAACAAGGGGATCCGCCCAACACGGTTTACCGCAATCAGTGGGCAACTGCGCTGGCAGCGGCGTTTGGCAATGCTCCGCATTTCTATGATATGGACAATGAGATCGATATCTGGGGCGGCACGCACCGTGATGTGCATCCGTCGCCGACTGCTTATAACGAAATGCGCGACACGTTTATCGCGGAGGCGCGGGCACTGAAGGGTTGGGATCCGCAGGCGATCCGGTTGGGTCCAGTGAGTTGCTGCTGGTGGTTCTATTGGAATGGCGCGGATAACAACGACAAGGCGGCTCATGCGGGAAACGATCTGCTGCCCTGGTGGCTGAATGAAGTGTATTGGCAGGATCAAATTGCGGGCACGCGATCAGTGGATGTGTTTGATATTCACGCGTATCCGGATACGCCCGACACGTCGAGTTGGACTCTGGCGAAAAAGCGGGCACTGGCTTTGCGGATTTTCCGCGACTACTGGGATCCGAAATATGTGAGTGAATCTTCGTCGATCAACCAGAATTGGGCGACGTTCATCGAGCCGAAGAAGACGATTCCGTTCCGCATTCCGCGGATGCGAGCGATCGCGAACATGATTTATCCGGGAACGCCGCTGAGCATGACGGAATGGAATGCGGCGATCGCTGGCGAGTCAGATTTCTCTTCGGCGCTGGGCGATGCAGATGCCTATGGCATCCTGGGGCGCGAGCGTGTGTATCTGGCGTCGCGATGGGTGGCACCGGTGGATACGAATCCGAATTATCAGGCCTTGAAGCTTTACAGGAATTACGACGGGAAGCACGACACGTTTGCGGGCGTTTCGGTGTCTGACACGAATAATGCGAACGCCAACTTGTTCAGCAGTTATGCGTCGATTAATTCTTCGGGAACGGCGATGACGGTGATGGTCGTGAACAAGGCTCCGAGCACAACTTTTAGTGCGCAGATTGCGCTGAACGGGTTCACGCCCTCGCAGGTAACGACATACACGCTCTCGAAGGCAAAGCCCACGACGATTGTGGCTTCGAGCCCGCAGGACGTGGTCGTCGACCATGAGCTTTGCGCCTTATAGCGCGACTCTGATGGTGGTGACCGGATCGATGGCAAAGTTGCCGGCAGTGGAATGGGATCTGAATCCGGATACGACGATGGTTCCGGCGGGGGGAGCGGTCGCCCTCGCGCCGAAGATCGTTTCGGGTTCAGGGACTGTGACATTGGGAACACCGACGTTTGATACCGGGATCAAAGTTGCCGTCACGCAGGGGACGATCACCTCGAGTCAAAATGGGGCAATTACGGTAACGGCGGGAACGAAGCCGGGTTTTTATCACTATGCGGTTCCGGGTACAGATAATTCGGGCGCCGCGCAGGATCAAAGTGGATGGATTGTGGTGGGGAATCCTCCGGCGACGTTTACGAAACAGGGCGATGGGCAACAAGGATCTCCGGGAGCGACTTTGAATTTGTCAGTGACTTTGAATCCGGGATCGTCGGGTGGAAGCGCGGCGGGGGCGACGGTGCTGTTCACTGCGAGCGCAGGAACGCTATCCAACCGGATGGTTACGACAGACGCGTCGGGAAATGCGGCGGTTGCGCTGACGTTGCCGCAAAGTGCCGGAACGGTGCAGGTAACGGCGGAGGGTCCTTATGGGCTGGGGCATCCGGCGGTGGTGTTCACGGAGACGGTGGAGTAGCTCGGGTCATTAAAAAGGGCCGCTGATTAGGCGGCCCCGGGGCATGCGTCGTGCGTCAATTGATGGAATCGCTTCGTGCTATTGCTTGTCGTAAACGGTTACGATGTGCATCTTCTTGCCTGACGAGTCGGTTCCATCAGTTGTGACGGTGCGGCTCTTGCCGTCGGCTGCGACAACGATGCGGGTCGTGTTGGTAACTTTTCCGCCCTTCTTGGTGATTCCTTCGGTGGTGCGGTCGTTGATCTTCTTGTATGACCGCGTGTCGGCAGTGGGATCACCGGTGAGCGGATAATCTTTGCCGTCGAACTTGCCGGTCCACACGATGTGCGTCGGCTGACCTTGGCCATCCGTGCCGTCGATCGTGCATTTCACGCTGTCTCCTTCGGCTTCATAAACGACGGTGCTGTTTTTCGGGGCCCCGGCAGGTAACTTCGACTTGGCTTCATTCAGCTTCCAGGTACCCATATTTGGGCTTGCAGCAGCGAAGGTGAAGCCGACAAGCATCACAAGGACCGTCAATAGGATCGTTCTTAGCTTCATGTTCTCTTCCTCCTAAGTTTGGAAATGCCGCGCAAGCGGCGAGTCATACTCGTTGTTTTAGGGTTTCATGTCAAGGTGCCTGATTTGGCTGATCTTTGCTTGCTCCCGGATGACCCATTGCGAGAGCGGGGCGCTCTCGCAACCGCCGGCGAGGCGCCGGCGCTACGGTCGGTGCCGGCTGGAAACTTTCTGAGGCTGCCAGTAGTCTAATCGAATAGCAAGGTGTGTTAATTTTCCCAATGAAATTTTTCCGGCTGTCAATTGTTTGTATGTTGTTGGTGTGCGCGGCGGTTGCGGCGGACGCGCCGGCGGCGACTTCTGTCTTGCCGAACGAGTTTGGCGGGTGGCAGGTCAGCGGCGCAGTGATGAAGAGCGAAGATGCGGCCGTGGCAGATCCTGCCAGTGGCGCAGTGCTCAAGGAGTACGGATTCAAGCACCTCGAGAAGGCGGAATATACGCGCGACGATGGGCGAAAGCTGTCGATCAAGGCGGCGGTATTCGACGATGCCACGCGGCGCGTATGGTGCCTTCACCTACTACCAGACCCCCGTGATGCTCGAGGAGAAGATTGGGGGACAGGCGGCATCGCTGAACAATCGCGTGCTTTTCTTCCAGGGGAATGTTCTGGTGGATGCGCTGTTCGACAGGTTGAGCGCAATGTCAGCGGCAGAATTGCGGGAACTGGCTGGCGACCTTCCTCAACCAGTGGGCAATGCGCGGAATCTGCCGACGCTAAGGATGTACCTTCCTACGCGCAACTTCGAGAAGAACACTGCGAAATACATTCTGGGCCCGGTGTCGCTCGATCGCACTGGTTCGCCGCTGCCGAGTTCGGTGGTGGATTTCAAATCGGGCGCCGAGGTGATCGAAGGAAAGTACTCGGCGGCTGCGGGTGATGCGACGTTGATGCTGATTGCATATCCGACGCCTCAGATTGCGGCGGAGAAATTGCGGCAGATCGATGCGGCGCACCAAGTGACGGCGCAGCAACCGGGAGTCGCGTCGATCGTCGATGTTGGTCCGTTCTTCGACAAGCGCACGGGGCCGATCGTGGTGATCGCGTCGGGGCCGCTTTCTCAAAGTGAAGCACGATCGATGCTGGGGTCGATCAGCTATGAGGCGGACGTCACATGGAACGAAAACACGTATGCGACGAAACGAGATAATCTTGCGAACCTGTTATTCAATGTGATTGTGCTGTGCGGCATCGTGGTGGGGCTCGCGCTGGTGGCTGGAGTTGGGTTTGGAGGCGTCAGAATTCTGATGAAACGGTTATTTCCGGGTCGGGTCTTTGACCGACCGGAAGAGACAGAAATTATCTCCTTGCATTTGGAAGAAAAGGCGCGGGGAACCCAAGGCGGTCCGTAAGTACATCAATTCAAGGGAATTAGTAGCCGGGGTAGGGATTTTCTGCCAATTTGGGACTGTTTGCTGACTTGTGGACGTATCCTGTATCTTGTTGAAAATAAGACTATTTAAGTCACAAATTTTGCTTGACACTACGGTTTTAAGGCTCATAAGATTCCGGCAGAAAGTTCTGATGGTCTAAACCTCCGTTAGGACTATTCTCCCTTGAAAGAAAAGGCCGCCCTGTTGCCGGGTGGCCTTTTCGTTTGTGAGGAGATTCTGGTGCTCGTTTTCGGGCGCGCTCACCACAGAGACACAGAACCACAGGGGTCTTAAATCTCGCTTCCAATTTCCAGGACTTCGCGGGAGTGGAATCGCGAGCCGGGAACCTTCCGCTGAGCTTGCACGTATTGTCTAGAGAAGAGTTGTGTAAGAAGGAGAGACTATGTTTTGCGATCAATGTGGTGCGCCGCTGCAGACGGGACAGGCGCGATGTGCACGCTGCGGCAAACAAGTGACGGGCTTGCTGGAGCAAGAACGCTCGCGGGTGCGGAATCACGTGAAACTGGTCGGCATTTTGTGGATGGCGTACTCAGCACTGCATGTGGTGGGAGGAGTGGTGCTCCTGCTGATTGCGAGGTTTGTCGCACTAAGGATCGGGGAAATTCCCAATGGGCCGCCTCCGGAAGTGATGATGTGGGTGCGCCCGCTGCTTAGTGTGGTGGGTTGGCTCATTCTTGCGAAGGCTGCGGTTGGAATCATGGCCGGGTGGGGATCTGTTGCAGCATGAAGAGTGGGCGCGAGTGTTGGCGCTGGTGCTGGGATTCCTGGCGCTTCTAAGCGTACCGATCGGGACGGCGCTCGGGATCTATACGCTTTGGGTGCTGTTGCCATCGAATTCCGAGCAGGAATATAAGGCGTTGGCGCAGGCCGCGTAGGATGAGAGGCGTGGCATGATTGAGAGCATCGGCCCGCGAAAACGATAAATCAACAATGATAGAATCGCTTGACGGGCCGACGTAGCTCAGTTGGTAGAGCAGCCGATTCGTAATCGGCAGGTCACCAGTTCAAGTCTGGTCGTCGGCTCCAACATAACCCCAATCCTTCAATCAGCTTATCGATTCCGGAATTTCAGATCACGTAAATCCACCGGCTTCGTCCAAGCTGAGTATGCTCATCCCCGTCCGCTGTCTAAATCTATCCCTAGCGATTCTGCTCGGCACGCTTGCGCTGGGAGAGCCCTCAACGGAACCGACGTTAGCGGACGGGATGGCCCGTCTCCAGGCAAATGACTTTGCGGGCGCGGCAAAGATTCTTGAAAACGTCACCCAGCGCGAACCACGCAACGGTCGCGCTTGGCGCAATCTCGCCCTGGCTCGCCAGAATCTTAAACAGTGGGATGGCGCAATCGCAGCCGATCAGCGCGCCATTGAAGTCGAACCTGCTGTACTGACCCCGATTTTCAGCCTTGGCGTTATCTATGCGCTTAAGGGAGATCAAGAGCAAGCGTTCCTGTGGCTCGGCAAGGCCAAAGCGAGCCGCAAAATCGATATGACGCAACTTGAGGTTACGCCAGAACTCGCTTCCCTGAAAGCCGACCCGCGATACAAAGGGCTTCTTCCGACGCGCGCCGACTTCGATGACCCTTTTGTCGAGCCCGTGAAAATCATCCGCGAGTGGGACGGCGAGTCTGCCAATGACCAGTTTGGCTGGATCGCCAGAAACATTGGTGACGTGGATGGTGATGGCATTCCCGACGTAGTGACTTCCGCTCCCACAAGCAGGGCCGGCGGCGAAGATGCTGGGCGAATCTATGTGTATTCAACAAAGTCGGGCAAGCTCTTATGGAGCGCTGACGGTCACGCGGGAGATCAGCTCGGAAGCGGTATCGAAAGTGCCGGAGATACGAACGGCGACGGCATTCCCGATGTCATTGCGAGCTCTCCCGGGGGCGGCTACGCCAACATCTACTCCGGTCGCGATGGGCGTCTGCTGCAAACCTTGCGCGCAGAAAAAACAGGAGACCAGTTTGGCGCTCACGTTTCGGGCGTTGGCGATGTCAATCACGATGGTTTTGCCGACGTGATCGTGGGTGCTCCAGGCAACAGTGCCGGTGGGGAAGGCGCGGGGCGCGCTTACGTCTATTCCGGCAAAGACGGCCGACTGCTTCTTACGCTTACTGGGGAGCGCGCTGGCGATAAGTTTGGCAGTGCAGTCGCTCGTTTTTCGGACAAGGATCACACTCTGTTAATCATCGGCGCGCCCGAAGCGGGTCCGCGCAAGTCCGGACGCGTTTACGTTTACGACCTCTATCCAGAAGCCAGAGTTCATAATCGACTCCGATGAAACGGGCGGAGCCCTCGGTGCGATGTTTCTTTCCGTGCCCGGCGATGTCGATGGTGATGGTTTCCCTGACGTTTACGCTTCCACTGGAGTAACACGGAAAAAGGGCCGAGCACCGGGCGTGTATACGTCTACTCGGGTAGAGACGGACATCGCCTCTTCACGTTTACCGGCGAGACATCCGGCGAAGGCTTTGGCACGAGCCCCTCGGTTGCCGGCGACGTCGATGGGGATGGACATGCTGATTTGATCGTCGGGGCGTGGCAATTCAGCGCATCTGCCGTGGGTGGTGGGCGAGCCTACCTCTATTCGGGTAAGAACGGTCGGCTGATGAAGACTTTCACCTGCCGCACCCCCGGAGACACATTCGGATTCGATTCAGTCACTATGGGTGACATTGATGGCGATGGCGACAGCGATTTCTTAATCACGTCGGGATGGAGCGGCGTGCATGGCTTTCACTCGGGGCGCGTTTTCATTATTGCAAGTGGAATTCAACATTCCGCGCCTGCGGGCCATCCTGTCCATTGAATAAACGTTGGGTTGCGCTATATCGGTCGCGAACGCCCTAACACTTACATTTATCGCAATCGCAAAACTCCCCATGGATCCCGCCCGTGTGCATATCCCCTCTCTCTTCGACGGCCACGCTCGATGCTTGTGGTGAAATCGCTTAGAATCAGTTCCCGGTAATTCATGCACTCAGGAATTCAGAGTGCTGATCGTGTTGGCTTAAGTGCATTCGCGCGCCGAACAAGCCATTGCTACGGAGCATGAGTTGACGACAACGAAATGAGGGGCGATGACACCGAAACCTAGAACGCAGACGCGCAGGGAGTTTCTTTCTGCTTCGGCGGGAATGGCATTGGCAGGGAAATTGGCGGGAGGTGGAGTACCGATGTGGGGGTCAGAGAGTCAAGTGGGTGCGGGCGGGGCGTCGGCCGGAACGCCGCGGCGAATCATTATTGATACGGACCCGGGCGTGGACGATGCCATGGCGATCTTTCTGGCTTTGCGTTCACCCGAACTCAAGGTCGAGGCTATTACCGCTGTGTCAGGGAACGTCCCGCTGGAAATGACCTTGCCGAACGCGCTGCGCTTGGTGGAAATTGCGGGACGCACTGACGTGCCGGTAGCCGGAGGGGCGAGTGTCCCGCTGGTGCGCAGGTTGATCACGGCGAAGTATGTGCACGGAAACAACGGCCTCGGTGGTGTGGAGTTCCCAGCGGCAAAACTCAAACCGGTGAGTGAAACTGCCGTCCAGTTGATTTCAAGGCTGGTGCGCGGGAATCCGGGACAGATCACGATTGTCGCCGTGGGGCCGCTTACGAATATCGCTACCTTGTTGCGCGCCGATCCGGAGATTGCGCGCATGATTCCGCAGATTGTGATCATGGGCGGATCGCTCTCCGGCGGGAACATTACGCCGGCGGCTGAATTCAATCTTTATGTTGATCCTGAAGCGGCGCGGATTGTTTTTGACTCGGGGATTCCGCTGACGATGGTGGGGCTGGATGTAACGGAAAAAGTGTTGCTGCGCGAGGAGCATATACGGGCTCTGGAGGGTAGTCAGGAAGCGGTGAGCCAGGCGGCAGGGAAAATAATGCGCGGCGACTCTGAACAGGGCGCGTCAGGGAATCGACGCGACCGTGATTGCCATGCATGATCCGCTGACAGTTGCGAGTCTAATCGATCCGAAACTTTTGAAACTCGCGGATTACTATGTGGAAGTTGAAACTGAAGGCGAACTTACTGCGGGGATGACGGTGGGGTATGCTCACGGTCCGGTGCGGGGTTCGGCACCGTATGCTACGGGTGCGCTGCCGCAGGCGGATCCGGATATGTCATTTCATGCCAATGCAAAAGTCGCGGTGGGGGTCGAAGCGGAGAGGTTCTTCAATCTGTTGATTCCAAGATTAACTGGCAAGTCGTGAAGTGGCGGCTTTCGGCCGAACTGACTTAGTCTCAGGCTTCGCTGCCAATTCCAATTCCTTTACGGCAGCCATCGTGCGGGCGGTGGGGTCGATCCGGTATCCCGACTTCGGGCGCCGGTGGCGTTTCGTCAAAGTATGTTTCTTGGACATCGGGTTCTCCTGTGTTTGTCTATGTGGCGTGTGACGAATCAAGCGCCTTTGGCGGCTGAGAGTATGACGTTAGCCTTATAGGGGTGCCGAAGACTGGTCAATTTTGATCAGTAGTGTCTGGAAGCCCGCAATTGCTTCTACTTTTCCTGCGCGGTAAGGCCCCTAATTCGAAGTAAACCCGGAAGTCAAACCTAAGTCTCAAGCCGTTCGTGATCTGGTTGGGTGTGCACTTGGTGGCTAGAGTGCATTTAAGGGGGCGTCACCTTCTGGCGCTCTTTTAAACCCTTCCAGAGGTTGTATTGATGTCAGAATCCTTCCCCGCTTCGGCGCAGCAACGCGCGAATCAAGCCATCATCTTTCATAGCTGTTTAGTAATTGCCATTCTTTTCAGTGCTCTCATATTGGAACGGGTGCGGAGGGATTGCGAGCCTCGCAGAGCGCAGGGCGGTAACCGGGATCCGCAGAGTCTGACAATCTCGGCAACGCTTCCATCCGCGACGGTGGGCACTGCTTACAGCGGAGTGGTTAATGTCAGCGGCGGAACAGCGCCATATGCTTCTCGTTGGCATCAGGGCAGCTGCCCACCGGCGTGGCTCTTGCGGCGGGGAGCGGAGCGATTTCAGGGACGCCTTCGGAAAACGGCGATTTCAATTTCGCAATCTCGGTCTCGGATTCGAAGGGATTATCTGAAACAGGGGTCGATGCAGATATCGGTTGCACCCAAACAGCAGCAGGGGAACACGTTTTCGAACCTGCAGTCGAGCACGGGATGGAACCAGGCGGGACAGGGACCTCCCGACTTCCAGGACTGCAATCCATGTGGTCCGCAGATTACTTTCTCCATGCAGCAGGGAATTGGCTCGCCTTCGATGTCAGGGTCGGCGACGCAGTTCAATATCGGGGGGACAGGACCTTACTGGGATGTGCTGTTCTTTAACCATTTGATCGGGCCGTACTCCTCGCAAGGAATGCCCGATTCGAATCACACGATTGTTCCGACACTTCACAACTTCACGTACGACGCATATTTCTATGGGACCGACCTGAACTTGTCGCAGGTGCTGGAGTTCGACATCAACCAATTTTTCGACAATATGGGATTCATCTGGGGCACTCAATGCCGGGTCGCGGGCGGTAATGGGTGGGACATCTGGGACAACGTCAACTCGCACTGGGTCCACACGGGATTTTCGTGCTATCCGAACAGCAATGCCTGGAACCATGTAACGATTCAGGTGCAGAGGACGTCGGACAATAAATTGTGGTACCAGACGATCACGCTGAACGGCGTGACCAACAACATCAACCAGTATTATGATCCGGGTTCGGCGCCGGGATGGTATGGCGTTACGGTGAATTACCAGATGGACGGGAATTCCAAACAATCGGCCTATTCGACCTATCTTGACAACTTCTCGCTAACGTACGAATAAGACGAATTGTCTCGCGATCTGAATATTGGTGCGCAAGGCCGAGGCAGGTTCGCCTTCGGCGATTGCGCAGTACATAAGATGCTCGAAGGGGCGAGGCGTTGGCCATCTACAGGTTTCGCCCGGGGAGATTAAGGGAAGTACATCAGATTCGGATTCGCGAATTTGGCTCGGCGCGCGGGGACCACTTTTGTGCCATTCTGGCCCAGTTCTCCACAGATTGAACCTGGTTGCTACTTGCGATTCGCGGCCAAGTTCCGCATAATCATAGCGATCACACTTTACATTTATGTACCGGTACAGCCGCATCGACCTGCTGCGAATTTTGAGAGTCGCTCCGCGTCAACTGCAGACTTGGGAGAAGGCCGGACTGGTGAAAACGGGTGAGGATTACTCGTTCTTCGATCTGCTGCAAATCAAAAAAGTGCGTGACTTGTGCAGCCAGCGGGTGCGTCCGACGGTGATCCGGCGATCGCTGGATGCCATGCTGAAACAGGTGTCGGGGATGGAGAATCCGCTGCTCGAAGCGGGTGCCTACCTGAGCGGGCACCGGGTAGCATTCCGGCATGAGGGACGGTTACTGGAGCCGATTGCCGGGCAGTTCATGTTCGACTTTGCTTCCGAAGAAACAAAAATCGTGACCAGCCCGCGGCGCACTGGCCCGGAACTGGTCGTCACCGACGTGGTCGATTTGTTTGCGCGCGGGATCCAGTTGGAGGAGAATCCGTCGACGCAAAGCGAAGCGATTGCCGTCTACTTAAAGGTTCTGGAAATGGACGCTCAACACGCCGCCGCGCACATCAATCTGGGAACGCTGTACTACAACCGGCAGGAATATGCCTGGCCGAGAAGCACTACCGGTCGGCGATCGAGATTGACCCGCGGTACGCGCTCGCCTATTTCGACCTGGGCAACGTGCTGGATGAGACGGGGCGGATTGACGAAGCGATCAAGACTTACAAGACGGCGATCCAACTGGCTCCGACATACGCCGACGCACATTACAACATCGCACTCGCGTATGAAAAGATTCGGGAGCCACGCAAAGCGTTGCAACACTGGCGCGCGTATGTGAAGCTCGATACGACGGGTCCCTGGACGGTACATGCGAAGCACCAGATCCAACGCATACTGCAGGGCGACACTCTGAAGCTGGTTCACTCGCGCAAGGCGAACTAGCGCCGCGAAATCTCTCTAACCAATCAGGTGCAAAAAAAGGGGCGCGGCTGGCGCCGCGCCTTAGGAGAGAAGTGTTTGTTTTGGACTGTGCGTCTTAGTCCACAACCAACTTGTTGTCGACGCTGAACACTCCGGGTACAGAGTTCGCCCTGATTCCGGCGATGTTTTTATCCATCGAGCTCTCGACTGAGCCGTAGAGCGTGACGTGTCCGTCGTCGACCACGATGCGAATTGGATGAACGGGGTCGCTGGCATAACGTCCCAGGACCGAGTCCCGATAAATCGCACGCGCCGTGCGAATGCGCAGCGAATCATCAAACATGGAAACGGGCAGCACCTTGACGTCGTTAACAACGTCTTTGACACCTTCGGTGCGCGCGACGATCGCCATCGCCGAATCCAGCGGTACGTCGTACACAGTGTCGCCAGACAACGTGACGACGCCATCTTTCACGTTAATCGCAAGATAGTTGAAGGCATTGTCGCGGTACCCGACGCGATCATAGGCCAGCTTCTTTGCCAGTTTCTGCTGAAGCTGGGCATCGGGCACGTTTGCTCCCGAGACCGCGATGTTGTTGCGTACGCCCGCAACGTTTGAAACCTTCTTAATCTTCTTGGCGGCGTCGACTTTATCCTGATAAAGCCCGACGGACCCAGTCAATGTGACGATACCGTCCTCGACGGTGGAGTTTACGTTTTGCAGATGCTTGTCACCGTGAATTTTCTGACTGACGGCCTGCTGAATCTGTCGATCATACCGGCCGGTGGCGGCCATTGCAGTCATGCTCAGCAGGACGAACAAAGCCACGGTTAACGCTAAGAATTGCTTCCTCATGGTTGCCATCCTCTCAAATTCCGGCACTACAATTGTTTAACCGGTTAGTTAAATAGATGCGTCGGGGCGGGGCGGAGATGCAGTCGGCCGGGAGTTTTACAAACAGTTACAAAAGGATTCGTAATTGATTGGCGGCAAACGGAATCGGAAAAACTATCGAGAGATGCCGAAAATTGTCCGCACTCCCCAGTAAGATGCGGCGCCCAGTGCCAAGAGAAACAGAAGCGAGACGAGGCGCCCTGAGGCGGTGCTTTTGCTCCAAGACTGGAGCACGGCAACCAGTCAAACCACGAAGAGGATGAGGGCGCAATAAGCGGCAATCTTAAGCCACATTTCCGAGTCTCCTTATTAAGGAGACTGGCACAGGAGTACGGCGCGAAAAAGTGCGTGAGCTCACATTGGAGAGTGATCTGTATACGCGGGCACGCAAGAGCAAGATGACCGCAAGCGACGATTAGAAAACTAGCCTCTGTTCTTGCCGTTCTTGCGTCCGGTCTTGGCGGCGGCTTTCTTAGGAGGCGCCGTTTTGTTAGACACAGCTTTTGCCCGCCCGTTGGGAAAAACGCGGGCGAAGATCTTGTCGATGTTTTTCAGTTGGCGCTTGAGGTCAAAGGCGCGTTCAATCTTTTCGCGAGAGACGCGGCTCGTGATCGCCGGATCGTCGAGCACCAGTTGATGAAAATCGAGATCCTCTTTCCAGGCATGCATAGCGTGACTCTGGACGAGGCGATAAGCGTCCTCGCGCGAGATGCCGCTTTCCACCAGATCGAGCAGCAACTGGCCACTGAAGACGAGTCCTTTGGTGCTCTGAAGGTTGGTGAGCATGCGCTTGGGATAAACGAACATCATTTCGATCAAGTTGGCGGTCTTGTTGAGCAAGTAATCGGCGAGCGTGGTTGAATCCGGGATGATGACGCGCTCGGCGGAAGAGTGAGAGATGTCTCGTTCATGCCAGAGTGGAACGTTTTCAAATCCGGCTTGCGCATTCGCACGGACGACGCGAGCGAGGCCGCTGATCTGTTCTGCGTTCACTGGGTTGCGCTTGTGGGGCATGGCCGAAGAGCCCTTTTGTTTTTCGCTGAAAAATTCTTCGGCTTCGCGGACTTCCGTGCGCTGGAGGTGGCGGATCTCGGTGGCAATCTTATCGAGAGTGGAGGCGATTACGGCTAAAGTTGCCAGGTAATAGGCGTGGCGATCGCGCTGGATAACCTGCGAGGAGACGGCGGCAGCTTTCAGGCCAAGACGAGCGCACATCTGTTCTTCAAGTTCGGGCGTGAGGTGGGCGAAGGTTCCGACGGCGCCGGAAAACTTGCCGACGCGCAGATCTTCCGAGGCGGCGCTGAAACGGGCGATATTACGCTGCGTCTCTGAATACCAGTTGGCGATCTTGAAGCCAAAGGTGATGGGTTCGGCGTGGACGCCATGAGTCCGGCCGATCATGGGTGTGTCCTTGAACTCCCATGCGCGGCGTTCGAGGACATCGGCGAGGCGCTCGAGATCCCCGGCGATTAACGACGATGCCTGCTGGATGAGCAGGGCTTGCGCGGTGTCGACGACGTCATTCGACGTGAGCCCGTAATGAAACCAGCGCGCATGAGGGCCTACGATTTCGGCGACTGCGGTGGTGAAGGCGATGACGTCGTGCTTGACCTCGGCTTCAATCTCGAAGATGCGTTCGACGTTGATGTCGGCGCGCTCGTGAATGGCGCGGGCCGCATCTTTGGGCACGATGCCGGCGGCGGCCAAAGTGTCGGTGGCCGCAACTTCGACGGCAAGCCAGGTGCGGAAGCGATTTTCGTCGCTCCAGATGCGGGCCATTTCAGGCCGCGTGTAGCGTGGGATCACGAGAGTCTCTCCTATAAGGAAGCGCTGAAAGGGAACTGAGGATTGTAAACGAGAGCAGGGGAACGACGAAAGGCTGGCAGAAATCGAAAAGTCAGAAGTCAAATTGAAGAAGTAAAAACCCCAATAAGGGTTAGGGTTCACTTCTGCAATTTGACTTCTGACTTTTCACTTCAAAGCGAGATCGTTCCGAGTTCCCAGTGCTCTAATCGACCTGGTGTCTTGCGGTGTAACCCTCGCGAGCGTAGACGATATACTTCAACTCCTTGCCCTTCTGGTCGCGAATTTTCAGGGGGCCGCCGTCAGGCGCTTGGAGTTCGACTTTCAGCTTGCGATAGGTTCCATCGAGTTTGGTATTCGTCGGGTGGTAGGAAATCGTGTACTGATTGCGGATGTCGGCGGAGATCTCCTGGAAGATTCCGGGCAGTTCGCCTTCGAAGCGCGGGAAGTAAGCTTTTCCGCCGGTTAGTTTGGCAAAGGTATTGAGCTGGTTGTCATTCTGCAGCCAGCCAACATTTCTGCCGAAGGGATCATTTCCCATGCTGGCAGCGTCCACGCGTTCCCTCCAGTACCATCCGATGCTGACAGGGAAGATTGTGACGTTACTCGTGGATTTGATCTTCTTCATGGTCTGATCGAGGTTGAGTTTGCTGAAGGTGTCAGCGCCGGAGGAGACGAGAATGACGTATTTCCTTCCCTGAATTCGATCGATGCGGTCGAGTGTATCGAAGACTGCGTCAAACAGGTTGCGTTCGCTGAAGCCCGGGATGCGAAGCATGTTGAGAGCGCCCATGATGGCGCGCTTGTCCTGCGTGAAGTCGACAAGGATTTGTGGCTTCATGTCGTAGGAGACGACCGCGACGTAGTCATCTTTCTTGAGCTGGCTGGCGAAGGTGTAGGACGCGTTGAGCGCGTCATACATATAGTTGTAGGCCCGCATATTTCCGAACGGTCCGCCGGCCGCGAATTCAATCAGCAGGACGGCGGTGATGGGACCTTCGGTTTGGTTGAAGGAGGCGATCTTCTGTGGCGAGCCGTCTTCGATGACCTTGAAATTGTCGGCCTTCAGCCCGGGGATGGTCTGGCCGTCTTTGGTCGTCACGGAGACATCGAGGGTTACTAAAGGCACGTCCACCTTGATCGAGTAGTCGGGCATGTTGTCGATCTTTTTCGGCTTTTCAGCCGGAGGCGGAGGAGGCTCCTCTTTCTTCTTGGGGATCACGTAGGGGCCGGTATCGTTCTGAGGGCCGCCGGCTTCGGGAGGCGCATCCTGCTTGTTCGGATTGGCCGGAGGCTGCTGGGACGTATCTTGCGCGAGCGCGGAAAGTCCCGAAAAAACCAGGGATAAAGACACCACAGCCAGCAAAAGGAGGCGGTAGCGGGCACCAGCCAGTGCCCTATTTTGCACTGGAAAAACGTGAAAAATCATGGGGAATCCTCAAAAACACCTGTGCTAGTATAGATGCAACAACTCTGCGGTTGGGATATTTTGCTGGCGTAAAAACGCCATCTCCTCCCGCAAAACCATTCAAACCAAGCGCGGAGTCCAAACAATATTGCGGTCGTTTTTTGACCTCCGGGGATATACATGCGATTTACGGCGCATCTCGCCGCCCTTCTGTTTTTTTCGTTCACCCTGTCTGCCGCTGCCCAAGAAAAGCCAAGCATCATCCCGCTGAATCAGATTCATGAAGGGATGAAGGGGACTGCCCTCACCGTATTTCAAGGGGTAAAGCCTGAGTCGATGGACGTCGAAGTCCTGGGAGTGCTGCGCAACATGAACGGGCCGAAGGGTGACATTATTCTGGTGCGTCTGCATGGGACCAAACCGGAATATACCGGCATCGTCGCGGGCATGAGCGGAAGTCCTGTGTATTTTGACGGCAAACTGGCGGGCGCGCTTGCGTTTCGCATCGGCGAATTCTCCAAGGAACCGATCGCAGGAGTAACGCCGATCGAACAGATGCTGGAGATCAATGCGATGGATCGGCGGCCGTCGTCGGCACCGCTGCGAGCGAGCGATACCGGGGAGACGGGTGCTAGCAAAACTGCGAGTCCTGGTGGGATGACATCGCTTTCTAGCGGCAATAATTATCTGAAGCCGATCGACGCTCCATTTGTGTTCAATGGTTTTTCGGAAGCTACGCTGCAGCGCTACGCGGACCAGTTTGCTTCGGCGGGTATCGTGCCTGTGATGGGAGCGGGTTCTGCCAGCGACCGCAAGCAGCCGGAACCGATCGAGGCGGGATCGGCGGTAAGCGCGGTGCTGGTGCGCGGCGATATGGATATCGCGGCGACTTGTACCGTGACTTATGTGGACGCGCAACACCTGCTGGCGTGCGGTCACCCGCTGCTACAGTTTGGCGAAGTGGACTTGCCCATGACGAAGGCGACGGTTCTGGCCACGCTGCCTTCGCCGATGAATGCATTCAAGATCGTCAACACCACAGAGACGGTTGGCGCTTTTGTGCAGGATCGTCAAGCGGGCATTCTCGGTGTGATGGGACATGAGCCGAAGATGATTCCCGTGACGGTGTCATTGCACAACGGGTCGGCGACGAAGGAATTTCATTACGAAGTTCTCAACAACGCGAAACTGAGCCCGCTTGCGATGATGGCGACGGTGTTCAACGCGCTGCATGGGATCAACGATTTCGGCGAAGATATTACATACAGAATGAATGGATCGCTGAGCGTGAAGGGTTATCCGGACGTGAGTTTGCGGAATATGTTTGCGCCGCTGGATAGCGGGCAGCCTGCGGCTGCGCTGGCGGCGTCCAGTATCGGCGATCGCTTTGGCAAAATTTACAGTAATCCGTACGATGCCCCCGATGTCGAGGGAGTGAAACTGGATTTCGAACTGGTGCGCGAGCGCCGCTCGGCACGTCTTGAAACATCGCGCACAGACTTGACGGAGGCGCGACCCGGGGATCAGATCATGGTTGAGACCGTGATACGCCCTTATCGCGGCGAGCGTTTGGTGCGGCAGATTCCGATTCGGATTCCGACGTCGGCTTCAAAGGGACCGCTGCGCATCCTGGTGAGCGACGGCGACACACTCGACCGCATGCATCGCGGCACCCCGACGATGAGCCGAGGGCTCGGCCTCGCACCTACGATCGCGCTGCTGAATAAAGAGCGCTCGGATGACCGCGTCTATGTTTCCATTTTTGATTCGGATCCGGAGGCGATGGTCGCCGATAAGATCATGCCGACGCTGCCTCTTTCCGTGATGAACGTGATGGAGAATTTGCGCGGGACACAGGACATGGTCGTGCTCGGCGAATCGTCCGTGAGCGAAGCATCTACCGAGCCCTTAGACTACGTGGTGTCTGGGGCGCAGATGCTGACCATCAATATCAAGTGAGGGGTTCGGCGTCGAGGCCCCGATTATTTTCCTGAAAGTTCCTGACGGAGTAACTGACCGAGTGTGGATTGGCGGTCGGGAGTCAACTTGGCTCCCGCCGAGGTGAGATAAAAAACGTCGATAGCCATCTGGCCTTCGGTTTCAACGAGCGCAATTTCTATATTGCACTCATGCTTCGAGATCAAGGAACACATCTGGTAGAGCAGCCCTGGACGATCTTGCGTCAGTATCTGCACAAGTGTGCTGTGTGCGGAGGACTGGTCGTCGAATTCAATTTGGGTGGTGACCTTTACTTTCGGGCCATTCGTTTTCTCTGATTTCAGACGGTCGCGAAGCATGCGGGCGACGTCGGCT
This sequence comes from uncultured Acidobacteriaceae bacterium, assembly GCA_963822545.1. Lineage (GTDB taxonomy): Bacteria > Acidobacteriota > Terriglobia > Terriglobales > Acidobacteriaceae > Acidiflorens. Next base: position 160,057 of record CAWGIB010000010.1, read on the forward strand.
TGCCCCTTCACTACGTCCGCGATGTTTTTCTTCAGACGATCCCATTCCTGAATGTTCATTTCAAGGGTGCGAAAGCGGTCGGTGAAATAAAAGGTATCGACCACGGTACCGGCCGCATTGGAAAAGGCATTCGCTTTGACGATGTTCATTCCCCACGCGGCGAGCGCTCCCGAAACGGAGGCGAAGAGGAACGGTCGATCGGTGGTGATGAGGGTGAGTTCGTACCAGTGACGCAGTTGCTTGAGTTCGCAAAGAACGCCTTCTTGGCCGAGGCGAGAGACCATTTCGGCGTGGGCTAGAACGTCGGTCGCGCCGTGAATTCGCAAATAGCGCTGCGGCATTCCTTCCAAAAAGATGTTGATCTTCTTTCCTGCAACAGGTGCCAGCGAATGGAGATGGGCGAGGTTCGCGAGGCCCGGGCTAGCGGCGTCTCGGGCATTATGGGTGCCAGTATGTACACGTTCGTCGGCGCTTCGACTCAAGTAGTTGGCACTGGCGATATAGAGCTGCCATAGATTGTCAGCCTTCCACGGTGTCATGGCATCAGGGTTCACTGCCTTGATATCGGCATAGGTCATGAGGCAGAGCATCTTCAGGCGTTCGGGCGTACCGACTTTTTCGGCGAATGTTTTTACGTTGGCTGGATCAAAGACGTCGCGACGCATCGCGGCTGACATATCCAAATGGCTGGCGACGAGGTAGCGGACCGTTTCGCGGTCGGCGACATCGAGGTCAAGGCGCTGAGCGCAGGTTTCGGTGAGGTCGAGGCTTGCTTCGACGTGGTTGTCACTGGGCACGCCTTTTCCAGAATCATGCAGAAGCAGGCTCAAGTAGAGGAGTTCCGGCTGCTCGAGCTCGCCTAGTAGTTCCGCGAAACGACGGTCCCATTCCGACTTCGATTCCTGCAAGCGGTGCAGATGCTCGATGGCGAGGAAGGAGTGTTCGTCGACCGTGTAGCGATGATAGAAGTCGCGCACCACCAGCGCCTCGATGCCTTTCAGTTCGGGCAGCAGGAGGGTGAGAAGGCGAAGCGCGTTCATCGCGCGAAGAGCATCGGCTGCGTGAGGCTGGACCAAAGTTTCCTGAAGGTAAAGCCATAGCTCGCCGCCTCGGGGAGGCGTCGAGGCGAGAGACGGAAGAGCTTGCTCGACTTTGTATTCGGTCGTGGTGCTCAGTTTGAGGCCGTGTTTGGCGAGGAAATGAAAGAGTCCCAAAAGCTTTTCCGGATCCTGAAGAGCAGTGGGTTGTTGAAGGAAGATGAGGCCGTCGACCACGGAAAAATCAGCACTCGCAATCTTTGTTCGCCAACCTTGAAATTGGCGGTATAGAGAGGACCAGGCGGCAGGGATTTCTTCGAGCAGTTGGTTGCAGACGCGATGCACGTTGCGAACATGACCGAAGTAGACGCGCATCCAGTCGGCGGCGCTGGTGATCTCGGCGTCGGCGGCTCCGATTTTGCGTGCTGAGGCATCTTCCTGGGCGTCCCAGCTCAGCATATTGTCGTCGCGGCCGTTGCGGAAATGGAGAAAGCAGCGAACGGACATCTGGAAATCGAGCGCTGCGTCGAAAGCGCGGCGGGAGGAGACTGGCAGCAGGGTTTGGGCCTCTGGCCACCGGCGAAGCTTTTCCATGGCGGAGATCAAGCGCGAGCCAACAGGCAACGTTATAGTCGCGCAAGCCGCCGGGACCGTCTTTCACGTTCGGCTCAAGATGAAAGACCGTGTTGCCGAATTTGTGATGGCGGGAGCGTGTGAGTTCGCCCAGATTCTGGATGAGTGCGTGGCATTCGCGGGCTACCAGTTGGGGAACGGATTTTTCGCGGAGGCGCATAAAAAGGTCTCGATCACCGGCTAGATAGCGGCAATCGAGGAGGGAAATTGCGAATTCAAGGTTGTTAGGATCGAGACGTTCGCACTCGGCAAGGGTACGAGTTGCGGGGCTGAGTTTCAGGCGCAGGTCCCAAAGTTCCTGCGAGAAGCGACGAATCGGATCTTTAAATTCGTTTTCCGTATCGCTGCCGGCGTGCAGAAAGAGCAGATCGATGTCGGAGTGCGGAAAGAGCCAGCCTCGGCCATAGCCTCCGGTCGCTACCAGAGCAAAATTCTTCGGGGCGCGGGTGGGATTAAGAGAATCGGAATCGTGGTGTTGATTAAGGCTAGGAGTTCCACTCGTTGCGGGCGGCTGTTTCGGTGCCGATGGGACGATGATTTCGTCCCAGAAGGTTTGGACGATGGAGTCGACGAGGGCGGAGCGGCGATCAAGGGCGCGACGGCCGTCGCCTGTTTCGGAAAATTCAAGTTGGATGGCAGCCGATTCGCGCGCGTAGAGGTCTCGCAATTCGGGATTGACGGAGGCCGCGGCGGTCATTCGTGGTCTGCCATTTCTCTTTGGTGCTGTTTACTGCTTACTAACCGCGATTCGGTTTCGAACTCTAAAGGACGCTTTCGCCGCGCTCGTCGTTGCGGATGCGAATTGCTTCGTCGATCCGGGAGAGAAAGATCTTTCCGTCGCCAATCTTGCCGGTGCGCGCGGCATTCGCGATCGCCTGCACTGCTTTTTCGACGGCGTCGTCGGCGAGGACGATTTCAAGTTTCACCTTGGGGATGAGGTCTACCGAGTACTCGCGCCCGCGATAAAACTCGGTGTGGCCCTTTTGACGGCCGTGGCCGCGGGCTTCAAGAACGGTCATGCCTTCAACGCCTACCTCATGCAAAGCGTCTTTGACGGCATCGAGCTTAGAAACCTGGATAATCGCTTCAACTTTAGTCATCGTTTTTTGCCGTGTTTCCGAGCGGCATCATAACAGTAGCGGGTGAGGTGGTCTTTCGGAAATCGAAACTATTTATCTTGTGGATTGGAAATCTTTATATCGATGGCTTGAGGCTGAATCTAGAACGAGTCGCTATTATGGACAGATGCAGAGCATCTTCCTGCCACGATATTGGAGTGCATGATGGTCACGTCCTTAACCGTTCATCAAGCTGAATCGCCCGGGCAAATCGCGCAAGCGCGAGAATTGTTTCTGGAATACGCGCAGTCCCTCGGTTTCAGCCTCTGCTTCCAGGGATTCGACAAAGAACTGGCGTCGCTGCCGGGGGACTACGCGCCTCCAGAGGGTAGGCTGTTGCTGGCGGAATACGAAGGACAGCTCGCCGGATGCGTGGCGCTACATAAGTTTGAGAACGAAATCTGCGAGATGAAGCGACTTTACCTGCGTCCTGCATTTCGAGGAAGAGGCATCGGCGGATCTCTGGCTGACAAGATCATCCGGGAGGCGCGGTCGGCGGGATACAAACGGATGCGCCTCGATACGGTCGAGCCGGTGATGAAAGATGCGGTGGGGATGTATCGCAAATTGGGATTCAAGGAGATTGCGCCCTATCGCACAAACCCCGTGGAGGGAGCAATCTACATGGAGCTCCTGCTGTGAGGGCCTGTTCTATCCGATTTGGACGCTAGTTCTGCGGGCCCGTCCCATTGACGGGGAAGGGCTTTCTGCGATTGGATGGAAGCAGCTTGGCATCGTCGCCCCCTATCTTCGATCCTGACTCCCGGCGATTTACACGCCTGGATGCACTCTGGCTGACAATCTGGCTCGTGTTTTTGGGCGGCCTCGCGGCGCTCCCTCCGCGCCTGGAGTGGCATAAGCAAGTCATCTTGCTGGCGATCGGTGTCGTGCAATTGTTGGAGTCGCGACTCGTTGCGCGTTATCAACGGCGCGGCATTTTTTATGTGATCGCGCTGAAAATACTGCTGGCTACTTTCCTGATCGATCACACGGGTGAAATTGGCATTAACAGCAGCTACTGGCCGATTTATTTCGTTCCAGTCGTGACCGCTGCATTGTATTGCGGGCCGTGGATGACACTGTTGTGGACGCTGATTGCTTCGGCGGCGTACTGCTCATACCTGTACCCAGCGATGCAGGAATACGACCTGACGCCTGAGGCGTTCGGCCTGCTCGGCCTGCGCGTATTATTTTTCTTTCTGGCGGCGATGGTGGTAAACCGTTTTTCGCAACAGAGCCAGCATCAAACCCAGCTTTATCGCGAGCTGGCGGAACGCCTGGCGGAAACCAACCGCAGGCTTGAATTGGCACAAGCAGAGGCTCGCCGGTCGGAACGGTTGGCTGCGCTAGGACAACTCTCCGCTGGGCTGGCACACGAAATTCGAAATCCACTAGGAGTGATCAAGGGTTCGGCCGAAATGCTGACGCAAAAGCTGCAAGCATCAGATGAACTGTCGCGCGAACTTGCTGGTTACATTTCGACGGAGGTGAATCGGTTCAGCGCGCTTGTGACTGAGTTTCTGGATTTTGCGCGCCCGCTGCACGCGCAATTGCAGCCAGCCGATCTGATTAAAGTCTTGGATCGCGTGATCGAAATTGTTTCTTTTCGATGGACGGGCAAGCCAGTGAAGGTCGAACGCAATTACGCTCCGAACCTCCCGCTCCTTCCGCTGGATGAGAGTTTGTGTGAGCAGGCATTTCTCAATCTGGTGCAGAATGCGTTCGAGGCGATGGGAGAACAGGGCGGTACGTTGAGGATTGAGGCTCACCTCATAACGTTAATGAGCGAGACGGCGTGCTGGTGACGCTGGCGGATACCGGGCCGGGAGTTCCTGAGAAATTGCGCGAGGAGATTTTTAATCCTTTCGTGACGACGAAGAAAACGGGAGTCGGGCTGGGGCTCTCGATCGTTTCGAAGATCATCGATGGCCATCACGGATGGATTCGCGTAGAGAATGGCCCCTCGGGTGGAGCGGTGTTTACGCTGTTCTTTCCACTCTCCTCTGGCTCGAGAGCGGCGCCACGGAGGCCGATCATTGGCTCCGATCTGATGGGCGAACCGGACAACCTAGTGGCGTAGGGCAGGCGAACTGAAAATGGCGACGATTCTCATCATCGAAGACGAAGCCAAGATGCGGCGATTGCTTGAATTGAATCTGGGTGAAGACGGATTCAAAACGCTTTCGGCAGGCGACGCTGAAGCAGGTCTAAAGCTTCTCGATTCGGAACCGGTACACCTTGTGCTGACGGATCTAAAACTTCCCGGCATAAGCGGACTGGAATTTCTGCAAACTGCAAAAGGGAAAAATGCCGCTTTGCCGATCGTGGTGATGACGGCGTTTGGTTCGGTGGAAACCGCGGTGGAGGCGATGAAGGCCGGTGCAAGCGACTATGTGCTGAAGCCGTTTTCGTTGGCCGAAATCCGGATGGTGGTGCACAAGGAACTGGATCATTCGCGGCTGCGCGAAGAGAACCAGTCGTTGCGCGAGGCGTTGGGCCAGAAGTACAGCCATCCGAATATTGTCGCGCGCAGTCCGAAGATGCAGGAGGTCCTGGCGACGGTGGAGCGGGTTGCGCCGACCAACTCAACCGTGCTTCTTGGCGGAGAGAGCGGGGTCGGCAAGGATTTGATTGCCCGTGCCATCCATGAAAAATCGCGGCGGGCGAGCGGGCCATTTCGTCAAAATCAACAGCACGGCGATTCCGGAAAATCTTTTGGAAAGCGAACTTTTTGGATATGAGAAGGGAGCTTTCACGGGCGCAGTTACGAGCAAGCCGGGAAAATTTGAAATGGCGGACAAGGGCACGCTGTTTCTTGATGAGATCGGTGATGTGCCTCCGGCTACCCAGGTAAAACTTTTGCGCGTTCTGCAGGAACGTGAATTTGAGCGGTTGGGTGGTACGCGTACCGTGAAGGTTGACGTCCGACTCGTGGCTGCCACGAATCGCGACTTGCGGGCAGCGCTTGAGGACGGGACATTTCGGGAAGATCTCTATTACAGGCTTAATGTTGTGCCCATCGACATTCCTCCGCTGCGAGAGCGCAAGGAAGATATTCCCGACCTGGCTAATCTTTTTCTAGCGCGCTTTTCGAAAGACTCGGGAAGGCCGCTGCAGGGAATTACTCCGACTGCGATGCAGTTGCTGACGAGTCATTACTGGCCGGGGAATGTTCGCGAGCTGCAGAACGTGATGGAACGGGCTTGCGCGCTGGCTGTGGGACCGGAACTAGATGTGGGCGACATTCAATTGGACACTCCGCGCAATCGTGCGGGCGGAGCCGGGGATCGGTTCTTGCCCGATGGCATGACCCTGGATCAATGGGAAGATGAAATGATTCGTGAGGCGTTAAAACGGGCGAGTGGAAACAAGTCGCAGGCGGCGCGACTGCTTGGGTTGTCGCGAAATGCGCTGCGCTACCGATTGTCGAAGATTGGGATTGATGATAACGGTGGTGAATGAAATCCGCGCGATGGGCCTGCAAGTCGAAAAGAATTATTTTCACAGCGGGTCATGATCGAGGGTGAAAAGTTTTCTTCGCAACGGCTGTTTCCCTGTCTTGAAGGTCTAAATGATTCATTCAAATTTCACATTTGATTGCATGCACTAACGCGTCCGCTAATGCACTAACGGAGTCTAGAAAAATTCCTCGCTGCCGCTAGACTCGGCGCTGGACATTCATTCGTCCTCATCTTTTTCATCGAGGGAAGTCATGTCAAGAGCAAGCCCACATTTTTAAAGCGCAAAATATATGTTCTTAATTCCTTCAGCCTGTCTCCAAATTTTCGGTCGCCAGACGTTTTTTACATTTCTTATTTTTTTATCACTGGCGGCTAGCTTAAACGATGGCGGCGCAGGGCGAGGTAGGGCAGAACAAACAGGGCGGCAGCTATGATGGACCTGCAGAATTGCCGAGAGCGACGGTTGCCGAGCGCAATGTCAGATACTCCGGCAACAGGATCGATTATTGCGGTCAGTGCGGGCGGCGATTTGCAGGCAGCGTTGAATCGCGCGCAATGTGGCGACCAGATTGAACTGCAAGCGGGGGCGACATTCACCGGGCTTTTTACGCTGCCGGCGAAGAATTGCAATATTAAATCGTGGATCATCGTTCGAACCAGCGCTTCCGATAGCGTATTGCCAGGCGAAGGGCAGCGCGCTACGCCTTGTTATGCGGGCGTGGCAAGCCTGGAGGGACGACCGCAGTATTCGTGTAACAATCCGCAAAATGTAATGGCAAAAGTACAAATAGCGGTGGCTGGTGACGGACCATTCAGATTCGCCAACGGCGCCAACTATTACCGCATGATCGGACTCGAGGTTACGCGACCGGAGGGAGTGGACTATGCGGCGCGCCTGATTACAGCTGACGGTACCGCTGATCACCTGGTGTTTGACAGGATGTGGTTGCATGGGGCGCTGCAGGACGAAACATATGTTGGAGTCGGCTTGAGCGGGATGACGAACGTCGCAATCGTCGATTCATATTTCAGCGATTTCCATTGCATCTCGTCAACCGGACAATGCATGGATGCGCATGACATCGGCGGAGGAATCGGGAATAACCAGGACGGGCCCGTTCAAGATCGACGATAATTTTCTGGAAGCGTCGGGAGAGAGCGTGATGTTTGGTGGAGGCGGCGGCGACGACTACGCCGACGGATATCACTATCACCAACAATCATTTCTGGAAACCATGGCAATGGATGCCAGGAAATCCGAAATTCATTGGCGGAAAGAATGGAAAGCCTTTTATCTCCAAGAATCACCTGGAGCTGAAGAACGCTACTCGGGTGTTGGTCGAGGCGAATCTGATGGAAAACAGTTGGTCGGGATTTTCACAAAGCGGTTTCAGCATTCTGCTCACACCAAAAAACCAGCATGTCGGAAGAAAAACATTTGCCCGCAGTGCCAGGTGACAGATATCACGATCCGATATGCGCATGTTTCGCACGTGGGGGCCGGGATTCAGTTGGCGACTTCGATTTCCGGAAACGGCAAGGGAGGGGGTGACGCGCTGGCAGGTACACGATGGAGCATTCATGACGTGGTTCTCGACGACCTAAGCGCGAAGTACTCCGATGGAGGCACAGTATTCGAGATTGCAAACGGATGGTCAAAGAACCCGCTCAATACAGTCACCATCAACCACATTACTGGATTTCCGAATGTCTCGACACACATGCTGACGATAGGGCAACACGCAGCAAAATGCGCAGATGTATGGGTTTGTTTTTACCAACAATCTGCTTTATCACCGCCGATTATCCGGTGTGGAACTCGGTTGGCGGCAGCGCGAGTTGTGCCACTAAAGATGTTCCCATTACCAGCATCCAAAAATGTCTTGCCAACTCTACCTTCGCCAACAACGGATTGATTGCGCCTCCGCCGCAGTACCCACCATCAACCTGGCCCGCGAAGAATATGTTTCCAACCACCGTAAATGCTGTGGAGTTCACGGATTTCAATAACGGCAATGGCGGAAATTACCAATTGCTTAGCAGCAGTCCTTACAAAAATAAGGGGCTGGACGGTAAGGATCTGGGAGCGGACATCGCCGGCCTGAATGCGGCACTGGCGAATGTTGAATAGATCTTCTTAGTCTGGGTTGGCACGGCTGCGGAATTTTATTCGTCAGTTTCGTTGTCGTGCCACCCCATATCTCGCTCAGACTCGGGGTGGCCGAAAACCACCACCTTGGTCGAACCGGGCCACCGTGGGGAGCCTGAAGAGAACACATCGAGGTTTCTACCCTTATCCAACTTGTTAACGAATCGACACTTAGCGAATCTGACTTCCACAGCGGACATTGGCACGGCGCCTGCATATTTAAAAGCAGAGTTCGTGTCGAGACCCGGTGGAGGTTTTCATGCAGTTCAAGCTTAAATTCATGGTGGCAGTGGTTGCGGGAATGTTATGCGCGATTCCTGGAACGGTCAGCGCGCAGAACGCAGACCAAAATCCACCTGCGCAAGATCAGCAGGATCAGATGTCCGGACAGGATTTGCCGCAGGATCAGCAAGTCCAGCAGGACGGCCGTGACATGTCGCAGGATCAAGATCAAGCGCAGCCCGCTGCCGGATCGACGGGATTCGACGCAGCAAGGAGAGACGGAACGCGAGCCCATGAGCGAGCTTCCGCCGAAGCCAAGCCCGAACCTGCAAGGTCGTCGTCCATATGGTCCGAACTATGGAAATCCTGGAGCGCTTACCCTGACTCGGAAGATACGAATTCCGAAAACGGCGGCGCTCCGAAGGAGACCCCAGAGAATAATGCCGTGGCGCGCTTGAGTTTGATTCATGGTGACGTTTCCACGCAGCGCGGCGATTCGGGCGACTGGTCGGCGGCGCAGGTGAACGCTCCAGTAATGGCGGGCGATAAGGTTTCGACCGGCGACAAGGCACGCACCGAACTTCAGCTTGACTTCGCGAACATACTTCGTCTGTCGGAGCACACGCAGGCCAACATTTCAAACCTGACCCGTTCGCAGATTCAGGTTCAGCTTGCGCACGGAATGGCAAACTACACCGTCCTGCGAAATAGCGATGCGGACGCGGAGATTGACACTCCCAATGTTTCGATTCGCACGGAGCGGCAGGCGGCGAGTTTCCGCATTTTAGTCACGGCAGACGATCACACCGAGGTGCTGGTGCGCAGTGGCGAGATCGAGATCACGACTCCGCAAGGTGGAACGCGCGTAGGCCAGAACCAATTCATCACCATTCGCGGAATGGGCGAGCAGACACAGTACCGGATCGGTGAAGCTCCGAACCGAGATGATTGGGATCAGTGGAATACGGATCGCGACCGGATGATCGACAATTCAACCGCCCGGCGTCACACGAATGATTACTACGTTGGCTCTCAGGATCTCGATAACAATGGTTCCTGGAAAGATATCCCGGACTACGGTTCGGTGTGGGAACCGAACGTGGGCTCGGATTGGGCTCCGTATCGCGATGGACGTTGGGTCTATGAACCTTATTGGGGATGGACCTGGGTAGCGTACGAACCTTGGGGCTGGGCACCGTATCACTACGGCCGATGGCTGCAATATGAAGGAGCGTGGGCGTGGTGGCCGGGACCGGTGTATGGGTATCCCTATTACAGGCCGTTGTGGGCGCCGGCTTATGTGTCGTTCTTTGGTTATGGCGGCGGATTTGGAGTGGGATTTGGGTGGGGATCGATTGGCTGGTTCCCGATCGGTCCATGTGACTTCTTCCATCCGTGGTGGGGTGGTTACGGAGGCCGCTTTGGATACACAGGTTATAACGGCTTCAACCGCGGAGGCTTCGGTCCTTTGCATGGAGGCAATCGCTTCTCTAACGTGCGAGCTGCGATGAACGATTCGCATTTCCGAGGAGCCAGCTCGGTGGCGAGCAATCAGTTCGGCAAAACGGGAGGACACTTCCAGCCGGTCAACCACTCGATGATGCAGAATGCGCACTTTGCAACCGGCAACCTGCCGGTAGTTCCAGGCAAGGAGAGTCTGAGCGCAAGCGGACGGCCAGCGGCAGCATCGACTCTGAATCATGCAGGGAATCAGCATTTCTTCTCTGCCAGAAACAGCAGTGCGACGGCGAATACGCATACGTTTGCGCGCGAGCAAAGCCGGGTGGCGAGTGCGATGCGGCAGAATGGCGTCTCGCCTGTGAACGGAAATCAGCGCGGAATTCAAGGCGGGAACAATAGCAGTTTTGGAAGCCGAAGCAATGGTGGCTTCGAGGGCCACAGCAGCAGCAATGCTCGACAAGGCGATCAGGGCAGCCGGGGATTTAATCAATCGGGTGTGAACTCGTCGCGGCCCGGTACGGAATCACGCGGCGGCTTTGGCTCGGGTCCGGCGTCGAGGTCGGGCGGTCCAAGCAATTCGCCGTCGACGCAAGAAAGCGCTTCGAATAATGGTGGATGGCAGAAATTTTCACCGATGACGCCACGTTCTTCGACAGAGTCACAGGCGGGGCGTTCATCGAGTGGGATGGAGAATCGTGGCGGCACCGAGAATCGTGGAAGCTATGGTTCGCCTCGCGGATCTTCGGGATATCCGGGCTCTCAAGGGCGCGGTCCGATGGCGCAAGGGCCGAACGGCGGGTCTCGTCCGCAACTGAACATGCACCAGCCAATCGTGACACCACGTTCGTATGGCGGCAGTCCTTATGGCGGCAGCCAGTACGGAGGACGGTCGTATGGAAATCCAGGATACGGAGGTGCGCGGCCGGCACCGGGTTACGGCGGAGGACGTCCTGCATCGCCGAGCTTCGGTGGTGGACGTTCTGCGCCCAGTTTCGGTGGTGGCGGCGGGCGTTCTGCGCCTAGCAGCCATGGTGGCGGAGCTCCGCGCGGCGGTGGTGGATCATCTCATGGCGGTGGATCGTCACACGGCGGCGGATCTTCCCATGGTGGCGGCGGCGGCCACGGACACCGCTAAAAACATTGCGGGCATTTCCTGAGTCAGAGGGAGGCGCCCGAAACGAAGTCTCTCTTCCCAGGTGGGACGCAGAAATCGCGTCCCCCTCTTTTTTTAGCGCGGAAGGTCGGTGGGAGACCTTGATCCAGATCGTGTTTGCCGGCACTTCGTCGGCTTTCCAAGATTGCCAACTTTGCGTTGCGCCTTTATTGTTGGTTACGACGCAACGTGGAGAAGCAATCCTAATGTTCAGGTCCCAGTTCCGCTTCTTGTTGATTCTGATTTTCTCCTGTTCCCGCTTCGCTTCAGCTCAGAACAAACCCGTCGATGCCGAAGGTCACCAGTGGTGGCAGCACGCCGTGTTCTACGAAATCTACCCGCGCAGCTTTGCTGACAGTAATAATGACGGCGTCGGCGATCTGAACGGGATTACGTCAAAGATGGATTACCTGCACGAGCTGGGCGTCGATGCCATCTGGATTACTCCGTGCTATCCCTCGCCGCAGGTTGATTTCGGCTACGACGTTTCCAATTACGAGGACATCGATCCGATGTATGGAACGCTCGCCGACTTCGATCGCATGGTTGCGGAAGGGCGGAAGCATCGGGGTTCGCATCATCATGGATTTTGTGCCGAACCATACTTCCGACCAGCACCCGTGGTTTCTGGATTCGAAGTCTTCGCGGAGCGCGCAACATCGCGACTGGTATATCTGGCGCGACGGCAAAGGGCCCGGAGCAGCCTCCCAATAACTGGATTTCGATTTTTGGCGGATCGGCATGGAAGTTCGATCCGAATACGAACCAGTACTACTACCACTTTTTTTATGCGGCTCAACCTGACCTGAACTGGCGCAATCCGGCGGTTGAAAAAGCGATGCTTGATACGACGCGATGGTGGTATCAACGCGGCGTCTCAGGCTTTCGGCTGGATGCAGTTGATACTTTGTTCGAAGACCCGGCACTGCGCGACAATCCCGTGCTTCCGGGCAAGAACGCGCAGGGCGATCCCAATACCGAGAACAAGTACAACACGAATTTTCCCGAAGTCCACGACGAGTTGCGGAAATTGCGGAAGGTGGCGGACGAGTCAAATGCGGTGTTGATCGGAGAAACGTGGACGTCGAATGTTGAGCAACTCAACCGCTACTACGGAGACGGCGGCAACGAACTGCAGATGCCGATGGACTTCATGTTCACGACCGTCAATAAGCTTTCGCCGCCAGAATTTCGCAAGCAGATTGCGGCGGTGAACAAAGCAAACGGTTGGCCAGTATTCGTGATCAGCAATCACGATATTGTTCGTTCTTATAACCGCTATGGCGACGGCAAGAATAACGATGCGATTGCCAAGTTGATGGGCGCTTTCTATCTCACGTTGCGCGGCACTCCCATCATGTATTACGGGGAAGAGATCGGGATGGAGAACAATGATCCAACAGCGTAAAGAAGACGTTCGCGACCCGATTGGAAGAACGGGATGGCCGGCGGAGAAAGGTCGCGATGGGGAGCGCACTCCGATGCAGTGGAACACGGCATCCAATGCGGGTTTCAGCGAGAAGGATCCGTGGCTTCCTGTGCCGAATAGCTACGCAACCCACAATGTTGCCAGCGAGTCGAAAGGATCCGAACTCGGTGTTGAGCTTGTATAAGAAAGTGCTGGCGCTTCGGCACACGAATCGGGCGCTACTCGACGGGACTTACACGGCGCTGAACGAAGACGACGTCAATGTGATGTCCTATCTTCGCAGTTATAAGGGAAAGGCGGTGCTGGTTGCGCTGAACATGTCGGCAGTACTGCAAAAAATAAGCTTCGATTTCACCGCCCGGGGATTCTCTGTCAAGTCGACTCTAACGCCATTGATTACGTCTGGCGGCGCGATGACGGCAAGCAGTCAAGTTTCACTCAAGCCTTTCGGATTCATGATTGCCGAGGTGAATCCTTGAACTGAGATGGCCGCCAGGTTTTTTCGTTTTCGGGGGCTTCTGAAGCTAAGATGAGAAAACACAGGTGAGGTGGAAATGGCTCAAGCGGGCATGGTAGGACCGGCGTCTGGTGGCTACAAGACAATTGTTTACATCATTTGCTCAGTGGCCGCCCTGGGTGGCCTTCTGTTTGGCCTCGACCAGGGATTTATCGCGAACTCACTGGAGACGATCCAGCAGCACTATCACCTCGACGTCCATGGCGGGGAAACCTACTCGTCCATCCTGGCGACCGGCGGCATCGTCGGCGCGCTGCTCTCTGGTCTTTTCGCGCGCTTCCTTGGCCGCAAAAAGAGCCTGCTCTTCGCCGGTTTCATCTTCACCGCAGCTTCCGCGTACTCCGCTCTGCTACCGCCGCTGCCGGTGCTCTCCGCCTGCCGCTTCGCTCTCGGCTTCGGAGTCGGGGTCGCCTCCTTCGTCGTTCCACTTTTTCTGGCTGAGACCGCTCCAGCATCGATTCGCGGATCGATGGGCACGCTCTTCCAGTTGATGATCACGATCGGAATATTCCTGATCTCGCTGACGAACGTTTTGATTGCCCGAGCCTTCGTCAATCCCGCCACTTCTCTGCCGCTCATGTTTCTGACCATCACGTTGTTCGCGGCACTCATGTTCGTTTGCGGCTTCATGCTTCCCGAGAGCCCGCGTTGGCTGATGCTTAAGGGCAGGAGGGAGGACGCGATCACGGTGCTGCGCCGAACGCTGAATACAGAACAGGAAATTAACCTCGCGATCGACGAGATCGAGCAGGCGCTGCATGGACCGCAGGGAGCGGGTGTGGGAATTGTCATGCGCGGCTACTTCCTGAAGGTGCTGCTGGTGGGCGTGTTTTTGCAGGTTTTCCAGCAACTCGTTGGCATCAACATGATGATCTACTACTCGCCAACGATTTTCGGGTACGCGGGCATGAAGGGATTGCTCGCAGCGATGACGGTCCCGACGGTGAACATGCTCTTTACTTTTCCAGCGATCCGCCTGGTCGAGAAGTGGGGACGGAAGAAGCTGCTCTATGTCGGCGCGATAACCATGCTGGTCACCATGATTGCGGCCGGTGTCACTTTCCAGTCGATTGGCTCCGTCTCCGACCCTTCAATGATTGGGGGCACGCCGAAGGCAGTGCTGCTGGCATCGGTCATACTCTACATCTTTGGATTCGCAGTCTCGTGGGGGCCGGTGGTCTGGCTTGTGTGTTCTGAAATCTTCCCGCTCGAAGGCCGCGAAATCGGGATGACCATCACGACCATGGTCAACTGGACCTTCGCCGGTCTCGTCATGGCGAACGCTCTCTCCTTCATGCAGGTGCATGGGAACGCTTCGATCTTCTATGTGTTTGCGGGCTTTTGCGTGCTCGCGGTCGCGTTCGTAGCTCTGTTTGTGCCGGAGACGAAGGGGATCACTCTCGAAGAGATGGAGTTCAACCTCAAAAACGGTGTTCGGCTTCGTGAACTGGGCAATCGCGTGCCGGGACGCTAACCGTCAGGTTCGGTCTGGCCTGATTTTCTATTCTGATATGCGCGGCGCCCGAGCGCCGCAAACTTGCCGGCCTGACTTTCGCGACCGTCGTCGGATTGTGGATCCACTTCCGCTAGTATTTTCGCTGTTCGCTAAAAGCATGTCAGGCGGTCAAATGTTTTCCAACACCGCCTTCAGATACTTCCAGAAGCTGTCTACGGTCGAGATTTGTACGCGCTCGTTGGGGCTGTGCGGGCCAACGATCGTGGGACCGAAGGATGCCATCTGCATGCCAGGATACTTTTCTCCGATGACGCCGCATTCCAAACCGGCGTGCATGGCGATCAGTTTGGCAGGTGCGCCGAAAAGTTTCTGATGCGTTTGCTGAAGCTTCTCCACGATTTCGCTATGCGGTTCCGGTTTCCAGCCGGGATAGTTTCCGCTGTGCTCCACTTCAAAACCGGCGAGACGGCAGATGGTCGCGACCATCATCGCAGCGGCGCTCCGGCTGCTTTCGATCGCGCTGCGCTGGCTGGTCACGATCTCGACGAGATCGTTCTTGGTGGTAATGACGGCAAGATTGGTTGACGTCTGAACGAGGTCCGGGACGTCGGGGCTCATGGCCAGCACCCCGTGATGCAAACTGGCGAGGAGGGCCACCGTTTTCTTCGTGTCGGCGGCATCGATTACTTTGGCGGGGCGCTCTGCCTTCTCCAGCGAAATTTGAAGACCGGAATCGAATCCTCCAAGATCGGTCCGATATTCAGTTTCGGACTTGGCGACGAACGATTTCAGTTTTTGCTCCTGACTGGAATCTGCTAATACGGTGGCCGATGCTTCGCGCGGAATTGCGTTCTGGGCACTTCCCCCGTTGATGTCGGCAATTTCGACTGGCAAGTGGTCAGGCAGGTTTTGGAGCACGCCTCCCAAAATGCGAAGGGCGTTTCCGCGACCCTGATGGATGTCGACCCCTGAGTGACCACCTTTGAGGCCCGAAACCTTGATGCGCCAAGCTGTATTGGCGGTCGCGGGGCGAAGTGTGACTTTGCGGCGAGCGGTGGTCTTGACACCTCCCGAGCACCCGATGCAGATCGTCCCCGTGTCTTCGTTATCGAGATTGAGGAAATATTTGGATTTCAGCACGCCGCCCGGAAATTGCGCGGCGCCGGTAAGGCCGGTTTCTTCATCCACCGTGAATGCGAATTCCAGGGGACCGTGGGCGATGTCCTTACTTTCCATGACTGCGAGGGCCGCTGCGACCCCGACACCGTTGTCTGAGCCCAAGGTAGTTCCCTCGGCTTTGAGCCAATCGCCATCCCGGACGACCTTAATGGCGTCGGTGTCGAAGTTGAAGGGCGTGCCTTCGTTCTTCTCACAAACCATATCGAGGTGCCCCTGCAAAAGCGCCATGGGCGCCTTTTCGCGGCCGGGGTGCGCCGCCTTCTGGACTACGACGTTGCCCGCGGCATCCTGGGTTGACTTCAGACCAAGGCGGGAAGAGAGTGCCAGAACATAATCGCGTGCGGCGGCTTCTTTGGTTGAGGCTCGCGGGATTGTAGTGAGGGCGGCAAAGTGCTTCCAGACGGGTTGCGGCTCCAGGTTTTCCAGTGCAGCTATCATGGCGTTGCTCCAGTGACTTTGAGGGTACCGGTCATCGTACAATGTGGCCGACGTTCTTCCAACCGGGTTACTTTAATCGTGGAGAGGATCGTGGCTGGAAGATTGTGTCTAATCTATTCTCCAGTATGGACCCGATAGCAAATAAAGATCGGCGGGTTATAGTCGCGGTCAGTAAATTTACGAGGTCCGTTCGGGAAAACGAGAACCCTTACAATGCGTTCGATCCGGATTGTGCTCGTCGACGACCACGAGATTGCCCGACGAGCCCTGCGGTCAGTCCTAAACTCCAACCCGAAGCTCGAAATCGTGGGCGAAGCCGCGGAAGGGAAGGAAGCCATCAAGAAAGTTGGAGAACTCCGCCCCGATATCATCCTTCTCGATATCAGTTTGCCAGATATTAGTGGCATTGAAGCGGCGCCCCAAATGCGGGCGATTTCCCCGGAATCCCGCATTATTTTTGTGAGCCAGCATACTTCGAGTTCCCTGGCCGAGGATGCCCTGCGTGGTGGTGCCTACGGTTACGTGGTGAAATCGGACGCTGGGCTCGACCTTTTGACCGCCATTGACGAGGCGCACCAGGGGCGAACCTTCATCAGCCGGACGCTGCAACGGCGCGGTCCGAAGGAAAATCCTACGGCAAATCAATAGCCCACATGCTCTACAGAAAACACTGTAGAGCCATCCCATCCCGTTTCTGATATCACATTGAAAATGTGTGGTAGTGTTCGGGCCCAAGAACCGTACGCGCGTGGTTTTGGTCCATGGCTACGATTTCGGCCGAAACGTTTCTAGTCGATAGCTTCGCCACCTATCGATCCTGTCTTCAGTAATTTGGCACAAAAGATTTAGCAGCGATTCAGGATGGGCGCCGCCCGTTTGAAGTGTTTTGGGGACGATGATGAAAAAGAGCAGCCGCACCGCAACGTCTGAAGGCAGCACCAACGGCACAACTGTAGTGGCCAACGGGCAAAATGGGCATTCCAGCCCCGAGCCTTCCCCCGATCTGGTGGCGATTCTGGCCAGTCTGCAAACCCTTAGAGATGGCGACTTTTCCGTTCGGCTGCCCGGTTCTTGGGTAGGCCTCGCCGGCAAGATTGCTGACACCTTTAACGATATTGCGGCCGCCGACCAGCAGATGGCGATCGAGCTCAAGCGGGTCGGGCAAGTCGTCGGTAAGAAAGGAAAAACCCGCGAGCGCGCCCGGTTCTACGAATCCCGAGGGGCGTGGGGAGAAATGGAGTCTTCCGTCAACACGCTGGTTGAGGATCTGCTCCGGCCGACGACAGAAGTCACTCGCGCAATTTCGGCTGTGGCGCAAGGAAATCTTGACGCAGACTGTTCGACTCGAGGTGGATGGACGGCCTCTGGAAGGCGAGTTCCTGCGGTCGGCTGAAATCGTCAACACGATGATTCAGCAGCTCGGCGTATTCACGGCCGAGGTCACGCGCGTGGCTCGCGAAGTAGGAACGGACGGCAAACTTGGCGGCCAGGCGCAGGTGCCCGGCGTGGCCGGAACGTGGAAGGATCTCACGGACTCCGTCAACTCGATGGCCAGCAACCTTACTGGCCAGGTGCGAAATATTGCAGAGGTAGCAACAGCTGTGGCGAGCGGTGACCTTTCCCGCAAAATTACGGTCGACGTCCGCGGCGAAATTCTGCAGCTCAAAGAAGCCATCAACACGATGGTGGACCAACTCCGGTCGTTCGCCTCCGAAGTTACGCGCGTGGCCCGCGAAGTCGGCACAGACGGCAAACTCGGTGGCCAGGCCGTGGTGCCGGGCGTGGCCGGAACGTGGAAAGATCTTACGGATTCCGTCAACGCCATGGCCGGAAACCTGACGGCTCAGGTTCGAAACATCGCCGAAGTAACAACCGCTGTGGCCCGCGGCGATTTGTCCCGCAAGATCACGGTCGACGTGAAGGGCGAAATTCTCGAACTCAAAGACACCATCAACACGATGGTGGACCAGTTAAACGCGTTCGCCGGCGAAGTAACGCGTGTAGCCCGCGAAGTTGGTACGGAAGGCAAACTGGGTGGACAGGCGCAGGTGCCGGGTGTCGGCGGAACGTGGAAGGATCTCACCGACAACGTGAACTTCATGGCCAGCAACCTGACTGGCCAGGTGCGAAACATCGCGGAAGTCGCGTCGGCTATTGCGAGCGGTGACTTGTCGCGCAAAATCACGGTGGATGTGCGCGGCGAAATCTTGCAGCTGAAAGAGACGCTCAACACGATGGTGGATCAGCTCAATCGATTCGCCGGTGAAGTGACGCGCGTGGCTCGCGAAGTCGGTACCGAAGGAAGACTTGGTGGTCAGGCAAACGTGCCGGGTGTGGCCGGAACGTGGAAGGATTTGACGGACTCGGTGAACTCGATGGCCGGCAACCTCACCGGTCAGGTGCGAAACATCGCCGAAGTAACAACGGCCGTGGCCCGCGGCGACTTGTCACGCAAAATCACGGTAGACGTGAAAGGCGAAATTCTCGAACTCAAGAACACCATCAACACGATGGTGGACCAGTTGAATGCGTTCGCCGGCGAAGTAACGCGCGTGGCTCGCGAAGTCGGAACAGAAGGAAAGCTCGGTGGCCAGGCGCAGGTGCCGGGCGTCGGCGGAACGTGGAAAGACCTTACAGATAACGTCAACTTTCTTGCTAGCAACCTCACCGGCCAAGTCCGCAACATCGCCGAAGTGACCACGGCCGTGGCCCGCGGCGATTTGTCCCGCAAGATCACGGTCGACGTGAAGGGCGAAATTCTCGAACTCAAAGACACTATCAACACGATGGTGGATCAGCTCCGGTCATTCGCGTCAGAAGTAACGCGCGTGGCTCGCGAAGTTGGTACAGACGGAAAACTCGGCGGGCAGGCGCAGGTGCCTGGTATTGCCGGAACGTGGAAAGATCTTACGGACTCAGTGAACTCGATGGCCAGCAACCTGACTGGCCAGGTGCGAAACATTGCCGAAGTTTCGACGGCTATTGCCAGCGGCAACCTCTCGAAAAAAATCACGGTGAACGTCAGCGGCGAGATCTTGCTGCTGAAAGACACCATTAACACGATGGTGGACCAGCTCAATGCGTTCGCCGGCGAAGTCACGCGCGTGGCCCGCGAAGTTGGTACGGAAGGACGTTTGGGTGGTCAGGCAAACGTGCCGGGTGTGGCCGGAACGTGGAAGGACTTGACGGACTCGGTGAACTCGATGGCCGGCAACCTTACTGGCCAGGTGCGAAACATCGCGGAAGTAACGACAGCTGTGGCCCGCGGCGACTTGTCGCGCAAGATCACGGTCGACGTGAAAGGCGAAATTCTCGAACTCAAGAACACAATCAACACGATGGTGGACCAACTCAACGCGTTCGCCGGCGAAGTAACCCGCGTGGCCCGCGAAGTCGGTACAGAAGGCAAGCTTGGCGGTCAGGCGCAGGTGCCGGGCGTCGGCGGAACGTGGAAGGATCTGACGGACAACGTGAACTTCATGGCCAGCAACTTGACTGGCCAAGTGCGAAACATCGCCGAAGTCGCAACTGCAATCGCGAACGGCGACTTGTCAAAGAAGATCACGGTAGACGTGCGCGGCGAAATCTTGCAGCTCAAAGAAACGCTCAACACGATGGTTGAGCAGTTGCGATCATTCGCTGCCGAAGTGACGCGCGTTGCCCGCGAAGTCGGTTCCGAAGGCCGGTTGGGTGGACAGGCGAACGTGCCTGGCGTCGCCGGAACGTGGAAGGATCTCACGGACTCGGTCAACGCCATGGCCGGAAACCTGACGGCCCAAGTTCGAAACATCGCCGAAGTAACGACGGCTGTGGCCCGCGGCGACTTATCGCGCAAGATTACAGTCGACGTGAAAGGCGAAATTCTCGAGCTCAAGAACACCATTAACACGATGGTGGATCAATTAAACGCGTTCGCCGCCGAAGTAACCCGCGTGGCCCGCGAAGTGGGAACCGACGGCAAACTCGGTGGTCAGGCGAAGGTGCCTGGCGTGGCCGGTACGTGGAAGGATTTGACTGATAACGTCAACGTCATGGCCGCGAACCTCACCGAGCAGGTGCGCGGTATCGTGAAGGTCGTAACCGCCGTTGCCAACGGCGAACTCACCAAAAAACTGACCGTGAATGCGAAGGGAGAAGTCGCAGCCCTCGCGGAAACGATCAACAACATGACAGATACGCTCGCGACCTTTGCTGACCAGGTAACCACAGTGGCCCGCGAAGTTGGCGTGGAAGGCCGTCTTGGTGGACAGGCTAACGTGCCTGGCGCGGCCGGAACGTGGAAGGATCTCACCGGCAACGTCAACCTGCTAGCCGACAACCTGACGAACCAAGTGCGCGCCATCGCGGAGGTAGCAACGGCCGTCACCAAGGGCGACCTCACGCGATCGATTCAGGTGGAAGCCAGCGGTGAAGTGGCTGAACTCAAAGACAACATCAACACGATGATCAACAACCTCCGTCTCACGACGGAGCGCAACACCGAGCAGGATTGGCTCAAGACCAACCTCGCTCGGTTTACCGGAATGTTGCAAGGGCAGCGCGATCTGACGACAGTAGGACGAATGATGCTCTCCGAGCTGGTGCCTCTTGTGAACGCGCAACAGGGCGTCATCTACCAGATGGAGTCGGAAGATTCGGCGGGCATGGTGCTCTTGTCCGCGTTCGCATCGGATGGACCGGATGGGCATTTGAACCGTCTGAAAATTGGCGAGGGGTTGGTTGGACAGTGCGCGGCGGAGAAGCGGCGCATGTTGATCAACGACCTGCCTCCGAATACCATGCCGATTCGTTCCGGATTATTTGAAGCGGTGCCGCGGAACGTCATCGTATTGCCGGTGTTGTTCGAAGACAGCGTCAAGGCGGTGATTGAACTCGCGTCGCTCAGCACGTTCACCGCTTCCCACCTGGCCTTCCTTGAACAATTGACGGCCAGCATCGGCATCGTGCTGAACAGTATTGAAGCAACGATGCAGACGGAAAGCTTGCTGAAACAGTCGCAACAGCTGGCTACCGAACTCCAGACCCAACAGCGCGAACTGCAGCAGACGAACGAACAGCTGGCACAGAAGGCGCAGCAACTGGCCGAACAGAACGTCGAAGTGGAACGCAAAAACCAGGAAATCGAGCAGGCACGTCGTGCCTTGGAAGAGAAGGCCAAGGAACTTGCGCTCACATCGAAGTACAAATCAGAGTTCCTGGCGAATATGTCGCACGAGTTGCGTACCCCGCTGAACAGCATTCTCGTTCTCGGACAACAGCTCGGCGACAATCCCGAAGGAAACCTCACCGCCAAGCAGGTTGAATTTGCCCGCACCATCCACGGTGCAGGAACTGACTTGTTGAACCTGATCAGCGACATTCTTGATTTGTCGAAGATCGAATCCGGTACCGTTTCCGTCGAAGCCGAAGAGATTTTCTTCGGAAGCGTGCTGGAGATGGTTGCGCGGCCGTTCCGTCACGAGGCGGACAACCGGAAGCTAACCTTCGAGGTCAATACGGATCCACACCTCACCCGCAGCCTGGTGACGGACTCCAAACGTCTGCAACAGGTGCTGAAAAACCTTTTGTCAAATGCCTTCAAGTTCACCGAAGAAGGAGGCGTTCGGCTCACAGTTTCGCCCGCCAAGAGTGGTTGGTCGCATGATCATCCAATTCTGGGCAGTGCGGCTTCGGTTATTGCTTTCGAAGTTTCCGATACCGGTATTGGTATCCCGTCGGAAAAACAACGTATCATCTTCGAGGCCTTCCAGCAGGCGGATGCCGGGACGAGCCGCAAATACGGGGGAACCGGTCTGGGACTGGCGATCAGCCGCGAGTTGGCGAATTTGCTGGGTGGAGAAATCCAGTTGAGCAGCGTGCCGGGTCATGGCAGCACGTTCACGCTCTATCTGCCTCAGACTTACGTGGGGCCCTCGAGCGCGGCGCCTGAGAAGATGTCCCGTGCGCTTCCCGCACAGTTAGCCAAACTGACCGTGTCGGAGGAGCCGGTGGAATCGATTCCGGACGACCGCGACAATCTGGCACCGGACGATTCCGTTCTGCTGATTGTCGAAGACGACCCGCACTATGCCCGCGTGCTATGCGATTTGTCACGAGACAAGGGCTTCAAGGTTCTCGTGGCCAAGCGCGGGAGTGAGGCGTTGTCGCTTGCTCACGAATTTCATCCTGCTGCCATATCGCTGGATGTCTTCCTTCCCGACATGCTTGGCTGGACGGTTCTAAATCACCTGAAGCAGGATCCTGGGACACGGCATATTCCAGTCCAAATGCTGACGTTGGATGAGGATCGGCATCACGGACTGGCTCGAGGCGCATTCTCTTTCGTTACCAAGCCGACTACTCCGGAAGGGCTCGAAGCCGCTCTAAGTCGTCTGAAGGAATACGCTACGCCGCGGCGCAAGCGTCTTCTGGTGGTTGAGGACAACCCGGCTGAGCAACTCAGTATTCGAGAGTTGCTGGGCTACGACGATATTGATGTGACTACCGTTTCGACTGGTGCTGAGGCGCTGTCCGCAGTCCAGGAACAGAGCTTCGATTGCGCTGTACTTGATCTCCGGCTTCCCGATATGTCGGGATTCGAGATCCTGGAGCGTTTCCGCGACATTCCGAAGTTGAGCGACCTACCGGTGGTGGTATTCACGGGTAGGGAATTGTCTTCGGACGAGGATGCTCAACTGCATACCCTGGCGCGCAGCGTGGTCGTGAAGAATGTTGAGTCGCCGGAACGCTTGCTGGACGAGACTGCTCTGTTCCTGCATCGCGTCGTTTCCGATCTTCCGATTGAAAAACAGAAGATGCTCGACCGCCTGCATCGTTCTGACGATGCCTTGATAGGGAAGAAGGTATTGGTGGTTGACGATGATGTGCGTAATATATTCGCGCTGAGCAGTGTGTTGGAACGTCGCGGGATGAGCGTTCTGACAGCCGGAACAGGACGGCAGGCAATTGAGCTGCTGGAATCGACTCCGGATGTAGCGATCGTGCTGATGGATATCATGATGCCGGAAATGGATGGCTATGAGACCATGCAGGTCATCCGGCAAAAGTCGGCGCTTCGCCGTCTGCCCATCATTGCGCTCACAGCTAAAGCAATGAAAGGCGATCGGGAAAAGTGCCTGGAAGCGGGCGCCTCCGAGTATCTGGCCAAGCCGGTCAATACCGATCAGTTACTATCGTCGCTTCGGACTTGGCTGCACCGGTGAAATTGTGACACGTGTTTAGGCTCCGACTGATGAGGCAGAATTGATGAGCAAATTCGAGAAGGTCAACATTCTGATGGTCGACGATCAGCCATCCAAATTGCTGACCTATGAAGTCATGCTGGCGGAGCTTGGAGAAAACCTGATTAAGGCTAATTCAGGGAGGGAAGCGCTCGAGCTGTTGCTGAAAAACGACGTCGCGGTCGTTCTGATGGACGTGAGCATGCCGGAGATGGACGGATTTGAACTGGCAGAAATGATCCGTCAGCATCCGCGATTTCAAAGAGTGGCGGTCATCTTCATTTCAGGTGTACACCTGACCGATGTCGACTACCTGAAGGGATACCAGCGAGGCGCGGTTGATTACATTTCGGTTCCGGTCATCCCGGAACTGCTGCGGGCGAAGGTCAGCGTCTTTGCCGAGTTACATCGCCGGGCCCATCAATTGGAGACGCTGAATAGTCGAACTGCGAAGGTTGTCGAGCCGGCTCATGACAGCACAGGATGAGGAGCGGCGGCGCTTTGCTCGCGATCTGCATGACGACATCGGGCAGGAACTTGCCGCGGCGAAAATGATGCTGGAAGGGTTGTTGCAGGTGCCCACGATCCGCACGGAAGAGAAGGCGGTGAACGAGGCGAGCGAGATTATTGATCGCGCCATTCAGCAAGTTCGGAGCATGTCGTATCTGTTGCATCCTCCTCTCCTCGATGAGGGTGGGCTTTTCTCGGCACTGCGCTGGCTGCTTGAGGGGATGAGCGAGCGTAGCGGTATCAAGACGTCGCTGGATTTGCAGCCGACTGAATTCCCGCGACTGGCGCCCTTATTGGAAAGAACAGTGTTCCGCATTGTGCAGGAGGCGCTCACGAATGTTCTGCGACATTCCCGAGCTCAGTGTGCCAGCGTAAAGCTGATTCAAAAGGAAAACAATCTGCTGCTATCGGTCCAGGATGATGGCAAGGGTGTGGCAGAGCAAACGCTCCAGTTGCAGCCAGGCAGCATTGGAATAGGCCTTGGCGGAATGCGAGAACGGGTCAGGGAATTCGGCGGAGAGCTGCGCATACGTAATACGAATCCGGGAACAATCGTTGAGATCAATATCCCGTCGATTATCTCGACATCCCATCTAACATTCGCGGCGGTCTGATCCCGGCAGTCGTTAAGTTACGTGGTCAGGCGGCTTCATCCTCAGAGGCGAGCGTATCGCGCGGCGGAAGGTCGTCTGGACGCCCGTATTCCTGATGGGTATGGACGGGCCGCTCCGGGTGGTCGGCGGCATCTTCGGAACCCTCGACAGTCGCCGCTTCCATGGCTTGACCGCTGGCCGCTAACTCTTCCACAGATTCTTCCGTGGCGTCCTCGATCGGTGAGAGATCCTGCGAGTCGCCAGACTGGCCCGCCGTCAAGGTCTCGCTTTCACGGACATCCTCGGGAATTTGCTCGGGAGCGGCTTGAAGATCAGTCTTCAGCTCAGGCGAGCGCTCATCGACAGCTTCGTCGAGATCGCTGTCTTTTAGTCGTAGCCGTCTTCGCCGCATCTTTTGCCAGAATGGCTTTCTTTGTGATGTCGTTGCTCATAGTTTGCTCAGGTCTCAGATTTGCTCAATCTCTTACACTAAGATTGCATAAATCGAAGTCTGGTTATCTATTGCGGATCGTTTATGCGGAACGGCCCAAGCCCCGGGAAGGGCGGGCTTGATCGATAAGCGTGGTCTCGAACAATCCACTCACGGTGTTGAGCGCTGCCAACAGCAAGAGACGGTCAGAGGAAGACGCCGTCTCAAAAGAGTCTTCGATCTTGCCCACAATGGCGTCTCGGGCCTCCTGAAGACGCAGAGGTAAGAGCTTAGGATCCTCCTCGATGACAGCCGCCTCAAAAAGCTCTTGCCAGTTGGACGACCCGAATTGCGCCGGATCGTCTGTCACGTGTTTCATCATGCTCCTCGGTCAGCCAGTTAAGCCGTGGCTGCAGCACAGAACTACCCGGGGGGAGGAACCGCACCTTTGGAATCGTAGTGGGTGCTGGCGACGGGTAAGCTTGTCTTGGTTATGGCTCACGGTTGGATGCCAATCAATCGGGTCTTCACTGTAGAAGCGCTTAGATCGCGTTCAGTCAGGTACGGGCGTTGCGGGATGACTTTAACAAACCTCAATTACAGCTACTGCATCAAGGTTGACTGTGTTCGGAGGTTAAAGTTGGGTAAAAAGAACAGCTTGGCTGATCCCACTCGTTTGGCACCATTCGATCAAGATGACAAAAAATTGCTTCGGGTGGTCATTGAGACTCCCAAAGGGAGCCGGAACAAGTTTGCTTTCGACCCTGACCTGCGCCTTTTTGGACTCAAGAGGGTTCTACCCGCCGGGATGGCCTTTCCCTATGACTTTGGCTTCGTGCCCTCCACCAAGGCCGATGACGGGGATCCGGTAGACGTCCTGGTCCTGATGGATGAACCCGCTTACCCGGGGGTGGTTCTCGGTTGCCGCATTATTGGCGTCATAGAAGGCGAGCAGGTCGAAAAAAACAAGAAGACGCGCAACGACCGGATTATGGCCGTGGAACACGGGACGCACAGTTGGGCGGATATCAAGACCGTGTTCGACCTGGGAAAGAAATTCACGAAAGAGCTGGAAGAATTTTTCGTCAACTACCACAAGCTTTCAGGCAAGTCTTACAAGATCATAGGCTTGAAGGGGCCCGACGTAGCCCGAAAACTGGTTAAAGCTGGCATGAAATAAATCCGGGCGAGCCAGCAATGACCCAGATATTGATTCGATTCCTCATCGGCGGCGTCGTAGTCTCGTTGTTCTCGCTAATCGGAAACCTGTTCAAACCGAAAAGCTTTGCCGGACTATTTGGAGCGGCTCCATCAGTGGCGCTCGCAACGCTCGGCTTGACTGTAGCCAGCGAAGGCACGTCCTATGCCGCAACTGAGGCCTTCTCAATGCTGGCCGGGGCAATCGCACTCTGTGCCTACACCGCTTGTGTGAGTTGGGTCATGATGCGGTACAACCGAAAAGCTCTCTGGGCGACAATCTTCTCCATGCCCGTGTGGATGGGAATCGCGTTTGGATTGTGGGGAATCTGGTTGCGAGCGCGATGAAAATCCACGTCGATTCATTCTCGTTGCGTCAAACGACGTGGTATGAATACGCGATCCGGTTCCTATTTGGAGGGCTGGTCACCGTCGCAACGGGGCTGATCGCGAAGGAGTTCGGACCTGCAGTGGGTGGCCTGTTCCTGGCTTTTCCGGCGATCTTTCCGGCGAGCGCTACATTGGTTGAGAAGCACGAAAAGGAAAAGAAGGAAAAGCTCGGGATGCACGGAACGGTGCGCGCCCGGAAAGCCACCCGCATCGACGCCGCTGGAGCCTCGGTCGGGAGTATCGGCCTTTTGGCGTTTGCGTTTTTGGTCTGGTGGTTACTGGGAAAACACGCGCCATGGGTGGTCCTTCTTCTGGCGGTAAGCTCCTGGATGGCAGTCTCTTATCTGGCGTGGGTCGTTCGTAAACGAGGCTTAAGAGTACTGCGGCGACTCTAGCTACTGTTTATGCCGCGTGAGCGTGCGGACCACTGGTTGGACGCGCGCATTGATAGGTGCTACGCAACGCTTGAAGGGCGTACATGGCATCATCCAATGCTTCCTCCTCTTCAATATGGTCCCCAGGGGAGTAGAAGAGTTCACGCGCGCGGTGAACGAGGGCAGCCTCAGCCATGGCAATCCTGTCGGGCAAATTGGCAGCGTCGGACTCAAAAAGAGCCGCGACGTACAGGTTTCTCCAAGGGCTGCTGTTAGGAAGGTGGGTAGTTGCTCCCATAATTGTCCCTCTCGTGTAGAGGTTATACCCTAGGTGACTATCTGAGGGTCAATCGGGTATTTCATGTACGACGGAAGAGCATTGGTCGGCGGGAATTGACCGACTATTGGGGCAATGGTTCGCTGACCAGCAAAGCCACCGGAAAGTCACGGAACAGTTTGGCGGCAGATAAAACAGCGCGCCCGCCATCGCCGTGCACGGGAATGCATTCTCCTGTGAATGCATTGTGATAGCACCCTCGGGAGGTGGAAGGAATTTCCAATACTGTATCGCTCCAGAGTGATTCGTTGCAGGGGCTCTCGAAAGCGTCCCCAAGCAGCGTTGCACAGAGGCGGGGCACAGCGACGATGACCGACCGATCCTGATGCTGTCGCGCGAACCCCAAGATGTTTTCGGCATGCGAGCCCTGAGCGGAGAGCGGGAGATAGGTGCCCCTCTGGAATATGTCGGCTTGTGCTTTTCGAAGGCAAAGCGTTTTTTGGGTCAGATACAGCTTTATTAAGCCGTTTTCCATGTTCGAAAGCAGTTTGCGGATTTGATCAAGCCTCTCGCCTTGTGGGCGCTCGTTGGTTAGTGGTCCTAAGGCCGTTCGCCGCTTCTCATAGTCAACAGGCCGACGATTGTCAGGGTCAACCAGGCTGAAGTCCCAGAGCTCGTTGCCCTGATAGATATCCGGAACTCCCGGAGAGGTCATTTTGAGCAGAGACTGGGACAGGCTGTTAAACATCCCAACCCGAGAGATCCGCTGGTGAAACTGAGAAAAGTCAGGGTAGAAACGGTTTTTGGGGCGACGATCCAATATTGCGCGAATGAAATGCTGAAGCGCAGCTTCGTAATCCAGATTGTTATTAGCCCAACTGGTCAATTCCTTGGACTCCCGAACCGCCTTCAACAGGTAATTTTCGATGCGCTCTGCAAAGCTCTGCCAGCCCGCATCGTCGAGATTTTCCGCCGGCCAAGCGCCGACGAGGGTTTGGTACAACAGATATTCATCGTTTCGATTCGGAGCGAACCGGCCGTTTAGGAGGCGCTTCTTGCCGCGATTCCAATCCCGCCAGCGCCGTAAGTTGAGTCGCCACAATCCGGGGATCTCCGAGAGCACGTTGATACGCGCACGAACATCTTCCGACCGCTTGGAATCATGAGTGGAAGAAGCCAGCATCGAATGGGGCCAGCGCTCGAACCGCTCCTGATTCGCAGCGTGAAACTCGTCACGCGTATAGCCGAACTTGAGCGGATTCCCCCCCACCTCATTCAAAGAAACCAGACGGTTGTAGCGATAGAACGCCGTGTCTTCGAGTCCTTTTGCCATCACGGCGGCGGTCACCTGCTGGAATTTCATGGCAAACCGGGTGACGGTTCTCTGATACCAGCCTGGTCCGTTGCCATTAATATCAACCAGCAAAACGCGCTGAATGAAATCAAAGACACTGAGGTCGGCAGCATTGCTCCGCATACGCCCTTCATTTACCGCGCGTTCCACCAGGCGACGGTCTTCCTCGGAAACGTCCGGGCCGGTGACATAAGTTCGATAGACGGGGAAGCTGGCGATAATTTCCGCAAGTGCGCTTCTCAGGCTATTTAATGTGAAGTCGCAGGTATGCCGGTTTGAGAGGGCGATCCGGCTCAGTAGGCTTGCTAGTACGCTCAGTTCGCTGGCGAGCGACACTTTCAGGATCAGCTTCTTGCACAAGTAAACGAGGTCAGGAAATTCCTCTTGCCGGCCCGAGAACGCACGATAGATACGTTCCATCTTCGAAGCAGCATTCGTCTCTACAAAAAGACCATTCAAGAGGTTGGCAAAGTCGTACCCGGTGGTTCCATGAACGGGCCAGTCTGCGCGGAGGCGCTCTTTTCCGGTCAGGATTTTCTCGACGAGAAGGTAAGTGGAACCGGAGTCGTCGCTCTTGGCGGAAGCTTTTTTTAGCTCATCCTGCAGTTGGCAAAGATAACCTTTCGGATCGTATAGACCGTCGGGATGATCGATGCGAAGCCCATTCACTTTGCCGCTGGTGACGAGTTCCGTGATTAGGAGATGAGTTCGGTTGAAGACGTCGGGGTTCTCCATGCGGAGAGCGGCCAGTTCATTGATGTCGAAAAAGCGGCGGTAATTGATGTCATCAGCAGCGACCCGCCATTGGGCCAAACGGTATGCCTGCGCTTTGATCAGTTCATGAAGAGCATCGAAGCTCTGGGGCGCGTCCAGGCTGCCATTCAATGTATTAACGGTGGCGAGGAAATATTCCTGGATTGATGGTGATCGCAAAAAGAGTGCCGCCAGTCGCCGCTTTTGGACTTCTTTTTCGCGGCTCCGCTCGATGCGTTGCTCGGGTGTCAGACTTCCACGCTTGGGAAGATGATTGAATGCGGTAGAAATGCTCTGCAACTCGAGAAAGTCTTCGTGGGTTGGTCCCAGTTTCTCTTTCAGACGTTCCAAATCATGATTGAAGATTCGCGCATACTCACCGGGGTCGATTGGGAAACGGTGGTGATGGTAGAAAATACTGAATTCACCGCGCTCGGCATCAAACACCAGCTTAAGTTCGCCGCGCTCCAGCACGTTTCCATACTGATCGCCGAGCACCGGGATGAGTACCTTGCCTCGTAACTCGTCCTTTATGGGATTCCACTCGATATCGAAGAAGTCCGCATATTCGGAAGCTTCCCCATTTTCAAGAACGTCAAGCCACCAGGCATTGTCGGCCCCCATTACACCCATGTGGTTGGGAACAATATCGAGAATCTGTCCCATGCCGTGCCGGTGCAATTCGCCGACAAAGTATTCGTAATCTTCTGGAGTTCCGATCTCGGGGTTTAGCGAATTGTGATCAACAATGTCGTATCCGTGCGTGCTGCCGGGACGGGCTTTCAAGTACGGGGAAGCGTAGCAATGACTAATGCCGAGTGTGGCGAGATAGGGAACAATGGCGGCGGCATCACGGAAAGTGAAGGTCCGGTTGAACTGCAGGCGGTAGGTCGCCAGCGGAATTTGGATGGCGTCTTTCACGCGCTCATACTCCGAACCGTCCATTCAAAGTTCGTCAGAAAAACCGTCACCGTGGATTGCCAAGGGTAAATTACGTAGGGGTGGTATGGGTGGCAGGCGGACGTAGCCCGGCCGCTCAAACGCCCCACTAGCAGCCTAGGTAGATATGTCGGGCGAAGGAATACAGAGAACGCTGTAGGCAGACCGAATGCGAACCCAAGCATAGCAAGGCTAGGGCGCGCTTTGCTAAATCAATAAGAATGTAGCACCTACAATAGGCCTCTGTGGGTCGCTGTTACCGTGAAGAAGTGCGCACACAGGTAGCAGTCACCAATACTCCGTCACATATCAGCTTTCCATCCGCACGCTGCGCACAGGGCCGAGTGAAACTGTCGGCGCTAATTCTCATGCACTGGGCTGGAACCACAAAACCCGCTGATCGTTTTGGGGTAACGCATCCGACAACCAGCAACCCGCTCGCTGCAACCAGTACAAGCTTCCAGTAGTTCTTGTTATTGTGAAAATTTCCTGATGGGGACCCAACATTGCCACTTCTTTCGGCAGGACCGCAAACTTCCACTTCAAAATCGGTGATCATGACCCAACTCCAAAACCGCGCAGCACAGTTCCTTGGCGCTGCTCCAACTTGCCGTTTTAGATGCTTGGCTATGTCGGGGAAACAACTATGAGAGGACACTGATCCGGAAAACAATCGGAGGAGCTACGCTGATTGACCCACTCGTTCTAGAGGTATTGCCTTAGGAGTATGGGGATACTGCTGTATTGTTGGGCTGAGTTTGCCTCCTAAATAATTGAAAATCCTTGATGGGGCGGGTTCAGTACATTGAGCGGGTTCGTATGAGATCTGGTGATACGATGCCAGCGAACCCCCACAGCGAGAGGAATATGGAACTAATTGTCTGGCCAGGTAAACCCTATCCGCTCGGCGCAACGTGGGATGGAGAAGGCGTAAACTTCGCGTTATTTTCGGAGCGCGCGGATAAGGTCGAGCTATGTCTGTTCGACGAGACGGGGCGTCGCGAAATTCATCGCATTCCGTTGGACGAACAGACCGACCAAGTATGGCACTGCTATTTGCCGGAAGCGAGACCCGGTCTTCGTTATGGATACCGTGTCCACGGGCCTTATGATCCTGCAAAGGGATTGCGGTTCAATCGGAACAAGCTCCTTCTGGACCCGTATGCGAAGCAAATCCAGAACGGTTTGAAGTGGCACGACGCGCACTTTGGCTACAGGATTGGCCATCGCAACGAAGATCTTTCTTTCGACAGGCGAGACAGTGCTGCTGGAATGTTGAAGGGCATCGTCGTTGATCCCGCATTCACCTGGGGATCGGATCGCTCGCCGAACACACCCTGGCACCGGACGATTATTTATGAAGCGCACGTGAAGGGACTTACTTACCAGCATCCCGATGTGCCGTCTGCGTTGCGGGGAACTTATGCCGGCCTTGCCACAGCACCGATCATTGACTACCTGACTCGGCTCGGAGTGACTGCTGTTGAACTTCTGCCGGTGCACGCTTTTATTGACGATCGGCAGTTAATTGAGCGGGGACTGCGGAATTACTGGGGTTATAACTCGATCGGGTTCTTTGCGCCGGAGCCGCGATATTCCGCGACCGATGGCATCAATGAATTCAAGACGATGGTGAAGCGGTTCCATTCGGCGGGCATCGAGGTCATTCTCGATGTGGTCTACAACCACACGGCGGAAGGCAATCAGATGGGCCCGACCCTATCATTCCGCGGCATCGATAATCAGGCGTATTACCGGCTCGTCCCCGACAATCCGCGCTACTACCAGGACTACACAGGCACCGGCAACACGCTGAATATGCGCCATCCGCGCGTCTTGCAGCTGATCATGGATAGCTTGCGATATTGGGTCCTGGAAATGCACGTGGATGGTTTCCGGTTCGATCTGGCGGCGACGCTCGCCCGCGAGTTACACGAGGTGGATCGGTTGGGGGCGTTCCTCGACATCATTCATCAAGATCCTGTCCTGTCGCAGGTCAAGCTGATCGCAGAGCCATGGGATCTGGGTGAAGGCGGATACCAGGTCGGAAAGTTCCCGGTGGGCTGGGCGGAATGGAACGATAAATATCGCGATGCCGTGCGGGCCTACTGGAAGGGCGATGGAGGGTTGGTGGGCGAGCTCGCCTATCGAATTACAGGATCCAGCGATCTGTATGCGCGCAGCGGCCGGAAGCCGTACGCCAGCATTAATTTCGTGACCGCTCACGATGGCTTCACGCTGCAGGATCTGGTCAGCTATAACTCCAAACATAATGAAGCGAATGGAGAAGATAATCGCGACGGCACCGATGATAACCGGAGCTGGAATTGCGGGGTTGAAGGGCCGACCGATGATCACGAAGTGAACCAGCTTCGCGAGAAGCAGAAGAAAAATATTCTCGCCACCCTGCTGCTCTCGCAAGGCGTTCCGATGATGCTGGCGGGCGACGAGATTGGACACACCCAGAACGGCAATAACAACGCTTATTGTCAGGACAACGAAATCAGCTGGATCTCATGGGATCCGGAAACCATGGATAAAGAACTGCTCAGATTTGTCCAGCAGCTCATTGCTTTGCGCAAAGACCATCCTGCCTTCCGGCGCAGGAACTTCTTCCAAGGGCGGAAGATCAAGGGCGCCGACGTTAAGGATATCGTTTGGCTCCGACCGGACGGCAAGGAGATGACGGACGAGGAGTGGAACCAGGAATTTGCGCGGTGCCTCTGCGTTTCGCTCGCCGGCGAAGCTCTGGATGAAATGGATGAGCGAGGAGCACGAATTCGGGATGAGAATTTTCTCTTGCTTCTGAATGCTTACCATGACGAAATTCCCTTCGTGTTGCCGGCGCCCGCATCCGATGCTGGGTGGTTCGCGCTGATTGATACTTCGTGTCAAACGACTCGGCGGCCCGACGCTTTCTACACGGCCGGCACTTCTTATCCGCTTCAGCCACGATCCCTGGCCCTTCTTGTGGAACGCTCCGCCACCCAGGTTCGAGGTGGCCCTGACCGGCGATCAACTCCCGCTCAATGAGACGCAAACACGAAATGCTCTTCGGCGCGGAATGCCGCGAAGACGGATCAGTGCGGTTTCGTCTGTGGGCTCCGAAAGCCACATCTGTTTCTTTGCGTCTTGCTGACTTGCCCGATTCTGACATACCGCTGCAGGGGCAGGCCGAGGGATGGTTCGAAGTTGTTACCACACGCGCGCACGCCGGATCTCAGTATCAATTTGTGATCGACGGGAAACAAACCGTTCCGGATCCAGTTTCGCGTTATCAGTCGTCGAACGTTCATGGCCCCAGCGAGGTGATCGATCCGCAGGCCTTTGATTGGCATGACACGAATTGGCGCGGGAGGCCGTGGGAAGAAGCGGTGATCTACGAACTACACGTTGGAACTTTTTCTCCGGAAGGTACTTATGCGGGAGCGGAAAAGAAGTTGGATCACCTGGGACAGGTGGGTGTCACCGCTATCGAATTGATGCCGCTAGCGGATTTTCCGGGCGAGCGAAATTGGGGATACGACGGGGTTCTTCCCTACGCTCCCGCTCGATGCTATGGCCGCCCTGAGGAATTGAAGCGCTTCATCGACACTGCGCATGTAAAGAACCTGATGGTGTTTCTGGACGTCGTCTATAACCATTTTGGGCCGGAAGGAAATTATCTGTGGGTTTATGCGCCGCAATTTTTTACGGATCGTCACCGAACCCCGTGGGGGCAGGCAATCAATTTTGACGGTACCGGCAGCCGGATGGTCCGTGATTACTTTATTCACAATGCCCTGTACTGGCTAGAGGAATATCACTTTGACGGCCTTCGACTGGACGCTGTTCACGCAATCGTGGACGATTCGCATCCTGACATTCTGGCGGAGTTGGCGGAGACGGTACGCCACAAATTAGCCGGACGCCAGATTCACCTTGTGCTCGAGAATGACAACAACTCCGCACGCTACCTCCAGATGGATTCTCGCGGGCAGCCGATCTTGTACGACGCGCAATGGGATGATGACGTTCACCACGCGCTGCACATTCTCCTGACTGGGGAAACGGCTAACCACTATGCAGACTATTCGGAGAATCCTGCCGGCTACCTGGGACGGTGTTTGGCGGAAGGCTTCGGGTATCAGGGCGAGGTGTCACCGTTCAGGAACGGAGCAAACCGCGGTGAAGCAAGCCGAGAGTTGCCGCCGACCAGCTTTGTTACCTTCCTGCAAAACCAC
This sequence comes from uncultured Acidobacteriaceae bacterium, assembly GCA_963822545.1. Lineage (GTDB taxonomy): Bacteria > Acidobacteriota > Terriglobia > Terriglobales > Acidobacteriaceae > Acidiflorens. Next base: position 194,570 of record CAWGIB010000010.1, read on the forward strand.
GACCAGGTTGGAAATCGTGCGCTCGGGGAGCGCATTGTGCAATTGACTGAGCCGGATGCTCTCAAGGCAGCCATGGCGGTTTTGCTTCTGGCGCCTTCGCCGCCTCTGATGTTTATGGGAGATGAGTTCGGCGCAACGACGCCGTTTCTCTTCTTCTGCGACTTCGGACCCGAATTGGCAGCAAAAGTGACGGAAGGGCGACGTTCGGAATTTCCGCACTTCCGCGAATTTAAGTCTGAAATCCCAGACCCGAATAGCGTGGGCACATTCCTGCAGTCGAAACTCGACTGGGAATCGGTAAGCCAGCATCCGCATAATGAGTGGCTGCGCTGGTATCGCAGTTTGCTGACTGTGCGGAGAGAAGAGATCATGCCGCGCATCCAGAAGATTGCTGTGGGCAAGGCAATGTACGAGGTCCTGAGTCCATGCGCGGTGCAGGTTCGTTGGCCATTCGTTGAAGGGGGCAGCCTGGAAGTTCTTGCAAACTTTGGCCGCGATCCGTTGCCCTTAGGTCGCACGCCAGATGGGCGAGTCTTGTACAGTTCGCGTGAAGACGGTCGCGGAATCCTGGCATCAGAGCTCGCGCCACACTCGGTCGTGTGGCTCCTCTCCTGAGAGGGCGATCAAGGCGGCACTGCAGCCAGCTGTAGTTGAATCTTCCAGAATTTCTCGAGTACTCCCTTACTTTCCTGCTCGCATCCAAAAAGCGAATTGGAGGCTGCCGATGATCAGAAAAATGAAATCAGGGCAATATCGCTTGTATTCCCGAAAGAAAGACCCGAAAACGGGTAAGCGCCGAAACCTGGGCACTTTCAAGACCAGAAGCGCGGCCGAAGCTCACGAGAGAGCGGTTCAATATTTCAAACATCATTAGCCGAGGAAGCATATGGCAGAACAGACGTCACGTAAAGCGAATCGATGGGTTTCGAAGGTGAAAACCGATTCGACCCACCCGCCAACCGGCTTATTTACGAAGAGCGCAGCGACGATCGCGAGAAGCCTGGCTTCGAAAAGGGGATAAGCGGCCTTCCTCCATGTAATCAGCGACCAGGCTTACAGCAATGACTAGGGACGGTATACCGGAATGACCGGATGGAGGGGTTGCCTGACTTGGCATAATCTTTTTTCAAGTGGACGCAAGCGACTTGATCCTTTGTACGCCACCAAAGGAGCTCCAGTGAAAAACGAAAGCAATGCTATGGACATGAAAACCGAGTTGGAACTTGTCGATCTAGCCCAGCAGGGCGATATGCAAGCCTTTTCCGCCTTGTTCGACGGGCACAAGGCGCGGATATATTCCCTTTGCCTCCGCCTGACGGGCAGCCGGTCGGAAGCGGAAGAACTTACAGAAGGCACTTTTCTCCATGTTTTCCGCCGCTTGAATTGCAGTGCAGGCAGGGACTTCTCGGCTTGGATTTACCGTACGGCGACAGACATGGTCTTGGCACAACGGCGAAAAGCTCGCTCGGGCGCGCTCTCCATTGACCATCTTGTGAATCTGGCTGATCAACCGATCTGTCCTACCCGTAGACCGGCGCGTTTTTCGCGGGTGCGGTCTTCAGTACGGAACGCACGCCTCCACGTTTCAGCGACTCGTTCCTGGACGTCAGTGATGTCTACGCTCGGCCGCGCAGTCCGCGCAATTTCTTAAGTCGAAAATTATCGTTCTCGTGAGTGCTGGTGCCGCGTACTGTGGCACCAGCTTTCCATTCAATCAAGGGAGGGTTTATGGCAGCGAAGAAGAAATCGGGCACCCGGAAGTATGGCAAGGCGGCTGGCAAATCTGTGAAGAGTGCAATGCACCGTAAGAAAAGCGGAACGCTGCGCTTGGGCAAGGGCGGGAAGGGTGGCAAAGTGAAAAGCCGCAAACAGGCGATCGCAATCGGCCTGTCGGAAGCACGCAAGAAAGGCGCAAAGGTTCCCAAGAAGGAAAGCAGCTAAATGCCGGAATTCAGTCGTTAATGTCGGGTGAGTTAGACGCCTCCAGCCATGGCTACAAGCTCAAAGTCAACCAACCCTTCGCTTCGCCCCGCATCCTACCGCTCGAAATCAAAATTTCGAACTTGAAGGAGATAAATCAAAAATGACCAATAAGGGGTTTCGAAACGCGGCTTTTTGGATCGCCCTCGGAGTCGCGGTGCCGGGGATGGCATTCGCGCAAAGCAACTCGAATACGATGTCGAACCAAAAGAGCTCGAGTCAAATGAGCCCTGACAAGATGGGGAAGACCGGAAGCCTGACTGTTTCCGACAAGACGTTCGTCAAGAAAGCGGCGCAGGGCGGGATGGCTGAGGTTCAGCTTGGACAACTGGCTATAGAAAAGGGTTCGAGCGATGAAGTGAAGAAGTTCGGACAGCGGATGGTGGATGACCACAGCAAGGCTAACGATCAGCTAAAGCAGCTGGCAGCGAGCAAGGGAGTGGAGCTTCCGACCTCCCTGAATTCCAAAGATGAGGCGACGAAGAACCGTCTCTCGAAACTTTCGGGCAATGCATTTGATCGCGCCTACATGCAGGACATGGTCAAGGATCATACCCAGGATGTCAGCGACTTCAAAAAGGCGAGCCAGACCGCGAAGGATCCGGATGTGAAGAGTTGGGCATCGGGAACTTTGCCGACGCTAGAAGATCACCTCAAGGCTGCAAAGAGCGTTGTCTCCGAGAAGACAACAGCTTCCGTGAAATGACGGATCGATCGAGAAGATTGAACACGACGCCGGAGCGCAGCCAGCGAAACAGCGACAGCACTCCGGCGCTGCTTTTTGATTTGGACGGCACGCTGATCGACAGCGTTTATGAGCACGTGGACGCATGGGCGTTAGCGCTCGTCGATGCCGGGATTGTCCTTCCCAAATGGAAAATACACCGCCGCATTGGTATGAGCGGCCAATCCTTCGTCAAGGAACTGCTACGCGAGCACGTTACGAAAAAGCATGGCATCTCGATTGAATGGTTACAGAAAAGGCACGGCACGAATTTCAAGAAACGTATTCCTGAGCTCAAGGTTCTGCCGGGAGCGCGCGAGCTTCTGAAGCATCTCTCGCAAGCGAAGGTTCGATGGGCGATCGCAACTAGTGGGGAGCGTTCGCAGGTTGATCGGCTGCTGAAAGATCTCGACGTTCCCAAATCCGTTCCCGTCGTCACGGGAGACGAGGTTAAGCGAGCCAAGCCATCGCCTGATGTATTCGTGCTTGCAGCAGAGAAGCTTGGAACTACAGTCAGTGATTCAGTGATTATCGGTGACAGCCCCTGGGATATGTTGGCAGCGGTCCGCAAGGGTGGCTTGGGCGTGGGATTGCTCTCGGGTGGATATTCGGATGAGGAGTTGTGGCGCGCGGGAGCGATTCGCGTTTATGAAAGCCCAGCCGACATGCTAGTCCATCTCGAGGACCTTGGCATCCCCGGCAAATGATTTCTGGGATCGGGTGCGAGCCGGATCATTTGTCTATAAATGGCTGAGTTCGTCTTGCTTCTCCTCTCGTTTCGCCGAAGAGAGCTTTCTTTCCAGGTAATCTCTTGCGAGGTCTTTGCCGCCGAGACCAAAAGCGATCGCCAACCCCAGCATCATCGCTCCGAAAGCTGTGCCGAAGGCGACAAGTATGGTTGTTTCAGCGACTCCCAGGACTTCGAATACCATCGACAGAACAAAGATGCTGACGATGATCCTGATAGAAATACTGAGTGATCGGGGCGAACGAAAACCCGCATTCACGGCAGCAAGCAGGGCTGCACGGGAGAAAAAGCTGGCTGCAAGGAGTCCGAAGAAGAGGATGACTACCGCTACGAATAACCTGGGCAGGAACAGGAAGAAGCGTGCGGTGTACTCTTCCAGGCCCACGATGCCGAGCACGCTGACGCCGAGCAGGATGAAACCCACCCATGCTACCCAGAAGACAATGCGGCTCAGCAGTTCGGTGGAAGATGGCAGCGAGGCCTGATTCAGCAGGTGCGTGGCACCCGTGTTCTCTGAAAGCTTGGAGAACTTCGTTACACGCAGGATGCTTCGCACCACAACCTTCAGCAGGTAGGCGATCAGCCAGCCAATAAACGCAATGATCAGCATTACCACCAGGCGAGGCAGGTAATGCCCAAAACCTCGGGCCAGATCCTGTAGAGCTTGAGTTAATTCGGTGACGATGATTTCCCGCATATGCATCTCACTTTCTGCCGTCCCAGACTTCCAGCAAGTAGGGCTTACGTTGTTCAAACTCGCGGCACAACGATTCCACGCTTTTCTCGATATCCTCCGGAGAGCCGTCTTGATGTTCCAACAAAAACGTCAGAGCTCTGCCTCGGTAAAGTGGAGCAAGAGCTTGGATGATGTGGTCGCGATTGATGACTGCCTTGTGGTATGAGCCCGAAAATTCAAAGACCGTGCGTGCCCATGTTTCGGCCGGATAGCTGAAGTCCGATAGTTGCAGGGCAGCAATTCGTTGAAGTTCAGACAGGGTGGAAGGCGCGAGAATCGATCGAAACACAGGCTCGAGCTCCGCAACGCCGTTGGCAAACATGTCGTGAAGCCGTTGAAGATCGACTGTCGCCGGCTCCATCGTAACTTCCGACTGGGGACCGATCATGGTGATGGGATGCGACTCGGTCACCGTGCTCCAAACAGGAAAATTGTTATCGAGAGAAGCGAATAAAGCCCCCACAGTCCGCCGCATCGCATCCACCAGATCAGCTGCAGTACGATCCACTTGAGGTTTCGCCCCGAGAAAAGACTGGCAAACCCGATAGTGATCGGTGATGGCCGTCACGGTTAGGAAAATCTCTGCGCCGATTCTTCCCGATTCGTCGTTCCATATGTCCTTGCCCAGAAAATCAGTCGCGAGACGACTGGAAATGGAGAACTCCGAAGCATAGGGTTCGCGAATTCCATAACCGTAGATTGCACGCGTCATCGGGTAGAGTAGATTCCTCATCAGCACGCCAGAGAACTTCTGGCGGCGGTAGACGGGAGCGACCAGATCGAAGTTGTCCTTATAGATCGGGCTGATGAGCCGCTGCAGCCAATCAGCCTCGATGGTTGTGGAATCGGGAGAGATGACCACACACGCCTTGGAACGCAACAAGTCCGCAGCTGCCAAGATGGTTTGCAAAGCCGTCCCCGGGTCTGGGCCACGAGCATATTGCGTCGTGATGCAGGGGAAACTGCGCAAGGCATACACCTTGGAAGCCTTCCACACATCATCGATCGACGTTCCCGTAACCAGCGCTGGAGTTCCGTCCTGCGACCCGCCGTCGGCGTTGATGATTACCGCGCGCTCTCGCGGAAAGTACTTGAGAATGCCTGCCTGAATTGCCCCCAGAACCGGCCCAATAGTTTGGGCGTTGTTGTACGTCGGCAGGCCGATCAGTATGTCGACCTCGCCGACGTTAATGAGCTGGCGAAGAAAATCGTCTGTCAACAATGTTTCTTCCGCCAATTCATTCTCCTAGCAAAAAGTTAAGAACGCGGGTGCGAGAGGAATTTGCACCAGTCCTCAGATTTTTCGAAGCCGGAACCAGTAAAACTGGTATGGGCCGATCGTCAGCAAGTAAGGGAGATCCCCGATCCGCGGGAAAATATTCTTTCCAAACATCTCGATAAGAATATTTCCCTTGTATCGGCGCAAGTCTAGTTCAACTGCTTGCGCCGCGCTAGAAAGATTGTTTACGACCAAAACCGTCTCTTTCCCTAGTTGCCGGATGTAAGCCAGTACGCGATGGTTCGCCGGATAAAGGAATTCAATCGAGCCGGAGCCGAAGACTTGACTGGATCTGCGAACCCGTATGAGATGCTGCATCCACGAAAGGAGTGAATGCTCGAAGCGCCTTTGCGACAAGACGTTCACTGCCTGGTACCCGTAAACCGGATTCAGAATGGGCGGAGAGTAAAGACTTTCCGGATCGGCTGTGGAGAAGCCTCCGTTGCCGCCTCCGCTCCATTGCATGGGAGTGCGCACGCCGTTGCGGTCGCCAAGGTAGATGTTGTCGCCCATCCCGATTTCGTCACCGTAATAGATGATGGGAGTACCAGGCAGGGACATCAGCATGCCATTCAATAACTCGATTCGTCGCCGGTCGTTGTCGAGCAAGGGCGCCAGCCGCCTACGGATGCCTAGATTTAACCGCATCGACTTGTCGCTGGCGTAAATGTCATACATGTAGTCGCGCTCGATGTCAGTCACCATTTCGAGCGTCAACTCGTCGTGATTGCGGAGGAAGAGGCACCACTGGCAGGACTCGGGAATCGGCGGCGTCTGCTGCAGAATTTCTGTGATCGGCTTCCGGTCCTCCAACCGAAGCCCCATAAACATTCGAGGCATCAGCGGGAAGTTAAATGCCATGTGAAATTCGTCGCCGTTTCCAAAGTACGGACGGAGATCGGCGGGCCACTGGTTTGCTTCCGCCAGCAGCATGGTCCCCGGAAATTCTTCGTCAACTTTCCTGCGCAACTCGCGAATGACCTCGTGAGTCTCCGGCAAATTTTCGCAAGAGGTGCCCTCCCGTTCGATCAAATAGGGAACTGCGTCAAGCCGGAAACCGTCTACGCCGATTTCCAACCAAAACCTCATCACATTCCACATTTCCTCGCGTACTGCGGGATTGTCGAAATTCAAATCTGGTTGGTGACTGAAAAAACGATGCCAATAATACGACTTTGATATCGGATCCCAGGCCCAGTTTGACATTTCGGTATCGAGAAAAATAATTCGCGTGCCTCGATACTTGCTGTCGGTATCGCTCCACACGTACCAGTCCCGCTTGGGATTGTCTTGCGAACTGCGGGATTCCTGGAACCACGGATGTTGATCGGAGGTGTGGTTGGCCACTAGTTCAATGATCACGCGAAGCCCGCGCTCGTGAGCCATCGCAAGGAATTTCTTGAAATCGTCCAGGGTCCCGTACCGCGGATGAACCGACCGGTAGTCGGAGATGTCGTAGCCGTCATCGCGCAGAGGAGACGGGAAAAACGGCATCAACCAGATAGTATTGACTCCGAGTTCCTGTACATAATCCAGCTTCTGCGCGAGCCCCTGAAAATCTCCAATGCCGTCGCCGTTGCTATCAAAGAATGTGCGTACGTGGACCTGGTAGATGATGGCATCCTTGTACCAGCCCACTTCAGGTTTCAGCGGCAACGGCTTTTCTCTCCAGTCATGCTTGCCATTCTAAAGCTCGGCGTCTTGCCTATGAAACAGGCTTTGAAATTCGTTGTTGCGCAGGGGTGCTACGCAACTATCCCAAACAGCGTACAGGCAGTCGTGTTAGATGCCCAACGCTACTTTTTTGTACGCTGTCTTTACTTTGTTGTAGTGAATTTGCAGCTTTCCTCGTCCTCAGGTCGACACAGCGACTTAGGATGAGCGCTTCGTCGGTACAGGGGAGGGGCAAAGCGCATGCAGCAATCACCTGATTGTGGGTATAAAAGTGGCCGTTTATTCTGTAATTGCGATTAAATCTTATTCCGAGCATCGCGCGAGTCGTGAAATTCCGCGATCTGGAGGCGCGATTCGGTCATAATGCCCAATTTCCTTAATCGCGCCTTCGATTAGTTCCGAGGGAGCCTGATGAGAATTGCCCAAGTAGCGCCACTATTTGAAAGTGTTCCGCCCAAGCTCTATGGAGGCACAGAACGGGTAGTTTCGTGGCTAACGGAGGAACTCGTTGGCCTTGGACACGATGTTACGCTATTTGCCAGCGGCGACTCTCTGACCACGGCCCGGCTTATTCCTGTTTGTCCCCGAGCATTGCGATTGGACCCCAATTGCGTCGACCAGATGGCTCATCATATATATTCGATGGAGAAAGTAGTCCAGGAAAAAGACGAGTTCGATCTGATTCATTTTCACTGTGACTATCTCCACTTTCCTTTGAGCCGCAGCCTGCACCTTCCGCACGTTACAACGCTTCACGGGCGCCTGGACATTCCTGATCTTGTTCCTCTTTATCGCGAGTTTTCCGATATGCCGGTAGTCTCCATCTCTCGAAAGCAGCGGGTTCCTTTACCTTGGATCAATTGGCAAGGAACAGTTCACCATGGTCTCCCTATCAACAGCTTCGAAGCGCGTTCCGGAGCGGGGCAATATCTGGCTTTTCTGGGGCGGATATCTCCCGAGAAGGGATTGGACCACGCGATTGAGATTGCGAAACAGGCGGGCATGCCTCTTAAGATCGCAGCCAAGGTGGACCGCGCGGATCGGGAATATTTCGAAACCTGCATCAAGCCATTAATGAATACCAGCTTGATTGAGTTGATTGGGGAAATCGGAGACCACGAAAAGAACGATTTCCTCGGCAACGCGACCGCTTTCCTGTTTCCAATTAACTGGGCGGAGCCGTTTGGAATCGTGATGGTCGAAGCGATGGCGTGCGGCCTTCCGATTGTGGCGTATCCCTTTGGGTCGGTCCCAGAAATTATCGAGGACGGCGTTAATGGATTTTTGGTCGATGGGGTGACGTCCGCCGTGAAAGCTGTGAAGGCAATCTCTGCGATCGACCGCGACGTCTGTCGCCGGAGGTTCGAAGAACGTTTTACATCGAAGCGGATGGCACGCGAGTATCTGACGATCTATGATCGAATCGTCGAACGCTCCGCAGAAACAAGCGCAATCAGCAATGGAGAGTTGAATTGGCTGAAACTGGCGTCACCCAGCAGTACTACATAGCTGCCGGCTCGACTCCATCCGATGATCGAGCCCGGGTTTTAAAATACGGGAAAAGTTTCGCCGTGTTCAATCGCTATGGCGATATCGAACCGTTCGGATTGGGCGAGCACGGCATCTTCTTCGAAGGGACCCGCTACCTATCCGAATGCGTACTGAACATCTGGAATGCTCGGCCGCTGCTGCTGAGTTCGACAATAAAGCCTGACAATTTTGTGTTCACGGCCGACCTTGAAAACGTCGATGTCGGCGAAGATCAGCAGGTGAGCATTCCGCGCGGGACGCTCCATATCGTCCGCAGCCGTTTTCTATGGAACTCGGTCTGTTACGAAGAGATCAAGATCTTCAATTACGGAATGACACACCTGGATGTTCCTTTGAAGCTCACGTTCGCGGCGGACTTTGCCGATATTTTCGAAGTTCGCGGATCGAAACGAGAGCGGCGGGGCAGGCGGTTGGAGGATCGCATCGATGCCAACTCAGTCGTAATGACCTACGAAGGGCTCGATCACATCTTTCGGCAGACACGCATCGAGTGCGATCCGGCTCCTGATCGGATCGTTCCCTCCGAACTTCAGTTCAAGGTGAGCGTGGCGCCTGGTGACTCGAGCACGATTCACATTTCGATACTCTTCGACCCCAAGCCCGCTCGACATCCGGTTGGCTACGATCGGGCCCTGGTCGCGGCTGAGAGCGAATTGAAAGCGGTTTCCGAAACTGTTTGCGACATATCCAGTTCCAATGACCGCCTCAATCGTTGGATCCGGCGCTCTATCGCGGATGTTGAGATGATGACGTTAGGGAATCCCGAAACGGATTATCCATACGCCGGGGTGCCTTGGTTCAGCACGGTATTCGGCCGCGACGGAATTATCACCGCGATGCAAATGCTCTGGATTGCACCTGCCATTGCCAGGGGAGTCTTACAATTTCTGGCGTCTACACAAGCTACTGAAGTTGACCTCGACAACGAAGCACAGCCCGGCAAGATTCTGCACGAGATGCGCCGTGGAGAGATGGCCAATCTCGGAGAAGTGCCCTTCGGCCGCTACTATGGCAGTGTTGACAGCACCCCATTGTTTGTCATACTCGCCGGGGAGTATTTCGATGCGACCGCGGATCTCGAATTTCTCAAGGGACTTTGGCCGCACATAGATCTGGCGCTTCAATGGATCGATCGGTATGGCGATATTGATGGTGACGGTTTTACCGAATATGAACGTCACGGCAGCAAAGGCTTGACTCAGCAGGGATGGAAGGACTCAAGCGATTCGGTCTTTCATGCTGATGGAGTGCTGGCTGATCCTCCAATCGCGCTGTGTGAGGTTCAAGGTTACGTTTATGCCGCCAAACTCGCAGCAGCTCAAATGTGCGGAGCGCTCGGCGACGCGACGCGTCAAGCCTCACTCACAGAGGAAGCGTTGGAATTGCAGCGCCGTTTCGAAGACGCGTTCTGGTGCAAGGATCTTTCTACTTACGCTCTTGCCCTTGACGGTCATAAGAAAGCTTGCCACGTTCGAGCGTCGAATCCGGGTCACTGCCTGTTTTCCGGTATCGTAAGGCCAGATCGGGCGCATCTGGTTTCGCGAACGCTAATGAGCGGCGACTTTTTTAGTGGCTTCGGAGTTCGTACAGTAGCTTCGAAGGAAGCTCGATACAACCCGCTGTCCTACCACAATGGTTCGGTTTGGCCACACGACAATGCGATCGTAGCTGCCGGCATGGCACGATATGGTTTCCGTGAATCTGCGGGACGGATTCTCATGGGTCTACTCGACGTAAGCAGCGCAGTTGAACTTCACAGGCTTCCAGAACTTTTTTGCGGACTCGAACGGCGTTCGGCGGAAGGCCCTGTACTTTACCCGGTAGCTTGCTCGCCTCAGGCGTGGTCGGCGGGGGCCGTATTCATGCTGCTGCAGGCCTGTCTCGGAATTTCGATTCATGGATCCGGGAAGAAGCTGACTTTCAAGCGCCCATATTTGCCAGATGGAATTCCTCAGCTATGGATCCGCAATCTTTGTGTCCATGACACGCACTTAAGTTTGTACCTCGAGCGCAGCGCGAATACGGTCCGAATTCAGGTGCTGGAGAAGCAGGGCGAAGCGGAAGTCACAGTAGTGTAGATTACCCTTCTGCAGCGGAAGACGCCCTCGGCGCTAGCCGCCGTCGGTTTTTCAGAAACATAATTCTCACTTCCTACCCGCGGTAGTACGTTCGCATCAAAATCCTTCGTGACTTGGGCAGGGATCAAGCGGGCGGTTCGGGCGACTTATCAGGATTTAGTGAAGCACCATACGCTGCAGGTCGCGGCGGCGTTGTCGTACTACTTCGTCCTTGCCATATTTCCCGGGCTGATCTTTCTTTCCGCGGTGTTGGGTTCGATACCCTTCACGGACATGTTCGTGCGCACCCTCGAATTCATGTCCCGGCTCCTGCCGCCCGAGACGATGCGATTTGTTCAGTCCACACTGTTCGATGTTCTGAATTCCAAGCGCACGACATGGCTCTCCGTCGGCATGCTGGGAACGATTTGGGTCGCGTCTTCGGCATTCGACGCCACGATCGAAGCGCTGGACATAGCCTACGACGCGCAGGATAACCGTCCCTTCTGGAAGACGCGTATCATTGCCATTGGACTGGGATTCCTCTGCATTGGTTTGTGGCTGGCTGCGCTTACCGTCATGATCCTCGGACCCGAATTTGGGGAGTGGCTGGCATCACGTCTGTCGGTCTCGCAAATGTTTGTCATGTTGTGGCCGGTGATTCACTGGGCGGGTGCAATCGTTCTGACGGTGCTGGCTGTGGAGGCGATCTATTTTCTCGCGCCTAATGTGAGGCAGCGTTTTCTGGCCACACTGCCGGGGGCGATTCTGGCTGTGAGTTTCTGGATCGGGCTTTCCTATCTGCTGGGAATTTACTTCCGGCACTTCGCGAACTTCAACCGGACGTATGGAACCTTGGCAGGTTTCATCGCTTTTATGACGTGGCTGTACTGGAATTCGTTCGCGCTTCTAGTGGGAGCCGAATTGAATGCGGAGCTAGCCAAAGAGAGCGCAAAAGGGAAAATACCAGCCAAAGGACAGCCTTCCGAACATGATCAGCTCAAGAACGCTGCCTGATAACTCTGCTTTGAGATTTGTAGCATCCCGCTAAAACTTCGTGTGGTAGCGGCCGTCGACGGAAACTCCTCCCAATTGATCGCGCGTCAGGCTCACCGACCAGCGCTTGTTGATTTGATACTCGCCTTGAACCATTTCATTCCCGGGCTGAGAGACATCAGTGGAGAACGTGAACAGGAAGTTCTTGGTGACGCGTTGCTGCAGCGCAACGCGCGCGGAGGGGTTCTGACTATTGCCTCCTACCAGCGGATCGATCTGCAGACTGGATAGGCCAGCCAGCTTTTGAACGCCGCTGCTGACGCCGCTGCCGATTGCGCTCTGCGCTCCCGAAGCGATCATTGAGTCTGTGCTCTGGCTACTGCTGCTGGCAGCCGATTCCGAAGTGGTTTTTCCGAAAGCGATCAGGTTGATGACGTCAGCGGTTGCGAGAGGGGGATCGGATACATACGAAATCGTGAGTCTATCGAACGGGCCACGTAACGTCATAGTTAGGTTATATTGTTCAACCTGAGTTGTGACCGAGACATCGAGGTTTGGATTGATTTGAGTGGGATCGGTGAATGTAATGATACCGCGCTGCAGTTCGTAACGATTGTTACGGTAAAAAAGTTCGCCCGAGTTGAGATCGGTGCGGCCCGTCACGACCGGATTGGCAACCGTTCCGCCGGCTCGCAAATTAACGGCTCCCTCGAGGCTCACCTGAGAGCTACGAGCACTGAGGTTCGATTTGGATTGCACCAGCACCGCAAGATTGACCGTGTCGGCGAAGCCGGGTTCCGCGGGAGTAGCCGCATTGCTGCTGAACTGATCGCTGAAGCTTGCCAGATCGAAATCGGGAGTGAACGACAGGTTGTCGATCAGAACTCGGCCGTTCAGTGTCGAAGCTCGCATATTGCCGGAGAGCGTCAGGTTCGCATCCAGTACCGATCTGAGACCCTGCGGATAACGAACGCGCACAGACGACCCCCGTATGGCGAGATTAAATTGCAGGTTGGGCCGATAGACGATTGAACCCCCCACCGACATTTGCCCACCGCCAACTTCGCCCGTCATGCTGTTGATCTGCACGCGGTCGTTGCTAACGGCGAGAGTGCCATTCAGTTTTGCAACTCCAATTGGAGCGTCGGGAGTCGTCATCGCGACATCCTGCATACGAACGTCGCCTTGAATCGAAGGGTTCGTCACTGATCCCGACGCGCGTATGTCCAACGTCACTTTTCCTGAACTGTGAATGTCGGGTGCGAACATTCGAACGATTCCGACATCGACTGATCCCTGAGCGGTGAAGTTCGGGACGGATGATCCGGCTAGAGGAATCCTGCCTTGAACTCGAAGAGAAGACTCAGTGCCGCGAATTTCCGCGGGCTGCACGGTGACGACGGAATTCATATAGTCGGCGTGAATCGGTGATGCGGCCGCGATCTCGAGCTGCTGATAATTCGCTTTCAGAGTCGGAATCGTGACGTGTGCCTCAAGCCTCGTCTTGTCTTTGAGAGGCCCCTTGAGGGTCGCATGCAGTTCGGTTTGGCCTTGGAATCCCTGCGGAACCGTAGTCGAAAAGCTGGCTAGTAAAGCTTCGAGGGGGATGCTGCTCGTGTCGATGGAGGCAGTGGTCTGGTAATCGCCCGACAAATTGATATTGGCGCGGGCACGTATTGAGGCGTGAACGACCTCGGAATCGAGAGTCAACGCAGCTTGTTTGTTGGCAAGGTGGGCCTCGGCCTTAAGCCCGGCGATCGTTTGCTGGCGCATTTCGAGCTTTGGCACTTGTAAGGACACGGTAAGCTGCGGATTGTCGATGGTGCCTTCGCCGCTGGCTGAGGCCGAAAGAGTGCCTTTGATGTCCATGTTCTTTTCCTGCATTTTGTGCAGTTTTTGCAGGACGATCGCGGGCGCATCAAATTTGATTTTGTAAGCCTTCGTTTTGGGCGTAAAAGACAAACTGGTGTCCGCAGAGCCTGCGGCGGCCGCGATATGAAGTTTGGAGTCGATGGTTCCGTTCGCGGCCTGGAACTTCAGCGTCAAGTCCTGCAGAGTTTCGTCGTAGGCCCGCGCATTCGAAATGCTAGCGGATCCCGAACCCGCCGGGTTATCCTGCGATCCCTTGACAGAAACATTCGCCGACAGGTCTCCGCTAACTGGATATTGGACATTTGCCAGATGTTCGAGATCGGAGACCGAGATCTGTTGCACCGAAAGGTTTGCGCGCAACGGATTGCTTGGAAGATAAGACCAGTTCCGGAGAGCCACGGTGGCATCGAAAGAAGCCCGGCCGCGCTTAGCGCTTACCAGCACTCCGTTCGACACAACGACTTGCGAATGATTCGCAGAGATCGAGAATCCCGCGTTCTTCCATTCGCTGCCTCGCACGTGAAGGTCCTGGGCGATGACCGTGCCCGAGATGTGTGGATTCTTGGTCGAACCGTTCACTACAGCGTTCAGGTTCGCCGAGCCAGAAATTGGAGTCGGCGCGGAATTGTTCGCGGTAAACGACGAAGCTACTTCCGCGAATTGATGCAGATCATTCGCTTGGACATGAATGTTCAAATTCGAGTGATCGCTGATTTCTCCGTCGGCGGTTAGCGTGGTCGACGGAATGCGGAGGATACTCTGCCGCATGTTGATAATATTTCGCGATCCATCGTATAGCGCATGAATCACGCCATCCACCGGAACATTGGCCGCCGAGTTTGCACTCGTGCTTTTCGCGGCCGCATGAATGGCTAAGTCGGAGCGCGCACGCAGGTTGTTCATGCTGCCGGTCCACGAGGCATCCGCTGTGCCGTCGATGCTGCCGGAAATTGCGACCTCCTTCATTTCAGACTGGCGCGTCGCCTGTTGCACAGCGCGAAGAGAAATACTTCGGAAGGTAGCCCGCACCTGAGAACTGGGAGTTGTGTCGAGATTCCGCATGTCGAGATCGGCGCGGATAACCCCGCCAAGAGTTTGGGCTTCGATCTGATGGGCCTGCAAACTTCCATTCGCCAGTTGATAGGTGCTGCTCAATCTACGCACGTCGAGCTTCCCGGTTGAGGTGACCGCAGAGAGTCCTTCGCTGGCGAGTTGGCCCGCAACCTGAACGCTCTTCATGAAAGGCTGATTGCCTTGATTCTGATACTGGAGTTTTCCCGTAATCGTAACGTCGCCAACAACCTTCACAGCGGGAGACATGGCAGCAAAATCCTGAGTGTGAATCCGGATATCGTAGTCGCCCGCGACCACCGGATCGGCATAATTGTTAATGTCGCCACGGAGCGAAACGGTCGAAGACGAGACTTTCATTTCGGCTGATTCCAGAGCGAAGCGAGTTCGGGTCGCAGTGAACCTTGTGTTGAAACTGTGCGGGAACGGCGCATACTGCGCGTATTGCAACCTGCCATTGTTGTAGGAAATCGTTCCGCTATAGCTCGCCGCCAGGGAATTGAAGCTAATGTCCGCGTTGAGATCGTAGAGGTCGGCGTTGAGCGGGGTTTTGTTGTCGTTGTAGTCGACCTCTCCATGACTGAGAGCGAGATGTTTTACGGCCAGATCGAAAATATCTGTATTGCTTTTTGACTGGCTCGGCGGGGCCTGGGGCAGGTTATTCGTACCGTCGCGCTTGACCTCCAAACGAACAACCGGATGTCGGATCGCCAGTTCGCTAAGACTTACTTTGCGCTGGAATGCTGAAACGATCTTCAAGCTCACTGTGAGCTCATCGACCTTGAGCAGGGGAGGAGCGTCAGGAGACTCGGTGCCTCGAATGACAATGTTGTAGAGGTGCGCAGTCAAGGTGGATAGGCGGAAGTCCAAGCTGCCGATTTGCGTTTTTCCGCCAGTGGCTGTCTCCACTTTTTCGGAAATGGTTCGTAGTGCGAACTGTTGGAACCTATTGCTTCGCAGATAGAGATAGCCACCAACTCCGCCCACGATGAGGAGGATCAGGATCGCTATGGATGTCCAACCGACCGCCTTTTTCCACTGCATGATGACTCCTAAAAAGCCTGGCCCAGCGTGATGAAGTATTGAATCGACTTGATACCGGGGACGGGATTGAGGTCTTTACCGATATCAAAACGTACTGGTCCCACTGGCGTCGTGTATCGCAATCCCACGCCGATCGTGTTCGAGTAGTTGTCGGCAAAATTTCGCAGGTTGATGGCGCTGTATACATTGCCGCCGTCGTAAAACACCACGCCGCCTAGCGCTTTCGTAATTCCGAGAGGGAAGCGAGCTTCGGAGTTCAAAATGAACAGCTGTCTTCCACCCACTGGAACGGTGACGTTCACGCACCCAGTCTCGCCCTTGAGAACATTGCAGAAGGGCACGATGCGCTGCGGACCGGCCTCGTTGATGGGAAAGCCACGAAGCGTGGTGCCGCCTCCGGAGAAGAATAACTGGCTTGTCGGCACGAAACTACCGTCGAATGACTTGAGAAGGCCCAACCGTACGCTGTTTGCAAAAACAATAGAGTGCACCGACTTGTAGTAAGCGTACTGTCCGAAGAGCTTGGCGAAATTCGCACTCGAGCCAAGCGACGTGGGCGTGATTCCCAGGTTGATGGTTTCGAACATCCCGCGGTGAGCATCGAGCGGTTTGTCGCGCGTGTCGCGGATGAGCGTGCCGGAGAAAGTGGAGAGATGGACGTTTTGGTCTTGCGGCAATACGAGTTCGGGCACCAGCAGATGCGAGAGGATGGTTTTATTGAAATCGTAGCGTATCTGCAGGCGCGTATTGTTTTGCGTGCCTAATTCGCGTTCAACCTGAAACGAAAGGTCGCCGAGACCCGCTGCGAAGAGCGGGTTTTCCGTGGAACGCTCAATCGAAAAGCTGCTTAAGGATTTCCATCGCGAGCCTATGAAGTGCGGCTGCGAATAGGTGAGCAGAACGCGTTGATCGAGGCGGGAAAGCAAGATCGCCGCGCTCGCAGTCTCGCCGAGGCCGCGCATGTTACGCCGTGTGAACTCGATGGAACCGCGGGGGCTGGCGAAGGTCGACTCACTGGGTTGGACCTGGTTGCCGCCTAGTTGCACGGGCGGAATTCCGGGCACCGCCACGGTTCCTGCGGGGATGTTGCCGCCACGATGGGAAACTTCAAAACCAAATCCGTAGGTAATCTCGTTACGCTTGGACTCGTGTACCTTTACGAGCGCTGCTTCCTCCGTCTGGTCCGTAATCGGTTTCCTTGGACCGACGCTCGACCAGTCAAAAATGTTCAGGTCGTAAAGGCGGCTTTCTGCTTCGAGCAATTGTCCTCGTTGCATCGGCGCTTCCGTCGGAATTCGTGCAGTCTTGCGAATGAGTGACAGGCGCGTCTGCTGCTGGCCCAGGTAGATGACCTCTCCTACTCGAACCAACTGGTGTTCGGTCACGGCAAAGAGCACATCCACGCGATGGGGATCGCTCGGATTGCGCTTTACACTGGGCCGCACCTCGACGTTCAGATAGCCGCGATTCAGATAGGTGGCTGAGATGCGATTGCGGTCATCCGACAATCGACGCGGAGAAAATGGTTTGCCAGGTTGAAGCTGAAAACCGACCGGTTTAGTAAGTTCGTTTTTAGGCAGGCTGTTGTTGCCGCTCACCTCAACATTGTCGACCAACGTCTGTGGGCCCTCTTCGATTGTGAACAGCACATCGACTTTGGGTTCGTGAGCGACTGCCTGCGAGGCTACCTTGACCCCCTCAAACCCGTGATCGTGATACAGAGCCTCCAGATTCTTAGCGCTCTGCTTCAAAAGCTTTTCGCTGAACTTGCCATGCCACCACAAATGACCCTTCTTGACCTCTACCTGGTCGAGCAGATCTTTCTCCGAAAGTTGGTGATTGCCGCGGAATGAAATGCGATCTACTTTGTGTTTTTTCCCTTTGTTGATTTGATAGGTCAACAGAGTCTTCTCGGGGCCGCGCTGAAGATCGGTGCTGACCTTCACGTCAAAGAAGCCTTTTTGCTGGAAAAAGCTAACCAGGTTCTGTTGGCCTTCCTGGACCAGATCGTCGTCGACCGCTCCCTCGGAGTAGATCGGAATCAACTTCTTCATTTGTCGATTGGATAGGAAAGAAAACAAAGCAAGGCGTGCGCCCGTGACGCGCACGACGACTGTCGGCCCCAATTCAACCTTGAACCCAACGTCAACGCGATTCGTATCCGGGTGATACTGTGGCGGCAGTTCCTGGACTTTGCTCGCCAAGCGATGCTGTTGCGACAGGGTTCTCTGGACGAGAGATGTGGCCGCATGCATACGACCACCTGAATAGGTCTTGCCGCGCTTTAAGAGGCCTCCAGTAAAACGTGCGCGAAGCGATCGAATGGTGCGCGACAGCCGGCTGTTCTCGATGTCGTCAACGCCTTCGAACCTTACTTCGCCAACGCGTGCCTGTTTGCCGAGCGTGACCGAGAACGTAACATTGACGAGTTGATGCGCGTCGTCAATTTGATAATCGCTTTGAACGCTGGCTTGAAAGTATCCGGCATGACGCAGGAAATCTTGCAGGCCTCGATTCGCGGGTGCGATTCGCGCTTTGTCGAAGGGATCCTCATCCGGCAGATTGGCAACTTGTAAGAGGCGCGTATAGGGAAAAATCTTCGAGGCCCCGGGAAAAGTCACCATGCCGAGGTAGTAAGCCGGCTCGAGCAGAAAGTTAAGTCGTAAGCCTGCAAGGTCGGGCACCACATTCACCTCAACTTTTGGAAACTGCCCCGTTGCTTTGAGCGCGGCAATGCTCTCCTCGATCTTCGCTTGCGAATAGGGTTGTCCGGCCTTCTGTTTTAGCAGCGGGCGAAGAGGCTCCATATCGCGGTGGGGATTTCCGATCAGGTCGACCGCGGACACGTTTTGCCCTTCATAAATCTCCTGAGGAGGCTGCACCGCTAGCTGCGCCCAACTCGTGACCACGCAGAGGAAAAATGAGAGCCCCAAAAATCGCATAAAAGGTAATGAATTCAGTCTTTTCAACAAGACCTTTGGGATGCGCTGCAGTGGGTAGAAGTTGGTCGGGTTGAGGGGCAATCTCGAGGGAAAAGGGCTCTGAATTCCAGCACTAGGCCGCGCGTGCGCTCCCCGCGAGGGAAGCGACACGCTTGAGGTCATTGATGAACATTCGCATTTGCTCGCGACGAGCATCGGCATCCGGCGCCCTGAGGATGGAAGAGGGATGCACCGTTGCCAGCGTGAACGGAGCCAATCCCGATTTGATGACCTGACCACGCTGGCGAGTCACACTGAAACTCGCTCCAAAGAGTGCTTGTGCCGCGGTGGCGCCCAGTGCTACGAGAATTTGCGGCTGTACAATGCGCATCTCCGCTTCAAGCCAGGGACGGCACGCCTTGATTTCAGATGCCCGAGGCTTTTTATGAATGCGCCGCTTCCCGCGTTCGGACGCGGTCCACTTAAAATGCTTCACCGCATTCGTGAGGTATATCCGCTTCCGATCAATGCCTGCTTCCTCTAACGCTTCATCGAGGAGCTTTCCTGCCGGACCTACAAAAGGATGACCCATCCTGTCCTCTTGATCTCCAGGCTGCTCCCCGAGGAACATGATCTTCGCCTTCGGCGAGCCCTCTCCGAAAACTGTTTGAGTTGCATTCTTCCAGAGATCGCATGCCCGGCACTTGCCCGCTTCGCGCCTCAATACCGTCAGAGTTGTTCGTTCGGGTGCACGTGGTCTCGTCAGCGTTCGAATTCGCACTACTCTGCGATCTTGCGGATTGAATCTTGGACGAGCGTTTCATCCGTATTTCTCTTTAGACCATTTCCCGAACCTTGTCAGCGAGAGCAGTGAGCGCGATTTTAGTGCGGTTCGGCTCTCCCCGAACCAGAGACTCGGCAAACTTCAAAGCCTGGTCCGCCGTTACCTTCGGAGGTAGCGGGGGTTCCAGGGGATCGACAACCGCTTCCAGAATCGCAGGACCCGGAGCATTCAAAAATTCTTCGACCACCTGCCCACAATTCGCTGGATCCTTCGCCGTGAATCCTGTTCCGCCACAGGCTCGCGCGATCGCGGAGAAATCGATGTCCTGCAATTCGACCGCGAACTCCGGATTGCCAAGGAATACCATCTGCTCCCACTTGATCTGTCCCAGCGTGCCGTTCTTGATGATCACGACTTTGATCGGGAGGTTGTATTTCACAGCCGTGGAAAAATCCGCCATCAGCATGGAAAAGCCGCCGTCGCCCACAAATGCAACGCATTGCCGGTCTGGGTAAGCAACTTGTGCCGCGAGCGTATAGGGAAGCCCGTTTGCCATGCTCGCGAGATTGCCGGAAAGGCTGTGCATCTGTCCTGCTTTCACAGGAATGTGCCGCGCCCACCAGGTGGCGATTGTGCCGCTGTCGCAGCTTACGATTGCATCGGAGCGCAACCGCCGGCCCAACTCGTGAGCGATCACCTGCGGCTTCATCGGAATGTCCTGGCGTGTCTCCAGCTTTTCCATCGCCTTGCGCCACTCCGCCATGCCTTTTTGAGCTTTCTCGATAAAATTCCTGTTCTCTTTTCGCTTCAGACGAGGCAGCAATTCGCGAAGTACCTGCCGGCTGTCGCCGACCAACCCTACTTCGATGGGAAACCGCAGGCCGATACGTTTGGGATCGCGCTCGATCTGGACTCCTTTGGCATCGTCCGGCTTCGGCAAGAATTCGATGTAAGGAAACGACGTACCAACCATGAGAAGCGTGTCGCAACTCTCCATCGCTTCCTGGGATGGACGCGTGCCAAGCAGTCCAATCGTGCCCGTGGTGTAGGCACTATCGTCGGGAACAGCGCCGCGGCCGAGGAGCGCTTTCACAATCGGAGCTCCTAAAATATCTGCGGCCTGTTCCAGTTCCGCGGTTGCGTGGAGTGCGCCCCGTCCCGCAAGGATCACAACTTTTTTCCCGGCATTCAGGACGTCAGCCGCTCGGTTCAGATCACCGGGGTCGGCCATCATCGCGCCTTCCGCTTCTTCGTGCGATGTGTGATGTGGAACATTACGTTTCGAGCGCTGCCGGTCCTTCACTTCCATCTCCTGAAAGTCGACGGGAAATGAAATGTGGGCGACGGTTCTGTACGAGAGGGCGGTGCGGACCGCTAAATCGGTTACGTTCTCCACGTGCGTTGGGCCCATCACACGTTCGTTGTACACAGCCACATCCATAAAAAGGCGATCGAGCGCCACGTCTTGCTGCGTATAAGTTCCGATCAGATCATGAAACTGCAAGCCGGTGATCGCCAGCACGGGCTGGCCATCCATCTTCGCGTCGTATAGCCCATTCAACAGGTGAATTCCGCCAGGACCAGAGGTAGCCAGGCAGACTCCAAGCTTTCCGGTAAATTTGGCATACGCACAGGCCATGAATGCGGCCGATTCTTCGTGGCGTACCTGGATGAAACGAATCTTCTCCTGACGAGTTCGAAGCGATTCCATCAGGCCGTTGATGCCATCTCCCGGAAGTCCGAAAACAACCTCAACGCCCCAGTCAATTAAGGTTTCAATAAGAACATCTGCAGCTGTCATAGAAGCACGCTCCGCTCGTGGTTCTATGACGCGGGAAAGTGCCTCGAAGTTGTGCTGCTGGGTTAAGAATTAAAGATCCAGAAACACTCTGCCGGAAGTCAGAAGCGCAAATTGAGTACGATGAGCGATGGGTAGCTTTAGAGCGCGGCGACTCGCCTTTGCACGACGAGGAAGTAGAGAGCGAGCAGCACGAGCAGCGCCCCGTTTGCTGCCAATACATACGGTGCGGTGAATATGGGAACCAGCCATCCCGATAAGAGATTTCCCATCGGCATGCCTCCGCGAAACGCGAAGTTGTAGACGCTCATCACGCGCCCGCGCATTTCATTTGTCGTGATCAATTGCACGAGCGAATTCACATTTGCAAAAACGGCCATCATGGAAGCACCGGCCAAAACCAGCATCACTCCGCTAAGCGGCAACCACTTTGAGAGCGCGAATCCGGAAATCCCCACTCCCAGAGTCATGAGCGCCCCAAGAGCAAGCCGTCCTTTGTTTTTGATGTTTCCCATCCCGGCAATGCCGAGCGAGCCGATGATTGAGCCGAGTCCCATCAGAGCAAGCAGGTTGCCGAATGTCTCCGGACCGCGATGAAAAATGTCTTTCACGAATACCGGGATGTAAGTTCGCATCGGCATGCTCAGCCCGGTCATGCAAAACGCGAGGATGATCAGCGCTTCCATCGACGGCTGCCGGCGAACGAACTTGATGCCCTCTTTGAGGCTGAAGAACACCGATTCTTTCGTTTTCTGCGGCAGGAAGCGGGCGGTAATCATGGTCAGCGATATGATCGGCGCTAGGAATGAAAGCGCGTTCAGTCCGAAGCACCACTTCTCCCCGAGTTTTGCCAGCGCCTGTCCGGCGAGCGCCGGTCCTACTATCACCGCTACATTGAACTGAATCGAGTTCAGCGCGATGGCGTTCGGCATATCTTCTTTCTCGACCAGCGTAGGAATCAGCGCCTGGTATGCCGGACCTCCAAATGCCTGCGCAAAACCCGAGACGAACGACAGGCACAGGATGTGCCAGACATGGACCTTGCCCAGTGCCACCAGAATCGTCAACAGGCCCGCGCTCGCCATCTGCACATACTGCGAGCCGAGCAGGATCCTCCTCCGCTCCACGCGGTCCGCCACCACTCCACCTATGAGCGAAAATAAGAAAATTGGGATGCCGCCCAGGAATTGATCGAGCGCCAGAAGAAAAGCGGAGTGGCTCAGGCGGTAAATTAACCATCCCTGCGCCACGATTTGCATCCACGTGCCGATGCTCGATGTGCACGCGCCAATCCACATCAGCCGAAAATCACGATATTGAAATGCTTTAAAGACCCGCCGTAACAATCGAAATAGTCCCCGGAGCAGCCTACCATGTCGCTCGTCCTCAAGAACCGGATCGGGCGACGGCCGGTCATCCGGTGACCGGCGCAATGGAATCCGCAGAAGCCATTTAGCATAGACGTGTGAAAACCCAGAAAGTTTCTGGATTGGCCCGAGCCCTCTCGAAAATGGGCTATTGCTCGCGCTCCCAGGCCACGCAACTGATTAAGGCGAACCGGGTCAAGGTGAATGGACGCCTGCGCCGCGACCCCGAATTCTCCGTTCGCGTGCCGCCGGACCGAATTGAAGTCGATGGCTCCCCTGTAGAGAAGCGGTCTTTTATTTACCTGATGATGAACAAGCCTCGCGGCCTGGTGACGACGGCATCCGACGAGAAAGGACGGCGAGACGATATACAGCCTTCTAGAGAAAAGCTGGGCCCTGGGTTGCGCCTGTGGGTCGCTTGGATAAAGCTAGCGAAGGACTGCTTCTGCTCACTAATGACTCGAATTGGGCGGCGCGCATCACGGACCCCGCCAGTCACATCGACAAGACTTACCACGTCCAAATCGATCGCCTGGCGGATGACGTTCTCGTCGCCAAGCTTGCGGGCAGGTGCATGACTGATGGTGAGCATCTCCGGGCCAAACGAGTACGACTCTTGCGTCACGGCCAAAAGAACAGTTGGCTCGAGATCATCCTGGACGAAGGAAAAAATCGCCATATCCGGCGCATGCTCGAGAGCTTGGACATACGCGTCTTGCAGTTGGTGAGAGTTTCGATTGGTCGCCTCGAGCTGGGCGATTTGAAGAAAAGCGCGGTTCGGCCGATAACCATGGAAGAGAAGCGCTGGCTTGACCTGCCGGCACAGAGAGGTGTGAGCTAAGCTGAATTAAATCGTCAGAAAGCCCTGAATACCCCTAAAAAGACAACGGGCGCATGCCGATAGATGTGGGGTGAGGATGGCAACGGCATGCGCCCTATTAAGTTGACTCCAGATTAGAGTTGCAGGAAGAGAATGTCAAGTTAAATCTATTGTTAACAATAGTTTAGGAGGCACACAATAACTACTTTTCGAATTTTTGCGCAAGGGCGTGGGTCACAGTATCGTGTGACCTCGGGTCCGTCCGACCTGCCTAGGAAGACTTGATTTTCTTCTCTTGGGCGTTCTCTGTCAGGCCATGCGCCTCCACATACTTCTCCGCGTCGCGAACTACCTTACGCTCTCCACTATAGGCCATCTGTTTCGTTGCGCCGGCAAGAGGCACCCAGAGGGCACGCTTCACCTCGACTCGCATCTCCGATGCAACGTCATCGATTTCGCCAGACACGTAGCGCATCAGATAGAAGCTCACGATTTTGAAAACTCGCTCTCCGTCGCCCCAGGTCCGGACGTAAACATACTTGGTATCCACGATCTTGGTGACGACTGCGGCTCTGATTCCGGTCTCCTCGTACACTTCGCGAATCGCAGCCGCCTCTGCTTTTTCGCCTTCATCGACCAGACCCTTGGGAAGGCACAACACTACGGATCGCTTGCGCGCCGTTTTCAGATCGGGAGACTCTTCTTTCTGCGGTTCAATCAAGCCAAGGTGCCACACTCCATCAATCTCCCGCAGCACCACGCCGCCTGCTGAAATCTCCCGTGTCATTGCGTCCACATTATAAGGATTCGCCGATTTTGGCAGTTTCCTCCTGAATGCGATACCAAGCCTTCTCGACATGACGGGCTTGCGTATTGCGTTTGGCCGACGCAGAATCGAAGAGTGAATTTGCCGTCCAGCTTGGTATGGGTGAGGTACAAGTCTCCACTGCGGTTTAAACGGTCCATCAGACGTTGGTTCGCCTCGTCTCCCGAGCGCAAACGGAAGCAGACCAGATTCAGTTTTGCGGGCGCCGACAGCTCAAACCGCGCGTCGTTGCGCACCCAGCCCACAAACTGCTGCGCCAGTCGTATGTGCTCACGGATGTGATACTGCAGCCCCTCAACGCCGTAATGACGAATTACAAACCAGAGCTTCAGCGAGCGGAAGCGCCGTCCCAGTTGAATGTGCCAGTCGCGATAATCAATCACCGCGCCCGATTCCGTTGCCTGGTTGCGCAGGTACTCTGGAAGAATCGATAGCGTTTGAATCAGGTGTTTGCGGTCGGCAATGAAGAAGCAATTGCAATCGAAGTTGGTGAACATCCATTTATGCGGATTGAAAGTGTAGCTGTCCGCCAACTCAACGCCGTCGTGAATGAACCGGAACTCGTGGCAGAGCGCCGCGGTGCCGCTCATGGCCGCGTCGACATGCAGCCACAAATTGTGTTCGCCGCAGATGCGTCCGATTTCGCGTACGGGATCGATCGCGTTTGAAGAGGTTGTCCCGACAGTGGCGCAGACAAAACACGGAAGCAGGCCTGCGCTGATGTCCGCTATGATCTGTTGTTCCAGCGCATCGGCGCGCATTGCGAAATTGCCGTCGACGGGAATTGCCCGCAGGTTGTCGGAACCCATGCCAGCAATTTTCATCGCTTTCTCAACAGAAGAGTGGGTCTGTGTCGAGCAGTACGCCACAAGCTTTCCGTCGCAGCCCTTGCGATTGCTGACGAATTTCGTGGCGCGCTCGCGTGCGGCGAGCAGAGCGCACAGAGACGCGCTCGAAGCGGTATCTTGAATGACGCCGCCACCCGCGCTGCTCGAAAGGAATTTCTCAGGCAAGCCGAGCATTGAGACGAGCCAGTCGAGCACGTGTGTTTCCAGTTCCGTGCAAGCCGGGCTCGTTGACCAGAGCATGCCTTGAACGCCCAGTCCCGATGAGAGGAGATCTCCGAGAATCCCGGGTCCTGACGCATTGGCCGGAAAGTATGCGTAGAAGTTGGGAGATTGCCAATGAGTGATGCCGGGCAGGATGACGCGCTCCATATCGCCGAGAATGCGATCGAATGGCTCACCCTCGGCCGGAGGACCAGCCGGCAGTTTCGAACGTATCTCTCCCGGCTTGGATTGGGAAAGAACAGGGAAGCTCTCGATTCGAGATTGGTAGTCCGCGATCCAATCCACCACCGCGTGGCCCTGTCGGCGAAACTCTTCGGGCGACATGTGAAACGATTTGGGTTCAGGCATGGAATTTATGATTTGTAATTGGTAATTTGAAATCTCAAAAAAGTCGCGAATTACAAATTTCAGATTACCAATTACGATTCTTTCTACAGATGTCCGTAGTACACGCGCGTTTTGTATTCGAATTCGACAATCCCGCCTTTTGCGTGCGTACGAAAAATCCTCTGCAACTCTTGCATCATCGGCTCGTAACTGGGATGTCCCGGCGCCGGAGCATAGGAAGACGAGTTCAATCGTCCGGCGGCTCCCTCGTAGTCAAACTGCTGTCGCATTTCGAAGACGCGTTCCTCTGATCGAGCGGGCGCAAAGAATTCGTGAATGATCGCAGTGGTACGCTCGTGACGTACTTCTTTGTAATCGGTGCCGTAGGTCAGGAGCAACTGTTCGTAGTCGCGCAGAAAAGCTGTCGTTTCCGTTGCCCGCTCATTCCAGATGAGCACGCACCACCCAGCGGGTTTCAGGATACGGGCAAATTCCGCCCGCGTTTTGCGCAAATCGAACCAATGAGCCGCCTGCGCGGCAGTAACGAAATCGACCGAGGCTGAAGTCAGGGTCGTCTTTTCGGCGGTTCCTGCGACGGGGACCATCCTGTCATATCCGGCTAACAGTTCGGTGCCCTTTTCGCGCATTTCAGCATTCGGTTCCACCGCATACACCGTATTTCCATTTTCGAGGAGCAGCCGCGTGAACGCTCCCGTTCCTGAGGCAACATCCGCGACGATATGGTCGGGAAGCAGTCCACATTCCGTGCGAAGAAGCTCGACGACCTCCGGAGGATACCCCGGGCGGTAACGGATGTAGTTCTCCACCCGATCGGAAAAACGAGCAGTTGGCGACTTTTCCATGTTGTTTCAGTGTAACCCTTGCAATCGGGGACTCTCGCGCCGCGTTACAATCTTTATCTTGTGTTGCACGTACCTTGCAGCGTGAACCGCGAGTCAATCGGCATTGTCTGAATTTGGATCATCTAAAGAGAGACATGAAAATTTTCTGTAGTGCGGCGTTGTTCTTCCTGGTGGTTAGTGCGAGCGTTCTAGCCTTTGATAAGACCTCCGATGGCGGCCCGAAACCCGGCTCTGCGAATTGGATGATGACTGGCTTTCGCGATGTTGCGCGCGAACAAGAGATCGAAAAGAAGTTCATGGCCGTTCCCGATCCCAAATTGGCCGAAGAGCATCTGCGCATCCTGACGCAGGCGCCGCACGTCGCGGGATCTCCTGAAGATAAAGCGACCGCCGAATACGTTGCCGGTAAATTTCGCGAGGCTGGGCTCGATACAGCTATTGTGGAATACAAAGCCTGGTTTAATTCTCCCGTCGAAATCCATGTGGATATGACCGCGCCGGAGGGAGTGGAGATGCATGGTCCGCGGCGTGAACATGTTGACAGCGACCCGTTCCAGGATGATCCGCGTGTATTGACTGCATTCAACAGCATGTCGCCCTCCGGCGATGCCGAGGCCGATGTTGTGTACGCGAACTATGGCACACCGCAAGACTTCGACAAGTTGAAGCAGATGAACGTGGATGTACGCGGCAAGATCGTGATCGTGCGCTACGGCGAAAATTTTCGAGGCGTGAAAGCTTTCGTGGCACAGGAGCGCGGCGCGTCAGGAGTCATCATTTATTCCGACCCGAAAGATGATGGATATTACCGTGGGGACCCTTATCCCAAGGGTCCATGGCGTCCCGCAAGCGCCGTGCAGCGCGGATCGATCGGATACATGTTCCAGTTTCCCGGTGATCCGACGACTCCGGGCATTGCCTCAAGGCCCGATCTCCCCGATTCGAAGCGCATCGCGCCCAAGGATTCCCCGCAGATGCCGAAGATCATGGTGACGCCGCTTTCGTACGCGGATGCATCGCCAATTCTGGAACATCTTGCGGGTCCAGTCTCTCCTCGCGAGTGGCAGGGCGCGTTGCCGTTTACCTACCACGTCGGTCCAGGTCCCGCGAAAGTAAAGATGCATTTGAAGCAGGATTTCCAATTCCGCACCATTTGGGATGTGATTGGCAAAGTGCCTGGAACTTCGGCGTCCGACGAGTGGGTTGTTGCAGGTAACCATCGGGACGCGTGGGTTTATGGAGCGGTAGATCCGAATAGCGGCACAGCAGCAATGCTCGAAGCGGTTCATGGGGTCGGAGAATTGTTGAAGACAGGCTGGAAACCGAAGCGCACGATTGTATTCAGCAGTTGGGACGCGGAAGAAGAAGGACTGATGGGATCCACCGAGTGGGGCGAAGATAATGCCGAGAAACTGCAAAAAGCTGCTGCATATTTCAATATGGACGTTGCGGTTTCAGGAAAAAAATTCGGCGCTTCTGGGGTTCCTTCTCTCAAGGAGTTCATCCGCGAGATCGCGAAAACGGTTCCTTCGCCAGAAGGAGGTACGGTCTACGACGCGTGGAGAAAAACGTCTCAGCCAAAGGAAAGTAACGGACGGGCGCAGGAATCCAGCGGTGGACCTACGCGGACCCCAATTGCTGCACTTCGCGGCGACGTGCCGGTAGGAGATCTCGGGAGCGGATCGGACTACACGGTATTCCTGCAACATCTGGGAGTCCCGTCGACCGACATCGGCTCAAATGGTGAGTATGGTGTCTACCACTCCGCATTCGATAACTTCGCCTGGTTCAAGAAGTTCGGCGATCCCGACTTCCTTTACGAGCAGGAAATGGCTCGTATTTACGGTTTGGAAGTTATCCGAATGGCCGATGCGGACGTTCTTCCCTACGATTATGAGGATTATGGGAAAGAGATTTCCGCGTACATCGAAGCTGCCAAGACCAAGGCTCAGGACAAGTTTGGTGACAAAGCTCCCGACTTTGGCGCGGCCTTTGCAGGAGCGCATCATCTGCAGGAAGCCGGCGCGAAAATGTTACAGAAACAGCGAAAAATGCCTGCTGACCCCAGTCGAATCAATGCTAAACTCCGGGATGCAGAGCGGGCGCTGCTGGTGCCAGAAGGGTTACCGAACCGTCCGTGGTTTCACCACTCGATTTACGCGCCAGGCCAATACACCGGCTACGCAGCGGTGGTGATTCCGGGTATCAATGAGGCGATCGATCGTGGGGATCTTCGCCGAACTGGAGAGCAAATTGCAGCACTAGCAGCGGCTTTGAATCGGGCTACTCACGTCTTGGAGCAATAGCGCGAGAAAGCTTTCGAGCGGGTTACGTGCATCTAACGAACGCTCGCAGTGGCAAACGCAATGGCGCTGGCTCGCATCATCTCTCGTTCCCATCAATGCGCGCGTGAGCTTGCCTTTGATCTGCTTGCGCGAGGATACACAGTCGAAATCGTGTCTCCCGACGCGGTCCCTGACAATTTTGCTGATCTCGAATTGCGCGTCGAAGCTGGTCCGGACAATGCATTGACGGCGACCGTGGAAACTCACACAGGTGCGCGTTCGGCTTCGCTGGAATTTGTACATCATTTGAAAGCACCGATGCGCGATTTCATGCGCCGGATTCCAGAGCCAGTGGAACCTGTTTCGCTTGCGACGATCCCTTCGCTTAATACTGAACATGGGGTTACGAGGCCAAGCTTTGCCGAGAGTGCTCTCGCCAATCCAATAGTTGCTGATCATTCTTTAAACTTCGATTTGACTTCAACTGATGTTGACACCGCAGAATCGATTTCGGTTTCGCAAGAATTGCAGCGACCAGAAATAGATTCCTCGGGAATTCTTGGCACTGACGCGATGGTCGATGCTCGCGAGCCTGAGTCAGAGCGCAAAACAAAATCGACAACCGCGAGCTTTCTAACGACTTGGCACTGGCGTTCAGGCGTTGCGTTCGCCACGCTATTGCTGGTGGCGATTGCTCTAGGATTTTCGGTTCGCCATCAAAATTATTTTGCTTCTACCTCAAATTCGGAGGCCTCAAGTTCTCAAAACTTTGCGATGACTTCTGCACCGACAAATCCTCCCGCTACAGTTGAGCCCAGCATTCCACTTGTAGCAAAACCTGCGGCGATCGTTCCCTCTGCATCTGGTCCTCGCGAAACGAATCGTCAGCAAGTACAGTCTTCGAAAAAACCCTTGTCACCTAAGACTAATGTGACGATCGCGAAGCGGCAGCGTAGCGATGATGTTGCGCCGAATACGGTCGTGTATTTCGACCACCGTACAGCGCAGTCGAATCCGGCTAAGAAAATTCCGCGTCATGCTCAACGTTCGAGCGGGGATGGCGTGATCGCGAGTACGACTACTCCGGATCTGAGTGCTAAGCCTGCCCCAAAAGCTGCGCCGCAACGATAGTTTCCTCGTAAGAGCGTTTCGATCAAAAAAAAGCAGTTGTCTCGTCGCAACGAATGTCATGAAGGTATACTCAGGTTCGCCTCGACGATGAACGCACAATTGGCCATCTCTCACGTGCTGCAGGGGTTGCCTTCGGCGGCGACTGCTACGTTTCTGGCGCTCTTCCCGATTGTGAATCCCTTCGGCGGAATTCCGCTCTTTTTCAGCCTGACAAGTGACTTTTCTTCGCAGGAACGCAAGCAGACCGCGTTGAAGACTGGTTTTTATGTCGTCGCAATTCTTGTCGTGTTCATGTTGTTCGGGCGATTTGTTCTGAACTTCTTTGGCATCTCGCTGCCAGTGCTCAAAATTGCGGGTGGATTGATTGTCGCTAACACGGCTTGGGGAATGGTGACCGGCACGAGCCGCATGACGCATGAGGAGAACAGCGAAGCGTATACCAAGGAAGACATTTCTCTGACGCCCATGGCGATGCCGATGCTCTCGGGACCAGGATCGATTGGGGTTGTCATGGGTCTGGCTGCGCATGCCGACAGCATGCTGGCGTATCTGGGAATGGTTCTCGGTATTCTCGCGATCGGGCTGACGGTTTGCCTGTTTCTATGTCTTGGAGGTCCATTTGTTAAACGCCTTGGACCGGGTGCAATTGGCGCGATCAGCCGCATCTTCGGGTTTCTAATTCTCGCTATTGCCGTCCAGTTGGTGTGGGACGGAGTCGCGGATTTCCGCGGGTAGATTTCCGCTGCTATCGGGCAAGTTCATTATTGCGGATTGCGTTTTGAACTACCGCGGCGCAAGACTCGATGAACGCCTGCTCAGCATGATTGAAAGTGTCCGCGAAATAGCTCTCGATGCAGAGTTCCGCGATCACCTGATTTCTTGCCAGGATCGGAACCACAATGTTCGCCTTCACCAGATCCGATCCGAGATAGCGAGGATCTTCAGAGACATTGTTGGCGACGACCGTTCTGGCGGAGGTGGCTGCAGCTCCGCACAAACCCTTGTTAAGAGGAATGCGGAGGGTGGGCATGAAGCTTCCAGAGTACGGACCCAATACCAAAGCATCGAAAGTGGGGGGTTCCATCAGGTAGAAGCCAACCCAGTTGTAGCGAGCCATTTCTTCGTGGAGTCGCTGAGCCATCTGCTGCATGAGAGATTTCACGTCATCGCCGGAACGAGAGACTGACTCAAACTCTTGCAGCATCACCTGGTAATTTGGCATGGACCCGAAGATTCCTTTCGTGACTTAAAACCGGACGTTATTGTAAGGGGCATCGCGACGATGACCAAGGTTCGCGCAGAACGATTCTAATGTATTATCGTTTTGGTTAGTAACTGGCTAGCTAATCCACCCCTCTTCCCCCGGTCTTTGGGAATCAGAGACTTAGCGGGGTCTTGCCCTGAGGTCTTTGAGTCTAAAGGACTTATGTGCAAAGTATTCCGGAATAAGGACTTAGGTCACTTCTCCAAAACGCTCTTGGGACAGCTTTTGGTCCCCACAACGGACACACTTCGCAGCTCCAATCAAGAGGATTTTTTCAGGTAAGGCGCACGATGTTTGTGACGTGGGCTCGTGATGTTGGGCATGAAAAAACGATGGCTTTCCAGACGCGGACAAGACCGTCCGCCACATGAGTCAGCCACTCCTTGGGAGCTAAGGTTTCGAGTTTTCGGGTGCGGCACGACGGCGTTTGTTTACCGTTTCTCGCCTTCGATTCGCGAACCGAGATCGAGGTGGGGGGGAAACCTCACTTTTTATGTTGTGTAGAGAAGAAGTCGGCCATGGGTGTTCCTTTGGTAGCCCAGCCAAGCTTGGAGGTTGGCAGGCCAAGCCCCTGTGCGATGAGTCGCAAGATGTCTGCTTCGTCATAGCTATTATTGTAGTTGCGAGTATCACCGCCCTTGGACTGGTAGCCTTTCTTGCTAAAGGGGCTGACCACGACCAGTTCGACTTGGCCGCCACAGCCTTTTCCTTCGGTTACGGTATCGCAATCCGGATTTCCGTCACTCGCGTTCTCGTCGAATACGATGATGAGCAGTCCCGTCCCTCCGGCCTGAAAGTAAGAGCTGTTGACCAAGGGGCCGATCTCACTTTTGAGCCAGGCGTCGAACGTTGAGACGTGGCAGTCGTGGGCGTCGTCGCATCCGTTGGGCACGATCCAGGACAGCGTGGGCAGAGCGTGATTGGCCAAATCCTGGGCGAATTGACTGAAGCAGACAAAGTTCTTGGTGTCTTTCTTGAGCTTGGTCATGTATTCGAGCGGATCATGACGGACGTAGTAAGCTCCCGAATTCACTCCGCCGCATCCTTTGACGCTGGGGAGGTTTTCCACGTAATCCTTCCAGGTCTTGCCCGCCTTCTGCACCTCAAGGGCGATATTGTTCTTGGTGACGGGAAAGCTCTGGGGTGTCTCGGCGTCATTGTCGGTGAGGATGTATCCGGTGGACAGGTTTAAATAGTTGCCGATCGAGGGATGCGTGTCGGAGTAATAGTTGATTCCGAGGCCGTAAGAATTGGCTAACGAGGTCAAATAGGGCATGTTTGAAGCGTTGTAGGAGGTGCTGTAATCCGTGTTCTCACCCATCACGATCACTACGTTTCCGAATGATGGCAGGGTTTGACCGGAAGCGGAGGGAATAAGGACAGAGGCTCCCAGCGGCAACAGCAGACAGAGCCCCAACGCGATGTTTAGCAGTTTCATTTGTGCAACCTCGAAGTAGTGATTCTTTACAGGTAGTCTCCGGTTCAAGCAGCGGCAATTGTACTAGACCGTGGGTTGGGCATCGTTGCACTTGCGCGGAAACACCATTTCCTGTCGCCGCCATCCGTCTAGGTCAGTCCTATTCGTTTCTTGAGATCAAGGTAGCGCGGATCGGAGCGGAGGGAGTCCAGTTCGGGTGAGGACAACAGCGAGAGCAGATCGAGATCGTGGTTGCGATATGCCTCTTCGAGGGACTCAAAGGCTTTGTCCTTTTCACTCAGAGCTGCATAGTCGAGTGCGCGGCCGTAAGCAGGGTGCGGATACTGCCGGAAGGCGATGATGGATTGCGCAAAGAATCCGCGCGGACCCGATTTGGAATAGGCAGTCTGGAGCGCCTCGATGGCACGCGGATCTAATTGGTCCGAATTCAACTTGGCTGCGACGCGGAGTTCTCTTAGTGCCTGATCAAATTCTCCAAGGCGCCGGTAGGCGAGGGCCGCTCCGACATGAGTCCAGATCCAGTCGGAGGCATTTGCCGCCTTGCGATACTCATCAAGTGCCTGGGAATGCTGGCGGGCGTCCTGAAGAATCTGTCCGGCGACGTGGTGCAAAACCGGAGAGAAGGGATCGAGTGTTTCCGCCTGACGGATCTGTGCGATCGCTTCATCGTGGCGTGCGAGCGCGGTCAGCATCTCCGCATACCACTGGTGGGCGGTAGCGAAATTAGGATTGAGTTGGAGGGCGCGCCGGAACTCCGTTTCGGCGCGGGCGAAGTTCCAGTCCTTGAAGAAGAGAATGTAGGCGACCGAGCAGTGCGCCTCGGCGAGGGAATCGTCGAGGGCGATGGCGTGTAGCGCTGCTGCGCGAGCGTTCTGACTCGCCTCGTCCGGCGGCAGGTTGGTGGCGAACAGCGCGTCGAGAATGTAAGTGTCGGCGAGACCGGCAAAGGCGAAAGCGTTTTTTGGATCTCGGACGACGGAGTCCTGGAAATAGCCCTCGGCTTTGGCGAGCGCGTCGGGCGTGCGCTTGTTCCAGTAGTAGCGACCGAGCAGATAGGACTGATAGGACGCGGGATCAATGGGATGGCGCCCAGAGAAGTACTGTTTTTCGAGCGGTGTGAGCTGGACTCCTACCTGGTTCGCGATGGCTTCGGTCAGTTCATCCTGCATGGAGGGTGCGCCAGCGAGATTTCTTCGCAGCATATCGGCCCACAGGTGGCGGTCATTGCGGGCGTCGATGAGCTGAATGTTGACGGAGACGATGTCTCCTTCTTTGCGGACCGAGCCTTCGACTACGGCATCGATATCGAGTTCGTTGGCGATTGCAGGCAAGGAGCTGGTTGTGTTGCGGTAGTGCTGTGCTGAGGTGCGTGAGACGACCCGCAGGGAAGAGATACGGGCGAGGTCGGTTGTGAGCTCATCGGTCATGCCATCGGCGAGGTAGTCCTGGCTGGGATCGCCAGACAGATTCGTCAGGGGCAGAACGGCAATCGAGTGGACCGAGCCGGGCCGGAAGGCGCGATTGTCGCGGCGAGCGAAAAACAAGAGCGAGGCAGCCGCTGCTACGACCACGACTGTACATGCAACCATCCACCGGTTGAAGAAGGCCAAGCGGGGCGACGAGGCCTGAGAGTTTCGCGCGCCGCCACTTATATCCGTAGGGTCGGCAATGTCGAATGAGAGGCCAAATCTCGAAGGCGGTTCCAAGGCCGACAGCGGGCCGATCCACCGGTAGCCGTGGCGTTCGATGGTTTCGACGAAGATCGGGTTGTCGGCGGAGTCGCCCAAGGCATCGCGCAGGCGCTTGATCGCAGTGTTGATGCCGCGGTCAAAATCAACATGCACGTCGTCCGGCCAAAGGGCCTGACGGAAGTCCTCGCGGGAAATGACTTCGTTTGGTCGACTCAGGAGGAGAGCGAGGGCGCGAAACGGCAGGTCCTGAATGCGGATCTTGACGCCGTTGCGGCGTAATTCACCGGCGCGCAAGTCGGCTTCAAAGACGCCAAATCGAATCAGTAATGGGGACGTCTGTGCGGTACTCATGGCACGACGCAGTTGCAGGGGAGAACATTCAGTCTAACTCCGGACGACTTGATCGGAGTAGTGCTTTTTCGGTCCTCTTGAAAGGGTCATTTTCAGACAAGAATTTTGTCTAACTGCGTGGACGCGAGGCGGTTATTTCGTCACACACGCGTTGCACACACGTCATTTCCAGAGCATTGACGGGCCTCCCCGTTTGCGCCAGCGTGGACGCGGAGACTGATACCAGAATCCTCCCAAACAAAAGACTGTATGGAGTGTCATTCCCAGGAGACCTAATATGAATTCGATCTATAGGAAATCTAAGAATTCGGGCATGGCCGAGGTCGCGCTTACCATGCTCGCCGCAGTGGTGTTATTGATCGCGATGGCGATTCCAGCGCAGGCACAAACCGAAACCATTCTCTACAATTTCAGCGGCAGCCCGGACGGCTACGCCCCGTATGCGGGGCCGACTCTGAAGGGGACCACACTCTATGGCACAACTGCGAACGGCGGTGATTCTGTTGGTGATGGGATCGTGTACGCGATCAACACCACAACAGGGAAGGAGACAATTCTTCACACATTCGGCGGTCAAGTGAACAATGATGGGTCGCTTCCGTACGGCGGCGTGGCTTTCGACAAGCAAGGGAATATGTACGGCATGACTCTCGGTGGCGGTCAGTACAACTATGGAACGATTTACAAGCTAACCAAGAGCGGCAAGACGTATGTCGAGAGCGTCGTGCACAGCTTCTCTTGCCCCGACGGGTGTAACCCAACATACGCAACTCCGGTTTTCGACAAGGCGGGCAATCTCTACGGTACGACCTTTTACGGCGGCACTTATGGCAATGGAACCGTGTTCAAGATGGCGCCGGACGGCACGTTGACGACAGTGTATAGCTTTCATGCTGCTGGGGGCGACGGGTACAACCCCAACACCGGCGTGACCTTGGACACGAAGGGCAACATCTACGGGTCAGCGCCAGTCGGCGGCCTTTACAACGATGGCACGTTGTACGAAATCTCAGCGTCGGGCGTGTTCAGCACCCTCTATAGCTTCACCGGTGGAGCGGACGGATGGGTCCCCCGCAGTCCTCTCGTGTACAAGAGCGGGAGTCTTTATGGCACGACGCAGTCAGGGGGCGCCGGTTGCACCTGGGGCTGCGGCGTGGTCTTTAAGTACACCCTCGCGAAGGGCAAGAACCCCGGCAAACAAACGATTCTCTACACCTTCTCCGGTGTGCCGGACGGACAGTCACCGATGTATGGCGCGCTGGTCTTCGATAAGCTGGGAAATATTTACGGCACGACGGCGGGTGGCGGCTCTTTCAATGGGGGCACGAACCTCGGAACGGTGTACAAGGTGGCCAAGGACGGAACCGAGACGATCCTCTGCAACTTCGATGTGACGGATGGGTACCAGCCCGAGGGAACCATTGCCTTGGACACGAAGGGCAACATCTACACTACGGCTTCCTATGGCGGTCAATATACCTTCGGAACGGTGATCAAGATCACGCCGTAGATGGCGGGGCGCGAACTGCCGCGCGCGGACCACCGCTGGTCTGCCGGCAGGTAAAAACAGGAGACTTTCTTGCAAGCCTCCCTAGGGGATGGGACGTTCCCGCAGTTGGTCTCCTGGCTGCGAGTACCGGAGCGCGAGAGCTACGCGCTCCGGTTTTGCTTGGAATTGAGCTCAGGGAAGCGCGGGGATTACTTTATTGTGACTAACTTTTCAATCAAGTCGGAATAGTCTTTCTTTTCCAGACCGTGGACTTCTTTGTTGTACTCGTCGACTTTGCTGGAGTAGTTCATGGAGCAGAACTTCGGACCGCACATGGAGCAGAAGGCTGCCGTCTTGTATCCCTCTTCCGGCAAGGTTTCGTCATGCATGGAGCGGGCGGTTTCCGGATCGAGCGAGAGCTCGAACTGCTTCTCCCAATCAAATTTGTAGCGGGCGTAGCTGAGGGCGTCGTCGCGGTCGCGGGCTCCGGGGCGATGGCGAGCTACGTCGGCGGCGTGGGCGGCGATCTTGTAGGCGATGATTCCGTCTTTTACATCTTTGTCGTTGGGCAGGCCGAGGTGCTCTTTTGGGGTGACGTAGCAGAGCATGGACGCGCCATACCAGCCGATCATGGCGGCTCCGATGGCGGAGGTAATGTGGTCGTAGCCTGGGGCGATATCGGTCACGAGCGGGCCTAGGGTGTAGAACGGGGCCTCGTAGCAGAGTTCGTGTTCCTTCTCAACTTGCTCTTTAATCTTGTCGAGGGGAATGTGGCCCGGGCCTTCGATCATGGTCTGGACATCGTGTTGCCATGCGATCTTTGTGAGTTCGCCGAGGGTCTTTAGTTCAGCGAACTGGGCCTCGTCGCTGGCGTCGGCGAGGCAACCGGGGCGCAGGCCGTCGCCGAGCGAGAAGCTGACGTCGTACTTCTTCATGATCTTGCAGATGTCGTCGAAGCACTCGTAGAGGAAATTCTGCTTGTGGTGGTAGGCCATCCACTGGGCGAGGATTGCGCCGCCGCGGCTGACGATGCCGGTGATGCGCTTGGAGACCATGGGCAGGTATTGAATCAGCACGCCGGCATGGATGGTCATGTAGTCGACGCCCTGGGCGCCTGCTCTTCGATGACTTCAAGCATGACAGCGGCATTGAGGTCTTCGACGCGCTTGACGCGCGAGATGGCTTCGTAGATGGGGACGGTGCCAATGGGGACCGGGGAGTGGCGGAGGATGGCTTCGCGGATCTCGTGGATGCCGCCACCGGTGGAGAGATCCATGACGGTGTCGGCGCCGTAGTGGACGGAAGTGTGCAGCTTTTTCAATTCCTCGTCGACGTTCGAAGTGACGGCTGAGTTGCCGATATTGGCATTGATTTTGCAGAGCGACTCGACGCCGATGGCCATGGGCTCGAGTTCGGGATGGTTGATGTTCGCGGGGATGATCATGCGTCCGCGAGCGACTTCGCTGCGAACGAGTTCGGCGGCGATCTTCTCGCGGAAGGCAACGTATTCCATCTCTTCCGTGATGACGCCCTGGCGCGCGTAGTGCATCTGGGAAAAGTTGCCGTCTTTGTTTTCAGCTTTGCGCTTTGCCAGCCACTCTGCACGGGGTTGAGGAACCACGTGGGAACCGTTTCCATTCGAGCCGTTTGCCGAATTGCCATTGGTCGCTGACATTTGCTTCCACCATCCTTCAAGGAAGCTAGAGTCAAATTATACCTGCATGGGATGGGCCCGTACGGCGGGAGCTGCGGTATTTGCGGAGCGGGAGGCGAGGGGTAACTTCCTTTGGGCGCCATCAATGGGCTTGAAAGATGGGGTAAGATTGGAGGTGCGCGGGACAATGCGTTTTCAGCAACAAAAAGTTCATCCGAAGGAGGTGGTAGGGAATCGAACGAAGAATTACAGGGCGCCTCGCTCTGTCAGGAGAAAAAATGAAAAGACTGCTGGGTACAAGCAACGATGTGGCGCTGACGATGTTGCGGCTTGTTCTGGGAGTTGTTTTCTTTGCGCATGGCGCGCAGAAAATGCTGGGATGGTTTGGGGGATACGGTTTTCAAGGGACGATGGGATATCTGCAGACGACGTTGCGTCTGCCGGCGCTGTTGCGCTTCTGGTGATCTGCGTCGAGTTTTTTGGCGGGCTCGGGTTGATTTTTGGATTGCTGACGAGGATGTGGCCGCGTTGGGATGTGGCGGGGGACATGGTCGGAGCGATTTTTCTGGTTCATCTGCCCAATGGGTTCTTCATGAATTGGACAGGGACGCAAAAGGGCGAAGGGTTTGAATTTCACCTGCTGGCGTTGGCCATCGCTGCGACCTTGTTGTTGAGGGGTGCGGGTGCGTTCTCGGTGGACAAGGCGATTAGCGGTTAATTGGCGGTTCAGTCGTGCCAACGGCACTTTTCGTACTTGTCGTTTTCTTCACTCGGCAGAAACGGCGGGCTAGTCGGCTGTCCCCAAACTTGCCTAGCTCGACACTTAACCCCCAGGGACGGGGCTATTTGAGGCCCGTCACCACACTTGGCCATTGCCGGCCACACTTGGCCCTAGTATCGCTTCTCAACACTTGAACGCTGTCTAACTCTTGCGCGATGGCCGAGTCAATTTCTTAGGGTCTTGCCGGTTTTCAGGGTGAATTGGATTCTTTCTTGTGTTTTCTTTTCTCCGCATAGGGATTTGAAGGCTTCGCGCTCGAGGTCGAGGATGTATTGTTCGCTGACGGGAGTGCCGGGGGTGACATTTCCTCCGCATAAAACTTCGGCGATCTTGCCGCCCATTTTCTGTTCGTGGTCGCTGATGAAGTCGCCCTGGCGCATGAGATAAACGCCCATTCTTAGAGCTGCCAGAATGTTTTCTCCGGGAGCCGGAATATCGGTGCGCATGACTGGCGGCTCGTAGCCTGCTTTGAAGAGTTCGAGGGCGCGGGCCTTGGCGTCAGAGAGGACGCGTTCGCGATTCATGGTGATGCGATCGGAACTGGAGAGGAAGCCAAGGTTGCGAGCTTCGTGAGCCGAGGTGGCGACCTTAGCGGTCGCGATGGTTTCGAAGGCTTTCTTCAGCGCTTCCATGAGTTCGACGGACTCGCCTCGGCCGTCGGGACGAATGGAGGCGGCGCTGTCGACGGCGCGAAGCAACATCTCTTTGCAACCTCCTCCGCCGGGCAGCAGCCCAACGCCGACTTCGACCAGACCCATGTAAAGCTCGGCATGGGGTTGACGCGCGGCGGCGTGGAGAGAGACTTCACAACCGCCGCCGAGCGCAAGTCCGAAGGGCGCGATCACGACTGGCTTCGGTGAAAACTTGATGGCCTGCGTCATGCCCTGGAACTGGCGGATCGCCATATCCACGTCGTCCCACTCTTCCTCCTGAACTGACATGAGCAAGAGCATAAGGTTCGCGCCCACGGAAAAGTTCTGGGCGTCATTGGTGATGACGAAGGCGTCGAAGGCGTCGCCGGGGCCGCCGGGCTTTAGAGTTTGCGTGATCAGAGAGATGATGTCGGCGCCGAGCGCGTTCATCTTCGAGTGGAATTGAATGCAGGCCACTCCGTCGCCCAGATCGATGAGCGAGGCGCCGGAGTTTTTCTTGACGACGCCATTGGATTTTCTGGCGACTTCGACCGACCAGACGCCAGCCGGGACTTCAACTGCTTCCGATTTGCCAGTTCTCAGATCCCAGTAACGCTTGCCGGAGGGAGCCTTGGCGTCGTCGGTGTACCAGGTTTTCTGACCGGAGGCGAGGAGCTTTTCTACATTGGCGGCTACCGGGCGGCCCTCCTTCTTCATGCGAGCGACGGTCGCTTCGACGCCGGCGGCATCCCAGAGTTCAAAGGGCCCGAGTTCCCAGTTGAAGCCCATGCGCATGGCGCGATCGATCTCGACGATGGAGTCGGAAATTTCAGGAATGCGATTTGCGGAATAGGTCCAGAGATCGGATAGGGCGGTCCAAAGGAAGGTGGAGGCCTTGTCCGGTTTCTGCGGCGCGCCGCCATCGAGGCCGAGGAGCATGCGAATGCGGGCGCGTGTGTCGTCGACATTCTTGGCCATGTCGAGGGCGGCAAATTTCGGTTTTTGGCGGGGATGGTATTCGAGAGTCTTCCAGTCGAGGGCCATGCGCTCGTCGTCTTTGCCGGGAGATTTCACCTTCTTATAGAAACCACCTTTCGTTTTGTCACCGAGCCATTTGCGCTCGAGCATCTGGCGGAAGAAGGCGGGAATCTGCAATTCGCTGCGCTCGTCACGAACGTTCTGGGTCATGTTGCCCACGACGTGGCCGAGGATGTCGAGTCCAACTAGGTCGATGGTGCGGAAGGTGGCAGAGCGCGGCCAACCGACGGCCTGCCCAGTGAGCGCGTCGATCTCTTCGACGCTGAGCTCCATTTCCTGCATGAGGCGCATTACGTTGAGCACAGAAAATGTGCCGATGCGGTTGCCGATGAAGTTGGGAGTGTCTTTGGCGAAGACGACGCCCTTGCCGAGTTGGACATCACAGAAATGCGCCACGGTTGCGATCAGCGAAGGATCGGCGTCGGGTGTGGGGATGAGTTCCAGGAGGCGCATGTAACGAGGGGGGTTAAAAAAGTGCGTACCGAACCAGGAGCGGCGGAAGTCGTCAGAAAACCCTTCCGCGATTTTGGCGACAGGAAGGCCGCTGGTATTCGTGGTCACGATGGTGCCCGGCTTGCGGATGGCCTCGACTCTCTTGAGCAGGCTGCGCTTGATTTCCAGATTTTCGACTACGGCTTCAATGATCCAGTCGACATCGGCGAGGCGCTTGAGGTCATCGTCGAAATTGCCGACTGTGACGAGGCGGGCGAGGGAAGCGTCAAAAAATGCGGCAGGCTTCGACTTTCTAGTTGCTTCGAGTCCGGCGGCGGCGATTTTGTTACGAGCAGGCCCGTCGGCGTCGGGTGGAACGATATCAAGGAGCAGGGAGGGAACTCCGGCATTGGCGAAGTGTGCAGCAATACGCGCGCCCATCGTGCCGGCACCGAGAACAGCAACTTTGTTAATGCGTTTCATGAGTGCTCACTCCTTAAAAAGACCTGTACCAAAAAAATTCGCAGGATGTTCTATGGAAGTTTATCCACCACCCAGTCGTTCTTACCAGCATCGACGACGGTAATCTCGGAAGAGTGGCGAGTTACGTGTGAACCTTTGGGTGCGAGCAGCACGACCGGGAAACTGTAGCGACCGCGATGACCGTATCCGGTAGAGATTTCGAAGGCCCGGTCGCCGGTGGCTGCGAAGAGTTGTTCAAAAGTCTCAGGGTTCTGGGACTGACGGATTCCATCACTGATCAGTACCATGCCGTTCTCGAGGTCGCCGGATTGCCACGCATGCAGAAAGCGGTTGGCGGTGGCGAGGGCGGAAACGTAGCCCGGATCGGAGGGCGCGGGCGGACGGCTGTGTTGTCCGTGAGTGCGCGCGGAGGACGGAGTTGCGAATTGAGTCAAGAGTAAAAGAAGAGCACTGGCCATTATGCGGAGTTTCATACGCGCGAATCCAAACTGGCCGAGGAGTTGCGTCGCGGGGCACATTAGAGAGGGTCGGATATTCACGGGACTGATTATTATCGAGCCGCAATGGGATCGGAAGCAATGCAACGGAAGGCATAGATCTACCGAATTGCGGGAAGAGCGTAGTAGAAGAGCCCGTACTAGACCGCGGCGTGATTTTTCAGGCGGGCAGCTGAGGAAAGCTCGCGGACATCCTGGATTGAAGATGTGATGATGGGGGTCGCATATTGAGGGTGAGAGAACTCCAGGCGCATGCCGCGACCGACGAAGCGCCGCTTGAGCATGGATCCTCCCCAGGTCGAGCCGGAGATCGCAACCAGCACAGGTTGGGGACAATACTCGGGATGTCCCGAGATCAGCGCGGAACCATCATCCTGGAGAACGGCCGTGTAGAGGTGATGCTGGGTCTGGATCTGGAGGACGGTGGCGGGAGGAAGGTCTTTGAGAAAGACTCCACCTTCGATTTCAGATTGCACGATCTGGTGATTGACCTCATCGCTGAGGTTGAAGTGGGGCGCGAAAAAGGATAGCTCGGCCACGGGCAAGTGTTGCTGGTCACAGTATAACGTGACGAGTCAAGGGCAGGCTTGGGGAAGGCTTTTGGCCGGGAATTCGTAGCTGGGAGTTTATTTCGAGGCTCGCCAACGTGTGGTAGCTACGGGAATGAGGAAAATGTGACGGACCGTGGACTTGGTAGCGCTACCGGGAATCGAACCCGGGTTTGAAGATTGAGAATCTTCCGTCCTAACCCCTAGACGATAGCGCCACGGGCATACGGGCGAAGAAATTCGCCTCGATCAGAGGACGATTATAACAAAGCGGGCGGCCATTCCTCCCCTGTAGGGTGCCCTAAACAGGATCGAGTTTTCGCGAATGGACCTTCAACTCTTTGGGGGCTTCCAACCGGCATCGCTTCTACGAATAGGCAAGCTTTCGCTTGTTGTGGCGAAGGGACCGGCCTTCCGCTAAACCTACTACTTCTTCGGCTAAATTCTTGGCGTGATCGCCGATGCGTTCCAGCGCCTGAGCCGCGAGG
Source organism: uncultured Acidobacteriaceae bacterium (assembly GCA_963822545.1). Taxonomy (GTDB): domain Bacteria; phylum Acidobacteriota; class Terriglobia; order Terriglobales; family Acidobacteriaceae; genus Acidiflorens. The sequence goes on from CAWGIB010000010.1 coordinate 237,280, forward strand.
AGAACGTCAAAATTTTGGTGGCCCCCGGGGTTGCAGGGTTCGGCCAGATGCCTGTGAAACAGGGCGTGGCACAGGCGGTCCACTTCGGGATCGGACTGAAGAACGCTCTGCGCGTAAGACAGATCGCGCGTGAGAAAGCCTTGATGCACCTGCTCGAGCATTTCGCAGAGCAGGGATGCCATCTCGATCAATTGGGCGGAATCGGCCTTGGGCAATTTTTCGTGGCGCGATTGAAATTGCATAATGGCGCTGTAGGCGAGGTCGCCGATACGCTCAAGGTCGGTGATGAATTTCAGGCAGGCGAGCAATTCGCGTGCTTTGGCCTCGCCGACACGGGTGATGGCACCGGGCAGTTCTTCATCAATTTTGCGTTCGATCTGGTCGAGTTCCTTTTCGCAATCTTTGATGGCGAGGACGGCCAGGCGCGAGCCGTTGGCGAGGGAATCGCGAACGTTGAAAACGGCGTCACGGGCGATGAGGCAGGCGCGCACCACCATGGCGGAGAGTTCATCTCCCGCAAAAGGCTCCTCGGGGGCGGCGCCAGAACCTGGACGCGCTTCGGTTGAATGATTTTGGGGGGCAGTGGAGCGTCGCTTGGCCCGAGTCGTGGAGGCTGAATGCTTGGTGGGCATAAAAGTGGGAATAAAGACCGCCCGCATCGAGTTTACCAGCCTGAAGGGCGTCTGTGGCAGGCGGGTAGACGTCGGTTCATCGCGCTATCGTAGGACCGAGTTACATTTTCAGAAAAGATACCGAGGAACCTGTAGCAGATGGGTTGACCGGGCTGTGGGCGCGAGCCTAACATTACCGCCGACGGCACCGAGGTCTGTTGAATGATCGGCCAGACAGTCTCCCACTATCACATCATCGGAAAGTTGGGTGGTGGAGGCATGGGGGTTGTCTATGAGGCTGAAGACACACGGCTGACGCGGCGGGTGGCTCTGAAGTTTATCCCCCCAGAAATGGTCAACGACCGAAAGTCGCTTGACCGGTTTGTTCGTGAAGCTCGCGCTGCCTCGCAGTTAAACCATCCTGGAATCTGCACAATCCACGACATTGAGGATTTGGACGGCCATCCTTTTATTGTGATGGAGAAGCTCGAGGGCAAGAGCCTGAAGGAGCTGATTCGAAGCAAGAGGATGGAGGTCGACGAGATTCTCGACATCGGCATTCAGGTGGCGGATGCGCTGGCGGCATCGCACGCCAAAGGAATTATTCATCGCGACATCAAGCCGGCCAATATTTTCGTGGCGGAAAACGGGCAGACGAAGATTCTGGACTTTGGACTGGCGAAGATGGCGAGGGATCCGAATTCGAGCGAGGCGGCGCTTGAGGACTCGCTGACCGCGATGGGCGTAATACCAGGCACGGCAGTTTACATGTCGCCGGAGCAGGCGCGCGGTGAGGAACTGGATCCGCGCAGCGATCTATTTTCGTTGGGCGTCGTTCTGTACGAAATGTCTACGGGCAAGAAGCCGTTTGCAACCGGCAATGTTGTTACAACGCTGGACGCCGTGCTGAATCAAAAACCTGTTTCGCCATTGCAGTTGAATCCCGCGCTGCCGGCCGACCTCGAAGGCATTATTGGCCGCGCGATGGAGAAGGAACGCGGTCATCGCTATCCGAACGCGCTGGCAATGAAGGGCGATCTGCAGTCGTTGCGGAGGGAGACGGAGACAGGGCTGACAAAGACCGCCGCCCACAGGCGACCGGTGCTGCCTTATCGCATTGCCACCAGCACCTTCCAGGCCACGACGAAATGGTCCACTTACATTCTGCTGGGGGTATGTGCCCTGTTGCTGACAGTTCTGGTGGCAGCGGGGGCGTGGTGGTACAAGCATCGCGGCGCAATTGCAGCAGGTGGCGCGGCGAAGAATACGGTCGCAGTATTGCCTTTGCGAAATATGAACGGCGACATCAGCGTGGAGTTTCTGCGATTTGCGCTGGCGGATGAAATCTCTAACACGCTTACTTATACGCGCAGTCTAGATGTCAGGCCGGCGGGAATGACCCAGAAGTTTGCGACGAATGAGGTTGATCCGGATAAGGCAGGGCGCGAACTGCACGTGGCGAATGTCATCACTGGTCATTTCTTGAAGCAAGGCGACAAGCTCTTAATTACGCTCGAGGCGATTCAGGTGGCCGGCAACAAAGTTTTCTGGCAGACAACAATTCGAGCGCCCGCTGACGATTTGATCGCGATGCAGTCACAGATCGGCGCGCAGATGAGACAAGGTCTGCTGCCTGCTATGGGAGCAGCGGGAGGCTATCTTGATACCGGTACACGTCCAAAAAATCCAGAGGCCTACGACCTTTACCTGCACAGTCTTGCCTTAGCGCATGATGCGGGTCCGAATAAAGACGCGATCGCAGTGCTCGAGCATGTCGTCGAGGTTGATCCTACTTATGCTCCTGCATGGGAGCAGCTCGGATTGCGCTGCTACTACGACGCGGACTATTCCGATGGCGGCGAGACGATGTTCCAGCGCTCGAACCAAGCGTGTGAGAAAGCGATCACTTTAGATCCGAACCGCATTGTGGCGGCCGGGCAGTTGATTACCAACCGGGTGGAGCGGGGAGAGCTCGGAAAGGCATATCAATCGGCGCAGGAACTTGTAAAGCGTCGTGCCGATAGTGCGCAAGCGCATTTTGTAATGAGTTACGTTTATCGTTATGCGGGCATGCTGGAGCAAGCAGCGAGTGAATGCAATATTGCGCTGACGCTCGACCCGGGCAACTACGCGTTCCGGTCATGTGCCTGGACTTTTGCAGAATTAGGAAAGACGGATCGCGCCAGCGATTTTGTCCGGCTAGATGCGGGGTCAGAATGGGCGGCCTATGCGATGCCTTCGATTCTGCTGCGCGAAGGGAAGGTTCCAGATGCGCGCGAGGCGGTGAAGATCATGCCAATGACGCCGCGCTATCATCGGGATTTGCTGGAGGCATGTTTGCAATTACGGCCTCCTGCTGAGCTTGATCGCATCGCGCACGACGCGGAAACTGACCTGCCGACTGATCCGGACCCCGAGACCTGGTACTACGAAGGGGCATTATTAGCGTACTGCGGCAAGAGAGATGCCGCGCTTCATATGCTGCAAAGCGCGATTGAACAGAATTATTGCGCTTATTCGAATCTCGTTCATGATCCCTTGCTGGCGAAGCTCCGAACAGATACAGAGTTCAACAAAGTGTTACTAGCGGCTGGCGCTTGCCAAGAGGCGGTTCGCGCCGCGGCGAATTCGCCTAGCCAATAAAATCCGGAATTCCGGATCACAATTGTTAGTGGACGCCGTCTAAGCTGGTACAATCCCCCGTTACCCATATTGCCGACGCAAGTAAAAGACCTGCAAAAAATCTCCCAAACAGGAGCCCTCATGACTTTCATCCGTAGTCTTGTCGCGTTTGTAATCATCGCGTGCGCGTGTGCGCTCTCCGCTCAAGAAATGCAAGAAGGGCGGTTACTCCGTTTCCCTGACATTTATAAAGACAAAGTTGCCTTCATGTATGGCGGCGATCTGTGGCTGGCGTCGAGCAATGGAGGCGTAGCGCGAAGAATCACCTCGCATCCCGGGCGCGAGTTGTTTCCGAAGTTTTCGCCGGATGGGAAGTGGCTGGCATTTACCGGCCAGTACGATGGCAACTTCAATGTGTATGTCATGCCGTCGGATGGTGGTCAGCCGAAGCAATTGACGTTCTTTCAGGGAGAAGCCCAACCGTTGAGTGACCGCATGGGCGTACTCAACCAGGTGATTGGTTGGACGCCGGACGGGAAGAACATCATATTTTTGTCGCGCCGGGATGCTTCGAATGGATGGACGAAACGTCCTTACACGATCAGCGTCAATGGCGGGCTGGCGCAACCCATGTTTATGGATGAAGGCGGGTTGCTGTCGTATTCGCCGGACGGCAACAAGATCGCGTTTAACCGGATTTTCCGGAACTTCCGCCAATGGAAGCGTTACACGGGAGGGCTGGCGCAGGACATCACGATTTACGATTTGAAAAACAACGTGGTGGACCAGGTCGTGCCGCATACTGATTACACCGATACGTTTCCGATGTGGCATGGGGACACGATTTATTTCACTTCGGATCGAGGACCTGAGCATCGGCTGAACATTTACAGTTTTGACGTCGGCAGCAAACAGGTTCAGCAACTGACGAAGTTCGAAGATTTCGACGTCATGTGGCCGAGCATGGGGCCGGACGGAATTATTTTCGAGAATGGTGGGTCGCTGTACACCTTCGATTTCGAAAGCAAGCAGCCGAAGAAATTAACGATCTATGTAAACGGCGAGCGCGATCAGGCCATGAAGCACTGGGCCGATGCGAGCAAGCAAATCACAGATTTCGACATCGCGCCGGATGGGAAGCGGGCAGTGTTTGCGGCACGGGGCGAGGTGTTCACGGTTCCGGCGAAGGAGGGGAGCGTCCGCAATCTGACGCACACTCCGGGAATCCGTGAGCAGAAGGTGGCGTGGTCGCCGAACGGACAATGGATCGCCTACGTTTCGGATCGCACGGGTGAAGATGAAATCTATATTGCTCCCCAAGATGGGCTGGGAGCAGAACAGCAGGTTACCAGCGGCCACAAGGGGTTCATGTTCCAGCCCACGTGGTCGCCTGACAGCTCGAAAATTGCATGGGCCGACAAGGATCTGAAGCTCTGGTACGTCGACCTCAAGGCGAAACAGCCGGTTGAAGTCGACCGCGGAAAGTATTTTGAAATTCAAAATTACAACTGGTCTCCAGACAGTCAATGGCTTGCTTACGACAAACAGCTCGACACAGGTTTTTCTGTCGTTTACTTATACGGGTTGGCCGATCGTAAGATCACTGCGGTCACATCGACTCTGAATAACAGTTACGCACCAGTTTTCGACAGGGACAAGCGCTACCTGTATTTCCTTTCTGATCGTGACTACAACGAGGTTCTGGGCAATATTGATTTCGAGTTCTCGAATCCGAAGACCACGCGCGTTTATCTGGTCACGTTGACGGCTGACGAACCTTCGCCGTTTCCTGCGTTGAGCGATGAAGTGAAGGTGAAGACAGAAGAGCCGGCAGCGGCTACACCCGGGCCCGAGGTTAAACCACAGAACAAGAAGAATAAGCAGCTGCCGCCTACTCCAACGGGCAAAGAAGAGAAGGCGGAAGAGAAACCGGCGGGAGAGACGAAGGAGCCGCCGAGAGCATTCAAAGTTGACCTGGATGGAATCCAAAACCGGATCGTGGCGCTGGCCAGCCCGCCGGCGGTGATTCGAGGCTTCGATGCTTCCAAGGATGCGATTTACTACTCGACTTCGCCCATTCAGGGGCTATCAGGTCCGATTCCGGGGGAAGCTCCTGCGATCCATGCGTATGACATCAAGGAGCACAAAGACAAAGTTCTGCTCGAGGGCGCAGACCGGTTCGCGCTTTCATTCGATGGCTCGAAACTGCTCTACCGGGCGGACGGGGACAAGATCGGGATTATCGATGCGAAGCCGCCTGACAGCCCGCATAAGACGGGGGAAGGTTCGCTGAATCTGGGCGGAATGAAGGTGGAGGTGGATCCTCCGCAGGAGTGGAAGGAGATCTTCAACGAGGTTTGGCGGCAGGAACGCGACTACTTTTTTGAAGCGTCGATGAACGGGGTCGATTGGCCGAAGATCCACGATAAGTATGCACAGTTGCTTCCTTATGTTGGGGATCGTTACTCGCTCACGTACATCATGGGAGAAATGATCGGTGAGTTGTCGAACTCGCACACGTATGTGGGTGGAGGGGACTTTCCGGATCTGCATCCGGTCAACGTCGGATTGCTCGGGGCCGACTATGAAGTCGACTCAGCGACGGGAATGTACCGGATCAAGAAAATTTTCCCTGGAGAGAATTGGGACGCGCACAACCGGTCTCCATTAACCGAGCCGGGAGTGAACGTCAAAGAGGGCGACTACCTGGTTGCGATCAACGGGCGAGCGCTGCGTTCGCCGCAGACTCCAGATGAATTGCTGGTGAACACGGCAAACGATGTGGTAACTCTGACCATCAATTCGAAGGCGTCAGCGGAGGGCGCACGCAAGGTCGTAGTCAAGCCGATTGGGGATGAGTTCAACCTGCGCGAGAACAACATGATCGAAAACAATCGCCGGAAAGTGGATGCAGCGAGCGGGGGCAAGATCGGCTATGTCTACATTCCCAATATGGGAGATGACGGCCTAAATCAGTTCGTCAAACAGTATTTTCCACAGATTCGTAAGGAAGGAATCATCCTCGACGTTCGTTATAACGGTGGCGGATTCGTCGATGGGCTTATTTTTGCTCGCCTGCGGAGGATTGTAGCCGCGATGAGTACCGCACGTAACTGGGAGGGAGGGCCGGTCAACGGCAATACTTTCTACGGATACATGGCGTGCATCACGAACCACTACGCGGCATCGGATGGTGATTTCTTCAGCTACTTCTTCAAGCAATACAAGCTGGGGCCACTGATTGGCGAGCGAACCTGGGGCGGAGTGCGCGGCATTCGCGGACAGATGCCATTGATGGATGGCGGCTACATTACACGGCCGGAGTTTTCCATTTACGGAATGGACAGCAAGTGGCTAATCGAGAACCGCGGCGTGCAGCCGGACGTGGTGGTTGATAATCCGCCGGATCTGGTTCTAAAGGGGCAAGATCCGCAACTCGAAAAGGCGGTGCAGATGATCATGGATGAGATCAAGGCGAATCCGAAGAAGCTGCCTGCGCGTCCGCCAGATTTGCCGACGTATCCGGATGGACCGGGGATGTAGGAAGGTAAGTCAGAAGTCAGAAGTCAGATTGAAGAAATGGGAGCTCGCTAGCGCGGGCTCCTTTTTTTGTCTGCCATTTGAGCCAGGCGCGCCGCCCTTGGGCAGCGGGTGATGTTCCGGAGAACCCGTTCTCGATTACCCCGTCGTGTGAATTTTCCCCATTTTTTGTAGCTTCCAACTTCTAGAGAAACGATTCGTGCCGGCGTGACTAGTCGCACGATAGTACCGGATAACTTTTTCCACTCAATTCCGGCACGTTGCTTGCATTGGTAATGCGTTACTCGGCCAAGCGTGAGCACCTTCTAATGCAAACGAGAAAAGTGAAAGTGGCTGGACGCTCCCGATCACTGTGGATCCCTAGCGCCTTCAGTGTTCAACCTGGCTCGCGGCATTTCCGATGGACAAGGTATTCCCTATGAGCGATTGCGACGACATTGTGAAAGAGTTTCTGGTTGAAAGTCACGAGAACCTCGACCGGCTCGACCGGGACCTGGTGGAACTGGAAAAGAATCCATCGGAGCGAGAGATTCTGGCGAGCATTTTCCGCACCATCCATACCATCAAGGGTACGTCGGGATTTCTCGGGTTCGGGAAATTGGAGGCGGTGGCACATGTAGGCGAAAGCCTGCTCGCCCGGTTGCGCGACGGCGAACTGAAGCTGAATCCGCAGCTGACGACGGCATTGCTAGCCTTGGTAGATGCGGTCCGGCAAATGCTGGCCAGTATCGAGAGCTCAGGCAACGAAGGGGAACGAAACGATCAGGAGTTGATCGCGACCCTGACCAACCTGATGCAGGGAGATGATCAGGAAGGGCTGCAGTCGCCATCCGTGTCTGAGCGGGCGCCAAAGCCAGCTGCGGCGAGGCCATGTGCACCCGTGCCGCCGGAAAACATTGGAGAAATTCTGATCAACCGGGGGATCACGGCCGCGGACGAGGTTTCGGTGGCAATTGCGAAGCAAAGCGCGGGGGATCCGCGGCGAGTGGGCGAGATTCTGGTGGAGCATGGCACGGCGAAGCCACAGGATGTGCTCGAAGCGCTACGCGTACAGCAGGCGCACGGACAAACGGCGAGCGAGAGCACGATTCGTGTCGATGTAGGACTGCTCGATCAGCTGATGAACCTGGTCGGAGAATTGGTGCTGGCGCGTAACCAGATTTTGCAATTTACCAAGAGAACGGAAGATACGACGCTGGTCACGGCCGGACAGCGGCTGAACCTGATTGCCAGCGAGTTGCAGGAAAGCGTGATGAAAACGCGCATGCAGCCGATTGGCAGCATCTGGAGCCGCTTTCCACGCACCGTGCGGGATGTGGCACTCTCTTGCGGCAAGCGCGTACGCATCGAGATGGAGGGTCAGGAGACCGAACTCGACAAGACTCTGATCGAGGCGATCAAAGATCCGATGACGCACCTGGTGCGCAACGCGATTGATCATGGAGTGGAACGTCCCGAAGTTCGCGCGCTGGCCGGCAAGTCACCAGAAGGTCTTCTGCAAATGCGTGCCTATCACGAAGGTGGGCAGGTCAACATCGAAATCTCGGACGACGGAGCTGGTCTCGATCTTCGGAAGGTGATTCATAAGGCAGTGGAGAAAGGACTGATCAGTTCCGATCAGGCCGGACGTCTTAGCGAACGCGAAGCGGCGAATCTGATTTTCCTGCCCGGCCTTTCGACGGCCGAAAAAGTGACGAATGTTTCGGGGCGGGGCGTCGGCATGGACGTGGTGAAGACGAATATCGAGCGGATCGGAGGGACCGTTGATGTGCAGTCAGTGACCGGCAAAGGCACCACCGTAAAAGTGAAGATTCCACTTACCTTGGCAATCGTGCCGGCGTTGATCGTGACCAGCGGGGGCGACCGATTTGCCATTCCGCAGGTCGCGTTGACGGAACTGGTCAGCATCGACAGTAGCCAGGCGAAGGGGGGCGTGGAAACCGTGCAGGGGGCGCCCGTTTACCGCCTGCGGGGACGACTGCTTCCACTGGTTGATCTGAATCGGGAATTGCATTTATCAGAACGGGAGAACAGCTGCGGGGCGGTGAGCATTGTCGTATTGCACGCCGAAGATCGCGAGTTTGGATTGGTGGTCGATGAGATCAATGACACGGAAGAAATTGTCGTCAAACCACTGCGCAAACAGTTGAAGAGCGTGAAGGTATTCGCGGGGGCAAGCATCATGGGCGATGGCCGGGTCGCGCTGATCCTCGACGTGCTTGGCCTTGCCCAGCGGGCAAATGTGATTGGTGAGTCTCGGGACGCAGCTCTCAGGCAAGACACCGGGGTCCAGCAAGGCGGAGATGCGCGTCAGACTTTGCTGCTGTTTCAGTCGGGTGGCGACGGACGAATGGCGATTCCTCTTTCCTCAGTGGCGCGGCTCGAGGAGTTCAAGCGCAATGCGGTCGAGCGCTCCGGGCGACAGGAAGTGGTGCAGTATCGCGGCCACATCCTGCCGTTGATCCGGGTCGCAGACGTTGTGGAATGCGGTTCAGGCGTCGGTCACGAAGATCGCGCCGTAGGGGATAGTCCGCTGCAGGTCGTGGTTTACACGGAGAAGGCGCGCAGCGTTGGCCTAGTGGTCGACAGCATCGTCGATATCGTCGAAGAGAACGTGGTAGTCGAGCGAGCGGGTGCGCGTGCGGGAGTACTCGGTTCGGCTTTGATCCAGCAACGGGTAACCGATTTGCTTGACGTTAAAGGTGTGGTGCAAGCCTTCGATCCACAGTTTTATGAGCAGCGCGCCGGCGCCTGACCAATGGCCGCGGAGAAAAGCATGGCAAATAGGAAACAGTATTGCACCTTCAATCTGGGAAAACATTTTTTCGGCGTTCCGGTGGAAGAAGTGCAAGAGGTGATCCGGTATCTGGAGATGACGCGCGTGCCGCTGGTCTCGGACGTGGTGCGCGGGCTGATCAATCTGCGTGGACAGATTGTTACCGCCATCGACTTGCGATGCCGGCTCGGGATGGCGGAACGTGGTGCGGACCAGTTGCCGATGAATGTCGTGATTCGCACGGATGATGGGGCGGTGAGCCTGCTGGTGGACGAAATTGGCGATGTGCTCGAAGTCGACGAACAGAGCCTCGAGGCGCCCCCCGCCACCTTGCAGGGTCTGGCCCGCGAAATGATACGCGGGGTGCACAAGTTGCAGGGTCGGCTGCTGCTCGTTCTGGACACGGAACGGGCCGTGATCGTGGATGAAACAACGGTCCAGCGGCTGAACTGAAAGCACGCTCCGCAGTTGTCGAGTGCGAGATTGGTTTGCGTGAAAGAGGGAAGCGTCATGGCCTTAATCCGATGTGCATTTCGGAGTGCCGGTACTCAGGCAGCCAGGACAGTGCCTGGGCGCGCCCGCCCACGCTTCATTTCCCTGTCGGATTTAGAAAGAGATCGTAATTCTATTCACGGCTTCGGCCGAATCTTAAGAAGGAAAAAAATCCATGCCTACAAAAAAGCCATCCCCAGCGCCTAAGTCGTACGAGACGGATTCATCCCTGCTATTCCAGTCGATGCTCGAGAACGTGCCGGTCAATGTCATGTATGCGGACCGCGACCTCAAGATTCAGTACATGAATGGGGCGTCCCAGAGGACCTTGAAGACGATCGAGCACTTGCTGCCCTGCAAATCCGATGCCGTGATCGGTCAGTCGATTGATCTGTTTCACAAAAATCCAGGTCAACAGCGCCGCTTGCTGGCCGACGACAAGAATCTGCCTCATCGCGCTGTAATCCGTTTAGGCGATGAAGTGCTGGAACTCCTGTTGAATGCTGTCTATGACAGCCGCCATAACTACGTTGGCGCCTCTGTGACGTGGGCTGTGATTACCGAAAAGTTAAAGCTCGAAGAACTCAACACAGACTACAAAGAACAGATTGCGGCCATCAGCAAGGCGCAGGCAGTCATCGAGTTCAACATGGACGGGACGGTTCTGCATGCCAACGAAAACTTCTTGAAAGCGTTGGGATACACCCTGGATGAAATCAAAGGGAAACATCACAGCATGTTTGTGGATGAGGCCTACCGACAGAGTGCGGACTACAAGGAATTCTGGACCAAGTTGAACCGCGGTGAGTACCAGGCGGCGGAATACAAGCGGATTGGGAAGGGCGGGAAGGAAGTGTGGATCCAGGCCTCATACAACCCAATCATGGATTTAAACGGTAAGCCTTTCAAGGTGGTGAAGTACGCAACCGACACAACGGAGCAGAAGTTGCGCAATGCGGATTATCAAGGGCAGATCGCGGCGATCGGGAAAGCGCAGGCGGTCATCGCCTTCAAGATGGACGGAACGGTGTTGGACGCGAACGAAAATTTCTTGAAAGCGCTGGGCTATACGCTCGATGAAATCAAAGGTCGCCATCACAGCATGTTCGTTGACGAAGCCTACCGGCAGAGCTCGGACTACAAAGAATTCTGGGCCAAGCTGAACCGGGGCGAGTACCAGGCGGCCGAGTACAAGCGCATTGGTAAGGGAGGCAAGGAAGTGTTCATCCAAGCCTCTTACAACCCGATCATGGATCTGAATGGCAAGCCGTTCAAGGTGGTGAAGTATGCGACCGACATCACACGCGAGAAGCTGGCGCTGAATGCGATGATTGCAGACGCCATGATGCTTTCGAAAGCAGGTGTGGAAGGCAAGCTTGCGACTCGCGCCGATGTCAGCAAACATGAGGGCGATTACCGGAAGGTGGTGCAAGGCGTCAACGAAACTTTGGATGCGGTGATCGGCCCCTTGAATGTGGCGGCGGAATATGTCGACAAGATTGCCAAGGGAATCATGCCTCCAAAGATTACCGACAACTATAACGGTGACTTCAACCTCATCAAGAACAATCTGAACGCCTGTATCGACAACATCAAAGCGCTGGTTGCGGATGCGGTCATGCTGGCGGGGGCTGGGGTCGAGGGCAAACTCGACACCCGCGCTGATGCCAGCCGACACAATGGCGACTTCCGCAAGGTCGTCGAAGGCGTGAATGAAACTCTGGATGCGGTTGTGACGCCACTGCACGATATCGGGAACGTACTCAGCCAGATGGCCAAGGGGGATCTAACGATCCGCATGTCGGGGAGTTATGTCGGGGATTTCAAACAGCTTTCGGACGTGGTGAACACGACCGGACAGCAGATGCAATCGGCGATGCAGTTGATTGCGACCAATGCGCAATCGCTGGCGTCGTCGGCCGAAGAGCTTTCTGCGACCACCCAGCAAATCACTGCCAATTCCGAAGAGACAACAGCGCAGGCGCGCACCGTGGCGGATGCGGGCGGACAGGTCAATACCAATCTACAGACCTTGTCTTCGGGCGCGGAGGAGATGAATTCGACGATCGGAGAAATTGCCAAGAACGCAACCGAAGCCGCGAGGGTGGCGGGGGAGGCAGTGGCAGCGGCGCAATCGACAAATCAGACAGTCGGCAAACTGGGTGAGTCGAGCGCGGAGATCGGCAAGGTGGTCGAAGTCATTACTTCGATTGCCCAGCAGACGAATCTGCTGGCGTTGAACGCGACCATCGAGGCGGCGCGAGCTGGAGAGGCGGGCAAGGGCTTTGCGGTCGTTGCGAATGAAGTCAAGGAATTGGCGAAGCAGACAGCGAAGGCGACCGAGGAGATCAAGGGGAAGATCACGGTCATCCAGGAAAACACCACGGGTGCGGTGACCGCGATCGGTGGAATTCGGGAGGTGATTGACAAGATCAGTCACATCTCGACCACCATTGCCACGGCGGTCGAGGAACAGAATGCCACTACGGGGGAGATGGCGCGCAATGTGTCCGAAGCGGCGAAGGGAGCAAGCACGATCGCCAGCAACATCACTGGCGTCGCGCAAGCGGCACAGGACACTTCAACCAATGTCGGCGAAGCGCAGAAAGCCACCCAGCACCTCGCCGCGATGGCGAATGAGTTACGCGAACTGGTTGGCCGCTTCAAGGTCGGGGACACCGATAAGAGCGCGGCATCAGCAGCAACAGCACCGACGCATCGAACGGCCAGCGCAGGCCGCTAAGCGAGTGCGGTCCTCGACAACTTAGGGAGCCCAGAGAAACTCTTTTCGGCTCCCAGATTTTCCGCTGAAGAGCAGAAGGACGAATCATGAAGCCAATTCGCGTGCTGATCGTCGACGATTCTGCCGTGATTCGGCGTCAGCTTAGCGACGTGCTGGGAGCGGATCCGGAGATCGCGGTAGCAGGTATGGCCGGTACGGGCCACCTTGCACTCTCTCGGATCGCGGAATTGACCCCGGATCTGGTGACGCTGGACGTGGAAATGCCAGGGATGGATGGACTGGAGACACTGGTCGAGATTCGGAAACTCTATCCAAAGTTGCCGGTAATCATGTTCAGTACGTTGACGGGGCCGGGAGCGGCATCGACGGTGGAAGCGCTGGCGCGGGGTGCAAGCGATTACGCGACCAAGCCGTCGCGGGCGGGTAGTCTGGAGAGTGCACGCGAGCGGGTGAGGCAGGAAATCATCCCAAAGATCAAGGGACTATGCTCGGTCCGCTCTGGTTCATCGCGTCCGGAGCCGCCTTCGGATGTTACACGCGCGGTGCGGCCGCCGTCGCGCGTCGACGTAGTCGCTATTGCAACATCCACCGGCGGCCCGAACGCGCTTGCGGAATTGGTTCCGCAATTTCCCGCCGATTTTCCCGTGCCCATCGTGATTGTGCAGCACATGCCGGTTATGTTCACCCGCCTGCTGGCCACGCGTCTGGACTCCCTGAGCGCTCTTCGAGTGCAGGAAGGCGAGGAAGGGCAGACGTTGGAAAAGGGCGCGGTGTGGATCGCGCCGGGCGATTACCACATGACGGTCAGCCGGAGGGGAAGAGACTGCGTGCTTGGCCTGAACCAAGGTCCACTGGAAAATTCCTGTCGGCCGGCGGCGGATGTTCTTTTCCGATCGGTGGCGCAGGCTTTTGGCGAAGGCGTTTTGGGGATTGTGCTGACCGGCATGGGCGCGGATGGGACGCGTGGAGCGGCGGCGATCCGGGAAAAGGGCGGCGTGATTTTTGTGCAGGATGAGGCGAGCGCGGTGGTCTGGGGGATGCCGGGAAGCGTGGTAGCGGCGTCCCTTGCTGATCGTATCTATCCTTTATCGGGCCTCATGCCGGAGATTCTGCGCCGCGTAATGTTTCGCAGAGGTCTGGCGGGTGCGGCATGCGTTTAGAACTTCTTTTCTGAAGATGAAGGCAGCCGAAGTCACAAATGGCAATCGCAGCGGCAAAAGAAAAACTGGTTGCGTCTACGGAAGCGTCTGCGGGAGATCCAGCCTATTTGAAGATCCGGGACCTGATCTACCACATCTCAGGTATCTATCATGCGGAGCAGAAGTTGTATCTGCTGATCTCAAGTTGCAGTCGCCGCATGACGGCTTGCGGGGCTGCTACTCCCTCGGCTTATCTTGAACACCTTACCGTGCTGCCCAATCGTGATGCTGAGTTGCACCTGTTGCTCAATGAAATCACAATTGGCGAAACGTATATGTTCCGCCATCCCGCGCAGCTCGAGGCGATGCGGAACGTGATCCTTCCTCAAATCATGGAAACCAAGGCCTCGATTGGACTGAAGCGGCTGCGGTTCTGGTCGGCTGGCTGCTCGACCGGCGAAGAGCCTTATACCTTGGCGATGCTTCTTTTGGAACAAAAAGAGAAGCAGCTTGCTGGATGGACGTTTGAGATTCTGGCCACAGACTTGAATAGTAAGTCGCTAGAGATTGCGAAAGCAGGAGTGTACGCGGAGTACGCGTTGCGGAACACTTCCGATGCTATGCGCAGGAAATATTTCAAAGATGCTGGCAAGAACAAGCTGCTGGCAGGTGATGTGCTGAAATCGTGCATACGTTTTGAGCGGGTTAATCTGAGTGACGACGCGAAGATGCTTTTCCTAAAAGGCATGGACGTGATCTGTTGCTGCAATGTGCTGATCTATTTTGATCTGGCTTCGAAGCGGCGGGTGGTGCAGCATTTTTTCGCGAATCTCATGCCGGGTGGCTATCTCTTTCTGGGACATGCCGAGTCGCTGTTTCAGGTGGATGACACTTTCAAACTAGTACATCTTCCAGGCACCACTGCGTACCAGAAGCCGCGATTGGGAGGGAAGCCGTGAACGAGGCGCAGCGCGTCGACCTGCTAGGAAAAATTTCCCAACTGGATTCCATCTCGACTGCTCCCGTAATACTGCAACCATTGCTTGAAATGTTACGTTTGCCGATCGACGAGATTCGAATCGAGAGGATCGTAGAGCTGATTTCCCGTGACGGCGCGATCGCGGCTCAGTGCCTGCGCATGGCGAATTCGCCGTTGTTCGGGCGACGTCCAGTAGAGACTGCACGCGGCGCGGTCATGACACTTGGGGTCGGAAGGGTGCGGTCTTTTCTGACAGGCTTGTGTCTGAACCAGACGATTCCAGAAGACAAGTGGGTGTTGGAAGCGAACGCGTTCTGGCGACACTCGATGGGCTGCGCGCTGGTGACGCAGACGATGGCAATGGGGATTGGATATCCCGAACCGGAGAAAGCGTACCTTGCCGGATTGCTCCACGATCTTGGTTTTCTGGTGAACTCGGTTCTTTATAACGAAAAATTTCGTGAGTGTTTGCAGAACGCGGCCGCAAGACACTCTGCGGTGCACTTCACGGAAGAAGAAATTCTCGGTTTCACGCATGCGGATGCGGGAGGTTTGCTCTCGGAACATTGGGGCTTTTCTGCTGAACTGTGCGAAGCGGTTCGATATCACCATCAGGTAGAGCTGGTTCCGAAGGGCAGTCCGCTCGTCTTTCTGGTTCACCTGAGTGATTTGCTATGCCGGCTTCGCAATTTGGGATACGGATATGAGGAGATCCTGGCAGTGACGTTCGCGGAAGATTCGGCGTGGAGCCATCTGCTGGGTGTGTACCCGATCCTTGGCAATATTGATCTGGTGCGCTTCACGCTCGATCTTGACGGATCGATGGACCAGATTGGTGCTCTCGTCGATTCGGTATTTGCGCCGGTGAAGGAGAGCGCGGTTCCGCTATCGGAATGATGTTTTTGACCTCGTGATTTCAGGGGCAAGGTAACTTGCAAGTTGTTACTTTAGAAGGCTGATTTTGCGCTGATCGAATTACCAGCCCGACATTACGAAAGTGATATTTACAGTTGGTCCGACTGGACATAGGATCAGCAGTGTTTGGCAGTTCTGGGGGAGGGCTGCCGAAGGCGCCCTGGGCTTAATCGCTCAGGACGCTTTTTTATTTGGTGGCAGACTGCTCGGAAAAGTCGTTGTCGATCGTGCCCGAAGTGGACGCTGAAGGACTACTGATTTACCGCGCGGGAATTATTTCTTAACCCAGGATTTTCCGCCGTCCGGGCTATTCCAGGTCTCGTGGTTGTCGGTTACGAGGACGACTTCGTTCAGAGCAAGGACATCGACGTGGATCACATCCGAACTCAACGACTGACCTTCGAAAGAAGGCGCAACTGCGGTCCAAGTCGTGCCGTTATCGGTTGAGTGAAGAAGCGTTCCCGCCTTCCCGCCCGCCCATACTTCGTTTCCACGATTCGAATAGCAAAGTAGTGCGTGGTTCGACTGCACCGCGGTCTGCCAGCTTTTGCCGGTATCGAGCGAGCGTTGAAGCACGCCCGCGTCGATTTTCCAATCCGCATGCGGCGCTGGAATAACCGCCGGAGCGGCGGCTCTGAGCGCAACAGTGCCAGAGGGAGCGAGTCTGGACGAGGCAAGCGAAGTCGACTCGGCTTGTGTCGTCATGCCGCTTGTCTTCTGTGCTTCGTCCGCCGTGTCGCTGTCCTTCAATGGCGGCTTTGCTTTTTCGATGGCAGGAGCGTCAGCGCGAGCCATCAGGGCGTTATCTGTAGACGCTTCGCTTCGCGGCACCCCGCCAATAAATGTACCTGTCTTACCGGAGGAGGTGTCGAGTTGAAGCGCCAAATCACCGGACAAAGATTTCTTAGTAAGCCCGGCGGTGACTGCGGGCTGATTCAAGGGTGCGTGATCTGACTCCTTTTGCCGCGTTGGTTGCGGTGAAGGCACGAGGTTCAACTTATTCGAAACCGTATATGCAGGGAGGGCGGCGGGAGCAGCTTTTGGCTCGGCCGCTTTTTCCGGCGTTGATTTTCCAGCGACTGGACTTGATTCAACTTGCGAACCAGAATCCCGGGGTTGGGCCGCCGGAGCTGAAAAGGTCGCCACGGAGCTTGCCGGCTGATTGGGCTTAAAGAGATGCTCCACTCCCGGACCAGCAACCAGGATGGCAACCGCAAGGCCGCCTGCTAACGCAGCCCATCGCAGATTTTGCCAGCCTAGCCCTGGCCATGCAAACCAGCCCGGACGAGTCTTTTCGGGCGTCTCGGGTACCCGTCCGCGGACGACCTCGCTCTCGACCTCTGCAGGGGTCGGAACAAAGGCATCGGCAGGCGCGGCCAAAGCAAGGACGTCTCGGCAATCCGCGCACAGAGCCAGATGCTGCAAAACACCGTCACGCTCCGTGGCGGAGAGGGCCTGCTCCGCAAAGGCGGCGAGCAGGTCTGCTTCCGGATGCGACTTGGCGAGCGATTCTGGCTGAGATGCCAGGGATCGCAGGCGTTGGTGCACGATTTTGGGAACTTCTGTCATCGGTGGTTATGTCCATCCCGCTGGCGCGCGGAAAGCTTACTCCCAGGGAACGGGGGAGGGTCGGAATCTTGCGCCAACCGCGACCTTAAATCTAGGGTAATGTCGCGCACGTCGGTGTCCAAAGCCTCGGTGGCTTGGGCATAGCTCAAGCCCTGCTCGCGCAAAAGGGCCAAAATTCGCTTGCGTAAATCATTGGATAGACGGTCCAAGCGGCGGCTGACGCTTGATTCGTGGAGACCAAGCGTACGCGCAATCTCTGCCAGGGTGCAGCCGTCTAGAAAATAAGACGCCAAGGTGAATCGGTCCTCGGATGAAAGTTCAGCCAGCGCCCGGTCGGTGGCGGTCTCGAGGCGCTCGTCGCGGATGATGGCGGGCTCGGAAACTTTGGCAACAAACTGAACGCCCTCTTCTGTTTGTTCCTCCAGGCTGACTGCGCGCTTCTGCTTCCGATAGCGGTTGACGAATTCTTGAGCCATCACGGTGCGAAGCCAGCCTTCGAGGGAACCCCGACCGGTATAGAAAATGAGCTTGGAATTACGTACGCCGTTACGCGTGCTTACTCCATAGAGATCGGCGAAGAGGGAGTCGGCGAGTTCGGCGGCGTGCGCACTATCTCGCGTGATATGGAGTGCCATGCCGTGGAGCTTTTGCCGGTAGCGGCTGATGAAATCTTCCCACGCACGCTCATTTCCCGCCGCGCATGCGCGCGCGAGCGCTAATTCTTCCAAACGAAGGGCGGCGCAGAAATCTGCTTTTTCTGGAGTCGAGAAATTTGCGGCGTACTTGCGCAAGATTTCTTCCAGGATCACTGCAAATTGTTCTGCGCTTACGCCGTAGGCGGCGGCACCGCTGCGGGAGTAGAGCTCTGCGATGTCGGCTCCGCCGGATTGGGCGCGGGGTGGCATATGCCAGTTTGATGCTAGCAATTTTTTAGACGCAAGAGACTGGAAATCGTACGTTCTGTTTCCAAAGCGAGTGGAGTTTGAGAAACCTCCTGGAAGACTCGCAATTGCGTCCCCGGCGCGCTCTTTCTTGGCGCGCCGGGGTGGGCTTCGGGAACACGAGCACGGGAAATGGTGTCTTCAATTGGAGGCTCATTATGCGTCTGGTCGTGGTTCTTGCAGGAATTTCTTTACTCGTAGTCGCGGCGATTGTTGTTCCATGCCGGGTTCAAGCCGGCGAATTGCAAAGTTCTTCCGGCTACTCGCTGCTAAGTCCCATTCGCAGCGGAAGCCTCACCGTCTTTCCTGTTGTCACAAACAAGTCCTACGATACGGATGGATTCATCACTCTCGATGAAGGGCTGCGCTCCGGAGATGTCGTTGTTACGGAAGCGGGACAGGCGCGCGGTTTGATCCGTCGCCGCCCGGGAGGTCATCAGGCGACTCCTGTATATCGCGATGCCGAAGTAAACCAACTTGTTCTGGTCAATAACTCGAAGCGTCCGCTGCTGCTTCTGGCGGGAGAGATAGTAACTGGGGGCAAGCAGGATCGCGTGATCGGCAAAGATCGTATTGTGCCCGCGGAGAGCGATCCAGTCGACCTCAGTGTGTTCTGTGTTGAACCCGGGCGGTGGACCGCGGCGAATGGCAAGTACGAGTTCGGCGCCGCCAGCGGCGGCGGTATTGGCGGAGGGATGTTTGCTTCGCCGGTAGTACGAAGCAAAGCGATGGCTGCCAAGGATCAGCAGCAAGTGTGGAACGAAGTCGGGAAGTCGAGGCAGGCGATGGCGGAAGCTCTGGTGGTAAACGGCGCTCCGACTGCTGCGCCGCAGGTGAATTCAACGACCTCTTATGCGCGAGTGATGGAGAACAAAGACGTCCAGAAACAGGTGGACGCCGTGGCCGGGCCGATTGAGCGCGACTACCAAAGCGTGATTCATCAACTCAAGGACAAGAATGCGGTGGGAGTTGTGGTTGCTGTCAACGGAGATATCGTGTGGGCCGACATTTTTGCGAGCACGCACTTACTCCAAAAATATTGGCCGAAGCTTGTGCGCTCTTATGCCAGCGAAGCGGTTATCACTCGCGCAAAGGGAGCGGAAGTGCAGGTGAAAGATGCCCAGAAGTTTCTTGATAACCTCGAAGCTCGCCACGAGACTGCCGACATCGAGCCGGGGATTTATCGCCAGATTGAGATTACGGGCAACGGCTTCAAGGTTTTCGAGCTGATGTCATTGCTGCCGAAGACGGGTTTTCCGGTGCATATTGCAAAGATGGCGGATTGAAGAGTGCGGGGACGGGCGCAACCCCCTCCTCGCCTTTTAGCGCTTCCGCGTTTCGGCATCCGCCAAATTGAGGCCTTTGATGACTACATCGCTCGCGTCATAGGCGAGACTGAGGGCGGGTAACTGTTCGCGGGTGAACCAACCGACCTCGGCGGCGTCACTGGCAGCCTTCAGTTCTCCGGCCACGGAGTGACAGAGAAAGTCGATCAACACGTAGTGATATCGCACTCGGCCGTCATCGCTGCGAATGACGCGCTCATAGACTCCGAGCATGTCAGCCACTTCGACCACCAATCCGGTTTCTTCGCGAGCCTCGCGGATGGCGGCCTCGCGCAGAGTCTCCCCACATTCCAAAACGCCGCCGGGCAATGACCACTCGCCGAGCAGGGGAGCTTGCCCGCGACGGATGAGCAGGACTCGATTGTCGGCAACAATGACAGCCCCTACGCCAACCAGCGGTGATTCCGGGTATTCGCGCTTCATAGTAGGGCTTTCGTTTTCACTGCCGGTCGCAACCGCATCAGGCGCCGTCAAGATCGAACAGACGCATCAGTATAGCGCCCAAGATTGTTTCTCAATGCGGGCCTCAAGACCCGTTCCGCGACAACCTTAGGCGTGCGGTTCGCATTACAATGTCCGACATGTCTTTGGACGAATACAAGCGGAAGCGGCGATTCGAGGCGACCCCCGAGCCTCCTCCGAAAGTGGAAAAGAAGACCAAGCACCGGTTCGTGGTGCAGCGCCACCGTGCGACCCGCTTGCACTATGACTTTCGGCTGGAAATGGATGGCGTGCTGAAGTCGTGGGCGGTTCCGAAGGGCCCGTCTCTCGATCCAAATGACAAGCGGTTGGCCATGCAGGTTGAGGATCATCCTGTTTCGTATTTCGATTTTGAAGGCACAATTCCGGACGGGAATTACGGCGCTGGAACCGTGATGGTTTGGGATGTGGGAACTTGGGAGCCGCTATCGCCCGTTCCGGTAAACGGAGAATACGTTCCCGGCACCGACAAAGAAGCCGCGGAGATGCTTAAGAACGGAGATCTCAAGTTCCGGCTGAAGGGCAAAAGGCTCAAGGGTGATTTTGCGCTGATCCACATGAAGGCGCGGAGACCTGGAAGCAAGGGAACGGAATGGCTCATGATCAAGAAGAAAGATGATGAGGTCGTTCCCAGCTTCAATATCGATAAGTACGACACTTCGGTTCTCACGGACCGGACCATGGCTCAAATTGGGGGCGATGTTGAGTCCGCGGAGTGGACGAGTAGCCGTCCTGCGAGCCGGGGCAAGCTGAAAGCAGCGTGGCTGGCGGATGCGGTGGCTCGCGCCGATCGCAAGAAAGCGGCTGCAAAAAAAAAAGCCTAACCGCGGAGCACGCTGAGAGCGCGGAGAAAATTACAGCTAAAAAAGCAGCTGTTGCGCAGTCACGAAAGACTGTAGCCAAAAAACTGGGTTCGAAATCAGCGAAATCCAAGCCAAATTCTTCTGCATCGTCAGGGCTGTCGGTAAAGGAAATCGCCGGCGCGGTGCGAAAGCCTATGCCCACGGCTATCTATCCCATGCTGGCGACCGCTATAGAGAAGCCGTTTGATGGTCCCGACTGGCTCTTCGAAATTAAATGGGACGGTTACCGGGCAGTGGCTTTCATCGACAAGGGACGAGTGCGTTACGTCTCGCGCAATCAAAACGAACTCACGGCGCAATATCAGGAACTGGCCTCGCTTCCGGAGTTTGTGAAGGCTCGCCGGGCCATCCTCGACGGCGAGATTGTGGCGCTCGACGATGAGGGGCGGCCGTCCTTCAGTCTGATGCAGCAGCGGACGGGATTTCGCGCGGGCAAATCACGCCTGCCGGGCCGCAAGGGCGTTCCTGTTCTCTACTATGCTTTTGATCTGCTGTATCTGGAAGAGCTCGATTTACGCCGCGTGCCGCTGGAGCAACGCAAGCAGTTGCTGGCGGAATTGATCACGAATGGCGACGTGGTGCGCTTCTCGGATCACTACCCTGAGAAAGGGCTCGAGCTTTTTGAAGCGGCCAAGCAGAAGGGGCTGGAAGGAATTCTCGCCAAGAGGCGCGACAGCCTTTATGCGGAGACTCGCTCGCGCGATTGGCTGAAAATCAAGATCACACAAAGGCAGGAGTGCGTCATCGGAGGCTACACCGATCCGGAAGGGAGCCGCACTTATTTCGGGTCACTGGTGCTCGGGCTGTATGACAAGCAGGGGCGCCTCATTCATGTCGGGCAAGTCGGCACCGGCTTTGATCACAAAGACCTGGAGAAGATGTTTGCTGCGCTGAAGCCGTTGGAGACGACAAAGAACCCGTTTTATGGGGAGATTGGCGACTTAAGAAAAGTCCACTTCGTGCGGCCTCAACTGGTGGCGGAGATAAAGTTTTCGGAGTGGACACACGAAACGAGCGAAGGCGGGGTGAAGTTGAGGGCGCCTGTGTTTATGGGCTTGCGACCGGACAAGTCGCCGAAAGAGTGCACGCTCGCAGACGCAATCCCGAAGTGATTTAGAGACCAACGATCGCCCGCTACGATCAGCGCTACTTAACGTCCTTCATGGGCAGCATGGAGCCGTAGTCGCGGCCAGAAGGATCGACCGCGCGTGCCACGACTCCCGCGAAAGCGGAGCGTAATTCTGGGAACTTTGTGACGAGCACCTTAATGACAGCCATGTTCTCCTGAAATGTTTTGACGGTATTTGAGATATCAGGGGAACTGTATCGAACCACCACATCGAGATCGTTTCCTACTGCCATCGGAAAAATATCTATCCAACGATAGGTCTTGCCGCCATCGTTCAGATCGACTGCATTGCCATTCGTGGGCATATCAGCGGGCGCGACTGACTGTACCTCGTCATAGAGCTTGTCGCTGGAAAGGGTTGTCATGAAATCTACCGGAGAGTTCAGGTACACGGCCTCGCGATAGTAAAGCCAGGCATTGTGAGTCTGGCCCTTTGCTTTGAAGTCGCGGGCGCGCTGTTCGTACCACTGGCCGTCGTGTCCGCCGGCTTGCGGAGAGCGGGCGAAATAGCCTGCCAGTTTCCAGTCTGTCCCTACCTGCTGGAGCACAAAGGTCAAAGTCCTCGGCTCGGCACCGCCGGTTACGTCAAGGGTGGTCACGGCATACTTGCCGGGGGGTAGGTTTGGGAACACAAAGACCGCGCTCTGCGCAGTCTGGCCGGAAGGGCCGAAGACGCCACACAAGAACTCTGCTCGCGCCAAAGGCTGCGTACCTTCGGCAGTCAGAAGGAAAGGGGGACGTGCGGTGGCATGAGCTCCTGTGAAGGAAGCCTGATTTTCTTTCACCACGTTTTCAACGCCAGCAAAATTTGAGGCCACCATTGGGAATGGAAGCTTGCTTCAGAGAGGCGGTATCTCCGTGGGCGGACATGTCAAAGTAATGAAGGGCTGTCGACTCGAGAACCTTTCGGACCGAAGGGTCGATATCGGGAGCACTGAGGCAATTTTGTCCATAAGCCATGCCCGACAGCCAAAAGCACTGCCAGGCATCCCACGGTGCAGCTTCGATTCCTAAAACAAGTGGCAAGAACGCTCACGGCCGAACCTCCACCTGCATTTTACGCGCATGATACCCCTATCGACCGTCTTAATCATTGCAAAATATAGCCTTTGAACATGGCTCACTAGTAACAAAGGTCGCAAGAAATGGGGCCAGTTTCGTTCTTCATGGAGTGTTAAAATTGGGCATAGCGTTGTAGTGGGCTTTCCGCTCGCGGAAACGGGGTACTAATGTTGGGTTCACGGCAGTCGATCGCGCGCTTGTTGTCGTCTGTTTGTGCTGGCAACTCCGCTTGTGACCGCGCATGCCATCGATCAGAGTTCCACGCCGGCCCACGACCACGCACCACCGCAAGGCTCACAAGAAGCCGACCCCGGTCGTGCTTCCGCCCATGCCTAGCGGGCCTTTGAGACAGCTTCCGATGGACCAGATTCCGGCGGCGCCGCCCAAGGTGGCGTACCAGAATGGTCTGCTTTCGATCTCTGCTCAGAATGCAACCTTGGGTGAAATTCTCCGCGAGGTGCGCAAGCAGACGGGAGCGTCGATCGATATCCCGCAATCTGGAGCTAACGAACGAGTCGTGACGCAGCTCGGGCCGGGAGCTCCACGTGACGTTCTCGCCGCGCTGCTAAACGGTACTTCATACAACTATGTGATGGTGGGCTCGCCATCCGATCCGTCGACGGTTGCCTCGGTAATGCTCTCGGCGAGGCCTTCTGCGGGCGGGGAGGTTCAGACCGTGACGAAATTCAGGAAAACAGCTTCCCGCCCCCGCAGCAAGCAGGGGGAGTGATGCCGGGCCGCGTATTTCCGCCACAGCCGTTCCGCGCGCAGTTGCCGCAGCCGGGTATGAATCAGCCGCCACAGCCGGCGCGCGGCAGCCGAGGGCGATGAGAATGCCGATGATGCGGACGCTGACGATAAGGATGACGATGCCGATCAGGCGGCACAGCCCGGCGCAGGCAGGCCAAGTGATCGTGCAGCCGGATGCCAATGGTATCGTAACGCAGCCGGAGCCAGGGGATCAGCCGAATTCGGGTCCGAAGACACCCGACCAGATTCTCCAGATGATGCGCCAGCAGCAACAGCAACAGCAGCCGGGAGCGATGCCGCCGACAGGACCTCCGGCTGGGCCACCGCCTCAGGAGCAGAGCAGGAGTTGCCATCAGGCTCGAAGCTGACAGGCTTAGGGTCAGGGGAATTTCAAGACGGAACAATCCGAGGCCGAGGGGACTGGAGTAGCCGCTTCTCGAGCCAAGTAAGGCCCGTTTTGGCTAACTCGGTTTAGTCGCCGCTTGCCTGGCTTTGAGTTGGGAACGAGTGCGGCCAGGAAATGGGACGGTCGGGAGGGATTAAAGGCGGCGAGTACGCCGCTGATCGCGTAATAGGCTCCTAAAACGCCCAAGCCTACCGATATGAGAGCAGTGCTGCTAACTAAAAAAGCGACAAAAAGTGCGTCCACGAGACCCGAATCCTTATAAGCGGTTGTCTTTTCTTCACGCAACCGCAAATGACTTACTCTACCTGCGTTTGACCCCGGTCACTGTTAACGACTATGATACGGGAGTCATACTACGCACTTCCACTCTCCAACATTTCTTAGGACCCGTCCACGTTACGGAAGTCCCATATTGTTGTTGCTAATGGCCATCACCAAGATTACGGTGCGCGGCGCGCGCCAGCACAATTTGAAGAACATTGACGTCGAGATACCTCGCAATACCTTGACGGTCATCACCGGACTAAGCGGGTCCGGCAAGTCTTCGCTCGCGTTCGACACCATCTATGCCGAGGGCCAGCGGCGATACGTGGAAACCCTCTCTGCGTATGCGCGCCAGTTCCTCGATCAGATGGAGCGTCCGGACGTTGATTCGATTGATGGGCTTGAGCCCGGCTATTTCGATCGAGCAAAAAACTACCAGCCGGAGTCCTCGTTCGACAGTCGGCACCATCACCGAAATCTACGACTACCTTCGATTGCTCTACTCATCCGTCGGGTTGCCCCACTGCCCAAAATGCGGCAAGCCGATCGCGCGCCAGTCCGCTGAGCAGATCGTGCAGCGCGTGATGGCACTGACTCCGGAAGATCGCGTCATGATCATGGCGCCCATTGCTCGTGGCCGAAAAGGCGAGTTCAAAAAGGAGATGGAGAAACTCGTTCAACACGGGTTCACGCGAGCCCGCGTGGATGGCGAGCTTGTGAGCTTGCAGGAGGAGGATATCCAACTCGACAAGCGCAAGAACCACACGATCGAGGTGGTTGTCGATCGTCTGCTTGTTAAGCCCGGCATTGAGCACAGGCTCGAACTTTCTGTTGCGCTCGCGATGAAACTGGGCGGGGGACTGGTACTAGTGGCCGTGGTCAACGGGGAAGAGACGCTCTATTCCTCTATTCTTGCTTGTCCCGACTGCGGGATCAGCGTGCCGCAACTCGAACCGCGTTCTTTTTCCTTCAACAGCGCCTATGGAGCGTGTCCGGAGTGCCACGGTCTGGGCAGCCGATTTGATTTCGATCCGGCGAAGATCATTGTGGACTGGTCAAAACCGCTGCTAGATGGCGGACTAGGTCCGGGCTCAGCATCGCAGAATCTGACTCACGGATTGCAGCTAGTGGCGCAGGCCTATGGGCTTGACCTCCGCACGCCGTTTGAAAAATTTCCCGACAAGATTCAGAACCTGTTGCTTTATGGCGAGCCTGCTCGAGGCGGCAAAACTGGTTTTCTGGGAATTATCGGGCATCTCAAGCAAACGCTCGAGTCTTCGACGTCTGAAAACTACCGCGAATATCTGCTCGATTACATGTCGGCGAGTGAATGTCCGGCGTGCCGTGGGCAGCGATTGCGAGCGGAAAGCCTCGCTGTGAAAGTGAAGGGGATGTCGATTGCGGAGTTCACCGCGCTCCCAATCGCGAGGGCGCTGGAGACGGCCCGCAAAATCACACTGACTGGCCGGGATCTGACGATAGCCGGGCGACTCGTCGCTGAGATTACAGAGCGCCTGCAGTTTCTGTACGACGTTGGGTTGGGCTATCTATCGCTCGGAAGGTCGGCAGCTACGCTCTCGGGCGGGGAAGGCCAGCGGATCCGACTCGCAACCCAGATCGGTTCGAAACTTCGCGGCGTGCTCTATGTTCTGGATGAGCCGTCCATCGGACTACACTCGCGTGACAATGGCCGGCTGCTGGCCGCACTCGAGAATCTGCGAGACTTGGGCAACACGGTTCTGGTTGTTGAGCACGATGAGGAGACTATCCGGCGGGCGGACTACGTGATTGATCTTGGGCCAGGCGCCGGACGGCACGGAGGCGAGCTGGTCGCTAGCGGCACCCCTGCGCAGATCATGGAGTCGCCAGCATCGCTGACGGGTGCGTACATCGCGGGACGCCAACGAATCGCGATGTTGCCGGAGAGGCGCAGCTCGAACGGCAAAGCGATCACAATTTTTGGGGCGCGCCAAAATAATCTCAAGAATGTGGACGTCGTGTTCCCGCTGGGCGTCATGACGGTGGTTACAGGCGTATCGGGTTCAGGCAAGTCGACGCTCGTCAATGACATCCTGTACCGGGCGCTTGCTCGTCAGCTTTACCGTTCGCGGGAGGAACCGGGCACGCACAAATCGATTGCGGGAAGCGATTTGATCGACAAGGTCATTCGAATTGACCAATCGCCAATCGGACGTACTCCACGCTCGAATCCGGCGACGTACACAGGAATCTTTGCGCAGGTCCGGGACTTCTTTGCGATGTTGCCTGAGTCGCGCGAACGCGGATATAAACCGGGTCGCTTTTCGTTCAACGTTCCTGGGGGCCGATGTGAGGCTTGCCAAGGCGAAGGGCAGCGGCGCATTGAAATGAATTTTCTGCCGGACGTGTATGTGCAATGCGAAGTCTGCGGCGGCCATCGCTATAATCACGAAACGCTTTCCGTCCGCTACAAAGAGTATTCGATAGCCGACCTGCTGGAGATGCCGGTGTCGGATGTACTCCAAATTCTTGAAAATATCCCGCAGGTTCGACAAAAGCTGCAAACGCTGGTCGATGTCGGCTTGGGATACATTCACCTTGGCCAATCGGCAGTGACGCTTTCTGGAGGCGAAGCGCAGCGCATCAAGCTCGCTCGCGAGCTCAGCAAGCGGCAGACGGGCAAGACCCTTTACCTGCTCGACGAACCAACGACCGGCCTGCACTTCGACGATGTTCGCAAGTTGCTCGATGTTTTACATCGGCTAACGGATCTCGGTAATACGGTTATCATCATCGAGCACAATATGGATGTGATCCGCAACGCCGACTGGATTCTCGATCTTGGACCCGAAGGCGGAGAAGAAGGCGGACGGATCGTGGCTCAGGGGACGCCTGAACAGGTCGCGCGGGTGAAGAAGTCATACACAGGCCAGGAACTGGCTTCTTACTTGAAAGGTAATTCCGTGTCTGGCGGTGCCAAGGGCGAACTGACGGAAGCCAGCCGACAGGAATCTGCGTGAACGCATTCGCTGAGGATCCTACGTCCGAAACTACGAAGTCTGGCGACCCCAGTGGGGCCGCTCCTGAGCACGCTAGTGTGGAACATTCGTCTGCTCTAGAGGCCGGTGCCGAACGGGACTTGGCAGCGGAGATCCGAATCAAGCCAATCGATGCCAACGTGCCGGCGGTCGTCGGCCTGCCCATTTCTCCTGTATTGGAAGACCCTGCATGGAACGCCCTCGACATTTTGCGGCTGACAGTGTTGACGGTCATCTCGCTTTTTCTGGGAGTGTTCGCCGCGCTGTTTCTGGCGCGCTGGCTGCTCTATCCACATACACATCTGGGCGATCTTGCGCGGGTTCCGCTGGTAATTGTTGCCGGACAAGGGTTGGCATATGTGCTGATTCTCGGCTACATGTTTGTTCTGGTGACTCGCGAACGTCATCGTCCCGATTTCCTTACGGCGATTCACTGGAACTGGCCGCAATCTCCGGCGATTTATTTACTCATCGGAGTTGTGCTCTCGGTGGCACTGCAAATTCTGGCTAGCAGGTTGCCGATTCCCAAGAATCTCCCAATTGATACCTTCTTCCGCACCCCGGCGGAGGCTTGGGCACTGACAATTTTCGGCATCGTTCTCGCTCCACTGATGGAAGAACTTTTCTTTCGCGGATTTCTTTATCCTGTGCTAGAGCGCGGCATGGGCGTGCCTCTCGCTGTTTTCTTTACTGCGGTTGCATTCGCGCTGCTCCACGGTTCGCAACTGATGTTTTCGTGGGGACCAGTGCTGGTGATCTTTCTGGTTGGGTTGGTGCTGACGACGGTGCGGGCCAAGACAAATTCAGTGGCAGCGGGGCTATTAATCCATATTGCTTACAACGGAGCCATTTCGGCCCTGATGTTTTTTGCGACGGATGGATTCCGGCACCTGGAGAAATTGAATCAATAGAAATGCGGCTCTGGGCTTTTGACCCTTATGGAACGCGGCTAAAGACTCACCGCCAACCGCTAAGAGCCAAAAGGCCACCTGCTAAAAGCTAAAATCTTTCTTTCTGTTATTGTAGAAATTCATGTCTAGTGCGCGTCAAGAGCTTCTGAAAATGCTAGCCAACAAGTCGTTTCGGCTTGGCGAATTCAAATTGGCTTCCGGTTCGACCAGCGACTACTACATTGACTGCCGCACGAGTACGCTCGACGCTCGTGGCGCTCAACTGGTCGGCCAAGTGTTTCTGGATGAGATTCGCGAGCAGGGTTGGCAAGCCACTGCAATCGGCGGCCTCACGATGGGAGCGGATCCGATCGTGGTCGCGGTGGCTGTGACCAGCGGAACGCTAAATGGGTTTCTCGTTCGCAAATCTGAGAAGCAGCATGGCACCGGACAACGCATCGAAGGTTTTCGGGAAAAAGGCTCGCCGGTTGTCATCGTGGACGATGTTTGCACGACGGGCGGCTCAACGATTGACGCGATTGAGGCGGCACGTGCGTTTGGATTCGAAGTCGTCGGCGTGATGTGCCTGGTTGAACGGCAGGATGCTCACGGACGTCCCAACGTCGAGAAGGCCGCAGCGCCCGCACCTTTTATCACGATCTTTACGGCGGTTGAAGTCAGAAAAGAGCACTTGGCGGGGAACGCTGACAGCTAGTCACTGACAGCTTACGGCTAACTGCAAACCGCTCACAGCAAGAGAATCAAAAGCGAACCACCAAAGACAAACGACTAACGACCAATTCATGATTCAAACTCTCGAATGGACCGACCGCGGCGTAGTTTTCATCGACCAGACGAAGCTGCCCACCGAAGAAGTTTATGTAACGTGCACGACGCACCAGCAGGTTGCTGACGTCATCCGCAACATGGTGGTCAGGGGAGCGCCCGCGATCGGCGTTGCTGCCGCCATGGGGATTGCCATCGGCGTCAAGAATTCAAAGGCCGAAAACGGAGCTGATCTCAAGAAAGAGTTTGACGAGATTTGCGAAGCTATTCGGAAAACACGGCCGACAGCGGTGAATCTTTTCTGGGCGATTGGTCGCATGCAGGAGAAGTTCGAAAATCTTCGCGTTCGTCCCATTGCGCAAATCAAGCAGGCTTTGATCGAAGAGGCGCAACGCATGCACGCTGAAGATATCGCGGCCAACCAGGCGATGGGACGCCACGGCGCGACGCTTATGCCGGCAAGCGGGGGTGTACTGACTCACTGCAATGCCGGAGCGCTGGCGACCGCAGGCTACGGAACTGCGTTGGGAGTCATTCGCGCTGCAGTTGAACAAGGGAAGAAAATCCATGTTTATGCTGACGAGACGCGTCCCTTTATGCAAGGGTCGCGCCTGACCGCATGGGAACTGATGAAAGATGGAATTCCTACGACCGTCATCTCCGACAACATGGCTGGAGCCATGATGAGTAAGGGCAAGATTGGGGCGATTGTGGTCGGCGCTGATCGGATTGCGGCCAATGGCGACGTGGCCAATAAGATCGGCACGTACACAGTCGCGATCCTCGCTCACGAACACGGCATTCCTTTTTATGTCGCCGCGCCTATTTCAACTGTCGATCTTGAAACACCGGATGGCAGCAAGATTCCGATCGAGCAGCGAAATGCGCGGGAAGTTACACATATTGGGGGAAAGCAAATGGTCCCGGATGGGGTTGGAATTGAAAATCCGGCCTTCGATGTGACGCCCGCGAAATACGTAACAGCCATTATCACGGAGCGGGGCATTGCGCGCGCGCCTTATACCGAGTCGTTAAGAGCATTGGCAGAAAACGTTACTTCGTAGCGCAGCCATTCTCGCGTCTTCTTTGTGTTCGGCGGTTCTGAATGGATGAGTAGCGCATCAAGAGATTAGATCGATGCCGACCATTTCTCCTTCTCAATTGACGTTTGAAAGCGGCGGAAAGCCCATTCGGCTTGATACCTACCTGCCCACAAGCGAAAGTACTTCTTGTTTTCCCGCGGTTATCGCGCTGCATGGCGCGGGCGGAGGCATCGCTGGAATGGACAGTGCGGCGTCGCTCCTTGCCGATCAGGGGTTTGCGGTTTACGTACTCCATTATTTTGATCGTACAGACACGACTTACGCCGACAAGCAGATCATCTTCCGGAATTTTCCGGTCTGGATGAAGACGCTTTGGGACGCGATCAGCTTTGTGGAAAAGCAGGCTGTGGTCGATCGCCAGCGAATTGCCCTACTCGGATTTTCGCTCGGAGCCTATCTATGTCTGGCGAACGCTTCTATCGATGGACGGGTACGCGCCGTGGTTGAATTTTTCGGCGGGCTTCCGCGCGAGATGAGGCTTTTCATGCGGCGTCTCTGCCCTGTGCTCATCCTGCATGGAGAGGCCGACCCGACGGTGCCCGTGGAAGAGGCGTACCACTTGCGCGAGTTGCTCGAGAAGAAGAACATTCCCTATGAAATCAAGATTTATCCCGGCGCCGGGCACGGATTCGAAAACGAAGTCTGGCGCGATGCCGGCCTGCGCACGCTGCAATTTCTGCAGAAGTATTTAGCGCCATCCACCGAGTAGCCTGACGGGTGGATTCGAGTGTTGGCATCGCGATTTTTCCAGAAACTCACTGGAACTGTTGCCGCTCCTCGGACGTATCATTCAGTAGGGAGGTGTCCCATGTTTGCGTTTCTGCTTTGGTGCCTTCTGTTTGTTATCTGCTGGCCGCTGGCGCTATTTGCGCTGATTCTTTATCCGTTTGTGTGGCTGATACTTCTTCCGTTTCGCATTCTTGGAATTGCCGTACACGGAGCGCTGGCTTTGGTGCGGGAAGTCGTGTTTTTGCCTGCGCGTCTGTTAAGAGCTCCCTTTCGCGTGTAGCCTGGCAACCACACGGTGCTGGGCAGACTCGCCTGGGCTGGATTGTTCAGCCTTCCATCACCTTCAACTTTGGGCTGATGTGCAGCTTCGCTCCCGTGGCCAGTTGAACATCTTCTGGGGTCAAACCCGGAGCGATTTCTTCGAGCACGATGCCTTCCGGTGTGACGCGCATGTAAGCCATTTCCGTGACGATTGTGTCGACTACTTTTACTCCCGTCAGCGGCAGCGTGCATTTTGTGAGAATTTTCGGCTGACCGTCTTTGGTAGCGTGTTCCATGGCGATGACGACTCGACGCGCTCCGGCGACTAGATCCATGGCTCCGCCCATGCCTTTGACCATTTTGCCCGGGATCATCCAGTTGGCGAGGTTGCCCTGTTCGTCGACCTCCATTGCTCCGAGGACGCTGAGGTCCACGTGGCCGCCGCGAATCATGGCGAAGGAGTCGGCACTAGAAAAGTAGGCCGTGCCCGGAAGTTCGCTGACAGTTTCCTTGCCGGCATTGATCAGATCCGCGTCTTCGGTGCCTTCGACAGGATAAGGGCCGATGCCTAACATGCCGTTTTCGCTCTGGAGAACGACGTCGATACCGGGCGGCACATGGTTGGCGATGAGAGTCGGCATACCGATGCCGAGGTTGACGTAGAATCCGTCGCGCAGTTCGCGAGCGATGCGCTTTACGATGCGGTCGCGTTTTTCGGTATCTTTCGACGGGCTTGGTTTCGGTGGGCATAAGTCTTGTCGACTGAAAGCCGCCGGCCAATTGTCATTGGTCGGTAGTCGTTCGGAATTTCGCAGTGCTACTCAAACGACCAACGACGAACGACTGCTTTTAGCTACTGGCGGTCGCTTTCCTTAACGTTCTCTTTTCAATTCTTTTCTCGAACACTTTGCCCTGAAAAATTCTTTTCACGAAGACGCTGGGCGTGTGAACCATGTCGGGTTCTAGCTCCCCGGGCTGAACGAGATGTTCTACTTCGGCGATCGTGATTTTGGCAGCGGTCGCCATCATTGGATTGAAGTTGCGCGCCGTCTTCCGGTAGACGAGATTGCCCCAGGTATCGCCTTTCCAGGCTTTGACAAAGGCGAAGTCGGCTTTCAGTGCGCGCTCCATGATGTAAGGGTGGCCATCGAATTCGCGGGTCTCTTTGCCTTCGGCGATCACTGTGCCCACGCCAGTGGGAGTGAAGAAGGCCGGAATGCCCGCGCCACCAGCGCGAATCCGCTCGGAAAATGTGCCTTGCGGGACAAGATCAAGTTGCACGGTGCCGTTCAGAACCATCTGCTCGAGAAGTTTGTTTTCGCCGACGTAGGTTCCAATATGGCGCTTGAGCTGACCGTTTGCTAAAAGCAAACCGATGCCGAAACCATCGACGCCGGCGTTGTTGCTGATCGTGGTGAGATTTTTCACGCCTTTGGCGACGAGTGCGCGGATCAGATTCTCGGGATTACCGCAGAGCCCGAAGCCTCCGACCATGATGGTGGCTCCGTCGAATACATCCTGGATCGCCTCTTCGGCGCTGGCGACGACCTTGTGCATGGCGATGTGATTCTAAATCAAAACCCACCACAGAGACACGAAGACGCAGAGGAAATGCAGGTCAAAAGTCAAAGTCAAATTGAAGAAGCAAGAAACAGTCGCGAGCTTCGAGCTAAGAGCCTCGAGCGATCTGGTGGGCAAGTTCGTGGCTCGGACCTGGTCTTTACTTCTTCAATTTGACCTCTGACTTCTGACTTTTTCTCAGCTCATGGGCACGTTCGAATTCGGCTGCCAGTTCGCGGGAGTCGAGATTTTCTCGGATGTGGGCCAGGCGCTGTTCCAGTTTGTGCAGGGCATCCGCGATGTTCTTCTTGTTTGTAATCGTGATATCCCGCCACATGGAATAGGGAGAGCTTGCGATGCGGGTGAGGTCGCGAAGGGCACGGCCTCCGATATCGAGAAGCGGAGCGTCGGGGCCGAATTCTTCGACGAGCGTGGCGGCGAGCGCGGTCGAGATCATCTGGGGAACATGGCTAATCCAGGCGCAGAAATAATCGTGTTGTGCGGGATCGAGCAGAGCGACACGCGCTCCAATTTTTTCCACGCAGTGCAGGAACTCTCCGCATAAGCCTGCTTGCGGGTTCTGGCGGGGAAGTGGCGTGAAGAGCCACGCGGCCCCTTCGAAGAGACCGGCATCGGCATATTCGACACCCGCGTGCTCTTTGCCAGCCATGGGATGTCCAGGGAGGAAGCGTTGGGCGGCGCTACGTCCGAAAGATTTGAGGGCTTGGTGAACGATTTGTGATTTGGTGCTCCCGACGTCGGTGACAAGAGTGCGTGCTGGAAGGGCGGGGCCGAGACGACCGACAAGGTCGAGGATGGATAGGACCGGGGTTGCCAGGACGATCAGGTCGCTGCCGCGAACGGCGTCGGCGGGGTTCGCGGTTCCGGTATCGATCGCACCACAATCTTTGGCGCGCTTTAAAACGGGGGCGCGATCGCAACCGATAACGGTGCCGGCGAGGAGGCGTTTTTTCAAGGCGAGGCCGAGTGACCCGCCGATGAGTCCGGTGCCGATGATGGTGACTTGCTTGAAGGGCATGGTTAGCCGTCGCTGGTCGTCCGTCGTTAGTGTTCGCGATTCTGATTGCGGCTCGCGGCTGTGTTTGCTAACGACCAACGACGAGCGACACACACATGGCCTGACCGTTGGGTTCCGATCCGCGCGCATTGAGTAGCAACCGACGCGACAAGCAGTTTACGCGATAGTGCGGCCCACCGCAGGCGCAATCATGCGAATCTCATCCATCAATTTGGCGAATTGTTCGGGATAGAGTGATTGGGCTCCATCCGATAAGGCTTTGTCAGGCTGATGATGGACTTCGATGAGGAGCGCGTCGGTACCTGCGGCCACCGAGGCACGGGCCATGGGAGCGACTTTGTCGCGACGGCCGGTGCCGTGAGAGGGATCGGCGGTCATGGGCAGGTGCGACAGTTTGTGAATGATCGGAATGGCGGAAATGTCCATGGTGTTGCGCGTGTAGGTTTCGAAGGTGCGAATGCCGCGCTCGCAGAGAATGACTTCGTAGTTGCCGCCGGCGAGCAAGTATTCAGCGGAGCAAAGAAGCTCTTCGAAGGTGGCGGCAATACCGCGCTTGAGGAGAACTGGCTTGCGAACCTTGCCGAGTTCGCGCAGCAGGTTGAAGTTTTGCATGTTGCGCGCGCCGACCTGAAAGATGTCGATAAATGGAAGCATGAGGTCGATTTGCGCGATTTCCATGACCTCGCTGATGACGAGCAGGTTGTAGCGGTCACCTGCTTCGCGGAGAAGTTTCAGGCCTTCGAGGCCCATTCCCTGGAAGGAATATGGCGAAGAACGGGGTTTGAACGCGCCCCCGCGCAAGACGCGCGCACCGGCTTTGGCAATCAGTTCCGCGACTTTGAAGAGTTGCTCACGCGATTCTACGGAGCAAGGGCCGGCCATGACGACAATACTTTTGCCTCCAATTTCAAGACCGTTGGGAAGCTTGACGATGGTTCCTTCCGGGCGGAAGTTGCGGCCAGCGAGCCGGTAGGGGGAAGTGATGCGGTGGACTTCCTGGACGCCGGGAAGCATTTCGACTTCGCGAGTGTCGAAGTCTGTGCGAGCGCCGACGCCGCCGAGCACAGTTTTGAGGGCCCCGGTGGAGCGGTGGACTTCAAAGCCCATCTGGACCAGTTGATCGATCACATGCTGGATCTGATCCTCGCTGGCGGAATCTTGCATTGCTACGATCATGAGTGTGCCCGTCTGTTCGTGAAGTCTAAATTTCTTTTGTTCGTCCTAATCCTCGAGTTGCGATTCGATCTCCGTCTCTTGTGAAACGGGAGCAGAGTCGGGAGCGATTTCGTTCTTCTGAATGCTGCGCATTACGTCCATGATGCGCTCGTAAATTTGTGCGAGATCGCGGGCAGCCAGCGGGCCTGTGCTCGAGCGTTGGACATTTGCGATAACCTCCTGCTCGCGTTCGGGCTCATAGATCGGCAGCTTGGTATTGCGTTTCAACTTGCCAATCTCAGCGGCCGCACTTGCGCGTTCGTTGAGCAGAGCCGCCAGCTTGCGGTCCAGTTCGTCGATTTGCCTTCGCCAATCCGAGATATCCATAGAGCCGTGCGCTTCAGCTTCAACCCTCAGTGAAACACGTCCGCAGCCGGACGCGATGGAAAAAGACACCGGCACCACCACGCCTATCGCTTTTGTTTGCTTGTGGAACTGACGGCTGATGGCTGACGGCTAGCGGCTGAAAGCTGTCGTATGAATTCTGCCACAGATGCGGCTTCCCGTGCCGGATTTTGTTCGATGATGCGAACGATGGCCGAACCAACAACGGCGGCTTCGGCGTACTTGCCGACAGCAGCAAACTGGTCGGGAGTGGAGATGCCGAAGCCGACGGCCACGGGCAATTTGGAGAAGCGGCGGATGCGCTTGACGAGTGACGGAGCATCGCCCGTCATCTGGTCACGAGCGCCAGTGACGCCAGTTCGCGAGATTGCGTAGATGAACCCAGTGGAGACTTCAGCAATTTGCTTGAGGCGCTGGTCTGTGCTCGTCGGTGCGGCCAGAAAGATAGTGGCTAGATCGTTTTTGCGGGCTTCGCGGATGTAATCGGCCGATTCTTCGATGGGGAGATCGGTGACGAGAATGCCGTCAATGCCCGCGTGGCGTGCGACATGGCAAAACTTGGCGAGGCCCATCCGCACAATCGGATTGAGATAGGAGAAGATGACAAGCCCGACGGATTGCGAGTGGTCGCGGATTTCGGCGGCAAGTTTCAGCACGTTCTCGAGGCTTGTGCCGTGCTTAAGGGCGCGCTCGCTGGCTCGCTGGATGACGGGTCCGTCGGCGAGCGGGTCGCTGAAAGGGACGCCAAGTTCGATGATGCTGGCTCCGGCTTCGATGGCAGCGAGGATGGCTTCTCGAGTGGTGGCGATATCGGGGTCGCCGCACGTGACGTAAGCGACGAGGGCCGGCTTGTTTTCGAAGTGGAAGGGCATGAAGGGCAATTGTAGATTGCGGAGGTCAGATTGCAGAAGTAACTACTGCCATGGCTTGGCTACGGAATTCGCAATCAGCATCAATCGAGTTTCAGATTCTCCCGCATGATTCCGATGTCTTTGTCGCCGCGTCCGGAGATGTTGACGATTACGATTTCTGACTTTTTCATTCTCGGTGCGCGCTTGATGACTTCGGCTACGGCATGGGCGGATTCAAGCGCGGGGATGATGCCTTCGGTGCGGGCGAGCAGTGTGGTGGCCGCGAGCGCCTCTTCATCGGAGGCAGGCACATACTGGGCGCGGCCTGCGTCTTTCAACATGGCGTGTTCGGGGCCGATTGACGGGTAGTCGAGTCCGGCAGAGACGGAATGCGTCAGCGCGATTTGCCCTGCCTTGTCTTGCAAAACGTAGGAGAAAGTTCCCTGCAAAACGCCAGGCGAGCCTCCACGGAAACGGGCGGCGTGATCGCCAAGACCTTCGCCGCGGCCTCCGGCTTCTACGCCGATCAGTTCAACTTTCTTGTCCTTGATGAAGTCGTAGAAAATTCCGATAGAGTTCGATCCTCCGCCCACGCAGGCGATGATTGCCGTGGGAAGCTTGCCCTCGGCTTTGAGGATTTGGGCGTGGGCTTCGCGTCCAATGACGCGGTGAAAGTCACGCACCATGGTGGGGTAGGGATGCGCTCCCAGTACGCTGCCTAAAAGGTAATGGGTAGTGCGGACGTTAGTAACCCAATCGCGCATGGCTTCGTTGATAGCGTCTTTCAAAGTGCAGGATCCGGAACTGACGCCGCGCACTTCGGCTCCCAAAAGGCGCATGCGGAAGACATTCAGTTCCTGACGGCGCATGTCTTCGGTC
This sequence comes from uncultured Acidobacteriaceae bacterium, assembly GCA_963822545.1. Lineage (GTDB taxonomy): Bacteria > Acidobacteriota > Terriglobia > Terriglobales > Acidobacteriaceae > Acidiflorens. The sequence continues at coordinate 274,582 of CAWGIB010000010.1, forward strand.
CCCATGTAGACAACGCATTCGAAACCGAGCAGGGCACAGACGGTGGCGGTGGCAACTCCATGCTGGCCCGCGCCGGTTTCGGCGATGACTCGCTTCTTGCCCATGCGCTCGACCAGAAGACCCTGTCCCAGGCAGTTGTTGATTTTGTGCGCTCCGGTGTGGAGCAGGTCCTCGCGCTTCAGATAGATTTTTGCGCCACCCAGTTTTCTGGTCAGGCGATTGGCGAAGAAGAGAGGGGTGGGCCGGCCAGCGTAAGTCTTGAGCAAAAGATCAAGGCGCCGCTGAAACTTGGGATCGCGCTTGGCCTTTTCGTATTCGCGCTCGAGTTCCTGGAGCGCGGCCATGAGCGTTTCGGGAACATAGCGGCCGCCATAGGCTCCAAAGCGTCCGGGAACGTCCGCGGCCTTCGTGCTTTGGGAACGGCCCTTAATAATGGGAGATGCGCTTGCCATGGTTCAGTGAGTCCCTTCGGTCGGCTCTTCCATCGCACGGACTGCCTGGATAAAGGCGCGGACCTTTTTCGGGTCTTTCTTGCCGGGTTCGCTCTCGACGCCAGTGGAAACGTCCACGCCCCACGGATGAAGAATGTGGATCGCGTTCTGAACGTTCCCGGGGTGAAGGCCTCCCGCGACGATGAGCTTGCTGATGCTGTTGATGATTCCTGCCCAAGGCTGAACGCGCTCCCAGTCAAAAGTCACGCCGGTGCCGCCCAGTTTGGTGGTGGTCGAGGAATCGAGCAGAACGCCGGAGATCACGCCGGGACGGAAGCCGTGAGTTTCGAGGAATAGGTCTCCATTCTTGGCGACGTGGATTTTGTGGACGCGCTTACCCTTGTACGCTTCATCCGGCTCGACCAGGCCGACCGCAACCGGATCCCATCCGACAGATTCGCCATCTGGGGCGTCGAAGATCTTGGCGGGCCAGGTTCGGAAAATCGAGGGTCTCGGACCGCCATTGGAGAGTGCGCGGAACAGGTTGTGGCTGAAGTCGGGATCCTGTTTGCCGTGCAATTGGACGGTATCCAGTCCAACGAACTTCGTAGTATCTCGAACCTCTTCGACGGTCTGATGCACGAAGACGCCAACTTTTTGGATGGCTGTAGGTAAGTGCTTCGCGATGGACTGGGCAGTTTCAGCGCTGACGTGGCGCGGGCTCTTAGGATGGAAGATGAAACCAATGGCGTTCGCGCCCGCGTCGGTTGCGGCGAGTGCGTCGTCGAGGTTCGTGATCCCGCAGATTTTGATCCAGGTCATAAAAAACAGTTTTCAGTTCTCAGTAAAATCAACTAATTACTGACTACCCCTCTCGCTTCCTCCATTAACTTCGTTAGGGCTTCGCCTGGGCGCTCCGACCTCATTAGCGATTCGCCGACTAGGAATGCGTCGTAGCCTGCAGCTTTCAGGCGCGCGAGGTCAGCGCCTGAATGGATTCCGCTTTCGGCCACGCGCAAACAGCCGGCGGGAATTCTTTCGGCCAGTCGTAGGGCGGTATCGAGCGTGACCTGGAACGTACGAAGATTGCGGCTGTTAATACCGATCAAGTCGCAGCCCGCATCGAGGGCGCGCTGAAGTTCCTGCTCGTCGTGGGCCTCGCAGAGAACGTCAAGGCCGTGCGCACGCGCATTCTTCGAAAGCGTGGCGAGTTCCTTTTGATCGAGCGCGGCAACGATGAGAAGGACGGCGTCGGCGCAGTTCGCGCGGGCTTCGACGATTTGAAACTCGTCTACGATGAAATCCTTGCGAAGGCAGGGAACGGAGGTGGCCGAAGAGGCTTCGCGCAGGTACTCGAGTGAGCCTTGAAAAAATTGCTCATCGGTGAGGACGGAAAGAGCGGAGGCCCCAGCCTGTTCCAGTTCGCGAGCCAGCAAGGTTGGCTGGAAGTCGGCGCGGATCAGGCCTCTTGAGGGCGAAGCTTTCTTTAACTCGGCGATGATGGCAATGCCATCCTGCGAAGCTCGCTCCAGTCGGTGACGAAACCCTCGGGGGACATGCTGTTCGGCAGACCGCTCGAGAGTGCGCAGATCAGTGCTGTGTCGTCTTTGGAATAGACGGTGGCGAGTGGCAGCGAGAATGGAGTCGAGCGAGGCTGACATCGGCGATAGATGTAATTATACGGAACGGTTCGAGAATCACGCGCCACGCAAAAGTAACCGTGTCCTGGATAGTGTAGGGTCCATTACCCTGGTGATTTTATTGCGATGTGTTCGGCGTGCGAGCCCAATACTCGGCAGAGGGAACGACAGGAATAATTTCGAAGTCGACCAAGTCATTCCAGCAGGCGATCCATTCGTTTAAAGCTTTGGGGGTGGGCGCTTCCATAAGCTGGAAACACTTTGCGCCGGAAATCTCCATCCAACTGGCTTGGTAGGTGACGCCCGGTGGGAGCATTCGACCGCGGCTCTTGAAACGTTCGCCGACTGGGTCGGGATTGTTGTGTTTGAAGCGCTCGATAAGCATAAAAAGCATGGCTCGGAGTTTAGGACGAGATGGCACGGATGGATAGAGGCAGTCAAAACGGACCAACGCCGATGTGATCGATAGCGTTGACCGACCCTTCTTTAAGGTGTTATAAACATTTGCTTTGTGCCGGAGGTGTGCAACCTGTGGTTAGGTGCGTGCCAGCGGTACGAAGTGTTCCGACGCGGCCAAATCAGCACTCCTTTTGTTTTTTTATGTCTTGCGGTGGAAGCGTGGTCGGAAACTCTGGTGCGACCAGTTGCGCGGCGGCGGGAAATGCCTGCAAACGGCCGTACGCCGGAGCGAAGCGCACGTTGTGACCCCTGAATAGAGATCCTGAGGAGGATTTGTGATGCGCACTTGGACCGCCTGTTTTGCGTCCGCGAGACGAGGGATTGCGAGGGCATCTGTAGCTCTTGCAACTTTGCTGTTTGTGACCACCACCTGCGCGCTAGCGCAACCTGCCGAAGAGGCTGCAGGCGGAGGAGAGGCAGCGCTGAAACTGCCTGACCTGTCTTCGGTCAGCTTTCTGAACAACGCCATCGATGGCCACAAGTTGCTGCTGATCGGCCTACTGTTTTGCGTTTTTGGACTCGGTTTCGGCATGGCAATCTTCATGCGACTGAAGAACCTGCCCGTGCATCGTTCCATGCGCGAAATCTCTGAACTGATCTACGAGACCTGCAAAACTTATTTGCTCACTCAAGGCAAGTTCCTGATGTTGTTGTGGGTTTTTATTGCGGTCATTATCTCCATTTACTTTGGGTGGCTGAAGCCGGTTCCTGGAAAATCGGTTGCGCTGACTCTGCCGATCATTTTGCTCTTCAGTCTTGTGGGAATCGCCGGCAGCTATGGTGTCGCGTGGTTTGGGATTCGAGTGAACACCTTTGCGAACTCGCGCACAGCGTTCGCATCGCTTCCCGGAAAGCCATACCCGGTCTACCAGATTCCTCTCGAAGCCGGCATGTCCATCGGCATGATGCTGATTTCGGTCGAACTGCTGATCATGCTTTTCATCCTGCTTTTCATTCCTGCTGATTATGCTGGCCCGTGCTTCATCGGATTCGCGATCGGCGAGTCGCTGGGCGCGGCGGCGCTGCGTATCGCCGGCGGCATCTTTACCAAGATCGCCGACATCGGGTCCGATTTGATGAAGATCGTCTTCAAGATCAAAGAGGACGACGCGCGCAACCCGGGCGTCATTGCCGATTGCACTGGCGACAACGCCGGCGACTCGGTTGGCCCTTCGGCCGATGGATTCGAGACCTACGGCGTGACTGGCGTCGCGCTCATTACTTTCATTTTGCTGGCCGTGAAGAGCCCGACGATACAGGTTCAATTGCTGGTCTGGATTTTCGTCATGCGTATCATGATGCTCGTATCCAGCGCGCTGGCCTATTTCGTCAATAGCGCCTTCGCCAAAGCGAAATACGGCAAGGCCGATCATATGGACTTCGAAGTTCCACTGACTTCGCTGGTCTGGCTGACTTCGATCGTCTCGATTATTGCCACATACTTCATCTCGTATCTCATCATTCCCAGCCTGGGAAGCGGTAACGACACAACACAGTGGTGGAAGCTGGCTTCGATCATCTCCTGCGGAACACTGGCGGGAGCACTGATTCCGGAGCTCGTCAAAGTCTTCACCTCCGTGAACTCACGGCACGTCAATGAAGTCGTGACCTCGGCCAAGGAAGGCGGCGCGTCGCTCGGCATCCTATCTGGCTTTGTAGCCGGCAACTTTTCCGGATACTACCTGGGCTTATCGATGATGGGCCTGATGGCGGTCGCTTATTACATGAGCAACATGGGCCTTGAGGTGGCGGCGGGAATGCTCGCTCCGGCGGTCTTCGCTTTCGGGCTGGTGGCTTTCGGTTTCCTCGGTATGGGGCCGGTAACGATCGCCGTCGACTCCTACGGTCCGGTCACCGACAACGCGCAGTCCGTGTATGAACTGTCGCTGATCGAGCAGATCCCTAACGTCAAGGCGGAAATCAAGAAAGACTTCAACATCGACGTGAACTTCGAACGTTCCAAGGATTTGCTCGAGGAAAACGATGGCGCGGGCAACACCTTCAAAGCGACGGCGAAACCAGTGCTGATCGGAACCGCTGTCGTGGGTGCCACTACGATGATCTTCTCGATCATCATGGCCCTCACGCACGGGCTCACCGTCAATAAGGAAGGCCTCTCGCTGCTGCACGCTCCCTTCTTTTTGGGGCTGATCACCGGCGGCGCGATGATCTATTGGTTCACGGGAGCGTCCACGCAGGCCGTGACCACCGGCGCTTACCGCGCGGTTGAGTTCATCAAGGCCAACATTCACCTCGAAGGATCGGAAAAGGCTTCCGTCGCGGACAGCAAGAAGGTGGTCGAAATCTGCACGAAGTACGCGCAGAAAGGCATGTTCAACATCTTTCTTGCCGTGTTCTTCGGAACCCTGACCTTCGCCTTCGTCGAGCCGTTCTTCTTTCATTGGCTACCTGATCTCGATTGCGATCTTCGGTCTCTACCAGGCCATCTTCATGGCCAACGCCGGCGCCGCATGGGACAACGCCAAGAAGATCGTCGAAACCAAGCTGAAGCAGAAGGGCACGCCTCTGCACGATGCGACGGTTATTGGCGATACGGTGGGTGACCCTTTCAAGGACACGTCTTCGGTGGCCATGAACCCGGTCATCAAGTTCACCACGCTGTTCGGACTGCTGGCGGTCGAGTTGGCGGAAACTCTGAAACCCGAAGGGCATGCGACCGGCCTGACTACGATCCTGGCGGTGGCGTTCTTCGCCGTTTCCTTCTTCTTCGTCTACCGGTCGTTCTACGGGATGCGGATCGGATCGGAGTAGGCGAGAACTAGTGCAATTGAAAACGCCATCCGGCTTGCCGGATGGCGTTTGTTTTGAATGAGTTGAGACGGCGAGGGTGCCCGTCGCAACGGCCGGCGAGGCGCCGGCGCTACTTTTTACAGCGAGCTCATATTCGAAAGGAACTCGCTGTTTGCGCGGGTTTTGCTTAGCTTGTCAATCAGCAACTCCATGGCTTCCACTGGCGACAGCGGGTTCAGCACCTTGCGCAGCACCCAGATGCGTTGCAGGTCTTCCTTTGGAATCAGCAGCTCTTCTTTTCGCGTGCCAGAGCGCTGAATGTCGATCGCCGGGAAGGTACGCTTATCGACCAGCTTGCGCTCAAGAATGATTTCGCTGTTGCCCGTGCCTTTGAATTCTTCGAAGATGACGTCGTCCATACGAGATCCGGTATCGATCAGCGCGGTGGCGATGATAGTCAGAGAACCGCCTTCTTCGATGTTGCGGGCGGATCCGAAGAAACGCTTCGGGCGCTGCAATGCGTTCGAGTCCACGCCGCCGGAGAGCACTTTGCCGGAAGGCGGAACGATCGTGTTGTAGGCGCGCGCCAGACGCGTAATCGAATCGAGCAGGATGACGACGTCGCGCTTGTGCTCAACTAATCTCTTTGCCTTTTCAATCACCATTTCCGCGACTTGCACGTGGCGGGCAGCGGGTTCGTCGAAGGTCGAAGAAATAACTTCGCCCTTTACCGAGCGCTGCATGTCCGTAACTTCTTCAGGACGCTCGTCAATCAGCAGCACCATCAGCACGACTTCTGGGTGATTGGTGGTGATGGAATTCGCGACGTTCTGGAGCAGCATGGTTTTGCCGGCGCGAGGAGGCGAGACGATCAGGCCACGCTGTCCTTTGCCGAGAGGGGTAAGCAGGTCCATGACGCGCGCGCTGATGTTTTCGCGGACGGTTTCCAGTTTCAACCGCTCCTGCGGGTAGAGCGGCGTCAGGTTGTCGAACAGGATCTTGTTGCGCGCCTCGTCGGGCGACTCGAAATTGACTGCCTCGATCTTGACAAGCGCGAAATACTTCTCGCCTTCGTGGGGCGGCCGGACCTGGCCACTGATAGTGTCGCCGGTCTTCAGATCAAACTTGCGGATCTGGGACGGTGAAACGTAAATGTCGTCTGGGCCCGGCAGGTAGTTGTAGTCGGGCGAGCGCAGGAATCCGTAGCCGTCAGGCAGGATTTCCAGGACACCTTCCGCGAAGATGTGTCCTTCTTTTTCACTTTGCGCCTGGAGGATCTTGAAGATGAGATCCTGTTTGCGAAGGCCGCTGGCGCCGGGGAGCTCCAGAGATCGGGCGATCTTGGTCAGCTCAGTAATGTTCTTTTCTTTCAGTTCTGCGATGGTCATATTCACCTACGGTTGGATTTTTCGGGAGGGGTAAATCTCTCGGGGATGTTGTTTTGCCGCCGTGTTGGCACACGGCGGGGCTGTTTCAGGCAGCCCGCCGTTGTGCTTCGGCAAAGTTTTCGGGTTCACTCAGGATGTCATGACGTTCGGCGACGGCAATTTTGTCAAATACGTCGTTCATGGTTTCCTGGATACGGGTGTTCGGCCGGTGGAACTTGCGAGTGGCCTTGGAGGCAAGCTGGCAAAGCATATACCGGTTCCGCAATGTATGGAGCGCGTCAAATACACGATCAGAGCGCATTCTATGTCATTCTCCTTCTAGGAAAATTTCGGGCCGCAAGTCGCACCGTTCATCCAATAGGTGAAGGTCGCCAAAAGACCGACCTGGCTAATCGAATTCAGGCTGGATTAGACGGATTGCCAGAACTACTAAAATAGATGCCCCACCCACCTGAAAGTTGCTCAATTCTTTGGATTGCAACCAGGAGTTGCAACCACGTGGGCGGAGATTCTGCCGGACGCTACGGAATAAACTGATGTCCGGGAACGGGTTAAGTATAACAAAGCGCTAAGGCGGGTCAAGGAGAATCTCAGGCCCGCCCGTATCCTGAAGAATACCTACTTTAGGGCGTTCAGACGGGCATTCAGGCGGGATTTATAGCGCGAAGCGGTATTTTCGTGCAATACGCCCTTCTGAATCGCCTTGTCGAGCGCGGAAACGGTCTCGCGGTAAGTCTGGCTGGCAGCGGCCTTGTCGCCCTTTTCCAGGCTCTCGCGCATGCTCCGCAGGGAGGTGCGCAGGGTCGATGTATTCTGCCGGTTGCGGGCGGTTCGCTTGGTGGTCTGACGGGCGCGCTTCAACGCCGAAAAATGATTTGCCATGAGGCTTGATTACCTTTGTTTGTCCTGGAAACGACCAGGAGGATGTTCGGGTGGGACCGAACTAGTATTCTACGGGAGCAAGTTGCGGCGGGTCAAATACATATGAACAGCGAGCTCTCTTGACCGTTTAAAGGTGCTGATCAACTCCTCGACGCCCATTGTCGTGATGGAGACGGTCGAGGAGATGAGGGCGGTCTCGCTGGTGCGCTTAGCTTGCTCCGAGTTGAACATGGCCGTCTTCGAATGGACGATTGCCGACGGGTTGGTGCGCTCGGGAGGAGGGACGGTCGCGCCCGCGACGAACTTTCCGGCGAGCTATGGCGAGGCTGCGGCTCCAAAGGCGGCCATCTACAACACAACTGATCCGGTGCAGGCGCTTGCCAACATGGAAACGATGACAGTTGAAGCTGTCTTTGTGCTGAAAGATTTTCACCGGCACATGGACAATCCGGTGATCGTTCGGCGGCTGCGGGATGTGGGGCAGAAATTTTCCGCGAATCGCCGGACGCTGGTGCTGACGGCACCGTCGATTGAGATGCCTCCCGAACTGGGCAGCCTGATTGAGTTTTTCGATTTGCCACTGCCTGACATGGATCGGTTGCGCGGCATCATCAAGGAAACCTACACGCGAATGGCGACAACCCATAGCCTCAAGCTCCAGCTCGATTCGACCGGCGTTGATGCGATGGCGGCGAATTTGCGCGGTTTGACGGAGGAAGAAGCGGAACGTGCCATTTCGCAGGCCCTGGTCGGGCGGTTGGCGCTTTCTGAGGATTGCGTCACGGACGTTCTCGAAGCCAAAAAGGCTTTGCTGAAGCGCTCCGAGATGCTGGACTTCGTTGTTGCTACGGATACGATGGCGAGCGTCGGCGGTCTGGAAAACCTGAAAAACTGGCTGGCGCAGCGCCGCGGCTCCTGGGATGACAAGGCGCGAGAGTTCGGTCTGGAAGCGCCCAAGGGCGTCATCATCATGGGTGTACAAGGGTGCGGCAAGAGCCTCTGTGCTCGCGCTGTGGCAGGCGAATGGAAGCTGCCGCTGGTCAAGTTCGATACCGCTGCGATCTACGACAAATACATTGGCGAGACCGAGAAGCGAATTCAGAAAGTCTTCAGGGTCGCAGAGGGTCTGGCGCCATGTGTTTTGTGGATTGACGAACTGGAAAAAGTTTTCGCGGGAAGCGGACCCGACTCGGCATCGGCCGACGCAGGCGTTTCTTCGCGGCTGCTGGCATCCTTTCTTTCCTGGATGCAGGACCGCAAAGCGCCTGTTTTCGTGGCCGCTACCTGCAACAACGTAAATGCCCTGCCGCCGGAACTGATCCGCAAAGGGCGGTTCGACGAACTCTTCTTTGTTGATCTGCCGAACCAAGCCGAGCGCAAACAGATTTTCGCGATCCAGCTAACGAAGCGCAAACGGAATCCGGCCGGCTATGATCTCGAACGCGTGGCCGCGGCCGCCAAAGGCTTCTCCGGAGCTGAGATCGAATCCGCCGTCCAAACAGCTCTCTATGCCGCCTTCTCCCGCAAGCAGGAATTGAGCGTCGAAGACCTGCTCCATGCGCTCGAGACGACAGTGCCTTTGTCGGTAACCCGCGCCGAGGAAATTGCCGAACTCCGTGACTGGGCGAAGACTCGAGCGGTCTGGGCAAGTGTGCAAGAAGCAAGGGGAGAAAGGGCATGATTTCGAAATGGAGGGGCGGATATCCTCGCCCGAACAGCAAATGACTGCGAGCATGCCCCGAGCTCTGCGGGAAGGCGGGTGGATTGTGGGATGCACCGCTGTCGCCGGTGTGTTCTGTCTGTTGGAATATGGCTGTGCACCAGTACCGTTTTTCGCGATCACTTTCTACACGTTGACCGGGATTATTCGGCTTTTTCTCTACTGGTCTGTTCGCTGGCTTTCACGCTGAGACTCATTTTTACAACCTAGTCGCACAGTATCAGCAAGCCCCTTCTCGACTCAATTCTGGATTTCGGCAGCCGTCTTTGCGAGTTTCCGCTCGCGGGTAAGGCCAAGCTCAGCAATCCATTTTCCCAAGTAAGCCTGATCCAGCTCGTCCCATCGCGCCCTAAAATCCCCGCCGCATCCTCAATCTGCCGGCGCGATTGCGCCAGCTTCGCCCATTCGAGCTTCGCAATTACCACATCCTCAGCGGTCGCCACAGACAAGGCGGCGCAGTGGAGCGTGACTCGCTGGCGACGGCGGAATTCTTCTTGGCTAAACGGCCGCGACTTGCGAATAATCAAATCAATCTTCCAGCCGGTCGCCAAGTCAATCACATTAAACAAGGACGCTGGTTGTAAGCTTGCAGAGCCGCACCCAAATCAAGGTAGTATTCGTTGCTTGGAAACGCTTCTATGAACGCTCGTAACTGTGCCCGGGTAGCCTCAATTACGAAATCAATGTCTTGTGTGGATCAGCACGCCGTAGTGGGCACTGGCAAAAGACCCAGTGAGCATATAGCCGATGCCAGGCCTGGTCAAGCGCAGATGAGATTCTTTGGAAGACTTCCGAAACGCTCATTTCAGCCCGGGCGGTAACGGCGCTGGTAGAAATGCCAGCCGCAACAGTTCGCGCGCGATCTGCGCCTCTGTCCAATCCGGATGATCGCGCCGAATGCCCTCCCTCGCCAAATCGCGAGCGAACATGCTCATCTCATAAGCAAGCGTCATGCGCTGCTCACCCGACATCGCGCGATGAATCTCATCCTGCTTAGCCCGCGCTTCCGGACTCGTGTCGCCAATCGCCACCGCCAGATGTTATCACGCGTGGAAACTAGGTTACTCTCTGTGCGGCCGCCCGGAGCCCCCATCCCAGCCAAGGGCAGATTTTGCCAAGCAGTTGGTTTTCTCCGTGACTCTGTTACTCCGTGGTGAAAGAACTAAGTCTATATTCCAATCCCATTGACTACCCTCCCCGCCCGCGCTACGCTGAATCAAATGGTTGGGAACCGCCCCGTCGTCGGGGTGCGCAATCCGGTCTTCTCTTCTTCCTCATTCAGATACTCGCGTGCGAAAAGCGCGGATTCGACCGATTTTGCCGGTGACCGACTACCCCGGAATCAACATCCAAGAGTGAGCCCAAACCGGCTGCTGGAGGCGGCACCACAATCCTGAATGAAGAAAAGCATTGCACTCAGCCCGAACATCGAGACCCTGTTTGGCACGCGCGACGAAAACTTGCACGTGCTGGAAGATGGCCTGAACGTCAACATCGACCTGAAGTCTGACCATATTGAACTGGAAGGCGCGCCCCGTGACGTCGCTCGCGCCGAGCAGCTTTTCACCGACTACGAGCACCTGCGGAAAGCGGGCCACCAATTTCAAAACGGCGACTTGAATAGCATGTTGCGCGTGTTGGTGGGCGACCCCAATGTCACCCTTCGCGGATTGGCCGAGGCTGGCCGTCAGCGCCAATTCGGACGGCGCACGGTCCAACCGAAGAGTCCCAACCAACGGCGCTACCTCGAAGCAATCGAGAACCACGACATGGTTTTCGGTGTCGGTCCGGCGGGTACAGGCAAGACATATCTTGCCGTGGCGATGGCCATCTCGGCGCTGCTGAACAAGCAATGCAACCGAATCATTCTGGCTCGGCCGGCGGTGGAAGCAGGCGAGCGGCTCGGCTTTCTGCCGGGCACGCTGCAGGAGAAAATCGATCCGTATTTGCGTCCGCTTTACGACGCGCTCTTCGACATGCTCGAGCCGGAACGCGTCGAACGTTATCTGGAAAAGAATGTGATTGAGATTGCGCCGATCGCGTTCATGCGCGGCCGGACGTTGAACGATTCGTTTGTGATTCTCGACGAGGCGCAGAACACGACTTCCGAGCAGATGAAGATGTTCGTGACCCGGCTGGGGTTTAACTCGAAAGCGGTGATCACGGGCGACATTACGCAGATTGACTTGCCGAACGCTCGCCGCAGCGGCTTGCTCGAGGCAATCGATATTCTGCAGGGTGTGAACGGACTGGCGTTTGTGCATTTCGACGAGAGCGATGTGGTGCGGCACCACCTGGTGCAGAGAATCATCCGCGCTTACGACGAACACAAGACGCGGCTGGCGGAGCAACAATTATCGCTGCTTGAACCGAAACCAGTGACATCACCGGCGCCTGCAGAAGAACCGCATCTGCGAAATTAACGGGGAGAGTTGTCATCCTGTGAAGGGTAGTTCTAAGCCCTTCACTTTTTGTTTTATTCAGGTTTCGGATGATCGGCAGCGGGATGACAGGCGGTGAGAACGTGGTCATCTTTCGAAAGCACGTGGCGCAAGTGACAGAGCTGGCTCTCAGCCGCTTTACGGATCGCGTGCGGAAGGCTGCCGGATTGAAGGGTCTGGTCGACGTTCTGTTGACTTCCAACGCGGAGATGAAATTGTTGAATCGGCGTTTTCGCGGGAAAGATAAGCCCACCGACGTGCTTTCATTCCCTGTGGCTAATGAGGATCCTCGCAGAGACTTCGCCGGAGAGATCGCGATTTCGGCGGAGATCGCTGCACAGAATGCCCGCTTGCTCGGGCATTCTCCGGCTGAGGAAGTAAAGATTTTAATATTGCATGGCATGCTGCATCTGAAAGGCTATGATCACGAGCGCGATCGGGGACAGATGGCGCGGCGTGAAAACCAGTTGCGTGCTCAATTCGGACTCCCTGCCGGACTGATTGATCGCGCGTGTCTGCTGACGAAGACGCAGAAAGCATGACGCCGCGGCGGGCAGCTTCCAGAAAATCAGCAAGTGTTACGGGGAGGCGGCAAAGGCTGCGCGTCCTCGGAGGAAATCGTGATTGGCGCCAGCATCGGTCTCGTGTTGCTCTTTGGCCTGCTGACGCTAGTGTCTTACGTGGACCGCTTGTATCAGGAGATCGGCAAGTTCCTGTCGCGAGACTTCCAGGACAATATTGATGCGTTCGAGCAACTGGTCGAGCCGCATCTCGGGGTAGAGAGGGCGCGAGCTTCGCTGTCGATGGCTATCTTGCCGCAACTGGTGACGGCAGCGATCGCCATGATTGTGGGTTTCACCGTTTTTCGTGACCGCGCGTGGAGTTTCTCGGAGGTCATGGAGGCGACTTTAAGTCTTGTTCTCATCATAATTGCCTTCAATCGGCTGCTGCCATTCGTATTTTTCTCGCGGACTAAGGGCCAATGGCTCGCTAAGTGGACTCTGGTTTTGCGGTTACTCATCTATCTCGTGCTGCCCATCACACTCGTGCTTGGATTTTGCCAATCCGTGGCGGCGTTAACGCGCGAGCGCGCCGACGCGCAGCCGGAGACTCCTGCGGAAGCGGTGGATGCGTTGATTGAAGCGGGACAGGAAGAGGGGATCATTCAGGAGGGCGACCGGGAGTTGATTCAGTCGGTGGTGGAGTTCAGCGGAAAGACGGTACGGGAGGCGATGAAGCCGCGGCCTGAGATGGTTGCCATTCCGTCCGATTCAACCGTTGAGCAAGTGGTCGAACTCCTGCGAGTGCGGCCTTTCTCTCGCATTCCGGTCTATGAAGGATCCATTCATAACATCAAGGGAATTCTGCATACGCAGGATGTTTTGCAGGTGCCGGACTCCGAGGCGCATACACGAAAGGTGACAAGCGTGATGCGGAAGGATGTTCACTTCGTGCCTGAGAGTAAGCTGGTCAGCGATCTGCTTCGAGAAATGCAGAAGGGCAACATTCGCATGGCGATCGTGGTGGACGAGTACGGGGGCGTGGCGGGGCTAGTAACGATCGAAGATCTGGTCGAGGAGATCGTCGGAGAAATCGGCGATGAGCATGAGAAAGCGCAACTCGTGCAGGAAAATGATCATTCGTATGTTGTACCGGGGAACATGGATGTGGACCGTCTGGATGAACTCTTCGGACGTCGTCCTGAAGGCCACGAATCATCAACGATCGCCGGCCTCGTGAGCGAGTTAGCGGGTCGCATTCCGAAAAAAGGCGAAGTCATCGAGGATGACGGCCTGAAGTTCGAGGTGCTGGATTCGACGGATCGGCGCGTAGAGCGAGTGCGGATTACGACCACGGAACCCAAGCAAATGAAGTTGATGTAGGTCCGGAAAGAGCGGGGGCCGCGCCGAAACGCGCCCCATACTCCTGGCCTGCTAGCCGCCGTTGTCCAGAAGCTGTAGCCTGTAAGTATGTCTTTTCATTCCGGATTCGTTTGTATTCTTGGGCGACCCAACGCGGGCAAAAGCACTCTCCTGAATGCCCTTGTGGGGGAGAAACTCGCGATCATTTCGCCTAAACCGCAGACGACGCGTAACCGCATTTTGGGGATCATCAACTATCCCAAGGCAAAAGTTGCGCAACCGGACGATCTGGGATCCAAAGCGCCGCGTCCGAAAGGGAAGCAGAAGGGGCGGGAAGCAGGACAGATTGTTTTGATCGACACGCCAGGTGTCCATCGCTCCGGTTCGTCGTTGGGTCGCAAGATGATGTCAGAAGTGCGTGAGGCGCTCGAAGGCTGCGATCTGATTTTGATGATCGTCGATGCGAAGAAGAAGTGGGATGCCACCGACGGTTATGTCCTTGACCTGGTCAAGAAATCGGGGACACCGGTTTTTCTGCTCCTCAACAAGATTGACCTTTTAGCGGATAAGCGGAACCTTCTGCCGCTGATTACGCAGTTTCAACAACTGCAGACGTCTGAAGGTGTTGCGTTCCAGGAGATCATTCCGATTTCCGCGCTTAAGAAAAAAGGACTTGATGGGCTTCTGGAATATGTTGTGAAGGCTTTGCCACACGGCCCTCGTTACTTTCCCGAGGATCAGATCACGGATCAGCCGGTACGTTTCATGGCGGCGGAGTTGATCCGCGAACACGTCCTGATGCATACACATGAAGAGGTCCCGCACGCGGTAAGCGTAGTAGTCGATCAGTTCGAAGAGAGTGCAAGACTGGTACGCATTGCAGCAACAATCTACTGCGAACGGGATGGACAAAAAGCGATTCTGCTGGGCAAAGGTGGGCAAATGTTGAAGAAAATCGGTACCGAGTCTCGACTTGATATCGAAAAAATGGTCGGAACGAAAGTGTTTCTGGAACTTTTCGTGAAAATTCAGGCAGGATGGCGGGATTCGAGGCAGTTTGTTGACGAATTAGACTGGCGGCGCCAGATGCAGCAGATCGGCGGTCCGCCACCAACAGAATCGTGAGCCGGCGTGGTGTTCAGTTTTCGTGCAGCGCCGTGGTAACACCCCGAAGATTTGGCAATATTCCAAATAATGTTGCATCCGGGGCGGTAAATCCCTAGAATCTGGCAACGCCTTCACGCATCTTAATAAGTGGAATGGCGGGGATAAACGAAGGAAAATCTCACGGGCCCGCAATCCTCTTTATGACCGATTCCACGTCTCCAACTGACAATTCGAAGCCATCTTGCGCCCACGACGGGAGCAAGTTCGATCTCAAACTCAGCGTGACGCTGGCTGCGGACCGCGATGCTGTCGATCCCGTGGTTCGAAGCGTGATGGAAGTGGTGCGAGACACGAAATGCGCTTTTGGACGGGAAGACGATATCGAACTGGCATTAACGGAAGCACTTGCCAACGCCGTGGTTCACGGCGCGAGGAATGATCCCTCAAAAATTGTGGAGTGCGATGTGGCCTGCGATCAACACCAGGGAATGCTTATCGTGGTACGGGATCCGGACCTGGATTCGACCCGGCCAATGTTCCCGATCCTTGTCAGGGCGAGAACATTTATTCCCATCATGGTCGAGGGATTTTCCTGATTAACCAATTGATGGATGAAGTCCGGTTCCACAAGAACGGGACTGAGATTCATATGATTAAGCGGTAATGCGGTCGATGGTCGGGTCGTTCGTCGTTCGCCCGCCTCGCCTAGAACTTTCAACGACTAACGAAGAAAACTAGCAACATTCATTCCTTTGCCGCAATCCCCAGACTTTTCATCTTGCGATACAGGTGGCTGCGTTCCAGGCCCAGGACTTCGGCTGTTCGGCTGATGTTGCCGTGATTCTCATCGAGTTTCTTGAGAATATAGTCGCGCTCATACGCCGCCCTGGCCTGGAGGAGAGTGGACCCTTCCGCCGGCGACTCTGCGGCTGCCGTCGCGATGGACGAGTGGAGGAAGATGTTTGCGCTCGAATCGCGAAGTGGTGGGATTCATGATCACAATGCGCTCGATCACGTTACGAAGTTCGCGGACGTTGCCCGGCCACGCATAACGCATCAGGGAATCGACTGCATCATCGGTAATTTCTCGCGGCCGACGGCCATACGCTGAGGCGAATTCCTTAAGGAAATGGCGCGCCAGTAGCGGAATGTCCTCCTTGCGCTCGCGCAGCGAAGGCACGACGAAGGGCACGACGTTCAGACGATAGAAAAGATCTTCGCGGAAGTTTCCCTTTGCGATCTCTTCTTCCAGATCTTTATTGGTTGAGGCGATGACGCGGACGTCGACCGTGACAGGATCGTCGCTACCGACTGGAACGAAGCGCTGCTGCTCGAGCGTCCGCAAGACTTTGGACTGGGTCTTGAGGCTCATGTCGCCCACTTCGTCAAGAAACAGCGTTCCGCGATCTGCCCTTTGAAACTTGCCTTCCTTATCGGCGGTAGCCCCGGGAAGAGGATTTCCGGTGACCGAAAAGTTCGCTGTCGATCAGATCCTCGGGCAGCGCGGCGCAATTGATTTCAACGAAAGTTGCGTCTTTGCGCAGGCTCTGCATGTGGATCGCGTGGGCAACAAGTTCTTTGCCCGTGCCGGATTCGCCGTAGATGAGCACTCGCCCGTTGGTGGGCGCCATCAGGCCGATCTGCTGTCGCAGGGCTTTCATAGGAACGCTGTCGCCGACAATGACGCTCTTCGACTGGAGTTGTTTGCGGAGGTCGAGGTTTTCGTGGCGAAGGCGGCGGGCTTCGGCCGCGTTCTTAACAAGAATGAGAGTCTTCTCTAATGACAGCGGCTTTTCGGCAAAGTCGTAAGCGCCGAGTTTGGTGGCGCGGACGGCAGTTTCGATGGTGCCGTGGCCGGAAATCATGATGACTTCAGGCGGATCTTCGATAACGCGAATTTTCTCCAGAACTTCCAGACCGTCAATTCCAGTGAGCCACACATCAAGCAGGATGACGTCGAAAATGATTTGCGCAGTTGTTCCAGACAGTCTTCGCCGCTGGGACTGACGCTGGTTTTGTAGCCTTCATCCTCAAGGATGCCTTGCAGGGATTCGCGGATGCCGGATTCGTCGTCAACGATAAGAATATGAGGCATGCTACCTTGCCGCCGGAACGGAGATGGCTTCTGTGGCCACCGGCAATTCGATGACGAAGCGAGTGCCGATCGGTTTATTTTCTTCTACGCGAATAGAACCGTTGTGATCTTCGACAATTCTGCTGACGATGGCAAGACCCAGGCCGGTGCCACGCTGCTTGGTCGAAAAATATGGGAGGAACAGTCGTTCTTTCACGTCGCGCGAAACTCCGTGCCCAGTGTCAGAGACGGAGAGTTCGACTGCATCGCGACTAGCGACCAGCGAAGTCGAAATCGTGATTTCCTTGAGCATTGAATCCTGCATCGATTCCGCGGCGTTGTCGACCAGGTTGGCGACGGCGCGCTTGATGGCTTCCGGATCGGCCATAACCGCAGGAGGTCAATCGCAAGGTTAGTGTGCATACGGATGCCATCCAGCCTTCCATCGAATAAAAGGAGAGCGCCTTCCACCAGCTCATTGAGGCTGGAAGGTTGCGGGCGGGAAGCAGGGAAGCGTGCAAGCACCGAAAATTCGTCGACCAGATTGCGCACGGTTTGGACGGCATTGTTGATGGTGTCAGCGCAGGCGCTAATTACTTCGAGCGATGCCTGCATCAGGAACTGGTCCACGGGTCAAATGACGGTGAATACGTTCGGCGGAGAGAGCGATCGGGGTCAACGGATTCTTGATCTCGTGGGCGACTCGACGCGCGACCTCGCGCCATGCCGCCTGCTTTTGCGCTCGAAGCAAGTCTGATAAGATCTTCGAATACCAGCACATATCCCAGGCGCTTGACCGGGTGCTCAAGCGCAGACACAGTCACGGCAACATTCAGCTTGGCGTGAGGCAGGGCAATTTCCATATTCGCGGCCGTGAGGCCCATGCGATCGGCGCGGCGAAGAAGAGGTTCAAGATCGGACAGGACTTCGGCTGGCAAAAGCTCGCGTAGAGGAAGATCAGCAAGCGCGGCCGGGCTTGAAAATTCGGAACGATCGGGATGAAACATTCTCGAAAATGCGGCATTGGCGAGAGTCACGTTACGGGAGCCGTCGATGGAAACGACTCCGGTTGGAATACTTTCGAGAACAGTTTCGATGTACCGGCGACGGCGTTCGAGTGCTTCGTTAGCATTGCCGAGTTCACGGCTGGAAGCTTCGATCAGGCGACTGCTGGACTCCAGCTGTTCGGCCATGCTGTTGAAAGAGCGCACGAGTCACCCAGTTCGTCGGTGGCGCGGATATCGACGCGGTAATCCAGCTGGCCCTTGGAGATTGCCTCTGTGCCGGCGGCAATCGCAGCGACCGGGCGATTCACAAGCTTCGACAGAAACAATGCGAGCCAGGTGGAGGCAAAGAGCACGATCACTGTGAGAAGGAGAAGAAACCCGAGATAGATACGGCGCACCAGTTTGCGTTGGCGCGCGAGTTCGACGTAACGCTGCTGGCTGTCCTGAATCTGTCTCGCCGTCTCCGCGAACTCAAGGGGAAGGGGCATCGCGACAACCACCGCACCTTTCCCGACGGGAGAAGCGCCCACGATGTAATCCGTTTGGCCCCACTGAAAGTGGGGATGGTCTCCACGAAGCGCTGCCTCGGAAGGAAAGCGGACCTTCATTTGGGCCCACGCCGCTGGGGAATTTAAAGAGGCAGCCGCGTTGCCGTCAATGAGAGCGAGAACGAAACCGCCCTGTAGGGTTGGAACGTGCTCGAGCAGTTCGTCGTTGACGGCAGAAAAGTTTTTTCGGGAAAAGGCGGTTTGAAATTCCTCGGACTGGGCGATCGATTGTGCTTCAGAAGTTGCGTTCAAGCCGGCATAGTCGTAAAGCAGGGCGGACATAGCGGCAGTATCCGCGCGAACCTCCTCGACGGGCTGTGAGAACCACTTGTCAATGGAGCGGTTCATCAGCCCGTAAGAGAACCAGAACATGGCGATGACGGGCAGGAACGATAGCAGCAGGTTGACGACAACCAGACGCGTTCGGAATTTCGATCCGGCGACTCCCTGGCGACGCTCCGCGTAGAGCTTGAGCAGGTTGCGCCCGAGAACCAGGGTAAGGGCCACGAATGCGGCAAAAATGAGGGCAGTCAGACTGACAAAGAAGAAGAGCTGCTGGTTGGTGTCAGGGCTGATGAACTTCAGATTGAATGAACTCTGTGCCACCAAAATGGCGAGCAGCAGAAAGACACCAATTGCGACGGTGATGACGGCTTTCCGCCGGCCGGAGGGTCTTTTTTCCACGTCTCGAATTGGATCGGTCGCGGCCAAGGCCATTTGTTCCGGCGAACACTCCGGAAGTTGAACCATTATAGAGCGGCAAAGGGGCTGAATTCGCTGCGGGAGAAGCTCTGTCGCCACGATTTCGACGCACCCATCCGGCCGGCCGAAGGCTAATCGAGCGGCACAGTTAGTGAGCCATCTGGCGATGATCCGAGATGAATGCATCGCGCAACGCGTTATAGGCCGGTTTGGGCTGGTAGTTGCGGTCAAAGGGAAGGGCCGCACCGCGTGTGTGTTTTGAATGCGAGCCGATCCAGGAATACTTGTCGGTGAATCCCCAGGTTTGGATGGCTGTGCAGAGAGGGTAAGAGAGACAAGTCTCAGCGATTTCGCGGTAGATGTTGGCCTGCCGTTGCAGATCGTCGGCACTGGCATCGCCGTTGGTATCGACTGGGAGTGAAACATCCATCTCGGTGATGTGAACCTGGAGGCCGAGCGCCGTAAATCGCGCGATGTTTGCGGAAATCGATGCCACGTCCGGGGGCCGGTCCCCGATGTGCATCTGAAATCCAACGCCATCGATCGGGACGCCTTGACGCTTGAAGTCGCGGACCATTGCATAAACGGCGTCTGACTTTGGATTGATTTCCTCCGCTTCTGCCTCGTTGTAAAAAAGGAGAGCCTTCGGATCGGCTTGGTGAGCCCACCGGAAACACTGCGCAAGGTAGGCAGTACCTTGTCGCTTTAACCCGATTCCCGGCTGATCGAACCAGAGGGTGCTGCGAAGCTTTCCCATTCGATCGCCCTCGTCGAAGGCTTCGTTAGCAACATCCCAGGCAAAAATCTTTCCGCGATAGTGTCCGACGACAGTCTTGATGTGTTGTTCGAGGAGTGCGGAGAGTTCTTCCGGGGGGTAGGTTCGATCGGTCAACCAGAGCGGGTTTTGACGATGCCAGACGAGGGTGTGTCCCCGGACTCTCATGCCATGTCGCACGGCGAAGTCAACGACGCGATCGGCCTGCGAAAAGTCGAAGGTATTCGGGCTCGGGTGCAGCACCTCCCATTTCAGCGCATCTTCGGGCTCCAGCATATTGAACTCTCGGAAGAGCGTTGCGGCGTATGCGGGATCGGAAAATTGGGCGGGACGCACCGCGGCACCGATGAGAATTCCAGAATGTTCGGCGGCTTCGCGTAGCGTTTGGGTTGGGGGCGTGGCGAATGCGAAGCAAAAGGCGGAGAGTAACGAAATTAAAATTCGGGCTTTGTGGCGTCTCATAATCGGCATGATGTCTCGCCGTGAGGTGCGAGACACAACCCTACTGTGAGCCGGGCAGAAACTTCTGCAAAGGACATTGCTCACACTCGGGTTGTGACTTTTTGCAGTAGCTCTTGCCCACTCCGACAATCAATCCATGCATTTCGTTGAAGACCTGCACCAACGCTTCCCGCTTAGCGGTGCTCATGCGAGAAGGAGAGTGAGACGAGCCACGCGGGCCTGTCGCAATTGTGGCCCGGCGGCTTTCAGCGCAGGGAAACTCTTCCGTCAAGGGTTTTAAAGCCCGTTCGAACAGTTCTCGGATCTCCTCATAAGTGGCATTGGCCGGGACGAGTTGATGACGTTCCAGAACGCGCCGCGTATAAGCGTCGACTACGAAGACAGGATGATTTCCGGCGTAGAGCAAAATCGAGTCGGCAGTTTCCGGACCGATCCCGTTTAGGGATAGAAGCTCTTTGCGAAGCCCGGCGGCCGGTTCGGCAAACATGCGAGTCAGCGAGCCGGCATAACGCTGGTCGAGAAACTCAACAAAGATTTTCAGTCGCTGGGCTTTTTGCCTGAAGTATCCGGCCGAACGGATGAGTTGTTCTAATTTTGGCAACGGCGTGTGCCGAATGCCCCTGATGCTCAAGACGCGCGCTTCGCGAAGCTTGCTTAAGGCGCGCTCGACGTTGGTCCACGAAGTGTTTTGAGTGAGATAAGCCCCGACAATCACTTCGAACGGGGACTGAGCCGGCCACCAGTGCTGGCAGCCCCAGGCATCGTAGAGCGTCCGAAAGTAGGCGCGCAAATGTTCGTCCGGATATTGGAACGCGGCGTTTCGCCTAGAAAGAGGCTGCGCCATCCCCTGCTTTCGATTCAGTGCGATGCATCACTTCCTTTCTACACTGAAGAACATGGTCCGTTGCGTGCGAATTGGGCTCAATCCTGCGATTTAAGCTCGGAAAACCGGTCGTTCGGCTGACTTTCGCAATCCTCATATGAGTACAGGTACTTAGGTTACTTTTTAAGAATTCCCATTGGGTTGACAATTTGTGTCAGTGCGAAATGCAGCCGGTTGAATTCCCTCGGAATCAGCGGTTTCGCACACCTCGCTTTTGCGGGAAACAGGAGAGATATGTCTCAGAGGCTGGGTGACCTGCTCGTAAAAGAAAAGGTCATTACCCCAGAGCAGTTAGAGCAGGCGACCAAACTCCAGAAGGATACGCGAGTTCGCCTCGCCTCCGCTCTGGTGAAGTTGGGTTTCCTCTCAGACGAGGATGTCACCAACTTCCTGTCGCGCCAGTATGGCGTGCCCGCCATCAATCTTTCTTATTTTGAAATTGATCCCGCTGTCATCAAACTGATTCCATACGAAACCGCGAAGCGTTATCAGATTCTGCCGCTGAGCCGCGTGGGCGCATCGTTGACGATCGCGATGGTCGATCCGACCAACGTCTTCGCCATGGACGATATCAAGTTCATGACCGGCTTCAACATTGAGCCGGTGGTGGCATCAGAAAGCTCGATCGTCGAGGGGATCGATAAAGCCTACGGCACCTCAAAAGAAGAAGAGCTGGAATCGGTGATGCAGTCGATGAACGACATCGATGCCGCCGATGTCGAAGTTCAGTCCGAAGAGCAGGAACTCGAACTGAAGGAGTTGGAGAAAGCGGCCGACGAAGCTCCGATCGTGAAACTTGTGAACCTGGTCCTCACCGACGCGGTAAAGCGCGGAGCCAGCGACATTCACATGGAGCCGTACGAAAAAGAATTCCGTGTTCGGTTCCGTATTGACGGTGTTCTCCAGCTGATCATGAACCCGCCGCTGAAGCTGAAGGACGCAATTACTTCGCGCCTGAAGATCATGGCCAAGCTCGACATCAGCGAAAAGCGGCTGCCGCAGGACGGCCGCATCATGCTGAAGATGCAAATCGGTGGCAAGAAGAAGGCGCTCGATTTCCGCGTTTCGACATTGCCGACGCTGTGGGGCGAGAAGATCGTGCTCCGGTTGCTCGACAAGGAAAACCTGCGGCTCGATATGACCAAGCTGGGATTCGAGCAGGAATCGCTGGTCAAGTTCGAAAAGGCAATTCTGAAACCGTACGGCATGGTGTTGGTCACGGGGCCAACAGGATCAGGCAAGACGAACACGCTCTATTCGGCGATCTCGCGGCTGAACCAGCCCGACACCAACATTATGACCGCTGAAGATCCAGTCGAATTTCAGTTGGGCGGCGTCAACCAGGTGCAGATGAAAGAGCAGATCGGCTTGAACTTTGCGGCCGCGCTCCGCGCCTTCCTGCGACAAGATCCCAACATCATTCTGGTCGGCGAAATTCGAGACTTTGAAACGGCTGAAATTGCAATTAAGGCTGCTCTTACCGGCCACTTGGTCTTATCCACACTGCATACCAACGGTGCACCTGAGACGATCACGCGACTGATGAACATGGGCATCGAGCCGTTTCTGGTGGCGACCTCGGTGCATTTGATTTGCGCTCAAAGACTCGTTCGGCGTATTTGCAAGGATTGCGCGGAGGTGGTGGAGATGCCGCCGCAGGCACTCATCGATGAGGGATACACGCCGGAAGAAGCGAAGACAGTGCAGATCATGAAAGGCAAAGGCTGCACGACCTGCAATAAGACGGGATACAAGGGCCGCACCGGGTTGTACGAGGTTATGGAAGTCGATGATGAGATCCGGGAATTGGTGCTGGTGGGCGCGTCCGCGCTCGAACTGAAGAAAAAAGCGATTGAACGCGGCATGATCACCCTGCGACGCAGCGGGTTGGCGAAGGTCGCGATGGGCTGGACCACGTTGGAAGAGGTTGCGCGCGAAACGATCCACTAAGAAGGGTAAGGGACGAGAAAACTATGGCACTTTCACTGAGCGATCTGCTCCGGCGCATGCTGGAGATGGGCGGAAGCGATCTTCACATCACCACCAACTCTCCGCCGCAAATCCGCGTGCACGGGCATCTGGTTCCTCTGGACCTGCCGCAGTTGACGCCGGCTGAGACCAAGCAACTGGCCTATAGCGTGATGACGGACTCCCAGAAGCACCGTTTCGAAGAGAACCTCGAAATGGACTTCTCTTTCGGCTTGAAAGGACTAGCCCGCTTCCGTGCGAACGTATTCAACCAGCGCGGCGCCACGGCTTGCGTGTTCCGTCTGATTCCGTTCGAGATCAAATCCTTTCCACCAGCTTGGGCTGCCGGCAGTGGTCAGCAAGATGTGCGACAAGCCGCGCGGGCTGGTGCTGGTAACGGGCCCAACGGGATCGGGTAAGTCAACGACTCTCGCCGCCATGATCGACAAGATCAACACCGAACGGCACGATCACATTCTTACGATCGAAGATCCGATCGAATTCGTGCACATGAACAAGAACTGCGTCGTGAACCAGCGCGAACTGCACTCGGATACGAAGAGTTTTACCGACGCATTGCGCGCTGCGCTTCGTGAAGATCCCGACGTCGTTCTGATCGGCGAAATGCGAGATCTTGAAACCATCGAGTCGGCGCTACGTATTGCAGAAACGGGTCACTTGACCTTCGGTACGCTGCACACGAACTCGGCGTCGTCGACGATCAACCGTATCATCGACGTTTTCCCAGCGCACCAGCAGTCGCAGATCCGGGCGCAGCTTTCGCTGGTGCTCGAAGGCATCATGTGTCAGAGCCTGCTGCCCAAGGCGGACAACAAGGGCCGTGCGATGTGCATGGAAATCCTGGTGCCGAACGCGGCCGTGCGCAACCTGATCCGCGAAGACAAGATTCACCAGATTTATTCGTCGATGCAGTCAGGCCAGGAAAAGTTCGGAATGCAGACCTTCAACCAGTCACTGGCGACGGCGTATTTCCAGAAACAAATTTCGATCGAAACCGCGCTCGCGCGCTCCAGCAATCAGGACGAGTTGCAGGAGATGATCGCGCGTGGGGCCAACCTGCTGAACCGGAGCACACCCGCTCCGATCGGCAAGGGAACGGTAACACCGAAGAGATAGGTTCGAAAAATGGACCTGCATCGTGGGTCCAGCAACGAGACGTCGAAGCATCCGGCAAACTCAGCGAGGCCTGCCGGTGGAATAGGAATTAAGGAGAAACGAGTATGCCGGTTTTTACATTTTCAGGGAAGACCGCTTCGGGCGAAAAAGTTCAGGGCGAGCGCGTGGCGCCAAACAAAGATGGTTTGGCCTCGCAGCTTCGTAAGGAGCGCATCACGCCAGGCTCGATCCGGGAGAAAGGCAAGGAATTTTCCTTGCCGACTTTCGGCAGTGGCAAGGTCAAGGTCAAGGACGTGGCGGTGTTCTTCCGCCAGTTTTCCGTCATGATCGACGCCGGATTGCCGCTGGTGCAGTGCCTGGAAATTCTGGGCGCGAACCAGGAAAACCCGAGCTTCCAGAAGACGCTGCTGGGCGTCAGAACAACGGTCGAAGGCGGAGCGACGCTCGCGAATGCGATGCGGCAGTATCCCGTCGTCTTCGACGACCTGACGACCAACATGATCGAAGCCGGCGAAACGGGCGGCATTCTCGATCTCATCTTGCAGCGGTTAGCGATCTACGTTGAAAAGGCCGTCAAATTGCGCGCCGCTATCAAGTCGGCGCTGATTTACCCGGTGGCCGTGGTTTCGCTTGCCATGTTAATCGTCGGCGCGCTGTTGAAGTGGGTAGTACCGATTTTCGCGAACCTGTTCGTCGGTTTGGGAGTCGCCCTGCCATTGCCGACCCGTATCGTTATCGGCTTAAGCAGCTTCGTAGGGCATTTCTGGTGGTTCTTCTTTGCGGGTGCGGGCGGCGCGATTTTCGGAGTTAAACAGATCCGGAAGCATCCGCGCGGCAAATACTACTTTGACGCGATGCTCTTGAAGCTCCCGATCATGGGAGCCCTGCTGCGCAAGATTGCAGTCGCGCGATTCACGCGAACGCTGGGCACCTTGATCACATCAGGCGTTCCGATTCTGGAAGGCTTGTCGATCACGGCGCGCACATCGGGCAATGCGGTGCTGGAAGAAGCGCTGATGAAAGTTCGCAAGGCGATCGAAGAAGGGCGGACGATTGTCGATCCGTTGCGTGAGTGCGGAGTTTTCCCGAACATGGTGACGCAGATGATCGGCGTCGGCGAAGCGACGGGCGCGATGGATGCGATGCTGCAAAAGATCGCAGATTTCTACGAAGACGAAGTCGATGCTGCTACCAAGGATATGCTGGCCATGTTGGAGCCAGCGATCATCGGCTGCCTCGGCGTAACCATTGGCGGCATCGTGATTTCTCTCTATATGCCGCTGTTCGCCATGATTTCGAAACTGGCGGGATAGATGCATCTAGCCTTCAGCCTTAGCCCTCGGCGAACTCCAATTGTCGAGGGCTAACGGCGAATGACTGAGAACTGATGGCTGACAACTGAAATTCATGTATTCCATTTCTGATGAGCGCAATTGGCTGACCTGGCTGGTGAAGGTCCGCATCCTGATCTTGATGGTGCTGCTTGCCATCGAACTCGCTGTCATTCGTTTGACTCCAAGTCCGGTGCCGGTCGTGCCCTTCCTGACCGGGATGGTGTTGTGGTTTGTGCTCTCGCTGTTCTTCTTGTTTCTGGTTTCGGTGTGGACCGAACACCGCCTGCAAGCCATTCTGCAGGTGCTCGCCGATCTGGCGATGGTGACGCTGGTCGTGGATCTGACGGGCGGGATCGACAGCTCTCTGAATTTTCTTTACCCGCTGGTAATTGTTGTGGCGGCCATGCTGCTACCGCGCGCCTGGGCATATCTCAGCGCGGCGCTAGCTTTCATCTTTTTCGGCGTAGTGCTGGAGCTGGATTTCTACGGCTTCGTTCCTTCGTATTCGAGTTCGCATCCGAAGTTGAAAGCGCTGCAGGTCGTAATTTTTGTGAACCTGTTCGCCTACTTTGCAATCGCCTACCTGGCCGGCTTGCTCATGAGCAAGCTGCGGCAGGTGGATGTGCAGTTGAAGAATGCGAGCGGTGCGCTGGAAAACTTGCAGGCATTGCACGAGAACATCGTGCAATCAATGAGCGGAGGCGTGATTACTACCGGTCCTGACGGACGCATCACGCTGGTGAACCGGGCAGCGCAGCAACTGCTGGATATCTCCGAAGAGGAATTGCGCGGGCGATCGGTCGGAGCATTGTTTCAGGATCCTCTTCCGCATTTTGGAGCGGCTCGCAGCGCGGCGGAAGTGCGCTATGTGACTGCCAATGGATATCGAAAGACTTTCCGCGTGATGGTATCTGCGCTGAATGTAAGCGCAGGCGGCGACCTTGGCTTTGTCTATACGTTTGACGATCTTACCGAAGTGCGGCGCCTGGAACGCGAAGTCCGAATGCAGGATCGTCTGGCAGCCGTTGGACGTCTTGCTGCTGCGATTGCGCATGAGATTCGCAATCCGCTAACCTCGATCGCCGGCTCGGTGAGCATGTTGTCGGATGCGCCTGCACTGAATCCGGAAGAGCGTCACCTTTTGCAGATCGTGATCCGGGAGTCGGATCGCCTCAATAACATCATTACGGATTTTCTGGCGTATTCGCGCGGAAAGCAATATCGACTTGAGCGGGTCGACCTGATTCCGCTGCTCGAGGACACTTTGACGCTAGTGGAAAACCGTCTTGATCGTCGGAGAACGCGGGCATCAGCGTAATTCGTAAGTTGCAGACACAGGAGGCGTGGGTCCTGGCTGATGGTGACAAACTGAAGCAGGTGTTCTGGAATTTTTGCGAGAATGCCGTTCGTGCGATGAAGCAAAAAGGCGGAACGCTGACCGTGTCGCTAGGACAACGCGGTTCGGACTGGGAGATGACCTTCGCTGACACAGGGCCAGGCATTCAGCCGCAGCAGACTGAAAAAATCTTCGAACCGTTCCAATCAAATTTTGAGGGGGGCACTGGGTTGGGGCTGGCGATCGTGTATCAAATCGTGCAAGCGCATGAGGGCAAAGTGTGGGCACGTTCAGAGGTCGGTAAAGGAACGAGCTTTGTGTTGCGTTTGCGCAGCATGGAGCACGCAGAGCTGACAGCTTCGTCGGCGCCGGCGGGAGCGAAAGCCTCCGATACCGGCTTGGTGGGTACAGGAGGTGGAAAGCGTGGGTAACATTCTCGTCTGCGACGACGAACGCTCCATCTGCGAACTCCTCGATATCGCACTGCGCCGCGATGGTCACAAAGTTGAGACCGTCACCGGGGGAGACGCGGCTCGTCGCAAGATCGACAGCGCGCTTTTCGACGTCATTGTTACCGACATAAAAATGCCGGGCGTGGACGGAGTGGAAGTACTGCGTCACGCGCACCAGGTTTCACCAGAATCGGCCGTCATCCTGATGACCGCAGTCGATGACTATGAGGCCGCTGTACAGGCGGTGAAGGCGGGTGGGGCAACGGATTACATCCGCAAGAGCCCGGGGCTGGTCGACGAAGTCAAACTCGGCATTGCGCGGGCGCTGACAAAGGTCTCACTGAGCCGGCAGAATTTTGCGCTCCGACGCGACGCGGCTACTCGCAACTCGCTCGACAACATCGTGGGAGCAAGTCCCGCGCTTGAAAAGTTAAAGCAAACGATCCGTACGGTCGCCACGACGACCAGTACCATTCTCGTTTATGGGGAAAGCGGAACCGGCAAAGAGCTCGTGGCGCGCGCTGTACACACCTGTTCGCCCCGCGACTCGGAGGCCTTCGTTTCGGTAAACTGCGGCGCCTTTCCTGAAACCCTCCTGGAAAGCGAATTGTTTGGGTATGTAAAGGGTGCGTTCACAGGTGCAAACCAGAACCGACGAGGACTTTTCGAAGTCGCGGATCAGGGCACGATTTTTCTGGATGAGATCGGCGAAATGACCATGCCGATGCAGGTGAAGTTGCTGCGCGTCTTGCAAGAGCGAACGGTGCGCCCCGTTGGAGGCACGAGCGAAATTGCGGTGGATGTGCGCGTGATCGCAGCTACTAACCGTGATCTGGACAAGCAGGTTAGTGAAGGCACATTTCGAGAAGATCTCTACTACCGGTTGAGCGTGATTCCGATCCGCGTTCCGAGTTTGCGGGAACGTCGGGAGGATATACCGCTTCTGGCCAATCATTTTCTGAAGAAATATGCGCCCGGTGCCGGGAAGAGCATCCACGGAATGGCTCCTGCGGCGATTGAAACTCTGACCAGCTACGAGTGGCCGGGAAACGTTCGCCAACTCGAGAACACGATCGAACGCGCAGTCGCGCTTGAGGGCACCAGCGAATTGCATGTGGAACTGCCAGCCGAGCGGCCGAAGGCGCGCGGCGTGGCAGCGGGTGCTGAAACTACTTTCAGTACGCCGGGAGCTGGCGCAGTGCTGCCGGAAGGCGTAAACATGGAAAACTACGTGGCACAGATTGAGCGTTCACTACTGCAATCTGCGCTCGGGCAAACTCAAGGAGTACAAGTACGCGCCGCCGATGTGCTCGGCATTTCCTATCGCTCGTTCCGGCATTTGATGAAGAAATATCAGTTGTAGATTTCCGCTCGTTCGCGGCAGCGTCTCCAACTCGAATCCGGAAAAACAGAGGACGCAACGCCATTCGGCGTTACGTCCTCTTTCACCAACGATTACCTACATCTGCAACGGCAAACTCGCGATCACAGATGATGTGGCCGCAAGACCGCTTTACCCTTGGGAGCAGGCGCCGGTTGGGTCTGGACGTTCCCTTGCGCCTTTTGGAGGTGCGGCGGTTTCAGCTTCGTGCCTTGAATGTGGTCGAACGGCACAGTCTCAGCAAAAGTTGGCAGGTTGTGGGCGCGCACTTGAGTAGCGGCTTCAAACCCGGATGCCAGAGTGATGAGCTTAGGCTCGCTGAACGCCGTTCCAAAGAAGCTGACGCCCAGAGGTACCCCAAACGCCATTCCGGCCGGTACCTGAACGATGGGATACCCCTCCGCAGCGGCGAGGCCCGAAGTGCCGTAGATAAAGTGATCGCCATAGAGGAGGTCAGTCGCCCATGCAGGATTGTCCGTGGCGCTGACCACGGCATCCAGATGGAACTGGGCGAGGGCGGCGTCGATCCCATTGACTCCCGAGGCCTGATCGATGGCGAGCGCCTGGTTATACGTCATATTGCCGAAGGCAGGTTGCGGATCATTCACGCCGGTCGGCATGGTGGCGATCAGATCCCAGATGTCCTGACTGAAGTAAGGCATCTCTACGTCGGCATGCGCGTTGTTGAACGCAATGGCGTCGTTCAACGTCTTGCCCGCCATCGGAACTCCGATGCGCGTGGCGAAATAACTTTGAACGTCATTTCTGAAGTCGAAACAGAGCACGAGAGTTTCGCCATCAGGGGAAGGGAATGTGAACCCCGCGGCGTCGAGGTCGATGATGGTGGCTCCCGCATTCGACATTGCTGTGATCGCATCTTCAAATGCAGCTAGTACATTCGGCGGTGTCGGGTAATTGGGATCGAAGCCGTCAAGCCCGGCGCGCGTGACGCCGAGGACGGCGCCTTGCAACCCATTTGGATTGAGGAATTGCGTATAGTCGGTCGGAATGTTGGTAGGCCGGGTGAACCGTCCTTGCCATCCTAGCGGAACCCCGCCAGTGGCGGGATCGCGGCCATCATAGGTGCGGCTCTGTGCCACGCCCAATGCGACGGCTACATCCGCTACGTACCGTCCATGCGGACCAACTGTGTCCTGAACGTGAGAAATGGGAACAACGCCTGCCCGGCTGGTAAGGCCGACCGTCGGCTTCAACCCGACTACGCCGCTCGCATTCGCGGGACAAACGATGCTGCCGTCGGTTTCCGTGCCGAACGATACCGCCGTGAAATTGGATGAGGCTGCCGCGGCTGAACCAGAACTTGATCCACAGGGATTGCGATCGATGCCGTAGGGATTATTTGCTCTGCCCGCCCCACCCCGACCAGCCGCTGATCGATTCGAACGAGCGGAAGTTTGCCCACTCTGACAAGTTCGTTTTTCCAAGAATGACAGCGCCGCCGGCCCGCAGGTTGGCGGCAACAGTCGAGTCGATGAGCGAGGGTTTTCCGATTAAGGCATAGGATCCTGCGGAGGTTTGCATCTTGTCTCCGGTGTCGATGTTGCCTTTCAGGAGTACTGGGATTCCGTGCATCGGTCCGAGAATAATGCCGTGTTTCCGCAGGACGTCAGCGTAACGGGCTTCATTGAGGGCGTCGGGGTTTATTTCAAGCAGTGCATTCACGCCAGGACCGTTCTGGTCGATGGCAAGGATGCGATTGATGTATTCCTTGGTCAGTGCTTCCGAAGTCAGGGTGCCAGCAGCCATCGCGTTTTCCAGTTGAACGATGGTCCATTCATTGTGGGCCTTTGGGAATTCTTTGGATTCGCCGTTTTGGATGGCATCATTTGCTGCCGCCAACGGGAGCGCCAGCAAAGCTGTGAGAAACAGACTGCGAAGGGCTGGGACGAACATGGAGAGCCTCCTGGGAAGGTAGGTAGGAACAATGCCGGAAATGCTGCTCCATGGGCAAAACATTGTCAAGGGATGCGGAAAATTTTACAGAAAAGGGACGGTCGGAAGACACCCATGGGTTTAACTGAGTGACTTCGATTCCTTCAGCCTTGGCTTCCACTGGAGTGAAAGAATTGATAGCTAAAAGGTCTTGCTTTCATGGCCTTTCCGAGTTCAATTCCGGGTTTATTCAACGGCACAGGCTTGTCGATGTTATTGAAAGCACTTCCCTCGAGACCAAAATACAGAACCAATCTATGTCCCCGCATGGAAAGCTCGCCCTTATGAATGCCCCGGGTATCGGCCAAGGTTATCGATCCCGCTGGTGACGTCACATGAATAATCTTCTCTGGACACACCTCCGAGACTTCTCTGTCACTTAGATTCATTCGACTTGCCAATCGTCTAGTCAAAGGCCTGGTCGTTCGATTTGGATTATGGGAACCTTTGACATAGACGAAATGGGGGGACTCAAATGTAGTGTCTGTGAGATTCACGCCGACCTTCAACCACCGCAAGCATCCTGAATCCGTGTGAAACGGTCGCGGCCGGAGTCCAGGCGGTACGGCGTCGGTATCCCACCACATGTCCGGTTTTGTAACAACCGGGAAGACGCCAAGGTAGCGTGCTGCGGCCGCCAAAAGGTAGGGATCGCACAAGAGTCGTTGAACGTAATCGTTTTCCAGTAATAAGGTTCGGGGGATCGAATAATAAGAAAAACGAGGCAGGGATGGGTCTATCCCGCTACTCGTACCTCTATCAACGATTGGTGTCTCCGTTTGGGTCCCTGTGACGTGATCAGTCGTGGGAGCACCATACGTCATCGTGTTTAGTTGGCATGACAGAGCCAATTCATAAAGACTTTGAATGGCTTCCCTGCTGAGTCGCAGCGGAAGGACAACAACGCCATCTTGTTTGAGAGTACGAACGACTTCCTCGATGGTGGGATCAGAAACGCCAGCACTGCTTAATAAAGATTCCCCATCCCAGCCCAAGTTTAGATCCGTCTCTTTTCGCTTTGAGTCAAGAATCCGAAGCAGAATGTCATTCGATCTTCCGTCGGTATAGGCGTAAAGCTTCTGTACGATGTAGTTGCTCTCAGGCGCGGGCACGCCAAAACGCCAGTATCGCCAGGCCCCTCTGCTGAAAGAGCCGACTTTGTTCAAACTGTCCGCAAATTTATTCAAGACTGACCGCTTTCTGCTTCTTTTCGGGAAGTATAGCTGGACCGAAGGCGCGAGCAAAGTTCTCCACGAGCAAAGTTCTCCATTTGGGAAGATCGCTGCAAGTTCTCCTCTCTGTCAGCCTGTGATGCCACGGGCCGAAACGCCCCACGTAGGGAAGAATTGGTAGACGGAATGACCGCCGCCGACCGCGAATATCTTGAGTAAGAGAACTCTATGTTCGCCCCAGCCGTACGCTCAATGAGCGACGTGGCCGCTTAATTACTGCTTAGTACCGGGTACCCCTCCCCCGGGGAGGGTATCTATTGGATTCATGGAGTTAGCGATGAAGCGGAGCGGGGGAGAAGTCCCGCTCGTTAAGACATCACGCACATGGGTGACGTTTGGCTCATCCGAGTTGTGAGCGGTTACTATTTCGAGAAGGGGATTCCACGATGGAGATTGCTGCGACGGTAAATGGGGAAACCTCTGCAAATAGCGGTATAGCGATGATTGTGCCAGCAGACGAGGTCAAGAGGTTGATCGAGAATGATCCGGGATTGAAGGGCTATAGAAATGCATGCCTATCAACTCTAAAAAATACAAATCCTTCAGCGCTGCACACCCCATAGCCTCACCACAAAGTACGTGAATTGCCGAGGCGCTGATTCGGCTGGCTGGTCTATTCGTACGGTTCAGTTTTCTTGACAAGTTTCGAGGTAGTAATATCTACGCGATAGTCATTGTGCAGTTCGCGCAGCGGCCGGGTGTCCAGTTCCTTGCTCAGGGTGATCTCCACGGTTCGCTGCCCCGTTTTTGGCATCATACCGGCCTTCACAAACTTACTTCCGGATTTCTTCAGGTCCACGTTCTTCGAGATCCCAATAATTCGACCGTGTTCGTCGTGCAGAACTGTGGTTTTCATGCGATCACCTCACAAATCCGCTTCCACAAACGCAAATTCGACCGTGTTGTTGCTGAAGTTCATCACTAGGATCGAGTAGACAAGGTAGACGCCATCGCTCGTCATATGACTCCACATCGTGCTGACACCCAGTTGGGTGTCAATAGGGAACGAGATCGACGTCAAGC
The DNA here is from genome assembly GCA_963822545.1 of uncultured Acidobacteriaceae bacterium. GTDB lineage: Bacteria > Acidobacteriota > Terriglobia > Terriglobales > Acidobacteriaceae > Acidiflorens. The sequence continues at coordinate 307,530 of CAWGIB010000010.1, forward strand.
TCTCCTCGAAATGGAACGAGTCATTTGTAAAGGACGGGCTCAACGGAATTACCGAAATGACTGGAAGAAAGCCGGTGGTCGTCGGGCGAACGAAGTACCACCATGCGATTCCGCCCGGCGCCAAGCTGTTATTACCCCATTGCGTTGCCATGCTGACCTCCACCGATCGTGTGGACCGGTCATTTGTGTCCGTTCTGAATCGTGGCGGAAATGCTTGTCCGCACGTCACCTGGGAATGGCTGAAAGGGCCCACAAAAATGCGCCGTCGACTCTGGTGAGAATACTGCTTTCGGCTGTACCTTGTATTCGAATACTCTTCAACGAAAAGGATGTCAAATTAAACTCACTACAAGAATAGGCCTACATAGGGCCGACTCCGCAGGAACTTCACTTGGTGAAGTTTTCTGCTGCGCTGAGGATGACAGGCCAGTGGTTATTGCGAAGGAATGAACACCGGGGCTAAAGCCTACCCTGATTCAAGTCGCCTACGCGGCCCTGAAGGGCCGCTTCCACGGTCGTGCACGATTCTCTGACACGGGGAGAACTCCCTGAGGCGGCCTTGCTGCGGATGAGAACGTAGGGGTCCTTCGACTTCAGCAGGAACTTCACTTCGTGAAGTTCTGCTGCGCTCAGGATGACAAGGTGAGTGTGTGGCGGGAGAGCGACCACCATCCGGCGGCCGGTGGTCCTGAAAAGTAAAGAGTATTGGTCGGGGCGCGCGGATTTGAACCGCGGACCCCCTGCGCCCAAGGCAGGTGCGCTACCAGGCTGCGCTACGCCCCGACTGTCATTTGATTATAAATGAAGGGGATGCGGGTTATGCCCGTGACACTCCCGAAACGGGGTGTAGGTTGGCGACGCCGCACACGTTATAATTTCGCTTCGAAGGTCATGCCAGGTTCACGCTACGCGCTGGTCAGTTACGTTCGCAGCCCGATTGGGGAGTTCGTGGAAAAACTGCGCCAGGAACTTCATCCGGCGACCGCGCACCTTGCAGCTCACCTCACAATCCTGCCGCCCAGGGAACTCGCCGGGACCGAGGCTGAGGCTTTGGAGTTTCTGGGAGAAGCCTGCAGCCGGATTATCCCGTTCGATGTCGAGTTGGGGGATGTCGAGACGTTTCTTCCGACCACGCCTACAGTCTTCATCCAAGTAAAACGTGCCGCCTACCGGATGCGGGAACTGCACGATCAACTTGGCGAAGCCATGTTGTACTCTCCGGAGAGTTGGCCGTACATTCCGCACCTGACAATCGTGAAAACAGAACGCGATGAGGATGCGCTCGCCGCTAGCGTGATCGCGCGAGAAAGGTGGCACGCATTCCAGGGCAAGCACCAGGTGCATGTGGATGAACTGATGTTTGTCTGCGAGATCGATGGAAAATGGAAGGACGTAGCGCCCATACCTTTGGGACGCGGCCAATTGTCCTCGAAGTCCTAGTGACCTCAGCGGCTAAAGCCGAATTCAAAACAATGCACTTATCGCAACGCTAAAGCGCTGCGCCACCCAAATGCACTTTGGCAGCGCTAAAGCGCTGCGCCACCCAAAATGAAGTGCAACATCGAGTTATCCCGCAGCCTGCTAGAGGTATCCCCGCCGCCTTCCGAAAAACCCTGCAAAAGCCTGATCCACCGGGCGTTTTACGGTCCGACGGTACAGTGTACTTTCCGCCCGTTGCCAATTCCGGCAGCCGGATTACCATGGATTTACGGGCTGCAGACCAAGCGCCGGATCCCAGGCTGCGGGTTGATCGGAAGAAGATCGGAATAGTCCTTTATGCAAATTGGCGTCTACGGATCCGGCTATCTCGCCACCATCATTTCTGCGTGTCTCGCCGATTTCGGCACACCCGTTGTTTGCTGCCATGCTGACGGCACTCAAGTCATGGAAGTGGCACAGGGCAACATACCTTTCTACGAAAAAAATCTGCAAGAAGTGATTCGCAGGAATGTTCGATCGGGACGCCTGATCTATTCAGCGGACCCGGAAGAGTTGGCGCGCAAGGCGCAGGTAATATTTCTCGCAGAAGATTCGGCGGAGAGTCTGGAGCAACTGGTGCTCCGCCTTGGGCGGGCCGCCGGGGCGTTTCAGGTGCTCTCGATCGTCACTCCCGTAAGCGTGGGTTCGACTGCGCTGCTGGAAAAAGCCCTCAAAGCGAATCATCTAAAAAGCCTGCTCGTGTGCCAGCCGATGTTTTTCACCAATGGATGCGCGGTCGAAGACTTTAACTGGCCTGACCGGATCATCCTGGGTACGTCTTCAAGCGAAGCGGTATTTTCGCTGAAACAAATCTTCCACCCGCTGGTGATGCGCGGCGTGCCAGTGCTGGTGACGAATTTCGAGACAGCCGAACTGGCTCGGGAAGCGACGACAGCTTTTGTTGCCACCAAAATTTCATTCATCAATGAGATCGCAAGCCTCTGCGAGCATGTTCACGCAGATGCGGTCAGCCTTTCGCTTGCCCTGGGTCTGGATAAAAAAATCGCGCCGCGCTGCCTGCAGCCAGGCTCCGGTATGGGCGGGATTTTTGCTCAAATGGATATGGACTCGTTGACTGTGCTCGCGCAGAAAAACAACGTAAATTTGAAAATCCTGAATGCCGCTCGGGAAGTCAATATTGATCTGGCAGAGAGATTGATGCAGAAAGTTTCAAAGGCGATCGATACCGTCCAGAACAAGGATGTCGGCATTTTGGGTCTCGCGTTCAAGCCGAACACGAATTCGGTGGCGGGGTCTGCTTCGATTCAATTGGTGCAGAGCCTGCTGGCCAATGGCGCCCGCGTACGCGCCTACGATCCGGTAGCAATTCCGAATGCAAGGCCACAGCTTAACGGCATGGTGAAGTACTGCGAATCTGCTTACGGAGTGGCCGAAGGAGTGGACGCTCTGGTGGTCGCCACGGGCTGGCCGGAGTTCCGCACGCTGGACTTCGCCAAGATTCGCCATCTGGTGAAGCGGCCCATTATCATCGATACAAAGAATTTGCTGGACTGCTCGCGACTACGGGCCATGGGATTCCAGTACATGGGCGTGGGAAGGTCCTAGGCGTCGGGCGACTGAATGTGCTCGGCTGCAATCGCGAGTATGTGACGAATTCGGACGCTGACGAACCGTCAACGCGCCAACCAGACTTTCACCGCAATTGTTATAATCAACACCTGCGGTGGGAGTAGCTCAATCGGTAGAGCATCGGACTGTGGCTCCGACGGTTGCGGGTTCAATTCCCGTCTCCCACCCCAATTCTTCAAAGATCGGGCAGCCTTGGCGGTTTGGTTGCGATTCGGGACTAACGCTGCAGAGTACCGCTGACAACCGTATTCGCGTCCGTCTCAATGGCTAGCATTTCCTTCCCGCCGTCCACAACCACAAGGTGGAAGCGCATTTCCGGGAGCCCCTTTGGCTTTATGCTAGCCCAGCCGCTGCAGTCCGGGTCGACCTTGTAAGAACCGGTGACGGGCTCCTCTGCAAAAAACGTGCCATCCTCGCTAGCCGCTACTTGTCCGCTTATCACTCCTTCTCCAGAAGGGTTGACCGTTAGCTTCAACGCACCGATGAAAGCCACCGCTCCCGTTGCGAGGAAGACGCCGGTTGTTTCAAAGCCAAAACTACCCTTAACTCCGGCACTGGTGCAGGTCAGGGAGCCCTGCTTCACGGCGAATCCCTCCGAAAAAAGGTGAAGAGCCAAAAACCCTGTCGAGGTAACGACAATCGAGAACGGGCTGCCTCCGCGTGGGCACACCCGTGCCGGTACAGTTCGAGCCGACTGCGTATGTTCCGGTGAGAGACTGCTTGACAATCACGCCGTCATGAGAAGCTGTGGTCTCTCCGGTAAAGGTGCCTGTGCTTGAGTCAAACGTGACCTGGCTCACAGCGGCGGTGGCAGGGGTGCCGTTGCTATCTGTGCCGTCGTGCAGAAACCCGTAGGTACCACTCAGAGAGGCGTTTGAACATTTTGCTGCCCAAGCAGCAGAATCGAACCCAAAGCTGACAAGAGCGATCGCTAAAGCGAGGCGAAACATTTTGTAAGTCATGGTGCCATCCTCTTTCCCGGGCCCCGAAAAGCCGCGCCGAAGCTTTTTTCCCACGTCGCGCCTTGGGCGTCAGAACACAATCGGGTCCACGGGACCGTTTCGTCAAACGGCAATACGCGGATCATCAGCATTTGCTGCGATGTGCGGTCGAATACCGTCTTTTACTGTCACTGCTCTTCGGGTTTACGAGGGGAACCGGTTAACGCAATGAGCGGGAGCCGAGCGGAAGAATGCTCGCGAATGGCTGACCGAAGCCTTTAGATTGTTCATACGCGGACCGGGAAGCCGCTAAGCCCGCCCGGTCATGCCCGCGTTGCCGCCCGTGGATCGGGCCGCAAAATGTGGTTCGAGGGCTTGGGTGTGTACATTTTTGCGCCGAAACTGAAGCCGGTGCTAGTGTGAATGTCAAAGACGACAAAGGGCTAACGGCTCCAGAACTCGTGAGGCAGGACCCACCATACGCCCAGAGCGATGCAGACCAGAGTCGGGGGGCACGAAGGCGAGTCGCTTTCAGAAATGTGGCTGAGATTCTGCTGTCATCGGGGGCCTCGTAGTTAGCGAAATGTCAGTTGGCGAAAAATCTCTATTACACTCAAAACCCCTCCCTAGCCCTCGGCCAAGGTCAATGAGTGTAATTGCCTGTTTTCAACAGTCAGCCTCTGGCACAACGCTGACCTTTCATTTTTGGCCGTTGGCGAGAGTCGAGATTAGGTGAGACAATCGGGCGAATCATCGTGAAAAAGAGGCCCGTTCTCCGAGGGTGGCGGCTGTATCTAGTAATGGCCCTAGTGGGCTACCTGTTTTTTTTCGGTCTTCTTTGGATGAAACAAAGTCTCCAAAGTGGGCGGTACAGGTCGGAAGTTTCGTTGACGAACCTCGCCATCTTTTCAGTTATAGCTGTGGCGTGCATGGTTGTCTGGGACGTATACGCTGACAGGAGAAAACGGTAGTTAGTGTAATTGCCTGTGGCTGTGCGAAAACTAACGTGTTTTGGTATCTATTTATCTTCGCGGTGGGCTTTATTGGGCTTTCTGCTCTGCTCCGTATTTTCTACCCGAAACTTTACGCTAAACATGTACTGCGAATCACTGATGACCAAGCCCAAGTTGATTGGGTGAACTCCGGGTCAAAAGTGGGTTCAATAGCCGCGTTAATTGGGCTTGCCCTCATCCTGCTCGAAATTCTCTTCAAAAAGTGACCTCGATCTCGGTCATTTGGCGATAAATCTCGATTACACTCATTGGCCCCGGCCGATGGAGAACAGACTGAACGGTCAAAGGGAGGCACGCACCGAGAAATCTCGCAATCGGCGCTCGACTCCTAGACAAAGGAACGAGCCGAGGCCACGGCTTTCATTTCTTTTTTTCGGCGAAGATAGCTGAAACGGCAGTAAATCCTCGTAAGCCACCTCTTGCGAGCCTGCCCCTTCCGCTCCGCTTTATACAGCCGCAGGATCACTTTACCGTCTCTGGCTTCTCTTAATTCATCGTTTAGCTCGCGCCATGTCACTGTCATTTTTCCTTTCATTGTTCACGGGCTTTTATATCAGTTGGTCATTGTCCAGCACGTCGGCGAGCATCTGCAAGTCGCTGGAACCTTCGCAGGCGGAAGAATCCCTAGCTAATCAGGGATGACGCTGGCTGGATGCTCTCAACCAATGATTGACGAAAAATCCCCATCACACTTACAACCCGACGTGTAGGGGTTCTCAGTGAAATTGCCCGATCTCAACAAGGCTACAGCGATCCAGTTGGGAGCAGGTGGCGTTTTCGATGAGCATCGAGCACGGATGGAGATTTTGAGCACTTAAATGGAACTGCGCCATGACGATGAACGTCTACGTTTTGGACGAGGTTTCAATTCCCGTCTCCCACCCCAGTTCCCAACCTTCAGTTCATACTTCTAAGCGTCCTTTTCGATTGGAAGGTCTTCTTCCATCCATCCTTGCTTGCCGTCGGGATAGTGCGCCACATTGGTGTAGCCCATGGCCGCCAATTCACGGGCGGCGTATTCGCTGGCGTGTCAATGCGAGTTCGCGCAATAGGTAATGATCGCGGCGTCCTTCTTCGGCAACAGTTGAGGAGCGAGTTCCTTGATTTTGTCGGGCGGAATGTTCAAGGCTCCTGGAATATGGCCTTCTCGGTAATGTTCAGGCGCCAATGTCTCGACGATCGTGACGGGCTCTTTCCGATCTAACTTGGCCTTCAGGTCTTCGGTAGAAATTGTGGCTTCCATCTAACCTCCTTACGGCTTACGTTTCGATTAGCGTTGGCGGGAAATGGTTGGCAACCTTGGGAACAAATGGCTCAAACAAGGCCCGGAACTCCGGAGTAAGGCCGAGGGTTTCACTTTGCTCTTCCAACAGTTCGCAAGGATTCCTTACGGTCTTTAGAGCGTAGCGGAGGTATGACAGCCTGATCAGCCAGATGACGTGGCTTAGGTCATCCGCGGTGCGCATTTGAAATGTAACCCAGCCCGAATTCGGAACCCAGCGGTGTTCTTCAGCAAGACCATGGGTCAACAGAGCATCGCGAACTGGGCGAGGAAATGGAATATCAACCACTCCGCCAATGTGGGTGTGCCCCACTTCGGCTGCGCCGAAGCGAAATTCCCTGCCTCCAAAACGATGCGGGTGAATCGAGACATTTGGCCACGTCGTAACTTCTGCTTCGAGTTTTTCCAGGTGGTTCATGCAAAACTCCGTTGGTTCATTCTTGGATGTGCATTCGTGACCGGTTGATTCAGCGACCGCAACTCAGTTTCGATCATCCAAGAAGGGCATACGAAAGGAGTCTGAAATGGGCGCCCAGGATCTCTTGCAATCATTGAAAGAAGGCATTCTCAGTCAGGCAAGTGTCAGAGCCATCTACGGCGAGCCTATCGCGGCTCACGGGAAGACCGTTGTTCCGGTCGCGAAAGTCATGTACGGCTACGGTGCGGGTGCAGGAGCTGGCGGTGTGGGAGATCGGAGTGCCCGGGGTGAAGGCGGAGGCGGTGGCGGAGGAGTGCGGGCAATTCCAGTCGGCGTTATCGAGATCAGCGACCAGCATACCCGTTTCGTATCGATCACCGACCGGAAGAAAGTGGGCGGGGCAATACTTCTGGGAGTCGGGGTGGGTGTGTTGATGGGTTGGCTTAGACGGCGTTAGACAGCGTTGTTCCACATGCCTGTGGCTGATACACATTCATCCCGCCTGCGCGGAGGCGTACGATTGAGCATGGGCACACTACATCGAGAAGGTCATCCTGATTTTGACTGGCGGAAATCGGCAGAGATTTTGCTTCGCCAGGAGCCTGAGGAAGAAGAAGACGAAGACGACGACGAGGAAGAAGACGACGATGATGAGGATGCCGGCGAAACGGACGATGGCTACTCAGAGTGAAGTTGCGATACTTGTTTCAATGGATAAATGACGATTCACGTTTCGTCGCGCTCGCGAGCTCTCTCACGAGAGTTTGGAGCCGTATCAAGAATGGTGAGTGCGTTAGCCGCTTTGTAGGGAGGAAAAGATCGAATGTCTGTTAGACGACGGCTTCTTTTTCTCTTGCTGCGTAATGCGACTCGACGTAATCGTCGAGAATCTTGATAAACTCGGCGACGATCTTATCGCCCTTGAGAGTCGTAAAGAGGCGTCCGTCCACGTAGACGGGTGCTTTCGGTTCTTCGAAAGTCCCGGGCAGAGAGATACCTAAACTGGCGTGCTTGGATTCGCCGGGGCCATTCACCACGCAGCCCATAACCGCGACCTTCATTTCTTCGACGCCGGTGTAGCGATCTTTCCAGACCGGCATCTGCTCACGCAGGTAGGTTTGAATCTGCTCGGCCATTTCCTGGAAGAATGTGCTGGTAGTGCGTCCGCACCCTGGGCAGGCTGTCACTTGCGGGGTGAAGCTCCGGATGCCGAGCGATTGAAGAATCTGTTGCGCGACGCGGACTTCTTCTGTGCGATCGCCTCCGGGAGCGGGAGTGAGTGAGACGCGGATCGTGTCGCCAATACCTTCCTGGAGCAGCACCGCCATGGCCGCGCTCGAGGCAACAATGCCTTTGGCGCCCATGCCGGCTTCCGTCAGTCCCAAATGCAATGGGTATTGGCAACGAGATGCAAGGCGACGGTACACGTCGATCAAATCCTGCACGCCGCTGACCTTCGCGCTGAGGATGATCTGTTCGGGGCGCATACCGGATTGCTCCGCGAGTTTTGCGGAGTTAAGCGCACTGACGACGATCGCTTCCATGGTAACTTCGCGTGCATCTTTCGGTTCCGGCAGGCGCGAGTTTTCGTCCATCATCTTGGTGAGTAGAGACTGGTCGAGCGATCCCCAGTTCACGCCGATGCGGACTGGCTTTTGATACTTGACCGCGACTTCGATCATGGTGCGGAAGTTGTCATCGTTCTTGCGGCCGACGCTTACATTGCCGGGATTGATGCGGTACTTGGCGAGACCTTCGGCGCACTCCGGATACTTAGTCAGGAGCTGATGGCCGTTGTAGTGAAAGTCGCCGACGATGGGAACGGTGAGGCCCTGTTTGGCGAGTCCTTCGACGATGTAGGGAATCGCCTTGGCGGCATCGTCGTTGTTGACAGTAACGCGAACCACTTCGCTGCCCGCGCGGGCAAGAGCTGCGGTTTGCTTGATGGTTCCGGGAATGTCCGCGGTATCGGTGTTGGTCATGGACTGCACCATAACTGGTGCATTGCTGCCAACGCGCACGCCGCCGATTGAGGCGGTAAAGGTTTTTCTACGAAGGATTTCAGCCATAAGGGAAGCTTTATTTTAACAGTTCCCGAGCGAAGAGGTCTTAGCTCGGCGAGTGCTCGCATACGGAAATGGAGTTGCAGGTTTCTCGAACCATCGAGGGAAGAAATTGCCTTCGAATAAATGAATTCAAGTCATTGATAATAAACATGTTATGTGCAACAGTAATCTTCCAGGCTCGGCATGACCTAGATCGGTCGTCTCCAAAATGAGAGCTAGGTCTCCCGATCCAATTGCCGCAATATATACTGGCGTTCGATCCGTGTCTCCACTCCCCAGCTCAAGCTTCCATGTACTGACGATCACTCCGTTCTTTCCCTACGAATCGAACCCGGTGTGCGGGACGTACATTTCGGAACCGATCCAACTTTTTGGCGACTTCAGCCTGCGCTCGACGGTGATCGGGGCATCTCCGATCCATCACCCGCGTCGACGTCCTCTTGTCGGAGTTGATGCCACGTGGATGCGGTACCCGCAGATTCCGGGCAATCTCGGTTTGGCAACCGCGGGAAATTTTCTATCGCGTCGCTTGTTGTCTTACGTCGGCAGGTTGCACCGGCAGAATCCCATCAACATCATTCATGCTCATGCCGCTCTGCCCTGTGGACATGCCGCGTCGCTTCTGGCTCAAAGCCTTCACGTGCCGTTTGTTGTGACTGTCCACGGGTTGGACGCTTTCAATTCGTGCTTCGAGGAAGGGACGTCTGCAGCAAAGTGGCGCGCCAGAGTTTCGGTTGACGTGTACGGTCAGGCCGCGTCGGTTATCTGTATTAGCAAAGCGGTGGAAACGATCCTGAAGAATGGCGTTCAGTTTCCGGTTTCGAGTTCCGTGATCTACAACGGCACCGATCCGGAAGATGTTCTCACCCAAAGCCGAGACGCCGAGCGATGCGCCGACCATATTGATGGTGGGAAATCTTCTGAAGCTGAAGGGACACGACGTTGTTCTCAGGGCGATGGCTCAGGTTGCGGATCGGTTTCCGGACTTGCATTGCAAAATCATTGGGGAAGGGCCGGACGAGCACTTTTTTGCCAGCCTGGCCCGCGACCTCGGGATATCTGGCCGAGTTATTTTTATAGGCCGGCAGAATCGCCAAGCCGTGGCGCAGGCGATGGGAGAGTGCACCATCTTCGCGCTTCCGAGCCGGTTCGAGGGGCTTGGGTGTGTTTATTTGGAGGCGATGGCTTGTGCTAAACCCGTCGTCGCATGCGAAGGGCAGGGAATTGCTGAGATCATCAGGCATCAGCAAAATGGTTGGTTAATCCCGGCCGGCGATGTGCAGAAAATGGCAGACGCGCTAGGGAAGTTGCTGCTGTCCGCCGACCTCAGAGCCAGCATTGGCGCCCACGCACGTCGAACAGTTCTCGATGGACTTACGCTCCGTGATCAAGTTCGCCGGCTTGATGATTTGTATCGGGAAGTCGCAAGGCAATAAATTCGGGACTGGCTTTGCTGGTGTCGTCGGCGTTCGCACTTTGCTTTTGGCGGTTACTTCCAGCAAAATTGCGTGAACTATAATCAACTCACTGCTCCGACGAGATCCTATTCCTTATGCGTAGAGGCGTTTAACCCTATCCTATGTGTGGGATCTTCGGCATCGTCGCAAAAGACGGGAGCTTTTCTCAGGACCTTCTTCAGAATGCCGTTAAAGGGCTCGCGCACCGCGGACCCGACGATTCCGGCATCGCAATAATAGAGAGCACTCCGGATTCAAGTTGGCGCGTTGGTTTTGCCCACACCCGTCTTTCTATTCTTGACCTTTCGCAACTTGGCCACCAGCCAATGCAGGATGCCGCGACCGGCAATTGGATCGTCTTCAATGGCGAGATCTACAACTTTCGAGAGCTACGCGCTGAACTGGAAGCCGCCGGCATTCGATTCGCCAGCCATTCCGACACAGAAGTGATACTCGCCGCTTACCGGACGTGGGGTGAAGATTGCTTTCGCCGCTTGCGGGGCATGTTTGCGGTTGCGCTTTGGGACGCGCCGCGCCAACGGCTGGTACTCGCTCGCGATCACATGGGGGTCAAGCCACTTTATTGTTTCAATTCAGACAAATATTTCCTGTTTGCCTCCGAGGTCCGAACACTCCTTCAAACGGGTTTGGTTCCGCGAAAGCTCGACCCCGATGGCATCTTCACCTTTCTCGCATTTGGCTCTGTCTATGAACCTGGGACGATCGTCGAAGGAATTTCAGCGGTGCCTTCGGGCCACCGGATTTCGTTGGACAGAGAAGGATTGCGGACGAGGGAGTACTGGAGTCCATTGCAGGAACTTGATGGCACCTCGTCCACTGATGGCGCAAGTCACGATGCTGATATTCGCAGTCTCCCCGGTGTGCTGCGTGAGGCTGTGCTGTCGAACCTCGTCAGTGATGTGCCGGTAGGCGTATTCCTGTCCGGCGGGATCGATTCCAGCAGCCTGGTTGCGGTGATGAGCCAAGCCGGGGTGCGCGCCACGACCTTTTCGCTCATCTTTCGAGAAGAGGAGTTTGACGAAGCCGAGCATTCGCGCCTGGTCGCTCGCCTGTTTGGCACCGATCACCATGAAATCCTCGTTTCCCAGAACGATGCCCTCCGGGCGTCTCCGGAGGCGCTGGCGGCGATGGATCAACCGACGATCGACGGGATCAATACGTGGCTCGTTTCGGAAAAAACGCGGGAAGCGGGTGTCAAAGTGGCCCTCACGGGGCTGGGCGCGGATGAGATGTTTGCCGGCTACTCAAACTTCCGCCGGGTTCCGCAAATGGAGCGGGCGGCCGCGGGACTCGCCCGATTGCCATCCGCTTTGGGTCCGCCGATGGCGGCGGCACTCAAACTACTTTCAGGAAAGAAGCGACCGCAACCGAAAGCTTGCGGAAATGGCTTCCGTTAGAAAACAGGAGCGTGCACCCTTATTTCCTAGATGCGCACGCTATTCACTTCCAGTGAGCGGGAGACCCTGTTTGAAGGGGATTATCAAGCGGCGGAGTGCAGTCTGGAAGCGCTTCTTCAGGGGTCCGTGAACGAGGCAAGCCGCCTCGATCCTGTAAATCGTGTTTCTTACCTGGAATCGCGTTGGTATATGAGAAATACCTTGCTTCGGGATTCCGACTTCATGAGCATGGCGCATGGGCTGGAATTGAGGGTTCCGTTTCTCGATCGCAATCTGGTTGAGACGTGCATGCGCATTCCGGGCAAGCGAAAGATGCAGGGCCAATCGCCCAAAGGACTCTTATTGGCGAGTCTCGGAGTTGCGCTCCCAAAGGAGATCGTGAATCGCCCGAAGCGTGGGTTCACGCTGCCGTTTGAGCATTGGCTGCGCGGCGAATTAAAGCCGGCAGTCGAAGAAACTCTTTTGAAAAGTGAAGGCGGCGCGAACTATCTCAACGGCGACGCTGTGCGTGAAGTCTGGAACCGCTTTCTTGCGGGAGAGACATCATGGTCACGTCCATGGTCGCTGTTTGTTCTCCAGCGCTGGTGCGAACAAAATCTGTAAGGGTCTGGTGACGCTTCCGGCATAGTTCTGAAAGGGATACCAGCATAGCCTTTTCCTTGAAAATCTCACGTTGACATGCGGCGCGACACGCTAAGATAGGAGGACTTCACCTGCCAACGGAATCGATGTGATCGAAACGAAAACAGAAACTGACGTTTCCAGTTCGGTCCGAAGTGTGCCTGCGCTTCCGATCAGCGTCATCATTCCGGCGCGTAACGAGGCACATAACCTGCCCCGATGCCTGGCCTCACTGAAAGATTGCGGCGAGGTGTACCTGATTGATTCCGGAAGCACGGACGAGACGGTTCGGATCGCTGAATCCTACGGGGCCAACGTCGTTCAGTTTCACTACCGGGGAGGATGGCCGAAAAAACGTCAGTGGGCCATGGATACGCTGCCGTTGTCCTACGATTGGATCTTGCTTCTCGACGCGGATGAAGTTTTGACTCCCGAGCTTTGCGAAGAAATTCGCCAGGTCATTCAGGATCCAAAATTGACGGGTTGCTACATCGCTCTCGAAATGTACTTTCTGGGACGGCGCTTGCGGCACAGTGGAGCAAGCTTCTGGAAGCTATCCTTATTCCGCAAAGGTCGTGGACGCTATGAATGCCGCCTGCAGGATCAAGACCAGAACATGGCGGACATGGAAGTGCATGAGCATGTGGTCGTCGATGGAGAAACGCGGCATCTGCATCATCCGCTCATACACCATAATGTCGAGTCTCTCGACCGGTACATCAAGAAACACAATGAATATTCCAATTGGGAGGCGCGCGTCTGGCTTGATGGGGAGCGCGATCGCGAGGAAATTCGACCCTCGCTCTGGGGCGTACAGTCCCAGCGGCGGCGGTGGTTGAAACGTCACTTTCTGATGTTACCCGGCTCGCCCGCTATTTTCTTTTTTTACAAATACATTGCTTGTTTCGGTTTTCTCGATGGCACGCCCGGGCTGATCTATTGTCTTTTTCAGGGAGTGCAATTCTTCCACATCAAAGCAAAAATCTACGAACTTCAAGCGGCCAGGAAGGCAACCTAACGCATGTGCGGCATCAGCGGCCTCGTGAATTGCGGCGACGCGGAAACGCTCGATCGCATGACCAGCGTGCAGGCGCACCGGGGGCCGGACGACTCGGGCGTCTGGGAGCGGCGTTTGCCAGATGGGACGTATATCGGTCTCGGGAGCCGCCGGCTCGCCATCCTCGACCTCTCGCCCGATGGCCACATGCCCATGAGCAACGAAGACGGATCTGTGTGGATTACTTACAACGGCGAAATCTACAACTTCGGCGATCTGCGCCGCGAGCTAGAAGGCAAGGGACATCGCTTCCGCTCGCATACGGATACGGAAGCCATCGTCCATCTTTACGAGGAATACGGTGTTGATTGCCTGAACCGTCTGAATGGCATGTTCGCCTTCGCGATTTGTGACCTGCGCGGGGCGTCGCCGAAATTGTTTCTGGCGCGTGATCATTTTGGAGTCAAGCCGCTCTATTATTCGGAGCGCTCCGGGAAACTTGCTTTCGCATCCGAGATCAAAGCACTGCTCCAAGTGCCGGGCATTGAAGCCCGCATGAACATGGAAGCGCTTCATCAGTATCTGACTTTTCTCTGGGTTCCTGACCCGGCGACGATGTTCGACGGAATTCACAAACTTGAGGCGGGTCATTACGCCGTGTGGCAAGCGGGCAAGCTGGAAATCAAACAATATTGGGATCTGACGTTCCCGCCCGCCGGACATAGCTTCGACATGAGCGAAGGGGACCTCACGGAAGAAATCAGGGAGCGATTCTGGGCGTCCGTTGAGCAACAGATGATCAGCGACGTTCCGGTCGGCGCTTTTCTTAGTGCGGGGCTTGATTCTTCAAGCATTGTGGCCGCGATGTCGCGCAAGCATACGGTACGCACGTACACAATCACTTTCCCGGAGAAATATCGTGTCGGCGAAACGACGATCGATGATCCCGCCGTTCCCCAAAGGCTGGCGCGCAGGCTGGGTTGCGATCATCACGAAATCATTGTCGAACCCGACGTGGTCAACTTGTTGCCCGAGTTGACGTGGCACATGGATGAGCCGACCGCGGATCCGGCGATTATTGCTGCATATCTGGTCTGCCGCGAGGCGCGAAAAAATGCGACAGTGCTTTTATCAGGCGTAGGCGGTGACGAACTGTTTGCGGGATATCGCAAGCACATTGCGAACTCGTGGTCGGAGAAGTATCGGCGCATGCCAGGCCTTGCTCGATCGGCCGCTGAAAAATCTGTGTTGGCGCTGCCTAGCATGCGAGGATCTGCCATGAAGGGACCTGTGCGCATGGCCAAGAAGATGGCGCGCAGCGCGGCGCTCAGTCCATCCGAAGCATTTATCCGCAACTGCACCTATCTTGATTCGCAGCAGAAGGAAGACTTATATACAACCGAGCTACAGTCGTTGGTAGCTCACAATGCTGCGGCTCGCCACCAGACCACTTTCGAAAAGGTCGGACACTCCGATTTTTTGAACCAGATGCTCTATCTGGATACAAAGATTTTCATGCCGACGCTCAACCTCACGTACAACGACAAGATGAGCATGGCTTCGTCGGTTGAAGTTCGAGTGCCGTTTCTCGACCGTCATCTAGCCGAATTTGTGGCCTGGAACGTCAAGCCCGAGTGGAAACTAAAAGGGAAATGGCGCCCGGTGACCAAGTACATCTTCCGCGAAGCGATGCGGAGTATGCTGCCGGAAGAAGTGTTACGTCAGCCAAAAGCCGGATTCGCTGCTCCCGTTGACTATTGGCTTGCGCATGATTTGCGTCCTGTTGTCGATGATCTTCTATCCGAATCGCAAGTGCGGCGCCGTGGTTTGTTTCGTCCCGAGGTGGTGCAGGGATATGTTGATGCGCACCGTCGCGGATCGGAAGATTGGTCCATGCAGATCTGGCAATTGTTGACGCTGGAAACGTGGATGCAGGTGTTTCTCGATGGCGGCTCGAGATCGTTTGCGGAGCGCGCATTTTCTCGGCAGAAAACCGAGATGCCGCAACCGGCGACTGCATGAAGCCTTACGCATGAAACAACTTTTACAAGACGCACGCACCGGTGATCTGACAGTGACAGAAGTCCCATCACCGCAGTTGTTGCCCGGGTGCGTTCTGGTCCGGACCGTTGCATCTTTGGTATCGGCGGGTACGGAGCGGGCTTCCGCCGAGTTCGCTCGCAAGAGTCTTCTTTCCAAGGCCAAGGCGCGTCCCGATCTCGTACGTGATGTTCTTGCCAAACTGCAGCGCGATGGGCTGGCTGCAACGCTCGGAACGGTGCGTTCCCGTTTGGCGCAACCGCAACCGGTCGGCTACAGCAGCGCTGGAACGGTGCTGGCTGTTGGTGATGGGATCAATGACATCGTCGTTGGGGACCGCGTCGCTTGTGCCGGAGCGGGATACGCCACCCATGCAGAAGTGTCGTGCGTTCCGCGGTTGCTGGTAGCAAAAATTCCGGAAGACGGAACTGTTTCGTTTGACGAAGCTGCATTCGCTACTGTCGGAGCAATTTGCCTGCATGGGATTCGTACTGCGCAAGTATCCCTGGGCGATACGGTTGCAGTGATCGGATTAGGGTTGCTTGGACAGATTACCGTCCAACTGCTGAAGGCTGCCGGTTGTCGCGTTCTGGGCATGGATCTGCAAGAGTCACGTGCCGATTTGGCCGTGCGCAGCGGTGCCGAAGCGGTGTCAAACAATGCGCACGCTTTTCGCGATCTGTGTTTTCAATGCACGGGCGGAACTGGCGCTGATGCCGTGATCATCACCGCCGAGACGGCGAACAGCGAGCCGGTAAACCTTGCCGCCGAAGTGGCACGCGATCGCGCCATTATCGTTGCTGTTGGCACGGTTGGCATGGAGCTTCAACGGAAGCTTTACTACGAGAAGGAACTCGACTTCCGTATTTCGCGCTCGTATGGTCCGGGTCGCTATGACGCCGCTTACGAGCAAAAGGGCCGCGACTATCCAATCGGTCACGTGCGCTGGACCGAGACTCGCAACATGGATGCCTTTTTGCGTTTCGTTGCGGATCGTAAGCTCAACCTGAGTGCTCTCATTACCCATCGCTTCAGGATGGAACAGGTGACCGATGCGTACGACGTTATTATGGGCCGCCGAGAGGAACCCTTTCTTGGTGTGCTGCTCACTTATCCAGCGGAGAGTGAATTCGAATCTCGTGCAGCTGCGGACTTCTCTGAAGTGATTCAAGTGGCAAAGAAGGCGCCATCGAGAAATCTGGCTGGCGAAAATAAAGTTGGAGTGGGTCTTTTAGGGGCAGGAAATTTCGCTCAGACAACGCTATTGCCTGCGTTGAAAGCGACCGCAGGGGTTTCTCTGATTGGCGTTTGCAATGCGACTGGCGCTCGAAGCCGAAGCGCAGCCGAAAAATTCGGATTCTCTTATTGCTCGAATTCCGAGGATTCTGTTTTGCGGGATCCTAACGTGAACGCGGTGATGATTGCCACCCGTCATCATCTTCATGCCCGCCAGGCGCTGGCCGCCTTGCAGTCGGGCAAATCCGTATTCTGCGAAAAGCCGCTATGCCTCGACGAAGCCGAACTAACTTCCCTCATTCGCGCATTGTTCGACGGCGAAGGCCGTCGACAGGGCCTTCTCATGGTTGGATTCAACCGTCGCTTTGCGCCGATGGCTGTTCAGCTCAAGAAATTTCTGTCGGAAGTTCACGAGCCACTCTCGATGCACTATCGCGTGAATGCCGGACACCTGCCGCCAGATCATTGGGTAAATGATCCCGAGCAGGGAGGCGGGCGGATTCTCGGCGAGGTTTGCCATTTTGTGGACTTTCTCTGTTTTCTGGCGGGCGCGCCTCCAACCGAAGTGCAGGCAACCATCGTGGGCAACGACGGTGCTTACAGCAACGACAATATCGTCGCTTCGCTTAAGTTTGCGAACGGTTCGCTTGGCACGATCAGCTACATGGCGAACGGAGACAAGGTTGCGTCGAAAGAGCGTCTTGAAGTGTTCGGCGGCGCATCCGTCGCGATTCTGGAAGATTTCCGGCGCCTTGAATTAGTACGCCATGGAAGAAAACAGATTTCGCGTGCTCGTTGGTCGCAAGATAAAGGGCACAAAGCTGAAATGCGAGCGTTCATTGATGCGGTGCAGGGCAAATCTCCACCGCCGATTTCTTTTGAAGAGATCGTAGCCTCAACACTGGCGACGCTGCGGCTACAGAATGCGTGCCAGGTGGGCGAGACGCTGAATATCAATGTAACCCAATTCGTTGCCTCGGCATTGCAAGGCGGAAACGAGTCAACGGCTGGAGACTTGCCGTAACTGCATAAGTTTGCCGGACGTTGAGATCATCAACAGAGAAAGGGATACGAGCGGTAAATGCTGATCTTGGGCCTAAATATGTTTCACGCGGATTCGTCCGCGGCGATCATCCAGGATGGAAAGATTGTTTTTGCTGTAGCGGAAGAACGACTCAACCGCCATAAACATTATGGAGGTTTCCCCGAACTTGCCGTGAAGGCGTGTCTCGATGCGATTGGCGCAAAGATCACGGATGTCCAGCATGTAGCCGTTGGTCAAGACAGCGACGCTAATCTTGCCAAGAAGGTTCAGTACGCGCTGGCGAATCCTGCCAAGATTCTCAACTTCATAAAACTTCGCCAGCGGAAGGAATCGATGCGTGATGTACGTTCCCTGCTTGCACAGGCTCTGGAGGTCGATCCCTCCACGCTGAAGTTTCAGCAGCACCACGTTGAGCATCACCTGGCCCATATTGCCAGCGCTTATTACTGTTCGCCTTGGGAAAAAGCGGCGGGCTTCAGTTATGACGGCTCCGGCGATTTCGTTTCGACGATGATGGCGCGTTGTGAAGGCCACAATATTCAGATTCTCGATCGCGTATTCCTACCGCACTCACTTGGCAGTTTTTATACGATGATCTGCGACTTCATCGGATACCGAAAGTATGGCGATGAGGGCAAGGTGATGGGGTTGGCCCCGTATGGCAAGGACACTTACGTAGAAGAAATCCGCAAGATCGTCAACCTCAAAAACGGCGGTTTTCAGCTGGACATGAGTTATTTCAAACCGCTCGGGAGCAATCAGGGGATGCAGGTCCTGCCAGACGGAACTGTGCGCCTGGCGCGACATTTCTCCGACAAGATGGAGAAGATGTTCGGCGCCCCGCGCGAACCGCAGGCCCAGATTACGCAACGCGATATGGACTTGGCGTATGCGATGCAGCATTGCTTTGAAGAAGTGTTTTTTCACTTAGCGAATGAGTTGCATAAGCGCGTGCCCGATGAGAATCTCGCGATGGCGGGAGGATGCGCGTTGAACAGCGTCGCCAACGGCAAGTTGTTTTGCAAAACGCCATTTCGTCGAACGTGGATTCAGCCTGCTGCTGGCGATGAGGGGTTGGCAATCGGCGCCGCTCTTCACACGTATCACGCTGTATTAAAACAGCCGCGACAGGAACAAATGGATCATGCTTACCTGGGCCCTGAATTTTCAGACAAGAAGATTGCATCGGCTCTGGAGAGTGCGGGTGTGAAGCATCAGAAACTTGAGCGCGACCCTTTGCTGGACCTTGTTTCTACCGAGATGGCGAAAGGCAACGTCGTCGGCTGGTTTCAAGGCCGGATGGAATGGGGCCCTCGTGCCTTGGGAAATCGCTCGATCGTGGCCCACCCCGGCCTTCCTGATATGAAAGATGTGCTGAACGCGCGTATCAAACGTCGCGAGTGGTTCCGCCCGTTCGCTCCGGCGATCCTGGCCGAGGCGCAGCACGAATATTTCGAGCATGACCACCCTTCGCCTTACATGCTGCACGTTTACAAGATCCGCCCAGAGAAGCGAAAGAGCCTATGCGCAGTGAACCACGTGGATGATACTGGCCGCTTGCAGACGGTGACGCGGGAAGAGAATTCTCTTTACTATGATCTGATCAGCGCGTTCGGGAAGAAGACGGGCATTCCTGTGATCCTGAATACAAGCTTCAACGAAAATGAGCCGATCGTGTGCACCCCCCAGGAAGCGATCGACTGCTTCCGCCGAACAAAAATGGATGTGCTCGCTATTGGACCTTATGTTGCGTCCAAGGCCGGCAACTGAAAATGAGGTAGCATCGCCTCCAGCATGCGCGAAACTCCACTCGATCCGGCGGTTTCTTCTGCGGTGCATCTTCGCAAAGTTGCACGCTACCCCGGCCTAAGAGTTTTGGCGTGGGATGGGCAAGTGCTTTACGCGTGCCGCGGGTATCAAGTCGTAGCTCTCCGGATTTCACCAAACGACACCGAGCGTATCGAAGACCGTACGAATTGGGAGCCGGTTGCACAATTTCGTCCCGCCTTCTGGAGGAGCATGACGTCGCGCTTGCCATTGACATACCGCCTTGTGCGCGACGGATTTCATGCGCTCGTGGTTCTTCCCAGCAGGCGCCCGAACCACAGCGATGAGCCAGCAATGGTGGGTGCCGTTCCAGGAGCGATCGTCTTGCGGCCTCCCGCTAGTGAAGACTTTGCCGTGACTCATAAAATCCTTCGCGGCACGCGTCCACTTCACATCACTGCTGTTCCGGGGGGAAATATTTATTGGGGAGAGTATTTTGACAATCGCGAACGTGCTGAGGTGCATGTCTACACTTCAGCGGACCATGGGCAGTCATGGCAGGTGGGCTACACCTTTCCCGCGCGCGCGATTCGGCACGTTCACAATGTAGTTCATGATCCGTGGGGCGATTGTCTTTGGATATTGACCGGCGATGAAGGAGGAGAGTGCAAGGTTCTGCGGGCTTCCTGCGATCTCCGCTCGGTCGATGAAGTACTATCCGGCAGCCAGCAAGCCCGCGCTGTTGCGGTGATTCCGACTAAGGACGCCCTCTATCTCTCGACGGATACGCCCTTCGAGCGCAATCACATAATGCGATTGGATAGAGCGGGAAACATCAAGTCCATGGCTGATCTTGAGAGTTCCTCGATCTTCGGCTGCCAGACGGCATCAGCGCTTTTCTTTTCTACGATGGCCGAACCGAGCGAAGTGAATACAGCGCGAAACGTCGATTTGGTCGGTTCTGCTGATGGAGACCACTGGGAAGTGTTAGTTCGCTGGCAAAAAGATGGCTGGCCTATGCGGTATTTTCAGCACGGCAACATTCTTTTGCCCGATGGAAATAATACGACCAACTATCTCGCGGCGACGACCATTGCTGTGACTCAAGATGATCTGGTGACGACACTATGGAAAGCTGATTTGCCCACGAACTCCTATGCACGAAAGCAGCCTGGATCGGCATGACCCTGACCGCACGTTGGCACTACTATCGCCGGATCCTCCCTGCGTATCTGGGTCGTGGACGAAGCCAGCTTTCCTTTTGGCACGAAGTCCCGGAGCTTAATCCGCAGGCCACATCAGCGAAACTTGGCGAATACTATATGTCGTTTCGCGCGAAGGCGGATTATGCCGGACCGTACGATGGCGCTGGTGTTCCGATGCTCGACTACCACGGCGCAATCGGCTTGCAGTACAACCCAATCGCAATCGCGCAGTGGGGGCTGGGAAACTACAACCGTTTCTGCGAGACAGGCGATGCAGGCTGCGAGCAAAAAATTCTGAAGGCCGCCGATTGGCTTGCTGACAATCTGGAGCGAAATCCGCGAGGGCTTTGGGTCTGGAACCATCACTTCGATTGGGAGTATCGGGACACGCTCAAGGCGCCATGGTATTCAGGCCTCGCACAAGGGCAGGGAATTTCGTTGCTCCTCCGTGCCGAAGCTCAAACAGGGAGCGTGAAATATCAGCAAGCCGTCGAACGAGCGGCGGTTTCTCTTGCTAAGCCGGTTTCAGAAGGAGGCGTCCTCTTCGAAGACGAAGAAAAAAATCTCTGGATCGAAGAGTATCTCGTCCATCCCCCCAC
Organism: uncultured Acidobacteriaceae bacterium; assembly: GCA_963822545.1. GTDB lineage: Bacteria > Acidobacteriota > Terriglobia > Terriglobales > Acidobacteriaceae > Acidiflorens. The sequence goes on from CAWGIB010000010.1 coordinate 328,704, forward strand.
TCATATTCTCAATGGGTTCATGTGGGCTCTGTGGGGCGTCTACGATTTGTGGTTGGCTCGAGATGATTCCTCGGCTAGAAGCATCTTTGATCGCGGGGTCAAGACTCTTCTGTCCAATCTTGCCAGGTACGATACCGGCTACTGGTCGCTCTACGAACAATCGGGCACACGTCTGAAAATGCTGGCGAGTCCTTTCTACCATCGTCTGCATATCGTACAGTTGCGAGTGATGACCAACTTGACGGGAGATCCACGGTTCTCCGATGTTGCCGACCGATGGCAAGGCTATGAGCAGCGACGCGCTAATCGATCACGGGCCGTCATCGAGAAGAGCATTTTTAAATTGCTCCATTACTGAATTGTGAAGATCCTTTACGTCTCGCAATATTTTCCTCCGGAAATGGGAGCGCCGGCGGCGCGCGCCGACGAGCTTTCACGCCACTGGGCACGCATGGGGCACGAAGTCACTGTGCTTACGGGATTTCCCAACCATCCCACCGGAGGAGTTCCGCGCGAGTGGCGTGAACGTCTCAGCAAGTTTCGCTATACCGAACTAGTCTCTGGCGTCCAGGTCGAGCGCACCTGGCTCTGGCCCTTGCCTAATAGAAAGGCACACGAGCGCATTCGTAACTACGCGTCATTTTGTCTATCCGCAGCGATTAGCGGTCTCGATCTACCAAAGCCGGAGGTGGTCATTGGAACGTCTCCGCAATTGCTGGTGGCGCTGTCCGGATGGTGGCTCGCGTTTTGGAAGCGAGTCCCATTCGTCTTTGAAGTGCGCGATCTGTGGCCGGAATCGCTCGCGGCTGTCGGTGCCGGTAGCGAAGGCTCCGTGCTTCATCGAGTTCTTGGAGCGATCGCCGGGTTTCTCTACCGTCGTGCCGACCACATTGTGGTCGTGACGCCTGCTTTCAAGGATCACCTGATTCGCCATTGGCAGGTGCCCGCCGAAAAGATCTCTATCGTCGAGAATGGAGTGGAAACGGATCTTTTTCGATCCGATCCCGCCGCGGACGAAGTTCGGAAAAAGAATGGATCTGCCAGCGGGGGAGCCCTTTCTGATCTGCTACATCGGTACGATGGGGATGGCCCACGGACTGGAAACATTAGTAGCAACGGCGAAAGAGCTTCAAAGCAAGCTTCCCAGAGCAGTGTTCTTGCTGATCGGGGAGGGGGCGGAAAAACAGCACATCGTCAACTTATCGGCCGAGCAGGGCCTTACCAATATCAAGTTTCTTGGTCAACAACCACGCGAAAAAATTCCCGCTTTCGTTTCGGCGGCCGACATTTGTCTCGTCATGCTGAAAAAAGCTGAGCTGTTCAAGACAGTCATTCCGACCAAATTGCTTGAGTACATGGCGTGCCAACGTCCAGTGCTCGTTGCCGTCGACGGTCAAGCGCGACAGATTGTCGAGGAAGCGCGTGCAGGCTTATTTGTGCCGCCCGAAAACAGCCAGGCTCTGGCAGAAGCGATTTGTGACTTGGCAGGCAATCCGGAGCAACGAAGGCTGATGGGAGAAAGCGGGAGGCGATACATTCTGGAAAAACTTTCACGCGAGCAAACGGCGCAGGATTACATCGTAGTTCTTGAGCGGTGCTTAAGTAAGAAGAAGCGTGGCAGCCATCCATGCGATGATGCCCAGGGGACAGCGATTTAGGGATGCACAGCAACTACTGCCAACGCCGTTGACATCGAAACTGCAGCATCAGCAGTCCGGTAGGCAGCTGCCTTGGTCGAGCTTCCCGGGATGAACAAGACGTCGCCTTTTACCAGAGCGACATCCGGCGACTTCGCGTACAGCACCTTCTTCAATGGTACTGGAATCTCTTTTATTCCGTTCGGAGTCTGGCGCAAGATTCTGGTTTTGTTCAAAGCGGCAGTTCGGGTGCTTCCGCCAGCCAGAGCGAGTGCTTTCAGAACACTCAACGCGTTGTCATCGATGATAAAGCCGCTGGGATGCTGGACGTCTCCAACCACGTAAACCACACCGGCGCGCGAAATGATGATGGTATCGCCGGGTAAAACATCCACGTTGTTCTGGGTATCGTCCGCCAGATTCGAGGAGAGCTGCAGCACAACTTTGTGGTCGGGATCGCCCCGGTGTTCGATCGTTACGACCCGACCTGCCTTATCCGACATCCCGCCCGCCGCCGAAATCAGGTCAAACAGGCGCCGGTCTCCGATCACAGGATAGGATCCTGGCCGGGCGATTTCACCGATCATAGTTACACCCTGTGAGGCCGATTCGTCCACAAAGATGGAAACGTGTGGTCCGCGAAGGAAGCCACCATCCTCCAGACGTTTTTGAATGAGCCCCTGCGCTTCGTCGGTGGTCAGATCCTCGACGTGAACATAGTCAATCAAGGGAAGATAGACATCTCCGGATCCGCTAATCCTTGTTTTCGTCGAAAGATCGGGCACACCGAAGACGTTCACTTCGATCAAATCACCGACACCGAGCCTCACATTGGAATTTGCAAGCAGATGAGGAGCCCGAGGAGAGTCACTCGGTGAACTGGGGGTAGTGGCCAGCGGGGCGGTAGCCGCAACTGGGGTTTGTGCCCAGATACAAACAGTGCCCAAGCTGATAATCAGTACCTGCGAGGCCCGCAGGAGGAAACGGTGGTTCCTTCCCGGCATGCGAAGCTCCTGGATTTCTATGTGTGAGGAGTTTAGCACAGCGTTCTTATCTCAATTTGCAAACGAACGTTCCTCCTAGTTACCCCCGACTCTGGAGAATCAATACTCAAAAGCGCATCGCCTATTGATCGCCCGCAGTTCCGGGTTGTATAGTGCTCGAAACCAAAAATTTACTCACGCGCCACAGAAACTCCCAGCCCTGTTTGCAAGAACGTAAGGATCTGGTACGCCGATTCGGCTTGAAAACGCCGGTCGCAGCCGGAAGGGAAGTCTGACTTGACGTTAATGTTTTTTGGGCTCTTCGCGTTCTCGCTCGCACTTTCGTTTGTAGCGACTCGCCAAGTTCGAGACATTGCTTCGCGCAGGGGTTGGGTTTCGCGGCCTCGGGACGGTCGACATGTCCACGAAACGCCACTTCCTCGTCTGGGCGGAGTCGCCATCTTCCTCGCATTTTCTCTAAGTTTGATTCTCTGGCTGGTCCTATCGTTTATTTTCCCACGATTTGGAATCGGAGTCGGGGTACTCCCGGCAACTCTTCTCCGCATTTATGTGCCAGCCTGCCTCATTTTTTGTCTCGGCATTTACGACGATCTTGTCGGAGCCGGCCCCTATTTGAAGTTTGCCGTGCAGGCAGTCGCGGCCGTGCTGCTCTTCGCGGGTGGCATGCGCGTCCTCGATATTCCGTTGATTTTTCCGCATACATTGCCTTGGTTCGTCGGCTTGCCCCTCACTGTCCTATGGGTGGTAGCGGTAACCAATGCGTTCAACCTGATCGATGGTCTTGATGGCTTGGCCGCCGGGTCGGCGCTGTTTTCGACGATGGTGTTTTTCATTGTCGCGCTCGTCAATCACTCCTGGCTTTGCTCCTTGATGAGCGTCACGCTTGCCGGAGCGATTCTGGGGTTTCTGCGATTCAACTTCAATCCGGCGACAATTTTTCTCGGAGACTCCGGCAGCCTCTTCATTGGTTTTATGCTGAGCGCTCTTGCGCTGGCGGGCGCCGAGAAAGCGCCTACTTTCGTCGCCGTTGCGATTCCGGTCGTCTCGTTCGGATTGCCCATCCTGGAAACTTCGCTCTCGATTGCGCGCCGTTTAATCAGCGGGCGTCCAATTTTCACGGCTGACCGCGAGCATATCCATCACAAGCTTCTGCAGATGGGCTTGTCGCACCGTCAAGTGGTCATCGTTCTATATGCGGTTTCGGCGGTGTTTGCCATGTTGAGCCTGTTCCTCTTATGGCCCACAGGCAGCACACTTGGACTGGTGCTGGCAGTTGTCGGAACCGGTGTCTGGCTGGGAGTGCAGCATCTCAATTACCTCGAGTTTGGAGAGATTCGCCGCGTCGCCCAACGCACCATAGAACAACGGCAGATTGTCATCAACAACCTCTCGGTGCGGCGCGCTATCGAGGAACTTAAGGTTGCGGGAAATTTTGATCAGGTGCGCAGCATTCTCATTGCGGCCTTCGAAGGCAACGATTTCGATGCATTCGAACTGCATGGCACTTCTGCAAATGAAGACCAGGCTGCCGATCCAAAGCAGCGTCTTCGCTGGAGCAAGTATCCGCACATGATTGCTATTTCCAGCGAGCCTTCGTGGAAGCTGACGCTTGATCTGGTGACGACTTCGAATCAAAAGTGTGGATCGCTAGTTGTATACCGAAACTATGGAAACCGCGATCTTCAGCTCGACGTCAATCTTCTGACCTCGCAATTTCCGGCCGCCCTCGCTGATGCACTGGGTCGCGCTGCGGCGAGCCTACCTGAAGTCCTGTTGACTGTGCCGCAGCCTGATCTTAAGTCCTTGGCCGCCAACGTATAAACGGCAGGCGAGCGCAAATCTCCTCTCAGAGCGCTGAATCCAACAATCCTCACTCTGCAGTTGACCCCTGAGTTAATATGGAGGCGTCATGGATCGGAGCGTTCTCCGATTGTCGGATGCACTTCCGCGCCCTTATAGCCCAGAGCGCCGCCGATCTGTTCGCCAGAAACTTTATACTCCTGTGTATGTCAGCTTCAACGTTCCGCAATCGGGCATGGTCGTTGACCTCAGTGAATTGCTCGATCTTCACGAGCACGGTTTTTCGGTTCAAACGGCCGTTCCAAGTGCTGAAGGCACTACCAACGAGATTCAGGTAAACCGTGCGGTGACGCTCTCGCTAGATTTGCCAGAAACAAAAAAGATTGTGCATGGCACCGGTGAGGTGGTGTGGATCGATACGAGAGGTAGGGCCGGCATACGGTTTTCTTTTTTGCCTGAGGCGGGAAGGCAGGTTCTCAAGGAGTGGCTTTTCGCCAATCTTCTGATTGCTTCCGCTAACCACACCGCGCGCGCCGAGCAGCTCGCGCATCGCGATCAGGAACGGTCGCTCCCGGATGGCTCCCCAACGCCCGGGTCATTTTCTGCGGAAGCGTCAGCTACGGCGCCGGCAATACTCGCGCCGAAGAGCTCAGACCAGATGTCTACGAATTTCGCCAGCAGGTCCGAATTGCTCGCGGAACCCACTTCCGGACACGAAAGTCGAGAGTTCGAGCCTGGTGCTGATGAATGGAGCCTGGGGACTCGTGAAGCCCTCCAACCCATCGTCGAGGAGGCCCTGGCTGCCACTGGAGCGACTGGGGCAGCGTTGGGGCTGCTTACCGACGGCAAAATGCTCTGCCGGGCAACAGTGGGCGATCCAGCTCCGCCGCTTAATTCTGAAGTGGATTCCACGTCAGGACTGTCCGGCGAGTGCATTCGATCTGGGCTGCCGGTTTCGTGTGAAGATGCGTCCAATGATTCACGTGTGGATCCTGAAGTCTGTCGCGTCTTGGGGATTAGGTCCTTGCTGGCGGTGCCTATTTTCTCCAACTTCCGGGTGGTTGGACTGCTTGAGATTTTTTCGCCTAATGTGCGAGCCTTCACGCCGCTTCACGGATCCGTTCTCGAGCGCCTCGTTACCGTTAATCCAAAGATTAGTGGGCAGCAGATCGACGAGCGTAAGTCAGAAGAAGAACCGGATGCAAATCTTGACTGGCGGAAAGCGTCCGAAAAGTCAGAGCTAGGCGCTAAGGATTCGGCTCGTCAGGAGCCAGCTGACGTGGCGGATGTAGTCGAGGAGCGGGGTTTCGACATTGCGTTGCGTTCCGCGCGCCACTCACGCTTCACCCACGTCGCACTGCTCTTATTGGTACTTGGGACCGTCGCGCTCGTAATGGGCTATTTGCTTGCTCCCACCATCGAAAAGTATTGGGCAGATTCGTCGAAGCGGCACCAAGGAATCTCGGCGGATGCTTCCATTCCTCTGCAAGGCACGGACGGTCGTTCCCAGCCCATCGCGCCGCGCTGAGGTACGCAGGCTTGCTGATCTGGGTGATGCCGATGCGCAATGGCAACTTGGCGTGCTCTACCATGACGGCGAAGGGGTCCCGAAAGATGATACGCAAGCCGTGCAGTGGTTCCAGCGTGCTGCTGAACAGGGATATGTGCGGGCGCAATCCACTCTCGGCGCCTATTACTGGGCCGGGCGTGGGCGTGCCTCAGGACTACTCAAAAGCCTATTTCTGGTCTCAACTCGCGCTTGCCCAGGGAGACGAGATCAGCAAGTCGAGACTCGAGGGCTTGGCCGCCCAGATGACTCCATCACAAATTGCGCAGGCGCGCCAGCAGGCCGAACTCTGGCTGCACAGTCACACTCAGGCTGCGAACTCGAAGGGGCCTAAGCCGACGAGCGAGTAGCTCGGCGGGCGGATTTTCGTCGCCTCGACTTCCAGATTCCGTATCCTTTCCGATCCCTTCAAAGTCGTAAAATACTTGTATGCCCAGCTGCGCGACATTCTCGATGAGCATGTTCGCAAGGGCGATCGCGCGCTTTGGGAGCCGATCGAGCGCGAACGAATCCGCTGTTATTCCTGCGGACACTGTTGCCCGATTCACGAGGGTCAGGCCGGAGTTTGCAAGGTCCGCTTCAATCGCGGCGGCAAGCTTTATGTTCCCTACGGATACGTTGCGGGCGTGCAATGCGATCCGATCGAGAAGAAGCCATTCTTCCACGCTTTCCCGGGCGCTCTAGCTTATAGCTTTGGAATGTTGGGCTGCGACCTGCACTGTTCCTATTGCCAGAACTGGGTCACGTCCCAGGCGCTGCGCGATCCCAACGCAATTTCTCCTCCGCGGGCGGCAGATCCGGAGCAGACTGGTAAATGACGCGTTGTCGCAAGGAGCAAAGGTTCTGGTCAGCACATATAACGAACCTCTGATCACCAGCGAATGGGCGGTTGCGGTCTTTCGGCGAGCGCGCGAGGCAGGGTTGCAAACCGCCTTTGTGTCAAATGGTAATGGAACTCCCCAGGTACTCGAATATCTGCGCCCATGGGTCGATCTCTATAAGGTGGACCTGAAGAGTTTTGATGACAGACATTATCGTGAACTTGGTGGCCGTCTCCAGCCGATTCTGGACACCATTCGTACTCTCTATTCGATGGGAATTTGGCTTGAGATCGTAACGTTGCTGATCCCGGGCTTCAACGACAGCGACGATGAATTAAGGAAACTGACGGAGTTTCTCGCCGGCGTTTCGCCGCACATTCCTTGGCACGTGACTGCGTTTCACCGGGACTACAAAATGGTTTCGCCCGAGGATACGCGTCCCGAAGATTTGCTCCGCGCCGCCGAGATCGGGCGCGAAGCGGGGTTGCGCTACATCTATTGCGGAAACCTACCCGGCCGCGTCGGTGAATTCGAGAACACTCATTGCCATCAATGCGGAGAGACGCTAATTCGCCGCACTGGGTATTTGATCGAAGAATATAAGGTCACGCCGGAGGGCACTTGTCCGGCTTGTCGCACATCGGTTCCTGGCCGCTGGTCACAGAAGTTTAATGGACAAATCGCCACCACGCCTTTTCTGCCCCGAAGGCACTCTCAATTCGTTAAAATCCTGACGCAACATTAAATCTGAAATCATGCGTGCCGCCAAAACAGCGCTGCTTGCAGTGTCGTTGTGTCTCGTCGCGGGCTGTTCGCCACGCGACTTTCTGACGCGGCGATTGGCAGCGGATTTGATCTCGGCGTCGCCAGCCTTCAACGGTCCGCAGATTTTCTGGTTAACTACAGGCATCGTCTCCAACAAAGATTTCAACTCGCCCGATTCGATGGTGTTGCAGCGTCGAGGATGGATTATTGGATCCGAGCAGAAGTGTCCCGTGGGCGTCGAGCCCTCGCCGTGCTGGGACGTGAATCTCTCGCCGCTTGGAGTGGATACGATTCGTCCCCTGATCGCGAGCGGATCATCCAGCAAGGGGGCGTTTGCAATTCAAGTCGCGCGTCGGGAACTCATTGCCATTACCGGAATCGGTAAAGCCGGCAATCTTGCGGACGTGGATTTCACTTGGCATTGGCTTTCACTGAATCAGGTGGGAACCGCTCTTTACGATAGCGGCGTGCATTACACCTCAACCGTTGGATTCCGCAGTTATGACGATGGTTGGCGAGTAGTCAACTCTCCAATACGAAGCAACCAGAGCATGGATGAGGCGTTGCGGAATGCTGAGCCGGTCGCACCCTGACATGAAAGAGAAAACGCGAACCAAAATGACGATCAAGAAATTCGCCTGGACCAAGCTTATCGTGTTGGTATTTTGTCTTTCAGCCTTCGGCGGCACTGCTCGTGCTGACTCGCTGGATGACTTGGCTCGTGATTTCTGGGCGTGGCGAGCGGCGGAAATGCCCGAGTCAAGCGATGACATTCCGCGACTTGAGCGACCAGTCGGATGGATTCCGGATTGGTCTGCACAAGCCGTCGACTCATATCGCAAGCAAGTCGGTACCTTTGAACAGCGGTGGCATGCAATCGAGGCTTCAAATTGGCCGGTGCCGCGACAGGTTGACTATCGCCTGATGGGATCGGCGATCGCGCGGGCGCGCTGGGAGTTGGACTATCTTGCGCCTTGGAAAAAGAATCCAAACTTCTATCTTGATCAGACGCTTGGAGCTTATGTTCATCTCCTGCTTCAGCCTCCGCCGTTTGGGAAAGAGCGCAGCGCAGACATCGTCGCCACACTGAATGCCTTTCCGAAGATTCTCGGCGACGCGCGCGGCAATCTGAAAGAGCCGGTGCGTCCTTTTGCTGAGCTTGCTTTGGGGCAGTTAGCCGACGCAAATCAGCAACTGCTTGCGTCGGTGCGTGCGCTAAAGCTGCTGCTCGATTCAAGTTCGCAGGCACAAGTTGATGCTTCTGCCGGTGCCGCTGTCCAAGCACTGGAGGCTTATCGTCAATGGCTGACCGGAAAACTTGAGTCGATGTCACCTGAATCCGCCATCGGTTCCGCTGGCTACCTCTACTTTCTGAAAGATGTTGCGCTCTTGCCCTACACGCCGCAGCAGTTGCTGGAAATCGGTCGGCAGGAGTGGGCGCGATCGGTTTCGTTTCAGACTTACGAGGAACACAACCACCTTGGGCTTCCCGATCTGCCCCTTCCCGCGTCAATGGACGAGGAAATTGCCCGGGAGAGGCGCGATGAGGAAGCGGTGCGAAAGTATTTGCAGGACAAACGGATCCTTACCGTTCCCGCCTGGATGCAGCACTACACGTGGCGCGCCATGCCCGACTACATTAAACCTCTAGAAGGGATTACCGAGACGGACGATTTCACCTCGCCAAGCCGGCTCAAGGAAGACGCGGTGCGATATATCGTTCCTCCCAGTCGGGACCTTGGATACTTTGGCTTGGCCGACGCCAAAGACCCGAGGACGGGCATCGTGCATGAGGGCGTGCCAGGACACTATTTTCAGCTTTCGCTGTCATGGACGCACTCAGATCAGATTCGGCGCCATTACTACGATTCGAGCGCGAACGAAGGCATCGGTTTTTATGCGGAAGAGATGATGAAGGAGGCGGGCCTGTTCGATGACAATCCGCGCTCGCGCGAGATTATCGACAATATGGTACGTCTCCGTGCCTTGCGGGTGGAAGTCGACGTGAAACTTGCTCTCGGCCAGTTCACCATCGCTCAAGGAGCCGAGTACCTCGAGAAGACGGTCCCGATGGATGCGAGGACCGCACATGGCGAGGCGAAGATGTTCGCGTCGTCGCCCGGGCAGGCAATTTCTTATCAGATCGGCAAGACACAGATCATGCGATTTCTAGCGGAAGCACGACGAGTAGAAGGCGCAAAGTTCGATTTGCAGGCTTTCCACGATTTTCTCTGGATGAACGGGAATGTCCCGATTGTCCTGCAGCGCTGGGAATATCTGGGAATGACCGATGATTTGGAAACGGTCGATTCAATGAAGGCGCGGTAAGCGCCTGGACGCAATTAATCCTGATTTACGAAAGGTCATTTTCTAGCATCGTATGCGGAAACTACTTTTGCTTGCTTCGTTTGGGCTTCTGCTGTCAGCATCGACCCTTGGTCAAACTGCAAAACCAAAGCTGACTCTCGATGAATTCTTCAATTTCGTTTCCTTTCCATCGGTGAAGATGGCTCCCGATGGGGGAGGTGTCGTCATCGAAACCGAGCGGGCCGACTGGGAGAAACAGCTTTTTCGCAAGGAACTCTGGCTTTATCGCATTCTTTCGGGCGGCGGGAGTTTATTGCAACTCACCCAGGCCGGGCACGACACTCAGCCTCAGTGGTCGCCTGATTCGAAGTGGATCGCGTTTCTTTCCGAAAGAAAAGTGCTGGCAGGAAAGGCTGCCGCTGGAGAGGACGACGAAAAGGGCGGCGACATCGCGCAGATCTACTTGATATCACCTTCGGGCGGAGAGGCATTTGCAATAACTTCGGGCGAGGAAGAAGTTCACTCATTCGCTTGGTCGTCAGATTCGAAGTTCATTTACTTTGCGACGCGTGAGCCATGGTCAAAAGAGCAGAAAGACGAGCATAAGAAGGAATGGAAGGATGTGGTCCGATATCGCCCCGACGAGCGTGGGGATGTGATTTTCAAAATCAATGTTGAAGAAGTTCTGGCGAATCGCGCCGCCGGATCGCAGGAGTCAAGCGAAGCCGAGAAGGATTCGCAAGCTACACCTGGTGCCGTGAGGATTGCCCATACACCGTTGCGGGTCGAGCAAATGACCTCATCGCATAATGGCACGCGGTTGGCGTTTGTGACCTCGTCAGTTTCGCAGCGTCAGGAAAAGATGGACGATACCGACCTATACGTCGCGAACCTGGATTCGAGCAACAATTCGGCCGAAACCGCTCCGCGGCGACTGACTCACAACGAAGCCGTGGAATTGAATTTGGAGTGGGCCTCCGACGACCGGCACCTGTTTTTTCAAGTTAATCTCGGCTCGGTGGATAAGAAATATGAAGATCCGCAGCCGCGCCTCTATTGGGCGGATGTCGAAAGCGGTGCCGTGGAGCGATGGTTTGCGGACTTTCAGGGCGAGGTGGTTCACTACGCTCCAATGCCAGACGGGTCGGTGCTGTGCGCATGCCGATTAGGAACCGAGGTACAACTCTATTCGCAGGCGAATCTCAAAGCTCCTGTGGTGAAGCGCGAGGATTGGGCAGGTACGTATGAGAAGCCTGCCTCGTCGCATGAGTCGCGCCGCGTTGCATTTGCCTTTTCGACTACCGAACGGCCAACGGAGATATACCTGGCTGAGGACTCCAACAAATTGGCAGCGGCTCGACCCATTACTTCGTTTAACAAGCTGCTCACTACACGGGACCTTCCGAAAGCGAAGCCTTATCGATGGACCTCCGGAGATGGTACGCCCGTGGAAGGTATGCTGATGTATCCGCCGGGGAAGTTTGAAGAGAAGAATCTACCAACGTTTGTGTTCATCCATGGCGGCCCGCAGGACGCCGATGGCAACCATTTCGAGGCCGATTGGTATCAATGGGACCGTCTGGCGGCGACGCAGGGGTGGCTCGTATTCGAGCCGAACTATCGGGGATCGACCGGGTATGGCGACAAGTTCGCACTCGCGATTGTTCCCGAACTCTTTTCCGGCCCGGGGCGCGACATTCTTGCGGGCGTCGACGCGCTGGTGAAAGACGGAATCGGCGATCCAAACCGTCTGGCTATCGGCGGCTATAGTTATGGCGGCTACATGACGAATTGGTTGATCACACAAACAACGCGCTTCAAAGCCGCGGTTACTGGGGCAGGTGGAGTGGAGAACGTGGCCGACTGGGGCAATGACGACTCAACGACGGATGACGCCTACATGCTGGGCGGGCTGCCTTGGCAAGCGACCAATCGTTATGACTCGGAAGCCGCGATTTTCCAGATCACCAAGGTTCGTACACCAACCCACATGGTCGCTGGGGGGGACGATATTCGCGTGCCCGTGCTGGAGGATTACCTGCTGGACCGCGCGCTCCATGAGTTGAATATCCCGAGCGAGTTGCTGATTTTTCCTGGGGAGGGGCATGAGCTCGACAAGAACCCATGGCACGGAAAGATCAAGGTGCGGGAAGAGTTGAAGTGGCTGGCTAAATACGGAGAAATGACAGGAACGAACTAAGTTTCGCAGAAGAGATTCTTATGGCCGGGCTGCCGCCGGTTGGAGTTTTGCGATCTTCGCCCGCGGCGCAGATTCTTCGTAGCGCGCAACTCCTTTGTAGAGCGCTTCTGCTATTTGCTGCCGGTATGCTTCGCTCTGAAGATTGTGCTCGTCCGCCGGGCTGCTTACGAATGAAATCTCGGTAAGAATAGCGGGCATCGTAGTCCCCGTTAACACTACGAAGGAGGCGTCTTTAATGCCACGATCGCGAATATCAGGGCTTTTCGAGGCCAAAGCAGCATAGAGCGAACGTTGAATACTGGCGGCTAGATGGCGCGACTCCGCGATTTTTTCGTGGAGGCCGCCAACCGATAGCGATATCGGAGTCGGCTGGACGAAGGTTCCATCGGAGTGTTTCTCGACTTCCTTCGATCCGGGCGCCGTAAATGAATTCGTGTAGTAGGTTTCCACGCCACGCGCTGTTGCGGTATTGCTGTAATTGGCATGAACTGAAATAAATAAGTCGGCTTGAGCACGATTAGCGAAATCGGCGCGCTGGTCGAGCGGCAGGTATTCGTCTCCCTGACGCGTAAACATCACTTCCGATCCAAGACGTGCCTGCAACAATTTTCCCAGTCGCTGGGTCACGTCAAGGACAAGATCTTTTTCCAACAATCCCTGCCGTCCTACGGTTCCAAGATCCCAGCCGCCATGCCCGGCATCGAGCACAATGCGAAATTTACCGGTGTTGGCTGGCAGGGTGGGAGTGGATGCCGCGGCAGCTCAAGTTCGCAGCCGGTTTGTTGACGGCGGGTGCGGCGGTGGCGAGCCTGGTTGCTGGCTTCAAGCTGTCGCGCAGTTCAATTACCAGGCGGTAGGGGTTCGATTCCATGCTGACGGAAAAATTTGAACCGTCCTTCGTGTCGAGAACTATGCGCGTCACCCCTGGAACTGGCTGAGCCACCCGCAGCTTTGACAGCGAGACGTCGCCGATGTCAATTGTTTTGCCGTTCAAGTCGGACCTGAGGACAGTGTCGTGCAGATCGAAGTAAATTCGTTCCGGCGACATCAAGCGGTGCACTTCGTAGGGAACCTGATCTTCCATGTCGATCACAACCGTACTGCCCATGGACGAAGCCCAGTGCCGTACGTCCGTGATTTTGGGAAGCGCTGCCAGTTTCGCTTCCGGCACCGGCACGAGCGACGCTCCAGAGGAACTTGGCGCGGGATCCATTAGGTTGTCGGAGGCAGGCAGAGCGCTGTTAGCTGAAGCTGAAGTGGCGACGGTGGCCGTCAGTCCGGCTGTCTGGAGGTTTGTTGGTGCAGTTCTTGCTGCGATTGTCTGGCCGCCCAGGGTCTTGTACTGAAGCTCGATGCGCCACCAGACTCCCATGGAGAACAGTGCGGCCACGGCAACCAGGCCCATCACAACACTTAGCCCGGGCCGCGAACCGCCGGGCAGAGAGATCTTGCGCCAGAAGGGCGTCGCAACGACCAAGACAGGCAACTTTTCTTCCTGTTGGAATGGAACGATCTCTTCTGGGATCTCGATCGGCAGACCAGAGGATTCGACTGCGGTCAGATTGCGTGCGCTTACTGCGGGTTCAACCAGCACTGTCGATGGAGTAAATTCTGGAAAAACAACGTCTGGTACTACTCCCTGAATGGCCGAAATGTTTTCTGCGGACGAAGGCGGAACGGTTTCTACTGGCGCTTCTGACGTTTCATCGACGATCTGGGCAGACGCTACAGCCTGGACATGTAAAACTTCCGACGCTACATCGGAGAGCCAGTTCAGACGTCGATCCTGATCGTCGGGTCGAAGAGCAGCAAGCACCAACTCGGCAAAAAGATCCAGGCAACGGACATCGTGATCGGCAAATGCCCAGGGTGCGTTGGAAAAAGCTTGGAGAGCACCCAAGCGCTGGGACTTTCCCCGCAAAGGGATGAGCACCGTCGAGCGGGCTCCCAATGTGTGTGCACAATCCAACTGCGCCCGCCGATCCGCTTCAACATCGTCGCAGCGAAGAATGCGACCGTCCTGCAAGCAGGCCCGCAGAAGGGCGGATTCGGGATTGAGTTGAGCACCCTGCGAAGTTGAAAGCGTGCCCGAAGTCGCGCGACAAGTCAGCTCACCTTTATCGAAGAGCGCTACGATGACTCCGTCTGCCTTGATAATCGTCTGGATGCGATCGCAGATGAGCTGGAGAACTTCGTCCAGCACAAAGCGTTCCGTCTGAAACAAGTCCCATTCGGAAGATGTGCCTTCTTTCGATCGCCGGTTCCGGATCTGCTCATGGAGGTCCGAAAAAGCGAGCAGGGCACGCAAACTTTCTTTTCGACCAATCGACTCAAGGACGCGGTTGCCCTCCTCGAGCGGAGGAGTCTGGTCGGGCGCGGCGTGCTCCCAATCGACGCGAGTTGAAGTGGCGCTCATTAGCGGATGGTCAGAAAGAAAAGAAGCCAGTGTTTATCGTATTCAGCGGTGCTCGGAAGCCTCAATGTCGACAATGGTTCACGAAACTGAGAGCTGATTCCACGGTTGACCGCGCAAGGCTTCGACCCACACACTTCAGCGACCATGGGTCTTGGCCTCGACTTCCAGCGTAATAGTCTTTAGGTGGGCGTCGCAATGTCCGTTGGTACACGTCCGACTGGGTGGCGCGGAGAATGGTTCGGCATCAAACACTCCTCCTTTGCCAGGTACGTTCCTTCGAATTTGCTATGTCCCATGATTCGTCCTAATCTGTGAAAAGAGGCCGGGGAGTTGTGATGTCAGGTGTTGGGAAACTGGAGAAATCGAAAGAAAGCGCCAAGAAAACCGGTAAATCAAGCTGGCTATGGCCGCTCGGAGTGGCGGCAACAAGTTTGGCCGGGGTTGCGCTTATCGCGCTGCGCGGTTGTTGGCACCGCCGCATGAGTTGGCCGGTGCGAATCCAGGAGCATTCATACCAAGTCTGTCTTGAGTGCGGGGTCAAAAGGCTCTTTGACGAGAAGAGATTTTGCTCTTATGGGCCTTTTCGGTACGATTTGAACGAATTGATTGATTGGGAAGAGCGAAAAAAACAGGCTACTGACGCACTATCCTCGCGGTCGCAGGCCAAGATTGGCGCCCCCGAGATCGGCGGACCCTAAGATAATCGCATCCTAGACGCCATATCAGTCACTCTGGATGTCCGACGCCTCAGGCCTCGACGGGCTGTGCTTGACTCTTGTACCAATCCACCGTACGGCGCAAGCCGTCCTCAAAATTTACCAGTACTTTGTATCCAAGATGTTTTTGCGCGAGGCTGATATCGGCGAGCGAGTGCTTGATGTCGCCACTGCGCTCGGGCGCGTACTTGACCGTTCCTGTGTAGCCGGTCAAACTCTTCATCGCCTCAAACGTCTGGTTCAAAGTGATTCTCCTGCCGGTAGCGCAGTTGAAGACGCGTCCCGCGCATTCGGCGGCCGGCGCTGAACAAGCCAAAAGGTTGGCGGAGACGGCATTATCGATGTAGGTGAAGTCCCGGCTTGTTTCCCCATCGCCGAAGATGGTAGGTTGCTCCCCGCGAAGCATTTGCAGACTGAATTTTGCCAACACCCCGGAGTAGGGAGAAGACGGATCCTGCCGCGGACCAAAAATATTGAAGTAGCGCAGGCAGACTGTTTCCAGGCCGTAGCAGCGGAAGAACGAAATCATATACAGCTCGCTTGCCAGTTTTGCCACCGCGTAGGGAGAAATCGGGCTGGGAGTCATGGCTTCATATTTTGGAAGCGTCGGCGTGTCTCCATAAGCCGAGGAGGACGCGGCGTAGACGACGCGCTTTACCTTCGCGTCGCGGGCTGCCACCAGAACGTTCACCGTGCCATCCACATTCGCCCGGTTGCTCGCGAGCGGATCGATTACCGACTTTGGCACCGACGGTATGGCCGCCTGATGGAGAACGTAGTCCACTCCACCGCACGCGCTGCGCATGGCGTCGAGATCGAGGATATCGGCTTCGCGGAAGTCCATGCGATCCTTGATGCCGTTCAGATTCTCGCGACGGCCGGTCGCAAAATTGTCTACGCCGCGGACTTGATCTCCACGTTCAAGCAGGGCATGCACCAGGGATGAGCCAATAAATCCGGCAGCGCCAGTTACAAGATACTTGGCCATAGAAGTTCATGATAAAGGAGAAAAAGGATCGACGGAATCGATGGAAATGACGTAGGTAACGCGGTAGGACATAGAAATATGCGCCACAGTGCCAGCGCCTTAGAGAGGGAGGAAGTTTTCCACTGCAACCCGAATCTGGTCCCACAGTTCGTCTTTACCCGCGCCCGTTTTGGCGGAAAACGGCACCATCGGCACTCCGGGATATTCCTGACCAAGTTTGCGAATTGCCTGTGTGAGGGCGTTTCCGGACATCCGATCGCACTTGGTTGCGACTATGGCATGGGGCCGCCCTCGCGTACTCAGGAATTCCAGCAATTGGCGATCGCTTTCCTGAGCCGGAATATTGGCATCGACGAGGGCGAGGCAAAGTGCAAGGGTGGACCTCTGATGCAGATACGGATCGACGAAGCGGGCCCAATCCTCGGAGATTGTGCGCGACACCTTGGCATACCCGTAACCCGGCAGGTCGGTGAAGATACACTCCGGTTTGGGTTCGCCAGCGCGCCTGACTTCGAAAAAATTGATGGCGCGGGTGCGTCCGGGAGTCGAACTGGTGCGCGCTAGTTTTGTGCCCACCAACGTATTAATGACGCTCGACTTCCCGACGTTGGAGCGTCCGAGAAATGCGATTTCAGGCAGGGCGGGGGCAGGGAAGTGCACTGCATCGCTTGCCGACAACATGTAGCGCGCCAGAATTCGCATTCAAACAGTTTTCCAGTTTTGCGCTACGCGGGCAAGCGGCGCCCGAAAATAATTCAGTCGAGGCCGAGTGGCCGCTTATTTTCAGCATCGGGTTCTTCGATGGGATGGAACTTGTGCCAGAGCGAGAGTGCTCCCGCGATCACGAGGCCGATGAGCACGCTGATCAGGAAAAATATCCGGTAGGCAGGTAGGGCAATCAGCAGAATTGCAACTACAGTGATGGCGATGACTAGGCCGCCAGACCCTTTGAGGCTTAGTCCAGAGCGGCCGTTTGCTTCCGGCTGCATGCAGCTATTTTACCGCCGGATGAGCTTCATGAAAACCGAGCGCAACTACTGCCGCGCGGACGGAATATCACCCGCGGGCGGAGTTGCGATCGGGGTCATGGTTGCTTCGCCTTCCGCGATCTGGGGCAGCGGACCTTCCAGCGCAATCGCCAGCACCTGGTCCATGTTGTCGACTAAGTGAAGCTTCATTGCCGTGCGCAGGTTCTCCGGAACCTCGGCCAGATCCTTCTCGTTTTCTTTTGGCAGGATCACTTCGAATAAACCGGCTCGGTGCGCGGCGAGAAGCTTTTCCTTAAGGCCGCCAATTGGCAGAACCTTACCGCGAAGCGTGATCTCTCCTGTCATCGCGATGTCGCGGCGTACAGGAATGCGGCTCAAAGCGCTCGCAAGCGCGGTCGCAATGGTGATCCCGGCGGACGGGCCATCTTTCGGAATCGCGCCCTCCGGCACGTGCACATGAATGTCGAGATTACGATAGAAATCTCGTGGCAATCCGAGTCGCGCAGCTCGCGAGCGGATGTAGGACATAGCGGCCTGCGCAGATTCCTGCATCACGTCGCCGAGTTTGCCCGTCAGGGTCAACTTCCCTTTGCCATCTACTACGCTGGCCTCGGTGCTCAAGATCGAGCCACCAACTTCGGTCCAGGCAAGGCCTGTAACGAGGCCGACTTCACTTTTTTCGTGAGCAAGCGTGTCGCGGAACTTGAGAACGCCGAGAAATTCCTCGATCTTCTCGGGGTCGATGGCCACGGAGTAATCAGCACCCTCTTTGACCACCTTGCGCGCGACTTTGCGGCAAACGTTGCCAATTTCCCGCTCGAGGTTGCGGACGCCTGCCTCGCGCGTATATCCACGAATGATCTGCCGGATGGCGTCGTCGGAGAACTTGATATTCTTCTCGACGAGTCCCGCCTGCAGCATCTGCTTTTTCACAAGAAACTGCTTGGCGATCTCGACCTTTTCCAGTTCCGTGTAGCCGTGCAGACGCAGAACTTCCATGCGGTCCTGCAATGCAGGTGGGATTGTGTGCATGACGTTTGCGGTCGCGACGAAGAAGACCTGCGAGAGATCGTATTCCACGTCAAGATAGTGGTCGACGAACATGAAGTTCTGTTCCGGGTCGAGCACTTCGAGCAACGCAGCAGACGGGTCGCCACGGAAGTCCATCGACATCTTGTCGACTTCGTCGAGCATGAAGACGGGGTTCTTAGTACCCGCCTTCTTCATCATCTGGATAATCTGACCCGGCAGGGCACCGATGTAAGTGCGGCGATGTCCGCGGATCTCAGCCTCATCTCGTACGCCACCGAGTGACATGCGAACAAACTTGCGGCCGGTCGCCTTGGCGATCGACATGCCCAGCGAAGTTTTGCCAACGCCTGGAGGTCCGACGAAGCAGAGGATCGAGCCCTTGGGATTCTTTACTAACTGCCGGACGGCGAGAAATTCAAGGATTCGCTCCTTGATCTTCTCGAGACCGTAATGATCTTCGTTCAAGACCTTTTCGGCACGCGCAATGTTCCGAATTTCCTTGGAACGCTTCTTCCACGGCACGGCCAGTAGCCAGTCGAGATAGTTGCGCGAGACGGTTGATTCAGCGGACATCGGTGGCATGGCTTCCAGTTTCTTCAGTTCCTGGATCGCCTTGTCCCGGACTTCCTTGGGCATGCCGGCGGCTTCGATCTTCTTTTTCAGTTCATCGAATTCGCTCTTTTCGCCACGGCCCAGTTCCTTCTGAATCGCCTTGATCTTTTCGTTGAGGTAGTACTCTTTCTGGGCTTTTTCCATCTGCCGCTTCACGCGCGACTGGATGGTGCGGTCCATGTTGAGCTTTTCGATTTCGACGTCGAGAACGTCGCCGATCCGGCTCAGGCGCTCGGCCGGATCAAAAATCTCCAGCAGTCCTTGCTTCTCTTCAATCGATAGCTGAAGGTTCGCGGCGATGGTGTCGGTCAGTTTGGCCGGATCTTCCATGCGCACGGCGGCGATCATCGTCTCGTAGTTCAGAGACTGGCACAGCTTGACGTACTGTTCAAAGAGGGCGGTGACGCGCTGCATCCCCGCTTCAATCTGGGGCGTGGTTTCGGTGGCATAGCGGGCAACCCGTACCGTAGCCTGCAAAAAGCCTTCGGTTTCGGTGACTTGAAGAATCTTGCCGCGCTCAATGCCCTCAACCAGGACTTTGATATTGCCGTCCGGCAACTTGAGGCTCTGGACAATGTTGACGATCGTTCCAACCTGGAAGATGTCGGCGGGCTTGGGCTCGTCGATCGAGGCGTCGTGCTGGGTGGCCAGGAAGATCTTCTTGTCGGCGGCAAGCGCTTCTTCAAGCGCGTGCACGCTCGATTCGCGGCCCACCACGAACGGAGTCATCATGTAAGGGAAGATGACGACGTCCCGAATGGGCATCATCGGCAGCTTCTTACTCTCGAATTTTTCCTTGGGGTTCGACAACAGAGTCTCCCGTCTTCTTCCGTCCGACTTAACTTGCTGCTTTCTCGATCATTGAAAGTGAAACGTTGCGCTTTTCCACCATCTCGCGAGTCACTTCAAATTCCTTTACCTTCTTCTGGCTGGGCAGGCTGTACATCAATTCCAGCATAAGCTCTTCCAGAATCATTCGCAGGCCGCGCGCTCCTACTTTGCGGATCATCGCCTGCCGGGCAATTGCGCGGTTGGCATCATCCGTAAACTTCAAGCGCACGTTTTCGAATTCAAACAGACGCTGGTACTGCTTGACGATGGCGTTCTTGGGTCGGGTTAAAATCTCGACCAACGCGTTTTCATCCAGATTCTGCAATACTCCCATGACCGGCAGACGGCCGACAAACTCGGGAATGAGGCCGAACTTGATCAAATCTTCCGGTTGCGCTTCCGAAACCAGCTCAAAGTTGCGCTTCGCCGAAGCTCCCGTATCCTCTTCCGGTTCCACTGCAGTGCGGAAGCCGAGACGACTTCTTGCCTACGCGACGGGCAATGATCTTTTCAAGACCAACAAATGCGCCGCCGCAAATAAACAGGATGTTCGTCGTGTCCACTGGCGTGAATTCCTGGTGCGGATGCTTGCGACCACCCTGAGGCGGAACGTTCGCGATCGTACCTTCCAGAATCTTCAGCAGAGCCTGCTGTACGCCTTCGCCCGAGACGTCCCGGGTAATGGAAGGGTTTTCGTCCTTACGGCCGATCTTGTCAATCTCATCTATATAGATGATGCCCGTCTGTGTACGACTCACATCGCCTTCGGCGGACTGTAAGAGCTTTAGAATGATGTTTTCAACATCCTCCCCAACGTAACCGGCTTCGGTCAGAGTGGTGGCGTCGACGATGGCGAAGGGCACATCGAGCATTCGCGCGAGTGTCTGGGCAAGCAGTGTTTTGCCGGTGCCTGTCGGTCCGATCAGCAGAATATTGGACTTTGTGAGCTCCACGCCATCGCTGGTGCGCTGGCGGTTCATGTAAATGCGCTTGTAATGGTTGTAGACCGCGACCGCTAGCTTCTTCTTCGTCTGCTCTTGCCCAATCACATATTCGTCGAGGAAGTTCTTCACTTCCTGCGGCTTTGGCAACTGGTTGGGGATGGCTGCGGCAGGGGTCGCCGTCCGGTCGTCCTCGAGAATCGAGTTACACACCGCGACGCACTCGTCGCAAATATATGCCCGGGGATAGTCGCTCGGAGAAGAGATCAGCTTGGCGACAGCGTCCTGTGATTTATGACAGAACGAACAACGCAGCATCTCGTCCGTGCCTGATCTGGTTTTCACTCGGTCCTACTCCTTTTTGACCGCTTTCAACCACCGTGAAGCCCTCAGCAGTTTCTGTCCTTAACATCGCCAAAGCAGCGAGATAAGGCAGGGGCCGCTTTAGGATTCACCGATCATACGTTCATCTGGTGGTGTAGATGATATCGTCGATGATTCCGTATTCCTTTGCCTGTTGCGAATTCATAATGAAGTCGCGTTCTACGTCTTTTTCCACCTTTTCGAGCTTCTGGCCCGTGTGCTTGGACATTAACTGATTAGTAATCTCGCGCATACGGAGAATCTCGCGTGCGTGGATGTCAATGTCGGTTGCCTGACCGGAGAGTCCTCCCATGGAGGGCTGATGGATCAGGATGCGCGAATTGGGTAAAGCAAGCCGCTTCTTTGCCTGTCCCGCCGACAAAAGGAGGGCCGCCATCGATGCCGCCTGCCCAATACAGATTGTCGTTACATCATTCTTTACGTATTGCATAGTGTCATAAATGGCCATGCCGGCCGTAATAGAACCGCCAGGAGAATTAATGTACAGCTGAATATCCTTTTCCGGGTCTTCCTGTGCCAAAAAGAGCATCTGGGCGATTACCAGGTTAGCAATGTTGTCGTCAATTGGAGTGCCAATGAAGATAATATTGTCGCGGAGCAGTCGTGAGTAAATGTCATAGGCGCGTTCCCCTCGCCCGGTCTGCTCGATCACCATCGGAACCAGCATCATCTTTGGATCGTTCAAGTTCACCTTCCACACTCCTGCCCTGAGTACGCATGACGCAATCGGGGGAGGATCGAAATGGTCCGCATGGCCGTTAAGTAACTACGCGGACTGGTGATACAGAAATTCGAGGGTCTTCTCGTTGCGGATTCTTGTCCGGATTCTATCGAGGCCCCCATCCCGTGTCAAACGAGCGCGTATTGCCTCCGTCGTCTGTTTTGTTTGTTTTGCCAGCGAATCAACTTCGGCATCAATTTCTTCATCGCTGACCTGCACATTTTCTACTTCCGCCACTTTTTCGAGCAGTAAAGCCGCCTTCACATCGTGGATTGCCTGGTCTCGCTGGCCTCCCCGAAGACGGTTTAAATCCATTTTCTTCATCTGTTCGGCGGTCAGGCCTTGCGCCGCCAGCGCTCGAAGCCCACGCTCAAGGCGAATGTCGATCTGCTGTTCGATCAGGGAGTCGGGCACTTCGAAATCGTTGCGCTGGATCAGGTCGGCCACTAGCTTGTCCTTGGCTTTGTGTTCCGCTTCGTGACGGCGCTCGGATTCCATCTGCTCACGGATCCGCTTCCGGAGGTCATCCGGTGTCGCAAACTCGCCGCCGAATTGCTTGATGAATTCTTCATTCAGCTCGGGTAATTTCTTTTCCTTCAGCCCGTTTACCTTCACGGTGTAGGAGAAAGTCTTTCCCGCCAGGCGCTTATCCTGTGCGTCTTCCGGATAGTTGACGTCGAATGTCCGCTCGTCTCCCGCATTCGCTCCCCGCAAATTTTCAGTGAACTCGGGCATGGTGTTCTTGCCCGCGACCTCACCAAGACCTCGTCCATATGAACCGGCTGGCCTTCGTCGGCTTTCGGATCGCCTGCTTTGGGATGGCCATCCAGCGATACCTGGGCGAAATCACCATCGGCCAAGGCACGACCCTCAATCGGATTGAATGCCGCATGCTGCTCGCGCAGATCATTCAGCGCTTGGTCGACTTCTTCCTCGGTCACGGTAATCTTCAGGTTTATCGGCTCGGAGTTCCTTGTAGCCTTCCAGCTTGATTTCGGGGAGTACTTCGAAGGCAGCCTTGAAGCGCAGCGGCTCGCCGTCATGCAGGTGCAGGTCGGTAACTCGCGGCTGCGAAACCGGATGGATGCCGAGCCGCTCTGCTTCCTGCCGGAAGTAGCGGGGTACGAGTGCCTCGACGACGTCTGTCTTAATCTCTTCGGAAAATCGCTGGCGGATGATTGATGCCGGCACATGCCCACGGCGAAACCCGGGGATGCGGGCTACCTTTTGATACTTCTGGATCAGCGTTTCTGTCTGCCGTCCGACTTCACTCGCCGGAACTTCAACCTCAATCTCGCGTTTGGTGCTTTCTTTGGTTTCTGTGGGGCTCACAATTACCTTTCAAGGCGGCGGCTCAGCGGCGGAACCTGGATAAACTGGTTTCGATGGAATGCCGTATGCCGCAAGCTTGAGTGTAAAGACTAGGGATAATCAACGTCAAACAGGAGAGCAGGAGTTTTACTTCACTAAAGTAACGATGCATGGTGTGGCGCCCCACGCTCGCGAGAACATGGACACAATTGCAGATTTTGTAATTTGGTAGCCGGGCAATTGTGTAATTTGAAGGCTAAGGGTTTCAAATTACTCAATTACCCGAGTAGGAAATTACGAAATGCCCCTTCCCAATTGGCTGAAGGTTCTCAACGCCGAGGTGACGAGTTGCACTCTCTGTCCCCGGCTAGTCGCCTATCGCGAGCAGGTAGCGCGTGAGAAGCGCCGTGCGTATCGCGAGTGCGAGTACTGGGGTAAACCGGTTCCGGGATTCGGAGACCCGAATGCTGCGGTGCTTGTTTTGGGCCTGGCTCCCGGCGCCCATGGATCAAATCGTACCGGCCGACCATTTACAGGAGACGCATCTGGGAACTTCATGTACCCGATACTCCACGAAATAGGGTTCGCGAACCAACCGACGGCGACGGCTTGTGGGGATGGTCTGGTTCTGACAAACCTCTATATCACCGCGGCTGCCCGTTGTGCTCCACCGGATAACAAACCTTTGCCGCAAGAATTAGCCAATTGTGCTCCCTATCTCGAGCGCGAATTGGAAGGGCTGAAGAACCTGCGCGTGGTAGTTGCTCTTGGCAAAATCGGCTTTGATGCCTATTTGGGCTTTTTGAAGCGCCGAGGGCTGATTTCAAGCAGGGCGCCTTATCAATTCGCGCATGGGGCCTGTTACCCGATGCCCAACGCCAAAACTCTGCTGGCCTCCTACCATCCATCCAATCAAAATACCCAGACCGGCAAGCTGACCCGCCCGATGTTCACAGAGATTTTCAGGAAGGCACGGATTCTTGCCGAAGGATGAACGTCCAGTGCGGTACAAGCGAGTTTAGGGGTTGGGCGGACTGTCCGCCCAACCAGGCCCCGCGGGCTTACATCAATTTTGTGACCGTGACCTCGAGCTGAAATTGCCGCTTGGAATTCGGATCATCGACCACTCCCACCACGGTCGGTTTTCCGGGCATGGCGACCGTACTTGCATTAATCCGAAGCTGGCGCAGCAAAGGCATGGCAGTACGGCTCTCCTGCTCGGGATTGGCGAAATTGCTGAGATCCGCTCTCACTTCCAGTTGCAGGGCATCGCCACGATCAGTCAGACGCGACCAGATGTTTGTCCCTACATCTATGTACTGCATCTCGCCCTGCTTGCCCTCGACGGGGACGCGGCTCCCAATCTTGATTTCATTCGACGGGGTATACCCCGGCACGAGGTTCATTGAGTAATGGCGCGTATTGATCTTCTTGCTGTCTTCCCATTCGGACAAGGCGAAATCGAGACGGTATGCCTTGAGCGGCTTTTCCGCATCGTCTGCTTTTTTCGCAGGAGGAGCTATTTCTTGTGCGCTGGGTTGCTGTAAGCCCAGACAGAAAACCATTGCCAGAACGGCCACGCATACTATTTGTTTCTTTGCCATGATGCTCTCCTTGATTCTTTCTGTTTTTTAAATTTCTAAACCAATGCAACCTGTATTGGTGACGGATCACGGTGCGGCCTGCTCGAGTTCGTCACGCCTGCGCAGATCGGTTTGTGCCCGCGCCACCAGCGCCGCCCGTTCCGGGAACCTGCGCACATAGAGCGCCAGTATCTTTTCCTGATCATTCAACGGCGTCGCGGAAGGGAAAGTCTCCAGCTTGGGCTGAGTACCGGGCTGGGCTGAGGGATGAACTTCGGTCCGATTCGACCCTCCTCCATTCGTGACACTCTGGTTCAATCTAGGCGGAGTTCCTGATCCGACGATCGATGAGAAGTGCGGCGGCGCCAGGTGTTTTGCGACAGGAATCTCAACTTGCCCCTTATCCATACGTCCAAAATCCATGCGTGCAAACCAAAACAAGGCCAGCGCCAACATGACCGCCATGCTGAAGGCAAACACCCTCCACCAACCCGGGCTGCTGCGTCGCTGACTGTTTTCAGCGGAGAGGCACGCCAACACTCGGCCTTCGAGTCCAGGACGAGGCTCGATCGAGCCGTACTGCGAGAGCGCTTGGCTCAGCCACTGCTCCACTTCGCGATCGTTCCTCGCCTGTTTGTCCTCAAACATTCCGGGATCCGGCTTCATTTCTTTACTCCCATTCGAACCTCTAACCGCTCCCGCAGAATTTGGCGCGCACGAAATGCTCGAGAGCGCACTGCGGCTTCGCTGATGCCAAGCATCGACCCGATTTCGCGGGGCGAAAGTTCCTCAAGCGTGGAAAGCACTAACGGATCCCGCAGTTCATCGGGCAGGCCCGAGATCAGGTCGTGGAGAAATACGCTGCGCTCCTTTTCCAAAAGAGCCTGATCGGCACCATGGCTGGACGCCAGCAAGTTAATTCCGGCCTCTTGGGTTCGGGCTGCATGCATCGTTGCTTGCTTCCGACGTCCGACCGCCACTCTCCATGCAATCTGAGCGAGCCATGCTTTCCGGTCCCGGACGCCCGTCAATTTCGATTCGTAACGAAGCACACGAAGAAATGTCTCTTGTACTGCATCCTCGGCCTCCTCCGAACTTCGCAAGACTGAGTAGGCGATGCGATAAATTAGGCGGGCGTGATCGCGGACTGCAACCTCGACCAGGCTTTCTTCGGGTTGAGTAGCCGCCATGGCCTTTTCTGCCATCACGAAATCGGTCACGACTTGTGCCTGTCCTCGTTCGTCACGCTCTAACCCATAAAGAACGAGGCAAAAGGCGATTCGTTCGAGAAATTGTTCAAATTGAGGAAAATTGTCTGGCGGGGACTGTTCTTGATGAGTTGTTCTGCCGATAGTGCACTGGAGGGCGGATTCTGCCGCGG
Source organism: uncultured Acidobacteriaceae bacterium (assembly GCA_963822545.1). Lineage (GTDB taxonomy): Bacteria > Acidobacteriota > Terriglobia > Terriglobales > Acidobacteriaceae > Acidiflorens. The sequence continues at coordinate 354,710 of CAWGIB010000010.1, forward strand.
CAGGTGCCTCTTGGCCGGCAAGGGGACCCTGATTGCCGCAGGATGGGCCGCCCCTGTTTCCAACCAGCAGCGGGGCCCTTCGGGAGGTAGGGTTCGGGAGGGGGAAGTGAAAGGCGGCGGGCCGCGGCTTCCAAAAACCTAGAACCCGATGAATACCGGTTCCGGCTCGAGCTCTACTCCCCACGCGCTCTGTACGCCTTGTTGGATTGCCTCTTTGAGCTGGATGATATCGCGGGCTTGCGCCTCTCCGGGATTGATAAGAGCGAGCGCGTGTTTGTCAGAGATTGCGGCGTGGCCTAGGTGGAAACCTCTGGCGAATCCGGAGTGCTCGACCAGCCACGCTGCCGAAACCTTGTGTTGTGCTTCAAGGGCCGGGTAGCTGGGAATCTCCAGGCCTTTCGCTTGAGCACGCTCCGCCAATTCCTGGAACTGCAATTCGCTGAGAATGGGGTTCTTGAAGAACGAGCCTGCGCTGCGGCAGTCATCGTCTCCCGACACAATCAGCATGCCCTTGGTTCGCCGGATCTGGCGTACTGCCTCGCGCACATTCTCGAGTGTGGGCACCGTTTTCGTTTCTGCAAAATGCTTTTGCAGGTCCGCATATTTCACGCTGGGAGTTCCGCCGCGCTTCAATCGATAATTCACTTGCAGAATTATGTAGCGTCCTCGCTGGCCCTCATCGTTGGGGCGATTGAAAATACTCGAACGATATCGGAATCCGCAGGCTGGTTTAGGAAGAACTACGATACGGCTCTCTTTTGTGTCGAACGCCCGTACAGATTCGATCGTGTCGGCTACCTCCTGACCGTAGGCGCCGACGTTTTGTACGGGCGTTCCGCCGACGCTGCCCGGAATTCCGCTGAGGCATTCAATGCCGGCACAATTCTGAGTTACCGCAAACGCGACAAAGTCGTCCCAATTCACGCCGGCCCCGACGCTGAAGAGAACAGAATTACTGGTGGCGTTCTGCTCGGTCGGACTGACAGTTCCGCCGATGGCGACTTTCAGGACGAGGCCGGGCCAGCCTGAATCGGCGACCACCAGATTGCTTCCCCCGCCCAAGACAAACAGCGGGAGATCTCGTGTCTTAGCAAAATCTAGGGCCTCGCGAACTTCGTCTTCGCGCTTCGCCTGCGCGAAGTACCGGGCTGAGCCTCCAACTTGCAGGGTGGTCAGCGGCGCGAGGGGTACATTTTCCTGGATGATCATTGTTTCAGAAGGATACTTATCCGAGACCAATTGTGGATGGAAGGAACCGCTTGGTCTACGGTGTCGCCTTGGCGGTATCGATCGCTTTGCGGACAGCCTGCAGTTCCTTTAATAGGCCGCGAAGGTTGCGGGAGTCGAGCGCGTTGGCGCCGTCACTCTTAGCCTCCTTGGGATTGTCGTGCACTTCCACAAATACTCCGTCCACTCCTGCGGCCACTGCAGCTCGCGCCAGCACAGGAATAAATTCCGGTTGTCCTCCGCTCACCGCGGGCCCGTCCTCGTCCCCATGAGACGCTGATGGCAGTTGTACCGAGTGGGTCGCGTCAAACACCACCGGCGCGAACTTGTGCATGATGGCCAGCGATCTCATGTCAACCACGAGGTTGTTGTAACCAAAACTCGATCCCCGCTCGGTTACAAAAACCTGGCCGTTTCCCGCGTCGCGGCACTTCTCGACGGCATGCTTCATATCCCAGGGTGAAACAAATTGTCCCTTCTTGATGTTTACGGGGCGACCGCTGAGCGCCGCCGCCACGATCAGATCAGTCTGTCGACAGAGAAAGGCCGGAATCTGGAGCACATCCACGACCTCGGCGACAGAAGCCACGTCCGTGACCTGATGCACGTCAGTAAGCACGGGGACATGCACCTGATCTTTTACCTTTTTTAGGATGCGCAGGCCCTCCTTCATTCCGGGGCCCCGGAAACTCCGAATCGAAGTGCGATTCGCTTTGTCGTAGGAGGCTTTGAAAATGAAGGGAACGTTGAGCGCGCGCGAGATGCCCTTGATGATCTCCGCCATGCGCAAGGCGTGCTCCTCGCTTTCGATTACGCAGGGGCCAGCGATCAGAAAGAGGTCGCCCGAGCCCACGCGCACATTATCGATTTGGAAAGATGTGCTCAAGTTCGTTAGGGACCGAAACCGCGAGAACGCCGATGCGCCCCGCGAATAGTCCTATCCTTGCGCCACTACCTTTGTGGGCCGCAGGAACATCTCGACTTCCGCCGCTTGCCGCTGACCTTTCCGGCTCTGCCCATGCGCATACGAAGCGCCCACGAACGATTTGAATAGCGGATGCGGCTCCAGTGGCTTCGACTTAAATTCGGGATGGAACTGGCAGCCAATAAAGAACGGATGTCCCGGAATCTCGACGATCTCTACGTAAGTTCCGTCGGGCGTCGAGCCTGAAATTTTCAATCCGCCGGCTGTCATCGGCTCCTCGTACTCGCGATTGAATTCGTAGCGATGACGGTGGCGTTCGCTGATCTCGGTCTGCCCGTAAATCTTGCTCGCTAGCGTGCCGGGCTCAAGCTTGCAGGGCCACGCCCCCAAGCGCATCGTCCCGCCCAATTCTTCGACGCCGCGAAGTTCGCGAAGTTTGTAGATCACGCGATGTGGAGTTGCCGGATCGAACTCGCTGGAATTGGCGTCCGCCAACCCGCAAACGTTGCGCGCAAATTCGATGCAGGCCGTCTGCATTCCGAGGCAAATTCCGAAATACGGTACGTGCTTTTCACGGGCATACTGAATTGCCTTCAGCATGCCTTCGATGCCGCGTTTACCGAATCCCGCCGGGAACAAGCAAGCCATCATAGCCTTCGAGCTGCGCTTCGTAGTTCTTGTCTTCTGGACTCGTCGCTTCCAGTCCTTCCGCCTCAATCCAGTTCACTTCAAGCTTCAGGTTGTGCGCCAATGCGCCGTGGACCAGCGCCTCTTTCAGCGATTTGTAAGAGTCTTCGTATTCGACATACTTTCCGACGATGCCGATTCTGACCACGTCTTTCGGGTTGTAGACGCGATGCACCAGATCGTGCCACTTCGACAAATCGCGATCCTTCGCCTCCAAATGCAAATAGCGCATCACCAACGTGTCTACTTCTTCATGGGCGAACACGATGGGTACTTCGTAAATTGAGGCAACGTCTTTCGCAGTGATGACCGCCTCTTCTTCGACGTTGCAGAAGAGGGCAATTTTGCCTTTGATGTCTTTGGACAAGAAGCGGTCGGTGCGGCAAAGGAGAATGTCCGGCTGAATTCCAACGCTCAGCAATTCTTTTACGGAGTGTTGCGTGGGCTTGGTTTTCAATTCCTGCGCGGCCGCGATAAATGGGACCAGCGTGACATGGACAAAGAGCGTGTTCTCGCGCCCCAGTTCCTGGCGCATCTGGCGGATGGCTTCAATAAAAGGCAGCGATTCGATGTCGCCGACCGTGCCACCGATCTCCACCAGGCAAACATCGACATCCTGCGCGCACTTCTTTGCCGCCGTCTTAATCTCGTTGGTCACGTGCGGAATGACTTGCACGGTCTTGCCCAGGTAATCGCCACGCCGCTCTTTTGCGATGATCTGTTCGTAGAGGCGGCCAGTCGTCCAGTTGTTATCCCGCGAAAGCTTGGCGTGCGTGAACCGCTCGTAGTGGCCGAGGTCGAGATCGGTTTCGGCGCCGTCATCGGTGACGAAAACCTCGCCGTGCTGGAATGGCGACATCGTTCCTGGATCGACGTTCAGGTACGGGTCGAACTTCATCAGGTTGACCTTGAGGCCGCGGCTCTCAAGCAGGCACCCGATGGAAGCGGCTGCCAATCCCTTACCTAAAGAAGACACAACTCCGCCCGTCACAAAGATGTACTTTGCCGACATTGCTTCCTCGCTTTAATTTTGTCTGAAAGTTTGTGCAGGCTGGGGTGCACGATCAATTATGGCAGAAGTTTTCCCGAATGGGAATGTGGAAAAAGAGGGCGACTCAGCGCCATGAGCAAGCAGCGGTCTGCAATCCGTATAACGCCAGAGTCTGACGTTTGCTTTTACATCAGCGCATAAAGGTTGCCATCCGTGCTGCCGACGTAGATCACATTGTCGACGACGACCGGCGAGGACAAGATTGATCCAACTTTCAAGAACTTGTCCGAACCAATCACCATGTCGTCATAGAAGAAGTCGAAGAACACACCTTCATAGTTGGGAGTGCCGTCCGCCTTGGTGAGAGTCGGGCCGTATTTCTTGGAGTCTTCGGTCTCAAATGTCCATGCGATGTCGTGAGCCTGAAGGTCGACTGCCATCAACTTGCCCGACTCGATGCCGATGTAGCCCATATTCCCAGCAATTGCCGGAGATGAAAACATCGGCCATTTCTTGCTATTCAGAGAAAACAGAATGGCACCCGACTTCGCGTCTACTCCGTAGAAAAGGCCAGAATCAGAGGTTGAGAAGTACACCTTGCCCTCATGAACTGCGGGCGATCCCACCACCCACGATCCCTTGTTATTGATCGCCCACTTCTTTTCGCCGGTCTTAGAATCAAGAGCGTAAAAATTCGAATCGCGACAACCAAAGAAGACAACGCCATCCGCGACGGCTGCCGACGATTGAATCCCAACCTGGTTGTGAGTGTCAGGGTCATCGCCGGTTTTGAAACGCCATTTTTGTTGTCCGGTAGCAGCATCGAGGGCGTAAAAATAACTGTCCCAGCTGCCAATAAACACGGTTCCATCCACGACCGCCGGGGAAGCGTGCACGACGTCGCCAGTTCCGAATTTCCACTTCAGCTTTCCGGAGGCCGCCTCCAGTGCATAGACGTTTCCGTCGCCGCTGCCAAAATACACAACTCCATCGACTGCTGCCGGAGAGGATAAATAAACGTCAAATGGATCCGGCATCGTCTCATTTGGCGGAAGGGCCCCGTGGAGGTGCTTCGCGGCAAACCTGCGCTCACCGGCGGTAGCGAAGTGCCACCGTTCTTTTCCGGTGTCGGCTTCGACGGCGTAGAGATTCCCGTCGTAGCTGCCGAGGTACACCAACCCGTTTCCGACGGCCGGGGACGAGGAGATACGGCTCTGGGTAGGGAACTTCCACTTGACAGTGCCGTCCGCAATGTTCACCGCATAGAGATTGTGGTCTGTGCTGCCAATGTATGCGGTGCCCCCGACAATGGCCGGTGAAGAAATCACATAACCTGCCGTGTGGAACTTCCATTTAACCTGGCTAAACTTCGGCACTCCTACCGCGGGGTAAACGCCGGTGTGGGCAGGGTTTCCACGGAACATCGCAGCGTCCTCTCCAAAAGCGAGCAGGCACGCAAAGGGCAGGAGTATCCAAATGACTCGCTTCAACATAGTTGACAGGTCCAGTTATGGCATACGACCTAAGCGAGGCTTAGACGGCGGAAAAATGGAAAGGTACTCATGAGGATCTTGAGATCTCATACGTGCGCCAGACGCATCCAACTTTTACAGCGTCTCCAAAAGGGACGATAATGTGACTGCAACAGGGTTTAGCGCTATGCAATCAACGATTCGCCGAACCATCGCATGCTTCGCCTTGCTTACGTTCTGCCTTCTTTTCCGGTTCCCGCTTGACGCCCAGATCCTCGCCCAGCGTCTCATCTTGAAGGATGGGTCTTACCAGTCGATCACCAAATATGAAATCAACGGGGAGCGTGTCCGCTATTTCAGCGCCGAGCGCGGCGAGTGGGAAGAGGTCCCCAAATCGATGGTGGACTGGGACGCCACGCAAAAATATGAGCAGGGGCGCGTAACTGGAGCACCAGTTCCCGAGGCCGCGGAACTCGACAAGGAACTGGAAACAGAACGCCAGGCTTTGGAAGCGCGCTCTCCCGAGGTTTCACCTGGACTACGTCTTTCTGATGAAGGCGGGGTCTTCCTACTCGATACCTATCAGAACCAGGCGCAGCTTGCTGAAATTCAGCAGTCGGGCAGCGATGTGAATCGCAACATGAAAACGAATATTCTGCGTGCCGCGATTAATCCTCTAGCCGGAGCCAAGCAGAGCATCGAGTTACCAGAAGGGCACGCGAAGGTTCAGTCGCACACAGCGATGCCAAGCCTCTACGTAAATTTAGAAGCCGGCCAAGCCGCGGCTGCGACCGCGGTCGCGCCAGGCGACAGCGCTGCGCTTGCTCCTGCCGATCGCTTCAAGATTATCCGTGTGCAGAGCAAGGGTGGTAAACGCGTTGCCGGAGCGGTCAAGACTGCGGTCACAGGTAAAACCACTACCGATGAGCGCTTTGTCGCCGCCACGGTCTCTCCGATGACCGGGGGTTGGTTCAAGATTTCTCCGCTTGACCCTTTGCCCAACGGCGAATATGCCGTCGCGGAAATGCTCGGCAAAGATTCCATCAACCTTTATGTGTGGGACTTCGGCGTGAATCCGTCTGCTCCGGCGAATGCCTTCGCCATTAAATCGGACAACCAGGCCAAGCCAAAATCAGACCAACCAGACCTGCTGGAGAAGCGAGATCAGCACTAACGAACATCTAGCTCACCGGCGGGCAGGAAAACGCCTTAACCGCAGAAGAACTCAAAACTGACGAGTGGGCACCGCGGCGGCTAAGCGCGCGTTACTTCTTTCGCCCATTGCTTGCGTCTGCTTTTAGAACCGTCCCAGACAGCACAGTCTGCAGCTTATCTTTCCAGATAATGACCGCATCCTTCGCGGCCTGCGCGTCGCCCGAATCCGGCGCAAGTTCCAGGTAACACTTCATGTGCCTGATCGCCACGTCGTACATTTTCTTTTCGCCTGCCAGCATCGCTAGGTTGTATTGCCCTTCGGGCCATGTTGGGAAGACCGAAAGCGCGGCCGAGTATTCGCTGATTGCCTTGTCTGCGTTCTTCTCCTTGAAGGCGAACTCAGCCAGCACCTGATGTTCACGCGCATCCTCGGGCATGGTTGGCTTCACGGCAGCACTCCGCCATGCTTCGGCCTGCACCCGAAATTGAGCGAACTCCCGGACCTCGTTGTCAGACTCTTCCTGTCGTGCTTTCTCCGCCAGATAATCCAGGGCCGCCTCAAACTTCGCAGCGTGGCGCGGCTGAATCGCCATTGCTTCCCGATTCTCGTGGGCATAGTCCTGCCAGAACACGCGCCATGTGTAACCGCCGCTGTATTCCACCGAGGTCGAAACCACTCGCGCCAGCGCGATGCCGTAGTTGCCTTTGTCATCGCCATACAGCAGGTACTGCGAGTCAATCTTGTTGACCCGGTAGCCACTCTTGGCGAGCGCTTCCTGCGCCCACTGCAGCGCTTCCGCATTGTCACGCGGCATCTTTTCCTTTGACCGTTTCGCCGCCAGCTGCGCAGTTGCGGCAGGTCCGCACAGCAACAACGACGCGAAACATAAGGCGAGCGCGATTTGCGAAAAGCTTTTCCTCAATTCCATAACTGTTGTTCTCCTGGCCTTTGACACGGATACTCCAGCCTAAGAATTTGATCGCGGACCAGACAATGACAAATTGCCTTGCCCCCTAACGTTAGTAACTGCCGATCAATCACGCCGCTGTGGCGCTATGACCTTCGCCGCAGCGTCCGTAATCTTGACCTAGACTCCATCAAAGCTCGATTCTGGCTTATTCCCCCTGTTTTTACCGAGAAGAGACAGACCTCACGCCTTCGGTCTTTCTTGACGACGTCGGATTCAAAAAGCTACGAGGTAGGACATGAGAACCCGCACGTTAATGATTGCCGCGGTTGTCTCAGCGGCTCTCGCCAATTTTGTCAACGCGCAACCCACACCAACAGGGGTAGCCGTCGGACCGTGGAGAACGGGCAGGGCAGTCACTTGCCCTAACGGCAAGGTCATCCCAGCCAACACGGTGATCTCAGGTCCTAACGTGACCGCGGCGGATCTGTGCGGGGCAGGTTCCTCCACGACTTCCTCCTCCACTAGCGGCGCGATGATCTCTAACACCGGAAATTTCGCGCAGGATACTTTGACCAACAGCGTCAACCTGGCGATCGTCATGCGAACCACCAATCCGGTAGTCAGCAGCTTTATGCAAGGAGCCGCCACCGGCTTCATCAGCTCGCTATTCGCGAACAACGCCGAAGCCGCGCGCCAGCAGGCGCTCATGTCCCAGGAAATCCTGCGCCGACAACAGGAACAGGCACTCCAGAGGCGGATCGCCGCCCAGCAGCGCCTCGACGCGATGTTTGCCCGCCTCACCAGCGAATTGAAACTTGAAGGTCTGCCTTTCAACTTGGCATTGAAGGGGATGAACTCTTCCACTCCTGACAGTCTTCAATTGAAGGGGATGAACTCTCCTGGGCCAGGCGATCTGAAGCTGAAAATTAGTGACGCCAGCCCAACTGGCTATGGCCTGAAAGGCCTCCCGGGCATCTATGTCGGGGGTCCGGCGGGCGGAGATTTGAACGCTGCCAACGAGCCCATCGCCGCAAGTTCGGGCGGAAGTGGAAGCACGGCCACGGCAAGCAATCCCAATCTTGTGTCCGGTCCCGGCACTGGCACAACCGGGCCAGGCATTCCCGGCTTACCGGGCATCTACCTTGATGGCGTGCAGCCTAGCCAGGCGCCGCAACTCGCGCAAGCAGCGCAAACGCTGTCTGGTCCGGAGCGTGATGTTACCCAAGACACGGCTCTCCGTGCCGCGCAGAGCAATCCTGCACTCACCAATTCTTCGGCCGATCCTGCAGTGCAGAATTTCCAGCAAAATAACCAGGAATACCAGAAGGCGCTTGCCGCCAATAACGTTGCTAGCCAGGAGTTTCAAACTGCCCAGGCCCACGTTGATGCCGACAAGAGTGCGCTCGATGTCGCGCGCGGCCAGCTTGCCGCCATCACGCCCTCCGTCAAGCAGCAGGAAGCTTTTAACCAGATGATTGCTGCGGCCAAGACCGACGAGGAGGCTTCCATGCTCGCCCGTCAGAACTTCGATTCCACCGAAGTCCACCTGTCTGCTGCGCGTGATCGGGCCGCGACCGCGCTCGCTTCTTTGCCGACTTCGGTGCCCGTCTCGAACCAAACTGCGGTTGTTGATTTGAGCCACGCAACGCATATGCAACCGAATCTGCTGCGCGCTCCCTCGGTACCGGTTGCACCCATAGTTTCTGCGAATGACGCTGCGCCGGTTGTCCTTGCGAATCCAGCGCCCGTTCTAGCCTCTACCGGAACGCCAGCCCCGAAACCGACGATTCCCCAACTCTGCGCGCAACTGAACAGCGCGCAGGACGCTCTACGCCGACTGATGGAAACTCAGGAAAAACGCAACGAAGACCGCAAGGAATGGGAAGAGACGGTGAATGGCGCTTCCGACGCTGCACTTCAGCGCGGCCTCGATCTGATCCGCGACCATATCGGCGAAAAAGTCTCCGAACACATCAAGGAAATGATTGGCGAGCAGGACAAGGAAATCGAGCAACTTTACCGCGAGATCTCTTCCGAGAAGGACCCTGCCAAAGTGGGCGCGATGCAGCAACGCTGGCAGCGGATGGACTTGCATAAAGCCCATCTGGAGGACGCGTTCAAACGCGCAAGAATTGACCAGCAACATCTGAATGAGCTAGTCCAGGAACGCGACTTCTTTAAGTTCAACAAGGAGAACAAAGGAGATCTGGTCAGCTTCATGGAAGGCATTCGGCAGGTCGCCGACACCCTGGTGGGCGACGAAGATATTCAGAAAAAGCTTCATATCCCCAAGGTCTATGCCGATTATTACAAGTACTCCGCTTCGATTGTCGACTCCACTTACGACATCTTCAGCGAAGTCTTAGCGGCTCAACAGATCAAACAGCTCAACCAAAACTCCGATGAATTCCTGAAGGCAGCCAGCGCGCTTAACGGCCGCATCCACCAGACCGTGGCGCAACTCAACACCTACAAGGGGCAGAATTCGGAGGGCGTCACCTGCCCTGCGTCACCCACGGAACTCCCTGCGAATCTTTACAGCACCGTGAAATAGAGAGCAAGGCAACCTGGCAACTGATACCGGCTTTTAGGGGTCGATCAGTCCGCGCGAGGCAATTCCAATATTGTCGCGCGTCGTGTTCTTTACGACGTACATCATTTCGTCCGCCTGCCTGATGATGTCGTGCGGAGTATGCGCATCATGGGGAAACGTTGCGAGTCCCATGCTCGCGCGCACCAACAAATTCAAACCTTGCTCAGTACAAAACGTATTCGCCCGCAGAGACTCTTGCAGGCGGCGCGCTACGACCACGGCTTGATCTTTGCCGGTTTGGGGAAGCAGTACTACGAATTCGTCGCCCCCGTAGCGAAACGCAAAGTCGATCAATCGAAGTTGTGCCTTGATGAGATATCCAATTTCCGCGAGCATCCGGCTTCCTACTAAGTGCCCGTGTGTGTCGTTGACCTGTTTGAAGTGGTCGAGATCGATGAAGATCACGCTGAATTCGTAGCCGAAGCGAGCGGACCGGTAAACCTCGGTTTCGAGCACCTTATAAAGATGCCGGGCGTTAAACAGCCCCGTGCAATCGTCGGTGATGGTCAGTTCCTGAATCTTCTCGACCGCGCGGGCATTCTCAATCGAGATGGCGGCGTAGTCACACAACGCCTGCAGGAAGAACATCTCCTGCTCGCTGAGGCCGACATTTGCGTTCACCATCTGGATCACGCCCAGCACCCGATGCTTTGAGCGAAGCGGAACGCAGATTACGGAACGCGTCTTCAACTGCGTCATGTCGTCGAGCCGCGACGAGAACCGCGAATCGGCTTGGACGTCTGGAACGATCAGAGATTGTCCGTGCTTTGCCACCCACCCTGCAATGCCTTCTCCTACTTTGAGGCGTGCCTTCGCCAGCACTTCGGCGGCGGCGCCGACCGCGATCGCAAAATAGAGTTCGTCCTTCTCTTCATCCACCATGAGCAGAGACCAGGTGTCGGGACGGAAATATTCCGCCATCTTTTCCATGATTGTCTGCAGAATGGAATCAAGATTGAGCGACGAGGTGAGCGCCTTGGCGACGTCGTGAAAGATCGTCAGCTCTTGGGACAGACGAATTGGGGATGTGCCCGCTGCCTCCGACATCTACTCCTCGTTCAGGTGGGGATACAAAATTATAGGTTTTGCCGCGCGAGTCGAGCAACGAACGATGGTAACCTGAACCTTGCCCGCCACCCCGCACAGGGCTCGAAATCCCGTGCTGGAAGCGCTGGGCAGGCCTCTCCGGCTCCTTGAATAGGCCTTATAAGGCCGGTCCCGACTGGGGCACAAAGTGCCACTCCGGTGACTGAATCTGTTACCATTCCCGCCTCATCTGTATCACATCCGTATGCATGTGTGGGTATCGATTCTCGGCTTTGTTCTGATCTTTACGATCCTGCTCGATGCTTTTGAGACGATCGTTCTGCCCCGCAGGATCCAGCGTCACTTCCGGATCACGGCTTTTTTCTATCGCCTCACCTGGGTACCCTGGATGCGGGCGGCACGGCATATCCAAAAGAGCAGCCGGCGGGAAGGCTTCCTTGCCTATTATGGTCCCTTGTCGCTGCTGTTTCTCCTCGGTTTTTGGGCCCTGGGATTGATTTTTGGATTTGCCTCGGTTCAGTACGGCCTCGGCGAGCACCTCTTGCTCGGTAACGAGACGATTAATTTCGGCAAGCTGCTCTATCACAGTGGAGAAACGTTCTTTACCTTGGGGTATGGGGATATCGTCCCGAGCAACGCCGTTGCAAGGGCGCTGGCGGTGATGGAAGCCGGCATGGGTTTCGCGTTTCTCGGAGTTGTGGTCGGATATCTGCCCGTTGTCTACAACTCGTTTGCGTCGCGCGAGATTGAAATTTCGCTCCTCGACGCGCGTGCGGGATCGCCGCCGACAGCGATGGAATTTTTGGGGCGCCTGGGATGTTGTCCAGAGCAAACTGTGCTCGACAATATCTTTCGCGATTGGGAGCGTTGGTGTGCCGATCTGCTGTCGAGCCACCTCTCTTACCCCGCACTACTTTTTTTCCGTTCGCAACATAGCAACCAATCATGGCTTGGCGCGCTGACCGTAATGCTGGACGTGACCTCGCTGGTCATGACTGGCGTGGACGGTATCCATCCCGACCAGGCGAAGCTTACGTTTGCCATGGCGCGGCACGCCGCCGTCGATTTGGCGCAGGTTGTGAATTCGCAATACAGCACCCAGGATGAAAACCGCCTGAAGCCGGAGGATCTGGCCCGGCTGCGAACCGAACTGGCGTGGCGCGGGGTTACGTTGAACAATAATGCGGACATGGCCGAGAAGTTAGCGGGACTGCGAGAGGTCTATGAGCCCTATGTCCACGCGCTGAGCCGTCGCCTGTTGATGACGGTGCCGCCTTGGATCCACACTGGTCGCGTAAAGGACAACTGGCAGGGCGGTCCGTGGGACCGCGTCATTCAGGCGCAGGCGCTGCAGCATCCGGGACATCGAGTGGAAGATCACTTCTGACCTTTTCGATCGAGGTCCACTGGGATGAACGCAATCATTCAATCTCATCGTGACTGAATCCTGCTAACATTCTCCGTTCCCCATGAAACACACTGGCGAAAATGTGGTGCGTATTGAAGCTGAGGCCTTGCGGTCTCTGGCTGATCGACTTGCCGGCCCCATGGCTGCCGACTTCGAGCGGGCGCTTGAGTTGATGTTTCACTGCCAGGGTCGGATCGTCGTGTCGGGCATGGGAAAGAGCGGGTTAATCGCTCGAAAGATTGCGGCGACGCTGAATTCGACTGGTTCGCCCGCGCTGTATCTTCATCCCGTCGAGGCTCTGCACGGTGATCTCGGCGTTATTGTTCGGGGGGATGTGGTCTTAGTGCTTTCGGCGAGCGGCGAAACCGAAGAGATTCTCCAATTGCTGGCGACCATCAAGCGTTTGCAGGTTCCCCTGATCACAATGACTTGTGATGAGATTGCGGCCTCTGGCGCAAACCAGAGCTCCCGCGCCCCCCAGTCTTCCACGCTGGCCTCGGCGGCTGAGGTTGCCCTCGATTGCTCGATCTCAAAAGAAGCCTGTTCGCTGGGCCTAGCCCCGACTGCCTCTACTACGACGATGCTCGCTTTGGGTGATGCTCTGGCCGTCGCACTTTCCGTGAAGCGCGGGTTCAAAGAAGAAGACTTTGCCAACCTGCATCCCGGCGGGAAACTTGGGAAGCGTCTGGCGCGGGTCGAATCACTCATGCATTCCGGAGATGCCGTCCCGCGTGTCAACGCGAAGACTAAAATGCCGGATGTAATTTACGAAATGTCCAGCAAGAAGCTAGGAGTAACAGCCGTAGTCGACGGAGACCGTCTGCTCGGCGTGATCAGCGATGGCGACTTGCGGCGCCTGCTCCAGCAACGTGGGAAAGATACGCTCGACCTGACTGCCGAAGAATGCATGACGAGAGCTCCAAAAACAATTGGTCCGCAGGAGTTCGCCGCAACCGCACTCGCCCGCATGGAAGAATTGAAAATTACCTCGCTCGTCGTGGTTGATGCCGAGCACCGTGTACACGGTATCTTGCATTTGCACGACTTGTGGGGAACAGAATTGGTTTAGTGTTGAGTGCATTAATTTGGCACTTCTTCCGAAAAATTGTCATCCCGAGCGCAGCGAGGGATCTGCAGTTTCTGCGGCGCCAAGAACTGCAGATCTCTCGCTTCGCTCGGGATGACAAACCTAAAAGCGAGTTATTAGCCCTTCTGTCTTCAGTTCGTTCTGTCTTCCTTCAGTCCGTTCCGTTTTCGCTCGCCTACTCCAGCACGAAAATATTTTTCTTCGAGCAAATCTCTTTCAGAATTTTCGGCCACACGGTGACACTGACTTCTCCGAGATGTGCTTTCCGAAGCAATAGCATCAGCGTGCGCGATTGTCCGATTCCGCCACCAATGGATAGCGGCAGGTCGTTGTTGATGATCGCTTGATGATAGGGAAACTGGAGGTTGCCTATCAGGTTCGACATCTCAAGTTGCCGCCGCAGAGTGTCCGCGTTTACGCGAATTCCCATTGAAGAAAGTTCGTGACGGCGCTTGGTCACCGAGTTCCACACCAGGATGTCGCCATTGAGACCGTGCGTCTCTTTATGGGTCTCTTTCTTCGTTTCAGTGACCCAGTCATCGTAGTCGGCGGCCCGGTTCTCGTGGGGGTAGCCGTCTTTCAGAGGCCAACCAATTCCGACAATGAATACCGCCGGATATTTTTGCAGGATCGCAGTCTCGCGCTGCTTGCGTGGAAGATTGGGATACATATCCAAGAATCTCTTCCGCATGCAGGAAGGTCAGCTCTTCTGGCAGATTCGGAAAGCGCGGATCACGCAGGGCAGGGAATAGATCTTGCGCAAACTTCTCGGCGCCGACCAGCACCTTCCATATCTTTCGCACAATATCTTTCAGAAACGCAACGTTGCGGTCGGCCGCATGAATGGAGCGTTCCCAATCCCACTGGTCAACGTAGGCGGAATGATCGTGATCGAGGAAATAGTCCTTCCGCACGGCGCGCATGTCGGTGCAGATGCCTTCGCCGGGCTTGCAGTCGAATTGCTTCAAGGCGACCCGTTTCCACTTGGTTGCTGCCTGTACGACCTGCGAATCGATGGGATGCACTCCTCGGTCGTTGGAGATATGGAACGATACCGGAGTGCGGGAGCCGTCCCGATCGAGCATGTCATTGACGCCGCTCTCGATGTCGACGATAAGTGGGACTTCCACCATCATCAGATTAAGCGCTTTGCAGAGGTTGTCTTCGATATACCGCTTGGTCTGGAAAATCGCTTTCTGGGTATCGCGCCGGTCGAGCAGAGATCGGTAACCAGTGGGAAGCAAACTTTCGAGTTCGGTGTAGTTGCCTATTCCGGGGCCGGCCAGATCGGCCTGCTTATCGTGAGCTTGTTTGTCCTTGGCTTGCTTGTCGCAGGTAAGAGTTGCCATGCATCCCTCCGCGGATGGAATAAAAACGTTGTCCATATCCATCCATTACTCCCCTCTATGGCAAGGGTCAGTGACACGGGGCACAGCAGGGTGTGCGGAGGATGCCGGGGAATCTGAGCGTCTGACCTTGAAAGTTCGGAAAGTCCGTCAGTTCGTATTATGAACACGCACTTTCGGCGGGTGGTACGCATCGGCAAAGGCAAACACGATTTTCTCTCCCTGACGCACATTGCCCACCAACGCCGGGCGAAAGCAAGCGAGGCAAGTTCCGCCGCTGTGGCGGACGCTCGGATAGACAATTCCGGCTGAGCCTTTGCTGAGCAGATTGGCGGCCAGTCTTTGCGATGCGCCGTAGCTGTCGGGGTCCAGAGTGTCCGCGAAACGCGGCTCTGGGTGAAGATGCTTGCCTCTCAAATCATGAAATTCGGCGTGAAAATCGGCAAGGTACTCTCGGTAGGAAACTGTTTCTGGCTGGCGCCAGTCAATCTCGCGCAATCCTTGCGCGTAGTGAAAAGCGACTTCGGTCTGCGCGGTCTTGCGAGAATAGGCCGCGTACCAGGCCCCGCGGTACGAACTGCTGAAACGCGTGCCACCCGGTCGCGCGTAAGTAAAGGCAGCGTTGATGATGTGGTAGTTGGGAACGCCAAAAACGAGTTCGTGCACGCTGATTCCGGGCAGGAGATTCGCTTCTCCGGTGACGCGATCGTTGGTGGCGCCCTCCAGTTGCAGCAGGTTGTCGAACTGGGAATGAGGAAGCGCCAGGCGCGCGAGCACGCCCTCGGCATCATCGGCATATCGCGTAGGGATGAGCCGGTGGGTATTGTTGCGCGCAATCGAGGTAAGGCGGGGCTGCTCTTCGCTTCTTGCTCTGGACTTCCGCTTTGAATTGCGCTTGGGACGCTCTTCCGCACTCATTACAGTCCTCCGCGCCGCGCGTCCAGTAACTGGCGAACATGGAGCATTGCCGGTACCCCGCCTTTTAGCATCCGAGCCAGCGGCATTTCTCCGCCGAAAAGAGGATTGGTGTTTGGCAGCTGAATCCACGCATCAGCCAGTTTGGCGCTGTAGAGAATGTTCAGCGCTTTGAAGATACCCACCAGCAGTGAAATGCGGGTGAGTTTGTCCTGATCAAGAGTTCGCGGGATCCGCTTAAGCTGATAAAACGAGCCATTGGACATACCGCCGAGCAGTGCACGCGCATCTTCGTCGCGCAGTTTCCAATGCGTGACCAGACTGAAGAACGCGCGTGCCGCGGCGGGACTGAGTTTTTCCTGAATGTCACGGCTCGAAAGATCAGCGGGACGGTCCCAGCGTATACCGGGCAATTGTTCCGTTCCGCTCGAATGGACGAGTATGTCTCCAAACATGTATGAAATATACTCTATATTTGGAGTACGTCAAGACGAGACTAATTCTCCGGAAGGGGAGAGTGGAAGATCATGTCTTTTGGTCTAGCGACAGAATCGCTGGAGATCGGGGGGAGGCGGAGCCGGCAATTCGTCGAACTCGCCCGTCCATCCCGAGCATCCTCGGGAAGTAACGGCACGAACTACTATCTGTTCCAATTCGCGAGCCTTGTTTCTGGCCTGTGAGATGTCATCGAGCGTCAGTGAGCCGCTAGTCTGAAGGTCGTTCAAATCCGCTCCAGCGGCGGAGTAGCCGGCATCGGCGGCAATTGTTAGCCAAACATAGGCGCCCACCCGGTCGACCGCGATCCCGCGGCCATCTTTCAGCGCTTTTCCGTAGAAGTATTGCGCCTGCGGCAAGCCTTGGTCGGCAGCAATCTTAAACAGAGCCGGAGCCTTGGCGGCATCGCGATCGGACATCAATCGTCCGAGATAGTACGCACCAAAAGCACTGTTCTGATCCGCGGCTATTTTCAGCCATTTGCGGGCGGCGTCCAGATCTTTTCCCACTCCAATGCCAAGGTAGTAGCGTCTTCCCGCAAGCCACGCAGCCAGCGGATCGCCTTGCTGTGCAGCCTTCTTGTAAAGGTCCAAAGAAAGCTGACCCGGGTCGTCGGCTTTGATCTTTCCCGCTTCGTAGTAGTATCCGAGCGCGATTTGCGCTGGTCCAAAGCCAAGGTCGGCTGAACGCCGGAAAAGATCAATGCCGGCCTGTTCGTTGCGTGAAGGACCAACGCCCGTGATGGCGTCAATTCCCCGATCGTAGAGTGCGTCGGGGGACGCGCTTTGAGCGACGGCCGCAGCGGTTACCAGTGCGAAAACTGAAAGAATTAGAGAAAAACGCGTCATGGATTTCCAGACCAAGTATAGGAAACATGCGGTGAAGGTGTAGAGTTACGAAAGTTCTAAACGCCGCAGCGTATGCATGGGGGATATCAAATTGGCAGCGGACTTGCCAGCTGAAGCCGCCTTCTACGGGGTCATAGTCTGCTGGTGGCTGTTTGGGCTTACCTTCTGGCTTCGCAAGAGCCCGCCGCGAGCCAGGGAAGCGAAGCGCGACTTTAAGTCCTATCTCGGATTAATCCTTCAAGCAGCCGGTTACTTCGTCGTCTGGTATATACCGTTGCGTCATCACGAATTCTCCCCACTCATCTCTGGTCCGGACTGGTTCGCCTGGGGCCTGGCGGCTCTAACGCTTGCGATCGCGGTGGCCTCAACCTGGCTTGTTAATGATTCTGCACGCCGTCTGGGGAAGCAGTGGGGTCTAGCCGCGCGCCTGGTGGAAGATCACATACTCATCGAAGAGGGCCCTTATCGATTTGTAAGAAATCCGATCTACACAGGAATGTTTGGAATGCTGTTGGCAACCGGCCTTGCAGTTTCTCGCGGCATTCCGCTTCTTATCGCAATGATTTTGTTCGCAGCCGGTACGATAATTCGAATCCGAAGTGAAGAGCGACTATTCCGCGAGGGATTCGGAAGTAAATTTGAGGAGTATGCGCGCAGGGTCTCTGCGCTGATTCCGGGAATCTACTGAGAACCACCTAGAAACCTTCTAGTGCTGATCGTGTACTCAGAGTGAACCATAAGAAACTTACTTCGCCCGTATTCTCAAACCATTCTCCGCCCTTCGAAAAATCCAACCTCGCTAACTGGTCGCGCATCCTAGCCGAAAATCAGCACGCACTCAATGGGGCTGACGTTCGGTCAACTGACCCCGGGGGATAATATCAATGAAACGTTTTGTTATGTATGCAGTTCTGCTTGCTTGTTTCTCGGGCTCGCATTGGTTGTTGGCACAATCGACGGACCATGTTGAAGTAGGCGCTTTCGCGGACTATTTCCGGCTTGATCGAACGGAACCAACTCTGAATTTTGTCGGCGTCGGTGGACGTGCGGGCTTCAACGTGAGTTCGTGGGCTCAGGTGGAAGCGGAAATGGCTTATGATTTCGGCCGGGGTTACGCCACTGCATTATGATAACGGCGGCACAGTGCAGTTTGTCAGTTCGCGTACGCACATCCTGCACGCTCTGTTCGGTCCAAAGTTCCAGACCGGTTCTGGGCCGGTGCGTTTTTTCGTCACTGCGAAAGCTGGCCTAATCAGCTTCACTACCAATTATCAAAATGCGCCGCCGGGCTTTCAGAGCGGTCTTAGGGGCGGTGGGCGACGGTAATGCTCGTTTCGCTTCATATCCGGGGATCGGACTCGAGGGCTTCTTCGGTCCTTTAGGCTTACGGTTGGAAGCTGGTGACGACATTTATTTCGATAACGGTGCGCGCAATAATATGCGTGTGACGTTCGGTCCAACCCTGCGTTTCTGAGGGATTGAAATCGGGAGCAAAGACAATGAGCGCCAACTTCCATTGTCTTTGCTTCACTAACATTCCCCCAAGGTCAATTCAGAAAGAACTCTTCTTCCGCAAAAGTGGTTCCGCGCTTGGGATAAGTATGCCACACGTAGTTATGACTTAGATCGCACAGACTTGGATAGTATGTGGGACATGGTCATGCTGAGGACACCGCGTTCGCTCAGTAACGTTCCCTCAAGAAGTCGCCGATGGCAGCGTAAGCGTTTGTAAGAGTTTGTTTCGTCAGGAAGGAAGACAATTCGAAAATGTTTTGTTCCGGGTCTTTGACCGAAGCCTGATCCGTGTACCACCATTACATGTTTCTGCCGAATCAGTTCGGCAACGAACACATCATCGCCTTCCGGAATATCAATTTGCGGATACGCATAAAAAGCGCCGCGCGGCGCGACACAACTAACGCGCGGCGTCTCGGAACACCACTTCATGGTGAGATCCCGACGGCTGCGCAGCTTATGCTTGACCTCGACCAGATGATCCTGCGGTCCCTCGAGTGCCGGCTGAATGGCATACTGCTCAGGATGGTTCGGGCAAATGCGCGCGCGTAAAAGCTTGTTGATGCCTTCGACATAAGGCTTGATGACGGAAGCTTCGCCGCTGGCAACGCCCCATCCGATTCGCCATCCGGGCGCCAGATAATTCTTGGACAATCCCCCGAACGTAATCACTGGCACGTCCGGCGCGACCGCCGCCATGGCGACGTGCGGATCGTCATCAACGATCAGCTTGTCGTAAATTTCGTCGGCAAAGATAACGAGGTTGTGCTGCCGCGCGAGTTCCGCGATCTCTTCGAGCATCTGGCGCGTGCACACCGAACCAGTGGGATTGTTTGGATTGATGAGCACGATGCCGCGAGTGCGCGGCGTGATCTTGCGCTTGATGTCATCCAGATCGGGCTGCCAGCCATCCTCTTCCTTCAGAGTAATAGGCATTGAGACCGATGTCGAGTTTGGCGAGGACGGCCGAATAGAGCGGGTAGTCGGGACAGGGCGTCAGCAGGTTGTCGCCGGGATTGAGCAATGCCGCGAGACAAATGTCCACCGTCTCGCTGACGCCCGAGGTGATAAACACATCCTGAATTGTCGTGATGCCTTTGCGCGCTGCTTCGCCCCGAATCGCATCAAGCGCGGGCTTGATGCCCGAGGAAGCGGAGTATCCGTTCTTGCCATCGCGCATCGCTTTATATACCGCCTCGATCATGTGCGCGGGCGTCTTGAAATCAAAGTTCAACGGGTCGCCGATATTGAGCGGCAGGATCTTGTGCCCTTGCCGGGATACTTCATCGGCAATGCAGGCCAGATCACGGATTGCGTAGCGAACGTTTTCGAGACGGGTGGCGCAATTGATTTCGCGGGTTTGGGTTATGGGCATTCGAGCGCTCCAAAGAGCATTAAACCGCAGAGATCGCAGAGTGCGCAGAGAAATAAGACCCAAAAACTCTGCGCTCCCTGCGTCCTCTGCGGTTAAAGATCCTTACTTACTCTGGCCGGTCGATCTGCGCCTTCTGCAGTTTGTCGGAATAATCGACATAGACGGCCTTCCATTCCGTATAGAAATCGATCGCGCCAATGCCGCCTTCGCGATGGCCGTTGCCCGTCGCTTTCGTTCCACCAAACGGCAAGTGAACTTCCGCGCCGATCGTCGGAGCGTTGATGTAAGTAATTCCCGCTTCCAAATCGCGAATGGCCGAGAACGCCTTGTTCACATCTTTCGTGTAGAGCGAGGAGGACAAACCGTACTCGATGTTGTTTGCAATCTCGATCGCATTCTCGAGATCTTCGCAAGGGATGATTGAAACTACCGGCCCAAAAATTTCTTCCTGCGCAATCCGCATCTTTGGATCGACATCGATGAATACTGTCGGCTCCAGGAACCATCCATGCTGGTATTCGCCCTTATCAAGACGGTTGCCGCCGGTCACAAGTTTGGCGCCTTCGTCTTTGCCGATCTCGATGTATTTCAGATCGGTGTTCATCTGGTTTTCATTCACCGCCGGTCCCATCTCAACCGTCTCGTCGAGACCATTGCCAACCTTGATCTTCTTGGCCCGCGCCACAAATTGATCTACGAATTGCTTGTAAACGCCCTTTTGCACGATGATTCGACTGGTGGCGGTGCAGCGTTGTCCAGTCGTTCCGAACGCGCCCCAGAGACCGCCTTCAACCGCCAATTCGAGGTTCGCGTCATCGAGCACGATCATCGGATTTTTGCCGCCCAGTTCGAGCGAGCAATGTTTGAAACTCTTGGCCGCCGTTGCGCCCACGATCCTGCCTACAGCTGAGGATCCCGTCAACGAAATGGCGCGTACCGACGGATGCTCCGTCAGGGGCGTTCCCACTTCCGTTCCGAATCCAGTCACGATGTTGATCACGCCCTTGGGTATGCCGGCGTCGGTAAGCGCTTGCACGAGATTGAAAGTCGACAGCGGCGTGTCTTGTGCGGGCTTGATCACGCAAGCGTTGCCACAAACGACTGCCGGCAGCAGTTTCCACGAAGAAATTGCCATCGGGAAATTCCACGGCGTGATCATTCCGCAGACACCGATCGGCTGCCGCACGGCCATGGCAAACTTGTTCGGCAATTCCGACGGAACGGTCGGACCAAACATCCGGCGTCCTTCCCCGGCGTTGTAGTAGGCCGCGTCGATGGCCTCTTGCACATCGCCGCGCGTCTCCTTCAGTACTTTTCCCATCTCGCGAGTCATGTCGCGCGCATATTCTTCCTTGCGCTCCATCAGAATCTCAGCGGCGCGGAAGACCATCTCCGCGCGACGAGGCGCAGGAACCAGACGCCACTTGGCGAAGGCGCGCTTGGCCGCATTCACTGCCGCGTCCACGTCCTCTTTATTCGAACGCTGGAAGATGGCCACGACTTCGCGGGTATCCGCGGGATTCCGGTCTTCGAATGTCTGGCCGCTTACGGACTCGACCCACTCCCCATCGATGAAATTCTTGAAGACTCTGGTTTTAGTGGTTCCGCCGTCAATCACCGGCTTGGTAAGGGTATCGGTCGCCATAAGGCCTCCTGGGTAAAAATGCAGACTGCATTCGCTCTAACTATGCTAACAACCGGGGTGCGGAGGGGCAAGGCGAGTGCCGGGCAGTTCAAGAACCTGAATTTCACCCACAGTCACAACCGAGCGCCACTCAAGCCACGGCGATATAATTTCGTCGGCCTCACTGCCTTATTGCAAATGGCTAGCGGGAGATGACATGAAGTCGTTCTTCAAGCATTGCAGATTCTTATTCCTTGGCGTGGCTCTAATCGCGTCGGCGGCAGCTCAGCAGTGGAAGGCGCCGACGACCATGAAGAAGCTGTCCAATGGTCTTATCGTCGTGGTCTCCGAAGACCACTCGGCGCCAACTTTTGGACTGTGCGTCAGCTATGGGATCGGTTTCCGCCTGGAGCCAGAAGGGCGCACCGGCTTTGCCCATCTTTTCGAACACATGATGTTCGAAGGTACGCCCAATTCGCCGAAGGGCGTCCTCGACCGGGTGATCGAAGGCGGAGGCGGTCAAAATAACGGCGACACTCGATACGACTTCACCGAATACATCGAGACAGCGCCTGTCTCCGCTCTTGATCCGGTGCTCTGGATCGAGGCCGATCGCATGAAGACCTTGGATTTCTCGGTGAAGAATCTGGAGAACCAGCGCAACGTGGTCGAGGAAGAAGTTCGCGTCAACGTTCTGAATCGTCCGTATGGACTGTTCTTCGCCATTGATTTGCCCGGGAAAGCTTTCGACACCTATCCCAATGCGCACAATTTCTACGGTGACTTCAAGGACCTCGACGCCGCCAAAATCGACGACGTACAGAAGTTCTACGAGCAGTATTACGCTCCCAATAACGCCGTACTCGCGATTGTGGGAGATGTGAAACCAGACGATATATTCGCGAAAGTTGAAAAGTATTTTGCCACGATCCCGTCCCCGACAGACACCACCACGGCCAAAGGTTGACGAGGCTGTCCAAAAGTCTGAACGACGCGCGAACGAGACCGACAAGCTCGCCAAGGTGCCGGCGCTTGCCATCGGATATCGCATGCCTCCGCGCCACGCCACTGATGCTCTAGCCGGTGCTGTGACCGGAGAGTTGCTGCACAACGGGCAGGCGTCGCTCCTCTATCAAAGCCTGGTAAAGCAGAAGCAGGTTGCGCTTTCCGTGGACGGCGGGATGAATTGGCCGTTAGGCACGCCGTTTGAATACAACGGGCCAACGCTGATGACGTCATTCATTGTGTATCCACCGAACGTTACCGAGGATCAACTCTTAACGGCCTACGATGCGGCGGTCAAAGAACTCAGCGAGAAAGGACCGAGCCAGCAGGATCTCGATCGCATCGTCACGAAAATGCGATCCGACTGGTATGACCAGCTTGAAATGCCAATCAGCCGCGCCTCGGCACTTTCCCACGCCGTGCTCTTCGACGGGAGCTTCGATCTCGTCTATCAAATTCCAGAGGAACTGGCCAAGGTGACACCTGCCCAAATTCGTGCCTTTGCCGCCAAGTACCTCGTGAGCACCAACCGCACGATCGTCAATCGTGTGCCAACCCAAGGGCCGGCCGGTGCCGACAAGAAGCAAGGAGAACAAAAATGACGAAGACGAACCCCGTCACAATCGCAGTCGGAATTCTTTTGGCGGCCTCGTTCGCCTTCGCCCAAAAAGAAGCGCCCATGCCGAAGGACCTTCCTCCTTATGGACAGGAGAAGCCTCTTCCCGCTCCCAACGTTAAGTCCGTGAAACTCGATAATGGGCTTACTTTGTGGCTGGTATCGGAGCCCGGCTTTCCGAAGGTTGCGTTCACGATGGCGATCCGTGGAGGCTTGGCGGCTGATCCTGCGGATCGCCCCGGTCTTTCAGAATTATTGTGCAAGACCGTCGACCAAGGCACGAAGACTCGGGATGCGAAGCGAATCGCACAAGAACTTCAGGCGGCTGGAGGAGACCTAAATGCCGACTCGCGGAAGGATTACATCGCGATCTCAACGGCTGTGCTTGCGTCCAAGTTGGATGCGGCCATTACGATCCTTTCTGACATCGCGCAGAATGCTTCTTTCCCCGATGCAGAGGTAACTCTCGCCAAGCGCAACCTCCAAGATTCCCTACGCCAGCGAGAATCCGAGCCGTCATTTCTTGCCTCACGGGCGATCGCCAAGGTGCTGTTCGGTGACCATCCGTATCACGTTACTGCTCCCACGCAGGAATCGATCAG
The DNA here is from genome assembly GCA_963822545.1 of uncultured Acidobacteriaceae bacterium. GTDB lineage: Bacteria > Acidobacteriota > Terriglobia > Terriglobales > Acidobacteriaceae > Acidiflorens. The sequence goes on from CAWGIB010000010.1 coordinate 378,554, forward strand.
CGCAGCAACTTCGGAAGATTTGCGGCATGCTTTTACGCAACGCTTCCGTCCAGACCAGGCACTTCTTGTCGTCGTAGGGGACTTCGATAATGCGCACATGGTGGAAATGGCAAAAGCAAAGTTTGGAACGTGGAAAGCGCCAGCCGAGGCGCCGCTCGCGTCGCCGGCACGCCCTTCGCAAGAGCCACAGCACGCGGTATTCGTGGTAACGCGACCGGACTCGGTCCAAACCACGCTGCAACTGGCCGCTTTCGGGCCTTTGCGCCGCGACCCGGACTACGAGGCGGCCGTCGTTGCGAACGCGATCTATGGCGGTACCTTCGGTTCACGCCTGACCAGCAACATCCGAGAGGACAAGGGTTACACCTACTCACCTTTTTCGAGCTTGAGTGCTTTCCAGGTGACGGGAGTCTTGACCACCAGGGCGGATGTTCGCAATGCGGTGACAGGGCCCGCTCTAAACGAGATCCAGTACGAACTGAACAGGCTTGCCACCACCAGTCCGACCGAGCCTGAGCTTTCCCAAGCCAAGCGATATCTGGTTGGCAGTCAAGCCATCCGTTCCCAGGCGCGCAGTGCGCTGTCAGCACAGTTGGCGGGCATTTGGGTGGATGGCTTGCCGCCCGAAGAGATTGGAATTTACGGTCAAAAGATCGCGAAGACCACGAGCGCCGAAGTGGACGCTGCCGCCAAGCGTTATTTTCCCGCTCACCGTATGACGATCGTCGCTGTCGGCGAAGACAAGGTTGTCCGAGAGGCATTGGAGCCGCTAGGTATCCCAATCAAGACACTTCAGTAGGAGACGGGCAGCATGGTTGAGTCTTCGCGGAAACAGCTTACCCCGCCATGCTCCACGGTCTACCACGAAATGAATGAAAGGAAATGACCATGAATTGCAGAGCCTGGCTAATCCTGTCAATTTTGGCTGCGAGTACCGCCGCGCCAGCCCAGGACTTGGATAAGAAGGTCGATAGCTTGGCGCTCACGGTCGCGCGAATGGCACGCATTGGGCGCGCAGGTTCTCCAAGTTTCTCGCCGGATGGAAAGCGCATTGCTTTTACCTCCGACTTAAACGGCATTCCTCAAATATGGATCGTGCCGGCTGAAGGTGGCTATCCACAGTTGGTGACGATCGGCGATGATCCCGTCGCGGGTGTTCAGTGGTCGCTCACCGACACCAATTCCTTGGCATTCTCGCTAGCTCCTGGCGGCGGTATGAACACGCAAATCTACGTCATTCATCCCGATGGAACTGGCCAACGACGATTAACCGCAGGTGGAAAAGAAAATAATGAGTTTGATGGTTGGACCCATGACGGGCGCCTGCTGATGATGGGATCGAATAGCCGTGATGCTGCAACCATCGACCCGTACTTGCTCGATCCGGCCACCGGGAAAATGGACCTGCTGGAGAAAGGGCAGGGGCTGGAAGGTCTCGAAGATGTCAGCCGCGACGGCAAGCACGCGCTGGTCGCGAGATTGATCAACCGCGGGGATAACGACCTTTATCTGCTTGACCTCACAACGCACACGGAAATTCTTCTAACACCCCATAAAGGGCCAGGAGAATTCAATGGGCAGATCGCCGCAGACGGACGCAGCGTTTATCTGGTTTCGAACAAGGACCGCGACCTAACCGCCTTTGCTCGAGTTCGGCTCGACGACAAAGGCAAGCCCGGACCAATCGAGGTTGTGGCCGAGCGTAAGGACGCGGAATTGGATGGTTTTATCCTGAACGAACAAGGAACGTTGGCTGTCCTGATCTGGAACGTGGGTGGGAAGAGCGAACTGGCTTTTGCGGAGTTGCCCACCGGAAAAGTATCCCCTGGTCCGGACTTGCCTGCCGAACTGGTCGGCAGCCTTGCATTTTCTCGTGATGGTAAACAACTGGCGCTGGCGGCAGCGGGTTCGCGTACTCCGGCTGACATCTGGATCATGGACGTCGCCACAAAAAAGCTCCGGCAGGTGACGTTCAGTCCGCACGCTGGCGTGGACCTCACAACCCTTCGGCGGCCTGAGCTCGTAAGGTTTAAAGCTCTCGACGGCCTCGAACTCAGCGGATGGCTTTATCGTCCAGATGGCCAACAGAAGCCGGGGCCTTATGTGGTCAGTTTCCACGGCGGGCCTGAAGGACAGGAGCGGCCTGGGTTCCGGAGCGACTATCAGGCGTTGCTTTTGCAGGGCATTGGCGTGTTCGCGCCCAACGTCCGGGGTTCAAGCGGATTCGGGAAGACTTTTGTGAACCTTGATAACGGCGCACTCCGAGTCAATGGGGTTAAGGACATCAAAGCTTGCGTCGATTACCTGACGGGGAACAGCATTGCCGATCCGAAGAGAATAGGAATCATGGGCGGTAGCTATGGCGGTTACATGACGATGGCGGGAGTGACTGAGTTTCCCGACGCGTTTGCCGCCGGAGTAGACATGTTTGGCATCGTTAATTTTGCCACTTTCTTTCAACACACGGAGCCGTGGATGGCGGCTATATCTACGGTCGAATACGGAGACCCCGTTAAAGATGCGGAAATGCTCAAAAGCCTTTCACCAATTTACAAGCTGGATCGCATCAAGGCAGCGATCATGGTCCAGCACGGCGCGAACGACACCAATGTGCCGGTAGTTGAGGCAGAGCAAATCGTCAACCACTTGAAGGAGCGGGGTGTTCCCGTCGAGTACATTCTTTTCCCTGACGAAGGTCACGGTTTTCGCAAGACCCAAAATCGAATAAAGTCCACCGTCGCCATGGTTCAATTTTTTGCCAAATACTTGAACTCGGACGATAGCGCATCGGCAAAGTAGGGCTAAATGGGCCAATAGCTGAGACGCCTGCGCGTAAATGGGTGGAGAAGTAGCTTTGCAGAGTTTCCGCTCGATTTTCTCTGGCCGATCTCGCCCATGGCCCAGCCGTTTGGGCAGCTTCGGAGTCACTTTCGTAACCCCTTCCTGCATGACCCGCGACATATCGCCTGACCTCCGGCGATATGATGATCCCAGTTGATAGTTTCCCAAAATTCACCTTCGAAGTGAGGTCCGCACGGGCTCGTGCCCAGTCGATCCAAGCCGAGTGTCTACGTTGCGTGGAAGACCGTAACGTATCGCAGCGTCGTCGTCGCGCTGCTTGGAGCGGCGCTCATCTTTGCCGCATTGATGCACGTTATCTTTCCTAAATTTACTGACTCAACCGTCAAAGCCGCCGGAAAACTATCTTCCGGTCTGCTGGAAAAAGTCGCGGGTCTGGCCCCGCCCTTAAAAACTCCATCTGTGAGCGTGGCCCAGCAGGCGCACTTCACCGCACTCGATGGCACGGTACGCGTTCGCAAAGGGAATGGCGCCACCTGGATCAACGCCGATTACAACGTGCCCCTGGAAAAGGGCGACGTCGTCCAGACTGGTGCGGAAGGCATGGCGAAGATCGTCTTTAATGACGGTACCAACTACACAGTCAAACAGGATTCCTTGATCGTTATCGAAGAGAACTCTGCGAACGACCAGCAGCAGACCAATGTCGCCGTCGCCGTCACCACAGGAACGGTTGACCTGACGACTGCAACGTATGTGCAGGGTTCCAAATCGCAAGTGATTGTGGCCGGCGCCAAGGCTTCACTGGCCCCCGATTCGTCGGCGATGGTGAATAACAACCCCAAGGACGATAAACACGAAATCCTCGTCAAAAAGGGAAGCGGCGACATCGAGCGTAATGGGGAAGTGGTTCGCCTGGCGAGTTGGGAAAAAGTCAGCTTCGAAAGTGGATCGAAGACCATGGAGCGGGCGACAGAAATCGGTCCGCCCACGCCCATCTCTCCGGGAAACATGATGCCCGTCTTCATTAATTCGGGCGACAAGTCGAAGGAAGTCGAGTTTAGTTGGACCCCTCTGACGAATGCCGCGGGATACCGGTTGCGGATCGCCCACAACCCGTATTTTTCGTCGTTGCTGCTGGATCGCAAGGTGGATACGGCTAGTGTTGTAGTCACGGGTCTGCCACTCGGCGCTTACTATTGGTCTATCCAATCTTTTGATCATTCAGGCAAGGAGTCGGTTGAGAGCGAAAAAAATCGCTTCACGATCATTGCCAAGAGCAAGGAGAGGGTCGAAATGTCACTCGACCTGGATCCTTTTATACAGCACGGCCATGTGATCGAGGTCCGGGGGAAGACGGAAGCCGGCGCACGCGTGATGGTGAACGGGATGGAAGTGCCCATTCTGGCTGAGGACGGCACGTTTCATTACTTCACGCCTCCTTTTGCCAACGGAGAGAATTTGATCACGGTCACGGCACAGAATTCTAAGGGCGGCGTCAAAACCCGTCAGGAGAAAGTCGTCATTCAGTAAGCTCCGGCACGAAAATCAGTGCCGGGAATATTGCCGACGAAAACGGGTGCCGAGATGGCAACTTTTTTCGGACGCGGATGCAAGTAGAATAGAAATACCGAGAACCGACTCCCGCTGAAACTGAAGAACCCCAGGTTCCAGGGGCGAGGCGAATTCCCGTAAAAAGAGAGAAGTTGTGCCCATGTCAAACAACGGTTATTCCAACGGATCGTCGCGCTCCCACAATCTCCGCTCGCTCTTCAGCATGTTTTCGAGCGACCTCGCCATAGACCTCGGAACGGCTAACACGCTGGTCTATGCGCGCGGCAAAGGCATCGTCGTCAACGAGCCTTCGATCGTAGCGCTCAACAAGAACACCAATGAAGTCGAGGCCGTCGGCAAAGAAGCGAAGGAGATGCTGGGCCGCACGCCGGGCAACATCGTCGCCATCAAGCCGATGAAAGATGGTGTCATCGCCGACTTCAAGGTTACCGAGAAGATGCTGAATTACTTTATTCAGAAGGCGCATAACCGCAAAATGCTGGTGCATCCGCGGATCGTCATCGGAGTGCCCTCGGAAATCACGCAGGTAGAAAAGCGCGCCGTTATGGATTCCGCTTATCGCGCGAAAGCCAGCGAAGTGCATCTTGTGGAGCAGGCCATGGTTGCGGCGATCGGCGCCGGCCTTCCCATCACCGAACCGAGCGGCAACATGGTTGTCGATATCGGCGGCGGCACGACCGACATTGCAGTCATTTCTCTCAGCGGCATCGTCTACTCGCGCTCGGTGCGCATGGCCGGCAACCAGATGGATGAGGCCATCATGAATTACCTCAAGCGCAAATATAACTTGCTCGTGGGCGAGCGCACTGCCGAAACCATCAAGATGGAAATTGGCTCTGCCTATCCGCTCGACAAGCCGCTGACCATGGAAATCAAGGGCCGTAATCTGATCGAAGGCGTGCCGAAGACGATCACGGTCGACGATAGCGAGATCCGCGAGTCGCTCAGTGAATGTGTTTCGACCATCATGAACGCGATCCGTGTTGCCCTCGAGCGCACGCCCCCAGAGCTCTCTGCCGACATCAGCGATCGTGGTATTGTGCTGACCGGTGGTGGCGCGCTGCTCAAGAACCTCGACAAGCGCATTCGCGAAGAAACCGGACTGCCGGTTTCGATTGCTGACGACCCGCTCTGCAGCGTCGTGCTCGGCACCGGCAAGATGCTCTCGGACTTCAAGCTGTTGCGCAAGATTTCGATCGAATAGAACTGCCAGTACTCGGTACCCGGTACTCAGTACCCAGAAAAAACTGTCGTGCGGGCAACTTTGATAAAAGGGAAGAGAACTGGGTACTGGCAACTGAGAACTGAGAACTGATGGATGTCCTTGGCCGCTATCGGAATCTGATCGTGCTGGTGGGGGTGTTATTTGCCCAGGTGCTGGGTCTGGCCGTCCAGGTCAAACGCACCACCGACGGGGAATCCACGCACTTGATCCGCATCTGGGCGGTGGACGCCGTCACTCCTCTCGAAAAACTTCTGGGCTGGGTGCAAACCGGAACGGGGAATGTATGGCACAACTACTTTTACCTGCGCGGCGTCCGTGCCGAAAACCGTCAGCTTAAGCTGGAAATTGAGCGGATGCGACTCGAACAGGCTCGCATGATCCAGGACGCCGACCAAGCCCGCCGCCTTCAGGCACTCCTCGCCTTTAAGGAACAGTTCATCTCCCAGACCATGGCTGCACAGGTTATCGGGGGAACGGGAAGCGAACTCTCGCGCGCCGTCTACATCGACAAAGGATCGCGCGACGGACTCAAGCCCGATATGGCCGTTCTCACGAAAGATGGCATTGTCGGCAAGGTCTTGCGTGTTTACCACTCTACTTCTCTTGTGTTGCTCCTCAACGATCAAACCAGCGGGGTGGGCTCGATTCTCGATAAGACTCGTTTGCAGGGAATTCTTCGCGGCACTTCATCGGGCGAAGTCGTGCTCGAAAAAGTAATGAGCGACGAAACCGTTCCGGTCGGAGAGCAAGTACTCACCAGCGGCGGCGATGGCGTCTTCCCTAAGGGATTGCCCGTCGGAACCGTGACCAAGGTGTCAACCGGCAGCGATCTATTCCTTAATATTCACGTGCGGCCCTCTGCTGATCTCAGCCGTCTCGAAGAGGTTCTGGTCGTCACCAAAGTGGATGAGCGTCAGACGCAACCGGACAGCACAGCCACCGTGCGTGCGGTCGACATCCTTGCCGAACGCTTGCCGTCAGTTCCACCAAAGCCGACAACCCCGGCTGATGGTGCGAATAAGAGTTCTGCCGCGCCTCCGAACTCTGCGACGAAGCCTGGAACCACCGGATCTCCGTTAACTGGGAAGTCCTCCACGGCAGCGACGCCCGGGGCTGGTACAACGAAACCGGACGTCAATGCCGGAACGTCCAATGGAACAGCCTCGAAAGTGGGAACACCAAGCCCGGGTCCAAATGTGAAGAAAAGCCCTGTTCCTGCATCGCCTTCCGGCACAGCTTCGCAGTCACAAATGTCGCCCGCGACTACTCCAAAGAAATCACCGCCGAAAACCTCGTCTCCGACTAGCGCCCCGGCGAGTACAATTCCGGACACTCCACCTCAGGGCGCCCCTCAATAACGTGGCCATTACTTACACTTCGGGTGAGCAGGTTGAGGTTTACCGGTTCAGTATTCCGGCCACGATTCTGATTCCCCTGACCGCCGTTTTCTTGCAGGCGTGGTTGCCGCTGCGCTTGCATTTTTTCACGATCTTTGACCTTCCACTCCTGGTGACGATTGGTTTTGCCACGGCGCGTCGTAACCCGCTTGCAGGATTATTCACCGGCGGTCTCATCGGGATTCTGCAGGACGCGCTCACCCATCAGCCCATCGGTTTGTATGGAATTTCGAAAACCGTGGTTGGATTTGGCGCCTCATCTCTGGGTATTAAGCTCGACGTCGAGAATGCCGGCGCTCGTTTCCTTTTGACGATCCTGTTCTATGTCGTGCACGAAGTCGTCTATTTCCTTATTGCCCGTGGCCTGATCGGTCTGCATATGGCGTGGAGTTGGCCACACGAAATTGGCTCCGGCGTGGCAAACGCTGTTCTCGGAGTCCTGATCTACACGCTTCTCGACCGCGTCAAGCAACGCACTTGATCCGCAATCATCCTGCCCTATCTACACGCCCGGCTGTGGCCTCGAACTAGCCGTCAATACCCAAGCCGACGAATCGCGTATGCGAGCGCACCTGCCGCCAGCGTGCCAATGAAGTTGACTCCTCGGTTGCTGATCCAGCCTCGCCGCTGGACTGTCGCCCCCAGCAAACTGTCTCCCAGCATTCCCACGAATCCAGCGACGACCGGAATCCACATCTCGCTGCGTGGAAGGATCGAGGTAGCTGACGCAAAGGCCGCGATCATAACCCCGCTGACCAGGCCAGCGATGGTCCCCGAAATCGTGATGCCACCATCCGTTCCTGCAGGGACGCGCCGCCACGTCGTAATCATTCGGGCATCGTGCTGTCGTGTCTGGCCAGTCTCGCTGGCCACAGTGTCCGTTGCGGCCTCAGCGAGTGCCGCGACCGCGAATAGCACCCAGACATTGTTTCCTGTAACTCCAAAAGCAAGCGCACCAGCCGCAGGCACGGCAAGATTGGCCAGCACCTGACTCGCGTTCCGGCCCTCTCGGCGCTCCGCCAGTCCGAGTTCCTGCTTCCGCCGGTAGCCGAGACGGGTGCTGAGCCACGTCATGATGAAGAGCGCCGACAGGGTCGCAAATGCTCCCGGACCGATGCCGACAAACAATGCGAAGCACGCGAGTCCTCCCGCAAAGGCTCCCGATCGATTCACACCATGTAAAGCACATGCGAGCATGGCAAACCCGAGCGTCACAGCCGCAGCGACCGCCAAACGTTCCGGGGTCAGAGCCCACCCGTAACTAAAGAAAGGCGTCAGCATCAATCGAGAGCCCTCAGCTCTCAGTCTTCCGTGCTTAGTAGAATCTCACGTCGCAAGTGCCGGGGAACTAGGACGGCCTACCTAACAGCTGGCGGCTGAAAGCTGACGGCTGTCCTCGGATCGTGCTGTACAACACCATATTCGGTACCTGTCTTTCAGCCACCCCGTTCTGTAGTGCTTGCGTCTTGGATTCGTCCGTAATCTGGCCGCAGCAAAACGGCTGCTTTAGGCTACACTTCTGTACGCTTGCCGGCATTCTGGCATCTGATGGGCTCGAAACGACGCGGTCCGGGTCAGCGGTTTTAGTTGCAAGAGCGATCCAGGGCCCGAATTTCTTGGGGAGAACTATGGCGGCTTCTGTCTGGTCTGGGTATCTAACCTTTGGATTGATTTCCATGCCCGTGCGTTTGTTTTCGGGCGCACGCAGCAGCGGCATTTCGTTCAACCAGCTTCACCGCACCGACCACCAGCGGGTAAAGCAGCAGCTCATTTGCTCGGCCGACGGCGAGGTTCTCGATCGCAGCGACATCGTCAAAGGCTACGAGTACCGCAAGGGCGAGTACGTTATCGTCGAACCCGAAGAGATCAAGAAGATTGAACCGAAGACTGCGAAGACGATGGAGATCCTCGAGTTCGTGAAGTCCAGCGAAGTCGACCCCGTCTATTTCGAATCTTCGTATTACATGGTTCCCGAAGAAGCGGGACGCCGTCCCTACGCTTTGCTCACCAAGGCGCTGGAAGAAAGCGAATACGTTGCCATTGCCAAGCTCACCATGCACAACCGCGAATACACGGTCTTCCTGCGCCCGCACAAGGGCGGCATGATGCTGCACACCATGTACTACGCCGAGGAAGTCCGCGAAGTCGAGTCGTTCGGTGCTCCGGATGTCGAAATCAAAGAGGCAGAGATTAAAGTCGCCCACCAACTGATAGAAGCCCTCGCCGACAAGTGGGATCCGGAAAAATATCACGACAACTTCCAGGAAAACTTGAAGAAGCTGATCGAGACCAAGCTCGAAGGTGGAACAATTCAGGCAGTCGAGCAGCCGAAAAAGCTCGCTCCAGTGGTCGATCTGATGGCAGCTCTGAAAGAGAGCCTGCAGAATGCGAAAAAGCCGGCAGCGTCTGAAAAACGAGTGGCTCGCGAGGCCGAGCCGCGCCGCAAGAGCCGTAAAGGCTAAAAAGCGGTCATTGGTTGCTGGTCGTTACTCGTCAGGAATTGGTACAGTTGTCGCGTTTTAGCGGACGCCGGTCTATTTTTCCCGCTGGAGCGCTAATTCTGCTTTCGCCTCGCGAGCGACTAACGACTAACGACCAAAGACCTGCCAGTCCCCGATTTCCCCTCTTTGCGCCATTCCCGCTACAATATGCCTTCCGTGCACACCATCCTTTCAATGGAGTCTGAATGAAGCGGTTTCTCTGGCTGGGAGCAGTCCTGGTTGTTTTCACAATCTGTTCGGGATGCGGCGACGTTTTCCGCCCGATCATTATTCCCAATCCCCAACAGTTCCCGAACCCCGCGGCAGCTCACACGGTTGTCACCATCAGCGATAACGCCAACGTCAACAAGTTGGGTCAAGAAACTCCTCAGATCGGGAGTGCCATGGTCATCGATGTTTCCGGTGACACGGATGAGAGTCAAACCAACGTCGGACTGCGCCCAGTTCATGCCGTTCAGCAAACAGCTAGCACGGTTCTGGTTGTGAACCAATCCATTACGGGCGTGCCTTCAGAATCCCTTACCAAGCTCGTTTTCTCCGGCACCACCATTCAAAGCACGAATACCATCAGTCTTCCGGGTGGCTCGGCTCCTAATTTTGTTGCCACGACGGAGAGCAGCCAAGCCTATGTCTCGATGCCGCAGTATGTGGATCCGGTCACCAGTTTGCTGACACCCTCGGTGGCCGTGGTAAATACGGTGGACAATAGCCTGGTCGCGACGATCCCGGTCGGGTCCAACCCGTTTGCGATAGGCGAAACGCCGAACGGCCAGAAGCTTTACGTGGCGAATCAGGGCGACAGTACCGTCAACGCCTTCAACACCATCGACCGGTCACCGCGAACGATTAATAACGGCGCTTTTTCTTCTCCGATCTGGATCTCCGCCCGCAATGACAGCCAGCGGGTTTACGTGCTGAACGGCAACGGTGTCGTCAGCACCATCGATACCACTACTACTTCCGGCCCAGACAACGTCATCGACAACAGCATCACAGTGCCAGGGGCGACTTATATGTGGTACGACACGATTTTGAACCGTCTGTACATTCCCGGCGGTGGCCAGGTCACGATAGTAGATGTCTCGCAATCCATACCAAGCGTGATGGGTGGAGGGCCGTTCACGATTTCGACTGTGGCTCCGGCATCGCGGGCTGCGGGAGATCCGTGCGCGTCCACTGGAGTCGGCACGCTAACGGTGACCAGCGCGACGTCGTTGCCCGACGGCAGCCGCGCTTACGTCGGATCGTATTACCTCGATGGTGCCGGCCACGTTTGCCCTCAAGTGACCGTGATCAACGCCACCAGCCTGACGGTCAAGACGGCAACTGCCGTTCCCGGATTTCCGGATGCGACGATTCCAGGTTCTCCCTATTACGTTCCGGTCTGCGCCGCGACGCGCTTTCGCCTCAACATGGCTGCCGGAGGCGACAGCACGCGCGCCTATCTTTCCAGCTGTGATGGTGGCAACGTCAACATAATCAATACCACGACTGATACCTACGACCTGAACCTTCTCGCTCCCAACAGCGCGCGCGCGCCGATTCCGCCAAGTACCCAAAATCCCCCGCAAAATCCCGTCTTCCTGATTGCCGGCCCGTAGCCGACAAACATTGGTTGGGAATCAAATCTGTGGGAATCAAGATGGGAACAGGGCAATGAGGGACTCGCCGCCCGCATCGAGGGACTAATTCTTAAACTGAAAAGGGAGAACCCGGAGGCTGGACCTATCCGGCAGAGGCCGCGTCGTGCGCAGGACGACGATGATCGCGAAGGGCGAGCGCAACATTCATGAAGACGCCACCGCTTTCGGTGCTGAAGCACATGACCATTGCTTCGGTGTCTTCGCTGCTCTGGCTGCCTTTTTCAGAAGTATGGAGCGTGGGCGGATGTACGCGGAAGTGAAAGCCCTGGTCGTTCAGAACCGTTACCGCGTTTCCAATAATCTGGTTGGCAAGCTCACAAACGGCTTCACGAACCAGTTCGTCAGTGCTCGGCAGTTCCGTGCCCGCCAGGCGGCTCGCGAAAGCGGTGGCAGTCTTTTGGTCAACATCAAAAATGATGCGGCCTTCAATATCGCCGGTCAGGCAAACCTCGGCTGCCAGCCCCTTGCGGCGGTATGCTTCTTCCTCCATCGTCAAGTTCTCGATGGCGACCGGTGATCCCAGCCCCTGTGCCAGCACGGCATCGGCGGAATTAATGAAGGGCTGTATCAACTCCATACGCATTCTTAGGCTCCCGCTCCGGCGCTGAGCGCGGAGTTCTGGTCGTCTCGCATGACGTACTTGATGACTTCATACAGCACTTCCGGCTTCACCGGCTTCTGTACGAAGTGACGCGCGCCTCGCTGCAGCGCGGCCACGATGTTTTCCTGGTAGCCAACCGAGGAAACCATCACGATGCGGGCACCCGGATGATCGCGCACGATTCGCTCCGCTGCTTCGATGCCTTCCATCTGTGGCATGGTGATATCCATTAGCACGATGTCGGGCGTCAACCGCACGTACTCGCTGATCGCCGTCACGCCATCCCCAGCCTCGCCGACGACCTGCCCGCCAAAAGACTCCACCATTTTCGCCAAATTCTTGCGGGCGAAAACGGAGTCATCCACGATGAGATAGCGAACTGGCTGTCCGTCCTCGCTCCGTTTTACGGGCGCAAACTTTTCCATGACACTCCTCCACCTAGTACCACTTAATCACGACCCAAGTACCCTCGGATAGGTAACTCTAGTTACTTCCAGAACTGCTCGCTGCTTTGACTTCCGGTTCATCGCCTCGATTGCGGTCCGCCGTGCAGTACGTCTGCAGCAACTTGGGCATATCCTGCAAGTCAACCGTCTTCATCACGAATCCCCGCTCGATGGCTGCCTTCGGCATGCCAAACACCACGCATGTCTTTGCACTCTGAGCCACTGTAAATCCACCCGCCGACTGAATGTCGCCCATCCCGGCGGCTCCATCTTCGCCCATGCCCGTCATCAAGACAGCCATGGCCTGCGGGCCAAATTCCTGTGCCACGCTGCGGAAGAGCACGTCTGCCGATGGACGATGGCCATTGACCGGCCCATCCTCTGAGAGCAGGACCACGTTGCCCAGGGGAAGTTTCTTCACTTTCATGTGCCGGTTTCCCGGACAGACCAGCGCCCGGCCCGCCACCAGCAGATCTCCCGACTGCGCTTCTTTGACGCGGATCGGACAAGTTTCATCCAACCTCTTCGCAAACAGCTCGGTGAAGCCGTCTGGCATGTGTTGCACTACCAGAATCGTGCCGGAAAACTCGACCGGCAAATGCGAAAACAGGTACTGCAAAGCGTTCGGACCGCCAGTCGAGACGCCGATGGCGATAATGCGGGTCGGCGCTGCCGGCCTCTGCTTGCGAAGTAATTCGCTGGGCGCCTCTTCCGGTTGAAAGAGCGGGTGCCTTTTTCCAGCCTGTGCTGCTGCCCGTATTTTGCGGATCAGTTCGCTGGCAATGTCCGGCATGCGCGCCGACACGTCATTCGGCTTGGCGACGAAGTCGAACGCACCGAGCGTCAGGGCCTTCAAAGTAATGGACGCTCCCGCCGTACTATGCGAACTGACAACGATCACCGGCAAGCGCCAACGCCGCATGATCTCCTTTAACGTGTCGATCCCGTTTAAGCCGGGCATTTCGAGATCAAGCGTGACGACATCGGGCTCAAGGTCCCCAATCTTCTTCAACCCGAAGTTGCCATCGATTGCTGTGCCGACAACTTCGATCCGGTTATCTTGCTCGAGAATTCGCGGAATCAGCTTGCGCATCAGCGCGGAATCGTCGATCACCAGAACGCGTACTTTTTTCATCATGCCTGCCCCCGTGCCATCGCGTTCGGTTGCGGGGTGCGAGGTCCTAGCGTGCCATTCAAGTTTGACAACAAGCCAGCCATTCGCGCTTCGCCATTGGCCGGACCGCGTGTGAAACGTTCCACGAGTGCGATCAAATTGAGGATCAGTACGACACGGCCATCGCCCAGTATGGAAGCGCCGCTCACCAGATCGGTTTTCACGGACTGGTCGTCGAGAGCTTTGATTACAAGTTCGTCTTCACCAGCAAGTTCGTTGACTACAAGTCCGAACTTGCGCTCTCCGTGGTTGATGACCAGAACGAATACCTTGTTCGATCCAGACTCGGAACCGAACTGGCGTGCCGAACCCAGCCGCAGCAAGGGGAGGACGTCGTCACGCAACTGCAGCACTTCGTAATGCTCCACCTGGTGGATATTTTCTTCCGTGGTGCGCGTGATCTCGGCGACGGCATTCAAAGGCAATGCATAGAGGCGCTTATCCACGCGGAAAAGCAACGCTCGAAGAATGGCAAGCGTAAGCGGCAATCGTAGACGGAAGGTCGTGCCGCGTCCGATGGCGGTGTCGATTTGAACGGTGCCTTTAAGGCGCGCCAGAACGCTGCGCACTACATCCAGGCCAACCCCGCGCCCCGACAGTTCGGTAATCTCTTCAGCGGTCGAGAAACCCGGGCGCAGGATCAGTTCCAGCGTCTCGGCTTCGGTCAGGAGACTGGCATCTTCGGCCGTCAACAAGCCCTGTGAAATGGCTCGCTGCCGGACCTGTTCTGCGTTGATCCCCTTGCCGTCGTCGGCAATCTCGATGACAACCTGATTTCCCTGATGGTACGCGTTGAGCCGTAAAGTGCCTTGCGGCTTCTTGCCCACCTGCGTGCGTTCCGCCGTGGTCTCGATGCCATGCCCAATTGCGTTTCGCAAAATGTGCATGAGCGGTTCTGCGATCGAGTCCAAAATACTTTTATCCAGATCGGTGTCGCCTCCGCGGATCACGAGTTCCACGTCTTTACCGCACTGGCGTGCTACATCGCGCACGGTCCGTGGAAAACGCCGGAATAGCTGGTCGACCGGAACCATACGAATCTTCATCACTGAGCGCTGGAGATCGTTGAGCACCCGTGCCTGGAATGCCATGGCATCACTGAAGGTGGCCCGCAAAGGGTCTTTCGGGAAGCGCTGGCCGAATTCCGCAAGCGTGCGCTGCAACATCGACTTGGCCAGGATGAGTTCTCCTACGAGGGTTAAAACGTTGTCAATTCGCTCCGCATCCACGCGCAGAATGTTTTCCGGAGTCATGGTTATGGCGGACGGAGCTGGTTCTGGCACGGTCGCGGAATCGATTGTTTGAGCGACCGCTGGTTGCTGCTGGCCTTCACTTTCGGTTTCGGCGTTGGGTGCTGTGCCAAGGTCCGCGGGCTGTTGCTTCTTCGCGCGCAACGGCGTCACTTTGACGCTGGAAGAGATGGTCGGAATTGAGCACTTTGCCCGAATCGCTTCCGCTGGTTTCGTCGATACAAGCGCCGCCTGGATTTCCTTGATCCCTTGCATGGACCCTTCAGCGGGATATACAGCGAGCAACTCTCCCAATCCGGAAAGTGCCAACTGAATCATCTGGCGGGCGGCAATCGGCATGCTGCAAAGCGGATCGAGCAGAACAACTACATGGTGAATTCGCTTGTCTTCTTGCTGTGCCCGGGCAATCGCGAGCTGTTCGTATTCCGACCAGGGAGTGTGTACTCGCACGGCTTTCGTTCTTGGCTTCTTGGGCGCGGCTGCTACTTCCTTTTGCGGGTGGGCCAGTCGCGCAATTTCGTCGCGCAAGGGTTGGATGTCTGGAAGTTTCTTGTCATTCCGGTATGCCTCGAGCAGAACGGTGAATCCGTCAGCCGCCCGCAACGCAATCTCGGGTACAAGGGGAGCAGTCGAGGGATTCTCCAACGAGAGAACGTCTTCGAACTCGTGGGCAAGTTCGCTCAATTCGCGGAAACCGCACGCCGCCGAATCTCCCTTCAGCGTGTGGACAATACGGCGAAGGCTGCGTACTGCCTCTGCATCGCCGGGCGTCCGTTCGAGGCGCAGGCCTTCGTCGTTCAACTTCTGCACCAACTCTCCGGCACTTTCAAAAAACAGCTGGTAGAGTTCGTTCATTCGTTCGTCGGGGGGACGGCTCACGCGTTCACCTCAACCCGCTGGTAGGCGGTCCCGGCGTTGCGATGCACCATCTGAAACTTTGCGGTCAGACCGAGCAGACTCTCGGCATGCCCGACGAATAGATATCCATTGGAATTCAAGCAGCGATAGAACTTTTCCACCAGCCGCTTCTGCTCGGCTTCATCGAAGTACATCATCACGTTGCGGCAGAAGATCATGTCATTCCGTTGCGGCAGGTATTCGGTCTTCAGGTTATGAAAGTCGAAGTGCACGATTTCCTTCACGCTTTTCTTGATCGCATAGTGGGTGCCGACTTTGTCGAAGTACCGCAACCGGAAGCCGTAATCGACCGCGGACATCTGATTTTCCGTGTAGGAACCTTCCTGGGCTGTCCGCAAAACGGAATAGCTGATATCGCTTGCCAGGATCTCGAGGCGCCAGGGTGCAGGGACGAGCGGCTTCGGCAAGGCTGAAGACAACGGTACGGCATTACGCAGGTTGTGATAGGAGAGCGCGTCTGCTACCAGCATGGCCAGCGTGTATGGCTCCTGCCCTGTTGAACAGCCGGCGCTCCAGAGTCTTAGGCTATAGTCGCGACGCTCCTGCTTGCGCTTCAGCAGATCTTCGAAAATGTCGTTCTGAAACAAGTCGAGCTGCGCCTTGTTGCGAAAGAAGCTGGTTTCGTTGACAGTGAGGTTTTCAAGAAGTTGCGCAAGCTCCTGCTTCCCTTGTTTGCTGATCAGCAACCGGTAGTAGCTGTAGAAGGAATCGAGGCCGCACTCCTTCAGCCGGCGTTGCAAGCGGTCGAGCAGGAACGGCGTTCGGCGCTCGTCGAAGTGCATGCCGCACTCCTGGTAAACGAGGGCCTGGAGCAGTTTCAGTTCCGCGTCATTTAATGCGGAGGCTTGGGCTTCGCTTGAGCTCATGTTGGCTTCGGTCTGCTCGCTACTTTCCAGCCGAGGCGCTCTGCGCCCCCGCTTTTCCGCCGACCGCTGTGGCGGTTGTTTCGCCTGCCACGGGTTCATTGCCAACCCCGCGTACAGTTAACACTTTCTTCACGTCCAGCAGAATGATCAGTCGTCCTTTGTATTTCCCTAACCCTGTGACGCAGTCGAGACCGCCTTCCTGCATCATGGCGGGCGCCGTCTGAATCTCGCTTTCCGGAATCTTCAACACTTCCGATGCCGAGTCCACGATCATTCCTGCAAGCCTGCCCTGGTGTTCCACGACCAGAATTCGGCTATGCCGGTCGATGCCTGTCGATTCCTTGCCAAATCGCTTGCGGAGGTCAATCACCGCGACGATCTTGCCGCGCAAATTGATCACCCCTTCAACGTGCGGCGGCGAATCCGGCACCGCCGTAATCTCTGGCACGCGCACGATCTCGTGCAGCGTTTTGATCGGGATCCCATAAGTCTCCCGGCCAACCTTGAATCCGACTACGTGCGTTTCCTGGGCCATCGCCGAGCTCACCTTATCGCGCTCCAGCGGCCGCATGACGCGCGGCCGTGCTTCTTCCATCCTGCGATTGCAATGAGAAGCGGTCCATCGAATCGAGCAGCCCACGCGACATCTTGGACATTTGATCCGAAGAGGCGGCGAGTTCTGTCGACCCCGAGGTCGAGGATTGCACCAGTTCGCGCATGCGTTCCATGGCTTGCACCACGGCTTGCGCTCCGGAAGCCTGCTCTTCGACCGCCGAATTGATCTCGTGGGTGATCTCGTTCAAGCGCGTGGTTGCGCGCGCAATCTGGGTTGAGCCATGCGACTGTTCGTTGGTCGCTGCGCCAATCTCTTGCGCAAACTTGTAAACCTCTGTGACCACGTTCGAGATCTTCCGCAGAGCTGCGTTCAAGTCCTGTCCCAGGTTCAGCCCTTCATTGACGATCGTCGTGCTCTTCTCCATGTTCTCGACGGCCTTGCGGGCTTCTTTCTGGATACTCTGGATCAATTCGGAAATTTCCTTGGTCGATTGCGCCGATTTTTCAGCCAGCTTTCGCACTTCGTCGGCTACCACGGCGAATCCAAGACCGTGTTCGCCTGCGCGTGCCGCTTCAATGGCCGCGTTCAAGGCAAGCAGGTTGGTCTGCTCGGCGAGATCATCGATGACTTCGATGATTTTGCCGATATCGTCGGCGCGCGTACCCAGTGCGTCGATGATCTCGCCCGCAGAGCGAATCGTCGTATTGATCCGGTTTAAGCCGTCGGTTGCCTTCTCCATCGTGCCCATGCCGCTGTGCACTTCTTCGCGCGAGCGGTTGGAGATGTCGAGCAGCACTTTCGCCGTATCGGCGACTCGCTGGATTGAAGTCACCATCTGGTCGATGGATGCCGAGGTCTCATTGACGCTCGAAGCTTGCGTCTGCGTGCTTTTCACCATGTTCTGCACGTTTACGCTCATTTCGTGCATCGTGCTGGTTACTTCGTCGATGGCAGAGGATGTTTGCAGACTGTTCTGCGCCGATTCGTCCGAGGAACTGGCCACCTGAGTCGCCGCGCTGGCAACTTGCGAAGCGGCATCGCGCACATTCCGCACCATTCCGTGAAGCCCTTCGACCATGCGCTTGAACGCATTTGCCAAGGTGTCGTTGGCGGAACGAGGCCGCACTTCCACCGAGAGGTTCCCCCCGGCAATCGCTTCGGAAACAGCTGCCATTTCCTTCAGGTACTTCACCATCGAATCAAAGGTGCGCGCCAGTTGTCCGATTTCGTCTTTTCCGTGGACGTCGATGTTGTGCTCGAGATCGCCGGACTGGCCGATCTGTTCAGCCACATGAATGAGCCGGTTGAGCGGATCCGTAATTCCGATTGCGGTGCGGTAGGCGATAATTACGCCGAGAACCACTGAAATAAGAGAACTAAACACAGAAATCAGAATCGTTGCGGTCGCCGCCAACTGATCGTCGGCCTGCCGCTTCTCCATGATCTGGCGATTTTCGCGATCGACTTCGTCCAATACATCGCTGGAACGCGAAACCCAGGAGGTTGGATCTTTCTGGAGATAAAAAATCTGGAGTTCGGCCACGGTAGAATTGCCGCTGTCCACACCACGGCGCTTTTCTACTAGCGGGCTCGCGAATTCGTTCGACCATCCCTGTTCAAGGCCCTGAACCTTTTCGAGGCTGTTGCGTTGTTGCTCTGAGTTGGAGAGTTCCTGCGCATGGCGCAACGCCGTCGTCAAAAGATGTTCGCCGTCATTCATCTTCTCGACGTCGCGGGTGTCGCCGCTAAGCAGATAGTTCTGGAGGTGAAGGCGGTTCTGCATCATCTGGAAACGCACGGTCGACGTCACTTCTGTCATGTCGATCGACCGTTGGGCGGCAGCCTTTGCCTCGTGCTCTCGCCGTACCGCAACCAGGTTCACTGCCAGTAGCACCAGCACCATCGACAAGATGATGCCGAAGCTCAAATACAGCTGTTTTTTTATGCTCATACCCCTGCCTTCCTCAGACAGCCGCTTCTCCCTGACTACTCAGTTGGATCGAAGCGGAACTCAAGAGTCTCGATTGTTTCCTGTGGAGCAGTTTCAAAACGCCAATTCTGAACAGCATCGATCACGGCATTGGCAAGTACGGGGTGTCCGCCGAGTACACGGATATTCTTGACACTGCCATTTGGCGCAACCGTGGCCTGCACTTTAACGGCTCCCGTAATCTTCATTCGCCGTGCCAGGTCCGGATACTTCGGACTTGTTTTCACTTTGGTTTTTCGTTCGCCCGCTTCTTCCGCCAGGACGGTTGGAACGAAGCTGCGCGCAACACCGCCCACCAACATCAAGCTTGTCATCAACACGCACTGCAAACGCAGAACTGACACAGTGGCCCCTCGTGATACTGCGTAACTATCTTCGTCGAGGTGCGCTTTCGGAGGAATGAAAAGTTCGTCCGTTACGTTACTTTGGTGATTTCGCAAATTGCTGAAAAACAGGCGTTTATTTCGTCCCTAGCTTTCCGTAGGGTGGTCTGCCATGTCGTGTCACGATGAGACGCGGGCGTTTTTGCGCGTTTCACATGTAGGCACCTGCCTCCCGCTATTCCCTTGACTCAATTTGAGATTTCAGCGTACGTTTTATATGTAATTCAATTGTTTTCAACCGCTTACAAAATTAGCGGCGGTGTGGACTGAAATCTAACGAAGGAAATTCCGAGGCTTCGATCGAATCTCATTCTGACGAGGCGTTCGAGCAACTTCTGCTCGAACTGTCCCGCGCTACGCTTGAGCGCAACGATCCCAGCCAGCTTATTCTCTCGTTTTGTCGTCTGACACGATCCTTCTTCCGCGCCAGTGGAGCCTACTTCTGGAGTCACACCGCAGACGGAGAACTGGTAGGAACCGAAGCCGATGGCGACGAAGCTTTGCGTTTCAGAAACACCCGATTGCGTGCGGGGGATGTATCGGTTGCGATGGAGGCGGTTCAGAAACGCCGTCCCGTTATCCTCAATCACATCGATCTGAAACGGTATTCGACCCTGGCCGACTATCACCCATCGGCCGCCCTAGTTGCCCCTTTGATGGTTGCGGGAGAGGTAATCGGTGCGATCGCATTCCTGAAGACTGCTCCCGGCGCCACTTTCGACGATACCGCCTTGGCGAAGGCTTCCATCCTGGCTGGGCAACTTGGCACCTCGCTCGAAGCTCTCCGGCTGAATCAACTCTCGCGGGAAGAGCGACGGCGCGCGTCGATTCTGGTCGAGGTCGCGACGGCCCTGCATAGTCTGCCCGACACCGCTTCGGTTCTCGAGAGTATCGCCGATCGCTTGCGCGACCTCTTGCGCTCTCCGGCCGTTCTGATTTTTGTACAGCGCGAAAATCTGTTTCAGCTCCAGTCCGTTTCGGGCGAATCCCTGCGCCTAAGCCAATCCATTCGTGCTCGCGCGCAGGAAAATAACCTGCGTTCCGCTCTCGAGATCGCTACCCGGGCGGTCACGGCAGGCGAACGCATCACGGTGAACATCGATGGCGCTTCTCACTTTGGAGCGGAATCTCCGCCTGGAACTTTAATCGCCGCTCCATTCCGGACCTCGCGCTCTCACGGGGCCATCCTTGTCTATCCTCGTCTAGCAAATCCCTTCACAGCCGAAGACAAAGCACTGGTTTCCGCACTCGCAAGCTTCGGGGCGGTTGCCGTAGCCAATGCAGAACTCTATGGCATGGCGCGCGCGCAGGCGCAAGAACTGCATGAAATCCTGGAAATTTCCTGCGAGCTGAGTTCCGCCGGAAAGCTCGATGAGTTCATGCACACTTCGGTAGTCCGGGCAGCGAATTTTCTTGGCTTCAAGCGCTGCTTCATCGGACTGCTCGAAGAAAACGCCATTCATATTCGGTGGGGATTTGAGAACGGCGTCGCCCGTCCCGTCGACATTCCGCTTTACGAAGGACTAGCGGTCCGAAGGCTCAGGCAGAAGGATGTGTTCCTCACTGAAGATGCCTCAAAGGAGCCTGGTGCCCGCCTCGAATTTGTTGCCTCTTTCCGGATCAAGCAGCTCCTGGCCGTACCCCTGCTTGGCTCAAACGGGGAAGTGCTCGGCATGTTCGGAGTGCTCGATCGGGTCGAGCCGGGCCAGATCACCGACGAAGATGTACGTCGCGCTCGCGCACTTGCCGCGCAGGTAGCCATTGCACTCGAACTCACTCGCAATCTTCATCAGTCCGAGCAACACCGACGGCGTGCTGAAGCTCTGGTCACCATCGCCCTCGAACTGAATACCGTCCTGCATCTACCTGAGTTCATGCGAAACTTCGCGCTCCGGACTGCCGAGCTTTTCGGCGGACGCGCCGTGTCCCTTAGCCTTTTTCAAACGCCGCAACAAGAAACAGTTTTACTGGTTGACGCAAAAGAGATCGAAGACAAAGCGCTGGTGCGGCGCTTCGCGCAAGGCTTGCAGGCAGCACTCTCCAAGTACACAGCCGATGTTGCCTTTGCTCCAGCCGACGAGATCCTCGGACCCGCGCTTGTTACCAGTCTCAATTGGAAAGATTGCACGCTGGTGCGCCTTACCGGTTCATCAGGAGAACTGCTTGGCGTTCTGTGCCTCGCCGATCGTGGGGCGGCGCCTACTGCGGAAGACGACAAGCTTTTACGCGCCGTTTCCGGACACGCCAGCATCGCCCTTGAGAATGCGTGCCTCTTCACCCGCGTCCAACAGGCAAACCGCCACTGGCTTGAGGTGTTCGACGCCATCAGTGACTTCATTGTCGTTCACGACCAACAGCACAACATCCTGCGCGTGAACCGCTCGCTCGCGGATCTGGTGGGAATCGAGCCGGACCAGTTGATCGGAGTCAACATGAGGGCCCTTGAAGCGCTTTCAACGGCCGCATCCCCCCATTCTTGCCCTTTCTGCCGTAGCGGGGAGGGACTGGATGAGTATGTTCATCCGACGCTTGAGCGCACCTATCTTATTTCTACCTCGCGGATTCATGCCGACAGCAGCCCACAGTTGCAAACAGTCCACGTTCTGAAGGATATCAGCGACCGCCGCGAAGCCGAGCGCCGTTACCGGGAACTCTTCGACAACATTCAAGAGGGAATATATGTCTCAACGCCGCAGGGAAGATTCGTCGAGGTTAACGATGCGCTCGTTCGCATCCTCGGTTACGACAGCCGCGACGAGCTTCTGCGACTCGATATTGGCAGCGAACTATATTTCGACCCCCGCCGACGGCAGGAGCTGGTCGAACAACTGAAGCAAACTGGGGAGATGCACAATCACGAAGAAGTCCTGCGCCGTAAGGACGGCTCGGGAGTTCACGTCTTCATGAATTGTTACGCGATGCGCGATGTCGGAGGCAATGTTCTGCAGCACCGCGGTCTGATCCTCGATATTTCCAATCTTCGCCAGTCGCAAACCGAACTACAAAAGGAACGGGACTTCTCTGGCAAGATCCTCAGTCATACGCAGAGTCTGATTCTTGTCACCGATACAGAAGGTGTAATCAGTTATGCCAACCGGCGCTGGAGCGGCCTTGGATTTCAGCAAAATCACATCGTCGGTCATTCCTTCCCTGATTTTTGTGCTGCACCTCGCCGGGAAGCTCTCCGGCACGCTCTTGCGTCCGTCGCCCGCGGACAGCAAGTTGATAATTTCGACCTCCCTCTAGTGCGTGGCGATGGCGCCAGCGGACAGTTCAGCGTCAATCTGAGCCCGATCAGCAGCGATGATGGGAAAGTCAGCAACATCGTCGTCGTGATGACCGATGTCACCGATTCTGCGTTGCTGCGCTCCAAGCTCGTTCATGCGGAAAAAATGGCAGCGGTCGGGCAGTTAGTCTCCGGGGTGGCGCACGAGGTCAACAATCCGTTGACCGCAATCCTGGGATTTACGGACTTGCTCATGGAGAATCCGGACCTGCCCGAGAGCGCGCGCCGCGACCTGCGCGTCATTTTGCAGGAAGCACAACGTACCAAGCAGATCGTGCAGAACTTGCTGAGTTTTGCGCGACAGATGCCGCCGCGCCGTCAGGCCGTCCAGATCAATTCCATTCTGCACCGCACTGTGCAGCTTCGTTCCTATGACTTCATCAGTCACGGTATTCAGGTTCTTGAGCATCTCGAAGAGTCCTTGCCCGAGATAGTTGGCGACTCCCACCAGCTTCAGCAGGTCTTCCTCAATATTTTGAACAATGCCTATGACGCGGTACGCGAAAGCGGCCACCCTGCGCGCATCGAAATTACCAGTGCGCGTGGGAATGCCTGCGTGGAAGTGGCTTTCCGCGATAACGGCACCGGCATCTCAGATCCAGATCGGATCTTCGATCCGTTCTTCACGACCAAGGACGTCGGGAAGGGAACAGGCCTTGGCCTCAGCATCTGCTATGGCATCGTCCGCGAACATGGCGGTGAAATTGTTTGTCACAATAACCCAGATTCCGAAGGAGCAACCTTCATCGTCCGGCTTCCTCTCGCCGCCGATGCAGCCTCTTTCGGCGCAGCCGCAGGAGTGTACCCGCAATGACCCAGACTGGAACGAAATCCGCTTGTGCCCCGGTCCTTCTCATAGAGGATGAGCCCGCTGTCATGGAATTTGTGCGTTCAGCCCTCGAACGCAACGGCTACTCGGTTGTCTGCACCGAGTCGGGAGCCCAGGCACTGCGCCTG
The DNA here is from genome assembly GCA_963822545.1 of uncultured Acidobacteriaceae bacterium. Lineage (GTDB taxonomy): Bacteria > Acidobacteriota > Terriglobia > Terriglobales > Acidobacteriaceae > Acidiflorens. The sequence continues at coordinate 402,121 of CAWGIB010000010.1, forward strand.
CTTTCGGAAAATGATTTCCAGGGAGTGGTCTCGGACATGCGCACGCCGGGCGGAGTGGACGGAGCTCAAGTTCATTCCTGGATTGTCAGCAACCGGCCCGCACTCGCCAGCAAACTGGTCTTTATCACCGGTGATATCGCCAACGAGGAGACAGCCGCGACCCTGCGCCGGACGGGCGCTCCCTGCGTCGAGAAACCATTTCGAGTTCACGATTTCATCTCAATCGTTGAAAAGACGATGGGCAAGGCCTCATGACTACTGATTTTCGAATCCGGTTACTGATCGTTGACGATGAGCAAACTATCCGCCGCCTGTGCATGACGGTGGGCGAGTCCCTGGGTTTCGAGTGTCTGGAAGCTGAAGATGGCGATGCCGCGGTTGCTCTTCTTGAAGAGCAACCGGTGCACATGGTGCTCACCGACATGGTGATGCCGCGCTTATCTGGTCTCGAATTTCTTGAACAGGTGAAGCGTGACCATCCCCGGGTGGCTGTCGCTGTCATGACCGGACATGGCTCGGTCGAAACGGCGGTTCAGGCGATGAAACTTGGCGCCTATGACTACATCTCGAAGCCATTTGCTCCGTTGGATGAACTGCGTCTCTTCCTGCAGAGAATGGCCGACAAAGTTCGTCTGGAAGAAGAAAATCTCTTTCTTCGTGAACGCTCTGAGACCGAAACCGCAGTGCACGGCATCATCGGCAACTCGGCGAGCATTCAGCATGTGCTGCGTTTGATCTCGCGCCTGAAAGATACGCGTACTCCTGTGTTGATCTTCGGCGAAAGTGGCACGGGTAAGGAGTTGGTCGCTCGCGCGCTGCATTTCCGCGGCAAACTTGCCACTCGTCCGTTTGTGGCGGTCGATTGCGGATCCCTTGTTCCAACTCTGATTGAGAGCGAACTGTTTGGCTACGAAAAGGGCGCATTTACCGGCGCGATACGGTCCAAACAAGGGCTGCTTCAGTCCGCGGACACGGGAACCATTTTCCTGGACGAGGTGGGAGAACTGCCCCTAGAAATGCAGGCAAAGATCCTGCGCTTCCTGCAGGAAAAAGAAGTTCGGCCTGTGGGCAGCAATCAGAAGATCAAGGTGGATGTGCGCATCATGGCCGCCACCAATCGCGATCTCGAGTCCGACTATAAGAAAGGGACTTTTCGCAAAGATCTTTTCTTTCGCTTAAATGTAGTCACGATTACATTGCCGCCGCTGCGCGAGCGCCGCTCCGACATTCCGATTCTTGCCAACTGGTTTCTTGAACGTCTTGCCCCCGGACGGGGTGTTCAGATCTCCGGCGAGGCCATGAAAGCCCTGCTTGACTACGATTGGCCGGGCAACGTTCGCGAGCTCGAAAACTGTCTGGAGCGTGCGGTGGCTCTTACAGATCAACGCGTACTTGAGGTCGATGATCTGCCTGCCACCATCGCGCGTGCCGAGATCCAGGAGACAGCGCTCGATTCGCAACAGTTTTCGGGTCCTTCGACGACTGACCTGGAAGACATCGAACGGGCCACGATTGCTCGCGTTTTCTCACAGGTCCATGGAGATAAAGCTCGAGCCGGTAAAATGCTTGGCATCAGCCGGGCAACCCTCTATCGCAAGCTGAAGCGCTACAACATTGGGACTGGCGAGCAGGCCTCCCGAAGCACCCTGCAATAGTTGTCTCAGTGCCGCGCCGAAAGACTCGAAATTGAGACAATTCGAGACTGTCGTTTCAATCTGAGACATGCTTCGTTCATAACTGAACCCCCGCATCCGCATTTACTTCCCGACCGACCCCGTAAGGTGCTTACTTTCTTGCAGTTGCTCGACGGTGCATGTCCTTCACGAGTTCGGATGTGGTCGTGCATTAGTAAACGGTGATAAAGCAAAGCGAGTCTTCTTGCAACGCTTTCAAACCAGGAAGAGGGAAGACTCGGTTGCTTCAAACTCTTGAAGCTGAGGTTCACCGTGCCCAACCAGGCAACTGCTACCGCTCGTGCTCTTGAGTCCGAGTTCGTCAGCCGTCTCGCAAGGTTTTTCCCTGACGCAACTCCGGTGCGCATCCCGGTGCGTCTCAGTCGCGCCAAACAGGATGCCGCCGTCGCTGTCAGCGCGGATGGCAAAAGTCCGACCCCGCGAAATGGGTGGAGCGCCCTGCAGGAAACCGTCATCGAATTCGGCACCCCTAACGAAGTTTTATTCGCGGTCAGCTACCCGCTGGAATTTGCCGATCACGTTCTGGTCGAAAGCCGGGACGGCACCCTGCACGCTGAAGCATCTGTTGTCGCCGTTCAATATCACTCAGAACGGACCGTGGTTGCCGCACGTTTCCTTAAACCTGTTTCCAACTGGATTGTGAAATCATGACTGCATTCGAGCATTCGTCCCATTCGTCCGAAGAACCTCGGTCCATGTTCCAGACCTTGCACCCTGTTTACCAGGCGCTGGTCTGCGAATTTGTCGTTGAAGTTCCTGCCTGTCCCTTCGACGCTCATACTGCCGCGGACACGATCAACGAGACACAAGTTGAAGAGTGGCTCCAGCAGGTCGATACGCAGATTCAGGTCCACCAGTTGCGGCAGTTTTTGCAGACCTCGCCTCTGTCGAGCGAGAGTTCGCTTCGCGAGTTGCTTGCGCATCACTTGAGCAAGCCGGCGAAATCGTCTGCCGATCGCGACAAGATCGATTTTCTGCTGGTGCAGTATTTCTCGTTTTGCGCGCCTTCGCGTCTCGAGGACTCGGACGTCGATCTGGCATACGTCGCCCAAGTCCTCGAGCCTGTTCTTGGACCGCAGCAGCCTGAACTTCCCGGCTGGCTCGCGCCACTCGAAAATCTTATGCAATCGGCCGCGCGGTGCCGCCGATTGAGCGAACTTCTGCACGGCGGAACGCTGGAACAGGGGCGCAAACTCAAGACGCAGGCTGGCGATCGCTATTTCGATCCCGCTGCCATGGTCGCTTTTGCGCGCTTTAGTTTCATGATCCGGCGCACTTTCTTCCGGCTCATGCATGACGATCTCAATGCGATACAGGATGGACTGCGGGAACTTGAGCGTCTAGGCGTTTCGACGATCGATTGCCGGCGTGCGCAATTTTCTGCCGAGGAGCCGACTACCCGTTTGCGCATGATCTGCCAATCGTGGAAGGTCATGTTCCACGCTGAGTATTCTTCAGGACAGCCTTTGCGGATGCTGGTTGACCTTCGTGCCGCAGTCGACGACGCATTGCAGGGTACCGGGCAGAAGCCTTCAATGGGACGCGCCGCTGCGGCATCGTCGGACTCAGGCGCTCCTTCAAAAGAGTAAGAAGAAGGTGCTATTCCCGTGCCGAAGCACGATGATTGCACGGTAACAATTTTCCATTGCGAATACTGCTGTAGCTGACGAGCCAGGCGAATATCGATGCCAATAACCCGCGTCCTTATACTCTCGACCAATCCTGCCTTTGCGCGGGAAGTTTCTAGTCATTGGCCCAGCGAACCGGAAAATCTGCCTGAGTTTACGGTTCTCGATCAGGCGTTGGTACACGATCTGGATGCCGGTCAGTATGATCTCGCGATTGCCGACGTCTCTTCTCCCGATTCGCACTCGGTTGTGAAGAAGGCGCTGGCGGCGACTGGCAAACCGGCTCTCCTGATTCATGCGGATAACTCGCTTCCATTTTCGAGCGCGCAAAACGGGTTCATTGAATTGCGGGGTCAGGATGGGCTCTGGCCTGTGGTGGCCGGTCTAATCGGACGCGAAATCCTCGGCCGCTGCCTGGCAGAAACGCGCGCTTATAATGCCGAGAAAATTTGCGCAATTGCCCAAGCGGAAGCAACTCTCGGACGCTACATGGTCGAGATGCGCCATAACGTCAACAATGCTTTAACTTCGGTCCTTGGAAATGCCGAGCTTCTTTCTATGGAGCCGGGACTTCCCGCCAAGACCCGCGTTCAGGCGGATACCATTTTGAATATGGCACTGCGTCTGCACGAAGTTTTTCAACGCTTCGCTTCCCTCGAAAAGGAACTCTCTGTAGCCGCCCGCGAAGCCGGCAAAACGCCTCCCCAGCCCCGCGCCACCGCCGCCGGAAGCTAATTGCTAGCCAAATAAGAGCCTGTAACTTCTGGGCTTCTTCCGCATCTGACTCACTGGAGGCTAATCCTAATGGCCAACTGGCGGAATAACCGGACCGCATTCAATAGAATTCGAGGGCTCATACTGATCTTCGGACTAGGCGTCCTCGTCGCCTGCAACCAAGCGAACGCCACTGGCAAGACTGTCACCCTCCCGGATCCTGCCAACGACACCCCACAGGCATCAGCTCACGGGAAACAAACTGCCGTCTTTGCGGGCGGTTGCTTCTGGGGAGTGCAAGCAGTCTTTCAGCATGTGAAAGGGGTCATCGATGCGACGTCGGGATATGCGGGCGGAGACAAGTCGACGGCCGAGTATGAAAAGGTGAGCAATGGCGATACCGGACACGCTGAATCCGTGAAGGTCACCTTTGATCCCGCGCAGATTTCTTACGGCCAGCTACTCAAGATATTTTTCTCGGTTGCACATGACCCCACGCAACGGAACCGCCAGGGCCCGGACCAGGGCACGCAATATCGTTCCGTCATTTTCTACGGTGATCCGCAGCAGCAGCACATCGCCGAGGCATACATCAAGCAATTGGATGACGCGAAAGTATTCTCGAAGCCGATCGTGACGCAGGTGGTGCCGCTCAACGGTTTCTATGCGGCCGAGTCTTATCACCAGAATTACGCCACACTGCATCCTGACAATCCTTACATCGCCATCAACGATGCACCAAAGGTAGACCATCTGCGGCAGCAGTTTCCCACGCTTTACAAGTGAGTATGGGAATGAAGCTAAGTTCTACGAAAGAGAAGAACGAAAATGACAGACCGGAGAACATTTCTTAGAAGTTCGGCACTCGCGATCACGGGAGCAGGCATGACTGCCTGGTTGGCTAGCCCGTTATTGAAAGCCGCAGGTGCTTCGGCTCGAAGTGAAAGCGACAAAGACATCGTCACCGTGATTGCGTTCGACGACTCTGGCAAGAAGATCGGCAAGCATGCAGGTGAAGAAAGTCCGCAAGAGCGATGACGATTGGAAGAAGCAGTTAATCCTCTGCAATTCGAGGTCACGCGCAAACAGGGAACAGAAAGGGCCTTTACTGGCGAATATGCCGAAACGAACCAGAAAGGTCTTTACCGCTGTATCTGCTGCGGCAACGCGCTGTTCAGTTCGGAGACAAAGTTTGATTCGGGGACGGGTTGGCCAAGTTTCTGGGCGCCGATTGCCAAGGAAAATGTGCACGGCGCCAACGACTTCAGCATCGGAGAGTTGCGCACTGAAGTTTCATGCTCGGAATGTGACGCGCATCTCGGGCACGTCTTTGATGATGGTCCCAAACCCACCGGCCTCCGCTATTGCATGAACTCGGCTTCCTTGCGCTTCGTGAAACACGGATAGCCGCGTGGGCGACGTTCATCCGCGTCTCCGGCGTAGAAGCACGCAGGCCCCGATGAAGGCGAAAATTCCTACGATCACCGCAAATACCATTCCTGCCCAGAACACGGGGTTGTTATTTGCCGCTTCCTTGGAAAAGTGATGCAGCATGTGAGCGTAGGCCGCAGTCGTAATCAGAATCGAAATTCCGCTTAAGATATTCAGAAGTCGCATCGTCTGTTGTGCTCCCACACGCGAACGTTTCGAAAACGCGGATCGTACGGCTGCAACCGCGTCTCGCCAACCATACTGTCACACTTGCGATAGACTCGATCTTAACAGTGATCTTCGGTTAACCGGGCTCACGATTACCAAGGGAAACTCAACGTGCCGGCAAGAAAACGCGTTCTCCAACCAGGGATCTTGATCTTCGTCTTCCTCTCTACTTCACTTTTTGCCCAATCGAAGACGCCGACGACCAACACAGTGGCTGCGCAGGAGTTCCCGGTAACAATGCGCCAAAAAGTGGTAGCTGGTACGACTCCTGTGGGCGCGAAAGTCGAGGCCACCCTGACGATCGCTACCCTCGTCGGCGGCAAAGTGATTCCAGAAGGGGCTACTTTTTCCGGAGAGGTTGTGCAGTCGAGCGCGAAATCCGCCAGCGACCCCTGTCGTCTCGCCATTCGGATCAATAGCGTGCGCTGGAAAGATCAGTCTTTCGAACTGAAGGCTTATTTGACAGCGTGGTATTACCCGATCCGGATCACGGCAGCCGGAGATAGCACTGATGACCGGCCAACTGGTGTACATGGCGAGATCGGAGCGCAGACTGGCGGACCTCGATCGAGCGTGCCTTACTCGCGGCCGCTTCCACCAGGTGCCACGCCCGATGGAAGCGACATTCCGCCTGCTCCGACTTCGACTGTCTCCGACCACCGCGTGATGATGAAGGATGTCGATGCTGTACACCTTGACGATGGCTCACTCGCTCTAACGTCCGCTCGAGTCAATATCAAGCTAGGCAAATCGACGACGTATGTTCTGGCTACCGGCGACCTATCTCCCGCAAAGTAAAGCCTCTTCGTGATAACCCCTTCGCATAATCGCAACTCGGATTGACGGACTACCATTTTCCGTCGTCCCCGCGCACTATCGGCTCATTTCAATGCACCGCTTGATCTGAACGGGAAGGGGGCAGGCTCCGCCTGGAGGAAGTTATTTTTATCTTGACAATAAGCAAACACTTATATAAGTTAATACCTATGGTCGATCTGAACGTCAGTTTCGCTGCTCTGGCCGACCCCACGCGCCGCGCGATTCTTGCCCGTCTCGCCAAGGGGGAGGCCACCGTCAATGAACTGGCGGAGCCATTCGAGATGACGCAGCCGGCGATCTCTCAGCACTTGAAGGTGCTGGAAGATGCGGGACTCATCGTTCGCCGCGTCGATGGCACGAAGCGCCCTCGTCGTCTCGCGAAGGCTGGGATTGACGCGATGGACCAATGGCTTGCCATGCTGCGAAAAGCCTTGGAGAAGAACTACGACCGGCTCGACAAAGTTCTGGCCGGCATGGAACCGGATAAGAAAGGAAAAACACAATGAGCAAACTAACGCTGAAAACCGAAGGCGATACACACGTGGTAGTGACGAGGCGTTTCGCTGCGCCTCCAGAGGCTGTGTACCGCGCCCACACCGATCCTAAATTAATCGAGCAATGGATGCTTGGCCCGGAAGGTTGGACGATGCCCGTCTGCATCAATGAAGCGAAGCCAGGCGGCAAGATCCGTTACGAGTGGTCTAATGGCAAGGGCGGGGGATTCCATCTCACCGGTGAATTTCTGGAACTCGAGCCTTACAGTCGCATTGTTCATGTGGAGCGGATGCACATGCCAGACCCTACCCCGGACAATCATATTGAAACGAGATTTGATCCGGACGGCACAGGCACGTTGATGACTATGCGCATGACGCTACCCGATGCCCAAACGCGGGCAGCCATGCTTGCGACAGGGATGGAACGAGGAATGGAAGCAAGCTACGTGCGGCTGGAAGGATTGATCTAGCTTCAGCTGCTTTCTACGTGTCACCCGAAAAGCCCTGGGGGATCGCGCTGTGAATCGCGGTCTCCCACCAACGGCCAAGACCTCGCCCTACGGGCGTTGCACAAAGTGGAGGCACCGTCAGTTGATTCCCGTGCACTAGAGGGGTGAACCACTTGTCAGGCAGTCTTCTTCGGACTCGCCGACTTTGATGATCCCCGATTCATCTGAACAAAATGTGCGCACTCCTGTCTGGTTCCGAGTCCTTGGGTAGGCCACGACCTGATATTTATGGTCCGTATCCGTGTTTACACAATTCTGAAGGACAAAATGATATCCGTAATGCTCGGCTGAGACGATTCGATCTTCCAGCAGCTGCGCACGCTCCCGCGCTCGGCGTGCCATCGCCCTTTCCGCCCAAGGAAGAGAGCCTGCAGGTATAGCCAACCGCTGGATATGTGACCTGATAGGTAACCTCCGCCACGACGATCTGCCGAACCGTGCTCACTGCCGATGTCTCATTGGCCGCAATTCGCGCTCGCAACAGATTGGGAATTGCAATCGCGGCGATGATAAGAATGAATGGCAAAGACGCGAGAGTCATGTATCCCATGACGAGTCCGGCGATCGCCATCCCATTTCCTTGAAGTCGTCCGTTGCTCTTGCGAATCTCCGCACGGGAAAGGTGCCCCAGAATAACGGCTGCAATCGCGGGGACGAAAAGAATCAGACCCAGGATGCCAGAGATCATGCTGCCAAGTGCTTTGCCGCTGGTTGGGGCATCGGAAGATGCCGCAGAAGGTGGAGCAGCAGGCGGCGGGGCAGATGCAACGTTCTCTTGCGGAATGATGGGTGCCGAGACGGACTGGCCGCACTGGTTGCAAAACTGACTGCCATCCGTCATGGGAGCACCACACTTGGCACAGAACATTTGGCTACCCTCTTTTAATGTGCGTTTAAAGTGACACGATGACTATATTGCGGCGGACGCAGCGGTGGCTACTCTTTTGCCGTGAGATCGAGAATGTAGGCCGTCTGAGCGGCTGTGAATACCAACATCCTTTTGCCTTCGGGGGAGAAGTCCTTGTACAAAATTGGATCCTCGAATGAATACTGCCGTTTGAGTTGCGAACTCGCCAGATCGTAAATGCTGAGTTGGCTTGCTTCATTTTCTACAGCAAGCAGCCCGTTCTGTGACACCCACGGATTGGCTCCAAAGAAATGTCCCTTCTCTTGACCGCTGGCGAGAGAGTAGGTAAGTATCTGGTTGCCGCTCGCCGATACCACGACCCAATCATCCTGACTGAACGCGTGTTGTACGGTGAAAGAACCCTTGTGCGTCGGGATCACCAGCTTCCCGCTCACGCTATCGTTGTGAAGATCGATTTCCTCAAGCAGGTAATCGTCGTCGGTGGTGAATTTCTTGAGGTCCGGATACTTACTGATTTCATCGCGCCCGGCAACGGTTTTGAGCGACCAACGTAAAAGCACTTTGCCGGATTCAATCGAAAGAGTAGGCACTTCCTTTGGAAAGTAATGTGACCACACCAGATGACCATCGCGGACGTCATGAAGTTCCACGTCTTCGTTGCGCGATTGCGGACCGGTGGGTAGACCGAGGAGTTGAGCCAGTATCGATTGCATGCAACCGAAGTCGAACGCCATGTCGAACACATCCTTGTTCAAAGCTCTTGGCTTGGACATCACAATGTAAGGTCCGTGTTGACTGGCGATTGCATCGCCAATTTTGTAACCCAATGTTCCGTGCCCCATGACCGGGTTGATCTGAGCGATCGCACGTTCCGTCTCCATGAATTTGGACAGGTCGACATAGAAGAGCTGGTCGGGAGCAAACCAGGCCCCATGAAAACTGCCCAGCTCCATTGTGCGAATGTTATGGGTAAGATCCCATACAGCTCCGCGTGAGCTCTGGGAAACCGCCATCCAGTTGAAGTCGGGCGAAACAGCGATTGCCCGCAGGGGAGATAAACGGGCCTGCGGCAGCTTCACTGTAGCTGAGGGCGGAGGGTCCGCGGACAGGTTCTCCAAAGAATGGAGAGCCAGCTCTCCGGTGATTTGCTCCGTCACCATGGTGGTGCCGTAAACATCCGCGGCGGGATGCTTGAAATCAACGAGCAGCTTTTCTGTTTTCAAGTCGACCAAACCCATCGGCTCACGTTTGAGCGGGCCGACAAATAAGTAGTCACCATGGGTCGCTGAGTTCAGCTCGAGTCCATACCCTAACGGGATCCGCTGAAGCCGCTCTCCCGAGGGGAAGCGCAACAGAAGGGATTTTTTCAGCGATGTATCCACCCCGATAATCCGGTCGGGCCCAATGAAGGCAAAGCTTCTGCCAAGAATGTCTTTGATTGCACCCGGTAATCCGAACTCTCGATGCTCGCTCAGGTCCCATGCAAGATGTTCCACATTGTGCCCGGCCAGAAAATAGCGGCCATCGGGTGAAAACTTCATTGCGATCAAGTGTGCCGGGCCGCCGGCAAGTGATGCCGCAAAGGCACAGCCCGTACTGTAATCCCATCGCAGAAAGCTCTTCTTGCTTACCAGCGTGGCGCCGTTTTGCACGTCGATCAGCAACAAGGTCATCTCAGAACTCAAGCAAGCCAGCGTGGAGCCGTCCGGCGACAATTCAGATTGAAAGCACGGATTCAACAGTGTGAGCTCATGGACCGAGTTCCGCCGTTGGTCTGCGATCGACCAGGTCTCCACACGCAACGATCGGTTGTAAAAAACAATCGAGCGCGAATCAGGAGCGAACTGCGCTGGGTAGGCGTCGACGGCAGGAATGTAAAAGAGAACGGCGAATGGTTCCCGCGTCAAGACATGGACGCCACCTTCATCCTGGGACAGGAGGTATTTGCCGTCGCTACTGAACCGCAGATGGGTGACGTCGGGCCGAAGGGGCCGCGCGAGCGTCTGCTTGAAAACAAGACCCGGCAGCGATTCCTTCGTACCAAACCCGCTGTAGGCGATCACTTCTCCTTGCCAACCTGCGAACTCTTCCGTCGGAGACTTTGGCTTCATGTCCGCACATCCCGGCGGCAGGGCCGAAACATTTTTCAGCATCACTCCCAACCGGCGTTCGGAAGGTTTGGTCGTGCCAAAAAGATTTGAGATCCAACTGCCGGTCTTACCGTGCGTCTGCTGGAAGCGATCCCACAAGTCGACGTAGGCGTGGGGCGCATATCCGGCACGCGCCATCGCGTAGAGCGCAACCTGATCGGCGACGTATTGCTTATCCTCTTCTTCGCCACCACCACGAGCCGCCCTGCGCCCAGCGTTCTCCAGCAGTTGGTGGAACTTCTCAAACACATCAGCGCGATCCCCTACCTGGGTGACTCCCAAAACTTCGCGCAAGCGAGCCGTAATCTGTATGGCGGTCTGATGGGTAACGATGTGTCCAAGTTCGTGGGCGAGTACTCCGGCCAGTTCGTCGTCGCTATGCGCTAGCGCGACCATCTTGCGGCTCACATAGACCCGGCCGCCGGCAATGCTGAATGCATTCGCTTCCGGAAGTTCGACCAGGGTAAAACGGAACTTCATTTGGCTGGGCGGCAAATGTTGGACGAGTCGATCACCCATCGCGCGCAGGTACGCATTGAGCTTGTCGTCTTCAATAATTCTGATTCTGCGCGCCAGGCTGTCGGCCATAGCATCGCCCAAATCCATTTCTTGCTGGTCAGAAAAAATGTTCTGTTCGTGGGAAGTCGCTTGAATGGCGGGCGGGAGTGGACAGTTCGGCTGCGCGACAATACGGCTAGACGACAGGATGCCGAGAAATAGAGCGAACGCCAAACCACTAAAAAGCCGAAGGCTCTTTCTCGCTCGCGAAATTGGACAAGGATGGGGCAAATGAAAGGCGCCCTTCCGTAAGTGGGCGACACTCATGTTACAACCCGTTTCAAGGCCCCGCCATAACGAAGAGAGTAACTCGAGGAGTAGATCCTGGGAATCACAGAGGGCAGAGCAGTTCTACGCAGACGCTTTTCCGGTATACGAACGGAATGCGGGTGGCCGTGGTGTCGTCCGTTCCCTAGGCGAACAGAAACTCTTTCGTACGCAGCTCTTTAATGGTGTCTCTAAGTTTGGCTGCCTTCTCGAACTCAAACCGCTTGGCGCTCTCGCGCATATCGCTTTCGAGCTTTGCGATGAACGCATCCAACTCTTCCTGCGACTTGAAGTCGGGAATGCCATCCGCTTCGCTCGTAAGGTCGGCATAGTCGGCTCCCACAATCGCAACCAGCGTCATGTCGAGCGGACGAATGATCGACTCGGGCGTGATTCCGTGTTCTTCGTTATAAGCCTGCTGAATCGCACGCCGGCGGTTAGTTTCGTCGAGCGCCTTCTTCATCGAATCGGTCATGCGGTCAGCATAAAGGATTGCGCGTCCATTCAAATTGCGCGCACACCTGCCAATCGTCTGAATAAGCGAGCCTGCTGATCGCAAAAAGCCTTCCTTGTCAGCATCGAGTATCGCGACGAGGGACACTTCCGGCAGATCAAGCCCTTCGCGCAGGAGATTAATGCCAATCAGCACGTCGAACTCACCCTTGCGCAAATCACGCAAAATCTTCACTCGTTCCAGAGTTTCGATCTCCGAATGCATGTAGCGGCACTTAACGCCGACCTCGCCGTAATATTCGGCCAGGTCTTCCGACATGCGCTTGGTCAGGGTGGTAACCAGCACGCGCTCGTTGCGCGCCACGCGATCGCGAATCATGTGCAGAAGGTCGTCGATCTGCCCTTTTACCGGACGAATTTCGACTGGCGGATCGATCAGTCCCGTCGGCCGAATGATCTGCTCGACCACCACTCCCGCAGACTTTGTTAGCTCGTACGGCCCCGGCGTCGCCGACACGTAGACAAGCTGGTTCGTACGGTGCTCGAACTCCTCGAATGTCAAAGGCCGGTTGTCGAGCGCGGACGGCATGCGAAACCCGTACTCGACCAGCGTTTGTTTGCGCGACCGGTCGCCATGATACATCGCGTGCAACTGCGGCACAGTCTGGTGCGATTCGTCGATAAACATCATGAAGTCGCGCGGAAAATAATCCAGCAGCGTCGGCGGAGGCTCGCCCGGCATGCGTCCCGTAAAGTGCCGCGAGTAATTCTCAATGCCGTGGCAGTATCCCATGGCCTTGATCATTTCGAGGTCGTACATCACGCGCTGGTGGATGCGCTGGGCCTCCACTGTGCGTCCCTGCTTTTCGAGTTCAACCTCCCACCACGCCAGCTCTTTCTTGATCGACTCGACAGCCAAAGCGCGAGTCTCATCTTTCATGACGTAGTGCGTCTTCGGATAAATGGGCAGCCGCATGTAGCGTTGCTTGACGGTGCCAAAGAGCGGATCGATCTGCGAGAGTGACTCGATCTCATCGCCAAACATCTCGATGCGGTAGGCCATGTCATCGTAGGTGGGATAAATCTCAATGACGTCGCCCCGTACTCGAAACGTGCCCCGCCGGAATTCGCTTTCGCTGCGCTCGTAAAGAATGTCGACCAGTTTCTTGGTGATGTCGCCGCGCTTGATCTTCTGCCCCTTCTCGAGGAACAGCAACATCCCGTAGTACGCCTCCGGAGATCCCAAGCCATAAATGCAGCTGACAGAAGCCACAATCAGGCAATCGCGCCGCTCAAACAGCGACCGAGTGGCCGAGAGCCGCAGCTTATCCAGTTCGTCATTGATCGTCGATTCTTTTTCAATGTACAGGTCGGCCGCTGGTACGTAGGCCTCGGGCTGGTAGAAGTCGTAGTAGGAGACGAAGTACTCGACCGCATTCTGCGGGAAGAAGCTCTTGAACTCATGGTAGAGCTGGGCGGCGAGCGTCTTATTGTGGGCCATGACCAGGGCGGGGCGGTTCGCCGCCTCAATGACCTTGGCCATGGTGTAAGTTTTGCCCGAGCCCGTGACTCCAAGCAATACCTGGTGCTGTTCGCGGTCATAAATTCCGCGGGTGAGGGCCTCGATCGCTCTTCCCTGGTCGCCCTGGGGCTTGTAATTACTGACTAATCTGAAATCCACAATGGTCATTATAGGGCAGGTTGCAGGCAAGCGATTCCGGGTGCACTAGTGTGTAATTTTCCGCTCCTGGCGCCGAATAGACGGAACTTTATACTAAGTAGTTCACCCTAGAAGTCCTGCGGACGCTCCCTGAATACCCCATGAAACACTGTAGGAACCCCTCAGGAGAACCCTACTTTTCGATCGTTTTTGGGCAAAAAACATAGATTCGTATGGAATTTCACATTTTATTCACGTGCAACCGTGAGAGTGGCCGCGTGCATGCAAAATGATGCGGTCATACGAGGTAAAAACCCAGTCAGAATCGATCTTGGACTCGGGAGTTTGCCACACTGGCAATCACGAGGCGTCTGAAAGGTGTTCGGTCCTATGGATAATCAATTCAACGAGATGGGCACGCGGGAGCGGCAGATCATCGATCTTCTGCTGCAAGGATGCGACAACTCGGAGATCGCTCGGAATCTTCATATTGCCGAGCGGACCGTCAAGGCTTATTTCAATCGCCTTTTTGTTCGTTTCGGGATTAAAGGCGGAATCAAGCGGGTCAAACTCGCGACTATGTTGTACAGGAGACAATTATGGCAGGAGAGACGGGCACCTTCTGGGGTCCCAGCGAACGGGAACACATCATCATCCAATACGTAGCCGAAGGCTGCAAGAACAGCGAAATCGCGAGCACCCTAGGCACGACCGAACACGTGGTGAAAAATGACCTGCGCTTGATCTACGACAAGCTAGGTCTCTGGAATCGCGTCGAGTTGGCTTTATGGTATGAAGCCCGGCGTTTTGAGCAGGTCTATCAAGCGTAAGGTCGACCGCACACCGAGACAATTCGACATCATTTCGGACACATATTTCTTGTCCGCTCAGCCCCACCCACATGGTGGGGCGTTGTTTTTGCGCTGAGAATTCGGTCAGAAGATTATTCGACGCAGACTCGACGCTCCGCGGGTTTGAAGCGGTCTAACTGTGCCTCGTGCTGGGTGCTGTAGTGGCCATCCGCTGATTTTCCGTACAGTTCATCCCCTGGGCAATAATAGAGAGCCGTGTGGGTATCGACCCAGACCTTAATGTTCGGGTCGCCCGGAAAATGCTGCACGGGAACGGGCGCCTCTGCGATTCCCATTGCGACCAGCATCCTTTCCCACGGTCTGAGCTTGGAACTTTGCTGTGCTGGCAGCGGCCACACAAGCGCCAGGAATGCCACTAGGATGGAGATCCCAAGGTATAGATCGGCGCGGTGAAATCGCAGTTTGACTCTCACATCCAAAAGGCCACCCGGGCGCGTATCCGAAGCCGTATTCCAGAGCGAGCGCGACAGCATCATCCGACTCCTCCGGCCGGAACTCTGCATCGTCGACTTGAGCAATATCGAGATTCGTCGTGTGCGATTGAGGCTCAGAGACTGGCGCCGCAAACGTCAAATCTGAGTTGGAAGTATCGTCCTCATCTTGACTTGCTTCTGGGATTGATTTCCGTGCGTGAAACTCCGGCCTGCCCCCGTCTTCAGTAGCTAGATCTTTTTCCTGACTCATCAGCCACATGGAAGCCCAAGTGCGCTGGAGTCGCTCGCCAGGACGAAAATTTTCGATACCACAACTCGGACACGAGGTTTGGATCGCATCCGATGGCGCTCCGCAGTTCCGGCAGACCGCTCCGCCGCCCGAGGGCGCGCGTTGATCTTCAATTGGCGCGCGATCATCTGTTGGAGGAGAATTTCTTATCCGGTCGTTGTGCTGCTGAATTGTGAACGCCGCCGCCAGCAACCCTTCAAAAGATTGCTCGTCGAGCGTCAGCTTGGGTCGGATCGAAGGCATGGCTTCGGAGGGGAGATTACTAACTCAGACCTCAATTGTAGTGCAACTTTGCCGGCTTGATGAAGAAAACCGCGAGGAATCATAGGCTAGGTGGGGTAGGTCATGTCCACCTATCCTTAAAGTCTTGGCATGCGAGGCGTAAAGTCCCGAAATGGGAGTTCAAAGTGGGACTTCCTTCATGAAAAGAGCTTAAGAAAGTGCTCAAAGCCGGCGAACCTGCCTGTAAGTGGTGGACAGGAATGGGGTTTCTACGGGGCGAATATCTGGCGAACAAGATGCAATAGAGACAGCGGGTCGCGACCCGAAGATTGAACTGAAGGAGCGGACGTCACCGGCAATGATAAATCTCAATGAAATCAAGATCACTCCGCGGGACCAGCAGGTTTTGCATCTCCTTGCACAAGGTTGTAGCAACAAGGAGATCGCAAGCTACTTGAACATCAGCCCACGAACCGTGAAACAACATCTGCGCACATTGTTCTTGCGCGCAGGAATCAGAGAAGGCCGCAAGCGGGTGAAACTTGCGACAGCGATGTTTATAAAGGAGCAAATTCAGCCATGCAGCCGCGTGATCGACTGACCGCGAGAGAAATTCAAGTTGCTTCGTTAGTGTGGCAAGGTCTGATGAACAAGGACATTGCCTCCGTGCTCGGAACGAGCGAACAGGTCATCAAGAACTACTTGCGAACGACATTCGACAAACTGGGTGTGTGGACGCGACTGGAACTCGCGCTATATGTCGCGAGCCACGGCGGCTCAACCTGGCCTACGCAGCTAAGTCGCGAGGTCGAAATACCTGTCGGATGGAATTCTGCTCCGGGCAGAGACGCCCTTTCTTCTCCCGAGGCAAAAGCCAAATCCGTTGCCGCTGCGGCAACGGGGGGAAGTCTCTAAGAGCAAGTTGCAGCGAGTCTTGCGGGCAAGTTTGTCCGCATCCCGAGGGTGGTCGCCGCACTCGGTGGTCGATTCGAACAACCGAGTGGCTACTTCTGGAATCCGCTGCTTCCGGGCTGGGAAGCAGGGGATGGTGGTTGACCAGGTGCGACAATTTTAGAGATTCGCGGCAACGGATTTCACATCGACATTCTCCCTAGCGATTGTCAAAGCGCTGTAAGGGGAGGCCGATTTCAGCTAAGTAATTTATTTTCATAAGAATCTGGACTGCCCGTCGTCGTCGAAAGGAAGGCAGAATCAGCCCTTGGCTTGGCGCTCTCGGTACTTGAATTGCTCAGTCAAATGCGGACACGCTCGATTGTTTCAGCGGGCTTTCAAGCTGCGGCATAAGGGGTGAGTTCGTTGACGGGGTCGGTTCCCGTCTTCATTCCAGCTTGCAAGGCGAGGGCGCGCGATGGCTTATAAAGACATTTTCTGGATGGCCTGCGACTCCACTGAGCAACTGCGGGCCGAATACGGGCCGTTCCATACGCGCGAGGAAGCCGAGATTGAAGCCCGGAAACTGGGCTTCGGATACCTGCTGCGCTACGAGCATGTGCTTGGCCCGGATGATGAGATTGAGGAAGTCCGCTGCGTATTTCTCGAACTCCAGAGCTTACCCACACAGAAACCGGGAGTCACGTTTCACACCCGCTGCGCATCGTGCGGCGAGGCGGCGACTCACGAACGATCCTGGCAGGCGGAAGTCTGGGCTGACATTCACGAGTTCGAGCACAACCGTCACAAAGTCCGCCTATTTGAACATTCTCGAGCAGACGGGCTACGTGAGATCGGCGACTGGCGCGGCAGCGCCGCGTAGTTTTCTGTCCCACCCCCGAAGCCATTCTGAAGGTCACTCTGCGACCTCGTTAGGCTTATCTTGAGTGCTCAGCGAAAACTGTTCCAGTTATTTTCCGTTCCTCAGCGTTTCAACTTCGAGGCCGCCGCTTCATCGAGGATCCAGAGTAAGGTTCCATCTTTCGGATGCACTTGCTGAACAGGAAAGGGCGGCGCTGCATTGCCATCCAGCACTTGTTGCACGATGTCAGCTTTGTCAGGGCCACTGGCCAGCACCGCCGCTTCAGCCGCATGGTTGAGCACCGGGAACGTGAAGCTGATGCGGTAAGTCTTGAATTTTTCGACCCAGTTGGCAATCACCAGATGAGTTTTGTCCTTCAGTCCTTCTGAATCGGGGAAGAGGGAAGCGGTGTGACCGTCAGGTCCCAATCCGAGCAAAATCAAATCGAAGCGCGGAAATTCAGTGGGCTTCAATTCAAAAAAGCTTCTGATCTGTGCTTCATAGTCGGCCGCAGCGGCGGCGGCGTCCGGATTTTCTGCCTTCACGCGAAAAACATTGGAGGCCGGAACGGAAATTTTTGAGAGGAGCGCTTCATTGACCATGCGGTAGTTGCTCTCGGGATCCGTGGGCGGGACATGACGTTCGTCGCCGAAGAAAAGGAAAGTGCGATTCCACGGGAAGTCCGAATAATTTGACGCAAGCAGGGAATAGAGATTCTTGGGAGTTGAGCCTCCCGAGAGAGCGACGGAAAAGCGGCCTTGCGCGCCGATTGCAAGACGGCCGACTCGGACGAATTCCTCCGCGCCAGCATGATAGAGATCGGCGGCGCTAGCGAGAATCTGAATCGTTCGAGTGGATGACATCACAGAACCGTCGATTACAAATTAGAAATCCTGCGCTTTATTTCTCGAAATTTCTCCAGCGGCGGTGATCGCGATCCATCAGGTCTTCGGATTCTTTCGGTCCCCACGAGCCTGCGGGATAATTTGGGAAATTTCGCGGGGGCAGGGCCTTCCAGACGTCCAGCGCAGGATTGACGATGCTCCAGCCTGCTTCGACCATGTCGGCGCGTTGGAACAGTGTAGCGTCTCCAATCATGCAGTCGTGAAGCAGGCGTTCATAGCCAGTCGAAGGAGTTTGGCCGAAATAGTCGGTGTAGGCGAAATCCATGTTTACCTCGCCGAGTTGCATCGCCGGCCCTGGAGTTTTGCCGCGAAACGAAGGGAGATGCCTTCTTCCGGCTGGATGTGCAATACAAGCTGGTTGGGCATCATATTCTCGACCGGTGTTTCACGGAAGAGCATGAAGGGCGCGCGGCGGAACTGAATCACCACGTGCGTGTTGCGGCCCGCAAGCCGCTTGCCCGTGCGCAGGTAGAACGGAACTCCGGCCCATCGCCAGTTATCGATCATTAATCGCATGGCGACGAAGGTCTCGGTTCGGGAGTCGGGAGGCACGCCTTCTTCGGCGCGGTACGCCGGCACATCGCTCGCCATCCACGGTGCCTTCCCCATATTGTCCACGTACGGTTTTGCTCAGCACGTCTTCGTTGCTGAAGGGCTGAATAGCGTGCAGAATTTTTGCCTGCTCGTCACGCACTGCGTTCGCCTCAAATGAGATGGGCGGCTCCATGGCGGTGAGCGTGATGAGTTGCATGATGTGGTTCGGGACCATGTCACGCAAGGCGCCAGCATTGTCGTAGTAACTTCCGCGCTTTCTCGACTCCGACAGTCTCAACGACGGAAATCTGCACATGATCGATATACCGTCGATTCCAGATAGGCTCGAAGATTCCGTTTGCGAAGCGAAGGGCCAAAATGTTCTGGACGGTTTCTTTCCCAAGATAGTGGTCGATCCGGTAAATCTGGCGTTCTGAGACGACTTTCAGAAGTTGCTGGTTCAATACTTTGGCGGAATCAAGATCGTGACCAAACGGCTTCTCAATGATCACGCGGCGCCAATGGCCGTTCTCCTCGGTCATGAGGCCGACTTTGGCGAGGCGTTCGACGATATCGCCAAAGAAATTCGGGGCAGTCGCGAGATAAAAGAAGAAATTGCCATGTTTGCCGTGTGCCTCGATCAACTTTGGTCAGTACTTCTTTCAGGTTGTTGGAGGTGTCTGGGTTGTCGAAATCTCCGCTGATGTAGTGAATACGTTGAACAAAGTCGTCCCAAATCTTTTGATCGATGGGGCCACTGGCAAATTTCTTGAAATCTTCGGTGGCCTTTGTGCGCGCGTCCTCATCGCTCATAGGACTGCGGCCGAGTCCGATGATCGCAAAATCCGGGGACAGCAAGTTCTGGCTGGCGAGATTGTAGAGCGCCGGTATCAGCTTGCGACGCGTGAGATCGCCAGAAAAGCCGAAGATGACCATGATGCAGGGATCGGCCACGCGCGCGGAACGGGGTTTTGTTACGACGGGCTGAACGTCCGTGAAAGGCATTTCGCTCCTCTTGATTTCGAGAGATTCTGTGATTAATCCCTTTTAATACTGAACTGCCGCCCTTGCTATTCAATCATTAAATCACGACATAGCGGTCCATTCGATGTCTTAGTTCCCGATCAATGAGCACGCGCGGAATCGTCAAATCTCCCTCATTTTGCCTTCGGTTCAACGTGGCCCCCAAATTTCTGCCGCATGGCAGAAAGCATCTTGTCCGCGAAGGTATGCTCCTGACGCGAGCGAAAGCGCGCAAACAGGGAAGCCGTGAGCACTTCGGCCGGTACCGCCTCTTCAATCGCCGCCTGAATGGTCCAACGGCCCTCGCCCGAATCCTGCACGAATCCGCTGTACTCGGAAAGCGTAGGATTTTCGACCAATGCCATGGCGGTTAAATCGAGCAACCAGGAACTGATCACACTGCCGCGCCTCCATACTTCGGCGATATCCGGAAGATTCAGATCGTAGCGAATATTTTCGGGAAGCTCTTTGCTGGTGGCGTTCTTGAAAATGTCAAAGCCCTCGGCGTAGGCCTGCATGATTCCATATTCAATGCCGTTGTGAACCATCTTTACAAAGTGTCCGGAGCCGGATGGGCCGCAGTGGATGTAACCTTCTTCGGCGGTGCCAGGACGCTTCTCAAACCCAGGAGTACGCGGTATATCGCCTCGGCCGGGAGCGAGCGTTTTGAAGATCGGATCAAGGCGCTGGACGGCCTCCTTCGGGCCGCCGATCATCATGCAGTAGCCACGCTCCAGTCCCCATACCCCGCCACTGGTGCCGACGTCAACATAGTGCACGCCCTTCGCAGCGCACAATTCCGCGCGACGCACGTCGTCTTTGAAGTAGGAGTTGCCTCCGTCAATGATCGTGTCTCCCGCCTGCATTTGAGAGAGCAAAGTCTGCACGGTCTTTTCCGTGGGATCGCCGGAGGGAACCATCACCCATGCGGCGCGGGGAGCCGTCAGTTTGTTGACGAAATCGTCGAGCGAACTGGATCCGGTGGCGCCCTCGCCCGCAATTTGTTTTACGGTGTCGGAACTGAGATCGGAAACCACCACTTGATGACCGCCACGCAACAGACGCCGCGTCATGTTGGCGCCCATGCGTCCTAGACCCACCATTCCTAGCTGCATCAATGCTCCTCGTCGTGTCTCTTACAAGTTTGTCGCTTGACGGGCGGATCGCCCGCTGCTCCATCCTTTGCTATTGCACGCTTTGCTGTATTAGCTTCGCAAGCTTTGTAAGACCGGCCTTCACGTCGCTTCCCAAGTGAACGCGTAATGCCCGGCGGTCGCGTTCGGCCAGAACGGCGAAGTCGCCGCGTGCCTGGGCCGCTTTCACGACTCCGAAAGAATATTTTTGTTGTGGCACCGGCAGGTCCGCCGCATCATCGCACGTAATTTGCAGAAAGACCCCGCTGTTGGGGCCGCCCTTGTAGGCTTGTCCGGTTGAATGCAAGAAGCGTGGACCAAATCCAAGACAGGTAGCGACGTGCTTCCGATCGCGAACGCTCATCCGCAACGATTGCAGGAGTGCCTCGTGCTCGGGGTTCATCTCGATGTAGCCCAGCACCGCGAAATAATCACCCTCGCCAATTCGCGCCAAATGCGCGCGCAAATAACTTGCGAGCGAACGATCCGAACCGGCGGCCTGGGCCAGCGCCGCGGCATTCTTCTCGTCCGTAAACAGGCTGATGCCGTCCTGTTCCAGAACCGGTTGTTCAACTGGAAGCGAACCTTTGCTCTCGTATTCCGAAGTCAGCTTCTTGGTTTCCAGCTTGCTCGCTTCGACGTCGGGCTGGTTGAAAGCATTGATGCCCAGGATCGAGCCAGCAACGGCAGTTGCGATCTCCCAGCGAAAAAATTCCTGGCCAAGGTTGTAGGTTTCAGAGAGAGCGATGCGCACGACGGGATGCCCGGCCTTTTCGAGCGCTCCCACTTTCGCGTCTTGTTCTGCGTCCGGCGCGGATTCCAGCCGAACGTAAGCGAAGATGCGGTCGTGCCCATAAACTTCTGGTGCGCCCAGAGTTTCGCGATCAACGGGGATGATGCCTTTACCCTGCTTCCCAGTGGACTCTGCGATGAGTTGCTCGAGCCATGCTCCCAGGTCTGAAATGCCGGGAGAGGTAATCAAGGTAATCTTGTCGCGGCCAAGCTTTGCAGCTGAGCCCATGATGATACCGAGCATCACTCCGGGATTCTGTTCCAAGGGGATGGTTGGCACGCAAGCATCCATCATCTGCTTTGTGCGCTCAAGAAACTTTTCAATGTCCAGGCCCATAAGCGCCGCCGGAACCATTCCGAAGTTGGATAGCGCCGAGTAGCGGCCACCAATGGTGGGCAATCCATAAAAGATGTGGCGGAAACGGTCTCGCTCGGCAACCTGCTGCATCTTGGAACCAGGATCGGTGATGGCAATGAAATAGTCGCCCGCTTTATCGCCAACCTTCTGCTTCATGCGCTCGAAAGAAATATTGCTTATAGATATTTGGTTCGAGCGTGCTTCCCGATTTGCTGGAGACGATGAAGAGCGTCTTCGTAAGATCGAGTTTTTCTTCCGTGTGTCTGATCTGCGCTGGATCGGTCGAGTCAAGGATATGCAACCGGGGGAATCCGGCCACTTGAGGAAAGGTCAGCGAAAATACTTCTGGGCAAAGGCTGGATCCACCCATTCCAAGCAAAAGAATGTCGGAAAAGCCCGCCTCTTTAATTTCCGCTGCAACCTCTTTGAGCTTGGAGACGTTGGCGATCTGGTCGTCGGCTATGTTGAGCCAGCCCAGCCACGCAGTTTCATCGGTATTTGTCCAGAGCGAGGCATCCTTCTGCCAAAGCCTTCTTACCTTACCGCCGGCCCGCCAGTCGTTAAGGTTTTTTTTTACGGCCTCGCCGAGATCGGCGGGAAGCGCCGCATTCTGCTTGGCTAACTGCGGCGCGGACCGATGAGTATTTTTCTCAACCGTTTCAAGCAACTTATCGAAAGCGTCGGAGAACTGCTTGACTCCGTCGATGGTCAGCTTGGCGGTGACATCTTTCATCGAGATGCCCACGGATGCAAGATCTTCCATCGTCTTTTGCGCGCCTTCGACGTTTTCCGTCAGACTCTGGCGTGGCTTGCCATGATCGCGGAATGATTCGAGGGTAGCCGGAGGCAAAGTATTAACAGTATCGGGGCCAATCAACTCTTCCACGTACATCACATCGCGGTAGCTCGGATTTTTCGTGCTCGTGCTTGCCCACAATACGCGCTGTGTCTGCGCGCCTTTGGCCGCCAGCACTTTCCAGCGCGGAGACGAAAAGATGCGTTCGTAAGCCTGATAGGTAAGCTTCCCATTGGCGATCGCGACCTTCCCGAGAAGTCCTTGCAACTTTGCCTTGCGCGCGGGATCAGTTTCTTTCTTGATGAGCTCATTGAGCTGCGAATCAATCATCGAATCGATGCGGCTAATGAAGAAACTGGCGACGCTCGCGATCTGGCTCACGTCCATGCCGCGTGCAGCATATTTCTCAACTCCATCGATATAAGCGGCGGCTACTTCTTCGTAAACCTCTTGCGCAAAGAGCAGCGTCACATTGACGTTGATCCCTTCGCTGATTAACTGGCGGAATGCGGGGATACCCTCCGCAGTCCCGGGTACCTTAATCATGACATTCGGCCGAGCGACGGCCGTCCAAAGGCGACGCGCCTCTTCGATTGTGTTGTCCGTATCGTTGCCTAAGTAAGGAGAAACTTCCAGGCTTACATAGCCATCGCGCTTCTTGGTGCTTTGATAAACGGGAAGCAAAAGATCGGCGGCATCCTGAATGTCGCGGATGGCCAGCATTTCGTAGCGCCCTTTGGCATCCAGATCCGTGCGATTGGCGAATGTGTCGAGAAAATCCTGATATTCATCCGACTCGCCGATCGCTTTGCCGAAGATCGTCGGGTTAGACGTCATTCCGCGCAGTCCATCTTCATCAATCAGGCGTTGCAGTTCACCGCTCTTGAGGAGATCGCGGCGGATGTAGTCAAGCCAGATCGATTGGCCGAAGGTGAGAAGCTGTTTCAGAGGGTTGGCAGCCTTTGCGGTTTCGAGGGTATCGACGGGATTCATTACAACTTCTCCTGAACTAAAGGCAGCATAGCCGCCTTCCATTAATGTTGCGTTACTTTCCAACCAGCTCGCGGGCCGCTTTGAGGACGGCATCGGGAGTGAAACCAAATTTCTTCTGTAAATCCTTAAGCGGAGCGGACGCGCCGAAAGTATGCATGCCAATGACTCGACCTTTTAGGCCCACATATTGCGACCAACCGAGCACCGCGGCCTGCTCGACGGCCAGTCGGGCTGTGACGTCCGGCGGAAGAACTTGATCGCGATAGCTCTGGTCCTGTTTGTCGAAGAGTTCCCACGAGGGAAGGCTGACAACTCGGGCTCGAATGCCCTCAGCTTTAAGCTTTTCGTAGGCGTCGATACAGAGGTAAACCTCGCTACCGGTGGCCATAAGAATGACCTGCGGTTTGCCGCCTTCCGCATCCGCGAGAATATATCCACCTCGTGCCACTCCTTCAGCAGACGCGTACTTGGTCCGATCGAAAGTAGGCAATGCCTGGCGGGTAAGAACCAGCGCGACCGGATGGCGATCTTGCTTCATGATTACCTTCCAGGCCTCGGTCACCTCATTCGCGTCGGCAGGACGCAGCGTGATAAGGAATGGAACGGCGCGCAAAGTTGCGAGTTGCTCGATTGGCTGGTGGGTCGGACCATCTTCGCCGACGCCGATCGAATCATGAGTGAAGATCCAGATTGCCGGAATTTCCATGATCGCCGAGAGTCGAATCGGCGGCTTCATGTAGTCAGAAAAGATGAAGAACGTCGAACCAAACGCGCGCAAATTCGAGACAACCAT
This sequence comes from uncultured Acidobacteriaceae bacterium, assembly GCA_963822545.1. GTDB lineage: Bacteria > Acidobacteriota > Terriglobia > Terriglobales > Acidobacteriaceae > Acidiflorens. The sequence goes on from CAWGIB010000010.1 coordinate 426,494, forward strand.
TCCATTGACGATGGCGCCCATGGAGTGCTCACGAATTCCGAAGTGGAAATTACGAGCGTTGTAGTTTCCAGGCTCGAAGTCTCCCGCGCCGTCAAAGGTCAAACGAGTCTTGGTCGAACGGATATAGATCGGCCGCTCCACCCATGAGCCAGGGATGGTTCTTGGCAATTGCATTGAGAACTTTGCCCGACGATTCCCGCGTTGCAATTCCCTTGGCATCCGCTGGAAAGGTCGGAAGATCTTTATCCCATCCTGCTGGCGGAACACGGCGTTCCATCGAGTCGAGTTGAGCGATCATTTCGGGATACTGCTGGGCATATTTCTTGTACAACGCGTGCCACTCGCCGCTCAACTGGGCGCCTCGCTTGCCCATGACTTCAGTGAAGTGCTCGCGCACTCCGTCTGGAACGAGGAACTTGGCGTCTTCCGGCCAACCATAGAAGCGCTTCGCGAGCTTTACTTCTTCTTCTCCGAGAGGCTCGCCGTGAGCCTCCTTCGTATCCTGGCGATGCGGCGCACCATAGCCAATGTGGCTGTCGACGATAATCAGCTTGGGGCGATCCTTTACGCTCAGTGCGTGGCGATAGGCATTGTCCAGCGCGTCAAGATCGTTTGCATCGTGAACGTGCGAGACGTCCCATCCATAGGCGGCAAAGCGCGCGCCCACGTCTTCGTTGAAAGCAAGATCGGTTTTGCCCTCAATGGTGATTTGATTGTTGTCGTAAATCCAGCAAAGATTCGACAGGCGCAAATGTCCGGCAACCGATGCAGCCTCTCCGGAGATTCCTTCCATCATGTCGCCGTCGCCGCAAAAAACCCAGATGTTGTAATCGAACAGATCAAATCCGGGACGGTTGAAATGCGCGGCTAGCCAACGCTCAGCGATCGCCATGCCCACGCTATTCGCGACTCCCTGACCAAGCGGCCCAGTGGTAGTCTCCACTCCGGTCGTGGCTCTGTATTCGGGATGGCCCGGAGTTTTACTGTCAATCTGCCGGAAGGCCTTGATGTCATCGAGCGAAACCGCAGGGGTTGAGAGAATCTTTCCATCCGGTGCGGCTTCCTTCACCCCTGCCAGGTGCAAAAGGGAATAGAGCAACATTGAAGCGTGCCCGTTGGAAAGCACGAAGCGATCTCGATTGCCCCAATGCGGATCGGCCGGATCGTAACGCAAGAAATGCTGCCACAGGCTGTAGGCGACCGGCGCGAGCGCCATGGGTGTACCTGGGTGTCCTGAATTCGCCTTTTGCACGGCGTCCATGGACAAGGTGCGGATTGTGTTGATACACAACTGGTCGAGCTGTTTCCCCGTAACGACTGCCTGGTCGCTAACAGCCATCAATAGTCTCCTCGCAAGCCAGCATGGTTCTTCCTCTTAATTTATAGATGAACCCGGTGTCGATTTGATGCAGCCAGCCTCAAAAGGTCTTTCGCACAAGATCGAAACCGAGTCCTAACGAAGCAAACCGAAGGGGTCCGAGAACAAGCGTAGATTCTACACCGGGAATTCTAAAGAGGACGAAGGTTTGCTTGAAGTGAGGGATCGAGCCTGCTGAATCTAGGTGAGATACATTTTGTCGTGCGTAATCCGCCGTTGCAACGTGGAAGCAAGTTGGTCGATGTCAACCGGGGAGAGATGAACCGTATTGGGTTCAAGTACGGGAACGCGGTTACTGCCCACTGCATCGCGACGCACTTGAATCAACAGCGCCTGAAGAGCCTGCGGATCGTACTTTTCCGGCGCCTGCCGGATTAATTCCTGAAGTGCGCTGGCTACCGGCATGCTTTCGCGATACGGCCTAGGGCTGATCATTGCGTCAAACGAATCGGCAAGACCAATGATGCGGGCCGGGAGTGGAATTTCATCGCTATGCAGCCCGTCAGGGTAGCCTGATCCGTCGGCGCGCTCGTGATGCCAGCGCACGACCTCCGGGATCTGCGGCCAGGGAAATTGCACATGGCTCACAATCTGATGGCCGACCACCGTGTGGTCGCGCATGACACGAGATTCCTCTTCATTGAGAGAAGACGGTTTCCCGAAGAGTCGCTGGTCAACGGCAACTTTGCCGATGTCGTGAAGGTATCCGGCGGAACGTAGCGCCGCGACATTTGCGGGCTCCATGCCAAGAGCCTCGCCGATCGCTTGGGCGTACCGGCCGACGCGTATGGAGTGTCCATGAATGCTCACGTGTTTCACATCGATGGCATTGGTGAAGGCCTCGAGGGTGTTGTCGTAAAAACCATGCAACGACGCGAGCAGGCGAAGATTCTCGGAGACGCGTTGCGCGAGCGTCTGGCTAAGCGTGTAATTTTGAATTGCCAGCGCCGCGTAATTACTGATCATGGCCAGAGAGTCGAGCGCGTCTTCGTTGTAAACCGCATCTCCCGCGCAACGTCCAAGGGCAATCGCTCCCGCCAGTTTGCCGCGCACCTTGAGCGCGCATATGCACTTGAAGAGTTCCGGAGCCACGTTTCCATTGGAACTGAAAAACATGTCCACGTTGGAACTGTCGAGCAGCACGGGGCCTGAGGAAGACGTAAGCGTCTGGATATGGCGTGGCAGCAGCGGAATCAAAGCGGGCTCGGGCAAAAGTGCGAACCCTTGAGAATCGAGCGCCGTGAGCATCGAGGGCCGCTCGCCAAAAGAAAACAGAACAGCCTCTACCGCACCCACCGCTTCCATGACGGAGGTGAGTATGGTGCGCGCAGTGAGGCGGAAGTCGCGGTCAGCCGTCAATTGCGGACCCAGGTCGGCTAGAGCCTCAACGGTCTTAAAAAGCTTCTTGAGATTGGTTCCCGGCAATGTACTGCGGAGCTAGGTCCGAGAAACCAGAGCGCCTTCAGGGTAGCATGTGGTTGAGAGAGCCTATTGTTGGTTAGTTTGGTGCCCTACAGGTGTCGGCGAAGCGGCCAGGATTTTATTGCCGCCGACAGCCCGGTTCGCTATTTCAGTTCAGCCTGTCTTAACTCACGACTTTCCTTGACAGTGGCCGAAAGGTGGCTCATACTTCCCGCCAAACACCCACAAGCCACTTCAGTTTTGCTGTTTTACTGCAATCGATTCGACAGAGAGAAAATCCGTGGTAGTGCCACAAAAAGAGCTTCCTTGGGCAAAAGTGTCGCGGCGATGAAGGGCACGAATTCAGCCTGTCCGCCATATCCACTCGAAAGGCGAGTGCGGACGATGCGCTCATCTTGTCTTCGGTAAGAGATCTCGTTGCCTCCGGAGAGCAGGGGTTGGATTCAATGCTCGCCGCGATTGCGGACGCGGCCTGCCGATTAACCGGCGCTTCCGGAACTGCCCTCGCAATGTGGAAGGATGGCGCGATGCTTTGCCGGGCCCGCAGCGGCCAGACTGCGCCACCGCTGGGTGCCAAGCTGAATGCCCAGACCGGAATTTCAGGCGAGTGCTTGCGGACTGGTAAAACTCAGAATTGCTCGGATACCGAGACCGACGATCTGGTGGATGCCGAAGTTTGCCGGAGTCTCGGCTTGCGTTCGATCGCGGTCTTGCCCATTCAAGGATGGAGAGCGGTCAACGGCATCCTGGAAGTTTTCTCCACAGTCCCCAACGCTTTTTCCGAACATCATCTGGCGATGCTTGGAGAACTGGCGGCACTGGCAGAGAGGGCGCGGGCGGCTAAGCCGAAAGGCGCATTTCCAGTCGTTGCGCGACCGCCAGCCGAAGCGCCCAATCCTACGGGCCTCTTGCCCGCTTCGGACCGCATTGTTGATCTTATTTTAGGTTTCCTGGGCAGACAATCGCGCGCACGAATTTCGGCTGCGATCGCAGTGCTGGCCATTTTATTCGGCTTCGCGTTTTGGCTAGGCTGGCGAGGTCCTCGTGAGAACGATGGCAAGACCGTGCTCCTGGCGTCGTCCACGGTTACCGCGACCCCTGTAGCCGCAGGAACTCACATTGTCGAAACGCATCTTCCGGAATCGCAGCCGCAAGGGGCGAAGGTGGCACCCGTGCACCTTCCGGATAATGACGCTGTCTGGAAACCGAATCCCGGCGGACAAATTTTGCCGTCGACGGGTGCAAAGCCGTCGCCCGGGTCGCCCTCAAAGTCCACTTCAAAAACTGGAATCGACGCAGGGCATACAACTTCCGGACGCGTGCTCCTCACTGGAGACGCCAAGGCTCTTGATGCCCCCGATCGAACTTCGGCAACCAATACGAACCGCAACACGAAATCGAAGATTTCGGCACCGACTGAAGACGCCAGCCTGGTCGAGCCCCCGGCAATTCCGACGGGACAGGCAAGTCCGATGACCCTGAACGGAGTTCTTTCTCCAAGGGCGTCCCTGCCCGGCCTTGCGATACCTGTGTCACAGGGAGTTTCTGGCGGACGCCTTTTGCGCCGAGTCCCTCCAACCTATCCGAACCACGCGAAGGTATTAGGTGTGGAAGGCAAGGTTGTGCTGAGCGCTGTGGTGATGGAGGATGGAAGCGTTCACGACCTGAAAGTCGTACAAGGAGACGCCGTGCTTGCCCAGTCCGCGTTGGAAGCAGTAAAGCAGTGGCGCTATCAGCCTTTCTTGCTGGATGGGAAGCCGGTGAAAAAGGAGACGACGATCACCGTTGACTTCAAGCTTCCGCGCTGACGGTGCTACGCCGCTGCGAAGTTGACGCTAGACGCCAACCGGGAACGGCTTGCTGTGCGCTTCTGATCCAACCGAGAGTCCTGCGAAGCGGCCTTGCAACAGCGACATCAGGCCGGTGCACCAGTAGCCGATCACAAACAGAAGCAGAAAAGGTACCGTGAAGTAGTTTTCGTTGTCGATCGCGTAGTAGACCGCCAAGGCGAAGTATCCGCCGATCGCCAACTCGATCCAAGGAACCCACCCCAGCCGCTTGCGATATTTCTTGGCGCCAACCTTGTCTAGCCTGGACTCGACCCGGTACTTGGGAGTGCGTACAAAAGACGTTTGCTTGCCCACCAGCGCTTCCAGAACCGCTCGAGTATTGGTGATGGTCAGTCCAATTCCCAGCGCCATCAGGAGCGGGAGATAAAGTAAAGACCGCATCCAGGTTTTCGGGAAGAGCTCCTTCTGGGAAACAAGGTAGAAGCTCGAAATCGAAAATGTCGATGCCATGAACAGGGGCAGATCGATGTAGAGCATCTGGAACCATCCCTGATAGAACCGGATAATCATGGCGGGTAAGAGGAGCACCGAAAGCACAATCATCAACGGGTAGCTTAGATTCGCGGTCAGGTGGTACCAGGCTTCGACCTTCTGATGGCGGGATGCGTTGCTTGCAAATACTTGAGGCAGTATTTTCTTCGAAACTTGGATTAATCCTTTTGCCCAGCGTGCCTGCTGCGTTTTGAATGCAGTCATCTCGACCGGCAACTCTGCGGGACACTCCACATCCTGCAGATAGAGGAACTTCCAACCTTTCAGCTGCGCGCGGTAGGAAAGATCGGTATCTTCCGTGAGCGTGTCGTGTTCCCAGCCCCCGGCTTCGTCGATGGCGCGACGGCGCCACATACCGGCTGTTCCGTTGAAGTTAAAAAAGACACCACTCCGAGCGCGTCCCGAGTGCTCGAGCACAAAGTGGCCGTCGAGCAGAATGGCTTCCACTTCCGTCAGCAAAGAGTAGCTCCGGTTTATGTGAGTCCAGCGAGTCTGCACCATGCCGGCCGTGGGGTCGGTGAAATGGTGAATGCACTTCAGCAGGAAATCCGGAGGCGGCACGAAGTCGGCGTCAAAGATGGCTACAAATTCGCCTTTCGCGGTTTTCAGTCCTTCCGCCAGCGCTCCCGCTTTAAATCCGTGCCTGTTGTCGCGGTGATGGTAGGTGACCGGGTGCCCGAGAGCGGCATACCGCTCCACCAAACGCCTTGCTACGTCGACAGTCTCGTCGGTCGAATCGTCGAGTAGCTGGATGTCCAATTTTTCTCGTGGATATTCGAGGCGGCAAACAGCATCGAGCAGGCGGTCGACCACATATTGCTCGTTGAAGATCGGGAGTTGCACGGTAACCCGCGGCAGCTCAGCGAAATGGGCTTGCGGTTCGGTCGTCTTGTTCTTTTTGTGCTTGTAATAAAGATAGACCAGCCAGTAGCGGTGTCCGCCGTACGCGGCAAGAATGATCAGCACGATGAAATAGGGAATCAGCAGCGCGAGGTCAAAGGCGTTGACCTGGTATAGCCCCTGAAACGTTTTGTCCAAAAAATGCTGGCGAAGATATGGTCCGAGTCCGCGCGAGTAAATGAACAACGCCGGCAGGGAAGGAGTAAGTCGAAAACCGATGAGTGCGAACAGGTACATGAACTCTCTGGCAAGACTGCAGAATAAGCATTGTACCTGATGAATTTTTGGAGCCGCGACAGGTCCGCGGCGAAGCAAGCGAAGTTACACGTTAAGGGGGGTAAGTCTATCGCCAATCTTCGCTCACCGGACTCAACTTCAGGTCAACCGCCTGCCGCGAGCCTTCTTCGACCCTTATCGGTTTGCCTCCTGCTTGCGACTTCAAGAAGTCGGGATCGCGATAAACCTCATCGTCAACATCCTGCCATGCAAACAGGGTGTAATTTCCGGGAGCCAGACCGCGAATCGTGAAATGACCGTACTGATCCGTGGCGCCCACACCAAACCGCTCCGGAATCTTGCGGTATTTTTCTTCCGGCACGGCGACAACGGCGACATTCGAAATGGGCTTCTCGGCAGATTCCTGTCCGCCACCTTGTTGGCCCTCCACCTGATCGGTGTGGTTTTGATCTCCGCTTTGATCGCGATTGCTGACTACACCTTCCACCGTGCCAGCCTTGGCACTGACAACGAGGTCGAGAGTTGCCGAACCACTCACTGAAAACCCAGTGTCAATCGCCGTGTCTCCCATTCTGGCCGACTTCAAGAAGGCGTTATCCTGCCCGCTTCCGCCGTACAGGCGGACGATGTAAGTGCCGGGGTTCACGTTCTTCCAGCTGAAGTTTCCCTGACGATCGACTTGCGCATTTTCGCCAAACGAATCTGGGGACATGAAAATCCCGCCATCTTCGGGCACATCGGCTTGCCGCAGGTTGACTGTGTACTGAGAGAGATCCACGGGAGATCCGCCATCGTTACGGAGATGGCCAGCCACCGCGAACGAAGGCATCGGAACAAGCCGTACGCCATCAACATCTCCCACTACCACGTTGACTTGCTGCCGCGCCGTGAGCACGGTGGATTCGCCGGTGGTGGATGCCTTGATTTCGTACGAACCGGTTGCGATGCCGTGCACTTCGAATGCACCATCGGAACCCACCTCGCTTCCCTGAATCGAATCGCCTAGCTGCGAGACTACCTCGACAGCGGCCTTCTCCCCAGGCTTGATACCCGTGACCATTCCGCGAATGCGATAGGTTCGCGCCGGAACTAACGTCAAGTTCACCGGAGCTTCGTCGCCCGCCTTCACCGCAATCGAAGAAGCCTGCCCGCCATCGTACGTGCCGGGATAGTAGGTGGTCAGGTAGCGAGTTTCGGGCTGAATATCGGGACTCGACGACTTGTCGTGAGGAGGCGCGTAATCGCGAAAGTCCGGCTGCGGAATGGCCGCGATCCAATACTGTCCGGGAAAGAGTCCCGAAAGGCGATATTCTCCCTGATCATCCGTCGAACCGGCACTAGCTGATTCTCTCTTCCCTTTGCCCGGTACTCTCTTGAGCGCGACCACGCGGACTCCGGACATTGGATCACCGTCTTCATCCGTGACCCGGCCAGTCACGACGGCCGCCGGTAGCATGTGGAACATCATGTCATCCACCGACTGCCCAACCGGAACAGTCACCATGTTGACGTCTGCTCTTTGGCCCCGCCCGTTCACTTCGACGTAACCTGTTTTTTCGAAGAAAATGCGATACCGACCGGGTACGACACGCTCGATGCGGAAATGTCCATCCGAGTCGGTGATCGTGCTGTAGTTGCCGCCTTGCTTCTGATCTTCGGAGACTACCTGCACGATTACTTTTTTCAGGGGATGGTCCGCAGGTTCGCCAACAATCGTGCCGGCGATCACGGACGAGCTTTGCGTGGACGTCGAACTCTGAGCGGCTTTGGACAGCGTGACGGAAACAAGGAGTGCGAACGAAAGGAGTGCTATGAGAGTGTCTCGTAGCCACCGCGTACTCGGCTTGCAGTGTGGAACGGAAGTGCGTGTCACTTTTGGTTTTGGGATGCTCACAACGATAACCAAGGCGACCTTCTCTCGCCCGGACAGCTAAAGCCGGCTGCCGCTCCTCATCAATTCTTCGGTCGCAAAAATCAATTCAGAAAGTGCTGCCGGTAAAGCGTGTCGCGCCGTGCCGGACGAAACCCCGCATCCCGTATGATGCGCCGCAATTCTTCTTCAGTTGTGCAGTTTGTGACTCCGGCGGCGCGAACTACGTTCTCTTCCAGCATCACCGATCCCACATCGTTGCCACCAAACCGCAAACCCATCTGGCAGACCTTCAATCCCTGCGTGACCCAACTGGATTGGACGTTCAAAAAATTCGAAAGATAGAGGCGCGAGATGGCGAGCGTTTTCAAATATTCCACCGCAGTCGCTTCATCCCAATGCCGCCCGCCGAGTGCCGTGTTCGCCGGCTGGAAACTCCAAGGGATGAACGCAGTGAATCCACCCGTTTCCTCCTGGAGCCGGTAAATGGCCTCGAAGTGATTGACGCGATGCTCGATCTTCTCGCCGACACCAAACATCATGGTCGCGGTAGTCCGCATTCCGAGTTGATGCGCGGTGCGGTGCACCTCTAGCCAATCTGCGGTGAGGCATTTTAGACGGGCAATTTTGTAACGAACCTCATCGTCGAGGATTTCTGCGCCTCCGCCGGGAATCGAATCAAGCCCCGCATCGCGCAGCCGCGCAATCGTATCGCGCACGCTGAGAGCGCTGTATTCCGCAATCGCCAGAATTTCGGAAGCGGAATAACAATGAAGATGAACCTTGGGGAAGCGCTGCTTGATGCCACTGAGCATTTTTTCGTGCCAGTCGATTTTGAGATCGGGGTGAAGTCCGCCCTGCATCAGCACGCCGGTGCCGCTCAGTTCGACTGTTTCTCGGATCTTTTCGTAAATGGTATCGAAGTCGAGGATGTAACCTTCTTTAGCTGCCGGACCCTTCAGGGGGCGGTAAAACGCGCAGAAGGTGCAATATTCGGTGCAGAAGTTCGTGTAATTAATGTTGCGATCGATGATGTAGGTGACGGTACCCTCGGGATGAAGCTTGCGCCGCACGGAGTCCGCTTCCATTCCGATCCCGATCAGGTCGTCGGACTCGAACATCTCGATTGCTTGCTGTTTGCTCAGGGACATAAGTAGTCACAGGTGCCTGTGACAATTCTATCGGAAGCAGCCAAAAGGCTCCAATGGCAGAAGGGACAGATAGTGTGCACGAACGAGACCGGTTTCCGCCTTATGCGGTGCGCCTACGGATGCGAGTCGAGGCCGCAGGCTTCTCTGAATCGCCGCCTTTTTGCCTGCGCCGGTACTCCCAGTAGCCATAGAGAGCCGCCGCCACCGAGAAAACAATCAGAATCACCAACGTGTGCACGTAATATTTCGAGAAAAACTTGATGATCCCGCGCCCATAGTGCGCACCCAGGAAGCCGAGCAGTCCGTAGCGGGCCGCACGCCCTACGGCTAACGCACCCAAGAACTTCTTCGTAGGATATTGCATGGCGCCCGCAGCCAGAAGCATGGCGACAATCGGAAAGGGCGGTGGCAACATGGCAGGAATCGCGACGGCCGCAAACCCCCATCGCTCAAAGATCGCATAAACCTTGGCTGCCTTCTTTTTTGACAGCTTCTTTTCGACAGCTTCTTTCCCGCCTTTACGCGCCATGCGGTAAGTGAGGAAGCCGCCCAGAACCGAGCCGGCTGTAGCCATGATCGAGTAATAAAACCAAAGATGATGGTTGTGGGCCGCCAGCAAAATAGTGGCAACATCCATGCTGCCCGGAAGTGGAATCACCGAGTTATCCAGAAGGCCCAACAGGATCAGACCTGGTCCGCCAAGGTGGATCAACCACCCCATCGTAGTTTTCCTGGCGGCAAGCACGGCTATCCCAAACAAACTCGGCATCGGTATTAGAAGCTCAATTGAGACGGCTAGATGCAAAAGCTATGAATTTTGTTGAGTGTCAAAATTTGTAAATGCTCGATGGAGCCGGTTAGAGAAAATGAAGTTCGGAAGTTGATGGAAGAACTCCTAGTTCCGCGCCTAGACGATAGAACAATTTCAATCCTTCGAGGGCAGGCGGGTCCAGGTAGTAGTGAATGTTGTGACTCAGGTAGCTGCGGACCACTTCAATCGTCAGGTTTAGCCGTGGCGCCCATTCCTGCGCACTGGTCTCCAGATGCTCCGGTAAGAGACCATGGTCGCGTGAATCCTGGAACACCTGGGCAATCGATGAGCCATCCCGTCCCGCGAGCGCCGCGCGTCGAATAGCCCAGAAGGCGAACACAAATGATTTTCCGGTTCGCGCTTGCCACTCCTCCGCCAGGTCCAGCGTGATGTACTTCGCGCGATCGACCTGTAGTGCCGGATCTCCGATCAGCAAGCGCGGCATCGCAACTGGAGAGCATCGCGTCGAGGTCTGGTGCCATGTCAGAGTAAGCGCGAACCCCGCCCAACCATTTCGCGAACACAATCTTTGTGAGCGCCACCGACGTCATCGAGGAAGTATCGAGCGCCACTGTGCGCGCGTGATCAATCGGCTTCTTACTGACGAGCAGGATCGACCGTACCGCCCGACGGGCCGCAATCGCTACATCTGGAACAATGACGAGATCCGGAATTGTCGTGTAAGCCGCAGCGGGAATGATGCCGATATCCGACGTGCCGCTAGCCAGTGCTCGCGCGCAGGCGCTGGGAATTGTGTAGGAGATGTCGAAATCAGCGGCTGCCTCTCCGTGCTCAAAATCCCACATCAGTGGGGCTGTATTGAGATAGGAGATGGCCGACATCTTTAACCGGCTCATCAAGTTACGAATTCTACCAAAACCGGTGTGTTGGCCATCATTGACAGCGCTTTGGCCGCGCGCCTAGCGTCACCACAATGTCGATCACCGCCCAAACCGCTCCACCTGCAACCGCATTTTCAATTTCCAGCGAGACCACTTGCTGGGTTGCATTGGCCTTGACCCAAGGACTCGGGCCTTCACGCATACGCAAACTGGTTCAGCACTATGGAACTGCCGAACGCGTGTTCCAAGCCAGTTTGACAGAGCTTGAAGCGACAGGCATGCAGGCAGTGTCCGCGCAGTCGCTGGCGACCGGCAAGTCGCTCGATCTTGCGCACGATGAATTCGCGAAGGCGGCCCAGGCCAATGCTTGGATCATCGCTCTCAACGATCCCGCATATCCCGCAAGGCTGAAAGAAATCTACGACCCGCCGGTGATCTTGTTCGTGAAGGGCAACGTGGAGTTGCTCTCGAAACCCGGCATCGCGATGGTCGGTACCCGCCATCCCACTCCCTACGGAAGCGGCATGGCTGAACGCCTCGCGACCGATCTCGCGGCGCGGGGACTGGTCATTATTAGTGGCATGGCCAGAGGCATCGATACCGCCTCGCATCGCGGAGTGATCGCGGCAAAGGGAAAGACCATCGCGGTCTTCGGGACCGGGATAGACATTGCTTATCCCAAGGAAAATACGCGACTGGCCGAGCAGATACTCTCGCTCGGCGGAGCCTTGGTTTCAGAATTCCCGGTAGGAACATCGCCCGTGCCGCAGAATTTTCCGATCAGGAACCGGATCATCAGCGGCATGTCGGCGGGGGTTCTGGTCGTGGAGGCGGCTGAGTACAGCGGGACACGCATCACCTCCCGTTGTGCGCTGGAGCAGAACCGCGACGTATACGCCGTTCCCGGAAACGTAACCAACAAAAATTCCTGGGGACCGAACACATTAATCAAGCAAGGAGCGAAGCTGGTCGCCACATGGGAAGATGTTTGGGAGGAACTCCCGACTGACTTGCAACTGGCGCTCACCCCCCCGCCGAATGAATCCTCGGGACCGGCGAGCGCATCTCTATTCCCGGAAGACGTTCAGTCACCCCACGAACAAAAGCTGCTGAAGTTGCTGAAACCCGATCAGTCGACTCACATCGACGAACTCGTTGAAATGCTCGAGGCGGAATTGTCGTCCTCAGAAATCTTTGCCGCGCTTTTTGAGCTGGAACTGGACGGAAAAATACGGCAGTTGCCAGGCAAGAATTTCGTAAAGACGTTCTAAGTGCCGCGTGAGCGACGAGTTCCTGGACTCGAGCAATTAGAACGGATTGACCGTTTGGCTTGTTCGAGATCTAAGGCTCTTCGGCCCCGACGAACTCGTCATCTTCGCGAAATTTGCCAAATCGTGCTAGTTTCGAGTACAACAACACTCCTTCGAGGAAACATTGTCCAAAGGTCTAGTCATTGTCGAATCGCCAGCTAAGGCGAAAACAATTCAGAAATATCTGGGTAAAGGGTTCACTGTGGACGCTTCCTTCGGCCACGTGAAGGACCTCCCAAAGAGTAGTCTTGGCGTCGATGTGGATGACGACTTCATGACGGAATACGTCGTGATCCCTGGTAAAGAGAAGGTGCTGGCAAAGCTTAAAAAGCTGGCGCTTTCAGCCGACATGATCTACCTTGCGCCTGATCCTGATCGCGAAGGCGAGGCCATTGCGGCGCATCTTGCTGACGAACTCGGCGACAATAACGGAAAGAAAAAGAAGAAAACCAAGGCGGCCAAGGGCGGCAAGAAAGAGGAACACCCGGACGGCGAACGCATCCGGCGCGTGACTTTTAACGAAATTACCCAGCGTGCAGTGAAAGCCGCTTTTGAGCATCCTCGCGACATCGACCGTAATCTGGTTGACGCACAACAAGCCCGGCGCGTTCTTGACCGGCTTGTCGGATATCAGGTCTCTCCTCTTCTATGGGATAAGGTCCGCCGCGGTCTCTCTGCTGGTCGGGTACAAACGGTTGCGTTGCGCTTGATCGTTGATCGCGAGCGCGAAATTAAGGCTTTCGAAAAGAAAGAATATTGGACAATTGACGCGAATCTCGCCGCTGGCAAGCCACCAGCATTCGACGCCCGCTTCGTAGGGAAGGGTGAAGAGAAGGTCGAAGTCACCAATGGCGAGGATGCTGAGAAAATCCGTCTCGCTCTGGAAAACGCTGATTGGGTAGTCCGTTCGGCAGACAAGAAAGAGCGTCGGCGCAATGCGACTCCTCCATTCACCACCAGCAAGCTGCAACAGGATTCCTCGCGCAAGCTGCGCTTCAGCGTCAAGCGCACCATGATGATCGCCCAGCGCCTTTATGAAGGTATCGAGTTGGGCGAGGAGGGATTGGTCGGCCTCATTACTTATATGCGTACCGATTCGACCCGCGTGTCACCCGACGCCATCACTGAGGTTCGGCAATTCATCTCAGAGCAATATGGCACCCAGTACATTCCGGAGTCGCCCAATACATATAAAGAGAAGAAAGAAGCGCAAGCCGCGCACGAGGCCATACGCCCGACATCGGCGATGCGCCATCCCGATCAGGTAAAGCAATATGTGCAGGAAGACGAATTCAAGGTTTACAAACTCATCTGGCAGCGCTTTGTCGCCTCGCAGATGAACCCCGCTGTATTTGACCAGACCACGGTCGATATCGACGCCAAGTCGGCAAACGAGATTTTCTGGTTCCGCGTCACCGGTTCAGTCATGAAGTTCGACGGCTTCCTCAAGGTTTACGAGGAGTCCAAGGACAACAAGGACGAGGAAGACGAAGAGTTGAAGCACAAGCTTCCACCGCTTGAGGCTGGACAGAAGCTGACGTTGAAGTCGCTCAATCCGGAGCAGCACTTTACCGAACCACCTCCACGCTACAACGAAGCGTCGCTTGTGAAGGAGCTCGAAGAGCGAGGTATCGGCAGACCTTCAACGTACGCGACTATTTTGAGCACCATCCAGGAACGCCAGTACGCTCAGAAGCTTGGCGGCAAGTTCACTCCGACCGAAATTGGCCTCGTCGTCACTGACTTGTTGGTCGAGAACTTCAAAGATATTTTTGACTTCCAGTACACCGCGCACCTGGAAGAAGAACTCGACGAAATCGAAGAGGGTAAAGAGAAGTGGACCGACACCCTGGGTGAGTTCTACAAAAAATTCGCCAAGGATCTCAAATACGCTGAGAAACACATGGAAAACATCAAGCGTATGGAGAAGCCTACGGACGAAAAGTGCGAACGCTGCGGTGCCCCGCTGGTCATTAAATGGGGCAAGCATGGTTCGTTCTACGCTTGCAGCACATACGATAAGGAAGATCCGAAACTCCTGCACATTCACCAAAGAAAATCCAATCAATCTGCCGGACCTGGATTCCGCCGATGTTCAGGAAACCGCGCAGGAAGAGTATTGCGAAAATTGTGGCCGCGTGATGGTTCTGAAACGCGGACGCTTCGGCCAGTTCATGGCCTGCACGGGTTATCCCGATTGCAAGACGACGCGGCGGCTGGACCAGGGTAAGCGGGTGCCCGATATTCCGCTCGATGAAAAGTGTCCCGACTGCGGAAGGAACTTGATCATCCGTCACGGCCGGTTCGGAGAGTTCACTTCCTGCAGCGGTTACCCTGACTGCAAGTTCGTGAAGCAGAATTTTATCGGGGTGAAGTGCCCGCTTTGCCAGGAAGGCGAACTCGTCGAAAAACGGGCGCGCAAAGGCAACACTTTTTACGGGTGTTCTAAATATCCGAAGTGCAAGTTCACTTCCGCTGCAAAGCCCATCGCGGAGAAGTGCCCCGACTGCGGTCACGAATACCTGGTCGAGCGACTGCGAAAAGACGGGGTAGTAATTGCGTGTCCCAACAAGGAATGCGATTACGAACGCGAAAGCCCAGGCGGAGCTTCGGAAGGTACGAAATCCGGCGAAAGCTCCGCGCCACAACCCGACGGCAAGTAACGGCAAGTAAACGGATACTCTACGAGGTAAGAACGATGGCAAAAAAAGCTACTGCACATGATGCTGAATTGATCTTGAAACTTTACGAACTTCGCCGCGAGCCGGAAATGCGAAAGGCGAGGAACTGGTTCCTTGTCGAATTCTGGCCAGTGAGCGCCGATGACTTCCTCAAGGTTGCGAACGCATTTCCCAGCCAGGAAAACAACTGGATCCGCCAGGTCGGTGGCTATTGGGATATGGCCGCTTCTCTTGTTCTGCAGGGCGCGCTTCACGAAGAGCTGTTTCTTCAACCCGGTTGCAGTGGAGAAATGTTTTTCATCTTCGCCAAAATAAATCCGTTCCTGAAAGAGCTGCGACAGAAGATGAATAATCCCGATGCCTGGTCGAACATCGAGCAGGTTGCTACCGGATCGAAGCTTGCCCGCAAGCGTCTCGAGCGAGTTTCTGCGAATGTTGCACTTCGTCGTGCTGCGATCGCCAAGGCCAAGAAATAACACTGATTTCCCAGATCGCTTCGCATTTTCCGGGAGCCGTTTTCTCTCAAGCTGTGCGCTCTTCTGCTATCCTAGTGCGTTGTGCGGATGCTCTGGTGGTTCGTGATTCTGGGAATCAGTTCTGCGCTGGTCGTGTCGGTTGCGGTCTCGCTGTACATGCGCGTTCGGCAGCAAATGAAGAATGCCAGCGCCCTCAAACCAGAATCCATCGAATCGGACCAACAACCTTCTCCTCCTAAATCGTAAACGCCGCGAAAGGATCGTCATGTCCAAAGTATCGACCCAGGTTTTAACTGCCGAAGTACCACCATCGACCGCGGTCGTGTCATCCCGGTCGTGGGAATGGGCGAAGCAGGCGGGCATCGTAATTTGCGCCAGTCTTTTTGTTGCTCTTTGTGCTCGAGTCACGGTGCCTCTCCCCTTTACTCCCGTTCCCCTCACGATGCAGAACTTTGGCGTGCTGGTGGTCGGGTTGATGCTTGGATCACGCCGCGGCTTTGCCGCTCTGGCGTTGTATCTCGCTGAAGGCGCCGCTGGGATGCCGGTGTTCAGCCCCTCGCTGCTCGGAGGCGGAATCGCCCAGATCCTCGGACCTACCGGCGGCTTTCTGATGGCCTATCCGCTCGTCGCGTTCGTGGCCGGTTGGCTCTATGAAAATTTTTCGGCACGCATCTCGCGTCGTTTTGCGTGGGCTGCTGCTTCGTCGGTAGCTGCGGAAGTGGTGCTTTTTGCGGGCGGTCTCGGATGGCTTGCACTGCAGACGCACTCGATAGCGCTGGCGATTCGCTTCGGACTCTATTGGTTTGTATTTGCGGAAGTAATCAAGGTCATGATGGCTGCCGCCTTTGCCAGCAGCTGGGGCAAAAGAGCATCGCAATCCTAAAGTGATTTGGTTGCATTATTCAGAACGTACTAAGCCCTGAGAGCAGAGCTCGAAGCCCAGCCTGATGCCAAGCGCACAGAGAATGGAATCATAAGTTATGAGTACCGTTTCTTCCCCGGTTCGTGAAATTACCGTGGCGCATAGCCCGGATTCCGATGATGCATTCATGTTTTACGGGTTGGCCACGAACAAGGTTCGGGTACCGGGTCTGCGCTTCACGCATACACTATGCGATATCGAAACCCTGAATCGCGATGCTCAGCAGGGTGTTTATGATGTGACGGCCATTTCATTCCACGCCTATCCCTATATTCAGGAGAACTACGCGCTGATGTCCTGCGGAGGCAGCGTGGGGGATGGCTACGGCCCCATGCTGGTCTCGACACGACCCTTCACTCCGACCGAAATTAAGAACAAGAGAATCGCAGTTCCGGGAAAGCTGACGACCGCCTATCTGGCGCTCGAGCTCTTTGCCCCGGGCATTGAAGTTGATGTTGTCCCCTTCGACCAGATCATCCCGCAAATTCTAGAAGGAAAATATGAGGCCGGTCTGATCATCCACGAGGGGCAGCTCACCTACGACAAATCGGGATTGCATCGCGTTGTCGATCTAGGGAAATGGTGGCTGAAAGTCACCGGCCTTCCGCTGCCTCTCGGCGGCAATGCCATCCGCCGTTCGCTCGGCCCGGAGACAATGGCGAGTGTCACGCAGGCGCTCCGCGAGAGTATTCAGTATGCCATCGATCATCGCGAAGAAGCCCTTGCCTATGCTATGCAATTTGCGCGAGATCTCGATACCCAGCTCGCCGATAAATTTGTTGGAATGTACGTAAACCAGCGCACCCTCGACTATGGCGACGACGGCAGGGAAGCGGTGCGTCGCTTGCTTGATATGGGCCACAAGGCAGGAATCATTCCTCAAGCCTCGCACGTGGAATGGGTCTAGGAACTGTAACGACCATAGTAGATATATAAACGCTTGCAAGATACCGGCCGGCTGATGTTCAGGCTGCATCATCACCGAACGACTCACTCTTGCGTGACTGCGGCGGAGTCGATACCTTCCGCCAAGTACCCGAAACTCCCAACCCGCGGGTAGAATCAAACAACCCAGATCTCAGATGCCCGCCAACGTCCCCGAAAGACCGGAACTCGCTCGCGACCTGAAGCTTTCGCATGCGGGAGCGATCGTCGTCGGCACAATTATCGGAAGCGGAATATTTCTCGTCCCAAAAGAAATGATGCAGGCGGTGGGCTCGGCACACACCGTCTATCTGGCATGGATGGTAGGCGGAGTTCTGTCCTTCTTCGGAGCACTGACATACGCCGAACTCGGCGCGATGAAACCACAGGCGGGCGGCGAATATGTATACGTTCGTGACGCCTACGGGCCGCTTGCTGGATTCCTCTACGGCTGGAGTACGTTCCTGATCGCCAAGCCGGCGTCCATTGCGACGATCACGACCGGCCTCGTGCGTACGCTAGGAACCTTTCCCGATCTTCGGATTTTTCTCGAAGGCTTTGTTTGCGACCTCTTCCGCCCCAAACGCTTTTTCTGTCACGTACGGACAATTAGTCGCCATCGTCGCGGTTTTCCTCATCACGTGGCTTAACTACATTGGTGTGCGAAAGGCTGGAGAATTTCAATTTTTGTTTACGTTGCTGAAAGTCGCGATCATTTTAGGGATCGTCGCCGTGGGCTTCAGCTACAAGGGGGGAACGTGGGGAAATTTCGCGACCGAGTTCACCGGCGCAAAAGGAGGCGCAGCCGGGTTCTTCGCCGCGCTGGTGGCGGCCCTCTGGGCCTACGACGGATGGAACGATCTGAACATGGTCGCGGGTGAAATCCGGGATCCGCAGCGCAATGTCCCGCTCTCTCTTATTTGGGGCGTAGCCACGGTTGGATTGCTCTACGTCTTGGTCAACGCGGCGGTGCAGTACGTAATGCCGGCTGCGGCGGTCGCCGCTTCGGAACGTCCGGCCGCGGACGCGGTTGCCATGGTACTTGGTCACGCCGGCGCAAGCCTCGTCTCGATCGGAATAGCGGTATCGATGCTGGTCACTTTGAATGGCAGCACCATGAGCGGAGCGCGCGTTCCATTTGCCATGTCGCGCGATGGATATTTCTTCAAGGGCATCGCCGATGTCCATCCGCGCTTCCACACTCCATTCATCGCGCTTCTCGTTCAATGCGGGCTCGCGACCTTATTGCTGCTGCTGGGGGGCAGCTTCCGCCAATTTTTCTCACTCGCCATTTTTGCGGAGTGGCTCTTCTACATGATTACGGGCAGCACGGTGTTTGTCTTCCGACGCCGTGAGCCGAATGCGAACCGGCCTTACAAGGTGCTCGGATATCCGGTGGTGCCCGCAGTTTTCATTGTCGTTTCCGCTGCACTCCTCTATTACACGTTTACCGACAATCTCTCGAACTCGCTTGCAGGATGTCTCGTCATCCTTGCGGGCGTACCCGTCTACTACTTTTTTGCCCGGCGACGCGCATCAGTACCGAAGTAACCCGTAACACTCCTAAAGAACGAAAGTGGTTACCAAAGGACACGCGCAGGCGACACGTTTACCCCCTCCCTAAACTCCCATAATGTGAAGACTCCAAACCCAAGCAACCCCCTGCCTGGGCTCCCTATTGGAGTCAAATGGATGCCTAAGTTCGATCGCGAATTCCAACTCGGTTTGTTGCCACAAAAGAAGTGGGACTGGCGGACGTTCGCCGCCAGCTACGGCATCGTCGTGGCTCTCATCCTCTTTCTTATATTCTTCGGCCTCATTTTGCCGGATACCCTACATATTCTGCCCAACTACCACGTGACCGAACTGGTTCCGCGGCCTTCGCTCAGACCGGAACCGGTACAGCGGCCGAAGGTGCCCGTTCATACGAAATTGCTGCCCCCCGATCCAACTTTTCAAGCGGCGAAAATAGTCGTTCCGCGCGAGATTTCTGTCCCGAAGCATCAGGCCCAGGAGGTCGAAGCTCCGAAAGTCGCGATGAATAACTTCGCTCCTGCTGTGTTACGGCAAACCGCTGGTGGAGCGCGCCCGGTTCTGATCCATACGGGAGAATTTCAAGGAAGTTCGGTAACACCAACCGTGAATGCGGCGGTCGATAAAGTTCAGACCGGAGGCTTCGGCGATCCAAATGGATTGAAGCCGAATGCGAACAGCAAAGCGAACGGAAAACTCATCGCTTCCGCTGCGGGTTCATTTGACATGCCGGTCGGGCCGGGCCAAGGTAACGGCTCCGGTGGGGCAAAAGGGATCAAGGGAACGGTTGCGAGCGCCGATTTTGGGGATGGCATCGCGACACCTGGACGCGGCGATGGTCGTGGCAGCGGCCGAGGGAACGCCGGAGTTCAAACTTCAGGATTCGGAGCGCAGGAAGTCGCCCAGAACACCGGCCATCTTCCGCACGCAGAAAGCGGTCCGGCGACTCTGGGGGTTGAAATCCTCGACAAGCCGAAGCCCGTCTACACCGATGAAGCGAGAAATTTGAAGCTCGAAGGCGAAGTCTTGCTGGAAGTCCAATTCGCCGCCAACGGGCAGTTGCACGTGAACCGGGTTGTTCGTGGCTTGGGCCACGGGCTCGATGAGGCTGCAATCGCGGCCGCCAACAAAATGCGATTCAGACCCGCGATGCGGAATGGTCAAGCAATGGATTCGACTGCAATTGTGCACGTTGTATTTCAACTGGCTTACTGAAACATGGAGATGAGAGTTATGCGCTCTACCAAATGGATGGTCCTGGCCCTGCTTGTGCTTTCGTTGTCGGCAGCGGCCCAAACACCGGCGTCTTCGGCGCAAAATCAGCAGACCGCGCCTGCCGCTTCACCTGCGACAGCTCAGGCTCAGACAGCCCTTGCTCCGCCTAGCACAATGGACCAGGTGGTGGACCGCACCATCATGCGCGAAAAGGAGCTGATCAAGTTTCTCGCGCCGCGAACTCCCATCGTCGAAACTTACTTGCAGAACCTGACTCAGGATCCCCAACTCGGGCCGATTCCGCAAAGCGACCATTATTTTCTCGGTCGCATGGATCTAAGCGACTCGATTGACCGCTCGGACTACCTTTCCGAAAAAAGCGGAAAGAACAAGGATCAGGATGATGGCATGGAGAAGCGCCTGCTCGGCGGCTTCACGAAGATGTTCAAGTTCCAGTACCAGCCTCTGGGATTTTCGTGGATGATCTACGCCGACCGGAACGACTTCGATCGTCAGCATTATGAGTTCCATTACGCGCGCCGCGAGTTCCTGGGCGACGTGCGATGCCTCGTGTTTGATATCACTCCGAAAAAAGATGCCGGCCGGGGACGGTTCCTTGGACGCATCTGGGTTGAGGATCAGGATTTCAACATCGTGCGCCTGAACGGCACCTACGCGCACCCTTCACGTAACACTTATTACTTTCACATGGATAGCTGGCGGCTGAACCTGTCCCAGGCTATTGGGTTCCAGCGTACATCTACAGCGAAGAAGGCGACTTCACCGCTGGAGCGAAAAACAAGATCGCCTTTAAGGCGCAGACCCGCATGTGGGGCTACAACCTGAAGACGGGAACGCCAAACGATGAATTGACTTCGATTCGGGTTGACAGCGTGAAGGACGATACACCCTCCACGCAGGACGCTTCTCCTCTGGCTGCTGAACGGGAATGGCAGCAGCAGGCGGAAGACAACGTTATGGAGCGCTTGGAGCGCGCCGGATTGCTGGCGCCAGAAGGCGACGTCGATAAAATTTTGCAAACCGTCGTGAACAATCTTTTGATCACAAATAACATCGAATTGCCGCGACCCGTCCGAACTCGCGTTTTGACCACCTCTCCGCTGGAAACCTTCAGCGTGGGAAATACGATTATCGTTAGCCGTGGCCTGATTGATGTGCTCCCGGATGAAGGCAGCCTGGCCATGGTGCTTTCGCATGAACTGGCGCACGTCGTTCTTGGACACAATCTGGGTAGCCAGTACGCATTCAACGATCGCATGCTGTTCTCGGACGAAGGGACGTTCGCAAATCTCGGCTTCAAACACATTCCAGAAGAAGAAACGGCCGCGGATAAGAAGGCGATCGAGATGTTGAAGGCCTCGCCTTACGCGCAAAAGTTGGAGACGGCTGGACTCTTCCTCAAGGCGCTTCAGGTGCGCGCTCCTCAGTTGACGGCGCTGCTGCAAGCTCACCTGGGCAACAGCATCACCGAAAACGGAACTGTGACCCGGATGGCGCAACTCGCTACATCGGCTCCAGCTCTTGACTGGAACAAGCTTGATCAGATCGCCGCATTGCCGCTTGGCGGGCGTGTCAAACTGAATCCGTGGGACGACAAGGTTGAAATGGTGAAGGCACAGCCGGTTGCAATTACTTCGGCGCGCGACAAAATGCCCTTCGAAGTGACGCCATTCTTCCCGAGGCTCTCACGCTACAACTCCGCAAACGTTCCCTCGGGCAACGCAACTGCTGGCACCACGGCAGCTATCACTGCTCCCGCTCCTACTAATTAAAGCGGACAACAAGTTGATAGAAGCGCAGGCTGGAACCGGAAGAGATTCCGGGCATCCAGCCTGTGTCTATTTGGGGACAAAACCGGCCTGCTTTGCCCTCACGCGGCCAAACCCGGCTCAGGAGCAGTCCTTCTCATTTTCTCCCCAACCCCGGAAATCTTTGCTAGGATGGACCACCCCGCGCCTTCGCGCTTGCCTTAAAACTCCCAGGAGGGTATGCATGATGAGTCGTTCAGAGCCAAGGAACACCTTTGTGTCCACAACTCGTGGATGCTCCCACGTCTTTTCGAAAGCACTATTTTGCACAGTGCTGGTTCTGCTGGCAATCTCCAGCGCCGTGTCTGGCGCAAACCGTAACGCGGCTTAAAAACCAACCGCCAGACGGCATTCTTATTACTTTTCAGTTGACGGACGGAACCGTACTCGCCCAAGGCTATGGCACCACCGACTGGTGGAAGCTTACTCCTGACATTACTGGTAATTACGTCAACGGAACATGGTCGCAGATGGCCAGCTTGCCCTCAGGATATGCGCCTGATGCATTTGCCTCCGCCGTGCTCGCGGATGGGCGGGTCGTAATCACCGGCGGTGAATATAATTTCGGAAACTTCACCCTCACCAATCTCGGTGCGATCTACAATCCGGCAGCCAATACCTGGACCAATCTCGCTCCTCCCAAGAACTGGAAATATATTGGGGATTCGCCCTCAGTCGTCCTTCCCAACGGCGAAGTTCGTGGTCGGCAACAAGCTCACCAAGCAGATGCGGGAACTCGATCCGGAGACTTTGACCTGGACGTCGCTTCCCTCAAAAGGGCAAGAAGGACTTCGACGCAGAAGAAGGTTGGACTTTGCTGGCGGACGGTACTTTCCTTACGGCAGACGTGAAGAAAGCACCCAATTCTGAAATTTATTCGACGGTTCTGAAGGAGTGGAAGACGGCCGGCAGCACCATCGTCGATCTGCATTCCCCATCGCCCTTCGGATGTATCAACTACGGTCCCAATGGAAGCTTGTGTTATTACCCGCCTGGGGAAATCGGACCGCAAATCCTCCGTCCGGATGGAACGGTGCTCGTGACCGGTTCCTACACCAGCACTGGCAACGGTGCCGGGAATACCGCCATTTATGACAGTCTGACTGGTAAGTGGACCGTTGGACCGACGTTCCCAAATGGCGATAACGCGGGCGACTCTTTTGCTGCCTTGTTGCCTAACGGCGACGTGCTCGTGGAAGGGGATTCGGGAACGTCTTATGTATTCGACGGAGCGACTCTAAAAGCTGGGCCTCCTATCCCAGGATCCTTGATGGTGCTGCCTACCGGCCAAGTGTTGGTTGGAGGAGGACCAACTGGGGTTTATAATCCGACTGGCACTTACCAGACATCGTGGCAACCCGCGATAACGACTTATCCGTCGACTGTAACTCGCGGTTCGACTTACTCGATCTCTGGGACGCAGTTTAACGGCCTATCACAAGCTGCGAGCTTCGGTGATGAGTACCAGACAGCAACCAACTATCCGCTGGTACGGATCACGAATAAGAGCACCCAGCACGTGTTCTACGCGAAAACGCATGATCACAGCACAATGGGAGTTGCCACTGGTTCAGCAACCGTTTCGACTAACTTCGACGTGCCGGCTGCTGCGGAAACAGGCCCCAGCACACTGGAAGTTGTGGCTAACGGCATTCCTTCGCCTACGGTCGCAATAACAGTACAGTAAGAGTCTGTTAAGTCAATCATAGGGTCTCCATTCTGCCCCTGTATCTCTCAATGTGAGATACAGGGGCGTTTGTTTGTCAGTATGAGGGTTGCCTGGTAATCGCAGACGGTTAGAAATGATGTTTCAAGTCCGCGAACCGGTCGACTACCAGCAGTCGCTGTGATGGCGGCGCGCTGGCTAGTTCTTCGTGTTCCAAAATCCAGGTATTATCATGCGGCACGAAGACAGCGTGCAGGCCGGCAGCGAGCGCCGGATTAATATCGGACTTCGGGCTGTTTCCCACCATCCATGTCGAATCAGTGTCGAGTTCGTATTTTGACACGGCTAATCGGTAGGTGGCTTCGTCCTTCTCGGCAACGATTTCGACGGCGGAAAAATACTCCTTGAGTCCCGAACGTTCGACTTTCCCCGCTTGTTCTGCGGGATGGCCTTTGGTCATCAGAATCAGATGATGGCGTTGACTGAGATAATCGAGCGTCTCAGGCACGCCCGCAAGAATCTCAGTGGGATGGTCGGCAATCTGATGAGCAAAACTGTGGATGCGCTCGTGCAACTCGGGTGTCACAGGCTCCTCGGAAAGCTTTTCGAAGGTGTCCATGAGCGAATGCGCGAAACTGTGCAAGCCATAGCCATGCTTCACGATGGAAGCGCGCTCCACATCGTTGAGTACCAGCCGAACCTGCTCCGGTGAGTATTCCCGGTGATTCAGGAATGAGATGAACTTTGCGATGGCGCGTTCAAAATAAATGTTGTTTTCCCAGAGCGTGTCGTCCGCATCAATCAGCAATGTCTGGGCGCCATTTCGTTCTGTCATAAAACCATGATACTTGGTTCAGATGTGTGGTTGCGGCTTTGATACTATCGATATCACATGAAAGTTTACGGGGTGATCGCGTGCGCCTTCTTGTTTTTCGTGACGTGCTACGCGGAGCAAAAGAAACAAACCCATTTTATGACGGGTTCGGCTGCGAAAGGCGCAACCTCGGCTCATCTGCATGTTGTCCCTGATCTCGAACGGCGTGTGGGCAGGTTTCGCAAGGTCCAAATGCCATTTCATACGGCAGGATTAACCGCTCGCGAAATCCGGCTCGTGCATAAACTGGTCGAAGCTTCCGCGTATCTGGAGAGCATCTATTGGCGGCAGAGCGATCCTGACGCGCTTACGCTTTACCAATCTTTGGCTTCCAGTAGGCATCCACGCGACATCCAGCTGCGTCGCTACTTGTGGATCAACGCGTCGCGCTTTGATCTACTCGATGACAACAAGCCGTTCGTTGGGACGGATCCGATGCCACCGGGCGCTGGATTCTATCCGCCGACTTTAACTCGTCCTCAAGTCGAGCAATACGTGAAGGAGCATCCTGAGCAAAAGGCTGCCATCTACGACCAGTTCACGATTGTTCGGTGGCACGATGGAAGTCTGGAAGCAGTCCCTTACCACATTGCTTATCGCACGTTTCTTGAACCGGCTGCTCGTTGCCTGCGCGCCGCGGCTGACTTGAGCGCGGATAAGCAGTTCGCGAAATTTCTAAAACTGCGTGCTGATGCCCTGCTTACCGATGACTATTTCCAAAGCGACTTGGCATGGCTGGAACTGAAAAATCCGAAGTTCGATATCATTTTCGCGCCCTATGAAACCTACATGGACGACTTGTTGGGCGTGAAGGGTTCCTTCGGCGCCGCGGTAATGGTGCGCAATGAGCGCGAGAGCAAGAAGCTGGATATGTTTGCAAAGTATGTGCCGCAAATTCAGGACGCGCTCCCGTTGGCCGCAGAGGATCGACCCGCCAAACACGGACTGGAAACGCCCATGGAGGTGATGGACAGCCCATTTCGATCGGGTGACTTAACCCACGGGTACCAGGCGGTGGCTGACAATCTATCCGAACGATCCTCGTGTGCAAGAGCAAAAGGGAAGCAAGAAATTGTTCTTCAAGAATTTCATGGACGCCCGCGTGAACTACATCATCACGCCGGTGACTCGTAAACTCATGAACCCGAAGCAGGCGTCTAAAGTGACTGAGGACGGATACATGGTCGGCACGATCATGCATGAGATTTGTCATGGGCTCGGCCCAACTTCTGCTCGCACCTCTGCTGGCACTCTCAGCATTCGCGAATCAGTGGGCCCGATTTATAGCGCCCTCGAAGAAGCAAAAGCCGACGCAGCCGGAATGTTCGCTTTGCAGTGGCTGGTGGATCACGATGTCTTGCCGAAGCAGAAACTCGAAGAATATTATGCATCGTATGTCGGCGACCTTTTTCGCACCGTTCGGTTCGGAATCGCGGAGGCCCACGGCCAAGCGGAAACCATGGAGTTGAACTACTTTCTTGAGCGTGGAGCTATCACTCGTGATGCCAGCGGACGTTATGTGATGGACTATCAGAAAATTGCAAACGCTACCACGGATCTTGCCAAAGAGTTACTCGCGATAGAGGCCACTGGAGACGGCCCGCGAGCAGAGAGTTGGTTTCACAAATATGCATCCGTCCCACCCCAGTTAAAGACTTCTCTGGAAGCTATCGAGGACATTCCCGTCGACATTGATCCGGTCTACTCGTTTCCTGAAAAAGTGCGGTAGCCAGTTTGTTGGCATGTTTGTCTCGCGTAGATGCCGTGACTACGAGCCAGTGCTTGTTCTGTCGCGGATCCAAAGACTAGCTACGTATCCCACCAGGAACGTGACGCAAGTCCCAATCGGAACCCACCATGTAAAAGCGATGGCAGACCACCTCCAGAGATAGACCTCGGTTGCTAGTCCGCCTATCATCCCAAGAATTGCCCCATTCTGGTTCGCTCGCCTGGTCAGCACGCCCAACAGAAAGACACCTAACAGAGCTCCGTACGCGACCATTGCGATCTGCAGCCCGACTTCGACAACCCGTCCTACTCGATGAAGCGCCAAGACCGCCAATCCAAAAAGCAGGAGCGCCCAGGCGACGGTCATCATACGCGCCAGTTGCAGCCGCTTTGCTTCGATCGCCTCGGGACGAAAACGAAAATAAAAGTCCATCATCGAACTGGATGACAGGGAATTCAGTGCCGCGCTCAAATTCGACATCGCCGCCGCTAGGATTGCCGCAATCAACAGCCCGGCAATCCCATGCGGCATGCGACTCACGATGAATGTCGGATAGATCCTGTCCGCCCGTCCAAATGCCGCTGACGGAACCCGGTAATAGGCAAACAGCATCACGCCAACAAAAAGGAACAGCCCAAACTGGAACAGAATCGCGATTCCGCTCGAAAGCAATGCCAGCGCCGACTGGCGTAGATTACGCGCCGCAAGAAGTCTCTGCACAATCAGTTGATCGGTGCCATGGCTCGCGGTTGTAAAAAATGCCCCGCCAATGATGCCTGCCCAAAGCGTGTAAGGCTTCGTAAAATTCAAATACGGCCAATGCTTCGCAAAAGGCACATCCAATACTTGGAATTTGTGCAAGCTCGTGGCGAGCGCATGGGCTGAATCCCAACCTCCCGGGATGAGGTGAAGAATGGTGACCAGCCCCACTAGCGTGCCGCCGATATAAATGAAAGTCTGGACGACGTCGGTCCAGATGACCGCGGCCAGTCCGCCCTCGAACGTGTAGATCAAAGTCAGCAGCGTGATGATGGCGATCGACGTGATCTCGCCTGTCCCCAAAGCGATGGATACAACGATCGAAACCGCATAGACGCGTACGCCTTCCGCCGCCGCCCTCGTCAGCAAAAACAGCCCAGCCGTCAACGTTCGTAGCTCAGGACCAAATCGCCGCTCAATCAGTTGGTAAGCGGTATAAAGATCGCCACGAAAATATTGTGGAAGCAGAACAAAGCTGATGATCACGCGCCCAACGACATAACCCATCACCAATTGCAGAAAAGTGAGATTAGAGTCGTAGGCGAGTCCAGGAATGCTGATGATGGTAAGGGTGCTGGTTTCGGCAGCGACGATCGACAGGGAAATCGCCCACCATGGGATATCGCGATTGGCCAGAAAATAATCGCGCATCGTCCGTTGCCGCTTACGAAATCGCAGGCCAAACAGCGTAATGCCTGCGAGGTAAACGGCGATGATCAGCAGGTCGATCCGGTTTAATCCCAATCGCGCATCCTTCCCTCAAGGCGTAATGACGCGTCTCCTCACGTCCGTTAGATCAGAGGGGAGTTTTCGAGCATTGTACAAGCTTGTTCCGCGACCGCAGTTGCCCCACGAACCTGTGTTAGAACTAGCGCGATGGCCTACTATCTCGGAATCGATGGCGGTGGCACCAAAACGCGCTGCGCCCTTGGCGATGAAGCCACTGTAGTAGCCACGACGATTTCTGGCGGCTGCAACATCATCCGTCTTGGTGAGGCAAAGGCCAGAGAATCGTTGCACGCGGCGATCCGTCAAGCCTGCAGTCTTGGCAGAGTGTCACTCGATCAAATCCAAGGGATTTGCGTTGGCGCAGCCGGCGCAGCTCGTCCTGAAGTCGCTGCGAAACTCCGGGGCCTGATTGCCGAACTCAGGCCCGAATTTGCCGCATCCACGCAGGTTGTCGGCGACGCGGAAATTGCTCTTCAAGCCGCGTTCGGTTCCGGACCCGGGGTAATCGCGATTGCCGGTACCGGTTCGATCGCTTATGCGCGCGACTCCTCCGGATTCACGGCACGCGCTGGAGGGTGGGGCTTTGCGATCTCCGACGAAGGCTCCGGGCATTGGATCGGGCGCGAGGCCATCGCCGATCTCCTGCGTGCCCGGGATGAGGGCAGGGAAACGGCGCTCACAGCTGCCATTCTCGATGCCTGGAAGCTGAACTCAATCGACGCTCTCATTCAGCATGCCAATGCCACGCCACCTCCCGAATTTCCGCGTCTGTTTCCCGTCGTCGTCAAGGTGGCGGAGCAGGGCGACGCCGTCGCGCGCGACCTTCTATTGCGCGCTGGCACCGAACTCGCGAAAGCTTGCCACCACGGTACTTCGCCGCGTCGCGTCGGCTCCCGCTTTTGTCCCAGTGGCCATGACGGGCAGCGTCTTTCGTCAGTCGGTGGATGTGCGTCATATTTTTTACAATCATCTGAACGCCGCTTTCCCTGGGATAAAACTGATCGAAGAATTTGCCGATCCGGCCTTGGGGGCGCTGGCGCTGGCGCGCATAGCCAGGAGTCCGAGCGGTAACCACTGAACGGTAGACGATTCTTTTGTTTATTCAATGTCAGCGATAATTTCGCTGTAACTTATGAAGCAAGAAGATACCCAGCTCGGCTCCGCGAAATCCTCGGTAATTGCCAACGACCTGCCGCTGATTGAGGCGATTCACAGCGCTCCTTCCGAGGATCTGACCCGCATCGCGGCGGATTCGAGCACTGACTGCGGACCTTGCGCTTGCCCTGATGAAGCGCGCCGATCTTCCTACTCAGGCACTTGAACAAATTGCCAGGAATCGCTCTGTGCAAAATCGCAAAGTTAAATTCGCACTGGCATGCCATCCCCGCACTCCGCGTCACGTATCGGTACCGCTGGTTCGCCAGCTTTACATCTTCGATTTGATGAAGCTCGCGCTCTCAACTCGTGCGCCCGCGGACGTCAAGCTCACAGCGGATGAAACGCTGATTGCCCGACTTAAATCGGTTACACTCGGCGAGCGCTTGACTCTGGCGCGTCAAGCGTCGGGGAAGATTGCAGCCGCTCTCCTGCAGGACGAAGAAAAGCGGATCATGCGCGCCGCCCTCGAGAATTCACGACTGACCGAAACACTCGTTGTGAAAGCTGTTCTAAAGCCCGCCGCCAATGTAACCCTCGTGCAGGCAGTGTCGCGTCACACAAAATGGTCGCTCCGTAGGCGACGTTCAAATCGCTCTGCTCCAAACCCCACATCTCTCTTTAGCCCGCGCCCTGGCTTTCGCGCGCTGCCATTCCAGCCGGCAAAACTTCGCGACATTCTAGAAACGTCGCGTCTTCCCGAGAAGATTAAAAATCACCTGGTACGGGAAAGCGAAAAGGCAAGCCAAGGTCAGAAATAAATTGCGAATCCTGATGTAGCGCAACGAACCTCACCCCAAGTGAACCGTGCGCTACTAAGAGCCAGCACAAGTTCGCTAGGACTTCTATTCGACCCAATCCGCGATGAAAACGTTAGTTTCGTGTGCCGATTTTCCGTTGCGATGCGAAATCCACGCCAGCTTTTTCCCGTCCGGGCTGAACATTGGAAACCCATCAAAGCCATCGCTGAAGGTAATCCGGTCGAGTCCGGTGCCGTCGACGTTGATCTTATACAGCTCAAAATTTCCCATGCCTCCTGTCGAGCCGACGTTCGACGAGAAGATAATCCGCTTTCCATCCGGGAAAAATGATGGGGCGAAACTGGCCGCATTTAAAGTCGTCAACTGACGCTTGCTGCTGCCGTCGGCTTTCATCAGCCAGATCTCAAGGGTCGTCGGACGAATCAGATTTTGTTTTAACAGTTCCTTGTACTCAGCAATCTCAGCATCGGTCTTGGGATGGTAAGCCCGGTACACAATCCACTTTCTATCTTTCGAATAAAAAGGCCCGCCGTCGTATCCCAACTCGTGCGTCAGTTGCTTTACGTGTTTTCCGTCGGCATCCATGGAATAAATATCGAGGTCACCGTTGCGCACTGATGTAAAAACAATTTTCTTGCCGTCTTCTGAAATCGTTGCTTCCGCGTCATAGCCCGGTGTCGTAGTGAACTGTTTTACGTCCGATCCATCCAACTTCGCGGTAAAAATATCAAATGAAGGATAGACGGCCCATACATATCCCTTCGAATAATCTGGTCGCGGCGGGCACTCAGTACTTGCCAAGTGTGTCGAAGAATACAGAATCTTGTCTCCGCGCGGGAAGATGTAGCTGCAGGTTGTGCGCCCTTTGCCGGTCGAAACCATCTTCTGATCCGAGCCATCCACGTTCATCGTGAAAATTTGATCGCATTGCAGGTTGTCGCGAGTGGACTGGAAGATCAGTTTCGTGCCATCTGCGGAAAAGTAAGCCTCGGCATTTGATCCGCCAAAGGTAAGCTGGCGCACGTTGCGGAGATGCTTTTCCGGGGATGTCTGAGGGCCTTCCGCCATCGTCGGCGAATTTGTGGCTGCCGGACTCGTAGCGACGGCAGGAGCCTGGGCGCGAGCGATCCCCGCGCATAGAGAAATAAACAAAGCAAAATTGGCCAACAGTTGTGACGGCTTCATAGGTTGAGGAAAAAGTGTAGCAGGCGGCTTGCGCAAGCGAATACACTCGAGTCCGTGGCGGCTGGCGTTTGCCAGGCATGCCGCCACAAAATTCCCAAAGATGGTGCCATAGGACCTTTATGAAAGCATCGCTGCTGATTTTTCTTGTTGCTCTCCTTGCAATTCCAGTCTTTGCCACGAAGCAGAAGCCCTCCGATAAGGGCGCAGATCTGCTCTTTAAACTCGAGGCTGCCTTCGCGCAAGACGCCGCCCAGCACGGCCACAATGCCTTCCTAACCTGGTTTGCGGACGACGGAGTTGAACTGGACGATGGCGGTGGCATCACGAGCAAAGAAGAAATGCGCAAACAGCCACCCTGGGCTGAAGGCACGACTCTCACCTGGAGTCCCGTGAAAGCGGACATGGCCGCCTCCGGCGACCTCGGCTACACCTATGGCACCTACGTCTTCAAACACAAAGACAAATCCGGCAAGCTCATCACCGACTACGGAAAATACACTTCCATCTGGCGGAAGCAGAAAGACGGTTCGTGGAAAGTGGTAGTCGATATAGGAAACTCAAGCCCAGCGCCGAAAGCGCAGGACTGACCGCCACGCATTGTGTTTTGCGAAGAGACGGGGCGGGAAGATGAAAGTATTTATCGTTCCACCGCCGCCAGCACATACTCCGTCAATATCCTCTCAGTCTGCTCGTGCATGCCGCGCGAGTTGTAGTTGTTGCTCGTGATCACCACCGTCATATCCAGCGAGGGAATTGCCACCACTTTATTTCCGCCATTGCCCGACATAAAGTATGCGGGATAGTTTTTCTCCCCCGCTTTGAACGACTTCAGCCACCACAGGTAACCGTAATCCGTTGACTCGTCGATCTGGGCATGCGGCGTCGTTGAAGCCTTCACCCAAGTGTCGCTCACGATGCGCTTGCCTTCCCACTGTCCGCCATTCAGGTAGAGCTGCGCGATCTTTAGCAGATCGCGCGAGTTGAGCCTTAGTCCGCCACCGGTTTGTGGAACGTTCATTGGCGAGTACACCCATTCGACGTTCGTGACGCCAAGCGGCGCAAACAGTTTTGCCTGCGCATAGCGATCCGTCCGCATCCCGGTTGACTTTGTGAGCACTTCGCTCAGCGTAAACACGCCGCCGGTGCAGTAGCTGAAGTTTCGCCCGTACGGCGGCGCTTCCGCATTCTCTCCGAGATGCATGCGCCCGCGGATCGGGAGGTCGAGAATAAACTGCGCCCAATCCTCGACTATGTACATTCTCTCTTCATTGCCGCGTGACGCGTCATTCCAGTCGTCACACTCGAGCGGGGAACTCATGGTCAGAAAATCTTCAACAGTAATGGCCGATTTTCGGGGGTCAGGATTCTGCACTTTTCGAGCCCGCTCCGGCAATAACGCGAGAACCTTGGCATCCACCCCGCTCAACTTGTGCTCGTCGATGGCAATCCCCACCAGCGCATCGGTGATGCTCTTGGTGGCTGATCGTGTATCACGCAGTGTCGAAGCATCGCCGTCGAAGTAGCCTTCGTAGACGAGTTTCCCATGGCGTGCCACGAGCACGCTCCCGATCTTCACAAACTTTCCCGCGCGGATGTCCGCTTCCATGGCCTTGAATTTTGCCTCTGAGAGCTGAGCTTTCGGCTGCAGACGCCGTAGGCCACCCGCGGTCCGAATGGGACGAGGTGGAGAGGGAGGATGGTGGTGCCGAAGCAGACGTCTGGCATTCCGCTCGGACAGTGGAAAACAGACAAACGAGCGCGAATGCAACGTGAGGAATGATTTCTCATAGTGAACCCCGTTAAGTTTTGACGGCACGCCGAAGGCGGCGTGAGCAAAGATGGTCGATGAGAAATGCGATCGAAGGTGGAAATCATTTTTGCGGAGAGGAGATAAAACTCTCCTACGCAGGAAGATACGAAAAGAAAATCAAGTAAGTTGCAGAAATCCCGTGGACCTTCCGGTCTACGGGTTCGCCGCTAATCGTTCAGCCACCAGGTCCTGAATGCGCTCAACAACTTCATCTTCGCTGAGGTGCGTCGAATCCAGCAGGACAGCATCTTCGGCGGCAACCAAAGGAGACGCCGCTCTCGTCCGGTCCCGGCGATCACGCTCTCGAAGTTCGGCCGCCATCGATTCCGCCGAAGCGCCCTTCACCTTTTGCTGATCCATCCGCCGCTGCTCCCGAATCACGGGATCGGCGTCCAGAAAGATTTTCAGATCGGCATCCGGAAACACTTTCGTTCCAATATCGCGCCCTTCCATCACCACGCCACCGCCCACGCCCAACTCCCTTTGGCGCTCAACCATCCACTCTCTCACCTGCGGATGAACCGACACTTTCGAAGCAGCCTCGGTTACATCACGCTCGCGAATCCGGCCTGAAATGTCTCGCCCATCCAGGAACACGCGGTTGCCGCCAAGGGTCGGCTCCAGGGCGATTCGCGACCGCTGCGCCATTTTCAGCAGAGCAGCCTCATCCTCAAACGAAGCGTCCCACTCGATTGCCTTAAGGGCCAGGGCCCGGTACATCGCTCCGCTTTCCAGGTTCACGTAGCCCAGTTTCCGTGCCAGACGCGAAGCGATGGTGCTCTTGCCCGCGCCAGCCGGTCCGTCGATAGCTATGATGAGTTTGCGTGGGGAAGGATCAGTCATCGTGCGAAGGGCGATTCTACATGGCTGGAAGATAGAAAACTACATCCCGAAGCAGTTTGCTACCCCAGCGGGCAAGAGTTTTGATAAGACGAGGGTTGCAAAAGCGGCTGAAGTTTTTGAATGTCGATGGTTACGGAACTCGTGCTCCGCGCGGCCGCAAGACGAACGGCTCTCTTACCGGCGCCACTTGCAAAAGGGTTTTATTACCCGAACGCACATAACTTAGTTCGCGTGCGGCCAGTAGCGCCTTGATGGCGTCTCGCACTTTGGAGCGCGGCACGAAATTCGAGAAGAATGTTTCTACCTCTGCCTGTTCGGCCCCGACGATGCAATCCATATACTTCGACAGCAGCGCCGAGAGCGCTTCTCCTACCGAGGTCCCAACGCCTTCCCACACTTTGTCTGGAGCCCAGCGCGACAACTCATCCCATACCGAGCCCTCTTCGTACGAATAATCCACACGAGTAATTCGGAGTTTCGCCCAGAGCTCGGCAAGCGCCCGGTCTGAACCCGCGTTTGAAAGCCCGCCGCCCAGCATTTCGCCAAGCTTTCTCTTCGAAATTGGCCCGTTCCGGCGGATGATTTCAAAAGCGTCGCAGGCCAATTGCGAATAGCCTGATCTCGTAGTGGCTTTTGGCGCAACTTTTGGGTTTCGTTCTCCAATCAGCGCATAGAAAAACGGAAACACAGCTGGCGATACCAGGAATGCGTTGTTCTCATCGATTAACGGAGCTTCATACGCTGCCTTTGCCCGAAGGGCACGCACCATCAGATCTGTTGCCTCTTTCGCGCGCGGGTCGGCATAGGCATGCTGCTGGGTGGGAAGGCGATCGTCTTCTCCTACCCACGCGCCAACAAACGTTGGCACTAGCATCGCCGGACGAGTGGGATACATCAAGCAGAAGCCGACGGACTCGAGGAACGCACCAGCATCGTCCAACGTGCGCACCGGTCGCCCATCTAGACGCCATTTCGCCGCCCGAGCCAGTTGGAGTTCTTGTTCCGTCATCAATTTCGATTAGAACACAGGAAACCCTCATCCATCCCGCGAGGCTTCGCTGCATTTCTTATCAGCAACGTCGGCGCGGTTCTTTTGTTCCGGCTTACCGACCGGTTCTAATGCGACGGAGCCGTTGCTGGAGCCTGCGCCGGGGCCGTTGCTTTGTTGCCGAAGTCTACCTTCGGAACTTCGCGCGCTCCCTCTGCCGCCTTAAAGTACGCATCGTTCGGTTTGTAGCCTGCAAATCCCGCATAGAGGTTGTTTGGAAACTTAAGCACATACGTGTTGTAGTCCTGCAGCGTGTCGTTGTACCGCTTTCGTTCGACCGCAATGCGGTTCTCCGTACCTGCCAGTTCGTCCTGCAAGCGCAAGAAATTCTCATTCGACTTGAGCTGCGGATAATTTTCGACGATGAGCAGGAGCCGTCCGATGGCCCCGTCCAGTTGCTGGTTGGCTGCAATCTTGTCAGCGGGAGTCCCGGCGGAAAGCAGCGCCGAGCGCGCCTTCGCGATGTCGCCGAAAACAGTCACTTCCTGTTGTGCGTATCCCTTCACCGTTTCGACCAGATTCGGAATCAGGTCAGCGCGCCGTTGCAGAACGATATCTACTTGTGACCACGCCCCTTTCACCGCCTGATCTTTCGCGACCAGCGTATTCCGCACGCCCACGTACTGGCCAAAGCAGGCCAGAACAATCACGATGAGAATCACGACAACAATTATTCCTTTGCTCATCACACTCTCCTCAAAGAAGAATTACGACGCTCATTTTCGACTAACGGCTCACTGCTGACTGCTCGACGGGTTACTTCTGCAATCTGCAATCTGACTTCTGACTTGGATTCATTCAGGCAGCGCATCAACCGCCGAGGGTCATCTGCTGGACAGCTTTCAAATAACGTTGAAATAGCTCATCCACGTTCGCCTTTCGGTCGACTTTTTGTTCTCGGATATCGAACAGCTGAGAGAACACGCTCCCGTCAAAGCCTGCCTTGGAAGCCAGCTTTTCCACGGCTTCTCGTTTCGAAGCTGCTGGCTTCTCACCCATCGCTATCAGCGCATGACGTGCCAGTGTCGAAAACGCCGGCAGCGATCGAAGCAGGAGCTCCCATTTTGCGTCTGAATCCACCGCAACCATCAGCAGTCGCTGTCGCAAAAGAATCGTCTTTTCCCGCAGTTCGTATTCCACTTGCGCCCGATGCAACTTCATCGGGATCGCAAGGCCCTTCAATGGATCCGCGCCCCAAAATACCCGATAATTCTGCTGCATATCGAGAAACTCGATCGAGAACACGTCCGCGCCGCGTTGCAACTCCTCGTCCGTCATCAGCAAGGGCGCGTGATGCTTCTGCTTTGCCCACCACTCCACTGCCGGAGCAAGCTTCTGAATCGCGGCAAACGATGTCTCGCCCAGCACGCAGAGCAAATTCAGGTCGGAGTGCTCAGGAACATAATCGCCTGCTGCCGCGGACCCATACAGGATTACCGACTTCAGATTCGCTCCCGCCGCTTCTCGCAGCCGCCCTACGAAATCGCTAATCAGTTTTTCCGCAACCATCGTGACTCTCGCTTTCTAATAACCCCCGAACGATCCGCCGCCGCCGGTGCTGCCTCCACCAAAGCCACCAAACCCTCCCCCACCGCCGCCTCCCCCACCGAAACCACCGCCGCCCCAGCCACCTCCTCCTCCGTAGCCGCCGCGTCCTCCGCCCATATTATTGAGCAGCATCCCCCACAGGAGCCCGGACCAAAAGCCGCTCCCTCCGCCTCCGCGTCCATAACCACCGCCTCCTCGCCGAGCGATTGCCCATATGATCGCAATGATGATTAGTATGACAATCACAATGCCGGGCCCTGCGCCTGGACCGCTGGTGTTCCGCACATTTCGCTGAACCGGCGGAGGCGGCTGAACTCCTTGCAGCGTCACGCCAGCATCTTGTGCAATCACCGACGCCACTCGTGAGGTCATCAGCGACAAACCCGTGTTGTAATCGCCACTCGTCAGGTAAGGAACAGCTTCTCGACGAAAACCTCCGACCTTGCCATCTGGAAGAATTCCTTCCAGCCCGTAGCCAGTGCTCGCTCCAAATTTACGGTCCTGCGTTGCCAACAGGATCAAAATTCCTTTATCAGTGGATTTCGACCCAATTCCCCACGCCTGGTACAACGCCACGGCATAATCAAAGACGTCTTTGCCGTCCAGTGACTTCACCGTAACCACAGCAATCTGCGCGTGCGCCTTCTCATCGACCTGTTTGCAAAGGTCGTTCAACTTCGCCTGAGTTGTGGCATCGAGCACTCCCGCAAAATCGTTGACGTAATTTGTGGGATGGAGCGAGGCTATCGGTTCTGCATTCGCCAGGAGAGAAATGGCCAGCACTGCAGCGACCGCCAGCGAGACTTTGAGCAGCGCTTTCAAGAGAAGAAAATTGTACAGGAGCCAGCAAAAGTGAGCGGTGACGGTTCAACGCGGCAGATCGTCACGTTCGAAGCGAATATGAGAAAAGCCATACCGCTAGCGCAAATCCGGACTAGCGGCGAATCCAGTACAGTAGTCCCATGAAGCGAACCCAAAAGCCATTTCTTCGACGACACTCGCTTAGTCTGGCGTCTGTGGGTGTTGTAGTCCTCCTGATCCTGCTCTACCTGCGCGCGAACCCGGCCACCCATCTCGGTTCGTTTTTCGGCAATGCAATTGCCGACTGGACCGGCGTATTTCATCACCGTTGTCATGACCAAGTATCTTTACGAAAAGGGTTCGGCCGAGAGCAAGCAGCCCAAAGGCAAAGTGCTCTCACCACTCTTGGAGCTTTTGCGCGAACACTCCCTTACCATCGTGCTCCTGGTCACGGGCCTCGGCTGGGTCTTGGCTTTCCGAGCCATGGATCCCGGAAGCAAATGGGGACAAGTCGTCGGCAATATCGTCTCTGAATGGACCCAGATCCTCGGCATGGTGGTACTGACGAAGCGCCTGATCGAAGTGGGCTCCAAGGCGCCATAACGAACGGGCGCTAGGGGCACTTGAAGGTGATGTGCGATCCGCCGCACAGATTCTCGGCAGCTATCCGATCCTCACTGTCCCGACGCGATGTATTTCTGAACTTCCTCGTCCAACAATTCCAGCGGTAGCGATCCATCTCGCAGCACCGCATCGTGAAAATCGCGCACGTCAAACTTCGGCCCAAGGTGCTCTTCCGCCTTCTTTCGCAATTCCATGATCTTCAACTGGCCCATCTTGTAGGAAAGCGCCTGCCCTGGCCATGAAATGTAACGATCAACCTCGGCCTGCGCTTGCGTGGGAGCGTGCTGCTGCAAATATTCCTGTGCTTGCTCCCGCGTCCATCCCATCGAGTGAATGCCGGTATCGATTACAAGGCGCGCAGCCCGGAAACGTTCGCTCGCTAATTGCCCGAAACGGTTATATGGATCTTTGTACAAACCGAGGTGTTCGCCCAGCGACTCGGCATAAAGCGCCCACCCTTCCGAGTAAGCGCTATTGCCATAAAACTTTCTGAACTCGGGCAGGCCTTTGATCGAGTGGGCCAGCGATCCCTGAAAAATGTGTCCTGGCACCGCCTCGTGCAATACCAGTGACTCCTTGTCGTATTTGACCTGCTTCTCTGGTTGATACGCGCGGAGGTTGAACCATCCCGGGGAACTGCCGTCCGGAGTCGGAGTTTGTGCGTTCGAAGCCGATGCCTGCTCGCGATCTTCTGGAATCGGTCGAATGCCATACAGCAACATGGGAATGTGCTTGAACTGGTTGGGCAGCTCCGGCTCAATGATCTTCGCCGCGTTCCGGCAATACATCAGCATCTCGTCTTTTGAGCGAAACTTCTGCTCCGGATCATTTGCCAGCTTGACCTCGAGCTCGCTGACCGATCCCTGGAAGCCGGTTTGACGAGCGATCGCCAGCATCTCTGCTTCAATCCGATTCACTTCGGCCAAGCCGATCTTGTGAATCTCTTCCGGCGTGGCATTTGTGGTTGTAAGACGACGGATCAGAATTCTGTAGGCAGCCGTCCCCCCGGGCATCGTCGAAATTCCCACACCCGCCCGTACCTTGGGCGCGTAGGTAGTCTGCATGTATTCGAGAACCTTGCGCCATGCAGGATGAAAATCATTCTCGAAAGCATCCGTTGCTTGTTTTCGAATGCGCTCCCGTTCCGCCTCCGGAATGCTCGGCGGCATCTTCTTCAGAAAAAACAGCAGGGGAGTGCTCCCGGCATCCTGCCCCACCTGCGACGTTAGTTGCTCGATCACAATGTCCGATACGATTTTCGGCTGCGTCCATCCGCGCGCGATCGCTTCATTCATGACGGCAATGTTCTGATCCACATACGCTGGCACCGCACGAATGCGCGCAATTATGTTCTCGCAATCCTTCACGGTGAACGCTGGCATACGGTCGACCACGAGATAGACGCTGTTGTGAAAGCCCGTCATCTGGCCGACCCGCAGCAGATATGTATCGAGGTCGAAGGCGTCCAGTTGCGTATGCAAGTCGTAGTTCAAAAGCTTGAGGCTAAGCCGATCCTGCTCCGAAAACGACATTTTGCTATTGGAGAATTTCTCTGCGGTGGCCAGGGTTTGTTCTAAATGAGCCTTTCGCCGCTCGCGGCCCTCCTTGGAGAGATCCGACCACCGATCGTCATATTCATGACGGCCAACGTTGGTGGCAAACTCCGGCGAATCGCGCAGGCGCCCTTCAAAATATTCCGCGAAGAATTTGGCAAGCGCGGGAGACTCAGGCTGCGCTGCTGCTTTCGCCGCGTGAGCCTTCGCCGATGGTTTTGACGTTGGCCGATCTTGCGCCCCTGCAGAAAGAACCAGAAGTCCTGCAATCATCGCAACTAGGATGAGAAATCGAATTTTCATATTGTCCCCACGGCGAAATTGTATAACGACAACGATCGGTCAGCGGCCACGCGTCTCGCGGGATGTTTCTATGCCTAGTCCGTCATCAAGGACTTACTTCTTCAATCTGACTTCTGACTTTCAACTTTCCTCCACGCTATACTGCTCTTTCAATTCTCACGTCCTTATGAGCACGTCGTCCTCGGAAAAGGGCCTTTCGGTGAGTCTCGGTCTCATCCGCGCGATGGTCGTGTTCCGTCGAGGCGTGCGCACATTCGGCGTTCCGTATTCGCTCCTATCCAGGACTTCCGCGTCAACCCTTAATGCTGGTGCTCTCGTCTGCGCCCGTTTTGCGATGAAAGCGGAAGACGACCTGTGAAGCGGTCCCGTTGGAGCGAGTTAGTTGTTGCGCTGCTGGCGCTGGTTGCGATTGTTCGCACGGTCCAAACTTACGCAATCACCGCCCAGGGATTCGACGAGCCCTGTCACATCGCCGCAGCGCTGGAATGGCTGGACCGGCATACCTACACGCTCGACCCGGTTCACCCTCCGCTGGCGCGCCTCGCCATAGGCCTGCCTCTCCGAGTCGCGGGAGAACGCTTCCCAACGCTAGCTTCAAAGGGCACCGAGGATCAGGATTACAACGTTGTCGGAAATCACATCATTTACGACCGCGGACATTTTGCTCGCACGCTGACGCTGGCGCGCTCAGGCATGCTTCCTTTTCTAGTGCTCGAAATTGTTCTTGTCTTTCTATGGACTCGCCGGGAATTCGGGGACTTGGCCGGCCTGATGGCGGCGGCTTTGTTCAGTACGTTGCCGATCGTCTTGGCGTTTGCGGGCATGGCATACACAGATTTGCCAGCTTCGTGCATGCAGCTTGCGCTCTTGTTTGCGTTCTCTGTCTGGCTCGAAAAGCCGACCACCCGAGCGACCGCTTGGCTTGGGATTGCGGGTGGGCTTGCCCTGCTTACAAAGTTCACGATCTTGCTGTTCTTTCCAGCCGCTGCGCTGGCCCTGGTTCTATGCAAGTTGATCCTGCAGAAGTTAGCATCGGACGAAAGCGGCGAATCGTTTGCCCATATCCCTGCGACTGTGGAGCTGCGCGCATGGTGCGGCAAGGGCTTACTTGCCGGAGGGCTTGCTGTGATTGTGCTGTGGGCTGGATACGGCTTCTCCGTCGGTCATGTGCGTGAGAGCATGCAGCTTACTTCGGAAAACATGCCCTCCTTCCAGCACTTCCCTGGTCCGCTCCGGGGCATTGCGCGAGATATGGTCGTTTCCGACTGGAGGTTGCCCGCCCCGCCGCTGCTCAAAGGAATTGCCACAGCTTGGGCCCTCAACCAGAGTAAACCGCCAAGCTACTTGCTCGGTAAAACGAAACTCGGAGGTTGGTGGTACTTCTTTTTGGTCGCCGTCGCCGTAAAAACTCCGTTGCCGTTTCTGGTTCTCTGTCTGATTGGTATCGCCGCGGTGGTCGCTCGCAAGCGCGAGAGGCGATGGCAGGCATGGGCTCCTGCAGTATGTGCAATTGCGATCCTAATCGTCACCATGAGCGTGAACTATGACGCCGGCCTTCGCCACATTTTGGTAATCTTCCCTTTGCTTGCGGTGACTGGCGGGTTCGGGGCGGCGTTTTTGTGGCAACTTCCTGGCAACGCACGTTTCGCTACACGAGCGCTGGTGGCGGCGTTGCTCCTGTGGCAAGCGGTCGTGTCACTGGGTGCGCGCAACGACTACATTGCGTACTTCAATCCGTTGGCAGGGAAAGACGCCAGCAAGGTGCTTGTCACCGGATGTGACTTGGATTGCGGCCAGGACCTTTACCGTCTTTCCAATGAGCTTCGTGCCCAACACGCCTCCCACGTAAACATCGCCGTATGGAGTAGCGCTGAACTCACATATATGGGTTTGCCCGAGATGGATGTATTACCCCCCTTTCACCCGGTTACGGGTTGGGTGGCGATTAGCGCACGTTCGCTACGCTTCGGTGATGTTTTTCACACAACTTATCCGCCCCACGCGTTCGATTGGCTGAATCGGTACTCCCCGAAACAATTTGTTGGTAAGACCATTCGTTTGTACTACATTCCTCCCGAGCCGGAGGCCAGCACACCGAAATGAGTGCATCGAAATGAACGCGAAAATTTTGGCCGAGTGTCCTCCATTACCCTGTGCCAACCAGTTTTCTTACTTCTTCAAGACTGCCCCTGACCTCAACCTTGCCTTTCGTGCTATTTTGGCTATTCGACTGCCATGATTCGCTCTCACAAAGGCATCACTCCTCAAATTCCCGATACCAGCTATGTCGACGAATCAGCCCAGTTGATCGGCGACGTAATTCTCGGCGAGCATTCCAGCATCTGGATGAACGCCGTCTTGCGCGGTGACGTCCATGAAATACGCGTCGGTCACTACTCCAATATCCAGGACGGCAGCATCCTCCACGGGATGAAAGAGCAGTACGGCGTCTACGTAGGTGATTACGTCACGGTTGGCCACAACGTCATTCTTCACGGGTGCAAGGTGGAACCGCGCTGCCTCATTGGCATGGGCTCGATTATCTTGAATGGCGCCGTGATTGGTTCCGGTTCGATCATTGCCGCCGGCACACTGATTACTGAGAAGACAGTCGTCGAACCGAATTCTCTCTGGATGGGCTCCCCAGGAAAATTCCGGCGCAGTCTCGACAAGAGCGACGAAGACACAATTCTGCGCTACGTTGAAAACTACATCGGATACAAGAAGCAGTATTTGCTGGAGAGAAAAGGCTCCTAGCTGCGGTGATGTGGTTGAACCAAAACATCACTCCGCGTCAACCCTGTACAATGTCATCCTGAGCGTAGCGAGAAGTGCGCGAAGCGCACATCTCGCGGAGTCGAAGGACCCCTACACCTTCTCATTTGAGGGGACTCTCAAGGAATTCCTCGGGATCGTATGGGTTGCCCGTAGCTCGCGACTCGAAGCTGGTAGCTCACAATGATCAAATCTCCCCGAGGAACTCGCGACCTTCTCCCGCCTGACACAGCGTTGTGGAACTTCGTAGAGGCCGCCGTTCGCGATGTCTTCCGCGCCTATAACTTTCACGAGATCCGCACGCCTATTTTCGAATCCACCGAACTTTTTGCCCGCGGCGTTGGCGAAGAGACCGACATTGTCGCTAAAGAAATGTTCACGTGGGAGGATCGTGGCCGCGCTGAAAGCGACAAAGGCCAGTCCCTCACCCTGCGCCCCGAAAATACCGCCGGAGTCGTCCGCGCTTACATCGAGCACAAGCTCTGGGATCGGGGATTAAACAAGCTCTTCTACATCGGCCCGCAATTCCGCCGCGAGCGTCCGCAAAAGGGACGATTCCGCCAGTTCTTTCAAATTGGTGCGGAAGTCATTGGCCCGTCCACTGCCGGTAGCGAGTCGCCTGCGCGGGACGCAGAGATTCTTGAACTGCTGGCCACGCTGCTCGATCGTGTCGGTGTAACCGGTTGGACGCTCGAACTGAACTCCGTAGGCTGCCCCGCGGACCGCGCTCGCTTCAACGAAGCTTTGCGCAAGGCGCTCGAACCGGTTGTCGGCAAGATGTGCGCTGACTGCCAGCGCCGCGCGGTCACAAACCCGTTGCGCGTCTTCGATTGCAAAGTTCCGGAAGATCAACCGATCATCGAAACCTTGCCCCGCATCAGCCAGTTCCTGGACGAACCTTGCCGCATCCACTTCGAACAGGTCAAAGAAATTCTCAATGCGATCGGCGTACCCTACACCCTGAACGATCGCCTTGTGCGCGGCCTCGATTACTACACCCGCACCGCATTTGAATTCACGCACGGAGCGCTCGGTGCTCAGAATGCGATTCTAGGCGGCGGTCGATACGACGGCTTGGCCGAGGCCCTGGGCAGTCCACAGCCGGCTCCAGGAATCGGATTTGCGATTGGAGAAGATCGGCTCGTCTTGTCTCTGTCCGCCTCGGCTGACTCCGTAATTCGCAAACCAGACGTATACATTGCGCCTCTCGGTCCGGGAATGAACCGCGAGGCGGCTCGTCTGGCACGCGAACTTCGTCGCCACGATCTGGTTGTTGAACTCGGAGACGAAACCTTCCGGCTGAAGAAATCGTTCGAAGCCGCCGACAAAATCAAGTCACGCTACATCCTCATCGTCGGCGAGAACGAAGTGAAGGCCGCTGCCTTCGCCCTGAAGCATCTCGCGTCGGGTGAGCAGGTTACTGTGCCACGTTCCGAACTCGCAAAACGGATCTCAGAAGGTACGAAGAGCAACTGAGGCCCGCTTCGCTCGCTGCGCGGCTCTTCGCCGCCCGCATCAGCCCGAAGAACGTTCACTGTTGGCCTTCCCAACTTAGCCCAATGCAAACTTTGAACGCCTTCGCCTCGCTCCTGAACTTTGAAATCAACTGTATGCCGCGAAAATTTACTAAGTCCCTTCAACTGTAATCAACAGGTTTCTTCCATCAGCACGCTTCCTCGCGGACAACGGTTGGACGACGCGTCGAATCACAGTGCCAGCAAACCAGGAGGCGGCATGACCCAACAACAACTCCTCATCGTGCTTGCGATTGTTATTGTCGCGGTGGTGGCTGTGGCCGGTTTTCTGTTAATGCGGAAACGACGCAGCCAGGCTCTACGCGAGCGTTTTGGCCCTGAATACGATCGAGT
Source organism: uncultured Acidobacteriaceae bacterium (assembly GCA_963822545.1). Taxonomy (GTDB): domain Bacteria; phylum Acidobacteriota; class Terriglobia; order Terriglobales; family Acidobacteriaceae; genus Acidiflorens. The sequence goes on from CAWGIB010000010.1 coordinate 470,368, forward strand.
GCTCAAGAAAGAAGGCGACGTCCGGCGAGGCGAAGATATCCTCGCATTCCGCACCAAACGTCGTGAAAAATTCAAAATAAAGCCGCTCTCTCGCAGCGACCAGTCCAACTTCTCATCCCGGTGGGGAGTGATTCAGCTTCAATTCGTAGATGACCCCGAGGGCACGGTAGCGCGTGCCGATAAGTTAGTGAACGAGGTCATGCACGCGCGCGGCTATCCAGTCGGTGACTTCGAACAACGGGCGGCCGACATCTCGGTAGACCATCCCGTCGTAGTAGAAAACTACCGTGCCGCGCATGACATCGCCTTAAGTCATAGCCGTGGACAAGCCAGCACCGAAGACTTGCGCAAAGCCATGGTGCACTACCGTTCTCTGTTCGAAGAATTGCTTGACGATTCCATCCCCGTACGAAAGGAGGCGCGTGCATGAGCGTGCCATTGAGAAAAGACGAACAACAAGAGGAATTAACCACTGCCGATTTGGCGCAAAGCAAGCGTCCAGTTGCATCCGAGGAGTTGCGTCCCCAACCAGTGCCTTCCGATCGCATGCAAATCCAACGATCGGAATTAGAATCGCCCGTTGAACCAATCGAAATGGAGCGCGAAGATGCCCGAAGCACGACCAACACTCGTGACGAAACCGCGCCGCTGTTTCCGAGTAACGAACTCGGAGAACTCCGGGAACGCTGGAACGGCGTCCAGGCAGCCTTTGTGGATGAGCCGCGTAAAGCTGTTGAACAAGCAGACACCCTGGTGGCATCGGCGATGAAGCGTTTAGCGGAGGTCTTCGCCGAGGAACGCGCCAGACTTGAAAAACAGTGGGATAAGGGCGGTGACGTTTCTACCGAGGATTTGCGGCTCGCGTTGCAGCGGTACCGCTCATTCTTCCAACGTCTCTTGTCGATCTAAACGGCCCGAGTTTTGGTAGAACGTCGTATAGGTAAGACGGCGCGGGGATCTGTCCTCGCGCCTTTTCGCTTTCTGAGCCCAGAGACCGCCGTATCATTCTTCGATTTCGTCAGTAGTTTCCTGTAATCGGCAGGATATCCTCCCCCATTTGTGTGACTTGGAATCCGTTTCAGACAACACTCCCATCCCCAAGGGAATCACAATGCCCGCATGAATGTCGCTTTCCGGTCTTTGGAACGTTTCATAGCGGTGCAGTAAGAAAAGCAGGAAGGGCCCGATGCCGAACGGAACTCACAACTTTTGGCGCTCGTTGGCAATCGTTCCCCTCATGATCCCCTTCCTGTTGCAGCCTCTCGCCGGCCAGATGAAATTCAACGGATCCGCTCCGGCGCCGCCGACAGAGTCATATTGGATTGCCACGACAGAAATCGCGGACGCCATTCCTCCCGCTGAAATGCTGCCTCCTATCCTCTCTAATCGAGAGAGCTCATTTCATTCGTCAACAAAGCCCACTCCGGCCAGATCGTATCGGACAGCGGTGAACCTGAATATGTTGCTCTCGAAAGTTTCTGAACATCGGGAAAACAAAAACATCTCGTTTGCGCCAACGTATGCTCCAAACAACGAGACGTCCTCATCGCAAGTGAATCAGTGGGACGATCCGGAGTATTTCGCGCATCACATGCCGCTCGTCGGTGGCCTCGCCGTGCGGGTCCTCAAGGAATCGAAGGCTCACCCCCACGTCACGCGAGTGCTTCAGGTAATTCATCCTGAATTCTGATCGCCTTTTCAGCATTTTTTTCTGAGTCGATTCCAGCGCCTGAAGGCAATTTGCTCCTCAAAACGCAAGGGGAGCGGTTGGGTCCGGCGATCACCTGGTCGCGCGCGTTTCCCCAGTCCGTTGTTAACTAGCCGTTTATAATCTTTGGTTCAGCAAGAACTCTCATTCCTTTAAGGCAAGGCGAACTCGTGCTCGACTTTTTAGGCGATCTCAGGCGAACTCATATGTGCGGGGCTCTTCGCCTCGCTGACGCAGGCAAAAAGGCCGTCCTGATGGGATGGGTCAACCGCCGGCGCGATCTCGGTCAGATCATCTTCGTCGACCTGCGCGACCGGACGGGCGTGGCACAAGTGGTTTTCAATCACGAACTCAACGCCGCCGTCCACAAGAAGGCAGAAGACCTGCGCAACGAATACGTCATCGCCGCCATCGGAACCCTCAAAAAGCGTGACGCTGACACCATCAATCCCAATATCCCTACCGGCGAAGTTGAACTCGTAGTCGAAGAATTGCGCATCCTGAACGTCTCAAAGCCGCTGCCGTTCCTGCCCTCCGACACCGTGCTTGCCAATGAAGAGATGCGGCTGAAGTATCGCTACATCGATCTGCGGCGCGATGCCATGCAATTCAACATTGAGCTACGCCACAAGGTTGCGATCGCGATTCGCGACTATCTCTCTTCACAGGGATTTTTCGAGATTGAAACTCCGTTCATGACGCGCTCCACGCCCGAAGGCGCTCGCGACTACCTCGTCCCGAGCCGCGTCCAGCCGGGCTCGTTTTACGCGCTGCCGCAGTCGCCTCAGCTGTTCAAGCAGATCCTCATGATTTCCGGTTTCGACCGCTATTTTCAGATCGTGCGTTGTTTCCGTGACGAAGATTTGCGCGCCGACCGCCAGCCCGAATTCACCCAAATCGATCTGGAAATGTCTTATCCGCAGCCAGAGCGAGTCTGGGAAGTGGTAGAAGGTTTTCTGAGCGCCGCCTTTAAGGCTGCCGGTCACGAGATCAAAACTTCGTTCCCGCGCATGGACTACGACGATGCCATCCGCCAGTACGGCATCGACAAGCCCGACCTGCGTTTGCCCCCCTTCACGGATGTGCGCGACTGCTTCGCTCCGGCCGACCTCGAGGCACTCGCGATCAACAAAGAACTGCCGGTGATCGCCATCCGCACGCCGAAAGTGGGCGAGCTTTCCAGAAAAGAGCGCGACGACATCAAGCCGCTTTTTGTCTCGAAAGGCGGGGCGCGTGTATTTGAAGACTTCAAGCGCATCGAAAATAAATTTCCTGAAGCAGCCGCCAAAGTCCGCGAAAAAGTTCGCGTACAAGCTGGAGCCGCGGAAGGCGACCTGATCGTCCTGGTAGTTGGCGCAGCCCAAACCGGAGTGAAATCAGAAGGCGACGCCCATCCTGCCAGCAAGCGCAAAGTCACGCCCGCGGAGATGGCCATCTATGCTTCCGCAGGTATTCTGCGCGTCGCTCTAGCCCAGAAGTATGCGGAGCGCCACGGCATCTTCAAGAAAACCGGCGATCCCGCGAAAGACTACCGCTTCCTGTGGGTCACGAATTTCCCAATGTTCGAGTATGACGAGGGAGACAAGCGCTGGATGGCGGCCCACCATCCCTTTACCTCGCCGCACGAAGAAGATATGGACAAGCTAGAGAGCGATCCCGCCATGGTGCGAGCACTCGCCTACGACGTCGTGCTCAACGGCACGGAACTCGGCTCGGGCTCAATTCGTATCCATCGCCAGGATATTCAAAGCCGTATCTTCCACGCGCTCGGCATGACGGAAGAGGAAGCGAAGTCGCGCTTCGGTTTCTTCCTCGAGGCGCTGGAATACGGCACGCCTCCTCACGGAGGAATCGCTTTGGGCCTGGACCGTATCGTGATGATTCTTGCCGGCGCGGACAGCCTCCGTGAGGTGATTCCGTTCCCGAAGACCGCTGCCGCGAAGGATCTGATGATGGAGGCGCCCACGCCCGTCGCCGAATCACAGTTGCGAGACTTGGGGATTGGGGTCATTAAGAAATAACGGGCGGGGTCGCTATTACACCTCCCTGATGCCTGACACCATAGAATGACATTCGTATCCTGAGATCTCCGTGCTCCTTTTCTGGGTTCTGTTCAATCTGTTTGTCATCGCGCTGCTCGCACTCGACCTGGGAGTGCTGAACCGGCGCCCCCATGCCATCGGCTTCCGTGAGGCAATCGTCTGGTCGGCAGGCTGGATTGCGCTCGCCGTCGCATTCGCAGGCCTGGTGTTTTTCTGGCATGGGCGCGCGCAGTCCTTGCAGTTCGTCACTGCCTACGTCATCGAAGTCTCATTGAGCGTCGACAACCTCTTCATCTTCCTGGTTATCTTTCGATATTTCAAAGTGCCCGATGAGCACCAGCACAAAGTTCTTTTCTGGGGAGTCCTCGGTGCGTTGGTTATGCGCGGCATTTTTATTGCCGCCGGTGTAAGTCTCATCGAGCGTTTCGAATGGATTATTTATGCCTTCGGCGCACTTCTTGTCTATTCCGGACTCAAACTCCTGCGGCATGGCGACGCACAAATTCATCCTGAGAAAAATCCCGTGCTGCGCCTATTCCGGCGAGCTCTTCCGGTTACGGACGAATATGAAGGTGGCAAATTCTTCACCAGGCGGAATAAGGCTCTTTACGCAACGCCTCTGTTGATCGTGCTGCTGGTGGTAGAAACAAGCGACATCTTCATCGCGGTCGATTCTGTTCCGGCAGTTCTCGCCATTACTCGGAATGCCTTTATTGTCTATACCTCAAACGTTCTCGCCATACTCGGTTTGCGTTCCATGTATTTTGCGCTGGCCGGAATGATGGACCGCTTTCACTATCTCCATTACGGACTATCCGTCGTGCTGATTTTTATCGGGGTGAAGATGATCGCCTCCCACTACGTGGACATTCCAACGGAATGGGCACTTGGGATTGTGCTGGCCGTTCTCGCGACGTCCGTCGTCGTCTCTCTAATGATCCCCAACCCGAAAATGCAGACCTGAAAACGATCCTCGTTTACTTGCCCTGCGCCCGTTTTCGCGCGGATAGAGATGCCAGCCCGCTGATACAATCACTGACCGCATGGCCATCGGACCGATCGAACTCCTTCGGCAAGCCTCTCCCGGCCAGCGTCGCACCCTGCTTGCGGCGGCGCTTGGATGGATGCTCGACTCCTTCGACGCCATGCTCTACGCGCTGGTTCTGGCGCACGTCATGCGTGATCTCGGCATGACCAAGGCCACCGCAGGCTTGCTTTCCACCCTCATGCTTCTCGCCTCGGGCTTCGGCGGAATCATGTTTGGGTTTCTTGCCGACCGCATCGGCCGCAAGCGAGCCCTGATGCTCAGCATCGTAACTTACTCGATCTGTTCATTTGCGTCGGGACTTTCCACCTCGATCCTGATGTTGGCAGTGTTCCGCTTCATCCTCGGGTTGGGTATGGGAGGCGAGTGGAATACCGGCACAACCCTCGTCGCCGAAACTTGGCCGGACGATCTTCGCGCGAAGGCGATCGCCGTCGTTCAAAGTTCATGGGCAATCGGCTATGCTCTCGCCGCCCTCGTCGCCGGCATTGTTTTGCGATATGCCAATTGGCGCGCCGTATTTTTCGTCGGGATCTTGCCTGCGCTCATGACGCTCTGGATCCGCAACCGCGTGCCGGAATCCGAGATGTGGCTCGAACACGCCAAAGATCAAGACCTTCGACCTCAAAACGGAACCCTCGTGGCACCGCTCCTCTCGATGGTTCCCGTTCCGACAATTCATTTTTTCAAATCTTCCGCACGCCTTACCTAAAGAGCACCATTGCACTGCTGCTTGCTCAACTTCTTTGGGATGTTCGGTTGGTGGGGACTATTTCAGTGGATACCAGCCTATTTGTCCCTGCCCATTGCCCGAGGCGGCCGGGGCTTCGGCCTGATGGGGACGACCACTCTGCTCCTCGTTCTGAATCTATTTGGAATGTTTCCTGGATACATCAGCTTTGGGTGGGTGGCCGATCGCTTCGGTCGCCGCCGATCTTTTGTGCTTTATCTTTTTGCGGCGGCTCTCCTGATTCCGCTTTACGCTTGGCGCGCTCACAAGTCGTTCTCCTCGTTCTAGGAGCCATCGTCGCATTTTTTGGCACAGGCTGGTTCTCGGGTTGTGGAACAATCGGCAGCGAGATCTACCCGACTCGCCTGCGTGCGCGTGGCTTGGGCTTCACCTACACGGGCGCCCGAGCCATGAGTTCGGTCGCCCCATTTGTGATCGGCCGTGTCGGCGACTCGAAAGGACTTGAACTGGGCGTTCTACCTGTGCGCAACGGCGTTTTTACTGGCGAGTGGGATGGCGATGCTGTTGCCAGAAACCAAGGGCAGGAGCCTGCTGTAACACCAATTTCAAGCTCTCGTCATCGCGGTACTCTCAATATCTTGTCATCCCGAACGAAGTGAGGGATCTGCATTTGTTGCGAATTGTAAGGTAGTCTCTGGGGGAGCCCTACTCGATCGGCTCAACCACCAACCCTTCTCCCCGCGTCATCCGTTCCGGCATCTGGATCAGCACAATCGCCACCAGAACCAGCACGATTCCCAGGGTCTGCACGGAATGCAGCAACTCTCCTAACACGATCGCCGCGATCACAATGCTGAATACCGGCTCCAGACAACTAACCACGATGGCCCGCGTCGGCTCCAGATATTGCAATCCCGCGAAGTAACAAGAGAATGGAAGCAATACGGAAACGAGCGAGAACACCGCCATGAATCCCCACTGTTCGCGGCCATAATGCGCCGCGACGATCTTCCAGGGAGGATTCACCACCATCCAGAACGAAGACGTACCGACCAACACCCAGAGGAGCACCTTCCAGCGGTCATAGCGCGCGAGCACGCTATGACCGCCTACGTTATAGAACGCAAACGAAAATGCCGCCAGTAGCGCCGCCGCCACGCCCAAAGGGTCCATTCGGAAGCCGCCCGATCCCACCAACCCGACCGCCAGCGCGCAGCCCACCACCGCGAGACATACGGCCGCAATTCTTCGCCATGACGGCCGTTGCGCCCCTCTTGCGACTGTGTACAGCAGCACCCATACCGGCGCCGTATATTGCAGAATGATCGCAGTTGCCACGCTGGTCCGCTGAATCGCCAGATAGTAGAGATAGTTCGACGCCGCGACTCCCAACACTCCCAAAAGGAAAAAGCGAACCAGGTCTCGTCCCGGAACAGCCAGAGCGGTCGCTCCCCGCCGCACAAGCAGGATCGGCAAAAGAACGGCCAGTGATATTGTTGCCCGGCTCTGCGAAAGAATCAGAGGGTCGATGGCACCAAGCGACGTTCCACCCGGAAGCAGATGCCCTGTAAACGCCGCGCGCCCCAGCGTCGCCGAAATGCCCCAGAAGAGGGCGGCGCTCCCAATATAGAAATAGCCGCGGATTGCGTGCGCTTGGGAAGCCGCCTTCACGCAACGTGCTCGATGGAGTAAGTGATCTTGGCCGTCTTCTCCAGCATTGCCGAAACCGAGCAGTATTTTTCCTTGGAGAGCCGTACCGCATCTTCCATCGCCTTCGCGCTCACCTGGCCACGAACTTTGTACGTCAAATGGATCGACGTATAAACGGCGGGATATCCCTCGGCCCGATCTCCCTTCGCTCGAACTTCCAATCCGGTAAAAGGCTCGCGCTTCTTTCTCAGGATGCCAACCACATCCGACGCTGTGCATCCGCAGAGCGCCAGCAGCACCAGTTCCATCGGAGAATTTGCAGTCTTCTCTTTCGCAGTATCCATCACGATCGAGTGCCGCGAACTCGACTCGCCGACATATCGTTCGTTATCCGTCCAGATCAACGAAGCTTCAATCATGGTGCCTTTCTTCTGCTACCGCCGGTTGTCCGTCACCGGCTCAGGATGTATGAGGACTCGAAACAACTCCGGCGCGTCCTGCTTGAACCTGATTTCGAGCGCCGTCTGCACATCGTGAACTTTCGAGAGCGGCATATCATCAGGCAATGTGCAGTGGCAGGAGACATACAGCCGGTCGCGAATCTTCTTAAACTGAAATTCGTGCACATCCATTACTTCCGGAAAATGCTTCACTACATCCCGCAGGCGTTTTTCTAATCCGGGCTCGAGCACAATCCGCTCTACGTTTTCGATGGTGGCGGGTTCGCTCTCGATATGCGTCAGAATGGTAGTGATTTCCGGTATCTCCGCGCGCATCTCCGTTTCAAGGCGCGTGACTTCGTCATGCGCCTGTTTCATGCTGAGTTGTTCGTCCAACTCGAGATGCTGTTCAACGTGCAACTCCCCAGTCAAGTCCTGCACGCTGATGTCGTGCACATTGAAATTGTGACGCGTCGCGACCGCTCGTATCCGGTCAAAAATGTTTTCGCTATGTTGTGCCCGCGGTACCGAATGAACCATCACATCGGCGTCAGGCAGAATTTCGCGCACCCGGGAAGTCACCGTGTCAGAAACCTGCTCCGATCGCTGAAAAGTGAAGTTTCGAGCCAGGCCCAGCGAAACGTCAGCAAAATAGCGGTTACCGGACTTCCGGATACGCACCCGCTCCACTTCCAGCACTCCATCTACTTTTCCAATACGATCGAGAATTTGGTTCCTGACCCCCGCCGGAGCTGCGTCGAGCAGCGTATCCATCGTCCGACGCGCCAGACGCCAACTTACATTCACTACCACGCAGGCAACAAACAAGGCCGCAATCGGATCGGCTTGCCGCAACCAGCCGATCTGGAATTTGCTGCCAGCCCAAACCAGCCCAAGTCCCAGTATGACGACTCCGCTTGACCACACGTCGGTCGAGAAATGAAGAGCGTCGGCTTCCAGCGCCTGGCTGTCATACTTCTTGGCCATCGACCCCAACGCCCTCGATCTCCACACGTCAATCGCCATAGACAGCAACATAACGCCGAACGCGGCCAGGCTCGGCTCGATGTCCACACTGTGAAAGAAAAGCCGGTTGCCCGCTTCGTAGACGATCCAGACGCACGTCAGAAGCAGCAGGCCGGTCTCGATGAATGCAGAAAAACTCTCTACCTTGCCGTGTCCATATTGGTGATCAGCGTCTGCGGGCTTGTCAGACACCCGCACCGAAAAAAATGTCACCAGGGCAGCAATCAGATCAAGCCCGGAATGCGCCGCTTCCGACAGAATTCCCAGGGAGTGGGTGGTCAACCCCACCACGATCTTCAGGATCGTGATCACCAGCGCGGCCAGCACCGAATTGCCCGCCACGGCGCGCTTTTCCCGCCGCATCGAGTCGGAACTGAGCGCTCCCTGCATTTCTGGCATAGCCGCCATTATCGCTTCGGATTCAGTCCTCGCCAACCCCTTCTCCTTTTGCCCGATCTGCCGCTCGACATGCTAGGATTACGTGTTTGCCGCAATTCTTCCTGGAGGATCCTGTTCAATGTACCGTCAGTTTCTCACGTGTCTTCTGCTCGTCGCCTTTGTCAGCGGACAAACCCCTCAAGCGGCGCCGCCATCCGCTGCTCCAAGCGCACCCCAGAGTGCTGCTCCCGCAGCGGCTCCGGAACCGAAAGTCGGCCCCGACGATCCCGTCATTACGATTAAGGGATTTTGTCAGGACAGTTCTGCCCAAGGCGATGCCTGCAAAACCGTAATCAGCCGCGCCCAGTTCGAAAAACTCGCCGACACCCTCCAACCAAACATGTCGCCAGCCATGCGCCGTCAATTGGCGACCGCCTACTCGCGTATGTTGACCATGTCCTCGGCCGCCGAGAAACGGGGCCTGGACAAAACGCCGCACTTCGACGAGTCCCTGCATTTCGCCCGCATGCAGATTCTCTCTCAGGAACTCAGCAAGTCACTTCAAGCGGATTCCACCAATGTAAGTGACCAAGAGATTCAGGACTACTACCAGAAGAACACTCCGAACTTTGATCAAGCCACGTTCGCGAGAATCTTCGTCCCAAAGAGCAAGCGGACATCGGCTCCGGCAACCACAGCGACCAAGAAGGCTGGTGCAAGTGGAGCTTCAGCCGCAGCGGAAAAGCCAAAGCCGCCCATCAAGAAGCTCTCACCGGAAGAGCAAGAGAAAGCTGGCGAAGAGACGATGACGAAAGCAGCGAAAAGTCTTCGCGCCCGCGCCGCCAAGGGTGAAGATCCCGATAAGCTGCAGAAAGACGCCTATATGGCGAGCGGACTTCCCGGAACGCCTCCTCCCACTAAGATGGAAAAGGTCCGTCGCACCAGTTTGCCTAACGGACATCAGGCAGTAATGGATCTGAAGCCCGGCGAGGTTTCCGAAGTCATCTCCGATCCCAGCGGCAACTACATCTACAAAATGATCAGCAAAGAGACTCTGCCACTCGAGAGCGTAAAAACGGAAATTCGCAATCAGCTCTCCTCGACGCGTTATCGCGAATCCATGCAGCATTACCAGAACAACGCGGATCTCAACGACGCGTACTTTGGTCCGGGCCGCGGTCCTGCCATGCCCATGCCCCGAGGAGGCAAGCCACCTGTTCAGCCGAGGGATAACGACCCCGACTAAATGGATACGGCGAAGCCAACCATTCTTGTCACCGGTGTTTCAGGTAATCTTGGCCGCCGGCTTCTAGAGCAACTCTCCGGATACACAGTGGTGGGTGTCGATCTGACGCCTCCCACTGGCTCCGTCGAGCGTTTTGTGCCTCTTGACCTCGGCAAAGAGGAATCGACTCGCCAGTTGCACCTGCTCATTCGCGAGGTCCAGCCGGTCTCTGTCGTTCACCTGGCTTTCGTCATCGATCCCCAGCGCACCGGTGTCGTCGACGTCGATCGCATGTGGCAGATCAACGTGGCCGGCACAGCCCGCGTTATGGAGGCCATCACCGAAGCCAATCGCGTCGGCGGCGCCATTGTTCGCCAGTTTATCTTTCCCAGCAGCGTCTCCGCTTACGGTTCGGACCTGCCCACCGCCGTTACCGAAGATGCCCCGCTTCTCGCTCACACGCTGCCCTACGCTCTTCATAAACGGGAGAGCGATATGGTTGTACAGCAGCGTGCACCCTCGCTTCGCGGGTGTGGCGTATTCATCCTTCGTCCTCACATCTTTGCCGGAGCGACCGTCGACAATTATCTCTTGGGAGCTTTTCGCGGCACGCCCAACGGAAAGGGAACTCGCGCTGCTCGCATGCGTCGGGAGGGCAAACGCTTGCCCTGCATGCTCCCGTACGGGCAAAAATATCTCGACAATCAACTCCAATTCATCCACGTGGACGACATGGCGCGCCTGATCGTTTGGATCCTGAATCGCGAGCCCGAGGCACAACGCCTCACAATACTCAACGTGGCTGGACGCGGCGAAGCGCTATCGTTCGCGCGCTGTTTCCAGATTGCCAATGCGAAGTTGATTCGCGTTCCGGGAAGATGGGGCATGCGCCTGGTGCTCCAATTCATGTGGAACCGGAAAATCTCCGCCATTCCGCCGGATGCCCTGCCGTACATGACGGGCCAGTACACCATGAACACCGATCGTCTGAAGAATTTTCTGGGCAGTGACTACGAGCGGGTGATTGAGAAAACGAACGTCGAAGCCTTTACAGATTCCTTCCAGAACAGGCAAGAGATTCAGACCTGATCCACAACTGCCTCAAGATACAAAAATACCGTCCCAAATAGTTTTTCGATAGGAAGATTTGACTTCTTCGGCGTCTCGAAGGTTACACGCCCTTAACACCCTGATAAAGTCCGGCGACGCCGAAGGTGTAAGGCGTCCACGAAGTCTCCGCGAACCCTGCCTGCTTCATTCGCATCAGCATCTCTTCCGGGGCCGGAAAACGTTCGACCGATGCTGGCAAGTAAGCGTATGGACCGCGCACGCCGGAGATCAGGGTTCCAATCGCCGGCAGAACTTTTTTGAAATAAACGCGATAAAGCTGCCCGATCAACCCGCGCGGTTCTCCGAAATCAAGGATCCCGCACTCGCCGCCCGGTCGAAGTACGCGCGCAATCTCCCGCAACCCGGCATCGTAGTCCGCCAGGTTGCGAAACCCGAATGCCGAGGTCACAAGATCGAAATGCTCGTCTGGAAACGGCAACCGCAATGCATCCGCCTCGATCCAGCGCAGATTCGTTCCATGGCCCTTCGCATTCGCACGCTGCAGCATGGCATGTGAAAAATCCGCGCCCAGGATTTTTGTATCCGTCGCGCGCGCGCGTCGCCGCAACGCGAACGTCATATCTCCCGTGCCGCAACAGAGATCGAGCACCCGCGCGCCCGGACGCTGCAAGATCCCATCGAACCGTCGAGCTGTTCGCCACCACCACAGCCGGTCAATATTGAACGAAAGAACATGATTGAGCAGGTCATAGCGCGGCGCAATGGAGGTGAACATCTCCTGTACTGCCTTCGACGCGGCCGCCCTGTCTCTAGCTCCCACGGGCGCTGCGCCTACGACTTGTTCTTTCACTTCAGTCATGCCCTAGAATTCTCCGCGCTCTCTGCGGTTGGAACTCACTTTCGCGCCAGCTTTCGGATCTCCTCCACCGCATCTCGTACCGCGCCTTCCTTTACGTCGCTCGTGATCTCGACCTTCCCAATCTCTCGCGGCAAAATGAAATGCACGACGCCGTGTCGCGTTTTCTTATCGGAGCGCAGGCGCTTCACGATGTTTGCCGTCTTTATGTTCATGCGCGGCAATTCGCCGAGTCCCAGCACCGCATTCATGATCCGCCCAGCGGTAACGCTGTCCAGTTTCCCGGTCGACAGCGCGATGTAGGTTGCCGCAACCATGCCCCACGCCACGGCTTCGCCATGCAGGAGCACCTTGTACTTCGTTTCCGCCTCGAGTGCGTGCCCGATGGTGTGCCCCAGGTTCAACACTTGCCGCAAGCCACCTTCCCGCTCATCCGCGCTCACCACCGAAGCCTTCAACCGCACCGAATCCGCAATCACCTTTTCGACAATTTCCGGGTCTCGCGCGAGAATTTCTTTGTGCCGCTCCTCAAACAGCCGGAACAATCCCGCATCGCCGATGATCCCGCACTTCAGCGATTCGTAAAGTCCCGCACGATACTCGCGAGCAGGTAGAGTTTTCAGGACTGCCGGATCAATCAGAACAGCGCGCGGCTGGTGAAATGTCCCAAGCAGATTTTTCCCGGACAAAAGATTGACTCCAGTCTTGCCCCCGATCGCCGCGTCCACCTGCGCCAGCACGGTCGTCGGCACCTGAATCACATCCACTCCCCGCATATAAATCGAGGCGAGGAATCCAGTTACGTCGCCGACCACCCCGCCACCGAGCGCAATCAGCGTGATTCCGCGATCCGCGCCCTCTTTCACCAGTTGGTCGGCCAAGTCTTCCAGCGTCGTCAGGCGTTTTGCGGGCTCTCCGTCGGGCATCTCCAGCAAGCTTGTTTCGATGCCTGCCGCCTTTAGCGATTGCACCAGAACCTTCGCCCACCGCCGCCGCACTGGCGCAACCGTAACCACAAATGCTCGCCGGCTCGCCAGCAAACTTCCTAAAGATTCACCCGCCCGCGCAAGCAAACCACTCCCGATCAGCACTTCATAAGAGCGCGATGGCGTCGTGACAGGTATGCGGATCATGACCGTTCATCATAGCGTATGGGCTTATGAGTAGAACGTCACGAAGTCTGCCAGGTTCTTCTAGACCAGGTGAGAGGGATGCGCATGAAAATGGAAGAGTGCTGAAAGTCGAACTGGCCGACACAAGAGTGCGGAAACCTAGGAGCGTACCCACGCCTGCTTCAATCTTCGCAAGTATCTTTCCGCCTTCTTCACGTCACGCCCAATCTGCTCTCGCAGCGCTTCGACGGAAGGAAACTTGATTTCATCCCGCAGGCGATCCAGAAAGTGCAGTTCAACTTCCGTCTCGGGCGATAATTCCAGTGGATGAAAATTCAGCAGGTGCGTTTCAATCGCAAACGAGTCGGCGCCGAACGTAGGACGATTGCCGACATTGGTCACCGAATCAAAGCATTCATCCGCAACCCGCGTGCGCGTAATGTACACGCCATCCTTGGGCACCAGTTCTTCGTAGCGCGACAGGTTGATCGTAGGCACCGTGAATTTTGATCCGAAACCGCGCCCGCGCCCTGGCCAAGACAAAATGCTGAAGGGACGGTTCAGCAGGTGGCGTGCCCGGCTCACTCGTCCTTCCGCAATCAGCTTGCGGATATGCGTGCTCGATACCCGCTCGCCTCGCAGTCGCATCTCCGGATAGTCGTGAACCTCAAACCCCATCTCGCGGCCCAACTCCCGCAATACCTGCACGTCTCCCGCCGCTTTATGTCCAAAGCGAAAGTTATATCCTTCATGCACCTCGCGAGCGTGCAGGTGTTTTTTCAGGATGTCGTGAGCAAACTGGTGCGGCGTCATCAGCGAAAGATCACGCGTGAAAGGCAATACCAGCACCGCATCCAGATCAGTCGCACCTAGCAGTTGTAGCTTCGTTTCCGCCGGAGTCAGCAGTTTGAAGTCGCGATCCGGACGCAGAATGCGCGCCGGATGCGGATCGAAAGTCACAACCACCGACCGTGCATTTCCCGCCCGCGCACGGCGCACAATCTCGTCAATCACCGCGCGGTGCGCCCGGTGAACGCCGTCAAAGTTGCCCACGCTGACGACCGCCGGCCCAAACTCCCGCGGAATATCCTCGAGTTTATGGAAAACTTGCATCAATCAATCCAACCGCCGAGTGCGCGGAGCTCGCAGAGAAATTTCTTGTTCGAAACTTTCAGATCGGAAACCTCACATCGGACGGTAGTCGTCCCCCAGGTCTTATCCCAAAATCTCTGCGCACTCTGCGATCTCTGCGGTCAAACTCCGCTAAATCTCAAATTCCAGCTTCATTCCGTCATACGCCAGTTGTACGCCTGAAGGCAGCGCAGCGTTCGTCTCCTCATGCGGCAGGTCATGGCAAATATGCGTGAAAAATGTGCGCTTTGGTTTCACTTCGGCCACAATCTCCAGCGATTGCTCGACGGTCGAATGCGTCGGGTGGGGTTTGTAACGAAGCGCATCGAGAAAAAGAATATCCAAGCCGCGCAGCTTGTCGAGCGTCTCCGCCGGCACCGAACTGTGATCCGTGAGGTACGCCGCCGATCCGAAGCGGAAGCCAAGAATAGGCGTCTCCCCGTGAATCACCGTCACCGGCTCGAAGTGCGCGCCGAAAAGTTCCACCACGCCTTCAATCGGCTTCATCTCAACCAATGGCAGCCCGCCGAACTTGTAATCCGCGTCGAAGATATAACGGAACATGTTGCGGATGAACGCGCAATTTGCGGGTGTCGCATAAAGAGGCAGCTTGCCGGGCTTGTGGTGATAAGTGAGCGGCCGCAAATCGTCGATGCCGAGAATGTGATCGGCGTGGGTATGTGTGTAGAGCACCGCATCCAGGTGCGTGATCTTCTCGCGCAACGCCTGCTCGCGAAAATCAGGAGTCGTGTCGATCAGAACGTGCCGCTCCTTGTAGCTGAGCATGATCGATGGCCGTAATCGGCGGTCCCGCGGGTCGGACGACTGGCACACAGGGCAGTCGCAGCCAATCGTGGGGACTCCCATCGATGTGCCGCTGCCCAGAACCGTCAGAGTCGCCTGCATCAGCCGTTGGTACCCGTGCCTGACCCGGGCGCTTGGGGAGGCCGCGCCAGCGCATTCGTCACCTCGACATACGCCATGCGCAGCTCGTAAAGACAGTTCTGCAAGAAACCTTGTTCCTTCGGGGTGAGATTGCCTTTGGTCTTATCGGACACCATGCTCAAAGTGTCGATGGTCTGGCGCGCGCCCAGCAGGTCGACTCCCGGCTGCCCGCCCTGCTCGTGCATAAGCCCGAGTTGCATCATCGCCGTCATATAAAGCGACGCCATGAAGCGCTCGAACGTCACTTCCAATTCCTTCGCGGAATGCCCGCTCAATTCCACACGCCGGTCAAGATCCCGCGACGACTGCTGGTAAGCATCCTGTTGTGCTTTTTGTTCGGACGCGCTCGGCGGTTCCGGCACATTGGTGTCGCCAATGTCGGGATCAATGATGCCGGAAGACCTCGATGGGACAGACGCACCGCTCTCCATGGACGCGGCCGCCGCAGAAGCGGGAAGGGCGGCAGATGAGCCTTCGGTAACCGTCGAAGAACCCGGAGTGGCGATCGGCGAAGCCTGGCTTGCTACAGACGCGGTAGCTTTTGGCTTCTCAGGCTCTTCGGTTTTTTCAGTCTCGCCAGATGAGCGGAGTTCTCCATCGGCGGTGAAGAGACGCCGGTCGCTGACTACAAAATCATTGTCTTTTCTTTTCTCAGCCATAATTTTTACCCTACTCTCTCGGAATGATTCCCGGCTCCGGCGCTCCGCGCCGCTCACGCGATTGGAACTGTCGAAATTCGGAGCATCGCCGTTCCCGCCTTCAAATCTTTGTTCGCCGCCTCGCGCCTTAAGTAGCCCAATGCGACAGCGCGGTTTCCGGAAGCCAAAGGCAAGTCCGCGTTGCTTGTGATTTCTCCTACTTCCTTCTCATCGCTCAGGATTTTCGTCCCAGCTCCCGGCAAAGGACCTTCGACAAGAAATGCGGTGAACTGACGATGCACAGCCCCGCGCGACCGAATACGCTCCACGATCTCCTGTCCCAGATAACATCCCTTCGTGAAGTTCAATGCTCGCGTTTGTCCTGTCTCTTGCGGCAGATCTTTTTCCCGAATATCTGCTCCAAACTGTGGAATTCCGCGCGAGATCCGAAATAAGTTCAGCGCCGAAGTTCCAGTGGGCCTCGCGCCCGCCTTCACCAGCGCATCCCACAACGAGTGCGCTTGTTCCGGCGCAATCCAAACCTGCCACGATTCCTTTGCTTCTTCACCCGAACGTAGCAACGTCACAGATTGTTCGTGCCACGGAAGCTCTACAAACTGCAAATGCGCCAATTCAGGAACCGCAATGCCCGCCCGTTCCAGCACTCCCCGCGAGTCAGGACCAGTCAATCCGATTGCTGCGATTTTGTCGCTGATGTCCGCGACTTCAACGTCGTCCGCAATAATGTAGTGGTCGAATAACTGCAGAACCTTCTCGCGCTGCGAACGTTCTACGTCGACCAACAGATCTCCGCCACGATTAAAGGCGTACAAATCCGCCTGAATGCGTCCCTGCGCGTTCAACAGGAAGTTATAAACACCATGTCCAGGTGCAAGATCGCGGATGTTATTGGTCGCCATCCCGTTCAGCCACCGCACGCGATCGCCACCCGTGAGCGCAATCTTCGACCGCCAGCTGAGGTCATACACTCCGCAACCATCAAGCAAGGCGCGAAACTCCGCCTGCACATCGCCGTAATCGGCGACTGCCCCCGCGCTAGCCTTGCTCGAGGCCGTTCCCGGAGTTGTGGTGGTATTCAAGTCGAATTTCTCAGATGCTCAAGCGACCGTTTGCGATGGTCTAAGGTCAAATTCGTTCGTCAGATCGCTCGCCTATGCTGATTATAACGAAGCCATAGAGCCTCAACGACAAAGCGACCCCTCAAGAAAGAGATGATATGGAGCGGCCAATAGTCGCAAGCCAAGGCGTCAAGCGCGATTTTATGAAACGCTCGAGCCTGTGCTAACGTTCGAAACGTGAAAGCAGCCAAGCGTATTGCGGTAATCGCAGGCGATGGCATCGGGCAGGAGGTAACCCCTCAAGCCGTCAAAGTGATCCAAGCCACGGCTGCCCCCGTCGAGTTCACCTCTTTCGACTGGGGCGCTGACCGCTATCTCGCCGACAAAACCACCGTCCCAGCCGACGGCTTCGCTGTGTTAGCCCGCGATTTTGACGCGATCCTGGTAGGTGCTTTTGGTGACCCCCGCGTCCCATCCAACATCCATGCCAAAGAAATCCTCCTCGGCATGCGCAGCAAAATGGACCTGTACGCCAACGTTCGCCCGGTCCAACTCATGGACGCCTCGCTCTGTCCGCTGAAGGGCGTCGAGTCCAAGGACGTCGATTTCGTTGTCATTCGCGAAAACACCGAGGGGGTCTACGGCGACGTCGGCGGAGTCTTCAAACAGGGCACGCCCGACGAAGTCGCGATTCAGGAAGACATCAATACGCGCAAGGGTGTCGAACGAATCATTCGCTACGCATTTGAGTTCTGCGCTACCAACGCGAAAAAAGATGGCTCCCCGCGCCGCCGAGTTCTGATGTGCGATAAGTCCAACGCCATGACGCACGCCGGCGGCTTATGGCAGCGCGTTTTCAAAGAGGTTTCTGCCGAGTTCAAGCAGATCGAAACCCACCACATGTACGTCGACGCGCTCTGCATGCAGATGGTGCGTGATCCTCGCCCCTTCGATGTGATCGTCACCAACAACATGTTCGGCGACATCATCACCGACCTCGCCGCCGGTCTTGCAGGGCGGATTGGGCATGGCCGCCAGCGGCAATATTCATCCCGGCAAAACTTCCATGTTCGAGCCCGTCCACGGCTCTGCTCCTCCCATCGCAGGAAAGAACATCGCCAACCCGTTCGGCGCGATCCTGACAGCCGCAATGATGCTCGCCCATCTAGGGCATGAAATCCGAATCAGCCAAGATCGAATCTGCCGTTCTTGAAGCAGTGCGCCAGAAGAAAACTACCATGGACCTCGGAGGAAAACTAGGCACCCGCGAAGCCGGCGAGTGGATAGCGCAGAAAGTGGTAAGTGGTGGTTGATGAAGCCCAACCCGTCCGCGAAAACGTCGACACCGCTCCGAATCTCTCTGCTGCTAACATCAGATATCACTTCGCGCAAGGATGACATTAATGACAAGTTGGAAGTCGATCGTTCTTGCCGTTTTCGCGGCGTTCCTACTAACCTGCCTTACTTGGTCGCAGACCGCTCAGCCCAAAGTCCCAAATCCACCGATCTTGCCGCCAACGGCCTCCAGGTCCAGGATCAATCTAAGCCCGCGCAGCCCCCGCAAGACCAGCCAAAACCCGAGCCACCAAACCCGATCAACCCAAGCCGGATCAGCCCCAAAGTCGGCCGCTTCTCGAACCTGCCGCCGAACCAAAAGTCATCTCTCCCAAAGAAGCGAAAGAACTTTTCCGCTCCGTCGACGAAATCCTCGACTTCGCCAGCAAAGACACTGGTCTGCCCATCAATCGTGACGTCAAGCGCAAACTGGCCGACCGCAAAGAAGTCGAGTCCTATCTAGAAAAGGGCATGAAAGACGACAAAGATGCCAAGCGCCTCGAGCGCTCGTCCATTGTCCTGAAAAAATTCGGACTCCTCCCTCGTGACTTCCAGTTGGGCCCATTTCTGGTGGCGATGCTAAAAGAACAGGTGGCCGGTTACTACGATCCAAAAAAGAAAACAGTCAATCTCCTCAACTGGGTTGACGCCGAACAGCAAAAGCCCGTCCTCGCGCATGAACTAACCCACGCCCTTCAGGACCAGTCCTTCAACATGGAAAAATGGATGAAGGCGGCCGAGACCGAAGGCGAGAAGAAAAACGATCCCACTCCCGCCGACATCGATAGCGACGAAGAATCAGAGGCGCGCGAAGCTGTCGTCGAAGGCCAAGCCATGGTCGTGATGATGGATTACGCGCTAGCTCCATCTGGCAAGACGCTGCTCGAAATGCCTCAGATTGGCGACTCGCTCAAACAGGGAATGCTCGAAGGTCCGCCCGATTCGCCTACCTTCCGCGACGCGCCAATCTTTCTTGAAAGAAGAACTCACATTCCCTTATCGCTATGGAATGGACTTCACGCTCGCTCTCGAAAAGGCCGGCGGCGAGCAACTCGCCTTTGCCGGCGCGTTCAAGGATCCTCCCAAAACCACCCGCGAAATCATGGAGCCGGAAACCTATCTTTCCCGCGAGAAGTTGGATCCCGTCAAGCGTCTCGATTTCAAGAAAGATTTTGCCGGTTACGATACTTTCGACATCGGCGCGATCGGCGAATTTGACGTCGACGTCTTGGTCGAGCAATACGCCGGACCCAAGGAAGCCGAGGCCATGTATCCAGCATGGCGTGGCGGATATTATTTTGCCGGCCGCGTGAAGGGCGAAAAGTCCGGGCCCATCGCCGTCATGTACGTCTCGCGCTGGGCGGCGCCCGGACAAAGCCGCCGAATTTGCCGCGATTTACGCCAAGTCGCTGGCCAAAGCGCTATCAGAAACGCCAACCGCTAGCAGTCGATGGCAAAGTTGCCGATGACGCGCCGCCCGCCGAGTCTTGGAGAACATTGCGCGGTCGTCACGCCTGGCTGACCGAAGAAGGAGCGGTCGTTATCGAAGTCCGACGCGATGCAATCATGATCAGCGAAAGCTTCGACGCGGAAACGACAAACCGGGTAGAGGCAGACTTCTTTGGAGACGTACAAGACAAGAAATAGCATCGGAGGAGTCAACGAATTGCAGAATTCAAATTGCAGATTGCTGAAGTAAGGACGCATTTGCCGAAATCGACATTTACTTCTGCAATTGAATATCTGCAATCTGCAATACCGGTTCGACGCCTAGCGACTTCGCCCGTCTCCTCTTGTATAATCACCAGTTCTGCACCCATTTCCATTCCACCCAGGAGCGCAATTGCAGCAGGCAGAAATTGGCATTATCGGAGGCAGTGGCCTGTACCACATGCCCGGTTTCAGCGACGTCCATGAAGTCCGGCAGCAGACGCCATTCGGCGATCCTTCCGACGCTTACATTCTCGGAACACTCGAAGGCCGCAAGGTCGCCTTCCTCGCCCGCCACGCTCGCGGCCATCTCCTGTTGCCCAGCGAGCTCAATTTTCGTGCGAATATCTACGGCTTCAAACAGCTCGGCGTTGAGCGCATCGTCTCAGTCTCCGCCGTCGGATCGCTCAAGGAAGAACACAAGCCTCTCGATTTCGTGATTCCAGACCAGTTCTTCGATCGGACTCGCCATCGGATCGATACTTTCTTTGGCGACGGCATCGTGGCCCACATCGGATTCGGCGATCCTGTCTGCGGAGAGTTGGCCCACGTCGTCCGCGACGCCTGTAAGAGCACCGACGTCCAAGGCAAACTGGGCGGCACCTACGTTTGCATGGAAGGCCCGCAGTTTTCTACCAAGGCCGAGTCGAAGGTCTATCGCAGTTGGGGAGCCGACGTGATCGGCATGACCAACCTGCAAGAAGCGAAACTCGCCCGCGAAGCGGAGATTTGCTACGTCACCATCGCCATGGTCACCGATTACGATTGCTGGCATCCGCATCACGACGCTGTGACCGTCGAGCAGATCATCGCTGTCCTGGTCAAGAATGCGGAGAACGCCGCCAAGGTCGTGAAAGCCACCGTTGGCGCGATGCCCAAAGCCCGTTCGTGCAAGTGCGGATCCGCGTTGGCGAATGCGATTCTAACGGACAAGACAAAAATTCCCGCGCCCACAAAAGAAAAATTGAAACTGATTCTAGGAAAATATCTCTAGCAAACGCAGTAAGCAAGTCGTTCCGAAAGCCGAGAGCCGAAAGCCCGAGTCAACCGAACGACCAACACCACCGACCTAAAGCCTAGTCCCGGAGCCCAATGAGCATACTAGTTGTCGGTTCAGTTGCCTTTGACACCATCGCCACCCCATCCGGAAGCGTCAAGGATATCCTCGGCGGCGCCGCAACTTACTTCTCGCTTGCGGCCAGCTATTTCACTGAAGTCCGGATGGTCGCCGTCGTGGGCGACGATTTCACTGCCGAAAATGAGGCCGTTCTGCGGAATCGCGGCATCGATACTCGCGGCATCGAGCGCACCTCTGGCAAAACCTTCCGTTGGGGAGGCCAATACCTCGACAACCTCAACGAAGCAAAAACCGACTTCACCGAACTCAACGTCTTTGAAAAGTTCCAGCCTCGGATTCCGAAGGAGTATTCCGACACGAAATTTTTATTCCTCGCCAATATTCACCCCAGCCTTCAGGCTGCCGTTCGACGAGAAATGGATAAGGTGCGTCTGACCGGTGGCGACACCATGAATTTCTGGATCAACGGTACGCCGAAAGAGCTGGCAGAAACTCTCAAGCTCGTAAATGTGCTGCTCATCAACGACACCGAAACCAAGATGCTCGCCGGCGAGAAAAGAATCTGCTGCGCGCCGCCAACAAAGTGCTCGCGATGGGCCCGCAGGCACTGGTCGTAAAGCATGGAGAGTATGGCGCTACCATCTTCTTTCGCGAAGGTGCTTTTGGCGTCGGCTCTCATCCCTTCCGCGCGCCTGCTTTGCCGATCGACGAAGTGCAAGGATCCGACTGGCGCCGGGGACTCCTTTGCCGGTGGCTTTATGGGCTACATCGCCTCGCAGGGCGAAATCAATCGCGAAGTCTTGAAGCGCGCTCTCTTTTATGGCGGCGTCATGGGCTCATTCGCCGTCGAACGCTTCGGAACTGAGCGCCTTCAACATCTCACGCGCGAGGAAATCGAAGAACGCTTTCAGGTCTTCCGTGAATTGACTCACCTAGGATGATGGCGCCAAACACCATGACCCACCCAGCAGGACGCCGCGCGAACCAATTCCAAATGCGGCGCCGTTACGAACTGTCGCGACACACACAGTCGTTTATGATTCTCCATCCATGAAAGAGCGAGTCATCAGCCCGCCGATCGATAGTTCCGTCAGATCAGAGCGCGGCTCGCGTCGCTGGTCTCGCCGTCCTCGTCTCGATGGGCTCTTTCTTCCACTACCTCCAGCGTGGCGACATTCTCACCCACGGAGATGCCACCGCTCACATCAACATCGCTCGCCGTATTTTTGATTCGCTCACTCCCGGCCCACCTGGGCTTGGGCACCGTTTGGCTGCCCCTCCCCCACTTGCTGATGATGCCGTTTCTCATCTCTAACAAGATGTGGCAAAGCGGTATCGGCGGATCGATTCCGTCGATGATCGCCTACGTGTTCGGAGTGGTCGGAATTTTCCGCCTGGTGGTGAAGGCTTTGCATGCCGATCCCCGGACCCGATCCGTGGCACGTTGGGGCGCATGGGTCGCAGCGTTTGTCTATGGCTTCAATCCCAACTTGATCTACATGCAGGCCACCGCCCTCACCGAGACGCTTTATCTGGCGTTCTTCATCTGGACTCTCGTTTACTTTGCAGAGTTTTTGAGGAGCCTGCAGCCGGAAGCGAACCGGCCAACGAGATCTCACGGCGACGCTCTTTGCGCCAGTGCGCCTATTGCATTGGTTGTGCAGAACTCACCCGCTACGACGGCTGGTTCCTCGCAGGCCTGATCGGCGCAATTGTCATGGTATTGGTTCTAAGGCATTGGCAAGAGCGCGCCCTCCGCAAGATTGCTTTGAAGTTTTTTCTCGGTATCGCGGTCGCGCCGGTTCTGTGGCTCGCCTACAACGCCGCCATCTATGGAAACGCTCTCGAATTTGCCAATGGACCGTACTCGGCAAAAGCAATTGAGCAGCGTGTCGGAGCGCCAAATCCTGCATTCCATAACCTGTGGTCCGGGGCTAGCTATTTTCTGAAGTCGGCGCAACTCAATTTTGCGGTGGGCAACTGGGGGCGCTTCTGGTTATTCGCAGCTGTCCTGGGCACGCTTCTCGGCCTGCGCATTCTTCGCCAAGAAAGTCGCGCCGTCGCTGTTTCTCCTGTGGGCGCCGGTTGCCTTTTACGCCTACTCGATTTCGTATGGTTCGGTCCCTCTGCATGTTCCCACTTGGTGGCCGTTCGCCGTATTCAACCAACGCTTCGGAATGGAACTGCTTCCCCTCTTCGCCGTCACAGCCGGGCTTCTGATAGCAATGATTTCAGTCTCTGTTCGTGCAACTCAATATTGGAAGATTGCCGCCGTCGCCGCGCTTTTGACCGTGATCAGCTATGCCTTCGTCTGGAGGGCCAATCCTCTGTGTTGGCAGGAGGCTTTCAATAGTTGGGAGACCCGCCGTCCCATCGACACTTCCGTCGAACGCGTTCTGAAAACGTTGCCCCCCGACTCCCGCTTCCTGATGGACTTGGGAGAGCACGTCTGCATCATGGAACGCCTCGGCATTCCCGCTACGACAAGTAATCAGTAATGAAAATCATCGCCCGTGGAAAAGGCCCACCGATCCCGAAGGTATCTGGGAGCGTGCGCTAGCGGACCCGGGTCACTACGTGAATTACGTAATCACCTTCGATGGCGATTCCGTCGATCAGGCAGTGAACCGCAGCAAATCTCACAGTGCTGGCAGTCATTCACGCAATGGGACGACCCTCGGCCCGCATTTATGCGGCCCCCGTTCCCCCAAAACATGCCGCAAAACCTTAGTTGCAGGTCACGGAAGGCAGTTCGACGCGGTGATAGAATCCGCCAAGGTCACTAGCCGCATGAACATTCCTCGCGCAGAACATTCTGGCGGAAATCAATGACCGGCCCCTCCCGGCGAGTCATCCCATTTACGAAAGCCTCAGCTTGCGGAAATGACTTCCTGATTGTCACCGGGGCCGATCAATATCGTGAACTCAACTCTCTGACGCGCCGCCTTTGCGATCGCCATAACGGTGTCGGCGCCGACGGCGTGGAGTGGCTTTTCCCCGACCCCGAAGTCGACGTACGCGCTCGCTTGGTCAACGCCGATGGATCGGACGCCGAAATTTCAGGTAATGGTACGCGCTGTGTGGCCGCTGAAATCTACTCTCGCACCGAGAAGCGCGAAATTGTCATCCGCACCGGCGCTGGTCTAAAAACTTGCCGCCTGACAGCAAAACGGCCTCCCACTTTCGATTTCGAAACAGACATGGGCGATGCGACGGTGGAAGGCCAACTGGAGATTAGGACGGAATCCGTCGAGGTAGTCGGCACAAAAGTGTCAATGGGCAATCCGCATTTCGTTGTCTTCGTCGACCAATTTCAGCAAGACTGGCAGAAGCAAGCGGCAACAATTCAGTCTGCGAAGGCCGAGAACCAACCGCAATTCCCGCACGGCACCAACGTCGAGTACGTCTCCGTCCGAGGCCCTCACGATATAGAAATACGCCTCTTCGAGCGCGGAGTCGGCGAGACCATGTCGTCGGGCACTGGCTCTTGCGCCTCGGCGGTGGCCGCCATCGACAGCCAGCGCGTGACTTCGCCCGTGACCGTAACCGCCCCTGGCGGCGCGCAGACCGTCCGCTGGGAGAATCAAGTTTATCTCCTCGGACCGGCAACGCTAATCTGTCGGGGAGAGTATTTCGTTTAGGATCATAGGAATTCTCATTCCTCAACGCAGTCGAAGAGGACATTTGAGAATTGTCATCCCGAACGAAGCGAACGATCGGTAGTTTGCAGATGGCTCCAGGAATTGTTACCCCGAACGTAGTGAGGCATTTGCAGTTTGTGGAGGGATCTAGGAATTGTCATCCCGAACGTAGTGAGGGATCTGCAGTTTGAAGCAGCAAAATGGTTTTGACATTGACACGATGTTTGCTCCCGCCAAATCCCGAATCAAGCCCCGCGCTCTGCGCCCCGGCGACAAGGTCGGAATCGTTGCGCCGGCGTCCAACATCAAGCGAGAGTTGTTCGAAGCCGGAGCCGCGGAACTCCGTCGTCTGGGATATGAGCCGGTTTATTCCAACTCAATTTTTGATCGCGATCTTTATTTCGCCGGCTCAATACAGCGCCGTGATCCGCGAACTCGAAGAGATGTTCGCCCGCGACGACATCCGCGCCATCGTCTGCGCCCGCGGTGGATACGGCTCCAACTACCTCTTGCAGACTCTCGATCTCCACAAGATCGCCGCTCATCCCAAAATCTTCGTCGGATACAGCGACCTCACATCTCTGCTCACATGGTTCACCGACCAAACAGGTCTCGTAACGTTTCATGGCCCAATGGTCGCCAAAGATTTCGCCACCTCCGACGGCATCGACCTCGCTTCCTGGCAAAGCGCACTCACAATCGATGCTCAGGCAAATTGGCAGATCGCGGAAGCTTCCGGTGCCAAGCCACTGGTCGCTGGCAACGCGGAAGGCATTCTCTATGGCGGCTGTCTCTCGATTCTGGTCGCCGCGCTCGGCACGCCTTTCGACATTCACACCGACGGCTCCATCCTCTTCATCGAAGACCTCGCCGCCAAGCCTTATCAGATCGATCGCATGCTCATGCAGTTGAAACTCGCCGGCAAATTGAACAACGTCCGCGGGCTGATTTTCGGAGAAATGATCGACTGCCGTCAGGCCGCCTCGCAGGATTACACTCTCGAGGAAGTCGTCCTACGCATGGTCGGCGATCTCAAAATTCCCGTCGCCTTCGGCCTCCGTTCCGGTCACGTCTCCCGCGCCAACATCACGCTTCCATTCGGAGTCCGCGCCCGCCTGGATGTCGACAGCTCCGTCACACTTACAATTCTGGAGGCGGCCGTCGACACTCAATAATCCGCCGAAAATATTCACGATGAAAGCAAACTCCAAACACATTCACCTGATCGGCATCTGCGGAACCGCCATGGCCTCGCTTGCCGGTATGCTGCGCGAGCGCGGATTTCGCGTAACCGGTTCCGATGCCTCCGCCTACCCGCCCATGTCCACGTTCCTCGAATCGCTCGGCATTCCTGTTGCTCAGCCTTTCGCGGCCGCGAACCTCGATCCGCGCCCCGATCTCGTCGTCGTCGGCAATGCGCTCTCGCGCGGCAACGTCGAACTGGAGCGCGTGCTCGACGAGCGCATCCCTTTCTGCTCGCTGCCGCAGATTCTCCACGACGAATTTCTCGTCGGCAAAGAAGTCCTCGTTGTCGCGGGCACGCACGGGAAGACCACTACCACATCCATGCTCGCCTGGATCTTCGAAAGCGCCGGCCTCGAACCTTCCTTCCTCATCGGAGGCATCGCCGAAAACTTTGGCAGCAGCTTCGGGCTTGGAGCAGGCAAGCACTTCATCCTGGAAGGCGACGAGTACGATACCGCCTTCTTCGATAAGGGACCGAAGTTCCTGCACTACTTTCCCGACTCGCTCATCCTCACCTCCGTCGAGTTCGATCACGCCGATATCTACAAGGATCTCGACGCCGTCGAAACTGCATTCAAACGTCTGGTGAACCTCGTCCCGCGTCGCGGCAAAATTGTCGCCTTCGATACTGGAGACAGTCTCGATCGCTGTCTCGCCAAAGCTTTCTGTCCCGTTGAGCGCTACGGCGCCGCCGATCGCGCCACGTGGCAAATCTCCAATCTCAAACTCGGCCACGACCGAACGACCTGGTCCGTCCTCCAACACAAGAAACTTTGGGCGACTTTCGAATTCGCGCTCGGAGGCGAGTACAACGTCTGGAATGCCACCGCCGCCGCTGCGATCGCCGCCACTTACGGAATCTCGCCAGAAGCAATTACCCGCGCCCTCTCCACCTTCCGCAGCGTCAAGCGTCGCCTCGAGGTCAAAGCCGAGGTCAATGGAGTCACCATCATCGACGACTTCGCGCATCATCCCACGGCCATCGAGCAGACGATCCGCGCTCTTCGCGCGCGCTACGACAATCGCCGTCTCTGGGTCGTGCTCGAACCGCGTTCCAACACTCTCCGCCGCAACGTGCTTCAACAATCGCTGGCGAAAAGCCTCGCACTGGCCGACGAGATCATCGTCGCTGCCATTTTCAAGTCCGAAGCAATCCCCGAAGCTGAGCGCCTCGACCTCAACCAGGTCATCACCCACATAAAGAAGACCGGCAAACAAGCGCGCGTTCTTCCCGATGCGGATGCGATCGTGCAAACTATCGCCCCCGAACTCCGCTCCGGAGATGTAGTCGCGATTCTCTCCAATGGCGGATTCGGAGGCATCTATGAGAAGCTACCGGAACGTCTGCGCGCGCTCGGGGCGAAAGCGTAGCAATGTTCTGCGCAATTAAGATTGGTGCGCATAATAGGTTCGAAAGAACTTGCGTTGCATTTGTTTTTGGGTGGCGCAGCGGTTTACCGCTGCGATCCCGGACTCACTCCAGCTCTGGCTTTAGCCGCTGATGTGAGCCTGCCCGACGCTCACATTCGCATTTTGATTTTCACAACGGACTCATAATTGTTTCGCACCCTCCTCATGCTGCTCTTCTGGGTCGCCGCCCTCCCCTTCGCGGCGCTCTTCGGAATCCCATGGACCTATCTCACCAAGGACATCACCTTCCTTTATCGCGGCTGCATGTTCGCCGCCTACACCGGAGTGCGCATCGCCGGCGTCAAAGTCAAAACCATCGGCCTCGAAAAGCTCGATCCCATGCGCACCTACATCTTCATGTCCAACCACATCTCCAACCTCGACCCGCCAGTCACTCTGCCGCTCATCCCGCGTCGCACCTCGGTCATGGTCAAGAAAGAACTCTTCAAGGTTCCAATCCTCGGCAGCATCATGCGCATCGGCTCTCTGGTTCCCGTCGATCGCGGCAATCGCGACGCCGGTATCTCTGCGGTCCGCGACGCGGTCCAGGCAATTCGCGAGCAGAGACTGAACATGACTATCTACGTGGAAGGGAAGCGCTCCTTCGACGGCAAACTCCTGCCTTTCAAGAAAGGACCGTTCTACCTCGCCGAAGAGTGCAAGGTTCCCATCGTGCCCATCACGATTTCAGGCACTGAAAAAGTCATGCCCAAGGCGCGTTTCGCAATCACTCCCGGCCTCGTGACCGTCCAGTTCCACGATGCCATCGAGCCGCAAGACTTCGGCACCCGCGAGTGCCTGATCGCCAAGGTGAGAGCCGCAATCAACGACGGCCTTCCCGCCGAACTGCGGGATTAATTCCCACGCATTGGCGCATTGGAAGACAATCCTCGCGGAAACTTGCGCGCCATCTTCCTCGGTTTGCGAAGCGAAGATGCTTCCCCATCTGCTAATATCCCCTAAAATTCGCTGAGGATCCGCATGCGCGACACTCCCAGGCAAGCCACCGTTCTCTATCTCCTCTTCACGCTTCTGTTCAGCGCAGTGATCTGGACGTTCGTGATCTGGTCCGGTCATCTCGGCATGGCATTCGGCATGATGGTTGTCGCTGTCATGTGGTGTCCTGCGCTCGCGGCGCTCGTCACCTGCCGCCTTCTCGGACGCAGTTTCCGCTCGCTGGCATGGCGCTGGCCCGAAGGCCGTTACATCGCGATCGCCTATTTCCTTCCGCTCCTGTACGCGGCGGTCGCCTACGGAGCAGTCTGGGCGTTCCATCTCGGCGGATGGAACTCCACATTGGCGCCTCTGGTCGCAAAGCGCTTTGGATTGCGCGGACTTTCCCAGTCGGGAACTTTCGCCCTCTGGTTGCTGTTCACGTCCACTACCGGCATGTTCGGAGGCTTGTCCACTGCGCTTGGCGAAGAGATTGGGTGGCGCGGATTCCTCGTCCCTGAACTGGCGAAGCAGATGTCATTTACAAAGCTCAGCCTGCTCAGCGGATTCATCTGGGCTGCGTGGCACAGTCCGCTGTTGCTTTTTGCCGACTACAACGCGGGAACGAATCGCTGGTACGCGCTCGGATGCTTCACCGTCATGGTCGTCTCGTGCAGCTTTTCCTTTGCGTGGCTGCGCTTGCGGTCGGGGAGTTTGTGGACTGCGGCTGTGCTGCACGCCAGCCATAACCTGTTCATTCAAACCGTCTTCGATAACGTCATGCGCAATACCGGGAAGACGTTGTGGTACACGACCGAGTTCGGAGTCGCGCTGGCCGCCGTGAATGTCATCGTCGCCATCTATTTCTGGACGAGGCGAAGAGAAGTGGAACAGCAGGCTTTGCCGGCGGCATCTCGTGGGGCGATTGGAAAGTGAAAGTGTGTGATGGATGCACAGCGAATTTGTGATGAAAAAATAAATTTGAAAATGGTGTCGGGCCGGTTTCGGGAAAAAGCGCGATTTCTGGTTTGATGATTACTTTCTGGTAACTGAGGGCCTTTGCGCGTGGATGTGGCGAATCATGCGGTTAGGGAGAACGATTTGGACGGCGGCTCTGAAAAGGAAGAAGTTACATCGAGTTGTTGGGAAATAAGGAGTTAGGATTCTTCGTTTGTTGGTACCCCCATTTCATCCCAATTGAAAAATCAAGTGCGAAAAAATCGCTGTAAGTGATTGAAAATCGCAAGTTGGCGGCCATCGTGCATACGAATTCGGCGACTTGCGTTCGCGCCTCCGGTCGAAGTATAAAAAAATATAGTCCCGAGTTGAATTGAGGGACGGATCCGAGGCGCGGTGGGCACGCGCATTCTTACCAATCCTATTTCCTTCCGCCAGGTTGGTCCGGTGGAACGGTACAGCATTGCAATTGCTACGGCTGCGCTCGCGATCTTGCTGCGCTGGTTGCTCGACCCAGTGCTTGGGCATGTGGCTTTCTACGTAACGGTGTATGCCGCGGTAGCATTTTGCGCGCTCTTCTGCGGACTCGGCCCGGCCATCGTGACCACAATTCTGGGGTTCCTCGGAATCTATTACTGGTTTGTCGATCCCCGCTTGTCGTTTGCGATGCCGGGACGGACGGAGATTCACGGCATCGTCGGGTGTTTTCTGGTGTGCGCTGCCTTGCTGACACTCGGCGAGATGAGCTGTCGAAAGGAAATCAGGCTCAATGATGCGGTACGGGCACTGCTGCTTGAAACCAGGGAGCGGCAACGGGCGGAAGAAGAGTTGCAAAAAGCGCACGATGAACTGGAGGGACGCGTCAAGGAGCGAACGGCGGACCTTTTGCGAGCGTTGGGAAATCTCGAATCTGAAGTGACGGAGCGCAAGCAGGCGGAAGAACGATTGCGAAACCTGTCAGTGCGATTAATGACAATGCAAGATGAAGAGCGGCGCCGGATCTCGCGCGACCTGCACGACACGACCGGCCAGACGCTGGCCGCGCTCAAGATGACGCTCGGCTCGCTGCAAGTGGCAGGGGATGCGGGGGCGCGGTCGCAATTGATGGAGGATTTGAATCTGCTGGTGGACGAGGCTTTGCGGGAGACGCGCACCATGTCGTATCTGCTGCATCCGCCACTGCTGGATGAGGCGGGAATTGCTTTGGCGGCGCGCTGGTTCGTGGAAGGGTTTGCAAAACGCAGCGGCATCCGGATCGATTGCGACATCCCGGAGGAAGTGGCGCGCTTGCCGCGAAACTCGGAGTTGGTACTGTTCCGGGTGTTGCAGGAAAGTCTGACGAACGTCCACCGCTATGCTGGAGCGTCGGCGGCGGCCATCCGGCTACGGATTGAAGATGAGCAGGTGAAATTTGAAGTGAGCGACAACGGTTGCGGGATCGCAGAAGAGCGATTGCAGCAGGTTCGCGAGACAAACGGGAGCGCGGGCGTTGGGATTTCCGGCATGCGGGAAAGGGTGCGGGAATTGGGTGGTCAGTTTCAAATCCGCTCGGGGAAGGAAGGCACGCTGGTGAGCGTGGTGCTGCCAGTATCGAATGGAGCGGATGGGCAAGCCAGCCGCGGAGTGCCCGCTGCGTAGAGGTCTTCAGATTGCTGGTGCTCGCGCCGCAACCGACATACTCTAGGGAATTTGTAATTGGGTAATTGGGTAAGTTCGTAATCGGGTAATTTCGTAATTTCAACTCCCGTGGGTGCATTTTGTTTGCGCCCGACACCTTGTTTGTACCCGCCCGGTGGAAACTTCCTGACAAGGAAAGCAGCACGCAGCGCCCACTCATTCGCAAAGTGCGCGAATGAATGGGGCACCCGGCCGACCACGATCAACGGCATTCCCGTGATGGTCAACCGCAACACAAAATTGATGCCGGCCAGCGCTCAAAAAGATGGCCACGACTTCTCCATGACGACCGAGTGGTGGATATCCCGTGAACTCGGAGTGATCATGCGGCACACACTGGAAAGTCCGCGCGATGGGAAGTTCATCACCGAACTCTCCGACGTGCGACGCACGGTTCCCGATCCGGCCCTGTTCAAACCGCCTGAGGGATACGAGCTGCGGGAGGATATGGCACCCGTTCCGTCGGTGGTCGACAAAATTCTGCGAGAGCAAAAACCCGCGATGCCAGTGCTCGCGCCGCAACCAGACAAACGTTTCTAATGGATTTTGTAAATTGGTGATCGGGTAATTTTGAAATTTGGACCCCGTGGGGCGCCCTATTTGTGCCCGGCCCGTAGAAACTTTTAAGAACGAGAGCCGCACGCAGCGCCCACTCATTCGCAAAGTGGGCAAATGAGTGGGGCGCCCGGTTAAGGTGAGGGGAAGCAGTGCTACGGGGTGACTTCGAATACAACGCCCTGTCCGCTCGCTCCGCCCTCATACGTTGCGCCATAGAGGTTGCCGAGGTTGTCCGAAATCAGACCGTCGACCGGTTGATTGCCATCCGTGCCGTCGAAGCTGCAGAGAACCTTTTCCTTGTAGCCGCCTTTACCAACTGGAGCTGCGAGCTTGAAAACGGTTCCATCGCTGGACTTGCCTCCCCCATTGGTGGTGCCGTAAATGTTCCCGGCCGTATCGAAGAGAATTTTCAGAGGCGCGATACCGTCTTTGCCGTTTGCCTTGAAGGAATAGAGAATTTTCTCTTTCCACGTTCCCTTCTTTTTTCCCGAGATCACAGGACTCAACTTATAGACTGTGCCAGCGTTCTTGGCACCGCCAGTTCCGGTCGCACCATAAACGTTTCCTGACTTGTCCAGGAGTACACCGCCATAAGCATCGTTGCCATCTTTCGGAGCTCCGGCAAACGTATGGATCACAGCGGAGTTCCACCCGCCGTTGCCGTTCGGTGACAATTCGAACACATTGGCCAGTGTGGTACCGAAGATGTTTCCAGACCCATCCATAGTAAGAGCACCGTAGGCGCTATCGACGGCGTAGATGGGTTGCTCGGTCCAGCTACCGCCCGACGGGCTCAACTCGAAGACGACGCCCGAGCCGCCACCGTAACCGATCGCAGGGTTCGTCAACCCGTAGAGATTGCCCGCTGAGTCCATGATCAGCCCGTTTGTGGGGCCAGCGTCCGCGCCGCCAGTAAAGTTGTAAAGAACACTCTCCGTCCATCCCCCTCCGCCAAGGGTAAGTTTGAACACAACGCCGTACAAATAGGCGCCACCGTTGTACGCCGTTCCGTAAAGATTCCCGGCGGCATCGAACAAAACGTAGGAGCCTGTGTATCCTCCATCCGCGCAGTTCAAGGCGGAGCAGAAGTTATAGAGAACGGTCTCGTCCCACCCGCCTTGGCCGTTCGGCGAAAGCTCAAATACGGTCCCGGCCCCGAAGGCTCCGCCGTTCCTCGTTGTCCCATACAAGTTGCCGGCGCTATCAGAGGTAAGGGAGGATCTGGGACCGCTGCCATCGCTGCCGCCGGTGAAGTTGTAGAGCACGGTTTCAGTTTGTGAGTGCGCGATGGGAACTGCACAGAGAAACAGCACTGAGAAGACAGCCAGTGCCACAGTGCCAAAGGTAATTCTTCCGAGAATGCAACTTTGATGTCGCGTACGGTTGTTCATAGTTCTCCTTGTTAGTTCTCCATATCTAGAGAAAGAGACCGTATGACAGAGCCAGACCCGGGTTCGCTTCCGATTGGGGGACGCGTGGTAGCCGAGAAACGGCGGCCATTATCATTCGGCCGTACTTATCGGTCAAGATAAAAGTTTTTGGCGGGTGACCCCATATAACTTCGGGTGGCGGGTGGCCCACACAACATTGGGTGCCCCACTCATTCGCGTTCTTTGCGAATGAGTGGGTGCTTCATCACAATCTCGCTGAGCGCAGGATCACATCCGAACTCAAACCCTCGTCAGTATGCTGACGGCATGACCGATGGCCTGCGCCGTTATTACGGGACGAATGATCTCCACTTCATCACCTGCAGTTGTTATCGCCGTCAACCCCATCTCAATACGGCCGAGCGGCGTGATCTCTTTCTGGGAATCATCGAAGAGGCGCGTCTTAAGTACCGTTTTGTCGTTTGCGGATATGTCCTCATGCCCGAGCACTTTCATTTGCTGATGACGGAACCGGAGGTGGGTGATCCGTCGGTGGTGATGAAGGTGATTAAGGAGCGCTTTGCGCGGAGAGTGCACCAGTGCTGTCGGCCAACTGTTCCGGTTGCGGGTCAGATTTGGCAGAAGCGCTTCTACGACTTCAATGTGTGGAGCACTCGCAAGCGAGTCGAGAAGTTACGTTATATGCACCGTAATCCGGTGAAGCGTGGACTGGTGGACCATCCGGAGAAGTGGAAGTGGAGCAGTTTTCGCGCGTACCGCTACGGTGAGAGAGGGCTGCTGGGTGTGAACCGTCAGGAATGGCCGCTGGAAATCAAGCGGCGTCCTGTCGAGAAGTTTAATGTGAAGAGCGGGACGCAGCGCCCACTCATTCGCAAAGTGCGCGAATGAGTGGGGCACCCGGCCGGTTGGGTCCGCCGGATCCGCCGGCAGGTGGACCACACAGCTTCGGGTGCGGGTGGAGAAGAAGAGGTAGCGGGCTCATCACATGGACGCGAGGTCCTAGTCACAGACTCTCACGGTCGCTCGATGCGAAAATAGCGATTCGATTGGGGCAGCCCACATGTGCCCGTCTTTGCAAAGACGGACCCGAAAGCTGCCCCAATCCCTGTTTTGATAGAAGGTGAACGCTAAGTCCTTGACTCCAAAATACTTTAGATCTAAGTCATTTAAACTCAAAGACCTGGCGGGATAGAGCACGTAAGTCTTTGATTCCAAAAGACCCAGTAGTGAGGGGAGGCTCTCCCATATGGTTGGTTCTTAACCCTCGAAGTAATGGAACCCGTGAGATCAGTCCTTCTCCGAGCCTCCGCGAATCAGAGCGTCCGCTTCTGTCGGGCTCGGCGTAGATACCGGTAGAACGCGCCCCCGCCAAGTGGTTGATTTCAACCAGGATGGCTGAAATCAGCCGTCGCGATTCCCGCAACTTTTCCGGTCCTTTGGAGTTCAAATAAGTAGCCATTCGGATGGAATGCAAAAGGCTGAATGGCTCAGAATCTGAGGCTTGCACCGTGGGCAAGAAGGATTCTGCTGAAAGGGGTCCGAACATGAAATACATGAAATATTTGGCTCTGGTGAGCGTTTTGATGCTGCCGCTGGCGTTTGCACAGGCGCAGGTGGGAATCGGAATCGGCGTTGGTCCGGGATACGGAGCGCCTCCGGTTTGTGAGTATGGGTATTACGACTACGCGCCGTATGCGTGCGCTCCTTATGGATATTGGGGCCCAAGCTACTTCGCCAATGGCGTGTTCATCGGCGTAGGCCCGTGGGCGGGATTCTATCGCGGCGGATACTACGGCCATGGATTTTACGGACGAGGCTATGATCGCGGGTATTACGGGCATGGCTACGTCGGTCGTGGATTCGAAGGCCGTGGGTATGCGGGTCGCGGCTACGAAGGTCGCGGGGCAGTCGTGAACCGTGGCGGATCGTACGGCGGAGGCCATGTCGCCTCTGGTGGCCGTGGATTCTCCGGTGGCGGTCATGCCTCGAACGGTGGCGGATCGCATGGTGGCGGTTCGCGCGGCGGACGCCGGTAAGAGGTTCAGTTAATCCTGGAAGAGAAAAACGGCTGGCAGCGAAAACGCTGCCAGCCGTTTTTCATTTTGGAGAAACTTTGTTTGTTTCGGAAATGCTCCGCGTTGGTTGAGGCACGGGGGAGGCGACCGTACCTCCATTCTTTAGGGGCTCACGCCGCCGGTGTGGCAGTCGCTGCAGGTGACTTGCGTCATGTCTCCCAGGTCGACTGGATGCTTGAAGTCGAGGCCGGGAACGGACGCGATGTTAATCGCGTTCTCCTGCTGGGCGAGGACTGTGTGGCAGGTGTTGCAGTCCTTGGGAATGACCTTGCCTTCGGGACTGACGTGATTGCCGTCGTGGCAGCGGAAGCATCCGGCGAAGTAGAAGTGGCCGATGTTGTTGGGATGCGTCTTCCAGTCGAGCTTCATCTCGGGGAAGAAGGTGAGCTTGTAGACGCGCTGGAGTTCGTCGATGGCGCCGCGAATCTCAGGCTGCTTGGTCTTGGAGAGGTCGGGATACTTGCTGTTATAGAACTCGAAGATAGTTTTGGCGATGCCCTGCATAGCGGCGTCGGTGGTGTCGTACTTGCCGGTGAGCGCGAGGACGGATTGCTGCTTGAGGAAGGGCAGAGTGATGTCGAGACGATGCGCGGTGAAGGAGCGATCGACCGACATATCAGGCGGAACGTAGATGTGCGTGGGACGGTTGTGGCAGTCGACGCAATCCATGCGGCGCTTCTCGGCCTTGGCGATCTGATCCTTGGTTAGGGAAGAGTCCTTGGAGAAGTATTCGGTGACGCGTCCTTGCAAGTCTTTGGCGTAGACGTATGGGATCACCTGGCGCTGCTCGTCGGTGGCGACGTAGCGGATTTCGTTGGCAATGTTCATGTGCCAGTGAATGCCTTCGGGTTCGCCGGTGGCGGGATCGCCTCCGCCGGTTTTGATGAGGAGCCGGATCTGGCGGGGAGTGTTCTTCTCGTCGCTGTCGAAATGGTTGAAGACTTTGAGCTGAGCGCCGTAGAACTTCTTGGGCCAGTGGCAGGTTTCACAGGTCTCGGCAGCCGGGCGCAAGTTGTGGACTGGAGTTGGGATGGGACGCGGGAAGGTGTTGAGGGCGGTCTTGAAGACCTGACGAGCTCCGGAGAGCTTTGACTTGACGTACCAGGTCGCTCCGGCGCCGACGTGGCAATCGACGCAGGCGACGCGGGCGTGCGGGGATTGCTGGTAGGCGGTGAACTCGGGCGCCATCACGGAGTGACAGAGCTGTCCGCAAAAGCTGACGGAGTCAGTGAAGGTATAGGCCTTGTAGCTGCCGACGACGCTGAGGCCGACGAAGACGATGACGAAGGCGAGGAAGAAGGCGACGGCTCCGCGCTGCGAAGGATCGGAGAAATCGAGGCGGAAGTAAGGATCGGTGCCCGCGGACTGGAGGCGCTTGCGGCGATAGAAGAAGGCGCCGAAGACGGCCAGGATCAGGCCGAACGCGAGGATGGCGGGCGCGACCATGTAGGCGAGAATTCCGACATAGGGACTGGGATGAGCGGAGGTGAGGTCGATGAAGAAAAGAAAAAGAATGTTGCCGAGGGCAACGACGGCGAGGGCGAGTCCGATGATGGAGATGGGATTACTGATCAAGTTACGAATACGGGCCAGGCCCGTTGCGTCAGGAGGGGGATTCGGATTGGCGTTAGCCATGATTAGGACAAGCCTCCGGCTTTCTTTTCAGGGATGACTGCTTATACCAGAATTTGTACGGTGCCGGTGCTTTATGTGTACGGTCGCCGCGTTCGTCGTCACCATTTCTATCTTCTACTTGTGAACGATCGGCTCAGATTCCTCATCTTGAGTAGTCTCCGGCACGTGATCGTTGCCATTCGTGTTCGCCAGTTCGGCTTGCGCTTCGGCGCGCGCGGCAGCGAGCAGTGTTTCGTTGTCGAGGCCATGCTCCTCGGAGTAATGATGAGCTGAGACTTTGCCATCCCACCACGCCCAGTTCATGGGGTAGACATCGGGATCGAGGAATATCTGATAGAAGTGCCAGACGATGATGGCGAGCGTGGCCAGGATCGCCTCGTAAAGATGGATGGCGGTGGCGACATCGAGCCACCAGCGTGGGAGCAGATGGCCGACGCTCATCTTGGCCCAGAGCGCGATTCCAGTGGTGGCCATGACGATGACACCCCAGACGAGCGCCCAGTACTCAGCTTTTTCGGCGTAGGTGAAGCGCTTAAACTCAGGCTTCGAGCCGCCGAGTCCGAGGTAATAGCGCATCACGCCGAAGGCGTCGGTGGCGTCCTTGGGTTCGGGGAGCAGGTCGACGATCAGCTTGCGGCCGTCGCGAGTGAGAAGCGCGTAGACGATGTGATAGACGCCGGCTCCGATCATGACGACGCCAGCGGTGCGATGGAGGATGCCGCGCAGACGCTCGCCCATGCCGGGAATCAACGAGAGCCAGGAATCCGGATACTTGAGTGCGAAGCCGGTGATGACGAGCGTGAAGAAAGAAGCAAGCAGCGTGAAGTGCTGCCAGCGCTGTCCGCGATTCATGCGAGTCACGGTGCGAGGATAGGCATCTCGACGGAGGATGGCTTTGCGACGCCAGATGATCAGGTTGTGCAGGACCATGCCGCCGATTACGCCGAGAATCATCAGCACATAAAAGCCGCGAATCCAGCGAACGGCCTTGCTACCGATGTCGGCAGAGAGCGGAGCATCAACGTGAACCTTGCCGAGCAGGAATTTATCGGAAACGCCGGGATGGCACTGTCCGCAGGTCTTGGCCAGATTCGCTTGGGCGATCGTGGAACGGGGATCGCTGGAGGGAAGAATATTGTGCACACCGTGGCAACTGGCGCAGTTGGCGACGATCTGGGATCCACGCTTGGAAGCGAGGCCGTGATAGCTCGCAAGGTAAGTGGAGGCGCGATTTCCTTCGATGCCTAATTCCTGCGAGAGACGCACGCCTTCGTGGCAGCGCGCGCAGGTGATCTTGGCAAGGTTCGCGGCGTTCACGGAAGA
Organism: uncultured Acidobacteriaceae bacterium; assembly: GCA_963822545.1. Classification (GTDB taxonomy): domain Bacteria; phylum Acidobacteriota; class Terriglobia; order Terriglobales; family Acidobacteriaceae; genus Acidiflorens. The sequence continues at coordinate 508,373 of CAWGIB010000010.1, forward strand.
ATTCGGGTCCAGGTGCGACTTGATGGAGTGAATGCCGTGGCAGTCAGTGCAGACGGGAGCCTGGGAATTACCGCGCGCGATCGCCTGACCGTGGATGCTCTGGACGAATTCCGCTTTCACGTCCTGGTGACACTTGGCGCAGGTCAAGGGAACGTTGAATTTGAAGATGGACGATTTGGGGTCGCTGGCGGAAAGAATCTCGTGCGTGCCGTGGCAATCGGTGCAGACGGCGGCTTTTTCGGATCCCGAAGCGACGGCGCGTCCGTGAACACTTTGCTGGTAGGAGAGGAAGGGCGCATTGCTGTGGCCGCTGGCCTCCATGACAAATTTCTGTCCATGGCAGGTGCCGCAGGTCTGCGGAATATTCAAATGACTGACGCGGGATTTGGGGTCGCTGGCAGGCAGTAACTCGTGCGGGCTGCCGTGGCAGTCAGTGCAGGTGGCGGCTTTGGCATCGCCGGCGGCGATGGCCTTGGCGTGAAAGCTGCGGTCATAGATGGCTTGTTCATCGGCGTGGCAGGTGGCGCAGTTGACCTTGGCGGGCGTGTTTTCGTGGGGCGAGGATTTGAGATCGGTGTGGCAGTCGACGCAGGAAAACACGGTGCCGTGGATCGAAGCTTTGAATTTATCGGCGTCCACGTGGAGGCTGACAGTCTTGCCATTGCGTTCGGTGCTGAGGCCGCTATCTCCGTGACAGGCGAGGCAATCTTCGTTGGTCGGCTTGGGAAGGGCTTTGGGTGCAGATTTAGCGGCCGCGGAGACGGGCAGGAGAAGGGTGCAGAGGAAGAGAAAGGTGCACCCGATTTTGAGCCATCGTTTATCAGCCCATTTTTTGGTGACCGGGAAAGTTCGGGTTGCTGACATTGCCGCACCGCCTCCTGGCGACGAGTAAGTCTGATTGCAGATTCATTCTGAAGCCCGATGTACATTGGGGCAGTGAGTCACCGCACCCCCGCACGTGATACTGGTCACAGGGTGGATGTACATGGAAAGACAGGGAAAAGCGGGGTTTTGCGAGGTCACGTGCGGCGGGGTTCTTCAGGGAGTCGGCGAACTCGAGGCCATTTCAGAAAGCGAGAGAGAAACTCTGGGACAACGTCACAACTTTCGGGGTTAGCGCAACCCCGTCATGACGACTCTCATGTTGAGCACTTTGCACGTCTTTGCTTTGGTGCACCCGACGGTGCCCCCTCCTTGCGCTTCTTGCAAAGTTTGCGACGCGTCCAGATTTTCCTGAGGACTGACATGAAAGCTGACGGCTAAGGGCAATGAACATTCGGGCTCTTTGATCACTACTTTCAGATCATTCAGAAGGCGCCCACTCATTCGCAAAGTGCGCGAATGAATGGGGCACCCGGCTTGATTTTTGTTTTTCACCAGTCATTCAAGGTCTACGGCGTGTGGCGGTTCCGGGCCGCTTGCTGTGGTATGTTCTTTTTTTTGGCTGAGCAAAAGCAGCTGGCGAAGTGACGTTCCGCTGGCTACGGGGATGTTTGATGGCGTCGTCTCTCTTCGACAAATTGAACGCGCGACAGAGGTCGGCTATGGCCGGGACGCGGAGGCCGCGGTTTGGATGTTTTGGCTGTCTTTGGCAGGTGCTTGTAGTCCTGGTGCTTTGTGGAATCGCTTATGTGGCGGCGCTCGGGGTTTTTGCTCCGTGGGCGTTTTATATGGGCGGCAAATTTCACATTACTCCGTATTGGCAAGGGTGGGGGAGGGCGCACACGGCGAACGGCGATTACCTGATTTATGTGCTGATTAGTCCAAGCTCCAATAGCAGCAAGATGTACCTGTCGACGAGTGTGGCTGGGAGGGCGAATGTATGCACTCCGCGCGGAGAAAACCTGGCACTGAAGATGAGAGGAGGGATGCGGAAGCATTTGAATCTTTCAACGGATGGGGAATCTATCTGGCTGGGAATGCACAGGATGAGCTGGAGACAGTTCAATGGAGACTACAGTCCGTCGCTGGAGTTACGCGGACACTGGCAGAATCCGAATCTGGCGATGGACGATGAAGGCAGCATTGCAAAAGCGTTCCGTACGGATGGCACTCCTTACGGGGCGCACGATAGGAACCGCAGTCCTTCAAAAGAAGTTGTTCCGATCATTCTTATCGAAGGCACCTATACGGATTACCGGACGGCGTGCAATGCGATGCGCCGGTGAGGGTAATTGACGGCGTTTTACCATCTCAGGTCAGTTGGCGTAACATCGCCATTTACTCATTGACCCGGATCGGAAGGGTTTCAGCCTTCCCTCCCTTCGAGTTTTTCAGGTGAAAGGCTCGCCTAAAGGCTATCGGTAGTCTTTGTCTAGATTCTGGAAATCGTCCATCTTTCGAACACTTCTCGGACTCAACACTTCACATATTGTTGAACTTAGGTTGGTGCTTGGTTTGCAACAGCCGAGTTGGACAAGACCATGTCCAATCGGTGCTTAGGGCACCGCGGAGCCAACTCCATGAATCTTCTCGATCACCAGCTTTTGGGCCAAGTCGCCGCGCCACCTGACCGCCGCACTGATCCTCGCCACTCCATCCAAGTTCAAATCGAACTCCGCGAGGATGGCAGCGATGTTCCCATGCGCATGAGCACTACCGACCTCAGTCGGGGCGGATGTTACGTCGAATCGATATTGCCCCTTCCTATTGGAACCTACGTAACCGCCAAGCTCTGGTTGAATGATTGCTCCGCGCGTACGCGGGGACGCGTCGTCACTCTCCACCCTCAGTTCGGCAACGGCATCAAATTTCTTGAATATGAAGGCGACGCGAAAAAAGTTCTGGCTCAATACCTAGACGCAATCAACGCCTACGTAGCCTAATCGCGTCGGACTTCGGAGGTCCGAGACTGAGGCCTTCGAACCCTCTGGCGCTCGATGCCCGATCCATCCGCTTGGTGGCGGCACGGAAGCCGTCGGCAAAGTAAAGTAACCGTGATATCGATGCCGCACGGCTAAGTTACCGAAATATCGCCAGTACACTCATTGACCCTGCAGGGGGTTCTAAGTGTAATTGCCTTCCATGAGAAGGCCGGTCGGAGTCAAGTGGGTTCCGTTTTTTTTGTTGGACAAGATTTTTCTTCCCGCCGAGTTGGCCACTGTCGCCATGCTTCCATCCGCACTCTCGAGGAGCGAATCATTTCGCTCGGTGCATGTTGGGCGTTCTCGGTTCAGCCGGTGCTGCTATCTGTTTGGCGCCCTGTGGCTCTGCTCGTCAGAGTGGAACCTGGGCCAGGCAATTAACGCAGTCACCGGAACTCGGCTTTGGGCTTTTGATCTTTCTCTTCCTGGACGATTTTGACTTTGTTTTTCTTCGTTGTTTTATGCAGCTGTCGCCACGGTCGTTCGGTTGCTGTTGTGCAATGGTTCGTACACTTCGCCGCTTACCCACAGGTGATGCAGTAACACGGCCAGCTTTCTTGCGGTCGCCACGATGGCTCGTTTCTTCCCGCTCTTCCCCCCGCGTTCGGCCAGCCTCAGTCCCCAGCGCCTGAGGTCAGAGTCGTTGCCGAACGGCCCCAAGATGTGTTGCGCTCCCTGCACCAGCAGCGTTCGCAGATAGGGGTCGCCTTCTTTGCTGATGTGCAGTTGCGGCTCGCTTTGTCCCGAGTTTCGTCGTCCGGGATGCAATCCCAGATAGCAGCCCACATCGCGGCTCTTCGGAAAGCGATGCGGATCTTCCAGCGTCAGCATGTAAGTCAGCGCGACCAGCGTGCCCACGCCCTTGATCTGCTTCAGCAGCGCCACCTGCGGATAGCTCTGCTGCGCCAGAGTCTCGATGCGCCCGTTGTATTCCACAATGCGCTCGCTCAGCGACTCGATTGCGTTCAGCAGCGGCTCCAGCGCCCTCTGCAGTTCCGGACTCAAGCCTTCGGCTTTCTCCGGATTCATGTTGCGCACGTTGCATCCCCGCAAGCGTTCGCCGTAGGACTTCGCCAGCCCGCGAGCTGTGTTCACCAGCGCAGTCCGGGCGCGCACTAGGCCCGCTCGTGCCCGAATCGTCATGAGATCGGCTTGGGCCTGCGCGCTGCGATGCTTCACCGGATAGAGCAACTCCGAATCGATCCGGGCCAACCGCGCCAGCGTCTGCGCATCCAGCCGATCGTCTTTCTTGCGGCTCTCTCCAATCAGCCGTACCTTGCGCGCATTGGCCACGATCACTTCATGTCCTAACCCGCTGACCAAGCGACTGATCCAGGGCGAATGCGTACCGATCTCCAGTGCAATCCGGCAGCGCGGCATGGCAGCGAAGACTTCCTGCAATGCCTTCGCATTCGTCCGCACTCGCTGCTCCAATCGTATCTGCCCGGCTTCATCCACCACGCAGTACCAACTGTTGCGATCGCCCAGATCCAGTCCGATGGTCAGTTTCTGCTGCGAAATATTCCTGCCCTGCGCTGCTGCTCTGGTGCTAACCTTCTTCATTGCCGGTCTCCTTTTTATCTGTGCCTTGAGCACGTCGATAACTTGGGAGCGTACACCGCATCCCGTCCGGAGACCGGCCTTCTCATCCCATCTGTTAACAACAGTTACGCGCAGCCACGTCGGCGTGAGGGCAAAAGAAAAGCCGCCCAGACGAATCGGGCGGCTCGGCCTATGGGTAACGCAAACAATCGAGATTGGGTTACTTTCTCAGCTTCTCCCGCGGCTTACCAGCAGTGCTCCCATGGCCAGCAACCTCGCCCTTCTCCGGATAGCCTGCGCCCAAGTAGCCATAGTTGTCACCGAAATAGGTGCCAGTGTAGGATCCAGCAACGCCCACCCAGCCGTACGGCCCGCTGAAGAACCCGTGTTTCTTCTTGCTGACCTTCGCAGATTGCCAAACGGTCCACTGCTCGCCGGTATACGCATCGGCTTCGGCGTCGTAGACGGCGTCGCCGAGGACAACGCCCTTACCATGAGCCGGCAGACCAAGAGCTGGCGTGGTGGCGACGAAACCAATGACCGGGGAATTGAAGGCGTACCCGCAGGCAGTGAGGTCGTCATATCCTGCAACTACGCCGCCGCTGTTATAGGTGATAACGAAGTAGTTGCAATATTCGAGAGTTCCGGCGGTGTTCCAGAAACTGAACGTGCCAATCTGCGCCGAAGCAAAGCCGCAGCCCAATACCAAAAGAGTGATTACCGCTAAGGTTTTCAATTTCACTGAATTTCCTCCTTAGGAACTGTCTGTCAGGGGAAGTGTCCGTCAAGGGAACCCAAGAACATGCGATTGTCCTCCCAATCGCGGATCGCTGTCAATGTGAAGAAACTTTTCGTCCCACTCGCGAAAGCGTTTCTGTCGTGTGTTGTTGGCGAAACATCTCAATTACACTCGTTGACCGACTGGTCATATTTCACGCGAGCCCGAGAGGTGTCGTTGCGGGTTGCCTGTTAACTTCAACAAGGAATTGCAAAACGCGGGACTTTTGATCTACGTTTAGCCTGAGTGCGATGACAGCCTATGTTTGCTCAGTTCCGGCACGGATATGCAGAACTAAGTAACGACGAATTATTGCAATTAGCTTCCGATCGCCAATCGCTCACTGATGACGCAAAGTCTGCGCTAGATGCTGAGATGCGCAACCGTGATCTCACATCCGCCGATTTGGGCGCGCACCAAAACTTCGTCAAGAAAAGCAAACAACGCGAAACGAGAAGAAGGAACAGGAGGCTGTTCGGACGTCGGCGCGGTCTATTCGCTTGGGTCCAATTCGGGCTCTGGACCCTGCTCATACTTTTGGCTACTGCGCTCGTCGCAACGTGGCGTGCTACGCGATAGTTTCCTTGGCTCCGGTTGTTGACGAAAAATCGCCATATCACCAACTACGCCCCGTCCGGGTCAATGAGCGCTATTGCCTGTTATCGACAGTCATGGCCGATGCTGTCATGATTACTCAAGCGGGTGCCGCAGTCCGCGCAGTCTTTTGTGGACGCGATCTATGACAGAACGTTGCCATCGAGCTCACCGCCTTGGATTTCGGGTGTTTATGGTCAGGCATCAATACAAGGTAATGTTCGCCTCGATTGTTATGGGGGCGATTTGGGTTGGCGCTTATCATTTGCTTGCCGCTTCGTGGTTCTTCTCGCGCCTGAGCCTATTGCTTGCAATCATCAGCTTTGTTCCTGCGATGCTTGTTGTTCTTGCTCACGGTCGAGAACTTGGGCCTTTTATGTGGTGGGACAGGAGCAATGTCGTCTTGACGACGCGCTGTCCACGAAAAATGGAGAGGCTTGAGCTTACGGTGATGGTTGTTCTCTGGGGGGCGATCTTTGTAGCTGTCATTTTTGTAATCTTTTGGCGATGGCGATAAATCCCTATTACACTCACAACCATCCCCTGCAGGGTTCTGAGGGACATCGCCTGGTTTCGCCAGTTCGCGCCACCCATTCCGCGTAAATGCAAAAGAAAAGCCACCCGTCACCGAGCGGCGATTTTGAGGAGGCGGGAACAGTTATTTCTTCACCGCCTGCTTCACCTGATTCGACGTGCTACTTTCGAAGATCGGGTCACCGCCGTACACTGCCCTGACATGTGGCGTGCCCGCGGGCAAAGTTGAGGTCGTGAACGTGGCCGAACCACCATTCAGTGATCCCGTTCCCAGTACACCCGAGCCAACATGGTAAAAGGTCACGATTTCTCCATCCGGTGGCGAAGGAGTGACGACTGCCGTGAAGGTCACTGCTTCTCCCTTAGTGGACGGATTCGGTGAAGAAGTGAGCACGGTCGCTGTCGCGCGAGCCGATGGATTAAGTTCGAACGCAATGCCGCAACCACCGGTGCCAGGGCAGTAACTGGATGTTCCACCGCCGTATGTCGTTCCATAAAGATTGCCATCCAGCAGAATCAAGGTGTCAGTCGGGTTACCGCCGTCCGTAAAAGTGTAAGTATAGAGCGACGTCTTTTCGTATCCGGAACCGCTGACCGCTAGCTCGAAAACACTGCCGCATCCGTCGTAGCACGGGAAGTTTTCCCGGTATGGAGGCTTCACGATGCCGAATGCTGTCGTGCTGTAAATGTTCCCGGATGAGTCGAGGACGACTCCCGCCTTAGGATTGGCGCCATACCTCCAAATGAAAGAAGAAAGAATCTCTTCCGTATACTCTCCGCCTGGACTGGGAGTCAGCTTCCAAACCGATCCCATGCCTCCTGTGGCGCCGCCAAGAACCGTCGTGCCATAGACATTTCCGGCGCTGTCGAGGACAGGAGCCCCTTCAGGACCCGACCCGTCCTTCGGGCTGCCCTTGAAGGTGTGAAGGGTGATCGCATTCCAGCCCCCACTTCCGTTTGGTGACAGCTTGAAAACATGGCCATATTCCGCGTCGTCGGCGCCGAAGAAGTTGCCGGACCCGTCTAGAGTTAACCCGGCATACCCGCCCTTATCATAGATAACCTGCTCATTCCAGCCGCCACTGCCGTTCGGGGACAACTCGTAAACCGTTCCCGTTCCGCTGCCTCCGCCATAAGTTGTCCCATAGAAATTACCGTACGCGTCCCATGTGATCCCAGAGAACGGGAAGGCGCCGTCGGGGTTTGACATGAAGCTGTACAGAACGGTTTCGCACCAGCCATTACCGCTATTGCTGCCGCTTGGACAACCACCGCGCGGCTCGGGGCTCAACTCGAACACGACGCCATATCCAGAGAACGGGCCAGATGCCAAAAGCCCGCCGTAGTAAGCCGTGCCGTAGAGATTCCCGCGGCCGTCGAAGGTCACATTGGAGTCGGGAGATGATCCATCTGCGCAATTCCGCAGTGAACAAAAGCTGTACAGGACGGTCTCGTTGTAGCCGCCGACCCCGTTTGGAGAAAGCTCATAAACCGTACCATACGTGTTCGCGCCGCCCAGCTGGGTGGTCCCGTAGAAGTTACCTGCGCCGTCGGGCGTGAGGCTAGACACCGGATTCTCACCGTCTATACAGTTCGGCTGAGAACAGAAGTTGTAGAGAATGGTTTCAGGTTGAGCGTGCGCGGGTGGAAGAGCAACCAGCAGGAGCGTGGAAATTACAGCTAACGTCAGAACGCGTCGCATATCGCTCTCCTCGTTTCTGGTTGGAGACGCCGGGATTTCTTCCTGATGTTTCGGCCACCAATCAGAAAAACCTGGCGACTTTTCAGTAACCTTGCGTCCCTACGGAGTGAACTCAAATACGACCCCACAACCGTTAGGGTACGGGCAAAATTCGCCGAGGCCCCCGTCGTAGGTCGTTCCGTAAAGATTGCCGCCGTCCAGAATCAGGCTGCTCACGGGATGAGCGCCATCCCTCCAACTGAAAATCCAAAGAAACTCATTTTTGTAGGCGTCCTTCTTGTTCTTTGCGAGTTCGTAGAGCACACCGCAGCCCGACTTTTGCCCCTTCCCATTTTCTGTGCAGTACGTGGCGCTGCCGCCGTATTCTGTCATGCCGTAGATGTTTCCAGATGCATCGAGCACGACTCCGGCCCAGGGATTGTACGGCAGTCGAATCGAGAAACAGCATCCGATGACCGCGGGTCCGGAGTGGAAGGAACGAAGAACCTGTTCCGAATACGTTCCACCAGAAGGAGTCAGCTTCCAGATTGTGCCGCACCCCAGGTTAGCGTTGCAATTCCCGCCACCGCCATAAACGGTCGTGCCATAGAGATTTCCGGCGCTATCGATCGCCGGAGTGCCAGAAGGGTTGTTGCCGTCCTTCGGGTGGCCTGCGAAGTCGTGAATGATGGCCTCGCACCAACCGTTCCCGGTATAGGTGCCGTTTGGGCATCCGCCGCGCGGTTGGGGGCTAAGTTCGAACACAGTGCCATCCGCGTGAGCGCCGCCCTCTTCGGTCGTGGCGTAGAAGTTTCCGTTCGAGGCTTGCAACTGCCCGTTGGGGTGGGCGCCGTCCGTGCAGCTCGGCTGGGAGCAATGGCTGTAAAGCACCGACTCACTCCAGCCACCACTTCGGTTCGGGGACAACTCGTAAACCGTTCCCATTCCGCTGCCTCCGCCATAGCTTGTTCCATAAAGGTTACCGGCCGGATCCCAGGTGAGACCGGCGAATGGAGAGGCGCCGTCGGGGGTTGATGTGAAGCCGTGGAGGACGGTTTCGCACCAGCCATCACCGCTATTGCTGCCGGCTGCGCAACCACCACGCGGCTCGGGGCTCAGCTCGAACACCACTCCATATCCGTCAGAAGCATCGCCGCAGGCGGAGGGGACGCCTTGTCCGTTAGGGCCGCCGGAGCAAGCTGTGCCATAGAGATTTCCGGCGGCGTCAAAAATCAGGGCAGAAGTTGGCTCACTACCATCTGTGCAGTTCTTCAGGGAACAAAAGCTGTATAAGACAGTCTCGTTGTAGCCGCCGGCTCCGTCTGGGGAAAGCTCGAAGACAGTACCAAAACCATTAGCGCCGCCCAGTTGGGTGGTCCCGTAGAAGTTGCCTGCGCCGTCGGGCACGAGGCTAGACGAGGGGCCCTCACCGTCAATGCAGTTTGGTTGTGAACAGAAGTTGTAGATCACGATGTCGGTTTGAGCGAGCGCTGAGCGAGCGACAATGAGCAGCAGGGCAGAAATCACGACAAGAGTCAGGACGCCACGCATAGCGCTCATGATCATGAACCTCTTTGGGAGGAGTTTCGCCTCAAGGGATGTTGCGTCTCAACCGAGCGGGACCTGCTCTTTGGCGAAGCGCATCCATTATAAGAATGGCCGGCACTCTGTCAATGCCCAACTTACATTTCGAGATACAGGGCGGAGGCTTGAGTCGGCCCTAAGTCACGCCTCGATTGGCGAAGAATCCCATATCACTCATTGACCCCTGCGAGGGGTTATGAGGGTGATTGCCTGTTAACAACAGCAATGTTGGAACGGCTTTCACGGATGGGGTAAAGTGCTGAACGTGAAATACATCAAGCGCGCTGTGCTTCTCGTCGCAATTGCAGTTCCAAAAACGTCTTTGTTGGCGCAGCAGACTCCTCAGTCCGTGGAGTCAGATACGACAAGGGGTGAAGTGGTCCTTACAAGCCTATCGAAACCCACTTTCTCTCCATTGGCGCGACAAGCGAATGTTGAGGGTGAGGTCATAGTGAACATTACTGTTCGGCAAGATGGAAGTGCCGAGGCAACAGTAGTAAAGGGGCACCCTTTGCTCAAACAAGCGGCCCTCGATAGTGCCATGCAATCTCGCTTCGAGTGCCGAGTGTGCAGTACTCCGCTTTCGTACACGCTTGTTTACGCGTTCGAGCGCACATCTAAGGGCAGTTGCTGCGATGGAATTGGGGCTCCGGTCAAGGTGGAGCAAGAGCCGCAATCGCATGACGAACAAGGCCGACCCCAGACCCGTGTCACCATCTCAGCCGAGAAGATATGTATTTGCGACCCGGCCTCTTTCATCATGAAGAAAGTGCGTTCGCTGAAATGTTTTTACCTTTGGAAATGCTCCACGCGCGGGCAGTTGACGTAACATCGCCATTGCACTCACAACTCTCTTCTGCTGGGGTTCTGAGTGTAATTGCCGGTTAACAACACTTGCGCCCTAGTACGAAGCCAGGTTGACGGTCTGCACGGCAACAAAGTCACACGAACAAGGCCTTGAAGTGCCCCGTCCGGTACAGCAGGTAGAGGAGGCCTATGGTGGTGAGCATCGTTGCCAGTGCACCAGCAACAATCAGAAAAGTCTCTCCCTTGACCCGGGAGGGAATTTCCGATGTTACAAGAAGACGCCAAATGAAGATGCAGGCTAGCAGTGCAGGGAAGACAACGAGATAGGCGTTCTCAGCGATTGCAGCAAGCCGCAGAGACGCGATTACTCCCGGAACCATTGCTGATTGCCAAGATACTTGCCTGCAGCAATTGACAGGCAGTACACCACCCCGAGAATCAAGGGAACTATCGCGACGCAGGCGATGACTAGGTTGCACAAGACCAACGATGAGTGTGGGCCGCGATATGACAAGCTGAGCCTGCGCATAAAACCCTCCGTTGGTTTTTTTATGATAGCGAAGGCGAAAGGAAGATAGGTCGGGTTAGTTCGGTTCACGAAGGTAACTATTCCCGAATCGCAGGTAAGTCTTGGCTCCGTGAACTTTCAAGTGGCAGAAAATTATGACGATCATTTTGGCGATCAAGTTCACGGAGATGTCGAAACCGAAATTGCGGGACTATTACCGCTGGTTTCTTGGAATATGTTGAAACGTCGCGATAACGCTCATGGCTTTTTGAGCGCTATCGTCCCGATTCCACTCGTTCGTTTTACTGGCGCCTGATCAACCGAATCACGGAGTGATCTTGTAGATTATGCCGTTTCCGTTTCCGCTGCCGCCGGAGAGGACGGCGCCGTAGAGGTTGCCCGAGCTGTCCTCGGCCAAGGCCCCGCTGGGATTGAATCCGTCGTCTGCGCCGGTAAAGCGATAGATCACGGAATATTTGCCCTTGGCGCTATATTCATACACGATACCGCAACCAAAGGTGCAAGTTGAGTTCATGATTCCGCCGTAGAAGGTCGAGCCGTAGAAGTTGCCGGCGGCATCGAAGAGGCCACCGGAGGGCTCCTCTCCATCGCTCGCCGTCTTGCCAAAAGTGTGTAACACCCGCTCTTTGCCAGTGGTGCTCAGGGAGTAGACAACGCCACAGCCGACGGAACCAATCGCGCAGGTCGAGGTGTCACCGCCGAACTGAGTGACGCCATAAAAGGCGCCTTCTGAATTCTGGAACAGGCTCCATCGCGGAGAAGTACCCTTCGCGCCTTCGGGAAATGTGTAAATTGTCGTCAGTGTGCCAGCCGTGTCCAGTTTGAACAGAGTTCCCCCATTGCCGGGTGCGTAGCTGCCGCCAGTCGCGCCGTAGATGTTGCCCGCCGCGTCGGCGATCAAATCCTGAGGGAAGGCTCCGTCGGACTGTCCGGTAAAGCGGTACAACACCGTCTCCTTGCCAGCTCGCGTGACCTTGAAAAGAACACCGCAGCCGAGGCTGCCATCGCAGCCGGAGACTCCGCCGAAGCTGGCGCTGCCATAGAGATCGCCGTTGAGCATGACCAAACCAAGCTCGGCCTGGCCCTGATTCTGAGCACCGTCGGTGCCGCCCTTGAAGGCGTGCAGTACCTTCAACGATCCATTCTTCGCCAGTTTGAAGACGGTCCCACAACTGCAGGTGGGATCACCGCCCAAAGAAGTAATTCCATAGAGGTTTCCCTTGGTATCGGCGAGTAACCTGCCAATGGGAATTCCTCCGTCAGTTGAGCCGGTAAAGGTGTAGAGAATAGTCTCTTGTCCCTGGGGGTTCAGTTTGAAAACGACGCCCCGGTTGGACGAGCCTCCAAATTGGGTCGTACCGTAGAGGTTGCCTTCGGAGTCTAGGATGAGACCTCCATTGGGAGAGCTGCCGTCGGTAAAATCGAAGGTGTAGAAGACGCTGAAAGTCTGAGCAGAAGCGGCGGTGAGAAGCAACGCCAGTGCGAGTACGGTGAGGACTGGTTTCATCCGGGTTCTCCCTGGAGTCTTAGGGCTAAAAACAGCATTGATTGTATACGTATTTCTCGCCAAATCCGTGAACGCGCAGTGGACTGCAAAATCTTGCGCAACTTCACAATTGACAGAGCACGGACCAGCGAACATACTTTCCGCCGCGAAGCCTTTCACATCCTCCAGCTTCGACATTCCCAGGAGGTTCCGATGACAACATCTCGATCGTTTCAGGTCGTTCCTGCGCTGGCCATTCTAGTCTTTTTCGTTTGCGCGCAGCAGGCGATGGCGCAACATCACATTCAGTTCAAGGTCGTGCCCGGAGTGCAGGCGAAAGGGGTTCAATTACCAAGGGTTGCTAAAGAAAAAAAAGTCCTGCAGCAACTGAGTGCTGGTTTTGGGGTTTTACCGCCGGTCGACGGGAGCGGCAATGATGAATGGCCCTGCTTCCCCAATGCGAATGCTAACGGCGCGGATTGTTCGCAGATCTCGCCCGGTGGAGTCGTGATTGGCCAACCTGCCTTCACGCAATCACTCAGCGCGTGCGACGCCAGCTCGTCGGGCGCCGCCAATTGCGGTCAGTTTTTTTCGTTCTATGAGGACGACACCGGCGACAGCACTGACGATCTCGTCGTTTCCATCGTAGTAAAGCAAGGAGTGAACTACATTTTGGACACAGGAACGGTGAACCTTGGACCCAATCCCTTTGGAGCAGGTTCTGTAGTTGTCATTTATGACGACACCGCTTTTGGAACGCTTGGACAAACGGGACCGGGCAACGGATTTTGCGTGGGCAGTACGGAAACGTGCGTAAATCCCAAAGCCGGCAAAGCCGTTGCTACTTTTACGATTACGGTCGGCACATCAACCATCAAGAGCACAATTAATATGTTCCTTGAGTAGCTAGATGTCGGTGTGAAGTATCTAACCTGATCCCATCCTGCGCACTTCGAATCAGCGGAGGGTGGGATTTCGATCCCGACCAAGAGCGCTAACCATAGGGAGGCACGGGTAATAGCCGCGCCCTACGAATCGGTCGTGCGGGCGACAAGGCTGAGGCCGGTACCCATCCCAAATCGGTGGCTCCATCCCTTCACGCGGGCAAGAATGCCCCCGCCACACGTACTAGTCCCACGTTTCGGGAAAAAGTGCGTTCCAGTGCTTCCGGGAATCTCGACGACCTACTGGGGAAGTTGAGGGGCGGGCACGTGGGGGTGGTGGTGGCGTGTGCGGCCAAGGCCGACGGTACGCACGCGAGCGTAAGCTAAGTGGAGGTCTTCGCTCAGTGTATTGACAACCTGCATACAGACATCGCGATGCGCGCGCAGGAAATGAAGAAGTTTGTTGCGGCGAACTTCGGCGACCTGCACCGTGTCCATCACTTCGGCGGTGACTTCGTAGAGTCCACCAGCGAGCGCGGCACTCAGTCCGAGCACTTCACCAGCGGGAACGGTACGGACTGTCAGGCGGCGTCCGTCGTCGGAGCAGACGGAAAGGCGGGCGCGTCCATCGCAAAGCACGAAGACAGCGCGGGCGGGCTGGCCTTCGCGGAACAGGACGCTGCCTCGCGGGGAACGTCTGGAGAGATCTGATTTCCTCGAACTCCAGGAGCGCATCATGCGGAAGATCACAAAACACTCGATCCGAGCGTCGTGCGCAATCCAAACAAGTTTGCGACATATAAATCTCTCCTGCTGCGTTGATACGTCAATGGCAGGAAGGAGACAGTGACTCGGCTCACCCAAAAGGGTGACCCGTGGCACAGGGGCGAGGCTCGCGTTATCCGGTGGTCGCGAGCGAACGCAGGGCAGCCTTGTTGCGGATCACCAGAGTGGAGCCCTTGGTTTGGAGGATCTGCCGCTTCTTGAGATCAGCGAACAGGCGAGTGACAGTTTCGCGAGAGGTTCCGATCATCTGGGCGATTTCTTCGTGAGTAAGAGCGAGTTTGAGGCGCGGCTCCTGTTTCTGGGCCTCGCCGTTTTTCGAGCTCCAGTCGATGAGAAGTTTTGCCAGCTTCTCAGCGGCAGAATGAGACAAGCCGAGAGAGCGTACTTCATGACAAGCGACGTTGTATTTTTCACTGAGTTGCTCGGCGACTTTGAAGCACGCTTCACTGTGATCCTTAAGGAAACGGAGGAAGTCTTCGCGCTTCACAAAATTGACCTGGCAGGGATCGATGGTCTCGGCGGTTAGCTCATAAGCCTTGCCGGAGACGGCGGCGCTGAGGCCCAAAACTTCGCCGGGCTCGGCAATCTTAAGGATGAGGGTTTTACCATCGCTGGCGCAGATGGAGAGCTTTACACGGCCTTTGCAGAGTACGAAGATGCCGCGCGGGGCCTGGCCTTCGACAAACAGGACGGCGCCCTTGGGATAAGCGGTGGCGTACTTGATGCCCTCGAAGGATTGCAAAGCGGCGGTCGGCAGATCACAGAACAGCCGGTCGGCGCGCATCTTGCAAGTAAGGCAGCTTTCGATAATATCGAGACCGTAAGGTGAGAGCACCTGTTACCCCCTAGTGACACCCGTTCGGCCTCGACTTACTTACGATGGAGAAAGGGCGAGCCCGTTGTGACGGTTATCACGTATTCAGTGTGCGTCCCTGCCTAACGAGCGGCGGTGATTGAGGGCACAAATGGGTGTGACGCTGATCACAAGGCGATGGGGACGCCTTTCCGGCACTGGCACGAAAGTGGGGGCGGACTGGTATTGACGCGGGTTTCCGGGCATACTAAACGCGCGGTCCTGATCGATTACTTTCCGTTTCTGAAGCGAACTTTAGATATGTACCACGACGAAAGCCAGCCCGAGCATCATCTCGAGCGCGCGGATCTAGGGCGCCCCAGCCAGCCATTTCTCCTGCCTTCCCCGGACGACGAAGTGCAGCGCAAGCGGATGCTAATCGCGCTGGGAATTCTTCTGCTGGCGCTGGTGGCAGTGATCGTTCGAGATTGGGACTTCTGGTTTCCGGCGCGTGTTGAGAGTGCGGAAACAGTGGCCGGCAGACGGACCAAGAGCGTCGCGCCAGAAAAGCCTGTAAGCGCTCCCGCTACGGTGACGAAACACGAATCAAAGACCGCGAAGGCTGCGGCACCGGCGACTGGTGAGGTCCCGTTTACGGCGACCACCGAGCGAGCGGTGCTGCCGGCTTTACAGGTGGAAGTGGTCGCGGGAAACCGGCGCTTGAATGTGCCGGCCAAAAGCAGTGCGATCCATGTGGATATGGGCGCGGCGCCAGCGGCTTCTTCGCAAACAGCAAGCGTGGGTCCTGGTGCTGGTGAGCATGTGCAGGCTTCGGCGCAGACCGCACAGAATGTAAGCGTCAGCGTCCCGCCGGACTATCCACTGCTGGCACGGCAAATGAAGGTACAGGGCGCGGTGAGTTTGCAGGCGCTGATTGCCCGGGATGGCACCATTCAAAGATTGGAAATTTTAAGCGGTCCCGCGATCCTGGCGGCGGCGGCGCGCGAAGCAGTGAAACAGTGGCACTTCAAACCCTATCTGCAAAACGGACAACCGGTCGAAACGCAGGCGCGAATCACGGTCAACTTCACAATCTCCACAAATTAAGACGGGCCGAAGCGGATATTACCTCTGCAATTGTCCCACGGAAAAAGGGATCGCTACGGTTGCGGCTGGCGATCGCGATTGCGAGCTTCTTCCATCACACTCTGGATGAGTTCTTTGGCGTCGGTGAGATTCTTCATGATGAGTTGGACATCCATGACGGGCTTGCCGGGCCAACGCTGGCTCTGGCAATAGACGCCGTGCTGGCCGACGAGGGCCATGGCGTCGGTGACCAGATCCATGGTGACGGCGAGGCGTCCGCGGAGAACACCCATGCGGGTTTCGAAGTGTTCGAGCTCTTCCTGCTTTTCGTTGAAGACAGCCATTCAGAGATTGTAGCGAGGAAATGCGTATAATTCTTGAGCAGTTCAGGAGGAAACATTTCAATGAAGAAGTCGCTATTGCTCCCAGTGGCAATCTTTGCAGTTGCAACTCTGGCGTCGGCACAGATGGAGATGTCGAAAGAGAAAAAGGCACCAGCTAGCCCGCCCGCAACGGCGGAGTGCAAGTTCTCAAATGGAAAGAGCGTAAAGATTAATTATTCCAGCCCGCGCGCGAAGGGCCGCAAGATTTTCGGTGCGGCGAGCGAGCAGGCACTCGTGCCCTATGGCGAAGTATGGCGCACGGGCGCGAACTCGGCGACGACTTTTGTTACGGATGGCGCCGTTGATGTCGGCGGGAAGGACGTGCCGGCAGGAAACTACACGATTTTTACGGTTCCTAACGCCGACAAATGGTCGCTGATCATCAACAAGACGACGGGTGAGTGGGGCATTCCGTACAAGTATGAAAGCGCGGAACTGGGACGGGTGCCGATGAGTGTTTCGAAAACGTCGGGGCCGGTCGAGAATTTCACCATCGCTTTTGACCAGGCAGGCGGAAAGTGCACGCTTCGCATGGAGTGGGAGAATACCCGGGCGCAGGTGGACGTTAGCAGCAAGTAGTTTCCAACCGGATTTGACGTTTGTGATAGAGGCCGAGGCGACATGCTTCGGCCTTTTTTCTTTACTGAAACTCCTGTCATTTCAGCGGGCGTTTGACGTCACGTGAAATGACGTTTTACGCCACCCGCGCGGGTGATTGGCGTCACTGCTTCGAGTGCGCAGGCGGGTCATTCTAAAAGTGGATGAATCTGCTCTGGACACTGGCGACGGTCGGGCTCCTGGCGGGCGGAGGGTGGGGCTGGCACCTGGTTCAGGTCCGGCGGCTGAATCGCGAGATTGAAGACGCGAGGAAGCTGGCGCGTGAAAGTGATGCGCAGCGGAATTCGGTGCAGGAGGAGTTGTTTCGCAGGCTATATGAGCAGAGGGAATTGGATCGACAGAAGGTTCAGTTTCAAGCCCAACTTGCCGAGTATGAGAAATACGCCGCGCTGGCACAACTTGCGTTAGGAGCGGCGCATGAGATCAACAACCCTCTGCTCGGAATTCTTTCTCATTTGGAATTGGAACTGAGAAGCTCGAGCGATTGCGCCGACCGGTCAGAGATCGAGCAGTGTATTGTCGGGGCGAAACGGATTTCGTCGACGCTACGAGGGTTGGTGGATTATGCGCGGCCTTCTCCGCCGGTGTGGAGCAGGATCAGCCTGCGGCGGCTGGTGGCCGACACGATCGCAATGCTTGAAAACCAGCCAATCCTGCGCGGGAAGAATCTCGAAATCGATGTACCGAATGAACTGCCCTTGATTCGCGCCGATGCGAACCAGTTGTCGCAGGTGCTGATCAATCTTTTGCTGAACGCGGCCGAGGCGACGCAGGAAGCGGGTTGCATTACGGTGGCAGCGTCGAAGCTGGCCTTCGTCGAGAGCATTGAGATCCGCGTTAGCGACACGGGGTGCGGCATGCCGCCCGAGGTCCTGTCACACGTTTTTGAGCCTTTTTTTACGACCAAGCGGGGGAGAGGTACCGGCTTGGGGCTCAGCATCAGCCATGCGTATGTGCGGAGCCATGGTGGAGATATGCGGGTGGATAGCGTGGTTGGAAGAGGTACGACGGTGACGTTCACGCTGCCAGTGCGGCGCGAACAGCAGTCCGATGAAGAGAAAGAGAAGTCGCTGATTGTTGGATGAGATGCGGATGACTTTGAAAGGTGAATCGTAATGCCGTACAGCGTGTTGGTCGTGGATGACGAAGAGCTGACGTTGCGTACGATCTCGCGCGGCCTGCGAGCGGAAGGCTACGAGGTGTTCACTGCCGGGACCGGGGAAGAAGGGCTGCGGATTTTTGAGGAACAGAACCCGGAGTTGATGCTGCTCGATATTGTTCTGCCGGGAATGGATGGTGTGGAACTGCTGCGGCGAGTTAAAGCGTCGAACCCGGCGGCAATCGTGCTCATGATGAGCGCATATCACATGGTGGACCGCGCGGTGGAGGCGATGAAGGCGGGCGCCTTCGATTATCTGGTGAAGCCATTTCATCTTGCGGATTTGATGGCAACGTTGCAGCGTGCGGGCGAGATGCTTGCGTTGCGCGTGCGCGTGCGGGGAGACGTAGAGCGGGCAAAAGGACAATACGACTTTGGACGGATCGTGACTCACAACACTGCGATGCGTTCGATGCTCGAGATGGCAAAGAAGGCGGCGGAATCGGATCACACGACAATTCTGATACTGGGCGAAAGCGGCACGGGAAAAGGGGTGCTGGCACGAGCCATCCACTATGCGAGCCCGCGCGCGAATATGCCGCTGCTGGAGTTGAACTGTGCGGCACTGCCCGAAAATTTGATGGAAAGTGAGTTGTTCGGCTTCGAGCCGGGAGCTTTTACGGACGCCCGGAGACGCAAGGAAGGGCTGCTGGAGCGAGCGCATGGGGGAACTCTTTTTCTGGACGAGATTGGCAACATGGCTGCGGCGGTTCAGGCCAAGTTGCTGCGCGTGCTGGAAGAAGGAACGTTCATGCGGCTGGGCGGGACGCGGACGATTACCGTAAATGTGCGGCTGATCGCGGCGACGAATACCGAACTGAAAGAGGCGGTTGCCAAGGGACAGTTTCGCGAAGACCTTTATTACCGGCTCAACGTGGTGCCGCTGCTGATTCCGCCGCTACGGGATCGCACAGAAGACATTTTGCCGCTGGCGCTGGAAATGATCCGGCACTTCAACCAGGAGCTTCATAAATCGTTTACCGGCTTTTCTCTCGCGGCGGCTGAGTTGCTGCAAAACTATCCGTGGCAGGGCAATATCCGCGAGTTGAAGAATGTGATTGAGAGAACGATGATTCTGGCGCCGGATGGGGACATTGATGCAACGTTTCTTCCGGAGGAGATTCGCGAATATCGTGCTCCTGAGTCGGAGGAGGAGCGTGAGCCGAACTTTGAGCCCCATCCGGATGGACAAGAGTTCATCAGTTTGCGTGAGTATGAGGATGACTACATCCAGCGGGTGCTGAGCGCGACGGGGAATAACAAGACGCATGCGTCGCGGATTCTTGGGATTCATCCTACGTCGCTGCTGCGGCGGTTGAAGAAGCTGGTGCCGGAGTAGGGCGGCAGCCGCCAGCGCTCAGCCATCAGCTTGTTTGGTGCTGTGCTGGGCTTATACTGAATCGCATGTGGCAGATGGCGCGATTTTTGTGGAATTCGACGCGTGGGCATCGGATCGCGCCGTGGCGGAGCCCTTATCTTCTCTGGCGGATTGAAACTTATACGGGCGTCAAGATGACGCAGATCGGGTTTCTGGAGTTTTGGGAATTTCTCTGGACGGAGCGCGTCCATCTGTGGCGCTTTTTGAAATGGACTGGGGAGATGGAGCGCTACGTTCATCCGAAGACGAAGGCGCTTTAGAGGCGTTTCATTCTAGCGGGCTTCGTAAAAAGCTTTTCGCGGGCCGTGTGGCTGGAGGGCTGAAGCCGTTGAGTAGTGCGCTACGACTTGTAGCCCGGTTGGATTTAAGGACGGAGTGGCGAGGGGGTAGGGATCCCTTCGGCTGCGCAACCAGTTCACTTCGTGAACTTGTAGCTCCGCTCAGGATGACAGGAGCGAGGCTGCATTTTGCATTTGCGCTGCCCTTGCCTTGTCTCTTCGCAAACCCACATCAAAGTTATTTTGCCAGGCGGTTATATTTCTTCAGGACCTCGCGCAGTTTGTCGTGAGGGAGGGCGATGACGGTGTGGTTGTTGATGCCGGTCATTGTGTCGGCGGCGACCATGGCGTTGACGACTGCTTCCTCGGTTGCGCGAACGGTTGCGAGAAAGATTGGGTCGAGGCTGTCGTTGGGTAGCATCTTCAGGTCGTGGATTCCTTTCGGACTGGCCATGCCCGTGTTGGCGGTTGAGAAGGCGACGAAGATATCGCCTGATCCGTCGCCGGAATAACTGCCATCGCGTCCGAGCCCGAGGGAGGCGCGGCGGGCGATGCGCTTGAGTTGCGTGGGAATGAGCGGGGCATCGGTCGCAATCACGATGATGATGGACCCGGTGTCGAGGGCCGATCTGTCTCGCAGAGAACTGGTTTGTTCCTCATACGCCGGATGCTCGGGAATTTCCTTGCCCACGGGGACACCGGCGATGCGCAGTTCCGGGCGCCGTCCATAGTTGCACTGCACGAGAACGCCAATTGTGTAGCCGCCCTCTTTCGCGTCGAGCACGCGGGACGAGGTTCCGATGCCGCCCTTGAATTCGTTGCAGATCATGCCGGTGCCGCCGCCGACAGCTCCTTCTTCGACGGGGCCGCTCTTGGCGGAGTCGAGCGCGTGGAAAGCATGTTCCGGCTTGACGTGAAATCCATTGATGTCGTTGAGCCATCCGTCCCAGGTTTCGGCGACTACGGGCAACGACCAGAAATAACCTTCCATGTCGGGACCGCCGTTGCGGATTTTCCACGCGATCACGGCATCGCGCACCACGCCCACGCTGTGCGTATTGGTGATCATCACCGGGCCGTCCAGTAGTCCAGAATCCTCGAGCCACGTCGTGCCAGTCATCTCGCCATTGCCGTTGAGCGTGAACCATGCGCCGAACACCGCATCATTCGAACCCTTGCCGCGTGGAAGAACGGCGGTCACGCCGGTGCGAACGGGGCCTTCGCCGACTTTTAATTTGCCGCTGCCGGAAATGAGCGTCGTATGGCCAACTTCAACTCCGCGGACGTCAGTGATGGCGTTGTTTGGTCCGGGATTGCCGTCGAAGGGGACGCCGAGATCGCGGGCCCGGGGCTTGGATTGACCGAAGGCGAGGGCGGTGGCGAAGGTAAAAAAGAGAGTGCAAATGACGAGGAGATAGCTTCATATTTGATTGCTTGAAATTGTGGGACAGCGCACGCGGCAGTATAAAGCATCAAAGGGCAGTCAATTAGAATCCATTGGAACGGCGGCATAAGGAGAGAAACATGGAGAACTGGAAACGCGTGGCGATTGCGGCGGCAGCAGGAACGGCCACGATCCTGCTACTCAAGGGGCGTCGCCCGGCGGCGGTACTGGTGGGAGGCGTGGGCATGGCAGTGCTGGCGTCGGAATATCCTGACAAGTTTGCGCAGATTCGCGAAGAGCTGCCCTCGTATGTTCAACAGGGAACTCGTTTGCTCGAGGTCGCGATGCGAATCGGGAGCAAGATCGGCGATTTGGCGGAAAAACGCGCGATGAACGCTTTTGAAGAGCTGGCGGAGTACTGAAGAGGGCAGGCTTTAGGCTCTGGGCTTTCGGCTCTCGGCTTCAGGAGTTGGGCGCGGCATTCGGGATCTTGTCATCGAAATCTTACGCCCAACCCGTTATTCGATGCCTAGTTGTTTTCTGGCGTCGGGGCTTAGGCGTTCGGGGGTCCAGGGCGGAGTCCAGACTACGTTGACATTGGCGTTGCGAACGCCGGGGAGTTGTTCGACTCGCGATTTGACCTGCGCGCTGATGTTGACATGCTCGGGACAACCTTGCGCGGTGAGGGTCATTTCAACGGTCACATCTTGCTGGTTGTCGGGGACGGATTCGAAACGGATCTCGTAGATGAGGCCGAGATCAACGATGTTGACGGGGATCTCGGGGTCGTAGCACTGCTTGAGTGCGCTTAAAACTTCATCTTGCGTTAATGGCATATTCTTTAAGTGTAGCTGAAGCTGGCGATTTGCTTTGTGATTGAATCATCGCCGGGTTGCGCTCTCTCCTGTTCAATCAGATAGCAACGAAAGGAAGTAAGCTCCGACATGGCATTGGATGCGGAGGGACGGAAAAAGCTGCAGATGATCCTGCTGCTGGGGATTGTGGTGGCGGGGGCCCGCGCGGGCTACATCGTTTATGAGCGCCATGAGGCTCTGAAGGAA
Source organism: uncultured Acidobacteriaceae bacterium (assembly GCA_963822545.1). Taxonomy (GTDB): domain Bacteria; phylum Acidobacteriota; class Terriglobia; order Terriglobales; family Acidobacteriaceae; genus Acidiflorens. The sequence goes on from CAWGIB010000010.1 coordinate 530,582, forward strand.
GACCAAAAGCCCAAGGCAAACCTGGTGATGAAGGCTGACTATTATGTGACGCCGAAGAGGTTGCATCCATACGACTTGAAATCGGCGAAGCAACTGACTGAGCAGCCGGTATGGGTGAGGATGGGGTACTACCACACGTATTATCCGTACAGTGCGGCGGCGCATAAGACAGATTTCGGGCATGAGGAGGGGACACTCGGGCCGTTGCAGAAACTGCAGATCAAGGATGTGGTAGCGGATGTGTCGCCGAAGGCGGCTGGCACGAAGCAGGTGATGGCGCTGTTTGATTTGGAAGGGAAGGAGTATGCGGTTCCGATTGGGGTCGAGAAAGAGGGAGACGTCAAGATTTACTCCGACGATATTTTTTTTATGGAAGATCCGCGAGAGCTTTACAAGTACTGGCCGGCGGATGTGTGGAAGGCGATTGACGAGCACCGCGTGGATAAGGGGATGAGTGAGTTGCAGGCGAGTTTCGCGATCGGGGCGGGAGTTTCGGAAGGGACCGGCGGGGCATATGGATCGCGGACTTTGCATTATGCGAACGGCGGGAATCCGATGGTGGTTTCGTTCGAGAATGATAAAGCGGTAGACATTAAGGCAGGGACCTAGATTTCGAATGTGAGTAAGACGGGCGGGCGCCCGTCGCTCCACTTCATTATTTGGGCGTTGTGTACAATTCCGGGCATGAAGCGACTTGGTGGTATTCCGTTTTTCCTTCTTCTATTTTCTCTTTTAAGTTTTGCCGCGCCGCGCACGATGCGCATTGATTACTACCATGGCGGCAACTCCCATGATGAATGGTTCACGCTGGATCGCACGGTGCTCGAGCCCCTGGAATGGCCGGGAAATCCTGCAAAAGCGATTGATGGGAGCGACCTCGGGAATTACTTGTTTGAGGTGCGCGAGCAGAGCGGCGGCAAGCTGCTTTATTCGCGCGGGTTCAGTTCTGTGTTTGCGGAGTGGAAGACGACGGACGAAGCGGAGCATGCGAACCGAACGTTTTCCGAGTCGCTGCGGTTTCCGACTCCGAATGCGCCGGTCGAAGTGTTGGTGAAGAAGCGGGATGAGAAGAATTCCGCCGCAGGCTTTCACGAAGTCTGGAAGACGGTGGTTGATCCGAAAGACAAGTTTGTGGACCGATCGCAGCCACGTTCTCCCGGGCTGCTGATCACGCTGCAAAATATGGGGGATCCGGCTGGCAAAGTTGATTTGCTGGTGCTAGGCGACGGATACACCGCGAAGGAGCGTGGAAAGTTCGAAGCGGATGCGCGGCGCTTCATGGAGAAGTTATTCGGTGCGTCTCCATTCAAGGAGCACAGGAACGATTTCAACGTGTGGGGATTGTGCCCGGCGGCGGACGAGTCGGGTATCTCGCGGCCGTCCAGTCGAATCTACCGGCGCTCTCCGCTGGGGGCGAGCTATGACACTTTTGATAGCGAGCGCTATGTGCTGACGACGGAGAATCGCGTGATGCGGGATGTGGCGTCGTTTGCGCCGTATGAGTTCGTTGAGATCCTGGTGAACGGGAAGACGTATGGCGGGGGCGGGATTTTCAACCAGTACGCTACCGTGGCGATAGACAATGCTTTTGCGGGATATGTGGGCGTGCATGAATTCGGGCATCACTTCGCCGGGCTGGCGGATGAGTACTACACGTCGGATGTGTCGTATCGGTCGGATGAAAAGAGGACTGAACCGTGGGAGCCGAATGTGACAGCGCTGCTCGATCCGGCGACGTTGAAGTGGAACGATCTGGTGGAGGCGGGGACGCCGCTGCCGACTCCGTGGAATAAAGAGGAGTTTGAGGGGTTTGAGAAGACGATTCAGAAACAGCGTCGAGAGTTACGGGCGGCGGGGAAGCCTGAGGCGGAGATGGAAGAACTGTTTCGCCGCGAGCGTCAGCAGGAAGAAACGCTGTTTCGCGCAGAGAAATACGTTGGCAAGGTCGGTGCGTTTGAGGGTGCGAACTACGAGGCGAAGGGATACTATCGGCCGGAGGTGGACTGCATCATGTTCACGCGCTATGACAAGTTTTGCGCGGTGTGCCGGCGGGCGATTGAGCGAGTGATTGGGATGTACACGTAGAACTTCATTTACCGCCGAGACGCGGAGGGCGCCGAGAAAATTCCCTGCCACGGTGAGGTTAGGTAAAGGGAGTAGGTCCTTCGACTCCGCAACAAGTTCACTTCGTGAACTTGTTGCTCCGCTCAGGATGACAAGAATGCTCGGTATGACAGGAGTTTAACGAGTTGAGGCGAGCGCGGACGAAGTCGACTACTTCTGACGTCACGTAGTCGGGTGGGTGGATATTGAAGGTTGGGCGGTTTACTACTGGCTTCAGGGAGACTTGCTTCCAGGTTGGATTCTTGGTGTTTGAGCTCGCGTGCAGCAGGACGGCGTCGGCTCGATCCAGGAACTCCTGGGCTGAGGTTTTGAAGTCGGCAGTGGCGGGGTCGAGGACAGTCAGGTAGAGATCGGGCTTTAGAAATCGCAGGATGCTGTTTGATTCGATGATGACGTTTTCGGGCTTCGCAAGAATTGTGCGAATGCGGGGCATGGCTTCGGCGAGGCGTCCTTGCTGGGTGCGCACCCACCATGAGTGATCGGCTCCGGCGACGAGGAAGCGCGAGGTGTCGGATTCGCCGGAACGATCTTTCTCTTCCGAGATGGCTAGGGAATGATCGGCGGTGGCGCAGTCGCATGCTTCGCCATTGGCGGAGCAGACGCCGTGTCCGTACTGCGTAATTTTTAGAGCAGTCCAGTGGAGATCGCGGAGAGCGGCGATCAGGCCAGCGACGACGCTGGTCTTGCCTACGCTGCGGGTGTGTCCGCCGATGACGAGGATGGGCATGGTCGCTTCGCTCCTGCTGACTGCTAACCGCTAAACGCTAACTGCTGACGCTAACCGCTCTCAGCGGTCCTTTTTTGCTTGGCGTGATACGAATGCCAATTCTTTCAGGTATTCGCGGATGGGACGGGCTGGGGTTCCCCAAAAAACAACTCCTTTGCCGCGGATTACCTTCTTGGTTGGGATGCCGCTCTGGGCGCCGAGGATGGCGCCTTCTTCGATGCGAACGTGGTCGGCGATGCCGACCTGGCCTCCGATAATGACGTTGTCTTCGATGACGGCGCTGCCGGAGATGCCAGTCTGCGCGGCGATGACAACATTCTGGCCGACTTGAACGTTGTGTCCGATGTGGACGAGATTATCGATTTTTGTGCCTTGGCGGATGCGGGTTTCGTCGAGTGCGCCGCGGTCGATGGTGGAGTTGGCACCGATCTCGACATCGTCTTCGATGATGAGGCGTCCGACTTGAGGAAATTGTTCGTAGCGTCCAGTCTGCTTATCGCGGACGTAGCCGAAGCCTTCGCTGCCGAGCACGGCTCCTGCCTGGACGACGACGCGATTGCCGAGGGTCGTGCCTCGATAAATGGTGACGTTGGCATCGATTCGGCAGTTGGTTCCGATTTCGACGCCCTCTCCGACGACACATCCGGCTCCGAGGGTGCTTCCTTCGCCAATCTTCACTTGATCGCCGACTACGGCGCGAGCGCCGATGTCGACATTGCCTCCGATGGTGGAGGCGGAGACGATTGCTGAGGGATGGATTCCCCGGCCGCGAGATGTGGCTGCGGCAAAGAATTTGGCGGCGCGAGCGAAGGCCAAGCGAGGCTGGGATGAGATTAGAAGCGGCTTGCCAGCGGTAGAGTTGTCGGCGAAAGCTCCGGTGATAATGGCTCCGGCAGGGGAGGCGATTGCGGAATCGAGGTGCTTGGCGTCGTCAACAAAGACAATGCTTTCAGAGTCTGCAGACTTCAAGCTGGCGACACGCGTCACCGTGATTGAACCATCCCCGAGCAGGCGACAGTCGAGTTTCTCCGCGAGTTCCCGAAGAGTTCGTTTCATGATGGGTCATTGTCGCCTTCCAACAGTGACGATGTAAACCGGAGGCGGGGCGTCCTCGCTACATTCGTGACGATCTACGCCGGGACAGGCGGGACGCCCGTCACCACATTCACTAAAACTAATACAGGGACGGTTCGCCTTCGGGACGGGTTTTCCAGCGGCGATGGAGCCAGAGCCACTGGTCGGGATAGCGGCGCACATAATCTTCGATCACGCTCGTGAACAAAGCGGTGTTGGCGACGATATCGGCCTGGTCGTCGCCGGTTCGGACGAGTTGGAGGGCGGGGTCGAAGCGCAGGACGTATTTGCGAAGCGTTTCATCCCAGGTGGTGAAGCCGGGGACAACCGCGGCGTCGGTGCGAAGGGCGATGCGGGCCAGGCCGCTGGCGGTGTAGGCCGGGATGCCGAAGAAATTGACGAAAACGCCTTGCGGCGGAGTCATGTTGGTATCCATAAGGATGCCGACGGCTTCTCCGGCGCGCATGGCGGAAAGAAGGCCGCGGATGAAATCGTCTTTGCTCACAGTGCGGTTGCCATGCATGGTGCGATAGCTGTGGACCAGCGCGTCGATGTAGGGGTTGTCCAGCGGGCGCATCACGATTGAGAGCGGATGGCCGTGCAGAGAGTGGGCGAAGGCGGAAAGTTCCCAGGCGCCGAGGTGTCCGGTGAGGAAGAGAACTCCTTTACCACGGGCCATTGCCTGCTCATAATTTTCAAGTCCGTCGTAGATGACGACTTCGGAGACGTTGTCGCGGGTGTAGCGGGGAAAGAGGCAGACTTCGGCGAGCTGGCGTCCCAGGGAGATGAATTCTCCGCGCAAGAGTCGGGCGCGCTCGGAAGCGGGCATTCCGGGAAAGGCGAGGGAGAGGTTGCGCATGCCGACGGCACGTAGTCGCGGGTGCAGATGGAAGACGGCTAATCCGATCGAAATGCCGACGGCGCGGGCGACGGAGCGCGGAAGCAGGCCCATGATTTTGATCGCGGGCCAGACTAACGCGTATTCGAGGCGTTCACGCACGGGGAGTCAGTACCCAGTACCCAGTACCCAGAGAACAAGAGCGGCTGAGTACCGGGTGCTGGTGCTGGACACTTCATTTTGAGGCGGACTGGGCCCACTTTGCTAACGTGCTCAGGAATGGGTAGGCGCCTTTTGGCGCTTCGACCTCCCCGGTCAGAGAGGTTTTGAACGGAACCATCCGGCCGTAGAAATCGCGGGTGCTGTCTTTGTCCTGCTTGATGACGGCGCCGTTGAGTTCCAAGCCGGCGAAAAGGCCACGCGACCGGGAGTAGGTGAGGACTTGGGCGCGCATCTTCCAGTCGGTATCGGCGGCGGCATGGCGTCCTACGGGGCCGGCGGCGGCGCTGGCGTCTCCGCCCAGCTTGAATTTGCTCGACAGCAGGTGGTCCATCCCGCCCTTATTCATAATGAGCATGACGACATCGGTGGCCTGGCCACCGATCTGCAAGCCGAAGCTGCCGCCGCCGATCATAAAAAAAGCGGGCGCGCTCCAACCCTTCGCGGTGCGGCAACTGGCCACGCCACGGCCATAACGGCCGCCGAAGACGAAACCTCCGTTAAGAAGAGACGGGACTACGGCGACACATTCGGCAGAACCGAGAATTTCTTCGGGGATGCGGTTGTCGGGGGCGTTCTGAATTTCATCGAGAACAGTTCCGGCGGCTTCGATGCGTCCGGAGGCCTTGGTATTCGTTTCGGAATCACGACCGCCTTCATCGGCAAGAAGGGGTGAGAGGAGACAACAGAGCATAAGAACGACGAGGAAATTACGCATCACGTCACCTGAAAGATGGAATTGACTTGAGTGTTCTGATTCTAATTGATATGGATGCAGGTTGCGGGTGAGGGGAGTGTTGATTGGGGTGAGTCAGGGTAGGTCAGGAAGGTTGGAGACAAAAAAATGCGGGGTTGAAATCGGCGACCCTAATCTCCGTTTCCAACCCCGTCTCCCAGGTTCTGTGGTAGGTGAAGCGAGTATGGAGCAGGTAGAAAAAGGGGACAAGATTACGAGGGTCACTGTCCGGTGGTAACCGAGGGGAGTTCTCAGTTCTCAGTTCCCAGTTCTCAAGAAAACCGACCAGGGCCTATGTTTTTGCGCGCGTGCGAAAGGCGATATCTAAGTTTGAGAGTTGAGCGGCGGGTAGTACCCGAAACTGAGAACCGGGAACTGGGAACTTGTGAGGCTCAGACGGTGTGCTTCCGCCATTTCCTGCGGAGCAGGCCGGCCAGGAGCACCTTGGCCGGCGGTAAAGCTTATTTCGCTGTGACGAGTGAATGCGTAATTGCGTGGACTGAGAGTGCGATTCGGTTTTGTACTCCTACCTTGCGCATTAGTTTTGCCACGTGAGCTTTCACGGTGCGCTCTTCGATGCCGAGAGCTGAGCCGATTTCTTTGTTGGAGCGGCCGGCTACCAGCATTTCCAGAACTTCTTTTTCGCGGTCGGTGAAGGTGACGCGACCGGCGGGGAAGATTCGCCCGGGAGAAGAGCTCACGCGCTCGATGAAAGTTGAGAGCACGCGGCGAGATGCCCAGACCGACCCCTGATTCACGATGCGAAGAGCCTGAATGAAGTCGGCGGGAGAAGCGGCTTCGTCCACGTAGCCTTTTGCGCCGGCGGCGATCGCTTTGAGAACGCTTTCGTCATCCATACCGGAACCCGTAACAATGATTCGAAGGTCCGGACGGATAGCCTTCAGGCTGGCCATGATGTCATACAGATTCTGGCCGTTGCGATTGCCGAGGAGCACCAGGTCGATGCCGTTGAGCTGGCCGAGATCGGCGAGTGACGCCGACACCAGTTCCAGATCGGGTTCAGAATCAAAGAGGGCCCGGAATCCAACGAAGCGAAGGGGATCGCTTTCAACGACAGCGATGCGAATGAGCGGTTTTCTGGCGACTGCTGCTTTCATCAAGGTTTCCCTGTTAGGATTGCATCCTGTTTAAGCTTGCCTGAATCAGAGTGGAATTGAAATGCCTGGTGACCGAGTCCAATTACGGGGGTAACCACCTGAAAAGGCAGAGCAGCGGAGGGTTCAGAGTGACCGGAATGCGGATGACGCGGCTGTTTACAGGAATTCTGGCTCTGGGAATGATGAGTGCGGGATTAGCGCTGGCGCAAACTGGAGAGCAAGGCCAGCCATCAGGACCGGGCTCAGGACGCCTACAAGCCACAGTTCCCGGGCGATCCAGCGCGCTCCGCCTCGGAAAACCAAGCCCTCGCCTACATGCGCGTGGTCCTGCGTGCACAGCGGGCTTACGAAAAGAAGCATGGCAAATACGCGGGATCTTTGGCCCGAACTAGTGGGTTCGGGTTCGTTCACGAAGCGTTTGGCGAGTTCGACCGACCGGGGCGATTACACCGCCTCATTCCGTCCTCACAAAGAAAAGGGCAGTGACAAAGAGGGCTTCATACTGACCATGACGCCGAAGCACATGGATTCAGAACACCGGTCATTCTATGCGGAGGAAGACGGGATCATTCGCGGGGATGATGAGAAGGCAGCAGGGCCGGATTCGCCGAAGGTAAAGTGAACGCGCGCGCGGATAGTTGTTGAACGACTTACGGCACGGGTAAACTCGTGCTCTTCCCTTTTCTGAGACAACGGTTGAGCTTTTCCGCAGCCTGCTAAAGCCCTCGTCCCGCGTCGGCTTCTGGCGCACCCTTCGGCCCCGCTCAGGGCAGGCTCTGAAGCCGTGCTTTACCCAAAAGCCATTTTGTGAGAAATAGGCCTACGAGCTGCGGTCTGGAGGACGCCCGTCGTCGCCTTCTTTGCGCACCAGCGGAGTGGGGCGGGAGCTCGCTCGCTCGGCGCGCTCTCGGGCGGCGTCGGTGGCGCCGGCACGCTTGAGTTCCTTCAGAATTTCGGCACGCTCGCGCGCGCCATAGTCGTGGGCGAAACGGGTGAGAGCTTCGGTGAGAATCTCGTGATGATGCACGTTCTCGAGGCCCGGTTCGCGCGTGATATTCAGCCATAGGCGATGGAGTAACAGGACGTCTTCGTCCTTCATCGTGGGCGTGTGAGGACCAATACGGAATGTGTCGAGGTGGCCGTCAGGATGGACGACCTGCAAAACAAATTGACGCTTGACCTCGGTAAGCGACTCCCACGCGCGGCCGAGGGCGAAGGCTTGCTCCTCGGGGGTCATCTTGCTGGAAACACCGATGACTACTGCTGACGAATCGAGATTGTTAGCGGTTTGCACGATGGCAGTCCAGACGTCGCCTGCCGGAACAACGAGGAGGGAAACTTTCTTGCCGAAACTCTCGGCGACGGCAACGGCGCGTGTGAATAGCGTCTGCTCATAATCGCTGAAGATTTGCTCGGGAACCAGATCGTAAGCGGCGGAGCCGAAGCGGCTGACGCGGGCTGACATCACGACAATGTCCTGTTCGCGGATATCGAATTTCTCCAGGGCCCAGCGCAGGTGGGTGAGCGTGTTGTAGTCGCGCACCGGGACCAGCACGTTGCCGCGGCGAATGTTGAGGCTTTCGCGCTCGACGGTATCGCGCTGCAACAACTGGAACTGGTCATGCATGTGGTCGTGCGCGGCCGCTTTCTTCTTGCGATTGGTGAACTCCGAAATCGTGAAGATGACGAAGAAAACTGCGGAGAACGCGATGCCGGTGACGGTGGCCACGGACTTGGTGAAAAGGTTGATGAGCGCCGTGGCCAGCAGGACCATGGTGATGGAGGCCATGCCGAACGGGATTTCGTACTTGCCAATTTTGAAGTTGACGGGGACTTTCCAGCCACGCTCGCCTTTGTATTTGAAACGCAAGACCAGCATGGCGAGGCCTTTGAAGGCGAAACTCCAGATGACGCCGAAGGCGTAGGCTTCACCGAGGGCGTACGACATCGCCGCGGCTGGCGACAATGGTGAAGACCTGAAGAATGACGATGAGATTGATGATGCGGTAGCTGGTGCCGAACTTGCGATGAGGGAAGCGGAACCAGTCGGATAGCACGCCGTCTTCGGAAACGCGATTCAGCACGCCGTTGGAGCCGATGATGGCGGTATTGACGGCTCCCGACAGAATAAGAAAACCAACAACCACGACAAAGCCCCGGAAGCAGAGTCGCAACAGCTCCGGACCGTACATATACATGGCGAGGCCAGCGATCAGGTTGTCTTTGTAGACCGGGACGCGCACCGCATCGGGGATGAGCATGACTGCCAGCAGGGCGGTCAGTCCGGTGAAGATAAAGCTGTAGAGCGCGATGACGATTGCGGCCTTCTTGAGGTTCTGAAGCTTCGGATGGGCTAGTTCGCGATTGACCTGTGCGAGAGATTCTTCGCCGCTCATCGCCAGAACAGAGTGGCCGAAGGCGATCATGATGCCGAGGATGCCAAACTTTTTCGCTAGGCTCTGGTCGGGGAAGCTGTGATGCAGGAAGCCGAGCGATTCCTTGGTGAAGTGGAGATTCGCCGGCGTGGGCAGCGGTACGTGCTGAAATCCAACCTTGAAGAGGGTGAATGCCGACCATCCGAGCAGGGCCACGACCATGACGGTGGTGATCTGCATGACCCAGAGCGCTTTTTCGCTGGATTCGTGGATCCCCTTGATGTTCTCCCACCAGTAATAGATGGTGACGGCGAGAGCAAAGACGACCGAGGTCCAATTGACATCGAACTGTGGCGTGCCGTGGAAAATATTGTGGACGGCGCGAGGAATCCAGCCGTGAGCGTCGGCGGTGATCATCACTTCATTGAGCAACCCGACGATGTATTGCCCGGCGGACACACCTGAGATGGGGCCGGTCAAGACGTAATCGAACATCAGCGCAGAGACGCTCAGCTTGGCGAGCGTTCCACCCAGAGCTTCCTTGACGACTCGGTAGACGCCGCCGCGAACGAACATCGAGCAGCTTTCGACGTAGACGGCCCGGACCGTGAACGAGAAGAGCATCACGCCGACGATGAACCAGGGGGCGGACTTACCGACAGCCTGTTCGGCGATGCCACAGGCGTAGAACGCGGAGGAGGCGAGATCGTTGAGAACGATGGCGGCTGCGCGCCAATAGGAGATGAAGGTGAGCATCACCGATGTGGCGACGACGATGCGAACACGATTCGGGTTAGTGACGGGCTGAAGTGGCGATGACATGCTGGCGCGGGCGACTTAGGTGTGGTGCTGTTCCTCCCTGCCAAAGAGAGTTTCAATGTCCTCGACGAAGGTCAGCAAGAGGACGATGGTGGATCCGAAGACACCAACCGCAAACATCGCTTCCAGTATTCGCACCAGAATGATGACAGGCAGGGGAATCATCACATCATGGTATCCGATACGAGCGGATGAGAACAATGAGGGCGCCGGAGCGGGTAGCAATTCCGGTTTTGCTATGCTTTGCGGGTGAGAAAAATTCACTCGAGCGCATGGTTGCTGACCGTGTTGTCGGCGGCACTGCAGGTGGTGATCTTTCCGTTGCCGGGGCTGTACTGGTTGGCATGGATTGCGGTCGCACCTCTGTTGATGGCGCTGCTCAGGGCGCGTCCGGCGGGGGAACTGCAACTGGATGCACCGGTGAAGCTCGCTCCCGCGAAACCCTGGCAGGGATTTTTACTTGGCTATCTGTGCGGAATTCTCTGGTCCGCCGGAACGTGCTACTGGATTTTCGATACGATGCATCGCTACGGCGGGCTGCCGGAACCGGTGGCGCTTTTTGCGCTGCTTCTTTTCAGCATGTATATCGGGCTCTACCACGGATTCTTCGGGTTGCTGGTAGCGCTGGTGGCAGGCCCTACATCTTCAATACGACGGGCGCTGGTTGGGGCTCCATTTCTGTGGGTAGCGGTCGAACTGGCGCGCACTCGCATTACAGGGTTTCCCTGGGAATTGCTGGGCTATGCGCAAACCGGAAATCTGGCGCTTACACGGATTGCGACGCTGACCGGGGTTTACGGTTTGTCTTTCGAGATCCTGCTCGTCAATAGCGCGTTCGCCGCTGCGTTTCTGGTGACAAAAGATCGGCGGAAGTGGCTGCTGGCTGCGTCTTGCGGAGCGGTGATCGTGCTTCAGGCAGGACAATGGATGGTCGTGCCTGCAGTTGTTACCGACCGCCAGGCTGTGCTGGTTCAGCCAAACATTCCGATCCTCGAAGGAGGAGGCTGGACGACCGATTATTTTCAAAGCACGCTGCAGGATCTGGCGCGCGTGAGTTTGCAGACGACGAAGGCTGCCCATCCTGATTTGCTGGTGTGGCCGGAGTCGCCGGCGCCGTTTTATGCCAACGATCCGCGATTCCGCGATCCGGTGAGTGAAGTGGCGAAGGAAAATGGAACTTGGGTGATTGCCGGGGCGATCGGGATCAATCCGGCGATGCATGGTGGGGGACAGAGTTCGCAGATTTTCAATTCCGCCGGGCTTGTAAGTCCGAAGGGCGAATGGACGGCGCGCTATGACAAGGTGCATCTGGTGCCGTTCGGAGAGTATTTGCCGTTTCCAAAGTTGTTTGCGTTTGCCGGAGGATTGACGAAAGAGGTGGGAGAGTTTCAGGCAGGTGCGACACACAGTCCGCTCGACGCCGGCGGGGAAAAGTTGGGGACGTTTATTTGCTACGAATCGATTTTTCCTGATGAAGTACGACAGTTTGCGGCGCAGGGTGCCGAGGTGCTGGTGAATATTTCGAACGACGGGTGGTACGGCGACAGCGGCGCATGGAAGCAACATTTGCAGCAGACGCGGATGCGCGCGATCGAAAACGATCGCTGGGTGCTGAGCGCAACGAACACAGGGCTCACGGGGGCGATTGATCCGTGGGGAAGAGTGGTGGCGGAGCTGCCGCGTAAGGAACGGACGGCATTGGTGGCGCCTTACGCACTGATTTCGGGTACCACGTTCTACACGCGGCACGGGGATTGGTTCGCATTTGCGTGTGCGATAATTTCTTTGTGCGCGCTCGCAGCGCGCTTGGTGGTTCGCGAGAAAGAGAAATAAGAAATGTTGGATGAACTGGAACAGCAATACACCTCATTGAAGACCAAGGTTCACGACCTGCGGGAGTATCTTTGACGCGGGCAAACTGCGCCAGCAGTTAGTCGAAATTGAGAAACAAGCGGCCGATCCGGGCCTATGGTCGAATCCGGCAAGATCCCAGCAAGTGATGCGCGAGCGAAAGCGGCTTGAAGGCGTGCTGTCGCTGGAAAGCGATCTGGAGCGCCGGACCGAGGACATCAGCGCGTACTTTGATCTCGGGAAAGAGGGCGAGGACGTCAGCGCCGATCTGCAACGGGAACTGGATTCGCTGCGCGACCTGGTGGATCGCGTTGAAACCGAGACTTTGCTTTCGGGTGAGAACGATGCGCGCAATGCCATCATGACGATACATCCCGGCGCGGGTGGAACCGAATCGCAGGACTGGGCGGACATGCTGCTGCGGATGTATCTGCGATGGGCCGAGCGGCAGGGATTCAAGACCGAGATGTACGACTACCAGCCGGGAGAAGAGGCGGGGATCAAGTCGGCGACATTTTCGGTGATTGGCGAGTATGCCTTCGGATATCTGACCAGCGAGATTGGCGTGCACCGGTTGGTGAGAATTTCACCGTTCGATCAGGCAAAGCGGCGGCATACGTCGTTCGCGAGCGTGTTTGTCTCTCCCGAAATTGACGACAGCATTGAGGTCAACATCAAGCCAGACGACATCCGGATTGATACCTATCGATCGAGCGGCAAGGGCGGACAGCATGTGAACACGACCGACTCTGCGGTGCGGATCACGCATATTCCGACCGGACTGGTGGCGAGTTGCCAGAATGAGCGATCGCAGCACAAGAACAAAGAGAAGGCGATGAGCATGCTGCGTTCGAAAATTTACGAGTTCGAGTTGGAGAAGAAGAAGGAAGTGACCAAGCAGATTGAGGACTCGAAGCTGGACATCGATTTCGGATCGCAGATCCGGTCGTACGTGTTGCAGCCGTACCGGCTGATCAAGGATCACCGAACGAAATTTGAAGTGGGAGATGTGGACCGGGTGATCGATGGAGATCTGGCTCCATTTATGCGGGCGTATTTGAGGATGCGGCGGGGCGAGAAGAAAGTATGAAGCGCGCCGGGCCGAAGCCCCCGAGACTAGGTGCGCGGCTGCAGAAAGCATTTCGGTATGCAGCGACGAAGCACGAGGGGCAATCGCGGAAGGGAACTGCGGTTCCCTATCTTTCTCATCTGATGGCGGTGACGTCGCTGGTGCTGGAGGCGGGCGGGGACGAGGATATGGCGATTGCGGCGCTGCTGCATGATGTGGTGGAAGATTGCGGCGGGATGCCGCGGCTGCGGGAGATTCGTAAGAAGTTTGGAACGCGAGTCGCGAAGATTGTGGAAGGGTGCACGGACTCGTTTGGCGATCCGAAGCCAGAGTGGATTGAGCGGAAGAAAGAGTATCTGGCTGAGGTGAAGCACGCCGACGATGAGACGCGGCTGGTTTCGGCGTCGGACAAGCTGCATAACGTGCGAACAATTCTGACCGACTACCGGAAGGATGGAGAGGCGATCTGGATTCGGTTCAACGGGAGAAAAGAAGGCACGCTTTGGTATTACCGTGCGTTGAGCGATGAATACGCGCGGAAGCCGAACCGGATTACGCGCGAGCTTGAGATCACAGTCGAGGAGTTAGAAAAGGTATGTGGTGGGGCTATGCCTCGCCAAGGACGGGGCAGAGCCCCGTCACCACATAACAGGCTCAAATAACGACCTAAGTTGTCCTCAAGATGAACGCTGGGAGATGAATCATGTCGCGGATGCTTGATTTGATTCGCAGTTCGCAGGTTCCGGTGAACCTGATGCAATCGGCTGCGCGCGGATCGCTATCGGTGCCGCCCGCGGAGATGATTGAAATCCTCGTCTATCTGTCGGTCCATCACAAAATTTTTGGACCGCAGGCGCGTCTGACGCTGGCGGGATGGGACGAGAAATCGAGCCTCGCGGCGGCCAGCGATGCCGCGACCAGTCCGGAAGTGCTCGAGTATTGGATGTCGATCGAGAACCTGCGACCTGTCTTACTTCCTTCGTTGTTGAACAATCCATCGGTCAAAGAGGAGGCATTGAGCGCGCTCGCCACCATGGGAACTCGTCCCGTTGTGGATGTATTGCTCACGAGCCCGCGCAGCTGGAACTCTTTGACGATTTTGGAAGCCTTGCGATCGAACGCTGTGCTTCGGCCGAATGAACTCGCTGACATCGAATACAAGCTCGCTGGTTCGAAAAGGCGGGCGTCGGACGCGTTGTCGGATGAAGTGCATGTTCCAGAAGAAGAGATAGAGAAGGTCTTAACTCATTTTTTGCACGAGAACGCGGTGGAACTGGAGGCGGAAAAAGACAAACCGTTTCAGCCAATTGGTGGGATGCGCGAGGAAGCGGTCGAAGCGGTTTCGTCAGGATCCGTCGTGGAGACTGTGGAACCCGAGGCGAGCGTGGTTGCCACCGCAAGCGCTCCGGAGCACGGAGACAAAGAGCGCGGCACAGCGACGCAATCCGTAGCCGCGAAACCTGCCCCTGCTGTGACGCACGCGAGGAAGCCCGCCCATCCAGTTGCCGACCGGCGCGACAGCCCGCTCCAGAAAATCAGCAGGCTTGACGTCAAGGGCCGGATCGCGCTGGCCGTTCGCGGTTCCAAGGAAGACCGGTCGATTCTGATTCGCGATGGCACGAAGCTGGTGGCGCTGGCGGTGCTCGATTCGCCGAAGATCTCGGATGGTGAGGTGGAAAAGATCGCACTACAGAGAAACGTGCTGCAGTCGGTGTTGCGCGCGATTCCGATGAAGCGGCGCTTTGCGAAGAATTACAGCATCATGCGAAATCTGGTGTGCAATCCGCGGACGCCGATGGACCTTTCGCTCGGGCTGATCAAGAACCTTCTGGTTCACGACCTGAAGAATTTATCGGGGAACAAAGATGTTCCGGAGACGGTTCGCAAGGTGGCGCTGCGAATGTTTAAACAGAAAACGGAGAAGAACAGGTAGAGCAGTGGGCAGTGGCCTGTTCTCAGTTCCCAGAGATTGCGGGATAACACCTTTTTATGGACGTTGTGGGCCCAGAACATATGAAGCAGACAGATCCGATTTACGAGCTTCTATCACGGGCGAAGACGATTGCTGTGGTTGGGTTGTCGGATAGTCCTATGCGGCCGAGCCATGGGGTGTCGGCTTATATGCAATTGCAGGGTTACAAGATTATTCCGGTGAATCCGCATATCGAAGAGTCACTCGGAGAGAAGTCTTATCCTTCGCTGCTCGATGTGCCTGAGAAAATTGATCTCGTGGATGTATTCCGGCGGCCGGAATTTGTGGACGAGATTGTCGAGCAGACGATTCAGTTGAAGATTCCCGCCATCTGGCTGCAGGAAGATGTGATCAACGAACGGGCCGCGGAGAAGGCGCGGCAGAACGGCATCTTCGTCGTGATGGATCGATGCATTCTGAAGGACCACCGGGCGAGATTCGGATAGAGCAGAATTCTTCAGGCGCGCGCGGCGACGACAATTACGGTGGCATCATCCCGCAATCCGGTTCCATTCACAAATTTCTTTACGTCCGCGAGCAATCCTTCCGGAGAAAAATCAGGCGACTGCAGTTGGGTGAGTAGTCGCTCCGGTCCGTATTCCTCTCCTGTATCGAGTTCCGCCTCGGTGATGCCGTCTGAGTAGAACGCTACTCGCGAGCTCGGCTCCAATTTGATTTCAGTTTCAGAAAACTTGGAAGCAGCGATGCCCAGCGGCAGCCCTTGCTCGCTCAGAATCCAGCGATATCCATCAGGTTCAGCGGAATCAACCAGCAGCGGTGCCAAGTGGCCTGCACTGGCGAGGCGTAGCGTGCGACGATGCGGATCGAGTTCCGCGTAGACCATGGTGACAAAGCGTCCGTCCGGAAAATCGGCGAGCAGCATGTCGTTCAGACGAGTGAGAACCTCTGCCGGACCGGAACTGACGAACGCGAGCGAGCGCACCATGCCGCGCGTGGCGGACATCAGCAGAGCAGCGGCAGTTCCTTTGCCAGAGACGTCGGCCAGGACCAGGCCCCAGCGTCCATCGGGAAGAGGGATGAAATCGTACCAATCGCCGCCGACCGCTCCCGCGGGAACCGATTGTCCAGAGATGATGAAGCCCGGAACGAGAGGCGAGGAGCGCGGCAACAGGGCTTGCTGAATGATGCGGGCCTCTTCCGCTTCGCGCGTGAGCTTTTCGCGCTGCTTATATTCGGCATGAAAGCGCCGGGAATTCTGGACGGCCACAGCGACGTGCGAGCACAGGCCCTGCAGAAGACGAAGTTGCGCCGGGCAGAAGGCGTCGAGATCACGATGCGAGGCCGAGAATACGCCGATAAGTTCGCCATCAATCTCGAGGGGGATCGCAACCTCGGAGCGAGTGTCGGGCTCACAGGCCACGTAATACGGGTCGAGACGCACGTCCGGGGCGTAGTGCAGCTTGCGAGTGGCGGCAACGCGGCCAACCATTCCTGCGCCTTCTTTCAGGCGATGGCCCTCGCAGTACATGGTGCATCCGCACATACCTACCAAGACGAACTCGTTCTGGTCGGGCTCCCGTAGATAAAGATTGATTTCGACTGCTTTGAGGGAGTCGGAAACTTCATGCACGACCCGCTCGATGATTTCGTCGAGGTTCAGAGTCGAGGTGATGCGTTGGGCGGATTTCTGCAGTCGAACCAGTTCCGCAATCCTCAGCATGGCTGTGGAATCGGGAGGAATCTGGCTGGCAAAATCGATCTCGGAGCGGGGAGACGCGGCCACGATGGAAGCCTCCTGACTGGAAAAGCTGTCGAATGCCAAGGTTAACGCCGAACGTACGGGCGGCGAACTGGGGCACATCAAATCTCACTCCATAAGATTAGGAGGAAGGGGCGTCAGATTCTCTTTTTGTTCGACGGGGGGACGTGTTTTTGAGCCGCTTAATTTCTTCCAGCCGCTCGCGAATTCGCTTTTCCACACCCTCATTGGTGGGATGGTAATAGATGCGATCGCGGAGATTGTCGGGAAGGCATTGCATGTCGGCAACTTTTTCTTGCGCGTCGTGCGCGTACTGATAGCCTTTGCCGTAACCGAGGCCTTTCATCAGGCCGGTCGGGGCGTTGCGCAGGTGCAGGGGGACGGGTTCGGCGGCGGTTTGCTCGACATCCTGCTGGACCGCTCCATAGGCGGTATAAAGCGCATTGGATTTGGGGCGGCGCAAAGATAGACGATGGCCTGCGCGAGAGCGAGATTGCCTTCGGGCATGCCAATGAAATCGACGGCATCGCGCGCGGCCATGCACAGAGCGAGGGCGTTCGGTTCGGCGAGTCCGATGTCTTCGACAGCCATGCGCACGACGCGGCGGGCGATGTAGAGGGGATCTTCTCCAGCTTCGAGCATGCGGCCAAGCCAGTAGAGCGCGGCGTCGGGGTCGCTGTTGCGGACGGATTTGTGGAGCGCGGAGATCAGGTTGTAATGCTCTTCGCCGCTTTTGTCGTAGAGCAGAACGCGCTTCTGGAGAGCTTCATGAACGATCTCGTCGGTGATGGTTCCCGCGGAAGAGGAGCTAGAACTGGCAATTTCCGTCGATGAGGGCGAACTTCCCGACGCGGACGGAGAGCCGGCGGCCAGCGACGCGGCTACTTCGAGAGCGTTGTAGGCGCTGCGAGCGTCGCCGCTCGAGTAGGCGGCAATTTTTTCGAGGGCCTGGTCGGACGCGCTGAGATGAAGTTTGCCGAGACCGCGTTCTTCGTCGGCCAGCGCGCGACGAAGAAGCGAGACGATTTGATCTTCAGTCAATTGCTTGAGAACGTAAACACGGCAGCGCGAGAGCAAAGCTCCATTGATTTCGAAGGACGGATTCTCGGTGGTCGCGCCGATGAGCCGGATGCTGCCCTTTTCGACGTGAGGGAGAAAGGCGTCCTGCTGGGCCTTGTTGAAGCGATGAATCTCATCGACAAAGACGATGGTGCGCGTGCCATACTGGCGGGCGCGGTCTGCGTCGGCCATCACCTGTTTGATTTCCTTGATTCCGGCGAGCACGGCGGAAAACTCGATGAACTCCGCTTTCGTGATTCCAGCAATGATTTTTGCAAGCGTGGTCTTGCCTGTCCCCGGAGGACCCCAGAAGATCATGGAGGCGGGATCGTCGCGTTCAATCTGAACTCGCAGCGGTTTGCCGGGACCGACAAGCTGTTCCTGGCCAACAAACTCCTCAAATGTCCGCGGGCGCATGCGGTCGGCGAGGGGCCGGGTGCCGCGCTGCTCGGGATCGTGCGACGGGATGGGAGCGAAGAGAGACATAAAGGCAAGTCAGAAGTTAGAAGTCAGATTGCAGAAGTAAAGGTTCAAGATGCATGTCGCATAATCGCTTCACGTGTCCTATGCTCCACGCTACAAAGATTCTTCGGTTTTACTTCTTCAATTTGACTTCTTACTTTTGACTTCTGATTTTTGACTTCTGTTCCTTGCTGCTTCATATAACACGATACTGGCTGCTACGCCTGCGTTCAGCGACTCTACTGACTTCGACTGCGGTATGACGATGGTCTCATCCATCTGATGCAGGATTTCGCGGGGCAGACCTGCACCTTCGTTGCCGATGAATATGGCCAGGGGCAAAGTCCAGGAAACTTCGGTGAGCGGGATGCCGTTGTGCGAAGAAGTCGCCAGCAGGCGAATGCTTTTTTTCTTTAAGAGCGGGATCAGTTCGCCTGAGGAAATCTGAAGAAAAGGTAGGCGGAAGATTGATCCGGCGGATCCACGGAGGACTTTTGAGTTGTAGGGGCTGACCGTTCCCTCGGTGAGGAATACTCCGGCGGCACCGAAAGCTTCAGCGGAGCGGAGGATGGTGCCGAGGTTTCCGGGATCCTGGAGTCCGGCAGCGACCACCAGAGGGCCGTCGTTCGCGCCGTTGAGCAGTTGATGGGAGGAATAGGGCTGCAATTTGACGAGGGCGGCGACTCCCTGGGGAGAGTCGCTAGGGACGATTGATTTAAAGAGTGCGTCGGGGAGGACGAGGGTTTCGGTGCGCTCACTGATTTGTTGCAGGAGTTTTTGGGCGAGCGGGCGAGCGGATTCGCTGAAGAAGACGCTATCCAGATGGCGGGAATGGCGCAACGCTTCTTCAACCAGCTTGACGCCCTCGATGGCGCATTCGCCGTCAGGAGTCAATTCTGCGCGGCGAAAGGCTAGTTTGAGCTGTTTGAGGCACGCGTTGTGGCGTCCGGAAAGAGGACGCAGGCGGGGATGTCGGCTCCGACCCGCGAGTTCGAATGGCCTTTGCGTCCTGTTTCATAGGGTGGTGCCTACATCAGGATAAGCGAAGTTTGGGAATTAGGAGTGCATTCACAGAGGCACAGAGTTTTCACCAGAGAAACACAGAGGAGCCCTGCAAAGGCTTTCCGGAATGGTTCTTGAGCGTTCACGGTTTTCTCTGTGACACGGTGAATCTAAGTGGTGAAGAAGTCTGTGCGTCTGCGGTGAAAAAGGAGGTAGAGACAGTGCCCATGTCCGTAGGGGCGTGCGGCGAGTACTCGCAATATGGTACATTTCACTGTTTACACCGACATAACCTTACGCCGAACAATCAGGAAGGGACCATCGTGCGCGCGGAGATCGTGAAAATTCACGCCGATACACCGGAGGCCTCGCTCATCAAGTACGCCGCCGAACAAATTCAGGCAGGCAAGGTCCTTGGGATGCCTACTGACACCTTCTACGGGCTGGCTGCCGATCCGTTCAATCTCAGGGCGGTCGAACGGGTTTACGAGATTAAGTCGCGCCTGCGGCACAAACCGTTATCCCTTCTGATTGAGAACGTCGATCAGGCGGAAGAATTTGCCCGACCATTGCCGGATGATTTCCATCTCTTGGCGCGGCGATTCTGGCCCGGCCCCCTCACGATGATCGTACCTGCTGCTTCGCATCTTCCGTTGAAGGTGACGGCGAATACGGGGAACGTGGCGTTGCGCGTACCTTCGGCGCCCATACCGTTGGCGGTAGTACGCGCGGCGAAAATTCCAATCACCGCGACGTCGGCAAATTTAAGTGGCGCGGCGGAATGCACGACCGCGGAGCAGGTGCGCGACCAGTTGCAGGATCGTATCTCGGTCATCGTGGATGGCGGTCCGTCTCCACGAACTATGGCGTCGACGATTGTGTATTTCAAAGAAGATGGAAGCTGGCAGATTTTGCGCGAGGGCGCAATCCCAGCGAAGGACATCATCGAAGCGCTTTCTTAGGACAGGTTGCAAGGTTTCAGAACTGCAAGGTCGCAAAGTTTCAGAGGTTTCAGAGTTGCAAGGTTTCGAGGATATTCAAAGCTTTCGTCTGGAACGCAAATTTGAAGCATTGAATCTTTGAAACTTCGAAGTCTGCTTATGGCAGAAGATCCGCACCCTAACCAACCCAAACAACCTTTGTGGAAACGTCCAGGCCCGCTATTTCTGATGGCGATTCTTGGCGCGGTTGTGTTGTTCCTGGGGGTGACGGGGTCGCGGATCGTGCAAGCCTCGACGGAGTCGCCTAAGCATAAGGCTGATGTAATCGTCATTTTCGGGGCGGCACAATATGCGGGTCACCCCTCGCCGGTGTTTCGGGCGAGGCTCGATCACGGATACGACTTGTTCGAAAAAGGCTTGGCGCCCGTGGTGATCACTACGGGTGGGGCGGGGCAAGATCCTGAGTTCAGTGAAGGCGGAGTCGGACGGGACTACTTGTTGCGGCGCGGGGTGCCTGAGCAATCGCTGATTGCGGAAACGCAGGGGTCGGATACGGCGCAGTCGGCCACACGGGTGGCGAACATTATGCGGGTGAATGGCATGCATCGCTGTATTGCAGTGAGCGATGCGTATCACGTATTTCGCATCCGCGCTTTATTGCAGAGCGAAGGTATGGATGTGGAGGTGGCGCCGCGGCCCGAATCGCGTCCGCGTTCACTCTGGCAAAGGTTTTGGGCTTCATGCGGGAAGCGACGAGCTATCTGGCGTGGAAAGCGGGAATGTCGTAAATACGCTGCGAGCTTGTGAGCCGCGAGCTCACCCGCCAACCATTACGGCTCACGTTTCATCCAGATTGCTTTCGTCATACGACGCGCACTCGCGGCTCTCTCTACCACCCCATTTTCTGTCGCAGACTCGTGACGTGGGCGACGTGGTGGCGTCCGTGCCAGGAATAAAGAGCCAACGATTTTTCCAGAGGCATTGAGCCGAGGTCCGGGTGGCGGAAGGTACGCTTCCATTCCGCGTCCGTCATGTTCCGCAACAGGCTAATCCAGCGCTGGTGGAGGGAATCCAGAAGAGCCAGCGACGGTGCGATTGGGTCTCGGCGGGCATCCGGCAATTCGGCCCAGCGATCTTCCATATAGGGCTTGATGGTTGGATCGTCCTCGGTGAGCGCTAGCTTGAAGCGGATGTAAGCATTCATGTGGCTTTCGGGGACATGGTGGGCGAGTTGGCGGACGGTCCACCCGCCGTCGCGATAGGGAGTATCGAGTTGCGAGTCAGAAAGGCCGCGGACGGCAGCGGTAAACCGGGCGGGCGTCTGCGCGATGTCATCAAGGCACTTTTGTTTTTGACTGTCATCGAGAGGGCCAGAGTAGGAAAACTTGCCAATTGGGTACCGTGGATCGCTCATGGAAGGCTATGATGATCGAAAAAGTTGGAAGACGCAAAGAAAGCGTCCCAGTGTCAGAGACGTGACCCTTATCCTCTCGACCGGCCCTTTTCCCCATTCGGCCCTAATCCTCGCTAATACAATGGCTTACGTTGACCGAGGGGTACTTTCTTCGATACTCTTAAAGTATCTTAAAGCATCTTTTCCGGGGTGACTGTACCCTAACAAGTAGGGGGATGGCATTGTCTGAGAGCAAGCAATTGCTGCTGTTGAAGCCGCGAGGTTTTTGCGCGGGAGTAGTGCGCGCCATTGATATCGTGCGGATCGCGCTGGAGGCGTTTGGTCCCCCGATTTATGTGCGCAAAGAGATCGTTCACAACCGCTTTGTGGTGGAGGAACTCCAGCACAAGGGAGCGATTTTTGTGGACTCCGTTGACGAGGTGCCTGAGGGCGAGCGCGTGATTTATAGCGCCCATGGGGTGTCTCCTGAGGTCCGCGAGAACAGCAAGCTTCGAAAGCTGCGGGTGATTGATGCGACTTGTCCGCTGGTCACCAAGGTGCACGTGGAGGCGGTCAAGTTTGCGAAGGAAGGGTATTCGCTCATCCTGATTGGACATCGCGATCACGATGAGGTCATAGGAACGCTCGGGGAGGCGCCGACGGTGACGCAGGTGGTGGGATCGCCCGAGGAAGTGGCCTCTGTGACGCTGCCTGACCCGAACCGGGTCGCGTACCTGACGCAGACTACCTTGAGCCTCGACGAGACGCGTGACATTATTGCGGCACTCCGGAAGCGATTTCCGAACATCAAAGGGCCCGCGGCGCAAGACATCTGCTATGCAACTGAAAACAGGCAAGTTGCTGTGAAGCACGTAGCCTCAGACGCGGAGCTGTTGCTGGTGGTCGGTTCCGACAATAGTTCGAACTCGAAGCGGCTTGTGGAAGTGGCGCGTAGTTTGGGGACCGAGGCGCATCTAATCGACAATTACAGCAATATCCGAGCAGAGTGGCTGAAGGGCGTGAAGACGGTGGCCCTGACGGCGGGAGCATCGGCTCCGGAACACCTTGTGCAGGAAGTAGTGGAATTCCTGGGAGGCAAGGGTTTTGGAGACGTGCAGGAGCTCGAAATCATGCCGGAGAATGTGCGGTTTGGGTTGCCCCCGGAGATCGTGGAAACGATTGCGGCGGCGCCGGCAGTTGCTGGAGCGGAGACGTAGATGGAAGAATCCTCCCCCTTTAGTCCGGCCTCAGCGCCGCAGATGCGATTCGGCAAGATTGACGACCTGGTCAGCCGGGTTGCGGTGGCAGTTGATGCGGCCCGAAAGTTCCTATTCTCGCAACAGCATGAAGAAGGGTACTGGTGTGGCGAACTCGAGGCGGACACCACACTCGAGTCGGACTACATCCTGCTTCACACCCTGCTAGGCACCGGAAAGCCGGAGCGATTTGAGAAGGCTGCCCGGTACATTCTCAATCATCAGAATGCAGATGGCGGCTGGAGCATTTATGCCGGTGGACCGTCGAACATTTCGGCTTCGGTCAAGGCTTATTTCGGTTTGAAGCTGGCGGGATTTTCCGCCGATCATCCTGCGCTGGAACTCGCCCGCAAGAAAATCCTCGAGATGGGCGGCGTAACCGAAGTCAATACATTCACCAAAATCTATCTTTGCTTCTTCGGGCAGTACGACTATGACGCGGTTCCGGCTGTGCCGCCGGAGATCGTGCTGTTTCCGAACTGGTTCTGGTTCAACATCTACGAAATTTCCTCGTGGTCGCGGGCGATTCTGGTGCCGCTGTCGATCTGCTACGCGAAGAAGCCCTTCAAGAAAATTCCCGACGAGATGGGCGTGGAAGAACTTTTTGTGGGCGGGCGCGATAAGTCGCGCATGCACCTGCACTGGGCCAAGAAGCTGATCTCGTGGCGCAATTTCTTTTTAGTGCTCGACCGGATCACGCATTGGGCGGAGCGAGTTCACATTCGTCCGCTGCGGTCGATCGCATTGCGCAAAGCCGAAAAGTGGATGCTGGAGCGGTTTGAGATGAGCGACGGTCTGGGCGCGATTTTTCCGTCGATGATGAACTCGATCATCGCGCTGCGCTGCCTGGGCTATTCGGTGGACGATCCGCAATTCATTCGGGCGCTGGATGAGTTCGAGAAACTCGGTATTGAAGAGGGCGATACGTTCCGCATGCAGCCTTGCATGTCGCCGGTGTGGGATGCGGCGTATGCGCTGTTTGCGCTCGGCGAAGCTGGAGTTCCGGCGAACGATCCGCGGATGGTGAAGTGTGCGGACTGGATTCTGCAGAAGCAGGTTCGCAAGCCAGGCGACTGGAAGATCAAAAATCCGAATGGCGAGCCGGGCGGCTGGTATTTCGAATTTAATAACGAGTTTTATCCAGACGTGGATGACAGTGCAATGGTGTGTCTGGGACTGAGCCGCGTTGAGCATCCGAACGGGCGCTATCAGTCGGAGTCAGTGCAGCGCGCGATCGACTGGGTCTTGTCGATGCAGTGCAAGAACGGCGGCTGGGCATCGTTTGATAAAGACAACGACCGCATGGTGTTTCAGTATGTGCCGTTTGCCGATCACAACGCCATGCTGGATCCGGCAACGGTCGATATCACTGGACGCATTCTGGAGTGCTTGGCAACGTACGGATACGACCAGAATCATCCTGCCGTGAAGAAGGCGATCAAGTTTATTCGCAACGAGCAGGAGCCGGACGGAAGCTGGTTCGGGCGCTGGGGCGTGAACTACATCTACGGTACGGCGCTGGTGTTGCGCGGGCTCGAAGCGATGGCGGTGGATCGGAATGAGCCGATGGTCCAGCAGGCGGCGGAGTGGCTGCGCATGGTGCAGAACTCCGACGGCGGATGGGGCGAGACGGTTGGGTCGTATGACGATCCGAACCTTCGCGGCCAGGGCGAAAGCACAGCTTCGCAAACAGCTTGGGCCATTATGGGATTGCTTGCAGTTGGCGACACGCGCAGCGAATGCGTGGTACGCGGCATTGCGTACCTGCTGCGGACCCAGAAGAAAGACGGTTCGTGGGATGAAGCTTTCTACACGGGCACAGGATTTCCGCGCGTATTTTATTTGAAGTATCACTTGTACCGCCAATATTTCCCGCTGATCGCGCTGACCGCCTATGGGAAGGTGATGGCGGAGAAGAGTCATTAGCTGTCAGCCATCAGCCGTCAGCCATCAGGAAAAGCTCAGGTGCATGGCGGAAATGACAGGGTGTGTATTGGATCGTGATTTCTAACTGACGGCTGAAGGCTGGCTTTGAAAGTTTTCGTTACTGGCGCAACTGGATTTCTGGGCAGTCATGTGGCTCGCGTTCTACTTGCGCAAGGAGCCGAGTTGCGGCTGCTTGTACGACCCACCAGCGACTTGCGGAATATTGCGGATCTGAATGCGGAACGGGTTGTCGGAGATTTGCGCGATCCGCAGTCGGTTGGGAAGTCACTCTCCGGTTGCGAGGTTGTTTTCCACGTTGCGGCTGATTACCGGCTGTGGGTGCGCGATCCGGACGAGATGTACCGGTCGAACGTTGAGGGTACGCGCGGGCTGCTGGAAGCGGCGCGCAAACAAGGCGTGCGGCGCGTGGTGTACACGTCGAGCGTGGCCACCATGGGGTTCGGGTCGAACGGACACGGCGGCCATTTGACCGACGAAGACACTCCGGTGTCGCTGGCGGGAATGATCGGGCATTATAAGCGGTCGAAATTTATGGCCGAGCAGGTGGCGTTTGAAGCGGCGAAGTCGGGGGTGGATGTGGTGATTGTGAATCCCACGACTCCGATCGGCGAACGAGATGTGAAGCCGACGCCCACTGGACGGATTGTGCTGGACTTTCTCAAAAGGAAGTTTCCGGCGTATGTTGAGACGGGACTGAACCTGGTCGATGCGACGGAATGCGCGCACGGGCATATTCAGGCGCTTGAAAAAGGAAAATCAGGAGAGCGCTATATTCTGGGCGGCGAGAATCTGACGCTGAAGCAGATACTGGATCGACTGGGCGCGATTACTGGATTGAAGTCGCCCACCGTGAAATTGCCCTATGTCTTTGCGTTCGCGACCGGAGTTGTGGATGAGATGGTGACCGGGCGGCTATTGGGACGTGAGCCGCGAGCGACGATTGATGCGGTACGCATGGGGCGGAAGATGATGTTTGTGAGCTCGGCAAAAGCGGAGCGGGAACTTGGCTGGCGCGCGGTTCCGGTGGATGGAGCGCTGCGACGGTCGGTGGAATGGTTCCGGGCGAACGCGTATGTCTAAGTTCGCAATCGTGGCGGCGATGGAACGGGAAGTTGCGCCGCTGATCCAAGACTGGAAGGTTCGCGAGATCGAACATAGCGGACGGCGGTACCGGTTGTTTGAGTCTGGTGATTCAGTTTTAATTTGTGGCGGCATCGGAGTGGATGCCGCGCGGCGGGCCACCGAGGCGGTGATTCAGGAGGCCCATCCAGTGCGCGTTTTATCAGTCGGTTTTGCGGGAGCTCTGGATTCGACCATGAAGGTCGCGGACGTACTGGAGCCAAGGATGGTTGTAAACGCCGCCGACAGCGCACGAATTGATACGGGCTTAGGATACGGAACGCTGGTGACGTACGAGGCAGTGAGCGACAGGGATCAGAAGAAGCGACTCGCGAAGGCTTATGGCGCCGTTGCGGTCGATATGGAAGCGGCTGCAGTCGGCCAGGGAGCGCAAGCGCGCGGCGTCGAGTTTACGGCGTTGAAGGCGATTTCCGACGCGATTCATTTTTCGATGCCGCCAACGGAGCGGTTCATCTCGAGCGATGGGCAGTTTCGTTCGGCGAGGTTCGCGATGCATGTGGCGGTGCGTCCGTGGCTTTGGTCGCGGACGATTACGCTGGGACGAAATAGTGCAAAAGCCAGCCGGGCGTTGTGTGAAGCGATTGATGCGTATATCGGGCGTGGAAGCTTTGCGCCTGCTTTGAAGTGAGTGCAGGGTTTGGAAAAACGAGGGCGAGGCGCCCTCGGAACCGCCGGCGAGGCGCGGGCGCTATAAGAAGCGGGCGCTACAAGAAAATC
Source organism: uncultured Acidobacteriaceae bacterium (assembly GCA_963822545.1). GTDB lineage: Bacteria > Acidobacteriota > Terriglobia > Terriglobales > Acidobacteriaceae > Acidiflorens. The sequence continues at coordinate 557,141 of CAWGIB010000010.1, forward strand.
TTATGGTGATGGCTGGAACTGTTGGCTTGGAAAATATGATGGGGCGGATTCCCGCGACCATGAAAGCGGCAGTGTATCGCGGTAAGAATGACGTGCGCCTGGAAGAAGTACCCGTCCCTGAAATTGGGGCGGGCGAGATGCTGGTGCGGGTGCATAGCTGCGGAATCTGCGGGACGGATCTGAAAAAGATTTCGACGGGATCGCATTCGGCTCCGCGAATTTTCGGGCACGAGACTTCGGGCGTGGTGGCGAAGGTTGGCGAGGGCGTCAGCAAGTACGCGGTCGGCGATCGCGTGATGGTCTTCCACCACATTCCGTGCCGCGAGTGTTACTACTGCCGCCACAAGACTTTCGCGCAGTGTGCGACTTATAAGAAGGTCGGATGCACGGCCGGGTTCGAGCCATCGGGCGGCGGATTTGCCGAATACGTTCGCGTGATGGATTGGATTGTGGAGAAGGGAACCGTTCGCATTCCCGAGGGAGTTTCTTTTGAGCAGGCGTGTTTCGTCGAACCGGTTAACACGTGTTTGAAAGGCATTGAGACGCTCTGTCTGCAGCCGAACGAAACTGTGTTAGTCATCGGACAAGGGCCGATCGGATTGATACTAGCGACGCTGGCCAAGCGTGTGGGCGCTCGCGTGATAACTTCCGATTTGTATCGGGCGAGGCTTACAATAGCGAATAGCTTTGGTCTCAACCTTACGATTGATTCTTCAAAGGATGATGCCGGGCAAATGGTGCACAAAATGACGGAAGGGCGCGGAGCCGACGCTGTGATTCTGGCGGTCGGTGGAAGCAGTCTGATTCGTCCGGCGATGGATGCGGCGCGTCCGGGAGGACGCGTTTTACTATTTGCGCAAACGACACGCGGCGAGGCAACCATTGACCCGGCAGCGGTTTGCGTGGATGAGAAGACTTTACTTGGCTCCTACAGCGCATCAGTAGACTTGCAGGAGGAGTCAGTGCGGTTTGTGATGAACCGCGAGATGGATTTGGAACATCTTATTAGCCATCGCTTCCCTTTGGATCGAAGTGTGGAAGCGCTTGAACTGGCTGCTCATCCCCAGCCGGACTCGATGAAAATCGTGATCCAGCCGGGGAGCAAGGGGGACTCCAGCACGCGCGGATTGGGCGCGGTGGGGTCGAGGGCGTGGGAAGGGAATCAACTGTGACTGGCAAGATGACGGCTGCCGTTCTCTACGGCAAAGAAGATATCAAGATCGAGCGAGTGCCGATTCCGCGCGTAGGCGACGGCGAAGTGCTGGTAAAGGTGCACGTAGCGCTCACTTGCGGCACCGACTTAAAGGTGTACCAGCGGGGATACCATGCCCGCATGATTGTTCCGCCGGCGCTTTTTGGACACGAACTGGCGGGAACGATTGAACAGGTCGGTGATGGGGTGCGCGGATTCAAGAAGGGCATGCGGGTCGTAGCTCTGAATTCGGCTCCCTGCGGAAAATGTTTTTACTGCTCGAAACACCAGAGCAATCTTTGTGAAGACTTGCTTTTTAACAATGGCGCGTATGCGGAGTACATTCGCATTCCGCGGCGCATTGTTGAAGCCAACATGCTGGTGGTTCCACCACACGTGAGTTTCGAAGATGCCGCCATGACGGAGCCGCTGGCGTGCGTGCTGCGCGGATTGCACGAGACTGGAGTCGAGATTGGCGACACCGTTGCAGTCATTGGCGGCGGCCCGATCGGGCTGATGTTTGTGCAGGTCGCAAAGGCTATCGGATGTAATGTGGTCGCGGTGGTGAAGCGCGATTCACAAGTAGCTCTGGCTCGCCGTAAGGGTGCGCATGAAGTCGTTCAGATCGCGCAGGATAAGGATCCGGTGGAAGCTGTGCGTGCACTCAGCGCAGAGCGGCGCGGGGCGGATGTAGTGATTGAAGCCGTCGGACGTCCCGAGGCGTGGGAGTGGGCTGTCCAGATGGTGCGCAAGGGCGGTACGGTGAACTTCTTCGGTGGATGCGCGGCTGGGACGAAGGTTCAACTGGATACGAACCGTCTTCATTATTCGGAAATCACCTTGAAGGCGACGTTCCACCACACACCGGAAACCGTGCGTCGGGCGTTCGGCCTGATTGCCGAGAAGAAGGTGCGCGGAACTGATTACATTACTGGCGAAGCGCCGCTCTCCCGCTTGCACGATGTGCTGCGTCACATGCTGAACCGCAACGGGGACATCAAAACCGCGATCATTCCGGGACATTAGCCTCGCGTCTCGTCAAACCGACATGCGGCACGGCGTGTCCTACCGCATTTTCTTCTGCACCAGCAAAGTACATAGGTCCTTCGCTTCGCTCAGGATGACAATGGGTGGGGATGACAATCTGGTTCAGACTAGACAATGATTCGGATTGATAGCGTGAATTGAGTAGTGGATCGTTTGAGAATTGGATGAATACAGCGAGTAGCCATTCCGCGACTGTGCCGCCGCCTTCTTTATGGAGTGCGCTGCCGCCGGAGTACGCGATTCCGGATGTGGCTCCTACATTAGAGGAGGCGCAGGAATATTGCCGCCGGCTAGCGCGCTCGCACTACGAGAATTTCTCGGTCGCTTCGTGGTTTTTGCCCGGGCACCTTCGCCAGCATTTTTTCAATGTGTACGCGTATTGCCGCATTTCAGACGACTTGGGGGACGAGGTTGGCGACGCGGGTGTATCTCTTCAACTTCTGGATCTGTGGGAGACGGAGTTGAACGCGTGTTATGACGGGCGTCCCCGGCATCCGGTGTTTGTGGCTCTGGCGGAAACTGTGCGGGAGTTTGAAATTCCGAAGCATGAATTTTCGGATTTGCTCACCGCGTTCCGTCAGGATCAGACCGTTACTCGCTACGAGACGTTCAATGATCTGCTTGGCTATTGCCGGTATTCAGCAAATCCGGTGGGGCACCTGGTGCTGTATTTGTGCGGGTATCGCGATGGCGAGCGGCAGCAGCTTTCCGATTACACCTGCACTGCTCTGCAACTGGCCAACTTCTGGCAGGATGTGAGTACGGATTTCCAGAAGGGACGCATCTATCTCCCGCTCGAAGATCTGCGGCGGTTCGGTGTTGATGAGGAAATGCTTCGCCGCGATGAAAACTCGCGTGCATTCTGCGAGATGATGCGGTTTGAGGTGGAACGGGCGCGACAATGGTTTGATCAGGGCTTCCCGCTTGTGGGCAAGGTGGATAAGAAATTGGCGCTCGATATCGAACTCTTCAGCCGGGGCGGGCAGGAAATTCTGCATGCGATCGAGCGGCAGGACTATGCGGTGCTGGGAAGGCGTCCGGCGATCTCGAAGATGCGGAAGATGGCGCTGGTGGGGCGAGCGGCGCTGGGGAAGTTGCGATGAGTTCCGCGGTAGGAAATGCGCCCATGCACTTTGCGCCAACCCGGTCGCAGCTCAACATGGCTTACTCGGTGTGCCGGAGCATCGCGCGCGAGTCGGCCAAGAACTTCTATTACGGTTTCGTGGTGTTTCCACCGAGAAAACGAAATGCGTTAGCGGCGGTCTACGCGTTCATGCGGCGCTGCGATGATATTGCCGACGATAATTCGCTGAGCCAACTGGATCGCCAGAACAGGCTTACGGACTGGTTGGACAAAGTCCACCGCGCGTTTGCTGGTCAACCGACGGACGATCCCGTGCTCCTGGCTTTGACGGATGCGCAGCGGAGTTACCAGATTCCAGTCGGGCTCCTCGACCAGCTCGCTTATGGGACTGCTGCTGATTTGGAACAGGGGCAGCAGGATTCCGACACGCAACTCGTAGCGCGTTACAAGACGTTCGAGGATTTGCGGCAGTATTGTTACGGTGTGGCGTCGGTCGTGGGGCTGGTGTGCATCAAGATCTTTGGCTATCGCGATCCCGCAGCGGAATCTCTTGCGGAGCGATGTGGCCTCGCATTTCAACTGACAAATATTGTTCGCGACGTTAAAGAGGACGCGGCCATGGGCAGAGTCTATCTGCCAGAAGAAGATTTGTTACAGTTCGGGTTGCAGGCTAGCGACCTGGCAACACCGGAGATCGCGCGCATTCGCCCGCTGCTTGCCATGGAATCTGATCGCGCTCGGGAGTGCTACGGCGCGGGAGAAGAGTTGATTCCGCTGGTCAGTGAAGACAGCCAGCCGGGCTTGTGGGTGCTGATTACGATCTACCGCAAGCTTCTGGAAAAGATCGCGGCGAAGGATTATGACGTGTTCCGCGAGCGCGTGCGATTGACTGTTCCGGAAAAGCTGAGCGTGCTCGGCAAAGGACTTGCCAAGCGCTTGTTGTGACGAGCCCGTCCCCCATGCGACCTTCCACAGTTGCCATCGCCGGAGGAGGACTGGCCGGACTTGCCGCTGGATGTGCCCTCGCCGAAGCCGGATTTCGTGTGACGCTTTTTGAGCGCCGCCCTTTTCTGGGCGGACGCGCCTCTTCTTACCAGCATCCAGGGACCGGGGAAGTAGTCGACAACTGCCAGCATGTGCTGCTCGGATGCTGCACCAACCTCGTCGACTTGTACCGGCGCACCGGCGTCGAGAAGAAAATCCGCTGGTACGAGAATCTGACGTTTGTGGAGCCGGGCGGACGGGCATCGGTGATAGGGCCGTCGTCGTTGCCCGCGCCTTTGCATACTGCACCCGCATTTCTTGGCGCAGCATGCTTGAATCTTGGCGGACAAGTTGGCGATCAGCCGGGCGATGATGGCGCTTGTACCTTCTGCGCCTCCGGATCGAGGCGAGTCGTTTCTCGATTGGCTGAAACGTCATGGCCAGACTGCGCGGGCGATCGATCGATTCTGGAAGACAATTCTCGTCAGCGCGCTGAATGAAGATCTGGATCAGATCTCGGTGCCGTACGCCGCGCAGGTGGTGCGCGAGTCGTTTCTGAAATCGGCGGCGGCGGGACGGATGGGAATTCCGACCGTCCCTCTCACCGAACTGTATGGAGCGGCCGGTGATTACATTGGCGCGCGAGAAGGCGAGATACGGCTTCGAGCTGGCGTCGAGGCATTTGCCGCGCAGGATGCGGAAGTCGCAGTTTGCGTGAACGGGCAGGAACAGAGATTCGACTATCTCGTAGTGGGCGTGTCGTTTGATGTTCTGGCGCGCATGTTGCCTCAGACACCAGAAGCCGCGTCACTAGCGGCAAAGCTTGAACATTTCAACACCTCGCCGATCACCGGTATCCATCTATGGTTTGACCGCGAGATCAGCAATCTGGACCACGCTGTTTTGCTCGACCGCACGATTCAGTGGATGTTTCATAAGTCCCGCCTGATTGAGGCTCGCGAAAAGGGAAGCGGCAGCTACGTGGAGCTGGTGGTGAGCTGTTCGCGAAGCCTGGTCGAAAAGTCGAAGGCAGAAATCGTGGAGATGGCTGTGAAGGAAGTGCAGGAATTTTTCCCGGAAGCGCGGGGCGCGAAGTTGTTGAAGTCAACCGTCATTAAGGAAGTGCACGCGACCTATTCGGCGAAGCCTGGGGTCGATCAATACCGGCCCGCAGCGGAAACAGCGTGGCCTCGAATTTTGCTGGCCGGCGACTATACGGCAACCGGCTGGCCGGCCACGATGGAGGGAGCTGTCCGCAGTGGCTATCTCGCAGCCGAAGCGGTCACGCGCGCCGCGGGCGGGAACGATTCGCGATTTCTGGTGCCCGATCTCATGGCTTCCGGACTTATGAAATTGTTTCGATAAAACCCTCTTTTTCGTCTTTAAATCCTTCTTCAATTACCTCTAAAGATTTTGAACGATTTGCACGATGTAACGGCTATGCCGGAGTCTATTCTCCCGGGCGAGGACCGTCGCCGAAACCCGCGATTTGAGTGCCGAGGGGAAGCTCGGATCAGCTCCCTGCCCGCCGAAGGCCCGATCATTCTTGGAAAGCTTCGCAATCTGAGTCTGGGCGGCATTTGTGTCGACATCAGTCAGCCCATCCATCAGGGAACACGGACGGAGATGGTGGTGTGTGTGAATGCCGCCTCGTTTCGAACCGTAGGACTGGTGAAGAATCTGATTGAGCCGTCACGAGCCTGCGTCGAATTCGCACAGATGAGCGCGGGAAGCAAAGTTATGCTTGCGGATCTGGCCGGGCAGTTGCAGCGCTTGCACGCGGTGATGGCAAAGCTCCGTGCAGGGCGGGTGGAGACTGAGGCACAATTGTCCCGCGAGTTGGGGGAAGCTGGTCTGCGGGCGGCGCAGTTCGCGCGGCGCATGCCGCTGAGTAGCAGATCGTCAACGGACGGAACTTCCGAAGTCGCAGTGAAGCCGTCCGATGACGATAGCATTGTGAAGCTGATCCCAGTGAAAATCAGGATCGATCTATTCGGCTAGCCTTGCAGTGTGAATTTGCCCGTCGTGAGGTAGCCAGGAATTACAACGCCATCAGAAAGACGCCAGTTGCTACGAAGATGGCGGCAAGCCAGCGCCTGCGACTGACGCGTTCGTGCAGGAAAATACGTGCGGCGACCGCGTTGGCCACGAACGTTAGCGAGGCTGAGGCGGGCACAACCAGGCTGAGGTTTCCCCAGGAAAGTCCGAAGAGCAGGCTGTAGAAGGCGACGGCCATGGCGAGTACGCCGAGAAAGAAAGTCGGAGTAGACAGGATCCGTCCGGCGACGGCTACGAGGCCATGATTTTTCCAGACTTCTCCCACATCGCCGACGCGCTTCATTGAGTAGGCGAGCAGGACGTCGCCGGTGGTGGCCGCGATCGTGATGAGGGCGATGGCTCCCCAGGCGTAGAGATCGCTCATAGCTTCGCCTCTTCCACTTCCGAATTCGCAGGGGAATGCACCTGCTCGCGCGTGGAGTTGTTAGTGGAGTGCGGGTCAGGCGTGACGGATGGGCCAACCGCGACAAAGCCTACTCCGGCAGCGATCAGGGCAATACCCAGCCAGCGTGTCGGAGAGATCTGCTCATGAAAGCTGAAGTGCGCGATCAGGGCGACCAATACATATCCCAGAGAAGTTGCGGGGAGGACGTAGGTGAGGTCGGCCCAGGAAAGGGCGGACATGTATGAAGCAAAGAACGCCAGCAGTAGCAGGATTCCGATTGTTACCCAGGGATTAAGAATCGCGAGCAGCAAGCCGGAAAAATTGTGCAGCGAGATCCCGCCTAGTTCTTTCATGCCGCGGGCCAGCAGGGAATCACCGAGGGTGCTGAAGACGGTGATTCCCGCGAGAACTAGGTATTTGCGAAAGGTCACCTTGGGACTTTTACTCCAGCGGCTCAATTTTGAGTGCGGGAAAGATTATTCACTGCATCGCGACCGTACCTCAGCGGCTAAAGCCGACTCCGGGGTATGCGCGAGAACGCAGCGCTGAAGCGCTGCGCCACCCAAAACCAACGGCAGGACGATCTCCAGCGCGGCCTACGCCTTGGCTGGTGCCGGCTCGGGCGTTTCTTCCTTGCGATTGTCCTTGGCCCACTTGTTACGCTGAGCGCGCAGTTTCAAAAATGTGCGCGCTTCTTTGTACAAGCGTTTGCGCTCGGAATTGTTGAAGATCGCCTTCCGCAAAATCCGGTACGCAGCTTTTGGCCGGAAATAATATTCGTCGTAGAAGGTATGAACCGCTTGGATCACTTCCGAAGCCGGCAGGCCGGGATATTCGATCTGCACCATCTGATGGCCCGCGTCGTCGACCATTTTGGTTTCGGCCGTCATGAAGTTATTCTTCACGGCGTATTCGTGCAATTCGGTGCCGGGATAGGCGTGCGCCACTGAAACCTGAATGGTTTCTACATCCAGTTCTTTTGCGAACTTGATGGTGTTCTTGATGGTCTCGCGAGTTTCGCCGGGCAGGCCGAGGATGAAATCTCCGTGGATGACAAGGCCGAGTTTGTGGCAGTTCTTTGTGAACTGGCGGGCGTGCTCGAGGGTTGCACCTTTTTTGATGTTCTTGAGGATCTGCTGATCGCCAGATTCGAAACCAACAATGAGCAGGCGGCATCCCGCTTCTTTCATTGCTTTGAGCGTCTCGTAGCTCAGTGGTCACGCGCGACGTGCACGACCAGGTCAAGCCGAGGGGCTTGAGCTTGGCACACAATTCGATGGTACGTGCCGCCTGGATGTTGAAAGTGTCGTCGTCAAAGAAGAATTCTTTTACATAGGGCCAGTACTCTTTGGCCTTGGCCATTTCAGCGGCTACGTCGTCGGTGGAACGCTTGCGCCAGGGGTGTCCGCTGAGCGTTTGCGGCCAGAGACAGAAGGTGCATTGGGCCGGGCACCCGCGAGTGGTGTAAAGAGAGACGAAAGGATGAAGCAGGAATGGAACGTTGTAGCGGCGGACATCGAGGTCCTTGCGGTAAACGTCCGTTACGTGCGGCAGAGCATCCAGGTTCTCGATGGTTGGCCGGTCGGGATTGTGCACGACCACGCCGTCTTTGCGATAGGAAATCCCAAGAATCTCTTCGAGCGGCTTGCCCTGCGCATATTCAACGATCGAGTAATCGAATTCCTTGCGGCAGATGACATCGATTACTTTGGCTTCCATCAAAGCCTTTTCAGGCAGAACGCTGACGTGAGGTCCCACGAAGGCGACCTTGATGGTGGGATTTGCTTCCTTGATGGTCTCGGCAATCCGCACGTCGCCCTGAAAGCCCGGGGTACTGGTGAAGAGCACGAGCAGTTCGTAATCCTTGGCGATGCGAACGGTTTCTTCGGCGCTGACGTGATGCGGTGGGGCGTCGAGTAGCCGCGCTCCCTCCAACATTCCGGCCGGATAGGCGAGCCAGACCGGGTACCAGTAAGATTCGATCTCGCGCGTTGCCGGCCAGCGCGAGCCTGCGCCTCCATCAAAATTTTCGAAAGAGGGTGGGTTCAAAAACAGTGCTTTTAATGGCATATGGATAGATCTCTTATTTTAACATTCTTCTGTGTGCCAGACCCGGCCAAAAGGCTGGCAAATTGGATACCGCTAGTCCCCAGGAAACGGCTGGAAGCCCTTGTGTAATCATGCCTTAGAGGGCACACAAACAACAAAGGGGTGTCGTCGAACGTCGCTTTCCCGGCATTGGGGGGCGAGAATCCGGATTGGGCTGAGGCCCGTTTTCAGGGTCATTTCGAGGCGGGGGGAGCCCAGCGCCCATTTCTCCAAATCGCCAGTGGCGCGGAGCAGGTTCATGCGCGCGCGCTGGTATTCGAATTCGGCGTCCTGATAGAGCAGATAGCGCTCGTTGGCTTGAACTTGGGCGTCCGCCAATTCATGATAGGACCCGGTCTTTGCATCGATCCGAGAGTGGGCGGTTTCGAGTCCGGACTGGGCCAGTTGATATTCGAGTTGCGCGACATCTTGCGCCGCCTCGAGCTGCTCGGAGGCGCGTTGCAACTTTAAAGTCTCCTCTGAAACCTGGTTGCGGGCGGCCTCCGCCTGTTTTCGTGCCTTGAGAGCCTCGGAGTCGGCGCCCTGGGTGTGGGCACGCTGGCTGGCGTTAAAGATCGGAATTCTGATTCCTATGCCAATGATTGCATTGTCCTGCTGAAATGCTTTGCCGTAATAGAGCGAGTAATTATTGAAGGTGGAGAAGCGAGCGTACTGCGCCGAGAAATCTAAAGAAGGATAGATGGCGCGATGTTCAGCGGTGGCACGCAAACTCTCCGCGAGTGCATGCTGCTCGGCAACCTTGACGGCAGGACTCGCGAGAACCGCTTTGTCCTGTAGATCCTCCTGCTGGACGGGAGGAAGAGCCGGAATGCTGTCCGGTTCGACCTCGATCGACGCCACCGGCAGGCCGGTGAGGTCTGCGAGGTGACGCCGGAGAACGTCGGCAGAGCCGCGCGCTTCAGCACGATGGAGACGTACGCGCGCGACAACCAGCTTCGCTCGATTCAGTTCCGTATTACTGTCGACGCCTTCCTGAACTCGGTCCGCGACAGCTTGCTGCATCTGTTGTGTCTGAGTCTCGTCCTGCTGCAGACGAACCAGGCGAGCTTCCCACTTCGCAAGTTCCGCGTAGCTGGTTGCGACGTCCTGAATGACGGCGTTGCGCTGCTCCTTGTTCTGGAACTCGGTGGCATGGATGTCAGCCCTTGCGGCACCCATGTATTGATGTTGCGCCGGGTTGAAGATGGAGCTTTGTGCGGCTACCGTGAGCAGCGAGGGAGCAGAGCCTTCGATACTCAAAGGAAAGCCATAGGAATAGCCGAGACCAGAGCCGACGATGAGCTGAGGAATGTAGTTGTTGCGCAGCTCGCGGTACGAGGCGACCGCGCGCTGAACATCGGCGCCGGCTATCGCCGTGGTTGTACTGCGAGCCAGTGCGAATCGCACGGCTCGCTCGAGGGTCAGAGTCTCTGCGCGGGCGCTTGCGCCGAAAGTTAAGACGAGTAATGAAATAGCGGACAGGTTTATAAATCGCCACAACGAGAGTCTCAGTTTCATCTGTTCACCTTGTTACTTTCATCAGCCATTACTTTTCGCAATCGATCGATCCCGCAAGCAAGGCGGGACGCACAAATTCTAGTGCGGGTCGGAAGGAAACCGCTAGAAGTCGAAGATGTTTTCTGTAGTCCGAGGAGGGTTGGAAACTTCTTCATCCTCAGTGAGCCACGCGGTTGAGCGCTTGCTTGGCAGATCCGAATTGGCGAGCCATTGCCAGAGAAGCCCGGTATTCCTTGGCGGCGGACGTTTTGTCGCCTTGTTTCTCATACAACAGACCGAGCAGGTAGTGAGCCTTGAAGGCAGGAGCTTCCTCGACTGGACCTGTCGCGAGATAACGCTTCAGGAGTTGAACGGCGAGCGGCAGATTGCGATTGGCGCGAAACAAAATCTGCGCCACATCGACCATGACGTCGGGCTTCGACATCGGCGCATCGCTGGTTTTGATCAGCGCTTGCTCCATGTCGTCAAAGCGTTTCTGGTGGCGATAGAAGAGGGCGAGGTTGAGCCACGCTTCCGAATCGCCGTTGCTGGCGTCGATCATGCGGCGATACTCCTGCTCCGCCGTACGGGTGTCATGATTCTTCTCTGCGACCCTGGCATACACCCAATGTTCGCGGGCGGGATCTGATAGCGCCGATGAGCTTTGCTTCAGCCATGGCCTTGTCACGACCGCCTCCAACAATGCCCGGAGCTTCCAGGTAGAATTCGGCCAGATCAACGCGAGCATCGACATCATGCGGATCGAGCTGAACGGCTCGTTCAAACTCATCCCGCGTTTTGCCCGCCAGGCCTGCCGCCGAGAGAAAGTTTGTGCGATCGGCTTTCTCTCCGTACACATGACCCAACCAGCGGTGATAGCGGCCATTGTCAGGCTCAAGCGCGACGGCCTTCTTGCAGGAGGATTCGGCGAGGTCGAATTCCTCGAGAGCGAAGTAAGCGCGACAGAGGAGGTTCGACGACTCCGCGTCGGAAGGGGATGAGGAAAGACGGCCGTTGAGGGCGGTGATGGCTTCATCCACGCGGCCGGAAGCCAGCATATCGCGGGCCGAATCCGCCAGAGCACACACTGTTGTGAACAGCAGGAATAGAACGAGAACAGCTTTCGCCGGGAGTCTGGTCATCTAGAACTTGACCTGGGTTTTGTCGCCGATCGGCTTGCCGTTTACGGAATTGATCGCGATCAGGTCGTGCTGGGCGAGGCCGTGAGCGATTTCAACTTGCGTGAGATTCGATAATGCGGTTTCGACATTCTTGCGCTTCAGTTCGTGTCCGACAACCTGCAGCACGTAAGATGCGGCATCATCGGTCCGGACTGCTTCACGGGGCACCACTAGAACATTGTCGTGCTCGGCAGCGATGATGGTCACGCCCACATTGATGTTTGGGAGAAGTTTGAAGTCCGCGTTATCGACGATGCTGGTGGTCTCTCCCACATTGCGCGTGCCATGAAGCCTTACGGTCGAGGGAATGTCCGTAACCGTGGTCTTCCACACGCGTCCGGGCACTGCATCCCAAGTGATTTCGAAGGGACTGCCGAGAGTTAGCCTTGCAACGTCGGGCTCATCAACGAAAGCGCGGACCAAGACTTTTCTGAGATCCGCCATCTGCAACAAGAGATCTCCAGCATTCACGAAGCCGCCTTGTTTTACAGGCAAGGAATACACCGTGCCATCAAAGGGCGCGCGGACGTTCGACTTCGCCAGAATATCCTGCGCGGCGTCGTAGGCAGCTTGCGCCTCATCGCGCTGGGCGTGAACGTGCGCCACTTCGGGATTGGAATAGCGCTTGGTCTGTTTCTGTTTGAGGAACTCAAGCTGCGCGTCAGCGCGGGTGAGATTGTTCTGCGCTTCCTGCACTTCGCCTGAAGATGCAGCGCCTTCCTGCTCGAGCTTCTTGAGGGCATCAAGATTGCGCTTCGCGGTATCCCGTTCGGTTTTCGCCTTTACGAGTTGAACGTCGAGGGAGAGCATTTCTTCCTGGTTGCCGCCTCGCTCGATGGCGGCCAGATCGGCCTCGGCGCCTTTCAACTGGGCGGCAGCGCGAGCGGCTTGCGAGCGCGCATCGGCGTCATCAAGCACAACCAGCAACTGCCCTTTTTTAACGGATTCGCCTTCCTTTACCATAACCCGCTGGACTGCAGCGGACGTTGGAGCGTGCGCCTCGAAGTTGTTAACGGGCTCTATCTTTCCGTTGGTGGAAACGACACTACGGATCTTGCCAAGCGCGACCTCGGCGGTGCGGACGGGTATCGAATCATCGCGATGGGAGACGAATGCGACGAGGACAGAGACTGCTGCCACGATCAAAATTAGAGTGACCCACCATCGACGTGCAGGACGCGGCGAACTGTTTCCATTCAATGGCATGCAGAGAAAAGCGCAAGGATCAATGTATCATTCAAGCCCCGTGCGAAGGGGCGCAAAGTCTTTATTGAGCAGTACTTGGTTAGATGCAGCGGATGAGCGATTTGAGGCAATTTTGAGGGCCGAATTCGTGCTGGCTTTTGCGCCGGTTCGATGACCCAAATCGATGATCTCGATACAATTGACGAATGCCCAAATCGCGCCGCTACACGGACGAGCATGCCAGCGCAGGTCTCGACCATGAGTTCCCCGAAATCGAAACATGGCCCAACCAGTTTCCCGGTTACGAGATCGTGGTCGATGATCCGGAGTTCACCTCCGTCTGTCCGAAGACTGGCCTGCCGGATTTTGGAACGATTGTGATCCGCTACCAACCGGATCGTCGCTGCCTGGAACTGAAATCACTGAAGGAATATTTGCAGACGTATCGCAACCTCGGCATCTTTCAGGAAAATATTGTGAACCAGGTACTGGAAGATGTTGTGCGTTGGGCAAAGCCGGTGTGGGCGGAGGTGAAGGGCGACTTCCGGCCGCGGGGAGGGATCTCAACGGTCGTCGTGGCAAGATGGCCGCGAGGGAAGAAAAGTCAAAAGTAAGAAGTCAAAATGCAGAAATGAAGCGGACGTTGCAGGCTTCAGAGTTCCAAGGGTTCACAGTTTCATAGTGTCAATGACAAAAGAAGAAAAACCCCTGACGCTGAAACTTTGAAACCTTGGAACCTTGAAACTTAGGGTTTATTTTTGCAATCTGACTTCTGTAATCTGCTCGTGCTATATTCGCTCGACCCGTGCCTCCCACGAAGCTCTATCCTCGCACTGCTCTGGTCGTTCTCACGGCATTGAACCTGCTCAACTACGCGGATCGCAATGTGTTGTTTGCGGTTCAGCCACTGGTGCAACAGGAATTTCATCTTTCGAAGACGCAGATCGGGTATCTGACCAGCGCGTTTCTCGGCTTCTATATGATCGCGGCGCCATTTGTCGGCCCGCTCGCGGACCGTTATTCGCGCAAGCTGATTATCGCTTTCGGCGCAATCTTCTGGAGTGCTCTGACTCTGCTCACTGCATTCACCCACACCTACACCGAACTTCTGGTCCGACACACGCTGGTTGGTATCGGCGAGGCTACATTTGTCACGATTGCTCCCACGTTCGTTGCGGACCTTTTTGCGGAGGAGAGGCGGGGACGCATTCTGGGCGTTTTCTATCTGGCGATCCCGGTCGGGTCAGCTGCGGGATATCTACTGGGTGGGAATCTCGCTCCGCATTACGGCTGGCGGTTTCCGTTTTATATTGCGGCGGCTCCAGGATTCTTGTTAGCGCTGTCGGTGTTGTTTCTAAAAGAACCCTTGCGGGGACAGTTTGACTCACGGATCGAGACTGCCGACCGGGGAACGATTTTTGGTCTGCTGCGCAATCCCGCTTTCCTGACGGCCACGCTGGGGATGGCATTCATGACATTCTCTCTGGGCGGCATCCAGGTTTGGATGCCTCAGTTCTTGTATAGCGATCGTCATTACACACTGGAGGCCGCAAACTTTACCTTTGGCATCATCATTGTGATCGACGGAATCGTGGCGTCGCTCGCAGGAGGCTGGCTGGGAGACTACCTGTTACGGCGGACGAGGAGCTCCTACTATGTGGTTTCGGCAGTGAGCATGTGTCTCGGCGTGCCCGTCATGATTGTCGCGCTGTTTGTGCGGGGAAAGTTGATGGTGCCAGCGATTGCTGCGGCTGCCTTCTTGCTGCTGATCAATACCTCACCGCTCAATGCAGCATTGATCAATTCGGTCGGCGCCCACATTCGGGCGACTGCGATCGCGGTAAACATTTTCATCATCCATATATTGGGCGATGTTCCTTCGCCAACCATGATGGGATGGGTGGCCGATAAGCGGTCGCTTCAGTCGGCATTTGTCTTGCCCATTATTGCGATGGTCATTTCTTCCATCATTCTGTTTTACGGTATGCGCTTCGCTCCGCAGACTAGCGCGCAGCGAGCCGAATCGCCCACCCATTCCGGAGCATCTTCCTAACAAATGATGTGGCAGATTGCGAATTGGATTGCGGGCAGCATCCTGGCCCTGGCCTGGCTCTCTCGCATTATTGAAGCTGCGATCGGCATGCCGAGTATTGCGGACGTGGCTCGTCCGGAATGGGATCGCAAACCGCCAACGGCGGGTGGCGAGCCGCGCGTCAGCGTCATTGTTCCTGCGCGCAACGAGGAGCACGACATCCGCGCGACGCTCGAAAGCTTGCTTGCTCTGGACTATTCGAATTACGAGATCATAGCGGTGAACGATCGCTCGACGGACGCGACTGGACAGCGCATGGACGAGGTTCGCGCGGGGGCGTCGGATTCGGGCCGGTTACAGGTCATTCATGTTTCAGATCTGCCGCCAGGCTGGATGGGAAAGACGCATGCGATGTGGACCGCTGCCGCCAAAGCTACAGGAGAGTGGCTTCTCTTTACCGATGGCGATGTTGTGTTCAAGCCTGATTCAGTGCGGAGAGTCATCGCTTATGCGGAGACCGAGAAGGCCGACCACGTCGTGCTTTTCCCGCGCATGATCATGGAGCATCCCGGCGAGCGGATGATGATTTCGTTCTTCCAGGCGCTTTTTGTGTTCGGCCACCGGCCGTGGAAGGTTGCTGACCCGAAGACAAAAGATCACATGGGAGTTGGCGCTTTCAATATGGTGAGACGGCCTGTCTATGACGCGGTTGGCACTTATCGAGCGTTGCGCATGGAAGTGCTCGACGATATGAAGCTTGGGAAGGTTGTGAAGAATGCCGGTTTCCGGCAACGCAATGTCTTCGGCGAGGACCTGATTTCACTGCGCTGGGTGAAGGGTACCTTCGGTATTGTCGATAACCTCACGAAGAACTTCTTTGCGCTCATGTCCTTTCAGTGGCCGCAGAACCGTGGCATCGATCGTCGGCCTGGGCTTGCTGAATCTGGGCCCGTTTGTAGGATTGTGCTTGGCGCATGGATGGGCGCGGTTACCGTATGCTGTCGCGCTGGTATCGCTCTTTGCGATTTATTACGGCATGGCGCGAATCACGAACGTGTCGCCGCTTTACTTCCTGCTGCACCCGGTCAGTACGACGCTGGTGATGTACACATTGGCGCGATCGATGATATTGACGATTCGCCAAAACGGGATCATCTGGCGAGGGACTAAGTACGATCTGGAAGAATTACGCCGGGGTATGGTGTGATATAAGTCAGATTCGATCGTGATATAAGTCACAAGTAAGAGTGATAAGTTTGGTTACGATAACTTATCGGATGACCTCTTGCATTTCTCCTTTCGTCGTAATCTACTATTGCGTGCGCTTCCATCTTTATATTCACTCTCTTCCCCAATAGATGGCGCACTATGTCTGGACGTCGATTTATTTAGCCAAAGGAGAAGACATGAAATATTTTGTTGTTCTAATTGTTGTTGCTGGCCTTCTTTCACTCCCATTGATGGCGCAAGACACTCCGAAGGCGGAGGTGTTCGGTGGCTATCAATACCAATATCTTGGCGGCGATCTCACTGGGCTCAACACGAATGGCTGGGGCGCTTCTGTGACCGGAAACATTAACAAGCATTTCGGCGTGGGAGCCGATTTCGGCGGCGTCTACAAGTCCTTGTCTTCCTCGTCGGGGAGTGCCAGCGCTCATCTTTACACCTACACGTTTGGTCCCGTGGTTGCTTATGACTTCGGTGGCAAAATCAACCCATTCTTCCACGCGATGTTCGGAGGATTCAATCTTGGTGGGTCTGGATCGGGATGCATCGGAGGCGGCGGGTGCGGCTCCAGCTCGGCGTCCACCAATGGATTTGCCATGAAATTTGGGGGTGGCGTGGACGTTGCAGCCAGCAAGGTCATTGCCGTCCGCTTGGTTCAATTTGACTGGAACTATTATCGTGACAGTGGAGTCACTGAAGACAAGAACTTTAGCATTGAAACCGGTATCGTATTCCGGTTCTAGACTCGAAACAATTAGCAGATGGCTGCCTCAAGGCTAGTCGGCTTGAGGCAGTTTTCATTTTATGGTTCTTCCGGATCTTCGATGGAAATTGGCGGCCCTTGCCGCGTGTGCTTCGGCTTTTTGGCTTTTGGAAGTCTCGGCGAACCTGCGCTGTAATGGCCGCGGCGTTCGACGTCGTAATCTTTGGGGATGGCCGTCAGCATGGCCGCGTTCTCGCCGAGTTGTTGCGGGTGGCGCAGGATAATCTCTGCCCGATCGTCGTACTCTTCGATTCTTCCTTTGATCGTAATGATGTGGCCCTGGAGCTGGCGGACATCACCGAGGTTATTGATGTCCGCAGGGAACACGATCACAGTGAACGGACAAGTCCGGTAGTCCGCGCAAAAATCCAGGAACGTAACACCATTGCTGCCGTCTTCGACGCGTATGACGTTACCGGTGACACAATGGGTCTTGCCTATGTGCTTGTGAGCGTCGACGACGCTGAGGCAATCCTGGGGAGCGTTATTGGCAAAGCAAACCGTGGCGGTGAGGAAGATGATCCCCAAGAAGAAAAGCTGAATTGGCCAGCGCATAGAGCTCAGGCGGAATTGCCTCAGCTCTGATTTTAGGACGGGTGCGCGTGCACAAAGCGGCAGCGCGCTGGAAAATTCGGCGCGGCATTCCTGAAATAGGAAGAGGTAGAGCCGGAGGTTTCTCCGGCTCTGCCAGGTTCTTTGCACGTGCAATGCGGTGCGGCTACTTCGTGAAGGACTTCACCGCGGCTGCTTCATCGTCTTTCACGTCAAAGACGGTGTAGAGCTTGGTGATTTGGAGCAGGTCATGCACCTTCTTGGTGAGGTTGAGCAGCTTCAGTTCGCCGCCCTGGTTCTTGGCGGTGGTGAAGGCGCTGACGAGCTCGCCGATGCCGGAGCTGTCGATGTAGTTGACATCGCCCAGATTCAAGAGAATCTTCTTCTGTCCCTTGGAAAGCAGGTCACGGACGGTATCGCGCAGCACAACGCTGCCTTCGCCGAGCGTGATGCGGCCGCTAAGATCAACAATGGTGACGCCATCCACCTGGCGCGTACTGGACTTCATAGTCACTGGCAAGCCTCCTTGGAATCCGCACTGCCGCGGACATGCTTGATCATTCTAAGTTCGGTACCCGTCTGGGAGGGGTGAATCTCCACCACATCCATGAACGAGCGGATCAGAAAAATGCCCCGACCCGATGTTTTCATCAGGTTTTCAGGAGCTAGCGGATCCGGAATCCTCCCGGAATCCAGTCCCTTGCCCTGATCACGAATAACAATGACAAGATCATTGGCGGTGCGCTCAAACGCGAGCGTGACCTTCTTATTCGGATCGTAAGCATTTCCATGCAAAACTGCGTTAACGGCCGCTTCTCGCACCGCCATGGAGATCTTCATGATCTCCTCGTCGTCAAAACCTGCCTCAGCAGCCATGCGGCCCGCAGTCTCTTCGGCACTATTCACCGTCTCCAACGTCGAATCGAGCGTATAGGAGACGCGATTTGAGGACATAGAGCGAACGGTTCCTAAGTCGCCATCTGCCTTGCCTGCGAAGGAGCGCCGGGCTCGCTTCGCGCTGGTTTAGCTGCGGACGACAGGCGAATTAAAAAGTGTGCCTGTAGCGTCAGGAAAAGTCAACGCGAGGCGGGCGGTCGTCACACAGAGGTGTGTGCATCTCCATCCGTTTCTTTTACAGGCTCCGGATTGAAATTCCGAGCCCATTCTAGCGTTCGGGGTCCGTACGATCGGAGCGCGAGATGGGTTTATCGCTCGAAAGGTCGCAATAGTCTGGCTTCCATCAGAACAGTTTTGTATGCTCTTGACCATGAGCACCATGGCCCTGAGCGAATTGCTGGGTTCAACCGTGTACGACTCCACGGGGACTGCCAGTGGCCGTGTGCGCGAGGTCGCTCTCGCTCCTCAAGAAGACCGCTGCAAGATCGCGCTGCTGATCGTCAAGACCTCCTCTGGGAACCGACTTTTGCCCTTTAGCGCGGTTTCCGCCCTCGATGGTGGAGTGCGGAGTTCGAATCTCTCTGCCGACTGGGCCAGCGCGGACGGGGCGGAAGGGTTGTTGCTGCTGAGCCGCGATTTGCTCGATCAGCAGGTGATTGACGTTCACGGGCGCAAGGTCGTGCGCGTCAACGATGTCGATTTTCATCAGGAAATGGCGCATGGCCGTCCGACTTTGAAAGTGGGCGGCGTCGATGTGGGCGCACGGGGGGCAGTCCGGCGGCTGTTGAAAGGTGTTGTTCCCGCAGCAGCGCTGCGAGCGCTTCTCCTGCGCGTTCCGCCGCGCGAGATTCCCTGGGACTTCGTTGACATCATCGAGACCGATCCGGCCCGCCGGGTAAAGCTGAAGATCTCGAATGACCGCTTGGCGAAGCTCCATCCCGCCGACATCGCCGACATTGTCGAAAATCTGGCCCCGGATGAGCGCGAAGCGGTCTTTGAAACGCTGGACGAGGGTGTGGCAGCCGATGCCATGGAAGAACTGGAGCCCAAGGTCCAGAAGGCGGTTGTGGAATCGCTCGACAATGATCGGGCTGCCGACATCGTTGAAGAGATGGAACCCGACGCCGCTGCCGACCTCCTGGCAGACCTGCCAGAGGAGCGCACCGCCGAAATTCTTGTACAAATGCAGCCGGAAGAGCGGCAGGAAGTGACAGAGCTTCTCGAATTCCGCGAGAACACTGCCGCCGGCCGTATGACCACGGAATACATCGCTCTTCCAGTGGCGGCCACCACAACGGAGGCGATCGACGCCATGCGGACCTTCGAAGGTCACATGGAAAATATGAGCACCATCTTCCTGATCGATTCGCAGGGAACTTTAGCGGGTGCCGTGCCGCTGGCGAAGATCGTTCTTGCGCCTTTGGGAACTCCCATGCTTGGACTGATTCAAGAGCCCCTGATATTCAGTCATGAAGACGCGAAGGAAAACGCGTTTGCGGAGCTCTTCGATAAATACAACCTGCTTACGCTGCCAGTCGTCGACAAGAAGAACCGGCTAAAAGGCGTGATTACGCCGGACGACGTGATCAATATGCTGCGCGACAAACTCTGATTTTTATCGCCGCTGAGCACTTTCAAGCTGTTCATTCATGCCTCCTCCGTTTATCCTGATCCGTCTGCTTGGCAATTTCGAATCGTGAACTGCACGCATGCGATATTTAAGGCGCTGGAAGATCCAGATCCTACTGTTTTTTGCCGTCGTAGGACCTGGTTTCATTACCGCGAACGTCGACAACGATGCCGGTGGCATCTTCACGTATTCGGCTGCGGGCGCCCAGTTCGGACACTCGTTGTTGTGGACCATGATTCCGATCACGGTCGCCCTGATCGTGGTGCAGGAGATGTGCGCCCGCATGGGCGCGGTTACCGGCAAGGGACTTAGCGACCTTATCCGGGAAGAGTTTGGCCTGCGCATCACGTTCCTGATGATGCTTGGCATCCTGATCACGAATTTCGGCAACGTTATCGCCGAGTTTGCCGGGATCGCCGGCAGCATGGAATTGTTTGGGATCTCGAAGTACTACTCTGTTCCAGTCTGCGCCGTCATCGTTTGGCTGATTGTCGTAAAGGGACAATACAAGAGCGTTGAGAAAATCTTCCTGGCGGCTTCGTTTTTCTACCTCACGTACATATTCGCAGGATTGCTAGCCAGGCCGGCATGGATCGCAGCGCTAACGGCAACCATAAAACCTCCGCAACTGGCCGCCTTTAAGCAAGACTCCTACCTCTACATGGTAATCGGGGTGGTCGGAACCACGATCGCGCCCTGGATGCAGTTTTATCTCCAATCGTCCATCGTGGAAAAGGGTGTGACTCGACGCCAATACAACGCGTCCCAGTTAGATGTGATCGTGGGCTGCATTTTCACGGACGTGGTGGCATGGTTCATCATCGTGGCTTGTGCCGCTACGCTCTATGTTCATGGTCATCACGAAATTCGTGATGCCGCCGATGCTGCGCAGGCTCTCCACCCCCTGGCGGGAGACTATGCCTACATACTGTTTTCCCTGGGCCTGTTCAACGCTTCGCTTTTTGCAGCGTCGATCCTGCCGCTCTCGACCGCATATACGGTCTGCGAAGGGCTTGGTTTCGAATCGGGCGTAGGAAGGAAATTTTCGGAAGCGCCTGCATTTTACTGGCTCTACACGATTCTGATCGTCGCCGGAGCTACCGTGATTCTTTTGCCGGGCCTTCCACTCATTAAAATCACCGTGTTGTCTCAAGTCGTGAATGGTGGAGTGTTGCCATTCGTGCTGATTTTCATGTTGCTTCTCATCAACAAGAAGGAGTTGATGGGGGAGTACGTGAACAAGCCGACATTCAACGTCATTGCGTGGACAACCACGGTAGTCATGATTATTCTGACCGTTCTTCTGGTTTGGGGAACGTTGCGAGGAAATGCAGGAGCAGCAGCTATCGTTTTCCTAAAGAAGTTTTCCGGCGGCTAAGTCGCGCACGAGGGAGCGATCGGCCTCCAGGAAGTCGAGTTCCAGAAGTTCAGGCCGGGTGACCCACCTGATTTCGCGGAAGATGCGGTTTTCAATGTCTCCCATATATTCGCGCACCTCGAAGAACCGGAGCTCCACGCTCCCGCCGCCCGGGTATTCATGAACGATACGGGAAACCTCGTTTCCGATGGTGGCCTCGATTCCCAGTTCTTCTTCCAACTCACGCCGCAGGGCATCGCGCGGCTGCTCGCCGGCTTCGATCTTGCCGCCAGGGAACTCCCATTTCAGCGGCATGGGCTGGTGTCTCGTCCGTTGGCAGGCGAGGATGCGGTCATCGTTCACGATTAGAGCAGCGACTACCCGCTTCATCATTTATCCAGGGATCGCAAAGTCAGATCGTTCTTGACGGCTCGCTTTCGAGACGTTTGGAGACCAGTTGGGCACAATATTCGATGAACTCCCGATCGTCGGGCCCGAACGCTGCGGGAAAGTGGCTGTCGATATCGAGCTCACCAGCAACTTTAGCGTGCACAAAGACTGGCACTACGATCTCTGATTTCGTTTCCAATGAACACGCAAGGTACCGCGGGTCCGAGCCGACGTCATCCACGACCACGGTCTGTCCGGAAGAGGCCGCCGCGCCGCAGATTCCCTCATTCAAAGGAATGCGGGTATGCGGCGTCATGGCTCCCTGGTAGTGACCAAGAACCAGAACCGGTGGTTTGGCATGGGGCTCGAGCATGTAAAAACCGACCCAGTTGTACTTCAACATTTGTTGGTTTAGCAGGACGGTAATGTCTTTCATCAATTGATCTGCTGAACGTGCTTCCGCATTCAACCGGTCCACGGACTTGCGGACTTCGGCGAGCTTTCCAGTTTGCGCTGCGGTGGCCATAATTTTCAATGCTAAACCAATCTGCTGTGATTAAGCTGCGCTGCTTGAACTTCCGTAATCTGATGCAAACCCGACGGTGGGTTGCCATCACCGCCGAATATTTCAGGATGAATGGCCGCTGCCAGCGCGTGTAATCCCGCAATCAATGTTGGGGCGGGCGTGTTGAGCAGTTCGTCAGAAATGCAATAGACCTGGGAATTTCTGGAGGCCGTGGTGCCGGACCAGTTTCGCTCGCGAATAATTTTCTCGAGGGGAACGCGGTTTCCGGCTCCGCACCATGCTGCGATGATGACCTCGGGATCGAGACGGGCGACATCATCAGCGGAGCACTGCTTGCCTGGACTTCCCATGAACTCACCGCCAGCGGCCGCGATCAACTCTGCGACCCAAGGCTGCGATGCAATGATCGGCTTGCCCCACTCCTCGCAGAAGACGCGCTTTTTGGGCAAATGAGCGGCGCGCTTGCGGGTATCGTCGATACCTGCCTTCATGTCGACGATGACTTTTTCTGCCAGTTCGCTGGCTCCGGCGCATGCGGCGATGGTCCAGATGTCGGTGTAAATATCGTCAAGGGTATGGGGAGCTAAGCCCAGAAAGCGCACGCCGGCTTTTAATATCTCGGCAACGGCAGTTTGCTGGTAGGGTACCGACGCGATGACCAGGTCGGGATCTGCTGACAGAATTTCGCTCGTCTTTGCCGTCCACGAGTCGGCGATCACCTGTCTGCTTGCGACGTTGAGTTCCGGTACGACTTCGGCGCAGTACTTGGTACACGCCACGACTCGATCCAGTGCTCCCACGCTGGCCAGGATGACGGTGGCGCTTGGCTGCAGGCAGGCAATGCGCACGGGCCTGTGGAATTGAGGCATTCTGACATTGTAAGGCGGGAGGCGTATCGGAAGGTCGTGTGGGGAGTAAGAGGCATCCGATTACAATTGTCGTGTGTATTCGGCCGAACTTCTAGATCACTTTCAGAATCCGCGGAACGCTGGAGAAGTGGAAAAGCCCGATGCGACCGTGCGCGTCGAAAATCCGGCCTGCGGCGACGTTCTAGAACTCAGCGTGAAGCTGGAAGAGGGGCGAATCAGCGACATCCGGTTTCGCGCGAAAGGATGCGTGGCCTCGATGGCATGCGGATCCGCCATTACAGAACTTGCAAAAGGCCAGACCGTGGAGGAAGCACGAGCAATTACCAGAGAAGATATTCTGCGCAAGGTGGGCGGAGTGCCAGAGGCTTCCAGCCATGCTGCTTTTCTCGTGATGGATGCGCTGCAAGCGTTGTTGCGCAAGGTGTGAAACAAATCTACTCAATCGGCATGTGATAAATATCGGCGAGCGTGTTGCGATAGACGGCCATCGGTGGCAGTAGATATTGGGCGCGACGTTGCTCCAGATGAGCAGGATCTTTTACAGGCATCTGCATCATCTTGCCGCCAGTCTGTTTGAACTGAGTGCCGAAAATCTGCGGTTTTCCTTGGGAGACGAGAATTCGGTCGGTAAGCCCAGCGATATCGGAGCCGAAGATTTTTTCGTTCGCTACCAGTTTGCGCAAGCGCGGAAGCAAGTTGGCCTGCCAATTGTGGTCTGCGGAGTGGGTTAACATGACCGCGGCTGCCTGGGAAGCCTCAGCGCCAACCAGACCAATCGTCGGCCAGCCTTTCGCAGAGACGATCTGTTTCAGTTGTGCCGTGGTTCGCTGATCGATCTCTTCCATTTGTTTTGTAACGGTGGCTCGTTCCTCGGCGGGCGCGCCGTTCAAGTGGGAGCGAATCTCCTGGTCCTCCTTGTAGATCTGGAGGAGTTCCTCCTTTAGCTTTGGATCAGTGCCGGGTCCGTTTTTCTCGACCAGGCGGTGGGCATGCGCCTCGGCGCGAGTTTCCCAGTCGTCTTGTTTTGGAACTTGAGCCCATGCCAGTGCCACGATCGCGGGCATACAACAGAAGACGAGCACTCGAGAGATGAACATCGATTAAACCTGAGGCGCCACCGCTGGCACAGGGTTCAGTTCCGGCTGATAGATGGTCCAGTGATTCGCAAGTGCAATTTCTTTGAGGTTCGGATTTGGATTGATTGCGAATGGATGTTTCGAAAGTGCAAGCATTTCGCGATCCCAGATGGCGTTGCCGAAAGCGCAATCCGGAGGGACTTGCAAAACAGATTGAATCGCCTCAACCTTGCCGTGTCCGCTGGGCACGCGAATTAAACGGTCGGTAATCGTTCCGTTTTGGACAGCAACTTCCGCGGCGAGGATGTGGTCCGGGGGAAGGTCGAAGTAGCGCATCCCGGAGCGAATAATCCACTGGTTTGAAGACGAGACGGCCCACACGTCGCAACCGGCGGCGCGCAAGCGTTGCACCAGTTCCCGCATCTCAGGGAAGATATTTTTTGCGATTCCCAAGGCGAAATATTCGTCGGCTGCTTTTTGAACGACTTCCTCGCGCAGCCCGCGATGCAGGGTAACCATTTCTCCGCACATCACATCTTCGCGGACGTTGCCGGCCCGGTATTCTGCATAGCGCTGCCGCGCCCAGCGGACGATTTCCGGCGAGACTAATCCTTTTTCCAGTTCCCACGAGAAAAAGCCTTCCCCGGCATCACCGGACCAGAGTGTGCCGTCACAATCGAAGGCGGCGATGCGGGGGGAAATTTCAAGAACGGAAGAGACGAATTTGCCTTGCGCAGTGTTCAAATTGGACATAAATAAGGGGGCTTGCAGGATTAGCTTAAATGCAGTGCCGTAACTGGCAAAGCGGCATACTGTTCCGGCGTATCGACATTGGTAATCACCAGCGGATCGTCCACCGGGACATAAGAAATTTTCTCGTGATGTTCGTGCTCCACTTCGCGGGCAATGGAAGTGGCGGACGCTCTCAGGAAAACTTCAATCATCTCGCGAGCCACGAGAATCGGATGCCCGTGCTTGCCGCTGAATTCCGGCACGACTGCCCATTTCGAATCGGGGACTGCGTTTTCGAATGCTTCTTTCAGAGCTTGTATTGTCTGGGAGGCGACAGGAGGACGATCGACCAGCGTAACCATGGCGGCATCGCGTCCCCGGTTCAGCACTTCCTGCAGTCCGCATTGCAGCGAACTGAATTGTCCGCGCTGAGGGTCGGGATTCACCACCAGCGATCCGCCATTCGCGTAAATAATGGGCGACAGAGAATGTTCATTCTTGCCGACCACTACCAAGACCATGTCGACAAAGGGAGCAAACAGTTCAATGGCGCCGGATAGAAACGTTCCTGACGGAACGGCATCGGCCGGTTGCGGAGGCCATGGCAGGAGGGCTTTGTCACGCCCCATGCGCGAAGATTCGCCGGCCGCAAGAATTACGCCGCACAAACTCGACGCTCGTCCCATGAGGCGAAGATAGCACCCGGCGGAGAGGCTGCCAAGGCGGATGGCAGGCGACTAAGCGCGTAGAACCCAGTGTCGACAATGTCAGCTGAACATGGGTAGCTTCACGATATCGTCGTGAGGGACCGGTTCCACGGGCTGGCCGGCCTTCCGCCACGCGCGCAGGCCGCCGCCGATCACGAACACCTTGAAGCCTTCTTTCTGCAGTAGATGCGCCACCCGGGCGCTCGTGGCTTCGCGTGCTCAAGTGCAGTAGAGATAAATCTCGCGCTCCTTGGAGAGGTTCTTGATCTCTTCTTCGAGACGATTCGGCTCGAGGCGAATCGACCCGGCAATGCGTTCGGAGTCAGCGTCGTAGTATCCATGGCTGCGCACATCGGCGATCAGAATACTTCCGGGTGCAGCGGTGGCGAGGCGGCGTCCCACTTCGTCGGCCGGAACTCGCGGTGCGACGTCAAGCAAGCGGAATTTGCGGTAGACAATAATTCGGTAAGTCACATACGCGGTCAGGCCAACGGCGAAGACGACTTCAGCCGCGGAGCCAGCAGATCGCAGTCCGCGGGTGATCGCGCGCAGTGCGTCGCTGAACACATATCCTGCAAGTGCGTAGGCGCCGATATAAAGTATTGCGCCCATGGAGTCGTAGGCAAGAAACTGTCCAGGCCGCATGCGCATGCTGCCAGCAAGTGGTGGAGACATGGTGTTGACGCCCGGGATGAACTTGGCAAAAAGAAGAGTTTGTTTGCCGCGCTTGTAGAAGTACTCTGCAGATCGCAAGATGCAGGTTTCAGGATTCGCGGAGAGCCGGCATAACAAACCCAATAGCGCCCATCCGCTGACTCTTCCTGCGAAATAGAGAAGAGTGTCCCCAACAAGCATGGCAGCGAACGCAAACAAAAAAACGTAATAGAAATGCAGTTGCCCGTAAGCCGCAACTGCACCAGCTGTCAGAATGGCGAGCGCAGCTGGAATCGGCAAGCCGATCGCTTCAGCAAAGCAAAGAGCGGCCAACAGAAAGTAACCGTGATGCGAAATTAATGTGATGAGGTCGTTCATCGCAGGATTTGGTCTGAGTAGTATAGCAACCGTACTCGAGGTGACCGGTTGCTCGACATCCGGCAGGCCAAGACGAAACCGTTAGATTCCGGATAGGGAACCGCCCATGCCGGTCGCGATAATGATGGTATTTATCGGGCGGTTGATTCGTGGATCCGTGGCTTGCTGCTACTTCTCCCTGGCAACAACATAATCGGGCGCCCACAAGAGGGCACGCTTGATTTCGGAATCCGGGAAAATGCAGATCGCCTTTCGCGCCGACTCGGCGTGACGGGCCGCCTGTTGGGAGGCGTATTCGAGCGAGTTGTACCGGTTGAGGATGGTGAGGATATCGGCGTGGGTTACGCCGTTGAAGGCGCGATCTCGCAGTACGGTTTCGATCTGCTTGCGCTCAGCCGGGGTGCATCGTTCGAGCGCATGGATCACGGCCATCGTCGCTTTGCCCTCCCGCAGGTCGCTTGCGACTGGTTTGCCGAGCACACTTTCGGAAGCCGTGAGGTCGAGGACATCATCCACAATCTGGAACGCCATTCCGAGATCTCGGCCATATTGTCCGAGCCGCTCTTCCTGTTCTGGAGTAGCTCCAGCCAAAATTCCACCAACCCGCATACAGACCGAAAACAGGCAGGCCGTCTTTCGATAAATAAGGTCGAGATACTCCTGCTCGGAAATCAGCTTGCCGAGCTTTTCCATCTGCAGCAGTTCGCCCTCAACCATTTGCTGGGTGAGTTCGATGAGCACATCCAGGATGTGGAAGTTGCGCTCCTGAACGGCATTTCTAAATGCCTGCATGTAGAGCCAGTCACCGGCGAGCACACACTTTGAATTGCCCCACTGGGTATTCGCGGCCGGGCGGCCGCGACGAAGTTCAGCGTCGTCAATGATGTCGTCGTGCACCAGCGTCGCCGTATGGATGATCTCGACCACGGATGCAAGCCGTACCGCTCCAGTGCCTTTGTAGCCGAACAATTTGGCGGAGAGCAGCAGCAGGGCTGGGCGAATGCGCTTGCCGCCACCGGCCCGCAGATATTCTCCGATCTCGGTAATGGCAGCGACGTTCGAGATCGTGTCCTGGCCGAACTGCTCCTCGATCGCGATGATGTCGTCGCGCAGGAGATCGAAAATCTCTTTCCCGTTAATGGCCGTAGTGCTCAAAAAAATCCTTAGCAGTGCAATGTGAACTCTGACTTCAGTTCGAGCGATAGTTCGTAAACTGCAAATCGATGCCGAAATCGTGCCCTTTTACCAACGCGATCACCTCCTGAAGCGTGTCACGATCTTTGCTGCTGACGCGCACCAGATCGCCCTGGATCGATGCCTGAGCTTTCTTCTTGGAGTTCTTAATCAGCTTTACGATCTCGCGCGCCTTTTCGATCGGGACACCCTGCTGCAACGTGATCTTCTGTTTCACCGTGCTTGCCGCGGCTGGTTCCAGCGCGCCGTACGTCAAACCTTTGAGCGGCACACCGCGCTTGACCAGTTTCGCCTGGAAGATGTCATTCACAGCCTTCATCTTATAGTCGTCGACTGAGTGCAGCATGATCGCGTCCTGGCCTTCCATGGCGATCTGCGACTTTGAGTCTTTGAGGTCGAAGCGGGTGCTGACCTCTTTCATCGCCTGCTGGATGGCGTTTCCAACCTCCGCGAGGTCGATTTTACTGACAATGTCGAAGCTGTTATCGGGCATTGGAGTATTTCATCACTTCTTTAGATTGTCCGACTGGACGACGCGAATCATGTAATTGCTGCGAGCCTCGGGCCTGGCTGCGAGCAGCCACAGCCGAAACGTTCACCCGAAGCCTCTCGCACGCCCAAGTTCGTACCCATGAGGTTATCAGAAGAAGCAATCTGTGGGCACCCAAAGCGGCAGATGTTAAGGTTTCCGATTACCACCGAGGTTAAAAAAGTTGCGGAAGTTGTTCACGGTTTGCGCGCCGATGGCATCAGTTGGCATTCCACGTAGTTCGCCAATCTGGCGGGCGACCTCCGTCACGAACATCGGTTCGTTGCGCTTTCCGCGATGCGGAATTGGCGCAAGGTAGGGAGAATCGGTTTCAATCAGCATCCGGTCCAGCGGAACGAATGCAGCGGCATCACGAATGGGCTGCGCCTTGGGAAAAGTAACATTGCCGGCGAAGGAGACCATGAAGCCCATCTCCAGTCCCCGACGCGCGTGCTCGATCTTGCCGGCGAAGCAATGAAGGATGCCACCCAGACCGGTTGGAACCCAATGCTCTGCGATCAGGGCGAGACAGTCGTCCCACGCGTTTTCGCTGTTATCGGAGGGCCTGCAGTGAATGATGATGGGCAGCTTCGCAGTTTGCGCCAGTTCCATCTGCCGGACAAAGACTGCTTTCTGCAAATCTCGAGGAGAGTGGTCGTAAAAATAGTCGAGGCCGATTTCGCCCCAGGCAATGACTCGATCGTGCCGCGCCCACTGCAGTAATTGTGCGTCGGCAGCATCGTTGGCGAGACTCGCCTCGTGAGGATGTACGCCGACGCTTGCCCAAATTTCGGGATACTGTTCCTGCCCGTTGTATTTCTCAGCCAGCCGGATTCCGCAGTCCGCAGTCGCCGGTCCTTCGCCGTTTCCGATGGCGAGGTAGGCTTCGATACCGGCCTGCTTCGCGCGCGCCAAGACGTCGTCGCGATCGGAGTCGTAGCGCGTTCCTTCCAGATGTGCGTGGGAGTCAATAAACATGAGCGTAATGGAGAGACGGGCGCCTCGCCCGGCCATCTGCGGCGTCGCAAAAGCTATTTCAATCTCGTCCCGATGGGCACATCTTCGAGGAAACTTGCCAAGACCGGCTTTCCACCTTCCGGAGAGGCAGCGACGATCATGCCATTCGACTCCAGTCCACGGAGCTTTCTCGGCGCGAGGTTCGCGACGACCACCACCTTCCGACCAACCAGCGTTTCCGGTGCGTAGGCCTCGGCGATTCCAGCTACCAACTGGCGGACTTCGGTGCCGAGGTCGACCTCAAGACGCAACAGTTTGTCCGCGCCCTTCACGCGTTCGGCGGCCTTGACTAGCGCGACGCGCAGCTCTACTTTCGCAAAGTCGTCGATGCTGATCTTGCCGTCCGGCACGGTGGCAGCGGGTTTCGCTGGCGCGGCGGGAGTTGGTGAAGTGGCGGCAGGTGCTGCATTGGGCACGGTGGCGGGCGTCACGGCCTGCGTTGCCGGCTGCGTTACGGGTGCCCCTGTTGCCGAACTGCCTTGCTCTTCCATTTTCTGCATCCTCTCTACTGCGGATTTGTCGGCTCGCGGGAATACAGCCTGCACGTCGCCAATCTTGGTGCCGAGGTGCAACTGTCCCCAACGTAGTTGCGACAGGTCAAATTTCTCGATGTCACCCAAACCCATTTGAGCCCAGATTTTGGCGGTGGACTCCGGCATTACGGGATGAGCAAGGGCCGTAACGATGCGCAAGGCCTCCGCGCTTGTGTAGAGCACGGTGGCCAGACGCGACCGGCTCTCCTCGTCTTGCTTGTCTCCTAGGGACCACGGTTCATTTTCGACAATGTACTTGTCGACCGCCGAAACCAATCCCCAGGTTGCTTCGAGAGCGCGCGAAAACTGGTACTGATCGAAGTAGGAGCCGAAATCCGCGATGACCTTCTTTGCAGTCGCCGCGATGACATCATCCTGCGGAGTGCGCCCGGAGTGCGACGGGTAAGGGATCTCTCCTTTGAAGTAGCGGGTGATCATCGTCAGCGTACGGCTGGCCAGGTTGCCAAGACCGTTCGCGAGATCAGCGTTATAGCGCTGCACAAGGGCATCAAAGCTGAAGGATCCGTCCTGCCCGAAGACAATTTCACGCAGCAGGAAGTAGCGCAGTGCGTCGGTGCCGAGAACATCGACAATGGTTTCCGCGCGCACGATATTTCCGCGCGATTTTGACATCTTGCTCTCTTCAAAGAGCAGCCAGCCGTGGGCGGTAATGCCCTTGGGCAACGGCAAGCCGGCCGCCATCAGGAATGCGGGCCAATAAACGCAGTGGAAGCGAACAATTTCTTTGCCGATCATGTGCACATCGGCGGGCCAGTATTTGTCGTACTTGCTCGTATCGTCTGAGCCGTAGCCGAGCGCAGTAATGTAATTGGCGAGCGCGTCAAGCCAGACGTAAATTACGTGCTTGGGATCGTCGGGTACCGGGATGCCCCACGAAAATGTGCTGCGGCTGATCGAGAGATCGCGCAGGCCGCCTGTGACGAATGCGAGCACCTCGTTGCGGCGCGTCTCGGGGCGAATGAAGTCAGGCTGCTCGGTGTAGAGCTTGATGAGCCGATCCTGAAATGCCGAGAGTTTGAAGAAATAGTTTTCTTCTTTCACTGTCTCGGTCGGGCGGCCACATTCGGGGCAGGGAGAGCCCGGACCGACCGAATCGACGTACAACTCATCGAAGACGCAGTACTGGCCGGTGTAGTGGCTCTTGTAGATGTAGCCCGCATCCTGAATGCGCTTCCAGAGCGCCTGCACGCCCTGTTTGTGACGAGGCGACGTTGTGCGGATGAAGTCGTCGTAGCTGAGGCCCATGCGATCCCAGAGCCCGCGAAACTGGGCTGAGACCTCGTCCGTGAATTGTTGCGGAGTTTTGCCGGCAGCCTGTGCTGCACGCTCGATTTTCTGCCCGTGTTCGTCGGTGCCGGTCAGAAACCAGGTATCGTCTCCGATCATGCGATGCCGGCGGGCGATCGTGTCGCACGCGATCGTGGTATAGGCGTGCCCGATATGCGGCCGCGCATTGACGTAATAAATAGGAGTCGTGATGTAAAACTTCTTGCTCATCATGATTTTGTTGTCGGTTAAGAGACTGCTTTCGCTGGGTCTCCTAATCAGTGTTTCACAAGAGGGTTGACTGGCGGCGGCCGCTTACGATTTCGCCCCGAAATTTCGCAAGGCCTCTTCCATAATTTTCTTTAGCGGTACATGATGCGCTTCCGCGAGCGCCCGGCAGTCTTCGAACTCCGGAGCGTAATTGGAAACAGTCCCATTGAGGTTCGCAATCTTGATACGGACAGGCCCCCAGGTGGTTTTGACGGTCTCCCACCGGCGCCCGAGGACCCGCCGTTGTTCTTCGCGCCTGCGCACCCCGAGCGTCGATGTCTCAGCAAAAATGAGTTTCGTCAGACGTTCTTCATCTTCCAGCTTCGCGAGTACGGTCAGCAACGCGCCCGGACGATTCTTTTTCATCTGAACAGGAACGCTGAACACATCGAGCGCGCCTTCGGCCAGCAATCGCTCCATGGCATAGGCAAGCACCTGCGGGCTCAAGTCATCGAGATTGGCTTCGAGCACGGCGACGCGATCCTCGGCGATTCCTTCCATGGCGCCGGCTTCTGAAGCTGGCTGGCCCTGTCCGATGGTGAGCCGTAAAAGGTTCGGGTGATCGGGGAACTCTCGAGTGCCGGCACCATACCCCGTCTTCTCGACTTTCATGGATGGAAGCGCGCCGAATCTTTTTACCAGCGTGCGTACGATGGCTGCGCCGGTCGGCGTCACCAGTTCGACTTGAGGTCCGGCTGAATGCACTGGCGCGTCTCGCAGCAGCTTCAGGGTCGCAGGAGCGGGAACAGGTAGCGTTCCATGGGCGCACTTGACCGTTCCGCCGCCAACGTTGAGCGAGGAACAGACCCACTCGTCAACTCCGAGCGACTCTGCGCCGACTGCTGCGCAGACGATGTCGACCATGGCATCAACCGCACCGACCTCGTGAAAATGAACTTGCTCGATTGATGAATTGTGTATCTCCGCCTCGGCCGCGCCCAATGCTTCGAAGATGCGGATCGCGGTGGCTTTTGCCGTGGTGCTGACATCTGCACCGTTAATGATCTGTCGAATCTCTTTCAACCCTCGCGCAAGCTCGTGAGAGTGAGACGCGGAAGCAGTTGCTTTGTGGGAGGCATGGTCATGCGCATGGTGGTGGTCGTGGGAATGGTTGTGACTATGCGCATGGTCGTGTGTATGTCCGTGTTCGTGAGTATGCTCCGAGGTGTTGCCTTGCTTCTGTTCCCAGACTTCGCGCGGCAGATCTTTCTCGCCATGCGCGTAAACATCAACTTTGGTCGCCGCGATTCCTCCCCGCGTTACGCTGGAAATTTCGAGGGACGCGCCGATGTTCAGGGCCGTGACCGTTTGCATGAGCAACTCCGGGGACACGCCCGCGTCCACCAGCGCGCCGAGAAACATGTCGCCGCTGATGCCGGAGAAACAATCGAGGTAAGCAATACGCATCTTGTTGGGCTCGTCTTTTTGGCTCGTCTTTAGGATGCAGGGATCGTACTTTCGACGGCTGCGGCAAAGCGTTGGAAAGCCGATTCAGCTTCTTTCCCTTCGTTGCCGTCGAGGAAACGCCATCCGTAGGAGCGCCGCTCGTCGTCGAGCCATCTTTCTAATGCCGAGCGTTGCACGTTTTTCTGGAGCAGGAAAAACATCAGCGCAGCGGCTGCCAGATGCTGCATGTAGACGGCGCGGTCCTCGGCCCGACTCGTCATGGCCGCGCTCTGCGAGAGCACGCCAACATAGTTGGCGAGATCCTCTCTTAAGTCAGTCGCCGCCGGTCCTTCTTTCGTCATAGAAATGGAGCGTCCTTCAGGAAAATTTCATGATAGGGGGCACCCGCAATGGCGTCAAACCCGGCTGGATTCGCAACTTTGTTAGAATCACTGTTTCTTCAATCATTTAGAGGGAATTCTTGTACCGACACCTGGAACGCGGATTGATCGACGCGGTGCGCGACTTCTTGCGCCGAACCTGGCAATTCGAAGACGTAAATATCGTGGTCGAACAGCCGCCCAAAATTGAGTTTGGAGAGTACGCGCTTCCCATCGCCTTTGAGTTGGCTCGCAGGCTTCGCAAAGCGCCCAGGAAAATAGCCGAGGAGATTGTGGCCGGCATCGGCTCCGTGCCGGGCATTGAAAAGTTTGAAGTCGCGGGCGCGGGCTACCTCAATGTGCGTGTGAATCGCGCGGCGGCGGCAGTCGCCATTGCTAGTGACGAGGAACCTAAAGCGGAGTGTCCCGCCGGCAAAGTACTGGTCGAACATTCCAGCATCAACCCCAACAAGGCCGCTCACATCGGACACCTGCGGAACGCGATCCTCGGAGACACGTTTGTTCGTCTGCTGCGTTTCGCTGACCGGGAAGTCGACGTGCAGAACTACATCGACAACACTGGCGTGCAGGTGGCCGACGTTGTTGTCGGGTTCACCGATGTCGAAAAGAAATCTCGTGCGGAGGTTGAAGCGCTCGCGGCCAGTCCGCGATTCGATTACTACTGCTGGGACCTTTACGCGCGCGTCTCGCGCTGGTACGAGGAAGATAAACAGAAACTCGCCCGCCGTTCCGCGACCTTGCATGCTTTGGAGGAAGGCAACAACGAGACCGCGCAGATCGCAGAGATCATTTCGACCGCGGTCCTTCGGCGCCATCTCGAGACCATGGATCGACTGGACATCGAGTACGACTTTCTGCCGCGCGAGAGCGAGATTCTCCGCCTGCACTTCTGGGACGCGGCCTTTGCCAAGTTGAAAGAAGCAGGGGTGCTCACCTACGAAGCTGAAGGGAAGAACAAAGGTTGTTGGGTGATGCGGCGCGCGGGAACGACCAAGACAGAGAATGCCGAGGCAACAGCGGAAGACGAGATTTCAGAAGAGGATCAGAAGGTGATTGTGCGGTCGAACGGTACTGTGGGCTACGTCGGCAAGGACATTGCTTATCACATGTGGAAGTTCGGCCTGCTCGGACGCGATTTCAGCTATCGCAAGTTTTACCGCTATCCCAATGCTCACGATTGCTGGATCTCGACGACTCCAGAGGATCCCGCCGCCGAAAAGAATCATCCGCACTTTGGAGACGTCGCCGAAATCTATAACGTGATTGACGCGCGCCAATCCGAAGCGCAGAACACGGTGATCGAGGCGCTGCGCGGGTTGGGGCACAACGAAGCCGCGGATCGCTACACTCACTTTTCCTACGAGATGGTTGCACTCACGCCGCGCTGCGCCGCCGAACTCGGTTACCAGCTAAGCGAGGAAGAGAAGGCGCGGCCGTGGATCGAGGTTTCCGGCCGCAAAGGGTTCGGCGTAAAGGCCGACGATCTGCTGGATGCGCTCATCACCTCGGCGCGCAAAGAAGTGGACTCTCGCCATCCGGAACTGAGCGAAGAGGAACGCGCAGCCACCGCCTCCCAGATCGCCATCGGAGCGCTGCGTTACTTCATGTTGAAGTTCACGAAGAATTCCGTGATCGCGTTCGACTTCAAGGACGCCTTGAGTTTTGAAGGCGAGACGGGTCCGTATGCTCAGTATGCCGTGGTGCGTGCCAGCAACATTTTTCGCAAAGGTGGATTCGATCCTGCGACGTTTCTGACCGATCCCGCGAATCGCCTGACTTCAGAAGATCTGGCGAAGTACCTGAATGGCGGATCCGGCGACGGTATCTGGGAACTCTGGCTCGCCGCCGCCAAGACCTCCTATATTGTGGGGCAGTGCATTGCCACCGCCGAGCCTGCCTATCTGGCCAAACATGCTTTTCAACTGGCTCAGCTATTCAACACTTTCTATCACCAGCATCCGATTCTCGCGGAACCTGACGAAAGTCGAAAACGGTTCCTGCTGACGACCGCTGCCGTCGCCCGCCGCGAACTGACGCAAGTACTGGAAGTAATGGGAATTACGGTTCCTAATGTAATGTGACCTGCCCTTAGGCCTGCATCTCCGGGCGAGCAATCCGCATCTGTCTTAGTAGAGACCTGCGCGCAATATTCTTGGGTTCCTTGAGCCGCAGCATAGCGGCTGCGGATGACTGTTGCAGCAGGTATAAGGGGTGAAACATGAAAAGCGTATTTGCAGCACTTATTCTGACTTTGGCTATCGTTGGCACGGCGGCGGCATCGCCAAGCGTTCCGGCTATCCCGCGTACGTTGTCAAACGCCCGCTTTGTCTACGTTGCAGCCTATGACGGCGACCAGTTCGATCCTAATCTTTTGCCAGATGACCGGACGGCTATTGCCCGGGTGCAGGATACGGTCGAAAAGTGGGGCAAGCTCACGCTGGTTTACCGTCCGGAGGACGCGGATATCATCCTGCTGGTGCAGTCGCGGCCTTCGGAAGACGTGCTTGCGCTGTACGACGCGCACGGGATGCGTTCAACCTATCTATGGCGCGTGATGGGTCGCGGCGGGCTGCAACATGGAGAGGCTCCCTTGGTCTCGCAATTTGAAAAGGCCTGGGACGCAATCACTCATTGATTCAGCAAATGCCGGGTTTGCCAATTGGACGGTTTTCCAGCACGACATTTAAGGGACGCGGAGATAACGCGTCCCTTTCTTTTCTTGGCATATTTGTCTGCGCGAACGACATTTTCCTTCACTTTTGCCAGAGCCGGACAATATAAAATTTTTACGGTTCCGGCGTGATTGGCGGAAAAGCGTGGTCCTTCAAGTTGTTGGATATTTGCATGTCATTGATAAACAATGGCTTATTCGGACTTAGTCGGGATCGAAGGATGGCATCCTTCGTGCTTTACCATACATCGAACGTTGGCAGGGAAGGCCCTGTAGGTAAGGTTGGGCATCTAAGAGTGCGCGGTAAAAATATCTAGGGCAATAATGTTGGGGAAGGAGCCCTCAATCGAATGAAGCAAATTTCTTTGACCCTTATGCTAGCGATTATGTGTCGCGGCGTCTATTGGCTGTACCACAAAAAAGTATGTACGCGAACAGACCACGCCGCTCATCAATAAGACTAATGAACTCGACGACCTGACCGCAAAGAATTCCCGGGATATCAGAGACGTCGATCAGCGCGCCCAGGCCGGGATTCAGGCAGTGCAGGCCCGTGCCTCTGAAGTGGACCAGAAGGCCCTGGCTGCTGGCAGCAGCGCCGATAAGGCGCAGACCTCGGCGAATAATGCAGTGCAGCGCGTCGATACTTTGTCCCAGGCCGTGGTAAATCTCGATAATTATCGCCCCGTGGCTGACGCTTCCGTGCATTTTGGCTTCAACAAAGACAATTTGACGAAAGAGGCCAAAGATGCAATCGACCAGCTTGCCTCGAGCGTTGCTTCTACCAAGGGATACATCATCACGGTAGAAGGTGGGACGGATTCGGTGGGCAATGCCGATTACAACTATGAACTCAGCCAGCGTCGGGCGAATGCCGTGATCCAGTATCTGGCATCGGAAAAGAACGTCCCAGCTTACAAGATTTATCTGATCGGTCTTGGAAAAGATAAGCCGGTGGACTCCAACAAGACGCGGGACGGTCGGGCTAAAAATCGCCGAGTGGACATTCACCTGATGACCAACACGCAGGGACAGACGCCGAACGAGCAGACTCCTACGGCCAGTTCGAATCCGCCCTCGCTATAGTTTTCTCCTCCCCCAGTAAACTCACCTGACAGGCTGCCTAAAAGCGGCCTGTTTTTTTTGCGCGTAACGCCGTCGGAACGAATCAAGTTAGAATAGTTGCAGGGATGAACCGTCTGCTTCATCTCGTATTGCGTGCTGCTGGTGCAGGGATCATTTCTGTCTGGCGCAGCAGAGTTCGTCGGCTCCACCTGCTTCAGGTCAGTCAGCTGGACCGCGATCGCGAAGCGCAGGAAAGTTCTAGCCGTGACACGCGCATCGACACCAGTGCGCCCAAAGACGACGCGAAGAGTCATCCGAACAGCAGCGAAGCGGTTTCAGACCTGGAAGCCCCGTCGGCAGACAGTTCCGGCGTCCAAGAATTCCATCCGTGGAACCCGTTAAAGGCGGCAAGGGATATTGATGTAGGGGATTACTACTTCAGAGCGCAAGAATTACAAGGCCGCACTCGATCGTTACAAGGAAGCGCTCTACTACAAAGACAAAGACGCGGTCGCGACTTTCCGCCTTGCCGTTTGCCAGGAGAAATTAGGGGATAAAGCTGAGGCTCGGAAATACTTTGAACAGTATTTGAAGATTCTGCCGGAAGGCCCTTTCGCCAAAGACGCGCACGCCTCGCTTGCCAAGCTGGGGAAAGAAGAAAATCGCAATCCGTAGTTCGGTTGAGGTCGTCGGCCGCCTTGGCCGCTGAGCCTTACTTTTCCACTCGCGAAAATTCTCCCGTGGATGCGTTCACTGCAATGCGCAATTTAGCCGTATCGCGGTCCGTTCCGTAAATCACGTGCCAGAGCAACTCGTTGGTTAGACGATTCCATTCGAGGACGTATAGAACCGGCGTATCAGGAGCTCTCCTTGAGCAGTTTCTCTCCGCCGTGCTCCTGCGCAATCGCAAACGCCTTATCAGTATCGATCTTGAGGAACTGCACGTTGAAAACCAGGGTCGATGAGTTCGTCGGGCTGTAGGTGTCTTCCACTCCGTGCGAAACGTCACCGTTTGACCATATGTACGCTCTGGTGCCGCGCTTGGAAGGGGATGCGAATCCGGTGCGCCACTCGCCAGCCTTGCCGTCTTTCGTTTTGGATTCCGACGACTCTGCGCGAAACGGTTGCGCGTCCGGAGCCCAACCGCGAGCCGAGATGTAGCATTTGTAGAACGCACCGCTGCCTGTAATTGTTTCGGGGGCTTTGGGTTGAGCTTTTTCCGTTGCAGCCGGCGTGTTTGGTGCCGAAGAGCATCCTGCCATCGCCGCCGCCATCAGGACCGCTGCCATTAGTTTTTTCATCGCCGTCCCTCGTAAATGGATAGAAGAATTTCGATAGATCGCGATCATTGTACTGAAGCGCCGCATCGATTCCTATAGAATTGGCGCGGATCAGTTCTACCTTGTGAATACGCCATGCCTTCCGACCTAGAACGTCTGCGCCATGAACTCCAGGATGCGATTGCGAATATGAGCAATGCGTCGATGGAGCAATCTCATGCAGGGAAGTGGAGTTCCGCCCAGGTTCTGGAGCATCTTTATCTGAGCGTACAGAGGAACGAATCGCGGTCTCGCAAAATGTCTGGAGAAAGGCACTCCGCTGGTGACGACCGCCAGCATTAAGACACGCAGGTCGGGAAGTTGATCGTGCTCAATCTCGGTCACATGCCGGGTGGGGCGAAGGCGCCCGAACGCTCCGTTCCCCGAGGGATGCCGATCGAGGAACTGCGGTCAACAATATTCGAAGAGATATTGAAGATGGAAGCGGGTTTCAACGACTGTGAGCGGCGGTTTGGTTCAGCGACGAAGATTTTGGACCACCCGATGCTTGGTCCACTCACTGCCGAGCAGTGGCGCAAGTTTCATTGGGTGCATGGGCGGCATCACTGCACGGCAAATTCGCGAACGTGCGAATCTGTAGGCGAAAATTCAGCCGAAGGTAACCGGAACTTTACCTTCGCTATTTGTTACCCTTGTCGTTGTCGCTATCGCTATCTTTTTGCTTGATGCCCGCTTTGCGTGCTTTTTCCTGCAAGTTCTGTCATTTCCTGCTGAGCATCGCTAATCGCTTTCTGCTTGGAATCAACGTCGGTTTTGTATTGCGTCTGTTCCTTCGTCCACTCTGCGCCGTATTGTATCTGGGCGCCGCCATTGGCATAGAAACGATGAGGCACGAAGGCGGAATTCCCTTTGATCGAGATCGAGTTCTTTCTTCAACGAGTCGATCTTGTCTTTATCGTTATCGATTTTCTTTTGGAGTTCGTCCGCCGCCAACTTGCGTTCTTCCTCAGCTGCTTTGGCATCGACAGCTTCCTTCTTTGCTGCTTTCGGATCGCCATTTGCGGCTGCCGCTGGGGCTTCCGGCCCGACGACGCTGAGTTGCTCATTGACGGGCAAATTGTCGTTGTCGTAGTGGCGGGTGGCCGTTTCGGTCTGAGGCTTGTTTTTGCGCACCGCTCGCGCGTAATCCCCAAGCGATTGCGCCGAAACGGCGCATGTTCCAAACAGCACAAGAATGGCCAGGGCCATCGACAGTATTGATGATTCGTTTCATAAGATCGTCCTTCCGCGAGCTGCTTGTGTGGCCCGCAATCATTGAATTCATGAACCAGCGACCGCAACTCGCGCGCCGCCAAGATAACTGCCGATGGTGCGGTCCAACTCCGCGGCTTCGCTGGCGATGTTGTCCGCGAGTTGCCGCGCTAACTCAGGATCCCGGCTGCACGCCAGTTGCTGCGCATATCCCGAGATCGTAGCCAGAGACTCTCTCAGCTCCAGTGCGAGTTCCGACGAGACTTCCTGTTGCACCCTCTGATCGTGCCGGATGCGCTCGATGTCAGTTTTGTCGGTAAGTACAAGGGTTGTGCCGAGAAGCGTGCCGTCATCTGCCAGGACCGCTGAAGCCGCTACTTCCAGAACATGAGTCTCGCCATCGTGCGTTACATAATTAATCAGAAATCCACGTACAGCACTCTTTCCGGACAATGCCGGGGCCAGAGCTTGCTCGACTGTCAAGTTGGACGGCGAACCGCCGGAAGGCCGTATGGTTGCTTTTCGAAACACATCATTCGCGCTGAGCCCGATGGGCGAGGCAAATCCAAGGAGTTTGCGCGCGGCGGAGTTTGCTTGCCGGACTAGGCCTGCGGTGTTGAAAAACAGGACGCCGCTCGAGAGATTTGCCAGCACGGTCGAGCTCAGAGTGTCGGAGGCCTTGGCTTTTCTGCGCTCGGATAGTTGTTGCGTCGTGAGCTCGTGCTTCTGCTGCTTCAATTGTTGAATGACTGCATGATAGGCGTGCACGGGCAAGCCCTCTTCCG
Organism: uncultured Acidobacteriaceae bacterium; assembly: GCA_963822545.1. Lineage (GTDB taxonomy): Bacteria > Acidobacteriota > Terriglobia > Terriglobales > Acidobacteriaceae > Acidiflorens. The sequence goes on from CAWGIB010000010.1 coordinate 597,301, forward strand.
CCATAGGCACGTGTTGCAGCGACTCGCTCTCTTCCGAAAGATTCTGACGCAGCCGCCGAATCAGGAACCATCCCAACCCGAACGCAGCCATAGCACACAGCATGAGCAGGCTCATGCGAAGGACGACGGGATTGGCCAGGATCGTCACAGCGCGCTCCAGTACCAGTGCAGAAGCTGGTTTCCAAAGAAGAACGACGCCAGCCGCCATGCTGCCCAGAAAAACACCAAAGGGCATCTCGTAATATCGGAGCGCCAAACGCGCTGAAATCCATGCCCGGCGCCGGGCTTCGACCGAGGAGTGCCGCGTGCTTCAATGCGTCGGCGGCGTTTGATCCAGACGGCGAGAATCAGTGCTGATGCCGAACAACGAGCCTGCCAGCGAAGCGGCGAAGATCGTCAACACGGTAAGCTTCGTGCCCAGAAAAGCGCCAATCATTGCCATCAGCTTCACGTCGCCGAAGCCCATGCCTTCCACGCCACGGGCGCGCAGGTAAATTGCGGCTGCTCCATAAAGGAACGAAGCGCCGACAGCCGCGCCGAGAAGCGAGTCGGCGAGCGACCACAGACGCCAGGAGATTTCCCCGCGCATGCCCACGGACACCAATCCAGGCATGATGCGGGAAGCCAGATCGTTTACCGGCACGAACAGACTGAACAAGATTCCGAGGGCAATCCCAGGCAAGGTCATCGCATCGGGAAGAAGCTTTGTTTCCGCGTCGGTAAAGATCAGCCCGAGCAACAGGAAGCCGAGCACCGAGCACTTCAACATCGCGAGCGTCGGTCCGAAGTGCAGGTAGCAGGTAAGAAACATTGCGCCGGTTAGCAATTCGATAAGCAGGTAGCGGGGCGAAATCGGCGCCTTGCACGACTTGCATTTGCCGCGGAGGATCAGCCAGCTCAGGACAGGTACGTTGTGATAGAGGGGGATTGGATTCCCACAGTTCGGGCAAGCGGAACGCGGCGCGACCACCGATTTTCCGCGCGGCAAACGGTAGATGCAAACGTTCAGGAAGCTGCCAAAGCACAGCCCGAAAACGAAGATCGCGACTTGAAAAATGAGTTCCACGTGTGAGGCTAAGTGTCCATCCTGTCGTAACTTGGCTCATTATAAGGCTGGTCTTTAGGAGCCTTCCAAGCACGAAGGTGACTGTACCGATGCCACACGCAAGTCATTGTAAGGAATGGGACAGCGCAGCTCAGGCGACGCAGACGACTTGACGGTCGTAGGGCAGGAAGATGGAAAACACGGTTCCGGTAGTGTCGCCGTCGGCTCGGCTGCGCACGCGGATGGACCCGCCGTGTTTGCGGACGATCCCTTCGGATACCCACAAACCGAGTCCGGTTCCGGCGTCCTTTTTGGTGGTGTAGAAAGGTTCGAAAATCTGAGCCAGATCCTCAGGCGAGATACCTGTGCCGTTGTCGGCGACCGTAATGCGGACGCCTTCGCGATCGCTCGACCAGTCGTGTCCCGGCGCAACGCGGACTTGCAACGAGCCGTGGCTGCCCATCGCCTCGGCAGCGTTCACTACAAGGTTCGCAAGCAATTGCCGCAATTCGCCAGCATAGGCTTCAATCTGCTCAACGTCGCGGTAGCGGCGCGTCACGCGAATCTGTCTTCCCTCAAGCTTCCGAGAGTAGAGCTGCAACGTTTCGTCGACGATCGATGCAGGGTCGATCGGACCGGGGAGGTTTGTATCGCGGACAAAGCCGAGCGTCTGCTGCGCAAGGCGCGCGACCCGTCCTACTTCCTGTTCCGCCATGGTGAGGTAGTTCGAGGCGTTTCTGGGATCGTTGCGAGCGAGGTACAAGAGGTTGATGACGGCTTCGAGCGGATTGTTGATTTCGTGCGCGATCGAAGCGGCCAGTCGTCCGGCGGTGGCCAGTTTCTCGCTGCGGCGAACCGCTTCCTGCGATTGTTTTTCAGCCGAGATGTCGCGGGCGATGGCGGAGGCACCCACGATCTGTCCGCGCGCATCGAGCAGCGGAGATATCGAGAGTACGACAGGCCAACGGGTTCCATTCTTCCGGATTCGCTCTGTCTGGTAAGCATCGACGCGCTTCCCGGCGTTGATCAAGCGGGAATTGCGCTTCACTTCTTCGTGGCGCTCCGGAGGCGCCAGTCGGTGAACAGGTAAGCCCACAGCTTCTTCGGTCGTGTAACCGAAAAGGTTTTCAGCGGCGCGATTCCAGCTGGTAATGATTCCCTGCGGGCTGGTGCTGAAAATTGCGTCCGAGGAGTACTCGACGATGGCAGCCATTTCGCGGGTACTACGCTCGGCGCGAGATTCGGCGAGAGTCTTTTGCCGGGCCATGCTGGCTGCGAAAACCGAGATGCCGAGGAATACCAGCAATCTCTCAAGGTCATCGCCTCGACTGATGCCGAAGCCGAAAATCGGAGGGAAGACGAAGAAATCGAGACAAGCGGCAGAGAGGAATGAGCAGAAAACCGACGGGCCGAAACCGATGAAGCGAGCCGTGAAAAGTACGGCAGCCAGGAACAATGCGGAAGCGTGACGGTGCAGCAGAGGGGAAAATGTCCCGAGACTCAGCGCGACCCAGACGGCAACGGTCGCGGAACCATAGCGCACAAGTGCGGAATGGCGGTGACGCACGATCCAACTTCCTTTTTTCTTATCGTTCTTCGTGTGCGAAATCTTCCTTGATCGCTGCCGGTTGAGTGAGAAGTTTCGATCGCCGATGGAAGCAGATATCGGCTGTCATTGAATATGACTGGAAACTTTACCAGCACCGCGATCCAAGGGCAATGGCCCGCTTGAGCAGGACGAAGTTCGTGTCCTGCTCGAAAATGCATTCGCGGAACCCGCATTTACTTCTTCTGGAGCGAATCCAGATACTGGTTAAGATTTGCGACGCGCTGCTGGACCTCGGATTGATGGCCAGAGCTCAGCTCCCAAAACAGATTTCCCCAGATCGGCATTTCCTTGGTTCCGTGCGCCGGTACGGCGTCCTCGCCGCGGATGATGGCCGAAATTTTTAGCCCAGGATATTTGCCGCCGTTTTTCGCGGCGAGAGTGGCTGAGATCAGCGGGGGGAGTTTTCAACGCTTGCGCCGCGGGGCCGTTGCCTTTGCCGTTCAGCTCCATGACAAACCGCGCAATAGGCCTTAAACATTTCCTGCCCTGAGGCGGGAGAGGTTTGTTTAATGGGCACGTGTTTGATTTCTTTTTGTGGCTGATCTTGTGCCGAGGCCATGATCGCCATGGCGGCGACCACCGCGATCGTGGTCCAGACGTGCTTAAGAATTTGCATGACTTCCTCCTCGGGATTCGATACGTCTCCCATGACTAGCACCTGCATGAATCGAACGACTAGCGGAAGTCTAGTAGAGATTCGCACGTTGCAATGTGAGAGATGTCACAGGCGGAAGTGACTACGGACTCTGACCGGAGGACACTTCGAGAAGAAGTTGTTTCACAAGGTGCAGCAATCAAAGAGGGTTCGTAAGTCTTGTGGTATTGAAAAGTCAATTCGAAGGCTCGAGCTTGCGCCTTTCGGTTTCCGGACTCGCGCTCACTTGCGTCACCGTTAGCGGTGACTGGAGGGTGAAGTTCAACACCGTTTCAGTTTCCAGCTTGACCGGCTGAGGCTTGGAGGCAGCCTGAACTCCACCGCCGACCCCACCTCCCGCTGCGGCGCCGATGCCGGCACCCTTACCACCACCCGCAATGCCTCCGATAATCGCTCCTATAACTGCGCCCGCGCCGACTTTCTGGGCAGTGTCTGCGGTGCGGTTCTTACCGACGTCGGAATTGGTCGGTCTCAATATCGTAGGATTTTTCTGCGACAAGAATCTCTGTCCAACTGCAAGAACCAATTCCGGTTGCCCGGCGAATTTTCCCGCGCTCTTCACATTTACGACGTGGCCTTCAACGTTGTATCCGGCAGGGATCGCGATCTCCCACTCTGACGAGATTGGTGCATCGAGAGTCGCTTTGAAGGTTTGTCCAACCTTGGCAGTTTCGGAATCGATGGGATCAATGAGGCGGACTGCAATCACCGTTCCCGACTGAACCGTCAGCATTCTCGGAGCTGGTGGCGCGGAGGCGAGACACAGGTTTCGGAGAAACGGCGTCGTCACTCGGAGTGGGATTGTCGATAGCGTCGTTGGGAGGCGGTGTTCCCTGCGCGACGTCTGCCGTGTTGTCATTGCGCGCGGGCTCCGAGGCTCCTCGTGAAGTAGGCGAGGATGAGCGTAAAGATTTCTTGCGGCTTCGTTCTCCAGTTTTCTGGGACACGGGCGCGGGTGCGGCCTGAGCGGAGGAACTCGTGTAAGCGGGAGGAATGTTTTCCGCGACGGGCTGCGGCGCGGGAGGGTTTGCCGCCGAAGTTATCTGCAGATTATTGACGACTTCCCTGATCCCCGGAATTGCGGCGGCATAACGGGCGGCTGCCTCGCGTTGTTTATCATTGTCGACCATTCCGGATAGGGTAACTACACCATTCGATGTCTGCAATGTTGATGGACTTACCCTGAAGGCCAGAATCCTGATTGAGCTTCGAATGAATCTGTTCGGTGACCTGTGCATCATTCGGCGTTCTGGCGCAGCCGATGGTGGCGGCCAGCAGGCCAAGTAGTATGGCCGTCCAAACGTATCTGCCGGTAAGGAAATTCATCAATGCTCCTGAAAGAGGCGAAGTAAATATATAAAAACTACGGATGACTTCGAAGCAGTTCCGCGCCGGGAGCGCTCGGTCTCCTGCTTAGAATCAATTTATCCCTATCTATTTATTCTAAATTGTGACGTCAAGGACGTAAGTCACAAGGCGACGCTGGCATAGTTAGAGATGGTTAGTTTGTCCGGGAGCGCGCCGAGTTACCGATTCGTCACCTGCAATCGTTTCTTTTATTACGCCGCTACGCTCTGCCCATAAAATGCTTTTGTGAAACCGAGACTCAAGCCGTGTGCCGTTGTATTTGATCGCTTCCGGGTATGCCGTTGTGGTGGCGCTTTCCGCCGCCTTGCTTCTTGGAAGATACCTGCAGGAAATTACTCATCGCGCAGATGTGTCGGCCGCCAGCGGTATGTATGCTTTTGGCGATGCGATTCTCTATATCTTTATTGCCGGTCTGTTCATGATTCCGACCGTGTTTCTGGTGTGGTTCATGGCGAAGTTCGAGGCTTTTTATACGACATATTCGCGTGTGCTTTTGGGCCTGAGCCTGAGCGCTCCGCTTTGCCTGAGCTTGCTCTATTTCGGAGAGAATCACGTCGGGGAAAGCCTGGCCGGTTACTGCTTGTTTCGCTTGCTGTGGGCGCCTTTTATTCTCTTCGGGATCGGCGTCAGCTGGTGGGTAGCCAGATTTGATCGGGCAAAAAGACTTACTTCGTACGCATTCCTCGTCGAAGGGCTCACCATGGGCTTCGGGGTCGTTGCGCTGTTCATCCGTCGCTGATGATCTTTTAGGCCACTACTTTCAGGACTCAAGAAGTAGAGCTGCGGCACCCCCTTGGGATACAAATGCACCAGAATGACGGTGCTGCTCCCGATGCTTCCACAAAAAAAACGGAGCCGCTTTCGCAGCTCCGTTCAGTTATTCAGACGAAATTGCAGTTACTTGCCGGTACCGGTCAGACTTGAAGTCTGAGGGCTGCCGACCGCGCTATCGCTGACCTGCAACGTACCCGTTCTTGTTCCGACCTGCGTGGGCGTAAAGACCACGCTGATCGTGCAACTGGACTTTGCCCCCAGACTGGACGAACAAGTTGTCGTGGAGACGCTGAAATCACCAGTCGTTGTGATCGAGATCCCAGTCAACGCCACGCTCTGTTTATTGGCAAGCGTGAAGACCTTAGCCGCACTGCTTGTTCCCACCTTCGTGGCCGGGAATGTCTTACTCGCTGGCGATAAGGTAACCGGGACGGTGCCGTTGCCGGACAGAGGCACAGTCTGTGGACTGCCCACTGCGTTGTCGGTGATGGTCAAGGTTCCGGTTCGCGCTCCGAGTTGCGAAGGAGTGAACGTGACCTCGATCTTGCAATGACCTCCCGCAGGCAGTGTGCTTCCGCATGGCTTGCTGCTGGTAGTCAGAGCAAAATCGCCGCTGGTGGCGATGTTGCTGATATTCAGAGTCGCGTTGCCGGTATTGGAGAGGGTAACGCTCTTACCCTTGCTTGTTGTTCCGACCACTTCATTCCCGAATGAGAGCGAGGCCGGAGTCAGAGTCACGATTGGACCGGTTGCGCCGGTAATCGTGAGTTGGATTGTGGTCGCATGCGTCAGTGAACCTGACGTGCCGGTAATGGTTACAGTCGAGGTTCCCTTGGCGGCCGAGGCTCCTACCGTCAAAGTAAGGGTGCTGGTCGTCGAGGTCGGGTTCGGAGAGAATGCAGCCGACACTCCGCTCGGCAAACCACTTGCGCTCAAAGTGACGTTGCTGTTAAAGCCGTTGACAGGAACAACCGTGATGGTGCTCGTGCCGCTGCTGCCCTGCGCGATGCTCACGGAAGATGGGCTCGCGGTGAGGCTGAAATCAGCGCTGGCAACAACGTTTACGGTTACGGGGGCCGATTCGATTCCGTTGGCAACCACATACAGGCTGTACGCTCCAGCCGCGAGGCCGGACGGAACGTCGAACAGCGTAGAGTTCGCAGTCAACGGGGCGATCGAATGCGTGGTCTCATCGTGAGTGGTGGCGTAGTAAACATTGTTTGGCGCCGCGACCTGTACCAGACGAACCAGCGGGTAGTTGGTTGCCCCCTGGTAGTCGTCGCCGTAGGCGTTGGCCTCCGTAAGACCATTGAGCTGCGTGCCGGATAGTGCATTCCCGGTCGAGGGGCTGTTGACCTGCGAACCGACGGAGTCGATCGTTGGAGCAACGCCTGAGACGATACCCGCGGCCGGTGTATAAATTTCCACCACTCCACTGAAGTCCGTGAACATGATCTGGCCAGTCGGAAGCGTCATCAGGTGTCCAACGTACGATGAATCGCTCGGGCAGTTCGCGGGATTGGCCGTGTTGGTCAAAGTATCGGCGACCGGATCGTACTCGACAAACTGGCAACCACCCTTAAAGAGTCCGGGACTCAACATCGCGAGCACTTTTCCGTTCGCCTCAATCGCCGCTGGTCCATCGGCCTGATCCAGACCGTTCGCGGGAGTTGGACCGGCCGACCAAGTGTTGCTGGCGATGTCATAGATTGCGGTGGCGTTGACGTTGCCGCCAAACTGAAGAACCTTGTTGTTGTACATCACGACGGCGGCGCCTAATTCTTCGTCGTTGGCGTTGTAAAGCTGGACTGGAAGTTGTGGTCCGCACGACCATACGCCGGTCGTCTGATCGTAAAGCTCGGAACCGCGGGTGGTACCGCATGCGGAGTCGGATTTTGCATCCACGGTCAACACCAGGTCGTTGGGCAGAAGCGTAAATCCTGATTCATCGTTACTTGACTGCTTCACTGAGCCGGTCGAGGTCCATGAATTCGGGCCATTGAACAAGGCATTCTGTGATGTACAGCAGTTAGCCTGCATGTACTTTCCATTGGCCAGAAGCACGCTCTCTGCATCGCCGAGGGTAGTCCAGCCGGACGGCGCCGAATTGGACGTCCAAGTCAGACTGTTTCCGGAGATTGTTCCAATCGCGCCCAGCGTCGTCCATGCCTGTCGGCCATTGTTGTACTCTCCACCTTCGATCACCACAGTCTTGCCGTCCAACAGCACTTGGGATCCGAAGAACCAGGGAGCGTAGCCAGAAGGCAGCAGACCGCCCGAACTCCATGTGCCATTCACATAACTGCCGGAGGCGTCTGGAGTCAGAAGGTGCCAGGCTGCGGAGTTTCCCGACTGTTCCTCATGCACCAGAATTCTGCCATCCCTGAGTTGCAGCATGGCACCGACGTCTGCGCCCGGTTGATTGACCAGAGGCGTCCATGTTTGAGCGAGAGCGGTTCCGAGCACTGTAGACAGTACGGTGCACACGATTGCGAGCTTTTGAAGTAAGTTCAAATGGGATCTCCTTCGGACTTGACAGCGGCCATAACTGTAACGTGATTTCTCGTGTTTTGGAAGAGTGAAAAGATTCGCATCTGAAGTGCATGGAATTGGTGTAAGCCGCGCCCAGAAGGGCAAGTCGAGGGATAGACGCGAAGCGAGCAACTATGGCAGATAGTAGTTGGCTATCTCATTCGAGGCTACTTAGTTCTTGTGGAGAAATTTGTAATCGAGGATTGAGGCAGCAAGGCCGAAAGCGTCTCCGATATTTTCGACAACGGTGTCTTTTACTCGAATCAGACGACCTTGGCAGAGAACATTGCTGTTCTTCTGACCAGAAATTTCTTCCGGCATTTCGAAGATCATTTCGACCAGTGCATTCGCGGGCAATTGTTGAGGTCCAGAGAACATCAGGCCGGACTGGCTGATATTCAGAACCGTACCCTCATACCATGTGCTCAGGTTCTTTCCACGATAGCGAATGGGAAGACTGAGCTTAAGGCGACGGGCGCGCGGCATCCAGGTCGGCTTTCTCTGACCGGAACGGCGTCGGACTGTGGTGGTCTCGGCTGCCGGATGTTCGACCGGATCTCCGCGACGCATGGTCTTCCAGTCATACTGATACGCGGTCGCGCAGAGTAGACAGACCTGGTAATAGTCCCCGCTAGCAGTGCGGCGTGGCCAAGAGAACTCGTGCGAACAGCGTCCCAGCATGAGAACATCCATGAGTTTCTGCGGCATGATATTTGAATGGCGCCCGATCGAATTAGGCATCTCCATCTTGCGCTCGCCTGCAGATTCTGGATAGGTTACTTTCGTGTTGGGCCTGTGAAAAGGGCCTCGTTTTGCACTGCACTGAGGAAAGGTTGATACCGTTTCTTGCTGACATCATAGAATGGGCATGAACTTGTCGAATACTCAGCCCGCGGTATTCATCTCGCACGGATCGCCGATGACGGTTCTTGAAAAGGGACCGTATGCGCGAGCCTTGGGGGAGTTCGGCCAGTCAGCAGATCCCCGAGCCATCGTCGTGATTTCGGCGCACTGGGAAGAGCCGGGAATCCGAATTGCTGCCGGAGCACATCCGCAGTTGATCTATGACTTTGGAGGTTTTCCGCAAGAGCTATACCAGATTAAGTACGATGCACCTGGATCGCCCTCGCTGGCAGACGAAGTAGCTGATAGGTTGAAACGGGCTGGCTTCGATGCGAGCCTCGACCAGCAGCGCGGCTGGGATCACGGCGTATGGGTTCCGTTGCGGCTGATCTTTCCAGATGCACGGATTCCCGTTGTTGAAATTTCTCTGCCGATGCAGTGGTCGCCAAGAGAACTTTATAAAGTGGGACAAGCCTTTGCAGTTTTTCGACGAGAGGGTGTGCTCGTGATGGGGAGCGGTGGCATCGTGCACAACCTTCGGCTGATGAACTTTCGCGAAAAAGATGCACCGGTGGACTTGTGGGCGCGCGGGTTTCAGAAGTGGGTGAAGGATCGGATCGAGAAGCACGATTTCGAGTCGCTTTTTACATACCAAGAAGCGGCTCCGGATGCGGGCCGCGCGGTGCCAACTCCAGAACACTTCGCTCCCCTTTTTCCTGTGCTTGGAGCGGCCGGACCATCGGCACACCTGGTACCGATTTTTGAAGGGATCGAGCACGCAAACATGTCGATGTTCAGCTTTCAACTGGTAGATTAGCGACCCAAGCCGCGAGGCATTTCACTCGCTGCCCCGTTCATGCTTAATTCCGCTGTCATGGCAAACGTCCTTTAACATCATTTCTGTTTGGTTATCACAGCACATGGACTGGCGCACAGGATAAAATCCTGCTTCGGCTTACAGTTTGTTGTGTCTGACTCCCGGCCGCGACTGCAAAAGCCGAAGATCGAGGAGAATTAAGGAATGGCACGTAAGTTCAAGGATCTATCGGAGCGCGAGATCCTGGCGCTGGCAATTGCCTTTGAGGAAGAAGATGGGCGCGTGTATGCGGATTTCGCCGATGGGCTTCGCGAGACTTATCCGGCTACAGCGAAGTTATTCGATGACATGCAGAAGGAAGAGTCGGGGCACAGGGCCGCGTTGATTGACACCTACCGCGCTCGCTTCGGGGACCACATTCCGCTGATGCGGCGGCAAGACATAAAGGGATTCATCCAGCGGCGTCCGTTCTGGCTAACGCGGCCTCTGAAGATTGCGGAGGTGCGCAAGCAAGCAGAGTTGATGGAGCTGGAGACGCGTCAGTTCTATAAGAAGGCGATCACGCAGGTGACCGATGCGGGGATCAGGAAACTGCTCGGCGATCTGGAGGAAGTGGAGCGCAAGCATCAGAACGCGGCCGAAGCGCTGGGCGAAGAGATCACGACCGATGTGCAGAAGTCGGAGGACGAGGCGCAGCGTCGGTTGTTCGTGTTGCAGATTGTGCAGCCGGGGCTGGCGGGGCTGATGGACGGATCAGTTTCGACACTGGCTCCAGTGTTTGCGGCGGCGTTTGCGACGCGAAGCAGCAAAGACGCGTTTCTGGTGGGCTTGGCCGCTTCGATCGGCGCGGGAATTTCGATGGCGTTTGCCGAGGCACTGTCGGACGATGGGTCGCTGACAGGCCGCGGACGTCCAGTGCTGCGCGGAGCGGTTACAGGACTGATGACAGCAGCCGGCGGGATTGGGCATACGCTGCCGTTCTTGATTCCGAATTTTCACGCCGCATTCGTGGCAGCGATGATCGTAGTGGCGTTTGAACTGGGAGCGATTGCGTGGATTCGCAACCGGTATATGGATACTCCGCTGCTGTCGGCGGCGTTTCAAGTGGTGGTGGGCGGAGTGCTGGTGTTTATCGCTGGGATATGGATTGGCAGTTCGTAGGGAATTGCGTAATTCGGCAAGTTCCCAATAACCCTATTTTTTCTTCGACGCCAGGGCGCGCTCGATCTGCAGAATGTGGTTCAGGTCGTGGCCTGCAACCATGGTGACAATCCGTTCGATGCTTTCTTGTCCGCGCTCGGAATGTTGACCAAATTGCTTCCACTGTTCAGGCGTTAGCGTTTTCAGCAGTGCGAGGTTGGCTTCGCGCAGCACGCGCTGCTGCACCAGGCTTTCCCGGAAGCCGCGCTTTTCATAATGCAAAGCTTCCACCCACGCGTTCTGGTCATAAGCCTGAATCTGAGTTCCGGGGGCTCCCAGGACCGAGCGTATCCGCCAGCCGATGACGATTTCGACGTCGGCGAGATGGGCCAGAATCTCCGAGACTGACCACTTGTCGGGTGCCGGACGCTTGCGCAGTTTGGCGGCGCTGGCGCCTTTTATTAGACGCTCCAGTTTCTTCGGCGTCCCGGCGAGGACTTTAATCGGGTCTTGACCGGTCGTGTGTGCCAGGATCCGCGCTGTGTATTGCTGCACCGTTTCGTTCATGTCTTTATCCCCCTAAAGCCGTTGCGCTATTTCAACGCCAAGAAATCGCGCCGCGCGTAGTTTGCAGAGGTCTGACCGAAGGTCAAACACTAATCGTGCTCGATGTGAAAACGTATCGGATGCATAATAGAAAAGCCATTGAAAACTTGTTTAGAGATACTATATGTTGCATTGACCAAGGGTCAAAGAAACTACCGAGGGGGCCTGTTTTGGAGGGAATTACCAGTAGTCTAGCGAAACCAACTCAACTAAGGCGGGACGCAAAGCCGCGTCCTCGATCAGAAGCGAAACGGGGAATGATTGTGGACGTTGCGATCCGGCATTTTGCGGAGCGCGGGTACAGTGCGGCGCGGGTAGAAGACATCGCGGCGCAACTGGGAATCGCCAAGGGATCAGTGTTCCAACATTTCAAAAGTAAAGATGGGCTGTTTTTCGAAGCTTATAAGAAAGCAGTGCGGTCGTTTCCGAAATATATGGAGGCTCCGGCGGAAGCGCAGGAGCGAGGGTTCTTTGATGTTTTACGGTACTGGCTGGGACGTACGGAGTACATGGTGCGCGACAACTGGGCGTCGTACCGGATTTATCTGGTCGGAAATTATGGGACCGATCTGGCGCTGCGAAGGGAGATCAATCGCTTTCTCGTCGCGGAGGATCCATATGGCTGGCATGAGTTTGTGAATTACGGCGTCCAGCGTGGAGAGTTGCGCTCGGATCTCGATGTCGACATGATCGGTTCGATCCTGGAGTGGACGATGGACCGTTTTCAGGATGCGTTGCTGACCGAGGAACTCGATCCTGGATTGTTCCGCAAATCGGGTCCGGTTCCGGAGAAGAAAGAAGCGCGCATTGAGCAGTTCGTGGAACTGCTGCGACGGGCGATCGGATCGGAGAAAGCGCAGGTCTTCAGGAACGAAAGCATGATCGGCGGAAAGAGCGTAGAGGAAATTGTTGCCAGCTACGACGCAGCCGCGCCGTTGACGGAAGCGTCAACGATTCCGGCCGCGTGGTATGTCGACGCGCGCATTGCCGAACTCGAACGCCAGACTGTATTTTCGAGAACGTGGCAGGTGATGGGCCGCGTCGATCAGGTCGAGAAGTCGGGACAATTCGTGACCTCGACCGTCGCCGGAGAGCCGATCGTTGCGGTGCGAGGCAATGATGGTGTCCTGCGGGCGTTTTACAACGTCTGCCGGCATCATGCGGCAGCCGTCGTAACCGAACCGTGCGGACTGGCTTCGATTCTTCACTGTCCTTATCACGGGTGGAACTACGGGTTGGACGGTTCGCTGAAAGGCATGCCCGAGTTCGAGGGCGTGAAGAACTTCGACCGCAAAGATAATGGATTGGTTCCCGGTGAAAGTGGATATTTGGGAGCAGTTCGTATTCGTCAACCTCGACCCGCATGCGCGGCCTCTCGCGGAATTTCTGGGGGGAATCGTGAACCGAGTTGCTCCGCTCGGGTTGACGAAACTCCATTATTTCTCCAGCCAGACCTATGACATCCACTGCAACTGGAAGGTGTTTGTCGATAACTATCTGGATGGCGGATATCACGTGCCGCACCTGCACAAGGGTTTGAATTCCGTGCTCGATTACAAGCAGTACACAATCCAGAATGAAGATCGCTATTGTTTGCAGTCGAGTCCGATGGTGAGTTCAGAGGAGGATGCGGCGACGGGTGCGACGCGTCGCGGCGACCGAGCGTGGTATTTCTGGCTGCATCCGAACTTCATGTTCAACTGCTATGAGGGATATCTGGACACAAATCTGGTGATTCCGGTTGATGTGGATCATTGCCGAGTCGTGTTCGACTTCTATTTCAGCGATGTCAGCGAGTCGGCACGCGAGTACAACGAGGGAAGCGTCGCGGTGGGAAATCGCGTGCAGGACGAGGATCTCGGAATCTGCGAGGCCGTGCAGCGTGGGCTGAAGTCGCGGGCGTATGGTGCGGGACGCTTGTCAGCCCGGCGCGAGGCGGGAGAGCAGTTGTTTCATCAGTTGCTGGCGGCGGATTTGAAGAGCGGGTTGGGACAGGCCGCTGCGATTGGGTGACGGGTTATTTGGCTCGCGATTCGGCGGCACAGAAACGCGTCAAGTTGGGTGAACCTTGAAAAATATTCTTCTCACGGTAGTGGCGATCACGGCCGGGGTGTGTGCGTTCGGCGTGGTTGCCTTCGCGCAGGTGACGGTCATCAAGGCTGGGCGATTGATCGATCCTGACTCCGGAACAGTGCTGACGGACCAGAAGATCATGATCGTCGGCAACAAGATCGCGGCCATTGGCAAGGAGTTGCACATTCCGGGAGATGCGAAGTGGATTGATCTGTCGGATAAAACAGTGCTGCCCGGCTTGATCGATTGCCACACCCACCTGGCGGACGGCAAGAGTAGTGGCGAACCCTTCGACACTTTGAAAAAGACGGCATCGCAGATCGTGCTGGAATCGGTTCCGAACGCGCGCGCGATGTTGCTCTCGGGATTCACGACGGTGCGGGATGTGGGCACCTACCGGGCGCTGAACGATATTGCGTTGCGCGATGCGATTACCCGTGGAGATGTGATTGGTCCGCGCATGCTTGTGGCGGGAGCTTACATCACGATCACCGGGGGTGCCGGTGCGATGACTGGTCAGGCCCCTGACATTCAACTGCCATGGGACCTGCACTACGGGGAAGCCAACAGTCCGTGGGAAGTGCGGCAGAAGGTTCGGTTGCTGGCCCACGACGGAGTCAACGTCATCAAAATGCTGTCGACGGGCGCGGTGCTGGCGCATGGCAGCAATCCTGCTTCGCTTGAATTTACCGAGGAAGAATTGCAGGCTGGCGTTGACGAAGCCAGCCACTTCGGGTTGCGCGTTGCCGTGCACGCGCATGCGGCGCAGGGAATCAAGAACGCGATTCTGGCGGGCGCAGCTTCCGTTGAACATGCGGAAATGTTGAACGACGAACTGATCGCGCTCGCCAAGCAGCACGGCACTTATCTCGACATGGATATCTACGACGAGGAGTGCATCCAGGCGGGAGCGCAGACCGGCCAGACGCCTGCTGACTTTCTGGCACACGATGCGGAGCTGGGAAGGATCCAACGGGAGAATTTTGGGAAGGCCGTAAGGGCGGGCGTGAAGATGGCCTTTGGTACGGACGCGGGCGTGTGCCCCTATGGAACAAGCGGGAAACAGTTCGCGTTCATGGTGAAGTACGGCATGACGCCGATGCAGGCGATTCAGGCTGCGACGTCGAACGCGGCAGACTTGCTCGGACACAGCGATGAATTGGGATCGATCAAAGCAGGGAAGTTCGCGGATTTGATTGCCGTGAGCGGAGATCCGTTGAAAGACATCAGCCTGCTGGAGCGGGTTGAGTTTGTGATGAAGGATGGGAAGGTTTATAAGTCGGCGGGAGCGCCGGCTTGCTTGCCAGTAGAAACCCTGCGGAGCTTTCATCCCAAGCGATTCAGGATCGAGAAAGTGACAGCTGCGATCAGGGCCGCGGCCGGAATCGTAAAGATCCATGCCCACACAATGCGACCTGCGATACCCCAGCGTACTGCAGATAAGCGGTGAACCGCGCCAACCCCGATGATGGCTCCAGTAATTGTGTGGGTGGTGCTCACCGGAATGCCCGCCAGCGCGGTAGCAAATAGGGTGATTGCACCGGCCGTCTCTGCGCAGAAACCGCCCACCGGTTTCAGTTTGGTGATTTTCTGGCCCATGGTCTTAACGATGCGCCAGCCTCCGAGATAAGTTCCCAGAGCAATGGCTGCGTGGGCGGCCAGGATGATGGGCCAGTGGAATCGGCCCCAACTTCCCAACATATCGGATTTGCTCATGAAGCCGCCGGTGTAGAGCGCGCCCGCTACGATCCCCATTGTCTTCTGCGCATCGTTGGCGCCATGCCCCAGGCTGTAGGCGGCAGCGGATAGCAATTGCAGTCTGCGAAACAGACGGTCGACTGGTTGGGGCGCGGAGCGCCGGAAGATCCAGTAGATAGAGAGCATGAAGAGGAATCCGAGAACGAGTCCGATGATGGGCGCGATCACGATGAAGATGAGGGTCTTGTACCAGCCTTGGGGAATGATTACGGAGAAGACAGTGTCTACGCCGCGATGGAGAGCAGCATTTGCCATGGCGGCGCCCGCATATCCGCCAATCAGCGCGTGCGAGGAAGAAGTCGGCAGGCCCCACCACCAGGTCAGCAGGTCCCAGATGATCGCGCCAAAGAGGGCCGCGAGAACCACGTGCTGGTTGACGTACTCGAGACGAATCATGCCGCTGCCGATAGTCTTCGCGACTGCCGTCCCCAGGAAAAAAGCTGCCAGGAAGTTGAAAGTTGCGGCCCACAATACGGCAAGCCTCGGGGAGAGAACGCGGGTAGAGACGACCGTCGCGATGCTGTTTGCCGAATCGTGAAACCCGTTCACGAAATCGAAGATGAGTGCGACCAGAATCGTGATCAGGACGAGGACGACGTCGATATGCACGGGGGAGTGGAGCCTCCAAATTTTTGTCTAATGGCAGCGGCCTCTTCGAGCCGTTACGACACAGCAATCCCGAAAAATCTCTCCGGTTTGGAAGTGCTAGGCACTCTTGAGAAGGATTGCTTCGAGTACGTTGGCGGCATCTTCAGCTTTGTCGGTAGCCATTTCCAAAACCTCGTAGAGTTCCTTGAGCTTAATGAGCTTGATCGGATCTTTTTCAGTCTCAAACAATCGGGCGATAGCCCTGCGGCTGACATGGTCGGCCTCGTCTTCGAGGCGGTTGACCTCTTCGCAGTGTTTCATGACGGCGCCGTTTTTTTCCAGCAAGGCAACTGCACGCGCTAGTTCTTCGCTCTGCAGAACGATCAGTCCCGCGAGTTCGGCGGCGTCCGGGGGCGCCTCGGCAATCTTGTACATGACGAGACGGTTGGCCGCGGCATTCGTGAAGTCGAGAACGTCATCGAGCGAAGATGCCAGCTTGTGAATGTCTTCACGGTCAAAGGGCGTGATGAAACTCTGATTGAGTTTCGTGATGATGGCGTGCGTGGCGCGGTCGCCTTTATGTTCGATGGCTTGCACCTGCTCGACCTTCATGTAGAGATCGGTGGGATCTTCAAGGATATTGCGGAGAAGCTTGGCGCCGTCGGTGAGGTAGCCCGAAAGCTCCGCGAAGAGTTCGAAGAACTTAGCATCGTGTGGAATCAGACGCACGAATTTCTCCTGGATCGGTGTTGGAATGACATTCTCGTTAGTTTGTGCTTCATGGCAACACCTGATTTTGTCCCTGCAGAACGTCCGCAGAACGTCTTTGAGGAAGAGCGAGTATAGCGCATGAACCGGGGTTGACTTCTGCAAAGAGGAGATGAAATCCAGCTCATCGGGTAGACGGGTTGATCAGGTCGGAGGAGGAATTGAAAGAGAGCGAATGCCCGGCCCGCCGCCAGGTGGCGGCATGTGGGGTCGTGGGGTTTGGGCCGGGCAATGCTATGTACTTCCCTTGGTTCTATTAATTGTCATTCTTTTTACAAGCTGCCTAATGGCCCGGCTGTGACAGCCGTCACAGGTCGCTGTGACCTCTAGGCCACATGCGGCCTGTGATGATCGTCACCGCGCCGTCAGGACGCAGACATTTAGTTGTGCATGAGTGAGGAAAGGAATCATAAGAACATGGCATACGTAATCACAGATAATTGCATCAAGGATCATCTTTGCGTGGATGTCTGTCCGACCGATTGCATTCATCCCAAGACCGATGAGCCCAAGGTGGAGGAAGTGACCCAGTTGTATGTCGACCCAGCTGGCTGCATCGATTGCGGCGCTTGCGTGCCGGCGTGCACGTCGGATTCGATCTTCGCGGCCGAAGATCTTCCCGCCGACAAACAGGAGTTCCTGGAGAAAAACGCGGCCTATTACAGCAATTAGCCTGGTTGCTAGTTGCTCCTCCCGACCCGCGCCCCCTGCCCCGGGGCGCGGGTTTTCTCTTCGTTTTCCCCTTTGCCTTGACAGGGAGTTCCCGCGTTCTTATCGTTGCTTTCCAGCCATGAACGTCATCAAGGCTACGAAAAATTACGAAGAATGGCTGGGCCGCCACCTGCAGATATTCCGGCCAGACATGCGTTTGAAACATGCGCGGATGGCGGAATCGGAGTTCTCATTTTTCCGCGCGACTTTCTATCGATGGATGCAGGTGTGGGCAGACCTGTGTCCGGATCTGGTACAGGCGCCGCAACCTCCTGTCAGTGGGCGACCTGCATGTGGAGAACTTCGGCACATGGCGGGACGCCGAGGGGCGGCTGATTTGGGGAATTAACGACTTCGATGAGGCTTGTAACTATCCCTATACCGTGGACTTGGTGCGGCTTGTAACTAGTGCGTTGCTGGCAGTCCGGGAAGAACGCCTTTGTATGAAACCTAAGACGCTGCGGATTCGATTCTGGCCGGATACGAACTAGGGATGGAGCAAGGCGGCCATCCCTTTGTGTTGAGCGAAGAGCACGTATGGCTGCGGGCGATTGCCGAGAATAAGCTTCGCGATCCTGTTCGATTCTGGCAAAAGTTAGACAGTCTGCCGCCCTTTCGAGGAACCGCGCCTGAGGTTGTTCGCGAGGCATTGGAACATAGTCTTCCCGATCCGAAGATGCCGTACCGCTTGGCCCGCCGCCTGGCGGGACTGGGAAGCCTGGGACGCATGCGGGTGGTCGCTATCGGCGAATGGAAAGGTGGCCGCGTAGCACGGGAGGTGAAGGCATTGGCGCCGTCGGCGTTGCACTGGGCCGATCCCGATGCGCCCGCGGAAATTCTGTATGCGTCAATTTTGAGACGAGCAGTACGCTGCCCTGATCCTCACGTGCAGCTCCGCGGTAACTGGCTGGTCAGGCGGCTGTCTCCCCATTGTTCGCGGATCGAACTGGATGCGCTTGGAACGGCTCGCGGGGAGTTACGACTGCTGGAAGCTATGGGCCGCGAGACGGCCAACGTGCATGTCGGGAACGAAGAGAAGCGCCGCCCGGTGTTGAAGGACTTGCGCAAACGCAAGGGGACGTGGCTGCTGAAGGCGGCGCAGTCTATGGCTGAAAAGGTGGGCAAGGACTGGCAGGCATGGAAGGAGCACGAGGCGCCCAGAGCTAGTGGATAGGGACCTCCTGGGCCCGAGCCGCGAAGGATGGAACAGAGGGAAGGTGAATTGCTCTGGCGAACCGTCTCGTCGGGAGCGGGGATGAGAGCCTCTAATATGCACTCCAGGCTCGCAGCCGAGCCCGTCCATATCCGGGAGAACGTCTCGCGGTGGACGAACAATTCACCGACTAAACAACCAGCGGAAGCGAGGCCAAGATCGATTTCGGTGCGGGCCGCGTCACTGGTGATCGGGAACGGCGTAATTCTGCGCGTCGGGAAGCAATGTCCAGCCTGGCGTGATCGAGCCAATGGGTAAGTAGTGCTTTGAGATGTTCGCGGCAGCATGCACTCTCTTACACCGTCTTTCGCGGCGAGTGAAGAGTGCCATGTGAGAATTTTAATTCGGTCGAACCAGCGGTTCTCGACAACCAGGAACCAACCGCCATGGCGGAGGGTGACCTGTCCGCAGACGGAGCATGGGAGATTTTTTGTAACTGCGTAATTCATTGAATTCCTCTTAACCGCGGGCGAATGCTGCGCGCGGTGCAATGGGACGAAGCGCTGGTCGTTCGCCGATTGGTACTGTCAGCATTCCGAGCACGACATCGAAGTGTAGAGTGAAATGAGCGGAGCAAGCGCCGCACAGCCAGAAATGTTCCCTTTTCCGCATCTTGCGGCGGGTTCCGTCGAACCCGGAGTCGCTATCCTCACTGAAAGTTTCTGCCAGGAAGAGCTTGCCCTCATGGAGAGAGCGAAATGGAACGGCACATCCAGGGTTCGCACATTTGTGAAGCATGGAATGAAATCCTTGTCTTCTCCGCTGGAGGCTTTCGTCAGGGAGTAACAAACGGATTTGCACGTGAATGGCCGCACCCAACGACTATTCTTAATGTTGTTTCGCTTGCAATTACAAGGGATTAGCGGCGTGACGTTTTTCCAGATTAGAGCGAGTTAGTAACCGCTGACGAACAGCTGTCGAATGTGACGTTGACTTGTTAATCCCACAGAAGCGGTGTGAGCGATGTCACAAGTGTAGTAATTCAGGACAACGCTAGCGGGTAATCAGCGAATCACAGCCAATTGTGATGTCTAGCTGATCGCTTCGATGGCGCGTGCCTGACAGGAAGAGCATAGGTTCGTTTCTTTCAGGTCAATCCATTCCACCGCATGAGATGGCGCCATCGCGCAGGAATAATCATCGCAATGAGTGAGATCGAAGGTATGACCCACTTCATGCACGGCTTCTTTCACCAAACGCTCCACGAGCAGGCCCGGGTCGGCGGGTAGACCGTAAAACTGTTGCCGCAGTCGGTGGAAGGAAACGACGGAGCACGGTCCCCCCATCTGGGCCTCTCCGAAGACGAAGGTCAAAATGGGAATGTAGAGGTCAACGCCGGTGATGCCGAGTACGCGCCATGCGCCGGCGTCGGCATAACGCTTCATGCCCTGCAAGAGCTCGGACGAATGGTGCTGACCCCGCTCGGGATGAAAAGCGAATTGCGGGTCCAGCCGCTGGTCGAGAATTCGACAGGGCACGCGAAAAGAATCGGCGAGCGCGGTCGCCAGCGTATGAAGCAGCCGCGCATCGACGTCTCCGACCGGTAGCAGATCGAGCATCTTCATTCCGGTCCCCTATCGCGTTTCGACGGGCCGGCTCCAGCCGTAGCGTTTCAACTTGTGATGCAGGGTGACGCGGTCGATGTCGAGCGTTTCTGCGGTGCGCGTCTGGTTCCAGCCACACTCTTCGAGCACGCGCAGGATATGCGCTTTTTCCATTTCTTCGAGCGATTTGGGGACTCCGTTGGGCGTCGCTCGAGTGCGTCTTGAAGACGAAATCCTGTTCGCGAATCTCCGGCTCCTGCGCGACGACCATGGCACGCTCGATGGCATTTTCCAATTCACGGATGTTCCCGGGCCAGGGCTGCTGCTGAAGAAGGTCCATCGCAGCGGGGTTGACGCGGTTGATTTTCTTGTTCATCTGCAGCGAGAACTTGCGGACGAAATGATTGACCAGCAACGGAACGTCATCGTGACGGTCACGCAGCGGCGGTAGTTCAATATGGAAAACGTTGAGACGGTAGAAGAGGTCGGGACGGAATTTACCTTCTTCGATCAATTGCTCGAGATTTTTATTGGTGGCGGCGACGCATCGGAAATCAACCTTGATGGACTGGGTGCTGCCGACGCGAACAATTTCATGCTCCTGCAAAACGCGGAGAAGATCAGTCTGTGTTTTAAGGCTGATGTCGCCGATTTCGTCGAGGAAGACCGTTCCACCTTCGGCGATTTCAAACTTGCCTTTCTTACGATATTGAGCGCCGGTGAAGGCACCTTTTTCGTGCCCGAAGAGCTCGCTTTCGAGAAGCGTCTCGGTAAGAGCTCCGCAGTGAATCACGACCAGCGGATGGAAACGGCGCGGGCTGGCGTGATGGATGGCGCGCGTGACAAGCTCTTTGCCGGTGCCGCTTTCGCCGGTGACAAGCACGGTGGCGTCGGTCGGTGCGACGGTCTCGATGGCATGAAATACCTTCTGCATGGCCTCGCTCTCTCCGATGATCTCCTCGGGGCGGGCGACTTCGGCAACGGTTTCGCGTAGGCGGACATTTTCTTCCTCGGTGCGCTTGTGAGCGAGCGCTTTCTTTACGAGGTGGGCGATCTCATCGGGATCGAGCGGCTTAGTGACATAATCGTAGGCCCCATTCTTGAGCGCCGTGACCGCGGTCTCAACCGACGCGTAGCCGGTCATCATGATGACGATGAGGTTAGGATCGATTTCGTGCATGCGTCGTTGGAGTTCAATGCCGTCGGTGCCGCGCATTTTGATGTCACAAAGTGCTGCGTCCCACGGTTTTTCGGCCATTTTGGTCAAAGCGCTGTTCGCGTCTTCAGCGGTGCCGACTTCGTATCCCTCTTCATGAAACCATTTGGCCAGAGAGTCGCGCACGCTCAGTTCGTCGTCCACGATGAGTAGTTTTGCTGGTTGCGTCAATCGAATCACCCCTTTTGTTCTGCGCCTGCCAGGGCAGGCTCGAATGCGGGTGCCACCGTGCTAGGCACCGGCAACGTGATGGTTACGGTTGTTCCTTTTCCGACTTCGGACTCGACCACGATCTTGCCGCTGTGGCGTTCCACAATGCCGCGGCTGACGGCCAGTCCGAGGCCGGTACCATGTCCGTTTTCTTTGGTGGTGACAAAGGGCTCGAAAATCTTCGGCAGAACCTCGGCGGGAATGCCGGATCCGTCATCCCGCACCGTTAAGAACAACATGCGGAAGCGATCAGGACGAAAGACGGGATTCGACCCAGAGATTGCCGCCCTTCGGCATAGCGTCGGCGGCGTTGACGATTACCGCCAGCAACACTTGCTCGATCTGCGAGGGATCGCATAGCAGACGTGGCAGGTCCGGCGCGAGCGTCGAGTGCAGTTCGACAGCGGCGATCTCAAGGTTGTGACGAATCAGCATGGTGCACTGTTCGACTACGCGATTAAGGTCGACAGGCTGAATGTTCATCGGCGACTGACGGGAGAAGCTGAGTAGGTTCTTTACAAGCTCGCCGCAGCGCCGGCTCTCCGACGCGATGAGATCAAGACACTGCTGCGCCTCTGCTTTTTCTCGTGGCCTACCGTGTCGTTGTCGACCCACTTCTTAAGGAGCCTGGAGTAGGTGAGGATGCCGGAAAGTGGATTATTGATTTCATGCGCGACGACAGCGGCCATCTTGCCGACGGAAGCCATCGTCTCCACGTGCAGCACCTCGTTGTCGGCCCGGCGCAGTTCGCGGGTCTTTTCTTCGACCCGGTCTTCGAGGGTATGCGCCCAGGAAACGATTTCTTCGTTTGCGGCGCGCAACTGAAGACTCATGCGATTGAACGAATCGCCAGCATTCCAATTTCATCCGTGCGAAGGACGAGCGATCTGGTAACCAAGCGCGCCTTCGCTGAGCTTTACGGTTCCTGCCTGAAGTTGCTTCAGATTGGGCGATCAACAAGGCGCCGAATGAAAATCCAGCTAAGGAACGTCGTCGCCGCCATCGCCAGCGCATCGCAGATCGCGACTCGCCACGAAAGTTGCGCTAGTTGCAGGTCGGTATGTGCCAGCGATAGGTGGGTATCAAGCACTCCGAGGATCTGCTGTTGCTCGGGATGCGCGTGACACGCTGGCGTTCGAGCAGTTGGGCTGGTTTTCAATCGGCGTAATGATTGCGAGCACCCGCTCGCCTTGCGAGGGATAGATGCGAAAGCGGTCAGGACGATTGAGCTTCGGCAGTGGTTGTTGGTGAGCATGGCAGCCGTAGCAGGCTTCGGCGTCCTTATCCACGGTCCGGTTTACTTCGGAGGGATCGCTGGAGTAGCTGATGCGGCCCTCCCGATCGAAGACGCGAACGTCGCACCATGCCGGGCTCGTTGGCCATGGTCGAAATGGCGTGGTGAAGGCCCTCGCGATCGTTGCGCAGCATGTACTCGGTGGTGTTGCGCCGGATGACATCACTGACCCGCTCGGCACTCAGGAGCGTTGCGGCCTCCAGATGCTGGCGTTGCAATCGAATCGTCAAATATCCGAGGAGCCCAAAGATCACGACCATCGCGCCCAGAAGCAACGCGATGAGTTTCGTTCCAAGCCCATAGCGAACGCGGTCCAACGTGCGGATCGCCGGTTTTTTATCAGTCTCCGGCATGGCTCAGAACCCCGGCCCCAACTGGTATTTCCGGTTCTTCGAGCGTGTGCGATTTCTCGGGTTCGAAAATCGGCAGATACTTAACGGCTACACCAAACAGAGCGAATCCAATGGCGATGATCATTAAAGTGATGGAAAACTCCGTCCACTTCGGAACGTAGTGATGGCCAACGTAGGTCTCAAATCCGATCAGAGCAATGTTCAGACGGTTGGTGATGAATCCCAGCACGGTCGAGATAGAAGCGAGATACAGAAGCTGTGGTGACAATCTGACTTTCTTGAAGCTGAGCATGGCAATGGGAATGACGAAGGTCAGCGTCAGTTCGAGCCACAGGAAATACGCTTCATAGCTAGGCGTCACGACCTGACGCAGCAAGCCGCGATGGAAATAGTCTTCAAAGCGGAGCAGGGCATTCACCCAAAGGGCAATCAGCAAAGCGCCTCCCAGAGTGACCAGGACCGGAAGTTCCAGTTGACGGCCGAAGGCTTTGGCGCTCTGCGTGGATTCGAAGATGGTCATCGCCAAGCCGACCGCGACCGCCGATCCAAAGAAGAAGAAGGGCAGGGCAGGCGAGTACCAGAACGGATGGAGCTTGCTGGGCATGATCAGATACAGCGATCCGAGCGAGCTTTGGTGGAGGGTCGAGAGCAAAATACCAGCGACGATCAGGATTGGGTAGATCTTTTGAATCCACTTGATCGGAGTCTTCAGATTGAAGCGTTCGAGCACGTTGGGAAGGAATTCGAAGAAGAGCACGGTGGTGTAGGTCATCACGCAAAAGCCGACCTCGAACATGACAGAGTGCGGATTCATGTAAATCATCTGGTGCCAGATGAACCAGGGACGGCCGAGATCAAATAACAGTCCAACGATGAAGAGCAGGTAGCCGAGGAATGCGGTTAGAACCGCGGGGCGTACAACGGGATGAAGGCGTTCGACGTTGAAAAGATAAACTGCGCCGACCATGCAGAAGCCGCCAGCCGCCAGCATGACGCCGCACAGGCAATCGAACCCGATCCAGAGTCCCCACGGGAATTGGTCGGTCATATTCGAGACAGCGCCCAGGCCACGGAAGTAGCGAATGAAAGAGGAATATAGGCCGAGGGCCATGATGACGATGAAAATGGCTCGCCAGAGAGTCAGTTTGAATTTCATTGTGCGCTCCCATTTTTTTCTTTTGCTTCGGCAACCGCTACTTCATCGCGGCGATGCGAAACCCAGTAGATTCCGCCCAACACCAGAGTCCAGAGTGGAATAAAGTCCGGGATTCTCTCCATAACTCGTCCGGTGTATTCCGGCATGGGAGTGTCGCCAATTCTGGCTGATGCGGGATAGCCGTAGTCTTCGACATCGGCGGCGGCAATAATAAGGACCGACGTCCCACCGACTTCTTCAAGTCCGTAAATATGCGGGCGGTAGTTGGAGAGGTTCTGGCGAATGCGGTCTTTTGCCTCGCGGATAAGGTCCTCGCGCTCCCCAAATTTGGTCGCTCCTGTGGGGCAGATCTCGGCACACGCAGTCGGCTTTCCGGCGGCCACTCGGTCGGGGCACATCACGCACTTGCGAACTCGCGGGTTCAGTGCCTGCCATTCGTATTTCGGCTGGCTGAACGCGCACGCCACCATGCAATAGCGGCAGCCGATGCACTTCCAGACGTCATAGACGACCGGCCCTTCTTTCGTCTTGTGCAGCGCGCCCACCGGACAGACCGATGCGCAGGCGGGCTTCTCACAGTGCATGCAGAGGCGGCGCATGAACTTATCGTTCTTGGAGACGACGACCGTGTATTTGTGCGCGGACTGCACCGACTCGGCGGCTACCGTGTCGTCGTAGGGCAGTTTGTTCTGCTGCGGCGCAAGCGCTCTCGCACTGCTTGCAGCCGATGCACATGGTTGCGTCATACAGAATGGCCTTGCTCATGTGGTGATCTCCGGGCCACTCCGGAACAGGACGTCCGCTGGTGAAAGACGAAAAGGCGCGGATGTGAAAACTGTGGCGAAGTGGCAAGCAACAACCGGCTCAAGCCGGCTCGTGTGCGCAAACAAAAGCCCGGGTTCCACGTACCTCGCAGAACCCAGGCGGGCTGTCCCGTATGCCAGTGCGGAGAGGATTCGGCGCTCGCCAGTTTCGGGGAGCGGCCGGCAATCATTGCGATAAGTCCAGTTCGACCGGACTCCGGCACGGTGCACCTCCGCTGGCTGCCATTGCCGCTTGGGGGATGAGCGGCACGGAAGCCACAAGGAAACAGCCGATCCCGACTACTTCAAGCCCTTAAGGTAGGTGGCGATCGCTTTCACGTCGTCACCGGCCAGGCCCTTTACCGGAGCCGGATGCTTCGCGGTTTCGGTAACACCCTTGGTGATGTCGGCTTCGGACTTCCCTGCGAGAGCCGGGGCCTTCATTGCCGGCTTGCCGGCTGCGTCTGCACCATGGCACGCGGCGCACTTCGCCTTGTAAAGAGCGGCGCCATCTTCGGCCCAGGACAGACTCGGAATCAGAACGAACAGAGCGACCGCGATCGTCAATACAAGCGCCGCGATTTTGGTGGTTTTCATGATTGCGTTTCCTCTCAAATAGTTAAGTTGGCGGATGGAGGATGATGGCGAAAGTAACGTGTTGCGCTTTTCACCATTGCAGCGAGTTCTTGAATCACGGTGTAGCGATTCACTGCATTCCTGCCGCGCTGATGTGAGTTTCAACAATGAGGCGAAACTGTGCGGTGACAGGTGTCACTTTGGGACGTGACACGTGTGCGGGTTCAATGGGTTGTGGAACACAAAGGGAAGTAAGGCCCTAAGTTGAGGAGAAAAGGGCAGAACCGCGATGCGGCGCTGCCATTCTGAGGGTAATTTCTGCTTGTGTTACTTTCCGGATCCGACCAGTTTTACTTCGGCCACCAAGGCTTTGCCATTGAGAGCGATGGAGAGTTTCCCTGTCACGTTCCCTTGCTGCGTTGGCGTGAAGCTGACGTTGATCGTGCAACTCGCTCCCGGTGCCACGGAGGCTCCGCAGTTGCTGGTTTGGGTGTAGACGCTGGGACTAGTGAGAATCTGCTGGATGGTCAGTGCTTTGTTCGCGGCATTCGCTAAAACAACGGGAACCGTACCCGTCTGGCCGACTGTGACTCCACCGAAGTTAGCCAGGATTGGGTAGATCAGTACTGGAGTCACCGATCCGACTCCTGAGAGTGCCACGGTTTGAGGCGAATTGGTGGCATTGTCATCGATGGACAGAGTGGCCGTCTCTGCCGATGGCATGCTGGGGTCGAAGACGACATGAACGACGCAGCTCTTATTGGGAGCAAGGCTCGTGCCGCAGTTATTGGTCTGTTGGAAATCCCCGTTATTAATCGTGATGCTCGAGATTGTAAGCGCAACGCCGCCACCGTTCGTCAGTGTGAATTTCTGCGGACGGCTCTTGCTGCCAATCTCGTGATATCCAAACGAGAGGCTACTGGTTGAAACGGTTGCCGTGGGGCTGCTCGGATACCACTGCAGTGACGTATTGCTCTGAAGTATCGCTTGATCGTAGCTGTATTGAGTTCCCAGGTTCGACGATACCTGCACTCCCGATGTCGCGTACGCTCCGTTGTCGTAGTTGGAATAAGGTCCACCGACGATCGTATCGGCGTAATTGAACAATACCTCGCTACTGCCTTCGAAAAATACAACTTCGAAGGTTATCGTTCCTGTGGTCTCGCAGCAGATTCCCACATCACGCCACTCCACGACTAACTGACGATTGGGCTCAGCCCCTAGCACGTCCCAGAAAACATTGTGGTCGGTGCCCGTACCAAACGGATAAAGTGACATCCAGAACGGTGCGACTAGTGTGCTTGCATAGGGGGTCGGGATCGGCGAATTATTTTCGTTCCACCAGCCGTTGAAGGAAATCATGCCGCTTGAGGCGACCGTCAGGGTACTGTAACTGCCCCCGCCAAACTGAATGGGAAATGGCGAGGTGATTTGAGCGGCCTGATAGTAGTTAAGGTTCAGATTTGTTCCAGTGATGGTTTTGTAAGTGGGCTTTACGGATTTCACCGCATAGTTGACAGCCTGATACACCACAAAGGGCAGGGTATTTGATACTCCCCCGCCCGGAGTGGGGGTGAAAACTGAGATCTGATAGGTGCCGGGGGTGACCAGATCAGCGGCTGGGATGGTGAAGTTGATCTGCGTATTGCCATAAGAGTACGAGTAGCCGAGGGCCACACCGTTCCATAAGATTTGGGAGCCGTAGACGAAACCCGCTCCGGTGGCAGTCATCGGGGTATCACCGGACCCTGAGGCCACGGAAGTTTGAGAGAGGGAGGACAATGTCGGCACGGGAGCCTGGCCTGTGCCGGTTACATTCAATGAGGCAGAGAAGGCGCTGTCAGTGTAGACATTGACGTTTCCGTACTCGTTGCCTTGGGAACTGGGAGTGAAAGTCACGGTTAGTGTGCAACTAGCGCTCACCGGCAAAATGGAAGGACAATTATTGGTCTCGGGAAAATCTCCGTAAGAATAGATGTTGGTGACGCCGAGCGGTCCAGTTCCCGTATTTGTCAAAGTTGCTGTTTGAGGCGTGCTGCTCTGTCCGATGAGAGTCGTCGGGAAGGTGAGAGAGGTTGGGTTGAGAGTGGGCATACCGGCGCTGACGCTGCTGCCACTGATCGTCAAGACCTGCGGATTTTGCGGCGCATTGTCGTTGAAGGTAATTGTTCCTGACTCATTGCCGACAATCGTGGGCGTGAAAGTTACCGTGAGCGTACAGGAGGCTCCAACGGCCAGCATTGCAGGGCAATTGTTGCTTTCTACAAAATCACCCGGGCCGCTGTATACGATGCTTGAGATGGAGAGCGGTGCCTGACCTGTGTTTGTAATCGTTCCGGTGTTCGTGCTGGAGGTGTAGATAACCTGGCCATAGAAATAGAAGCAGCAGGGAAGTTGAATCTGAGGCGCCAAGCCGGTGCCGACCAAGGTCACCGACAAGGGATTGGTAGTTGCATTGGTAAATATGCCTAAGGCATTTTGAATCGTGCCGCCCGAAACAGGGGAGAAAGTCACGTTGATCTGACAGTGCGCCCCCGAGGCCAGACTCGTTCCACAGTTGTTGGTCTGAGAATAACCGGGTCCGGTTACGATCATATTCATCTGCACGCTGCTTTTTCCATTGTTGCTGAGGGTTACTGTCTGTGGTGCGCTCGACGTTCCGACATCCTGCGCCTCGAAGTGCAACGCGTGGGACGACAGGGTTGAGGTAGTAGGAGAGTTGTATTCATCCGCGCCGATATCCATCGTTCCACCAACGGTGCGCGGGTCTCCGTCGAAGTCGGTGGCGGTTCGTTCGGGCGCCGAGTTGCTTCCGGCATTCTCAGCGGGCGATCCTGATTGAATGTGGTAATCGGCGCTCAGAAGATCAGCGAATAAAGGATCGACCGAAAGGTTGCCGTTTGTTCCAGTTTGATCGGGACAGGTGCTCGTGTACGCGCTTCCGTACGCGGAATAGATGTCATTATTCGTGAATGCAGATGCGGCCGCGCTGTAGGTGCAGTCCATGGCGGGAGAACTGCCCGTCGCGACAAGCAAATTGTTCTGCAGCGTGATGAAGCTGTTGATGGGGTTGGCGCTGAGTTCACTCCCGCCTCCACCGCAACATTGCGACGTGTTGTTAGCAATGGTGTTGCTGACGACGGTGAGCGGACCTGTAGCCGCCGCCCAAACGAACCCCGGTGCTCTTGTTTCCGATGATTACATTTTGGCTGAAGGCCCCGTTGCCAGAGAAGGGATAGTAGTAAATTCCGATCGAACCGTTCTCGAGGATGGAATTTTGCTGTACAACTTCCGTTCCCTCCGAACCGTAGAGGCTAACCGCAGTTCCGTTGACCCCGACAATCACATTGCCCACGATTTGAAGTCCAGTGTCAAAGTCCGAATTGATTCCCCGTAGGTGTTGGTGATGAGATTCCCTTGTAATAAGCCACCGCCCGAAATCGCATAAATCCCCGAGGGCCCATAGCTCGAACTGGTACTGGTGACCACATTTCCAGAAATCGTAGGACTTGCTCCGGAGATGTAAACGACCCCTTGATTTCCGTTCTGGAGTCGTGAATCCGCTGATCACCGAAGAGAGTTTTTCATTGGAAGAGAAGAGGACTGCGGGACTGTTACCTTTCGATCCGTCAATGACGGTCGCTGCCGGGCCGCTGGCGCTCGTCACGGTAATGGCTTTCCCATTGAAATTAATATTCTCGTAGTAGGTCCCGGCGGAGACGAGCACGGTGTCGCCGCTTACGGCCGCATTGATACCCGCTTGGATAGTTGGCTGATCGGCGGGCACATGAATCGTTTTGCCCATTGCCGACAAAGAGAGCAGAAAGAAAACGGTAACAAACCAGACGAAGGAAATGGCGCGGCGCGGCATAATCGTGCCTCCTTGGAGGAGTCTAAAATTCGTGAACGCTGTCGAATGGTGCGACGATCGAGGGAGCCAGAGCGAAACAGAAGACGGATCGAGACGTCTTCAGTCGATGCGATGAATCAGCACGACACCTTCTACGCTACAAATATGAGGAGTGTCAAGATATTTCGCCAGCTGTCATAGTTTGAAGCAGAGGGGAGTTACTAATAAGCAGGAGCAGAGACGATAAGTAAAGTTTCCAACAACAGACCGCGGGTGCCAGTGGAGTTACTGCTGAAGGACTCGCACCTTAAGGCGGCCGTCGCTGCAATAAAGCGTTGAGAAAGTGTTGCTCGTTGCTCGGGTCCGGAAAGCTTTAGCGCAGCAGCCACGCCGAGCCCGCGACCAGAACTCCCACGACGGCTATGAATATCCCCATGTGCCAGTAAATCCTGCGCCCTGACAGTAGCGTGATCGAGGTGATTACGAGAGCGACTTCCAGGAAGACTTCTCCGAGGTCGAAACGATCGGCTTTGCGGCGCGTCAGGTCTCCCTCCTGGCGAGTTAGCTTGCCTTCATTTTCCATTTCGCGCGCCTTCGCATCGAGTTCCTTCTGTTCGTCCTTGTAGCGATCTGCTTCGGCTCGGTATTTCTCCTTCAGCTTGCGCGGCGGCTTCCGCATCTTTGGTGGCAACGATCGTTGTTAGATCGGCAAACAACTCGTCGTTGTGGCGGCGCATATTCTTGGCCTGGTAATAGGCCCACTGGTCGGTAACTTTGTTCTGCAGGAGGACTTCTTCATTTTTCAGGAGGATTTCTTCGGTGTGGGTGCGATGACCCATCAACGATACGGTTGCAACCAGCACTGCCAGGACTGCCATGGTGATGCTGACGGGCGCGAGATCTGGATGCTCGCGGGCGTGTTCGGCGTGCTCTTGCAACTCGTTGAGTTCTTCACTCATTTTGTCCGGCTCCTCTTTATAGGGTCACGCGAATCTCGGCGCGAAATATCAGACGTGAAAAGTTACACTAGCAAAGGGCGAAAACCACTGGGTGATTTTAAATGCAATTCTTCAATCTGACCTGTGCAGGCCTGATCTTTTTTGTGCCCTGGCGGGTGCCGACCGGTGATTACCCCCTTTTTTAATTCAGGCTCAACTTTCACGGTCCTTAATAATGTCCTTCTCCGAGTTCCACTTTCCCCCGGAACTTGCGGTAGACGAAGACGAAATATCCGAGTGCAAGAACGGCGCCAAGTGTCCACCATACGATTCCGACGGTCAGGCCATGCGCTCCCGCGCTCGTGTTCTGAATGGTCAGATCATATTGGTGATCGCGGGCGGGCAGCACGACGGGGTAGAGCGCAAAGGCAGCGCCCACCAGCATGCCGGTGATGTAAAGACTCGATGCTACGAACGCAAGTTTCTCTTTGCCCTTGGGGGTGGCCCAGAGAATGATGCCGAGGCTTGCGAAAACTACGATTGGCACCAGGATGCCAATCCGGTGCGCCGAATAGTTCGCCATGATGTCGGGCCGGATGAAATAGGTAGCGACCAGCGAAATGCAGGTGAGGAAGAATTGCAGCGGCCAGCAGAGTAACGCGATACCACGGGCGCGACGTCCCAGGTCCTGGTCGGTCTTGAGCGCGACATACTGGGATCCGTGCGCCGCCAGAGTGACCAGGGCCATGACCCCTATCAGCACTGTGTACCAATCTAGGATTCCAGTTTGCGGACCGAGTTTGAAATTAGTCCAGAGCGGCTCGAAGAAATAACCGGTGGCATCCAGCGGAACGCCTCTGACGACGTTGCCGAGTGCCGCTCCGAAGAAAATGCACAGCAAAATACTGGAGACGCCAAAGAGCACATCGAAGAACTCTTGCCACACGGAATTATTAATGTGCGCACGAAACTCAATTCCGATGGCGCGAAACATCAGCAGCCATAAAACCATCATCAACGGCAGATAAAATCCGCTGAAGCTCGAAGCATACAATTGCGGAAACGCAAAGTAGAGCGTGCCTCCAGCGGCCAGCAACCATACTTCGTTGCCGTCCCAGACCGGCCCGATGGCGCGCAGTACGCGCTGCTTCTCCTCCGGTGTTTTGGCGGCAATCAGATAGATCACTCCCGCGCCGAGGTCGAAGCCATCCATTACGACATACGCTGTCACCATTACGGCAACAATCCAGAACCAAAGGCTTCCCATCAGCGGGCCTCCGTCGTGGCGAGATTCTTCAAAGAGAGATCAACTTCAGGAGGACCTTCTTCAATCTGCCGCCGGATCAGAAACAAGCCAAGAATGCCGAGCACCATGTACATTCCCATGAATCCCAAGAGTGTAAACATCGCGTTGCCCGCTGATACGGACTTCGAAAAGCCGTCTTCTGTACGCATCAGGCCGTAGACGAGCCATGGTTGCCGTCCAAGTTCCGCCGTCATCCACCCGGCAGTATTGGCAATATACGGAAACGGCGCGGATAACATGAGGATCCAGAGCATCCACCGCGAAGAGAAAATCTTGCCGCGCCAAAGTAGGAACAAGGCCATCACCATCTCTGCAATGAACAAAGTTCCGAGGCCAACCATGATGTGGTAACTGTAATAAAGGAGCGGAATGTTTCCCGGCCAGTCTTGCTTTGGGAACGCGTCGAGTCCGCGGACATGCGCGCTCCAGCGCCGGTAGGTCAGCATGCTCAGCATGCCCGGGACTTGAAGCGGGTTATCAATTTTCCCCTGAACCTCGTTGGGTTGACCGACGATGAGCAGTGGCGCGGCGCTCTGACCTTTAAACAGGCCTTCCATCGCGGCCAGTGTAACGGGCTGATGGTCCGTGATCATCTGACCCTGACGGTCGCCGGTGGGAAACAGTTGAAGCACGCTGAACACGCAGCCGGTGACGACTCCCACCTTAACGAAGATGCGCCCGTACTCCGTCCACTTGCCCCAAAGCAAATAGAAAGCACCGACAGCCACCATGATAAAAGATCCCGTGATGGCCGCTCCGCTCATGTTGTGCGCATACTGCCACAAGGCCCAGCGATTGAGAACGAAAGTCCAGAAACTGGCAAGTTGCAAGCTTCCGTCCGCGGCCTTGTAGTACCCGACCGGATACTGCATGAAGGCATCAGTCGCGATGATGAAGTAGCCCGAGAGCCATGATCCGACAAAAACCGCAACCGCCGAAAGCCAGTGCGCTTTCGGGCTCAGCTTTTTTTCTCCGTAGAGAAACAATCCCAGGAATGCCGACTCCAGGAAAAAAGCGAACATGCCTTCCATCGCCAAAGTTTGCCCAATCACACCCCCCGCGAATCGCGAAAAGACGGACCAGTTGGTGCCGAACTGAAATTCCATTGGGATGCCGGTCACCACGCCGAGCACAAAATTGATGCCGAAAATCTTGCCCCAGAAGCGCGCCGCCTGGTTATAGAAAGGATCGTTCCGCCGCAATCCGATCGTCTTGAGTACAACGATCAACAGCGCCAATCCCATCGTGAGTTGGGGAAAAAGGTAGTGAAAGGTCGCGGTAAAAGCGAAGTGAAGACGATGAATAAGAAGCGCGCTTTCCATAAGTTGGCCTTAGTAGTCAGTAATCCCGAGAAGAACGACCCTGTTTTTACAGGAAAAAGAAATTATCGATGCAGCCTCGAGTTGGCCGATGTGACCGCTATCACAGTGCGATCACTGTCTTGCGGTTTTACGGCGATCGGTTTCGGCACGGCGTATCTCCCGGCGGCGGGCAGCGCCTTCATACCGGCGTCTTTGCTCGTCAGTTTCCGGAATCACTTGTGGTACAGGGACACGGTTGCCTGCCGAATCGACTGCCACAAACGTCAAATATGCGGAACTGACGTGCTTCTTCTCGTCGGCGCGGTAGTTCTCGACCCAGACTTTTACTCCAACCTCCATGGAAGTATGAAACGCGCGGTTCACGGACGAGCGCAGGATGCAAAGATCGCCAACCCGCACCGGCACCAGGAAATCCAGGTGGTCGATGGAGGCTGTGACGACCCACTGCCGGGAATGGCGGTGAGCAGCCATGGCGCCCGCGAGATCGATCCAATGCATCAGACGTCCGCCGAGCAGAGCGTTCAGCGGGTTTGCATCGTTGGGCAGAACGATCTCCGCCATTTCCGAGATCGAATCGCGCACCGGCCGCGCCAGTTAAATTGACTTTGTTTCCGTCGTTGCTGATTGGATTGGTCATGAGGCTGAGAGAGAGACGCCGCGTTGTCGCGCGCGATACGCGTGGAGATAACTGTTGGCTAGCCGGTGCACACGCGGGTCTTGAGGTGGCTGTAGCCAAACTTCGGCGGCCAGATCGTAAGTTAAGTTTCCATGTTCGACGGGAGAATGACCCAACTCACAGACGTAGCAGATGGTGATTTGATCTGAGCTCGATCCGGCGACGCAGAAACGGACTGCATCCCAGTCGCGGGTCTGCGGGAAGATGAGGACAGCCGGAAGCGTATCCGAGATTGCAGAAATCGCGAGTGCGGGCGGCGTCGACTTCCGCCGCGGTTTCATGGCCGGCGGCGCAGCACGCGCCAGTTCCATCCGGCGCCGAGCGGCAGCCGCGCAGGATGCGGCCATGAGCCATCATTCACTATTTCCCGCGGCACAAAAAAAGGACAGGCCAAATTGATTTTCCTCGGAGAACGCCATTGTAACGCGTGAATGTGATAAGAGTATCTCTGATTCGCAATCCGGCGAGCGGCTTTTTCTGTTATTCAGCCCGCGCTGGACGCGAGCGCGTTGGAAGATCTGAATTCTTCCGCGAGACCCTTTTTACCCGAGACCTCATTTATGGACCGCATTGCGATATTAAGTGAAATTCTTGCCGCGAATCCTGAGGATTCTTTTGCTCGCTACGGACTGGCGCTCGAATATTCGAATTCCGGACAAACCGACCAGGCACTCGCGGAATTCAAAACGCTGATCGAGAAGAATTCCGACTATGTCCCTGCCTACTTCATGGCGGCGCAGACACTTGCAAAAGCCGATCGCGTCGATGAAGCCAAGCGCATGCTGGTGGATGGCATCTCATCCGCGCGCCGCACCGGAAATACCCACGCGCAAAGCGAGATGACAGCAATGCTGGAGGAACTGGCATAGGGCAAGTTTCAAGGTTTCAAAGTCTCAAAGTTTCAAAAGACCCCAATCGGCTCGCCGGGAACCTTGAAACCTTGAAACTCTGAAACCTTGAAACCTCGCCTTTGCTACACTTTCCTGTTCGCGGAGGCACGCATGCGCCGTTTGTGTTGTTCTGATTGCTGTGTCTGTTTTGTCTTCCCGTCTTTATTCTTCCTGCATTTTCCCAAGCCAAGCGCCCTTTCACTTTTGAAGACATGATGAAGTTGAAGCGCGTTGGCGAGCCGGTGCCTTCGCCGGACGGCAAGTGGGTGTTATTTGCGGCCGTCGATGTCGATCTCGCTGCGAACAAGAAGACTTCGCACATCTGGATCGTGCCGCTGGATGCGCAAAGTGTGGAGAAGGAAAGTGTGGGGACGGGGCTCCGCCCCGTCCAGGCGGGGCAAAGCCCCGCCGCCACACAAAACGAGCGCATCCTCATTCCCGATCAGGACGGCGACCGTCCGCGTTGGGCGCCGGATGGAAAGCGGTTTGCGTTCATCTCCAATAAAGAAGGTGGGTCGCAGGTTTGGATTGCCGATTTCGACGGCGCGGCCGGGACCGTCACAGGCGTCCACAAGTTGACGTCGGTTGCGACCGAAGCCGGCGGCGAACTGTGGTCGCCCGATGGCAAAGAACATTCTCTTCACCTCCAATATCTATCCCGAATGCGACGGCGCGCCTGACGCGGAACTGGCTTGCAATGCGAAGAAGCTAAGGCAGCGGAGGATTCGAAGGTCAAGGCGATCATCTTTGACCGACTGCTCTATCGCCATTGGAATGCCTACAAGCGCGGCACAGCGATCCACATTTTCGTGGTGCGAGATTCTAGGGCCTCGCCGATGACGCCGGATCCGCAGGGTTGCCTGATCGACCGATTCCCTCGCGACCTCACGCCCGGCGACCACGACTGCTCCCGAGTTCTCGCTCGGCGGGCAGGATGACTACGCCTTCTCGCCCGATGGGCAGGAGATTTGTTACACCTCAAATCACGACAAGGTCGAAGCCACATCCACCAACAACGATCTGTGGACCGTCCCGGTGAATTGGCCTGTGAACGCCACTCCTGCCGATGTGCTGGCCAAGACCAAGAACATCACCGCCGACAATCCCGCCAGCGACTCGACTCCGCTCTATTCTCCCGATGGCAAGTACATCGCCTACCGCGCCCAGCAGCGTCCGGGATACGAGAGCGACCGCTTCCGACTGATGCTGTACGACCGAAAGACGGGGGAGAAAGCGAACGTGACGGAAGAATTCGATCGCTGGATCGGAACATTCACGTGGTCGCCAGATTCGAGAGTTGTCTATTTCTCCGCTGAGGATAAGGGGCGGTTCGCCTATCTTCCAGTTCAACGTCCCGGAAGGAGGTGTGCCGCCTCGACTGCCGCGTACCCTTGTTGTGGGGTTCAACGACGACGTGACAGTCACTCGGGATGGCAGATTTCTCCTTTATACCGAAATGGGGCTCGAGCATCCCAGCGAGATCTTCGCCCAATCGCTTGTTATCCCTCTGCAGCCTAAAAATCGATGCCGTCTTTGACCAAGGCTCATCCCCCACCTGCAGCTGTCACTCACATAAACGGCGGCCTGCTGTCGGAAATATCGATGTCTCCTCTCGAGCCGTTCTGGTTTAGCGGCGCAACTACGAGCGACAAAGTCCAAGGCTTCCTAGTTAAGCCGCCAAACTTCGATCCCAGCAAGAAATATCCCCTGAAGTTCATCATCCACGGCGGTCCCGAGTCTCCCATGGGCGACATGTGGAGCTATCGCTGGAATGCCGAACTCTTTGCGGCAAGCGGATACGTCGTCATCATGATCAACTTCCACGGCTCTCCCGGGTACGGGCAGAAGTTCATTGACGAGATCAACGGCGACTGGGGCGGCGCTCCGTTTGAAGACCTGATGAAGGGTCTCGACTACGCCGAGAAGACTTATCCGTTCATCGACAAAGACCGCGAGTGCGCACTCGGCGCGAGCTATGGCGGATACATGGCCAACTGGGTGCTCGGCCACACCGACCGCTTCAAGTGCATCGTCTCGCACGACGGCATGTTCAATACCGATTTCGGCGTGGGGCACGACCGAGGAACTCTGGTTCAATAACTGGGAGTTCAAGGGCACGCCTTACACGAACCCCGAGATGTACGAGAAGTGGAACCCGCGCAACTACGCCAAGAATTTCAAGACGCCGACGCTCGTCATCCACGGACAACTCGACTATCGCCTCGACGTGAGCGAAGGCTTCCAGCTTTTCACCACGCTGCAGACGATGGGCGTGCCGTCGAAGATGCTCTACTTCCCCGACGAAGGCCACTGGGTGCTGAAGCCGCAGAATTCGCAGCTCTGGTGGAAGACGGTCAACGACTGGGTCGACCAGTGGACGAAGAAATGACCAGTATTTTTACGGAACGGCGTAGCCGCAAATGCTGGCGATCATCGGTTTGAATGTGCCGTTGAATGGGCCGTTGCCTTGAGACGGTCTAGCGCGAGCACTGGGGCCAAGTTTTGCATGAGGAAGGTGGCGCCCCATGAGGAAAGCGAAGCCGAAAACGTCTAAGGTCGCTGCGAAAAAGGTCGCGTCAAAAAGGTCGTGCAAAGGCGGTCGCTGCCCCGAAGTCAGCCGCTCAATCGCAAGCCGACCCTCAAGCCCAGCTCGATTCCTTTCTCGACAAGTACACGCCCGAGGTGGCTGCTTTTGCTCGCTGCGCGCTAACAAAGATGCGCCGCCTCATGCCGGGCGCGATCGAGATGGTCTACGACAACTACTACGCCCTCGTCGTTGGATTTGGTCCCAGCGAGCGCCCATCGGAAGCGATTTTTTCCATCGCACTCTATCCGGACCATGTGAGCCTGTGTTTTCTGCAAGGGGCAAGGTTGCAAGATCGCTGCTGGCCTGCTTGAGGGCAGCGGAAACGTCGTACGTCACATCCGTCTTTTCACTGCCGGCTCGCCTGACCCTCGCAGGTTGGATGACCGCGACGTTCGCATGCTGATCGCATCCGGCTTGCTCGACGCCAAGGTCCAGATGCCTGCCAAACCCCAACGCAAACTAATCATCCGCGCCATTTCAGCAAAGCAACGTCCTCGCCGCTGATTCCCCAGCTTCGCTATCGGTCCTTGCTAAGGAGACTATATCGCTCATTTCGGATTTTCACCACTGTCGGCCGATGGGGTTTGTTTGGCTGGCCCGCACTCCGCGGTGGACGGGTCATTCAATTTCGTTTCCCGTTCCGAACCATCATTCGCGCGAGTGACCGTTGGCGCGACAGACGAAGAAGCGGCACAGAGGATGGATTACCTGGCGTCTCGGACGAAAAGCAGTCCCGGCTCTCGCTGCTTTCCGTGCTAGTGGATTCCGCAGCTTGACGGTCCAGGTCGTTCCTTGACGACGGTTCATTCGCCCCGGCGTCTACATGCTCGCTCGAATCTGAGCAAGGAGCTGGGGGCGAAGCCTGGGCATCCGGCATAATTTCCGGTATCGCGAGAAAAATGTTCGGTAAATCAATCGCCGCCATCGGTTGCGAATCCTCATTCCTTGCCTGAACGCGTGTCGGTCGAGCCCGGCCATGGTGAGGGTTATGTTGCGGTGGGGTGGTAATCGGATCGACGCTTTCCAGCGCGAACTGCGCGGTAGAACTTCCGGCGGTAACAGTAATAAACACATCGCATGGCCCGAGAGCTCCAACGCTCGGAACGGTAATTGAGGCAAGGCCATATTGGTCGGTCGCTACCTGCGCCTGCGACGTTCCGAGAATGACGGGCGTTCCACTTCCGCCCTCATAGTCGTCGCCCGGCGGCGGCCCACCCGGACCTTGTGAAATCCGCTCCAGCGTCGTAACAAATGTCACGTTCACCGCGCTTACGGGATTGTCCGCAGCCGAGCCGTCAGTCACCCGAACGACCAAAGGCTGGAAAGACTGCCCTGTCGGCACGACCTGCGAGCTCCCGGAAAAAGTTTTCAATCTTCCACATGGAAGCCGGCGTCGCAAAAAATGTAAAAGTCTGGCACGGATTGTTGCCCGGAGCCACGCATGCGCTCACTTGAACATTCGTGTTCAGGTTTGTCATCTGCGCATTAACCGTGGCGAGGCCCGACGAGTTGGTAGTAGCGGTCCCTGACGACAGAGAAGCCGCCCCTTGCGTAATTGTGTAATTGATCGCGACCTTCGCCTTTGGGACTCCCATGTTCAACGCTTCCACGGTCAGTGGAAGGTTAACGGTCGCACCTTGAGCGATCCAGCGCGTGGGCGCGATCGCGGCCAGGTCGAGCGTGGAGGAAGTTCCTGTAAGCATCGCCTGTTGCGTTTGCGGGGGCGAATAAGATGCCGGAGCAAGAGCAGCCGTAATGCCGCTTTGGCCGAGTGCTCGAGGCGTGATCCACGTCGAAGCTTCTCCGGCTTCGTCGCTCAAAACCGAACACGATGAAGCCTCGTTGCAGGCTGAAAATGTAGCGCCATTCGTCGCGCTCCAAGCGATCGTCGCCCCATTGACGGGTGTGACTCCGTCAGAGGCAACGGCTCGCACGCGAAGAAGATTCGCCGCCTGCGCTCCAATCGGAGTTGCGGGCTCGCTACCCTGCAACAACAGCAATCGATCTGTGGAGGCGGCGCCATAGGTCAAAGCGCCAACCATCTGCGAAAAAGAACCATTCAACGGATCGGAGACCTGTATAGTCGCGGTTCCATCCAGCGAAGTGGCGGGCAGGCTCACCGCCAGCTGAGAAGCCGATTGCGAAAGAACAGTACCCGCGTTCCCGCCGGCGCTAACCTGTAATCCTGGCCTAAAGCCAATGCCTTGCAGCGTGGTGACACCTCCCGCAAGGCTGAGGCGAGCGGGCGTCGCGGAATCCGAATAAAGAAGGCTCGCCTGGTAAGAGTAATCGGGGCGTCCATCGCCTCGGAAATCTGCAATGCCCAGTCGAAACGTATCGGATGACACGAACTGCGCGTCGAGGCGGCTCATACCGAAAGTCATCGAATCGAACGCGAACTGGGTTGCAGCGGGCGCGGGATTTTCGCTTTCATCGCTGAGTTGCCAAAGTCCGATAATCGGCATCAACTTCGATTCCGTCGGATTGCCGTTTTCGTCGAGAGCCGTGACAGCAATGGAGGCAGTACGATGCGCCTGGGCGGTGAACTCGAACCAGTCGCTTGCTCCATAACCGGAAAGCCAAGAGCCCCAGCCGCCGCCTTGCGGCAGCGCTGCCGGAGTTGCATAGGTCGAACCGCTCCCGGGATGCTGTTGTGCGATCTCACTTCCAAGCATCAGGATGTCGCGTTCACTATTCGAGCCGTTCGCCACCGTAACTACGACAGGCGCAAACGTTCCAGAAGGAGAAACCTGCGTTGGTCCGTACGGCTGAATTCCCCAGGACCAGTTCGGATCAATCGGTTCGACGCTGAGCTGATATTCAGCGAGCGTCTGCCCGGCGGGGATCGTCAGTTGGCCGAGATCGAAGAAGCCTTCGAGGGAAGTGTCATTGGAGCCAAAGCGATCAAAGCGGAAGCCGTTCGCGTCTACGTAGCCAAGAATGATGTTGCCGGCATTCCCGACAAAATCAAAACCTGAAACAGAGGTCACCACATATTGACGCGATGGCTGGCCCGTTCCATCGATCCAGCGCGCAACTACATTCACGCCTTGCATCTGCTGCTTGGCGATCCCCGACGAGTCAGTGAAATAAACATTGCCCCAGATTCTCCCGGACGGTTGTGGATTTCCGCCTGGCGCGGGATAGAGTCGCGAAAGTGCGGTCACGTCGTCCATCTTAGGCACCGCAGGATTGGGATAGCAGATGCTGATCGGCACGCAGCTGATGGAATCCAAAAAATGCATCACTGGAAATCCAGCGTAGTCAGCGTCGTTGGGAGCGGGATTGCGCGTTTGAACGTTGAGGTTGGCCTGCGACCATCCGAGGCCAAGAACTCGACCGAGCACGCGCACCAGCCGATACTGAACGTCAGGAAGCTGGGAATTCGTTGTGGCGCAGACGCCGTTGATGATCACAACCGCATGGGCGATGTTCCCGGCTGCAGAGAAATTGTCCGGGCCTCCATAGACCGCGTTGGTAAAACAATCGGCGATGCTTCCCGCGCCTTGGCCGAGCACAGCATCGGTGACGGTGCCGTCGTAATCGTAGACGATCCCGAGCGGCGTAGTTGTGGCTGAAGAAGTGATATCGGCCGGAGCGGTAATGACTCCCGCAATCGTCGCTTGAATGTTGCTCCCGTTCACATCTTCGGCAAGATGCCCGGCTTGCGTTGCCGTGAGCCCAACCCCGGGCGCTGTCGTCCAGACGCTGATTGCGCTGGCCACGAAAGCGTCCGCCTGCGCGCCCGTCAGGATTGGACTCAGGTTGCCCTGATCGGTGAAGTATTGGAGCGAGGCGCTGGCCCAAACAAGCGGCTGGCCTTCGACTCCGGGATCGTAGCCAGAGCCCGCAACGAATGCGGGGCCTCCTCCAAAGCAGGCGACGGGAGTGAAGAGAACGCACGTGACGAATGCAAGAATTCGCGAACGCATATTACTCACCTCGCGCGACGCGGATTGCGCGTTCAAGTTGCGAGACTTTCATGGGAGAGCCGACCGGCAAAGGCGGCCGATTGCCTATGGTTATTTCAAGGTCCTTCGTGGCGACGTAGGTGCCGGTGGAATCGAGTGCGATCTGGCCAAGCGATCCGCC
Organism: uncultured Acidobacteriaceae bacterium; assembly: GCA_963822545.1. Classification (GTDB taxonomy): domain Bacteria; phylum Acidobacteriota; class Terriglobia; order Terriglobales; family Acidobacteriaceae; genus Acidiflorens. The sequence continues at coordinate 638,614 of CAWGIB010000010.1, forward strand.
TATCGGGCTCGTCAGCCCCAGTCGGCTTGGCGGATATAAGAAGATGAGGACACGTTCGCCGGGACGGAGCGGACGCTGGCCGAAGGATGCGCCCGCCCATTCGTGAATGGTGAGGACCTGCCCCGCGGCGACTCCGGCGATCGGGCGGTCGATGCGGAACCTCAACTCGATGGCAGGGACAGAACGGTCCATCCTCACCGTTTGTGTTCCGGAAGAAAGGACTGTACCTGCGAAAATCATGCCAGCCCGCCGCGAGAGCGATTGCCACTGCGGACCCAAAACACGGTTCGCGATCTCCTGATCAGATTCGGCAGCCGCAGAAAAACCCGAGAAGGCAAACGATGACAAGGCACAAAAGAACGGCAAGTCGTGACGCACGCATAGGGATTTCTCTTCTGGAGGGACGGGGACCGCGAAGTCCCTGGGAGTGAAATCAGCGTAGCGCTGCTGTCGTCACGCGGATATGCGCTACATCACGTCAGATTTGTGATGAATCCGGTACGCGAGAAATGCCGGGAATCGAGCGTGTGGGACGAAACGTTGAGGTGATTGACTTTAAACCTGGCAGCACCGTACACCGGTGTATAGCTATCTTCTATCTCTGGTATCTCTCTTCGGCGAGCCTATCTTCCGCGGCGTTTCTGTAAGTCTCTATTCGCCTTCGCATTTTCCTTGCGTTGCGCCTTCGCATATTTCCTGGTCGCCTTGGCTTGCTTCTTGTTCGCTTTCTTGAGCGCCTTCTGCTGTTTCTTGGCGGCCTTCTGCCCGGCGCGTGCATTCTGCTCAGGGGTCATGCGCTGCGCCGAAGCGGGCAGCGGGCAGGTAATGCTCAAAATCAACAGCAGCAGGAACGCAGCAAGTCGTTTCATCAGAGCTCCGTAAATTTTGGGCTTTCCGCGATTCTACACCGGAGCCCTCCCGGTCTCACTATTATTGAACGGAACTGCCGGACATGTCTTGCGGGTTATGATTCAGCCAAGGGGCTATGGTCGATGAACCCGATGCTCGCGCTGGTTGCACCGCTGCCAAGCGAACTCCGCGGCGATTGTAGGGGAACGATCCAATCAATTCCTTGGCGCCCACGCTTTAACGTCTTTGTAACCTTCTCGTAACCTGCCATTCACTCGTCTCTGCTATTTCCTAAGTAGTTGTGCCTCACATCCCTCAGGAGGAAATCCCCATGAACTTCCCTCGCAGTCTTCGTGCTGGTGTGCCGCTATTAGCATTTCTTCTAATGGCATCCCCAGTCTTTGCGCAAAATAAGATTCAGCACGTTCTGCTCGTCAGCATTGACGGCATGCATTCCGTCGATTTCGCCAATTGTGTGAAAGGCGTTCCGGAGAGTGGCAACGAGACCTATTGCCCAAATCTCGCCACCCTCTCGACGACTGGAGTGCATTACCTGACCGCACTTACCTCCCGTCCATCCGACTCGTTTCCCGGACTCACCGCGCTCGTGACTGGAGCAACTCCCCGCTCAACCGGAGCGTTCTACGACGTGAGCTATGACCGTTCTTTGTCGCCTCCCGCTAAGACCACGCCATACGGGATCATCGGTGGCAAGGCTCTGTGTCCGTCGGTGGTCGGCACGCAAGTAGGGCTTGATGAAGAGATTGACATCAATTATCAGAAGCTCGACGCCGGCGGAGGAATCAATCCCGACTACCTTCCGCGCGATCCGAAGAATAATTGCCAGCCCGTCTATCCACACAGCTATATTCGGGTCAACACGATCTTCAACGTGATCCACAATGCCGGTCTCTACACGGCTTGGTCAGACAAACATCAATCGTACGAATTGACGAAAGGCCCGAGCGGCGATGGGGTCGATGACTTCTACGCTCCTGAGATCAATTCGATTCCGGTCAACCTGCCGGTCGCAAAGTACAACGTACAAGGCTGCGATCCGCTGCCTGATCCTGGAGCCGCGCAATCTACAAATGCCTGGACCGACAGCTTCCAGAACATTCAGTGCTACGACAAGCTGAAAGTCCAAGCCGTTCTGAACTGGATCGACGGCAAAACGCACGATGGCAGCGCGACGGCGCCCGTCCCGAACGTCTTCGGCATGAACTTTCAGGCCGTCAGCGTGGGCCAGAAGTTGGTGGAGAGCTCCCTGAATCTTACCGGCGGCTACATCGATGCGATGGGAAGTCCGAGCGCGTCTTTGATGGGCGAAGTTCAATTTGTGGACAACGCAATCGGACGGTTCGTCAATGAACTGAAGAAGCAAGGCCTGTATGACTCGACTCTGATCATCGTCTCAGCCAAGCACGGGCAGTCTCCTATCGATCCGAACCGCGTTCTCCGCATCCCTGCCGACAACTCAGCGCTCGAACCCCCATCGCAGGTGCTGTCTCCGGCCGGGATTGGGCCGGGCTTCCCGGTGGTGCAGGCATTGGAGGACGACGTCTCTCTGATCTGGCTGGCGGACCAAACCCAGACGCAGGCCGACGTCGCGGCGCTGATGGCAAATGAAAACAACTACGGCCAAGGCGAGATTTTCTCTGGCCCGCTGCTCACAACATACTTCAACGATCCACTGTCGGATCCGCGCACGCCGGACATTATCGTTGCTCCCAACGTTGGCGTGATCTACACGGGAGGCCAGAAGAAAGTCTCAGAGCATGGCGGCTTCGCCGAGGATGATCGCCACGTGATGTTGCTGGTCTCGAACCCGAAGTACAAAGCTTCGACGTTCTTAGACCAGGTGGAAACCAGGCAAATCGCTCCAACCATCGTGAAGGCGCTGGGGCTGGATCCGAACCAGTTGGGAGCAGTGCAAAGGGAGCACACGGAAACGCTGCCGGGGTTGCCGTTTACACAAAAGTAGCAGAAGCGAATCAATTCTCCCTAGGCGGAGGGCGCAAGCTCTCCGCTTTTTTTGTTCCTCTCAGGTCCGCACGCTTCGAGGATCACCGCATCCGCAGCATCGCCAAGCCGCAGATGGCATTCAAGAGAAAAGCAAGCGAAATCCCTATCATCATGCCGAGCGCCAGCATCGAGTGAGACATCTCTTGATAGGTCAAATATCCCATCACGCCCAAAATTGCGAGATCGAGAATCTCAGCCACCCAAAAACGCGCTGCGCCCGGCCCACCGACAGAAACGAGCATAAATACAACGACCGGAATCATCACGCCGGCTACGGCTCCTAGAAAGAGCCCTCCGAGCAGCCCTAGAACGGACCCCGCCCTTTTTGACTCGGGCAACTGTTCAAACATGACCACCCTCCTCGGCCGCCATTCGGAGCGGCACGAGCCTATCTGTTTCCAGTTGGTCGCGGTAAAAGAGATTGTAGGTATCAAATGGAATCAATCGGCCGTCGGGATGAGCGATATGAATACAGCTCTTCTTAACCGATCGCACATCGAATGAGTATGCATCCATAAATTGCACGATCAAAACGCGAAAGACGTTGTGATATCCGATGGATTGCGGTACTTCGAGCTGAGGCAAACAGCAAAGCAGATCACGAAGGCTGGTGGCGCCGCTTGCTGGGGAGTGGTTGGTGGAAAATAAGCGAAAAACTCCATCGCGCACAGCGTCATCTTGTTCATAGACGATGGTGTTGCGACCGCCCTCAATCAGGACCTTTGGGTCAATGAGGCCAGTGAGAGGCGTGACCTTGTCGCCGAGTTTCAGTGCGTAGGCCATTGCGAGACAATCGGGATGACAAGGAACGGGAATCAAATCTTCAGAACGAAAAACAGAAGTCTGCTCCAAAATCCTGCGGCGAACTTCGGTCAGAGTCAGCCGGTCGCGACTAGGATCGAAATTGTCAACTCGCCCCGCAACTTGGACAGGTTGGAAGGTCACTCCGCGCACGCACGGCTGTTTTAGGGCAAAATCAATGATTCGTCCCAATTCGCCGTCGTTGCATCCGCGTTTCACCGTAGCAACTAGCGTTGTAGACACCCCGAGTGCATTCAACCGATCAAGCGCCTGCTCACGTGTCCGCCGAAGGTCTGCACCACGCAACTCCACTAACGGGTCGCGCTCGAATGAATCAAACTGCAGATAGACTTCGATATCCGGCACCGACTCCGCCAGGCGCGAAGCGAAAGATTCATCTTGCGCGATGCGAATGCCGTTCGTGTTGAGCATCAGATGCCGGATCGGTTGGGTCTTCGCATACGCCAGAATCTCAAAGAACTGAGGATGAAGAGTGGGCTCACCTCCGGAAATCTGCAGCACGTCCGGGTTCTGCTCGTTGCGCACGACGGCGTCGATCATCTTGGTTACCAGCGAAAGAGGCCGATGCCCGCGAACGGGTGAGCTCTCCGCATAGCACACCGGACACGTCAGGTTGCAGTAGTCGTTGATTTCCACGAGCGATAAACATGAGTGCTGCTCATGATCGGTACAAAGCCCGCAATCGTAGGGGCAGCCCCACTTCACTGGTGTGTTGTAGTGAGCAGGCATCTCCGGAGGCTTCAGAAATACCTCTCGGCAGCGTCGATAATATTCAATGTCGTCGGCAATCAAAATCTTTTCCGCTCCATGCACCGGGCAGCACTTGAGCAGATAAACGTTGCCATCCTGAAAAACAATTTTGCCTTCAACTTTTGAATAGCAGTGGGAGCAAATCGACAAAGCGATGTCATAGTAGAGATAAGGTCGAACCCGCACTGCCATCTATGCCCTCCGGGCCCAAGCTCCGTCAGTCGACGAGAATGATTCGTAGACCGCAAGACAAGCGACTTATCCCGTTTTCGCCGAGAGTGGTCGCCACGCGCCGAACATTCTGACCGCGTCACGCCAGCAGTATGCCACTACCCCCACGCAAGCCCATTGGATTGCAAACATTCCAATGACTTTCGGTCCTGGCTTCAGAAAGTCGATGCCGATCCGCCAAAGCGAGTAAACAATCATGAACGCCCGAAATACATCACCTGTCTGCCAAGATGAACGTGCTACTGCTTTCAGCCCTCGCCATAACAAAACCGAAAGCAAAATCAAAAAAATAATCTCGTAAAGCTGGGTGGGATGACGCCGAATCCCATCGCCGAAATCTACTCCCCATGGAAGCCCAGTCGGCGTGCCATAAGTCTGATCGGATAAGCCGGTCAAAAAGCACCCTACACGTCCAATGGCAATTCCAGCAGCCAATGGTATAGCAAGCAGATCTCCGGTGCGCACTCGAATACCGATCTTTGACTTCACCGCTTCGACAGCGATCCAACCACCAATTAATGCTCCTACGATCGTCTTTCCGCCTGCGAATCCGCCATGCCAAGCCAAGACTGGATCGTCCAACCAAGCCAGAATGCGGCTGCCAAACACCGCACCGAACGCCGCGGCGGCGATCACCTGCCATCGCGCGGTCGGGGAAATAACATCTTTGAATCTTCGCCTGAGCGCGAGATACACCTGGAAAGCAATCGCATAAGCCAGGAACTCCATTATGTAGTGTGGATGGAGCGACAGTTTCCAAATACGAAGATAGACCGGGAAGTGCAAATTGAATTCTAGTCGATAGTCTTGGTCTTCCGCGACATTTGGGCGGTAGACTGAGCTCTAGGTCGCCGATAGAATGCGATGCATGAAAAGCCACGATGTTCAGCAGCGCACCTTCTTCATAATCCTTTTTTTAGTGTTCGCTACGTTCCTTACCAGCGCGTTCGCGCAATCAGTCGCCCCTGCAGAGCAGCCCACTACTGCTGCTGAATGGAGCGACCTTCTTTCGACCAACTTCGATGTGCAGCCGAACATCACCTACCGCCGAGCCAACAACACCGATCTCAAACTCGACCTCTATCTTCCTCACGATAGGCCGAGTGCCGTTCCGGTGCTGATGTTCATCCATGGCGGGGGCTGGGTCGGCGGAATGAAAGAAGGCGACAACCTTGCACTCGCGCCTTATCTGCAGATGGGTTTCGCGGTGGTCAACGTCGAATACCGTTTAGCGGAAAACTCGCTCGCTCCCGCCGCCGTTGAGGACTGTCGGTGCGCGTTGCACTGGGTGATGAATAACGCGGCACAATACAAGTTCGACGTCAACCGAATCGTCGTGACGGGCGGCTCCGCCGGTGGACACCTTGCGCTCACCACAGGCTTGCTGACGCCCGAGGCAGGGTTCGATCGCGGTTGCACTCCGCCCGAAGAGATGCGGTGGGACAAGGCAGACAACACCGTTCCCAAGGTCGCTGCCATCGTCAATTGGTTCGGTATCACCGATGTTGCCGACCTGTTCTCCGGAGCGAATGCGAAAGGATATCCGATCGAGTGGTTTGGCAGTTTACCGGACCGCGATCAACTCGCGCGCCGAATTTCTCCCGTGTACCTGGTGCGGAAGGATTCGCCGCCTGTGATAACTGTCCATGGCGACAAAGACCGGCTCGTACCTTACAGCCATGCGCAGAAACTGCACGAGGCGCTGAACCGCGCGGGCGTCCGCAACCAGCTGGTGACGATTACTAACGGGGATCACGGTGGATTCTCGCGAGACGAAATGCGCGGGGCCATGACTGCCGTCCGGGCATTCCTCAAGGCCAACGGCATCGTGCAGTAGACCCTGGAAGAAACTAGGATGGCTTCCGCAGCAGAACTCTTATTTCAACGTCTTTTAAGAAGCCTCCGGCCTCTGATGGCAGCCAGCGGATTTCGGCGGCGGAGCCAAAACTTCATGTGCGAAACTCCAGAGTGCTGGGGCGTCATTAATTTTCAGAAGAGCCGCTACTCGGCAGCTGATGAGAAATCATTCACCATTAACCTTGCGATAGCATCGAAACGCATTCTCCAATATCAAGGCGAGCCCACCACTGTTCCTCCACCCTCCTATGCCTGCCACTGGGCTGAGATTCGGATAGGTTCTCTTATGTCCGACCGCAAAGATAAATGGTGGAAGCTTTCGGACGAAGCTTCATATGCCTTAGTGGAAGGCGAAGTGAGAGAAGCTCTTTCCGACTTGGCAATTCCGCTGATAAAGCCGCATTTGACAGAGCAGGGATTGCTCGAACTCTGGGAAAGCAAGACGCCCGGTTCGTTTGAATACCCGATGCTGAAGTGCAAGTCCATCCTGTTGGCTCAGCAGCGCAGATTCGAGGAATTGCCCGAGATATTCCAGCGCATTCGTGAAATCTGTAGTGGCAACTTGGCCGCACAGGGGGCTGAAGATCATATCGCCAAACTCAAAAAGCACTTCTCATTGCCTGAGGGAGAGTCCCCCCAGACCGATTGACATTAATACGTGATTACATTGTCCAACCCATCCCTAGTGGATCGTCTTGGTCTTGCGCGACATGTAGTCCATTAGCAGATATTGCCCCAGCGTGTATGGGGTGGTGAAGTAGGCCTTCCCGCGGCACATCTGCGTCACTTTCTGCACGAACTGGACCAGGCCGTAATCGGAGGCCAGCATGAAGGTGTTGATCAGCACTCCGGCACGCTTGCACTTGGAAACTTCTTCCAGCGTCTGGCTGACCACGAGCGGATCGAGTCCGAAGGCATTTTTGTAGATGCGCCCGTCTTCCAGCGTGAGCGCTGAAGGCTTGCCGTCGGTGATCATCACAATCTGCTTCATGTCTTTGCGCTGGCGTTGCAGGATGCGCTGCGCCATGCGCAGGCCTTCACGCGTATTGGTGTAATAAGGACCGACTTTCACCCGCGCTAATTGCGACAGCGGCACTTCTTCCGCCGAATCATGGAAGAGCACCAGCGACAGCGAGTCTCCCGGATACTGCGTGCGAATCAATTGCGAAAGCGCCATCGCTACTTTCTTCGCGGGTGTGAAGCGGTCTTCGCCGTAGAGAATCATCGAGTGCGAGCAGTCGAGCATCAGCACCGTCGCGCACGACGACTGGTATTCGCACTGATGCACCTGCAGGTCGCGGTATTCGATGTTGAGCGGCAAATCGAGTCCTTCGCGCTGAATCGCATTCGAAAGAGTCGCTGTGATATCGAGATTAAGGGTGTCGCCGAACTCGTATGGTTTGGACGCGCCGCTGGCTTCGATGCCGGTCGCCATGTCGCGCGTGTCGTGCCGTCCAAAACTCGATTTGCCGAGCGACCCGAGCAGGTCGCGCAACGCTTTGAACCCAAGAAAATCCAGGCTCTTGTCGGTGATTTCAAATCGTGCCTGCCCACTTTCGCCGACCTGCCCGCCCACGCTCGATTGCTTGGCGGGATCATGCGGCTGATCAATGGAGATGTAATCTTCCTGCTGCATGCGCTCGATCAGCTTCTCGATCAGCTCCTCGAGTTCGCCATTCATCTGCATTTCCTGCAGCCGTTCGCGCATCTCTTCATCGAACGTGTCGCCGTCGAGCAGCGCCTGCTCGAGCGCGCGCCGCAGGTCGTCAAGGGTCTGCTCGCCATCCTGCATTTCGTACCAGAAGTTGTCGTTGAACCCGCTCTGCAGCAGATAGTCAGACAGCGCGCCGAGCAGGTCTTCCATGCTCATCTCGCCGGCAGGATCGGGAACGTATTTTGAATATCGAATGCGTTTCATAAAAGCAGCTTTCGGCTTGTCAGGCATCAGCAAAACCTCGGGCCCCACCAGTATTAGAAACCGCATGTGCAGCACGCTTTTCGTGACGGCTGATGGCTGCAAGCTAATGGCTAATTAAAACTTCTCTTCCTTCCAAACCCCGGCTCTTCCCGTTCGAACGCCGGCTTCTCTGGAGCTCGGGGCTGCTTTTCTCCGGCGCTGAAGACACGCTCTTCATTGCGCCCGATTTTCTTGTGCGCGTGCAAGCCTTCGAGAATGAATTCCGCAGCCGACACCTGCACTTCAGGAGCATCTTTGGCGCTCACATTCAGCTTGCCTAACTTGTCCATCAGGCCCTGGATTTGCGTCAAGCCCTCGAGCACTTCGTTCGCGCCGGCATTGTCGCTGAGTTGAATCTCGCCTCCCAGATCGAACCACTGCACGATCTGGCTCATATTCACGCCGTGAAGGTGCGTGTCATAAGCCTTCGCGATCGCGGTGCGGATCAGTTCGCGGCTCACGTGATCCGCGCCCTTCATCTCGCCTTCGTATTCGAGTTCCAGCTTGCCGGTGATAGCGGGCAATGCCGCGTAAATATCGCTGACGCGGGGAACGACAACCGTCTCCTGATGCGTTAACGCGCGCCGCTCGGCATTCGAAACGACATTTTCCATCGCAGAAATCGGCAGCCGCTGGCTCACGCCCGAACGTTTGTCGACCTTCTTGTCATCGCGCGCCACAAACGCAATGCGCTCGATCACTTCGTAAACGTAGTCGGGCACCTGCAAGCGCGAACCGCCATCGCGGTCACTCCCTCGATCAATCCACGCTTCCTGCGCCGTGATCGCAATGCCTTCTTCGACGGTCGCCGGATAGTGCGTGCGAATTTCAGATCCGATACGATCTTTCAACGGCGTGATGATCTTGCCGCGGGCGGTATAGTCTTCCGGATTCGCGCTGAAGACGATCGCGACATCCAGCGGCAGCCGGATCGGGTAGCCCTTAATCTGCACATCGCCTTCCTGCATGATGTTGAAGAGGCCCGACTTGAATCTTTCCCGCGAGGTCGGGAAGTTCGTTGATGGCGAAGATGCAGCGATTGGCGCGCGGCAGCAAACCGTAGTGCACGGTAAACTCGCTCGAAAGCTCGTGGCCGCCGCGGGCGGCTTTGATGGGATCGATATCGCCGATCAGGTCGGCAATCGTTACGTCGGGCGTAGCCAGTTTTTCAACGTAGCGATGCTCGGGACGTCAGCCATGCGATCGGCGTCGCGTCCTTTTCTTTCGCGACCAATTCGCGGCATCGGCGGCAGATAGGAGCATAAGGATTGTCGTGAATTTCGCATCCGGCGATGTACGGCATTTCCGGGTCAAGCAAAGTCGTTAAGGCGCGCAGAATGCGGCTTTTCGCCTGTCCGCGAAGTCCGAGCAGGATGAAGTTATGACGTGACAGAATCGCGTTCACTATTTGCGGAACGACCGTATCGTCATAGCCGACGATGCCCGGAAAAATCGGACGCATCGTTGTTGCCTTCGCCGGTCCGGCGAAGCCGCGCCATCAGGTTGTCGCGCATTTCATCTTTCACGCGCCGTGAACCCAGTCGTTTTTCAGAGAAGGGACTGACGCGCAATTCGCCCAACGTCCGGGCAACACTCATGGTAGGAACCCCCACAAAAAAGGAAACAGCGTTAGCCGAATTATACGCCGGAGAGACAGGCTCTCGGCGTTAGGGCTCTAGGCTTTGGCATTTTGCCGTCGGCGGTTAGCTGTTAGCATTCACTGAAAGCTGAGGGCTGACGGCTCAACTCAGTTCCATCGTGCTTTCGCTGCGCGGCGAAGTCCGGGGAGAACGGCTTGCAGGTATTCCACGACGGCCTCAAGACGTTTCGTTTCCGAAAGAGTGGACAATAGATTCTGCTTGAAGTCGAGATCGAGGGGCAGCGATCCGGCAAGCAGGAATGAGAGGTTGTCGGCTTGTTCATCGGCTCCGGAAAGATCGGCCCCCGCCAGCTTGGCAATTTCCGCGTGCAGACGGACGGCCAGATGAACAAGAGGCGTCTCCGGGTGGCCATCCGGCCCATCATCATCCTGAACAGGCAAAATTTCGGCCTGCAGAAACGAGCGGTCCTCGTTGACTTCAACGACCTCAAAGCGCTCAACGCCGCGCGCGAGAATGTCCATGCGGCCATCATCATATTTCTTCGTCACAGAGACGATTTCCGCGGTACATCCGATATCGGCGACGCCTTCTTCGGAGGCGCGCACGATGCCGAATGGCTTTTTCTGCTCGAGACACTCGGCGATCATTTCGCGGTACCGCGGCTCGAATATATGCAGAGGCAATGGCACACCGGGGAGCAGGACGAGTTCCAGCGGAAAAATTGGCAATAGGGAACTCAATGCGCCTCCAGTGTTAATGATTTTACGCCATGCATTCCCAGTTCCCGGTTCTCAGTTCCAGTTTCTCGGTTCAAGGCGCGCCGTTAACTGGGACCAGGAACTGAGAACTGGGAACTGCCTCGCAGTTTGACTTGCCGGCGCAACAGGCGATAAAAGAGTCGCCATGGAGATGGACGGAAAAGTCGTAGTGGTGACCGGGGCTTCCATGGGGATTGGCGAGGCGATCGCCAAACTCTTCGCCGACAAGGGAGCAAGCGTCGCGCTGCTTTCTCGTGACTTGAGCAGGTCGGAAGCTGCGCGTCTTCGCATCGGCCACAATGAACGGACGCTCGCGCTTGCCTGTGACGTTCGCAAGCGCGAAGAGATTGATCGCGCCTTGGCGGCGGTGTTGAGCCGCTTTGGCCGTGTGGACGTTTGGGTGAACAACGCGGGCGTCGGCATCCGCGACTCAGTCGCCAATATGGAGATGTCCGCGTGCCGCGAGCTATTCGAAACAAATTTCTTCGGAGCTGTCTCTTGCCTTCACGCGGTTGTCCCTGTCATGCGGAAAAACGGCGGTGGAACGGTCATCAACATTTCGAGCGTCGCCGGACACATTCCCGTCCCGTTCCTGGCCCCTTACTCGGCAACCAAGTTTGCCTTGAATGCGATTGGCAAAGGTGCGCGGCTGGAACTGAAGCGGGATAACATCAACGTGCTTACAGTTTGTCCGGGCTACGTCCGAACCGATTTTGGATCTCACTTGGTGGTGAACAAGCAGGGGACGGTGCGACCTGGGTCAGTCAAGGGAATCACTGCGGAACGAGTAGCGCGCGCAACCTATAAAGGATACGCGGCGAAGCGGAGAGAGGTGATCGTGCCCTGGACCATGATTCCGGCGGTCAAGCTCTATCAACTCTGTCCAGGTCTGGTCGAGTGGACGATGAGAAAAGTTATGAAGTAGTTATGCGAACCTGTATTAGAGACATTGAGTTTTTCTTTGTACCTCGGTGGTGAAAAACTTCTTAATTCGCGGTCACCGCCTTTAAGAACGCGTAATAGAAATCCACTGCGCGATAAAACGATTTCACTTCAACGCGCTCATCTTTGCCGTGCGCGCGGATGTCATCGCGATCATATTGCTCACCAGAAATCGCATACGTCGGCATGCCTGCAGCATTCGTATAAACGCCGTCGGATGCTCCCGTGCTCATGTCCGGCAGAACGGGAATTCCCGGCCACATTTCGGCAACGACCTTCTCGAGTGGATCGAACACCTCTCTACGCGGAGCAGGCGGCACGTAGCTGTGCCGATCGGATCCGCGATCCATTAATACGTTAGTGTTCTCGCGGAACTGAACTTTCACCTTCGGATCGTTCACCACCTTTTCGAGCGTGCTGCGAATCTCTTCCAGCGAATGGCCGGGCTCAATTCTGCAATTGACATTCGCCTGCGCAGTTTGCGGCAGGGCGTTGTTGGCATGCCCTCCACTCAACCGGGTCGCCACGCAAGTGGTATGCATGGTGGAGTTGTCGATGGGATCCTTCGACAATCGCGCGACGGCTTCCAGGTCTGGCGGGGTCTTCAACATGGCCTTCAAATCGGCCGCGCGCTGACCCGTCGCCATTTTCAGTTGCCGTTCGTAATTGTCGCGAGTGATGGCGTTCAGTTCGAATGGGAATTGATAATTCGCAATGCGCGTTAACGCCGCTGCCAGTTCGTAGATCGCATTTTCCGGACGGGGCAGGGAACTGTGTCCTCCGGGATTGGTTGCCGTCAAAACAAAATCGCCATAGAGCTTTTCAGTCGCATCCACTTCCATCATCAGCGGCTTGCCATGGTCCGCCAGAATGCCGCCGCCATCGTGATTCAGAACGAACTCGGCATCAATCAGATCGCGGTGATTCTTGATCAGCCAGTCAACGCCGTTGGATGTCCCGCCTTCTTCGTCCGCCGTCAGCGCGAGGATAATATCGCGGGTCGGAGCGTATCCTTCTTTCTTCATCCGGATCAGCGTCGCCGACATGATTGCATCGCCATCTTTCATGTCGCTGGTGCCGCGTCCGTAGAAGTAGCCGTCCTTCTCGACAAATTGAAACGGATCGCTCGTCCAATCTTCGCGGCGCGCTTCGACTACATCCAGATGTCCGATCAGGAGGACTGGCTTGTGCTTGCCCGACCCGTGAAGACGCACCACGACATTCTTCTTGCGATCGTTCGGACCGAAAACATGGATATCGCTGTCGGTAAAGCCGGCATCGCGGAAGCGCTGAGCCATTGCCTCGGCCGCGGCGGTTACGCTTCCGACCGAGTCGGTGGTGTTGATGTCGATGAGTTGCTTGAAGATGTCGTGCGCCAGGCGCCGAGTCGGTTCATCGGGCTGCACGGTTTGCGCCTGCATCGAAACAGTTAAAAGCAGACCACCAATCAGAATGAGAAAATTTCTTGATCCCACGCGTGTTATCCCCCACATCCGCCCAACATGAAGCCGGAAAAGGAAAGCTAACAGATCATTTGGCAAAAGCCAAAAGGGTTGTGACTTAAGGAGAGATAGCAAGGTTGTGCGCGGTGGGAGCTTCGGTTGTGGAAGCTCCCGTCCGACAGGATCATTGACGACACTGGTTTAAGTGATCGGACTAACGGCTTGCTTGAGCCTCAATCACGACAAAGGATCCGGGCTCGATTTTTCTGTCCTGACGCGTGCCCGTCACATTCGCAGTCACCGTGAAGAGTTGATGAGTCTTGGCGTCGACGGCCATGGTGCGCGCGCCCTTCTGCGTCGTAAGAGTTTGGGCTACGCTGAACTTATCGCCACCATCTTCCTTCACCACTGTAATCGTACCGTCACCGGCAGAGGCAAAGGCCAATCCCAATTCAGGATCGAACGCAGTAGCGTCGCACCCATCTCCAATGGCTGGCGTTGCCACAATCTTTCCGTTATCCGCGTTGACGATCGCCATTTTTTTGTTCCCGCAGCCAACAAAGAGTCGACGGTTTTTAAGGTCCATCGCCAGGCCGGTGGGCTCTTCGCAGTCCGCCAATTTCCAGCGCGACTTCACCGCCAGCTTCTGCGGATCGAAAGCCACCAGTTCCGATGTGTCTTCGATGTTTACGAACACCGTGCCCTTTTCGTCGCTGGCGGCGAATTCCGGTTTGCCTCCCAAATCGATCTTCCCGACCACCTCACCCTTCGAAGCGTCAACTGCGGTCGTGTCTTTGCTGCCCGCGTTAAAAGTAAAAACGCGCTTCGAGGAGGGATCGTACAGAATGGCGTCCGGCCGGTTGCCGACTTTGATCTTTTTTTCCACCGCGAGAGATTTCAGATCGAATTCGCTGACGGTGTCTTCTTTTCCGTTGCTGGCGAAACCGCGTCCGATCTCTGCATCGAGCGCGACGCCATGCACTCCCTGCGTATCGGGAATCTCACCAACCTGCTTGCCGGACGTTGTATCGATCACCATGACCCGAGTTGCCCGGGCAATAAACAGCCGGTGCGAGTCGCTATCTGCCTTGATGTAATCCCATCCGCCGTCGCCACCCAGCTTCCAGGTTTGCGTAACCTTATAGTCTGCGGCCGCTGCCATGGTGATCATCGAAAGCACTACCAGAGAAATCCAAGCTGCCTTTTTCTGCTTATTCATTGATGCTCCTATCCAAAAATGGGGGAAAGTGCGGCATGGAGAGACCTGCCGGGTTGCAGAATGTCAAACTCACGCTGAAATCGGGATTGTACACCCCAGTGGAGGGTGGCCGCTTGAATGACCCAAGGCCGTCCATAAGTGTGCAAAAGATTACGCAGTAACCTCCCAACCCTACGCCAATACGCCATATCCGAGGGTGGAGGTTTGGTACAGGGGTTGCTTAATCCCAAGTGGAGACTGGATCGGTGCACCTCTTACAGGTGCTTTCCAATTTCCGAACGAGGGGGACCACGATGAAACGACTTCTACTGACTTTCTTGCTACTTTCGGCCAGCGCTGCCTTTGGCCAGCTTTATGCCAATACCATTAACGCAACGCCGCAGCCCTACCACTCGCCCGACCATACTTCTCACGCTTCCTATGCGACGATGACAGAAGAGCATGGCATCGTAGGTGGCGGAGGTTTCACTTTCGGTCAGGGTGAACGGCCGGTCTCTGATTTCCCCCAAATGGCGGCAATTCCCTCTGGGCGATTCCGCTCGCGAACTCAAAAAACAGCATGCGCAGCTCAAAAAGTCCCACAAGGTTTGGGAAAACTAAGACTCTAATGGGGCGGACTGCCAAGTCCGCCCAGTTGTACTCTCTTCGCTAACTGCTGTCGGCACTCGCTTCGATTGTCGTCAACCATCTCCTTCAACTCGCGTCCGCTCCGCCAACCCCGCCTGCTTTTGCAAAATGTTAATCTGAAGACTCGCATGACCATACTGACCTTCACCGTGTTAGTGGCCATCGTCTCATTTGCCGCGGGACTTCTTGGATCATTAACCGGGCTGGGCGGTGGGGTGGTTCTCGTTCCTCTTCTCACCATTTTCTTTCACGTCGATATCCGGTACGCCATCGGAGCATCACTGGTCTCTGTGATTGCAACCTCATCGGGCGCCGCCGCCGCTTACGTGAAAGAAGGGTTTTCCAATATACGGATTGGGATGTTTCTGGAGATAGCTACCACTTTAGGCGCCTTGATCGGCGCTTTTATTGCCACGTGGGTGTCAACCAGCGCGATCGCGACCATATTTGGTGCAGTTCTTCTCTATTCGGCCTACATTTCGCGGCGCACGCGTACGCTCGAGCAGCGCAACGTTCCGCCCGATCCACTCGCGACCCGCTTGCGCTTGAATGGAAGTTTCCCGGACCTCGACAGAGAGCGGAGTTACAACGTGCAGAACGTGCCCACCGGCTTCAGTTTGATGTTTGGCGCCGGCGCACTTTCAGGACTTCTTGGTATCGGTTCCGGCGCCGTCAAAGTGCTGGCGATGGACCAGGCCATGCAGATCCCATTCAAGGTTTCGACCACTACCAGTAACTTCATGATCGGCGTCACGGCTGCCGCTAGCGCCGGTGTCTACTTGAGCCGCGGCTATGTCGATCCCGGCCTCTCGATGCCGGTCATGTTGGGAGTGCTCGCGGGCTCTTTGATCGGCAGCCGCATTTTAGTTCGCGCTCGAACGAAATCTTTGCGCCTCGTGTTCAGCCTTGTGATTCTCGTTCTCGGGTTACAAATGCTCTACAAAGGGCTGGCGGGGCACATCTGATGAACGCCGATTCTCGAGTGCCGATGTCAAACCCGCCGCGCCCGACGAAGACTGCGGTCTGGGATGATCAACGCATCGAAATTATTCTTGGGAATTTGCTGCGCACAGGAGTCATATTCTCGGCGGTAATTGTTCTGGCAGGCGCCAGCATTTATCTTTTCCGCCACGCACATGAAGCCGCAAATTACCGGATTTTTCGCGGCGAGCCTTCCGACTATCGCACTATCCCTGGAGTGATTCGCAGCGTTCTTAAAGGCCGCGGGCGGGGCCTGATTCAGCTCGGACTGCTGATGCTTATCTCCACTCCGATTGCCCGCGTGGCTTTCTCGATCGTCGGCTTCGCAATGGAACGCGATCGAATGTACGTGACTTTCACTCTCGTGGTGCTTCTCATCTTGCTGTATAGCTTGTTGGGTTCGGGATTGAAACTCTAACTGTCAATTCCTATGAATGCTGCGGCTACTTCGCGGCAACGATCTTCGCGGTGGTGATGGCTTGCCCAACATGGCGTTGCGTGTGGTCGGCAACGTGGACGAGCAATCCTCCCACAGTGGTGGGCAGACGACCTTTTCCGACCGCGCGAGCTTCGTCGAGATTGGCCGTCGCGAGGATGCGGACACGACTCGCCCCGTCTTGGAGCGCGGCATCCAATTCCTCAAACAACTCTGGGACCCGCGCATCCGGGTTCATTTCAGTCTTGAGTTGCCCCAGCTGTGCGTCGCTCAGATTGCGTCCCTCCGCGTAGGTTAGAAGTCGGTCGATGCTCCGCGCGATGTGCCGAAGTTGGAAAGCGACGGGCGCTATTCCTGCCGGCCGTGAATTCACTTCCAGATCAGACAGCCCGCTGCACCACTTTTTCAAGTCTTCTCCAGCCAGTTGGAGGGCGTGCAGAACTGCCCGTGGAACTGCTGGAACATCCGTTTCAGTGCCGCGTAACCATGGTTCTGGGGCCGGCTTGATGGGAGGCTCTGGAAGGGGCAAGGGAACTCCTATACGTGTGAGATTGCTTCGATCAGATTTTACCGCGCATTGAAAGTGGACAGATCAGGAGGGACGAACACTTCACGCCAGGATCGAATCATCCAACCGCTTCCGATGAAAGTCAGCGGCGGCTTGGAAGAACGCCATCACCAGGGGATGCGGGTTGTCGGCGCGCGACGACAGTTGCGGCTGAAAAAGCGTCGCGATAAAAAATTGATGTGCGGGCGATTCGATGGCGCGGCATTCCCCTTGCTCTCCACGCGCCACGATGGGAAAGCCCGCTTCCATGGCAGTCCATTCGAAGTCAGGATTCAATTCGTAATTGCAAAAGAACTCTTCTTCAATCACTTCCTTGCCGTAATACGCGGCCAAATACGATCCGGGACGCAGGTGGATCTGCGGCACTTGTCCGGACAGCTTGGGTGCGCCGGCAGCGCGGTTCGGCACCGCGCACGAGACGGGATAGATGATGATGTTCTTCGCGTGCGGGTCTTCCTCGGCGGTGGTGGCGTCCTGAATCCCAAGAACATTGCGCGCACATTCGATCAGCGCGTATTGAAAGCCACCGCAAGTCCCCAGAAATGGCCGGTCATGAACGCGCGCAAACTCAATCCCTTTGAGCATCCCATCAAAGCTCTTGTAAGGACTGCCCGCTGAGGCCCACAAACCGTCGAACGAATCGAGAGTCGCCCTGGCGGTTGGTTCCAGCAGGGACGGAGTCGATACCCACGCCGATTCCACCTTCATTTCGAGTTTGTGGGCGGCGTGCTGCAGCGAATCGTTGGTGGCGTGGTGAGAGCGAAATTCGGGATTGAAGTCGCCGATGATGCCGATACGGACGGGTTCGGTGACAACGCTCATTGTGATTCAGCAGCAATTCTAAATTAGAGGCTCACAGGCGCCATTGAGAAGTTGGCTACCGCACCTGCCACTCGAGCAACAAGACATACAGGCCGAGTACCGAAAGGAAGGCGCCGACAACAACCAGGCCAATCGATTTCCATCCCAAAGAACTCACGACCTCGGGCTGGCTGTGGCAGGAGATCACAAAGGCAGAGTTGTCCGCGCCTTTCATCAGAACCAGTGGGGGAGCAAGATTGAAGCCACGCGCAGAATCGGATTTTTGTCCCTCTTTTTCCAGTCGGTTCGACTGGCTATTTGCTTCTTGGTTCGCAGTAATCGCAGACGCCTGGGGCACGGTGTTCGTCGAAGTCTGGGTCCTCTCTTCGACTGCGACTTGATCCAGGTTGGCTGGAAAGGAAATTCCCGCCGCTGCCCATGCTTCCGGCTTAGTGATTCCCGCGCGGCTGAGTGCGGCAGCAATCTTCCCTTGCTGGGTCATTTGAGTCGTCGACGACGGAGTTGGACCGCTCGAGAGGCGGATGATCTCGGGTTGCGAACCACCATCTACCGGCTTGCCATTTCCATCCTGATTGCTATTGCCACCCTGGGAATCGAACGTCGAAACCGGACGCACCGGAATGCCCGGATTCTCCGTGACAGTTCCCGCGATGAATACCGGCGTGTTGGACTGGATTGATCGCTCTTCAACCCGAGTCGGGCGATCCGGGAAAATTCCCTCGCGCGCAAGGAAAGCGCTCACTCTCGGCGGCATGTTTTCCGAACTTGATGGCGAAAGAGAAGCCTCATATTCCTCACTCAAATTCTGATGCAAGTCGAGTGCGGCCCCGAAAGGTTCGACCAGCAATTGGCCGGTTGCGTCCTCGATATAGAAGGGCAGATGCAAGGTTTCTTCAGCAACCTTCTTCCATTCCTTCTGTCTATCCGCTCCGTCTTGTTGCCAAACCGTCGTTTGATAGAGATAACAGGGCTCGCCAGTGATGGGAGCGGAAAGCGTATAAGGACCGGTCGCTACGCCGGACACCGAGGTGGGCCCTTCGGAGGCTCCGCGAATGCTCGACTCAGGAATGTGTTCGAGCTGATGTCTGCGGGCGAGCAGTTGGAATCCGTGAAAAAAGAAATACATCCCCGCCACGGCTGCGAAGGCAGCCATCATTGTGAGCCGGTTAACTGGGACAAAAAGGAGCAGGCAGATGGTCAAGGCGCTTTCCAGGATTCTCACTTCTGAGCATAAGAAAGAGAGCTGGAAAGGACACGGGAAAAAGGGTCAGGCTACCCTTACGGAAGTAATGTTGCGACGCTGCAAGTGCGCTGCGACGAACCTGGTTACGTCCGGATTTAACGCGCTAAACACTGGCTAACGTTACAGTTCGCTAGGCCGTAATTTTGTTATGTCGTCCTTTGTGTTGGTCGTGACTTTGCTCGGCGGATGCGGATCGCTCGTCCAGAATGGCCGTCACGGCGGCAATTGCGGAATCCACTTCCTGATCGGTGTTGTAGAAGTGCGGAGAGAATCGTACGCCGGCTTTGGGACGCCAGTCGACGAGAATGTCACGAGCAAGCAACTCGCGGCTCACCGCTTGCGAATCGGGCATATCAATCGAAACAGTTCCACCGCGCCGCTCGGGATCACGCGGGGAATTTATGCGCCAGCCGTGATGGTCCGCTAACTCGATCAGCCGCGCAGTTTGCCGCATCGATTTCTCACGGATCTTTTCGACTCCTACCTCGGTGATGATCTGAAGTCCCGGCCGGCAAGCCTCGAGCGCCGGAATGTGAGTCGTGCCATTCATGAAACGGAGGGGCGGCTCGGCATACCGGATTGGCCCAGTCGCGAACTCGAACGAGTTCTCGTGCGCAAACCAGCCGGTAAATTTCGGTTCCAGTTTCTTGCCCAGGTCGGGCCGTACATACAGATACGCGACGCCCGGTCCTCCGCAAAGCCATTTCAGAACGCCACCACAAGCGAAATCGACATTCAGCGATTGAACGTCCACGGGAACCGTGCCCAGCGACTGAAACGTATCGAGCACCACGTGAGCGCCAACTTTGTGGGCCTTGTCAACAATGGCGCGCGCATCGTTGATGTAGGCGCTGCGGAAGATTACATGCGAAACCGGCACCAGCAAGGTCTTCTCATCGATGGCGTCAAGCAGTCGCTCGGTCGGAACCGTAATACCGTCATCGGTCTTCACCATCTGGACTTGCGCTCCATACTGGCGCTGTGCCTCCCAGAAATACATCACCGATGGGAAATTCATGTCGCTGTAAACGACCTTGTTGCGTTTCCCGGTGAAGTCGAAACACGAGGCGACGACCGCTTCGCACGTCGTCACATTCTGGTGAACCGAAACCGTATCTTTTTGAGCGTGCATCAGCGCGCCGATCTCGTTGCCCACCTCGAGAGCGAGTGTCCACCAACGCTCCTCCCAGGCTCGAACTCCCCGCGTCGCCCAGGTATCCGCGTATCCCTTCAGCGCGTCGTAGACCGAGCGTGGCATCGCGCCCAGTGAGTTCGAGATCATATAGTTGGTTTGCTTCAGGATGGGGAATTCCGTGCGGTAGTGGAGCAGTGAGTCAGGCATGATGGATAGATATTTAGCTCAGTCGTGGGCGCAAAATTTCAATGGTGGCGGCGTCGCAACCCCATTTCGACGAGACTTAGTTCAATCTTACCCGTTTTCTAAGTTTTGTCTGTCCCGTGCGAGCACAATTTCCTCAACTGTCCGCACATCCTGCAATTTTCGGCGAACAGCGGTTGAGAAATGCCGTCAATTCATTGATCTAAAAGAGCTTATCGGGCCGAAACGGACAATCACGCCAGCGGCGACGATTATGTGCGTAGTTACCCAAAATATCCGGAGCGCCCGGATCCCAAGAGCGCTGAATCATGCGCCCCTAATGTCAATCAGGTGAATACAGTAGCGGCAAAACCGGTTCTCTTTCTTTTGCCGCGTGTCGCGGAAATATTCGCACTGGCGCGATATACTGCCAAAAGTTTTGGAAGCAGGAAGAGAGCCGTAGTGCAGCCATCGGATATAACTCCTGTGCGAATCCTGATTGTCGACGACAACCAAACCATCCGCCGAGGGATTCGGTCGCTACTTTCATCGCGACGGGAATGGATAGTCTGCGGAGAGGCCGCGGACGGAATCGAAGCCATCGAGAGGGTGCGGGAGTTACGGCCCACCGTCGTCCTGATGGATATCTCCATGCCGCGGATGAATGGCATTGATGCCACTACGGCCATCCGCCGCGAGAATCCGGAGTGCCAGGTAATCCTGGTAAGCCAAAACGATCCGATAGTCGGGGCGAGAAAAGCAGAGGAGATTGGCGCGAGTGGGTACGTCGCCAAGTCCGAGATATCGCGTACTTTGTTTCCTGCGATTGAACGGGTCATCCTCCATGGAGATCCCGAAGGTCCAAAGCCTGGAGCGCGAAAAACCAGAGCCGAAAAAAAAGACGAGAAACCTGAGAATCCAACGTCGCTTGGAGACCCGAAAGAGAAGGCCTCAGGACAGACCAAACTCACTGTTGATCACAGCACAAATCTTCTGCTGACCAGCGCACCCGCCCCGAAACTGGCCAGCCGGGCGACCAGTTTGCTGGCTGCGATCGTGGAATCGGCCGACGACGCCATCATCAGCAAGGATCTCGACGGAATCATAAAGAGCTGGAATACCAGTGCCGAGAGGATGTTTGGCTACCCGGTCGAGGAGGCCATCGGACAGCACATTACGATCATCATTCCTCCCGAGCGCCGCGCTGAAGAAGCGCAAATCATCGAACAATTGAAGCGCGGCCAGCGCATCGATCACTTCGAAACTGTGCGCATGCGCCAGGATGGAACGAAGCTGGAGGTGTCACTCACCATCTCTCCTGTCCTCGATCAGGATGGCGTGGTGGTCGGAGCGTCGAAGGTGGCGCGAGATATCACCGACCGCAGGCAACAGTTCCGAGGGAGCCGGCTGCTGGCAGCGGTTGTCGAATCCTCCGACGATGCCATCATTACCAAGAACCTTGACGGCGTGATCACGAGCTGGAACGGCAGCGCCCAAAGAATGTTTGGATACACCGACGAAGAGGCAATCGGGAAGCACATCACGATCATCATCCCCCCCGACCGGAATGACGAAGAAAAGAAAATTCTGGAACAGTTGCGCAAGGGCCAGCGCATCGAGCATTTCGAGACGGTCCGCATGCGAAAAGACGGAACCACCTTCGACATTTCGCTCGCGATTTCACCGATCCGGGACGAACAGGGACGCGTGGTTGGCGCGTCCAAGGTAGCGCGAGACATCACGGAGCGGAAGCGGGTCGACCGAGCCTTGCGCGAAAGCGAAGAGCAGTTGCGTTCCCTTGCCGAGGGACTGGAAACTCAGGTACGCGTTCGAACCCAGGAACTGGAAGAGCGCAACGCGGAAGTGGTCGCGCAGTCGGCCTTACTACGAGAGCTTTCAAATCGCCTTTTGCGAAGTCAGGACGATGAGCGGCGGCGAGTTGCGCGAGAGTTGCACGACAGCGCCGGACAGGTGTTGACGGCCCTTGGCATCAGTCTTGCCAACATGCGCGAACACGCGCAGCCCATCCCCGAACTTGCCAGACAGCTTGAAGACGCGCAGGAGATGTTGCAAGCGCTCAACAAAGAGATCCGCACCATGTCGTATCTGTTGCATCCTCCATTGCTCGATGAGAATGGGCTGGTCGAGGCGCTGCGCTGGTATATCGCGGGCTTATCCGAGCGGAGCGGACTCCAAATCGACTTGCTGGTAGGTGAAAATGTCGGCAGGCTGCCGAGTGAACATGAACTGGCGCTGTTTCGAATCGTTCAAGAGGGCCTGACAAACATCCATCGCCATTCCGGAAGCGAAACCGCATCGATCCGGCTTTCTTGCGAGAACAGTGAAATCACGCTCGAGATTCAAGACGCTGGCCGTGGCATGTCTGCCGCTCGACTCGCAAATATCAAAGAACAACGGTCGGGCGTGGGATTGACCGGCATCCGGGAACGGGTGCGTCATCTGCAAGGAGTCATGACTATTACGTCCGATGGACAGGGCACAAAAATAATTGTGACCTTGCCGGTGCCGAAGACCACCGGGCGAGCCGAAGAAGAGATGAACGAGCCCACGCGTGCGGGCGGGTAGGATCCGCAGCCTGACATGACAGCCTTACGAATTCTGATCGCAGACGATAACGACGCTGTGCGGCGCGGGGTCATCCGCTTGTTGTCTCCGCAAACCGACTGGCAGATCTGCGGCGAAGCCACGAACGGGACGGAAGCGATCGAAAAAGCCCGTGAGTTGTCGCCTGACTTGATTCTTCTCGACGTCAGCATGCCGGGGATGAATGGGTTAGACGCCGCGCGCTTACTGCGGAAAGACTCGCCCACAGTGAAAATTCTCGTAATCAGCCAGAACGACCCGAAGCTCCTGTTGCCGCAAGTACTCGCGGCCGGCGCTGACGGCTGCGTAGATAAGGGACGCCTGGGAGCTGATTTGGTGGGAAGCATACAGAGCATAAAGCCTTCCTAAAAACCGATATTCGCAACATTGAACAGCACCTATCCGCTCCGTTCGCCCTCCACTCTCCGCCTTCTTGCCCCTTGCATAGAAAACGTCTAAAACCGGTCATCCATCCAAGTTGTTGATAAATAGATAGCTATGGTGCGCACTTCAAATTCGTAAAAATAAAGCTTGCAAGTTGTATAGTGTTATAGTTAACTATATCAGTGAGATCGACCTGTACCGCCGCGATGCACTCGTTGAGTGGAAGCCGGCTTCGATCCAGTAGCTCAAGGAGAATGAATATGAAATCCCTTCGCTTTACGATGTTCGTGGTTCTGGTTTCCCTTTCCACTTTGGTTTTTGCCCAAACTGATACCCAAACGCCCGATGCACACAAGACCGACATGCACAATACATCTGTGCCTAAAGCGCCGTCCGAGGCACAGAAGTCCTTCACAACGATGAAAAGCCTCGCCGGAGAGTGGGAGGGTCTCGCCGACGTTCCGGAAGCGCCGGAAATGTCTGGCGGCAAGCTCCACGTCTCGCTCCGTGTGACCTCGCGGGGACACGTTCTTGTGCACGAGCTCCAGGAGGCAGGAACGCCATTAGACGCTACGAAGTACGACCATCCGGTCACGATGCTTTACGTGGATGGAGAGCAGCTCACGCTCATTCACTATTGCGACGCGGGGAACCGGCCGCGCATGACTGGCACGATGGAGCCTGACGGCAAGAAGGTCGAATTTGAACTCAAGGACATCAGCGGGAATCCCGAATATCACATGCATCATTCCGTGTTCACTATCATCGACGCCAATCACCATACCGAGGATTGGACGTTCATGATGAAGGACAAGCCGATCCACGCGCACATGGACCTGCACCGGATCAACTAGCCACGCGGTAGCTCTGGTAAGGTAGGAGCCCTTGGGAAAATCTGATGGACAGTGAGTGGAACGACAGTCAGCCGATTTACCGCCAGCTTCGCGACCGTGTGGTCGCGATGATCCTCGACGGCGTGCTCAAGGAAGGCGATCCGCTGCCCTCCGTGCGTACTGTCGCGGCCGAATATCGGGTCAATCCGCTCACCGTCCTGAAGGGATATCAGCAACTGGTCGACGAGCAACTGGTCGAAAGCAAGCGAGGTCGCGGCATGTTCATCAATGCGGGTGCGCGCAAACTGTTACTGGAAGGCGAGCGCCAGAAGTTTCTTGCCGAGGAGTGGCCAAGAGTCTACGCCAACATTCAGCGGCTGGGTTTGAAAGCGGAGGAACTTCTGGATGCCGCTCCCACTGGCCAGTCCTCGAAAAGCCTCAAGGAGGAGAACTGAAGCCATGACATGCATCGAAGCTCGCGGTCTGCGCAAGGCCTTCGGCACCAACATCGCGCTGGATGGCGTCGATCTGCGCGTCGAAGAAGGCCGTATCCTCGGACTTATCGGTCCGAATGGCGCAGGCAAGACTACAGCACTCAACGCAATTCTCGGCCTCACTCCATATCAGGGACAACTGAACGTGCTCGGGCGCGACCCGTGGAACGAGCGCGATCAACTCATGCGCGACGTTTGCTTCATCGCGGATGTCGCCGTACTGCCGCGCTGGATGCGGGTTTCGCAGGCGCTTGAGTACGTCGCCGGCGTGCATCCGCGATTCGATCGCGCGAAGGCAGAAGCATTTCTGGCAAAGACTACCATCCACCACTCCAGCAAGGTCCGGGAATTGTCGAAGGGCATGGTTGCGCAGTTGCACCTTGCTCTGGTGATGGCCATCGACGCGAAATTGCTGGTGCTCGACGAGCCAACCCTCGGACTCGACATCCTGTATCGCAAACAGTTTTATGACTCCCTTCTGAACGATTACTTCGATCGCAGCCGCACCATACTCATCACCACACATCAGGTGGAAGAGGTTCAGCACGTACTCACCGACGTCATGTTTATCAACCGCGGCCGTATCGTTCTCAATTGCAGCATGGATGATTTAGAGTCGCGCTACTCGGAATTGATGGTGAAGCCTGATCAGGTTGGCGCGGCCCGGGCGCTCAAGCCGATTTACGAACGCAATGTGCTCGGTCGCAGCGTCCTCTTGTTCGATGGTGTTGATCGTCAGAAGCTTGCCGGCTTTGGCGACGTGCGCACACCCAGCATCGCCGACTTATTCGTTGCCGTGCTCGGAAACCCGTCCGCCAATCCTGCCGTCCCGGCGCAAGGAGCAGTTCGATGAACCCTTTGTCCGACGCCATTCCCGACTCCTTCGACGCGCAGCAAACAGCGCCCGCCGCGACGTCGCCCGCTCGACCCTTTTACTGGTCGGTGCGACGTGAACTCTGGGAGAACCAGTCCATCTACATCGCGCCTCTGGCGGTGGCCGCGGTGTTTCTCATTGGCTTCGTTCTCAGCCTGATCCATTTACCGGCCAGGATGCGGGAAGCCTTGGCAATGTCTCCCCTGCAACAGCATCAGTTAATCGACCAGCCCTACAATTTTGCCGAGATGCTGATCATGGCGGCAGCGATACTGGTCTCGGTGTTCTACTGTCTCGATGCGCTGCATGGAGAGCGCCGCGATCGCAGCATTCTTTTCTGGAAATCACTGCCAGTCTCCGATCTCACGACCGTACTTTCAAAGGCGAGCGTCCCCATCTTGATTCTCCCGCTGGTCGCCTTCGTGATCACCGTTGTGCTGAAGGGAATCATGCTGGTGCTGAGCAGCGCTGTGTTGCAGGCGAGAGGCCTGAGTGCCGCGACTGTGTGGGCCCACATGCCGCTGCTTCCGATGTCAGGAATGTTGTTCTACCATCTCGTGGTATTTCACGGGCTTTACTATGCGCCGATCTACGCGTGGCTGCTTCTTGTTTCCGCCTGGGCAAGGCGGCTTGCGTTCTTATGGGCCGCGCTGCCATTAATCGCCATCGGACTGGTTGAAAAAATTGCGTTCAACACTAGGCATTTTGCGACTCTGCTCCAGCACCGCGTCGACGGGGGCCCGACTGCCCCGGTCTTAACATCCGGTGGCATGTCAGCCCATTCGTCAACGCTCGGACTCGCAGGATTCCTGGTCAGTCCGGGCATGTTGATTGGCTTGGCAGTTGCCGCCGCGTTTCTCGCGGCAGCCGTCCGGGTGCGCCGCTATCAGGGACCAATCTGAGGCAGTCTTCAGTCGTGAATGTCCCGCCTGCTGCTCGATTGTCTGAGAACTGCATAGGCAATCGTCAAGCCGATCAGGAAGGTCACGCCGGCGATCAGGTTCACGCGCGAGTCGAACCAGGTTTTTCCCATCGAGGCCAATACCACAGCCAAGCCCACGATGGATCCCCACTTTCCCAACGGAGAGCGGGCGGGAATATCTTTACTTGCATCCGCCGGCAATCTGCGGCGGAAATTTATATGCGCGGCAAGCGTGATGATCCAGGAGAGCATCATCCCAAAGAAAGCGCCGCGCAAAATGTATTCGAAGGCGCGGGCAGGCGCCCACCGTACTAGCGCTAACGCCACCAGAATTCCATAAGACGAAGTGATGAGCGCGTAGGTCGGAGTGCCGTTGCGGCTCAGATGGCCGAGACGACGAGGAGCCCATCCAGTCCGCGCCAGGGAGAACAGCATCCGCGAAGAGATGTAGAGGGCGGCGTTTGCTCCCGAGAGTGCAGCCGTCAGCACAACAAAATTCATGAAGTGAGCGGCGCCGGGAAAATTGACCGAGCGGAACACCGTGACGAAGGGACTTTCCATGACGCCGGCGCGGTTCCACGGCATCACTCCCACCAGAATGATGATGGCTCCAAGATAAAGGACGGTCAGGGTCAGGAAGGTGAGTCGCGTGGCCCGCGCGATTTCTTTGGCTGAAGAGGATTCGCCCGAAGCTACGGCTACGAACTCAACTCCGCCGAAAGTGTAAATCGCAAACGTAATGGCCAGCAGCGGGGCAGCCGCTCCGAGAGGGAAGAAGCCCCCGTGGTTCGTGTATTGAGGGTGTGTGCGTCCTGATAGAAGAAGAGCCGCGCCGAGTGCGATGAAGATGCGCGATCACGGCGACCTTGATCATGGCGAACCAGAATTCAAAACGCGCGTAGCCGTGAACCCCAAGTAAATTTGTGGAGAGAAGAAACAAAGAGAAGATTAGGACCCACGTGGCGGCGGGAACGTTCGGAAACCACAGTTGCATGTAGGTGGCGGAGGCGACCATCTCGGCGCCAATCGATACCGCGATCGCGAGCCAGTATCCGGCGCGGCAGATGAACCCTGCCCACTCGTTGAGGTAAAGGTCTCCATAAACTCCAAAGGATCCGGCAGCCGGATGGGTGCTTGCCAGTTCGCCGAGAGCCAAAGCCACCGTCCAACTGATGAAAGCCGCGAGAACAAAGCTAAGGATGACTGCGGGTCCCGCGAGTTCGATCGCTGAGCCAGTCCCAAGTAGCAGGCCCGTTCCAATCGATCCCCCAACTGCCACCATCGTCATTTGTCCGGCCGTGAGTTGGTGGCGCAGGCCGGATTCGGAAGTAGGAAAGGACTCGGGCATCGTCGTATTCGTATATCAGAATGGGGCCGTCGGTGGATGAGAAAAGTGCCGGCCTGTCTTAGGACACCGAATGCGAAGTGCAAGCGACTGGGTAGTGGCCTTCCACCTTCAGAGTTGTAATCCTGAGCGGAGCGAAGGGATCTATGAATTAGTTTGAGGAGGACGAAGCGGATCGTAGGAGAGCGCTCCCGACGGCCCGCTGAGTCGTTCCGCAAATCAAGAAAGCCAGCGCCTGTGCGGAAAGTAGAATCGCGAATAGTCCGGCAGCGTTCCAGCGTCGAAAGTTCTCAGGATCGGTCTGGCCGACTGCGGGAATGACGCTGTGGGTGTCGTTGCAACTCATCGTTATTGGGCCGAGAGAGGAAAGGCAAGCTTCCCCTAACAGGAGATCGGCTCGAAATACGGATGGTTCACTGAAATGGCCGATTCTTGGGATACCGCGCGGCCCGCACGAAAGGGAGCGCTGGGATTGGATGACTTTCGTAATTGCCCCCGGGTGAACCGCGTTGCTGCTACAGGGACTGAAACCTAGAATCAAAGCGGGCACTACTCTGCCCAGAATCGACCCGACCGCATGCCCGAAAATCCCAATCGTCCCGAAGTTTCCCGCCGAATTGAGAAGGCGGAGAAACTCTTGCAAAAAGGCAAGACCGCGGACGCCCTCGCCGAATACCTGCAAATTCTGGAAGATGATCCGCAAAACGATAACGTCCGCCAGATGGCTGCGGACCTGTGCCTGTCCTTGAATAAAGGTGCGATCGCGGTCAAGCTCCTTGGGGAACTCTTTGAGCGGCAAGTCGCCGCCATCGGATGCTACCCGCGCCAGCCTGACCTATAAGAAACTTGCCCGTTACACCAATCCGACATGGGAGCAGAAAGTTCGATTCGGGCAACTACTGGAACACTCCAATAAGAAGCTCGCGGTCGGCACATACGAAAACGCATTGGAAGATTTGCAAAAGCAGGGCCGGAAAGAGGAGTGCCTGCTCGTTCTGCGACGGATCGTCAGCCTCGAGGCGAATCAAGCCAATTACCTCCGGCTGGCAGAGATGGCTGCGGAGCTCGGCGAACATATTCTGGCGTCGGAATCGTTCTTGCAACTCGCCGAACTGGCGGAACCTTCCGGAGGCAATACCGGTCAATATTTCGAGCGCGCCTACACGGAAAACCCCGACGACCCAAGGGCCGCGATCGCCTACGGCAAGCACCTGCTGGCGCACGGCGATGCCGGGGCCGCAATTTTTCTATTTGAGCCTCTGGTGCAGGCGCCAGACTCGCCGGTTGAACTTCGTGACCTTTACGCCCAGGCACTGTTGACAGCGGAGCGCTGCGTTGAAGCCGAACCACTTGTCTGGCAGATGTTCGAACGCAATCCAGCTCGCGTTCATCAGATCGTAAACCTCATCGGAAAGATGATCGATCTCGAACTCGATACCGAAGCGGTAACGCTCGCGCGAAAACTCGAAGCATTTCAGCGGAGGCGGGGCGAGCGCAGATCGTTTATCACCACCATGCAGGAGCTTCTGGCGTCTCACCGTCCAACCGTCGAAATGCTGGAGTTCCTTGCCGAGCTCTTCAATGCTTCGAACCGCGAAGCCGACTATGGGCAGGTGCTGTTGAAGCTGTTTGACCTGTACTGCACAAAGCACAATTTTCAGAAAGCTGGTGAATGTCTGGATCGCGCGGCTGAGGTTGATCCGTACGAGCCGGGACATCAGAAGCGGCTGGAGGCATTGCGGGGAAAGATCGACGACCAGCGCTTCAACATGATTGCCGCCCGTTTTGCTCCGGCGAAGAAGGAAGAGCCCCAGATCAAAGTTGCTGAGCCGACACTGGGTGCGGCTGCCCTCCAAGACCTGATGCTCCAAGCCGAGATCCTCGTCCAGTACGGAATGCGCTCCAAAGCAGTCGAGCGGCTCCAGCGAATCCAGGAACTATTTCCGCAGGAAGAAGAGCGCAACGCCGACCTGCAACGCCTTTACATCGCGGCAGGAATGGAAGTCAAGTACGCGAAGAACTCATCGACATTGGGTTTCGCAACTCAACCGGCTGGCTCATCCAATACTGCACCGCAGCAGGCTCCTTCGTTCCAGCAGCAATCGTCTGCTTCTCAAACAGCGACCACCGCCGAGGCTAGTGACGTCAGCAACCTGGCAAAGGTGGCGGAAATCACCCGCAAGCTCTATCACCAGGGCAATGCTGAAGGAGTGCTGAAAACTGCCGGCAGCGAAATCGGTGAAGTATGGCGGGCATCCCGCTGCATCACCGCATTGCGCAAGCCCGGACTTCCGGCATCGTCTGTGCAGGAGTATCACCGCGATGGCTTGGTCCCCGTGAGTGCGGCTGGGCTGGCAAGCATAGTGGAAGCCTTGCAGGACCTGGCAGTGGCTCGCGGCACGGTAACAATTTCTGACGCCGGGCAGGCTCCCGAATTAGTGGGTGTGCGGGCTGCAATCGAAGAGATGCAGATTGAATCCCTGTTGGCTCTTCCGCTGTCCGAGGGCGACGATCACATCGGCGTGCTGATTCTTACGCAGAACGCGAAGCGGGTATGGCAGCCTTCCGAAGTGCTCGTCATCCGAACCCTGAGTGATCAGGTCGTGATCGCGCTGAATAACGCGGGCCTCCGGCGCCTGGTAAAGAATCTTTCTGTAACGGACGAAAAGTCGGGCTTGTTGAAGCGTGCTTCTTACCTCGACCTGCTCCAGGCCGAAACGCGGCGAGGACTTCAGCAGGGAACTCCCGTGACCGTTCTCCTTATGCAGTTTGGACGCCGCAATCTTCTTGTGAAGGAACATGGCGAGGTTGCCATCACACAGATGATGGAGCACATCGGACAGCTGTTTTCGACCAACATTCGCTCCAACGATCTGGCATTCCGGTATGAAGCTACAACCGTGGCTCTGGTTCTAGGAGACACTGGCGAAAAGGAAGCGCTGCTCGCGGTTGAGAAGTTAAAGCGTTTGCTGGGCGAAGTGCGGCTGCCCGGCAAAGAGCAGCCGGTGGAATTTTGCGCCGCGCTGGCGCAAGCGGTGATGCGTGCGCACTACGATCCGGTAGACATCGTCACGGAAGTGGTGAACCGCGCGGAACATGCTTTGGACGTGGCCATCGTGCAGGGTCCTGGCAAGGTTGTTTGCCAGGCTCCTCAAATTGCCGCCGCCGCGGTCGCGTAACGCTCCTCACCCAAACACCCTTCGCGGAAATCTTAGTCAGTTTGACTCTCTCCTCAACGGTGGGCTAGCCTCATAGTTTCGTCCCAATCATGCGCATTCATCGCAAATATCTGATTTTGAACGTGCTCGTGGCTCTGTTCGCGACAAGTCTCGGGGCTGCCCCTTTGCTTCCAACGCACTCCGCCCACGCCATGGTGGTCAGCGTCCACGAACTTGCTTCTCGCGCCGGCGTGGAAATGATGCAAGCAGGAGGGAACGCGGTGGATGCTGCGGTCGCGACCGGCTTCGCGCTGGCCGTTGTTCATCCGCAAGCCGGAAACCTGGGAGGAGGTGGATTTCTTCTTCTTCGGACAGCGAACGGCGAGAGCCGTTTCATCGATTTCCGTGAGAAAGCTCCCTCGGCAGCAACCGAGAACATGTACCTCGATGCCAAGGGCAACGTCATCGAGAATCTAAGCCTGGTGGGTTACAAAGCCGTCGGCGTGCCCGGATCAGTCGCCGGCCTCGTCTATGCGGAAAAGAAATATGGGAAGCTCTCGATTGAAAAAGTGATGGCGCCAGCTATCAGGCTCGCGCGAGATGGGTTTGCTCTCGCCTATGAAGATGCGCGCGATCTCCAGGAGGACGAAGATCTGGCAAAGTTCTCCGCCTCTCGCCGTATCTTTCAGCGCGACGGCAATTTTTATCAAGCAGGAGAAATCCTCAAGCAGCCCGAATTGGCACGTACGCTGGAGCGAATTTCGAAGAATCCCGACGACTTTTATCATGGAGCGCTAGCCCACGAATTAGCAGCGGCCATCCAGAAAAATGGAGGCTTGGTGACGTCCGCCGACCTCGCCGCGTACGAGGTCAAAGAACGGGAGCCCGTTCGCGGCACCTATCGCGGGTATGACATCATCAGCTCTCCGCCGCCGTCATCCGGGGGAGCGGCTCTGATTGAAATCCTGAATATTCTGGAAGGCTTCGATTTGTCGAAATCCGGCAACCGATCGGCGGAAACGATTCACCTCACGACGGAAGCCTTTCGCAGGGCGTTTTTCGACCGTGCTGACTTCATGGGTGATCCCGACTTTTCGAAGATTCCCGTCCCTCAACTGATCGACAAGCAGTACGCGGCGGCCTGGCGCACCTCAATTGACGCCGATCACGCGAGCGTCAGTAAGGAACTGAAGCGACCTGCGTTCGGAGGACTCGAACAAAATGCCGAGCTCCACCATATCCCCGTTCATGAGTCGCAGAACACCACGCATTATTCGGTAGTTGACGCCGAGGGCAATGCGGTTGCGGTGACCACTACGCTCAATGACAGCTTCGGTTCGCGGGCCACCGCCGAGGGTCTGGGCTTCTTGCTCAACGACGAAATGGACGACTTTGCCTCCAAGCAAGGAGTGCCGAACGCTTATGGACTGATTCAGGGTCCGGCCAATTCCATCGCTCCGAACAAGCGGCCGCTCTCTGCCATGACGCCCACCATTGTTCTGAAAGATGGGAAGCTGTTCCTCGTTCTCGGCTCGCCCGGCGGCCCGACCATCATTACGACTGTCGCCAACGTTCTCATGGGCGTAGTCGATTTTGGGCTTGATATCCAGCAGGCCGTGAACGCCCCCCGGTTTCATAACCAGTGGCTCCCCGATCAGATTGATATCGAAGACCGCCTCTCTCCCGATACAATGAATCTTCTACGATCGAAGGGCCATAAACTCAGTGTTCATCATTTCTGGGGAGACGGAGAGTGCATCATGGTCGATCCCAAAACCGGCGAACGCCTGGGAGCCAGCGACGGACGAAATAACGGGAAGGCGGTAGGCTACTGATGCTGAAGGCGGTCTCGACGTATGTATATGTCAAGGAGCGGCTGCATCCGGGACTACTGGATGAGCTCGTCAGGAGCGGGGCACAGGCGATCGAGATTTTCGCCGCGCGCCAGCACTTCGACTACGCCAACCGCAAGCAGCACGTCCGCGAGATTGCCGAATGGTTCCGCTCCACCGGAATTCCCCTGAACTCCGTCCACGCGCCGCTGTATTCCGATTATGAGTGGGGACGAACCGGTTCGCCACCGGTCAACATCGCATCCACCGACCGGGCCGGGCGGATCGAAGCCATGGACGAGATCAAGCGGGCCCTCGAAATTGCCGAATTTATTCCGTTTCGCTTCCTGGTGCAGCATATTGGCAATCCGAACGATGAATTTGATGACAAAAAATTCGAGGCGGCAATGACCTCGGTTGAGCACCTCCGGGCCTTTGCGAAGCCCCTCGGTGTGCGCGTGCTGCTCGAAAATATTCCGAACGAACTTTCTACGCCGGATCGCCTGGTGGAATTCATTCGCACCATGCACTTCGACGATATCGGCGTGTGTTTTGATTGCGGGCATGCGCACATGATGGCCGGCATCCCAGAATCGTTCGAGATTTTGAAGAATCACATCTGCTCGACGCACGTGCACGATAACCACAAGGATAAAGACGCGCACCTGTGGCCGGGCAAAGGATCAATCGATTGGAAACAGACCATGGAATTGCTGCGCACCGCCCCGCAAACTCCACCCTTGCTGCTCGAGGTCGAAGGGGAAGAGAAGAAGAATTCAGGCGAAGACGTGAGCGCAACATTTCAAAAGCTGGAAAATTCGTAGGGAATCAAACCGCAGAGTGCGCTGAGCCCCCAGAGATTGCTTAACAATTGGTTTCCACTGTGTGATTCCTGTGCCTCTGTGGTTAAAGGTTTTGGCTCTGAAGTCTTCTGAAAATAAAAGTGGGTAGCGAGAGATGTCGCGTTCTTTAATCTCCGCGATCTCAGCGCTCTCTGCGGTTAAAGGTCTTGATCTTGATCTTATGTCGTCACCCATTAGCACTATTTCTGAAATCGGCAAACACGAAGGCCAGTCCGTCACTATTCGCGGATGGCTCTACAACCTGCGCGAAAGCGGCAAACTCCTTTTCCCTCAATTCCGCGATGGCAGCGGCGTCATTCAAGGCGTTGTTCCCAAGAATGCTGTGCCGCCTGAAGTTTTCGATGCGATCAAGGGGCTGACGCAGGAATCCAGCGTTATCGTCGAAGGCAAAGTCCGCGCCGACAAGCGCGCCCCCGGCGGTTACGAACTGGATGTCTCGAATGTCGAGGTCGTGCAACGCGTATCGGAAACCGATCCGTATCCGATCACGCCCAAAGAGCACGGTACCGATTTCCTGATGGAGCATCGCCACCTCTGGCTGCGTTCGCAGCGCCAGGCGGCCATCCTGCGAGTACGTGCCGAAATCATCCGCGCCGCTCGCGACTACTTCGACAGCAACGGATTCACGCTGACCGATCCGCCCATCATCACTCCGGCGGCCTGCGAAGGTACGACCACACTTTTTCCCGTGGACTACTTCGAGGAACAGGCGTTTCTGACCCAATCAGGCCAGCTCTATATCGAAGCTACGGCGATGGCGCTTGGCAAGGTCTACTCGTTTGGCCCAACATTCCGCGCCGAGAAATCAAAAACACGCCGCCACCTCACTGAATTCTGGATGGTCGAGCCGGAGATCGCCTACGGTACGCTTGACGATCTGATGAACCTGGCCGAAGGCTTCCTCACGTTCATCGTGAAGCGCTGTCTCGAACGCCGCCGCCCCGACCTCGCGACCATCGGACGCGATGTCACTAAGCTCGAAAAAATCGAAGCGCCATTCCCGCGAATCTCGTACGACGAGGCAGTAAAGAATCTGCAGGAAGGCCACGCGCAAGGCAAACTCGATCATAAGTTCGAGTGGGGCGGAGATCTCGGCTCGCCTGACGAAACCTATCTTTCGTCGCAATTCGACCGGCCCGTCATGGTGCATCGCTATCCGGCGAGCGTGAAAGCGTTCTACATGGAACCCGATCCCCAGCGGCCGGAACTCGCTCTCTGCGTCGACGTTCTTGCCCCGGAAGGCTACGGCGAAATCATTGGAGGCTCGCAACGTATGGCCTCGCATGATTTGCTCCTGCAACGAATCAAGGAGCACAACTTACCGGAAGAAGCATTCAAGTGGTATCTTGACCTGCGCAAGTATGGCAGCGTTCCGCACTCAGGCTTTGGTATGGGCATCGAAAGAGCAGTGGCATGGATCTGCGGATTAGAGCACGTGCGGGAAACCATCCCATTCCCGCGCATGCTGTACAGGTTATACCCCTAGCTCCCACTCCTCGGTTCCCAGTGGGGACAACGGCTAGTGAGAACTGAGAACCAGGGACTGAGAACTGATTCTTATGGCACAACGCAGCAGAACTTATTCCAGCATAACTCCGCGGCAGATTCGCGTGATTGGCGTTCCTCTTGACCTTGGGCAATCCCGGCGCGGCGTCGACATGGGGCCATCCGCGGTTCGCGTTGCGGGCCTCGAAGCGCGGCTTGAAGGCATCGGTCACATTGTCGAAGATGCCGGCAATATCGCCGTCGCGATTCCCGAGCAGAAAAAGGAAGGCGCAGCTAGCGCCAAATATCTGAAGGAAATTGCCGCCACCTGCGTCAAGAGCGCCGACATGGTCCTGAAGACGCTGGAGGCCGGAAAGGTTCCGCTGGTTCTCGGCGGTGATCATTCGGTAGCCGCTGGTACTGTCTCTGGAGTCGCCGAATTTTACCGGCGCCAACAGCAGAAAATTGGCTTGATCTGGATCGACGCTCACACCGACATCAACACGCCCGACACTTCGCCAAGCGGCAACGTCCACGGCATGCCTCTCGCCGCTCTCATGGGACTTGGTCCCGCGGAGCTCGTCAATATTTACGACTTCTCGCCCAAGGTCGCTGCCCGAAAATTGCGTTCTCGTCGGCATTCGCGACGTCGACAATTTCGAGAAAGAGAATATTCGCAAGGCGGGCATCGAAGTTTTCACCATGCGCGACATCGATGAACGCGGCATGCGCGCCGTGATGGAAGAGGCTCTCCGCATGGCCGGACGCGGCACTGCCGGCTATCACGTTTCACTCGATATGGATTGGATCGATCCCGAAGACGCGCCGGGAGTTGGAACTCCTGTATGGGGCGGAGCCACCTACCGCGAAGCCCATCTTGCCATGGAGATTATCGCCGATCATGGCCGCCTGCTAAGTCTGGAAATCGTGGAAGTGAATCCGGTGATCGACGAACACAACCAGACGGCGGATCTCGCGGTGGAGTTGGCGCTTTCTGCCTTCGGAAAGAAAATACTGTAGCGCTGAGCAACTTGAAAACGTTTTAGGGAACCGATTCTGAACACGGTTCCCCAATCGCCTGATCCCTTGCCGGCCTCTACGATTTACTGTACGTCCGAAACCTTTCCCGCCAGAAACGTCACTTTGATGTCTTTGTAGACGTAAATCTGTTTTGATCCGAGGTTGATGATCTTGTCCGGCGCGCCGATGGCGTTTTTCACCTGATCAGGTGTCATGCCCTTTTCAATCTGAGCGGGTTCCGGTGGAGGCTGGTTTTGCGCCTGCCCCCGCCGCCACCACCCTGCCCATTTCCCCCGCCGTTGCCTTGGCCATTGCCTTGGTCGTTCCCGTTCCCGTTGCCGTTCCCATTCCCGTTGCCATTTCCTTGATCGCCGCCGCTGTCGTCGATGGAGAGCAGTCCGGCAATTGCGTCCTCGACTTGGGGGGCGCTCATCTTCGCCAGAGCGCCATGTCCGAATTGGAAAACGACATCAGCCTTGTAAAACGTTGTTGGACTCGTGTTATTGCAGGAGTCGCAGGCCACGATGCCCATCACCACCTGGTCTTTATCGGCGTTGACTTGAATTTTCGTCGGATAGACCTTCGTGCCGACTTGAAAGAATTGCGTCGTCTGTTGTTTGCCAAGCTTTCCCAAGCCGAATCCGCGCGCCTTCATCCCCAGTGGGTTGGGCGAATGCACGACGGCATCCTGATATTTGGTGGCAACGGACTGATCCGAGTAAGGGACGCTGAGAATGCCGCCCTTCTTGACATCCAATATTGTGCCCGCCTCGATCACGGCTGCGCCGTTGGAATCCTCACCCATCTTCACCAGATTGAATTGCGCTTTTAATTGTTCATCGAGTGGTACTTGGGCGGTCATCAAGCGGGTAAAGCCGACCAGAAACAAAGCCACAACCAGGGCCCTTTCCATCTTGCGTTGCATTGCCATCTCCTCCTATGACGTATGGGGCTCCACTTCGGGCGGGAGCTGTTGAACTGATGATTCACTGCTGCGAAAACTGAAAAATCGGACCAAATACAACCGGTGACATTCACGGGAGGGCATCGCTTTCGCATGCCCTCCCGGCTTTGATGATCCGTCAAAATGCCGCGTCTGGCGGCACAGTGAGGCTTAGTTCGGTTGCTTGGCTTCCGCTTCTGCCTGGTCCGCTTCTTTTTGCGTTGCGTCCAGATCGTCCTTTACGTTCGCATCGGGAGCAGGCGCGGGAACCTCGCCTTGCGTGGTCTTCGTATCCGGCGCGGCTGGGAGTCCGTTCTTCCCATTGTTGTCGGCCAGTTTCTTCAGACCCTCGTCCATGGTCTGCCGCAGGGTATTGTGCATGTCCTGCAAGTCGTCAACCGAAACGCCGACGGTCGCTCCCATCGCACATTCGTCTTTCTTGCTGCTCTTGACGGTGGCATCGACCATCTTGTCATCGTCTGGCTCATCGCCAGTGCGATAGACAACGTCGCCTGCACTCAACGCACATTCCACTTCATCAGAAGTCGTCAGGTCCAGGCTGGTTGACACCACGAAGTAGCGGTTGTTGGGATCGAGAGCGGCAGGCACTTGATCGCCGCCCGCCGAGTCCTTGTCCTTGTTCGCCGCCGCTTCTTTTTCCGCAGCGATCTCTTTCTTCATCTGATCGGCAACCGCTTGCTTCACATCGGCAGGCATCTGTGCTCCACCACTTGCTGCCGCGCCGGTTGCCGCTTTCATGAGGAACGATCGCGATCCATAGGCCGATGCCAAATTCGCAGCGACGAGCGGATCGGAAGACCACAACGACGCGACTACGTCTGCAGACTCCTGCTCAAACTGCGGAGGCGTGAGTTCTCCTTGGTCGCCCCCCGCTTCAGCCTGCGCCGCATAGGCGGCCTGCAGGTTGGCAGCGATCAAATAATCCGTCAGCCAGAGTGCGGCATACGGATACACCGGATACGGCTGGTAGTAGGCGCCGTAGAAGCCATACCAGGGCGCTCCGCCCCAACCCCAGTTGTAGTAAACCGGCGCCGGCCACGGGTTATAAGCCCAGCCGTAGTAGGCCGGTCCGTAGTAATAACTCGGAGCGTATCCGTAATAAGGATATCCGCCGTAATAGTAGCTGCGATATCCATAGGCGTAGGCGTGTCCGTCGCGGTAATAGGTGCGCTGCACATATTCATGACCGCCATGACGGTAGTAAGCGCGCTGGCTGTATCCACCGTGCCGCCCATAAGCGACGACGCGGCGTCCGTTGCGGTTGGCAACGACGTGGCGCTCACCATGCATGCCCCGATTGACTGTCATGTTCTTGGTGTGGATGGAACGAACCTGGCCATTTTTGCGGGTCGCAACCGACGCGCCGCTCTTGGTGGTCCGAACTTTCGCACCGGCAGGCTCATGATGGCCCGCGGTTTTGTTCCCGCCTCCAGCGCGATTTCCAGCGGCTTTATTGCCACCTTGGCCACCTGCTCGATTTCCACCCTGGTTTCCGCCCGCTTTGTTGCCGCCTTGGTTTCCCGCGGCCTTGTTGCCACCCTGGTTGCCACCGGCTTTGTTGCCAGCCTGGTTTCCGCCTGCTCGATTGCCATTCTGATTGCCCGCGCCGCGGTTAGCGTTGGCGTTGCCGCCTGCCCGATTTCCTGAAGCATTGCCACCAGTTCCACGATTCGCATTCGCGTTCCCACCAGCGGCGTGATTGGCGTTTCCATTCCCACCCGGCCCGCGATTCATGCCGTTGGAGTTTCCACTGCGATTGCCGTTGGCGTTACCGCCCGGTCCTCGGTTCATCCCATTTGAATTCCCACCCGGGCCGCGGTTGCCGGCCGGAGTTCCAGGACGTTGGCCACCGCCGCCTGCTGAGTGTTGCGCGGGCGCGGAAGGCCGTGGCGCCGAAGCATGAGACGCGGGCGCCGAAGCGTGAGAGGCCGGTGCGCTAGGTTTGTTCCCGGCGGCTGCGGTTGTGGTCACGGCGCCGAGAAACAGGGCCAACGAGCACGCTACGACGAGATGTGTTCCCTTACTGAGCGAATTCATGACGACTCCTAAAGATGCGAAGCGTTTTCCAAAACCTGAACCGATCGAATGGAGGCACCGCGGTTCACCAAGGGCTCGCTCCGGCAACTAAATTTTGGGATGAGAGCTTCCGGGTAAGTGCCATGGGGAAGGGAATAGCCACCCACCTTGGAAGCAGCGCCAATTTCACACCGGATTGCTCCGGCTGTCAAGTTATAGGACATTGGCCGGCCGGACACTGTCTCTCGTCGAGAGGTACCAAGCCGGTGCTTGACGGCAACCCGCCGCCCCTCCAGACTGATTTCTTATGGCAAAACTGCGGGTAGGTATTCTTTTTGGCGGTCGAAGCGGCGAACACGAGGTCTCGCTGCTGTCCGCCGCATCGGTTCTGAATGCAATCGATAAATCCAAGTACGACGTTGTGCCGATCGGAATTACCAAGGATGGACGCTGGTTAACGGCCGAGCACGCCGAAAGGCTCCTCAAAGGAGGCGCGGGAAAAAAGAGCGCCGCTGCCTTGGGCGCGCAGGACAACGCAACTGGCGAGAAGCATTTGCGCGCGGGCGATCCAGAAGCCACTCCCGGCGCAGCCGTCTTGGCCGCTGGAGAATCGGTAGTTGTTCCTCCTGAACCCGCCCGCCGCGGCGAGGGCCTCGCCCCGTTTCAAACCGACGCGAACTTACGCCGCGCCTCCGATCGCGCCATCAACGTCGACGTGATCTTCCCCGTCCTGCATGGAACTTTCGGCGAAGACGGGACGATTCAGGGACTGCTTGAACTTGCCGACATCGCCTACGTCGGCGCCGGCGTGCTCGGCTCGTCCGCTGGCATGGATAAAGATGTGATGAAATCGCTTTTTCGCGCCGCCCGGCTGCCCATCGTGAAACACGTCACGGTATTGCGCTCAGCGTGGGAAAGTGCTCCTCGGAAGGTCGAGAAATTGGTCGAAAGCAAATTGAAGTATCCGGTATTTGTGAAGCCCGCGAACCTGGGCTCATCGGTTGGCATCTCGAAGGCGCACGATCGCAAGGAACTAGGTCCGGCAATCGACGAGGCGGCAAAGTTCGACCGCAAAATCGTGATCGAAGAAGGGGTTGGAGGAAAGAAAAACAAAGCCCGCGAGATTGAATGCGCCGTCCTCGGCAACGATGATCCCAGAGCGTCGGTTGCAGGCGAGATTGTGCCCTGCAAAGAGTTTTACGATTACGACGCAAAATACCTGGCCGAAGGCTCGGAACTGGTAATTCCCGCCAAACTCAATAAAGCCGAAATGAAAAATGTGCAGGCCCTCGCGATCGCAGCCTTTCAGGCAGTGGATTGCTCCGGCCTGGCGCGCGTCGACTTCCTCATGGATCCCAAGTCTCGCAAAATGTACTTGAATGAGATCAACACAATGCCGGGCTTTACCTCCATCAGCATGTATCCCAAGCTGTGGGGAGCGACCGGCGTTTCCTACCCGGAGTTGATCGATCGCCTGATTCAACTCGGCGTCGAGCGCCACGAAGACAAAAAGAGGAACCAGTACAGCCGGTGATCGCTGTTTGCTTTATTAACGCCTTCTCCTTTTTGCAATCTGCTTGATGCAGGCGGAGGTAATAAAACAGCGCTTCCGAGCGTCGTGACTTTTTCAACACCTACAGGCGATTGCACATTGATCGCGGGAGTGTTTTGGCTAAAAGGAGGTCAATGAGTGTAATCGCGATTCTTCGCCATTTACGAAATCGCTATTTTTCGAGCTTATTGCTGCAAGGGCAAGACGCGCTGAGAGTGG
This sequence comes from uncultured Acidobacteriaceae bacterium, assembly GCA_963822545.1. GTDB lineage: Bacteria > Acidobacteriota > Terriglobia > Terriglobales > Acidobacteriaceae > Acidiflorens. The sequence continues at coordinate 679,627 of CAWGIB010000010.1, forward strand.
GAAATTCGTTCCCCACGCCGGTGTTGCCGCGCGGCCTGTACGAATGGGCCAGCGTCTTTTCCAACCCTTCATTTTGAAATATCAATGTTGATATTCAATTGAAGCCAGTAAACCAGCCCTGCAGTATCAATGCCGGTGACGGTGAGAATGTGAGTTCCTGCTGGGGCTCCGCTGATTTGCTGATCTAGAGTCGCTCCATTGGACGTGGCAATCACATTGTTATCGAGATACGCGGTCATCGAGGTAATGGGGTTCGGATTGTCGAGGATCTGCATGTCCAACAAGAACGAATCGCTCACGTAGTCTTCACTCTGCGGGGTGATCACATTGATGCCCGGCACGCATTGAGAGAAGCAGGAGTACTCAGAATAGGTGTACTCCGCTTCGACCCGCTTGCTGGCGCTGTATTGATGACCCCGTGCGTCCGTTGCGACCACCTTGGCCGTATGCGGAACGCCCTGTTGGGGAACGCTCACGGGAATCCCGCAGCTATAACCTGTGCAGGTTTGTTGAAGAACGCCGTCCAAATAGAAAGACAGACTCTCAATTTTCGACAGTCCGTGTGCCGCCGCCCCGAGCGGAAATTGCAGTCCGAGGAAGGCATTCGCCGGAGGCGTGCAGAAATTCACACCCAGTTTCTTGGGCACCGTGCAAAATGAAAAGCCCTGCCCTACGACGTGAAACGTCTCCTCCGCCTGGAAGAAATTACCGGCTGTGTCCCAAGCGTTTACGACAAGATGATGAGGTCCGTTGAAGACATCGGCGTCGTAAATATCGCCCGGATCCTGACCGCGCCCGGTCTTGGACATCACCCGTTTGTTGTCATAGATAATGACGCGCTCGATCTTCGCGCCTGATGCTGGTGTGAAGCGAACGGCAACATCGGGAATGTAAGCCACGGTAGAGTCTGGACTGGGTGTACAGATGACAACGCTCGGCGTCGGTGGATCGAAACACTGAGACCAGGCGAATGCAGTTAACAGCGTTAACGCGAGCGACAGTCTGATACCCCACAGGATTGAGCGTGCCACGGCAGACCTCCTCACGAAGCGCGGGCATTAGACGACCGGAATTCGTTGAAAGGTTGCCTTCACGCTCTCATCGTCATCTCGCCTGCTTTCTGGGCTGCACAACTGGCGAAGGCACCAGAGTTGCGAGCAACGGAAGCCAGATTCAATTGGCGTTAACGGGCAATTACACTCATGGACCCGGCCGTGAGCGTAATTGAGAGATGTCAGCCCAATTCAAACAGCCCGCGAATGACGGAGCTCTTAGCATTAGCGCCCTAAACAGCAAAGAGAAAAAAATCGCGTGACATCGCATTCCACCGCCTCGTCGACATTACCTAAGTCTGCGACATAAATCACATCTGCCCTTCCTACAGAACAGCAACGTCTGGCATCTATTGCGAACCCGGGCGCCACGGCAGTATTAGTGCATGAGTAGCCTCCCCCGGCTTTGCACGATCCTCGCGATCGTCTTTTCTGGCGCCAGTTTCGCGTTGGGTCAAGTGAAGATTACGACAACCTCCTTACCCAACGGCACAGTCGGAGCGTTCTATTCCGCCACGATTAACACAAAGCTCGGAACGGTGCCGTTTATTTGGACGGTCTCGGCCGGCAGTCTGCCGCCTGGTATCGGAATGACGCCGTCGGCAGACACCCGATCGGCCCTACTCTCGGCGTCGCCAACCACGGCGGGCAGCTATACGTTCAGCATTACGGTGCAGGGCAAGGGCGGCCACACGTCAACGGCAAAGTACACGGTTGCGATTGCAGGGGCTCCATCGGGCACGCTTAGCGCATCCCCGCCTAGCCTTGCCTTTGGCAACGTGCAGGTAGGAAACACTGCCAGCTTGTATGAAGCGTTGACGAATACCGGCGGATCCTCCGTCACGATCTCACAGGCAAATCTCTCCGGCGCAGGATTTTCGATCTCCGGCCTAACCTTGCCGATGACCTTGGCCCCGACCCAGAGCGTCACTTTCACGGCAACCTTCACGCCGGCCGCCGCGGGCGCTGCCAGCAGCACCCTGACGGTTGTCTCCAATGCAGCGAATTCTCCGCTCAACGTCGCACTCTCGGGAACGGGCACGAGTCCGGGAGTTCTGTCAGTCTCGCCGGCGACATTGAGTTTTGGGAATGTCACGGTGGGATCGAGTGTCTCCCTTCCCGGTAGCCTGGCCGCAACGGGGACGTCGGTAACAGTGTCATCTGCGAGCGTGAATAACGGCCAGTTCGTGTTGTCTGGACTCACCCTGCCGATCACGATTCCTGCTGGTCAGTCGGCGCCATTCACGGTGACCTTCACCCCCACCGCAGTTGGCGCGACGACTTCAGCACTTACCTTTATAAGCAATGCATCGAACTCGCCCACCACACAAGCCCTGACAGGCACGGGACAGGCAGCTGTCCCACACTCCGTCGGCCTGAGCTGGACCGTGACGCCAGAAGCGGTCACTTACGACGTGTACCGCAAGCTTCTGACGGATTCAAACTATGCCAAGATTGGCTCAGCGGACCCTAGCGCGACCTATACGGATGGCACCGTGGCGTCGGGGCAGACCTATGACTACGTTGTAACATCCGTGGATGCGGAGCAGCAGGAGAGTGGTTATTCAAACATCGCCCAGGTCACAGTACCAACTCCCTAAAGCGATCATTGCGCCTCTGCAATTCTTGTCCAGCAGTAGCTGTTGTAATCATGCGATGTCGTGTGCGATCGTCAACGTCGCGCAGAGTGAATGAGTGAAATGGACCGTTTTTTTCGCATGCCTCAGCGCTCAGGGTCTCCTGAATAAAGGGATGTCGTAGCGTTTCAAACAAAGGGTGTCGCCGCGCTCAATCCCTTCGTTTGATTGACTTGCCCACCTTCCCCAAGTAAGATTCGCGCCAATGATGAGCAAGCCACTCTCGACCACATGATCGGCGAAACCATCTCCCATTACCGCGTAATTGAAAAATTAGGCGGAGGCGGCATGGGCGTCGTTTATAAGGCCGAGGACATCAAGCTTGGCCGGTTTGTCGCTCTCAAGTTTCTGCCCGATGACGTCGCGCGCGACCCACAAGCGCTCGGACGCTTTCAACGCGAGGCCAAAGCCGCTTCCGCTCTGAACCACCCCAATATCTGCACCATCTACGAAATCGACGAAGTCGGTGACCGCGCCTTCATTTCCATGGAACTCCTGGAAGGGGAGACGCTCAAGCACACGATCGCAGGAAAGCCTTTAGAGATCGAAACGGTGCTCTCACTCGGGATCGAAATTGCCGACGCCTTGAATGCCGCCCACGCCAAAGGCGTCGTTCATCGCGACATCAAGCCAGCCAATATTTTCGTGACGGAAAGCGGTCATGCCAAGGTTCTCGATTTCGGACTGGCGAAAGTTGGCACGCCTGGCGGTTCTTCGAGTCAGATTGCATCGGCCAATACGCTGACCCAGGTCGTTGACGACCAGCACCTGACCAGCCCCGGTTCCACGATTGGAACCGTCTCCTACATGTCACCCGAGCAGGTGCGAGCCAAGGACCTCGACAGCCGCACTGACCTGTTCTCGCTGGGCGCCGTGCTCTATGAAATGGCGACGGGCACGCTCCCATTTCGCGGAGAAAGTTCCGGCGTCATTTTCAAAGCCATCCTCGATGGAACGCCGACTCCAGCCGTGCGCCTGAATCCAGCTCTGCCTGCTGACCTCGAACGCATCATCAACAAGTGCCTGGAGAAAGATCGCAATCTTCGTTATCAACACGCCTCCGAGATTCGCACTGATCTGCAACGAGTGAAGCGCGACACTGAATCGTCAAGCAGGATAGCTCCGAGTGTGCCCGCGGAAAAAAAGGGAGTGAGCGCGTCGACAAAAACTCTAATTGCCGCCGCAGCGGCGATCCTGCTGATCGCGGGTTTATTGGGTTACAAATACTTCAGTCCGCACGCAGCGGTAGCGTCCAAGCCGTCACTGGCCGTTCTGCCTCTACAAAACTTAAGCGCGGAACCAGATAGCGCCTACTTCGCCGATGGAATGACGGATGAAATCACGACCAAGCTTTCCAAGATTCAAGGCGTCAATGTGGCGTCGCATTCCTCGGTCACCAGCCTCAAGAATTCGCAAGCCGACGCCGCCGAAACCGGACGACGACTGGGGGTGCGCTATCTTCTTGAAGGCAGCGTCAGGAAATCGGGTGATCAGATAAGAATCAATGTGCATTTAGTGGACTCCTCCACCGGGTTTGACGTTTGGGCTGAGGATTTCAAGGGTGAAACAAAAGATGTGTTTTCGTTGCAGGAGCAAACCGCACTGAAGATTGCCGGTGCGCTTGATCTGAAGCTAAGCCCTCAGGAGAAGCAGGCGCTGGAACGCCGCTATACCCAAAATGCAGCGGCGTATGAGGCCTATATGATCGGGCGAGTCCTTGCCGAGCACGACTCGGAACCCGACAAACTGGAAGCCGCCCGCAGCCATTACGAACAAGCGCTCAAACTCGATCCGGAATATGCTCCCGCCCTGGCCGGGCTCGCCGAGGTAGAAGGTTACTACTATCGCAACGTCGATTCACAACCATCTCACCTCGAGCGTGCCGATGAACTGGCGAAACGGGCGGTGGCAGCAGCCCCTGATCTCGTGGAAGCACGGCTTGCCCTCGCATACACTGCCGGTTGGAAGTATGACTACGCCAAAGCGGTGGAAATTCTCCGCACAGCGGTGCAAATGGAGCCGGAAAATTCCCATGCGTGGGACACTCTTTCCTGGGCCCTTGCTTATGAGCAGCCCCCGGAAGCTGCCGAAGCGGAGAAAGCTGCGCGCGAAGCGATTCGTCTGGAGCCGGCCCTTCCCGTTGCCCACTATCATCTCGGCCGTGCCCTTATCTTTGAGGGGCGTTACGACGAAGCGAACAAAGCCTTCGAGCGCGGAGGAGAGTTGGGAGGTGGGAATTATCCCGATCTTGGAGCTGCTCAGGTTTATCTCGCTCAAGGGAACTATGACGCGGCCGCGGCTCGCTTGTTAAAGGACGGCGAACCCAAGCAAGCCATCAATTCTTATTTTCTAACCGCGGCCTATGCGGCCAAAGGTGACAAAGAAAAAGCGTTTGCCTCGCTGGAAGCGACCTTCAAACTCGGCTACCGTGATTTCGCCTCCCTCGAAGGCAGCCCTTACTTTGCGTCCCTGCGCTCCGACCCGCGCTTCCAGCAACTCATCAATAAATACCGTCAGTAGATTGCTTCACTCATGCGGAAGTTGAAATCCGCCCGCTTTTCTTATTTTTGGATGCCACCCTGCCTTCGCAGAAGCTGGAATCGGCGGAACACGTTTTTCCGGAGCCATCCGATCCCTGAATATGGCATGATACCCCGGGGGTGTTTCGTGGCCAAAAGACTCTTTCTTGTGTTTGCTACCTTGATGGCGATTCCTGTTGCTCTCCTCGCGCAGGAGAAGTCGCCAGCACCGGCTGCGCCGCCAGCGAATCCGATTACGGCGAGCGAAAGAGGTTTCTACTCGTATGTCAGCACCGCGGTAGTTGGTGCGGCGCAAAAAATGCCGGAAGAAAACTATTCCTTTAAACCGACACCGGATGTTCGCAGTTTTGGCCAACTCGTCGGCCATGTGGCTGACGCTTCCTACGCGTTTTGCTCGCAAGCTGGAGGCGAAGCAAATCCAGGGAAAAATATCGAGAAAACGAAAACCTCGAAAGCTGATCTCGTAGCGGCGCTGAAGGACGCGGTTGCCTATTGCAATAATGCGTTCGACGGCATGACCGATGCGAAGGGCAGCCAGATGGTGAAATTCATGAACTTCGACCTGGCGAAGCTCACCTTGTTTTCGATCAATACGGCGCACACGGATGAGCACTATGGGAACATGGTCACCTATTTGCGGCTCAAGGGAATTGTGCCGCCGACCAGTGAAAACCCGCCCGCGCAAGCGCCGAAGTAAACATCGGCACAGAAACTACGCGGACGACAAACCAGGGTTTCGTCAGCGACGCGTCTGCATTCGGCAGCTCAGCAGACTCGGTTTACCTGACCCCCCGATGGCTGGCGGCTGTTTGCTCGAAGGCTTGTCGGAATCCCCGAAGGTCACGACACTGTTACTTCTGGTATTCCGGTTCCCGTTTCCATCCCGACAGCATCGCGTAGAAATTCGACCAGCCATGCAGTGCCACCATGATCAGGTGTCCCGGAATGAATGCCAGGAAGCCGCACATCGCCGCAAAATGCCATACGCGCGTCAGGTGGTATCCGCCGAACAAAAACGCCAGCCATGAATACTGCGCGGGCTTGTAGAGCACAATGCCCGTCAGCAGCGACAACACGCCAAATCCGACTGTCGACGTGTAAGCCAGTTTTTGCAGCGGATTGTATTGCTCCGTCACCGGAGGCTTCCGTCCGAACAGAAAATAATGGCGCACCATCGGCCATACGCCCGGAATATCTTTCGGCGTGAACAAGACCGTTCGGTAGTGGCCGCTCAGCAATTGGTACGCGACGTAAAGCAATCCACTTCCCGCAAAGATCCACATAAACGTGAAGTGCCACTGGAGCGCGCCGCCCAGCCATCCGCCCAGCGTCAGCGCTTTGGGAACGTCGATGAAATCCTGCTGAGGAATCTTCGGTCCGAAACTTGGAAACGCGCGAAAGATTCGCAGACCGCTGGCGACCATCACGAATAACGCGACAGCATTCACCCAATGCGTCAGGCGAATGACATAAGGATGCTCGTAGGCGGCGCGAACCGCGCCGGTCTTCTCCGGTGCACCCGGAATTTCCTTCACTGAATCGCGAGTTACATCGGTAGAGGCGGAACTGGTTCGCTCAAGCGGAGCGGGCTGCGCCGCATTGCCCGTAGCTTCGGCGGGTTTTACATCCAAGGTCGGATGCGGTGCAGTTTCAGCATCGTGCGAAGCCGTCTCCCGGACAACCGGAGTTGGATTGACTTGCGGCTTCTGTGGCGCCGGCGGAACTTTCTTCTCCTCTTCGTTCGGCATCACAGGCCCCCAAACCAGCTATAGCCCTGGTCTTCCCAGTATCCCGTCTTACCCGCCTTCAGAACGCTCGTCACGCGGAACGTATCCAGATACTTCGCCTGCTTGTACCCAAGTTTCGTCGGCATCTGCAGTCGCAGCGGAGCCCCATGTTTCCGGTCGAGTGGCTGCCCATACATCTCGTAACAAAGCAGCGACTGCGGATGCAGCGCCGAAGCCATATCAATTGACTCGTAGTAATCGTCCGCGCACTCCACTTCCACAAACCGCGCGTTAGGATTCGCTCCCACCAGCTTCAGAAATTCCGAAATCGGAGTTCCGCCGAAAGCCCCGATTACATCCCAGCCTTCTACACAAACATGCCGCGTATTCTGGTTGAGCTTAGGCAGTGCCTTGACCTGCGCCAGCGTGTATTCGCCGGGATGCTTCACGTCACCCTCGACGGTCAGCGTCCACTTTTCCAAATCGACTTCCGGATCGAGCACGTCATATCCGTTGTAAGGAAATTTATCGAACGGCACTACCGCCGAATTCGCGAACGTCTGCGCCAGGTGTTCGCGGCGGAATAGTCCTCCGGCCGCCCAATCACTGAAGCGGACTCCCTCCATCACCAGCTTGTCACTCAATTTGGGGAAAGCGAACACGCCCAGCACGGCAACCGGCGCCAGCTTTAACAGTTCCCTCCGGCTCTTCCGCCGCAGCTCTTTGTCTTCAAATCGCTTGATCATGAGGGTCTAGTCGTATGGAGTACGGTCAATTCTCGAATCCGGTTTTCGCGAACCCACGTTGTCGCGACCTTAGCACAATAGGATTCGGCAATGCTTCGGAAGTTTCAATACCGAGGCTTAATGCGAACCGATAACTCTGCGTGTGTCTCGCGAGACACACTTGCCTTCCCCGCAACACGGCCGCGTGTTTCTCTCCTTCTGTAACTCGAATGTTTTCAGCGTCCTAAACGTTGGCTCCCGGCTTGCCTCTCCATCAGCGCAGTTCAGGAGCAAGTCATGGAAACAATGATGCAAGGTCTGGTCATCATCGGCGGTCTCACTTTTTCTCTCGCCGCTTCTCTGCTGATCGAAGAGCTCATCTTTGGACGAATCGTGCGCATGGCATTCGTTCGCCGCCCGGTCCCCGTAAAGATGAGCCAAAAGATCAGCCCCACACAGTAAGCAACACCCAACGCTACGAAAGGAGCATCTCCATGTTGTTCGTAAAGTATCTCTTGCTGAGCGCCGGCATCGCAATGTTCGTAATCGCCGCCGCCATTCTCGTCTTATGACGCCTACCTGTTCGTCGCGTACCGGCGCCGCCTCTTACGGCCGGTGGAAGAAGCCACGCCCGGAACGACGCCCGCAGCCGCGCCCGGTCCGGAACCCACCGTCCGCTGGCGGACCCCGGTCGCCTTGGTGATGCTTGCCTGGGCTCCGCTGCTCGTTTCCGCCTCGATCGTGATCGTGCCCGCGGGAACGGCCGGCGTACGCGTCAGCCAAACCCGCGGCACCCTGGCCGGAACTCTCTATCCCGGTGTCCATTTTGTTATGCCCCTGGTTGAGCACGTCGAACTCTTCAATACCCGCGACCAGCTCTTCACGACCGGCGTGACCGAAGACTCCCTCGTCAAAGGCGCAGTGAAGGGCGAAGCTCTTCACGTTCAGGCCAAAGAAGGACTCACACTCGGGCTCGCCATCACCGTCCGCTATCAAGTCGACCCCAAACGCCTCGACTACGTGGAGGCCAACCTTCCGCAGCCGCTCGAAAAAGAAATCGTCCCGCCAGTCGTCGCCACCACTTGGCGCGAACTCGTTCCCAATTACACCGTGCGTGAAGTTTTCTCTGCGAAGCGCGAGGAAGTTCGCCAGCGTGCCAGCGAATTAATCCGCAAGCGCCTCGCAGTCGATGGCATCGTCGTCAAAGAAGTCATGCTGCGCGATATCGAACTGCCGCAGGAATACGCCAAGGGTTTGGAATCGCTTCTGCTCAAGGAGCAAGAGAACGATCGCATGGGCGTCGAAACCGAAATTCATCAGAAGCAGGTGAAGGTCGCCGAAGCTGACGCCGACGCCCAAAAAGTCACCGAAGTAAAGCAGGCCGAAGGACAAGCCGCCGTCAGGGTGCTCCAAGCCAAAGGTGAATCCGACGCCATGCAGTACTTGTTGCCGCTCAAAGAGAAGCAGATCCAGCAATCGAAGCTCGAAGCCGAAGCCCGCAAGGAATCGACAGTGAAGAACGCGGAAGCTGCCGGCGAAGCCAAGCTCATCGACAGCAAGGCCGAAATGGAGCGCCGCAAGCTTCTCGCGCAGGCCGAAGCCGAACGCATTCGCCTGACCGCCTCTGCTGACGCCGAGCGCATGACCAGCGAAAGTGCCATCCTCAAAAATAATCCGCTGCTCATCAACAAAATCGTCGCCGAACGCCTCTCCGACAAATTGCAGATCATGATGGTGCCCGCCGACGGCAAATTCTTCTTCACCAACGACGTGCTGCGCGGCATGAACGCCCCCAATCACATCAGCCAGGCGGACGATGCAGGCGATTCGAAATGAAAGAACCGGCTCTAGGCTTTCGGCTCGAGGAACGACGCAGACATCCAGGCGCAAGTGTCAAACGCCGAAAGCCGAAAGCCGAAAGCCGAGAGCCGAGAGCCCAGAGCCGAAAGCCCGATATGACCTCCGATACCAACATCCCGCGATATAATCACCGCATCCGAAAAATGCGAGCGCGCATGCCAGGCGGTCTGCGGCTGGATCTTTGGACTACTTTGCTGCGCATTGTCTTTTTCTTTGCTGCCTGCTTTATCCCAATCACACTTTTCGCTTCGAATTTCGGGGACGCAGCCCGGCAGCTCGCCGACCGTATCGCCTCCACCACCGGACCTGGCTCCGTTGCCTTCGACCTCACCAATCATTCATCGCTCGACGACAAAGCTGTTCAGGAAGTTCGTAGCGCCCTTCAAGCCGAATTGCGCGTTCAAGGCGTGCGCACGGTCGAAGCCGAGCAGTCCATGGGAACGGTCAAAGTCGTACTTTCTGAAAGTCTGCGCGAATACGTTTGGACCGCCGAAGTCGCGATCGGGTCCGACCAACCGCGCACAGTGCTGATTTCGTTGCCACGTCCGCCATCGGCTACGTCCTTTGCATCGCCACTCCCAATTACTTTGAAAAAAACGTTCCTGTTTTCGCAGGATCAACCCATCCTCGATGCCGCTTTGGTCGACATGTCAGGAACATTTCCTGGAGCGATCTCTGCGGGAACGTCCCCAGGACCCGTATCCTCCGGCGCGCGCCTCTTTCTCCTCGATCCAACCCGCGTCGCGATTTACCGCCAGCAGTCCGGCCACTGGGACCTCGAATCGTCTCTCGCCATCCAGCACTCGCGAAATTTCCCGCGTGACCTTCGCGGAAGACTTCTGCTCCGGCGCGATCATCTCTTCGACGTCTACCTGCCGGGAACCTACTGCCGCTCCAGCGCCACCGCTCCTCTCACGCTTACCTGCGTCGGCGAGTGACGATCCGTGGCCGCTCACGCCCGAAGAGAGTGGCGCAAATTCTGTCCGCGCTTTTTACGCTTCGGCCCGCAACTTCTTCACCGGTGCGCTCTCTCCCGGCATCGGAAAGATTTCCAACGTGCCTTCGTTTTATTCGGCCGCCCCCCTCCCGCGCAGCAACTACACGCTCTGGATGCTCGCCGCTGTTGACGGCTCCATCCACATGATTGACGGCATCACCGATCAGTCCATTCGTGCGGGACGTGCAGGCAGTGAGTTGGCAGCCGTCCACTCCAACTGCGGCGTTGGAACACAACTCCTCGTCTCCGATAACGGAGAGGTTGCGCGTGACAGCTTGCGCGCTTTCGAAATCCCCGATCGTGAACCAGTACTCGTCAGCAGCCCCACTTGATTTTGATGGGCCCATCACCGCTCTCTGGCCGGACGCAAGCCAGACTGGCGCTATCGCCATCGTGAAACGTGAAGACACAGGTTGGTATGAAGCGAATCGCATTAACATTTCTTGCGGTAATTAGTCTCGCCTGGGTCGCCGCTCGCCGCGACGCGCCCGCACTATGGCGGAACCTTGCGCGTCGCTATGCAATCTGCTCCTACCGCGTTCGAGATGCCCGATGCTTCAAGTCCGACCGACTATGAAGATATGGCGCGTGTGCTCTCCTTGGTTGCGGACACTCTGGTGAATGTCGATGCCTTGGGACGCCCGAAGCCGGCGCTTGCCGTCGCCTGGCAGGGCGACTCAACCAACCGTCACTGGCAGTTCACGCTGCGTCATGGGATCAAGTTTCACGATGGCAGCGCCGCCTCCGCTGCGGTGATCGCGCAAATTCTAGGTGCCTTCCATCCCGATTGGACCGTTCGAGCCGTCGCGAGTTCCATTGCTCCCGACACCCTTACCATCGATACGGAAACTCCAACCCCATGGCTACTCGCCGAACTCGCCCTTCCGCGCAACTTCTCTTCACCCGCAATAACAATGGCATTCCCATCGGCACCGGCGCCTTCGCGTCGCCGACTTTCAATCAGCGAAATCTTTGAAGCTGGCTGCCAACGAAGATGCGTGGTCCGGCCGCCCCTTCCTCGATGCGGTCGAAATTGAATTCGGAAAATCACTGCGCGATCAGGCAGTCTCCATGGAGCTTGGCCGCGCCGATGTAATCGAAGCTCCTTCCCAATCCGCGAACGGATCCTCGCGTGTCCGAACATCCTTGCCCGTAGAGCTAATGGCTTTAGCTTTCAGTCGCAACACGAAGGCGCAGGATGTTCGCCTGCGCCAAGCCCTTGCTCTGTGCATCGATCGCAAGCCCATCCAGTCCGTCTTGCTGAAAGGTTCAGCCGAATCCACCGCCAGCATCCTGCCCAACTGGATGACGGGTTACAGCGCAGCCTTTTCTACGGAGCCGAACCAGCGGCTCGCGAAATCCATGCTCGTGGAATCTCGCCAACCATCGCTCACGCTTAGTTATGACCCGCGCGATCCACAGGCGCAACTCATCGCCGAACGCATCGCCCTCAATGCCCGCGAAGCCGGCATTGTTGTGCAAGTCTCATTGTCGGGACCGGACGATATTCGCCTGGTACGAATCGCTCTACCCAGCCCTGATCCAGCCCTCTCGCTCGATGAAATGGCCCATCAGTTTTCTCTGCCTCAACCGGTGCTGCATGGCGAAACAGTGGAAGATCTCTACCAGGCCGAACACATGCTCCTGGATGGAGATATGTTGATCCCCCTCTTTCATCTGCCCGTGGGCAGCGCCGCTGGCGGACGGGTACGCCGCTGGGCTCCCGATCAACTCGGCGGATGGAACCTGCAAGATCTCTGGTTGGAGGACTCGCGATGAGTTTCCGCCAGAAACTCCTGCTCCTGTTCTCCGCCACAATTTTGCTATGCGTCGCCGTGATGTCGGTGTCCGTTTACGGCACGATGCGCAAATCTTTCGAGCAGGCCAATCAGGATCGCGCCAATTCCGTAGCCGCCCAGTTTCGATCCGAGTTTCAGCGGCGCGGGCAGGATGTCGCCCGCAAGGTCGAATCCATCGCTTCGAGCGAAACGGTGCAGCGCATCGCGCTCGAAATCAATCGCGGTCCTTCACTGGGCAGCGGCTCCGGATGCCAGCGGATATCGAGTGAGGCGCGCGCCCTCGCAAGCCAACAGCAACTCGATTTTCTGGAACTCGTCGATCATCAAGGCAACATTCTTTCGTCCGCGCAGTGGCAGGCAAAATTTGGATATCCCGAACCATCGTTTCGAACCTGCCCGCGCTGGCCGCATTTCTGAAGCGCGAAGAACTTCCCAATGGCGTGACCCTCGGCTTATTTGCGATGCGCGCCGTTCATGTCGGCGAAGAAGCCTTATACGTAGTAGGAGGCGAGCGACTCGACCAGGCATTTCTGTCTACCCTTGATATTCCGAGTGGAACGCGCGTGCTCCTGTATCAGAATCTCGACGCAAAATGGAATCCGCAATCTCTCTTCGATCTGAATGGCTCAGCCGCCGGTGCCGACCGCATCGCACCGCTGATTGAGAAAGTGCGCAGCAACAGTCAAGAGGCGCAATCGGCCATCTACTGGAGTCCCGATCCCGCCGACGCCGAGGTCTTTCACGCCATCCCGCTCATGGGGCCGAAACAGCAATTAATGGGCGTGCTCCTCGTCGGAAGTTCCCGCCGTCCGCTGATCGAATTGCAACGCCGCATCATCTCAACCGCCCTGTTAGTAGGCGGCGTCGGAATTCTCGTAGCGGTTCTTGCCAGTCTTTGGTTCGGTGCCCGTGTGACGCGTCCCGTAGTTTCGCTTGCAGTGGCGGCGCGTCGCGTCGCCGCAGGAGACCTGGGGGCAAAGGTCGAGGTGGAATCCAATGACGAGCTTGGTGAACTCGCGGCCTCCTTCAATCGCATGACCGAAGACCTCCTCCAGCAAAAAGATCGCACCCTGCAAGCGGAACGCGTGGCCGCCTGGCGCGAACTCGCGCGCCGCCTTGCCCATGAACTCAAGAATCCGCTTTTCCCATTGCAGGTTACGGTTGAAAACTTGATGCGCGCCAAGGAAAAATCTCCCGAGATGTTCGAAGAGGTTTTTCACGAAAGCACCGCGACTCTCCTCGCTGAAATCAACAACCTGAAATCCATCATTGGACGCTTCAGCGAATTCTCTCGAATGCCCCAGCCCCAGCGGCGTCCCACACAGGTGAATGATGTCGTTCGTTCCGTCCTTCGCGTGTTCCATGCGCAGCTGCAAGAGAATAATCAAATCACCGTTCACGCCGACCTCTTGTCGTCGTTGCCTGAAGTTCACGCTGATCCCGACATGCTGCATCGCGCTCTTTCCAACCTTGTGCTCAATGCCATCGACGCCATGCCCCAAGGTGGAGAACTCACCCTTCGCACCGCTGTATCGATTGATGGCAGTCTCGGGAATGACGTTGCCATCTCCGTCTCCGATACCGGATCGGGTCTCACGCCCGAAGAATGCGAGCGCCTTTTCACCCCCTACTACACAACCAAGCAGCACGGCACCGGTTTAGGCTTGGCCATCGTGCAATCGATCGTGAGCGACCACGGCGGGAAAATTTCCGTCAAGAGCACCAAAGAGAAGGGAACTACGTTTCGAATTGAATTGCCCGGCGATGCACAGAATACGGGAGTACATGATTAGCGCCGATTCGCATGATCAGAAAATACCTGGTGCCGATGTGCCGAGAAAGACAAGGCCACCGGTTTTCCTCGGTGCACTCTGCGTCTCTGCGGTAGATTTAGTTTTGCATTCAACCTGACGAGGTCAACCACTGTGCCGCAAAAAGCGCACCTGCTCATCGTTGACGACGAACCCAACACCCTGGCCTCGCTCTCCCGCGCCTTCCGTCTGGAAGGACATCAAGCCACCGTCTGCGACAACGCCACGAAAGCTCTCGAACTCGCCACAACTGAGCCCTTCGACCTGATCCTCTCGGATGTCGTCATGCCCGGCAAAGACGGCCTCACGCTCCTCGAGGAATTGAAAGGACAGGGAATTGCCACTCCGGTAGTCATGATGTCAGGGCAGGCTCACATCGAAATGGCGGTGCGCGCCACGCGGCTCGGCGCGCTCGATTTCCTGGAAAAGCCCATCACCACCGACAAGCTTCTGCTCACGGTTGACAACGCTCTCAAGCTGGGACGTCTCGAGCGCCAGAACCTGGACCTTCAGCGCCGCCTCGGCAAGCACGAACTCATTTGGCATGGCGACACCATGCGCCGCGTGATGGCCCAGGTCGAGCGAGTCGCCGCCAGCGAAACCCGCGTGTGTATCTTCGGCGAAACCGGCACTGGCAAGGAACTCGTAGCCCGCACCCTCCACGAGCGAAGTCCGCGAGCCGGGGCGCCGTTCATCACCCTCAATTGCGCTGCCGTTCCGGCCGAACTCATCGAATCAGAACTCTTCGGCCATGAAAAAGGATCGTTCACCGGCGCGGCTGCCCGGCATCTAGGCAAGTTTGAGCAGGCTCAGCACGGCACAATTTTTCTCGACGAAATCGGCGATATGCCGCTCACCATGCAAGCGAAACTTCTGCGCGTGCTCGAAGAAGGAGAAGTAGAGCGCATCGGCGGCGATCGCTCCATCACCGTGGACGTCCGCGTAATCGTTGCGACTCACCGCGATCTGGAAGCGCTAGTGCGCGACGGAAAGTTTCGCCAGGACCTTTTTCACCGCGTCTTCGTCTTCCCGTTACGTTTGCCGCCTCTCCGCGAGCGCCGCGAAGATATCCCGCGCTCATTGACCATTTTTCCGCGCAAGTCAGCGCGACGAACGGATGGAAGCCAACCACCTTTTCGCCGGACGCAACCGCCGCCTTGCAACAATATTCCTGGCCGGGAAACATCCGCGAATTGCGAAACGCCGTCGAACGCCTGATGTTGCTGGCGACCGGAAATGTAGTCACTGTCGAAACGGTGGCGCTCGCGTTGCCAACTACGGCAGCTGGTTCCGATTCCGCTGTCGTTGGATCAGGCGCATTAGCAGACCGCGTCCGAGCATTTGAAAAGCAAACCATCCTCGCCGAACTCAAGCGCAATCATAATCAGATATCAAACACCGCCCGAGCGCTCGGCTTGGAGCGCTCCCATCTTTATAAGAAGGCCGAGCAGGTAGGGATTGACCTGAAGGCGGTGCGAAATGAGACCGATCACTGAAGAGCATCAGAGGACGTCTGTTCAGTTTGTCCGGACATCAGTTTCCATTTTGTCATCCCGAGCGTAGCGAGGGATCGGCAGTTGCACCCGAGGAATCGCCAACAACACAAGCCGGAAAACCGGCTCGAAGCATCCGCACCCGCGCATTTGCAATTTCCCTCCCGCCCAGATGACAATCCCTTTGTGACCAGCACTAGCTTTTACGAAACACCTCAGCCCGCCGCGCCTTTCCGTGCCGGCGCCGTCATCATCGCCACCCTCAGCAATCCGCGCGAAAAATTCTGGGGAGCGATTCTCGATCTTTCTCCCGCGGGACTCAGCATGCGCGGCGTCGATCTTTCTTCATTCGACGATTTCATCTCCCAGATTCGCGACGGCGAGCCCTTCACCGCCGGAGTCGTGTTCTTTCCCATGCATCGAGTCGAGCGCCTCGAACTCGATTTGCCCGAAGGCACCATCCCTTCGCTCGCCCAGCGCTTCGCCGAAAAAACTGGAAAGGATCCCGCCCCTGTTCTGGTCAGCGAGTTTCTGCCGCAAAGCGCAGAACAGACGGTGAAACCGGCCATGGTTCCGAATACGCGGCAGGAGAAAAGCCAGGTGAATCTTCGCCAGATCCTCACCGCGCCCAACAGCTGACGTTGTTGCGCATGATTTTTCTGCCCTTCATCGTGATCAATGTGGTGAAGCACGATTTCAAGTGGGCGCTGGCTCTATTCGTCCTCGCGGGAGTGAGCGACGGCCTCGACGGCCTCCTCGCACGTACCCTGCATCAGCAAACCGTGCTCGGCCAGTACCTCGATCCCATCGCTGACAAACTCCTCATGAGCACAATGTTTCTCGTGCTCTCCATCGAACGGCAGATTCAGTGGAAGTACACTATTGTGGTTTTCAGCCGCGACATCTCCATCCTTATCATCAGCGGCGTGCTCTTCATGATTGCCGGTCTGCGGGATTTCCGCCCCAGCATTTTTGGCAAGGCCAACACATTGCTCAGATCGGCGCGGTCTTCTTCGTCCTCTTCTGCTGATCTGGCCCTACGGTTGGGTTTTGATTGCGCGCACCACGTTCCTGAAAGCCACATTTTTCTTCACTATCATCTCGGCCGTGCATTATGCGTTTCTAGTCCAGCGCCGCCTCCACGCGCACCCCGCGGCCGCCGCGACGATTACAAAGGCCTAGGGCTAACTTGCGCCAGATCATTCTGCGAAAGGAAGCACTTGGGAGAAAGTTCGAAATAGCCCTTTTCTTCCGTTCCATTGTTACAACTGCGGACACGATGTCGGGTTCCCCTCCCGTCGCCGGACGTTCTCAGAACGCTATTTCCTGCCCCTGATACTTGTGCGGCTTGTGCGCTGCGGTGGATGTTTCCGACGAAGCTATCGGCTAATTTTCACGCTACTAAAATAAACGCGTTGCCATTTGGTAAGCGACGGAGAGATGAAATCCATAAGCGATCACCGAGGGGTGAACAACACTACCCCCACCCCACCAAGAACAGGATCGACAATTTGTTCGCTTGAATTGTGCGGATATTGCGCTATGAGGCTAGATAGCAACGCCGCGTATCTTGTGTCACCTGATCTACCCCACAGAACGATGACGCCCGGAGATGCCTTTTGGATGTCGATGATAAGGTTGCCCAATTGCGTTGAGTCCGGTAAGAAATCAGTTGCCGCTATGAGCTTCCCACCACCGAAGAAACTGGCCTTGTAACCCGCCTCCCATCCAACGCCGTGCTCGGGATAAGGTCCAGAGCCGATGCTCACTACGCTGGAACCTGCGTGCGCTTTCAAGCGATTGCCAGCATCATAGCAACTTGCCTGAAAATCCCTCGTTAGTTGACGAAAGGGAGAAGCCGAATAGAGCATCGAAGTAATTATCCCGAGAATGACAAGAGCAAGGCTGACTTTTCGCAAACCGTCATGATTAAATTCGCCATCAGGGACTAGAAAACGCGTAGCGATGCTCAGCACCAAAGGCATCAATGGGAACAGGTAGCGGGCGTCAAACACCAACATGGAGTATGCAAATACCAAAGTGAGCACACTCGTCGCGACCACCAAAACAAATCGCCATTCGACGGGATACTGTTGTCTCCTAATGCGCGACAATTACGAATGTGGCTATGAAAGCAATAAGCCCGCCCGGCGTAGCAACAATCATTATTTCTTTGAGGACGCGAGGAATGATCTGTTCTTCTCTGTGGATCATCTTCGGAAGTGCCTGGTTCATTTTGAACGGGATACGCCCATGGCCACGAACCCGGCGGCATCGGGAGGATTGACGAAGTACTGATCGACTTCCTTCGTGGTGTCTCTCAGAACGGCGTAGGTTGCGTCATGGCGCTCGCGGTACGCATGCAGCGTGCTTCATTGAAGGAGATTCGCCTTAAACTGAGTTCCCGTGGTCAACTCTCCATATTTTGAATGCAAAACCGTAGCCCATCCCGCAGCAACCAGTAAGGGAATAAATGCTGCCAACCCCAGCCGCGAAACTTTTGCTTTCAGACTTCCGCCTGACACGCCCAAAGCGACCAAAGTACAGACTGTCAACCAAGGTAGTGCGAACGCCTTTGCCAAAAATGCAAGGCCGTGAACAAATCCCAAAGAAAACCAGCCTTTCAAACGGTCATTACGAAGACAACGCAGAAGCACGATAAAATAGACGACCACCAGTGCGGCAAACAGGAAATCGGGAGTAATCATCGCCACCGCAGAGGCAGCAAGTCCACGACCAAGCACGAACAATAGAACCGCAAGAGAAGCGACCAGCCTTGAATGCCAAAGCTTCTCCGTAAGGACATAGAGCAATGCTGCAGACAGCAGGAAGGCTCCAATGTTGATGAGCTTGCCGATATGCAAATAGTCCGCACTTGCTAAAGTGCCGAATGCTATTAGCCAAGACAAGAGAGGACTGCGGAAAGCGTTAATCGCCGCATGAAATTCGCCTTGGCGAATGTGGCGGGCTATCCCCACATAGGCCATGCCATCGTAGTCGATTTGGTTGAAGAATCGGGAGGCAAACCAGAAAAGTTGAAAAACACAACTAAAGATCGCGACCGCGACGAGCGAACATGAAGCTTTACTATTCTTGTGAGGCTCCATTGTGGTGCGGCGACTGTACCACACCCGCCGCATTCAAGATTCAAGAAAGATCATCGTCCAATTTGCGGATCGGTTGTTGTCGCAAAATCGCCCCTACGCCAAGAACTGATTGCTCTAACGAGCGAGGCACCGCAAAACCGTCAGCGGTGCCCCTTGGCAAGTGAATCGACTTGCGTAGCAGTACCGACTAGGAGTGGACAGTCGCACGGTCGTGTTGTAAACAGATTTCGGATGTCTGATGGTGGCCCCGGAGGGATTCAATCCCCACATTCGGTTCTGAAGACCGAAGTCCTGATCCGTTGAACGACGGGGCCACGCTTCAATAATACCTGCTGAATCCCTTTTCCATACGGACCATCAGTTCCCTCTCCGATTTTGGTCCTCAGACATCAGTTTGGCCGCAAATCAAGCCAGCATGTGTGTTTACAACAAAGTAATGTGTGCTAGACCATCAGTTTCAGGGCTGTTGACCTGCCGACCAACCCAGCGAGTCGACCATGTATCTTAAGCAAGCAGAATGGTTGAGTCCATTTCTGACCCACGCGGAGTGGTTCAGATCACAACTGAAGGTCCGAAGCTTGATGCTCTATCCAGTTGAGCTACGGGGCCGTCAAACAAAACTCTACCACTGAACCCTGTCATACTGAGCTCTACCACCAAATTTCTCATCTCAGGTTTTCGCAGCAACCCTGTCATCCTAGCGGAATTACAACTTCACGAAGTGGAGTTGTAACGCAGTCGAAGGATCCCTACCCAACCCTCCATTTGCCCCATTCCGCAGTCCCCCCTAAAATGAAACGTTCGCCGGACCACCAGCGCCTTCATCAGGATCGAATCACCAAACCTCAATGGCCATCCGTCTCTATAACACGCTTTCCAGCAAGATCGAAGACTTCCATCCGATCGATGACAACCGAGTCCGCATGTATGCCTGCGGGCCCACCGTTTACGACTACGGCCACATCGGCAACTTCCGCACATTCATCGCCGTCGATCTTCTTTACCGCTTCCTGCGGCAGAGTGGATACAACGTGCGCTACGTCATGAACATCACCGACGTGGATGACAAGATCATTCGCAACGCCGCTCGCGACGGCGTCACCGTCCAGCAATACACGGCGAAGTATGCCAAGGCATTTCTCGAAGATTCCGCCGCGCTGAACATCCACCCGCCGATCTCTCGTGCGCGCGACCGAGCATATCGACGAGATGGCAAAATTTATCGCAGAACTGGTGAAGAAAGGGTATCGCCTACAGAACCGAAGACGGCTCCTATTATTTCCGCATTGCGAAATTTCCCGAGTACGGCAAGCTCTCGAAAAAAGATTTTGCCGGAATGAAAGACGGCGCCCGCGTCGATGTCGATGAGTACGAGAAAGACAACGCGCGTGACTTCGCCTTCTGGAAGGCCCCAAAGCCAGGCGAGGCTTCATGGAATACGTCGATCGGTCCGGGCCGCCCCGGCTGGCACATCGAGTGCTCCGTGATGTCGATGGAAGAACTCGGCCCCAGCTTCGACCTTCACGCCGGCGGCGAGGACCTGATCTTTCCCCACCACGAAAACGAAATCGCCCAATCCGAGTCGCTCACCGGAAAGCAATTCGCCCGCTACTGGTTTCACGCCCGCTTCCTGCTGGTCGAAGGACAGAAGATGTCCAAGAGCCTCGGGAACTTTTTCACCTTGCGTGATCTGGTTCTCAAAGGCCACAAGCCGTCGTCCATCCGCTGGTTGCTCACGCAAGTCCCCTACCGAAATCAGCTGAACTTCACTTTCGATGGACTCAAGTCGGCCGCGAGCTCCGTCGAAAAGCTTCGCAACTTCCGTCTCCGCCTAACGAGTTCCCAATTTCCCGAAGGATCAAATCCCGCCATGTCGCAACTCGCCTCTCAGACGGCGGAGCGCGTAACCACCGCCTTGAGTGATGACTTGAATACCGCCGAAGCCCAAGGCGCAATCTTCGACATGTTGCGCAAGACCAACACTGCTCTCGATGCCGGCGAAGTTCGCCGCGACGACGTCCAGGCCCTTCTCGCAACCCTCGACCGCTTCGACGCGATCTTCGGGGTCCTGAAAGACGATGATCAGCCCAAGATGCAATCGATATTCGATTGGGCCCGCGCCGAAGGCCGCGAAAAGGATATCAGCCCCGAGTTGATTGCACTCGCCGGCTCCGCCCAGTTAGCCGACGATCAAGTCAATCAGAAACTGGCCGAAATGGAAGCAGCCCGAAAAGCACGAAACTTCAAGCAATCCGACGCCATCCGCGCCGAACTCTCCGAAGCGGGCATTATCGTAGAGAATACAAAAGACGGTGTGCGCTGGAAAAGAAAGTGAAAAAAGTAGCGCCGGCGCCTCGCCGGCTGTTCCGAGGGCGTCTCGCCCTCGGTACCGCGGAATACTGGTTCTGGTCCCGGAGGGACCATCGATAATAGCCCGGCCGCTTAAGCGCCGGGCCGGGTGACAAGAAACTGAGCAAGTCCCGGGACGACTACACCGCCTCCTGGATTCGAACCCAACATGAGACAGCCGATGACCCTCGACGACTACCTCCGCGAAGCCGAAATCGCCCATGGCCACCTCTGTGCCGGCCAGATCCTCGGCGTCCGCCTCGCCATGCTGGGCCTGGAGAAACTCGGCATCGACGATCCCCGCGGAAAAGACCGCAAGCGCCTCGTGACTTTCGTCGAAATCGATCGCTGCGCCACCGACGCCATCGGAGTGGTTACCGGATGCCGTCTCGGCAAGCGCGCCCTCAAGTTCCGCGACTGGGGGAAAATGGCCGCCACCTTCATCGATCTCGAATCTGGCAAAGCCATCCGCGTCGCCGCCAAAGAATCATCCAAGAAACTTGCCCGCGAAATGCATCCCGAGATCGAAAACAAGAACCAACAGCAGATGCTGGCCTACCGCGAAATGAAAGACGACGACCTCTTCTCAACTCAGTGGGTAAAGGTTGAACTCCCCGCGGAAGAGTTTCCCGGCTACAAAGGCGATCGCATCGTCTGCGCCGAATGCGGAGAGGGAATCAACTTCCATCGCGAAGTAGAGCGCGACGGCAAAGTACTGTGCCGATCCTGCGCCGGCGAAAGCTATTACGAACCGCTCTAGATGAATAACAACCCCGAGGGTGCCTAGACTAAAAAACCCGTCCAAGCGGAGCTTGGACGGGCACCCTCGTGTAATCGATCCGGCCCTCACGATCTCGCGGCCTCATAACCCGCTGCTACCCTCAACACCTTCGCCTCATCAAAGTGCTTTCCAAAAATCTGCAGCCCGATCGGTAATCCTTCTCGATTCACGCCGCACGGCACCGAAATCCCGGGAATTCCCGCCAGATTCGCCGTCACCGTATAAATATCGGCCAGATACATGGCCAGTGGATCATTCACCTTCTCGCCCAGCTTGAACGCCGCCGTCGGACAAGTCGGCGCCGCAATCACATCCACCTTCTTAAACGCCTCATCGAAATCCGCGTCAGCAACGTCCTCACCTTCTGCGCCTTCAGATAGTAGGCATCGTAATAACCCGCGCTCAGCGCATAAGTTCCCAGCATGATGCGCCGCTTCACTTCCATTCCAAACCCGGCATCGCGCGTTTGCCGGTACATTTCCGAAAGCGTCTTGGCGCCGCGCGCCCGAAATCCGTAGCGCACTCCGTCATAGCGCGCCAGATTCGATGAAGCCTCCGCCGTCGCCACAATGTAGTAAGTCGGAATCGCGAACTCGGTATGCGGAAGATTCACGGGCACAACTTCGCAACCGAGCTCGGCCAGTTTTTGGATCGCCACCTCGACCGCGCGTACTTCGTCATCCAGCCCATAGCCGAAATATTCTTTCGCTACTCCGACCTTGAGCCCGCGAATCGGCTTTTCCAATTCCGCGACATAATCGGGAACAGGAACATCTGCCGAAGTCGAATCCATCGGATCGCGCCCGGCAATCGTGCGCAGTATCAGCGCCGCATCCTTGACCGTGCTTCGCAAACGGACCGATGTGGTCGAGCGATGATGCAAACGCGATCAGCCCATATCGCGACACGCGTCCATAAGTCGGCTTCAGCCCCACCACGCCGCAAAATGACGCCGGCTGCCGGATTGATCCGCCCGTATCCGATCCCAGAGTAGCGACAGCCATGTCGGCAGCAACCGCCGCCGCTGATCCGCCAGACGAGCCTCCCGGCACGCGCGTTTTGTCGCGTGGATTCCGCACCGGATGAAACGCTGAATTCTCGGTCGACGAGCCCATCGCGAACTCGTCACAGTTCAGCTTCCCAAGTACGACGGCGCCCGCCGCTTCAAGCCTTGCCACCGCAGTGCAGTCATAAGGAGGAACGAAATCTTCCAGAATCTTTGATCCGGCGGTCGTGCGCACCCCGCTCATCACCATCACGTCTTTGATCGCGATCGGAACTCCGGCCAAGGGCGGCAACGGCTCTCCATCCGCCACCATCTTGTCGATCCGCGCCGCCTGCGCCAGAGCCCGATCTTCACAAAGTGCGAGATAGGCGCCGATTTCGCCATCTTCCTTCTTGATTCGCCCGTAGAAATCCCCGGTCAAACTCGTCGCAGTTGTTTGCTTCCCTGCGATTGCGTTACGGGAAGAATCGATCGTATGCGTGGTGAATTCCACTATTTCTCAATCACCTTCGGAACGACAAAGAACGTCCCATCCGTCTCGGGAGCATTCTTCACCGCCTCATCGTGCGGCAATGACGGTCGCAATCCCTCTTTCAGGTCCGCCCGCGCCGCATATGCGAACCGGTCGCTCCCCTGCCGCAACTCATCCACCCCATAGCGGTCAGAAACCTGCGCCATCGGTTCGACTCTGTCTGTGTCGAGTTCGCTCAGACGGTCCACGTATTCGAGAATAGAATTCAGATCGCGCAGCATGCGACCGCGCTCGTCCTCACTCAACTCAAGATTGGCCAGATCGGCCACATAGGCAACATCTTTTTCAGTAACTTTCATGAATCTGTCATCCTGAGCGAAGCGAAGGATCTACGCACCTTGCGTGCAGCGCCCATGCAGTCGCCGGAAGCCAAAACATCGTAGCGATCTAAGCCTTCACCACAAACTCAATCCGCCGCACGCTCGCCGCCGAGTAACGATTGATCGTGGCCACGTATCGCGGAGCCAGCGCCATCAACTCCCGTTGCCATCCCTTATCCGCAACTTCCACGCGCAGGATGCCTTCCGCAAAACTGATAGCCCGCGTCCGGTCCGCCACCGCGCTGCCACACGCCACCGGCCAAGCCAGTAGTGCGCTCTCCTCAGCCGGAGCTCCGCGCAGAGACTTCGCAACAATCGATTCCAGGCCGTCAGAAGCGCGATTCAATGTCACTCCAAAAAAGGAAGTTCAAACGATTGCAGAAAAATCAGGAAGGATTGATTGTAGCAAGCAGCACAACGGTCAGCACTCGTCTCAACTTGCCTTGCGGACCGCGTCGGCGGTGTTCGCTGCCGCGGCCGCTGCCTTCTCGCGCTTCTTCTTGAGCTTTCTCAAATGCGCGGCCGAGTAAGACTCCCGCGGCACCGCTTCGTCCCGCAACAACAAGGAGCATCGTCCTCCCCGTCATACAGGCAATAGTCGTAAGTCAGTTCTTCTCCCGGTTCGATGTCGCGGAGCGCAATAATCCACATCTTGCCGCCGAATTGATCCGTTTCGCAGTTCGGCTTGCATGAATGATTCACAAATGCCGCCACTCCGCACCCATCGATGATGCGCTTGCCATTGTCGAGTCCAAACAGGTACGTGTTAGGGAAGTCGTCGTACAAATCGTCCGCCTCTTCGTGCGTCAGCGGCACACCCCAGTACTCCACGATGACCGTCCCTTTGCGAATGCGCTTGGTCGTGTAGCAGCCGTAAGAATGAATCTGCGATTGGCGAATCACCAAGGTCATAAATATTTCAGCACCCCACCCATGCGCGGCACCCACCTGCAAGCGACAGATATTAAAACCTACCACGGACCCCGAGAGTCACAGAGAACAAACTTAAAAAGCTTTTCTCTGTGACTCTGTGTCTCTGTGGTGAGAAGTTTTTCCGCCCAGCAAAATCGCCACCCACCCTGCTAAGATTTTTCCCGGAGAACCTCATGGCCCACAATCATCCGCCGCGTTTCCTCAAAATTGTCGAAGACGCCAAAAAGCGCGTCCGCGAAACCACCGTCGACGAAGTCAAAGCCCGCCTCGACAAGAAAGAAAAGTTTGTTCTGGTCGACGTCCGCGAAGATCGCGAGTTCGACGCCGATCACCTTCCGGGAGCCGTCCACCTCGGAAAAGGCATCATCGAGCGCGACATCGAAGCCAAGTATCCCGCACTCGATACCCCGCTCGTCCTCTATTGTGGCGGCGGTTTCCGCTCCGCCCTCGCCGCCGACAACCTCCAGAAAATGGGCTATACCAACGTCATTTCCATGGATGGCGGCATTCGCGAATGGCGCGAAAAGTCACTCCCGCTAGAGAAGGGAAAGTAGTAGCCGACCGTAGCGCCGGCGCCTCGCCGGCTGTTCCGGGGGCGCCCCGTCCCCGGCCGTCTGTCACCCCGACCGTTGCCTTTCGCCACAACCAGAATGTCCGTCCGAGTTCCGCCTCCTCCCAACTCGCATTGCATCCCGCCCTTATCTCTGAAAAAATAGCGAAATCAGGGATCTCCCTCTATGGCTCAAATAGGAAGCTATGCGCTTCTCCTCGCGCTTGGCTTGAGTGCGTACTCATTCGGCGCCGGCTTGCTGGCGCTATTCGGACGCGATGCTGTTTCCGCCCGCCTCGGCGAAACTGCCCGCCGCGCCGGAATCGCCACCTTCATCCTCGTAGTGCTCGCTTCTTTTATTCTGGTCGCAGCCGCCTTCGCCGATGATTTCTCGATTGCTTACATCTACCACCACAGCAATCGCGAACTTCCCGCCGCCTACAAATTCGCCGTGCTCTGGTCCGGGCAGGAAGGCTCGCTCCTCTTCTGGTCGCTCCTCCTCGCCGGCTACGGCTTCGTGCTGCGCCTGCGCTACAAGACTGACCAGCGCCTCTTCGCCTATGCCTCGGTGGTGATTGCCGCCGTGCAGGTCTTTTTTCTTCTGATCCTGAATTTCGCCGCGCATCCCTTCGCCATCATGCAGGGTCCGCTGCCCCCAGACGGCACCGGCCTCAATCCGCTCCTCCAGTATCCCGAGATGGTCATCCATCCGCCCATGCTTTATCTGGGATACGTCGGCTTCACCATCCCCTTCGCCTTCGCGCTCGGCGCGCTCATCATGAAGTATCCCGGCGAAAAGTGGATCCACATCACCCGCCGCTGGACCATGGTGACGTGGTGCTTTCTCACCATCGGAGTCTTCCTCGGCGCCCACTGGGCCTACGCCGTCCTCGGTTGGGGAGGCTACTGGGGCTGGGATCCCGTAGAAAACGCCTCGCTCATGCCCTGGCTCACCGGCACCGCATTCCTGCACTCCGTCATGATGCAGGAGAAGCGCGGCATGATGAAGGTCTGGAACATGTCCCTCGTCTTCGCGACCTTCCTGCTCTCCATGCTCGGCACTTTCCTGACGCGCTCCGGTGTCATCAGCTCCGTCCACGCCTTCGCCCAATCTTCCATCGGAACCTGGTTCATCGTCTTCATCGCTCTGACCGCCGCAGTCTGCATCTTCTTCCTTGTTCGAAATCTGCCGCACCTGAAGAGTGAGCACAAACTCGAATCGCTCGTCTCCCGCGAATCCAGCTTCCTCTTTAACAACCTGCTTCTGCTCGTAGTCTGCTTCACCATCCTCTGGGGCACGTTCTTCCCGATCCTGTCCGAATGGGTGCAAGGCCACAAAGTCACCGTCGGTCCCCCATTCTTCAATCGGGTAGCGATTCCGGTTGCGTTGCTTCTCATGCTGCTCACCGCCGTTGGTCCGCTGTTAGCGTGGCGCAAAACATCCGTCGAGAGCCTGAAGCGCAACTTCCTCTTTCCGGCCATTGGCGCCATCGCCGTCGGACTCATGATGATTCTCTTCGGCGTAAAGCCCTGGGAGGATCCGTCCTATTTCTACGCCGTGATGGCCGCCGTTCTCTCCGCGCTCGTCATTTTCACCGTGATCTCTGAATTCCTCCGCGGAGGCCGCGTCATCGCTGGCAAGAGCGATCAGAATCTTTTCAGCGCGATGCTCCAACTCACCCGCCGCAACACGCGGCGCTATGGCGGATACATCGTCCACTTCGGCGTCGCCCTCGTCGTCATCGGCATTCTCGGTACGCCGTTCAACAAAGAAGTGGAAAAAGAAATGGCGTTCGGCGACCAGATCAACATCGGCCCCTACACCCTCGTCTGCCAGTCCTACACGCAGGACGACAATCCGAACTACGCGAACGAGTGGGCCATCATCAACGTCTTCCGCGGCGGTAAGCAGATCACCACTATGTATCCCGAACGCCGCTTCTATAAATCCAGCGGCCAGCCGCAAACCATTCCCCGCATCTACCCCAGCTTCAAGCAGGATTTCTTCCTCGTTGGCGACGTCTATCTTGTCTACGAAGGCAAGAATGAAACGACGGGTAGGCCCATAATTAAAGCCCACCTGAATCCACTCGTCCCCTGGATCTGGATCGGCTTGATCGTCATGGTCTTCGGAACGGTAGTCGCGCTCGTTCCAAACACGATGCCCGTCGCGGTAACAGTAGCCAAGCCAGTTCAAGAGCCCGCCCACGTGGGAGCAGGTGATTGATGAACTCCTCAAGGTTCTTTGAACCCGATACGGACCGTCGTCCCTGTCTTCCCGAGCGAAGCCAATCCGTTCGCGAAGCGAGCGGATTAGCGCAGTCGAGGGACCCCTACCCGCATGGCGACTCATTGGGCGAGCACGCGCGGGAAGGCCCCGACTGCCGGGAAGGCCACGACTTCAGTCGTGCCGAAAAGTCGTCAGAAATTCGATGCGCTTCAGCGCCTGAGGTTCGCCGTGGGGTGGCGCAGCGCTTCAGCGCTGCGGTAAAGCCACCGCTCCAACTGGCGGCTTTAGCCGCTGAGGGCCCACGCTCCACGCTGGTCCGCACCGTCCAAGCCCTAATCCTCGCCGCAGCCGTCTTCTTCCTCGTCGGCGCGGGCCCCTCCAACGACGCCCGCTTCAAAGACCTCGGCCACCGCATGATGTGCACCTGCGGATGCGGCCAGGTCCTCCTCGAGTGCAACCACGTCGGCTGCCAATCCTCCGACAAAATGCGCGATCAGTTGCTCGCCAGCATCGACAAGGGCAACAACGATGACCTCGTCCTCCAGGGCTTCGTCCAGGAATACGGCCCCACGGTAATCGCCGCTCCCACCGCAACCGGCTTCAACCGCATCGCCTGGGTCATGCCGTTTTTAGTGTTGGCGCTCGGCATCGCCTTCGCAGTTCACATCGTGCGCTCATGGAAGGACCGCCCGACGCCAGCCCTCGCCGACGGCATCGTAATTCCGCAAGGCAACGAACTCGATCGCCTTCGCGCCCAGGCCCGCAAGGAGACCGATCTATGAGGTTCTTACTGAGAACTGACAACCGGGAACTGAGAACTTTATGATCATCTTCGTCTGCGCCGTCTTCACCCTGGCCACCCTCTACTACGTCTTCTTTTTTCCCGGCGAAGTTTACGCCGGAGAAGAAAAAACGCGTCTGGGCTATCTCCGCGAGCGCAAGGAAGCCGTCTACGATAATCTCCGCGACCTGAATTTCGAATACAAAGCCGGCAAAGTTCCCGACGTCGACTACCAATCCATGCGCTCCTCCCTAGAAGAAGAAGCCGCCGCCATCATGGCCGAAATCGCACGACTGGAGCAGGCTGCGGGGCAGGCAATCTAATGACCTGGAAACCGTCAGCATTGCGCGTGACCTCCGCGTCGATTGCTGTACTAGCTTTCGCACCTGTGTGCCATAGCGAAAATAAGGGTCTCTGTCCTCCTGCGCCTCCCCACTCAGCAAAGACCGCGCATTCCGCGAGTGCGAATCCCGGAAGTATCACACTGCTGGCCGTAATCAGTGATACGGGCTATGTATGCAGCGCACGCGTTCTTCACGGCCTCGATAACGAGACGAACAAGAAATTTGAGACTGCGGCTTTGGCTTGGCACTTCGATCCCGCACAAAAAAACGGTCGTCCTGTGCCGGTCGTTGTCACAATCGACGTCAAGTACCACACTACGAGTGATGGGCAAGTCGTGGCCGAGCAACCTCAGTCGCCGCGCACGGCCAAAGGCGAAGCAAAAGGAACTCAATAAGTGTCGGGAGAATCATCCAGTCCGCGTGGAAGAATAAGCCGTCACACTTGTAGCCAAGATTGTAAGGATGCAGAGCGCATCTGGCAGCTCGTGTAGCATCCCGAAAAGCCGCGAAGTGGCGCAAGAATAAAGCCCACGGCGTAAGCCGTGGGTTGTATCGGCATACGACTCAGCCCTGAAGGGGCGAAAGAAAGCTTGGAAGGACGACGGCTGTATCCTAGATGTTTGCTAGGATTTCAAAACCCTGAGGAGTTATTTTTGACCAAACTCGCACACTCGGCCCTTCTACCCGTCATCCTCGCTCTTACCCTAGCCTCCGCCTCCGCCCAGTCCCTCTCCGGCACCGTCACCAATGGCACCACCAACAAGCCAGCCGCCGGCGATGAAGTCATTCTCATCAACCTCTCCAACGGCATGGACGTCGCCGCCAACACCAAGACCGACTCCGCCGGGAAGTTCAGTTTCAAGCTCACCGACTCCGGAGGACCGCACCTCATCCGCGCCGTCCACCAGGGCGTTACCTACCACCAGATGGCGCCTCCCGGCACCAGTTCCGTTGACGTCAAGGTCTACGACGTCTCCAAAAAAATTGAAGGGCTAGGCCTCACCGCCGACGTCCTGCGCCTCCAAGCCGACGCCACCAGCATGCAGGGCATTCGTCTGTTCGCGGTCAACAACGCTTCTTCGCCTCCCGTCACGCAGATGAACGATCACAACTTCGAGTTCTATCTGCCTCCTGGTGCCAAGGTCGAACAGGTGCAGGCTCGCGCGCCGAACGGACAGCCCATCGCCGCCGAAGCCGTGCCCCAGCCCGAAAAGAATCGCTACGCGGTCGCCTTCCCGCTGCGCCCCGGAGAAACCCAGTTCCAACTCGAGTTCACCCTGCCTTACAACGGCACCATCAAGATCGATCCCAAGCCGCTTTATCCGGCGGAGCATTTCGTCGTCGTCCTGCCCAAGTCGATGCAATTCACTGCCGCCGACTCCGCGCCCTTCAAGTCGATGAACGATCCCAACCAGCCCGACACCGTCGTGCAAGTCGCTCAGCAAACTCGAGCCGGGCAGCCTCTGGGATTCACGGTCTCAGGCACAGGCACGATCACCGATCAGCCCGGCCAAACTGCTTCCGGCCCACCTCAACAGGAAGAACAACCGCAGACCGGCCGCGATCGTCCAGGAGGGGGCCTTGGAATTCCCATCGATGCTCCCGATCCGCTCGAAAAATATCGCTGGCCGATCATCGGAGCCTTCATCGTTCTTCTGGCCCTCGGTGGATGGATCGTCACCAAGCGTCAGACCGGTATTCATGCCGCGTCTCCAGCGGGCGTCGCAACCGCCCGCAGTGCATTCTCAGCCCCGATCACCGGACCCGGAGCCAATGCAATCTCGGGAACTGGAGCAGCCGCGCGACGCGGGACCAACACGGTGTCGGCGGCCACTGCTGCCGCCCCCGTCGCAACCTCCAAGTCAGCCATGATTCTCGAAGCTCTCAAAGAGGAACTGTTTCAGCTCGAAGTCGAACGCAACCAAGGGAAGGTCACGCCCGAGGAATACGAGAAAGCCAAAGCCGCTTTGGACCAGACCCTCGAGCGCGCGCTCAAACGCCAGTCCTAAAATCGCCAGCGGGAGAATAGGGTTGTCGTATTGGCGCGTGGCGACTCTTTCAGTCTTCCCTCAGATGGAGATGCTGGCGGATGCGAGGATGGTCCACGGTTTGGCGATGCCCGCCGGGCCACACAACCTCGATGCGATCCACCGACGACGCCGAACCCAGCCCAAAATGAAGAGGCGTCGCGTGCTGCGACAGATAGGACCCCTGGCTTCCCACACTTTGCACGTAGAGAATCCCACCCGCGAGAACACGCACCAGCGAGCCGATTCCCTGGCGATTACTCTTCTTTCCCTGCAGGCTGACCTTGATCCAATTGCGTCCCTCGGCCCCATCGGCCCGCAACAAAATCAATTGTCCCCGGTTGCAGGAGATGGCCAGGTCGATGTCGCCGTCATTATCGAAATCGGCGGCTGCCATCCCGCGCGCGTTCAGCGGCCGGTCAATGTCAGAGGCCACGCTCGCCACCACATTCTCATACTGATTGCCGTCGTAGTGAAATAAGAAAGGTTTTTGCGGGACCAGCAACTGATGGTTGCGCGCGTCCTCCAGCGTGTTCCCGTTGACAACCATTAAGTCCGTAAGGCCGTCATTGTCGTAATCGAGGAACGTACAACCCCATCCAACCGTCGGTAAGGAAATGTAGGCAAGGTTGGTAAACTCCGCAGCGTCAGCGAAGCTCAGTTGATGAGACTCCAGCAACAGATTTTGATACAGAGAATTTCCGAGCGATAGCCAGTGGGCAACGAACAAGTCGAGATCGCCATCGCGGTCAAAATCACCCACCGCCAGCCCCATACTTCCCTTGTTCTCCGCGGTAAGAGTTTGTGTGCTTCGGTCCACGAAACGGCCGTTTTTTTCATTCAAGAAGAAGCGGTTCATGCTCAGGTCGTTGCCCACATAGAATTCGGGCCAGCCATCAAGATTGAAATCGGCGGCTGTAACGGTAAGGCTTCGGCCTTCCGGGTCCGCGACTCCGGCGCGCTGTGTGACGTCGGTGAAAGTTCCATCGCGATTGTTGCGCAGCAACCGGTTAGGCTGGGGGCGGAAAGAGCGCGGATTCAAGGCGGATGGAATCACGACACCGTACTGACTCTCTCTTGCAGAATGAAGGTGGGAGGTGTCCACCGGATAATCCACGTAGTGCAACACGTAGAGGTCCAGCCAGCCATCGTTGTCGAAATCCACCCACACCGCGCCGCTGCTCCATAGGGGATCGAAAACACCGCTTTGTTTCGTGACGTCACGGAATCGGCCGTTGCCTTCATTGTGGTATAGATAGCACCCACCCACGCCTGTGACGAACAAATCGAGCAGTCCGTCGTTGTCATAGTCTCCCCAATAGGCGCCCATCCCGAAGTGATGTAGTTCGAGCCCAGCATGCTCTGTGACATCGGTGAAGGTGCCGTTCCCGTTGTTATGAAACAGTCGATTCCCAATGCCGTCTTTTTTCCCGGAGCCGAATCTTGAAGGTTGATTGACGACATACAGGTCGGGAAATCCGTCGTTGTCGTAATCGCCCCATGCCAGTCCTGAGCCCATGTCCTCAGGAAGCAAGCTATTGCGCGGGCCGCTGGAGTGCACAAAGTGCAAGCCGGACTGCGTGGTCACGTCGCGAAAATGAATTCCGGACGAGGTCGCGGGCGACGGCGCACCCGCCATCCTTGCCATGACATCGCATCGCGCCGCCGCGGCCAGTAGAGGCGCTGTCGCCAGCCGGCGCAGAAATTCTCGACGAATCACCTGGTCATTCCTACGACCTGGTTGGTGGATAGCCGTCGCGCCGAAAGATCGCGTTGTGGCATCGGACGAGCAGCCCTGTGCGTCGCAGGTTGCACTGGAAGGTCAACGCTGAACGAAGAGATTTCAGTAATCGGCACCGGGGGCGGAGTTGTGTTTGGAAAGATGGCCGCCAGCGAATCCGGATTGAACTTGCGATACAGCAGTCGCAGTTTGCAGTGCAATGGCGAGGCAGCACCGCGCGGCACACGAAACTGAAAGGTCGCAGAATCGCTGGCGCCCGGAAGGATCATGCGCTTGTCCCGCGCGCCCACCGCATCCCACAACGCGTGGTTGTAGAGCACCTCGGCGTGCCGGTCAAGCAGGAACGAGCGATATTCCACCGTCTTCCCCTGTATCCGTTCATTGGCGTCGAGAGTTCCGGCGGAGAATACCGGCTGGCCTCGGTCGTCCTTCACGGTAAATTCAAGCCAGGATTGAATTACGTCGAGGGGGCCGGTGGGAAACGCATGGCCGACCTTGGTGTTGATGACAAGGGCCTGGATGTCCGCCGTTTGATCCTCGGCCAGCGGTTTCTCCGGCGCCAGGTTCAGAGCAATGATCGGGCCTGCCGGCCAGACCTTGGCGATTTCAGGAATCACCGCTTGGCCGGTAAGCCACTGCTTCACCAGTTCGATTTGCTGCCCCGATCCGGGAAGGTGGAGCATCTCGGGTACGAAAGCATTGGAGGCTAGTATGCGATGCTCGTGGATTACCCCTCGCACGTCG
The DNA here is from genome assembly GCA_963822545.1 of uncultured Acidobacteriaceae bacterium. GTDB lineage: Bacteria > Acidobacteriota > Terriglobia > Terriglobales > Acidobacteriaceae > Acidiflorens. The sequence goes on from CAWGIB010000010.1 coordinate 712,713, forward strand.
CGGGCAGGATCCTCAGCCGGCACCTCGCGCATGTGGCAACTTTGACACTGCAGCCGCTTCGATTCATCCGTGTACCAGGGCCCATTTTTCAAATCATCATACTGGTTTTGCAGTTGCACGAATCCCCAGCCGTTCACCCGCTTGTCCAGATATTGCTTGTGACAGCTGCCGCAGAATTCAATCGATCGCGCATGGCGCGCGTCATAGTCCAGCTTGTGTTGTTGCGGATGCAGACGGATCAGCACTTGCGAAACCTTGCGCAGCACCCGCGACGATGAGAATTCGAACAAATACGGATTCGGAGCGGTGGCAACGTAGTTTGCATTTCCTTTCGTGTCGGGCTTGCGCAGCGCATGGCAGAATACGCAGGAACTGCCAGCCTGCGACATCGGAGAACTGCTGGCGGGGATGTTTTCTCCCGACATTAATGAGACCGGCTCGTGGCAGCCAGCGCAATACTTGCCTGCGCCCACGCCTTGTGCCTTCACATAATTGACTTTGATCGTTGCATAGAACGGGTCCGCTCCCGAAAAATGATGCGCACTCGGGACCCACTCCTCATAGATCGTGCTGTGGCATCCCGAAGCGCCGCAAGACTCGGACTCGATCAGCAAATTGGCGGGGATGACCCGGCCTGTGTCCGTCCGAGCATTGGAAGGAATTAAATTCGCCACAGCCAAAGTTCCCTGCCTGCGGGTGAGGCCGATCGCCACCGCGCCGACCGCAAAGATCAGGATGCACACCGTCAACGGCCGCGCCAGTTGCGTATAGCGCCCTTCCGGGAATTTGCTCTGCGCAACACCATAGAAGAGGTGGAAGAGCCCTAAGGCTCCTAAGGCAAGTCCGGCAACGAGATGAACAGAATGCATCCGATAGGGAACGAAGACTCCCCAGATTCCTTTGCCCACCAGCCACAAGCCGCTCAGGCTCAGCACCGCCCAGCCGATTCCGGACCACAGCCCGGCACTCCACCCGCGCGTGGCGGCGTCCCGATCTGCCTCGCGCCCGTGCTTCACAAAAATCATCGTCAGCGGAATGATCGCTCCAAGGCCGACGATGACGTGCAGCAACAGTATCCACTGCGCAATCACGCCGTAGCGCACCAACCACGGAGTTAGTCCGCTGAGCGCGAGAAAAATGAAGATGCCCGAAGCTCGCCGCAAGCTTAGGGAGCTTGCCGAGTCGCTATTCATAGTTGTCCTTTTATGCCAGGGCGGACAGTTACCTCGCCACTGTTTTGGCTGGCATCATAAGTAGTCCAGTCCACATCAGGAAGGGCGTTCGTCACACCCATACGTGACGTTCCGGAGGCAAGAGATGCCGGTGGTACAACAATTCGACCAAGCCGGGTGTCCTAGCCGCGAACTCTGCTCAAGTTCGTTTACGTGGCTCGGTCCCCCCCGCGCCCTGTAAAACTTCTTGACTTAGTATGAGGAGAACTGAAGATAGATCTAGGGCGCCGATCGCGTCGTTTCTCAATTCGATCGTCAACAAATAATAAGGAGAAATTGCGATGCAAGAGAGTGTAACTTATTGATTTATAAATACTTTACGAATAAGCCCTTATTCTTCAAAGACCTGCAACAAAGTAGCGCTAAGTCTTTGATTCGAAAAGACCCCTTGGGGGGAAGGGGTAGGTCCTACGGGCACCCTGAGCCAAACGCCGTAGCTCCCTCATCCAATCAAGCGTCTCCCGTTTCAAGAACATTGAGGCAACAAATGAGCAACATCTTGAAAACTACTCTTCTCCTCACCGTCATGACCCTTCTGTTTATGCTTGCCGGACAGGCCTTGGGTGGCGAGAGGGGCATGCTGATGGCGCTGGTCTTCGCCGCCATCATGAACTTCGTTTCGTATTTCTTTTCTGACAAGATCGCTCTCGCCGCGTATCGCGCCCAGCCCATCACGCGCGACGAGCTCCCGCGCGTCTACAACATTGTCGAGCGCCTCGCGCAAAAAGTCGGCCTGCCAACGCCCAAGGTCTACCTCATCCCGACCGATTCGCCCAACGCATTCGCGACCGGACGGAATCCGCAGCACGCGTCCGTTGCCGTAACCCAGGGAATTCTAGGCCTGCTGAATGACGATGAACTCGAAGGAGTGATCGCCCACGAATTGGGCCACGTCCGAAATCGCGACATCTTGATCAGCTCGATCGCAGCCACCCTCGCTGGAGCGATCACCTTTCTAGCGCATATGGCGCGCTGGGGAATGATGTTCGGTGGAATGCGCGGAAGCGATCGCGACGACCGCGGAGGCAGTGGAATCGCTGCCATCGCTATGCTCTTCCTGGCTCCTTTCGCTGCCATGTTGATCCAATTGGCTGTCTCCCGCTCGCGCGAGTACGGTGCTGACGATACTGGCGCGCATTGGACAGGCAACCCGTACGCCTTGGCCAGCGCGCTCGCCAAGATCGAAGCCTATTCTCGACGAACTCCTCTGATCGCGACGCCATCGACGGCGCACCTGTTCATCATTCAGCCGTTTCTGGGAGGCTTCAGCTTCGGCAATCTATTCTCAACTCACCCGCCTACTGCGAAACGAATCGAGCGTCTGACCGGGCGACCTGCGGAATATTTCCAGTAATATCCATCGTTCCGAGAAAAAATCGTACTCAATATATTGTGGTAATGTACTTTGCATGATAAAGTGACCAGCGACGTCAGCTTCTTTCGGAGGCATTTCATGGAAGCGAACCATCAGTCGCCGCAAATACTTGGTAAATCTCCCGAGAGTGGTGTTCGTGGAACTTTGGGAAATGCTGCTCGCTTCTGGGAACCTCGTCGCATCCTCTATAACCTGCTGCTCACCTTGGTTGCGATCTTCTGGGTGCTGAGAACTTGGCCGCATTTTCGACCAGCCTTCGTTCCATCGTCGCTTGCGAAGCTCTCCATTCTCGCCATCCTCGCCAATATTTGTTACAGCGCCGCATACGCGGTCGATATTCCCATGCAGCAAACCATGTCGCGAAAGGTTTTGCTCAAGTCTCGATGGATGCTGTTCTTCCTCGGAAGCGTCTTCGCAATGCTGTTCGAGAGCTACTGGATCCTCGATGAGATTTATCCCGACTTCGGATGACCAGAGATGATCAGCGTATCGTTCGCTACTTTGCCGATAGGTGCTCTTTCATCCAGTCGAGCACGGTCGGAATCAGCGGATCGTAGAATTTCCCATTCACCGTTATATCGTGCGTCAGATCGTCGATCTGCAGGTAGCGCGAATTTCCCGGATGAACCTGATTCACGGTGCGCACGATGGCTTCAGCGTCTGGTCGACTCATGATGTTGTCCCCAGTCCCGCGAATGACGAGCACAGGAACCTTCACGTTCTGCCAGACTTCGCCCAGATTCAACGCCTGCAATTGCTGGTAGAAACTCGCAGGCCTTCCATACTGTCCGTCAGGCGCGTCGTACCAGAGATTCTTCCATTCCGGATGCTGCGCGATCACTTGTCCTGGTGTCATTCCTTTCATCAAATACAGCGTGTAGAACTCAACGAATGCCCTGATCGAAGTGTTAACCTCCGAGGGTGATTTTCCCTCTTCCATCATTCGCCGCCGTTCCAGATCAAGCATGTGTTCGTACCAGGTTCGTCCCCACGATCCGCAGGAGATGAAGCCACGCACTGGATGATCGCGAACGACCAGCGGAGAGAAGCCTCCACCATTACTCAACCCAATCACGAACACACGCTCCAAATCGATGAAGTCGTATTTCGACATCGCATCGAAAGCAGCTTGCCATCCTTCCATCTCGCTCTTGAAATCGGCCTTGGCGCAATCTCCCTGGCTTTCGCCGCACCAGGCTTGTCCATGCGCACGGTCGCATATCCCGACTCATCGATCAGACGTCGAATGAAGATGCCGAATCCGTCTCTGGTATTCGCATCGGGATATTCCATGCTGTCGCAGCTCAGCCATCCGACAAAGAAAATTACAGGAACCTTCTTCGCAGAATCGCTGCCGTGGCTATCGTTCGGAATGGTATTCGGGCGCGTGACGAACGTCCGCAACTTCTCGCCGTGTGAGTTGGTCACCCAGTCATAGAGAACTGTTGCATGGTCAAAGTGGCCGCGAGCCGGTGATGTTTGCGAGAAAGCCGAGACGCTCAAAATTAGTAGGGCAAACGTGCTGACGCGAGCGAACCGGATCATGCGATCCTCCGATTGATGGGACGCGACCGAGCCGGAATCGTTAGCACAGCGCCATCTATGCGCATTGCTTCACCGCGTAAGTGTAAGCTGAAGCGCAAGGCCGAGAAGCAACCGCGTTCTAGTAGAGACCAGCCGAAAGCCGAGAGCCGAAACCCGAAACCCGAAACCCGAAACGCCAAACATGACATCGGTAACTCCGCCATCAGTCCCGCACATAGTAGAATCGCATGCAGTGTCCCCTGAAACCCTGGTTGCGACCGCTCGCCGCGCTGCGGACCTCGAGTCTGCGCTTCGCCGCGTCATTCGTGGCAAGGACGATGTTCTTCGCCTCGCCCTGGTGTCAATCTTTGCGAAAGGCCACCTGCTGATTGAAGGCGTTCCGGGAGTAGGCAAGACCACCCTTGGACAGGCTCTCGCCCGCGCGATCGATTGCACCTTCCAGCGCGTCCAGTTCACCAGCGACATGCTTCCGTCGGACGTTCTGGGCATCTCGATCTATTCGGCTATCGAGCAGAAATTTGAATTCAAGCGCGGACCGGTTTTCGCCAACGTGCTCTTAGCGGACGAAATCAACCGCACCACGCCCAAAACGCAATCTGCATTGCTTGAGGCGATGAATGAAGGGCAGGTCACGGTTGACGGATATTCATACCCGCTACCGCAGCCGTTTCTAGTGATTGCTACGCAGAATCCGATCGAACACCATGGAACCTATCCTTTGCCCGAATCTCAGCTTGACCGCTTCCTGATGCGTCTCCGCATGGGATATCCGGAAGCGAACGCAGAGCGCGAAATCCTGCGCGCCGAAGCTGGAACAGCGCAACTCGAGAAGTTGCAGCCTGTCCTCAATGCCGCGGATGTAGTAGAGATTCAGCAGGCCGTAACGCGCGTCCACGTCGATGAGTCGCTGATCACTTATGCGCTCTCGATTGTCACGCGCACGCGTGAATCCGAATATTTGTCTTTGGGAGTTTCACCGCGCGGCTCGCAGATGTTCTATCGTGCCGCGCAAGCGATGGCATTTCTAGATGGTCGCGATTATTGCACTCCGGAAGACTTCAAGCCATTGGCAGTCCCCGTCTTCGGCCACCGTATCGTCGTCAATTCGCTCTACGCTTCGACGCTGAAGAAATCCGAGCAGTCCGAGCAAGTCCTCAAGGAAATCGTCGACACCGTTCCCGTCCCCGTCTAGCTCTGGCTTGCACCCGCTCGCAGGCAGAACCGCAAGTCATGCTTTGACAATCGTGCTTTGGGACATGCCTAAATTCCTCCTTCCAGTGATTTCGTAATGTGGAGTGTCCTTTCCTCTCTGCCGATCTTCTGATGAGAATAAAGAGTTGAGTGCAAGGCCCGAAGCTTCATCAAGGAGAGACTCATGTCAACCTCAGCTGTTTCCTCCACTTCGATTTACCAGGAATTGCAAGCTTACTTTCAGCAACGCGCCACGGATATCCAGCAGCTTGGTCAGGATCTCACTTCCGGCAATCTCACCAACGCGCAGCAGGACTTCAGCGCGCTTCAAGCCCTCGGCCAGACTGGCCCCTCTGCAAACGGAGACGTGTTTTATAGCAAAGGACGCGAACAGGATCTGACTGCCATCGGCCAGGCATTAACCGCGGGCAATCTCGCCGACGCGCAGCAGGCGTTTGCCCAACTGCAGAGCACCTACCATCACCATGCCGACTCGGTGTCTCTGGCGCCCGCTGCGAGCACGTTCTCGTCTTCTTCCGGCTCGATCTACGATCAGATACGAGCGTTCTACCAGCAGCGCCGCGCCGATGTGAAGCAGCTTGGCCAGGACCTTGCCTCGGGCGATAGCGTAGCTGCCGCAAATGACTATGCCGCTCTTGAAGCCCTCGGACAAAGCGGACCGTTCAAGAATGGAGGCGCATTCAATAAAAGTGAGCGCGAGCAGGACTTGGACGCCGTTGGGACCGCGCTTCAGGCGGGAGATCTGGCGGGAGCGCAACAGGCCTTTGCACAACTGGAAGCCACCCTTCAAAAGCACCAGACGGAGCCCCCAGTATTCCAACCGCCTGCCAGTTCATCCCCTAGCACTACCTCGACTGGGAACGAAGCGCAGGGAACTACGCTGAACATGACTGCTTGAGCTCATCTGCACAAAAGCCCCATCGCAATGATGGGGCTTTTTGGTTTTCGGATCTGAGCTATGCGCGGTTAAATAGCTCCGCCTGCAATCGAAGGCACGAGCAGCACTTCATCTCCTTCCTGGAACGAATACGAAGCGCCGCCGAGAAAGCGTATGTCTTCCTCATTTACGTAAATATTTAAGAAACGCCGCACTTCGCCGGCTTCATCCCGCAGGTGAGGTCTCAGATCGGGGAATTGCGAATCCAGTGCTGCAAATAACTCATTCAGGTTCGTTGCCTCGCACTTCACTTCCGGTGTCCCAGAGGTTAATCGGCGCAACGCTGTTGGAATCTGTACGGTGATACTCATAAGTCCTCCCGGGCGAGCCGCCCGATTGCAAGTGAATGTCGTCGGTCATTCGTCGTTCGGGAAACGCAAATGCAACCGTCTACCGATGCAAGAGGTCCCGAACAACCAACGACCAGTGACGAACGACCTGTCTACGCCACTGCCGCGTCGGCAGCGGCTGCTGGTGAGGCAGGCACTGCTGGAGACGATATCTTGGTAGCGAGATACGCTTCAAACTCGCTGAGCTTGGCAGCAATCGGCTTCTCAGCCTGATATCTGTCGGCGAGAACGTCGGTCGTCTTCAGTCCATTCCCGGTAATGCAGAGCACGGTTGTTTCATCAGGCAGGATTCGGTCCTGCTGGATGAGTTTGCGCGCTGTGCCTACGGTCACGCCTCCCGCGGTCTCGGTGAAAATACCCTCGCTTGCGGCGAGTAGCTGAATGGCACTGACCACTTCCGGGTCGGAAACGTCTTCCGACCATCCGCCGCTCTTGGTGATGGCCTTGATTGCATAATGTCCATCGGCCGGATTGCCGATGGCGAGCGACCGCGCAATCGTCTTCGGCCGCTGCGGCTCGATCTCGGCGCTGTATTGCTTCACTGCTGTCGAAATTGGAGAGCAACCAGACGCTTGCGCTCCAAAAAACTTTACCGGCTTCGGATCGACCAGCCCGAGCAGGATCAACTCATCGAACGCCTTCTTGATTTTGGTGATCAGCGAGCCACCCGCCATCGGAACCACGATGTTGTCGGGCAAGCGCCATCCAAGTTGCTCAGCGATCTCGTATCCGACTGTCTTCGAGCCTTCGGAATAATACGGACGCAGGTTCACGTTCACGAATCCCCATGGATGCTCGTCGGCGATCTGCGAGCACAAACGGTTCACATGATCGTAGCTGCCGTTGATGCGCACCAGCTCTGCGCCGAAGACCTGAGTACCGAGAATCTTGGCGGGTTCGAGATCGGACGGGACGAAGATCCAAGCCTTGAATCCGTCGCGCGCAGCCTGCGCTGCCACCGCGTTCGCCAGGTTGCCCGTCGACGAACAAGCGACGGTGTCAAATCCAAAGGCACGAGCGTTGGCAAGCGCCACCGCCACCACGCGGTCTTTGAAGCTCAGACGTCGGAAGGCACACCGCATCGTTCTTGATGCAGAGCCGTCGGGAGCCAATCTTGTCGCCGAGGCGCGGCGCGCTCACCAGCGGGGTATAACCAACCGGGAGGGAGGGCTGATAACCCGCTGGGAGCGGCAGCAGTTCGCGGTAGCGCCAGATATTCGCTGGACGCGAGGCGAACAGTTCGCGCGAGACTTGCTTCTTGATCGTCGCGTAGTCGTAGTTGACTTCGAGCGGCGAAAAGCAGTCTTCGCAAATCGATCGTGGCTGGTTTTCGAAAGTCTTGCCGCATTCGCGGCAGCGGAGTTCGTAAGTACTCGCGTGCGTGCTCATCCTGCAACTTCTTTCTGTGACTGTGGGACGAGCCGGGTAAAAATACCCCAGTTAACACAAAACCCCTTTTCCGAATGGGAAAAGAGGCTCGGGAAATGCGAATCAATTTTCGCTTACCCGAATCTCATGGTCCCCGTTACCGGGCGAGAGTTGGCACCTGCAGTGGAGATATATGATCCCGACTCGGTTGCCGTGGCGTCCTAGGGCTCGTCCCTCAGCCACTCTGCATGAAATTCTGGCTTGCTCAATAAAGAGCAAACTTGGGATCAGATACTATAACCGACCGAGCGGTCTGTCAAGCGGGAACCCGACAAAAAAAGCCGCCACCTTTGCGGAATTCGGGTGGCGGCTATCAAAGGAGTTACGAGGAAAAACAAAAATCGAAATCAGGAATGCTCAAACTTGCGCCGCACGACCGCTGCAATACCGAACAAGCCGGTCGAAAGGAGCGCCAAAGTGCCGTATTCAGGAGTGCCCGCGCCAAGCCGACGGCCAATCAACACCAGAGCAAAAAGTAAAAGAGCCGCAACTAGAGAAAGAAGAAAACTACGGTTTCGCACTACAGGCCTCCAGAAAGTTTGGTTACTTCTTGTACTCATCTTTTCTTGCCGGGTCTTACCGGGGATCTGCCTACTCATATTGCAATGCGTCGGCCAATGACTATGCGTGCTAGTGCTCACGCCTGCAACTGTTTACAAGTTGCCCAAAGTGTCAGATGAAAAAAGTTGCAGAGGTGCTCGCGATACCTGGGCATTCTGGCAGGTCAAAGTAATTGGAAGAAGGTAACCAGCGGAAGAAAAGCGAGTCAAAACGAGCGACCGTGGCGTTGCGGCCTGTCACTTACGCTAACCGTTAGTGAACATTCCCGGCGGAATGGAACTGCACTTCAACAACGTCGGCCACCCTCATGAAAAGCACGTTCGGACTTTTCATTCCCCACTTCATGTAAGGCACCCGAAATGTCGCTTTCGCTGTCCAGGTATTTCCTTGAATGCTCACTTGCACGGGAAAAGTGACCTCGTGCTCGGCACCGTGGATCGCAAACATTCCATGAACCTGCAGAGTGGAGTCTCCTGTCGGCGCGAGCGCGCCATCGGCATGGTCAGGCCGGAACGCAATTTCAGGATAGCGCGCGCTCTCAAGCACGTCTTTATGCATTTTTTTGTCGCGTCCCTCGCTTCCCGTCTTGCCGCTGGTGGCATCGAACACAACCTCTCCGCTCGCCTTGCCAGTTGCAGGATCAAAGTGAATCGCGCCACGCTTGAACGCAAATGAGCCCTCAACCGTGTGAAAGTTGCCGCTCAGAAGAATGTCAGCGCTGGTCTTCGCAGGATCGAGTTCCAATTGCAGTTCGTGTGGTTGCGGAGCCGATTGGGCCGCGAGCCATTGCAAAAGCAACAAAACGACTGCGAATAGGGAAGTGAAATAGGGTTTCTTCATTGACGTTTAACGGGTTGGGGTCATCAAGCCTTGAGGAGTTGCCACCCCATGGAGATTCCGTTCGCGATGTAATCGCACGGTGATCCGTCGCCAACGTGCATCGCGAGCATTCCGGCAAATGAGCCCGGACTCGACTCGAAAACCTGCATGGCGCGTTGTCGGAGAGTTGCATGGCGTCCCATTACCAGCATCAGGCGAGCCATGAGTGCGGGGCGACGGATGAGACGTCGGTGTTCCTTTTGATATTGCGCGAGGTTCCCATTGGCCAGGCAATTCGCAAGCGCACCAGCCTGGCGAAATGCGAGGCAAAGGCCTTCACCGGTGATTGCATCCACGCCGCCGGACGCATCGCCAACCAGCACAGTGCTGCTGCGGTAGACACGCCGGAGTTTTCGGCTGACCGTGATTGCTCCGCGCTCGCCTGAAGCATGGTCGGCTTTATGAAGGCGTGAGGCCAGTTCTGGAAAATCCGCAAGCGCAGCATCGAGACGCAATTGCGGGCTCGAGCAAATCAGCGCCACACAGATTTCATCATGGCCCACGGGAGTGACATAAATCTGGCAGTCCCGGCCCCAGTGCAACTCCATGAAGTCACTCCAGGGAGCGATGCGATAGTGCCGCCGAAATCCGAAACGTAGAGTTTTCTTCTCGCCCAGATCAAGTCCTGCCCAGCGGCGTACGCGCGAACTGGAGCCATCAGCGCCGACAACCCAGCGGGCGGGCACCGTCTCCCCTCCGACCACAACGCCATTCTCGTGGACCCCTGTGACTGAAGCTTGCCAGAGCATCGATACGCCACAAGCGGCGGCATGATCGATCAGAATGCGATGCAGGGCGGTGCGGCGGATTCCATACGCAGGTCCGTGCGAAAAGACTGCTTCGGCTCTTTTTCCGCCGCTCACGAACCGAATGCCGCGGAAGGGACGAACGTCTTCTACTGGAATCTCGATTCCAAGCTCGCGCAGAGCCTCGAGGCCGTCGGGCATGAGCCCTTCTCCGCACGGCTTATCGACGGGCGGGATGGCGCCATCGGCAACTACGACGCTCATGCCATGACGGCGCGCGGCAATCGCGGTCGCAAGGCCACCAGGCCCTCCGCCGACAACGAAGACATCAATGCGCTTTGGCAATTGATCCAATATAGCCTCCAAATCCGCATATCAAGTCCATCCGCACGAAGGACAATGATTCCAAGCAAGCATTCCGAAAGGTTGGAATGTGCTACCACTCCAGCAGAACGAATTCCGAACAGAAGCCGGGTCCCATCGCCGCCAGAATGCCAAGCGTACCTGGCGAGGGACGCCGGTTCTTCATTACTTCATCGAGCACGACAAGCACGGAAGCCGAAGACAAATTTCCCGTCCGGCGCAGGCAATCCCAGGAGACGTCGAGCTCACCATTCTTCAGCTCAAGCGCCTCGGCTGTGGCTTCCAGAATTTTCGGTCCGCCGGTGTGGAGAGCCCAGCTGCCAATGTCGGCGCGCGTCAGTCCCTTGGAGGCAAGAAAATCATCAACATCGTGGGCGAGATTCTGTCGCACCAGGTTCGGGACTTCACGCGACAGAACGATACGGAAGCCCTTTTCGGATATATCCCAACCCATCATTTCTTCCGTATTCGGATAGAAGACAGAACGCGTCGCGAGGATGCGGGGACCGCCGGGGCCAGGAAGTTCGCAATCGGAGCCGGCCACGATTACCGCCGCCGCTCCATCTCCAAAGAGGCCTGAAGAGATCAGGTTCGCCATGGAAATATCTTCCCGTTGTATCGTGAGAGAGCAAAGTTCGACCGAAAGCACCACTGCGACCTGCGCTGGATACGCCTTAACATAATCGGCCGCGCGCGAAATTCCTGCCGCGCCTGCAACACAGCCCAAGCCAAAGATCGGAACGCGCCGGACGTTCCGGCACAAACCCATTTTGTTGATCAGGAGAGCGTCGATCGAAGGACTGCAGATGCCAGTCACAGATGTGAAAAAGAAGGCCCCGAGGTCATGACCGCTCACGCCAGCGTCGGCGAGAGCGCCCGCGACAGCCTTTTCGCCCAGTTCCGTGGCGGTTCGAATCCAGTGCTTGTTCGCCTCCCCCCACGTCCTCATGGTCAGGTAGTCTTCTTTGGGAATGGAGAGGTAACGGCCGTCAACGCCTACGTGGCTGTGGAGGCGGCGCAGAACGTTAGGGTTGTCAATCCGGTCTCCCCAGAACTGCTGCAGCGCGGCTAGCAGCATCTCCTGTGAGTAGTAGTGTTTTGGAAATGCGCTCGCTGTGCTGACAATTTGCATATTCAGGATCGGGTCCTTTTGTGCGACGAGCTCGCCCGTCGCCCATCAACAAAGAGCGAGAAACCATAGCGTTCAAGCCAGGGAAGCTGTCAGAAATTTGTAAACCCCCACCCACCGGAACGGGCACGGGTTTAGGTAAGGATAGCGCTTTTTGTTAGATGCGGCTCAAAGATTAACGGCTCTTCGCGCCAGACCTAGTGCTTCGGACCAAAACGAGGCCGAGGAATGGGCAAGTTCGACCACCTCCCGAACAGCGCCGACAAACTCCTGCATTTGTTCTTCGCCCACGACCAAAGGAGGTGCGGCTTTCAGCACAGTAAAATTGTTGCCGCAAATTTGCGTCAGAATCCCGTGATCCCGGAACAGTCGCATTACCATGATCTGCCCGAACATTGCCGGATGAATCTTCATGAAGGCTTCGTAGGCAATGCGCAGCCGCAACTGGTGAGGCGCGCGGAACTCGATGCCGCAGAGCAGACCCTCCCCGCGGACCGCCTTCACCATTTCGTATCCCAGCAAAGCATCGGAGAGCATATCGCGCAGTTGTTCGCCCTTCAGCTTTGCACGAATACCCAGATCTTCGGATTCGAGCACATCGAGCGTTGCCAGGCCAGCCCGCATGGCAAGGCTGTTTTCGCTGAAAGTCGATGTGTGAATAATGGCCCGTTTCAGGGAGCTGTACACCGAGGAGTAAATGTCGTTCGTCATCAGCACGGCGCTCACGGGGACGATCCCGCCGCTGAGCGCTTTGGCGAGAATGACGATATCCGGCTGAACGTCATACAGGTGCGAAGCAAGAAAAGGACCAGTGCGGTGCAGGCCAGTCTGCACTTCGTCGAGCACAAGAAGAGTGCCATAGCGCTTGCAGAGCAACTGCACGCTGCGCCAATAGTCCGCCGAGGGTAATTTGATTCCACCTTCCGCTTGAATCGGCTCACAGACAAAGGCCGCGTAGCGACGCGACACAAGCTGTTCTTCGAGCGTTGCAAGATCGTTGAACGGAACAGCGACAGTCTCAGGCAGCATTGGCCCGAAATTTCCCCGCCAGAAAGGGTCATCCATCAAAGAAAGAGCGCCACACGTCAAACCATGAAAGGCCGATTTGGCGTAAAGCAGACCCGTGCGTCCGGTATGAGCGCGCGAAAACTTGATGGCTGCTTCAACGCCTTCGCTCCCCGAGCTAGCAAAGAAAACTTTTGAGAGATTGCCGCCCGCCAGACCGCAGAGTCTCTCGGCAAGTTGCCCGGCAAGCTGCGCGACGTGCGACTGAATCATGGCCGGGCCAAGGGAATCCAGTTCCTCGCGAAGAGCGCCTAGTACCACCGGATGATTGTGACCAATATTGTGGACGCAATATCCCGAAAGAAAATCGAGGATGCGGCGGCCGTCCGAAGTGAATAGCTCGCTCCCTAAACAGCGCTCATATTCCACATTCATTTCGAGCAGGTCGAGGAGTCGCACCCACTGGGGATTCACATAGGTAGAATAGGAAGAAACGCCGGATTCGATAGCGGTTGCAGTCATAGTTTTTGTCAATCAGTACTTTACAGTACAAAGTGGCGTGGCGCAAAACCACCCGATGAATAGGGTTTTGTATTGGGATGCCTCCGACCGGTCGTTCCGTTGCCCGGGAGTGACCAGCCCATTGATTATTAAAAAAGAAATCTTTTCGCGAATCTCCGGGGCAGGAAATACAAGCCAATCCTTCCCATGCGATCTTAATTAACAAAGCAACCCGTGTGGCAGGAACCCGCGTAACGAAGCCGTCAGATGCTAAAGTGATTCAACCTATGAAAGGCAGGACAAAATCTTGAAATTTCTCGCGGGATTAATACTCGGGATGATTCTTGTTCCAGCGTTAGTTTATTTTTACTTCACGGGCGGCAGCGCTCCCGTTGCCACGACCGATCCTGATATGCCCTTCGAAGCCACTTTGGCTCGCAAGGCTCAGAATGTCCGGATTGCCAAGGACATGCCGAAAAACATCCCCATCCAGCCCACCGAAGCAAACTACCTGGCGGGAGCCGAAGTGTACAAGAATGATTGCGCCATTTGTCATGGTACGCTTGGCGCCCCCAAAACACCGATTGCAACAGGAATGTATCCGCGGCCTCCCCAATTATTCATGGGCAAAGGCGTGACCGATGATGAGCCGGGTGAGACCTATTGGAAGGTATTCAACGGTTTTCGTCTGACCGGGATGCCCGGCTTCAGCAAATCGCTTTCTGAAACGCAGATGTGGCAGGTGTCGCTGCTTTTGGCGAATGCCGACAAACTGCCTCCTTCAGTGAAGACGGCGCTGGTAGCTCCCGCTGCGCCTCCGGTGGTCGCGGCTCCGTCGGCAGCGACTCCCGCGCCCTTGCAGCCGACTCGGTAAAGGTGTTCAGAAATGCCGTTCGGGCGCTCTCGAAAGCTCTTTACCGAAGCAGAGCTCTATGAATACGCGGTGGGCGCGCTCGCCCGCCGCAGCCGTTCGGTTGCGGAATTGAAACGCCTGCTCCGCAACCGCGTCGAGGCCGACACCGAGTTTGGCAAGACTCTTGTCGAACTGATCATCGTTCGCCTGAAAGACCAGGGATACCTGAACGATGCGCGTTACGCGGCGACGTATTCCTCTTATCGAAAAGAAACAGAAAAATTCGGGCGCATGCGTGTCGTAACCGATCTGAAGGTTAAGGGCGTGCACGGCGAAGTTATCGAAAAAGCCGTCGCTTCCTATTATGACGACGTGAAGGAAGAAGACTTGGCACGCGCTTATCTTCGCCGCAAACGCATCCTAAAGCCGAAAGACCAAAAAGAGACTGCGCGTGTTTTTCGCAATCTCATGCGCGCCGGTTTCGGATCAAAGACCATCTTTGCGATTCTAAAAAAATGGAACATCGATGAGGAGACTCTCACCCGGCTCGAGGAAGCGGCTCCTGAGATTTAGCCTAAGTAAGGCTAATCCAGCGCAAACATTCCTTGCGGACCCGGGCATAGTCTGATAAAAAGCTGCCACCACCCAAACTGCAGATTTTCTGGAGGAACTATGAAGACAAAGTTCTGCTTATTGATGGCAGGTATGATCCTGAGCCTCGCTGCCTTCGCATTCGGCCAGGCCGGCACCGATGTGAAGACGGGCACCGAAGATGCTGGAAAAGCCACCGAGAAGGCTGCCAAGAAAACCGGACACGCGACTAAGACAGCCGCCGTAAAGACCGGAGATGCCACGGAAAAGGCCGCGGACAAGACTGGTGACGCAACCAAGACAGCTGCCAAAGACACCGGACACGCGACCAAGGTAGCTGCCAAAGATACCGCGAAGGGCACCGAGAAAGCCGCCGACAAGACCGGTGATGCCACCGAAACCGCAGCCAAGAAAACTGGCCACGGCGTGAAGAAGGGCACCAAAGCAGTTGGTCACGGGGTGAAGAAAGGCGCCGAGAAAACTGCCGATGAAGTGAAGTAGTTCGTTCCCTAAGACGTCGGAGACTTGCCCGTCAGTTGAACCCGCAGCAAATCTTCGACGTCGGCAATCTTGTCTCCGATCAGGTGCATCTTGTGCGCCAAGCCTTGGATTTCAGCCTCTGCGCGACGATTTACGTCATAGTCTAATTCGCCGCGCAGACGGTCCTTCTTGTCCTGACGATTCTGGCTCATCATGATAATCGGCGCTTGGATCGCCGCTAACATCGAAAGAAACAGATTGAGCAGGATGAACGGATAAGGGTCCCATGCGCGATGCGAGAGGCCCACGTTGACCGCGGTGTACATCACAAGAACGACGCCAAATGAAGTGATGAAGGTCCAAGAGCCGCCGAAACTCGCAACCCGATCCGCGATTCGTTCACCGAAAGTTTCCTTCTCTTCGATAACAACGTTCGGGTTCCGAGAAGCACGTACGCGAACCAGACGCTGCGAGGCATGAAACTGTCTCCCCAACACCGCCAGCATGTCCATCCCCGCGTGCGGCTTGCGCTCCAAGAGGACGCCAATGTCGTGCCGGTCAACTTCTATGCAAACGGCTTCTTCTACGGCAACAGCGTTAGTCTGATGCGGAGTCTGGTCGAGCATCGAGGCAAAGCCGAAAAACTCTCCCTGGGCCGGCTCGTCGACGATGACTTCCTGCTGATCTTCGTCCACCGTCGTCACGCGGACTGCCCCGGAGACCATCACGTAGGCTTGCCCGGACGGGTCCCCGATTTTCCAGATACGTTGCCGTGGCGCAAAGGTCTTTACTTCGACCTGTCCGGCCAGCACGGCTGTTTCATCGTCGTCCAGTAAGGCAAACAGCGGAACCTGCCGTAATATTTGCGGATTGCAAGCCATCGATGTCCCTCCGAAAAATTAAGCGCCGATAAATGCGACCACAAATGATTACCACAAAAGCCAGTTGTCAGTTCTCGGTTTTCAGTTCTCAGAAAATCAGACTTTGGGTCTTCCAACTTGATCGATGGTTGGCTCCTATGGCGGTACAACATATCGAAAAACCGACAACCGACAACCGGGAACGGGAACTACGGATTAGGAGCCAAACGCCAAGAGCCAAGAACTGAGAACTGCTTCCATCGTTTAGAATTTAACTTTCCATGCTGACAGGCTCTCAGATTCGCCGCCGATTCCTGGACTTCTTCATCCAGAAGGGGCACCGCGAGGTGCATTCCTCCTCGCTCGTTCCTGCTAACGACCCTACTCTTCTGTTCACGAATGCTGGGATGAACCAGTTCAAGGACGTTTTCCTTGGACTCGAAAAGCGCGACTACTCGCGCGCCACCACCTCGCAGAAGTGCGTGCGCGCCGGCGGCAAGCATAACGACCTCGAAAATGTCGGCTTCACCAATCGCCACCACACGTTTTTCGAGATGCTCGGAAACTTCAGCTTCGGCG
This sequence comes from uncultured Acidobacteriaceae bacterium, assembly GCA_963822545.1. Classification (GTDB taxonomy): domain Bacteria; phylum Acidobacteriota; class Terriglobia; order Terriglobales; family Acidobacteriaceae; genus Acidiflorens. The sequence continues at coordinate 729,339 of CAWGIB010000010.1, forward strand.
ATTACTTCAAGAAAGATGCCATCGCCTACGCATGGGAGCTGTTCACCTCGCCGGAATGGTTCGGCCTTCCGAAGGACAAGCTCTACGTCACGATTTTTAAGGGCGAGAACGGCGTGGAGCGCGACTCCGAGGCTTACGATTTGTGGCTCGGACAGGGCGTTCCGAAAGAGCGCATCTACGAATTCGGCTCCAAAGACAATTTCTGGCAGATGGGGGACACAGGTCCGTGCGGTCCATGCAGCGAAATTCACTACGACATGGGAGTGGCGGCGAGCGATCAGGGACACACTGACTGCACCTTCGGATGCGATTGCGGCCGTTACGTCGAGCTGTGGAACCTGGTGTTCATGCAGTTCGACCGCGATTCCAGCGGCAAGCTAACCCCGCTGCCGAAGCCGTCGATCGATACGGGCGCAGGCCTTGAACGATTGGCATCAGTGCTGCAAGGCGTGATTTCGAATTACGAGACGGATCTTTTTACGCCACTGATCAAGCAGGCCGCGGAACTGACCGGTGCATCCCTGCGGAAGGAACTCGCGCAAGGAGGCGAAGACGAAATCTGCCGCTTCACTCCGAGTAATCGCCGATCACTCGCGCGCAGCAACTTTCCTGATCTCGGATGGCGTGATTCCATCGAACGAGGGCCGCGGCTACGTCCTGCGCAAAATCATCCGCCGCGCCATCACGCACGGCCGTCTGCTCGGCCAGAACAAGCCGTTTCTCTACGAGATGGTTTTTGCCGTTCGCGACCTGATGCAGGACGCGTATCCCGAACTGAATGAAACTACTGATCGAGTCTCGAAGGCCGTGCAGGTCGAGGAGACCCGCTTCGCCAACACGCTGGATATCGGCCTCGAGAAGCTGGAAACGATTCTGAAATCTGCGGCGGGTACGCTTGCTGGCGATGACGCTTTCAAACTCTACGACACGTTCGGCATGCCGCTCGACTTCATGCAGGACGCGGCTCGCGATCAGGGAATCATCTTCGATCAGGCCGGCTTCGACCGCGCCATGGCCGAGCAGCGATCTCTAGCCCGTGCTTCATGGAAGGGCGCGGTTAAACAAACCGCCAATCCCGCCTACCAGCAACTCCCAAAATCCGAATTCGAAGGCTATCGCCAGACGCGCTCCGAAAACTGCGAGGTGCTTGCCATCATCAAGGGCGGCCAGGGAACGCGAGAACTCGTTGCCGGTGATCGGGGCGAAATCATTCTTGACCACACTCCCTTCTACGCCGAATCCGGAGGCCAGGTCGGCGATCGCGGATGGTTCTACTCCGATGATCACAACACAGTTGTCGCCGAAGTAACTGGCTGCTACTACCCGATTCAAGGAGTGCGTGCCCACCAGGTCGTCGCCAAGCAGCCAATTCGCGTTGGGCAGAAGGTGGACGCGGTCGTCGACACTACCATTCGCGAGTCGACCATGCGCAATCACACGGCGACGCACCTTCTCCAAGCCGGCCTGCGCGAAGTTCTAGGCAAGCATGTGAAGCAGGCGGGTTCGCTGGTCGCTCCCAATCATCTGCGCTTCGATTTTTCCCACTTCACCGGAGTCGCCGAAGAAGAGCTTCAGGACATCGAAGACCTGATCAACAAAGAAGTGCTCCGCAACGAGCGGATCGAAGTCATCGAGAATGTGCCGATCGACGTCGCCGTCAACGAGTATCACGCGATGGCGCTCTTCGGAGAAAAGTATGGCGACCGGGTTCGCGTCATCAAGATCGGCGATTTCTCCACCGAGCTCTGCGGAGGCACTCACACCGGCCAGACCGGCGAAATCGGTTTGATCAAAATTCTGAAAGAAGGCAGCGTATCGTCGGGCGTGCGCCGTATTGAAGCCGTCACGGGCGAAGGCTCGCTGCGTCACTTCCGCAAGGATCACGAGCTCGAAGGCGTGGTTGCGACCTTGACCAGCAAGGAAGCCGACTCGCCTGCCGACGCGTTGCGCGGGGAACTCGAGCGCCGCGACACGGAGATTAAGCGCCTGCAGAAGGAACTCGATCAGGCGCGGATGAAGTCCGCCTCGTCGAGTGCTGCTAACGTTGGCGACAAGATCAAGGAAGTCCGCGGCATAAAAGTTCTGGCGCATCGCGTCGACAACCTGGAGCGCCCTCAGCTTCGAACCCTGATCGATCAAATGCGCGACAAACTAGGATCTGGCGTGGTCGTGGTGGGATCCGCCAGCAATGGCAATGTTTCGTTGATTGCGGGCGTCACCAAAGATTTGACTGGACGCATTCAGGCAGGCAAAGTTGTGGGCAAGATTGCGGAGAAAGTGGGCGGCAAAGGTGGGGGCCGTCCCGATCTGGCGGAGGCTGGCGGAAAAGATGTTGGCGCGCTGGACTCGGCACTCGATGACGTGTACAAAGTCGTAGACTCGTTATTGGGGTGAGCTTCTCTGTACTTTGTGTGTCCCTTGAACTGCAAGCTTTTGATTTCTGAAGTAGCCGGAGTCCAAAACTTCCATGGATGATCGTGTCCATTTCTTCGAGCACGAAGGCAAACAAGTTCTTTTGCTCGATTTTTCGCACGCAACCGCCGCTCAGATGTTTCTTCTGCTCGATTATGTCCGCACGACCGTGGCCCAGCAGGACCGCCACTCGGTTCTAATTCTTGCCGACTATACCGCCGCCGAAATTGATCACAAAGTGGCCATGAAGATCAAGGAAGTGCTCACGCTCGACCGGCCGTTTGTGAAAAAGGGCGCATGGGTAGGATCGGAACACATTCCCCATGCCTTCATGGAAAACTTCCATACTTTTTCCCAGCGCGAAATTGTGACCTTCAAAACGAGGGAAGCGGCGCTGGAATGGCTGGTAAAAGAGTGAAGATCGGTCGTTCCAACCCCCTCGGCAACTAGTTCGCCCATCCTGCTCAGGACCATATTTTGTCATCCCGAGCGCAGCGAGGGATCTGCAGTTCGCCGTGCGGCTGCAGAACTTACTCCCTTCTACTCTCTCTCTTGACATAGCTATCTAAGATAGCTATCATGAAATCCATGCAAGTCAGTGTGGCGGACGCCAAAAACAAGCTCCCCGAGCTGATCAAAGCGGTCGAAGACGGAAAGCCTGTGACAATTTGCCGCCGCGGAGTGCCGGTCGTGGATATCGTGCGCACCCAGAAACCTGCTCGCAAGAAGAGAGTTCTGGGAACTCTGAAAGGCAAAATTCAGATTGTCGATCCCGACTGGTGGAAGCCCATGACGGCCGATGAAGTGAAAGAGTTGCTTGGGGAGCGCGATTGAGTGCGGATCCTGCTTGATACGGCGGTTCTGATTTATGCAGTGGAATCGCCTGAGCGTCTCAGTAAACGCTGCAATTCTGCTCTGCGTAACCCCGGCAACATTCTCGAGATAAGCTCGGTTTCCCTCGTTGAGATCGCCATCAAAGCAGCACTTGGAAAGCTCTTGATTTCAGAGGAGGTCGCAAAGAAGGCAATCGAAGATCTCGATATTCGTGTTTTGCCTTACACCGCAGAGTGCGCGCTTCGCCTCTTCAGCCTTCCTCTGCACCACGGCGATCCCTTCGACCGCCAAATCATCGCGCAAGCCTTGTGCGAGAAAATCCCGGTTGCTACTCCGGACCAGAAGTTTAGCTTGTACGAGGGCCTCAAAATCATCTGGTGAAGAGCGCTTCAGTCGCATTGACTCATGCGCCTCGATTAACTTTCAGCTTCTCCACCGCAACGTCACCGGTCCGCTCATCGGGTGCCGAAATTCCCCGCCCGTCCTCTTCATCTCCAGGTAAGCGCTCTTCAACCCGAAATACCATTTTGCCGGACGATCTGCATCATCAATCAGCATGAGGTGCGGGTTGTGCTTCAGTCCTTCGGACTGCAGTTCCATTGTGCGCCGGTCCTGCTCGACGAATTTTGCGAACACGAATTTTAGGAGTTCGGGACCAAAGGGGATCCACCGAAACAGATTCCATGCCGCGACTACGTCAATGCGGCATTGGCTGCGCGTGATCGGCGTAACCGTCGTGATACTCGAAAACCAATACTTGCCCGCGCGAATGATTTCGGAGCGCAGATTGGGCAGCACGAAATCAATTGTCGTCGTAATCGAGTCTGCGTCGGCATAGAGGCGCAGAAGTTTGTAAGGCGCGCTGTTGGAACTCGGAGTATGCGCGCTCATACGAAAACCGTACGGGATGGGCTCGAAGTTCTTCTGCTTTTCGTGGATCGAATGCCGGCCGCGCCACCACCATGCCTGGTGCACGAACGGCCCGTGCGCCGGATCCATGAGTCCGATGATCCCATGGTCCACCGAGCAGGGAAGATCGGCGGTGAGATAGGCGATTTTGTATTGCTCGCTGAATTTGGGAATCTCCGGCGCCGGAGCGGGCGCTGGCGCAGCTTTGGTGTATCCGGCACTCGTTGGGCCGGGATCGGGAACATAGACCCAAATAAAATCGTCGCGCTCCTCACACGGATAACTGCCCGCGTAAATTCGATCAATCTTCAGCTTCTGATCCGCCACCAGCGATGGGATCAGCGTGCACTGACCGGAGTGAGCGTCAAACCTCCAGCCATGGTAGGAGCACTCGACCTGGTCGCCTTCGAATCGTCCGCAGGAAAGCGGCATGCCCCGATGCGGACACGCGTCACGCAGGGCGAAAGCGCGGCCCTGCCCATCCCGACCAATGACAAGCGGTTGTTCCAGCAACATCGCCGGCAGCATGGCGCCGCGCTTCAGTTTGTCGCTCGGCAGCGCACGATACCAGAAGCCGAAGAGCATGAGCGAATCAGGAGTTTTCCATCCGAGCGAATCGGATTCTGGACTCTGCGGGAAGAGTGGGGAATTTTGGGACATCGGACAGGTGAGCATACCGCAGCCGGGCAAAAATCAAAAATTTGGAAGGGAAGAACTCTCTCGACCGGCAGCCGTACCTGGCAAATTACGTGCGGCGAATCAGTTGTTGGTAGTTCTCCTGCGCGGCGCCCGGTTCATCCAGATGGGCAAGGAAGAACTTCCGTATCGCGGCAGGCGCAATGCGGCCGTGCACATAGGCTTCGTAGAGGTCGTTGCCGATGAGGTATCCCAGTTGCTCGGTTACATGGGCGTACTTCCGGCCCGTAAAGGCCATGACCCTTGCGATGCCGGCCGGATCTGAATGTGGTTTCGCCGTGCTTCCGGCCCCTCGCAAATTGATGCGATTGAAATCGCGAATGCTGGTCAGTACGTCTAACGCGTCGACCGCATCGGCAAACGGCAAGTCCGTCTGTTGTTCGAGATCTTCGCGGGTCAAGTCATACATTTCGACGAGATCTGCGTCACGGAAAGCAGGCCGCGTGGGATGCAGAACGCGGGATCCGAAGAAAGCGAGCGCATGTTCAAGCACAGCTGTGTAAAAAACATCTGACGAATCGGGTTCCTGAAGCTTCAGCGCCTGAATGTCTTGAGCCTTACTCGGCGGGTTTCGATGGGCTAGGTTCCAGTTCGGCAGAGCTCGACACGCGTGATGCAGGAAGCGGCTGGCGTCTTCGGCCGCGGAAGCCATGCGGAATTGCCGCACGTACATGGTATTCAGCGGTGCGAGATAAGCGCTCCCTCGTTCCATGACCTGGCGAAACATGGCACTGCGGTCGGCATCCTTGAATCCCTTGCGTGAAAGCAGCCGGTTGAGCATTGCATCCGAATCGGGAGAATAAACTTCGGGCATCAGGTCGACCAGCAGCCGCGGTTGCGTCGAATTATGTGGCGAATACTGGTCGATGCCTAGAAAACGCACCATGCCGTTAATCAAGTTGTAGAGAGTGGGTCCTAGATCGGGCGCGCTGTTGTCTTCCCGAGCCCAACGATCGAGGCAGAGGCGGTAATTCTCGTATTTCTCGAGCGGCGTGGCGTTGAAGACGCAGAGTACATCTTCGCTGACTTCAACCGCTTCGATGTTGTCGTTCGCTTCCCCTGCGGCCTTCCAGTAAAGGGCGTCCACATTCTGCAAGATGGTCAGCACGCGAGTTTCGGCGGACTTTGCATCGCCCAGCCTTTTGCCAATCAGCGAAGGCAGGTGTCCGGGAGCCAGATGAGATTCACCAAAGAGCACCAGTATCAGCGCTTCTGGATGCCGGTTACGCAACTCCGCGATTTTATCGGCGGCGTGGCGATCTCGGGCTGCTATCTTCCGCATATCGTCGCGCGGCATGCAGTCCAGCCCGTAAATCGATGCGCAATTGTCGCGCGCAGCGCAAAGCAATTCGTAAAACGGAGCCCAGTCGTAGCCCCAATCCAGGTCGAAGCGCACCCGCTCGCGAAGCTCGTCTTCGTCGATGTCGCCCCGCACCCATTCGTCAAGGATGGATTGGTCGCGCGTGAAAATTGTCTCCACTCCAAGCACAAGCGGCCGCCGGTGAAGCGCCGAATCGTTCAACAGGGAAGCCAGATAACGCTGCGAATTGGGAAGAGCGTGATAATCGCTTACCAGCACAATTCCGGACCTGGCAATTTGATTCCGTATGTCCGCGCGGTTGACCACTTTTTCGTAGGTGCTGTAGGCGTCGCGGAAGTCGCGAACATATTTGCTTTCGCCAGCCGGATCGGTCGCGCGGATTTCACGTTCAACGCCGGCGATTGCGTGCAGTTGCCCCACGCTTCGCCGCGACCTCAAGATACTGGTGCTTGCCATTTAAAAAATCAGTTCTCCGGGAAGCACCGCCCGCGGTGCTTCCTACCTATTCGCCGAGGGCCGCCAAAGTTCAGCCCTTGCGCCTTGACTCGCCCCGAGTGCTATCCTCACGTTTCGAGGCGAATTGATATAGATGCCTCGCGGAGCGACGTGTTGCCAATCCAGCCGCCGGAAAATCTAACCATCGCCACCACCGGCGCCAGTGGATCGTTATTTCTTAAGCACTTCCTGCTGACTGTCGAACACGACCAGCGCGTAAAGACCGTCAATTTCATCGCCTCTGACAGCGGCCTGCGCGTTCTGGCCGAAGAACTTGGCATCGAAGGCCGCTCCGACCTCCTACGTCAAATCATCGGCGCGTCCTCAGCCAAAATTCAGACGCAATCGAACGCCGACATCGGAGCCAACATCGCCAGTGGGTCGTATCCCTCCGACGCTATGGTTGTCATCCCCTGCAGCGTTGGTACCCTCGGACGCATTGCCAACGGCACCGCCTCGCACCTGATCGAGCGTGCCGCCGACGTATCGCTCAAAGAGCGGCGTCCCTTGGTGCTTTGCGTGCGCGAGACGCCCCTCAACAAAATCCACCTTCGCAACATGTCGCTGGCGGCCGACGCAGGAGCCACGATCTTCCCGTTGATTCCCACGTTCTATAACCACCCCTCCGGCGCCGATGCCATGGCGCAGGAGTTCGCTAACCGCGTCCTCGCCCATATCGGCTTGCCCCAACCCAACGCCTATCGCTGGAAGGGCTAGCCAAATCTCTTAGTAATCAATGACTTTGGGGTAAGTCCGCCTGCTTAGCAGGGTGCTTTCAGTTTAGGGACAGAGCGGGCACGAAGGTAGGTATCAGGGGGGCATGACCGCGAGGTTTTGGAACCCAAGGTCATGGCGGAAGTGACGCACATCACGGACCTTAAGGCGCACCTTTCAGCTTCTTCAGTTCAGCCGCCGCCGCCGCGTTTTCGGGATGTTCTCGCAATCTCGGTGGTGAACTCAGTGGCGGCCGCTGCGGGGTTTCCGGAAGCTTCTTCAATCAAGCCGAGCGCAAAGTGATACCCGCGAGCGTGCGAATTCCGCGCCAGCGCCCGCTGTGCGTTGTCCGCGGCTTCGGAAAGCTGCCTTAATTGCAATTGAGCGAGCGCCAGGTAAATGTATTGATCGGAATCGCTGGGGTCGATGCCGACAGCGCGCTTGAGATAGTCTTCGGCGCCCTGATAATTGCCGATCTTGTAGTAGGCGACGCCCAAGTTGTAGTTCGAGCGCCAGAACGCCGGATTGCGCTCGAGCACATCGAGATACAGCGGAATGGCCCGTGCAGGCTGGTTCACCTCGAGCAGTGCATTGGCGAGATTGTCGCGGACAGTCAGATTATCCGGAGCGGACTCCATCCCTCGCGTGTAGAGCAGAATGTCATTTGCCCATTGCATCTGCTGGCCGACTGTGAGCGCGGCGAAGTTCATGATGATGAACGCGGACAACGCGGCCTGCCAAATCATCCCTGCTCTTACGCTCGTCCGCCGACCAAGTCCGTGAATGAGAACCGCGATCAGCAAAGCAAATCCAACCGACGGCAAATAAAGATACCGGTCGTGCACGATGTCGCCAGCTGTGAGCGAGCGCAGGTCGAGCACAGGTAAGAGGGGAACGATGATTAGCACGAGCGCGAACCGTGCAACCTTGCGCGCGCGCCCTCGTGTCTGCGCTGACAACAACCACACGGCAATCGCTGATGCTAGAACGAACGCCAGCGGAAGCCAGAATGCCCGGGTGCTGGCCTGTCGCACATAGGCGAGCGAGTAAAACTCGCTCAAACGAAAGGGAAGTACCAAGTGTCGAATGTAAAACCAAAGCGCCGCCGGCCAAGTGAGGAAAACTCGCCGCCACCCGACTGCAACAGTGGGATGCGACCAGCTACCAAGCGCGCGAAAGCGAACGAAGCTGTAGATCAAGACCACCGCGGCGAACGGAATGGCCGCTCGTATCGCGGCGGCAACTGTTGATCCCGCTCGCTCGCCATCATCGGTCGCTCCCAAACCTCCGTCGAAGATAAGGATGAAGGCCATCACCAGAACCGGCAGCACAACCGCCGTTTCCTTCACTAGCAGCGCCCCGGCAAAGAGTCCAAGCGACAGAGCAACGTCCCACAGCCGGATCGCGCGTTCAGAATTTCCACGATGCTCCTGTGAGTTGAGAAAAGCGTAGAAGCTCCCGAGCAGAAAGCACGCCATCAGAGGGTCGGTCACGCCGGAGATCCACGCCACATTTTCGATGTGCGCGGGATGCACGCCAAAAATAAGCGCCGTCAGAAACGCGGTCACCCGGTCGCCTGAAAGCTTCTCCGCTATCCGGAAAACAAGCCATGTTCCCAGCACGTGACAGAGAACGCTGGTCAGGTGCCATCCCCAAGCGGCGGTTCCAAATAGCGCATAGTTCACCCTCAGCCACAAAAGAAAAAGCGGCCGATAGTAGTTCCCACTGCTATTTGGATAAATCGCGGACCAAACGTGGGAAGTGAAGTACTGCGGTACAAACCGCCACTCGTGCACCGCCGGATTCTTCAGGATTTGCGGAACATCGTCATAAACGAACCCAAACGAAAGCGTCGCAACATAAATCAACGCAGTCAAAGCACAAACAAAAACTTCCATCACGCCCGGACGAAAAAAGAAATCAGGCGTCACGGGCTGCGCTAGCTCGGGCTCGCTCCGATATTCATGCCTTGAAATTCTGCCGGTTGGGACGGTTGGTTTTCGTGATGGCTCCCTGCGCCTGATACCAGGCAACAATCCATGGCACAACCAGCGAAAATGCGAGCCGGGCACCGATCGCGCGCACTGATGTTTTGCGCAGATCGCTCCAGTCCAGGCGGAACGCAAAGTAAACTTCAAACGCAAGCACACATAGCAAAGGAATCGGGGACCAGACAAGCGCGACCACTGCGGCAATTTCCACGAGACAGCGGACTACATTTCGCCACAACCGCGCCGAACGTCCTCCCAGAACGCCGTCCGTTAGCGAATAGCTGATCATCTGCCGCACCGCCGTGCCGAGCGTATGTCGCGGTTGGTAAGAGGCCTTCGCGCCTAACGGAAAGGCCGGTGTCACCAGTTTGCGCACCTTGGCGTCAAAGGCGGTGTCCTCGCCCAGAAATACGGTTTCAGGAAAGCCGCCAACCCTTGCCCATAGTTCTTTGCGAAACGCCATCGAGCGCGCCGTGCAAGATTTGGTCGCCGCCTCAGGATTGAGCTTCACTCCGAAGAAGGGAGCAGACGCGACGTCCCACACGGTTGAACTTTCCGGATCGATGTACGACCCGCCAACCGAATATTCCGAGCGACCCGCTAAGCGCGGGATCGACAATAGGTGCAGTCAATCGCGCCAGCCAATCGGGATGGTAGCTGCAACCCGCATCCGCGCAGGCTACAATCTCCGATGACGCGGCGGCGATCCCGACATTCCTGCCTCGCGCAATCGGTCCCGGACAGTTCTGCAGCCGGCAACTCTCATCACGAATAGGAACCAGATTCGGATATTTCGCGCGGGCTGCCTCAAGCCGTTCCCACGTGCCATCACTCGATCCGCCATCGACAATAATTACTTCTGCCGGGACGAGACTTTGCGTCGCCAGTGTCTCGATCAGCGAATCAATGTCTTCGACCTCGTTAAGGACGGTCGAGGCAACACTTACGCGCGGCATCCCGCCAGAAGATTGCATATTCCCGGAACAAGTGTACCTGCGCCCGGAAAACTTAACGCCAGCCAGCACACAGTTGATAACGAAGTCCCGAGAAACCCCGATTGACTACTCCCACCCACTTTTGTATTCTGCGTTTACACCGGAAAGGAGGTGGTCGGATGACAAGTTCAGATGGTAGTTGTAGCAATTCCAGACCAGGTGAGGTGGCTGAGACTTAGGGCGGTTGCTCTAAGCGGAGTTCTCGAGGAACCTTTGGTCGGGGAAATCGGGAACTATCTCTCGCAAAACAATCCGTGATTATGGGCTGAATCCGCCGGATACAAGCTGTGTTCGGCACCGGAGCGAGCGGGGGGCCACGCGAGTGACCACCTCAGTCAATCCCAACCGGTCCACCGGACGACCCGCAAGCTGCAAAGTTTGCGGGTCGTTCTTTTTAGCGGAATTCCGAACAGTCCAGAGTTGATCAGGGCGGTGGAGTTGCAATCAACTCTTCACGCAGTCAGTGTCCCATCGCATCGAGAATTGCCTGGTTAATCGCGTACACCGTACCATCTGCTCCGATGGCTGTCGGTGTATAAGCTTCTCCAACTCCGCTGGAAAGCGTGACGACCTCCGACAGCGTGTTGCTCGTCAGGTCCCAGCGGTAGAGGTTTGCCGTCTTCGCTATTCGCCATCACCGATTTTGAGAATGGGTCGATCGCGGCCGTATTGATGCACCATTCCCGAACAGCTCCAGGATCTTGGGGAAATTCCGGATCGGGAGTCACGCCTAAATGCGTCATAACCTCGTTCATCACCTTGGTGCTCGGAATGATCGGGATCATTCTCGGTGGCATTGGGATCGAGAATCGCGATCTTGTTATGACCGTCGCCCGTGCCGACACCTGCGTAGTTGTTGTACTTGGTCATGATCAGATACTGCGAACTGCCAGTGTAGCCGGGAACCGCCGTCGCCGGAACGATCGACGCAGTGTCGTCCCACCCGAAACTACCCGGAATTTTCGTTTTGGAAAGATTGCTGTTGTAGTGGAGCATCCATCCGCGATCATTGTGGTTCGGAAACGGGATTTTCCAGCACTCCAAAATACACATCTCCATCCGGACCTACCGTAGGAGTCGCCGAACTGGCGTTGTAGATAAAGGCAAACTGTCCAGACGATGGATCGAGAAGTCGAACGCGATTAATCAGCGCCAACGTTGTGCTGTTGACTGCCAGCAAGTATCCGAACTCTCCGTCGTCAACCGCCACATACAGGATGCTACCGTCCGGCGAGAGAGCGGGCGCGCAGCTGATCGAGACCTCTATCATTGAGTTGTCGCCGCTCAGCGCCGCAGCTGAAACCCATGTTCCTGTGCCATCCGGAGCAACGCGCGCCAAGCCGCTCTTCAAGTTCAGCGGCGTCGAGCCGAGAACAAGAAATCCGAAGAAGACATTGCTATTGGCATCGGTCGTCAGCGGAGTATCGATTTGCACGTTTTGCTCATAGGCAGCGGGATCCTTGTGGTAATTTTTTACGCCATAAAAGTAGAGGCGACTTACAGCGCCTTTCTTCTGATCCGGGGTCTGTCGCACAAGTACCCGGCCGGCCAGGTCAGGAACAAACAGCTGGTTGCCGGAAATCGTTGGTCCCATGCCGGGAACGAAGTCAGCGCCTGGTACTTGGTAGCCAGTCTTCAGCGTCCAGAGCTTTTTGCCGGTGGCGCCGCTATGGGCTTCCACGCGGAAACTATTCGAGCCGGTCTTTACGGGAACGATGACAGTATTCGCCGCAGTAATGAGCGGCGAGCCATAATGAACGAAAATTTCACCCTGCGGAGGATTCAGGTCAACGGGCGTGTGCCAATGAATCGTGTTCAGCGGTTGTGATTGCACGGTCGAAAGCGCCGTGTGTTGCTCATCATGGGAATGGCTGAGCCATGCTCCCGTCTGAGCGGCCGCATTCCGTGTCATGAGCAAAGCGCAGGCGCATGCCAGAAGCATCAGAAAAATTCTTTGGGTCTGTGAACCACTGTTTTGTTGAATCATAATAATAATCTCCGCGGATCGGCCATGGACGGGGGAAGTGGCGCGCCCGTATGCCAGCGTAGCAGTGTAACCTGCGAAACTTGTCAACGGGGAGTAAAAAAAATGAAGGGAGATTTCATACCGCAAAGCAGATCTTATTCCTGTTCGGCGGGTGCAAAGAAAACCAGTACTTCCAGTTCTTCTTGGATCTCGTAGAAGCGGTGCTCGAGTTCTGCCTCGACGAAGATCACTGACCCGGAAACAACTTCCACGTGATCGGACCCCGTCTGCATTCGAGCCCGGCCGCGAACGACGTAATACAGTTCGTCTTCATGATGCGGTTTTTGCGGATCAGTGGCGCCCGCCGGCAAAACATACACGCCCACACTCATAGCCGGCACGCGTAGAAACTCAAGATAGAGTTTCCCCTTTTCAGCACGAGCCCGAGCGAGTTCGTCGATATGAAAAAAGCGAGGCATATGTCAGAGCTAGGAACTGAGAACCGGGAACTGAGAACTGAGAACCGCGTGCAGACTGCGTATTGCGACTGCCTACCCCACCGCTCCCCGAAAGAAAATCTCCGTAAACTGTCGAAGAATTGCATCTCCCGTCAAAGCCCCGCCCGGTTTATGCCACTGGTAAATCCAGTTGATCATACCGAGTAGCGCGAAGGCCGCCGCGCGAGGAGTCACAGAAGAAGTTGAATTCCGTTGACGCTGGACGTCCGCAATCAGGTTCTCAACGAAGTGCACATAATCTTTTTTGCGGCCGTTAATCTTGCGGCGCAGCGCGGGAGGCAAAGGATGATTCTCATGCAGCATCACCGTAATTTCGCGGTCCTCTTCGCTCAATACGACTCCGATGTGCAGGCGGATCAGAGTTCTCAGTCGCTCTTCGGGATCTTCGATACGTCGCGCCGCATTGATCACCCGTTGCTCGGTGATCTCCATGGCGTGCGACATGATGTGAAAAAGGATCTCGTCCTTCGACTGAAAATGGTGATACAAGCCGCCTTTGGAAAGTTTGAGGGCCGCGGCCACGTCATTCATGGAAGTGGCGTCATAGCCTTGTTGCTGGAAGAGTCGCGCGGCGGCGCGCAGAATTTCCTGCCGCGGTTCCTGTCGGGGTTCGATGGTAGCTTCGCGAAGCATCACCTGAGATGGTATCGCGGAATAGGCTTTCCGCTCTAGTCGCGATTCGCAAAACCCGCTCGTCGTTCCGCGCAGCGCGTTCTAAGCTGCCAGTCCGTAGAGAAATTCGACATAGGACCGTACTGCGCCGTCCATGCCCTGCACCTTCGGGTTTTTCGACTCGATCAGGTAGTACTCATTAGGAGCGTGCGCGCCCTGCCCATGCCCCAGACCGAAATGTGTTGCCGGCATACGCAGCGGATCGCCCGTGAAAACATATCCCGGCCATGATCCCGGACTCCGTGGCAACACAATCGGATCAATTCCGGCAGCCCGATAAACTTTCAATTCCGTCTGAATGATCCCAGCGTCAAGTGCCGTGCTGTTCGGATCATAACCGCCTGTCATGTTGACCTCGATGTCGTCGAAGCCCAGCTTGTTCAGATGAGCCTTAAGCGCCGCCAACGCCTCCGTTGCAGTCATGTCTGGAACAAGCCGCATATCGATTTTCGCCACTGCCCGATGGGGAAGAATCGTTTTGCCGCCCTGGCCTGTGTATCCGCCAACGAGTCCTTCGATATTGATCGTTGGACGCGACATCAGCAGCTCAATCGACTCTTCCCAACCCACATCATTCACCCAGTGCTTCACTCCGAATCCCTGCTTCGCTAGTTCTTCATTCATCCGCTTGGACGCAATTTCAATCATCTCCTTCTCTTTGACTGAGAGCGGACGCGCCTTGTCGGCGAAACCCGGCACCGTGGGCTGATTGCCGTCGGCAGAAACCAGTGTGTTCAATGCATGAACAAGGCGCCACGCCGGGCTGTCGACGCGCGCTTTTTCACTGGAGTGAACATCGTGCGCGGGCCCGCGTCCCCAACGCTCGCCGCTTGAAACCAATTCGAGTTCAACAACTCCTTTTGCCCCGAGCGTCATCACGACGCTGCCATCGAGATCCTGAGAGGCACCGGGCATGAAGATTCCATCCGCTTTCTTAAGAGCTGCAATCACTTCCGGGCGTCGCACGATCTGCGGAAAATGTGGAGAGCCAATTTCTTCTTCTCCTTCCGCCACCAGCACCAGGTTGACTGGCACCTTGCGGCCCGCCCCGCGAATCGCGTGCAGAGCGGCCAGGAATGTCGCCTCCGGGCCTTTCTGATTCACGGCTCCGCGACCAACCACCACTTTGCCGAGATTCGGCTTGTCCACCAACGCGGCATCCCATGGCGGAGACGACCACTCTGCCGGATCCACCTGCTTCACGTCATACATGAAGTAAAGTCCGACCGTGCGCGGAGCCCCCGCATCGAGAGTGGCAAAAATTCCCGGTTGCCCCTCCGTAGGAACCTTCGTGACCGTCTGAAAGCCTGCGTCTCCCAGCATCTGCATGGTCAGATCGCAACCTTCATTGACGCCGCGATTTTCCGCCGCAATCGAAGGTTGACGAATCCACGCTTGCAGCCTCCGCACCGATTCGTCATGCCGCTTCACAATTTCTGTCCAGACGGGCTGAATGTCAGCTTGATCGGCGAAAGAAAGTTTTGCGGAGGAAAAAGTTGCAGCGGTAGCAGCGGTTCCTACAAGGAACGATCGGCGGTCCATGGCGTAGGAGAGTACAGCGAATCCGCAGACCTTGTCCAGGATTGGGTTCAATGCGAAGGGCAATCACCGAACATCGCGGCTGCGCGGGGACACTCGGCAAGAGTGGCGCTAATTTTTTCTGCCGCGTTGCAACACCGGCGCGCCCGAACCAAGCTGCAGTCGTCCCGCCGTGCCAATCCCCAGAACCTTCCGGGTACTCGCCTCTCCGCGGCTCCGTTGCGGAAGAGTATTTCGAAGCAATGCACCGCACCAGCGCATCAGATCCAAGCTCATCGAAAGCTTCGAAACGTACCTTCTGCAACGGATCTTTCCTGGCGTTGCGCGAGTCGCGAATCTGCTGCCGCTGAATCCTCGCGACGGCGCGATCGACCACTCCTGCTAACTCGTCTCCCAATTCCGCACTTGCGATCCGCCAGTAAGCCGGCGCTTCGCTTTTTGCGCAGAGAACCAAGTCGGATTGCGATCCGCCTCCTGGGGCGGTTCGAGATGAGAGACCTCGCACAGGTGAGCGGTAATCGCCTCGCCCGCGGTCGCCTCCTTGCGCGAATCTTTAGCCGATTTCCGCGAAATTCGATCGACGCGATAGCGAGCGAACGGCATCTCTTCGATTCGTCCGTGAGCCCCAGCCTCCTCGAACGCCTCGAGCGCCGCTGACTGCGCCTGCGTCAGTCCCGGTTCGACTCCGCCTTTTGGGAATATCCACCGCCCACCCCGAGACTGCACCAGCAGAAACTCCAGACCTTGAACGCCCATGCGGTAACAAACCGCTGCTACCTGTTGGCGGCCCGCGTCTGCGCGGACTCGCGGAAGATGAGTTCCGCTTTTTCGATCGTCGCGCTGAAACTCTCATACCCACGGCTGTAGAGTGCGCGATGCCCAGTCGATTTGGCTAGACCATAGCTTGGTTCCATCAACTAGCGGAACGAACCCCGCGAGCAAGCCGCAGATCCCAGGAATCTTTCTGCATACTTGCTGAGCTGCCTGGGCATTTCGAGAAAGTGAAGTTGGCATCAACTCGATCGATCCGCAATTCCGAGGAATCTGCTTTTGGAACATTGCTATTGTTTGCGCTGTAATCGAGAGCTCGAAACGGGCGACAAGTCGGTCGCCGTCTATCTCTTTGCGCAGACCGTCGGCGTCCGCCCCGGCAGAAATCTTCCGCCCAGCGCATTTCCTTCTGTCCACAATGTTCGGTTTCGCTTGCCATGGGACCTGCTCCGGAAGGCGCGCTCAACTTGGCCGCGTGGAATATGATCCGTGACATTGTCGGTGCTGACCCCGCGCTGACCGAAGCCGCCTGGGAAAATCTGCATGGAGTTGGTGAAGGTTTACTTGCGGCCACTGGCACGGAAGCCTGCGCCCCTGCCCCGCGTCCTGGGTCATACCTGGAATTCTGACCCAAGGACTCTGACCTCGAGCTCCAGGCTCCCTAAATCTCACACCACCGTTGTGCGGTAGTCCGGCTCGGCCGTTTCAACGAATTCAGCTCTGTCGCCGTCGGCAAATTGTTCGGCTCTCTGCGGAGGAGACATCCAAAGATGAACCTGAATGCTTTTCGGGGCAGCGACCTCCCCCAGCGGATAGAGTCGCCTGACGAGGCTTGCCAGGACGATCAGCCCACCGCCCACCAGAAACAGCAACGTGGATTCCGGGACTGCGTAGGACCGCAGGACCAATGTGGTTGCGCCGACCCTAGGCGCAAGCAGACAAGCGACAACCGAACCGAACCGAAAAGGCATGAGAACGGATAACTCCTGTGCGAAAGTTCCATTCTGGAGCACGTTCCCGAAGTGGGAAAGGTTTCGAAAGGGCGTGTTCCGAAACCCCAAAGTCTCATTACTAGGCACAATTCCCTCCGGTTCTGAATGTGAACCACCGGTTCTGCGAGTGTCCAGAACCTGAACAGATCAAAGCGATTAGCCTTACCTGAAACTCTTTCTTGACTTCGTCAGAAGGGAAACGATAGGATGCCTCATATACAGACCGACCGGTCGGTTATATCCAGGATCATTCGAAAGGATCGTCCAGTGGCCACCGTTTTCTATCAGAAAGATGCTAACCCCTCTGCCCTTAAAGGAAAGACCATCGCAGTCTTCGGCTACGGCTCCCAGGGACACGCCCAGGCCCAAAACCTGCGCGATAGCGGATGCAACGTGATCATCGGTCTCGACCCCGACCGTCCTTCGGCCCAGCAGGCGCGTGCAGACGGCATGATCGTCCTCGCTCCCTCGGAAGCCGCCGAGCGCGCCCATTGGATCCAGATTCTCACCCCCGACGAAACCCAGGCCGACTTCTACGAATCGGCGATCAAGCCGCATCTCCGCAAAGGCAAGATCCTCGGCTTCTCGCACGGCTTTGCCATCCACTTCAAAACCATCGAGCCTCCGAAAGACGTAGACGTCGTCATGATCGCCCCCAAGAGTCCCGGCCACCTGCTGCGCCGCGTCTATGCGCAGGGCGGCGGTGTTCCTTCGCTCCTGGCCATTCATCAGGACGCGAGCGGCCGCGCTCACGAATTCGCCCTCAGCTACGCCCACGGCATTGGCTCCACGCGCGCCGGTGTCTTGCAAACCACATTCAAGGAAGAAACCGAGAGCGACCTCTTCGGCGAGCAGGCTGTGCTCTGCGGCGGCTTGACCTCACTCATGCAGAAGGGATTCGAAACGCTCGTCGCCGCCGGCTACGCGCCCGAGATCGCTTACTTCGAGTGCGTTCACGAAATGAAGCTGATCGTTGACCTGATTTACGAAGGTGGCCTCAGCCGCATGCGCTATTCGATTTCGAACACGGCCGAATACGGAGACCTGACCCGCGGCGAAATGGTGGTCGGAGACACCACGCGCCAAGCCATGAAGGAAGTGTTAGCGCGCATTCAGGATGGCACTTTCGCTCGCGAATGGATCGAAGAAAACAAGAAAGGCGGCAAGAAGTTTGCCGAACTCCGCGAGCGCGCTAAGCAGCATCCGATCGAAAAAGTGGGCGAGCAACTGCGCGCCATGATGTCGTGGCTGCCCGGAAGCAGCGCCAAAGAAGACAAAAAGAAGGCCGAAAAAGCCAAAGCCGAAAAGCCGCAGGTCGTGAATGCGTAAAGGGTCCCAAATCGTTTTGGACTGCCTGCGCGCCGAAGGTGTAGACCTCGCCTTCGGCTATCCCGGCGGCGCCATCATGCCGTTATACGACGCGCTTGAGGGCAGCGGCATCCGCCACGTATTGACCCGCCACGAGCAGGGAGCAGTGTTCGCCGCTGAAGGGTATGCGCGCGCCACCGGAAAAGTTGGCGTCGCCATCGCCACCAGCGGTCCGGGCGCTACCAACCTCGTCACCGGCATCGCCGACGCCAAAATGGATTCCGTTCCCCTGGTCTGCATCACGGGTCAGGTGCGCTCGCACCTGATTGGCAGCGACGCATTTCAGGAGACTGACGTCTTCGGCATGACCCTGTCGCTCACCAAGTGGAATCGCCTCGTGCGCTCCATCGAAGAAATACCACGCGTGATCGCCGAAGGCTTCTACTGGGCACGCAGCGGCCGCCCCGGTCCGGTCGTGATCGACATCCCGCTCGACATGATGAAGGCGAGCATCGAATTCGGCGGCCCGGTTCAGTTCACGCCTCCGCGCCCTGCCAATCACGTCGGCAGGGAATCCACATTCGCGGCGACGCTGATCGCCCTTTTGCAGAAAGCGAAGAAACCTGTCGCCCTGGTCGGCGCCGGTGCCAAACTTTCTGGCGCAGTCGACGATCTCCAGCAACTGCTCGACCTGTTGAATATTCCTTCTTTCGCGACCATCCATGGACTGGGCGCGATCAAGCAGGATTCGTCTTACTACCTCGGCATGGTCGGCATGCATGGCACACGCGCCGCCAATCTGGCGCTCGATGAGACCGATCTGTTGCTGGTTTTTGGCGCCCGCCTCGACGACCGGGTCACTGGCGAGCCCACCCGCTTCGCACAGCATGCCAAGATCGCGCACTTTGAAATCGATCCCGCGCAGCTTGACCGGGTGCGCCCCTGCGACTTGCCCGTCATCGGAAGCCTGGCCGACACGATTCCAGCGTTCTATCAGGAAGCCAAGCACGCCCACCTCCCCGACTTCAGCGATTGGCGCGCCGTCGCTTGCGGTCCCGAGCGTGCGGAACGCCAGCGAACCGAGTCGCAGAACCCAAGCCTCGCGCATCCGACCAAAAGTTTTCTGCAGGAATTGTTTTCGCGCATGCCGAAGGACGGCACTGGCACGATTCTTGCCGACGTAGGACAGCACCAGATGTGGTCTGCGCAATCGTACCGCGCCTCTTCGCCGCGCGGATTTATCACCTCAGGTGGGCTCGGCGCGATGGGTTTCGCCTTGCCGGCAGCCATCGGCGTGCAACTGGCCAAACCCGGCACCACCGTCCTCTGCGTCTCCGGTGATGGCGGTTTTCAGATGAACATCCAGGAACTCGCGACCGTCCATCGTCTTGGGCTGCCCATCAAGATGATCATCATCGACAACAAGTTTTTGGGTATGGTGCGGCAGTGGCAGGAACTCTTTTTCGAGTGCAATTATGCCGAAACCGATTTGAGCGACAATCCCGATTTCGTCGAAATTGCCAAGGCCTACAAGATTTCGGCCTCGCTCCTGCCCGAAGAACAATTCCTGGATCCGGCCCGCTCGGACGAAGTCGCAGCGAAGCTCAACCGCTTCTTCGCTTCGAGCGAGCCGGAATTATTGGTTTTCGAATGTCACCCTGAAGCCAACGTTTACCCAATGGTGCCCGCAGGCGCATCGCTGGGAGAAATGGTCTTCGAAGAATAGTTGGTAGGCCGATTTGCGTAACACGATCAGCGTTGGACGATTCACGTAGCGACGGCCGCCCTCGGCCGCCCAACCGCGCGAAGCTCGGGGGGGTTCGAGGGAACAGATAGCTGGATTGGAGAATCGAAAATGCACATCTTTCATGTTCGCTACCGCAACACACAGGGAACCTTGATGCGAATCCTGACCGCCGCTTCCCGCCGTGGCATCGATCTTCCCTATGTCCAGGCCGAACCCGCAGAGCACGCTCATAAGGTCACCTTGCTGATGGATGTCAATCCCAAGCAAGTAGGTCAACTCTGCCGCGACTGGCGCGCCATCGTCGACGTAATGGACGTCCGTCCAGGCGCTCCCATCAAGGAACTCTGGGATCACGCGCACCTCGGCATTCCCTATCCGCCGGAATCTGTAGTGGCGATTGAGAACGCGAGAGGCGCGACAGCCTAAAAGAAGTCCTCAGCTCTTCGCTCTGAGCTCTTAGCGAAGAGCCGAAATAGCGGAGAGCCGAGAGCCGAGAAGCTGAGAGCCGAAAGCCGAAAGCCGAAAGCCGAGCCGAAAGCCTTCCTTGCTAAACTGTCCCTTCCCATGGACCTCAAACATCGCAGCCGCAACATCACCGATGGACGCGATCAAGCTCCCGCCCGCGCCATGTATAAAGCGATCGGCTTCACCGACGCCGACCTCGCCAAGCCTCTCATCGCCGTTGCCAATACCTGGATCGAAACCATGCCCTGCAACTTTCACCTGCGCCGTCTTTCGGCCAAGGTGAAAGATGGAATCCGCGCTGCTGGCGGCACGCCCATGGAGTTCAACACCATCGCCATCTCCGACGGCGAAACCATGGGCACCGAAGGCATGAAAGCCTCGCTCGTAAGCCGCGAGGTGATTGCCGACTCGATTGAGCTCGTTTGTCGCGGCCAGTTATTCGACGCCGCCGTCTGCATCGTCGGTTGCGACAAGACAATTCCCGCCGCCGCCATGGCCCTCGCTCGCATGAATCTTCCCGGCCTCGTCCTCTACGGAGGCACAATCGCCCCGGGAAAATTTCAAGGCAAAGACGTCACCATTCAGGATGTGTTCGAAGCCGTAGGCGCAAACGCCGCCGGCAAGATGAGCGATGCCGACCTCCTGGCGCTCGAGAACGTTGCATGTCCCGGAGCAGGCGCATGCGGTGGTCAGTACACCGCAAATACCATGTCCACCGTGATGGAACTCATCGGCCTCTCGCCTATGGGCTTCAACGGCATTCCCGCCATGGATCCGCGCAAAGATGAGGTCTCCTTCCGCTGCGGCGAAGTTGTCATGAATCTTCTGCGCAAGGGAATTAAGCCCAGCGATATCCTGACCCACGCAGCATTCGAAAACGCGATCGCCGGCGTCGCTACCACAGGAGGTTCCACCAATGCCGTCCTCCACTTGCTCGCCATCTCGCGTGAAATAGGACTGCCGCTCGACATCGACGACTTCCAGCGCGTCAGCGAACGCACGCCGCTCCTCGCTGATCTGAAGCCAGCAGGAAAATATGTGGCGGCCCACGTCGACGCCGCCGGAGGCATTCAACTGATCGCCCAGCGCCTGCTCGAAGGCAAGCACGTCGACGGCTCTGCAATGACCGTTACCGGCAAAACGTTCGCAGAAGAAGCCAGCAAGGCAAAAGAAACTCCCGGGCAAACGGTGATCGCTCCTCTCAGCAAGCCGCTGAAAACGACTGGCGGCCTCGTCATCCTCAAAGGCAATCTCGCTCCCGGCGGCGGCGTCGTCAAGATGAGTGGCCACGAGCGCGCCTCCCACACTGGCCCCGCCCGCGTCTTCGACTCCGAGGAAGCAGCGATGCACGCCGTGACCAGCAAGCAAATCAAAGCCGGAGACGTAGTCGTGATCCGCTACGAAGGTCCCAAAGGCGGTCCCGGAATGCGCGAAATGCTCAGCGTGACCGCTGCAATCGTCGGTGAAGGCTTGGGCGAAACCGTTGCCCTGATGACGGACGGTCGTTTCAGCGGCGCAACCCGCGGCCTGATGGTCGGCCACGTAGCACCCGAAGCCGCCCTGGGAGGTCCGATCGCTGCCATCCGCGAAGGCGACACGATCACCATCGACACCAAAACCCGCAAGCTCGAACTCGAAATTCCCGATGCCGAAATCTCTCGCCGTATGTCGGAATGGAAGCCCCCTGCTCCGCTCTACAAAACCGGAGTCTTCGCAAAATACGCCGCACTCGTAACCTCCGCCTCCGAAGGCGCTGTCACAAGACCGCCTGTCTGAGCTCGGCAAATGCAATTCGCCCGTCGTCGATGTCGCAGTTTTCGCTAAGTTACTCTTTCTAAAATACTTTAGAGCTAAGTCCTTTAAAGTCAAAGACCTTGCGGAAATTATCCCTAAGTCTCTGATTCTAAAAGACCCAGGGATGAGGGGTATCCAGTACCAACTAGTAACTACCGCTTGCGAAGTCGAAATCGCGAGCGCGATTAGCGACCTTTCCTTCCACTTGGTTAAACTTCTCCTTCTAAGCAAAGGAGCAATCATGTCCAAGGCAATCGTTCGGTTCCTCGCCATCTTAGGAGCACTTTGGCTGATCGGAATGGTGATCGTTCTCGTTTACACGATCGGCTCAAAGGGAACAGTTCCATCCAAAACAATCCTCGAAGCGAACTTTGAGCAGCCATTCCTGGAAGATGTTCCCGAGTCGCCGACCGCTCGCTTGATGTCGACCGAGCGCCAAACTCTCCGCGATGTGGTTGACGCAATCGATCGCGGAGCAAATGACGATCGCGTTGTTGGCATGATCGCGAAAATCGGCGCAGCTTCCGTAGGAATGGCGCAGACGCAAGAGATTCGCGACGCTGTCCTAAGATTTCGCGCGCACAAGAAATTTGCAGTTGCCTATTCCGAAACCTTTGGCGAGTTCGGCCCCGGAAATGGCGCTTATTACCTCGCAACCGCCTTTGACCAGATCTATCTGCAGCCATCAGGCGATGTCGGATTGACGGGAATCATCATGGAATCGCCCTTTATCAAAGGCACGCTCGGCAAGCTAGGCATTACGTTCCACGGCGATCATCGCTACGAATACAAGAACGCACTCAACTTCTATACCGAGACGAAGTACACAGCTCCTCACAAGGAAGCGATGACTGCCCTCATGAACTCCTGGTTCAACCAGATGAAGGATGGCATTTGCCAGGCGCGGCAAATCGCTCCTGATAAGTTTCAGGCGATTGTGGATGCAGGACCTTACCTTGGCAAAGAGGCTGTGGAAGCCAGATTGGTCGATGGAGTCGCATATCGCGATGAAGTGTACGGAAGAGTGAAGGCGCAAGTTGGCAGCGGTGCGGAATTGCTTTACCTCGATAAATACCTCGATCGCGCTGGACGTCCGCATGAGCATGGCAAGAGGATCGCGCTCGTATTTGGAGTTGGTGGAGTTACTCGCGGGAAAAGTGACTTCGATCCGGTGCAAGGCAGCCAGACCATGGGATCGGACACGGTAGCTAGCGCGATTCGCGCAGCCGCCGAAGACTCCGATGTAAAAGCGATCCTCTTTCGCGTCGACAGTCCTGGAGGATCGTATGTCGCTTCCGACACGATCTGGCGTGAAGTCGTTCGCGCGCGTCAGGCAAGCAAACCGGTCATCGTTTCGATGGGCAATCTTGCGGGTTCCGGAGGTTATTTCGTCGCGATGGCAGCGGACAAGATCGTGGCCGAGCCTGGAACCATCACCGCCTCAATCGGCGTTCTTGGCGGAAAGATGTTGACGTCAGGTCTGTGGGACAAGGTTGGACTGTCATGGGATGAAGTGCATCAAGGCGACAAGGCGACAATGTTTACAGGCACGCATGACTACTCGCCTGCGGAATGGGGAAGGTTTCAGGCGTGGCTCGATCGCGTCTACGTCGATTTCACAGGCAAGGTCGCAGATGGCCGCAAACTCCCGAAGGAAAAGGTGCTCGAAATTGCAAAGGGAAGGATCTGGTCAGGGCAGGATGCCAAGAACCTCGGGCTAGTCGATGAACTTGGCGGTTACGACACCGCCCTGAAGCTCGCCAAGAAAGCGGCAAACATTCCCGAAGCCGATGAGGTCAAGATCGTTGTATTCCCGCATCCCAAGACTTTCCTCGAAACCCTGATCCAGCGCAATGGAGCTGACAACAGTGACAAGGAAGCGGTAAACCAAACGCTGACGCGCATTCTGCAAGATGTGCAGCCGATCGCGCGCAAACTGAAAGCGGCGGGAATCACGCGCACGAACAAGGATCAAGACGACGTTCTGCAAATGCCCGAATTCGAAACGGAAAAGTAAGCGAGAAAGCTCAGAAGAAGCAGAGAGGTAAAGTCGAAGGCCGAAAGCCGAGTGCCGAAAGCCGAGAGCCTAGATCCCCAGCTTCTTCACTTCATCGTTGTAATACTTGCGGTAGAGGATGGTCCACTCCTCGGTCCCTTCGATGATCGTGCGCCGCTGGCTCTCAATCTTCTGGCGCGCAGACTGGTCGATGCGCGCTTCCTGCATCAGCAACTCTTCGAGGATTTTGCGCACCTCGAGCCGGATCGTATTGCGGTCTTCGATGAAGTCGACCGCGTCCAGGTCGGCCACCGCGTCGGTGACGACATGAGCCAGTTTATTTATTTTGTCGCGCGTCAATCGCACAGTACAGTTTTCCCTCTTAACAGCTCAGAGAACAGCTTTGTATTTCTTGACCAGCTCGGTCTTCACTTTGCGGAACATTTCCTGATAATTTGCGCCGCTCTTTTGCATCTCGTCGGAGTAAGCCTCGAGAATGACGCGCACTTCGTCGTTGATGCGGTCTTCCAGCGCAAGCTCTTCCAGAAGAGCCGCATGGACCTTCTCGAGAAGGGCAGGCGGAGACTTGGTCTCGATGAGACCGCTCGCTACCAGTTTTTTGGAAACTTCGCGGGCCAGATAGCCCACATATTCTTTGGAAAAGAGCATGGCGAAAGACTATTTGTGAAGAGAAAGTTTAACACACGAGTGCAGGCTGCAAGGGTCTAGGCTCTTGGCTCTAGGCTTTAGGATTCGAACCATCACAGATACGCGAAGGCCCAGAACCTACAGCCGAGAGCCTAAAGCCGTCTTCTCCGCGTTGGCGGCTTGACAGCGCAGGTCGTACAATAAACTTCACAACATGTCTCCCCATCCAGACGATTTGACCAGCATGAAAGACGACATGACCGCCTTCATTGAAGGCCTCGGCATGCGCCGTTTCTTTGGCTATGTCGAATGTGAAGAGGTTCCCAGCGTCCTCTGGGATTCGGGACAGAATCCTGACGGCTGGAAGGACTTTGTGGAGCTGGCCAAGTCGACTAATGCAGCGTTCCTGACCATGCATTCGTGGGCGCTTGAACGGGAAGAATACGATCGCTTGACGCAGCGCCTGGCCGATGGCGACTACTCAAGCGACGAAGATCTTGAAGAAGGCCGCTGGCTGAAGACTTACATCGGCAAGACAGGGTTCGTGCAACTCGGCTGGGCTTACCAGGGATGTATGTTCGTTGTACGAAGCGGGTACGGAATGGTATGAGCACTACCAGCATCTGCGCGAACTGGCAGACGATTCCGGCGGATTCATGATCGACGAAACGGATCAGGACGAAGAGCTGTAGACGGAATATTTCGGAACTCGACAAAGCTTCCCGATTTTTTGGTTGACCTAATTTCCTCTCCTAGAATGATGTAGCATTTCCGGCAAACTTACCTTACAAGAATCTCCAACATGCAATGGACATCCAAGCCGACTGACCAAGGCAAGGTCTCTGCCCTTGTGGCCGCGCTTGGCGATTTGAAATTGAAGATTGCTTCCCCAGCGCTTCCGATTCTTGCTCGATCTTCTGGTTCGCCGCGGAATCGAAGAACCCGAAGCAGCTGCACGTTTCCTCGTGCCCACTCTCGACCACCTGCACGACCCTCTACAAATGTCAGGGATGAAAGTTGCTCTCGATCGCCTTGAGGCGGCGATCGCGTTGCACGAGAAAGTGCTGATTTACGGCGACTACGACGTGGATGGCACCACGGCGATCGTCATCCTCAAGACAGCCATCGAGCTTTGCGGAGGCGCGGCCGATTTCCATGTGCCGCACCGCATCCGCGAAGGCTACGGTATGCGCGATGAAGTCATTGAGCGCGCCGCGGCTGACGGAGTGCGGCTGATTATCAGCGTGGATACCGGAATACGCGCCTTTGCAGCAGCCGAAACGGCCCGCCGCACTGGCATCGACCTGATCGTGACCGACCACCACTTGCCGGGAGTCGACGGAGTTCCACATGCGCTTGCAGTCGTGAATCCAAATCAGGATGGATGCGATTATCCATGCAAAGCATCTGTGCGGCGCAGGTGTTGCGTTCAAGCTTGCGCAGGGATTGATGCAGCGCCGTCTTCCTGAGAAAGACCAATCGCGCTTGTTGATGTCGTTCATGAAAGTGGTGGCGATTGCGACCATCGCCGACTCGGTACCGTTATTGGGTGAGAATCGCGTGTTCGCCAAACTTGGGCTTCAGGGCTTGCGGTCTCCGGTGAATGCTGGACTGAGGGCGCTGCTCGAAGTGGCCAAACTCGGTGACGGACGTGAACTGACTTCGACTGAAGTTGCCTTTCGCATCGCTCCGCGTCTGAATGCCGCCGGACGCATGGACGTCGCTCGCGATGTGGTCGACCTATTCAGTGTTAAAGATATGGGCCGCGCGCGAGAAATCGCCGAGCGCCTGAATGTGCTCAATTCCGAGCGTCAGGAAGAAGAGCGGCGCATCATGGAGAGTATTCTGCAGCGCCTTGAAGACGAACCGGCGCTGCGCGAGGCTTACTGCGTCGTGGTAGACGGTGAGGCGTGGCATCGCGGCGTGATCGGTATTACGGCGACGCGCGTCGTGGAGCGATACGGGCGTCCAACCCTGGTCATCTCTCGCGAAGGCGAGGAAGCGCATGGTTCGGGCCGTTCGGTGCGTGCCTTCCATCTGTTGAACGCGCTTGAGTCGTGCCATGAACTGTTCTCGAGGTATGGAGGACACGCTCACGCGGTTGGCTTTGCGCTACCCAGCAACAACGTTCAGAAGCTGCGCGAGCATCTCGATGCGTATGCGCGGGAGCGTCTGACACTTGCCGATTTCGAACCGCTACTGGAGTTCGATCACGAGTTGCCTCTGGATCGGGTCACACCGGAACTTCAGCGCGCTTTATGCTTGCTCGAACCGTTTGGGATGGAAAATCCTGAGCCGGTGTTCAGTGCGCGGGCAGTGCGTTTGATGACGCCTCCGCAGGTAGTCAAAGATAAACATATTCGAATGCGATTGGGACCGGCGACGAACGGAATCGCCGCGATAGCGGCCGCTGCCGGAGAAACCGTGGGAGCGGTAGTCTTGAATGTAGCCGGGCCACAAACTCTGGGGCAAGATGCGCAAGTGCCGGCATTGTCGCCGTCTTCGTCACTATCGTCTTCGTCTCCATCGTGGCGCAGCAACATCACATTTAAGGCCATGGGATGGGGTTTCAAAGAGCGTTTAGATGGCTTGCAGTTGCTGGCAGGAGATCGACTCGATGTCGCCTACACACTCGGATTAAACGATCATCCGGAGTTCGGCGGCTTGGAACTGACGCTGCGAGATCTCAAGCGCAGCGCCTGAGATTCAGAATCGAATTGTGCTCGTGGCCTTCATCCACCCGGAATGTTGGCTGCTGCCATCCTTTAATTGCGTCTTTACAGGTTTCAGAGAAACCCTTATATTTCCCGCCATGAACGGAGCTTTATTCTGCACAAAGTGTGGAACTCCAAATCCAGCCAGCGCGGCGTTCTGCAGCCGCTGCGGCGCTGCGAATGGACCGGCTGTTGCCGCCGTTCCAGCGGGTGTTCCACCGGGAAGCTACGCACCCGTCGCCGCTTATCCCGCTATTCAATCTGGCGTTCGATACGGCGGATTCTGGATACGAGTAGTTGCTGCCATCATTGATACGATTCTGATTCGCGTTGTCCTCTTTCCCATTGCTGCTATTTTTGGGCTCAGTGGCATGGCTTTGGGTGGCATGCGACATAGCGGCTTCACACTCCTGCACCTGCTGGGAGGAGGAGTCATGGTCGTGTTGACGATTGCGGCCTCATGGCTGTACGAGGCGGTGATGGAGAGTTCGTCCTACCAGGCGACCCTCGGCAAGATGATTTTGGGCATGAAGGTAAGTGATCTTTATGGCAACCGCATCTCGTTTGCGCGGGCGACCGGTAGACACTTCGCCAAAATCCTGTCAGCGATGATCCTCTGCATCGGCTTCATTATGGTCGGACTGACGGAACGCAAACAGGGATTGCACGATTTGATCGCCGGAACGTTGGTGCGGCGAAGCTGAAGAGGCCGTACGATCGCGCCACGATTTAAAAGCGATTCCTCAAAAGCAATTGCGATAAGAGCGGGTTCCGGTTGTTGTGCCATAGAACGGTGTCCTTCTCCAAAGCGCGGTTTCCTTTAAACTGAATTCATGACTGTTCCCGTTTCGCGGCTGCGTCACTGGTTTGCCGCCGGCGCAATCCTCATGATTGCGATCGTTGGGGGAATGTATCTATACGCGCGTTGGCGAGTGCGTTCTACGGTGCGCGAAGTTCCCGCGAAACTCGGTTTGAATATTCAGCAGACTGCTGAAGGGTTTTCGATTTCCAAGTCAGTGGAGGGCCGCACTCAGTTCACCGTAAGCGCCTCGAAAGCCGTTCAGTTCAAAGAGGGTGGCCGTGCAGAATTGCACAACGTGAAGATTATCGTCTATGGTGCGGACGCTAGCCGCTTTGACCGGATCACTGGAGACGACTTCGAATTCGATCCGAAATCTGGAGACGTCACCGCACAAGGCAAGGTGCTGATCGACCTCGAAGGCAATCCTGAGGGAAAAACGAGCAACGATCAGACGCCGCCATCACAAGTAAGAAATCCAATTCACGTCGAAACCGAAGGACTCACCTTCAATAAGAACAGTGGGAACGCCTCCGCGACTGGCAAGGTGATGTTTGAGACCCCGGAAGCCGCCGGGTCAGCCTTTGGGGTCGAATATGTGTCTCGTACAGGCACGATGACGTTTCGCTCTGCGGTTGATGTTGCGGTCTCTGGGTCTCAGCAATTCCATTTGAAAGCAAGCCGTGGGGTAATCACCAAGGGCGAACGGAGGTTGATTCTAAGCGGCGTGCAGTTAGTACGAGCCGGGCAGAACCTTAAATCGGATGAGGCGACCTTCCTCCTGCGGCCCGACAATACAGTGGAACGCATTGTGGCAGAAGGTGATGTGAGTGGCGATTTTCATGGCAAGTCCGAAGCACGCTCGCGATCGGATCACGCGGAGTTTCTGTTGACTGGCACAAAGAATCAATTGACGACTGCGATTTTGAGCGGCCACGTCCAATTGGCCACAGAGGGAACTCAGCCCGCTGAGGCAGACACCGGCAGAGCGACGTTGTTTTCGCGCCGAATCAGGTACTCGAGAAGGTGCATGCGGACGAAGGGGTGCACCTCACGCAAAAGGGATCGAGCCCTACGAAAGAGGCTGCCAGTGCGACGGCTGCTATTGCCGGCAAGCGCCAGGATCTTGAAATGTCTGCTCCCGCGATGGATTTCAGAGTGAAAGACGGACATCAACTTGAACTGGCGGAGACGAGCGGTGCGCCCCAGATTGTCATCACGCAACCTGCCAGCAAGCAAAGGACTGTCGTAACGGCAGACCGGTTCACTGCAAAATTTACGGACAAAAATCGTCCCGCCATCTTGCACGGGGAAGCCAACACCAACATTGTTGGCAGCGCGCCCGGGCAGCCCGACAGAGTTTCTACGAGTCCAACCCTCGATGTGCGGTTCCAGCCCGAGGGCGGCATTTCTACGATTACCCAGGCCGGCGGGCTTACCTTTGTGAGCGGGACGCAGCGCGCCTGGGCTCGGCAAGGTTCCTATACGGCGGCAGATCAGATGTTGGTTTTGAGTGGGTCTCCTCGGATTGCGGACGGTGGGTTGACAACGACGGCGGATACGATCCGGATGAACCGGACGACCGGCGATGCGACTGCAGAAGGCAACGTGAAGAGCACTTACTCGGATCTGAAGCCCCAGCCTGACGGAGGAATGCTTGCCTCCTCCGACCCGATTCACGTGGTCAGCCGGACCATGACAGCTCACCGGTCTACCGCGGTTGCAGTATATTCCGGCGACGCGCGCTTATGGCAAAACAGCAACGTGGTAGAAGCGCCGGTATTGCAATTTGACCGCGAACACCGCGCGCTAGTGGCCGAAGGGAATGCGAGCCAAGCCGTGAAGACAGTCCTGGTCCAAGTAGACAAAGCGGGAAAAGTCAGTCCTGTGGTCATCACGTCCGCCCATTTGACCTACAACGATTCGGATCGGAAGGTCGTTCTGAATGGCGGGGTGACAGCAAAAGGGTCGGATGCCACAATGAAAGCGAGGCAGATGACTGTTTTTCTTTTGGCTCGGAGTAAGTTGCAAGATAGGGCGGGAATGACCAGCCCCAGCACATCGTCACCAAGCACCGGTTGGGGAAGCCCTGGCCAAGTGGAAAAAGTTGTCGCCGAAAATGATGTCGTGATCACAGAGCCGGAGCGACGCGCGACGGGAGATCAACTGACCTATTTGGCAGGAGAGGAAAAGTTTGTTTTGACTGGCGGATCGCCTAGCATTTTTGATGCCGAACGGGGCAAAATCACGGGCGATTCGTTGACTTTCTACAGACACGATGATAGGGTGCTCGTAGAAGGAAGAACAACGTCCCCGGCGGTCACACGGACACAAGTGGCACGATAAATGCATACGCTGGCCACCGACGAAATTGGCAAAACCTACCGTGGCCGTCGCGTAGTAAACGGAGTAAGCCTCCAGGTTCTTCAGGGCGAAGTCGTTGGGCTCCTAGGTCCAAATGGCGCGGGAAAGACGACTTCTTTCTACGCAATCGTAGGCCTGATTCCTCCCGACACCGGTCGAGTGCTCTACGACGACGAAGATATCACCAGCGTTCCCATGTATTTGCGGGCCCGCCAGTACGGCATCAGCTATCTCCCTCAAGAAGCGTCCATATTCAGGAAATTGACGGTAGAGGAAAATATCCTTGCCGTTCTCGAAGCGGAGCCGATTTCTTGGCACGAGCGCCGTGAGAAGGCTGAAAAGCTGATTGATCAGCTTGGGCTGGAACACATCCGCCAGAACCGTGGGTATGCATTGTCGGGCGGCGAACGCAGACGCGTTGAGATCGCGCGGTCGCTGTGCATTAACCCTACATTTATTTTGCTCGATGAACCGTTTTCGGGGATTGATCCGATCGCTGTGCTAGACCTGCAAAAGATCATTTCCGATCTGCGGGCTAGCGGCATTGGAATACTGATCACCGACCACAATGTCCGGGAGACGTTGTCGGTGACGGATCGTGCGTACATCATCAATGAGGGTCGGATTTTCGTTCGGGCACGCCCGAGCAACTGGGCGGCGACGCCGAGGTCAGGCGGGTCTATTTGGGAGAAAGCTTCACTTTGGTGTGAAATCTGGAGCGCTTGAGTTACCAAGGCGTAGGCACCCTGAACTTTCGTGCCGAGCGCATTTGCGCTTGTACATGAGAAGTTAGTAGTGAACTGATTCAGAAAAGAGCACGGGGAAAAGACTGTAAGGCATGGTTCTTCTTCAACATCGGCTAAACGTCAAACTGTCTCAGCGTCAGATCCTGACCCCAGGGCTGGTGCAGATGGTTTCCGTGTTTGCGCTCAACAAACTTGAGCTCAAGGACATGATCAACGCCGAAATGGTGGAAAATCCGGTACTTGAAGAGCTTGAAGATGCCGTCCCAATGCTCGACGATGTGGGCCGCCAGGAAGAAGAAAGAGACCGTATCGCAGCCAAGGCGACTACGGAAGAAAATCCGATTGCTGCAGTCGAGAAAAAAGATCCATTCGAAGAAATTGATTTTGGGTCGTTCTTTCAGGAATACCTCGATCCCGGGTACCGCAGTTCGGGCGAGAGCAGAGATTGAAAAGCCCTCGTTCGAAAATTTCCTGTCAAAGCCAGGCAATCTTACGGACCATTTGATGTGGCAACTCGGGGCGATTTCGGTCCGACCTCCAGTGTATGAGGCGGCTCAGCTGATCATCGGAAATCTGAATGACGAGGGATACTTGATTGCCAGTGACGACGAGTTGCTGGGAATCGCACCTGTGGCCGCCCCGGAAGCAGATGCCGAAACGCAGGCCAAGATCGTGGGGCAAGCTGAGGCGATTGGCATTGCAGCACTTGGTGGTGGTCCTGACACCTTGGGTCAGACAGAGATCGAAGATCGGCGCTCGAAGCATTCAAGGATGAGGCCCTGTTATCGATAGGACTTTCAGGCGACAAGCTAGCGGACGAAGGGTCTGTTGGCCGAGCGTATGGGGATGCTAGCCGGCACGAGAATGCATCGGGCACGTCTACTCTGCGCGCTCCCGAGAATGGTTTTTCGACTACCCATAGCGCAGATTCTTCGAATCCGCCAAGTAATGGAGTACCGCCCGCGGGAAGCAATGGAGCGTCTGGCTCGAACACAGCGACCGCGACCGCGCGCGCAAGAACCGCCGTCAATTTCACACTTGCCGATTTGCACGAAGCTTTGGAAGTTGTACAGCAATTGGATCCTCCCGGGATCGCTTGCCGCGACCTCCGCGAATGCCTGCTCCGGCAGCTTCACTACCATATGGAGCAGTTGCACCAGCATCGGAATGGCAACGGCGGAACCGAACAGGTTTTGAATGACGCAGTCGCCGTCGTGGACCAGCATCTGCACGCTGTCACGCTCAAGCAGTTCAAGGAAATTGCGCGCGCCATTGGCCGTCCACTGGAAGCAGTGCAGGCAGCGCTCGATTACGTCCGCACACTCGATCCGCGCCCGGGACTGCAATACAACAAAACTCCTGCCCGTCTGATTGAGCCTGACGTTGCCTTCGTAAAGCACGGCGACGAGTGGCTGATCATCATGAATGACGAGGACATGCCGCAGCTGCGGCTGAATCCCGCCTACAAGCGCTTGCTGACGCGCGACGGTAACGACCGCGATACGCGCAACTACGTCAAGGATCGGTACAAGTCCGCGATCCAGCTCATCAAGAATATTGAACAGCGCAAACAGACGATTACGAAAGTTTGCTACTCAATCGTGGCAAGGCAACAGGACTTCCTTGAAAGAGGAATCGACCAGTTGAAGCCGATGATGATCAAAGAAGTAGCCGAAGAAATCGGAGTGCATCCTTCAACTGTGAGCCGGGCGGTGGCGAACAAGTACGTTCACACGCCACAGGGCGTCTTTTGAGGTGGGTTATTTCTTCTCTGAGAGCGTCCAGGGACCCGAGGGCGGCGGCACATCACTGTTGATTCTCAAACGACGCGTCAAAAAGTTGATCGAGGATGAGGATCCGAGTCGGCCGTTGACGGACGAACAAATTACGCGCATTTTGCAATCGCAAGGA
Organism: uncultured Acidobacteriaceae bacterium; assembly: GCA_963822545.1. Lineage (GTDB taxonomy): Bacteria > Acidobacteriota > Terriglobia > Terriglobales > Acidobacteriaceae > Acidiflorens. The sequence goes on from CAWGIB010000010.1 coordinate 762,656, forward strand.
ATCGATGTAACGCGCCGCACGGTGGCAAAGTACCGGGAAGACATGAAGATTCCGAGCACGCACCAACGAAGAGTCAAGAAGTGAGTGCAGAATTCGCAAAGGACCTGAAGTTAAAAGTAAGAAGTCAGATTGAAGAAGTAAAACCGAGTCAAGTCGGCAGGTTCACTTCTTCAATCTGACTTTTTACTTCTGACTTAACTTTCATGGGGGTGACTCAATGAACGTGGAGTACACCGGCAGGCAGTATGAAATTCCTTCCACCGTCCGCAAAGAAGTTGAAACTGGCCTTAATAAAATCCGCAAGATTCTAGGGGACCGATTCGAAACCAAGGTGATTCTGGCGGTGGAGAAACACCGGCATAAAGCTCATAATCACCATCAATCCGCCCAACGGGCCGATTGTTGGACTAGCGCAGGCCACCGATATGGTTTCGGCTGTGAATGAAGCGCTCGACCATCTGCACAAGCAGGCGCTGAAGTATAAGACGAAGTGGCTGAGCAAAAAAGCGCAAGGCGGTGAAGAAGTTCAATGGTGGAGAGCGGCTTCAGGAGGAAATTCAAGCAGCCCTGGGTCTTGCTGAGAACACCACCGTTTCGGTTACGGTTCACAAGTTTCCATCGGTGGCGAAGACCACAGAGGTACATCTGGTACGGTCGGTCGATTCGGTGGCAATGCGCCCGATGACGTTGGAGGAGGCGATCAAAGAGGCACACTTCCGCGACCGCGACGTTTTCGTATTCCGCGATCCCAAGGGTACCTTAATGGTTCTGCACCGTACGCGTGACGGCAAGATGGAGTTGATCGAAGCGCCTTAACCGAATCTCGTCGCCCTAAAGCTGCCCCGAAGGCTTCGTTTAATTACCGGAAGTCTCGTCCGTCGATGTCTTAGACGCTGCCGGTGACTTCCTGTGCCCACGCCATGGAGTTCCACCAACCATCCCCGACCTCTACGTCCGTCAATCGGAGGCGCTGCGCAATTTCACTGGATTTTTCCCATTCCCCCAGACTCCTGGGCCAGCATCAATTGAAACAGAGACCGAAAGAGGACTCGGCTGGCCGAGCAAGACTTCTTTCGTTTCGCGGTCTACTGGGATCTGATCAAGCAGTGTCGCCATATCGACTTCCAGAATTGCGTCCATGATCGACAAGAGGCCCATCAGGAACAGATCATTTGTTAATCGCAAGCGTTCGGAGAGTAGTTCGCAGAAGCGAGCGCGGGTCAGCCCCATCAGGACGAGTTCGTTGCAACATTGCTCGGCGGCGCCTATGGTGACCACTAGGCGGATCCAGCGCCGCATTTCGCGCTCTCCCAGGATCGCCATCGCGTGACGGACTGATTTGATTTCGAGCGAGAACCCAAAAACCGGAGAATTCAAATAGCGCAGCAGTCGATAACAAATGGATGCTTCCTGTTTGAGGAGTTTCTCGAGTTCGTGAGCATCGATTTCGGGATGCGAAACCATTTCCAGCAGCCGCAGATGGTGCAGTCGATTGGCAGGCACCTCTCGGCCGATCACCAGTTCTGGTTTGCAAAAGAAATACCCCTGAAAATACGCGAAGCCCATCTTTTTAGCTTCATAGAACTCATGAGGCGTCTCCAGCTTTTCCGCAAGCATTTTGCAGTTAACGGAACCAAAGCGCCGCAGCATGCCTGCGCGCTCTTCGGGCCGAGTTGCACGGATGTCGACCTTGATAAAGTCTGCAAACTTGGTCAGGGTTATACGCGGATCCTTAGGTGCAAAATCGTCGAGGGCGATCAGGTAGCCCGCCTCTTTGAGGCGCTTGCACGCGGAAATCACGCGGTCTTCCGGTTCAACGGTTTCGAGAACCTCAACCACTGTCTGGCTCGGAGGCAGCAAAGTAACCAGATCTTCGAGAAGCACTTCTCCAGTGCAATTTACGAAAGCTCGAGTGTGATGGCAAAGTGTGTTGAGTCCGAACAACAGGGAACTGTCGAGCGTCGAGCGGGCCGCCAGTTCCGGATCAGCGTGAAAGTAGTCTTCAATGCCATTACGAAAAAGCAATTCGTATCCAAAGATTTTTTGAGAACGGTCGAGGATTGGTTGGCGTGGCACGAAACGCTGTCCGGGTGCGGCCAGCGTAGTCGAGCAGAGAGGTGGTCCTATCTGTACGTCGGGTCTCACTTTCCGTATATCGGCTGGGCGGCGGGAAACTTCATAAATACGGCTTTTGCTAGCTGTCCACTCAGCGCATTTTCGCATCTCAACATGCCCGACCATTCCTATGTAGAATGAGCGGCATTGCAACTCGCGTTGGGTACTCTAGTGGTTCCCAAGGCGAGTTCGGATCAAAGGAAAAACAGATGCGATGGACACCGGGCGGAGAGAGCGGCGACATTGAAGACGATCGAGACCAATCGGGTGGTGGGGGCGGGGGATTTAATCTCGGCGGAATGCACATCGGGATCGGTGGTTTTCTGATCCTTTTGGTTCTGAGTTTGGTCTTTAAGCGAAATTTCCTTTCACTCGTTGGCATAGGGGGCACAGGCGCTCCCACTCAAATCAGCCGTCCAGACACTGGTCGCGATCAGGCGGAGCAGCCGTTGGTGCAGTTCGTGTCCTTCGTACCGACGACACGCAGAAAACCTGGACGCAGATTCTCAGTCAGAAGGGAGTGCCATACCGGCACGCGAAACTAGTTCTGTTTCGAGACCAGATTGATTCCGCTTGTGGGATGGCGCAATCGGCCAGTGGTCCGTTTTACTGTCCGCAAGATGAAAAGGTGTACATCGATTTGGGTTTTTATGACGAACTCAAGCAACGATTTGGTGTTCCCGGAGAATTTGCGGAAGCTTATGTTCTGGCTCATGAAATCGGTCATCACATCCAAAAACTGGTTGGGATTGAAGGCAAGGTTCATGCAGCGCAGGAGCGCAATCCAGGTGCAGCCAACCGGCTTTCTGTGAAGCTCGAATTGCAGGCCGATTGTTTTGCTGGCGTATGGGGACATTCGACTGATGAAAGGAAGTTGCTCGATCCCGGAGAGGCACAGGAAGGGCTGAAGGCGGCGGCAGCAGTCGGAGATGACCGGTTGCAGCGCATGACGGGGCGCACAGTGAATCCTGAAACCTTCACCCATGGCAGTTCACAGCAGCGCATGGACTGGTTTCAGAAAGGGTTTACGACGGGCGACATGGACGCCTGTAACACCTTTGCGCAGTGACGCAATGTCGCCTGAGCGACCCACTTTCGTAACGGCATTGTGGAAAACTACAAGCTTCCCCCTTGCGCGTTCAGTGGTTTCATGAGTAACATCAGTGTGTTCCTAACGGCTATGCTTCTCGGCAGGCCGTTCGCGCCAAACGACTCCAGGCGCCATGACAGTTGAGCATCGTTTCTCAAATGCATCCAGCCGAAGTGGGTTCGGTGAGCTGACAGCGCAATTGAATCAAGCCTGACAATAAGCCTAACTGCTGTGTGTCGAGGTACGAGAAGAAGTAATCAGGCCTGTGATCCAGGCCGGGGATTAACAAGAGAAAACCTATGAATGCAGGACCCGGACACTCCTCCTCGGGGGAGGGAAGCATAAACGGCGCCGTGGGCGTCGTTCGCAAAGACGAGGTGCCAGCGGGGGACCGATGAGCCGCGAGCGCCAGGAGCAACAGGGCATTTTCACCGCGCCGATGGATCACAGTTATCGCGCCAATATGGGCGGCGGGGGAGACCATCGCAGTAAGGGTGGCCGGCGACCAGGTTTTGCGGCTGCCTACCCAGTCTTGGAGCCGGAGCCTCTTCCCGTACCCGCGCAAGACGCAGCGTCCCGCGTTTTCGCCTTCGTAGAGGATCTGTTCTTCCTGAGCAAGATTCAGGATACTGGCCGCAAGATGAACGTGAAGGTTGAGTTCGTGAAGACTGAAAAAGACCTCACCGACCACATGAAGAACAATGGCGAGGAGAAACCTTCCTTGATAATTTTCGATTTGAACAATGCCAACGCAAAGCCCTTGTCACTGATTCCGAAATTGAAAAGCAAGCTCAAGAAGGGAACCTCAATTATTGGGTTTCTATCCCATGTGCAGGGCGATTTGAAGCAGAAGGCGCACGAAGTGGGCTGTGACATGGTGCTGCCGCGATCGGCATTCTCTCAAAATCTGCCGCAATTGTTGCGCCGCCATGGAGCCAGCGGAGAAATGACCGCAGCCGACTGAGTAATTGCAGAGGTTAGAAGTCAGATTGCAGAAGTAAAATCTCACCGTCCGGCATCAATGAAGATTGCTTTTCGCCCTTCGCGTTTTAGCACACAGGTTTTGTGCGTTGCTGGCTGGCTTTTTTGCGATCTCAATTCTTTCTTCTGACTTTACCCTGATACAATTCCGGCGTGTTCCCACCAAAATTCCTGATCGTAGGCGCATTGATCGTGGGCGGGTCTGGACTGCCCGCACAGCAGCCCGCTGCAACACAACCCGCCGCATCACAACCCGCCGCACAACCCCCCGTCAAAGTGAACGTTCTGAACGTCTGTTCGCCGTCTCCGGAAGACCAGAAGGCACTAGCCGCGGCGCTCGCGAAAGTGCCCGCCAAAGCAACTTTCACAAAAGATTTCGAAGTTGCCCGCGGTCATTCGACGCTTGACCCGAACGCGCCCGTGCCGGGAATGCAGGCCCTACCGCAAGGCGAATCCTCGTCAGCCGACTGGGTGCGTGTGCGGCGCGAGTTTCCGGATTCCGGTCTTTTCAGCAATGTTCAATATTCATTCAGCGTTGATTCGAGCAATATGGTAGAGATCCTCGTGCTAAAGATTCGCGATCCCAAGGATCTGATCCAGATTTCGATTGAAGACAGCGCCTCGGCAGTGACGTCGGCGGCGGCGATGTTGTCAACGGATACTCCCGTCGCGCGCATCAAGCTGGAGCGTTTTGGAAAGTCGTCGATTGCCTTGGCGCGTTGTCCCGCGCCCGACGGTAGCAATGCTGCAAATCAAAGCCCGTACGAATCGATCTTTGATGCTGCATCCGCCATTCTGGTTCATTATCGCGATGTCCTGGGAGTGCGAAAGACGGTGCCTGCGGAACTGGTCCGGCTGGGGGTTGGCGGCGGAAAGGCGAGTCACACGGGGCCGAAAAAGAGCCCGTAAATCTGCGGCCTTACCTTGCGAGTGCACCGAAATCGGTTCTTCGGAATCTATTTGAAAGAAGATATTTCCAATCCTATGGACATCCGCAACGTAGTAATCGTGGGGTCAGGCTGCGCGGGGCACACCGCCGCACTCTATTCGGCAAGAGCAAATCTGAAACCCCTTGTCATTGAAGGCCATGAGCCGGGGGGCCAGCTTTCGCTCACTACGTTGGTCGAGAATTTTCCCGGATTCCCTGACGGCATTCAGGGGCCAGAGCTCATCGAGAACATGCGCAAGCAGGCCTCGCGCTTTGGCGCCGAATATCGCATTGGCCACGTCACCAAAGCGGACTTGAGCAAGCGACCCTTTGAGTTGACGATTGGCAAACATGTTATCCAAACGCGCACGCTGATTATTGCGAGCGGAGCTTCGGCGCGCTGGCTCGGCTTGCCAAATGAACATGCGTTAATCGGCCACGGAGTCTCGTCTTGTGCGACCTGCGACGGCTTCTTTTTCTCAGGCAAGGAGATTGCGGTGATTGGGGGCGGAGACTCCGCCATGGAAGAGGCGAATTTCCTGACGCGCTTTGCCAGCAAGGTTACGCTGATTCACCGCCGAGAACAGTTTCGCGCTTCAAAGATCATGCTGGAGCGGGCCCAGGCTAACCCGAAAGTCGCGTTCATGACGGACACGGTGGTAGACGATGTCCTCGACGTGAGCAAGAAAGAGCTCACGGCGCTGCGCTTGCGTAATGTCAAGACCGGTGAGAGCTGGGATTTCCCGACCAGTGCGATGTTTCTTGGGATTGGGCATATTCCAAATGCCAAGATTTTCGAAGGCCAGCTTGAAACTGACGCCGACGGCTACCTAATTACGCATAAGAACGTCTTTACTAAAGTACCCGGCGTCTTTGCCTGCGGCGACGTGCAAGATCGTCGATACCGCCAGGCCATTACGGCGGCGGGTTCAGGATGCATGGCATCGCTCGAAGTCGAAAAATATCTGGAAGAAGAAGGCCACTGACGTCGGATAAGTTTAGGGTCGCGGTAATCCAATGAAGAAAACCGTGTTGGTTGTTATCTTGTCCGCGCTCGCGGTTTTGCCTGCCTTTTCGATCGATCACAGACATTTCGTGGAATTGAACAAGAAGGGTCACGAGTTCGCCAAGAACAAAGATTGGCGTGGCTTGCGAGAAGTGTTGATCGAGATTGGGAAGGAATTACCGGGTATCACCCCCAATTATGCGTTGCGCATGGCGTCGGTTGAAACGCATTTGGGAAACAGAAACTCTGCGCTGCAATGGATGGAACGGTTTGCGGCGATGGGCCTGACCTATGATCTGGCGAGCGATGAAGACCTGAAACCGCTGCTGGCGGACGATGGTTGGAAAAGGATTGGGGACCAGATGGAGCGCGGAGCGGCTCCCATAATGCACGCCGAGTTGGCGTGCAGTCTTCCCATCCCGGACTTAATGCCGGAAGACCTGACATTCGACAGGCACTCAGGAACTTTTATCGTCTCAAGCATCCAGCACCATTCGCTATATCGCGTTTCGTTACCCGAAAAAGGAAATTCCTCGAAAGAACCGAAAACCGATTGTACGGTGCAAGAGCTGACTCTGGAGGCGGCAGCGAAACGCTGGCCGGTACTGGCGGTGTCGTTCGACCCGTCTCGGAATCTGGTATGGATGACTGCATCCGCTATGCCTGGTTTTTCCGGCTTCCAAAAGCAGGACGAAGGCAAGACGGCATTGCTCGCCGTTGATCCTCAAGATGGAAAGGTGATTCGGCGTTTCGACCTGGAATCCAAAGAGCCGGCGGTGCTGGGGGATATGTTGGTCGCCCCGGACGGAAGTGTTTATGTCACCGACAGTCTCGGTGGTGGTGTTTATCGCGTGCGGGGTAGCGTTGCCGGCGCGAGCCTGGATAAAGCCAAGCTTGAAAAAATTGCGTATGGCTTCTTCTCTCCGCAAACTCCCGCGCTCTCCAGCGACGGCAAGCGGCTGTTTGTTGCCGAGTATCCCTTCGGAATCGCGGTGATTTATCTGGCGGACGTCGGCGATTTTACATTCTTACCTCATCCAGAGAACATTGCTACGACAGGTTTGGATGGCATGATCCTAGTTGGAGACTCGATTATTGGGATAGAAAATGGAACCGAGCCGGAGCGCATCATGCGTTATCAGCTTAACCACGCCCAAACTGCAATCGAATCTGCTGAAGTCATTGAACAATCCACGCCGAGACTAGGCGACCCTACGCACGCCGTCGCGGTGGATGGATGGGTTTATGTCACTGCGAATGTCGGCTGGAATAAGATCGACGACCATGGAAATCTGAAAAAGAATGCCAGTTTCACAGCCCCGATCCTGTTGCGTTTTCCGATTACAGGTGGTCGAGCGTCTGATAAGCAACCCCCTGCGAACCCGAACTAGGGAACGCTGACCAGGGTATCGCGTCTTTCTTGCTTGCTGTTTTTGAATCCTCGTTCCCGTTTTTTGCGTCTCATCTATCTCGTGAGGAGGATTTGCGTATGCAATACACCCGTCTCGGCAACTCCGGACTGATCATCTCGCGGATTGCGTACGGCGTGATGACGTTCGGAGATGGCACGGGTTCCAGCCATCCTATGGCAAATACATGGAAGACTCCTCAGAAGGAAGCCGATGCGCTAATCGGAAAGGCGATTGATTCCGGAATCAACATTTTCGATACCGCGGACGCATACACGGAAGGGGCGAGCCGAAATGATGCTGGCGCAGGCATTGGGATCTCGCCGGAAAGAAATCGTCCTCTCCACCAAGGTTGGTTTTCGTACTGGACCTGAACTTCTGGCAACTGGCGGGTCATTCCAGCATGTTGTCTCCGGCGCAGAAGCGAGTTTGCGCCGCCTGAAGACCGACTATATCGACCTGCTTTCGATTCACCGCTTCGATCCCTACACTCCACTCGAAGAAACGGCACGCGCACTCGAGAACCTGGTGCAACGCGGGTTGGTGCGTTACGTTGGCTATTCGAATTTCACCGCATGGCAATCGGCGAAAATGGTGGGGATTCAACAACGGCTCGGGTATTCGCCCATGATCGGCGCGCAAATGTACTATTCGCTGGTTGGTCGCGATCTGGAAAACGAAGTCGTGCCGTTCTGCAAGGACGCCGGCATTGGCATCGTCGTATGGAGCCCGCTGGCGGGTGGATTTCTAACCGGCCGTTACACGCGCAAAGATCCAACCGGAGGCAAAGGCCGTCTCGCGAACTTCGATTTCCTGCCCACCGACAAAGAAAAAAGCTACACGCTGATCGATCGGATGCAGGCAATTGCGAGTCGTCACAATGCGACGGCTGCGCAAATTGCGTTGGCTTGGCTGCTCTCAAAGGATTACGTCAGCACGATTCTGATGGGGGCAAGCAATGTGCGTCAGTTTGACGACAATCTCGGCGCGCTCGATGTGAAGCTCTCACCCGAGGAATTAGGCGAACTCGAACAGTTCACTCAACCCAGCCCTGTTTACCCGAATTGGTTTCAGGAAAAGACGCAGGACACCGCAGTCACGCAAGCATTCAGCAAAAGGAGTTAACTATGGCAACGACGTGTAGTCATCTTGGGGAGATTCGAAAAGTAACGCCCAGCGGCAAGGGTTGTAAGGAATGCCTCGAACTGGGCGACAGGTGGGTTCACTTGCGGCTTTGCCTTGAATGCGGCCATATTGGATGCTGCGATTCCTCGAAGAACAAGCATGCGCGGGGCACTTCGACAAGACCAAACACCCGATCATTCAGTCATTCGAGCCAGGCGAGAATTGGCGTTGGTGCTACGTGGATGACATGTATGTCGACTGAATAGGATTCGCCCGCCAGCCGCAAGGGCAGTCGCCACTAGGCGAGGATTCGCTTGCGCGCGGCTGGTGTTAGTTTCTCGCATGCTGTGCGCAACACGAGGCGGGGCGCACGGTGACGAATCTTCATCAGAAAAGGCTCCGTTCGGCTGCAATCAAACTTGGCGGTTTCGCGCAACAACCAGCCCAGGCCTTTCTGCACCATGTCATCCTCGTCTCCTAGAAGTCGATCAGAGAGGAGCACGATTTCAGGGAAGAATTGTTTTTGACGGGCGCCGCGAATTAGCGCGACACAGGCCGCCCGCCTGCGCCATCGATTCTTCGATTTTGCCCAGACAAACACCTGACGGCAGCGCGCGGGATCGGCGCTCACCATTGGCGAGAGCAAACAATGCGCCAGAGAATCGTGGTCGGCCCAACTTGTTACGCGATCAAGCCACGAGGCAAAAAGCCGGAACTCCACGGTTACCGAGAGCCTGTGTCTGGCCCTCCAGAAGAAAAACCGCAAATACTTTTTCTTCCAAGATCTTGCCGGAGAAAAGTTTGTCCGCAACCTGCACCACAAAATCCATCCCCTTTTCGCGGGCCATGCTGCGCCGGAAGCGCACAGCAACTTTTCTGAGTTCGTGCGTATACCATCCGCGCGATCGCACTTCGTCTTTAAAGAAGCGCTCCGTGTCTTTGGAGTGTGGCGCCGAGCCGCCGTCTCTTAGAACGCGCCGAATATGGTCGGCAATGTAATTGGAAGTAATTGAGCGTTTTGGCATGATTTAGTCGTCAGCACTTACAGTGAACGGCGGAAGTTGAGGGCCGAGTGCGATTTCTTGATCTTTATATTGCAGTTGGTAGAGTTTGTAGTAAATGCCGCGCTGCGCCAGCAACTGCTGGTGTGTTCCCATTTCGCGGACCTTGCCTTTGTGCATCACGATGATCTTGTCGGCGCGCTGAATCGTGGAGAGGCGGTGAGCAATAATCAACGACGTGCGGCCCTCAACCATCCGATTGAGCGCGCCTCGGACCCGAAATTCGGTTTCCGTGTCGACGCTAGAAGTCGCTTCATCCAAAATCAGAATCTTCGGACTGTGCGCCAGCGCGCGTGCAAACGAGATGAGTTGCTTCTGTCCTGTCGAAAGCGTGGACCCCCTCTCTCGAACCTCTTCGCTAAAGCCACCCGGTAATGTGCGAACAAAGTCGGCAAGGTTCACATCTTCGGCGGCCTGCTCAACGTCCGCATCCTGGATGCGTGTGGTGCCTAACCGAATGTTGCCGCCCACCGTGCCGGTGAAGAGGAATGGATCCTGAAGTACGACTCCGAAACGGGAGCGCAGGTCATCGAGATCCACTTCGCGAATGTCGATGCCGTCAATACGAATGGCGCCGCGTTGCAAATCGTAGAAACGCATTAACAGCGAAATCAAAGTGGTTTTCCCGGCGCCCGTGTGACCGACTACGGCCACGGTCTCTCCAGGTTCGAGGGCGAACGTGACATCGCGCAGAACCCAGTCTGGTTCGCTTTCCACAGCATCCTTGGCTTCGGCCGGTCGTGCGCTAAGCTTCCCTGGGTCAGTGGTTTGGTCGCCCTTCGCTCCGCGCTCGTTGTAGGCGAACCACACGTGATCGAATTCAATACGGCCTGGCCCAATGACCTTCTTGGCGACGAGGGAGAAGTGATCTCGACTTTTGTGTCGAGCAGCTTGAAAACACGTTCCCCAGCTGCCATTGCCGATTGCAGAATGTTGTACTTCTCGCTCAAATCCTGAATGGGACGGAAGAAGCGTTGCGCGTATTGCATGAACGCAACCAGCACTCCGAGCGACATGGCTGTCTGCGTGATGCGCAGGGTTATCAGTTCTTTCTGTGAAAATCCGACAGCGATTGTCGAGGCGACTGTGTGGTGAAGGATTCCGTTTCCGCCAAACCAAATAATGCTGGCAACCGCGATAGACGAAAGAATTTCCACGACCGGGTAGTAGACCGAATATGCCAGGATGGCGTCTTTGTACGCGTCCATGTGGGAAGCGTGATGTCGGAGAACTGATTGTAGGCACGTTTCTCGCGGTTAAAGAGCTGCAAAACCAGCATGCCCGAGACGGCTTCCTGCAAGAACGAGTTGATGCGGGCGATGGCAGTGCGAATGCGGCGGTAGGAGTCACGCACTTTGTCTCGGAAGACCTTGGTAGCGTAGATGATGAGAGGCAGCACCGTGAAGGTGAATAGCGCAAGCTTCCAGTTCATGTCCAGCATGATCGCCAGAATGAAGGTTAGAACGAATACATCTTCAAAAATCGAGACAACGCCGGCAGTGAACATTTCATTCAAGGCGTCCACGTCGGTGGTCACTCGCGTGACCAACCGGCCTACAGGATTCTTGTCGAAAAATCCAACGTGCATGTATTGCAAATGGCGAAAGATTTGGCTGCGGAGGTCGAACATCCCTTTCTGTCCGGTCCACTGCATCAGGTACGTCTGCACGAACTCGAGAGCGAAGGTCAAAAGGAGCAAGCCGACATACAGGGTTCCAATTTGCCCAATCCCTTTCAATGGGACACTGCTCAGATGATCGCCGATCCAGGAATGTGAGTTGGCAGATTTTGTGAGGTATTTGTCAATCGCAATCTTAGTGAGAAAGGGACCAAGCACGTCAGCAATCGATTTCAGCACAATCGCGAAGAGAGCCACCAGAACGTGCAATTTGTAAGGATAGAGGTAGCGCAGCAGTCGCCGCATCAGGCGACCGTCATACGCTTTTCCTATGATTTCGTCTTCTTGATTGGTGGCCATGCACTAGCCGGAAATCCACTCCGAAACTAAAGATTATCCTAAATAGATGGTGGGAGAACCGGAAGGATGGAAAAGGTTGCAAAGCTGTGTGAGATGTCTATGGAGTGGCGAGACACTTGGGATTTGGCGGGTCGGTCGAATCTCTCTCCTGGGTTTGAGGGACTTTCGCCTTAATCCACTCAATCAGTGGTTGCAAAAGTTTCGCCCCTTGCTTATTGGCGCTGATCGTTTGGGCAGGGTACCAAACATAGGAGTTGAAACCTTTCCACATTGCCACTTGTTGTAACTGTTCATTCCGAGGAATTGCCAAATGAGTCACGAGGCCCTCCCCGATAAGCCTGCCGATCGCAGGGCTGGCGAACTTCTGCAATTCGGGATTGTCGAGTATCAAACGCAAAGAGTTCAGATCTTCACTTGGGAAGGTTCCATCCATTACGGCGGTTTTTATCTGTTGAGACCGCGGACGCTCGGACTGACGTACTCGGTGATATGCGCCATTGGCAAACACGATCAGGCAAGTGTCCTCCACTGCCCAGCTTCCATTTGCGTCGTGAACACTCGCAGCAGATAGGGATTCGTGGATGAATCGTGTTCGTCTCTTGACTTGTCTCCTTTTGGCGCGCCGGATTGAGTCGTTTCATCTGTATCTCTCTTGCCCGGCCTTTGTTTGAGCCGGATCTCGGACGGAACCAAACAACTGTTCCTGCCCTCTTCCTCAGAAAGCTTGCGGCCTTTTTGCTTCTGCGCTCGTTCGAACCAGTCCAATAGCGGGTCGAGTGTGTCGCAAAAAATAGCGGCTCTCTAGGGTCGGAAAATCCAGGCTTTGCCAAACATTGATCGGACGCAGAACGCCGAGCATGAGTTCGTCTGTGCCGGTTTGAACCATCGGGGTGTGGATATCTTTCTGGTGCAGCTGAAACAACCGATCCTGCGACAACAAGCGGATCAAATCGCGCAGGCTATCCGGAGACAATGTGCTTTCAAGTACAGAAACTTTTTCCGGAGTGACAACCTCCAAATGGTATTGCCCATCACTCCGCACGAGGATGCAGGAGTCCTCGGCACGACGCACCCTTTCCAGACGCATCAGGTAGGACTGTGGTGCTGGGGAAGAGGCTGGTGCTTGGGCATAAAGGCACGCCGTTGCATAAACGAACAGACAAAGCCGACGCTTGATCCACGCCGAAGAGAATCTCGTCATTATCATTTGCGTTCTACGCTGATAACTATAGCGTTTATCAAATCCAAGCCATGATGACAAGACTCGGCCTTTATCCGGAAAGACTTCCGAATGGGTTGTTTATTACTTTGCGAACATGCTTGTGTGATCACTATCACCGCCACGACCGGGGCAATTTTCTACAGTCCCGCATAAGCAGCTTGCTTGTGATTGGAGAGCCCCATGAGTGCCCAAGACGATCTGCCAAAAACTAAATCAGTACAAACCAGGAACGGACGTGCCGGCTGGTTCCATGCATCCTCCGCGGACTGCGCTGACGTTCGGCATGAAATCGGTCTGCCCTGGCGACTGGTGTTGCTTGGCGCGCCCGGCGTCGGCAAGGGGACACAAGCTGATCTGCTGAACCAGCGCCTCAAGGCTTGTCACCTCTCCACGGGAGACTTGTTTCGCGCGGCGTCCAAGCAAAAGGAATGCGAGCAGAGTCCTGCCGTGAAAACTGCAATCCAACATATGCGGCGCGGAGAACTGGTTCCTGATTCGACTGTATGGGAGATGGTGAGGGAGCGTTCTGACTGCATCCGCTGTTCCAGCGGCTTCGTGCTGGACGGGTTTCCGCGTACCCTCGCCCAGGCTGCCTTGCTCCAGCAACTGATGCAGAGCGAGAACCTTCCGCTCACAGGCGTAGTCAATTATGAGCTGCAACTGGCAGAGATTGTCGCGCGGCTAAGCGGCCGCCGCACATGCGAGAAGTGCAAAGCGGTTTATCACATCCCTGAACAGCCGCCTAAGCTTGAAGGGGTTTGTGACCGCTGCGGAGGCGTCCTATTTCAGCGTGAAGATGACCGTCCCGGATCGATCAAGGTTCGGATGGCAGCCTACGATCGCAGCACCGCGCCCCTGATTGAATACTACAGGGGCCTCAACCTGCTGGTGCCAATCGCCGCAGTCGGAACGCCAGATGAAATTTGCGCACGCACGATCTCAGCGCTTGCCGCCAGGACCGACGTCACTTGCCTCGGTTGATTTCGGCGGGTTGCTGTAATCGTGCACTTTCCCGCAAGAAGGACACACTACAACCTTGGCATTCTGTTCTTCCATTTGTTGCAGAAATGCGGAAAACTCCTGGCCACAGTCCTTGCAAAGGGCGTCAATCTTCTCCTGCTTGTCTCGTTTATCCTGCTTCTCTTGTCTTGCTTTTGCGTCTTTGGAGGTTGGCATTTGAGTCTAATTCTAAGCGATAGCGGTCTCTGACTGCACCTCGTCCCCTCCAATACAATAGATAGTAAGTGCCGCTTGGACTCTACATTTCGATTCCTTTCTGCTGGACCAAGTGCAGCTATTGCAACTTCGCGTCCGACGTGTTCTCGAAATCGGCGTATCAAAACTATATCCAACGTCTGATTGAAGATATTCGGAACTCGCATACACTCGCAGTCGAGTTGCAGTGCGACTTCGATGAGCATGTCGACTCGATTTACCTTGGAGGAGGAACTCCGTCCATTCTCCAGGATTCCCAGCTGCAAAGCATCTTTGATGCTTTGCGGGGCCAGTTTTCTGTGGCTCCTGATGCGGAGGTCACGGTTGAGTGTGCGCCCGGAACACTGACGAGCGGTTTGATCGATACCTTGCTTCGGGCTGGGGTAAATCGGGTGAGCCTTGGGGTCCAGTCATTCGTCGATCAGGAAGCGCAGTCGGTTGGCCGCCTACACAAGCGCTCTACAGTGATCGAAGAAGTGGGCCGGTTACGCGTGGCAGGTCTTCACGACATCAACGTGGACCTGATTGCAGGATTGCCGCACCAGACAGAGGAGAGTTGGATCTTCTCGGTCGAGGAAACGATCGCGCTTGGCGCTCCCCATGCAAGCGTCTACATGCTGGAGGTCGACGAAGACTCACGGCTGGGCAGCGAACTAATCGCGGGAGGCACCCGCTACCACGCACATTTTGTTCCTGACGACGCGACAACCGCCGACTTCTATATTCAAGCCTGCGAGAGGCTGAATAACGCCGGGATTGCCCACTACGAAATCTCGAACTTTGCGCGCAGCGGCCATGAATCGCGCCACAATTTGAAGTATTGGACACGCCAGCCATATTTCGGGTTCGGGGTCGATGCTCATTCGATGCTCCGGTCAAACGGAACGGGTTACGAGGTATTGCGCTTTTCCGCGCCCGACTCCCTTGATGGATACATGAACCGTGCTGCGCGTGCGGTGACAGCTGTTCCCAGACAGGCAGCAATCGAAGAGAGCTTCTTTCTTGGCTTGCGGCTGAATCGCGGTATTGACCTCGGTGAGTTGCGTGCAGAATTCTCGACAGATGCAGTTGCGGTTTTCGAACCGGCAATCCAGGAAAGCTTGATGGATGGCCTGCTAGAGCAGCGCGGCGCTAATCTGAGGTTGACCCAACGAGGCCGTCTCTTATCGAACGAGGTATTTGCGAGGCTCTTGACGGAAGTGGAAAAAGCGGAAACCGGCCACGTGCATCCACGTTAGTTGGCCGATAGTTGCCGTTCGGCGATGGCCCATCCGGCTCCCGCTATGTCGATAGTTGTGGAGAGGCCGATGCCCTAGATGGGCGCCCAAAATGCTGGGCCTGTATGCCGGCCTGTCCCGAAAGAAACATTCTTGCCCTGCGAAAACCAACCGCATGGCGCCGTGTTGTAGGGTCCCGGTTCCTTTCGTTTCCGGGATTCAACGGGATCATAGGACGGAGCTCTGACGCTGGGAAGATCACACCGGTTACCGGCTGGTGAGTACCCGAAGTTATGTTGCGAAAAGCCCGCAGGAAGAGGCTTTTGGAGCGCGTGGGCTTGCTAGTTGGAGTTTTTCATTGAACAGGAACCGGGACCATCCGGACTTCCACAGGAGCCGCACGGGTCACTCGACATCGCATGCGCCGAACTGCCCTTAGCCGAAACTGCGAAAACTGAGAGCTTCGGGTCCAACTTCCTGCTCTCACACTTTGGACAGCTAGCTTTATCCTTACCAAAAACCAGGGCTTCAAATTCGTGCTGGCATTCTTTGCAAACGTATTCAAAAATCGGCATGAAATAACTCCACAATGAAAATTTCTGACTTCTATTTAAAATCAAAGTGTGGGACCTCCGCAAACGAAAGGACAGACGAATGCATTTGTGCCGCGCCGATGGTTGCGGGGCGGACACGTGCAGACGGTCGCCAGCTTCCTAATCCAGAGGCGCCTGCAGGTTTCGTCGCCCGAAGAGCGGATGATTGAAGTCGCTCCCGGAGTGAAAGTGCTTTGCCATTGCCACTGGCAGGCCGGCCGCCAACAAGCTTTGACAATCGTCATCGTGCACGGACTTGAAGGATCCAGCCAGTCGCAGTACATGCTCGGCATCACGGCCAAGGCGTTGGCCGCGGGCATGAACGTCGTCCGCTATAACCAGCGGAATTGTGGCGGTACCGACGCACTCGCACCCGTGCTCTATCACTCCGGCCTGTCAGACGACATTGCGGCAGTTGCGCGGGAGCTAATTTCACGTGACGGCATATCGCGGCTCGCGCTGGTCGGCTTTTCGATGGGCGGCAATCTGGTTCTCAAGCTCGCGGGGGAGTGGGCCAAATTGGGACCATCGCAGTTTCGGGCCGTTGCCGCGTGTTGTCCGGCGCTCGATCTCGCCGAATCAGCTGATGCCCTCCACGAACCGGCCAATCGAATTTACGAGACCTACTTTCTGTGGGCTTTGCGCCGGAGAATGCTTCACAAAGCTCGATTGTTTCCCAAGGACTTCGATTCGCAACGTCTGCGTGGAATTCGCACGCTGCGTGAATTTGATGACAAGATTACGGCCCACTATTGCGGATTTGCCGGCGCCGACGATTATTACGACCGCGCTTCGGCGGCCCATGTGGTCGGGCAGATTGCAGTTCCGACGTTGATCCTGCATTCGGCTAATGATCCATTCATTCGAATCACGCCAGAGACACGGCGAAAGATATTGGCGAACCGAAATATTACTTTTGTCGAGTCGAGCGATGGCGGCCATTGCGCCTTCATCGGCTCCCGCGACCAACTGACACACAACCATGACGTCCCGCTTCGCGACGATGGCTATTGGGCCGAGAACCAAATCGTCGATTTCCTGCGCCAGTTTTGAGAGACCCATTACTACATGGATGCTGACTTTTCGATCGAACTTGGCAAAGAGGATCCGGCGCTTGATTTCCCATGGAAAGACCCGGCAGGAAGGCTCGCTTATGTTGACCTGAAGCGGCAACCCGGCCTCATCTCGCAGGTGGAAGAAGCCGTCAAGTCTCCTGAATTAGCTGAATTTCTACGGATGGTGAACTCGGCAAGAAGTGGGATGAGAGCGCAAAGTGCGACACGTGGACGACCGCGGATCTGAGTGCCGAAGAAGACATTTACGACGCGTCGCAGAAGTTTGCCAGTTACGTTGACCTCGTCTTCTCAAGAGCAGATGAGCGCTGGTCTTTCGAACAACATGAGCGCTTTGCGAAGCGCTGGACACAACTTCTGCGTCGAGCCCCGGACCTTTCAGCGTCGGCGGAAATCTGCGTGCGACGATGCTTCTTCGCAGCAGAGGGAGGAGTACGGGAAGGGTTCGATTTTACGGTTTACGTCAATGGCTATGGGAACGAAGACCCAACGGCTAGGAAGAATTGGTCAATTGGAATCAGATTGGCGGTCACAGCCATTCTGTTGCGATCCGCTAATCCCGAATAAAGCAACGCAGTAAGACATTCGACGGAATATTGTGGGAAGGTGTTCCCGCCAATCTTTGATTGTTATCCCTCATAGCGATAGTCTGTAATCCGCCCTAACTACCCGCTACCTTCCGCGTCTGTTGCAGAACTTCGTTGACCGTCCAGGAGTTTCCCGAGTACCAACGGTAGATCTTTCCGTCGCGATCAATAATGGCGGTGCTCAATGAATGCGTAATCTGATCTTTTTCCTTGAATTTCGATAGACCAAAAAATTGTGCGATCTTGTCCAAATCCTGTGGCCTGGGAGCAATAAAATCCCAGTGAGTGAAAAGCTCCGCGGCGGGAATTGAAGTGGTAGAAAGTGCATGTTGCCGCAACACTTTGGGCGTATCAACTTCTGGATCGAACGTGACGGAGAGCAGGTGCGTGCGGGCGTAAATCGCCGGATCCAGTTTGAGAGATTTCTCGAGGCCTAGAAAGTTCTGCGTCATGCGAGGACAGAAATCCGGCATGGGACAGCGCGTGTAAATAAAAGTTAGAAGCACCACCTTCCCCTTAAATTGGGCGAGGTGTACGCGCTTTCCATCCTGATCCGTGAAAATGAAATCAGGTACAACGTCGCCCTCAGTCGGAATTTGAGACCTGTTGCGCGGCTGGGTCGTCGTGTCAGGTGCTTGCCCGGTAACCTCCACGCCTTCGAGCCACGATTCCGCATCGGTCACGACGAGGGTAGCTTTGATCTGCTGTCCAACCTGCACGCGATCAAGCACCGACAAATCTTTCACCTGATAAGGCATCGTCATCGCCTGCATAAAGTTCGGGATGTCATCATTGTGCACAATGAGTTGATGGGCGGACCGGTCAATTCCCAGGACTTCGCCGGTGAGCGCGTATCGATGTTGAGGAGGCTTCCGGCAGGATGGAAGGAAAGTGAAAGTTAGCAGGCAGAAGAATAAGATCGAGCGTCGTCTGGTCAAAATAAGCTTCCTTATTACCTAATTAGAGCATGATTTCTGTTTGTGAAAAGTTTTCCTAGGCTGCAGGTTGGGAACTCAAGAATCGCGCTCGCAAAGAAGTCGTGAGCGATTTCCAGTCAACACGGGTGCGCAGTATCGAAAGGATCAGCATGAACACAAAAATCTCTACCAGTCC
This sequence comes from uncultured Acidobacteriaceae bacterium, assembly GCA_963822545.1. Taxonomy (GTDB): domain Bacteria; phylum Acidobacteriota; class Terriglobia; order Terriglobales; family Acidobacteriaceae; genus Acidiflorens. Next base: position 781,369 of record CAWGIB010000010.1, read on the forward strand.
CCGCGTTGCGATCGCAATGCTAACCGCACGCTTGGGAAGCAGAGAGAACCTTCCATAGACAAACTCGATGTGTACCCAATACACGAGCAGGGAAGCTTGGCCAAGCTGGATTAACGGACTGAACCGCGTTGTCCAGTCCCCAGTTTGCCAAGCGCCCAACTGCACCAGGCATATGCCAGAAAAGCGATCACAAGTAAGAGTCCCACACGCGTCATGAAAAAATTTGGACTCGTATGCCAGTAGTCGTAAACGGAATAGACGTGAACCCTAGAGTTGTCGAGTTGCCATGCCGCGAGAATTGCAAGCACGCCGACGCCAGAGAATAGCCCCAGAACTGTGGCCGTGTGTTCGCGTCCCCAATCGCCAAACAGAACAAATCCAGCCGCCAAGCCGGCAAACGCAAATCCGGCCCACGGCAAGAGAGGGAAGAGCCAGGGCTGAGGGGCGCCAAGGTTATGGCACCCGTCGATATAGGACTCCAATTCCCACGGAAGCCACATCGGCCGCTAGGTCGTGTAGAGGGGCGAGGTGAGCAGCGCAATGAGTGCACTTACCCCAATACCTACGGCAGCTATCGCGAAACCGCGACGTCGAAGCCCGATCCGTCGCCCTCCACCGGCCGTCCGGCGTGTTGATCCCCATCCGAACCGGTCTTCGCCTGAAGGATTAACAGCACAAGACCGCAAACCAGCGCCATCAAGATCATGGAAAGGCCAATAATGTTAAGGACGTCGACGCGGAAAAGATCGGACCATGGCGCCCATCCCCATGCGATCAAATATTCCTGCAAACGAAATAACAGTCCGAAGGCAAAAATCTCAGAACCGCGGCGAGCCATGATCCAAGTGATTTTCCCGGCGCCAAGATTTTCCGCATGAGTTTGCTAGTGACCAGCGCGAACGAGACTCCTGCGAGAAAAAGGAAAAGAGGGGCTGGCAGCGTTCCCAGCAGCTGAGATCCCTTCAGGAAGGGGTATTTCGCGCGTCGCCGCCCAACCATGCGTCATAACAGTGGGTCTGGAACATCAGCAGGCAGGCGAGTCCTCGCATCCAGTCAATCCATGCCAAACGCGAGGAAGCAGGGGCCACGGCCAGAGTGTAACGTGCCGAGCGGGTGCGATCCAAGCCTAAAGGCAACTCGCCCAGTGGAGAGAACCCATTCACAGTTCGGTAGAGCGCTTCCTATTTCGCGTTTGAGGCTTTAATTTGGTCGACCAGCGCTTCGATCTCGTCTGACCTTAGTTTTCCACCAAATTTAGGCATATGACCTTTGCCGCTCGCGATGATATTGCGTAGGTCATCGTTTGACGCCGAGGTCGCCTTTCCCGAGATCAGCGAGGGACCGCGGAAATGCCGACCCTCGGCGTTCTCTCCGTGACACTTCGCGCAATTGTGCTGGTAGGTCGGATTCGCCGTTAGGGTGGCCGCTTTCTGAGGTTGATCTTGTGCAACTGCGACTCCTAGCAGCGGTCCAGCGAGGGCAAGAATAAGTCGGATAGTCTTCAATTTCGGTCTCATAGTCGTGTTTCGATGATGACTTGTTTGATGCAAATTCCGAGCGACGTAAATCAACAAAAGTTCAAAACGAGGTTCAACTGGTACTCGCGCCTTTGTTCACGGCAAGCATGCTAGCATTTTGCTAGACAAGACACAGAGGTTCACTCGTGAAACGCTGGACGGAACTCCGCCTGATTGGTCCCATTGTGTTGCTGGCGTTTTTTGCCATCCCTGGCGTTCGCGAAAGATGAACCCAAATGGATCGAAGTCCACACATCGCATTTTTCTGTAATGACGGATGCCGGAGAAAAGCGTGGTCGTGAAGTGGCGCTCCGGATGGAACAGATGCGGTCGATCTTTGGCCAATTGCTGCTAAAAGATAAGTTGAAGATGCCGGTTCCCATAACCGTGATTGCGCTTAAAAGCGACAAGCAGTACGGACTGGTCGCGCCTACCAAGCAGAATATGGCCGGAGGCTTCTACGTACCCGGCTACGACCGAATCTATATTGTGGTCAATCTTTTTAATGATCAGCCGTGGCGGTCCATTGCTCACGCATTGGGACATTATTTTCTGAACTTTAACTATCCCCCTGTCCAGGGATGGTTCGACGAAGGTCTGGCTGAGTATTTCGGCTCGGTCCAGATTGGCAGCAAGGAAGTGAATATCGGAGGCGATCCGGAACTTGCGCCGGAATGGCACGAGGACGTATTCGAGGACATGCGGCGCGACCCCAACACTCCCCAATCCCTGACCCAACTCGTGAGTTCTCCGGTGTGGATTTCGATAGAGGACTTATTCACGATGAAGCATGATGGCTCCGGATTGCGCGAAGGATCCCACAACACGATGTACTATGCGCAGTCGTGGATGGTCGTCCACTACCTGATCAATAACAAGAAGATGCCCGAGGTCGGCACATATTTTGACCTCGTGTTGAATCAGAAGATGCCAGTCGATAAAGCGATCGTACAGGCGTTTGATATGACGCCCGCGCAACTGGAACTGGCGGTCAAGAATTACTTCAATTCGCTAGGCAACTTGGGTATCGCGCTCGATCAGACCAAGAAACCGATTGCTGACCCCAGTGAAATTCCTCAGCCCGACCATTTTCCTGCGCCCTTCGACGCCGATAATCTCGGGATAGCGGTGAGTGCGGTAACAGAAGGCGAAGCCAGGGCGGCCATGGACGACGCTGTAGCACGGATACCCGAGCATCACGATCTGGCGATTCAGGATCTCCGCCAGCTTGCCACGAATCCAAAAGACGACAATGAGGCTGCGCATCGCTTCTTGCCCGCGACCTTCTCCAGCAAAAGCTTTTTGATTTAACAGCGGATGAACTCGACAAAGCGACTGAGCTGAATCCTCGCGATCCGTGGATCTCGTATTACCGATCAGCGATGAAATATCGCAAGGCACAGGCAATGCGTCAGGATATGCAGGGCATCGCCAATATGATGCAGGATCTTCGCGCTGTTTTGGATTGGTACCCGGAACTGGCGGATGCATATAATATGCTCGGCGTGGCACGCATTGAAGGCGGGGGAATCAATTCTGCACTGGAGGCGGAGAAACAAGCCATCGCCTTGGCGCCTCGAAATGTCGAGTATCAGTTTAATCTGGGTCAAATCTATGTTGCCGGCAAAAAATGGGATCAGGCCCGCGACGTATTTACACGACTGAAAGAAGGGGCGGACCGACAGGCTGCATCGGCCGCAAAAAAACAACTCGAGGACCTTGCCACGTTGCAGAAATACGGAGTGCGTCCGCAACGGCCGGGAGAGACTGAAGCTCCGATCGGCGCAGCCAGTACGCCCTCCGCGACAAGCAGCATACCCAAGCCCTCGGCGAATCCACCGGACGACGAAGAGGAAGCCGAGGCTGCGCCGAAACCAGCGCCTGTCGCGCCGCCGAGCAGCGGACCAGTGCAATTTCTCAAAGGCAAGATTGTGAAAAGTGATTGCTCCAAGCCTCCCAACGTTGCAATCACCGTCATCAGCGGGATGACGACTTATACGCTGCATGCAGCGGACTATAAAACGGTTCTGGTGATCGGTCGTGACCAGTTCTCATGTGACTGGAAGAATCTGCCTGTGGCAGTCAACTTCCGCGCGACAGGAAAACATGAAGGAGATGTAGTATCGCTGGAAGTTCATGACTGAACTGTGTGGTCACGGCGGTAAATTCTGACGATGCCCTGCTTAATCATCGACGATTATGGAGCCGGTGGATGGAAGAACGGGGCGGCCGCTTCGTCACGCACCCGCCATTATTGCGCAGAATTGGAGGCCGGGGCGGTTCTGTACTTCCAATCCCCACCTTTCGACTTGCCTAATCGCGATGTTGATTTTCTGCTGGGTCTAAAACCAGCCGACTCCCGTTTGCACAAGAACATTTCCTATCGGCCGGAGAGCGATTTGATTCGCGGTCTCTCCAACGATGGCAGCAAGCCGCGAGTGCACCAGATCATGCGTTATTACGCATCGCAGGTCCGAAAGTTTGTTAGCCGCATTTCTTGCCCCTTATGCTGGTCGCCTGCAGATGGACTATGCGAGCTTTCGCCCTCTGGAAGAAGAGGGCCGGAATCTCCCACTTCACAAACGAAACGATCTATTGCACGTGGACGCCTTTCCCAGTCGCCCTACTCGTGGTGCGCGGATCCTGCGTGTCTTTACCAACGTAAATCCAGCCAAAGATCGAGTCTGGGTCGTTGGAGAGCGCTTCCCAAATCTGGCTGAAAGTTTTCCGAACCTGCGGGCTTGCCCAAATATGCCAACGCACCGGCAGAATGGTCGGGCCTGAAGCGTGGTCTCGGGCGTATCGGCCTTCCGATCCCCGATCGCGCTCGCTATGACCAGTTCATGCTTCACTTCCATGACTGGCTGAAAGAGAACTCTGAATTTCAGGAAAGCAAGGCAGGGAAAGAAAAATTAGTTTTTCCACCGATGGCAACGTGGCTCGTGTTCACCGACGGCGTGCCGCATTCGGCATTATCAGGGCAATTCGCCATGGAGCAAACTTTTATCGTGCCCGTGGAAGCCTTGGTTACGCCTGAGGTTTCGCCAATCCGCGTACTCGAAAAGCTTGCTGGAAAAGCGCTGAGCTAACTTTTCCCCCGCAACCGGTCGAGAACTGGGAACGTCGTGAAGTCTCGAAAAAAGATGTCGCTCTCGACTCACCGTCCTGAGAGCGGAGTTTCTCCCGGAGCTCGTTCCTAATTTCATAAAAGAAGTGCGTTTTGAAGCGTGCGATCGTTCCTTTCGGGCCGACCGCCCAGCCTTGGGAGCCGTCAAAGCTGGCGGAATTCAGGTTCAATGGATCAGTATGCTGCCAGCGCACGACCCACTCCTTTGTCTGCCCGTCGCGCTGCTGTTCGCTGACGTCTGTGCCGTTTGGACCGACCGCGGCGAAATCACCATTGGCGAATTCCGCGACCACAGAGCGATAGCCTCCGGGCTGCTGCTCTGCAAGGTGCCAGCTTTCCCCTGCATCGTTGGAGTAAGCGGCTACTCGCTTCGCGCTCGTTGGGTCTCTGTAATCGCCTCCAACGGCCACAACCTGGAAACCTCCGCAAGCCACGCTGAAAATACCGCTGGACGCGTTTCCGCTGGCAATAGGAGTGTTTACTGCTGTCCATGAGCGTCCGCTGTCGCGGGAATGAAACACCCTCGCGACGTTTCCCCCACCAGTGCCAAAGTAGATATTGCCGTCCTCGCAGAGTGCGATCGAGGTGCCGCTAGCCGCAAACGCTCCTTCCTTCGGAAGCGCTGCGGGCATCTTGTCACGCGGAACTTCTTTCCAGTGCTCTCCGTCGTCGGTACTCAAGACGAGGAACTTTCCTTCGACTGGATCGCTTAACGCGAGGCAATGCGTTCTCGAATCGCAGGCTAACGAATCGAGAAAGAAGCCAGCGCGCTTGTCGGTGTACTGCAGTTTCCATGTCTGTCCGCTGTCAGTGGTTTTGTAGATCCGAGATTTGTCGCCATCGCCGCTCGACATGACGTATGCGGTCTCGGCATCGAATGCCTCGATGTCGCGAAAATCAAGGTCGCTGCCTCCTTCGACACTTAGTTGTTTCCACGTCCTTCCATCGTTGGTCGAGCGCAAGATAACTCCATTGGAACCGGACGCCCAAATTACATAATTTGTTCCATGACCCTCCATTTCGTTGCGGACGCTCACGCCGCGCAGGTTGGTATCCACACCGCTGGACTGAACAGACCACCAGGAATCCGCCGCGAAGAGACTTGGCGACGCAACGAAAGCGATAAGGACGGCGAACACGACAGCGGCTATACGCACGCGTGGATTTTAGAACAGCCATGCCCGAGAAATGAGGGACATTTCCATGGGGAAAGGCGTTATTTTGACGTGAACCCGTTTGCTCAGGCAAACATCAAAATGTGCGAAGATGGAATCGGGAGAAGAGAATGGAGAACCCACTTAAGTTAAAACGCATTCACCACGTCGAATTCTGGGTCGGGAATGCCCGTCAAGCGGCCTTTTACTACCGGAAAGGCTTCGGGTTTTCGCAGGTCGCTTATAGCGGCCTTGAGACGGGTCAGCGTCAAAGAACGTCTTATGCGATGAGTCAGGGAAAGGCGAATTTCCTCCTCACTACTCCGTTAACTCCGGATGATCCGGCAGCCGATCACATCAAAAAGCATGGCGATGGTGTGCGCGATATCGCGCTCGAAGTTGCTGACGCAGATCAGGCATTCGAAGAAGCAGTTCGTCGCGGAGCGAAACCAGCCGAAGAGCCGCGCGACATACAAGATGAACACGGAACGGTGCGGCGAGCTGCGGTTCACACCTATGGCGACACAATTCACTCGCTCATCTCCTACAAGGACTACAAAGGCCCGTTCCTGCCAGGCTTCGTCGCGGCTCCTGTAGCGGGTGACGACTGTGGCATTCTGCGGGTCGACCACATCGTGGGCAATGTCGAGCTTGGCCAGATGCAGCGTTGGGCGGACTACTACACGCAGGTCTTCGGATTCCATCGCTACATTACGTTCGACGACAAGGATATTTCCACCGAATACAGCGCGTTGATGAGTATCGTCATGTCCGACGATTCGCACTCGGTGAAGTTTCCGATCAACGAACCCGCGAACGCCCGCAATAAGAGTCAGATTCAGGAATACATCGAATCCTACGGAGGACCTGGAGCGCAGCATATTGCGCTGCAGTGCAAGGATGTTCTTTACTCCGTCGCGAAGCTGCAGCGCAATGGGATGGATTTCCTGCGCGTTCCCGATACGTATTACCAAGCGTTGCCTTCGCGAGTGGGACCTGTGGAAGAACCAATCGACGAACTGCGCAGGCTCGGTATTCTTGTGGATCGCGACGACGAAGGCTACCTGTTGCAGATATTCTCCAAACCGGTGGAGGATCGTCCTACAGTGTTCTTTGAGATCATCCAGCGAAAGGGCAGTCGAGGATTCGGTAAAGGGAACTTCAAAGCACTGTTCGAATCGATCGAGATGGAGCAAGCGCGACGAGGAAATCTCTAGGCAATGGCGAAAACGAAGACTAGCAATGCAGTCGCTGGCAATGGACGTACCAAGACTCCAACACCAGCGCTGCGGTATCAATCGGGATTCGGAAATGAGTTTGCGAGCGAGGCGGTTGAAGGTACGTTACCTCGCGGACAAAATGCTCCGCAGCGTGTTGCGCACGGCCTCTACACGGAGCAACTGAGCGGAACTCCCTTTACCGCGCCGCGAGTGGTGAATCGCCGCACGTGGCTTTATCGCATGCGTCCTTCGGTAGCGCACAAGCCGTTTGAGCCGATCAATCAAGGGAAACTGCGGAGTGCGCCGTTCGATGAAGTTCCGACTCCTCCAAATCAGCTGCGCTGGATGCCGATTCCAATTCCCACGAAGCGCACGGATTTCATCGATGGCCTGATCACGATGGCTGGCAACGGAAACACCCACACACATGCGGGTGTGGGAATCCACATCTATGTTGCCAACGCGTCGATGACGGATCGGTTCTTCTATAACGCTGATGGCGAGATGCTGATCGTGCCGCAAACTGGCCGACTGCTCCTGCGCACTGAGATGGGCAATCTGGAGGTTGCTCCGGGCGAAATCGCCGTCATTCAGCGAGGGATTCGGTTTCGCGTGGAATTGCCGGACGATGAAGCTCGCGGATACGTTTGCGAGAATTACGGTGCGCTGCTTCGATTGCCAGACCTCGGACCAATTGGCGCAAATGGTCTCGCCAATCCGCGAGATTTTCTTACTCCAGTCGCTGCGTTTGAAGACCGGGAAGGCGATTTTCGCATTGTCACCAAGTTTCAGGGACACCTTTGGGAGGCTGCGATCGATCACTCGCCGCTCAACGTTGTTGCCTGGCACGGAAATTACGTTCCGTATAAATACGATCTGGCAAATTTCAATTGCATTAACACGGTCACGTTTGATCATCCCGATCCTTCGATCTACACGGTGCTGACTTCGCCTTCGGAAATACCGGGAACCGCGAACCTGGATTTTGTAATCTTTCCTCCTCGCTGGATGGTGGCCGAACATACGTTCCGTCCGCCGTGGTTTCATCGGAACTTCATGAACGAGTTCATGGGACTCATCCATGGCGAGTACGACGCGAAGGCAGAGGGTTTTGTTCCTGGTGGAGCGAGCCTGCACAACTGCATGGCTGGTCACGGTCCCGATGCCGAAACGTTTGAGAAGGCGAGCAACGCTGATTTGAAGCCGGTTTACCTGAAAGATACTTTGGCATTCATGTTCGAGACCCGCTTCGTCTGCCAGCCAACGAAGTTTGCCCTTGAGACTTCGCAGCTCGATCACCAGTACTTCGAAGTCTGGCAAGGATTGCGGAAGAAGTTTGGGAAGTCTGGCAATTAGCGCGATGAATCTCAAAGTAATCGAAACTACGAGAAGTTCTGCATCCACGAACGCTATCGCTCTCCTTCTGCACGAGTTGATCGACTATGCGGGATTGTTTCCTCCTGCATCGTTGGCAATGGAATCCGCTGTCGCGAACTACGAAACGTATTCGCGATCAGAGCACAACTGGATCTTGGGCCGCTTTATTGTGCCAGTTGCGCGGCTGCGCGAGTTTGAGAAGACGCTTGCTGGTCTGTCTATTGCGAAAGGACAGGCAGAGAGGCGATTCCCGCTATCGGTGCTCCTGGGTACCAATGTTTTCTCGGATGTCGCCGAGATTCTGGAATTCAACGACCGATTCGTAGCGTCTGACTCCTCCTTGCACGCGAAGGTCGAATCCGTAGAAGCGAAAGTTGCGAATCGCAAAGAGATTGAGAGTTTCTCAAAGCTCATTCCCAAGGAACTTGAAACCTACTTCGAGATTCCGTTCTCTCCGAGTAAATCTTCCAATGGTGATTGGACTGACACAACGCGCGATTGCATTGCTGCTATTGCGAACTGCGGGCGTCGCGCGAAGATTCGGACAGGGGGCGAAACGGCTGATAAGTTTCCTTCCTCTGAGAGCGTCGCGGAGTTTATACGGCTTTGTGCCGATGCGAAAGCTCCTTTCAAAGCTACTGCTGGACTTCATCATCCGCTTCGGTCGGTTCATCGGTTCACGTATCACCCTGACAGTGAATCGGGAATCATGCATGGCTTTCTGAATGTCTTTCTTGCGGCCGCGTTTATGCTGGCTGGAATGGAACCTGCGGTTGCTGTGCAGTTGCTTAACGAGCAGTCTGCGGATGCTTTCCAGTTCGGTTCGGATGTGATCACCTGGCGCAATCACAGCCTGACTATGCAAGATATTGCCGCGGCTCGAGAGGGATTTTCAACCTCATTCGGGTCGTGCTCGTTCACCGAGCCGATCGAGGATTTGCGATCTCTTCATCTCCTATGAAACCTCTCCTCGACGAGACGCACGATCCTAAAACGCAAAGCTGGGTCGAGTCGGCGAATGCCTCTGATTCCGATTTCCCGGTTCAGAATTTGCCCTTCGGAGTTTTTCGCCGACGTGATGCGAGTTCCGACGCAAAGATTGGAGTCGCGATCGGAGATAACATCGTCGATATCGCTGGACTGCGCACCGAGAACCTGCTCGCAAATTCAGATGTGAAACATGCCGCTGATGCATGCGCAGTTTGGGCGGCGGATGCGAATTCCCCCAGTGCGATTTCGCTGAATGCTCTGATGGCGCTTGGTTCCGCTCCGCGACGCGCTTTGCGCCATCGTCTTTATGCGCTGTTGCGAAGCGATGTTTCCGCTTCTGACCGGCAAGCTGTTTCGCGCCATCTGGTAGCGCAATCCGAAGTCGAGATGCTTCTTCCCGCGGCGATTGGCGATTACACAGATTTCTACGCGTCTATCTTTCATGCAACGAATGTCGGGAAACTTTTTCGTCCCGACAATCCTCTGCTGCCGAACTACAAATACATTCCGATCGGCTATCACGGTCGAGCATCGTCGCTGGTTGCGAGTGGAAGTTCTGTGCACTCGGCCTTCTGGTCAAACGCGCGAGGGCGATGCCGATCCGAAGTTTGGTCCAACGAAAGCTCTTGACTACGAACTCGAAGTCGGATTTTTTGTGAGCAGCGGAAACCGACTCGGCGAGAAAATTCCCATCAGCGAAGCGTACGAACATTTATTTGGAATCTGTCTCGTGAATGACTGGTCTGCGCGCGATATGCAGGCCTGGGAATATCAGCCGCTCGGACCCTTCCTCGCGAAAAGTTTTTCGACTTCCTTGTCGCCGTGGGTGGTGACGATGGAAGCGCTGGCTCCATTTCGTACCGCCGCGTTCGTTCGCGCAGAGGGCGATCCTCGGCCGCTCCCTTATCTTTTCGACGACGGCGATCAGGAGCGAGGTGGTCTGAATCTGTCGCTCGAGGTTTCTTTGCAGTCGGCGCGGATGCGGGAGGCTGGAATCGCGCCCGCGAATTTGAGCCGCAGCAACTTGCGAGATCTCTATTGGACGATGGCTCAGATGGTGACACATCACGCGAGCAATGGCTGCAATCTTCGGCCCGGCGATCTGCTCGCCAGTGGAACGGTTTCTGGCGAGGACAAAGGGGCACGAGGATGCTTGCTGGAACTGACATCGCGAGGCCAGAATCCGATCACGTTGCCATCCGGCGAACAGAGAAAATTCCTGGAAGATGGAGATGAAGTGATCTTGCGCGGATTCTGTGAGGGCGATGGATTCCGGCGTATTGGTCTTGGAACGTGCCGCGGGGTCATCAGGCCAGCGACCGCTTAATTTTCTGGTAGCCCCCCGGGCGCTAACGCCGAGTCTCGAGGTCCCCTCCCCTCCCGAAGGCGGTCTTTTAGAGTCAAAGACTTAGCGCCAGACTTTTGCCAGGTCTTTGAGGAATAAAGACTTAGTAGTAAAGTATTTATAAATCAATCACTTACGAATCGAAATGCACTTCCGGACGCTTGACTCGATTGTCAAAGAGCTTCTGGACCGCAGCACTTTTTGTGCTCTATCTTCAGGGTGGTTCTCTGCTGTTCTTAAGTCAACTTTTTAAATTCCGACGCTATTTCATGGGCGGCAGGTAGGGAATGTAGCGGGCGAAGAGCCAGCACAGGAAAAAGACTACGGGGACGTGCACGATGAGTTGTAGGACTCCGTAGCCCACGATGTCGCGGGCTTTCAACCTGAGGATGCCTAAGAGCGGCAGCATCCAGAATGGATTGATCAGGTTGGGCAGCGCCTCCGAGGCGTTATAGATCTGGACGACCCAACCTAGGTGAACCTGCTGCAGATTGGCGGCTTGGAGGACGTAGGGCGCTTCGATGACCCACTTGCTTCCGCCCGAGGGAACGAAGACTCCGAGGATGGCGGAATAAACGGCGACCAGCAGCGGGTATGTATTGTGGGTGCTGATGGTGACGAATAATTTTGCGAGAGCGTCGGAGATTCCGGTGCCGGCGATCATTCCGAAGATGACGGCGTAAAAAGGGAACTGAATAAGGACGCCGCCGGTGGCGGGAACGCAATCCGCTACGGCGTGCATGAAGCGTTTCGGACGCCAGTGCAATAACAGTCCGACTGTGATGAACATCAGGTTGTAGGTGTTGAGATCGAGGGCGGCGAGGGCACCTTGGGGCGAGGTGCGGAAGACATCAACCAGATACCACGTCAACAACGCGGCAACAAGAACGGTCAGCACAGGACTGTATTCGAGCCATTCTCCGGGCTTGGTTTGCGGCTCGAGAGTGGATCGAATCGGCGCGTAGGGAATGCCGTAGGTTTCGGCCGTCTTTGCATTCTCGGGCGAAGGTGTGGACAAGTAGGCGACCAGCACCGAGAGCACGATCAGGACGAATGCGATCGTCAGGCTTTGCCAGAGAAAAAGTGTTTGGGTAAGGGGGATTAATCCGCTGATATTGAAAAGGGGTGCGGGAATGGCGGACTTGGTGGCCATCATCATGGCGGCGGAAGATGATAGGCCAAGCGCCCAGACTGCTCCCAGACCGAGGTAGGCGGCGGCGCCGGCGGCACGATAGTCCATGCCTTTCACGCGATGGGCTAACTCCCGAACAAAGAGTCCGCTGAAGATCAGGCTCAATCCCCAGGACATAAGAGAAGTCAGCATGGAGAAGAGCGCGACGAGCGCGATGGCGCCTTTTGGCGTCTTGGGAATTCCTGCGAGGGCCTGGATGGCGCGATAGACGATCGGGGTCGAGGCGACGACATAGCCACCGATGATGATCATCACCATTTGCATGGTGAACGGGATCAGCGTCCAGAAGCTCTTGCCGCCCGCGATGGCGAGTTTCGAGGGGCTCTGGTGGAGCAGGAGTCCGACTACAAAGACGATGACGATGCCGAGCAGCGCGAAGACCAGAGGATCGGGAAACCAGCGCTCGCTCCAATTGGCGAGACCGAGGCCGAAGCGAACCAAACCTTTTTCCTCACTGGCTGGCAGGCGCTGCTCCCGTGGTGGCATGGGGGATCCTTTCGGTTCAGCAGCGGAATTCTATGCGAAATTGCGGTAGGGAAGGACAATTTTCTGCGTTCTTCCGGGGGCGCGCTCAGCGAATCACAAATCAGGTTTGTCCGCCGCGGGAAGGTTTGCCGGGTACGAAATGTCGACTGCCTGGCGCACGCCAAAAGGTGCCACGGTATGACGGAAAGTGGCGCTGGTGCCGGCGAGCGCATCTTTAACGAGGGCATGTAATTCACCTGGGGTGTATGCACGGCGAATTGAAGTCTGACCGTCGGCGGCGGTGATGCGGGAGACAAATGGCGCGATGAAGATCCGAAAGAGGGTGAGCGGAACCGCGCTGCGGACTATATCGAGAATGATGAAGCGCCGGCAAGAGCGCCCGACATTGCGAATCATTTGAATCAAGTCGTCTGGCGGAAGGTGATGCGCCACGTGAACCGAGAACGCGACATCAGCCGAGGGCAAAGGGTCGCGCGCGGCGTCCGCTTTCATGATTTTGGAAGAATTGATGGTCAGGGCGGTGCGATATCAATGCCGATGCCATCGATGCTGAGCGCGCGGGTGACTTCAGTGAGGATGCCGCCGCGGCCGCAACCGATGTCGAGCACGCTGCGAACGGGCAGCGGATCAAGGCGAAGAGCTTGGATGAGATAGCGAGTATCTCCGAGGAGATGATGAATGGTTGTGAGTTCGCGATAGGCGCGAGCGACGAGCGGTTCTGGAATATTGTCGCCATCCAGGATCTCGAGAGAAGAAGATTTCTGCATCGGGAGTTGAAATCTACAGTGCCGTGAGATGCGTTGTGATTCCAACATGACGCGGCGGAAAGTGTCGATGTTGGATGCTAATCATCCGCAAGGGCCACAGGCAAATCATTTGGCAAACCTCGCGGAGCTAAGAACCTGCATCCAAATAAAACCGCATCGCTCTCCGAAATGGATGACCGGGAGGCGTTTGGCGGTCGTTGATCACGTTGAGGTAGTTGTTGCGTGATTGCAGGGAAGCGGAGGGCATTGCAGGAAGGTCCATTATCGAAGGGCGGGTAATGAACGAGAGTGGGGTTGTAGAAGGGGCGGAGCTTAAGAAGAGCAAGGTTTTCGTGGTAGACGACCACCAGCTCATCCGGCAAGGTTTGGCGTTGATCATTAACCGCGAGACCGATCTTGTGGTTTGCGGGGAGGCGGAAGATGCCCCGACGGCGATGGATGCGATCGCGACCACCCATCCGGATATTCTGATCGTGGACATTTCGCTCAACGGGCCGGATGGGCTCGACCTGCTCAAAGAGATGCGAATGCGCAATCCGGAGGTCCGGGTTCTGATCTTATCGATGCACGACGAGAAGATTTATGCAGAGCGAGCTCTGCGGGCGGGCGCTCAGGGATACGTCATGAAGCAGGAGGCCGCCGGTAAGGTGCTGGTCGCGCTGCGGAGAATTCTGGGCGGAGAGATCTACGTGAGCGAGCAGATCTCAGACCGCATGATGCAGCGCTACATCGGCGGACCAAGCGTGGGAAAACCTTCATCGATCGCCGATCTGACAGACCGTGAACTTGAAGTGTTCCGGTTGCTTGGCGAAGGACAGTCGACACGAGAGATCGCCGAGACGTTACACATCAGCGTGAAAACCGTCGAGTCGTATCAGGCGCACATCAAGGAAAAGCTGTCACTCCGGAGCGCGCGGGACTTGCTCAAGCACGCCATCCAGTGGTGCATGGACGAAAATAGCAAGTAACGCGGTTCAGCGGCGGGCGACTCGTTTAACCGAACCGCCCTCTTGCTGAAATGCCCCGCTAGTACGGATATGGATAGATGTAGGCTGGAGGGGAATAGAAGTACGGATCGCCCCACCAGACGCTGTCCCAGTAAGGATAAGGATCGAAGGCCCAGTAGGGAGCCCAACCGATCCCCCAGCCGAAACCGAACCCCCATCCGCAGCCCCAGCAGCCCCATCCGAGTCCGAAGGCCGGGTAGCCCCAACCGCCGCGCCAGCCGCCGAAACCACCGTGGAAGCCTCCACCCCAGCCGCCGTAAACTCCCCCTCGCGCGAATCCCGTGTGTCCGCCAAAGTTCGCATTGGAGGCTAGCATTGTGTTGGAGTGGGAGTTTCCAAAGGAATGCCACTGTCCGTCAGCGATTCCCATTTGGTGGCCAGCCGCGGCGCGACCTTGGGCGCCGGACCCGCCCGGGAAGGAGTGCCATCCTGGGGATGAGTCAGCCCGTTGCAAAGAAGAACTTCTTCCCGGACCTGAATTGCGGCCGGAAGTTCCGCTCATCCTCTGCGAGGGCCCTTCGGAGCGGCTTCCGCCTCCGTACGTAGGGCCCGATCGTTCGCCGCCGAAGGAGCCGCCGCTGTGGACGCTCCCACCGGTTGCGCCGCCATGAAAGCCACCGCCGCCACCGCTGGAGTGGGACCCGCCACCACCGCCGCCGCCGTGACCTCCATGCTGGGCGAAAGCGAATTGGGGCGCGGAAATGAGCGCCAGGGTGAGAATTCCTCCAAAAGCAGATTCGAGCAAAGTGGATTTCCGCATTTCAGTACCCTCCACAAAACACGTCCGGCTGCCCAGGCGGGCAAACCACTTCTTGTGAATGTTTCCTACTTGATTGGAATCTCATTTTATCGCTGAAGTTGTCCGTCGCAAGGGAAAACGGGCTGGCGCGCGTTTACACTTGGGTCGCGGTTGTACTGAGCTCAGGCCAGAGTCAGACGGGCAGTGGCGGACTGTGCCTAGCGGGGTGCCACAAGGGGCGCGAATGAAAACTCCCAGATTTTTTAGTGAAGACGAGGTGCGGGTGCGTCTGCCGATGTCTGAGCTGATCGTGGCGATGGAACGGGCTCTTATCGAATTCTCGGCGGGACGCGTGCAGCAACCGGTGCGCACGGTGTTGGAGTTTGGTGCGCAAAAAGCTCTGTTTGGGTTGATGCCTTCCTACGTGCCGGCGATTCCTGCGCTGGGGGCGAAGTTGGTGACGGTCTGTCCGGAGAACGCGCAGAAAGGTCTCGGAACGCATCAAGCGATCATCGTGATGTTCAATCCGGAGACGGGTGTGGCTGAGGCGATCCTCGACGGACGCTACATTACTGAGGCGCGGACGGCGGCCGTGTCGGCGGTATCAGTTCGTCATCTGGCGCGGAAAGATGCGAGGGTGCTTGGAATTCTTGGATCGGGGGTGCAGGCTCGCAGCCATTTCGAAGCGTTGAAGTTCGTACGCGATTTCCGAGAGGTGAGGGCGTGGAGTCCGAATCGTCAGCGACTGGATCAATTCGCGGTCGAGAGGGGAGTGCGCGCCATGGACAGCGCGGAAGGTGTGGTGCGAGGCGCTGACGTGGTGGTGGCGGCTACGGCGTCGGCAACACCGGTAGTTCGGAATGAATGGGTCAGTGAGGGTACGCACGTGATTGCGGTGGGTGCTTGCCTGCCCTTGCAGAGAGAACTGGACCCGGCATTGGTCGCTCGGGCGCGCTTGGTGGTGGATTCGCGGGCGGCGGCGTTGAAAGAAGCGGGCGACGTGGTGATCGGAATTTCTGAAGGGCGATGGACGGCGTCACACATCGCGGCGGAGTTGGGTGAGCTTCCGTCAAGACAGAACGATCAGGAGGTTACTGTCTTCAAATCGCTGGGGCTCGCGGTCGAGGATATTTTCGCGGCGCAGTTGGTTCTGAGATCCTCAGGTGTCTAAACGAGAGCCGCGAATTGTTGGTCTGCGGGGCGTCGACGCTGCACTTTTCCGCTACACTTCCGCTAAACTAGGCGGACATTCATTGTGGGGATTCTGATTGCAAAATAATGGGAGCCGTTCGCGCCGATATCTGACGCTGTTTTTCTGTTCGCTCGCTCTGATTTCTGCTGCGGCACAAGGTGTTCGTCCCGAGCAGTATGGGGGCCTGAAATGGCGGCTGATCGGGCCATTTCGTGGAGGCCGGGCGGTTGCGGTCGCGGGTGTGGCGGGCAATCCGACCACGTTTTATTTTGGAGCCGTGAATGGCGGAATCTGGAAGACGACGGATGCCGGGCTGGTTTGGCAGCCGATCTTTGATGATCAGCGCATCGCGTCGATCGGCGCGCTGGCGGTCGCGCCTTCCGAACCGAAGACGATTTATGCCGGCACGGGCGAATCTGATATCCGCTCCAACATGTCCTCGGGAGACGGCGTGTACAAGTCCGTGGATGGCGGGCAGAGTTGGAGCAACGTTGGCCTGCGGGAAACCCGGCAGATCAGCCGCATCGTAGTGGATCCGCAAAACGCCAACGTGGTGTACGTGGCCGCGCTCGGCCATGCGTACGCGGCGAATGACGAGCGTGGCGTGTACAAGACGACCGACGGCGGTGCCCACTGGGCAAAGGTTTTAGATCAAGGGGCAGAGATTGGCGCGGCCGATCTGGCAATCGCGAGCAACAATCCGAACGTGCTCTTTGCGACCACGTGGCGCGCGCGGCGTCCACCTTGGACTACGTATGCTCCGCTGGGAGGGCCGGGCAGCGGGCTTTTCCGTTCCGTTGATGGCGGGCAATCGTGGTCCCAGCTCAAATCGAATGGACTTCCGGAAGGCGATTGGGGACGTTCGGGGGTTGCGGTTTCGACAGATGGAAAACGTGTGTACGCGTTAATCGATGCCAAGAAAGCTGGCCTGTACCGCTCCGATGACGGTGGGGATACGTGGACGCTGGTGAATTCCGATGCGCGCATCACGAGCCGTTCGTGGTATTTCGGCGGCATCACGATCGATCCGAGCAATCCTGATGTCGTCTACATTCCGAACGTGGCGCTTTACCGGTTGGACGATGGCGGTAAGACGATCACAGTGGTGCGAGGCGCTCCGGGAGGAGACGACTATCACCAGATCTGGGTCGATCCGAAAGATTCGACGCGAATGGTTCTTGGCACTGACCAGGGAACCACGATCAGTTTGGATTACGGCAAGACATGGAGTTCCTGGTACAACCAGCCAACGGCCCAGCTTTACCACGTGATCACGGACGACAAGTTTCCGTATGCGGTTTACGGCACTCAGCAGGATAGCGGTGGCATCGCGGTGATGAGCCGGACCGATCACGGGCAGATCGACAATCGGGACTGGTTCTCGCCGGGAGGCAGCGAGAGTGGATATATCGCGCCCGATCCGAACGATTCGAACATTATTTATTTGACGGGAACCTATGGTTCTGTGGCTCGCTTCGACCGTCGATCCTCTTTCAGCCAGGACATCACGCCGTGGCCGGTCTCCACGTGGAATACGGAGATCTACGAACGCAAGTATCGCGATCCTTGGACGCCGGTGCTGGTGTTCTCTCCCTTTGACAAGAAGACGCTGTATCTCGGCACACAGTTCGTGATGAAGACCGTCGATGGAGGACTGCACTGGCAGACGGTCAGTCCTGATCTGACGGGAGCGAGTGGTAGCGAAGGAAAGAAGGCGGAGGGTCCGGCAACGATCAACAACGCACGGGAACGAGGATACGGCGTGGTGTTCACGATCGCGCCGTCCGGGTTGGATGGAGGTGTCATTTGGGCGGGGAGCAATACGGGCCTGATTCATGTGACGCGCGACGGTGGCAAAACGTGGAAGGACGTTACGCCGAAGGACGTGACAAATTGGAGCAGGATTTCGCTGATCGAAGCGTCACACTTCAATCCGGCGGAAGCTTATGCGGCGGTCGACAGGCATCGGCTGGACGACCAGAAGCCCTACCTGTATCGCACGCGCGATTACGGCGCGACGTGGCAGCTTATCACCGAGGGAATAGCAGAACCATCTTTTCTGCGCGCCGTTCGTCAGGATCCGAAAATCAAGAGCCTGCTATTTGCGGGCACTGAGCTGGGGATTTATGTTTCCTTCGACGATGGAGATCACTGGCAGTCGCTGCAATTGAATCTTCCGGCGACGTCGGTGCAGGACATGGTTGTGCACGGAGACGATCTGGTGATTGCGACCCATGGCCGTTCATTCTGGATTCTGGATGACATTACGGCGCTGCGGCAGGTGAAGCAGACATCCGAAGAGGCCGTGCTGTATTCGCCGGCAACGGCCGTGCGTGTCGATAATGATTGGTTCCTCGGAACGCCGGTACCGCCGGAGGAACCAGCGGCGGCGAATCCTCCGAATGGCGCAATCGTTGACTACTACTTGGGTGACGCAGCGCGGCAGGTCAAGTTGGAATTTCTCGATGAAAAGAGGAATGTGATTCGGGGATTTTCTTCGGATGAGAAGAAGCCAGGGAAGCGTCCGCCAATGGCCATCGCTGAGCGCTGGTTCCCCCAGCCACAAGTTCTGGATACGAAGCCGGGCATGCATCGCTTTGTTTGGGATCTTGCTGCCGGAAAGCCTCCGGACAGCTCCGAGCAGAACGAAAACGACGAAGAGTACGGATCGCCGCGGGGGCCACGGGTGCCACCTGGATCGTACGAAGCAAGGCTAACTGTCGACGGCAAGAGCCTCACGCAATCGCTGAAAGTCTTGATGGACCCGCGCGCGGTCGCGACTGCCAAGGAATTGCAGGAGCAATACCAAGTTGGTCTGCAGTTATTTGGGGAGACGATTCGTTGCCGGAGGATATTGACGGAGATTCATTCGGTTCAAAAGCGGCTGGCGGCGGTCGCGGAGAAAACCGGCGGACAGGATTCAGACATCAAGGCCAGTGTGGCCGCAACGCAAGATGCGATTTCAAAAATCCTGAAGGGGAGTGGAGTTCATGCGGGCGACGACGTGGGTCTGGAGTCGGCGTGTGATGGCGTGGGTTCAGCGTTACGTGTCGTTGAAAGCGGGGATAGGGCGACTCCATCGCAGGCGCTGGCTGTATACGAAGAATCGAAACGGGCTGCAAAATTGCGAATGGATGAGTGGGGCCAGGTAAAGAGCGGTCGATTGGCAGGACTCAACGAACAACTGAAAAAGGCGAACGAGACGCTTGTTCCGATCGGCGACTAGTTGCCGCCGAGCGTGAGCCGCATCTCTTTCGTATGTTTGTCGAAGGTGATGGCGAGGAGTTTCTCGCCGCCTTTGGGAAATTCGTCGGTCACGGATTTGGATTCGTCATACTGTTCCGTGACAGATTTCACTTGAACCCGTAGCGTGTGTTTTCCTGATGGAAGAGGAAGCGTTACGGTTTCCTTGATCCCCCCGCCTAGCAAGATCAATTTCTTCTTGTGGCCGTCGTGGAGCGGATGCTGGTAGGTCAGTTTGTCGTCGATCCAGATTGACAGGGCCCCGTCCGAAAAGTGGTTATCAATATGGATTTCTACGTTCGAATCGGCAAACAATGAGGTGGAGGCCGCAGTGGAGGGAGAAGGTTCGCTGGCCTTAAGCGCGGGCTTTATGGACGGCGCCGGCGCAGCAACTCCGGCCTTGGCAAGGGTTTTGGGCACGCGTGAAGAGCGCTTGGGAAGAACTGGCGCAGTTTTGTGAACATCAACAGAGTTGGTAGGAACCACAGAATCCAGTTCATTGAGCTTGTTTGCCTCCGGGGACGTTTCCGTCCCAATTACAGCGGGATCCGTTTTTTCTTTTGGAACGACTGTCGTATTTTGCTTCGTCGCACTTTCCACCCTCGCGGTGGGCGCCGGGGTCGAAATTCGAATTTGCCGCCATGCAAAGAAACCCAGAATGGAAGAAGCCGCAAAAAATGAAATAAGAGGCCCAGCCAGGACGCGCGAGGACGAAAATCTCGGCAACAAGTTCGATGTGCCTAGCTTGGATGTAGTGCCCGTTGCATGCGAAGAATGAGCTGCGGAAGGCTGGGAATCAAACCCCGCGGTCTTCGAGGCCGCATCGAGCCAGGTGCGATGCCCTTCCGCTTCGGAAAACCAAAGAGCGCCCTTTGGAGCGATTGGAGCACGTTGCCGCAACTGACGGAGGTCACGAGCAAACTCCCGGCCGCGCTGATAGCGGTCGGCAGGATTTTTGGCTAAAGCGCGCGAGATAACCGAGTCAAGCTCGGGGGGTAGGTCTGGAGCCAAGGTAGTAGCTTGCAAGGGGTCGCGATTGGCTACCTTGAAACAAACGGTGGTGGCGCTGCTTCCCTGGAATGGACTGAATCCTGTCAGCACGGAATAGAGAATGGCGCCGAGGGAGAACAAATCGGATCGGCCATCCACGTGTTCGCCTTCCAGTTGTTCGGGAGACATGTAAGCGGGTGTTCCAAGAATACGGCCGGGCAACGTCATGTGGGAGAGGTCCAGTTGCGCGATTCCGAAGTCTCCGATTTTCGCTTGGCCTTCATTGGTGACGAGGATATTTGCGGGCTTGATATCGCGATGGACGACGCCTTGGGAGTGCGCGTAGTCGAGAGCTTCGGCAAGTTCCTGAGTGATCCGCAGGGCAGTATCGAGGGGTAACCTTCCATTCTCGCGCAGGAGCAACTCGCGCAAGGTCTGGCCCTCGATGTGTTCCATGACTATGTAGGGATCAGAAGTTCCTGGTTCCTCGCCTACATCAAAAACGGCCACGATGCCCGGGTGCAGAAGGCGGCCGGCGGCCTGAGCTTCGACGAAGAAACGCTCACGGAATTCGCGCTGTTCCTGGACGCCATTTTGATGCAAGAGGATGGTCTTGATGGCTACGATGCGGTCGATCTTAGGATCGCGAGCCTTATAGACAGCGCCCATGGCCCCGCGACCGATCTCGTCCACGATCTCGTATCGTCCTAGGAGCTTGCCTTGCCGAGTTTCCATGAGGGTGAAGTGCGCCAGACGCAGACAGACATCCACTAGGGTATCTGCAACTGGTGTCGCCCTTAGGTCATATCTGCCAAATTCCCATTACGCCCGTAACCTTCACTAATGCCTTCTTTGTGTTCGGCATGATACATACTTCCGATTGAAACCTTTCGGAAGGTTCACTCCATCCAAGCAATGGTTCAGGAACGCGGGTTAGTCGGGGCGGGAGGCAACATGGGTAGCGAGACGTCAGAACAGGTGATGGCACTCCTCAATGAGCTTTCTGTGCTCAAGGAGTTGAATAAGAAATATGAGGCGGCTCCGAGCGACCCGGAGAAAGAAGGCCACCTTCAGCGCCAGCACCGGGAAACGGAAATAACGGAAGAGATCAAACTACTTGCCGAGCGAAAAAAGAAAGGTGGGTAAGTCCGGGTTCCGTACGGTTAGGGATCACATTTCGAAAGGAACCGTATGACTCCTAAATCCAGCTAATTTATTGTGCTGATTTGAACGGTGGGTGTAGGATCATCCGTTGAATTTGTAGCCCGTAAATCAGCGCCTGATTTGCTGGAGCGAGCCCATGAATACCTTCCCGGTTCTGTTGGGTGCACTTTGCGTGTACGCCATCGCCTACCGATATTACAGCGCATTCATTGCAGCCAAAGCGCTTTCTCTTGACGATCGCCGGGTGACTCCGGCACACGCCTATGCGGACGGACATAACTATGTTGCCTCGCCGCGGTGGGTGCTGTTCGGACACCACTTTGCTGCCATCGCCGGGGCGGGGCCACTGGTTGGACCGACGCTGGCCGCGCAATTCGGATTTGCGCCCGGCTTTATCTGGATACTGGTGGGCGCGGTGGTCGCGGGATGTGTCCAGGATTTCATTGTGCTGGTGGCTTCGGTAAGACATCGTGGCCGTTCCCTGGCGAATCTTGCGGGGACGGAGATCAGTCCTTTTGCGGGACTGGTCGCGATGATTGCGGTGTTGTTCATTCTTCTGGTCACGCTCGCCGGCCTTGGGATCGTGGTGGTCAATGCGCTGTCGAACAGTCCCTGGGGCGTTTTCACAATCGGTATGACGATCCCCATTGCGGTGATCATGGGATTGTGGATGTTCAAGAGCCACGCCGGGAAAATCACGGTGACGGGTCCCAGTATTTTTGGAGTTGTCCTGCTGCTCGCCAGTGTGGTTGCTGGGCATTGGGTGGCGCAGAGCGGCATGGCTTCGGCTCTGACCTTCACGCCCCATCAGATCACTATCATGATGGCGATCTATGGACTGATTGCTTCGGTGCTTCCTGTCTGGCTGGTGCTTGAGCCGCGCGATTATCTCTCGACCTACGTGAAGCTGGGAACGATCGCCGTTCTCGTCATTGGTGTTTTCGTAGTTCATCCGAACATTCAGTTCCCGAACTTCACGGCTTTCGTGCATGGGGGCGGGCCGATTATCAAAGGCCCACTCTTCCCGTTTCTGTTTGTGACCATCGCGTGCGGAGCGATTTCCGGCTTTCACTCGCTGGTCTCGTCGGGCACGACGCCGAAGATGCTGGATAAAGAGACTGAGGCGCGCTTCATCGGATACGGCGCCATGATCGCGCGAATCGCTGGTCGGCATACTTGCGTTGATCGCCGCGTGCTCGCTGTATCCGGGCGACTATTTCGCCATCAACACCGCGCCGGCAGTTTTCGCCAAACTTGGATTGACTACAGTCAATCTCGATATGTTCTCGCAGCAAGTGGGCGAGCATTTGGCGGGACGCACTGGAGGCGCGGTTTCGCTCGCGGTTGGCATGGCGCAAATATTCAAGGGGCTTGCCCGGGATGTCGACTCTGATGGGCTATTGGTACCACTACGCCATCATGTTCGAGGCGCTCTTCATCCTGACGACGATCGATACGGGCACGCGCGTTGCCCGCTACGTCTTGCAGGAGCTCATGGGCAAAGTGCACAAGCCATTCGGCAACAATGCCTGGCTGCCGGGGAACGTGATGACAAGCTCGGTCGTGGTTCTGGGCTGGGGCGGCCTGATCTACACGGGAAATATTTCGACGCTGTGGCCGCTGTTCGGAACCGGGAACCAGTTGCTGGCCACGATCGCGCTGGCTGTGTGCACGACCTTCCTGATCAATATGGGCAGGCCAAGTATGCGTGGATCACGTTCGTGCCGATGTGCTTCATGGGGGTGACGACGGTGACTGCGGGTGTTCTGTCGATCAAGAATATTTTCTGGCCGCTCACGGCGAAGCCTGGGAGGGTATTCACGGGCTACCTGGACACCATTCTGATGAGCATCTTCATTACGGGTGTCGTGCTGGTGGTCTTCGACGCAGTGCGGCGATGGATCGCCGCATTCAAAGGCGCGCCTGCCCCGGTAGAGGCTTTTGGTCCTCCTCTTACCGACGCCGGCGAAGTGAAGATGGGTTGCTGCTAGAAAGGTCTGTTAGGAACCCTATTTTACGAACGTCAATCCGTGTGGCACCGCCGCGTGGAAGACGTACGCGTATAGCATCACAATGATGCCTACAATTGCGCCGAGCGCGATGGAGTGCCAGAAAACGAAACGGAAGATGATGCCTTCGTTTCCTACCTGCTCGGTGGCGGCGGTGGCGATTGTGATGGATTGAGCATCGACCATCTTGCCCATGACGCCACCCGCGCTGTTGGCGGCGCACATCAGAATGGGATCGATGCCGAGTTGCTGCGACGTAATGCGCTGCAGGCTGCCGAAGAGCGCGTTGGAAGAAGTATCGCTGCCGGTAAGAGCGACCCCGAGCCATCCAAGGAATGTGCCGAAGAACGGGTAGAACCAGCCGCGTTCGCGTGAAGGCCAGGCCAAGCACGGCGTCCAGGCCGGAGTAGCGAGTGACGTAACCCAAGCCAAGCATGAATGAGATGGCGACCATGGCGAGGCGCATGCGGACCAGTGTGCGCCAGAAAATCTTCATGAGGCGAACGGGGCTCACGCCGAGGAGCAAGCCGGCGACGATGGCGGCGAGAAAGCATCCGCTGCCGGTGGCGGAGAGCCAATTGAAGTCGTAGCGCGCCGCTTCGGGAGTCGGCTTGGTTACGACTGGAGCGGAACGATAAACCGCATTGTGGAGATAAGGGACGTCCCATCCTGGAGCGCCCTTGCGAACCGTGCCATCGGGCAGCACGACCTTAAATGCCGGGGTGGTGGCCTGGTTAATTGCGAGTTTCACGGTAGGCAATCCCCAGAGGAGCACGAAGACTGAGAGGATGCCGAACGGCATCCAAGCTTTGGCGACTTGTCCGGCCGAATACTTACGAACCGTTGCCAAGCCGTCGAATTCCGCGGGTTTCCATTCTGCTCCAAATTGATCGCTGATTTTCGCGGTGGGAGGAGGAAGGCGGAGCATCTTTGCCGTCGTAATCGAAGCGCCAGATTTTCTTGGGCTTCCAGAAGTGAAGGAAAATCACAGTCGCGACGATGGAGACGACGCCGGCCATGATATCGACGAGGTTGCTGTCCACATGGTTGGACCAGAAAAATTGGGTGAGAGCGAAGGATACGCCGACGACCAGAATGGCGGGAAGAACTTCAAAGGTTTCGCGACCAACTCACCATAGTGCGGACCAGCCAGAAGGGAACAATGACGGCGGTGAATGGCAGGATGCGGCCGATCATGGCGTTGAGATCGGATTCGGGCAGAGCCGTCACTGCGGCGAGAGTATGAACGGGAGTGCCGATCGCGCCCCAAGCCACGGGCGCGGTATTGGCGATGAGGTTCAGTGCGGCGGCGTGGAAGGGTTTGAAGCCGAGGCCGATCATGAAGGCCCCCGCGATGGCGACGGGAGCGCCGAATCCCGCGGCTCCTTCAATGAAAGCGCCGAAACAAAAGGCGACGAGAAATACCTGGAGGCGGCGATCGGGAGTGATTCCGGCGATGGACTCCTTCATGATTTCGAATTGGCCGGTCTCGACGGAGATGTCGTAGAGAAAGACGGCGGCGATCACAATCCACGCAATTTTTAAGATTCCGAACGCCACGCCGTAGGCAAAACTCGTGACCGCGAGGGTCAGGGGCATTTTGAAAACGAGGATGGCCACGAGCACTGCGGTGCCAGCGCCCGCGATCGCACACCAATGTGGCTTCACGCGTAATCCGGCGAGCAAGGTGAACAGCACTACGATTGGCAGTGCGGCCACGAGGGTAGACAGCCACCAATGACCCAATGGGTCGTAGACCTGGCTCCAGTGCATGGGCCTCTCCTTTTTTGGCTGCGCTTGTCGGGAGACGGCAACAAGTGTGCGACCTCTAATATCCTCTTCCGCAAGACCTTGTCAATGACTGATTTCAGACTGGGATTCAGACCAACACTCTGGGGAAATGCCGGGTGAGGGCGCCTCGAGCTTGCTGCGCAACTTTTCGACGGAGCGGACAATTTCTTTGGTATAGTTCCTCGCCAATGGGCAACACCACCAACGACCGGGTTCAAAGTGCTGCTTCACTCGCAAACTCTAGCTCACTTTCCCGCAACCAAATACGAGGTTTCTGGGCGGCTTCGGAGAAGGGACGCTGGATGGCATGGACTTTTTAATCTATGCATGGTGTTGGTTCCTTCCTTGAGAGAGTTACTTCCCCGCACGGGGATAGCGGCGACCAAAGCGAATATCGGCTACTACGGATCGCTGCTCTTTGCATTGTTTTTGATCGGCTGGGGATTGGCTTTCCTCTGGGGGCCAATTGGCGACAAGTTCGGCAGTGTCCGAACGCTGATGCTGACGATCTTGTGTTATTCGGTGTTCACGTTCCTCAGCGCTTTCGCCACCAACATCTGGCAATTGGCAATCCTGCGACTGCTTGCGGGGATCGGAATTGGTGGTGAGTGGGCGATGGGCGGGACTTTTGTTGCCGAAGAGTGGCCTGAAAGCCGCCGACGGCAGGGTGCCGGGTGGATGCACACGGGATACTACGTGGGCAGTATTTATCGCTGCGATTGCTAATTACGCGATCGGCAGCCGTTTTGGATGGAGGGCGATGTTTTTGGTGGGCGGGGCTGCCGGCGGTGCTGCTGGCGTGGATACGCCACGGTGTTACCGAGCCGGCACGATGGCGCGAGAAGGAAAGCGTCGTCCGGAACTGGAAGTTCCGGCGTCCTCTGGCGGCCATTTTTTCGCCCGTGTTGCGACGGCGGACGATTTTGAATTGTCTATTCATGCTGGCCTCAATTTCAGGACTTTGGGCGGGCACGGTGTACGTTCCATCGGCCATTACCGCGCTGGCGGAAGCGGCGGGGCGATCAGGGCCTGGAGTGGCTCAACTCGCGTCGGTGGGGAGTGATGCTTGTTTCCTTCGCGACCATTCTTGGTTGTCTGATGATGCCCTGGCTGGCGGAGCGGGCGGGGCGTCGTGGAGCGCTGGCATTCTATTTTGCATTGATGATGGTCTTCATTGCTCTAACGTTCGGCAAAGTTTTCTATCTTGGCAGTGCGGGGCTGCCTGTGGTTTTTTGTCTGCCTTTTCTTTCTCGGCATGGAGGAGCAAATTTTTCGGTGTATACGCTCTGGCTGCCAGAGCAATATCCTACCGACCGTCGCGTGAGCGCTTTTGCTTTCGCTACGTCGTTTGCACGTTTTGGTGGAGCGGGAATCAGCGTTTCTGGTCGGGGCCGGCGTTCGTCACTTTGGGTCACTTGGTACGCCCGTAGCTCTGACCGCGCTCGCCTTTGCGCTTGGACTTCTGCTCATTCCTTTCGGCGCAGAGACGCGCGGACAGTTACTGCCCGCATGATGTTTTAGATCTTGTCGAGTGGAGTCCCGAACGCCCGGTTATCGTGCGGAGCACAGTCCACCCAGGAGTTTGCTGCGTCCCGAAAATCCGTCATGCTACCCATGCACTAACTAACGCATCTGTATCGGGTAAAGACTGTATTGTTGGTCTCGGGAAGCAAAAGCGAGACTGGTGGAGTACATTGGGCAAAATAGTTCCATAAGTGGTTAAGTGTCAGAACTATAAGCGCGGCCTTTCGGGTCTTGCATTCAACTCGAGACCCTTCTCAGTTGCCGATAGCAGGCTGTAGAAGCCGACGATTTTGTACGTGCAGAGAAGAATCCAACTCGAGAGCGGCAGGGGTTGAAATTGTCTGAGCGCAAAACTTTCTGGACGGGGTGGCAGGAAAGGATTTCATCCCTGCGGAACGTACCTGCCGTCTTGAAGATCGTGTGGGATTCGGGGCCCGCAGTTGTGCTCTTCGGGCTCATCTCGCGAATATTCGCTTCGCTGCTGCCGGTTGGTCTCCTCTGGATTACGCGGCTGATCATCGATGGAATCGTCAATGCCGCCCGCACGCACCAGCCCGTGAATCACGGTTTTTGGTGGCTCGTGGCCGCGGAATTTTCGCTGGCTGTGCTGAACAGTGTTTTGCTCAGGTCAATTGATTATTCGGATTCCTTGCTGGGCGATAAATACACACGGTACATCAGCATTCGGGTAATGAACCACGCGGCATCTTTGGACCTGATGGCCTACGAGGATCCGGTTTTTTACGACCGGCTGGAGCGTGCCCGGGTTCAGGCCACCGACCGTCTGGTTATGATCCAGCAGATCGGACGGCTCATCCAGCAAGCGGTCACCACGATCACGCTCTCTGTTTCCATCATGTTCTTCTCCCCCTGGCTTATGCTTCTGCTGATCGCGGGAGTCGTTCCCGCGTTCCTGGGCGAGAGCCATTTCGCATTTCTGGGGTACGCGAAGAACTTCCGGCAGACTCCGGCGCGGCGGCGGTTGGATTACCTGCGAATCCTGGGCGGGAGCAAAGAGGCCGCCAAAGAGCTGAAGCTTTTTGGCTTAAAGAAATTTCTGGTGGAACGCTTCACAAGTTTGTCGGACGAAATCTACACCGAGAATGTGGCCTTGTCGCGGCGCAAGCTGATTGCCGGTGCGTTGCTGTCCTCCATCGGTTCAATGGGCTATTACTCGGCGTATGCGTTCGTGATCTGGCGCACCCTGGAGGGAGCGCTAACGGTCGGCATGTTAACGTTTCTGGCGGGCGCGATTCAACAAGCCAGCAGCAACATCGAGCAGATATTTTCCACTTTCGCCGGAATTGGCGACCAGGCATTGTTTCTCACCGATTTGCTGGCCTTCTTCGAGATGAAACCGACCATTCGCAACAAGCCAAACGCGTTGCCGGCACCGCGACCGATTACGCGCGGCGTCGAATTTAGAAATGTTTCGTTCAGTTATCCGGGAAATTCACGGCGGGTTCTGGACAACATTAATTTCAAGCTTCACACCAACGAACGGCTGGCGCTGATTGGCGAGAACGGCCAGGGCAAGACGACGATCGTAAAGTTAATCACGCGGCTCTACGATCCCACCGAAGGCGAGATTCTATTCGACGGCGTGGATTTACGCGACTACGACCTCGAAGACTTGCATCGCGAAATTGGCGTAATTTTTCAGGATTTCATGCGGTATGAGATGACGGCGCGAGAAAATATTGCGATTGGGCGCATCCAGGAGAAGGACAATCTGGAACTGCTGAAAGGCGCCGCCGAAAAGAGTCTGGCGGATTTGACCATCGGTCGCTTGCCCGGAGGCTACGAGCAGATGCTGGGACGGCGTTTCGAGCAGGGCGTCGATCTCTCCGGCGGCGAGTGGCAAAAAGTCGCGCTGGCTCGAGCGTATCTGCGGGATGCACAGCTGCTCATTCTTGACGAACCCACCGCCGCTCTGGATGCCCGCGCTGAATTCGAGGTGTTCCATCGATTTGCCGAATTGACGGCAGGAAAAATGGCGCTGTTTATTTCGCACCGTTTCTCGACCGTGCGTTCGGCGGATCGCATCCTAGTTCTGGAAAATGGGAGGATCGCCGAGGAAGGAACGCACGACGAACTTTCCAGCCTGGGTGGCCGCTATGCGGAAATGTTTGAGATGCAGGCCTCGAGCTATCGCTGATGGAAAATAAGCTAATGACGCAACAAAACGGTCCCCTGGAGCTCGCGAGTGTAGAAGAGCAGCCGCAGAACTCGTTTGCGGGTGACAGGGACGCGGAGATAAGTCCATTGACTTTGAGTCCAGACCCGTTAGTTTTGAGCGCGCATGAGTTAGGGCGAAGTCTGGCGTGGATTCCGGCGCAAGACGAGTCTCGCCACTTTAACGATCGTTGCGAGTTGCTGACGCGATCGTTTCGCCCCGTATTGAATGCGCTGGCACCCCAATCGGGAAGGCGCATTAGTGACGATCTGCGCGAGGCGCAGGCGCAGGTTTTTCTGCTAGAGGGCGAACTGCGGCAGACGTGCGAAACCTTTCGCACCGCGGACGAGCTTCCTCTGGTTCGAGCGCAGGACGGCACTATCGTGCCGCGGGTAGCAGCGGTGGCTCAGGATTACCTGGCGGCGAATGGATATCGCTTCGACGCAGAAACTTTCTCCTCGTACGTGATGGAGTTCCAGCAGACTACCGTGCTCCGGATGGGTGAGCTATGGATGCTGATCGCTGCGATGAAACTGGAATTGCTGGAGCGCATCGCGGAGCGTTGCCGGAGGGCGCTGCAAAATCCTGGGGAAAGACAGGATGCGCACACGCCGCTGCGCAGCCTGCAGGAGATTAAGCAGACCGCCTGGAAGCTGGTGATCGAACCGCTCATCCTTTTCGATAAAGTGTTGCGCGAAGACCCGGCGGGAGCCTATGCGCGGATGGATTACGAGACTCGCGAACAGTACCGCCAGGAGATCGTTACCATCGCCAGCCGCAGCGATTGCTCGGAGATAAAGGTTGCTGGAGAGGTGCTGGCGTTGGCCCGCCGCGCGAAGGAGCGACCGAACCAAGACCCGCGAGTCACGGAGCGCACGTCGCACGTCGGGTTTCTATCTGGTGGCGGAAGGTGCGCCCAATCTTTGGCAGCGGGCCGGCTTCCATCCCACCCTGGCGCAGCGCTCGCGAGTTTTCTTGCTGCGGCATCCGGATGAGTTCTATCTTCCGGGTATTGCGGCCATTACGCTGGCCATTGTGTCGGGCGTGGTGCTTCTGCTGACGCCGCCAACTACTTCCCTGTGGATGGTTTCGCTGCGCAATCCTGGCCGTATTGATTCCCGGTTCGCAAAGCGCCGTACAGATCATGAATTATATGGCCACGCTTCTGCTGCCGCGCAAAGACTCTGCCGAAGCTGGATTTTTCGGAGGGCATTCCAAACGACTGCGTGACGCTGGTGGCAATTCCGACCTTACTCATAAACGAAAAGCAGGTTCGGCAGCTGGTGGAAAACATGGAGGTTCGGTATCTTGGAAATCAGGATCCGAATCATCCATTTTGCTTTGCTATCGCGATCTTCCCGGATTCTCGCTGCGCAACCGCGGGAAGAGATACATCCGCTCGGTGGATTTGGCTGGACCGAGCTGATCGCGGCTTGAACGAAAAATATGCCGGCGAGGAGGCATGGGCTCATTTCTTTTGTTGCATCGCCATCGCGTCTATAACCCGCGTGAGCGGCTGTGGATGGGATGGGAGCGCAAGCGCGGCAAGTTGATGGACTTGAATAATCTGTCTGCGCGGCAAGTTTGACAGCTTTCCCGTGAAGGTTGGCAATCTCTCAGCTATTATCCAACGTGCGCTTCGTGATTACTCTGGATTCCGATACGAACTTCCTCGCGGTTCGGCGCGCCGAATGGTGGGGACATTCGCGCATCCCTTAAATCAGGCAATCATCGATGCGCGAGAAAGGGATCGTCGTTGCGGGCTATGGCATTCTGCAGCCGCGGGTTGGCGTCAGCGTGCAGAGTTCGGCGCGGTCACGGCTTGCAGCATTTATTCAGGGCAGACGGGATTGGATATCTACACGCATGCGACGTCGGATGTGTATCAGGACCTGTATGGGGAAGGCATTTTTGTCGGCAAGGGGATCTATGAGGTAGATACGTTGCACCAGGTGCTTCACGGCCGCTTTCCGCGCAACGCTCTGCTCAGCCACGATCTGATGGAAGGTGCGTATGCTCGCGCCGGACTGGTCAGCGATATCGAAGTGATCGAAGACTATCCTTCTCACTACAGCGCTCACAATCGCCGGAAACACCGCTGGCTGCGCGGCGATTGGCAGATCGCGGAATGGCTGCTGCCGACGGTGCCGGAAGAAGCGGGGCAACGCGTGCCAAATCCGCTGTCCGTGGTTTCGCAGCTGGAAGATTCTCGACAACCTGCGGCGCAGCCTGGTGGAACCGGCGCATTGTTTGCTTTGTTTTGCTGGGATGGACTGGTCTGCCCGGGCGTGCCGCGCATTGGACGATCGCGACGATCGTCATTCTGTTCTTACCTGCGATCGTGCAGATTGGCGATACGATTTTATTCAGCGCCGCGGCACTGGGGAAGAAATCGATTTTCTCCGGCGCGTATGAATGGCTGGTTAACGCGACCGTCACTAATGGGTTAATGATCACTTTTCTGGCACATCAGGCACTATTGTCGCTGGATGCTGTCGTTCGTACGATGGTGCGGAGGTTTATCACGCGGCAGAGGCTGTTGCAGTGGGAGACTGCTGCGGAAGCGGAACTTGCGGGTGAAAAACGCACGATGCTTGATATGTATCTGAACTGGACGCCCGTTCTGGCGCTGGTGATCTTGGTGCTGGTTGGCTTTGCCCGCCGGCGCGACTCTACCGGCGGCGCTGCCGGTTCTCGTCTTGTGGGCTTCAGCAAGCCGATTTCTGCGTGGATGAATCTTCCGCCGCGCGCGCCGCGCAAAGAAATTTCGGAAAGGATCGACGGTTGTTGCGAGTTGCCGGCATTACGAACCTGGCGATATTTCGCCGAATTCAGCACGGAAGAGCACATTGGCTGATTCCTGGACAATGTGCAGGAAGACGGACTTAAGATAGCTCCTCGCGTTTCTCCGACGAACCTTGGATTCTTGTTCAATGTCCGGCAGGTGGCTTGCGATTTCGGCTATCTCACAGTGCCGGAGTTTGTGGCACTCAGATCTCAAGACGCTGGCAACGGTTGCGAAAATGGAGCGGCATGGGGTCACTTTCTCAACTGGTACGACACGCTGACGCTGGTGCCTCTGCGACCGGCAATCATTTCAAGCGTAGACAATGGCAATCTGGTCGCTTCGCTTTGGACACTTCAGCAGGGCTGCCGGGAATTACTCGACCGGCCCTTGTTGCAACCTGAGTTGACGGAAGGCATTGTCGATCATCTTTACGTTCTAACTACGCTCGGAGCGTTACCTCGACGCAAGTTTTCTGCCATGGAGAAATCGCTTCGTGGCCCGGGGTGGCTGCAATATCTCCTGACTTTTCCGGATGCCATTCTCGAGAACATTCGCGCGAGGGTCTTAAATTCAAAGCGTGCTGCCGAGGCGGGATGGTTTCAAACGCAAACGCAGTTACGGATCAAACAGATCCGAGACACGGTTGAGACTTACGTTCCGTGGCTGCTGCCGGAATTTGCGGAGCTTCAGACGGATTCGAAAATACGTTTGCAGAATCGCTCGGATGAGAGGCATGCGCTTCAACATCTGCCGGCATTCATTGATGATCTTTCGGTTCGACTGCAATCGGCGGATTCTGCGATGGGAGCAGAGTCAGGCAACAGCTATCGAAAATTGCTGTCGCTGCTGCCATCGGCGCGCGCCAATGTTATGCGCCTGATTGAAGAACTTAACAAGGTTGCTGACCAAGCCGGCGTGCTGGCCGATGAAATGGATTTCGAATTTCTTTTCAACGAGCGGCGGCAACTCCTCTCGGTGGCTTTCGAAGTCGAGAAGCGCCAGCTTCTGCCGGCGTGTTATGACTTGCTGGCAAGTGAAGCCCGCATCGCCTACCTGGTTGCCATCGCTAAAGATGAGATTCCGCAGGAAAGCTGGTTTCAGCTCGGGCGCGCACCCATGGCGCAGGATGGCATGGTCGGATTGCTTTCGTGGACCGGAACGATGTTCGAGTACCTTATGCCGACGCTATGGACTCGCATCTATCCAACACTCTGCTGGAACGAGCGGCGACAGTCGCGGTAACGGCGCAACAGGCGTATGCGGCAGAGAAGAGCGTGCCGTGGGGGATCTCGGAATCAGCCTGCGCAAGGATGGATGATGGGGGCAATTATACGTACTACCCCTTTGGAGTTCCGCAATTGGCAATCCAGAAACCGGAGCATCCCGGTCCCGTGATTTCACCCTATTCATCGGTGCTGTCATTGAGCGTGGACCCTCAGGGGGCGCTGCGGAATTTGCGCCAAATGCAACGGCAGCGGTGGATGGGTTTGTATGGATTTTACGAATCGCTGGACTTCAGCTTGTCGCGCGGGCGGATGCAATCTCGTCGACCACAACTGGTACGTTGCTGGATGGCTCACCACCAGGGCATGAGCCTGTTATCAATTGCGAACTTCCTGCATGATTCGGTGGTACAAAACTGGTTTCATAGTCATCCACGAGTGCGGGCTACGGAACTGCTGTTGCAAGAGAAGCCGGTGGGGCACCTCCACGCGCTGAAAGACGGCGCGAAGGCTGCATAGGCTGCGGTCTCGTAGTGTCGCCGAGCACTATCCGGACCGGGCGGACCACGTGAGGCGGCAAAGCAGTTCAAGTGGATGCTTTGAATAACTTCGCGAGGTTCTCAATATCGGCGACACTGGCGTCGCCAATCACGAAATATCGGAGGCCGTTTTGGCTCCAGGTTTCCATGTTGAAAGGCAGCTTGTTCGACTGGGAAGGATTGTCGCCAAAGTTCTTTGTTAAAGCCCGGTCCTGAAACACGAAAACAGAAATATGGTGTTTCCGCACATCGTAGATGAGATGGGCGCCGGGTGTTTGATCGAGGTAGGTCATGCGCCCGCCCAAGAGCGAAAAGTCGGTGCCCTGGAGTTCCGGCAAGTTGAATGCGAACGGAATTTTTCCCTGGAACCACGGCTTGACTGTATGGCGATCGGTGGAGACGACATCGACGGGCGACGAACTTGCCAAAGTGGAAACATGCAAGTCGGCGATTTCGCTGAAGACATGTTCTCGGTAAGCCAGTTCTCGACGAGGTTGGGTTGCGACATAGGTGAGCGACAACACCGCGGCAACTAAAACTACGGCTGCGGCCGCCATCATCCACCTCCATCGGAAGCTATGCTGGCGAGGCTTAGACGCAATGCTCTGCTGCATCCGGCTTCGGAAATCGGCGCTCGGAGTAAAACGCCTTCCGGCGGCCTGAATTGCGCGCTTGATCTGCACGCGGGAAAGCGCATCCGCGGAGCACGACGAACAGGTGCGCACATGAGCATCAAAGGTGCGCATGTCCTCCTCGGGTAGTTCACCGTCAATGTAGGTGTCGATCTTCGCCTTCCAGGCATCACAAACCATGCTTGGTCCCCTTTGCCATTGCCGCCGCAGGTGTTCCTTCTTTGCTGCTCAGTCGGTCCCGCAGGCTTCGCCTTGCTCGAGATAAGCGGGACATCACGGTACCGATGGGAACCGAGAGTGTCTCGGAAATCTCCTGGTAAGACATCTCTTCCACTTCGCACAAAAGTAGGATCTCGCGAAAATGAACGGGTAAGTCATCCATCGCGCTTTGCAGTTGGTCGCGGCTCGCGCGTTCGAAAAGAACTGTCTCCGGCGTTTCGTGCTCTACCGCGAGCTCGGCCCGTCTTCGTCCGCGTCTAAAGCTACGGTCACGGTTACTTTCAAACCGGTGCGGGAGGTCAAGAACGCGTTGCGCAAGATGCGATACATCCACGCCCGGAAATTCGTTCCCAACCGGAAAGACGAAAAGCCTCGTAATGCCTTCGCGTAAGTCTCCTGTACCAAGTCCTCTGCCTCGTCGCGATCGCGGGTAAGCCATTGCGCGAAGTTATACAACTGATCGAAGAGCGGCATTGCCAGCGCTTCAAATGAATCGGGTTGAGGGTCCTGGCCGGACACGTCCACATAGTAGAACATCGCAGAAGTCGTTTTATTCCTTAAATAATCCTCACGGCGCTTTGCCAATTCGAGGATCCGAACGGAATAAAAACTTGCCCGATTGGTTTGCACTGCAGAGGCGACGATGGTCAATCCGTTCGATCCGAAGACTGTGTTTCTGGCGAAACACGCACAGCACGTAGTGTTGATTCACTTTCCGATTGCGTTGTTCATTTCCGCGGTAGCGTTTGACTTCATTGCGCAATGGACGAAGCGTCGCGGCGCGGCAGACGCGGCCTATTACAACCTTCTTGTGGCGGCAATCTCGACGGTGCCAGTTGTGGTCACCGGCATTCTTGCGTGGCGGTTTCAACTCGAAGGGCAGAAACTCAAAGGACTTCTTCTGCTGCATCTCGTGCTGGCAGGGCTTTCGACCGGGTTCATCTGGCTCGTTTGGATGGTTCATTTCCGGGCGCAAAGGAATGCAGTGCGGCCGCCAAGCTACCGCCTGCCGCTTGAAATCTTGGGCGTCGTTATGGTCGGGCTCACGGCGCATTTGGGCGGCTTCGTCAGCGGAGTAAATGGCCCTGGTTAGTGGCCCGCAAAAACTCATTCTCGTCTCGTAATTTTCTTGGAATAAAAGCCATCGATCTTTGTTATCCATCCAGAGTTATCCATCCAGATCGTCACACACCGGGGAGGCAAAATGCCGAATAAGAAGAATGATCTCATCGATCAGAACCTGCAAGACCTCAACCACGATGGCGTTGACCGCCGAGGCTTTCTGAAGTGCATGGCGTGGGCAGGTACGGGACTAGTTTGGACGATGAGCGGCGGCATTCCGGTGTCGCGCGCGTTCGCTAAGAACTCGGGTGGCAAAGCCGACAAAGCCGGGAGATTTCAGCTTTGTGCAGATCAGCGACAGCCATATCGGATTTAACAAGCCGGCGAACCCAGATGTCACTGCTACGCTGCAGGCCGCGATTGACAAGATCAACGCGATGCCACACACGCCGGATTTCATCATCCACACGGGCGACTTAAGCCAGCTCTCGAAGGCAAGCGAGTTCGACACTCTGGACCAGGCATTAAAAGGAGCGGCTGCGAAGCAGATTTATTTTGTGCCGGGCGAGCACGACATGCTGAGCGATAACGGCGAGGAGTATCTCCAGCGCTACGGGAAAGGCACCAAGGGCGCGGGGTGGTACAGCTTCGACCATAAGGGCGTCCACTTCGTTGGCCTGGTGAATGTTGCCAACCTGAAGGCAGGAGGCATGGGATCGCTTGGTCACGAACAGCTGATCGTGGCTTGACGACGATCTCAAGAGCCGATCGGCCAGCACTCCGATTGTGCTCTTCGCACATATTCCGCTGTGGACGATCTATCCGGATTGGGGATGGGGAACCGACGACAGCGAACAAGCGCTGTCGTACGTCAAGAAATTTGGTTCGGTGACCGTGCTGAACGGCCATATCCACCAGATCATGCAGAAGATTGAAGGTAAGGTTTCGTTCCACACCGCGATGTCGACGGCGTTCCCGCAACCTGCGCCGGGGAGCGCTCCTTCTGCCGGACCGATGAAGGTGCCAGCCGATCAGTTCCAACGGGTGCTGGGGATTACCGATGTGAATTATCTGGTGAGTGGCAGAAGTCTCGCGATTGTCGATTCGCCGCTCGCTGCCCCGGGCAGTACAGCATCAGGGCGAGTTGGCGAATTTCTTCGAGTTCAGTCAAAAGTCGGCTGAAGCGGGGCCAGATAGAGCAGGAACAAAGATCCAAGAAAGGCAATAAAAAATGACAAGGAAACATCTGTGGGTTGCAGCTTTAGCGACTCCTGTACTGATTGCGACGATGTTGTTGGGGGTTGGGACGAAAGGTATCTGGGCCAGTGACCAGCCGTCGACGTCAAACGCGGAGGTGAAGATCGATAACTTTGTCTTTGGTCCGCAGACAGTTACGGTGCCCGTTGGAGCGACGGTAACGTGGACGAACATGGACGACATTCCACACACGGTGGTGAGCACAGACGGCGTGTTCAAATCAAAAGTGAGGGATACGGACGAAAAGTTCTCGTACACGTTTACGAAAGCGGGAACGTACACATATTTTTGCTCTGTGCATCCCAAGATGACGGGCACTGTAGTGGTGAAGTAACCCTCGCGTAAAGGGATTGTTAAGTCCCGGGCCCATGCGACGGGGTAGGGGAGGCTGCGTTGAATCGCGCAGTTCCCTAAGCCTCCGACCTCATGGTTCCGCTTCCGCTATACTAGATACGCAATGTCCGTCATCAAAAACATCGGGGCGATCGCTCAGGGAATGACCATTACCCTGAAGGAAATGTTTCAGCCGACCATCGTGGAGAACTATCCCGACGGTCCCGGTCCGCTGAAGGGCGCGAAGTTCCAGGAGCGTTTCCGCGGCATGCACGTGCTGCAGCGCGACGAAAATGGACTGGAAAAGTGTGTTGCTTGTTTTCTGTGCGCCGCTGCCTGTCCAGCCAACTGCATCTACATTGAAGCTGCGGAGAATACCGAAGAAAAGCGAATTTCGGGCGCGGAACGCTATGCCAAGGTTTACAACATCGACTACAACCGCTGCATTTTTTGCGGTTACTGTGTGGAGGCCTGCCCCACCGACGCGATCACGCACGGGCATGGGTTTGAGCTAGCCACCTTCAATGCCAGCAATCTGATTTATCGCAAAGAGCAGTTGCTTTCGATTGCCCCAGCGCATATGGGTGCGAACTCTGTATTCAACGGTGCGGAATCAGAAGGCGGCGCACCTGCGCAGATGACGCCGGGGAGTTAACCAGCTCTCGTCACACACAGCCTCTCAAGGTTATCTTGATTCCCGCCTAGTTGACTCAGCTCAGTATGGTTTTGTCTTCTTGGTACGTCTGTTTGTAATTCTGGTTGTCCTAGGCAGGGCGCGACTAATATCCTTGATTGTCGGCTTGGGTGGGTTCGACTTTCATTCTTTATCTTCAGTAACGCCGGTCCAGACCACACTTTGCAATTCTTTCTATGAACTTCAGCTTGAAAAGTATTTTCGGCCGGGCATGGTCTCCGCCGGACCCGATTTTGGCTGAAGCCGGAATCGCGGGCGAGCTCCTGGTGGCGAAGGTGCGTTTATGCCTTGCCTCGGCACTCCTGGTAATACCCGCAGTCAACGCCTTATTTTTTTCGATGGACAAGAAGGAGAGCATCGTCGGCCTGAGTCTGACGTCGGTTACTTTCATTCTCTCCATCATCGTTTACATCATTATTTCCCGGGAATACAACCCCTCGTGGCTGAGTTTTGCCAGCAGCAGCCTCGACGTCAGCCTGGTAAGTGGCGGGCTTGTGCTTTTCCTTCTGATGAACGAGCCGCATACGGCCGTAAACAGCAAAGTCGCTTTTGAAGGCTATTTTCTGGCGATCGGCGGGACGAGCCTTCGTTATGACAAGCGAGTCTGCATCCTGGCTGGCTTGCTGGCGTTCGGTCAGTATCTTGCGATTGTGTGCTTTACCGCAATGCATTGGGATCTCAACAGCACTGCGTACGCCCCTTATGCATACGGGTATTTCGGCTGGTCAGCCCAGGTATCGCGCCTCATCATTATGCTGATCGCCTCCGCGCTCAGCTTTTCTCTCGTCGTGCGCAGCCAGAAATTATTGCAACTGGCAACCAGCGACCAACTCACCGGATTACTCAACCGAGGTTATGTGGACGAAAGGTTTACGATCGAGCTCAGCCGCGCCCGTCGCTACTCCAAACCGCTTACTATCGCTGTGATTGACGCCGATCACTTCAAACTGCTCAACGACACGCACGGCCACCTGGCCGGCGATCTCGTTTTGCGAACCATGGGCGCCACGCTTCGCAATTCTTTTCGCCAAAGTGATATTGCCGGACGGTATGGAGGAGAAGAATTCGTTGTGATTCTTCCGGAAACCGATATGGAAGTGGCGCAGCGAAAGCTGGAGTCGTTGCGGGAATTGGTGGCTGGCACTTCTATGGTGGTCCCTCCCAGAGGGCAGAGGGTGCAAGTCACGATCAGCGCCGGCTTGGCGAGTTTTCCGCAAGATGGAGATGATGCGGCTGAATTGTTTGCCTTGGCCGACCAGAGAATGTTTCAAGCGAAAAAAGAAGGACGCAACCGGGTCGTCGCCGGTGGCGTTCCCCAACCGATCGTTCCCGCCTGATTCGTCGCAAATTCGTTGAATATTACCGCGCGGTGCCGCTTTAAGACGCTCCGCCTTTCCCTGGCAGCTTGAGTATTCATGCCTGCTCGATTTATTGTTTACGTTCCCGGGAGGAATACCTTTGCGAACGGCTACGCTTGTTATTGTTATTGCATTCACCCTTACCTCAGCGCTGGCGCAGAAACATCAGACCAAACCGACTTCAGAGCCTTCTCAAAAACAGACGGAGGCGCAAAAACATTCAGAAAGTAATGCGACCACGGGAGCGGCCCAGCAAGACGATGGCGAATCGCAGGGTCCATGGAAGGGCCTGCAATATCGTTTGGTCGGTCCGTTCCGCGGCGGTCGTGTCGTAGCAGTGGCAGGAGTTGTTGGTCAAGACGACACCTACTATTTCGGATCGACTGCGGGAGGCGTGTGGAAGACCACCGACGGCGGCCTTAACTGGAAGCCGATATTCGATAAGACGAAAGACGCATCGCCCGCGATCGGAGCCATTGCCGTTTCGGAATCTGATCCGAACGTGATTTACGTCGGCACGGGCGAAGCCTGCATCCGCGGGAATATCGTCGGCGGCAACGGCGTCTACAAATCGATTGATGCCGGCACGACATGGAAGTTTGTCGGCCTGCGCGACACGCACGCCATCGGACGTCTCATCGTGAATCCCAAGAACCCCGATATTGCCTTCGTGGCAGCGCTCGGTCATCCGTTTGGTGAAAACGAAGAGCGCGGTATTTTCCGTACTCGCGATGGCGGCACGACTTGGGAAAAGGTCCTTTACAAGGACTCGAGGACTGGCGGAATCGACCTGGCGTTTGATCCGAACAATCCCAACATTGTGTATGCGGCGTTGTGGCAAGCGCGGCGCACGCCCTGGAGCATGGATAGCGGCGGGCCCGGGAGCGGACTTTACAAGTCGATCGACGGAGGCACGACCTGGAAAGAAATCAAAGCACACGGACTGCCGGAAGGCGTCATCGGGCGCATTGGCGTTACCGTCTCCGGAGCCAATTCCAACCGCGTATGGGCGGTCGTAGAGGCCGAGAAGGGTGGAATTTATCGCTCCGATGACGCTGGCGAGAACTGGCATCTGCTGACCGACGACCATCGCTTCCGCCAGCGTGCCTGGTACTACTCGCACATTTTTGCCGATCCGAAATCTGCGGACACGGTCTACATTTTGAACACGGCGGCGTATCGCTCGAATGATGGCGGCAAGACTTTTGCCCGTGTGCGCGCGCCGCACGGCGATAATCACGCACTCTGGATCGATCCCACGAACCCGAAGCGCCTCATCAATGGGAATGACGGCGGCGCGACCATCTCCACGAACGGCGGCGATACCTGGAGCAGCCAATACAACCAGCCAACGGCGCAGTTCTACCACGTCACAACTGACAACCAGTTTCCCTATTACATTTACGGTGCGCAGCAGGACAACTCAACCGTCGGCATTGCGAGCGCTAGTCTTGATGGCGCAGTCGACCGCACTGACTGGTACGACGTTGGCGGCGGCGAGAGCGGATACATCGCTCCGGATCCGACTGATCCGATGATTGTTTACGCTGGTTCCTACGGCGGCGAGATTACCCGCTACGACCACCGCACTCATCAGGAGCAGGCAGTCAATCCGTGGCCGGTGAATCCCATTGGATGGGCTCCGGCAGATACCAAACATCGCTTCCAGTGGACGGAGCCAATCGTCTTTTCGCCACATGATCCCAAAACTCTCTATTACGCGGGCGAGGTACTCTTCAAGACGACCGATGCCGGCATGAATTGGATGATCATCAGTCCGGATCTGACGCGCAACGATAAATCAAAGCAAGCGGCGTCCGGTGGACCGATCACCAAAGACAACACGGGCGTTGAGGTCTACGACACGATTTTTTCCGTCGTGGAGTCGCCGGTTCAAAAAGATCTGATCTGGGCCGGAACCGACGATGGACTAATACAACTCACCCGCGATGGCGGCCAGCACTGGCAGAACGTTACGCCCAAAGGGATGCCTGAGTGGGGAACGGTCAGCATGATCGAGGCATCGCCTCGCGATGCCGGTACCGCGTACATTGCCGTTGAGCGCCACAAGATGGACGACTTTGCTCCCTACGTCTTCAAGACAACCGATTTCGGCAAAAGCTGGACGAGTCTTATGGGCGGGCTTCCCGCGGGCAATTACGTGCACGCGGTGCGGGTGGATCCACGGCGCCCGGCTTTGCTCTTCGCTGGAACGGAGCAGGGCGTCTACGTTTCGTTTGACGATGGTGCGAAGTGGCAGGCTCTCCAATTGAATCTGCCGAATGTTCCGATCAATGATTTGGTGATCAAGGACAACGATCTCGTTCTCGCTACTCATGGACGCAGTTTCTGGGTGCTGGACGACATCGCGTCGCTCGAGCAATACGAAGATTCGGTTCCACAGCAAGACGTACATTTGTTTACTCCAGCAGTGACCAATCACACAGTTTTCCGCGGCGGTTTCTTTGCGGCCCAGGGCGGGAATGTTGGTAAGAATCCGCCAGGCGGCGCGGTGATTGAATATTGGCTGAAGACCTCGCTGAAAAAGTCGGATAAGAAAGAGGGTTCTGCTTCGAGCAGCGACGCAGGGAAGGCGGAAGGCGCGAAGGCTGACTCGGAAAAGAGCGACGCCGAGAAATCCGAGACGCCAAAAATCACGTTGGAGATTCTCGATTCTTCCGAGAAAAGTGATTCGGAAGTTTCCGAAAAAGGAGGAGCCTCCCGACGATGAAGAAGATTTCTTCGGACGCGGAGGCAGTGCCAACAGCCTTCCCGCCGACGCC
Organism: uncultured Acidobacteriaceae bacterium; assembly: GCA_963822545.1. Classification (GTDB taxonomy): domain Bacteria; phylum Acidobacteriota; class Terriglobia; order Terriglobales; family Acidobacteriaceae; genus Acidiflorens. The sequence continues at coordinate 823,267 of CAWGIB010000010.1, forward strand.
GGTCTAAATCGCTTCGTCTGGGATCTGCGCTACGAAGGAGCCACGAAGGTGCCGCATGCTCCGCTATGGGGCGGCAACACCAATGGCCCCAATGCTCTTCCCGGCAAGTATCAGGTGCGTCTGACCGTGCTGGGCAAGGCTTACACGGCACCCCTTGAGATCACAGTCGATCCGCGGCTTAAGCTCGGCCCTGACGACCTCACCAAACAATTCGATCTGCTGCTCAAAATCCGCGATAAGGTCACCGAAACCGATGACACGATCATCCAGATTCGCGATCTTCGCGACCAGATCGGCGCCGTCAACAAGCGTCTCAAGAATGACCCGCGCGAAAAGGTGATTGCCGACGCGGGCAAAGCGCTCGACAAGAAGATGACCGAGGTCGAAGAAGTGCTGATTCAGACCAAAGCGAAGAGCGGTCAAGACGTGCTGAACTTCCCGGTGCGCTTGAACAATGATCTCGTCGCTCTCGGCGGCGTGGTCGGAAGCGCCGACTCGGCTCCCACCCAACAGTCGTATGAAGTGTTCGAGATGCTCAGCAAGAAAGTGGATGAGCAAACTGCGAAGTGGAAGGCGATTCTGTCAACGGATGTCGCTGGCTATAACAACTTGGTCAAGCAGCAGGACGTTCCGATGCTGCTGCCGGCGAATCCAGAAGCGGGAAAATAACGGGTGAATCTCAGATTGTGTGGGGGCGGAGCTTTGCTCCGCTCTGGACGGGGCTAAGCCCCGTCACCACACAGTCTTAATTCTTCGCTAGCATCTTCACCAAGTCATACAAGAATGTCTGGCCCTCGTAAAACTCCTGAATGCCCATGCGCTCGTCTCGTCCATGGAAGCGGATATCGTCACGATCAAAGAAAAAGCCCTGAATACCGTAGGTGGGAATCCCAGCCTCGCGAAGGTATCGGCCGTCGGTTGCCCCCATCACCATAATCGGGACAACCGCAACGCCCGGCCACTCTGACTCGGTGGCGCGCTTGACGGCATTCAGAACATCGGGCCGCATCGGCGATGCCGGGCCCTTGCCGAAATCGCCCGTAGTCGTGATGGAGACCTGGTCGTCTGCCACCAACTTCTTCAAAGTACTCAGCACATATTCCGGAGAGTCCTCAGGCAAGACGCGACAGTTCACGTTAGCGGCAGCGAGCTGTGGCAAGGCATTCTTTGCGTGCCCGCCTTCCAATTCGGTGGCCACACAAGTAGTTCGCAGGGTCGCGTTCCACGCCGGAGAGGCGGCTGCGACCTTTCCATTGCTTCCTGTGAGCCCTGCGCAACCTTTGCCAAATCCGAAGATATCGGCCCCGTTTCAATTTTCGCCATCTGACCAAAATAGGCTGCGGTTACGTCGTTTGTCTTCAGCGGGAAGCCGAAGCGAGAAAGGCGATCCAAAGCGGCCGCAAGATGGTAGATCGCGTTGTCTGCGACTGGAATCGAGCTGTGTCCACCCTTGTTGCGCACCTCGAAGCGCAAATTGATGACGTACTTTTCGCTTACCTGGAGATCGTTCGAGATCTTCTTGCCGCCCGAAGAGTCGCCCCAACCGCCCTCGTTCAACGCCAGCTCCGCATCGATCAGATCGCGATGATTCTTGATGAGCCAGTCAATACCATTGAAAGGGCCGCCGCCTTCTTCGTCGGCAGTAAGCGCGACAATGATGTCTCGGTCCGGCTTGAAGCCTTCGCGCTTGTAACGGATCAAGTTGGCGATCCACACGGCGGCTTGTGCTTTGTCATCGCCGGTACCGCGCCCATAAAAGTAGCCGTCTTTTTCGACCAGTTGAAATGGATCAGTGGTCCAATCCTCGCGTTTCGCTTCGACGACGTCTTCGTGCGCCAATAAGAGAATCGGTCGCGCTTTTCCTGTGCCGTGGTAGCGAACGACTAGATTGGCTTTCTTCGGATTTGCCCCGCCGACAAAAATGTCTGAGTCCGGGAATCCAGCGGCCTTCAGGCGCGCGGCTGCGGCTTCGGCTACTGGGGTGGTTGCTCCGGTTGTGAACCCGGATTGGATCTCAACGAATTCCTTATAGATGTCGTGGGCCAATTGTTTGTCGGCGGGCGGAGGCATGGTTTGCGCGCCCAGACTCAACAACGTGTTGAAGAGTGCGGCCGTCAGCAGAAGCCAAAAGGTTCGAAGCATTCAACATTTCTCCCTGAAACTGGATTGACGTGAGTGAAGATGATCTGCACTACTGAAAAATATTGCGCATTAGCGAGCAGCGCGTACCTAAGCTATCACCACAGAGCTGCGAATGCGGGATCAGAAACTCGCAGCGCCGCTTGCGCATCTGACAGCTGTCTGTTTACAGGACTTTACGTCAGACGCTGCCCAGATAGGCCATAATGGTTGATTGCTCGTCACCGGTTGCGGTTCACGGGCTAACGTAAGGCCAATTATTTTTGGAGAATACAACTTCCAAACCGTCTAATCCTACGATGACCGATCAAATCTCGCGCACACCTACACCGCCTGACCTACCGCCGCCTGAGTCAAATCGCAACACCGCTCTTCCTGAAAAGAGGATCAAGCACCGCGCGTGGGTTTGGATCATAGTGCTCGTTGTCTTCGGACTGGTCTTTTGGTGGGTGCTACATCGCAAGCAGACACCTGCCGCCGCCCCAACGGGACGAGGAGGAGCGGGAGGCACGGTGACTCTTACTGAGGCTACCGCTACTCAGGGTGACATCGGCGTTTACCAGACCGCTATTGGCACGGTCACTCCTGTCTACACCGCTTCGATCATCAGCCAGGTTACGGGACAGGTGATGACGGTTCACTATCGCGAAGGTCAGCTCGTCAATAAAGGTAGCCCGCTCGTTGAGATCGATCCTCGTCCCTACGAAGCCACGCTCAAGCAAGCGGAAGGCACGCTGGAGCATGATGACGCAGGTTTTGGAACAAGCCAAGATGGACCTGACTCGGTATCAAGCCGCCTTGGCGCGTAATGCGATTGCCAGACAAACGGTAGAGGATCAGGAAAAGATCGTTTTGCAATTTCAGGGCACCGTCAAGAACGATCAGGGAACCGTAGACTTTGATCGCGTTCAACTCGGTTTTTGTCACATCGTGTCGCCGATCACCGGTCGGGTCGGTTTGCGGCTGGTTGATCCCGGCAACGTGGTGACCGCAAATAACGGCACCACACTTGCGGTCATTACTCAGCTCCAGCCCATCACCGTTGTCTTCACCATTTCCGAAGACAGCCTGCAGCAAGTGCTTACCCAGTTGCACAAGAAGCAAGCGTTGGAAGTGCAGGCGCTCGATCGCGCACAACAGACGATGATCGCCAAAGGCAAGCTGCTGACCACCGACAACCTGATCGATACGACGACCGGCACGGTGAAATTGCGCGCAGTTTTCGATAACAAGAACAATGCGCTATTTCCTAATCAGTTTGTCAACACACGGTTGTTGGTGGATACGCTCCGCAACGTCACGCTGGTTGATTCGTCAGCAATTCAGCACAACGGCACCCAGGCGTTCGTTTGGGTGATTCAGAACGGTACCGCGCAGATCCGAAACGTCACCACGGGAACGACCGACAACAACCTTACTCAGGTGACCGGGCTGAATTCAGGCGAGGTCGTGGCGGATAGCAGCTTTGAGAAGCTGCAAAATGGCGCCAAGGTGAACGTGGTACAGCAAGCGCCCAGCGGAGGGCCGCAAGCTCCAGCCATGACTGGACCGCGAACGCAGCAGGGCAGCGGACGGCAAAAACCGCCTGCTGGCGGATCCAATCAGAACGCGCCTCCACCATCTCAAAACCGGAGCAACGTACCTTGAGTCCGTCTCGGCCATTCATTCTGCGGCCGGTCGCAACTTCGTTGTTGATGGCCGCCATCCTGCTTGCAGGGATCGTGGCATATTTCCAATTGCCGGTCTCCGCGTTGCCGCAGGTGGACTATCCCACCATCCAGGTTTTGACGTTCTATCCGGGCGCCAGTCCTGACGTGACGGCCACGACGGTGACCGCTCCGCTCGAACGCCAGTTTGGACAGTTGCAGGGACTCAGCCAGATGACCTCCACCAGTTCCGGCGGAGTGTCGGTCATCGTCCTGCAGTTCGTTCTCACACTACAAATTGACGTGGCGGAAGAGGAAGTGCAGTCTGCGATCAACGCGGCACAAAGCCTACTGCCGGCGAACCTGCCAACGCCGCCAATTTACAGCAAGACCAATCCCGCCGACGCGCCAGTACTGACACTGGCAATTACGTCGGACACGATTCCGCTTTCGCGCGTCGAGGATCTGGTCGACACGCGACTGGCGCCAAAGATCTCGCAGTTGAGCGGCGTTGGTCTGGTCAGCATCAGTGGTGGACAGAAGCCGGCCGTGCGCATTCAGGCCAATCCAGTCGCGCTCTCTTCCTATGGGATCGACCTCGAGTCGCTGCGTAGCGCGCTGACGCAAACCAGCGTCAACGCTGCCAAGGGAAATTTCGACGGCCCGCGTCAGGATTACCAGATTGATGCCAATGACCAGCTCGTCAGCAGCGCGGACTACCGTGACGTGGTTATTGCCTATCGCAACGGCTCGCCTGTCTTTCTGAAGAACGTGGCCTCCGTCGTCGATGGCGTGGAGAACTCCTATCAGGCTGCGTGGATGAACAGCACCCCTGCCGTGATTCTCAACATCCAGAGACAGCCCGGTGCCAATACCATCACCGTCGTTAAGAGTATTCAGAAACTCTTGCCGCAACTTGAAGCAAACCTGCCGGTGGGCATCCAGGTCACGAAACTTACTGACTTGACGACCAGCATTCAATCTTCGGTGAATGATGTCGAATTTGAGTTGATGTTGACGATCGGACTCGTCGTCCTGGTCATCTTCCTGTTTCTGCGCAGCCTGAAGGCGACCATCATTCCCAGCATCGCCGTGCCGGTTTCGCTGGTTGGGACCTTTGCTGTGATGTACGCGCTTGGCTACAGCCTCGACAATCTTTCGCTCATGGCGCTCACCATCTCCACCGGCTTTGTCGTAGACGACGCGATCGTGATGATCGAGAACATCTCGCGTTACCTTGAAGAGGGTATGGCGCCGATGGAGGCTGCCCTCAAGGGTGCCGAGCAGATTGGCTTCACCATCGTTTCGCTGACGGTTTCACTGATTGCCGTGCTGATTCCCCTGCTCTTCATGGGGGACGTAGTCGGCCGCCTCTTCCGCGAATTTGCTGTCACGCTGGCGGTGACCATCGTGATCTCGGCGGTCGTCTCGTTGACACTCACTCCGATGATGTCGGCGCGCATTTTGAGGCACACGCCCGAATCGGAACAAGGTCGCTTCTATCGCTGGTCGGAAAGTGTTTTCGACCGCATGATCGCGTTCTACGGGCGCACCTTGAAGAGAGTTTTGGAGTACCAGACGATCACTCTCATGGTGGCGCTGGTCACGCTCATCCTGACTGTCGTTCTCTATATCTTCATTCCTAAAGGATTTTTCCCCGTACAGGATACGGGCGTGATTCAAGGCATCTCGCAGGCTCCCGAGACAATTTCGTTTGGCGCCATGAGCGAGAGACAGCAGGAAGTCGCGAAGGTGATCCTGGAAGACCCAGCGGTTGAAAGTCTCTCCTCATTTATCGGCGCCGACGGTACCAATACGACGTTGAACGCAGGCCGCTACTCCATCAACTTGAAGCCTTTGAGTGACCGCAACATGAGCGCATCGGATGTTATTCGTCGCCTGCAGCCGAAAATTGCGCGACCGTGTTTCCGGCTTCCAGATGTACATGCAGCCTGTGCAGGACATCACGGTCGATGACCGCGTCAGCCGCACCCAATACCAATACACGCTGGAAGATCCGGACGTGAACGAACTGAATGACTGGACCAATAAGTTCGTCGCGAAGATGAAAGGCATGAAGGAGCTGGAGGACGTGGCGACCGATCAGCAGGTCGGCGGACTCGCCGTGTCTCTGACCATTGATCGCGTCACTGCCTCGCGTCTCGGTATCGCGACCGCCACGATCGATAATGCCCTTTACGACGCCTTCGGGCAGCGCCAGATCAGCACGATGTACACGCAACTCAACCAGTATCACGTAATTCTCGAGGCGTTGCCTTCGTTTCAAACAAGTCCTGACTAATTTGCAGTCGATCTTTCTGCAATCGAACGCCTCTGCCAATGCCACTGGCACGGGAGCAGCGACCTCGTTTGCGTCCTCAAGTTCCGCCTCGGCCGGATCGAATGCGACCACCGAGTCCCCACAATACACGCCGACTCCGGCCCAGTCTCTGTTGAGCCCGATTCAAACTGCGCTTGAGAAGACGACTGTGACTACCAACACTGCGAGCAGTTCGCAACCCGCCAATGCCGTCCCATTGAGCACATTCACGCACGTCGAGCTGGTGCGCCAGCCGCTCACCATCACTCACCAGGGACAATTTCCGGCGGTGACCATCTCGTTCAATCTCGGCCCGGGTGCGTCTCTTGGCACTGCCATCAGCGACATTGACAAGCTGGCGACAGACTTGGATCCGCCGCCAAGCCTGCAGGCTGGCTTTCAGGGCACCGCCGCCTCGTTCCATAATTCGCTCTCGAACGAGTCGCTGCTGATTCTTGCGGCGCTGGTGACTGTGTACATCGTGCTTGGAGTTCTATACGAGAGCTTCATCCATCCGATCACGATTCTGTCGACGTTGCCTTCTGCCGGTGTGGGAGCGTTGCTGGCGCTGATGTTGTTCGGGCAGGATTTGAGCGTGGTGGCCATTATCGGCATCATTCTTCTGATCGGCATCGTGAAGAAGAACGGCATCATGATCGTCGACTTCGCGCTCGAAGCCGAACGCCAGCACGGCAAATCCTCTACGGACGCTATCTACGAAGCGAGCCTGCTGCGATTCCGCCCCATCATGATGACGACCATGGCCGCATTGCTGGGCGGCTTGCCACTCGCTTTCGGCTCGGGACTGGGATCAGAACTGCGCCGGCCGCTGGGTATCGCGATGGTCGGAGGCTTGCTTCTGAGCCAGGTGCTGACTCTCTATACGACGCCCGTCATCTACATTTTCTTTGACAGAATTGCGCAGCGCTTCTCGAAGAAGCACGCGGACAACCCCGGCCAAAATCTGCCGTCGACCGAGCCAGCATGAGCGTTTCCACTCCATTCATTCATCGGCCGGTAGCGACCACGCTACTTACGGTTGCGATTGCGATTGCTGGCGCCATTGCGTATTCCGTGCTTCCGGCTTCGCCTTTACCGCAAGTCGACTTTCCGACCATCAACATCAATGCCGGCCTGCCGGGAGCGAGCGCGGAGATCATGGCCTCGTCGGTTGCCACTCCACTTGAGCGCCAACTCGGTCACATCGCTGGAATCACGGAGATGACGTCGTCCAGTTCGCTGGGCAGTACGAACATCACGATTCAGTTTGATCTGAGCCGAAACATCGACGGAGCAGCGCGCGACGTGGAAGCCGCCATCAATGCTGCGCGAACTTATCTGCCCGCCAACCTGCCGTGGCAACCCGACTTATCGCAAGGTCAATCCGGCAGACGCGCCCATCATGATCCTGGCGCTCACCTCCAGCGTCTACAGCAAGGGATCGATGTACGATTCCGCGTCGACCGTTCTGGCGCAGCGTATCTCGCAAATCTCGGGAGTCGGGCAGGTCAGCGTCGGCGGCGCTTCATCGCCCGCGGTTCGCGTAGAACTCAATCCGACGCAAATGAATAGCTACGGCATTTCGTATGCCTCGGTGGAAAACACGCTTCGCCTCGCCAATGCCCACCTCGCGCTCGGGCGCGTCGCGGACAGCGACAACACAGCCGACATCGTTGCCAACGACCAGATGAGCCGCGCCGAAGACTACAAGCCGCTGATAGTCGGCACGCATAACGGCAGTGCTGTGCGACTCTCGGATGTCGGAGACGTGATTGATTCCGTCCAGAACGTGCGCAACGCCGGCTACATGGATGGCAAGCCATCCGTGACCATGATCATTTTCCGGCAGCCGGGCGCGAATATTATTGATACGGTTGACCGATCAAGGCGGCCATCCCTTCGTTGAAGGCGTCCATTCCGTACGGGATCGAGATCACCAACGTTTTCGACCGCACGACCACGATCCGCGCCAGTGTCAGTGACGTGGAACGCTCGCTGATCCTCTCCGTGATTCTGGTTGTGCTGGTGGTATTTTTCTTCCTGCGCAACGTGCGGGCCACGATCATTCCGAGCGTTGCGGTGCCGGTATCTCTGGTCGGCACCTTCGCCGTGATGTACCTCTGCGGTTACAGCCTCGACAATCTTTCGCTGATGGCGCTTACCATCTCGACCGGTTTTGTCGTGGATGATGCCATCGTCGTGATGGAGAACATCTCCCGCCATCTCGAAGCAGGGATGGAGCCTTTCGAGGCTGCACTGCTCGGCGCGCGCGAGATCGGCTTTACCGTTTTCTCCATCAGCATGTCGCTCATTGCGGTTTTCATTCCCATCTTGATGATGGGCGGGATCGTCGGTCGGTTGTTTCGCGAGTTTGCTGTCACCCTCTCGACCGCAATTCTGGTGTCAATGGTCATTTCTCTGACCACTACACCGATGATGTGCGCGCACCTGCTGAAATCCGATAAAGATGAAAAGCATGGCCGTCTATACCGGGTCAGCGAGAAATTCTTCAACTGGATGCTGGGCGGCTACACGAATAGTCTTCGCTGGTTCCTCGACAACTCCTGGCCTGGTGCTTACCGTTCTTGTGCTCGTCATCGGACTCAACGTGATTCTCATTCGCCAGGTTCCCAAGGGCTTTTTCCCGCAGCAGGACACGGGAGCGATTGTCGGCGGAGTGCAGGGTCCGCAGGATGCTTCTTTCCCATTGATGGACAATTCCGTCCTTCAATTAGTGGATGTGATCAAGGCGGATCCAGCGGTCTATCACGTGAATGCCTACACAGGAGGCGGAAATGGCGGTTTTATTTACATCGCGCTGAAGCCGCTGAATGAACGCAAAATCGACGCGGCGACCATCATCAACCGCCTGCGTCCGAAGCTCAACCGGTTGCCGGTCGCGCAGGCCTTCCTGCAGGCCGCGCAGGACATCCGCATTGGTGGACGCGCCAGCGCCGCCCTGTACCAATACACGATTCAGGCAGACAACGTAGAAGACCTCAACAAGTGGGGACCGATTCTGCTCGCCAACATGAAGAAGATTCAAGGCTTTCAGGACGTGAACTCCGATCAGCAAAATGGAGGGTTGCAGGCATATTTGACGTATGACCGAACCAGTGCTGCGCGTCTTGCCTTCACGCCGCAGCAAATCGACTCGACTTTGTACAGCGCGTTCGGGCAGCAGGAAACATCGGTCATATTCAAGCCTCTGAATCAGTATTACGTGATCCTGGAAGTGGCGCCTCCCTATTGGCAGTCGCCCGCCGGACTGAAGAACATCTATCTTCAGAACGGACACGGCAACGTTCCGCTCTCAACTGTTGCGACCCTGAAGACAAATACCGCCCCCCTTTCTGTCGCGCACTCGGGACTCTTCCCATCGGTCACCGTTTCTTTCAATCTCGCGCCTGGACTTGCCTTGAGTGATGCGACCCGAATGATCCAGCAGATGCAGGACCGTCTGGGCACGCCTTCTACGATTCACGGCTACTTTGCAGGAACCTTGCAGGCCTACCAGAGCTCACTCAGTTCGGAACCGGTGCTGATCGCGACCGCGCTTCTGGCGGTCTATATCGTGCTGGGCATTCTTTACGAGAGCCTCGTCCACCCGCTCACCATCATTTCCACGCTGCCCTCAGCCAGCGTCGGCGCCATGCTGGCGCTCATGATTTTCAACAATGATCTGAACGTGATTTCGATTATCGGCATCGTACTGCTGATCGGTATCGTCAAAAAGAATGCCATCATGATGATTGACTTTGCGTTGCAGGCCGAGCGCGAGCAGGGAATGACTACCTATGACGCGATCTTTACGGCATGCCTGCTGCGTTTTCGTCCCATTCTCATGACGACCATGGCGGCGTTATTTGGAGCGCTTCCGTTGGCCTTTGGCACGGGAACTGGTTCGGAACTGAGGCGACCGCTTGGGCTCTCAATTGTCGGAGGACTTCATCGTCAGCCAATTACTGACGCTTTACACAACGCCGGTCGTTTATTTATTCATGGATCGCTTGCGCCTGCGCGTGCTTGGCAAAGAGCGTGACACGTTCAGCCCGGTTGCCGGAGAAGGTACAGCATGAGACAAACGATCCAGATGCCGACTGCGTGCACAATGAAAATGAAGAAGCTGAATTTGGCGTTTACGAGTTAATTGTTGCCGCGCTGCTTTGCGTCGCGCTTTCAGGATGCGTTGTTGGGCCGCACTACAACCGGCCGGCGGCGTCTACTCCTACGGCACCGAACTATAAGGAGTCTCCAGTCAACTTCCAGGACGCCGAAGGGTGGAAGGTTGCTTCGCCGCAAGATGCCATGCTCCACGGCAACTGGTGGGAAATCTTTAACCAGCCCGAACTCAACGATCTTGAAAAGCAGTTAAACATCGATAACCAGAACATCAAGGTATTTTTCGAAAACTACCTCGCCGCCCGCGCCCTGATCCGCGAAGCCCACGCGCAGTATTACCCGACCGTCTCAGTTGGTGCTAGCGTCACTCGCTCCAGTAGCTCCGGCAATAGCGGCGGAAATGGTTCGGGCACAAATGGAGGCACGTTCACTCAGTTTAATTTGCCGCTTGGACGTATCATGGGCGCCGGATTTGTTTGGACGAGTACGAAATACTGTTCGTCAATTTCAGGCCGCCGCGCAAGTGAGCGCCGCCGATCTGGAGAACGAGCGCCTGCTCGAACAAGCGACACTGGCTGAAACATTTTTTGAGATTCGAGGCCAGGATCAGCTCCAGCAGGTACTGAATGAGACCGTTGTTGCGGACGAAGAACTCTTGCAGTTGGCTCAGACTCGCTACGAACTGGGAACGGACACGGAGGTGTCGGTTCAACAGTCGCTTCAGACGCTGGAGGCTGCTCGTGCAACCGCCACCTCTGTCGGCATCGCTCGCGCCCAGTTCGAGCATGCCATCGCGACGCTGTTAGGGAAGAATGCAACTGAGTTCTCGATGCCGGTTCGACCGCTGGTTGTGGATCCTCCCGCGATTCCGACGGGAACGCCCTCGCAGCTCCTTGAGCGCCGTCCTGACATTGCTGCCGCCGAACGTCAGATGGCCGCGGCGAACGCGACCATCGGCATTGGCTATGCCGCGTACTATCCATCGTTAACTTTGAGCGCGAGCGGCGGTTTGAGCATCTGGCTCCATCAGCAAATTGTTTACTGCGCCCGGCAAGGTCTGGTCCATCGGTCCATCATTATCGGAGACGATTTTCGATGCCGGCTTGCGTCGCGCCACCATCGACCAGTACGTCGCGACCTACAACGCTGATGTGGCGAGCTACCGTCAGACGGTTCTGACGCATTCCAGCAGGTGGAGGACTATCTTTCGGAGACGCGGCTGCTTACACAGGAACTTCGTCAAGAAGTAGCATCCAGCAAGGCTGCTCTCCAGGCTTACGAACTGGAAAAAGGCGCGGTATGAGACTGGCATCGATCCCTATCTCAACTTGCTGACCACGCAAACCGCGCTCCTCCAGACACAACAAACCGTAGTGTCACTGCAAGTCCAGCAGATGAATAGCGCAGTTCTCCTGATCGAAGCGCTGGGCGGAGGATGGGATGTGTCTCAATTGCCTTCCGCTTCACAGGTTTCACAAAAACCTCCGGCCGACCAGCGCACGATTCAGAAGTAGTGGGACCTGTGGCATGCTTTAACATAACAAGCAGCCCAAAGGTACCAGTGTGCGAATTCTTGGAGAAGCCGCCAAATATCTGCTGATTACGTTCGCGATCCTCTACGTCGCTCGATTGGACGATCTTCGAAATCCGCCGTGTGCGCGGCACAGGAATGGGGACCGTTACCGTCGAGCAATATCTCTCCACGTCATTGAAAGGTAACAAGGCCGAGTACGACTACTTGGGAACAGCGAACCAAAGCTGCGCGCACAGTCTTTTTCCGCAATATGCTTCTGTCCGCCTGGAACACGCCCTGCTGGTGGCTGGAAGGCCATAAAACCGTCTGGCAATGACCCTCTGGTACTGACCTTTTGTGCGACCGCATGTTGTTCATTCTACTGACAGGCGGCAACCATGCCTCTTATTCTGAGCAACTAATACCCTCCGTCGGTGTTCTTACCTACGGAAGGTAGATTGGGAGACGGCCGACATGCCGGGTCGCTACATCCATTCGAAAGGGCGCGCGCTGTGTATCTTAATTGCGCTGCTCTGCCGGATGCGTGTCTTTCGCGGGCGCATCTGCGACGCTTTTCCTCGAAGAACCTTATGGGCACATGGGCTTTCTTCACCGCGACCGGCCATGCCGCGGTGTATCTCTCCGGAGTTTGCGCCGACACGCCCGTAGCTACTTCGCTCTTGCTCGGCTGGTGAAACTGGAGTCGTGCTTAGCCGCTACGACGGGGTCAATGGATACGACTGGATTGCAATCCCGCTCATTCCGTATCTCTACGCAGTGGATCGTCCCGAAGACGTGCCGCTTTACGCGGACGCGAAAATGGTCGCTTTCTTGCGTGACCGTTACCGCAGGAAATATCTGGAAGACATCGTTCCCGACGCGTCCAATGCTGCAACTCCCGGAGGAAACTGGTACCAGCTCGTTGGATCGTCGTACGACCGCACAATCTATGGTTTTGAAATTGAAACGACGTCCGAGCAGGATGCGGCCCTCATTCGCAAGCTGAATGCGGATTCCAACCGGTCTCACTTTCATCTCGTGTCGAACAACTGCGCCGACTTCGCCAAAGGCATCATCAACTTCTACTATCCGAAAGCTCTGCATCGCAGCGTGATTGCCGATATCGGTATTACGACTCCCAAGCAGCTCGCGAAAATGCTGACAAAGTTCAGTACGCATCATCCGCGATCTCGACTCGTCACGGATCGTGATTTCGCAGATACCGGGTAGCATGCCTCGCAGCTCGGCCCCTCATGGAGTGGTCGAATCGTTCCTGAAATCGAAGAAGTACATCGTGCCGAGCGCTATCGCTAGCCCGGTCTTTGCAGCGTGCTTGTTTGCGGTCTATGTGGGAACCGGAACCGGCCACTTTGAGCCGGATCGCGACGCGATGGTTTTCAATCCGGATGGCGACCTTGAAGCACCCATGACCAAACAAGATCGAAAGGCAGACCAGAAACGGCTCCAACGTCTCATGGCGGAAGCTGATCCGGGCGTATCGCCTGCCAGTCTCGGCAAGTCGTGGCAGCGGTTACGATCGAAAGCGCGGCCGGAATTTGACAGTGAACAGGGCCCTCTCTTTCGAATACAAGATGGGGAGGGCATAGTTCTCGTAGGCGCCTCTTCCGGGAATGTCTTGAATGGAAACGCACCCTTGGGGTTTGAGCAGGCAATCGTCGCTGCGCGCCTGGAAGCAGAGTTGCGTCACTCGCCACGGCGGGGCATCTCAAAAGAGGGAGTCGCCCGCGACTGGAAACTGCTGCATCAGACGATGGCTCGCCGGCAGGCTGAGTTCGAGGGACCAGCGGCAGACCCGCAGGATTGTCAGCAGATGACGGACTCTGCGAGCATGCTTGAGGTCGTGGGCGCCAACGGTCCAGAACGCCCTTAAGCGGGAATTGTTCGCTAGTCCGCAACTGTGATCACCGATGCAATCAAAATGGTTCGCAACGTCTCGCGCGGATCGCTAAGTCATACAAAAAGAGGCGTTTATCGATCGCTCACCAACCCTGCTTGGATAATCCAGCATCACATCTTCCGCCTGTCGCCATGGCGTACAATGGTCCTATCATGAGCAATCTTGAAGTCCCCTCAGTCTTAGACATATGTGCCAGGGTAAAACGTCTGGGATACACAATATCCGGCCGCGTTCGCCTCTATGGAGAGGAATTTGAAGTTGTTTCCGAGCCTTTCCCGCGAGAAAACGGAATTGCGGTTGAGGTGAAGAGCAAACGTGATCCGAAAGTCAGGGTTCTCAATCTGCCATCTACAGTTCTGCAAAGTGCAAGGGGCCATAAGTCTGCAAAAGTCGCCTGAAAGAGCAGCCGATTAAGATATTGATTCGTTGATCCGTGGGGCGGCTCCGGATTCCGATGGACGTCCCGCACGATCGCTGATCTGCGCCCGTGGCCGCGCCAGATCCGCCGGTCCTCAGTGTTATCTTTAATTCATCGTTTCATGGACATCCTTAAACAACTTTTCGAGCAGCGATTTCACACGCCCGCCGCTCACGTCCAAGCATTGAACGCGCAATTGAGCGGTTCGGGACGTAAGCTTTTCCGACTCTCAGCTTCGATTCCGGCCAAAGCCCTTCGACAGAGAGCGGCAAGGGTATTACGGCGATTGGCGTTCTCTACAATGTGCGCGAAGAAAATGTTGCGTTCCTCGAATTTTCGCGTCACTTTCGCCGCCATGGCCTGCCCGTTCCCGAGATTTACGGGGACGATTTGAGCCAGGGAGCCTACCTTGAGCAGGATCTCGGCGATACCACGCTCTTTGACTTTCTCTCGCGTCACCGTTCCGGCGCGACGATTGCCCCTCCCGCAGTGGAAGCCTATCGCAAAGTTGTGACGCTGCTGCCGCGCTTTCAGGTCGAAGCCGGACGCGACTTGAATTACAAAGTCTGCTATCCCCGTGCCAGTTTTGATCGCCAGTCAATTGCCTGGGATCTGAATTATTTCAAGTACTATTTTCTTCGCCTTGCCGGTATTCCGTTCAATGAGCAATCGCTGGAAGACGATTTCTCGCGTCTGACCAAATTTCTCCTCAGCGCCCCGCGGGAATACTTTCTCTACAGGGACTTCCAATCGCGGAACGTCATGCTGTGCGATGGCAATCCGTATTTCCTCGACTATCAGGGAGGACGGAAAGGCGCCCTGCAATATGACATCGCGTCGCTTCTTTTCGATGCGAAAGCCGATCTTCCGCCTGATCTGCGGCAGCAGCTGTTGGACCTCTATCTTGATAGCCTCGCCAATTTCACTACTGCGAGAGCGGCCGGTGCGAAGGGTCGATCAGGGATCGAAGATCGAGCCGATTTCATGCAGTACTACTACGCCTATGTCTATGTGCGCATCATGCAGGCTCTTGGCGCCTATGGCTTTCGCGGATTTTACGAACGCAAGACTCACTTCCTGCAAAGTGTGCCTTATGCGCTGAGAAATATCCGCTGGCTGTTGCACAATGTCGAGTTGCCGATCGCGCTTCCAACGCTCACGGAAGCGTTCAAAACGATGGTCGCCTCTGAAAAATTGCAGGGCGTCGCCTCCGCCACTGGGAAACTTACGGTTCGGGTATCGAGTTTTTCATTTCATCGTGGCCTGCCGGTGGATGACACCGGGAACGGCGGCGGGTTCATCTTCGATGGGCGTAGCCTTCCGAATCCCGGCCGGGAAGAGCGTTTCAAGCCTCTGACTGGGAGAGATGCCGCCGTTATCGAATATCTTGAGCCGCAGGATAGCGTCCGCCAGTTTCTGGCCAACGTGATCGCACTGATCGATTCGAGCGTGAGCAATTACCAGACCCGCGGCTTCAAAGATCTGATGGTTTCTTTCGGATGTACGGGTGGCCAGCATCGCTCCGTGTATCTAGCCGAGCAACTGGCAAAACACTTGCGCGGGACCAATGGTGTTGAAGTCATCCTCCATCATCGAGAACTGGAGAGACCGACTCCATGAAGGCGATGATTTTGGCCGCTGGTCTCGGCACGCGCCTTCGCCCGCTTACTGACGACCGTCCCAAAGCGCTGGTGGAAATTGACGGACGCACGCTCCTGGAAATTACGCTCACGAGTCTTCAATCGTTTGGAATTCGGGACGTCATCATCAACGTGCACCATTTTGCTGACAAAGTCGTCGATTACCTGAAGATGAACAGCAATTTCGGCATGCACGTAGAAGTCTCTCGCGAGGATGTTCTGCTCGATACGGGAGGCGGGCTGAAAAAAGCCGCTTATTTTTTCCTGCGTGATTCTCGATCAGTCCAAAATCAGCTCACTCGAAAACTGAAGAACCTATCGTGGTTCACAACGTCGACGTCCTCAGTACCATCGACCTAGCGCGCATGGCCGATGTCCACGCGGCGAGCGGATCGCTGGCAACTCTGGCTGTACAGGATCGTCAAACCTCCCGCTACCTGCTCTTCGACCAGAACCTTCAGTTGTGCGGCCGCCGCACGGGGCTTGACGGTCCGGTAGAAATGGTTCGCCCTTCGCGCGAGGTGCATGCTTTGGCATTCTCCGGAATCCACATCGTCTCGCCTCGACTTTTGCCCAAACTGACTGAAGATGGCGCGTTCTCGATCATCACGTCTTACCTCCGTCTCGCTGGCAAGGGTGAGCAGCTCTCAGCCTTCCGCGCCGACCAATACTACTGGCGCGATCTCGGCCGTCCTGACGATCTGAAACAAGCCGCGCAGGATCTGAAAAACATGTGAGGGTCCTAGTTTCCTGGCCCATCCGAAATTGCCGCGCCACCTGATAATCTCAAGTCATCACCACTCGGAGTCCTCACCTCATTGCCGCCGCTGATCAACGCACAGGAACTGTCGAAATCCTTTGGAGCCAAGCCGCTCTTCCAGAACGTCTCCTTCACCATTTCTGAAGGCGATCGCATCGGGTTGATCGGCCCCAACGGGTCAGGCAAATCCACGCTCTTGCGCATTCTTGCAGGCGAAGTCGAGCCGGACAGTGGAGGAGTGGCGGCCCGCAAGCGCACGCGCCTTTGTTACGTCGAGCAGGATTCCCGTTTTCCGGCAGACGCAACGGTCCGCTCGGTCATCGAATCCGCGCTTGATCGATGCGGCATTTCTACGGGGGAGCGCGGCGCGCGTTTTGCAGAAACGCTCGGGCGTGCTGGCTTCGATAACGTGGATGCCAAAGCCACCGAACTATCCGGTGGATGGCAGAAGCGCCTCGCGCTGGTTGAAGCGCTTGTCCAGCATCCCGATATTCTTCTTCTCGACGAGCCCACCAACCACCTCGATCTCCCTGGAATCACGTGGCTTGAAGAACTGCTCGAGTCGGCTGCATTTGCCAGCGTAGTGGTGAGTCACGACCGCTATTTTCTGGAGAACGTCACCACCGATATGGTGGAACTCAATCGCACCTATCCCAACGGGTCGCTTCGCGTTCGTGGAAACTACAGCGCGTTCCTTGTAAAGAAGGAAGAATTTCTCCACGCTCAATCTCTGCGGCAAGAGGCGCTCGAGAACCTTGTCCACCGCGAAATCGAATGGCTCCGACGCGGCGCCAAAGCCCGCACCAGGAAGTCTAAGGCGCGGATCGACAAGGCCGGCGAACTGATGGGTGAACTCGCCGACCTGAACGACAGGACCCGTACCGCTTCGGCACAAATCGATTTTTCAGCCACCGACCGCCAAACTAAACGCCTCGTCGAACTCGAAAACGCTGCGTATGCGATAGGAGACCGGACGCTGTTCGCCGATCTCAACTTTGTCGTCAAGGCCGGGATGCGTGTAGGCCTCGTCGGTCCCAACGGCAGTGGCAAGACAACTTTGCTCCGATTGTTGCAGGGCGAACTTAACCCCACGGCGGGAACGATTCGGCGCGCCGACCGCCTGCGCATCGTCTACTTCGACCAGACCCGCAACCTCGATCCGGATGTCACTCTTCGCCGCGCGCTTGCTCCCGACGGAGATTCTGTCGTCTATCGGGATCGTGTCATTCACGTTGCCGGATGGGCCGCGCGATTTCTATTCACGGGCGAGCAACTCGGCCAGCCCGTTGGCCGGCTCTCTGGAGGAGAGCGAGCCCGCGTCCTGATCGCGCAACTCATGCTTCAACCCGCCGATCTTCTTCTGCTCGATGAGCCCACCAACGATCTCGACATTCCTACCATGGATATCCTCGAAGAAAGCCTCATCGAGTTTCCCGGCTCGCTCGTCCTGGTTACGCACGACCGTTACATGCTGGATCGGATTTCGAACGTGGTGCTCGGACTGAATGGCCAGGGCGCCGCTCAGCCGTTCGCCGACTACTCGCAATGGGAAGAATGGCAGGGGCAACAATCTAAAGATTGATGCGCGATCGGATGCGGCTGTGACGCCAACACAATCATCGATGCATTCTAAGAACGCCAGCGCCGTTAAAAAAGAAACTCTCCTACCTTGAAGCGAGGGAATACGCGACGATCGAAGAGCGAGTCGAGGAAGCTGAGGAGCTCGTAAGAGCGAAACGCGCGGAACTGGAGGACCCTGCCAACGCAACGGACGCCCCACGTCTCCTAAGCGCGCAGGCCGCGGTAGACGCCGCTCAGGAGGCTCTGGATGCCCTCTACGCCCGCTGGGCCGAACTCGAAAAGAAGCAGGCTTAGGTCGAGACGTCCATTACTGCAGATCCCTCGAATCGCTCGGGATGACAAATTGCACGAGGATTAAAAAAATCCCTACGCCTTCACGAAATCAATGTACCCATGTTGCACATCGGTTCGCGTCAACTTCGCCCGTACTTTGTCTCCGACGTTTAATCCCTGCGCTCCTTGCGTTAGCAGGCCTTCCACACGCGGCTGAAGAACGCGTAGAAACGTCCCCTTGGGAGTGACGCCCGTGATCATGGCATCAAACGTTTCTCCAATCCGAGGACTCATCGCGACCGCCGACATCCGCTTCGTCATCTCGCGTTCCACTTTGCGCGCCGCATCTTCCTTTTGAGTGCAGTTCGTCGCGATTGCTCCTAATTCCTCATCGGAGTAAGGTCCCGGCTTGCCATCCAGCATCGCCTTGATCAGACGCTGCGTGACCACATCCGCAAAGCGTCGGTTAGGCGCGGTTGAATGCGTATAATCCTGCACTGCAAGCCCGAAGTGTCCTTGTTCGGGATCCCCAGGCCGCTCCAGGACATATTGCCCCGGCCCCATCAGCTTGATAACTGCGAGCGACAGGTCGGCGAAGTGATCTGGATCGTCGGCCTTGCGCTTCACCAAAAAATCATTGAGAGCTTTGGAGTCCGCCTGTGCAGGCAGACTTCCTCCTTGCGCCGCTGCCAGCCTTACGATCCCATCCCAATGTTCCGGTGTCTTGACGATCCGTCGCAGCGAGGACACTCTCTCGAGCATGCGTGCGACCACGCCATTGGCGGCGATCATGAAGTCTTCTATCAGTTCGGTTGCGCGGTTCTTCTCCTGCTTCACGACGTCGACGACCTGCTCATTCAATATGACCGGATGCACTTCACTGGTATCGATATTCAGTGCGCCATTTTGATAGCGAAGCTTCTTCAGCGCCTGTGCGACTGCGTCCTGCAACTTGAGTTGCGCCTGCAGGTCGGAGGATGCGGCCACTTTTGTGGGGGCGGGAGCCGTACCCTCGAGCCACGGTCCAACCGCGTTATAAGTGAGCTGCGCCTTGTTGCGAAGAATTGCGCGATACACGTTACTGGCGCTGATTGCTCCTCCACTGTCGACCACGAACTCGATCACAATGCCGGGCCGGTCCACATTTTCGAGCAGGGAAGAGGCGCCCGTCGAAAGCTCGTTTGGCAGCATTGGAAAATTGATTACGCCGGTATAGACGGTAGTAGTTTCTCGCGCGGCATGCTGATCGATCGGGGTGTCTTTGGCCACGAAAGCATCGACGTCGGCGATTCCGATCATTACTTTGACGCTTCCGGCGGGCAAGCGTTCCGCGACTTCGATCTGGTCGAGATCTTTCGAGGTGTCATTGTCGATCGAGGACCAGAGCAGACTTCGCAAATCGCGAACGGTATTCGAAGGCGTCAGCGAAGGCGGGTGAGCGCTGATGTCGGCGAGTTGCTGCGGAACACCCGCCGTAAAGTCCGGTTGGAAGCCGTGCGCCATCATGACTTGTTTAGCGGTGGCCTGCAGGTTGAGCTGAGAAGGATTGTTCATGAACTCCACGCTGGATCATTGCGACTCTGAGGCTAGCAGAAAACGACTCCGGTTTTCACCCGGCACCCTTCATCACAACCGTCCGTAAGGTCCATCACAGCATCTTTTGCCGTGACTGGCCGACAATGAGCCTTAGATCGCCGGTCAGCCGTGATGGGACATCCGTGACGAAAGACCGCGGCCCCGAGACATCACGGTTTGGACGGGGAGCGCTCGATGAAATTACCGTATTTCATCTCGAACGCAAGCCAACACTCACCCGATTTTTCCTCGCCTGAGCAGACTGACACGCCGACCGCCGAGCAGGAAGAGGCACTGACGCGCGCTTTGGCCAAGGTAGTTGCGCTGGGAGAGGAGATCGGAGTCACCACCGATCAAATGATCAAAATGCTCGACTCGGGAATGTCGGTTCGAGAACTGCTCGAATATCTCGTGGCCCTGGCGGAAGAGCGAGCATGAAGGGAGGGACACTGAAATGATGCTCAATCAGACAAGCTTCATCAGAACAGTTTTCACCATTGCGATCGTCATCACGGGCAGCGTGTTTTTCGCCGCGGCTCAGGGCGACAACAATGCGGCGAGCACTGATCTCATATCAGGAAAGCAACTCTATAGTTCTTACTGTGCGTTGTGCCATGGCCCTGAAGGTAAGGGTGGCGGACCGTTTTCGCCGCAATTGAAAGTTTGGCCTCCCGATCTGACCCAACTGGCCAAGAAAAATCATGGAACCTATCCCGAGATGCGCGTCACCGAAGCGATTGACGGGGAGTTCGGGAAGCCATCGCATGGCTCAACAGAAATGCCGGTTTGGGGACCGGTGTTCCGCTCCATGGCGCATGGGCACAAAGACAGTGCGCAAGTCCGGATCACCAGTCTCGTCAAGTACGTAGAGTCTATCCAGGAGAAATAGAGCCAAAGCAGAAAGTTTGCCGTTTTTGTCCGCGAACAGGTAATCTCTAGCGATGCCAAATTGCAGGCTCAACACTGGAAGGTTACCTGGCGCACAATTCTCTGCATCGTTGACGTTGCGGGTTCTTTTCGGCGCGTCGATGGTGCTCCTGCTGATCACATTTGTTTCGGGAGTGCGCTCGTTTGCGCAAGATACTCCCAAGCCAGACCAAACCAACCAGCAGCCTGCCAAGCCTGAAGGTCAGGGTGACACCAGCATCGCGCAGCACGTCGGAAATACTGCGATGCAGCCCGTAAAGCTGTTCACGCTGCTGGATCGAAAATCCTTCTTTTTTCCGGATATCGCTGCCACATCGCAACCGTTCTCGTCAGGGCAGAAGTTTGAGTTGGCTGTGAACAACAGCATTTCCGGCCACGCGATCATGGGTGCCGCACTGGGTGCTGCAATCAGCCAGGCCGATGACTCACCGACCGGGCGTGGGCAGGGCTGGGACGCGTATGGCCAGCGGTTCGGGTCGTCGATGGCACGGCAAGCGTCGTCCGAGATATTTGGGACTTATATCCTGGCATCAGTCTTGCACCAGGATCCGCGTTTTTTCCCGCGGGCCAATCCGAGCTTGGGGCAGAGCATGAGCTACTCCGTCACTCGCCTTTTCGTGACGAGAAACGATTCTGGTCGCGACGTCGCTAACGTCTCTGGCTTATTAGGTCCGCTGTTTGCCGAAGGCTTGGCGAATGTCTATTGGCCTGATCGAAACCGGACTGTGGGTGACACCTTCATGCGCTATGGTCTCGACCTTGTCACCCGGGCGGGAGGCAATATGCTCCGCGAGTACTGGCCAGTCATGATGCGGAAGATGGGATACAAGACAACCACGACATCCCCTTAAGGCAAAAATGACGCCGCAACCTGAGCGGTAGTGCGCATCTTAGCTAAAGAATCGGTAAAATTACTGCGACGTTCGAACTGGCAGGTTTCAGAAGCCTCAAGCCCGTGCGGCTCTCTTTGTGCACGGACTTTGCCGCTGAAGGGCGAGCCCTCAGGAAACCCTGAGCTTAGCAGCTGCCACTACTTAGGAGATCAAGATTGCGGAATCGTTCACTGGTTTTCATCTTTCTTGCTGTTTTCATTCTTTTTGCGGGCCTCCCTTTCGCATCGGCTCAGACGGATTCCAAGCCCGACTATCCACGTTTCAATTTTAATGCTGGCGGAGGAATGGGAATTGGCCGCGGCGCTGTGGGCAAGTTCGTGGGCAATTCGTTTGAAGGCACAGCTGGCGCGGGATTGAATTTCAGTCGCATGTTCGGCGTGAGCGCCGAGTATATGTACTACAACCTCGATTTGAGGCAGGGCGTGAGAGACAGCCAGTCACTACCCAACGCAAGCGGTTCGTTGAATGCGATATCGCTGAATGGAATCGTGAGAATTCCCTACCATTTGGGCAGGTTTGGTGCCTACGGCATCTTTGGCGTTGGATTCTACCGACGGAGCGAAACGACGCATCAGGTGCTCCCTATCGGATCAATTTGTCAGCCCGCATGGGTGTGGTGGGACGTGAACTGTACCGGCAATCCTCCGTCGATTCAAAATAATCCCCAGACCCTTGGGACCTTCACAAAGGATGCCGGCGGCTATAACTACGGAGGCGGGCTTACCTACCGCCTCGACCATCTGCACAATTCCAAGCTGTTCGTTGAGTATCGCCACCATCAGGCATACCACAGCGACGTGATGACAGTCGTATGGCCGATCACGGTCGGCTTGCGATGGTGATGTCATAGTTCTCTAAGGACGGCAAGCTACAACCGAGTCCGAAGTCCAATCGCGTGTGAGCGCGTCCAAGCCCGAGTGCACGAAGTCTATTGACAACAAGATACCTTGTAATACATAGTATCATCATGGCTGGTGCCAACCTGTCGCGTGGCGGTCCTGCCGAACGTGAAGGCTCCGAAAAGTGGGAAGTGCAGCTTCGCAAGGGATGCCTCGAACTGGCCATCCTGGCGGCACTGTGGGGCGGGAAACTTTATGGGCTCGAAATCCTACGTCATCTAGAAAAAGGGTCGGACCTGATTGTTTCGGAAGGAACCGTTTATCCCCTGCTGAGCCGCTTAAAGGCGCTGGGGTTGCTGCAATCGGAATGGGTTGAGTCGGATGGGGGACATCCTCGCAAGTACTACCAATTGACGGTTGCGGGCAAACAACGTGCCGTCGAGATGGCTCGCGTCTGGTCTGAGTTCTCAACCAGCCTGAGCAAGCTGCTTGCGCCCCTAACGAAAGAAAAAGCGGCCAAGGAGAAATGATGACAAGGGCAGAAGAAGCAATCTCTGTCGACGCGCGCCAGCGAATCGAAGCCTATCTCGAGAAACTCCGCAAGAGATTGGCGGGAATAAGCAGGGAAGAGGCTCTCGACATCGTTCGTGAATTGCGCAGCCACATTCTAGAGAAGGCTGCCGAAGGCGGCGAACTTACGGCGCCTGCAGTTGAGGCAACTCTTTCCGCGATGGGAAGCCCGCATGAATTAGCCGCTCAATACCTGGCTGACAATCTCCTTGCGCGTGCCGCCAAAAGTCGATCTCCAATCGCTTTGCTTCATGCGCTAATTCGTTGGGCGAGCCTCAGTATCGCCGGCGTCTTCGTTCTGCTGGGTTGCGTTCTCGGTTATTTGGTGGGTGCATCCTTTGTAATTTGCGCGATTCTGAAACCTCTCCATCCGCGTACAGCGGGCCTGTGGAAACTTGCAGACGACAGCTACTCTTTGCGTTTAGGTTTTGGAGCGATTCCAGCTTTTGGAACGGAACTGCTGGGTTGGTGGATCGTTCCCATTGGATTGCTGGCCGGCGGTGGATTGTGTCTTCTGACGAGCCATTTCGCGCTTTGGTGCGCGCGGAAATTTCGAGGATCGCATAATCTGCCGCGGGCGTGAACCGTTCACGACTGAGAATCGCTATGGACGAATCAATCAGCTCCAGTGCAACGCCGAGCCTCGTTGCCGAACCATCCGCGAATCGGTGGATATCCCTAGCCGAGTTCGTCGTGGGAAGTGCAATTGTCATTGGGCACAACGTGTATCACGTCATTCCCAATGAGGTCCCCATCCTCTTTGTGCTTGGGCTCCTATCGTTTCGACTGCGCGATCGGTCGTGGTGGGCGATGGGTTTGCGATGGCCCGCTTCGTGGCGGAGAACGATACTTTTCGCGCTCGCAGCGGCGGCGCTAAGGATCCTGCTCGGCACGGCAGTGATTGAACCCTTGACGGCACGCTTCTGGCCTCCAGCAGTCGCTCCAAGCGGCTACAACGAGATCGCCGGCCATTGGCTGCCGGCCCTGGAGTGGCTCGTGTTGGTCTGGACCTTCGCTGCTTTTGGAGAAGAGATCGGATATCGCGGGTATTTGCTGAATCGCGCCGCTGATGCTGGTGGACGATCAAAGTTCGCCTACTGGGTTGGCGTAGCCGCCGTCGCGGTGTTGTTCGGGTACGGGCACTACTACAAGGGCCCGGCGGGGATTGTGGATTCTGGCATGGCTGGATTGATTCTTGGAACGGCCTATGTTTTGTCGGGGCGGAACTTGTGGGTTTGCATTCTGGCACACGGGTTCATCGATACGGTCGGGGTGGTGTGCGCGTTCTTCGGATGGTGTTCGTGATTACTCTGCGAATTACGGCTTGGGCGTTTCGGCGCTCAGCAAATCCACAAACATTTTGTAGAACTTCTCGGTATCCAGATCGACCTGGATTTCGACCTTGCTTACGTTGCGCTTCGGCTTGTCATGGTCCGACCATGTCAGCGTGTCTCCATAGCCCGCGCCTCGGTCCAGATTGACATCCATGTAGCGAGTTTCCTTCTTTGTAATCAGGCCCGGATCGAGCCACGCGGCCGAAGTTAATTCGTCCCAAAGGTAGTTGTAGGTGCCGCGAAGGTGGGCGTATTTGCCGATGTACTGAGCCGCGGGGGATTTCCCCGCTTTGACTCTGTCGATTAGTTCATTCGTCATCTTCGTTTTGAGAGAAATATCTACCGGCGTGCAAACGATCTTTTTCCATGGGGCACGCAAGACGATGTGAGCGGCTTCCGGATCGAACCATAAATTGAATTCGTGGCGCGGCGTGTTCAGGAATTCGGGATCGTCGGTCTGCGGATTCAGACTTGCGCCCATGAAAACCAGCTCTTTCGCAAGGCTGGCAAATTCAGGATCGATCGTAAGGGCCAAAGCAAGGTTCGTCATCGGCCCGCCTTCGTAGATCGTCACTTCGTGGGGATACTTGCGCACCATGCGTACCAGAAAATGCGCAGCATCCTCAACAGATGGCTTGGTGTTGGGTTTTCCTTCCGGCATGGCGCCGAGTTCGCGCGGGGCATGATAGACGTGCGGCGTCCACGCACCGAGCCACGCCACAGAACCGTAGCGTTCTTCCCACTGTTCGGTCGATTCCTTCGTTCGCACCAGCGGATTCTCGGCGCCCGGCACTACCGGAATATCGGTCCTACCAATGATTTCGAGGGTGCGCAATGTGTGGGCGACTTCTTCCGTGAGCCATGCATCGCCGGTGACGACCGTGATTCCGAGTACCTCGGCTTGAGGCGACTGAATGAGCAATAGAATGGCCTGCTGGTCTGTGCCTGCCGGACCCGCCGCATCCTGATCGATGATGATCTTCTGCTTAGTTTGCGCGCTCGCGATACACGCCAACAAAAGCAGTGCAAATCCGTGAATCCAGGGCCGGCCGACTTTCATTTTCACCTCGTGTTCTGTCCGCGAAAAAGTTTATTGGTTATTTCTCCGCAAGCAGTTGCAATATGGGGCGTGTCATTTTAAAGCCGGGCCGCGAGTTCTGTCGATTGCCGTCGGAGATTTGCCAGACTAGAATGACGGACAACCATTGCGCCTGACTACCATTATTCCATCTTAGTGAAGCTGGTGATCGCGAGGAGTTCTGTCCGAGTGTCGTTCAGTCGTTTACAACAATCCATGATCGGCAGAGCCTTCATCACGCTGATTGCTGCAGCAACACTCGCTACGTTCGCGCACGCGCGGCAGGAGGAATCCAGAGCCGCCTCAACCTCCACCGTACTAGGTACGGTGCGCGACTCCGGTGGCCATCCAGTGGTCGATGCGTTGGTCTTGCTGCAAGACACAATCCATGAGGAAACCGTTATATCGAAGACTCTGGCCGACTCTAACGGGAGGTTTTACTTCCACGGCCTCAGCCCAGGAACGTACACAGTTCGCGCGGAAAAGAACGGAAGGGAATTCGTCAAAACCGGCGAGTTCAGCCTGACTTCCAATCAGACCAAAACGATGGAGCTTACGTTGTCGGACGTTTCACCGCCGGTCGAGACGAATGCGAATTCCAAACCTGCCAGCGTCTTGCAGTCAAAAGCACCGGAATGGTTCGACGAACCCCAATTCACCGTCGCTGGCGTTACGGCCGCCACCAACTCGGGGGGCCATGGTTCGGACACCGTCCTGCGGAGCAGTGACGCTCTGGTGAAAGCGACGGTCTCTTTGGGTAAGGACAAGGAGGCGGACGCCAACGCCTTGCTATCGAAGTCGACCACTGCTGACGCTCCGCCAAAAGCCCCCCGTGAATTGGCCAGACTGCGGCAGCGCCGCGAGAAACTCGAGTCGGAAGTAGATCAGGAACCCGGGAGAGCGTCGATGGATGCCGGCCGAGCTGACGTCAACAACGATTCCGTTTTTGATCAGCAAGCTCGTCTGAAACAATCCGGGCTCCACCACGAGTTAGCGCGAATTGCGGAAGAGCTTGGCGATCCCTTGCAGGCTGTTCGCGAATATCAGCGCGCCTGCGAACTGAGCCCCACCGAAACAAACTTGTTTGATTGGGCGAGTGAGTTGCTGTCGCACCGCGCGCTCGAACCGGCTACGGAGGTTTTCACCAGAGGAAACCAGCTTTATCCCAAATCCGCTCGCATGCTCATCGGCCTTGGCGTTTCCGTGTACGCGCGAGGCTCCTACGATCGGGCTGCACAATACCTCGCAGCGGCATCGGACCTCGCGCCCACAGATCTGACCCCTTACCTGTTCATGGGAAAGATGCAAAGCGTGGAAGTGCAGGCTTCGAAGGACACGTCGGACCGGCTTGCCCGGTTTGCCCGGCAGGAGCCCGGCGACGCGTTAGCAAATTATTACTATGCGGTAAGCCTATGGAAGTTGCGGTCGCAGTCTGGCGCGGCTGCCGCTGGCATCGATACGCAAGTCGAAGCGCTCCTCAACAAGACCGTCCAGCTTGACCCGAAATTGGGCGTCGCGTACCTGCAACTGGGCATTCTCTATGTGTCGCGTGAAGATTATGCTCACGCGATTCCTGCCTATCAGAAGGCAATTGAAGCTACTCCCGAGCTCGAGGAAGCACACTACCGGCTGGCGCAGGCCTATCGTCGCACCGGCGAGGGTGCGAAAGCCAAACAAGAACTCGAGCTCTACGAACAGTTGTCGAAGCACGCAAAAGAGGAAGCAGAGCGGGAGCGTGGCGAGATTCAACAGTTTGTGATTTCGCTGCGGGATAAAAAACCCAACTCGCATGAACCGTAGAACAATTCATACGCCTTGGGGATTGAAGGAACCGGAAGTGCAGAATGCGCGCACAGCTCTCGGCTGACGGCGCCCTACTCGTCTCCTTCGACGCCGGCCTTGCGGAGCATCTGTCTGAGCGCGCGTTCTCCGCCGGAGCCGCGCTGCTCGGCGGCAATGTTGCCATCGCGATCGATGACCACGTAGATAGGATAGGCATTGGCCTGGTACATCGCCGCCAGGTTCGTGTCTTCCGTGAGCACAATGCGACAAGAGCGCGGTCTCTCCTGTAAGTACTGTTTAACCTTCTTCTTCGATTCGGCGACATTGATGGCTAGCACCACCAGGCCCTTGTCGGCGAATTCGTGCTCAATGGAGTCGACCAAAGCTTGCTCTTTCCGGCAGTAAGGGCACCATGTCGTCCAAAACTGAAGAAGAACAACTTTGCCCTTGACCGATTGGTTGGTGTAAGTATCCCCGGTCATCGTTTTCGCATGAAAGCGGGGAGCAGGTTGTCCCTCGTCATCAAGGGCGAAGGAGCAACAGGAGGTGAAAAGGACGACAGCAGCAATGCAGACGATGAAGCGGCGCGGTAACATGGCGCGAAACTATATCACAAGTTATTGATGCAAGCAGTAACTTGTTATTTTCGTGCCTGCCGGAGAATGTAAGTCGGCTGTATCTATCGATTCTGGTTCCAGCAATAGAACCGAGCCAACCTGCGGCTGGCTAGTTGCCTCCCACAGGCGCGTCGACCACGCAGCGGAATCCAATTGTTCCGGCACGGTCACGGCCCGGAGACATCAGGAGATATTTCTCGTGCTCGTCGAGTCGATAAGTCTGGGGAAAGTACCAGATCGAGCCGCGCGGTTGATAAGAAGCGCCTCCGCGAATGATCGCAGCTCGCGTGTGTGGATCACGGAACTCGTCCGTCCATTGCGATACGCTCCCGATCATTTCTAAAACTCCGAATGGGCTGGCTCCCTGCGGAAACTCGCTTACACCGGCGAGCGGGCCCATTGCCGGGCCGGCGTCCACCGCGGGAGCGGCTTGCGAGTTCCACTCGTTGCCCCACGGATAAGGACGGCCATCCGTCGATTGTGCGGCATACTGCCACTCCCACTCGTGCGGGAGCCGCTTGCCGGACCAAGATGAGTAGGCGCGAGCATCCTCGATGGAGACCCACGTCACGGGCTTGTTCTCCCAGCCTTGAGGGTAAGTGCCGTTCTGCCAAGCGCGCAGGAAATTGTAATCGTCCCGGGGATGGTAATGCGTTGTGTTCATGAAATTCTTGAACTCGGCGTTTGTCACCAGAGTTCGGTCTATATAAAAGGAGGAAACGTGCATGCGATGCTGGTGATAGCGGCGAGGCAAATCTTCCCACGGGTACTGCACATCAACGCCTGGATCGTTGCCGCCTTCAATTTCAATCCCACTGACCTTGAATTCGAAGTCTCCCTCAGGAATGCGGACCATGCCGGACGGCGCGACCGGCGCGGGCTTTGTAGGCGCAATCTCGACCACCGTTTGCGGCGTTGCTTTCCAGTCGCGCGAATAACTCGCAAGAGGACGCCGCGAACGCTCCGCCATGAACTTCAACAATTCCTGCAGCGAAGTCTGCGCGGGATTCTCCGTGGCGAGAATTGCGCCGAAACCAAGCCCCTCAAGATCGAAACTCAGCGTCGCTTGCGGGCCAGCCACGGCGGGAGTCAACTCGGTGCCGCGCCAGAGATCGTAGTAGTGCATGCCGGACCGATGAGGCAGCTTCAGTTGCGGACCGCTAACGTCGTACTCGTTGCGGTTCACGATGGTCCAGAGCGTTCCGTTCGAACCCGGAAAGCGGCTGGCAAACACGCCTGGCTGCGCTGTCGGAGCATGCGGTTGCCACTCAGCACTACGCACATAATCGGCCATCGCGCGCTCGATGCGTGTGAATCGGAGAATCGCCTCCGCATCATGCGGAGTGTCGCCGTACCAGAATCCCCACAGATTTTCGAGCGTCGCATATCCCTGCCCATTGAAAAAAGCATGTTGCAGGCTGTCTGTCTTGTCGCGGGTGAAGCGGTCGGTCACATTGACCATGTGACGCGACTCTATCCATTTGTCTTTGCTGACCATCGGAATGAATGGGTATGGCTTTCCTTCCCACGTCACCCAGTCATTCCAACTGATATTTGTCCAGGCGAGCGACTCGTCGCGCGGCTGGAACTGCGGCTCTAACGCCAGCGGATGGCCCGTCACGTCGGACGCTTTGCGAAATTGCGGCGGAACGCTCTCTAGAGTGTCGAAGTTAATGCCATCCGCACCAACATCCTTCATGAGTTGCGCCATGGCGGTCGCAGCAGGTACGCCTTCGTCGCGGGTGCCGGCGTCCCACGCAAGAATTGGAAAAAACACCTTCACGCCACGCTGATGAAATTGCTCGACCATACGGCGAACACCGGGAATTCCTCCGGGCAGATCACGCAGGAGATCGAATTGATTCCGGTCATCGACTCCGAGGTTCGGATAGACATGCCAGATGAGGACGGCATCGATCGGACCGATACGGCTTTCTGTTTCGGAGAGAAAGCGGTCGACCGTGTATTCACCTTTTTCCGGATCGTAGAGGCTACGGTCCCAGATGAGAAGTTGTACCTGAGAGAAGATTTGTTGCGTCCACTCGAGGTCGGGCCGCGCGTATTCAGAAGCGTTGAACCGAAGGAGAGTTTTGCGATCCTTGCGCCATGTTTTGAGCCCATCGAGCCACACCGTGGCATCCGATGGAGTTGCAGGGCCTGGGAAGAAGACTTCGCTGGGCGGGGGAGGCTCTGTGAGCGTTAATACTCCGGTGTGCGAGACGAGGTCATGCCGAGGTTTCCATTCATCGGCAAACAAAAACGGCGAGAGCGGACAAAAAGCAACCAGCAAAATGAGAGCGCTGTTGAAGGAAAACTTCCTATTCATGAATGGGCCCCAAAAATGTCATCGATGAAAGACCGCTTCCACAGTAGAACCAGCGTCGCAAGAAGTCCAATCGGCAAGCAAATGGAATGTTTTCCACCAAGAAAATAGCTGAGGCGACGTGGTCGCCTCAGCTCGATGGTTATGACGCATGATCTTCCGGCTAGAAATCAAGCCTGAGGGCAAACTGGATCACGCGCGGGTTGTTGACGGTTTCATTGACGACACCGAAGCTCGAGGTACTGTTGAGGTCCTGCATGCCGGTTGGTCCGCCTCCCAGGAAGAACTGGGAGTGGTTAAAGAGATTGAAGAATTCTCCACGGAATTGGAGGTTGTATCCCTCGTGAATGAGGAAGTTCTTGAAGGCTGAAAAATCCGTGTTCACGAAGCGCGGGCCTGACAACGGCGCTCTGCCAAGAGGGCTGAGTTCGCCGGCCGGAGCGTGGTCGTAAGCGCAAGGATTAAACCATGTCGCGTTGTTGTGCACAGCCGCCGGAGCGATTCCCACCGAGTTTGTACCAGGGATCGGTTGACCTGCAAGATACTGGCACTGAATGTTCGAATTGGTGGGAACGATTCCCGGCTTGTAGGGGTCCGATATCTGAATCGGACGATTCAAGCTGCTCCCGTTCCACTGGAAATTCACATTTGAGCCATTAGCGCTATCGGTGAGAAACAATGGGAATCCGGAAGTGGCCTTTTCAATGATGTTGACGTGCCACCCGCCCATAATCGCGTTAGGGACGGCGCCCCAGTCGCCGCCGTATGCCTTTCCCTTCCCAAAGGGAAGATCATACAGAACGCTAGCGGAGAACTGGTCGTTCAGATTGAGTTGAGATAGGCCCCAGTCCAGTCTCTTTGTGCCGGGTAGCGGCCAGTACATAGCGCCAGGGTAAGTGCCGTCTCCATCAGGCATTCCACTGTCGAAGGTACGCGACCATGTATAGCTGACCAGCGCGTAGAGGCCATGGCGTGGGTTCTTGGTT
Organism: uncultured Acidobacteriaceae bacterium; assembly: GCA_963822545.1. Taxonomy (GTDB): domain Bacteria; phylum Acidobacteriota; class Terriglobia; order Terriglobales; family Acidobacteriaceae; genus Acidiflorens. The sequence goes on from CAWGIB010000010.1 coordinate 854,521, forward strand.
TCGGCCTTGACGAGCAGGCCGTCATACTGCGCTCTGCCTCCGTCCGTGACATTTTGAACGTTAGTGAATTGGTTGAATTGTTGGAACGGTCCCGGGCCATTCGGATACGGGGCGTAGAAGAACGTTCCGCCCGGACCACAGCCCAACGTGTACCCCGGAACCGCACCGCAGGCGGACGGGGAGTCGATGTTCAGGTTCAATCCATAGAACAAAATGTGGGTGCTGCGCGTACCCGCGTAGCCTGTAGTGAGCACGATATCCCCAGGAAGCTTGTTCTCGATGTTCACGTTGAACTGCTGGACCATCCCCTGTTTAAAGTTTCGGTTCTGAGAAAGCAACCCGCCAGTAAACGAATCCGGATTCGGAGGTGATGTGATGGGCTGGAGGTTCGGCTGAACAAACCCGTACTTAAGGCCGCAGGCAACGGGCGTGGCCGATACCGCATTGCCGAACGGGCATGTTGAAAAGAGAAACTGGTCGAGTTCGGCGAAGTAAGGGGGATTCTGCCACAGCCCCTGAGCACCCTGACTCCAACCGGAATCGTGATAAATAGAGTAGCCGGCACGCACCACGATGTTCTGGCTTCCACCCGGCTTCCATGCGAGTCCGATGCGCGGTTCGAGCGCGGTCTTGTCAAACTGCAGACCGACTCTTGAGTCAGTGCGGATGCAATTCGTACAACCGTTAAACGGAGCATTCCCGGCAATCAGGAATTGCTTCGTCGGCCAGTCGAAATTAGCCTGGCGGTCGTGGTTTTCGGTAATCGGACTGACGAGAGCCCAAGCTACGCCCAGATTCACGGTGAGATTCGGCGTTAGGCGCCAGTCATCCTGCACAAACGGCCGGAACATCTTCCAGCGGCGGCCAGTGGTTGCCCCATAGAACGTCTGATCATGGAGTGAGCCAAAGGGCTGTCCGATCAGCAGATCAGCCGCGTTATTGCCGGTAAAGGAGCTGCCCATGATGAAGAACCCATCCTGAAAGGCATTGGTCATCACGTTCATCTGGTTGAAACGGATTCCAAGTCCCACGCGAACATCGTGCTTGCCACGGATCATGTCAAAGGTATCGTTGAACGTGTACACGTTCGTGCCGCCCTGAAAGGGAGCGAAGCCGCGGTCACCCAACGAATAGTAAGAGGTCATTTGCGTGGAGCTCAATCCGCAGCTCAAACAATCCTTGGTGGACTGAGTCAGGCCCGGAGGTGCGTTGGGGCACTTGCTGTTCAGGTCGGCACCAACAATTCCCAGATTCGCTGCTTCGCATATCGTGCCGCCGAACTCGCCAAACGACGTAATGTGATTGAAGATTCGGTTGTAGCCAACGTAAGCCTGGTTGATATTCCTGGAAGAAAAGATGTGGGTTTCGGCGATTACAAGGTTTCGGCCGTGGTTGCTGATGAGTTGGTTACTGCCGAAGGGATTGGCTTCAGACCAGGTTGGAGAACCGCCCGGCACATACGAGTTGGCCTGATCGTAGCTGAAGCGGGCAAATGCTGAGTCATTTCGCCCCGAAGTTGTGATCCATGCGGATGGTTGCGTTTCCCTCGTTGAGCCTTCTGACTGGAACGCTGGCGTAGTTCGTGCCCGTGTTGGTTGCATAGGTGGTGCTGCCCACCGGATAAAGATTGAGCATCGCCAGTCCGATTGGGTCCGCAAGTCCAAAGCCGGTCGGGCCGCCGGTAATCGGTATCCTATTGCATGGATTGCCGACCAGGGGCGGACCGGGCCCGTACACCTGACTACCATCGGACAATACCGATGTAGGATTTCCGGAACCGTCGCACTGAAAAGTGGTCGGCTCATTGGGGGCGATAGCACCGGGGAGGTTCGCGTAAGGATTGGTAAGAAATCCTGGGGCATACGGATCGCCGGTGAAGTCCGCGTATTGCCCATTCACACCCATCTCGGCAGCTGTCGGTACAACTCCGATGAACGGAATGCCATGCCGCTGCCGCTTCGCTTCGTAGTTAGCGAAGAAAAAGGTCTTATCCTTCTGAATAGGTCCACCCAGCGACCCGCCGAACTGGTTGAGATTGAATTTCTCCTTGAACGCAGCGAAATAGCTCTTAGCGTCCAAACTTGTGTTGCGAAGATATTCGTAGAGGTTCCCGTGAAACTGGTTGCTCCCGGACTTCGTCGTCACCAGCACGGTGGGACCCGCGCGCGTTCCATATTCCGCCGAGTAGTTGTAGGTCAGAACCTTGAATTCCTGAATGGAGTCGATCGAAGGAACAATCGCAAGAGCGCCAGAGGTCAATTCACTATTGGCAACGTTATCGAGCAACCAATCGGTGCTCTGCGCACGCGATCCACCAACTGACAGAGAGAAGGTTCCACGAGTAGAAACCTCGCTGCTGGCCGCTCCATTGAAGAAGCTGTTTGGATTCGTTTCCTGCGTCGTGCCAGGCGTCAACGTGGCCAGTTGCACAAAGTTGCGCCCGTTCAGCGGGAGATCGGCGACTTGTTCTGACGTAATGACCTGCCCAAGTGTGGGATTATTCGTCTCGACCGCGACCTCTGCGGCACTGACCTCGACCGTCTGGCTCACGGACGCAGGGTTGAGCGTGAAATCGACTTCGCGCTGCTCGTCGACCTGCAGCCGGATATCTTTCTGCTCGGTTGTCTGGAAGCCTTGCGCTTCCACGTGAATCGTATAGAACGCGACCGGGAGCAGGGGGACAAGGTAGTGTCCCGAGTCGTCCGTCTTCGCTTCGCGGACGAGGCCGGTTCCTTGCGAAGTGATTCGCACCGTCGCACCCGTCAGCACTCCGCCGGTTTTATCTGCGACTGTTCCGGAAAGACTGCCGTTCGACTGGGCATAAACGAGTGAGGAAAGGCAAACCACGGAACAGAGGACCGCTACGAGCAGCGATTTCATTTTCGACATGAATGTTCCTCGGGCCACTAGCACATGTGGCGATTTGGGTGTCACTCCTCGCGGCTGGATCGCGGAGAATTCCCTTTTTTCGATTGAGCCATATAAAAGTACTAAGCTCGTAAAGTCAAGAGTTTTATGTCACTTCAGGACGGTCACAGAGGGTGACTCGTGGAAATTCACTTTTTCATAATTCCTACATCTTCGCGAATTGTTACGACTTGGTTCGCCTGTACATTTTCGAACCGTTGGGTTGCGCCGCTCGGCCAGCGAATCTCGATCACATCCGCTTTGCTCGCTTGGCCCAGCCCAAAATGCAGGCGGAAGTCGCTTTGCGAAATGTATCCGCCCCCACTCCGGACCTCTTGCATTTGCTGATGGGACGCCGCGTTTTCCGAGCTGCGCAATGTCACACGCGCCCCGATTCCGTCGCGATTCGATTTCGTTCCTACCAATTTCAATAGAAGCCAGTTGCCGTGATCGCCAAGGTTCTTCAACAGGCTGGGCCGATCATGACTGTTGTTCACAACAATTTCTTGCGATCCGTCGTTGTTGAAATCGGCAGCTGCCACCCCATGACTGTTGAAGCGCGCGCTGATCCCTGGTCCAGCATCCAGCGAAAGATCCAGAAACTTTCCATTATGCTGGTTCCAGTAGAGGAGCTTTGGTTCGCGGAAAGTGTTATTCACGCCTTTGCTGTCGACTTCGGGATAGATATGGCCGTTGGCCACGAAGATATCAGGCCATCCGTCGTTGTCAATGTCGAGAAAAAGTGTTCCCCACCCGAGATATTGCGAATTTCGCGCGAGGCCGGCACTTGCGGTGACGTCGATGAACGAGCCGTCATGATTGTTGCGATAGAGGGTGGCGGTGTCGTCGGAGAAATTCGTTTTGACCAGGTCGAGCCAGCCGTCGCCATCATAGTCGGCGGCATCCACGCCCATTCCCGCTTGCTCGTGGCCTGAATCGTTGTATGCGACGCCGGAATCGACGGCGATCTCGGTAAAAGTACCGTTGTGGTTGTTATGAAACAGCAGGTTAGGGGTTGAGTCGCAGGCGACGAAAATGTCAGGCCATCCGTCGTTGTCGAAATCGGCCGCGAGTGACGTAAGGCAATAGAATGCGTCCGTCTTGGCGACTCCCGACTGCTGGCTCACGTCGGTAAATGTGCCGTCGCCATTGTTGTGATGCAGTTCGCTGTGCGTCCCTTTCAGGCCACGCGGACCGCACAAAACGGGCATTCCTTTCCAAATACAGGCTGCACTGCTGCCGGGTTCCGGCGTGTTCGCGGGATCGAAATCCACGTAATGCGAGATGAAGAGGTCGAGCCGGCCATCGCGATCGTAATCCACGAAAGAGCAACCAGTCGACCATCGCACATCGTCATGCCCAAGGCCGGCTTTGCGCGTGACATCGGTGAAGGTGCCGTCGCCATTGTTGTGCAGAAGGACGTCGTGCCCCCAGAAAGTGACGAAGAGGTCGACGAAGCCGTCATTGTCGTAATCGCCCGCGCAGACTCCCTGTCCCCATCCGGTTAGGCCAACGCCTGCTTGCTTGGTGACGTCGGCGAACGTGCCATCGTGGTTGTTGCGATACAGGTGGCTAGTCGGTTCCTGTCCTTTTGGTAAGCCTTCGAAACGGGTTCCGTTGACGAGGAAGATGTCGGTCCAGCCGTCGTTGTCGAAGTCGAACGCGGCGACGCCGCTGCCGGTCGTCTCGAGGATGTAGCGCTTTATCTTCTCGCCCCCGTCTTCCGTTTTGGCCGTGAGCCCTGCTTGTTCGGCGACATCGACGAAGTTGACCTTGGGAAGAGCGGCAGCGGGCTTGGGTGTTGCATCTGCAGTCCGTTGTTGAGCGAACGATGGCGCGAAAGAGAGCACTCCTACAGCCAGCATCATGCAGACATGTCGGAAGTTGATCGGCCCGTGATCCACCCGAGAATCTTATAACGCCGCTGACGCCCCGTCTTCATCGGCAGGGTTTCAGCCATTGGCTTTCGCGACCAGCAAAATTCCCACGCAATAAAAAACGAACATCAACGTCAAGTAAATTTTCGCTTTTGAGGGCGCTCCGGCAAATTCTTTCCAGGCAAAAACTCCCCAAAGAGCTGCCACCATGGGTGCGGATTGCCCGATAGCGTAAGAAATCGCAAATGCAGTTGCCTTTCCGGCAACAACGTTAAAGACAGTCCCGATGCCCCATATGCCACCACCGAGGAGTCCTAGCAAGTGTCCGGAAAGCGGGCCTTTGAAGAATCCGCCAAAGCTAACCGGCTCACCGAGCAGTGGTCGTTTCATGAAATACAAATTCCAAACGAAGCAGGAGAGCAGCGCGCCTAGCGTGAGAAAAACAACGGAGCTATAGGGAGTCAATGCGTTGCCGCGCGTCGCGCCATACGCTACAAAAGGATTCCACAATCCCATCAGTACCCCGGAAACAATACACACGATGATGCTCTTGCGCGAGACCGAGCGACCTGCGCTGCCGAGACTGCCATAGGCCTTGCCGTCGAGGATAACGGCGATCAGCGCGCAAGCCACGCCGGCAGCGATCAACATAGCGTCGCCTTTCGGTTGAAGCGCATAGCTCAAAACGACGCCAACGACGAGGGCGATTCCTATAGCGACAGGGAATGCAATCGCGAGGCCGGCCATGTCGATGGCAGCCACAAGAAGCAGATTCGCGAGATTAAAGATCGCGCCACCCAGCATCGTCGAAAGAATGTTCGTAGTGTCGGCCGAGTGGACGTTATTCAGAAAGCTATTGCTGTCATGGCTGGTGCTGCCCATGGTAAGCGCCAGGATCAGCGAGATGACAAAAATGCCGACGGCGTAGTCCCAATAAAACAATTCGAAGCGGTAATTCTTCACGCCTTTGTAGGTGTTGGCCCATGAGCCCCAGCAGATGGCGCTCGTGATCATCATGAAAAGTGCAAGATTGAGTGACTGCGGAGTAAACATGCTGCTCCTTGAGACGTTGTTTTCGCGAGAATGCTCGTCGCGATTCTACTTGCCGCGAATCCTGGAAACAAACAGCTGCAGGAATCGGTCGGCTTCGACCTCGGTGCAAACCTTGGCATTGGGCTCGACTTTGTCGACCCCTTCAATGATGTAACGATCGCCGTGCAGGACATTGCGCTCGACAAAGCCGTGCCGGTTTGCCACCGTCTCGCCTCGTGCGAACTCGCCACGCGTCTCCACATCGACATGCATGGCAGGTGCAGTCACAAGTGTCGAATCAATCGCAACGCCAATCGCCAAGGGGTCGTACATCGGAGTGCCCGGAGAGTTAAACTTCGCCGATAGATCGATCAGATAGCTCGCCACGCCATGGATGAAATCGCTGATCGGCCCGTGTTTCTCGCCGAGTTGGGTGAGGTACTTCTTTGTGAGCAAAGTTTTGTCGCCTACATCGAGCCCGACCATGGTGAGTGGCCATCCTGCCTGAAAAACAATCTGCGCGGCTTCGGGATCGTTGTAGATATTGGCCTCGGCGGCAGCGTTGACATTCCCGCCCGTGATCGAGCCGCCCATGATGATCACTTCCTTCACAAGCGGCACAATCGACGGATCCTTTTCAACCGCGAGAGCGATGTTAGTAAGTGGGCCGACCGGAACCAGCGTGATCTCGTGCGGCGCGGCGTGAACCATTTCGATGATCACGTCAGGGCCGTAGCGCGCATCGACCTTGCATTTGCTGGCAGGCAACTCGATGTTTGCCAAGCCATTCTTTCCGTGCCAGAACTCGGCGGTAATCAGCTTTTGAAAGAGCGGGTGCTGAGCTCCCGCCGCGATCGGAATATCGCAGCGATTGGCCAGTGATACCATGCGCAAGGCATTTTCGAGGCCCTGCTTTGCCGTGACATTACCAGGCACAACAGTGATCGCGCGGATATCAAGTTCAGGCGAATTGAGCGCCAGCATGAGCGCCATGGCGTCATCGGTGCCAGGGTCGGTGTCGAAAATGATTTTCTTCGGGGCAGCGTGTGCCGAAACGGTAAAACCGAGTGCCAGTACAAATGTGAAAAACCAAATGCGGCACTGAACCCAACTACTTGACTTGTTCAGAACTCAACCTCCGCGATTTCCAGAATCGCGCGTAGCGTAGTTGCTCGATGAGCACGTGTCAAGCCGGTAGTAGCTCTGTACGAGCATGTTGCGAAGGTACGAGGTGATCTCCCTATACGCAAGGACAAGAATTGCGGCGATTCTGTTCTCTGGATCATCTGTTAAATGTAGATCTGACCTTCTACGAAGGTCTGCCGTACAATTGCTCGATCGCAAAACGATATCGCTTTCTGGTCAGTTGAACACGTTACATGGCGAAACAGCCTTCGATGCCGATGGAAAGAATTCCAATTCGTACCAGTTCCCAGGACGCCAACCGAGATGCAATCGCAGTTCTTGGTGACCGCTCGCTGCTGCGAAATACCGGTATTCCTTTGAATCTTGATTGGGTGCGCGATGTGCGCGTGAACACCAGCGCGGTGGAAAGGCGTGCGCAGTCGCAGGTTGCGCGACGGACCGTCAAGAAGGAATGGCAGGCTGCATGGCTCCTACGTGCGATCTCCTGCATGGACCTCACTACTCTCTCCGGCGATGATACGGACGAGCGCGTGCGGCGGCTCTGCGCGAAAGCCCGGCGTCCGATTCAGCAGGAAGTCGAGCAAAAACTCGGCATTGAAGACTTGCACATCAAGGTGGCCGCGGTTTGTGTCTATCACACGTTCGTTGAGACCGCTTTGCAGGCCGTGGAAGGCACCGGAATTCACGTTGCCGCCGTCTCAACGGGCTTCCCGGCGGGATTATCGCCACTTACTGAGCGCGTTGCGGAGATCCGTCGATCCGTTGAAGCTGGAGCCCACGAGATCGACGTAGTCATCACTCGCGCGCACGTCTTCGGCGGGCGCTGGCAGGCGCTCTACGACGAAGTTGCCGCATTCAAGCAAGCCTGCGGACACGCTCACATGAAAGTCATTCTGGGCACCGGCGATTTGCTGACGCTGCGCAACGTGGGACGCGCGAGTGTGGTGGCGATGATGGCGGGAGCGGACTTCATCAAAACATCGACCGGGAAGGAGCCGACCAATGCGACGCTGCCCGTTGGCTTGGTGATGACCCGCGCCATCCGCGAATACGCGCAGCAGACTGGAATGGCCGTCGGCTTCAAACCCGCAGGTGGCATTCGAACCGCCAAGCAATCGCTCGACTGGCTCGCGATGATCAAAGAAGAGTTAGGCCCATCGTGGCTGCGAGCCGAAATGTTCCGCTTCGGGGCGAGCGGATTGCTGGGAGACATCGAACGGCAACTGGATCACTTTGCGACCGGACGGTACTCCGCAGAGTACCGGCATCCGCTGGCGTAAGTCTGAAAAAGAATCGAGCGAACGCGCATGAGCATTGCTGAAAAATTTGTGAGCATGGAATACGGGCCGGCGCCGGAAGATCCCAAAGAGGTCTTGACCTGGCTGGACCAGCACGGTCGTCGCTTCTCTCATTTCATTAACGGAAAGTGGCAACGGCCGTCTGCCGGTCAGTACTTCGATACGGTGGATCCCTCGAATGGTGAAACTCTGGCCGCGGTTGCGCAGGGTTCCGCCGACGATATCAATGCTGCGGTGAAAGCGGCGCGCGCCGCGTCCCCGGTTTGGCAGTCGCTCACTCCCCACGCGCGGGCTCGTTACCTGTATGCGATTGCGAGGCTGGTGCAGAAACATTCGCGCCGCCTCTCGGTGCTTGAAACAATCGACAATGGCAAGCCGATCCGCGAGAGTCGCGACATCGACATTCCTCTCGTGGCGCGGCATTTCTACTATCACGCTGGCTGGGCGCAACTCTTCGAACAAGAATTTCCCGGATACGAACCATGCGGCGTCGTCGGCCAGATTATCCCGTGGAACTTCCCGCTGCTGATGCTTGCTTGGAAGATCGCTCCGGCACTTGCTACCGCGAACACCGTGGTTCTTAAGCCGGCCGAATTCACCCCGCTGACGGCGTTGGCATTCGCTGAAATCTGTCAGGAAGCCGGATTGCCGCCGGGCGTAGTGAACATCGTCACAGGCGATGGTTCAACTGGCGAGGCTTTGGTGAAGCATCCCGACGTCGACAAGATCGCCTTCACCGGATCTACGGAAGTCGGCCGCGCCATTCGCGCGGCGACCGCGAAAAGCCATAAGAAGCTTTCGCTGGAACTCGGCGGCAAATCGCCTTTCATCGTCTTCGAAGACGCCGACCTCGACAGCACGGTCGAGGGTCTGGTTGACGGAATCTGGTTCAACCAGGGCCAGGTGTGCTGCGCGGGTTCGCGACTCCTAATGCAGGAGAGCATTGCAGAGCCGCTGATCGCCAAGTTGCAGGAGCGCATGAGTACTTTGCGCATTGGCGCGCCGCTCGATAAGGCGATCGATATCGGAGCGATTGTGGCCCGCGTCCAACTCGACCGAATCCGCAAACTCGTCGATCAGGGAGTCGCCGACGGCGCGACGTGTTGGCAGCCGCAAGTGACGCTGCCCGCGAGCGGCTTTTACTATCCGCCGACCCTGCTCAGCAATGTCCATCCCACGTCGATCGTGGCGCAGCAGGAGATTTTCGGGCCCGTGCTCGCGGCGATGACGTTCCGCACTCCGTCGGAGGCAGTAGAACTGGCGAACAACACGGTCTATGGGCTCGCTGCCTGTGTCTGGAGCGAGAGCATCAACGTGGCACTACATGTTTCCGCACAGCTCAAAGCCGGAGTCGTGTGGGTAAACTGCACCAACATGTTCGACGCTGCGTGCGGCTTTGGGGGATATCGCGAGAGCGGCTATGGGCGCGAAGGCGGGCGCGAAGGCCTTCGTGAATACATGGAACCTTCATGGTTCAAGAAGGCGCGCATGCTTCCCGCTGAGAAGGCGATCGCTCCAGCGGAATCGAATGCCGGATGAAGAGTCAGACGAACTCTGACAGCGCGCGCGGTCCGGTTGACCATCCCGAGATCGATCGCACCGTGAAGCTTTACATCGGAGGCAAGCAGGCGCGACCGGATTCCGGCTACAGCATGGAAGTTCGCGCAGCCGATGGGCGATTGCTGGGCGAAGCTCCGCTCGGAAATCGGAAAGACATTCGCAATGCGGTCGAAGCGGCGCGCAAGGCTTCCTCATGGTCCAAGGCGACTGCTCACAATCGCGCGCAGGTTCTGTATTACTGTGCTGAGAATCTATCCCAGCGCCGCGACGAAATCGCCAGACGGCTTGCACTTATGGTCGGCGAGAGGCAAGCCCTTGCTGAGGTCGATCTTGGCATCGAGCGCATTTTTTCCTATGCCGCCTGGACCGATAAGTTTGAAGGAGCAGTGCACAATCCTCCGTTTCGAGATATTGCCATCGCCATGAACGAGGCGATTGGGACCGTGGGAATCATCTGTCCGCGCGAAGCGCCGCTCTTGGGTTTCCTCTCCGTGGTGCTGCCCGCGTTGGCAATGGGAAACACGGTAATCGCCGTGCCGTCTGAGGCCTATCCACTCATTGCCGGCGACCTCTATCAGGTCTTTGACACGAGCGACCTTCCGGGCGGCGCGATCAATATCGTGACTGGCTATGCTTCGCAATTGTTGAAGACGCTGGCTGAGCATGATGACGTCGACGCCATCTGGTCCTTCGGCGATGAGGCAAGCGCTGCCGCCGCCAAAGCGATGTCGGTGGGCAACCTGAAGCAGGTTTTCACCAACGAAGGTCGCGCGATCGACTGGTTCGATCCGAAAGTCGCCGAGGGGCGCTGGTTCCTCGACCACGCCGTGCAAGTCAAAAACATCTGGGTACCCTACGGAGAGTAGCCACTTCCAGAGATAAATCTGAAGTGCAACTGATGAAAGCGACGCATTGTCCCCGGGTCAAAATCTGCTGCATTAGTAGTGTCGAGGAGGCGGCGCTTGCCGTCGAAGCCGGCGCATCGGCTCTGGGACTTGTTTCTCACATGCCGAGCGGTCCCGGTGTAATCGGCGAAGAACTGATTGCCGAGATCGCTGCAAGCGTCCCGCCCGCTATCGGTACTTTTCTTCTCACATGCCGACAAAGCGTCGGCGAAATTGTCGAACAACAACACTATTGCCGGACGAACACGGTCCAGATCTGCGACCACCTTACTACGGGCATGCATCGCGAACTGAAAAATGCTCTACCGGGAATTTCAGTCGTGCAGGTCATCCACGTAACAGGGCCAGAATCCGTTGAAGAAGCGGAAGCAGTTGCGCCGCATGTGAACGCAATTCTCCTCGACTCAGGCAATCAGAAACTTGCTGTCAAAGAACTGGGCGGAACTGGCCGTAAGCACGATTGGACGCTGAGCCGGATGATTCGCGAGCGCGTTTCTATCCCAATCTTTCTCGCCGGGGGGCTGACTCCGGAAAATGTGCGTCAGGCGATCGAAGAAGTAAGTCCGTTTGGGCTGGATCTATGCTCCGGTGTGCGCACGAACGGAAAACTGGACGCCGCAAAGCTCGCACGTTTTTTCGACGCTGTTCGCGCAGCATCCTGACGTCCGTTGCCGAAACTCCTGCACTACATCTAGCCCTTGATGTGCCAGGGCACGTTAATAATGCTGATGCGTTGGCCTCCTTCATGAAGCAAAAGAGTTTTCAGGACTGATGGTCGATTGTTATGGAGAAATAAGTAATACCATTTCGCTTCGACCAGTTCTGGCACGATGACCGAGATATGATTCTGCGGCTTTTCTTTTTCTAATTGCAGTGTGTACGCCACGATCGGTTTCACCACGAATCGGAACGGTGATTTCAGCAGCACCAATTCGGGAACGGGCAGCCCGGCTTCACGAGCCGGTTTTTCCACCAGCCGTTCCCAGTTTCGGCACAGACTTTCCGTATCCTCCCCGCATTCCACGTGAAGAACACGAATCTCGCGCGAAACGCTCCATGCGAATCGGAGCGCTTTTTCCGAAATCATATCCCAGCGAACCACCGGAATTAAGACGATCGGCTCGCACAGGTCGCCGGTATTGACCGGTCCATCGGCCTGCGTTTGTTTTTCCACCTTCTCGTAGTGGCCGTGAATACCGCGCATCATCAGGATGAGGGCCGGAATGAGAATCACCGTGATCCACGCACCTTCTGTAAACTTGGCCACCAGCACGACCGACACCGTAATTGCCGTGGCAAGCGCCCCGAGGCCGTTCAGGAACATGCTTTTTCCTGCGCCCGGGCCGCCGACTCGCCGCCAGTGGACGACCATGCCCGCCTGCGAAAGGGTGAACGCCAGGAATGCTCCCACCGCATAAAGCGGAATCAGCCGATCTGTAACTCCCCGGAAAATGGCGAGCAGAATCGCGGTCAGGATCGCGAGCGCGTAAACGCCTTCCGCAAAGATGAGACGCCGCCCGCGCAAAGTCAGCGGGAAGGGAAGATATCCGTTCAGCGCAATCGCCCGCGAGAGTCGAGGAAAATCCGCAAAAGCTGTATTTGCCGACAGTGACAACACCACCAGGATCGAGACAATGCTTGTCCAATAGAACCAACCTTGCCCTGTGATTGCCATTAGCAATTGCGCAAGTACGCTCTGGTAGCCGGGTTCGCCCGGCACGGTAGCCGCCACCCCATATCGCGGAGCGAGGTAGGCGATTCCCAGTAGCATCACCATCAGAATCGCAATAATGATGGTGAGCGTTAAGCGCGCGTACTTATAAGTAGGCTCTTTGAAGGCCATGACTCCATTGCTGACGGCCTCAACGCCGGTCATGGCCGTACAACCGCTGGCGAACGCTCGCAGCAACAACCACGTGCTTACGCTGGCCGTCGCCGACATTAATTTCGGAGCCGCCACGATCGGCACCGGATGACCACCCGACGCGATGACTTTGTACACTCCGATCGCGATCATCCCCAGCAAACACCCAATGAAGAGATAGGTGGGGATCATAAAAATCCCGCCTGTCTCACGCACGCCGCGCAGATTTACGAACGTCAGCAGGGCGAGGATTCCAAGACACATGCTGAGCGTGTGGGGTTGCAGCGAAGGCACGGCGGAAACCAGGGCGCCTACTCCGGCCGAAATTCCCACAGCGGCCGTGAGTATGTAATCCACCATCAGCGATGCAGCAGCCAGCAATCCTGCCCCTGTTCCAAGATTTTCGCTGGCTACCGTGTACGAACCGCCCCCCTGTGGATAGGCCTCAATCGTTTGCCGGTAAGAGAAGTAAACGATGCCGAGCAGGATCACGACGCTGATGCTGATGGGCCAGATGTAAACCACACCCGCCATGCCCAGGGTGATCAGCAAGGTCATGGCCGCTTCGGGACCATAGGCTGCCGAACTCAGAGCGTCGAGTCCGAAGATCGGGATCCCTTTCCCGGGGCCGATTCTCTCCGACTTTTCGTCCTCCATCGCCAGAGGACGTCCGAAAATCAAGTCTCCAAAATTCATTGCGCCATTCTATTGCACGTTGAGTGAGTTCCTGGCACAGCGACCCGGTTACCTGTGCTTCGATGCGGGAATGTTCGATGAACGACTCGAGAATTTCTCCCGCCTCCCGCTCACTCGCAATCCTGTGTCGAAGGTAGCTCTCTGAGGTGTCCCCGGTATGGATCGAGCGTATTAGGGTCACTACTATGAATCTGAAGTCATGAATTTCACGGAGAAAAACAGATGAAAGCATTCGTAGCTGGATTTGGCGTGGGGGCGGTCGTTGCAATGTTCCTGGCACCGCAAAACGGGAAGAAAACTCGTGCCACCTTGGCAGATCGCTTCGTCGATCTGTTTGACCGTCTCCGAATGAGGAAAACCGGGCGTGCGGTCGATTCATCCCAATCACAGCACCTGCCTGAATCCGTTGCGGTTGCCGAAGTTCTCAACACCGCCGGGAGAGATGAACTGATGAGCGTTGACGGTATAGGCAAAGCAACCGCCAAGCGCATCATCAAGAACCGTCCCTACGAAACCGAAGAAGAGGTGCTGGAAGTCGGCGTAATCCCCGAAGAGACACTCGACAGACTCAAAGAGCAACTCGCGGATAGGATACGCGACGTTGCGTGACGCATAGGTCGGCCCGAACCTGTTACGCAACGGAATATCAACCCGCGGTTAGCGGGGGGCCCCTATCCGCGAACTGAAATTGAATTTACAACACGGAACTTCCCGCCAAGCTTGCACTCATTGGAGATCTGCTTGGCTTTCTAATTTCGTTCATGCCTGGAGGTTTCACATGTTTTTGAAAAAGGTTTCCGCCGCCGCCCTGTCACTCGGCTTTCTGACCTTTGCTTTGCCCACGCTAGCGCAGGTCACCGGAGATGAAAACACGGGCTTTCATATGCGCGTGGTCTCCCGCAGCACGCAGGCAGTTGACTACCATCACAAAGGCTCGACCAGAGTCGACATCCAAGGCTCCGATCTGATGCCAGCAATCAAGGGAGAAGCCAAGATCGAGGGCAGACCCAACGGCGTAAAGATCATCGCCCACCTCGACCACCTCGGTTCACCCCACAGCTTTGGCCTCGCTTACCTGACCTACGTTTTGTGGGCGATTACGCCGGAAGGTCGTGCTCGAAATCTTGGCGTGCTTGTGGAACGCGATGGAAAAAGTACGCTCGAAACTTCCACTGACCTGCAAGCCTTCGCCCTCATCGTGACCGCCGAGCCCTATTTCGCGGTGACGCAGCCGAGTGATCTCGTCGTTGCTCAAAACGTAATTCGCCGCGACACTAAAGGCGGCGTCGAACCAGTAGAAGTGAAGTACGAGCTCATTTCACGCGAAACCTACAACGCTCAGGTTCAACCCGTAAACGAACCGATTTACGGCATCGATCCCAAGCTTCCCCATGATCTTTTGGAGGCCCGGAATGCCGTCCGCATCGCGCTCGACGCGCATGCCGATAAATATGCGCCTGATCTTTTTCAAAAAGCCAAAGATCTTCTGGACCGCGCCGAAGATTACTACCGCCGCAAGCAGGGAAGCAGTCCCATTTCAACCGTAGCTCGCCAGGCAGCCCAGACCGCCGAAGATGCTCGTGTGCTTACCGTAAAGCGAGAACAGGAAGAAGAGGCGGAACGCGAGCGCAAGGCACAGGAAGACCGCACGGCAGAGGCGCAGGCTGAGGCGGCTCGACGCCAGCAGGAAGCAGAGCAGGCGCAGGCCCAAGCCGCGCAGGCGCAGGCTGATGCGCAGGCCGAAGCCGACCGTCGCCGCCAGGAAGAGCAAGCTCGCCAGCAAGCCGAAGCCGCGCAGCAGCAGGCTGCCCAGCAAGCTCAGCAAGCTGAGGCGGCACGTCAGCAGGCCGACCAGGCTCGCCAGCAAGCAGAGCAAGCCCGCCAGCAGGCTGAAAATGACCGCGCTCAGATGCGAGCCCGCATGCTCCAGCAACTGAATCAGGTTCTCGAAACCCGAGACAGCGCACGCGGCCTCATCGTCAGCATGCCTGACGTTTTATTTGATACCGGCAAATCAGAGTTGAAGTCGAGCGCGCGAGAGCGCCTCGCCAAGGTGGCCGGAATTCTGATCGCCTACCCTGACATCCGCGTCGAGGTCGATGGCTACACCGACAGCACGGGCAGTTTGGAACTCAACGAGCGCCTGTCGCAGTCAAGGGCTAACTCGGTTCAAGGCTATCTGATCAGTCAGGGCGTGAGCTCGGCGACCATCACTACCCAGGCTTTTGGTCCGAATAATCCAATCGCGACGAACGACACCGCTTCAGGGCGTCAGCAAAATCGGCGTGTGGAACTTGTCGTCAGTGGCTCGTCGATCGGCCAAGCCACCCAGTGAGGTCGAAATAAAGAGCCTTATTGGATTGGAGCAAGTTCGTTTGGGGGAGCGTCGGATTCCAATTCGACGCTCTTTTTATTTGTCGCCGCCCTCTTTGCTGACCTTTTCTTCACTCGCCATAAAGTCCGCAATCTTCTTCAAAGTCTCGACGGGCCCTCCGGCGCTGACCACCCGCCCATTGATATACAGAGCCGGTGTTCCGTTCACGCCCACCGACTTGCCGAGCGCGAGCGACGCCTCAAGCCGCGCCTTTGTCTCTGGCTTCACCGCGCATGCCGCGACCTCATCCGCATTTCCCCCCGATGCGGTCACGATTGCTTTCAGCTTTTCGTCGACATTCGCCTCGGTGATATTTGCCTGTTCGTCGAACGTCTTCTGAATGAACTTCCACACGGCTTCGTTCGACGCCCGCCCGACGCAATCCACATAGCCGGCTGCTTTCTCGGCCCAGTTATGCGCCGGGAGAGGGAAATTCTGAAACACAAAATGCGCTTCCGGTTCCTGCGCCAGCAGAGACTCAACCATGGGCGCCGCCTTCTGGCAATGCGGACATTGCATATCACTGAATTCCACGATGGTGATTGGCGCCTTCGCCGGTCCTTTGGCGGGTCCGTTCACACCCTTTTCAAGCTTGATGCGCGCATCTTCAAAGGGCTTCGCACCGAACGGAATGATTTCGCCTGAGACGGCGTGTTTCCCGTCGGTACTCACAAAAAGGCGGTTCGCATTCGAACCTTGCTGGTTTGTGATCACAATCGAAACTTCGGCCAGACCGGGCACCTCGGCAGGACGAATCTCCGTGACCTTCCACGTGATCGTGGGATCGTACCCGAACATCTGAAACAAGAACGAGTTGATCGTATCCTCGGTAGGCAATCCTCCCGCATCCGTAGCGGCTGGCGAACCAGAAGACGCCTTGGCACCCGGTTTCACTGCGGCTTTCGCCGCTGTTTTCTGGCTCTGCGCACTTCCGGTTTGCGCGACGACAATCCCAGACTCGGCAAGAGAAATTCCGACAAACAGTAGGACTGCGAGCAAACGCTGCATGGATTTCATAAGGGTCAGAAATTCGATTGTTACAAAACCTGCACGAATTGTCACCGAGAGTGAGGTTGAAAGCCGTTAGCCGTTACTCCACCTTCGCGGCGATCGGAAATCTTCTCCCATACCCAAACGCCTTGTGGCTAATCTTGATTCCCGGAGCAGCCTGCTGCCTCTTGTATTCGCTCCGGGCGACCATTCTTAAAACTCGTTTGACAAGTCCGAGATCAAACCCGTGTGCTTCAGCAATCTGCTCGGCGGTGCGAGACGCTTCGATATAGTCCTCAAGAATCGAATCGAGGATGTCATACGGCGGAAGGAAATCAGAATCTTTCTGATCGGGCCGAAGCTCCGCTGAAGGCGGCTTCTCGATCGTCGAAAGCGGGATGATCGGAGCGGGGCCCCGCGAATTCACGTACTCGCTCATGCGATACACCAGCGTCTTCGGCACATCGGAGATCACGGCCAGTCCTCCGACCATATCTCCATAGAGCGTGCAGTATCCCACCGCCAGTTCGCTCTTATTGCCAGTCGAGAGCACCAGCGCTCCAAACTTGTTCGACATCGACATCAGCAGCAAGCCGCGCGCTCGCGATTGGATATTCTCCTCGGTCGCGTCCTCCGCCATTCCGGCGAATACTGGCCTCAGCGTCTCTACTGCCGCTTGGTAGATTTCGTTAATGGACAGAAGTTCGAAACGGATTTTAAGATTCGCCGCGAGCTCTCGCGCATCCTGTATCGATCCAAGAGACGAGTACGGCCCCGGCATCCCCACGCCAGTGACGTTCTGCGCGCCCAGGGCATCCACCGCGATCGATGCCGTAAGCGCCGAATCAATGCCGCCGCTCAGGCCGATAATTGCTTTCTCAAACCCGCACTTGTGAACATAATCCCGTGTTCCAAGAACCAAAGCGTGGTACGCCCCGGCATCTTCTCCTTCGATCTGCGCGTGCATGTCGCCAGTCAAAGTCTCGGAGTCGAAATAAATCAGGTCTTCTTCGAACGACTTGCCTTGCGCGATGACGCGTCCATCGGGAGCGATCACCACGCTCGAGCCGTCAAACACCAGGCTGTCATTGCCTCCCACCTGGTTGACCATCGCCACCGGAACGTTCTTGTTCGTCGCGATGGCGGCCAACATATCGCGGCGCAATTCACGTTTGCCAATCCAGAAAGGCGACGCTGAAATGTTGAGCACAAGATTTCCGCCCGCCCTCACCAGTTCTTCCACCGGATCGACGCCATAAAGCCGCTTGTCCCAGAAATGCTTATCGTTCCATGCGTCTTCGCAAATCGTGAGCGCCACCCGCTTGCCGCAAAAACTTAACAACTGTTGGCTGCGCGCTGGAGCAAAGTTGCGCATCTCGTCGAAGACGTCGTAGGTGGGGAGAAGCATCTTCGATTGAATAAACTCAATCCGGCCGTCGCGAAGGAACGCGGCCGAGTTCATTACGGTCTTTCCCGAGCCCGCTTCGGCCGGAGTCACCATCCCGCAAATCACCGCGATTCCCTTGGTTTCCGCGGCAATGCGTTCGACTGGTTGTGCGGTTGCGCTCTACAAAGGAAGGACGTTCGACCAGGTCGCGCGGCGGATAGCCGCAGACGGCGAGTTCAGGGAACAATATGAGACCGGCGCCGGCACTTCTTGCCCGCTCGGCAAACTGAATGATCTTCGAGGCGTTGCCAGAGAAATCGCCCACTGTGGGGTTGATCTGGCCTAAGGCAATCTTCACACTTATAGTTTAAAAGGTCGCACGCACAACACGCCAACCGGCGGCCTCGCCACACTTGACACTCTTGGTCCGAGACCTCCGTCAGTTCATTGACGAGGACGACGGGAACCACTGCGGTCCAGGCGAGCCAGTTGGAGTCGGCGGGTCTGGCACGCCCATCGGCGGCATGGCTGATGGATTTTGTGGTTTGGTGTCTGGCATATCCTCGCCCGGACGCCTCAGCGTAGGAGCGTTCGCGGGAGACTGCCCTCCGGTTTTCCTGGCGACAGTTTCCGTCCCCACGTCGACTTCCTTGTCGACTCGCACCATTTTCTGGCCATCCACTTTCATCGTCTCAACGCGTATGACCTCATCTCCCACGAAGCGCACAAAATCGACATCCTGCGGAGGATTGCCGTAGATCCACTCTTCGTACTCGACTTCGCCATCGTGTTCGCGCACGCGCTTTGGCGGATGTCCCTTCGCGAAAATCACCATGTCATGATTCATGCCGACGAGCACGTTGTGATGCGTAATCGCTTCTTTCACCTTCGGCGAGACCGTTTCCAAATAGGCTTCCAGGGGCGATTTCGCATCGAAATCAAAAACCGGGCGCAGTAATTGCTTCAGCTCCGGTCCCGTAAGCTCGGGAACATACTTATCGAAATAAAGATCGACGAATGACCCGCGCGCGTTGGTGCTTGGGGTCTCATTCCCGCCCGGCGTGATGGTCGTCGCACCTTGGACTTGAATGTGCTGGTACCATTTTTGCTTCTTGACCGGACCGCCATTGATCTCGAAGTGGATGTGATCTTCCTTGATCAAGACGTCGCTGATTCGCGCCTGATCGCCGGGCTTTGCCGCCGGTCCCCATAGCGACATCAGTTGCTGCAAGTCCGTGCCGCTCGGAGTCAGATTTCCATCCCTTAATTTCAGTCCCACTTTTCCCATGGGGAAGTTTGTGCGGATGTAAACCAGTTCGGCGTTGAAGGCATGAAGAATCTGCTCGCGTGTTTCCTTCGACATCCTCGGGGAGGGAGCATTTCCGGAAAAGGCAAGCGCAGAGGTAAGCAGGAGGACTACAGCCAGACGGGAAGGAAAGCGAAAACCGTTACGGCGATAAAGGGAAGACTGCATGGAGCACCCCGCGTCCACGAGCCCATTATAGCCCTGCTACGCGGATTATTGCGACGAGATCCGAAGGCCTTCGCGGGCCACCTTCAGTGGAAGTATCCGCGCCCCAGCCTGGGCTACCGCATGAGCAACCGCCTCTTTGGCGCCCTCCTCAACCATGAACAGGACGCATCCGCCCCCTCCTGCGCCGCACACTTTGGCGGCTCGTCCGCCATTCTTCTTGGCAACCGCTACCAGATTGTCGATCAGCGGCGTCGTGATCCCAGGGGCGTTCGTTCGCCTCAGCTTCCATTCTTCACCGAGCAATCTCGCTACATCTTCCCAGTTGTGGCGCAGGAATGCCTGATGCATCTCTCGCGCGAGCGCCACAATTTTGTCGAAGTTGCGGGCCACGTGCCGGTCTCCATTAATGTGTGCCTTGAAGACCTCCCAGTTATTAATGCCCGACTGCCGCGGCGCTCCGGTATAAGCGAGCAGGAAGCGCATCTCGATCTCTTCGGGCGCTACTGGCACCAGCGCTCGCCGTATGCCATCCGGATCCAGGTGAATCGCGCTGACCCCGCCATACAAGGCTGGGTAGTAGTCCTGGCAGCCGGTGGGAACGTGGATCGTCTGCGCCTCAATATTCTGGGCGATCACCCGCAGCTTTTCCAGGTCAAGGTCGCGTCCTGTAAAGCGGGCCAACGCAGCGCAGGTAGCAATCATCAGCGCCGAAGACCCAGAAATCCCGGCGCCCGCAGGGGATTCGGAATCTGTCTCCAGGCGCAGCCCCTTTTCGGGAGCGAAAAAACGTACTGCCCATGCGGCCAGGGGATGGCGAGGTTTCTTGGTGCTTACGAGTTCCGACAGATCAGCGAAGCTATCTTGACGGTCGGCGTCGCGGGAGCACAACTCGATGCGCGTCCCGGCGAGCGGCGTGATGCGGCAGGTGGTCAGGATTTCAAGCGCAAAGTTCAGGGTTAGTGCACCTGGGTGAAACAGGTACAGCGGCCATAAATCGACCGTCCCTCCCGCCAGATCTGCGCGGCATGGAGCCTGCGTCATAATCGATGGCTCCAACGGCAACGCGGGCTTCCGGGGCATGCAAGGGTTTTATCACGAGCGAGACTGATTCTTCGTGACCGAACGCACTCGGCAGCCGTTTGGGCATCACGAATGCAACTACGAGCACCTTAAAACTCTTACGGTTTCGGGTTGCCCTCACCGAACTCTGAAGTGTTCCGCAACAGGTACTTCGGTAACGGTGAGCTGTACTTTAAGCACCTGAGGATACCGGCCCAAATCACCTTAAAATGTTGCTATACGGACCCGCTCACCCCCGCGCTCGGGCCGACAGGATTGCCTTTTGCCGCTCAAGCTACCCATTCCCGCGCGCATCCCCCTGCTCTACGTCATCCTCGGCGTATTGCTGGCCATCAGTGTGCTCCCCATGTATTTCTACTCGGCGCAGATCGAGGAGATGAACAGGGATCGCCTGAAAACCAACGAAATGCTTCTGCAAAATACCGTGACCCGTTCGTTGGCGGATGACATTTCCCAGCATCAGGAAACTCTGCGCATGATGCTCGCCAACTTGTCGTCTTCCATCCAGGTGGAGAGCGGCAACGACATTGGCGACCAGAGCATTCAGACTCCAGAGCTCAGGGCGCTTCTCGAGAATTTTGTTTCCTCTTCCAATGACATTGCGTATGCGACGCTTCTGAACGCTAACGCCAAGGGCGTGTCCGCCGGACGAATCGACCCGGACGCGTTCCTGCAGCGCGAACTCGAACGTGCCTACCAGGCCGCCCGCGAAGGCCGTGTCTATAGTGGCCAGCCGTTGGTGGTGGGCGGGGGAAAATCCGCCAAGACCGTCATGCTGGTCAGCACGCCGATTATGTATGGCGGCCGGTTCCTTGGAATGATCGGTTCGGTCGTCGACCTCGATTACCTGATCCGGCGCTTGCAGCAGGTCAGCCTCACCGGCCTCATGCCGTACGTCGTCGATAGTCAGGGACGCCTCGTGACCGCAGCCACGGCGCAATACGCTACCGGGCAAGATATGACGCACTTCGACATCGTGCGCAGTTTTGTCGATGTTGGTGCGAAAGCGCAGCTCGCGGCCACCCGCGAATTCACCATCCACGGCGACAAGCCGACAGACATGCTCGGAACCTACAGCCCTGTGACCGCGCTCGATTGGGCTGTAGTTGTCCAGAAACCCCGCGAAGAAGCCTATCGCGGAATTTATGAGATGCAGCGTACCGGACGGCTTCTGGCATGGCTGGCCGTGTTTGTCAGCGTCGGCCTGAGCATTTTTTCGGCCCGGCGCATCACCAGTCCTCTGCAGGTGCTGGCGCAATCCAGCCAAGCTATCGCGCGGGGCGATTTCTCGCAGCGCGTGCACTTGAAAACACGCACCGAGATCGGCGAACTGGCGACCACCTTCAACACCATGTCGGAAGAACTTGAGCAGTTCGTTGAAGACCTGAAACGCGCTGCCGACGAGAACAAAGCGCTGTTCATGGGCTCGATCCAGATGCTCGCCGGAGCGGTCGACGAAAAGGATCCGTACACCCGAGGTCACTCCGATCGCGTAACCCGCTATTCGCTCATGATCGCCACGGAAATGGGCCTCGACCCGGGGTTCCTCGAAATTCTGCGAGTATCTGCCCAATTGCACGACGTAGGGAAAATCGGCATCGAAGATCGGATTCTAAAAAAGCCGGGAGCGCTGACGCCGGAAGAATTCGAGATCATGAAGACCCACACCACCAAGGGTGCGAACATCCTGCGCCCAGTAACGCAACTGCGCGAGATGTTGCCCGGCATCGAACTTCACCACGAAGCGCTCAATGGCCGTGGCTATCCGTACGGTCTGAAGGGCGACGAAATTCCGTTGCTGGCACGGGTAATTGCCGTAGCCGATACCTTTGATGCGCTCACAACCAACCGCCCGTACCAGAAGGCGCATGATTCCATTGAAGCGCTTCGGATCATCCAAAATCTCTCCGGCCAGCGGCTCGATCCCAAGGCTGTCGCCGCACTGCTCGTTGTATTCCAGCGCGGAGATATCCGCATTCAAAAGCAATTCACTGAAGCGATGGTGATTGAACCGGCCCAACTTCCTGCGTCCACGGTTCCCGCCGATCCCTTGACGATCGAAATCACGCGAACCTAAGAATTGGGTAATTGTGAAATTCGGTAATTTAGTAATTCTTGAACCCAACGACAACGGCATCGGCGGGAATTGTGGCTGACGACTTATGGGTTTTGGTTCTTAATTACCAAATTACCCGATTACACAATTACCAAATTTTCCCCATTTCCCAATTTCAAAAATCTTTCTCCCTATCTCCTATAATCATTCTGTAATGATTCAGACCCTTTTTGGCAGTCTTGACGAAGAGAAAAAGCCGAGTTTTATTGAGCGTATGAAGGAGGCCGTCTCGCGCACGCGCGAGAACTTGGCCGAACGCATCGACGAAGTTGTGTCGATCGGCAAAGAGATCGATCGTTCCACGCTGGACGATCTGGAAGCCACCCTGATCGGCGCTGATCTGGGCATCACCACGACCCAGGAAGTGCTCGAGAAACTCCGCGACAAGGCTGATCGCAAGCAGATCAAAGATGTAACTGAATTAAAGCGCCTGCTCAAGGAAGAACTGCTTGCCATACTGGCCTCAACACCATCCAGGCCCGTAACGCGCGTAGACGGCACTCCGGAGGTGATCCTGGTGGTCGGCGTCAACGGCACAGGCAAGACCACTACCATCGGCAAGCTGTCGCAAGTGTTTCGAAGTCAGGGCAAGAGTGTTTTGCTCTGCGCGGCTGACACCTTCCGCGCCGCCGCCATTGAGCAACTCGAAATCTGGGGACAGCGCACCGGCACCGAGGTCGTCAAAACCAAACCTGGCGGGGATCCCTCGGCGGTGCTCTTCGATGCTCTCCAAAAAGCAACCAGCCTCCACACTGACTACGTCATCGTAGACACCGCTGGACGCCTGCATACCAAGCAGAACCTGATGCTGGAACTCGAGAAGATGAAACGCACTGCCCAGCGCATCGTTCCGGGAGCTCCGCACGAAACCCTGCTCGTAATGGATGCCACCACCGGCCAAAACGGCCTCCAGCAAGCCCGCCAGTTCACGCAATCGGCAGGAGTAACAGGTATCGTTCTGACCAAGCTCGATGGCACAGCGAAAGGCGGCGTTGTGGTGGCAATCTCGCGCGAACTCGGACTGCCCGTGCGCTTCGTTGGAGTAGGCGAAAAGGCCGGCGATCTCTTGCCTTTTGACGCCAAAGATTTTGTAGACTCGCTGTTTGCATGAAGACAGCGGCTAGTCTTAGCTCCCGGCCTACGTTTGGTGAGAGTACCGTGGATCTTCATCCCAGCAAGATGGAGGAATCGACACTTGCAGACCTTGTGGCCGTTGCTGATCGCCGCCTTGGTTCTGTGGCTGGTGTTTCGTTTTGTCCGCAGCCAATTCCAATCGCGCGAACCTTCTGAAACAGTAGGCGGAGCAGGTGGACACGATCCGTTCTCAGGAGTGCCTTCACCCAAAAAGCGCGGCCCCCAGTCTCGATCTGGAGCGGTCGCACTTGCTGAACCCGACGAGGATGATGACGAACTGCGGTCTTATCCAACTCGAACGGTTTGACTAGTTCTTTGCGACTCGGCGCCTCTGGGGTGGATTTGGCCTTCCTCTAATGAAATACTGCCTTCAGGTCCCATGACAGCCGACGAACAATTCACGAAGCGTGCGCTCGACCTCGCGCGCGCAGGGATCGGCCAGGTATCGCCAAATCCAGCGGTCGGCGCCGTCGTCCTCGATGCCGCGGGAAATGAAGTTGGTGCCGGGACCCACACCTACAGCGGCATCAAGCACGCCGAGGTCCTCGCTCTTGAACAAGCCGGGCCTCGCGCTCGCGGCGGAACTCTCTACGTGAACCTTGAACCCTGTTCGCATCAGGGACGCACCGGCCCCTGCGCCGATGCGGTCATTTCCGCTGGCATCAAGCGTGTCGTCTGCTCCATGCAGGATCCGAATCCATTGGTTGCGGGCCAGGGTTTTGCCAGATTGCGCGCCGCCGGAATCCAGGTCGAAACTGGATTATTCGAAGCCGAAGCCAAAAGACTCAACGAAGGTTTCGCGAAATTCATTCGCCATCGCGTACCGCTCGTCACGCTCAAAGCCGCCATGACGCTCGACGGCAAAATCGCGCCACCGCCCGCTGGTTCCCAATCTGCCAAACCCGTTGTTCCATCGGACGTCGCGGCCGGCGGCTCGACCGGAGGCTGGATCACCGGCGAGATGGCACGCCAGCATGTACAGCTTTTGCGTCACGAGCACGACGCCATCATGGCGGGTGTTGGCACCGTCATTGCCGATGATCCTCTGCTGACCGATCGCAGCGGACGCGTGCGCCGCCGGCCATTGCTCCGCGTGATCCTCGACTCATGGCTGCGCCTGCCCGAGAACTCGCGTCTCGTCAAATCAGTGCAGGGCGACATCCTCATCCTCTACTCACAAGCCGACGACAAGCGAAAGCGGGAACTGGAAAAACTCGGTCTGCGAGTGGAAAAAATATCTCTCTCGCGGCCGGATGGACGTCCCGACATGCCCGAGGTGATGCGGCATCTCGGAAAATACGACGTGACCAGTGTGCTGATCGAAGGCGGAGCCACTGTGAACTGGACAGCATTGTCGTCAGGCGTCGTAGATAAGCTGTTTTTGTTTTACGCCCCCAAGATCCTCGGCGAAGGCGCGGTTCCTTTTGCTGCAAGTTCTGGACCGGAACATAGCCATATCGCCCTGGCAGCGCGCCATCTGCAACTCCACCAATTTGGCGAAGACTTCGCCGTAGAAGGCTATCTACGCGATCCCTATCAGGCCTGAACTCGTTTGCAATCCTGCGCTCACACCATAAACCTGCCTGGCAAAGTGTGATTCACCACACTGCCGTTCGCGACTCTTATGCGGTAGCCTATTTCAGGAGGCCCTCATGTTTACCGGCATCGTAGAAGAAGTTGGAAAGATCACGAAAATTGAGCAGCGCGGAGAGAATCGCCGGCTCACCGTCGAAGCAACGAATACGCCAAAGGAACTCGGCACCGGACACAGCATTGCCGTCAGCGGAGTCTGCCTGACCGCGCTCGACATCAAGCCACGTTCGTTTTGCGCCGACCTCGCCCCGGAAACCTGGGAACGAACATCCTTCTCCCGCATCCACGAAGGCGCACTCGTTAACCTCGAACTCCCAATGAAAGCCGACGGCCGGTTCGGTGGTCACATCGTGCAAGGGCACGTCGATGGTGTCGGCAGGTTGATCGAATTTGAGCGCATTGCCGACTCCGAGAATTGGTGGCTTCATATCGAAATACCATCGGAGGTCGAGAAGTACACAGTATTCAAGGGATCCATCTCGATCGAGGGCATCAGCCTGACTGTTGCCCGGCTGGAAAAAAACCGCTGCACCATCGCCATCATTCCTCACACCGTCGACATGACAAACTTGGGCTCACTGAAGCCCGGAGATCCCGTGAACCTCGAAGCCGATCTCATCGCGAAATACGTCGAGAAAATGATGACGCGAGAGTCAGAGCCGTCTTCACTGTCCATTGAGGAGTTAGTACGGAAGGGTTTCTAGGGTCTGCCGACAGGCTGTCGATTGTACGCAGGGGCCTACAGGATTGGTGGTATAGACACCATATTTTTGTTCGATACGATACAAAGGTGCCGCGCCACACCGAAGATCGGATACGAGACCTCTGCACCCGCGCCGTCGCGGCAAAAACGACGACGGATGTGGAAGCTGTCTTGCGCGATCTGCGGGAAGCTCTTGAAGAACATATACGGTTGGCGAAGGCTTCGCTAGGCAGCCAGATGGCCACCATGGCAACTCTCCAGCAGAAGTGCGAGAAGCCAGAGGTTGCGAGCAAGCGCTGACTGGCACGCCCTGCCGGTCAGACTTCCAGTTTCAATTCATCCAATTCCAGAAATTCCTGAATGATCGGGTGGCCGGATTTTTCCATCTCCTTGTATGTGCCAAAGAAAATTGCCCGAGCTTCATGCAGGAACACGATCCGGTCTGCCAGCTTCTTGGCGAGCCGCATATCGTGGGTGACAACCACCGACGTCAGATGCAGTTGCAACTTCAACCGCGCGATGAGATCTCCTAAAAGATTCCCCATCAGCGGATCGACCATCGTAGTCGGCTCGTCGTAGAGTACGCATTCCGGCTGAGCCGAAAGCGCGCGCGCGATGGCCACCGACCGCTTCATGCCCGTCGAAAGGTCGGATGGCAACATGTCGCGCATCTCTTTCACTCCGACCATTTCCAGCAAACCATCCACGACCTGGAGAAGCTGTTCTTCTGAGAGTTCGCGTTTTTCGCGCAACGGGAAGGCCACATTCTCACCGACCGACAAGGAATCGAAGAGTGCGCCATTCTGAAAAACCATCGTGACTTTCTTTCGAATCTCTTCCAGTTGCACTTCGGTGTAGTCCGTGATGTCCTGCGAAGCGACAATCACGCGCCCAGAGTCCGGCTTCAGGAAGCCCATTATGTTATGAAGCGTTACTGATTTGCCCACGCCGCTGCGGCCCAGAATGCAGACCATCTCACCCGGAAGAACTTCGAAGCTCACGTCATTGAGGATCTCGCGCTCCCCAAATGACTTGAATACATTCTTGAATTGAATATAGGGTGGAATCCCGCCGCCCGCAGCCGCCATACCCATCAGCATGGCACGAGTGGAGCAAGCTGCTCAAGCTAGAAAGTGAGATCTTCTGCGTTTTGACGTTCTTGCGGCGTATTTACGTTAAAAAAACTCTTTTCAGAGAAGCCGGCGCGCGCCAGCTCCGACTCATCGATTACCCGTAGCGGCAGGCTGGCAAATGCGGCGTCGACCTTGTATCGACCCGCTCTCAAGTACTCTTCGGCTACCGCCGCGAAGTCGCGCCGGTAGACGGCGCAAAGCGGTTGTAGGCCCCGAGCCGTCCGCGGAACGGTGACGACAGCATCGCCCTCTGCCGCGACACCAAACAGGAAACTCAGCAGTTGCCGCGTAACAAAAGGCATGTCGACGGCAAGCATCAGGTTCAACTTGGCAGAAGAATGCGTTAGCGCAGAATGAATGCCCGCCAAGGGGCCGCAGCCAGCGAACACATCTGCTACCACCGGCCCGCAGCTGGCGAAGATCGCGGGATCGCCGACGATTGCCACTTGGTCGCATACGGAACCCAATTCCGCCAGACCCCTCGCCAGCAAGGTTTGTCCGCCGAAGTCGAGAAAGGCCTTGTTCTCTCCCATCCGCGAACTTTTCCCTCCGGCAAGAAGGAAACCCATTCGCGATGTCTGTGGCTTGAGGTCCATGCGGTCGAAAATCGCGAACGGATCTTCAGCCGCGACAGTCGGGCACTCAAATCGAAAAACCAGCCTGAAACGACTAGAAAGTGCCGCCGGGTGGACAGGGCTGCGACGGTCCGCCAAACGTTCCGTTCGAAGAATACTTTCCGCCTGCCCCCACCGAACCGTCGCCATTCTTATTGAAGTACCAGCTAAAGAAGCCCAGTTCCTGCATCTGGTAGGCCTTCCCATTCATCGTTATTGCCGGCATCAGCGTTCCAGAGAGCGGATCGCCGACCTCCCAATTGTTCTGACACCCGGAGACCTGTCCAACATTTCCCCACGGAGGGGTAGAGTTGTTCGCCAGCGGATCGTCCATCCACTCTGCAATCTCGTGGCTCGTGATCGAGGCGTCCGAAACGCTCGTGCCAAAATTGCCGGACGTATCCCAATCCATCGCCCCGTAAGTTTGCACCGGGGTTCCCACCGCGCTGTGATAACCCAGGATGCAGCAACTCGAGGTATCCGGAGGATCGGAGTCGGACTGCACGACATTCTCGAACAAGAAAAACACCACCGCATTGGGCGAAATCGCGCCCGAACTCGTCAGTGCAGGCATCACAGTGCTTTGCAGAATTCCATCGAGCCAGCCGTTCGAAAGCACTCCAAGCTGCGCACAGCCTGTGCCGGCCGTTGTGCCGTGCGAGCCTACCATAGCCGCCGTCAGTTCATATGCGTTCGCAAAGGAATAATTCAGTTCATTTTGATAGGCGCTCGAACCTTGAATCGTTGTCCAAAACTCGGCTCGTCGCATGCCATTGACGAATTGCGCGTTGCCAAGGTTCACGCCGTTCATGGTGAGATTCGGAACATCGTTGGCAAGCGGCGACTGCTGAAATCTCGTTAGCGCGGGAACATTCCCGTCACATGAGTTCGGCGCAGTTGGATCGAAACTGGTCGATCCGATCGTGACTTTCAATGGCACCACGACCGTGTTGATTGTGGACGCGGTCAGCGGCTTTGAGAACGGACTTGTCCCAACCACAACCCCCGTGTAGTTCTGCCCGTCCTTGGAAGCGGTAAAAGAATATTGGCCGAGTGGAATGGTAGTGCCCGCCGATGCCATGAGCATCGCTTCTTTGTGCGTGCCTTGCTTCCACGGAATCCGCCGGTAATAGCCCTTAAGCTTCAGTTTTTGTCCGCTGTCATTCACGGTCTGGGTGGTGTTCGACTTTCCCTTGCAAGCTACCAGGCTCACGAGCGCAGCCGCTATTAGAACCAGCAGGAATGGTCGGTTCGTTTTCATAATTCTCTCGAGCTTTCGACAACCTTATCACGAACAGAGTTGCCCGGATCTAAGAGCTTGTTCCTGCGGAATGACTATTTAATTTGCTCCATCATTTTGAGCGCCGCGGGATGATCGGGATGGACTTGAAGCAGTTGTCTGCAACACGGCGCGAGCTTCACTGTTATTTCCCTCAATAGCTCGCACGCGCGCCAGGTTCAGGTAGGCCTGATCGAATTCAGGAGCGACGCGAATTGATTCCTGGAAGCTCGCAACGGCATCGTCAGGCCGCTTCGTACGCAGGTAAAGAATGCCGAGGTTATTGAGCGCTTCCGGGAATACAGGACGGGCCTTTAGCGCTTTTTCCAGAAGCTCGAATGCGCGGCTTGTATCGTCAAGCTGTGCATACACCATTCCCAGCCCGTAATTGGAGTCTGAGTTATTCGGGCTAAGTTGAAGCGCGCGCTCGTAAGTCGTGCGCGCATCGTCCCACTGTTTGAGCTGCCGGTATGCACCCCCGAGATTGTTGAGCGCAATCAAGTGATCAGGACTCAGTCGCAACGCCTTCTGAAAATCGCCGACCGCTTCTGTGGTCCGGCCTGCGCGTCCAGCAAGCAAGCCCAGGTTATTCCAGGAATTTGCCAGCGTATCCGGATAAGAGGCACGCAGCTTTAGCGCGCGGGCAAAGCATTCCTGCGCCTGTGTATTCTTCTGCTGGTCGAGGTACACGCTGCCGATTCCATAGAGAGCCTCGGCGCTCTCCGGATCGTCTCGCAGTGCAATCTGGAAAGCGGCTTCCGCTTGATCCAGATAACCGCGTTGAAAGAAAACAGAACCGTACGAAAGATAGTTGCGGCCGAACTCAACAACTTCGGTGACTCCAGGGAAGGGAAGCGCACGCGCTAGGCGATCGGCGGCGTTTTGAGGAATGTTGCGGAAGTCTCGCTCCACGGCCAAGGGATCGACCGGCCCTTGATAGATTTTGACAATGTTTCCCTTTTCGTCGATAAGGAAAGATGCGGGCAGCGTGAGATCGCGATGGCGGTCGAAGACGTACCGAAAGACAATGTTGTAGACCGCCGCGACGTCATCAGAGCCGAGAAGAATCGGAAAAGAAAAATTGTGATCGCGGACAAGGTTTCGTAGCTTCTCTTCGTTCCCAACACTCGCCACGCCGATGGCAATCAGATGAAGCCCCTGACCTTTCCAGCCATCGTAATGCTGGTTAAGACTGATCCAGCTGTCACGCGATCGACGATCGTCAGCCGCTCCAACGTTTAGCAGTGCAGCTTTGCCGCGCTCTCTCGAAAGCGAGTGCTCGCTCCCAGTAAGATCCGGAAGGGAGAAGTCCGGTGCCAAAACTGGCGCCAGAAGCCAGGTCTCAACGTCCACAGGAAGCGTTTCCGTCGGCTGCGATTCGGTTTCATTAGTCGACAAGGATGCAACGGCAGTCCGGAATGCTTCAGCGCGAAACGAGGCCATACCTTCCTCGACCCAAATGCGATGGTTGATCGGCAGATCGTGCAACTCCTGCATGAGACCACTAGGCCACCGAATCGAAGCCTGCACCTTGCCTTGAATTGCTCCAAGGCCGAAGAACACATCTTTGCTGTGCTGGGAAAGAAATCCTGAACCCGCCTGCACCGGCCGGGTTTGTCGTCCCTTTTCTGTTTGAATCGTGATCACCGCGCCGATGGCATCACGATTACTTTTTGTGCCGCGCAGACGAAACGAGATGGATGGCGGCAGGTCAGGCAGAACATTTCTGAGCAATCGCAACTGCGGCGCATTCCGGTTTTTCAGAAAGACTTCCTGTCGGCCATCCTGATCGAAATCGGCAAGCGCAAAAGCGCGCCCATCTTCAAGAAAGTCGAGGCCCGACAACGCCCGAGACATCCGAAAATGTGCCATCGCCATTGTTGGCGTAAAAAATATTCCGTTCGTAGCCGCTCCAGGTGCGGTCGGCGCGGATCAGTTCATTAATCGCGCTCCATCCTTGTTCGTAATCGTGCGATGGCTTGGCTTCATCCGGAGATTTTGCGACAACCTGACGCCAGAAAAAGCTGTTGAGATCGTCACGCGTCCGGAGCACTGACCATCCCGTTTGTCACGTAGAGATCTTGAAGCCCATCGTGGTCGAAATCCCAACTATCGCTCGACCACGCCCAGCGACCGTTACCCGACTCCCGAAGCCATGGTTACATCTGCAAAGTTCTTGCCAACCTGGTGGAACAGCGAGTTCCCCATCGCGTGCTGGTGATAGAGCGCGCGCACGTTGGCTGACGAATTTTTCTTGAAATCCGCCTGTTTGGTGATCCGTTCGCCAGCCGCAGTCCACATGTTGCCGACATAAAGATCATCAACTCCATCATTGTCATAATCGAACCAGCAGACGCTCATGCCCTGCGCCGATGTCCTCAACTCCCAAATCGGCCGCGACGTCAGTGAACGTGCCATCTCCATTATTGCGGTAAAGATTCTTGCGTCCGAAATCGTTCACTACATACAGATCAGGCCAGCCATCGCGGTTAAAGTCATTCCACGAACAGCAAAAGCTGTAGCGCGTATTGTTCTGGTTAAGGCGGGTCTCAGCGGTGACGTCCCGAAAGGTTCCGTCACGGTGGTTGCGCATCATGAAATTCGGCGGCCCGTTTTGCGCGTCGTAATACGGCGAAGGATATTTGTACTGGTCGGTTCCCTGGTAATAAACATAGAGGCAGAAATAAATGTCCAGCCAACCGTCACGGTCATAGTCTGCGACGGCCGCGCCGGTAAACGTTCCCTGCGGAGGATTCGCGAACTGGAAGGCGTCGCGCTTCTGATGAAACTTGCCCGCGCCGTCGTTGAGAAATAGCAGCGGGCCATTGGTTCGAACGACAATCAGATCCTGATGGCCATCGTTGTCGACGTCCACAAAAAGCGCGCACGCCGTGTTTTCAATTACGCCGACGCCACTCGCCTCCGTGACATCTTCAAACGTTCCATCTCCCCGGTTGCGGTACAGCCGGTTAGGCAACCCGCCGGGCTGGCAGATGTAGAGATCGTCGAAGCCGTCGCTATCGATGTCCCCAACCGAAACCCCGTTATGACCGTAGATATCGATGCCACAAGCGCCATCAAGCACCGTGCGCCAGTAGTCAGTGCCGTGAGAAAGTTGTTTGGAGTACGACGCGTTCGCGCCAAGCGCGGAAGCCGTTATGTCGATGAAGGCGCGATGATTGGAACGGCTTTGCGTTTCTTCCAGCACCTGCCAGGCTCGGATCAAGAATTCGCCCGATGGCAATCTTTCCCAATCCAAATCCCAAGATCCGATGCATTGCTCCCGTTTAGCGTCCCGGACTGTGCCAACAAACTCGTACAGTACTCGCGTGCGCAACTGCAGATTTGCCGACGATGATTTCGCCTGCGACTCGTCATCCACGTTGGTCACTTGAAACCCGGCTGTTGTCAGCTTCGAGAAGCGACTCATCGACGACCGCAGTTGTGTCAAAATTCTGCTCGCCCGAGTGAAAGATTATTCGCAAATGTAATTCCTTCGAATATCGATGGGCGACCCGGACCGCAACACACGGGAAGCCGATGGAGTTGGGCGGGAGCCCAGAGAAATTTGGTGAGAGCACTTTTCGAGAGCAAGAGCGTCATGCGGAGACCGCAGCAGACTCGCGCTCCACTCGCGCCAGGATGCCTGCAATCTGCTCCGCGAATTTCTCCAAAGGAAAATCGTCAAACTCACTCCCGTCTTGAGCAGCAGGGAATCCAGCGGCATTGGCGTGCGATAGTGCGGGTGAAATGGAATTCGCCGCTCGGACATGCCTTCAGAACTGGAACCCAGAGAGGTCGAGCGATGCAAGGCCAAACTGTCCGAACCGCGCTGGCATCATCGCCGCCGAAGCGCTCTGACAACATCGAACAAGGAAATCGCGCCGGCGCAGGTCCACGGGGCCGCGGACAAACGATTCATCTCAATTATGTGGTGGCCCGCTCAGAACGATCTCTCCGGAATGCTTGCGCGTGCGCTGAACCTAACATCCACACCAAAAGGCGTCAACATTGATGACGGCTTTGATGCGCGACGGCTGCTCTCCCTTGACAGCATGACGCACGCGGTATGTAATCGCCCGCATCGAGCTTTCTTTTTTCTCGATTTCATCTCGCCATCACAGCGGTGCAATATCGCGCCGCGTACAGGAGCCCGCAATATGAGACGCGCGATTCGCCTTTCTCTGTCTTTTTCTGGCCGCTGCGGCCTCGTTGTCAGCGCAAACAAAGCGCAAAGTCATTATCGATCAGGATGGCCGTGGACCAGCCACCACCGATCAGCAATCCATGCTGCTGATTCTGCAGTCGCCTGCAGATTGAGACACTCGGAATCACCATCGTCAGCGGCGACCAGTGGCGCGACGAAGAAGTTGCTCACACCCTCCGAATGCTCGAACTCACCCGCCACAGTGACATCAAAGTTTACCCCGGTGCGGTATTTCCTCTCATCAATAGCAAAGAAGAGATCAAGCGTTGGGAAAAACTTTACGGCGTGGTCGGTTACCAGGGTGCTTGGAACGAGCACAAAATTCAGTCTCCAACCGGATCCGCTCCAACCGGCGTTTGGAACTCCAGCGCGTATCACGGGCCCTTCGAAGTTCCGAATCCGCTACCGGAAGGGAATCCACTCTGAAGGCCGAGACCGAAGACGCCGCGCATTTTCTGATTCGCATGGTCCATCAGTATCCGCACGAGGTGACAATTTATGCCGCCGGACCATTGACCAACATCGCGCAGGCCATCAGCCTCGATCCGAAGTTTCCCGAACTAGCTCAGGAACTCGTCGTGATGGGAGGAAGTATTTCACCCATCCTTCCGGCGAATTGGGGCGTCTCCAGTCGCCGCGAATTCAATTTCTGGTGGGATCCGGAAGCGGTTCACATCACGCTACGGGCCCCGTGGAAAAAGATCACGGTCACGACAGTCGACATCTCGGTGAAGACGCGCATGACGCGCGCCATGATCGAGCGAGATCGCAAAGGCTGGAACTCCCGCAGCCCAGTACATCGGGAAATGGGCCGATGAAGAATTCTTATGGGATGAGCTAGCCGCAGCCGCCTGGATCGATCCCTCCATCATCACCAAGGAAGAACAGTTGGCAATGGATATCGATATCTCGCACGCCGCCGGATATGGCAATACCCTCGTCTGGACTCCAAGCAGAACGTCCCGGGTTGGGCGAGCAGATTGTTCACGTGCAGACTGATTTAAATCTGGACAATTCAACAGGATGGTCATTGACCTCCTTTCGCGTCCGCCCAACTAGTCTTCCTCATGTCGTGAGCTCGCACATGAGATTCTGCTACGATCACGCGCACGGCCGGTTTACAATTGCCGACCACACCTTCTTTCTTACAGAAGTGACTATGCCAAAGACCAAGCTGCCAGCGGGCACTCGTGACCGTCTGTCGCGCGCCGCGCGCAAGGCAATGAAGAACGCCTACGCTCCATTTTCCAATTTCAAAGTGGGAGCCGCGATTCTCACTCGCGAGCGGCGATATTTTTGCCGGCTGTAACGTAGAAAACTCGTCGTATGGAATGACAAACTGTGCGGAACGCACGGCAATTTTCAGCGCGGTCGCGCAAGGCGGTCCTGGACTTCGAATCCTCGCGGTTGCAGTGACGAATGCCCAGAACGTCGCTTGCTCGCCCTGCGGCGCCTGCCGTCAGGTCATCTATGAGTTCGGCCCCGACGCGGTCGTTTTCTATCAAGGCAGGAACGGCGATCAGGAAAGCCACATCACCGAACTCTTGCCCGAGGGCTTTCGCCTCCAGTGACTCAAACGAACGCTATGCAGCCGGCATTTCGGGTGGTCGACCTCATCCGCAGAAAGCGCGATGGAGGCTCGCTTTCTCCCGCCGAAATAACCTATCTGGTCGACGCCTACACGAACGGCAGCATTCCCGATTATCAAATTGCCTCCTGGCTGATGGCGGTTGTTTTGCGCGGTATGACCGGCGAAGAACTCGCTGCACTGACGAATGCCATGCTGCATTCGGGCGAGGTCCTCGACCTGAGTTTTCTGCCGGCGAAGAAAGTCGACAAGCATTCGACCGGAGGCGTTGGCGACAAGACCTCTCTAGTGCTGGCTCCGCTGGTAGCGGCTGCGGGCCTCTATGTGCCGATGATCAGCGGCCGAGGGCTTGGCCACACTGGTGGCACGCTCGACAAACTCGAGGCTATTCCCGGATTCCGCGTTGGGCTTTCAGTCGATGAGTTTCATCGCGTACTCAAAGCTTGCGGCACGGCCATGATCGGCCAGACAGAAAAAATCGCTCCCGCCGATCGCAAACTGTATGCATTGCGCGATGTGACTGGGAACCGTTGAAAGTCCGAATCTGATCTGCGCTTCCATCATGAGCAAGAAACTTGCCGAGGGCACCGATGCGCTGGTTCTCGACGTAAAGACCGGCTCGGGCGCGTTCATGAAAAAAGAAGCGGACGCCGTGTTCCTCGCGGAACTAATGGTCGAAACCGGCGAGCGCATGGGTAAGCAGATGGTTGCTCTGATCACCAACATGGATCAGCCTCTCGGCCGCATGGTTGGGAACGCGATGGAAGTATGGGAGTGCATCGATGTGCTTGCATGGAGAAGGCCGCGAGGATTTGCGCGAACTTTGCCTGCATCTCGCAGCATGGATGTTGTTTCTTGGGGATAAAACGCAGACGGTGGCAGAAGGGAAAACTGCTTGCCGGCGAATTAATTGCTTCCGGAAAAGCCTTCGAGCGCTTCCGTCAGATGGTCGAGATGCAAGGTGGAGACGTCGGTACGATCGACGATCCTACACGTCTCCCATCGGCCGATCTTCGCATCGACGTGCCCAGCGCAACCGGTGGCTATGTAACCGAAATTTTCTGCGAGCAGGTTGGCACCGCATGCGTGGTCCTCGGTGGCGGCCGCGAACGCAAGGAGGATTCGGTGGATCCAGCGGTCGGTATCGTCATTCACAAGAAGATTGGGGACAAGGTTTCGGCGGGCGAGCCGCTCTGCACAATTCATTGCCATTCCGAAGCACAAGCAGCGCGGGCAAAAAAGATGCTCGAGGAAAGCTACAAAATTTCCGCTGTTCCACCGGCGCACAAGCCCTCGTTGATTCATCGCGTAATCTACAAGGGCGAAACAGGTTCTCGATCAAGCGCGAACTAGGTTCATGGAAATCGAGCGGGTGGAGGATTAATCGATGGGACGATACACCGGCATTCTCGGCCTAATCACGATGCTTGGCCTCGCCTACCTTTTTTCGACGAACCGGAAGGCGATTCGTTTGAAAACGGTAGGTTGGGGACTGGGACTGCAAGTGGTTTTTGCATTCTTCGTTCTGAAGATGGAAATAGGCCGCGATCTTTTTCAGAAAGCCGGCGATGCCGTGAACCGTTTGCTGGGCTATGCATTTGCGGGATCGCAGTTTGTTTTCGGAGATCTCGGCAAGCAAGGTTCGCATCTCGGTTTCTATTTCGCCTTTCAGGTTTTGCCGACGGTGATCTTCATTTGCGCACTTTTCGCCGTACTTTACTACATCGGCATCATGCAAATTGTCATCCGGATCGCGGCATGGTTCATGACGCGTTTCATGGGCGTGAGCGGCGCGGAATCGCTGAATGTGGCGGCCAGCATTTTCATGGGCCAGACCGAAGCGCCGCAGACGATTCGTCCGTTCCTTCCGGAACTCACCTACTCGGAATTGATGACCGTCATGACGAGCGGCATGGCGCACGTTTCCGGCAGCATCATGGCCGCTTACATTGCTTTCGGGATCGAGCCGAAACATCTGCTGAGCGCGGTGATCATGACTGCGCCCGGCACGCTGCTGATGGCGAAGATGTTCGTTCCGGAGACTGAAATCCCGAAAACCGCGGGACGGGTTGTGATGCCGAAAGAAGAGGAGGAGCGAACAAACCTGCTGGGCGCTATCGCGCGCGGAACGACCGATGGCCTGCATATGGCCCTCAACATCGCCGCCATGCTGATCGCGTTCCTCGCCTTGATCGCCCTGCTGGATGGGATCATGGGCGGCATTCACACGCACATCGCATGGTTTCCGGCCAGCCTCGAACTCATTCTCGGCAAATTGTTTGCGCCGGTGGCCTTTGTGATTGGGGTTCCGTGGCGCGACTGTGCGGCCATCGGCAATCTTCTCGGCGTTCGCATGGTGCTGAATGAACTGGTCGCGTTCTCGATGCTGGGACCGCAGAAGGCCGTTCTCGACCCGCGTTCATTTCACGATCGCGACCTTCGCGCTTTGCGGCTTTGCGAACTTCAGTTCGATCGGAATTCAGATGGGCGGAATCGGAGCGCTCGCTCCAAACAAGCGCGGCGAACTGGCGAAACTGGGAATGCGCGCCATGCTCGCGGGCACGATGGCGAACCTGATGTCGGCTTCAATCGCGGGAATGCTTTTATAAGAGTCTTTCACCACAGAGACACAGAGTCACAGAGAAAACCTAATTCAAGTCTCTAAACTTGGGGAAAGATAATTGGTCAGCCTCCACCGCACCAACAAATCAATAAGGTTTTCTCTGTGACTCTGTGGTGGTGATCAGCGGTTTATACCCGAACGCGCAACGGCCACCAAAGCTTCTTCCGTCGTTACCAACCGCGCTCCCATCTGCTGAAGTTCCGCAACCATCTTCGCTCCCGCGTCGTGCGCGAGCGTTTCGATCGCATCCCGAACCACCGCGACGCGCCGCTTGCGTTGTAGCAGTCCCTTGGCCGCAAAGCCGACACAATATTCGGTGACCACACCGAACACGACGAACTCTGGTCCGTCGCCTAGCTTCTTCACCAATTCATCCGCATGCAGCGTTTGAAAGATGTCGAGTGTCTGTTTCTCCAGCAGAATCTGCTGATATTTCGAAAGATCAGCTGGCAACTTGGCGGAAGGCAGATTTTCAACTCGCACTACTTTATCCGTGAGCGCTTCGGGCACCAACTCCGCGCCTGGCGTGCCTTTCACGCAATGGGGCGGGAATTGCGTAAACTCGGGGTCATTGGCCGTGTGAAAGCAGCCGTGCGATACGAGAAACACTTCGTTGCGCCGCGCCGCATCGGTTAGTTTGCGAATATTAGGCAGCAGCTTTTCCGCTCCTGGAACGTAAAGTTTGCCGCCGGGCAGCATGAAATCTCTTTGCGCATCTACTTCCCAGAAAATAAAATCAGAAGACCGCATTCTTTCCTCCGTCGTATCGATGCTTGTAACACAAGCTGCCGCCGCTGACCAAATCGGCGAAACTCTGGCAAGCTTGGCGGTTCTTGCACCCAGACAATTCGTTTGTATACTAGCGGCCATCGGCTCCGCACAGATCACAGCCGGAAAGGGAACCATGGCTCACGACGAACCGGCAAAGTCTGCACCGCAATCAAAACTTGTGATTCGCAACATCGGCCTCCTCCTCAGCGGTGATCTCGCACAGCCTATCCTCGACGCCGATACCGTGGTCGCAATCGGTGACCGCATCACTGCCGTCGGCAAAGAAAAAGATGTGGATACTACCAACGCTACCGTCACCATCGATGCCAAAGGCACTGCGCTTGCTCCCGGCCTCATCGACAGCCACGTGCATCCCGTTTGCGGAGACTGGACACCGCGCCAGAATCAACTCGGCTGGATTGACAGCTATCTGCACGGCGGCGTCACCACCATGATTTCTGCTGGCGAAGTGCACACTCCCGGGCGACCCAAAGATGTCGTCGGGCTGAAGGCGATGGCGATCTTCGCCCAGCGGGCGTTTCAAGCGTTTCGTCCGGGAGGCGTGAAGATCTATGCCGGCGCGCCCGTGATCGAACACGGCATGGTCGAAGACGACTTCAAGGAACTCGCTGCCGCTGGAGTCAAGATTCTTGGCGAAGTCGGTCTTGGCAGCGTGAAAGATGGAAAGACCGCGCACCAGATGGTCTCGTGGGCCCGCAAATACGGTATCCAGAGCACGATTCACACTGGCGGACCATCGATTCCAGGCTCCAGCCTCATCGACAAAGATATGGTGCTCGAAACCGACGCGGACGTGATCGGCCACGTCAACGGTGGTCACACCGCGCTCCCGGACGACCAGATCACCGAGCTCTGTGAGCGTTCAACGCGTGCGCTCGAGATCGTGCATAACGGCAACGAACGCGCCGGATTGCTTGCGTTGCGAACCGCCGGAGAACTCAAGCAGATGCATCGCGTGATCCTCGGCACCGATTCTCCCGCGGGCTCGGGAGTGCAGCCGCTCGGCATTATTCGCATGATCGCGCTCTTGTCGTCGCTCGGTGGAATTCCGGCCGAAATCGCGATTTGCTGCGCGACCGGCAACACCGCAAAGATTCGAGATCTGAATTGCGGCCTGATTCGCTCCGGGCCGGGAAGCGTCGTTTCTGCTGATGGACAAAGCCCAGCACTCAGCAGGAAAAGATCTGCTCGACAGCATTCAAAAAGGAGACTTGCCTGGCATCGGAATGGTCGTGATCGATGGTGCAATCAGCATTCAGCGCAGCCGCAACACGCCGCCAGCAACCAGAGTGCCGGAGGTGGTGGGGCGCTAAGCGCAAGCCGTCTTACCGCGTCAACGAGGGTAATTGCCTGATTTCAACAATCTGACCGGAAATTGCTCGTCTACGACGTAGAGGTCGTGTCGCATGTGAATATCGCTCACGACGAGGTAGTCATCCAGCGTATCGGAACATGGAACCATGAAATCCCAACAGTCAAATGAGAATCGCACTATCGCAGTCTCGTGATCACCGGCAGGCCAATCATCTGAATCGGTTATCTTGCTGCTCTTTGACAGTGAGACTTAACGCCAGTGGGTGTCGTTTCGTCACCATCGTCCGGACACTTCGCTAGTGGCCTCCTGGATCGGTGCGTCGCTTCAATTCAAAGTGCCCATGGTACAGCATCAGCCAAGAAATTGTCCATCTTTCGAGACCCAGTTTGGACAAAATCATCCGCCGTGGAATCTGCCAGTAAGCTCAGCAGCAAGCGAATGTCGCAATGTCGATTCGTCTATTGCATCGATGTCAGATTCGTGACCGTTTGCTTGCTGATTCTCGACTGCATCGCTCGCGCAATGGTATCCGCCCTTTCATCGAGCAAGACTAGAACCGCTGTGGACCTGTGCGCTCGATCTCATGCGCGGTCAAGACGGCCGTCAAGCTCAAATGGTATATCCTCCTTCGACATCCGCGATGGGCGTCACTCTGATTTCGGAAAAGCTTCGCGACTTCGTTGCGGATTTGCCATTCTCGTCCAGTGCCAGCGCTTCAGAACACACCAGACCTCACCGTTTCGGTGGCGGCAACTCAGAGCTACATCTCGTAGTTAGCGCAGCATCGCAATTACACTCATGACCCGATCACTAACACCCTGGTCCGTTTGACCTACTGCATCCCAAGCGAAGCCGCAATCGTCTTCTTATACTCGCGCGCCTTGGCGATTGCTGCTTCTTCATCGACGGTCAGTAGCTTGTGGTCTTTCATCACCAGACGCCCGCCGATCATCACCGTTTCGACGTCGCTCGCTTTTAACGCGTACGCGATCTGCGCGTAGATGTCGTACATCGGCACGGCGTTCGGTTCGTCGAGGCTGATCACGATCAGGTCCGCTTTCTTCCCTTTTTCGAGCGAGCCAATTTCTTTGTCCATGTGCAGGGCGCGGGCGCCGTCGATGGTTCCCATCTCGACGACGGCCTTCGCATTCAGCGCCAGCGGACTCATCTTCGTGATCTTCGCGAGTTTCGCGGCGAGGTCCATCTCCTCCATCAGGTCAAGATCATTGTTGCTGCCCGCTGGACCGTCAGTGCCCAGACCAACCGCGATTCCGGCCGCACGCTCCTCTGGCACGGGTGCAACGCCGCTCGCCAGCATCATGTTGCTCGACGGATTATGGACACACCCGACTTGGCGCTGCGCAACAATTTTGCGGTCGGCCTCATCGAGAAAGATGCAGTGCGCGGCAACTACATCCGGCCCGAGCACGCCGATCTTGTCGAGATACTGCACCGGCGTCATGCCGTTATTTTTCAGACTGTCATCGAGTTCTTTCTTCATCTCAGCCATGTGGATCAGAATCGGCGCATGATATTTGCGCGCCAGCGCGGCCGCATCCTGCAAGGTCTTTTGCGAGCACGTATAAATCGAGTGCGGAGCCGGAGCCGCATGAATCAGCGGATCGCCCTGCCACTTCTGCAGAAACTTCTCGGTGTAGGCAAGCATGGCTGCGTTGGTCTTGTTGTCGGGCGCAGGGAAGTCGATGAACGTCTCGCCCAGCACTCCGCGCATGCCGGCCTTCTTCGTTTCTTCGGCAACCGCGTCTTCGAAGTAATACATATCGGCGAAGGTGGTTACGCCGGAGCGAATCTGCTCGGCCATCGCCAGCCGCGTGCCCCAGCGCACGAACTCTTCGTTTACGTTCTTGGCTTCCGCGGGAAAGATGTACTTGTAGAGCCAGTCATTGAGCGTGACGTCGTCGTGCAGTCCGCGCAAAAGTGTCATCGGCACATGCGTGTGGCCGTTGACGAATCCGGGAAGGATCAGTTTTCCGCGTGCGTCAATCGTCTGCCGCGCCGCAAAGCGACTTTCAATCTCAGTGCGAGCTCCCACCGCAACAATCGTGTCACCAGAAATGGCGACCGCTCCGTCGTCATAGAGTGAGCGATTGCCATCCATGGTGACGACCATGCCGGTGACCACCGTGTCGACATTTTGTTTCCCGGACTGCCCGAAAGCTACGATAGTAAAAACGAATAGTGCAAGTAGAATCGCAAACACTGCTCCCCGGCTAAACCTCATATATCTTGTCCGTTCCACATGCACTCCTGAGTCCTCTATGGTGTGCTTATCGCAACCCATCTTCGCCCTTGATCTGATCCTTCGTGAGCCCGCCGACCCTTGCCAGCGGCCGTCCGCTATCAGTGACCGCAACCGCCACCATGATTTCGTTGGCGCGCGGCGCATCGTTGATGCGCACTTCCATCCCATCAAAATGGCTGCGGACGAATGCCGCGTCTTTATGACCTAGCGGAATATCGAGCACGACTCCCGGGCCGCCGCGCTTCTTTGACGAAGGAATCAGCGCCGCGCCCTTGCCCAGCACGCGCCGCACTGGCGTGCCGAGTTTGGGATGGAGAATGGCCGCTGCATGCTCAAGCTCTCCATTCTCGCCGACTGCCGCCGCTTTGCCGTAACTTTCCGCCGAAGGTCCCGCAATTCCGAGCGCTGCCACTGCCCGTTGCGTCAGCAACTCGCCCAACTCTTCTCCAATCGCCATCAACTCCGAAAGATCTTCTACGAACTTGCCAGCATAAGGATTTTCAATGACCGCAACCGCTGCCGCTCGGCGGGTTGGCGGATCGACCGCCCGTCCCATCTCCGTGCGCGTTTCTTCCACGAAGGTCGCGATCTTGCGGATCTTCGCTCGGCCCACCGCGGTCGAACCGGTAGCCGCATTGGTAACGACGTCAGCCATTATCGAAGCCCATCCTCTCCTTTGATCTCCGAGGCTTTGAGCCCGCCCACTCTCGCGTGGACGCGAGAACCCGTCGTCATCACCAGCGCCAGCACGATCTCATCCGCACGGGGCGCATCGGTAATGCCTACCTCCATCGCATCAAAATGGCTGCGCACGTAGGAGGCATTGATGTGGGTGATGGGAACATCGAGCCGTGTACCGGGGCCGCCGACTTTTTTGGTCGATGCAACAATCGCCTTCGCGCCGCCGAGCACCTCGCGCATCGCGTAGCCGCCGGGAACATGCCATAACGCGCCGTGTTCAATCTCTCCGGCCGAGCCGACGATTGCGCCTTTGCCGTATCCTTCGACGATTTTGGGGTCGCCACCGAGCGCCTTAACTAATGTCTGCGCCATTTCCAGGCCCAAGGGTTTGAGGTCGTCCATGAAGCCTTCGATCTTTTCCACGTACTTTCCGGCGAACGGATTGTGAATGACGACCAGCGCCGCGGCCCGGCGTAGCGGCTTCTGCGCGACAGGCCCACCTTCGTGGAAAATTTCTTCCACGGAAATCAATCTCTTCCGAATCTGGATCTCAGGCATGAATCAGGCTCCCGCTTGCGGATGACGCCCCGATGAGTAGTGGATTGAAGTCGCTACCGATAACGCGGATTTCTTCCTGCAAATTAATGGCAGCGGCACGAATCAA
Source organism: uncultured Acidobacteriaceae bacterium (assembly GCA_963822545.1). Lineage (GTDB taxonomy): Bacteria > Acidobacteriota > Terriglobia > Terriglobales > Acidobacteriaceae > Acidiflorens. Next base: position 897,816 of record CAWGIB010000010.1, read on the forward strand.
TCCTGACCGTAACAAACCTTCCGCTTCGCAAACGCCCGCTGCCAGCGCTTCGCAAATTTCTTCCGTCGATAATTGCCCGACAGACCGGGTGACCAGCCGTTCGCCCAGATCACTATCGGGAGCTAAATCGCACGCACGTTCACGCACTATTGCCGAATGTCCCGGCAGGTCGACTTTATTGGCAATCATTGTCGCGGCTGCGTCCGCCATCGCCGCGGCGTCGGCCAGTACCGTGACCGCATCGGCAATCCCCAGAGAAAAACTGCGGCCACGCCATCCACTGGTTGCGATTCCGCGAACCGGATGTTCGAACTCGACAGAGGTCGAACCAAAGAGTGAGGGACGGTTCGGTCGCTGAACCATTCCGACGACAAATCTTTCTCCCGCCATAAGGTGGATCGCAATGTCGCCGCCATCATTCACGTAGGCCCGTCGCAGCGTGGCTGCCGAGGTCATCGCGCCTAGAATTTCTTCCGCCACCGCGCCCGCGACAGCGGCCATCGGCGTAATGAAGTCTCGAGCAGCAAACGAGCGCACAGCTTTCACCATGCGCCGCGCGACTACACCGTCGGGCACTGGCCCATCCACCCGTGTCGCTTGGCGCAGAAACGTCAACTCGCCGCACAATTCGTCGAGCACGTTAACGAAACGCTCGGCAGCAGCGCGATAAGCATTGGCTACTTCTGTCGGATCGCCAAATGCTTCCACGATCAGGTCGATCGGTCCATCGTGCATGTGGACTCGCCGGCCGTCTGGAAGCATTCGAATTTGCGCTCGACCGTTCATCTTTCTTTCTTTGCCGGATTCCATCGGCCAGGGATTCTCCGGCTTTGCCGTCACATGCCTCTGCCCATCTTCCTCGCGATGAATGGATGCAATCGGGCGCACATGATCCATGTATCCGCCAAGCGCCGCGTAATCCGAGAGCTTCAAGCTGAACTCAATCGGCGCGACCAGAGCGGGCGTCGGCACGTAGCCGAACGCGTTCTCGGGCAGGCGGCTCACGTCGACCATGAATGTGATTCCGCCTCCCGGCCAAATGTAAACGGGAGCGCCTCCGCAGGTCACGCGCGTAAGCGCGTCGCCAACGGAGTGCGTCAATTTCACTGGGTTTTCCGTCACGCCCGCGCGCAATGATCCGCCCGCTCCGCCCATGAACAGCACCGTGCATAGAGCCGGCTCGCAATTTTCGCGAATGCGCGCTACGGATTCCTGCAATGTCGACGGCAACTGCTTCTCGATCGGATGCAGCGCATCGTCCAACTCGTAATAGGCGGAGTGCTCGCCGGTCGTGCTGACCATCAGCATCCGCATTCCAGGCTGCGCAACTTCCGCATCGAACGGGGCAAGAATCGAAAGCGGATCAGAAATGTTCGTTCCGCCCCATGAAGTGCCCGGTTCTGCGACGCGGAAATATCGCCCCGGCGTCGAGCGCCGGCCTTTCATCTTGATCCCGCTCTCGGGCACGCCCAGTAATTTTCCTGCCTGATGTTCGGAAAGAACGCCGGTGATGTGATCGTCGACGACGACGACTTCATCTACTTTGCCAAACCACTGCTTGGCGAACATCCCGATGGTTGCCGAGCCGCAGCCCACTCGCATCCGTTCTTCGAGGACTCCATCGACCACTGGAGGCCTTGCCGGCTTGCACCACGACCTTCGCACCGCCATCGATTTCCAGTTCCACCGCTTCGCCATTGCAAAGCTTGAGTAGAGCGTCGCAGGTCGCCGTTCCCTCCTGGCGGCTTCCGCCGGTAAGATGTCGCACTCCTCCGAGCGAGAGCATCTGCGATCCATATTCGCTGGTCGTCACGTGCCCGACGGCCTCGCCTTGCGCGCGAACCGTGCTGCACTCGGCGCCCAGATGCCGGTCGGTGTCGATCTTCAGCTTCACGCCGCAATAGCTGAAAATTCCTTCGGTCACGACCGTGACCATGTCTACGCCCGCGACTTCCGACGAAATGATGAAGGGCGCAGGCTTGTAATCGGGATAGGTCGTGCCCGCGCCGATGGCGGTCACAAACGTATCTTCTCCGCTGACCAGCGAACCATCCCACTCGCGCGCTTTTCCGAGGAAGGGCACAACCGCGTCGCCACGCGTGACTGCGCGATCGAGCACGACGTGCGGATCGAGACGCACCAGTTGGCCATCAGCGTTGCCATAGCGGTCACACGATCCGGTTCGTCCGGGCTTGATGTAACAGAGCACGGGACAAGCGTCGCAGCGGATCGCGTCGTCAGCCACGTGCTTCGCCCTTCCTTGCCGCCAGGATCGCGGCCCGCACCCGATCGGGAGTTGCCGGAGTCTTCTTCAGTCGCACGCCCACTGCATCATGCAAGGCATTGAGAATTGCTGGCGCGGTCGGAATCACGGCCTGCTCTCCAATCCCTTTCGCCCCGTATGGCCCAACGGGAGAAGGATCCTCGATCAGAATCGACTCTACGGGAGGGATGTCGCCCGCAGAAGGAATCAGGTAGTCGTGCAGATTTTCGCCTTTGCCGGGAAAGAATTCTTCCATCAGCGCCATTCCAAGTCCCTGCGCGACTCCGCCCTCAATCTGGCCTTCAATCAACGTTGGATTGATCGCGCGCCCCACATCGTGCGCTGCCGTTACTTTGAGCACGCGAATGGTTCCGAGTTCCGTGTCCACTTCGATCTCCGCCATGTGCGCGCCGAATCCAAAGACAGCATATGGCTTGCCTTGCCCATTTTCGTCGAGCGGGCTCGTCGGCGGATCGAAAGTTGCTTCGCTGGTGATGACGTATCCAAACTGGTCGAGCGGCAAGGCGCCCAAATCAACCACACGCGCCTGCCCATTTTCGTGCACCACAACACGGCCATCTTCGAAATCGATCGTCGCGCACGAACAGGCGCTCGCCATCCCCAGAATGGACGCCCGCAATTTCTCGCCCGCCATCCGCGCAGCATTCCCCGTAACAAATGTCTGCCGCGAAGCCGAAGTCTTGCCGCAATCGGGTGTGATCGAAGTGTCGCCGGATACAAGATCGAAGCGCTCAATCGGAGCGCCGAGTCCATCCGCGCAAATTTGCGTGACAATCGTGTTCGAGCCTTGCCCGATATCGACCGCGCCTTGATGCAGCGCGATCCGCCCGTCACGCTTCAATCCGATTCGCACGGTGGATGGATTTGGCAGCGAAGTGTTCCCGCATCCGTACCACATCCCGGCCACTCCTACGCCGCGCCGGAGTGGACTTTTCGTGCTGGCGTTGAATTCTGCGGCTGCGTCGCCGAGCTGCCTGCCACTTCGGCCGCAACGCCTCGAAGCACGCGCGCATGCCCACGCCCTCGCCCATCACTTGGCCAGTGACGGTCGGAGTATCGTTGGTGAGCGCATTCAAAATCCGGAACTCCAGACGATCCATGCCGACCCGGTCCGCAAGTTCGTCATACAACTGCTCCTGCGCAATCGCAGCCTGCGGAACACCGAATCCTCGGAATGCTCCCGCCGGAACAAGGTTCGTGTGGACCGCCCGCGTTAGCGCGCGATAGTGAGGAACATAGTAAGGTCCCGAGCCATGCACCGGCACGCGCGCCGCGACGGTTGGCCCCCATGACGCGTAAGCGCCGGTATTGAAGTCGGCCGCGAAATCGAGGGCAAGCAGTTTTCCCTCACGCGAGCATCCTCCGCGCAGCCGGATATGCGACGCATGCCGCTTAGTCGTCGACACAATCGATTCGGTCCGCGAATAGGTCATGCTCACGGGCTTCCCAAGATGCCACGCAGCAAGCGCAATGAAGGGCTGAACCGACAGATCTAACTTCGATCCGAAACCGCCGCCCACTGCGGTCGGGATGATGCGCACTTGCTCCGCTGCAATTCCCAGAATCGCGGCGAGGTCATGCCGGTCCAGATAAGGAGATTGCGTGCATGCCTGCACCTCGATCTGATCGCCGACCCGCCGTGCAAATCCTGCCTCGGGCTCAATGTAAGCGTGTTCGACAAAGCCGGTTTCACACTCGAAGTCGGCGCGAATCTCTGCCGCCCGAAGCGCGCTTTCCACGTCACCGCGAGCGACGCGCCCGCGCACCAAAATATTCTCGGGACGATTCTCATGAATTAGCCTCTTGTCGACTGCCAGGGCTTCGTCCATGTCACGGATCGCCGGCAATTGTTCCCATCGCACCGGAAAGGCGCCGACCTCGAATGCTTCAACCGCCTTCGTTGCGCCAACGACGGCGGCAACGGCCTCTCCACGAAAGCGCGCCTCACTTTCCGCGAAGACCGGCTGATCGGCGAATCGTTCAATCACGCCGTAGCAGTTTTTTCCCGGAACATCCCGCGCGGTGAACACGCGCTCAATTCCCGGATGTTCGCGCACAAAAGCGTCGAGATCTCCAAACTGAAAACGCGCACGATCGTAAGGACAGCGAATTACCCGCACCATCAATGCATCCGCCGGCATTTGATCGGCGCCAAAAATCTCGCTGCCTTCCACTTTCTTTTTTCCATCCAACCGCACGAGGCGCGAGCCAACCGCGGCACCTGCGGCTGGAGAGGCACTATGCCGCCCTGAGCTGGACGCTTCTGCCGCATCGAGAATCGCCGCAACAATCTTTCGATACCCCGTGCACCGGCAGAGCACGCCGCCGATCGCATCCATTACATCCTGCTCGGTCGGTGAAGCGTTGTTTTCAATCAGCGACGTAGCCGCGACGAGCATTCCTGGCGTGCAGGCTCCGCATTGCGCCGCCCCGTGCTCAAGGAATGACTGCTGCAACCGGGCACCACTTTCTCGTTGTGACAGGCCTTCCACGGTCGTGATCTCGCACCCTTCCGCTTGACCAGCCGCGACCAGGCACGCGCAAACCGGTTCGCCATCCAATAGCACCGTGCATGCACCACAGTCGCCTGCGTCGCACCCGACTTTGGTTCCGGTCAGTCCGAGTTCTTCCCGCAACACGCGCGACAGGCGCGTGATCGGCTCACTCGTAACGACCACCGGCTTGCCATTGACGGAGAATGCGATTGAGTCCGTCCTCTCGGGCGAGGCGACTTTTGAGATCGTTGCCATCTAAGAAGGCCGTACGCACTGGTTCAACGCACGCTCTATGAGCGTGATCGAAGCATCCATTCGATATTCACCTGTGGCGCGAACGTCATCAATCGGCGACAGAGGAGCCAGATGTTCGCGTTTCACGGAGCCCGTGAAGCCGTTCCGCGCGGTCGATCCTTTCAGCGCCGCTTCCAACGCGGGTAAGCGTTGCGCCACAGCCGAGCACGAGCCCACTGCGACCCGCGCATCGGTCGATTCGTCCCTTGTCTTCTGTCTCAAGGATCGCCGCGACCATCGCAATCGAGATCACTAGATAGCGGCGCGCGCCCAGCTTCACAAAACTCGATGCTGCATCCTCCGCTGTACGTGGAATCAGGACCGCAGTCAGCAGTTCGATCCGGCTTTCGTTGGGTCTTGCGGTTGCCGACGACGAATTCCGTCAACGGCAGGACTCGCGTTCCACTCTTTGAAACAAGTTCGACCCGCGCGTCGAGCGTCAATAGTGGAGGCACGCCATCCGCCGCGGGAGAAGCGTTACACAGATTTCCCGCCACTGTTCCGCGATTCTGAATTTGCACGGACCCAACTTCCCGCGCGGCACTTTTCAGTCCATCAAAACATCGCGGAAGCGGGGCGGCGAGAATGTCTGTCCAGGTTGTGAGGCCGCCAATCCGAAAAAAATCTGCCTCGCGCGCGATGCCGCGCAGTTCTTTCACAGTCGAGACGTCGACCACCGTCTCGCGCACCGGCCTGTCGCCCTGTGAGGGATAAAAGTCGGTGCCTCCAGACAAAATTCGGGCCGTCCCTGCGGCGAGCAGGCTGACCGTCTCTGCCAGTGTTCTGGGTTTGGTGTACGACCCTGCGATGGACAACGCCCGCGACCCCGGAGTCACTCTAAGCGCCCGCTGAAAAGGCGCGATGTTCGCTATTTGTATAGCAATTACGACGATTTGTACAGGGCGCGCCCGCCCTCCTTGGCCTTTGAAGTCCTCACACACAGCGGTGACCGCCGTCACAGAACCGGTGTTCATTCGGCGATACAAGAGACAGCACCAGGGGGATCGATGACCACGCGGCCGGGGCAATTGGTCGTTTCGCCAATCATGCAGGACAAACTCTTAGCTTTGGCAACGCTCATCTCCCGGCCCAAGGGAACCGTCCTTTTCCGTCACGGCGACGCGGTTCTCGGCGCATTTCTTATTCGCAGCGGCAAAATACAGCTAGCTCTCGAGGACGTCGACTCCGCCTTTCCTCCCCGGATCCTGGGAGTTGGCTCCGTGGTTGGTTTGCCTGCTACAGTCGCTGGTTCTCCGTACAGCCTTACTGCTCAGGTCGTCGAAGATGCTGAACTTGCCTTCGTTCCCCGCGCGCTACTTGTGGGATACCTCCAGAGCGACCCTCAACTCTGCTTCGAGGTTATGGACATGCTCAGCGGAGAGATCTCGGAAACTCGTTCGGCACTAAAAAGAACCAGCGTCCTTCGAACGCGCTAAGAAAACCCGCACCAAAGTCCAAAACGCCTTAACTCCGAAGGAGGGACATTTTGTTTGCCCGCGCTCCTTGCCGTGTGTAATGCTGTTCACCGTAATTTGTTGACCCAAAAGGAGATCCAGGCTCATGCGCGCCCCAATTCGTCTTGCATCAATCGCTCTATCATTTCTTACCCTTTCCTCATCCGTTTTATTTGCCCAGGACAAGATCACGTTGCCTAACGTCAAGGAAGGTCTTTGGGAAGTTACCCTTTCGCACACTTCAAGCGGGGTACCGGCAGGTATTCCACCCGAAGCGCTGGCCAAGATGACGCCAGAACAGCGGGCTCAGGTGGAAGCGATGATGAAGCAGAAGGGAATGAGTTCGAACGGAAACACGACGGTCGTTAAGAACTGCGTCACCAAACAGAAGATTGCCGAAGGGATGGCGTTTGCGCAGAATCGCGAAAACTGTACCCACAGTCTCGTCAATTCCTCATCCGTTCGCTACGAATACAAAATTCATTGCGACGAGAACAAGAACGGCAAGAAAACTACGATTGATGGCACAACCGTTGTCGATGTTCTTGGTTCGGATTCGGTCAAGGGAACGTCCCACGTCTCGATGAACACGGATGGGCACCCGATGACCATGGATTCCACCTTCACGTCCAAGTATCTTGGCGCCGATTGCGGAGACATAAAGTAAAAAAGCCCCGCTAATGGCGGGGCTCAGTTTTTGTCCAACGGTCTGAGCGATATTAGTTCGGCATCACGACTGAATCCACTACGTGGATCACGCCGTTCGACTGGAACACATTGGCGATCGTGACGGTCGATGTTCCGCCTTTTTCGTCTTTCAGGACGATGTTCTTGCCGTCCTGCATAACCCAGAGCTTGCCGCCTTCCACTGTGGTCAGTTCTGCTTTGCCGTTGCCCTGCTTGATCATCTTCATCAGCTCGTGTGAGCCCAGGCGTCCGGGAACGACGTGATAGGTCAACACCTTGGTCAGAGTCGCCTTGTTCTCGGGCTTCAGCAGCGTGTCGACTGTTCCCGCAGGCAGCTTGTTGAACGCTTCGTTCGTGGGAGCGAATACGGTGAACGGTCCGGGACCTTCCAGCGTTTCCACCAAACCTGCAGCCTTAACCGCTGCTACCAATGTGGTGTGATCGGCTGAGTTGACGGCGTTCTCAACAATGTTCTTAGTCGGATACATCTCCTGCCCGCCAACCATGGGGTTTTTCGTGCCTGCAACTGCGAAAGTCATGGCGAAGGCCATCAGCGCGATGGCAACAACGATTTTGCGGTTCATATTCTCGAATCCTTTCAGGGATTGGATTTGCATTCCGGTTGAAGTACGGAGGCGATCGCAATTTGGATTGCACGATCAGTTTGTCAGCCGGTTCGGCGATTTTGTGGCACAGGCATGCCAAATCGCCGCGCGAGAGGTCGCGCGCTGAAGTTCTGACAGCTGTATCAATGTGTGACAGCGAAGAGTAGCGAGCCCACTACCACCAGACAGCGGTATCTGGCTTGCTCATCAGCTTGCCGAGTTCCTGCTTGATTTCGAGCAAGCGGCTGGCGCGAGACTCGAACTCAGAGCGGTCCAGCGGGCTGCGATGCTGCTTGGCTGGGATCTTGCTGTTCAAGAGCTTCAGGTCGGCGATTTCCTGACGGAGCGTGGAGAGGTATTCCAATGTTAGAGGCATCACTTTCAAGCATACGCTCTATTCCGCAACCACAGGAGTAATTCGCCGCAACTGCCAAGGGCGCGAGGCAGCGCTGCAGGCGTGATTCCGCGGGTAAACCTACCAAATGCGCATGCGGCGGTTCACGTTGCCGAGAGGCTCGACAAAATGATCTCTTGAAATCATCGAGTTGGCGTTTTGCGACGTGGCGAAAGACAATAAGCGGCCAAACCGAATACTTCGTCAGTTACGAAAGAATTGAGTCAGGCGCTCCATATGGACTTGCTCTTTCGCTACTGCCTGTCCAAGCCGTTGCATATTGGGAATCTGATCCACGGCGTCCATTTTGCGAACCTTTTGCGGATCGACATCGTTCAGCCCCAGTTGATCGAGTCGCTGCCTCGTCAGACCGACAGTGATTCGCTGGTAGGTCAGTAATTTCTTACTGCCCAAGCTCTGGCTTACCTGCACCAAAGCAGAAGAGCTGGGAGTTCCCGCGGTGGCCGCTGAAGACGCGATCTCCGCCGCGACCGATACGTCTTGCGGCGGGCGCTCGCCCAGGATGCGCATGAGGACGTTCTGCTGCAGGTTCGCTTCGTTCATCAACTCCTGCAACATGTATTGCGCCCAATCGAAGATCTCGTAATCCGCGGCCTTGCCTTCCTCAATGATCGTGGAACTGAATCCTGTTCCGAGAGAAATCAGCAGCAGATTGTCTACTCCCATCGGCCAGCCGAAACCATATTCCGGAATCACCGCCTCGAGGAAAACCTGCAGCGATGGATTGTTGTAACTGCTCACTCCGCCGTCGATGAACTCGTAAATGTTCTCGGCTCCGGTTCCGTCGGGAACGGAAATTGTGTGAGGCGGAAAATAAGTAGGCGCGGCCGAACTGGCGCGCACGATGCTCCAGAGCGGGAGCTTCGCGTTATTGGCGAAAAACTTGTTCTTCGGATTGTTGGTGAAGAACCAGTTGTTGCCGAGCGTCGCGTTCTTGACGGTGAGAAGAATGCTGGTGCGGAGGAGGCTGTCACCCAATAGAGTTTTTTCTCCGAGAACATCCTTCAGATGTTTCTCGATTGGCTCGCTTGGATACTTGTGCCAAAACTGTTTAAGAAGAAAAACTTTCTTGAAGATGTCTGGTCCGAACTGAATATAAAAATCTCGCAACTCGGCAGCTCTCAGCCCAAGGGCAATTCCAGCGGCAAGAATTGCGCCGGTGCTGGTGCCGCCAATCAGATCGAAGCGGTTGCAGAGCGGTTGCGGATCGCCTGTCAGTTGATCGAGCTGCTGCTCGATCAGTATTAATGCTTCAGCGGGAATTAATCCGGCGAGGCCGCCACCGTCGATCGACAAAAGACGGCGCGGTCGTGGAGTGGGAACTGTTGGCGAACTCATAGGCTGCTCCTGAGAGCCCTATGATATGAGAACGATGATTCTGCGAGCCTGTCATTCACGCGACAGACAGGTTTTACGGAACTACCTACAGCGTTTCCGTCGCCCAGGCGATTGACAGACTTTCACCACAGAGACACAGAGGCACAGAGAAAATCTGAAAATACGTTGTTTGTGCGGTGAGACTAGTGCGTTATGTCTCTCCCGCGGTTAGAAACCTATCGGGATAGTTTGAGGCTCTGTGTCTCGGTGGTGGCCTGTCGGTTGCGTGTGGTTGCGTTCGGCGCAGAGGCGGGTAATTGCCAGGAGTAACGGATCAGGGGCGCCGCACAGGAGATACTCTTCAAATTCGAGTGGACTAATGAGGCCTTTCGCTTCGAAATCTTTTCTCATGGCGCCTCTTTGATCCACGCTCAGGGCGGCATAGAACTCTTCGGGAGATGGGGGAGGGGCTGGCGAATTCTGCGGCTCGGTTGTTTCCCCGTCGTCTTGCGAGGCATCAGCTTCCTCGGGATCGTGGCCTTGGCCGCTGGCTGACCAGGGAGTCATGCCGAGGGGCGTCTCGGATGCCTTCTCCGGTTCGACTACCATCTCGGTTGGCTTTGGTTTTTCTGTTCGCATGGTCTTGAGGTTTCCGGACGCGATCTGGAGAGCGTAGAGCAGGATTCCGGCATCCTTGCGGTCGATTCTGCGCGACAGCATCAGTTGGACAACCTGGCGGATGACGGTTTGGATGGAATGCGCGTCTTCGAAGACGGGGATGATGATCTGGCCGTCGGCGTAGCGCTCTCCGTCGAGATAGAGTTCGACCGGTTTCGGTTGGTTCTGCTGGTGGTAGAAACAGAGTTCCTTGCCTTTGAGGGCGGGGGAGCCACATTGTGTGCCATTGGTGCGAATATGCCGGCAGCGCCGGATTTCAATTGGGTAAGTCGCCATAAGTCCGTCCTTGGTGCAAAAGAAAACGCGGCCTGGTGGGCCGCGGTGATTTCATTACTGTCTATCTCTATTATTTCAAATTTGGTGGGGTGGGCCGACAGGTTTGAGGGAGATATATCTGGTGTGATGAGAGGGAGTTATGGGGAGCAGAGGGGATTTGGGGTCTTGACAGAGTTTGAGGGCGTGGAAGTGGTGGGTCAGACCCCCTTGGTGCGGTCTTTTGGGATCACGGACTTGGGAGGGGAGGGCGGTAGGTCTTTGAATTATTTGGAGTTAGACGTAAAGTCTTTTGGAATGTGGAGGTTGCAGCTGCGGGTATCCGCCGTGAACCTCAGCGGCTAAAGCCGGCGGTTGTCACGGCTTGAATCGCAGCGCTGAAGCGCTGCGCCACCCAAAAACCTCGGGAGGTTGGGCACAGAAAGGGCGCGAATCTGAGCACTCGAGCCATCGTCAGAAAAACCGGTGAACGTCCGCGTTTTCCGCGCCCAGTGAGGGAGGGATTGGCGGTTAAGGCTGAGGATTTTCTTTATAGTTCCGCAAGGCCTGGGATGGAGGTGGGTGCCGTACCTCAGCGGCTAAAGCCGTCGGAGGTGGTGGCCTAATCGCAGCGCTGAAGCGCTGCGCCACCCCAACCCCTGGCGGCACCATTCCAACCCTGGGCTGCGCCACCCCAGCCCTGGGCTGGACTACCCCAGCCCTGGGCTGGACTACCCCAGCCCTGGGCTGCACCATTCCAACCCGTGGCTGCACGACCCAAAGACAGATTAGGGCCGATGCTGAAGGGCTGCGCCACTCCGTTCTGGCACTGCGCCACCCCCGTTCTAGGCACTTTGCCACTCCGGTTCGAGCGCCGCACCATTCACGCGATTTTTCCATGTAGTGAAGTAAGTGCGAGAGTTCCGAAATAGGAAGTCTAAGGACGTATCACTGCTTAATTCCACTGCTTTTGTTGGCGCTGCGCTTCAGTGCTGCGATAGTTTTTGGTGGTAGGCAGGCTCTAGCCGCTGAGGTCAGAATGGCTGCACCCCCACGAGGCAATACCGGTCTGGGTACTTACTTCATTACAGCAGTGACTTTCCAAAAACAAAGTTTGTTTCAATCCGAGCGGATGGCAAATTTGTTTCTGGAAGTTCTGTTTTCTTACCGGCTCCCACAGAAATATCTACTGCATGAATTTGTTCTGATGCCTGACCATTTTCATTTGTTGATTACTCCAACATTGACTCTGGAACGGGCGATGCAGCTGATCAAAGGCGGCTTTTCGTTTCGCGCCAGGAAGGAGCTTGGGTTTATCGCGGTATGGGAGAGGAGTTATTATGACCGGCGGGTTCGGGGTTGGGAGGAGTATTGTGCTTTTAAGAATTACATCCACTTGAATCCAGTAAAGAAGGGATTGGTTGCCGTGGCCGAGGAGTATCCCTACTCTTCTGCAAAGCCTGGAGTAGTTTTGGAAGCCGTCCCTCAGCGGCTAAAGCCGTCGAATCTAGTGGTTGTGTAAACGCAGCGCTGAAGCGCTGCGCCACCCAAAAGCGGCCAATAGTGTATCGACTGAAGCCGTCGAATTTTGTGTACTGTGTAACCGGTTCGCTTGAAGCGCTGCGGCACCCGAACTGTACTCGCCTGCAATCTGATGTTGCTACCAACAAAAAAGCCCCGCTCTTGCGAGCGGGGCTTTCAACTTCTGCCAGCTTCGTCGGCTGGACGGGGCGAGCCCCGTCCCGCAGATTCTTGCTAACAGCTGGAAGCTGATCGCTGTTTTTAGTACATGCCTTCCATGCCGCCGCCGCCGCCGTGTCCGCCGCCCATTGGAGCTTTCTTCTCTTCCGGGATTTCGGAGACCAGGGCTTCGGTGGTGAGCATCAACGAGGCGATCGAGCCGGCGTTGGTCAGTGCGGTGCGCACGACCTTGGTCGGATCGAGGACGCCAGCCTTGACGAGATCTTCGTACTCGCCAGTCTGAGCGTTGTAGCCGAAGTTGATGTCCTTGGAGTCGTTGACCTTGCCGAGGACGACTGCACCTTCTTCGCCAGCGTTCTCGACGATCTGGCGCAGGGGCTCGGTGATGGCGCGCTTCACGATGTTGACACCGATCTGCTCGTCACCTTCGAGTTTCAACTTGTCCAGTGCCGAGACGCAACGCGCGAGCGCTACGCCGCCGCCGGGGACAACGCCTTCTTCAACGGCCGCGCGGGTCGCATGCATCGCATCTTCCACGCGGGCTTTCTTTTCCTTCATTTCGGTTTCGGTTGCGGCGCCGACTTTAATGACGGCTACGCCACCGACCAGCTTCGCCAACCGCTCCTGCAACTTCTCGCGGTCGTAGTCGCTGGTGGTCTTGTCGATCTGGCTGCGGATTTCCTTTACGCGGCCTTCGATCTCGCTATGCTTGCCTTTGCCTTCGACGATGGTGGTGTTGTCCTTGTCGATGGTGATCTTCTTGGCCTGGCCGAGGTCGCTCACCTGAACGTTCTCGAGCTTGATGCCGAGATCTTCGGTGATGGCCTTGCCACCGGTGAGGATGGCGATGTCCTGCAACATGGCTTTGCGGCGATCGCCGAAGCCAGGAGCCTTGACGGCCGCGACTTGGAGCGTGCCACGCAGCTTGTTGACGACGAGGGTAGCGAGCGCTTCGCCTTCCACGTCTTCGGCGACGATGACGAGGGGCTTGCCGCTCTTGGCGATCTGCTCAAGCAACGGGAGCAGGTCTTTCATCGAGCTGATCTTCTTTTCGTGGATCAGGATGTAGGCATTCTCCATCACGGATTCCATGCGCTCCGGATCGGTAACGAAGTACGGAGAGAGGTAGCCGCGATCGAACTGCATGCCTTCGACGACGTCGAGCTGGGTTTCGAGGGTCTTGGCTTCTTCGACGGTGATGACGCCGTCCTTGCCGACCTTCTTCATCGCTTCCGCGATGATCTTGCCGATGGTCTCATCGTTGTTGGCGGAGATGGTGCCGACCTGGGCGATGTGATCTCCCTGAACGGGCTTGGAGAACTTGTCGAGCGCGCCCGGCTTGCGATTGCCGTCCTTGTCGAGCGAACCACAGATCTCGACGACAGCCTTTTCGATGCCGCGCTTGAGGGCCATTGGATTGGCGCCGGCAGCGACGGTCTTGACGCCTTCGCGGAAGATTGCCTGGGCGAGAACGGTCGCGGTGGTGGTGCCGTCGCCAGCGATGTCGCTGGTTTTGGAGGCCACTTCACGGACCATCTGCGCGCCCATGTTTTCCTGAGCGTTAGCGAGTTCGATTTCCTTGGCTACGGTGACGCCGTCCTTGGTAATGGTGGGCGACCCGAATTTCTTTTCGATAACAACGTTGCGGCCACGAGGGCCGAGAGTGACTTTCACAGCATCAGCCAAAAGGTTGACGCCGCGGAGAATGGCCTGGCGGGACTCTTCTCCATGAATAATTTGTTTAGCCATTGATGTTTGCTCCTATTCGAATTTGTGCAGGCACGCGGCCTGCGGGAAGTTTCTAACTTGGCTGTCAGCTATCAGCTATCAGCCGTCAGGAAAATCTCATTGGTGCTGACTGCTTGCTAGCGACGCGAGCCGGCTAGCTCTTTCTTGGCCGGGGTGGTTGCGCCGGTGAGGATTCCGAGTACTTCCTCTTCGCGCATGATGATGAAGTCTTCACCATCGATCTTGATCTCGGTGCCGGAATACTTGCCGAACAGGATGCGGTCGCCGTCTTTTACATCGAGGGGACGAACTTTGCCTTCTTCGCTGATCTTGCCTTTGCCTACGGAAATGACTTCGCCTTCCTGCGGCTTGTCCTTGGCGGAATCGGGAATGATGAGGCCGCCACGGGTGGTTTCTGCTTCCTCCACGCGACGGACCAGGATGCGGTCGTGCAGGGGAGTAAATTTAGTTGCCATGGTTAGTGCTCCTTTCAAAAGTTGAGATCTTTGGGTTTTTATACCGTTTGTTAGTTTGTTAGCACTGAAGGTTGATGAGTGCTAATTCTAGGATATGAGTGAGTGATTGTCAAGGCGGTGGGGCGGCCAGCAGGGCGTGGGGTGATGATGACGAGTTATGTTATTGATTATAAATGAACTAAATGACTACTTGTCGGACCAAGGGGGCACTACACCGTTCATTCGAGCGTACGCAACCAGTTGTCCCATGTGCTCGTTGGCGTGAATGAGGAGGCGGAGATAAAGGTCTTCGTCGGTAGCCTGGTGATCGAAGAACTTCTCCGTCTTTTTAAGATCGGCCGCAGTGGCCGTGGCGTGCGCGTCGCGTACGGCATCCAGAGACCGTTTCAACCAACTTATTACCTTGGCTTTGTCGGTCGCGACTTTCTCGACATCGACGGACGCGAAATCGGGCGGCGTTTTGTGTCCCATGCGGGACAAGAGGAGAAAATTCGTTCCGGCGATATGCATGAAGACCTCGCCGGTGGAACGCACTCCGGCAGCAGGGCGCCAGGAATACTTCTCGGCCGGAATTGCTTCGGCTAAAGCGATGAGTTGCCGGGAGGCATGAATCCATTCGCCGTCGTAACCCTGGCCGAGCCCTTCCAGGAATTCGGGCTTTTGAGCCATCATCGAAGCCACGGTCAGCAATAAAAAGGCAATCAGTCTCTTCACCATGTTCTCCCTGTTTCTGGGTTCTTCATCTTACGGATCACGAATTATGGATCACGAAACCCTAACTGTCGCAAAAGCGCCATAACGCTTATTCATCTTAGCCGGTTGCACGAAACAGCTCTTCGGCAAGATCTCTCAGGCAACATCTCTTAACATCGATCAGTGTAGTCGCCTGCTCTCGTTTCCTGCCAAGTGCTCGAGATGCAGGATGAAGTCCTGTCGTGCCCGTGGAAATAATTATTTTTGCGTTCGAGCGATGAGGGAATCCTCCGCAAAATGTCGCTTATGGATGTGAGCAGTAATTTGAATTACCCAATTCAGAAACTACATTCAGAAACTACGTAAATGGAGAATCGCCATGAAATCTACGAATCATCTGATTCGCATCACTTCGGCGCTGCTGTGCCTGTGCGCTCTAGCAACGGCTGGCTTTGCCAAAACCAATCCCTTGAGCTACCCGCGGGGCCTAGCGGTCGATTCAAAGGGCAATCTTTGGGTCGCCAATTCGGGGGACAACAACGTTCTCGAATTTAGCCCCGGTTACTCACTCCAGACGGCAGGCACAATCACAGAGGGAGTCAGCAACCCGACGGGCGTTGCTTTCGATCCCATTGGCAATCTCTGGGTCGCAAATTATGGCGCCGGGGGGAGCGTTACGGAATACACCGCCGGGAAGCAAGTGACCAACAACACGATCACCAACGGCATCCTTGGACCTGGAGCGATCGCGATCGACGGTTTGGGAAATATCCTGGTTGAGAATGACTATGTCAACCTAACCGTGTACGCACAGCCATCCAGTTTTGCCGCGCCCACCTTGCTGCGAACGATCAACATCGGTCAATCGGTTTATGGCGTCACCGTAGCGGAAGGGAACTTCGCCATTGGCAGCAATAACGCGGTGTATTTCGGAGCCGAGACTTCTGTGTTGGAGAGCGGGAGTATCTGCTGCAATTACAATCCGAACGATACGGGCTTCGCTCTGGCTGCTGACAACAAGGGCAACATCTACCAGGGAGACCTGAATGGAGTGGTCAATGTTGAGTTCCCGGACGGTGTGGATTCGAGTTTCCTCCAACTCTCATTCGTACCCTCTGGCATCGCGATCGATAATGTGCGCGGTCGGGTGTATATCTCTAATTACAACGGGAACTCGATCTCGGTTTACAGCACTTCGGGCGCGCTTCTGAAGGTGATCCAATAACAAACGTGGTCGCAGTGTGACGGACGGGCATTCGCCCGTCCGTTTTTTATTTGCGGGGTAGATTCCGCAGAGAGTTGATCGTTCCCTCTTATCCCCGATTCACTGGCATCGTCTCGGGCAGATTTGTTGGACGCAACCCGACGTTTTAGGCAATGCCTGATGCGAGGATCGCAAGAACAATTCCTGTAAGCATCGATGAGCAGGGTACGCACTTAGTGGGATGCGAGGATCTTTTCAGGCAGGGTTGCTAACCTGCGCTCACGCCGGCTCAGTGGCACGAAGCTAAGTAGTGCGTCCAGATTCTTTCTTCAGTCGATCCAGCGATTCGGGTGCGATCCATTTTTTAGAGTTCTGCGCTTTGTGAACGACTCCCCAGGCTTGGTCGTATCGCCGGGCATCCACGTAGCGTCCAATTAATGGGTTGTAGGGATCGCACGAGCAGCCGTCGGCACTGGCGCCGAGTTCGATGGATTTCTCGAGATCTGCGATGGCGGCATCGTAGTTCTTCTCTTTTGGGTTCAAGGATTCGCCGCGAGCGCAATAGGCGTCGGCCAAGCGCGACCTGCCCAGCGGATTCAGCGCCATCTCCTGGGCGTAGTCGCTGATCGCTTCGTCGAGTTCACCGGTTGTTTCATGAATCATGCCGAGCCGGTCCCACGCCAGATAGAGGCGGGGATCTTTCTCGATGGCCTTCTTGAAATCGGCGGCGGCGGGGCCAAACCAAGTCTTGCGTTCGGCATCACTGCCCATCAAGTGGCCGTTCACCACGGCGTCGAGGGCCGCTCGGTCGTAATAGGTTACGCCGCGGGTGTAATAAGGCTCGGCGCGTGCGGGATCGAGCGTGATGGCCTGGTCATGATCTTTGACAGCGAGGCTAAACAGGCGATTGTATTCATCGGTAGAGATCAGATTGAAGGCGCGGCTATAGCGGGCTTTTTCCGAATAGGCGCTGCCTCGCCTGGCATAGGCCTCTGCGAGTTGGGAGTTATCGCGCGCGCGTTCGATCGCATTTGTGGAGCTGTTGATGTCGCGATCGTAGCTGCTGAGATAAAAATATCGGGCTATGCGGGTACAGCCTGGGATAAATAGTAGGACGGAGGCGAGCGTCGCTATTTTTAGTGCTGTTTTCGGTCCATAACTCAAAGATAAGCGCCGCGATATGCTGAACCTCGCAGACATTGCGGCGCACAATGGCGGAGGTACGAGAATCGGCATGGATTTTGACCTACATTATGGCCTGACCGGGCCGGATTTTTTGTTAACAGGGTGAATGCGGGAGTTTTAACGTGCGGCACGAGCCATCGGCGAGTCGACGAGTGATGGTTCTGGCAGGAGTGATGTCGCGCCCAAAACGCCCGTTCTTATGAACGGGCAGATTGGGCGGCGGGATAGGTTTCGGATGGTCGGCAAACCGACGCGGCGCGACCAAGCAGCATCGGTTATTCGGTTTTTTTCTCCGATTTCCTGGCGGCGCCAGGTTTGGGATGATCCGGGATAGCCTTCACCTTCGTTTCATCGACCGGTTTCGTGGTGCTGGCCTCGGGGAAGCTGGCGCCCGCGGGAACGATCCACTGTTCGCTGGTCATCGTACCTTCGTTGCCGGTACGGCACTCGATGCGGCTCGCGTCGATATGCTGTTTCGCTTCGCCCGCTGTGAGGTAGAACTTCACATCGACCGCGCGCTCCGCTGCGAGATTCTTCCGTTTCTCGTTCGGATCGGCATTGCCGACCACGACGAGTTTGGCGTCGGGATCCTGTTGCAGCTTGCTGGCTACGTCGTCGAGCATGGCTTTGCAGGTGTTATCGACGCGCCAAGGCTTTTTCGCGTTCGGGTAGTCGCACTGGTTCAGTTTGGTGGCTTGCGGCGGCGCGGGTGGCGGATTTTCAACCGTTACCGAGCTCGAAGTCGAAGCCATCAACCTGCGTGAGTCGGTACACGTTGTGTTGATCGTTACCGGACCGGACGAGACGCCGGTGGTGTTCAAGGTGGCCGAGTTTCCGCTGCCGGAAATGCTGCCGCCGCTCGCACTCCATCCACCCACCGTTACAGGAACGCTATCCGGACTGGAGCAGGTACAGGTGATGGTTGCCGGGTTACCCGCTTGAACTGTTGACGGGCTCGCCGAGCAAGAAATTATCGGCGGATTTTTCGGCGGTTCTCTCACGATGAAGGTCGCCGAGCAACTGGCCTCGCCGCCTTTTCGCATTTTGGGATCGGAGATGTGAGCGGTAACGGTGTAACTGCCGCCAGCCAAGCCATTGGTGTTGATGTCCGCCGTCTTATCGGTGCCTTTGATTTGTCCGCCGGTGCTGCTCCATGCGTAATTGAGTGTGTGCTTGGGATTGAAATTGTCGCCGACAGCATTCGCGGTCGCGGGCTCGCCGACCATGACTGAAGCGGGATTGACCGTGCAACTGGCCGAGACGGGCGGCGCAGGCTGTTCACCGCCCCACATGAGGACTATGCCAGTTTGCAGTCTTGCGCCCCTGATATCGGTAGTCGGAGTTGTGCTCGCAGGACCATACCGATAGCTGGACATTACGTAGTCCGCGCGGAGAAGGCGCAGTGCGAAGTGCCGGGACAGGTTGACATCGAGACCGCCGCCGACCATGAACCCTAATTTGTCGAGATCGTAGAAGCCTTCAGGCTCAAGGCGGTGGTCGCCCACTAACGCCTCAAGAAATGGAGAGAAATGACGGCTGCGGAACGTAATCTTTGGACCTACGGACAGGTTATAGAAACCGGTGTCGTCAATTCGGTTGACTAATCCGCTCTCGCCGCTGCCCCAATGTCCACTGATGTCGCCGGTCAATCCGAGCCAGCGATTGAAGTTGTAGGTGAGACTGGCACCGACGCCTCGGGGATTCGATTCCAAGCGACTTGCCACTGGGGAAATTCCCAGCGGAAGCACGCCGGACACGTCAGCGCCGGGATAAAAGAAGGAGTATCCCCCGAAGACTTCCCATTTGGGGGCGGGCTGATCCTGTGCTGCGGCGAGCGTGCCCACGGTGCACACGATGGCAATGATCGCCAACTGCACAACTGCAAGACGGCCACAGGGGTTATGAGAGTGCGATGACATATGCCGATTCCTCCGAACTTCAATCACCTGAATCATGTTTTTCCAGCGCCGGGTAGTGGACCAGCGTCGAACTGATTCGCACTACCGAAAACCTGCTGACGACTCCCTCATGGACAAGGAGGTACATTCACCGGATTGCTTAGCAATGTCACTGCGCCGGTGCGGGCTAGAGCTCTGCCGTTTAAGGTTGCGCCGGTGTCAAGCGAGACTGACGCCTGAGCCATGATGGTTCCCGCGAATGTTGTGGTGGTCCCAAGAGTCGCCGAACTGCCGACCTGCCAGAAGACGTTTTCAGGCGTGGCGCCGCCGATGAGAACGACATCGCTGTTGTTGGCAGCGGTCGTGAGGGAAGACACGATTTGGAAGATGTAGACGCCGTTGCCACTGAGAGTAAGGGTTCCGGTAATTCCAAGCGAGGGCTGCGCGCTGGTCGTCTTGTAAACGCCAGGAACGAGTGTTTCCCCACCTATATCTGCGGGTAGGACGGCCCCTCCTGCCGCTCCTGCGGCATAGTCATACGCCACGGTCAAGTCCCCTTGGGCAGTCTGGGCGACCGCATCGCCCGCGTGTTCCGTGCCCGTCAAAGTTCCGGGAGGAAATCCGGTGATCGAAGATGCCGGCCATATGCCGATATCTCCCGTAACGATAGTTGGGCCGCTGCTGCTGACTACAGGCGTCGCTGCCAGAATTCCAAACGTGCAAGCCGTTCCCAAGGGAACACCGGAGGTACATGGAGCGACCGATGTGGTGAAGGTCCACACGTAGTCACTTGCCAGTGGAATGCCATTGAGATCCTGAGCCCCCGTAGTAATGGTGGCGGTATAGAGGGTGTTCAGTGCGAGGGGATTGGTTGGTGTGAAGGTCGCGACGTGGCTCGCCACATCGTAGGTAACTGTTCCCGCCACGGCGACGGGTGGAGTCCCCGATGTCAAAGTAAAGGTGGTGGTGTTAATCGTGGTCGGATTCATCGCCTCGCTGAAGGTGGCAAGGACAACGGTGTCAGGGCAAATTCCGTTAGCGCCATTCGGAGGGGTAACAGAAGTGACGGTGGGCGGCCCCCCGAGACATGTCGTGCTACCGGTTGTGAAGGTCCATACGAAGTTACTCGCTAAAGCAATACCCTGCGCGTCTGTGGCTCCGGTTGTAATGGTGGCGGTATAAGTGGTGTTCAAATTGAGAGCAATGGATGGCGCGAAGCTCGCAGATTTGCTGGATGCAGAATAGGTAACTACTCCATCCACTGCCACGGCAGGAGTGCCCGTGGTCAAGGTAAAGGTTGTGCTATTGATCGTGGCCGGATTCATCGGCACGCTGAAGGTGACGGTTACTACTGTGTTAGGACAGACGCCAGCGGCACCATTCGGAGGGGTTTCGGAAACCACCGTAGGCGGGACCAAGCCTGGGTTGCCACCCTTATCGGGATCGCTGCAGGCAGCAGAGAAAATGAGCAGTAAGAATGCTATGAAGCACGTCGTGTGATTGAAGTATCTACGCATGACCGTCATCCTTCTTCCTCTCGATCCACTGCTGCCGACACCGGAAAATCTTGTCGTCTGTGGAAATCTAGCAAGACGACCTGGAGAAAGCTGTTCAAAATTGCTCACATTACCGGGCGGGTCGCCCGCGGTCCCACCTTCGTCTCTTCATTTCCCGTATCTTCATGTCGACCGAATAAGTCGAAGACGAGACTTATGTGTGCTCTGTCTGCAGACTTCTATCTGTGGGCGGGCCGCAGATAAGTGGCGTAATTCTCGCAATTCCACCAATTAGCGCGATGTTGACTCGTGACCTAGATACGTCGACAACACGCGAGGGGACTTATCGCCCCGACAAGCCGATGCAAAGGTCTCGGTGATTGCCTTCGGAAGTGTCCGATTACTGGACGCCGTTGACACTCTCGAAAAGTATTCAATGTGGAACACATCTATAGGGTACTTATCGCCCCGACAAGCCGATGCAAAGTTGCGGCACGGGACTCTTAGTTGAGGATCCCCCGGAAAGCATTCAAGGTCTTGGTGATTGCCTTCGGAAGTGTCCGATTACTGGACGCCGTTGACACTCTCGAAAAGTATTCAATGTGGAACACATCTATAGGGTACTTATCGCCCCGACAAGCCGATGCAAAGTTGCGGCAGGGACTCTTAGTTGAGGATCTCCCGGAAAGCATCCAAGGTCTCGGTGATTGCCGTCGGAAGTGTACGATTACTGGACGCTGTTGACCACTCTCGAAAAATATTCGATGTGGAACACATCTATGTGCGATATCAGGCGTACTATCGTCCTATTAGTTACTCCTTTTCACGCGCTCACGAAGGAGGCTGGGGATGAAATTTCCACGACTTCTATTGGTGGAGGACGATGATGCGGTTCGCGGGATGTTGCAGCAGGCTTTGGAACGCGACGGTTTCGAGGTAGTAACCGCATCTGGAGTGGCAGACGCATTGGGGCGGATTGCCGTTCAGGATTTCGATGTGCTGCTCTCCGATCTGCACCTGCCGCAAGCGGGAGACGGCTTCACAATTGTCAGCGCCATGCGCCACACGCATCCGCACGCCGTGACATTGGTTCTGAGCGGATATCCGGCGCTGGAAGAGGCGATGTCCGCGATCCTTCTGCAGGCGGATGAAATTCTGGTGAAACCGATCGACATTCCTTCGCTCAGGACAATCATTCATACAAAGATGGCGACTCATCAAACGCGGCCTCCGCTAACCACAAAGAGCGTGGCATCGATTCTGGAGCGGGACCTGAGTGCGACGATTGCAGGATGGATGGAGCTGGTGGAGCACGATGCGGAGTTGACTTGCGTCCGGCTGGATTTTCAGGAGCGAACAGGACATCTGCCGCAGCTTCTGGGTGACGTGATTCACCGGCTGCGGCTTCCCATCATGGGCGATGCGCCCATTTCAACGACCGCGCGCGAACACGGAGAAATGCGCCGACAGCAAGGTTATTCGCCCGCCATGTTGGTGGAAGAATCTCGAATTCTGCAGGTCAGTATCTTCAACACAATCCAAAGCAGTTTGCGCACGGTCGATTTCAGCAAGGTGCTCTTGGACGTAATCACGATTGCCGACGAGGTCGACTCGCAGCTGAAGCAGGCCATGCTGGGCTACGGGGGAGCCGGGGCGAGACAGGTGGCCTAGGTAACCAGGAAAAGCAGTCGCGGGAGGCGGCTCTTCCGGCGGTCTCGTGCCGGGGCCATCCGAGCAGAGAGATCACAGTCAATCGTTCATTCCTCACACAAGCAAGTGATGGAGATCACCCAAGCGTGTGGCAAAACACGCAGGAAAAGCCCGGCTGGGGCAGATCGCTCCATCGTCCAAAATTGCCGGAAATTTCAAGAAAGTGGTTGACAGTCAACAAGTTGGGGCAAAGAATGGGTGCCTTCAAGCACCCCCAATGAGATTGGCGGGCAGGTTGCGATAGTCAGATCGTAACGGCACACCAAAAGGAGAATCATCATGGCAACTGCAACGGTAGCGATGGCTGGAAGAGCAAGCGGGCCTGGATTTCGGTATCTGGCAGATGCGCAGGTGAAGGCAAACTCGCCTTATGGATTGCCGATTATCGACGACGTTCGTCAATTCGACCTGGGATCGGACAGCTTCTTTTCGGGACTCTCCCAAAAGACATTAGAAGAACTGAATCGCATCAAGCACACGAGTTCGTATCCGGAGAGTGCGATCGTATTGATGGAAGGGCAAGCTGCGCGCGGGGTTTACATCGTATGCCAGGGCCGGGTGAAGCTGATGACGACCAACAGCGAAGGCAAGACACTGATTGTGAAGATCGCTCAACCAGGCGAGATACTTGGTTTGCAATCGGTGGTGACGGGACAGCCGTATGAACTGACAGTGGAAACTTTGCAGCCGAGCCAGTTGGCGTATATCGGATGCGATCAATTTTTAAAATTTCTGAAGAACCATGGGGACGGTGCCTGCGAGCGACGCAGCACTTAAGCCAGGATTGCCAGTCGGCCTACGATGTGATTCGCTCAATCGGTCTCTGCCATTCGGTGCCGGGAAAGCTGGCGCGGCTGCTTCTGCAGTGGTCGGCGGACGGGAACACAGCGGCGGAGTGATCCGGATGAAAATGTCTTTGACGCACGAAGAGCTCGCGCAACTGATCGGCTCGTCGAGAGAGACGGTGACGCGCATTCTTGGGGACTTTAAGCGGCGCGGAGTCGTGGAACTGCACGGCGCCACGTTGCTGATTCGGAATCAGGCGGCACTCGAAAATCTTTGCACATCGTAGTCGAGCGGGCCCAGGCTAACCGGCGCTGGTGCTTGATTCTGAAGTAAGCCAAGAGACGCGACAATTCGCGTCTCTTGCTGTTTTGTTGAGATTAAGGCCAGATTTATCTCCGCGGGAGTGAAGCGCTTGCTGCCCGTAGCCAATGACGATTGGAACTTTTCGGTCGATCGGCCACTCCCGGCTGAAAGCGGCTCCCCGAGAAAATCGTAGCAGTTCGCCGCGCATTCGTGTATAAGACACAATTTCGACCATGTTGTCGCCCAAGAGCGGCGTCTCTTCTTCGAGACTTGATGTAAAGCCTTTTGTTTATGGCAGTTGAAGGGGCCGGAATACCATCCGCAACTGGCTGCAATCGTAAACTTATGCCTTCACGTCCTATCTATCGGACGAACCGCTCCGCTGCGTCTGGCTCTGCCAGCGACCTCGGGCCAACCTTGGCCCTGCGTTTGACGCCGCTGCGCTTGCGCTCGATTTCTACCTTCGCCTGCGCGCCGAGACGCGCCGCCGATTTTTTGTAACCGCCGAGGTCGCGAACGCGCAGATTTGCGGCCAGGCATGGAAAACCACCTGATCGTCAGCACGTATTGCGGAAGTGCTGGAGTCGGAGAACCGTAAGATCGCGCCGCTGCGCATCCACATCGAGAACGAGATTCCCATTGGCAAAGGTTGCGGATCCTCGGCGGCAGCGAGGCTTGCCGGGATTGCGCTTGCGGTGCACTTTGGGCATTTGCGCTGGAAGGACGATCGTATCGTCGGCGAGGCCTCGATGCGCGAGCAACATCCTGACAATGCTTCGGCCTGCTGGATGGGCGCTCTTACGATTGCCCGGATGGCCAACCAGGTTCAGGCCCAGGTGGTGGAGGTAAAGCCGAAAGGGAAGTGGCCGCTGCTACTGGCGGTTCCGGAAGCTCCGTTGCTTACGGAGCAGGCGCGGCGGGTGCTGCCGTTCCAATATTCGCGCGCGGATGCGGTGACAAACATCCAGAATTCGATGCTGTTGCTTTCGGCGTTTACCAATGGCCGGCCTGATCTGTTGCCGGCGGCGCTCGAAGACCGCATTCACCAGCCTTATCGAGCGCCACTCTGTCCGCTGCTGCCTGCGCTCAAGGAACTGACGGGAGAGTCGGGCATCTTTGGCGCGGCACTCAGCGGAGCGGGACCCTCGGTGCTGGTGTTTCTGGATCCGAAAGTGCCGGTGAAGAGGGCGAAGCAGAGGATCGCAGCACACTTGGTCAGGCGACGCTTGTCGGCCGAGCTGCTGCTTACGCAGATCGCGACCCATGGCGGACGCGATGGCGCCGACTGGCGGAAGCATCATGGCGGGGCAAAGAAATAGGGCCGGGTTGACCCGGCCCCTTCCTTCACAGCTAACTCATTCTGCCCGTGTTTGGTGATTCCAGCTTTCTTCTTTCCTGATTAATTTCGGCTCGCAGGGGGAATGATTCCATTCATGCGGAGATATTCGGCCATCTGGCCGTAATGATCGAATCCGTGCCAGGCAAAGACAGTGCCCATTCCTAAACGGGTGACCTTGCCTTGTCCGAACGGGCTGGCAATCTCTCCCATCGAGTTTTCAGCTGTGATGGTCGCGATGGCCTTGTGTGCGTAGGCAAAGGAGTCTTTCGCAAACTTCACGATATCGGCTTTGGACTTGATGGTGTCGGGGCCGTTCTCGCCGCCGAGATCCACTGGAGACTTCTCGCCAAGAATGGCAGCGCCGATCATGTAATTGACGGCGGCTACGTGCTTCACCTGCTGAGCGAAGGTTCGGACGCCTTTGAACTCGCCGTTGGTGGGGGCGAATCCGTATTTGTCTTCCGGCATGGCTTCAGCGGCTGGGATGAATTCGCCCTCGATCGTTTTTACGGTGCCGTCCAAAACCTGAGTGAGGGTCTTGGGCGCATCTTTGGACTGCGCGAGCGCAAAGGTTGAAAACACAAGCAGAAAACACAACAGCAAAAAGTTCTTCATTCTTCTGATCTCCTCCGTGAAATTCGGCTCCCAAGTCTAACCGCACACACAGCCAAGAGGCCACTCCTAATTTGCGGTGAGGGGATGGGAGGGCCTGTTGCGTGGCTCAATGTCGACCCTCAGCGGCTAAAGCCGTTCAGTGGTGAAGCTTGAATCGCAGCGCTGAAGCGCTGCGCCACCCAAAAGCAGGAGCATCGAGCACTGGTGCGGATTGATGCGCTGTGTCAGTCAAGAGCTGGTAAGAGGATTCAGCGGTCAGGAGTTGGGGGATAAGTCTATTCCGCGAAAGGGCCATTCTTTGCGGCGCCAGGCTCGCAGGAAATAAACCAAGACTCCGGCGATCAGAATGACCGAGGCGTAGCGAATTTCTTTCTGAAAATTGTTTCGCGAGAAAAGAATGAAAAGGAAAGTGGCGGCTGCGACCAGGGCGGGCAGAGGGTAGAGCCACATTCGGAATGGGCGCGGGAGGTCGGGACGGCGGATGCGGAGGACGATCACTCCGATGGCTTGCAATAGATATTGAAGGACGATGTGAATGACGACCAGTGCGGCGATCAGATCGGCGAGGCGGAGGAAGCAAAAGAGGGCGGCGACTCCCGCCAGCGCCAGCACCGATACGTATGGAATGCGGTGGACGGGATGCACACGCGCAAAGATGCGAAAGTAGTTTCCGTCGAGGGCCGCCGCATAGGGCACACGCGAATAGCCGAGCGTTAGCGAAAAGACCGAGGCAAAGGCGGTCCACATGACGAGTACGGACACTACCGAGGCTGCGCCATGGCCATAAACTCGTGCCATCAAAGTGGAGACGACGTAAAGCTTGCTGTTGGAAGCTCCCGACTTGGCGAGTTCGCGCCAGGGGATTACTCCGAGAATGCTGATGTTCATCACGATGTAGAGACAGACAACTGCCAGGATCGAAAGGAAGAGCGCGCGAGGAATGTTCTTTGTCGGATCTTTTACCTCGTCGCCGAGGAAGCAAACGTTGTAGTATCCGCCGATGTCGTAAGAGGCGA
This sequence comes from uncultured Acidobacteriaceae bacterium, assembly GCA_963822545.1. Classification (GTDB taxonomy): domain Bacteria; phylum Acidobacteriota; class Terriglobia; order Terriglobales; family Acidobacteriaceae; genus Acidiflorens. Next base: position 924,447 of record CAWGIB010000010.1, read on the forward strand.
TGAGGAGCGCGCCGCCGAGTCCGTAGAAGAAATTTCGCGAAAGCGAAAATGCGCCGGGGGGAACGTCGAACGCCTGATGAGCATTGAAATGAGTG
>CAWGIB010000011.1:0-70118 GCA_963822545.1 uncultured Acidobacteriaceae bacterium
ATAGCACCAACTCACCGTCGTCAACAGCAGTGCCACTGTCGCCTACATCGTTTTGGCGTCATCGGATCAATCTGAGGTGGGAATAAAAAAAGGACAGCCCGGAGCCCCCCAAGGCCGTCCTCCATGAACCCTCCCGGTTAGAAGGGCAACTGGAACTAAGATAGCCGGAAGACGTTGCGAGAGTGTTGCGGTTCCATGAAAATCCCGTGAATTCGGGAGAGACCAAGGTTTCAAAGTCGCAAGGTTTCAAAGTTTCAAGGTTTCGGTGTGCCGGTCCTCTCTCGGATCCGCCGCGAAAACGTGAACCTTTCAAACCTGAACCATCGAAACCTTGTGACCTTGAAACCTCGAAACTTTGATTGTTCAGATATCACAAGTTGATGTGACGGGTGCGCTGCGGCCCCTCCGGCCTGCGCTGCTATATTGATTTGAAAGCTCAGGCCTTAGCCGTTCGATCTGTGGAGGTAGTCATGTCCCGCAAAACCGAGCAATCCCGCAAATTGCAGAAACGTGCCGAGCAGTTTATCCCAGGCGGCGTGAATTCGCCGGTCCGCGCTTTCCGCGCGGTCGGTGGCGAACCGTCTCTTCATCATTCGCGGCCAAGGCTCGCACATCTGGGACGCGGACCGGAAACGAGTACATCGACTACATCGGATCATGGGGGCCGATGATTCTGGGCCACGCCGCGCCACGTAGTGCTCGAGGCCTGGCGGCGGCGAGCGCAACGGCACCAGTTTCGGTGCGTCCACCCCGGCCGAAGCCGATCTCGCAGAACTCGTGATTTCGGCCTTCCCTCACATGCAGAAAGTCCGCTTCGTCAGTTCTGGGACGGAAGCGACCATGTCAGCCATCCGCCTCGCCCGCGCTTACACCAAGCGCAAATACATCGTGAAATTCGAGGGCTGCTACCATGGCCATGCGGACGCGCTGCTCGTCAAAGCCGGATCGGGCGTTGCCACTCTTGGCATTCCCGGCTCGGCCGGCGTTCCCGAAGAATTCACGCAGTTCACGCTCGCGCTTCCCTACAACGACACCGACGCGCTCGAAGCAAGTTTTCAAGAAGTTCAGGCACCAGATTGCCTGCGTCATCGTCGAACCCGTGGTCGGCAATATGGGTTGTGTACCGCCCGCCCGCGGATATCTCGAAGCTCTCCGCGCCATCACCTCGCGCGACAAAACTCTGCTGATCTTCGACGAAGTCATGACCGGATTCCGCCTCGCCTACGGCGGAGCGCAAGAGCTTTACGCCATCCAGCCCGACCTCACCACCATGGGAAAAATCATTGGCGGAGGGCTTCCGGTCGGCGCCTACGGAGGCCCGAGCGAAATCATGGATCATGATCTCTCCGCTCGGCCCCGTCTATCAGGCTGGAACACTATCCGGAAATCCCCTCGCGATGGCCGCAGGCTATGCCACCCTGCGCTATCTGCGCGAACACAAAGATATCTACGCGAGACTCGATAAACTTGCCGGCGAAGTGGTCGCCGGAGTTTGTCGCAGCCGCCAAAGACGCGGGCGTTTCCATGTGCAACAACCGTGTCGGTTCGATGTTTACCTGGTTCTTCGCGCCCGGTCCCGTCACCGACTGGACTTCTGCCGCCAAGTCTGACACCGAAGCCTTCGGACGTTTCTTCCGCTCGATGCTCGAAAGCGGCATATACCTGCCGCCCTCCCAATTCGAAGCAGCCTTCCTGGGAGCTGCGCACACCGAGCACGACGTGCAACAGACCGTCGCCGCCGCCAAGCAAGCGTTCGCCGCCGTGCACGTGTAAGCGTCCGGCGCAAAGACTCTGTTTTTGGGTGGCGCAGCGCTTCAACCCTGCGATTCATGCCACCACTTCTGACGGCAGCCGCTGAGGTGCGGCGTCCGGGTCTATGCCAGCTCGGCTGAGCAATCGGAAAAAAAAAAGAGGGCGCGTCAGTGAAACGCGCCCCCGAAATACATCCAGGAGGAAAAACCTTGCCCGCCCAAACCTCAGTGGAAGAAACTTGTCTACCGGCCGAATCCTGCCGACTGCATCGATTGCCGCGAGATATCCGCGGTTGACGCGATGCCCTGCATACGCAGTTTGAATTCGTCCGAGTTCGAAGCATTTTCGAGAGCCGTCTCGTAATTCACCAATCCCGCCTGGAACAGATCCCACAGCGATTGGTCAAATGTCTGCATCCCGTATTGCGACGTGCCTGCCGAAATCGCATCGCGGATCGCGCGCGTTTTTTCCGGCACCAGAATGCACTCGCGAATGTAAGCCGTGCTCACCATCACCTCGACCGCAGGCACGCGGCCTTCCGCGTCCGAGCGGCGTACCAACCGCTGGCTGACGATCGCTCGCAAAACTGCGGCAAGCTGCAACCGGATCTGCTTCTGTTCCGGCGGAGGGAAGATGGCAATGATACGGTTGATGCTTTCCACCGCATCCAATGTGTGCAAGGTCGAGAACACCATGTGGCCAGTTTCGGCCGCATGAAGAGCTGTTCCAATCGTTTCCAGATCGCGCATTTCGCCGACCAGAATCACGTCCGGATCTTGACGCAAGCTGGCGCGCAATGCCGCCGAAAATGAGGGCGTATCCACTTCCACTTCGCGCTGGTTGACGTAACCTTTCTTGTCGCGATGGAGAAATTCGATTGGGTCTTCAATCGTGATAATGTGCTCGGCGCGCGTGGAGTTAATACGATCCACCATCGCGGCCAGCGTCGTCGATTTACCGGAACCCGTGACGCCCGTAACGAGTACCAGGCCGCGTGGCATATCGCAGATTTGTTCCACCACCTTCGGCAGGAACAGTTCATCCAGCGCGCGAATCTTCGTCGGAATGACTCGAAGAACCAGCCCCACGTTGCCGCGTTGCTGGAAGACGTTCACACGGAAGCGTCCGAGGCCAGCGACGCCGTAGGCCATGTCGATTTCGGTGGTCTCTTTGAATTTTTGCTTTTGCCGCGCCGACATCATGCTGAAGGCCATGTTCAACATGTCTTCGGCAGAAACGCGTGGCTGGTCGGTCAGCGGAATCAGGTCGCCATCGATCCGCAAATGTGGGTAGTTTCCCACCTTGAGGTGCAAATCGGAGGCGCGACGTTCCATCGCAATACGCAGCAGATCATCAATATTCATGCAGGGACGAGACTCCAGCTACCGTCAGTATCATCCCCTGAATCCGCCCCTTCGACGAGATGACGGAAGTAATGGACCTTCCAGCCGGAATTTTGCCCCGCGGACATCGGTGGCACTGAGCCGTTACTTCGCGCCGGGCACTGAAAAGCCGCCCCGAAGGGCGGCTTGATAACCAAAACATCTCTTCAACTTCTCAACCGATCCCTTCCCTTACGCGACGCTTTCCTTCCTTGCCGGAGGCGTAAATGGCTCATCGAAACTTCCTCCATAAATGCCCGGCACCTTCGAACCCATCGGCCGCAGGTAAGTTGCCAGCTCTCCACGATGATGAATGCTGTGATTGTTCATGAACTGCAGATAAAACGCTGCAGGTAAGTTGAACACTCCCATGAAGTCGATCGGAGTAGACAACTGGGTTGGGGATAAGCCACGCACCTTCTCTATCGCCCGCTTCACTTCACGGTCGTACCACGGCACCAGTTCTCCAATACTCTTCGGCTTGTCGGCCGGAGCGCTCATGCTGAACTTCATATCTGCAATGCCATTCAAGAACTGTACATCGGTATTGGCAATGTGCCATGCCAACTCCCATGCCGTCCGGGCGTTCGGGTCCGGACGGTAATTGCTCTTGCTGTCCGGAATAGCAGCCAACACTTTCTTCGTGGTCTCAACTTCGCGGCCAATTCCATCAAGCATCATCGCGCAATAAGTTGCGGCAAATTCAGGCGTAGGTGCGGACATAAACTCTCCTTGTTAGGCTGGGATTTCTTGCAGGAAAACGCTTACTTCAGACTGACACGCACAACTATAGGCGACCGATCCACCGAGCGCAAACCGCCCCAGCCGCAAAGCGGCGAAAGAGGAAAGCCTGGCACGTAAGTGCCGGGAAACAAACACCACCAAACGGAGTCCCCACTCAAAGCAACGTCAGCTCCGCTCTACACCGCCACTGGCTGCTTCGCCCGCACCGGAACCGGAGTCAACCACTTGTACCGGTCGGCCTTCTCGCCTCGCACCACGCCATAAAACTCGTGCTGAATCGCCTTCGTCATCCCGCCAATCTTCCCCGTGCCGACCGTGATCTTGTCCACCGACCGTATCGACGTGATCTCCGCCGCTGTTCCCGTAAGGAACGCTTCATCGGCCACGTAAAGCGACTCGCGCGGAATCGGCTGCTCGATGATCTTGATCCCCAAATCGCGCGCAATCTGCAAAACCGAATCACGCGTAATCCCAGGCAACACCGAATTTCCCAGCGGCGCCGTCTGCAGTACTCCATGCCGGATCACAAATAGATTCTCGCCCGATCCCTCGCTGACATAACCATTCACATCCAGCGCAATCCCTTCGGCGTAACCGTTGACGATCGCTTCCATCTTGATGAGCTGAGAATTCATATAATTCGCGCCCGCCTTCGCCATCGCCGGCAACGTGTTCGGAGCAATGCGCGTCCACGAAGAAATGCAAACATCGACGCCTTCATTGACGTCCGCGCCCAGATATTTTCCCCAATGGTAGTTGCAGATATAAACCTCGGTCGGCGAATTGAACGGGTTTACGCCCGCCTCGCCATAACCGCGCAGAATTACCGGGCGGATATAACACGGCCACACGCCGTTGTTCCCCACCAGTTCCAGCATGCCCTGCAGAATCTCATCGCCCGTAAACGGAACTTCGATCCGGTAAATGCGCGCCGAATCGATCAGCCTCTGCATGTGTTCCTTGGCGCGGAAAATCGCCGGCCCGCTCGGCAGCGCGTAGCAACGAATGCCTTCAAACACTGAGGATCCATAGTGCACCACGTGCGACATCACGTGGATGGTGGCATCGTCCCAGGCGATGAACTTGCCGTTGTGCCAGACTTTTTCCGTCTTCTGAATGGCCATGAAATCTCCTTCGGTGTTCAAAGATGCGCGGAAGCGGCTGGGGGTTTCCGAATTTCGCTGCAACTTCCCGTGCCAGGCTCTGCCAGATCGATCCTGCAGAATGCGATAAAGCCCGCTGCGGAAGTCTTGCGCCCCACATCGGTCAGGGCAACTTCTTTCGTGAATTATAACGTGCGTCGCCGCCCCAACCCCCACACAAATCGTGGGCCCCGCCTCTCCATCCCGACCGTTCGTCCGGGAGGCAGGGAAGCCCGGGTAGTCCATCACGTTCGGTCGTGACGCAAATCACGGACCGCCCGCCCCGCCTGCTTCTATTTTGAAAATGAAATTCAATTTCAACTTCATATCGGGACTAATTTATGACCTTTTCGCCGCTTTCCCGCTTTACCCCGCGCCCTATCCTTCTGTCATTGTTGTGTTTCGCGCTCTTGACCCTTCGGCCCGCCGTAGCCCAGATTCCGGACATAACCGCTCCTCAGCCCTCGGAAACCGTGGCCAGCGGCGAAACCTGCAGCACCTTTCCCCATCAGATCGCCAAACGCCTTTGGATGTCGGGCCAAATCAACTTTATCGCCCAGGCCCATCCGCCCTTTTCTGCTCGCTATAGCGGTCCCAACAGCCTCCGCCCTGGATACGAAAAGGCTTCCTCGCGCGTCTTCACTCTCTACACCGGTCTGCAGTTAACAGGATCGACCGAGATCCTTGCCGATGTCGAGCAAGCCGGAGGCGGCGGGCTCAGCGCCGCCCTCGGGCTCGCGGGATTCTCCAATCTCGATGCCGTCCGCAATCCTTCCCTCGGCCAGCAGCCCTATCTCGCCCGAGTCATGCTGCACCAGGTGGTCGCGCTCAGCAAAGATCGCATTGAGTCGGAGCCCGGTCCGTTCTCCACGTTTACCGAGCTCCCCGCTCGCCGGCTCGACCTCCGCATCGGCAAATTGGGCACCGTCGATTTCTTCGACGTCAATTCCGTCGGCGGCGACAGCCATCTGCAATTCATGAACTGGGCCGTCGATCAAAATGGAGCCTTCGACTTCGCCGCCGACACTCGCGGCTACACCTGGGGCGCGCTGCTCGAATATCAGCAACGGCAATGGGGATTCCGTTTCGCCGAAGCACTCATGCCCTCGGTCGCCAATGGCATGAATGAAGTCTGGAATCTTCGCCGGGCCCGCGCGGAAAATTATGAGTTCGAACTCCATCGCGGATTCCTGGGCAAACAGCCAGGCACGATCCGTCTCTTGAGCTTTACGAACCACGCCAACATGGGCATTTATCGGGACGCAATCAATCGTTATCTCTCAGGCCTTGACGCAACGCCAGACATCGCCGACCACGCTCCGCACACCACCGTGAAGTACGGCTTCGGCATTAATGCCGAGCAGGCGCTCACCCGCGACCTCACCGCTTTTGCCCGCTTTGGCTGGAACAACGGGAAGACCGAATCGTATGCATTCACCGAAATCGATCAGACCTTCGCCACCGGCCTCGCCCTCAGCGGACGACGCTGGCATCGCCGCTACGACCGCGCCGGCCTCGCCGTCGTTTCCAACGCAATTTCCGGAGACCACCGTCGCTACCTCGAACTTGGCGGCAAGGGGTTCATCATCGGAGACGGTAACCTGAATTATGGCCGGGAAAAGATTCTTGAGACCTATTACACAGCACACCTTTGGCGAGGTTTCTACGCCTCGGCTGGCGTTCAGCACGTGAACAACCCAGCCTACAATCGCGACCGCGGCCCAGTAGTAATTCCGTCTCTCAGGTTCCACGTGGAGTTATAGGTTCGAACTCCGCGAACCAATGTGATGGTCGGCCGGACCGACCCACGAAGCATCGGCGGTGAATCTTCTACCCGGCACGATTCGATCGGTCCGGCTACCCCTTCACCGCTCCAACGGTAATAAATAAGTAGGGTTACTCTCGATCGCGCCGCCAAAGAACTGCTTATCTATTTCGCGCATATCCCACGAGATAACCGAGGTCGGCGTGACCTCGATCGTGACATCATCCACGGCCGCGAACACCGGCCCGACCTTCGGATCGGCGCGCGCCGCCTCGCTCAAATACTTGCGATGGATCTTCGCATTCCATTGCCGCGAAGTGTCGCCCGTCAAGATCTGCGCGGTACCCGCGACGTTCACCCCACAGGATGCTGCCACGTCTCGCGAGTCGATCATCACGGAAACACGCGAATTCGCCAGCAGGTTTCGTGCCTTGCGACTTCGCGCGGACGTACCCACATAAACGTGCCCGTCGTCGAACAAATACCACACGGCCACAACGTGAATGGAGCTGTCCGGATTCTGAGTTGCGAACGATGCAATATAGCGCCCCTCCAACAACCGCCTGACGAGAGCGTCGGAAAGTGAAGCCATTAAAAATCCTCCGGTGAAAACCCAATGAAGTTGAACGGACACAAAAGCTGAAAAGCTGATCTGCGAGGCATCATAGTTGCAATAGGACGATTACATCAATGTCGTGAACGGAACGGGCTCTACGGGTTGAGCCCTCATGATTTCCAGACAGATGAGCACAACGAAAACAAGGCGAACCGCAGCCCGGACGGTCCAGCCGCTTGCACCTGACAGGATGTGCATGCTGGGGATTAGTACGTTAGGGAGAACTGCTCGTCCAACTTCTCGGGCAACCGGCTGAATCGGACGCTATCCCTCGTCGACAAGGGCCGACGGGGTCGGCACTGGCTCAATTGTTCCGCCGCCTCAGTGGCGCCACATCTTCGGAGCGTTATCCAACGGCGAGCCCCCACTCGGCGCCGCCGCAGCAGGCACAACACTTCCTGCCGCCGGAGCAACCGCGCTCTTCCCGTTTCCCGGCACCGCCGTACTCGCTACGCCCACTTCAGCCTTCGCGCCCACTTCATCGCCGCGGAAATATTGTCCCTTCGCGGCCCGCATTTCCGGCATCGCGGCGTACGGCTTGGAGTAGTCGTTATTAGCGTTCCAGAACAGAAAGCCGACTCCACCCTTTTGTTTTGAAACCTCGACCTGTACCTCTACATACTTGGGCGAATAAGTCTTCGTCCGCCACGCAAACGCCTGCAGCCACGGACGTATCACCACTCCACTATCCTTCGTGATCAGCTTGAACCGGTCCATCGACTCGCCAATAAAATGCTCCGGCGCGTCCCCCGGCTTGGCATACCCGTCCATCCCAAAGAAGTGTGACGGATAAATCATCGGCGACAGCACATCGCAATGTTTCGCCATCGCCACGATGTCCTGTCCCGTATGCGACAAGTCCACCGGACGCTGCCACGCCATCACCCCAAACACATCCAGCGACAGCAAAACTCCCGCCGGATGAATCTCCGCATACGCCCGCTTCAGAAAGTCAGCAATCACCTCCGACCGCTGCTCCTGCGCATGCTCCGCCTGAAAATTAAAACTTGCGTCCTTCTGGTCGCCTTCCGCTGGAAAGCGCACATAATCAAACTGCACTTCATCCACGCCCGACTTTGCCACAAACTTTGCCAGCGCGATGTCGTAATCCTGCACCTTTACATTTGATGGGTCCGTCCACACCAGCTTGCCGTTCTCGCGCCACGGCTCTCCCGTCCGCCGCGACTTCACCGCCAGCTCCGGATGCGTCGTCACCAGGTGCTCATCGCGGAAGATGGCGATCCGCGCAATGGCATGCATGTTTTGCGAATGCAGAAACCGTATGAGCTTCGGCAGATCGGAAATGTAGTGCTTCTGCCCGGTCGCCATCGGATGGTCGAAGGCAATATTGACGATCCCGTCGCTGTCCTTGATGTCAAACACAACGGCGTTTCCGCCCACTTCACGCCAATGTCGGATAATGCGGGCCCCGTGGTCGCTGCCCGCCATCACGCCCGTCAAATAAATTGCGCGCGCTTCGAAATCTCTTGCAACCGCCACCGGCTTCTCTACAATAGGCGCTTCCAGAATTCCGGGAATCAGGATCTGTTCCCCGGGCTTCAGGAACGTACCCTGCCGGTTGTCATTGGCGGAGCGGATGGCTTCCGCCAGTTCACTCGAAGTCAGGTATTTGGTTTGCCTCAGCCACTTGCGTGCCACCGACGGAATACTGTCTCCACGCATCGCCTGGTAAACCTCACTCCCGGCTGGAGCGACCAGCGGAGTCACCGGCACGTGCTTCTTGGAGACGTCGGCCTTTACCTGAATCAACTGCGCCGCATGCGGGTTCTGCACGCCCGACGCGGGCGAGCATAGAAGAATGAAACAGATGACGACGGGTAGTGTCAGCAAAGTTGCAGGGCTGGCCGGCCGGAAACGAGGCAAAGGGGTTTCTCCAATCAAAAGTCTGTTTTTTGATTGTGTATGGAGGGTAACACCCACCGCCAGTTACGGATGGGCTAGTCTGTTTAGCCTTCAAGAACATGGAAGAAAGTTTGACTCTCCCAACCCGAACCGGCCGACTCAAGGGACTTCCCGTATGTCTGCAAAGAATTGCTCTTAGGGAATACGGCGCTGTCTTGCACAGTTGATCACCATGTCGGCTAGATGCATCTAAATCGCTAAGAAACAGGCTAGTACGGGACATCTCGAGGTTGGCGAACGGCTTGCACAAGAAGATAGCGGGTGCGACAGACTTGAAACTCACACCCCCGAGTGACAAAAATGAGCAGTTTCCCAGAAAACTTGCATTTTCCGGAAAGGAAACAAGGTACTGACCGAATGAGAACCAACCTGGCAACCGTGCTCGACCCGACTCGCCGCAGCAACGATGCCCGCGACTTTGAAGCGAGCCTCCGCCGCAAGATCGTCGGTCAGGATCAGGCCATCGAAAAAGTAGCCGAAATCTACCAGATGTTTCTGGCCGGAATGAACGCTCCTGGTCGTCCGGTAGGCAATCTCTTATTTCTGGGACCGACGGGCTCAGGCAAAACCCGCGTCGTCGAAGCCGTCGCCGAGTCGCTCTTCGGCGATGCCAAAGCCTGCATCAAGATCGATTGCGCCGAATTCCAGCACTCCCACGAAATCGCGAAACTCATCGGTTCGCCTCCGGGATACCTCGGCCATCGCGAGACGCACCCCCTGCTCACCCAGGAAGCGCTCAACCAATATCACACCGAGAAGCTCAAGCTCTCGATCCTGCTCTTTGACGAAATCGAAAAGGCTTCCGACTCGCTCTGGCAACTGCTGCTCGGCATCCTCGATAAGGCGACCCTGACCTTGGGCGACAATCGCCGCGTCGACCTTTCGAGCTGCATCATCATCATGACTTCCAACCTTGGCGCCGCCGAGATGAACGGTCTGGTCGATGGTGGCCTCGGTTTTGCACCAAAAGCAGTGCAAGTCGACAACTCGCTCGACGAAAAAATCACTCGCTCCGCCATCGATGCCGCCCGGCGTAAGTTCGCTCCGGAATTCATGAACCGCATCGACAAGGTCGTCGTCTTCAAGACCCTGCGCTCCGAGCATCTCCGGCAGATTCTTGAAATCGAACTTGGCCTCGTCCAGCAGCGCGTGCTCATGGCATCCGGCGCTCACCAGTTCGTCTTCAATTGCACCTCCGAGGTAAAAGAGTTCCTGCTCCGCGAAGGAACCGACCCGAAATACGGAGCGCGCCATCTGAAGCGAGCCATCGAGCGCAACATCGTGTTCCCCTTGGCGAACCTGGTCGCAACCGGACAGGTCAAACTCGGCGACTTCATCCGCGTCGACCTCGTCGGTGAGAGCAAACTCACTTTTGTGAAGGAGGCCGAAGGCGCCATGGTCCCCGTGCTACTCGAGCGTTACGGAGCGGCAGCCGCAGTGCCAGCCGTAGCCGCAGCCCGGGCCGCGCGTCCAATCGCCCAACGCAGAGAATTTGGAGCCGGCTCCCTGAACGAAAACAAATAGCCGACTCAGAACAGTTGCTGGTAGGTAATGGGACACCGTGTGGACGGTGTCCCGCTTTTTTTGCCCCAACCATTTCGAAAATGAACGATGCTGTTCTCGGCAAATGGGAGGTGCTTTACGGAGTGATCTCGTACACCGTGCCCCAGGAATACCAGCCACCATCTTCGGTCGTGCCGTAGAGATTGCCCGCAGCATCCAGCACAACACCGCTTTGCGGGGAGCACCCGTCCCCTCCTGAATCCTCGTTGTAAGGGTTGAAGCTGTAAACCACCGTGAACTGCCATTTGTTCATTCCCGGGGAGAGCTTGTAGACTGTGCCGCAATTCCAGTCGCCACCCTGCGAGGTTGTGCCGTAAAGATTGCCCTTCCCGTCAGCAGTGAGGCCTGCCATCGGGCTCCGGCCATCTGCACCGGAGAACGAGTGCAACACACTCAGTTGCCAGTGCTCGGGTTTTTGTGGGTTTTCGCTTAGCTTGTAAACCGTGCCCCCACCGCCTTTGCCTCCAGCCGAAGTAGTGCCATACATCGTTCGCGTACCATTTTCATAGGCCGTCAACAAGTCGCCCACCGGTCCATAGCCCGCTTGGCGACCGGATGAGAAGCTGTACTTATTAATCGGACCTTTCGGGCCGAGCCAATAGACGTTGCCTTGACCCTTCCCACCTCCGGATACAGTGGCGCCGTACATGAAAGTGTTGACTCCGCCGAGTGGCGTGGTCCCTTCTGTCTTCTGGAATGAATAGAAATAAAAATTCCCGGAAGTATCCACGAAAAAGACGGTACCTTGGCCACTGGCTCCCCCTCCTGATGTCGTCCCAACCAGCCAGCCATTGCTCAGGCGGAGATTCGAGCGCGGAACGCATCCGTCCACGCCAGTAAAAGTATGGAGCGGGAACCAACCGTCCGGAGACGACGCGAACACCGTGCCACACTCCCAATCGTCATCGGAGAAGCTGGTCGTTCCGTAGATGACCCCGGCGTCATCGATGACGAGGCCGCCCATCGGTTCTCGTCCTACCGGCTCAAAGTCGACGAATTGGTACACGATGTTGTAGTTCCAGCCGTGCCCCGACGGAGAAAGTTCAAACACCAAACCATCCGTGTAATCCGCCCCGTCGTAAGCCGCCACACCGTAAAGGTTGCCCGCCTGGTCAAAGACCAGACCCGCAAACGGTGAGCTGCCGTCGTAACCATCTGGTTCGAAATTGTGCAGTGTTTGATATGTTGCGGCTCGAACGCCCATAACTGACGTGAGCAGGAAGATACACACGTAGATTATTTTTGCTCGCATTTTTATCTCCTGGGTAGAAATCGCAGAGAGAGGCCAGAGGAAGGTCAAGCGGTCTGCCATCCGCACTTCTACTCCTCAACCTCTCCGCTGACAGTGACCTCTGTATCACTTGGCTGTGATAGGGCGTTCTGCATTCGAAGCACTCCATCCGTGGAAGGGCGGCCCTTCAGAGACTGCCCTGAGCTTGTCGAAGGGGCCGCGTTGCGGTCTAAAACAACGCGGGCTTTAGCCCCCGCGTCCTTGCTCTTAGGGCGTTCAAATCATCGAAACCGTCGAGTTTTACTGAGTAAATCGGACCCTTCGCATGAGTTTGTTGAAACGAGGATCATCTCGCAGCGGGTCGAACGCAGGATTGACTTTGAGAGTTGTTAAAAGATTGGAGTGGTCTGCATAAGCTTTTTCGAGCCAAGAAAACGTGGCACCTCGATCGCCATATCCAAGATGTGCCCAAAGCATGGGATCCGGAGCGATGTGCCCGGTCTCATATAAATGTTGTAAGTGCTCGAAAGCATGCTGAGCTTGTTCGCGCTGCCCAGCCCGCCCGTAAATGTAGGCACGCCATGACCAGGTCCAGGCCTCACTCTTGCCATCGTCCGATTTGTTGAACTCGGTGAGCGCTTCCGAAAATTGACCCTTTTCAACGAGTGCCGCGACCACCATTTGAGCCCGCGGAAACGCCGGTTCCATTTCTCTCACGCCGCGGAGCTGCGCAATCGCATCGTCGTAACGGCGCGCGTAATAAAGGATCACGCCTCTGTCAGCGGCAATGATCAATGAAAGAGGGTCGAGTGCGCGGGCAAGCTCGCTCTCCGCGATCGCTTCATTCGTACGACCCAGCAGTGCGAGACATTCCGCGTACCACTGGTGTGCAGTCGCATAGTTCGGATTGAGCTGAATGGCGCGACGATATTCTTCCTCGGCTTTCACCCAGTCAAAGTCGAAGTTCTCCGTGATCAATGCCAGAGAAGTGTGGGCCTCGCCAAGTTCGCTGTCGAGTTCGATCGCCTTCAGCGCCGCGGCACGCGCCTTCGGCATCAATTCTGTCTGCGGCGTAACGCCATAACCACCAAGCAACGCATAGGAGTCGGCTAGGCCGGCATAGGCGCGTGCGTAACCTGGATCCTTATCTATGGCCTGCTGGAAATAATCAATCGCCTGCCGCAACCCATCCAATGTTCTCTTGTTCCAAAAGAACCGGCCCCGGAGGTAAAGGTCATAGGCTTCAAAGGCACTTGGAGCGTGAGAAAGATAAGGTGTCGCGTCAATCGGCCGGCGGCCGCTCAGGCTGAATTCAATTTCGTTCGCGATCTCACGCGCAATTTCTGTTTGCAGCGTCAGCAGGTTGTTCAGGTCGCGATCATATTCCCGCGCCCAAAGATGCGTCTGATCCTTCACCTGAATCAGTTGGGCCGTGATGCGAACCCGTCCCGAATCCCGGCGCACGCTTCCCTCGATTACGTATTGAACCCCAAGCTCCTTCGCAATATTCGTCAGTGGTTCCTGGGTGTGCTTGTAATGCATTACGGACGTTCGCGCGATCACGCCCAGGTGCGTAGGATCGAGATTGCCGAGTTGGCTTATCATCTCTTCCGTTAGCCCATCGCTGAAGTAATCTTGAGCCGCGTCTCCCGTAAAGTTTTCAAACGGAAGGACCGCAAGCATCGACCTTCCCTCCCGAGCCGCCAGCGAAGTCGAATGCCTGCCCCGAACGTAAACGCCTAGAGCCGCCATGATAATCAATGCCAATGCCAGAGGGGACCACAGCTGACGCCGCGAGTAATTGATTCTCCTGCCCGCGTCCGTGTGGGAAGGCGGCGCATCTTTCGGCGGGAGTTCAGGAATCGACTCGACGCCAGACCCGGCCACAGGAATGGCCGAATCAAGCTGGATCACCGGCGCGATAAATCGATATCCGTTGCCGGTGACTGTTTGGATGAACTCGGGCTGCTCGGCATCGTCTTTAAGAGCCCGGCGAATCTTACGGATGGCGCCGTTGATACTGTTGTCCGTGTCGAGAAAGACGCCATTACCCCAGATCCGTTCAATGATCTGCTCGCGCGTGACGAGCTCGCCATTCTTCTCGATTAGAAGAAGCAGAATTGCGGTCGGAATGCGCTCCAGCTTCAACGCTCGTCCCGCCCGAGTTAGCCTCTGTGAGCGCCGATCAAGCTCGAAATCGTCCCCGAATCGAATTGGAGCGGACCCCATACTCAGCTTCACGAGGAAAGGCCAGCTTTCCCCATCGAGGCCACATTCTACAGCCGCCTGTGCGGAAACCTTCGCGCGACTCTGAAAAATTGTGGAGCGTCGCTTCCACGACAGTCTATTCCGCGCGTCCACTAGGCTGCGGTAAATCCCCTTGCTTGTTTGAGTTAGCGCGACATGAAAAGTAAGGCCTCCGACAGCCTCGCGCTATTGGAATGTGGCCGGCCTTTCCGCAATATGCAGCACGTTGGGCCGACATTGGGGATGGATTTCTAACGCGCCACCTTGCCGCAACCCAGCCTTATTCCAATTAAAACAACGACTCACTTAGGAGGAGAGGATCATGAAATCGTTCTCGCAAATCAACCAACGCAACTTGAGGTTCGGGACAGCCATTGCCTGTCTCGTCTTGGCGGCATCGATTGCCGCTTTTGCTGTCCCAGCCGCCCAAGTCTCCCGATACACCGGAAGTCCTGTGACGTTCACCGGTGCATGCTGCAGTTTCTGGAATCAAACGGTCAGCGTGACCGAGCCCAAGGCGGTCACGGCTGTGCTTGTCACTTGGAACGGTGATTACCAGGCCAACGGCGAGGGCTGGGTTGGACTCAGCCTGAACGGCGGTTCATGCGCTTTCTTCGGATCCAACCGGCTGCCCGAGTTTAATCTCGGCTCAGGAGGCTCCGGGCCGTTCGGGCATAACACCTATCAGTGGGTGATCCAACCCGCCGACGGTTTGAAGGTTGGAAAGAACACAATCGGATTGTGCGGAGGCGGATCCTTTGGCACCAGCGCAACCATCGTCTTGGGCTTCAACACGCTTGCTGCTCAGATTTCCAAATAACCGGGTGACTATTGGTATCTCTTCGGACGGGGCTACATGCCCCGTTTTTTACTAGCAAAGCTATTTCCCGAGTCCCTCTTTTTCCCGATCCAGAACCATCTGATCGAAGGCGTGGGGTAACGACTCGCAGCGCGAGTAAGGCCCCGGCTTATACGCGCGCGACTTAATTCCCACCTGCGACAGCTCGGAGATGCTCCAATCTTCCCGGTTGGTGGCGTCCCAGAATTCAACCGCATCGTCAGCTTTGAAGTCAGCCTTGGCCACCTCTTCAGGATGGAAGTGCCATTCGCAGATGACGCTCGTGTGATCCACAGCACGCGGCCACAGAGTATGCGTCATCATGTAATCGGGATGAAGGCTGAGCAGCAGATTGGGAAAAATCGCATAATAAAAAACTTTGTTGCGTTCTTCAGCCGTAAGTCCGGGAAGGTAGTCGCGCAGTAACTTGCCATCACGGCTCATAGTCTTCGCGCCACCCTGAAACTCCATCGAACCGCCGATGTATCCGCGACGGGGCGGGTCGTTCTCGCCCGAAAGGTAATCGCTGATCGCACTGAGGGCCGGATGCAGAATGGGACAGTGCAGGCACTCGCTGTAGTTCAACATGATCAGCTTCCAATTAGCCTTTACCTCGTACTCGATCCGTCGCTCGCAGCGCAGTTCACTCATCTGCCAATGCGAAAACTTTTGGGGCAGATCTTCTAACTGACTTGTAAGCGACGCGGGCTCTAACCCGAGATGAATGAAGATGTGCCCATCCCAAATTTCGGCATGAACGCGATTGAGCGGATAATTCTCACGACAGAAACCCTCGTGCATATGGGGAGCGCCAATAAGCTTCCCGTCGAGTCCGTAGGTCCAGCCGTGATAGCCGCATTGAATCCGTCCGGGGAAATGCCCTTCAGCGCTGGCGCAGATGCGCGTGCCCCGATGTCGGCACACGTTGAAAAACGCCCGCACCGAGTCATCCTGATCGCGAGTAATAATCAGACTCTCCCCCGCAATCTCGCGCAGAAAATAGTCGCCCGGAGTCGCAACCTGATCGGCGCGCCCGGCGCAGATCCATCCTTGGCAATAGAACCGTTCGACCTCATCGCGGAAAAGAACCGGATCCGTGTAGTACCGGGCCGGTAGGGTCGTGGCAACGGATTGCGTCTCAGAACTCGGCATTCGCCAGCACCTGCCAATCGCGATCGAAGTCTCTGCGGTTCCTAGCGGGAAATTCTATCGCAGGATTCGTGTAGCCCGCGAGAAACAGGAGGACGGAGCGCACGACAAAGGCTCCGCTATTTTTGGGAGTGTTTTGATCGGTCCTGCCGTTTGCCGATTACAACTACCACGTCGACTTGTTGTACCAACGCAGAACCCGCAGCGCCCGCAGCGTGTTCCATCGACTCGCCCTGCCGACCTCCGTCTCCATTTTCAACGGAATGTATTCGGGATGAACAAAGTTGAGCGGCCAGCGCCCGTTCTGGTGGCGGCGCTTCATCACGATCTCAATAGCCTCCCGAACGCGGCCGTCGGGCTCAATTCCAGCCTTCCGCTGATAATCGAGCCCGCGCAAAACGTCGTAGTGCCAGAACGGCGGAAACGAAAATCGCAACCACCGTTTATTAATGACTTCCCCCGTTCGAAGCGACCGAAACATCCTGCCCTCCAGCAGATACTCTTCGCCCCTCTTTCGCGCCCGTTTGACGGCCTTCGTCAAGGCGCTCGTAACCCCGACCGACTTCCTCCTCGCGCGTTCGTATCCCAGCAGCCCTTCGAGCACACAAATGGTGCTATGAAACGACGACCGCCGGCTCTTCGGTGCTTCGCAATTCCAGCCGCCATCCTCGAGCTGCTCGCCCACCAGTTGGTTGGCCAGCGTCTCGTTCGGTTTTCCGAAATACGCGCCGGCCGCGAGGATTCTCCCGTTGATGCATGCTTCCGTTTCGCCATCAAGAAAAGGCCGCTTGTTCAGCCATCGGAACGAGAGCCCCTTGTCGACCCGCTCAATCATTTTGCGAGCCTGCTTGCTCGCGGGGTCGAGACCGAGGTCCCTCAAGACGTCAAGACTGTAGAGCGCAATCAGCAAGCCTCGGTCTTCCTTCGGCAAATCGTCTCTCCACCCGCGCGGACCCTCGCCCCAGTGGCCTGTAGGAGATTGCCGGGCGAGCAGTTCAGCTCCCCATCCTTCCGTCGCGACGCGCGACCGCTCCGCGGCAATCGCCTCCGGAGTTTCACCCGTCAGGTCCCTCATCGCCTGCCATCGGATCGCCGGATCCGAATCGAGCAGCCATCGAATGTGCGCGGGCCGCGGTGCATAATCCTGTAGACGCATTCGTACGTTATAACAAGCAGTCCATAAGTTTTCATCCGCATGCTGACGATCCAAGTCCGCAGGAGCGCCATCGAATCCCTCAAAGACGTCCCTTCGTTGCTACGTGCCACTAAGTCCTGAATGGGGAGGTGCTGGTCGGAGGCGCTGCTCTTTTTCTTCTAGAATGTCGTTGATCTCTTTGATCAATTCCATGAGCTTTTCCGGATCTTGCTCGTTCGAAGCTTGGGCACAAAGTTCAATCCAGCGTTCTCTCGTCCCCGTCGTGCATACGCTACCTCCTGAGAGACCTTACCGCCGATGCGCACCCAAGCCGCCGATCCATCGCTAAGTGTGATTCACATATGCAGAGGAGTGAATACGGTGTTTGGGGTAAAAGTTATAACAAACCACTACAAATTTGACCACTAGTCGGTACGTTTAAAGGCGCATTTAGGTCCGCTGCGCAATACAGTGCGCACGGTATAGAGTGACCTTTTCTACTTTGTTAACGTTATCCGACTGTCTTTGCACCTTGGCCACAATGCCGCTGATTCGAGTCCTAGTAGTCGATGACCATGTTGTAATTCGCCGAATGATCTGTGCTTTGCTATCCAAAGACCCCTCCTTGGAAGTCCTTTGTGACACTGCGACGGCGGAAGAGGCAATCACGAAAGCCGAGGAACTGCAGCCAGATGTGGTGCTTTTAGATATCACCCTTCCGGGACTCAGTGGAATCGCTGCCGCGCCTGAAATCCTGCGAGTCTCTCCTACCTCTAGAATCATCTTCCTCAGCCAGCACGTCGCGTTACATATCGTACGGGAAGCACTGGACGCCGGCGGCCAGGGGTTCGTTGCGAAGTCGGATGCCGGCCAAGATCTTTTGGAGGCCGTACGTGCAGTCTCCGAAGGGGAACGCTTTGTCAGCCGTGAAATAGGGAAGCAAGGTTGGACTTCAGGCGAACCGGACCTCGTCACCTAAGCGAACAGGCCACCTGCTGTCTTGCCGCTTGAATATCAGGCGTCCATTTTCACAGTTGGTCCACTCAAACCGCAGGCTGCTGTTTTGAGAAATTGACACAGTGGATCAATCGAAAATGTTTGGGGGCCAGTCAGAGCTATGAATCCTGCGCAACCTCCGGCGCGATTCAGCCAAGAAATTAATTCATCATCTGACGCGGTGCTCGGTTGGGCCGACCCATCCATGGCGACACAGTAGAATCGAGCGCCCGGCGGAGAGGTCGCAGCGACATGCATTCGGAAATCTGCAACCGCTTTCTTCGATGCCGCTGGTTGGTTCATGAACTCCCCATTTGTCGGCGATGACTTCCTGCTGTCAATGCGCTCGAAGGATATTCACCAGAACACTCCGTAGACTGAATAGTTGCGTGCGCTTTTTTCACATTCGTTCCGTCTGTCGCAGAAGCTCGTCCCGGACGATTTTATGTTCGAACTGGGAAGCGTTCGATACCATACATACCGTAGGTTTCTTCTTGGTCTCGAAGTCCAGTCCGCATCTCTTGTTCCATGGGTGGACATACACGATGCCCGGTATCGACGCCCCAATCATTGTTCGATAGTTTTCCAACGACAAAACAGATGCCGCCTCCCCAAAAAGAGCGTTGGATAGAAGTAGCTGAGCAGGTCGCAGTCGAGCAAGACCCTGTAAAACTCCAGGAACTCTACCTTGAACTTGATGATCTCCTAGAGGAGAAACGACGGCGACTAGGAATCATTCCCTCGAAGAAAAAGTCCTGAGTTGTGTCCAGAGATTGGAACGGTAATCGTAGCAAGGCCCAAAAAATAAATATCAACCTGTTCTTTCTTGCTCAGACTTTCGTCCATCCGTCAGTCATCCTGCACCTATGGACGAACTTGGCGATGGTCCGATGTCACACAGTGAAATCTTGCGGCGGTTCCATAAGCTGTTTGGCCGGGAGATGAGCGCCACTGAGCGGCAAGTCTTCTTCTTGCCCGAACCGCCCGTATCTTCAACGGGTTCAAGTTTCCCGACGCCGAACTCCGCTCCGTTTCACTCCTAACTTCTTCGGCATTCCTGCCTCGCAATATGTCGCACTCAGTGTCGCACGGCGAGGATTAAAAGAGTGGTCAAGACAGAACCACACAGGTATCCAATCCCTTTCACCATCGCGTCCCGCGCCCGAAGTGCAGACCGCGTGATATGCTCTCGATTCAACTACATCTCAGAGTCAGCTCAAAACTCGCCTGTAGTATTTTGCTCTCAATGCGTATAACCCCGTCCCTTCGTTGACTTGCCCATCTCCCCAACGTAAGATTTGCGCCTGATGATCGGCCAGACTATCTCGCACTACCGCATCGTCGAAAAGCTTGGAGGCGGCGGCATGGGCGTCGTCTACAAGGCCGAAGACACGCGCCTCCATCGCTTCGTGGCCCTCAAATTCCTGCCCGAAGAGGTCGCTCGCGACCCTCAGGCTCTTTCCCGGTTTCAACGCGAAGCCCAGGCCGCCTCCGCCCTCAACCATCCGAACATCTGCACGATCTACGATATCGGCGAACAGAACGGCCAAGCCTTCATCGCCATGGAATTTCTGGAAGGCATGACGGTAAAACACCGCATCGCAGGACGCCCTCTCGAAACCGACATCTTGCTCGGTCTGGCAATCGAAATCGCCGACGCCCTCGACGCCGCCCACACCGAAGGCATTGTTCACCGCGACATCAAGCCTGCCAATATCTTTGTCACCAAGCGCGGACACGCCAAGATTCTCGACTTCGGCCTCGCCAAGGTAACCGCCACCAAAACGCGCGACGCCATCGACGCCACCGAAACTGGAGTCGCCGTAACACACCTCACCAGCCCTGGCATGGCGCTCGGTACCGTCGCCTACATGTCGCCCGAACAAGTGCGCGCCAAAGAGTTAGACCCGCGCACCGACCTCTTTTCATTCGGAGCCGTCCTTTACGAAATGGCCACCGGCATCCTCCCCTTCCGAGGCGAAAGTTCAGGAGTCATCCAGCGCGAGATTCTCGATCGCACTCCCACCGCCCCTGCGCGAATGAATCCCGACCTTCCCGCCGAACTCGAACGCATCATTAATAAGGCGCTCGAAAAGGATCGCGACCTCCGCTACCAGCACGCCGCCGACATGCGTGCCGATCTCAAGCGCCTCAAGCGCGAAACCGACTCCGGCCGCCCCGCGTCATCGAGGCGTCCGATTCCGCGGTTCCTCTTGGCTCGAGCGCGTCGGTTGTCGCTCCAGGTTTTTCGCCAACCAGCACACCCTCGGCCCCTGCCGTCACTTCACAGTCTTCGCACGGCAGCAGTTCCGCGGTGGTCGCCGCCGCACGCCAACACAAAATCGGATTCCTCGGCGGAGCACTCGCCGCCGTCGTCATCCTCGCCGCAGCTGGCTTCGGCGTTTACTCGCTGATGCATCACGCCGCCCCGACTCCCTTTCAGAACTTCGCCATCTCGCAAGCCACCAATTCCAGCAAGGCAGTTGTTACCGCAATTTCCGCCGATGGAAAATATCTACTCACAGTGATGGATGACAAGGGCCGGAACAGTTTATGGCTTCGCAACGTGGCGACAGGAAGTGACACACAAATCGTTCCTCCCACTAACACGATCCCCAGCGTTGCGTTTTCCCCCGACGGAAATTATGTGTACTTCCGCAGGGCCGAAAACGCCATTCAAAGTGATTTCAATATCTATCGCACACCGGTTTTAGGCGGCACTCCTCAAGTTGTCTCCCACGATGTCGATAGCGGCATCGCCTTCTCGCCCGACGGCACCCGCATGGCTTACGCTCGCGGCAATGATCCCGAACCGGGGAAATGGCGCCTGCTCTCCGCGAAACTCGATGGCTCCGACGAAAAGGTGCTTCAGATCCTGCCACTCGTCTACCTCCCTCGTTGGCTGGCATGGTCTCCTGATGGCAAGAAGATCGCCTTCCCGAACAAGCAAACCAGCGAATTTTCGGAGTTAGACTTGTTCGATCTGGGCACCGGAAAGTTGGAGACGCACTTATCGCCCGACAAGCAAATTGGGGCCTTGCAGTGGTCCCCTGGTGGCGATGGTTTGTTCCTCATCTATCGGCCAAAGGGGCCTGACTTCACCCGCGCCCAGATCGGATTCTTCTCCCTCTCCGATGGGCAGATTCGCACCATCTCCCGCGACACGAACAGCTATTCCACGTTGACTCTCTCCGCCGACGGAAGGACCCTCGCCACCGTCCAGCAAAAGGCAGTCACCAATCTTTTCATCCTGTCCGGCGAAGGCAGCGCGTCCCCCACTCCCAACCCGGTAGTGATCGAGGGCGCTCTTGTCACTCACTTCAATTGGGCCGCTGACGGGAGCCTGGTCACCAGCGATCTTGTTCGGTTGATCCGAACAGACGCCGGCGGGAAAAACCCCAGCGTACTCGTCAGCGACGCAAACGCGGCCATTCTGGAGATGTCTAGCTGCGGGCCCCAGTACATGGTGTTCCTGTGGGGCTTCCGCGCCGCCGCAAATTACGCTGGCATCTGGCGCGTCAATGCCGACGGCTCCCATCCCGTCCAGTTGACCGACCAGAACGATTTTTTCTTAGGGCACGGACCCGTGTGTTCGGAAACTCAAAACTGGGCTTACTTTTTTCGGGATTTAAAGACCCTCTGGCGGGTTCCTTTAGATGGGTCGGGCAAAGCGGAATCGATTGCCGGCACGGCGATCGCGAACGGTTTTCAGACCGGCCGCGGAATGGGCATTTCACCGGATGGCAAAGAACTGGCCTACCTGGTTGAATTCACAAATCTGGAAGCGCAAAACGGGGTTCCAAAGCTCGCCATCCTCAATCTTGAAACCCTGAAAGAGCCACGCTATATCGACGCGAATCCCCACATCGCTACCGGACCTATTTTCACCCCGGACGGCAAAGCTCTCGCCTATCCAGTTCGCGAAAATGGCGTCGACAACATCTGGATTCATCCCCTCGACGGCTCCCCCGGACACCAGATCACAAAATTTGATTCCGAGCAGATTCGCTCATTCCACTGGTCGCCGGATGGAAAGAATCTCGGCGTTCTCCGCGGACACACCGATTCCGACGTGGTCCTACTAAGAGAATCTAAATAATCCCAAGTCCCGAAGGACGCCACAAGGCAAGATGATAAGCCGCATCCAACGGAACGATTTCACCCGTTTCGTCGTATCACCCATTGACCTATGAAAACCTCGCTCATCGCTTCTCTGATTGGCACCGCCGTCGGCCTCGGTTCCTGGATATTCGGCCTCGGCCGAATCATGTGGCCCGCTCATCCTCAATGGGCCTGCTTCCTCCTGACCCTCGTCACCACCATCGTGATTCAAATTGCCTGGCCTCGCCTCACGGAAACAAGTTCCCACTCCTGACCTCACGACCCGACGCCAATAGACCCGCCCAAGATTCCATGCCTGCATCCCGCTCCGCCAATTCCGGCACTCTGAGCTTGGATTTTGAGCTCGCTTTGAAGTAATGCTGCCTGATTTTGAGCTCGCTTTGAAGTGGTGCTGCCGACTCTGAGGTTGCTTTGAAGTACTGAGCCATTGCGAGCATATTTTGAGGGTGCTCTAGCGTTTGCTTTGAAAGGGCACGGCTTCAGCCGCGCCGCAACCATTGCCAAATCAAACGGCTTTAGCCGCTGAGGGACTGCCGGCTCTGTATCACCACAAAAGATTTTTCCCACGCCGATCATCCGAGGGTAGAATCTTGCCCAGCCACCAAAGAGGCCTCGTGGAAAACTTCCGCAACCCGCTCCGCACCCCCGGCCTCGAAGTCAAAGTCGCTATTGTCCATGGGATCGCGGAACAGGAGAAACTAAAGCTCCCAAAAGACGTCGCGCTCTACCTTGCGGAGAATATCCAGTCCAATTCCTGGGCGCTGAGGCGCGCCATCCTCCGCCTGCAAGCCCACTCGTCCCTGACCGGCACCGACATCACCCTCCGATACACCCAGCAGGTTTTGAAGAATTTCATCGACTCCGAAAGACCCGGCGCCACCGCCCATCCTTTTCAGGGAATGCCCTCTGGCCAACGCGGCGCCGAACGTGCAACCGGCACATACGCGACCGCGACGGATCGCTCCTTCCTCCTCTCCGTACTGGAAACACGCGAGAGAACAAAAATCACCCGGGCCCACCAGAAATTCGAAGTGAACATGCGCGAGCACGAACGCGAACATCTGGCCCATCGCGACGGCTACGAGCGCGAATTGGAACGCCGCGCCAAAAAACGAAAATCAGCCTGAAGCGTGGGAAAAAATTCCAACTCTGAGTCTCGCCGGAGTAGGCTTTCTAACCTTGGACTACGTGATCCCAACACCTGCAGCCTTTGCCTCATCAGCATCGCCCCCGTCCGTTGACTTGCCCCTCCCCAGCACGTAAGATTTCGCGCCAGTGATCGACGAGATAATTTCGCACTACCGCATTGTCGAAAAGCTTGGCGGCGGCGGTATGGGCGTCGTTTACAAGGCGGAAGACCTCAACCTTCACCGCTTCGTCGCCCTCAAGTTTCTCCCCGATGACGTCGCCAAAGACGCGCAGGCATTGGCTCGTTTCCAGCGCGAAGCGCAGGCCGCCTCTGCGCTCAACCATCCCAACATCTGCACCATCCATGAAATCGGTCAGGAAAACGGCCGCCCGTTCATCGTCATGGAGTTTCTCGATGGCGTGACCCTCAAGCACCGCATCTCCGGTCGTCCCATGGAACTCGAACAGATTCTTTCCCTCGCCATCGAGATCGCCGACGCCCTTGACGCCGCTCACTCGAAAGGCATCGTTCATCGCGACATCAAGCCCGCCAACATCTTTGTCACCGAACGCGGCCACGCCAAGGTCCTCGACTTCGGCCTCGCAAAAGTCACCGCCGGAGGTAGTTCCTCGAGCGCGCCGCTCAATACCATGACGCGCACCATCGACGACCAGCAACTCACGAATCCCGGAACGACTGTGGGCACCATCTCCTACATGTCTCCGGAACAGGCCCGCAGCAAAGAACTTGACGCGCGCACCGACCTCTTTTCCTTTGGCGCGGTTCTCTATGAAATGGCGACCGGTACGCTGCCCTTTCGCGGAGAAAGCTCGGCCACCATCTTCGAAGCGATCCTCAACCGCGCTCCCGCGCCGGCGATGCGCCTGAATCCCGATCTTCCGCCGAAGCTCGAAGACATCATTAATAAGGCGCTGGAAAAGGACCGCAATCTCCGCTACCAGGTTGCCGCCGAAATGAGAGCCGACCTGCAGCGCCTCAAGCGCGACACCGATTCGAGCCGCAGTACCATCGCCGCGCCCGCGGAACATATCTCATCCTCGCCCGTCCAAACACCAGCCCCCGGAACGCAGACACACATTTCAGGCAGCGCGAGCGCCTCTTCAATTTCCGGCACCACAGCCACGCCCGCTCCAACTTCCTCTCGCCGCTGGATCCCCGCTATGGCCGCAGCCGTCATCCTCGTCTTGGCCGCCGTTGGCTTCTTTCTCTACCGCAGCCGAACGAGCCAGCACGAAATTTCCTCCATCGCCGTGTTGCCTTTCGTCAACGCCAGCAACGATCCCAACAGCGAATACCTCAGCGACGGCCTCACCGAAGGCTTGATCAACAGCCTCTCCCAGATCCCGAACCTGGCCGTCATGTCGCGCTCCTCTGTCTTTCACTACAAAGGTCGTGACGTTGACCCACAGGTCGTCGCCCGCGACCTCAAAATTGAAGGCGTGGTTACCGGACGAATCGTCCAGCACGGCGATCAGCTCATCATCAGCGCTGAACTCATCGACGCGCGCAACAATCACAATCTCTGGGGAGATCAATACGATCGCAAGCTCGCCGACGTCCTCGCCGTCCAGAACGAGATCACTCGCTCTATCACCGCGAAGCTGCGCGAACGCCTGGCCAATGAATCTGCGAAGCCAGTTGTCAAGGGTGGAACCAGCGATCCTGAGGCCTACCAGCTCTATCTCAAGGGACGCTACTACTGGGAGAAGCGCACGCCTGAAACCCTCGACAAGGCTCGCGACTATTTCAACCAAGCCATCGAAAAAGATCCCAACTACGCTCTCGCCTATCTGGGACTGGCCGATTACTACGACGTAATCCCCGACTATGCTCCAGTGGCATCCAGCGAGACGGTACCCAAAGCCCGTGCCGCTGCGCAAAAGGCACTCGCCATCGACGATACGTTGGCCGAAGCCCATGCCACTCTCGCCGACAGCTTCTACTCGGAGTGGGAGTGGAGCGCGGCCGAACGCGAATATAAGCGCGCGCTCGAACTCAACCCCAATTCCGCGAATGCCCATAAGTTGTACTGGATCTATCTGTCAGGCTTGGGCCGTCACGAAGAAGCGCTCTCGGAAATCAAGACAGCCCTCCGCCTCGATCCCCTCAACCTCAAATACAACGACAATCTCGGACAGGAATATGCGATCGGGCGCCAGTACGATCTAGCCTTTGAACAGTTCAAGAAGGTCATCGACATGGATCCGAGCTTTGCGTCCGTGCACCTCGACATGGCCAATGCGTACTTCGACCTCGGCAAGTACGATCTGTGGCGTCAGGAATCCGAGAATAGCTACAGTCTTTCTCACCAGGAAGATGAGGTGGCGGTCAACAAAGCAGTCACCCAGGTCTATAAGAAAGCTGGAGTGAAGGCGGCCTTGCGGGAGTGGGCGGACCAGGAAGTCGCGCTCAGCAAGCGGCGGTACTCAGATCCTGCGTTCATCGGCTACATCTTCGCCGCAGAAAATGACAGAGATCAAGCCTTCGCATGGTTAGAGAAGGGGATCAAGGAAAAGTCTGACGGCATTCAATACGTCAAGACCGTCCACATGGTCGACCCCATACGTTCCGATCCCCGCTTCGCCGATCTCCTGAAACGCATGAACTTCCCGCAGTGATCTTCCTCGAGTGATTGTGAATTTACTGCGCGTAACTAGCCTACACAGGCTTGTGTAAGCCAGTTCGAAGCTGCAGGTCGCGCGCGAATCAAAGCAGCGTTTTGCCAGTCGCCGCACGAAGGAATACTTTTTGCCCCACCGCCAGTCGACCAGTACGCGTGACCGCGCCATAAACCCCCGCATGATTCTGGTTCGCGCGAACCACCGCTTTCATCACTTCCGGCGCCGAACTTGCCGAGTCCGGATCAAGATTCACCATCGAGCACCGCAGGTCTCGCATCGTAACCGCGATGGCGGGTGCATCATCCGTCTCGCCGAATGTAAGCCCACCGCCCACCCACTCGTCTTCCTGAAACGGACCCGCTCGCAGCAAACGAACCAGAACATTCGGACGGAACCGTCGCACGTCCGCGTCCAGCCCTGCTAAGCGTCCAATCTCGCGCACCGTGTCCGACGCGATTACCGAGATAGTCGCGTCATCGAAGATGCCGTGCCTCAACTGCATCATCTGCACGGGACTTCCATGCCGCCGCCCAACCTCCTCGGCCAACTCCTCCCCGAAGATCGCCAGATCATTGCCATCCGGCGTGCGAACATGTGTTGGAAGGTGATTGCCTCCCGAAGCGCCCTCTTCGTCGAGGTCCGCAGAAGAGCGCAGCGGAGCAAACCGCACCAGTTCGGGAAGTTTCCCTGCTGACAGCCATGGAAACCCACCGCGATCTTCTATCCGCCGGAACGCGAGGCGTCGATCACCCTCGATGCCATGCCAACCCATCTCGGCGGCCTCAAGCTGTTCGCCGCCCATCGACTTCACGGGATACCGGAAGATTGCCTCCACCTGTCCGATTTCGATCAGCATGCTCGTTATCTCTGTGTCGCCGCCCGCGAGGATTTTAAAGGATTGTGGAATCAAACAATCACACCAACTCCATCTTGCGAATGAGTGGGCGCTTTGTCGGTGGTCGCCTGCGTGTTAACGCCACCTCAAGGCTTAAGACAGAGGGCCCGTCCGGTGTTATCCTGCTTCCGCTATGGAAGCCAAAGGTCTGACTCCAATCTTAAACGTATCCAACATCGCCAGCACCTTCGCATGGTTTGAGAAGTGGGGATGGAAGAAATTGTGGGACTGGGGAACACCTCCGACGTTTGGCGCCGTCGGATCAGGTACAGAAACCTGCATCTTTCTTTGTCAGGGCGCGCAGGGAGGCCGCGGCCGCGGCCCAAACACCACCACTTTTCAGCACGACGGAGACGAAGAGGGCGACAAGGGCGTCTGGATGTCGGTCTGGGTGGACAACGTGGACGAGATGCACAAGCATTGCCTCGCCGCCGACCTGGAGATCACATTTCCGCCGACCGATATGCCGTGGCACGTTCGCGAAATGCACCTCCGCCATCCCGATGGCCACGTCTTCCGCGTCAGCCGCGGGTTCGATCCCAAAAAGTAGAACCAACTACCTACCGGGTCGATGCGTGAAGTCGCTATTTTTCGCCAAATGGAAACTAACGCCCCGTGCAATCATGGGCTCAGCCATCCTTCACAAAAGTGGGCGCAGCAATGGAGCACGCATCTTGTCCACTCGGGCCGATGGACAGCTTTCACTTCCTTCATTACTATTAGCACCCCTGACTTTCAGGGCCCCATCGGGCGCCTTGCGGCGATGGACGGCTTGTTTCCAAGGGCCTCCCGGTGTGTACGAAATGTTTTGAGGGGGGAACATGACATCTGGTCTGCGTTTTCAGAGATTGATCCGTTCGGTGCGCTCGCTTGGTTTGCTGATTTGCCTTCCTTTACTGGCGGTTGAATTGGCATCCGCGAGCAATGCCATCACTTTGTCGGCAGACCCTGTTTCAGCGAAAGCCCGGCACAAAATTACTTTGACCGCAACGGTTACCGCCGACGGCAATCCTGCGAGCGGTGGCTCCGTCAATTTTCTGGATGGAAAAACCTCGCTCGGAAGCATTCAGGTCGTCGGTACTCATCCGGCGGCAGGCCATCAGCAGGGTACGGCTGTGCTGACTCTAATGTTGGCTCCTGGTTCGCATACATTGACCGCGATCTATGGCGGGACGACGCAATCACCGGGTGCGGTGACGTCTGCCCCCGTGGCGGTGAACGTTACCGGAGCAACGTCGACCACCACTCTACTGGTTGCGACCCCGAACGCGCAGAATCCCAACAACTACGACTTTACTGCGACGGTGACGGGTGGCGGCCTCGCGGCCCCAAGCAATACGGCGGATTTTGCCGACATCACCGACAGCCTCGATCTGGGGACTGTGCCGCTCGATCCGCAAACCGTGTTGCACAGTTTTGGCGGGGGCATGAGGAGGCTCACCTCCAACGAGCCGGCACAAACGGTGGTTGCCGATTTCAATGGCGACGGAATTCCTGACGTGGCAAGCGCGAATGCCTCGTTCGGCGCGACCAGCACGATGTCGGTCTTCCTTGGCAAGGGCAACGGCTTGTTTCAGCCGCCGGTGGATTACACCACCAACACTTTCACGAGCGGCATTGTCAGTGGCGACTTCAATCAGGATGGCATTCCCGACATCGCGACCATGAGCCAGGGCAGCACCGGGACCGATGGCGATGTGGCCGTGTTTCTCGGCAACGGCGATGGAACATTTCGCGGGCCGGTCGACAACGTGCTTGGAACCTTCCCGGTGTCGATCGCCATGGGCGACTTTGATGGCGATGGCATTCTCGATGTGGCCACCGTCGATTACTTTGCCAATGCTGCCTACGTTTCACTTGGCAACGGCGACGGCAGTTTCAAAACGCCGGTGGCATATCCGGTTGGGGGAGGGCCCTATTACATCGCGGCCGGCAGCCTCAAGAAAGCCGGGGTTCTTGATTTAGTAGTTGCGAACGGCGACGGGGGAACGATGAGCGTGCTGCTCGGAAAGGGCGATGGGACCTTCAAGAGCCAACAGGTCTATACCACTGGCCCGCAGCCGGAATTCGTGGCGATTGGCGACGTGAACATGGACGGCAAAGCAGATATCCTGATCGCTAATTATGGCGATCCATCGGTGGGCGTATTTTTGAACAACGGTAACGGCACCTTCCAGGACCAGATTTCTTATCCGGTTGGCGGCGCCGACGCCGGCATCGCGATTGGCGATCTCGATGGGGACGGCATTCCCGACGTCGCTGTTTCCTACTACCATCCTTCCAAGGTTGGCGTCCTCCACGGCAACGGAGACGGCTCTTTTGGCCCGCCGGCCGAATTCGACACCTACCAGAAACAGGGGTATGAAGTAAACCTCGCGGACCTGAATGGAGATGGCAGTCCCGACATCATCAGTGCCGACATTAATGCTTCGATCAGCGTGCTTCTTAACCGGACGTCGGCGAGCGCCACGCTTTCGAACGTCGCGGTCAGCGGATCGCGGAGCGATCAGAAACAGATCGTGGCCAATTACTCGGGCGATGGCCGCTACAAGAAATCGAAATCGAAGCCCGTCCAGGTGAGCGGTTCGGGCGCAAGATAAATAATCCTGGTGGAAATTGGAGACCCTTCCAGAAGGCGCGCAAGGATGCCCGCGCGACAGGGAATGCTCGAGCTAAATTTCGCCGCGTTTGAGCTAACGTTTTCAGGCGGGTTCGCGTCCTAACTGACGAGAACGTTTTGACCACGAGGACAGGGGAACATGGTGAAAGGACTGATTGCTTTTTTATTGCTGAGCGTGGCTTCGATGACGGCTCAAAAGCCCGAATTCCTGGAGGGTCTCGGCCAGGGTTATGACGGCGAATTCATTCATGCTTCGCGGCAACTCATCGCTTTAGCCGAAGCAATTCCGGCCGAGAAGTATTCCTGGCGCCCTGCTGCGGGAGTGCGTTCCACCGGCGAGGTCTTGATGCATATTGCGGGGACGAACTTCCTTCTCCTGTCCCGCATGGGACACAAATCGCCGCCCGATTTCGAGTCCGTGGATGTCGAGAAAGTCGCTACCGACAAAGCCGAGGTAATTAGCTGGTTGAAACGGTCTCTGGATGCCGTACGCGACGCGCACGCCACGGCCACTCCGGCAGAGCTTAAAAAAACGGAGAAGTTTTTCGATCGCCAAGCGACCGACGAAGGGCTTTATCTCCGCCTCCTCGTTCATGCCAACGAGCACATGGGACAACTGGTTGCGTACGCTCGAATGAATGGCGTGGTGCCGCCGTGGTCGGATAAATAGGCGCAACATCACAAGCGAAACGCGGCCTTTCACTGCATGAAGTTTCTGTTCGCTCAGGACAGGGCCGGAGAGATCTAAAGACATGAGAGGGTCGCGACTGCGGTATCCCACTCATCGCAAAGAACGCGATGAATGGGGCACCCGGCTCCTCCCAGCGCTTGTCTGGGATGGATCTAGTTTTTGTTCACCACCACCGCTCCGCCCTTCATTACAAATTTTGCATGTTCCAGTGCTTGAATGTCTTTCAAGGGATCACCCGGCACGCCGATGATGTCGGCCAGCTTTCCCGGCTCCAAGGTTCCCACGCGATCCTGCATGCCGAGCAGTTCTGCCGCGTTGCGCGTGCCCGCATGAATGATCTCCATGGGCTTCATACCTGCTTCCGCATAGGCTTCGTAAACCAGCAAGCTCGCTTGCCCGCGCGTCATCCGGGGCATGGACAGGTACATGTCGGAACCGGCCGCAATGGGCACACCGAGTTCGACCGCCCGCTTTAGGCGATCATGTTCTTGCTTGACGTATGGTGCGTATTCTTTTTCGCGTTCGGCTCTTTCGGCCTCGGTCGGTTGACGCATACCGAAGGTCATATCCATGAACGTTTTCAGAGTCCCATCGGTCGGCACCATGAAAATGTGTTTCGCGACCATCATCTTCAGTACATCGTCGGGGACAACATAAGCGTGTTCTATCGAATCGACTCCTGCTTCGGCCGCGATTCGGGTAGCTTTGTCTCCGATGGCGTGCGCCGCCACCTTCACGCCGGCGGTGTGAGCTTCGTCCACGATGGCCTTCATTTCCTCGAGGGTCACGTTCGCCGGCGAGCCATTCACGATGACCTTGATACAACCTGCTCCGTCATAAAGGGCCTGACGAACTGCCTGGCGCGCGCTCTCTGGACCTCTCAGCGTGACGTATTCCTGTTCGATTAACTCTTGAGCTGCGGGAGTTAATCTTCCGAATTGTCCTCCTTGTGCAGCCAGCGCCCGGGTGGACGTCACCATGCGTGGCCCCTGCACCCAGCCGCGCTCAACCGCGCGGCGCAACGCTACATCGCCGTTCACCCCGGAGTTTCCGACATCGCGGACCGTCGTAATCCCAGCCTCCAGATCCTCTCTCCCTAATTTCGCCCCGAGTAAGGCTCGTTCTGCGGTACTCTGCGTCGCGACAATCCGTAACATCTCGACGTCTTGCAACGAAAGGTTTGATCCGTCCATATCTGAGAGGAGATGGGTGTGAGCATCAATCAAGCCGGGAAGAAGCGTCGCGTCTCCCAAGTCAATGATTTTTGCGTTCGGTGGAATGGCCAGCCCGGAACCGACTGCCGTAATCTTCTCGCCTACGATTAGGACGACAGCATTGTTCACGACGGTGTCGCTCTTGCCGTCAATCAGACGCTCGGCCCTTATCGCTACGGTCGGTTTGTTTTGGCCAGCCTCCTGTGCGTTCAGCGCGCCGCTTGCCACTGCGACTAAGCTGAGCAACGCGGTGACCCGAAAACGACAGTTCAGCATTTTTGCTCCTTGTTCGCCCTCTGCTGCCAAGTCATTGTGTCCAAGCACTATAACTTTGAAATGCCTGGGAATGTGAGCTGAATTGTTGACGCTATCAAACGATAGCTTCTCTCTGGCTTGACCGTTTTCCCCCAGATTCGAATACCACATTCAAATCCCCGGTCGCGAGTCGATGAGTGTAAGGGAGATTTTTCACCAACTACGGGTTAGCACTTCCCAGTCGCGAACCCAGCCAAAAGCCGTCGCTCCCATTCCGCGTTTTCCCTCTTTCTGCGCACATCAGTGGAAAGTTCGGTGCAAAACACTCTAAAGCAATCTAAGAAACTATTCTTCGTTAAGAAGCGTACAATTGTTCAAAGCCTGTTAAGCAATTCAACCTGTAAGCAAGACCTTCAGGATGCCATGCTTCTGGCATCGCTCATGAATGCTGCACGTACGGCGAAGTGCGCCACGGTTTGCGAAGGGAGCATCCATGAGAATCTTGCTTTATAACCCCGACAACGGTGTTACCCGAAATTTCATGCCACATCTCTGGATGTTTCTGCTGCAGTCACTCACTCCGGCGGGGCATGAGGTGTTGCTCATTGATGGCAACGCGCAACCGATGGATGAGGCGCAGATTGCGCAATACGTGCGAGACGAGAAGATTGGGCTCGTGGGGATTGGCGCGATGACGCGCATGATCGCCAAGGCGTACCGGATTGCGGATGCGATTCGAGCGACCGGAGTTCCGGTTGTGATGGGCGGGCCGCACGTCACCGAGATGGCGGATGAGGCGCTCGGGCGCGACGGTGGACCGCGTCATGCGGATGCGGTAGCTCTCGGCGAGGCCGATGAGACCTGGCCGTTGATCGTGAACGATGCGGCCCGGGGTGAACTCAAAGAAGTCTACACGCCGGTCGACGCATTTGGGCAGGACAAGAAGCCTTCGCTGAAGGAGTATCCGGAGATCCCGTGGCAGTCGATCGACCTGAAGCAGTTCAATCTCGTGCCCAAAATGGCGACACGCTGGCTGAACAAAGTTGGGGAAGGGTGGGGAACGTTCCGGATCATTCCGGTGGAATCGGGACGAGGATGTCCTTATGGATGCGAGTTCTGTACGGTGACCGGATTCTTCGGCGATTCAATTCGATTTCGGACGAATGAGAGTGTGGTCAACGAGCTGCTTTTGTTGAAGAAACGGGCGCGCAAAGAGCGCGGGCAGATGGCGGTCTTCTTCATCGATGACAATTTTGCGATCAATGTGAAGCGCACGAAGTCGTTGCTGCGCGACATTATTGCCGCGGGCGCGCAGGTGCATTGGGTGGCGCAGATCAGCGCGAATTTGCTGCGCGATGAAGAACTGATCGATCTGATTGCCGCTTCGGGCGGCAAATGGATTTTCATTGGGATGGAGTCCATCGATCCGACGAATCTGAAGGACGTCAACAAGGGATTCAACAAACCGGGGGAATATGCGGGGGTGCTGGAACGGCTGGCGAAACGAAACGTGTACGCGATCACGTCGTTTATTTTCGGCATGGACAATGACACGGTTGGAGTGGCGGAACGCACGCTGGAGCAGGTGCGCACGTGGCCACCGGGACTGCCGATCTTTGGATTACTGACCCCGCTGCCGGCGACACCGCTGTACAAGCGGCTGGAGGCGGCGGGACGGTTGACGCGCGTGAAGCACTGGCAGGAATTCATTCCATTTGCCATGGCGCATACTCCGCTGAGGATGACGATCGACGAAGCGCATGCGGAAGTGAATTATGGATGGGCGCAGGCGTATAGTCCGCAAGCATTGGCGGGAGCGGTGGAAGCGCTGGACGATCAGCCGCTTGGCTATCGCATCAACATTTTTCTGGCGCGGCTTTGTTTCAGGGGAATTTATTTTCCGATGCTGGGACGGATGGCTTGGGTGAAGGTGGTTGCGGAAAACAGGAAGACGATTTTCAAGCTGGTGAAGGAAGCAGTGTTTGGGCGTGGGGTAAGGCGTCCGCGGGGTCCGGAGAGGGCAGTTGTGTATGAGGATGCGGGGGGAGAAGTTGCGGGACAAGCGGGGGACTAGGGACGGTTGCGGGGCATTCCCACAGGGGCTAAAGCCGCTCTTATTCCAACTGCTAACGCGGCCCTGAAGGGCCGCTCTTCCACGGCGGGTAAAGCCGCCGTTATTCCAGCTGCTAACGCGGCAAGCTTCAGGGCAGGGTCTGAGAGGCCCTCTCTCACGGGATTCCTGGCGCTCGATTAAACCCGAGGTTGCTTTGTTTTTCTCGGTCGCGGGGAACGTCGGTGGCTTCGCGAGTTAAGACGCAGATGCGGGCCGGGCGTACGCGCGCCACACGAACTGCACCAGTGCCACAATACCTCCTAAACTCACGCGAATCAGACTTGGTCGCGGGCTTCTCCCAGGACTACGTTGACGTCGAGTTTCTTCTTGCTGCGGTAGATCGTGACTTTGATGGTGTCGCCAGCGCGGTGACGGTTCATGGCTTGAGCCAAGTCCTGCTGGCTTTCAATTTTTTCTCCGTCAATGGCAATGATGAGGTCGCCGCCGATCATGATGGGCGTGTTGCCGAGATAGGCGCGATCGGTGCCACCGCGCAGGCCGGCACGTTCGGCGGCGCCTCCGGAAACGGCTTGCACGATGAGGAGTCCGTAGTCGGCAGGCAGACTCATTTCGCTGGCGAGTTCGGGATCGATGGGAATGGTGTGGATGCCAAGGGCGGGACGGCGAACGCGTCCAAGGGTGACCAGGTCATTGAGGACAGCCTTGGCGGTGTTGATGGGGATGGCAAAGCCGATGCCGGCACTCTGGCCGACGTTGGAGGCGATCATGGTGTTGATGCCGATGACTTCGCCGTGCCAGTTAAGAAGTGGGCCTCCGGAGTTGCCGGGGTTGATGGCAGCGTCGGTCTGGATCGCTTCATCGATGATCATGCCATCGGGCTCCTGCACCTGGCGAATGGAACTGACGATGCCCCGCGTGAGGGTGCCGGCGAGGCCGAACGGATTCCCGATAGCGTAGACTTTCTGGCCGACTTGCAGGTTGGTCGAGTCGCCGAGCGTCATCGGCTGAAGGTCAGGCGCTTTGATCTGCACGATGGCGAGGTCATGCGCCTTGTCGATGCCGACGATCGTCGCCTTGTACTTCTTGCGGTTGTGAAGGGTGACTTCAACCAGGCGCGCGTTTTCGACGACGTGGAAGTTGGTGAGGATGTGGCCATCCTTGTCGATGACGAAGCCGGAGCCCTGGCCTTCCTGAGGCACGGCTCCATAAAAAAAGTCGAAGGTCATGACGCGCGAAGTGATGTTGACTACGGAGCCGATGTTCTTGCGATAGACAGAGATGTTGTTTTGCTCTTCGCTGTCGAGAGATTCTCCGCTCGCGGCTTCGGTTATTTCGACGTGCTGAGGATGGCTGAGCCAGTTGGGAGAGTTCGCGCTGCGGTAAGTGGTGAAGTAAAAGAAGGCGGCGGCCAGGATGATGGCGAAGACAACGGGGCGGACGAGTTTCATTTGGTTTTGGTCTCTAAAGTCTGCAATTTGAATTTTAGCGAAAAAGTCCGAACTATTTCAGATAACCAAGTTTGGCTTTTCGACTCAGAAGTATGGACCCTAGATCCCGTTGGGTTCAGGGCTTGGGAGGCTCGCCCCAGCCGCCGCCGCCGGGGGATTCGATACGGATTCTTTCTCCTGAACGAAGGCGGGTGCTGGTTTTGCCGGGAATCTCTTCTTCAGAGCCATCGCGCCGGATGATGGTGGTGCGTCCGGGGGCACCGTCGTTTCCGCCTGCCAAGCCGTAGGGGCCACGCGTGCGGCGGTCGGCTAGCAAGGTGACTTGGGCGTCGGTAAGAACCTCGATCTCGCGGACGATGCCGTCGCCGCCATTATGAAGGCCGACGCCTCCACTGTTAGGGCGAAGGGAATACTGGCGGAGGCGAACGGGATAGGCGTTTTCGAGCGCCTCGGCGGGCGTGTTGAGGGAATTGGTCATGTGGGTGTGGACGCCGGAGACTCCATTTTTGGAGGGGCGGGCGCCCATGCCGCCGGCGATGGTTTCGTAATAAGCGAAGGGCTGATCGGTGCGCGGGTTGCTACCTCGAGAATCGATGCCGCCGATGGTGAGGTTGTTCATGGTTCCGGCGGCGGCGGCGGGGATGCGGTCAGGGATGGCTTGCGCGAGAGCTTTCAGGAGCACGTCGACGATGCGTTGGGAAGTTTCCACATTGCCGCCGGCGACGGCAGCAGGAGGGCGGGCGTTCACGACGGATCCGAGCGGAGCCGTGACGTGAATCGGACGCATGAGGCCGGCGGCTGCGGGAACGTCGTCGCGAAGAAGGCAGCGGAAGACGTAAAAGCAGGCGGAGTAGGTGATGGCTTCGACGGCGTTCACCGCTCCCTGAACTTGCGGATCGCTGCCGGTGAAGTCGATGGTGACGATAGCGATTGAGATTGCTTCGGCTTCGCGGTTTTCGATATCGTTGTGGATGTCTGGTGGGCGCGGTCTTGGCGGTGGCTCGAGAGACGCGGATGGTGACGGCGATGCGGATGGGTTTGGGATCGACGCCGTCGTCGTCGAGGAAATCTTCGGCTTCGTAGACGCCGGGCGGCACGGTCGCGAGGAAGGCTCGCATGAGTTCCTCGGAATATTCGAGGAGGTCGGCGTGCGGCTTTCTGGGTGCGGGCGAGACCATAGCGGGCGCAGATTTCGCGGAGGCGCTGGGCTCCAGTTTGGCAGGCGGCAATTTGAGCGCCGAGGTCGCCTTCGCGCTCTTCGGGCGTGCGGACATTGATCAAGGAGAAGAGCGAGGATGTCGGGAACGATTTTTCCGCCGCGCATAATTTTGACGGGCGGGATGCGGAGACCTTCCTGATAGATTTCGCGGCACGGCCCCATGGAGCCGGCATAGGTTCCTCCTACATCGGCGTGATGGGCGCGGGAGGCGACATAGAAGTCGGGAGCAGTGGAGTGGTTGCGGGACTTCGTTTTGCGATGGCGAGGCCGGCTGCCGTCGTCTTGCGCGTAGACCGGCATGACCAGGGTGATGTCGGGAAGGTGCGTGCCTCCGCGAAAGGGGTCGTTGAGCATGACAACGTCGCCGGGTTCGAGCGGGGAATGATTGAGTTTGCATTGCTCGATGGCGGCGGCGACGGACATGGGCATGGAGCCGAGATGTACGGGCATGTGGTCGCCCATGGCGATGACCTGGCCGCGGGAGTCGAAGACCGCGCAGGAGTAGTCGCGGCGCTCCTTGATGTTGGGAGAGAACGAAGTGCGGCGGAGCGCGGCGCCCATCTCTTCGGCGATGGAGTGGTAGATATTCTTGAAGACCTCGAGTTCGATGGGATCGCGCATGGAAAGTCAAAAGTTAGAAGTCAGATTGAAGAAGTTTGACAAGCGATTGCAGATTGCAGAAGTAAAAAGCCTTCGCGGCCATAAGTACTTTTTGGGATCATCCGCACGTTGAATCCTTCAGTCTTCACTTTTGCGCCTTTAACTTCCTACGTTCATAAATCTGTAATCGACAGCCTCGCAATCTTTAACCTGCATCAGCTTGGCAAACGTACCTAGCGCTCCGGCCACTTCGTTATCTTACGGATTTATCTCCTACTTTGTAACTGAGTGCTACACTTTCTTGATTATGGCGGAAGGACGTTCACGAATCTGGATCTGGTTCTTAGTGGGCGGCGGGTTGTTTGCGCTGTTCGTTGTGGCGGTGTTTACGCTGGTGTATTTCAGCTTCAGCAGCCGCGATCAGGAGTCGTTCTCTGGATTCGGATCGAAGATTGCGGTGGTCGATCTGGATGGGGTGATCATGTCTCCCAAACAGGTGGTGAAGCAGCTCAAGCAGTTTGCGGATGATGACTCGGTGAAGGCGATCATTCTTCATGTGAATTCGCCGGGCGGCGGGGTAGCGGCTTCGGAGGAAATCTATCGCGAGGTAAAGCGAATCCGCGACGAAAAGAAGAAGCGGATTGTGGCTTCGATTGAGACGGTGGGAGCAAGCGGCGCGTATTATGTCGCATCCGCTACCAACAAGATTTACGCAGACAAGGGCAGCATTGTGGGCTCGATCGGCGTGATTGCCGAATGGGTGAACTACCAGGAATTGATGAAGTGGGCGAAGCTGAATCCCATCACGATGAAAGCAGGGGAGTTCAAGGATACGGGCAGTCCGACACGGGAGATGACTCCGGCGGAACGGGCGTATATGCAATCGCTGATCGATAACATGCATGGGCAGTTCATCCAGGCGGTGGCGGACGGGCGGCATGCGAAGGTGGAAGAAATTCGAGCGATTGCAAACGGCAAGGTATGGACAGGCGAGGAAGCGCTTCCGCTCAAGCTGGTCGATCAACTCGCTGATTTTGAAGGGGCAGTGAAAGATACGGCGCGGGCGGTGAATATTTCTGGCGAACCGTCGCTTGTTTATCCTTCTCGGGACAAGAAGTCAGGGCTGGACCTGCTGTTTGGGGATGTGTCGGAGTATCTGCCATCGCGCGAGAAGCTTATGGAGCAGCAGGTGGGGTTCTATTACCTCTGGAAATAGGGGCTAACTTCTCTACTTGCACAAAACCCCTGAAATTTGAGAAGGTTATAAGGAATTTGGAGAGGAACCGAAGGGCAGATTTCAGATTCCACGAACCCGAAGTTCAAGGGGAGCGAAGAGGCATATGACAAAAGCGGACCTGATTGAAGAGGTGTCCCGGCTGGCGGAACTCACCCGCAAAGACAGCGAAGTGATAGTGGAGACAATCTTCGACAGCGTGGTGCGCTCGCTGCGAGTGGGCGACAAGATTGAGATACGAGGATTTGGAAGCTTCCGGACTCGGCAGCGCAAGCCGAGAGTGGGGCGCAATCCGAAAACCGGCGACCGCGTGGAAGTTCCGGCGAAGAAGATTCCGTTTTTCAAACCAAGCAAGGAATTGAAAGATCTGATTAATAGTGGCGCAAATGCGCCCGCGGCTGTTCCGCCAGCGCCGGCGACGCCATCGACGACGTAGACGTCCGGTGCAGGGTATTCCTCTGTTTCTTTACTGCGATTGATTGTGTCTCCACGCATCGGTCTGATTCTGGGCGGATGAGTTCGATTTCCGACAATTCTGATTTTCCCAATTCAAATACTTTGGTGAAGGCAGGATTGGAGGGGCGTCCTTCTTTGCCACCCGTACCCAAACAGTTTGGCTTTTAGAGGGCTGCGGATTGGCTTGTGCCGGCGGCGGCAAAGACGTCGGCAGTTTCTTGTTCCGCGATTGGAATGAACGCCTGCACTACTTCGGAATCGAATTGCGTGCCGCTGCTCTGAACCAAACGGCGGACGGCTTCTTCGTGCGACAGACCAGGGCGGTAGCAACGGTTGGAAACCATGGCGTCGTAGGCGTCGATGGTGCAAATGATTCGCGAGACCAACGGAATGTCGGAGCCCTTCAATCCGGCAGGATATCCTTTGCCGTCGATAGCTTCATGATGATGCAGGGCGTATAGGCTTGCTTCCTCAAGGCCCGGGAACAGGCGGAGAATCGACCAGCTGTATTCAGGGTGGCGATTGATGAGGGCGCGTTCTTCGACGGTGAGCGGTCCAGCTTTTTTCAAGATGGAATCCGGCACGCCGATTTTTCCGATGTCATGCAGGAGCGCGGCCACTTCCACCTGGTAGGAGCGCTCTTCCGGAATATTCATCTTGCGCGACACGCGTAATGCCCATTCTGCAAGGCGCGTGCTGTGGACTCCGGTGCTGATATCTTTCAGGTCAAGCAGTTGGTTAAAGGCGCAGACCAGCGAATTGCGGAAGGCAAGATGCTGTTCCTCCAGTTCCTTCACACGCAATCGAAGTGCCTGAAGTTCGAGCAACGGATTGGCGACACTTGCCATTTTCGCGGTCTGTGCTCAGTTCTAGGGAATCAGATTGCATGCCTGAACGGCCTGGTACGTATCGAGGCGCCCGAAACCCATGTCGGAGTCGCCAATGTAGTCGGCATACGCCAGGCCGAGCGGTACGGTCCAGCTCGCACAGTTGCTGTTATTGCCCATCATCAGGGCCGCGGTCCCGCCACTAAGGGCGTGCTGAACGATGTGCCCCAGCCAGCCGCATACGTGCCCCAAGGATACGTGGTGACGATGCTTTCTCCAGGAGCCGCCATCCAGACCGGCGGTGCGCCGTAGTTAGTGAAGCTCGACTGCGTGTCATTATCGGAGGTGGAAGCGACGTCGATCACGCCCGGCAATCCAGCCGGATAGACCACGGTGCGCAGGCCATCGTTGCCGGCGGATGCGACCGATATGACGCCTTTACTATTTGCGTATTGGACAGCGCGACCAAGCTCGGTTGAATAGCTGGTGTAGTTGAAGCTCATGTTCATCACACGGGCTCCATTTTTCACCGCGTAATAGATCGCGCGTAGGATGTCAGAGTTATTGGCTGATGCCGGTTGCGGTGAATACCTTCAGCGGCATGATCTTTGCCTGGGGTGCAACGAGGTGGACGAGGCCGGCCGTCATGGTGCCGTGTCCGAAGTCAGAATATGGGCCGCCGTCGAGAACAGCGACGGTGCGTTGATCGAGAACAGCTACGGTGCGCTGCTGGAGCGTTGCAGCCGAGGTTTGGCTGCTGCTCGGACTGGTGTTAACGTCAATGTCCTCGTTTCCGCCATTCGTGTTGCGCGTAAAGTCGTAGCCGTTGACGAGAACATTTTTCAAAACTGGATGATTGACGTCAACGCCGGTGTCGATGACCGCGACGGTTACGCCGGAGCCGGAGACATTAAAAGAGTTGTGCGTCTGATCGGTACGGATGAGCTGATTTCCGGGCTGAGCCACATAACCATGCCAAACCGTGGCGCCGTAGTAGGAAAAGGGCACACTATCGGTGAGATAGGAAGGTGCGCCGGTGCTGTAGGCTTCCTGCTGCTTGACGACCTGGTCCAACTCAACCGAGAGGATGCCGGCTTGGAGATTCAGCTTCAGGAGCGCCGTAACGGGGTTCAAGATGGCGGGCAAGGTCACCAGAAAGAGCTGGCCATTCGGGTCCCCCAGACCGGTGACGACTTTGCAGCCGGTTAGCAGGCAGGTCAAATTGATGCCGGGCAATCCAAGCGAATCTCGCACGATTAGCCGTGTTTGCGCCTGCGCCGGCGGAGCGCACGCTGAGACTAGTAACAGAATCAGGCTTGCCAGCCACCCCGCCCGCATCACTCTTGCTTGCTGTG
Organism: uncultured Acidobacteriaceae bacterium; assembly: GCA_963822545.1. Taxonomy (GTDB): domain Bacteria; phylum Acidobacteriota; class Terriglobia; order Terriglobales; family Acidobacteriaceae; genus Acidiflorens. The sequence goes on from CAWGIB010000011.1 coordinate 41,265, forward strand.
TTTTCATGGTTTCCATTTTCCTTTTCTGAAACGGGTCCGGCTACTTTTCGGGGGTTGAGCGAGTCTAATTGGGGGCCTCGCTGTTTGCCACTTACACCCGTAATCTCTGTTAGTAATCGATCGAAGTTCCTTCCGTAAGGGGGACTCTGGTTACTTTAAGTTCGTGAGCGGGATATGTACTCTGCGGCGCCCAACTCTCGCCGTAAGCCGCAAACGATCCTGCGGAGCAAATTCGAGTTGAAATTCTCCAAATCCATTGGCTTCGGTGGTAGCGATCAGTTGGCCATCGTCGGTCCAGACCACGACGGCCGACCCGCCCAAGAGTTCTCTTGGCACTCGCTTATCGAGTATCTGGCCCACTGCGGAGACCATTCCGGATGGGATCAGGCGGTCGAAGCGCAAATCGACGACCAAGCCTTCTGCCTCATAGACCAACTGCCGGGCGGTGGCGGCGCTGCTGCGCACACCAGCCAGGAGCAGGCTGGGAAAAGCTGTCGAATAGCAGGCTGGCCAGCGTCCATTTTTCAGGTTCGATTTGCTGATTGGCTGCGAATTCCAGCTTCGCCAGATGGACCAGGTTGAGCGGCGGCGTATACGAAGCTTCCGCAAGTGCCATGGTCTGCAGCCGACCCCAAAAGCCATGAGCAGACTTGCAATCCAAGCAGCCAGAGGCGAGGTGCGCTTTGATGCCCGGATTCGGAGGCGCTGAATCCGCGCGTCACGTCAACCCAAGCGTTTTCTGAAAAATGATCCATACCAACCTTTGTCTTAGAGGAGTCAATGAGCCGCCCTTATCGGCGCGGCCTTAATGTCTTTGAGATCTGCTGATCTAGTGAATAAGGGGGGCGAGGGGAAGGAAAAATATAGGGAGGGGAAAATATTTTTGGATTACGCTTACCCCTTTCCTATCAATGAGAAAGGGGCCCAATGGTAGGGATGGGGGTAGCGCCTGCGAACTTCGATCATGGCAGCCTGCATCGCCTTTGCCTTGTCCTGGCCCTGTTGGAGCCGAGAGTAGAAGGCGATCATGAAGTCTTTCGTGCTTTCGTCGTGGACGTCCCAAAGGCTGAGGACAAGGGATTGGGCGCCTGCCTGGAGGAGGCCGCGCACGAGGCCTATCAATTCGTCGCCTGGGGTAACGACATTCAATCCGGTCGCGCAGCCGCTAAGGACAATCAACTCGGCCGGGAGCTGCAGGTGATAAATGTCGTACAAGCTTAAGTGCGAGTCTCCGAGACGAATCGAGGAAAAGAGCGGATTGTCCTGGCGAAAATATCCATGGGTTGCAAGATGGATGATGCGACTCGCGTGGCCGTGGGTTCGCAGTACTTCTTCGGTGGCCTGCTCACCGAGGAACAGCTTTGCATCGGGGAACATGTAGGCGAGGGCTTCGACCTCCATTTGAATCGAGGGTGTTTGCGCGTCTGGAACACCGAGGATGAGCGGACTTCCGGCGGCGTTTGATTGCTTGGTCTGACACAAGGCATAGACGCTTGCGCTCGGAGCATAGGAAACAGAAAAGCGGTCGATGAGGTAGGACTCGCCATCGTGCAATGCATGGAACGGAACGTAATGAAGCGGTCCGTGCTGCACAAATACAAGATGCTCGGACTTGAGCAGATGGGCGATGGGGGCAATCAGCTCCTGATAGAGACCTTTGAGGTGTGCCTGGGTCGACTCAAGAAGTGATTGGCTGAAGGTACTCAGGTATTGCGGATCGAGCCGGAATTTCGACAGTTGGAATTGCAGCAACTGCAAGAGCTTCTGGATTCGAGGCTGCAACGTTACTGGGGTGATGTGCAGTTGGTCGTGTGTGAGGACGCAGGCGAGATAGCGATCCTGCACGCGGAAGAACTCGACGAGAGTAGCATCGGCGGGGAGTGCGGCGCGGACCTGTTCGAGCGAGATGCTGGCGGCGACTTCCAACCCGGCCTCGTGCGCCTCGGCCACGGTCGCTTCCTTGACTGCTTTTGTCAGGTCGGCTTCACGGGTACGGGCCTCTTGCTCGAGGTGCTTAATTCTCTCTTCGGAGCGTTCCTCCGGCCTGAGTTGCTCGCGCTCGATCAGGTTGTAGTACCAGTTCAACTCCTCGCGCAGGTTGCGGATGGAGCGGACCAGATCACTTTGCCCGTGATCGCCGGCAGAAGGCACGTGCATGGGGTGGCTTAAGAGGTCGGCCAGAGTGCGGGATTTCGCTTGTTCGATGTAACCGAAGGCTTCTTCAATGCCGTTCTCGCGGTGCATGCATAAGTCCACGAGGTTTTCGTAGACTTCCAATTTGTTCTGGAAAAAAGCGAGCTTCAATTCTTCTCCGCGCAGGCTGCCACGAAGGCGTTCCACTGCCTCACGGGCGCGGCCGTACGATTGGTAGGCTTCTTCGTCGTTTCCTTTCACGCGCGCAATTTGACCCATCAGAAACTCGGCCTGATAGAGGAGCACGGGCAAATCGAGTTTGGCGACGTCCGCGAGCGCTTGTTGGCAGTGTTTCCGGGCGGAATCAACGTCGCTGATGCGCAGGGCGATCCGAGCGAGCAGGAGTTCTGCAAGCACCGCTTTGCTCCGCATGGGCGAGTCGCGGAAAAATTCATGTGCGGCAATGCAAAGGCGACGGGCCTCGAATAAGCGACCTTCATTGAGTAAAACCAGCGCCTCGTAAAGATCGATGAGCGACGGCCAGACCAGGTTGTTGTCTTGAACGAACATCTCTTTCGCTTGGGCGAAGAGCTTGAGGCCTTCGAAGGCCTGTCCGATGCGGCTCGCGGCGATGGCGGCGAAGGCGAGCGCTTTCGCGCCTTCGTAGCCGAAGCCCAGCTGCTGGAACCCTACGTGTGCGGCGCGGCCCAGTTCGCCAGCTTCGGCGCTCAGGTTCAGTTCAAGGTAGATCTCCGAGAGATCAAGATTGCAAAGTGCTGATTGATAGGCGTCGTCGGCTTTGGAGGCGCTGATGGCGGCGTCGCGGAGCATCTGGATGGCGCGTCCGTACTCGCCGCGAAGGAAATAAAGATAGGCAATGTTGTAGTCGGCATAGGCGACGAGGATCGGCATGCCTCGCTGTTCGCACTGTTGGCGCGCGATGCGGTGAAATTCCAGAGCCTTTGGGAAGTCATTCAGGCTGATGTAACAAAGGGAGAGATTGCTAAGAACCGCAGCGAGCGCTTCGCCGTCATCGTATTTCAGGAGTTCCTGATAAGCGCGATCGTAAAAAGCGAGCGCGTCAGTGAATCGATCCTGCCGGTGGTAGATGTTGCCAAGATTGATTTCCAGCCGTGCCAAGCGGCGCGTGTTCCCTTGACGCTTGAAAATTGCTCCGGAGCGCTCGCCTGCGGCGAGGGCCTGATCGTACCGGCCAAGCAGCAGCAGGGGCTGAATCGAACTGCTCAGGGTGCGCGCGAGTTCGGCGTCGTCTCCAGCTTTTTCGAAGAATGCTTCCGCCTTCTCATGATGTTCGATGGCGGCGGCGTGCTGATCGAGGGCGTAGAGCGCGTTTGCCTTGGCGCGAAAAGCTCTTGCCAACGAGATTGGAGTGGAGAGGATTTGCGCGGCGTCGATGGCAGCATCCGCGATTCGATCGGCCAGGTGGGTATCTACACGTACCTCTTGCCAGACCCGCTCGGTGAGTATCTTTACGACTTCTTCCCAGTCAGCGTCGGAATGCTGCGTGACATAGGCTTGGCGTGCAGATGCGTCTTCTAGCGCGAGAAGGCGCGCGATGGTTGCGTCCACCTCGGTTTGTCGAACCGGTTGCGGGCTCATGAGAAGCCCTTCTTTTCGAGTTGCTTCTTCAGTTGTGCGAGGCACCGGCCACGAATAAAACCGATGGATCCGGTGGCGAGGCCGAGTTCCTTGGCGACTTCGTCATATGGTCGGGATGGAGTTTCGAAGAACAACATCTGGATCATGCGTTCGCAGCGGTCTGGCATCGCCGAGATTACTTCGCGCACCAACTGCTCCTGCTCGAGTTGCACGAGCATGTGGTCGGGAAGTGCGGTTTCATCTTCATGCCGCGGCTTCTCGGCGTCCCCTGGTTCCAGTTCGACATTGCGGTCCGCCATCCGGCGGTGGTGAATGCATTTGTGATAGCAGGTCTGGATCAGCCACTTGGGAAGCGCGCGGTGATCGCGTAAACGCGGAAGTTCCGAAAGCAGGTCAACACAGACGGATTGGAAGATGTCAGCGGCGTCCTGATACATGCCGAGCTTGACGGGGATGGAGTAGATGAGGTTTTTGTACTTGTCGATGAGCGATGACCACGCTTCCGAGTCGCCTTTCAGGCAGGCTTTGATAAGCCGCTCGTCCGAGACGAGGTTCGGCTTTTCTTTCTGTTGCCTGGCTGCGGTACCGGTCATCGAGCTCCCGCGTTCTCCAAACCGCCACTGCGAATGTAGAGTTCATCCGCGTTCCACAAGGTGTAAGGATCGAGTACGGCGGGATGGAAGTTGCCGACACGAGCATCTGCTCCGGCAAGGATGTTGGGCGTCGCCAGGAAAATAAACGGCAGGTTTTCCGAGATGAGTTGTTGTACGCGATCGTAAAGATTTTTGCGCTTGGCATAGTCAAGCGTGACCATTTGCTGCTGCATCAACTGGTCGATTTCGCGCTCCCAGGATGTGGCCGGTTGTTTTTCGCCGAGATTCCAGAGATGAGATGTTCCGTTCGACATCCAGACGTTCATTTCCGGATTGGGATCGGCATCGCCGCCACCGAGTCCCATGATGGCTGCATCGTAGTCAAAGCTCTGAAAGACGCGGTCGATTACGGCCCGGAATTCCAACGGAACGACGTGGACTTGCATGCCCAGGTGCGCCAAGTCATCCTGCAGCAGCGTTGCGATCTTCATGCGCTGCGCGTTGGAAGAACTGGCGACGATAGTGAATTCGACGGCCTGGCCAGAGGCATCCAGGAGTTGTCCACTTTTATTCCAGGAAAATCCGGCCGATTTGAGCAACTGGCGGGCGGTCTCGAGGGAACGCTGCGGATGCGGGATCGACTGATTGATCCAAAGCTTGTTTCCGGGGCCGACATTGCCCCATAGGGGAGTGCCGCGTGTTCCGTAGACGAGTCGTACGATTCCGTCGCGATCGACAGCGGCATTGATCGCCTGCCGGAACTTGAGATCACGGAACCAGGCTTGCCTGCGTGCGACCGCGTCTAACTTTTTGCCGCTCAGATCATTCTGGTTGAAGACCACGAAGTTGTATTCGAGGCTGGGCCCAAGATCGGACAACTGCGAACCGGCGCGCGGTTCCTCGCGGACGAGGAGGTTGTAGTTCTCGGAGCTGAGGCGGCTGATGACGTCGGTGTCTCCGGCTTCGAAGCGCAGCACCTGCGCGTCCTCGGTGCCGACGAATAGGAAAGACATTTGATTCAGAAAGGGAAGGCGATGATTTTCGCGGTCGACCTTCCAGTAATAAGGATTGCGCTCCAGCAAGATCCTCTGTCCCGGCACGTATTCCTTCAGCCGAAACGGGCCCAGACCCGCAATTTCGGCGGGCTGCGTGTTGAGCGACCACGCCTGGGCAAACTTGCCATCGCGATAAGGTTTTTCGAGCAGGTGTTTCGGCAGGATGGCCAGACCATCGAAGATGCGTTCCGCTGCGGCATAGGGGCGCGGTAGCGTAAAGCGGACGGTGTAGGGATCTACTTTTGTCACCGTCATCGGCTTGCCATCGATGATCAGCAGATCGCGTTGCGGAGAATCGACGGCTTCATCCATGTAAACCGCGAACGAAAAGATCACGTCATCGGCATCGAAGGGATGCCCATCAGAGAAGCGAATTCCCTTGCGGAGTTGGAGCGTGAAGGTGCGTCCGTCGGGCGAGGCCTTCCACGACTTGGCGAGCGCGGGCTCGGTCTTTTGAGTAGCGCGATTGATTTCGATCAGGTCGGCACTGACGCGGCCGATCACCTCGCGAGAAATGGCGTCGGTTGCAATGACGGGGTTGAGCGTTTTCGGCTCCGCGCGTTGGCCGACCGTCAGATGTCCGCCGTAGTTTCCGGAAAGGTTCGCGACATGCTGAACCTCTTCGTTCTTGCCGAGAATTTCAGGGGTAGGAATTCCAGATAGAAGAAGAGCCGACGGCCACGCAGACAGGCGCGAGTAGGCACACGAATAGGGATAGGCGAGCAGTGTTTTTCATGACACTCCATTCCCCACAGAACTGGTTTTTATGAGCTTGATCGAGATTCTAACCGGGAATGGATGGCGTCGGCGAGCAAGTAATAGATTACGGAAGTAACGAAGAGTGCGGCGGCTGGAGCTAGCATCCAGCCATAAGAAACGAGGACGCTGTATTGCTGCAAAACGCTCAGCATATTTCCCCAACTGGCTACGGGTTCGTTGACGCCCAGACCGAAGAACGAGAGCGCGACCTCGGCCCCAATGTATCGAGGAACGAGCAAGGCCGCCTGGGTGAGCAGCACCCCGAACGTGTCGGGTAGAACATGCCTTCGCAGTATGTAGAAGTCAGAGCCGCCGAATCCACGCGCCGCCGCGACATAATTGCGGGTTCGTGAACTCGCAACCACTCCGCGTACAAGACGTGCTGGACGTGCCCATCCGATCAGACCGATCACGCAAGTCAGGAGGAAGAATGTTCGAGTAGGGCTAAGGTGCAGGGGCAGGAAGGCGCGCACTCCCAAAAGAAAATAGAACCAGGGCAGGGAGAGGAAAAGCTCGGTAGTCCCCATGAGCGTTTCGTCGATCCATCCGCCGTAGTAGCCCGCGATGACACCGACAATGCTGCCCATCAGAAGAGTTAGTGCGGTCGCAACAATTCCAGCAGCGACGGAAATTTGTCCGCCGTACAGGACGCGAGAAAATTCATCACGACCGAAGGCGTCTGTACCGAAGAGGAAGCATTGTCCGGGACTGTCGACTCCGAACAGGTGAAGATTGGTTTCGAATAGACCGAGAAAGCTGTAGCTATCTCCGCGAACGAAGGTACGAATTGGGTAGGACCGGCTGCGATCTTCCATGTAACCGTTCTCAACGGGAATCCACGCATAGACAAAGGGGCGCAGATGAAGGCCGGAGGCGTCCGAGAGGTGCAGGTGGGTGGGTGGCGCATAGGGAAATTCGCGGTTCTGAAGGGTCGGATCGTAGGGGGAGACAAATCCCGCGCATATTAATAGGAGATGGAGTCCAACGAGTAGCGCTATCAGCAGTGCGGTCTTTGAACGCGGCTTAGTGTGCATTAGTTGCACCGGTGCGGATTCGGGGGTCGGATGCCATCAGCAGGATGTCGGCGACCAGATTGCCGCCAATCATGAAGAGCGCGGAAAACATGATGCCGCCGATGACGACGTAAAGGTCGCGAGCGAGTGTGGCGTCGAGAACCAGCGGGCCGAGGCCGGGCCATCCGCAAATCACTTCCACGAGCAGCGATCCGCTGAGTAAACCGGCCAGAGAAAATCCGAAAAGGGAGATGGCTGGATTGGCGGCAACGGGGAGCACGTGCCGGAAGAGCAGCCGGCGACGGCTTATGCCAAGACCGCGAGCAGCCTGCACGTAAGTGGCGCCTAAGACCTCAAGGATGCTAGCGCGCACGTGGCGCACGATGATAGCGCTCTCGCACAACACCAAAATCAGGACGGGCAGTTGCAGATGGGAGATCACGTCTCTTACTTTGGCCGCTCCTAATAGTTCTTCAAAACCGCTCGATACCATCCCTCCGACCGGCGCGAATCGCCAGCGGGCGGCCAGCGCAAGGAGTGCGAGTGCAATCACAACCTCGGGAACTGCAATCAGCAGGGAACTGACGACGGTGATGGAACGGTCGAGAAGGCCGCCTCGCCTTGAGGCTGCCCACATTCCTAAAGGAATCGAGATCAGCCATGTGAGGATCATCGCCGTTATCGTCAATAACAAGGTGTTTCGTGCGCGACTCCAGAGCAGCGGAGCTACAGGCGTGTTATAGGCGATGGAGTAGCCGAGGTCGGCGTGCATCAGCGATTTCATCCAGTGGCCATAGCGCACGATTAGAGGCTGATCGAGGCCGTACTGCGCGCGCAGCCGGGCGATAGTATCCGGTGAGATCTGCGGGTTCACGCGCATTTCATCGAAGAAACTGCCGGGCGCCATCTCGGTGAAAAGGAAGCAGAGCGCGGAGACTCCCAGTAACAAGATTACGGCGCGAACGAACCGGCGAGCGAGATATCTCACACGGTCGCTCCGGTGATGTTGATGAGATTCGACTGTGCCATGCGCGCGGCTTCCGCCAGCCGGATTGTCTCGTCATGTTTGGGAGCGGTGATCATTTGGGGAGCCGATCCTGCCTCCACCATGCGGCCGTGTGCCATCACTGCGATGGTGTCGGCCATATGGGCAACCAATGCGAGATCATGCGATATCAGAAGATAAGCGAATGAATGCGATGCCTGCAGATCCATGAGCAAGTTGGCGATCTGGGCCTGCGTTGATAGGTCCAATCCGGTGAGAGCTTCATCGAGAACGAAGAGTTTGGGCCGCACTACCAGCGCGCGTGCGATGGCAAGCCTCTGCCGTTGACCGCCGCTGAATTCCATGACAGGCCGTTCCATCCAGCTTGCAGGAAGACCTACTTCAGTCATGGCTTGTCCAACGGCCTCTCTGGCCGATGGGGCGCGACGCCCTTGAATACGGAGAGGCTCTTCGATGATTTGCAAGGCGGTGAAGCGAGGGTTCATGGATGTGATCGCGTCCTGAAAGACCATCTGAACCTGCGCGTGAAGAGGCATGAGCGCGCGAGAATTTGCAGCTACAATGTTCTGGTCGCCGATCCATATTTCCCCGAAATCCGGCCTTTCGATCGCGGCGACACATCGCGCCACGGTGGATTTTCCTGAACCCGACTCACCCACCAGCGCCAGGGTTTGCCCGCCGGCGAGTTCGAGGTCTACGTTGTCGACTGCGGCAACAGAAACACGCTTGTGCCACAATCCGCCGCGAACGAAGTGTTTCGTCAAACCCCGCACCCGCAACAATGGACCGAGCGAGACGTGGTTGAGTCGGCAAGTTACTCCCCATATTTAAAGCAGTGAGTTGTTCTCGCGGGCAGGGGCACAAATGCTTGCGGATAACGCTGCGCGCAAATTTCCATTTGGTCAGGGCAACGGGGATGGAAGCGGCAGCCTGTCGGGAAGACGGTCGGGTCAGGCGATTCGCCTTCGATTGCTGCAAAATGACTCCGCGGAGAATTCAGCGCGGCTGATTTCACGATCCGAACCAAACCTTCGGTGTAGGGATGGAGAGGCTGGCGGAGCACCTGGGCCGTTTCACCAAGCTCGATAATTCTTCCGGCGTACATGACAGCAATGCGATCAGCAAATCCCGCCAGCATCGCAGGATCGTGGGTGATGACGAGAATTGCTGTGCCGTGGGTGAGACGAATTTGCTTGAGTAATGCGATGATTTCTGCCTGGAGAGGCGCATCGAGTTTGCTGGTCGGTTCATCGGCAATGATCAGCGCGGGACGGCATGTAATCGCCTGCGCGATTGCGATGCGTTGTCGCTGCCCGCCGCTGAGTTGGTGAGGATACGCGCCGTAAATATCTTCGGGGCGATTAAACCCAACTTCACGGAGTACCTCATGGACTTTTGCGTGGCGGATGATTGCACTCATCGAGAGGTGGGCGCGCAACACTTCGGAGATCTGGCTGCCGACGGTCATCACGGGATTCAGGGAAAGGGCGGGGTCCTGCGGAACTAAAGAAACTTCGCGACCTCGAATGTCGCGCAGCTCTGTTTCGGGTATCGCGGAAAGGTCACGTCCGCGAAGGAAGATTTCGCCTTGTTCGTGACTCGCGTTATTTGGGAGCAACCGGAGGATTGCGTTGGCGAGGGTGCTTTTGCCGCAACCGGATTCTCCCAGGATGCCGACAATTTCACCGTCGCCGATTGTCAGAGTGAGATCGTCGACCGCGCGTACGCGGACTCCGTCCGCAAGGGCGTACGTTACCGCCAGTCCTCGCACGTCGAGACAAAGTGCCACCGAAACATTCCCCCACAAACCCCGTGAAGACAAGTTTCGACTGGCGGAAGGAAGAGCGCAATTGGCGAGTGAGGAGACAGGAGCGCGGGCGTGCCATAAGGACAGCATGGGAGCGAAAGACGAGAAGAGTTTTCCGTGGTACAAATACGAAGGAAAGCTTGCTTACGGCCTCCGTGCCAGCGGAGAGCGGAGTTTCCGTGAGCGTGTCGAAGTAAAACAAGGGGCCCGTAGCTCAACGGTTAGAGCAGCAGACTCATAATCTGTTGGTTCCTGGTTCAAATCCAGGCGGGCCCACCATTTGCCAATGTTTCCGCATTTTTCTCAGACGCTGCGACGTGCATTGCCCCAGCGCAGCGCCCTCCCTTTCACTCCCGTCTCCGCGGTGGCTTGCAGGTGATCTGGAATAGCGCGATGAAAATGCAGTTGGCGGAATTGCAGAATTCCTATTTTATTTTCTTTTTCAGACGCCACGCGATTGTGAGCGGCTGACGACCTTTGGCGGGGCTGATGAGTCCGCGCTGTTCCAGTGCTTTGATGGTATTGCGATTGGCAGACAGAGGCCGCATTTCTTCATTATCTTTCAAGCGCCGCAGAACCGGATTGCCGCCGAGCGAATCAGTTTCAAGCTGGTATCCGTCCCGGATGTGCGACAGCAGGTCTTGTTCTGTCTCGGTGAGTTTCGGCAGGAGATCGGGAGGTTTCTTCTTCGCCATTTTTCCCGTCCATTGGGCAGGAGGGTTAGTCCACGCCGCCCAGTTGAACCACGGGAGACTCCGTTCGGCAGCAGACGCCATACCGCTGCCAGAGGCGGAACCAAGGGCTATGCGCGAGCATTTCGTCGTGTCTTCGATTCAAAGCCGAGATGTCGCCAGCGCTCAGCGGCCTAATATCCGGCGCCTCGAACATTTCCTCTAGCTGTTCGATGTCGTCAATCCTGCGTTCAATGTCCATAACGTCTCAATATCCAACATCGGCGTGGCAATCGTCAACGGGAACGGTATGGGGCGTTAGTCGCCAGCGAACGGCCTCACCGCAACCTTTTGTGGTTAGAGGCAGTTTATGTCCGCGGATAAGTCCCAAGACTGGTCAGTTTGGCACAGTCCGGGAGGCGAGACCGGAGTCATACTCTTCGTGGGTCCGTCGCTAAGGAAGGAATCTGGGTAGCAAAACAATGAAGACGAAGACATGGACGGTGATTGCGAACACGGGCAAGCAAGCAGACCTTGAGTCGGGCCCTGAGAAAAAGACAGTTCAAAAGCCGACATACATCAGCCCGCGAGAGTTTACTCATTGGTTGGCGGCGAAGAGCCGTATTGATGACGCTTCTCTAGAATCGCTGTTTAAGCGATAAGAACTGCTGCCTGAATGCGAATTCCTTTCTGATGCTGTCTACACGCGCGGTCTGATGACCAAAATAGCAATAGGGCTCCCTGACAGCGCCCGGATTTCGCTAGTGGGCTCACGACCGCTGGACGGCTTAACTTTATTTCAATCCTATCTACTTCAAACCCATCCTGCCATTGAAGTGCTGGATCACCCCATAACATTCGCAGGCGGCCGCTTCGAGGTTTTTCCGGTTCAGGACCCTAACGGTTCCGCGAAGATTCTCGATCAAACCAGCGTTTTCGAGGACTGCTGCGGCGAGACTTACGCTGGGCCGGCCGGTGCCGAGCATCTGGGCGAGAAAGTCATGCGTTAAGGGAAGCAACTGAGAATCGACACGATCCTGGCACATGAGCAGCCATCGAACGAGACGCTGGTCTATGTCGTGCAAACGATTGCAAGCGGCAATTTGTGCGACCTGCATGCCGTGCATCAGGGCGAAGCTGCCAAGTTCGTCGCGCAGGGCAGGCGCGTCGGGAAGGAGCTCTTCGAAGACCTTGGCCTTGATACGAACTCCGCCTCCGGCCATTTGAATGATGGAGCGAAAGATCGCTCTTTGCAGACCCATTACCAGAGGCATGCCGACCATGCCTTCGCGGCCTACGATACCGACTTCGACACTTCTTCCATCACCATTGAGCGCTACCAGCGACGTCATGCCGGTATTGAGGAAATAGGCGAAATCGATTTTTTCTCCGGGCTCGTGAAGAATCTTGTACTGCGGCAGGTCGATGGGCTCGAGGTGAGGGCGCAGATGGTTGAATTCGACGTCCGGAATGGTCAGAAGAATAACGTTACTTAGCGCCTTGCCGGTGGCATCGGACCGTTCGCCGGGACGGAGCGTGTCTGGCTTTCCCGGTCTCGTTAGTTTCTTAATGAGTGGTGTCTGCCTGGTCAAAGTAATCACACAAAATTCGATGCAACAGTGGTTGTTAATTCGAACTTTGAAAACTGTAGGTTGTGGCGGTTGTTAATGGATGTCCCTACCGAATTTGCCTGACGAACAGACAGCGAAACCACAAAACCCCGCTTCATCCCAGATGAATATTGATCAGCTCTTTTGCTTAAAACGGAACCAAGCAGCGACGGTTTCGGATTCGGGCCGTGAGATCATCACGGCCCCTTGCTTTCGGAAGGCTTGCCAATCGAGGAGACCGATTGCTGGCTGAGTATGAGGTTTAATTGCTGCACAAGCCCGAGAAATTTTTGGGGATCATGCTCTTGTTCGATCTGCGAGCAGAGCTCGCGAATCCGGTCACTCTGAGCTTTGTCCATGGGTGCAGCGGAAGTATTGCAAGTCCATCTTGATTGGTATGTTCGATGACGAACCCTTTGACAAGGAATCACCGGGGGCTGACGTCCGTAGGTAAACACTTACGCGCAACAATTCGCAAGTTGGAACCGGGTTACACCACCGGTAAGCTGAAATAAAAGACCGAGCCGTGACCTAACTGGCTGGTGAGACCGAGAGACCTCCGTGAGCTTCGACGATCGCCTTGCAGATGGCAAGCCCCATGCCGGTGCCGTGCACGCTGACGCGCTGGTTGCGTCCGCGATAAAACTTCTCGAAGACGAGCGACTGCTCAAAATCGTCGATGCCGGGGCCGCGATCGGCGATGCTGACCGTGAGCATGCGGTCCTTGGTCGTCTCTTTTGCTTCGGCGGTGATGCGGATTGGCGAGTTGGGAGGGGAATACTTGGCGGCATTTTCGAGCAGGTGAACCATGACCTCTCGAATATGGCTGGAGTCCATGCGCGCGGGAGGAAGGTCGGCAGGGATACGAACGTCGACCGGGTGCAGGGTGAGCAATTGTTTCAATTCGTCGAGCGCGGCGTCGACCGGCACCTGAACGGGAGTCGGTTCGAAGCGAAATTCAACCTTGTTGGCATCGAGTTGCGCCATCTCAGCGGCTTCGCCGATGAGGCGATTCAGGCGATCGCTTTCCTCGTTGATGATGGTCAGGAGTTCATGGTGCTCTTCGGGCGAATGTGTTCCGCTGCCAAGGAGGGATGTTGCGGAGGCTTTGATTGCGGTGAGCGGCGAACGGAATTCATGGGTGACGGAGTCGAGCAGGACGGAACGCAGTTGTTCGCTCTCGCGGGAAGCCTCTGCGCGGCTGAGTTTTTCAAAAGAGGCTGCGCGCTCGATGGCAATGGCGACGAGGCTGCCGATGGCCTCGAGTGTTTGACGGGAAAGGTGCGAGCCGGCAACACCGAGTCCGCCCACGACACGCATTCCAACGCGGAGAGGCATGAATGCGAGTTCCTGTTCTGAGTCGAGCCGAGGTTCACCTCGTAAGGAGACCATTTGGAGGTCGCGCGATTCGAGTCCATCGATGGCGGCGCCGGATCGATAGATGTCGTCGCGAGTGGGGAGTGTGAATGCGGCGGAACGTACTCCGAAAGAGTCGACGATGTAGCGAGGGATGCTATTGAGGAGTTCGGGGGCGTTGTCGCTCGAGAGTAAGAGTTGGCTGAAGGCGTAAAGGCGCTCCAATTCGCGCTGGCGCTCGACGGCAGTGCGCTCCCCCAGCTTGGCGCGGGACTGAAAGCTCGCTGGCGGCAACGGCAGTGATCAGAAAGGCAAAGAGCGCAACCCAGTTTTGCGGGTCGGAGATAGTGAGAGTTCCGATGGGAGGAAGAAAAAAGTAATTAAATGCAAGCGTCGCGATGATGGACATGAACACCGCATGACGAAGTCCATAGAAAGCGGAGATGGCGAGTACACCGAGAAGGAATGCGAGAGCAACGGTGGTTGCGTTCAGATGAAGCCAGCGAGATCCGACGAGAGGTGATAGCTGCGACGGAAGAGAGTGGCTATCAGATATCCGAGCGCGGTTCTGGCGGCGGCTTGCACGGGTAGATTGTATGACAAGGCGAGGGTGCAAAGTTTCAAGGTAGTGAAAGATTTCAGAGTTACGAGGTTTTAAGGCTTCAAGGGGGTTTAGGGTCAGGGCAATTTCATCGCGTTGCGACATGGCATGCTCGGCAACGTTACTGTTGCGATACGAAACTTGAAACATTCAAGCTTTGAATTTGCAATCTTGAAACTTGCACTTATCGACAAAGTTTCCTGTCTCGACGACAATATCGGCGATGACGAAGACTCCCGACCAATGGCTGGAGGAGGCAGTTCCGTCGAAAAAGGGCGGCGTGTTCAAGCTCTTTCTTGGATACGCTCCGGGTGTGGGCAAAACTCACACGATGCTGACGGAGGCCATCCGGCGGCATAGCCGTGGGGAAGATGTGGTCATCGGAGTGATCGAAACTCACGGCCGGAAAGCGGTGTGTGAGCTGGTTACACAGCTGGAAATTGTTCCGCGTAAGTCCATCGAGTATAAAGGCGCGCTCTTTGAAGAGATGGACGTGGATGCGATTCTGGCCCGCAAGCCGAAGGTGGCGCTGATTGACGAATTGGCGCACACGAACATCGAAGGCAGCAAACATCGCAAACGTTATGAAGACGTGTTCGAGCTGCTGGATGCAGGGATCGATGTTCTGTCGACGATGAACATACAGCATCTGGAGAGTGTGACTCCCACGGTGCAGGGGGTTACGGGAATTCACGTGCGGGAGACGGTTCCCGACTGGGTGCTGCAGCGCGTGAATGAAGTTGTAATGATCGACCTGACACCGGAGGCACTGCAGAACCGGATGCGGCGCGGAGATGTCTATCCGCAGGAGCGCGTGGGACGGGCGCTGGAGAATTTCTTCCGCGAGACGAACCTGATTGCGTTGCGGGAGCTGGCGCTCCGGCAGGTGGCGGAAGTTGTCGACCACAGCCTTGAGCAGCATCGCAGCGTGATCGAAAAAGAGCACGGATCGGTTCCGATCCGCGAGCGGATTGCGGTGTGCATTAGTTCCAACCCCGCGGCCCAATACCTGATTGCGCGCGGCGCGCGCATGTCGCAAGCGATGAACGCGGAACTTTTTGTCGTCTACACAGACCTTGGGCAGGACAAGAGCGAGGAGAACCAACGAACGTTAAACGCGAACATACGGTTTGCGGAGAACGTGGGGGCGAGGGTGGCGCGGGTGCCGGGAAAGAGCGTTGCCGAAGCGGTGGCGGAATTCGTGAACGAGAAACACATTACGCAGGTGGTGTTCGGGCGCTCGGCGACGCGGGGCTGGAAACGATATTTTTATCTTTCTGCAATCCACCAGTTTTTGCGCGACGCGCCAGCGGTGGATGTGCACATCGTGACGCAGGAACCGAATTGAACCCGGCATGACCGATCACAAGCACATTCTGGTAGTGGACGACGAATCGCAGATCACGCGCGTGCTGCGGACTTCGCTGTCGAGCCACGGGTACGACATTCGGGTGGCGAATGATGGGGAGACGGCGCTCGAGATCATGAAGGATTGGACTCCCGATCTGGTGATTACGGATCTCGCGATGCCTAATATGGATGGGCTGGAGTTATGCCGGCGGCTGCGCACCACCACGCGTGTCCCCATCATTGTGCTCTCGGTGCGCGGCGACGAGCGCGTCAAGGTGAAGGCACTGGATGCGGGGGCGGATGACTATGTGACCAAGCCCTTCGGCATGGAAGAGCTGCTGGCGCGGGTGCGGGCGAACCTGCGACGCCATCGCAAGGACGAGTCGGAATCGGCGGCGATTGTGGAGGGCGATTTCCGCATTGATCCAGAGTCGCGAACCGTGCTGGTGAAGGACCGTACTGTTCATCTGACGCCGAAGGAATTTGAGCTGCTTCTTTACCTGGCTCGACATCCTGGGAAAGTCATCACGCATCGGGCGCTATTGGGAGCAGTGTGGGGCGGGGAGAGCACCGAGCAGGTGGAATATCTGCGGGTCTTCGTCCGGCAGTTGCGGAAGAAGCTCGAGCCCGACAGTAGTTCTTCGAAGTACATCGTGACAGACCCGTGGGTGGGCTACCGATTTGATCCCGGCGTGTAGTTCCTATCTCCTTTGTTGATTGGGCGGTCATCCGGCCTCTTTACGACTTCCTTATTTTCAATTTACGCGGCTTTTACGACCCCTGGAATCCAATAGATTGTGGGCCGGAGAATCGTGGTCCGGCACAAAGGGGATCACAGTTATGTCGCTACAAGAAGTCACCGCCGAGCGCTTTGCGCAACTCTTTCACGAATACCAACAGGCGCTTGCCAGCGATGACAATAGGTTCGCAACGAAGCGAACGCAAGAGGCGTGGGACGACATGCCGTCGTCGGAAAAGGAATTGATGGTCGCCGCGGCCCATCTTGCTTTGATGGATGTAGAACTGCTTTCCGGAGAGAACGAAACGCGGAAATACTTCGCCAAGCCCGGCGAAGCCGAATGGGGTTGTTAAGTAAGTCGCCATCTTAACCCGCGGTCCATCTTTATGACTTCCTTATGAAGTCTTTATCGCTCCTTTATGGGGCGACCTATTTAATCAGGTCCGGAACTGCGGGCCTACAAGGCCGCAACGACTTATCTGGTGCTGATGCTGTGTGCGTTCGGTGAAGCCTTCCTGTTGCGATTCTTGTTGAGATGTGGCGAAGGAAGTCCGGACTGTGCACGGGCTGCGAGAGGGCAAGCGGCAGGGCGCGGACAAAACAATCGAAAGTAGAGAACTCTTTCCTATGAGATTGGAAACAGACGGAAAATTTATGAGTAAGCAGCAATCCAAGAGTGCGGCATTGGTTTTAGCGGGAGCGTTGTTGATTGCAGGAGTATTTATGGTTCCGCTCCATGCTCAGGAGGCGGGGAGTGCGTCTCAGTCGGTTTCACCTGACGTGATGAAGAAAATCGAAGCACTGACGCAGAGAGTCGAGCAGCTTGAGCAGCAATTGCGGGAGCGTCAAGGGACGGGACAACCGGCTGGAGAGAGTCACAGCGCGAGGGCGTCGGCGCCCGTTGCTAGGACGTGGCAGGCGCGGCGCTTTGAGCGGGACATCGACATGCGAGTGGGGGAGGCTCTAGTTTCGTCGTCGAGCAAGTCGGCCCCGGTTCAACCAACAAAGCCGAACCGGCAGAGCCATTCGCTTTCGCGGATTGGACATGGCTGAATGGCAATGCGCGGACAAAAGAGGCGGCATTCGATTCGAAATTCTTTACGCCAGAAATCCGCGCGGATGCTTCTTATATTTACGACTTCAACCGGCCGGTCGATAACACGATTGGCGGATCGAGCGAAGTATTTCGTTCCGGGGAAGTGCAGTTGACGCAGCTTGGAGTCGGTGGCGATTTTCACTACGACAATGTGCGGGCGCGACTGATGACGCAGTTTGGGATGTACGCGCAAACTACTCCGCGAAATGACGCCAGCGCGGCGCACGGACAGTGGAACCTCGACACAGCCTACCGCTACGTTTCGGAAGCTTACGGTGGTTATCACTTCAATGCGCTGCACGGCATCAATGTGGATGCCGGAATTTTCATGTCGTACATCGGCCTTTTCAGTTATTACAACTTCGATAACTGGGCCTACCAGCCTTCGTACGTGTCGTCGAATACGCCGTGGTTTTTCAATGGCGTGCGCGTTCAGATCTTTCCGACCGCAAAGCTGAAGATCGAGCCATGGTTCATCAACGGCTGGCAGTCGTATGCGAAGTTCAACAAGAAGCCGGGGCATGGTGGGCAGATTCTTATATCGCCCGAACGGTTCGGTGTCGATCATCTCGAATAATTATGGGATGGGCACGGACACGCTGGGAAATCCGAACCGCACGCGTTATCACACCGATAACAGCCTGGAAGTGAAGTACTACGACGATCCCTCGAAGTTCCTGGACAAGATGGCGTTCACGTTGACGGGCGATGCGGGCTGCGAAAGCGGCGGCGGGGTGGCTTGCTTCGGCAATGCGGTGAAGATTGTCGGCGGCAATCGCGTGATCTACCCGAAGCAGAGCTTCCTTGGATACATGATTTACAACCGTTTCTGGTTCCACAAAGACCTGTTTGCGATGACGCTGGGCGGCGGAAAGATGAATAATCCTGGCCGCTACCTGGTGCTGCTGCCTCCGATCAACGGCGCGACCGCGATTTCTGGGACGCCGTATTTCACCGAAAACCCAGGCGACCGTTTCAAGGCGTGGGATACGACGGCGACGTTTGATTACATGCCCAGCCAGTACATTACTTTCCGCTGGGAGTACAACTACCGCGCGGCGAACGTTCCATATTTTACGGGTCCGGGTGGGATCACTCCGCCGGGCGGAAACACTGGCCCGGACGGGTCGTTCGTGGCAGGATTCACTCCCGATCTGCGCAAGGATGAGAGCCGGATCAATATGGCGATTCTGGTGAAGTTCTAGCGGAGAGCGCTTTTCGTCCGGGCAGCGGGCGAGTGTGATCAGAGGAGGTTCTTGTGCAAGACGTTATTTTCGTTGCGGTGACGGTTGCGTTTTTCGCGTTGTCGTTGGCCTTCGTTCATTTTTGCGAACGCATTCGATAGGGAGAAACTGATGATGAACGCGGAATCGATCGTATTGCTGGCAGTGAGCGCGTTGACGATGGGTTATCTGATCTACGCATTGCTGTGTCCGGAGAAATTCTGAAATGACGGCGAACGGGTGGTTACAGATTACGCTGTTTCTGGTGCTGATTTTTCTGGTGACGAAGCCTCTCGGGCGTCTTCATGGCGCGGGTGTTCAGCCGTGAGAAGACGTTTATGGATCCGGTGTTGCGTCCGCTGGAACGGCTGCTTTACCGGGTCACCGGAGTGGACGAAGAGCACGAGATGCGGTGGACGGAGTATGCGGCGTCGATGCTTCTGTTCAGCGTGGTGTCGATGGTGTTGCTCTATCTGATTCAGCGGTTGCAGGGATTTTTGCCATTCAATCCGCAGAAGATGGGGGCGGTCAGTCCTGCGCATGTGGCTTTCAATACCGCCGCATCGTTTACGACTAACACGAACTGGCAGGCATACTCGGGTGAGACGACGATGAGTTACTTCACCCAGATGGCCGGTCTGGCGTACCACAATTTCGTTTCGGCGGCGGTAGGTCTTTCGCTGGCGATTGCTTTTATTCGTGGGATCGCGCGACGCCAGATGCAGACGATTGGGAATTTCTGGGTCGACATGGTTCGCAGTTGTCTGTGGGTATTACTCCCCGTATGCGTGGTGGGCGCGCTGGTGCTGGTGTCGCAGGGGGTAGTGCAGAATCTGCGGCCCTACGACAAGGCAACGCTGGTTGAGCCACAACAAGTACAGAGGGTTGGGGCGGATGGAAAGCCAGCGGTGGGCGCGGACGGCAAGCCGATCATGGACACCGTTACGGAGCAGACCATTGCGCAAGGTCCCGTAGCTTCGCAAGAGATCATCAAGGAGTTTGGCACTAACGGTGGTGGCTTCTTCAATGCCAACAGTGCTCACCCGTTTGAGAATCCGACACCGTTCACCAATCTTCTGGAGATGTTCTGCATTTTCGCGATTGGGGCTGGATTGACGTACACATTGGGCCGGATGACGGGATCGCCCGCGCATGGATGGGCCGTATGGGGAGCGATGGCGGTTCTATTTTTAGCGGGCGTCACAACTGCGTACTGGGCCGAGGCGCAGGGCAATCCGCTGTTAGCTGGGGTCAATCAACATGTGACGGCGACGCAACCCGGCGGAAATATGGAAGGGAAGGAAGTCCGGTTTGGGATTGCGAATTCCGCACTGTTTGCGACGATCACCACCGATGCAAGTTGCGGCGCAATTACCGGCTGGCATGATTCGTTTACACCGCTCGGCGGGATGGTGCCGCTCGTCAACATGATGTTGAGCGAGGTGATTTTCGGCGGGGTTGGGGCCGGCATGTACGGGATGCTGATCTACGTGGTGCTCGCAGTCTTCATCGCGGGGTTGATGGTGGGTCGCACGCCCGAGTACCTGGGGAAGAAGATCGAGGCGTATGACGTAAAGATGGCGATGCTGGTCGTGCTGGTATTCCCGCTTGTCATTCTGGCGTTTGCGGGAATTTCCAGCGTGAGTCCATTCGGGACGTCCAGTATTGCCAATCCGGGGCCGCATGGTTTCAGCGAAGTGTTATACGCGTTTGTATCGAGCGCGGCGAACAATGGCTCGGCATTTGGCGGGCTTACCGCCAATACGCTCTGGTATGACACCGCTACAGCGGTGACGATGCTCGCGGGAAGATTCCTGATGATTATTCCCATGCTGGCGATCGCGGGAAATCTGGCTGGGAAGAAATATGTTCCGCCATCGCTGGGAACTTTTCCGGTCACGACGCCGCTGTTTGCAGTGTCTGTTGATCGGCGTGATTCTGATTGTGGGCGCGCTGACATTTTTCCCGGCACTCAGCCTGGGCCCGATTCTTGAACATCTTTTAATGGGCGCAGGGAAGACTTTCTAGAGGGAACCATGGGGACGACAACGCAAATGCCAACGATTCCAAACATTCCAAAGATTCAAACCACCAGTCCCGGGCCAGCGCCGGTGCGGCGCAAGAAACGGGCGGTGTGGGAGTGGACGATCATTCGCAGGGCGATCTGGGATGCCATTCTGAAATTGAACCCGCGCAAGATGATGGGAAATCCCGTCATGTTCGTGGTGGAAATTGGCAGCGTGATCACGAGCGTGCTGCTTTTCAAAGGCGGTTCCGCGTTCAAATTCAATCTCCAGATCACGCTCTGGCTGTGGTTCACGGTCTTGTTTGCGAATTTCGCGGAAGCGATGGCGGAAGGGACGAGGGAAGGCACAGGCGGAGACACTTCGCAAGACTCGCTCAGAGACGATTGCCAATCGGATCAAGGAACGGCGATGGTACGGTAGAGAAAGTTGCGAGCTCGAAACTGCGAGTCGGCGATTTGGTTCTTGTTTCGGCGGGGGAGTTTATTCCGTCGGACGGTGAGATTGTCGAAGGCATTGCTTCAGTGGATGAGTCTGCGATTACAGGCGAGTCTGCGCCGGTGATCCGTGAAGCCGGGGGAGATCGATCGGCGGTGACGGGCGGCACACGCGTTTTGTCCGATCAGATCAAGGTGAAAATCACGTCGAACCCGGGCGAGACATTTCTTGATCGCATGATCGCGCTGGTGGAAGGCGCGGAGCGGCAGAAGACTCCAAATGAGATTGCTTTGAACATATTGCTGGCAGGGCTGACGATTATTTTTCTTGTTGGCGGTTGTGACCTTGCAGCCTTTTGCGATTTACGCTGGCTCTCCCGCAAACGGTATTTGTGCTGGTGTCGCTACTGGTTTGTCTGATCCCGACGACGATTGGCGGATTGCTTTCAGCGATTGGGATTGCGGGTATGGATCGCTTGGTGCAGCACAACGTGCTGGCGATGTCGGGCCGGGCAGTCGAGGCGGCGGGGGACGTGAATACGCTGCTGCTCGACAAGACGGGCACGATCACACTGGGAAACCGCCAGGCGGCGGAGTTCATTCCTGCGCCGGGCATCACGGAGACGGAGCTGGCGGACGCGGCGCAACTTTCATCCTTAGCCGATGAAACGCCGGAGGGGCGCTCGATTGTCGTTCTGGCCAAGGAGAAATACGGATTGCGCGGGACGGGAATTGGCTTCGCATGAGGCGGTGTTCGTTCCATTCACGGCACAGACGCGCATGTCTGGCGTCAATCTTGATGGCAGGGAGATTCGCAAGGGAGCGGTCGATTCGATATCGAAGTACTTGAACCAGCACGGTACTTCGCTGCCGCGTGAGATTCAGAACAGCGTCGAACTGATCGCGAGGTCGGGAGGAACTCCACTGGTCGTCGCCGAGAACCAGCGCGCGCTGGGAGTGATCTATCTGAAGGACATCGTCAAAGGCGGAATGAGCGAACGTTTCAAACAACTGCGCGCGATGGGAATCAAGACGGTGATGATCACGGGGGACAATCCGCTGACGGCGGCGGCGATCGCGCGCGAGGCCGGGGTGGATGATTTTCTCGCGGAGGCTACGCCAAAGGACAAGATGGATCTGATCAGGCGCGAGCAGGCCGAGGGCAAAGCTGGTGGCGATGACGGGCGACGGGACGAATGATGCTCCGGCGCTGGCGCAGGCCGACGTTGGGGTGGCGATGAATTCCGGGACGCAGGCGGCGAAGGAAGCCGGCAACATGGTGGACCTGGATTCGAATCCGACGAAGCTGATTGAAATTGTTGAAATCGGCAAGCAATTGCTGATGACGCGGGGATCGCTGACGACGTTTTCGATTGCGAACGATGTCGCAAAATACTTTGCGATTATTCCTGCGATGTTTGCGGGGACGTTTCCGGTATTGAATGCGCTCAACATCATGCACTTGCAGACGGCGCAGTCGGCGGTGCTGTCGGCGGTAATTTTCAATGCGGTG
Organism: uncultured Acidobacteriaceae bacterium; assembly: GCA_963822545.1. Classification (GTDB taxonomy): domain Bacteria; phylum Acidobacteriota; class Terriglobia; order Terriglobales; family Acidobacteriaceae; genus Acidiflorens. Next base: position 63,871 of record CAWGIB010000011.1, read on the forward strand.
ATCATTATCGCGTTAATTCCGCTGGCGTTGCGCGGGGTGAAGTACCGGCCAATGGGCGCGGCGGTGTTGTTGCGGAACAACTCTGTTGATCTATGGAGCGGGCGGAATCGTCATCCCGTTTCTGGGAATCAAGCTGATCGATATGCTGATCACGAAGGTAGGGCTGGCATGAAAGATTCGTCCTTGAAGAAGAATTTTGTCACCGCGATACTGATGACGGTCGCGACAACCGTTCTGCTCGGCATCATTTACCCATTGGTTGTGACGGAGATCGCGCAGGTATTGTTTCCGAAGAAGGCCAACGGGCAGTTGATCGAGGTGAACGGGAAAGTGATCGGCTCGCACATCATCGGGCAGGCGTTTACCGGGGAGCGGTATTTCCATTCGCGGCCTTCGGCGGTGGGTTATGACGCTACGAACTCGAATGGATCGCAGCTGGGACCTACAAATCAGAAGCTAATCGATCGGGTGAAGGGTGATGTTGCGGCAGCCCAACCGGATGAACCGGGCGACACCGGTGCCGATCGATCTGGTGACGGCGTCTGCTTCGGGACTGGATTCTGATATTACACCGGATGCTGCGGAATTTCAGGTGATGCGCGTGGCGAAGGCTCGCGGCGCGAGCGAGGATGTGCTCCGGAAAGTGGTGGCAGAGCATACCTCGGGCCGGCAATTTGGATTCCTTGGCGAGTCGAGGGTGAATGTTCTCGAATTGAACCTTGCGCTCGATGAGCGATTCCCGCGGGCGAAGTAAAAGGAAGGGCGTGGGAAAGCGTTTTCAGGCAATGACGCGCAACGCGCCTGGTGCGGCGGAGATTTCTGCAGGCGTTTCGCATACAAACTCTCCGTCGGCATAGATGTCGAGGGGTATCTCGCTTTCTACGCGCACTCGTTTCGCCTTGGAGTATTCGACCTTGGGCGAGCGCAGGTGTCGTCCGAAATAAACCGTTGGAAACATGTACAGCAGGTTGAGCGGGATTCAGCGGCGAGATGCGACAGATATCGAGTTGTCCGTCGGTGAAGTCGGCTTGCGGAGCGATACGCATTCCGTCGCCAAAGAACTGCGTATTGGCAAAGGCCACCAGCAAAGTAGGTCTTGCTTTATCTTGATCACTTTCGTCGCAGCCATCACAGGCCGTCACTCGAATTGCAGGCGCAGGCAAATTGAGCAACGACGGCAGCAGGGCCAGCGCGTAACCTCCATGGCTGCGGAGCCAGCGAGGCATCTGGTTGGCGCGCCGGGCGGCGACTGCATCGAGTCCACATCCAGCCACACAACAGAAATAGTGATTCGTGCCGGTAGCTAAGGCGCGAATGACACCCAGATCAATGGGGCGGGGCTGAAGCTTTTGAGATTCGAAATCGCGCCAGGCTTTTTGCGAATCGGCAATCGAATGAAGATTCAGAGCGCGGGCGAAGTCGTTACCACTGCCTGCCGGAACGACCAGCACAGGAAGCTGCAGACGCACCAAAGCTGGGAGATGGCGGTGGATGGTGCCATCTCCGCCGAAGATTACGATGGCGTCCGCGTCGGCCGGAGAGGATGGCAGCCCTTGGACCCACGACGAAAGCGAGCCTTCCTGAAACCGCTGTAGATCGGCGGGCGATGTTCCCAATCCGAAGATGGCAGCGGCGCGCATTAAACTCTAGGCTCTAGGCTCTGGGCTTTTGGCCTCCGGCTCTCGGTACTCGAGCATTGATTTCGTCTTCGGATGCGAGGTCCTTAGATCCATCCAAACCGCAGAAGCCGCAGTGCGCCAGGAACACGCGCCTAAAGCCCAAAGCCGCACGCCGAGAGCCGGTTATTTCAAACACTTCTCCATGAAGTCCACGAGGTCCTTTTTCATTTTGTCGTGTTCGGCGCGATCGATGTAGACCATGTGGCCTGCGTTGTAGGTTGCGTACGAGATGCTCTGGCGGAATTGCGGGCCGAGATTCAGGTGATCCATGGTCCAGTTCGCGGCGGCAAAGGGAGTGGCCAGATCGTAGTAACCCTCCATCACCAAGACTTTCATATACGGATTTTTGATCATGGCTGAGCGGAGACCGCCCGCGGTGCTGGGGAAGCCTTCCTCGGCGTTGCCCCAATCCCACTTCTGGAATACAGGTTCGTCATACGCGAATACTCTGTACGGCGTATCTATCTGGTAGTTGAGTTCGGTGCGCAGGTAGTTATTAAAGGCTGAGGTGTAGGGCGGCAGAATGGCCGCGCTGGCGGGATCGTAGAAGAAACGATCTTCGTCAGGGTTAGGACTGCTGAAGCGGCCGTCGAGGCGTCCGGTGATCAGCTTCTGGTCGAGCAGGAGTTCGTGGCCGAAGGTAGGGACATCGATGCGCATATTGTGGGCTTCAATCACTTCGGGCCGCAGTCCCAGGTAGCGCGAGAGTTGATCAACGATCTTGCGATGTTCGTCGGGAGTCAGGGTGTCACCCTTGGCGAGTGCGGAGGCGTAGTCGTTGAGCGACCAGCGCATGACCTCATCGCGCGTCTTTGCCATATCCTGCGTCAAATCGGCGGCGAGCTTGTGGTGATAGCCGGCGATCATGTTGAAGGTTGGAACAAGCAGGAAGTACGGCATGTCGTTCGACTTGCTCCATTCGAGGGTCTGGAAGTCGACGGCCATGGAGAGGAGGGTTACTCCGTTGAAAGCGATGCCGTGATCGGCAAGGTAGCCGGCAAGTCCGGCGGCGCGGGTGGTGCCATAGCTTTCGCCGAGGAGGAATAAGGGGGAACTCCAGCGCTCGTAGCGGGAAAGATAGAGGCGGATAAATTCTCCGAAGGCTTGCACGTCGCCCTTGACGCCTAGGAACTTCTTTGTGAGATCGGCATTCGCGGCGCGAGAGTAGCCGGTGGCCATGGCGTCGACCATCACGACGTCCGTGCGATCGAGGATGGAGTCGGGATTATCTTCGGTGCGATAGGGCGCGGCCGGCATAAAGCCGTTTTGTTGAAGGACGACGCGCTTCGGTCCGAGAGCTCCCATGTGCAGCCAGACCGAGGCGGAGCCGGGGCCACCATTGAAGGCGAAAGTGAGGGGACGGCGGCCGGGTTCCTGGCCGTCAAGCGTGTAGGCGACGAAAAACATCTCGGCTTCAATCTTGCCGTCGGCGCGCTTCAGGGGAAGCCGGCCGGCGGTCGCCGTGTAATTCAGACCTTTGCCGTTGAGCGTAGCCTGGTGATGGGTGACGACTGGCGGAACTTCGGATACGTCGAAATGTTCTTCTTTGTCTTTGTCGGTCGCTTCTTCGGACTTCGGCGCGTCGGCTGGCTTTGCAGTTTGGGCGGACTTGTCAGGCGCAGCGGGAGGCATTTCCTGCTTCGTCTTTTCTTTAGTTTTTTCTTTCTTGGCGGCAGGTCTGTTGCTGTCGGGAGTCGACGAAGCGGGCTGCTCCTGTTGCGCGGCGACGAAGGGAATTGTGAGAAGTCCAAACAGCAAAACGGCGAAAACTTTCATGCGATGCTCCGAAAAGAAAAAGTTGAGGCAAAGCATAATATCAGGATGCCAGGCCGATGGAACGGGGGCGACAGAGACAGGCGTGTAATGTTTTGTAGAGCAATTTCTTCGGGGGCGCGACGGCAGATTGGATTGCGGCCGATCAGGGGCGGCTGACGCCATAAGAGGCGAGGACATCCGGCAAGGTCACAACACCCAAAAGTTTATGTACGTCGGCACGGCTGACGACCGGTAGCAGTTCAATCTGGTTGGTTCCCATGCGCTCGAGGGCAAGATCCAAACCGTGATCGGAGTGAACGTGCGGGAAAGAGAGTGGGTCGACCAAGTCGGAGAGCTTCTTGACGTCAGCCTTCGGCTGATTCTTTTTCAAGTTTGGCAAGAGTCACCACGCCGACGACCCCGCGTTCCTCCAATACCAACCAGGTCTTCGAATCAGTGGCTCGCATTTTTCCAAGCGCCTCTTGTACGGTGAGATTGGCGGCGAGGGAGTCTGGGGCGGCACGCATCACGCGCACGACCTGGCGTTGAGCAAGGCGATTTCGAGCCTCGGCTGTGGGCAGGTGAATTCCGTCCTGAATGGCGAGTTCTTCGTAAATGGGCTCCTTCTGGAGCTGCGATGAAATGAAGAGGCTGACAAGGTTGGCGATCATCAGGGGAACGATGACCGCGTAGTCTTGCGTCATCTCAAAGATCATGAGGACGGAGGTCATGGGCGCGCGTACGATGCCGGCAAAAACCGCGCCCATTCCGACGAGTGCGTAGGCACCTGGATTCGCGGTATAGGTGAGGAAGAAGGCGATGAGCCACTGTCCCGAGCGAGCCTCCAAGCATGGCGCCGATAAAAAGGGCGGGACCAAAGATGCCACCGGCATTGCCAGAGGCATAGCTGGTAGTGACCGCGAGCAGTTTCAGGACTACAAGCACCAGCATGAGCTTGAGCGCCATGGTTCCGTTAAGGGCGTCGCCGACGTAGCTGTAGCCGACTCCAAGAACCTGGGGCACAACAATCCCAGAACGCCGACCAGCAGACCACCCGCGAGAGGCTGAAACCATTGGGTGCTTTTGGGTAGGCGGAGAAAGCGGGCACGCATGCCGAGCAGAAGTTTCGTGAAGGCAACGGAGACCAGGCCGCCCGTGATTCCGAGGAGCGCATAGATCAGAAATTCGAAAGGGCTGACGAGTTCGTAGGTGGGAACCTTGAAAAGAGGGTGGTTGCCAAGCAGAAGGCGAAGAACCATCCACGAAGTAGCGGACGCGAGAACGACGGAGCCGATAACCGGGGCGTGGAGGTCGCCGACGATTTCTTCGAGCGCGAAGAGCACCGCGGCGAGTGGAGTATTGAAGGCTGCGGCGATGGCGGCCGCGGCGCCCGACGGGAATCAGGGCTTTGACCTTTTCGGGACGCAGGCCGAGAAAACGTCCGAGCACGGAACCAATGCCGGCCCCGACTTGCACCGAGGGGCCTTCGCGTCCGAGCGGGATGCCGCTCGCGAGGGTTGCGGAGGTGCAGAAGAATTTTCCCAGCACGGTGCGCAGCAGGATTTGTCCATCGCGCGCGTAGAGGGCAGCTTTCGTTTGTGGTACTCCGCTGCCGCGGGCGTTCGGGAAATATCGATAGAGGAGGTAACCGATGAAAACCGAACCAACGACTGGGAATAGAAAGCGCCGCCAAGGCGCGCCGCCGGGCGGGTAGAGGCGCATCCCGAGGCGTTCAGTCACGACGATGAATGCGACGACGGTGAGGCCGGTTAGCGCGCCGATTACCAAGGCGAGGACGAGGAAGATCTGATCTTCACGAGGCTTAAATCGGGCGAATCGATGGAGAATTGGGGTCCTCCACCAGCGTGCAGGTACAGCCTGATCTGGCGCGCTCATTTCCCCAACCATCAGCTTAGCAAGAACTAGAGACGGATAGGGTCGGTGGCGGGACGCGGGGATTTTGTGCGGCTTTATTGCGGCGCTTGGGCGTCGCGTTTTGCTTTCAGTTCCGCGATGATCTGCTGAAATTCGGGTTCGGAATGCAAGTTTTGAAGATTGGCGTTTTCACGAATGAAGTCGGGGTTCTTCAGGCCAAGCTTGATTGCATCGCGCAGGTCCTTCAAGGCATGTTTCTTGTCTCCGCGGAGGGCGCGGCTTTCGGCGAGCAGGAGAACGGGCCAGGGATCGTCGGGACTGACGGTACGCATGAGTTGGAAATAGAATTCGGCCTTTCCAAATTGCTTCTTCGTTTCGAGTTCGTCCTGGCCCGCTTCGATGCCCTGTGCCCAGAGATCGTTGAAAGAGCGGGTCATGATTAACCGTGTTTCTTGATTCTTGCCATGATCGGCGTTGTATTTGAGTTGAGTCATTCCTTTGACGATTGCTTCCCGAAGAGACAGTTGGTCATCGACATCGGCGTCACCTGCCTGGGCGAATTTTGATGAAAGTTCCTGAGTAATGTCGCGCTGCTGGTCGATCGCCTGCTGCTCTTTTCTTAAGGCTTGCTTATATTCAGCGGAATTCTTCAGCGCTGTGAGCTTTGCACTGTATTCAGTCACGTCTTTCAATCCGGCGAAGTCTGCGGCCAGAGTCCGGTACGCTTCCGATTGTGCGATTACGTCTTTCTGCTGGGCAGCGTTTTGTGCGTTCTTCTGAGTTTTGGCAAACAAGGAATCGAGAAAGGATGAATCGGGTGCTACGACTCCCGCCTGCATGGCTTTCAACTGGAGCCATTCGATGGCTTCTTCGAATATCGCTGGCGGGGCCCATTGATGTTCGCCATCGAAAACTTTCAGATGATAGGGAGCGTTCCAC
>CAWGIB010000012.1:0-32471 GCA_963822545.1 uncultured Acidobacteriaceae bacterium
AAGGGAAAGTTTAACACATTGGCTGCGGTGGCTGATCCGGCCATCCGCGTGTGTGTAGTCTGAGCTTCAGTTTGGCTTGTTCTCCGACTCACGAAGGAGTGAAAGGACTCGCTGCACGCCAATTTCGCCATCCACCTCCCGAAGATCCTCGATGTTGAGAACACCCTGAATCTGGTTCGGGCCCGCCCATTTTCGTTCATGGCCGAGGTAAGCGACGATGACCCGAGTCGTGGGGTCGTCTTCGGCTCGCAAGGCAGCGATCATTCGATCTAGCGTTTCCAAGTACGGTGCGACGATGATGTGGTTTGGATCAATTGGCAGTTTGACTTGATCCAAATCCAATCCTCGGAACTCGACGAAGCGCAATTTTGCCCGACTAAAGTCCACATTCTTCATTTCATTTGCGGGGAACAACTCTCCTCGGAAGCCGCGGCGATAAAACATGACCTCCCGCAATTGCCCTTCAAACGTGCAATCAGAGAATGTGCTCGATTGGAAATCGATTTTGAACAACTTCGCGTTCTTGAAAACGCATCCCTCGAAGGCTGCCGCCTGATACATGGATTGCCGAAGATCGGCGTTGGTGAAGTTCACATTTGAAAATACGGTTCGACGGTCTTCCTGTGCTCCCCCCAACGCAGCCCTCCGCAAACCAGCACCGACGAAACTCGTATCCGAGAATTTTGAGGACCACACTCGCAGATCCTCAAACCGGCAGTCGTCGAATCGGCAGTTGTGAATCTCACAGTCGAACAGACGCATACCATGCAGTTCGCCGCCTGTGAAATCAAGATTCCTCCACTGGCACCTTCGGAGAACCCGAGGGCCACCGAGTTCCGCCACATCGGCAATCGGCGTCTGATATCGGCGCACCACAGGCAGTTCTGGCAAGATTAGCCCTCTGAGATCGATACGGCCGTCTCTGGTTGCAAGGGAAAGCCCGTCTAGACTCTTCCCCTGAGAGAGTCGACTCCGAACCTCTTGTCCAAGAAATTCATCCACAGTTGATTATCCTAACTAATATGTTGAAAGCGTCTCCTCCGTCGAATACGCAAGGCTACTGGAAAAATCCGCCAACGTGGACTTAAGAAATCACTGGCCAGTGACGGCCCACTATGCCAAGCCGTACAATAAACCTCACGACATGTCTCCGCATCCGGACGATCTAACCAGCATGAAAGACGACATGACCGCCTTCATTGAAGGCCTCGGCATGCGCCGTTTCTTTGGCTATGTCGAATGTGAAGAGGTTCCCAGCGTCCTCTGGGATTCGGGACAGAATCCTGACGGCTGGAAGGACTTTGTCGAGCTGGCAAAGTCGACTAACGCAGCGTTCCTGACCATGCATTCGTGGGCGCTTGAGCGGGAAGAATACGAGCGGTTGACACAGCGCCTCGCCGACGGTGATTACTCAAGCGACGAAGATCTCGAGGAGGGCCGCTGGCTGAAGACCTATATCGGCAAGACAGGGTTCGTGCAGCTCGGTTGGGCTTACCAGGGATGTATGTTCGTGTATGAAGCGGGTACGGAATGGTATGAGCACTACCAGCATCTGCGCGAGTTGGCAGACGATTCCGGCGGATTCATGATCGACGAAACGGATCAGGACGAAGAGCTGTAGATGGAATATTTCCGGAACTCGACAAGGCCTGCCTGATTTCCTGTTCGACCTAATTTCCCTCTCCTGGAATGATGTAGCATTTTCCGGCAAACTTACCTTACAAGAACCTCCAACATGCAATGGACATACAAGCCGACGGACCGCGGGAAGGTGAATGTCCTCGCAGCCGCGCTTGACGATCTGAAATTGAATGTTGCTCCCGCCGCGCTGCCGATCCTTGCCGATCTCCTCGTTCGCCGAGGAATCGAAGATCCGGAAGCTGCTGCACGTTTCCTCGTGCCGACTCTGGACCATTTGCACGACCCTCTTCAAATGTCGGGGATGAAAGTCGCGCTCGACCGGCTCGAGGCGGCGATTGCGCTGCACGAGAAGGTGCTGATCTATGGGGACTACGACGTGGATGGCACAACGGCCATCGTCATCCTCAAGACCGCCATCGAACTTTGCGGAGGCGCAGCCGATTTCCATGTGCCGCACCGCATCCGCGAAGGTTACGGCATGCGCGATGAAGTCATTGAGCGCGCCGCGGCCGATGGAGTGCGGCTGATTATCAGCGTGGATACCGGCATCCGCGCATTTGCGGCCGCCGAAACTGCTCGCCGCACTGGTATCGACCTGATCGTGACCGACCACCATTTGCCGGGAGTCGACGGAGTTCCGCAGGCGCTTGCAGTCGTGAATCCGAATCAGGATGGATGCGATTATCCATGCAAGCATCTGTGCGGCGCGGGCGTTGCGTTCAAGCTTGCTCAGGGATTAATGCAACGCCGTCTTCCCGAGAAAGACCAATCGCGTTTGTTGATGTCGTTCATGAAAGTGGTGGCGATTGCAACCATCGCGGACTCGGTGCCGTTATTGGGTGAGAATCGTGTGTTCGCCAAACTTGGGCTGCAGGGGTTGCGTTCTCCGGTGAGTGCCGGACTGAAAGCGCTGCTCGAAGTCGCCAAACTGGGAGACGGAAGGGAACTGACTTCGACTGAAGTTGCCTTTCGCATCGCGCCCCGCCTGAATGCCGCCGGACGTATGGACGTGGCTCGCGATGTGGTCGACCTATTCAGCGTTAAAGATATGGGCCGCGCGCGAGAAATCGCCGAGCGCTTGAACGTGCTCAATTCCGAGCGTCAGGAAGAAGAGCGGCGCATTATGGACAGTATCCTCCTGCGGCTTGAAGACGAACCTTCGCTGCGCGAGGCTTACTGTGTTGTAGTGGATGGCGAGGCGTGGCATCGCGGCGTGATCGGTATTACGGCGACGCGCGTCGTGGAGCGATACGGGCGTCCAACCCTGATCATCTCTCGGGAAGGCGAGGAAGCGCATGGTTCGGGCCGTTCGGTGCGCGCCTTCCATCTGTTGAACGCGCTTGAGTCGTGCCATGAACTGTTCTCGAGGTATGGAGGACACGCTCACGCGGTTGGCTTTGCGCTACCCAGCAACAACGTTCAGAAGCTGCGCGAGCATCTCGATGCGTATGCGCGGGAGCGTCTGACACTTGCCGATTTCGAACCGCTACTGGAGTTCGATCACGAGTTGCCTCTGGATCGGGTCACACCGGAACTTCAGCGCGCTTTATGCTTGCTCGAACCGTTTGGGATGGAAAATCCTGAGCCGGTGTTCAGTGCGCGGGCAGTGCGTTTGATGACGCCTCCGCAGGTAGTCAAAGATAAACATATTCGAATGCGATTGGGACCGGCGACGAACGGAATCGCCGCGATAGCGGCCGCTGCCGGAGAAACCGTGGGAGCGGTAGTCTTGAATGTAGCCGGGCCACAAACTCTGGGGCAAGATGCGCAAGTGCCGGCATTGTCGCCGTCTTCGTCACTATCGTCTTCGTCTCCATCGTGGCGCAGCAACATCACATTTAAGGCCATGGGATGGGGTTTCAAAGAGCGTTTAGATGGCTTGCAGTTGCTGGCAGGAGATCGACTCGATGTCGCCTACACACTCGGATTAAACGATCATCCGGAGTTCGGCGGCTTGGAACTGACGCTGCGAGATCTCAAGCGCAGCGCCTGAGATTCAGAATCGAATTGTGCTCGTGGCCTTCATCCACCCGGAATGTTGGCTGCTGCCATCCTTTAATTGCGTCTTTACAGGTTTCAGAGAAACCCTTATATTTCCCGCCATGAACGGAACTTTATTCTGCACAAAGTGTGGAACTCCAAATCCAGCCAGCGCGGCGTTCTGCAGCCGCTGCGGCGCTGCGAATGGACCGGCTGTTGCCGCCGTTCCAGCGGGTGTTCCACCGGGAAGCTACGCACCCGTCGCCGCTTATCCCGCTATTCAATCTGGCGTTCGATACGGCGGATTCTGGATACGAGTAGTTGCTGCCATCATTGATACGATTCTGATTCGCGTTGTCCTCTTTCCCATTGCTGCTATTTTTGGGCTCAGTGGCATGGCTTTGGGTGGCATGCGACATAGCGGCTTCACACTCCTGCACCTGCTGGGAGGAGGAGTCATGGTCGTGTTGACGATTGCGGCCTCATGGCTGTACGAGGCGGTGATGGAGAGTTCGTCCTACCAGGCGACCCTCGGCAAGATGATTTTGGGCATGAAGGTAAGTGATCTTTATGGCAACCGCATCTCGTTTGCGCGGGCGACCGGTAGACACTTCGCCAAAATCCTGTCAGCGATGATCCTCTGCATCGGCTTCATTATGGTCGGACTGACGGAACGCAAACAGGGACTGCACGATCTGGTCGCGGGAACGCTGGTACCGCGAAGCTGAAAGACCGTCGGATCCTGCCCTGATTTGAAAGCGGTTCCTCGAAAAAACCACGTTAACGAGGAGTCCAGTTGTTGTGCCTCTAAACGCGGTTCTTCGTCCCAGTGCGCTTTCCTTTAAACTGAATTGATATGACAGTCCCGGTTTCGCGGCTGCGCCACTGGTTTGCCGCCGGCGCAATCCTGATGATTGCAATCGTTGGGGGGATGTATTTCTATGCGCGCTGGCGGGTGCGGACTACGGTTCGCCAGGTTCCCGCGAAACTAGGGTTGGATATCCAGCAGACTGCGGAAGGGTTTTCGATTTCAAAGTCATTCGAAGGCCGCACGCAGTTCACCGTCAGCGCCTCGAAGGCTGTTCAGTTCAAAGAAGGGGGCCGGGCGGAGTTGCACGACGTCAAGATTATTGTTTACGGTGCGGACGCCAGCCGCTTTGATCGGATCATGGGAGACGATTTCGAATTCGATCCCAAATCCGGAGATGTCACAGCGCATGGCAAAGTGCTGATCGACCTCGAGGCCAATCCCGAGGGAAAGACGGGTGCCGATCAGACGCAACCCTCGCAAATAAAAAATCCCATCCACGTGGAAACGGAAGGACTCACCTTCAACAAGAACACCGGGGACGCGTCCGCGACCGGGAAGGTGATGTTTGAGACTCCGGAAGCGACCGGATCAGCCTTCGGCGTCGAATATGTATCTCACACGGGCTTGATGACATTTCGCTCCGCGGTCGACGTGGCGGTCTCCGGCTCGCAACAATTCCATTTGAAAGCCAACCGGGGAGTGATCACTAAGGGCGACCGAAGGCTGATTCTTAGCGGCGTGCAGTTAGTTCGAGCCGGTCAGAACCTCAAGTCAGATGAGGCGACGTTCTTTCTGCGGCCTGACAACACAGTGGACCGCATCGTAGCAGACGGTGATGTGAGCGGCGAGTTTCACGGGAAATCTGCGGCGCGCTCGCGATCGGATCACGCCGAATTTCTCCTGACCAGCACAAAGAATCAATTAACGACGGCGATTTTGAGCGGCCACGTCCAATTGGCGACCGAGGGAGCTCAGCCCGCAGAGGCGGACACGGGCCGAGCGACGCTGTACTTCGCGCCGAACCAGATACTGGAAAAGGTGCATGCCGATGAAGGGGTGCGCCTTACGCAAAAGGGAAGCAGTGCAACGAGGGGCGCCACAACCACGACCTCCGCGGTGGCCGGCAAGGGCCAGGATCTGGAAATGACAGCGCCCTCCATGGATTTCCTGGTGAAGGGTGGACATCAACTGGAACTAGCCGAGACCAGTGGTGCGCCACAGATTGTTATTGCGCAACCGGCCAGCCAGCAAAAGACGGTCGTGACGGCGGACCGGTTCACGGCGAAATTTACGGACAAAAATCGGCTCGCCATCCTGCACGGAGAGGCAAATACGAAGATTGTTGGGAGTGCTCCCGGGCAGCCGGACCGCGTTTCGACCAGTCCTACCCTCGATGTTCGGTTTCAGCCCGAGGGCGGCATTTCTACGATCACCCAGGCGGGCGGGCTCATCTACGCGAGCGGGACGCAACGAGCGTGGGCGCAGCAAGGGTCTTACACGGCGGCAGATCAAATGATGGCACTGACTGGCTCTCCTCGAATCGAGGATGGTGGCTTGACGACAACGGCGGATACGATCCGGATGAACCGGGCGTCGGGCGATGCGAGCGCCGAAGGCAACGTGAAAAGCACATATTCTGATTTGAAACCGCAGCCAGACGGTGGAATGCTCGCGTCTTCAGACCCGATTCACGTTGTCAGCCGCACCATGACCGCTCACCGGTCTACCGCCGTTGCGGTTTACACGGGCAACGCCCGGTTATGGCAAAACAGCAACGTGGTAGAAGCGCCGGTATTGCAATTTGACCGCGAACACCGCGCACTTGTGGCGGAAGGGAATTCAAGCCAGGCCGTGAAGACTGTTGTGGTCCAGGTGGACAAAACGGGAAAAGTCACTCCCGTGGTCATCACGTCGGCTCATTTGACTTACAACGATTCTGATCGGAAGGTCGTTCTGAATGGCGGTGTGACAGCTAAAGGGTCGGATACCACGATGAAGGCGCGGCAGATGACTGTCTTTCTGATGTCTCGCAGCAAGGCGCAAGATACCGCTGGCAAGACAGCAACCGACACGGCGTCATCCGCTTCTAGCTGGGGAACTCCTGGCCAGGTGGAAAAAATCGTCGCGGAGAACGAGGTTGTGATCACGGAACCGGAGCGGCGTGCGACGGGAGACCAACTGACGTACTTGGCAGGGGAGGAGAAGTTTGTTTTGACGGGTGGATCGCCTAGCATTTTTGATGCCGAACGGGGCAAAATCACGGGCGATTCGTTGACTTTCTACAGACACGATGATAGGGTGCTCGTAGAAGGAAGAACAACGTCCCCGGCGGTCACACGGACGCAAGTGGCACGATAAATGCACACGCTGGCCACCGACGAAATTGGCAAAACCTACCGTGGCCGTCGCGTAGTCAACGGAGTAAGCCTCCAGGTTCTGCAGGGCGAAGTCGTAGGGCTCCTAGGTCCGAACGGCGCGGGCAAGACCACTTCTTTCTACGCAATCGTAGGTCTGATTCCTCCCGACACTGGCAGAGTGCTCTACGATGACGAAGATATCACCAGCGTTCCCATGTATTTACGGGCCCGCCAGTACGGCATCAGCTATCTCCCTCAAGAGGCGTCGATTTTCCGGAAATTGACGGTGGAGGAAAATATCCTCGCTGTTCTTGAGGCGCAGCCGATTTCGTGGCACGAACGCCGCGAGAAGGCTGAAAAGCTTATCGATCAGCTCGGGCTGGAACATATTCGGCAGAATCGTGGGTACGCACTGTCGGGAGGGGAACGTAGACGCGTGGAGATTGCCCGTTCGCTGTGCATCAACCCCACATTTATCTTGCTCGATGAACCTTTTTCGGGGATTGACCCGATTGCGGTGCTGGACCTGCAAAAGATCATTTCCGATTTGCGAGCGAGCGGCATTGGAATTCTGATCACGGACCACAACGTGAGGGAGACGCTGTCGGTAACGGATCGCGCGTACATCATTAACGAAGGCCGGATTTTTCGTTCGGGCACACCAGAGCAACTGGGTGGCGACGCGGAGGTTCGGCGGGTCTATTTGGGGGAAAGCTTCACTTTGGTGTGAAATCTGGAGCGCTTGGGTTACCAAGGCGTAGGCACCCTGAACTTTCGTGCCGAGCGCATTGGCACTTCCACGTGAGAAGTTAGTAGTGAGCGAATTCGTAAAAAGGGATTAAGGAAAAGACTGTAAAGCATGGTTCTTCTTCAACATCGGCTAAACGTCAAACTGTCTCAGCGGCAGATCCTAACCCCAGGACTTGTCCAGATGGTTTCGGTGCTTGCGCTCAACAAACTTGAGCTCAAGGACATGATCAACGCCGAAATGGTGGAGAACCCGGTTCTTGAAGAGCTTGAAGATGCGGTCCCAATGCTGGACGATGTGGGACGTCAGGAAGAAGAAAGAGATCGCATCGCAGCCAAGGCGACTACGGAAGAAAATCCGATCGCTGCGGTGGAGAAAAAAGATCCGTTCGAAGAAATCGATTTTGGTTCTTTCTTCCAGGAGTATCTGGATCCCGGCTATCGCAGCTCGGGAGAGATGGAAGAGATCGAGAAGCCCTCGTTTGAGAATTTCCTGTCAAAACCCGGCAATCTTACCGACCACCTGATGTGGCAACTGGGTGCGATTTCGGTTCGACCTCCCGTGTATGAAGCCGCCCAACTGATCATCGGAAACCTGAATGATGAGGGATATCTGATTGCCAGCGACGACGAGTTGTTGGGAATCGCGCCGGTAGCCGCCCCGGAGGCAGATGCTGCAACGCAGGCCAAGATCGTGGGTCAAGCTGAGGCGATCGGTATTGCAGCGCTTGGTGGCGATCCTGAGACTCTGGGACAGACGGATATCGAAGACTCCGCGCTCGAAGCATTCAAGGATGAGGCGCTCTTGTCCATCGGACTTTCGAGCGACAAGTTAGTGGACGAAGGGTCGATTGGCCAAGCTTATAGGGATCTGGGCGGCCACGCTGGTGCAACCGGCACGCCCCGGGCTCCGGAAACGGGTTTCTCGACTTCGTATAGCGAAGATTCTCCTAAGCCGGCAAGTAAGGCAGTTCCGCCCGTGGGAAGCAATGGAGCGTCTGGCTCGACCGCAGCAGCCGCGACTTCGCGAGCACGAACTGCCGTGAATTTCACAGTTGCCGACTTGCACGAGGCGCTGGAGGTTGTGCGCCAGCTGGATCCACCGGGGATCGCTTGCCGCGACCTGCGCGAATGCCTGTTACGGCAGCTTCACTTCCATATGGAGCAGTTGCGCCAGCACCGCAATGGCAACGGTGCGACCGAACAGGTTTTGAACGACGCCGTCGCCGTGGTGGATCAGCATCTGCACGCCGTTACGCTAAAGCAGTTCAAGGAGATTGCGCGCGCTATCGGTCGTCCATTGGAAGCAGTACAAGCCGCGCTGGATTACGTCCGCACGCTTGATCCGCGTCCTGGACTGCAGTACAACAAGACTCCTGCCCGGCTGATCGAGCCCGACGTGGCCTTCGTGAAGCACGGTGACGAGTGGCTGATCATCATGAACGACGAGGATATGCCGCAACTGCGGCTGAATCCCGCTTACAAACGCCTGCTGACGCGTGATGGAAACGATCGCGATACGCGCAATTACGTCAAGGATCGCTACAAGTCGGCCATACAGCTCATCAAGAATATTGAACAGCGCAAACAGACGATCACGAAAGTATGCTATTCGATCGTCGCGCGGCAACAGGACTTCCTCGAGAGAGGAATCGATCAGTTGAAGCCGATGATGATCAAGGAAGTGGCCGAGGAAATCGGAGTGCATCCTTCGACTGTGAGCCGGGCGGTGGCGAATAAATACGTCCACACGCCACAGGGTGTTTTTGAACTGCGGTATTTCTTCTCTGAGAGCGTACAAGGGCCCGAGGGCGGCGGCACGTCGTTATTGATTCTGAAACGACGCGTCAAGAAGTTGATTGAGGATGAAGATCCAACCCGGCCATTGACCGATGAACAGATTACAAGAATCTTGCAATCGCAAGGAATCGATGTAACGCGCCGTACCGTAGCAAAGTACCGGGAAGACATGAAGATTCCGAGCACGCACCAGCGAAGAGTGAAAAAGTGAGTGCAGAATTCGCAAGAGACCTGAAGTCAAAAGTAAGAAGTCAGATTGAAGAAGCAAGACCGAGTCGGGTCGGCAGGTTCACTTCTTCAATCTGACTTTTTACTTCTGACTTAATTTTTATGGAGGTGACTCAATGAACGTGGAGTACACCGGCAGGCAGTATCAAATTCCTTCCACCGTCCGCAAAGAAGTTGAAACTGGCCTTAGTAAAATCCGCAAAATTCTAGGGGACCGATTCGAAACCAAGGTGATTCTGGCGGTTGAGAAACACCGGCATAAAGCCGAAATCACAATCAACCCGCCCAATGGGCCGATTGTTGGGCTGGCGCAGGCCACTGACATGATTTCAGCTGTGAATGAAGCACTCGACCATCTCCACAAGCAGGCGCTCAAATATAAGACGAAATGGCTGAGCAAGAAGCGCAAGGCGGTCAAGAAGTTCAACGGAGGAGAGCGGCTTCAGGAAGAGATTCAAGCAGCGTTGGGACTTGCCGAGAACACCACCGTTTCTGTCACGGTCCACAAGTTTCCGTCAGTAGCGAAAACCACGGAAGTACATCTGGTTCGGTCGGCCGATTCGGTCGCTATGCGCCCGATGACGTTGGAAGAGGCCATTAAAGAGGCACACTTCCGCGACCGCGACGTTTTCGTATTCCGGGACCCCAAGGGCACCTTGATGGTTCTGCACCGCACCCGTGACGGCAAGATGGAGTTGATCGAAGCCCCTTAATCCGATCTCGTAGCCGGATCAAACTGTCCCGAAGGCCTTGTTTGATTGCTGGAAGTCTCGTGATCGACGTCTTAGACGTTGCTGCTGACTTCCTGTGCCCACGTCAGGGCGTTCCACCAGCTATTCCCCACCTCTGCATCCGTCAATCCGAGGCGCTGCGCAATTTCAGTTGAATTTTCCCACTCCCCAGACTCTTGGGCGAGCATCAGTTCAAACAGAGGCCGAAGAGAACTGGGCCGACCGAGCAAGACTTCTTTCGTGTCGCGGTCTACTGGGATCTGTGCGAGTAGTGTCGTCATATCGACTTCCAGAATGGCGTCCATGATCGACAACAGACCCATCAAAAACAAATCATTGCTAAAGCGTAATCGTTGGGAAAGCATTTCGCAGAAGCGACCGCGCGTCAGTCCCATCAGGACGAGTTCGCTGCAACATTGCTCGGCCGCGCCGACAGTGACAATAAGGCGGATCCAGCGCCGCATTTCGCGCTCTCCCAGAATCGCCATTGCGTGACGAATCGATTTGATTTCGAGGGAGAACCCAAAAACTGGAGAGTTCAGATAGCGCAGCAGTCGATAACAAATGGACGCTTCCTGCTTGAGGAGTTTTTCCAGTTCGCGGGCATCGATTTCACGATGCGAGACCATTTCCAGCAACCGCAGGTGATGTAGGCGATTCGCTGGAACCTCGCGTCCGATCACCAGTTCAGGTTTGCAAAAGAAATATCCCTGAAAATAAGAGAAGCCCATCTTCTTGGCTTCATAGAACTCATGGGGTGTCTCCAATTTTTCAGCGAGCATCTTGCATTTAGTGGAACCAAATCGCCGCAGCATGCCGGCGCGTTCTTCGGGCCGGGTGGCGCGCATGTCGACTTTGATGAAATCGGCAAAATCGCGCAACCCTATGCGCCGGTCGTTGGGCGCAAAATCGTCGAGGGCAATCAGATAACCGGCCTCTTTGAGTCGCTTGCAAGCCGAAATGACGCGGTCCTCCGGTTCTACCGTTTCGAGGATTTCAACCACCGTCTGGCTTGGAGGCAGCAAAGTAACAAGGTCTTTGAAGAGCACTTCGCCGGTGCAATTTACAAAGGCCCTGGTGTGGTGGCAGAGCGCGTTGAGTCCAAAAAGCAGAGAACTATCCAGCGTTGAGCGGGCAGCGAGTTCCGGGTCGGCGTTGAAGTAGTCTTCAATCCCATTGCGGAAGAGCAATTCGTATCCAAAGATTTTTTGAGAGCGGTCGAGGATGGGCTGCCGGGCAACGAAACGCTGTCCGGGTGCGGCCAGCGAGGTCGAGCAGAAAGGTGGTTCTGCCTGTAGGTCGGGTCTCACTTCTCCTATATCGGCAGAGCGCCGGGATTACTTTACAAATACAGTTTTTGCGAGCTGTCCGTTGAGCACATTTCCGCATCTGAACGTGCCCGCCCATTTCTATATAGAATGAGCGGCATTGGAAACCGCGTTGGGTAGGGGCATTTCCCAAGGCGAGTTCGGTTCAGAGGAAAAACAGATGCGATGGACACCGGGCGGAGAGAGCGGCGACATTGAAGACGATCGAGACCAATCTGGCGGTGGTGGCGGCGGATTTAATCTCGGCGGAATGCATATCGGGATCGGTGGTTTTCTGATCCTGCTGGTTCTTAGCTTGGTCTTTAAGCGAAATTTCCTGTCGCTTGTTGGCATAGGGGGCGCAAGTGCACCCACTCAGATTAGCCGACCGGACACTGCTCGCGATCAGGCAGAGCAGCCGTTGGTGCAGTTTGTGTCCTTCGTCCTCGACGACACGCAGAACACCTGGACTCAGATCCTCAGCCAAAAGGGCGTGACGTACCGACACGCCAAATTGGTCCTATTCCGAGACCAAATCGATTCGGCTTGCGGGCTGGCTCAGTCAGCCAGCGGCCCATTTTACTGTCCACAGAACGAAAAGGTTTACATCGATCTGGGTTTCTATGACGAACTCAAGCAACGTTTTGGAGTTCCGGGAGAATTTGCAGAGGCCTACGTTCTGGCGCATGAAATTGGGCATCACGTGCAAAAACTGGTTGGGATCGAAGGGAAAGTCCATGCAGCGCAGGAACGTAATCCGAGCGCGGCTAACCAGCTTTCGGTGAAGCTCGAGTTGCAAGCCGACTGCTTTGCGGGCGTGTGGGGACACTCGACTGACGAGAGAAACCTGCTCAAGCCCGGAGAGGCGCAGGAAGGTCTGAAAGCAGCGGCAGCAGTTGGAGATGACCGTTTACAACGCATGGCGGGGCGCACGGTGAATCCTGAAACCTTTACACACGGCAGTTCGCAGCAGCGTATGGACTGGTTTCAGAAAGGGTTTAAGACGGGCGATATGGACGCCTGTAACACCTTCGCGCCGTAATGTACTATTGCCATCCGACCCACTTTCGTAACGGCATTGTGGAAAAGTACAAGCTTCCCCTCTTGCGCGTTAAGCGGTTTCGTGAGTAACATCAGTGTGTTCCTAACGGCTATGCTTCTCGGCAGGCCGTTCGCGCCAAACGACTCCAGGCGCCATGACAGTTGAGCATCGTTTCTCAAATGCATCCAGCCGAAGTGGGTTCGGTGAGCTGACAGCGTAATTGCATCAAGCCTGACAATTAGCCTCACTGCTGTGTGTCGACGTACGAGAAGAAACAATCAGGCCTGCGATCCAGGCCGGGGATTAACAAGAGAAAACCTATGAATGCAGGACCCGGACACTCCTCCTCGGGGGGAGGGAAGCACAAACGGCGCCGTGGGCGTCGTTCGCAAAGACGAGGCGCCAGCGGGGGGCCGATGAGCCGCGAGCGTCAGGAGCAACAGGGTATATTTACCGCGCCCATGGATCACAGTTATCGCGCCAATATGGCGGGTGGCGGTGACCATCGCAATAAGGGAGGTCGACGTCCTGGTTTTGCGGCGGCCTATCCGGTTTTGGAACCGGAGCCTCTTCCCGTGCCCGCCCAAGACGCGGCTTCTCGCGTTTTCGCTTTCGTTGAAGACCTGTTTTTCCTGAGCAAGATTCAGGATACGGGCCGCAAGATGAACGTGAAGGTGGAGTTCGTGAAGACCGAAAAGGACCTCGCCGACCACATGAAGAATAATGGCGAGGAAAAGCCTTCGCTGATAATTTTCGATTTGAACAATGCCAACGCGAAGCCTTTGACGCTAATTCCCAAATTGAAAAGCAAACTCAAGAAGGGAACCTCGATCATTGGCTTTCTATCCCATGTGCAGGGCGATCTGAAGCAGAAGGCGCATGAAGTAGGCTGTGACATGGTGCTGCCGCGATCGGCATTCTCACAAAATCTGCCACAATTATTGCGCCGCCATGGAGCCAGCGGAGAAATGACCGCGGCCGACTAAGCGACTGCGGAAGTTAGAAGCCAGATTGCAGAAGTAAAATCTCACGACGTTCATTAGGGTAGAGTTGCACTTTCGCCCTCTGCGTTTGTCCTCTGCTGTAAAGGTTCCGTTGCACTGCGGGCGGACTTTTTTGCAATCTGAATTCTTTCTTCTGACTTCCCCCTGATACAATTCCGGCGTGTTCCCTCCAAAATTCCTGATCGTGAGCGCATTGATCATGGGTGCGTCTGGATTGCCCGCACAGCAACCGCCCACAGCACAACCTGCCGGACAACCGCCTGTCAAAGTGAACGTTCTCAATGTCTGTTCGCCGTCTGCTGACGATCAGAAGGAACTGTCCGCAGCCCTCGCAAAGGTACCTGCCAAACCTGCGTTCGCGAAGGATTTTGAAGTTGCGCGCGGCCACTCGACCCTTGATCCGAATGCGCCCGTGCCTGGGATGCAAGCACTGCCCCCGGGCGAATCTTCGTCATCCGACTGGGTACGCGTGCGGAGAGAGTTTCCGGGTTCTGGACTTTTCAGCACCGTCCAATATTCATTCAGCGTTGATTCGAGCAATATGGTCGAGATCCTCGTCCTAAAAATTCGCGATCCCAAGGATCTGATGCAGATTTCGATTGAAGACAGCGCCTCGGCAGTGACGTCCGCGGCGGCGATGTTGTCAACGGATACCCCCGTTGCGCGTATCAAACTGGAGCGTTTTGGAAAGTCGTCAATTGCTTTGGCGCGCTGCCCGGCGGCCGAGGGCAGTAATGCTGCCAATCAAAGCGGGTACGAACCGATTTTCCATGCTGCGTCAGCCATTCTGGTTCGCTATCGCGACGCATTGGGTGTTCGGAAGACGGTACCTGCGGAACTGGCTCGGCTGGGGGTTGGCGGCGCGAAGAAAGACCCAGCGGGGGCAAGAAAGAGCCCGTGAATCAGCGGGTTGCCTCGTGAGTGCACCGAATTCGGTTCCCCCTGAATCTATTTGAAAGAAGATATCTCCAAATCCTATGGACATCCGCAATGTTGTGATCATCGGTTCAGGTTGTGCGGGCCACACCGCGGCACTCTATTCGGCACGAGCAAATCTGAAACCTCTGGTGATTGAAGGCCACGAACCGGGAGGGCAGCTTTCGCTCACTACCCTGGTCGAGAATTTCCCTGGATTCCCTGATGGCATTCAGGGGCCAGAGCTCATCGAGAACATGCGCAAGCAGGCGATGCGTTTTGGCGCCGAATATCGAATCGGACACGTCACCAAAGCGGACCTGAGCAAGCGACCTTTTGAGTTGACGGTTGGCAAACACACTATTCAGACGCGCACGCTGATTATTGCAAGTGGTGCTTCGGCGAGGTGGTTAGGCTTGCCGAGCGAGCATGCGTTGATTGGGCACGGAGTTTCGTCTTGCGCGACCTGCGACGGCTTCTTTTTCTCAGGCAAGGAAATAGCGGTGATCGGGGGCGGTGACTCCGCCATGGAAGAGGCGACTTTCCTGACTCGATTCGCGAGCAAAGTTACGCTGATTCACCGGCGCGAACAGTTCCGCGCTTCGAAGATCATGCTGGACCGCGCCCGCGCCAATCCAAAGGTCGCGTTCATGACGGATACCGTGGTGGACGACGTTCTAGACGTGAGCAAGAAAGAGGTCACGGCGCTTCGCTTGCGCAATATCAAAACCGGCGAGAGCTGGGATTTTCCGACCAGTGCGATGTTTCTGGGTATCGGGCACATTCCGAATGCCAAGATTTTTGAAGGCCAGCTTGAAACTGACGCAGACGGCTACCTAATCACGCACAAGAACGTCTTTACTAAAGTGCCCGGCGTCTTTGCCTGCGGCGACGTGCAGGATCGTCGCTATCGACAGGCCATCACAGCCGCAGGATCAGGATGCATGGCCTCACTCGAAGTCGAGAAATATCTGGAAGAAGAAGGCCACTGAGGTTCGCCGGCCAGCCCCGAGGCCGCGGTAATCCATGAAAAAGATCGCGCTAATTGTCATCTTGTTCTCGCTCGTGTCGCTGCCTGCTTTTTCTATCGATCGGGCGCACTTTCTGGAATTGAACAAAAAGGGTCGCGAGTTCGGAAAGAACAAAGACTGGCCTGCCCTGCGCGAAGTTCTGATCGAGATTGGAAAAGAAATGTCCGGTCTCACTCCCACTTACGCCTTACGGATGGCGTCCGTTGAAACGCATTTGGGAAACAAGAGCGCTGCGCTGCAATGGATGGAACGCTATGCGGCCATGGGTCTGACCTATGATCTTGCGAGCGATGAGGACCTCAAACCGCTGCTGACGGACGAGGGCTGGAAAAAGATCGCCGCCCAGATGGAACACGGAATTGCTCCCGTCATGCACGCCGACCACGTCTGCACGATCCCCATCCCAGATTTAATGCCCGAGGACCTGACCTTCGACAAGCAATCAGGAACTTTCATCGTCTCCAGCATCCAGCACCATTCTCTCTATCGCGTCTCATTGCCCAAAGAGCGGGATTCCTCGAAGGGCTCGAACACCGACTGCGCGGTGCAAGAGTTGCCCTTGGAAGCCTCTGCGAAACGTTGGCCGGTGCTGGCGGTGTCGTTCGACCCGCCTCGAAATCTGGTATGGATGACTGCCTCGGCTATGGCTGGCTTTGCGGGATTTCCCAAGGAAGACGACGGCAAGGCGGCTTTGCTTGCTGTTGATCCCCAAGACGGAAAGGTGATCCGGCGTTTTGATCTGGAATCTAAAGACCCTGCGGTGCTGGGCGACATGTCGGTCGCGGCGGACGGAACTGTCTATCTGACAGACAGTATTGGCGGTGGGATCTATCGAGTGCCGGGAAACGTCACCCGGGCGAACCTGGATAAAGCCAAGCTGGAAAAAATCGCGGACGGTTTCTTCTCTCCGCAAACACCGGCACTCGCTGCGGATGGCAAGCGCTTATTCGTTGCCGAGTATCCTCTCGGAATAGCGGTGATTAATTTGGCGGATCCCAGCAACGCCACCGCTCTATCTCATCCAGACAATATTGCTGTGACCGGCCTGGACGGAATGATCCTGGTTGGAGATTCGATCATTGGAGTACAGAATGGAACAGAGCCGGAGCGCATCGTGCGTTACCATCTCAACGACGCCCAAACTGCAATTGAATCTGCTGAAGTTATCGAACAATCTACGCCGAGGCTGGGGGATCCCACGCACGCGGTCGCTGTGGATGGATGGATATATGTCACCGCGAACGTCGGCTGGAATAAGGTCGACGATCATGGAAATCTGAAAAAGGACGCAAGTTTCACCGCGCCTCTGCTGTTGCGCTTTCCCATTGGCGACGGTCAAAAATCCTTTGTGAAGGATGCTCCCGCGAGCCTGAAATAACAAACCCCTCTCAAGAGATGAGCCTGCCCTGCTCCTGTTTTTGAATCCTCTTTCCCGTTTTTCGCGTCTGATGTGCTATCTCGTGGGGAGGACTGCATATGCAATATGCTCGCCTCGGTAATTCTGGGCTGATTGTTTCCCGGATTGCATACGGCGTGATGACTTTCGGAGATGGCACCGGCTCCAGCCACCCGATGGCAAATACCTGGAAGACTCCGCAGAAGGAAGCCGATGCGCTGATCGGCAAGGCAATTGATTCCGGTATCAACATTTTTGATACCGCAGACGCATACACCGAAGGCCGAGCCGAGGTGATGCTGGCGCAGGCATTGGGAACTCGCCGGAAAGAAATCGTCCTCTCCACCAAGGTTGGGTTTCGCACTGGACCTGAACTCTTCGCGACTGGCGGGTCATTCCAGCATGTTGTCTCGGGTGCTGAAGCGAGCTTGCGACGCCTGAAGACCGATTACATCGACCTGCTTTCGATTCACCGCTTCGATCCGTACACGCCACTCGAAGAGACGGCTCGCGCACTTCAAAACCTGGTGCAACGCGGAATGGTGCGGTACGTGGGGTATTCGAATTTCACTGCCTGGCAATCGGCGAAAATGGTGGGAATCCAACAGCGGCTCGGGTGCTCGCCTATGATCGCCGCGCAAATGTACTATTCGCTGGTTGGGCGCGATCTGGAAAACGAAGTTGTGCCGTTCTGCAAGGATGCCGGTATTGGCATCGTGGTATGGAGTCCGCTGGCAGGAGGATTTCTTACTGGCCGTTACACACGCCAAGACCCCACCGGCGGCAAGGGTCGTCTCGCTAACTTCGATTTTCTGCCCACTGACAAGGAAAAAAGCTTCACGCTAATCGATCGAATGCAGGCAATCGCCACTCGTCATAAGGCGACGGCCGCACAAGTTGCGCTGGCCTGGCTGCTCTCCAAGGAATATGTCAGCACGATTCTGATGGGAGCGAGCAACGTGCGGCAGTTTGACGACAACCTCGGCGCGCTGGATGTGAAGCTCTCGTCCGAGGAATTAAATGAACTGGAACAGCTGACGAAGCCCAACCCCGTTTACCCAAACTGGTTCCAGGAAAAAACGCAAGACACCGCAGTGACGCAGGCACTGAGCAAATCATAAAAGGAGTGATCAATGGCAACCACGAAATGCAGCCATATCGGCGAGATTCGAAAAGTAACGCCTAGCGGCAAAGGTTGTAAGGAATGCCTCGAATTGGGCGACCGATGGGTTCACCTGCGGCTTTGTCTTGAATGCGGCCACGTTGGCTGCTGCGATTCATCGAAAAACAAGCATGCGCGGGCACACTTCCAAACGACCAAGCACCCGATTATCCAGGCATTCGAGCCGGGAGAGAACTGGCGGTGGTGCTACGTGGACGACATTTACGTTGACTGAGGGAGAGGTGTCGCCAGCCCTAAAACCAGTCGCGCTACTAGGCGAGGATTCGCTTGCGCGCCGCTGGAGTGACCTTCTCGCATGCCGTGCGCAAAACTAGACGGGGTGCACGTTGGCGAATCTTCATCAGATAGGGGACGGTTCGGCTGGAATCAAACTTGGCTGTTTCGCGTAATAACCAGCCCAGGCCTTTCTGCACCATGTCATCTTCGTCTTCCAGCAGTCGATCAGTGAGGAGCGCGATTTCCGGAAAGAACTTTTTCTGACGGGCGCCCCGAATTAACGCGACACAGGCCGCCCGCCTGCGCCAACGATTTTTGGACTTCGCCCAGAGAAACACGTGGCGGCAACGAGCGGGATCGGCACTCACCATTGGCGAGAGCAAACAATGCGCTAGCGCGTCATGGTCCGCCCAACTCGTTACGCGATCAAGCCACGATGCAAAGAGACGGAACTCACGGTTGCCCAGAGTCTCTGTTTCGCCCTCGAGTAGAAAAACTGCAAACACTTTTTCTTCCAGCACCTGACCGGAGAAAAGTTGATCCGCAACTTGCACTACAAAATCCATTCCTTTTTCGCGCGCCATGCTGCGCCGGAAGCGCACCGCAACTTTTCTGAGTTCGTGCGTATACCATCCCCGCGATTGCACCTGTTCTTTAAAGAAATGTTGCACTTCTTTCGAGTGTGGGGCGGAGCCGCCATCCCTTAGAACGCGTCGGATGTGATCGGCAATGTAATTGGGAGTAATTGAGCGCTTCGGCATGGCGAGGATTTAGTCGTCTGCACTGACAGTGGATGGAGGAACCTGAGGACCAAGCGCGATTTCTTGATCCTTATATTGAAGTTGATAGAGTTTGTAGTAAATGCCGCGCTGTGCCAGCAACTGCTGATGCGTTCCCATTTCACGGACCTTGCCTTTATGCATCACGATGATCTTGTCGGCACGCTGAATGGTGGAGAGCCGGTGCGCAATAATCAACGACGTGCGACCCTCAACCATCCGATTGAGCGCATCACGCACCCGAAATTCAGTTTCTGTGTCGACGCTTGAAGTCGCTTCATCCAGAATCAGAATCTTCGGACTGTGCGCCAGCGCTCGTGCAAACGAGATGAGTTGCTTTTGTCCGGTGGAGAGCGTGGATCCCCGCTCGCGTACTTCCTCGTTGAACCCGCCAGGCAACGTGCGAATGAAGTCGGCAAGGTTTACATCTTCGGCGGCCTTCTCAACGTCCGTATCCTGGATGCGCGTAGTGCCCAGCCGAATGTTGCCCGCCACCGTACCTGTGAAGAGGAATGGGTCCTGAAGTACAACTCCGAAACGGGAGCGCAGATCATCCAGATCCATCTCGCGAATGTCGATGCCGTCAATGCGAATGGCACCGCGCTGGATATCGTAGAAACGCATCAATAGCGAAATCAAAGTCGTTTTTCCGGCGCCGGTGTGACCGACTACGGCGATGGTCTCTCCCGGTTCCAGCGAAAACGAGACGTCGCGCAGAACCCAATCCGGCTCGCCTTCCTCAGAATCCACTGCGACGGATGGTTGTGCGCCGGGGCGCCCTCGGTCCGTAGCTTGATCGCGCTTTGCTCCACGGGCGTTGTAGGCGAACCAGACGTGATCGAATTCGATGCGCCCCGGGCCCGTAACCTTTTTCGGCACCAGTGGGGAAGTGATGTCTACCTTGGTGTCGAGTAGTTTGAAAACGCGTTCTCCAGCCGCCATCGCAGATTGCAGAATGTTGTACTTCTCGCTCAAATCCTGAATGGGACGGAAGAAGCGTTGCGCGTATTGCATGAACGCAACCAGCACTCCGAGCGACATGACTGTTTGCGTGACGTGCAGCGTAATCAGTTGTCTTCTCGAAAACCCGACCGCTATCGTCGAGGCGACTGTGCGGTGAAGAATTCCGGTTCCGCCAAACCAGATAATGCTCGCGACCGCGATTGATGAAAGAATTTCCACGACCGGGTAATAGACCGAGTAGGCAAGAATGGCATCTTTGTACGCGTCCATATGAGAAGCGTTGATGTCCGAGAACTGACTGTAGGCACGCTTTTCTCGATTAAAGAGCTGCAGAACCAGCATGCCCGATACAGCTTCCTGCAAGAAAGAATTGATTCGGGCGATCGCAGTGCGTATGCGACGGTAGGAGTCACGCACTTTGTCTCGGAAGACCTTGGTCGCGTAGATGATGAGAGGAAGTACTGTGAACGTGAACAGGGCGAGCTTCCAGTTCATGTCCAGCATGATGGCTAGAATGAAGGTGAGAACGAATACGTCTTCAAAAATCGAGACAACGCCGGCTGTAAACATTTCATTCAGGGCGTCCACGTCAGTGGTCACGCGCGTAACCAACCGCCCTACGGGATTCTTATCAAAAAAGCCGACGTGCATGAATTGCAGATGGCGAAAGATCTGGCTGCGCAGATCGAACATCACTTTCTGTCCGGTCCATTGCATCAGGTACGTCTGCACGAATTCGAGAGCGAAGGTTAACAACAGCAGCCCGACGTATAGAGCGCCAATCTGTCCGATCCCTTTCAACGGGACACTGCTCAGATGATCGCCAATCCAGGAGTGCGAGTTCGCAGATTTTGTGAGGTACTTGTCAATTGCAATCTTGGTGAGGAATGGACCGAGCACGTCCGCAATCGATTTCAGCACAATGGCGAAGAGAGCCACCAGAACGTGCAATTTGTAGGGATAGAGGTAGCGCAGCAGTCGCCGCATCAGGCGGCCGTCATATGCTTTCCCTATGATTTCGTCTTCTTGATTGGTGGCCATGCGCTAGCGGGAAATTCACTCCGAAACTAAAGATTATCCTAAATAGATGGTGGAATCGCCGGAAGGATGGAAAAGGTTGCTAGCGTGAAATGTCTATGGAGTCGCCAAACACTTGGGATTGGGCGGGTCAGTTGCATCCTTCTCCTGGGTCCGAGGGAGTTTCGTCTTGATCCACTCAGTGAGGGGCTTTAGAAGTTTGTGTCCCTGCTTATTGGCGCTTATCGTCTGGGCAGGATACCAAACACGCGAATTGAAACCATCCCACATCGCCACTTGTTGCACCTTCCCGTTGCGTGGGATTGTCAAGTGCGTCACGACGCCCTCCCCGCGCAGTCTGTCTATCGCGGGGCCCGAGAACTTCTGCAACTCCGTATCGTCAAGAATCGAACGCAACGAATCGAGATCCTGGGGAGGAAAGGTGCCATCCAGCACGGTTGACTTTAGTTTCTTGGAACCGACACGCTCGAACTGGTGCACTTCGTGATACGTGCCACTAGAGAAAACGATGAGGCAAGTTCCTTCGATTCCGTTTCCCTCCATTCGCGTCGTGAGCCATCGCAGCAAATAAGAATCGGATGATGAATCGTGATCGACCTTTGGCTCTTCTACTTTTGGCGAGGTAGGAGGAGGTCCTTCGTGCTCGACTTTCTTGTCGTCACGTTTGTTGAGCCGAATTTCGCCCGGAACAAAGCAACTGTTCCTGCCCTCTTCCTCGGAAAGATTCCGGCCTTTTTGCTTATGCGCACGTTCGAACCAGTCCAACAGCGGGTCGATCGTGTCATGGAAGGGGTCGCGGCTTTCCGGGGTTGGAAAATCCAGGGTCTGCCAGACATAAACCGGACGGAGAACGGCCAGCATGAGTTCATCTGCGGCGGTTGAAACCATTGGGGTGTGAATATCTTTTTGCTGCAGCCGAAACAACCGATCTTGCGACAACAATCGAATCAAATCGCGCAGGCTGTCCGGGGACAATGTACTTTCAACTACCGAAGCCTTTTGTGCAGTGACAGTCTCAAAGTGGTATTGGCCATCGCTCCGCACGAGTATGCAGGAGTCCTGGTTGCGATTCACTCTTTCCATACGCATCAAATAGGAGCGTGGATCCGCGGATGTTGGTACTTGGGCCAGAAGGCGCGAGGCTTCGCAAAGGATTAGACAAAGTAGCGGCATGATCCATGCGCAAAAGGAACTCATCATTTGAACCTGCATTGCGGAAATGCTCGCGAATCTATAGCGTTTATCAAATCCGCGGCAGGGTGACAAGGGTTGAGTCTGGGGCAAGGAAGGGCGATGACGGGCTTCCGAAGTCGTTTTGTGGGCTGTGCACAAGCCCGCGACCATACTTGTGTGACCACTGTCACCGCCGACCCCGCGGCAGTTTCTTACAGTCCCGCATAGTGTCTTACTCGCGATTGGAGGGGTCCCCATGGGCGCTCAAGACGATCTTCCAAAAAACACCCCGACGCAAACCGGAAACGGACGCGCCGGTTGGTTCCAGGCTTCTTCGGCGGACTGCGCTGAAGTTCGGCATGAAATCGGCTTGCCGTGGAGGCTGGTGTTGCTCGGCGCGCCTGGTGTGGGCAAAGGGACGCAGGCCGATCTGCTGAACCAGCGCCTGAAGGCTTGCCACCTCTCCACGGGAGATTTGTTCCGCGCGGCCTCCAAGCAAAGGGAGTCAGAGCAGAGCCCCGCCGTAAAGACGGCGATCGAGCACATGCGTCGCGGAGAACTCGTTCCTGATTCGACGGTCTGGGAGATGGTGAGGGAGCGTTCTGATTGCATCCGCTGTTCCAGCGGGTTCGTGCTGGACGGATTTCCGCGCACCCCCGCGCAGGCCGCGTTGCTCCAGCAATTGATGCAAAGCGAGAACCTTCCGCTCACGGGCGTAGTCAATTATGAGTTGCCGCTGGCGGAGATTGTCGCGCGACTAAGCGGCCGCCGCACCTGCGAAAAGTGCAAAGCGGTTTATCACATCACTGGACAGCCGCCTAAGGTCGAGGGTGTGTGCGACCGCTGCGGAGGCGCCCTCTTCCAGCGTGAAGATGACCGTCCCGAATCGATCAAAGTTCGGATGGCAGCCTACGATCGCAGCACGGCGCCCCTTATTGACTACTACAGCGGCCTCAACCTGCTGGTGCCGGTCGCCGCGGTCGGAACGCCCGCTGAAATCTGCGCGCGCACTATCTCAGCGCTTGCCGCCAGGACCGATGTGGCTTGCCTTGGTTGATTTCGGCGGATCGCCGTAATCGTGCACCTTGCCGCAAGACGGACACACCACGACCTTAGCGTTGTGCGCTTCCATTTGTTGCAGGAATGCCGAAAATTCCTGCCCACAGTCCTTGCAAAGGGCGTCAATCCTCTCCTGCTTTTCTCGTTTGTGCTGCTTCTCTTGTCTTAATTTCGCGTCTTTGGAGGTTGGCATTTGAGTCTAATTCTAAGCGATAACGGACTGTGACCGCATTTCTTCCCTCCCATACAATAGATAGTAAGTGCCGGTCGGCCTCTACATTTCGATTCCTTTCTGCCGGACCAAGTGCAGCTACTGCAACTTCGCCTCCGACGTTTTCTCCAAATCGGCCTACGAAAACTATGTTCAACGTCTGATTGAAGACATTCGGACTTCCCGCACGCTCGCGGGCGAGTTGGATTGTGAGTTCGATGAGCATGTTGACTCCATTTACCTTGGGGGAGGAACGCCTTCGATCCTCCAGGGTTCCCAGTTGCAACGCATCTTCGACTCTCTGCGGGACCAGTTCTCGGTGGCGTCCGATGCGGAGGTGACGGTCGAGTGCGCGCCCGGAACGTTAACCAGCGACTTGATCGATACTTTGCTTCGGACCGGTGCAAATCGCGTGAGCCTGGGAGTGCAGTCCTTCGTGGATCAAGAAGCACAGTCGGTTGGGCGGCTGCACAAGCGTTCGACAGTGCTCGAAGATGTGGGCCGTTTAAGATCGGCTGGCCTTAATGACATCAACGTCGACCTGATTGCCGGCTTGCCACACCAGACTGCAGAGAGTTGGTGCTTCTCACTGGAGGAGACGATTGCGCTCGGCGCGCCGCACACAAGCGTCTACATGCTGGAGGTCGACGAAGACTCACGGTTGGGCAGCGAGCTGATCGCAGGAGGCACACGCTACCACGCCCATTTCGTTCCCGACGACGGGACAACGGCCGACTTCTACATTCAAGCCTGCGAGAGGCTGAATCGAGCCGGAATCGCTCACTACGAAATCTCGAACTTCGCCCGCCCCGGCCATGAATCACGGCACAATCTGAAGTACTGGACACGTCAGCCCTATTTCGGCTTCGGCGTCGATGCTCATTCGATGCTCCGGGCAAGCGGGACAGGTCACGAGGTATTGCGCTTTTCCGCGCCCGACTCCCTCGATGCCTACATGAATCGGGCTCCGCGTTCGGTGACCGCTGTTTTTGCACAGGCTGCAATCGAGGAGAGCTTCTTTCTTGGCCTGCGACTGAATCGCGGCATTGACCTCGATAAGTTGTGCGCGGAGTTTTCGGCAGATGCAGTCGCCGCTTTCGAACCGGCGATCCAGGAGTGCCTGATGCATGACTTGCTGGAGCGGCGAGGTGCGAATCTGCGACTCACCGAGCGTGGGCGTCTCTTATCAAACGAGGTATTTGCGAGGTTCCTGATGGAGGAAGAAAAAGCGGGAACCGGCCACGTGCATCCACGTTAGTTGGCCGATAGTTGCCGTTCGGCGATGGCCTATCCGGCTCCCACTATGTCGATAGTTGTGGAGAGGCCGATGCCCTAGATGGGCGCCCAAAATGCTGGGCCTTATGCCGGCCTCTCCCGAAAGAAACATTCTTGCCTGCGAAACGAACCGCATGGCGCCGTGTTGTAGGGTCCCGGTTCCTTTCGCTCCCGGGATTCAACGGGATCATAGGACGGAGCTCTGATGCGGGGAAGATCACACCGGTTACCGGCAGGCGAGTACCCGAAGTTACGTTGCGAAAAACGCGCAGAAAGCGGCTTTTAGAGCCTGTGGGCTAGCTAGTTGAAGTTTTTCATTCCGCAGGAACCGGGACCATCCGGGCTCCCACAGGAGCCGCAAGGACCTGTCGCCATTGCAGGTGCCGAGCTACCCTTGGCTGAAACCGCGAAAACCGAGAGCTTCGAGTCAAGCTTCTTGCTCTCACACTTGGGACAGGCAGCCTTATCCTTGCCAAAAACCAGGGCTTCAAACTCGTGCCTGCACTCTCTGCAAACATACTCAAAAATCGGCATGAAATAACTCCACCAAGAAAATTCCTGACTTCTATTTAAAATCAAAGCGTGGGTCCTCGGCAAACCAAAGAATCGAACGACGCTTTTGTGCCGCGCCGGTGGTTGCGGGGCGGGCACCTGCAGACGGTCGCCAGTTTTTTGATGCAGCGGCGGCTGCGGGTTCCAGCACCCGAGGAACGGATGATTGAAGTTGCTCCCGGAGTGAAGGTGCTTTGCCACTGCCATTGGCAGGCCGACCGGCAACAGGCTTTGACCATCGTTATCGTGCACGGATTGGAAGGCTCCAGCGAGTCGCAGTACATGCTTGGCATCACCGCCAAGGCTTTGGCTGCGGGCATGAACGTCATCCGCTATAACCAGCGGAATTGTGGCGGCACTGATGCGCTCGCTCCCGTGCTGTACCACTCCGGATTGTCAGACGATGTTGCAGCCGTGGCTCGGGAAGTGATTACGCAGGACGGGGTGTCACGCCTGGCTCTGGTCGGCTTCTCGATGGGCGGCAACATCGTGCTTAAATTGGCGGGGGAGTGGGCCAAGCGGGGACCGCAGCAGTTTCGGGCGGTCGCCGCGTGTTGCCCGGCGCTCGACCTCGCGGAATCAGCTGACGCCCTCCACGAACCAGCGAACCGGATTTACGAGATCTACTTCTTGTGGGCCTTACGCCGCAGAATGCTCCAAAAAGCTCGGTTATTCCCGAAGGATTTCGATTCACAGCGCCTGCGAGGAATTCGCACGCTACGTGAATTTGATGACAAGATCACGGCTCACTATTGCGGATTTGCCGGCGCCGACGATTATTACGATCGTGCTTCGGCAGCTCATGTAGTCGGGCAGATTGCGGTTCCAGCGCTGATTCTGCATTCAGCCAATGATCCTTTCATTCGTATTACGCCGGAGACGCGGCGAAAGATACTCGCCAACCGAAATATCACGTTCGTTGAGTCCAGCGATGGCGGCCACTGCGCCTTCATCGGCTCTCGCAACCACCTAGCATCCAAAGCTTCAGATGGCTCCGTTCGCGACGACGGTTATTGGGCTGAGAATCAAATTGTCGATTTCCTGCGCCAATTTTGAGAGGCTCTGTGCCACATGGATGCTGATTTTTCGATCGAACTCTGCAAAGAAGACCCGGTGCTGGACTTTCCGTGGAAGGACCCCACGGGTCGGCTTGCTTACGTTGACCTCAAGCGGCAGCCGGACCTGATCGCGCAGGTCGAAGAAGCACGCAAGTTTCCCGAGTTGGGCGAATTCCTGGGCATGGTGAACTCGGCAAGGAGCGTAGTGGAGAGCGCAAAGTGTGACACGTGGACAGCTACTGATCTCACCCCCGAAGAGGACATCTACGACGCGTCACAGAAATTTGCCAGTTACATTGACCTTGTTTTCTCGCACTCGGATGAACGCTGGTCTTTCGAGCAACATGAGCGCTTTGCGGAGCGTTGGACGGAGCTCTTGCGTCGAGCCCCAGAACTTTCCACCTCGGCGGAAATCTGCGTGCGTCGGTGTTTCTTTGGCGAGGAAGCCAACGTGCGCGACGGATTTTATTTCACAGTCTACATAAATGGCTACGGGAACGACGAGGAAGATGCGAGAAAGAATTGGTCAATTGGAACGAAATTGGCGGCGACAGCGATTCTTCAGCTATCCGCGAGTCCTGGGTAAAGCAAATCATCAAGACACTCGTTGAGAGTTCGTTGCTCACCGCAACTCCACTAGTGTCATCCCGAGCAAAGCGAGGGATCTCGAGTCTTACTTAACTACCCGCCGCTTTCCGTGTTTGCTGTAGAACCTCATCCGTCGTCCATGAATTGCCCGGATACCATCGGTACAGTTTCCCTTCGCGATCGATGATGGCGGTACTCAAGGAGTGGGTAATCTGATCCTTTTCCTTGAATTTCGATAGACCGAAAAATTGCGCGATCTTGTCTAAATCCTGTGGATTTGGGGCAAGAAATTCCCAGTGAGGAAAAAGGTCGGCCGCGGGAATTGACGTTGTCGAGAGGGCGTGTTGCCGCAGCACTTTGGGCGTATCGAATTCTGGATCAAACGTGATGGAGAGGAGGTGCGTGCGGTTGTAAATCGCCGGATCCAGTTTGAGAGACTTCTGGAGGTCCAGGAAGTTCTGCGTCATGCGCGGGCAGAAGTCCGGCATAGGACACCGCGTGTAGATAAAAGTCAGAAGCAAAACCTGTCCCTTATATTGGCCGAGGTGTACGCGCTTTCCATCCTGATTTGTGAAAGTGAAATCAGGCACATTGTCGCCTTCAGTCGGAGTTTGAGACTGGCTGCGCGGATGGGACGTCTTGTCAGTTGCTTGTCCGGTAACCTGTACCCCCTCAAGCCACGACTCTGTATCGGTCACGATGAGAGTAGCTTTGATCCGCTGTCCAACCTGCACGCGATCAAGCAGCGACAAATCCTTCACCTGATAAGGCATCGTCATCGCCTGCATGAAGTTGGGAATGTCGTCGTTGCGCACGATGAGCTGATGAGCAGAGCGGTCAATGCCCAGAACGTCTCCGGTGAGCGCATAGCGATGTTGAGGAGGCGTCCGGCAGGCCGGCAGCAAAGTGAAAGTTAGCAGGCAAAAGAATAAGATCGAGCGTCGTCTATTCAAAATAAGCTTCCTTATTTACCTATTACAGCGAAATTTCTTTTCGCGAAAAGTGTTCTAGGCTGCCGGTTGGGAACTCAAGAATCGCGCTCTCAAAGAGGTAGTAAGCGATTTCCAGTCAACACGGGTGCGCAGTATCGAAAGGATCAGCATAAAAACAAAAATCTCCAACAGCCCGCGCGTGGCGGTCGCAATGCTGACGCTACGCTTCGGAAGCAAAGAGAACCGTCCATAAACAAACTCAATATGCACCCAATACACGAGCAGGGAAGCTTGGCCAAGCTGAATTAGTGGGCTGAACCGTGTCGCCCAGGCGCCCAGGCCGCCAAGCCCCCAATTGCACCAGGCATAAGCCAGAAAAGCGATCAGCAGTAAGAGCGCTGTACGCATCATGAAAAAGTTTGGACTCGTATGCCAGTAGTCGTAAACGGAATACAGCCGAACGGAAGAATGGTCAAGCTGCCACGCCGCAAGAATTGCAACCATCCCAACGCCAGAGAATACCCCCAGGACTTTGGCAGTATGTGCGCGCCCCCAATCGCTGAAGAGAACGAAACCGGCGGCCAAGCCTGCAAACGCAAAGCCCGCCCATGGGAAGAGAGGAAAGAGCCAGGGCTGAGGTGCGCCAAGGTTATGGCACCCGTCGATATAGGATTCCAGTTGCCACGGAAGCCACGTTGGCCGCCAGGTCGTGTAGAGCGGCGGAGTCAGCAGCGCAATCAGCGCACTGACCGCAAGCGCTGTTACGACAATCGTGAAACTGCCGCGGCGAAGCGTCGATGCATCTTTCTCAACCGACTCGCCTGGGAGCAGATTTTGCTTCGACTCGGCTTTGGTTTCTACGATTGTGAGCGTGAGTCCACACACCATCGCCATCAGAATCATAGAGAGGCCGATGATGTTGAGCACGTCGACGCGAAAAAGATCGGACCACGGGGCCCATCCCCAGGCGATTAGATATTC
Organism: uncultured Acidobacteriaceae bacterium; assembly: GCA_963822545.1. Lineage (GTDB taxonomy): Bacteria > Acidobacteriota > Terriglobia > Terriglobales > Acidobacteriaceae > Acidiflorens. The sequence continues at coordinate 28,999 of CAWGIB010000012.1, forward strand.
CTGCAAACGAAACAACAGTCCGAACCCCAAAATCTCAGCACCGCGACGGGCCATGATCCGAGTAATTTCCCCGGCGCTGAGATTTTTTCGCATCAGTTTGCTGGTCACCAGCGCGAATGAGACTCCCGCCAGGAAAAGGAAAAGCGGTGCGGGCAAGGTCCCCAGCAGTTGGGATCCCTTCAAGAACGTGGTATTTCGCGCGTCGCCGCCCAGCCACGAGTCATAACAGTGGGTCTGGAACATGAGCAGGCAGGCGAGTCCTCGCATCCAGTCAATCCATGCCAAACGCGAGGAAGCAGGGGCCACGGGCCAGAGTGTAACGTGCCGAGCGGGTGCGATCCAAGCCTAAAGGAACACTTGCCCGATCAACAGAACTCTTTCACAGTTCATTTTGAACGTCCCCTATTTCGCGTTGGCGCCTTTAATTTGGTCGACCAGTGCCTCGATCTCGCCTGATCCTAGTTTTCCGCCAAATTTAGGCATATGACCTTTGCCGTTCGCGATGATGTTGCGTAGGTCATCGTTTGACGCCGAAGCGGCCTTACCCGAGATCAGCGATGGACCGTGGAAATGCCGGCCTTCGGCGTTCTCTCCGTGACACTTCGCGCAATTGTGCTGGTAGGTCGGGTTCGCGATAAGACTGGCAGCTTTCTGGGGTTGATCTTGTGCGGCAGCGAGTCCAAGCAGCGGTCCAGCGAGGGCGAGTACAAGTCGGATAGTCTTCAGGTTCGGTCTCATTGAAGTTGTTCTCATGCTGCCTTATTGGATGCAAACTTCCGGCGATTGTAAATAGACAAAATTCCACCGAGGCGATTAATTGCGACTCGCGCCTTTGTTCACGGCAAGCATGCTAGCATTTTGCTAGACAAGACACAGAGGTTCAATCGTGACGCGCTGGATGGAACTCCGCCTGATTAGTCCCATTGTGCTGCTCGGCGTGTTCTTGCCATCCATGGCATTCGCGAAAGATGAACCCAAATGGATCGAAGTCCACACATCGCATTTTTCTGTAATGACGGATGCCGGAGAAAAGCGTGGTCGTGAAGTGGCGCTCCGGATGGAACAGATGCGGTCGATCTTTGGCCAATTGCTGCTAAAAGATAAGTTGAAGATGCCGGTTCCCATAACCGTGATTGCGCTTAAAAGCGACAAGCAGTACGGACTGGTCGCGCCTACCAAGCAGAATATGGCCGGCGGCTTCTACGTACCCGGCTACGACCGAATCTATATTGTGGTCAATCTTTTTAATGATCAGCCGTGGCGCTCCATTGCTCACGCATTGGGACATTATTTTCTGAACTTTAACTATCCCCCTGTCCAGGGATGGTTCGACGAAGGTCTGGCTGAGTATTTCGGCTCGGTCCAGATTGGCAGCAAGGAAGTGAATATCGGAGGCGATCCGGAACTTGCGCCGGAATGGCACGAGGACGTATTCGAGGACATGCGGCGCGACCCCAACACTCCCCAATCCCTGACCCAACTCGTGAGTTCTCCGGTGTGGATTTCGATCGAGGACTTGTTCACGATGAAGCATGATGGCTCCGGATTGCGCGAAGGATCGCACAACACGATGTACTATGCGCAATCGTGGATGGTCGTCCACTACCTGATCAATAACAAGAAGATGCCCGAGGTCGGCACATATTTTGATCTTGTGTTGAATCAGAAGATGCCAGTCGATAAAGCGATCGTCCAGGCATTTGATACGACGCCCGCGCAACTGGAACTAGCGGTCAAGAATTACTTCAATTCGCTTGGCAACTTGGGTATCGCGCTCGATCAGACTAAGAAACCGATTGCTGACCCCAGTGAAATCCCTCAGCCCAACCATTTTCCTGCGCCCTTCGACGCCGATAATCTCGGGATGGCGGTGAGTGCGGTAACAGAAGGCGAAGCCAGGGCGGCCCTGGATGACGCGGTAGCACGGATACCCGAGCATCACGATCTGGCGATTCAGGATCTCCGCCAGCTTGCCACGAATCCAAAAGACGACAATGAGGCTGCGAACCGCGCCTTGGCACGCGACCTTCTGCAGCAAAAGCTTTTCGATTTAACGGCGGATGAACTCGACAAAGCGACTGAGCTGAATCCTCGCGATCCATGGATCTGGTATTACCGTTCGGCGATGAAGTATCGCAAGGCACAGGCAATGCGTCAGGATATGCAGGGCATCGCCAACATGATGCAGGATCTGCGCGCTGTTTTGGATTGGTACCCGGAACTGGCGGATGCATATAACATGCTGGGGGTGGCACGCGTTGAAGGCGGCGGAATTAATTCCGCGCTGGAGGCGGAGAAACAAGCCATCGCCTTGGCGCCTCGAAATGTCGAGTATCAGTTTAATCTGGGTCAAATCTATGTTGCCGGCAAGAAGTGGGATCAGGCCCGCGACGTATTTACACGGCTGAAAGAAGGCCCGGACCGACAGGCTGCGTCGGCCGCCAAGAAACAGCTCGAGGATCTTGCCACGTTGCAGAAATACGGAGTGCGTCCGCAGCGGCCTGGAGAGACCGAAGCTCCGATGGGAGCAGCCAGCACGCCCGCCGCAGCCGCGAGCACACCCAAGCCCTCAGCCAATCCGTCGGACGAAGAGGATGCCGACGCTGCTCCGAAACCAGCGCCTGTCGCGCAGCCGAGCAGCGGACCAGTGCAATTTCTCAAAGGCAAGATTGTGAAAAGCGATTGCTCCAAGCCTCCCGGCGCCGCCATCACCGTCATCAGCGGGATGACGACGTATACGCTGCATGCAGCGGACTACAAATCTGTTCTGGTGATTGGTCGAGACCAGTTCTCATGTGACTGGAAGAACCTCCCTGTAGCCGTCAACTACCGCGCTACGGGAAAACATGAAGGAGATGTAGTATCGCTGGAAGTTCATGACTGAACTGTCTGGATCACGGCGGTAAATTCTGACGATGCCCTGCTTAATCATCGACGATTATGGAGCCGGTGGCTGGAAGAACGGGGCGGCCGCTTCGTCACGCACCCGCCACTATTGCGCAGAATTGGAAGCCGGTGCGGTTCTGTACTTCCAATCCCCACCTTTCGACTTGCCGGATCGCGATGTTGATTTTCTGCTAGGCCTGAAACCAGCCGACTCTCGGTTGCACAAAAACATTTCCTATCGGCCGGAGAGCGATTTGATGCGCGGTCTCTCCAACGATGGCAGCAAGCCGCGAGTGCACCAGATCATGCGTTATTACGCATCACAGGTTCGAAAGTTCGTTGCCGCATTTCTTGCCCCTTATGCTGGTCACCTGCAGATGGACTATGCGAGCTTTCGCCCTCTGGAAGAAGAGGGCCGGAATCTTCCACTTCACAAACGAAACGATCTATTGCACGTGGACGCCTTTCCCAGTCGCCCTACTCGTGGTGCGCGGATCCTGCGCGTCTTTACCAACGTAAATCCAGCCAAAGACCGAGTCTGGGTGGTTGGAGAGCGCTTCCCAAATCTGGCTGAACAGTTTTCCGAA
>CAWGIB010000013.1:0-28513 GCA_963822545.1 uncultured Acidobacteriaceae bacterium
GCCCAGTTCATGCCTGCATCGGTCGTCTTGAAGAGCACCTCGCCCGCGTAATAGAGAGTTTTGGGATCGTGTGGCGAAAAGACGATTGGCTCCGTCCATTGGAAGCGATGTTTGGTATCCGCCGGAGCCCATCCAATGGGATTCACCGGCCACGGATTGACTGCCTGCTCCTGATGAGTGCGGTGGTCGTAGCGGGTAATCTCGCCGCCGTAGGAACCGGCGTAAACAATCATCGGGTCGGTTCGGATCCGGAGCAATGTATCCGCTCTCGCCGCCGCCAACGTCGTACCAGTCGGTGCGGTCGATGGCACCATCGAGACTAGCGCTCGCTATGCCGACGGTTGAGTTGTCCTGCTGCGCGCCGTAGATGTAATACGGAAAGCGGTTGTCGGTCGTGACGTGATAGAACTGCGCGGTTGGCTGGTTGTATTGGCTGCTCCAGGTATCGCCGCCGTTGGTGGAGATGGTCGCGCCGCCGTCATTCCCATTGATGAGACGCCTCGGGTTCGTGGGATCGATCCAGAGCGCGTGATTGTCGCCGTGGGGCGCGCGCACACGCGCGAAAGTCTTGCCCCCGTCATTCGAGCGATACGCCGCCGTGTTCAGGATGTACACCGTGTCGGCAGATTTCGGATCGGCAAAAATGTGCGAGTAGTACCATGCACGCTGGCGGAAGCGATGGTCGTCGGTCAGCAGATGCCAGTTCTCGCCGGCGTCATCGGAGCGATAAATGCCGCCCTTCTCGGCTTCGACAACTGCCCATACGCGGTTGGAATTGGCTCCGGAGACGGTAACGCCAATGCGGCCGAGAGTGCCTTCCGGCAGTCCATGTGCTTTGATTTCTTTCCAGGTCGTGCCGCCGTCGATCGACTTGTAAAGTCCGCTCCCGGGCCCGCCGCTGTCCATGCTCCAAGGGGTGCGCCGCGCTTGCCACAACGCCGCGTACACGATGTTGGGATTGTTGGGGTCAAACGCCAGATCGATGCCCCCGGTCTTCGCGTCTTTGTAGAGAACTTTCTCCCAATTCGTGCCGCCATCGCGCGTTCGAAAAATACCGCGCTCTTCGTTGTCACCAAACGGATGGCCGAGCGCTGCTACGAAAGCAATATCTGGATTCTTGGGATTAACGATCAGGCGTCCGATGGCGTGGGTATCGCGAAGGCCAACGAATTTCCAGGTCGTGCCGGCATCGATCGACTTGTAGACGCCGTTGCCACCGACGATATTGCCGCGAATACAGGCTTCTCCTGTGCCGACGTAAATCACGTTTGGATCAGATTCCGAAACGGCAATGGCTCCGATCGCGGGCGATGCGTCTTTCGTCTTATCGAATATCGGCTTCCAGTTAAGGCCGCCGTCGGTGGTCTTCCACACGCCTCCCGCAGTCGATCCGAAATAGTAGGTGTCGTCCTGACCAACAACTCCGGCTACTGCGACCACGCGGCCACCGCGGAATGGCCCGACGAGACGATATTGCAAGCCCTTCCATGGACCCTGCGATTCGCCCTCGTCTTGCTGCACCGCTGCTGTGGTCGCATTGCTTTCTGAATGTTTTTGCGCCTCCGTCTGTTTTTGAGAAGGCTCTGAAGTCGGTTTGGTCTGGTGTTTCTCCGCCATCGCTGAGGTAAAAGCGAATGCAATAACAAGGACGAGCATAGTAGTTCGCAAAGGAATACCCCCGAGAACGTAAACAATAAATCGAGCAGGCACGAATACTCAAGCTGCCGAGGAAGGCTGAGAGCCTTAAAGCTGCACGGCGCGGTAATAAGTCAAGGAAGTTGCTACGATTTAGGCCGTAACGATCGGCTGGGGAACGCCGGCGGCGACAACGCGGTTGCGCCCTTCTTTTTTCGCTTGAAACATTCTTTGGTCGGCCAGAGCAAATAATTCGGCGGCATCATCTCCATCTTGTGGAAAGCTGGCCAAGCCGGCGCTGATGGTGACTTGCACCCTCTGTCCACGCGGAGGCACCACCATCGAGGTACCAGCCACCAGTTCTCGCAACGACTCCAGCTTTCGTTGCGCTACTTCCATATCGGTTTCAGGAAGAATGACAACGAATTCCTCTCCCCCATACCGCCCGGCAATATCGCTTTGGCGAAAGGAATTGCGAAGCGTGCCGCCCATGGTCCGCAAAACGAGATCGCCGGCCAGGTGACCATGCGTGTCGTTGAGCAGCTTGAAGTGATCGGCGTCAATCACAGCAATGGTCAATGCTTTAGAGTAGCGTCTGGCACGGCTGAGTTCGATCGCGAAACGCTCATCCACATAGCCGCGGTTAAGCAAGCCCGTAAGTTGGTCGCTGGTTGCCAACTGCAATAATCGCTGGCTCCGCACGACCAGAGAAAAACTGAGCGCGGACGCAATCAGCATGATGATAAGGCGCGACACTTGGGCAGACCAGCCGAAATACCCATAAGCATAGGGTGCGTAAGCAGGGCTGTTGAGATCCCAATGAGTGGCCGTAAAACACACAATAGCCAGGTACTGACAAAACGCCAGCAAGCCGGCGACCAGGCACACTCGCTTGTCATAACGAAGGCTGGTGCCGCCAATAGCCAGAAAGTAGCCTTCAAAAACGACTTTGCTGTTTACAGCCGTATGGGGCTCGTTCATAAGAAGAAAAAGAACGAGCCCGCCACTCACTACGCTCACATCAAGGCTGCTACTGGCGAAACTCAACCACGACGGGTTGTATTCCCGGGAAATAATGACGTAAACGATGATAGAGAGAGTGAAAGTGATCGACGTCAGGCTCAGTCCGACGATGCTCTCCTTCTTGTCCATCGAGAAAAACAAGGCGTTCACTGCCGGTATCACCAGGAGGGCAGAGGCCAGGCACAAACGCACCTTCGCCACCAGGAGCTCACCCGCGATTCCGGCTTCCGCCAAAATTGGGTCCGGTGGAGACCATGCCCTGCCGAAAATACTTTTCAAGCTGAAGTTCATTGTAAGGAGGTGCGAAACGGTTGCCTTCACCGTGGTTACTCGTTACCTTGCGGTGACGTTCGGACCCTATCGAACTGACAACTAGGATAGAGGCACTAAGCTGTGCCGACAACAAGAATGACAAGCCATCTCATTGTTGACCCGTTACTGAAGGGAGTCTTCAAGGAGTGTCCGGTCTGGCTGTTAGACCACGAAGTATTTCGCGGCGGGATGGTGTACCACGATCGCCGAAGTGCTTTGCTCCGGCTCAAGCAGGAAGCCTGATGTCAGGCGGACGCCCACATTCTTCTCGGGATCGAGTAGCTTGAACAGCTTGGTCTGATCCTCAAGATTCGGACAAGCGGGATACCCGAAGGAATACCGCGACCCGTGATATTTCTGATGAAACAGGTCACGAATATGCGGGGAATCTTCTCCTGCGATTCCTAATTCTTCACGCATTTTCTTATGGTGATATTCAGCCAAGGCCTCGGCCGTTTCTACGCTCAGTCCATGAAGGTATAAGTAGCGCGTATACTCCCCGGCTTCGAAGAGCCGCTGCGTTTCAACCGATGCCTTCGCGCCGATAGTCACCAGGGAAAGACCGAGGACATCGATCTTCCCCGACCCGGCTCGGGCAAAGAAATCAGAAATACAAAGCTTGCGGCCTTCCTTCTGTCGGGGAAAGGTGAAGCGCAGAAGTTCGCGGGATGCCGAATTAATGGACTCGCCCGATCCCGCGCCAGCCGTATCAGACGGCGCGTAAACGATCACATCGTTCCCCTCGCCAACAGCCGGAAAATATCCGTACACTACTTTCGGCTCGAAGAGGTCCGCGGCGACGATTTCTTCCTGCAGCTTTTTCTTGATGGGACGGTACTTCTCCTCGACCAGCCGCGCGTAATCTTCCTGCGATGCGGTCTTTAACTGCCACTGGTTCTTGAAGAGCGCCGTGTCATTGATGTAGTTAAAGATTTCGCGCAGGTCGTAGTCTTTACGGACGCGCACCCCCCAGAATGGCGGTGTCGGAATATTCGGCGCATCCGTGACGACCGCGCTGCGTTCTGCGAATACCGGTCCCGTCTCTTCATCGACCGCAGTCGCCTTCGCGTATTCCTTGACTGTCTTTCCGTCCTGCAGCCGCGCTGATCGTTTGCCATCTGGCGACGCCAGGTCTTCCATCACGTGAAGCCCGGCAAATGCATCCTCGGCGTAGAACACGGCGTTCGCATACTCGCGGCGCAGATCGTCTTCCACATACTTGCGCGTGAGGGCGGCGCCCCCGCAAATCACCGGATACTCCAGTTGCTGGCGCTGCAATTCTTGAATCACATACTTCATCTCAAGCGTCGACTTCACCAGCAGACCGCTGAGTCCAATCGCATCGGCCTGGTGCTCCTGCGCGGCGTGAATGATCGTGTCACCGGACTGCTTGATTCCTAAGTTGACCACCTTGTAGCCGTTGTTCGACAGGATGATGTCGACAAGATTCTTGCCAATGTCGTGCACATCGCCCTTCACCGTCGCGAGCACAATCGTTCCTTTTTGCTGCGAACCGGTCCTCTTCTCCATCTTGGGTTCGAGGTAGGCGACCGCCGCCTTCATCACTCCCGCCGAATCGAGCACCGACGGAAGCTGCATCTTGCGCGCGCCAAACAGGTCGCCCACCGTCTTCATGCCGTCGAGCAGCACGGTATTGATCAGATCGAGCGCCGTGTATTGCAGGAGCGCTTCTTCAAGTAATTCTTCAAGGGTGCGCTTGGTGGCGCCTTCGCCAACCGACTTCTCGCCGTTAATAATCGCGTACTTCAGTTTGTCTTCGATGGAGAGCGTCGCGACATGGGCCGTCGTCTGTGCCTGCGGCTTCCCCTTCTTTCCGGCGAAGTGCTGCATGTAGATCTGGAGCGGATCGCCGTTCGATCGATCCTGATAAATCAGTTTTCGGGCGAGTTCAACCTCTTCTTGAGGGATCTTGTATAGCGGGTAGATCTTCGTGTAGTTGACGATCGCGATATCGAGACCATTCTCAACCGCTTCGTGCAGGAATACGGAATTCAATACCCTCCGCGGATACGCGTCCAATCCGAAGCTGATGTTGCTGACGCCGAGCACCGTTTTCACTTCCGGCAATTCCTGCCGGATTCGTTTGACGGCGTTCAACGTCTCAATGCCAGCCGAACGGTATTCTTCCTGCCCAGTGGAGATCGGCAGAGTCAGCGTGTCGAAGATCAAATCGACTGGGCGAATTCCGTATTTCTTCGTCGCCAAGATCAAAAATGCGATGCGCGATCGCTACTTTGCGGTCGGCAGTAAGAGCCATTCCCTCTTCATCGATCGTGAGCGCAATGACTCCCGCACCATAACGCTTGGCCATGGGAAGAACTTTGGAGGTGCGCTTCTCGCCATCTTCCAGGTTGATGGAATTGATGATCGCCTTGCCCGGAATTCGCTTGAGCGCCTCTTCCACAACATCGGCCTCGGTGGAATCCACCAGAATCGGCGCGGGCACTCGCGTAGCAATCTTTTCGAGGATTGCGGACATGTATCCCTTCTCGTCCTCGCCGACAATGGCGCAGCACAGGTCCAACATGTGCGAGCCTTCATTGGCCAGCTTCTTCGCCAAGGTCAGGATGTCGTCATACTTCTTCGCGCGCACCAGATTGCGGAAATGCTCGACGCGCGTGGTCGTGTTCATCTCTTCTGCCACGATCAGCGGCTTCGGTTCAAGGTCCAGAGGAACCGAGGTATAAGCGCTTGAAGCCGCGCCCGCTGGCTTCACTTCCCTTTTCGCGGGCTCCACATTACTCACCGCTTCAACAACTGCTTTAAGGTGCTCCGGCTTGGTCCCGCAACATCCACCGACAATGCGAACGCCGTAGTCGACAACGAAGTGTTTGTGGAATTTCGCCAGTTCCTGCGGCGTGAGCTTGTAGACAGCATGCCCGCCTTCATTCTGGGGAAGACCGGCATTCGGAAGAACGGAAATTTCCTTGGTCGAGTTCAGCGCCAAATAGCGGACAGCTTCATTCATCTCGGCCGGGCCGGTCGCGCAGTTCAAGCCGATCACATCAATGTCGTACGGTTCTAATGCAGTCAGCGCGGCGCCGATCTCGGTGCCGAGCAGCATCAGCCCGCTTTCCTGTAAGGTGACTTGAACGGTCACAGGCAGGCGCTTCCCTGCTTTGCGCATTGCTTCCAGCACGCCGACGGTCGCGATTTTTGCTTGCAACAGGTCCTGCGCCGTCTCGATCAGAAGAAGGTCGACCCCGCCTTCGATCAATGCCGCGGCCTGCTCCTCGTAGGCCAGCACCATGGCGTCAAATGTGATGTGGCCGAGCGATGGCAGCTTCGTGGTCGGACCCATCGAACCAGCCACAAACCGAGGACGTTCCTTGGTCGAAAATTGCTGCGCGACTTCTTTCGCGAGCTTCGCGGCGGCCAGGTTGATCTCGCGAACACGATCGGCAAGCTCAAATTCGGCCAGCACCGTGCGCGTTCCGCCAAAGGTATTGGTCTCGACCACATCGCAGCCAACGCGGAAGAAGTCCGCGTGAATGTCGCGAATAATGTCGGGGCGGCTCAGCACCAGAACTTCCGAGCAGTTCTCTTTCCCCCAGTAATCGTCCAGCGTAGGCTGCCGCACCTGGATGTTGGTGCCCATGGCGCCGTCGTAGACGACCACTCGCTCTTTCACGGTTTGAAGAAAATCAGCCATTCGAAATCAGTGCTTGCTGCCTACAGTATTCTCACGCCGGGTACGTCAATCTCCTATCCGTATCCAGCCGTTGGCAATGTAGAGAACGCCAACTGCGAATTGACAACGTGGAACCGGAGATTGTGTGTTGTACACAAAACCGGCCCATTTCGCGGACCGGAGGGGATTTTCTGGATGAATGAAGTCGGCTAACTCCCCGGCATCATCTGCGCGGGGGCGCCGCCTTCCGATTCCGCGCCGTTAAACACGGAATTCGCGCCCATGTGCGCTGGGGCGATCGAGAGCAACTGCTCTTTGCGATAAACCAGATTGCTGGCATTAAAGGTGGCCAGTTCAAACCCATGACCGTGCGTGATCGCGTCGGTGGGGCAGGCCTCGACACAGTATCCGCAAAAGATGCAGCGGTTGTAGTCGATGTTGTAAACCTTGGCGTAGCGCTCAGCTCCCGAAATGCGCTTTTCTTCGGTATTTTCGGCAGCCTCGATGTAAATGCAATTGGCCGGGCAGGCAGCGGCACACAAAAAGCACGCCACACACTTTTCCAGCCCATTTTCGTCGCGCTGCAGCACGTGCATGCCGCGAAAACGTTCCTGAAACTTCGCGCCTTTCAGCGGGCCGGGACCGTCGGGATAGTTCTCCACGATGGTTGGCTGAAACATTTCCTTCAGGGTAATGGTCATTCCCTGAGCGATCGCCCCGATGTTTTTGATGACCGACATTACTCTTCTAGTATAGCGGAAGAGCAACCAGGAACGGCAGAGGCGACTGGGACACCAATTCAGGTAGCCCACCAAGTCGAAGTAGGCAGCCGGACTTCCCCGGCTGCTCTTGGTTCATCCCTCAACTTTGCGAGGTAGTTATTTCACCACGACGGTGCCGGTCATCTTGGGATGCACGGAGCAGAAATAAGAGTACGTTCCCGGTTTCGTAAACGTGTACGAAAATTTTTCATCCGTATCCCGCACCTTTGACTTGAACACCCCGTCTGTACTCACCACCGTATGCGGAATGTCATCGAGGTTCGTCCACGTCACCGTCGCTCCCACAGGCACGGTAACCGTTTGAGGTCCAAAAACAAAGTTGTCGATCTTCACCTCCGCATTCGTCGCGGAAGGCTGATCGCTTGCTGCGACTTTCCCTAATCCGGCAAAAAGCAACAACGTCCCAATCACAATTGGCGCCGCCAAGCTTGCGATCCATACATTTTTCCGATTCATCTTGTGTGTCCTTTCATGGTTTGTTCTTTTCACCGTTGTCCGCTCTTCAGTGAGTGACTTCATCCCAGAACCGCGCCAACCCCAACCAATTCGCTTCCACGTCCCGACGCGTTACTGCCCGGTGCAGCGAGTGGCGAGTCGACAATCGCGAGACTTCTGCCACTAACCAGGTAGTTCACATCCGTGATACCCAGCACTCGCTGGAGTTGATCGGCTGGCACCTTCATCGGGCCGGCAGAAGGAGCGCTACCCGGCGCGGGTTGAGGGAAGGCGGTCGACATCGCGGTGTGGAACGAGACCTTGCCTTCAATCTTCTGCATGATCTGGTGGATATGACCGTTTAAAACCGTCACCGAACCAAATTTCTTGACATACGAGAGCGCTTGTTCGCTATCGTCGGTGCCCCATCCCCAATCGGGATAGATCGTCCACAGCGGTATATGGGCGAAGAGCACGATCGGAGTGCTGGTCCCGCGTCCCTTGAGGTCAGCCTCAAGCCACTCGATCTGTTCGTGGCCAAGCGATCCCATCCCTCCTGCCTTCAGGTTGGCGACGTTCACGAGGCCCACGAAATGAACGCCTTTGTGGTCAAAGCTGTACCAACCCGCACCCTTTGTGCCTTTCCCATATCGCTGGAGATATTGCTCGCCGTTGTCGCTCAGCATGTCGTGCTCGCCTGGCACGAAAAAAATCTGTTTCGCGGCCGCACCTTTTAGTGCCTGGTCGAGCGTGTCGAACTCGCTGGGCTTCGAGAGTTGGCTCAAGTCGCCTGTGTGAATAATGAAATCCGGCTTGTGTGGCATCGCGTTGATCTTGTCAATCGCCGTCTGCAAGGTCGCCGTGACATCGGGATTCGCCGGCTTGTTGAACCCGATGTGGCTGTCGCTGATCTGCACGAAACTGAAATCCCCCGCCTTGCCTGCCTTTCCGCCCGAGGTCTTGGCGAACGCGCGCGACACAGGAATGCCGCCGCTCATCGTCCAAACCAGTCCCAGTTCCTGCCCACGCCATGCACTTCAGAAAGCCGCGGCGATCAACGCCATCGTTGTTAAGGTCTTGTAAGTTCTGATCGATGAGATCCTTTTTGTTGTTCGGCATCTTGCCTCCGTAGAGTTTTACGTTCTGGATGGATAACCAAGCTCGATCGTTTTTATTCCAGAGAAAATTGGGGAACGCGCATGAATTTTTCCCATCCGCTAACCAGGCCCGTTTACTCCGCTAAGGAAGCCCCCCAGGTGCGCTGTGAGTCCGACGACGATGACTGCTAGAACTTCAAGTGGCAGTCGGTAGCTCGGCGGCCACACTGCTTTGCGTTGGGCCCGGAAATGCACCATCCAAACTACCCAAATGAATCCGGTCGAAAGGCCGGCCAGCAACAGGTGAAGCAAGAGCAAGCCTTTCAGCTTTTGTCCTTCAAGCTGGAAGCGCCACGCAAGAAGGCCGGTGATCACCACCGGCACCGTCGAGATCGCCGCCACAAGAAGGTTGTAATAGGCGGCGTCTGCCACTCCTCGACGCTTCGTCCAATGAGCGAAGAAATCGAATGCCACCGCAGAAATGAACAGCGCGATGGGAAAGTGAATCAACACCACGTGTTGTGCATGTTTCGCCAGAAACACGGTCTTGGGATCGAACGGGTTGACCATTGTTGCCTCTACAGTGCAAACAAATCTGGCGAGTTTTTATTCCGTTCCGATACCTGAATTGCTGAGGTGCCGACAATTAATTAGGGAATAAATCGGCTTCCGCGATGTTCTACTATGTGGACGTGTCCGGCCGGGACCTTCAACCCGATTCGTTCGAAGCATTGGCGATGCCGCTCTTCGATCCGTTGTATAACTTCGCGCAATGGCTTACCCACGATCGCGACGAGGCAGAAGACTTGGTGCAGGAGACTTACGCGAAGGCGCTAAAAGGGTTTCCATCTTTCCAGTTGGGAACCAATTTCCGGGCATGGATGTATCGCATCTTGCGCAACACTTTCTTGACTTCCCGCACCGGCTTGAAAGTGACCATGACCGTGGCGTTGGATGCGGACGAAGACGGGCCCGAGCTCGCCGTGGAGCACGAAACGCCCGAGACGGTCCTTTTTGAGCGCGTGAACCGCGACCAGCTACAAAGCGCAATGGATGACTTACCAGTTCATTTTCGCGAGATCCTTCTTTTGTGCGAAGTCGAAGAGATGTCGTATCAGGAGATTTCCGAGACACTCTCAGTTCCCATCGGCACCGTGATGTCTCGTTTATCGCGGGCCAGGCGAAGCCTGCGGGATCGACTACGACCTCATATCAAAGAAGGCGCAGCAATGGCAAAGGGGACCCAGCATGGTTTGTGAGGCCTGGAAGGCGAAGATCGACACCTATCTCGACGGTGAACTCCCCGAGGAGGATATGCGCACCTTTGATGCCCATGTGCGCACCTGTGCGTCTTGCTCCGCGGATGCGCTTTCGCGCGTGCAGATGAAACGGGCGGTTCAGAGCGCTGGACAGCGTTTCACTCCGAGTGCCGATTTCCGAAGCCGGATGCGGCAAAGTATTGCCTCCAAGCCGCGGCACCGCAGCTTCCGCTGGGGGTGGATGATGGCAGCCGCAGCCGTCATTCTGGTCGCCGCAATGTTGTCGCTCACCTACGTTGCAACCCAAACTCGACGAGACTTGGCGTACCGTGACCACGTCTTCAGCGAAATCGCTGATCTCCACGTAGCGACCTTGGCCAGTTCATCTCCCGTCGATGTCGTCTCCACCGATCGCCATACTGTCAAGCCGTGGTTTCAGGGAAAAATTCCGTTTGCATTCAATTTGCCAGAGCTGCAGGGCACGGACTTTTCGCTCCTGGGTGGGCGTATGACCTACCTCGATCAAACGCCCGGCGCACATCTCATTTACGATGTGCGAAAGCACCATATTTCTGTTTTTGTCTTCCAGGACCGGGCATTAACAAAGAACTTCGGCGACAATCCTTCCCTGTCGAACAAGTTGCCTTTCAACATGGCAACATGGAGCCAGGGCGGCCTCCGTTATTTCGTGGTAGGCGACGCCAGTGCCGCCGATATTGAAAACCTCGCAAAGTTATTCAAAGCATCTGCTTGATTTACTTTCACATGCCCTGCTTCGAGAGTTCGCAGCCTACGCAGCCTTCGCGCCATCTCTGAGCACGTGAAGGTGCCCGACAGGCTTCTCCTGCAACAGAAGTTCGGTAGCCCGCACCCGCGGATGACTATGAAACCAGTTTTGTACTACCGAATCGTGCAGAAAATTCGCAATCGACAACAAGCTCATGCCCTGATGGTGAGCCATCCAGCAACGCACGAGTTGCGGTCGGCGAGACTGCATCCGTCCGCGCGCCAGGCTGAAGTCCAGCGATTCGTAAAATCCATACAATCCCATCCATCGCTGGCGTTGCATCTGGCGCAAATTGCGAAGCGCACTCGGAGGATCAACACTTAACGCGAGTACGGATGAATAAGGCGAGATCACGGGACCAGGCTGCTCCGGTTTCTGGATCGCCAATTGCGGCACGCCGAAGGGATAGTACGTGTAGTTCCCCCCATCATCCATTCTCGCGCAGGCCGATTCCGAGATACCCCACGGCACTTTCTTCTCTGCTGCGTAGGCTTGTTGCGCCGTTACCGCAACCGTCGCCGCACGTTCCAGAAGAGTGTTGGGATAGATGTGAGTCCATAGCGCGGGCATCAGGTACTCGAACATCGTTCCCGTCCATGAGAGCAATCCGACCACTCCGTCGTGCTCCATGGGCGCACGACCGAGTTGGAACCAGCTCTCCTGCGGAATCTCGTCTTTAGCGATGGCAACGAGGTAAGCGATGCGGGCTTCACTGGCCAGCAAGTCATAACAAGCCGGCAGAAGCTGTCGCTTCTCCACCTCAAAAGCTACCGAGAGAAGTTGCCGCCGCTCGTTGAAAAGGAATTCAAAATCCATTTCATCGGCCAGCACGCCCGCTTGATCAGCAACCTTGTTTAGTTCTTCGATAAGGCGCGTAACATTGGCTCGCGCCGCTGGCAGCAGCGATAGCAATTTTCGATAGCTGTTGCCTGACTCTGCTCCCATGGAAGAATCTGCCGATTGCAGTCGAACCGAAAGATCATCGATGAACACCGGCAGGCGTTGCAGCGCAGGTCTCTCATCAACGCGGTTCTGCAGACGTATTTTCGAGTCTATTTGAAGCTCCGCAAATTCCGGCAACAGCCACGGCGCGTAAGTCTCAACGGTGTGTCGAATTTGGCTGATCCGTAATTCCGTTTGCTTTTGAAACCAGCCCGCCTCAGCAGCACGTTTCGAATTTAAGACCCTAGCGCGGATGTTCTCGAGAATCGCATCCGGAAAGGTCAGGAGATATTGCAGCCACCCCGGGCCTCGAAGCGATTTCTCCATGGCAGAAAACTTGCGTCGAGGTAACGCTCCGAGCGTGGTCAAAACGTAAAGATGATCGACAATGCCTTCGGTCAATTCTGGTTGCAACAAGGGCCGTTCGAGTAGTTCCCGGCATCCTTGCTGAAGTGTCCAAAGCGAAGCGACGAGATTGCCGTTGTCGACGCTTGAAATGATCGCCGGTCGCAGAGGCACAAGCGTCCTTGTGTCGTACCAGTTGAGAAAATGCCCTTGATGCCGCTCCATCTTCGACGCTGTTTCCAGCGTTTTGAGGTTGAGCTCAGCAAACTCCGGCACCGTGAGATGGCCAAAATCGCAAGCCACCTGGCGCACATTGAAGAGGAAGCCAAGGTTCGTCGGAGAGATGCGCGGAGCAATCTTCAGTCCGTCCTCTTGCACGTTGTCCGGAATCAGCCAGTGATGTTCTTCCGTGCTGAACTCGGCGAAGTAGCGCCAGGTGCGCAGCCCGGCAACTCGCAGCAACCGTCGATTACTCTCGGATACTTTCTTGCGCGGCGCGCGGGGCGGCAGATTTAGCCATTGTGAAATCGGCCTGCTGAATGCCCATAGCAGAAGGACCGGCATTGCTGCCCAAAGGGCCTTTCTGTTTGCCAGGTCATACAAGAAAGAAAATCGCTAGTGCGAGGACAGGCGTCCAGTTCAAGTAGATGTCAAGCATCGTGCGCTTGTCGCCCGCCAGTTCCGCCTCTGCTGCCGTTTCCCATTCCAACAAGCGCTGGCGGGTGATAAACCGCCGCACCATCGTTCGCACCACCGCGTCCATCGACAGAAGCGCTTGATGCGCCAGAAAAGTGACCATTAGCCCGGTCGCAAACAGCGCGTTTATAAAGCCATCAATTGCTCCGGAAAGGCTTGCTCCCTGTCCAGCAACAACACCCTCTATAAACTCGACCGCCAACTGGAACATCGCAGGCAAAAGCAGAATGAAGACAGTTGCGAGCGTCCATGCTCTGGGACTGCCGGGCAGAACCGTCCAGCCCAGTATCAACAATAGAAATAGCGCAGGTTCCACCAGGCTGCGACGCAAATTGTCGAGAATCTTCCAGCTGGAAACAACCGAAAGCGGGTTCGGCACGCGCCGTCCCTCTTCATCCGGGACCATCGGCAGGAGCCACTCCGTGATTTGCCAATCTCCTCTGAGCCAGCGGTGTTTGCGGCGATTGTGAGCGCTGTAGTGAGACGGATAATCCTCGATCACCTCGATATCGCTGACCAGACCCGCGCGAGCATACGCGCCTTCGATCAGATCATGACTAAGCAGGGCGTTGCGTGGAAACCGGCCGTGGAGCACGGTGTGCAACGTCGCAACCTCATAGATCCCCTTGCCGACGAAAATCCCTTCCCCATACAGATCCTGATACACGTCCGAAGTAGCATGCGTGTAAATATCAAGCCCGGTCTGCCCCGAATAAATTGTCGCCAGCCGCGATCGTGCCGTGCTTTGCACGCTAACCCCAACCCGGGGCTGCAAAATGCCATATCCGGCCACGACGATCCCCTGCTGCTTATCGATAATTGCCTGATTCAAGGGATGGGCCAGCGCTCCCACCATGCGGCGAGCGGACCCGCGAGGAAGCTCTGTATCCGAATCCAGCGTAATTACAAACCGTACTGTTGACAGCAGCGAGAGATTGCCAACCTTAACGGGAAAGCTGTCAAACTTGCCGCCCAGCAGATTGTTCAGGTCCATCAACTTGCCGCGCTTGCGTTCCCATCCCATCCACAGCCGCTCGCGGGGATTGTAGACGCGGTGGCGATGCAACAAAAGGAACGAGCCCAGTTTCTTCGCTGCATACTTTTCGTTCAAGCGGCGAATCAGGTCCCCGGCCAAATCTACCAGCGGATTGTCTTTATCTAGCGGCTCCGAATGCGAATCGGGAAGGTCGGTGAGCAGAAGAAAGTGGAGATTCGAATCCTGGTTGCCGAGAAAACGAACTTCGAGAGCATCCACCAGTTTCCGAACCTGATTCTCATTGGTGAGAATCGTCGGAATGGCCACCAGCGTCACGCAGTCATTCGGAAGTCCTTCCGAAAAATCAAGCTTCGGCAGTATCTGCGCGGGCAGAAAGCGTGTGGCTATGTAGTTCATGATCTGCACAGCGCTTTGAGAAACCGGCAACAACACAGCCAGAAGCGACAGGAATACCAAACTCAAAGGAGTGGACGCCTTGGTCAAAGCCAGGACCACGCCCGACACCGTCGCCAATGTCAGGATGGCGATACCGGGAAGATAAAAATCATCCGGATGGTTGCGAAGCCACGTTCGAAAGCGCTGGCCGAAAGGAGGATTGAAGCCCGTTTTGTCTTCCAGGTCCGGACGGCCTTCTGCAAGCAAATATGATCCGACGTGCGATGCCCGTAGAGTAACTCGCGGATCCTCATGTTGCTGCTGCTGAGCGTGTGTAGCGAGCGCGAGCATATGATTCGCTACCTGCAACTCGCTGCAGTCAGAATAGTCCGCGATATTGACAACTTCCCGGCGATACATATCGCGGCTCTCATAGTCCATGCGATCGTAGGCTCGTGCAGGGTCCTGACGAAGCACCCGATCAAACAAAATCAGCGGCTCAATGACGCATTTCCATGCGGCTTGTTTGATCTCGAGAAGACTCCGCACCAGTTGCTGAACGCCGTCGGACGCAGTCGGATCGCGCAACAATATGGCAGCCCGGTCCGCGATTTGTTCCAGTAGCGTCAGCCTCATTACCGGGACGAGCATCCAGAGTTCGACAACTTTGAGTACCGTAATTTCTTGAAAGGCAAAAACGTAGGTGCTGAAGGCAGGCTCGCTGAATTTGTAGTCGACGGAATAAAGAAAGTCGCCCGCGACCGCCGCGATCCTTGAAATGATTGCTCCTTCGCGGGTTCGAACCTGCGGAATCTTGTGCGGACTTCCAAAAGTCCCAGCTATACCCTGTAACTCCCCTTCAAGGAGTAGCAAGTCATCCCGCAGCGCTCGAAAATCGGCCGACTCGCCGCGTATGCGGCGGCGATTCTAGTACATCAAGCACGGGACGAAACGCCTGCTCCAGCTTCCGGTAGCGCTCGCTGAAGTCGCGCGACTCTAATTGGCCCGGGATCCAAGCCAATGACCGGGCGAGTTTGGTAGCCTTTGCCCGCAGCTCCACGCGATCATCCGTCATTTCTACGGGTGAAGAAACGGCAGTGGTCTCCTGTTTTTCTTCCGTGGTAATGACTCGATTTGCACTTTCCGTCATTCGATTACCTAGCGATAACTCGACGCTTGCATCTCAAACAACTCGGCATACCGCCCACCGAGTCTCGCAAGCTGATCGTGACTGCCCTCTTCGGCAATCTTCCCGTTTTCCAGCACGATGATCCGGTCGGCCGAACGCACAGTCGAGAAGCGGTGAGAAATAAAAAGCGCCATCTTCCCCGCCGTCAGTTCGGCGAAACGCTGAAAAACCTCGTATTCACTGCGCGCATCGAGTGCCGCGGTCGGCTCATCCAGAATGAGCAGTTGCGCGTCGCGAAGATAGGCTCGTGCCAACGCAACCTTCTGCCACTCACCGCCGGATATATCCACGCCTTGCTCGAAACGGCGGCCCAACATCTGCTCGTATGCCTGCGGAAGGCGAGCGATTGTCGGATCAGCCATACTTTTTCTTGCCGCCTCCTGCAGGAGCGGCAGATTATCAATCGCCTCAACCTTCCCCACCGCAATGTTGTCGCGAGCGGTCATTTCGTAGCGCATGAAGTCCTGAAAAATTACTCCCATGATGCGGTGCACGTCTTCAAGGTCGTAGTCACGCAGGTCGACTCCATCAAGCAATATCTGCCCTTCCGTCGGGTCATAAAGACGCGTAATCAACTTCACGATCGTCGTCTTGCCCTGACCGTTTTCTCCAATCAGCGCCAACCGCTCTCCTGGATGCAGGAAAAAATTAATGTGGTCGAGAATCAGACGCGAGTTTCCCGGATAACTGAATGACACATTGCGGAACTCGACCCCGTGCGTAATCGGGCGGGGCGCCGGCAGCGCATTCGGCTTTGATCGGATGGTTGGCTGCATCTGGAAAAACGCCAGCAGGTCAGTAAGAAAGAGAGCCTGGTCGCCAATAGCAGCCAAAGTAGAGAAAATCTGCTGGATATTGCTGCTGGCCTGAAGAATCGCGCCAGTCAAGAACGTCAAGGTACCGATACTCAGCTCGCCGGAAACCGTCCTCCAGATCACGAATACATAGGCTGCGTAGTAGCCCATCGTTCCGACCGCGGAAAGCGCCGCACCTGCAATCAGCTTGCGCCGCGCAAGGCTCGTATTCTCAGCATAGATCTGGTCAGAAAGATGGGTAAAACGTTCGCTCAAAAATTTCCGCAGGCCAAACAGCTTTAATTCCTTGGCAGCTTCTTTGCTGCCCCCGAGTAACCGCAGATAATCCAGTTGTCGTTGAATCGGCGTCTGTCTGAAATTCTTCGCGTATCCGAGAAACGCAAAGTGGCTTTCCCCGAGGAACGCCGGCACCACTCCGGCGATCAGCAACAACATGAGCCAGGGAGAGAAGAACATGATCGAGACCGACAAGGTAATCGTGGTAATGCTCTGCTGCACCAATCGCCCAACCGCTTGGATCATCACCAGCCGGTCGGTGGCCTGCACCCTTGCGCGTTCCAGACGATCGTAGAAAACGGGATCTTCATACGCGAGCAGGTCAAGGCTCGCCGCATGATTCATTACCCGGATGCTGACATGCCGTGTGTACTTGTCGGCGAGCAGTGAATCGGAATAATCAATCGTTCGAACCAGAATGCTGTTGAGAACGGCAACCGCGAATTCAGCCGCCACCAGCCACCAGATCCGCGGCGTCACCGCCTGGTGCGCGGAAATGGCATGCACAATTCCATCAATAATGAGCTTGGTGATCCAGAGCAGCAGTACTGGCAGAAGCGACGAAAAAAGACGTGAAACCAGGCCGAAAATTACAACTCCATGGCCCGATTCCCATACAATTTTCAGGACCGCAGGCACGTTCCGCAGGGAAGAAATTCTTTCCTGCCATCCGGTCCAGAAAGTTTTACGCTCGGACAATTTCAACCCCTGCCCTGTCGATTTGATTCTTCCCTGCACGTACAGAGTCGTCGGCTTCAGCCTGCCTGCTATCGCAACTCAAGATGTCTCGAGTTGATGCAAGACCGGGGACCCACGTGCTTATAGCTCTGCCACATAACAACTTACGTAGCTATTCGCCAATGTACTCCAACAGTCTCGCTTCTGCTTCCGGACACCAACAATACAGTTTTTACCCGATACAGATACGTTAGTTAGTGCATGGGAGCATCGACCTGCCGATTCGGTTTGTCCGGTGCCAATAGGTGAGGTTTTGACGGCAGGCGCATTAGAGCGGGTCTTGGCTCTCAACTGTTGGAAAAACTCCACTGCAAAAACCCCCGCGGTATTAGGAGAGAGCTACGCGGGGAGCGACTGTCCGCGCGTCTCTGCTCCGAAAGGAATGAGCAGAAGTCCAAGCGCAAAGGCGAGCGCAGTCAGAGCTACGGGTGTACCAAGTGATCCAAAATGACGAACGCCGGCCCCGACCAGAAACGTGATTCCCGCTCCACCAAAACGTGCAAACGACGTAGCGAAAGCAAAAGCGCTGGCTCGGCAGCTGGTAGGATATTGCTCCGGCAGCCAGAGCGTATACACCGAAAAATTTGCTCCTCCCAGGCCAAGAAAGAAGAGGCAGACAAAAAACCACGGCAGCCCCGCACTGCCAAGATAGAAAACTTTGCCGAACGTTAGAGCAATGAAGACCATCATCAATGCAAAGTAGAATGCCAGCGCTCCGCGACGGCCCGCTCGTTCCGCCAGCCAAGGCATTAAGAGGCACCCCAGGATCGTGGCGAAAGAAACAAGCATTACGCCCCAGGACGCGAGTTGAGCGACCCCCGGTCCGGATCGCCCAGCCGCTTCCGCCAGCGCGGTGATTGCCGATGGAACGTACACCGTTCCTGCCCAAAGTCCTGAGATCGAGGCCAGCATGAACAAGCAGTTCAAAATCGTGCGGCGACGAAATGCCGGCGCAAAGATGGCTGCCAGAGGTCGCCAGACTTCCCAGTTGCGAACTACGTTTTCCTTCTCGCGCCAGCGTGCCGGCTCGGTAACGCCGTGGCGAATCCATGCCAGCAGCACCGCCGGCAACCCGCCGACCAGAAACATCGCTCTCCATCCAAAATGACTTCCTATTGTGTAATTGGCGATAGCAGCGACGAATATGCCCACGTAGTATCCCGTGTGCATCCACCCGGCACCTTGCCGCCGGCGGCTCTCCGGCCATTCCTCGGCGACAAAAGTGCCGCCCATGGCCCACTCACCACCAATTCCAATTCCCGCCAGCAGTCGCAAGATTGCCAATTGCCAGATGTTCGTGGCGAAAGCGCTGAGAAACGTGAACACCGAATAACACAAGATCGTCAGCATCAGCGTTCGGACGCGGCCGAACTTGTCGCCAATCGGCCCCCACAGAAATGCCAATCCCCAGCCGATCAAAAACAACGCAAACAGCAGCGATCCGTAGTAGCCGATATTCGCTTTGGTCGCCGCAAAGCCCGAGCGGGGCAGTAACTCTCTCAGGGAAGGTACCAGTACCAGGGCATAGATGAAAGAGTCCATGCCATCCAGCGTCCATCCTCCCCAAGCCGCCCAAAAGCCGCGTATCTGGTTGCGGGAAAGAGAGCCAGAGCTTGCTAGGGAAGTAGAACTTTTCACCCGGTCGTTGGTGGTGTTGCCCATTGGCGAGGAACTATACCAAAGAAATTGCACTCCATATCGAAAAGTTAAATAGGAAACTTTTTGCGCGGTCCTCGATCTGGATCTTGCGAGAGCGTTTGGCGTGAATCCCGACCTGAAATCAGTCATTGACAAGATCTTGCGGAAGAGGGTATTAGAGGTCGCACACTTGTTGCCGTCTCGCGACAAGAGCAGCCAAAAAAGGAGCGCTCATGCACTGGAGCCAGGTCTACGACCCGTTGGGACATTGGTGGTTGTCTACTCTTGTAGCCGCTCTGCCAATCGTGGTGCTGTTCACCTTGCTCGCCGGATTACGAGTGAAGCCACATTGGTGTGCGATCGCGGGCGCTGGCACCGCAGTACTCGTAGCCATCCTCGTTTTCAAGATGCCTCTGAGCCTCGCGGTCACGAGCTTCGCCTACGGCGTGGCTTTCGGAATATTAAAAATCGCGTGGATCGTGCTCGCCGCCGTCTATCTCTACGACATATCGGTGGAGACCGGTCAGTTTGAAATTATGAAGGAGTCGATCGCCGGAATCACTCCCGATCGCCGCCTCCAGGTATTGCTCGTCGCCTTCTGTTTCGGCGCTTTCATTGAAGGAGCCGCTGGCTTCGGCGCTCCCGTCGCGATTGCCGGAGCCTTCATGATTGGTCTCGGCTTCCGTCCCTTCCACGCCGCCGCATTGAACCTGATCGCCAATACCGCTCCCGTAGCTTGGGGAGCAATCGGTACGCCGGTTCATACCCTGGCAGCAGTTTGCGGCTTGCCGGAGTCCGACCTCAACGCCATGATCGGCCGCATCCTTCCTTTTACCGCCGTCATCGTTCCCTTCTGGCTGGTTCGCACTATGGTGAGCTGGTCGGAAACCTTCGAAGTTCTACCCGCAATTCTCGTGGTCGGTTTTTCCTTTGCCCTGACACAATTTTTCTGGTCCAACCATGTGGACAGCAATCTGGTCGATATCATGGGCGGCGTCGTTTCCATTGTGGCAACCGTGATTTTCCTTCACTTCTGGAAGCCCAAGAAAATCTGGCGCTTCGATTACGACGGCAAAGACGCTCCTCTTCCCCCTCCCACCGCGAAAATCAGCGATCAATTTGGAGCGGAATGGAAGCCGGCAGAATTCGATGGCTTGGCAACAATTCGTAAGTATTCTGCCGGACAAGTCGCCAAAGCATGGATGCCGTTCGGCATCCTCTCCGTCTTTGTACTGCTCTGGGGATTGCCCACCGTAAAACTGGCGATTAATCAGGCCACCACGCCGGCCTTTAAGGTAGTGCTTCCTGACGGCACCGTTCGGAAGGGTGCTCCGGGGTGGGATGTTCCTTATCTGCACAACGCGGTCTATCGCTCCGCTCCAGTCGTAGCCAAGCCGACTCCCGAAGCTGCACGCTATGACTTTAACTGGCTCTCGGCTACGGGTACCGGATGCTTTCTCGCCGCCATCGTCGCCGGCTTGCTCCTCGGAGTCGGCCCCGTTCGCCTGATGAAGATTTTCTGGCGAACCCTGGTGCGCATGCGACTCGCCATGGTCGCCATCTCATTCATGCTTGGCTTGGGTTACGTCACTCGCTATTCCGGCCTCGACGCCGTACTGGGCCTAGCCTTCACGCGGACCGGCTGGTTCTATCCGTTCTTCGGCACATTCCTGGGATGGCTCGGAGTCGCGCTTACCGGCAGCGATACTTCTTCCAACGCGCTCTTCGGAAGCCTGCAGCGCATTACGTCGCAGCAACTCGGCATCGATCCCATTCTGATGTGCGCCGCGAATAGCGCTGGTGGAGTGATGGGCAAGATGGTCGATGCTCAATCCATTACGATCGCCACCGCCGCAACCGAGCAGGTAGGCAACGAAGGTATCATCTTCCGTTTCGTTTTCTGGCACTCCATCGCGCTGGGCGCAATCGTAGGGATCATTGTGATGCTATACGCGTACGTCTTCCACTCCGCGGTGCCACACGGATTGACATTCGTGAAATAGGCCAGTTCGAAACATACCGACTGTAGCGCCGGCGCCTCGCCGGCGGTTCGGCGGGCGCCCTCGCCCGCCATCCGTCGACCACTATCTCTATTTCCCAACCCTCACTTAGCAGCAACCCATTTTCACTTCTCCGGCCTCTGTAAGAGGAGGACCAAACGCCTCTACCGGGGCAGGCGCACCGTTGAATGCGGCAATCCACCGCCGCACTGCGTCGAAAACCACCAGCACGACACCCGTAATGAAGATGCTCATCAGAATGGTGTCCAGGTAGCCCGTGAATTCACTTCCAGGTTTCGCCGTGAGGGGCCAGAAAATATTCTTGATCGACAAAACACCCGCTGTCACCGTCGTCACTCCCACAAAGCACATCGGCAGGAACGTGATCCACGCATACTTGGCCCTGCCCATATTGATCAGGAAGGTAGTGCAGACAGCCAGCGCGATCGTGGCCAGCAACTGGTTCCCTGTTCCAAAGAGTGGCCACAGCGTCGAAATATTTCCCGTGTAGATCAGGTAGCCCCAGCCCAAAACTACAACCGAGCTTGTCATCACATTCCCGGGCAGCCAGGCATTGTTGCCGAAGGGTTTGTGCACTTTGCCCATGAGCTCCTGCAGGACGTAGCGGGCAACTCGGGTGCCGGTATCAATCGTTGTCAGGATGAAGAGGGCCTCGAACATGATCGCGTAGTGGTACCAGTAGCCCATCAGAGTCGACATTCCTGGAAGACCCTTGAATATCTGCGCCATGCCAACCGCT
This sequence comes from uncultured Acidobacteriaceae bacterium, assembly GCA_963822545.1. Lineage (GTDB taxonomy): Bacteria > Acidobacteriota > Terriglobia > Terriglobales > Acidobacteriaceae > Acidiflorens. Next base: position 21,754 of record CAWGIB010000013.1, read on the forward strand.
AGCGAAACGGCGCCTCCAGTGCGTCCCGCCAACTGCTCGCCCACTTGCTGCGAGAACATATTGAGATTGACGGTAGTCAATCCAAGTTTGGCGAAAACTGCAGGTGCCGTGTTGATGGCGAAATAGTCTCCCGGATACATCGAGCACGCGGCGATCAACGCAAGTATGCCGACCAGCGATTCCGCGATCATCGCTCCGTATCCGATGAAGCGCGCCTCGGTCTCTTTATCCAGCATCTTCGGCGTCGTGCCCGACGAGACCAGCGAGTGGAAGCCGGAAATCGCTCCGCACGCGATGGTCACAAACAGAAACGGGAAGAGTGGGCCTTTGATAATCGGCCCGCCCCCATGCACAAAAGCCGTGAAGTTCGGGAACTGAATGTTCGGATGAACTACGAAAACACCAACAACGAGAACTGCGATCGTTCCCAGCTTCACGTAGGTCGAGAGATAATCGCGCGGCTCAAGCACCAGCCAGACAGGAAGCACCGAAGCAATCAGTCCATAGATCGCCATCATGATAGTGATCTGATGGGGCGTGAAGGTCAGAGCCGAAGCCATGCTGCTCTGCGCCACCCAATGCCCAGCAACCACACTGGCGAGCAGCAGGACAACTCCAAAAATACTGGGACCCGTCACCGTGATTTTCCCGGCGTGGCTCTTGAACATCCACAATCCCATGATCACCGCAATGGGGATCGTCATACCGATTGTGAAAACGCCCCAGGGACTGTTCGACAGCGCATTGACCACCACGATCCCAAGGCCAGCGAGCGTGACCAGAAGAATGAACAACACCGCAATCATCGCGACCAGTCCCGCAAAAGGACTGATCTCCGTCCCCGCAAGATTCGCCAGGGAACGGCCACGATGTCTTACCGAAGCCACCAGCACAATGAAATCCTGGACACATCCCGCGACCACCGCGCCCACCAGGATCCAGATAAAGCCGGGCGCAAACCCGAATTGCGCAGCCAGCGTCGGTCCAACCAGTGGGCCGGCCCCTGCAATGGCAGCAAAGTGGTGTCCGAACAGCACCCACCGCGGCGAGGCAACATAGTTATGTCCGTCCGCATAGGCGTGTGCCGGAGTCACCCGGCGATCGTCAAGAGAAAGCGCTTTGGCTGCAATGAATGCGCTGTAATATCGGTAGGCGATGGCGTACACGCAAAGTGCACCCAACAGAACCGGGAAGGTATTCATGGGCTCGCTCCAGCAAATCAGGCGCTGATTTACGGGCTACAAATTCAACGGTTGATCCTACACCCACCGTTCAAATCAGCACAATAAATTAGCTGGATTGGTTCGTTCCGAAATGTGATCCCTAACCGTGACGGAACCCGGACTTACCCACCTTTCTTTTTTCGCTCGGCAAGTAGTTTGATCTCTTCCGTTATTTCCGTTTCCCGGTGCTGGCGCTGAAGGTGGCCTTCTTTCTCCGGGTCGCTCGGAGCCGCCTCATATTTCTTATTCAACTCCTTGAGCACAGAAAGCTCATTGAGGAGTGCCATCACCTGTTCTGACGTCTCGCTACCCATGTTGCCTCCCGCCCCTACTAACCCGCGTTCCTGAACCATTGCTTGGATGGAGTGAACCTTCCGAAAGGTTTCAATCGGAAGTATGTATCATGCCGAACACAAAGAAGGCATTAGTGAAGGTTACGGGCGTAATGGGAATTTGGCAGATATGACCTAAGGGCGACACCAGTTGCAGATACCCTAGTGGATGTCTGTCTGCGTCTGGCGCACTTCACCCTCATGGAAACTCGGCAAGGCAAGCTCCTAGGACGATACGAGATCGTGGACGAGATCGGTCGCGGGGCCATGGGCGCTGTCTATAAGGCTCGCGATCCTAAGATCGACCGCATCGTAGCCATCAAGACCATCCTCTTGCATCAAAATGGCGTCCAGGAACAGCGCGAATTCCGTGAGCGTTTCTTCGTCGAAGCTCAGGCCGCCGGCCGCCTTCTGCACCCGGGCATCGTGGCCGTTTTTGATGTAGGCGAGGAACCAGGAACTTCTGATCCCTACATAGTCATGGAACACATCGAGGGCCAGACCTTGCGCGAGTTACTCCTGCGCGAGAATGGAAGGTTACCCCTCGATACTGCCCTGCGGATCACTCAGGAACTTGCCGAAGCTCTCGACTACGCGCACTCCCAAGGCGTCGTCCATCGCGATATCAAGCCCGCAAATATCCTCGTCACCAATGAAGGCCAAGCGAAAATCGGAGACTTCGGAATCGCGCAACTGGACCTCTCCCACATGACGTTGCCCGGCCGTATTCTTGGAACACCCGCTTACATGTCTCCCGAACAACTGGAAGGCGAACACGTGGATGGCCGATCCGATTTGTTCTCCCTCGGCGCCATTCTCTATTCCGTGCTGACGGGATTCAGTCCATTCCAGGGAAGCAGCGCCACCACCGTTTGTTTCAAGGTAGCCAATCGCGACCCCTTGCAAGCTACTACCTTGGCTCCAGACCTACCCCCCGAGCTTGACTCGGTTATCTCGCGCGCTTTAGCCAAAAATCCTGCCGACCGCTATCAGCGCGGCCGGGAGTTTGCTCGTGACCTCCGTCAGTTGCGGCAACGTGCTCCAATCGCTCCAAAGGGCGCTCTTTGGTTTTCCGAAGCGGAAGGGCATCGCACCTGGCTCGATGCGGCCTCGAAGACCGCGGGGTTTGATTCCCAGCCTTCCGCAGCTCATTCTTCGCATGCAACGGGCACTACATCCAAGCTAGGCACATCGAACCTGTTGCCGAGATTTTCGTCCTCGCGCGTCCTGGCTGGGCCTCTTATTTCATTTTTTGCGGCTTCTTCCATTCTGGGTTTCTTTGCATGGCGGCAAATTCGAATTTCGACCCCGGCGCCCACCGCGAGGGTGGAAAGTGCGACGAAGCAAAATACGACAGTCGTTCCAAAAGAAAAAACGGATCCCGCTGTAATTGGGACGGAAACGTCCCCGGAGGCAAACAAGCTCAATGAACTGGATTCTGTGGTTCCTACCAACTCTGTTGATGTTCACAAAACTGCGCCAGTTCTTCCCAAGCGCTCTTCACGCGTGCCCAAAACCCTTGCCAAGGCCGGAGTTGCTGCGCCGGCGCCGTCCATAAAGCCCGCGCTTAAGGCCAGCGAACCTTCTCCCTCCACTGCGGCCTCCACCTCATTGTTTGCCGATTCGAACGTAGAAATCCATATTGATAACCACTTTTCGGACGGGGCCCTGTCAATCTGGATCGACGACAAACTGACCTACCAGCATCCGCTCCACGACGGCCACAAGAAGAAATTGATCTTGCTAGGCGGGGGGATCAAGGAAACCGTAACGCTTCCTCTTCCATCAGGAAAACACACGCTACGGGTTCAAGTGAAATCTGTCACGGAACAGTATGACGAATCCAAATCCGTGACCGACGAATTTCCCAAAGGCGGCGAGAAACTCCTCGCCATCACCTTCGACAAACATACGAAAGAGATGCGGCTCACGCTCGGCGGCAACTAGTCGCCGATCGGAACAAGCGTCTCGTTCGCCTTTTTCAGTTGTTCGTTGAGTCCTGCCAATCGACCGCTCTTTACCTGGCCCCACTCATCCATTCGCAATTTTGCAGCCCGTTTCGATTCTTCGTATACAGCCAGCGCCTGCGATGGAGTCGCCCTATCCCCGCTTTCAACGACACGTAACGCGGCACCCACGCCATCACACGCCGACTCCAGGCCCACGTCGTCGCCCGCATGAACTCCACTCCCCTTCAGGATTTTTGAAATCGCATCTTGCGTTGCGGCCACACTGGCCTTGATGTCTGAATCCTGTCCGCCGGTTTTCTCCGCAACCGCCGCCAGCCGCTTTTGAACCGAATGCATCTCCGTCAATATCCTCCGGCAACGAATCGTCTCCCCAAATAACTGCAGACCAACTTGATATTGCTCCTGCAATTCCTTGGCAGTCGCGACCGCGCGCGGGTCCATCAAGACTTTCAGCGATTGCGTGAGGCTCTTGCCGTCGACAGTTAGCCTTGCTTCGTACGATCCAGGTGGCACCCGTGGCCCCCGCGGCGATCCGTACTCTTCGTCGTTTTCGTTCTGCTCGGAGCTGTCCGGAGGCTTTCCGGCAGCAAGATCCCAAACAAAGCGATGCATGCCCGGCTTCGTATCCAGAACTTGTGGCTGGGGGAACCAGCGCTCAGCGATGGCCATTGGCGGACGCTTCCCTGGCTTCTTCTCATCCGAAGAAAATCCCCGAATCACATTCCTCTTTTCATCGAGAAATTCCAACTTGACCTGCCGCGCTGCGTCACCCAAGTAGTAGTCAACGATTGCGCCATTCGGAGGATTCGCCGCCGCTGGTTCCTCCGGCGGTACCGGCGTTCCGAGGAACCAATCATTATCGACACGCACGGCCGTTGCCGGCGAATACAGCACGGCCTCTTCGGATGTCTGCTTCACCTGCCGCAGCGCCGTAATGTCATCCAGAATCCAGAATGAACGGCCATGGGTCGCAATCACCAGATCGTCTCCGTGCACAACCATGTCCTGCACCGACGTCGCCGGAAGATTCAATTGCAGCGACTGCCAGTGATCTCCATCGTCGAAGGAAACATAAATCCCCAGCTCAGTGCCCGCAAATAGCAGGCTCTTGATTTTCGGATCCTGACGAACGGCGCGCAGAAAAGATGGTTCTGCTATTCCCTCGGTGATAAGCTGCCACGTCGCGCCGTAATCGCGCGTGCGATACAGGTAGGGCTTCTGGTCGTCCAGCCGATGCCTGTCGACCGCCGCATAAGCTTCCGCCGGATTGAAGTGTGACGCTTCGATCAGCGAAATCCTGCTCCAATTTGTCACGTCCTTCGGCGTAACGTCCTTCCACGTTTTGCCACCGTCGCGCGTCACATGAATCAGGCCCGTATTGCTCCCCGCCCAAATGACACCTCCATCCAACCCGGACGGCGCGATCGTGAACACCACGCCGTATCCTCGTTCCCGTGCGTTGTTGATCGTTGCCGGACCCTCCGCCTTCTTTCCTTCGCTACCACTCGCTCCCGTCAGATCAGGACTGACCGTCTGCCAGTGCAGTCCTCCATCGACGGTCTTCATCACGAACTGTGTGCCGAGATACAGCGTCTTCTTGTCAAAGGGAGAGAACACCAGCACCGGCGTCCAAGGATCGCGATACTTGCGTTCGTAGATCTCCGTATTCCACGTGGAGACCGGCCACGGCGTGATGTCCTGGCTGAAAGAGGATCGACGGTCGAAGCGAGCCACAGAACCATAGGTTCCCGTCAAATAAATAATGTTCGAATCGTTCGGATCGGGCGCGATATATCCACTCTCGCTGCCTCCCGGCGAGAACCAGTCCCGATTGTCGATCTGCCCGTGATCGGTCCGGCTCATCACCGCGATGCCACCGCTATCCTGCTGAGTGCCGTAAACCGCATACGGAAACTTGTCGTCCGTGATCACGTGGTAAAGCTGGGCCGTTGGCTGGTTGTACCAGGAACTCCATGTCTTGCCGTAATCCAAACTGATCGTGGTTCCCTGGTCAGTGCCAAGAACCATTCGCGTCGAATCTTTCGGATCGACCCAGATCTGGTGATAGTCGTCTCCTCCCGGAGCGCCTCGCACCACTGTGATCGTCTTACCGCCATCGTCCAACCGGTAAAGCGCCACGTTCGGAATGTAGACGACATCAGGATTGCTCGGATCGATCGTGATGCCGCCGAAATACCACGAACGGCTCGTGATGCGCGCATCGGAATTCACCAGCGTCCACGTATCCCCACCGTCATCGGAGCGGTACAGGCCAGCTTTCTTGGCATCGATTAACGCGTACACACGTTTTCCATCTGTCGAAACCGCAACCCCCGAACGTCCCCAATCGCCTTCCGGAAGTCCATTCGATTTGAGCTGGGACCACGATTGCCCGCCATCAACGGAACGGAAAAGCCCGCTGCCCGGCCCTCCCAGCGGAGCATACGTAGTCCAAGGTGGACGCCGCGCGCGCCACGTGGTCGCAAAGAGCACGTTCGGATTGTTGCTCGCGATTGCCAGATCGGCCGCGCCAATCTCTGCCCCTTGATCTAAAACCTTTGCCCAGTGGGCACCGCCGTCGGTCGTCTTGTACACGCCACGCTCGTCATTCGCCGCGTACGCATGGCCGAGCGCGGCCACGTACACCACGTTGGCGTTTTGCGGATCCACTACAATGCGGCTGATCTGCCGGGTTTCCCGCAGGCCAACGTTGCTCCAACTCTGCCCGCCATCCACGGACTTGTACACGCCGTCTCCCGAGGACATGTTGGAGCGGATATCAGATTCGCCCGTGCCGGCATAAATCGTCTTCGGTTCGGAAGGCGCGACCGCCAGCGCGCCGATCGACGCGATGCGCTGATCATCAAAGATCGGCTGCCAAACCAGGCCGGCATCCGTCGTCTTCCAGATTCCGCCATTCACGGCTCCAAAATAAAACGTGGTCGGATTGCCCGCCACACCCGCGACCGCAACCGCCCGGCCTCCACGAAATGGCCCGATCAGCCGCCATTTCAGGCCCCCATACTGCTCGGGACGAACACCTTGTGCCGCAGCAGAAATCAGAGCGAGCGAACAGAAAAACAGCGTCAGATATCGGCGCGAACGGCTCCCATTATTTTGCAATCAGAATCCCCACAATGAATGTCCGCCTAGTTTAGCGGAAGTGTAGCGGAAAAGTGCAGCGTCGACGCCCCGCAGACCAACAATTCGCGGCTCTAGTTTAGACACCTGAGGA
>CAWGIB010000014.1:0-52430 GCA_963822545.1 uncultured Acidobacteriaceae bacterium
ATCGCTCCCCGCGACACCCAGGCGCACTACGGGGTTTGGATCGCCCGGCTGCGGATACTTTTCCTGCTCGACATGCGGATGAACCGGAAGCCAATCGGTAATGGGATAGGTAGGCACGCGGCTCTCGTCCATCTGAAGAAACAGAATTTCGTGCCCCTCGGGCGACCAGAAGAAGTTGCTGCGCACGGCCAGTTCTTCCGCGTACAGCCAGTCGACTTCACCGTTCAGGATGTCGTCTTCTTTGCTCTTGTCCCTATCCCTGTCCTTGTCTTTATCCTTGCCCTTTTCTTTTTCCTGTTGAAACAGCGGTCTCTCACCCTCTTCTCCCGATACCGGATGCACATACAGATTGTGTTTGCGAATATAGGCCAGGCGTTTGCCATCTGGAGAGAACTTGGGGTCCTCGCTTGGGTCAGGAGACGACGTGAGTTGCACGCCCGTCCCCGTGTCGAGGCTGAAATACCAGAGCTGCCCCTGCGCATCGAACAGCAAGTGCTTCGAGTCGGGCGACCATGAGTACGCCGCAACGTGGTACCGCGTCACCCGTTCCTTTTCCCGTTCGTCCTTGATCTTGGATGTCGGAGGCGCCAGTTGCGACAGCTTGACTTCGCTGACCAGCACCTTCTTCTCGCCTGTCGCGGTGTCAACGTAATAAAGTTCGCCGTGTTCGCCGGAGTCATCACGCTGCACGAACGACAACTTCGTGCCGTCAGGACTCCACTTGATCGTTTCAGGAGAGCGCCCGGTGATGCCTGCGCCGCCGAATATGGCCTCGATAGTAAGTTGCTTCGCGGGCGCCGGGGCCTGTGCACTCGCGATCGTGACCAGAAAAAGAGAAACAGCGATGGGAACGAAGAGTTTTTTCACGTAAGCACTCGACATGAAGTCCTATCCAAGACCTGCAAGGGTGAAACTCAAAAGTGTACAACGCGGATAACTAGGTGGGATCGGGAACTGCGATTTCTTTCATTTCCGGACGGGCCGGATGCTTCAATTCGTAGGCCGCGATCTCCGACTCATGCTGCAGCGTAAGTCCGATATCGTCCAGTCCATTCAGCAGGCAGTGGCGGGAAAACTCGTCGACCGTGAAAGTGGCAGCAAAGCCCCGCCCGTCTTCGATTCGCAGAGCTTCAAGATCAACAGTCGAGTTGGTACCCTTCAATCTGTCTGCGCGTTTTGCATCAGTTCGGCTGTCTGCTGTTCCGTGAGACTCACGGTGAGCAGTCCATTCTTCAGGCTGTTATTCGCGAAGATGTCGGCAAAAGATGACGCGATCACCACTCGAAATCCGAAATCGCCCAGCGCCCATACAGCATGTTCGCGCGAAGATCCGCAGCCAAAGTTCTTGCCCGCCACCAGTATCGTCGCACCCCGATATCGCGGATCGTGCAGCACGAAGTCGCTGATCTTCTGACCCTGCCCGGTAAAGCGCCAGTCGTTAAACAGAAATTGCCCGAATCCAGTTCGCTCGATGCGCTTCAAAAACTGCTTCGGAATAATTTGATCGGTATCAACATTCACCCGATCAAGCGGAGCGACAGCCCCGGTATGTTTGCGAAATGGTTGCATAGTCGTGGCTCACGCTAGAAATTCCCACTTCCGAATATCCGTAAAATGCCCTTCAATCGCCGCCGCCGCCGCCATCATCGGACTGACCAGGTGCGTGCGCCCGCCGCGGCCCTGCCGTCCTTCAAAGTTGCGGTTGCTGGTCGAAGCGCACCGCTCGCCGGGCTGCAAAATATCCGGATTCATGCCCAAACACATCGAGCATCCTGACTCGCGCCATTCAAAACCGGCATCGACAAAAATACGATCCAGCCCTTCCTGCTCGGCCGCGCGTTTAATGGTCTGCGACCCCGGCACAACCATCGCCCGCACCTTCGGATTCACCCGCCGCCCCTTCGCCACTCGCGCCGCCGCTCGCAGATCCTCAATCCGCGAATTCGTGCAGGACCCGATGAATACGCGATCGACAGCAATCTGTTCGATCGGCATCCCCGGCTTCAGGTCCATGTAAGCGAGTGCCTGCTCCGCCGCCCGTCGGTCTGACTCCACCCCGAAGCTCGCAATCTCCGGGACGCGCGCGTTCACCGCGACCACCATGCCCGGATTCGTGCCCCAGGTCACAAACGGCGCCAGCGATGCGGCATCAATTTCAATAACGCGGTCATACTTCGCGCCGGCATCGCTTGCCAGTGTGCGCCAGTAAGAAACCGACGATTCCCACTCCTTGCCCTTCGGAGCGAATCGCCGTCCTTTGATGTATGCGAACGTCGTGTCATCCGGCGCGATCAAGCCCGCCCGCGCGCCAGCCTCAATGCTCATATTGCAAAGCGTCATCCGGCCCTCCATGGACAACGCCCGCACCGCATCGCCGGAGTATTCGATCACATGTCCCGTCGCGCCATCCGTGCCCATCCGCCCAATGATTCCAAGCGCAAGATCCTTCGCGGTCACGCCTTCCGGCAGATTTCCCCGCACCTCGATCTTCATCGACTTGGCTTTGTTTTGCGGGAGGCACTGCGTCGCCAGAACGTGCTCCACCTCCGACGTTCCAATCCCGAATGCGAGCGACCCAAAAGCCCCATGCGTCGACGTATGGCTATCCCCGCAAACGATCGTCATCCCAGGCAGCGTGATCCCCAACTCCGGACCAATCACGTGCACAATGCCCTGCTCGGCCGAATCCATATCGAAGAATGGCACGCCAAACTCGCGGCAATTTTTTTGCAGCGCTTCAATTTGCTTGGCCGCGATCGGGTCCGTGATCGGTAACCCTCGCGGTGTGGTCGGAATGTTGTGATCCACCGTCGCCACGGTTCGCAGGGGCTGCCGAAGCCGCCGCCCGTTGGCTCGCAATCCATCAAAAGCCTGCGGAGAAGTGACTTCGTGCACAAGATGCAGGTCGATATAAAGCAGGGCCGACCGCTCCGGCGGCGCAGCTACCAGATGTGCGTCCCAAATCTTGTCGAATAAAGTACGAGGAGGCATGTTCAAAACGTCACTATCCAAACCATTCAGAACTATTCAAAGTGGACCCGACCAGGTGCCGGCCCGACGCACGTTAAAGTTATTTTTGTGTGCTGATCTAGTTTACCGAATTGCCAGCCTTGCGATATCCCAGGTACGACAGTTACCTCAAATTTCGGGCTTTTTAAGCCATTTCGGGTATCATAAGAGAAAGACCCAATTGAGGATTTCACTGCATGATTAACGGCAAACGGATTGCCGTGGTGTTGCCCGCCTACAACGCGGAAAAAACGCTGGAAGCAACAGTTCGGGAATTGCCCGAGCTCGTGGACGTCTGCATTCTCGTCGACGATCACAGCTCCGACCGCACTGTCGAGATCGCCCGCCGTCTCGGACTTCAGTACTTTGTCCACGACCGCAACTACGGCTACGGCCGCAACCAGCAAACCTGCTACCGCGAGGCTCTGGCGGCGGGCGCGGATGTCGTCATCATGGTCCATCCCGACTACCAGTACACACCCTTGCTGGTAACGGCGATGGCCAGCATGGTCGCCTATGGTATTTACGACGTCGTTCTAGGTTCCCGCATCATCGGGGGCACCGCTCTTCGCGGAGGCATGCCGATTTACAAGTACATCGCGAACCGGCTCCTGACCGCCTTCGAAAACATGTTCCTGCGGATCAAGCTCTCCGAATATCACACCGGATACCGCGCCTTCAGCCGCGAAGTCCTGACGCGATTGCCGCTTGGCGAAAATAGCGACGACTTCGTCTTTGACAACCAGATGCTCGCCCAGTGTGTCTATTTCGGCTTCGACATTGGTGAAGTTTCCTGCCCGACGAAATATTTCGAAGAAGCTTCCTCCATCAACTTCCGACGAAGCGTGCAATATGGTTTGGGAGTGTTGAAAACCACGATGCAATTCGCGTTGCAGCGCGCGGGCGTAATTCACACCCCAATCTTCGACAGCAAAGGGAAGACTCTGGACGCGACTCCCAGCGTCTACTATGAAAGTGGAGTGGCTGCGGCCGCCTCGCGTTCCTGATCCCGTAACCTCAGATCAGCGTTTACGCGACAGGAATCCTAAAATCTTGCTGGCCAGTTCGTCAGAAAAACCAAAGCGCGCCTTCGCCCGCGAATACAAATCAAGCAGTTCTTTATCCGCCCAAATGAGAGCCTTTTTTACCGCGCCATCCTCCGGCCTAGCCCGGTAATTCGTGGAGCGCGCTCTTGCGTGCTTCCCGGGCTCCAGCGTGTAGTAGTAAAGTGCCAAGCTCTTGCGCGATTCGCCCTCCGGGCAGCGCAGCGGTTCCGGGAAACCGTGATACGAAATGTCGTTGGTTTCGAAGATCAGCGCATCGTTGAGCAACGGCGGGACCTTCGTCACGCACTTCCTCACATCGCGATCCCAGAGCTCGATCGCGCCACCCCACCGTTCCTGCCAGTTCGGATTCAGGTAGACGATCAGATTGATCCGCCGGTGCCAATCCTTGTGGTAATGGTGAAAACTGAAGTCGGTATGGACATTCAAGAAACCGCCCGGGCCTGATTGATGCAGCCCGCCGCCTTCCAGCGAATCGTCGGCAAGAAGACTCGGAATGCCCGTAACCTGCGAAAGCCAACTCACAAATGCCGCTGAATTCAGTTCATCGACCACCTCGCCCAGCAGAGCCGGGAACTGCGAACGTTTGGTCAGGCCAACCTTGTTTTCGTTCTGATGCTTATACCGGGTCCAGGCGTCGGTCTCGAGCCCGGGAAACTCGCGCGCCATTTCAACCGCAATCTGGGGGTCTAAGAATTGCTTGAGATGCAGATGAGGATAAGGCTTGTTGTCACGAAACTGCCTGCCCAGGATAGCCGTCTGCGCAGACCACTTCGCGTAGGGAAAGTACGAACTAATCTGCGGAGTTAGAACAGGGTCTGCCATAGCAATTTGGGAACAGTTGTTTCAGGCTAACACATCGATTGCTCGATTTGCTTGGCCTAACCGCCAGTTACGCCTAGTTCCAATCAGTCGACGCGGCATACCCGAACAGCCGAATTTTCGTAGGGGCACTGGAATCCCACCACGCCGGGTTGCTCGATCACGATCCAGCTAATTCCGTATTTTTGCCGTAGCCGTTCGAAGTCCTCCCGTTGAAAATTCTTCCAGTTTTTCTGATCGTCCACCTGCTCCAGCCACTGGACGGAAAGCGGCGGAAACATAGTCGAAGCGCCCTTGTCCTTCGTCAGGTCAGCCAGCATGCTGCGCTGGGAGCGAGCGCGAAAACCGATTTCATCTTCGCCTGGCAGTTGCATGTGATTCGGGTTCAGCGCAAATAGGGCATCGGTGGGCGTGTTGCTGCGAATCCAGTCAAACGCCTGCGCCCACGGATTGCGCGGCGAAGCCCAGGGCCACTCAATGTGCGCGCTCGCCGGGAAAATCTGCCTCTGCGCCCAGAACATTCCCAAACTGAGTGGGACGAACAATACTAGCCAGCGCCATACGTGCGCCTTCAGCACGTACTCACCCAGCAAGCCTCCTCCGATCACGATGAGAAGGATGTAGGTCAAAGCGAGGCAGCGCAGAGGTTGAAGACGAGCCAGCGCTTCGAATCGAACCGAAGACGACAGCATCGTCGCCGCAACGGTCGCGACCAGGACAAATGGAATGAGGGCGCGCGAGACCAGTTCGACGTTCTTCATCCCGCGACGACTGGCCATTCGAGCGAACCACCAGAACAAAAAAACCGGCCCAATCACTCCCAGCCACTCGTACCATTCCCAGCGCAAAACAAAGTGAGAAGGCTGGCGCGCCGCTACTTCGTGATAGGCGGCTGGCGGAGGATCAAGGGTGATGCCGAAGGGCAGCGCCGCGGCGAAACCTAGAATCCGCGGCTGGAAGCGATCGATCAACTCGACCCACACGCAAAACATGATCGCGAATCCCGCCATGAACGGGTGACAAGCCGCCGCGAATGCCAGCCACAGCACAGCCAGCATGTAACGCCGGTGCAGCAGCTCGGCGATCGCAAATACTGCCCCAAAGGCCGCCAGGTTCCTCGGATTCAAATATTGGTCAAAGATGTACAGGGCCGTGCCTGCGACGGGTAGTGTCAGCAGCGCGCCCATCAAAGCAACGGCCGCCCATCGTGCTCTGGAGCTTTCAAAAAATGCCGAAGCGAGCCGCCACGTCGCTGCCAACATCAAAAACAACGAAAGCAAGTGCCACAAAAAAAGCGCCCACGGGAGTGGCAAATGTGTAACCCGGATCGAACCGGCAATCAGATTTGGATAAAGCGTGTGCCCCGCATGCTCGCCGAAGAATTCCGCATTCGCGGGAAACAGGCTGGGATTCAGGATTTTCAGCACCCCGGGGAGGTAGATCTCGGAATCCTCTGCATAAGGATGGTAACCATGAATGCCGAGAGCCAAAGCGCTCAGCAGTACAAGGCCGGCGACGCGTTTGATGCTCAGAGTGAATCTCTCCCCTCATTCAGCACTTTCGCTGGCGGCACGAAAGCAAGGACTGCAAGAATCACAATCAGCGGGTCGATCTGCCGCCGGTAATACACCTCTACGTGCGTCACATAGAACACCGACGGAAAGAAGAAAAGCACCAGCGCAAAATAAGCGGCCCGAGGCCAATCCGCGCGCCAAAGTCGCCGCAGCCCAATCAGCATCAGGATGGTCAGACCCGTGCACAGAAAAATGTTGGGCGGATCGAACGGTTCCTCGGCGAGATAACGCTTGTCAAAGCTCCAGAAACCAGTCCACATGTAAGCGAAGCGTCGCACCGTGACGACCGCGAACCATTTCGGGTGTGTGCGTATGAAATCCATCCCACGCTGCTTTTCGCGCTGCATGTAGGCGATCTCGCCCATCTGCTTGAAATCTCGCCATTCGGCATCGTTGTGCCACGGCCCGATCCAACTCGGACGCCAATGAAACGTGTCTCCACTATTTCCCAGATGAATCTCCAGCCCCATCGTGTCGCGGAAGGGAATGAAGTGTCCGAAAATTTCATAGTTTCTGACGAACCATGGCGTTACCACCAGCAGCAATCCGAACACACTCACCGCGACCGGACCCAGCCACCGCGAATGCCTCCTGTACAAACACCACGCACTAAAGCCGACAACGAAAGGCCAGGCCGTCATCACCACCGGTTCGGTGAGAGCTGTAAATCCCCAGAGCAGCCCGAACCCACCCCAAAGCCACAGACTGGGCGATTTCTCCATATCGAGCGCGATCAGAAAAAGAACGCTGAGCAGAAGCGTCGAAAGCCATGTTCCCCAGATTCGTTCCACCGGAAAGTAGATTGCATAAGGAAAGAAAGCCCAGGCCCAACCCGACCACAGTCCCACGCGCAAGCCAAACAGCCTTTTCGCGAAATAGAAAATCGGCAGACAGTTCAGCGCCGAGATGAAAGCCTGAAACGAGAGCAGCACGAGGGCCGAAGCCTTGCTGTAAACCCCAAAAACCTTGAATACTCCGGCCACGAAATACGGATAAGTCGGCGTCATCCACGCGCTCACGCCCGTGTCTTCGAAAAGGGGACCACTCAGCCCGCGTCCTTGCACAATCGACCGCGCCAGTCGCCCATTTTCATACGCAAACCGCCAGTGGTCGCGTTCCGGATCCAGTTGCTCAGGATAGAGAAAACCCATCACCACCAACCGCAGCGCGAGCGCGACCAGCACCATGCATAAAGGGCTGTGAGAGCAACGCACCAGAGTTGCACGAATCCCACTATTTCGCGTCTCGCTAATGTCCAAAGATTCGATGATGTCCTCTCTAGCTACGTTCTACGGCGGCCAGTGCTGACGAGTTGCTGTTCGCCGCACGAGCGACACAGAGAATTACGAAAGCGGCTTTCGCACAAATATCCTGCGAACCTTGCCAACCGGAATAAAAGAGAATAACAGTCGCGGGACTCCGCCTTCACAAAGCCGGCCCGCCCTTCCGCTTGCAGGGTCGTCGATCTCTCCGTAGCATCTAAAGTTATAGATGCCAACCTTGGTTCAATCCAACGGCCGCGCCCACCTCGCCCTCGGAGAAATTTTCAGCTTTGCCTACGATACCTTCTGCAGCAACAAGGTGCGCTTTGCCCTCACTGCGCTCGGCATGGTAATCGGAACCGCTTCGCTGATTCTCGTTACCACCATTGGACTGACGGGCAAGCAATACCTCCTGAGCCAGATTCAAGCGATCGGTTCTAACTGGGTTTATGCCGAATATGAGAGCGGCCAGGGGCGCATGAGCAACGCCACCGTCGACCAGTTGACCATCGACGACATGGAAGCCGTGCTCCATCAGGTGAGCGGAATTGCTTATGCCTCACCCGTGCTTCCCCTGAACGAACGCGTCGCCGTGGGCGGAGGCAAAGAGCGCGACCTGCAAATCATGGGTGTCTACCCTGAGTATGAGCAGGTTCGCAACATTATCATTCTTACCGGCCGCTTCTTTGACAAGGAGGATTCACAAGCTCACAACAAGGTCGGAGTCATCACCTCGAAGCTGGCGGTGCAGTTATACGGCTCGGACCTGGCCGCGCTCGGCAAGACGGTAAAGTTGAGCGGCCTCCCCTTCACCATCATCGGAACCTTTCGCGAGCGCGTCGATACATTCGGGCAGTCGGAAGTTACCGACAACACGATGCTCATCCCCTATTCCGTCATCCGATACTTCCAGGAAAATCCTTACGTAAAGCAGATCTTCTTCTCGACTACCGACGCCTCTCTCGTTGTGCCCGTCACTGCCGAAGTGCAGCGAGTAATCCAATCGCGCCATCGGCCGGAATCCGTCTACAGCGTGCGTAACCTGACCCAGCTAGTTTCTGTTGCCGATAAAACAGCGAGCGCCATGACGATGGTTCTGCTCGCGGTGTCCTTGGTTGTTCTTCTCGTCAGCGGTATCGGAATCATGAACATCATGCTGGCTACCGTCAGCGCCCGCATCCGCGAGATCGGCATTCGCAAGGCGATGGGCGCCACCAATCGCGAGATCCGCTTTCAGTTTCTCTCGGAGGCAATTCTCATTTCCCTGATTGGAGGCGTCATCGGCATCGTGATCGGCCTCGCCATTCCATTCTCGGTGCGCTACTTCACCGAATACCGTATCCCCATCTCAGGCCTCTCCGCGATCATCGCCATCGTGGTCTCATCCTTGGTGGGCATTTTGTTCGGAACAATTCCCGCCTCCCGCGCCGCCCGCCTCGATCCCGTCGAGAGCCTTCGCTACGAGTAACAATCCGGGCTCGTATATCCTTAGCAAGTGTTCATCCCAATGAAAATGTTGCTCGCAACAACCGTTATCTTCGCCTTAATGCTAGATGCTCCCAAGGACATGCAGCCTCGCGTGTTGATGGGGGACTCTTCACATTGCGACTCGGTCATGGTTCGGAACGGTCACCTTTCCATCGAGGAAGTCTGCCTGACGAGCGCAGACGGACGAAGCAAAAGAGTTGGGGAAGTGGCGTGGGACGGACACGTGGCTAGCATCACTCAGGCCGACGAGAAAGCATCCGCAGACTGGATTCGGTCGCATTCCCTTCTCGCGCGGCTGACTACACAGCACCACGATCTTTACTGGGATGGTAAGAAGGTGGATTTGGGTAAGGTAGATGTCTTCGACCTGTACCAAGCCATTCCTTGGCAAGGTGGCGTCCTGATTTACGGGCGCACGATTCCGCGCAGGCGTTTTTGGGAGTCATGGCCGTTTAAGGGAAAGTTCATCGAAGTCCGAGACCTCGAGCCGTTCTGCGCCATCTACTTTGACCCAAACGCTCTTAAAGGAGAAGACCTCTGGATTAACGGGATGGCTTATCGCGGCCTTTTTCTGTTTCCTCTCCCCCATTAACGGTTTGCCCTAGAAGGTCACCACGCAGTCTCACTCGGTGACCACCTAGCAGCCACGTGGCTCCGGTTCGGCCCGCCAGAACGTGTTGCGCGTTCCCCCTCATCGCACACCGACAAATTTGCTTGACTTAGCGGATAGAAAATTGACGATTGAAGTGAGTGCCCAGTGCACTCAGTGCGATCGTTCTTTGAAAAATGTATCTAAGTTAATGGTTTATAAAGACTTTAGCCCTAAGTCCCTATTCATCAAAGACCTGGCGGAATTTCCTTCTAAGTCTTTGATTTTAAAAGACCGATTTAGGGGGGGGACCCTAGTGGACGCTATGCGGTCCTCGCACTGAGTCTTCGTTCTGCGCGCAGGCTCGCCACCACCAACCGTATGTCTTCAAAGCTGACATACGGGGGCACCACCTCCTTGATGTCCCGCAAACGCTCGACGCCTTTTTCAAGGCACGCGGCTTCGATCAGCGGCTGTGCGTCGGGAGAAATCCACTTCGAATCGAGTTTGATCTGGCCGGTTTCGATCAAATTCGCAACCGTGCCGACAACTGTAGAGAGTTGTCGCTCCCGAATCCGCCCGATCTCCTCGAAGGTGCGTCCCTCGCGCAACAACTGCAACGTCTGCTCGCCGGGATTCGGCTGCTTCGACAAGGCTGGTTTAGCGCGTGCGCCACCAGCAAAATTTCGCAAAGCCTGGAGAATCTCTCCTCCATAAACTTCCGCTTTCCGCTCGCCGATCCCTGCAACCTGCATCAGTTCCGGCAGCGTCTTCGGTCTGCGACGGCATAACTCCTCGATCGTGCTGTCATGCAGCACGATGAAGGCAGCAATATTATTTTCTCGAGCAATGGATCGGCGCCACTCGCGAAGATAGTCTGCAAGAGCCGTATCATCCTCGCGCGCTTGCGGCAACGATGGCAGAAAATCGTCTCCCGGCAAAAATCGCGCTGCTCGTTTGCGCCGAGCGACTGGAGTTGACGCGACGACGCGCTCGACTCGAGTAAGCCATTCTGGTTTGGCCGCGCAGTTGTCACAGGCATTGCATCGCTCCCATTTTGGTGTCTCGCCAAAGTGCAAGCAGATCTGGCGATGCCTGCAGGTGCGGGAATCAGCAAACCGGCTGATGATGCGCTTCCGATCCATAGAACGCTCGCGCTCGCCTTCATCCTCGATTTTGTTGATGAAATATTCGAGCAGTACATGATCGCGTTTTTGCCACAGCAAAACGCAATCCGCAGGACGACCATCGCGCCCTGCTCGTCCCGCTTCCTGGTAATACTGTTCAATCGATTTCGGCAGCGAGAGATGAATCACTGCGCGCACCGAAGGCTTGTTGATGCCGAGGCCAAAGGCAATCGTGCCCACCAGAACACGCACCTCGTCTGACATCCATCGTTCCTGGTTCTGACGCCGCATCATCGCTTCCATCTTTGCGTGATACGGTATCGCCGCGATTCCGTTCTCCTCCAGGAATTCGACGGTCTCCTCGACGCGACGAATCGTTGGTGCATACACAATGACGCTCGCGTCCTTGTAGTAGTGCAGCGCGCGAGCCAGCAAGTCCATCTGCGCATGCGCTTCGCACTCTTGCACGATGTAGCTGAGGTTCTCGCGATGGAAGCTGGCGATATAGAGATGCGGATCGCGCATCTGCAATTGCTTCAGGATGTCGTGCCTAACCTGACGCGTTGCGCTGGCCGTGAAGGCCGCAATCGGAACGTTCGGGAATTGCGTGCGCAGTCGGCTGAGCTGCCGGTAATCCGGACGAAACTCGTGTCCCCATTCCGAAATGCAGTGCGCTTCATCAACCGCAAGCAATCCAACCGGAACATTCGCCAGCCACTCGAAGGTGCTTTCGGCCGCGAGACGCTCTGGAGACAGGTACAGCAGTCGATACTCACCCTTTCGGGCATTCACCATCACGCGACTGCGCTCAGATGAAGTCTGAAAGCTATTGAGCGCCGCGGCCGGAATGCCCATTTGTGCCAGTTGCGCAGCCTGATCTTGCATGAGCGCAATCAGCGGGGAAACCACGACTGCTGTCTGGCCGGAAACCACTGCGGGAAGCTGGTAGCAAAGCGACTTTCCGCCACCAGTCGGCATCACTGCGCAAGTGTCGTGCGCAGCCAGCAGGCTGCGGATGACATTCTCCTGCTTAGGGCGGAATGAATCGTATCCCCAGTAGCGTCGGAGTGGAGTAAGCAGATCGGTGTCGACAGGCACACCAGCAGTATATGAAATGCGAGTTCGAGTGATTGTGATATCAGCCAGTGTTCGGATGTGACGAAATCTTACGACTCGTGACATGTAAGCTCTGAATCCACCACAGAGACACAGAGTCACAGAGAGAGAACTTGATTTGTCTCTGTGTCTCTGTGGTGAATCGCTGTGTGTGGTGAAATAGACCTTGAAGCTTTCATGATCGTCGGCGTCATCTCCGACACGCACGGAACGTTGCGGCAAGAGGCAGTCGAGGCGCTACGAGGAGTCGATCGTATCCTGCACGCGGGCGATATCGGAGATCCGCAAATACTCGAGGCGCTCGCCCGGATCGCTCCCGTCACGGCAATCCGCGGAAACGTGGACATTCAGCCGTGGGCGCAATCTCTTCCTGAAACCGAACTTATGGAAATCGCTGGTATGTCAATCTACATGCTGCACGACTTGTCTAAGCTCGACCTGAAGCCCAAAGCAGCGGGAATCGCAGCGGTTATCTACGGTCACAGCCATCAGCCAAAGAGCGAAGAGAAGAACGGCGTCCTCTACTTCAATCCTGGAAGCGCAGGTCCACGACGATTTACGTTGCCCATAAGCGTGGGAAAGTTAGTGATCGACAGCGGGAAGATCAGCGGGGAGATTCTGGAATTGAGAGTATGAACACCCCTGGACAACGGAACCGAAACCAAGTCAGGTCGCGCGCGATTGGTAGACGATACTCGCACAACGGCAAAGGGCCGACTCTTCGTCGGCCCTCGCAAAACCCTACAGAATGAAACTGCGTTATGCCTTCTTCGGTGCGATTGCATCCTTCGCGGCCTTGGCCACGCGGAACTTCACGACGGTTTTCGCCTTGATCTGAATGGGTTCGCCGGTCTGCGGATTGCGGCCCATGCGAGCCTTGCGATGTGCTTTCACCAACCGGCCCAAGCCGGGAACAACAAATACGCCGTTCTTCTTCGTTTCTTTGATCGCCGTGTCAGCGAGGTGCTCCAGGAACGTTGCTGCGGTCTTGTTGTTAGAGCCAAGTTTCTCGGCCAGAGTGCGGGTGAGTTGCGTTTTGGTCATGCCAGAAGCCATGAATATTCTCCTTCTAAAAGCGTCTAAAATGCTTGATTCGCTCGCATATTAACTCACTACGCTGTGGAAAAGTAGCATTTTGTGCAGATTTTATGCGGTTTCCACGAAAGGTACCCCCTGAAAAGCGGCTTAAACCGCAGGCTTTGTGGTTTCGGCATCGCGAAATGGCCCAAAACCAAAGAAATTTGGGGTTGCAGGCATCGGGAAATTGTACCTCCCCGAAATCGTGTGCACTGGCTTCGCATGCATTCGTTCGTTAAACTGAGAAACCTTTCATCACAATTGAGGAGCGAAATTTATGGCGGAAGCAATCTTGAGCGGCGTGGAGTTTAAGAAACAATTACGCGCCGGAAGTCCAAAAATGGGATTGTTCGTGAACTCGCACAGCCCAACCGTGGCCGAGCAACTTGCCTACAGCGGATACGACTGGTTGTTGGTCGACACGCAGCATGGTCCCATGAATTACGAGAAGCTGTCCGCAATGCTGAGCGGCATCGCGGTCGGCGGCGCAAAGTCGATGGTGCGCGTCGGAGGCTATGCAGATCGCCCTGGCATTCAGCAGGCGCTCGATCTGGGCGCGGATGGTGTGCTCATTCCATACATCAATACCGCGGAGGAAGCGCGCGAAGCGGTCAGTTGCGCAAAATATCCCACAGTCGGCACGCGCTCTGTTTACTTCCCGCAAAGGAGCATGAACAAAGGCGGGCTGCTCGGCTACGCGGGCAATTGGAACAACGAAGGCATCATCGCTCTGCAAGTCGAGACCGCATCTTGTATCGAGAACATCGCCGAGATCGCGGCCGTTCCGGGTGTCGACATTTTGTTCCTTGGACAAAACGATCTGTGCATGTCCATGGGCCTCTACAACAAGTACGAGTTCCCGCACATGTACACCTCGCCGGAGTTGGGCGCAGCGACGCAAAAGCTGGTCGAGCACGCGCACAAGAATAACGTCATCCTCGGCCTCTTTCTCTTCGGCACCGCACGCGTAGGCGAGTTCCTTGAGAAGGGGTTCACCTTCATCAGCATCGGGAACGACCTGCATCACGTGCTGACGCAGGCAGGCGCCTACGTCAATGACATGGAGAACATCGCCAAAGAAAAGGGCAAGACCTGGAAGCGGCGTCCAACAGCGCTTTTCTAGATCGGATTTCGAGCGCAACCGCGTTCTGGAAGGGACGGCGCAACGAGCACCTTTTCAAATTGGTCGTTGCGCCGTCTTCCTTTTACCGAGGCCGCAACTTGCAGGAATGAGAAATGCAGTAACGGTTCCGCGCGAACCATCGATACGACGTGTGAAGCAGCCAGCTAAAGCCAGGCAAGCCGAAGAGCGCATAGAACGGCCACGCCCACCAGATGCGCCGCGCGGCATACAGATACACATCAGCCCCCGAAATGAGGCACCCGTCGCTGGTCAGCATACGGATATCTTCCAGCAACTGGTCGATCGGCATGGGCAGCTTTTCGTTGACCCAAGGCTCCTGCAAAGCAACGATCTCAAATCCTCGCTTGCGAAGCGTCTTCTCCCAAAACTTTACCCAGCGCGAGCAGAAGCCGCACTCGCCGTCGTAAAGAATCCAACCACGGGCGTGATCCTCGGCAGTCTTGGCAACATCTCTCGCGACGATAGGATTCTTCGCCAAGGTCACAACCTCCGCCCGCGCATCACCGTGACTGCAGAACCGTCGGCAAGAAATGCAGAAACTGGATTGGCGCGCAACACCGCGTTGAATTGCTGACCGTACAATTCTTCCACGCTGCCGGTGAACTGCGCCCGTCTCGTCTGCCGCACTTTCCACGACGGATGCTCGACTTGATACTCCACGCAACCGCCGTCCCGCTGCGCAGCGTATCCCCAATAGTGCTCGGCAATGAACTGCTCGTGAGAGCCCTCCTGTAATGGCTCTGCGTTGCCTTGCGACTCTAACCGCAGTTCATTCCATTTGCCATGGGATTTCCATCTGTATGCAGGTTCAATGCTTCCATCTTCCGCGCTTCGAATATCGTGGGCCATCGGTAGTGCCACGTAGTTTTCGTTGTATAAAGTGCGCGCTAAGAACGCGATCGCACGGCGGGGAACGATCTCTCGAATAAACACGACGCCTCTGCGGATCTCGCCCCCATTTCGTCTCCGTACATAGGACCGGAGATTTACTTCTTCAAAATTCGAATGGAATGGCATTGGAAAACCGAACAGCCGTGTTTTCAGAAATTGAAATCCTACGAGACTTAGAAAAAAGCTGCCGTGCCAGGAGTCGAGTTCGGTACCGAAGGGCACGAAGGGAAGCAGGAGACTGGGGTCCACTTCGTAATTCAGCAGGACCACGTTTCTCCACTCTGCAGTTAAAAATTTGCGGCCAGAGCTCACCTAACTAAGATGGCCGAATCGAAAGGAGGGATTCAATCTAAGACCGGAGTCGAACCGTTCGCGGTTCAAAGTGCTACAAGTGATTACGGATCATAGACGGGTGTGTGCATGCCTGCCTTGCGAGCCGCTTCCTGCATGTCTTCGAGTTTTCTCTTTTGCTGTCCTAGCTGCTGTTGCAATTCTGCAAGTCGTTCCATTCGCCGGGCCTGATAGCTGTTGTATGGCTGATTCTCATATGTGCTCACGCCCGAAAAATGGATCGAAGCCTGGAGCCGGTCGACCCGCGACCGCAAATTTGCCACAGTAGCTTCCTGCGCCAGAATCTGTTGCTTCCATTGTTGGGCGGCGCGATTTTCTGCGGCACGCCGTTCGGCCGCGCGATGTTCTGTCATATGTCGTTCAACAGCGTGCTTACTCGATGCCGAATTAGGCGTGACTGTTGGTGCGCTATTTTCGTCAGTGTCGTTTTCGGAACCAGCGTCCGGATCTTTGGGAAGATTCGCGTTCGTGATGACCTTAAGCGGTGCGGTTGGCGCTTGATTTTCCTTTTTCTCGCGATTTTCGCGCGCCACGTCGCCGAGCGACTGTCCCAAGCAGGTGAGGCACATCGCTAGCGAGGCAATAGCAATTGTGAGCAAGGTGCGGAACTGGCGCACTTGGAAGATTCGGTCCATGATTTCCCCTCTCAGCAAGGGAATCCGCTACGCCTTTATGGTAGCGCCATAGACGCAAAGAATCTTAGTTACGCTTGTAATCCATGGAGGTTACTAGGATCCTTGCCAAGTCCCTGAAATGCCAACTCCAGCACGCCTTCCGACGACATCCCACTCTGCCGCAAATGCCTGATGCTCAAAGCGTCCCACCTTTTCGCAAGCCGAATCCCCGAGGCGTCCCTGACGAGTTGACAATGAAAATAAGCTGGCGCGAGATAGGCTAGCGCACGTTGCAATAGAAGCTGTCGGGCCGTTGACTTCAACAGATCCGCGCCCCGGACCACCTCGCTCACATGCATCGCGGCATCATCGACCACGACCGCGAGTTGATAAGAAGGAACTCCGTCTTTACGCCATACCAGGAAGTCCCCGAAGTCACTTCCGGCCACATATCGCTGAGCGCCTAAATTCACGTCGGGGAAAGCAATTTCCTCGCCGTCCGGCACCCGGAATCTCCAGTTCACCCCAACGGGCTCGGAGTACATCCCGACATCGTGCCGTTCACGACAGCGCCCGGGATAAATCGGCTCGTCATCCAGATCATTCGGAGCACTTGCCATCTGCGCGAGATCCTTGCGCGAACAGGTACATGGATAGATGAAACCGCGATCGCGCAATTGTTGCCAGGCAGCGAAATAGTGCGGCCGACGTTCACTCTGTGAGTAAGGGCCATAGCCCCCATCACGGTCGGGTCCTTCACTCCATTGAATCCCCAGCCAATGCAGGTCTTCGGTCATCGCGTGCGCAAACTCGGCGCTCGATCGTTGGGAATCGAGGTCTTCGTTCCGCAGAATGAGAGTTCCCTGGTGCTTGCGGGCGCGTTCCGCCGCAATCCAAAATGTGCGCGCGTGTCCAATATGCAGCAACCCAGTCGGCGATGGTGCGAGACGGCCACGGTAATTGGAGGAATGTGACGTCACGAAGAGAGTGTAAAGGCAGAGCAGTCGTGGCGCGCAGAGTTAGCCGCTACTGTCGCAAGCCGATCCAGCTCTCGGAGATAACGAGTGAATTGCCGGGATTGCGCGAATCGTACTTGACCGAAGTCGGTAGGCCCAAGCGACAGGAATGGAGGTTAATCCACTGCCGGAGATAGGTGACATCCTGGGATGCTTCGTAAGAAACTCCCGCGACGTCGTACTGATAAATCAGCATCGTCGCGGGATGGCCTTCCGCCTCGATCTCTTGAACGTCAATCACAGTGCCATCCGTAATGCGGCCAATAGTGTTGAGCCAGATTCGCCGCTCCTTCTCAAGATCGTCAGCCGTCTTAGGTTTGCGTTTCAGCAGGGCATAGCCGGCAAATGCCAAGCCGGCTCCAGTTACAGCGAGGGTATAGACACGCAACGAAATCATGAGGACAAAACCTGAGTGGGTCGACTTTTAGGATAAGCCTGAATTTGCCTCCGCGCCAAGAGAACGAAGGTACGCGAATCTTTGGAATCACGAGCGTCACTGGAACAACGCCAAGTTTTCGTTGGAGGATTCCGCCGCGGCGCTCGAAATTAAATTTCAACGAAACATGGCTGTAAAGAAACGGCCCAGTTTGTGGAAAAACCCGTGCGGACGGTCTGCCGGATTCGTTTCAGCCTTGGCCGTCGTCTTCTGCTGTGCTGGCGGCGGGGCAGGATCTAATTCCGGCGTCTGTACGCGATGCGAGTCGAGCGGCAACGAGGCGGCATTCTCCATCGGCGCTGGCGGCGGTCCCGTCGCATGAAACACGAGCGGAGCCGTCACTTGAACGTGCACTTCGCTCGCAGGGTCGCTCCCCGTTGTCGTTTGGGGCATATCTTGCGTTGGAATTGCCGACGCGGGCGCAACATCGGGGGCTGCCCGTGGCGGCGACGGCTTCACTTCGGAGGGCGGCGCGTTGCTCGCTGTGGAATTGTTTTCCGGCAATTCTCTCACTGCCTGCTGGGTCGTTTGCCGTGGCGGAGGACATCCGCATTCGAGCGGGACAGCCATGTCCACGCGATCGAGCTGGCCACCGTGAAATACGAGTTGGTCGGTCGCTTTCACTTGATACGTTCGGTCTCCGATAAGTTCCGTCACAATCGCTGATGCGGTGTTGCCGGGCAGAGCGCGGACGCAGGTATTCCCTTGATTGTCGGCGCTGAATGCATAGTGAAATTCGCCTGGACCGGTAAGCAGGATGCGAAAATCAGGGGTCATCACCGAATCGGAAGATGCGTCCAGTGAAAGGTGGGTCTCAAGCGCGCCGGTGTTCATTCCCAGCAGCAGGTTGTGCCGCGTCTGCGACGAGGTGATCGACAGCGTCGTTCCCGGACAAACCCGAACCTCGCCGCCGCTAGACAACGTCAGAACGGCGGTATCCGCACCCGCCGTGAACGATGAACCCACATTTCCCGCGTTGGTGGAGAGCGCGAGCGGTCCGGCTGCACGAACGGCTTTCACCACAGGTTGCGGCGCCGAAGTCAAACTCGGAGTCGTGGGCGCCTGAAACGGCGAGTGGCTTGCCTCATCTGAAGTCTTCCCAAGATGTACGACAAGGCGATTACCCGCGGCGTCCCAGGTGAACGTCCGGGGTGCGAGCAGATCAAGCACCACGCGCGCAACGGGAGGAGTTTGCTGAAACTGGTCGGCGCGAATGGAGGTGATTTGGTCCGCTTGTATGGTGGTCCGCTTGTGAGGGGTCTCAAGGCGCGCGTTGGGCAGATCGATCACGAGTCGCAACGGGTTTTCAATCTGTTGTATCGCTGGAACCAGCGGATTTGAGGAAAGTATCTCGACGGCTGGACCGTCTTTTTCCTGGATGATGCGGTAACTCCTGATGACTGCAATCTTCGATGAGGCGCCGTTGGAGGAAGCGATTTGCAATCCGTTAGTTTTCTTTGCTGGAACTTGATTCGCAGATGTGGCTGATGATTGCGAGTTGGCGGCTGTTTGCGAGGTCGCAAGCGTGGCCGAGAGCACGAGCGCTGCGATTCCAAACGCCAGCAGCAGATTCGGTCTAACTGGTGCCCGAACGGGTCCCCGAAGTCTTGTACGCGAGTTTGCGCCGTCGCGATGGCGAGGCAACGCGTGCCGGAACATAGCATTCGGCAAGAGGTTTTTCACGGAAGTGCTTGAGTGTTTCCACAACCATACTACTCAAGCGCCCCTCAAAAAAGCATGGAAACTAACATAGGGAAGCGGGAGAGACGAGCAATGCCCAAGTGGAGCTTCTAACTTTCGGCAAGAAATTCATACTCATCGATGACCGCGGCGACCGACATTTTATGAGCAGGATCGCCACCCTCGATTCGTACTACTCGCCCTTTGCAGCGCACACGAATGCTTTCGGTAAGGGTGATTTCTGGAGGGAGAGTCAAGGTGAAGTCGATCGGAGAACCGGCCTGAATAGCCGAATCGACGTAAAAGCAGATACCGCGCGCGCTGACGTCGCGAGTTTGCGCCGCGTGTTCCTCAGGTGTCTCACCGTACCGGACACTGACAGGGAGTCGCAGCGCGAATCTTCGGGTAGCGCGTTTGTCCTTCGCCGTGGTCTCGGCCATCGAGCCTCCTGAAACTGCCTGTTAGCATGGCGTTTAGCCTTGGGCCTGTCAAGTGTGGCGTTAAGTGCGGAGTAACCTGCTTACTGGACAGGTTAGCGGGTTCTTGCCCGCCTGGTTCAGCGCATTCCGCGAAGCAAGCCGTAGAATATCTTCGTGATCTTCGTACTCGACAATTACGACTCGTTCACCTACAACCTGGTCCAGTACCTGGGAGAACTAGGCGCTGAAGTTGTGGTGCGTCGCAATGACGAGGTCACGATTCCGGAAATCGAGGCAATGCGTCCCGAACGTATCGTGGTTTCTCCCGGACCCTGCACTCCGCAGGACGCCGGGATCAGCATTGAACTCATCCGCTACTTCGCGGGTAAAGTGCCGCTTCTCGGAGTCTGTCTTGGCCATCAGGCGATTGGTGCGGCTTTCGGCGGAGAAGTCGTGCGTGCGAAAAATCTGATGCACGGCAAAACCAGCGCCGTCGAACATGATGGTCAGACAATTTTTCGCGGCCTCGAATCTCCAACGACCGCGACCCGTTATCACTCACTGATCGTTCGCGAAGAGGATTTGCCGAGTGAACTTGAAGTCAGCGCCTGGACTCGCGACCAGGACGGGACACGCGTCATCATGGGGCTGCGCCATCGGAAGTTCGCGGTTGAGGGTGTGCAGTTCCACCCCGAAAGCGTGCTTACCAGCGCCGGCGAAACAGATGGTGGCGAATTTCCTGAAGTTGTAGAACAAGATCGGCGAGATCGTTATTCTCTGCCGCGGCCCATTTCAACCGCCCTCAATACCGCGCGCGCTTTGTTTTCGGTTTCCTCGAACTCGCGCTGCGGATCGGAGTCGGCAACGATTCCGGCACCAGCCTGAAGATAGGCTTTCTTCCCTTTCATCAATAGCGTGCGGATCGCAATGCAGGAATCGAGATTGCCGGCGAAGTCGGCGTACAGGACCGAGCCTCCGTAGACGCCGCGACGGGCGGGTTCGAGTTCTTCAATGATCTGCATGGCGCGCACTTTGGGTGCACCGCTTAGAGTGCCGGCGGGGAAGCAGGCGGCGAAGGCGTCCATGGCATCGAGTTCGGGGCGCAAGCGTCCTTCGAGTGCAGAGACCAGATGCATGACGTGCGAGTAGCGCTCGACGTACATCAGGTCGCGAACTTTCACCGAGCCATAGTCGCTGACTCGTCCCAAGTCGTTGCGTCCAAGGTCAACGAGCATCACGTGCTCTGCGCGCTCCTTCTCATCGGACAACATCTTCTTCTGCAGCGCGGCATCCGCGGCTTCGTCTTTTCCGCGCGGATGAGTGCCTGCAATCGGACGGTATTCAAGTTTGCGGCCAGCGGCACGCACCAGCATTTCCGGCGAAGAGCCCAGAACGTGCATGCCCGCGGACTTGTTTTTTGCTTCCACTCCGAACCGCAGAAAGTACATGTAAGGCGACGGATTGACGGTGCGCAACGCGCGGTAAAGATCGAAGGGGGCGATCCCGGGCTCGAAGTCCCAGCGCTGCGAGAGGACCACCTGAAAGATGTCTCCCGCTGAGATGTAATCTTTCGCACGTCGAACGGCCTCCAGAAATTTCTTCTTCGGGGTTCGCGGACGCACCGCGAGCTTCGACTTGGCCGATCCCTTTGGCCAGTAACGAGGGTTCAATCCTGAGGAAAGCTTGCGCTCGATGCGAGCGATGTCGCGGAGAGCGCGGGCATAGGCCGCGCGCGGTGCTTCCGCAGACACATCGGCGGAGGCCACGATGTGAATCTGATGTCGAAGGTGATCGAAGGCCAGGACTCGATCAAAGAACATGAGAATGCAGTCCGGGACGTCGAGGTCATCGGTGGCCTGGTCGCCAATGTTTTCGAGCTGGCGAACGATATCGTAGGCGCAATAGCCGACGGCACCGGCGGTGAAAGGTGGCAGACCTTCGACATGAGCGGGACGGTATTGATGGAGGAGTTCCTTGATGACGTCGAAGATGCTGGCAGTGCGGGTTTCGAGTTTTGTAATGCGAGCGGAACCTGAACCGGTTTTCGAACCGCGCGCCTTGCTGTCGCGATGAATCGTGATCTGGTCCCCGCGAGATTCGAGACGCAAGAAAGGACGTACGCCCAGGAACGTGTAGCGGCCGATCTTTTCGCCACCCTCGACGGATTCGAGGAGGAAAGCGTCGGGCTCGCCGTCGGCGACCGCAAGGAACGCGGAAACGGGCGTGAGCAGGTCAGCGGAAATCGACTTGGCGACGGGAACGAGCGTCGCAGTGCGCGACAAGCGAGAGAACTCTTTGAAGTCGGGCTGGATCATGCCAAGAGACATTCATTATAGGGAAGGGCGGTCCCTTGTGCCGGTAAGTCGGAAGCCTGACTCAAATTCGTTTTCGTCCGTTGCGGTTTGTGATAAGCTCCGCCCGTACCTCGCGGGGCCCGCGTGCCACCTGGCACCACAAAAATTGAGGGTTCCTACCTGCGTTCTATCTCGCAAGGGACGTGGATGGAGGAGATGCGAGCACACCGGATCGGTGTGCGGCCGACTCTCTTCATTCCGTGTCCGCATTCCTCCGGCAATTCAAATCTCGAGAGGATATAAGTATGCAAATCAAAAAGCTCACACCCAATCTAGTTGTCCGCAACGTGGAAGCGAGCCTCAAGTTTTATCGCGAAGTGCTCGGACTGCAGACCGGATTCACTGTGCCCGATCAGGTTCCCTACGTTTTCGGATCGGTAACAAACGGTGCCGTCGAAGTTTTTTTCAACGATCAGAAAGCCGTGGCCAAAGAGCTTCCAAAACTCGCAGCCAGCATTGGCGGCAGTCTCACGCTCTATATGGAAGTCGATGCCCTGCAACCAATTCTGGAGCGAGTGCAGAGCATGGGCGCAAACATCTCGATGCCCGTCACCGAACAGTTTTATGGCATGAGGGAGTTCGCGTTCGAGGACGTGGATGGGTACACAGTCACCATTGCGGAGAAAATGCAGTGAAACAGGACGCCGTGCGGCAAATAATGCCGCCGCACGGCTCCTCCCCGCAGGAGTCGACAACCCAACTTGCCTAGGTGAATGGGCCGCAATATACTTTCGAGGGTTTGCTCGCTTACAGCACGGCGTTCAATCGGCACTAGCAAGTAGCCATCATTCGGAGAGTTTATGAAGACTATCGATCTCGAGCAGGAAACTAATCCATGGCAGGCGCAAGCCGCCCGCTTTGATCTCGCAGCCCGCAAGTTGAATCTGGATGAGGGATTGTGGCGCGTGCTTCGAAGTCCCAGCCGCGAGATCATCGTGCACATTCCCGTGCAGATGGATGATGGCCACCTCGAGGTTTTTACCGGCTTCCGTGTGCAGCATTCGATCGCGCGCGGTCCCGCCAAAGGCGGAATCCGCTACGCCCCAGACGTAAACCTCGACGAAGTACGCGCGCTGGCGAGTTGGATGACGTGGAAGTGCGCGGTGGTGAACATTCCTTTCGGGGGTGCCAAGGGCGGCGTCATTTGCGATCCGCACAAAATGTCGATGGGCGAACTGGAGCGCATGACCCGTCGTTACACAGCAGAACTGTTCGAGTTCATCGGTCCGGAAAAAGATGTTCCCGCACCAGACGTCAACACAAACGAACAGATCATGGCTTGGATGATGGACACATACTCCATGCATGCCCGTCAGACGGTGACGGCCTGCGTTACGGGCAAGCCGATCAACATTGGCGGATCGCGAGGACGTCGCGAGGCCACGGGTCGGGGCGTCTTGATGGTTTGCGATCAGGCGATCAAGAAGTTGGGATTAAATCGCGATACTTGTCGTGTCATTATTCAGGGTTTCGGCAACGTCGGTTCCAACGCTGCGCGCTTGATGGCGGAAGCGGGATACAAAGTGATTGGTATCCTCGAAGTCGGCGGCGGACTGCACAACAAGAATGGCATCGATATGGAAGCGCTATGGGAATTCCGCCAGCGCAACGGGACGATTCACGGTTTTCCTGGGGCAGAAGTTTACGATCCGGCAGAGTTGCTACTGATGGATTGCGACATACTGATTCCTGCCGCCACTGAAAATCAGATCACCAGTCAGAACGCGGACCGCGTGAAATGCAAGATCCTGGCCGAAGGCGCTAACGGACCAACCACAGCTGCAGCCGACGACATCCTCGCGGAAAAGAAGGTGTTTGTGATTCCGGACATTCTGGCTAACGCCGGCGGTGTCACGACGTCGTATTTTGAGTGGGTTCAGGACCGGCAGGGATACTTCTGGAAAGAATCAGTCGTCAACGAACATCTGGAAGACATCATGGTTACGGCTTTTGAGGATGTAGTTCGGTATGCTGAGACCCATGGCGTGAATAACCGCATCGCGGCCTACATGCTGGCCATCGACCGCGTAGCTTATACGATTCGGCAGAGGGGAATTTACGCCTAACTAACGGTTTCGAGGCGCTTTGGGTTGCGCCTCTATACCCCTTGTGGTACCTTAAATAATTGTCCCGGACATTCACGAAGGGATCAGGGAAGTATTGTGCCTAGAAGGACTTGCTTCCACCGCTGGCGTAGCTCAGTCGGTAGAGCATCTGATTTGTAATCAGAGGGTCGGGGGTTCAAATCCCTTCGCCAGCTCCAGATAAAATAGATTCCGGAAACAGAAGAGGTTTGCGCGGCGACGCGCGCTAGCAATAAAGCTCCACGGCACTCCTTCAGATTATTTTCCGGCGAGTGTAGGTGTCAGGCGAGAAATCCCGCATTTCGTTTTCCGAGTTGCGAGTGCCGTGAGACGTAGGTGTGTTTTGGTCGCGCGGAGGTTTTCGGATTTGCACAGGTGGGTGAGCGGTTAAAGCCAACAGACTGTAAATCTGTCCCTCTCAGGAGGTACGGAGGTTCGAATCCTCCCCTGTGCACCAGATAGTGAAGGTTTCAAGGTTTCAGAGTCGCAAGGTTTCAAAGTAAGTCGCGTCACATTGGGCTCCTTGAAACGCTGAAACCTTGAAACTTTGAAACGTGGAAGTTGTGACGATCAAGAAAAAGTTCGTGCTGTCCCTGGTGGCGTTCGCGGTGCTTGGCGTTTTGGCTTGGACTACGCTGTCAGATGAGCCAATTCCAGTGTTCAACGCGAATATTAGACTGCGAACTGGAACGCTGCTGATTTTGGGAATGTTTGCTTTTCGAGCAGTGCTGTACTACTGGCGAACGCGGATCGAAGAGAAGCAGGCGAAGCCGGTGGAAGATGTTGAGCGGTATGCTGGGCCGATGTAGCTCAGTTGGTAGAGCACTCCCTTGGTAAGGGAGAGGTCACCAGTTCAATCCTGGTCATCGGCTCCAGAAAAAATTGCTGACGGCTAACGGCCGACAGTGAACGGCAATTTTAGATATTCGTTTTTGCTGAGGGCTGACAGCTGAAAGCTGACAGCTGGTTTGGGCGGGAGTAACTCAGTGGTAGAGTCACAGCCTTCCAAGCTGTTGGTCGCGGGTTCGATTCCCGTCTCCCGCTCCAGAGTTGAGGCGTTTTGCGGGCGTGAAGCCGAGCAAGGCGAGGCCGGGAACTCGCAGCCGAAATCCCGAGCGGAGCGAGGGAGCTAGGCGATGAGTTTCGAGCAGGCTACGATCAAGGTTGTAAACGAAGGTGGATTCGGTGAGCTGAAAGGCGCCATCGAGCGTGTTTTCTCTGTGGATCGCACCACTGTTTACTTGAAGGCGCTTGCTGGACGCGGTCTTCGGGTGCGTGACTTCGATGGGATTCTGGCGGCGAACCTGATCGATCTGGGCGCCGGAAGCAAGTCTGGAACGGCGCGATCGATATATGAGGCGTTGCCGGTTTCGGATCAAGGGCAGATACGGGAGTTTTACCTGTCGAAAGTGGAAGAAGTCGATATGGCTCTACGAGCGAAGTTTCACAAGCTATATCAGTACTCATAAACATTTAAGTGAGACGGCCGGCGAGACGCCGGCGCTACAAAGGAAAAAAGGAAAATGGCGAAGGAAAAATTTGATCGTAATAAGCCGCACTGCAACGTAGGGACGATTGGTCACATTGACCACGGGAAGACGACGTTGACGGCGGCGATCACGAAGGTGTTGCAGAAGCACAATCCGAAGATTGTGTACCGGTCGTTTGATTCGATCGATAACGCACCGGAAGAGAAGGCGCGCGGCATCACGATTGCCACGGCGCACGTCGAGTATGAGACGGCGAACCGGCACTACGCGCACGTCGACTGCCCGGGGCACGCCGACTACATCAAGAACATGATTACGGGCGCGGCGCAGATGGATGGCGCGATCTTAGTCGTTGCGGCGACGGACGGTCCGATGCCGCAGACGCGCGAGCACGTGCTGCTCGCTCGCCAGGTTGGTGTGCCATACATCGTGGTTGCGCTGAACAAGTGCGATGCAGTGGATGATCCGGAACTGCTGGACCTCGTCGAACTCGAAGTTCGCGAACTGCTGAAGTCGTATCAGTTCCCGGGCGACGATCTGCCGGTGATTCGCTTGTCGGCTCTGGGCGCGTTAAACGGGGAAGAGAAGTGGGAAAAGCAGATTGACGCGTTGATGGATGCGGTGGACAAGAGCGTGCCGCAACCGGCGCGTGAACTGGATAAGCCGTTCCTGATGCCGATCGAAGATATCTTCTCGATTCAGGGTCGCGGCACGGTCGTGACGGGCCGTATCGAGCGCGGCAAGGTGAAGGTGGGCGAGGAAGTGGAAATCGTCGGCTTCCGTGAGACGCGCAAGACGGTAGTGACGGGCGTTGAAATGTTCAAGAAGCAACTGGACGAAGGTATGGCGGGCGACAACGCTGGCCTGCTGCTGCGCGGCATCGCGAAAGAAGATGTGGAGCGCGGCATGGTGCTGGCGAAGGGCGGCTCGATTACTCCGCACACGAAGTTCAAGGCGGAGGTTTACATCCTGACGAAAGAAGAAGGCGGACGACATACGCCATTCTTCAAGGGATACCGTCCGCAGTTTTACCTGCGAACGACGGACGTGACGGGAGTGGCGGAGTTGCCGGCGGGCACGGAGATGGTGATGCCGGGAGACAACGTCAGCCTGGTGATCGAGTTGATCACGCCGGTCGCGATGGAGAAGGGCTTGCGCTTCGCCATTCGTGAAGGCGGACACACGGTCGGTGCCGGAACCATTGCCGAGATTGTGCAGTAGTAGGGAAATTTGTGGGGACGGGGCTGCGCCCCGTCCAAGCGGGGCAAAGCCCCGTCACCACAAAATCAAATTCAGAAACTGAGTTAGGGAGTAAGCAATGCCCCGAGAAATTATTACGTTGCAGTGCGGTGATTGCAAAGAGCGGAATTATTCGACGACCAAGAACCGGAAGACGACGCCGGACCGGTTGGAGCTGAAGAAGTTCTGCAACCGGTGCCGTAAGCACACGCCGCACAAAGAAGTGAAATAGACAGGTTTATTGGCGGTAGGTTTTAACTGATGGCTGACGGCTGATAGCTGACGGCTATTTTTAGGGGCGTAAGCTCAACGGTTAAACTGTCGGTCTCCAAAACCGAACTTGGGGGTTCGAATCCCTCCGCCCCTGCCAGAGTTTTGAGACTGCAAGAGAGAAAAGGCCAGGTCCGTGATGGGAGTAGAAACGAAGAAGATGGCAAACTCAATCGCAACAGCGAGCGGCGATTTCGGCGGCCGGATGAAGGCGTGGCCCGAACGGATCAAGGTTTTCTACAACGATGTGCGTACGGAGATGAAAAAAGTCACGTCTCCGTCGTTGAAAGAAGTTCAGGGAACAACGACGGTGGTTATCATCACCGTATTTCTGTTTGCGCTGTTCTTCTGGCTGGTAGATCTGGCAATCAGCAACTCGCTGGAGCGAATGCTGCATTATTTATCGCGCCATTAAGGCTGCGGTCGAAAGAAGCTATTTCATGGTGGATGAAGAGAAAAACGAAGGCGCAGCAAGCAGTCCGGACACTCCGGCGCCTGCGCCTGCAGAGGTTGCCGTAGCGACCGGCGAAGCGCCGCGCAATCCGAATATGAAGTGGTACATCATCCACGCATATTCGGGATTTGAGCGCAAAGTGAAGGAATCGCTCGAGTCGCGCGTGCAGGCGTTCGGACTGCAGAGCAAGATCGGCAAGGTGCTGATCCCGACTGAATCCGTGACCGAAGTTCGCGGAGGCAAGAAGTACACCTCGGAGCGCATGTTCTATCCAGGCTACGTGCTGGTTGAAATGGACATGGACGATCAGGTCTGGCATGTGGTGAAGTCCACGCCGCGCGTCACCGGTTTCGTCGGTACGGGCCAGCAGCCGACTCCGCTGTCGGAAGACGAAGTACAGCACATCGTTTATAAGGTCGCGGACAGCCGGGAAAAGCCGAAGCTCAAGGTCAAGTTCGAGAAGAACGAGTCGGTGCGGATTTCCGAAGGCCCGTTTGCCACATTTACGGGCATTGTGGATGAGGTCAATGAAGATCGCGAGACGCTGAAAGTCATGGTCACGATCTTCGGGCGGTCGACGCCAGTGGAGTTGGAGTTTGGCCAGGTGGAGAAGGTCGCGTAGGAATTTACGAATTCGTGAAACGCCAAGCCGAAAATCCTAGACTTGGCTGAGATCAAAATAGGTATTGGAAAGGCATCATGGCAAAGAAAGTTACAGGTTCGGTAAAGCTGCAGATTGCGGCGGGCAAGGCGACTCCGGCACCTCCGGTAGGACCGGCTCTTGGGCAGGCCCAGGTCAACATCATGGAGTTCTGCAAGCAGTTCAACGCTCGCACCTCCCAGAAAGAGCTTGAAGGACTGATTGTTCCCGTCGTGATCACGGTCTACAGCGACCGTACGTTCACGTTTATTACGAAGACGCCTCCAGCCTCCGTGCTGCTGAAGCGCGCGGCGGGAATTGCCAAGGGCTCCGGCACTCCGAATAAAGATAAGGTCGGCAAGGTAACGGCGAAGCAAGTCGAGGACATCGCGAAGCAGAAGATGCCCGACCTGAATGCGGCGTCGGTCGATTCGGCAATTAAGAGCGTGCGCGGCACGGCGCGTTCGATGGGAATTGAAGTTGTTGGCTAATGTCGTCATTAGTCGTCAGTCGCTCGGAAGAGCGGGCTAAGGACGGACGACCGCGACTAGCAACGTTTTTGTCAATAACACTACGGCGCATCAGACCAGTGATGCGCGGTGGGAGACGAGGGAAAAATGAAGAAGTCAGGAAAGAATATTGAGAAGTCGCGCAAGGCGGTTGAAGCGCGATCATACACGCTGCAGGATGCGGTTCCACTTCTGCAGAAAGTGAAATACGCAAAGTTTGATGAGACGGTAGAAGTGACGCTGCGTCTTGGCGTCGACCCGAAGCACGCCGACCAGATGGTGCGCGGCACCGTCGTACTTCCGCACGGATTGGGCAAGTCAAAGAAGGTTCTGGTCATTACGAGCGGCGAAAAAATCCGCGAAGCCGAAGCAGCCGGAGCGGACTATGTCGGCGGCGAAGATATGGTCGAGAAGATTACCAAGGAAAACTGGACTGACTTCGACGCGCTGATTGCCACGCCCGACATGATGAAATCAGTTGGCCGCCTGGGCAAAGTGCTCGGTCCGAAAGGCCTGATGCCAAACCCGAAGACAGGGACGGTCACGATGGATGTCGCCAAGGCCGTGCAGGAAGTGAAAGCCGGCAAAGTGGAATTCCGTACCGACAAGACGGCGCTGGTGCACGTTCCCGTGGGCAAGATTTCTTTCACTCCCGACAAGCTCATCGACAACGCGACGACTTTGATCTCAAGCGTGATCAAGGCCAAGCCGGCGGTGGCGAAGGGCAAGTACATCAAGGGCTGCTATCTGAGTTCGACGATGGGTCCGGGAATCCCGCTGGATACGACTGCAATCGAGACGGCGTCGAAGGCATAGGTTTTGTGGTGGCGGGGCTGGGCCCCGTCAGCACACGAGCACAAAGAATTCTGAAAGGGCACGAACATGGCGGTTACCAGAGCGAAAAAAGTTGAGCAGGTTGAAAAGCTAGGCAACGATCTGAAAAACGTTTCGAGCGTGATCGTTGCTACCTACACGAAGCTGACGGTTTCGAAAGATTTCGAACTGCGCAAGGCGCTACGCTCGAGTGGCGCGAAGTATCGCGTGGTGAAAAACACACTCGTCGAGCGCGCAGCCAAGGGAACGAAGATCGAACAGGCCCTGAAGAAGCTAGAAGGCGTGACTTCGATCGCGTACACCGAAGGCGATCCTGTCGCGATGGCCAAGGCGCTCTCGAAATACGCCAAGGACAATCCCGAGTTCACCTTCAAGACAGGAGTCGTTGAAGGCCGCGTCGTCACGATCAAGGAAATCGAGTCGCTCGCGACCATGCCTTCGAAGGAAGAGCTCTATTCGAAACTCCTGTACCTGTTGAATGCTCCGGCGCAGCGCCTGGCGACTACGGTCGCGGCAGTCGGACGCAACCTGGCGGTTGTCGTGAACCAGGGCGTGCAGGAGAAGAAGTTCAAGGAGGCCTAGGCCTCCAGAATTTGTAATTGGTGATTTGTAATTTGCAATTGAAACCGCTGAAGATTCTGATTTTGGTTTTCAATTACCAATCACAAATCGCCAATTACAAATTGAAATAAGTTCCGGGCAGCGAGTCTGCTCGAAAAAGATTTGGTTATCTCGAAGCGGGGGTTGCGCGGCTGATACTTGGCGTTGTCTGGCGCTGAGAAGTAGGCCTGGTCGCACTGGAAACCCGGCGGCGCGGTAGCGAAAAGCGAGACGTGGCTAGCTACGTCTCTATTCAAATACTTGGAGAATTAAAATGGCGGATCTGCAGCAGTTAGAAGAATCAATTGTGAGCCTGTCCCTGCTCGAAGCGGCGGACCTGGTTAAGAAACTGGAAGCGCGTCTGGGCGTTTCGGCGGCGGCAGCGGCCCCGGTTATGGTTGCGGGCGGCGGAGCGGCGGCCGGCGGAGCGGCTCCGGCTGAAGAGAAGACCGAATTCACGGTCGTCCTGAAAGAAGTCGGCGCCAACAAGATCAATGTAATCAAGGCAGTACGCGAGGTTACAAGCTTGGGTCTGAAGGAAGCCAAGGACCTGGTCGATGGCGCTCCCAAGCCGATCAAGGAAGGCGTCTCCAAGGACGAAGCCGAGACAATCAAGAAGAAATTCACCGA
The DNA here is from genome assembly GCA_963822545.1 of uncultured Acidobacteriaceae bacterium. GTDB lineage: Bacteria > Acidobacteriota > Terriglobia > Terriglobales > Acidobacteriaceae > Acidiflorens. Next base: position 30,784 of record CAWGIB010000014.1, read on the forward strand.
GGCAGGCGCAGTTGTCGAGGTGAAGTAGATTTACGGGCGAAGGTTTCCTTCGCTCAGGTTGATGGTGGCGGCGGACCTGACGGTCCGCCGAGCGCTATCACTTGCAATTTTTTGACCGAACACTAGCTGAATCTTTAGCGGGCGTGTTAACATCATATAAATAACCCGCTTGCTCTGGCCTCAGCGAGGCGACGGCGACCCGAAATCCTCACGAAATAAGACCCAGGGAAGCGGAAAAGGGTCGCTGGATAAGTAGTTTGGCAGCCGGTCCCGCGGGCGGCGGGACGGAACAGGCCTTTTGAACTGGCGCGGAACTTTACAAGTTACTCAAGATTAAGCGTCGCACACGGCGCCTGCGGACAGTCATGTCCTTGCGGGTGCCTACGTCTTTTTACCGCGTTCTCCGCTCGCTAGTTGCACTCGGGGCAACTTTTGCGCCCCTCATTCCGCGATGTATTGGCAGCCCCGGGGCTGCTTGGAAAGCAGGTTCTTCGAATGGCAAAAATTAGTCTCCACCGCAAGCGTTTTGACTTTTCCAAAATTCCCGCAACCATCCAGATCCCGAACCTGATCGAGGTTCAGAAGCGATCCTACGACCGTTTTCTGCAGATGGACAAGCTACCTAGCGAGCGCGAGGACGGCGGCTTGCAGGCTGTGTTTCAGTCGGTCTTCCCGATTACCGACTTCCGCAACGTCTCGCAACTCGAGTTTGTCGATTATTCGATCGGCAACTGGGAGTGCAAGTGCGGACACTTAAAGGGACTGCATCACCTTCGTACCACTTGCAAAAATTGCGGATCGACGGTGATCACAGACCCGTTCCATCCGGGCGAAGTGCTCTGCCATAAGTGCGGCACCTATAACGCGAATACTCCTGACTTTTGCAACAAGTGCGGCGACCCAGTCGGCCTTCAGTTGAAGTATGACGTGGCTGAGTGCGAAGAGCGCGGCATGACGTACTCCGCTCCGCTGAAAGTCACGATGCGGCTGACGATTTGGGATAAGGATCCCGAAACCGGCAACCGTTCCATTCGCGACATCAAGGAACAGGAAGTTTTCTTTGGCGACGTTCCGCTGATGACGCAGAACGGCACGTTCATCATCAACGGCACTGAGCGCGTCATCGTCAGTCAGTTGCACCGCTCGCCGGGCGTGTTCTTCGAAACCGCTGCGAACCGCACCTACTTCCTCGGCAAGATCATTCCCTATCGCGGCTCGTGGGTTGAGTTCGAATACGACCAGAAGAACGTCCTGTACGTCCGTATCGATCGTAAGCGCAAGTTCCTGGGCACGATCTTTCTGCGCGCCTTGGGTTTGCGTTCGGGCGAAGACATTCTCAAGACCTTCTACACGACCGATCGCCTCGTAATCCGCGATAAGAAGCTGTTGTGGACGCTTGATCCAACCAGCGACAAGGCGACGAACCTGCTGGGCATGAAACTTGCCCACAGCGTGAAGTCGAAATCGGGCGATGAAGTTGCTCATTCCGGCCGCAAAATCAGCACCGCCATTCTGAAGGAAATTCAGAAGGCGAAGATCACCGAAATTGAAGTCGATACCACTGACCTCGAAGGCGCGTGGGCGGCGGGCGATATTGTCGACACGACGACGGGCGAAGTTCTGCTCGAAGCCAATACCGAAATCACCGCCGACAAGCTTTCGAAGATTCTTGAGGCAGGTGTCGTCGAGATGTCGGTGTTCTTCCCGGAGCGCGATGACGTGGGTACGGTGATCAGCCAGACCCTGCGGCGCGATTCGGTGACGAGTCCTTCGGAAGCGTTGATCGAAATCTACCGCAAGTTGCGTCCCGGCGATCCGCCAACGCTCGATACGGCAACGGCTCTGTTCCAAGGCATGTTCTTTGACCCGCGCAAGTATGACTTCTCTCGCGTGGGTCGCTTGAAGTTCAACATTAAGTTGTTCGAGAACCAGGAAGCCACGAGCCTTGAGCAGCGCACGTTGGATCCGAACGACTTCTACGCGACCATCAAGTACCTGCTGAAGCTGCGCAAGAATATCGGCGCGGTCGATGACATCGATCACCTTGGCAATCGCCGCGTACGCGCGGTTGGCGAGTTGCTCGAAAACCAGTTCCGCATCGGTTTGGTCCGCATGGAACGCGCCATTAAGGAAAAGATGAGCGTGTACCAGGAGATGTCGACGGCAATGCCGCACGACTTGGTCAACGCCAAGCCGGTAATGGCGGCGATCCGCGAGTTCTTCGGATCGTCTCAGTTGTCGCAGTTCATGGATCAGACGAACCCGCTGTCGGAAATCACGCACAAGCGGCGTCTGTCGGCCCTTGGGCCGGGCGGTTTGTCTCGTGAACGCGCGGGATTCGAAGTCCGCGACGTTCACCCGACGCACTATGGCCGTATCTGCCCGATTGAAACGCCGGAAGGTCCAAACATCGGACTGATCTCGTCGTTGAGCTGTTTTGCTCGCATCAACGACTACGGGTTCATCGAGTCGCCCTATCGCAAGGTCAAGGGCGCGCGCGTTGTGGACTACGTTCAGGTCGTGAATGCTGGCGACGCCGACTACAAGGTTGGCGATCACGCAGAGAAGAGCGAAATCGAGAAGGTCAATGCGGATCTGAAAGAGCGCCGCAAGAAGCCGGTCGAGGTTGAGCCATTCTCCTTCTACTTGTCCGCATGGGAAGAAGATCGTCACACGATCGCGCAGGCGAACGTTGAGTTGGACGAGAAGGGACGAGTCGCCACTGAACTGGTGAACGCCCGCAAGGCCGGCAACTTCGTTCTGGTGAATCGCGATGAAGTCGATTATGTCGACGTCAGCCCGAAGCAGTTGGTGTCGGTTGCTGCCTCGCTCGTGCCGTTCCTTGAGCATGACGACGCAAACCGCGCACTGATGGGCGCGAACATGCAACGGCAATCCGTGCCGCTGCTCCGCGCGCAGGCTCCGATTGTTGGAACCGGCATGGAAGGTGTGACGGCGCGCGATTCTGGCGCGGTCATTCTGGCAAAGCGTAACGGCATCATCGATTCGGTTGACTCCGAACGCATCATCGTGCGCGTTGAAGGCGAGCATCATCCGATGCAGCTTTCGCGTGAAGTTGGTAGTGACATTTATCAGCTCACCAAGTTCAAGCGCTCGAACCAAAACACCTGCATCAACCAGAAGCCGATCGTGAAAAAAGGTCAGCGAGTGGTGAAGGGGCAGGTCATTGCCGACGGTCCTTGCACGGACTTTGGCGAGTTGGCTCTCGGACGCAACGTGCTGGTGGCCTTTATGCCATGGCGCGGCTACAACTTCGAAGACGCGATCCTGGTTTCCGAAAAGATGGTGAAGGAGGATTACTACACCTCCGTTCACATTGAGGAATTCGAGCTCGAGGCGCGTGACACGAAGCTCGGCCCTGAAGAAGTTACGCGCGACATTCCAAACGTGAGCGAGTCGACTCTGCGCAACCTGGACGAAGCGGGTGTCATCCGCATCGGTGCCAGCATTAAGCAGGGCGACATCATCGTCGGCAAAGTTACGCCGAAGGGTGAAACGCAGCTCACACCGGAAGAGAAACTGTTGCGCGCGATCTTCGGCGAAAAGGCTGGCGACGTTCGCGATGCTTCGCTCTATTGCCCGCCCGGAATCGAAGGCGTGGTCGTGGATGTAAAGATCTTCTCGCGCAAGGGCCAGGAAAAGGACGAGCGCGCAAAGGCGATTGAAGGCAACCAGATCGCGAAGCTCGAAAAGAACCTTTCGGACGAAATCCGAATTCTGACCGACGAGCGGTTGAAGCGCCTCGAAGGACTGCTTGGCGGCAAGGAAGTCCAAGCCGACCTGCACGACGAGCGCACCAACAAGCGTTTGCTGACCAAGGATACGATTCTCGACCGCGACACGATCGAGCGCATCTCGACCCGCAACCTGAAGCGCATCAAGTATGCGGACAAGGACCCACGGGTGAACGAGCAGATCGACGAGATCGAAGAAATGACCTCTCGCCAGATCGACGTGCTCAAGAAGATCGTCAACGAGAAGAAAGACAAGCTGACCAAGGGCGATGAACTGCCGCCAGGCGTGATCAAGCTGGTGAAGGTTTACATCGCCATGAAGCGCAAGCTGAGCGTCGGCGACAAGATGGCCGGACGTCACGGTAATAAAGGCGTGATCGCACGCATTCTGCCGGAAGAGGATATGCCGTACCTCGAAGATGGAACGCCGGTTGAGATCGTCTTGAACCCGCTCGGCGTACCTAGCCGTATGAACGTGGGACAGATTCTTGAAACCCACCTTGGCTGGGCTGGTCATGAACTCGGCAAAAAGATCACTGAAATGCTGAAGCTGAACTCTCGTTCAGAGGCAATTCGGAGAGAGCTGAAAGCCTTGTTCAAAGACACGGTATTGGCTGACACGATCGGCGACATGAGCGAAGACGAGCTCGAAGCTGTGGCGCCCACCCTAACCAAGGGCGTGTTCATGGGTTCGGCCGTGTTCGATGGCGCTCGCGAGAGCGAGATTAAAGCGCTGCTGGAGCGCGCCGGTCTGCCCACTTCGGGCAAGACCACGCTGCGCGACGGCATGACTGGCGAGACGTTCGAACAGCCGATCACGGTTGGCTACATCTACATGCTCAAGCTGTCGCATCTGGTGGACGACAAGATTCACGCGCGCTCCATCGGACCGTACTCGCTCATCACCCAGCAACCGCTGGGCGGCAAGGCGCAGTTCGGCGGACAACGTTTCGGAGAAATGGAAGTTTGGGCGCTCGAGGCGTATGGCGCGGCGTTCATCCTGCAGGAACTGCTGACCGCGAAGTCGGACGATGTTTACGGACGCACCAAAATCTACGAGGCGATCGTCAAGGGCGAAGCCGCGATGGAGCCGGGCGTGCCGGAGTCGTTCAACGTGCTGATTCGTGAATTGCAGGCCCTTTGCCTGGATGTGGAATTGATCAAGGCCACCGAAAAGAAGCCGATGGCCGTGGCAGCAGATTAGTGCTCAGTGAGCAGTGGTCGGTGGCCAGCAGAGTACAGCTGGCCCGGCCGCAGCCGCTGACATGTATTTCATACGTTTGAAGATTTAAGAAAACGTTTCGCAGGCTCAGCTCTCGGCGACTGCGAAACATAAAAAACTGGCCACTGACCACCGTCCACTGGCCACTGAGAGTAAGAAAGCGGAGGAACATGTTTCGAGCGAGCCCATTTGATATGGCAAATCCGGTAGCTGACTTCGATGCTATTCGCATCAGCCTGGCGTCGCCGGAAAAAATCCGGAGCTGGTCCCACGGGGAAGTAACCAAGCCAGAGACCATCAATTACCGTACGTTCAAACCGGAGCGCGATGGCCTGTTTTGCGCGCGTATTTTCGGTCCGGTCACGGATTGGGAATGCTTGTGCGGCAAGTACAAGCGCATGAAGCACCGGGGTGTGATCTGCGATAAGTGCGGCGTAGAAGTCACGCTCTCCAAAGTTCGCCGTGAGCGTCTGGGTCACATCGAGCTGGCATCACCCTGTTCGCACGTCTGGTTCTTTAAGGGTCTGCCCAGCCGTATCGGGCACCTGTTGGATATCTCCTTGCGTGATCTGGAAGCGATTCTTTACTTCGAAGCCTACGTCGTCGTAGACGCCGGCGATTCGACCGCAAAAGAACGCGAGGTCATCAAGGACGAGGCCAAGTTCCGCGAACTCGACCAGCAATTTCGCCCCACCGGCTTCAAGGCCATGATGGGTGCGGAAGCCATCAAGGAATTGCTCAAGCGGATTGAAGTCGACGGTCTGTCTGTCGAACTGCGCGAGAAGATGAAGAACGAAACCTCGCTCCAGAAGCGCCTGAAGTACGCCAAGCGGCTGAAGGTTGTCGAGGCATTCCGCAAGAGCGGGAACAAGCCGCAGTGGATGATTCTCGACGTGCTCCCGGTGATTCCACCCGAGCTTCGCCCCCTCGTTCCACTCGACGGTGGACGTTTCGCCACTTCGGATCTGAATGATCTGTATCGCCGGGTCATCAATCGTAATAATCGTCTGAAGAAGCTGATGGATCTGCACGCTCCCGAAGTCATCGTGCGCAATGAAAAGCGCATGCTGCAGGAAGCGGTGGATGCGCTGTTCGATAACGGACGTCGTGGCCGCGTGCTGCGCGGCGCCAACAACCGCCCGCTGAAGTCGCTGTCTGACACGCTCAAGGGTAAGCAGGGACGCTTCCGCCAGAACCTGCTCGGCAAGCGCGTTGACTACTCGGGCCGTTCGGTCATCGTGGTCGGCCCCGAACTCAAGCTGCATCAGTGCGGGTTGCCAAAGAAAATGGCGCTCGAACTCTTCAAGCCGTTCATCTACCACCGCCTCGAACAGACGGGTAACTGCACCACCATCAAGCAAGCCAAGGAAATGGTGGAACAGCAGGAACCGATCGTTTGGGACATTCTGGAAGAGGTCATTAAAGACCATCCAGTATTGCTGAACCGCGCTCCCACGCTCCATCGTCTGGGCATCCAGGCGTTCGAGCCGGTGCTTGTGGAAGGTAAGGCAATCAAAATTCACCCGCTGGTTTGCACGGCGTTCAACGCTGACTTCGACGGCGATCAGATGGCGGTGCACATTCCGCTGTCTCCGGAAGCGCAGGTGGAAGCCAGCGTCCTGATGTTGTCTTCGCACAACATCCTGTCGCCGGCATCAGGGCAGCCAATCACCGTTCCCACGCAGGATATGGTGCTCGGCCTGTACTACTTGACAAAAGGCAAGCCCGGCGCCAAGGGCGAAGGCCGGTCGTTCGCGAACATCGACGATGTGGTGATCGCGCTCGAGATGGGCGAGGTCGAAACACTGACGCCGATTCGCCTGCGGTACTCCGGTGAAGTCATTGACCTGACGCAGGCCTATGACGATCAGGATGTGAACCACACCGATCCGATTAATCTTGATCGGGAATACATCAATACGACAGTCGGTCGTGCGATTTTGAACGACCACCTGCCGAAGGCACTCGGTGACCGTGAGGCTATGCCGTACATCAACGGCCTGCTCAAAAAGAAGGGCATTGGCCAGTTGGTGAATTACTGCTACCTGCGCTATGGCCTGGAAACGACCGTCAAAATGCTGGACGAGATCAAGTCGCTCGGCTTCAAGTACGCAACGAAGGCCGGCCTCTCCATCGGCATCGACGACATGGTCATTCCAGACAACAAGAAGACGCTGGTGAAAGACGCCGACAAGTCCGTGATCGCGGTCCAGCAGCAATACCTGGACGGCGCCATCACCAACGGCGAACGCTACAACAAGGTCATCGAAATTTGGTCGGCGATTACCGAAAAGGTTGCCGATGAAATGTTCGGGCAAATGCAGCGGCGTGATAAAGAGGGTGAACTCAACCCGATTTACGTCATGGCCGACTCGGGCGCTCGCGGATCGAAACAGCAGATTCGTCAGCTCTCCGGCATGCGCGGACTGATGGCCAAGCCGACCGGTGAAATTATCGAGACGCCTATCACGGCGAACTTCCGTGAAGGACTGACGGTGCTCGAATACTTCATCTCGACGCACGGCGCTCGTAAGGGTCTGGCCGATACGGCGCTCAAGACCGCCGACTCGGGCTACCTGACGCGGCGTTTGGTCGACGTGGCGCAGGACGTGATTATCAGCGAATACGACTGCGGCACTGTGGACGGCATCTACGTCTCCGGTATCGTCGAAGCCGGCGAGATCATCGAGCCTTTGCGCGACCGCATTGTTGGCCGTGTATCGCTCGAGAAACTGAAAGACTATGACGGCAAGGTAGTGGTCGATATCAACCAGGAGATCACAGAAGAACTGGCTGGTTCCATTCAGGCCGCTGGTATCGAGCGGGTGAAGATTCGCTCGGTGCTGACTTGCGAATCGAAGCGCGGTGTCTGCGTTATGTGCTACGGACGCAACCTGGCTTCAGGACGTCTGGTCGAACTCGGCGAAGCTACGGGAGTCATTGCTGCGCAGTCGATCGGCGAACCTGGAACGCAGCTCACGATGCGTACCTTCCACATCGGTGGTACGGCGTCGCGAGTTTCGGAGCAGTCACGCCTCGATGCGAAGTCGAACGGTCTGGTGCGCTTCATCAACTTGCAGACGGTTAAGTCCAAGACGGGCGACTTGGTGGTCATGAACCGCCAGGGCTCGATTGCGGTAATCGACGAGAAGGGCCGTGAACGCGAACGCTATGCGGTCGTGTACGGCGCCAAGGTGAAAGTCACTGAAGGAGGCCCGGTGCAGCTTGGCCAGGCGCTCGTTGAGTGGGATCCTTACACCTTCGCGATCCTTACCGAAATCGGCGGCACGGCGCAGTTCAAGGACTTGCAGGAAGGGATCACGCTCCACGAAGAAGTGGACGAGGTCACCGGCTTATCGCGTCACGTGGTTGCTGATTCGCCCGATGAGAAGCGCCAGCCGGCGATTGTCATCAAGGGCAAGTCGAGCAAACGCTACCTGATGCCGTCTCGTGCTCACCTCATGGTGCAGGATGGAGACACGGTGTTCCCGGGCGACGTGCTGGCGAAGATCCCGCGCGAAACCACCAAGACCAAGGACATCACGGGCGGTCTGCCGCGTGTGGTTGAATTGTTCGAGGCTCGTAAGCCGCGTGAAACCGCTGTCATCAGCGAAATCGATGGCGTGGTTCGCTTCGGTGAAGTTGCCAAGGGTCAGCGCAAACTCTACGTCACCGCCGACAACGGTACCGAAAAGGAATACTCGGTTCCGCGTGGTGTTCACATCAACGTGCAGGAAGGCGAGCGTGTACGAGCTGGCGAACCGCTGATGGATGGCCCGCTCAACCCGCACGACATCCTCGCAGTACTTGGCGAAAAAGAGCTGCAGTCTTACCTGGTGAACGAAATCCAGGAAGTCTACCGGCTGCAGGGCGTGAACATCTCGGATAAGCACATCGAGGTGATCGTTCGCCAGATGATGCGTTGGGTGAAGGTCGAAGACGTGGGCGACACGCAGTTCCTGCTCGAACAGCAAGTGGACAAGTTCCGCTTCCACGAGGAGAACGAGCGTGTGATCGCGCAGGGTGGAAAGCCGGCTACCGGCCGTCCGCTGCTGCTTGGCATCACGAAGGCGTCGCTCTCCACCGATTCGTTCATCTCCGCCGCCTCCTTCCAGGAGACAACGCGTGTGCTGACCGAAGCTTCGATTCAGGGAGCTGTCGATCATCTGCGCGGCTTGAAGGAGAACGTCATCGTGGGCCGCTTGATTCCCGCCGGCACCGGTATGGAGTATTACCGGAACGTGCGTCTCTCTCCAGAAATGGAAGAGGCCGCGAGCAAGGTGCAGGAAGAAGTCTCGCAGGCTTACGAGGACGCGGAACGCGCACTCGAACTCATGCGGCACGAAGGCGAGACAGAAGAACTCGCCGCGGAGTAATCGGAACCGAAACCATGGCAGGGGCGACGAGAGTCGCCCCTTCTTTTTTAGTAGTTGGAACCGACCCTCCCGCGAGCGACAATTGTTAGAAAAGAATTCCGCAGGAGGTGTGGTAGCCTCAATGACGCTTAATCTACCAACGCATTTCTTAACCCCATGGCTTTAGGGCTTGAACCACAGCGCTTGACCGGGCCCCCTGAGGATCGCAACAAAGCACCCGAGCCGATCCCCGGCGGCCTGATATTGGCCCCCGCACTGGGGCGCTTCTGGCGCTTGTTCCGGCTCTCAATGTGGCGCGCCTTCGAGCATGACGCATTCGCCACTGCCAAGGGCGCAGCGTATTCCTCCATCCTTACTTTTTTCCCTTTTCTGCTGGTGCTCGGCTCGGTCATGGCTACCGTTCGCAGAGGTGAGGTCTACCTCCGAGAAATCTCGTACGCTCTGGGAAGAATTTTGCCTGCGGGAAGCGCGACCGCTCTCGCCTATCTCCGAGGCAGTTCGAACCGTCCGGTTGGCCTCCTGGTCACTACGTCGCTGCTCACCATGTGGACCGCCTCCGGCGTCATCGTTTCCTGGATGGATGGATTCCGCCGCGCCTACCAGCTCCCCAAAACGTGGGGACTTCTCCAGGAGCGCCTGATCGCTATCTCGCTCGTGTTGATGGCCGGATTGCCTCTTACCTTTTCCACAATTCTGGTAGCTTTCGGCAGCCGCATTGAAACACGCGCTCTCTTTTATATAGGACACGAATTCGGTCCGCTTCTTCTCCTTCTCTGGGGGCTGATCCGATGGATTATCGCGATCCTGACCAGCATTGCCGTGATCCAACTGATCTATCACAATGCGGTCCCCCGTACGCAGCCGTGGCACAGTGTGTTACCCGGCGCAGTGCTTGCCACCGCCATGTGGCTGCTTTCCACCGCATTTTTCGGGTGGTATCTGCAGCGCTATGCGGATTACAGCATTATCTACGGCTCGCTAGGAGTGGGAATAGCCCTGCTGGTGTGGATGTACCTGATCTCGCTGGTCGTGCTGATCGGAGCGGAATTCAACGCCATGCTCTTCCCGCGCGGTCTCACCAAGGTACCGCGAGTTACCAGCGAAAATACTTGAGATAATTGGTGATTCTGGTTCGCAGCGCGGGTACCCGTCCGCGTTGATTGCAGACAAACGTAGCTTCGGCAATGCCGCGAGCCTTACAAAGGAAGACTGATCGTGAAGTCCCGCAAAGCCAACTTGGTCGACCGAGAGATGTCGGGTGCTATAGCTCCGCCGGACTTGAACGCTGATGGACTTCGGCGGGCAAAAATCGTTTGCACCATCGGGCCAGCTTGTGACAGCGAAGAATGTATTGCCGACCTCATGCATATCGGGATGGATGTAGCGCGTCTCAATTTTTCTCACGGTACTCACGACGAACACGCCCGGCGCATTCAGCGGTTGCGCTCCGCGGCACGCCATCTGAAACGAACTATCTGCATTCTTCAGGACCTGCAAGGCCCGAAGATCCGCACGGGACGTCTGAAAGATGGGAAGCCCGTCGAGTTGAAAACCGGAGGTCTTCTCACGATTACGCCCCGCGCCCTGGCTGGAACGGAGACATTGATCCCCACAGACTTTGCTGGTCTCGCGCGCGAAGTCGAGCCCGGGGCGCGTGTGCTTTTATCGGACGGACGCATCGAGCTCACAGTGCGCGCCATTCGGGGTGCAGATGTGGAATGCGAAGTTCGCAACGGCGGACTGTTAGCCGAACACCAGGGAATCAACCTGCCGGGAGCCGCAGTCGCCATTCCCGCTCTCACAGAGAAAGACAAAGTCGACCTCAAGTTTGGATTGAAGCAGGGTGTGGACGTGGTCGCGCTTTCTTTCGTTCGTTCCGCCGATGACATTCGCATGGCAAAGACCTTGATGACAGAGTTTGGCAAAGCGGTGCCAATCGTCGCCAAGCTTGAAAAACCACAGGCCATCGAACGATTGGAGGAGATTCTGGAGGTTGCGAATGGCGTGATGATCGCCCGTGGTGATCTCGGCGTGGAAATGCCGCCCGAGCGGGTGCCGATCATTCAAAAGAAGGTGATCCAGCGCGCCGGCGTCTGGCGCAAGCCCGTCATTACTGCCACTCAAATGCTCGAATCCATGACCGAAAACCCGCGTCCAACGCGCGCGGAGGCGAGTGACGTTGCCAACGCAATCTTCGACGGCACGGATGCGGTCATGCTTTCGGGCGAAACTGCGAGCGGCCGTTATCCGCGCGAAGCGGTAGCAATGATGGGACGCATTATTCTGGAAGCGGAGGCAAGCATCGCGCAGATGCCGCCCGTCACGCGCCGCCGCCGAGAAGATCATCGCTACTCGGTGGCCGAAACGATCTGTGAGTCGATCGCGCACGCCGCTGAAGACTTGCCCATGCGAGCAATCGCTGTCTTTACCGAAAGCGGCAACACAGCACGCATGCTTTCGAAACACCGTCCGAAGGTTCGAATCTATGCATTCAGCCGCAATCCTGAAGTCTGCAATCGTATGAACGCACTCTGGGGGGTTTACCCGGTTCATAAAGAGGGATGGGAGTCCGCGGAGTCGATGCTCAAGACAGCCGAGAACGAATTGCTGGCGAAGGGCCTCATTGGAAACGGGGATGTCGTGGGATTGGTTGCTGGAACGAAATTTACGTCGGGCGCCACAAATTTCATGCGCCTGCACACAGTAGGAGAAGACGAAGCATCTCCGAAGCAATGAAGAAGAAATAGCTACTAAATTTGTCATCCTGAGCGGAGCGAAGGACCTGCTGTTTGGGCTGCCAATGAAGCCGCCAACTTCATTTATTGATGAGTCGGTAAAGCCAAGCGTGCGAGGCTGGTTGCATGCGCCCGATTCGCCAAACGGCGACGCGCTCATCCTTACCCATGGTGCTGGCGGCAATTGCGACGCCCCACTGTTGGTTGCTCTCGGCGAAACTTTCTGTGTGCAGGGCTATACGGTTTTGCGCTGTGACTTGCCTTTCCGGCAGGAGCGGCAAACTGGCTCTGCCTTTTCCGGGCAATGCGAAGGGGGATCGCGAAGGCCTGCGCAACGCCGTCTCTGCAATCCGCAACCAAGTAAGTGGGAAGATTTATCTTGGCGGCCACTCCTATGGAGGGCGCCAGGCATCGATGCTTTGCGCCGAGGAATCCGATCTGGTTTCCGGTCTACTTCTTCTCTCCTATCCCCTGCATCCGCCGCGCAAGCCCGAGCAACTCCGCATTCAGCATCTGCCAAATCTGCGCACCCCAGCTCTTTTTATCCATGGAACAAGAGATCCGTTCGGAACCACTGAAGAGATCGGGAAAGCGCTCGAATTAATCCCGGGAAACACGCGACTAGTGGAAGTCGAAGGGGCGGGACACGATCTTGGATTCAAGGCGAAAACTCTGTACCAGGAATTACCCGTGCGGATCGCCGATGCTTTCCAAAATTTTTTTCGCGAGGGAATCTAAGGTGCGGGCTTCGGTTGAGGTTTCGGCGCTTGGTCTTTCGCGGGTGGCTGGTCGGCCACGCACATCAGGAATGTCGGCCCCATCATCTGCGGGTTGGGCGGCCCCACCGCTTTCTTGTGATACCCCGGAGGACAGCTTTGATCGGGTAGAGGTGCGCATCCGCTGACACCGTAATGGTTCACAGGCTTGCAGGAAGGTGGTGGGTCGGCTGGAGCCATCGACGCCAGCAAAAAAACAATCACGCAAATTGCGGAGAGCCGACGCACGATCATTATTTCTCCTTCAGCATTCTCGCGCTCGCTGCGCCTCGGTTGCGAGATCGCTAGTTTACCCAGCCAGACTTCCCGCCCCCATTGGTTTTTTCGTTATCGTCCGGAGGGATATAGTTCCCGTGTTCGTCGAAAGTCACTTTGCGGTCGTGTTTGCTCATGTAGACTTCAAACTTCTTCGCGGCACGTCGACGCTTCCATCGGTAGTACGAGTTTCTTACGCCGAAGTACTGTTCTGACGCTGCATGACTGAGTCCACGCGTAGGCAGGAACTTTACGAATAAAAAGCCGAATAGCAGTCCGCCAAGGTGAGCAAAGTTGGCGACCCCGTTTTGTGTCGGATCAAAAATTGCGACAATTGCCACGATGATCCAGATGCCTACGAGATATTTCGCCTTGATTGAGAATGGCAGCGGAAATAGAAACATTTCCTGATCGGCATAGAGGATCCCGAAGGCCATCAGCAATCCGAAAATCCCACCTGATGCGCCAACCGTCCCGATACGCGGATCCATCCCAAGAAAATGCGTGTACGCCACCGCGATCGTGACCACCGCAGCGCCTGCAACGCAGAAGACGTAGCATTCGATGAAGCGTCGCGGTCCCCAATCGCGCTCCAGGTACGCTCCGATGAACCACAGCGTCAGCATGTTGAAAAACAGGTGGCTGAAATTGGCGTGGAGCAGCGAGTAGGTGAAAATCTGCCAGATCTCGCCCCGCATCACGAAAACGGGGATCAACGCAAAGAGCTCGTTGACCGAGTTCAAGTTGAGTCCGAAGACTCGCCGCAAAATCAGCTCAACCAGAAATATTGCCGTACAGGCGATGATGATTCGCCTTACCCACCCTGCAAAAGGTGGAAAGCTAAACGAAATTGTGCCGCCGCGTCTCATAGAAGTACCAGGTTTCAAAGTTTCAAGGTTTCAGAGTTTCAAAGAAAAACCGCGCCAGAGGTCGTAACTATGAAACCTTGAGACTTTGAAACCTTGAAACTCTATTTCCTACCTTTCCGGCTCGGGCACGACGGGGAGGCTGCGATGACCAGCGGCATCGAGAGCGCGCACGGCGAATATCACATTATCCTTCGAAACCTTGATGCTTGCACGCGTCTCTCCCGTCACCGTCTGGAAGTGTTCCCATTCCGGAGCGCTGGTGGCCCGCCAGATGACTTCGTACGCGCTGGCTCCAACAGACGGCTCCCAGGTCAAAGTCGTGTCATTTTCCAGGTTTTTGGTGAGCATTTTCACGTTTGCGGGCGGCGCCAGAGCCGAGGCTAACGACGCCAGAGTTGCAGCATTCAGTCGCGCTACATGAGCCACATAGTCAAAATTCACAAATTTTGGCAAATCGCCATATTCGATGCCGTTTTCGGTTCGCACATTCTGATGCTGGTGATTGAAGTCTTCGCGAAATTCGGTGAACCGAACCGCCGCGAACCCCTGCTGGTTGAAAGAAAGATGGTCCCCGCCGCGGAGGAAGCGGTCGAGGCGGAAGACGAGCAGCGGTTTTAAGCCTGCATCGTAAGTGCGGCCGACATCCGCTACGTAGCGCGCCAGTTCCCGCGAGGAAGAGTCACTCTCGCCGCCAAGCGATCGCACGCGACGGATTTCCTGCTCGGTCGCGGCATTCGGGATACCCTCGGAAAACACGCGAACGACGTTCGTATCCTGGCCCTGGTTGCGGTCGCCGCCCACGATGTCGTTGTTCAGAACGGCTTCGATCTTCCATCCCTGTTGCTTCGCCATCTGCGCAAAATGTTTGCTTCCGTTTAAGCCCTGCTCTTCTCCAGCGACCGTCAGGAAAATAATCGTCGCCGGGAACTTAAGCTTGCTCAAAACGCGGGCGCATTCCATGCTGACGGCGGTGCCGCTGCCGTCATCATTCGCGCCGGGTGCCGCGTCGGTTCCATTGAAGGTATCGCTGTTCCGTGAATCGTAATGGCCAGTGACCAGCACAATACGGTTCGTTTGCGCCGGATCTGTACCGCGCAAAACAGCATAAACGTTGGTGATTTCGGTCGGTACCTTAATCCGCTCTGCCGGTTGCTCGGTGAAAGTGTCTGTCTTCACTTCCAGACATCCACCGCAATCTTTGGAGTAGCGTTCCAACTCAGCCTTGATCCAGTCGCGCGCGGCGCCGACACCCTTGCCAGCTTTGACAGCCTCTTCATCCTGAGGAGAAATCGTTGACCGGTTCCCGAAGCTGACCAGTTTATCGATCGTCTGCCGGACGTGATCCGTGGATGTCTGTTTGATTACATCTGCAATGCGGGGATCGACCGGAGGCGGCGCAACCGCAGCCTGCGCTGCGCATCGAAGTGTGAAGCAGGGAAATGCCAGTAAAGCAATCACCAATACCGCGAATACCCTAGAGCAATGGTTCAACGCTCGCGGGTATGCGGCATTCAGGCGGGCGGCGCTCTGGTCGCGGAGCACCAACTTCTGGGATTTTTCTTGGCATGCCACTTGACGTTTTCCTCGCGAAGAACCTAAATATATCAGGAGACCCGGAAACTGGAGGAAAGCAATGGTGTACTGTCCTGAATGCGAGACCGATCTCGACATCGATGAGGATGAGGTCGATGAAGGAGCCGTGGTCTCGTGCCCGGAGTGCGGCTCGGACTTCGAGGTGATCACTGTAAACCCCATCGAACTGAAGATGGTCGGCGAAGACGAAGTTGATGACGACGAGGATGAAGAAGATACCGTCAAGAAAGAAGACGCGGACGACGAGGACGATCTCTGAGGATCCCCGCAATCCCAGTTCACTCAACCGCGGTTGAGGCGATCACGCACAGGTCCCTTCGACGGCGAGGCTTTGCGCTCTCCTCTGCTCTTGTCTTATTAGCCTTGGTGTCGGCCGCGACGGCGCGTGCCGGGGAATCTGGAAAGCCAAAGCCATACGGCCTGATTTTTGGAACGGTTTGGGACCCGGATGGGCATGCCATCTACGGCGTCACCGTGAAGATCCGCAGGGCCAGTGAAAAGAAGGCCCGCTGGGAAGTCTATTCCAACCATACAGGCGAGTTCGCTCAGCGGGTTCCGGTGGGTCCTGGAGACTATATCGTTTGGGCCGACGTTAAGGGGCTCAAACTTCCAGACGGCAAACGGGTGAAGCCCGGCCCCGAGGTCAAGGTCCATATCGACCACGACGAGCGCTCCGATATCGGGATTCACCTCAATTGGTAGTGGTTTTTCGCGACGAAAAACGTCACAATAGATTCCATGAAGAAAGCCCTGGTTGCTACGAGTCTCGTGGCATTCCTATGCATTGCAGTGTTCCAAGTGGCGGCTCCAGCCGCGCCGCAACTATGGGGCCGTGACAAGGTTAAGCAGGATAAGACCCGGCTGCTCACTGGCAAAGTCATGGATGGCGGCGACAATCCTGTGACGAACGCCGTCGTCTACCTCACCAATACTCACGACCATTCCGTGAAGACTTACATCGTCGGGCCCGAAGGCACTTACCGCTTTCCTTCGCTGCAACCCACCGTTGATTACGAGGTGTACGCGCAGTTTGACAAGCGCAAGAGCCACACCAAGACCGTCAGCCAGTTCGACGACCGCCAACAGGTCTACATCGATTTGAAGATCGACGCGAAGTAAGAAAGCCTGGGCAAATAAAAAAGGCCACCATCTCTGGTGGCCTTAATTCTTGTCGGTGAGATTAGATTAGTTGCTGTTGTCGCCGCCCGCACGTTTCCACGAGATCAGATCCCCGATCGTCGTGCTGGTGGAGGAGGACGAAGCCGGGTGCTTGTAGGATTCGACTTCCTGGCGCGACGCTTCTTCGCCGACCGCCTTGATGCTCAGGCCGACCTTTTTCTCTTCCTGATTCATCTTGATGATCTTGAAGTCGAACTCAGCTCCGGGCTCCAGGTGCATCGGTTGTCCGTTGCCGTCGATGGCTTCCGAGTTGTGGCAGAGGCCTTCGATGCCCTCGGCGATCTCGACAAAAGCACCGAACGTGGCTACGCGCAAAATCTTGCCGTGCACGATGTCGCCGACTCGGTGTTGCGCGAAGAACGAATCCCAAACGTCGGGCTGCATCTGCTTCACGCCCAGCGAAAGCCGCCGTTTATCAGGTTCAATCGCGAGAATGACTGCCTTGACCCGGTCGCCCTTTTTCAAGACCTCGGACGGATGCTTCACGCGAGTCGTCCAGCTCAAGTTGCTGACATGGACGAGCCCATCAATTCCGTCTTCGATCTCAATGAACGCGCCAAACTCGGTCAGGTTGCGTACCCGGCCTTCGACCGTCGCGCCCACGGGATATTTATCATGCAATGTATCCCAGGGGTTGGCAGCCAGTTGCCGCATGCCGAGCGAAATCCGTCGCTCAGTAGGATTGACGCTGATCACGACGCAATCCACCTGATCGCCGACGTTCACCAGCTTCGACGGATGCTTCATGCGTTTTGACCAGGTCATCTCGCTTACGTGAACCAGGCCTTCAATGCCTTGCTCCAGTTCAACGAATGCTCCGTAGTCGGTCACGCTGATTACTCGTCCGTGGACGTGCGCGCCCACCGGGTAGCGGTGCTCGGCGTCGAGCCATGGATCGGGCGTCAACTGCTTGAATCCCAGCGACACGCGTTGCTTGTCTTTGTCGTACTTGAGTACCTTGACCTGAATCTGGTCGCCCACATTCACAAGGTCGCGCGGGTGGGTCAGACGTCCCCACGACATGTCGGTGATGTGGAGCAGGCCGTCAATTCCGCCCATGTCCACAAAGGCACCATACTCGGTCAGGTTCTTGACGATGCCGGTAAGGATCGCGCCCTCTTCCAGGTGCTCGAGCGTCTTGCCGCGCTTCTCGTTCTGCTCTTCTTCAAGCAACTGCTTGCGCGAGACCACAATATTGCCGCGCTTCTTGTTCAGCTTGATTACGGCCACTTCGATGGTCTGGCCCTTCATGCCGTCCAGATTGCGAATCGGCCGCAGATCCACCTGCGAACCCGGCAGGAAGGCGTGCGCGCCGTTAATGTCGACTGTCAGGCCGCCCTTAATGCGTTCCACGACGACGCCTTTGATCGGCTTCTTCTCGTTGTGGGCGCGCTCGATGTCGTCCCATGCGCGAAGCCGTTGCGCCTTCTGGTGCGAAAGCTTGGGGTAACCGTCCTCGGTCTCGCCCTTCTCGCGCATCACGTCAATTTCGTCGCCGGGCTTGAACCTCGGCTGACCTTCGTGATCCAGAACCTCGCCAATCGCAACCATACCCTCTGATTTCGATCCGAAGTCGACCACGGCGTGAGTCGCCGTCAGCTTGACCACGGTGCCTTTAATCACGTGATCTTCGCCTACCGCTTCCTCCGTCTCGGTCGTGAAGTTTTCGAGGGCTGCGGCAAAATCATCGCTGCCAGCAGAGGCAGTAGCCTCCGGTGCCGAACCTTCTTGATTTGGCTTGTGGGAAGAGGGTGGTGTCTCTGGTACAGAAGCGTGCGCTGCGTCAGTGGCGGAAGCCTGGGGTTCCGCGGAGGAGGGTTGTACGGGTTCGGGAGCGTCTACTACGGCCGATCCGCCGTTGTGCGTGTCGTGTGAAGTTGTCATGGTTTGAGTAGTGGAATCGAGGTTGCGGGCGTTGCTGTCGTCAAACAAAGTCATAGCCTATGTGCCACGCACGTGGGTACGTGACTGGATTGCGGGACGCTGTGTAGCGGACGGCTGGCGTGGTCGTTAGTTTGCGTTGAGGCCGACCTGGCGGACGACCCTAGGACAATTCCAGCTGGTTCGAAACGGCGTCCAATAGGGACTCTTTGACTATAACAATCGCTTCCGAACAGTGTCAAACGAGTTTCCCCGGAATACACGAGAATTTACACGTGAGTCACACTTGCTCGTAACCTTCGGTTGCGCGCAGCGCAGTCCACTTGCCTTTGGATGTTCACTTTTGTTGTTTGGTATCAGAAGGCTCGCCAGTCGTCACTCAAGGCTCGTAGCCCGTGCCTGTGCTACCCTGCCCGCATGGATTACCTCTGGACTCCATGGCGCTACGCCTACGTCAGCGGCGCCGACCGCACGGCAGCCTGCATCTTCTGCGAGGCCCCTAAGCAAACCGACGAGCAGGCGCGCATCGTCCTGCGCGGCACTCATTGCTACGTCATTCTTAATACGTATCCCTACACGAACGGCCACGTAATGATCGTTCCGTACGCCCACCTGGACGAACTCCAGAAGCTTCCCGCAGACGCAGCGCACGAGATGATGGCCCTCACCCAGCGTCTCGAGGGCGTTCTGCGCACTTTGTATCGACCGGACGGTATCAATCTCGGCATGAATATAGGGAAGGCGGCAGGGGCAGGCGTCGCTGGACACATCCACATGCACATCCTGCCGCGCTGGGTAGCGGATGCCAACTTCATGAGCGTGATCGGCGAAACCCGGGTGCTGCCCGAGACGCTCGACGTGACCTGGGAACGAATCAGGAAAGCTTTGCAAAACCCGTAAAAGCAAATCGGGAAGCACCGAAACAAGAGTGGGTCGAAGATCTGGAGGCAGGAACATGACTACACCGCGCTTGGCAACGATTCTGCTGTTCATGGTGATTCTACCCGGGCTCGCGTCGGCACAACCCACACCGCCATCGACCACGTACCTCAAATGTGGCTGGCTGCTCGACGGTAAGTCCGATCAACCGCGCAAGGACGTCACTATCACCATTGAGGGTGAAAAGATTCGCGAAGTGGGTGCAGCCTCTGCGTCCGGCCAGACCATCGACCTTTCCCGCGAAACGTGCCTGCCGGGCCTAATTGACACTCACACCCACATCCTGCTGCAGGGCGACATCACCGCCGCGGATTACGACGAACAGTTGCTGAAACAATCGCCGGAATATCGCACCATCTTGGCAACGGTCAATGCTCGTCGCGCCCTCGAATATGGTTTCACGACGATTCGCGACTTAGAAACGGAGGGCGCCGGCTATGCCGACGTCGACGTGAAAAAGGCGATCCAGAACGGTGTGATTCCCGGTCCACGTATGCAGGTCGCTACTCGCGCCATGGACGTCACCGGAGCCTATCCGCTCCAAGGCTACGCTCCCAACGTCCCCGTGCCGCATGGAGTGCAGGTTGTCGATGGAGTCGAAGACGGCCGCAAAGCCGTCCGCGAACAAATCAGCCACGGCGCCGACTGGATCAAGGTCTATTCCGACCGGAGTTATTTTGTGCGGCCAGATGGCGTGCTCGATGACATCCCAACCTTCACTGTCGATGAGCTCAAGGCGATAGTGGATGAGGCGCATCGCGAGCACCACAAAGTAGCCTCGCACGCCATGGCGCTCCACGGCGTGCACAACTCCGTTGAGGCGGGAGTCGATTCTGTCGAACATGGAAATTACATCGCCGATGAGGACCTGAAGACGATGGCGAACCAGGGAATCTTTTATGTGCCCACGATTTTTGTCGGTGAGTACGTCGCCCAAGGCCGAGCGGCAACCGGCGCGCCCGTGTGGTTGAAGATGTTGCAGATTCACGAAGACACTTTTCGCCGCGCGATGAAAGCAGGAGTGAAGATTGCCTTCGGCACCGACGCCGGCGGCTTTGACTGGAAGGTCGATCCAGCGAAAGAATTCGCCTACATGGTCAAGTGGGGCATGACTCCCGCACAAGCGATTCGCTCAGCAACTGAGTCGGCCTCAGTGTTGTTGGGCATGCAGGACAAGATCGGCACCATTGAAGCGGGAAAGTTTGCGGATATTGTCGCCGTCACTGGCGATCCGCTGAAAGATGTGACACTTCTTGAGCATGTGGACTTCGTAATGAAGGGTGGAACAGTCTACAAGAAGCCGTAGCTCGCGAAGGTTGCTAGGCAACTTCTCGACCGCGGGTCAACACATCATCGTGGATAGTGTGGCAAAGGAAAAAGCAAATCCGCGTGCATCCGCGCAAATCGGCGGAAGAGAAGTTGATCTATCCCCCGACGATTTCGATCTCCGCCGAATCGAGCCGATCAAGCGGTAAGCTACTCAGTCGCGCCAGCACCAGGCTGACCAGCGCAACGCCCCCAAATAGCGCCACGCATCCCGGCCACCCTTCCCAGTGCCAGAACCAGTCGGTCAGGGTCGCCCCCAGGCTCCCTCCGAGATAATAGAAAGTTACATACAAACCGGCAGCCGACGATCGCGCCCGACCAGCGATAGCCCCCGTTTGAACAGACGCCGCGGCCTGCGCCACGAATACTCCTGATGAGAAGATTGCCAGCCCAGCGATGACCACCGGCAGCGATCGAACCAGCGTTAGCGAAATTCCCAAAAGCATCATGGCGCAATAGACAAGCGCAGTATGCCGAAAGCCGAAGCGGTCAAGAAATCGCCCCGACTGCGGCGTGATGACCACTCCCAGCAGGTATACGAAAAATATGGTGCCCAGTTTCGCTGAATTCAACCGAAAGGGTTCGGCAGCGAGATAAAAGTTTGCGTAGGTAAAACATCCCACCAGCGCAAAAAGAACGGTTGCACCCATGCCATAGTTCGCCAGCAAACGCGGATTCCGCAGGTGATGCTTCGCGTCATCCAGAATCTGTTGCAGATGCTCAGCGCGAACAAAATTCTTC
>CAWGIB010000015.1:0-196201 GCA_963822545.1 uncultured Acidobacteriaceae bacterium
GCACGTCTTCGCCCCACTGTTTCTACCCGTGGATGATGACTTCGGTATCCGAGTTCGTGCGGAAAACGTGACCATATCCTTCGAGTTCACGCCTGAGTTCCAGGAAGTTATAATTTCACCGTTGAACACCACCCATACCGACTGCTGCTGATCCGACATCGGCTGGTGTCCGCCCGTGAGGTCAATGATCGAAAGTCTGCGGAAGCCAAGTCCCAGAGGTCCGCGATGTAGTAGCCTTCATCGTCAGGACCTCGATGAGTGATGCTCTTGGCCATTAGCTCAACATCTGAGCGCTCAACCGGCAAAGAACTTCTAAAATTGTATTGACCGCAAATTCCTCACATATCTAGGCTTCGCTACTTCAGTCCAATGTCTGCTTGATGCGTCTAGTCGGGCACAGCTCGAAGCTGTCGATCGATTTGAACGTCAGGATGTGCTTCGAATCACCTTCAGCTTGAGCATCTGTTCCTTCCGGTGGAAAACCATTAACTCACGCGATACCCGGCGTTCTACTCTGCGAATCATCGCCGATCCATAACCCAACGCCAACCAACCCAACCCACGAAAGATGGCCGTTTCGTCATTCGGAGTGCCACTCGACATACTTCCCACAGCGGATGGCCACCGAGATAGTAATCTTTACCTCCATAAGAGAACAAAGAAGTAAACAGACTCCGCTCAGCTGTTCCAAGATGCCGATGGTGAAAAAACTGCTCCTCCCTGAATGACTTCGTCTTCCACCCTAACATCCGCCAGTTGTAACCGCTATCCAATCGACTCCCCCCGCCGGATTGGCTATAAACCCGCCCACATCCTCAAAACATCGTCTTCGGAAAAACTGGCAACCACCCGCCACATGGCGTTGGCCCTCAAAGCTGTGCCGACGGAGCTGTACCCATCCTCCTCAGACACGATTCCCGCCACGCCGAGGCTCGGAACCTTTTCGAACTTGTTAGGACAGAACTCGCAATAATCGGGAGCAAACGAAACGCCCGCATCGACGTTGACGACGACCTCGTAGTTCAGATTCTTACATTTTGGTAGCCAAGATCGAAGGCTCCCACCTTAGCGGCAAAACTACGCTCGCGGAACGCAGACGCTTGGACTACTTCGATCCAAGGATGGTGTACGGCATAGCGCTCTATGATTTCGAGGGCGTCGTCGGTCGAGCCATCATCCACGATGACCCACTTCAGAGGAGAGAGGTCTGACAAATACCCGACGAATGGGTTTTTCAACGGGTTCGGCTTCATTGCGCGCCGGAGTGACCATGAGAAACGGTATGCCACAAGAGAGTTTATCCATTATCGGTGTCGCGCGGTAGAACGTCGCCCCTAGACGTCGGTAGCAATTACTGTGACAGTTGCCTTACTTCGGCGACAGAGTTTGGCTGGACTCACCAACAAACATAGTGCTCTGAACAGTTGCGCCTGCGCCCAGCGATGCATGGAAAAGTGATCCCAGCCAAGCAGCAATTGCCGGGTTCGGAACGAGCCGTCGGTCTTCTGCCAACGTTAGAACTGATTCACCACGCCATCCACGAGGCGGTCGAGTTCTTCAAAGCGAACGCGGAGCAACTGTCGAGATCCATGCACTCGGCGTAGTCGTACAACTCGCGCCGGTAGACGATGAGCCGCGGGGGCCGCGAAAAAGGCTTCGGCATGCCGCGTTCATCGAACAGGTTGTCAACGTAATAGCCGACTCCGCGTTCGATT
This sequence comes from uncultured Acidobacteriaceae bacterium, assembly GCA_963822545.1. Classification (GTDB taxonomy): domain Bacteria; phylum Acidobacteriota; class Terriglobia; order Terriglobales; family Acidobacteriaceae; genus Acidiflorens. Next base: position 1,716 of record CAWGIB010000015.1, read on the forward strand.
GCCCTCTTCATTCGATGTTGCCATCAGCGCTTCATTCTGGCAAGAGCTTTCATCACAAAACAGGTATGAAAGTGATCGATGAAGTCTCTCTTCCCGTCATTGGCGTAATACCACGATCCTTTTGGATTCTGGCATTCAGTACAAAGTCAAATTCCGTTCGCCCGTTCTTGATACCCGCCCTCTGAGAAGTCGATCGCCGCCTGAGTCAGCAAAAAAGATCGGTAAGCATTCGCATTGATCCACGCCTACCGAATGGTCGGGAACGGGCGAGTACGAACACGAAGCCGCGCGCTTTGAAGTCGAGAAATCCTGGTAATCGCGCCAGCCATGCTCCGCAATGGACTGCATGATTGTCGTCAGCGGTCATCGTCGTCGATTCGGTAAACGTTCCGGAATGCTTCGTAAACATAAGGCACTGTGGTGATGACGGACCTTCCTTTCCGGATCGTGCCCCGGACCGTCTCCCAATTGAACGGATAGCCCAGCAATAGCCCTCGTGACTTGGGCACCGCGTATTCTTCGAGCACTTGCAGAAAATGGAGCGCGCGTTGGTAGTACGGCTCGTCATCGAAGAACTTTGCCAAAAACGCGAAGCCCATCGCATAGGGTGCGTCGGAATCGGAAATCTCTGCGGCTTCCAGAAAAGCTTCCGTGCGGACTTCACAAAAGCCTCACAGAAAATGATCGGGGCGACTGCGATCGTCCCGAGGAGCGGCTTGCGATAGTAGAGTGCCTTGCATTTCGGCACAAATCGCTCGCATAGAGGGTCTGAAAGTCGAAGGACGTTCTCCATACTCGTCGAGCCACGAGACGAATCGCTGCACTCCTGGCAGAACGTTGCCGGACTGCAAGGTTCGAGTACTGGCCTTTGAATATCTGTCGGTCGCGACCGGTGCGGACGATGTCATGTCAAATCCTTTGGCTCATGGTTCGAAAAGCCTTCAATCTTCTGCGATTTACTTTGCTTCGCTGGATCGGATAGGCATTTCCACAGCAGGTGGAAACTTAAAACGGCCGGTCTACAAGATCATCATGCGTCCACGAAAAGTCGATGCAGCAGCTCGAGCGTGATCAACTCGTGGATCGGCATCGTGTAGTTACGCCCTTGCCTGAGATGACTGTCCACTATTCTCTCGACGCACTTTTTCTTGAGATATGGCCTCGACAGCGTGCGGGGATCGAGGAGTATCTGCCGCACGTAGTCAGCGAGCTGGTCGCGATACCAGACTAGAAAGTGGAGCAACTTATGGCGGCCTAAAAACAGTCGTTCGAGGTGAAGAGCGGACAACAAATGGTCGGCCCGAGCCACCGATTGCGACATACCATAATCGTATGCGATTCCGCTTCAAAAGCGAATCCCTGATATACGCGCCCCAGTCGAAGTCAATCCGTTGCCTCGGCCCCCCACCCCCCTGTCGGATCGCATTCGACCCAGGGCTGGGTCGTCTTTGATGAGCCGTAAGCGCACGATCCGTCGCTGGCATAAATCCTTCGGTGCGCGATAAACCGTACGCACGAAATCGTTGTCCAGGAATGGCGAACGAACCGTCAACTGACTCTGTTCCATCGCGAGTATGCCGTGGTGATACCACGGAGACTGCGTAAGGGCCGCGGATGTTACGGGGAGCTGTTTCTGTCGAGATTCTGCATAGGTGCTGCCGCTTGATGTACGTGCGCGAGAGCTCTGGCTCAAATATTTCCTGCGGCGGCTGTCAGGCTTGAACATGACACGGCGCAGAATTTCGCTGCCATAGGTTCCGACATCTTCGCCGATGCGATCTGCCGCACTCTTTGGCTGAAATACAGATCGGCGCGACTGATATCCAGGTTCCCTCGGTAATTCGACGGTTCGCTCGGCGAGATTCGGAAAAGCTGCGAGAAAATCCTTGCCAACTCCAATTACCTGGTGCGGCTGTTGGCAAATGCCAGCGATCTTCCGACCGACGATTACGTCCCAGATTCTCGGAACGGGCCACCGAAGGTGTAGATGGCAGCGACCCCGGGGCAGGCGGATGAAAAGCGAGAGTCACGCGCGTGTCCAGCCCCCGGTCATCGCAATGCCCATCTGTCCGGCGCCGACAAAATACTTCGGAAGAGCCGAGATCACAACCGAACGCAATTCTCCATAAAACGACTCTGATGGCAGTGGAGTCTGATCTTCCCACTGTCGTGGCTCGAAGTATGTGAGTTTGTTCGTCAGTGCAGCATTCTCGAAATCCAAGGCTGATGCGGCCGGCAACACTTGTACGTCTTTGAAAATCGTGCGATTTTCGAGAACACAACTAAGCGAAACGAACTCTCCCAAAGAACGGCTGTCCATGCTGCGCAATTCGGGACGCGCGGCCAGAATCGCCTTCGCCTCGCAGCTGAATAGAACGTGTCAGATGCTTGGTGGTAGGAGAGCCGGTGCATATTGTAGCGGTCGTTGAAAAGAGTAACTACGCCACGAGCGCGATCTGCAACCAGCCCGTGAAACATCCCATTAAGATCCTGGAAGAAATTGCGGTCCTGTTCATAGCGCTGTAACAGATAGCCAGCTTCACTCGAACCGTTCGATCGATTGCCGTTCTGTGTGGCATGGGCAATGCGGTAATCCGAATATTCTTCACCGGAGAAAACTAGGCAAACGTCTCCACCGGTGTTTTTTAGAGGCATACCGTCTGAAAACAGCCCCTCAACACGGTCCATCCAACATACACGCCAAGCGATTCATCGATCCAGATTCCAGTGTTTAGAACGGCTCGTAGCAGATGGCCTTCAGCATCGAGCGTAACTGCGGCTCGGCGGAAGCGCGAGGCAAACGGGTGATCAGGCCGACAATTCCAGGCATTCTGTGCTAATCCGCCTCGCCCGACAACTGCTGCCTCGGCTGTACCATCCGGCCCGGTATTCGCGGAGCCGGGCGATCAGTGGCTCAGGCAAGCGGTCTATCAATTTGCGGTGCAGCCCCAGGCGGAAAGCCAGCGCTCCCAACCCTGTGAGAGGAACGTAGTAGCGCGGGATGTCCACGCGCGCAAAGCCGTTGCGTTCTTTGAAATCGCTGAGACTGTCCCGCTCTTTGTTGCCGTAGGCAAAGCTCGAATAGACAAGATACGGAATATTTCTATGGCGCAGGCCCGCACGGAATGCGCGATCAATGCGTTAGTGGGAGCCTTGTCGCGATGCTGCATCATCGAAATAATATGCATGAGGCCGGCTTGCGTTCCAGTTTCGTCGATGGTAAGTTTTGTGAACCCGATGAGTTCGTCGTTAAAGAACGCCCCGATGAAGACGCTGCAATCCAGAAACGTCCCGGCGTACCCGCGCATTGTTTCCAGAGTCATCCCGTAGTGGGGGAAGCGCTTCCCTTGGCGAATCGGTGTCTCGTTGTAGATCTTCCACATCCCTTCGACCATCCGATCGTCGAAAGGTACCTCTCGTACAACCACGCCTTTTTTCTCCGCCTGCTTGGCTTTATTCCTTCCTTAAATCCGAGCACCTTAGTCCACCAATGATCGAACGTGTCACCGGCAGGACGGCCAGGTTGTCCCACTCCATGGGATAGGAGTACTTTGGCTTTGTTTCCGGCAGCCTTTGAATGAACGTAAAGAGATCGATGCGCTTTCCACATTCCCGGACGCTGAAATGACCGGTACCGGATTCTCAAGAAAGCGGAAATAATCTCCACCGATCGCAGCGGTGCGTAGCAGTGACCCACGAACGTCGATCTGCCTTCCGCAAACCTCCAATGGACTCATAATCTCGAATGACCTCTAGTAACTGAACAATGCAAAAAATTGGCGGAGAGGGAAGGATTCGAACCCCCGGGTGGTTTAGGCCACCGCAGCCAGCAAGCTGACTGCTGCTTTAGCCAACAGCGACCTCTCCGCGTTGTGACACCTCAAGATGCAGGTCTACGCCGAAACGTCAACCTGAGCTGGTGACAAGGAATCGGCCTGGATCTGCTTGCGAGGGCTCACCGCTTCGAACCTATAAATCACATCGACGACCCGCGTTGCTTGTTCTTTCGTAAGTTGCGGAAACATCGGCAAAGAAACGATCTCCTCCGCAATTTTCTCCGTTACGGGAAAATCTCCAGCCTTGTACCCCAAAGATTCATATGCCTTCTGCAGATGCAACGGAATCGGATAGTGAATTCCGGTTCCGATGCCGGCATCCCTCAAGTGAGCCATCAACCCTTCACGGTCGGCAACGCGCACGACATAGAGGTGGTAGACCGCGCGCGACCATGAAGGCTCGAACAGGGGGTTGGCTTCGCTGCCGTGTCTCTGAAGAGCTCCTTGTACTCGGCAGCACGTTCGCGTCGCTTTTCGTTCCAACCGGCAAGATGCTTGAGTTTCACGCTCAGGAATCCTGTCTGAATCGAGTCTAAACGTCCGTTATACCCTTCCAAATCGTGATAATACTTCTTCGCTTGGCCATGGTCGCGCAGCATCTTGCAGGCTCTGGCAATGTCTGCGTCATTCGTGGTGACGGCACCACCCTCGCCGCAGGCCCCCAGGTTCTTGCCGGGATAAAAGCTGAAACCAGCGCCCTGCCCCATCGAGCCTGCTTTGAACCAGCGGTTGTGTTTCTGCGAGAAGTACTCGGCGCCGTGAGCCTGACAGGCATCTTCGATCACGATCAACTGATATTGTTCGGCGAGTTCAAGAATAGGATCCATGTCCGCCATTTGCCCATAGAGATGGACAGGGACAATGGTCGTCACTGGGCGGCCCGAGCGCTTGCTGATGAGCTGATCGTTCTTCAGCGTGCACTGATCTTCCAGGTAGTTACCCAGCTTGACGGGGTCCATGTTGCAGGTACGATCGTCAATATCAACGAACTCTGGTCGCGCGCCAGCCTGTGAAATCGCCTCAGTGGTGGCAATAAAAGTGTTTGGAACCGTCACCACAACATCACCCAGTTTGACGCCGGCCGCTATCAATGCGAAGCGCAGAGCGTCTGTGCCGCTGTTGACCGCAACCGCATGTTCAGTTTGGCAGAAACCTGCGAAGTCCCGCTCGAAACCTTCGACCATCGCGCCGCCGATAAAGCCCGCCGTACGCAGCGCCTTTTGGAAGACCGCGGTCAGTTCCTGCTCAAGTTCGACGTGTGGCGTAACGAGATCAAGGAAAGGAATACCCTGTAACTTACTCATATGGTGGACTCCAATCTTAAATTTGACGTAGGACTTTCGCCGGGTTCCCGGCAACGATGGTGTTAGGGGGAACGTCTTTTGTGACTACTGCGCCTGCTCCGACAATCGCGTTTTCGCCGACACAAACGTTGGCGAGGATGGTGGCGCCTGATCCAATCGAGGCGCCTTTCTTGATAACCGTCTTTTCGACCTTCCAGTCGGCTTCGGTCTGCAGACTTCCACCCGCGGCCGTGGCGCGTGGGTAGGAGTCATTAATAAACATCACCCCATGGCCTATGAAAACATTGTCCTCAATAGTCACGCCTTCACAGATGAAGGTGTGGCTTGAAATCTTGCATCGCTTGCCTACGGTTGCATTCTTCTGGATCTCCACGAATGCACCGATCTTGGTCTCATCGCCAATTTCGCAGCCGTATAGATTGATGAACCTGGAGAGCTTGACATCGCGTCCCAGCTTCACACTTGGCGCGATGCACAGATAGGTATCCATAGCTTGTTCCTGTTGAATCCTATGATTTTCTTGATTGGACAGCGATACTCCGTGGAGACTTACTATTCGAGACTGGTCTTGTTCGTTCGCAGTGGGAGGGAATCTCTATCGTCGAGACAATGCTGAATTTCACAATTCACAAATAGACGAGTTCCCCTCTCTTTGAGAGGGACTTGCTCGCCGCCTCGAGCATGCGGACCACCTTAAGGCCGGCACACCCGTCGTTGAATGGCTTCGTACCCTTCTTGATGCATTCAAAAAAATAATCTAGTTCCAGCTTCAACGCTTCGACTTGCTCAACCTGGGGAGCCCACATGTCGCCGGAGCGATAGCTAACGAGCAGGTTGTACACGCCTTCCTGGCTCTTGACGTCGACGCCCTTATCATAAATTTTCAACTTCTCGTCGGCCTCAAGATCGTTCCAAACCAGCATTTTCTTTTCGCCGCCAATCAACGTCGTTCGGACTTTCACCGGCGAAATCCAGTTGACGTTGACGTGCGCGATCATCTTATCGGGATAATAAGCCGTAATAAAAGCAATATCCTCGTGCGAATTCAGGTGTGCCTGCCCGGTCGCCGAGATGGCCTCTGCATCTTTACCCAGAAGATGATTCATGATCGAGAGGTCGTGCGGGGCGAGATCCCAGATCACGTTGCAATCATGCTGAAAAAGCCCAAGGTTGACTCGGGTCGAATCGTAGTAATAGAGCTTTCCTAGCGTACCTTCCCTGAGAAGTTTTTTTATCTTACGAACAGCGCCAGTGAACAAGAAGGTGTGATCGACCATCATCTGGAGATTCTTCTGCTCAGCGAGGTTGATCAGCTCTTCAGCTTGACCAACGTTACTAGTAAATGGCTTTTCGACGAAAACGTGTTTGCCGTTTTCAAGCGCAGCTTTCGATAGGTCATAGTGGGTCCACACTGGCGTGATAACTGCAATTGCGTCGACGCTGGGGGACGCTATCAGTTCGTGGGCGTCGCTATGGACGGGAACTCCGGGGTACGCTGCTTGGATACGCTTGCGGGCCTGGGGAGATTGGTCGCATATTCCCACCACCTGGCAGCCTTCCAGGGAGCGCAGATTGCGCACAATATTTGGTCCCCAATATCCGTAACCGATAACGCCAAACCTAAGCATAAGACCCCTTCATGAAAAACTGTGGCAGACGAAGCAAGATCGCGAAAACCGTTTAACAAAGCCGACCGAATCTTAGTGGTGAGAGGTGTGGGACGGGAGACTGTGAGTGCTAACAGGCACCGCTCCCGGCAATCACCGCCTTCGGGGTCTGCAGCAGAATCTTCAGATCGAGCAAAGGCGAACAGTCTCGCGCGTAACGCAGATCGAGTCGAACCATATCGTCAAATCCGACACGACTGCGACCCTGCACCTGCCAGAGGCCGGTAATTCCGGGTTTGGCCTCGAGCAAGCGGCGGCGATGCCAAGTGGCGTACGCCTCGACTTCATAAGGCACCGGCGGGCGCGGCCCAACCAGTGACATCTCTCCTCGCAGCACATTGACGAATTGTGGCAACTCATCCAGGCTCGTGCGTCGCAAGAAGTTTCCTACTGGCGTGATTCGAGGATCATCGGTGAGTTTGAAAATGCCTTCCCCGGAACCGTTCGTCGGTTGTTTGTCTGCCTTGCCCGCGATCAGTTGGCGAACGTATTCCTTATGCTTGGTGGCGTCGTTATTGACATACATCGACCGGAACTTCAAGAACATGAATGATGTCCCGTGTTCTCCGATTCGTTGTTGACGGAAGAGAATCGGCCCGCGCGAGGTCAGACTAATGGCGGCGGCAATCACGAGAAACACCGGAGCCAAAAGGATAAGTAGCACCACGCTTCCTACAATGTCCATAGCTCGCTTCAGTGCTCGACCCACTCGATTTGCCCCATCTCGCTTGTGGAGATCCGGATAGAGGGTAGGGTTACTCTGTCGTTCTGGATTGCTAGAGTCCCACTCCTCCGGAAACAGGTGAAACGAGAACTTGATCTGACTGAACTGTTCATTCGTGAGCCATCCGCGAAGCACCTCGCTGATGCGGGCAAGGAGCGTACTCAGAATAAGGTCGTTTTCCAGATTGATCTCCGTGAACATGACACCCACAGAAGAGTTAGCTTCATACCAACCCATGATGTCCGTTTCGCGCGTAGCATTCTGCAATGCGGAGAGAATATCGAGTAGAACGCGCCCATTCTTTTCCGTCGGTCGATTGCGTCCCGTGTCCATTAGCAATAGGACGAATGGTCGTTGCGTACGCTCACTTCGTTTTCGTTCCAGCGAAATCATCCGCCGGAAAATCTCGGCGGTAAGAATTTCCTTGGACGCCAATCCGGCCTGCGGTTGGGACCCTCTATTAGCAGATCGTGATTTAGTCGGTGTGGATGACACGTGCATCTCCTCGCACGCTACGGAAGGGGAAGGAGTACCGCAGCTCCAGCGCAGATTGAATTGACGGGGGATTTGAGCCCAGGTTCGTTGACAGCTAATTACTAGTTTTCGATTGGGGGAGAGGGAGAGTCTTCAGCATTCGCCGCCGAGTGGTATCGCGCATAGTAATACTTCTGCTCATTGCTGTTACAGCTATTTACAACAACGCCGAGCATCGTGGACCGGTCGATGACCTCGATTGCTCGCTCCAGTTGTTTCTTGTCGCACACTCCTTCACGCGTTACCAGCAGAACTCCGTCCGCCAGTTTCATCCATAGTGGAGTGTCCGCAAGAGGTCGGAGAGGAGGGGTATCAATGATAATCCAATCGAAGAATGCTTCGAGTTGTTCGAGCACCTGGGAGAGGCGCCCCGTTTGCATAACCTCAATCGGATTTTCTGGTGTGACGCCCGCAGGGATGAAGCGAAGAGCAGTGCCTTCAAGTTTATATACAACTTCCGACAACTGGCGCTCTCCACGGAGAACCTCGCTAAGTCCCGGCTAGATTGCGGTTGAAACCGAAGCGACTTCCTAATGTGGGGCGTCTCAAATCGCCATCGATCAGCACAGTGTTGAGAACCTTGCTTCGGGACTGATTAAGCGCTAGATTCGAGGCGACCAAGCTCTTCCCTTCTTCGGGAATGCTGCTGGTAATCACGATACGTTTGAGCTTGCGTCGTTCGCGCAGATGTCGCAGCTTCAATCCCAACACACGGAACTTTTCTGCCGCCATACTACCCTGGTCTGTCAAACAGACGAGCCGGGCATCTGCCGGCAACGCGGGTAAAAGCACCTTCGCGGAGGCAAACATCGCTGCTTCAGGAGACTCAGACCGCTCCTCGATCGGCGATTCGCCGAGGGCTTGTTTGCGAGCGCTTCCCTGCTCAACCTTTTGCAGCAGATCCGCGACCGAATCGGCGTTCGTCGGCGTGCTTCCGCCCGATCGCTCAGCTTCTGCTCGCTGCAATGCTTCAAATATGTAGCTCATATAAAAGGAAACCTGTCTCCTACTGCAGGCGGCGTTTCGTCTCCGCTTGGTGCATGCGATCTCGCACATCCAGCAACGTCTTCATCGCTTGCAATAGTTCTCTCTGCTCCTCTTCCTTCGATCGACGCCGCATCGTTTCCAGAGTCCACGACCTCCACACCAAGTCGCAAGTCTCGTGCGACGTCGTCAATGATTTCGACGATGTAATTGTCGCCGCGTGTTTGGCGTAACCCGCAAGCAATGCATTCTCGCAAATGGTGTTGATGAGCCGGGGGATTCCTCGCGAGTGAACAAATACCGCCTCGATGGCCGGCCCGCTAAAAATCTGGTTCGCGCCGTTCGCCCCCGCAATTCTGAGACGACTGGCCATGTACGCGCTGGTTTCGCCCAAACTAAGAGGGTCTAGATGACACCGCAAAGCGATCCGTTGCTTTAGCTGCCGGAGCTCATAGGAGTCAAGTTTCTGATCCAGTTCTGGCTGTCCCGCCAGCACAATCTGCAGCAACTTTTGTTGCGAGGTTTCCAGGTTGGTCAAAAGGCGGATTTCTTCCAGAATTTCCAGCGACAAATGGTGTGCCTCATCTACCACGAGAATAGTCGTCAACTTATTCTGATGTCGTTGGAGCAAGAAGCCGTTCAGCACGTGTATTAGCTCGTCTTTGGCCTTGTCCGCGACGGGCAACCCAAAATCACGCGCCATATAACGCATAAATTCGATAGGGGATAAGCGTTGGATTGAATATCAGAGCAAAGGCTACATCGCGACGTTGCAGCAGCCCCAGCAGTGAACGCAGAATGAGCGTCTTGCCCGTGCCCACTTCGCCCGTTAGAACGACAAATCCCCGGTGGGACGTAACCCCGTAGTACAAGGAAGCGAGCGCTTCATTGTGCCGATTCGTCGGAAACAAGAAAGACGGATCCGGCGTAATCTCGAATGGGTTGCTCTTCAAATTGTAGAAAGTTCTTATACATCGATTTCTAGCCATACAGAAACGTAACTGCCGAGCCCAAGAGAATAAACCCCATGATCAACACAGCCGCCACGCCCGCTAGCCACGCGCGGCGCCGTTGGACAGAATGTTCCTCATGACTTGCGATCGTGGGAATCTCGGCGATTACGTCGTAAGGGACTACCTTCTTGATCATGCGCTCACTATAAAGCTTGCCGCTTAATTTTTCTGGCCCAATGGCAAAGCCTATACCCAAAACTAAGCCCGCCAATAATCCCAAGCCACACAACTGCAGACGGTTCGGTTTGTAGGGCCTTGTCGGCAGGTTCGGGGGGTCCAACATACGAAAATGTTCGCCTTGTTGTGTTTTCTCCAGGTCGGTCGACATTTCCGATTGATTCTTCTTCGCAAGCAGCGATTCATAGTCCGTCTTTGACTGGTCATAGTCACGAGTGATATCGGCAAACTGCTGTTCCATCACCGGCGCCATATTCAGTCGTGACTGATATTGGTTGATCTTGCTTTGCTGCTCTTTGATTTCCGCTTCCCGGTTCGCGATTTCAAGTCGATTGGCTTTCAATTGACTCTCAAGTTCCAGCACCGGGGCGCTCTTCGGATCGAGCGATGGAACGGCCACAGCCGTCTCCGAATTTGCGTCACTTGCCCTAGCCTTCATATCCGCGACGACCTTTTCTCGCATGCGTTCGGTTTGTGCAATCTGCTCTTTCGTCTTCCGGACATCGGGATGTTTATCGGTGTAATGAGAAGTCAAATCCGCCAACTGGGCTTTCAGTCGCTCCAGTTCTTTATCAATCTCGACGAGTCCGACCGGGCCTCCCTCGCTTGGCTTCGACCCATGATCCATCGCGCGATACTGATGGATCAGTGATTCCAAGTACGTATTTTGTTGCTTGGCGCGGTTCAATGAGTCTTGGTTAGCCTGCACCTGACTCTGGAGACCCGCTAGGATTTGCAGGTTGCTCTGAGTTTGATTTGGTAACTCACCCAAGTGCTGATCCTTAAACACCCGCAGTTTCGCTTCTTGAGCAGCCAACTTTGTTCGCGCCTGATCGAGTTGATCTTGCAGAAATTTGGTCGTGTTTTCGGAACGTTCCTGACGCTGTTCCAGATTTTCCGTGATGAACAAATTCGCGAGTTCGCTCGTCGCCATCTGCGCCATCTTCGGATCGCGATTCGCGTAATAAATGTTGAAGGCAGATAGCTTTTTGTCGTCACCGTGGGACAGTTCGATTTCAATATCCTTGCGCATCTGTTCCACCAACTCGTCCGGATTCTTGTGCTTCCGATCGTTGGCATAGAGACCCAGCGAATCAATGATGTGGACAAGACGAGTGCGGCTCAAAATTTGCTGCGTAATGCTGTCGAGCTGGCGTTGAATATCGAGGTCTACGTTCGAGACAACATACTTCTCCGGCACGGAAGGCTGCTCGACCAGAATGAGCGTTGCTGATCGGTAGGTTGACGGAATCAACCAACTCGCCCCCCAGACGAGCGCCCAGCCGAAGAAAAAGGGCACCAGAAAGTGCCACCTCCGACGGCGGATGATCCCCTTGATCTCCGTAAAATCGGGTAGCTCGTTCGACTCTTGCAGTTCTTCTTCCATATGTACTTTATTAAGCTGAACTCTTATCGCTGCCCCTGAAACCGTGGACTCAAATTCCTGCGTTCACAATCACCGAGGGAGAGGATTATAGATTATTGTCCTAACGGCCTAGAGAATTGATAAGACACTGAAACGAACTCCCGGTTCGTGTCTGGCGTTAGCGACAGAACTTGCACATTGCTGTAACTCTGGTGCAGTCGACTGTAACCAAACTGCAGACTAATATGATCGCCGAACTGCTTCTGGAGGGAACCAGTTCCGGAGACGGTGTGGCCGTTGGTGCCTCCTGAGAACACCGAGCTCAGAACATTGTTCTGGGTGTATCCCCCTGACAGCGAACCGCTCAAACTTCGGGTCATTTGTTGATGCAGCGACACGCTTGCTGTATCCATATGGACCGCACCGGACAACCCTCCACCACCGGAAATGGCGTGAGAATAACTCACCGCCGCATTAGTAAGGCGGCCCTGCCAACCGAAACTGCCTCCGAACGACGGGTTCCACGCTAGGGCTGGAGGTAGTGGCGGCTGCGCGGTATTCGAATGCTGCGGTCCTCCGAAGAACGAAAAAGACAAATTCGGCCTTGCGTAGAGTGTGTAAAAGAATTGGATTGCGTCTGTCCGGGTCACGTTCTGGCCTTGGGTCAAATTTGATACCAGCCGCTGATACTGGTAGGTCATGCCAAAGTAGTGCATCTTCGACGCACGGAGCGAGTAGAACACCGATCCAGCCTGGGAGTTGGAATCAAAAAGTCCAGTAACCTCCGCTTGTTCCGGATAGTGTAAATACGAAAACGTGCCGCTGGCTCCGATCATTCCGTTCGCGGCGAATTGGTAGGTTGCTCCGGCATTCCCAGAGGTGCGAAGGAGGTCAGCAAAGGGTGCAATCGCCGAACCATTAGATCCTGGTCCTCCGCCCGAGACTAAACCACCTAGATCCGGTTGGTTGAACACGCTGGAACTCTTCTGAAAGCTGTCGCCTCCAGTGAACGTCAGGTGCTCGGTCAGTCGATATTGAACATTGATGGCCACGTTCTGATCTGCTTCGTTCCGCCCACTCGTGTGCTGATAAAAAGTAAACCCTGGGCTATAGGTCAGAACGGAATGCAAGGTCGAGGTTGACTTGTCTAGAGCGAGAGTGGGCCAGAGTGAATAGCTCTCATCGCTGATTGAACTGCCATTCGTTGAATTCGGCATGTTGTCGCTGTAGGCGGAATTGACGGTCACGCCGTAGCGCAAGTAATTGGAGCGAACTTCCGACGTCGGTGACGATGGGTAATTCTGACCACTCACCGGCGGCGGAGTAAGCATGAGTGAGTCATTCGTTGGGCTAGCGGGTCCCGTGCCATTCGTGTCCACCTGGCACCACGCTGGTGTAGAGGCCATCAGCAAGACAAGACTCATGCAAGCTCGTATCAGCATAACTGCCCTCAAGGCACCACGATCGTGTCACGTGCTTGAAGCTTAATGTTCTGGGCAGGATTCTCGCCCTTAACAACGTCCTTATAGTTAAAACGGATGCGTGACTGGCTGCCGTCGGGACTCTGTCGCAGAACATAGATGGACTTCTTCTTGGCAAAATCCTTAAAACCACCCGCCAGCGCAATTGCATCCAGGACTGTCGCCGAATTTGTAAGCGGGTAAGAACCGGGCCGATTCACTTGTCCCAGGATGTTGAACTTCTGACTGTTGATCTGCTGCACCATGACGGTGACATCAGGCTCGGAGATATAGCTTTTCAGCTTAGTTGCGATCTCTTGCTCAAGTTCCAAAGGTGTTCGGCCCGCTGCTTGAATTTCTCCCGCCAGCGGCAGTGAGATCTTCCCATCGGAACGTACCGGGATCGAACGCGAGACATCTGGTTCCTTCCACACGTTAATGGAGAGCACGTCGTCGTTGCCAATGACAAAGGTGTTGTCATGCGGCTTGGTACCTGTTTCAGAGGGGGCCGATGACGTTTCGACGTTTTTCGATTCGTTCTCGGCTTTGGCCGGTGCAGTTTGTGCTGCGAGCCAACCCGTCATCACCACGCACGCGAAGCATACTGTTGCTCGCCGCGACCAGGATTCAATTGGGGAGATTCTCATAATTGTTCCTTGGCCCCAAGTAACGGGCCGAGCGGTTTAGTCCATTCCGCCTGTGGTTCCATTGCCATCGAAATGGCTGTCACTTGCGGATGACACATGCTCTCCTCGGACATCTGAAGGCGAAGACGGCCTCAAGTGATATTGTTCAATCTTGTAAAGGATCGTTCGGTAACTAACTTTAATCAGGCGAGCCGCTGCCTTGCGATTCCACCCGGTCTTCTGAAGAGCCGCAACGATCGCATTCCGCTCAGCTTCGACTCTTACACCCTGCACCAGGGACTTAAGCGACTCAGGCGCAGCGTCCTGCTCTCGAGCGATGGCAACCGTTTCCAACGAGTCGCTTACGTCGCTCGTTCTTGCGGGAACCGGCTCCTGCCCCATTGCGAATTCGTAATCCGGCATCACCATGTAGCGCTTCACAAACCTCTCGAGCTCGCTCACGTTTCCGGGCCATGAATGGCGTTGGCAGGCATCCAACACGGGCGGTGAAAAAGTTCGTGCTGGCAGGTTATAGCGTCGGGTTATCTGCTGCATAAAATAATGAACGAAGAGAGGAATCTCCTCTTTCCGCTGGCGTAAGGGCGGGACATGCAGCGTGAATGCGCTCAAACGGTAGTAAAGGTCTTCGCGAAGTTTTTTTCCCGCAACAGCCTGCTCGATATTAGCGCTCGTGGCGGCCAGAATTCTGACGTCGACCTCAATCGATTTGTCACCATTTACCCTCACGAGCCGCTTATTTTGCAAAACCTGCAGCAGCTTGTGTTGCAGATCCGACGGCATCTCCACGATTTCATCCAAAAACAATGTTCCCTTGTCGCTCAATTCGAGTTTGCCGGCGCGAGCACTTCCCGATCCGGTATCGACTTCCTTTTCACATCCAAATAGTTCTTCTTCCAGATGACGGCTCGGCAACGCCGCACAGTTCACCTGAAATGCTTTGAGACCCGCCCGTACTGACAAAGCATGAATCAGTTGTGCCGCCGCACTCTTTCCGCTTCCGCTCTCCCCGAGGATCAAAACCGGAACCTGAGCTTGCGCGAGTAGCTCGGCTTGAACTCGTAGCTTGCGCATGATCGGGCTGGCGGCGATAAAGAAAGCACCGTCCGCCATCGGTTCTATGTCTTCGCTGCGAATAACGTTCTCTACTTCAGGCGACTCGGCACCGAGATTATGCCGGATTATGAATTCAAGCTCTCGCTCTTCGAAGGGACCGGCGAGAACTGCCTGCGCACCCATTCGCATAGCTTCCTGTTTGCGCTCCGCATTTTCTTTGGGAGAAATTACGACGATTGGAAGTTCTGGACGCAGCCTGCGCAAGCCGCGCAGAACGTGCAAACCGTCGCGATCATTGCCCGACAATCCAAGAAGCAATAGGTCGGGAACTGCTCCGGCCTGCAGTCTTTCCAGCGCTTCCCATCCATTGCCTGTAGTTTCGAGATGCCAGGAATTTGCTTCGCCGATCGACCGAAGAGGTCGGAGCACAGCAACTTCCCGGCTTACGACCAGTAGGCGCACTGATGCTATCGCATTGGTTGTCACAGGTTTGTTCCTTCCTGTAGGAATGAAGGATTGGAGGGGAAAAATTCTAGACCGCTTCGATCTCGTATCCTTCGACGCGGACCGAGAGAGACTGCTGGACTGCATCTACGGAAACTACGACAGAACGCTTTCCGTCCCGCGAAACGAGGATACCCTCGATTCCATCCAAGGCTCCGCTGCGAATGCGTACCCGCTGTCCGATCTTCAGGAAAGGATAAGCTTCAAAGTCCAGGCGTTCTTCGACAATGATTCGAACCGCATCAATCTGTTCGTCGGGGATGGGCGTTCCGTGCCGCGGAACCCCGACAAAGTCGAAGACGCTATCGGTACGAAGTACCTTTTGACGATCTTCGTTGGTGGACATCATCTTCACAAAGACGTAACAACCGAAGAGAGGCACTTCAATTGATTTTTTACGATCACTCCAGCGGCGTATCTCAGTGACCAGAGGGAGGAACGTGGTCATTCCCTTGTCTCGGAAACGCTGAACGACAACTCTTTCGTGCCGGGCACGCGTTTGCACCGCATACCATCTCTCGGCGCAGTCGCCAGCGAGTTGCACCGGGTTCAAGGTGTCCGAAATGTGACTGCCGGCAGCCATAGCTTCGCCCTCTGAGTCCCATTTATCTGGTGACCCAAAACTGAAAATGAATGCAAGTAATGTCGCGCCACGGAACCTTGGGGGAATGACAGCGAACACCAGGGGGAGAGATTCTAATACACTATTAATTTGATAGACTAAATTCTATTTATCCTAGAACTACCCTGCCAAGTTCCAGCTTCTCGTTCAGCTGTACACGAGCACGGGGAGCTCGTGACTTTATGGGGTGTCGTTCTGTATTCAGAAACTACAGGGGGATGCAGTTCGTTGCAAGGGGTACGCAAACTCAGAGAAGTACGTCTCTAACGAAATAGAGATTAAAGTTTACATGGCAGACTCAACATCCTAGACGCCCTTTTTGTTATTCGCCCATCGATCCATTTCAGCGTAAAGGTCCAAGGGTAACGTTTTGATGAAGTTAGCCTATCCAACCGAAGGGCCTGACCGTACAAGGCTGAGATCATTTCTGTTCTGTTAGTGTTTTCGCTGTCAAATGAGAGAGTTGCAGCGAATTTCACACATCACATTTCGCAGTGACCTCGGTAACAGGAAGAACATCAACCGTGAGTTTAAGATGTGGCTTGTCGGCTAAGGGAGTTCCTGATAGTATCCACTCTCTTTAGTAGGGGCCTTCAATAAGGCCTACCTGCTGCGCTAGTGAATTACCTCCCTCGACTTTGTGTGAGATAGCTTAGATCCAAGACTGTCCCCGCAGTCTGCGTTACGATTTGTCTCACACAAACTAGCATCGGATTTAATGCTGCAGCCGCTGACGGACACTATTTTTTGTCAGGCCTATGATTGAGCACGAGCAACATCGTCCGGCAATCCGCGTACTTGTCGCTGACAATTCGCCCTTCCACACTGAATTGCTGGTGGGCGTCCTCCGACGCGATCCGAATCTGCATGTCGTAAGCTCGGACCTGAATGCTGCCAGTGTGATCGCCGCAGCCGACAGCCAGAGAATCGACGTGTTTGTCCTCAGCGCGTTCTCGAACGGAGACGCACAGCTCGGCTTCAAAGTCTTGCGGGAACTCCGCGAAACCAGTCCTCACGCCCGCGCTGTGATGCTTCTGGATTCGTCAAAATCCGATTCAATTTTGGCGGCCTTTCGAGCGGGAGCCAAAGGCGTCTTTCACCATCAGGAATCTTCCGACGTGCTTCCCCACTGTATTCATCGTGTTCATGAGGGCCAGGCCTGGGTCAGCCACGAACAAATGACGCTGGTGCTTGAGGCGCTGGCTGCGACACCCAAGGTTAAGGCTGTCGATTGCAAAGGGATGAGTTTGCTTTCCACGCGCGAGTTGGAAGTCGTGACGTTATTGGCGGAAGGCCTTACCAATCGTGAAATCGCGCAGCGCATGAACCTGAGCCAGCACACCATCAAGAATTACCTGTTCCGCATATTCGACAAGTTGGGAGTTTCGAATCGCGTCGAGCTGCTATTCATGACGCTCAGCCAAGCGGCCAGCATTCCCGCTCTTTCTAAGGATCTGTTAACGGATCCGGCCGATGGCTACGACGAAGAAAGTTTCGTAGCCTGTCAAAAGGCTGCCGAAGACGGAGTGGTCGCAGCTCAGGTGGCACTGGCTCGCATGTTCTCGATCGGACGGACGAACGACCGTGACCTCATTCAGGCTCTAGTCTGGTTTTCCCTTGCGGTCGATCAGATTAATCGCTGCCGGACCAGCTTAAAGAATGCGATGACGTCGGAACAACTGGCAGAGGCGGAACGTCGCATCCGGGAATTGCTCGATCAATCGAAAGCAATCGAGGCCGGCGCAGTCACTCGAACTTCGTTAAACCTCGAAAGAGCCAAAGAGATTCCCGACTTCACCCTCTGAACGCGGACCTCAACAAGGTGCAACAATCGCGCCACTTAAGGCCTGAATAAATGCGGTTGTCAGCTTGAGCACTAATCAGAAAGAAACTTCAGGAAGGATTTTCTGGGTGATCGTCCGGACTTGAGATTGTTTTCTCAAGTCCGGACAATCAGGAGGGTTAAGCGGTTGCGCGTTTCGCGCGTTGATTGCGAGAGTAGTACATGGCGCCAAAGCAAGCTGCTCCGGTCAGGAGCAGGTACATCAGAGCGGTCCCACCTTCCGGAACCGGAACCTCTCCCCACATCTCCTGCGGTCCATTCATTGATTGATCGGTCGGAGTGTAGATATACAGATTCGTGTACGTTGACAAGCTTGGGAGCGCGTGGGTAGTCACGAAGGTATATAAGGTCTGCGCTGCTGCGCTAAGCTGCGAAAACTTTACGCCTCCGGTGATGGCCCAAATTACTTGTGAGAACACCGATTGTTGTGTTGAGTTAGAAGTGCTGAACATCTGGTTGACGACATAAGCCAGTTCGGTATAACCCGCAATCCCGATACCGGCAAACTGCATGGCCCCAGTGCCCGTGTTTAGAAGGCTAGCAGCACTCACCCCATTTGCGGTCCAGCTCTGACCAGCCACAATATTGTGGTTGTAGTCGTCGCAAATCATTCCCGGTGTTGAGCCAGTCGGGCCGACGGTTTGGCCGTTGATGGTGCCGTCGTAATCGCCTGTGGCGACACAACCTTCCGACCCGCCGCACCAAACATCACCTTGAAAGCCCCCGTTGAAGGTCAGGTTGGAGTTTTGCCCAACCGCGGGAAGAGCAACGAAGAGGACCGCTGCCAACAGAATCCCTGTCAAGCGAACTGCATTTTTCATCTTTAATTTCCTCATTACCTTGCGCGGGGGGAACGTGCAGCACACACAATCCGGATTTGTCCTACTAGGCTGCATTCTAGGCTGGGGTAAAAAGATGTCAAGATTGATAATTTCTGCGACTATCGCAACCCCTTGCAACCATTACCCAAGGCTCTTTAGTACCCTATAAGATAGGCACTCTCGGCCGGCGGCCGTTAGCAAATTATCGCCGTCACAAATGCTTTGAAAATATAGTGCGCAAGATACCCTTCGTAATGTGACCTCCGTGGCTATGGAGCCAGTTGGCCATTCTAGTGGCGAACAGCGAATGCTATCGTCGATATTTGAGCACGCTGGAGGCTTAGTAGTGAGGTCCCTTTCCGCCCGCAATCTACTATTATTTTTGGCTCTAATTGCTGCCCTTCTTACTTCATGCTCGCGAGATCCCAACGTGCGCAAGCAGAAATACTTTCAAAGCGGGCAGAAGTATTTCGAGGCAGGCAAATTTCGTGAGGCTGCGATCGAATTCAGCAATGCAATCCGCATCGATCCGAACTACGCTGACGCACGTTTTCAATTGGCTGACAGCTACCTCCAATTGCAGCAACAAGGCCACGCCTATCCGGAACTGGTACGCGCCCTCGACCTGCAACCCGATAATGATCACGCCCGGATTGAACTCGCGAACCTGCTGATCGTCAGCAACAACCTTCAGGCCGCTCAGGAACAAACAGATCGGCTGCTGCAAAAAAGACCCACTGACCCGGCCGTGCATTCCCTCGTGTCCAGTCTGCTCGCCGCACAAGAGAACATTCCGGGAGCAATCGGAGAGATGCAGAAAGCGATCGCGCTCGATCCGTCTCGGTGGGAAGCATACCTGGCTCTCGGGGTACTGCAATCCAGAGACAATCAATCCGAGGCCGCTGAAGCGAGCCTAAAGAAGGTCATCGAACTCAATCCGAAAGCGATGCAAGCCCAGCTATTACTTGGCAATTATTACCAGTCGCGCAATCGACTTGGAGATGCCGAGCATCTGTTTCGTCACGCCATCGAGCTTGATCCAACGAGCCCTGACCCGCGCGCCGCCCTCGCCAGGCTGTATCTGGCAGAAGGCAGGAAATCGGACGCTGAAGCAGTTCTCACGCAGGCCAAGCATGACCTGTCGAATGTTCCTGCAGGCTATCGATTGCTGGGAGAGTTCTATTTCCTGACTGGCGATATTCAAAAGGCGACCGCCGAATACAGCTCGCTCTATCAGGAGCATCCGAATGACATCGACCTGAAAAAGAGCTATATCCAACTACTCATTCAAACGAATCAGTTTCCTGAGGCACGCAAACTCACCGATGAAATCCTGAAGATCAATGCTCAAGACGATGATGCGGTCGTCTACCAGAGCGAGATGCAGATCAGCGAGGGAAACGCGAGCGAAGCGGCTCAGAATCTGCAAACTGTGACGAAGAACGCTCCTAAGAACAGCGAGGCTCACTACGTTTTGGGGATGGCTTATCAGAAGTTAGGAAACTTGGGGCGCGCCGAGACTGAGTGGCGAGAGGCGCTGCGCCTGCGACCTGATTTGCTCGAGGCCCAGCGCGCGCTCGCGAGTGCTGCGATGCGACAGGGCGATATGGCTACGTTGCGCGAAGCCGCGACACAAATCATCACGCAGCAACCCGCGTCCCCCGATGGATACGCGTTGCGCGCATTGTCTTATATCAATCGCAAGCAATTCGACGAAGCAGAAAAGGATGTTCGCAAGGCAATCGAAGTCGCGCCCAATAGCGCCTACGGTTACGCCCAACTCGGAAATCTGAAGTTCAGTCAGAAGCAGTACGGTGATGCAGCCAAGGCTTACCAGCAGGCGCTCGTCCTGAACCCCAATTCGACGGATGCCTTTCGGGGCATGATCAATACATACATGGCACAGAGCATGGTCGACAAAGCGGTCGCATTTGCAAATGCACAAATTGCGAAGTCGCCCGACAACAGCAGCTTTTACGATCTCCTTGGTTCGGTTTTGTTCCACAGCAAGAAAGATTTTGGCGGAGCCCAGTCTGCGTTCGAAAAATCAGTTGGGCTTGATAAACACAATGCCGCAGCCGCGCTCAAGTTGTGCCAGGTGCTTGCCAGCGAGGGACAGATGGATCAAGCCATCTCGACTGCGGAGCAGGCCCTCAAAGACAACCCTCGCGAGCCAACGCTTTACCTTCTGCTGGGGGACTTGTATGAATCCAAATCGGAATGGAAGAAAGCGGAAGACGCATATCAGAGCGCATTGGGCATCAACCCGCAGGATCTGATAGCTTCCAACGACCTTGCACGCGCCATTCTGCATGCGGGCGGAAATCTGGATGTCGCCTTATCTCTCGCCCAGACTGCCCGGAAGGGGCTGCCAGAATCTCCGGGGGTCGCTGATACATTGGGCTGGATTTACTACCAGAAAGGTGCCTACCAGTCGGCCATCAGTCTCCTTCAGGAAGCGCTCGCTTTACAACAGAAGAATAATAAGATGCCCGACAGCCCTGGAATTCACTATCACTTGGGAATGGCGTACGCGAAAAACGGGCAGCCGTCGCTAGCTCGCCAACAGTTCGAGCGAGTCTTAAAGATCAACCCGACTTCGGGCGACGCCCTTGATGCCAGGAACCAACTCACTCTCCTGAAATCATCTTGAATAACCTACTTCGCGGTTAGCTTCTTGCGGATGCGACGCAATTCGATGAAGCTTAGCGCCGCCATCGCGCACAGTACCGATCCGAACGAGATCATCAGAATTTCCATTCGATTGAAGGACCCTTTCCGGCCAGTCACCGCGTTAGCCAGCAGTTCGACTGATAATAAAGCAGGCCACGCCCCAGCGTGCTCTCACATCGCGCGATTGTACACACCTTAGCACTACCGTCGTAGTGTTCAGTTTGCTCTTGAGCGGTTTACGGAGCCGGAATTGCTGCCTGCACGACGTTCGAGTAAGAACTCTCGCCCTCTGGATCCACTGCTGTAGTCACGTAGCAATAAGTCGTCCCGTCGCTCACCGAACTGTCCGTGTATGTCAGCACCTGGGACGTGGTGGAACCGATCGTGGAATAAGATCCGCAGGAATTCGACACGTAGGTGGTGCGATAGACGTTGTAGCTGGTGATGCCCCCGCTAGGACTGGCATTCCAGGTCAGCGCAACACTGTGTGCCGGTTGCGGACTGCCAGTACCGGTCAAGGTTTGCACAGTCGGAGAGTTGGATGCATTGCTCGGGAACGACAGGGACGCGGAAGTGGATCCGGTTGCCTGCGGAGTAAATGTGACCGTGAAGGTCGCCGATTGACCGGCAGGGATCGTAATCGGCAGCGAAATTCCGGAGAGCACAAATTCACTGTTGGTTGGAGTCGTTGGCTGAACGGTGACAGCTGCGCCGGTAGCGTTCAGACTGGCAGTCAGCGCTGAACTCGTCCCGACCACCACGCTGCCAAAGCCTAGAGCTGGTCGGCGAAACTGTTAGCGTACCCGCAGCAGTTCCCGTTCCGGAGAGCGCGATCGACAGCGGCGAGTTCGAGGCATTTGAGACCACCGACAAACTTCCACTCGCCGCGCCGGCACCGGTCGGCGCAAACGTCGCCGTGAATGTGACACTCTGGTTCGGCGTGAGCGTGGTCGGCAGCGTCAATCCGCTGATCGAAAACATCGCCCCGGTCACATTTGCTTGCGTGATCGTGACTGACGATCCACCGGTGTTGGTCAGTGTCTCGGAAAGATTTGTGCTGTTGCCGACCTGCACGTTTCCGAATCCGAGGCTGCTAGGATTCGGAGTCAGCGTTCCCTGAGTCACTCCCGTCCCCGAGAGCGGAATGTTCAGGCTCGAATTCGAGCCGTTGGATAGCGAGGTTGACGTTGCCGCTCACCAAACCGCTTGCGGCCGGGCTAAAGGTTACGGTGAACGATGTGCTCTGCCCAGCGGTTAATGTCAAAGGCAAAGCCAGACCGCTCAAACTGTATCCCGATCCGGTGGCAGTCGCTCCCGAGATAGTAAGGCTCGATCCGCCGGTGTTGGTCAGCGTCTCCGATAAGCTCGAGCTTTTGCCAATCTGGACGCTTCCGAAGGCAAGGCTCGTGGGATTAGCCGACAACGTTCCGGGCGCTACTCCCGTCCCTGTTAATGGAATGCTCAAGTTGGAATCTGACCCAGTGGATGTGATGCTCACGTTGCCACTCACAGAGCCACTCGCGGTTGGACTGAAGAGCACCGTGAAGGAAGTGCTCTGGCCAGCCGCTAATGTCAAAGGTAAAGTCAGACCGCTCAAACTGAAGCCCGCTCCACTGGCGCTGGCCGCCGAGATTGTAAGGCTAGACCCACCTGTATTGGTCAGGGTATCGGTTAACGACTTCGAAGTGCCGTCCTGAACGCTTCCAAACCCCAGACTGCTCGGATTCGCGGTCAGCGCTCCTTGTGTCACGCCCGTTCCAGAGAGAGAAATGCTCAGATTGGAATCCGAGCCGTTCGAAGTGATGCTGACGCTGCCGCTGGCGCTGCCACTCGCACTTGGAGTGAACGTTACCGAGAAGGTCGTGTTCTGACCGGGGTTTAAGGTGAGGGGCAACGCCAGCCCACTCAAGCTAAATCCTGTGCCGCTTGCGCTGGCAGCGGAAATCGTCAAGGCCGTTCCACCGGTATTGGACAGCGTTTCAGATAAGGTCGAACTCTTCCCGACTTGCACGGTTCCAAAAGCCAGGTTCGTCGGATTCGCACTCAATGTCCCTTGACTTACGCCCGTTCCAGAGACGGGAATGCTTAAGTTTCCATTTGAGCCATTCGAAGTGATGTTGACGCTGCCGCTAACGGAACCACTCGCGGTAGGCGCAAAACGGACCGTGAATGACGTGCTCTGCCCAACGTTCAATGTCAACGGCAATGTCAGCCCGCTCAAACTGAAGCCCGAGCCACTCGCTGCCGCGGCGGAGATCGTTAGGCTTGAACCGCCAGTATTTGTCAGAGTCTCGGTCGCATTTGCGCCGGTGCCGACCTGGACATTTCCAAAGGCCACGCTCGTGGGACTGGGCGTCAACGTTCCCGGCGTTACTCCGATTCCGGACAAGGCAACGTCAACGGTCGACGCAGATCCGCTCACGGTGAGCGATAACAGTCCACTGCTTGTGCCCGTTCCGGTCGGGGCGAACTTAACTCCAAAGGTCGAGGCCTGGTTGGGTGCGAGGGTCAACGGCAAGGTCAACCCCGTATAACTGAAACCAGCGCCCGAGACAGTGGCTGCAGTCACAGTCAAATCTGTGCCACCGATATTTTTCAATGTTTCCGTCTGAGAAGAATTGCCGCCGACCACGACGTTTCCGAAGCTGATACTGCTTGGAGTCGTGCTCAAAGCTCCGACCGCGACTCCCGTTCCCGAGAGGGGGACATTGAGAACCCCATTGTCATTGCTAAAAGCGATGTTGCCGCTTGCGCTGCCCGCGCTCGTCGGGGAAAAGAGAACGCTATAGTTGGCGGCCTCCCCGGCCGCCAGTGTCATCGGTAATGTCAGACCGCTGATGCTGTAGCCAGCCCCAGTCACCGCCGCTTCCGTGACCGTGATGCTCCCGGCACCACTATTTGTAAGCGAACCGGATAACGTTTGGCTGGTGCCAATCTGGACATTTCCGAAGGCGATGCTGGTGGGCGAAGGGGTAAGCACGCCTCCCTGTTGCTGGTTCTGCTTCGAGCCCAGGGCTTGGCAGCCAAGCAGCCCCGCCAGACTCATTATTACGAGCAATGCATGCCAACGATGTCTTATGGTCTTCATCCGGATAGCAGGTACGCAAATGTACGTATGCGCCAACATTCTGAAAGACCAGTGTCGAGCCGAGTACGACCAAACCGTAAGATTCCCAAAGGACAGTTCCAAACGAGAAACAGGTCAGCTGCGTGCGATTGTGAAACGCCTTGTGGGCGGGCAGTTTGGAGCGGTTACTTTAGTTTCGCGGTCCAAATGGCGCATGCCGAGTGCTGTCTGGGTCACGCAGACGGTAAGGTTTCTCATTCGTACTTCAGCGCGAGGGTGGGTTGCAGCAGGTTTTTGAGTGAATCGGATCTCAGAAGTTGTACTTAAGGGCGAACTGCATTACGCGCGGGCCGTTAAGCGCGTTGATGATCTGCAATTGCCCAAAGCCACTTGCCGGCGCGAGGTAGCATTGCTGGTTTTGGGTAGCTCCATCGCCGCAGGTACTGCCGAACGGACTATATTGAATGTAATTCACGCCGTTCCCATTCTGGACATAGTAGTTCGCGTGGTTCATCACATTGAACACTTGTGCCTGCAAAGAGACGGCTTGGCGTTCCGTTATTTTGAAGGTGCGCGCCAGGCCGAGATCGATCTGCTCGGTCCAGGGACCATAGAAGGAATCCAGTCCCACCAGGGGACTCGGACTGCCTGAGTTTATGCCCAGTGCCGAGTTTGCGGTCGCCTGCAGCGCAGCCGAGTTATTGATCGTATTCTGATTCAGGGCAGTGCTTGGGCATGAGCCGTCCGAATTGAGTTGATCGGCAGCGCAAGAAATATTGATCAGCGCGGCGTAGGGTCGCCCAGAAGCAAATTGCATGACTGTGCTGATGGTCCAACGCGATAAAGCTGCTCGCAGAAATCCCGACTGTGAGATATGCCCAAATCCTGGTTCGTAGACGGCTGCGATTGAGAGGCGATGGCGTTGGTCGAGCAAGTAGGGCGCGTGAGTGTCGCTGAAGTCAAACTGATTATTGAAATCCACGCCGTGCGACATCATGTTTTTCGAAAACGTATAGGCGGTCTGAAAAGCCAAGCCGTGGTGAAATCGCCGCTGCGCCTGGATGAACAGTGAATTGTAATTGTTGATACCGGGTGAGACGAGGGCATTGATTTGTTGGAAGGCGGAGGTAATCAGTCCCTCGTTCAGGAGTCCGGAATCAAGATTCGGCCCCGTCACCGACTTACCACCGGCGCACTGGCTCCCCTGCAGCGCGCCCGCGGGACAGAGGGTGTATGTCGTCGAGCCCGTGGGCGGGATGAGATTCATATCGTACGCGCTGGAAGATTCGAGATTCACCCCGTGCGTCCAAGTGGTTCCGATGGTCACCACCGTGTCTGGCAGAACCTCGCGTTCGATCTGTAGGCTTCCTTGCAATATGTATGCAAATTTGAAATTCGGCGCGACCAAGGAAATGTCGGCAGCCGAAAATAGCGAAGGATCCGTGATCTGAAGATTGTTATTAGGAAAGACGGCGATCTGCTGGTTCGGCGCCACCGTCGGATCGTAATCCAATGAGACCGAAGCCTGCTGCGACAGGAGCCCGTTGGAGATGACTGAATTGCGGTAGTTCAAGCCGTTTAGATTTTCATAGAACTTCCCGAACCCGCCGCGGACTACCGTCTTGTCCAGAGGTTGCCAGGCGAATCCGAAGCGGGGCGCGATGCGGTTGTATTGATTGGGAAACTGGCCCGTCAAAGGGAAGCCTGGATTCTCGCTGGGCTGCGGATAGACTTGGAAGTCTTCTCGTACTCCTAGATCGAGCGTGAGGTTTGGCCGGACCTTGTAGGTGTCATGAACGTAGAACCCATAATAAGGAACGTCGAACGAGAATCTGGGCTGACCCGCGCTCTGGAAATAGTTGTCGTAGGTCCCTAAGGCGAAGCTTTGCAGGTCGGGAAAACTATAGGTACCTCGGAACGTTCCGTTCTGTTGTTGGGCGTCCGGGTCAAATCCGCCAAACGCCAAGTCTGTGAGGTGCGTCCGAGTGAACTCAACTCCGAACTTCAAAGTGTGGTTTCCCCGAACGTAGCTCACGTGATCGGAAATCTGCCAGGTGGCTTCGTCGGTGCGCCCACCGGCAAAACCGGCATTGCCGAGCTGAAGGTCCGAAACGTCTCCCTGGAGGTCGACGGTCGGCAGGAGCGGATTGACCAGCCCCGTTGGGGTAGAGAACTGGTCGTCACGCGAGAAACTCGCATGCAATTCGTTAAGCACGTTGCTGCCCCAGGTGTGGCTCCAACCGGTGCTGGCGTGGTAATCGCGCACGAAAGCATTGGCCAGCGTGCTCTTGCCGAAAAGCGCCGTCTGACTTCCGGCAATAAAACCATGGGGAGAATCGAAACGGTTCCAGTTCAGGCTGAGATAGAAGCGGTCATCCTTCGCATCGCGGTAGTCAATTTTGGAAAACAGCGACCAGTCATTGCCATAGCGTGGAAAAGCTCCTGTATTCGACTGGATGGCATTCAAAGCATTCGCTACGTCCTGCAGATATATGGGATTCGTCGGATCCGGCTGCGCCAGACTGCTGGGAACCGGGAACGCTGAATTGGGGGTGGGTAGCTCTGTGCCTGCCGGCACGCCGAAACTTGTCTCGTCTAGTCCCGTGAAACCCGGGTTGATCGCGGTGATGGGGTCCTTTCGCCGCTGCTGTTCATAGTCGACAAAATACCAGGCGCGGTGCGGGATAATTGGACCGCCAATACTTCCACCAAATTGCTGCAGAATATCGACCGGACGGGGAATGCCGTTTTCCTTGTCGATGGCGTCGTTCGCGCCGGTTCCGGAATTTCGGTTGTAGTAGAAACCGCCGCCATGAATCGTATCGCTGCCGGAGCGTGTCACCACATTCACAAAGCCGGTCGCCGCGCCACCGTAATCCGCTCGGTAAGGAGTGACGGCAACCTGGAACTCCTCAATGGCGTTCTCGCCAAAGATGTAAGGGACCTTTTCTCCTCCTCGGGCATTGCCGAAGTAGTTGCTGGTGGCGCTAGCGCCGTCCACAGTAAAGGAATTCGCGCCATTACCATTCGCGTACCCCGTGTCTTCTCCTCCTTGTTCACCGGCGAAGCTCACCAATCCAGACTCCCCGTCTGGCGTCGCATTGGGGACTAGCAGCGCAAGATCGAGAAATCGCCTTCCGTTAAGAGGCAGATCGTCCAGCAGTTCGCGATTCACCACAGAACTCTGATCGGAATCCTCGGTCCGCAGCAGCGGCGATTCGCCGCTGACGGTGACGGACTCGCTGCCGGCGCCGGGCTGAAGGTGAACCTTCAGGGTTGTTGTTTGTCCGATTTCGACATGGACATCATTGACAACCTGTTTGCGAAAGCCCACTGCAGAGATTTCCAGCCCATACACGCCAACCGGCTGCGACGGAAAAACGAAAATGCCCACATTATTGGTATTCCGTATCGCACTCTGATCCGTATTCGAGGCGATCAGAGTTGCCTTTGCATCCGGAATGACCGCACCGGAATCGTCGGTCACGAGCCCGCGCACTATGCCAGCCGTAACCGCGGTCTGGCCGCTAAGGTGCGAAATCCCAGTCAATAAAATGAGGATATAAGCGACTCGCTTCATGATCTTCCTACGAAAAACATTATGTCTGAATGATTAAATACTGCGAATAATTATTGCGAAACAAGTCACCGCCTTACCCACGAAATAAAGAAGAAAACGAGGAGGGCGCCATCCATCGAGGCGCCGTCGTTTGGGGGTTGGTGATATTTTACCGCCCACCCTCGTTACTTAGAGCCACCTTCGCCAACGATTTCGTTGATCTCCGGCTGCGGCAACCCACCATTTTTCGAATCCGCTTCCGGGTGCCTCGCGGGATATGGCTTGTCTCCCATCATCCCCTTCCAGAGTATTCGGTTGAACCTCTCGGTGGGGATCCGGTCTTCCTTGCTGAAGTCCATTCCCTTGGTTTGTGCTTCCCACCAGGCCGCGTCGTGAGTCGGATGCGGCAGCGCTTCCCGGTTCATGACGTACTTGTTCAGAATCGGAAGTTGAGTCGTGTAGAGGATTTGGGCCGGGGTTGCGGAATAAGTCCAGGACGCCTGGCTGGTGTTGAACGCGTCGGTCATCGGCGGTACCCCTGCATCATGCACGCTGAGTTGTTGAAGTCCCAGCACCCCTTCGATGGTCCGGAGCATGCTGACTGTCGAGTAGGGAGTGGAAACTACCGCACCCTGCTTCACATAAGGTCCAACGATGAAGGCAAGACTGCGGTCACCACTGACGTGGTCCGCACCATCCTGGGGATCATCTTCGATCACGAAGATGAGCGTGTTGTTGGCGTAGGGACTGTGGGCTATCTTATCGACCGTCAGACCGACGGCGTAGTCGTCGTCGGCCATCTGAATTTCGGGCGTGTTGACACCAAAACTGGCCGTGCTGAAGTTCCCGAAGTGGTCATGGTCGTATCGCAGCAATACCAGATTGGGGAATTTGTTGGACTTGACCTGCCTGTCGAATTCCCGCTCCCACTCTTTGTAGCGGAAGAAGTCGGGGTAGCTTTGATCGAACGGCCAGAAGCAAGGATCGGTGCGTTTGAGCAACTCCTTCTTAGCGGGCCACTCAACCTGAGTCGGAGGCTTGGTGGCACATGGATAGGCAAGAGTGGGACTGATTACGCCAAGGGCTTCGCGCACTTCCAAAGCACCGAGGTCAGTGTAGAAGCCGTAGTTGCGAACCGTCAGGTGAGTCTTGAGCGCCGCATCCCAGAGATAGCCACCGCCCGCTTCCCCGTTGGGACCGTCGGCTTCGACTTCGTTGGCGTTGCCGGGCAGAAGGTTGGGATCTGGCGGATAGAGGGGCTGTTCTTGCTGACGAGCAGCAACGCCCGTGATGGAGACGTTAATGTTGCGGGCCGTGCCTTCGCTATCGTACTGGCATCCGCCTTTTCCATAGTTCACTTTCACGCACTTCTCGTTCATGTCGAGAGCGCGTGCCGCGAGCGACCACTGCCAGCCATCCATGCTGACCATCGAGGAGTCGTCAAAGTTGTCGAAGGTCACAAAGCTGGTCGCAAGCGCATGGAAGTTCGGCGTGTCAACGAGGGGGAATTGGGTGTAGGCCGGATCCGCGTTGCTCCGTTGGTCAGGTCGCCGAGGATTTGGTCGAATGTGCGATTCTCCTTGACGATGTAGATCACGTGTTGAATGTGCTGGCGGAGGAACGTCATCGTGGCAATATCCTGCTGGCTCAACTGCAAGTTGAAGCCGTTGTTCTGGGCTACCTGTCCGGTCAGCACCGCAAGTTGCCCCGAAGTGGGTACCGGCAGTGTCAGGAAGCCAGAGTATTCGTTCTGCCATGCATACTGGTTGCCAGAGCCGTCCTGCGCAGCCAAGCTTAAACAAGCAGAGCCGTAGCCGCCGCCGGGATTGTTATTAATGTAGCGGCAGTTCAGTGGATTCGGAGTTTCCACGCTCTTGCCGTTCACGACGTAGAGGGTCGAACCGTCCGGACTTACGCTGACTGAATTCGGGTACCAGCCGGTCGGGATGAGGCCCTGAACCACCGGCGTCTTTCCCGTGAGGTTGATAACCGACACGGAGTTGGTACCTCCGTTGGTGACATATGCGGTCTTCTCGTCGGGCGAAAGCGTAACGCTGTTGGGGTTGCTGCCCTTGGGGACAACCTTGCCGTTACCGAGAATTCCCATTGGTGCGCTGGCGTTTACCTGGTTCAGCACTTGGTTAGACTCGGTGTTAATGATGATCAACTCGTCGGAATTGGCCGCCACGACGAAAAGCTTGGTCTGTGCGGCGTTAAGAATCATCCTTTCCGGGTTGCCGGCGACGGGTATGCGGCTGGTGAGGGTCAGAATCCCGGCGGTCAAATTGAGCACGTCAATCTCGCGGTCGCGAACGCTCGAGACGTACACCGTGTTGTTGCCCATGACAGCGATTCCATATGGGAACTCGCCTCCCGGGACGCCCGTTTGTGAGGGATTGATGATCCCAGGACGGAGGTCGTACTCCTGAAGAACGACACCGTGAACTAGGTCAACCGAAGTGATGGAGTCCGTTTCGTGATTCGCAACGAAGAGCGTATTGCCATCGGCGGTGATGCCAAGCATCGCGGCCGTCGGACCCGTTTCGGTTTCCTGGCACATCACATCGCAGTTGTGACTGAGGTTGATCGGTGTGCCGAGTTCCGCCCACAGACCGCTTTGCAGTGTGAAAGTGTGCACATTATCATCGCCGCCGCCGCCCACGTAGAAGGCGGATCCGTTCGGGGCCCACACGATCCCGTCGAAGGTCTCATCGTAGCCTGACAGAAATACTACCTGTGTTTGCATAGGGCTCCCGGGCGTCGAGATGTCATAAACAAAAACAAACTCACCGGAATCTGTTCCCGTATGGTTGCCGCTGGAGTCTTCGATAAGGTTGTAGCCGCTGGTCAGGATGAGCAGCGTCTTGCCGTCAGGGCTAATGACTGTGGTTTCTGCGCCATCCGGCGTGTAGGTCGGAAAGTCAGGCAACGAAGTTGTCAAAGGCCCAAACACGGACCCGGGGGCCGCGGTAGGTGTAATCGTCGCACCAGTCGGCAGCATTATCTGCGCCGACAAAGCTGTGCCAGCCATAGTCGCGCCGGCGAGAATCGCCAGGCTGACCACACGTACAAGACTCTTGGTTGTCATGCCTACACCCTCCAGGGGGAGATGGGGTTGGTACTTCGGAAACACTTACATTGCGGGAATTACCACGATGGAAGAGTAGGGATGGAATGTTGCGGGTGGATGACTGCTTTATTAAAAGTTATTCACACACACAGAATCTCTCTTGCGCGCAGCCCCCCGCCTCGTATGTCAGTGATGTGATATTTCGCAGTCGACGGGAGTAGCGGATGTAAAGGGAACTGGGGGTAGTTGGTTTGCCAATAGGGATTCACACACCGTTAACGCTGTCTTCATGAAGGGGCAAAGTAGCCCGGCAACAATCGGCTATGCCTGAATTCCCGGTCTCCGATGGAATGATTGGCAATGCTGCGAGCGCCGGCCAACAACATGTTCTGCGCCAACCACCACACCTTCCCGGGCTTCCACCCTTCGCCGGCAAATTGATTCCCATCGAGCAGGCGCGAGATCTCTATCGCCGCGTGTGCTCCGCGCCCGAAGGGTTTCGACTCGAAGCCGTTCTTTCGGAAATGAACATTCGTATCGATGTCCAGGCTGGCGACTTTGCGCGCATCCCCACAAAAGGCCCGCTGGTCGCGGTTGCCAACCATCCCTTCGGGGTGTTGGATGGAACCGCGTTGGCTGTTCTGCTCTCGCGTGCGCGCCCTGACGTCCGGGTGCTAACGAACTCCCTGCTGGCGGAGATTCCGGAGCTTCAGCAGCACTGCTTTTTCGTTGACCCATTTCGCACTCCCGCTTCGGTTGAGAAAAATATCAAATCATTGAAAGCAAGCTGCCGATTGGCTAAGCAAGGGGCGTGCTCTAGCAGTTTTTCCCGCGGGAGAGGTCTCGCAGATCAAAATGCTCGAGGGCCAGGTCACCGATCCAGTTTGGAATACAGTCGCCGCCCGCCTCGTTCGAAAGACGGGCGCCAGTGCGCTCCCAGTTTATTTCTGCGGCCGCAACAGCGTTGCTTTCCAACTGCTCGGGCTCATCAACCCCCGATTCCGCACCCTCTTTTTGCTTCAGGAATTTCTTCAGCAGCGCGGGAAGCGGGTCGAGATTCGGCTTGGTAAACCGGTTCCCGCGGAACTGATTGCCAGTCTCGACAACGACGAAGAGGCGACCGAGTATCTCCGCTTGCGCACTTATCTTCTGGCCCATCGCGGCGGCAAACCGATCTCCCTCCCCAACAAGGTGCGCGCTGCCCTTCCGCGCAAACGGCAGGAGTCGATCGCTCCCGAAGTGCCTCAACATTTTGTCATTCATGACATTGCAGCATTACCCACTGACCGCATGCTGGTCGAAAACTCCGAATTTGCTGTCTACTCGGCGCGTGGCCATGAGTTGCCGCATCTGCTTGAAGAACTCGGGCGTCTCCGCGAAATCACCTTCCGCGCCGCTGGCGAAGGTACCGGGCACTCCACCGACCAGGATCACTTCGATCATTATTATTGGCATCTGCTTCTTTGGAATAAAAACAAGCAGGAGTTAGCTGGAGCTTATCGCGCCGGTAATACCGACGAGATCATTCGTGCCCATGGCATCAAGGGCCTCTACACCCACACTGTGTTTCGCTATGATGAACGGTTGTTCATGAAGATTGGCTCGGCCCTCGAACTTGGGCGTTCCTTTGTTCGTCCCGAGTACCAGCGCCACTATGCTCCACTTCTTTTGCTCTGGAAAGGAATCGCGCGCTTCGTCGCC
Organism: uncultured Acidobacteriaceae bacterium; assembly: GCA_963822545.1. Classification (GTDB taxonomy): domain Bacteria; phylum Acidobacteriota; class Terriglobia; order Terriglobales; family Acidobacteriaceae; genus Acidiflorens. Next base: position 34,341 of record CAWGIB010000015.1, read on the forward strand.
GCGCATCCCGAGACTCCTACCCTCTTCGGAGCGGTCAGCATCAGCAACGAATACAGCAGTCTCTCCCGCGAGATGATCGTGCGTTACTTCGAACAGCGGGAGGATGGACGCGACTTCACAGATCTGATCCAACCGCGCACTCCATCCGCGCCGCCAAACTTCGCCGCTGGGACTGCGGTGCCCTTTGCAGTTTGTTGCGCGATCTCGATGAACTGGCCGAACCAATCTCCGATATCGAAGAAGATGGCAAGGGCCTCCCCATCCTTATAAAGCAATACGCGAAGGTGGGCGGAAAACTGATCGCGTTCAATCTCGATCGAAAATTCTCCGACGTGGTCGATGGCTTGGTGATCGTGGATCTGCGGCAAACAGATCCCTCGGTGCTCGAGCGTTATATGGGCAAGGCTGGCCATGCGAGCTTCCGACGCTTCCACAAGCTCAATCAACCGGCAAATGAGCGGCCCGATGCCCCTGCGGTTGGATGTGGCATTTGACACTGCCGTCCATCAAGTCCGGCCCAAACTATCCGCGGTGTCGCGACGATCGCAAAGCTTAAGAATTGCTTGACCGCACCATAAAAGCTTCGCGAGACAGAAACTACACAGAACTCCGTCGAGACGGCTTTCCCGAGAAATGTACTAATGCGGCTTGACCACGCTCCGGTCAGGAAGAGTTAAAGAGTGTCTGCCAACCCTGATCTCTGATCCGATTACCGCCCTTCCCTAATTTCTATTGACCTGAATCTCTCGAGTCTTGTGCTTTCGCATTGTCACTGGGCCAATCCGGGCAGCAAAGTTCAGGCGGGTGTTGGGCACAAGTTCGGGTTAGTGGCAATTTTGTGTTTCAGGCAGGAACAAAAAACCCTCTCCCCGGTGATTGGGGAGAGGGCCGTGCAGTTGGAACGTCTTTTAGTCGTCCGCGTCTTCGCCGGCGGGTGCCGGGTTGTTGAATTCGCTTGGCGGGCGAACCGTTTTCTCACCAGGATAGGGCCGCGTAAATCCGGTCGACATGTACCAGTTCAGATGGTTGACGGTGTCCGGATCTTCGGAGTCGGGCCTGGTCAATTTACCGGCGAAGATCTCCGCCTTCTTCTTGAGCCAAGCCGCCCTCAGTTCCTGAACCTTACGGCTGTCCTTTGAGTGGTCTTCCTTCTGTCCAACGCCCTGGTTCAGCGGGACTTGGTTCGCTACGTGCGTCCAAGGCTGGAAGTTCGACTGGGGCGGCGCGCCCTTGACGAAATCCGTCCGCATCGGCGACGCCACGAGGTCGAACTGGTTCATGGGCGGCAGACCGAGGATTTGCTCGATCGTCCGTGTCATGTTGACCTGCGTGTAGTACGTATGGTCGGTGGGTCCGCCCTGCACTGCGTACGGGCTGACGATATAGCCGGGGCTGCGATGACCGTCGATGTGGTCAACGCCGTTCTGCGCGTCGTCTTCCTCGATGAAAATCGCCGACGTAGCCCAGACGTTGCTGTGGGTGATGTAGTCGATGATGCGTCCAACGGCCAAATCGTTATCGGCCTGTTCGGCGTCGGGCGTTGGCGGGCCGCCGGTGTGGTCGTCCATTACCCACAGTATGCTCAACGTGGGCACGGTGCCGGCTGCGAGGTCATTGTTGAAATCCTGAACCCACAGATCAACGCGGAACTGGTCGGGGATGCCCAGATCGAACTGCGGGAAGTTCTTGATGAGGTGGTTATAGACGGCGGGGACAGAGGACTCTGCCTGGACCGTGTTCTGGAAATAGAGTGTTGTCTCGCCCGGAGTTCCAGGGGGTGCGCAATTCGGCCCTCCCTCGAAGCACTGCGAGTCGGCGTAAAAGTCACTCCAACTCGGCTCCTGAGTCGACCCGTTCGGCTGCAGGAACGTATCGTTCTCGACATATTCGCCGTAGATCTTCACTGATTGACCCGCGGCGGCGGCTTCTGAGAACAGGAAGCCCTTGTTCTGATAGGCGAGTGCATCGCCGGCGTTCCCGCCTGGATAGCTGCGGACCCAGTCAGGCGACTGGATGTCGTCGGCGTACGGCGCCATGCCCTCGGTGATCCACTGGTGACCATCAGCCGACTGGCGGCTCGGGTCGTAGAAATTGTCCAGTAGAGGGAAGCGCGTTACAAGCGCGTGCGCGTTCGGCGTGTCTGGACCTCCGAACACTGCCAATGAAGCGTCGCCATTGCCGGCGGCCACGTCGCCGAGGATCTGATCATAGGTGCGGTTTTCACGGATGATCAGGAACACGTGCTTGATCAGAGAGGGGTCACCGATCTTTTTCGGGATTGCGACCGGCTTAGTCTTCGGGTTACCGCCGCTGGCAGACGCGATGTTTTGCGCCAGATCCCAGTGGTTGTTGTAAATAACCTGCTGGGTCATCGCCTGCAAGGTCTGGCTAAGCGGCACGGGGACGATGCTGACGGTGCCATTGTCCTGGTGGGTGTTATAGCCGCAGACGCCATGGTCGCATTCGTCAGAAAGACGGGCGCCGATGCCCTTGTCGTTGGCAACGATGAGCGTGTTATTGGCCCGATCCAGTACGACCGAACTGGGCGCATAGGCTACGGGGATCATGCCGATGACAGGATTGCTCACGCCCTTGCTGAGGTTGACCACTCCAATGGCGTTCGCATTGTAAAGCGCGACGTAAGCAACTCCTGCCTTGGAATCGACTGCGATCGAATTCGGAGCGGCGCCATAGGCGGGTTGGCCTTGGCCGGGCACCCCGATTGGTAGCCCAACATTGATCGTCCACGCCACGCCATTGGTGGTCGTGTCGATAACCGAGATGGTGTCGCTATAGGTATTGGCGACCAAAAGATACTTCCCGTAAAACGCCATCCCGGTCGGGTGCAAACCAGTGGTGATGTTCGCGGTGACCGTCATCGAGGGCAGATCAACCACGGAAACGGTACCTGTAATCGCGGCGCCTACCACCGAGTCGGCGACGATTTCAGTGCCGGCGGACCAGATCTGAAAGTCCCCCTGCGTAGCGACCCTGCCACCCTCGTTGCTGACGTAGGCGGTCGTGCCGTTGCCCGCAATCAAGATGCTGTGCGGCGCATTGCCCACCCGGATCTGCGTACCCTGCTGCTTCGTCGTCAGGTTGATCTGGGCGAGTGTGTCGTTCTGGTTCAACAGGGCGTAAGCACTCTGTCCATCACTTGAGAGGGCGACGCCACCGGGATAGGAAGTGCTCGGACTATAGAACGTGCCGCAGGGTACGGCATAAGCGCCCGGAGGGCTGTTCGGGAAGCAAGTGATGAAGGAATTGTTGGGCGGCACGCTGACTTGCGCATCGTCTTCCAGCAAGCCTTGTGCATTAACCTTGGTGATCGTGACATTGCCACTGTCCTGGCTGAACACCAGGTACTTGCCGTCCGCCGAATATGCTATCCCGCTATAGCTGCCACTCGAATCTGATCCGAACGTTGCGTAGTCCTGCAGGACTTCGCCGGTGTTCGTGTCGAACACCTCGACTGCTTCCGCCGCGCCCAGGGTAAGAACGGCGGCGGTGTGACTTTTGACAATGGGATTCAGCGCGATGGCCTTCGCGCGGACGCGGATGCCGAGGTCGACTTGCGTGCCGGCCGGGTTGATGACTTGGCCGCTGCTGACGACCCATGAGCCGTTCGGTTGCGGGCCGGTGATAGTATTTCGGGTACTCCTTCGACTGACCAGCGGCGAGCCCAGGAAGGCTCAACCCCGCCGCCAACAGCGCCGGCGATCGGACGCAGACGCTTCCTCCGAGAATTTCGAGAGTGATTTCGGAATGTTTTTCGAGACATGTACCGTTCTCCTTCGTTGAATTATTTTCATCACGCAACCGGGGTTGGCCGTGCGACGTCGGGGTGAAGTAGACCAGCGCCGCCAAGAAGTAGTGGTTGCAAATCGTAACGCGGACGTGTGACGGATTTATGAAGGTCTTGTGAAATTTCCTTCACAGAGCTGAATTTTTTCTCGCGGATTCTGGCGCGAGCAGCTCCACGCTAAGCAGAGTCTGTTTGGTGGACGACGTTGTCTTCGTGTTTTCCCAATTGGGTGGCTGCTTCAGCCCAATCATGATCGAGCGATACCCGCGGCCAGTTCCGGTCCGTCGTCGACGAGCGCGCGGAGGGGCCCCAGCCAGGGTTCATAGCGTCGCCAGCGCGCCACGGAGGTGCGATAGATTGGCTGCCTAGTCTGCCACTTACTGGGGGTCTTCACCGCTCGCGGATTGGATTCGGGGCGCAGGCAGGCGTCGTCCCACGCTAGGCCGCAGGCCGCGATGATCCGCCGGATGACGGGTTCGGGCGCGCGGGTCAGGTCCTCGTAATCGACCTCGATGAAGCGATCCGCCGGCAGCACGCTGCGCCAATGGCCGATGAGCCGCTGGTAGCTGCGGAAATACGCGACCAGTTCGGCCCCTCCGGTCGGAAAAGCCAGGCTCGGATGGAAATGAGTTTGATGGATCGACAGCGCGGTGTCGACAGCAGCGCGTCGGCAATGGATGAAAATTGCGCGCGGCAACGTCAGATGGATCAGCCCGGCCCAGAGAAAGTTGAAGGGCATTTTGTCAGTCACTCGAGCCGCCTTGGGCGCGATCGCGCGCAAGACGCCGAGATAGTCTGCCGCCGCCTTGGCGAGGAACTCCGTCTTGTTCCTAGCCGCAGTATTCTCTGCCGCACCGGCGCGGTGCCACACCGCCCCGCGCTCGTTCCAGAAATTCAATTCACCGCCGGCCCCGATCTCAGGATGCATGGAGACAATCTGCTCGACGAGAGTTGTACCGGACCGCGGCATGCCGATGATCAGCACAGGCGTCGCATCCGAATTGCCGAGTTCGGGCGCTCGCGCGATCAATTCAGGTGTGCAGCGGGCAATCAGGCGGTCGATCTCGATGGAGAACGCGGCCGAGTCGAACGGCGCAGATCCCCGGCGCACGGCGTCTGCGGCGTCGAAATGCTGCATGGCCAATCCGTAGTCGGCGAGATCCTCGGCCGCCTTGCCGATCGCGAGGTGCAGCCGCTGGCGATGCCCCGCCTCAAGTCCCGGCGTGGCAAGGGCGGTTTGCATCGCGTGAAGCAGACCGTCGTCATGGCTCGTAACCGGACGACAGCGGACCAGATCGTAGTAGCATCCCGCCAGCAGCGGCGCGATCGCGATCGCGCGTTCGAAGCATGCGCGGGCCTCGTCGAAACGGCCAAACTCAGAGAGCAGATTGCCGAGCAAGTCATATGTCATGGCGTTCGTCGGGTCGGCCACCAGCGTCTCTCGCAGCATCTGTTCGGCTTCCTGATTGCGATCCTCGATTAGCAGTGCTCGCGCCTTGCCAAGGCGGCCGAAGCTGGTCCGACCTCCGGTGGTCGCGGCGCGACGGAAACACCCGATCGCTTCGTCGCGATGGCCCAGTGTGTAGGCCAAGGCGCCGGCGCGGAACCACGCCTCGGTCAAAGACGGGAGCAGCTTTGTGGCGCGGTCGTACGCGGCGATTGCTCCGCTGATATTGCCGAGCTTCTCCATGGCAATTCCCAGGCGGAAATAGGCATCGGCATAACGGGGGTCACTGGCAACGGCCCGTTGCAATGCCTCTATGGCATCCGGTACACGGCCGACCTCTAGACAGGCAAGGCCGAGGTCGTGCTGGATGATGGCGTTGGACGGCTCAAGCAGTGCGGCATTCCGCAACGGAACGATCGCATCGGCTGGGCGCCCCGCCCTCAGAAACTTAGTGGCCAAAGCAAGCAGAGGCGCCACCTGTTGCGCCGCGGCTGGGTTGGGAGATTCGGACATAGCGCGAACCTGGCGTGGAAGCTATAGCGTAGCCCTCGGAATCGGTCGGTCTGGTCCGGGCAATCAGTGACGACGCCTGTTAGCAATTGCGACAGGTATCGGATCGCATTTGCCGCTGTCCGCGCTGGCCAAATTGTTCATGCACAGCGTCCAAGATGAAAACAAACCCGTCACAACTGCTCACTTCCAGAAGACTGCGCTGCGCAGTGCGATGCTTCTGCATCCGGCGGAGGAGTCTTCGACCCTCAAAACGCTTTCCGGAATCCCCAGAATAGAAAACCCGCTAATACCATCGACGCCGGAAGTGTAAGCACCCACGCCATCGCCAGATTACGAACCGTCGACCATTGCAGCCCGGAGTGATTAGCGGCCATCGTGCCCGCAATGCCCGATGACAGAACGTGCGTGGTGCTCACCGGTAATCCGAACCAGTCTGCTGCACCGATCGTAAACATAGCGGTGATTTCCGCGGCCGCTCCCTGCCCGTAGGTGAGGTGTTCCTTGCCAATTTTCTCGCCAACTGTAACCACGATCCGCTTCCACCCCACCATCGTTCCGAGTCCAAGCGCCATCGCAACCGCGACTTTCACCCATCCCGGAATGAATCGCGTCGACGCGTCCACGTGCTTCTTGTAATTGTCCAAGCCTTCCCAATCGGTCGCGGTAATCGTCGGCTGATGGGTCTTCTTCATCAGACGTAGAGCCTCGCTGGCGATATACATGTCATTGCGAAAGTTCCGCACCCGGTCATTCGGGACCCGTGCCAACTCACCAAACATAGCCGTTTCGTTGCCAATCCCGCTCACTAGTTGACGCAAGGCCAGCATGGTGTTGGGAGTGAACTCTTTGGTGCGAATGTAGTCGGTAACTTCTTCTCGATCGTCTCCGATAACTGCATCCGGACTGACATATTTGGACAATATCCCGGCGGCCTGTTGCGAAACCGCAATAAAGTCATCTGACTGTTGCCGCGTGATCGCGTGGTTCAAGGCATAAGCTGTGGGCACTGTGCCAATGAGGATCAACATGATGAGCCCCATGCCCTTTTGTCCGTCGTTTGAGCCGTGAGCAAAGCTTACTCCGGTGCAGGTCAGCAAAAGGAGAGCGCGAATCCAGAATGGTGGCGGCTCGTTTCCTACGGGAGCCTCGTACAGCGCGCGGTTCTTGATTACCAGTTTCATCACCCACAGCAAGAGAAACGCGCAAACAAATCCAACGATCGGCGACAACAGCAAAGATTTCCCAATATTGGTGGCCTGTCCCCAATCTACGCCGCTCGTGCCCGTTTTCGGGGAGATCAACTGATTGGCAATACCCACGCCGATAATCGAACCGATCAAGGTGTGTGAGCTGGAGGCCGGCAAGCCGAAGTACCAGGTCCCAAGGTTCCAGATAATGGCCGCGACTAGCAATGCAAACACCATCGCGAACCCACCCTTACTCCCCACCTGTAAAATCAGCTCTACCGGCAATAACGAAATGATTCCGAAAGCCACCAGTCCGCTCGAGGTCAGCACTCCCAAAAAATTCCAGAACCCGGACCAGACAACCGCAATATGCGGCTCCAATGAGTGTGTGTAAATCACGGTAGCCACCGCATTCGCCGTATCGTGAAATCCATTCACGAACTCGAACCCCAGCGCCACCATCAGCGCGATGCCCAGCAGAACGTACGGCATGATCGATCCGCTATGCACGGTCGAAAGGTCCGCGAGCAGATGAAAAGCCGAGTAAATAACTCCGATCAAAAGCACCACGCCGAAGCCCAACATCCCAAGCTTCCCTGGACTCCGATTGAGTTTGGCTTCAATTGCAGGTGCAGCGCTGGCCATACAGAAATCTCCTCTGTTCGCAAGTTTTGAGGATTCAAATACTCGAGTATCGACCCCAGATGAAGGCCGACTATAAAGCAGAATTGTTACGCCAGTGTTAAGAGCCAGCGCGGCCACAGCCAACTTCACTTAGGCACGACGCAATGGTCAAGACTGGATGCTATCGTTCACGGGACGAAGCCCGTCTTTCTTAGGCGTAGCGCGGTTCTGTGGCGTAGGTGCGTCATGGTTCCTGCGGTGGCTAAAAAAAAATCCCCCGCCTCTATCCAGAGGCGAGGGACTCATTGCAGTTCAACCATAATGTTACGGCAGGTAGTAACGGAACGATGTGTAGAACAGATTGTTGATGGCATGGGGAGCACCGAACGTCGTCACCGGCGTCGTGGCAGTCGTTCCAGTCCATGCTTCGCGGACGAGGTAGGAATACTGCGGACCAAACTGGAGTCTGCCCTTCGGACCGTTATACGGCTTGATCCAGAAACCAATCGTGCCCTCGATCACTCGTTGAGTGTTGCCGCTGCAACTGATCGATCCAAACCATAGCCCGTGCCGGCCGAGGGTACTGTCTCCCCATAGCACTTCGAATCGTCAAAGCTCGGCGATCCGTAGCCCACAACCTTCAGGAGACAGGATCAGTTTCCCACCGCCGCCCAACATAATCCTGGCCACCATTGAGATAGATGTCGAGCTTCGGGAAATGGAATTCGAGAGTAGAAAGGGCTTGATAGGTACGCAGAGGGGCCAGCATACCATTCGCTCTGACGGTGGCATCCGGCAATCCTGACGCACTATAGCGGCCTACTCCGTTCCCGTAGAGAAAGTGAAGTCCGAAATCGGTGTGCTTGGCGATCGTGATGCGGCCGTTGGCTCCCAATCCGCCGGAATTCTTGTTGTTGTTGTATGCCCCGAGCGCCGAGGCTGAACTTCCGCATCCCGGATTGGTTTCGAATTCAACGCAAGGATAAATCCGGTCACGGAAGCGGCTGAAGATTCCGAACACTTCGTAGTGCCCGAATCCAGGTTCAGCTACAGCCTTTGCGATAATGTCTGGCATCGCATTGAACGAGTAGTTGGCAGTCGAGTTGTAAAGTCCGCCACCCACACCCGGACCGCCGAAAGCGAAGTTCGAAGCGTTACCGCTAGCGGCAAAAATAGTCTGGGGATTTTCAGCCGAAGCGGCAAGCCAGAACCGGTTGTTGAAATTCTTTGATACCCTAAGCCCCCATTGCCGCGCGAAACTAAACCCGACCGTGTAGTTCGGGTCGATGGTCATCGGTATTGCTTCGGTTCGGTTGTCAACTCCCTTCTTGGTTTCGGTCACCAACGTCCACATCTGTCCGCCCGTGAACGTTACGCCATTATTGAATGCTGCCTGGGCCCATACCTGCCGTTGACGAAGGGGATAGCTATTGGTCTGGTTGGGGTTTGAAGTCACACCAACGCCAAGGAAGTCAGCTTCGTAATAGCCACTGAGTTTGGCGAAGTTGGTTTTGCCTTCCGCTAGCATTGAGATTCTCGACTGGCGGCCAGATCCAAAGAATTCTGGAGATTCGATCTTGTCCGCTTCCCGGATAGTTAAGGCTGTTGAACGGGAGTTGCTTCCGCACCGAGTGCGTGATTGCGATACACAGATTCACCCGCCAGGAAGCCCCCGGCGTGATGGTGATCCCCTTGAAGTGAATTGCCGTCGGGCTCTCCAATTGGTCTCGCACCGACTTTTGCGTCTCCTGCAGACTGAGCGCCACGTTCGTAGCGTTACCTCTCAGATCAGTGACGTCACTCTTAAGCGAACTCACGGTTTGTGCTTGCTCTGCCGTCTGCGAAGCCGCCGCATCTGCCTTGGCCTGCGCCTGAGCGGCGGCTGCCTGGCTCTGATCCAGCCGTTGTTCAAGTTGCTGGATGTGTTGATCGCGGCTTTGAACCTGTTGGCTCAATTGTTGGATCTGTTGTTGCTGCGCATCCATTGCCTGCTTCAACTCCATGAGTTGAGACGAAACAGTTGGCCCGGACTTCTTTGCAGCAGTCCTTTTTTTCGTAGTCTTTGTAGTAGCGGTGGACGCATCCTGCGGGGGCTCCGCAGCGTAGAGGCTGCCGGCTAGCACGGAAGCCAGCGCGAATGCCAAAACTCGCTTCATGTTCGTCTCCAAGAAAGAAAATTAGACACTGCACAGCACGACCGTTGATTTCTCTAACGTCGCCCAGTCGTGCAAGGGTTGATCGTAGAACCCAGATTGTTAATAACTGATGAACGTTCGTTGAATATCGCGTAAATACGCCGGGTGAGCACCAAAGCGAAAAAGAAGTACGTAAAACCGGAGATGAAAGAACTGCTCTCAAGAAGAAGAGATGACACCGGATCGACACCCACGTATCGAATGCCGAGCTCGGACCAAAATACTGGCATTAAGAAATAGTTTCGAAAAACGGAGGACAACACAACGCGGGACATCTGCGGCAAGGCAGGTATCTGATCTCGACTCTACTTACCCGGCGTTTCTAAGTCTCAAATATCGCATGCAACTTACGTCAAGGACAGGTGCTGCACACGGGAATTCGCGTGACATAGTATCCGAGGGATACTTGACCTGGCTCCTGAGGCGGTACGGCATTCAGTAGATCGGTTTCGATGAAGAAGCCGTGGTTCGCGTCAACGGCGTAAAAGTTAACCGCTATCGGCGGGAAGAACGCCACGCTGCTCACGAGGTTGTTATTGGTACCGACCAGCGTTCCCGCGAAGACACCGCTGGCAGCAGGAGATGAGAAATTGCCGGTGAAAGGCTGATCGAGATTAGTTCCAAAGTCTAAGTTGACGTCGGCGAACCCGGCCAATGAGTTTGCTGTCGGGTCAACCGTCATCTGCGCAGTGCCGTCATTTTCACTGAACCCAAACTGCTGCTGAGTGAATATCATTCCGTAGTCGCCGCCGAAGGTGGGAGACGGTGACTGCGCGTATCCAACTCCCGTTCCCAACGAGGGATAGTGGCTATCGCCGGCCTCAAGAACCAAAGGGGTGTTCTGACTGCCACTTCCGGTGAGATAGAAGAACAAGGTGGGGAGATATCCGCGTGTCGGATTGGGATTGAAGTTGGTCAAAGTAAGCGCGGTCCGACCGCTTCCGCTTGCGTCAACGGAGTAAGTTCCGTTAAAAGTTGCGCTGATCTGCGCTCCCGAGGTTCCTTGAACAGTATTTAGCGCGAGGAAAGTATCCATGAAGCCGCTGGTAAGATTGCCGCTACCGTCCGCGGCAAGCACTGCCGCGGTTGTAAGAGTGGATGGAGCGAGATTGAGGTTGCTCAGGTCGGTTCCCAGCACATCAAACACATAGTTCCCAGAAAACGCCGTGTTGTCTTTGAACGTACCTGTAGCGGATCCCTGACCAATGGCAGGGCCGGCAGTCAACGCGAATCCGCTACCCAGGTTATCGTCGCTCTCGATCAGTTGGATGTGCGTGCTATCGATGATATAGCCGGTGAACTGGATAGGGATCAGTTTGCCATTCTTTCCAAACCCGGCACTCAAATTCAACGTGACCGCTCCAAATTGATCTGGAGCCGTGAGCGTTCCGGAAATCGGTGCTGCAGTTGCGTTCAGCTTCTTGTCGAGAATCTCATCCGCGACACTGCCGTTTCCAGAAATCGTGTTAGGGCTATCGATGTTGAACACTCCTCCAAATGCGAGCGGCGCCGACCTGGCAAGTTGAGCACCGCGCACCACGAAAGCATAGCCGCCGGCCGGAGCCTGCGGGCCGCCCTGCTGCAAGTCCATCGTGCCGGCACCTGAAATCGTCAGATTATTAGTCGAGAGTGCATCAATCAGCAAATGATTGGGTGATAAGAACACAACGCTGAATGTTTCCGGGCCGATGTCAGCATCGTTGTTGGGATTGAGGGTGATCGTTCCTCTCCCATCATTGCCGATAAAATAGCTGCTACCCGTTGATATGATGCTGTCCGCCTTGGACACGAAAATGAACGTGACTGGATCAAGGAAGTTAACCGTTTGCTCACCGGTCGAGATTCCTCCATTACCATCCAGAGTTACGACGCCCGCAAACTGATAGGGATTAAACCCGCCGTCGACTCCATTCAACTGAAGAACAAAGGTGCCACTCAGTCCGCTGTCGAAGGACGTGATTGTGATGGGCGCATCGACATTGTGATTCTTGTCGTCAGTTGCGAACGCCACTATCTCGACGACCGTGCTATTTGTAGAAATAGCAGTTGGGGCAGTATACGTTGTGGCGCTGCCACTGGCAGTGTGCAACGGGCTAATCGAACCGCAGAGCCCGTTCTGATTATTCGGATCTGATTGGCAGGTCAATGTCCAGTCGACGCCGGAGTTAGTTGGATCGTTACTTACGACGGCCGTGACATTCTCTGAAGAACTAACCGGGATTGACGACCCTGGCTGCGCCTGAAACGCGATCGAAAGTTGAGAGGGCGGCGGGGGAGGAGGATTCTGGACACTTCCGTTTCCTCCGCATCCGGCAAATGTAATCGACGCTGCCATTGCTAGAAGAACAATCCACCCGGATTTCACCGTACCCTCCACTAAGGACTCGTGTTCGTCTTGCAACGCTGACCTTCAGTCTGTCTCACCGTTGATTGCAATTCACCACCAACTGACTATTGCCCCGTTCCGCGCAGATATACGAACTGAGGTGCATTGAACGGCGCAGGCGAATAATTGATCGTCAAACTTCCAGGAAGGAATCCGACGGTACTGGGCTTAAAAGTTACAGACACGTTGCAACTGCTGCCAGGAGCGAGGGTGACAGGACAATCGTCAGCCTCAGAGTAATTGCCCTGCGCCGTGATCTTGCCGACGAAAGTGACCGTCTGAGGATTCGCCACATTCGGGTCGTTGAGTAGCGTGATCGTCAGCGGCGCACTATTCTTCCCTGCAGTGATAATTCCAAACTCAAGCCCAGCGCCGGGAGACATGCGCAATGGGCTTGGTGTGTTTGCCTTCAGTTCAACGGGGAAACGACCGCTATCGATCTCACAGTTGGAGGTTAGTCCGCTGAAACATTGAACGGTATTGAGCTCCAGAAAGTAGTCAAGACCGCTATCTATGTTCGTGTTCGGCTGGGGCACATACGTGATCTGAATACTGCATGAAGCTTGCGGGAGCAGTACGCTTCCAGTACATGCATCGGAAGAAATCTGGAAGTTCGGCAACGTAGTTACCGGGTCGATATCGCAGTTGTAAGTAATGGTGTCACCTGCCGGCGTGATCGGTAAAATCCCACCAGCTCCATTGCTCACAACCTGCAGACCCGCAACTGCACTGCTTTGCAGTAGAGGATGCGGAAGGGTGTTTTGACCTTTCGGGGGATTTTTACAAGGCGCACTACCAAGGATCTGCAGAGAAGACCCGCTGTTGTTAGTGAAGGAAACGGTTTGAAGAAGACTGGCCTCCGGCGGGTTGAGTTGCTCTTCTGCTCCGAAATCCAGCTCGCCGGTTGATGGAACGATCGAGCTTAGACCGAATCCCTGAACTGGAACAGCGAAGTTCGTGTCGTTATCAGCGCTTACTTGACTATTAACAGTGACCAGGGCGGTCTGCGAAAACGGGCACCACTCGGGAGCTGCTCCGGAAATGGATGGCGGGTTTCCATATGGGATCCAAGGGCAGCTTTCCTGAGGAGAAAAAGAGACCGTAATTGCACACGAGGCGCCGGAGCCAAGCGAGAACGGCTGACCGTTGGAAGAAACTCCGCCGAGGCCGCATGCGTCGGTTTCCGCGAAACTGGGAAGTCCGTTGAAGTCGCTTTGGCCTCCAAAGGCGTTGTTGTACTGATTTTGAAAAACCACCGTCATGTTGTTCAGGGTGGTGCCGGAATTGTTCGCGAGGGTGATGGTCTGCGTAGTCGCAGCCGAGCCTAAAGGCTGGCCGGGAAAAACGATCGCGGCCGGTGACAATGTAATGGGCTGCTGGCATGCGCTTGCCGTCCCTAGCGCGAGGCAGATGTTCCCGAAATCTCCGGCAGTGACTATGCTCCCCAGTGAGCCAGGGCAGGCCTTCGTAGCTACGAAGTAAGTGGGTTGAGCGCCGTGAAGAATGTACCCGCCATGCACGGAGTCGAAAGTTACAGGATTGACACCTGTGCTTCCAAAAGAACCGGGTGGCTCGCCGATTTGGCCCACGGTTGATCCATCGATGCCGATTAGTCGGAGAATGACAGAATTCCCACTAATCTGACCGTTTACCGACGCGACACCGAAGCATGGGTAATCACTAGCATTGGTCATGGAATTCACGAAGGTCAGGCTGCCGGTGATGGTTGCGTTGCTAGCGCCTATGTTTGGGCTCTGCGTGAGGCCTCCGGTTACTAAGAAATCCTGGTTATTGAGGCCCGAAGTACCACCCGTACTGTGAAAGCTACCCTGTATCGGTCCTGTAAGGGGAGGAATAGATACAGCGCTCCATTGCAATCCAGTTTGTGCGGTTCCGCAGGGCGAGCCATCAGGGGCAGTCCCGGCCGTGGAAGTATAAGTTCCAGTCAAGGTGGAACCATCGGAACTTAGCATTCCTGTGAACGTGAATGTTTGTGTCGCCGCTACTGCTGTGAGAGTTACGCCCTGACCAGAGATCGTTCCTGTAATTGGCGCTGATCCGCTGTTGCACGGTGATGTGAGCTGGGGTAAGGAAACCGCATAAACTGCCGCGCCCGACACGGTGCCTCCTTGCTGAAGCAAGAATCCGCCCTGCATCCCGCCTAGGAACGAACCATCGGCCGGAGGGGCTACAGTAAACTGCCAATTGCCGGAAAGCGTCAAACTGGTATGAGAATTGCCCGAACTGCTTCCGCTGCCGCCGCATCCCGCGATTGTCATCACGGCCGCGATGAGTGATAAGACGGAGAAGGCCCGCACATTTTCCCGGGACAGGCGCGATATTCGTTGTTCCCGCTTTACGCGACCGACTTGTTGATGCTTGTCTCGTGTCTGCATGGTGTTCCTGTTCTAGAAGGCGAGCTTGAGGCCGAACTGTATGGTGCGTGGCCGATGTGCATCCAAAGGATGCAGGAAAGACGCTCCCGTAACACAATCGGCGCCGCTACCTTTGAAACCGGCGGAATAAAGAGGGCCGGCATAACAGCTGATGATGTTGTATCCACTGCTGCCCGGATTGTCGGGATCATAAATTCGAAACTGCGTATGGTTGAGAACGTTGAATGCTTCGGCCCTGAACTCAAGCTGCCCTACCTCGCCTAGCTTGAAATGCTTCAGCACCGAAATGTCGAAGTTCAGACGGCTGGGGTTATTCAGGTAATTGCGGCCGGCCGTTCCGAATGTCAGCCCGCGCGGCGCCACAAACTGAGAGGGATTGCCGATAAGAGGACCGAAACTTTTTGGATTGCTGAAAGGGGCGGGCAGTCCCTTCGCCAAGTCGGGATACGACGCAGCAAGCCCGAGACCGCTGGAAACACCAGCATTGTCAGTCAAAGAAATTCCGGTATTTCCGGCGCTATTAATTACGGTGAAGGGTGTTCCTGATTGATACAGCGTTACTCCGGAAACTTCCCAACCTTCCAGCAGCGCACTTTGCAGTGCAGAACAACAGGTCGATGTGGGAGTCGCTTTGTCATCCGCACGACGCTCGTTAGCCCAGTCAAGGAAGCGGTGAAAATCTTTCAGGGGGAGGCGATACACGTAGCTAACGTTGAGCAGATGGCGCTCGTCAAAATTCGAACTGGCGCGGTTAGCGCGAAGATCGTAAGAGTCCACGAGGATGGGATCGCTGCGATCCGAGGCATCGTCGATCGAGTGACTGTGAGAATAAGAGACGCCAAGCGTGAGCGGCCCGCTGGTCCGGCGCATTGTTCCTTGAAAAGCGTGGTAAGTCGAGTTTGCGACATTCTCCAGGGATAGCACCCTTCCTAAGCCCGGGTAGGGCCTCCCGGGAAGTGAGTTCACATTCCGAATATTAGGATTTGTGCAGGCAGCCTGTAAGTACATGTAGGCGGGATTTTGGGGGCTTACCTGGGTTCCGTTCTGGAGTAGAAAGGAGGTCGTTCCGTCTCCTGGATTACCCACTGCTCCGGACGGGGGCACAGTGCAGTCCGTGATCGTGAGCGGTTCGTTCGGTCCAAAAGGGTTTTCGGCTGCCGGCAACGGATGCAATTGGTTGATTTGCCGCTCGACCGTCAAATGCGTCCCGCGACTTCCTACATAAGCAGCATTGAGGACGACTGAGCTGCTGATTTCGCGCTGGATTCCGAAGCTCCACTGTTGCGCATACGGCCATATCGCCTTGGTTGGAATCGATGTGACGTCGATCGGGAAGACCGATCCAGCGAGCGGCGGCGTTCCGCCTAGCGGGCTTGCGCAAGCGCTATTGGTGGGATCAAAGGCGGGACCATATCCGATGTTACCAATGCAGGTGTAGTTGACTGGCAGCGGTTGTGTCATGCTGAGCACGTTCGGAGCGCTGGCCTCGAGCGAGCCTGTGTTGGCTTCGTTTCCGGTACCGTGCTCGAAGAAGATGCCGTAGCCCGCACGAATCGACGTCTTCCCGTTGCCCCATGGATCCCATGCGAAACCGATCCTTGGAGCCGGATTAAAGAGGTGACCTTTCATGCAACTCGCGGGAGTATTACTGAAGCCGCATCGAACTAGTCCAAGATCGCTGACTACCGTGGGATCCAATTGGAAGGTAACAGGATCAAACGTCACGGCAGTTCCGGAAGTCTTATCGAGAAGCTCACCGTAAATTGGATCGACGGCAAATCGTGTTGCGTTGAACCGCGCCGGGTCCCAGTTCCATGCATTGCGATTCTTCTCGTGATACGTGCCAAACAGACTGACCCGCAGCCCAAGGTTGACGGTGAGCCTCGGTGTCACCTTCCAGTCATCCTGGAAATAAGGCTCGGCGATCTGATAGCGCTGATAGTAGCGGCCTTGCGCGGAATCCTGAGTGAAACTTTGAATAAATCCGGCGGGAATACTCTTGGAATTGGCGTTAGATTCCACCAGGAAATCAGCGAATGCGTTGCCGGTGCTATGGGCCAGGTTACTGTAGGTCAGAAGTCCCTGTAAGTCGCCAGAGGCGGCGCCGATCGCATTATTCGTTTGATTGCGCTGTGAGTAAACATACTGGGCTCCGAACTGCAGCGTATGCTTGCCCATCGCTTTGCTGATGTCGTCCCGGAATGAATAAGTCGGATTCGTGTGATACCAAGGCATGTAGGAAGGGTCGGCGGCGAAGCCCCGGCCTCCGTAAGCCGCATTTGTTCCAAGAAAGTTCACGCCTGGCATCTTGCCGCCAAAGCCATTAGTGAAAATCCGCCCCATGGCACATTCCGGAAAGCCGGTTACGGGATCGATGCTAAGCACCGGATTGCACTGACCGGGAGCCGTCGGATCGGCAACCAGAGGCTGATCAAGAACAGGATTGCGCTGAAACTGGGCTCCCCCCGGGCCATTCTGGTCGGTGAGCGTGATGTATGAGTCGACGTAGCTGAGAACAAAATCGTTCAACAGCGTTGGCGATATGGTATGCGTGAAGTGAGCGACAAGACTTGTCCCAGGACCGAAAAAGCGGTTCTGGATCGTGGGGAATGTATCCCGCACCTCACCCCATTGCGGAGTCAGCACCGATGTATCCCATGCGTCATGAACATATCGAAACGACAGTTTGAATTTCTCGTTCACTGTATGGTCGATGCGAAAGAGTTCCTCACGCCAATAGGTGGAGGGAGACACAGCTGCGTTGTAACAGCGATTTGGGTCGGTTGGATCTGGGCTGGCAGCATTGAAATTGGTAACCGTGAAATTGCAGCCAAACGGCGCATTGGGCAGGGGGATGAGATTTGCATTCAAGATTGCCAGCGCATTTTTGTTTACGCTGACGGAGGCCAGAACACCCTGCAGATGTGCGAGGGGAATAAGGGTGCCGGGCGATCCTCCGGGCGATACTGACGGACAGTCCGGATATTGCGCGCGCAAGAAAGTTCCGCCGTTCAGAGGGCACACGTCGCTGAAATCGAAATCCTGGTAGACGGAGCCCGTCCCAGCATTCACTTGCAGATTGTTTCTCATTCCTTGGGGAGTCAGCGTCAGGCCGCGCTCTTTCAATCCTGGCACTGCCTGGTTGTATTCCGTGGGCGTCTTCTCCAACCGGAATTCCTCGGAGAAAAAGAAAAAGGTTTTGTCTTTCCTGGTATACAAACCGGGTATGAAAACTGGTCCACCGATCGTGCCGCCGAAATCCTGCCTGCGATAAAGGGGCGCGTTGGTCCCAAAGGTCTGACCGCCGGTAAGTTGTCCCGGTGGTGGTGGAGTCGTGTACACGACGTCAAAGTAGTTGCGCGAATTGAAGGCTTCGTTACGAATAAAGTCGTAGAGATTTCCGTGCCACTTATCCGTACCTGACTTAGTGGTTACTTGCACCGTGCCGGAAGCCGTCCGACCGTATTGAGCGCCGTAGTTTGAAGTTAGTACCTTCACTTCTTGAATCGCATCAAGACTCGGATAGACCATTAAGGTGCTGGCCGCGCCGTTAAGTCCGGTATTCAGCACGTCGCTGCCATCGACTTCGAATGTGTTGTATTCGACGCGGCCTCCGTTGACGCTGTATTTCACGCTTCCCACGACTCCGACTTTGGCTTCGTCCTGCCCCGTCTGATTGCTAACGCCGGGCGCAAGCGCAATGAGTTGGGTGAAATTGCGACCGTTCAATCCGATGGATACGACTTCCTTCTGCGTGATCGTGCCTGAGACGGTGGAACTCTCGGTTTCTACTCTTCCCACGGCGCCCGCCTCGACGTTCACTTCTTCAGTCTTTGCCTTTGCGGGCTCGAGAGAGGCATCCACGGTGAGCGCAAGGCCCGAGGTTATCGTGATGTTGCCGAATACCTTCGCCGCAAAATTCGGGGCCACGACGGTCAAGGTATATATTCCCGGATCAATAGCTCCAAAGGTATAAACACCCCTTTCATTCACCAGAGATTCGAGTTTCAATCCATTGGGACTCGTGAGGACCGCTTTCGCATCAGGCACGACGGCCTGGGTTTGGTCGGTCACCGTGCCACGAATAGCCCCCTTGTCTCCCGGCATGTTGGATGGCTCGCCGGAATCAACCGCACCCTCATTCGTGGTCTTACCCCCACCGCTAGGTCCCGGCATGAGATCTGCATCCAGCGTTAATTCGACTCCCGGCTTCACCGTCACGTTGTCGAAGACCTTATCGGCGCAATCTGCTGCAGAGACAGTTACCGTGTAAGTCCCGGGATAGAGGCCGCCGACGGAATAGACCCCTCTATCATTGACGGGTAACACGAGTCTTGCGCCCATAAGACTGGTGAGCACGACTTTTGCATCCGGCACTCCGGCGTGAGTTTGGTCGGTCACTGTCCCCTTGATTGCTCCCTTATCGCTGTCTGGCGCTGGCTGCCCTTGGGCACAGAGCACCAAAAGCCCAATCAACACGAGTGTCAGAAGGCCAATAAACCGCCCAACAGCATTAGTGGTTGCCGCGGACAAACCCATAGCGACTGAGGACTGTGATTTGAGATGCAATGGCAAGCGCGGATTTTATACGTCGTATCTGCAACGCAAGGTTAAGGAAGTGTGAATTTCACCACTCGATTTCTTCTTGCAGGATGACGCATGGTTTCGGAGTCGCCCTAATATCCGGTGATGTGTTCGACCGCCACTGCAATTCGAAGTCTCTTCGCACTTATCCATCATTAAGGAATTTTTACGAACTTGTCACGCAACCTTAACATCGCTCAACCAACGAGCAGATAGACTTCGGCTGCAATTCAAAGCTTTGTTTGCGAGAGTTGCCAATTGAAGTACTGATCGCAAGAAATAGCTCACAACAAATCAAGAGGATCCACTGAGCGGCGTGCGCTTCCTTAGTTACAGCTTTCTGCGTGGGGCGAAGGCCCATGTGCAACGAGAGATTGAAAATAACATTTGAGAGAGGACCAACCACTATGTCGCGTTCGAAATCGATTCTGGCAGTGCTGTTGCTCACTGCAATAGCGTTCATTGTCCCTCAGGCCGAGGCCGCGGTTACGGTCGAAGTAACAATCGCGGGTTCCTCGGCCATGTGGCAAACCATGGCTCTCGGCGCCTACAGCTTAGCTGGCGCTGGTGCCGGTCACTGGACAAGCGCCTCCAACGTCATCAACCTCAGTGACACCCGCGTTACTCCCAATAACGTCGATGCCGGGACCATCTGGATCGTTTGGAACTCAACTGGTACCAAGGTGTGGTCGTTCCTCAAGGTCGACTCAGTCGTTGGCGACCGCTGCTACTTTGCTCAACCCCAGTGCACCGTGAACGCCACCGCTGCCAATCTGAGTGGTTCTGGTTCGTCGCAGATTTCGTCTGTTCTTTGGGGTGCCGACAGCGCCCTTCCGGCAACCGTGCTAAACATCTTTACGGCGGGAACGCCCACAACAGTAGCCGCGACCGACATCCGTCCTGAAGATGGAGCATTCGCTGCATGCCGTGTTAACTCTTCACTGGGAGCGGGCGTTGGCGGTTCAGCCAGCGACGGTCTTGATGGCTTGGGCTACAACAATAACAATGCAGCAGGCGTCTGCCCCGCCACTGGATTGTCGTCGGGCCATTATGTTGGAAGCCCCATTCTGAGTGGCTATCCTGGCAGTGCCTCTGCAGCGAACGTTTTAGCGTTCAACATCACTGGCGCCGACCCCATCACGGGCAAGGCCATCCCGCATTTCACGGTGATCGAGGTTGGCGCTGCACCGATTGTGTTTGTCGATGCGCGGGCTAATCACCTCGCTGGTCTGACGAACGCCTCCGATGTCCAACTTCAAAAGGCGTTCTCGGGAACCAATTGCGATGCCAGCGCTTTTGGTCTTACTGCTGGCGGGATCGGCATCTTCCTGCGTGAACCCTTGTCGGGCACAATGAACACCACCGAAGCTACCGTTTTCCGGAAGCCGGACGTCTATCCAAACAACATTCTTGGCATCAGCCAGGAAGCCAATGTAGGCAACAACAATCCGTTGGCTGGACAGGCCGGAACGTGCTTGGCCGGTGCTGGCGCGCGGTACCGTGGCATTGGTACTGGAGAAGCCGTGAAGTGGGTGCAGAACTCCAACAAGAACATCGGCGAGGATGGAATCGCTTACACGTTCTTCAGCTATGGGAACGTGAGCTCGATCGCCAATAACTCCGCGTACGGCTACATTACGCTTAATGGTGTCGATCCGATTTTCGCTTCGTACACCGGCGGCGACCCCGGACAGCCCGGCAATGGCACCTTGCCCGCAGCGGCTAACCTTCCCGCTTCCTGCGGCGCGTCGTTCCCCTGCCCGGAAAACCAGATCTGGAGCGGTGGGCTCTCTTTCCCGAACCTCCGCAGCGGCGCGTACGGCTCCTGGTCAATCGTACGACTTGTTAGCACGACCAGTTCAAAAGCTCTGACGAACGCAAACGCGCTGGTCAAGCAC
Source organism: uncultured Acidobacteriaceae bacterium (assembly GCA_963822545.1). GTDB lineage: Bacteria > Acidobacteriota > Terriglobia > Terriglobales > Acidobacteriaceae > Acidiflorens. The sequence continues at coordinate 55,376 of CAWGIB010000015.1, forward strand.
TCGCAGGGATTCGTTGTGTCGTCGGTGCCAGACTACGTTCCGTTCAAGAAGACGGTCGCCGGCTCAATCACCGATCCTGGATTGAAGTACCTGCGTTCGCACTACCAACAATACGACGGCTCTGGTGCACTTCTTGGCGCAGCTCCGGTCAATAAAGGTACAAACGAGGCTGGCGGCGATATGGGCGGCTGCATATTGAAAAACACCCTGACCACCACACAGGATGTCAACGCTGATCTTGGGAGTGCTTGTGTGACCAGACCGACAACTCCGTAAATTGTGGTTGATCCAATCCGATTGCTTTTAAAGACAGGGGACGGGCCGCTGTTCACCAGCCCGTCCTCTTTTTCCGAATCCAGGGATGTTCGATGTCGAATTCTGCTCTATTCAAATTCATAAGAATACTTGCTCTCGGTGGCGTCGTCTTCTTACTGGCACATGCCGGCGTCGGTCAATTGGCACCCGCGTCTCCTCCCATAGCGGACCCGGCCGATACTCGCTTTCAGGAAGTCAAGGAAGACTGGACCTCACCTTCATTAGCCTCTAGCAATCTCAAGCCGGTTCGTCCGCTGGAGTTCTTGACCGACAAACCGCACTACACGATGGAACTGGTCCGGCTCCAGTGGCGGTGGGGCGACCCAATTGACGTATTCGTCATGAAGCCGAAGGGTGTGAAGAAACCGTCGGTGATCCTGTATCTCTATGGCTTTCCGACCGACACGAGTCTCTTCCTGAATGACGACTACGAAGCTCTTGTGACCAGAGACGGCGTTGCGGCGGTAGGCTTCGTCTCGGCATTAACCGGTCACCGATACCACGATCGTCCAATGAAACAGTGGTTCGTCAGCGAACTGCAAGAGAGTCTTGTAACCTCGGCACACGATGTACAAATGGTGCTGAATTACCTGACTTCGCGCGGTGATCTCGACATGGACCGCGTCGGAATGTTCACGCAAGGTTCAGGAGCGAGCATTGCCGTTCTGGCCTCAGCCGTCGATCCGCGCATCAAGGTGTTGGAGGTTCTCGATCCATGGGGAGATTGGCCCATCTGGATGGCAACTTCACCCTTCGTGCCGGAGGATGAGCGCGCGGAATATCTGAAGCCTGAATTTCTGAAGAAAATCGCGCCGTTTGACCCGGTCATCTGGCTGCCGAAGGTTCAGGCAAAGAAGATTCGGCTCGACAGACAAGTCTTTGACGAGGTCACACCGAAAGCAGCCGCCGACAAGCTGCGGGCTGTCGCTCCGGTGGGAACCACGGTCGAGTTGTACCCAACCATGAAAGAGTTCAAAGCGGCCTTCGAGGACGGTAAGAATCTTGTCTGGATTCAGCGTGCACTTCAATGCCTACCCGCGGAATAGGGAATCTCGGGCAACCTTTTCAATGGAACGCGCCCCCGGTTCAAAGGAAATGATAGCCAGTCGCTACCGAAATTAGGCTCTTAGCGGGCACTTTCGCGGGCAACCGCCGTATCTGTCAGCAAGGAAGGCGATAGCAATAGGGTTGCGCAGACTGAACCGAATTCATGCTTTTTTAATACTGACGCAACATTGCTGCAACAAAGCCCCTCTACCGTCAAACTGACAACTCTCTCTGTCATTTCAACGCGAGTGAGGTTCTTCCCTTACCCTATGTATTCCCCGGATGCGGCTCACAATCCGCGCCACACGGAACTTATCTACGTCGTCGAAGATGACGTCGACGTGTCGCGCCTGATTGAACACAATCTAAGAAGCGCTGGGTACGATGTATCGACGTTCATTTCGGGAGGACAGGTAGTTCCGTCCGCTGCCATGGCCCAGCCCGCTCTCTTTCTTCTCGACATCATGTTGCCGGAGATAAGCGGCTTTGATCTCTGCCGCCAAATTCGTCAGCACGAACAATTGGGTAAAACCCCAATCATCTTTCTCTCCGCACGTTCGCAGGAGCCGGACCGCATGCAAGCGTTTGACGCCGGCGGAGACGCATACATCACCAAGCCCTTTAGTCCTCGCGAGTTAATTGCACGAGTGCGCAACGTTCTACGCACCCAAATGGAAGGTCCGACCCGAGAACTGCTCCAGATCGGGGAACTGGAAATTGACTCCGCCTCAATGACCGTGCGCGTCCGGGGGAAGACTATCCCGACTACAGTTCGAGAATTCCGCCTGCTCGAGTATCTCGTGCGCTACCGCGGCCGCGTCTTTACACGCGACCAGCTGCTTGATGCCGTCTGGAAGGAAGGCTCCTTTGTGACACCACGGTCAATTGACGTCTTCGTGCGGAGGCTGCGCGAGAAAATCGAGAGCGATCCTCGCCATCCTCGTTATCTGAAAACCATAAGGGGAACAGGCTACCGGTTTGAAGTTGGGCGATAAAAGGCCGAGCAGAAACCGGCCGTCAACCATGCTGTTCGGAATGACCTCCCAATCATTTCTTGTTGAACTTCACTGCTATATACGAGCCGGAATCCTTGCCCAGAGCCCGATCGGGCCGCTGCACAACTGATTTCATATTTCCTTAACATGGTCGTCACGAACGCGAAATATATGCCTACTACTGTTCTCCTGCCTCTCCAAAGCGGACGGGGCCTTCGGCCTTGCGCCGGGCAATTCGAAGAAACGGAGAACCAGAATGTTGAAAACTCATTATGCCTATGCTCTGCTCAGGAAAATGATGGCATCCATGTTGACGCTGACCATCGTCATGGGACCGAGCCTTACTCCCGCTTTTGCAGCTCCAGTTAAACAAGTAACAAAGAAAGCAACGGGGAACACTACCGCTACGCCCATTCAATACCTAGTCGTGATTTTCCAGGAAAACGTTTCATTCGATCACTACTTCGGGACCTATCCGAATGCCTTGAATCCGAAATTTGAAAATGCGTTCAAACCTGCAGCCAAGACGCCGACGGTCAACGGGCTGACGAATGCTCTTCTCACATTCAACCCAAATCTGAATCCTGCGAATGGTACCGCCGCATCGGGCCCCTTCCGTCTGGATCCCCTTCAGGCCGCCACTGCTGACCAGGATCACAACTATCTGGACGAGCAACTCGCATTTGACGCGGGCTTGATGGATCTTTTTCCGCTTCACACCGGAGGCAACGCAAGCCAGGTCATGGGTTATTTCGATGGCAATACCGTGACTGCACTGTGGAACTACGCCAACGATTTCGCGATGAGCGACAACTCTTATGGAACCACTTTCGGCCCCTCGACGCCGGGCGTACTCAACCTAGTATCGGGTCAGACCAACACGACGATCGCACCGACTCAGGGGGGTAACGAAGTGTCCGGTGGTCCCGACGGTTCGTACTCGGTGGTCGGCGACTCCGACCCGATCGGCGACGTTTGCTCCAGCCCAACGCGTGACCAGATAACCATGTCGAGTTCCAGCATCGGCGATTTATTGGAAGCGGGGGGTGTGACCTGGGGAGGTTTCATGGGCGGATTCGATCTGACGATCACCAATCCGAACGGAACCACAGGTTGCAACCGCTCCACGAAATCCAATATCACGGGCGTTACGGAAGTCGACTACATTCCGCACCACTCGTTCTTTAATTACTTCACTTCGACCGCCAACCCGAACCATACCCGGCCCGCTGGCGTTTCTGAAATCGGATTTGACGGTCCGGCTAACCACCAATACGATCTCAACGATTTCTTCGCCGCAGTCACAGCAGGCAATCAGCCGGCCGTAAGTTTTCTGAAAGCTCAGGGTTACCAGGACGGACATGCCGGCTATTCCGACCCAATTGATGAGCAGACATTCCTGGTGAACACGCTCAACTTCCTGCAACAAGGACCGAACTGGAACAGCACCGCCGTGGTTATCATGTACGACGACTCGGACGGATGGTACGACCATGTGATGGGGCCGATCGTGAACACATCGACTGGACCGGCCGACGGCCTGACCGGACCGAACGCTTGCGGCACTGCGGCACTGTCGCTGCCTGGCGTAAACAGCACGGCGAACCCGCATGCTCTTGGGCGCTGCGGTTACGGCCCCAGATTGCCTTTGTTGGTCATTTCACCGTGGGCGAAGCAGAACTTCGTGGACCATACGGTAACCGACCAAAGCTCGATCATCCATTTCATCGAGGACAATTGGCTGGGCGGCCAACGCATTGGTCAAGGCTCCTTCGATGCGATCGCCAGCTCTATCACCCAGATGTTTGACTTCTCGAAGATCAGAGCGAAAGGGACTCTGATCTTGAATCCGCAAACTGGGGAGAAGCAACGCAGGTAATTTTCTCCAATTTAGTTTTTGAATAACGCGTGTAAAGAACAGGCGGCCATTTTTGGCCGCCTGTTCTTCTTTGCCGGTAGGCGTCTTATGCCGTATGGTTTCCGTTTTTCAACTGCCTTAGTGACAAGACCGCCGAGTGTTCAGGCGGGTTAGAACTGATGTCACGGAGCATTAGCCCTTTCTCTCGATGCGCCAACGCAAGACTGGGCGGATCGGGGACTTCGCGAATCGCCTCGAGTAACAGAACGGTTCCTAAGGTTCCATCATCTTTCAAACGCAAAGTCATCACCGATGAGCACCGATGACAAAGCCAGAAGTACTCCACTCGACAGGATTTTGACGAACCCAGTGCCGGATTAGTTCCCAACCGGAACGCCTTTCCGTCAGCAGGACGAAACGACGCAGAGCACAAAGGGTTGGCACAGTCCGTAAACATCGCTTGCTCCGCTAACGCTTAGCTCCTTGCTGCAGAGATTAGGTCGGGCGCCACCCAGAGAACTTGGTGGCGTAGTGGGGAGGGAAAAGCTAAGAAGCGCCGCTACGCCGCCAACGAAAGGAACAAACAGCGGGCGCACGCTCCTTTCCCCGGGTGCCGAAACGCACCGTGCTAGCCCCACCGCTGTCCGGTCGATAAGATGAGGAGTAAGTTACAACGGTCTCCACGGCGTGTCTGTTCAACTTTGAACAGGTTGTCACAATTAATTCAAGAATTCGAGTAAGACGACTGACGATGTAAGTGGTTCTCTTCTAAAAGAACGAAGACTTTTGCACCGAGCGGTGCAAATCATTGTGCAAATGTACGTCTTGAAATCACGGTTGTCAGTTGCTCTGAACAACATAGAACAGATTGCCACGAAATCAGGGCAATAAGTCAGAACGGAGCTCTCCGGTCGCTAGTCGTGCAGCACAACGTTGAGAAGTGAACTGTGGACTTCAAGTTCACCGTTGTAGCGAACGAAGCCCAGCTTTCGGAACCTGTTCATAAAAAAATTGACTCGCGAGCGGGTCGTCCCCACCATCTCTGCCAGAGTTTCCTGACTAATCTTGGGAATCGCTACTTCGGGCTTTCCCTCCTTGCCGAAATGGGCAAGCAGAAGAAGAATTCGAGCAAGGCGCTTTTCGCTTGAATTGAAAAGGTGGTCCACCAAATCCTCTTCGTATCGGATGTTCCGGGTCAGCAGGTAGGAAACGAACATCTCGGAAAATGCGCGTTCGCGGTGAATCACTTCCATCATGGATTTCTTGTTAATGCGCATCACCGTACAATCTGTCACCGCCGTTGCGGAACACATCCTGAGCGGCTGCCCGGCGAGGCACCCTTCTCCAAAGAAATCACCCTCGGTCAGAATGCCTAGCGTCGCTTCCTTCCCATTCTTTGACACAACCGCGAGTTTTACCCTTCCCTTCTGTATATAAAAGACGGCATCGGACGGGTCTCCCTGAATGAAGATCGTCTGTTTCTTAGAAAAAACGGCGATCGTCCTGCCACCGTCGATGGTCGAAAGGAATGTTTGGGAATCGAATTTCTGTTTCTTCTTGGTCGCTGTCACGGGTGTCATGATCGCCCCCCCTTCTCAAGGTCAGAATGTCCAAGAACCTACCGTTCAAGGCAATTATGACTATTTTACGTTGGCGATGTGAGCGTCAGTATTTTTTGCCCAACGTTACGAAAATGTAACAAACAGGGTTGAATCATGGGCATCGAGTCGCACCGCCTCTTCTTGACAAATTAGGCCATCGGAGCCGAACCGGACACTATGGCACATTGGAGAGGCGAGGCGGTGTAGGATTTCAGCGCGAGTGTGGCGTGTGCCTCATGCACATTTACATCCAGGGACGAGACCACCCTGCGTTCCCGAATGAAAAGACACACTGATCAGAATTGACCAGTCTTGAGCGTGCTTTCGAGTTAAGGTTGAAATTCAAGAGGTATGTCATATATGGCTTCAAGCGAAGCGATAGCTATTCGCAGAGTTTTGCTGGTGGATGACGATGAAATTGTACTGGACGTGATGAACCAATCTCTCAAATCCAAGGGATTCGAAGTAGTTGCTGTTGGTGGCGTAACGGAAGCCCTCCAACGCATTGCGACCGAGAAATTTGATGTATTGATCACCGACCTTCACATGCCCAACGCTGGCGATGGCTTTACCGTCATCTCGGCCATGCGACATTCCCAACCCGCCGCATTGACCATGCTGCTGAGCGGGTTTCCCGACGTGAAGAGCGCGATGGAAGCGATCATTCTTGAAGCAGATGAAATTGTCGTGAAACCTGTCGAAATTAAACAACTCGCGGAAATGGTTCGAGAAAGGCTGCTCGTTCAAAAACCTGCTAACCGGGTGCCCAAGGAGAGAGTGAGCGAGATACTGAATCGCTGTTCTGGCATTGTTGTCAAAGACTGGCTAAAGACAGTAAAAGAAGCACCCGAATTGAACCATCTCCAACTTGCGGACAATGATCGCACGGGCCATCTTCCCAGGCTGATCGAAGACCTCGTTGCGCGCCTGAACAGGCCCATCACCGGATCACCGCAAGACAAAAGCGCCCTCTGTTCCTCCGCCGCCGCCCTACACGGCGAATTGCGATACGCGCAAGGCTACACTCCGGAGATGCTCGTACATGAATCCCGGATCCTCCAGGTCACGCTGTTCGGGACCCTCAAAGACAATATGAACGCTCTTGATTTCAGCTTGCTCTTACCGGATGTCATGACGATTGCCGACGAGGTGGACGCGCAGTTGACGCAGACCATGGGCAGTTACACAAAGCTCTCGAAATCAAAGACTCGAGCAGTGGGGATCTTGGCGACGGCCCCGGCGGCCTAGAGAAACTGGTTGGGGTGACGGTCTCACGACAAATCAAGAACATGTGGATGGGACTCCGCGAACTAGCCTTTAATGAACGAGACCAGGACAACTTGGGAGCGCTCTTTGAAGGAGTGCTTCGCCTTCTGCAACACCAACAGGCGCGGCTTGGCACCGGGGCCGATGGCAGGCCCAATGACGCACTATCGTTGGGTTCAAACTGAACGATTTTCCAGTCATTAGCGGTTACTTTGCGTCGTGGCTGCCAAACAAAGCTACCGATTTCGCGAGTGACCTTTCGTGCGAACTCTCGTATGAAATTCTCCTTACAATCTAAACATGCAAGTTGTAGAAGAACTCCGCTCTGAATCCATCGCACGCCTGGGGAGGCAGCACAGTTTACTGCTCCAAATACATCAAGCGAACCTTGCCAACAATCCCACCAGCCACGCCACGATGTCGTCGCGCAGCAATCTGATTGCTGTGCAGCACACTGTCGAAGAGATATACGGAGAGGCTTTTGCACGAAATGTCACTACTCTCGGAGGTCAGTTCTAATATGAGGTCAGCGTGATATCCACAACGATAGATGCAATGGCAGGCCAAAGTTCCGCGAAGAATGCGGCTCAGGTTACGCGACGTAAGGCGGGAACGATTCGGAAGTTGAAAAACGAACAGGGTGCACTCACGCCATCAGGCGGGCAAGCGACAGAGGCACAAGCGGCAACGAAGATTGGTGATCTCCCCGTTCGGTCGCACTTAGAAAAGGGCATATCGGAGCTTCAAGGGCTACACGAGGTACTTGTCTCTGACGACTTAGACCCGCGTGTGCTGGCGGACTTCCGGGATGCTTTGAACCGAGTCAGGACCGCAGCATGGGCCGCCCAGCAATATGTCGCCCGCAAGGAAACTGAACAGGATTCGACTAGCGTGCTCTCGTTCCTCGCCGGGGAAAGAATTCGCGCTGCCTACCACCTTTGCCAAGCAATCAGCGAGGATTTGAAACAACCCGAGATCGCAGTCCCAGCAGGCAGCTTGATTCAACTCCACGAGGTCATGAGTGCAGTGGCAGGTCAACTAAAAGGGATCGTCAATAAGCTGGGCTAAGAACTACTGCTTGTTCGCCCCGAGGGTGACGGGCGGGAAACAGACTTCCCAGCAGGGCATCCGATCTCGTTCGCCGGGTCGGAGGACGTACGTTGTTGGCAATCCGAGTTCTTGCCCAAACCTGATCCATTGTCCGCGTGTCAGCCCCATCTTTCCCTCGACGGCATCGCGCAGCACCACCTCGGGGAGGAACATCCGCAGAGCTAAGTCGCTGTATGACAGGTTGAGGTACCTGATTGTTTCCAACATCAGAGAACTCACGTATTGACCTGCGAAGACTGCGGTCAGCGGCGAATCGGACGGTGGCAGTGAGAAAGATCGCGACACGCCGACCTTACTTTGTGGCAATGCTTCAGAAGAATATGTAGTCGATTCCATGTGTCTGCTCTATCGTGGCCCCTTAGCGCAGTCGGGTCAATGGCCCTCCCGTAATCACCACGTTGGCGCGCGCCACTAGCCCGTTGGAGCCATTCTTCTGTAACCAACACTGAAGTAGTCTGTGATTGAGCAGCTTTCGGGGGAGGGCTGATCGAACGAGCGTCTCTGGACTCGAAATGGAGTCCGAGGCGCTTTCGTTTTTGGTCACTACTGATTTTGGTCTTGCCACATCGCACCATCCGAGGTCGATTCAGTGACCTTCGTTCGTTGGTGCACTCTTCTCTTCAGCTGTAGGATTATTTATGAGGTGCACCGATTGCGAAACAAGGGTAATCCGAATTGGGGCAAAGCTTATGTGGACACTCCCAACACTCCGACTTCATTTGAGGAGATGGTGGGAAGACTGAAGCTATCGGAAAAGGAATATCGCAGTTCGATTCCATTGAGGGAGTGGGCGAAAAAGCACAAAGACAGCAAGTACGTGCCTCAAGACCTGCTGGAAGCTTGGGGAATCGTGGCGAAGGACTGACCTGAGATACTACCCCGCTCGAGTTGAGTGGCTCCTACTTCTGGCTCGATCCGAAACACTCGAAAAGTACCGGAGCGGCTTTCAACGGCAGGTGCGGTTTACAAGTGATTGAAAAGATGGTGAGCGCGGAAGGAATCGAACCTTCAACCTACTGATTAAGAGTCAGTTGCTCTGCCAATTGAGCTACGCGCCCGCTGCGGTGTAGTGCGGGAAAACGAATTTCGATTATAGCATCCGCATTGCGGGCATCGCGGGCGTCGCAGAACTAATCGACTCGATAACGCTTGCTACGTGAGCGTTTTCTGTTGAAGAAGAATTCTCGCCGGATTGCGAACAATCAGCTCGCGGAGAATGCCATACCGTCTACGCCGATGCAGCTTCTCTTCCTTGTTCGGCCACCGCAGGTTGCGAAGTAGCTGGCTTGCGCACCGGCAGAGGCTCGACCGTTGCTGAGACTCGACGTTCAACCTTGCCGATCACTGGCCGATCCGTCGCGTCCGCGGCCGATAGGGAGACAAAGTGGTTCTCGGTCAGAAGACGATCGATCAGGCGGCGTTCACTTGGGCGGAGCACTTGCTGTGGCAGCGAGAAAAAATTGCGGAACGTCCACATCAGAAGCGCGCGCTGAAAAAAATTCGGTTGCAAGTATCGAGGCCCGATCGGTGTATCCATTTGTAGAATTCCGCGGGCGAGTTTTTCAAGCCACATCACGTGCCTACCTGATCAAAAGCTGGATTTCATTTGTTCTGAAGGCGGCCATTATTGCACCCGTTTTGGGGCATGGGAAGAGTTTTTGTCACCAAATGCACAATTTATTCCTGAAGTGGCGCAATTTGAGAAAAAGCCGTTCGGGGAAAAACCTCTTTCAGATCAGTTCCGGAAGTCGTTCGATACGGTCGAGAGTGGCGGCCACGCCTACACCTTTGCCATCAGAGTGCTCGACGCGTACGACTGAAGCCTGGCACATCGTCCATCCACCGGGACCAAAGCCGAGACCGCCGGGTAGCATAAGGACCAGTTCCAATTTCGCGCCCGCCTCCAGGGCCGCGTCGGAATAGAGGAACACGCCGGAAGAACTCAAATCGCGAGTCACTGCCGACTGCTCGGGCTGATCACCCTTTTTGTTTCGGACTTTGACGGACACTCGAACCGGAGTGCGTTCCTGGCGTCGGCGCTCGGGAGGGACTGGCATGCTTTGGTCCATCTTTGCGGTATCTAGTCGAACGGGCTCATTCTGCCGCGGGGGAGCGTGCGCTTCTAAGGGTACCCCAACCCCCCGCTCGGTCTTTTGTAATCAATAACTTACAACCAAAATGCTTCCAGGTCTTTGAAGATAAATGCTTTACGGGTAAAGTATTCACAATTAAGGCGTTAGCGAACTCCGTCTGCTCGTCGTACGCGAGTCAACTACGTATGTTGATAAATAGACCCTCTGGAATCAATTGTCAAAGAACAAAGGAATCGGGTGCTTTGCGCACTGAAATTATTTTATCAGTGGGGTCAAGGGGTCTGTTTTTAACTGCGCAAATCCGGCTCCGAGCGATTGTTCACGTAACTTCGCAGGGCGAGTTTTCGCATCCGGCAACGCTAACGAAAGCGAGGTCAAATCCCCAAAAGAAGAGCTCCTCTCGAACTTGCTGAGAGGAGCCGGGGAAGGAACTCAAATGAAGTTTCGGAGTGGAAATTAAAAAGTAATCTTGAGGGCGAATTGGGTTCCGCGAGGACCGCCACCGCCAAGGAAGGGATTGCCGATGCCAACGTCGCCGGTGGCGGTGAGGCCGATATACTCCACAACCCTGCCCGGCTACGACGCCCTGGCAGTTTGGAGCATTGTTAGGAGTGTGTTGCCCGTGGAGATTCCATTGATTGCCGGATCGGTGATGAAGTTCGGCAGGTTAGGGTTGGCGAAATTGGGGTGGTTGAAGATATTGAAGAACTCGGCGCGGAATTGCAGGACAATGTGCTCGGTCAAATTGGTGTTTTTGAAAACCGAAAAATTGAGTTCTTTGAACGCCGGTCCTCGCAGAGCGTCACGGCCAAGGTTGCCGAAATGGCGGGTTCCTGCGACGCAATTTGTGTCGGCGTTTCCATTCCCATCCAATGTGCACGGTACTGCAAAACTGGTAAGGTTCAGGAAGTTGAAAGGAGCCTTGCCATACTGAACAGGCCCCACGACGTCGGGACGGTCAAATCCCTGCCCCGCACCTGAGTAGTCGCCTTCGAAATTGTAGTTGAGCTGGAAGGGCTGGCCGTCCTGCAGGTTCAACACGCCATCAAATCCCCACCCGTTTTTGAGCAAGGCCATGCCACCATCAAATTTTGGAAGTGATAGGCAAAATTCCAGCTGAACCGCCGGCGGATATCGAAGTTCGAATTTCCACGATTGAGATTGGGGCGGGTGCTGTCCTGGGGCTGCGCCGCGTTGGGAATAAAATCTTCACTGTCGCTGGCATTATCGATGGAATGCGACCAGACGAAGTTGACGCCGGAAGTCAGCCCACGAAGATTGTTCACCCGCAGACTGGTTTGCAACGCATGGTAGGTGGAGTTAGCAGCGGACTGCTCCATGTTGAGATAGAAGAAATTCGAGTAATTCCTGGGGACGCCATAATCGCTCACACCGTTTGCCAAGATCGGCGGCGGTGATTTGTGCCTGGCTCGGCTGGTTGATATCGACAAAGCGGAAGAGCTTTCGGCCTTCGGCACCAACGTACCCTGCCTCAAAAACAGCCTTTCCAAATTGTTGTTGCACGTTGAGATTGAAATTTTGGGTATAGGGAGTACGAATGTGTTTATCGGTGCCAAAAAAGTCGCTTAATCCCGATGACCCGGAGAATATGTTGACGTTGGGATCGAAGGGAGTGGGATTTGGAGACGCCGAACTGATGGCTCCGGCTCCTTTAGAGGTATAGGCCGGGTCCCGGACAGAAGGCGCAGTTATACGGAACATGTCCCAGGAAGATGTCCTGGGCGAAGGCATCGTAGAAAAGCCCCCATCCACCGCGAACAACAGTTTGGCCCTTGCCACCAACATCGTAGGCGAAACCAAAACGAGGCGCGAAATTATTCAAATCTTTGTCGTAAAGTTGGCTGAGTGGATTTACATCGCCAGCTCCGCTGCTTACTGTTGGATCAAATTGGTAGAAGAGGTGTACCTCCAGTCGAACTCACTACCCCGAAGTAGTCCCAACGGATACCGTAGTTCAACTGCAGGCGAGAGGTGATGCGAAAGTTGTCTTGAATATAAAACGCGTGGCTGTTTTCGTTGGAGTGGCGAAGGGTGTTGCCTTGCGCGATCTTACCGCCGTCATCCGGAACTCCGGCGAGGAATGAGGTTGAGGCCGCTAAACGATAGCTTGCCCCGGAAGGTATTGTCCTGGATCAGCCGAATCGTCGTGCGGCGGAATTCATATCCAACCTTGATGTCATGGCGGCCTGACTTCCAGCCGTAGTTGTCGATGAAATGCCAGTTAGCATCCACCCGGGATCGAGGAACCGAGTTCGTAGCTCCGATGACGGAAAAGGCGCCAACCGAGATTTTAGGCAAACCGAAATCAAACGGCGAGGTCACACCCGTGTTCAGGCCGATCGACTGGGGATCGAAGCTGTGATCCTCGGGGAAGAAACCTTCCGCGAAACGGTTCCAACCGAGGCGCATTTCATTCAGCGAATTTCCCATCACCTTGACATAGGAGAGCGAGACGAGCTGCACCCGGGTGGGTGTGATGGTGTTGAAGCCGGGCAATAAGCCACCCGCTAGTTGCGCAAACGGGAAGCTCTGATCGCTATCGCCGAAGTAGTAGCGGCCGGTCAGCAAGTTGTTAGGGTTGAAGTTGTGGTCAACTTTGGCAATCATGCTGTCAACGCGATTATTAAACAGGGTCGACAGTGAAAGATTGGGGCCATTCGGACAACTCGAATCAAAAGCATCCCAATTGGGGTCCGACGGCGTCGGCCGCGTTCCTAGGTGCGGAGCTGGGTATGGATTTCGGGCGAGGAGTGCCGCAATGACTGCGTTCGAGGCGCCGCCATCAAACGCGATACGGTTGGGCTCCGGGACGCAACTCGTTCCCGATTGTGCGCCGGATTCACTTTGACCTTCGTAGTCTACGTAAAAGAAGGTTCGGTCCTTAATGATGGGACCGCCGAGCGATCCGCCGAATTGATTGTTGTGAAACGGATCCTGTGAGCCGGTCGAGTTGAAATAATTGCGCGCGCCGCCGACGCCACTCGTGCGGTTGTACTCAAGCAGAGAGCCGTGCAGCTTGTTGGTGCCGCTCTTTGTGACGATATTGACCACGGCACCGCTGTTGCGGCCGTATTCTGCCTCATAGTTCGAGATCAGGCGCAGTTCAGCGACGGCGTCGAGCGGGAGAATGGTGGCTGGGTCGCCGAAGACTCCGGCTTCGTTGATGGCGGGGTCATTGCGGAAGCCATCGTTCATGTCGGTGCCGTCGAGCAAGGAAATTGTTGGAGCGTCCGCGGGAGCCGTTCATGGAGAAAGTACCGAACGAGCCGGGAGAATCGGAGATCTGGTCAGGAGAGCCCGAGACGCCGGGATTCAGGTAGATCAGCTTGGTGTAGTCGCGGCCGTTGACCGGTAGATTCTCGATGGCTTCGGTCGTGAGCGTCCCACCGAGTTCGGCGGAATTGGTTTCGACCTGGGGCAGGAGATCGCCGGAGACTTCGACCTGTTCGGAAACTTTGCCTGCCTTGAACTGAACGTCAACGCGGCGCTCGGCAGCAACACTGACTTCGACGCCGGTGGTGATGGCAGTCTGAAAGCCCGATTGAGTAGCAGTTACGGTATAGGTGCCGATTGGCAATTCGGCGATCGTGTAGCTTCCGTCCGGGGTCGTGGTGGCCGTGCGCTCGATGCCAGTGCCGACATTGCGGACCTTGACGGTTGCCCCGCCTACAACTGCGCCCGATGGATCGGTGACGGTTCCGAGGATGGTTCCTCGAAAAGTTTGAGCCACCAACATTGCTGACAGCAAGAGAATGCCAACCACCGCCAAATAACGCAGCTTCATTGCCGGGTCTCCTTCCGGCGCGTCAAAAAAAGCATTTCTCACGCGCACGGAAAAATTGATCAATTTTGAGATTCGCGAATTATAGACGACGGGAAGAAAATGTTAAGTGATTTTGCAGGGGACACGGACCAAGCTTTTGGGCTCGCAGTGGAGGGCCGCAACCATACAGTTGATGCCGGCTTCGCAACTGATAGACACCGAGCGCGGCTAGCCTCAGAATAGTGGCCGATGGAGCAATCACTCAGCCAGCGTTTGTCTGGAATTGTGCTGCCAGATAGTGACGGGCAGCAGGTTCGACTGGGCTAATTTGTGGGAGCAGGGTCCTGCGGTGATCGTCTTTCTTCGCCACTACGGATGAATTTTCTGCCGTGAGCATGTCGCGCAGTTGCGCGATCACGAACAAGCATTTCTGGATAGGGGAGCGAGCCTGGCTGCGATTGGGCTTGGTGACTTCGTTTATGCGCGGTCATTTAGTGCCGAAGCGGGTATCAAGTTTCCGCTCTTGGTCGACGAAAGACGCGAGGCTTACCGAGCGGCGGGCTTGCAGAGCGGCTCTCTCCTATCATCTGCTGCGAAGCGAAAATGCTCGCGGACGAAAGATGGCACGTGCGGCGGGACACCGCCAACATCGGCTGGGTAAAAATCCATTTCAGCTTGGTGGGAGCTTTGTTTTCGGGCCGGGCGATGTGGATCTGTATTGCCACGTCAGTCAAACTTTTGGAGACAACGCGCTGATTGGGGATTTGCTGGCGGCGATTCCGTCAAAAGCGTCGGCAGGATGAAAGCCGGCTCTTCCGCTCTGTGCTTTCGACGCGGTCTTAGAAGCTGAAAGCCAGACCGCCGCGGACCGAGCGTGCGGATTGCACGAGGTATACGGTATGTCCGTCGCTAGCCATCACCGGAACATAACCCTGCGCGAGCAGGTTCCGTACGTCCAGCAGGAGTTCCATGTGTCCCGCGAGGAAACTTGAAGGAATCGGCTGCCGGATGAAGAGATTCAGAGTAAGGATCAGCCTGGCCGGCGGAGGAATTGAACAGGTCGACGGGCGTGAGCGCGCGGCCATGAGTGTAGCGATAGGACCCAACTAGATGGGTCTTTGTCTTAGGGATTGTTCCGCTGAACTTGGCAGCGATTGCCTGACGGCGCTCGGCGCGAATGAAGTTGCGTGCGTCCTGCAATTCGACGTCGGGATGAGCGAGGTCGAGGACGCCGCCGTAGGCATAGTCCAGAGTCGCAGTCAGATCTGAGAGAAGCTTGCGCTGCAGTACCAGGCGAAGGCCTTCGGCCGAAAAATCGTTGCCCTGATAGTTGAAGGTCCCGGAATAAATGTCGGGAAGAATGTCACCCGACTCGGGTGTCATCTCGCCAACTCCCATGAGAACGGGATCGACGATTCGGTCGGAATACAGCGCGACTTGCATGCTGTTTTTGCCGACGCGTTGCGAGAGCGAAACTTCCTGGTGATGCGCGCGCTCTACTGCAGGAGTAAAGCTCGTGATGCTCATGCGAGGGCCGGCGGCACCGGGGTCTGACGACACCGCGTCAAAATGATTCCCAGAAGCATCGCCGGAGCGATCTTCGAGCCGGGAGTCGGGAACGGAACTCGCGTACTGGTATTCCAGAACCGTGTTCGGCGTGATGTGCAGATCGGCGGACGCGAAAGGCTTGAACGCGTTAACGCGGCCCATGAACTGGATCGTCTGCAACTCGCTGCCGACTCGCATTTCCAGCAGATCGCCGAGCACGATGCGATCGGAACTTGTGACCGATAGCGCTTGCAGGCTGGCGCCCGGCATGGAATTCAGATCTGGCGAATTCAGGCGCAGCGCAGACACTGAAACCGACGGTTCAAAAAATGGATTGTAGTGACTGGTATAGGTGGTGCGAAGAATCGCGGCGGGGACTCCGGACCCATCGTATCCGTAGCCAACGTTGCCGTTCAGCCGAATCGTGCCGCTTGACAGGAGGGAGCGCTCGACCGAGAAAGCAGCGCTCATGTCAGAAGAACTGCCGAAGCCTCCAGTGGGAGAGCCGGCAAGGAGCGCGACGTTTCCTTTCAAATCATCTCCATGATCTAGCACCGCAGTGGTGCCATCCGGAAGAATGCGGAGGATGGGGCGATTGGAGACCGAGCGCAGAGTCCACTTCCAATCATCCTGATCGACTTGCTGGGGCAGAGTCACGAGCTGGATGGCTTCGAAGAGATTGGTCAGAGTGATATTGACCATCAACTTGGCGCCGGAGCGAAGTCCGATTTTTTCGCGCAGCGAAGGAAGGAATGAAGGGGCGCTGACTTTGATGCTGTAGGTGCCGGGCACGAGTCTGGCAATCGAGTAAAAGCCGCGACCGTCGGTGAAAACTTTCTGGGCAGCAGTGCCGAGCACTTCAACAGCAGCGCCCATCTGCGGCGAGCCGCTGGCGTCGCGAACGTATCCCGAAATTGTGCCTGCCCCGCCCTCGCACCACGCCGGGAGAGCCATGGTCATGAGGATCGCGAGAAACCCTAGCTTTCGGAACATTGCTCCTACCTCAGTAACAGGCGAATGCCTGTTCTCCATGAGCTAAACAGTTTACTCCACGGCGAAGGTAGCAGTGGGGTCGACAGTCTGCTTGGAGAGATTATCGTTCACCTTGATTTCAATTTTGTACTGGCCCGGCGGCAAGTTGGCTGCTGACAGTGTCTTTTGCAGCGTAACCTGGTCGCCGACGTTGCCCATGGTATCGGTCGACTCGACGGTATGGATAACCGCCTTATTCTTGGAGTCGGTCACATTGTATTCAACCGTGGCGGAAGGCTTGTGAGTCTTCTCGTCCACGGTGAGATTGTAGACCTGCATCCAGAAATTCAGCTTCTGATTACGTTTGAACAGGATTGGCTTGCCGTCGGAAGAGGCGACCCGGGGGCGCACCTTAGTGGTGCCGATCACGAAGTTTCCGGTGCCCACGTTCTTGGAAGCCACCGGCTCCATCTGGTCGGCAATGATGAGCGAAGAGCTGCTCAACTTGTCTTCACTGAAGTCTGGGATGACGATGCCATGGCTCCAGGAGCCGGCGCGATCACCATTGACGTCCTTCACCACGATGTCGAGCCGATAGCGATTCTGGCTGATGCGCAGCGGAACGGCCTTCCAATAGACCGAGGAATTTTCGGCGGTCTTGGGCAGAAGTTCGACGGGCACATCCACTTGAACCGTGTCTTCAAATGTCTGAACGATCTTGCCGGTGAGCGTGGTCACGCGACCAAAGATGTTCACGGTGCCCCGCTCGATGCCGTCCTTGTTCTGGAAGGTAACGTCGCGGTTCCGGACCTGGATGGTAATGGGCACCAGCACCGTGTCGCTGGTTACTTTTACGAAATCAGCCCGCACGTCAAACGGCATCAGGTTGACGTTGATTTTGTGGCTGACGATTTCTTCGAGGTCCTTGAACTTGACCGCAGGGGCAGCCTGGAGCTTGGCAAACTGTTCGAGGCGATCGAATTCCTTGGTCTGCAGATCGTTATTGAAAGGGGAGGATCCCAGCTGCTCGATGCCGTTGCCGCCGGTAAAACGGCTAGCCTTGCTCGGTCATTCCCAGCTGCTCATAGAGCGTGAGGCCGGCGTTCGGCGTGTATTTGAGGGCGTCTTTCTCTGACCGGTCCATGGTCATGTGGTAGTCGCCGCACATGCAGCTGTCCACAAACTCGATGATCACTTCCTGGCCGATGCCTTCGAGGTACCGGTATCGCCATGTTTCAAACGGGAAGGTAGAGGTTTCGCCGCCGCCTTCTTCCATGGGACGTTCGTAACTGCCGCCCGAAGGATGGGACTCGACTTCGTCGGCGGGTCCAAACACGATGTAAATACGGCCGCGGTCGGTCTTCCATCCCGGGATGCCTGCCGCATAATGCTCGTTGGCGTAGGCGATACGGCGATAGTGCTCTTCTTTGAACTCGTTCTCTTCGGTATCAGGCGTTGGATCGCGGCGTTGCCAGAAGGCTTCGATGAACTGGTCGCGCTCCTCGTCGTTGGAAAGCTGCATGAAGGCTGATCGCTCTTCGTCGGTGATGATCCAGGCGACGTCTTCGGCCAGCCACTTCTTGTAGGTCTTGCTTAACTCGATTTTGAGCGCCTTGGCATTGGCTTTCTTCTGTTTTTCAGGGATAGGGCGCTTCAGAGGATCGGACTGGTGGGGGAGTTGCTTGAGTCTGACTGGAGGAGGCCGGCGCGCCTTTTCGCTATCTTTTTTGTCCTTGTCCTGATCCTGACCGTAGGCATGAGAGACGGTCAAACCCAAAGAGAACACAGCCGCCAGGGCGCCAACTGAAAAGCGGCTTCGAAAACCTGAGACGAACATAAGAAAGGGCCCTACCTTAGAGAGAGACTTCCGGTCATAGATTCTATGTTTATAGGATACAACAAGGCAAGAAAAAGAGGCCTGGCGGAAAAAGATTTATTGGGCGCGGCATGCCGGTTAAAGTCCTTAAAATGCTGGTTTTGCGTTGCATCCGGCAGGATCATGGGCTGGACTTGGAAGTCCGGACCCCGATTCTTCGTCTCTGCAACTTGGACAGGCTATAATGAGAGTTCCGGCTTATCCCCAGTTTTCGCGAAAGCCCGTCGGAAGTCGCAGCTTGGAACTTTGTTCCTTGTTCCGACGTAGTTATGAATACAGGGACAGGTGTGGACTTTCGACTCACGATGGGCTGAGTCGTCATCTTAAGAGCGTCTCAATTCGCGAATGAAAACCTGGAAAAAAGTTCTCATCGTAGTCGGCATCGTGGTGGTGCTTCGTCGTCATTGTGGGTGCCACCGTCTATCAAAGCCGGAAAAACCTGGTGACCGTCCAGACCGGTAAGGCGCAAAAACAGAGTTTGAATTCCGTAGTCAGCGCCTCCGGTGAAATCAAGCCAAAAACCTATGTAAACATTGGCGCCAACGCATTCGGCAAAATCATCAAGCTCCACGTGCGAGAGGGCGACCGTGTGAAGAAGGGGCAGTTGCTGGCCCAACTGGAGAATGTCCAGTCCTCCGCCGACGTGAATGCAACCCGTGCCTCCCTGCAAGGCGCGGAAACAGATTTCATCGCTTCCGATGCCGCCCTGCGCACCTCGGCGGCCGACTTGAATCGCGCGAAGTCTGACGCGGATCATGCTCGCCTGGACTGGGACCGCGCTCAGGGTTTGTACAAAGATGCCCTGATCGCCAAGCAGGACTACGACACCAAGAAGGCAGTCTGGGAATCGGCAGAAGCCGGTCTGGTCCAAGCAGAGGCTCGCCTGGCTCAGGCCAAGGCTCAAAAAGATTCGGCGGAAAAGCATATTTCCCAAAATCAGGCGAACTTGATGAGGGTCTCCGACGTATTACAGAAGACGACATACGACGCGCCGTTCGATGGGGTCATTACGAACTTGCCGGTGCGCGAAGGGGAGACGGTGGTCATCGGGATCCAGAATTCGCCGGGCAGCACCCTGATGACGCTGGCCGACATGTCCGTGATTACCGCCGAGGTCAAGGTCGATGAGACCGACATCGTCAACGTAAAAATGGGCCAATCGGCCGAAGTGACGATCGATGCGATCCCGCGCAAAGTTTTCCATGGAACCGTCAGCGAGATCGGCGACAACGCAATCGTGCGCTCCACCGGAGTTTCTACCTCGCAGGCTACCTCAACCAGCGAGGAGGCAAAAGACTTCAAGGTGGTTGTGACTTTAACCGATCCGCCGGCTGACCTGCGGCCGGGTCTGTCGGCAACCGCCAAGATCACCACGGCCACGAGGAGCAACGTGGTCAGCATTCCGATTCAGGCTCTTACTGTGCGGAGCGCAGCGGACCTGGCGCCCAAGGACGGTAAAGGCTCAGTGCAGGCGGCGGCGCCTGTCGACAATTCGAAACAGAAGCAGGACATCCAGGGCGTGTTCGTCATCCGCAACAAAAAAGCGGAATTTGTCCCTGTTGATACCGGCATCAGTGGAACCACCGACATCGAAGTCACCAAGGGCGTGCAAGAGGGTGACGAGGTAATCACGGGGAGCTACAAGGTTTTACGTACCTTGAAGCCGGGGACGAGTGTCAAAATAGATAACTCGGCCCCTAAGAAGGAAGAAGAAAGCAGCTAAGGCGACGGGTTTCGGCCCGCCGGCGGGAATTCGAGCAGAAGTGGTTCCACGACTTCCGCAACTAACTTCCCCTTGGCTGGAACGTCAAAGATAGAGCGGCCAGAGGAGTGTGCGTGCCCGAGCCGGAGAAGGAGAAGAATATGGCGACTGCGGAGATACTTTCCATGGATCGGCCCACGAACCTGTCTGTGCCTGACTCGTGCATGATTGCAACCGAAGACCTCTGGAAGACCTACGACATGGGCTCGGAGCAGCAGGTGCACGCGCTCCGGGGAGTGAATCTGCGCATCCAGCGCAACGAATACGTCGCAATCATGGGCCCGTCCGGATCCGGCAAGTCAACCCTGATGAACCTGATCGGCTGCCTCGACTCGCCTTCGAAAGGACAGTACTGGTTGAACCAGCAACTGGTCAGCGAACTGGACGACGATGAACTGGCCCGCATTCGTAATAAAGAAATCGGATTTGTGTTTCAGACCTTCAACCTGCTGGCGCGCGCGACGTCATTGCATAACGTTGAGCTGCCGCTGATTTACGCGGGTGTTCCCTCTGCCGAACGTCTCGAGCGCGCCAAAGGCGCGCTTGCCTCCGTCGGGATGGAGCCGCGCATGAACCACAAGCCGAATGAGCTGTCTGGCGGACAACGCCAGCGCGTTGCCATCGCTCGCGCGCTCGTCAACAAGCCTGCCATCATCCTGGCCGACGAACCGACCGGGAACCTTGACTCGCAGACCGGAAACGAAATTATGGCGCTGTTCGACCGATTGCACGCGGAAGGCAACACCATCGTCCTCGTCACCCACGAGCATGACATCGCCGAGTACGCGCACCGCATCATCTACATCAAGGACGGGGTGGTGGAGCGGGACGAGGTTAAGGAAGGACGCTAGGGGATTAGGCTCTCGGCGTTAGGCTCTCGGATTCAGATTCAGATTCCCACTCCATGCTGGTTTCATACATTTCTTTGGCACGCCTGCGGGCGTATTGAGCAACAGCCTGAAGAACGAGCAGAGGCCAGAGCAAGAGCAAGAACAACGTCAAAGGCCACCGGCGGGGCCCCGCTCCACGGTTATTTTCCGGACAGGAGTGATGCGGCGTCTTTTTCTGCCGCTGCCAGGGCCGGAGAAAGCTTCGCTACTCGTTCTCGAATTGCAGCGGCATCGTCCGGGTGCCCCTGTTGTTCCAGCGCCTGCGCGAGCAGCAAATAGCCCACATCGGTCGGTTCCATCGCCATCGCGTGAGAGTACTGTTTCACGGCCTCCGGCAAGTCGCCTTCTTTCTGTGCCACCAGCCCCAACCCAATCATCGCCATGGTGCGATTCGGTTCCAACTGCAGCGCATTGTCGAAGTACTCCTTCGCCTCGGGGTAGTCTCCCAGTTGCCGGTATGCCGATCCGAGGTTGCCATAGGCAGTGGCGCGAAGCCCGATATCTCCTGCGTGCAAGGCAACGAACTGATACCGAACAATCGCCGCTTGCAGATTTCCCCTGCCATGTTCGTAGGTTCCGAGATTCAGGTTCGCGGGAAGGTCATCGGGACGAATGGCAAGCGCAGCCCGAAACTGTGCGACTGCTTCCTCATTGCGACCTTTGCTCGCCAGAAAATCGCCCAGGGAATCGTGCGCGATGTAGTTATTCTCTGTCAGGGCCAGCGTGCGCGCCCAGAAGTGCTCGGTGTCGTGCCAGTAATTGATCTGCCGATAAGTGAGAATTCCGAGGACACTCAGGCAAGCCAGCGCGGGAACCGCTAGCCAAGCCGCCGGAAGCTGATGTTCGCTCGCCCAATCGGCGACTAGCCAGGTGAACATCACGAAAATGCCAATCAATGGAATGTAAGTGTAGCGGTCAGCCATCGACTGTGCGCCAACCTGGACCAATCCGAGCATCGGCACTAGCGTTCCGAGAAACCAGAACCACCCGACGACGAGGAAGCGCTTGTGTCGAACGCGAATTACCCAAGCCGTTACAATCGCAAGAAACAACGATGCCGACAGCACCTGCCATGCGGGGTAGAGAGTGGTGGGATGCGGGTACAGCGCCACCAGCCGCAACGGCCAGAACGCCTTTGCAAGATAGCTGGCATAGGCGATGATCGCGGTTTCAAAGCGCAGCAGCGGGCTGTATTGCGTGAGGCTTTGCACTGCGCCACCCGCTCGTTGCGCTTTCATCGTCACGAGCGCGCTAGCGAGCGAAAGCAACAGCAACGGAATTTTTTCCAGTACCAGCCGTCCCGGAGAAAAAGCCGGCGGCCTGCGCACAGTTCCGTCGGCATCGCATTCAGTTGGTACGGTAGTAAGGCGGCCAAGCGGCCAATAGTCCAACAGGAAAAGAAGAAACGGAAACGTGATCACCTGCGGTTTGGTGAGCAACGCCAGCGCAAAGAGGACGAAGATCAACACGTATCGCGAAAGCGCCGGCCGGCGCGAGTACGAAACATAGGCATGTAGAGCGAGCAGAAGGAAGAGCATGCTCAATACGTTCTTGCGCTCTGCCGCCCAAGCCACCGACTCTACATTCAAAGGATGGAGCGCAAACAACGCAGCAACGAACAAACTCCGCCACGCGAATCCGGTAGCTCTCAAGAAAAGCAGAAAAAGAAGCGCCGCATTGGCGGCGTGGAAGAGAACGTTGATTTCATGATCCGCCGCGGCGTTCACGCCGAACAGTTGGCAGTCGAGCGCGTGCGAGAGCCAGGTCAGCGGATGGTAGTTGGCGGCGTCAAAGGTAGTAAATGCCCATTTGACCGTTTGCCCCGTGAGGCCCGCCCGAACGTGCGGATTGCTCGTGATGTATGTGTCGTCGTCGTAATTAAGGAATCCGTTGTGAACGATGGGGCTGTAGACGACAAGAACGGTGGTGACGAGGAGAAGAGAAAAAATCAGGCTGTATTTGTCAGGCGATCGAAACAGTTTATCGAGCGTTGAGGGTGCGCCGCCTTCCATTTTGGAGGCAGCCTGGCCAGATTCTTCAGAACGTTGCGCAACCGGCGGCGGGAAAGACGAACCCATCGAGGTCATTGTGAACCGTTGCGCAGAGAATCGCGAGGAAGAATGCAGGCGGTAGAGTTCCGTTGGTCACGGAACGTCTCGAAAAAGGTTCGACTGGCGAGACGCCAGTCGCTCCATCCTGGACTACTGTCGCGTCGTAGCGGGAACGATCTTTTCCAGGTCTGCAGTTGGACTGGTGCCGTTCGAACGTGCAACGAAGAAATTGTGATCGTAAAGATTGCGGTACATCCGCCCGGTGATTTCAGCTGCCTTCGGCCCGAACGTGGGTCGCCCACCCTGCAAAAAGACAACCGTCACGATGCGTCCGACATCGGTGTTGGCGTAAGAGGCGAACCATCCGAACCGGGTTCCCGCGCGGGAACAGGTGCCGGTCTTGCCGAGGATTGACTCCTCGCTGAAGTTGAGGCGCAAGCTGCGCGCTGTGCCGTACTGAACCGCACCCGCCATACCATCCGAGAGTTCAGGAATCGCTTCGGTAATGTCGAGATGTCGCTTCACGCGCGGCTGGAAATTCGCAACCTCCTCGGGACCTGTTGGGTGCTGCAGGTAATAAAGAGTTCCACCGTTTGAAATCGCGGCAACGAGCGCTCCGAGTTGCAGCGGGGTCATCGAAATCCCCTCGCCGAACGAGCACATTTTTCCGACACCGCCAAGCTTCGCGGAAATCTCTTCTTCCGGATACGCGCCGACGTGCTCACCAACAACGTGATAGCCGGCAAGTTCGCCGAGTCCGAATTGATGCGCGTAGTAACTGACTTTTTCAAAGCCCAGCTTGCGTCCGAGCGCTTCAAAATATGCGTTGTTGGAGTGAGCCAGCGCTTCCGTAAGGTTCATGCGCGTGCGCCCGGCAATCGGAACTTCGGTGGTCTTGTCGACGATACCCTCACTCACAGCAGCCAACGCAACTGAAAGCTTGATGGTGGAGCAGGGCTGCGCGCCGCTGGAGAGCGCCAGTTTCTGATTGACCATGGCCAGGATGCGTCCGCTGGTCGGCTCAATCGCGACCACGGTGCCATTCATGTTCCCCAGAGCGTCGATCGCGGCCTCGCGCACAATCGGATCTTCCCCGGCGGTATTGTCGCCTTCCGTAAGGGCTGATGCGTACGAACTCATGAAGAAGCGCTCGTGATAGCGGTGTCGGCGGGCCACGGATTTCGAGAGCGGGGCGCGGCTATGTGCGAGCGTGCGCATGCGCTTGCGAGCGTGCGGTGTCTCAGTGACGGAACGTGATTTTGATCGTGACGATGAAGAGTGGGATGAAAGCGTGCGCGGGTTCACGCTGGCCGCGATTCCATTCGCGTCCAGAACGATTGTAAATGCGAGAAAAAATGCCAGACGAAGCGACCAGAACTTCACTTTCACAAATCCCATCCCCGGAGGTGACACGGCCCAAACCGCGCAACCCTACTCAATTATGAAGCAATATGTTCGCCAAATGCTGCACGGAAGGCAGATCTTTGGTGCAACTGTCCGATAGTAGGGGATTTAGGCTCTTCCCCGCAATCACAAAGTGAGAAAAACCACACCTCTTGCAAGTGCGGTTAAACATATGAATTAAAGAGATTTAACCTCGAAAAATGAAAGGCCACGCACCTTGGTAATCATCCCCGACTGTTACCAAATCGAGTGCAATCCTTTGCAGTCGGGGCGTCTTTCAAGAGAAGGCACGGTCAGACGTCGTCTGCCTTGATTTCGCGAGGCACATTATTTCTGTTATTTTCTCAATTCCTGCCGAAGCGTATGTCGCTGAGCTTTTGCGACTCGAGAATGGCGAGAGCCGGTCGAGAGAGAAATCTCAGCATTAAAGTATTGGAGGGTGGCACCTTGCGAATGTTGTTCTTTTGTCTTTCTTGCTTCTTCTTCGTCGCTGCTGTGGCGCATGCCGCCGGGCAAGGCAATTCTGATCGAAATCTGGAAAAGCGACGAGCAGAGTTGAAGCGTCTGCTCAACGATGAGTGGGAGTACACACTGCGGACGCAGCCGGAACTGGCCACCCAGGTCGGCGACAACCGCTATAACGACCGGCTCAGCGATTTCTCTGATAAGGCAATCGCGGAAAGCATCGAGCATTCGCGGCAGGCGCTGGCGCATTTCGAGGCGATTGACGTCACCGGATTTCCAGAGCAGGAGCGCCTCAATCACGCGCTGATGGTGAGAGAGCTGCGCGAGGACGTGGAGACCGCTCCCTTTAAGAGTTGGGAGATGCCTGCGACACAATTTGGCGGCGTCCATTTGTGGTACGCGTCTCTGCCATTCGACTCGCCATTTCGCAACGTGAAGGATTACGAAGACTACGCTTCGCGTTTGCACCAGATTCCACGCGCGCTCGACCAGACGGTTGGTCATATGCGGGATGGATTACGCGATCACCTCATGCCGCCGAAATATCTGCTGGAAAAAGTGTCGGTACAGGCGCAGGGGATTGCCGATGACTCGCTCGAGAAGAGTCCGTTCACCGATCCGTTGCGCAAGTTCCCCGATTCGATTTCGGAAGGCGATCGCAAGCGTCTTCGCGCGGGGATTGAAGAAGCGGTGAAGAACGAAGTGGCTCCGGCATATGCGGGGTTCGCCAAGTTCGTGCGTGAAGATTACGCTCCGCACGGGCGGCTCGAGCCAGGCGAATGGGCGCTGCCACAGGGCGATGCACGCTATCGCTTCGCCGTGCGGCACCAGACGACCACGGATTTCACGGCCGCGCAGATTCATGAAATGGGTCTGAAGAGCGTAGCGGAGATCGAAGCTCAAATGCTCACGATCGCCAAAGCCCAAGGCTTCAGCGATCTGCACTCGTTCAACGAGCACATCCAACACGACCCAGCGTTGCATGCGAAGTCAGGGCAGCAGCTTTTCGATTTGTACACCCACTATCGGGATCAGATGTACGGAAAGCTTCCCGAACTTTTTGGGAGGCTGCCGAAGAACAAGCTGGCGGTCGTTCCGATGGAATCCTTCCGCACCGCGACCGCTCCGCCCGCCGATTATTCAATTGGCGCGGGCGACGGTTCGCGCCCAGGACGAATCAACGTCAACGAATATGCGCCGGAGAAGCGCCTGCTGTTGAACGTAGAGGCCATTGCCTATCACGAGGGTGTTCCCGGCCATCATTTGCAATTTTCGATTGCGCAGGAACTGACGGACCTCCCGCCATTCCGCAAATTCAATCTGGACGTAAATGCCTTCACCGAAGGATGGGCCTTCTATTCGGAGAGATTGGGAAAAGAGGTTGGCTTCTATCAGGACCCATACAGCGACTACGGCCGCCTGCAGAATGAAATGTGGCGAGCCGTCCGCTGGGTGGTTGATACAGGAGTCCATTCGCAGCATTGGACGCGTCAACAGATGGTCGATTACTTCCACGAACACACAGCGATGGACGACGAAAATATCAATACGGAAGTCGACCGCTACATAGCGTGGCCGGCGCAGGCATTGTCATACAAGATGGGACAGATGAAGATCCTTGAATTGCGCGAACGCGCGCAGCGGGAACTCGGTCCAAAATTCGATCTGAGGGAATTTCATGATGCGGTGCTCGATCAGGGTCCGTTACCGCTCGACGTGCTGGAAACAAAGATCGACGGGTGGATCAAAGAGAAGAAGCACGAACAGAAGAAATAGCAGGCGGGGAAAAATGGAGTGCTGAACTAGTGATGATGCATTGTCAACTTTCCGCGTCGTAGACTGTTAACGTGATTTCGCTCGAGACGCCAACTGGGTTCCGTGCTTACTTCATCTGGTTCCAGTTGATCTCTGTCTACATTCTCATCGAGTGCGCGCTCTGGTCGGCCCGTCTCGAGCTACGGAATTGGTGGGCGCTGACGGCCGGCGTTGGCGTAGTTTTCTTCGTGATTCTTGATTTAGCCTTGCCGGACTTCATACCGACGGATCTCGCGCTGCACGACCGCCCATCCCCCGCCGCAATGGGATTGGGACTTCCCGCTGGAAATGGGTCCGCTGCCGTGTTGGCAACTGGCGTCGCAACCGCGATTTTTCTCATCTTCGTGGTGCGCGCGGCGGGAGGCGACGTTCACGTGCAGATGACCTGGCCCTACGTGCGACAGGCGTTGGGCTATCTGGTGTGGGCAATCGTCCAGGAATTTATCCTGCTCTCGTTTTTTTTCACGCGCTGCGAAGAACTTTTTGGAAGCAGAGCCGCAGTTTGGATTACAGCGGCGCTGTTTGCGGGCGCCCATCTGCCCAGTCCCCTTCTGACGACTTTCACCTTCATCGCCGCGTTATTTTTCTGCGAGATGTTCCGCCGCTATCGAAGCATTTATCCGATCGCAGTCGTGCATGCTCTTCTGGGACTCACGGTCGCCGTAACCATGCCCGACAGCCTCTTGCATCACATGCGGGTTGGGATTGGATACTTGCAGTACCGGCGCTGAATCACGGCGTTGAAGCAGCGAATTCTTCTCCCCATGCAGAATTTCTCGTCCATTGACGTCGCTGTGCTTGGCTTGGAATTGATTCCGGCGGCGGCATTCGGTCTCGCAGGCGAGCGAATCGCCCGGGCCGCCGCACATTGGCCGCGGATGTTGTGCCTCGCGCTGCCAACTCTCTGCGTCCTTCCCTACATTCTGGTTACTCAGGTCCACGAGATGTTTTCCTGGCGATGGGCGGCCTTCTATTTTCTTCTGCCGATCGCGATCGCGTGGTTGCTCGAAGGCGCTGCCCAAAACGATCCCGACCAGCGGGGTACCTGGCAAGACGCAGCCATCTTGCTAGTTCTTGGACTCGCTGTCGATTTACGCTGGCTGGAAGGACTGTGGCCGCGCGGCCTTGCCGGCCTCGGGAAACTGCTGTTGGTTGACGCAGCGCTCTACGGATTCGTTGTCATCCGTCAACTGCGCGGCACAGGTTTTGATTTCCATTTGCGCTGGCAGGATTGGAAAACGGGAGCTGCGTGAACTGATCTTCTTCACGCCGATCGTCATCGGACTCGGACTCGCTCTAGGGTTCCTTCATCCTCACGCGCAGGCGCCGCAGCCCTCGATGATCCTCACCTGGATCTACATCTTCATTTTCATCGCGGTGCCGGAAGAGCTTTTCTTTCGCGCGTGGGTGCAGAATTTACTCGAGAACCGATTTGCCCACTGGCTGGCTTCCCGACCGACGGCGAGCCGGCTGCAGTCGGCACGAATTCCAGCTGTTGTGATTACCAGCCTTCTCTTTGGGCTCTCCCACTTCAACAAGCGGTCGGCGCACTTCAACTGGCGCTATGTGATTCTCGCTACCATCGCGGGAATTTTTTACGGCCGCGCCTGGCGCCGAAACCGCCGCGTTCCAGCCTCCGCTATCACACACGCCAGCGTGGATGCGATCTGGTCCTTGTGGTTCTAGTTCTCTTCCCTCCTACATCACGTCTCTGCGGTTGCGCAGAAACGCCGGGACATCGAGATCCTCCGCCTGGTAGGTTGGGGCAACCGACTGCATTCCATCGAACGAAATTACTTCGGCTTGCGGTGAACTAAACGTTTGCCCAACGGTTCCGCCGTCGCCGAACGTGGGCGCCGGATCGGGCTGGAATGCCGGCTCAGGGGCAGACTGCACCGCAACCGGAGCCTCGGGCTCGTCGAAATCATCGGACTGGCGCGAAACGTCGTAGGCCATATCGTCCGAAGTATGACGGGACACATGGCGAGCGACGATGACAGGATCGAAATTCTCGCGTTGCCGCGGGCGTCGCATGTCCTCTTCGCGGAAACCGGTCGCGATCACGGTGATCTTCACCGTGTCTTTCATCTTCTCGTCGAGCACAGCACCGAAGATGATGTTGGCGTCCTCGTGCGCGGCACCCTGGATAATCGTGCAAGCCTGCTGCACTTCGGCGAGCTTCAATGAACTTGAACCGGTGATGTTGATGAGAATTCCTCGTGCTCCATCGATAGCTCCGGCTTCGAGTAGAGGCGAAGCGATGGCGCGCTGGGCGGCTTCGGTGGTGCGGTGTTCGCCGCCGGCCGTAGCGGTTCCCATGACGGCGTAACCCATGCCAGCCATGATCGCCTTCACGTCCGCAAAGTCGCGGTTGATGATGCCGGGAATCGTGATGATGTCGGAGATGCCCTGCACGCCCTGACGAAGAATATCGTCGGCAACGCGGAAGGACTCAAAGAAGCCTGCGTTTTCGGCAACCGCCAACAGCTTCTCGTTCGGGATGACGATTGTGGTATCGACCGAGTCCATCAGTTCGGAAATGCCGCGCTCCGCCTGCTGCATGCGACGTTTGCCTTCGAATGCAAATGGCTTGGTGACGACGGCAACGGTCAGCGCGCCCATCTCACTGGCGAGTGACGCAATGATCGGCGCGGCGCCTGTCCCCGTGCCTCCGCCGAGGCCCGCCGTAACGAAGATCATGTCGGAGCCTTCGAGTGCTTCAATAATCTTGTCGGAATCTTCGAGGGCGGCCTTGCGTCCGATCTCAGGATTCGCACCGGCGCCGAGCCCGTTCGTCAGTTTGACGCCGAGCTGGATCTTGGTGGCGGCGCGCGACATGCGCAGCGCCTGCAAGTCAGTGTTGGCCACGATGAACTCGATGTGCTCCATACCGGAGTCGATCATGCGGTTAACGGCGTTGTTCCCGCCGCCGCCGACACCGATGACCTTAATGCGTGCGTCATTCTTGAATTCTTCGTTGAAGGAGATTCGGAGTCCGTTGTCTTCGATCATCAAACACCTCGTGAAAATTAGTTCTCAGTTGCCAGTTCTCAGTTTCGTCGTTCGCTGGTTGCCTTCAGCTGTCCGCTGTCAGCTCTCAGTGACCTTTCGCCGGCGAGACGCCGGCACTACCCTTAAGCGCCCTTTCTTGCGAAGAGCGCCTTCATTCTTGAACCGAAGCCCGGTTCTTGCAGGCCTCTTGCCAATCTTGCCCGGTGGCCGTAATAGATCATGCCGAGCGTAGTTGCGAATTCTGGTTCCGCAAGAAATGAAGGCATCTTGGCCATCGGGGTCGGCCATGCGAGGCGGGCTGCCTTCCGCAAAATCGATTCGGCCACATCCAAAATTCCAGGCAGCCGCGAAGCCCCGCCGCTCAGCACAAATCCAGCGATGCAGTGATTCAGCACGCCCGCTTGCCGAAGGTTCTCGCGCATCAACTCAAACAATTCGCGCGCACGCGGACCCAGAATTTCACCCGTCATACGCTGCGACATCATGCGCGACGGGCGATCACCGACCGAGGGAACTTCTACTTCATTTCCCTCTGGGATGAGAGTCGGCACCGCGTTCCCGAAATTCTTTTTCAGCGTCTCGGCATCGCCCATTCCCGTGCACATGCCCACCGAAAGGTCGCTCGTAAAATGGTCGCCGCCTATCGGAATGACCGCAGTGTGCGCAACCGCTCCCTGCTGGAATACGATCAGGTCGCAGCTGCCGGCGCCAAGATCGGCCAGGCAGACACCCAGTTCCCGCTCGTCTGATCGCAACACGGAATCTGCGCAAGCCAGCGGCTCGAAGATGGTGTCATCCACGTGCACGCCAGCCTTGTTTACGGCCGTGATCAGATTCTGGGTCGCACTCGAAGACGCGGTCACGATATGGACGCGAACCTCTAGCCGCGTCGCCATCATGCCGGTGGGGTCCTGCACACCCGGCTGATCGTCGAGGATGAATTCCTGCGGCAGCAAGTGAAGAATCTCGCGATCGGCCGGCAGCGGAACGGTGCGCGCTTTGTCGACGGCCAGGCGAATCTCGTCGCGCCCAATCTCCCGCGAGCGAGTGCCAAAACTAATGCCGCCATGGCTGTTCATGCCGCGGATGTGAGCTCCCGCAATGCCGATGATGGCGTGCTCGATCGGAATGCTGGCGACGTCTTCCGCCGCTTCCACTGCTTTTTGAATGCTGCCGACTGCCTTGTCGAGCTCCGTGATCACGCCCTTGCGCAGGCCGCGCGATGGGCTCACTCCGTGCCCGCGATAGCGCAAGCCGTGCTCGCTCAACTCGGCCACCAGCACCGTAGTCTTGGCGCTGCCGACATCAATGGCGGTAAAGAAATTGGGCTCGCGGCTGGACATAATAATTCGCTAGTTGTGCGGAGTCTCCTTGGAAATGGCTGCGCTCGGCTTCTTCTGGCCGGATGGCGGGGTGCTGGGTCCGGCGTGGGGAGCAGGCTTCGGCGGCTTCACGCCAGCGTTACTCGCGCTCGCTGCCTTTGCTGAATCCGTTGCGTTGCTGGGGAAGGAAACAGCTTTATTCGATACCGGCTGAACACCCGCATGGGGCGGCACGGCGTTTTTGCCATTCGCGTGCCTGGCCTTGGCTTTGCTCGCTGCATTGTGCTGAGCGACTTTCGGCGCGACCTTTGGCGTCGCTTTAACCGGAGCCTTTGACTCCGCCTTCACCGCAGCCTTCGGCTCAGGTTTCGCAGGCATCTTGCCCTTGGCCTGCGCCTGCTTCGCGGCTGGAGGGGGCGTAGCAGGATGAACCACAAATTTTTCGTAGTTGACGATGGCGGCGTTCTTCACGCCAGCGGCGAGCGCCGCTCGTGCAGCGGCCTGCGTCAACGCAGGTTGGTGCGGCATCCCCTCGAGATCAGGATTCACGATGATCTGGCCGTCATAGCGCAGGTCAACCGACTCCAGCTTGGTGAATTGCTGGCGCCAGGCTTGCACGTGTGTCACATAAATTTTGTACCGCTGGAGGTAGCTCCCACCTCCCAGGTGCACCAGCACCTCGCCGTTTGGATCGGCGGTTATCACCTTCACGTCCTCGGTGTCGGTGAGGTCAACTTCGCTGAGTTCCTGCGAGTACTGCGCACCGCCCGAATCCAACTGCTGCATCAGGTCGTTGTAGTTCTTCATGCGAGCAGCCCGCATGGAGAGCGGCTCGCCGGCATTCATGCCATCAATCACCGGGAAGGAGTATTTGTGCTTGCCGCCCGGCGCAAGTTCCATCAGATTGCCCTGGGCGTCAATTAAAGAAATATGGGAGCCGATGCGGGCGAATGCCACTGGAGTGCGCTCGTGAATCTCGATGCGCAGATGGTTCGGAACAAAGCGCATCACGCTTGCCGACTCAACCCAGGGAATCTGTTCCAGCTGGTGTTTGCGAAGGGCCAGCGGGATGAAGAAGATATTGCGGCCGATGTCTCCGCCCATCACTTCCATGATTTGAGCGTGCGAGACGTGCGGTGACCCCGAGACTTCAATCTGGTCGCTGGAATCGATGCGAAAACGCCACGAATGTTTTCCGTAGCCGTAGAGAACTGCGCTGAAAGCGCCGAGAAACGTTAGAACGACAAGTACAAGGGCGACCCATTTCAGACGGTTTGCAGTTTTCTTGGGGAGTGAGCCGCGCCGTACGGAGACGCGTTTTTGTCCACGCAGGAATGGAGATTCCTGCTCCTCTTCCAGATCAATGAGGCGCGAATCATCGAATGGCTCCCGGTCGGAAGCCTCGCGGTCGGAAACGTCACTCGCGAGGAAGCGGGTACAACTCTTCCTGGACGGCGGTAGAACTTGATTTCCGCGCCACTCGTTCGGTCAGTTGTCGACAGAAAACCGCTGAGCAAAGTAACTATAACCGCTTTTCGCAGAACGAGACAGTGCAAAGTTGAATGCAAAAACAATTTTGCGGGCCTGCCGCTGTGGAAAATCGGAGACCGGCCGAACTCCAGCCACTACGAGCCGAAAAAGCGACCGGCGGGCACCGAACTAGAATGAATCATCCTCGTCGTCAGACGAAACAGGACCCGCGTTCACTACGACGTGAATGCTCTTGGGACAACTCGCGGGCGTAACCATGACCAACTGGCGATTCATGGCATTGCTGATCCGGACCTGTGTCCGGGTGCGGAATCGGAGCTGTTCAATCTGATCCTGCTGCATACGAACTCGGTCACGAACCACTTCCATTTGATTGCGAACCTGATCGCGCAGCACTTCGGCCTTGTCTCTTGCCTGCTCGCGGAACATTTCCGCTTCACCCTGCGCCTGTTCGCGGAGCATCTCGGCCTGATTCTGAGCCAGTTCGGAGGAATTCATCGCTAGCAATCTTTCCTCGGACAAAGAACGCAGCGGCCTCAACCTCGCCATGGCAAGGGCTTGCTCTGCTCGCGTAGCAACGTGACAGAGGGTCGTCCCCGCTTCCGCGGCAGCCCGGTGCAGGACCGGGAAACTTCCACGCTGGTACTCGGTGTTGAGGGCAAACGCAAACGCCGCGAGGGCGATCCAGTAAGTTGCTTTCGTCGTGTTCATGGAAATCCTCACCGTATGAACGTTGGACGACCCGACCGAAAAAAGGTCACCGGACAAAATACAGCCGCCTGTTGTGACCCTGCGGGCGGCAGTCTGGCACAATAGGACATTCTGGCGACGGGCGCACAGGAGGTTAACCACATGAAAACAGGGCGGGAAACGAAACAGAGTCGTGAATGGGCGGGTGATTTTGGGCGTCAATATACCGACCGGAACACGCTCGATCCCGCTGCGGTCGATGCGTTGTGGCAAAACCAATACGGTGTGACAAGAACTGCCATGAATCGCAAGCTTCTCGCCGATGTACCTCTCGATGCCCCCATCCTGGAGGTAGGCTGCAATCTCGGCAACCAGCTCCTGCTCTTAAGTGGCATGGGATACACCAACCTTCACGGCATTGATGTTCTCGCCTACGCCGTCGAACTTGCCCAGACGCGCGTTCCTGCCGCCTCCATTATTGAAGGATCTGCCCTGAAAATTCCGTTTCCTGACGGCCAGTTTGACCTCGTGTTTACCTCCGGGCCTCTTGATCCACATCGCTCCCGCAGGACTTACCCACGGTTTTCGGCGAGATTCACAGGGTCACCAAGAAATGGATCATGGGCTCCGAGTATTACGCACCCAGCACAACCGAGGTCAACTATCGTGGGCAAGGAGACTTGTTATGGAAAAGTGATTTCGCAAAGATGTACCAGCAGCAATTCCCGGACTTGCGGTTGGTTCAGGAAGAACGGATTCCGTACCTGAATAATCCCAACACCGACACAATGTTTCTGTTGCGGCGAAGCGTGATAGCGATTGGCTAATGGCGGGCTATTATTCGTTCCGGAGTTTTTCCAAAATTGTGGGACCAAGTTGCGACACGCTGCCCGCCCCTAGAGTAAGAACCATGTCGCCGGACTGGGCAAGCGATGCGACCTTCTCCACAGCGGCCGCAAACGAGGACGCGTAAACAGGTGTCACGCCACCAGTTCGATCGATGCGTTTTGCGAGGGCTTCCGCGCTGATGCCTTCAATCGGCTTCTCGCTTGCCGGATAGATATCAAGAAGAAGAAGCGTGTCGGCGTCCGCAAAGGCGGTCGCGAAATCGTCCATCAGGTCGCGTGTGCGAGTGTAGCGATGCGGCTGGAATATGACGTGCACTCGCCGGAATCCACATTGGCGAGCAGCCGCGAGGGTCGCGCGGATCTCTGTGGGATGATGCCCGTAATCATCGACCACGCTGATGCCAGCCGCTTTGCCTTTGAGTTGGAAGCGGCGGTCCACCCCGCGAAAATTATCGAGGCCTGAACGGATCTGGTCCACGGGAATGTCAAGCGCGGTGCCGACCGCAATGGCCGCGGTTGCGTTGAGGACGTTGTGCTTTCCCGGAACGCGAACCGTGAATTCGCCCAGGTCTTTGCTTTTGTATGTCACCCGAAAGCGGTTGAGTGGCGATGCTCTTGCGATGCTTGCGACGGAAGCAGGTCGATCAGAAAATCCGATCCGGCAGTGGTTCCGTAGGACGTCACGCGGCGATGGACGCGCGGTAGAAGCCGCTCCAGCACAGGATCATCGTGGCAACCCACCACCAATCCGTAGAAACGGCACCCGCTCCATGAACTCGAGAAACGTGCGATGAACGTCGCGCATGTCGCGATAGCAGTCCATGTGCTCGCGATCGATGTTGGTGACGACCGAGAGGATTGGTGAGAGCTTCAGGAATGACCGGTCGCTCTCGTCGGCTTCGGCGACCAGATATTGCGACTTGCCCAGGCGAGCATTCGAACCCATGGCGTCGACGCGGCCTCCAACCACCACCGTGGGGTCGAGACCTCCTGCGGCGAGAACGGAGGCGACCATCGAAGTGGTCGTTGTTTTCCCGTGCATGCCTGCGATCGCGATTCCGTACTTAAGGCGCATCAATTCTGCCAGCATCTCGGCGCGTTGGATCACAGGAATATGTTGGCGGCGCGCTTCGGCAACTTCGGGATTATCAATCGAGATTGCGGAACTGGTGACGACGACGTCTGCGCCAGCAATGTTTGCCCCTTGATGCCCCTCGAAGGTTTGCGCGCCCAGCGAGGCCAGGCGCTGCGTGACCGGATGAACTTTTCAGATCGGAGCCGGAAATCTTGTAGCCGAGATTCAGCAGGACCTCGGCGATACCGCTCATGCCGATGCCGCCGATGCCTACGAAATGGATGCGCTGGATTTTGGCGAACATGCTTTGTTAAGCACGAACTTCCCACTCCGCGGATTTGCGCGGATGAACGCTGATGATAGAACATTTTCTATCAGCGAAGTGCGAACAAGGCATTGGACCGCAGAGCACGATCAGAGCGCAGAGAAGACTGGCATTTGTATCTTATTTGCACATGTCTGCGCGGATGCACAAAGAACATTACTTTTGCTCAGCGTCCCCAGCGCTCTCTGCGGTTCGAACTTCATTCATGCGTCGTGAGTCGCTTCACCATTTCCGCGATCTCTTCGACTGCTTTTGGATGCGCGAGAGAACGCGCCGCTACCGACATCGCACGCAGACGCGCAGGATCACCGAACAGCGACATGATGGTTTCGACCAGGTAAGCCGCGCCAAGATTCGACTCTTCGACTACCACTGCGGCGCCTTCACGTTCTAGAGCGCGTGCATTCACATTCTGATGATCGTCGGCGGCACGCGGGAACGGGACGAAGATGGCGGGTTTGCCGGCGGCCGTGATTTCGCCCACCGTACTCGCTCCCGAGCGACAGACCAGCAGATCAGCGCGGGCGAAGGTTGCGGGCATGTCGTCGATAAACTTGTGGACTTCGGAGGCGATTCCAGACTGCTGATATGCGGCGAGGACGTTGTCATAGTCGCGCTGGCCGGTTTGATGAACGATTCGAAGCGCGGGGATTTTGGCTTGCAAGCCGGGCAACGATTCGATCATGGCCTGGTTGATCGCGCGCGCACCCTGGCTGCCTCCGAAAACGAGAAGCGTGGGCTGGGATTCGAGCGCTTTGGGTGGAATCTGGAAAAATGCCTCTCGGACGGGCACGCCGGTGACCTTGCAATGGGGAAAGTATTCGCAGGTCTCTTCGAAATGGACCGCCGCGGCCGAAACAAAGCGCGCGACGAGGCGGTTGGCGAAGCCGGGAACGACGTTAGGCTCAAATGCCAATGTCGAGATGCGGCGTCGAATCGCCGCAAACATCGCAGGACCTGATGCGTAGCCACCAACTCCAATGACGACATCGGGATTAAAGTCCGAGACGATTCGGCCGGCAGTCCAAAGGGCGCGCGGGAGATCGAACATGGTCTTTGCCCGCGTTGCCATGCTGACGTTTTTTAACGCTCCCACCCTGATGAGTTCGAGCGGAAATCCTGCCTGCGGAACGAGGCGAGTCTCAATGCCGCGCGCAGTGCCGATGAAGAGGATTTCAGCAGCGAATTGTTTCTGGAGTTGGTGAGCGATAGCGAGAGCGGGAATGACGTGCCCCCCAGTTCCTCCGCCCGCGATGATGACGCGCATGCTCAACACCAAAACCTACCACAGAGGCGCAGAGACACGGAGAAATCCTTTCGAAATTGTCTTCTTCTGTGAGGCTGATCTTGGGACTCTGAAGCGACGGT
Source organism: uncultured Acidobacteriaceae bacterium (assembly GCA_963822545.1). Lineage (GTDB taxonomy): Bacteria > Acidobacteriota > Terriglobia > Terriglobales > Acidobacteriaceae > Acidiflorens. Next base: position 92,359 of record CAWGIB010000015.1, read on the forward strand.
TACTCCGCTTGCTTCGTAATATTCAGAAGCACACCGACACAGGCGAGGGTAACGAATAAGGAGGAGCCTCCGTAAGAGACGAAGGGGAGCGGGATGCCCTTGGTGGGCATCAGTCCGAGTACTACGCTGATGTTGATGAAGGCTTGCAGCACGATCATGCTGGTGATGCCGACAGCGAGGAAGCGGCCGAAATTGTCCTGTGTGCGGAGGGCGGCACGCGTGCCTCTCCAAAGGAAGATCGCGAACAGGATGATAACCGCTAGCGCTCCGACCAGTCCTAACTCTTCGGCGGTAACGGCAAAGATGAAATCGGTGTGAGGCTCGGGGAGGTAGAACAGTTTTTGTTTGCCTTCCATCAGGCCAAGTCCAGTGATGCCGCCGGTCGCGACTGCGATCAGCGATTGAATCATGTGGAAGCCGCGGCCCTGCGGGTCGGCATAGGGATTCATGAAGGCGAGGATGCGGTCCCTTCGATAAGAAACGTGAAAGATGAGGAAATACAGCGGAAGAATCGATGCGGCGAGCGCGTATCCGAAATAGCGCAGGCGGATGCCCGCCACGAACAACACGCACGCAGTGATTCCCGCGCACGCAATCGCAGTGCCGAGGTCTGGCTGAAAGACAATCAGAGCCAGAAAGGCCATGGTTGGCACGACTGCAGGAATCAGCGTGTTGCGCCAGTCATCCATGGCCCGGGTCTTGTTTTCCAGGAACCAGGCAAGAAAGAGGATGAGCGCAGGCTTTGCCAGCTCGGACGGCTGGAACGAGAGAGGTCCAAGGTGAAACCAGCGATGTGTGCCGTGAGCGCGATCCAGGAAGAAGACTGAGATCAGGAAGAGCGTGGTAAAGCCGAGCAATGAAAAAACCAGCGCAGGACTTTGGAGGCGCTTGTAGTCCACCTTCATCGCCACCACCATGGCGACGAGGCCGGCAGCTGCCCATCCTAATTGTTTGAACAGGAAAACATAAGCCGAACCGAAGCGTTCCTTGGCCATGACGGCCGAAGCGCTGAAGATCATGACCAGCCCGACGAACACGAGGATCGCGGTGACCGTGAACATCCAGCGATCGACGCTAACGCGCTTGGCCATTGTCTTATTTCACCACGAAGGGAGAGGCGACGGAGTAGTTTAGGCACCGATTCGTTGGTCGAAGATAACGTTCTTGGTTCGGGTCCTCGGATTAGCCTGGTTCCGTCAGCTTACCCGCCTCTACCGCGGAGTCTTCCTATGGAGTTTTCGCGGGCATCTTCGCCAACAAACGGACTGTCTCTTTGAAGACGCTACCCCGGTGCTCGTAATTCTGGAACTGGTCAAAGCTGGCACAGGCCGGGGCAAGAACGACGACGTCCCCTGGAGAGGCGGTTTCCGAGGCGCGCTGGATTGCGTTTTCCAGGGTTTCCGCGTGGTCGATCTCGGCGGCGCCTTGGATTTGCGATTCAATTTTGGCGGCGGCGGCTCCGATCGTGTATACCCGCTTCACCCGTTCGCGCAGCAAATCGTTCAGAACGGAGTAATCGCTGCCCTTATCCTTGCCTCCAAGAATCAGGTGAATGTTGGCGGGAAAGGATTCGAGCGCCTTGATCGTGGCATCGACGTTCGTCGCCTTCGAATCGTTGTAGTAATCGACGCCCGCAACCTTAGCCACAAACTCGAGGCGGTGTTCGACGGCTTTGAAGGCCTGAACGGCTTGGCGGATCTGCTCTGGAGCGCAACCGACCAGCATGCCGATCGAAATTCCGGCAAGAGTGTTTTCGAGGTTGTGCGCACCCTTTAACGGGATTTCCGCGAGCGGCATGATCTCGCGCTCGCGTGAACCATCGCGAAAATAAATATGCGAGTTTTGAACGAACGCTCCTCGTTCGACTTCTTTCCTGCGGCTGAAGCGAAATACCTGCGCGCGCGTCCGGTTCGACAGAGCGGCCGTAGTGGAATCGTCGGCATTCAGAACCGAAAAATCTTCCGGCCCCTGATTCTCGAATATCCGCGCTTTGGCATTGACGTAGTTGTCGAATGTCTTATGCCGGTCGAGATGATCAGGAGTGATGTTCAGGATGACGGCAATCTTTGGCCGGAATTCGACGATCGTTTCGAGCTGAAAGCTGGACACCTCAAGAACGATCCATGTTTTCGGGCCGGCCTTGTCCACGAAACTGATGGCTGGCGTGCCGATATTGCCGCCAACCAGGACTGGGAGTTTCCCGGCAGCGATGATTTCGCCTGCCAGGGACGTGGTCGTGGTTTTACCGTTTGCTCCAGTAATCGCCGCGATCGGACTCGGCAGGAAATTGGTGGCTAGTTCGATCTCGCCGATGATCTTTTCGCCGAGATTACGCGCTTGGACGAGCTGAGGGGCATCGAAGGGCACGCCCGGACTGACGACGATCAAGTCTTGCCCACGAAAGGTGCGATCGCCGTGGCCGCCGGTTTCGACCGTGATTCCTTGATCCAGCAGGAGAAGGATTTCTTTGCGCAGTTCGGCTTCCGGCTTGGAGTCGGAGACGGTGACGCGCGCTCCGCGAGACTTCAGAAAAAGAGCGGAAGCCACGCCGGATTTGCCCAGGCCGACGACGAGCACGCTTTTGTTGTTGAGATCCATGACGTCTATTTCACCACGGGACACAGAGACACAGAGAAAAACAAGTCGGGCAACTGAGTGCGAACAGCGGTTTGTCAGGACATACCAGAGTGATCCAGAAACAGCCACAAGGCTCCGCGCGAACAAACTTCAGGCTTTCCTCTGTGCCTCTGTCTCTGTGGTGAAGTTTCATCTTAACTTCAGGGTAGTCAGCGCGAACAGAGCGAATACCAGCGACGCGATCCAAAAGCGCACAATCACCTTCGACTCCGACCAGCCTAGCAGTTCGAAGTGATGATGAATGGGCGCCATCTTAAAAATTCGTTTCTTGCGCAACTTGTAGGATCCGACCTGGAGAATCACCGACAGCGCTTCGATCACGAAGATCCCGCCGATGAAGGGCAGTAGCAGTTCCTGCTTGATCAGGACGGCGACAGTTCCGATCGCTCCTCCGAGAGCGAGCGACCCGACATCGCCCATAAATATCTCCGCGGGATGGGCGTTATACCAAAGGAATCCGATGGAAGAGCCGACCATGGCGCCACAAAAGATCGTCAGTTCACCAATCTGCGGCATGCGCTGGAATTCGAGATAGGTGGCGAACGTCGCGTGACCGCTCAGGTAGGTGAGGACGGCGAGGGCTCCGGCGGCAATCACCGTACAGCCAATCGCTAGCCCATCGAGGCCATCCGTAAGATTGACCGCATTGCTCGACCCGACGATCACGATCACAACGAAGACTACGAACGGCAGAAAGCCCAGAAACCAGATATGGCGATGCGCCACCAAACTTTCGATTACAAGGTCCGGACGAAACTGCTTGAAGAAGGGGACGATCAAGCGGGTGGAATATTCTCCCCGATGCTGGAGCGCGATCAAAACCACGGCAATTACCACACTCACGGCAACTTGATATCCCAGCTTCGCTCGAGCGGTAAGGCCAAGGTTGCGCCGATGCACGACCTTCAGATAGTCATCGGTAAAGCCGATGGCGGCAAAGGCCATGGTCGCAAAAACGACGATCCATACAAACGGATTTGTGAGATCCGCCCACAGAAGAGTGGGGACCAGGATGGCAATCGCGATCAGCAATCCGCCCATGGTAGGAGTGCCGGCCTTTTTCTGATGCGCCTGCGGACCTTCTTCGCGAATGTACTGGCCGATCTGAAATTCCCGCAGACGCTGAATCACGATCGGGCCGACAATCAGTCCGGTAAAAAGTGCTGTAAGGCTGGCGAACGCGGTGCGGAAGGTCAGATAACGGAAGATGCGAAAGGGCGGAAAATAATGATAGAGCTTCAGATATAAGAGCCAATAAAGCAATCCGCCTCCGAAAAACAGCTGTCAGCCTTCAGCCGTCAGCTCTGAATAATCAATCCCCTGCGCTTTTCGCGCCCGGGATACCTCTTTTTTGTTTCCAGGTCTCCAGTGCCTTCTCTAATTTCACACCGCGCGAGGCTTTGAGTAACACTGTGTCGCCGTCGCGCGTCTCGCGGGCCAGCCATTCACCTGCGGCTTCGGGCGTTTCAACGAATTCCGTATTCATGCCGGCTTCTTTTGCCGCTTCCACCATCGGCTTGGCCAAGCCGCGCACGCCAAGCAGGAAATCCACCTTACTTCCCGCGATGTAACGGCCACAGTCGCGATGCAGTTGCTCGCCGCCGAGACCGAGTTCCAGCATCTCGCCGGCCACTACGATGTGCCGCTTCGCAGGCAATGCCGCCAACGTATCGACCGCCGCCATCAGAGCCTTCGGACTTGAATTGTAGCAATCGTAAAGGACAGTGATGTTACCCAGTTGAACGACCTGCCCGCGCTTATCGGCAGGTTCGAGAGAAGGCAAAGCGACCAGCAATTTCGGAGGGAGAGATACCGTGCTCCAGAGCCACCGCGGCGGCCGCGAGAACATTCAGCACGTTGTGCTTTCCGAGCAACGGGCTTACAACCGACTGCCGGAGTCCGTGAGTCACCAGGTCGAAGCGCGTGCCGTCAGCGCCAAGTGTTTCAATATTTTCAGCACGCACCGATGCTGTCGGCTTGAGTCCGAAGAAGACGACCATCCCTTTATGGTCGCGGCCGAATTGCGAAACGTACTCATCGTCCGCATTGAGGAACGCTTTGCCTGAAGAAGGCAGCGCTTCGATCAGTTCATACTTCGCGCGCGCGATTCCGGCGATGGAGTCGAAGCTTTCGAGATGCACTGGAGCAACGTTCGTGATGACGGCTTCGTTCGGAAGCGCGATTCTCGCGAGCGCTGCAATCTCTCCCGCATGAGACATCCCCATTTCAACCACGGCGAGATCGTATTCGGGCTCGATCGTAAGTAGTCCAAGCGGAAGACCGAAATGGTTATTGAAATTTCCCTTCGTGCGATGCACGCGGTACTTGGTGGCAAGAAGGTGGCTGACCGCCTCCTTTGTGGTGGTCTTGCCCATCGAACCGGTGATGCCGATCGCAGTTTTTCCCCACAACTTTCTGACAGCGGTAGCCAGCGTCTGGAGGGCAGCAAGTGTCTCGTCAACAGCAAGGAGGCCGGTTTGATCGGAATAGCGCGGCAGTTGGTCCTTGCGAACCACGGCCCCCACAGCGCCTCGAGCGAGTGCAGACTCGACAAAGTCATGGCCGTCGAGCCTCTCCCCCCGGACCGCGAAAAATAGGTCGCCCGGTTGAACGGTGCGCGAGTCGATCGAGTAGCCGAGAGCGGTCCTTCGCCCATCATATTGACCGCTGGCGCCTACGAACTCCGCAATTCGAGAGAGAGGAAGTTTCATGTTGTCTTCCCCGCGGTGGCACGAGCGGCTTCGCAATCAAATCCAAGTGTCTTCAGAGTCTCGCGAGCTACTTCAACGTCGTCGAACGGGATTGTTGCTCCCTTCGTTACCTGAACCTTCTCGTGGCCTTTCCCAGCCAGCAGAACGATGTCGCCGGCAACTGCCTGATTGATTGCGAAAGCAATCGCCTTGCGACGATCCGGCTCCATCGTGTATTTCGCGCCGGATTTCTGCAAGCCAACGACTGCATCATTCATGATGGCAAGCGGATCCTCGGAGCGGGGGTTGTCGGAGGTGAGTACAACCAGATCACTTCCCTTGCCCGCGGCCTCGCCCATCAGTGGACGCTTGGCGCGGTCGCGGTCTCCGCCGCAACCGAATAGCGTAATGACTTTCCCCTTCAAGCCCGCGTGAGCTACAAAATCTCGCGCAAGAGCGGTTAGGTTTCGGAGCGCGTCATCCGTGTGAGCGTAGTCAACCACAACCGTGAAAGGCTGACCGCAATCGACTCGCTCGAATCGGCCCGGCACATAGGCAAGTTCGGAGATCCCCCGGACAATCGAATCAGCCGGGCAATCCCGAGCATATGCGGCAGCGGCGGCCGCGAGCACGTTGTATACATTCACGTTTCCGATGAGCGGCGTCCAGATCTCGAGGTTGCCGGCCGGCATCGCCATTTGAAAACGGCTGCCGCGCGCGGTGATATGGAGATTCTCGGCATGGAAATCGGCGGCGGTCAGGCCATAAGACAGCACCACAGAGCTTTTCTTCTTCGCCAGTTTTACAATTGCCGGCCATATTCATCGTCGATGTTGAGAACAGCCGCCCGCGGGGGATCGGTTCCACAGCCTTCGAACAGAATCTGCTTGGCATGGAAATAATCCTCCATGGTGCGGTGATAATCGAGATGGTCGCGCGTGAGGTTCGTGAAGACGGCGACATCAAAAGGAATTCCGAAAACACGCTGCTGTTCGAGAGCGTGCGAGGAAACCTCCATTACGGAATCCGTTACGCCTTGCCCCAAGCCTTCGGCGAGCAATTGGTTTAGCTCGAGCGATTCGGGCGTAGTGTGCGGAGCAGGAAGGATCTTTCCGGCCACATGGTATTCAATCGTTCCAACAAGAGCGGTCTTGCGGCCAGCGGCACGAAGAATGGATTCGACGATGAAAGCGGTCGTGCTCTTTCCATTCGTGCCCGTAATTCCGATGTTTGCAATTCGTTCGGCGGGACGCTTGTAGAAATTTGCGCTCAGCCGTGCGAGTGCGCGACGGCCGTGAACAACTTGCGCCCAGCCGACTCCGGGCCTTGGGGATTCGGAAGCTGAATCCGTGACGACAGCAACTGCACCCTTTGCGATGGCCTGGTCAATGAAGCGGTTGCCATCGCTTGACTCGCCCTTCATGGCAACAAAGACCGTGCCCGGACGCACGCGGCGCGAATCGTAGTCCACGCCGGTAACGGCAGGGTTTCCGCTTTGCGAGAGGACCTCGGCGCCCTGCAAAAGTTGTTGGAAGGTCATCGGAATGAATTATAAACAGCTGGCTTCTAGCGGGTACTTTTTGGCGTTCGCGAGACTAGAATCCACCACAGAGACATGGAGTCACAGAGAAAACAAATTCTCTCGTTCTTCCTTGCGGGCAATCGTTTTTTCTAGCGCAAAGTCCCGGTTTTTGGTCGTTGGTCGGTATGCCCTTATCTGCCGAAGCGCACCACCACGCGCGCTCCTGCGGGAACGTGGGTGCCGGGCGAGGGCGATTGTTCGCGCGCCACTCCGCTGCCAACCGCATCCAGATCAAGACCTACGTCTTGTGCCGCTTCCAATGCTCGACGCACATTCTTGCCAAGGAATGATGGGACCTCGATCCCACCTTCTTCTACGTCAAGCACAACCGTGCCGCCGCTCGGCAATTTCTCTGGCTGCGGCGTAGGGGGTGAGCTGGCTATTTGCGGCGCTGGATCCACCCGTTCGTTCTGTTTCGCGGCCGCCGGAACAATTTCCGCCAATGTATCGGAAGCAGGGGCCGATTGAGCGCTTGTCGCCGCCGCAACTTGCCCTTGGGAAGGAGAGATTTCCGACGAGGTCTCGGACAGATCGAGGCTTGCGCCCAAATGATCGGGCGAAACCTCTTCGAGATTCTTGTCCGGCACATTCCGACGCGCGAGAAGGACCTGACGACTGGCAGGCAGCTCTACGTCATGCGGCACGTGCTTATACTCGAGCACCTGCTGCACAATTCGCTGGAAAACTGGCGCTGAAACCTGACCGCCTTGATGAAGTCCAACGGCGGAATCCAAAATCACGACCACGGCAATTTGCGGATTATTGATAGGAGCAAAACCCGCGAACGAGCCGACGTATTTCGTCTTTGAATAGGCATGAGTTGCCGGATCAACCTTCTGCGCGGTGCCTGTTTTTCCGGCTGAAGTGTAGCCCTCAAGTATCGCCTTCCGACCCGTACCGTGAAGAACGACGCCTTGCAGCATCTGCCGCATTTGGGCGGCCGTCAGAGAGGAAATAACGCGCGTGCCTTCGGCAGGCTGAAAGGCAACCGTTTGCGGACCGTTCTGCGGCGCGATCGTTCCCGCAACTATCCGCGGAGGAACACGCACTCCGTCGTTGGCAATTGTCGAAATGAGTCCAGTGAGTTGCAGCGCAGAGATGCCGATCTCCTGGCCCATCGAGATAGCGGCGAGCGATACTTTTGACCAACGGCTTACGGGCTTCGTCATCCCCGGCGTTTCGCCCGGAAGTTCAATTCCCGTTCGCTGTCCGAATCCAAAGGCGCGAATGTATTTGTAGAAACGATCATCGCCCAGCCGCAATCCGACCTTAATGGCGCCGACGTCACTCGATTCCGCGAGGATGTCGGCAACGGAAAGCAGGCCGTGGGGCTTGCTATCCCGGATCCGCATTCCGTTGATGACGATCGAACCCATCTGGCAGTCGAACATCTCATCGGGATTGGTGATTTTTTCTTCCAAGCCGCCGGAAAGCGTAACCATCTTGAAGGTGGAACCTGGCTCGTAGATGTCGCTGACGGCGTGATTCTTCAAAGACTCAGGGCGGATTTCTTTGCGATTGTTGGGGTTGAATGTCGGGCGGTTGGTCAGCGCAAGGATTTCGCCGGTGTGCGGGTCTTCCACTACAACAGTACCGGCAATCGCCTTCGTCTCCTGCATCGCGCGCTCAAGTTCTCGCTCGGCAATGTATTGAATGTTCTGATCAATCGTGAGGACGAGACTATTGCCGGGCTTGGATTCTTGTTCAACGCTGGCAAACCACCGCTTGCGAGCGTCGACCGAAATCATCAGCTTGCCCGGCTTGCCTTGAAGTTGCTGGTTGAACTCGCGTTCCAGCCCGCTCAGCCCTTGATCTTCCGTACCGACATACCCGATCACTTGCGCTGCCAGGTCGCGCTTCGGGTAAAAACGCTTGGGCTCTTTCTGGAAGTGAATGCCCTGAAGGTGCAGAGCGCTGATGCGCTGCACGGTTTCGGCATCCGCCTTTCTCGCAACCCAGCAGAATGTCTTATGCGCCTTGCAATCTGCGAGCACGACCCGCGGGTCGTCATTCGTGATGCGAGTAATCAGGCTGACCACGTTGGCGAGGTCGGGCGTTTCCGTGGGCACGATGAACGCAGAGTCCACCTGGATCGACATTGCAAGCTCATGTCCAGAGCGGTCATAGATGACGCCGCGTTTCGGCGAGAGTTCAAAGCTGCGCTGTTGCTGATGTTGGGCGCGGCGCTCGAAATCGCCGTAGCAGAAAATCTGGAGATAGACGAGACGCAGGCAAATGGCTAAGAGCCAGACGCAGAGCAATCCAGACAAGAGATAGAGCCGGAATCGCGTGCCGTTCGAAGAAGTGCTTGCTGCCATTGCATTTCCCAGTTCTCAGTCCTCAGTTGTTAGTGAAAGCTCAGAGCTCCTGGCTGAGAACTGGGAACTGAGAACCGTTCTAACGCGCCGAGACCACGGCAACGGGCGTAACGCTCGCCATGACCGGTGCACCGAGGTCGCTTGCGGAATCCATTCGGATTACCTGGCCGGGATCGGGCGACTGCAGTCCAAGCTTACGGGCCATGCCATCAATTCGTTCCGGATCGCGCAATGACGCCTCTTCCAGGCGCAGCGCTTGATTCATTCCTGCCAAACCCTCGCGCTGCGAGCGCAGGGTTTCGATCTTGTAGCCATATTCAATCGCGCGGAAGTGCTGCAGTGCATAGCCCATGACCAGCAAAAAGAGGCAGCAGAGGGCCACGCCAAAGAACCGCATCTCGCGTTCGCGACGCGGATCTTCGACCTTTACCAGGCGCGAGTTGTCGATCGTCTTCCGGAAATAAATTTCCGGCGTGCCAAGCCAGCAAGACTTACGCCGATCAGAAGGATTTATGTTTTGCATCGCCACGGCCGCGCTCATAAGTCACTCCAGGATTAAGCCACTTCAAAAAGTTGGGATTCGAAGTCAGCGCTTTCCTGAATAGAAGCGAACCAGGACTCGCCAACCAAATAAGGAGCGACCATGTTTTCGTCTGTCCGCGCAGTTTGCTCGGCGCGTTCGACTGTTGCGATCAGATCTTCGATCAGGGTGCCTGTAAACATGATTTCAATCTTCCGTTTTCATCTCCGGACACGGCCTTGTTTTATTTTTTCTTGGCCGCTCCGGGAAACTCCACCACAGAGGTGCGGCTGGTTTTGACAGCCGCTTTCCCGAAATTTTCTCCCGGCACGCTTACAGTCACCGCACCGGGTGCCCGGCAGTTTCTCCGGACCAACTCAAACTTTTTCGGCGGCGCGCATCTTGGCACTGCGCGACCGCGGATTGCGATCAATCTCTTCTTCTGTCGCGGTCAACGGCTTTTTCGTCAGCAGCCGGTACAGACCGTGTTGCGCGCCGTCTCGCATTGCATCTTTGACGATTCTGTCTTCGAGCGAGTGAAAGCTGATTACCACCAGCCTTCCGCCCGGCTTCAGCACGCGGGGCGCCGCCTCCAGCAGTGCTTTCAGATCGTCCAGTTCACGGTTTACGAATATTCGGAGAGCCTGAAAGGTACGCGTCGCCGGATGAATCCTGTCGTGCTTGTGTTGACCCAGTTTCATTGACCGGGCCGCGGCTGATACGACGTCTACAAGTTGCTTTGTCGTCTGTATCGGCCGCGACCGGACAATGGCTCTGGCGATTCTCCGCGACCTCCTTTCCTCACCGAATTCGTAAATCACATCGGCCAGCTCGCGCTCGTCGATGTGGTTTACCACTTGTTCGGCGGTCTCGCCCGACATCGGATTCATCCGCATGTCGAGCGGTCCTTCCGCCTGAAAACTAAATCCGCGCTCCGGGTCGCCGAGCTGCAAACTGCTCACGCCCAGGTCCGCCATCATGCCGTCGAGAGAGGCGGGAGCGATACGCTCACCGACTTCCGCAAACGATCCATGAATCAGCGTGACGCTGCGGCCGTCGCTCGTTCGCTGACGGCTGATGCGCTGCCAGTCTGTCGCTGGCTCTCTCCAGCGCTGCGGGATCTTTATCGAAGCCAATCAAATGTCCCGGTGCGCCGAGGCGTTTTGCTATTTCGAAACTGTGCCCGCCCAGGCCCACCGTGGCATCCAGATAAGTTCCGCCACGCTTTACGGCTAGAAAATCGATCGCTTCTTTTAAAAGAACCGGGACATGGCCAACCGCAAGTTTCCGCGAACCATGCCCACCCCGCTCGGGGGTGTCTGTTGAATCCGAGTCCGTTTCCACTTCTAGATGCCCAATTCGTCGAGCGTCTTGGTGTCTTCATCCGTGAAGGGCTCTTTAACGTCTTTGTCGAGCGCTTCCAGGTTGCGAACTTCCAGGTAAGTCAGATTGCCGAGCACTGCCACTTCCCCGCGAATCTGCGCCGACTCACGCAGGATCTGCGGGACCAGCAGGCGCCCCTGCCCGTCCATCTCTACGACCTGCCCGTAATAGTTGGTGCGAGTCAAAAATTTCTTCTTGGTCGGGTTGTAGGTCGACAGAGATGCCAGCTTCTGTTCGATCCGTTCCCATTCCTCGAAGGGGTAAATTTGTGCAGCGATTCCGTCCACGCTCGTGATATAGAATCGTTGGGCATATTTCTCGTCGATCACGCGCTTGAATTCCGCGGGGACCTTGAGCCGTCCTTTTTCGTCCACGCGAGTTGGGTGATTTCCGCGAAACATGCGCCCTGCTTAGTGTTTGGGCTTCGTTTATTTACGGCTGCTACCACAGCCAACAGCACGAGGGAGGTCGAAGCGGCTACCAAAACAGTGGAATCGGGTTCGTTTGGGCTACTTTCGGGGGTGTCAGCTTCAAAAACCACTGGCGCCTCGTAAAGGTACAAAATTTGCCCCGACCTCTATTCTTTACTCCACTTTCAACCACTTTTGTCCACATCCTACGCCTAAATCGTTTGTTGTCAACAACAAAGTTTCAGGTTGAGACTGGGCCTGGGGACTCAAAAGGCAAAACGCGAAATGTTGTGGTTAATCACTTGGATGACCACTACAGGTAGCGTTTAGGAAGATGGTTCAGAAGCGCTAAGCTTCTCCTTTTGTTCGCTTTACGGTTTTCGCAATAAACGTCGGCCGTTGTGGAAAAGGCGTCCTCTTCCCTTGCATGCACCCCTACCATGCCCACTTCGAGCAGTGGCTACCGGTCAAACTGGAAAAAGCCTTCCGCTTTTTTGCGGATCCTAACAATTTGCCTCTCGTCATGCCTCCATGGATGGAGGTTCGGGTTGAAGAGGCCACGATCGTTCCGCCTCCACGTCAGGCGATATGGGATGCCGCTCCGCCTTTGGCCGGCGTGGGATCGAGGTTAGTCGCATCGTTCCGGTCCGTTCCGTTTGCACCGTTTCGCATCCGGTCCGAGGCGAAAATTGTCGGCTTCGCGATGAACGAGTTTTTCGCGGACGAGCAAGGGCAAGGTCCGTTCAAGAGTTGGCACCACCGGCACGAGTTCGCGCCCGAGACGCGAGACGGGACTTCGGGAACGCGTCTTCGCGATCTCATCGAATATGAAATTGGGTTTGAACCCGCCGGCCGGATCATCAACCTGCTCTTCATTGCACCGCAGATGCGGAGGACTTTCGCGCATCGCCAGCGAGCAGTTGAGCGGCTTCTGATTCACGAAAGATAGAGAGTCGTTTTAGGGGATTCCGGCTCTCTGCCGCACATCGTCAGATAAATTGGCGCCGGTAACCATGAGGACGACGTTGCCCTCATGCGGCGGGTGGGCAAGAAGGGCAGCGGTGGCCGCAGCTCCTGCCGGTTCGGCGAGGACACCTTCTTCTTTATAGAGATGCGCGATCGCCTGCAGCATCTGCTCTTCGCTGACCAGGACGACATCATCGACGAGTTCGCGGATGGCCTGCACGTTCTGCGGATCAGGCGTGCGCGTCGCAAGTCCGTCGGCACAAGTGTCGCAAGTGTCAGTCTCTACCGCTCTTCCTTCCTTCCATGACAGGTAGTAGGACGGCGCGCGCTCCGCCTGCACTCCAACGACGGTCAGGTTCGGGACCGACTGCTTGAGTGCGGCCGCGACTCCTCGAATCAAGGCAGTGTCTCCCATCGGGACATAAACGATGGAAACGTGCGGAATCTGTTGAGCGATCTCGAGACCGATCGTTGCGGTGCCGACAGGCACATCCGGATCCGTCGCGTCGTTCAGGAAATAAACTCGTTCTCGATCGGAATAAGCAGAGGCTTGCAGAAATGCTGCCGAAAGATCGCCGGCGCCGCTTTCCACAATTCGAGCGCCAAGGTCGGCGATTTTCTGCCTCTTGATCGGGTTAGGATTCGCCGGCAAAAAAATGGTCGCAGGAATACCGAGGCTCTTCGCTGCATACGCAACCGCCGCGCCATGATTGCCTGTGCTAGAGGCTGTCACCTCGTCAACCCTCCGGCGAGCGAGGTTTGTGGCGAGCGCATAAAGAGCGTCTCGCGGCTTGAACGAAGCGGTGGGCAGATCTGTTTCGATTTTGAGGTGAACAGCCGTCCCTGGCCGCGATAGCGATCGCGCCGGGACTGTCCTTGTGACCGGGAGGTATTGGTCCAGCAGTTTTCGCGCCGCTCGAATTTTCTGAAGGTCAGGAAAAATATCCATCGAGTTCAAAACTTGGGAAGCCGTGTTCACAACCGCAGCAAGTTTGTTTTCGCCGAACTGCTTCGCTAGAGTACACTTAGGCCGCATTCAAGCCAATCGAAACGAGGCGCACAATGAAATTGAACACGACACGTGTGTGGCTGGGAGGTTTCGCCGGCGGGATAGTTTGGACCGGCGTGGAGTTTCTTCATCGGAATGCGGCAAGGCCCCTTTTACGAGGCGATGCAGAAGCAAGGATTGTTTTTGAAAGAACCGCGATATCCATTCTTCGCAGGTCAGTGGATTCTGCTGATTTTCGTAATGTCGATTCTTCTCGCCTATCTTTATGCGTTGAGTCGCGCGACAGTAGGACCCGGGCCGAAGACCGCACTCAAAATCGGAATGATCGTCGGCTTTTGTGCGGGCGTACCCGGCAATTTTGCGCAAGCGTCCTGGTCTCCTGTTCCCCGCGTGCTGCCACTCGGATGGATGCTCGATTTATGGGTTGGGTGCATCCTCGCCACACTGGTCGCGGGATTCCTGTACAGGGATCCAAATTAGATCTCGAAAGGAAAGGCAGCGGAGGCCTTTCCTTTGTTCAGTTGCCGCGATTCTCGAAAGTTTCCCGGGTAATCTGAAAGATTACGTTGTCCCAGCCACGGGCGTCCCGCCTTGACCCTAGGCGAACGCCGCCTATTTTTTCCATCGCCTTTTGTGAGCGCAGGTTCTGTGGCCCGACAAGGAAGATCACATTTTCGACGAAGCGGAAGGCATGCCGCAGCATGAGCTTTTTCATCTCGCGGTTGTAAGATCCTCCCCAATGCGTTCTCGCCAGGAAGGTCCAGCCGATTTCGACCTCGCTCTTTTCCTCGTTATATCCGTGGAACCGTGACGAACCGATAATCCTGGAGCTTTTCGAGTCGATCGCTGTCAAGGCTCCGCCGGATTCAATTGCCTCGCGAAAGAATTCGTTGAAGACTTGCTCCTTGTAGCGATCGTTGGCGGGATGCTGCTCCCAGATGAGAGGATCCGAAGCAACCGCGTACAAGGCAGCAAAATCCTCTTTTTGTAGCGGCCTCAATTCCAGCAGACTGCCTTTCAATACGGGCTGGAGATCAAAGGACATACTGATTCTCTAGGTGCGCGCTAAAGGATCTATTTCACTTGGTCGGCTCGACCAGAACCGCGGTTCCGTATGCGAGCACTTCCGTGACTCCCTGCATCACCTCTGTTGCGTCGTAGCGAGCACCAACCACGGCGTTGCCGCCAAGATCGCCAGCGTGCTGCAGCATCAGATCGAACGCTTCAGACCGAGCCTTCTCGCACAGGTTCGTGAGAAGCGAAATGTTGCCGCCCACAATCGTCTGCAAACCGGCGCCGATGCTGCCGAATATCGACCGTGAACGTACAGTAATTCCGCGAACGACACCCAAGGTACGAACGACGCGGAAGCCATCCAGTTCGAATTGGGTGGTCACCATATTGTGCGCCACCATTCGTCCTGTGGTTGGAGAATAATTTGCCCATTGCTCCCCCTCTGTGTTTGAAAGAACCTTTTCTACTCTAATTCTGCGCCAAGCACAAACTCGCCGCTTTCGCAGGTCGATCTCCGCATGTAGCAAGTTCGGTTTGCAACAAACCTGGCAATCCTCGATGTAGCTCTGCCGAGAACCGGCAGCTTCATCCACTGTGGTTTCGTTCCACTCTCCGCACCCCGCACACTGAAAACCCGTCACCATTTTCCAATTGTATGACGCGACCGGAAGCCACGTGACATGAGCGCATGCTTCTCTATAATGATGGCGCGCAAACTTGATGGTAAAGCGATTGCCGTCATCCGCGCGCTATGGGAGGCTCCATTGTTTTCTCGTCGCCGATTTCTAGGAACCGGCTCCGCTCTCGCGGTGGCCAGTACCGTATTGCCAACCTTTGCTCGCGCTGAGGAAGACAACAAGCCGTTGCCGCCGGCCATCGACGCTCTGCACACACTTCGAGGCGAATCCAAGCCTATTACAGTTGAAGAACGCAGCGATCGCCAGGAAAAGGCGCGGCAACTGATGCGCGAAAATAACCTTTCCGCCATTCTGCTGGCGGAAGGAACGTCGCTCAATTACTTCACGGGCATTCGATGGTGGGGTGGAGAACGCCTATTCACCATGGTTCTGCCCGCCAAGGGCGCAGCCTTTTATGTTTCGCCGGCTTTTGAGGAAGGACGTGCGCGAGAACAGATCGCGTTGTCGCCCGATGGCAAGAATCCAGATGTCCGCATCTGGCAGGAAGACGAGAGCCCTTATACTCGCGTTGCACAAGGACTAGCGGATCGCGGAATTTCGAGTGGAAACATCGCATTCGAAGAAACGATGAAATTCGTCTTCTGCGACAACATTCGGAAGGCGGCCGCCAGCGCGAGTTTTGCAAGTGCAACTCCGGTCACAGCGGGATGCCGCATGATCAAGAGCCCGCACGAAATCGACCTCATGAGACTCGCCGCGAAAGTCACGCTGGCGGCCTACCAGGCGACCTACAGTTCCCTACGCGTCGGCATGACCCACCGGGAGGTTGTAGATCTGGTCGTAGCAGCGCATCGCCGCCTCGGCTTCGAAGGAGATGCGCTCGTCCTCTTCGACGAGTTTTCCGCCTTCCCGCATGGTTCGGTGACTCCGCAAGTCATCCGCGAGGGAACGATCATCCTCATCGACGGCGGATGCACGGTCGAAGGCTATGCTTCCGACATCACGCGAATGTTTGTGATCGGCAAGGCGAGCGACAAGATGAAACAGGTTTTCGAGATTGTGCACCGTGCCCAAAGCGCAGCCCTCGCCGCGGCGCGTCCCGGAGTTGAAGCCGGCTCGGTAGATGCTGCTGCACGTAAGGTAATTACAGACGCGGGCTACGGTCCCGATTACAAATACTTCACGCATCGCGTAGGCCACGGCATGGGCATGGATGGCCACGAGTGGCCCTACCTGGTGCGCGGCAATACCACAAAACTCCAACCTCAGATGACGTTCAGTGACGAACCGGGAATTTATATTCGTGGCGAATTCGGAGTTCGACTCGAAGACGATATGCACATTCTGGAGAATGGCGCGGAGCTATTCACACCGCAAAGCCCATCTCTGGAGAATCCGTTCGGGAACTGAAAGCTTTTTCGAGGGACAACGCGGCGACAAAGCGCCCCGCACCACGGCTAGTCTTTCTTCGGCACGCTGTAGTGTGACGAAACGACCCGCCAAGTATTCCCTACCCGGACCCAAACGTCGGTGAAGCGGTCGTAGTATTCGTATGGCTTGTGATTGGATTGGCCTCGCTCGTGGTAGGCGCCGGTTACAACCGCCAGCATGCCACCGCGAACCCGCACCCGCATATCGGATTGCTCGGCGACTTCCACGTGCACCGTCGGATCGGCGCTGTGCGTGATGTAGCCCGCTTTGCTGTAGGTAGATCCATCTTCGACCGTGATGATGAAGTCTTCCGTGAGGAGCGTCGAAAGAATGTCAATGTCGCGCTGTTTGTAGGCGGCAGTCCATTTTTCTTCCATCCTGCGCACTTCGGCCCCGCCAAAGCCTTGCTCCTGCGCGGCCATGGGAATGGCTGAGCACAAAAACAAGCCGATGATGAGCCATGCCCTACGGGGCGACATGGCGTCTATGTCATACCAACGGGACGGACGTGACAAGTTCCTTAGGTAATCGTTGTTTGCAGGCGGCCCTATGCGGTGCCGAAGTCCCGCGATTACAAGCAGCTAGCGCGCGACGGCCTCCGGATGCAGCCCGGCCAGCTGGTTCTTAATCGCAAGCGCCAGGCGGCGGATTCCTTCCCTGATCTGCTCCGGTTGCGCATTGGAGAAATTCAGTCGCAGGTGGCGCAGCCCTTCCTTGGCATACCCATTTCCCGAATAAAAGGAGTCCCCTGGAACAAACGCGACGTTCTCATGGAGGGCCGCTTCAAACAGGCGGTGGGAATCCATACCTTCGGGCAACGTCACCCACAGGAAAAGACCGCCGAGCGGACGGGTCCAAGTCACCTCTGGAGGGCAGTACTCTTCCAGCGACTGAAGCATGACGTCTCGACGCTCCCCGTAGACGCGACGGATCACCTTGATGTGCTCGTCAAGGAAGCCATCACGCGCTACCTCATAGGCCACCATCTGGCCGAAAGTAGAGGTGTGAAGGTCGGCGCCCTGCTTAAGTTGCACGAGTTTGCTGATCACCTCGGGAGGAGCCACGATCCATCCCAGGCGGAGGCCCGGTGATAGCGTCTTTGAGAAAGTGCTCAAATAAATAACGTTACCGAGCGAATACCCCTTATCGCGGCGAAGATTCTCGCGATCGAGAACGACCAGAGGAGTGAGATGCTCACCCTCATAGCGCAATTGGCCGTAGGGATCGTCTTCGATGATGGGAATTCCGTAGCGCTCCGCCAATAAAACGAGTTCGTGTCGGCGGCCTTCGGCCAATGTAGTACCGCCCGGATTCTGAAAGTTGGGCAGCACATACATGAACTTCGGTCCCGAACGCAGGGGGTCTTCCAATAGGTCGGTGCGCAGACCATCTTCGTCGCTCGGCACGCACACATATTCCGCGCCATAAACATTGAATGCCTGCAACGCACCTAAATACGTTGGGGCTTCGACCAGGATGCGATCGCCGGGATTGATCAACAGCTTTCCAATCAGATCCAGCGCTTGCTGGGAACCCGATGTGATCATCACGTGTTCAGGCTTGGCTTTCACGCCATAGCGCGAGGTATGCCGCGCGATCATTTCGCGAAGCGGTTCATAACCTTCCGTCGCGCCATACTGGAGAGCGAGACGGGCCTGGTCTTTGTTATCGAGCACCTTGCAACATGCTTCCCGAAAACGCTCCACCGGAAATACGTCCGGCGCCGGCAGTCCCCCGGCGAACGAGATGATTTTTGGATCCTGGGTAATCTTGAGAAGTTCGCGGATTGCAGAACTGCGGACGGTTTTTGTCCGTTGAGCGTAACGGGACGTCCAGGCGGTCGACATTTATGCCCTCCGTTTATTGAGTCTATCCTTTCAGATCTTTGTGCGCGGTGATCTGAGCCCTTCCCATGGTGATTAGAGTCACCTCGTCGAGTGACTGTCGTACATACATAACATGGGGAGGGTTGGGGAGATCTCTGGATTTCCTCAACTTATTTCGATAAGCCTCGCTGACAAGCATGGCCGCTTACTCGACCACCCACTCCCGCATGCCCCTGAGCAGGGACTCGGGGGCGTCCGCTTCCAGTTCGACGAGACCGTCCTGATACTCGCGCGAATAGATGCGTGCTCTCGATTGCAGAAGGGCGAGCGCCTTTCCTTCTTTTTGAGGAATTCGCAACCGAACTCGCCGGGGGCGATCCTCCTCCAGAGCAGCATCGATGTGTTCCAGCAATGTGCCAAGTCCTATTCCCTTGGCTGCCGAGACATGCACCGTGTGGTTGTCGTCGCGCAGAGATTCGCGTTGCTTCGGAGGAAGAAGGTCAACCTTGTTCATCACTCGCAGCCGCGGCTTCTGGTCCGCTTCGAGTTCCTTAAGGACGCTCTCGACCTGCGTATCCTGCTCAACCGAAACCGGACTGCTAGCGTCCGAAACCTGCAGAATTAGCGTTGCCCTCTGCACCTCTTCAAGGGTCGCGCGGAATGCCGAAACCAGCGTATGCGGCAAATGGCGAATAAAACCGACTGTATCGGAGAACAGCACTTTTCGTTTCGACGGCAGTTCGGCGCCTCGCAATGTAGGGATCGAGCGTGGCGAACATGCGCGACGAAGCAACGACATTGGAATTCGTCAGCGCGTTAAACAGCGTGGATTTTCCGGCATTCGTGTAGCCGACCAGCGCCACCGTCGGAACCGGGATCGATTCGCGCCGCTGCCGTTGCTGCGAACGGATGCGGCGAACATTTTCGATCTGCTGCTTCACGTGCCGGACGCGCCGGTAAATTTTCCGGCGGTCGGTTTCGAGTTGCGTTTCGCCAGGTCCGCGAGTGCCGATGCCGCCGCCAAGCTGGGACATTTCTACGCCCCGTCCGGCCAGCCGCGGCAGCATGTATTCCAGTTGAGCGAGTTCGACCTGCAGCTGTCCTTCTCGGGTTCGCGCGTGGCGCGCAAAAATATCGAGGATCAGTTGGGTGCGGTCAATCACTCGCGTGTGAACAACGCGCTCGATGTTGCGCTGCTGCGAAGGAGAAAGGTCGTGATCGAAAAGGATTACGTCAGCAGAAACCGAAGCTGCTGCGCCGGCAATTTCTTCCAGCTTGCCCTTGCCGATCAGAGTTGCCGGATCAGGACGATCGCGGCGTTGCATGAACTCACCGACAATTTCTGCGCCCGCACTGGCCGCGAGCGAACGCAACTCGTCGAGCGATTCTTCAGAGCTGAAATCAGGCGAATCAGACCGTCGGCCCGGTAGCAATACTGGTGGCATGATCGCGAGCGGCCTGCGCTCCTGCAGTAATGGTCCCGCCGGGTTTTCCGGCCTTGCCTCGGGTGCGGAATTCTACCCCGATCAGGAACGCACATTCGCTGCGTTCCGACGGGTTTTCCACTTCCTTGGCTTCTTTTCGCGTACTGCGACGGTGGTTAGTTTGAAATCATCTTTCCGCAAGCAAACACATTCTACCCTTGAGTGCCGGAGCCCGGGATAGGCGTTTCCGAAATGCTGGCAACGGCCAATGGCTTTCCTTCACCGTGGGCGTGGGTAGTGCGGGCGATGACCACCGTTGAGATCGCGTGCTTGAAAATCAGTTGTTCCTGATTGCTGGTCTCAAGCACGACCGAATACTTATCGAAGGATCGGATACGGCCCGTCAGTTTTACTCCGCTGACTAGATAGATCGTAATGTTGTGCCGTTCCTTCCGAGCAGTGTTGAGAAAGGAATCCTGGATGTTCTGTTGTGCCGGCTTAGGTTCCATTTGCCGATCTCCTCTTTCTTTTCCCGATCGCTGCCACGCCTTGAGCTTTTTGGGAAGGGCAATAGGCGGGCAACGTGCCTTATGTTGGCTCCTACAATACGGCCTTGTCTCGCGCTTTTCAACTTCCATCCAACTAAATTCCTCGGCTTGCAGCGGGACAAGTTCACGCAGTTTACGAAATGCGAACATCCCACTTAGCGACTATCATTATCCCCACCCGCCATCTACAATCGTCGGTTTCAAAGCGGAGACTTTTTACAGGAGCCGTGGCCTTGGACATACACCTGCCAACAGACTTCAATACAAACCTGCTCATGCTGTTTCGTTGGTTGCATTTCATTGGTGGGATCACCTGGATTGGTCTGCTGTATTTTTTCAATCTCGTTAACGTTCCGTTCATGAAAGAGCTCGATCCGGCCACCAAGGGGAAGGTTTTACCCAGCCTGATGTCGCGAGCTTTATGGTGGTTCCGCTGGGCTTCAGTCCTGACCGTATTGATGGGTTTTGCCTATTGGCAGAGCATTGTTGGAGCCGATGCCCGCAATGGCGGCGGATCTGTGGGCGCCGCAACCGGCTATTTTTTCCTGGTTTGGACCGTGACCTGGGGTTTGATGTATGTCTGCCAGATCCCTGGAAAAGGTGCTCTCGATAAAGGACCGGTGCTCGCGGTCATTTACGTCGTAATCGTCGCGGCTGCGTCCTGGCTCTATCTTCGCCTCAACAATCACGGATGGGAGAGCAATCGCCTGCTCGCCATCGGCATCGGCGGAGGCATTGGCTGGATGATGATGCTCAACGTCTGGGGAGTAATCTGGCGGATTCAGAAGAGACTAATCCAGTGGACGGCAGCTAATGCCACGAGCGGAACGCCCATGCCTGACAAAGCAAAGGGTATGGCCCGGCAGGCGTTTCTGATGTCGCGAACGAACTTCTGGCTTTCTTTCCCGTTATTGTTCCTGATGGGAGCCGCGAGCCACTATCCCATGTTCGGAAGGTAGCCGGCCAGCGCCAGGACTGCCGGCTGAGCACTTGATCGTGCGGCGGGCGCAACCATTCCGCGGAACTGCGTCGGGCTCATTCCAGTGAATCGGCGAAATGAACGCGTGAAATGGCTCTGATCCGCAAATCCGGTCGCGAGTCCGATATCCGCGATCGTAGCGTCCGGTCGAAGCATCTGCTCGCACGCCGCCCGAATGCGCAGGCGATGGACATACTCGCCAATGCCTTGTCTCTTCCACCTCCGGAAGACCCGCGAAAGATGCACGAGATGCACTCCTGCTTCCCGACTCAGATCTTCCAGAGTCGAGCCGTTCGGGATACTCCTCAGCAATCTTGTCGACGATACGGTTTAGCCATGCGGGCAATTCCTGCACTCGCTCCGCGGGGATTTGGGCAACACTCCCCAACAATTCGCTCAGCAAACTCTGAACCGACAATTCGTTTGGCGCTGTAGCATGCATTTCCCTGTACAACTTCATCCCCAGCCACAGAACTTCGCCGCCGCCGCAGTCTTCAAGGGCACGGTCAAGCGTTGCGGAGCATTCATCCAAACGCTGGTTCCAACTCGGCCGCAATTCGATCTCGAAAAATTTCACGCCGTCGAGGGCCGATCTCATCCTGGTGAGGAATGCCGGCAGGACGAAACATGATGGTGAATGGTCGAAACTGGGTTTCCTGATGTCCGTAGCGCTCGCCGTACGAGCCCGCAACGAGGAGCCCGAAAAATGGAAGCTCATGCGAATGCTCCGGCAGTTTGCGAGGCGAGGTATGGCAAACATCGGTAAAGATCGCCCCACAGCACTCTTCTCTCCGCTCAATGGCCCCGTAGAAGTTTCCTGCTCCCAATGCCTGGGCGCCATTCGCTTTCTGATGGTTTTCCGCCATGCCTCGCCTCCCCAGGCCAGGTTGTCTTTGTTCTAGACGCTACGAATTGCCTTTCGTTATCGTGTCGAACAGCGTGGGTTTCTGAATAGGAGACAATTCCATGATACGTTTCAGCTTCTGCCTCTTGCTGTGCCTCGCCGCCTTGGTGATGCAGGGCACCCCGAGAGCCGCCGCCGGCGCGAAAGATTCCAATTCACCTCAATATACGGCAGAACGGTGGATTGGTGTTCCCGGAGAATTACCGCGAATGGATATACCTGACCACCGGCATGGACATGGATTACAACCCCGAGCTCATGAACATGGACCACTCTATGTTCGACAATATCTTCGTCAACCCCGAAGCCTATAAGGCGTTCGTTGCGACCGGGACCTGGCCGGATAAAACGATTTTGGTTCTCGAGGGTCGCATGGCCGCGAACAAAGGTTCGATCAACCAGAAGGGGCATTACCAGACGACTGACATTATGGCGCGCTCCATCCACATCAAGGACGAATCGCGATTCCCCGGCAAATGGGCATTCTTCGGATTTGGCGACGCCAAGACAGGAAAGCTATTCCCGAAGGAGGCGGTTTGCTATTCGTGTCACGAACAGCATGCGGCGGTTGATACAACGTTCGTGCAGTTCTATCCGACATTGCTTGAGATAGCGACAAAGAACGGAACGCTATCGCCCGCCTATGTGAAGGAAGAAGCCGCCAACGCCAAAAAATCCGGCTCTACGAAATCCGATTCTGCGAAATAACATGTAGCGCGGACATTATTTGTCCGCACAGACAGTTCATGCACCGTAGGCGCGAACAGAAGCGTCCGCGACACCTTTGGATAATGGGAGCACCGCGGTAATCTCGCCTCCCCGCTCTGCGGTCCCTACAATGACCTCAGAATGAGCGAACTCATAAATTCGCTGACCGAGTTGTGCGGCGGACAGCGCGAGGACTGGCAGCCCGTATCGCGGTGGGCCGTCGGAGCGTGGCTTGTTTTCTACGTATGGTTTTTGCTGTACGCCTTCCGCATGCGCGGGGGCTATCTCTTTATCGACTCGGCCAATCTGGTGGTGCACGAAGGCGGCCACATGCTTTTCAGTTGGTTCGGCCAGACGATTTGTCTGTGGGGAGGAACGATTCTGCAGTGGGCGGTACCGTTTCTGTTCGCCTCGTACTTCTTCTACCAGCGGCAGGTCATGGCATTCGTATTTTGCCTGTTTTTCTTCTTTGAGAACTGGCTCTACACGGCGACTTATATGGCTGACGCTCGCGCCATGGTTCTGCCATTAGTCACAGCTGGCGATTCCGATTTCATCGAGCACGACTGGCATGCGATCTTTTCGAGCCTCGGTGTGCTGCAATATGATACGGCGATTGCCGCCGCCGTGAGGACGCTCGGCTGGTGCGGCATGCTGGCCTGCGTGGGATGGCTCGCGTCTCGTGCGAGGTCTACGTCGCAGGCGTAACCGACTGGAGCCTGCGAAGTCTTTGCCGGAGCCAACGTCCACGGCTTGCCGTCAAAGTACGAAGGCAGCGCCAACCCAAACAGTTTCAGGATGGTGGGCGCCACATCCACGATGGCATGTTTCTCTTCCACGAATTTGTGGCTTGAAAACAGTACGCCAGGCACAAGCCGCGGATCAATGCAGTGGTCACCGCTCCACGCTTTGAGATTGTCCTCAAAGATTTTTGACGTGACTTTGCCCATCACCGAATCCCACGACGCGCGATACCCAGCGCCGTAGCCGACCAGCAGATCAGGTGCATTTTCTGCGTACGGGCCGCGATACACAACGTTCGTCGCGAAAACGCCGGTGATGCCGATCGTGCCGGAGGTCGGATCAACCAGACCATCCAGCTTATTCTTGATCTCGTCCTGGAGCGCTTGCGCTTCTGCCGGATCGACGATCCCCTGCTTCTCGCGTCCTTTGAGATTCAGATAGAGGCCGTTCAGTCCCATGGTGTATGCGCGGGTCTTCGACCAGTCGACATCCTCGAACCAGTCACCGCTTTCCGTCTTTCCGTCTTTCAGCGTGAGATAGCCGTTCTGATGCAGCCATGCGTTCAGGTTCATGCAGCGCTGGAATGACTTGAATCCGTGATCGGAAATCACCATCAGCAGCGTGTTATCGTCGATCTTTTCCATCACGCGGCCGATGAGCTTATCCATGCGCTGGTAGAGGTCTTGAATCACCTCGCGACGCTCCGCCTTCGGTACTTCGCGCGCCGCCGGATGATCCTCGTCCAAATACCGCCAGAACATGTGCTGGATGCGATCCGTGGTATCGAAAACGCAGGTGCATAAGCCCTGTTTGGTCTTATCGAGCGCATCAAAAAGCATCTGCTCGCGGTCGTGATGATTTCCGTAAGCTTGGGCCAGAAAGGCATCATCATCGAGCACGTGCTCGTTGAGCGCCCAGGTATCTTCCGCAAGACCCAAAGTCGCAAACGCGCCGTAGAGCTTCGCGAGATAAATCGAGTAAGTAACCGGATGCGAAATTGGCAGGTCGGGATGACCCGGATCGATGTTCACCGGGGTCACATAGACTTCAACTTCCGGCGAAATCTCTTTGAGGTAAAAGCGGCAGATGCCGTGGGCATTGAAGCCAAGGCCGGCCTTGAACTCGATAGGAATCCATTCCGAGTACTCGCCGACTTTCAGCGTGAATTTTTCGGATCCAACCACTAACTTCGCCTGATTCGATGCTGGCTCGGGCCGAATCTCGTAATCCACGCGCATCTCGTGGCCGGCCTCTTGCGCGATCGGATTATCTGGTCCCGGCACATAAGAGCGGAAAAAACCATTCTTGCGCTCAACCGGCACGCGAACGCCCCCTTCGCGAAACTTATCGCCCGCCATGCGTGTCGTGCACAAACAAAACGTCCCCTGGCTACCCTTCAGATCCGGGACGCACATGCCCGAAAGCAGGACGCCCTGAAACTTCTCAGGCGGGAACGTCACTGGTACACGAATGACTGAACTGAAGATGCCAGCCTTGCCTAGCCAGTGCCAGAAGGGCGTACCTTTGCGCATCGCTTTGATTTCGGTTTTTCCAAACGGAATCGAATACTTGCCAATCTTGATCTGTTTTTTCGGACCCTTGATCTCCGCCGAGGAAAGAAACGGCAGGTAGTTGCTCTTGTCGACGGCCAGGAAGTCGTAAATGTTGTGCTTGCCGGGATTCACGCCCGTCATGAACGTCGACCACGCAACCGGCGAAATCGCCGGGAAGGTCGTGCGCAACTTGGCAAACGTTCCCTTGTCACGCAGTTTGGAGAGATTCGGAAGCCGACCCTCTTTCATGAACCGATCGGCAAGCTCAGGATCCATTCCGTCGAATCCTAAAATTACCGCGCGTTCGAACACCGCTTTTCCGTATGCGTTTCGTCGCCGCAGGAAGCGGAATAGTTGACGGAAGGGCCAGGTCATCAGCGCATAAAACGAATACAGGAACGCAACAAAGATCGCCCAAAAGGACGACAGGACGGCAAATCCCGCGCCGGGACCGGCGTATGCGTGAGCAGCGACAGGAAATAGCACGACCGCAAGCAGCAAGAATACCCAAATGGCGCGGGCATTCATGCCCGCGAACCGGCTTTTATTCGCTTCACGCAGGCGGACAGGAACGTCCGCCCCACACAAGCGGGGAATGTCCCCACACAATTTGCTCATACTTCAATCCCCAATAGTTCCTTAAAAATAAATCCGGCAATCATCGACAGAATGAAGAAGAGCCAGATCCAGTTCATCTCGTAGCCTGCAATGCCCAGCGGAATATTGCGTTCCGGGTAATCGACCACGATCGATTCAACCTTGCTGTTTGCCGGCAGAGCCGATTCCCCAGAGGAAAACATCCTCTCCCAGAAATGATCGCGCAGGCGCTCCGGTGAAAGCCGGGTCAACTCAGGTGACACGCGAACGGTCTTGACTACGCTATCGCCGCCCGCCCCAATCTTCACTTCATAGGAGCCTTCTTTGGCTGCGACCAGCCTCC
Source organism: uncultured Acidobacteriaceae bacterium (assembly GCA_963822545.1). Taxonomy (GTDB): domain Bacteria; phylum Acidobacteriota; class Terriglobia; order Terriglobales; family Acidobacteriaceae; genus Acidiflorens. The sequence goes on from CAWGIB010000015.1 coordinate 118,583, forward strand.
AGATCACCTCGTTGTCGGCCGTGACGTGCACTGGAGGCGCGTTGGCCGTTATCTCTGGCGGAAGTTCGATCGAGACGCTGTCAAGCGCTTCCGGCGTGTTCACTCGCGCGGTAACCAGAAACGGAGTATTCGTTTGAATCGCCGTCAAGCCCAGGTAGCGATCCAACTGCACGATAAGCAGCGTGATCGGAATAATCACATAGAGCAGTGGCTTGAAAGCAAGTTTCAAATACCGTCCTGTGCCGCCAAGCACTTTCCCGTACGAGCCCATCACCACGTGCAACTGATCGCGATAAAGACGCACTGCAAGAAGGTGAGCTTTGAGCTGATCCTTCGCGATGCCGATTGCCTTCTGGTCGGAGGTGTATCCGAACAGAACGATCATCAGCAGTCCCACCACCACCGAGACGATGATGACAATGGACAACGGGCTCATCAGCCAGGAAAAACTGAAGGCCGCCATGGCCACGCGTGCGGCAGCCACCCCAATAAGTTGTGAAATGATCGTCAAGCTACTCGATGTACCCTAACCCGCGCAGCCGTTTCTGCACGTCTTCTTTCGACGTGTTGGTCTCATCCGGCGGCAGGATTTTATTGGTTTCTTTTTCCAGCATGTGAATTACGAATTCATCGACCGATTCGTATCCCGCTGCATCCGAACACTGCTTCACTTTCTCCAGCAGTTCGCCTTCGATCTTGACTTTATGTGAACCGAACATGATTTCTCCAGTTTCGTAATGGCTAAGGCTAGCGAGCCTGAAATACCGATTGCCCCATCATCTCTTTTGTCTTAGCGATTCCGAATTCCGACAAAATCGTGGGCGCGATGTCGGTCAGCGCAGGCGTTTCCGCCGGAATCTTCCGATTGCTCAGGAGCACTCCCGGCACCTTGGTGTAATCCATGCAGTGATCACCGCTCCACGGATTGGTATTGTCTTCGAGAACGTCTGCCGTGAATGCACCCGTAATCGTTGTCCATCCCGCGCGATACCCGCGGTTGTAGCCCACAAGCGCGTCTGGGCCGGAACGCGCATAAGGGCCTTGATAGACCTCGCTTGCAAAGTCGATGCGCGTGATCACTTGCGAATTATCTTTCGGATCGCGAACGGCCAGCAACTTCTCACGGATTTCCCGCAACAGCGCATCCGACTGGGCCGGATCCACAATCCCGTCGCGCTCCCGTCCGCGAACATTCAGATACAGCCCGTTCAACCCGATTCCGTACGCCCGCGTCTGGCTCCAATCAACGTCAGCAAAGGGCTCCGTCGTATCGCCGGTAAAATTCGCCTTGCGCGTTATGTATCCATTGTTCAGCAGCCAGGTATTCAGGTTGAACGAATGCCGGTAGGGAGCAAAGCCGTGATCGGAAAGAACCAGTAAAGTCGTATCCGCATCCACCTTTGGCATGATCTCGCCAAGGACCTGGTCGATCTGCTGGTAAAACTCCTCGAGCGCTGTTCCATACTTGGCGGATTCCGCGGCATCGTACGTCGGACTCTGCGGATCAGTCAGTCTCCACAACATGTGCCCATTTAAATCGAGACTCGAGAAATAGAAGAAAAACAGGCCGTCGCGGAACTTCGGAAACTCGGCATCGAAAGCGCGCCGGTGCTCGGCCAGCACCGTGCGCGCCTGCTGCAGGTATTCACTGTCATCGAGCACCGACGCCATGCGCGCCTTGGTGTCTTCCGCAATGCCCTGTGTGTGGTATTCGCCAATTTCTTTGGCCAAGTCGCGCGAGTAACTTGCGGGCGTCGAGATCGGAAGCGCCGGATTCGAGGGATCAATATTGATCGGCGAAACGTATAACTCAAAGCGCGGATGCGTCTGCTTGAGGTAGAAACGGCAGATGCCCTTCACGTTTCCGATCACTGGCATCAGTTGAAATTCGGCCGGCAACCATCCGCTCCATTCGCCTTCTTTCAGGACGAACTTTTGTCCCTGCAAATCAATACGCGCGACAGGTTGCAGCGGATCGACATCAACCGTAAACGGTTCCGTGGCGGGTGGCGCAGTCTTCAGAAACGTATTATTTGGCCCAATCAGACTCGTCGCCACGCGATTGTTCTTCACTTCAACCTGTACGATCTCTCCGCCTTCCACCGCGCCCACCGCTGCAGTCGGATCGTCAGTGTAGAAGGTGAACGTGCCGTAGGTGCCGCGGAGATCGGGAGTCCCCATGCCCGACAGCGTCTTTCCCTTCGCATCGATGGGCGGGAAATTCGCCGGAATGCGATACACAAAATTGTGCACCCGCTTTTCATCCAGTATTTCCCAGAAAGCCTTCCCTTGCCGCAACTGATCGGCCGAGCCGCTGCCCAGTGGAATAACCCACTTCCCAATTGAAAAACTATGCGCCGGACCTTCGACCTTGGAGGTCGAGAAATAAAGCTGAAAATTCTTGGGGTCGCGATGAATGAAGTCAAAAATCCCGTGGCCGCCGGCATTCATCCCGGTGATCAGGTTCGACCAGGCGACCGGGCTCTGCGGCGGGATACTGGTCGTAAGCCGCCGGAATGATCCCTGCTCGGCGAGGCGAGCAAAGTTCGGCATCTTGCCTTCGGCCATGAACTTCGTCAGCAGTTCCGGATCGAGCCCGTCCACGCCCAGAATGATCATTTTTCGGGCATTGGCAGCGCCTTGAGCGTGCTGGCACGAAAGCAGAGCCACGAGACCCGCTCCGCACAAGGCGAGCAGGCACACGAACCGAACACGTTTTCCCAAGGTTGCAATCAACTCAAGTCGATCCAGGTAAATAGAGTCACTTACACGAAGGTTGGCATCGACCAAGATTGCAAATCGACGCGCGATGATTACTCTCCAAGACGGGGGGCCCGGGGAGCGTTACATAGATTCTACCCGGAGTTCCCCGCGCGTCAAGAGCGCAAGCCAAATCACACTCACGTGTTTCAAAATTCGACAGTCGAGGGGGTTGGTTCAACACTCGGCCCGAAATGGCCGCCGGGAAATCTCGGCCGCATCCCCTTGCAAAGATTGGCGAACCGCATATCTCGCTTTACACTTATGATCATGATCCGAAAACTCGTTGGCAGCGCCATCTTGGCCCTGGTCAGCATTTCATTCGCCGCAGCCGCCACCAAGCCGAACCTCGTCCTCATCACCATAGATTCAGCGCGCGCCGATCGCATGGGCTTCCTCGGCGCCAAAGCTTCCGCCACGCCAAACCTCAATCATCTTGCCACCGAGAGCATTGTCTTTGAACATGCCTACGCCCAGGCGCCTGGCACCGTCGTATCGCATGCCACCATACTCTCTGGCGCTTACCCTCAAAGCACTGGCTTGAGCGAAATTGGAGGCACGCTGACTCCGTCTCTTCCTTCCCTCCCTGAATTGCTTAAGGCGCAAGGCTATCGCACAGCTGCTTTTGTCGGCTCCATTGACCTCGATCCCGTGAACGGCCTGGCACAAGGCTTCGACCGGGGCTTCCAGACGTATGACGCCGGCTTTCGCCCTGCCATCCCAGGCGATTCCCGGCCTGCGGTTACCGGACGCACCGGCCCCGAGGTCGTGGCCCGCGCTATCGCTTGGCTCAGCCACAATGCGCAGGGACCATTCTTCCTTTGGGTCCAAATCGACGACGCCAGCGGGGCGCATGCCTCCTACAATTCCGCCCTTACCGCCGGGGACGCCGCTATTGGCAAGCTAATCGCTGCGATAAAGCTTCAGAAAATCGACGCCAATACCGCTGTAATCGTGGCTGCCGACCATGGCCAAAGCCTCGGCGCCCACGGGGAAGACACGCACGGAATCTTTCTTTACGACGAGACCGTCCACGTCCCCCTGCTCATCCGGATGCCAGAGGCCAAGCCCACCTCCAAGCAGGTGCCGGGCAAGGCCAGATTGGTGGATGTCGCCCCAACTGTTCTGGAAATCGCCGGCATCCCCGTTCCCTCGCAGATGCAGGGACAATCATTGCTGCGCATCGCCAAGGCCGGAGGAGGTCCTGATCAACCCGTTTATTCCCGCAGCGATTTCTCTCAGCGAGGTTTTGGCTGGAGTCCGCTCGAATCGTGGCGCGCCGGCAAGTATCTCTATATCCGCGCTCCGAAGCCCGAACTCTACGACATGACCGCTGACCCGGGCGCCGCCCACAACCTCGCGCAGACATCCAAAGCGACGGTCGACACCCTAGCCTCGCAACTCGACAACTTCGACCGTCGCTTCAGCGGCGAATCTGGTAAATCTGCTACCGAACTCAGTTCTACCGAGATGCAAAAACTGGCATCGCTTGGATACGTCGGCGTGCAGCAGAGCACCGGACATGCGACCGCCGTGACTGGAACCGATCCTAAAGACAAGATCGCAACTGCCAACAAAGTAATGGAGGCCGCCGGCTCGTCAACGATTGCACCGTCCAAACCAGATCGTGCCATCGCGGCGCTGCAGTCGATCGTCGCTGCCGATCCGAACCTCTATCTCGCGGAATACTCTCTCGGAGTGGCGCAGGCCCAGAAAGCGCAGTACGCAGAAGCAGCCAAGCATCTGCACAAAGCAATCGAGCTACAACCCGACTCCGGATGGGCACACTACGAAATCGGGGTGACGCTGCTCAAGACCTCGGACTTCAAAACTGCTGCCGTTCATCTGGAGATTGCTACCGGACGGCTGCCCGCATTTGGCCCGGCCCACGCAGCACTGGCGCAAGCCTACGAACATTTGGGACGCGGCGACGACGCAAAGCGGGAACGCAGCAAGGCAGGACAAAAATAAAAAAAGGGAAACTACTCAGGCTGAGCCGTTTTCAACTTCGCAGCTTGGGCTCGTTCTTTGCTCGCGTTTTCAGTTTGCCCCAGTTGCTGGTAAGCATCCGCAAGAAATCCATGCGCCTCCGCGGACTTCGGTTTCGACTTCACAGCCTGCGTTAATTTCTGCAATGCTTCATCCGGATGGCCCAGCCGCATGAGCATCCTGCCGTAGGTCAGGTTCGCTTGAAACAGGGTGGGGTCAATATCCAGCGCTTTCTGGTATTCGGCACTCGCCTCCGCTACATGGTTGAGGCGGGTATGCACCGCGGCCAGATAAAAATGCGCTTGCGCCGATGTAGGCGTACACACGACAGCTGCCTGCATTTCAGGGAGAGCCGCCTCCCACTGGCCGGTCTTCACAAGCGCCAGTCCCAATTCGTAATGGACTATACCGGAATCGGAATTCTTCTCGGCTGCTGTGCGCAGAACAGGTAGCGCCTCCTCGTACCGGTTGGTTCGGATCAACGCGCTTCCCAATTGGAGATAGACCGTCGAGGCATCGGGCACTTCTTTTAAGACTTCTTTGAATCCCGTCAATCGCATCGTCATAGTCATCTTCTTCGATCTGGACGAGCGCCCGGTGCAAGCGGTTTGCGATTTCGATTTTATCTTTTGGATCGATCGCCGATTTTTCGCTGCTGTTATTGCTGTTGCTATCGGAAGCCAGATAGCCCAAGGCTCGCAGACTTTCGGCCTGGGCGGGATCCAGTTTCGCTTGCTCTGTCTTGGCGCTGCTTGTCTTCTGCCGAAAGTCGGAGAGCCGGGTTGCTAGCGTATCCGCGACTGCTTTCGACTCGGGGGCAAGATTCTTCAGAGCATCCGGATCGGTGGATTGGTCGTAAAGCTCTCGCCTCGGCGCCTGCACGAAAAGATACTTTCCTGTGCGCCAGCTTTGCATTTCGCCCCAGCCGAATGCTCGATGCGCATAGTCGGTTTCGGAATAAATAGCCCGCTCGGGAGGAACATTCTTGGCGTCTGCCGGAGGCTTCCCGGCGCCAATCAAGGAAAGTATCGACTTCGCCTGCATCTCCTTGGGTGCGGGAATCCCAGCCGCTTCCAACAAAGATGGCGCCACTTCCGCCAATGCCACGCGCGCGTCCACTCGCTCGCCAGCAGACTTTTCTCCGGCGAAGCTTGATCAACAACGGAACATGGATGGTTTCGTCATAAAGCAACATTCCATGCCGCTCTTCTCCATGTTCTCCGAACGCTTCTCCGTGATCGGCCGCGATTGCGATGATCGTGTTCTTGTAAAGGCCGTGCCGCTGCAGGACGGCGAGGAAGTCTCCGAGCACTGCGTCGGTATATGCAATTTCCCCGTCATAAGGAGCGGAGGCATACCGCTCCTTGAAGGGAGACGGCGGATCATACGGATCATGGGCATCGTAGAAATGCACCCAGATGAAAAACGGACCGGTTTGGTGGTGACTCAGCCATGCGAGCGCATGATTGGCGACTACTTCGGCCCGCCGCTCCACGCTGCGGTAGCGATCCTCACCCGAAGCTCGAGGGTGGAAGTTCGCGTCATAGATGTCGAAGCCGCGTTGAAAGCCAGGCGCGGCACCGGCTGGATCCAGAATGTAAGCCCCCACAAACGCAGCCGTGTGGTAATGACTGTGGTTCAGCAAGTCGGGCAGGTAAGGGAGGTCTTTTCCCAACGGCGCCCCCAAGTCTTGCACATGGCTGAACTGGGGATAAGTGCCTGTCAGCAACGCGGCATGGGAAGGAGTCGTGAGCGGCACCTGCGCATATGCCCGTGTAAAAACCACGCTCTGCTGAGCCAACTTATCCAGGTTCGGCGTCAACCCAAGTTTCGAGCCTAGAAATCCCATGCGATCGGCCCGCGTGGTATCTAGCGTAACCAGAATGATATTGGGGGGCGCGTGCGTCGCGGCCTTTGGTCGATGAACTGGTTTCGATCCCGTCGAGGCGATAGCAGTTTGGACAATCAGAAAAATCAGTAGGAAACGCGAGACAGCCTGCATACGGGATGAAAAAATTCTAGCACACAAAAACGAACACAAAGGGAATCCCCTCTCTCGGCACGCCTCGTTGGAATCTTGCTCAAAACAGAAAAAGGCCGGCCCGTTGGGGCCGGCCTCAGTATTAATCGAGGTCAGGTTAGAACTCGAACCGAACCGCCAACTGCGTGATGCGCGGTCCACCCGACTGCGCGTTGGAGAACGTTGATTGCGACTTGCCGAACGTGGCTGCGTTGTTCAAGTCGCTGGCGGGAGCATTGAAGTTCGGATGGTTCAAGATATTGAAGAAGTTCCCTTCAAACTTGAGCCGCGAGCCTTCGGTGATCCTGAACGCCTTGGCGAATCCCATATCAATATTAAAGAAGGCGGGACCGACAAGAGAATTGCGTCCAATTTGTCCAAGCGCTTTTCCTTCGCACCATAGTCCAAGGTTGACACTCGCCGGACAGGGTACTCCAGTGAACGCCGTGTTTGAGGCGGTTGTATTCAAAGCACCAAAATAGGCCCCAGAGCCCGACGAATTCAGCGGGTCGTTCAAGTACCCAGTGTGCGGACTGACGTTATGGTTGATGGCGCTGGAAGCATTCCCCCCAGGTCCGAGGTAAACGCCGCGATCATTGAATTCTCCGTCCTTATTAGAGTCGACCGCGCTGTTCAGGATGTTGAAGTTTGCGCCGCTCTGGACAGAAGTAATTCCTGAGACGTTCCATCCGCCGAGCCACCGGCTCGTCTTCGCAAACGGCAAATCGTACACGAAGCTGCCAACCACCCGGTGTTTGACGTTGAAGTCAGCCGGACCGTAGTCGAATCCCGGATTCATGTTGTCCGTCGGGTAGCCGTGTGCGCCGGCGTTCTTGGTGGTGAACGTATCGCTCACATCGTCCATCGCCTTGGAGTAGGTGTAGTTTGCGTTGAACTGCAGGCCGCTGGAGAACCGCTTGCGCACCGTGGTCTGCAAAGCGTTGTAGTTGGAACCCGACCAGTTCGTCCGGTAGCCGATCGTGCCGTAGTTGGGATTCTCCTTTTTCGAACTATAAGGAGCGCCCACCGTACGACCGTCGAAAGTGTTGGCTCCGACCAGCGCGATCAGCTTGCGGCCGAGCGTGCCGACGTAATTCGATTCGAGCACCATGTCCTTGCCGATCTGGTACTGGAAGCCGATATTCATCTGCTCATAGTAGGGGGTAACCAGATTCTGGTTCATGGCGCGCAGGGATGGCGTGATGCCATTCCCGGCAAACGAAGCTGTGCCAGCTGCCGTGAACGGAGCCTGCCACAGAACTGGGGTCGTGGTTTCATTCAGACTTCCGGGCTTGCCAGCGAACCAACCCTGATTGCCGATGGCAAAGTATGGGGGATTGAAACGAAGGTTTTCGAAGATATTGTTGTACAGCCGGTCGTAAGTAAGTCCGAAACCGCCACGGGCCACTAACTTCTGGTTGCCCATTACGTCATAGGCAAAACCAAGGCGCGGACCAAAGTTGTTCAGGTCCTTGTTCCAGATGTCATGGTTGCGCTGCTGCACCACTCCGGTAGCGATACCGGCGTAGAACGGGCTGTTTACCGGCATGAACGGATTGTTGCTGGCAGTTGGGAACGGAGTTGTGGGCACGCCGGTGTAGAACATGCCATCAAGACCGGCTTGGTAGTTGTGGGGCGGTCCAAAATACTCCCACCGCAATCCCAGGTTGACGGTCAGGCGAGTAGAAACGCGCCAGTCGTCCTGCGCATAGGCCGCTGCTTCGTTGGCTCGGAACCCGCGGTAATACACGGGCAAAGTTCCCGTGGTTGGATTCAAGGAGGCGGCAGCATAAGCCAGCGAACCGAAGTAGGGAGCGCCAAGGTAGTAGGTCTCCCAAGCGTTCGTGAACGTCGCGTCTGTCACCAGATCTTCTACGCCCGATTCATAAAACAACCCGTTCTTGTAGGCATCGAAGCTGCTTCCGTTGCGCGTACGGCGGAATTCGGCGCCGGTTTTGAAGTTGTGCTTGCCATGGGTGATCGAAATATCATCCTTGTAACTGAACTCGTTCTCTGTAAAGAACTGTGGAAGGTTGGAAGCGTTTCCGTAATCAAGCTGAATCGTATCAAAGAAGCTAACGGCTGATGGGAATCCGGCAACTTTACTGTCGCCTGGGAAGTTCGCCGTATGCCGAGTGTAGGAAACGCGAGCTTGGTTAAGAACCGTTGGACTGAACGTATGCGTCCACGTTAGCCCTAAGTTCTGCGCACGGCCATGGTTCGGAAGCGACGGCCCCAGCGGGTTGTCGCCGCCCGCATATGTAGTCGTCGAGTCGGCATTGTCGTAAAGATAGGCAACGTTTAGTTGATCTTTGCCGCCAACCTTCTGATCAAATTTTGTGCTATATCGCATCTGGTTCAGAGGGGAAGACTGCGGCACCGTGATCGTTGCATAGAGCGGCTGAGGGTAAATGATCGTCGGTCCGAGGCCCTGTCCTGTCCAGATGTTTTCACCTGCGTAACTGGTTCCCCCGGCTGCGCTGTAGACGCAATTCCCCTGACCCATCGTGCAAAGCGGAAGCGGGTTCGCCGCTGCCATCTTCTGATAAACCGTCCCCAAGGTCGTCTGTCCGGCGAATACCGTCGACGGGCATGCCACCCCAGTGAACTGGACGCAAATACCGGCGGGATCGCTTGTCATAAAGGATGCGAATCCGCCGCTGTTAACCCAGTTTGTGAATTCGGTTGTCGTAGTCGTCACGGTCAGCGGGTTGTTCGTCCGAAGACGATGTGCTTCGGCGGTGAAGAAGAAGAACGTCTTGTCTTTTACGATCGGTCCACCGATCGAACCACCGAACTGGTTGCGGATCAGATGATCCTGAGTTCCCGAGTTGTTGGAGAACCAGCTATTGGCAGCCAGCGCCTGAATACGGTTGTATTCAAACGCACGAGCCGTGCCACTGGTTGGTTCCGCCTTTTAATACGGTGTCAGTCACGAAGCCGCCAGCTTTGCCGTATTCCGCCGGAGGAATGTGCTCGATTACGCGGTACTCTTCGATTGCGTCAGGGGAGATCGTGGTATTGGAACCGCCGGTTCCAAAAAGGCTTCCGCCGCCGCCGAGACCCTGATCGTTATTGTCAAAACCTTCAACCATGAAGTTTCCGCTGCCGCTGCGCGTACCGTTGACGGCCGCACCGCGGTCGGTGGTCAACCCCGCCTGCGCCGCTGGCTCCGCGCCAGGAAGCAAGCCGATGAAGTCATTTGAGCTTCGGGCTTCCAAAGGCATGTTCGTCCAGACGTTGCGATCGACGTTCTGCGAAAGAGAAGCGTCTTCGGTCTGCACGAGCTGCGCGCCGGCTTCGACCGTGACCTGTTCGGTGCCTTGGCCGAGTTCCAGTTTCACGTCGCTAGTGGCGATCGTGCCCACGCTGATGACAATGTTCTGAACTTTCGTCGACTTGAAACCCTTGGGTGCAATCTCAAGACTGTATGTGCCCACCACTTGCAACGCCGGGAAACGATACGTTCCGGCGGCCGAGGTGGTCGCCGTGCGCACTTCGCCGGTGGCTGAGTTGGTCAGTTTCACTTCCGCGCCAGAAACGACGGCGCCGGTCGGATCCGTGACCAGACCCGTCAGCTCTCCCGTTCCACCTTGCGCGAACGCTCCTACGCAAAGGGCCAGAATGGTTAGGGCTAGCAGAATGCGAGTCCAAAAATTACCGAAAGCAGATTCCATTTGCTTCTCCTTGAATGTCTGGGAACCTAAGAATTCTTGTTGAAAACCGCGGCTTGAATCAAAACTCATCAACTGAAATTTCCCTTGTAACGATTTCGACTCACCTTGCATTGACTGGTGGGGGAAGCGCCTTACTCCAGCTCAACCCCAAAAAATCTATAAAGGTGGCGCCCTCTAAAGTGCAATCAGGAGACCAAAGCAAAATGAAATTAATTAGTTTGTTTTCATTTGTTTACGTGGTGGCTACCTTGATACCTCTACATTTTCTTGGAGTCATCGAGCTGGTCGGTCTATGGAAAGCTGTATATTTCTTAAACACCCTCACTGAGTGAACTTGCTTGTTATATGACAAACGATCTGGGAACGGTCGACTTGAACTCGGGTCTGGCGCTGTTCAACCGCGCCGAATTCTTTGAGGCCCACGAGGCTCTCGAGGACGTGTGGCGGGAGGCGCAATTCGGATCTCCAGGGCGTCGTCATCTCCAGGGTCTAGTTCAATTGGCAGTCGCGTTCCACCACGAATCTACCCAGAATTTTGTGGGCGCTCGATCCGTGCTCGACCGTGCTTTGCGGAACCTGAAGGGCGCTGAGGCGTCTTTTCCTTTTCTTGATCTCGATCAACTACGCGCTGTCCTGTCGCACTGGCAAATCTATCTCGCTGCTGCAGCGCCGAGAAAAGATGAACCTGGGCAGAAGCAGGGCATGAGGCGTCCGAAGCTGCCTGTTTTGACGACAAAGCAGAATCGATAAAAGCGCTCCCAATCTGCCGGGTCGTCTTTATATCTTGCGGTCGAACGTGCGGGACGCCCACGTGCCTCAATCTGCTCCTGTTAAAATCTGCACAGTGAAAACGGATTCTTCAGCCACTACACTCACCGCGCCCGCGTCCGTTCCTCTCCTCGATCTGCGCCGCCAGTACGCGGCAATTCGCGAAGAGGTCCTGGCTGCCATAAGCCGCGTGTGCGATTCGCAAGGCTTCGTTCTCGGCCCTGAAGTGGAGGCTCTGGAGTGCGAAATCGCCGCTCTCACCGGCTCGGCCGCAGCAGTGGGCTGTGCCTCGGGAACGGAAGCTCTTTGGCTCGCACTGGTCGCTGCCGGCGTTCAGCCCGGCGATTCCGTCATCACGACCACCTTCAGTTTCTTCGCGTCAGCCAGTTCCATCGTGCGCGCCGGAGCCACGCCGATCCTGATGGATGTCGATCCGGGCACACTGAATCTCGACGCCGCACTTGTCCGCGAACTGCTCGTGACGAAGAAGCCTCAAAACCTGCGCGCGATTTTGCCCGTTCACCTCTACGGCCAATGCGCTGACATGGATGCGTTCCAGAAACTTTCTGAAGAATTCGATGTCCCGATCGTCGAGGATGCAGCGCAAGCGATCGGAGCGGAATGGCACGGCCGCAGCGCAGGATCGCTTGGCGCGACCGCATCTTTCAGTTTTTATCCCACAAAGAACCTAAGCGCCTACGGAGATGCCGGCATCGTCACCACGATCAATCCCGAGATGGCAGAACACATGCGCCGTCTGCGCAACCATGGCAGCCCACGGCGCTACTACCACGACGAATTTGGATGGAACGGCCGCATGGATGCCATTCAGGCTGCAGTCCTGCGCGTAAAATTTAAGCATCTTTCAGACTGGAACCGAAGCCGCCATCAACATGCTGCCGCCTATGATCAACTGTTCACCAAAGCCGGTTTGATTTCCGCCACAACGCCATCCGACAGTTCACCCATAAGGCTGCTCGCTCGAAATCCCCAAGCCACACACGTTTTTCATCAATACGTGGTACGCGCGAAGCGTCGCGACGAGCTGCGGCAGTTTCTGACCGAGCGCAAGATTGGTTCAGAAATCTACTACCCGTTGCCGCTGCACCTGCAACCAGTCTTCTCGTATCTCGGATTGCAAGCTGGCTCGCTTCCCGTCGCCGAGCAGGCTGCGCAAGAGGTTCTCGCGCTCCCCATGTTCCCCGAGTTAACCGGGAATGAACTCCGGCGCGTAGTCGAGGCGATTGCCGATTTTTACAGTTAGACCAAATTATTCATGATGTCCAAGGAAGTTCCAAAGACCGCGCTCTTAGTGATCGACGTTCAATGTGGAATCCTCGACGATCCGCAGCCAAAACGAAAGCATGAAACTGAGAAAGCCCTCGATGAAACGGTGGCACGCATTGCCGGGTTAATCGCCCGCGCTCGAGACGCTTCCACTCCCGTCCTCTTTATTCAGCACGACGGAACAAAAGGACATCGGCTCGAACCAAAGACTCCTGGCTGGCGCTTGCGACCGGAGCTCGGTCCGCGCCCAGACGAACCAGTCATCCACAAACGTGCCTGCGATGCGTTCTTTGAGACCAGCCTCGAGAAGGAACTTGCGACGCGCGGTATCCAGCGACTCATAATCGCGGGATGCATGACTCAGTATTGTGTCGATACCACGGTGCGGCGCGCCGTGAGCCTCGCCTACGACGCGGTTCTCGCGGCCGATGGGCACATGACTTCTGATTTGGGATCGTTAACCTTCGAGCAAATCATCGCGCATCACAATGCCCTTCTCAACGGCTTCGATGCGGGAGAACACGCGGTTCGAGTAGTTCCGTCGCGCGAAATCAGATTCGACCAGAGTTCCTAGCGCCTGCGCTTCCGCGCGGCTTGTTTCCTCGGGCTGAGGTGGATCTGCTCTTCTCCGGGCGCATACACACGCCGCACCATCGGAGTGTTCAGCTTGTATTTGCGCTCGCTGACTTTTCCATTTTCGTCAGGCACTCGAATCACGAATACCGGCAGAACTCCTTCTTTACCAAAGTCCTCCTGCTCCACCGTTACCGGCAACACGCCTTCTGTGCGCTCACGATAGGCCGTCTCGTAGCGATGACGCCTCACGTTCCATGTGAAGACGCGAATCTGGTTGAAGTCAAACGGCAGACCGTCCCTGGGCTCTGTCAACACTGTCAGATATTGCGGTACGTTCTTCTCTGCGTCCTTGACCTGATTCAACACAAAGAAAGCCACGATGCGCTGCCCTTCAGCATATTGGGCAACATCGAGCGGAACATCGAGATCAACCATGCGAGCGAGCACCCATCCGACCCGGCTGTGGCTGTCACGCACCAGCCACCAATCTTCGATGGTGGGATGCAGGTTTGTTGAATGCGGAGGCGTCGGTGGTGGCGCAGGCTGCTCGGGTGCTTGTTTCTTGTCGGCTGCTTTCCTGCCTGGCTTCCCTTCATTCTTATCAGTCGATAAAGTTGCGCGCGTTGCCGGAGGCGCTCCTTTTTCGGCGATGCCACGCTTCAAGAGCAACAGCTTTTCTCCTGCTGAAATTTGGTACAGATGCTCCGCATCCCGCCCGGGTTCCACATGCAGATTGGTGTCGTTGCGCGTCGTTCCTTGAGCCTGCACCGGATCGTTCGCGTTCTCGGCGGTCAGCTTCTGCAGTTGATCGAACACCTGCTGGCCGACCAGGTAGCGCCTCTCCATCCATCCCATCTGCCCGGTTGTGGTTCGCACCTTCACAAACGTCCGATCGTGATCGAGCACCTCGACGCGGTCGCCATTCTTTACCAGCCCTGCTTTCTCATAGACGGCGGCCACACGGTCGCGCAGAACGACCTGCGTTCCAGAAACATAGGCGACCTCAAGTACGCGCCCTCCACTGTGGCGGCACGCCACCGAGGAGATCGCGATCACCGCGCACGTGATTGCAATCGCCGATCGCAACAAAATTTTAGGGAGGAACTTCACAGGATCAATCGTTCAACCGTTCACTATACCGCCCAAATTGTCATCGCAGGATTAACCCTCGTGGCTCATGTTTCGGGGCTATTCGTCTTGGCTCTCTGTACTCGCTCTTCAATCTCCAAACCCGATCCCAATCGCTCGCGCCATCCTCACCATTTCACCCTGAGGGTTCACCATCTTCATCTTCCCAGCCGCTTCCAGAATGCTGACTGCACGAATGCACTCCTGTTGCAGGCATACCATTTTCCCGAAGCCACCTTCGGCAATCAGGTCCACGGCCGCCACCCCGAATCGGGTCGCCAGAATTCGGTCGTAGGGAGAAGGTGACCCTCCGCGCTGAATGTAGCCAAGCACACTCACCCGTACTTCTTTTCGCGCCATGAGCGCGATCGCGTCGCCAACCATGTTTCCCACCGGCATACTTCGCGCCATGTGTCTCATCTCCGGCGGAAGTTTGACACCCTCGGCGACCACTACGATCGTGAACCGTTTCCCGTATCGCTCGCGCATTTCCAGATGTTCGCAAAGCTTCTGGATCGTGAACGGAATTTCCGGGATCAGGATGATATGCGCTCCACCCGCAATGCCCGCCTCGAGCGCGATCCATCCAGCGTCGCGGCCCATGACCTCGACTACCATCACGCGGTGATGCGACTCAGCGGTCGTATGGATCTTGTCCACCGCATCGGTCGCGGTATGCAGCGCGGTATCGAAACCGAATGTGACCTCAGTTGCCGACAGATCATTGTCAATCGTCTTCGGCACTCCTACTACCTGTAGTCCTTTGAGGAAAAGCTCGTGCGCAATCTTCATCGAGCCGTCGCCGCCAATCGAGATGATGGCATCGATGCCCAGCTTGCGCGCGTTGCCGATGACCTCGTCGGAAATGTCCCGCGTCACCTCCTGGCCATTTTCGATCGATTTGTAGTGAAAGGGATTGCCCCGATTGGTCGTCCCGAGGATTGTGCCGCCGCGCGGAAGAATGCCGCTCACATGTTTGAGCGTCAACTCAAATGAGCGCTCCGGCCAGATCAGCCCGTCAAACCCATCCGGGATCCCGATGACCTTCCATTTGTATTTGAGGATTGCGGCCTTCACCGCCGCGCGAATGACGGCATTCAGCCCGGGAGCGTCCCCGCCCCCGGTACAAATTCCTATGCACTTGATGTCAGGCATTTATATACAAATGATAGCCGCTGGAGGGTTGAAACGATACTTGCTTAGGGTCGTAGCCATAGGATTGATGCATGAAAGTTACGGGCTCGCGATCCAAGGTTGGCGCAAGCCCGTTTCCATACGATCATCTGAGCGAACTGACGATCAGTTTGTCTGCAACACCCAGGTATCGTTCAAGAGGGTCGTGCCGCCGAGGCCTCCGAAGACGACCGTCTGCTGATGCGATTGATCGAAGGCCATTCCCATTTGTTCCCGCGGTGGCGGGACCTGCTGGGGAGCTAACTGGGTCCAGTTGCTTCCGTCCCAAAGCCAGGTTTCGTTGTTGTCCTGACCGGAAAAGCCACCGAACGTCACGACACCGCTAAAGCGCGGATCGTAGACCGTCCCGGTATTGAGCCGCTGATTGGGCTGATTGGCAGGAAACTGCTGCGTCCAGGAGCGTCCGTCAAACGTCCAGGTGTTGACAGGATTCACGTCCGCCAAGCCTCCGAATATGACTGTCTGCTTCAGCACGGGATTGGTGCCGACTACGGAAGCGGCGCGTGCCGAGGGATGTGCGTAAGTATGTTTGTGCCAATCGCCATCCTTCCAGCGCCAGCTCGTTTGCAGGTAGAACTTGCCATCGTAGCCGCCGAATTCATCCACGTGACCGCTGATGGGATCAGGAAACAGCATGGGAAGAGTTTCCGGAACGGGCTGATGAGCCGGCGTGGCCTGCGTCCAAGTGGAAGTAGCGCCATTCCACAACCAGGTGTCGTTCAGATACTGGCCGTTATAGCCGCCAAACAAAACAACCTGTTGCAGGGTCGGGTCGTAGGCAGCGCTGGCTCCGGCTCGTGCCGGAGGGGCGACCGCAGTCGGGACCAGAGCCCATTTTTTGCCATCGAAGGTCCACGTATCATTCACGTGCTGCGAACCATCGTAGCCGCCGAAGAGAACGGTTTTCTGGCTGATTGGGTCGTAAACCATCACGCATCCGGAGCGCGCGGACGGTTTCTTCGAAACTTTCAACTGCACCCAAGTGGAACTGGGCTGGGCGAATGCGGAAGAAGATACAAAAATTAACGTGAACGCGACGGTCGCTGCGATACCGACAACCAATCGCGAGACAGAACAGGGGAAGTTGAACATCGGGCTCTCCTAAAAAAAATTTGCCCGAGTTTACCATGTAGAGTTGTGGGGAGTCCTGCGAAAACACCTGTCAGCCAAGGCTTTTGATGAATTTCTAACCGCCAAAACAACTAACAGTTTCCCAGCAGCTTGACATCGCGTTGTAGGCAAGTGTGCTGTTACGTGTGAATCGATCAGCCGCGACAGTCTGCCCGGATCGCATTCACTAGTTCCAACTATATCCAATGTCGCAGTCACGACAGGGTTCGTTCCATAGGTAATGGTGACGGCGTACGTCCCGGTGGTGGTGTTGTTGCCAACAGTACAGGTTTCGGGGGAGGAACCGTCATTCGTACAATCAAGCGAACCAACTGCCGGGCTTTGGGTCACGGTCCATGTAGATTGGGTGGTGAGATCGAACTCCGAGTTATTGGCGGTCCCCTGCGCGACAAAGGTCTGTGATCCCCCGTTGGTGCCACTCACTGTCCATTTCAGCGGGGTGTTGCCACTGGAACAAGTCGTCGTGGCGCCGAAAGTACCCTCACATACCTCGAAGTTAGTGACGCCGGGAAGTACGACGTTGAGGGTAGCCGTATTTGTGACGCTCTGATCGCTCGCGGTAATCGTAGCCTGGCCAGCAGCAACGCCTAATATCGAGAGCCGCCGCACGGTTGTGTCGCACAGGTACCGGTGACTTCAGCTATGGTCGGGTCACTACTCGACCATGACACGCCGCTGGTCAAGTTAGCGCCTTGATTCTGATTGTTGACGCCAAAAGCGGTAAGGCTTGTCGTTTGTCCCAACTTGCACCGATGGTGCAGTGGGGTTGATCGTGATGGATGTCAATGTCGGGTCGACAAAGAATCCCTTGCAGCCCGCCCCGAACGCCGCCAACAGCAACAGCGAAAACCCAGCCGTCAACAACAGTCGTTTTCCACGAAACGTGCGCCCGCTCACCATAGATATTCGCCTCGGATGGCTTGATTTTACCAGACCCTCAGGCCGTGCCCAGTCCTCCGGTAGTGCATGATTGGAGTCGTACGCCGGAGACCTTCAGTGCGTCCAAAAGAGGAACGCCGGGGCCGTAGAAACTTGCGGTGATTTGTAGGGATCTTAGGAGAAAAGATGCGCGGAACTATTTCTTCTTTTTGCCCGCATTGGCGATCCGGTCGTCGATCAGCTTACGGCCCGCAAAGCCCTCATTCGTGCCATGCCAGTGCGTAATCCCGGTTTCGCCATATTTCCAGCACAAGAGCACGATTTCACCATCAACTTTGCAGGGAAAATCAAGGAGCCCGATATCGATGTCCTTGACCTGCACGCCGGTCGCGTCAATCTCTGCCAGGGCGTCTTTTACGCGGTGAATCGTCTTTTCGCGCTCCGCCTTGCGCCGCGCCAAAGAGACTACGTCCACCCTCATGCCGCCATTCAAGAAGACGCGATGCGCCAGCTCCTGAAGCTCGGCATCCACACTTTCAATCAACTGCTTCCCTTGGATCGCCTGTTTCAGCAGGGATTCCAAAATAGGGAGCAGGGTCAGCGCTTCATCGAGGGTAAAACTGCGGTCAGCCATTGCTTCTATTCTAATCCATGCTGCGGCGCTGGGCTTTGGGCTTTAGGCTTTGGCAGGTTGCAGGGCTGGCGTCGAATAGCTGAGGGCTGACGGCCGACAGCTGTCAGCTAAAAAAGCCCGCTCCTCATCGAAGCGGGCTTCCCTACAGAACTGGAAAATCTGCAAATTACGACCCGTTCTGGCAAACTCCCAGCGATTCTCCCTGGAAGGTAAACCAGTCGTTCACGCTGGTACTCGGAGGCGCTCCGAAATACGGCAACGTCACCAGGTCCTGCAAGTTGTAGGTGAAGCCGTTGAGCGTGTACTTGTACGCGCCGTAATTGGCGTTGCCCTCCAGCGGATCGCCTACTTCGAGAATGCCGCACGGAGTGTTGTTCCCGTTATAGTTGACGGTCAGCGGATCGTCCGCCCACTCGCCCACTTCATGCGATAACGCCGAAACATCCTGCGCGAACGCGCCGACGTGATCGACATAGCTGGCCTGCGCATAAGATTGCGGATTGCTTATGCTGCCTTCCGAGCTGTGGTATCCGCCAATGCAGCACGAACCACCTTGCGTCAGATAAACGTCGTAAGTCAGGAAGATCGGAAATGTGTTGGTCGTGATCCCAAGCTTTGAAATCAGCGTTGGGATTTGTGCGTCGAACCAGTTGATATCCACCAGTCCGGCCGTGAACCCGAACACCGAGCCTGTCTTTCCGTAGGTCTTGGAAGGACTGAGCGTCTGTTCCGCCAGCACCGTGGGCGCCAGCAGCAGGTGGGAGTTCGTGTCAGTCTTCACTGTGCCCCAGAAGTTGGCTCGTTGGAACGCATCAATGTACTGCGTCCTTCCCACGTCCACACCGCCTTGGTCATAGGTCGTTGAGGAATCAAAAATGGGGGATGCTACCGTGTTCGATGTTACCGTCTTGCCATTCGACAGCACGTGAGACGGATCGTATGTCGTCTTCGACCCGCTGCGGCTGGTAATGACAATCTTTACCGGGATGATGTACGTCGTGACGGTTGCTGACGTGTTGCTCGACGGTGCGGCTCCAACCATGTTGTAGCTATAGTTCTTGCCGCTATAACTGAACGAGCCGTTCCACGTTTGAAGGGGAGCCGACTGCGGTGCCAGCACGTCGGGCCGAAGTTTTCCGGGAAGAACAACGTAGTGTGGAGTGACTGGGATTTCCTGCGCCACCATCGCGCCGGTTAACAGGCCTACTAAGACCGTAAGCCCAAGGAGCATCCAGAGATCTTTCCTCATAGCGACTGACTCTCCATGATGAGTTGATTTGAGGTGAGTGACAGTTCAAAGTTTGGGAAGCCCGAAGCCCCCTTGCAATGACCGGAAGTCACCTCGACAGAATTGTTTCGATTCTGCAATCGCCTATAACAAAATGTCAATCGAAGAGGCTAATTTTTTGTGCAGAACTTAGTGCGGCAGCCTACGATCAAGCCGGAACGAAAAAGAGGTGAGATACTAATCCGCCTCGGAGCTAGAGCTTGCCGACCTCTGCGCATCCCACGGCTGACGGTAAAGAGACGCGCCCCTTGCCCTCCGACAAACCGACTCCCCGCAACGTATACGCCTTCGGCCTGACCTCGTTACTGAACGACACGGCCAGCGAAATGGCCTACTGGGTCTTGCCGGCCTTCCTCGCGTCGATTGGAGCGGGCCCAGCTCAACTCGGCATCATCGAAGGCATCGCCGAGAGCGTGGCGTCGTTCGCCCAGCTTTTTTCCGGATACCTTGCCGACCATGTTTCCCGACGCAAGCCCATCGTTGTCGGCGGCTACGTAGTCGCGAATGCCGTCAAACCAGTCCTGGCAATCGTCTCATCCTGGTGGCAGATCCTCGGGATCCGCTTTGCCGATCGCTTCGCCAAAGGCGTTCGCGGAACCGCGCGCGACGTGATGGTCGCCGAGTCGGTAGACAAGGATAAAATTGGCTCCGCCTACGGACTGATTCAAGCGATGGATTCCGCGGGCGCCATCCTCGGCCCTCTGCTCGCGCTGGCGCTGATCGGCCACTTCGGAATGCGCGGGGTTTTCGCATTCGCTGCCGTTCCCGGCGCACTATGTGTTCTGGTCGCAGCTTTCGGAATTCGTGAGGTCCATCGAAAGGCAATGGAAGGACGGACTCCTTCGCCTGTCCAAGCAACAAGCATCGCGACGCCGGCATCGACTCCAAAAGGTTTCCAGTTTCCAAAACTACCGATGGGCTTTTACTACGTGCTGGCGGTGGTTACGTTATTTTCTCTTGGCAACTCGAGCGATATGTTTCTTGTCTTGCGGGCGGGGAATATAGGAATTCCAGCTTCCCAAGCTCCCTTGCTGGGGCTGGTCTTCAACGTAATGTTTACGCTTTTTTCCTGGCCCGCGGGGAAATTTAGCGACCGCTTCTCTCGCTCCACCATTGCGGCCGGAGGCTACGCCGTTTTCGCCGTGGTCTATTTCGTGTTTGCGCTGGCCCCGTCGCGCCGCGCGATATGGTTCACGATGGCGTTCTATGGACTCTTCTACGCTCTCACCAACCCCGTCCTCAAAGCGCTGGTCGTCGAAAGCGTCGGGAAGGATGTGCGGGGCCGTGCTCTGGGAATTTATGGTTTCGTTACGAGCATCACGACCCTGCTGGCGAGTTTGATCACGGGAGCGCTGTGGAAAAATTATGGGGCAGCTGTTCCATTTTATTTTTCGGCCGGGATTGCCTTACTTTCTGCGTCGGCACTATTGGCCCACCGGCAAGCCCGCAAAGCCAGCGTAGAGGACTAGTTCTTCGCATATTTCAACCACTTCAGAATCTCCGGAAGATTGGGGCGTTTTCCGTAGATGAGTATGCCGACGCGGTAGATGCGCGCACAGAGGACAAGAAGTCCGGCAATCGTCGCAATCAACAGGCAGAGCGATAAAGCGATTTGCCAGAGAGGCGGGGTTTGGATCACGATGCGCGCGTACATGACGACCGGCGAGAAAAATGGAAACATCGACAACCAAGCGACAATTGGCGCGTCGGGAGATTTCACGACTGAACTCAGCATGAAGACCGAGAGCACGAGGGGAATCACGACGATGAACTGGAGTTGCTGTCCTTCCTGCTCGGTGGTCGTGATCGCTCCGATGGCGGCATAGAGCGCACTGAAAAGCAGATACCCGAGCAAGAAATAAACCACGAATGCCAGCAGCACCACGGGTGAGATTGCGAACTGGCTGAAGTCCATGTTCATGGCCAAAGATGGGATAGCAAATAGCGCCCCCATAGCGGCCCAAACCGTGATCTGCGTGAGGCCGACTGCCCCGACGCCAAAAATCTTCCCGATCATCAACTCCGTGGAAGTCGCGGAAGAGAGCAGCACTTCGATGATGCGCGAGTTCTTCTCCTCCAGCACGGACCGCATCACCGAAATGCCATAGAGGAGCACGGCGATGTAGATCAGCATGACCATCACGATGACTTCGAGAAACTTTTTCCCGCCGCTGTCCTTTGTTTCGCGGCCGTTTTCGACGCGAATTGCCTCTACTTTTATGGGCTTGAGCAAAAGATTCGCTTGATCGCTCGAGACTCCATTCTTCGAAAGTCTCTCGCGTTCGATAATGCGGCTTAGTTCTTCGCTCAGGCGAGATCTCTCGGAAGAACCGGCCAACTCACGACTTACCCATGCGACTTTACCGGCCGCGATCGCCTCGTCGGTCAACCAGAGATAGCCATCGATCGCCTTCGAACTCACTTTGTCGCGCAGCGCCGTGCGTTCGGCGTCGGTAGGGGTGGGATCCACGTCGATTTCGTATCGTTGCTCAGGCAGATGTCTGGCAGCCCCGGTCTTGGAACCACTTGCTTCGTCGCTATCGTCCTCCGCGGCTGCGGAGGGAGACATCAATTTCTGACGAACTGTCTCCCCGACCTGAGGGTTGGAAGTTACGACCACGAGATGCTGCGAATGGTCACCCATGGTGGCAAGCTTTACGGGCAGCAGCATCAGCACAGTCATAATGGCCGGAGCCAGCAAGGTGAGCACAACGAAAGAGGTCGTGCGCACCCGCTCCCTGTATTCGCGTTTAATGATCAGCCACGCATTACGCATTGGGCTTGCTCACGGCCTCGATAAAAATTTCTTCCAGCGAGGGTTGCATCACTTCGAAACGGTCTAACCGCGCCCTGGAGGATGCCAGCCGCAAAAGTTCCTGTGTGTCGGCGCCCGGCGCTAATCGCACCTCCACATAGTTGCCGTAGTCATTGAAGGATTGCACCAGCCTCGACTCTTGCAGGAAGCCAGAGTCACCATCGTATTTAATCTGCACGCTGCAATGCCCGTAGGTGGCCTTGATGCCGTCCAAATCGCCCTGCAAAATGGCGCGCCCGTGATTGATCAGGCAGATCGAATGGCACAGACGCTCGGCTTGATCCATTCGGTGGGTGGATAAGAGGATGGTCTTGCCCTTCTTCGCCAATTCGAGGAGAGCACTTTTCAACGACAGCGCGCTCGCGGGGTCGAGGCCGGAAAAAGGCTCGTCCATGACAATCAATTCCGGATCGTGAAGAATGGCTCCGATAAACTGGACCTTCTGCTGCATGCCTTTCGACAGCTCTTCCACTTTCTTGTCCAGCCATGCAGAAAGCTCCAAGCGTTCGCACCAGTCCCGCGCGCGTTTTGACGCCTCGTCGCTCGTTAGCCCCTTGAGTTGAGCAAGCAGGACGAGGTGCGCCAGCACTTTCATCTTTTTGTAAAGCCCGCGTTCTTCGGGCAGATAACCGAACCGTCTTTTATGGGCGCGCCCGAGCGGCTCCCCAAGAATGAGCACACGGCCTGAGTCGGGAATCGTGATGCCGATGATCATGCGGAGAGTGCTCGTCTTCCCCGCCCCGTTGGGACCGAGTAACCCGTAGATGGCGCCTGGCTTGATGCGGAGAGAAAGATCATCGACGGCGACAAAGTCGTCGTAACTCTTGCGTACACTGGCAAGTTCTACAGTATCCACGAGTGCTGCGTTTCGCGCTAAAGACATAAACGTTGAACTTGAGGCGAGGATGCTCTTATTGAGGACCGGAAATCATAACATGCAGTAGTAGTCGCCCTTCCTGGCAGGAATCGCTGCTATGTTTCAAAAGTGTTTCCTCGGACGTGCTTCGCGTCAGGCGGGTTGATTGACTCTTCCACGCCGTAACCATAGATTCGCGATGAACAAAAAGACTGCGCCCGCAGTACTGTCCAGAACTACATCGTGCCAGGTACCCGTTCGCGATGGAATAAAGCTCTGGTGCCATTCATCCATAGATGCCACAAAACAGTTCCCAGCCATGCGAGCGTTACGATACGTCCCAGCCACGCCTTTGCCGGATCGAGAGTCATTCGCCAGCCGCGCAGCAATAAGAGACTCAACAGGCCGTACGCAACCACGTGCCCGGTCTTGCGCAGGTAAAAGTGGAACTGCAGGAAAGAGGCAAGATTGACGGGCCCGAAATAGCTTGGTAATCAGTTTGTAAAGCAGACTTCCTGTGTGCTCGGAAGACAGAAGGTCCGTGGACTCAATGGCGATGATGCCGACCCACACGAGCGCCGGCCACCAGGCGCGCAAGAGACTCGGACGAGCAATGGACAATTCTTGCTTCTCCATTACTCGACCGCGTAGTTGGGAGCTTCGCGCGTGATCATGACATCATGCACGTGGCTCTCGCGCAGTCCCGCGGCGCTGATGCGCACAAATCGCGCTTTCTGCTGCATCTCCGCCACCGTGTGGCAACCGCAATATCCCATGCCTGACTTCAGGCCACCGACCATCTGGTGGACAATCATCGCCACCGAACCGCGATACGGCACGCGTCCTTCAATTCCCTCAGGCACCAATTTGGCCAGCCGGTTCGAATCTTCGCCAAGAACTGGCATCGCCGTTGATGCGTCGCCATCAGAATTCTGGAAGTAGCGCTCGCTCGACCCCTGCGCCATCGCCCCAACGATCCCATCCCTCGATACGATTTGAAGGTGCGGCCCTGATACAGAATCAACTCGCCCGGACTCTCGTCAGTTCCAGCGAACATCGATCCGATCATCACCGCCGATGCGCCGGCAGCCAGAGCCTTCACAATGTCGCCCGAATATTTGACTCCGCCATCGGCAATGATCGGAACTCCGGAATCGCGGGTTGCGCGCGCCGCCTCAGCGATCGCCGTAATCTGCGGAACGCCAACGCCAGTCACAATGCGCGTCGTGCAAATCGAACCCGGCCCAATTCCGACTTTGATGCCGTCGACTCCCGCTTTGACCAGGTCGCACGCGCCCTCGAACGTCGCCACGTTGCCCGCGATCAATTCGACGTCCGGCAATAGAGCCTTCACTTTCTTTACCGCCTCGAGCACGAGCACCTGATGGCCGTGCGCGCTATCGATCGCCAGCACATCGACCTTCGCCCTCGCTAACTCTTGGGCACGCTCCAGAAAATCACCTGTCGCGCCAATCGCCGCTCCCACCCGCAGGCGTCCGTGATCGTCTTTGGCGGCGCCCGGATACTTCAGCTTCTTCTGAATGTCCTTTACCGTGATCAACCCTTGAGGTTGTACTTGTCGTCGACCACCAGTAGCTTTTCCACGCGATGCTCGTGCAGAATTTCTTCCGCCTGCTCGAGCGTCGTCCCCACGGGCACCGTGATCAGCTTGTCCTTCGTCATCACTTTGCTGATGGGAACGTCGAAGCGGGTCTCGAACCGCAGGTCGCGATTGGTCAGAATGCCGACGAGTTTGCCGTCTTTCAACGTGATCGGCACGCCGGAAATCTTGTATTGCTTCATCACTTCGAGCGCGTCGGAAACCTTGGCATCCGGCGACATGGTGACCGGATCGACGATCATCCCGCTCTCGGACCGTTTCACTTTATCGACTTCATTGGCTTGCTGGTCGACGGTCAGGTTGCGATGGATGATCCCCAGCCCTCCCTGTTGCGCCAGCGCGATCGCCATGTGCGACTCGGTAACCGTGTCCATGGCCGCGCTGATGATGGGCACATTCAGTCGGATTTTGCGCGAAAGTTGCGTCTGGGTGTTGGTATTGGCGGGCACGACTTCCGAGTGCGCGGGCACCAGCAACACGTCGTCGAATGTGAGTGCTTCAGGAACTGGGAAATGAATCATAAGATTGTTAGAGGATAATCTTCTATTGTAGGGAGCACCCGCCTATCCCCGCAAATTTCTATCCTTGTGGCATTGAGGCAAAGACGTGCAGTCACGACAAAAGCATCCTCCCAATTATCGAATGGTTTGCCAAACCAGCCTAAAAACGGTACATTCCGAGTGATTCCCCCGAATTTGTTCCAGCTGGAGGGTCCTATGTTACGGTAACCTGCCCGTTCGGATTGCTTTGTCCTCAGTGCTCGTTTTCAACCTGGCCGTGCCACCTGTGGCGATGGGCGCAGCAGCCCCCGCCAGACGTGCCGAGCGTTACCATTCGTGCAAACACGCGGCTCGTCACCGTCGATGTCGTAGTCACCGACAAGAAAGGGAGCCAGTAACCGGGTTGAAACCCGAGAACTTTACGCTTGAGGAGAACGGCAAGAAGCAGAAAATCTCTATCTTCGTTCCGCCCGGAATCCAGAATCAGACTGCGCGCACTCAGTTGCCCCCTGGCGTGCTATCGAATCATCCCGAGAATGTAGGCCCTCCGGGTGTTCCCACAGTTCTGTTGCTCGACGCAACCAACTCTCCTTTCAAGGATCAGACCTACGCGCGTTCGCAGATGCTGAAGTACGTGCTTCAACAGTCGGAGGGCGGCCATACGATGGCCGTTTTTACGTTGTCGGATCAGTTGCACGTGCTCCAGCAATTCACCAGCGACCCGAAGGTGCTGATGGAGGCGATTCGGAAATTTAGACCTCAGGAGCAGATCCTGAACTCCGCCCCGCCGGCGCCCGAGACCCACGGGATCGCAGATGGGCTGAATGGTGGCTCCTCAGGGCCTGCCTCTAACGCATTCGCGATCTCGGCCGTCGTGTCGGCATCGCAAGCCGTACAGCAGTTTGCGGATCTTCAGGTTGGCTACAATCTGGAACGGCGCACGCTGATTACCCTCGACGCAATGCGAGCACTCTCGCGAATCCTGGGCGGCCTGCCCGGACGCAAGAACGTTGTCTGGCTTACGGCGTCATTGCCTTTTGACTTGGTGGCCGAAGATCGCAACATGAGCGAAGCGGAACTTCTCGCGGACTTGCCGGGTCAGGGAGCACAACGCTCGGTTTCCGTGAATGCCGCCGGCTCTTACGCGGCTGAAGCGCGCCAATTGCACGCCGGTGAAATCAAGGATGCCGAGTCTCAGTTGGCCAGCGCCAACATTGCGATCTACCCAGTCGATCTCACCGGCCTGATGAGCGGCATGGAGAGCTCGGCGAACCGCGGCGGCTCAGTCTACAACGATAGCGCAATCAGCAACCGCGCTATTTCTACTCTTTCGACCCAAGCAGACAAATCAGGGCACCATGGAAGAAGTTGCTCTGGTCACCGGTGGAAAAATCTACAAAAACCAGAACGAGATCAAAGACGGCATTACTCTCGCAGTTTCCGATGACAAAGCGTCTTATTCTCTCGGCTACTATCCGGAAAACAAAAAGTGGGATGGAAAATTCCGCGGCCTGAAAGTAAAAGTCGATCAGTCCGACATCCACCTTCGCTATCGAAAAGGGTTCTATGCGGTGGAGCCCGGCCCAACCAAGAACACGAATTATGATCGGGAGGTTGCGGCCGCCCTTGAGATCGCGGCACCCGCCACGCAAGTGTCATTCATGGCGCAGGCAAAAGCGACGGATCCAGGAAAAGTCCGCGTTGTCTTCAAGCTCGACGCCCACACCTTGACGGCTGAGGATTCCGGCGGCAGCAAGAAAATGAACGTGAGCGTTTACGCAAGTCTTTACGACGCCAACGGCAAGAATCTGGGAACTCGCGGTCAGAAAATCGACCAGACCTTCGACGCCGCGACTTATCAGAAGATTCTGGATCAGGGCATGATAGTGCCCGTGGATATGGCGCTGCCCGCAGGCGCTACCGAGGTGCGTGCGGCGGTGCTCGATGGAAAAACCGGTTACATCGGAACTGCGAGCGGCGCGATCGCGCAATAACCACAACTAAACCGAAAAACAAAAAGGGCGTCCGAAATCGGACGCCTTCTTTAGCTCTAAACGAATCTCAGCACAAAATCGAATTGCCCTTCGGCGGTGAGAACTATTCTTTGTCTTTCTTCTCTCCGTGATCGGGCGATTCCGCATCTTTTTGTGCCTGTGCTTCCGCGTCAGCGTTTTCCATGGCCTTTCGCGTCTCTTCGGCCTTCTTGGCGCGAAGTTCGGCGCGCTTCTGACGCTTCTCGTCCAGGACCTGCTCGCTTCCCAGCAGTTCGATAAACGCCTTCTCGGCGCCATCGCCCTTCCGCCAAGCCGTTCGCACGATGCGCAGGTAACCACCCTGCCGGTCGCCAAAGCGAGGAGCCACCGTGTCAAAAAGCTTGTGCACGGCTTCGTCGGTCATCAGGTATGCCTTCGCCTGCCGCCGCGCCGCCAAGTCGCCCTTCTTGCCGAGCGTGATCATCTTCTCGACCAGCGGACGCACCGCTTTGGCTTTGATCGCCGTCGTCTCAATACGCTCTTCCATGATCAGCGAAGTGACCATGTTGCGAAACAGCGAGCGCCGGTGCGATGTCGTTCGTCCTAGTTTGTATCCCGCAACTTTGTGACGCATAGAAGCCTCAGTAGTCGTATCAGATGGCTCATTTCCCTGACTTCGATCGAAAGTCAGGGTATCTGACCAGGCGTGGCGACCCGTCCCACCACTTCGTTCTACAGATCGTTATCGCCGTACATCGAAGCCGGCAGAATCTGGTTCGAAGTCGGGCCGGGCACGGCGTTGCCATGCTCGTCGATCTTCATCCCCAGGCTCAAGCCCATCGACGAAAGAATTTCTTTGATTTCGTTGAGCGACTTGCGTCCGAAATTCTTCGTCTTCAGCATCTCGGCTTCGGTCTTCTGCACCAGTTCACCGATCGTCTGAATATTCGCGTTCTTCAGGCAGTTATAGCTGCGCACGGAGAGTTCGAGTTCCTCGACCGACCGGTTGAGGTTCTCGTTCTTGATCTCCGGACGATGCTCTTCGCTGGAAGCCGCTGTCTCGATCTCTTCCTCAAAGTTGATGAAGATATTCATGTGATCCTTCACCAGCTTCGCCGAGAGTCCCAGCGCATCGCCGGGAGTGATCGAACCGTTGGTCCAGACTTCGAGCGTCAGCTTGTCATAATCGGTAATCTGACCAAGACGCGCTGCTTCCACCGTGTAGTTGCACTTGCGAACCGGCGAATGCACGGAGTCGATTGGAATGAACCCGATGCCCAGATCGTCATCGAAATTCTTGTCCGCGGAAACATAACCACGGCCGCGCTTCAAACGCATTTCCATGTCGAGGCGACCGCCCTCGCTCACGGTTGCGATGTAGATTTCCTTATCAAGGACTTCCACATCGGCATCAGCTTCGATCATGCCGCTGGTGACGACCCCGGGCTGATCGGCGCGCAGGTAAATCGCTTTCGGACCATCGCCCGCGAGTTTGAACGGAACCTGCTTCATGTTGAGGATGATGTCGGTCGCATCCTCAACGACGCCCGGGATGGACTGGAATTCGTGTAACACGCCTTCGATCTTGACGGCGGTTACGGCAGCGCCTTCGATCGAACTCAGCATCACGCGGCGAAGAGCATTGCCGATGGTGGTGCCGAATCCGCGCTCGAACGGCTGCGCCCAGAACATTCCGTACTTATCTGTTAGTGAACTGGTATCGCTCGCCAGACGTTTCGGTTTTTGAAAACCTCTCCAAAGCATATTGTGTTTCTCCTCTCGGCCATGCGGCTCAATCCCGGCTCGCTGAGCGGCCAACTCAGGTCAAAGCCAGGAAAGGCTGATCTGGCACGAAAAATCAAGGTTTCAAAGTTGCAAAGTTTCCAGGTTGCAAGGTCTTTGAAACCTTGAAACATCTGAAACCTCAGGCCAAACTCTTACTTCGAATACAGTTCGACAATCAGCTGCTCGTTTACCGGCAACTGGATGTCTTCGCGCTTCGGAAGCGCGGTCACGCGGCCCTTGTAGTTTTCGCGATCGATATCCAACCACGCCGGTGAGGGCTGATGACTGGCAAAATCTCTTGCGATTTCGAGAATCGGCACTTTCTTGCTGTTCTCGCGGATCGCAATCTCTTCGCCGACCGTGACTTCGTACGAGGGAATGTTCACCTTGCGGCCATTCACCTGAACGTGTCCGTGACGCACCAACTGGCGCGCCTGGCGCCGCGAGATGCCGAAGCCAAGCCGGAAAACGACGTTGTCGAGACGGCGTTCAAGCTGTTCGAGCAGCTTTTCACCCGTAACGCCCTTGGAGCGGGCCGCGTTTTCAAAGTAATTGCGGAACTGGCCTTCCTGGGTGAAGTAAATGCGTTTTGCTTTCTGTTTTTCACGCAACTGCAGACCGTAGCCGACGACCTTGGTCTTTTTGTCTTTCCCGTGTTGTCCGGGAGCGAAGTTGCGCTTTTCAATGGGGCATTTATCGCTGAAGCACTTCGTGCCCTTCAGGAAGAGCTTGATGCCTTCCCGGCGACATAGACGACACACTGCATCTGTATAACGTGCCAAGTTGTTCTCCTTAGTTAGATGACCGGTTTACAGGTTTGGCTTCACCCTTCGTCCCGGACAAAAATCAGTTCTCAGTTCCCAGCAAACCCAAAACCCTCGGCTCCTACTGAGAACCGGGAACTGAGAACGTGTTCTTCAAACTCTACGACGCTTCGGCGGCCGGCATCCATTATGCGGAATCGGCGTCGTGTCCTTGATCGACCGCACTTCGATTCCGGCAGCAGCCAGAGCGCGCACAGCCGACTCACGGCCCGATCCCGGACCGCTGACCCGTACATCCACACTGCGAACTCCATGGTCGCGCGCCATGTTGGCGGCGTTCATCGCGGCCTGCTGCGCCGCAAATGGAGTCCCTTTACGCGAGCCGCGAAACCCGAGCGAGCCCGAACTCTTCCATGAGAGCACGTTGCCGCTCATGTCCGTGATCGTCACGATCGTGTTATTGAAAGAGGCCTGCACATGCACGAGTCCATGTGGAACGTGCTTGCGCTCCTTTTTCTTGAATGTCTTCTTCTTGCCTTTTTTCTCGGGTGCGGCTGCGCCGCCCGCTGCTGCTGGTTTCGCCATATCTGAGTTCTCAGTTCTCGGTTCTCAGTTCCAAGTGGCCCAGTTCTCGTCGTTACTGAGAACTGACAACTGAGAACTGAGAACTGTTTCTTAAGTCTTTGCTGTCGCCTTCTTCTTCTGCGCGACCGTTCCCTTGCGCGGCCCCTTACGGGTGCGGGCATTCGTGTGCGTGCGCTGTCCGCGGACCGGCAGGTTGCGGCGATGACGGAAGCCGCGATACGAGCCGATTTCGATGAGCCGCTTGATGTTCATCGAAACGTCCTTGCGCAGATCGCCTTCGACCCCGCCTTCGCCTTCAATGACCTGGCGAATCCGGTTGACTTCGTCTTCCGCGAGGTCTTGCACCTTTTTCAACGGCTCTACATTTGCCGCCGCCAGGATGCGCGCAGCGCGCGAGTGGCCGATTCCGTAAATGTACGTGAGCGCGATATTCGTGTGCTTGTTACGCGGAAGATCGACGCCTGCAATACGTGCCATGTTCCCTCTCTTGAAAACAGCCGTCAGCTCTCAGCTGTCAGCTCTCCGTAAATGCAACTGCAAAAGCCTGTACTACTTAACCCTGCCGTTGCTTGTGCTTTGAGTTCTCGCAAATCACCCGCACTACACCTTTGCGGTGGATGACCTTGCACTTGTCGCAAATTTTCTTGACCGATGCTCGTACTTTCATAATTCCTCACCTACCGACGGCCCGTTTCGGCTCGTCAAACTGAGCGAAGCTCAGCAGATTATTTGTAGCGGTATACAATCCGCCCGCGATTCAGGTCGTACGGCGAAAGCTCAACCGCGACCTTGTCCCCTGGCAATATGCGGATAAAGTTCTTCCTCATCTTGCCCGAAACATGCGCCAGCACCTGGTGCTTGTTCTCAAGTTCCACCTTGAACATGGCGTTGGGCAACGGTTCAACCACCGTCGCCATCACCTCAATCGCGTCTTCTTTACTCATTACCCTCCAAATATCAGTTCTCAGTCGTCAGTTCTCGGTTCTCAGTGAAATCCATCCGGCCTCACTGAGAACTGAGAACCGGGAACTGAAAACTAATTCGTCAAAATCTCCGGCCCTTGTTTCGTGACCGCCACGCAGTGTTCAAAATGTGCGCTGTAGCTGCCGTCAACCGTAACCGCCGTCCATTTGTCGCCCAAAACCTTCGTTTCAGGACCGCCGAAGTTCACCATCGGCTCGATCGCCAGCACCATGCCTTCGGACAACTCAGCGCCTTGGCCCTTTTTGCCGTAGTTTGGAATCTGCGGCGCCTCGTGCAGCTTGGTCCCAATTCCGTGACCGACAAACTCCCTCACTACGCTGAACCCCGCCGCCTCTACATGCTTCTGGATGGCCGATCCAACGTGTCCCACGGTGTTGCCGATCTTTACCTGCTCGATGCCTTTGTACAAAGAGGCTTCGGTGACCTCGAGCAACTTCTTCAACTCTTCCGCCAGCGTGTCTCCAACTGGCACGGTAATTGCGGAGTCTCCGTAATATCCCTCGAACACCACTCCGCAGTCGATGGAGACGATGTCGCCCGCTTTCAACGCCCGCTTTTCCGACGGGATGCCGTGCACAATCTCTTCGTTAACCGAGGTGCAGAGCACGCAAGGATAACCGTAATAACCCTTAAATGCCGGCGTCGCTCCAAGATCCGCGATCAACTTCTCCGCCATTTTCTCGAGGTCCATGGTCGTCACACCCGGCGCGACCAAGGCCTTCACAGAATCGAGAACCTGGCGAACGATCTGACCGCTGCGCCGCATCTTTTCAATTTCCTGGCGCGACTTGCGGATGATCTTGTCTTCTCCAAAACCCATCATTGCTTCTGCTTCTGTCTCCGCTTCACCTTGACTGCAGCCGGCTTGCAATCTTTGCTGTGGCCATCGATCACGCCGAAGATCTGGGCCGTCACATCCGCCACTGCCTGATCGGCATTCACGGCTACCAGTCGCCGCTTTCGCCGGAAGTATTCCGCGACCGGCTTGGTCTGCTCTTCGTACGCGCTTAAACGCTCCGCAATCACTTCTTTACGATCATCGTTGCGGGTGATCAGCTTGGTATTGTCCAGATCACACAACTCGTCTACTCGAGGTGGCTGGAAGTGGATGTTATAGAGCGTTCCACAGGTGGGACACGTGCGCCGCCCGGTAAGTCGCAGCAGTAATTGATTATAATCCACCTGCAACTGGATCACAATCGGGGGACACATCTCCGAATTTTCAAAGAACTCTTTTTCCAGGAAGGCATCAAGCCATCCTGCCTGGGCAGCCGTCCTCGGAAAGCCGTCCAGAACAAATCCTCGCTTGCAATCCGCTTCCCGCAACCGGTCGGCAACAATGCCGTACAGCAACTCATCCGGAACCAACTCACCCCGGTCCATGACCACTTTGGCCTGCACGCCCAGGTTGGTTCCAAGCGCTACGTGGGCCCGTAAAAGGTCACCGGTCGATATCTGCGGGATGCCGTAACGCTCGACAATATGTTTAGCCTGTGTGCCCTTCCCGGCCCCAGGGGGTCCCAGAAGAATCACCGGCCCGACGCTTTGCACGGCTTCGCTGGCCATCGAAAGGCGCCTTCTATTCGTATTTCCTATCGCGGAAATACTACCCGGCTCCGCGTCCGAAACCCAGCTTTTAGCTCCTAGCCTCTAGCTCCTAGCGATCATTCGACTCTTGGTGTTTGCTAGTAGCTCGCAACTGGAAGCTCACAGCTCTTTGTTTACCAGCGGCGTCCCCGAATACGGCCGCTCTTTGGCGTAAATCCATCGTAGTGGCGCATGATCAACTGCGCCTCAATCTGCGTGACCGTGTCCATTGCGACGCCGACCACAATCAGCAGCGACGTGCCGCCAAAGTAAAAGTTGACGCCCAAACCGTTCGTCACCCAGGTGGGCAGGTTTTCAAAAATTCGCCCGACCAGCGGAAGATGATTCAGCTTGATGCCCGCAATCATCCACTCGGGAATCAGCGAAATCAGAATCAGGTAGAGCGCGCCGACCAGAGTGATGCGCGTCAGCACATCGTTAATGAAGTCCGAGGTACGTTTTCCAGGACGAATGCCCGGAATAAATCCGCCCCACTTCCGCATGTTGTCAGCAACTTCGTTCGGGTTAAACACGATCGAGATATAGAAATATGCGAAGAAGACGATGCCGAGGCAGTAGAGGAGCGTATACAGAGGCTCTCCCCATTTCATCGCCTCCAGCAGTGGTCCAATGACACGATTGTTGTGGAAGGCAGCTCCCAGCATCTGCGGCAACGCAAGAATTGAAGAAGCGAAGATGACCGGCATGACGCCACCCGCATTTACACGCAGCGGAAGGTGCGTCGACTGCCCGCCCATCACTTTTCGCCCCACAACCCGCTTGGCATATTGCACCGGGATACGGCGCTCACTGCGTTCAACGTAGACGATGAAGGCGACGACCGCAACCATCAGAACAAGCAGCATCAGGATCGCCGGAGCCGTAAACGCTCCCCAGGCATCCGTGCTCGCCTTCTGATAAAGGTCAGCCACGCCGCGCGGCAAGCCCAACGACGATACCCGCAAAAATCAGTAGCGACATGCCGTTGCCGATGCCGCGTTCCGTAATTTGCTCGCCCAGCCACATGATGAAGGCCGAGCCCGTGGTCAGCGTCAACATCGTCATCAGGACAAATCCCGGACCAGGATTGTTGACGAAGTCTCCTGCTTTTTCCAGACTGATGGCGATTCCAAAGGATTGCACCGCGCTCAAAATAACGGTGAGATAGCGCGTCCACTGGGTGATCTTCTTCCGCCCCATCTCGCCTTCCTTCTGCAGCTTCGCCAGCGGCTCATAAACCACTGTAAGCAACTGCAGAATGATGGAGGCAGTGATATACGGCATGATGCCAAGGGCAAAAATCGTCAAGCGGCGTAGGTTGCCGCCGCTGAACAGATCAACAAAACCAAGCACGCTGCCGCGATTCTGTTCGAAGAATTGCGCCAGCTTGTCGCCATTGATACCTGGCGTCGGAATGTGCCCGCCAATGCGATACACCGCCAGCAGGCCGAGCGTGAATAACACGCGCTTGCGAAGATCTGGAACCCGGAATATATTCGCCAGCTTTTCGAGCATTACTGTAAGACCTCGAACTTGCCGCCTGCCTTGGTGATTTTGTCTTGCGCCGTCTTGGAGAACTTGTGCGCGTGAACGGTGATTGCCGATTTCAGCTCGCCGTTGCCCAGAATTTTTACAGGCGAATTGCCGTTGACGATCCCGGCTTTCTTGAGCACTTCGGGGGTGATTTCGGTCTCGCCCAGTGTTGCCAGGCGATCCAGATTAACGACGTCATATTCCTCGCGGAAGATGTTCGTGAATCCGCGCTTCGGCACGCGACGGTGGAGCGGCATCTGGCCGCCTTCAAATCCGCGGATCAGGCGCGCGCCCGTACGGGACCACTGGCCTTTGTGACCGCGCGTCGAGGTCTTGCCCATGCCCGAACCCATACCGCGGCCGACACGCTTCTTGTTCGTATTTGCCTTGCGGGGCGCTTTGATTGTCGAAAGATTCATATGATTTCCATGTTTCAAAGTTTCAATGTCTCAGAGGTTCAATGTAATCCCGCATCAGACGAGTCTAACTTTGAAACCTTACAACGTTGAAACTTGAAACCTTTCTACTTCACGATCTCCACCAGGTGCGGCACCTTCTTCACCATGCCGCGAATGGCGTCGTTATCCGGACGCACAATTACCTGGTTCAGCCGGGTAAAACCCAGCCCTTTGATCACTACCTTGTGTTTCACAGGCGAACAGATTGCCGACCGGATCCACTTCAACTGAATCTTGCCCGCCGCGGATTTCGATGTCTTCAGTTGTCATTTACAATTCCTTAAAGCCAGGTTTCAAAGTTTCAAGGTTTCAGAGTTTCAAGGCAGAGCAACTCGTGTCCAGTTACATTGAAACCTTGAAACGTTGAAACCCTGAAACTTGATTACAACTCTTCAACCGTCTTGCCGCGCAGTGCCGCAATCGCTTCGCGGCTCTTCAGTTTCTTCAGCGCGTCGAAAGTGGCTTTGATCACGTTGTGCGGATTGGTCGTGCCGATCGACTTGGTCAACACATTCTGCACGCCCGCCGACGTCATCACCGCGCGCACCGCGCCTCCGGCGATTACGCCCGTGCCTTCCGGAGCCGGTTTTAGCAGCACTTTTCCGGAACCAAAGCGGCCGATCACCGTGTGCGGCACGGTAGTTTGCGTCAGGTTGATGCGCATGAGATTCTTCTTCGCTGACTCAATTCCCTTGCGGATGGCCTGCGGAACTTCCTTGGCTTTGCCCGAACCATAGCCAACCACCGCCGCCGAAGGATCGCCGACTACCACCAGCGCCGCGAACGACAGGTTCTTGCCGCCCTTGACGACTTTGGTCACGCGGTTAATCGACACAACCTGGTCCTTCAACTGAAACGAACCCGCATCCAGCTTTTTAGTAACTCTTGGCATTCTGAAATCTCCTATGACTTCTCTCGTTTGTCAGCCGCCGTTCCCTGTCGTCAAGGTTTTACTGCGAACTGAGAACTGACAGCTGAGAACTGTTTTCTAGAACTGCAATCCTGCTTCGCGTGCCGCATCCGCAACTGCCTTGATGCGCCCGTGATAAATGTAGCCGCCGCGATCGAACACCACTTTCGTGATGCCCTTCTGCTTCGCGAGTTCCGCGATCTTTTTGCCGACAGTCTTCGCCGAGGCCACGTTGCCGCCGGTGACGCGATCGGCTTTCTTGCCCTCGGCTGTCGAAGCCGCCGCCAGCGTGACGCCCTGAAGGTCGTCGATCACTTGCACGTAAATATGGTTCAGCGAGCGGTACACATTGAGCCGCGGACGCTCCGGCGTGCCAATCACTTTCTTCCGGATGCGATCGTGAACCCGCTGCCGCGTCTGATTTTTTGCCGCAATTCTTAACATAAGCCCTCAGCTATCAGCGGTCAGCCATCAGCAAATCACCAGCCCTCAGACTTCGTCAGAAGTAACTGATGGCTGAGAGCTGACGGCTAACGGCTATTTTGCTCCCGTCTTGCCAACCTTCTTCTTCAATCGTTCGCCGGCGTAGCGGACACCTTTATTCTTATAGGGATCGGGCGGACGCAAGGAGCGCATTTCCGCCGCCACTTGCCCGACCTTCTGGCGATCGATACCGGTCAGACTCAGCTTCGTCTGCTTCGGATCAACCACGCAGTCGACGCCGGTCGGCAACGGATACTCAATCGGGTGCGAATAACCCAGACTGAAGACCACCATCCCCTTGCCTTTCAACTCGGCGCGATAGCCAATGCCGACAATTTCCAGGTCCCTCGTCCAGCCCTTGGTGACGCCTTCGACAGCATTGTTGACGAGCGCCCGAGCCAGGCCGTGCACCGCCGCCTGCGAATCGTTCTCGCGCACCGCGACCAGAGTGCCGTCCTTCTGCTCCATCTTGATGCCGGAGGGAAGTGGCGTATTCAGTTTGCCCTTGGGCCCCTGAACCAGAACCGTATTGCCTTCAAATTTGACCGTGACACCCGTGGGAATCGCGATCGGCTTTTTTCCAATTCGTGACATAAATTAAGCTCTCAGCTCTCAGTTTTCAGCTCTCAGTTCTCAGCCATTGCGTTTTTACTGATGGCTGATGACTGATCGCTGACGGCTGCATTACCAGATTTCGCACAACAGTTCGCCGCCCAGACCCTGCCTGCGCGCCTGTCGTCCTGTCATCACGCCCTTCGGTGTGGTCAGGATGTTGATTCCCAAGCCGCCCAGCACGCGTGGAATCTCAGTACGGCGCACATAAACGCGGCAGCCCGGACGCGAAACACGCGCCAGGTTCGAAATCACGGCCTCGTTATTGTTGCCGTACTTCAAGTAGACGCGAAGAACCTTGTGGCCTTCTTCTTCAGCCGGCTTGAAGTTGGCGATATAGCCCTCTTCTTTCAAAATGCGGGCAATCTCCGTCTTCAATTTCGAAGCTGGAATATCCACTTTCTGGTGACGCGCGCGTATCGCATTGCGAATGCGCGCCAGCATGTCTGCGACCGGATCGGTCAACCTCATCGTTTGCTTCTCCTCGAGCCGCCCGTTCGCTCCGCGTTCAGCGGAGAACCTGTCAGCAGCTGTTTCCTTCGTCGTTGGTCTTTAGTCGCTGGTCGTTCGCCAGCCACATAACCAAAAACGCCATTCTCACAACCATCGCCGTGATCGCCTATCAGTGGTCGCGAACGACCAACGACAGGGACCAACGACGCTACTACCAGGACGACTTCGAAACACCTGGGATCTCGCCCCGCAACGCCAATCCCCGGAAACACAGACGGCAAATGCCGAACTTGCGGAGAAAGGCGCGTGG
The DNA here is from genome assembly GCA_963822545.1 of uncultured Acidobacteriaceae bacterium. Taxonomy (GTDB): domain Bacteria; phylum Acidobacteriota; class Terriglobia; order Terriglobales; family Acidobacteriaceae; genus Acidiflorens. The sequence continues at coordinate 156,143 of CAWGIB010000015.1, forward strand.
ACGACCGCAGATCTTGCAGCGGTTGTGCTTGCGCGACGAAAACTTGGGCTTTCTTGCGTCCTTAACTCGCTTTGCTGTAGTGGCCACTTAGCTTCTAGCTCCTGGCTGCTAGCTTCTAGCAACCCATTTCTTTCGATATCGTTTTTACTTCTGCAATCTGACTTCTGACTTTTTACTTATGCCCTGAACGGCATTCCCAGATGCTTCAACAGACTCCGCGCCTGATCGTCGGAACGCGCGGTCGTCACAATCGTCACATTCATGCCCTTCAACTTGTCGACCTTCGCGTAATCGATCTCCGGGAAGATCAACTGGTCGTGCAGGCCCAGCGTGTAGTTGCCGCGTCCGTCGAACGACTTCGTGGAAACTCCGCGAAAATCGCGCACACGGGGAAGCACAATCGTCACCAGGCGATCAAGAAATTCGTACATCCGGTCGCCGCGCAGCGTGACCATGGCGCCAATCGGCATGCCTTCGCGAACCTTGAAGGCCGCAATCGATTTCTTCGCCCGCGTCACGACCGGTTTCTGTCCCGTGATCTGGCCCAGTTCATTGACCGCCGGATCGATGATCTTCGCGTTCTGGGTCGCTTCCCCCACGCCCATGTTAATCACAATCTTGTTCAGTCGTGGAACTGCCATCGGGTTCTTCAGATCCAATTCTTTGGCTAGCGCCGGCGCTACTTCTTTATCGAAGCGTGTGCGCAGCCGTGGCCGCTCCTTCGCTGAATGCCGCGGAGCTTCCGGACCTGCCTTGGGCTCTTCGCGCGCTTCTCGCCTTTGCCCGGCTTCCCTTTTTTCTGTTCTTCTTTCGCCATTTTCGTTGCTACCTTCTCCATCACGGTTTCGGAGTGGTTACCGGTTCGTGAGGAATTGTGTAAATGAGTAATCGGGTAATTGTGTAATTCAAAACATGCGATGGTCGTTTCCAATTACTCAATTACTAAATCGCCAATTACAAAATCTATTTATCCAGCGTTGCGCCGCACTTCTTGCAAACCCGCACTTTGCGGTCGCCCTGCACTTCGTGACCAATCCGGACTGGCCCGCAAGTTCCACAGACAAGCGCCACATTCGAGAGTGGAATTGCCCGCTCCTGCTCTGCGATGCCGCCTTTGACATTGCGCTGCGGGTTCGGTCGCACATGCTTCTTCACGGTCATCACGTGCTCGACCAGCACCTTGCCCTCGTCGGGAAACACGCGCAGTACGCGTCCTTCTTTTCCCGTATCGCGGCCGGTCATCACCTTTACGTTGTCATTGCGGCGGATGTCCACTCGCTTATGCTTCGCTGATGTTGCTGTTCCCATAAGAATTCCAAGTCTCAAAGTTGCAAGGTTTCAACGCAAATCTTCAACGCCCGACCGGGATTTCGCAGTTTCATCAATTCAAGGCACCTTGAAACCTTGAAACGTGAAACCTTGAAACTTCGTCCTTACAAAACTTCCGGCGCCAGCGACACAATCTTCAAGAACTTCTTTTCGCGCAGCTCGCGGGCTACTGGACCGAACACGCGCGTTCCAACCGGTTCGCCCGTCTCGTTGATCAGTACCGCCGCGTTCTGATCGAAGCGGATATAGGTGCCGTCACGCCGTCTTTGCTCTTTGCGCGTCCGCACGATCACCGCCTTCACCACTTTGCCCTTTTGCACCTGCCCGTCGGGCGCGGCTTCCTTCACGCTTGCCGTGATCACATCGCCCAGTCCCGCTCGCAGACCGGTTCCACCGCCAAGCGGCAGAATCATCTGCAGCTTGCGCGCGCCGGAGTTATCGGCGACCTCGAGCATGGATCTCATCATTACTGCCATGTTCGTTTCTCCCTCTTACCGTTAACGGCCCGCCACGACGTCAGCATCGGCTGGAATTTCCGGCACCAGCGCCGTTTTGCGGATGATCTCTTTCAGCTTCCAGCGCTTCAGCCGCGACAACGGACGCGATTCTTCAATCGAAACCACGTCTCCGACATGCGCTTCGTTCTTCTCGTCGTGCGCGTAAAACTTCTTTCGGATGGAAATCACGCGCGCATACAGCGCGTGCGCCTTCTTGCGGGTGACTTCGATCACGATCGTCTTCTGCATCTTGTTGGACACGACCGTGCCGATCAGAATCTTGTGGTGCGGCTGTTTTTTCTGGCTTGTAGTCTCTGCCATGCTATTTCTTCTCCGTCTTGCGTGCCCCAAGTTCCTGCTCGCGCAGGACGGTCTTCACGCGCGCGATATCCCGGCGCAACCCACGAATCTTCTTCAAGCTCTCTGTCTGTCCCATGTTCATCTGGAACTTCAGCTTGAAAAGTTGGTCGGCCAAGTCCCGCTGCTGATGCTGGAGCTCGGGTTCGGTTAAATTGCGAATCTTTTCTGCCTTCATAAATCGGTTCTCAGTTCTTAAGCTCTTCGGTCGTCAGCGAAGCTTCCTTCCAGCCTGTACTTCTGCAATCTGACTTCTGCAATCCCTAGAACACGTCGCGCTTCACGAAAGTCGTGCGCAGCGGAAGCTTGTGCGACGCCAGCCGCATCGCTTCTTTTGCCTCGGTAATCGTCACGCCTTCCATCTCAAACAGGATCTTGCCCGGCTTCACGACGGCCACCCAATGATCGGGAGCGCCTTTGCCTTTACCCATACGGGTTTCGGCCGGCTTCTTCGTCACTGGCTTGTCCGGAAACAGCCGGATCCAGATCTTGCCGCCGCGCTTTACAAAACGCGTCATGGCCACGCGGCTAGCTTCAATCTGGCGGTCCGTGATCCAGCCTGGTTCGAGCACCTTCAGCCCGTACTGGCCGAAAGCGAGCTCGCCGCCGCGCCACGCCTTCCCGCACATCCGACCGCGCTGTTGCTTGCGGTACTTAACTTTCTTCGGCATCAACATAAGATCAGCTCTCAGCTCTCAGCTGTCAGCTCTCAGGAAATTCTTCCCGTCAGATGCTTCTTACTTTCCGCCAATCTGACCTCTGACCTCTGCAATATCGAACTTCTTCAATTTGACTTCTGACTTTTAACTTCCCTAAAACGCGCCCGTGGTCGCAATTTCGCGAGCCGGCGTCGCTTCCCGCTTTTTCGCAGGAAGAATTTCGCCTTTATAAACCCAGCACTTCACTCCGATCACGCCGTAGGTCGTGCGCGCTTCCGTGAACCCGTAGTCGATATCGGCGCGCAGCGTGTGCAGCGGCAACCGCCCTTGCAGATACCACTCCGAGCGCGCGATTTCGTTGCCATTCAAACGGCCGCTCACGCGCACCTTGATGCCCTTGCAGCCGAAACGCAGCGCCGAGTCCACCGACTTACGCATCGCCCGCCGGAAGCCCACGCGCTTTTCGAGCTGCAGCGCAATCGACTCCGAGACCAGTTGCGCGTCAAGCTCGGGCTTGTGCACTTCCTGGATATCGACATGCACTTCGCGCGTCGTCTTCTTCTGCAGATCCTGTTTCAGCTTGTCGATTTCCGCGCCCTTGCGCCCGATGATAATCCCGGGACGCGCTGTCTTGATGATGATCCGCAGCTTGTTGCCCGGACGCTCAATCTCAACCGAACTCACGCCGGCCGACTTGAGCTTTTCCTTCAGCTCGGTCTTGAGCTTGTAGTCTTCCAGCAGCAGCTTGTCGTAGTCCTTCTCGACAAACCAGCGCGACTTCCACGGCTTGGTGTAGCCAAGTCGAAAACCGTAAGGATGGACCTTTTGTCCCATTTGCGCTCCTAACTCTCTTAACCAGGTTTCAAAGTTTCAAGGTTGCAAAGTTTCGGGTGAAACCCTTAACCGCGCTCGCCTGCTTCGAAACCTTGAAACTCTGAAACCTTGAAACCTTCCTTCTACTATTTCTTTGCCGTCGCCTTCTTGGCGACTGCCTTCTTCTTTGCCGGCGCCTTTGCCTTCGCTTTGGTTCGCGGCTTTGCGGGAGCGGCCGACTTCGTCTCTCCCTCAACCGTGTGCACGACCGGCGCGCCATTCCTGTTGCGCTCGGCCAGCACGATCTCGATGTGCGAGATGCGCCGCACATAGTGATACGCGCGTCCCATCGGTGCCGGCCGGATCCGCTTCATACGCGGTCCATCGTTCGCCGCCACGTGCTTCACATACAGGTTATCGAGGTCAACATCCAGACCCTTTTCGTTGCTCAGAAAATTCGCGTTGTCGACTGCCGACTGCAACAGCTTGCCGACCGTCGCCGCCACCCGCTTTTTCGTAAAAGCCAGCGTGTTGCGTGCTTCTTCCACGCGAACTCCGCGGATCAGGTTCAGCACCAGCCGCGCCTTCTGGGGCGACACTCGCATGTATCGTGCTTCAGCTCGAAATTCCATAATCTCTTTGCCTTTGTTCGGCCCTTAGCTCGTAGCTAGAGGCTCGGCGCTCTCTTTATGCCTTCGGCGCCGCTGGCGCTGACGGAGTAATCGCTCCCGGTCCACCCGGCACACCCGCTGGACGCGCGGCCGTTTCGGTCGCCGCCTTCATCGAGTGCCCCTTGAACTGGCGGGTAAAGCTGAACTCGCCCAGCTTGTGCCCCACCATGTTTTCGGTCACATACACTGGAATGAACTTCCTTCCGTTGTGCACCGCGATCGTGTGTCCGACCATCTCCGGAATAATCGTCGAGCGCCGCGACCATGTCCGCAGCACCTTCTTTTCGTTGCGCGCATTCATGGCTTCGACTTTCGTCACCAGGTGCGCGTCAATGAACGGTCCTTTTTTTGTTGAACGTGCCATAAATTCAGCTCTCAGCTCTCAGCTATCAGCTCCCAGCAATTCGGGAGCGAAGCTTTAGGTTTTCTGAAACCTTGCAACTTTGAAACCTTACCGCTTAACTCTTCTTACGCCGGTTCACGATGAACGAATCCGTGCGCTTGTTGTTCCTTGTCTTGTATCCGCGCGTCGGCTGTCCCCACGGCGTCACCGGATGCCGGCCGCCTGAAGTCTTTCCTTCGCCGCCGCCATGCGGATGGTCAACCGGGTTCATCGAAACGCCGCGGTTATGCGGACGCTTCCCCACCCAGCGCGTACGTCCCGCCTTGCCCCAGGTCACGTTTTCGTGATCCGTGTTCCCCACCTGCCCAATCGTTGCCAGGCAGTCGAGCAGCACTTTCCGCGTTTCGCCGGAAGGCAGTTTTACCAGCCCGTAGTCGCCTTCTTTTGCGACGAGCTGCGCCGAACCGCCCGCCGAACGCACCATCTGTGCCCCTTTCCAGGACGCAATTCCAGATTGTGAATGGTCGTGCCAGGCGGAATGTTGCGCAGCGGCAGCGCGTTGCCAACCAAGATGTCGGCTTCTGGCCCGCTCACAATCTTCTGTCCCACCTTCAGCCCATCGGGCTGCACGATGTAACGCTTCTCGCCATCGGCGTAGCTCAACAGCGCAATGCGCGCCGAACGTCCGGGATCGTATTCGATCGTCACGACCGTCGCCGGAATGCCGTGCTTGTCGCGCTTGAAATCAATCGTACGCAGCAGGCGCTTGTTGCCGCCGCCACGGAACCGCATCGTCGTGTCGCCAGAATTGCGGCGTCCGCCCGACCGTATTTTGCCCTCAACCAGCGCCTTGTGCGGCTTCGACGAAGTGATGTCGTCCGTCGTAACCGAGGTGCGATAGCGCAACGTCTGTGTTGTCGGTCTATATGTCTTAATTGCCATAATTGCTCTCAGCTCTCAGTCTTCAGCAGCTCTCAGTTTTCTCCGTCCCGCCCTAGCTGATGGCGGACGGCTGACCGCTGACGGCTGTTACAGGTTCTGCGCGTACTCCGGCATCTTCTCGCCGGCCCTTAAGCGCACATACGCTTTCTTCCAATCAGGACGGTAGCCGGCAAACTTGCCCCGCCGCCGCTCTTTGCCCGGATAATTCGCCGTCCGTACCGAAGCCACCTTCACTTTGAAAATCGACTGCACGGCTTCTTTAATCTCGGTCTTCGTCGCCTTGGGCGCTACCTGGAACACCAGCGTGTTCTGGGTCTCTTTAATACCCAAGCCTTTTTCCGTGATCACCGGTTTACGAATAATCTGATATGCGGATTTCACCCAGCCACCTCCGCCTTACGCGCGCGGCGTGCCGCCGGCATTTTCTTGCCAGCCTTCTTGTCCGCAGCTTTCTTCTTTGCAGTCTTCTCCGTCACCGTTTCGGAATCGTGATCGCGGCGTGATGCCGTCTTCCGCAACGAATCCTGCAGCCTTTCAAGCGCCGGCTGCGCGAAGATGACATGCGTGTAGCGCATCAGGTGATACGGATGCACTTCGTTGGCGCGCACCAGTTCCAGCCCTGCAATGTTGCGCGAACTCAGGTCCAGATTCTTGTTTTCCGCGTTCGAAACGTCGACCAGCAGCATCGTTCCGGCCACCTTCAACTTGCCGAGCGACTCCACAAAGGCTTTCGTCTTCGCTTCTTTAATTTCAAACGAATTCACCACCATCAGGTTGCCATCGGCAAACTTCGCGGCCAGAGCCGAACGCAGCGCGCCCAGCAGTTTCTTCTTCGGGAAGGCGAAGTCATAAGACCGCGGTTGTGGTCCGTGAACGGTGCCGCCGTGGCGCCACAGTGGCGACCGGATCGAGCCAATTCGCGCCCGCCCCGTGCCCTTTTGCTTCCACAGCTTCTTGCCCGAACCCGAAACGCGCCAGCGGTTCTTGGTCGCATGCGTGCCCGCGCGACGGGCGGCGCGATAGTGCGTCACCGCTTCTGAGAGCAGGTCTTCGTTGACCGCGCCGAAAACTTCGTCGGCCAGGTCGAGCGTTCCAACCTTCGCTCCGTTCAGATTGTGTACATCAATAGTTGCCATATCTCTCTCGTCTTTTCGAATCGAACGGCTCTTGCCGAACGACTAACGACCATTCGACTAACGACTTGCCTTAGCCCTTCTTGGCTGCTCGCTTCGCCGCCTTCAACGGATCGACCGTCGCCGAACCCGCAAATCCACGGCGCTCTCGGGGTGGCTTCTTCGCCTTGTTGATGACGATGTATCCGCCATTCGGTCCCGGAACGCTTCCTTCCACCACCAGCAGATTCTCATCTTTATCGACACCCAGAATCCGCAGGTTGCGCGTCGTGATGCGCGCATTGCCCATGTGTCCCGACATGCGCATGCCTTTAAACACGCGCGACGGAAACGCCGAGGACCCGATCGAACCCGTGATTTGGAACATCGAGCCATGCGACTTCGGGCCGCCAGCAAAGTGATGGCGCTTCACTACGCCCTGAAACCCATGACCCTTGCTCGTTCCCACCACATCCACAAATCTCTCGCCTTCGAAAATATCCACCAGCACGCGGTCGCCAACTTTGACTACGGCATTCGTGGGATCTTCATTCGGCCCTTCCACTTCGATCATCACTTCCCGCAGGAACTTCACCGGAGGAAGATTGTGTTTGGCAAAATGTCCGCGCATCGGCGCCGAGAGCTTCTTCTCTTTTACGAATTCAACCAGCCCGATCTGCGCAGCAATGTATCCATCCTTCGTGCTGTTCTTGTGCTGCGTGACCACGCATGGCCCCGCCTGCAGAACCGTTGCCGGCCGCACTTCGCCCTTCGAATCGAAGAGCTGCGTCATGCCGACTTTCTTGCCCAGAATTCCTGCGACCTTTGCCATTTCCTTCTCCATTCCCAGCTTGGCTGAACGCTATTGGCTGGGGCTGCTCAGGCTTTCAACCATTTGCCTTTACTGAGGCTGATGGCTGACGGCTGACAGCTATTTGTGCTCTTTTCCGAATGCCTTAATCTCAACGTCCACGCCCGCCGGCAAATCCAGCTTCATCAGCGCGTCCACCGTCTGTTGCGTCGGCTCGAGAATGTCGAGCAGGCGCTTGTGCGTGCGGATCTCAAACTGTTCCCGCGACTTCTTATCCACGTGCGGCGAACGCAGCACGCAGTACTTGTTTTTCATCGTGGGTAGCGGAATCGGTCCCGCAATCTGCGCGCCTGTGCGCTTCGCTGTTTCCACGATCTCGCCCGTCGACTGATCCAGAATGCGATAGTCGTACGCTTTCAGCCGTATCCGAATTCTCTCTTGTGCGCTCACTTTATCTCTCTAATCCCCTCCCGGCATCTCCGGAAGGAAAGAACTGGCGGAATGCTGCAATCCGCTTTTGGTTTTACTTCTGCAATCTGACTTCTTACTTCTGACTTGCCTTACTGCACAATCTCGGCAATCGTTCCGGCGCCGACCGTGTGTCCGCCTTCACGAATGGCGAAGCGCAAGCCCTTCTCCATCGCGACCGGCGTGATCAACTCGATCACCAGGCTGACGTTGTCTCCCGGCATCACCATCTCCGTGCCCGCCGGCAACTCCGCCACTCCCGTCACGTCCGTCGTTCGCAGGTAAAACTGCGGACGGTATCCCTTGAAGAATGGCGTATGTCGTCCGCCTTCTTCTTTCGTCAGGATGTAAACCTCCGCCTTGAACTTCGTGTGCGGCGTAATCGATCCGCCCTTCGCCAGCACCATGCCGCGCTCCACATCTTCTTTCGCGATGCCGCGCAGCAGCAGGCCAGCGTTGTCGCCCGCCATGCCTTCGTCCAGTTGCTTCTTGAACATTTCAACGCCCGTCACTACCGTCTTGCGCGTCTCGCGGAAGCCGACGATTTCCACTTCCTCGCCCACCTTCACCTTGCCGCGCTCGATACGGCCCGTCACGACCGTGCCGCGACCTTGAATCGAGAAGATATCTTCGATCGGCATCAGGAACGGCTTATCCAGTTCGCGCGCCGGTTGCGGCACGCTCTTGTCCACCGCATCCATCAACGCGTCAATCTGCTTTTCCCACTTCTCTTCCCCGTTCAAAGCGCCCAGAGCCGACAAGCGAATCACCGGCAGGTCGTCGCCCGGGAACTGATACGACTTCAGCAGTTCGCGAACTTCGAGTTCGACCAGATCCAGCAGTTCCGGATCATCCACTGCATCGCACTTGTTCAGCGCCACCACGATGTATGGCACACCAACCTGGCGAGCGAGCAGCACGTGCTCGCGCGTCTGCGGCATCGGACCATCCGTCGCCGCAACGACCAAGATCGCGCCATCCATCTGCGCCGCGCCCGTAATCATGTTCTTGATGTAATCGGCGTGCCCCGGGCAGTCGACGTGCGCGTAGTGCCGGTTCGCCGTCTCATACTCAACGTGCGCCGTGGCAATCGTGATGCCGCGCGCCTTCTCTTCCGGTGCGTTATCGATCGAATCAAACGACCGGAACACAATCTTCGGATTGTGCTTCGACAACACCTTCGTGATCGCCGCCGTCAACGTCGTCTTCCCGTGGTCAATGTGACCAATCGTCCCTACGTTGCAGTGCGGCTTATTACGATCAAATTTTTCCTTCGCCATTTTCCTTTTTTCCTTTGTAGCGCCGGCGCTCGGGCCGACAACAGCGTTAAATCAAGACAGAATTCTCTTCGTTGCCACCGAACTCCTTCGTAATACGCGCCCAGGAACTGCTCTTTCTCAATCAAGCCGTCGGAAAGAATCCAGCTCCCGAAACGCTCGTAATCCAATTGAAACAGCGAACGAAAACTTTCAAAGTTCCGGTGCCAAGCCCATAAGTCCCGTACCCGATATTGCCGGGATGACTGGAACCTCACACCAGAGTTCGGTTCGCAGGTAGCCTTCAGCCTGGTACAACAACTCTCGTCCAAACTCCACCGGCACCGAACACCACTTCAAAATCTGCCCGCCTGCCGTCCGCTACCCAGAACCTTCGATCAACCACGAACCGCCGGGCGTTGAGTCACTTCGTTGTCGTCTTTCCCTGAGTCTTGGCGATGATCTCTTCCGCCACTGACCTCGGGGCTTCTTCATAACGCGCAAAATGCATCGAGTATTCGGCGCGCCCTTGCGTCGACGACCGCATATGAGTCGCGTAACCAAACATCTCCGCCAGCGGAACGATCGCCTTGATCACCTGCGAACCGGCGCGGTGCTCCATGCCTTCAATTCGTCCGCGGCGTGAACTCAGGTCGCCCATGATCGCGCCCGCAAAATCCTCGGGCGTGACCACTTCGACCGCCATCACCGGCTCCAGAATCACCGGACTCGCCTTGCGCGCTGCTTCCTTGAACGCCATCGAACCGGCAATCTTGAACGCCATTTCGTTCGAATCGACGTCGTGGTAGCTGCCGTCGTAAAGAGTCGCCTTGATGTCGACCATCGGATAGCCGGCGAGAACTCCGCCTTCCATGGCTTCCTGCATGCCCTGGTCGATCGGCTTGATGTATTCCTTCGGAACCGTGCCGCCGACAATGTCGTTGATGAACTCGTAGCCCTTGCCCGGCTCGTTCGGATCGAGATAAATCTTGGCGTGCCCGTACTGGCCGCGGCCACCCGTCTGCCGGATGTACTTGCCTTCCGCCTCGGCGTGCTTGCGGATCGTCTCGCGATACGCCACTTGCGGCTTGCCGACATTGGCTTCAACTTTGTACTCGCGCATCATGCGGTCGACGATGATTTCCAAGATGCAACTCGCCCATGCCGCTGATGATCGTCTGTCCGCTATCAGGATCGGTGTGAACCTTGAAGGTAGGATCTTCCTGCGCCAGTTTTGCCAGCGCCATGCCCATCTTTTCCTGATCGGCTTTCGTCTTCGGTTCGACCGCTACCGCAATCACCGGAACCGCAAACGAGATCGACTCGAGCGTGATCGGATGCTTTTCATCGCAGATCGTGTCGCCCGTTCCCACGTTCTTCAATCCAACCACTGCGCAGATGTCGCCCGCCAGAATGTCCTGGATATCTTCACGCTTGTTAGCGTGCATCTTGAGCAGACGTCCAATGCGCTCGTGCCTCTGAGTGCGCGAGTTCATTACCGACTCGCCCGACTTCAATTGCCCTGAGTACACGCGGATAAACGTCAACTGGCCGACAAACGGATCGGCCATAATTTTGAACGCCAGCGCCGAAAACGGCTCTTTGTCATCGGCTTTGCGCGTGATCGGCTGTCCGTTATCCGGATTCAACCCGTGCGTCTCCTTGGTATCCAGAGGAGAAGGCAGGTAATCCACAACCGCATCCAGCAGCGGTTGCACACCCTTGTTCTTGAACGCCGTTCCGACTACCACCGGGAACAATTTCAGAGCGATCGTCGACTTGCGCAACGATGCTTTCAGCTCGGCCGGCGAAATCGCTTCGCCTTCCAGAAACTTGTGCAGAATGTCGTCATCGTTCTCCGCAACGGTCTCGACCAGTTGCGTATGGAATGCTTCCGCCTTTTTCTGCAGCTCGGCGGGAATCTCTTCTGTCTCGTACTCGGCGCCCATCGCCTCATCGTTCCAGATGATCGCCTTCATTTCGACGAGGTCGATCACGCCGCGAAACTTGTCTTCTTGCCCGATTGGAATTTGAATCGCGACTGGCTTTGCGTTTAAGCGCTTGCGGAGGGTATCGACGGCATGCTCAAAATCAGCACCCATCTTATCGATCTTGTTGATGAAACAAATTCGGGGAACTCCGTATTTATCGGCCTGCCGCCAGACTTTTTCCGACTGCGGCTGTACGCCATGGACTGCGTCAAACACCGCAACCGCGCCGTCGAGCACGCGCAACGAGCGCTCCACCTCGGCCGTGAAATCCACGTGGCCGGGCGTATCAATAATGTTGATGCGAATATCGTGCCAGGTGCAGGTGGTCGCCGCGGATGTAATCGTGATTCCGCGCTCCTGCTCCTGCTCCATCCAGTCCATGATGGCCGTGCCTTCATGCACCTCACCGATCCGATGCGTCTTTCCTGTGTAGAAAAGGATGCGCTCGGTCGTGGTGGTCTTGCCGGCATCGATGTGGGCCATGATGCCGATGTTCCTGCAACGCTCTAATGGGACTGTTCTGGGCACGACTCTTACTCTCTCTCCGGGCTCCGACTGCGTTCTGATTTGCTAAATGAAAAATTCGCTACCAGCGATAATGCGCAAACGCCTTGTTTGCTTCTGCCATGCGGTGCACATCTTCTTTCTTCTTGATGGCAGCGCCCTTGCCGTTGGCGGCGTCAAGCAACTCGTTCGCCAACTTGTCGATCATTCCTTTTTCGCCGCGTCCTCGCGCATAGCTCACAATCCATCGGATCGCCAACGATGTCCGCCGGTCCGGAGCCACTTCGATCGGCACCTGGTAGTTCGCTCCACCAACTCGACGCGTCTTCACTTCGAGCAGCGGCTTGGCGTTCTCAACCGCCTTCGTGAACAGCTTCAAAGGCTCGTCGCCGCCCTTTTCCTGCAACTTGACGAGCGATTTGTAGAAGATGTTTTCGGCGGTCGACTTCTTGCCCTGCCACATCATCGAGTTGATGAACTTCGTCACCAAGTCCGACCCGTACACCGGATCCGACTCAACCGTCCGCTTCGCGATATGTCCTTTGCGCGGCATGTTTGTTCTTTTCGCTCCTGCTAAAAATCAGGTTTCAGAGTTTCGAGGTTTCAAAGTTTCAGAAACCGACTGCTCGCCCTTGAAACCTTCCGACCTTGAAACTTTGCTCTTACGCCTTCTTGGCGCGTTTCGTCCCGTACTTCGAACGTCCCTGGTTACGCCCGGCAACACCGGTTGCATCCAGCGTCCCGCGCACTACGTGGTAGCGCACGCCCGGCAGATCCTTCACACGGCCCCCGCGGATCAGCACGATCGAGTGCTCCTGCAGGTTGTGGCCGACGCCAGGAATGTACGTCGTCACTTCAATTCCATTCGTCAGACGGACACGAGCTACCTTACGAAGCGCCGAGTTCGGCTTCTTCGGCGTCTGCGTGTACACGCGCGTGCAAACTCCACGCTTCTGCGGGCACGACTGCAGCGCCGGACTCGCCGTCTTATACTTCGGCTTCGTCCGTCCGAATTTCACTAACTGATTAAAAGTAGGCACTCTCGCCACTCCCAGACGCGGCCCGCCGCGTCGTATCACACTGATTCTTTGAGAACGATCCTTGCCAGGATTGTTCTTCGGAGACAAGGTTTCCCTCATCCCCAGGCTGGCATGGACATTGAAGTCCAGCCATACTCTCCCGCACTGACGGCGGTGAGAAATTTTGAATTCCCGTTTACTAATCGCCGACGACGGTGACGCCACGCCTTACCTATTTCAGGTTCGGAGGCGTTCCGTTTCGTCCGCTACTCCCGCATAGCCTCGCGTGACTCCCAGAGCCGCATTTCGAGGCCTAGGCGCTTAGGTTTTCGCAGGACGTTTCAGCGAGGGCGTTCCCGGTCTCACTTCCGCCGGGTACGTATTTCTTCAAAGCTCAGCCAAGGTATTCCCGAATCCCTTATTCAATGCAGGCAAAAGGGTCCGTCTACAGGCCAGCCAGACTTAACTCGCGGAACCAATCGATAATATCAACTACACTTCGCATCGTCAACCTCTCCTCAAAGCATCTGAAAAAAGAGCAGGTTTCAAAGTTTCACAGTTTACAAGTTTTCATGCGTCGTAAGCCGCCGGCGCACGTGTTCGGACACGCCGTCACCGCTCTCGGTTTTGAATCCTTCAAACCATGCAACCTTGAAACCTGAACACATACCTTCTACACTGGCAGTTTTCCAGCCATCATTTACGCTCGCGCCCGAAAAAGGGACGCGGGGAGGATTCATGCATCGTTGCGGTTCAGGCCTTTGCCTGCTGATGACCATCACGTTCGCCATCGCCCTGACCGGGTGCTTGGGCAGCAGCACCCCCAATTCAAGCACTGGAAGCGTCCAGAACGTCTCGCTCAACCCAGCCGTCAATTTTTCGATGGATGTCGGCAAATCCCAAGTCTTCAGCGCGACTGCGACCGACGCCAATGGCCGTCCCGTTGTGGGTTCAACCCAGTTCACCGTCACCGATTCCGCCCGGCGCCGGCCGGCCCAGCACCGCTCTCGGTTGCCAGCAACGGCAACGCCTGCGCCGGAACATGGGACGCGCAGGTCGCCATTTGCAATCCCGGCACGCCCGGCATCGCGCTCGTGACCGCCGTCGTAAACGGAGTCAGCAGCCAACCCACTACCGTCTACGTGCACTTCCACGTCGACAGTTTGCAAGTGATGCCGGCCCAACAGATACAACCTCCATTCGACTGCTTCTCCCAAGACCAGACCTGGCTATATCAAGGCATTGCGTATAGCAACAATCTCGACATCACGAATAGTGTCGGTCCGCTGAATTGGGCGGTGACCAATCCGGACGTTCTCAAGACCGCAAATTTGCTTCCCAACATGCCGCTTAACCAGGTACAAATTACCGCTGCAACCCCTGGCGTCACGCAGCTCTTTGCCAGTGTCTCGGGGACCAACAGTAATGTGTTGCCAATTACAACCTGCCTGATTCAGTACGTCCGCCTTCAGGCCCAAGGACTGAGCGGCAGTTCGACTACGGTTGATACGGGAACTACCCTCACTCTTCAGGCGACCGCCGTCGATACGCTCGGCTTCACGCTTACCAAACCGCCACTCACTTGGGGCACCGACAATCCTGAGGTTGCGACCTTCGCCTCGCTCACTACCACCACCGGAATCAACAGCGTGAGCTCTCGCGCTAACCTCGGCGGCGCCAACCTCACAGCGTCTTGCACACCCCCCAGTTGCAATGTCGGAATTCTCCCCGCCGTTCCCGTATATTCCAGCGGCGGGCAACTTTCGCCGACGAACCCGCAACTGGGATACGGCGCGATCTCGTTAAACGTGACCACTACCTCCAAGCCGCCAACCTATACCGCTTGGGCAGCGACCGACATGTGCCAGAATTTGGCAGGGTGTCAGAGCGTGATTTTTTCCCTTCTCCCTGGAATCACTCCCATCGTCACGACTCTGAACGTCCCTCGTACACCGAACTCCCTGATGTTCAATTATCAGTCCGGTCCGCGCGCCTACCTCGGAAGCAACCAAGGCCTGATGTTCTTCGACGCAGGCTCTTCGACCCACGGAGGCGTAACGACTGTCTCCAATTCGACGACCCCTTGTAACCTTGCTTTGTGCGGCACGGTCGAAGCGATATCGAATGACGGGAAGCAAGTGGTGGTCTCCGACGATGTGTCGGCCACTCCTCAGGTCTATATCTACAACGGATCCACGCAGGCCACTACGGATCTCGTGCTGCCCAGTGTCGTTCGTGCCGCTGCTTTTTCTCCGGATCAATCCAAAATATTCCTTCTCACCAACGCCAATACGCTGTTCGTTTACTCCACGGTGGACGCGCTCGGCCAGGTTCCCGCTGTAACCTCCGGCACAGACGTCGCTTTCTCTGCGGATGGCAGCTTTGCCTATGTCGCGGCCTCTTCCGGAGGTTCGGGTTCCGTCTCCGCCTACTCGATGTGTTCGGTTGCTGGCGCCCCGACCGTGGAATTGGCAAATAGTCCGGTGGCGACCGCTGGCATTCCTTTGCGAATCTTCCCTTCCACCAATATTCAGGCAACTACCGATTTCATTACTCAGAACGTGTACGCGCTCGAGCCACCCAACGTTGAAGTTCTGACCGCGCAATTCACACAGAATCCCGTCGTTTACGATAAAGACTTCTGCGTTCCTCCATCACTCTTCAGCTTCACTTCGGGAGCTTTGTACAACCTCGGGCAGGGTACGTTTATCCCCCTGTATTCCCGACTCGTCGCCAACGCCAGCCAGCTCATCATCGTTGCCAAGAAGAATCCATCGGTCCTGATCTTCAACATCGCCAACGGCACAACCACTTCGGTTCCTCTGGTGAACAATGGCGATCCGCTGGCCGCTTCATCTTCCACCGACGGAAGCCAGGTCTACGTCGCCGCCTGCGACCAGTACCAGCCTGACGGAGTAACCTGTGCCGCCGGCTCTGTCCACATTGTGGACACCATCAGTCGAGGTGACTTCCAGCAAGTTCCATACATCAACAACAGCACCAACAATATGTGCAACAACGGCGGCCAGAATGCTCCGCTTTGCGTAGCCGACATGATCGCCATTCAGCCTCAGTGAGGTTGTAGCGTCCGGCCGCAGGCAGGGTTCACCGCTTTACTTAATTGGTGACAACGGGCCGCACAGCTATGTGGGGGAGCTGGACTGAGCGCTTCAGATCCCGTTCCGCAACCAGAGTTTTCGTTTTTTAACTCGAAGGATGGAAGAGAGCCAAGCAGAAGAAGGGCGCAGACTTCAGTCAGCAAAGGCAATGCTGTCTGGGATTCAATGTGGAATGCTACAAGCCCAGTTCTTTCCCTACGCTATCCAGCACGCCATTGATAAATGTCACCGACTCCGGCGATGAATAGCGGCGCGCAATTTCGATCGCCTCATTGATCACCACTGCCCGTGGAGTCTTCGGATAGCCGAGGAACTCCGCTACCGCTTCGCGTAACACATTTCGATCAACAGCTGCCATGCGCTCCATCTTCCAGTGCTGCGCGTGCTTCCCGATCAGCCCATCAATTTCCCCCAGCCGGTCGCTCGCCACGCGAAACAGATCCTCGGCAAAGCCGCGCACTTCTTCATCCACATCCTGCCGTTGCGCCCAGAACGTCTTGCGCACAAGGTCGGGCGCCTGTTTCCCCATGTCGGCCTGAAACAGCATCTGCAAAACCAGTTCGCGGGATTTTCGTCGAGTACCCATTTAGCGGTCAGCCATCAGCCTCAGCGATCAGTAAAACCTTTGGGTGATTGAGGCTGACAACAGTCTACAGGACACTTGTAGTGTGGAAGAATCCAGATTAGGAACGTCGCTTGCGGGCCGCCGAAGCCGATTTGCTCTTGCGACTGCTTTTGGTTTTGGTGTTGTTGTTGTTCTTGCCTTTGCTGATGGCTGATGGCTGACGGCTGACGGCTGCCCCTCTCGCTGCTTGGTGATGGCTGACGGCTGACTTCAAATTCGCCATCTCCACCGCCGCCAGCGCTGCCTCGAATCCTTTATTCCCCATCTTCAGCCCAGCGCGGTCAATCGCCTGTTCCAAAGTGTCGCAAGTCAAAACGCCAAACGCATGCGGGACCCCAGTCTCCTGCGCCGATTGCCCAATCCCCCGCGTGACCTCATTCACGATGACGTCGTAGTGCGCCGTGTCGCCGCGCAAGAGACACCCAATACAAATGATGGCGTCATACCTGCGAGTCTCAGCCAGCGCACGAGCGGCCAACGGAATTTCGAAAGCGCCTGGGACCCGCACCAGCACGACGTCCTTTCGCTTCGCACCCGCTCGTAAAAGACCGTCATACGCGCTCTGAAAAAGCCTCTCTGTGATGAAAGAATTAAATCGCGACACGACAATCGCAAAGTGCTTCCCCTCCGCAGTAAGCTCCCCTTCAACCGCGTTGATGACAGGCACAGGAGGAACCTCAATCTTGAATTTCTTGTTCTCGCGAGCCGTGGCCGATGCCTCCAAAATATGGTTCCGGTCTGATCGCAAAGACCCTAAAAGAAGATCTGCGAAAATCCGCGCAGATCCGCGGTAAAAGAAGTTCTTACTTCTTCTGACTTCTTACTTGCCCTTGAACTTCCCGGCTCGCTTCTCCAGAAACGCCGCCGTTCCTTCCTTCTTATCCTCAGTAGCGCAACAAACTCCAAAAAGCGCGGCTTCCAGAAATAGCCCCTCGGCCAGCGTCATCTCCATGCCCTTATTCACCGCCTCCATCGCGTACTGCACGGCCAGCGGAGCATTCGCAATGATCTTTGCCGCAATCGCTTCAGCACGCGGAATTAAATCAGCCGTGGCTGTAACTTCATTCACTAGTCCGATGCGATGCGCCTCCTGCGCCGTGATCATCTCGCCGGCAAGCACGATCTGCATCGCAAGTCCCTTGCCCACCAGACGCGGCAACCGCTGCGATCCGCCATATCCTGGAATAATCCCCAGCTTCACCTCCGGCTGCCCGAGCTTGGCATTGTCGCTCGCAAGTCGCATCGTGCAAGCGAGAGCCAGTTCGCACCCGCCGCCGAGCGCAAACCCGTTAATGCAAGCAATCACCGGCTTACCCAGGTTCTCAATCAAATTAAGAACGCTCTGCCCCCGATGCGCATACTTCTTGCCAGTCACCGCATCCTGCACGGCCAGTTCGCTGATGTCGGCCCCAGCCACAAAGGCCTTCTCGCCCGAGCCAGTCAGGATCACTACCCGGATGCCGTCATCATTCTTAATGTCATGAAACGCCCCCCGCAGCTCTTCCATCGTGGCCATATTGAGCGCGTTCAGCACCTTCGGCCGGTTGACGGTGACGTAGGCAATCGAGTTTTTCTTTTCAAAAAGAATATTTTCAAAGTTCATAAGGTCAAATTCCTCTCCGCGGATTCACGCAGATCTCGCGGATCAATAATCATTGCGAATCAAAATCTTTGCGGATCACACAATCCTGTCGTTCTTCCTAACTCTAGCCTGCCGTCATTCTGAGCGAAGCGGAGAATCTATGCATTTTGCCGGCAGCACCCAGAGCAGGAGTGTTACCGAGAGCGCGACGCCACCACGCCCGAAAAGCCAGAAAGAAGATCCGCGTCCATCCGCGCAAATCCGCGGAGAAGAAGTTTTTACCTCTGCAATCTGACTTCTGACTTCTGCAATTTCAGAACTTCCCCGCCACTGGTTTCTCCGGGTTCGCATAATCATAAAACCCTTTTCCGGACTTGCGCCCATACCACCCAGCCATAACCAGACGTTTCAGCAGCGGAGGCGACGCGAACCGCCGCTCCTTGAACTCGTCATACATCACATGGGTGATGTAGTAAGTCGTATCGAGTCCGACAAAATCCAGCAACGTAAACGGGCCCATCGGATACCCGCACCCGAGCTTCATCGCATTGTCGATATCTTCGATCGAGCCAACGCCCTCTTCATACGCCCGAATCGCATCGAGCAGATATGGCACCAGCAGCCGGTTTACGATGAATCCGGTCTTATCCGAGGTCCGCACCGGAACCTTGCCCAGCTTCTTGGCGAATTCGTACGCCGAATCATAAACGTCCGGAGCAGTCGCAATCGTCTTGACCACTTCGACCAGCTTCATCAGCGGCACTGGATTAAAAAAGTGCAGTCCGATAAACCGTTCCGGGCGCTTCGTCGCCGCCATCAACTCCGTCACCGAAATCGACGAAGTATTGGTAGCAAAAATCGCCTCGCGCTTCACGATCCCATCCAGCGAGTCATACATATCCCGCTTCTGCTGCACGTTCTCAATGATGGCCTCAATCACGATGTCGCAGTCGTGCAGATCCTGACGGTTCGTCGTTCCCTTAAGACGCGCCCGGATCGCATCCTTCTGCTGCGCCGTGATTCCGCCCTTCTCCACCGGTCGCTCGGCAAACTTAGCCAGCGACTTCTCAATCCCGGCAATCCCCTTGTCGAGAAACTTCTGCTCCACTTCGAGCACCGTTACATCAAATCCAGCCGTGGCGCACACCTGCGCAATGCCGGAACCCATCAGCCCACAACCGAGAACACCAACCTTCTTAATTTCCATGATTGCTTCCCTTCGCGCTTACAACCCAAGAAATTTGTCATTCTGAGCAAAGCGATGAATCTATGCACCTTGACAGCGCCATCAAAACTTCGCAGTTCCTTCGCTCGGGATCACAATGTCAGAACTCAGCTAGGATTTCTCGGTGCCTCCTGTGGTGAAACGCCTTTACTGAAAGCTCTCCACCACCATCGCAATCCCTTGCCCGCCGCCAATGCACGCCGTCGCCAGCCCATACTTCTTCTTCCGCCGACGCAGCTCATACAGCAGCGTAATCACGAGCCGCGTCCCGGTCGCGCCCAGCGGATGCCCCAGCGCAATCGCTCCACCGTTGACGTTAACTTTTTCGCGATCGAGTCCCAACTCTTTCTCCACCGCCAGGTACTGCGCTGCGAACGCCTCATTCAATTCAATCAGATCGATTGAGTCCAGCGTCATTCCGGCCCGCTGCAGCGCCGCCTTCGTCGCTGGAACCGGACCGCTACCCATGATCTTCGGATCAACTCCCGCAATTCCCCAGTTCACAATCCGTCCCAGCGGCTTAAGGTTCCTCTTCTGCGCATCCTCAAGCGACATCACCACCACCGCGGCCGCGCCGTCAACAATGCCGCTGGCATTCCCGGCCGTAACCGTCCCATTTTTCCCGAATGAAGCTCGCAACTTTGCCAAGCCTTCCATCGTCGTTTGCGGACGCCGGTGATCATCCTCCGTCAGTTGCTCGCCCGTCGCCTCGCCCTTCGCGTTCCGCAAGGGCACCGGAGTCAGTTCCTCCTGAATGCGTCCTTCTTTATAGGCGGCCTCGGCGTTCTGCTGCGAACGCAGCGCCAGCTCATCCTGCGCCTGCCGTGTAATTCCCTGCTGCTCGCCATAGAGTTCGGCGGTGCTCGCCATATACATCCCACAATAAGAATCGAGCAACGCCACCATCAGCGAGTCTTCGAGCTTCCCGCCCGGCGCCAATGTAAAGCCGTCGCGTCCGCGGATCGAAAAAGGCGCCTGCGACATCGACTCCATTCCGCCCGCCAGCACCATCTTCGCTTCGTCCGTCTGGATCATCTGCGCCGCGTTCACGATCGCCTGCATTCCCGACCCGCACAGCCGGTTCACGGTCAGCGCCGGAGTCTCAATCGGCAGACCCGCCCGCAATCCCACATGCCGAGCCCCATAGAGCGCGTCACCCGAGGTCTGCTGCGCATTGCCAAAGACAACGTGGTCAAACTCCGAGGGCTCGATTCCCGCCCGCCCGATCGCCGCCTTCGCCGCTACTGCACCCAGTTCCTGCGCCGTGTAGTCTTTGATCTTTCCGCAATAACGTCCAAAGGGCGTGCGCGCCCCGCTCACAATCGCAATGTCTCCAGGTTTCAACATGAGTGCCTCAACGCAATCTAATCTGCAAGATGCTCTACAAGGATGAGTCCGCCAGCCATAGGCCAACCAGTGAGTTTACCAGCATCCTCCCCGCACTCACGAGCTCGGTCGGCGCGTTTTGGAAACTTTCTTCTGATGTGCTTTTTTCGGCGGCGCTTTCCGCGCGGACACCGTGGATTTCTTCTTGAAAGCCTTTTTCTTCGGAGCTTTACTCACAACCAATTCATACGATTGTCGGATCAGCCGTTCCAGTTCACTCGCGGGCACCACATTCGGATTTGCCAGCTGCACCCAGTTGTAGCGCCCAACATACGGAGCGACGGAGATACCTTCAATTTCGAGAAGTTCGTGAAATATCTCGGGTGAACACTTCAGCGTGATGCGTGGAAACCTGCCGTCCGACAGCACCATGCCGGTAAAAATTTTTCCTCGAACTTTAAAACACAGATCGTCGCCCCATGGCATATCCTCTGACACATCGGCGAAAGACAGACAGAATTCTCGGATCCACTCAACGTCAGGCATGGCAGTTCTCCGATTGTAATGAATGGTGGTTCGGCAGACCCGGGTTTTGGTAGAGTCTGAAACGGTTGTGGCTCGTTCGCCGCGATGGGTATTTGGTTGAATCGCGGGAACTAATCTCTTGCGCTCTGCAGTCCAATCGTCGGAGCACCTACCGATACACTAAATGGACTTTGATGAAGACAACGCCAAACTGCCGAGCCACAAGCCTCTTCGCGATGAACGCGCGTCGGACGCTGCCAGTGGCCGCCTGGCTCCTCATCCTTTGGTCTAGCCTCTCAATCGCGCAAGCGCCGCGTACCCCGAACTCGTCGTCAATTCCCTCCGCCTCCCAAGACTCGCCTGCCCCGATTCCCGCTCCTGCCTCCGCCGACTCCGACGCGAATTCTACCGATGACAGTCCCGAATCGATGTTCCCCCACTTCAAGACCTCGCGCTTCTGGCTCTCCGGACAGGCGAATTTTATCTTCCAGGCCCATCCCAGTTTCCCCGCCCTCTACAGCGGCACTCACAGTCTGAGCCCCAACTACGAAAAAGCGCTTTCCCGAGTCCTGACGCTCTACTCTGGCGTCCGGATTAACAACTCTACTGAGCTGTTGGTTGATATCGAAGAAGCCGGCGGTACCGCTCTCAGCCAGGGCTTTGGACTCGCCGGAAACACCGATCTCGACATCGTTCGCAATCCCCTCCTCAGCAAAGCCCCCTACCTTGCTCGCGGCATGATCCATAAAGTGTTCGCTCTGAGCGCCGACAAAATTGAAAACCAGCGCAACGCTCTCTCGCTCTTCGAAGAACTTCCCCGCCGCCGTCTCGAACTCCGCTTCGGCAAGTTCAGCATGCCCGATTTCTTTGACATCAACTCCGTTGGCACCGATACCCATTTTCAGTTCCTCAATTGGACCACCGACAACAACGGTGCATGGGATTACCCCGCCGATACGCGCGGCTATACCGTGGGCCTGACCGCCGACTACGAAGACCGCAATTGGGGATTTCGCTTCTCCGAAGCCTTCATGCCCAAGGTTGCCAATGGCATCGACCTCGTCTGGCGCCCCTGGCAGGTTCATTCGGAAAATTACGAATACGAATTTCGCCGTGGCTTCATTCCCAAGAAATCAGGCGTCGCGCGCCTTCTCGCGTACACCAACTTCGCGAACATGGGTATTTATCGCGAGGCAGTCGCCCAGTTTAAAGAAGGACTCGTCCCCGTTCCTGACATCACGGCTCATCCCTGGCACGTCACTTTGAAGTACGGCTTCGGCGCGAACATAGAACAGAATCTTGCTCCCAACCTCACCGCCTTCGCGCGCTTCGGATGGAACAACGGCAAGACAGAATCGTTCGCTTACACCGAGGTTGATCAGACTTTCGCAACCGGACTGGGCGTCTCCGGCAATCTCTGGCACCGTCGCTACGATCGCGCCGGCGTGGCGGTCGTCACCAATGGAATCTGCAAGGACCATCAGGAATACCTGCGACTGGGAGGATTAGGTTTTCTGCTAGGCGATGGCGACCTCGACTATGGCCGAGAAGATATCTTCGAAAGTTACTACACAGCGCACATCTGGCGCGGCATCTACCTCGCTCCCGGAGTCCAGCACATCAATAATCCCGGGTACAACCGCGACCGCGGGCCAGTTGTAGTGCCAACATTTCGAGCGCATGTGGAATTTTAGACTCCAGGCGTTCGGCGTTCGGCTTTAGGCCCTAGTCGTTCGGATATGGCTCTGCCACTCAGTAAATTTCAACCTCAAGGGATTTCATTGAAAAAACATCGTAAGCGCCGAAAGCCGAGAGCCCAGTGCCGAAAGCCTATCTCTCGATTCCCGATTCCTGCTTCTCCACGCTTCGGATGGCCCATGCCATGCGCGGAGTATTGTGCGCAATCCCGAACCGCCCCTGCGTGTCGAGCAGAATAATTCCGCCATGCCCGTTCAGACGCTGCTTCAGATGATTCATGGCTTCCTGCGCCACCCACTCCGGCAAACTGCCGGACGCAACTCGATCCGCCGCCCACTTTGCGAGCACCAACTTCATGATCGGCTCGCCCCATCCCGTCGTCGAGGCTGCGGCGCTCGTGTTGTCCGCATAGCATCCGCAACCAATCAATGAGGAATCGCCAAGCCTTCCCGGATCTTTATTCAAAGTCCCGCCGGTCGAAGTCGAAGCTGCAATATTTCCTTCTCGATCGAGCGCTACCGCTCCAACCGTATCGTGTGAAATCTCCGGCGCGAACAGGTCGTTGCCGTGCGTGGAAGCCTGGGTCTGATATTCGCGCAGGCGTTCCACCTCGCGCGGAATAATCAAATCTTCATTGCGGCACAACTCGATGCCATGCTCCGCCGCAAAACGTTCAGCCCCTTCCGCCACGAAATACACATGCGAGACTGTCGCTCAAAATTTTTCGCGCCGCCCGCACCGGATTGCGCAGCCGCTCTACGCATCCGACTCCTCCGCCGCGCAATGTTGCCCCATCCATGATGAACGCGTCGAGTTGAACCTTGCCATCCCGGTTCAGGAAGCTGCCGCGTCCTGCATCGAAAGTCTCATCGTCCTCCAGCACCACCACCGCCGCTTCGACTGCGTCCAGCGATGAACCGCCGCGTTCCAGCACGTTCCAGCCGGCAGACGCGGCATTGCGCACTCCGTTCAAGTGCGCCTCGACCATATCGTCCGGAATAGCCCAGGCTCCGCCATGAACGACCAGAATTGGATTGGCCAAACGAAATTCCCCCCACCAGTGCCG
The DNA here is from genome assembly GCA_963822545.1 of uncultured Acidobacteriaceae bacterium. GTDB lineage: Bacteria > Acidobacteriota > Terriglobia > Terriglobales > Acidobacteriaceae > Acidiflorens. The sequence continues at coordinate 180,081 of CAWGIB010000015.1, forward strand.
AAATAGTCTAGCACTCGTGAAACATGAATCTCATGTCCAGATATTATGAATTGCGTGCGGAGAAGTTAGGCGGCGCGCCCGGCAACTTGCGCGTCAAGTTCCCGCGTACGCTGCCACGTGAATAGAACACGATGAAACACCGTGATGGTAGAGAGGACAGCAATCACCCACAGCACTGGCGCCATCTCGTTGAAGAGCGCGCCAATAATCAGCAGCACCAGCCGTTCGGGACGCTCCATGAACCCCACCCGGCAAGTCCCGATCAGCGATTCAGCGCGGGCTCGCGCGTAACTCACCATGATCGCGCTGATCATCGCCAGCGCCGCTAGTACGACATAGAAGAACCGGCTGCCGCGCCCGTAAAATACCAGCAATCCCAGAAACAGTGAAGCATCGCTGTAGCGGTCCACAATCGAATCGAAAAAGCCCCCAAATCGTGTCACCTGATTCGACGCCCGCGCCACCCGCCCATCGACCAGGTCAAAGAAGCCGCTGCCAATAATTACCAGCCCTGCGTACAGAAACATGCGGCGCTGGTTCTCGCCGTTCGCGGAGCCAAACAAAAACGCCGCATAGGTGTTGACGATCAGCCCCATCAAAGTCAGAACGTTGGGGTTGATATGCGACAGCGCCAGCAAACGGACGATTCCATCCAGCAAAACCCCGCAAGCCCGCCCAACTCCGCTAGTCCAACTCATATGGAATAACCCATCAAACTGAAGACCTGCTTAAAAAATGTTCAATCAGACACGAGCTCACAGAAGATGACTCAAGCCGCGGGTACCAGATCCAAACGACCCTGACTTACTTCGTTTCCGCTCCCGGCCCGAGCTCCGCCAAGTCATGGATCGTCGCCAGCTTCAAAATTTCCATCTCGCGGTTGCCGTTCGGCGTCACCACGGTCGCGCTATCGCCCACCTTCTTATTCAGGAGCGCCCGCCCGATCGGCGAATTTGTAGAGATCTTCCCATTCACCACATCCGACTCCTCGGTCGTCACGATGTGGTACTCCACCTCTGCCTCTTTAGCACTGTCATACACCTTCACCGTCGAGCCGAGCCCCACCTTGTCCCGCGGGATGTTATTCATGTTGATCAGGGAAAGGTCTGACAGTCTCTGCCCAAGCTGTCGCACGCGCGCCTTCAGATACTCCTGGCGCTGCTTGGCCATGTGATACTCGGCGTTTTCGCTCAGGTCACCGAGCGCCGCCGCTTTTTTCAATTCGCGGGGAATATCGTAGGCGAGTTCGCGCTCAAGCGTATTCAACTCTTCCTGAAGCTTCTTCTTAATCTGCTCTGTCATGAAATCTCGAGACGCGCGTGGGATATTATAAACGCGTTAGTCTCCTCAAAGGGGCGGGCCTCCCTCTTTCCGCTCGTACCCCTCCGGATCTCATCCATTTAGCCGAAATCAATCAAACCCCTGTTCTTGGAAACCGCTTATCACTTATCCTCGATTCCGGTTTTGGTGTCTGCGATTTGTATGCGGGCTAGCAAGCTAAGTCCTGCAGTCCGTAGATTTGTTGCTAGGCCCAACGGAATCCCGCTCCGTAACATGTTGATTAATAAGGAGCAGTTCACCCCAATAAATAAAAGTTACGCAATTCAAGTTCGTCGCGGAGGCTTCTGCCCTCCAAATTAGGTCAATATGAAATCCCGATTTGCCTTCCTCGTACCCGCCGACTAAACTGGGTAGGGCGTCTGGGGGGATGGCTTACCATGACTAACGACCACGTTTTCCACATAGGCGACAAGGTCGTTTATCCCAACCATGGCGTCGGCATCATCGAGCAGATCAGCAGCCGGACCAGCGGCGCGACTGTCGAGAGGTTTTACCTCCTCAAGATCGCTTCCAGCAGCCTCAAAGTCATGATTCCGTTCCACAACGTCGGGAGCGTCGGCATGCGCCCCGTTGTGCGCAATGGCGAAGTGCAAAAAATTGTCGACTATTTGTCGAGCGGAGAGTGCATCAACGCGGCCGACTGGAAAGATCGGTTTAAGGAGAACTCCGAGCGCATGCGCACAGGATCTCTGACCGACGTCGCCGCCGTTCTGAAGAGCCTGCTCATCCTGAATCAGGCCAAGTCGCTTTCATTCCGCGAGAAAAAGATGCTGGAGCGGGCTCGTTACCTGCTGGTGAGCGAGATCGCCATCTCCCGCAACGTCGACGAGCACGTCATTGAAGAAGCGCTCACGAAAGCGCTGACCAAGTGCAATCTGCGCTTTCCTGAAATTTCTGAACTGGCCTCCTAGTCGGCTGCCCGGCTTTCCCAAGAAACATAACAGCCCTGCAGGCGGCCATTGCTGCGCTATCCCTGGTCAGACAGATTTGAGCCTCGCGCCGCCAGCCAAGATTGAAGAATCAGCATGGCCGCCATCCGATCGACCGCTTTCCCGCGCTTTTCGATCGACAGATTGGTCTCCCGCAGCAAGCGATTCGCTTCCGTCGAGGTCCAGCGCTCGTCCCATAGATGGACAGGCAGCCCAAACTTCACTCTAATCTCCTCCGCAAACAGTCGCATCTTTTCAGACTGCGTGCCTTCCGCACCGCTCAGCCGCAACGGCAATCCGACAACAATCTCGCCCACGTCATACTTTTCCAGAACAGCGCCTAACGCCTCATAATCCTTGCGCTTGTTCTGCCGCTGAATGGTATCGAGCCCCTGCGCGGTGATCCCCAGCGCATCCGAGACAGCAACCCCAATTCGTCTTGATCCGACGTCGAGGGCCAGAACGCGGCGGTGCATGAGCATGGAAGGATCATTGCCGCGCCTGCGGCAGGAGTCAAGCCACCTTGCAGGCTGGCGTCTTTAATCTGTCGGGTGAATCTGTCGTGCAAATACTGTTCGACTCAGGCAGAATGGTTCACCGGCTACGACATGGAAACCACCGAAACCAACCCGGCCCCCGAACCCATCGTCCGGCCGCATCATTGGTCCCTAACGTTGCTCGGCATCGGACTGATTATCATGTTCGCCTACTTCGGCGAATCCGTTCTGGCGGTCCTGTTCTTTTCCATTCTTCTCAGCTTTACCTTGTCCCCGCTGGTGCAGGCTTTGGAATTCCTGCACATTCCAAGAGCCGTCTCCGCGCTGATCAGCGTAATTGCCCTCGTGCTCGTCCTCTACGGCATCACGGTGACTTCCTACAACCAGGCCATCATATTTGCGGACAATGTTCCGAAATATTCGAAGAAGATCCAATCCGTGATCAAGCCCCTCCGCCAGCAGGCAGAAAAAATCGAGAAAACCGGAGAGGCCGTTTCCTCACCGGACGCTCGCAACGTGATCCAGGTGCGAGAAGTGACGAATTGGTCCGACGTTCTCACCCACGGAGCCAGCACTTTCACCGACATCCTGCTCGCTGCTTCCTTTATTCCCTTCCTGGCCTACTTTCTTCTGACTTGGCAGAACCATGCCCGCTCCGCCACCGTGATGCTCTTCCCGCTCCATCACCGGCATACCGCCTTTGTGACCCTGGGGCTGATCGGGAAGATGCTGCAGAGCTTCATCGTCGGCAATTTCCTCATCGGACTCCTGATCTCGGGAATCAGCGTGGCCGTTTTTGGCCTGCTGCATGTACCCTTCTTTTACTTTGTCGGATTTCTGAGCGGCTTCCTGAGTCTCGTTCCCTACCTCGGCATTGTCCTGGCAATGGTCCCGCCCATCCTCGTCGGCTTCGGGCAACTGGAAGGCGGAGACCTTTTTATTGTGCTCATCTCCGTAATCGCGATGCACCTGATCGCTCTCAACGTTCTCTACCCAAAGCTGTTGGGCAGCCGCCTCAGGATCAACCCTCTTGCGGTAACTCTGGCCCTGCTGTTGTGGGGAGCAATCTGGGGCGCTGTCGGATTGCTGCTCGCCATTCCAATCACCGGCGCCCTGAAAATCATCTGCGACCACGTCGAATCGATGAAACCCTACGCCGACTGGCTGGGAGAGTGAGAAGGACAAGTAAAAAGTAAGAAGTCAAAATGCAAAAGTAAACCCGAGCCCACTAGAGATGCTCTGCAATGCCAATATGTTTCTACTTCTTCAATTTGACTTTTGACTTTTGACTTGCTCTTCTAGTCTCTACCTTGCGCACTCTAATTAAACTCTTCTTTCTCCTGGTGGTCGGCGCGGTCGGCGTTGCGGCCTGGCAACTCTATGCCCCGGTCACGCCTCCCTCGGCCCAGACCTTCGTTCTGCTGCGGCCCGGATATTCCACCCACCACATCGCCGCTGAATTGAAGAAAGACGGAATCATCCGCAGTGAGTACGCGTTCCTCGCCTGGCATTTTGCGCATCCGAAACGCTCTTTGAAGGCTGGCGAATATCTTTTTGAGCGCGGAGCCACTTTGCCGCAAATTCACGACCGCCTCACCCGCGGCGACATCTATTTTCACGTGGTCACGATTCCCGAAGGCTTCACGATGTTCGACATCGCAAAGGCGATGGAAGACGCCAAGCTCGGCTCAGCTGCCGACTTCCTTCATATTGCCCATACCCGCACCGAACTCATCTCCGATCTTGCGCCCGAGGCCAAGTCCCTCGAAGGCTATCTCTTCCCCAACACCTACCAGTTCACCCGCACTCAAACCCTTCAGGAAATGGCCGCCATCATGGTCCGACAATTTCGTGTGGTCGCGCAGCAGATCGGGCTAATCTCGTCGGACGCCAAGACCGGCACCAATACCGACGTCCACCGGATTGTCACCATGGCTTCCATCGTGGAAAAAGAAACAGCCGCTCCCGAGGAGCGGGCGCGTGTAGCCAGCGTCTACTTCAACCGGCTGGATCAGAAGATGGCGCTCGACGCCGATCCCAGCGTGATTTACGCGGAGCTGCTCATGGGTAAGTACCAAGGGAGTCTGCACCATGACGACCTGGCGGTCGACTCCCCGTACAATACCTACCGCTTCCCAGGCCTGCCTCCCGGCCCCATCGGCAATCCCGGACGTACCGCGCTCGAAGCCGCACTCCATCCGGAAGAAACAAAATTTCTCTATTTCGTCGCCGACGGCGCCGGTCACCACCGCTTTGCCACCACCCTTGCCGAGCACGACCGCAACATCGCCGCCTATCGCCATGCCCTCGGATTACGTTGAAAACAATGAAACCTCCTGTGCTTTATACTAATCAGATACTTAACAGATGAGGCCTACCAGGCTGCGGGATAGGAATGGATCGTTCTCATAGACGTTTGTGGCTAGGTCTTTGTTTAGCAGTTGCCCTCCCCTTGGGCGGTTGCCTGTTCCGAACCCGTCCCCTCGAACGCCAATTCTCCAACGCTCCGCTGAAGACCGCCACCCAGAGCCGAACTAATTGAAATCGTCAACAGCCAGGCCCACCGTATCCAATCCCTCCAGGCCACGGTAGACATCGATGCCTCCGCCGCGGACGCCAAGAACGGCCGGGTCACTGATTACAAAGAGATACGAGGTTATATTCTCCTTCGCAAGCCGGCCATGCTCCGCATGAAGGGGCTGATGCCGGTCGTCCGCAATACTGCCTTTGACATGGTCAGCGACGGCAAGGAATTCAAGGTCTGGATTCCATCCAAAAACAAGTTCGTCATCGGCGATGACAACGACGAGAACTACCAGCCCGACAAGCGCCTGGAAAACATGCGGCCCCAGTACATCTATGACGCCTTGCTCCTACCCGAAATCGGCCCCGACGAGATTGCGGTGCTCGAAAACGGCTACGAGACTGTGCTCGATTCCAGAAAGCATCGCGTTGACCAGCCCGATTACGAACTGGCTGTGATCCAGAAGGGCCCGCAGGGATGGTATCTGGCTCGCCGGATTCAGTTCAGCCGCACCGACCTGGTCCCGCACCGCCAGAGAATCTACGATCTTCAGGGGAACGTGGCCACCGACGCGCACTACGTCGAAGAGAAGGACTATTCGGGAATTTCTTTCTCGAGCACAATCGAGATCGAACGTCCTCGGGAGAACTACGACATCACCCTGCACATTCTCAAGTTGGATGTGAACCGTCAACTGAGCGATGATCAGTTCGCGCTCGAGCAGCCTCCCGGCGCCGAAGTTGTCCGCCTTGGCTCGGCAAAGAATGGTTCTGGGCAAAACGGGACCAACTCTATCCTCGGCCGCAACAAGTAAATTCGGTCAGTAAATCGAGCAGTCGTTCCATGTCAGTTCGAAAGAAAAGACCAACCATGATGAATCGGATGATTGTCGGGAATTTGGTGCACCGGCCGATCCGGTCACTGATCAGCATCGTCGCCGTCGCGCTGGAAGTGACGATGATCCTGCTGATCGTCGGGCTTTGCCTTGGAATGATGCAGGATACCCGCACCCGGACAGCCGGCATCGGTGCCGACATCCTCGTGCGGCCGCCCGGTTCTTCTTTCATTCAGCGCTTCAGTGGGGCCCCGATGTCGGTAAAGATCGAAGGGGTGCTGGCCAAACTTGCCCCACGTGAAGAGCGTGGCTCCGGTTGTCACTCAGGTTGCCACTGCGGGTCGCTTGAGATCATCGCGGGCATCGACTTGCCGACCTATGAAAGCCTGTCCGTCCGGATTTCATTATCTTTCGGGCGGCCCCTTCCGAGACCCCTACGACGTCCTGGTGGACGATCTTTTCGCCAAATCCAAGCACGTTAGGGTAGGCGATACCGATCGAGATCCTCAACATCAAGTTTCGCATCTCCGGTATCGTTGAGCGCGGAAAGGGCGGCCGTAAGTTCGTTCCCCTTAGCACTTTACAGGATCTGATCGGCGCCAAGGACAAAGCTACCATCTTCTACCTGAAAGTTGATGATCCGGCAAATGTCGACACCGTCATCAGCGAGATCAAGGCAGTTGACGGATTGCAGGACTACGTTGCCACCTCGATGGCTGCATACCTCGCCATGATGACGACCAGCAATTACCCTGGCCTCTCTACTTTCATCGACGTGGTCGTAGGCATTTCCTTGGTGATTGGATTCATCGTGATCTTCCAGGCCATGTACACGGCGGTCATGGAGCGCACCCGTGAGATCGGGATCCTCAAGGCCATGGGAGCGTCCAAGCTTTATATTGTGAACGTGGTGTTGCGCGAGACCGTGCTGCTGGCATTGGGCGGCATCGTCCTGGGCATCGTCTTCAGCCTGGCGGCGCGGGCTGGCCTCGCCCAGAAGTTCCCCCTGACGCAGGTGGTGGTGGACGGCGGTTGGATTGTGCGCGCAACTCTGATTGCGATCGTAGGCGCGATCGCTGGGGCACTGTATCCGGCGGTTAAGGCCGCGCAGAAGGATCCCATTGATGCATTGGCCTACGAGTAGCGGCCCGTGTCACCGCTTTCGCCTTTAGTTCCCTCCACTACTCGCCGGCTTTTTCAACCCGCTACTGTACATACGAATCTCTTACAATTTCGCTCGCAAATCTCCGGCGAATGCACGATACTGCCGGGTGAAACTACCATGCTATAATCGCGCGCCGTTACGCAGAAGCAGGGAGGGTTTCACGGCCAGAAGTCCTAATGCCCTGGGCCTGAGCGCCAAGTTGCGCGGGTGGCCGAAAATATACAGGAGGATATATGTCTTTCGATGATCCGACCCTCTACGGTCGGGACGATGAAACCGATGAATTTGGTGAAAGCAGCGCTTTCAGTGAATCGCAGGAAGAAGATTTCGACGAAGAGGAAGAAGAGGAAGAAGAACCCACAGTCGTCGATGAAGACGACGAAGGACCTTTGGCACCCGAACCCTCCTCTACACCCGAGCCTGTAACCGCTGGCGGTGGTGGAGGCAGCGCGCCCCCAAGAAAGCCGACTCCGAAACCACCAGCCAAAAAAGCAGCTCCGAAGAAAGCGGCACCGAAGAAGGCCGCTGCCAAGAAAAAAGCAGCCCCGAAAAAACCAGCAAAAAAGAAACCAGCCAAGAAGAAAGCCGCAAAAAAGGCACCGAAGAAGGCTGCCAAGAAAGCCGCAAAGAAAAAGGGCGGAGCGAAAAAGAAATCGGCCAAGAAAAAAGGCCGCCGCTAATCTTCAATCAAAATTTGATGGCGGAAGTCCCAACGACTTCCGCCGTTTGTCTTTCTGCTTCGTACTACGATTCGCTAATTGCCTCGGCCTCTATTTCCACCAGCATCTCCGCCGAAACCAGCGCGTTCACCGCAAGCATCGTGCTTGCCGGACGGATCTCCCGAAAAAATTCCCCGTGCGCCTTGCCCACCTTTTGCCAATCCTCAATGTTCGTCAGAAACACTCTCGTTCGAACCACATCCTTCAGTGAAGCTCCCGCCCTTTGCAGCGCACTCTCGATATTCTTGATTGCCTGCACCGCTTGCGCGTACGCGTCGCCCGCAATGATCTTGCCGTCGGCCCCCGTAGCCGTTGTTCCCGCCACATGAATCTGATTGCCCACGCGTACTGCACGCGAGTAACCAACGATCGGCTCCCATGGTGCTCCGCTCGAAATGTTGATCCGCTTCACAAATCCTCCTGGCGCTCTCAAGAACATCCTACGGAAATAGATGAAAGCAGAGGACGCTCCGACTCGAGCAGAATCGGAATTAGCAGCCAACCCCTTCGACTGCCAGCAACGGCTCGCGAAACATCGCATCCAGCGCGGGGTTTAAAGTGTTCAGTAGCACGATAGTGACTTGTTTCCGATGCAAAACTACAGTATTTAATCTGCACGCGGTTTTGTTCCGGCGAATCAAAAGCGTTAGATCGGAACACGAAGTGGGGGCCCAAAATATGATTCCCGAGACGCATCCGCTGCAGCAGTTGTTCACCGAACTTGTAGGACGTCATTACGCACAGGAGATCGGCATTCGCGATCCGCAAGTCGTTAGCTACGTCGCGCACCTTCTGGCCGAGTTCTGCGATACAGAACAATTAATGAAAATTCGCACCGCGTCCGGCAAACAGTTGAATGACGTCGGCGAGATGCTCATCGAGTCCGATCCCGTGTACGGACCAGCCCCTTCCTTCGACCGGGAACGCCAGGTCCGAAAACACATTGGCGACTACACCTTGTTTTTTGCAGGTATGTTTCCGGAGAGTATCAACCACTACCGCCTCCGTCGCCAGCGCGTAGAAAATTTTGTGGAGTGGGTGAAAGCAGGAAAAGAAAGCTATTACATCGTGTCAAAGTTCGAACACTTCGAATACGCGAAAGTTGCTCCAGTCTTCGCCCAACTCTCCCAGAAATTCGAAGATTGCGTCTACGGACTGAACCTCGTCAAGAACGAGTTGGAAGTAATGCAGCACCCAATCGCCCGGCAGACCCACGAGGTCATCATGTAAGGGCAGAGGTGAAGTGATTGTTGATTGTAGAACTCAGATTGCAGAAGTAAATCCGAACATACAGACTGTGAAACTCGTCACCGACTCCTGACTTGTACCAAATAATATTTAGCCTGAGCGTGCTGGTCCTCTGCTCATGGCAAAAGAATCGGACATCCTAAAAGACCGTACCCAGCGCTTCGCGCTTCGAATTGTAGCGATGTATCGAGCGTTACTCCGCACCGAAGAAGCGAGAATAATTGGCAAGCAGGTGATTCGATCGGGAACTTCAATTGGTGCGAACTACCGTGTGGCTTGCCGGGCACGCTCGCGGGCTGAATTCGTGGCCAAACTCGGAGTGGTCTTGGAGAAACCGACGAGACAGCATTCTGGCTGGACCTCCTGCGCGATGCAGGAATTTTCCCTGCTCAAAAGCTCCGCGAACTGACCAGAGAAGCAAACGAGCTCGTATCCATTTTTGTCGCCTCAATGCGTACCGCCAAGGGTTTTACTTCTGCAATCTGACTTCTACAATCTGCAATCGCCCTTACTTCTTCAATTTGACTTCTGACTTTTGACTTTGGGAAACATACTTCCTCCCCACAACCTCGCGCCCACCCTCCAGCACAATCCTGACCGCCTCCGTATATGCCACGTGTTCCTGTTCCAAAATTCGCTCCGCTAACGTGTGTTCGTCGTCGGAATCGAGCACCGGCACAGTCTTCTGCACGATAATCGCTCCGTGATCGAGTTCCTCGTCAACAAAGTGCACCGTGCACCCAGTGACTTTCACGCCATAGGCAAAGGCCTGCTGCTGTGCCTCCAGTCCGGGAAATGACGGCAGCAGCGACGGGTGGATATTCACGATGCGATGTGGAAATTGCTGAACGAACCACGGAGAGAGCAGCCTCATGTAGCCAGCCAGACAAATCAGATCGACCTGATTTTGCCGGAGCGCCGCCACCACTTCGCGATCATGCGCTTCACGATCTTTTCCCTTGGATGGAACGAGCACGGCATTCAACCCGCGCCGCCGCGCAGTCTCAAGCCCGGGAGCATCCGCACGATTCGAAATCAGTACGGAAATTCGCGCGTCAGGAATCCGACCCGCGTCAATGCTGTCAGCGATCGCAACAAAATTCGAACCACGTCCGGAAAGAAGAATACCAAGATTTTTCATCAGAAAGATGTTGAGAAGACCGTCTGAAGTGTAAACGAGAAGTCTAAACGAGAAGTCAAAGAAGTCAAATTGCAGAAGCAAAACCGAATGTCGAGAGCCGCGTCAAAATCAAAGGGCGGTTAACATTTGCAATCTGAAATCTACAATCTGCAATCGCCCTTCAACTTCTTCAATCTGACTTCTGACTTAGCTATACATCACTTTCCTGTCGCCCTTAACAATCCGTCCCACGCTGTAGAACTTCTCGCCCGCACGCTCCAGCAAGGTCTGCGCTTTCTTGAATTTCTTTGCCGGAACAACAATCAGCATTCCCAATCCCATATTGAATGTTCGGAGCATCTCTTCCTGCTCCACATTCCCCAGGTGTTGCAGGTGCTCAAAAATGGGAAGGACCGGCCAGGTACCGACTTCGATCACCGCCGATGTGCCTTTGGGCAACACGCGCGGCAAATTTTCAGTGATGCCGCCGCCGGTAATGTGAGCCAGCGCCGCCACGCACTCCCCGGCGATCAGCTTCCGGATAATCGGCCAGTAACTGCGATGCGTGCGCATCAACTCATTGCCGACTTTGTTCTTGATCTCGCTGACAAACGTTTCCAGCGAGTATCCGGCAATCTCAAACAGTAACTTGCGGGCCAGCGAGTATCCATTGGTGTGCAGGCCATTCGAGGGCAGGCCAAGCACGCAATCGCCGATCTGCACATCCTTGCCATTAATAACCTTTTCGCGCTCCACCACACCCACAATGAAGCCTGCCAGGTCGTACTCGCCCCTGGGTAGAAGCCAGGCATCTCGGCCGTCTCGCCACCAATCAGAGCGCATCCGTTGTGCTTGCAAGCTTCAGCCAGGCCGCCGACTACTTTTTCAGCCACTTCCGGCTCCAGTGTTCCGGTCGCCAGATAGTCCATGAAAAACATGGGTGCCGCGCCTTGCACGGCAATGTCGTTGACGCAATGATTGACTAGGTCGGCGCCCACGGTGTGGTGCATTTTCATCTCAAACGCGACCTTCAGCTTGGTACCTACGCCATCCACGCTCGAGACCAGCACCGGATCCAGGTACTTCTTATCGACCGAATACAGCCCTCCAAAGCCGCCGATTTCGCTCAGGACGCCTTTGGTAAAGGTTTTATGGGCAAGGTACTTGATGCGCTGCTTGGTCCGGTTGCCTCGATCAATGTTGACTCCGGCATCTGCATAGGTGATCGAACCGTCTGGGGAATTGGGATTGTGGGCCACTTTTTTTGAGTCCACCATTACCGGTGAGAGGATTTCGTGCGCAACGAGCCGGAGGAATTTATTTCAAGCGCACCAAATTCTAACACGTTCTTGCGTGCGCCCGGCGTGCGGTGACGCACCCAAAATACAAAAACCCCAGCAAGACCGGCTGGGGCAACGCAAAGTAACCAGAAGAAAACTTATTTCTTCATGTCGTCTTTCTTCATGTCGTCCTTCTTCATTTCTTCCTTCTTCTCGGCCTTGGCTTTCTTCTTAGCGTCTTTCTTATCTTTTTTGGCATCCGTTTTTGCCATGTCGCTCTTGTCCGCCGGTTTGTCGCCACCTGCAGCCTGGCTGAAAGCAAACGATGACATCGAAACTGAGAGCGCGAGCGCGAACATCACTGCCAGTACTTTCTTCATGCTTTGTTGCTCCTTACGTTTGATTGGTATACACACCAACCCCCGAGTACGCCTAAGTCTGCTTTCTGGGGTCGGCAGGGATTGTAGCCTTCCCGCCTACTTTCTCCAAACGGAAAGAGACGGCTTCCGGCGCCCTGCACAAACTACTAAGAATCGCTGGTGTCCACGATCACAGACCCAAAAAGCGCCTCAGGACTACACTTATTCCTCTATGAGCGTGACCAAAACGGGCAAGGTTGGGAAGCACCGGCCCACCCAGGACAAAGCGCATGATGTCTTGCGAACCGAAGGCCATCCTTTGGACGCAATTTTCACGCCTCACAGCGTCGCCGTCATCGGTGCCAGCGAACGTCCCAACAGTGTGGGACGTGCCGTTCTTTGGAGCCTGCTCAGTAGTCCTTTTGGTGGAACTGTTTATCCGGTGAGCGACAAGCGCGCGAGCGTGCTCGGAATTAAGGCATATCGCGATGTCGAACAGATTCCCGAGACCGTCGACCTCGCCGTCATCGTCACTCCCGCCGAAAGCGTCCCGAACGTGATCGGCCAATGCGTCGCCGCCGGGGTGCGCGGTGCCATCGTCATTTCTGCCGGATTTAAAGAGCATGGCGAACGCGGCAAGGACCTCGAGTCTCAGATTCTGGAGCAACTTCGCGACAGCCGCATGCGCCTGATCGGGCCCAAATTGCCTGGGAGTAATGAATCCAGTCAGCGGCCTCAACGCCACTTTCGCTCCCACTATGGCGCGCCCGGGCAACGTCGCCTTCATCAGCCAGAGCGGCGCGCTGTGCACCGCGATTCTGGATTGGGCGCAAAAAGAAGTCGTCGGCTTCAGCGCCTTTCGTCTCGATCGGTTCCATGCTCGACGTCGGATGGGGCGACCTGATCGATTATCTCGGCAATGATTCGCGTACGCAATCGATCGTCATGTACATGGAGTCGGTGGGCGATGCGCGCAGCTTTCTCTCAGCCGCGCGTGAAGTCTCTCTGAGCAAGCCGATCATCGTCATCAAGGCAGGACGCACCGCCGCCGCGGCCCACGCCGCCGCCTCTCATACGGGAACAATGGCGGGCAGTGACGAAGTGTTGGAGGCGGCGTTCCGCCGTTGCGGCGTGCTCCGCGTCAACACTATCGCTGATCTCTTCTATATGGCCGAGGCGCTCAGCAAACAGCCGCGCCCCAAAGGGCCGCGCCTGGCGGTTGTCACGAATGCCGGAGGCCCGGGCGTCCTGGCTGCCGACTCGATCATCAACGCAGGCGGCGAACTCGCCGAACTCTCGCCCGAGACGCTTGAGCAACTGAACCACGAACTGCCCCCACACTGGAGTCACAACAATCCGGTCGACATCCTCGGGCGACGCATTGCCCGACCGCTATGCAAAGGTCCTGCAAACCGTAGCCAGCGATACCAATAACGACGGCCTGCTCGCCGTGCTTTGTCCGCAAGGCATGTCGAATCCAACGCTGACGGCAGAAAAACTTGTGCCTCTGGCCAAAGGCCTGGGCAAGCCAGTGCTCGCCTGCTGGATGGGTGGCACCGAGATGACCGCCGGCATCGAGATTCTCAATCGCGCCGGCATTCCAACTTTTCCTTATCCTGATACAGCCGCGCGAATTTTTTATTACATGTGGCGTCACAGCTACCTGCTTCGTGGACTCTACGAAACTCCTGTTCTGCCGCACGGCAAAGAGGGTCCTGATCGCGCGCGCGCAGAAGCCATCATCCAAGCCGTGCGCGAAAACGGCCGCACACTTCTCACTGAACCGGAATCCAAGGAATTGCTGGCTTGCTATCAGATCCCCACAGCTCCCACACTCGAAGCCCACAGCGCCGACGAAGCGGCAGCCAAGGCAGATGAACTCGGCTACCCCGTCGTGGTAAAGCTGCTCTCCCATACCATCACGCATAAGACAGAAGTAGCCGGCGTGAAACTGAACTTGAGCTCGCCCGATGCCGTGCGCAATGCCTGGCGCGAAATTGAAGCGTCGGTGCGCGAGAAAGCAGGCGCGGAACACTTCCTTGGAGTTACGGTGCAGCCCTTCTTCCGCGCCGATGGCTACGAACTCATCCTGGGCAGCACAGTCGATGCCCAGTTTGGCCCAGTCATGCTGTTCGGAACCGGAGGCCAATTGGTCGAGGTCTTCGCCGACCGCGCGCTCGCGCTGCCGCCTCTGAATACCACCCTCGCGCGCCGCTTCATGGAGCAAACTCGAATCTTCAAGGCCCTCCAGGGAGTTCGCGGCCGTAAAGCGATCGACCTCGCATCCCTCGAACAGCTACTCGTGCGCTTCAGCCAACTCGTCGTCGAGCAGCGCTGGATCAAGGAAATCGACATCAACCCGCTTCTTGCCTCGCCCGATCGCCTCACCGCCCTCGATGCTCGCATCATTCTCTATCCCCTGGAAATACCGAAAGAAGAAATTCCGCGGCTCGCCATCCGTCCCTATCCAAAACAATATGTGCGGGCCGGCACGATGAAGAATGGCGAGGAAATTCTGCTGCGCCCCATCCGCCCAGAGGACGAACCTCTACTCATCAAGCTGCACCAGGTTCTGTCGGAGCGCACCGTTTACCTTCGCTACTTTCAGCCGCTTCGCCTGAGCCAGCGCACCGCCCACGACCGCCTCACCCGAATCTGCTTCATCGACTACGACCGTGAAATGGCGTTCGTTGTGGAACACAAGAACGCGGAGGGCAATCCGGAAATCATCGCCATTGGACGTCTTAGCCGCCTGCGCGGAAAAAATGAAGCGGAGATGGCCGTTCTCGTCGACGACCGCTTTCAGCATCAAGGACTCGGCACCGAACTGTATCGACGGTTGATCGAGGTCGCCCGCGACGAAAAGGTGAGCAAAGTAATCTCCACCATCCTTTCCGAGAACCGCGAGATGCAGACTATCTGCCGCAAGCTCGGCTTCAGGCTCGAGGCGTCACTCGAAGATGGAACGGTAGAGGCAATCTTGACGCTTTAACTGCGCCGCAACCGTTCTGCTATGCGCCACTAACGGACTCGGTTCCCGCAGGCAAACTGGAACCGTCCCAGCTGCCCGTCTCTCTCACGTATGATCAGAAAATGCTGCCGAGCGCCCGCAGGCTGATTGAACTTTTGTTAGGCATCGGCCTCCTGATCCAGCTCGCATCTGCCATCGATACTCCCACTCAACCTAACGGAGCCGCAAAGCCCCTTTCCTCCGGCCAGATTATCGAGAGCGTTCCATGCGCCGGCGATCCCACGCAGGACTACGCCGTCTATCTCCCTTCCACCTACACTTCCACAAAAGCGTGGCCCATTATCTATACCTTCGATCCACTCGGATTCGGCAAAGGACCAGTCAAGCTTTACAAAGACATCGCCGAGAAATACGGATACATCATCGTCGCTTCCAACCAGTCGAGAAACTTCCAGACTAGTGTCGCCTCGAAAGCCGCTCGCGCTGTTTGGGACGACACTCACACCCGCCTAACTTTGGATTCGCGACGTATTTACATGATGGGATTTTCAGGCGGCGCGCGCGTGGCGACCATGATGGCCATTCGCTGCCAGGCTTGTGCCGTCGCTGGCGTGATTTCTCACGGGGCAGGCTATCCTTTCCCGCCCTCCAACAACGAGCATTTTGCCTACTTCGCGTTCGTCGGAGACAAAGATTTCAACTGGAGCGAAGCCATCGAGCTAAAGCGGAAGAAAGAAGAGTGGAACGCTCCCTATCATCTGAAAGTTTTCGATGGCGAACATCAATGGGCCCCGCCAGCGGTATTCGAAGAGGCCATCGAATGGCTCCAGTTGAAAGCCATGCAGGCGGGAGTCGTAGCACCCAATTCATCCTTTCTCGATTCCTTGTTTGCCAAAACTCAGAAGGACGCACAAAACGCTGCCCAGCAGAAAGACGTAATCGCACAATCAGAAGCGTACCGGACTCTGGCCGCAGACTTCGCCGGATTGAAAGACGTGACTGAATACAGTGCAAAGTTCACAGCGCTGAAGAATTCCGCTGAATATAAGCAAGCCTTAAGAAAAGAGCAGCAGGCGATCGACCAGCAGCGCGACATTACTAGCAATACGTACTAGTTGAAGCGCTGGCAGCAT
>CAWGIB010000016.1:0-9801 GCA_963822545.1 uncultured Acidobacteriaceae bacterium
GCCTTGGGCGCAGAGGGTCGCCCTGTTGGCGCATCTTTAGATTCAGCAACTTAGAAGACCAGCCTATTGAACCTTGTGGGTACTTTAGCTACAATTTCGACTACAATCGGTGTCCCGGAACCGGAAAGGGCCGAAAACAGGGCCTTTTTGAAGGGACGACCCCCTGCATTTGAGGCAGGTGCGCGGGGCATCACGCAGAGTGTTGATGTCGGCCGTTGCCATGACCTGCCGGTCGACTGAATGGAATCTGAGCGGCAACGCGATGAGGTGCTCAATCAACCACCACCAAAACGCGACTCCGTTGGAAATTCAGACATCCGTACGTCCACCGTGGGAATTGAGTGGCTCCCTTTCTGTTGTGATCGAAGACGTAATGCCGCGAAGCGCGCGCAGCCAAATTCATTGAGACCTTCGCGCATGACCTGCGGCACCGCCTTCCGAATGTTTATCGCGAAATCCGTATTGTGGGCGGCAGATCGGAAGGCCATGCTGCGGGATCAGAATAGGAGCAACACGACTATGGTTGGCTAAACTTCAGCCTTCATTGCCGTAGCGCAGCGGGCAAATCAACTTTCGATGTAAACTCAAGTCCGGCCACATAAACTACGCCCCGACGTTCACAATGACGGACAGTGGCTGAGATCGATACATTCATCTCTTCGGATCGGAGGTTTACCAACGAGCCCGACTTCAGCGGCTCGGGTATGGTTACCTTCATTCCCCCTTCCGAGATGTCGGAGTACTTGCAAACAGCGAACCTCATTTCGCCAGCATTCTCCCAACTGAGACGAACTTTTCCCATGCGCGAAAGTCGGGCGTGGCGTCGAAGATTCCCACTTGGCCGCCGCATTATTGTTATCTGACGTAATAATCGGCAACGCCCCCGACGTACTTTACTGAAATTATGAAAGGTCAATCGTAATGTGGATTATTTACGCCATTTCTCGCTTCATGCGTGGGCGGAGCGAGGCCGGGGGTTTGCTTTCACAGATGACCTCTGCCTTGGCAAAGTTGGTAATCTCTCGCACAAAGCTCAGAATCAGTTCTTCCGCAAGTGTCGCGGCACCCAACCGCTCGGCGTCGCGGAAGTCATCCTACCGCTCCCTGCGTGCACTCCAGGAATGGGTGCCTAATGCGAAGAAGAGCACCCGCTCCCGAAAATAAGGTTGCCCGCACCCACATTTCCGGCGGTCGTACCATAAAAGCGCAAAGGAAATCCAGCGGGACTCTCGAAAAATCAGTGGGTGCTCCTGGTTGGAAACCTCCGCTATCGCTCAAGGCACGGGCCTCAAGATGAATCACCCCGGTGTGCTAGAATAGCGGCGTCTTCAGGGTGGCCCTTCAGGCTGAACTTTTTCGGGTATCTTTATCAGAATATGCTTCAACAGCATCGAAATCGACCAGCCCGCGAAAGACGAACTTCGTTCCCATTCCGCTTCTGGCCGCCATCACATGTCGACGACCCGGTTTTAGCGGGCCGGAGGAACCGCTAGCTGTTAATCCGAATGCAGAGGAGTCGCTATGGAACACCGCAGCCCATTCAAGACCAGAGGCCCGTTCGACATCGGCAGCGCAGCCGACACAGGGCGAACTGCTAGCGCCTCCACCGGACAAGATGAGCCTTGGTGTGGAATACTCGCCAATGCATCACCGCGCGACCACATTGTCCAGCTTTACCAGGATCAGCAGTTTCTCAATCGCGCCGTGTGTCGGTTCGCCGCTGCGGCGCTTGCGAATGGCGAAGGTGTCATTCTGGTTCCGACAATCGCCCACTGGGACGCTTTTCGCCCGCGGATAGAATCCGAGGGGGTGGATGTAGATGCTGCAATTAGGCGCGGACAATTAAGCATCGTAGACGCGAACGATCTTTTGCCCACCTTCATGCGTGACGCAATGCCCGATTCACCAGTTTTTCTCGGCCTGGCCGCGGACGTGATTACGCGGGCCCGCGGGGAAGGGCGGTACCCGAAGGTTCGATGGTGGGGAGAGATGGTAAATCTTCTCTGGGAACGAGGCGACGTTGCGGCCAGCATGAGCCTCGAAGATTCCTTCGACCAACTCGCGCACGAGCAGGGTATTTCGATCTTCTGCTCGTTTTTAATGGATAACTTTGACGGAGACATACACACTCGAATGCTGCCGAGGCTCGGCGAGAATCACTCTCACCTTATCCCAGTAGAGGATTACACGCGGCTTGAGCGAGCTGTATCGGAGGCGCTGCGGCAGACCGTGGGCCCGGACGAGTCTCGAGTACTGGAAAGCGAACTCCTCTCGCGGTATCCCGGCCCGTTTCAGATGCCGCGATCACAGGCATTGCTGCTGGCCTTACGGCAGATTCTTCCGCGCCTAGCGGACGACGTGCTGCGACGGAGCCGTACGCTGTACCAAGCCACGCGGGTTCGTCGACAGGAAATGAAACTTCATCTGTTCGTGCCTAAGAAGGAATTACTATATGGCAATGGAGGGCCGGGGTTTTGCAGCGAGTATTGCGCGAAACGACGCTTCAAGTTCTGAACTCGTCGCGCCCAAACATATGGATGTCCTCGATGCGATCGATCTCCCGGTCATAATAGTCAGCCGCGATTGCACCGTTACTAGCGTCAACCGCGCCGCAATGACGGTACTTGGCCTGACGATCTCCGATATAGGCCGGACCCCCGCGAGCGTTCTTGCCGCCGTGGAAAACATCGATAGCGCTTTGCGCGCAGGTGATTGCTGACGGAGCACCCTGCCGACTTGAGATGCGCGACGGCGATCGGCATTTTCTTCTTCGAATAGCCCCTTGCACCGGAGGCGATCACCAGATTGTCGGCGCGGCACTGACGATTACGAACGTCACGGCCTTTCGTGCGAGTATCGACCAGGCGATTTACGAGCGCGAATATACGAAGGCGATTCTCAATACAGTCATCGACCCCTTGGTGGTTCTCGACATCAATCTATGTGTGCAAACAGCTAATCGGGCCTTCTATGCGATGTTCGGATTTTCACGTGATGAAACGCGAGGCGTGCCGATCAGCACCTTGGGAAACGATGTCTGGAAAACCTCCGAGGCATGGGAATCGTTAAAGAGGACGCTCTCCGGCGATAATGAGTTCCCGGCTGTCGAAATCGAGCGCGATTTCCCGGCAATCGGGCTCAGGACGCTTCTTCTCGACGCGCGTCGGTTGGCGCGGGATGGGGATGCATCGATTCTTCTGGCGTTTCACGATATCACCGAGCGCAAGAATGCCCTCGAACGCCTGGCCGCAGACGTCGCGGCCCTTCGGCACCTGCACGAAATCAGCACTAAATTATCTGCCCACAGCGATATTGCTACTCTACTCGGCGAAGTTCTCGACGCCGCGATTGCCGTGACAGGAACCGACATGGGCAACGTTCAGTTGCTGGACCCCGCCAGCGGCGAGCTAAGAATTATCGTGCAAAGGGGATTTGCCAAGCCTTTTCTGGAGTTTTTCAATTCGGTCCACGACGGCATGGCGGCATGCGGGACTGCGATGAAAACCGGGAAACGCGTCATCGTGGAAAATGTCGAAAGCGATCCGCTTTTCGATGACGAGAGCAGGAAGGTAATGCTCGCCGCAGGGCGCGCTCTCGGTTCAGTCGACGCCCTTCATCACGCGTTCCGGCCGGCTCCTGGGAATGTTTTCCACACACTACCGGGCGCCGCGATCTTTTGACGAACGCAATCTCCGCCTGCTCGATATGCTGGCGCAGCAGGCGGCCGATTTAATTGAGCGGCAATCCGCCGAACAGGAATTACGCAGCATTAACGACGAATTACGGCGCTCGAACGGGGACCTCAATCAGTTCGCCTATGCGGCGAGCCATGACCTGCAGGAGCCGCTGCGGATGATTACCAGCTATTCGCAGATGCTGGTGAAGGCTATCGCGGCGAGCTCGACGAGGAGGCGGCCTTATGTGTGAAGTTCATCACCGCGGGCACCCAACGAATGCGCGAATTGCTCGCGGATCTTCTGGTTTACACCCAGGTGAACGATGCTTCCTGCGGCACTGAATTGGTCGACCTTAATCAGGTTCTTGAAAAGGAGATTGAAAATCTGACAGACCTCAATTGACGAAAGTAAAGCTGTGGTCACACATGACGAATTGCCAACTGTTAGGGGCCATGAGGCGCATTTTCTCCAGATTTTTCAGAATCTCATCAGTAACGCAGTCAAGTACCGGACTTCTCGTCCGCCGCGTATCCATATAGCTGGTCGTCAGTCAGAAGACGCTTGGCTTTTCAGTGTGGCTGACAACGGCATGGGGATTGATCCGGCTTATCACCAGACAATTTTCGGTGTGTTCAAGCGGTTGCATGGGAGAGAAATGCCCGGCACCGGAATTGGCCTTGCGATCTGCCAGCGCGCCGTCGAGCGCTACGGCGGGCGAATCTGGGTAGAGTCACAGATCGACCATGGTTCGACATTCTATTTCACGCTTCCAGCCAGCAAAGGAGATGGGCGTGCTCGATAAGGTGTCCCGAATCCTGCTTGTCGAGGATAACAAAGCGGATGTTTATCTTTTTCGCAAGGCCTTAGAGGCCGCAGATCTCCAATGTCGAGCTAATTGTGATACCCGATGGTGCCGAAGCTTTGGCTTTCGTCCGACATAAAGGAAAGTATTTGGCAAGCTCAGTGCCCAATCTTGTTGTGCTCGACCTCAACCTGCCAAAAGACGGTGGCATTCAAGTGCTGCGAGCCATCCGCGAAGAGGAAACTTTCTCTAAGGTGCCAGTGGCGATCGTCAGCTCCTCGGCTTCGCCGCAAGATCGCGACGAAACCAGCAAACTCGGCGTTGACCGCTACATCACGAAGCCCCCTGATCTGGAAGAATTTCTCAAGATCGGCCAAATCATTCAGAGAGTTGCTCTTTACTGAGTCGACACCCGGAACTTGAAATTCGTCGCAGAGATCAAAGTGTGCTAACCCCGGGTTGGCTTCGATCAGCGACCGGAAAGATTGTTTTGTGCGGTCGCGGCTCCGCTGATGTCGATTGCTCTGATGAGTGCCGCACTCCTCTTGACCGCGACCGTTATGGCGGTGGCCAATGACTGCTGCAAAACCCCAGGCGCTGCAAAGGTCAAGCTTGCTGCAAAAGCGCATAGAAGCTAGTTAAACACCGTAGGGGTGGCCAGGGACGGGGGTGTCGCAGCCGGCCGGCTGCCTGACATCGCTTCGCCGCTGCAATCTTCCAGGGCGGGTTCTTAGATGCCCAGCGGGCTTTTATCGCATCACATAGTCGTTTCCGGCCGGCCGTCAAATCGCCCTGATTCTTCGACCCAAGCTTCTTGCTTGCTCGCTCTCTGTCTCAATTCCGAGTTTAAAAGACCTCATCGTGAATGCGAGGATCGACCCAACGAGGATCCTTTTGGGCGTTGGTCAGAATCAAATCGCGGATCTCCAGAGCTATGATGGGCTCGACCAGATCTTGTTCGCGACGTTGGTTAGGCAGCCGGATTGAGTTGTTTGTGGGATAACAGATGGTGAATAATGAGAGCAGATTAGGCGGAAAAACGTCGTATAGATCTTGTCGTTCGCGGAGCACTGTAGATAATTCTGTAGCCGTCAGAGCCTCCGAGTTCAATAAGGTTCAACACGTTTCCACACGGGGCAGGCAAGTCATAGAAAAGGAAGTAGTTGAAAAAAGGCAACTTCAAGAGGAAAGCGGGTACCGCCTTGGGCGCATGTGCGTTAGCGAACACTAACAGCTTCTTTTCAATGACTTACAAGCTACATCACCTGTCTAAAAGACAGGTGATCGCTTGTTGGACGCCGTTATTGGTGCACCTTCCCGCCACCTTGCTTGTTGAAACTGGTGGAATCCAGCAGCTACAATTTTGACTACATCACTTGATCGAGTTCGACGAGCCTCGTAGGTTGTTGAAATATCAGTGCTTCTATCGAGGACGTTGAGCCGCCCACGGCCACCTGACCGAAGTGAGCCCAGTCAACTTGGGCCTGCTCGGCGGGAAATGCCTGTAGTTTCAGGAAAGGCTCGCGCGCGATTGGACGCAACCGGGCCACGGCACGCCGCAGTTGGATTATGCTGCCGGTATAACCGCGATCCCGGATCATCTGATGAATGCGCGTGGCGCGGAGCCGCGGATGTTGATCAAGCGTCTGGCGCACGAACTCCATATAAGGGTCCGTGATCGAGGCACGCATCGGCTCAGTACGATTGAAGCGATCCGATTCGATGGCGTTGCGCACGGCGTTGGGGTGAACGTTGAGTTCGCGGGCAATGGTGCCGATTTTCCAGTGCTCGGCGTAAAAGTAACGCCGAATCTGCACGCGAGTTTCTGGGCTGATCATAAGTTCCTTCTTCGACATCGCGGGTATCGTGGGAAGGGATCGACGAACCGGCCCTTTCGCCCGCAGATGACGCAGCGGAGGAAGGGGATCGGCGGCCTCTCCGGCAAGCTCCTGTGGCGAACAGCGGCGCCTGAACCGGACGACGCCGTTACCGGCGGTGTTTCCGGCGTCCCACTACCGCATGATGCCGGAGAAGAGATCCAAAAGGAACCCTGATCCGTCACGCGGGCGCGGCGAGAGCGGTATCTGCGCTGCCGGTCGCGATGATCGAGCTTTCCTTCCGGGCTTCGCTGATGGCGGTTGTTGGCGCGGCGGCGCTGCCCGCGGCGCGCTTCGAAGCGGCAGGCCTCGCTGCAGTAACGTTGTCCGCGGTCGCAGTGCCGGCAGATCCAGAACACCACGTGACATCCGACTGCCGGACAAACGCGTTGCCGAAGAACCACCTCGCCCTGCGGATCCATGTGCGCTGCCAGGCAGGGCTGGACAACGGCGACCGATCATGGCAAGTTAGAACCAGTTTGTTGTGTGGTTACCTGCTGAAGGTTGCCAGACTGGGTGGCCGGACCGCGCCAACGGTCCGGGCACCCAATGTGTTCCCGCCTCGATTGAAGAACTTTATCAAGTGCCGAGATTGATGATTGACGGATGATTTGCGCCTGTGGCGCAGATGATGTTGTCCGGCTCTACGCCGGCGAAAGTTCAGAAAAAGACGATTTCAGATGATCGATGACAGGGAACCGGGCTACGATAGTAACAATGCCCATGCGGATTGATGCTATTACGAGAACGGGGCTCTGCATCCGGTGGGTCCGCTGCCATGAGTGGAGCATCAGCGAGTGACCATCGTCATTTCAGCAGTAACAGCGCCCATCGAGCGAAGTCGGCTGAATGTCGATTACATCGAAGCCTGCAAACGAGAGGTAGCGAAGATGGCCAGCATACAAACATTACTGGAGGTCCAACAACGCTTATCCAGGATTTCAGGATCGATTGCCCGAGAAATCAAGGCTGAGCGCGAGGATCGTTGAACTTTGGCGCAATCCTTCTTTGATTCCAGCGCTCTGGCCAATCTGAATCATCGGAACTCTCGAAGTCAACGGCATTTTCTCCGAGCCCGAATCGCAGAATTGTCAGGGTATCACTGTGGGTTTTTCTTACTTAAATCCGAATTGTATTCAAGTTTTCCCTAGTTGCGGGTTCTGGTGGTTATGCTACTATGCTCTCACCGAATTCCAAGGTACCGGTACGCTCTCTGTCCGCGGACGTTGATGTTTCGCCGAATCTCCACACTTTCTCAAAATATAGCTGATGTGTTCTCGCCGGGCGAGGGCAGCCTGATGATCAGAGACCAGCATGCGATCAAGGTAAAAGAAAACTCGTGTGCTGGTTTGTGAAAAGGAGGACATTAAAATGCGCTCAGAAAGAACGTCGACCGGACTCACGTTCGGGATTGCACAACCTTTTGTTCGAAATCACCTTGTCGACCTCGGCTCGGCCATGGACATTAAGTCGGCCGCTCAGCTTATAGGGTGTTCGGCATGGACCGTAAGGCAAATCCTGATCCCACGAGGTTTACCATACTTCCGCGCAAACGCTCGTGGACGGCTGATCTTTTATCGACATCAAGTGCTCGATTGGATTCAGTCGCGACAAGAAGTGCAAGAGGGGCCATCATTGGCACGTCGATGGTGAATCTTTGAGGAGACATCAGCAGCCAAGACCAAGATCATTTCTTGGTCTTTTCGAAATGATCTCCTCCGTATGCGGCAACTCCTCCAAACGTAGTGTCCCTGACACCAAGCTGGTCGAAATCGTTGTCTTCAACCAACTGGGTCTGGTCGCAACGGATGATTTAGGAAATGAGAAAAAGGAGAGCTGTTCAAGATGCCTGACCTCATTCTGTCCGTTTTTTGCGATTTCTTTCGGCTTCTGCTCAGCGGCCAACGCAAAGGGTCTGGAGCGGCGAGACGCGGAGCCGATATCGGTGTTGGGAGTGGACGAGAAGGCATTTCGGAAAGGGCACAGCTATTTCACAATCGTGAATGATTTAACCCGAAGCCGGGTGCTGCACGTGGCCGAAAATCGCAAGCAATCCAGCCTGGACGGGTTCTGGGAAACGCTAACGGAAGCGCAACGGGAGAGCATACAAGCGGTAGCGATGGACATGTGGGATCCCTATGTGGCTTCGGTGAAAACGCATCTGGAGGAGGGCGAGGGCAAGATCGTCTATGACAAGTTCCACATTGCCAAGCACCTGGGAGAGGCGGTGGATCAGGTACGTCGGCAGGAGAATCGGACGTTGAGAGCGGCCGGAGACGATCGACTGGCGGGAACGCGCTATGACTGGTTGCGGAATCCAGCGCGGATGAGCCAGAGGATCGGAAAGCGTTCGACAAATTGCGAAACAGCGGATTAAAGACAGCGCGTGCCTGGGCACTGAAAGAGACTGTCATGGCCATATACGAGTATCAGTACGAGCGACCGGCGCGCAAGTACTTCCGGTGGTGGCATGGTTGGGCGGTGAGGAGCCGATTGAAACCGATGATCGGAGTAGCCGGAATGTTAAAACGGCGCTTCGAGAATATCATCACTTATCTACGCCATCGAGTCACGAATGCCGGCAGTGAATCGATCAATGCGAAGATCCAGTGGGTGAAGTATACGGCGCGGGGTTTTCGCAACAAGAAGAACTTTCAGACCGCCATTCTGTTCCACTGCGGAGGCCTGGACCTAACTCCTGTAATCCACTAAATTGTCGGAAGCACCTATTTTGAAATTGATCAGTGCGAGTGAAGTGGATCTTCCGTTCAGTAAGCTTCGCCACGATTCTCAACCGCAAGTACATGAACTGTGCCGTCGCCCAATTTGCGGAACCTAACCCGCCAGTTGCCTACTCGGAGCCGATGAGTTCCCGAAAATTTCCCTTCCAACGCTTTGACGTCACCTTTCCCCGTCTCCGCATATTCTGTTAGCGTCTGCAGAATCCGCATTGCTGTCTCACGTTCAATTCGACGAAGCTCGGCGCGTGCGCTTGTGGCCCAGACGAAGTGTAGCTTCAAAGGCCAAATTCGCGGAGGATTTCTTCATGGGAAATGCCCTCGCCCCTGCTGATCGATGCTTCAGCCTCAGTATCTCGACGGCGCTGAGCATCGGTATATGGTTCGTCGTCGGCAGGCGCGTTCAGTAGTGAAAATAGAACAGGATCGACGCGGAGATCACGCATCAGTCGCAAGGCCGCCGTAACCTGCTCAAGTGGAAGTTGATCGACCAATTGATGGAGCTCTCGTTTCCCATGCTCAAAATCGCCAGCCATATCGATGACCTCCGTGCGTGCCTGCTTTTATATTTTAAGCCAATGTAGTGGATTTTGTAGCTGCTCATAGCCTTCTGGTTCATTCAGAAGCAACAGGTTTCAATAAGACGCTAACAACTGCTTTAGATACAAGTAGTTGAAAACACGGCAGCCAATGAGTTTGATGGCGTC
>CAWGIB010000017.1:0-49734 GCA_963822545.1 uncultured Acidobacteriaceae bacterium
CGCCTTCGGTTGCGGACAGAAGCCGAAGCGCTCGGCTTCCCCCAGGTCATAACTGGAAGGGCAAACAAGATTTCCCACGTTCTCGATGAAGAGGAAATCGAGGTCGCGCAACTCCCAGCCTTCTAAAGCTTTCTGGATCATCTGCGCATCGAGGTGGCAAATGGTTCCCGTGGTGATCTGGCGAACCTGCGAGGTGGCGCGTTGCAGGCGAGCGGCATCGTTGTCGGTCGCCAAGTCGCCAACTAGCGCGGCGACGCGATGATTCTTGCTGAGGCGTGCAAGGAGTTTTTCGAGGAAAGTCGTCTTGCCCGAACCGGGGCTCGAAACGAAGCTCGCGACAAATACGCCGGCTTCCAGAAACTGCTCGCGCAAAGTTCGGGCCAACAGATCGTTTTGCTTGAGTACTTTTTCGCGAACTTCGACCATGCGCGTCATCAGGTAATCTCCAAGGCGGTAATTTCCAACTCCCGGCCGCTGCGAATTTCGTACGCGAGAGACTGGCACTCAGGACAGTAAAGCTGTTGCTGGGACGGCAGGGCGCGCTCGGCGTTGCAGGTTGGGCAGAAAATCACAATCGGCACCTGCT
This sequence comes from uncultured Acidobacteriaceae bacterium, assembly GCA_963822545.1. Classification (GTDB taxonomy): domain Bacteria; phylum Acidobacteriota; class Terriglobia; order Terriglobales; family Acidobacteriaceae; genus Acidiflorens. Next base: position 587 of record CAWGIB010000017.1, read on the forward strand.
CGATGACCAATCGCGATCCTTGGAGTGGCGTTCCTTCGCAGGCGATGCCGTAGGAAAACTCCAGTGCATCCTTGTCAACTCCAGAGAAAGCGCCCAGTTTCAAGTACACGGTTTCAACATGGGCATTCCCTTCTTTCTTTGCCGTCTCGAGGACGCCGTCGATCATGCTGAGCGCGATGGACAGTTCATGCATAGGTCATGCACAGATTGCTTCGGATTTTTGAAAAATTCGAATTTCGCGACTAACAAATTCTGGGTAACTGTTCACCGAACATCAGATCAAGAACTCGGGTACCGCCGATCGCGGTTCTCATGAGCACCATACCCGGATGATCGGACACGATCTCTCCTATGATGGCTGTTGTTTTGCCGAGCGGGTGGTGCCGCATGCGATGGAGAATGTCTTCTGCTGCGTCCGCGGCGACTACCGCCAGCAGCTTGCCCTCATTTGCCACGTAAAGAGGGTCGAGCCCGAGGATTTCGCAGGCACCGCGGACACTGTCGCGAATGGGAACCGTGTCTTCCACGAGATTCATGCCGGTTTTGGAGCGAACTGCAATCTCGTTGAGAGTGGTGGCGACGCCGCCGCGGGTAGGGTCGCGCAGACAGTGGATGTTGCCTGCGCCCGCCTCCAACATGGCGGATACCAGCCCGTTCAGCGGGGCGCAGTCACTTTCGATTTCGCCTTCGAACTCCAAATTTTCGCGGCGCGACATGATGGCCATGCCGTGATCGCCAACATAGCCGCTGACCAGAATTTTGTCGCCGGGTTGAGCGCGATCGGCGGAAATGTTTACTGGGCCTTCCACCAGACCGATGCCAGTTGTCGTGATGAACACCTTGTCACCTTTTCCGCGATTGACGACTTTCGTGTCTCCTGTGACCAGCTGAACCCCGGCGGCTTGGGCGGCGGTGCGCATGGAATCTACGATCCGTTGGAGATCGTCGGCGGGCAGGCCTTCCTCCAGGATGAAGGCGGCCGCCAGATAGAGAGGCTTGGAGCCGCACATCGCGAGATCATTGACGGTCCCGTTGATGGCGAGGGTTCCGATATCGCCGCCCGGGAAAAAGATTGGAGTCACCACGAAGGAGTCGGTCGTGAATGCGAGGCGGGAACCATTGATGTGCAGGACGGCCTGATCGTCGAGTTTGTCGAGAATCGGATTGGCGAATGCCGGAAGGAAAACCTTTTCGATCAGTTCCGCCGTGAGTTTGCCGCCGCTGCCGTGACCGAGGACGATGTTCTTGTGCTCGAAAATCGGCACCGGGCAGGAACCAAATCCGGTCGCAGGCTTATCGCTCACAGTTGGAGGGCTCGCGGAGTCGCCGACTTTCATGCGGCACCGCCGGGCGATATTGAAACTAGCCGCCCATCTTCCTGTTTCAGGTGCCGACCGTAAGTGTAATAAGCGGCGCAAGCGCCCTCGGCTGAAACCATGGTCGCACCCAACGGATGTTGCGGATCGCAGGCGGTTCCGAACGCCGGACAGTCGTGCGGCTTCTTGATGCCGCGAAGGATTTCGCCGCTGATGCAGATCGCGGGTTCGCGCGTATCGATACTTTGTACATCGAAGAGTTTTTCCGCGTCGTGGGCGGCGAATTCCGGACGCAACCGGTAACCACTGCCCGGGATCGTTCCAACTCCGCGCCAGTTGCGGTCACTTACCTCAAAGACGTTCGAGACGAGCTTTTGAGCTGCCCGGTTACCATCGCGATCCAGAATTCGGGAGTATTGGTTTTCGACTTCGGCGCGTCCTGTTTCGAGCTGGCGAATCGTCATCAGAGTTCCGTGAAGGATGTCGAGCGGCTCAAACCCTGAAATGACGATGGGGACTTTGTATTTTTCGCTGATGGGTTCGTACTCGCTGTATCCCATCACGGCGCACACATGGCCGGGGCCGAGGAAGCCCTGCACGCGGTTGTCGGGGGACTGAAGGATTGCCTCCAGCGCGGGTGGTACCAGCACATGGGAGACAAGCAGGGAAACATTGTTCTGTTTCGACTCACGAGCCTGCCATGCGAGCATTGCGTTGGCGGGAGCGGTGGTTTCAAATCCAATGGCGAAGAATACGACTTGCTTATCCGGATTGGCCCGGGCAATTTTCATGCAATCGAGCGGTGAATAAACCACGCGCACGTCTCCGCCTTGCGACTTGATGGTAAAAAGGTCGCCGTCAGAACCGGGCACGCGCAGCATGTCGCCAAAGGAGCAGAAGATCACGTTCGGTTGCCGGGCGATCGCATGCGCCTTGTCAATCATGTCGAGAGGTGTAACGCACACCGGGCATCCTGGACCGTGTACAAGCTCGACCCCTTTGGGCAAGAGGTAATCGATTCCGTGTTTCACAATCGAATGCGTCTGACCGCCGCAGACTTCCATAATCACCCACGGGCGGGTTTGAATTCGATGCAGTTCGTCAACCAGCTTACGGGCCACTTCTCCATCGCGATATTCATCCAGATATTTCATGACAGGTCTCCGTCATCGTCGCGAGCTCTCACCTCATGGACTATCGGGGCTTCGAGTTCTGTCAGTTGATCCATTTCCTTGAGGAGTTGATAGGTGCGCTGTGCTTCTTCTTCATCGACCCGGCTGATGGCGAAGCCCACATGAACCAGGACGTAATCGCCTACTTTAGTTTCGGGAACGTAGGCGAGACAGGCTTCGCGGATGATGCCGCCAAACTGCACTCTCGCCATCCGCATGCCGGCTTGCTCGTAATCGCTGAGAACCTTCCCGGGAATCGCCAGACACATATCAGCCTCCGTGCTGTAGAAGTTCGTCGGCAATGGCTGCCTGCCGTACTGAGATGCCACCGTGAATGAAAGGGGCATTCGCTGATCGAAAAAGTTTCCCGCTGGATCCGAGAACAGGTCGTAGTGCATCCGGAAAGTCAGGATTCCCAACCTTCTTGCACATCACCAACGGAACTGGCTTGGCTGCCATGGGACGAGGGTGAAGTCGGGTGAAAGCCTGATCTTGCAAGAGATGAAGGGCGCTCTCGTCGGGCGCGAGCAAGATCTGAAACTTAATTCCCCACTCTAAACCCGGAGTATAGCACTCTACTTGCGACCGCAAGTGAGCTTGCCGAGCCGGCAATTTAGTGCCTTAGATACCAAGTGACTCCGAGCGCGTGCAACCGAATGCTGTCGTTCACCTCGATGGTCTCAGGTTGCAACACGATCTGACGGGCATAGCGGACAACGAAATTAACCTCGCTACACCAAGGATCGTGGCGAATGACTTCCCCGCACTCTTTGCAAGCCGCTTCGGCGTTGTAAACATTGCTGTGATACCACTTGGGTGAATTTGCTGTAATCATGGGAACTCCCATGGCCACCCCATTGCCCAATGAAAATCAGGCTTTGAAGCCGTCCTGCCATCAGGGTGTAACAAGAAGCTGCCTCGGGATGTGAGCAAAATCACAGTCCGAAGTGACGTTCGTTACCATACCGATGGGATGGCGGGGGAGCCGAGCCTCGAGAGCGGTCGGCGATTGCGTTTGTTTGCATGGAGGGCATTATTATGGTGGTCTATGAAGAGACTTCTCGCCGTCTCATTCTTCTTTTATTGCTGCCTGACTCTTCCCGTTTCCGCGCAGGCGCCTTCCGCCGTTGATGATCCGTATAAGCCGACGCTGGACCGGTTGCATTCGCTGGTCACCACGCCCCTGCCCGACTGGCGATTTCATGAGGACATGCCGCATCCGGAAGATGCCGCCCTGAATGATGCTGAGTGGCAGGCCGTCAAAGTACATGAACAGTGGACCACGGGCCCACGGGTGGTGCGCCGGTGGATTGAGATACCAGAGAAGATCAATGGCTACGCCACGCAAGGCGCGCGTGTGGACTTGAACCTGAAGATTCGCAGCGATGATGCCTTGATGATGACTGTCTTTTCTAACGGAGGGATTGTCTATCGCGGGGACGAGGACATGGAGGAGCCGATTCCGCTGACGACGAATGCGCAGCCGGGGCAGAAGTTTCTGGTCGCAGTTCGCATCAATTGCTCTTCCGCAAAGACGGGAATCTTTGAGAGCGAATTGACGATTCGTCCTGCGGCGGGACGGCCGGATCCGTCGCTGCTTCGTATGGAGATTCTTTCGGCGCAGCCAGTGATCGGAGCCTATGAGGACGGCAAAGCAGACCGCGTTCAGAAGCTTGATGGGGCGGTGAAGGCGATTGATTTTTCTTCCCTGGAGCGCGGGGACCAGGTCGGCTTTGACCGTTCGCTGAATGACGCTCAGGCAAAACTTACGGTGCTCAAGCCGTGGCTGCAGCAATTCAAAATTCACGCTGTCGGGAACTCCCACATTGATATGGCGTGGCTGTGGCCCTGGACTGAGACGGTCGAGGTGGTCCGCAATACATTTCAGAGCGTGCTGGATCTAATGCGCGAGTATCCCGACTTCACGTTCACCATGTCGTCAGCAAGGACCTATGAATGGATTGAAGAAAAGTATCCGGAGATGTTCAAGCAGATTTCGGAACGAGTTCGGGAAGGCCGATGGGAAGTAATTGGTGGGATGTGGGTCGAGCCGGATTTGAATATGCCGGACGGCGAATCTCTGACGCGGCAAATTCTTGTCGGCAAGCGTTATTTTCAGGGTCATTTTGGTGTGGATGTGAAGATCGGGTGGAATCCTGATTCGTTTGGCTACAACGCGCAGCTGCCGCAGATTTATAAGAAGTCGGGGATGGATTATTTCGTCACGCAGAAACTGCTCTGGGCGCACGAATTCACAACTTTTCCATACAAATTGTTCTGGTGGCAGGCTCCCGATGGCAGCCGGCTGCTGACTTATTTTCCGCACGACTACGCGGGCGGAATCGAAGGTCCAGGCATGGCAAAAGATTTGTCGACTTGGGCGCCATCGATTTACGGTCCCACGTTGAAAGATGCGCCCGAGATGATGCACCTCTATGGCGTTGGCGACCATGGCGGCGGGCCTACGCGAGTAATGCTGGATAGTGCGCGGGCGCTTAGCTCTCCGGATGTTGTGTATCCGAAGTTTGAGCTGGGTACAGCGACGGCCTTCTTTAAAGAGCTCGACAAGAAACTTCCAGACCTTAAGGTGCCCACCTGGAACGGTGAACTCTATTTTCAATATCACCGGGGCGTATTTACGACGCAGGCGGAGACAAAGCTGAGGATCCGGCGCAGCGAAGAGGTGATGTTGAACGCCGAGAAGTTTGCGTCACTGGCCATGCTGGACGGGCGCGCGTATCCGCAACAGGAGATGAATCGCTCGTGGAAGCGGCTGTTGTTTGATGATTTCCACGACATTATGCCCGGATCGGGTATTGGCGTGAATTATCTGGATGCGCGCCGCAACATGGAAGACGTGCGCCTTGCGGGCAACAAGATCGCGGAAGATTCGCTGAAAGAGATTGCTTCGCGAGTCAACACGATGGGAGGCAATGCCCTGGGCGAAGGCGTTCCGGTGATGGTGGTCAACCCTCTCGCATGGCCGCGCTCGGAAGTCATCGAGGTGAAGGCACAACTGCGGACGCCGTCGCGACATATTCTGGTGACGGATTCGACGGGGAAAGTCGCGGAATCGCAATTGCTTGAGATCGACTCGCAAACGCATCGAGCCCGGTTTCTTGTTCACGCCAGTGCGCCCTCACTTGGATACAAAACGTATTTTGTGCGCGGAACCACGAACGATGCGGCGGGACACTCTTCTCTGAAAGCGACACGCGAGAGTCTGGAGAACGACCTGGTGCGGGTAAAGATCGATTCGCGTACTGGATGCATGACCAGCTTGTTCGACAAGCGGGCTAATCAGGAATCGCTTTCGCCTTCTGAAACCGATACGGGCGGCCCTACCGACAAGATCTGCGGCAACCTGCTTCAGACATTTGTGGATAAGCCGGAGAAATGGGATGCCTGGAACATTGACGCGGACTTTGAGAAACAACATTGGGATCTAACGCAGGCGGATGAAGTGAAGCTGCTGGAGAACGGACCGCTGCGCGCGGTCATTCGTATTAAGAAGCATTTTCAGAATTCCACGTTTGTCCAGGATGTGACGCTTCATCCAGATAGCCCGCGCGTAGACGTGAACATGCAGGTTGAGTGGCACGAGAAGCACATCCTTCTAAAGGTTGCGTTTCCGCTGAGCGCTCACGCCGAGAAGGCGACGTACGAGATTCCGTACGGTTCGGTGGAACGACCGACTACGCGCAATACTCCAGCGGAGAAGGCGCAGTTCGAAGTTCCGGGGATGCGCTGGGCCGATATCTCGGACGACAAGCATGGCTTCAGCCTGCTGAACAATTCGAAATATGGCTATGACGCGAAGGGAAACGTGCTGCGACTTTCGCTGCTCCGATCACCCGAATGGCCGGATCCGCACGCTGATGAAGGCCATCACGAATTTACATATTCGGTCTATCCGCACGCGGGGAATTGGCGGCAGGCGCTGACGGTACGACAGGGATATGAGTTGAACTACCAGATGCTCTCGATGCAAATTGAGAAACATGAGGGTGCGTTGCCGCCCGAGCATTCTGCGGTGGAGGTGAAGTCCGATAACGTTGTGTTGACGGCTGTAAAGAAGGCCGAGGACGATGACTCGCTGATTTTCAGGTTCTACGAATGGGCTGGCAAGGAGACGGATGTGAGTATCCAGTTGCCAACGGGTGCGAAGAGCGCACAGGATGCGGACCTGATGGAACGGCCGATCGGGGCGCTGCCTGTAAAGTCAGGCGTGGTGGTTGTGCATACCAAACCTTATGAAATCAAGACTGTGAAAGTTGCTTTTGCTCATCCTGCGATTGCGAAAACGGTTGAGATCGCCAAGTAATGTACCTCTCAGGATCGCGCAATCCCAAGGGCTGCGCGATCCATAGCAAGAAGGTGTCATTACCTAATTTGGATGCAGTGAACGAGCTAGCAATCCGAGCCTGCAAAGCCCCTAACCCTTTCCTTTTCAGGTTATCTTAAGGTTCGCGTGAGAACCTCATTCTGGCAGATTCTGATTCGGGGAATCTTGCAGGAGGAGGTTTGTATGAAGTGGATTGCCGGGACGGGGCGGACGCGGACTTACGCGAGACTGCATCAGGCCGTTCGTCAAGGCGCGATGTGTTGCCTGCTCATTGCCGTGGCAGCTCTTTCCAGGACGGCTTTCTCACAATCCCAGACGTCGGCCGCCGGACCTCCCACAGGAACTGCGCCTCTTGTGATCACCCTGCAAGATGCCCTCAAACGGGCGCAAGCGAATGATGCGCAGTTCCGCTCCGCGCTGACGGACCTCGGTGTGGCACACCAGGATGTTGTGCAGAGCCGCGCCGGACTTCTGCCAAACGTCAGCTACAACATGGAATATATCTACACGCAGGGCAATGGCGATCTCGGTGGCAATCCGGTTCCCGTTCGCTACATCGCGAATAATGGAGTGCATGAGTACATTGCGCAAGGCGACGTGCATCAGGTGCTTTCGCCGGGAATGTTCGCGCAACATGGCGCGGTGAAAGCCGCGGAGGCAATCGCTCGCGCGAAGGCGGAGATCGCAACGCGTGGCTTGCAGGTCACGGTTGTCCAAGCCTATGACGGTTATGTCGTCGCGCAAAGGAAGTACGCGACCGCGCAGCGGGCAGCGAGCGAAGCCGATCATTTCCTCGACATAAGCCAGAAATTGCAAAACGGCGGAGAAGTGGCGAACTCTGACGTGATCAAGGCAAAGATTCAGGCGCAACAGCAGCAGCGTAATTTGCAGGACGCGTTGCTTGCCATGAACAAGAGCCGTTTGGATCTCGCCGTGATCATTTTTCCAGATTTCAATGAGAACTTTACGGTGGTGGATGATCTTCGTTTGCCCGATCCGCTGCCCCCCTACACCGAGGTGCAGGCTGTCGGGACTAAGAACAATCCTGCGATCAATGCCGCGCTCGCTGCCTTGCGACAAAGCGACCAGCAAGTGAAGGTGGCATGGACGGGAATGCTCCCGACGGTCAACGTCGATTACTTTTACGGAATTGATGCGAACCAGCTTGCGGTCCGCGATCCCAACGGTTTCCGCAACTTGGGGTACGCGGCCACGGCAACTTTGCAGTTACCGATTTGGAATTGGGGATCGAGCTACAGCAAGGTGAAGCAAGCGGACCTGCGGCGGCAGCAAGCTCACCTTGAATTGAGCGCCGCGCAGCGTGAATTGCTGGCAAATTTGCGGTCCTCGTATGAAGAAGCGGAAACGTCCCGGTCGGAGCTTGAGTCGTTAGGGCAGTCGGCCGAACTCGCCTCCGACAGTTTGCGACTGACAACTCTTCGTTACCAGGCAGGCGAATCGACCGTCCTTGAAGTGGTGGATGCGCAGAATACTTTGACGCAGGCGCGGAATGCATTTGACGACGGCCAGATTCGGTTTCGGGTTGCGCTTGCCCATCTCCAGACGCTGACAGGAAGCTTCTAGCATGATCGGCGGAAATTGCTGCCGACATGTTGCTATCGAACCGCAGTCCGAAAGAAACACCGGACCAAACTCTAATGACGAATGATCTTAAAATTTACAGGGCAGTGTTGATCCTGCTGCTCGCCGCCGCGCCGATTTGTTTGACGGTCGCCTGCTCGAAAACAGAAAAAGAGCCCGAGCCGGTTGTCGCGGTGCAAGTCACGCAGGCTCAGCGCGGCGAGATCCAGCAGGTCGTCAGCATTGAAGGCGTCCTCTTTCCCAAAGACCAAGCGGCGCTCACGCCCAAAATCTCCGCGCCGGTAAAAGCCTTTTACGTGAATCGCGGCAGCCGCGTACACAAGGGGCAGTTGCTCGTGGTATTGGAAAACCGCGACCTCGCAGCGGCTGAGGTCGAAAACAAAGGCGCTCTTGAGCAGGCGCAGGGAGCCTACGGAATCGAGACATCCTCTGCTCTTCCTGAAGAGTGGCAGAAAGCCCAGTACGATCTCGATGCTGCCAAGCAAGCCTTCGAGGCCGAACAGAAGATATATGAGAGCCGCCAGAACCTCTACCAGCAGGGAGCCTTGCCTCGAAAAGATTTTGACCAGGCCGCGGTTGCGGTGATCCAGGCCAAGGCGCAGTACGAGATCGCGCAGAAACATTTGGCCGCCCTCGAGGCAGCAGGCAAGAAGAATCAGCTGAAGTCAGCCAAAGGGCAATTGGCTGCGGCGCAGGGCAAGTATGAAGGTGCAGCCGCACAGCTTTCCTATTCTGAGATCCGCAGTCCGATCGACGGCGTTATCACGGAACGTCCACTTTATGCCGGTGAAATGGCACCCGCGGGAACGGCGCTGCTGGTTGTGATGGATACGTCGTCGGTGATTGCGAAGGTGCATATTCCACAGGATGCGGCGGCCGTAATCAAGCGCGGCGACGAAGCGACGCTTACAGCTCCGGGCGATGTCAAGATTACGGGTAAAGTGACGGTGGTGAGTCCGGCGCTCGACCCGAACAGCACGACCGTCGAGGTGTGGGTAGAAGCGGCGAATCCGAAAGGCGTTCTGCGGCCTGGCACAACGGTGAACGTGCAGATGGCGGCTCACGCGGTGAAAGACGCGATCATCGTGCCAGCTGAATCTTTGCTGAAGACGCCTGAAGGCGAGAACGTTGTGATGGTCGCGGGCAGCGACGGCGTCGCTCATCAGATGCCTGTAGAAGTCGGCATTCGCGAAGATGATCACGTGCAGATCACGAAGGGCTTGAATGGCGGAGAAAACGTGATTGTTCGCGGAGCGTATGGCCTCCCGGACAAAACGAAGGTGACGACCTCGGCATGGACGCCCCCCAGTGAAGGCGGTGCGAAGGGCGAAGAAGACAAGAAGGACGAAAAATCCAACGACAAGGCTGACGACAAAGCCGGCGCCAAGGATAAGAACTAATGATGAACGTTCCCTGGCGAGCCTGGCTTGAACGGATGCGCGCGCACGACCCGGGCGGGAATGCCTATTGGTACACGCGCTACTCGAAGCCGGTCATTTTTCTCATCATTATTCTTGCGCTCGCAGGCGTATACCTCGCGACGACGATCCCGATCTCGGTATTCCCGACGACGGATTTTCCGCGCGTTGTGATCGGAGTCGACAACGGCGTGATGCCTATCGACCAGATGATGGTGACGATCACGCGTCCGATCGAAGAGTCGGTGAACAGCGTGCCCGGATTGCAGCAGGTGCGCTCGATTACCAGTCGCGGTTCGGCCGAGATCGATTTGTTCTTCGACTGGCATGCGGACATGGTTACGACGCTGCAACTTGTGGATGCCGCGCTCTCGCATATCCGAACCGATCTTCCAGCGACCGCGACGTTGCAGACTCATCGCCTGACGTTTGCGAGCTTTCCCATCATCGGCTACAGCCTGACCTCCGACACAGTGCCTCAAACGCAGCTTTGGACGATGGCGAACTACGAATTGAAGCCCAGGCTTAATCGTCTCGATGGCGTTGCCACGGTCGTCGTGCAGGGCGGGCAGGAGCCGGAATTCCAGATCACGCCGGATCCAGCAAAGCTTTTAACGGCAGGCGTAACTGTCACCGACATCCTCGATTCAGTGCGGCGCACGAATCTGATCGACTCGCCTGGATTGCTGGAGCAGAATCACCAACTTTATCTGGGGCTGATCACTGGGCAGGTCACCGACACGAATCAGATTGGACAGATCGTCGTGAAGAGCACGACGACTGGCATTCCGATACGCATCGGCGATATCGCCACGGTTGGGCCGGCGGTGAAGCCGGTTTATACCGTGGTTACGGCGAATGGCAAGCCGGCAATTCTGTTGAATATCAGCCGGCAGCCCGACGCAAACACTTTGGATGTCGCGGATGAAGTTCACGCTGAAATCGCGCGTCTGCAGAAGTCGCTGCCGCCCGGGATTAAGATTTCGCCGTTCTACGATCAGTCGCAGATCGTTACCGAATCGATCAAGAGTGTGCGAGATGCCATTCTGATTGGCGTCATCCTGGCGTCCTTCATTATGGTTCTGTTTCTGCGTGATTGGGGAACGTCGATTGTTGCAGTGCTGGTTATCCCCGTCACGGTGGTTGTTACGTTCATTGTGATGAAGCTTCTGAACCAGAGCTTCAACCTGATGACGCTGGGAGGACTTGCGGCCGCTGTCGGACTGGTGATCGACGACGCGATCGTGGTCGTCGAAAATGTTGCTCTCCACCGCGACGCGGGCCAACCACGGCTGGAAGCGATTCGGAGCGCGCTCAAAGAGATTACAGTTCCGCTGATTGGGTCGACCATCACGCCGATTGTGGTCTTCATTCCTCTGATTGCTACTACGGGCGTGACTGGAGTTTTCTTTCGTGCGCTCGCCATTACTGTCGGGGTGTCTCTTTTCACCTCACTGGCGCTGGCTCTGAGCTGGACTCCGACACTTAGCCAGTACTTCATCGGCGACCGGGAGGTGGAGACCACTGACCCGGCTGCGGGCCATGGGACTGAAGGCTCTGCTGTTCAAGCTGCCGCCGAGAATTCTGGCACGGAGAGAAAGCACTTGAGTGAGGCCGAGCGCCTGCTGGCTGCGGAAGAGGCATCGGTCGGTGGATTTTTCCGGAAGGTTATTGATTTCTACGAGCGTTGGCTGCGGTTTGCTCTCGGACGTCCAGTATGGATTGGGATCTTTGGCGTCATCCTGGTGGTCGCCTCATTCTTCTGCTATAGCGCTCTGGGAACGGATCTGTTGCCCGAGATGGATGAAGGCGGGTTCGTTTTGGATTACATCATGCCGCCGGGAACGTCGCTGCAAGAGACGAACCGCGTTGTTGGTCACGTTGAAAAAATGATCAGCGATGTTCCGGAGGTCGAAGGCTTCTCTCGACGCACGGGATTGCAACTGGGATTGGCTGCCGTTACCGAAGCCAATACCGGCGATATCGCGGTCAAGTTGAAGGATAAGCGCGATCGCGGAGTAGATGAGATTACGTCCGAGTTGCGCGCGGCGATCAAGAAGCAGGAACCGGCTCTGGATGTGGAATTCGTTCAAGTGTTGCAGGACATGATTGGGGATCTTTCCAACGCGCCGGAGCCCGTCCAGATCAAGTTATTTTCAAATGATCCGAAAGAGCTTTCCTTGTGGGCGCCCAAGATCGCGGACTCAATCGCGAAGGTGCCCGGAGTCGTCGACATCCTTAATGGAATCGATAACACACTCAGCAATCCAGCGACAGTGTTTCAAGTTAATCCCACCGTAGCGGCTCGCGCCGGGTTTACGCCCGAGGAGATTGCTGTCGATGCGGCCGCCATTCTCGAGGGGGAGCCGGCGGCCACGCCAGTGATCGCGAACGACATCGCGTATACGATTCGAGTGCGCTATCCCGACGCAAATCGCAAGTCGCTGGAGGCGATGAGCAACACGCTCATCAACAGCACTACCGGTCGCACCGCGACTCTAGGCTCGCTATCGAATGTCGTGGAGCTGCCGGGACAGAACGAAATTCGACGCGAGAACTTGCAGCGCGATGTCACGGTCACAGCTCGCCTGGAAGGCCGTGATTTGGGGAGCGCGATCAAAGCCGTCCAGAAGACGGTGGACGACCTCCATCTGCCGTCCACGATCCGGGTGGAATATGGAGGGACTTACGCGGAGCAACAGAAATCGTTTCACGATCTTCTGCTGGTGCTGATTCTGGCTATCGTGCTTGTGTTTGTGGTGTTGCTGTTTGAATTCCGCACGCTGGCGGCACCAATTTCGATTCTGGCATCGGCCGTGCTCTCTACTTCGGGCGTGTTTTTGGCATTGCTGATTACGCGCACGGCCTTCAATATCGCGTCATTTATGGGGCTGATCATGGTCATTGGGATCGTGGCGAAGAATGGCATCTTGCTGCTGGATGCCGATCAGAAATTTCGGCGTGCCGGCCTGCGCGAGTTTGACGCCATGATTCAGGCGGGACGACGCCGATTACGTCCCATTTTGATGACCGCTCTGGCGGCTGTGGCCGGAATGTTGCCACTGGCGCTGGCCTTGGGAGCGGGTTCGCAGATGCTGCAACCGCTCGCGATCGCGGTGATCGGCGGGATCACAATTTCGATGGTGTTGTCGCTGATCATTACTCCAGCGGTGCATTACTACCTTAGCCGGGAGAAGAACGAGGCGACTGAATCGCCGGTTGTCTCGTAGCCAAGGCGTCCTCATTGCGATGAGCCTTCAGAGCTGCGAGGGCGAGGCGCCCTCGAAACCGCCGGCAAGGTGCCGGCGCTACGACAGTTCGGCGCGACGACACTTCGGGGATACGACAACTTCTAAGCCATCATGGGATTCTGGACAGGCGCCGGGATGCTTGGCAGTTCTACATGAAAAGCCGAACCTTTGCCGGGTTCGCTTTCGACTCGAATCGTTCCGCCGTGTTGCTGCACGATCCATTGCGCGATGGAGAGGCCAAGTCCGGCGCCTTGAGCTTCGCGGCTTCTGACTTTATCGACGCGATAAAAGCGTTCGAAAATTTTCTCCTGCTCTTCCTGGGCAATTCCAACTCCGCTGTCGCGCACCGTGACTACCGCCTTGTCGTGTTTTTGTTCGAGCGACAAGTCGACGATGCCGGGAGCAGCGGTGAACTTGAATGCGTTATCCAGCAGAATATTAAGGACCCGCCGAAGCGCGGTTTCGTCGGCTATCACAAACAGCTCGCCTGACTCGAGTTGATCGCGGAATTCCAGGTTGCACATTGTTGCCACCGGACGCCATCCTTCCGCGACATCCCGCAACGTGTCTCGCACATTCAATGGATGCATCTTGAGGGATTCGCAGCCCGAATCGGCGCGCGCCAGCGTAAGCAGTTCCTCGATCAAGCCAGTGGTTCGCTCGGCTTCGCGCAGAATATGTTGCAACGATTCCTGATATTGAGCGCTCTCGCGCGAGCGGCGAAGCGCCAGTTCAGCCTCGGTTCGAATTAGAGATATGGGTGTGCGAAGTTCATGCGAGGCGTCAGCAGTGAACTGAGTCACGCGCCGGAACGAGCTCTCGATGCGGTCGAGCATTTCATTCAATGTGTCAGAGAGCCGCTCCAGTTCATCCCCGGTATCCAGTTTGGCGAGACGGCTGTCGAGGTTCGTGCCGCTGATCTGGCGAGCAGTGCCAACGATCGCATCGACTGGAGCTAGCGCTCGACGGCTTAGCCAGTAGCCTCCACTGGCCGCAACCAGTAATGCGAGAGGCGCAAACATCAGCAGATAATTCCGGAACGCTGAAAGTGTGTTCACCAGATCGTCAATTTCCATTCCAGTCTGTGCCGCATAAGTGCGGCCGTTCACAACGAAGCGCGCGGCTGCGAAGCGGAGCGGCTTTCCGGAAACCCTACGGTCCTGGAAGGAAGCTTGTCCAATATGATCGGGCTCTACCGGCGGAAGCGGATGCTCCTTCATGAACTTTGACTGATAGATCCAATTTCCATTCCCGGCGTAGATCTGCAGGTAATCTCCGGCATGATCGGTAAAGGCCTCGGCTGATAGTTGACGAAGATCGGCATCGGAGGTGCCTGGCTTCTGGGCGTCGAAGAACTTCTGCAGGTCCTCGACCTGGCTTTCCAAATTGTCGTCCGAGACATCGTAGAGTTTATGGCGGAGCAGCAGCCACATGCTGATGCCGAAGACGAATTGGGCCAGCGCAAAAATCGCCAGATACCAAACGGTGAGGCGAACGCCGATGGAGAGTTTTCTCATGCTTCGCCGTCCCCGCGAATCATATATCCGACGCCCCGAACGGTGTGAATCAGCTTCGACTTTGATGAGGAATCGACTTTATTGCGCAACAGGTGCATGAAAGCGTCCAGCGTATTTTCTTCGATCTCGCGATCGAAACCCCACACCGCCTCGATCAAAGAGCGGCGCGGAACGACGTGTCCGGGACGATACATGAGACGTTCAAGCAAACTGTACTCCGTTCGAGTGAGGTCGATCTTCACAGCGCCACGGGAAACTTCACGGCTGGCTGGATTGAGAATGAGGTCGCCCACCTTCAAACTCGATTGGACCGATGCCATGGAGCGGCGTTGCACGGCACGCAACCGCGCCAAGAGTTCCTCGAACGAAAAAGGCTTGGTCATGTAATCGTCAACGCCGGCGTCCAGGCCTCGAACGATGTCCGGAACGGAGTCCCGGGCTGTCAGCATGAGGACAGGTGTCCGAATCTTGTCCGCGCGCAGGCGTTTTGCCACTTCGTAGCCGTTCAGTTTGGGCATCATTGCGTCGAGAATAATGACGTCAAATTCGTACGACTTGGCCATCGCCAGCCCCTCGGCTCCGTCATAGCTGCAGACGGCGGTATGGCCTTCCTCGGACAGGCCCTTACGCAGTAAATGGGCCATCTGAGTCTCGTCTTCTACGATCAGGAGCTTCATCTTGTTTTCCGGCGCTGTTTACGCCTCGACGATTGTGACGCCTGCAAAATTAACGACTTAGAGGCCAGTTTAGAACGTCGAACACCTCTCATGGGCATAAATGTTGTGGTATTCGGGCGAACTGCCAAGGGTGACGTTTCGAGATGGCAGCTGGGGCTCGGCCGGGCGAAAAGGCGGGTTACGCCCGGTTCCCATGGTTCGAACCCTCGCCCTCGATTCCCGCATCAAAACGTCTATAATGAGGGGAAGTTTCTCGCGAAGAGCCCATCTTTTTCCGGAAAAGCGAAACCAAATCATGTCGACGAAGTTAAAAGTAACAATCCTCGTAAGTTCGCTAGCCATTCTGCTCTTCACCTTTGCGGGCAGTTTCGTTAGCGTTCGCGCCTCATCCAATGACGGCGCATATCGCCAGCTCTCGGTATACAGCGAAGTTCTCTCGCGCATCCGCAGCGAATACGTTGAGGAACCTAATATTTCTGGCGTGACCGAGGGCGCGCTGCACGGATTGCTGGAATCACTGGACGCGAACTCAAGTTATTTGTCCGCCGCCGAATACAAGCACTACAAGTCTATGAAGACCGAGGGCAAAGCGGATATCGGAGCGGCCGTTTCCAAGCGCTTCGGATACGCGGATGTAGTGGCGGTGATTCCCGGCGGCCCGGCGGACAAGGCGGGCGTTGAGAACTCGGACATTCTGGAATCGATTGAGGGCAAGAGCACGCACGACATGTCTTTGGCCGAGATTCACGGCGTTCTGATGGGAGAAGCGGGGTCCACGGTCACGGTGGCGGTCGTTCGGCCGCGGAAGGCCGAGCCACAGAAAATTGTGATCACGCGCGACGTGGTGACGATCCCGCCGGTGGAAGACAAGATGCTTGCCGACAACGTTGGATACATCAAAGTGGATGCATTCCCGGAGGGTAAGTCGCAGGAGATTGCAGGGAAGATTCGCAATCTTCAGAAACAGGGAGCGAAGAAAATTGTTCTCGATTTGCGCAACTCAGCGAGTGGCGAGGAGTCGGAGGGGATTGCCACGGCGAACTTTTTCCTGGATCACGGGACAATCACTTACTTGCAGGGGCAGAAGTTTCCGCGGCAGGCATTTAACGCCGATCCGGCAAAGGACATCACCAAGCTTCCGGTCGCAGTTCTAGTGAATCGTGGGACGGCGGGCCCGGCCGAGATCGTGGCAGCTGCGATTCTGGAGAATGCTCGCGGGGACGTTGTCGGAGATAAGACTTTTGGAGACGGTTCGATCCAGAAGACGATTGAGATGCGCGACTCCGGAGCGCTCATTCTTTCGATTGCGAAATATTATTCGCCGGGAGGTAAGGCGATCCAGGATGCAGCCGTAACTCCAAATGTAATGATTGCCGACACCGATGACGATGCTGGACTTCCCGATGAAGATCAGTCAACGACGCCCGACAAGCCCGCAAAGCCAAAAAACACGCAGGATGAGCAGTTGAATAAGGCTCTGCAAGTTTTGAAGAACCGGGAAAGCAAAGGATAGAGCAAAGTTTCAAGGTTTCGGTCGCCCGCTTCGGCGGGCGATTTTTTTTGTCTCTGCGGGCCATCGCCATGAAACTTGCTGATTTTCGGGCTTGAAAGCTTGAAACTCTGAAACGTTGCAGCCTTGAATCCTGCTCTTTGCGCTATCCTGAAAACAGTCCAGATGAAACTCATTTATAAGCATCCTCCGCCGGTCGAAATTGGCGGACGGAAAGTTGTCGGGCTTGTTTTCTTCGGATTGCTGGGACTGCTCGCGGCTGCGGTGGGTGCGACTGTCGGGTTGCTTCTTGTTTATTCTACGGACCTTCCGCAGGTCGAAGAACTCGAACGGTACCGTCCCAACTCAGTCACGGAACTCTACGACGGCCAAGGGCGCGTGATCGGGACATTCGCGTTGCAGAGGCGCGTCATCGCCAGCTATGAAGACTATCCACCAGTCCTGCGGGACGCGCTGGTCTCGATCGAAGACAAGAATTTTTACCGGCATGCCGGCATTAATATCTGGCGTATTGTCGGCGCAGCGTATCGCGACATCGAGTCGGGCGGCAAAGTGCAGGGAGCGTCGACGCTCACCATGCAACTTGCACGCAACCTGTTCCTTTCACCAGACCGATCCTACTATCGCAAGGTGCAGGAGGCGCTGCTGGCGATCCAGATTGAACGCCGGTTCACGAAGCCGCAGATCTTCACGCTTTACGCGAACCAGATTTTCCTGGGTCATGGAAATTATGGGTATGAAGCTGCGTCGGAATATTTTTTCAGCAAGCACGCCCGGCAACTCACTCTGGAAGAGGCCGCCCTGCTGGCGGGACTTCCAAAAGCGCCGCAATATTATTCTCCGATCAACCATCCTGATCGCGCATTGAGGCGCCGCAATCTGGTGATCAACGCCATGCTTGAGGACGGCAAGATCACTGCCGCGCAGGCGGCCGAGGCGAAGAGTAAGGCGATTGTGCTCAAGCTGCAAAAAGATCCGAACACGCTGGCGCCCTACTTTGTCGAGGAAATCCGCCGCTACCTGGAATCGAAATATGGCAGCGACCAGGTACACGAGGGCGGCTTGCGTGTTTACACTTCGCTCGACATGGATTTACAACGCACAGGGCACCAAGCCTTGCTGGACGGGCTTGCTACCTATGAACGCCGTCACGGATGGCGCGGCAAACTCGTGAATGTTATTACGGAAGGGCAAGCGCTCGATAAATACGCCGACCCCGATTGGGACGAAGAGCCTGAGGCAGGCGGCTACATTCACGCGCTGGTTACTCAGGTCTCGCCTGTTTCGGCCGCCGTTCACTTCGGCCAGCGGTCAGCGCTGCTTGGGCCTGCGGACGTTGCCTGGACACAGGCTAATAAGAAGAGCAAGTCAAAGCTCGACGACATTCTTCAACCCGGCGATGTCGTCTACGTGAAGGTGCTATCGCTCGATCCGGGCGAGAAGGCGCACGTCAGCCTCGAACAGGATTCCGGCGCGCAGGGAGCGCTGGTGGCGATCGACAATGCGACGGGAGAAATCAAAGCCATGATTGGTGGCCGCGACTTTAACGTTTCAAAATTCAATCGCGCCACGCAGGCACTGCGGCAAGTCGGATCGTCGTTCAAACCATACGTCTATACCGCCGTGATCGACCAGGGCGGAAGCCCGGACGACACGATTCTAGACGCACCGGTAACCTTTCAAACTGCTTCGGGCCCGTATACGCCGCATAATTACGACAACAAATTTGAAGGGACGATCACTTTGCGCCGTGCGCTCGCGCAGTCGAGAAATATTCCCGCCCTTAAACTAGCCGACAAGGTCGGCATTAAAACTGTGATCGACTATGCACATCGTATGGGCGTCACCGAAAACATTCCCGCTTACTTGCCGATCGCGCTCGGCTCGGCGGAGATTACGCCGCTCGAGCAGACGTCGGCTTTCAGCGTCTTTCCGAATGATGGGCTGCGAGTCGCTCCGCGCTACATTAACAAGGTGACGGATTACGAAGGCCGCATTCTCGAAGAAGATTTTTCCGATGCAAAAGATGCGATTAGTTCTCGGACTGCGCGCATCATGACCTCCATGCTGCACGAAGTGGTGCTGCATGGCACCGCGGTCGCCGCTGCCAAGATGCCTTTTCCGCTGGCCGGGAAAACGGGGACTACGAATGACTTCACGGACGCCTGGTTTGTGGGATTTTCACCATCGATCACCTGCAGTGTGTGGATCGGATATGACGAAAAGAAAACTCTGGGCGACAAGGAAACGGGAGCCCGCGCCGCTCTACCGATTTGGATGCAGTTCATGAACGTTGCTCTTGCCGGAAAAGATCCAGGAGAATTCTTACCGCCAAGCGGGATGCCGCCTTCCGCTGTGGCGCATAAGGTGGACACTCCGGATGTGGCCCCGGGAGACGGCGAGACGCACTAGTCTATATAGAGGCGTATACATCGTCTTAATCGCCCCTCGATTACTATGTGGACCTGATGGGTACTCCTAAGCGGAATCTCCGCGTCACGAAATGGTTGGGGACAGTTCCGGTAGCGGCAACGTGTACCCGTTGTCAGCAGGAGTTCAGGGTTTCGCTAAGTGCGATGAAGCAAGTTTTGGAAGCCCAGGAAAGCCTTCAGCGGCAATTCACCGAGCACGAATGCGCGGTGCGCGACCGTGACAAGACAACTTAGTCGAGTCGGATTTTCACCGTTATCCTTCGACCATCTTTTTGAGTGTGAGAGCGTTACGGGGAGCGTAGCCTGCCTGATCGTTATCAAAATAAATGTAAACCGCCTTCAAGTCCCTCGCCCACGCTTTGACCTGCCGAGCCCACTCCTGAAGCCGCTCGTCACGATAGCTTCCCTGATACTTGCCCGCAGCCGGCCCGTGCAAACGGACGTATGTGAAGTCGGCGGTTAAAGACATCGGCGAATGATAGCCGGCTAGTTGGTAGATGCAGAATGCCGCATTGAAGCGCTTCAAAACGGCATTCACTTCGGGTGTAATCCAGGACAAGTCGCGACATTCGAAGGCGTATCGGAGATCGCGGGGCAGAACCGTCAGCAGATTATCGAGTCGCTCGACATTCACCCGCCAGTGGGGCGGGAGTTGGAAAAGAATTGGGCCAAGCTTTCTGCCCAATCTTGCCGCGCGAGGCAGAAGGTTGTCGAGGGCATTCTCGGGATCTTTCAGCTTTTTGTTGTGCGTCAAGAAGCGGCTCGCCTTGACAGCGAACACAAAGTTCGGCGGGGTCGCTTCTCGCCAGTCGTCGAATGCCTCCGGCGTAGGCAGGCGGTAAAAGCTGTTGTTCAATTCCACGGTGTCAAAGTGGCGGACATACCACTCCAGCATTTTGCTGGCGGGAGTTTTCGCCGGGTAGAACGGTCCCTTCCAGTGGGCGTAATGAAATCCGGAGGTGCCGATGCGAATGTCACAGTTCATGTCGCACCGGATGTGACAGGGATTCAATGCCACGTAAGAGAAGAGAAACGTCTCGCCCCATCATTACGGGCGGTTCGACACTTGGGCGTTCTTGTTCTCGTGGTGCCCGAAATCCAGACCAAAATGTGGCTCTGACCGCGTGCCTGTTATCTTGAACGGAACTTCGGTGCCGGCGCCATTCTTGCGAAAGAACGGATCAACCGGTTTCAGCAGGACCGACTTCCACCCAGTCATAGTTCGGGACAGAGTCGCGTCCAAGCTCGCTTTTCCGTGAAAGTCGAAGGTGTTTCCGTCGAGTCCGTACACTCCTGTCATATCCACTCTCGTGCCCGGAACCTGGAAATGCAGCTCGGAAAAAGAGAGAACACCATTCTTCAAATTGAATACGCCGCTCAAATCTGATTGGACTTCCTCGTCCAGGCTCGCCTTTGCAAGTTTGGCCTTGCCTTGACTGCGCAGGCTCAACTCATCGATCTTCCTTTGGACCTTGTCGCTCGTGAAGTGGACAGCGAGTATTTCAAAGTTTCCCGTCAGCCGAATCCGGTTGGCAACGTCGGCTGTGCCGGGAACGAGCAGGAACTTTGTCTTGGACTGTATCGCGCCGGTCATGATCGGGGGATCGGTACGAACTCCCATATGGAGCAAGTCTTCAATTCGGGCATTATCTATCCATACGTCGAGAGCAATCTGATGTCCCTTGAGTCCTTTGGCGCGGATCACGGAACCTTTGGCCACAAACGAAGAATCCAAGAGCTTGGCCTTGACGGGTTGCAGGTAGGTGTTCCCGCTGGTGCCATCGACAATCGCGTGGAATACGGTGCGCAAAGGCACTGGGTGCCCGCTCACCGACAAGCGAAAATCAGGAGCATTCGTTTCTCCCTCGACGACAATACTCCCCAGGCTTCCGGCGTACTGCCCCGTCGAGGAAAGAACTCCCCCCAATCCTTTAATTGTTCCGAGGTCGGCATTGGTAAACGAGTAATTGCCTTTTACGGGGGTGTCGCGCGGTCGGTCGGCCTGCCACGGTCCAAAGGTGCCGCTGGATGAAATGATCCCCACTGGCTTTGGATTCACGAGCTCCGCCTGGAAGCGAAGCGGCTGGCCCGCTCCAATGTCTTCCATCTTCAGGTTACCAATGCTGAATTCCAGAGGGAGCTTGTCGGGCCGCGACGTATTGATGATGAGTTGCGCATCCTCACTCAAAAACTCATCGACATAAATTTTTACCTTGCCATTCTCCGGACGGATATTGTCCATCTGCTGCCGATCGCCCGCAGGAGGAATATTCAGTACCAATCCTTTGAGCTTCACGGTATGAACATGCATGGGGGAGCGAAGAAGGTTGAGCAAACCGGTCTGAAAATGAAACTCTTCAATTCCGATCAGCGGCTGAATTCCGGGCTGGTGAGTGTTCGGGTCATTTTGCCCGTAGATTTTTAGCCCTTCTCCAGACACTGACAGATTCCCGTCGACCCAAACATGGAAGCTGGCCATCTCGACCTTCCCCTTGAATCGGGCAGACAATGTCTCAATGATGCGCGCGCGAAGAATGGGTTCCGCACGGGACTTTAAAAAATGGACGCTGTAGACAGCCAGTGCAACGGCGAATAAGACGATGGCGCCTACCCATCGCCAGGGAATGTCGCCTGCGCCGGGCGTAGGATCCCGTGGACGGTCATGCTTTGTATTCGCGGCGCTCGACATTGCGGCACCCAGGGCGACAACAGCAATCGCCACTTCCGAGAAGGGATAGGGTCGAGAAAATATCTCCGGTAGAAATGGAGCGGTGACTGACCTGACGTCGTTCCGCTTCGGTCGAGTCTTAGCCAGGGAAACGACAAAAACCTGGGCCGCGCTCCATTCCACCGAACTTAAGACGAACTCAACACAGCAAGAGCCGGGTGAGTTGCGTCACAAGACCAATAAATAAGGTAGCGTGAATGCTTTTAGACGCGTCCCATCAAAGCCAGAACCAGGACAATGACGAGGACCAGGCCCAGGCCCCCGCTGGGGTAATAGCCCCATCCCGTGCTGTAAGGCCAAGTTGGTAACGCGCCGATCAGAAGCAACACCAAAACGATGAGCAGAATGGTTGACATGAAGCGAGCTCCATTGTTCTAGAAGTCACCGGGCGACGCGAAGCCGGGTGCTCGACTTATGCTGGGCTAACGTACCTTATCGCGCTCCCCAGACAGGTCAATGGGAAACACACTTCGTTCCATTGACTCGATTGGAGGTTACACGGCGAGCGATCGATTCAATATCGGGTGAAATCTGTACACTTAGTGTTTTCATTTACTCACCTAGGAGGCGCTGCACACTTAGTGGGTATAACTAAAAGCGGCCGAACTAGTTGACAGTTCGACCGCTCTTAAGGGGAAGATAACTACAGTCCGTGGCAACGATTACATACCCTCGGCTTGGTGCGAGTATTTCTTTACAGTAGACAAGAAGCCGTCAGCGCCCCTAGGCGTTGCTACTTTGCCGCGCAGAATGTCGGCGAAAGGGGCCATCTTGCCATAGAGCAAACGGGTGGAGTCCTTATCCTGAGTGATGGCTGCGCCGCTCAAGTCAATGCCAGCAAAGATGCCACGAGCACGCGAGTACGTCAGGACTTCCGCTTTCATCTTCCAGTCAGTGTCGGCGCCAGCATCGCGACCGACTGGGCCCGCCGCTGCGGAGGCTTCCGCTCCCAGCTTGAACTTGCTGGCAAGAAGATGTTCCATGCCCTGGTCATTCGTAACGATCATGACCAGATCAACAGCCTGGCCGCCGAGCTGTAAACCCCAGCTCCCACCAGTAATCGTGATAGGGGCCGGCGCACTCCAACCATGGGCCGTGCGGCAAGTTGCGACGCCTTTGCCGTGATTCCCACCAAAGCCAACCGCGATCTTTACCATGGACGGAATGACAGCAATGCACTTTGCGTCGTTCATTATCTTGTCGGGAATCGCCTTATCGGGCGTGCCCATGATTTCATTCAGAACGTTCGAAGCATTTTCGATGCGTTTCTGGATATCGGATTCGTCGTTATCGTCTTTAGCCCAGGCCGCGCTCGCCAACATAAGAATGACAGCGCTGAAAGCCAAGAACGAAGTTGCTTTTCTGACCATGTTCGATTTCACTGAGGACCTCTTTCTGCGTCCGCGAAGGGCGGCGTTCCTAGAATTCAACTTCCTAATTCCGTTCTTTCTACGTAACAAATTTAGTCATTCCAACGCAGGTTCTTCTATACCGATAATCTTGTAGGCGCGCTAGGGACATCCCCTAGGATGGCAAGCCCGCTATGCAGCATTCGACTGCGCCCATCTTGCCGCTTCTGCCATTGTTATGGGCAGTTGTGCTACTTCCGGAATCTCCTGGACAGCCCAAACCTGGGTACGCGTTTTGGGCTCAGCCTTCCGACGTGCCAAACGCAGCTTGTCAACCGGCAGCTCCCGGTTCCGGACGAGCACCTCACGAATGCGCTGTCTCGCCTTGTGGAGTTGCGATTTCGAATTGCCTACCGAGCAGCCGAGGAACTTTGCAATTTCGCGATGCTCATAGCCAGCGACTTCGTGTAGCAAGAAGATTTTCCGATATCCATTTGGGAGTTCTGCCAGCGCGCGGTTTAGAGCAACCCGATCCACGCAGCCCGCCAAGCGCACGTCGGTGCTCGGAAATTCGCGAGGCGTGGGAGTACCATTTTGTTCGTTCGCATTCGGCTTCTCGACGGAAACGGTCGCGAGCGACTTCTTACGAAAGTGCATCAGGACCGTATTGACGGTGACGCGGTAAAGCCAGGTGGATAACGCAGAATCAGCCCGGAATGCGGATAGCTTACGAAATACATGGAGGAAGGCCTCCTGCGTCAGGTCTTCTGCCTCCGCGGTGTTTCGCGTCATTCGCAGGCACAGGGCATAAACCCGGGTCTTGTGTTTTTGAAACAGAGCTCCAAATGCCTCTGGGTCGCCTTCCTGCGCGCGACGAATGATGTCAGCCTCGACAACGGCCGGAACGGGGGAATCAATAGGCACTCTGTTCTCCTTATTCATTGGTGTCCGCAACGTGCGGATACGTACTTCACTTGATACTTACTTCACTTCTGGTGAGCACTCACCCACCACATATCGGAGACTAGACGTGCATGAGAGTCTGGTCTATCCGGTTCACTATGTACGGGTACGATCTCCCTTGCTGTACCGTTCACTTAGAAGAAAGACTGCTATCCATACAGAACCTTATCGGCATAATTACAGAGCGAATGCAATGGGCGCACTGAAGGCGTAGAGCTATGCTCCATATCGATTTCTCCTCGTACGACGCCTATCCTTCAAGCAGGAGGCCGGATGTTAGCATTCGGTGTCCTGCTTCTCGCCTTTCTATTAACAAGTTATGAATTGTTGGTTATGCGCTTCGCCACTCCGGGTTGACCTCAGGATCACAAAAAAGCCACGACAGTTATGTCGTGGCTTACATTTTTGACCTAAACGGAACTACGATGCGCGGCGCTTGTTGCCCTGATCGGCTTCGTTCTGGTCTTCGCCTTGAACGGATCCGGACTGGCGCGACGGGTCCTTCTTGTTAGGGTCCTGCTGGCCGCCGCCGGTCTGCGACTGGTTCCACTTGTCCGAAGTGCCAGTTCCCTGTCCAGACTGACCTTGGCCCTTATTCTGCGATGGGTCTTGAGTCTGACGATTTTGCCCCTGCTGCCCCTGTCCCTGTTGTCCTTGCTGTTGTCCTTGCTGCTGTCCCTGCTGCTGTCCCTGCTGCTTGTTGGGTTCGTTTCCCATGAGAATCACTCCTTGATCAACGTCGACACGAAGCACAGATCTTGCAAATTTGTGCCTCGCTGTTTTAGGTGCATTAACCCGCCAACGGGTTGGGCGAATGATCTAACCCACCCCTTCCTGCTAAGTGCTTCGCTTACCGGCGATCATAATCCCCGCTCCTACAACCACGAGTAAGACGCTGATCGCTGGTGACAGTCGTTCACTATGTTGTGTAGTAATCCCTACATGAGCATCGTCGGCTCGTAGGCCGTGGTACTCAGAATGAGGAAAAGGGATCGCAAAGGAAACGATCCCTAAAATAAGTACTACCAATCCAATTGCCAGTAATGCCTTCATCGTCGGGTTACCTCAATGCGCGGTTACCGTTATGAAAATAACAATTAGCCTGCTCTTCGCAGGTTGCCATAGCCAGAATCATCTTTAGCGACGGTTTCAGAGGGCGAGCTCGCTTCCGAGGTGGCCGAGATGTCCTTGGCTCCAGTCCGCTCCAAGATGTCCTTGGCGCGCTTCTTCCAGTCTGAGTCGTTGCAATGAACCGAAAGAAGGATGCCGCCATCCTTCACCGCACCTTCATAACGCTTGGCTTCATATTCTGGGATACCCATCCCGATCAGTGCGCCGGTGAGTCCTCCCACCGCTCCTCCAACGCCCACGCCGGCCAAGGCGGCCATGATTGGACCTGCTGCAATGAATGGCCCAAGTCCTGGGATTGCCAGCGAACCGATCCCAACCAACCAGCCGAGCGTTCCGCCCACGACGGCGCCTGTACCCGCACCAGCAGTCGCGCCTTCGGGTGCCTTAGTACCTTTTTCGTGAGCAAAATCCTTGGATCCCGTGCCTTCGGGAAACAACACGGAGATGTCGTTGCTGCTGAATCCATCTGTTCGCAATGCCTCGACGCCGTTCTCTACGGAAGCATAAGCCGGATAAATTCCAAACACTGCTGTCTTACTTGCCATTTTCTATAGTCTCCTTGATATGTAAAAGATGTGACATGTGGGAGTTGAGATGGTGACTCGCGACGTGCGTCATTTGTTAGGTTGTACTTCCAAACTATTTGTTACCTTGTCAGCTCCAGCCACTTCGGCTGCTTTCGATTCGATCGCTTTCTTCTCTTCCTCCGAGCGGACGGGCCCTTTTAATGTGACTTGACCATTCTGAGTAACGACTTTGACATTACGGGCATAGGTAGAAATGGCTTTGTCCTGCGCGATTGAACGCCGGATTTCCTTGGTGATGGCAACATCAGACCGGCCATTCTTCTGATGATCGGCGGTCGGATCGCCATTTCGGTCCCGCTGGTTGATGCGGGTGTTGTCAGCTTGGCCCGCCATCGGTTGCTGGGCGGAATCTTGTCCTACCATGAAACTGGAAAGGCCTAAAACAAGTAAGCCGCACAAACCTTTAGTATTCATTCAGCGTATCCTTTCAAGCTCTGAAGCGGGGATGTCTCGTGCAGAATTCACGTTATAGGGCATGACCTCGCAGCCGCATCGGGTGCTCGCCCTACTTAGGAAACTATTTGGAGGTACACCATGACTCATGTTAGATATCCTACGGAACTGCGTAAGGGGAGATACCCGAATCTATGTATCTCGCAGAGA
Organism: uncultured Acidobacteriaceae bacterium; assembly: GCA_963822545.1. Taxonomy (GTDB): domain Bacteria; phylum Acidobacteriota; class Terriglobia; order Terriglobales; family Acidobacteriaceae; genus Acidiflorens. The sequence continues at coordinate 27,188 of CAWGIB010000017.1, forward strand.
ATGCACTAAAAGCTGGCGATTCTAAAAAGTACGAAGCGCTCGTTCGTCGCGAACTCTGCATCTTAGGGCCGTGCATAATAAAGCGACGTTTGGGGAAAGCATTCTAGAGGGTGGGCAGAGCGGTTTGGTGCTGCCCGGGGAACGCACGAACTTTGAAGGGCGACCGATCCACAACAAGATCCTTCTTTCTCTTCCTGATTTAGAGTTTCAGTTGCTGCGACCATTGCTCTTTTTTGAATACCTTCCCAGTCATACAAGCCTCCATGAGCCGGGGGAGAAGTTGGAATTTGTCCACTTTCCGAGCGCCGGCCTTGTGTCGATTGTGGTGGTGACGCGCGAAGGCAAAACTGTTGAGGTGGGCGTGGTGGGAAATGAAGGCGTGGTCGGCACGCCCGCACTGGTGGGACTCATTCGCTATCCGCACCGAGCCGTGGTCCAGATTGCTGGCGATGGCTTCAAGATCCGGGTGGATGCGATGCGAAACGCGTTGACCTCCAGTCCGTTCCTGCAAAATGTATCCAGCCGGCACGCCGTGATTCAAGGGATGCAGGCTGCACAGTCTGCGGCTTGCAATCGACTGCACCCCATCGAACAGCGTCTAGCTCGCTGGCTATTAATGATGCAGGACCGGGTGGACAACAGCCACCTGTTAATTACGCACGATTTCCTGGCGACGATGCTTGGGACCGACCGTCCGAGCGTCAGTCTGGCGGCCGCGTTGCTTCAGCGAAAAGGGACCATTGAATATACCCGCGGCGCCGTTAAGATCGTGAATCGTAAAGGCCTCGAAGAGGCCACTTGCGAGTGCTATCAGGTTATGCAGCAATTCAACGGGTTGATGGGCCTGAAGTAGGCGCAACGCCTTAGGGGGAGAAGAGCTTTCAATTACGGCTAATACCTGATGGACGATCCTCAGGAAACAGATAGTCTAATCGGGTTACGAGATTAGGAGGGGCGTTATGCTTTATTGGGCAGCAGTTTTCCTTGTGATCGCGCTCATCGCGGCATTTCTAGGCTTCGCCGGTGTAGCAACAGCGGCGGCAGGTATCGCCAAGATTCTCTTCTATATTTTCATAGTGATCTTCCTCGTGACTCTTGTCATGGGCATTGGAAGACGCGGAACCAGGATCTGAACTCTCCTTAGACCACACTCAGGCGCCCCGAGGGGCGCCTTTTTATTGATGTTCGGAGTGGTTGTTGAGTGTGGATGCTACCAGATGCCCTTGTCGTTTCCGGTCAAGCTGTGGGCGACCAAGGCGGATATCGCGAGTGGCGGGAGGAGCGGGAGTCGAACGAGCGCACGAACGTCCCTGTGCAAGCCGGCCTGCAGGAGTTGCAAAGAGTACAAACTGACGGCTGTTGCCATTGACACGCGCAGGTAGCCATTTCTGAATTGCACGGTGGACTCGGGAGTCTGTGCCGCTTTTTTGACATCTTCCGGCAACGAAATTGTGCCACCATAAGATTGGATGTAATTCTGGACGAGGCACAAGTACGTGGCGACACCCGGCCAGATGCTGGCGGAATTTGCGGCTCTTTTCAGTTCGGCGAAATTTACAGCTCCGCTCTGCAACAACGAGGCGGTATCGATCATGTCGCACAAACGAAAGTAGAAATGCCGGTACACTCTTTGCAAACTTGAGATCACGATCCGCTCTTCAGGTGCGGGAACCCTGAACTCGTAGCCTCCAACTTCCTTTGTAATACCGCGCTGAATCACTCTGCGTGCGAGATCCGCGTGCTCTCCGGTCTGTCCAAGATATTGAATGTGAATCTCAACCAGTTCCGGCAGGCCAGGCACGCTGAAGTTCCACTTGTTTGCCAAGCGATCTCCCCAACTGCGCTCTACAGGCTGTGCATTCAATTCTTCGCGCATCACTTGCTCGACCTGCTGATGATCCGCTGTTGTGTATAGGTCCAGGTCTGAGCCGAGATCGGGCCAGTGATCAAGGGACTTAATGACTGCGACGTTGCATCCGCGGCGTTGAAGAACCGCGCAGATCGAATGGAGAAAACCGACCGCGCGCTCGATGCGGGCTTTTTCTTCTGCGAGCGCGGCCTGGCATCGCTCGGCAATCGTTTGTTCATTTTCCCGAACAGCGGTGGTCTGCAGAATGCTCAATGCCCGAACTATTACGTGGTGAGTATTCGCAAGTTCGACAAAGTTGTCAAGTTGTTCCGGCGTCAGGCTCGCGGTGTAGCGCAAAGCGAGCTGTGCGTGCTCCAGATTTTCTTTGTTCTGTTGGGCGCTAGGATTTTGTTCAGGGATCACAAGCCATGAAAGCGTCTTCATGTCTTGTGCTTGGCGCGAGTTGTCCTTCATCTTCACCTCTTCCAGGGTCATTCTTCGATGCAAAGAGGATGGTCAGCTTTGTCAGAAACTCGTCATTATGAGTTTTTATTTCCGGGAGGGTACAGCAAACACCGTAATGACCTGTTGAGCTTTCCAGCTTAGGGTAATGTGATGGCCACAACTACGGTCGACGATTCCTCATTAGGTAAACAGAGTTCGCGCCCGGTTGGTTCAAACCGTTTTGCGCCTGACCAACCAACTCTGCGCCGTCGCCATCGAAGTTAGGCATCAAGGAGTGTATAGCGTGCCACTGAGTGCAATACTGTTAACTGGCAAACGACCTTTTAGCCCGACTATGGGCGAGTCTGCCGGCCGACAACAGGGGGATGCGGGTCCCGCCTCATTCGCCTGCGTCGAACTTTTCGGCCAGTCCATTCTCGAGAGAACCATTCTTCGGTTACAGCAGTCAGGTGTTCGAAATATTTCCGTTGTGGCGTCGTCGATGTGCGTTGAATTCGTGGCGGCGAAAAACGTCGCGGTGACGATTGCGGCGCAACCGGAAGATTGCTGGCCGATTGTGAAACGCCTCTTTCAGAATCATGTGCAGCGTGGGACCGACACGGTACTGATCGCAGATTTGGGCGCGTATGTGGAATTTGATGTCGCGAAGGCTTTGCAGTTCCACATAGCGAAACGCCAGGCTGTCACTCCGCTGCATGACGCTCATTCCAGTTTGTCATATTGGTTTGTCGACGCATCCCAAGCGATGCCAAGTCGCACGCTAGCGTTTCCGCCTGATGAAGATCGAATGGCGGATCGCCCGGCACCCTATCTGGTGGATGGATATGTAAACCATTTAGCGGATGGTCACGATTTTCGCCGTCTGGTTGTCGACGTCTTTTTCGGACGAACGTCCATTACTCCTTCGGGTCGAGAGATCAAACCTGGGATATGGATTGATAGCGGCGCGCGGGTTCACAAGAGCGTCCGGCTGGTCGGACCGGTATATATCGGTCGCAATACACGGGTGCATCCAGGAGCTGTAATCAGCCGCTGCACCAGCCTTGAACGAAATTGCAGCGTCGGCCAAGGCTCATTGATTGTGAATTCTTCGATCCTGCCTCACACGATAGTGGGCAGAGGTCTGGACATTTGCGCCGCGGTGATTGACGGCAGCGACTTCATGCATTTGCACCAGAACGTCGTGGTGCGCATTGAAGATCCATTTTTGGTGTCGAGTGCCGTATCTCGACCGCTTCAACTTCCGGCCTACCTTCCTCAATACGAGGGAGTCGATCGCAGGACCGAACAGCTCGAGGTCGAGTATTCGCAATATTTGTCGCGGGCAGCTGGCCGTTTGCTCGAAGTCTTTAAGGGTCAAGTATGACAACTGGGAAACCGGTAGTGGTGAAGCATCTCCCGGAGAGCCTCGGGGCCCAGCAATGCCAGGCGTTCTTTCGGGAGTTGCAGCCCGCGCTTGAGACGGACCGGCCCCGGCTGGTGTTCGATTTCAGGAACGTTCGACAGCTGGACAGCGCTGGAGTTGAGTTCCTCCTGCGGTGCATGGAAGAAGCGATGAAACGGAACGGTGATCTTAAACTCTCCTCCGTTTCTCCGCAGCTGGCAGTGATTCTCGAGATGACGAGAGTCGATCGACTGTTCGAGATTTTCGACAACTCGACCGATGCCGTAGAGAGCTTTCATCGTTTTTCGGCCAGCGCTTGGGAGCCGATGGCGCCCGCGCGGTCGAGTGCGAAAAGTAACGGGAAAGGGCACTGACGAAGCGGAAGCTCGCTCCTGGAGAATTCATGAAAACCAAAAATGGTTTGCAGATCCAAGTGATCGCACCAGGGCTGGTACTCGCCCTGTTGATGAACCCGATGGCTTATGCGATGGCCCAGGAGCCTAGTTCTCCCCGACCCGATATCCAAACCGAGGGAACTCAGTCCGCGACGTCAGATTCCTCAACCTCCACCAGCCAGCAATTGCCGGACAGTCCGGGAGCGGCACAGAACCAAGCACCCGTTCCGCCCATGCCCCCGCAAGAGCAAACACAAGGCCAGTCGCAAATTCAACTAAAGGAACCGGTGGGAACCGCGGCGGCTGAAACTGTGCCAACGACCGGCGTCGCAGCTTCGCGTCCCGCTGGGGCCGCGCTTGCTCCGGCAAAGCAGCGCCGGGTTCGAACGCTTCTTATTCGGATGGGTGCTGTAATCGGGGTCGGTGCAGCCGTTGGCGTTACGATGGCACTTTCTGAAGGCAGCCCGAGCCGGCCTCCTGGCGCTCACTGAAGGCAATGGACTCCGCTTCAGACCAAGTGGATCGTCGCGCCTCTTCTCGCACGCAACCCGTGCTCGTGAGTTTTTCGGGGATTGATGGCGCGGGTAAGACCACTCAAATCAATTATCTTGTGTCCTGGCTTGAGCAAGCTGGCCTTCGCGTTCGGCTAGTGGCTTTTTGGGACGATGTCGCCACTCTCAGGCGCCTCCGGGAGAATACCGGTCACGCTTTGTTCAAGGGGGAAAAGGGAGTTGGCTCCCCCGACAAGCCAGTCAATCGTCGAGATAAGAATGTTCAATCCTGGTACATGGTGCCGGTGCGGATGGGCCTATCCACGCTGGATGCCGTTGGTTTAATGCGCGTGGTATCGGGGATTCGCAATCGGGATGACGCTGACGTTGTTATCTTCGATCGCTACCTTTTTGACCAAGTCGCGAATCTGGACGTGAGAAAAAACGTTGCTGGCGCATACGCCAGGCTTCTGCTCAAGCTGATCCCTCATCCTGACGTCGCTTACCTGCTGGATGCGGACCCAGAGCTCGCGCGGGCGCGCAAGCCTGAATACCCTTTGGATTTTCTCGTGGCGAACCGGGAGCGCTATCTGGCCATCAGTAAAATGGCCGGCATGAAGGTCATTCATGCCGGCTCTCCCGAGGAGGTTCGAAGCAGCGTGTTAAGTGAATTTTCCAAAAAGCTGGCCCCCACGCAGCGGAGACCCGCTTCACCAATGCTCACTGATAGGTGAGGTTCAACTTATCGACATAAACCGAGTACGGACTTTGACTCGAGTTCCCATCTTCCTGATAGTTGACCGAGACGCCATACCAGTTCCCACATGAGAAGTGCGGATAGTACCAGTCGAGGACCTTGGTGCTGCCATTGAAGGTGATGGAATGGTATTGGAGTTGGTTATCCGAGGTGCGCTGAACCTGGAGAGTCAGGTGGTTCCACCCGTTGTTCACCGGGTTGCAGGGCACTCCGGTGTGGATCCAGTGCGAGTGAACGTTGTCCCAGATGTCGAACTGGTGACCGTTCCCGATGTTGCACTGATGACCCCAGGTGAATCCCATCCCGTTGAAGTATTGATTGATGTCGAACTCCAGATCCTGCGCAAGTTGGAGGTTGGATCCGTAAAATTCAATGTCATAGGTGAAGTAATGGAGATTCGGAATAATCTTGTGATCCGAATCCGGCATGCCCTGCGAGGAGTAGGTTCCGATGAGAGGGTTCGTCCACAGTACGTCCGCGTAAGGATGAGTCCCGCCAATCGAAAACTTGGAAGAGTTTCCGCTGAGCGAAGGGGAACTGATGTGCTGGTACATCGACCAGGTAACGCCGGGGCCGCAATCCGTGCAGATGTCATAGTTTGGCGGGTATTCACCATAGGCTTTCCAGCCGCCGCTGGCTTGCAGGTTGCTGAAGGTGTTCCCACCTCCGCCACCTCCACCGCTCGTCACCGTGATTTGTACCGGAGTGTAGGCCGCACCACCGCAGTAGTCCCACTCTTCAACGACGGTGTTGTAGGTACCGGGCGACAGGCTCACACTGGTGTTCAGCTTTGAGCCCTGCCCTACGTAGGTGAGCTTGTTGTTGACGTAGATGCCCATCGAAGCAACACCCTTGCCGCAAGTCGTAGTCGCGGATGCCGCGTAGTTCACAGGACTTCCCGACGAGCCACCATTGGCTGGAGCAGTGACTGTAACACCGCTCTGATTGCTGACCGTGACATCCACCGAGGTGTAGGTCGCTCCGCCACAGTAGTCCCATTCTTCAACCACCGTGTGATGGCCTCCCGGGCTCATGCTTACGTTGGTATTCAGACTGTTTCCGTTGACTACATATTCCAGTTTGTTATCAACGTAGACGCCCATGGATGCAACGCCCTTGGAACAACTACTACTTGATGAGGCCTGATAGTTCGAGGGCGAATTTACGTTTTGGCCATTATCGGGAGTGCTGACTGAAACGGATGCGAAAGAAGGAATCGATAGGATTGCGATAGTTGCAAAAAAAAGGCGGATGGGGTGGGGCCAGGTCATCGCTGCTTTACTCCCTATAAGAAATACGAAAAATGATTGGGGTTCCGGGACCACTTCACCATTTGAATTCGAGCAATTGGGCCGTCGGGCAAACACGCCGGGAGCCAAACAGTGGCCGAGGTTGCTAGAACTTTCGTGGCAGTAACGAGACAGTAATACCGTCTTATCCCAATTGCAAACTCAGAAGTTCACCATTTCGTCGTGCATCCAACACAAAACAAACGACTCTCGTGGGTGCGCAGACTTGCTCGTGGGAGTGCGCCAGGGTGCCCTTCTCGGGCCTTCATTGGCTCGTAGAGGTGCCGCTTCCAAGCTCTTTATAAAGCGGAATGGATTCCTACGATGATCGCCGGGGACTGTGTGCTTGGCTGACATACGCTAAAACCCGCGCGGGTCGCGGCTGTACAACATATGAACCTCGTGTGCCATCGAAGAATGGCTTGGGAAAGTTTTGTTTTATGGAGAGTGCGCGCCGTGTCTGGAACTCGTCTGGCTCTGCTGGTCGTCTGCTTCTTATCTCTTTGCGTTGCCATTGGCTGTAGCGGAATGGCATCTGGCCCCGGTCAACCAAGCGGTATTCAACTGACTGTCACCACCACCGGTACTGGATCGGGAACAGTTACCAGCAGCCCAGCCGGAATCAATTGTCCCGGTACCTGCACAGCAAGCTTTCAAAGCGGAACGCAGGTGACGCTCACGGCCACTCAAAATGGCTTCTCTGGATGGAGCGGAGGTTGTAGCGGGAGTTCGCTTACGTGCACGATTACCATGAGTTCAAACCAGAATGTGAGCGCTTCGTTCGCTCAGAACACGGACTCGCTCACGGTAACAACCAGCGGAACGGGATCGGGAACGGTTACCAGCAGCCCAGCCGGAATCAATTGTCCCGGTACCTGCACAGCAAGCTTTCAAAGCGGAACGCAAGTGACGCTCACGGCCACTCAAAATGGCTTCTCTGGATGGAGCGGAGGTTGTAGCGGCACTTCGCTTACGTGCACCATCACGCTGAGTTCAAACCAGAATGTGACCGCATCGTTCGCTCAACAGAACACGTACTCGCTCACGGTGACAGCCAGCGCAACCGCGCCGGCGACGGGAACCGTGGTGAGTTCTCCGGCCGGGATCAGTTGTCCGGGGACTTGCAGCGCAAATTTCTCAACCGGCAGCCAAGTGACGCTGACCGAAACTCCCGGTGCGCCTTCGACATTTTCCGCGTTCGGTGGGTGGAGCGGAGACTGCACCGGCAACACCGCGACCTGTGCGGTGACGATAACGGGCGATCAAAGCGTCACTGCCACGTTTAATCCCGCGATCAACCACATTATTATCTTGGCGCAGGAAAATCGCGGGTTTGAACACTACTTTGGAGAGATGCGGAAGTATTGGGCCGACAACGGCTATCCGGATCAATCCTACGACGGATTGCCCGAATTCAATCCCGCGTCTGGTGCGCCGCCATTACAGGGTCCGATCCCGACAAATCCGGGGTGCGATCCCGCGTTCCCGCCACCCGCGGATTGCACCGAGGATGGAAACAGTCCGGAGATTCAATCGTTCTCGATGGTCTCTATGTGCGAAGAAAATCCGAGCCCTTCCTGGAACGAGAGCCACGCAGACTTTAACTTGAACGATCCGGAGTCTGGAACACCCACCCTTGACGGATACGTTCACACCGCAGCTCATGACGCGAGGGCTTTGGGCTTCTACGACACGGATGGCCTGCGGGCGATGAGCTATTACACGAGCGACGACCTGCCGTTCTATTACTTCATGGCCACAAACTTTGCGACGTCGGATGCGTGGCATTCTCCAGAAATGTCTCGTACCCAACCGAACCGACTCTACATGCTCGCCGGTACATCGGCGGGCCACGCGTATCCTCCAGCGCCGGGAAGTCCTCAGTTAACCAATCCGACGATATTTGATCTGCTGCAGGCGGCTGGCATTTCGTGGAAGGTATACGTCACCGATCTGTCTCGCGCGAAAAAACCGGTACAGGATAGTGCGTTGAACTTCTTCACGACCGCTTCGAAGTATCCGGGCAATATAGTTCCTGGCGATGACTTCTTGTCAGACGTTGCAAATGGGACACTGCCCTCAGTTGCTTACATCGAGCCCGGATACGACGCGGGTTTGGACGAGCATCCAGGGGTGGACGATGGCGTTCCCGGCGCCAACATTCAGCGGGGCGCACAGTACGTGTCTGAGCTGATGAACGCGCTCATGCAAAGCTCGTCATGGAAAGACTCAGCGTTCATTCTGACGTATGACGAGTTTGGAGGATTTTACGATCACGTTGCTCCTCAGCCGACCGTGAGTCCGGATGGAGTTAAGCCGGACGACCTCATGCCCGGAGACATTTGCAACAAGGGTACAACGGGTCCTACGTGCGACTTTGTGTACACGGGTTACCGCGTGCCCCTTATCGTGGTTTCGCCGTTTACAAAGAAAAACTATGTCTCTCACACAGTGGGTGATTACACGGCGTGGCTTAAGTTGGTGGAGAATCGCTTTGGGCTTCCGAACCTCACAGCACGCGATGCCGCTCAGTTTGACATGACGGAATTCTTCGATTTCGTCAATGTTCCCTGGGCAGTTCCGCCGGCCAACATCCCTGTGCAGCCAACCAACGGACAGTGTTACGTAAACAAGTTGCCGTAGACGGAATAGTCCGGAGACACCGAGATCCCACGGTTTGCGCCGTGGGCTTTTTTACTGGTCTAGTGAAGATGGTTTACAAGACAGGTTGGGCCCATGATTTGAGGTGTGTTCACGAAGGGGCTGCCTTGGCGAAGGAGTTTGCCGCCCATCCGCCGAACCCGCGTCGGCGTTTGTTAGACAACATATGAACACGGTGCGCCATCCAAGAATTGCCTGGGAAAGTTTTGTTTATGGAGAGTGCTTCCTGTGTCTGGAACACGTCTGTCTCTGTTGATTCTCTGCTTTCTTGCTCTTTGCTTTGCCGTAGGGTGTCGCGGACTGGCCTCGAGCCCCGTTCAAAGTGGCATTCAACTTACCGTAACCACCAGCGGCAGCGGTTCGGGGACCGTTACCAGCAGTCCGGGCGGAATTAACTGTCCGGGCACTTGCACGGCGATGTTCCCAAGCGGAACCCAGGTGACGCTGTCCGCCACTCAAAACGGCTTTGCCGGATGGGGTGGAGCGTGTAGCGGTAATTCGCTTACCTGCACCATCACGCTGAGTTCAAGCGAGAATGTGAGCGCTTCGTTCGCTCAGCAGACTGCGTACTCGCTCACGGTAACAGCCAGCGCAACCGCGCCGGCGACGGGAACCGTGGTGAGTTCTCCGGCCGGTATCAGTTGTCCGGGGACTTGCAGCGCAAACTTCTCAACCGGCAGCCAAGTGACGCTGACCGAAACTCCCGGCGCGCCGTCGACGTTTTCTGCATTCGGCGGTTGGAGCGGGGCCTGCACAGGTAACACCGCAACCTGCACGGTGACTATAAGCGCCGCTCAAAGCGTCACGGCAACGTTCACTCCGGCCATTAATCACATCATCTTCATGGCGCAGGAGAATCGCGGCTTCGAACACTACTTTGGCGAACTGCGGCAATATTGGGCGAACAATGGAATACCGGACCAGTCTTATGATGGATTGCCGCAATTCAACCCGGCAGCTGGTTCGCCGCCACTGCTCGGTCCCGCTCCCACAAATCCCGGCTGCGATCCCGCATTTCCGCCACCCGCGGATTGCACGATTGACTCCAACAGCCCTGATGTCACTTCCTTCGAAATGGTCTCGATGTGTGAAGAAAATCCAAGTCCTTCGTGGAATGAGAGCCACGCGGACTTCAACCGGGCAGCCCCAGAATCGGGTACACCGCTCCTGGATGGCTACGTCTGGACTGCGGGTCATGACGCTCGGGCTCTTGGGTATTTCGACGTCGACGGCATCCGCGCGATGAGCTATTACACAAGCGATCAGCTGCCGTTCTACTATTTCATGGCATCGACCTTTGCCACTTCCGATGCCTGGCATTCGCCGGAGATGTCGCGCACCCAACCAAATCGCCTTTACATTCTGGCGGCGACGTCCGCGGGCCATGCTTACCCGCCCACTTCCACACTGTCGAATCCGACCATTTTTGACCTGCTGCAGGCCGCCGGTATCAGTTGGAAGGTCTACGTCACCGATTTGTCGAGGGCTCCAAAACCGGTGCAGGACTCGGCTTTGAATTTCTTCACCACCGCGTCCAAGTACCCGAACAATATCGTCCCGGGTGACGATTTCTTTACCGACCTCACCAATGGCACCTTACCTGCCGTCGCCTACATAGAGCCTGGCTACGACGCTGGTTTGGACGAACATCCCGGTGTGGACGATGGAGTTCCGGGCGCGAACATTCAGTTGGGAGCACAGTATGTGTCCGAGATCATGACAAAGCTGATGAACAGCTCCTCATGGAAGGACTCGGCATTCGTCTTCACGTATGACGAGTTCGGCGGCTTTCATGATCACGTGGCGCCGCAACCCACGGTGAGCCCAGACGGTATCAAGCCGATCGATCTGATGCCCGGTGACATTTGCAACAAGGGCACAACCGGTCCAACTTGCGACTTCACTTACACGGGATATCGCGTGCCGTTGATCGTCGTCTCTCCCTACAGCAAGAAGAACTACGTCTCGCACACGGTCGCGGATACCACGGCATGGCTCAAACTGGTGGAGACGCGGTTTGGTATACCGAACTTGACTGCCCGTGACGCGGCTCAGTTTGACATGACGGAGTTCTTTGACTTCGTCAATGTTCCCTGGGCAGTTCCTCCGACCAACATCCCCGTGCAACCGACCAACGGACAGTGCTATGTGAACAAGCTGCCGTAGAAACTAGTTGCGGGAGGCTGGGGCAAAGCCCTTTTTTTTGACCAGCGTTGATTCTGTGAGGTGTTGATCTCGATGCGGCCGAGATCAGCACCGCCCTTCCTATTCGAGCGCACCAACATAGATACCCGTGTCCCTCTGCTGAATCGGCCTATGATCCTAAGAACAGTTAGTGGGAGCTACGGTCATGGCAGCAAATCAAGTAGTCCTTTACTTCGAGAAACCGGAAGATGCTTTGCTTTTCACTCTGGCTGCCAGTTCGATCATGTCAGCAGAGGGGCAGGTCCATCGCAGCAAGGCAGCGGTCAGGGTTGCGGAGGAGATTTGCAAAGCCAGTCGAATCACGACTGACGGCGCCCTCAACATCACATGAAGAACGGCAAAATTTCAATGATTCGAAAAGCTGTGCTCCAAATCGGCGTCCCTGCGCTTCTTACTTTTATTGCGTGGAACGGTTACCTGGCCGTCAACCATTTGAATCGGGTGCAGACAATCGCCGCGCTCACAATTGAAAGTTCCGCGATCCAAGCCGAACTCGCGGTTGTTTTGAAAGATGTGATCGATATGGAAACAGGTCAGCGCGGATTCCTCCTAACGGGGGACCCCGCTTACTTGCAACCCTACACGGATGCGAAGGGCAGGATCGAGAAGGATTTTGTCAGTCTTCGTGCAGGACTTTCTAATCGGATGCAGCGCGAACAATCGTTGGAGTCGCGGCTGGAGTCTTTGGCTAAAGCAAAACAGGTTGAAATGGAAAACTCAATCAGCCTACGCCAAAAGGGCTATCGCCTCCGCTCGTTCAAACTCGTCGATACGAACGAAGGCAAGGACTACATGGACGAGATTCGGGCCATCTCGTCTTCGCTGTCCTCGGCCGAGAACGCCAATTTCGCTAGATTCGACACAGAGAGAACTGCCGAACTGAAGCGAGTATTGTCGGTCACCGTCATTACCAACTCCGTATTGTTTGTGCTGGCGGTATGTATGTTCGGACTGATTCGCCAACATGGGAAACTGCTCGGAGAAGAAGCCGCTCAGAGCAGAAATGCCCTAGCCCTGCGGGATTTGCGGCTAGAAAAACTGACGTCTGCCCTTTCAGGTCAGGCTCGTTCCAGCATCACTGCTATCAATATGAATTCGCGGTTGCTGCTGGAGAATTACGGAGGATTTCTTCCACGACAAGGGCACGAATATGCCGAGCAGATGAACGAAGCAGCGGCCCAGATGGAGCTACTGCGACAAGATTTGGTGGGCAGCACGCCGTCCAACGGTCATGGAAGGGCAGCTTAGAGATCACAAATGATCGCATTTTTCTGGAAGGATGCTGATCCGGACGTCCCCATCCTGAAGCAACTCCAAGCAGAGAACTCAAAGTTGCAAAAGCGCCTTTACGGTGCTCCAAGTGAGACATCATCCCTTTAGCTTGCGCTCGCCCCAAAACCTGGTTTCTGCACAATTGTCGGCGATCCGATCAAGGTAGCTTGTTGAGATAGCAGGGATCGCCGGTGTTCTGGGCTGGAGAAACCGGGGGCGTGAGCCACGGTGGATTTTGGAAATCGAAAAACTCCGTCATATCCATCTGGGCTGCATCGCGCTCGGTGAGCGCGGCCAAGCCGAAACGGCTCTCGATCATTTTGAGGATCGCCGTGGAATCCGCCACGGTGTGCGAGACGTAGTTTTTCTTGGTAAACGGAGAAACGACGATCAGCGGCACGCGGTAGCCAGTGTATTTCAGCTTGCAAGTCGGGCCGGTGGTTCCGTTCTTGCAAATATCGCCCGGGAGCAAATCTTTAGGTTGGATACCGTCGGGCGTGACGGTTTTCTGCGGCGACACATGATCGTAAAGGCCGCCCGGCTCGTCATAGGTCAGGATGAAGGCCGAGTCCTTCCACGAACTGCTGGTCATCAAAGAATTAATAATGGAGGCGACGTAAGCGGCGCCGGGTTGAATTTCACTCGGAATCGAATCGGAAGTGCTAGGATGCTCGTCCAAGCCGGCATCGCTCGCAGGTTCGATTTGGGCCACTTGGGGCAGAGTCCCGTTTGCAAGGTCGTTGTCGAAATCGGAATTCGGAACGCCGATCGTTCCAATATTGTTTGGATAGTTCGTCGGGATCGTCTGTCCCCACTGGAAGTACTTCACGTAAGTGGTCTGGAGCAGGCACGCGGCAGTATAAGGAGGACCGCTGCATCCTGTGTTGACGGGATTCACATAAATCTTCCAAGTGACATTCGCAGCCTGGAGTTCCTGAAAAATTGTGGTAGCGGTGAGAAGTTGGCTGTCTTTCTTGTCTGTCCCAGGAGGGTAGACCGTTCCCTGCGAAGTCGCCGCGATCAGGTATTCGCGATTCGGATGAGTGCGACTCATGACGGGGCTGAACCAGCGGTCTGAAGTCGCGAAATTCGATGCCATGAAGTAGTAGTAGTTCAGGTCCGCATCGTTGTAGTAGCCCATCGCCCGGATGCCATCTGTGTCGAAATAGTTAAGCGCGCGAGCGTCGTGTGCCGCCGTGTAAACGAAGCCATTCAACAACGCGGCCGATTGACCTGTCGGATCATTGAGTGCCCAGTCGACGTGAGATTCGTTCCAGGACGGACTGGTGTTCTCAGTGCACTGCGTGAGTACTTTGAAGGACCGAACGTTCGGGCTATTGCTGTCAATTGTGCAATCGCTGGGCGGGGGAAATGCGGAATCGCATCCTGGATTGGTTGGCGGAGGTCCATACAACGGCGGAATACCGAATTTTGGATTGAATTGAGGCAAGCCGTCGAAGGATTGGTCGGGATAGCCGTTGTGCGCCCAGTAGTGCCGCAATGCGCCGAAATAATGGTCGAACGATCGGTTCTCCTGTGCCAGGAAGATGATGTGATTGATTGGATTTGCTGCCTGCGGCGTAGCTTGGGACGCCTGCTGTGCATGGGCTGCAAGCGTAGGCACGGTGAGCGTGCCGACACAGGCCGCCAAAAATAGCGCAGCCTTTTGTACTCGTACAATTTGCGACATTTATTCCTATTCTTAAATTCCTGATTATTTTTGATCTTGATTAGAGGATGCCGCGTTCACGGTGACGGAGCGCGCTTCGTAGCGACTGCCGTCAAAGCTTGCTTCAACGCTGACGTCGGCTCCTTCTTGAATGTCGCGCGTGAGCTTGCGGTTCGTGGAATCGACGTAGACTTCGTAGCTTATGTTATCCCGTGGATCTTCGATCACGAGCAGCCCGCGATGGAGATCGAGGTGGGCAACGCGTCCGGCAAAGACAAAATGAGCGCCCGGAGACGCAAGCACAGAGACTTCGCGCACCATGGCCTCACGTTCGGCACCCGGCAAGAACTCAAGTTTCACAAGGGCGCCAGGCTGCAGGTCTGCAATCGTGCCGGGCTGGTCTCCGCGCTTAATGACAGCATTGGGGGCGAGGTGCATCTTGACTGGTCGCGGAGACAGGGTGTCGCGTAGAGTGAGCTCCCCGCGAGCCGGCTCGAAGCCGACAATTTGACCATTGCCTTCGCCGGTTGGAATGTCCTGAATGACACGAATATTGCGCGCGAAGACATCTTTGCCATCGAGGGTCGTGTCGACGTAGGCACGTTCGCCGTTCTTCAGTTCGTCCAGCGAACCTTCTTTGCCTTCACGAAAGACGTGAGTTCTTTCATCAAAAAGAACTGCTGTATGACCTCCGCCGAATACATCCAAGATGAGGCGGTCGCGGACCAAGTCGACAACGCGAATTCGGCCGCCGAGGAGCGTGGTCTTTCCTTTCGGCTGCGGGGGAAGATCTGCCAAAGGACGAGATGTTTGATCGTTCAAACTAATCGTGCTCGAGGTGGTGTTGGGACTGACCGAGCCATTCTTGGCTACCAAAGGAGCGGCCGAAGGCGCCACCTGAGCGCATACGAAGCCTCCGAAAAACACGACAGCAGCCAAAGGACGAATCAAGTACACCTCCACTTGAGCAACCCTTTGGATGCGCAAAAACAGGCCCCCGGTAGCCCCGAAAAGGTCGGGTAAATCGGGTAGGAACGGGCAGCATCTGGCGGTCGGCAGGCATCGAAGATCCGGCGATATTTTTGTGAGGACATACAAGATGCCTGTCTGGAAGAGAATAGAGTTGGCTGCGTGCCTGACTGCCGTGATGAGCCTATCCGCGCCGGCACACGCGAAAGACCTGAAAATCAACATTCCGAAGCGCAGCCAGTTGACGCCTGTGCAGCGCCTGAACCGCGAGGGTGTGGAAGCGGTCAACAAGCATCAGTTCAACAAGGCGAAGGCTCTCTTTTACAAGGCTTATTTGTACGATCCCGGAGATCCATTCACTTTGAACAACCTCGGCTATGTCGCGGAGCTCGATGGGCAGGTTGAGCGCGCGCAGACTTTTTACTCAATGGCTGTTTCCGAGCCCACCGAGGCGCGAATCGACCAGGCCAGTTCCAAGAAGTTGAAAGGTGAATCTCTGGAAGCTGCGATCGGGACGGTTCACGATGTCCCCATGCAAGTGAATCGCTCGAACGTTCGAGCTGTAGGACTGCTTGCCGAAGGACGGGTACGCGAAGCCGATAAGCTTTTGCAGCAAACTCTGGCTCTCGATCCGAGGAATGCTTTCACCTTGAACAATATTGGAGTGACGAAGGAGTCGCAGGGCGAATACAACGAAGCGTTGAGGTATTACCTTTCGGCTGCGGCCGCGCATAATGAAGAAGCTGTGGTAGTGACGATGAACCGGTCTTGGAGAGGAAAGCCGCTCAGCGAGATGGCACAATCGAGCGCGGCACGACTGCGCAAGCGGATGAGAGATCTAACCAGCGACGATGCCCAAGTGGCGCTACTGAATCTGCGGGGAGTTTCCGCGCTCAATCGCAACGACTGGCGGACCGCGCAGGAAGATTTCGCAAAGGCTTACAGGTTGGCTCCGGATAACGCTTTCTCATTGAATAACCAGGGCTATGTTGCAGAGATGAACGGCGACCTCGAAAGCGCGCAGGACTTTTACCGGCAGGCTCGCAATGCGGGCGGAGCCAGTAGCCGGGTCGGCGTGGCTTCACGCCCCGGAGCAGAGGGAATGAGACTTGCGGCCGTTGCGGATGAGAGTGACGGACAGGTTTCAAATGCAATCGAAGTCGTCACCGAAGCGCGGCATCGGCAAAACCGGGGACCAGTGCAGCTCAAACGGCGCGATGGAACGCCAGTTCCGTCGAATCCTTCGCCGACAGAGCAAACGCCGCCACAGTAACTGCTCACTTATTTCATTTCCAAGTCCCTCTGTAGGATTTGCTACGGAGGGATTTTTCTGTCTAAGTCAGTCGGATACCTTACCTCTATCGGTAATCGAAAGTATCACTCCCGTTTGAAGTCTTGCGTCAATACAGTGATCACTGTATTTTGCAGAAATAAGTTTCTGCAGAAAATGCAGCGCCCGAGTGCAACCGCTTTCTTCCCAGGAAACGGGGACGCCGGGTTCCCGGGAGGTCACTTTGCAATCGAAAAATTCCTTTGCGAACTGTTCGTCGATGGATGGATCTAACTCTGAGCGTAGTCATAACGTCTTATCTTTCTTGTTCCTGTCAATTGTCGTGATTCTCGGCACGACGTTTGCTCATGCCGAGGTCACGGCCGTGACGCTGCAATCGCCGGGACTCTCTCAAAGCGGCACGACGAATCTGACTTCGCCCATTCATGTGCAAGCGACTGCGGAGGATCTCGATCCGATCACGGGATATGTGGTGTATGTCGACAACCAGAACGTATATCGAAATTTTGCGACGACCACAGACGCGTGGATCATGCTTCCTGCAGGGGCGCACACGTTGTATGTGAAAGCGTGGGATGCGCAGAGCAATCTGAGCACATCAACGTATCAAATCAACATCACGGGGTTTTCGGCCCCGATGCCGCCGGTTAACGCGCTGCGGATCTCAGGCATTGATAACAACCAGTGGACAGTGGACAACGATCCGGGGGTCGGAGGCAAGTGCAACACCGGCAGTCTAGGGAGTTTCCTCAGTGCGTCTGATCCGAACACAGAGAATGCTTCCGAAAACGGAATACATTTCGTGCTGAACAGCGAGTGCGCTTACGACGACAGCCTCTTCTACTGGAAGTACAACGAGAATCCAACGCAGATTTCGGAACAGACCAATTTCCTGTGGGACTTCTGGTTCTATATCCCGAGTAAGACGCAAACAAACACGGTGCAGGCGTTAGAGTTTGACCTGTTTCAAGCCGTTCCGTTTTCGGATGGCGTGCGCGAGTTTATGTTCGGGTCGCAGTGCAACTATCCAATCAACCAGTGGGATTTCTGGCTGCCCTCGAAGAACTACCTGACCTGGGTGCATTCCGGGATTCCCTGCCGCTTTTCGACTGGAAAATGGCACCATGCCACTTACTTCGTGCAGCGGGTAACGTCAAGTGGATACCAGGAGATTCCTGGAACATTCGGGCCCACATCCGACAAAAATACTTCTTTGCGATTTGGCACGCTTACGATCGACGGCCAGACGACCTATTTAGGCGGAGTGTCGTGGTCGACGATAACCAAGCCGGCGTGGGGGACAGTGCTGGGTGTGCAGCACCAGTTGGACTCAGCGGTTCCGGGCTTCATCCTCGACGAGTATTCAGATCGGGAGTCTTTGACGAGCTGGTAGGAGCGTAGACCGCAAAATCGAGGCTAAAGTGAGGAAGTGGCGCCGTTTCAGGGGGCCACCTCCTCATCTTCATTTTCGGTCGACAGCATGGGTCTTGACTGCGAGAAAGCGTTCGGTGGAAGTCCGTGCAGCGCGGATCGCAAGGAACCGCGACGGCGGCTCAATCGAGCGAACCGGTTGCTCGCGGAAGAACCGAAAGTTTTCTTACGCCTTCCCAGTTCAAACCAGCGAAGATAATGGCGGACGACGTGAGGCATAGTCATGCGGATGGCGGCGGAAAAGTTTTGCTGAGCCGCGCGTCGCTGATCCTGCGGCGATTCCAACAATCCAATCAGCTGCGCGGCGAGGTCCACGGGATCGCCGGTTTTGTAGAAACTGATCGCCATATCTTCGTCGGCGGCCATGTCGCGGAAATCGCCGATGTCTGCCGAAACGATGGGCACGCCATACTCGCAGGCCTGGTGGGCGGGACCACTCGATCCGGTAGCCGAATCGTAGGGAAGAACGACGATGCTTGCCGTCCTGAAAAGATCGGGTACAGCCTCTTCCGGAACGTAGCCACGGAATTCGATGCGCGAATTGGCTCCATACTTGTCACGGATGGATTCCCAATAGCCGGGCATCGTGTGATGATTGGCTCCGCCGATGATGAGGCGGGCGTTGGGCACCCTTCGTAGGACCGCCGGGAAAGCTTCCATCAGAGTTTCCAGGCGCTTGTAAGTGCCCCAGTGGCCGATGGCGAGAAGCCGCTGATCGGGATTTCCGCGCAACGAAAAATCGGGAGGGCTCGGGCAGGCCGCGAACGTGCCATGCGTTCCCAATAGCACGTTCTGAGCCGAATATTTCTTGCTGAGGGTACGCCGATATCCGGAGAGCAACACGGAAATCGAATTTGCGCTCAGGAGCATACGGGTGGCGAGGTTACTTCCGAGGCGATAGATCCCTTCCTGCTTGACCCCTGCGTCGCCGAAGTCGACATGTTCCAAAATGTGATGCAGAGTTACGTGCGTGAAGTAACCCATGGCGCGCATCAGAGCCGGAGTGCACAAACCTGCAAAAGCGTCGATTGGGTGGTCGGGTGTCGCAAATGAAGAGTAGACGAGGTTGAACCAGACGACGTCCGGCTTCGCTTGATGCACGGCTTTTGCTATTTGAAGTGGAGTGAGGATTGTGTTGGTATCCCAGCAGCGCACAACGTGGTAGCCCTCAAGTTCAGACTGCTGATCGGAACTGATCGGTTTGCCGTTCTCATCGGTGCTCCACTCGTAGGAAGTGAGCTTGTCTCCGAGAATCGTGAGATTGACGAGAGGGTTGCGCTGAAGCTCGCGCGCGAGGTGAAAGCCGTATTCGTTCAGCTGACGGCCGCTCGGAGGGAAGGCAGTAACAAGACAAATTTTCATTCGGCCCAATTCTTGGTTCTAAAAAATGCTGATCTGTAAATACGGCCGGAACTGCTGATTGTTTCCGGCTGAAAAATTAAAGAAGCTTTGCTGTTGCAATCCAGCGGAGAAACGGATTGGATAGCGGAGGGCAAGCTCACGTCCATTCTCTTCAAACTTTCGGCTGATCGGCAAGGCATACGAAACTGCAAAGCCGGTTTGGACCGCGTCGTAAGCGTGGAAACCCATGTTTCGTGAGTAAGCGGCGTTGACCTGGAAGCTCCAGTTGCTGCGGGTGGGGTTATACTCCACGCTGCCAGCTGGACGGAATGCCTGGGCAACTGCATAGAACGCTTGCTCGACGCGCCAAGAGCGCAGATATTCGCCGACCGCGCGGACGTGGACGCTCTCTCCAAACGTATGTTCAAGTCCCCCGTAGGTAGAGGTGTAGTAGAACTCGCGAATGATTGGATTGAACTGTTCGTCGCGGGCCCCCCATCCGGTGATGAAAGCGGTTTTCGCCCAGGGGCGGCCAACGCGGAATTCGAGCGACCCGGCTAAATCACGGGAATGTTGATGACTGATCGTAAAGGGTCCTGCTTCCCGAATGGCGAACCCACGCACGGACACCCAGTTGAAGAATGAGCTCGTCTGCATGTAGACGAATTGCCGGAAGAGGTTCTGGTCCATGTCGTGCGGGTCTTCGTTGTCACGGCGAACTGTTTGCTGAATGCCCGTGCTGAAATTGAAGACATTGTCCCCGAGACGGAACGAGGGATTTATAGCGAAATTAAAGGAATAATCCCAGGTGTCGCGGTTGACGATGGAATTGGCGCTAGGCAGAGAGATGGTACCGCGCGCGTTGCGGACCTGGAAGAATCCGCCAGCGTCGGGCATGCCTTGAATGTGCAGGTGGTAGGCCTCAGTCCACTGGCTTTGCAACGAGGAGCGCGGGGGAGGCAAGGTGCCGGCGCCCGCGAAAGCGAGTTGGGCGTCAAGGGCGTAGACGGTCGTGTCTTCGAAGATGGGAGAGAGAGAGTAGTCCGAAAGAAAGCTCACCGTGTGATTGATGCGGAGGCCTTCGTCGGCACCCGCCCGTAACATTTCCGTATCGGCGGCGTGGTCTTCACCGGCAGCCTCGGCGGCCTGGGCAAAGGCGGTAAGAGCTTGCGCGTTCTGGCGGCGCTGGCGATAGGCACTGGCTCGAGCAATCAGATATTGATAGCTCGGCTCCTCGCTTCCCAACGCCTGGCTGACGAGATTGAGCTGTGCTTCCGCTCTCGGCGTATCGCCCAAAGCGAGATAGGTATTGGCCAAGCCGATGCGGACGTCAGTTTCAGGTGCGCCTGCGGCGAGCGCGCGCTGGAAGTACGTCTGGGCCAGTTGGTAATCGTGCATACCGAGGAAAACGTCGGCCGCTCGCAACAACTCGAGGGCGGTAGGGGGCGCGGTGCGACCGGCGGCGGCTTCCATCAATGCGAGCGTAACCTGCCGGCGAGTGTCGTCAGTCTCGCCCTTGGCGATCATTAATTTCGCAATCGCGAGGCGTACTTCGACACGGTCGCTATCGGGGGCGGAGAGTGCGCGCTCGAATCGAGCCAATGCGGCCTTCTCCTCTCCGAGGATGCTGAGCGCCTCTCCGGTTGAGATATAGACGCTGCTCGGACCTTCCTTCTCTGCAAGCTGGATGTACTGCATGGTGCGGTTGCGATCACCAAGCTGCGCATAGCCACGCGCCAGTTGTGCGTACATCAAGCCATTGGGGGGGGCTAACTTCTCAGCCGTTTGGAGTTCGTTGACCGCGTCCTGAAATTCGTGCTCGTCATAGAGTGTGTTGGCGAGCGCGATGTGGAGGTTTGCATCGTTAGGAGAACTCTTGATCGCGATGCGATATTCCGCAGCGGCTCGTTTCAACATTCCCTGATCGCCATAGGCGGTGGCGCGAATCAGGTGAAGCGCCGTCGAGTCGCCGAGTTCCTTTTCGGCAAGCTTGGCATTTTCGAGTGCTGGCCGCGGACGATGCATGTCGAGGTCGGCGTACGCCAAGCCAAGGTGAGCCTCTCCATTCTTCGGCTCTATCCTCAGCGCGACATTGAAATCATCGGCTGCGGCCGGTCCTTTGCGACGGTCATGCAGGACGAATCCGCGATTCACATAGGCAGTGGCAACTGCCGGACCACGATCGATGGCGCGTGTGAATGCCGCCTGCGCCTGGTCGAGATCGCCGTTGTGTTTGTAGACGTAACCCTCAAGCAGCGGCAGATCTGGTTCCTTGGGAAGAATCTGTTCGTATTGGGTCGCGAGCTGCAAGAGATCGTCGTATTTTTCCAGGTGCAGCAAGTCGTAGCCCAGATAAACGACCACGTCGCGGTCGTGGGGGAGCTTCTTGATCGCTTCCCGTCCCACATCGGCGGATTCCTGGTACTTCCCAGTCCAGGACAGGTAGCGCTCTGTT
This sequence comes from uncultured Acidobacteriaceae bacterium, assembly GCA_963822545.1. GTDB lineage: Bacteria > Acidobacteriota > Terriglobia > Terriglobales > Acidobacteriaceae > Acidiflorens. Next base: position 49,112 of record CAWGIB010000017.1, read on the forward strand.
TCGCGCATGACGAGCGGATCCTGCTGCATTTCGGCCGAAGCCCGGGCTAACCATTCTCCTGCCAGGTTGAATTGGTGGGCCTCGATGGCGGCGTTCATGCCACCGGCAATGATGAGGCTGTTTCGCGGAGCAAGCTCGTGAGCTCTTTGATACTCGGCATCTGCCTTGGCGAAGTCGTGGCGGGACGTATACAAATCGCCGAGGGAAAGATGGGCAACATAAAACTTGGGATGAGCGGTGGCGAGACGCTGGAGGTATTTCTCCGCTTCTTTGTCGTGTCCGAGTCCTCGGGATACGGAGCCGAGCGAAGTAAGAGCCAGCTCGTTGTCGGCATCCATCGCAAGAATTTTCTTGTACAGCTCGACTGCCTCTTCGCCCTTCCCCATTTTGACGAGCAAATCACCGTTCAGTTGGAGAGCGTTAGGATCTTTGGGGTCGAGCGCCAACGCTTCGTGTACGTCTTGCAACGCACCGTCGTTATCACCGGCGTACAACTTGATCTGGGCGCGCAGGCGGAGGAAATCCTCGCGATTCTTACCGGCCGGATTCATCTGACCAATTTGTGACTGAGCAATCGCCAGCTCGTTTTTAGCGGAAGCCTCATTCTGTAAACGGTCATAGAT
>CAWGIB010000018.1:0-16296 GCA_963822545.1 uncultured Acidobacteriaceae bacterium
CAGCTCGCAAGGGCTGCACGACCGTACGGAACTTAGCTTTGAGAGGCTCCGTCGTCCGCGCCCAGTAGTAGTAAGTTCCTGGAGCGCCGGCAATAAAAGTGAACTCACGGCTCTCGCCGGCGGGAATCTCGACGCCTATCGTCGCGTCGCCGGGACGTGTGTTCAACCCGTAGACCGTTGCTTTCAACGTCAGCTTATTGGTAACGTTCGCATGGACCGTCGTCCCTTCCGGCATACGAAGCAGCGGTCCAGGAATCTGCGTCGCGCGTTCCGCCTCACCGAATGCCTGCACAAAAAGCTGTGGCCCATCGTTCGCCTCGGGATGCCATGTCCCGCTGCGCAATTCGAGTTGCACCTTCAACATACCGTTTGCAGAATTCCCGCGATGTTGCGGTTCTGATTGGAAACGATCTCATTGACGGTCGGCGCTTGCGCAAATGTCAAAGCCGATACAAGGCACACAACTGCTGTACATCCCACCAGACGATAATTTTGAAGCATCCTTCTCCCCGAAAGCGCCTTCATTATGAACGTCCGTGCCAGCTAATCAATTTATATCGATTACGGCTTCACTTATTCTGCACACCGCATACCGGTCCTAGTGAGGAGTCACAAGAGACTTGTAGGTCGTCAGGAACGTCGTAGGTCCTTGCTTGATCAGTCCGACAAGAGCTGCTCGGCCTTGTGCCGCTTCAATTCTTTGCGCCATCAGTGCTCCAACCCGGTACCACAACCGCTCACCGGATGACATGCGTTCAATGACTGCCCATGACTCCTTGTCGGCCGCTTGACTTCCACGGCTTTTCAGGTAGTCGTAGTCTTTGAAGTAGTTCGTCAACTCAGCCTGCATTTGCTTGACATCTTGGAGTGCAATGTAATCAGAATCATCCGCCAGCGCGTCCTCCTGCTGGCGGCGCGAATATGCCGCAAGCACAGCCATCCCTTCCAACTGCGTCGAATACTCGACCAGCGACAGCAGGTCGGCACAGGTCTTGATATCGGCGAGGCGCGGCGGCTTTTGATAATCCATGAAGCCGACATGGTGAAGCTCGTGGATCGCATAATATAGCAGCTCTCGCGGATGCTTATCGAAATGTGAGTGAGTGCAATTGAGAGACGCGTTCGGACTGAACGCAACCCCGATGTCATAGCCGAAGGTCAAGAACAGCGTTCCGTGGTATCGAAAGTCAACCGGCAAATAGACCAGCGCGTCCTGAACCCAGCGCGGATCTGACAGCATTGTGCCAGAGAAGTAGGAAGCGCTTCGCTCACAAATAGACGCGCGTTCGGGCTGCTTGTCATTCGGCCCGAGAAGGTTACTTACCAGCGCTGTGCGCGAATCCTTCGGCACGTCATAATCAAAATTGCGAGCATGGCTGAGAATATGGCTGATGGACGGCGATGCCGCCATGCTTTCGATCAAGCGCGGAGCTTTGGATTTGACGTACTCAATCCCCTGCCAAGCGAAACTCGCGTCGAAATTGAGATCTTGAGTCGCGAGCGGATCTTTCGCATCGACGAGGCTACGAAGAGCCGTGGGAGCGTCTTTTGAAGGCATTCGCTGGGCAACGGCAATGTGGAGCAAAAAAACAGAAACACACAAAAGAAGGAAGCAGGTTCGACATTTCGTGAATTTCTCAAACGCGTTCTCTCTCACGAAGCTTCCATGGCTCTGACCGTGGGGGTATAACCGGCCACCTTCGTCAGCGCATAGTAAGCGGCAAACGAAACCGCGAACCCCACGAACCAGGAATAGTCGTACAGGACGCGCAGCGAAGGTACAACCAATCCGATCAGCGCCGTGCCCGCTCCAGCAAAGAGCGCGGCGATCGCTCGCCAGTTGAATCCGCGAGAATATTCATACACGCCTCCGCGCAGGTAAAGGTCGTCGACAATCAGCACCCGACGCCGGATGATGAAGTAGTCGCAGATCATGATGCCGGCCACCGGACCGAGGAATGCCGCATAGCCGCCCAGCCATCCGAAGATAAAGGTGCTATAGCTCGAAAGCAGCTTCCACGGCATCAACACAATGCCCATCAGGCAGGTCATAATTCCGCCGGTGCGGAAGCTGATCTTGCGCGGCCAGAGATTCGAAAAATCATTTGCCGGCGAGACCACGTTGGCTCCGATGTTCACATTCAACGTCGCAAGCAAAATCGCAACCAGCGAAATCACCACGGCCACGGGCGAATGAAAGCGGCTCAGCAGTTGCACTGGGTCCCAGATCGCCGTGCCGTAGATCACAACTGTCGCCGACGTCACTAAGATTCCGATCAGCGAATAAAGCGTCATGGTGGTTGGAAGTGCGAGCGCCTGTCCAATTGCCTGTTGACGCTGGCTTCGGGCGAAGCGTGTGAAGTCAGGAATATTCAGCGAGATCGTCGCCCAAAACCCGACTGTGCCGTTAAGAGCGGGAATCAGAAACTTCAGGAATTCGGGAAATGTCGTAAACCGTGACGGTGCCGAAAGCATGGGTCCAAAGCCGCCCGCTGCGCGATAGGCCCAGACCAGCAGCAGCACTCCCACGGCCAGCAGAATCGGAGCACTGATTCCCTGCAGGACGCGAATGTATTCAATACCTCGCAGAATGACGGCCAGATTGATGAACCAGAACGCCATAAAACAGATGGCAGCGCCATGAGGTACGTTTCGCCACGCGGGTGCCAGCGACAAGAGTGTATTGATGGCTTCACCACCGATCCACGTTTGAATGCCGAACCATCCGCAGGCAACCAGTGCGCGCAGGATCGCTGCGAAATTTGCGCCCAGTACGCCAAAGGATGCTCGAGCCAGCACCGGGAATGGAACGCCATACTTCGCGCCCGGGTGTGAATTCAGCAACATGGGCACGAGCACAATCGTGTTCCCCAGAAACACCGTGATCACGGCCTGTTTCCAGTTCATTCCGCCCTGGATCAGGCTTGCGGCCAGCATATAGGTCAGAATGTTGACCGACATGGACACCCAGAGGGCCGCGAAACTATAGGTGCCCCACTGCCGCTGCTCAGCGCCAGTGGGCGCGAGGTCGTCGTTGTAGAGCGGACTGGATTGAACTCGAGAAGATAGAGGCATGTTATTAGAGCACTCTGCTCTCAGTCCTCTGCTGCCAAGCACAAAAGACTGTCATCCTGAGCAGAGCGAAGGATCTATGAATTTTGCCGGCACCCGCAGGTTGCAGAGATCCCCCGCTGCGCTCAGGGTGACACGAAAAATGGGCTGCCAACGTTAAGCAAATGTTCTTAGTCCGCTGCCGCTGCTTTCCCGCTCTGGGTCGTGATTGCGCCATAAGTCTCAGGCCGCCGATCGCGATAGAACTGCCAGATACGGCGCACTTCCTCGATCATCCCTAGATCGAGATCGGCGACCAGGACTTCATCTTTGTCGCGGCTTGCCTGCGCGAAGATTTTTCCGCGCGGATTGCAAAAATAACTCTTGCCGTAAAATTCGCCAATGTTCCATGGCTTCTCGCGCCCGACGCGATTAATGGCGCCAACGAAGTATCCGTTCGCCGCCGCGTGCGCCGGTTGTTCGAGTTCCCACAAGTACTCTGAAAGTCCGGCGACCGTGGCAGATGGATTAAAAACTATTTCCGCGCCGTTCAAGCCAAGCACGCGCGCGCCCTCAGGAAAATGGCGGTCATAGCAGATGTAGACTCCGACGCGAGCATACTTCGTCTCGAACACGGGATAGCCGCCATCGCCCGGCGTGAAGTAAAACTTCTCCCAGAATCCGGGGTGGACGTGCGGGATGTGATGCTTGCGATACTTGCCTAGATATTTTCCGTCCGCATCAATCACGGCGGCTGTATTAAAGTACAGCCCGGGCATCTGCTCTTCATAGACAGGAACGACAATCACCATGTTGTGCTTGGCCGCGAGCTTTCGCATGAGTTGCGTCGTCGGACCATCAGGAACGCGCTCGGTCAGGTCATACCAACGCACATCTTGCTCCGCACAAAAATAAGGACCGTAAAAAAGTTCCTGGAGGCAAAGAATTTTGACCTTCTTCTTCGCGGCCTGTTCGATCAACTTCAAATGCTTATCGATCATGGCTTTTTTGATTTCCGGCAGCGAGCGGTTGCTGGCCGCCGCATTGCTCGCCTGAATCAAGCCACAGCGCACGATTCGAGACATATCCGTACCTCCGGAAGACGCCAATATATCAGACCACCGGCGGCGGAAAATTTGAGGCTCCGACTGAACCTCTTTTAAAAAAGGCGGAAAGGGATTCGTTCAGAAAACAGGGTGTCTGGGCTGCATGGGAATGCGCTAGCGCAGGGCCGAGTACAGCGCCTGCTTCCAGCGCTGGTTATCGATCGTCCAGCAAACCTTTGACCGGCGCGTCCCCCGAATAACAGGCTCCCACACCGGCGCGTTGCGCTCATCGTCGGCAACATTCAGACGGTCGACCACCGTCATGCCTCGCGTCAACTCGCTCTGAGTTTCGACGTCGATGTAGTGTTCGCCCCAGTCGGTGCCGATGGTCGGATCGAGGGCGAGCGCCATCGCGACGGGATCAGGCAGGCAAATTCCGTCTTCGCCAGTCTGAATTTTCAGGGCCTTGCGCGCATGGCTGTTGCATTCAATCGCAAATTTCGCGAGCGGAGTTTCGAATGATAGGACGTGCGCGATATCGCGGTCATCCAGAATTGCGCCACCACGGCAGAGATGCCAGCCGACCATCTCAATGGCCATGCCGCTGCGCATTACAATCCGCGCCGCATCCGGGTCAACATAGATGTTGTACTCGGCCGCAGGAGTTATATTGCCTTCACAGCAAGGCGCACCGCCCATGATCACGCAACGGCCAACCAGCGAAGCGATCTCTGGCTTTTTGGCCAGCGCCAGCGCCACATTCGTAAGTGGGCCCAGGGTGACGAGGACAATGCCGGGATTTGCCTCGACAAGTGCGATCAGCGCATCGACACCGTGGGTTTTTTCCGCGGATTGGCGAGCCGCCGGGTAGTTATGGTCTCCCAGTCCATCGCGCCCGTGAAACCAAGTCGCATTTTGATAGGTCCGAAGCAACGGTCTGTCGGCCCCTGTAAACACTGGGACTTTAGCCCCACATAGCTCGACGGTGTAGAGCGCGTTGCGCGTAGCTTGTTCAACCGGAACGTTACCTGCCACACACGTGATCCCCACCACGCGCACGTCCGGCGCACGCAAAGCCATAATGAGGGCAACAGCGTCGTCAGACGCCGTATCAGTGTCAATTAAGAAGGTCTTGGACACGCCGGATAGGATAGCAGGACAGCTGTTTCCCGTTATTTTTTCACAAAATTTCTGGTGGGCAGAACGGGATCTCGACCATGATGAACGGATCTCGAGAGCCGTCCCCCCGAAGAAATTGAGGACGGTGAAAATGCCGTCCTCCTATTTGGTTTAGCCAAGAACTTAGTGCGTAAACGAGATGTTAAGTCCAGTCGAAATCTGCAGGTCATTCCTTTCAATTCGAGGGTCGCCCAGTGGCACGATCGGAGGATTGCTGACAAAAGTATCCGTGACCGAGTTCTGCCATCCTAACCACTTGTTGAGCTTCGTCACCGTGCCCAAGTTGAACGTGAAGCGGTAAATGCGTACGTCTTCTGAAGTGTTGCCTGGAAGGGCTAAGCGGGTGGTGCTGAGACCGGGATAGATTACGAATCCTTGGGTAACGACCGTGCTCTTTCCGACCTTGTGCGAAAAGGCGTCTCCGAACGTCAAGTTCGCGGAGCTATCGGAAGGCGAGTAGAAACAGACTGACTCGGTACCCGTCAGGCAGCCCGGCGGAGGATTCGGATTTGGTACACCGAAAAAGCTCTCATGCGTGTAGTTCAACCCTGCAAGCAGGTCCAGCGTAGTCCTGTCGTTCTTGATCGCGTGCAGGCCAGCGCCGCCGCCTAAAATGGAGCGCAAACTCAGATCTTGCAGAGAATTCGTAAAGAAATCACCGCTGACGAATCCGAACACGCGGGGATTCAAGTCGTGGTCGTATCGGGCTCCTCCGGCATTTGAGTCCGCGGTGGTCTCGTGGGGCACAACTTTGTCATTAACCCCATAGACTGTAGTTTCATACAGCGTAAGCTTGTCGTGAAGTCCTGTACGAATGCCATTGAATGCGACGTTCAGACTTTTGCTCTCGCTGTTTCCGGTGGTGAGGGCAAAGCCGAGATTCACTCCACCCGCCCAGCCTTCCATCAGGCCTGGATGCAGGCTTTTCTCATAGGCCGCCTGCTCGGAGGGACTGCGTAGCATGGTGACAGATGCTTTGGGCGCTTCCACGGGCCCTGCGGTCTTTGTAGCCACCACCACATCGTCGCCGCGAGTGCTGACGGGACCAACCACCGTTCTGCTGCCAAGACTAACGTTGAGATCACCGGTCGAAGTCATGGTCTGAATGGCGTCAAATTTGACGGTCACATCCCCCGCATATTCGGTATTGATCACCAGTGATTTTCCGTCGGACTTGGTGATGGTCCCCGTCAGACGATCTCCGTTCTTCAGGACGATCTGGTCGGCAAGCACCGGAATCGCCAAAAGCAGTACAAGACCTATAAAGAATTGCTTACGCATTAAAAATTGCTTACGCACGGCACTCCTCCTGATGTTGTATGGACTCGACTTCAGCAAATTGGAAAGCGGGTCGTCGCGGTTAGTATCGGTAAACTTTCTTCACATCCCGGTGTTGGATGCGTTGGCAAGAAGCGGAGTTTGTCACGCCAGCGAGCCGGGGTTCTCACTTATCGAAGTCGCATTTGCTGATTACAACCACTGGGGTTTCTGAGCGAACACACGGTGCTTAAGATCGCTTCTAGGCTTTGGTTTCAGGCTTCGTATCGCCCTTATTGTCGGTCTTATCTTCGCTTTTCGCTTCGGGCTTCGCTTCGCCGTCCTTCATGCCAGCCTTCAGAGCGCGGATGCCTTCGCCCAGACCCTTGCCCAGTTCCGGCAATTTCTTAGGACCAAACACAAGCAGAGCAATAAAGAAGATGATCAGCAGGTGCATGGGTTGAAACAGACCTTCAAACATAATGCCTCCAGCCGGGCAGGCTGTCGTCAAGACCCGGCAGCACTTGCAGTTGTAAGTGTAGCGCAACTGCTTAACGGGAGTCTCGCCGATTGCCCTTCCTGCGCGGCGAACCTCGGATTTCGGTCCATTTCGGCCACCAGGCAAGGGGTCTGGTCATACATGCAAATTACTTCGGTGACCTACCCCCGGCACCTACGTTCAGACTATTTTGGACCCAAGGGTATTTCTCGCGCTGTGAGCGCCCAATTCCCGGAGGGCCTAGTGAAACGTGGCTGGATGACCTGGTTGTTCCTTCTCTTGGTGGCAGGTTCCTTGCATGCCGAGCAAGTCCCTTCCGGGCCCGCCCTCGACAGTGTCTTCTTATGGCTGGCCGCTGGAACTTCAAGCGCGCGGGTTCAACACCTGATTACGGACGTTAATGCCAGTCCGGCACCGATCGGGCGTATCACTCCGAATTGCGTGCATGCTCTGCAAAAGGCCGGCGCCAGCGCAGCATTGATTCACGACCTCACCGTCCGTTCAGAAGATTCCGAGAAATCGGCGCGAACCACTGCCAGTCAAAAAGCGGGTTCCAATACATCATTCGGTTGTGGGGGAGCCGCAGCCGAACTCGCCGCCCTCGCCTATAGCAAGAATTTTAGGAACGCAGAAAATAAAGTCCGGGCACTGCTTCACGACAACCCCGCGAACCCTTCGCTTCTGTTTGTCCTGGGCACGATCCTGGAGCGGCAGGAGCGTTTCGACGAAGCAGTCGATGTGCTCGGCGAGTCGTTGCGCCTGAAGCCATCCTTCTCGGAAACGCACAGTCAACTTTCCTACGTCTTTTATCGCACCGGGGACTTCGACTACGCGCTCGCCGAGGCTCGGACCGCTCTTAGCATGGATCCCTCAAACGCTGCGGCCTATCGTTACCTCGGCTTAGCTCATCACGCCGATGGACATTACGAAGCCGCGCTGAACGCCTTCCAACACTCGCTTGAACTCGAACCGGAAAGCGCGGACGTTTATTTCGATATTGGTGTCACTCAGCGCGATAAAGGAGATCTAAGGCGAGCTGCCATCGCCTATCATCATGCGCTCGCGTTGCGTCCAGACTTCTGGCAGGCACATACCAATCTCGGAGTCGTGCTTCGCGACCAGGGCAAACTCGATGACGCGATCACTGAATACCGGGTTGCGATGCACCTCAAGCCCGACGAGGCCAGCGTCCGCAACAATCTCGGCAATACACTTTGCGATAAGGAAGATTTTGACAAGGCCATCGCCGAATTCAAGGAGCTGTATCGTCAGGTGCCGGATTGGGAGGGCGGACACAACTGTCTGGCTCGCGCGTATATGTCGAAGCGGGATTATCCTTCGGCGATCCGCGAATTGCAGGCGGCGATTGCAGTGAATCCCGATGGCGCTGCCGAACAGCGCGTTCTCGGACAGGCCCTTCTACTCTCCGGCAGGGATCAGGAGGCCGTCGAAGCATTGCGTAAGGCTGTGGCGCTTAATCCGAAATCGGCGTTAGCTCACCACTACCTGGGAACCGCGCTCGTCAACACGCAAAAATTCGCCGAAGCTGAATCTGAGCTCCGCGAAGCTTTGAACCTCGAGCCGAATGCCCAGAACCATTATTCTTTGGCGGCCTGTCTCATGGCTCTCAACCGTTTTGAAGAAGCGTTGGGCCAGCTCGAAATCGCCTCCCGGCTCGACCCCAATGAGAATCTTTACCGGGCCCGCATGCAGGAAGCCGCCCGCATGATCAGCACCACGAAGTAACCTTTCCTGTCACGACGGGCGGCCATTGCAGCGCATGTACTGTCGTGCATAGCTGGGATGGGCCGAACAAAACTAGAATGACTCAGCGGCATCTTGCCGCTGCGGGAATGGAACCATGCAAAGCACAGGCACGAAGCAGGCCCGAGAGAAAAGCACCGACAGTGTAGCCGCCGCACCGCTAAGTACGGCCGCTGGTAGTTCACAACATCAACAGACCATCGCCGGTGTCGCCATGGACCATCGTATCATCGGCTACGGCCTACCCTGCGCCAACTGTCGTGCCTACTATCCGTCTGACATGGAGACTTGCCCGATTTGCAAGTCGCACCAACGAGTAGCTGCCGCCGCTACGCCGTCGCTTCCGTCCGCCGCGTCTTCCCGGGACGATGCCGCAAAAATGCTGAACGAGGAACGCGAGCGTCTCCGCGAGCTTAAATCGAAAATTTATGCTTCCCAACCGGCCATGCCCGCCGCTACGTTTCGTTGCGCCTTGGACCAGAACCACACCGGAGACGTGGAACCAGCTGCAGTCTGTCACTCCTGCTATGGCGACATACGCCAGCAAGCCGATCGCATGGAGGCCGCTCTCCACATGGATACTAAGGAAGCGGCGAAGATTGTCTATGACGCAGTCTGGGCAGACACGTCTGATCCGAACAAGACATACCTCAACGCCGCCGCCGCCCTACTCTCTGAGTTGCGCAAGCGAGCTGGAATCGGACTTTTGCTAGGCGCAAATCAGCCTTACTCACACTAGAGGCGACGACTCGCCAAGAAAGTCCCCGGCTTTAGCCGCCGAGATCCGCAACACCGCTTCGGCTCATCTACTCGCCTTTTACGACCACATACTTCTTGCCGGCATACAGCCGGTAGCCACCGTCCGCTTTTTCGAGCTTCAAGGGAACCGGGTGCTTGACCTGATCATCATTCTGGCTGGCCACAGAGGTCACGTCCGTTCCAGCAACGTTCATCACCAGAAATTTGCCGTCCTTGAAACCGAACCCATACGCTCCCGGCTCGACACTCGCACCCTCGAAGCTCAACTTCGTCTCCGTGATCAGAAATCCCTGGTATTTCTCAGCAATAGCGGTGGCATATCCGGAGGTATCGACCAGTCCAGCCGTGACAATTTTGCCACTCGAGGTCTTGAAGGATGACGAATTGCGCGTCTGCACAGAAGCGACCTGCCCCGCGAAGAAGAACGTGGTTGGAACAACTTTCTTCAATTGGTCGCCCGTTAGCACCTGGGCCAACATCGGGCCCGAGGCGAGAATTGGGGCGATCATTGCGAAAAAGATCACTGACATCAGCTTGCGATTTCGTTTCATGAATACTCCTTTCCGAGATGAGCAACGGTGGAAATTGTAGGCGGCATATTACCCCGGTCCTGAGCATAGCGCAGTGATACATAAACAGCGATACAAGGAATAAGGTCTCAGCGAACCCTATTTTTCGATGAAGCGTAGTTTCCCAAAAGCTTCAGGAACATGAAAGTTCGGCTCGATGGTTCCGGTTGGGCGCCACGCCGAGTAAAAGCGCGGCTCTCTGGGCCCTTCCACGCGGAACAAATTCACGTGCCAGATCGCTCTCGGATCGAACGACGCCGTCAGCGCCGACATCGGAATCGCCACTTCCGCCGTCCACGTGCGCAGCTCGGGCTTCACAGATACCGACCTCCGTAGGCCGCTCTTCAGGTCGCTCCGGCCGTCGGGAAAAATATCGAGATCAACCCACATCCCGTTTGGACTGACCTCGACTTCTTTGTAGAAGCGCGACCTGGACGGGTCCGGCTGCAGAAAAGCCTCAGCCACATCGCGATCCCAGAGAAAATCCCGCCGCCCATTCGCATCGGAATCATCAAATACGAACATCTCCCGGTACCGGCACACAAATTTCAGATATAAGGTCGCCGGAGTCCAGAGAACGCGCACTTCAGTCTGAATCGCGGAGTCGGCGTTCTGTCCCCGCCAGTCCGAGCAAAAACTCACCGGCGCAGCCTGTGCCCAGTCCGCCGCCGGGTGCTTCGCGTCGAGAGAAATCTCCTGCCGGACGCGGCACCCTAAGATTTCATCGACCGCCACTTCTGAATTTGACCGCAACATTCGGATAGCTCACGCGAAGAGACTGCCCTATGTTATCTCCATGGCAACCAATGCGATACTTTCTCTAGCAGCGACTGAAGCACCAATGGCTACCACTTCATCAAAGCCGAGCGTCCTGAGCAACTGGGAGGCAGTCGTAAATCGCGACAGCTCACTCGATGGTAAGTTCGTCTTTGCAGTTTCGAGCACGGGAATTTTCTGCCGCCCATCGTGTCCCGCTCGCCGCCCGCGCCGCGAAAATGTGACCTTCTTCGATCACGCGACCGCGGCCGAACAGGCCGGCTATCGTGCCTGTCTGCGCTGCCGTCCCAAAGCAGTCGATGCCAATCCACAATCGGCTCTGGTTCGGGCCATGTGCCGGTACATCGAGCAGCACATCGAAGACCGCCTAACGCTAAACTTGTTGGCCAAACATTTTCGTCTGAGCCCGTTTCATCTCCAGCGGACGTTTAAATCCGTCCTCGGCGTTTCGCCCAAGGCATACATGGACGCCTGCCGCCTCCGCCAGGTCAAGCAAAGCCTGCAAGCGGGACACGACGTCACGACCGCCTTGTATGCCGCCGGATACGGCTCCAGTAGTCGCCTTTACGAGCGTACCGCTTCGCAGCTTGGGATGACGCCCGAGAAATATCGCCGGGGCGCTGTCGCCGCCGTGGTCCGTTTCACCATTGCCCCGTCGCCGCTCGGTCGCATGCTGGTTGCTGCCACCGACAAGGGTATCTGCTCCATCCAGTTCGCCGATTCCGACAACGAGTTGCTGCAAGGCCTGATGCGTGAGTTCCCATTCGCCGCGCGCCGCCGCGATGACGCCGCTTTGGCTCAATGGAAAACGAGCCTGGGCCGCCTGATCAAGGGACAAGAGCCTCAGCCTTCATTGCCGCTCGACATTCGCGCAACCGCATTTCAGCGACGCGTGTGGGAGGCACTCCAGAGAATTCCTCGTGGAGAAACGCGCTCCTACAGCGCCGTCGCTAAGAAGATCGGAATGCCCGCAGCCTGCCGGGCAGTCGCTCGCGCGTGCGCTACCAACCCGGTGGCTATTGCGATTCCCTGCCACCGCGTTGTTCGCGAAACAGGTGCCTTGGGCGGCTACCGCTGGGGAATCGAGCGGAAAGAGAAACTGCTTGCCATGGAAAAACAGGCCGGAGTGTAGCCGCAACCCACTCTTGTGAGTTGACTATTGCGCCATATCTTCGTACTTTTTCCGCGCATTCTCGAGTAAGTTGAGTACCGATTGCTTCTCCGCGTCGGTGTTCCACGAGGTATTACTCTGAGCAGCAGCGATCAAGCGATCCACCCACGCCACAAAATAGTTGGCGTCTGCCGGACTGTGCAGAGACGAGTTGTTGACTTGCACGTAGATCGGGCTGGTGGTGGCGTAAGGATACAAGTCCAGAATTGGATATTCCGCCTTGTTGCTGAACGCACGCAGAACGCACCAACCGCTGGTTTCAATTGGGATCGTGCCTTGGACGTGGGCTGAAGCGCGATCGCTGTCGAGAGCGAGTTCGCGGGCAACCTTCCCATTGCAGACGATCTGCAAATGGTCGACAGGCACAATAGACGCCAGTTCTGCCGTGAAAGCAACCTCTTGTCCGCCCTGCTGACCTTTGGCTTGCTGCTGCTTCTGCAACTTGACTTCGCCGCCAATTCCTTTACCGCCAAGCGTGAAGCGAAGCAGCGGCCCACTAGTTGCAAAAGTACGACCGGCTTTGATCGCTCCGAGCCATGGCTCAATCTCGAGCGACCCGGAGGGAACTTCAGCGTAGACACGGTTCAAACCGACAGGTCCACGCAGAGAAGCGTAGTTCCCCATGAAGTCTGTTCCGGCCGCAGTCGGAAGACGGAAGCCGCAGTTCAACAGCTTGTACCAGACTTCCGCCGTCGATTTGTGATCAGCAAAGCCGACAACCTCGATGTAGTCCACTTTGCCGAGCGCAACGTCGACCGGCAACTCGTAAGTAAGCGAAGCATCTTTGGCCGGATCCGGCACGCTCTCCAGCGGATGAACATATCCGACAAGAGCGCCTTGAGCATGCGCCATGTCTGCAACGTCTGCGTTCGCCGGATACAGGCTAGCGGCGGCCGTATTCGGATACGCCACATAACCAGGCAACAGCAAACTGTGAGTCAGATGCAGAAGGCCAAGGTGTCCCCAATAACTGGTGTGGAACTCTTGTCCATGGAACAGGAGTTGATCTTTCGTCGAAGCCGCGTCGAGCTTCGGAGAAAAATACGCGATGTCTGGGATCCGCTGCTCTTTATTCACCACCAGGTTTTCAATGATGGTCAGATTCTCCGCGCTTGCTTGCTCCACCAGATGTTGCGGAGTATTGCGATAGGTCCCGGCGTAATTCATGTGCACATGCACGTCGCCGCTCACCCAATGCGTTCCGGACGATACATCCTTGGAAAGAGGCGTCAATTTAATCGTGAGCTTCGACGTCTCTCCAGCTTTTACGTTTACCTTGCGCTGTTCGAATCGATACTCGAATCCGCGCATGACCTCAACCGAAGTCTCACCTGCTGGAACGGTGACTTCCGATGTTCCCTTTGTGTCAAAGTAGTGTGCTTCGAAGGGCCGCTCTGACCGGTCAAAGCTGTCGTCCGCGTGCATCCAGGCCGTGTCCGGCGCGTAGGCAAGGCCATCGGACCCCGTAACGAATACGCGACCGGCTACCAGTTTTCCCGCGGAGTCCACGACCCGGACTTCCATTTTCCCAACCCGTTTTAGGTATTTACGCTGGCTCACCACAACCTCGTTCTGCGCCCCGCCCGGAATCGTCTGCACCCACAACGAGGTGTTCCCGCCACGGTTCGAGATGAACGCGATCTTCGTTCCGTCCGGCGACCAACGCGGATTTATGTTGTCGAAGTCCCCATAGGAAATTGGAAACGCATCGCCTCCACCCGAAGGCATTACCCAGAGCTGATGCCAGCTCTGTCCCAGGTACGACGCGTAGACCATGCGTTTCCCATCGGGCGAGAAATCGGGTCGCGCCTTCCAGTTCGTCTCTTCGTAATGGATTTCGCGAGCCTCGGCGCCAGGCTCAGCCTTCATTACCCAGAATCCGCCTGTGCCATGAATATGCCCTCGGTTGGAAATGAATAGGATTTCCGAGCCATCACGCGACCACACGGGACTGATCTCATGATCCACCTGGCTGTAGTAATAGCGCGGCAGCGAACTGACGTTCTCTGGAGTAAGCTGCCGCACATCCTTGAGGGAGCCCGCCTCAAACCGAGCGACGAAGATATGAAAATGCCCTTTATAAGAGGTCGAGACAAATGCCAGTCGCTTCCCGTCGGGAGAAAACCGGGGTTCAACATTCACCGCGCCACCCGAGGTCAGCTGCTGTGTTCGCCCGGTTGTCAGATCCACCGACCACAACTCCACCGCATCGTGAGCATAACGGGCAAAGACAATCCACCGGCCATCTCTCGACCAATCGGGCTGATAGTCATAAGAAGCGTCGGCCGTCAATTGTTCTGACTGGCTGCTGCCCAGTTGCTGACGCCATAAAGTGCCGGCCATCGAGTAAACGAGACTTTTCGAATCCGGAGACCAGGCCGCCGAGCTTGGTCCAGTGGTGACCTGCGGCAGATACATTTCACGGAAGTAATACGGATGAGGAAGGTCAATCTGTTTCAGCACAGGATCGCGCTGCGCGAGACAGTTGACACAGAAGACGAGCAACAGGCCAACCAGACGGCACATTGAACAGTTCTCCGACTAAGTCTTATGATTCCGATGTCGATTCCAGGATCGCAAGTGAAGACATTCCGCGCTTCTTACGCTGCTGCCGACCTGCGCCGCACCCACAACCAGTTCAGCACCGCCACAGCAACGGTAACCCCGAGGATCTTGGACTTGCTCAAATCCACCTGAAATGCCAGCAGAAGCGTAATGAGTACGCCCAGTACCGCCCACAAAGGACCGAGCGGCAGACGGAGTCCCGACGAACGCGGCTTCCGCCGCAATGCGATCAACGCCGCACAAACCACTGCGTAATAAAAAAGGCGCGCCACTACCGACAACGTCACATTCCATGCAAAGCTCCCGATCAATGCCAATATCCAGACCGCGCTGGCGTAAATCAGAATTGAAAACCACGGAGTTCGAAATCTGGAACTCACCGCAGCAAAAATTCTTGGAAGGTCGCCCTTCTCGGCGAGCGCAAAGGTTACACGCGGCATCCCAAGAAGCTTGGCGCTCAGGTATCCATATACGGAAACGAGCGCTCCAATGGCAACCAGCGCCGCTCCACGGTTACCCATGGTCATGCGGGCCACATCGGCCAGCGGGCGGTCGCTGGTTGCGCCCGGTCCCAGAACGCCGACCACCACCCATTGAATCGACGCATAGATCGCGGTGCACCCTACGACCGTCACGAACAGAGCAAACGCCAGGTCACGCGCAGGATCTCGGGCTTCTCCGGAAGGCGCCAAAGCGGATTCGAAGCCCCCATATGCAAAAATGAGCAGGAAGATGGCCTTCATCCACGCACCTGTTGGGTACGAAATTCCACCGGTCCACGGCGCGGGATGAAAAAGAGTCAGCGCAGCCCCAGCGGATACGACCATAAACAGCGGCAGGATTTTGGCGACCGTAAAAATGTTGCTGACAACCGCTCCTTGTCGAGCACCTCGAGTATTGATGAGTGCCAGCAGCCACACCAACACGGTCAAGATTGCAAATCGTGGCCAAGGTTCTTTCGCCCGGGGCCAGAATTCCGCCAGATAAATGACAAATAAGTTGGCATTAGCAGCGGGCGCCGCAACCTGCGCCAGATAAAAGGTCCACCCCACCAGAATCCCTGTGAGACGCCCGAACGCGGTGCGGGCATACAGGTAAGGCCCTCCCGCCTCCGAGAACTGGCTCGAGACCTCCGCGAAACAGGCAATAATGATGGCCATCGCGGCGCCGGCGATCAGTACCGCTACAACGCTCCGCTGCCCAAGATAGGCGGCGACGGTCGATGGGAGGCCGAAAATACCGCTCCCGATCACCGAGTTCAGGGCGAGGGCGGCTAAGCTCCAACGGCCGAGGGTCCGGACCAAGCCAGTTTGCGGCGAAGTCATTGCGAACCGTTTGTATCACACGCTCCTTGACGATTGGATTAAACTTCTGAGCTGGCTGGGAATCCAAACCCCGCGCCCGGAGCGTATATCGACTGTGGCTGCATCCATCTCTGATATTCGACAGTTGCTGCGCGTCAACATTCTGCCCAAAGCGCCGAATGCAAGGCGCGTGTTCATTACGGGCGGAACCGGCTATCTCGGCAGCAACCTGATTCCTGTTCTGATTGAGCGCGGCCATAAGGTCCGGGCACTGATCCGCCCCGGGTCGCAAGGCAAACTGCCGGCGGAGTGCGAGGCTGTCTCCGGAAACGCTCTCGATGCGAACACCTACCGT
>CAWGIB010000019.1:0-7862 GCA_963822545.1 uncultured Acidobacteriaceae bacterium
CGAAGCCTCATGTCTACGCAGTAAACCACGCTCGGCACTCGACATTCCCGTGCTTTACGTGTATCTCCCTTTTCAGTTCAGGATTGTTTTCAAGAGCGAACTGCTCGCCTACCCGGTCGTCGGATGGCACTTAAAGCGTTCCGGACAGGTTTGCATCGATCAACAAAATCCCACGCGTTCCATCGGCAGCGTGAGATCCGCGTTGAAGAGCCTGAAGGCCGGAATGCCTCTGGTGATTTTTCCGGAAGGTGGCCGCACGCCGGACGGCGACATCAAACCTTTCATGGCGGGAGCATTCTTCCTCGCCATAAAAGCTCAGGTTGACGTAGTGCCGGTGGCCTTGGTTGGAACCTACGAACTGTTGCCGATGAACACCTACCACATCAAATCGCGGCCCCTCGAGATGCGGGTGGGGGACCCGATCTCGACCGTTGGATGCACGCTCCGCGATATGGACGCGGTCTCCGACAAGGTCAAGACCGCCATGGAAGCGCTCTACCGGAAATAATCGGCCGGTACCGGGTCGTCGCGTTTTCCGGTGAGTCGCCTCACTTTCGGTTTCTTAGTTCCTCCGCCCAAGTTTGCTGCTGCTGGCCCCTGTCGGACAAAAATGTCCGACCCCTAGAGAGCTTCCTACCTGACAAATCACACCTCTCTCGTTCATAATTCTCACCCGGGAGAAATCTATGAAATTCCGTCTCTTCGCATTTCTACTTGTATGCGCTCTGGTAATTCAATCGCATGCCGCCTCCAAACCCACCGTTGCCGAAGCGGAACAGTTCATGAACCAGGCACAATCGCGTCTGAACGAACTTACCGTGAAAACCGCGCGGGCCGCGTGGGTGCAGGAAAACTTCATCACTGACGACACTGAGGCCTTGTCCGCCGACGCTCAGGACCAGATCACCGCCGTCACGGAAGAGTTGATCGATCAGGCCAAGCGTTTCGATGGCCTGAAGATGCCACCCGACCTCACCCGCAAATTCCTGTTACTCAAACTGTCGCTGACCGCGCCGGCGCCCAAAGATCCCGCGTTGCGCAAGGAGATGACCAAGATCGGCACATCGCTCGACGCCGACTACGGCAAGGGCAAGTACTGTCGTAAGCCGGACGATTGCCTCGACATCACGGCGATAGAGAGCATCATGGCCGAAAGCCGTGATCCGCAAGAACTGAAAGACCTGTGGGTGGGATGGCACAAGGTCGGAGCGCCCATGCGCGATCGCTATGCCCGCTTTGTCGAGTTATCGAATCAAGGCGCGCGCGAGATGGGATTCAAAGACACGGGCGTACTTTGGCGTGCCGGCTACGACATGACTCCGGAGCAGTTCAGCGCCGAACTCGAGCGGCTGTGGCAGCAGGTTCGTCCGCTGTATATGTCGCTGCACACTTATGTTCGTGCGCGGCTGGTGGAGAAATACGGCGCGCAGGTCGTGCCTCCGGATGGACCGATTCCCGCGGATTTGCTGGGCAATCCGTGGGCGCAGGAGTGGGGCAACATCTTTCCGATCCTCGGCCTCCCGCAAAACAGCCGCGGTTACGACTTGACCGCCTTGCTGAAAGCAAAAAACCTCGACGCCAAAGGAATGGTGCGCTATGGCGAGAACTTCTATAAATCACTGGGATTCGCTCCGCTCCCCGCGACTTTCTGGGAGAGATCGCTATTCACCAAGCCGCGCGACCGCGATGTCGTTTGCCATGCGAGTGCGTGGGATATCGATAACCAGGACGATCTGCGCGTGAAAATGTGCATCCAGATTCGAGACGTGGATTTCGTCACGATTCACCACGAACTGGGGCACAACATGTATCAGCGGGCCTATAAGAACCAGCCTTTCTTTTTTGAAAATGGCGCGAATGATGGCTTCCACGAGGCCATTGGTGACACTATCGCGTTATCCGTCACGCCGGAATACCTGAAAGAAATCGGTTTGCTCGACACCGTGCCTTCAGCCGACGCCGATATTCCCCTGCTGCTGCAGAAGGCGATGAACAAAGTTGCCTTCTTGCCCTTTGGTTTGCTGATTGATCAGTGGCGCTGGAAAGTATTTTCCGGAGAGATCAAGCCCGCGGACTACAACAAAGCCTGGTGGGAGTTGCGGCTGAAGTATCAGGGAGTCGCACCGCCCGTCGCGCGCAGCGAAGCCGACTTTGATCCCGGCGCCAAATATCACGTCGCCGGCAACGTTCCGTACATGCGTTATTTCCTTGCGGACATTCTGCAATTCCAGTTTTACCGTTCGCTCTGCAAAGAGGCCGGTTATACCGGACCGCTGAACCGCTGTACCTTCTTCAATTCAAAAGAAGCCGGTGCAAAGTTCAACAAGATGCTCGAGATGGGAACCAGCAAGCCCTGGCCAGATGAGTTGGAAGCCTTGACTGGACAACGGCAGATGGATGCGACGGCAATCCTCGACTATTTCGCGCCGCTGCAGAAGTGGCTGGACGAGCAGAACAAAGGACAGAAAACAGGCTGGTAAGACCGGCGCATCAATCACTTGCTCGAAATCTCGAGCCCAGAGGTAGGGGGCGGACGAACGCGTCCGCCCCCTACTTACCTTTCGTCGACGTGTTCAATTCCCGTTCAGCCAATCGGAATAGGCTTTGAACGAATACGGCCTTCCCAGGAAATCCTCTACCAACGCAGCCGCCGGCTTCGTTCCGCTCTCGGCTAGCACTGTGTCGCGATATTTCGCTGCGATTTCCTGATTTGTGAGCCCATCTTTCTTGAACTCCGTGAACATGTCTTTGGCAATCACCAACGACCACATGTACGTGTAGTAAACGGCAGAGTAGTTATTCAAATGATCGAACGCGGTTTGCATATGCGTGCCCTCCACGTATGCAAACGGCGTGTACTGTTCCTGCAACTGGGCCACCAATTTCGTCGTATCCAGTCCCTGCGGATTGCGATTGTAGAAATCCAGGCTGATGGCGGCATAAAACATTTGCTGCCGAACTCCTAGCGCTTTGCCAAATTCGTCCGCGGCTCTGGCCTTCTGCACCAGGTCTGCGGGAATCGGTTCGTTGGTCTTGTAATGATGGGCGAAGGTCTGCACGATTGCCGTGTCCTTCGGCCACTCTTCGAACATCTGCGACGGAGCTTCGATGAAGTCGTTCTCCAAATCTCCGGTCGCCCATTGTGTGTTTCCGCGCATGATCCCGTGGATTAGGTGCCCATACTCGTGGAAGAAAGTGATCACATCTTCGCGATCCATCAAACCCGGGCCATCGGTGGCTTGGGGAAAATTGCAGACCAAGACATACTCCGGCACGCGGAAGCCCTGCTTTCCCGTCGACAGATTGAAAGTCGCATAGTGCTTGTACTTGTTATCGCGGGGAAACATGTCGAAATAAATGCGGCCAAGCAGTTGGTCGCCCTGGAAGACGTCGTAGGTGGCGACGTCGGGATGCCAAACCTGCGCCGCTGTCACACGCTTGTAGTTGATGCCGTACATCCGGCTGGTAAGGTCAAGGATCCCTTGCACAACTCGTGAATACTCGAAATACGGCCGCACTGCCTGCGAGTCGTAGCCATAGCTATCGACCTCCACCAGATGCGACAGGTAGGAGTATTCCCAACGATTCACCGCGGTGGCATTCGGGTCCGATCGGCGTTTATACGCCAGCAGTTGATCGTAGTCCCGCTTCGATCCCGCGTCCGCCGCCTCCGAGATCTTCTCGATGAAGTCGGCCGCATTCTGCTTGGTCTGTACCATCTTGTCTTCGGTGATGTAAGCGGCCCAGTCGGGATAGCCGAGCACATTGGCCAGTTCGTATCGCTTCTGCAACAAACGGCCCAGCACTTCAACGTTCTTGGGATAGGCGCGCTGGTTGTAGAGAAGGTATAGCGCCTTTCTCGCCGAATCGCTCTTGGCGTACTGCATGAAGGCAATGTAATCGGTGTTGTCGGTGGTAAGCGTTACTTTTCCGGAAGCATCGGGCGGGTGCGAATGCTTGAAGTCGTCGGGGAGCCCATCAAGTTCTGAGGCATTGACCTGCAGTTTGCGGACATCGTCGGGAATATTCTTGTCGAATTCCTGGCCGATCTTTACCAGTTCTTCCTGTAGTGCTCGAATCTTGGCCCGGGTTGCATCGTCGCGGTCCACGCCGGAACGGTGATAGTCGCGAAGGGTGGTGCGAAGGTAGTACGAGCCGGCGCTATCGAGCTTCGACCCATCCAGAGAAGACAAAACGTTGTACATGTCTTTGTCGAGAGAAATGTCGGTGAGCACCTGGCTGGCTTCCTGTTCGCATGTCTGGGAAGCTTCGCGGAATTCCTTGGAAGGGTGCACCTGTTCCGCGAGATTAGCCCGGGCTTGCGCGTCGCTGCCCACCAGGAGAGCAGTGTCGAAGGCCTGTAGCGTCGTGCGAGCGTCACGTTGCGATTTGTCAGCCTTAATGTCGGCGATACGTTTCTTGGTCTCGGCCAGATCAGCACGACAGGCCACCAGGAAAGACTGTGACGTTCCAGCCAGCAAGCTCGAAGCGTTCGGCGCGGGCGGTTGAGTTTGTGCCGCCGAAGCCAGACTCAGCAAAAAAGGCGCAACCAGGGCCAATATTGGCGCAAATTTATCAGTTTTCACGAACATTCTCCGGGAATGCAGGTTGGGGCTCAGGGAGTTCTAAAGTGATAGACGAACCAGAGCGGCAAACGTGAGTCGCCGCCGTTGGCCCTGATCTCAAAACACGTAGTCTCCGGCACCTTCGTCAGGGCGGCATCTGTAAGATGCTTCTGCCCCTAACTGCGCTGCGCCTCTTCCCTGGCGGAGGAGGCGTCTCTTGTTACGCGTGTCACGGCCTCCCGCCGCTACGTGATTTATACTTATCCCCTACTCCCATGGCAGACAGCATTCATATCAAGCTCCCGGACGGGAGCAGCAAAGAAGTCCCTAAGGGCACCACCCCCCTGGACATTGCAAAGTCGATTAGCCCGCGGCTGGCGGACGCCGCCTTTGCCGCCAAGACCAACGGAAACCTGATCGATCTCACGCGGCCGC
Source organism: uncultured Acidobacteriaceae bacterium (assembly GCA_963822545.1). Classification (GTDB taxonomy): domain Bacteria; phylum Acidobacteriota; class Terriglobia; order Terriglobales; family Acidobacteriaceae; genus Acidiflorens. Next base: position 5,001 of record CAWGIB010000019.1, read on the forward strand.
TCGAAAAAGACACCGACCTCCGCATCCTCACCGACAAAGACCCGGAGTCGCTCGAGGTCTACCGCCATTCCTCTGCGCACTTGCTGGCGGCAGCGGTGCTTGAGTTGTTTCCTGAGACCAAGCTCGGACATGGCCCGGCGACCGAGAATGGATTTTTCTACGACTTCTACCGCCCGACCCCATTCACGCCCGAAGATCTGGAAAAGATCGAAAAGAAGATGCAGGAGTTGGTGCAGCAGAACATTCCCTACGCGCGCGAATTTTTGCCACGCGACCAGGGTCTGGAAGAGTTCAAAAAAGAAGGCGACTTCATGAAATGCCATTTCATCGAGCAATTCACCAAGCCCGATGAAAAAATTTCGCTCTACCGCACTGGCAAATTCACCGACTTCTGCCGTGGCCCGCACATTCCATCGACCGGAAAGATCAAGGCGTTCAAGCTGCTGAACATCGCCGGCGCCTACTGGCTCGGCGACGAGAAAAATCCGCAGCTGCAGCGCATTTACGGGACTTCGTTTTTCTCGAAGAAGGAACTCGAAGAATACTTTCACAAGCAGGAAGAAGCCAAAAAGCGCGACCATCGCGTCATTGGGCAACAACTCGATCTGTTTTCCATTCAGGAGCTCGCGGGCCCGGGATTGATTTTCTGGCATCCCAAGGGCGGAATTATCCGCAAGGAGATGGAAGACTGGATGCGCAACGAGTACATCAAGCGCGGATATTCGCTGGTGTACACGCCGCATGTGGTGCGGAAGCATTTGTTTGAAGTCTCGGGACATGAAGGCTATTACTCGCAGAACATGTTCGACTCCATGGAGTTGGACGATGCCGAGTATCGCCTGAAACCGATGAATTGTCCCGGCCACATCCTGATCTATCGCGACTCGCTAAAGTCCTATCGAGACTTGCCTGTGCGGTTGGGCGAGCTGGGCACCGTGTACCGCTACGAGCGTTCTGGCGTGATGCATGGTCTCTTGCGGGTTCGCGGATTTACTCAGGATGATGCGCACATCTTCTGCACGCCAGAACAGATTGAAGATGAGATTGAGGCCTGCCTGGATTTCGCGCTAGACGTCTTGAAAGACTTTGGATTCGACAAGTTCCAGACTGAGCTTTCCACGTGGGATCCGAATCAGCGCGCGAGTTTTGTGGGCAGCGAGGATCAATGGAGCCACGCCACCGGTTCGCTGGAGAAAGTCCTGAAAAAACGCGGCATCGAATACAAAACGATTCCCGGCGAAGCTGCTTTTTACGGACCGAAAATCGACATTAAATTAGTCGATGCTATCGGCCGTCTGTGGCAGCTCTCGACGGTGCAGTTCGATTTCAATCTGCCGGCGCGCTTCGGGCTGGAATACGTTGCCGAAGACGGCAGCCGCAAGCAGCCGGTCATGGTGCATCGCGCCTTGTACGGATCGGTCGAGCGTTTCTTCGGCGTGCTGATCGAGCACTACGCTGGAGCCTTTCCAGTTTGGCTGTCGCCCGTGCAGGCCGTGATGATTCCCATCGCCGAGCGCCACGTCGACTATGCGAACAAAGTTGCGGACCAGCTAAAAGCAATCGGCGTGCGCGTCGACGTCGATGCCCGCAACGAAAAGATGAACGCCAAGATTCGCGAACACGCCATGCAGAAAGTCCCGTTTCTGCTGGTCGTCGGAGATAAAGAAGCCGAAGCCGGCAAGGTAAACGTCCGCACCCGCGGCAAAGAGAAGACCGAAGATCTGGCGGCATCAGAGTTCGTGGAAAAGATCAAAAAGCTGATCGCGGAAAAGACGCCGACGCTTGTCTAGAGAAAACGTGTGTAGGGACAGCCGCCGCGGCTGTCCCGCGAGTGAAACGAGCATCGTCATTCCAAGAGAGCAGTGTGGGACGGCCTTGGTAGTGGGTTATTTTGAGACTGCAACCCACGGAATTCGAGTCTTTACTTCTTGGATGGCGTGCTCGAGGGTATCTATGACAGCAATCGAGTATTTTCCGAACGGAACCCAAGAGTTCTCGGGGGCATCACAGCATTTCGATTCTTCAAACCCAAAGGTCCCATCCGGCCTGCGGAATATCTCGACTTTCCTCCCGCCTTCGTGGTGAACGATGGTTTCGACAATTTGCATGATTTAGCTTCTACGATCTTCTTTCCGGAATGATTCGAAACGCCCGGCCCTTTGCTAGCCGGTATACCGAAAAGTCCCGTTGATCGAGAGTGAAGATCGTTTCCACTCCGTCCCGAATCGCAATGTGCACCAGGGCAGCATCCGCTAGCTGAATTCCGACGTCGCGGTATTTCTCCATAATTTTTGCCATCGGACTTGCGTCGTCCCCCTTGAGCGGAAGGACGTTGAGGAATCCGGTATGAAGGCTGTTGAGCATACGAGAAACAGCATCTCCGTCCCGCCGAAGCAGCCAGGCTGCCTCCGTGATGACTGGCCAGCACGTGAAGAGAGGCCCGGGAATATCCTTCAAAGTCTCGACACAGAGTTGGTGATATTGGTCGCGACGGCTAAGGACGGCGACGATCGGTCCCGTATCGACCAGAACGCGCCTCATTTCTTCTCGCCGAATCCCTTGAAGTGTCGCGGATTAGTGCTCAGGTCTTTGGGTGCGTTCTTGACAGCGCCGATGACCCCAGCTTCCTTTGCCAGGTCATAGGCCGACCGTTGCGGGGACGGCTGGTTTAGGTAGTGCTCCAGGGCCTTCCGTACCATCTGAGACTCGTTTGCCCCGGAAACTGCAGACCGTTTGCGCAAACGCTCAGTGAGAGCTTTTGGAAGGCGCACGGTGATGCGATCGGAACCCATGTCAGACATTATAATCAAATTGTCTGACAACCTCAATGATGCCTGTCGGTACGTGATTTCTGACATAATG
>CAWGIB010000020.1:0-31646 GCA_963822545.1 uncultured Acidobacteriaceae bacterium
TGAGTAGCCCGCGATGAGTGACCAACACCCGCGGTGATCCATGGTTGGCTCCGGAGTATTATCGTTGAGGGTCTCCCACTTCTCCGATTTCACGTCGAAAGCAAATGTAGTTGGAGAAGGCTCCGATGGCTGACCGTTGTAGCCAACGCCGCTGTAGTTGTAGGGGTTATCGGTTCCGCCAGAGAAGTAGATTTTGCCGCCCTTTTTTTCAAAGACCGCTCCCGCTGCAATTCGATAGTGTCCGATCCCAGGATGCTCCGGCAGCTTCGTCCAATTGATCTTCGTAACGTCACCCTTGGAGATCTTCCCCATCCAGCATTCCTGGACGCCACGTACTTCTGCCCTTTGCTATCGGGATTCTTGTACGCGCCATCGACATAAACAATCGTGTCGCCCACGATTGTGCCTGCATGCCCGAACACCGGTGTACCCGCAAGCGGAGTTGCCTGCAGCCATTCGTCTCTTTCCGTGTCGTAGATCTGAACGTTGCGAACCGCTTCTGTCTTTGACCACCCGCCAATCAGGAAAATGTAGCGGTCATGATAGAGTCCCGCGACTGAGTCATCGACAGGAACCGGGATGTCCTTTCCTCTGTAATATCGATTTTCCGCCGGGACAAAAACGTTCAGGTCCGGCAGCGTCGTTTCGCCGCCCTGTCCGTCGACAATATATCCTCCAAAGATGAAGACCTGTTCGTGAAGAGCCACTGCTGACGCCGCAAGTCGGCCCGCAGTGCCCGGCACCGAGCGCTTCTCTGTCCATTGGCCCGTCGCCAGATTCAGTTCGTAAGTACTGTTTGTAGTCGCGTCCCATGACTTCTTGGCCCCGATTCCCATGAACGAGAAGACTTTGTCCCCGTGTTCGTCATGCGACATGGCAACCGCGTTGTTTGAGACTGGAACTGGAAGAGGGCTGAGCTTTGGTTGCGCCGCCTGCAGGGTACCTGCCAGCAATGCGCAGAACCACATCGCCGATATGGGGGGTGGTGACCTCATTTGAGAGACATGATATCAGCCGCGAAATTGGAGAGACCGTTGCCAGGCTAGTCCGATTAATCGAGAGCGCCTAGAGAAGCGATGGAAGATTAGAACCATGTTCGTTGCCGGTACGCCCGATATTCGTCGCCGAACTGTGCCTCAAGCACACTTGCCTCTTTCCGAGCGCGGATAATCTGCATTGGAATAATGGCGAGCAAAAACGCCAGCACATTCAACTTCCACAACATAACTGCGACTCCGATGATGAGAATCACGCCCGAAACATAAATAGGATTGCGAATGCGCGAATAAATGCCGCGCGTGACCAATGCAGTCGCCTTCGGCGCGACAGAAAACGACCGTCCGAGCGTGAAACGGGAAACGATCACTCCCACAAAGCCCACCAAACTAATCACCAGACCTAGCCAGCGGGTCAATCCGTGCGGTCCAGGGCCTGTCCTGAAGACTGCAGCCAGAGCCACCAGCCCCACCACGAGGGGAAGCCAGACTCGCAAAATCGATCGGCGATCCATTGCGCCCTAATTCCTCCTACTCCACGAATCCGCTACGCACGGCTTGAATGAAATCCGTGAGCGCGGGTTCCATGCCGGCACGCCGCATCTGCGTCGCCACCTGCCCCCGATGATATGCCGAATGCATGATGACGTGCATGAGTACATCTTCTACACGGCTCGACCACTTCTCGCCCTTGCTGTTGCGGTATTCGAAATTCTTATCCAGTTCGTCATTTGAAATTTTGGCCAGATAAATTTTCCAAGCGGACGCCATCTTGTCCGCAAGTGCCTCGCACTGTTCGATTGTCGAATCAGGCCACACCGGCATACTCTGCTTCTCTTGCTGGATACGTTCTAACCATAACTTTTCCGCCGATAAAATGTGCGCGATTCGCTTGATGAGCTCTTGCTGAACGATCTCGCTCAAACTTGTCTCGGTAGCAGTTGAACCGCCCTTTCGAATTGCTCTCAAACACTCACGGTTCGCCCAGCGATCGTACGCAAACATCCGAAGAAAATCTGATCCATCCATCCCATCTCTCCCACTCTGCCGCTGGGCCGGATTGCGACCGCTATGGCAAAAAGTTACGATGGCTACGGCAACATGATAACGGCTTCGAAAGTATCGGGTTTGGTGAATAAAAGGATAATCAAGGCCGCATTTCGTTCACTCGCGCTCCTTATTATTGTTTTGTCTGCGCTTGTCTGTTGCGCGCTCGCTCAGACACCGGCGCAGATCCGACAGCAACTCTTGAACGCCATCGAGTCCCAACAATTCAAGGAAGCAGTGTTATTGGGCCAGCAGGCCGTTTCCCGGTGGCCGCGTGACCCTGAATTCCGACATTATCTGGGAGTAGCGTATTTCAAGACTGGGGACTCCAAGCAGGCTCAGGACCAACTTGCCCGCGCGCGCGATCTCAACCCGAAGGATGCCGCCACTCGTTTCGATCTGGCGCTCGTTCTCCTGAGCCAGCAAAATTATCCAGCGGCAGCCGATGAACTCGAAGCCTCGACCAAGCTCAATCCGTCAAACCCGCTCGCGCACGTCTTGTTGGGCCGCGCTTACTTGAATTCCAATCGCAGTGTTCGGGCAATCGACGAATTTAAGACTGCACTGAAACTGGATCCCGCCCTCCGCCTCGGACATTATCATCTTGGATTCGCCTACTCTAGCTTGGGCCGCAACGATGAAGCCATCGTCGAATACAAGGAGGAGTTGCGACGCTCTGGCGACTCACCCGCGCTACTCTACGAACTTGGCCGCTCGGTGCTTGAGAAAGGTCAATATGATGACGCGGTCACTTACCTGTTGCGTGCCACTCAACTCGACCCGTCTGATCACGACGCGTGGTACAACCTCGGCAAGGCGCAAGTTCTCGCCCAACAATTCGCTCAAGCGGTAAATTCGCTGCGCAAAGCGATCGAACTCAATCCATCCGATGCCAGCCCTCATTACCAGTTGGCGCGCGCTTTCGAAAAACTCGGCAAAAACAATGACGCCCGTAGCGAGCGCGAGCGCTTCGCCGAACTCAAGAAGTCCCAACGCCCCACCGCAGGCATGGCGACTGGACGAGATCAGTGACCATGAACATTCTCCCGGCGATCGAATGGCCCCGCCCAACGTCCAAACGCTCAGCGATGGAACTACTATGTCCAGGCTCCGAACCTCCGCCCATTGAACCGACGCGTCCCGCTTCCGGAAAAGGTCCCGTTCGCCTATTGTTTCGTGGAAGAGCGGCCCGTCAGGGTCGCGTACATATCTGTAGAGTGACCCGAGCTTTGGCCGCCGCGGGAGCCGCCTGCCTGATTATGTTCGCGTGCGTTGTCGCGGCACAAACCACTCGCCCAGTCAGTCCGCATCCATCGGCCGATCAGAAGTCCACCGGCTCAAAGTCCGCAGCGAAACCTCCGCATACCACCCAGCCACTCTTCGTCGATGTCACCCGCGCCGCCGGAATCAATTTCCAGCTGAACTGCGGCAGCAAGGAAAAGCTCTACATCGTCGAGACACAATGCGGAGGCGTCGCCGCCTTCGACTACGACAACGATGGCTGGATGGACATTCTTCTGGTCGATGGCTCGAGCATCGACGATTACAAAGCCGGCAAGTGTCATCCGCCAAAGCTCTACCGCAACAATCACGACGGCACCTTCACCGACGTCTCAGCCAAGTCAGGTTTGAATTTTTGCGGCTGGGGATACGGCGTCGCCATCGGCGATTACGATAACGACGGATGGGAAGACGTATACATCACGGGCTTCGACCATTCCGCGCTTTACCACAACAATCACGATGGCACCTTCACCGACGTAACTGCCAAAGCTGGCGTCGCTAACGCCGGTCGCTGGGGCACGAGCGCCGCTTTCGGCGACTACGATAACGACGGCAATCTCGACCTTTACATCGCCAACTACGTCGACGTTGACATGAACAACCTCCCGCCCTTCGGCGTCGGACCCTTCTGCCAGTACCGCGGTATTCCCGTTAATTGCGGACCGCGCGGACTGAAGGGCGCGCGCGACCGTCTCTACCACAACAACGGTGACGGCACCTTCACCGACGTCACAGAAAAGCTCGGAATCGATCCCGACAGCTACTACGGCCTCGGCGTCTTGTGGCTCGACTACGACAAAGACGGCTGCGAAGATCTCTACGTCGCCAATGACTCTTCCCCTAGCCTGCTCTATCACAACAACTGCAAAGGTGGATTCACCGAGGTCGGCGTCGAAGCCGGCGTCGCTTACAGTGGCGATGGCCGCGAGCAGGCTGGCATGGGCATCGACTCGGCCGACTACGATCGCGACGGCTGGCCCGACATCGTCAAAACTAATTTCTCCGACGATGCCAACAACCTCTACCACAACGATCACAATGGCGAGTTCACGGATGTCGCGGGTCCTGCAGGAATCGGAGCAATCAGCACTCCCTATTTAGGCTTCGGCGCGAAGTTCCTCGACTATGACAACGACGGCTGGTCCGACATCTTTATCGCCAATGGCCACGTTGATCCCCAAGTTGAAGGACAGTCCTTCGGAGTCGGTTACGCGGAGCGCCCATTTCTTTTTCACAATCTCGTCAGCCCGCCTGGAAAATTCGAGGAGGTAGGGGCGAAGGCTGGTCCCGCCCTCGCTAAGAAATATGTTGGCCGAGCAGCTCTCACCGCCGATTTCTGGAATCGAGGCCGCCAGGATCTGCTCCTAACCGATCTCGATGCCTCGCCGGTTCTCCTCCGGAATGAAGTACCCTCCGCTGGCCATTGGCTTCGCATCAAGACTATCGGTCACAAATCAAATCGCGACGGTTACGGTGCGAAGGTCGAAGTGACTGTCGGAAACACCACGCAATATGCAGAAATCCGCGCTGGAAGCAGTTTCGAAAGTTCGAGTGACCCGCGGCTACACTTCGGACTCGGCGCGGCCATCCGTGTTGACTCCGTAGTCGTGCGTTGGCCCAGTGGCCAGATTGATCGCATCGGCCAGCAGTCCGCCGACCAGCAACTCACAATTGAAGAAGGCCGGGGACTAATCAGCGTCGCCTTTACCAAACCGCCTGTGCCCCGTCCATCGCATTAGTCCGACTCGTCTTCAAAACCCTGCCGCCCGGATTTCGCAAGAAAGCTTAGTTTCTACAAATTTTAGAACATCAAGTGTTGTGTCTTCTTCCGTTTGTCATAGTTTGTCATCACTAACCTGCTGTAAGTAGTTGAAAAATCTGTTGTTCTCCTTTGGCTCGACAAGTGCCCATGTACTCCAAAAGGATTAGCTGCCCGGATTCCGGCGAAAGCAGACGAGATTATTCAGAGCATCACCCGGTGTCAGTCAGCAGAATCAGCAAGATAGTGGGAAAAACGGTGGGGTCGCAGCTTTCGCACCTCCCGCATCAAGCGGCTCGATGATTTCAGTCCATGAGCCTGAACGTGGATACGAAACCTGATAGTACAAAATGCAACGCGGAAATTGAGCTTTGCGCACCGAAAACCTTTCTCCACAGTTCTTAGGGGGTAGTGAATGAAAAGATTGCAGTTTTGCCTCGTTGTACTTGCCGTGCTGGCCCTGAGCTTCAGCGCTCTCGCACAAGTTCAGAATGGTCAGTTCGCCGGAACCGTGACTGACCCAAGCGGCGCCGCCATCGCGAACGCAAAAATTACCGCGTCCGATACGGCCACCGGTTTCAGCCAAACCGCGACTACAAATGCCAGCGGCAACTATACGATCAATCAATTGCCGATCGGCACCTACAAGATGACGGTCGAAGCCTCCGGCTTCAAGACCGAGTCCAACCCCGGTCTTACGGTTAACGCCGGTACCATTTCGCACGTGGACTTCAAGCTGCAGATCGGCAAGGCTTCCGAAGTCGTCGAAGTCACCGGGGCGGCCTCCGACGTGAACGTCGAAGATTCCAAGCTGGCGAGCACCGTATCCTCGACCCAGATCAACAACCTCCCGCTGAACGGCCGCAACGTGTTTGACCTTATGCAACTAAGCGCCGGTGCGGTCAACGTCAACGGTGTCGACTTTGAAGCCGGCCACGGCACGGTCGTCAACGGCCTGCGCGAAGACTTCAACGGCTTCCTCGTCAACGGCGTTTCAAATAAGGATCTGAGCGGCGGCCCGATCAATACGCCGATTCAGGACTCGGTCGAAGAATTCCAGCAGTTGACCTTGAACATGTCTGCCCAGTACGGCAATAGCGCGGGCAGCACGGTCAACCTCGTCACCAAGGCCGGCACCAACGCCTGGCACGGCAGCGCGTGGGAGTACATTCGCAACAACGCTCTCGACGCCAACTACTTCTTCCTGAACCAGACGCAGACCCCGCAATCGCCGCTGCACTTCAATCAATTCGGCGTAACCGTCGGCGGTCCGATCATCAAGGACAAGTTGTTCTTCTTCTTGGCCCTTCAGGGAGACCGCTTCACCACGCAGGGAACACCAGAAACCGTTCTCCAGGAGAGCGCAGACTGGCGCAACGCCGTCGTCACCGCTAACTCCGGGATTAACTCCGTCGCTTCTTACTTGTACAGCAACTTCGCTCCGTCGAATCCAGGACAGGCCGTAGCCGGGTCTACGGTAGACAATTACGTTGCTGGTCAGAACGGCGCTCGGAGTTACACCATCGGCGGCGCTCAAGTAAACCTTGCCGCTGGAGACTACACAGGCTTCCTCTGCCAGTCGCAAAACTACGGCGGAACACCACTGATGGCACAAAAATGGGCAGCTATCTTTGGTGTGACCCCGACAGACGTCGCGAATATGACGGCAGATGGTTGCTTGAGTCCCTCTGGTCTTCAACTTGGGACAATTCCAAGCCGTTCCGCGACCACCATCCAGGAGACGAGCGTTGCCACCTTCGGTTCACAAACCCAGACCTTGGGCAACTTGTTTAACGGCAACGAAGCTTCGCTCCGTTTGGACTACAACTGGAACAGCAACAACCGCTTCTATATCCAGTACAACTACGACCGCAATACCGACAAGTTTGGTCCGTGCAACGCCGCTTGCACCCGAGGCTTCAGCAACCCCTTCCGTGGATTGTTCCCGCAGGGTTCTTTGAGCTTCGTCCACACCTTCAGCCCAACTATCCTGAACGAGTTCCGTGCTGGTTATGCCGACAACAATACGCTGATCACGACCAACCGTGGTGGTGTGCCAGCCGTCGGTTTCGGTGACGGTACGGCAGGATTTGGTTCCTACAACGGCTACCCACAGGCATTCAAAGACAACATCTACACCTACTCTGACATGGTCTCTATTGGCCACGGCAATCACAACATGAAGGTTGGTGTGGACATCCGGCGCAACATCGAAAACAGCGAGTTCAACGTCGGCCGTCCATCGTACTACTTTTATGACCAGGTCTTCTTTGCTGCGGACGCGCCCTACGTTCAGGCCAACGGTGTCGATCCTGGAATCTGCCATGCTCCTTGCCCCGCTTCTTCGTATAACCCAAACCCGCAAGCGGTACTGAGCGACAATCTCCGCCACTTCCGGAACATTGAATTTGGCGCTTATTTCCAGGACGACTGGAAGGTCTCGAAGCGTCTTACCCTGAACCTTGGTCTTCGCTATGACCTGTTCCAACGCCACAATGAAGAAGGTAATGTTGCGACCACCTTCCTGCTCGGTCCGGCGACGCCGAACTCCTTCATCCTTGGCTCCCCGAACCAGATCGTGAACCGTATCTTCACCGCCAACGTTCCTGCCGGCACACCGGGTTGCGATACCCCGGGTGGATCGGTTGGAAATCCCGCCCTCGCAACCTTAGCCGGCGTATGCGGCCCTGGCGGCTTCGCCCCATCTTCTTCCTTGGGCGCTGGCGATCACAATAACTTCGGACCGCGCGTTGGCTTTGCCTGGGACGTGTTTGGTGACGGCAAAACGTCACTCCGTGGCGGCTTCGGCGTAGCTTACGAGGGCACTCTGTATAACCCCCTCTCGAACTCGCGCTGGAACCTGCCATACTACTCATTCGACGAAGCCATCGGTGGCGTCGGCGTACCGAAGGCAGACATTGTTTATGGTCCGTCCAGCTGCGCAACGACACCCTGTCAGCAGTTGACAAATGTGCCGGTCACCTCCACTGGATGCGGCACCAATCCCGGAAACATGGGCCCCTGCTCACAAGCCCAGAACCAGGGCAACATCAATGGCTGGGATCCCACCAATCCGAACGTTGCCAACCTTACGGGCGTTGTGTTGCCGACTGGCATCCGCGATCCTTATGTCTACAACTTCTACTTGGACATTCAGCGTGAAATCCTGCCCAAGACCGTCGTTGACGTTAAATACGTCGGTACGGCCGGTCACAAGCTGTTCCGGTCAGAGGACATCAACCGCCAGCCTGGCACCTACTTACCGGTGGATCCCGTCACTGGTGTAGGCGCTACGGTGGTTGATAACTTCGGCCGAACTCTAACCGGCTTGGGCGGACGCCTTAACCCCAACTATCTCAAGCTGCGTACCTGGGAGAATTCAGTCAACTCGAACTACAGCTCTTTCCAGGGATCGTTGAAGCGCCAGATGAGTCACGGTCTGCTCTTCAACCTCGACTACACCTACAGCCACTCGATTGACAATGGATCGACCTGGCACAGCGGCGCCACCACTGCAAACGGTGCGGGCGCTGGCGAAGGTTACACAACGGATCAGACTCTGCCTGGCTTGGATCGCGGTAACTCGATCTATGACATCCGGCACCGCTTGGTCTTCAACTACGTCTGGCAGTTGCCCGGCCAAGGCCTGAAGGGTGCCGCAGGAGCGATTGCTGGTGGATGGAACCTGAACGGTATCTGGTCCTTCCAGTCTGGCGCTCACTGGGAGCCCTTCACTTCCGCTCAGCCCAACCTGGCCGGGACGAACCCGGACGGGAGTTGCAGCGTGGCGGACGTTAGCGGTGGAACTTGTTTCAACAAGGGTGGCGATTTCAACTTGGACGGCGGTACCAACGATCGGCCGAACTCCTCAGCAGCGAGGGTTTCGGGCGTCAGCCACGACAGCTGGGCTAACGGCTGGGGACGAACAATCATTACCGACGCGAATGGCGTGAGGAGCTACCAATACGCTTCTCCAGGCGTCCTGTTCTCCGCACCGTGTCTCGGGTGCGTCGGCAATCTTGGTCGCAACAGCTTCGTCGGGCCGGGCAACTGGGCCGCCGATATGACGCTGTCCAAGGTCTTCAAGTTCACCGAACGTCTGAGCATGAAGTTCGACGCCAACGCCTTCAACGTGTTCAACCGCGCCAACTTCATCCTGGCAACCGCCGGCGGTGGAGCACACAACAAGTACACTTCCGCTAACTTCGGTCAGGCGGCTGGTACTTTGAATCCTCGCGAATTGCAGTTCGGCGTGAAGTTTAACTTCTAACCAGACTGCTGTTTCCTCAAGGGCTTGTTTCCGTTTCTCGGGAACAGGCCCTTTTCCTTTTGTGGTGGTACTCTTGTAGCAACGTGGGGTTGGACCATGGAAAGAATTTTCCGCACTCTGTGGTTGTCTGCCTTATTGATCTCCCTTCTTGTGGCCAGCCAAGTTTCTGCCCAGCAGAATCAAGTCGGCAAGATCATCGGCATCGTTCACGTGATGAAGGGGGACTTTCCTCCCCACCCGGTTCTTATCTCTCTCGAAATGCGCGGTGCGCCCATTTCCAGTTCCTACTGTGATGATGAAGGCCGCTTCGGCTTTTACAATCTCCTCGCCAATGAGTACCGAGTGACGATCAATGACGATGAATACGAACCGGTGAACGAGATATCCGAATTAAATCCGGATTTTTCCCCCACCAACATGGTGATGATCACTCTCGTCCCCAAGAAAAAGGATAAAAAAGATCCTCTAACGGGCCGTGTGGCTGGCAGTAATCCTTACCTCGTCGATCCCGCCGACTACTACCGGCAGTTTCCGAAGAAGACGGTCAAGGAGTTCGAAAAGGGAATAGAAGCAGACCACAAGGGCAAGCCAGACGAGGCCATCCAGCATTACGAAAAGGCGCTCTCATACTCGCCCGACTTTTATCCGGCTCACAACAATCTCGGGTCTACCTATCTCGCTCGTCAGAATTTCGCGCAGGCTCAATCTGAGTTTGAAGCCGCAATCAAGGTGAATCACAACGACGCCCAAGCCCACTTCAATCTCGCCAACGTCCTGCTTACAACCAAACGCTACCCCGACTCCGAGCACGAAATTGACGAAGGATTGCAACGGATTCCCGATTCTGCCTTCGGCAAGTTTTTGCAAGGCAGGCTCTATTCGCTCACCAACCGTCCTGAACTCGCCGAAAAAAGTCTTCAGGGCGCCCTGCAGATCGACCCTAAGATGGCGCAAGCCTATCTGCAACTGGTCAATCTCTATATACAACAGAGACGCACCGATGATGCCGTCGCCCAGTTGCAAACGTACCTTAAGGCATTTCCCGACTCCCCGTTTTCGCCCAAAGCGCGGGATCTGTTAGCTCGTCTCCAAACTTCTGCGGACGCCGCAAAGAAGTAGCCATCGAGCATCGGCCATCGTGCCGGGAGCCACGATCTTAAAGCGCACGATGATAGACTTCTTTCACCGATGCTCTTCCCGCGCCCGTTGCTCTGCGTTCTGCTGCTGCTTTTAGCCACCGTCGCAACCGCCAGACCAGCATCAGTCACGAAGTCAGCGAATACCAGATCCGCGCAAAACACCTCTCTCCCTAACGTCATCCTCATCACAATCGACACGGTACGAGCAGACCGCATGGGATTTTTGGGTTCCACCCGCGGCCTAACGCCCAACCTCGATGCCCTGGCCCGTCAGTCTGTAGTCTTCACCCACGCCTACTCGCAAGTGCCGCTCACGACCGCCTCGCACGCGGGAATCCTCACTGGTACTTATCCGCAGTTCAACCAGGTAAACGACTTCGGCGTAGCACTCGCCCCGGAACTGCCCTACGCTCCCGACATCCTTCGCGCCCGCGGATATCACACTGCCGCCTTCGTCGGTTCCCTTATCCTCGATCCGCAAGCGCGCTCCGCTCCCGGATTCGAGCGCGGCTTCGATACTTATGACTCCGGATTTCACCGCCGCCGGCCCGGCGAAGATCGCTACCAGTCCATCGAGCGCCGAGGCACGGAAGTCGTCGCCCACGCGCTCGCTTGGCTAACCCAGCATCCCAGAGGACCGTTCTTTCTCTGGATCCATCTCTACGATCCGCACGACCCCTACGATCCCCCTGAGCCATACAAAACGCGCTACGCCTCCGTCCCCTACGACGGCGAGATCGCTTACGCAGACTTCGCTGTCGGCAAACTGCTCTCTCAACTGCGGCTCCGCGGACTCTATCAAGCCAGCCTGATCGCCGTGATGTCTGATCATGGAGAGGCCTTAGGCGATCATGGCGAATTGACCCACGGCATTTTTCTCTACGACGAAACCATCCACGTTCCGCTACTTTTAAAACTTCCTGCGGGGCGTTCCGCAGGCAATCGAATCGATACCCGTGCTCGTCTCGTCGATGTACTCCCAACGATCCTCGAGACCGCCGGAATCCCCGTCCCTTCCGCAGTGCAAGGCGAATCCCTACTCCCCCTAATCACGCCGGTCGCCAGCCCGAAATCAGCCACCAGCAAGGCTTCCCATGCAAGCGGCGACGCAGTCAATGGCGGTTCAAGAACCACGAGCCCCGATACCCGGCCGGCCAACGATCGTCCGGCATACTCCGAGAGCGACTACCCGCATCGTACCTTCGGCTGGAGTTCCCTGCGCTCGCTGCGAACCGGAAAATATCTGTTCGTCGACGCCCCGCATCCGGAGCTCTACGACCAAACCTCCGATCCAAAAGCCGAACACAATCTCGCTGGCTCCTCAACTGCCGTTAGCGGCACGCTGTCCGCGCAATTAACTGCTTTTCGTCAGCAAACAGCTACTTCGAAGGAGGCTCCCAAAGTCGTCACCGATCCGGAACTCCAGGAAAAGCTCGCCGCCCTCGGCTACGTCGCGTCCGACACAACATCCGCGCCGATGCCGGGCATAAAAGAAACCGGTGCCGACCCGAAGGATAGAATCGACGTCGTCAACCTGATGCATCGCGCAGAGATGCTCGCGGAAGGCTTTCACTATCAGGACGCCGTTCCCCTGCTTCAGGAAGTCATCACCAAAGAGCCCGGCCTCCCCATCGCTTACCTGCAACTTGGCACGGCTTACATCATCCTCGGCAACTACGAAAAAGCTGTGCCCGTCTTGCGCCATGCGGTGGAGATGCGCCCCGACCTGGTTACGCCGCGTTACCAACTGGGCACAGCGCTCTTCCAGACCGGAGATCTATCTGGTGCAATCGCCGAACTTGAAACCAGCATCGCCCGTTCGCCGCGCTGGCCGGAACCTCGCTTCACTCTCGCGACCGCCTACGCCCGTTCCGATCGCCTGCCCGACGCCATCCGCGAATATCGGCAGGTGATCGAACTCCGACCCAAGCACTACTCCGCTCACCTGCTGCTGGGCCGCGCCCTCACTCTCTCAGGAAATCCGCAGGATTCATTGGCGCCCCTCGCCGCGGCCGCGGAACTTCAGCCCGCCTCACCCGAACCCCACGCCTTTCTCGCCGACGCGTATACGCAGCTAGGACGCGAAGCCGACGCCACTCGCGAACGCGCCGAAGGCGAGCGCCTCCGCGCCGCCAAACCCGCAGGCACTAAGTCATCGTCCCAACGATGAGTTGGAAAGTCGCACCTGATGATCGATCTGTAGGCTAGTGATGCCCTGGAATGTACGAACAGAACTGCGCATCCAGCTTGCAAGCCGTCTGGTATTCCGCGAAAGCCGCCTTTGTCTGATGCAATAGCTGCTGCGCGAATGCAAGATTGAGATGCGCCTCGGCCAGTTTCGGATCAAGTTTGATCGCGTGCTCAAACTCTCGCACCGCTTTCGCTGGGCGGTTCGTGTGGTTGTAGCAAATTCCTAGAAAATTATGTAGTCGCGCATCATCCAGCCCCAGTTCGATTGCTTTCTCTAGATGCGGAGCCGCGACCGCATAATTTTTCTGCGCGAATAGCAGCATTCCAAGCTCGCGCTGCCCCGCCGAAAAATTGGGCTGGATGCTCACGGCTTTCTCGTATGCAGCTTGGGCCGCCGGCACGTTCCCCTGGTCCAGCAAGCCCTTTTGGTACCACGCCCGGTAATTCTGCGGGTTGCTTTGCAACGCCTTGTCGAGCCAAGTTCTCGCTTCGTCATTCTGCCCTAGCTTCGCCAATGCCCGTGCCAGCGCGGTCATTGCGTTGTCAAAATTAGGATTTAAAACCAAGCACCGTTTCAACTCCGCGGCCGCCTTCACCCAATTTTCGCGCCGCAACTCCGACTCTCCCAGCAAAAATGGAATGATATAAATCTGCGCGTCCTTTTCTTCCACGCTCCGCAGCAGAGCCTCCGCCTCATCATCGTGCTTCAACTGGAACGCATCCTCAGCCTTCAAAATCGCGTTGAACTCCCAAAGTTTGTCTTTGGGATCGGCGAGTCCATTCTTCAGCGCCTCCGGTGAAACCGCAGCGTGAAATCCAAAATAGCCGAGGGCCCGCAACTTATCCTGCGCAGCGGGATCTAGATTTCCGGTAGTGACTGCCTTCGCAGTGAAAGGATTGCGCGCAAGCAGGGACTGCAGCTTTTCCCGCAGGACGGCCGCGGTAGCCGGTTGCTCGGCAGCAATATTTCGAGTCTCCCCGGGATCACTCGTCAAGTCATACAGTTCCGGCTTCGGGGCGTCGATGAAATGAAAGCGCTCGCTCTCCATCGCGTGCAGCGGGCTCCATCCAAACGAGCTGAATGGGTAAAAAGTCTCGCTATAAGCAGGACTCTTCCCGGTCTGTTGATCGCCAAGTAGAGCTGGAGATTGAAACTGCTGCTGGATCGAGTCCTTCACGCCGGCGAGCAGCAGCAGCGTCGGAGCGACTGCCGCGGTCTCGACGGGGTCGCCTTTCCGTCCGTTCGGAATGCCGCTTCCAGCAGGCGGTTTCACGATCAGCGGCACATGCGCGGTAGAGTTGTAGACGAAAAATCCGTGCTCATCTTCCCCATGTTCGCCTAGAGATTCGCCGTGATCGCTCAGCATCACAATCAACGCCGAATCATAAAGATGATTCTGTTTCAGCCACGACATTAGGCTGCCCAGTTCGTGGTCCGCATACGCGATCTCGCCGTCATAAAGGTGCTGCTTATATTCCGTGCGGTATGGCTCGGGGGGATCGTAGGGGCTGTGCGGATCATAAAGATGCAGCCACAAAAAAAACGGACGATGCTGACTTTTCTTCAACCAGCTGATCGCATGGGCCACGCTCTCGCCAGCCCGGCGGTCCACCAGTCCAGTTTCTTTCTCCGCAAATGTCTTGGCCGAAAACGCATCGTCATAGAAATCGAATCCTCGCGCCAGACCCCAACTGCGATCGAGTACGAACGCGCTGACAACCGCTCCCGTCGCATAGCCTGCATCTTGAAAAGCCTTTGCCACAGACCGAAACTGCTCGCCCAGTGGCTCTCCGGTGAAATCCTGCACGCCATTCTGAAAAGGATAAGTTCCGGTAAGAATTACCGCGTGAGAAGGCCACGTCAGTGGAACCTGAGAAATCGCCCGCTCGAATAAGACTCCATCCTGTGCGAGCCGATCCAGCTCTGGTGTCTTCACATCCTTCGCGCCGTAGCACCCAACGTGATCTGCGCGGACCGTATCGATTGTGATTAAGATGACATTCGGCTTCTGGGCCCCTTGTCCAGCGCCTCTTTTGCCGGTCGACCCAGACTGGGGTTTATGTTGTGCCGCAGCCTTTGGAGATGATGGCGAGGTCTCACGTCCCTGCGCGAAGGCGAACGTTGCCATCAGCAGCACCGAAGCCAGAATCACTGCCCTGCCGCGTGGCGTTCGTTCCCTTTTGACCATTCGATTTTGCACTATTGCGGCTTCTGCCCCTGGGCCCGCTGCCTCTCCGATTCTGCCTCGGCCGTCATTCCCTTCGCGTCCAGCGCCTTTGCCAGCGATTCATGCATCGCCGGCTCGTCCGGAGCAAGTTCAGCTGCCTGCCGCAACTCCGCCAGTGCTTCGTCAACCTTGCCCTCGTAAAGCAGCGTTTCTCCGAGAGCGCGGCGTCCCCGCGCAAACTCCGAATAGACAGTCACCGATTTCCGAAAGGCTTCCTCGGCCTGCGCCAGATCTCTCTTCTGTATAAATGCCACTCCCAGATTGAAGGCCGCCTCAAAATTCGTTCCATCCAGCTGCAACGCCCTCTGCAAGCTGGCAATCGCAGGATCATATTGCCCGGCATGCGCCTGCGCCATCCCGAGATTGAAGAAAGCCAGAGAGTAATCCGGACTCAATTCCACCGTCTTCTGCAGTTCCGCGGCCGCTTCCGTAAACATCTTCGAACGGTAATAATTCAGCCCCTGCAGATAATGAGCTGGAATCAGGTTCGGATCCCCTTTGATCACGCTCTTCAATTTCTCTATCGACTCGTCGTAGTGGCCATGCTGGCTTGCAGACATCGCATCCGAAAACGATTCGTAGGTCGCGATGCGATCTTTGGGATCCGGTAGGTCTCGGCTGCTGATGGTTGGATCGTTCCCGCCCGAAAATGCTGCATACCCCAGAGACTTCAACCGCTCCATCAACGCCGGATCGAGCCCCGTCTTCTCTGCTAATTCCTTGCCCGCGCTATAGTCACGGATCATCGCGACCAACTGCGAGCGCATCTCCTCCGCCACCGCTTTCTTCTCGCCGAGCAGGTTGTTCAGCTCTCCTGGATCTTTCGCGAGATCGTAAAGCTCCGGCCGAGGCGCATCAATAAAGTGATACTTCGCATTTTCCGCTCCGCGAAGCTCACTCCAATTGAAGTGGATCCGCGGCATGAATGTCTCGCCGTAAACGCTGCGGTCCCGCTCGGTCGATTGGTTATCGCCGCCTCGAACCCGCGCCAGTAGGCTTTTTCCCTGCACCTCTGCCGGAACATCAACTCCTGTCGCGCCTAAAACTGTCGGCATCAGGTCCACCAGAGAAACCGGATCCGAAACCGCCCGCCCCGCAGCACCTCCTGGCACTCGTATGATGAGGGGCACGTGCATGGTCGCGTTGTATATGAAGAATCCATGGGTCTTTTCGCCATGCTCGCCCAAACTCTCGCCGTGGTCGCCCGTGAGGACAATCACGGTCTTCTGATAAATTCCCTTGTCTTTTAAGTACCGCAGCAGTCGCCCCACCTGCTCGTCGGCAAAAGCTATCTCTCCGTCATAGGGTCTGCCTGCATACTGCGTCCGGTAAGGTTCAGGAGGATTATAGGGAGCATGGGGATCGTACAAGTGCATCCAAAGGAAGAATTTTTTCTGTGAATTCTTCCCCAACCAATCGAGCGCTTGATCGGCGACTACATTTCCCGGACGCTCCATCTCGTCCAGGTTCGACTCACTCAGCCGGCTGAAGTCGAAATGATCGTAATAAAAATCAAATCCCTGATTCAGCCCAAACTTCCCATCCAGCACCGCCGCCGCAATCACCGCACCCGTAGCGTATCCCGCCTGCTTCAAGACCGATGCCATCGTCGGCTGCGTCGGACTCAACTTGTTGGCGCTGAAGTCGTGCATCCCGCTGCGCATGGGATACGTGCCCGTCAGAATTGCGCTGTGCGAGGGTAGGGTGACCGGAACTACAGCAAAAGCTCGCTCGAAACGCGTTCCATCTGCAGCCAGTCCGTCGATATTCGGAGTCTTGATCTGCTTGTACCCGAAACAACCGACGTGATCGGCGCGCAGCGTATCAATCGTGATCAGCACCACATTCAAATCAGGCTTGGCAGGCGTTTGAGAAGATGATTGCGGAGAGGAATGTCGCGAAGGCGTTTGCGCCGCCAACGGCTGCGCAGCAAAAATAGTCAGAAGAGTGAACCCAGCGAAAAGGAATCCCCAGAACGACGCTTGCCCTGGCTTCAAAGAATCGTCACTACAAACCCGACAACGGGCAAAAAAAACGGCAATCCGATCCGCAATCAAAGGAAAGGAGAAGAACGAACGAGTCAGACGAAACCTTCGCATGAATAAGCCCAGTTTATCGCAAGCTGGCTGGCTCAAGCGCGCCCGCCAAAACACCGCCCAAACATGGAGTCAGAGAGTGCCCGAGCGATAGACATAAACAGCCTTTCTCCTGTGGCCCCTGTGTCTCTGCGGTGGATTGAAACATCCCGCATACGTTGTGATACGCTGACCCCTGATGAAACCGTTCAGCCCTTTCCTGGCCCTTTTTCTTCTTATTTACGCGGCACCCACAACGCCTATGTGGGCACAATCTTCGCCAGCAAGTCCAGTCGCGAAGCCAGACGTGTTCCTCATCACCATCGATACTCTCCGCGCTGACCATGTTGGCTGCTATGGCTACAAACAAGTCGAGACGCCGACACTTGACGCGCTCGCCACGGACGGCGTCCGCTTCTCTCAAGCTTTCACCCACAGCCCCATCACCAATACCTCGCACACCAGCATCTTGACTGGTCTCTTGCCGAGCGTGCACGGCGTCACTGACTTCGGAGTTCCTCTCGCGCCGCAACACAGTCACTTGGGCCGAACTTCTCAAGAAGCAGGGATACCAAACGGCGGCCTTCATTGGGGCGGTCATTCTCGATAGCAGTTCCCTCGCTCCCGGTTTGGATCGGGGCTTTGACTTCTACGACAACTTCCCAGCCAAGCCCGACACCAAGGAGCGTTGGGGCCGCGTCGAACGGCGAGCCATGACGGTCGTCGAGCACGCCCAAACCTGGCTCGGACAGCATCCGACCGGTCCACGCTTTGTGTGGGTACACCTCTTCGATCCGCACGACCCTTACGAGCCACCGTCACCGTTCTCCGAGAAATACGCGCAACACCTCTACGATGGAGAGATCGCCTACGCCGACTCCGCCCTCGCTCAGTTCATTGCCACCCTCAAGAAATCTGGCGCTTATCAGAACGCAATCATTATTGTTTCCGGCGATCATGGCGAAGGACTCGGCGAGCATGGAGAAGATACACACGGACTTTTTCTCTACGACTCGACCCTCCACATCCCCCTGATCATCAGGTCCCCGGGCGCAGCCCACCACGGCGCTGTCGTCGACTCTCTGGTCCGCACTACCGATATTCTCCCAACGGTCCTGTCGATGACCGGGACGCCCGCTCCGGCAGAACTGAATGGCGATTCACTCGTTCCTCTTATGAACGCTGAAAGTCAGCCGGCACGCTCACTTTTCGGCGAAACTGACTATCCTCTCCGCTGGGGATGGGCCCCAATCCGCGCCGTCCGCGAAGCACACGCCAAGTTCATCGAAGCCCCGCGGCCCGAGTTCTATGACCTGCAAGCCGATCCGAAAGAGTTAAAGAATCTTTACTCGCCACAGAGCGTGAACGTTCCGGCCACGCAAGCGGACCTGCAAGCCGAGTTGGGCAAGTGGAAGGCGAAACTTCCGCCAGTGCCAGCCGGCGCGCAGCCAACCGCGAGCCTCCCAGATCCCAAAGACAAGATCGAGGTGCAGAACCTTTTGCACAATTCGATGCTCGCATCCGACGACGGGCGCACCGCCGAATCTCGCCAGTATCTTGAGAAGGCTGTGCAACTTGATCCGGACTCGTCCACCGCCCTCCGTCAGTTAGGCGAACTGGAACTGGCAGCACAGGAATATCCAAAAGCTGCCGCCCACTTGAAGCATGCTCTCCAGTTGCGCGGCGATGATTCGACCGCAGCCTTCGAAGCCGGAGAAGCTCTGGAAAAGTCTGGTGATTATGCTGGCGCGCGGGACGCGCTCGAAACCAGCCTCAAGCTGTCACCCGGCCAGACCAACGCACGTCTCATGCTCGGTCGTGTGTATATCCAATTGAAAGACGCTCGTAATGCTGAAGACCAGTTCGAAGCCGCCTTGTTAGTGGATTCCGACAACAAGGAAGGACGGCTTGGCCTCGCCGAAGCTCAAATCATGAAAGGCGAGTTCTCCGCGGCCGTGCCCGACCTGGAAGCCCTTACCAAATCCGACCCCAACAACGCTGCAGCATTCCACCTTCTGGCGCGAGCCGAACACGGTCTCCACCGTGAACAAGACGCCAAGCGCGCCGAAGACAAAGCCGCCGCACTGGAAAAGAAATAAACCCTGGGACAGCAGGGCTCGACGTCCGCGGGACCCTGCTGCGTAAAACTAATCAATTGTTGCAGTTATCAGTTAATAATGTGCATTTTTGTACGTACGATATCCACTGCATAATGTTCCACGTGGAACGTTCCGCGATACAATTACCTTCTACTTGAAATCCCAGACAGCAGCGCTGGCGAAAGCGGTGTTAAGGTATGCCTGAATTCATAGAGTTGCAGGGACGTCCACCTCGCCGCCGTCGGTTCTTTCTGCTCGTCGCGCTCGTATTTCTATTCATCTTCAGCGGCCGGACCGCGCTCGGATATTACGTTGACCGTCTGTGGTTTGAATCGCTCGGGTATGGGGAAGTGTTCCTGAAGACCCTCAGTCTGCAATGGACCGTCTTCGCAACATTCGCCGCCGCGACATTCGTCATTCTCTACGGCTGGTTTCTGGCTCTGCGGCGCGCGTACCAAGACGACTTGATGAGCGGCAGCATCATCTACATCGGCGGCCAGCCATTAAAGCTGCCGGTAGAGCGAATCCTTCGCCTGATCGTAAAGATCGTCTCTCTGCTGATTGCCCTCGCCACCGGCGCGGGGATGATGGCGGAGTGGCCATCATTTGCTCTCTACTGGTATGCGCCTCGCACCGCCGCCGGCGTTGGGCCAGCTATTGCCGATCCCATTTTTGGTAAGCCGCTGAACTTCTATTTATTCACTCTGCCTGTCTGGCAGTTCATCACAGGATGGTTGCTCACGCTAGCGGTGATTTGCTGTGTCGTCGCGATCTTCTTCATCCTGATCACCGGCGGTACTCGCGCCTTCGGCGGAAAACGCGGCAGTTCGATTCCGCTTCCATGGCGCGGCTTCTCTATTGCATTCGCATTCTTGTTGCTGGTCTTCGCGATGCGCGTCTATCTTAGCCGGTTCGAGGCACTGTTCGACGAGCATACGATCTTCGGCGGCGTGAACTATACCGACGCCCATGTGACGTTGACCGGCTTGCTCGTGGTTTGTGTCGCACTCGTTCTGGGAGCAGGCATTGCGCTGATCAACGCAGTCTCGACGCCCAAGGTCCGTTGGTTGGCGGGGGCGGTTGTTCCCGCCGTCGTGTGTTATATCGGCGTTCAGATCTTTGGATGGTATGTCGGAAACTTCATCGTCAAGCCGAACGAACTTGTCCGGGAGCGGCCTTACATTTCGCATAACATCGAAATGACCCGCCAGGCCTACGGCTTGGACCGCATGGCGCAGCGGGAGTTCCCCGCAGAAACAACCGTGGAGGCAGCCGATCCGGCACACAACCAGGCGACGCTAAAGAACATTCGCCTGTGGGACTGGCACGCATTGCAGGATACGCTTCGACAGATCCAGGAAATTCGAACATACTATGACTTTCCTGACATCGACATCGATCGATATGACATTGACGGCAGCATGCGCCAGGTAATGCTCGCCACCCGCGAACTGAGCGTCGAAAAACTGCCGGAGAGCAGCCGCAACTGGATCAACGAAAAGCTCATTTATACGCACGGCTATGGAATCACCATGAATCCGGTCAATGGATTCACTTCGGAAGGACTGCCAACTCTGATCCTGAGCAACATGCCCATCCAAAGCACGGTGAAGAGCATCAACGTGACTCGCCCTGAAATTTATTTTGGCGAACTGACCAACACCGATGTCTACGTTAAGACGCGCCAGCAGGAATTCAATTACCCGCAGGGCCAGACGAACAACCTAACGTCGTATGAAGGGAACGGCGGCATTCTACTGGGAGGGTTCCTACGGCGAATCCTGATCGCGTTTGACCAGAATGACCTCACAAAACTGCCTTTCAGCGATGACATCAATTCGCAGAGCCGCTTGCTTATGCGCCGTAACGTTCGCGAGCGCGTGGCCTCTCTGGCGCCGCTACTCACCTTCGACGCCGATCCATACGTTGTGGTCGGCGATGATGGCCGGCTGTCTTGGATGATGGACGCATTTACGACTTCGGACACTTATCCCTACTCCAGCCACTATCCGCTCAATGGTAATTCGGTTAACTACATGCGGAACAGCGTGAAGGTAGTCGTCGACGCCTACGATGGAACCACTACGTTCTATGTGTTCGACGCGCAGGACCCGATCATCGCCGCCTACCGGCAGGTGTTCCCCTCTCTGTTTAAAGACGCGTCAGCAATGCCTCCAGATTTACGAAAGCACGTACGCTATCCGGAACTCTTGCTTAAGCTGCAAGCGTCGGTATATGGCCTGTATCACATGACCGATCCGGCTGTGTTCTACAACCGCGAGGATCTTTGGACGGTGGCCTCTGAAGTCGGCATGGGTTCGGCAGGTGAGCAGCGAACGCAGGTCATGGAACCAAATTTCGTGCTCATGAAGCTACCGGATGAAAGCGCGGAGGAGTTCGTTGAGATTTTGCCATTCACTCCAGCCAACCGAAACAACCTGATCGGGTGGATCGCGGGACGCAGTGACGGCGCGCAATATGGCAACGCGATCGTTTACAACTTCCCGAAGACTAGGCTGGTTGACGGTCCACTCCAGATCGAGGCGCGCATCGATCAGAATGCCCAGTTATCGGGACAACTGACTCTCTGGAACCAGCAAGGCTCGCATGTGAGGCGCGGCACGTTGCTGGTGATCCCCTGCGGTAAGGCGCTGCTGTATGCGGAGCCGATTTACCTGCAGGCGGAGCGCAGCCCGATGCCGGAATTGCGACTGGTAGTGCTCGCGCTCCAGGACCGGCTGGCATATGGACCTACATTTGAGTCTGCGATGAAATCGCTATTTGGCGGAGAGGTATCGTCCCTCAGCGGCGCGGCTTCTACTGCGGAGTCAGCCCAGAGCGCGACACCAACCTCAGCGGCGACCGCGAAACCGGCAGATTTGAATTCACTAATTTCGGGGGCCGCCAAGGACTTGGCTGACTACCAGCGCCTGACCTCGGAAGGAAAGCTTGGAGAAGCGGGGCAGAAACTGGAACAGCTCAAGCGCAAGCTCGAAGAGCTGAACGCACGGCAGAAGTGATGGAAACGGGCGAAACGGCTTCACTCGCACCGCGATTATAATCCTCGGCTATGAGATCTCCCCTTCGTGCGCCTTTATCTTTTACGTTCCTGATCTTTATTACTTCCACGTTTTTGTTCGCACAAGCGCCCGGTCCGCAACAACCGCCTGAGTTCGTCAAGCAAGGACAACAGTTAATCCGCGACGGAAAGCCGGACGAGGCTTTGGTTCTGTATCGTCAGACACTGAAAGAAAATCCAAGTTCAGTCCCTGCCCTGATTGCCGCCGGAAGCGTGCTCGACTTGATGGGTAAGACCGAGGAGGCGCAAAAGTATTTTGCGATGGCGCTCGTTGATGCGGACTCGCCGGACGGCAAGGTTTTCGTCAAACGGGTGATGGCCATCTCCTACGCTTTTGAGGGGAATTGCAAGGATGCCGTTGAGTACGAGCAGCAGGTCTTCGACTACGCCGCGAGCAAGAAAGACTTTTTTCAGCAGGGGGAGATTGCGGACGAAACCGGCCGAATTTGCCTCGACTCAGGCGATCCGGATGCCGCCGCCAAATGGTACAAGCTTGGCCATGACACAGGGCTTCGGGAGCCAGAGCTGAAGCCAGCTCAAAAAGATCTATGGGACTTCCGGTGGGAGCACGCGCAGGGGCGCATTGCTGCTCGCCGCGGTGACAAGGCAGAAGCGCAAAGACATGTAGCCGCCGCAAAAGCCATTCTCGACAAGGGCACCAACCACGAGCAGGAGCCATACTTCCCCGTCCTCAAGGGTTACGTAGCCTTCTATACGGGGGACTATACGTTGGCGCTCAAAGAATTGATGGACGCGAACACAAAAGATCCATTCATCCAATGCCTGCTGGGTCAGACCTACGAGAAGTTAGGCGACAAAGACAAAGCACGGGAGCAATACCGCTTGGCTGTGCGGGCAGCCTCCCACAATCCGGCCGCGGCCTATGCCGTCCCCTTTTCGCGAAAGAAGTTGTCGTAATCCGTTCTCAGCTCCGTTCAGTTCCCTCCAGCCGCAGTTTGCTCTGCCTTAGGCTTCACGTCGAACTCCGGATGGGGCGCGCCCATCAGCCATTTGTCGAACCACCCCACGATGTAATCGAGACGCTCGACGCGGTGCCATGGTTCTCCGGAGCGTGAGAGTTCATGTGTCTCGCGCGGGAACATGACCATGGCGGCCGGGCGCTTCAGATACTTCAATGCGCGAAATAGCTGTTCACCGCCGGAATCGGGCGGAGTGCGGGAGTCGGATTCTCCAAGCACGAAAAGCATCGGCGTATGGATGTTTTTCACAAACGTGATGGCGGAGCGATTGGTGTAGTCCTGCGGGTCCTCGAAGGGTGGCGCTTTGAACCAGCGCGGCTGAAAGAGAGTGAAGTCTGCCGTGTACCACCACGAGGCCCAGTTGGAAATGTCGCGCTGTGAAACAGCCGCTGCAAAACGATCGGTGTGGGTGACAGTCCAGTCGGTCAGAACGCCGCCTCCGCTGCCGCCAGTCACGCCGAGTTTTTTCTCGTCCACATAGCCGCGTTTTAGGAGTTCGTCCACTCCAATCATAAGATCGCGGTAGTCGTCGCCCGGATAGTGATATTGGATGATGTTGGCGAAATCCTGGCCATAGCTGATGGAGCCGCGCGGATTGACGTAGAGAACGACGTATCCCTTCGCGGCCATCCATTGAAATTCATGGTCGAACACCCAGCCATACGCGGTGTGCGGTCCGCCATGAATATTGATGATCATCGGATACTTCTTGTGCGAGTCGAAGTCAGGCGGCTTCTGTACCCATCCTTGAATATTCTTGCCATCGAAGCTCTTGTAGTTGATCTCTTCTGGAGCGGTGAGGTTGAGCTGCGCCCAAAGCTTGCGATTGAAGTCGGTGAGACGCATTTGAGCGCCGTCCGGCGGAAATTGTAAAAAGGTCGCCAATCATGACAGGAGTCGAGATGAGCGCCGCGATGGCGTGAGCGTCCGGCGTCATTGAAAAATCGACGACGGCTTGATCGCCATGGGTAATTTCGGTCACCGCGCCAGACTGCGCATCGACACGAATAATCGGCGTGCGGCCCTGCTTTCGCAACAACGTCATAGAGCGAGCGGCCATCCGGCGACCAGTGAAGCGTGGTGCCGTTGCCGCCTCGCGGGGCGGCGTTGTCGCCGAATACCGCATCGCCCACATCGTAGTCATAGTCCGCGGTCAGAGAGCGCGGCTGTGCATCAGGCGTAAGGTCCATCACCCAGAGATCTGGCTGCGTATAGGAGCGCACGGGCTGCGTAATCGAGCCATGGAAGGCGATGCGGCGTCCATCGGGACTGAGCGTCAGGTCATCAATGCCCATGGCGATCGAGGCCAGTTTTTCTGGTGTGCCGCCGGTAGATGAGATCGAGTCAATCTCGGTGGTGGGCGATTCATAATATGGCTCGTCGACATGCGACGTCAGGAAGTAGATGCGGGAGCCATCGGACGTCCAGCGAATTTCGTGCTCAGTGTAATCGCCGCTGGTCAGTTGTACGGGCTTTGGCGCATCGTCAAATGATAGGGGAACATCAAGAACCCAGATGTGCGAGTGCTCCTTGGGATCGAGGAAGCCCTCATCGTTGCTGCGATACACGGCGCGGCTGATGACGTGGACATCGGATTCATGTTCGCTATCAGCCTCTGTCTTTCCAGCCTTGGCTTCGGACTTCTTACGCGCGGCTTTTTCGATGTCTTCCTTCGTGGTCGAGCTTGAAAACGCAATGCGCTTGCCATCCGGCGACCACACTGGGCCGCTCGCGCCTTTAGGAAGGTCAGTGACAACGCGGGCCTCGCCGCCCTCCAAGGACAGGAGAGCAATTTGTGATGGCTTCGGTTTGCCGGACTCGTCTTTGTCTCCGCCCCGCACGAAAGCGATGCGCTTGCCATCGGGCGACCATCGCGGCTGGCCGTCATGCTTGCCGTTGGTCATGCGAATTGGCGCTTCGTTACCTGCCGTGGAGACCGTCCAGATCGAGGTTTCGTATCCCGTCCGTTTCTCGTCCACGGTGACGCGAGTGAAGGCAACGCGAGCGCCGTCGGGTGAAAGCTGCGGATTCGCGACCCAAACGAAGTCGAAAATATCTTTCTCCGTAATCGAGCGCTTCGTCTGTTGGGCGGGAAGTTGGGGAGCGAGATAGCTGAAAGCAGCCATAACGAGAAACACAGCGGAAACACGAAATTTCATGCGCATCCTCATGATTGCCGCGTCGCGGCGGATTCGCCATTGTGCTATTGGGAACCGAGATAGGTCAAACATCGGGGGAACAACCGGGCTAGCTCGCGATACATCCCGCCGTCCGATTTGCGCCTGCCGAAGAAGCAAAAAGCTGCGATCTGGACCAGATTTAGACCGGAGATCCACAGGAATCAGACGCCAGGGGTACCGCGTCGATGTCGGGCCGGTACAGTTTTCTCAGTAAAGACATGGGTAGCGGGGCCAAGCTACGATCATGAAGTATTAAGGACAAAAATTCGAGTTCGTCAACGAGGAGAGACAATGAGTATTTGGACAATTTTATTCGTGGTGCTGTTGATCGCATGGATCGGCGGTTTCACCGTCTTTCACGTCGCGGGTGGACTGATCCATCTGTTGCTGGTTTTTGCCGTGATCTCGCTCATCCTGCATTTTGTGATGGGCCCACGAGCCGCGTAAACATCTGATTGGGGCGCCGTCAGGCCTTAACTAGTTCGAAAAGGACAGCGGCGTCTCAATTCTGTGAACAACAGCCTCTGGTGTCTCATTAGCCTCTGGTGTGTC
The DNA here is from genome assembly GCA_963822545.1 of uncultured Acidobacteriaceae bacterium. Lineage (GTDB taxonomy): Bacteria > Acidobacteriota > Terriglobia > Terriglobales > Acidobacteriaceae > Acidiflorens. The sequence goes on from CAWGIB010000020.1 coordinate 25,878, forward strand.
ATTAGCCTCCGGTGTGTCATTCGACACCATCACGTACTTCCATCACCCGCCCTGACCGCTCCCGCTTTGTGAACCTTGAGCCTATAAGGTAAGCTGTTTATGGATATTTGGTTCCGGTTGGGAGGTGATTGAGTTTGGCTGAAATCCGACTGCAAGAAGGCGAGTCGCTGGAGAATGCCCTGCGCCGTTTTAAGCGCAAGGTCCAGACGGAAGACATCATTAAAGAAGTCAAACGTCACTCCTACTACCTGAAGCCGGGCGAGAGACGCCGTGTGAAGCAGGCACTGGCGCAAAAACGAGCCCGCAAGAAGATTCGCAAAGAGCACGACTAAATTCCGCAGAATACACTGTGAGGATTGTCAAGAATTGGCCGCTGCCTTCGGGTAGCGGCCATTCTGTTTTCGGACCGTTCTTCCACCAACAAACAATTTTCGGCTGGGTAAGGCAAGAAACGGCGAATGCATCTACGAAAGGCCAAAACTCGCGAAGGCGTCATCGGCATCGATTTTGGAACGACGAACAGTTCAATCGCGTTTGCCAATTATTCAGATGAGGTGCAGCTTGCCAAGTTCCCGTACCTTGGCGATCTGACTGACTCGTATCGGTCATTGCTTTACCTTCAGCAGGTGCAGGAAGGGGGCGCCAAGACTTTGAAATCCTGGACCGGTCCGGAAGGCATCGAGCACTATCTTTCTGCGGACGCGAAGGGACGACTGATTCAATCGCTCAAATCGTTCCTGACCAGCCGCACTCTTCAAGGCACAGAAGTTTTCGGTCGCAGATACACACTTGAGGATCTGATCGCCAGGATTCTCAGAGACCTGCGCGAAAAGGCGGAGCGCCAGTTTGGCGTGGACGTCAAGTCGGCAGTGGTCGGAAGACCAGTTCATTTCTCAGGGACTGAAAAGGACGAGGATGACAGTTACGCCGAGGGTCGACTGAAGTCGGCGTTTGAATTGGCCGGATATGAGTCCGTGGAGTTTGAGATGGAACCGGTAGCGGCCGCTCACTACTACGAATCCACGCTCGATCACGATGAACTCATTCTCATTGGAGACTTCGGCGGCGGTACGAGCGATTTTTCTCTGATTCACGTTGGCCCTGGCATTCGTCGAAGAGGAAGGACCCCGGCCGACATAGTCGGTAACGCTGGACTAGGCATAGCGGGAGATGCCTTCGATGCAAAGATAGTCAGGCACCTCGTTTCGCCAGCTCTGGGAGCCGGATCCCAATTGCGTTCATTAGGCAAGATCCTAACGGTCCCAAACTGGGTCTATATCAAGCTGGAGCGCTGGCATCATCTATCCCTTTTAAGAGCGAAAGACGTGCTGGACATGTTAAAGGGCGTTCACGCGCAATCGCTGGAGCCAGAGAAGATCGCAGCCCTCATTCACTTCATAAAAGAAGGTCTTGGATTCCAACTCCACCGTGCCGTACAAAAAGTAAAGTGCGATTTGTCGAGTCGAACTGAGACCACATTTCAGTTTTCAGATGGGTTCGTGGATTTGGAGGCGGTCGTGGAACGAGCATCCTTCGAGGAGTGGATCTCGGAGGACCTTGAACAGATCGCAGGATGTATCGATTCTCTCCTCAGCTCGTCTGGTGTGCATCCGAAAGACGTGGATATGGTATTCCTGACGGGTGGTTCTTCATTTGTTCCATCCGTAAGGACAATCTTCGAAGCGCGATTCGGAACGAAGCGAATTCGCGGGGGAAACGAGTTTACCTCGGTAGCTCGCGGCCTGGCTCTGACCGCGATGGACTCGCGCCGATCCGCGCAGTCTTCTCAATTCGACACTAGCGGACAAGCCGCATCACCTCAGTGACAGGCGGCTCGTTCCCATTCTTCGAGGGTGCCGCGTCATTGCCGACCGGCGGGGCATCCCCCTCCCCGGGCGACAGGAACAGATTGCTCTCCAGCCCGTGCTGATTGGTGTAGAGCTCGAAGTATCGTCCCCGCAATGCATACAATTCTTCATGGGTGCCGCGCTCGACAATCTGCCCACGTTCCACCACGAGGATCTGATCCGCGCGCCGAATGGTCGAGAGACGGTGGGCAATCACAAAGGTAGTGCGGCCCTGCATCAGGTAGGAAAGACCTTGCTGGATCATCTGCTCGGAATCGGAATCAAGGCTGGAGGTAGCTTCGTCCAGAATCAGGATACGGGGTTCAGCCAGAATGGCACGTGCGATCGAGATCCTCTGTCGTTGCCCGCCCGATAGCTTAACGCCACGCTCCCCAACAATGGTGTCGTACTTGTCCGCAAAGCTCTCCGCAAACTCATCGACCCGAGCAATCCGGCATGCACGCATCACGGCTTCTTCGCTGGCGTCGGGCCGGGAGAAGACCACATTCTCACGGATCGTGCCGTCGAACAGAAATGACTCCTGCAACACAACCCCAAGTTGAGAGCGATACGAACTGAGGCGAACCGTGCTCAAGTCAATGCCGTCCACAAGGACCTTGCCACTGCTCGGAACATAGAAGGCAGAAATCAGTCCGATCGTCGTCGACTTGCCGGATCCAGACGATCCAACCAATGCGGTCACGGTGCCAGGGGCAGCGTGGAACGATATGTCGTTTAGTACTGTGTGCGCACCATCGTAGCTGAAGTGGACACCTTCGAAGTCGACGTTACCCTCAATTGCGGGCAGCGTGACGGTACGTCGCGGGTCACTGTCTTCCGCAGGTTCTTTCAGGATCTCGTGCGTACGTTCCAGCCCAGCCAGCGCTTCTGTAATCTGCGTCCCGATCTGAACGATCTGCATGATGGGCGCGATCAGGAAACCCATGAATAAGGTGTAAGTGAAAAAGCCGCCAATCGTCAGCGTGCCAGCCAGAATCTGCTTCGCGCCGACAAACATGATGACGGCGCCCACCACCCCGAGCAGCACGCTCGCCGAAAGCCCCATGATGGAAGTCGCGGTCAGCGAGCGCGTCACATTATCGAGCAGCCGCATCACTCCCAGCGAAAAAACCTTTTCCTCCCGATCCTCGGCGTGGTAGCCCTTCACCACTCGCACCCCGCCAAGAGATTCCGTCAAACGTCCGGTGACCTCGGCGGTAATTTTGCCTCGATCGCGAAAAATCGGCCGGATCGTCTGAAATGCTTTTTTCAGTGCGAGTCCAAAACACAACAGGAAGCCGAACGCCAGTACCGTCATCAAAGCGCTGATTCGGAACAGAACCACCAGAGCGATCCCGGCTGTGAGCAATCCTCCGGTAAGATCCACCAGTCCGGTACCGACCAGGTTGCGCACGCCTTCAACGTCGGTCATGATGCGCGATACCAACACACCGCTCTTGGTCGAATCATGAAACGAGATCGACAAGCGTCCGATATGAGCCTGCACCTTCTGCCGAAGTTCGGCGATCAGGCGTTGGGCAGCCTTGGAGAGCAATTGCGTGAGTGAGAAAGAAGTAATTCCCTGAATGACAGTTGCCAGTAATACTCCGAGAACAAGCGGCTTGAGCAGCTGAACGTTGCGCTTGATGATCACGCTATCGATCAAATATCTGGTCGAATAAGGCAGCACCAGGGAGGCCACCCGGTTAATCGCCATCAAGACGAAACCAACCGCCAGCAGCCCGCGGCGCGGGCGGACGAGCTCCCACACAAGGGGAAAAACTGCTTGCAGCTTAGGGCGCGAGGCCCCAACGCCGGCCTTCGAATGAGCAGTCACCATGCTTGATTAGACACGGCCTTTCTAAGAGAGGTTCAATTTATAGCCCGGCATTGCTCCGGAAACTCGGGAGGATTACTTCGCAGCGGCAAAAACGCGCGAATGAAACTTCAACACTTCACCGAGGTGTGCCAGGAAATACTCACCTCCATGGTTGCCGGGATACAGATGATATTCGTGTGGGATGCCCTCAGACTGCAGTTGCCGGTGCAGTTTCTCGGCTCCTTGATCAAATCCGAATTCGTCTTTGCTGCCACAGTTGAAATAAATGGACAACCCTGACGCCCGTATCGATGTCCGGTTCCGCTTCGCAAGAACAAACGGACTGTTTTCGTCCCAGTGACGGGCGTCAACGGGACTGCCAAACACCGTCCCTAGCCCTCCACTCTCAGCCTGTTGTGGCGGCTCCGCAATGAGCGCGGCACTCTGGGCGCTGACGGACGAGAATAGCTCGGGATAGGCAAAGGCAAACCGAAGCGCACCGTATCCGCCCATCGAAAAACCGCTAATGGCTCGGGCGGAGCGCTCGCGGCGAATCGCATAATGCGACTCGATGTAAGGAATGAACTCCCGAATGAAGAAATCGCTATAACGCACGCGGCCATCGGACGAATTGATGTAGAAACTGCGCTTTCCTTCGGGCGTGACTATCAAAAAATCGGAAACCTGTCCTTTTTGGCGCAGGTCTTGTATCAGGTCCCATCCCCCACCTTTGAACAGAGTTTGTTCGTTATCGCCGAGCCCGTGCAGAAAATAAAGCACCGGATAACGCCGCAGAGAATGCCCGGCAGTTGCCCCGTCATAGTCGGGCGGCAACATCACGCAGTAGTGAACGCTTTCACCAAGGATGTGACTTTGCAGCGCGTTGCAATCGATGCGGCCTTGCGCGTGACCTTGGACAACCAGGAGGAGCGGAACTAAGAACGGCACAAGCCATGTCAGACAGGTGCGCACGAGACGAGGACCCGACATCTGCGCACAATCACCGTCGGCTTCGATGGACAAAATGCTCACAAAATCGTTGTAAAGTATTTATTCCTCAATAATATACATGAACAATTCCGCGCAAAAATAACCGGCGAATCTGGCTAACTGATTGATTTATAAATACTTTGCATCTAAGTCCTTACTCCTCAAACACCTCGCCGAAATCGCCCTCTAAGTCTTTGATTTTAAAAGACCACACCACGGGGGTTTGCTCACGCGGATGCGAACTCGCGCTTTAAAACCCCCAGTTTTTGATACCTTTTCCCGCATCCTCTCTACTCGTAGCGCAGCGCCTGTACCGGATCGAGACGAGCAGCGCGAGATGCGGGATAGAGTCCCGACAACAAGCTGACAACCACGGAAAAACCGATTCCACCGAGAACCAGCCACAGTGGAACGGACCAAATCTGCGCCGCCGGAAAATGCTGGCGTTCCAGATAAATGTTCGTTCCGAAATTGATAAGGCGTCCGATCACCCAGCCAAGCGTCACTCCGACTCCGCCGCCGACCAGACCCATTGCGCCCGCCTCGGCGAAGAAAAGGCCGCGAACGTCGGCATCGCTGGCGCCGATCGCCTTCATGATTCCGATTTCTCGGCGCCGCTCGAGGATCGCCATCACCAGCGTATTCACGATGCCGATGGACGCAACTGCCAAGGCGAGGCTTCCGAAGATCGCGAGGAACCCATCGAGCACCGCAAAAAACTGGCGCATGCTGCGGGCCGCATCGACGATGGAAAAAGCGCTGAAGCCCATTTTCTTGATGGCATCTTCCACCGCCGGAACCTGATTGGGATTCTGCACTCGAACGCTCAGTGATGTATAGCTGGGCGAGTCACTGGCCGAAGTGTCGCGCTGGTTGGACTGCATGATGTGGAGGTCCAGCGCAAGCTTGAGCGGCATGAAAACGCGCGCCCGCGCCGTGCCGCGCAAGCTATCCGGATCGAGATCCGTCAATCCTACAATTTTCAATACTCGCTCGCGGGAGACGACGGAGTACGCCGCACTATCGCCAGCCCCAGCAGAGGGAGACGAGGTACGCTCGGCATAGCGCATCGTGACCTGCTTTCCAAGAAGAGGTTTAGCCAACTCGGCAATG
>CAWGIB010000021.1:0-6544 GCA_963822545.1 uncultured Acidobacteriaceae bacterium
CGTCTACCAATCTACGGGCGCAGGGCAATTGCATGTGACAGTTTGTGGTGCAGGCTTCCAGCCTGCTGCTTGGGAAGCAGGCTGGAAGCCTGCACCACAATGGGAAATCGTCCTTCCGGAAGTCACATCCAATTGCCCTGTCTACGGGCGGGATCGTAACCGCTGCCGGTTATCGTTCCAAGCTAAGGCGGGTATGATCGGCGAATGGAATTGAGCGAGACCGAACAACACCTTTTATGAGTAAGAATTGGCGCAGAATCTGGCTTTTGCTTTTGTTTGCCCTTTTCGCGTTCATTTGGCTGACGAAACCGTACTGGCCGCCGAGCGCTGAGGAGCGAGCGCTTGCGATCCGTGTTGTGACGTTCAACGGGAGATACGACTTGGTGCCCGGTATTGAGCCCGCGCACGTGCAGATTTCTGGCTTCCAAGATCACGATTACTGGTTTGAGTATCGAGTGCCGCCAGGATCGGTGCTGCTGTACGAGGCACGGCTGAAAACGCTGTTCGCTACTGGCAATCTATGGCGCACGAACGATGCTGTTCTCAAAAGCGCTGCCGACCCTGAGTCGCACGGGGCGATGCCCAGATGGTTTCCTCGGGGCAAACCGCCAGGCATGGATGTCCTGTACTTCGAGCGATTGGATGATGCTCCCGGGCGCCCCCGGGCAACGCCAAACGGACCTCCGTATACTCGGGCATGCCGCTGGTACTATTTCTCACCGAAAGATGATCGAATTTTCCTGTTTGCGTGGTAACCCAAGAAGCGGGAATTACGCTCTCGACGCGGCCATTTCCAGCACCGCGAGGCGTGGCCGGTGCCGGTTATCGTTCCAAGCTAAGGCGGGTATGATCGGCGAATGGAATTGAGTGGGACCGGACAACCCAGCTTCTGGTCGGCTCTGCTGGGCATCGCTTTCTCCATCTCGCTGATGCTTGGATCGCGCGGCTTGATACGCCTGCTGCACTTCGCAAGCGAATCGGCGCAGAGCGACCTCAAGCCGCATTCGGAGGAATCGCCAGCTCGCGACGAGAAATGAAAACGCGAAGCCGTTGGAACCGCGGATTTCGCGGACGGGCGCGGACTGGTGGGGAAGCGACTCTCCGAAAACCTTCCCTTCGTGCAGCCGGTGGGCATGCCCGCCGTGTTCCCGCTCCCTGGGAACACAACGCAGAGCCGATTTGCGAGCATGCTCGCCGGCCACTGGGAGATTCCGCTGGCTCTCCGACCCCGCCGTCTTCCCTTGGGCCTTTGAGACTTGGGCCTTTGTTGGCCATTGGGCCTTAGGCATTCAACTTTTCTCTGACGTCCTGCACCAACGAATGGATATTGCAGAGTGAAGGGGAGCGGCTGCATGCAGCCGCTTTACAATCCAGAACAACGCGAGTGACCGCCGGGCGATCAACCCTCATCTGTCGCTCGGAATCAGGGGTTCGCTTTACACAACTTTACGGAATTTTACGCTTTGGAGCCGTGTGTAAATAACAAAACATTGCTTGCACTATGACAATAAAGAGACATGCGCCCCGCTGATTCGGTGCTTAAATTCGTCTTCAAAGTACATGTTCATTCGCTCCTGCCGTTGCTGGTACACCCGGAACTGTCCTCCACTTTCCACTCTCTGCAACTCTCCTCTCTCGCGGAGCATGGCACAGGGGAGCCGGTGATAGAAGGCTGTCTCTCCCGTGCCGCCCTTTCCGCAATCCGCATCAGCGGCCTCGCCGTCGATCTCCGGCTTTGCGTTCGATCCGCGGATGGGAAAGCCGCCGTTCTTGTCTGCTTTGGCCCGTCTTGATGCAGGTAAAAATGCTCGCCGCATACCGCGGAATCAGTGAAGTCCCCTCCGTCGCTTTACAACTGCGGCTGTTTCTCGATTCCACAGCATCAGTCGAATGGCGCGGCGCGCCATTTTGACCGAGCGCCACGCGCGAGATCGCGGCGAAAAGCCGCAGATGAGGGATTCGCCCCCCCGGGTATTGACTTTCTGATATCGCAGGCGATATCATTTAGACAAGGATGAAGGAGCATTCGATGATTCCTTGCTACGTGCTTATACCGCTCACCTACAACGACGGAACGCGAGTGGAGAAAGAGGTCCGCGAGGACATCCTTGATGGAATCTGGATTGAGTTCGGGGGCTGGCGACATGAAGGCACTCGGCGTGGTGCGTACAAACGCAGGGATACTGGCGAAAAGCAAGTTGAAATCACGCAGCGAGTGCTGATCAGCGTCGACGACGAGGACGGAGTACGGAAGTTGCGCGAAGCTGTGTCGAAAATAGGCGCACTGCTGGGGCAGGAATCAATGTATTTTGAGGTCGCACGTGGTTCTACGGTCGAGTTCGTTAGTTCACCCGAGAAAGGAGGTCAAAGCCGTGACTGAGGATATAACCAATCTGATGGAGGTCGTCCGAGAGCGCAAGCAAAATTGCTCCGTCGTGGGCGGATTTAAGTAACGCGGTCTTCGACCCCGAAAATGGTCTTCTAGCAAAGCTGTTTAAAACGGCGGACGAACGTCGGCAGTTTGCTGGTACACCCGCATTCAAGGAAATCAAGAATCTTATCGAGGCCGCACAGGATCGCACCGGATTCGTGCGGGGCGCAGAGCCCACGAAAAGCGGAAAGCTCCTCGTTCGCCTACCGAAGTCGATGCACGAAGCGCTCGACGCGGAGGCTGAGCGCGAATCCGTGAGCTTGAATCAACTGGTTGTGGCGAAGCTTGCAGTTCAACTCGCTGCGGTGCGGGAACGAAAACCCGACGACACCCTGCCGATCGTAGTTCAGGCGTACACTGAGGTCAGGGGCCGTGCGTCCGAAGATCGGGTGGTGCTAGACCCTGAACTGGACGCAAAATTCCTCGCGCGTTGCCGTCGGCTGGGCGCGATGGCCAGCGATTTCGACCTAAACTGGCGGTTGTTCTTCGCGCGGAAGAATGGGTTCACCGCCCATCTTCCCAAGGCGGCTCGTTTCTCGCTACCACGTGAGCATGTGGATCACTACCAGTTTGCTAGTGAGATGGCACTACGTTTCGTGCAAAAGAAGGAGATGGAGCACTCTTGGCGAGACATTTCGCTTGATCGGGTGCTCTGCGACCCACTTCTAGCGGCGGCATTTGATGAGTTTGCGTCGCGGCTCGCACCTGATTTCACGCCGTTTGAATATCGTTGGGGTGCGCTTGCGCTTCGAAAGGCGGGCCGTTATGGTAAGGACGCCGCGGCTGTTGAACTCCCGATATTTGAAGATCTAGGCAGAACATCTGCACTGGAGTTGACGCGCGTTCCAGCCGTGCAGGGGCTGTATTTAGTTCAGGACGGGGACCAACGACTCTTCCTAGGCGAGACGACCAACCTCCGTTCTCGCATTGGACTGCACATGAAGGTCTCGGGACATAAAATGTTCCCCGATTGGTTGTATTCGGGAAACAAGCGAGACACGAGGCTCGGTGTCCTACCGCTCCCAAGCATCAGAGAAGGCGCCATCAGGGTGCTGGAAATGAAGGCGATAATGTCGTTGGCTCCACTTTTGAACTACCCGCGAACCGCTGCTTGAGCCTTGACGGGATCGGCGCCCGCGGGGATGTACGTCGGGTCAAGAGCGACATCGCTGCTTATTATTCGATGATGCGCTTTTGGTTTCCCGCACGATTGGTTTACTAACATAGTTCGGACGGATGCCGATGCTGCGATCCCCAAAACTTCAAGATGTTCTGAGGCGACCGGTCCGACCGAGCATAAAAGAGACCTTCGCTGGGACAATCGGGCTCATTCGCAGAACTTTAAGTTCGCCGCTCTTAGCCCTGGCAATTGCGGTTGCGGCTTGGACATTTCCCGACGTTCACTTGCAAAAGATCTTCAGGTGGGGGCTGGCCGTGGTTGCTTTGGCGGCGATGGAGGTGATCATTGCCCACATACGTCAGTGGTGGAAGTACTTACGGACACAGGAAGAGCTCCTGCGAGGTGTACGTTCAGTTATTCTGCAAAACGCCAATATCGACGACGACGGAGCGGGTAGTTCAAAGTTTACAGTGATCGGCCTGGAGAACGATTCTGGCACGGTAAATTTAGTGATTAGTTTGCCTAAAAAGGCGGGGCTCAAAGTCGGATCTCGACTCGCAGCAATAGTCTCGGCGACTGATGCGGTTTGGGGGTGGTGGAGATCACCGAAGTTGTTGGCGATAGAGCAAAAGCCAAGCCGGTGAACCGAGTGAATCCGAAGTTTTGGGAACACTTGGAGGACAGGATGCGGGCCGACCCGTCGGCGCCGCCAGGAGTACACCTCGAACCCGCAATCACTACCCATATGGTATCACTGCTTCAAGAGCATTCGGGCGGGGAAGGATTTAGTCATGAGTGATAAAATCAGAATTTCCGGGGCGGTCGCGGAGCTACTCAATGAACGTGAGCTCGCCATAAATATTGGCACGGAAGCCGGTGTCTTGGAGGGGATGAAATTTACTGTCCTTGAGCCGAAACGAATTATTAAAGACCCACTTACCCAAGAGGTTCTTGGTGAGCTCCAGCGCGGCAAGGTACGAGTTAAGGCCGTTCAAGTTTTCCCGAAGTTCTCCATCGCGCGGACTTACGAAACATACCGAGTCGGCAACGAAAATCCATTCGCGATCCTACGAAAGGGGATTTCGGCATGGTCCATTCTAGAGGAGGCCGGCGGGTCGGAAATTCGGGTGAAGACCCTAAATGCTCGTGATAAGCCCGCTGGCTATCACGACATCGCCGAACATGAGAGCTACATAAAGGTCGGGGATCCAGTCGAGTTCTTGGAGTTGCCGGACCCACCCAGCAAAGCAAAGGAACTCGGCGTCGCTGCCGCTTCAATTTCGATGCAGGATATCTTGCTTTCTGGGCCGTACCGTTTTGTATTCGCGCCCGAAACGGGTAGGGCCAAGACCATCGTTTTCGGAAAAGATGGCTCGATCGTAGATGGGAACAATCAAAACGAGCATCGCTGGAGAATTAATAAAGAGACGGTTGAGATATTGAACACGGAGGGAGTGGTCTTTAGCCGATTCAAACATAATCCTATTTTAAAGCGATTTGAGAGCACCGACGACGCAGACACAAAGGCTTTGAAGGGCCAATATTTCGAAATCGAGAAAAACGCCAAGTGATTCGAGCAACAATTGCCTCGGCCACTGCGTCGTCCTAGGGAGGCGGGTTATAGCTGCAATGGGGCAATTCCGGGCCCTATCCCGAGACGGAAGTGCCACGGAAGCGGCTGTCCTATTCCCGCACGCGGATCGACCATGTGCGTAATTTCGCTGTCTTTTCGATTCGGTCGCGACCCTTCCGAAATCGGAAATCTGATCGCCGCCCATGATGCTTACAACGTCCCTTGGAACGCTTTGTCGAGGATCGACGGCAGCAGCGCGTCCAACTCGGCGCCGGCAATTGTTTGAACCTGTGTGATCATTGCAACCTCAGCCGATAGCATGTCGACCTGAGACAGAATCCGCAGTTGCTCGCTTAGCGGCAAATCCGGAAACGGCAGCCTCATGACTATGCCCTGCGAGATTTTCTTCATCGTAGGGCTTGTCCCCTTCGCGTTCTCCCGCACGTAGTCTCGTGCAATTGGACTCCTCAGCCAGAGGTGGACGAACCGCGGATCGGCCTTTGCTTGGTTGACCATCAAACGCATCATCAAGTCGGGGTAAATACAAGGCGAGGGAATGCCGTTGTAAATTGCTGCATGTCCCACCAATTCCGGCGTGTTGCTGCGTGTGATTAGCAGATCCCCGTCGCGCAGCCAGTAGCGTGCGCTCGCACTCGTCGCCTCGGACGTTCTCTTAAAGTGCGTCGGGCGATAGTCAAAACCTGTTACCGCCCCAAGTGACAACACCGCGACACCGCCATCCGCATTATCACATCGCGCCGACCAGCCGTTTCTCGGTGGCTCAGTAAGCACGTCTGCCAGATGGCCGGTAGGAGTGTGTTGGCTCAACGCGCCAGCAATCGCCGCACCCAGCAGCGCCTCAGATGCGAGTGCAGCTTCCCGTTGCAGCCGCCGAGCCTCGGCGATCTTGGCGGCCAATTCCTCAATCCGGGCCACGATCCGCCGCTGCTCGGCGAGCGGGGGAAGGGAAACGGCGGTTCTGAGGAATTGATCCTCCTTCAGTCGGACGCGATTCGTGGTTCCTTCGCTTGCTGCCTTGCACAGATCAACAAACGTGGCGGTCTTGCTCATCCAGCCGAGAAATGGCACGTGCAACTTCGATTTGTCCGGCTCGAATACCGGAAAGTCGTTGGTGACGACCGCGCCATCGAGTTCATCGGGAATCAGACCGAAAGCGCCGTTTCTCGCGTCAATCCGGGACGCGATGAATTGGCCCGATTTCACCCGCAGGCGGCGATCGGATTTGATCTCGGCGCCAGAACCTCACGCCGAAGCGTCACGCCTTTTCCCCAAAGTCTGACCGTCACTTCGCGATAGGTCTGATCGGCGACGACGGGAATCCAGTCGTCCACCTTGCGGAGAATTTCCCCCAACGGCACCATCGGCCACGCGTTCTTCATCGCGTCCCCCTCCGCGGGAT
>CAWGIB010000022.1:0-46632 GCA_963822545.1 uncultured Acidobacteriaceae bacterium
ATCTTCATTTTTCGCACGTGCAAAGATCAGATCGAAGGGCTTTCTGTATGTAGGCGCGAAACTTACGCCGTCCGTGTCGCAGTTCAAAAGCACTGATTTCAGCAATTGACCGCGATCCGTCGAATTCCTCGTAAGGTACAGAAAATGCGCCTTGTTCGCGAGTTCAAAAATCCTTTTGACGGTCAGAGCGTTTTCCGCTGGAACCTGCATCCTTAGACTCGACAGGTCGGCTTCCAGCTTGCGCTCTTGCTCCCGGCAGTCGTTCGTCTTGCGCGTCCAGAACTCCCCATCGACCTTGCCATCCAGCTTGTCCTCATACATCTGATCCATACGAGCGCGTAGCGCCGCAATCCGCTGTTCAATTGCTTTGACACGTTTTTGCTGCTCCGCTTCCACATGAGCGCTGTCAGACTGCAACGAGTCCACAATGGTATGCGCGACTGTTTCTGGCACGTAAATGTCTTTTAGCAGTTCGCCCATGCGATCCGAGACCTCTTGTTCGCGCATATACGGCAGCGAACACTTGCCGCGTCCATGCGAGCAGCGGTAATAAACGTACTTGCTCTTTTGCAACTCTGCGGTGACCGTGCAGCCGTCATATGCGCACTTGAGCAATCCTGCAAATGCAAAGGCGTGCTTCCGATGTTTCGGTTTGTTCCGTCTCGCGAACACATCTTGGACCCGGTTGAACAAGTCGCCGGGGATTAGAGGCTCATGCGTGCCCTTGTACTCGACGCCCTGCCAGAGAAAATATCCCAGGTAAAAACGATTCTTGAGAATCTTGTCGAAATACGAGCGAGAGAGCCGAAGGCCAACTTCGTTCAGCACGGTCTTGCGCAACGTTATAAGTGAGTGCTCACCACTCGCGTACAGTTCGAAGATGCGTCGCACCATCGGCGCTCGCTCCGGGTCCACGTCAATCGAGCGCGTCAGCGAGTTGTTGCGGTAGCCGATGGGAGCCCGACCAGGATATATGCCCTCTTCCGCTTTCTCGCGCATTCCCTTTTTGACTTCTTCCTTCAAGTTCTCCACGTAGTGCTTTGCCACGGCCACGTGGATGTCATGCATAAACTTGTCCTGGGAGCGCGATTCTTTCCCAATAACCCGACCCTCTTTGACGAGATGAATCTCGATTCCGCGCTTTTCGATCAGTGTCTCGAACGCGAGCGCGTCCGTTCGGTTGCGGTACAGACGATCTGTTTTCTCGACGAGCACGATGCGGCAAGCGCTGTCGGTTTCGAGCAGCCGTAGCATGTGCGTGAATTCTTTGCGACCGGGGTTTTTCGCTGATTCGATATCGACAAACTCACGCTTGATAGAAAAGCCGCGAGTGCGAGCATATTCGGCCAGGAGCTTACGTTGCGCTGGAATGGAGTACCCTTCACGCTCTTGCTCGCGACTTGAAACTCGGGCATACGAAAACGCTGCGATCATCTGTCACCCTCCGTGGGGCATCCATGGTAGCGGGATCCATTGGCAATACAAGATGTTTAGTTGCAACCCGATCAGCAGCTTGCGAGAGCAGCGACTCGCGATCAGTCGCAAGCAGTCGTTTCCGCTGTCGAGCGCGTGTTCAAGCGATCTTTTAGCACTGTTAACACGTTGTTAACAGCTTGCGACAGTGCGTCTGAGCAGAGACGCTCAGCGAGTTCGTCGAAACAGGCAGAACAGCACAGCGCGAGTCGTCTTTTGAATGCGCCTCCCACCTAGACTTGAAATGATCAGGTTGACAGAAACCTGTGCTTGCTGCGAACAGTTGCTACACGACTTTTCCATTTGTCACCTCGTGGTCCCATTTGTCGAGCAATTTGAAAAACCTGATGAGTTCCGAAATCGACTTCTGATCCATCTCAGCGGATGCGACGGCCAGAGCTGGCGCGTTCTTTATCGTGTCCCCGTCCGCAGTCATCTGGTCTTGTGAGCCCTTCACGTCACACGATGATTTGGCAGGCGTGCGCACACATCACCGAGTAAGCTTCTCTAGATCGTTGAGAAGTTTCTGCATGTGTTTTCTTAGAATCGTCAGCGCTCGCTGTTTCTCTCTCTCTTGCTTTTCGAAAAGATGCTGATCGAGTCATCGAGCTTTTCAAACTCGCGACCGACCTCAGATAGTTCGTTCAGAGTCGCGCTGATCTCAAAGAGTCTCTGCCCGTGATGACGCAATGCGAGATTGTGTTCGCGCATCGTGCGAAACAAGTACGCTAGTTTCTCGATGCCTTGCTTACGTCGAACGAAGAATTGCGTACCACACTGATCGCAGACAAAGTACGGCTTACCGTTCTTTGACATCCTTTGATCGAGTTGATTACCACACAAGAAGCACGGCAAAGCAGCCATTTCGAGTCCTCACTAACGTTAACGTTATGAACAACTGCTGTTTGCGCCACGGCGGGGTATCCACTCCGACAGGAACTGAAAATGAGAAAAGAAAACCGTCGCAATCCACCTGAACCTCCTGAGCAACGCTTCCGAAGATAGAAAACAGATGGAAGATGCTGCGGCTATCCATTACCCAGGTTGTGTCACTCGCAGTTTTTTCGAGCAAGTGGATGGACCGCGACGCGGTGACGCGCCGCGAACGAGCAGGCGCCGAGAGCAAGAGTTCCTTGGTGAGATATTTCGCGAGATAGTGCGAAATGCGATGAACATCAACGATTTTGATGTGTACGATCTTGCCACCGCCCAGAGAGCTCCAAGCGTGAGAAATCCATTGCTGTTGAATGTAGCGATCCACCAGCACATGCAAATGGGGAATGCCACTTTTGTGGAATTCAAGAACGGTGATGTACTTGATTGACGCTTCCGTATTTGCGGAGCAGATAGACCCGAAACTTGTTGTAGACCCCCCGCAGATATCGAACCGGGTCTGTATCAATCTTGCGGGAATGAGTGTTAACGTCAGAAAAGCAGATTTTAGACCTCCCGCTCCGCGATTGCCCGAATCGCGCCCTTGTAACGCTTCGCCTTGCGTGGGCCGCAGTAAGCGCGAGCCCCAGATACCTTGCAATCAAGCCGGAACTGGCTTCCTCACTGCGCCCGTTGCAAACGATTTGCCCCGCAACGTGCGTGCCCCGCAGTATTTTTCTTTGCGCCCTCTTGCCTGTAACTCTGAGCTGAGAGCGCTCGTGTAACGATTACTCTTTTAATAAGTCAAGTGAAGAACCCCAACCCCGCTGCGTCGCTACGCTCCGCAGCACGCCGCTCGCTTCGCGAGCGCCGCTGAGAGCTCCGCTCTCAGACTCTTGACCACTTTTATGCTGAGAGCCGAGAGAGTCAAAAGACAGAGTCAAAACCAACATCAAAATCAAACCCAGGGTCAAAACTCAAAATCTGGCGGGCAAGCCTCCGACTTTCGGTCGGCTGTTGCTGGAGTTGTTGGCCCTACTCTCAGCCCCGGACCGGAGTGGTCAACCGGTAGCCCGGAATTGTCTTCGGACCGCACCCCGCTTGCCCGTATTGTCGTTCTCATTTGTCATGTAGCTGTTGTGCTATTCATGTAGAGGCATTCCCGACCATATAAGCGATGGCCTCTTCCGACTCTTGGAATTACCATTCACAAATGCACTTTGCCTAACCATGAAAAGTGTGAACCCAAGTCCGTCACAAGACCCGACAAGTACGCGCCTAAAAACTGTCGCCTCAGAGCACGAAAGAAGCCGCACCTTACGGGCAATACTGTTGAGTTCCGCCGGTCTCTCAGGGAGGAAGTGCGAATGCCGCTGACGGTGAGAGGCGATCTTTCATCGTGGATTCTTCATTTGCACGGCGTTACGGCGGACGACGCCAGCCACAAAATGGAAGGAAGTTCGAGCGCACCAAGCGTGTCATCATTGACAAAGTGGATGGCAACGATTGCTGGCCCAGAATCAGACCCGACACAAACAAGAGCTAGGCTAGCAAAGTTGCAGGAAGTCAAGGATTCTCGAGCAAGCCAAGAGTTGGAGTCTCTATACCGCAAGAACCGGCGGGAATTCGATTCTCAGTTCAAACGGCACGCCCTTAAAGTGAAAGATGTTGCGAACATTCCAGACGGGCTTCCGGCACTGTCAGGCTTGGCGTCTTTCGAAGAGTCTCTAAAGATACTGCGTGCGAATCGTGCCTTGGTTGTTTGCCTGAGCTTGCACGAAGCTCACCCTTTGTATCTGATAGCACGCGCAGCTAAGGGGGATCGACAAGCAGCATTGGATCTCATAAAGGTTGATAAGCTGTTCCTGCATGACCGTTGCACCGAGAATTTGATCAAAAAGGCGCAACTTCAAAACGATCACGCGTTCATGAAGCAACTGGCCAGAGCACAGATATTTATGCCGAAGCTATCCACCCGAGAGATGCAACGCCTGTATTTTTATCAATTGTTTTTAATGGAACACGCTGGTATACAGTTACCAACTCAACATGAATTGTGGCGGATTCTCGATCCTCGTGGACGGCAATATCGTTCCCTGTCTGCTTTTGAACGAGATTTTCAGCGCCGTCGCAAGGCGTTTGAGCGGATGCTCAATGATATCTTCAGGGAGACTTAGGGATCGCAGAACAATGAGTGTAATCGGGATGTTTCAACAGTTATGTGGTCAATGCCCTTTCAAACAAGGGGAGCAGTCTTCAGGATGATTTTCTCTACGACTCGAACAACTCCCAAGATGAGCAGGCAATCTACCACTCCTATAGCAGCAGACCAGCAGCAGGAGGCCATCCGTGCGGCCATTTAACGAGAAGAAACAAGGGGATATGAAGCACAAGCACCAAGACGAATGTCCCCCAGAACCAAACGCGTTTTCTCAAATCCCAACGGATTCTGATTGCAAGCATAATCATGCCCAAACAAACACAAACCGACCGCCCCATGTCTTCCTTGTCCAAGTGCATGAACAAAAGGAACACGGGCAACAGAATGAGCCCAATAATGACTCCGGTATAGTCGGTACGCTTTTCCGCTGTATGCTCGGTCAATACTTTGTCCCCGTCCCTGCCATACGTTGCAGAATTTCCCGCTGCTACAGCTTAAATCATCAACTGGCGAGAACAGGCAATTGCACTCATTGACCCGAACGGGCGTAGTTGGTGATATGGGGATTTTTCGCCAACTGGCACGACTCCCACCATGGGCTGAGGTTAGTCGATGTTCAACACAATTACGGCAAAACCTGCAAGCACAGCAGCGACCGCCGCTCCGAAAACGAAGAATCGGCCTCTCCCTTTCCCAATAATTGCCAAAACAAGACTCGCTAGCAGCGTGCACCAAAACACGCGGTCGAGGATTTGCCAAACTTCGGGCGGCGTTCCCATGCCGTGTGGGTTCCCACCGACGTGGAGCCACGCAACCATGGTTGCCAAGCCCGCTGCTACGGCGATGCTGCCGACGAGCAAGGAAGTCGTTCGGCACGTTGTTCGCCAGTTCGACTGTGAGGCATCGGCATGCCGGAGTGCGCGACTCCAGCCAGCGACAACTAAGATTATTGGAGCGAGGAAGAGAAAAACCGCGACGATGTACATGCCAATCCACCCGCTTGAATTATGCACTGAGGCAGTGACTGGCGAAAACGGCATTATCACTCATTGACCCGTAGCGGGTCGTAGTTGGTGATATGGCGATGTTTCGACAGTTATCGACTTCGCCTTCAACCTCTCGGGGCAAGTATATGATTCAATGTCCATAACATAGCGGGATGTCAAACGAAGAGGCGGACAATAATCATCGGAGTTCTGCTGTTCGCAGGCGGATTGATGATGAACTATCTGCTGGAACGGCACAACATCCTTAAGATTTGGGAGAGATCAGGTTACGCGGTGTCGTGGGCTGACCTCTTCTATCCACCTCTATGTGTCTTACTGTCACTGACTGGCGTTGTCTTGACGGTTGGCGGGGCGATGGGAAGTGCAGCTAATCGGCGGTTGCTTCTGTACGCGTTTGCATATGTGTTTCCGCTGACTATTCTGTACACCCTCTTCGTTCGGTATGCAGTTCATACAGACAGGCGCTGACCGCTCAGGGGAGTGCCCCGGCCTTGAACAAGCCGCCGCTAGTTCCAACGTAATCCCGGAATCCAAATGGCGGCCCGGTCGGCCCGCGCTTGGCTGCGTGGTAGAGAGACGCGGTGTGTTCCTGGCCTATTACAACAGTGTCGGCGTGAATGGTGTACGGATACGTCGGCACAGCAACGAATGATCGACAAACTAGCCGAGTATTGTAGGCGGACTCCTACGACGCTGTGCAAATGATGTTTTACGAAGAAGAGCACTGGACAGTTCGTGAAGGCAAGAATGGCTCAAGTTTCGGCTAAGGGATCCGCCGAAGCTCCTCCGCGTCGTGAACATCAGATAGGGGTATCCGACCGGATTGTTGTTGTTAACAGGCAATAGCGCTCATTGACCCGGACTGGGCGTAGTTGGTGATATAGAGATTTAACAACAACTGACTTAGTATCGGGCGGCTCGAAGAAGATCCTGACTGTCGTCGCTTGCTTCAGGTCACAGACTCATCAAAGATGACTGCGTCGTCCGGCTTCCAGAAGGCGGATGGGCCAGAACTGATACCGAGCTTCGGCACGAACCTATGCATCCAAGTCGAGCAGGCGGCTTCAGGACGGTGTCGGCGCGATTCCGCGAAATGGATCACGTGATGCGCTTTGATGATATCACCAAGTACTTTTGATTGTTTGTTTGGGCGAGCTGGAGCGCAGCTGAACGACTTTTGCCAATCTTGTAGGAATGTATGTTGATCGTAGATTGCGTATGTACGTAATCTCCAACAACCTCCACCACCGAGCCACCGCCTAAAACTTACATTGTCAGGAACGTCGTCTGCGTCCAAAACAGCGAGTTTCCACATTCTGGGAATAGCTACTCTTTATCGTGAGTACTGCAAGCACAAGAATGCCACGCATAGGTCGTCCACCATGGACCGGTGACAGGTGATGTTAACAGGCAATTTCACTCACAACGGGTTCAACGAGTCGTTCGGCTCTGCGCCGAGCGTGCTTAAGAACCACGGTCGATCCACTCTTGGAACGTCTTCGCTATGAAACGAGAACGGTCGGTTCCAATTTTCATTTGATCCATGGTCGCAGCAATTCGGATAATCGCCTTCCGGAAGCTTCTCTCGTCGGCGAGGTACTCGGGACTCGCAGATGAGAAAAAGCACACCTCCCATACCGCTCCCGAGCCTCCCCACATATCGATACTCGCCAAACCTTTGTAGTCAGGGGTCGAGGTTCCGAGCGAAGCCACAATCTCGTCTACAACAGCGGCTTGACCCGAATGGCCGTGCTTGTGCAGGAGTTTAGCTAGTTGACCCAAGTCTGCACCGAGTGCCTCGCGCAGGGAGTCCATTTGTTCACCTTGGCATGGATTGTAGCGGGTAACTGTTGAAATCAGGCATTATCACTCATTGACCCTAGACGGGGCGTAGTTGGTGATATGGGGATTTTCCGTCAATTGACTTGGTGATACCATTTTTACGTCCCGGCAAGTGAAACTTCGATGCACCGTGTTCGCTCATGTTCGCTTGTAGTTCTCTCCATCGGCGTGCCTCTTGCCGCCACTTTGGCATATTCGATCTGCGGTACTGATGTGGTCATCGTGCAGGGTAGAGTTGCACACGCTCCTCGGAGCGCCGTCGTTCGCGTACAGCTTGTCTACTCAAGGCACCAGTACGGAGAATCAGCCGATGTCACTGTAGAGAACGGAAAATTCACACTCCAGATTCCATTCTTGACGCAAAGCCACGCTCCAGTGCTCATGGGCAATCTCGGTGAGAAATGCGACCGAAAACCCACAGAAGTGATCGTGAAGCTGATGAATGGCGATCTGAGTCAAGAATTTGATCGCGTGTCGTTGGATTTCAAAGAAGACTTTAAAATGGCAGACCCAACCGCGTTCGTTCCTCGCTCCAACCTTGTGTTGAGCGATATTCACTAGCTCCGTTTCGGATCGACAAAGCGACATCTCTTCGGCATTGACGTAATCAGGCAATGACCTCATTGACCCGTAGCCGAGAAGATCGATGGAATCATCGAAACGTCACGCGGCCTTTTAGATTCGTCGCCTTGGCGAGTTGTTCTTCGTTCGCTGCTTCCATCCAAAAACCAAACATGTAACCTTTCATTCTGGTGAAAATGACGGCTTTGTAATAGCTTTCATCCTTGGATTCCTTCTTGAGGTCTGACTCAATGAATCTCTGGCCAGCGAGCAAGATAGGAATTTCCGATCGGACCGGCCGAAGCCCTTCGCTTTCGAGTTGCTGACACACGCCTCGGACAAACTCCTCCGTCGATACTGGGTGCCCCGAAAAGTAAGCGGAATAAACAACAATCGCAAAACTATGCCGTTGCTGTATGTTGCCCTGAGCATTCGCAGCCTCTAGGAGAATCGCTCGATTCTCTGCAATAAGACTGTTGAGAACAAGATGGGGATTGGGTTCGGGTAACCGAACTGTTACACCAAAGTAGGCGTTCTCGTATTCAGATGATCCGTTAAGATGTCCAGCCGAAGCGATAGTTTTTATGTCAGCGGTTTCGGCTGTCTGGGCGACCGTAAACATGCCTAAGGCACAGAACACAACGCACGACGCGAATGTGGAAAAACTCATGCGTGGCATTGCGGGAGTTTACCCCATCTTGAGTTTTCGGGTTGAGTGTATTCGAAATCAGGCCATAGCACTCAGAACCCTGCCAGGAGAAGGTTGTGAGTGTAATAGAGATATTTCGCCAACTACCACCCAGAATGGCACTCCCGTGTAACCTCTCATGAGAGCCAGGAGGAAATGGAGGCGTTATTCATGCCTGATTCGTCACTTCTAAGACCGCCGAATGTTTTCTTGACAGTCGGCGTCATCTTTATTTCTGGAGCTGCGTTTTTTGCATTTACGGGCAAAGTTTGGGTTCGTTTTAGTGGCTGGGTCTCCGCGAAAAACAACCGAGAGTATTTTGGGGGGAGGTCGCCGCGTATTTTATCGGTGGTGTTTTTTTGGTCGGATACTTCTTGTACAAGGTGACCTGAACCCCCTCGCCCCTCAAAAATGGTGATTCAGCGGCGAGGCAATCAAGCGCCGAAACCGAACTATTGAAATCAGGGCATTGCCCGCAGAATCCCGTTAGTGGGCCAATGAGTGTAGGGGTGATGTTCTCACGAAGTGTCGTTAGTTCAGGGGGTTCGCTTCCTTTGGCGTTTAGCCAACTCTTCGTACGAATAAATGGGTTCGATCTCAGGAAGACCAAAACTCTTGTCGCTACCAGCCTGAGAGTAAACCTCAAGTGAACTAGATGACCTCCTCTTTGGAAGAGCATGATGCCGACGTCCTCTCCATCCACAGTAGCCAAATAATTGGCAATTATATGCTTGGCTTCGTAGGCACCGGCCTCCCCTCGCTTGAAGTCGACCGTTGGACATCCACATGAGCACTTCCAAACCACGACAAGAGAATCCAGCTGTTCAAGAAACTGCTCCGAACCGGGATTGCCGTGCCGCAGCAACCAATCAATCAGGGCGCGTTCTTTCACTGTGATCGGGGGGTGGAGCGACTCCCCTCTGGGCGTTGTTCACGGGATAACTCGATCCGATGATTCACTCCGAATGAAGTGCTGGATGCCTTCAAGGCGATTTTAAAATGAACGGGCCGTGGGCGTAGTTGGTGCTATTGGGATGTTACGCGAACTGAGAATGTAGATGCGACCATGACGAAGCTATTAGCCATGGAAATGGAGATGCTCGATGTTGACTTGGCGTTCCCTCATTTGTATGCGGTCGAAGAATTCGGCGAATTTCGGGAACGGGAATCCTACCCTTCCCTGTAATTTACATTCCACCGCCGAATACAAGACCGGAGCACAACGGTCTGTGGCTGAAGATCACTCCCGAAGCCGGCAAATCGTGGATCGGCGTCTTTCCGTGCGGTTATTCGTCGCTGCCCGCCTTCTCGTGCGTCCGCGGCACACTCGACCCGAATCGCACGTGCGTTGTCTCCAATGGTGCAGCGTACATCGTGAAAGCTGACGAGCCTGCGGTCTGGGAAGAGTTCCAATAGTTCCGGTGCTCGATGTCCGCCGCTTCCCACCCACCGGCTTCTTGTTTTCTCGGATTTCACCAGATTGGCAGCTTATGGCATCAATGGCCTTGCTTGGCGCAGTCCGCGGGTCTGCGGGATGAACTAAAGATCCTCAGTGACGAGCGACACCATTGAAGGCACGGGATATGATCCCACGAATTCGATCTCCAGCGAGATGCATTTCGTGGTGGATGTGAGAACGGGCCGTTCGTTGCTTCCTTCGCCCACCGGCACTGATGGCAAGCGAATCTGGTAGCCGTCTTTTACCTGAGGTCCCGCGGCGAATTTTCCCAGTGATTCCCGGCACTCGAAAGGTAGCCGATGAGCGATCTAAAGACAGTAACTGTCGTTACAGGGAATAGCACCAAGTAGGCCGGTCACGCGGCGAGGGCGACCGTTCCAAGACTGAACGGTCGTTTACCGGGTGCCCCAGGTTTCGCTTGCAGCCGAGGTATCGTTCGGTAGTCTGAACTGACGCATGGCCCAGCAAGAATTGAATCTGCTCAAGCTCGCCGCCGCTCGAATGGCACAGCTTCGCGCAGGTGCGCCGCAGATCATGCGGCGCGATCCGTTGTAGCCCAGCTTTCTCGCAGAGCTCTTCACCACGTACCAGATAACGTTCTGCGTAATTCCGTCGCCCCACACCTTACAAGTGCGGCTGACCCGTCGAAAAACTCTCCCGTCCGTGATCCCGGTAGCGGTCGTCCAATTGTCCAATCCCTGCTTCGCCCATGCGGGCATCTGCACGGTGCGAATGTGTCCGCCCTTGCCAATCAA
Organism: uncultured Acidobacteriaceae bacterium; assembly: GCA_963822545.1. Classification (GTDB taxonomy): domain Bacteria; phylum Acidobacteriota; class Terriglobia; order Terriglobales; family Acidobacteriaceae; genus Acidiflorens. The sequence goes on from CAWGIB010000022.1 coordinate 10,820, forward strand.
ATCCACGATACCCAGCGCCCCTGCCTCGTCTGCACATCGCTGATCTTTAGGCCGACCAGCTCGGATCGGCGTAGGCCACAACCAACAGGGGCGCGAGCATGGCGAAGTCGCGTTTATCACGCATCCGGTCGCCTCGCGCGCGGCTCAGTACTTCCGAGCTTTGCTCGATGCTCAGCCAGTTTCCCGACCGTTGCCCGAGTTGCTTTACGCCCTTTACGCGACTGATTCCCGCCGCCAGGTCTGGACTCAGCAACCCGGCATCGGCGGCCTCGTGGGCCAGTCTGCGCACTGCCGCAATAATGGTTGATCGCATTGCGGCCAGCCTCCGATATCAAGGTGTATCCGGTAGCGCATGACGACAATGCGGTTGAAGGTCAGGCGGGGTCCGAACAGTACCACGCGATGAACTGGTCGATGGCATACTCGTAGATGCGGCGCGAGCTGGGCGACGTGAGACTGTTGATAACCGCCATCTTGGAGTGGTCGATATGGGCAGTCGCAGTACGATCTTGCGGTAGTTCAGTTTCACTTTTCGGTTTCCCATGCTTGGTGGCCTCCAGTCCGCAGCATGGGATTAAGGCACAGGAGTGGGCGGGCCAGGTATAGTCTGTTCTTGTGTTGGAACAGCCGTACTACGCATGGCCTGTTAACGTCAACCATCTAGGCGGATAATGCGTGGAATACGAAACTTAGCCCACTCAAGCTAGGCTTAATTGGAGTACTAGCGTACCTCGCATCAATAGCGTGGGCGTCTTGTATTTTCATATCGCCAAAAGAAACTACCCAACCGGATGGATTTTGGACCGCCCAATGCCGGACGTCCAAGCTAGTCGCGATGATCGGCGTGGTGTTTGTTGTAGCGTCAGTAGCATGGGCGGTTATGCGAGTCGTCCGCAGCCGCGCTCAATGAGTGTAATTGCCTGTTTTCGTCAATTAATTGGAAGGTAGCTGTACTGCGGAGTAAACTGCCCCATGAAACCAAATATTCATCGGGAGATTTTGTATAAACCTAAGACACTCCTAACCACCAGAGGAATTCCAGTTAACACTTGCCCCATGAGCACTACTGCAAAAGCTCAATCTTCGTTCGGCAGTTCAGGCGGATCGCATCCGCTGGGCTGAGTTTACTGATCAGCGTGAAAAATATGGTCCCCGCGTGGTCGAAGAACTTGTAGGTGACCGACGCTGTCTGCGGGTTGTCGTTGATTTAGGAGCTGGCTCGGGGAGAGATCTAGAAATCGTCAGACGACTTCATCCTCAGGCCACACTCATAGCCATAGAAGGTGGAAGAGCATACGCAAAGACCCTCGTCGGGAAGGCTGACGAAATTTACATAGCTAATATTGAGCGTGATCGCCTGCCTATTGACGATGGTCGGGCTGACCTCATTATTGCCAACCAAGTCCTTGAGCACACCAAGGAGATTTTCTGGATCTTTCACGAGGTGTCGCGTTCTCTTAAAGTCGGCGGATCCTTCCTGTTTGGCGTTCCTAATATCTGCTCGTTGCACAATCGCTTTTTCTGCTGTTGATGGGAAGGCATCCCACCCAGCACAAGATTTGCTCGGCCCATGTGAGGCCATTTTCCAAAGCCGACACGCTCGCGTTTTTGAAGGCCTGGGACTGGGGCGGCCGTTAACCAACTTTCAACGTTTCGCGGCGCACAGTTCTACCCGTTTCCATTACGCTTGTCCCGCTTGCTTGCCAATACTTTCCCGACATTCGCATTCACGATCTTTTTCCTGATCCGAAAAATAGCGGAGTACCACGGCGAATTTGCGACCTACCCCGCACGGGCCCAGTTGGAAACGAACTTTTGGACAGGCGATGTTCAGACTGGCTCTCAATACTGGTCTTCCGAGCACAGCGTTCAATCATAGGAACTCTTTAGATTGGCCAGCGCCCGCGACGCGGGAAGCGGCTCTTCTCAAGAGTTGTAACATCCCCATAGCACCAAGTACGACCCCGCCCCCGTCAGTTGGTGCTATTGCCTGATTACGTCAATGTCGAAAAGAGGTCGCTTTGTCGATTCGAAACGGAGCTAGTGAATATCGCTCAACACAATGTTGGAGCGAGGAACGAACGCGGTTGGGTCTGCCATTTCAAAGTCTTCTTTGAAATCCAATGATACGCGATCAAATTCCTGACTCAGATCGCCATTCATCAGCTTCACGATCACTTCTGTGGGTTTTCGGTCTCATTTCTCACCGAGATTGCCCATGAGCACTGGAGCGTGGCTTTGCGTCAAGAATGGAATCTGGAGTGTGAATTTTCCGTTCTCTACAGTGACATCGGCTGATTCGCCATACTGATGTTTTGGGTAGACAAGCTGTACGCGGACGACGGCGCTCCGAGGAGCGTGTGCGACTCGACCCTGCACGATGACCACATCAGTACCGCAGATCGGATATGCCAAAGTGGCGGCAAGAGGCACGCCGATGGAGAGAAATACAAGCGAACATAGGCAAACACGCTGCATCGAGGTTCACTTGCCGGGGCGTAAAAATGGTATCACCAAGTCGATTGGCGATAAATCCCGATTACACTCAGAACCCCGGCTTGAGAGCTGACTGATGGTCAATGAGTGCTATTGCCTGTTAACAACAGTGTGCGTGTCGTACACAATATCGCCTTATAATCAGCCCTCATGAGTCGATTGGGGTTGCTGCAACTCTGCCTTCTATTGATGCTAGTAGCCGCTTGTTCCACGACCACATGGGCGACTGACTATGCCCGATCACTTAGCTATTCTTGCTTCCACGAGCCGTTCCTGAACGTTTCAGTATCGTCCCCTCGCCACGATTCGTTCGTGAATATCGAATTAGGACTTGTTGACCCCAACGGACGAAGCGCAGGCAGCGGTCACCATGGCAACGCAATCCCGAGGTCTCAATACGGCAAGGTGGTGGAAATTCCGTCGCGTCCCGAAGCAAGCAAGGTTCAAGCAGTCGAAGTCTGTGGTGCGATGCCTGGAGCCTATCTGATCTCAGTCTCCGAACACGGCGACTTTGGCTACCGCCTCACTGTTTCTGGCGATGACGGCACCGAAAGCGACCAAGGCAATGAGACTCAGTCCGTAAACCTTCGCACGGACGGTGATCGCATGTGTCATTTCAGGTTCTTCTTCCGCATGACGAAGGGGAAGGTGGCTATTCAGTGGCTGGACAACACTGGCCACGCCCTTGGGTTTGGGGAGTTTCCAATTTGCGAACCGATCCCCAGGGCTTGAGCAATGGTGTGGGCGTAGGTTGTTGTAGTTGGTGAAACAACTCGATTACACTCATCTACCTTTGCTGCCGGGTTTTGAGGGTGATGCTCTCATCGGCATACTTTAACTGTCCACAGTGAAGGCACGTCGGGTCATTTGCCAGAACTCTGCTCCTTTGGCATAGAACCGCTGTCGGCAACACGGGCACCTCACTTTGTGTGTGAGGATCAGGATGATGATCCCAAACAGCATCCAGCCAAGAACCACAAAACGGAATCCTTGTGAGCGACATGTCAACCTGTCCAGACGCAGCGGCGGCAAATACCAGAAATAGGAAAAGGACGGAAACGAGGCCAACTCGCTTTAGAAAGCGAAAGAGTTTCCAAGGGTGTGGGACGGTGCCCATTTGCCGCTAGTTTACCGCGTGCCCACGCACTCACAACGAACTACTTCTGCGTTCTGGCTCTATACCATCTCAAAATCAAAGTCCTTGCCAATATGACAAACGCGGCGATTCGCGACCAACATAGCTACCACCGAACTCTCTTCCTGGTGCAGGTACATCAGAACAGCAGCAACCAGAAGCGCAGCGGAAATCAAGTTGGGAACGGATTGCCTCATCGACACCGAAATGATAACGCCCGTTCAATGAGCCAGAGGTACGCTTAATCCACTGCGGGTAGTTGGCGTTAAATCGCCATTTCACTCAGTACTCAGCCCAGAACTCGTCCTCAAGTTGGATAGAGGGCTTCCTTACGCAATACTCTTTGGAAAGACCGCCGCCCTCGAAGCGCACGACAATCCGATACTCACCGTCAAAGCGGAAAATATCGCAGTCGCGGATGTCTGGATGTCGGAATCCGAGGTTTACCTCCCCTTGGGTACCATCCCGAAAGAACTTGCTGAGTTTTTTGAGACCGTGCACGGCACAGGCACCGAAGCAGAATTGCTGAGTGCCAGACTCGCCAGTTACCTCGATATGGAAGTCATTAAAGCAGTCGTCGCCATCGAAGCCCAGCCAGACAAATCGCATCTCGGTCAAGGCGTCCTTGATACGAATTCGGGCACTGTCCCTCACGACGAAAAGTATATTCCTCGGTTTCCATTCGTCAGCTAGCGAAAAATCCCGATTACACTCACAATCCTCCCGTCCTCGTGCTGAAGCGGCACATCGGCCGCGAAGGCGCCCTCCGTTCTCCCCGTCGCGTTTCCCCCCATGGCCGACTAGCAAGCTCTCCAACATTTTCGAACAAAGTTGCATCAGAGTCGCGTATCGCAGCAGAGGAGAGATCCAAATGTCGCTACTTCGCAGCCCCCGGCTCTCGATGTTAATGACGTTGTTAGCATTAGTCCTGTCTCCCATACTTCTCAAGGCAACAAGAGCCCTACGGGTTCTACACTTCCTATACTGCCCCTCCCCCGTATGAGTACCTGGCGTGGACCCTCTGTGGTCGGAATTTCAACTCGTCCGGCTGCTTTGCCTCTGGCAATCTCGGGCGTTTTGGCAAGGCGGACGCGCTAATCCAAGGCAATCCATCGGTGGTTGACGGCAGCACGATTACGCACGCTATCTATGTCGTCGACACCGAAGGTCGCCATCATGGAACCGGCGTCACCCTTTACGTGTATAAGGAGACCATCATCGTCAACCATCGTCCTGTTCTTCAACTGTTACGCTCCTAACCACTGTTCCCAGGAAGCTAACCGGTGGCGGCTCCGCAATCTGTTCGATGGTCGGTAACGACAAATTTCTCTTCATCGCAACCAATCAGACCAAATACGCCCTCCGCGTGCGGAAGAGCGACCTAACCGTCACAAATGCCGGAGAGTGGGGCCTAGGTGCCAAGGTAAGCTCCATGAGCTCCGACGAGCGAGGATATATCACGATAAATTTCGGTTCGGGCGGGCACCAATTTTGGCAACATTCAGTACGCCCCGGGATGGGGACAACCTCGGCTACTTCGGACCCGAGTACCAGTTCCTGGCGAACACTAACATCGCCGTCGGCGCCGAAACCTTTGCGCCGTGAATGTTTCACGAGTAGCGCGAAAGCCAAAACCTAAGCTCCGGGGGCGCAGGGAAGCTCCTTGCGAGAGGCATAGGTGAAGCTAATTAGCGATAAATCCCGATTACACTCATTGACTTCTGAGGGAAGCAAGGTTCAGGCGGTAAACTGCTGAAAAATAGATTCAGAGCCGCCTGCCACCAGCAGGAAAGTTCGAAAATCGTCTCCTAGGGCCGACCAATCTTTTGTTGGAGTTGCGACCCTCGAGGCATCTACAGCCGTTTCACGGTTGAGACGTAGTTTGTGACGTGCCCCGCTTGCCTGCCCTTCCGCATCCTCGTCAGCCCGTTTGCCCGGTTCGACCCGGCCTCGCGCTCGACGGATATCCTCGTGTTCAACAGCCAGAACCTGGGCGCGTTGGTCGTGAAGGAAGATCCGCACGGTAGAACTGGGAAGACGCCCGCTACGGCACCAGGAGATCCCCATCCAAGAGTAGTACGGCTTTGGCATCATGTCGATCGCGAGTTGAGGGCCGGTTCTTCTTTTTTCGATCGCAGTAGGCATTTACCCCTGGGCTTTGACCCCTGCCGTTTTTCTTGCCACCATCCAAGAACAGAGTCCTCAGTGGAGTTCCCCGGCGACGATCAAGGCATTCCATTGCAGCAACTTCCGGTCCGCCCCGCATGGCACAGATCGATCTTCTTATCGGACACACGATTAGGCGGTGCGATAGCTTCGCAAATCACTCGCAGTGCCGGGATTTACTGGGCTAGGAAGCAGGAGAGTACATGGTGGATAGCTGGAACATGGTGGACAGCTGGAACGTGGTGGACATCTGGAAGAGGAAGGCTCCGGTTGTTTGTTCCCCGGGCTGATTACCCTAGGTGGAAGGGATCACTGGAAACAGAGGAATGGTTACGGGAACGAGGAGCCTGTCTTATACCCCCTTTTGGCTCTCCTGCTATATAGGTAGGAATCAGGACAAGGCTCTTTACCGGGTGTGGATCTCCTCTCCTTACTTCGGGCGCCTGGCCGCCCTCCCCTCTGCCGCGCTCTTGGTTCGCAGTTCGACTCTACGGCACGGCAGCAATCTCTTTGGGCTGAATTTGCGGGCTGAGCTTTCATTATTTGGTTTAGTTCGCTGCCGCCGTGTTGTTCCTGTTCCCAATTTCGGGAAGTTTGGGAACAAATCGACCTAGATCGCCTGTTCTAAAGCGAAGGTATTATCGATCTCCTGATTCTGCGGTCTGCAAATCGAGACTAACTCGCTCACCATTGATCAGAACAGATCCTTCATCAATCAACTGCTGCCCCGTGCAATCGTATGCCTCATAGCAATGAAGAGCATCCGCCGGGAAGAAGAATTCGACGGCTTCGGTCCCTTGCGTGTCTACGGATTTATCCGCCTGGTGAATCGTCGTGCTGAAGGCGACTCCGTCGAAGTCGAGATCGCCTTTGAAATATGCCATCATTGGACGTAGGAGATGCGCAATATGGTTATCGAACGCCAGCGCCGCCATTTTGTAACGGCTTCCGTTGGCGGTGAGGGGCAATGCGGTTGCAACCGAAAATTCCAGGTACGCACCTTTTCTAAAAGCAATGATGGTGGGCGGCGCATAGGAGACAAAGTGTGCCTGCGGATCCAGTTCCCTCGAACGACAAGATCGATCATCTTCTGGTCGGTCGCCTGAATTTTGGCCAGAGCTTCCGGAGACGTGTCCCGCGGCGGAACCGTCGGCGCATTTGAACGGGTAGAGTTCGCGGCCAAGCCGAGGAACTCGACGCGACGACGCCTTGCTTCCATTCTTCGGCGCCTGACTCGCGCCCGCATGATCCAACTGTTTTGCCGCTTCTTGCGCGGCCTGATCGCTCAGGTAAAGCACGAAAGGTTCGCCATTGAAATAAAACCGGCCATCGAGAAGCGCGGCCTGCCGATCGTTGTCATTCTTCGCGTTTACCAACCGTAGCGCTGCGTCTTTGGACAGCGCGAGCACTATGTTTTCCGGGCGCTCCACGTTCTGACCCATGCTCTTTGCGCGAATGTGGTGAGATATCTCCATCGCGAACCCTTCCACGTCGGGATTGTCTTTGAAGGCGGGCACCGTCAGTTCCAGAATCGGGAGCATCACATCCTGAAATGTGCGGAGGGCGCGGTGGCTCTTGTTCACCAGTTCGGTCGAGTAGGCCCCGAAATAGTTGCCTGTCAGTTCAACCACCGTCATTCCGCCATAGTTGTCAAAACGGAGTGAGCGCTGGTCAGCCCGTTCCTGCTGCGCCCGCTCAAGATCCAGAACACGGCTGAAGTAAAACGGATAAGGAAAGACGTGTCCCTGAATTCTCGCGCCAACGGATTGCAGATCTTGAAAGTACTTCTCCTGTAGTTCGCGCATCTGCGGACTCTTGATCTCGGCGGGCGTAAGCGCTTGGCCGATTGCGTGACTTCCGATGCCGCGACAAAGCACACAACCAAGAAACGGTCAAGTACAAGTTATTTTTGCGAGTAAACAATCCCGGGAGCTCCATAGGGAGGATCAGAAACCATCCGAATGTAAGCGATGAGCGCCTGAATTTCGGATTTCGACAAAGTATATCCGTAGGGAGCCATGAGCGGCGACTTGTTTAACGCCGGACCGCCGTGCGAGATGATGGCATTCAGGTCAGCATCGCTCATCTTGTTGAGCGTGTCGCCTTCTGTGAATGGGTGAGGCTTGGTTTCCAGGTTGTCATAGTTGGAGACGCGCTCGGGCGACGATTCCTGGTTGTGGCAGCGCGCGCAATATTGATCGTTCAGCTGACTGCCGAGCATTTCCTGGTAGCCGAGGCCAATTTCTTCTAACTTGAGATCGACATTCTTGCCAGCCTTTGTTGTTGTGCTCGCAGTGAGCCGGTAACGCCCTGGAACTGTGCCCAGCGTTACATTCGATGTGAATTGCCCGCTTGGATCGGTGAGCCCAGCGGATGGGTCGAGGGAGACACCATTCGGTGCGCGAAGTACGACGAGCGCGCCCGTCACCGCGTTCCCCTGCTCATCGTTGACTTGAAGGACTACAGGCTGCGGGAGCTGCGTTCCCACGGCAGTCGTTTGCTTTCCGCCGCTCGACTCGCCGATCGCAACACCGTAGGTGGAGGGCTCCGGCTGCGAATAGTTTGCGCTGGATCGACGAGAGCAGCCTGCCGAAGCGATGACGACCAGAAGAATTAACATACAGCCGGTGCTCTTCATCGCTTTTTCGCCTCCTGTTGTTCATTGCCTTTTTGACTCATGAGGAATGCTGTTAACGCGCGCGCGTCCTCGTCGCTCATATCGCGCTTCGGCTCTTGCGTCCCTGGCCGTAATGCCGCAGGGTCCTTCATCCACGCATACACCCAAGCGGACGTCAGTCGCGAACCCACATGCGTGAGCGTCGGACCGATGTATCCCTTATCCTGTTTGGAGTCGATGATGTGGCACGCTTGGCATCCATATTTCGAGTAATAGAGTTGTTTCCCTTGCTCTACCTGTACGGGCGCAAATCCCGACAACGGCATGGAATCTCGGTCGACCTTGGGCGACTGATAAACAGTCAGAATGTAGTCGGTCAGGGTGTTGATCTCCCCGTCCGTCAGATTGAACATCGGCATGCGGCGAATCAGTGCGGGCCGTAGCGTATTGGGATTGCGGAAAAATTGGACCAGCCATTCGCGCTGCACCGAACTTCCCTCCCACGTAAGGTCAGGAGCCATGTCGCCACCGCGCCCGTTGATCGCGTGGCAGGAAAAACAATTCAGATCGCTGATCAACTGACCAGCTTTCCCCGCTGGTTCATAGTGCGAGGGAGGAAGCGCCGGAACGGTTTTTGCAGCCGGTATTGTCAGCGCGCGTTCATTGTGGGAGAGCAGCGCATTCACAAGCGCGTCAACCTGCGTTGGAGTGAACGTGAACTGCGGCATCTTCAGTCCTGACCCAAACGCGCGGGGCTGCTTGATCTTAGCGCCAAGGTAGTCGTAAAGCGTATGTTGCACGCCAGGAGCAAAGGCTAGTTGATTTACTGGCTTTGAACCGATCTTCGTAAGTTCCGGCGCGAAGTTTTCGGGATGCTTGATACCATTGATCTCGTGACAGGCCGCACAGCCATAATCGGTTACTAGCCGCTTGCCGTGCGCGATCTGATCTGGGGTTGGCGCCTCCAGATGTACGTTGGCGAGCAGATCCGCATCCGCCTTGCCCATCAGGAATCCCGTCAGCAGCCCAACCTCCTGATCGTTGAACCGGTAATGCGGCATGCCCGTTGCCGGATCGTAATCATGCGGATTGCGCACCCAAGCCTGCAGCCACTCGGGCTTTGCCTTCGTTCCAATCTTTGTCAGTTCGGGACCAACATTGCCGCCCACCAGGTTTCCCGCGGCGTTCTGCACCGCGTGACACGAAGCACAGAACGACTCGCCGTAGAGGCTCGCTGCTTTGGTCTGCAGCACGGTATCGTCTTTCAATTTCTTTGCCTGATCGAGAGAAGCCTGTACTACCTTCAGCGAAGATGGCGTACTGGAAGAAATCAGAAATGCTGAAATATCGCGCGCATCGTCATCGCTCAACTTGAAGTTCGGCATGGTCGCGGTCGTCGAGTAGGTTTGCGGGTCCTTTAGCCACGCAAATATCCATTCGCGACTGGTCTTGTCCGCAACATGAGCCAGCGATGGCGGATCATCGGTTCCGGCGATCACTGTGCCGTCAGGCCGCTTGATTGTGTGGCAATGAACGCAGCCATACGAACTCAGCATCTTGCGGCCAAGATTCAATTGCGGAGTGCCTTTCAGGTCCTGCTGGTGACACTGGCCGCAGGAAGACTCCAGATATTTTGCGGGCAACAACGGTTCTTCCCAAGCCAGCGTGCTCTTGTGCGCATCTTCGACCGATGTTGCGGTGCCTTGTCCGCGATGGCAGACAGAGCAACCCATTTCCTCCGGCTTGTGAGGAATCGCTGGATGATACCGGTACGGCTGAATCTTCACATCCGCCAGGCTCGCCTCTTTCAGCGCCGTGTGACATGTGGTGCAACGATCGACCACGCCCATCTCTGGCAGCCAGATCTGCTGAATACCCGGTTCAAAGTGACGCCGCAACGTGACCGCATCGCTGCGCTTGGAAATCAGCCGCTCATATCCCCGCTGGTAGATATGCCAATCCGCAAAGAAATCCTTGGCAGGCGCGATGGCCAGCAAGGCGAGCAGCACCACGCTCATCCAGGCGAACGTCGCGACCGCATCACCAAACAGTTTCTGACGAATTTTCTTGAGAAGCTCGGAGAATTTCAACTAGCTCCTCCAGGGCCAGACCCAGGCCCATCCCGGTCCGCGGAAAAGGGTACCGACCGTCGTCAGCACCGCCAGTTCGAATAAAAACCAACTCATAATCCAGAATGAAAGAGGCTTGGCGGCAAGTGAGCGCCGGAATTGCAATTCCGATTTCTCGGAAGATCCGGCCGCAACCGCCATAAGCGCAACCGTGATCATCGTCGGGACCAGGGCGACAATTACATCGAAGGCGAGCAGGAAAATACAAAAAGCAGCCGATACGACCCAGAAAATTCTCAGCCGCTTCCGGCGGTCTTTGGTGAAGACACCCGCCGCCTCGATGTTGATGTTGAAATACGGAATGACAATCAGCGCAAGCACCACCAGCGTGGGCACCAGCACTCCGGCAACTACCGGGGGAAAGTAGTGCAGCAATTCTTGCAGTCCCAGAAAATACCAAGGCGCTTTTGCGGGATTTGGCGTGTGCGAAGCATCGGCCAACCCTTCCAATGGAGCATTGAAGAACAGCGAGATGAGCACTAGGATGCTGGCCAGCACCTCGACGGCGATCGCCGCTCGAAATAGGACCTCAGGGAATGCCTGCACTCGCGTTTCATCGACCGCCCTGACCAATGCCGAAGTACGTCGCGTAACAAAGGCAACACGAACTGGATTTTTGCGCGCGTCCGAACCCACCCCGGCGATGAAATCTTTGGAGTCGCTCATAATGGTGGCCTCGCTGGTACCGCCGTCATCACAACGTCCGGCTCGCTGTGCCGCGCATACAACCCGCCGTCCTTGCGAATCCTCCAGAAGTGGATTGCGACGAAAAACAACGTTGTTAGCGGCAGGATCATGCAGTGCAGCACATAAAAGCGAAGCAGCGCATTGGCATTCACGAAGTGCCCGCCAAGCATGAGGAATCGAACCTTGCCCCCCATGATCGGTACCGCCGATGCAATATTCGATCCAACCGTGATCGCCCAGTAGGCCAACTGATCCCAGGGGAGCAGGTAGCCTGTGTAGCTCAACAGCAGCGTCATCAAGAGCAGAACGACGCCAATCACCCAGTTAAATTCACGCGGCGGGCGATACGCTCCCCTATAAAACACACGGAACATGTGCGCGAATACGAGGAAGACCATGGCGTGTGCCGACCAGCGGTGCAAATTGCGAAGAAATTGTCCGGAGGAAACCACGAACTGCAGATCCTTGGTGTCGGCATAAGCCTGCGGAGCCGAGGGATGGTAATAGAGCATCAGCAAAATGCCAGTGATGACGAGTATTCCGAAGGTGCCAAGTGTCAGCGTGCCCAGATACCAGGTAGCGTTGAACTCGAGCATTCGTGTCCGCACCTTTGTCGGAAGCATGTGCAGAAACACATTGCGCTGGATCGCCATCGAGTTGCGCAGCGTGCTCTTGCCCGTGCCCCCGCGAAACACCGATTGCCACACCCGCGATTCGCGCAACTCGTCGAAGTATCGATTGAAAGTTGTGCTCATTCTCTAAACCCTCACGAACGTCTGCGGCCGAATCTCTTCGCCGCGATCGACAATCAGTTCACCCTCCTCGCTCAGCGACATCTTGAGCCAAGGAAGGGGCTTCGGCGCGGGTCCCTCTACTTTTTCTCCAGGCGTCTTGCCAACTGGTTGAAAAACAGCGAATTTACTTCCATGGCACGGGCACTCTATCCTGCCGCTATCCGGCTTCCACGCCGTCAGGCAGCCGAGATGCGTGCACACCGCGTTAAGCGCGAAGAATCCTTCTTTAGCGTGGATCACAAAGATGCGCGCATCCACGTCGAGCGTGACCGAATCCGGCTGATAGCTTTCGGGCTTTCCCATGTTGACGACCGGCGACGGCTCATACAAAACATTCGGCGAAAGAAACTGGTAGCCGAAAACAGCCGTACCCGCGGCTGCGATGCCCATCGATCCCAGACCGATGCGCACGAAAAACTCCCGGCGGTCAATCCCCGCGTTCGCCGGGCCTTGAAGTCTCTCTTTGTTTTCTTCTGTCATGGTTATTTCGCTGCCCCCGCCGGTTGCGCGCGCAAGCGGGAATCGATCGCCTCGATTGAAATTAAGCCAGTCGGCTCGGCCGCCAGCAAGTTGTAAGACTCCATGGTGATAGTGTTCACCGGACATCGCGCCGCGCACAGCCCGCAACGGATGCAGCGGGTCTCATCTTTCAGCATCACCGAACCTACGCCTTGCGCCAGTTCTTCGGGCGCCATGTCCGGAAGTTCTGCCTCATAGAGGGCACGGTTCACTGAAAGATGCTCGAGCGTTTCCGCAGTGAACTGCACGCGGCCCAGCGTCACGAGTTCCAGGCAATTCTCGGGGCAAACATCGACGCACCCTCCGCACAAAATGCACAGTGAAGCATCGTCGGCGTAACCCTCAAAAACCGTATTGACCCAGCAGTGCAGGCAGCGCTGGGCCTCGGTGACCGCGGAGACTTCGTCGTAAACTTCCTCGACCTCGGTCATGCCGGTTCGGCGGTCGATCGGCAGCATCGGGATCGGCTGCCGCACCAGTTCCATGAATTCTTCCGGCATCGCGTGCCGCTTGAGTTCGGTGACTTCGATGATCGGCTCCGGATGCGTCTCGCCGCGCAGATACTCGTCGATCCCCACCGCGGCTCGTTTGCCGTCCCCGACACTGTCGATGATCAACCGCGGTCCGAATACGCAATCGCCACCGGCAAAAATTCCCCCTGCGGAAGTCATGAGTGTATGTGGATTTACGTTGATGAGCCCGCGCGGAGAAACTTCAACGCCGTCGTCCACGTGCAGGAAGTCCAGGTTGGTCGTCTGGCCGATGGCCATGATGACTGTGTCGCATTCGATCTGAGACTCGCTGTTTTCGTAAAAAACCGGTTTGAAGCGGCGCTGTTCATCGAACACTGATTTCGTTTTCACGACTTCGAGCGCAGTGACCTTTCCATCCGCGCCGATGAACCGCTTCGGTCCGAATCCTGGATGCAGGATGACGCCTTCCATCTCAGCCTCTTCGATCTCTTCGAGAGCCGCTGGCATCTCTCCGCGGTTTTCCAGACAAACGACGTGCACTTCCTGCGCGCCCATACGCAGCGCAGACAGCGAGATGTCCACCATTTCCTTAGTGGCGACAGCTGTCACGTTGTCTTGGGATGGCGCCAACTCCTCTACCCCCGGAGCATGTTGTTTCAAAACCTCCCGTGCGGCCGAGCGTGCAACATCCATCGCGACGTTCCCGCCGCCGATGACGAGCACGTTACGCCCAATCGTGAACTTGTATCCCAGGTTGACGTTGAGCAGAAAATCCACGCCGCGATGGACGCCGTCGAGATCGACGCCTGGAATCGTCAGATCGCGGCTACGATGCGCCCCAATCGCGAGCAAAATCGCGTCGAATCCCTGTTGCCGGAGTTCTGCAATCTGGAAGTCTCGTCCCGCGCGATGATTAAGTTTCAGCGTGATGTCGCCGGTCCCGAGAATCTCGCGTACCTGAGCTTCTACCACGTCGCGGGGCAAACGATATTCGGGAATGCCGAGATAAAGCATCCCACCCGCGACCGGTGCTGCTTCGAAAATCGTGACGGAATATCCCATCAGTGCGAGGTCATGCGCGGCTGATAATCCCACCGGGCCCCCGCCGACTATCGCCACCTTGAACGGGAGCTTGGACTTGACAGCGTTTGCATTTACATCGATGTGGTGTTTGGATTCCGGACCGTAGCGCTCCGTAAGAAAACGCTTCAGCGCGCGAATTGAGATGGGCTTGTCGATCTCGCCGCGCCGGCACGCCGTTTCGCAAGGATGCGCGCATACGCGCCCACAAATGCTTGCCAGTGGGTTTGGCCCGCGCGCATATTTGTACGCCTCTTCGAACCGTCCTTCGGCGATCAGTCCGACGTACCTTCCGGCGTTGGTGTGCGCCGGGCAAGCCATCATGCAGGGGAAGTTGGTATTCAGCCAGTCCTCGTCCACCCACTTGTCTAGAAAGCGCTTCAGCATGATGGCCTCGACCGAAACCTCAATAAAAATAGAGGTTGAAAAGATGGGGAAACGGAATTTCACGCCGCTTCCCAAGGAGGCGACTTCTTCTTACTTGCTTACCGATAAATCGGCCTTGGTGTCGCCCGCCACTGTGACCGCCTTGGTCGAGTTCTTGGCGCCTTCGTGCCAAGCCACTACGTTGTACTGTCCATCGGGAATGTTCTCGATCTTGTAGTCACCGGACTTGTCGGTTCTTGCGTAGTAGGGAGTCGGCACGACCACAACATAGCCTGCCATCTCTGGATGAACGTTGCAGAGGAGTGCCGCAACGCCCGGCTGATCAAATTTGTAAGGTCGCTTCTCGCCAGTCGGCCAGGTGCCGAGGTTCTTGCCGGGCAATTTCTTGGAGCCCTGCACCAAAGAAGGCCAGAACACGTTGTGCGCCACCTTGTCGCTATTTAGGAAGTCAACGGTCGTCCCGACGAGCACGATGTTGATGTGTGGCTGGAACAACAATCCCTTTTGATCGATTACCGGACGCTCGGTTGGAGCAGGAAACGTCTTGCCCGCGATCGTGTCCACATAAACGACGGACTCGCCGCTGACTCCGGAGACTTTTCCGCTGATGCTACCTGCACTGGCTGCCAGATTTAGCGCTACGATGACCACAAGAATTGCGATGACTTTACACTTCATGATTCCTCCTTCTAATTCGTTGTTGAAAATTCCTCGTTAGTGATCGATCCGCGAGTGGCTAGTACACCCACTCAAGTCCAGCAATTGCCTGGTTTGTCCGGAAAGGATTGGAAAGAGCGTTGCCCAATCCATCGTAGATTCTTTGCTGCGGCCGCCACTGGTACTCCATGGATGCCTTGATGTTGGCGTGGATCAGGAACTGTACGCCCGGAGTGATTCGATTGCGGGTAGCGCTGGCTGGCGAGAAGTAACTGCCGGATCCGCCATTCTCCGCGAGCAGTAAGTCTGCCTGCGACTGCACGCGGTCATAGCGCATGATTGTCATCAGCCATGGCAACGCCAGGTAATCGGCTTCGAGGAAACCACCGTTGAAATGTGCGGGGCCGCCTGTTATGAAGCCCGTTCCAGCGCTGTTCTCTTCAAGGTCCTTGTCGTGTCCGTACATGTAGAGGCCAAACAAGTTGAAGGTGCGGTAATTGAAGCTGAAGTCGCCGCCTGTCCGGTAGAAAGGTTCGCGGGCTGTGAGCACGCCGCTTTCACCATTCAGTCGCTGTACCGAGCGTCCGTAGAAGTAAAAAGTCCCGAGTTGCAGATAAGTATGGTCGCGAGGTCCGCTT
This sequence comes from uncultured Acidobacteriaceae bacterium, assembly GCA_963822545.1. Taxonomy (GTDB): domain Bacteria; phylum Acidobacteriota; class Terriglobia; order Terriglobales; family Acidobacteriaceae; genus Acidiflorens. The sequence goes on from CAWGIB010000022.1 coordinate 26,598, forward strand.
GCCCCGGCTGCCTGAATGTCATTTCGGCTTGTCGCATCCTTCTCAAGGTTGAAGCGATATTGGAACCGGCCATAGATGTCTTTGAAATTCGAGTCCGAAAAGATTCCAACCTCTGGACTCACATTGGGTCCGGCAGCTGTCGTTCCACTTGTGTTCTGATTGAGAATTGCCAGCGAGTAGTGATAGCCGCCATAATTATGGCCACCGCTTAATTCCACTCCTTGGCCTGGCGCCGAAAACGCAAAGCTGTTATTTACGCCTGGCCCCAGTCCGTTGGAGGCACCAAAGTTTGCCTGGTCGTAAATGTCCCATCCGCTAAGGTTCCAGGTGCGCGCCTGGCTAAAAGGAAGGTCTATTTCGAACTGCCCTACGCGCAAACTGAGTGCATCCGTCGGAAACTTTAACAGTCGGCCGATGTTCACAAACTTGAGGTACCCGTCCCCAAGTCCGCCTGCAGCGTTTGAACCGCCTACGCTGAAATCGTCGTCCACCCAAAACGCGATGCCGTCGCCAAAGTTGCCGGCCGTGAAGATGCTGAAGAGGCCGGGCTGGAAATCAGTGCGCGGAATGTTTGGTCCAAGCGTTCCGTCGTTGAAATTGTTCGCGTTCTTTGAATAGACCTGAAAGAACGTGTTGAACCGCAAGCCAATTTGCGGCATTCCTGGAATCGTGCCCGGCCAAATGACATGCGGAAACATCTCCTTTTGTGCCGGAGCTCCCAACATGACGGGCGGGACCTTAATGAAGTCTTCGTCGTTCTTGGGGAATTTAAAGCCCGCGTCCTTGAAGGCTTTGCCGAAGTCGTTGAGTTTTGGGAAATCGATGTGGCAGGTTGTGCACGATGTGCCATATTGCCTGGAAAAGGCTGGAATCGCATGGCTGCTGGGAACCAACAACAGACCCAAGGCCATGATGAACAGCCAGGCCGCAAAATTCCTCGTACGCATAAGTCATCTCCGCAACGCGCTAAAAATCCAAATGCCTATACCCCAAACCAATTTGGGTGATTGTCAAGTAGGCATGAACCTAGTGGCTGTGTTGCAGCTCACACTTGATTGTGCGCAACGTCACAATCTTCAAAAATGAGCTTAACTACGGGGTGGGAAGACCGGCTTGGCAGGTAAAGCGCACGTAAATCTCATCGGGACGCCGCGTTTGGGTGGGAATACCAATGTGGTGATGACACCAGCCATGCCTCGCAATTGCAGCTTGGGTTCATTGTCCGGTCTCAGATATTCATGCTAACCGGGGATCTCCTTTTTGACTGAGGAGCGGCACGATTGTACGTCCATCTCCCTTTAGCTAGAACGCTCCATTCTGGTCACGGTTTCAGGATGATTGGCGCAAAATCGCCCTATCACCAACTACGCCCTGTCCGGGATCAGCTTAACCCGGTACAGCAACTCATCTAGAATGGTCAACGCAAACTGCCGAAAGGGACGTGACTGTACCCTACTCTGCAGTTCCGCCAGAGTCCGCGAATAATCTTCGGAGTGAGCCCCACCAAGGACGCAGTCGTCATCGCGCAAACCGCAGGCTCGGGCGGGACTTTCGTGATCAAGTCGATCAAGGCGATTCAATTCCAGACGCGATCCGGAGACGATCTGGGAGAACTCCTGCAACGTCTTGTGGTCATATTCGAACGGCGAAGGCAAGAACCGAGGCTCGACCATCGAGCTCCTAGGATCGTCGTCGGGTCGGTTCAAGTCTTCCGTCGAATCAATAAAAGGAGAGGCAATCGTCGAACTCGCGGCAGCTGAGAGTGGCCTAACTGTCGTCCGGGTAACAGCCGCGAGCCTCAAAAAGGTTCTTGGTTGTGCACCGGGGCAGAAGTGGCAGGCCCGTGCGAAGGAACGGTTCAATCCGGGGGGCCACCATAAGAACTGGTCGCAAGGCGCGGCTGGAGCTGCGGCTGCCGCAAGGAGCCACATCTGATGGGCGTTCCAGCTTGGAAAGAGTTCAGCACAGAGTGCGGCTGCAGACTAGAAGTTCCACTGTCGCGGGAGGCGATCAATCGCGATCTCCTCCCAACATCTGGCCTGGAATCACCCCGGGATTGCCTATGAGTGAATTCTACATACGGTTGGACCGACATTTGTAATGGGTCAGGGGAGCATTTAACTTTGGCTTGCCGCCGCCGTCAATACTTTTGCCTCGCCGCCGGCTTCCATCGTCATATCCCGCATTCCAAACCCAACGCCAATCTTTTTGAGGAAGTCGTACGGAGGAGTGCCGCCGGCAAAGATCCAAACAAAGTCGTTGGGAATTTCCTGCAGCGTGCCATTGACCTCAACCACGACGGACTCGGGCTTGAATTCGACAGGGTTTGATTTGAATAGCACCGTGATTTTTCGAGACTTAGTAAATTCGTCGATGCGGCGCGCGTTACGCTCCTTGATGCGGCTGAATTGATCTTGCCGGTAAGATACCGTGACGCGATTGCCGCTTTGACAGGCTAGCCCCATGGCCGCCTCAATAGCGCTGTCGCCGCCGCCGACTACCAGGATGTTTTTGTTGACATAGTGATCGGCCTCAATCAGCCGGTACATCACCTTTCCCAATTCTTCGCCCTTAACGCCAAGTTTGCGCGGGGTCCCAGTCCTGCCCAGCGCCAGAATAACGGCGCGACCCGCATAGCTATTGTTTGCAGTCCCGAGGGTGAAGATGCCGTCCTCAGATTTCGTAATGGCTTCCACTTTCTCTCCCGTGCGCACGTTAAAATCCGCGCGGTTCAGAACCATATCCCAGAAGGCAAGCAGATTTTCTTTCGAGAGTTCCGTCTTCTTGAACTTGCCGTACATGGGAAATTCGACTGGGCTCGTCATTACGAGCTTCTGTCGTGGATACTTTGCTACCGTCCCGCCGACTTCGTCCTGTTCAAGTGTGATGTAGCTGAGCTTTTGCTCAATGGCGCGAAGGGAGGCGCTGATGCCGGCAGGACCAGCACCCACAATGACTACGTCATGAACCTCGACGCCACTTGGAGGGCCTGCGGGTGGGCCACTCGCAGTGGCTTTCCTGGCGACAACCGTGTCGATGCAGGAGCGGCCCTGGTTTACCGCATTCTTGATCAGGGCCAAGCCACCCAACTCTCCTATGAGAAATAGATTCTTGATATTGGTTTCATATTCCGGCGTCAGGTAGGGCATGTCGGCTCCCATACTGGGGCTGGCCATGACCATGGTGATGGCGCCTACCGGACAGGCTTCCGCACACAGACTATGGCCGATGCATTTGTAGCCATTCACGATCGCCGCCTTGGCTCCCACCATCGCGAGCACATCGCCTTCGGGACAGACGGTGGTGCAGGTCGCGCAACCGATGCACTGCGTGGTATCAATGTGCGGATGCTGCGACTTCGGTCCTTCGGTAAATAGTTTGCCCTTCTCCGCGGCTGCACGAGCCTTGGCATCGCGATCCTTCAGACTTTTCAGATAGCCCCGCAAGAAAAAGGCTGTCAAGAGCACGGCGACTATCAGTGCAATCATGGAATCCATATGATCTTAGAAATACCCCATGGCGATAACGACACCGATGTGGATCAGCGCCAGCATCGCGAAAGAATAGCTGAATGGTTTGTGCACAACGTGCCAGAGATGAAAGACCTGTTGTGCGCGTTCCAGAAATAGAGATTCGCTTCGCGGTGGCTGCCTCTTCGCGAGCCAGACTGATGGCGTGTTCCAGTTCGCGATGCCGGGTCGGCAGGAACCCGTCGATAGTTGAGAAGCGCTCTCTCCATCCCAGCGAATGCCTGCGCAACTTGGCGACGCGGAACGTCCGCATCACATCAAATGACATCATGGAGACAAGCGCGACGAGCATCGGAAGCTTGGCAACTCTTTCACCGCTCGGCAGACGCAAGAGTTGACGGAGATCTGCCTCCGGCAAAAGCTGCTGCTGTTTCAGTTGAACGGCGAGTGTTTCCTGGCGATCCTGCAACTCTCGGCGCGAAACTTCGGCGGTAGTCAGGCTGCGTGGAATTTGCGCGTACAGGTAGCGCCCGATAATGCCGCTAAGCGAAACGGCCAGCATGATCCAGAAAGCCATGCCGGCAAAACCACGGAACTTAAATGAAGAGTGAAACGCAATCACGAACGGAGCCCAGAGGCCGAGCAGCACGTGGAAATCCAGCCAGCGCTTGGCGCTGCCCTGGCGTCCGAGCCATGCCCATCGTTTGCGCAGCGGATAAAGAAAGATGACCAGGAACATCGCCAGGCCCAAGAACCCCATCTTGAGTCCCAAGGCGCCGCTCGGCTTGAGAAGGGCATGTTTCGTGGAGAACGGGCGGTCCGCCTGCGAAAGCGTGTAGTAGTTGAAACCGTATACGGAAATTGCCACGGTCAAGGCTATGGCGATCACGTATGCGGTCACGAGGCGTAAGCGATGACCACGTTCCTCGGTTCTCGCGGCCGCGATCGCGGCGGTTGCTACTGCTGCGTTTGCGCTCATTTGCTTGCTACTTTCTCCTCGGTACTGACCCCAAATCTCTTGTAGTCAGTGAACATATGGGTATTGCGCCAATGCTGGCGCTGGGTCTCAACCTCTACCGTGGCCTGCGATGGAAACCAATACGTGGCGGCCGGATCGTGGAACATGACCGGAGCATAGATGACTTCCGAGCGGAGGGCCTTGAGCCCTACGTCCTCCATGGAATTGCCGACGGTCGTCACGATCTTCACAATGGTGGCGGTTTGCGGATCGATCCATGCAGTACCAGTTATTTCCAGCGGATATTCGCGGCCGCGCAGAGACAGAGCTGCCGGTGAGCGAGTGCCGCGCAGATGTTGAAAGGAAACTCTCTGGTAGGAGTGACCGTTTACGGCTTCAATCTCACCCGGCGTAAACGCGAAACTTTCCGCATAATAAGGATGGAAGATCAGGAAAAGCGTGGCAAAGCCGTTGCTTACGAGCAAGGGCCGGTTCTTCTTGTCGGTCTTGCTGTCGCCAACCGCCAGCCGGGACTCATCGAGGCTGATTTCTCCCCCGGAGTTCGTCAGGATAACGAGATAGTCGTAGGTTGAGTCGTGCTCCAATTCGACTTTGTCGTTCGGTTTTAGTTTTTCCTGCTTCACCTTCTCCGTGCACTTCACTTCCGAAAATTGTTCCAGGTAATCGGAGACCTGGTCGCGGACGCGCGTCAACAAGTCAGTTGACGGGCCGTCGCCCGCAAAGGCGACAGTGGAGCCAGCAGTAGACTATTGCCGCGAAGGCCGCCCAGATCAACGCCGGATGTGAAGTTCGTTTCATTGACTTTTCGACCTCGAATCGAAGCGGTAGCCGAGCGTGAACATCCACTGGTTGTAGTTCATGCTTCCGCGATCCACCGTGAATCCACCTTGCAGATAGTAGTGAGCGCCCAATGCGGTTTGCGCGGTTGCGTTGATGAACTTTGAACGGTTGTTGTTGGTCAAGCTTGAGGTGAACGATTCGTCTCCCAACAGGACTTGAAGTTGAAGTCCTTCGGTGACATTCCGTGCAGATGAGAATGCACGGTAGGAGCCGGTCCCGAATGAACTGTTGAACTGGGAATAATGCAAATCGGCGTGCAGGCCGACCCACGGGATGCGGTTGAACGTCAGCCCGTATGCCTGGTTCAGTGAACTCTTCGCATCGCCCGACCGGTTGCTCTGTCCGATGTCGGTGTATACCCAGACCTGCTTTACTACCTGCAGCCGCGCTCCGATGCTGAATCCTTGAAAGAGGTATTTATCGAGCAAGCCTGTGCCGATCAACTGAGGATCAAACGTCGGGATGTCGCGAAAGTAAGTGTGGTTTACGTCGAATTCAAATCTGGCATTTGGCTGAATGCGAACCGTAAGAAAATTCCGGCTCAGGCCCGCTCCGGGCGCCGCCACCACCTGATTGCCGCTCGGGCTGTCTGCCTGAAGCGAATCGTAGATCGAGATGTAACGCTTGTAGGAAATGGAATTTTCAAAGAACACAAAGGGCCGCGTGATCTGCCACTTCAAGGCGTTAATCCCCAAGCCGGACGTCGTGGTGTAATGCAGGTCGTCGTAGCTGCCACCCTCAAAGTTGATGAATGCGCCCGCGATTTTCCCGTCCGGGTTGTAGCTCCACGAGGTTGGGTCGGGCGTGGAGCCGGCAAATACTCCGGCGGTTCCGCCGTGCGAAAACCGCGCACCGAAATATCCGCCATCAATCGTGTCGAGGCTCGGGGCCCAGGGCAGGTAAAGCCGTCCGAACCCGGCGACGAGGCGCGAATTGGGGTTTTCGTATGTCATGTTCAGGTGATATGTCCGATTGATCAAATCTTGCATGGTTGGCTGGCTGGCAGCGGATGTCGAAGTGATTCGGCCGCGCCAGTAGCCACGAACGTTCCAATAAGTTCCCCCGATGCGGGTAACATCCATGCGGGTTACGAACCCTACACTCGAGTCCGTCATTGAAGTGCTCCCTCCGCTCCTTGTGCCCATGTAGTCGAAGCCGAACATTCCGCGGGAGCGGTTGACCGAGGGCAATGGCGGACGCGGGAGGTCGTCGTGGGCTTCTTCGTCCATGGCGTCGTCAAGAGTGAACGCGACTACCGCGGGATACTTGCGAGTTGCGCTCAATGTCCGCTGCTGAATCAGGGCCTGGACATCGCCTGCCGAGAGATACGCCAAGTCCCCAACCTTCACCGGCCGCTTGGGATCATGAATGTCGGCGACGGAAGAGGTTTCAGCAACCGCAGTGATTTGCACTTCTGAGATCACGCGCGCGTCGGAGACGTCGACGATTGCACCCTGCTGCACGGGCAGGTTGCTGTCGAGGACTTCCAACTTCATTCCTTCGCCCAAACCGGCACTACTTCCACCATCGAGATAGACCACCCCATCCGCTACATACTTCACTCGAAAAACCGTACGCAGACTTGGGTCGGCGGCCTGAAGCGTCAGCAAGGTTTGGTCGGTGCTGGTAGAAGAGCAGTTTGCAGTGTAGGCGCTTTGGTAGGCGACTTCAGGCTTGGACTCTCCTGTGTTTTCTTCGACGGCCGGCGCGGCCAGTGAGTCACCGGCCTCGGCTTCTGCGGCCGTTGTTGGCTGCGTAGTCGAAGTCGACGCAGCGGGGAAACTGCTGCCGGGAGCGGCGGTGCGAATCTGCTCGGGCTGCGGCGCCGTCGCTCCATCCACAGTGGTCGAAGATCCGTTGTGATCTGAAGGTCCGGTCTGCGTGGAGTTCGGAGTGGGTGCAGATTGGAGGCAAGTTTGCTGACGATGCACCAGATAGATCTAGCCGAGTCGGCGGACCGGGAACTCGAGGGGGCCGACTTTGGCCCCGGCCGGAAAATGCCGTCCAGCCCTCCCGAAACCGCTCGAGCGGGAGGCCTATGGTTGGAAGCAGAAACTCGAGTCCGGCGAAATAATCAGCGTGATTCGGTTCCCTTCGGTCAGGAACCGATACGGAGCACTGGCTCGAGATCGACGACCAGGTGCGTGACGGGCGGATCGGCTTGATGCAATCCAATGCGAACTGCCGCGGATTCCCCGGCTGTGAACTGCCAGATGCTTCTGCTTGCCGTCACTGGAAGTATTCGGGAGCTCGAGAACCAGGCGGTCGGGGTTGGTGGCAATGACGACCGAGGGTTTTACGACGTGCTGAGAGTGAGTTCAACCCGAACATCTTCCCCCGCATTAACCACCTGAACCTTTTGAACATTGGTGGGCGCAAGCGTTTGAGCAACTGTAAAACACTCCGAGCAGGAAGCAGCCGAGCTGTGCTGGAATGGCCCTCATCTTGTTTTTCACTCTCAGGTGCTCCGCTCGCTGCCTAACTTTGCGTTCCGCCTACCAGGCCGCCCCGCGCGCTCCCTATAATCCTTTTCCTGCTCCGCCACCGCCACCGTTCTTGTGACACTGGTAGCAGTTGATACTGTTGTAAACGTATCCTCTAACCCCCTGATGATTCTGGTCGGTCTGGCTCTTGGTATGGCAATTCGTACAGGTGAAAACTGAATAATCATTCGGATTGGTGTGGCATGTCGCGCAAACACCCTTCGCACCGCCGTGATTGATGTCCCACCAGGTATGGTCAAACTTGGCGTCGAGCCACGTGGTGGTGTCGTGACAGGTCGCACAGGTTGTCGGGAAGTGCGCCGCCGCGTGATTCGGGTTGGTTGTCCCGTCGTAGTCGCTGCGTGGCACGAATAGCAAACGGTATTCGTAATGTTGTAGTTGCCGTTAACGTGACAATCCGTACACAGCCGCGGTGGTACAGTATGCGAGCCAGTCAGCGCCCAACCGGTTTGTGAGTGATCGAACTTGCCGTCTGTCCAAAGCACCGTGTCATGGCACATTTCGCAGGTTGTGGGGAACTTGGCCGCGATATGGTCCACTGGTGACTTGGCATTGTTGTAGTCGTTCTGGTGGCAGCTCACGCATGCCGTGTTCGTAATGTTGTAGTTTCCGTTGACATGGCAGTCGGTGCATTGCCGCGGCGGTACGGTATGCGATCCGGTCAAAGCCCAGCCAGTGCTGGAGTGGTCAAACGTTCCGTCCATCCAGTTAATGGTGTCGTGGCAGAGCTCGCAAGTGGTCGGGAACTTGGCCGCGATATGGTCCACCGGCGATTTGGCATTGTTGTAGTCGTTCTGGTGACAGCTCACGCACGCCGTGTTCGTAATGTTGTAATTGCCATTGATGTGGCAGTCGGTGCATTGCCGCGGCGGTACGGTATGCGATCCAGTTAACGCCCACCCGGTGGCCGCGTGGTTAAACGTGCCATCCATCCAGTTGACTGTGTCATGGCACTGTTCGCAGGTCGTGGGGAAGTGCGCTCCCACGTGGTCCACCGGAGACTTGGCGTTGTTGTAATCGTTCTGGTGACAACTCACGCAACTCGTGTTGGTAATGTTGTAGTTGTTGTTGATGTGGCAATCAGTACACTGCCGCGGCGGCACGGTGTGCGCGCCGGTAAGCGGGAAGCCCGATTTCGAGTGGTCAAAGCTTGCCGGCGACCAGCCATTCGTCGTATGACACATCTCGCAGGTTTGCGGGAAATTCTGTTGCACGTGATTCGGATTGCTCGCCGTCTGATAATCCTTGAGGTGGCAAGAGACGCACGTCGTGTTTGTGATGTTGTAGTTGTTGTTGACGTGACAGTCCACACACTGCCGGGGCGGCACTGTATGCATACCGGTCAGGGGGAAGCCCGACTTCGAGTGGTCAAACTTGCCGGCGACCAACCGCTGGTCGTGTGACACATATCGCAGGTCTGCGGGAAATTCTGCTGCACGTGATTCGGATTGTTCGTGCCCTGGTAGTCCTTCAAATGGCACGACACGCAGGTCGTGTTCGTGATGTTGTAGTTGTTGTTGACGTGGCAATCCACGCACTGCCGGGGCGGTACGGTATGCAAGCCGGTCAGCGGGAACCCTGATTTCGAATGGTCAAAATTCGCGGGCTGCCAGGCCGTCGTCGTATGGCACGACTCGCAAGTTTGAGCAAAACCCAGTGCCACGTGGTTTGGATTGCTTGCGCCCTTGTAGTCGTTCAGGTGGCATGTCACGCACGCCGTACTCGTCAGGTTGTAATTGTTGTTGACATGGCAATCGGCGCACTGACGCGGAGGTACCGAATGTGACCCGGTCAGCGGAAAGCCTGTGCTGGAATGGTCGAACTTTGCGTTCAGCCAGTTATCAAAGCCATGGCACTGTTCGCATGACGTTGAGAAATGGTCGGCAAGGCATGATTGGGATTGGTCGTGTTGCGATAATCGGCAGCATGGCAGCTGTAACAATCCGTCGGCATGGTCTTACTGGCTTACAGCCTCGTTCTTGTGACACGAGGAGCAATCTACCGCCGCGTGCGCCCCTAGCAGAGGGAAGCGATTCTGGTGCTGCTAATCTTGTGCTCTGTACCTTCCATCCTTTCACCGTGTGACACTGTTCACAATTGGCGCCCAATTGCCGCTTGTGGATGTCGGCATGACAGTCGGCGCAACGGGTTCCGGTATTTGAAAACACTGGTTTGATATGGCATTGCGTGCAAGTTACTGATTCGTGCATGCCACGCAAAGGGAATTTCGTCTGGTTGTGATCGAACTCGGGCTTTGACCGAATCGGCTTCCAGCCCATCGCCGTATGACAATTCTGGCAAGCGACATTCAGCGGACCGTGCGGACTGCGACTGTTGGCAGACGGTTTTGCGCGAAGGTTACCCTGCACAGCGTCACGAGAATGACCATGGCCAAGTGAAATTTCATCCCTGAAACCAGTCGCATTTAGGACACAAGCGGCTTCCATCCCACTGAATCCCAGACATGCACCACCTGACTTATGAAGGGGACCGCAAGAAGAATGTGGCCTTCACCCAAGCAATTCGCGCCCATCAGAATAGTAGTTTGGACAATGTAGGGAAAATTACGGAAGGAGTGGCCTAAACGGGCCATCGGCACATACGTATGACTAACGAACATGTACTTCTGCGTGGTGTAACTTCTTCTGGTTTTACGGAGTTTTTACGGTTGAATTTTTCAACAACCTCAGCTTTTCGTCTTCATCGCCGGTCCATGGCACGCCGCACAATCTTTAGGCGTTGGCTTGTAGAAAAGCACCTGTTTCCCGTCCACCGTCTGCATCAGCTTGTGGCACTGCCCGCACGGGGTTTTCTGGTGTGCGCCCTGAAGCGAGAAGGTCGTCCGTCTTTCGTGATCGAACAACGAGGTTTCCACTTTGCGCTATTATGGCAGTCCACGCAGCCCGTACCCCATCCGCGCAAACTGCCGCCCGTGAATATCGGAGTGGCGGTCCTCGCATTTCGTGGGAGCCGCCTTGAAATCGACGTTTGTTAGCTGGGTTTCGAGGTTCGGTGGCTTGTGGCAGTCAGCGCAAGCGGTGGCGCGATGCGCTCCCACCAGTGGGAACGTTGTCTTTGAGTGATCGAATCTCGCTAGTTCTTTCCACGTCTTCGTGGAGTGGCACGCTTCGCAGCCGGCGGCTCCCGTCCGCATTCCCTGGCGCATGCGCTCCTGGAACTGCCCCTTGTGAGGGTCGGCGTGACAGGAGGTGCAATCCAGATCCTTCCAGTGATAAATGGCCGTCGGCTTCTCGCCCAGTCGCGTCGATTCCTTATGACATTCGCCGCACGGGACAGCCATATGTCCTCCTGTAAGTACGAACCTTGTCTGCTTATGCCGCGCCAGCGAGAAAGTAGATGGCCGATATCGTCCAGGGTGTGGCACTTCTCGCACTGGTTCAAGTAAGGTGCAGCCGCAAACTGGCCTGCATGTCGGTCGCTGTGACAGTCTGTGCAAAGCTGAAATTTGATGTTGTAGAGCGTGTCCTTCCCTTTCGGAATATGACATTGCGCGCACTCCAGGCGCGCATGGCCGCCTTGCAAAGGATAGGCGGTGGCAGCGTGCTCTTTCACTCCAAACTTGGCGGGCTTGAATCCGTCCACCGTATGGCAGGAGGCACACTCCCCGCCATCCGTTCGTTTCGCGAACTGCCCGTGATGGGGATCGGTTTGTGGCAATCCGCGCATTTCTCAAAAACGATGGCTTTCTTGAAATCGCCCTGCGCGTGGCACTGCACGCACTCGACTTGCGCGTGCTTTCCGAGCAACGGATACTTTGTTTTCGAGTGATCAAAATTCTGTGCTAAGCCCCGGCGTCGAAATCCTCTTCCAGCCGCTCGTCGAATGGCACGACTCGCAGGTTTGCTTGAAGAACCATGATGAACATCCGCATGGCAGTCAGCGCAATGGCCAACGAAAGCCCGGCGTAACGGGGCTTTCCGTCCGCGCCCGGCGTGTGGCATTTTTGGCATGTTACTTGGATATGCATCCCCGTCAGCGGATACCGCGTCTTCGAGTGGTCGAATTCCTTGATGGTGCGACCGCTTTCCAATCCGAGGAGTTATGGCACTGCTGGCAAGTCGCGCCAAGACGTCCCTGATGGGATCTTATGGCAGGTGCACAAGCCTGCGAGAGGCCCAGAAAAGTCTTGTTCAGATCTTTGTCTTTGATCAGTGCCCGATCGGCAGCTGAGACGTGTTCCGCGTAGTGGCAGCGATTGCATGTCAAACCGGCATGTTTTCCATCCAGCGGATATCCAGTTTGCTTGTGATCAAAGGCGCTGGGATTCCATTTGACAATCGGGAAATCTTCCCCGTTATGGTCGGAATGACAGCGCACGCAACCTTGACTCGAACGCCGGTAAGGCCATAGGTCGCGTGGAGTCCACGATGGGCCGTGATACGCCCCGCAATCTCTGTGTGACATTCCAGACACTTGAACGTGGGCTTCCCCGCGGAAAGCTTGTGACAGGTCGTGCAGTTGGCTGTCCCGTTGAGAGACTGGTGAGCGCGAGCCAGCGCGCCAGGTGAAATTTGCGCTGCCACTGTCCCGCACTTGAGGACAAGAATTAAAAATACAAATCTTGACGCCCGGCGGCGCGAGGCGCCGAAAGTCAAATGTCGCCGCGAATCTAAATGAAGAGAGACTGCCGCCCCTTTGATTTTTGCAACACTCCAGACCCTCGTGGAACGGAAGCAACGTGCAATCACTGTTCCATCCGTGGACTGCGAGCTAAGCAATGTGACTAGAAAGTGTACCAACGATTTCAAAGAGCGCAACGTGCGTTTAGTAACAACGGAGTGACGACAGGCCGTTCACCATATGGGAATCCGAACGTATGACATTTTCTGTTTTTCCATGTAGCTCCTGGTCGCCGACTATATACTTAGGCACCCTCTCGGGAAGAGGCTCTTATGTTGCTCGCGGGAGACATTGGGGGCACCAAAACGACTCTCATATTGTTCTCCACTGAAGGTTCGACTCTCAAACCGGTCTTTCGTTCGCGAGTCGGAACGAAAGACTTTTCAAGCGTTGTGATTGATCCAGAGCGTTCTTAAACGCGCACGCGAAGAACAAATCGCAATTGACGATCTCAAGATGGCGTCGTTTGCTTGCGCCGGTGCGGTGATCGATGGCCGGGTGGTGACAAACAACCTGCCATGGGTCGTTGATGCAGCCTCGGTAGCAATGGCTCTGGGGATCGAGCCAAGCAGGACGCTGCTCGTCAACGACCTTGTGGCTGCAGCCGCGAGTCTCCCGCATCTGTCAAATGATGACCTGCTCGCGCTGAACGATGCGGTTCCAAAAGACCGCGCTCCCAAAGCTCTCATTGCCGCCGGAACCGGACTTGGAGAGGCTCTGCTTTTCTGGGATGGAGCCCACTACCGGATTTTCCCTTCCGAGGCAAGTCTGACTGATTTCGCGCCACGCAATGAGCGAGAGATGCTGCTCATACAGTCGTTGCGACACCGCATGCCGCGCGTCTCCTGTGAGGAAATTGTTTCCGGTCGCGGCTTTCGCGCTATTCATCAGATTATCTTTCCAGGAGTGCAGCACGCGTTTTTTGACGACCCATCGGTTGATGCTGCGGTTCGAATTACGCATCAAGCTCTGGAAGGAAGTTGCCCCGCTTGTGTCGAGACTCTGCAGATGTGGACCGAGGCTTATGCGGCGGAAGCGGGAAATATGGCGTTGCGAGTGCTGCCGTTCGGCGGGGTCTATGTGGCGGGCGGAATTGCTTTAAAGATATTGCCCAAGATGAAGGACGGGACGTTTGTCAGAGTGTTCAGCGACAAATCGAAACTCAGCCGCGAGTTGGCGCGGATACCCATCTACGTGGTGCTGAACGAAGACGCGCCGGTGCTGGTGCCGCTTATGAGGCGCTGGCGGCAAGCGCTTCCTAACGGCGGTTCAACTCATCTCCACTTATCGTCGCCTTCTACGATTGAGACATAGCGGTTGAGCGGCAAATCGGTAAAACGCTGGACCAGTGTGCTAGGTCCGGGCGACTGGATCTCCATCCAGTCAAATTTTTCATTTCCTCCGATTCCGAGTACGACGCGCGGATCGTGCGATGAGAGGTAGCCCCCGCCACCCACCTTCATCATGCTCCGCTTGATGCTCCGGCTTGCCATCGGATGCGAGCTCCCACTGCATCGGGATTGCATTTCTTCCCGGTCAGCTTCAGCCCCAGCCAGTGGCTGCCCGCGGCCGCGCTATTCCTCAGCAAGACAGGCCCGGAGTCATTGTTTGAGATGAACACATCGACCGCGCCATCGTTATCGAAGTCTCCAAGAGCCAAGCCTCGCGCTGACAGCGGACGAGTGAACGCGGGGCCGCTTTCCTGGCTGACATTTCTTAAGGTGCCGGCAGTGTTGTGAAGAAGCACAGCGGCTCCCGGTAGGTAACGCTGTCATAAATTTTTTCGATCAGGTCGTCAGGGTGCCCATTCGCAATGAAAAGATCCAGATTCCCATCGTTGTCATAGTCAAAAAATTTGACGCCCCAACCGCTCATGAGCCGGGTCGCGTTCGCGACGCTCGCTGGACCAGCAATGTCGTCAAAGGTCTCGTCGTGTTTGTTTTTATAGAAGCCATAGAACTCGTGGTTCAGGTTAGTGACAAACAGGTCCATCCAGCCGTCCTGGTCGAAATCTGCTGAATCGACGCCCATGCCGGAACGGGCTTTTCCGCCTTCGCCGTAGGCAACACCGGAAGTGAAGCCGACTTCTTCAAATCGCTTGCCCTGGCGATTCATAAACAGGAAGTTTGCCGTGGTGTCATTGGCGACAAACAGGTCCAGCCAGCCATCGTTGTTAATGTCCGTTGCTACCACTCCCCAGGACTTGCCTGGATTGTCAGTGATCCCCATCTTTTGGCTGACATCGGTAAAGGTGCCGTCGCCGTTGTTGTGGAAGAGCCAGCTCGGCATCGGCGTATAGATACGCGGATAACAATATTCGTTCATACCGGCCAGCGCGGGTAGGTTGGGAGCTCCGCACCTGTGGTTTTTCGCCTTGCTGAAATCGACGAAGCGGCACACGAAGAGGTCGAGTTTGCCGTCATTGTCGTAATCAAACCAGACGGCGCTCGAGGGCCATCCGGGGGCAGCGACGCCCGCCTTCTCCGTGACGTCGGTGAAGGTGCCGTCACCATTATTCCGGTAGAGAATGCTCGCCCGTATTGCGTCACATAAAGATCGGGAAATCCATCCCCGTTGTAGTCGCCGACCGCGGCGCCCATTCCGTAGCCTCCACCAGCAACGCCTGCCTTTTCGGTGACATCGGTGAATGTGCCGTCTCGGTTGTTGCGATAAAGGGCGTTGCGGAGGGGATGCGGCGGCGTGTAGAAGTCACACGGACCGCTGTTGACCAGGTAGATGTCCATCCATCCGTCATTGTCGTAATCGAGAAAGGCGCATCCTGCACCCGTAGATTCCGGCAAATATTTTTCCGGCGAACTGCCAGAGGTATGGGTCCAGGTAATGCCGCTCGCGGAAGGAGGTACTTCAGCGAAGGGATAAATTTTCGTTTCGGTTGCCGGTGCAAATCTGCGTACGGCGGGAAAAGCTAAGGCTCCCGCCATGGTGCGCAGGAAATCTCTTCTCCTGCACTGCGCGGGACGCCACAACATTGTTATCTCTGCTCCGGCGGCGTGTTCCCCGACTGCTTTTGGTTTTGCTCTTCCATCGCCGTGGCGGCCCTGCGCTTCACCGATTCCAGCGCCTCCGAGGATTGTCGTTGCAGGTTAGCCTCGCGGTTCGAATCGGCGCGGCGTCCGGCGCCAGCATAAGCGATCGCCAGTTGATAGTGCCCCGTTGGGCTGTCGGGCGCCATCTTCTCGTAGGCCTCAAGCGGCGGGATTGCGTCGGTGAACTGCTTCTCGGAATTGAAAGCGGTTCCGAGACCCAAATAGGCCTCCATGAATGAGACGTCAAGTTTGGTCGCGCGCGAAAAATGCTGGACTGCGCCGGCAAAATCGCTGGCGTCGGCTGCCAACTGCCCGAGAACAAATTCGGCGACGGCATTTCTGGGATCGATCTCAAGTTCTTCCTGAAAATTCTTCTTTGCCTGTTCCACCTCCGCCGGAGACGGTTGCTGCTTTGACAGCAACGCTCGACCCAACCGCGCGTGGACACCGGGCAGGCTCGGATTAATTTCCAGGATCTTCCGGTATTCCGCGGCAGCCTCGTCCCACTTATGCTGAAGCTCCAGCGCCTCCGCGTTCAGTTCGTGAACCTGGAAAGAGAACGGCGCCTCATTCGCTAAGTCCTGCGAGGTGCGGAGCGAGAGGTCGGAGTAGGCGTGGGTGGCCGCATACAGTACTTCGGGATCCCGAGGGAATTCACGACTTAGGACAGCAAGGAAGTCGAGCGACTCATAGGGTTGATTGTGCGTCATGGCGCAGTGGATGCCGTCGAGGCCGATGCGCTTTTTAATGTCCTTGCTGGTGGTTTGATGAATGGCTTTCTTCAATAACGGAAGAGCCTGGTCGCAATGCCCGGACTCGGCCAGTTCTAAGGGTGCTGCGTTTCTCCGCCAGCGGGAACTGTAGCTCGCTTCGCGGCACCTTGGCCGTAGGCAAAGCCCGCCAACGCGACTAGCCAAAGAGAAGACAGGAAGAGGCCGCCGCCCCTCACAGAAGTACGCATTGGGCGATTATATGCTGGCAGAGTCACCGCGCGAACTCACCCTTTCACCCGTCTGTTTTCACAAACAAAAGGCACGCGCCCGTAAGCGCGTGCCGTGATGAATGTGGAACCCAGCTGCGCTAGAAGGAGAACTTCAAAGCGAGCTGGAGTATTCGTGCTCCTTGAGAGCTGGTGATCTGACCGAATGTTGGATTCGTATTCACCCCGCCAACGATCGATCCGGGATCAAAGGAGCCGTTTGCCGGACCACCGCTAAAGTTCCAGACCGGATGGTTAAGAGCGTTGAGCGCTTCGAACCGGAATTCGAGTTTTGTGCCCTCGGTAAAGAGGAAGCCCTTATGCAAGCTGAGATCTAGGTTCGCGTAACGTGGACCACGAACGTTGCCGACACCGCAGGTACCGAAGGTGCCCGAGGGCAGCCGGACTGACATTGGTCGGTGATGGATCAATCCATTGGATGTACCCAGGGTTCCCGCCAGTCGCCAGCACTGTCTGCTTCGACAGCTTAACGGTACCGTTACAGTCAGGCAGATTCGCCAGAGTGTAGGGCCCGACACCGTTTGTGTTATCCGAGTTGCCGCCCACACCCCACCCACCGAAATTATTCAGCGTCAAAGCATTCCCGCTGTGCAGGGTGACAATTCCACCAATCTCCCAGTTTCCGAGAACGGAATTCAGTGCGGAGTTCATGTCGTGGCCGAATTGCTTGCCGCGACCGAGGGGGAGCGCATACGTAACATAGCTGGTGAGGATGTGGGTCTGGTCATAGTAGCAGGGACCCCAGTCGAGACGGGGATTGTAGATGTTCTCCCATCCGGGTTGCCCGCCCGAACTGGTCGCGCCTATGCTGCCCCAGCCTGTACCAAAGTACCCAGGCGAGTTGCTGAGGCACTTCGAATAAGTATACGAGACTTGTCCTTCCAACCCATTACTCATCCGTTTTTGCAACACCGCCTGCAGCGCATCATAGCGTTGGTCAGAGTTCGACATGTTGGTCCCGGCGAGAGTCTCCTTGCCACCGAAGTTCCCATTGTCCGCAAGGTACAGCGAGCCGGGCGTACCGCCACCCAGGAACGGCCCAGGCTGCAGGCTCACGATCGGATCACCCCTGCCTGCGACTTTTCCGGACGCGTCCAACGGGATGGATTGCGAAATGTCCTCGAAGTTAAGCAAATGCGCGCCGCGCTGGCCGACATAGCCCAACTGGAATGTTAGGGTGTTGGTCAACTGCTGCTGGAAGGTAAAGTTCCATTGGGTGACGGTGGCCGGCCGGAAATTCTGGTCATAAACCCGGATGCGCTGCCCTGCATAACAGGCCTGGTTGATGCCACCCGGACATGCGCCGGCTTGCGTACTACCGAAACCGTTGGCAAGCGTTGCAAGACCGCCGGCTGCCTGCTGCTGGAGAAAACCGAACGGCAGGTTCTGGGTGAGTTCTTCGTTGCCGCCGCCGCCCTCCATAAAGGAAGAGATCGCGAACCCGGCCCGGAACACCATCTTGCCACCTTGCGATGCGGGAGCCCACGCAAGTCCAATCCGAGGTTCCCAATCGCCGATCCCAAGGTAATTGTTGTACAGAGCCTTATTGCTGAACCGCGTCGTTCCATCGACGCCATTCTGGCTGTAAATGGTTCCCGTGAGGAGGCCAAAGTTAACCTCGCGACCAGTGGTTTCGTAAAGAGGAGTATGGTCTTCGAAGCGTAACCCCAAATTGACGGTCAGTGTCGGAGTGGCGCGCCAATCATCCTGCACGTATCCGGCGAATACATTGCCGCGAAGTTTAGCCGGAGAACCAAGTTGGCTTCCAGTATCACGCAACGAAGCCGAAGCATTTCCGGTCCCCACAACGTTCCCCAACCAGAAGTCAGCCAAACCTGAACCGGTCGCTCCGTACCCAGGGTCAGATAGCCCAGCGCTCCATTGTTTCCAGGATAAATGTAATCCTGGCGCTCGCGTACGAACTGAAAACCGGTCTTGATCTGGTGGCGGCCGCGAGTGTAGATCAGGTTGTCCTCTATCTGGCCTTGCGTGGAATGGAATATCTGCACCAGATTGCGAAGACCCAGACCGGCATTCGCGCTCGGACCGCTACCCGTAATGTCTAGCTCAACCAGGCCTGGGCCTTGTGCATTGCCGCCCGCAATACCTAGCTTTTGACTGATGTCCCCTAAGGAGGCAGTCGGAGGAGAGGTTTGATTAAACGTCACAGCATTGAAACCGAAACGAGCTTCGTTCAGTAAATTCGACCGGAATGTATGCGTCCAATTTACGACAAAGTTGCGGACGGGTTCGTCGCTGCCTTCGGAAGCTCCGGCTGCGCAGAAAACGCAGGCGGTCGCAGCACTATTGTCGAGATTCATCTGCGACCAGCGGCCGAAAACATGGTCATTCTGCGACGCGTTAAAGTCGATCTTCAAGTCGCCTTGATTGTTGTTGAGGTGGTTTCCACTGTTGTAATAGAAGTTGTTGCCATTGAGCGAGTCGATTGGTGGCAGAGGACAGTACGTGGTCGCTGCCATGATGTTCGCAGCTACCGGGTCCGGCAAAAACCCGGCCGCAGCGAGATTATTATTTGGAAGAGGCAGTCCCATGTTTGGGCCGGATGGATAAGTCAGTTGATCGCTCCAGTTCCACCAGTGCATATCCCCGACCCATTGAACGTCCCCTTGAAATCGGTGCAGAGCTGCCCAAAATCTCCGCCGCGTGCCTGGGCTGTCAGGAGTTGAGCTCCGGTTACACCGGATTGAACCTGGCGCTGACCCTGGTAATCGGCAAAAAAGAAGAGTTTGTTCTCGATGATCGGACCGCCGATGGTCCCCCCAAACTGGTTGTAGCGCAGTTCGGCCTTATTAGTGACGCCTTGCGCGTTGAACCCGGCAACTCGTCTTCTCACACCTGTGGTCCAACCGTCAGAAGCCTCGCGGGCATCAAGCCAGTCGTTGCGTAAGAATTCATATAACACGCCGTGGAATGCGTTTGTGCCAGACTTCGTGGCAACGCTCACAACACCGCCCTGATAATTGCCAAACTCTGCTGAGGCATTTTGTGTGATCAGATTGAATTCCTGGATCGCGTCAGGGAAGGCTGGTATCCCGTTCGTTGTTCTTATCTTCACTATTGAGAATGCCATCAATTAGATACTCGTTCGCCTGCTCGCGATTCCCGTTGATGTAAGGATGTCCTGAATGAGCGCTGTCCTGCGCCTCGCCGCATTCCGTCTGGATCGAGGTCAGTCACTCCTGGGGCCAGAAGCGTGAGTTGCAGATAATTTCGCGAAGCGAGGGCAGATCCACATTCGTATTTGCATCGATAATCGTGCTGACTTCCGTGGTCTCAGTTTGCAGCAATGGAGTGGAACTGATCACTTCCACCGCCGTCGCGATCGTTCCCACCTTCATCTGCACATCAACGCGTGCCGTTTGGTTAAGCACGAGCGTGAAGGGTGAATGCGATACAGATTGAAAACCCGAAGCTGTGACTTTGACGGTGTAGGACCCGATCGGAAGGCGCAACAAGTTGTATTCGCCGGAGTCGTTGGTCTTGGCCGGCCACTCTGTACCCCGCTCGGTGTCGGTGGCGATGACATCGGCGCC
>CAWGIB010000023.1:0-26444 GCA_963822545.1 uncultured Acidobacteriaceae bacterium
GATAACAGGCATTAGCACAAGCTTGCGCCTTTGTTTCGCCTTTTGAATGTCAATGGTGCGTAATTGGATTTTTCGACAGTTTACCGCTTCGTTTCGCGCCTTAAGCGAACACGACTGTCTTGTTCTGATAGACGAGAATGCGGTTTTCCAGGTGCCACCGAACAGCGCGAGAGAGCACGACCCTCTCTAGGTCGCGGCCTTTGCTCACCATGTCTTCGACCGTGTCCCGATGGGTAACGCGCACCACATCTTGCTCGATGATCGGCCCTTCGTCCAGGGTGGCGGTAACGTAATGGCTGGAGGCTCCGATCAGCTTGACGCCACGCTCGAAGGCTTGATGATAAGGCTTCGCGCCGATGAAAGAAGGAAGAAAAGAATGATGGATATTGATCATCCGTAACAGGTATTGAGCGACAAAATCCGCTCCTAGAATCTGCATGTAGCGGGCGAGCACGATCAGATCCACATCCTGTCCGAGTAGTTCCAGCATTTCCCGCTCGCTTAAGCGCTTGTCATTGGGGTTGGTCAGCAGGTGGAACGGGATCCGATAAAAGTCGGCCATTGGTTTGGCGGTCGGGTGATTACTGACGATCGCGATGATTTCGCAGGACAGCTCCCCGGTACTATGCCGGTAGAGCAGGTCGGCAAGACAGTGGGTGTAGGCGGAAACCAGAATCGCTATTCTTGGCCGATAGTCTGTCATTGCCAGGTGGTATTTAATCCTGAAAGGTTCGGCCAGCGGCTTGAAGTGGTGGTCGAAGTCGGAGATTGGAATATCAAACCCTTCCAGGTCCCATTCCAGCCTCGATAGGAACAGGTCGCGTTCGCTGTCCAGATGGTCGTCGCTGTGCAAGATGCTGCCGTTGTGCGCAACCAGGAACTCGGCGATTGCCGCTACCACGCCTTTTCGGGCGAGGGCCATAGGAGTACTCGGGAGCAAGACGGCGGTGTTCTTCATTTTTCCGCTCATCATACTCCACGGATCAGGGCTCGAAAAACGCTCAGGGTAGAGACTGGCTCATCAGCGATGGCTTACCCTTCGGCTGTCAGTGAATCCGGCTGTCGTCGATCCGGAAGACGATGTCGGGGACGGTCTTTCGGCAGGCAGTTAACTCTACGCTGCTATAGTGACAACGGACGCATTGCCATCCTTTCGATTTGAGACTTTCCCTCCTGTGATCGAAGCCAAAGCTCGACGATCAGCGTGTTGATCGAGAAACCAATCCAGAACGCGATACCAAAGAACCGCTCAGGTGAAACGTGGGTGACTCTACTGGTGGCGAAGAATATTCCCATCACCGGGCGGGTGGTTGCGATGCCGAGAAGAACTGCAATTGCGCGTGTCATCCACCGCAACTTCAGTTGGGGTTCGCGACGCACCCGCCACGTCCGAAATAACGAGAATGTCCGTGCTCACTCTCGCGTGCAATCGCTTGCGTCGTTGCTCGTGTCATATCCGTGGACTCTCTTGCACTGGCACTTACGACATTCGCGCAATGCTAAAGTTACTCATGCCCGGCGCAACAAATCCTCCCACCTTCGAAGACCTCGTCGAATGGGCCTACAGCACACTTCCGCAAAAGGTCAAAGATCTGCCCGACTTCCCCGGCATCCAGATCCTCGACGAGCCGCCCCCCGACATTCTGAAGAAAAACAATCTGCCGCCCGGCCATGAAATGTTGGGCTGCTATACCGGACTCTTCAGAACTCAGCGCCGCCACAACATCGTGCAAATGGCCCCCGATTTGATTTTTGTTTTTCGCGGCCCAATCCTTCGCCACTCCAAAGGAGACTTACCCGCCGAAGTCAAACGTGTGGTCTGGCATGAAGTCGCGCATTGGCTCGGCCACGATGAAGATCAAATGAAGGACTTGGGTCTGTAAGCCACCAGGCAATCTATGTCACTTGGGCGGCGTAGCCGATGCCGTCACGGACCACGGGCGCTATTTCGCCGTTAAGGTGTAGCTGTATGAACTGACGACCGTGTCGGATGCAGCCCAGAATCCCACGTTGTCGTCATTTGGATCGCCGCTGCTTGTAACCCATCCAGTCACCGTCTGGCTCGTAGGAAAAGAAATCTCCATCGTGGGAGCGTTCGTCTTCCACGAGGAACTTCCTCCGGTCAGACCAAAAACCGTGCCGCTTCCCGGCGGATCAATAATCCAGCCGCTCGCCGGAAATGCATAACTCTGACTGCCGGCATAGGCAGACTGCGAGTCCCACTGCGCGTCGCTGATGTGCATCGATGAAAGCATCACCAGCTTAAAGGCTTCGCCAGGACGTTTGTCCAGAACCACGTTCCCGGTGGCACTTACAATATCCACCTGCGCATGGATCTGCTGGTCTGGCGGAAAGATAGTAAGTCTCCCTGCAACGTTCAACCCGCCCAGGGTTCCCGTGAAATCAATGACCAGATTATTTCCGCTCACGCTGTGCGACGCCGCAATGGTCGTGCCTTGGTAATAAACTCCGCCGCTCCAGAATGCCGGAAAAACAACCACTGACGTGCCCCAGTTGCTCTGCGTAGTGGGAACAAGCCTCAGATATCCGGACGCCGTATCAAGCGCGCCATATTGCGGAAATGACTTGCCACTCCCGAACGAGATCGTCCAAATAGTATTGCTGGTATCGACTGCCCAGGAGCCTGAAGTTCCAACCGCGCTTCCCTGTCCCCCACAACCAACCAGCAGAAGTGACAACGAAACAATCACCAACAGCCGGAATATAGGTGCCATGAATAGGGAAGACTTAGGGCTACAGCTCTGTGACATGGGACTTACGCGGACAGAAAACATCGGGCTCCAACGTCCCCTAAGGCCTTCCGATTATAGCCCCTTGGCGCCTGCGTCCCTTTGGATCCAACAGACTGAAAGATTTTCTTCAATTTCTTGAGCCAGTCTTCCCCGTTTTTTCACATGTGTGACTAGAGGTGATGCAGAAAGTTAACCCTCTGTGAGCAGGAGCGACTCATGACTATGTCTACCCGTGGCTATCTAGGTTTTGTTGTTGCACTGGTACTTTTCGCCGCATCGGCGCAGGCCCAGACCTACAATGACATGCACGATTTCAATGAAACAGATGGATGTTGCGCCAGCTATCCCAGCATGCTGGTTCAGGGACAGGATGGAAACATCTACGGGGCTACTACCGGCGGCGGCACGGGCCTGCTTGGAAACATCTTCAAGCTCACGCCATCGGGCACATTTACCAATATCTACAACTTTGACGGCACACACGGTGAATACCCGCAGGGCGGTCTCAGCATGGGGTTTGACGGCAATTTCTATGGCACCACTTATCAGGGTGGTAGCGGCCATGCCGGCGTTATCTTCAAGGTCACACCTTCCGGCACGGAGTCGGTTCTCTACAATTTCACCAACGGCAGTGACGGTGCCTACCCCAAGGTCCCCCCAGTCCAGGCCCCGGATGGAAATCTCTACGGCGTGACCGGCAACGGGACCGACCAGATCCTCTACAAGCTCACACCGGCGGGCGTATTTAGCGTTGTCGTGACCATTCCATCGCAGACCTACGCACCGCTACTGGTGGGCACCGACGGCAATCTTTATGGAGTGACACTGTACGGCGGAACCTTCAATGGGGGCACGGCTTTTCAGTTTTCTCCGAAAAAAAAGAAGTTGAAGATTATCCACAGCTTTGGAGGCACATCGCAGGGTTATTCGCCATACAGTCCGCTGATGCAGGGCGTGGATGGCAAGCTCTACGGCACATGCTCGACAGGCGGAACTAACAATGGTGGCACCGTCTTTCAGATGACTACTGGCGGAAAGCTCGTGACTCTTTACAACTTCAGCACCACTAGCCCGGTAAACGGCGCAACGCCTTTCGCGGGACTGGTGCAGGGCAGCGACGGATTCCTTTATGGCGTGGCTTCCGTCGGCGGAGCCAACGGGGTGGGCACCCTCTTCAAGATCGACACGGCAGGCAAGAACATCACCGTTCTCCACAATTTCGCAACTGCGACCGGCGACACCCCCTTTCCCACTCCGCTCCTGCACACCAACGGCAAGATCTATGGATTGACATTTCACGGCGGAGCTCATACGGCTTATGGAGCGATCTACAGCTTCGACAACGGGCTCAGTCCTTTCGCCGAGCAGTTTGTTTACTACTCAGGAAAGGTAAATGATACTGTCACCGTTCTTGGCCAGGGATTCTCCAATGCCACGGGTGTGAAATTCGGTACAGGAGCAGGATCATTCGTGGCCAGCACTGACAATTACTTGACCGCTACCGTCGATTCCGGTGCCACAACAGGAAAAATCACTGTGCTCGAGCCCGGCGGGAATCTTGCAACGCCCCAGGTCTACAAAATCATCCCAACCATCTCCTCCTTCAACCCGAGCAGCGGCGCGGTTGGGACCTCGGTTGTGATCAAGGGCACGAGCTTATCCCAGGCTTCGGCCGTTACCTTCGGCGGAGTCAAAGCAACCAGCTTCACCGTGAACTCCGATTCCCAGGTGACCGCCATTGTTCCGGCGGGTGCCAAGACTGGCAAAATTGGAATCACAACGAAAGGTGGTAAGGCAACCAGCTCGCAGACCTTCACCGTAACCTAAAGGATAATTCCAGGAAATCGACAAATGATTTTGGGGTGCAGGCCTTGGCTTGCACCCTATTTACTCCGCCGCTCCGGAATGCCGGAAAAACAACCACCGGCGTGCCCCGGTTCCAGCCGCACTTCCCTGCCCAACACAACCAACAGCCCGAAGCGGCCGAATCACCATGCGTGTGATTTTTTCGACAACAATCATGGCGACGCGATCCGTTCTGAATTATCGTTGAGCCCGAGGGCAGACACCGTACGCACCGCCACGGTTGGTCGCCTTCCATAAGAGGGGCACGATGAGATGAAGACAAATCCGCGAATTCTAGTCCTGGATGTTGGCGGCACCCACGTAAAGCTGCTCGTCACTGGGATGAAGCAGCCCATCCTAATTCCTTCCGGGCCAACTTTGACCCCCCGCGCGATGGTCCGCCAGGTGAAGGCCGCGGCGAGAGACATTCCGTATGATCTCGTGTCGATTGGCTACCCAGGACCTGTAGCGCACGGAAGACCATTCCGAGAGCCACATAACCTCGGAAAAGGATGGGTGGGCTTCAATTTTCGTACGGCCCTGAAACGACCCGTGAAGATAATCAATGACGCCGCCATGCAGGCACTCGGCAGCTATAAAAAGGGCAGGTTGCTCTTCCTCGGCTTGGGCACAGGATTGGGCTCCGCCATGATCGCTGACGGAATAGTAGAACCGATGGAGTTGGCTCACTTGCCGTACAAGCGTGGAAAAACCTATGAGGATTATCTCGGGATTCGCGGCCTGAAGCGATTGGGTCGGAAGAAATGGGCACGCGAGGTTGAGAAGGTAGTCTCGTTAATGCGGGCCGCACTGGAACCGCAAGAGGTTGTGCTGGGAGGAGGCAACGCGAAGAAGCTCAAGAAGCTTCCACCCGGCACCCGCCTCGGAAACAACGAGAACGCGTTCCGCGGAGGCTTCGAGCTATGGAACGGGACCGAACATCATCGACGCTTCAGAAGTTAGCCCGACAGAACAATTGCGGGATGAGGTTTCTTTTCCGTGTAGTTGCTGCTAGGCGACTTATCCCCAGATGGAGATGTTTGCCGGCGCCTCCCATTACTCGCTTAGCCGATACAAGAGTCAGCGACCGCAGTTGTGAATCTTCAAACACCCTGCCGTTCTACCCCCGCGAATCCGGTGGCCTCAGATTGTTCACACGACACTAGACCACCAGTTGCCCCCCCACAATTCTCAGCCGGCCCGCCGAAGCTTCTTCTTACGAAGGCAACTGCTTCCAGATTGACAGGCCAATAGCCCCCTAACATAATGCTTCCTGCGTTTTGGGCACGTCCAGCCTTCTTCGGTTGTGCGGAAGCCTGTTCCTTTATCGCGGAATCCCAAAGCCCGAGGAGCGGCTTGCGTGAGAAAGAGAAGAAGAAGTAGAGGAAGTAGAGAGCTGGGCTTCTTGAGTATCGCGTTGTCCTTCATTTCGCTCGTTGTGTTTGCATTGATGTATTCTCCCGACGACCTGTCGTTTTTTGAGCCTTTGGTGATTGAGATAGCCGCACTTTGCTGTGCCATGCTTGCGGTACAACGAGGAAGCAAAATGTGGCTTCTCGCGATCGTCGGGTCACTGCTATTGTGGTCGTTCGTTTTGTACGAGGTTATCCAGGCAGAGGGCCGATGAAATCAGCCAATTACACTCAAAGCCCCACTTTGCGGGGCGTCAGCGAGCGCAATCGCTGATTTTATGCCAGCTACGGTCCAACACCCATTACGGACACCTCCGATGCGTGCAGATGCACGATCTTCCAACCTTTCTCCGTTTTGTTCAGGACGATAGTTCGTCGATTGAGGAACCCTGGTCTATCGTCGAGATGAAAGGTTGTAATCGCTACGTCTCCGAATACTTGTTTCTCAACTCCTTTGGTTGAATGTCCATGTACGGAGCGGCAGTTTTGCTGCCGCGTATCTGCTGAAACACCGTCTTGAAAGCCTTTTCGAACTCGACACGGCCGTTGGCTCGTTGCGGCATCGCACGCGGATAGAACACTGTGGCATTGTCATCGAACGCGAGCCGGAAATGCTCCCAATCTAAGTCATCGAAGGCCCGAATGAAATGGACGAGCGCCTCCCGTACATCCGCATCCGCAGGTGCGGATGCGGGTTGTGATTGAGCAAAAACCACAGGTAAGAGAAGTGCGAAACCTACGGCAATGCGGGGAATCATAGCGGATGAGTATAACGAACTCCACAATGGTGACGACTCCCATTGAATTCTCCACTACGGTATTCCCCTTAGGAAACACGGGGAACCACAATATACCTCCTCAAATACCCACTTCCACGGCCGGACTTACAAAGCGGTAAAAAGTCGAAGTTTCTTCAATCATATCCACCTGCCCAGCCCTCGCGCACCGGCGAAGATCCTGTAGCGAGCGCGAAGCAAAGGAAGTTTCAGATACAACTGCCCCTTATCTCTCACCATCGAATCACCGCACAGACTTACTTCTAGTAGGAGCCATTTCGATGTTCAAGCCCTTCGCCACCCTTTGCTTCTGCGCAGCGTTGAGCGCAGCGTCCGCTTCCGCACAGAGCTCGCCTTCGGCCGATTCCCAACCCGATCAATTCAGTAGCTCCTCGGTCGCTTACGTTTACGTCGCGGCCGGCCCCGGAAATGGCAACCCGAATTCCGTCGTCGGATATTCCGCCAGCTCGACCGGCGCGCTCACTCCTATCCCCGGCTCGCCCTTCCCGCAGAACGTCAGTTCCCTGGCGGTCAACGGAAAATACCTCATGGCTACCGATAATTCGAGTCCGACGAATATTGACACTTTCAAGATCGGATCGAATGGCGCATTGACCTACGTCACTTCAACTCCGTGCGTTCAGCCGGGTAATCAGTGCCTTTTCGCAGCCAACTTGTTCTTTGACCATACCGGAAGCGATCTTTACGCGATGGAACTCGACGCCGATAACAACAACGAAACGGCCTCATACGCCGTCGATAAGTCTTCCGGAGCCCTCAACTATCTGGGTAACACCATTACCGGTGCGTTTCCCGGCGACTACACGAACACATTTTTTATCGGCGATAACGTCTACGCGTATTCGGCCGATCAGTCTGGCTGCATGTACCCCAATATCTACGCATTTCAGCGCGAGAGCAATGGGCTCCTCAATTCCATCGCCAGTCAATTTAATGTTCAGCCGACGCCTCCTCCGGGAGTGCGCATCTACTATCCGGACCTCACGGTGGCCGACCCCACCAACAACCTTGCGATGCTCGAGCAGCCCGCTAACCCACCCGGCTGCGCCCCTGGGCCTGTGCAGATCGCGGTTTTCACTGCCGACGCGAACGGCAATCTGACTACCAACAGCACCTATAAGACTATGCCGGCCACCAAAATCTCGAACCCTTATGACATGAAGATGTCGCCTTCGGGCCAACTCCTTGCCGTCGCTGGTCAGGAAGGTCTACAAATTTTTCATTTCAACGGCTCCAATCCCGTCACCCATTACACGGCCCTGCTCACCAAAGAACCGGTTAACCAGATGTTCTGGGATAATGACAACCACCTCTACGCCATCAGCAACACGGCCGGTCAGTTACTCGTCTACACAATCACTCCTACCACTCACCAGAAGGCGCCGGGATCGCCCTACCCCATCACCGGCGTGCAAGATATCATCGTTCAGCCTTTGAAATAAGTCCGTCGCTAAACACGCAAGGGGGCTTCCACGAGAAGCCCCTTTCCCCAACCTCTTCGTCAAATGCAAAGCGTTCAGACAAGTTTGCGCCTTCAGCTTGGCGGAAGACTTGATCTATGCCGAGTTCATCACCCTCGGTTGTCAGTCCTCAGGAAAACGGGTTTCGACATTCCTAACTGATAGCTGAGTATGGATGCCTCCGCCGCGCCCAAGCCACCCATTGCCTATGCGAAAAAAGTCAGATCAAGAATGACGTTAGTTGGCAGTGTTTGATTGGCGGCGTTAGTTGGCAGCGATTTGTTGGCGGGATTTGATTGGCGGCGTTTGATTGTTGGCATTTGGGTGGCGCAGCGCTTTAGCGCTGCGATAACCGCTCTACTTGAATACGGCTTTAGCCGCTGAGGAGCATTTCCCTTCCCCACCAATCCATTATTATTCCTCTTGCAACCTACGGAACCGAGTAAGGGCCTGCGTACCCGATACAGGAGAGTCTGATATGCGCCTCGTTCGCGCGATATTCTGTCTACTGATATCCATCGTGTTTTGCTCACTTCCCTCCCCAGCCAGGCAGGACCCTACAGCTGCAGCAGCAGAACTCCTCGACCATCTGGCGGGCAATTGGCTTCTCGAAGGAACGATTGCCTCGCAAGCAAACCACCCACGATGTCCAGGCCACTTGGGTCCTCAACCGCGAGTACCTCCAACTCCACGAGATCTCACGTGAAAAGAATGCCAAGGGCGGTGCCGCATACGAGGCAATTGTCTACATAGGCTGGGACTCGAAGGCCCAACAATACACTTGCCTATGGCTGGATTCCACCTCCGGCGATGCCCTCTCGACAGAAGTAATCGCCCGCGCCACCCAGGCCGGAGGTTCCATTCCTTTCATCTTCAACATCTCACCCGCCAATCAGATCCACACAACATTCAGCTATGACAAAAAGAAAGATAGCTGGCAGTGGCTCATCGACAATCTGGAGAACAGCCAGATCCATCATTTCGCAAACGTCACGCTGAAACGGGTAAAGTGACTCGAGCGCCCGTGTCCAATCGTCTTAACATTCCACTGGAGCACGGCGCATCATTGTCCAATTTTCATGTTAGGGATTGCTCCGGAGGCGTGGAGGCTTCCGCTGATAACCATCGGTGAGATATAGATCCACTTCGGAGCTTTCATCTTGTGCAACACATACGAACTCGCTTCAACGCCCACAAATTCAGCAGCCATCATGGCAGCCGTCCGGCCCGAAGTCGGATGCCTTCCGTAGGCCCAAGTCGAACCTACTTCGCGTGCACCTCGGCTCATACCCGCCGTCGTAATCCCGTCAGCAGTCAGCCATGCCGCTTCAAAGATGCTCGATGCGATCACCGCTTTGTTGGTGCGCCACCGATCGGTTTTGAAGATCGCAGAAGATGGATTCGCTGTGCTCGTTGCCCCGGAGACCGGAAGGAATTCATTTTCATGAAACGCACCTGCCTCGCCCATCGGCGTTTTGACCGATGGAAGAGCTGGGAGAAGATCGCGGTGCCGCCGATCCATCGCGTTGAAATCAACGAACCAGTCGATCGAATCGTATCGCAGTGATGGGTCTGAGCTCTTGACGGATCTGAGTGTCGTAATTTCTTCAGCCGCCCGCGCAATCGAAGGGCAGACGGAGGCCGCGGCCAGGACTAGAAACAGACTCGCCAGAGATAGAAAACTCGTGGAGCCTGAAAGCCGGCACTTCTGGGAACACTTGTTGTCCTGCAGATAACGAAACGTCATGGGCCGAAATCTTCCGAAGGGTCTGCTTTCTTCTCAGCCGGCGGTGAGCGTCGCTGTTCGGCGAGAATGGCCGAGCAACAACCCGTCATTTCCAGCGACATACTAAGTATCGGGCAGGAGATTGGAAGGAAATCGTAGATTGGCACAAGCGCGCGGTACGAAGGTAATAGGGCCCGTGGACGTGGGATGCAGACGCCGTCATGAGTAAAATGGCGTTTTTTCACCAATACAGACTGATTTGGACTGGTTCAAGCCATCTGTTGCCGTCACCCGTGCCTGTGACATGCATCACAATGGAGCATTCCAAAGCGCCCTACCATGACAGAGTGACGTATAAGCTCACGGTCAATATCCCCAAGTTCTGTCCCGTTTGTGGTCAGGACTCAATTCAGAACGTTTCAGGAAAAATCATACTTAACCTGTTTCGATGCGGACAGGGGCATTACTTCATCTTCGATTCCTTGCCGAGTAACCCTGAGAAGAGTCCCGCGTTGAAATAAGTGGCTGCGAACTACGAATGCCGAGCTTTGCGCGGGCGTCGCTGCTCTCTTTCTAGCCCCTGGCAACTTCGCAAAAAGCTTCGCCTCTCGATAACCCTGTTTTCCCGACAAAATCTACGATGGCTTGTAGATGAGCCCGATGGCTGCGCCCACAATCACCCATTGAATGAAGTAGGCGATGGACTGGTAGATGGTCAGCGTAAGGCCGATGTTCAGGTTGATGTAGTTGTGGATCGCGAAGGTGCAGACAGAGAAAAGGCCGATGAGTGCGCCGAGGTATATGCCTGATACGATGCCGCCACCAGCGCTATAGATCTTTGCATAGAGAATCGCGACGACCACGATGGCGATGAGGATGGCGATCATGCCGTAGGGCATTACCTTCATCATCTCGTCCTTGGGACGATAGACGTTGGGATACTTCATGAATTCTGTTTTCATGGATGGCCATGCAGCGAACATGGCAAAGCCATAGACAAAGTAGGCGACCATAGCCCCGAGAGAGGCCAATGCAATGCGGGCGTAGTTCACGGTCACTCCTGCTGAAGCGGCACTTGATTCGCCGGAGAATTCTACATCAGACGGTTACTTTCGTTGGAGGTTTAACTTCAAACCGGAAATCAACTGATGCAAACACGCAATTACACTCACCCCCGGTCGGAGTGTCAATGAGTGTAATCGCGATATTTCAACAACTACCTCGGGAGTTCCGTGTTGTGCATATACTTGTAGCGTAAGAAATCATAGCGTTGCGAGAGGCGGCATAATGAGAAGGCCGCAAGTTCTGATCTTGGTTGCGTGGTTGCTGAACGGCGCAGCTTGGTTCCTTCCTGTCGTTACGAGTGTTGGCGGGGGAGCAATTAGTCCTATCACGGGTGTTTGGGCCTTTCTCATCGCGGCGAGGACGGCTTGGCCCAGTGCAGGGTACTATCTCGATGCGCTGCTTGCCGCTCTAAGCGTTTTTACGACGGTCTTCTTCATTGCCGTCTCACCGTGGGTGGTATTGCGTGGAACCCGTTCCCTTCGACGCATAGCCGCATGGGTCGCCGCTGCGGCTTTCCTCTTCAATACACATTGGTATATTCGCCTTACACCCAATGGGTGGATATCAGGCCTCGGGATTGGATATTTTCTTTGGTGGTTGTCGTTTCCCGTACTAGCGGTAGGATTGTTCGACCTTGTGGGACAGGACAAAGCTGCTGAATCTGCGCTCACGCACACCGCACCGCTTTGAGAACAGCGATTTCACCACCTGAGATTCTCGCCCGGTGTAATGGGGATTTTTGGCCAGCGATGTTCTACGGTGAGGCATCGGCGGGTGGCCCAGGTCTCGCCCCGGACGTACATCCCTCTGAACTTATCTAGCTCGGGGTGCCCCACGTCTCGCGCATTTCGAGACGTGGGCAACGATGCTCACTTAGCGTATGCGTCCAGCTTCACCGCGTATATCTGGCAATCGAACGAGAAATCCACCTTCTTACATAAAGGAAAAAAGATACTCTTGCCGTCCTTGGTCCATTGTGGACCGGTAGCTCGTCCTTCATTGTTGGCCACTTTTGTGACTCCGCTGCCATCAGGATTCATGATGTAAATCTCGTAGCTCCCTCTTCGATTCGACGCAAACGCAATCTTCTTCCCATCCGGCGACCAGGCTGGCCACCCATCAAAAGCTGGATCGCTCGTCAGGTTGCGCGCCTCGCTGCCGTCGGCGTTCGCCAGAAACACCTCAGAGTTACTCTCGCCCACCATCCGACGAAAAGCGATCTTCCTTCCATCAGGAGACCACGCCGGGTAGGTGTTCACGCCACCTTCGATCACTTTCGTGATCTTTCGGTCGGCAAGTTCCATCGAATAGATTTCCGCCGGATTTTTCTTCGGCGGCTTCAAATCATCATCCGTACAGTAGGCTATGCTCGAGCCGTCGGGCTTCCAGTTCGGATGAATCGTCTTCACGTCCGCGGGAGTAAGAGGTTCAACGCCGGTGCCGTCAGCATTCATCAGGAAGATTCGTTCCTGACCATCGCGCATTAGCACGAATGCAATGTGCTTTCCGTCCGGCGACCACGCCGGGTCTTCATGATCGGCGTCGTCCCGCGTCAACTGCATCACCTTCGTTCCGTCCAAATGCATCCGGAACAATTGCTCTTTCCCGGCCACAACCGAAATGAAAACCATTTCCTCGCCGTCAGGCGAGAACGATGGCGAGTCGTTCACCGAGTGGCTGAATTGGTACGCGACACCGATTGGCCCCTTCGCGCTCTGGCCCGAAGCCCACACCGTCCAAAATAAAATGACGGCTACACCAGCCACCACAAAGTTTGCAACAGATTTCTTCATACCCCTTTTTCGACGAACAGAAGCACCTTTCGTAAGCTGCCAGCACAGGATCAGCGACCAGTCGACCGGCGACGGGTGTGCCTCTCCATCCCTTGGCCGCGAAGCAAAATGGGCGGGTGGCCAGGTCTTGCCCCGGACGTACATCCCTCTGAAACTTATCTAGCTCGGGGTGCCGGGTGCCCCATTCAATCGCGTAGTTTGCGATTGAGTGGGGACTCCAATCCCCATGTCCAAGATGCGGATGAAGCCGAGGGCGACAAGCGGGCACACAGAGACCTTGGAAGACCATCCCGCAAGAAACAACGACTTACTGGTTCAGCGGCGCAACGGAGTAGTCGCAGGTTGCAATTGCCGTTGTCGGGCTGAAGCGAACCACCGCATCTGCGAACGAGCAGAAGTAGCGCGTGCCAGTTTGGTTCGGCGCGATCGGCGCTGCAATAATGCTGTAGGTCGCCACCGGCGTCCCCGTCGCTCCCGAGATACCGAACGAGTAACCGCTCTTCGTGCCGCCAGCCAGCTGGGTATCAATCAGGCAAGCGCCGCCCGATGTCGGAGGTGCGCAGCTCGTTCCGGCCAGGGACGCCAATGAGCTGGCAAAACCTACTGTCGAGTAGCTTGAGTTATAAGTGATTTGCGCTGTGTTGATGGTACGCACCGAACCCACGGCTGACGCTTCATTCGCTGAAATACGCGCGCGTAGCAGGTTCGGGATCGCGATCGCGGCGATGATCAAAATAATCGCTACCACGATCAGCAGTTCGATCAGTGAGAAACCCTTCTGTTTTTGCATGGATTGAATTCTCCGGACAACGGGCCCACGACCTGGGAGTAGCAGCGCTTCCAAAGCCGCTATCTCACCGTTATTTCAACGGTACCAGCTTGCCAACCTTTGCACCACAAGCGTTTCGAGCCCTTCAGGTGTGCTACCAACGCCGGAAACTGCCCACCCAACCCGGGTTTTGGCTTGCGCAAGGGTAATCCGCGAAGCCCCACTATTAGCTCGACACGAGGGCCTGGTTGTGCCCCCGTCCATCCCGTGCGACCGCTGCGGGCCGAGCCTGCTTCCAGTCGAGCTCGGCTCCAGCCGGGATAGTTCCGGCCCAACGATTTTCTTTCGGTCTATACTCTTTCGCATGCCGACCACAAGTATCGCAAAATTCGCGCTGGCAATTTTGCTGCTGTTCAGTAGCCTTCAACTTCTCGCGCAATCTCCTGCGCATCCTGCGGTCCAGAATCTCAAGATCACGATCCTCTCCACCATGCTTGCCGACGAAGGAATTGGCGAATGGGGTTTCGCCGCGCTCGTCGAAGCCGATGGCCACCGCATTCTGGTGGATACCGGCGCACGGCCTGACACCGTACTGTCCAACATCCACGACCTGAAAATCGATTTGAGCGATGTCCGCGAGGTCGTGCTCACCCATAATCACAGCGACCACGTCGGCGGATTGTTGACCTTGCGCCGCGAGTTCATGAAGAAAAATCCCTCTGCGCTTTCCGTCGTGCATGTCGGCAAGGGCATCTTCTACAGCCGTCCTGCGGATGGCAAGGAAGGTAACGTCATGCTCGCTTTGCGCAAGGAATACGAGGCAACGGGCGGAAAGTTCATCGAACACGATTCCTTCGTGGAATTGTTTCCCGGCGCCTGGCTCACTGGCCCAGTGCCGCGTCCCTTTCCCGAAAGAAATTGGTCCGTCGTCGGCCAGGTGCAAACCCCCGCCGGACTGGTCGAAGACAATATTCCCGAAGATCAGTCGCTCGTCATTAATACCGCCAAAGGACTCGTCCTCGTCTCCGGATGCGGTCACGCCGGCGTGGTCAACACGCTCACTTTTGCTGAAAAAGAATTTCCGGACACACCTGTCTACGCCCTCATCGGCGGATTTCACCTCTTTCCCGCCTCCGACCAGCAACTCGATTGGACCGCCGACAAACTCAAGGGATTCGGAGTCTCCTACCTGATCGGAGCGCACTGCACCGGCATCGAAGCCGTTTACCGCATCCGCGAACGCCTCAATCTCTCCCGCAAGTCAGCAGTCGTCGGATCGGTCGGCGCAACCTTCGTCCTGGGCCAAGGCATTCAACCCGGCAAGATCGCCCAATAGCCTCCCCGGCAGGATAGCGTGATCCTACAAAACAAGGGTCACTTGGATACATGGGTCGCTTAGATTTAGATGAAGATAAATTTCCCGGGATTTCTCTGTGTCTCTGCGTCTCCGTGGTGAAAACAAACGACTAAACCCAAATCTGTGATCCAGAAACCAGCCACCCTTGACTTTTCAATCGGGACGAACCGGCCCCCCGGAGTCCCGCAAAATGAGGTCCGGCGAACAAGTCCTTATCGCAGAAGCCCTTGGATAGAACTCCCGTGTTTTCAAAGAGCATCCCCGCAAGTCCCTGGTTCTCAAGATCGAAGAGAAGATGGCCGAGTACCAAATGGTAAACCGCGAACCAAAATTCCCCAAAAAACCGAAAAAGTACCCGACACATTTCAAAAATAAATATTTGGCCCGCATCTCTAAGTACCTCCGTAACTTTCCGTAACACGGCCTTTCGTGCGATTCTCTTCTCGCCGTTACAACCGCCGCCGGAGACCAACTCACTCCATCGCCGCGGATCTCAAGTGAGGTTATTCAATGTTGCAGTCTCCGGAAACCAAGTACGCTCCAGTCGCTCCTCCGACCAACAGCTACACACCTCCCAAGCAAGCCACCTCACCCATGGATCAGGCCAACATCGGTCGCTCGCTCGTTATCAAGGGTGAAATTACTGGTTCAGAATCGCTATTCATCGATGGACGTGTCGAAGGCACCATCAACTTTCCCGACAATCGCGTCACCATCGGTCGCAATGGAGTCGTCGCGGCCAACATCACCGCCAAAGAAGTTGTTGTGATGGGCAAAGTGCAGGGCAATGTGGACTGCACCGATCGTCTCGATATCCGCAGTGAAGGCCTGCTCTCAGGCGATGTGATCACGCACCGCATCAGCGTTGAAGAAGGCGCGATCCTCAAGGGCGGAGTCGAAGTTCGCAACCCCGAAAAGAAAGATCAGAAGACGCAGCAGAACCAGCAGAAGCCCGTTGAAGCCCAGAAGGCGATGGCTGCAACCGCTGGCAATGCCTAGTTTGAGTTCGTTAGCCGACGTTCGTTAACCGACGTACGTTAAACAAACGAAAAGAGGGACGAGAAAAATCACTCGTCCCTCTAGTTTTTTGCGCGAAAGATCCAGCCAAAAGTAGCGCACGCCGAAGTCTCAACACCGACCACAATTACTTCTTAGGTTTGAAGTCGAGCGACGCCGAATTGATGCAATACCGCATTCCAGTCGGTCGCGGACCATCCGGAAAAACATGCCCAAGATGGGCATCGCACTGCGCGCAGCGCGCTTCCGTTCGCGTCATTCCGTAGCTTTGATCCGTATGTTCTGCGATGTTCTGCTTGTCCGCAGGATTATAGAAACTTGGCCAACCTGTTCCCGAATCAAACTTCGTTTCCGAGTCGAACAGGGGAGCGCCGCAGCACACGCATGTGTACATACCGTTTTCGTGGTTGTTCCAGTACTTGCCGGAAAACGCGCGTTCGGTACCGCATTGGCGAGCTACCTGGTATTGCTCGGGGGTGAGTTCCTTCTTCCAATCTTCGTCCGTCTTTTGGATCTTCTGGGCTCCAGCGCTCTGGTTTTGTTCCTTCACGTTCTCAGTCATATTTGTTCCCCCAAAATGAGATGCCCGAAAGAGCCAAAAGTCGCACCGCTCGTCCGCCCAAAAGCCTATCAGGATCCAAGGAAACCGACCAAATTTTGGGTGACTGCGCTCACATCTAGTTGTCGTCAGTTTCGGTTCTCATAAATCTGTGGACTGCAGCCATTCGTTTCTGGCAAGAGGTCCAGAAACGAGGTAGACAGATGGGTGATTTGAGCTCGCATTTTTCGAAGGCGGAATTGGCCTGTCACTGCTGCGGCGATCTGAAGATCGAGAAAGCGCTGATTGACGCGCTGGAATTGCTGCGCTCTTTGACCGGCAAAGAAATCATCGTCCACGACGGTTACCGCTGTCCCATGCACAACCAAAAGGTGGGAGGCGTTCCAAACAGCGAACACACACTTGGAATAGCGGCGGACATCAACATTCCCGGATTGTCGCTACAGGAAATGTTCGAACTGGCGCTGCAGGTTCCAACCTTTATGAACGGCGGAATTGGAGCGTACGATGACGGCTTTCTGCACGTCGACACTCGTCCTCATCAAGCACGTTGGGCAAGAGTTCGCGGACAATATGTCGGAATCCAGCACCTCGTGACCACGCCTCAGACCGTGCTAGCCAAAGTGAAGACGGAAGAGAACAGAGCCTAGTAAAGCCGCGCTGGCGAGGCGTTCTGGCACGCTCGCTGCCATCCCCCTCTCTACAGGAGTGCCTCCCGTAACGCAGCGTGGGTTACTCATAAAGTGAAGACACTTTCACATTACGCCTGCCGCGGCGCGCCAAGAACTTGTTTAACTTATTCATCTTCAATTAGTTGCGGTGATTCCCCAATATGGGTTTAAGGGTGCACTAGACAGTATCGAATCCCGGAAGTCACCGGGGATGAGTTTGGGGGCAACCTTGACAGTCGTTTACAGCGCTGAGTGTAAAGCTTCCCAGAAGGCGAACCGTCCAGCCGCCATGCTTCCGATCCTGGTGGTGCTGTTTGTCTTCTCTTATTCACTGCTGACCATGCTGGTGTTCGAGCAAGGCCAGACCATCGAATCGCAACGCGGACTGATCCGCGAAATGCTCAAAGACAGCACTCAACTCGCTGCCCTCAAAGGCAAAATGGCAAGGGATGCAAGCCAGCGTGCGGCTGAACAACTTGCGGTGCCGACTGATCAGAAAAATTCAGGCTCGGCAGCCGCGCCGAAGCATTCCGATAAGGATGCAAAGCGCCCGAGCAAATCAGCGCGATCGACGAAAGAGGCTCCGGGCAAACCTGCCGCCGATTTGGAAGACGTGAGGCGTTTGACGCGCGTGATCTAGCGATCGCCTGCTGGCTGCCGTTGACGGCTCGCCGTTTTCGAGCGGCTAAAGATTGACAGTAAGAAAAATAGGTTCTGTGATGAACCGGCTCTGGTGGTGAGCCGGAGTGGAGTGAGACCCGATATGAAGGCCCTAGCCCTAGCCTTAGTTTTGTCGCTTCCTGTTCCGAGGTTGGCGCCTCCCGCGCAACTCGCCCCGATTTCCAATCCGCAACCGGTGAAGAAGAAGGGTGGACGCTGGTACTTCGCTGCGAACGGCCACGCCGTTTACTGTTATGGCCCGGTGATGACGATGCCGCAAGCCCAGGGTGGACTACTTAAAGTCGCGACCTTCTGTCGTGGCGATCAAACAATGGTGCCGCTGAAGGACTAATCAGTCGGAAAACTCCTGGAAGCAGGTTCAGACACCTGCGAAGCTGCGCCACAACACTTAGCTATTTGTCGGAAATCTCTTCTTCCAAAGCACCGACCGCCAGCCCTGGTCAGTGGTTTTAGCAATGTTTTTATTGAAGCCGTCCTTGCGGACGGACTTTTTCTTTTGGCGCAAGCAAACTCCTCAACTTCGCTCATCTTATCTTCATCCCCAGAGGTTACGTTCGTTACTCTTAATGTTGCTTTTTGAGCATTTACACTTGGCGCATGAATCCGCGCGTGCGATTTCAATCGTTGGTCGGCTTTCGACTCAGGTTCCGGGAAGGACTGCTTGTCGCATTAGGTTTCCTGACGGTGATTGCAGGCGCTCAGCAGGATTCATCTCTCAAACGCAAACTTGTGAACCACCCAGCGGCACAGTATCCCGGGACTGGCACGAAGCATGGCGCTATTTGGCTTGGTCAAAGTCGATGCCCTTGTGGCTCCCGATGGGACTGTCAAGACCGTGACGATCAAAGGCGGTCATCCCGTCCTCGGACAGGCGGCCGCAAACACAGTTCGACAATGGAAATGGGAAGCAGCTTCTCATGAGTCGCACGAGCTGATTGAAATACGGTTCTCGCCGCCGGAATGACGCGCCACGCCTATCGCACCGCCACGACAATTTCCGGCGATATCAGACTCCATTTCCCCCCTTGCATGATGCTGGTTGCGTTCTCTGCCTAACTGGCTGTCCCCCGGAGGGGTTGGTTATACTAACCGCACCGAGGGCCCGTAGCTCAAGCGGATAGAGCATCGGATTTCTAATCCTGACCCATTCATTTTTTCCAACCACGTAAAATCCCGATAAATGCGCGGCATTCAGAGAGTTCCTGTCAACCTGTCCGCGCTTCGTGCGGGTCGTTTTGTGTCCTCCTATCATGTCTTTTATCGACCGATTGGGCAGAGTTCGGGCAGAGAATGGTGCCCTGCTCAACTTTAATTGCGCAGACAAGGCGGATACCTTTCCGGAAGTGAGCCGAGGCGGGAACGCACTGACAGAGCCCGCACCGCTCCTCATGGGTAACCCAAATCGCATACCGCTCGGGATGTGAAAACCTGCGCTTGCTCATTTAGATCTCGACTGCACCGTTGGCCGCGCCCCCCTTTTCAGGGTGAGATTGACGCAGGTCGACGGAGGCTGAAAATGTCGTTTTGCAGTAAGCCGCTGAAAAGAAATGGTTCCTCAGGTAGGACTCGAACATCCGTTCAAACGTACATTCAACTAGATAGAGAGCAACAGACGGCGGCTTTAGCTATCCAAGGCAGTGGATCGCGGTCGTAATGGCAGGTGAACGGCAGGTGGCAACGCAGAATCTAAAGCCTCAATGAGTGTAATTGCCCTCCATGAGAAGGCGGGTCGGAGTCAAGTTAGTTCTTTATTCGTTCTGTTGGACATGGTTTTCTCCTTGCCGAGTCTGCATTCTGTCGCCACCCTTCCATTCGCACTCTCGTGAGCGATTTTGTTCGCTCGGTGCAAGTTGGGTGTTCCCGTTTCAGCCGGTGCTACACCTGTTTGTTCACCTGAACTTCCATCTCTTCGATAGAAGTTGGGCCAGGCAATTAACGCAGTCACCGGAACTCGGAGTTGGGCTTTTGCTTCCTTTCGCAGAAGATTTTGACTCTATGCTGCCGCCTGCTGCCGGCATCGCTCTCTGGTTGCTGTTGTGCAGCGGTTCATACAGTTCTCCACTGACCCACAAGTGATGTAACAACACTGCCAGCTTTCTGGCCGTGGCGATGACGGCGCGTTTCTTGCCGCTCTTGCCGCTTGGAATGCCCCCTGTGCCAGCGATTTCACCACAAGCATCGAGCTTGCGAGCGGAAGAGAGATTACTTTTTCGTGCGCCAATGGAAGGAAAAAGTGACGACACTCATGTGCCAAGCCCCTGCGACCGATTCCGTGGCAATGGCCGGATTGGATTGGTCGTAGTAAAACTCGTAGGAAGCGCGGACTTCGTTTCCCGAGTCGAGTGTCCACGTAACATACGACTGAGCCTGCACAGACAGACCCCAAGGGCCGTAATCTGCACCGTGATTCTTCGCGTGTCCTGCGCCAGCGGCGAAGTCGAGTGATAGGGAAACACTCTTGCGATCGACGTCAGTGTTCCACCCGCCCACAATGTTCTGAACCAGGTCTGGTGAGAAGTATCCAGCAGCACTCGCTTTCGCATAGTGCAGCGTGCCGTAGGTTGAGTACAACTCCGACGCCTTCCCGAGCTTCCTTCCAACGGTAAATTCGGAATTGTATCGAGCATTGCTCTCACCCGCACTCGTTACGGGGCCGATTTCCGCAAGGCCGCGAACCCGCCAACCAGAAGAAAGGCTTATTTGAGGATGCAAGATGAAATCGTTGCGAACAGCTCGATTGGCGACCAGTTCCGGGCTCAAGTCAAAGATAAATCGCTTGAAACCTGCATCCAGCTTTACAGTCCCTCTGCTCGGCGCGATATGAAGCTGGAGATTCGTAATGGGAATCACAGCTTGCCGGACCGCCTGTTCGCCGTCGGTAACGGTGCCATTCAGTTGTGAAACTCCGACCATGCCATTGAACGTAAAGACTTGGTTCGGCTGCCATTGACCAATGACTCCGGCCTCGTGAATCTGTTCAGTTCTTGCCTGCGAGTTCGCGAGTGTGTTGTACACAAAGCCCTGCCCGAGCATAAGGCCCAGCCGTACGTGTTCGCCCACAGCGAAGTCACTTCGTAGGTTAATGCGTTGGTCAACGTTTCCGGCGGAATCACTCGTGATCAGCCAAGCTGGCTCGGCGACTGCCTTGCGGTTGGAATCTTTCTCTGTGTCATCGGAGGCAGAGGAATTCGCAACGGCCTCGACACTCAAAACCGGTGCCCCAGAGGATCCCACCTGCTGCGCATGCATTGGCGCCGTGATGATCAGAAAGGAGCACGATAAAACCAACCCTAACTTCCTCGCCGGTAGTTTCACTCGGAACAAGGCAATCGGCGGATGCCTGACTCGTTCGCGCAGCAACATAAACCTAGCCGACTTTCTCAAGCGCAGGCTTGGTGTATCGCTGGGGTGAAATCTTCACCGTTGCCCGCCGAACATGCGCGCCCCAGCCCATGGCCCGCCCTCCAACAGCGAATAGAAGAGACTTGGCCACCACGTAAAACATCAGCCGGGGGTAGAGTATCCGCTGGAAAAACAGAAGAGTCAGATTAAGCGGATCCTCGCTCTCGAGCGCGTAGGCGAGGCAAGCGGCGACCAACTCTACCGCGAAGAACGCGCCATAGTAGGTCAAAGCCATTTTGGTATTCAGACCCACCAGCGCGAAAATCAAAGCGATTTCTGCAATCGGCGAGATACCTGCGAACATGACCTGATAAAGCCAGATGCTCGGCAAAGTAATAAATCCCATGGTTCCATACTCTCGTCGGAAGGTGGTGTCGCGATGCTTCCACGCGCTTTGCAAAGTGCCAAAAGCCCAACGCAAACGCTGCCGGGCCAGCACAGAAACTGTCTCCGGAACCTCGGTATACGCGATAGCATGCTCGTCATAGCGGATCACATGTCCCCGCCGGCGGATGGCGAGCGTCAGATCGGTATCTTCGGCAACAGTATCCCGCGGGTAGCCGCCTGCTTCGAGGACTGCGCTTCTGCGCCACGCCCCCGCAGCGCCGGGAACAACTGCTACCGCGTTCAGCAAGTCGAGCGCTCTACGATCCAGATTGAAGCCGGTGATGTACTCGATCGACTGAAACCGGGCGATCCACTTCTTCGAATTTCCTACCTTCACATTGCCGGATACTGCCGCCACCTTGGGGTTACAGAAATGGCGGATAAGGTTGCCGATGGTGATCGGACAAAAGAGCGTGTCCGCATCGAGAGCCACCAGAAACTCGTGAT
Source organism: uncultured Acidobacteriaceae bacterium (assembly GCA_963822545.1). GTDB lineage: Bacteria > Acidobacteriota > Terriglobia > Terriglobales > Acidobacteriaceae > Acidiflorens. The sequence continues at coordinate 22,142 of CAWGIB010000023.1, forward strand.
TCGCCACAGCAATCGCACGATTCAGAGCCGCCGCCTTCCCGCCATTTGGCTGGCTCAGCACGCGCACTGCACTACATGAGGAAAATGCCTGCCGCAATACTTCCAGCGTCGCATCGGTCGACCCGTCATCCACGACAATCACTTCAAAATCTGGGTAATTACTCTCCAGCACAGCTCTTATTGTCTTAACGATCACCTTCTCTTCGTTGTGCGCGGCAATGATGACCGACACTGGCGGTTCGAATCCCTGCTCGAAACGTCTCTTCCTCGTCTGCATTTTCTGGCAGATGCTGAGAGCGCCATAAACCAGCATGCGGAACACTGTCAGCGAAATGGCAGCCAGGAAAAGACACTGCACTATGAACAATGCTTTTTGGCGAAACACCATCAACCCGCCTTCAACGGTCGCCCAACTCCGTTCCATCAGGCCCATCCGAGGCATCAGTTCGTCGCGAGTGCGACCCAACAATTCTTCCAGGCTGACGAACCTGTATCCTTCGGAGCGCAACTGATCAATCACCGCAGGTAGGGCTTGAATAGTGGCTTCGCGATCTCCGCCGCCGTCATGAAGAAGGATGATGTTGCCAAGATGTTTGTCACGCATGACGACATCTAGGATTTCGTCTTTCGATCTGGTCTCCCAATCTCTTGGATCAACTCGTTCGCCGATCGTCGTATATCCGAAGCGTTGCGGCCGTAAAACTGACTGAATTGCTTCCGGAGTTCTGAGATCACTGTCTGCCTTATAAGGAGAGCGAAACAATGTCGTCGCCCGACCTACCACGTGCTCGATAATTCGTTGGGTCAAATTCAGTTCGAGTCCCAGCTTCGTGTCCGACGCCAAAACGTCGTTATCGTGCGAGTAGGTATGGTTCCCAATGTCGTGTCCTTCGACATACATGCGCCGAAGCAGATCGGCCGACTTCTCGGCTTGGCTGCCTACTACAAAAAAAGTGGCGCGGACATTCTTGGCTTTCAATATGTCGAGGATGCGTGGCGTATAGCGCGGGTCGGGGCCATCATCGAACGTCAGCGCGAAGACTTTGTCCCGCGCATCATTGATACTTTCGACGACATCACCGGTGGGAACACGCTCGAACGTCTCGTCCAAGTCCTCACCGTCCCGCCACACGTGCCGGTAGCCACTGCTGCTCGTCTGCGTGACGCGAATCGCTTCCCCGCGGCCATATTGTCGGACACCGGACACTGGCGGTAGAGGCGCGAGAGAATCAGTTCCAAAGTTATCCGCGGGCCAGGATTTGTTTTTGAAAACACTCCACAGTGCGGGATCCTCTGCGCCAAGCCGCCAGAACGAAACCCCGGCAAATCCGTGCTGATGCACCTCTGCAATCGAGTTCAGGCCGGTCACCGCGTCAAGGAACCAGACCTCGTGCTGAACTCCACCCTTCGAATAGTGCAAGGAAGCGTTTTTTGAACCAGGATGCCATTCAATTTTGCCGTGATATTGGTTCACACGGGAAATGACATCGGAAAACCCGACTTCAACGGCCGCTCGCGTCGAACCAAGCGTCCAGTCGTATCCGAAGTTGCCTAAACCGACGACTGTTTTTTCAGGGGGGAGGGCTTTCAACACTTCCTGCAATTGATCGCGAAGCCAAGGCAGCGAGGCGACTGGTCCGGGAGCACCCGCGGCAAAGTGCTCGTCGTAAACCATGGGGATGACACAGTCATTTAGCTCGGCGAGAGCGCGCATGTCATATGCAGGAAGATGCGGGTCGTCGGTCGGGACATCCTGCGTCAAGGTGAGCCCATCGGGCTTGAAAGCATCGTGCAGCTCGCGCATGAATGCCGTCAGGCTGTTGCGGTCCCCGATCGGCACTTGTTCAAAGTCAATATTGACGCCGGCGAGCCTGTACCGATGAACGCTGTCATAGATGTTATTCGCAAGCCGGCGGCGCGCAGCGGGATGAGAAAGAATCTGATGCAACTCGGCGGCACGCCATTGGTCATCCCGGAAGTTAGTCACTACGGCCAGCACCGGCATCTTCTCTCGGCGCGACCACTCAATCACAGGCATTTCGGCGTGGTCCTGCAGGTCGCCGACGCCATTTTGCAGGATCAACCACTCAGCCAATACATGAGTGATGTGCCCGGAATTTGCTTTGAGTGAGACGAGACTATTGTCGTCCCATGGAACGTGAAAACCGAAAATCACGGGAGGCCTGCTTAAAAATCCAACAGGCCTCTCACCGTGTCGCGGCATGTGGGCCTCGGGAGGGGCCACATCATTCTCCGCGAAAGCGTTCTTGATGAGCGTGCCAGGTGTCCCAATTTGCTCGTTGCGCTCATTCTGTTGCAGTAGCGATGCGTAGTCGATCTTGAGGGAAGGAAAGCGTGGATCATGAAAAAGGCCTGCTACAAACAGAGCCGCAGCAGCAGCTATCAGGAACCCAACGGCGCCTAGCGTTGTCAGGCACATCCGCCATCTTTTCCCCGATCTGTCGAAGAAAACCGGTTCCGGGCTTTTTGGCATCCCATCCGAAATTGGAGGTACCGCCGTCGCAGCTTTGGGCCTGGGACCCTCGAGGGCCGCCTGAAAGCCCCAGCGACAATTTTCGCCGTCTAATACAGACTCGGTTCGACGATTTGTTGTCACTTCCATCACGACTCCTGGTTGTGGGGGTTTCGGGCCGTCCCAGCCCTGTTTTGAACGCCTTACTGGATATAGCGGGAATCAGCCTCCGAAACTGACATCGCACTGGTTAAAAAATTGAGGGATTCCGTAAGGAACTGGGTGCAAGATGACCTACTTTTTAAAAGGAAAGATTGCGGCGGATGGCTATGATATTTTTGTACCCCGCCCTTGGGAGTAGGGAGACAAACAGATGATCGGCTCTCATGATGACCCGACCAAAGCTGGGGTTACCGAACTGCTCAGAGCGTGGGGCGACGGAGACGACCATGCGCTCGAGAAACTAGCGCCGCTCGTCGAGCAAGAGTTGCACCGTTTAGCGCACAAGTACATGCGCCGTGAAGGTCCGGGCAAGACTCTTCAAACCACCGCCCTGGTAAATGAAGTTTATCTTCGCCTGATTGATATTCAACAGGTGAGTTGGCAGAATCGTGCTCATTTCTTTGCAGTATCAGCAAAGATGATGCGGCGGATTCTCACGGATTTTGCCCGCTCACGACAATATCTGAAACGAGGCGGTGGCGCGATCCAGGTTTCCTGGGATGAAGCCCTTCATGTATCCCAAGAGCGGGATGCGGACATTGTGGCCATCGATGACGCTCTGAATCAGTTGGCCATCCTGGACGCGAGGAAAGCCGAAGTCGTGGAACTGCGATTTTTCGGTGGCCTGAGCGTTGAAGAAACGGCCGAGGTTCTGAAAATCTCTGAGCAAACCGTCTTGCGCGATTGGAAATTTGCGAAGTCCTGGCTGATGCGTGCCCTTAGCGAAGAAAAACTTCCATGAGTGAGCGCCTGCGGCAAATCGAGCGTCTGTATCACGCCGCCCTTGAGCGTGATGAGGCCGATTGGAGCGCTTTCCTCGATGTTGAGTGCGCCGGCGATGAAGCTCTGCGCCGAGAAGTTGACTCACTCCTTATCTATAGCAAGCAATCCAACACATTCATCGAAACGCCGGCGCTGGAAAGTGTTGCCAAAGCATTGGCTCACGAGCAAGGGAAGAAGCTGGCCAATGCCGACGTCGATCGGTACCAGCCTGGAATCCGAATTTCTCACTACGAACTTATTTCCCATTTGGCCACGGGTGGCATGGGCGTCGTCTGCAAAGCAAAAGATACTCGACTGGGACGAATCGTCGCGCTCAAATTCCTGCCTGCACACTTTGCTCATGATTCTTACGCACTCAGTAGGTTTCACCGCGAAGCTCGTACGGCAAGCTCATTGAACCATCCGAATATTTGCACCATCTACGAAGTTGGCGAACACGAAAACCGCCCATTTCTGGTGATGGAGTATCCCGCAGGCAAGCTGCACGAACTCATTTCCGGCAAGCCTTTAGAAAACGTGAAGTTGCTGCAACTGGGAGCCGAAATTGCCGATGCCCTCGAAGCCGCGCATGCCGAAGGCATCATTCACCGGGACATCAAGCCCGCAAACATTTTTGTCACCCAAAAGGTCCACGAAAAGACTCTGGATTTCGGCGTAGCGAAACTTCAGCACGGGAAAAGCGCGGAAAGCGTTGCGCGCGACGGGTCGCTTGGACAAGGGTCCGCCCGATCATCAGCTCTGGACACCAACTCCGTCGACCCAGCCCTCACCCTCGCCGGCTCCGCGATTGGCACTGCCTCCTATATGTCGCCCGAACAGGCGCGC